>NZ_CABPSA010000001.1 GCF_902459615.1 Pandoraea commovens
CCGTTCGGCGATGTGATCGAGTTGGAGGGTGCGAAGCATTTCGCGATCAATGGCGGGACGACTGAGCGATTCCATGATTTGGCGACGGTGGATCTGGGCCCGGAGGGTGGGCGCACGTTGGTGAACGTCTTCCGTGGACAGCCGAGACAGTTGCCGTACGAGGTGAAGATGTTGGAGCGTCACCCGTTGGGCAGTCAGGCGTTCATTCCGTTGAAGACGACGCCGTATCTGGTGGTTGTAGCTCCGGCGGGCGAATTGGACGTGAGCAAGATGCGTGCGTTCGTCTCGGATGGCTGGCAGGGTGTGAACTATGCGAAGGGCGTGTGGCATCACCCGTTGTTGGCGTTGGATGAGGTGAGCGACTTCGTGGTGGTGGACCGGGGTGGAGAGGGACACAACTGCGATGAGCTGGACTTGCCGGGAGTGTATTTGCTGACGCGGGCTGAGTTGGATGCGGTGCAGGGAGCGCAGAAGGCTGCGTGAAGAATGAAGTCAGTGGGACAAAAAGACGCCGGGCGATGCTCGGCGTTTTTTATTGGGCCAAAGAAAGCGGAGTGAGGCGCCGAGGAAAGTGGTGAGGCGAGTAGAGGGACAGGAAACGTGTGGGCGACGACACGGCCGTCGCGCAGCAGTTGCGGAGCACGTGCGGGGCGGTTGTGGCGTCGCGACTACGCTGGAGAAGAGCGGTGTCGACGGGACTGGTGGCGTCGAGAAAGGAAGCGGGAAGCGGGCGGTGTCGGTTGAGGCACTGGGTGCAATGAGGGAGACGGACCGGGGCGCCTTTCTGCAGCGAGTTGGGTTTATGTCTGAGCGGCGGAAAGGGGCCCCGGTCCGTTAGGGGGAAGGTTTTAGGGGCCGGGGGTAAACACAACAGTCTGAGTCGAAACCCAACTCCTATACTTCGAAACACCGATCTGGTGCGAGGGAGGTGGAGCAGGAGGGCGGGCGCACCGAAAGCGTGCGCAGAGCGTTAAAAGGTTGGAAAAGGATAGAAAAAGGGCGGAAAAACAGCTCGGGCATGGATATTGCTCGATCTCGACACAGCAATCTGCGGAGAAGCGTATGGTCGAGAGCTATAACGAGATGGCGAGCATCACGGGTGCGACGCGTTCGCACTACCGTCGGTTTGACGACTGGCTAAAGTGTCAGCCAGACGATGTCTTGCACCATAAGCGAGCCGAGGCCGATCTGGCGTTCAGGCGCGTCGGGATTACCTTTGCTGTGTATGGGAACGAGGCGGGCACGGAGCGTTTGATTCCGTTCGATCTGATCCCTCGGATCATTCCTGCGCATGAGTGGCAGACCTTGCAGACGGGATTGCGTCAGCGAGTCGAGGCGCTCAACAAGTTCATTCACGATGTCTACCATGACCAGAACATCCTGCGCGCGGGGGTGATCCCGGCCGATCAGGTGTTGAAGAATGCGCAGTACCGTCCGGAGATGCAGGGCGTGGACGTTCCTGGCGACATCTACTCGCACATTGCGGGCGTCGATGTCGTCAGAGCGGGAACGGGAGACGACGGCGTCTTCTACGTCTTGGAGGACAACCTACGGGTGCCATCCGGCGTGTCGTACATGCTGGAGAATCGCAAGATGATGATGCGGTTGTTCCCGGAGTTGTTCGCACGCAATCGCATCGCACCGGTGGAGCATTACCCGGACTTGTTGCTCGACAGCCTGCGCGCCGTAGCGCCGATCGGCGTGGACGATCCGACCGTCGTCGTCATGACGCCTGGCATCTACAACTCCGCTTACTTCGAGCATGCGTTCCTGGCGCAGCAGATGGGTATCGAGCTGGTCGAAGGGCAGGATCTGTTCGTCGAGGACAACCTCGTCTACATGCGCACGACCAATGGTCCGAAGCGTGTCGACGTCATCTATCGTCGCATTGACGACGACTTCCTTGATCCATTGGCCTTCCGTGCCGACTCGACGCTCGGCGTGCCGGGGTTGCTGAGCGTCTATCGTGCGGGACGCGTGACGCTGGCCAATGCCATCGGTACGGGTGTCGCCGACGACAAATCCATCTACCCGTTCGTCCCGGACATGATCGAGTTCTACCTCGGAGAGAAGCCGATACTGAACAACGTGCCGACCTACCAGTGCCGTCGGCCCGACGACCTTGCGTACACCCTCGACAACCTCGGTGAGCTAGTCGTCAAGGAGGTTCATGGTGCGGGCGGCTACGGCATGCTCGTCGGTCCGGCGTCCACCAAGGCTGAAATCGAAGCCTTCCGCCAGCGGCTTATCGCGAAACCCGACGGCTATATCGCGCAACCCACGCTGGCACTCTCCGCATGCCCGACGTTTGTAGAAGCCGGTATCGCGCCGCGACACATCGACTTGCGGCCGTTCGTGTTGTCCTCGGGCAAGGGCGTGACCATGGTGCCGGGTGGTCTGACGCGCGTAGCGCTCACGGAGGGTTCGCTGGTCGTCAACTCCTCGCAGGGCGGGGGAACGAAGGACACCTGGGTATTGGAAAAGTAAGCGAAATTATCGGGAAGAGATCATGCTCAGCCGTACCGCCGACCACTTGTTCTGGATGGCCCGCTATATGGAGCGGGCTGAAAACACTGCTCGCCTGCTCGACGTCAACCTGCAAAACCTCCTGCTTCCGCAAGATGCCGTCGACGACGAAGACGACACCGACATGACGCAAGTCCTCGCCGGTGGCATCGACAATGAAGCGGGCTGGCGCGCTACCTTGCGCATCTCCGAGCTGGAGCCTGCGTTCAACCGCAAACACGGGCGGGCGACGCGAGCCAACGTGCTCGACTTCGTGGTGCGCGACCCCGAGAACCCGTCGAGCATCGCCTGCTGTCTGGCCGCTGCGCGGGAGAACGCCCGTGCTGTGCGCGGCACACTCACGACCGAACTGTGGGAGACCGTCAACAGTACCTGGCTGGATTTCCCGCGCATCCTCGATCTGCTTGAGCGCGACCCTGCGCACCTGTTCGAATGGGTCAAAGTGCGCTCGCACCTCTCGCGTGGCGTGAGCTTCGGCACCTTGTTTCAGGACGACGCGTTCTACTTCACCCGGCTCGGCCTGTTCCTTGAGCGTGCCGACAACACCGCCCGCATTCTCGACGTCCGTTTCCACGAGGCGGTGCGTGCCGACAAGGCAGGGCCGGATGCGTCGCATCCGACCGACTTCTACTACTGGTCGGCCGTGCTGCGCAGTGTTTCCGGTTTCGAGATCTACCGGAAGGTGTACCGCGACGTTATTACACCCGAGCGTGTGGTCGAGCTGCTCATGCTCAACGCACACATGCCGCGCTCATTGCTCGCATCGCTCACCGGCGTGTGCGAGAACCTCGCCACGCTCTCCAATGCCCAGTCCGGCGACGTCGAACGCTATGCAGGCAAACTTCAGTCCGAACTCAAATACACCGACATCCAGCAAATTCGACAGCAAGGCTTACACCCTGTGCTGACCGAATTCCTCGAGCGAGTTTCCGTGCTCGGCAACAAGATCAGTCAGACCTTCCTGATCCCGCTCGCCGCCTGATGCCATGCGCCTGACCATCCGACACGAAACCACCTACCGCTACGATACGCCGGTGCGCTACACCATCCAGCAGCTTCGGCTCACGCCGAGTGCGTCGGAAGTGCAGCGCATCGTGCAATGGCGACTGAGCGCGCCGGGCAAGCTCACGCCCGCGCGTGACGCCTTTGGCAACGACATGCATACGCTCGTGCTGCATCAACCGCACGATGAGATCCATCTGCTGGCCGAAGGCGAGGTCGAAACGACGCCGCTCAATGACGGCAGGCTCGGGGAAACGAGCCACGCCGTACCAGTGTTATGCTTCGCCAGCCCTACGCCGTTGACGGGGCGCAGCGACGGCATCGACGCACTGGCGGGCGATGCCGGGGTTGCCACGCCGGGTGAGTTGCTGGCGTTGGCGGCATCCATTTGCGAGCAGGTCGATTACGAGTCGGGGATCACCGCCGTGACCAGCACCGCCGCACAGGCGCTCGCACTGGGACGCGGCGTCTGTCAGGACCACGCCCACCTCATGCTGGCCGTCTGCCGTGCGCGAGGCGTGCCTGCGCGCTACGTCAGCGGGTACATCGATCCGGGCGACGTGCCGCACGCGGCCAGCCATGCCTGGGTCGACGTGTGGGTCGAGGGGGCAGGGTGGGTCAGCATCGACGTCACCCATGCCTGCTTCGCCAGCGGCAACTACTGCCGTCTGGCGGTGGGACGCGATTACGAATCTGCGGCACCCGTCAGAGGAATGCGCAGCGGCGGTGCGACCGAGAAGTTGCACGTATCGGTCAGTGTCGATACGGCACCAATCGATCAATAACAATAGCTTTTCAACGTAGCGAGGCAGCGCGCCTTGCACGGCAAGACAGGAACGACATGACGTATTGCGTGGCCATGAAGCTCGATGCCGGGCTGGTCTTTCTTTCCGACACCCGCACAAACGCGGGCGTCGATCATGTGAGCACATTCCGCAAGATGCTCGTCTTCGAGCGTCCGGGCGAACGCGTCATCGTGCTGCTCTCGGCGGGGAATCTCGCGTTGACGCAGGCGGTGCGTCAGCAACTGGTCGAAGCGCGAGACACCGAAACGCTGTGGACCGCGAAGACCATGAGCGACGTCGCGCGTGTCGTCGGGCAGGCCATTCGCGACGTCTATACCCGTGACGCCAAGTCGCTCGAAGCGTTCGGCGTCGACTTCAATTGCAGCTTCCTGCTGGGCGGGCAAATCGCCGGTGCGCGTAGCCGTCTGTTCCAGTTGTACTCGGCGGGCAACTTCATCGAGGCGTCCTCCGTCAATCCGTACTTCCAGATCGGCGAGTCGAAATACGGCAAGCCCATCATCGACCGGCTGGTCACGCCCGCGACGTCGCTCGACGACGGCGCGAAATGTGCCCTCATCTCAATGGACTCCACGCTGCGCTCGAACGTCTCCGTCGGATTGCCGCTGGATCTGCTCGTCTACGAAGAAGATAGTTTGCGCGTGACGCGTTTCGCGTCGCTCGACGACGAGAACGTCTACTACAAGATGATCCACGACACGTGGGGCTCGCGTCTGCGTCAGGTGTTCGACGAACTGCCTGAGCCGCAATGGGCGACGTCCAGCGTGGCCAGCGTGCCCGCGTCACTGCCGCCGCGGGCCGAGCCACCCGAAGGCATGCCCGGTGCAGATGAGCCGGGGAGCGTTCAGTCGCTCGCGCAGACCGTATCGCTCAAGATACCGTCCTGATGCTCAATGCGCAGACGCGCGTCGGCCTTTGCACGACGCGCATCTGCGCAGCGATCACGCCAACCCGAGACTGCGGTGCTGCTTCCGATACAGCCATGCACTGACGGCGAGCGTTGCCGCTTCCGTGGCGAGTAGCGTGTACCAGATCGCGCCGCCGCCGAAGAGTGCGTCGAGCAGCCAGAGAATACCCAGCAGCAGAATCCAGCTGCGCAGCATCGCAATGGCTGCCGACGGGCCGGGTGCTTCGACCGCCGTCAGATAGCCCGCCACGATCAGATTGCCTGCCGCAGGCAGAAACGCCAGCGCGTACCAGATGACGGCGTGTTCCAGAATCGACCAGGCGTCGCCACCGGCGGGCAGGAAGAGGAACGTCAGCGGACGAGCCAGCGTCGCCATCGCCACCGCGACCAGCAGCGAGAATCCCATCACCGCAATCACGCCCAGACGGAACGACCCCTGAAGCGCCTTCGCATTCTGTGCGCCGCGATAAAAGCTGATCATCGGCTGCATGCTCTGCACGAGGGCGACCATCGTCACCGTGGCGCCGAGCGTCATGTATTCGAGGATGGCGTAAGCGGCCAGCCCCGGTTCACCAAAGCTCACCAGAATCACGCGGTTGAAGACGAACACCGTCACCGCTGGTGCGATCGCGCCGAGGAACTCCGACGCGCCGTTGTACATCGCACGCCACACGTGTGTTTCGCCGCCACCGAAGGCGCGACGGGCGGGCACCACTCGCTTCGCCAGGAAGAGGTGATACGCGAACATCACGCTGCTCGACACCATCATCGACAGCCCGGTGGCCAGTGCGGCACCGTGCATCCCCATCTCACGAACGGCGATGAACCAATAGTCGAGCGCCACGTTCGCGAGTGCGCCCATGAACATCGCATACAAACCGAAACGGGCGGCGGGTGCCCCTTCCACGCGCAGGAACAACTCCATCGCGTAGAGACCATTGGCAAACAGTACGAACCAGCCCCAGCCGGACAGATAGGCGACGACATCCGCCGTGATTGCGCCTTGCGCACCCAGGGCGGCAGCGATCTCATGCTTGAAGATGAGCACCGCAGCACTCATTACAACACCCGAGACGAGCATCACCCATAGCACCTGCGAGAACGCGCGACGCGCCTCGGTATGGCGCTGCTCACCCAACAGACGGGCGATGAGCGTTGCACCCCCGACGCCCACCATCACGCTGACCGCGTACGGTACATAGAGCAACGGCACCACGAGGTTCAGCGCGGCCAGCGCTTGTTGGCCGACGTAGCGGCCGATGAAGATTCCGTCGATCAGCGTGTAGATCGTGTAGACCCAGCCGGAGAGGATCGTTGGAATCGCGAGAGACGTAAATTCCTTGAGCAGGGACGTCCTGGCGCCCTGCGAATGATTGCAATGATTGGTAGACGTGGAAAGAGACATGGTCCCCCCGATGACTTCGCACCGCGTCGTGTCGGGACGCGGCTCACCGTGGCTTGCACATCAAAGGCTTCAGAACTTCAGAGACTTCGGGATGGAGAGGGTTGTCGCTCACGCGCAAGCGATGGCGTAAGCGCTCCGCCCCGCTGCGTGACACCCGGGCGGGTGGACGTCAGCGAGGCAGTCAGACGGACGGAGGGAACATCGCCTGGTGCAGATGCACCCAGACGACGCCTTGCCGGGAGGAACAGAAGAGGAGGAAATTCATGATGTTTATCGTTCGGCCCGGAAAGCCGGGCGCGTATGACAGACAAGCGGTGTCACACCGAAGTTCCCGCGCTTGAGGACAAGCGACGTCAAGCGACGGCTAACATCATGGGAATGTCACGATGAAAAAAAGGGGCGCCGAAGCGCCCCAACATGGGTCCAGCAAGAAAGACGGTATTGCCGTTATTGTTGTGCGCCGCCGTTAAACCACGCGGCAATCTTCTGGCGCTCTTCATCGGTCATTTGCGTCACGTTGCCCAGGGGCATCGACTTGAGCGCGACCGATTGCTGATAAATGCGTTGTGCGTTCTGCGAGATCTCGGCGGGCGTATCGAACATCACGCCGGCCGGAGCGCTGCCCATCATCGTCGGCTTGGCCGAGTGACAGGTGGCGCAACGCTGCGTCAGGATCGGCTGAATCTCCGAGAGCTTCACGGCCGGGGCAGCGGCCTCACCGTGCGCGCCGGCGGCAGGTGCCGGGGCGGGGCGCGGGGCGGCAAACACGGCAACACCGGCGAGGAGTGCAGCACCGGCAACCGGCAACGCGTACAGATTCTTGCCTGCGTGACGCAGCACGAAGAACTGACGAATCATTGCGCCTGCGGCCATGATGATCGTGAGGATCACCCAGTTGTACGGATTGCTGTACGTGAACGCGTAGTGGTTGCTGATCATGATGAACACGACCGGCAGCGTGAAGTACGTGTTGTGCACCGAACGTTGCTTGCCGAGCTTGCCCCAGATCGGGTTCGGGACTTCGCCCTTCGAGAGCGCGTCCACGCTCTTGCGCTGGCCCGGAATGATCCAGAAGAACACGTTCGCCGACATCGACGTGGCCATCATTGCGCCAACGATCAGGAAGGCGGCGCGACCGGCGAAGATGTGCGTCGTGGCATACGTTGCGGCCACCACGAACAGGGCCACACCGATGCCCAGCAGACGATCGTTCTTGCCCAGAATGCGGCACAGGAAGTCATAGACGAACCAGCCGCCGATCAGGAACGCGACCGCGAGGCCCACGGCCTGCCCCGGTTGCAGATCCATCACGTTCTTGTCGATCAGATACGTCTGCGGTTGCAGCAGGTACAGCACGCAGAACAGGGCGAAGCCCGAGAGCCACGTCGTGTACGACTTCCACTTCGACCAGTGCAGATCTTCCGGCATCTGCGGCGGCGAATTCAGATACTTCTGGGCGTGGTAAAAACCGCCGCCGTGCACCGACCACATTTCGCCGAACACGCCTTTCTGCTTGTCCTCGGCCGCTTTGGGCGGCTTCAGACCATTGTCCAGCATCACGAAATAGAACGACTCGCCAATCCAGGCAATGGCCGCCACCACATGCAGCCAGCGCAGCAACAGATTGACCCAGTCGGTAATAAACGCTTCCATCTTATGTTCTCCTCAACTGCCTGACGTTCACGTTCGCGATTTAGCTACCGCGATACGTTGAAAAGCTCCACGGCGACACCAGAAGGGGCACGTGGTAATGCTGGGAAGGCTCCGCGATGCCAAAACGCAGCACCACGCGATCCACGAAGCGCGGCGACGGCACTTCCACGCCCTGTGCGGCGAAATAATCGCCCGCGTGGAACACCAGCTCGTATTCGCCTGCGGCGAATTCCTCACCTTCAAGCAGCGGCTTGTCGCAGCGGCCGTCGGCATTCGTCTGCACGTCGCGCAGCGAACGGCGCTCGCCGTCCACGCGCCACAGCTCGACACGGATGCCCGCGCCTGGCTTGCCGTGCGATGTATCTAGTACGTGGGTAGTCAGTCGTCCCATGATGTCTCCTGTGATGGATGGGTGCATTGTAGGGAGATGGCGGCCCGGCAACGCGCGCAATACCAAAGATAAAAACGCGCACATACCCCGTTATGCAGGATAAAAAGATGACGCGCTTCAATAGGGCATCCCGACGTCTGAAGCGTACGCCGCGTGCACCGGAATTGGGATTTTTTGGAGGACTATTGGATTTTGTTATCCAGCGCATAACGCGTTACGTATGAGCCGTTATCGCGACAGGAGACGGATCGCCCGGGAAGCCCAATGGTTACGTGCATGCTTGGGGAAAACCCGAGACGCAAGATAAGCATTCATGCATACGTTCCATGAAAAAAACACTATAGCCTCCGATGGTCTTGCCGCAAAGTGCGTCGACCTGCACCATTGAGTCACCCTAAAAATAGACATTAAACAGCCCCCCGAGGGACGGAGACGCAATGAGTGTGACAACCAATACCGTGGATCCGGTCGATGAACGACTGCCGATCGGAAAATTGTTCATGCTGGGCCTGCAACACGTTCTGGTGATGTATGCGGGCGCGGTCGCCGTGCCGCTTATCATCGGCGGCGCGCTGGGCCTGCCCAAAGATCAGATTGCGTTTCTGATCTCCGCCGATCTGATGTGCTGCGGCATCGCCACGCTGATTCAAAGCGTCGGTGTGGGCCGCTTCGGTATCCGTATGCCCGTCATCATGGCGGTCACATTTGCTGCCGTCGGGCCGATGCTCGCCATCGGCACGAACCCCTCGCTAGGCTTGCCCGGTATCTTCGGGGCGACCATTGCCTCCGGCATCATCGGCACGCTGATCGCGCCGCTCGTCGGCAAGCTGCTGCGCTTCTTCCCGCCGATCGTGACCGGCATCGTCATTACGTCCATCGGTCTGACCATCATCGGCGTGGGCATCAACTGGGCGGCTGGCGGTGTAGGCAACCCCGACTACGGCGACCCCGTCTACCTCGGTGTGTCATTTGCGGTGCTCATCTTCATCTTGCTGATCACGCGCTTCGTGAAGGGCTTCTTCTCGAACATCGCCGTGCTGCTCGGCATCCTTTTCGGATTCGGCATTGCACTGTTGCTGCACAAAGTGAATTTCGACGGTCTCGATCAGGTGAAATGGTTCGACGTCGTGCTGCCGTTCCACTTCGGCATGCCGGTGTTCGATCCGTGGGCCATTGTGACGCTCACCATCGTGATTCTGATTACGTTCATCGAGTCGACGGGCATGTTCCTCGCGCTGGGCGAGATCGTCGGCAAGCCGGTGGATGAGAAGGCGCTGGTCGCTGGTTTGCGTGTCGATGGCGTCGCCACTGTCATCGGCGGACTGTTCAACACCTTCCCGCATACCTCGTTCTCGCAGAACATCGGTCTCGTTGGCGTAACGGGCGTTAAGAGCCGCTGGGTGTGTGCCTCGGCTGGCGTCATCCTGCTCGTGTTCGGCCTGATTCCGAAGATGTCGGTCGTCGTGGCGTCCATTCCCCAGTTCGTGCTGGGCGGCGCGGGCGTCGTGATGTTCGGCATGGTGCTCGCCACGGGCATCAAGATCCTGTCCAAGGTCGACTACTCGCATAACCGCTACAACCTGTATATCGTAGCTATCAGCATCGGTATGGCGATGATTCCGGTCGCGTCGAACAAGTTCTTTGCGAAGATGCCGGAACAGCTCGCGCCGTTGCTGCATAGCGGGATTCTGCTCGCTACGCTGTCCGCCGTGATCCTGAACGCCTACTTCAACGGCTTCAAAGCGCCGGTGACGCACGGCAACGGCCACGGCGAGAAGAACGGATCGGGTATGGGCCTGGAGGCGCATTGATGAAAACGTTGCTCGTCAAGAATGCCGAAGTGCTGGTCACGATGGACGCCGGTCGCCGCGAAATCGCGCGCGGCGGGCTGTACATCGAAGACAACCGGATCGTGGCCGTCGGCACCAGCGATACGCTGCCGGCGAGTGCCGACGAGGTGCTCGATCTGACGGGGCACGTCGTCATTCCGGGGCTGGTCAACACGCACCACCACATGTACCAGAGCCTCACGCGGGCCATCCCGGCCGCGCAAGACGGCGAGCTGTTCAACTGGCTGACGAACCTCTATCCGGTGTGGGCCAACCTCACGCCGGAGATGATTCGCGTCTCTACGAAGACGGCGATGGCCGAACTGCTGCTCTCGGGCTGCACCACGTCGAGCGACCATCTCTATATCTACCCGAACGGCTGCAAGCTCGACGACAGCATCGAAGCCGCCGCCGAGATCGGCATGCGCTTCCACGCGAGCCGGGGCAGCATGAGCGTTGGCCAGAGTCAGGGCGGACTGCCGCCCGACCGTGTGGTCGAGCGTGAAGACGACATTCTCAAAGACACGCAGCGTCTCATCGAGACGTACCACGACGAAGGCCGTTACGCGATGCTGCGCGTGGTCGTCGCCCCTTGCTCACCGTTCTCGGTAAGTCGTGACCTGATGCGCGAGTCGGCCACGATGGCGCGCCACTACGGCGTGTCGTTGCACACCCATCTGGCCGAGAACGTCAACGACATTGCCTACAGCCGCGAGAAGTTTGGCATGACGCCAGCGGAGTACGCGCAGGATCTTGGCTGGGTCGGTCACGATGTCTGGCACGCCCACTGTGTTCAGCTCGACGACGCGGGTATCGCGCTCTTCGCGAAAACCGGCACCGGCGTGGCGCATTGCCCGTGCTCGAACATGCGGCTCGCGTCAGGTATCGCCCCGATTCGCCGGATGCGCGACGCCGGTGTGCCCGTCGGGCTCGGTGTGGACGGCTCAGCGTCCAACGATGCGGCGAGCATGATCAACGAAGCGCGTCAGGCGCTGCTGCTGCAACGGGTCGGATTCGGCCCGAGCGCGATGACGGCGCGCGACGCGCTGGAGATCGCGACGGTCGGCGGCGCACGCGTGCTGGGTCGCGACGACATCGGCGTGCTCGCGGCGGGCATGGCGGCGGATTTCGTCGCGTTCGATACACGTGGCGTCGGCATGGCGGGCGGTCTGCACGACCCCGTGGCGGCGCTCGTCTTCTGTAATCCTGGACAAGCCGCGTACAGCGTGGTGAACGGACGGGTGGTGGTGCGCGAAGGGCGTCTGACGACGCTCGACCTGCCGTCGCTCGTCACGCGTCACAACGCGCTGGCGCGGCAACTGGCCGAGGCTTCCCGATAAGGCGTTGCCACACCGGCCGCACATTCATGGTGTGAGGTCGCGGGACTGCTCACCCCAATCGGCAGATTCGGGTGAGCCGGTTCCGGCGTGGCGATGGGCAAGCGGGAAGTCGGGGTGGCGTTCCCGTGCATGGGGAACGCTGCCGTGCGGTTCGGCGGGGCGGTGGGGGCCGCTCCGTCGGTAAAAACGGCACAGCCCCTTTGATTGACTCGATATCAGGACGGCGTACGCGATTCCAGCAGGGTGCGCGTTGCGTCGGAAATCACACTGCGCAGCCAGCGCACCTCGTCCGAGTAGTGCGTGCGCTCGTGCCACAACTGGTAGTACTGCATCGGCGGGAAATCGATGGGCGTCTCCAGCACCGTGAGCGGCAGGAACTCCGCGTAGTGGTCGGCAAACAGGCGCGTCGTCGTGAAAATCAGATCGGATTTCAGCAGAACGTACGGCGCCAGATTGAAGTACGGAATCGTGACGACCACATTTCGCTTCAGACGCTCGCGCGCGAGGTGCATGTCGATCGCACCGCGCTGAGCGACGGAGTAGGGCGTCGGCGCGAGGTGCGGGCTGCCGAGGTATTGCTCCAGCGTGAGCCCGCGCTTGGCGTACGGATGCGTATTACGGACCAGACACACGATCTGGTCGACGAACAGATTAGAGAGGTGAAGCTGCTCGGGCGGTTCCGGCCAGTTGCCGATGACGATATCCACCTTGCCGTCTTCGAGCGCATGTTCGTAGTCGAAGGCGGGGCCGAGCGAGTGCAGCTCCAGTTGCGCGTTGGGGGCTTGCTGGCGGAAGCGCTCGACAACCGTCGGCACGAACAGCGTATTCAGATAGTCGGGCGAGCCGATGCGGAACGTGCGCACCGTCGTGGCCGGGTCGAAATTCGATTGCTGCACCGTAATGCGCTCGATTTCGCGCAATGCGTTTTGCGTCGGCTCCAGCAACGACTGACCGTATTCGGTCGGCACCATGCCCGATTTGCCGCGAACCAGCAGCGGATCGCCAGTAATGTCGCGCAACCGGCGCAGCGCAGCGCTGATCGCCGGTTGCGACTGATTCAGTTTGACGGCCGCACGCGTCACGCTGCGCTCGATCAACAGGGTATGGAGAACGCGCAGCAAATAGGTGTCAATCGGTTCGCGGTTTTGGCTCATGAGGAATATAACGATCCGGATATGTCGGACCCTGTAGTGCATAAGTAAATCATTATGAAGGACAAGGTGAGGGGCCTCTATAGCGGAAAGTCCCTATCACAAGACGCCCGTCGTTCGTAAGGTGGCCTTAGATGTCCCTGTTAATGACACAGACTCGACATTTCACCGCGAATTGGGTATTTTCGGACCGCCCAAGCCCCGAACTCAGACTCAGTCAGACTCCGCCAGTGACCCTTTCCATGCAATCGACGCCACGTCTGGCGCTGACCGGCATCACCAAACGCTACCCGAGCGTGGTGGCCAACGACGACATCGCGTTGAGCGTATTACCCGGCGAGATCCACGCTGTACTGGGTGAGAACGGTGCAGGTAAAAGCACGTTGATGAAGATCATCTACGGCGCCGTACGTCCCGACGCCGGGGAAATCCTGTGGGAAGGCCAACCGGTTCGCATCGACAGCCCGGCCGCGGCACGCAAGCTCGGCATTGGCATGGTCTTCCAGCACTTCTCATTGTTCGAGACGCTCACCGTCGCGGAGAATATTTCTCTTGCGCTCGACGACGCAGGCCGCGACCTCAAAGCGCTGGCCAAACGCATCCGCGAGGTCTCGACCCAGTACGGGCTTGAGGTCGATCCGGTGCGCCACGTGCACAGCTTGTCCGTCGGCGAGCGTCAGCGCGTGGAGATCGTGCGCTGCCTGTTGCAGAACCCACGTCTGCTCATCATGGACGAACCGACCTCGGTGCTCACGCCCCAGGCCGTCCAGAAACTCTTCACGACGTTGCGCCGCCTCGCCGCCGAGGGATGCAGCATCGTCTATATCAGTCACAAGCTCGACGAAATTCGCGATCTTTGCGACCGCGCGACCGTGTTGCGTGGTGGGCGCGTCTCCGGGCACGCCGTGCCGCGTGAGGAAACCGCCGAGACGCTGGCGCAGATGATGATCGGACGTGCGTTGCCGCAGATCGAGCGTCGTGCGCATCAGCCGGGCGACGTGCTGCTGTCTCTCAAGAACCTTTCGATGGCGAGCGAAGATCCGTTCGGGACCTCGCTGCATGACGTCAATCTCGACGTGCATGCGGGCGAAATCGTGGGGATCGCGGGTGTGTCTGGCAACGGGCAGGCCGAACTGCTCGCAGCGCTCTCGGGCGAGGCTCGCGCGCCGCAAGCGGAGGCCATTGCACTGCACGACCGTGCGGTCGGTCGCATGGGCGCGGCCACGCGGCGAAGGCTCGGACTCGCCTTCGTCCCGGAGGAGCGTCTGGGGCGCGGCGCAGTGCCGAGCATGTCGCTCATGGATAACGCCTTGCTGGGCGCGTCGGGCACGGCGCATCTGGGCTTGCTTCGCGGGGGATGGATTCGTCGAGGCACGTTGCGTAAGTTCGCCACGCTGTGCATCGAGCGCTTCAACGTGAAGGCCGGTGGCCCGGACGCTGCCGCGCAAAGCCTCTCGGGCGGCAATTTGCAGAAGTTCATCGTCGGACGCGAGATTTTGCAGGAGCCACGGGTGCTCGTGGTGGCGCAACCGACGTGGGGCGTGGATGTCGGGGCTGCGGCCTTCATCCGTCAGCAATTGCTGGACTTATCGGCGCGTGGCGTGGCCGTGCTGGTGCTGTCCGAAGAGCTCGACGAGCTGTTCGAGATTTGCGACCGGATTACCGTGCTGGCGCAGGGACGTTTGTCGCCCGTGCGTAAGCCCGAGCAGACCGACGCGCGTGAGATCGGCCTGTGGATGGCGGGGATGTTCCCCGGTGGTCCGGGAGAACGCACCACAGTGGCGGCCTGACGGGCAAACACGGGCAAACGCAGCATTTTCCTTTTTCGACGTGTTTCGGTGCGTGACGAACGACTGCTCGCCAGCCGGAACACTGTAATGTTTTCATCGATTCATCAGACATCATGTTCGATCTCACGCTTGAGCCACGGCCAAGTCCTTCCCGCACCATGCGGCTCGCGATGCCGTTAGTGGCCACGCTCATCACGTTGGCTGGCGGCGTGCTTATCTTCAGCTTTCTCGGCAAGAATCCGGCGCAGGCGATGGCCGCATTCTTCCTTGCGCCGATCAGCAGCCTGAACGGCTGGTCGGAGTTGCTGCTCAAGGCGTCGCCGCTGTGCCTGATCGCGTTGGGGCTTGCCATCGGCTATCGCGCGAACGTCTGGAATATCGGCGCGGAAGGGCAGCTGTTGCTCGGCGGGATCTTCGCCTCCGGCGTGGCGATTCATTTCGACGGTCATGGCGGTGCGTGGCTGCTGCCGCTGATGATGGTGGCCGGTGCGCTCGGTGGCATGCTGTGGGCTGCGATTCCGGCGCTGCTGCGCGTGCGCTTCAACGCCAACGAGATTCTCGTGAGCCTGATGCTCACCTACGTCGCTACGCAACTGCTGATCTATCTGGTCAGCGGACCGTGGCAAGACCCGCATGGGATGAACTTCCCGCAGTCCATCAACTTCAGCCGCGAGGCACTCTTCCCGCGTTTCTTCGGTGACTGGCATTGGGCGACATGGCGGGGCACGCGTCTGAATGCCTCGATCTTCATGGCCGTGGCGGCGGTGCCGCTTGCGTGGTTCTTTATGCGCAAGAGCTTCGCGGGATACCGCATGGAAGTCGGTGGGCTCGCACCGCTCGCTGCACGCTATGCCGGTTATTCGGAACCGCGTGCCGTCTGGCTCGCGTTGCTGATCGGTGGCGCGGCGGCCGGGCTTGCCGGAACGGGCGAAGTGGCCGGGCCGGTGGGGCAGTTGCAGGCGACGTGGGCACCCGGGTACGGCTTCACAGCCATCATCGTCGCGTTCGTCGGCCGGTTGCATCCGGTGGGGATTGTGCTGGCGAGTCTGCTCATGGCGCTGCTGTATCTCGGCGGCGAAGCGGTGCAGACGTCGCTCCAGTTGCCCAAAGCCATCAGCGGCGTGTTCCAGGGGCTGCTGCTGTTCAGTCTGCTGGGCTGCGACGTGTTTGTGAACTACCGACTGCGTCGGCGCGCTCGTGCGCTCACGCGCGACGCCTGAGGAGCGCAGCATGGACTGGATCAATCTGCTGACGCCGCTGGCCGCAAGCGCGGTGATCGCCGCCATCCCCCTGATGCTCGCTGCGCTGGGCGAACTGGTGACCGAAAAATCGGGCGTGCTCAATCTCGGCGTGGAAGGCACGATGCTCATGGGCGCCATTGGCGCGTTCGCTGTTACCGTGCAGACAGGCAGTCTTTGGCTGGGCGTCATCGCCGGTATTGCATCGGGCGTCGTCATGTCGGCCGTATTCGCATGGCTCACGCTCTCGCTCATGGCCAATCAGGTCGCGACAGGTCTGGCGCTGACGATCTTCGGCATCGGCCTGTCGGCGTATGTCGGCCGTCCGTACACCGACGCAACGATTCCGATGCTGCGCGATATGCCGATTCCCGGGCTGTCGTCGATTCCCGTGCTGGGCGCTTCGATCTTCTCGCTCAATCCGCTGGGGTATCTATCGGTCGCACTGCTCGCGGCGATTGCATGGTTCCTTTACCGTACCCGCGCCGGTCTGGTGCTGCGCTCGATTGGCGAAGCGCCTTCGGTCGCCCATGCCATCGGCTATCCGGTGGTGCGGATTCGCTATTTGGCGACGCTGTTCGGTGGTGCCATGTCGGGGCTCGCCGGTGCCTATTACTCCGTCGGCTATCTGCGTCTGTGGCAGGAGAACCTGACGGCAGGACGCGGCTGGATTGCGCTCGCGCTGGTGGTCTTCGCCACATGGCGGCCCGGGCGCACGGCGCTCGGCGCGCTGCTGTTCGGCGTTGTGATGGCGCTGCAATTTCAGGCACAGGCGATGGGCATTCGTATTCCTTCGCAAGCGCTCGCAAGCCTGCCGTATCTGGCGACCATCGTGGTGCTGGTGATCATTTCCCGCAATCGTCAGACGATTCGGCTGAACGCGCCGGCGTCGCTGGGCAAGCCGTTCTTTGCCGGGTCCTGAGGCCGGGGTGACGCCGGGTTGACGACGGCGTGCACGCAGTAAGCGATACAAGCATTTCACTGAAACAATCGATGACGAGGAGAAAATCGATGCGACGTAAAGTCCTGATCACAATGGCAAGCCTGGCGGCCGCCATGCTGGTTTCCGCCTGCGGCAAGCAGGAGAACACGACCGCCAACGCGCCGGCGGCCGCGTCCGATGCGCAGGCATCCGCAGCACCGGCGGGCAAGGGCCCGATGGGTGTGGCGTTCGTCTACATCGGCAACCCGGGCGACGCAGGCTGGACCTTTGCGCATGAGCAGGGCGCGAAGGCAGTCGAAGCCAAGTACGGCGACAAGGTCACCGTGACCCGCGTGGAGAACGTGCCGGAAGGCGCGGACTCGGAGCGCGTGTTCCGCGATCTGGCGAGCAAGGGCAACAAGCTGATCTTCGGCACGTCGTTCGGTTACATGGATTCGATGGTCAAGACGGCTGCCGACTTCCCCGACGTGACGTTCGAGCACGCCACGGGCTTCAAGTCGGCACCGAACCTGGGCACGTACGACGTGCGCACGTACGAAGGCGCGCATCTGGCAGGCGTCGTCGGCGGTTACACCACGAAGTCGAATGTGATCGGCTATGTGGCGTCGGTGCCGATTCCTGAGGTGATCCGCAATATCGATGCGTTCACCATCGCCGCGCGCGAAGTCAATCCGAAGGTCAAGGTGAAGGTCGTCTGGATCAATAGCTGGTTCGATCCGGGCAAGGAGCGTCAGGCCGCAGAATCGCTGGTGGGTCAGGGCGCCGATGTGCTGATGCAGAACGTCGACTCGGCCGTGGTCATGCAAGTGGCTGAAGAGAAGAAGATCCACGCCTTTGGCTGGGATTCGGACATGAGCAAGTTCGGCCCTAACGCGCATCTGGCATCGGCCGCCATCGACTGGAGCAAGTACTACATCCGCACGGTCGACGAAGTCATGCAGGGCACGTGGAAGAACACGCCGGTATGGGGTGGCATCAAGGAAGACGAAATCAACCTCGTCTCCATCAACGACAAGGCCGTGTCGGAAGCCGCCCGCAAGGCGGTGACCGCACGCCACGACGCGATCCGCGATGGCAAGTACGACCCGTTCACCGGCCCGCTCAAGGGGCAGGACGGCAAGGAAATCGTGCCTGCGGGCAAGACGCTCAACGACGACGAAAAGCACCAGATCAACTGGTTCGTGGAAGGCGTCGAGGGCTCGCTGCCCAAGCAGTAAATGGTTGATCTTGTTCGATCCCGCCGTGCGGCGGGATCATGCTGAGAACGAAAAACCGCCGGATCACACCGGCGGTTTTTTTATGGCTGGACGGCTGCGGGCGTCGAGAGCGGTTGCTGGGCGTCACGCGCGTAGAAAACGAGCAGTTCTGCGCCGGTATCCCCCGTGCGGCCACGATGGGGGACATCGACCAGCTCGGCGATCGTATCTCCGGCAGTGAACGTCCGGGTCGCGCCGCCCTCTGCGCGCGCGATGATCAGCGTACCCGCCACGAGATGCCCAACGATAGGCGCGGGATGCGTGTGCCAATCCATCACAGTATGCGGGGCGAGGGTGATGCGCATCAGCGTCGGGGCCGGCGCGCCCACCGCGTAGGGCCGGTATGGCGTGCCGTCCCAGGCGGTGTTGGTCATCAGGAGCGTTTCGGTCGCGACGCCCGTCTGGGTATTGCTGACCTGTGTGGCTTTGGGGTGGCCATCGGCGAGACCTGGCGTTGGCCCGCATAGGAAAAATGCCGCAGTTAATGCGGTGGCGGCAGCGGTGCGCTTTCGGAGGGTGCGTTGTCGGACGTATACGTTATAAGGCTGGGCAATGTTGACCGTCATGGGAAGGTCTCGTTCGAGAGAAGGTATGGGGACTTGCAGCCTAAGGTGGCCAAAATCCCATCACCGCTCGGTGCGTCACAAATAGGAGCATTCACAAGTGGTCATGCCACCCCCGGGGCGCGTGACACGTATCGGTGTTAAAATGTCAGGTTTCGTGGCGCAATTTCGTGCCGCCGCAACTCATCACCCCGGATACCGCCTGTGCTGTCTACTGCCAATATCACGATGCAATTCGGCGCCAAGCCGCTCTTCGAGAACATCTCCGTCAAGTTTGGCGGGGGCAACCGCTATGGCCTGATCGGTGCCAACGGTTGCGGCAAATCGACGTTCATGAAGATCCTCGGCAGCGACCTGGAGCCGAGCGCCGGCAACGTCATGCTCGAGCCGAACGTGCGTCTTGGCAAGCTCAAGCAGGATCAGTTCGCGTATGAAGACATGCGCGTGCTCGACGTCGTGATGATGGGCCACACCGAAATGTGGGCGGCCATGAGCGAGCGCGACGCGATCTACGCGAATCCGGAAGCCACCGACGACGACTACATGCACGCCGCCGAACTCGAAGCGAAGTTCGCCGAGTACGACGGTTACACCGCCGAAGCGCGTGCGGGCGAGCTGCTGCTGGGCGTGGGCATTCCGACGGATCAGCATCAAGGCCCGATGAGCAACGTCGCGCCGGGCTGGAAGCTGCGTGTGCTGCTGGCGCAGGCGCTGTTCTCGAATCCGGACGTGCTGTTGCTCGACGAACCGACCAACAACCTGGACATCAACACGATCCGCTGGCTGGAAGACGTGCTCAACGAGCGCAACTCCACCATGATCATCATTTCGCACGATCGCCACTTCCTGAACGCCGTGTGCACGCACATGGCCGACATGGACTACGGCACGCTCAAGATTTACCCGGGCAACTACGACGACTACATGCTGGCGTCGGCACAGGCTCGTGAGCGTCAGATGGCGGCGAACACCAAGGCGAAGGAACGCATCACCGACCTGCAAGACTTCGTGCGCCGCTTCTCGGCGAACAAGTCGAAGGCCCGTCAGGCGACGAGCCGTCTCAAGCAGATCGACAAGATCAAGGTGGAAGACATCAAGCCGTCGTCGCGTCAGAACCCGTTCATTCGTTTCGAGTTCGAGAAGAAGCTGCACAACCTCGCGTTCGAATTCGAGGGCATTTCGAAAGCCTACGACCGTCAGATTTTCAAGAACTTCACCGGTGCAGTGCGCGCGGGCGAACGTGTTGCGATCATTGGCGAGAACGGTGCCGGTAAGACCACGTTGCTGCGCAGCCTGATGGCCGATCTGCCGGTCGACGGCGGCAATGTGAAGTGGGCAGAAAACGCGAATATCGGCTATTTCCCGCAGGATACGTCCGAAGCATTCCCGGAAGACCAGACGCTCACCGACTGGATGACGCAGTGGGGCAAGGAAGGCGATGACGATCAGGTGATCCGTGGCTCGCTCGGCCGTCTGCTGTTCGGTGGCGACGATGTGGGCAAGTCGGTGCGCGTGCTGTCCGGTGGCGAAAAGGGCCGCATGATCTGGGGCAAGCTGATGCTGGGCCGTCACAACGTCATGATGATGGACGAGCCGACCAACCACATGGACATGGAATCGATCGAATCGCTTCAGATCGCGCTCGACAAGTATCCGGGCACCCTGATCTTCGTGTCGCATGACCGAGAATTCGTGTCGGGCCTGGCCACGCGCATCATCGAAGTGAAGAACGACGGCACGCTGGTCGATTACGCCGGGACTTATGAAGAGTATCTGGCTAGCCAGGGCGTGGAAGTCTGACGTTCACGAACGTTCGATAGATACGCCGTTACGTCGTATCAAGGGCAGGGCGCTTGCATCGCAGGCGCCCTGTTTGCGTTTACAGCGAAATGCATTGCGACGGGCGGACTACAATGGCCATTCGTTGCTCAACGCCAGCAGGAGGCAATGCATGAAGACGTACGACAAGTTTTTCATCGACGGACAGTGGGTGACGCCGGTCGGGCGCGGCACGCTGGACGTGTTCCATTCCGCCGACGCGAAGCTCATGGGCCGCATTCCCGAGGGGGCGTCGGAAGACACGGAAGCTGCGATTGCCGCTGCGCGCAAAGCGCGTGACGCATGGGCGGCTACACCGGCTGCCGAGCGTGCCGGTTATCTGCGTAAGATTGCGGCGGGCCTGAAAGCGCACACCGACGAGCTGGCGCAAGTCATGACGGGCGAGACGGGCATGCCGATCAAACTCGTGCGTGCCATTCAGGTTGGCGGTCCCGTGTATCACTGGAACAAGTACGCCGAGCTGGCCGAGTCGTTCGAGTTCGAGGCACGCGTCGGCAATTCGTTGGTGGTGCGCGAACCGGTCGGCGTTGTGGGCGCGATCACGCCGTGGAATTACCCGCTGAACCAGATCACGCTCAAGGTCGCACCGGCGCTGGCTGCTGGTTGCACGGTGGTGTTGAAGCCATCGGAAGTGGCGCCGTTCAACGCTTTCATTCTGGCCGAAGTGATCGAAGAGGCTGGACTGCCGCCGGGCGTGTTCAATCTGGTGACGGGCCTCGGTCCAGTCGTCGGCGAGGTGCTGGCAAGGCATCCGGATGTCGACATGGTGTCTTTCACCGGATCGACGCGCGCGGGAAAACGCGTGTCGGAGGTAGCGTCGCAAACCGTCAAGCGTGTCGCGCTGGAGTTGGGTGGAAAGTCGGCCTCGGTGGTGCTAGACGATGCGGACCTTGCCGCAGCCGTCAAAGGAACGCTCAATGCCTGCTATCTGAATTCGGGGCAGACATGTTCTGCGCACACGCGCATGCTGGTGCCAGCGTCGCGCTATGACGAGGTCAAGGCATTGGCGAAAGAGGCTGTGACACGTTTTACGTTGGGCGATCCGCGCGAGGAAACGACGCGCCTCGGGCCGCTTGCGTCATCTGCGCAACGCGAGCGCGTGCAGACGTACATCCGCAAGGGTTTGTCTGAAGGTGCGGAGTTGATTTCGGGTGGGGATACGGTGCCCGAGGGCTTCGAGGAGGGCTTCTTCGTGCAGCCGACGGTGCTCGGACGTGTGACACCGGACGCCACGGTGGCGCAGGAAGAGATCTTCGGCCCCGTGCTGTCGATCATCACGTATCAGGACGAAGCCGACGCAGTGCGTATCGCTAACGATTCGATCTACGGGTTGGGCGGCGGCGTCTGGTCAGGCGATGAGGCGCGCGCGGTGCGTGTGGCCCGTCAGATTCGCACCGGACAGGTTGACATCAACGGCGGGGAGTTCAATGTGCAGGCCCCGTTCGGTGGGTTCAAGCAATCGGGCCACGGGCGGGAGAACGGCGTGTACGGCTTCGAGGAGTTCCTCGAGTACAAGTCGCTTCAGTTCAAGTCTGCGAAGTCGTAGAACTGCTGTCGCAAAAGCGCATCCCCGTGCCTTCGCGGGTGATGCGCTCCCACACCGCTGCCTTCTCTTCCTCGGTGAAAAACACCCAGTTGGAGACTTCGTAGGCGGTGCGGCCGCAACCTTTGCAGACGTCGTCGAAAAGTGTCGAGCAAACGCCAATGCAAGGGCTGTCGGGGCGGTCGTGCAATTCGGACATAGGGGAGAATTCGGCCAGGTCTGGCGGGGGTGACACAAGATGTTGCCATTATCGCATCGATGGCCGGGGCGGTTTCGATTCCCCTACGGGTGGAGGCGGACGGTGGACATTTGCGTCCGTTTCAGGTTGGCGAGGGTATTGATTGATAGGTGACGATCGTTATGCTGCGTAGCTGGCAACTTTTTGCGCTGGGCTCGGCGTTTTTCGCTGCACTGACAGCGATATTCGGCAAACTCGGGGTGGCGCAGGTCAACTCGAACATGGCTACGTTGATTCGTACCGTCATCATTTTCGGGGTGACGCTGGCCATCGTCGGCATGCGTGGGGAGTGGCAAAGGCCGACAAGCCTGAGCGCCAACACGTGGGTCTTCCTTGTCCTCTCCGGGGTCGCCACGGGGCTGTCGTGGCTCTGCTACTTCCGGGCGTTGCAACTGGGGCCGGTGTCGGGTGTCGCGCCACTCGACAAGCTCAGCGTGGCGATGGCGATGCTGATCGGGTGGGTGGTGCTTGGTGAGCCGTTTTCGCTGAAGGAGGCACTCGGCGGCGCGTTGATCGTCGCCGGCGCCCTCGTGCTGGTGTTGTGACGCCTCACCAACGGAACACGCTGTAGCCGATGCGCACCTGCGACCGCGAGTGACGGTTGTAGTCGAGCATATCTTCGCCGTAACCCGTGAAATAGCCGAGCCAGATATAGCCGCCGGTGCCCGGAATCAGCTTGCCGAGTGGATAGGTCACCTGCACATCCACACTGCCGTAGTTGCGCTTCATGCCCTTGCGAAGCGTTGCACCGATCTGCCAGCCATTGGGTTTGCCCCACAACACGAGCAAGTCCATGTAGCCCCGATAGTCCTGAATATCGGGGTTGTCCTTCTTCTCCAGATAGGCATAGAGCTTCGGCGCGATCGTCCAGTGATACTCGGACGGGTTGCCGAACGTGAGGATCGGTTTCACGAAGACGGTGTTGATGCTGCGCGAGTCGTCGCCTGCTTTGCCGTTGGACTCGTGTTCGATACCGGCGGCGACACCCAGCGACGAGAACCAGCCAGCACGCACCCCCGTGTCGGGGACGTAGTAGAAGAAACTCGGACGGTAATTCGAGTCGCGGAACGGTGCGGATTCGGCTTCCAGATCCCACGTCGACAACTGGGTGTAGCCGAAGTACAGATTGTCGAGGAAGGATTTCGACGTGGGGTTGTCGGGCTTCAGAATGTGGAACTTGAAGCTGAGCTGAAAGCGCGCGTTAGCGTCGCCGTTCTTGCCGAACCCAATGTACATCGGCTCATTCGACGAAATACGGGCGAACTCGGCGTCGGCTGTCGGGGCGATCGCCTCGGGCGATGTGGCGGCCGGTGCCGCCGCGACTGCGGCAGACGCTGGCGCTGCTGTGCCGTTGCCAGTGCCCGAGGTCGCGCCGCTTTCCGCAGGGATCGGCGCTGCGGCGACCATCGGTTCGGCAGGTGCGGCGCGATCCAGCACCACGGTGGTGATCGAGGCGTCCCAGTCGACCGGCTCGATGCGTACGGACCCGCGTAACTCTTTGGGCAGGACTGCTGAATAAGAGACGCGACGGAACTGTCCGTTGGACAGGGTGAGCTGAGCGGGGACGATCGCGGCCCGCTTCAGATGCAGCAGTGTCGGTTTGAAGTCGTCGTTAGAGATGCGAACGACGATTTCTTCCGGCAAATGGATGGTCTTGCGGCCTGGCGAGTCCTGTGTAGCCAACAGCATGAGCTGCAACGGCGCACCGCCTGTAAGGGCGCGCGGCGGTTGCAGTAGCGAGAGATCCGCATGTGCGGCGCTACTCAGGGCCAGGCAGAGGGCGGCTGCGCCGACCTGAACGGCGCGAAGCGGCGATGGGGCGAATGTGGCGAGATTCGTCTTGAGCATCGATCCGGTCTGAGTTGGCGACTTCAGGCCGGGATGCCTGAAGCCGGTTAAGAACCGCCTCGGGTGAGTACCCGGAGGTCGGATTCGCGGGCGCAGCGATCGCGTCCACGAGATTTGGCAAGGTACAGCGCTGCGTCGGCGCGTTGCAGCCAGGCGTTGTCGTCGTCACCCGTGTGCCATTGGGCTACGCCGGCACTTATCGTGAACTGAAGCGATCGACCGTCGACGTTGATGCGTGATTCGCGAACGGCTTCGCGCAGCCGTTCAGCGGCGTCGAACGCCCGTGCTTCTGTGGCGCCACTCAGGATAATAGCGAATTCTTCGCCCCCCAAACGACCGCAGATGTCATCTTCGCGTAACGATTCGTGACAAAGCCGGACAAAGGTGGCCAATACCGTGTCGCCCAGCGCATGTCCCCAGGTGTCGTTGATCTGCTTGAAATGGTCCAGGTCGACAAGGATGACACTTGTCGGCACGTCTGCGGAATCCGCCTGCATGACTTCGGCACGCAGGCGCTTGAGGAAGTGGCCGCGTGAAAGCGCGCCGGTCAGTGCGTCGTACTTCACCTCGTGTTCGAGGGCTGCATTTTTTGCCAGCGTGTCCGTCAACTGGAGCTTTTCGCGGCGCAGGTAGCGCACGAGCAGATAGAGCGCGCCAGCCGAGCTGAGCAGCAACGCGAACACCAGTAAGGCATAACGTCGTCGTTCGACCGAGAGGCTGCCGAGCGTTGGCGCTTCGCTCATGGTGTAAATCACCATGTCGCCGTCCGACGACGGTTCGACATCCAACAAATACGGCTGATTGTCAGGGCGCACGCGTACCAGCCGCGCACTGTGTTTGTTGTCCTCGTCGTCCGGTCCCATTTTGAGAAAGTTGGGCGTGCTGGGTGTCAGATCGTAGTTTTCGATGGGGACGACAGTGAAGTCTTCCTGCATATACAGATGGCGGCGCTCCGGGCGTGAGAGATTGAACACCGCTGCACCCGGCACCGCCAGTCCGGTGAAGGTCGGGTCGTTGGCGAGCACGATCACGCCATTTTTGTCCGTGATGAACGAAGCGCCGCTGTCGACCCAGTGCGACAACCGACGAATGCCGAGCTTGACGACAACGACGCCGACCAGAATGCCGTCGTGATAGACCGGCGCGGTGAAGTACATGCCAGGCATTCCCGTCTTGCGTCCGGTGACGTATTGCTGCCCCGCGCCGCCAAGGACTGCCGTGTTGAAGTAGTCGCGGTCGCCGTAGCGGTCGCCGATCAGCGGGTTCGTCGAACTGAAGTCGCTGGACGCGATGGTGATGCCGTCGGGCGTTCCTAACCAGACGAGATCCGCGCCGAAATACAGCTGCGCGACGCGCAGCAGCTCATTGACGGGCTTCAGGACGGGATTCGCCAGCAGTATCTGTCGCGCTTTGTCCTGCGGAACATGTGTCAGAGGATGGGTGGCAATCGAATTCGCGGCGGACTGAATCTGCTCGATTTGCGCGAGGACCTGCGGGATGCCGCGAATGAGCATCAGATCCTGATTGACCGTATGAACGGTGCCATGCGCCAGCCTCGTGGCGATGCTGCGCTCCTCGTAAAGCAGGCGCGCGGCACGGTTCGCCACGAGTTGGTCGGCAGCGAAACGCGCCAGACCCCAGGCGACAAGGACACACAGCAGAACGACGACGCCGCACAAAAAGGCGAAAGCGGCATGTCGACGGGAAAGAGGAGCGTTGACCAACGGCAAAGGCGGTTGCTGACGCGTTTACAGGCGCCCGTGCCAGTCTCGAATGAACGTTTCGATGTGCCCGGGCGGTAAGGGACGCGTGCAATGATACCCCTGCCACGCGTGACAGCCCAGCGATGCAAGCGCATCGCGTTGCGCACTGGTCTCCACGCCTTCGGCCACCGTTTCGATTTCGAGCTTGCGGGCGATGGCGATGATCGCGCGGATCAGTTCGGTGTCATAGCCGCCGAGCAGCACCCCGGCCACGAACTGATAGTCGATCTTGACGGTGCCGAACGGCCACCGTTTGAGCCGCACGAAGCTCGAATAGCCGGTGCCGAAGTCGTCGAGCGACAAGCGCACGCCCATCGCGACGAGTTCGTTCATCAGCGTGGCGGCTTCGTCGAGATGCGAGATCAGCGACGACTCGGTGATCTCGATCTCCAGCTTGTCCGGCGGCACGCGGTGGTGTTTGAGGGCGTAGCGAACCGTCTCCAGCGTCTGCACGCGCATTTGCTGCGCGGAGAGATTCACGGCCACGCGAGGGTACTCTTCACCGTCCGTATGCCACTTGTCGAGCTGACGACACGCTTCGTGCAGTGTCCAGTCGCCAATGGGACCGATTACGTCGCACCGCTCGGCCGCCGGAATGAACTCACCCGGCATGATGAGTTCGTCGTCCCGTTGCCAGCGGATCAGGGCTTCGAGGCCCGTCAACCGATGCGTACGCATGTCGATCTGCGGCTGATAGTGCAGGCGGAATTCCGAGTCCGAGAGCGCGCGTCCGATGGCGCTGCGCCAATAATGCTCGTTGCCTGCATCGTCCGGCGGGGCAATACCCTCGGTCGGCGCGGCAGGGGCTTCGGTGACGAGAAAGCGCGACGCGCTCTCGCGAATGGCCTGATCGGCGACGTCGGACGTATGTTCAAGTAGGGTGGCCGGCCACACGGGAACCTGCGGCAGATGCGTGATGCCCGCCGAGACGATCGGGTAGAGCAGCCCGTTGCCGCACGGCACCGGCGATTCGCCCGCCCGAATGAAGCGGCGCGTGATCTGTACGGCGGCCTCGCGGCTGCTCAGGTCGCGTAGCAGAATCGCCACCTGCTGATCCGAAACGCGGCCGATGAGGTCGCGACGTCGAATGCGCGAGCCGATGCGAAAAGCCACCGTCGCGAGCAGATCCGCGTCGGAGATTGCCTGTTGACTGGACGCCTTGCGCTGGCCCCGACCCACGTGCAGCACGACTAGCGCGCTGTGGCTGTTGGGCGGGCTCGGGGTCCTCAGCTCGAGACTGAGGGCGCGCAAAAGCCGCTGGCGATCCAGCAGCAAATCGGCGAGGACGACTTGCCGTCGCAGCGCGTTCGTATCGTTCATCTCGGCAGGCAGGCAAACATCGCCTGAACGGTTGAGCGATTGTCATCGGCGCGTTCAATGCTGGCGAGGCCATCCAGCAGGAAAAGCCCACGCGTCGAACAGGTCGTGCCGCCAGAAAACCCTTGAATCATGTTCTGCATAAGACGCGTAAATGTGTCGGCCGTCGTGCGAGGGGTGAATCGGGCGCACCGTCCGGTGCGCCGTTTCCTTCGCGTTCCGGCAGACCGCGCGCAAGGCGTGGCCCGACTAGAAGCTCGTTCCCGATCGCGAGACCGGGTCCTTTGACATTTAACGGCACCCAAATTTGAAAATTGAGTGCGGGTTTCACCTACGGTCAACTCAGCGTGGGCGCGCCAGCCATTCGCGGCCCCGAAGCATAAAGTCCCAATAAACCTTTGGCAGCACGTATTTTTTCAGGACCCACGCAAAACGGTTCGCGTGCGTACCGTCGATAGGCAATGTAGGGAGAAGTTTCCCGCCATAGCCGAATTCCGCAAGCACGATCTTGCCGTGCTCCACGGTAAGTGGACAAGCACCGTACCCGTCGTAATGCAGTGAAAGGGGGCGGCCATCCATCGAGGCGAGCAAGTTTTCGGCGACGACAATGGCCTGTTTGCGCGCTGCGGCGGCGGTTTTGGCGTTGGGTGCGGAAATCGCGTCGCCGAGACCGAACACGTTGGCATAGCGCGCGTGGCGCAGCGTCGCCGGGTCGACTTCACACCAACCCGCAGCGTCGGCCAGCGGGCTCGCTCGCAAGACGTCCGGCGCACTTTGCGGCGGCACCACGTGCAGCAGATCGAACGGCTTGTCGACGAACTGCGATTGCCCGTCAGCATCGAAAATCTCGAAACGCGCCACACGGCGCTCGCCATCCACCGCACGCAGATGCGAGAGATGATTGAGCGAGATGCGATATCGCTGGACGTACTCCATCAGCGCCGGGATGTAGTCTTTGACGCCGAACAGGGCGGGTGCCACGAGATGAAACTCGATCTTCGTCTTGTCCAGCAGACCGCGTTGACGCCACGTATCGGCCGAGAGATACATGGCTTTTTGCGGGGCGCCCGCGCACTTGATCGGCATCGGCGGCTGCGTGAACAGGGCATTGCCGCCCTTGAATTCGCGAACCAGCGACCACGTGTACGGGGCGAGATCGAAGCGGTAATTGGAGGTCACGCCATTGCGGCCGAGCGTTTCGCTCAAGCCGTCGATGGCTTCCCAATTCAGTTGCAGCCCGGGCGCCACAATGAGGAAGCGGTAGCCGAGGCGACGCCCGTCCGAGAGCAGCACTTGCTGGCGCTCCGGCGCGAAAGCCGTGACCGCAGCCTGGATCCAGTTCACGCCTTCGGGAATCACGCTCGACATCGGGCGGGCCGTGCGGGCGGCGTCGAATTCACCGGCGCCGACAAGCGTCCAGGCGGGCTGATAGTAATGCGTGTCGGCCGGATCTACGATCGTGATCGAGAGCGTCGGACGGCGGCGGCGCAGACTTGCGGCAACCGAAATACCGGCCGCCCCCGCACCCATGATGACGATGTCGGCGTTGCTCTCCGTCGCGGGTGCTGGCGTCGCGGATACATCGCTGGACATAAGGTCTCCGACAAGTGATCAAAAATTGAAACGGATTACGACATATCGATGCGTATCCCAAGCGTCACGCAACACGCCGTGTGAGGCGGTTACGAAGCGTGCGGGACATTCTACGTTCACTTGCCCCCAATTTCGCGGGAAACAGGGCGATTTCTCACAATTTTTACGTTTTGATCAACTGGAGAACGTTTAGGGCGTGTGCCATCTGCGTGACGACGCTGCGTTGGCCAATGCGCAGATCGTGACGCACCTCGTGCGACGTGTTTTGTCTTGCGTGAGGGTGGATGCGGCGAGTGCCGGAGCGGACAGCGGATGTTGACGCGGGCATCACGGATGTGATGCCCGGGAATGTTTGTGTAATGTGCAGAATCGGTTTGCGCCGCCGGTCATGCGACGCGAAAAAAACGGGAACGTTTGCAATTTACGCGTGCGCGTGCGCGTGACCGTGCTTGTGGTCGTGCTCGCAAGCGACTTCGATGGGGTCCGTCTCGTTGTGACAAGCGCAGGCCTCGCCCTGTGCGCCTTGCATGAGTGCGCGCAGGATGCCGCAGTCGCTCGTCTCATGACGGCTACGGCATTGCGCTTGCAGATGCAGAAGCTGCTGCTCCAACGCCTGCAATTCGTGGATGCGCGTATGCACGCGTGCCAGATGTGCCTCGATCAGTTGGTTGGCATCTTCGCACGTCACATGGGTGTCGTGCGCCAGTTCGCCGAGTCGTTTGGCATCGGCGAGCGGCATGTCGAGCGAACGGCAGTGACGGATGAAGCGCAGGGCGTCCAGGTGTTCGTCGCCGTAGGTGCGATAACCAGCGTCGGTTCGCGGCGGCGGCGGCAGCAGGCCCGCGCGCTCGTAATAGCGGATGGTTTCGACATCGGTGCCCGCCGCTCGGGCCAGTTCTCCGATTTTCATACTTGACTCCGTAGTCACTACAGGGTTTTGAATAAAGGGTAACACGAATCATGTAACCAGGAGTTCACATGTCCAACCCTTCGGAATCGGGCCGTTTGGCGGGTCTGACCACTGCGGCGACGGCGAATCGGGAGATGCCCGGCCATGGAAATGGTCCAGCGCAAGGGCATGATCACGAGACCTGTCACGGGCATTCGCATGAGCACACGCCACCGTCACAGGGGCATCGGCATGCCCACGATCACGGCCATCGTCACGACGGTCATGCTCACGAGCATGACCATGACCATGGCAGCCACGGCGTAACCGCCGCCCACACGCATGACGACGCCTCGTGCTGTTCGGGCGGCGCGAGTTTTGCGCCGTCGGCACCGGCACCCGCAATGGATGCGCCGCAGGTGCGCTTCCGTATCGATCAGATGGACTGTCCGACAGAGGAGCGTCTGATTCGAGATCAGCTTGAGCGTCGTCCCAGCGTCGACACGTTGTACTTCAACCTGCTCAAGCGTGAACTGACGGTCGTTTTCGACAAGCGCGCGTCGGCGTCCGATGTCGATCGAGAGCGCGATGCCGTGGCGGACACCCTGCGCAAACTGGGGATGACGCCCGTGCCGCTTTCCGGCGAGAACGCTGGCGCAGCCGCACCGCCGCCCGCCAAGCGGACAAGCGACGTTGTCCGGCTCGTCGCCGGTGGTGTGCTGGCTGCCGCGAGCGAGGTCGCGGTCTGGTCCGGCGTGCCTGAGCACAGCCCGTGGGTGGGTGCGATGGTTGTCGCCGCCATTCTTGCGTGTGGCTTGCCGACGCTCAAGAAGGGCTGGATCGCGCTGCGGCACTTCACACTGAACATCCACTTCCTGATGTCGCTTGCCGTGATCGGCGCGATGCTCATCGGTCAGTGGCCCGAAGCGGCCATGGTGATCGTACTGTTTGCGTTGTCCGAAAAGCTTGAGGCGGCATCGTTGACCCGAGCGCGTCGCGCCGTCGAGGCGTTGATGCGTCTCGCGCCGGATCAGGCGTCGGTGCAGCAGGCCGACGGCACCTGGGCGGATGTCCCTGCAGCAACGCTTGCTGTGGGGGCGCGGGTGCGGGCGCGTCCGGGTGAGCGCATTGCCATCGATGGCGTGATCGAGGAGGGTGCGTCAGCGCTGAATCAAGCGTCGATTACCGGTGAGAGCGTGCCTGTCGACAAGACGGTTGGGGATGACGTCTACGCAGGCAGCATCAACGAAAGCGGTCTGCTCGTGTATCGCACGACGGTCGCCCCCGGCGATACGACGCTCGCGCGCATCGTGCGTATTGTCGAGACGGCCCAGCAGCAACGCTCGCCGACGCAACGCTTCGTCGACAAGTTCTCACGCATTTACACGCCGGTCGTGGTGCTTTGCGCGCTGCTGGTCGCAATTGTGCCGCCGCTGGCGTTCGGCCTGGCCTGGTCGCCGTGGATCTACAAGGCGCTGGTGATGCTGGTCATCGCATGCCCCTGCGCGTTGGTGATTTCCACGCCGGTCACGGTCGTGAGCGGGCTGACGGCCGCCGCGCGCGCCGGGATTCTGATCAAGGGCGGGGCGTTTCTGGAGAGTGGCCGCCTGATCCGTGCGGTCGCACTCGACAAGACGGGCACGCTCACGCGTGGCGAACCGCGCCTGACCGATGTCGTGCCGTTGCGCGGCACATCTCGCGACGAAGCCCTGACGCTCGCCGCCGCACTGGACGCTCAGACGACTCACCCGATCGCGCGCGCCGTCGTCGAAGGTCATGCGCAGGCGGGGCTTGGGGCGTTGCCGTCCGTGACCGACTTCGAGGCGCTGGTGGGGATGGGGGTGAAGGGGCGTGTCGGTGAAACGCTTTACTACCTCGGCAACCATCGTCTGATTGAATCGTTGGGGGTGTGCAATGCCGAGGTGGAGGCCGAACTGACGCGTCTCGAGGCGCAGGCACGTACCGCTATCGTGCTGGCAAGCGAAACGCAGGCGCTGGCGGTGCTGGCCGTGGCCGATACGCTGCGTGAGGAAAGCCGTGAGGCCATTGCCCAATTGACGAAGATGGGTGTGCGCACCGTCATGCTCACGGGCGACAACAGGGCTACCGCTCAGGTCATCGGTGAGCAATCGGGCGTGAGCGATGTGCGTGCCGAGATGCTGCCGGAAGATAAGTGGCAAGCCGTGTCGTCACTGCGCGAAAAGTACGGTCACGTAGGGATGGTGGGCGATGGCATTAACGATGCGCCTGCGCTGGCGGCAGCCGACGTCGGTTTCGCAATGGGGGTGACGGGCACGGACAGCGCGCTCGAGACCGCCGATGTCACGCTGATGGACGACGATTTGCGCAAATTGCCAGCGTTTCTGGCGCTTTCGCAGCGTTCGGCGACGGTGCTCCAGCAAAACATCGCTGTCGCCCTTGGGATCAAGGCCGTGTTTTTCGCACTCGCAGTGATGGGCCTCGCGTCGCTGTGGATGGCGGTATTTGCGGACGTGGGAGCGAGCCTGCTGGTGATCGCAAACGGCATGCGTCTGCTTCGTACCAAGGTCGTCTGAGTCGTGTGACGTTGGGTTGCCTGATGCCTACGCCTTGCGCATGCCGCGCTCAAGGCGATGGGCGTCGGGCAATTGGCATAGCGCGTGCGCGGCGCGGCTGGTGGCGTTGACGATGATCGCGTCAAGGCGTGCCGTCAGCGTCTCGCGGTGTTCCGTCGAGATGGGCATGTCTTCCAGCGCACGTTGCGCGACCGCAGCATCGTTGATATGCCCGAGCAACGTTTGCGCGGTGCGCAATGTTTCGTGATACGGCAAGCGAAGCGACTTGCGCAGCCACGGCGTGAGCGCCTCGGCGCTATAACGCGCCTTCTTGAGCTTGACGCGCAACGCGTGCAACTGCTCGGTATCGAGCATCGCCAACTGGCGACAATCAGGAAATAGCCCAATGTATCGTTCGCGAAGCACGTTATGCGCGTGTTTCGCCAGTGCGCGTGGCCGCTTGCCGGGCGTACGCGACGGGCGTCGTAAGGCTTTGGCTGCGCGCGCATCGGCCCTGCCGTTGTGAACGCCAAAGGCATCGCGCAACAGCCCATGCAACGCGCGTTGGCGATCGCTCGTCAGCGCGGTGGCGGCTTGCGCCCGAGCGTCGCTGCGAACCTTCGACAGATGCGCATCGACCGCAATCCAGTCGACATCCGGATATTCGAGGCGTAAGACCGGAAGTGTCTCGGTGGTCAAAACATCTGCGTCGCGCACGGGCCCCATCGAATGCCCGAGCCAACTCAGCTCGGCGACGAGTTGACGATGCCAGCGCGGTTTTAGCCACGGCGAGTAGATGTCGATCAGCGCACGAAGGCGACGCGTCGCGATGCGCAACTGATGAACGGCTTCAGGGGGAATGGTGTCGACGTTGGCCGCGTCTTCTGCCGCATCGGGCAGCGTTGGCCATTGCGTCAATGCAGACGCCACGTGCATGACCAGCAGACGGGATGCCGACATACGCCGCATTTGGGCAGACGACGGTAGTGCGCCTTCCTCGGCCTGACGAGAGCCGGTAGCGGAGAAACTTTCGGAAGAGGCGGCGGAAGCCGCTAACGGCGCGCGTGTCATGTTACGCAACATAGCATAGTTGCCTGAGCGCATGACGCGGCAAAGCGGGTGCAGCACTTTGTCGCGGGCGCCTCTGCTTTGCGCAGAGCGGGGCACAGGCCACCCGCGCGGCACGCAGCGTCACATCAGTCGTGGACCTCGCGAGAGGATGACGTGACGCCTTCTCATTGCTGCGCATGGCACATCGGGATTCTACTGCGGAATCCAGCAGGAAACCTGTCGAACCCGCTGTCGAAATCGACGGCCGAATGCGAGCAAAAAAGATAGGCCGGCACGGAGGCCGGCCTGCGCGCAACTGGTTTTACTTCTTGTTCACAGCGTCCTTGAACGCCTTGCCAGCCGTGAACTTCACGGTCTTGGCTGCCGGGATCTTGATCGCTTCGCCAGTCTTCGGGTTGCGGCCGGTACGCGCAGCGCGCTTGCCCGAACCGAACGAGCCGAAGCCGATCAACTGAACCGAGTCACCCTTGGCGACTGCCTTCTTGACGGTCTCGAGCAGAGCGTCGATGGTTTCGCCAGTTTGAGCCTTGCTTGCACCCGTAACACCAGCGACGGCGTCGATCAGTTCCTGTTTGTTCATGTGTGTTTCCCTTGAGAGGTGGTGAATACCGGCGACAACTCTAACACTTTCGCCATTTGACGAGTGTCGGTGTTGTATCCGCGCCATAAGGCACGCGGCATACGCCAGAATGTCGCCTTCGCGGCACGTCACGCGAACCTGATCCGAAGACCGGTTGCGTCACGCATCGTGAGGGCGCCGGCACTGGCCGGGCAGCCGCATTATAGAGCCTTCGGCGGGCTGTGGGCCAGTCCTGACAACGGTTTGCGGCGATTTTGTTGTGCAATGCCGCGTACTTTCTCGTTCTTGATGGCAAAACCCCGGTATCTGCGGGCATCTCCGGTCATGCCCCCGCGCAATCCCTTGCTGGGCGGGCTTTGGGGGTTTCCCTAGCGTTTTAGGGCTTGCGCGGACGGGCGTCTTTTGGTTGGTCATTCGGGTGTCATTTGCGATGGCTAGCGTGACGCCGCCAATCGACATTGAGGAACCGCTTCATGCTGCTCTGTCAGATCACCGACCTCCACATCACGCGCCCTGGCATGCTCGCTTGCGGACGCGTCGACACCGCGCGCGCCTTGCGCAATGCGATCGCCACCATCAATCGCTGGACGCCACGACCTGACGCCGTCATCGCAACCGGCGACCTGATCGACACACCGCATCTATCGGAATACGAAGTACTTCGTGAGTGCCTGGCGGACCTCGAAATACCGCTCTATCTGGTGGTCGGCAATCACGATCATCGTGAAGGGCTGCGTGACGCTTTTCCGGAGCATGCCTATCTGCATACGAACGAAACGTTCGTGCAATACCGCGTCGATCTCGGTCCGCTCACTGTTTTGACCCTCGATACGCAAGACCCGCCGAGCGCGGGCGGCCATTTGTGCGACGCGCGACTCGCATGGCTCGATGAGCAGCTCCACGCCTGCGAGGGACGCCCGACGATCATTGCAATGCACCATCCGCCGTTCGATACGGGCATCGAGTTCATGGACGGCTACGGCCTTTCCGTGCAGGGTCGAGCAGGGTTCGCGCAGGTGATAGCGCAGCATCGTCACATCGAACGGGTGATCTGCGGGCATCTGCATCGCAGCATTCATGCGAGTGTGGACGGTGCGCCGGGGATCATGGCGAGTACGTGTGTGTCGACCGCGCACCAGATCACGCTCGGGCTGGCTGCGGGGGCGCCGGGGTCGGTCACGCTTGAGCCACCCGGCTTCGCCATGCACCTGTGGCAACCGGGCGCGGGCGTGCGTACGCATCTTGCTTACGTCGGTCCGCACGAGGGGCCGTTTTCGTTCGACGGCGAACCCCGGTAAGGGGCGGCTTGCGTCGGTATCCTGAGCATTCATGCGGGTTGGCAGCGAGAAAGAATGGGGACGAAAGTAGGACTGCGCGTGTGTAAAGTGCTTCTCCATCAAACATACGAGATCAGTTCGGATCAGCAGTCAAAGGCCGTCCCGGTGCGCAAGATTCGCGGGACGGGAGCGACGGGTCTTTCACAGGAACTGTCGATCCGTGGCCCATGACCCAGGCATGAATGAAAAGGCCGGGCAGGGCGCTTTCTGATAACGGGGAATCATGCATACCGACGCCGAACCGGCGAGCGCCCATCGCGCCGGTGCTTCGTCATCTCCTTCCGCTTCTTCGGCTTCCGGCGCATCGACGTCATCATCGTCGCCATCGTCATCGACGACGCGCGTACGCCGATCGCAGCCGCTCGGAAATCTGGGACGCTGGGGGCGGCGGGTTGCACCGGCCATGTCGCGTTCCTTTGCGCTGCTGGAGGTTTTGATCGCCACGCTGATCGCGGTGGTGGTGGCCTGGCGGCTGCGTCCCGACGATCCTCTGCTGCTCACCACGCAATTCCCGTGGCTCTGGCTCGTTTCGCTCATTGGCGCCTTGCGCTACGGCTCGCTGGCCGGGGCGGCGAGCGGGGCGTTGCTCATGGCGGCGTGGCATGTCCTGTGCGGCCCTTCCGGCGCGCCGTTTCCGATGGCGCACTTTGCGGGTGGTATGACGATGGCGCTCGTCGCCGGTCACTTCTGTGACATCTGGTCCCATCGCGCACTCAGATCGCAGGGCATCAACGCTTACTACAGCGACCGCCTCGTCGCGATTACTCACAATCACTATTTGCTGCGCGTGTCGCATGAGCGGCTGGAGCGTGATCTGCTTGCGCGTCCTGTCACGTTGCGCGATGCATTGACGCGTCTGCGCGACCTCACCGTACGGCGTTCGGGTGATGTTCATGGTGCGCCCGGCGGCCTGCCCAACGCACAACCGATGCTCGAATTCGCTGCGCTGACCTGCCAGATCGAAGTCGCCGCCTTGTTCGCGGTGCGTGGCGACCGGCTTACGACGACGCCCATCGCACGGGTCGGGGAAGGGTTCGAGCCGGACGTCGATGACCCGTTGGTGCGGCACTGTCTGGGCGAGGGCACGCTGGCGCATGTGAAGGCCGACGATGCCGCCAGCGACGGCAGCCCCTATCTGGCCTGCGTGCCGCTGCTTGACGCTGAAGGGTCGCTGACCAGCGTATTGATCGTGCGACGCATGCCATTCCTCGCGCTTAATCACGACAATCTGCAACTGTTGCTCGTGTTGCTCGCGTACTACGCCGACGGCGTCGTGCATCAGCCGCTCGTGTCGAGCGTCAGAGCATTGGTGCCGCAAGCCCCGTATGACTTCGCGTTAGAACTCGGACGGCTCGCGCGCCTCAAGCGTGCGAGCGGCATCGAGTCGTCGCTGGTCGCGCTGGCGTTTCCGCGCGGTGCACGAGGCGACTCGTTGTTCGAGCAGACGGTGCGCCAGCGCCGGGCACTCGACGCCATGTGGACGATCGGCACGCCGCGACGGCAAATCGCCATCGCACTCATGCCCATCACGGACGAGCATGGCATCGACGGTTATCTGATGCGAGTGGAGACATTGCTGCGTCAGCAGTACGACGTCGACTTTCAGAGCGGCCATATTGCCGTGCACACTGCACACGTCGATGCCGACGCCCCGGGCGATGGTCTGCTCAAGCTGATGGAGCGCTGCGTCGATCATGCCTGAGCGCCATTCGTCACGCGGATCCGCAAGCGCTGTCTGGCGACTCCGGCAACGGGGCGCGGCGCGTGGTGTGCGGGTCATCCGCTGGGCGCTGACGCTGGCCTTGGCGGTGCTCGCCGTCGCGGCGCAGTGGCACGTGCTGCGACTCGTTTTGCGAACGGCAACGTGGGACACACCGTTCATCGCGCCGGCCGTCACCGGCCTGGTTCCCGATGCCATGCCCGTCGTGCTGGCATGGCAAGCGATCGCTGCACTGCTGGCGGGCGGGTTCGTGACGTGCGCGCTGCCTGCGAGCTATCGCGATCGTCGTGGCGTGTTCGGGCATATCGCGCTGGCGACCTTTTTCCTGCCGGTGGCGGGCATGGTCGTCGTAATGGGCGTGCTGCTGATGGGGTATCTGTTCCCACCGCCGCGTGAGTCGGTGCCGGCGGGCCGCGTGGAGACACCGGGTTTCGTCTCGCACCTGGTGGCGCGTGTGCGTCACGGTGCGGGAATGCGTCTGCGGGCACGGCTGCGCAACGTGCAGGGCGAGCGCGACGACCGCGTTGCCGCTCTCATCTCCGTGCAGGCGCTGCCCTCGCGGGTCACGAGCGAGATTGCGCGCGACCTGCTGGCGGACCCGGTGGAGGAGGTGCGCCTGCTCGCGTACGGCATTCTCGACGGAATGGAGAAGCGGATCATGCAGCAGATCTTCGTGATGCGCGACCGGCACGAGGCGGCCGAGGACGACGATGAGCGCGCACATGCCTGTGTTTGTCTCGCGCAACTCTACTGGGAACTGATTTACCAGAACCTCGTGCGTGGCGAAGTCTTGCGCTTCACGCTGGAGCGCGTAGAGAAGTTCGCGCGCGACGCACTTGAGCAGCACGAAGACGATGCGTCCATGTGGTATCTGCTGGGCCGCTGTGCCCTGATGCGCGAGAACCCCGACGTGGCCGAAATGCACTTGCGTCAGGCGCAGTTCCACAACTTTCCGACCGAACGCCTGTTGCCGTGGCTGGCGGAAGCTGCGTTCCAGCGGCGTCGCTATGACCGCGTTTCGCTGTTGCTCGGCGGGCTGGGCGCGGGTGTGACCGGTGCTACGGGCGTGTCCAATGTCACCGCCTCGCCGGTCGTTCAACCTGCCGTGCGCTTCTGGACGCGCTGACGCCCATGGCTTCGTCCACGTTCCACGCGACGCCCAAACCGTCGTCCCGCACAGGGGCTGACATCGCAACGACGCCCGCGATGGCAGATGTGGCGCTCTTGCTCGAAGGCACCTTTCCCTACGTGCGTGGTGGCGTATCGTCCTGGGTCGACCAACTGATCCGGGCGTTTCCCGACCTGACGTTCTCCGTCGTGTTCATCGGCAGCCGCCGTGAGGATTACGGTGCGCCGGTCTACCCGTTGCCCGCGAACGTCACGCATTTCGAGGCGCATTACCTTTACGAGACCGACGTCTCGTCCGCAACGCCGACAGACGTCGAGGACGCGCGCGCCGCATCCCGGAGAAGTGCGGGCGACGCCGACGTTTTTGCCCGCATCGCCCGGATGCACGATCTGTTTCGTCAGCGGTACGAGAGCCGGTCGGGTGGGGCGGCTGACGCGGGTAATGCGGGTAATGCGGGTAACGCGGGTAACGCGGGTAACGCGGGTAACGCAGAGGGGGCGGACGTTGCGGGGTACATGAAAGTCGATGGCCTGCGTAGCATGCTCGAGCACCTGCTGCCGCTGCTGCGCGACGGGCAGCCGCTGTCGCCCTCGGCGTTCCTGCACAGCGAACGGTCCTGGGAATTCATCACCGAACGCTACGAAAGGTTTTGCCATGACCCGTCGTTCACGGACTACTTCTGGACGATTCGCGCGATGCATCGTCCGATCTGGCAACTTGCGCGCATCGCCAACGCTTTGCCGCCTGCTCGCATGTATCACACGGTGTCGACGGGCTACGCGGGGTTGCTCGGCGCAATGCTGCGCATGGCGAACGGGCGGGCACTGCTGGTGACCGAACACGGCAGCTACACGAAGGAGCGCAAGCTCGATCTGCTGCAAAGCGAGTGGTTGCGGGACAACCGGGGGCCCTTCGAGCGCGACATCTCGCGTGTGGGCTACTTCCAGAATCTCTGGATGCGGTTCTTCGAAGCCATCGGGCGGATCTGCTACGACACGGCGAACGAGATCGTGTCGCTCTACGAGGGCAACCGGCTGCGGCAGATCGGCGATGGCGCGCCTGCGCACAAGACGCGCTGCATCGCCAACGGGGTCGACATCGCGCGCTTTGCGGCGCTTCGGGAGAAACGCCGCAAAGGTGGAGGGGGCGTGGCGGACGACGACATCCCGCCCGTCGTTGCGCTGATCGGGCGCGTCGTACCGGTCAAGGACATCAAGACCTTCCTGCGCGCGCTCTTCATCGCATACCGGGCGCGGCCCGACGTGCAGGGGTGGATCGTCGGACCGGACACCGAAGACCGGGCCTACGCGCAAGAATGCCGCGACCTCGCGGCGAGTCTGGGGATGGAGTATCAGGTGAGGTTCATGGGCTATCGCGCCGTCGAGTCGGTGTTGCCGCAGATCGGCGTGCTGGCGCTGTCCTCGGTGTCCGAGGCGTTACCGCTGGTGATGCTCGAAGCGGCGGCCGCCGGGGTGCCGGTAGTGGCAACGGACGTCGGTGCATGTCGTCAACTGATCGAAGGCGGCGATCCGGAAGACCGCGCGCTCGGGCGGTCGGGGCGTATTGTGCCGATGGCCGACCCCGAAGCGCTGGCCGCCGCAATCGTCGACGTGATGGAGCCGTCGGCATGGCAGGCCGCAAGCGTTGCCGGTATCGCGCGCGTCGAGCGGCACTATCGCCTCGACACCGTTCGCGATGCCTATCGCACGCTGTACCGGAGATGGATGGACGAAGATGGTACGCCGGGCACCCCGGGAGGCGAGCGCTGATGGCCGGGATCGGGTTCGAACTTCGGCGTCTGCTGCGCAGCGATACGCTGTCGGGCACGTTTGCGGCCTATAGCTACGCCGGGATCATCAGTGCGGGGCCGCTGGTGTTGTCGATGGTCGGTGTGGTGCTTGTCGGGCTGATGAGTCTTGCGCAAGTGCATCCGCAGGTCGTTCTCACGCAGTTTCAGGTATCGGTGACGTACCTGATAGCGTCGAGCGTGATCGTGACCGGGCTGATCCAGCTCGCGTTCACGCGTTACCTGAGCGACCGGCTTTTCGCCGGAGAGCCGCAGGCAGTGATGCCGTCCTTCAACGCCGTGTCGCTGGTCACGACAGTTGTGCTCGGTAGCGTTGGCCTTTTGCTGTCGCAAACGCTCTTCGTCGACCAGCCGCTGACCTATCGCTGGCTGATGTGGATCGGCTTCGTGTTGCTGGGCAACCTCTGGATCGTGGTCCTGTTTCTGACGAGCGTGAAGCAGTACCGGGCGATTCTCGGCGTGTTCTGCGCGGGCTACAGTCTGACCGTCGTCTGCGCCGTGCTGCTGGGACGGTTCGGTCTGACGGGCCTGCTGGGCGGCTTCGTCATCGGTCATACGGCGCTGCTGCTCGGGTTCACGGTCATCGTCGCGCGCAACTATCGTACGTCCACGTGGCTTTCCTGGGCGGTGTTCGTGCCGCGCAATCTGCGGCTCTCGCTCGTGGGGGTCGGCGTTTGCTTCGGGCTGGGCGTGTGGATCGACAAGCTGATGTTCTGGGCGTGGCCTGCGACCGGCATGACGGTGATCGGCCCGCTACGGGCCGCGCCCCTCTACGATCTGCCGGTCTTCCTGTCCTATCTTTGCGTGATCCCGGGAATGGCGGTGTTCCTGCTGCGCATCGAAACCGACTTCGCTGAGGCGTACACGGCCTTTTTCGACGCGGTGCGGCACGGCGGCACACTGCGCCAGATTTCGGCGTCGCGGGCGCTGATGGTACGTGCTGTGCGTACCGGCTTGTACGAAATTCTGAAGGTGCAGGCCGTCGTGACATTGCTCGTCTTCGCGTTCGGTGAAGATATGCTGCGGCTCGTCGGTGTGCCTGGCGGGTGGCAGACGCTGCTGCGTATCGACGTCGTCTCAGCCGGTATGCAGGTTCTCCTGCTCGGCGTGCTCAACGTGCTCTTCTACCTCGACCGGCGTCGCGACGTGCTCATCCTGACGGCCCTGCTGGTGTGTTTGAACGCCTTGTTCACCGGGGTCAGTCTGGTCTGCGGGCCCGCGCTGTACGGCTACGGTTTTGCGCTTGCACTGGTGTGCGTGCTGGCGCTCGGCGCGCATCGGCTGACGCGCCGACTCGCGGCGCTCGAATACGATACTTACATGGGGCCGAACGTCTGAGCGTCTATGGGGCCCGGCGCATCGCCCATCAGTGGCATGGCGCGGACGGCTGGAGTAAGATGCCGGGTCTCGCGATTGCAATCGTCGTGCACATTTGTGCGAATCGGCCACGCCACACGGGCGTTGCCAAGGCATCTTCATGAACCATCTGGGCACCATTCTCGTTACCGGCGGCGCCGGTTACATCGGCTCGCATACGTGTGTCGAGCTTCTGACGGCGGGCTACGACGTCGTCATTCTCGATAACCTGTGCAACAGCCACCGCGACGCCGTGGCGCGCATCGAACGCATTGCCGGGCGTGCGCCCGTGCTCGTCGAGGGCGATGCCTGCTCGGCGGGGGGCATGGAAGACGTATTCACCCGTCACCGCATCGACGGCGTGATTCACTTCGCAGCACTCAAGTCCATCGGCGAGTCGCTTCAGAAGCCTTTCCTGTACTACAAGAACAACCTCGGCAGCCTGCTGACGCTCATCGAGACGATGGACCGTCACGACGTGCGACATCTGGTGTTCAGCTCGTCGGCGGCGGTGTACGGCAATCAGGTGTCCGTCCCGGTCGAGGAGACGGCGGCACTGTCCACGGCCAATCCGTACGGCCATACCAAGCTGATGGCCGAACAGATGCTGACCGACACGGCCAATTCGGATCCGCGCTGGCGTATCGGCGTGTTGCGGTACTTCAACCCGGTGGGCGCGCACGAAAGCGGGCTGATCGGCGAAGATCCGGGCGGCACGCCCAATAATCTGATGCCGTTCGTGGCGCAGGTCGCCGTTGGCAAGCAGCCGGTCCTCAAGGTCTACGGGGGCGATTGGCCCACGCCGGACGGCACCGGTATCCGCGATTACATCCACGTCGTGGATCTGGCGCGCGGCCATCTGGCGGCGCTGGCCGGGCTGAGCAAGCTCGACGCCGGGTTCACCGTCAATCTTGGCACGGGGGAAGGGCGCAGCGTGCTGGAAGTCGTGCACGCCTTCGAGGCCGCCAGCGGCCGTGAGGTGCCGTTCCAGATCGTCGAGCGCCGCTCGGGCGATATCGGCGTGTCCTACGCCAATCCGGCGCGGGCGCAGGCACTGCTGGGCTGGCGCACCGAGTACGATCTTGCGCGCATGTGCGCCGACCACTGGCGCTGGCAACATCTAAACCCGAACGGCTATCGCTGATCGGGCAGCCCCGTGCGATATGCCTCTCAGGCATATGGATATGTCTTAAATGACGTTGGGGACAAATGAAAGCAATTCCCAATTGGGGTAAAATAGTCGGGTTTTCCCGTCCATAACCGATAGTGCGTACACCTGATGCGCCTGGAGTTCGGGCATCAGGGCCGTCAAGGATGGCCTGCGAAAGCGTGATTCCGGCAAGTCTGGCTGTGTGGGGCAATCACCCGTGCAGCCGTGCCGAAGCGCTGTGCCGCCGCCTCCGTTAAACGTCAAGTCAATATGAGCATTCAGAATCAACAGACCGTGCTGGAAGTCCACCACTGGACCGACACGTTGTTCAGCTTCAAGACCACTCGCGACGCTTCGTTCCGTTACGTCAATGGCCAGTTCACGATGATCGGCCTGGAAGTGGATGGCAAGCCGCTGCTGCGCGCCTATAGCATGGCGAGCGCCAATTACGAGGAAGAGCTGGAGTTCCTGAGCATCAAGGTGCAGGACGGTCCGCTCACCTCGCGCCTGCAAAACATCAAGCCGGGCGACAAGGTGATCGTTGGCCGCAAGCCGACGGGCACGCTCATCGACGACAACCTCCTGCCGGGCAAGAACCTGTATCTGCTCTCGACGGGCACGGGCCTCGCGCCGTTCATGAGCATCATCCGTGACCCGGAAGTCTACGATCGCTACGAGCACATCATTCTGGTGCACGGCTGCCGCTTCACCAGCGAGCTGGCCTACCGCGATCTGATTACCCAGCATCTGCCGGAGCACGAGTATCTGGGCGAGTATATCCGCGACAAGCTGATCTACTACCCGACGGTGACGCGTGAAGAGTTCGAAAACCAGGGCCGTATTACGGAGCTGGTCGAGTCGGGCAAGATCTTCTCGGACATCGGTCTGCCGGAGTTTTCGCCCGAAAACGACCGCGTCATGCTGTGCGGCAGCCCGGCCATGCTCAAGGACACCCGCGAGCTGCTCGAAAAGCGCGGTTTCGTGGAAGGTCACAACCACGCGCCGGGGCATTATCTGGTCGAGCGCGCCTTCGTCGGTTAATCGACGATTGCAGCAGGCAATCGGGATGGGCTGGGCGTAGCGTTAGCCATCGCCAGTCATCCCGTCGCCCAAAGAAGGGCCGCTCATTGAGCGGCCTTTTTTCATTCCACGAACCTCTTCGCCATGGATCAGAAGTCCATCGTGGCGCTGGCGAGGAACGTGAGGGTCGAGCCGGGCAGCACGAACCCGTTGTACGTGGTCGTCCAGTAATGCTTGTCCGTCAGGTTGTTGATGGCGGCACGCAACACCACGGACTTACCGGCCACACGCGTGGCGTACTTGGCTGACACGTCGATTGTCGTGAATGCCGGAATCGACAACGTGTTGGCGGCGTCGACTTCCTGCTGTCCGGTCACCTTCACGCCCGCCGCCACGGTCAGGCCGCGCACGATCGGCGTGTCGTACTCGACACGACCGGTCACGACATAGCGGGGTGCCGCAAAGATGCGCTTACCTGCGACGTTCGGATCGTCGACGTTCACGGCCTTCGTGTTGAGCAGCAGCACGCCGCCCATCACACGCCAGTCACGCGCCAGACGCACCCAGCCGCTGGCGTCGAGCCCCTGGAAGCGCTGCGTGCCGTCCTGCACGAAAAAGTTCGACGCGTTCGTGTACGCGTAGCCGCGCTCGACACGGAACAGCGCCAGATTCGCGCCCCATGACTGCTTGTCCGCCTTCCAGCCCACTTCGTATTGCTTGCTCTTGAGCGGCCCGTAGGTCGTCGGATAGTTGTTGTCGGTGATGGAGGCCGAGCCGCCCGGTTCCAGCGATTCGACGTAGCTCGCGTAAGCGGTCGAATCGTTGTCCGTCTTGTACATCAACGCCAGCGTCGGCGTGACGGGCTTGGCTTTGTACGACGTGCCGGTTTGCCCATAGATGTCGTACAGGTCGTCGTTGAACTGCGTGTAGCGCAGGCCGACCAGTGCCGAAATGCGCGACGTGATGTCGACGGTGTCGCTCGCGAAAATCGCGCGTTGCGAGATCTTTTCGCTGCGATACGGCTGGTAATCCATGCCGATGTCCTGATTCGGCAGCAGCGACGGGTTGTAGATGTTGCTCGTGCCGAGCGAAATGCCGTTACCGCCCAGACCGTTGTCGTTGAGCTTCACCTGCGTTTGGTAAGACACACCGAACACCACGTTGTGCTTGAACGGACCGGTCGCAAACTTGCCTTCGACCATGGCGTCCCACGCCTGGTAGTAGTACGCCGTCTTCCACTTGTACTGCGTGTCGCTGTAGTCACCGGCCGAGTTCATCACGTAGAGGAAACTGTCGCCGTTCAGACGATTCTGACGGGCGAAGCGATACTTGAAGTTCGCCTTCCACTGATCGTTGATGCGGTAGTCGAGGGCAGTGCCTGCCGTCAGCGCATCGGTTTCGTAGTACGTGAACGGTTGGGCGAGATTGCGTGCGACCTTGTTGGCGTCGGGGACTGCGGTCGCGCCGCCGAAGCTCATGCCGAACAGCGTGCCTGTCGTCTGACGCTTCCAGTAGGCGATGTCGGCCGACCACGTCAGATCGGGGGTGATGCGGAAGTCGGTCGCGAACGAGATCGTCTTGCGACGCACGTGATTGTTCGGCTCGGCGGTGTTGCCTTCCTCGTTGACGAGGTTCAGGCGATAGCCGAAGCGGTTGTCGGGGCCGAAGCGTCCGCCCAGATCGAGCTTCTGGCTCCACACGTTGTTGGCTTCGTAGCCGACCGAGAACTGACGCAGCGGCTCGTCCGTGGGGCGCTTCAACACGTAGTTGACGATGCCGCCCGGCGCACCGAACCCGTACATGAAGCCGGACAGCCCCTTAAGCAGCTCGACCTGTTCGAACGGTTCGAGCGGAATGTCGGCCTGCCACGAGACGAAGTTCTGACCGTCGATCTTGGTGCCGTCGAGCATGTCGACGCGCATACCGCGCACCGCAAAGTACGAGTTTTCGTTGCGCTTGTTTTCCGAGAGCGTGGTGACGGCCGGGTCCCACTTGAAGGCATCCGTCGCCGTCTGCGCCATTTGATTCTTGATCTGCTCGCTGTTCACGCCGACGACCGAGAACGGCGTGTTCACGGCACGTCGCGTGCCGAGTGCGCCGCTCGTTACCCGCTCGACCTTGACGTCTTCATCGCGATTGCTCGACACGGTCGTCGTGGGCAACGCCGCCGTGTCTTTCGCTGCGGGTTGCCCGTCCGACGCTTGCGAAGCCTGCGGCGCTTGTTGCGCGTAAGCCGTGCCGGACACGAAGGTCAACGATGCGGCGCAGATCGCGAACACGCCCGCGATGGCGCGTGTGATGGGCGAGGGGGCGGGAACGTGGTGAGGCGTCAGGTCGTGCGCGGCGCGAGGACGAGCGAATCCGCGCCCTGCGAGCGGGCGGTGTTGCAACATCGGTACATCTCCCTGTAGTTGACGCGCCGTGTGCCAGCGCGTCCGTCGTGAATCGATCTTTTATTTGTGGGGCGTTTGCGGCATGACTTGTGCCGTGGTTTGGGCTGTCGCAGTCGGGCGTGCCCAGACGCTGTTCGGATCGCCGAGTCGTGCACGACGCCAAGTCGCACGCGCGAACAACGCGAAGATTGCGGCACCGGCGAGGGCGATAAGATCGACGCCCGCGAGCACCCAGTCGCCATTGGCGAGCGTCCGCACGAGATTGTCGGGCGTGAACATCGCATCGACGGCGGGAATTGCGAGGCAGGCGAGCGCAGTCGCCACGAGCAATCCGGTCGCGGCCACCGCAGGCGGGCTCAGCGCGGCGAAGAGCATCGATAGCACGATCGTGACGACAAAGATCGACAGCGACGTGGCATTCGGCGCGACCACGGCAGCGACAAACGCCACAGCGATGCCGAGGCACGTGCCAAGGAATACACCAGCCGTTGCCTTCGCCATCCATCGCAGGTTGGCGGGCTGAATGGCCGCATTGCGCTTGCGGCGCGATTCGAGCCAGAGCAGATTGCCGCTATACACCAGCAAGGCACCCATCAGGCCGAGGATGAAATACACCCAGCGCATGACGTCGCCCGCGAAATTTCCGAAGTGCGCGCCATAGATCATGCTGAGTACGGCATGATTCGTGTCGCGCACGCCGGGGCTGTGCTGGCCGACGATCTCGCCGTCGTTCAGACGGACCGCCACTGCACCGAAGACGCCCAGCGAGTCGTTCGCCTCGCCATAGACTTCGGCCACGGCGTCCGGCTTGCCGTAGCGCGACCATGCAACGGCCGTCGTCTCCAGATCGGGGGCTGCGTGTTCGGCGCGCGCCAGCACTGCCTGAAGGTCGAGCGGCTTGCCGTCGACCGGTGCGATTTTGGCAGGCACGGCGCCCGTCATCTGCAAGAACTGCGGGGCGAGCTTGTTCTCGAACGTCAGCACGTTGAACGCCATCATCAGCGGCAGGCTCAGGCACAGCAGCGCACCCGTCAACGCAAAGACGATATGAAACGGCAAGCTCAGTACGCCGATGGCGTTGTGCGCGTCTTGCCAGAAGCGCTTCAGATTGCGTCCCGGGCGCAGCGCGAAGATGTCGCGCGTCACGCGCGGCAGGTGCACGATCACGCCGGAAATCAGCGCCATGCCGTAGAACAGCGACACCACGCCCATCAGGTACAAGCCGTAGGTCGGGATCGAGAGCGAGTAATGCAGCGAATTGACCGTGTTCGACAGACCGGGGCGCGCATCGCCCGTGATGAGCGACGATGCGGTGCCGTCCGCATTCAGACGCAGTCGCGCCTGCATCCATTCCCCGTCGGGCTGTTGCCAGTAAGCGAAAGGCATGGGCGAATGGCTGGGCAGCACCACACCCATTTGCTCGCGGGCGGCAGGGTACTGCACGCGGACCATCTCGGCGAGTTGCTCCGTCTGCGCGAGCGAGAGCGGTGCGTGACGCGTCGCCGGTTGCTCCCAGCGTTCGATTTCGTGATGAAAGACGGTCAGCGCGCCGCCGAGCATGGCGACGAACAACGCGAAACCGGCCACGATGCCGGCCCACGTATGGACACTCAGATATTGACGAAGGGTTTGGGCGCGCATCGAGCGATCCTTACCAGACAGTGCGCGCCAACAGCAGCGCAGCCCACGCGACGACAGTGGTCGCGCCAATGCCGATCCATGCGCGCGCCGCCGTGCGGCTCGCATAGACGACGGCGAACAGGCCCAGCCATACAAGCGGGAAGAGGGCGATGACGGGGATCGCGGCGGTTTGCCAGCCAGCCGGTGTCATATAGGCGATGGCACCGCACAAGGCGATGGCCGCGAAGAAGCCGAGCACAAGGCCCGCGAAGGTTCTACTCCACATGAGCGTCTCCGCGCAGCCAGTGCCAGCCGCCCGCCGCATACGGCCAGAACAGCAGGCCAAAGCACAGCGACATGAACGCGGACGCGATACCGGCCGACGGGCCAGCGGCCATCCACCAACACACGAGGCTCGCGATCGCCGCGACCAGGGCTATCGCGCGCGCGGGCTGTGCCGCCAGACGTTGCGCGCGCAATCGCTGGTGTTCCGAAGTGAGGTAGCAGGCAGCGCCTGTCAACCATGCCAGTGCAATGGCCAATGCAATCAACATGCTCGCGAGTGACTGATAAGTGAGCGCAAAAAGCGGGAATGCAAACGTCAAGCCGAGCGTCTTGCGTCTGCTATCACGCTGCGCCAACGGAAACGAAAACGCCGCCCTGAGGCGACGTGGCTGGCAGCGCAAATCCACAGACGGTGTCGGTCGCTCGTTACGATCAAGCATTCAGTGGAATGATGATGTAAACGTTAACGAAAACGATTCGCATTTATATCATGATTCGGACAAATCCTGAAAGAATCGGTCCGAAATCCACAGTAGACGGTGTGTCTTGCGTGGCGCGCAGACAACGACGCACGGGGCGTCGTTGTCGTTGAGGTGCGAAGGCGCTAATGCGCGGCCGGGACGTTGGCCGTCAGGCTACTGGCTGGCAACGGTCCGCGGAACTGGCGAAGGATGGCCCGCCAGTAAGGAATGACGGGGCCGGATGAAGGTTGCGCGGCGTTGATTTCCGGCAGCAGGTGCCAGGGCGCAGTGGGGTACTGATGGTGAACGCGGTGCAGATGGTGATTGAGCATGAGAAGACGCCCCCAAGCGGGCGAACGGAAGTTGCGCGAGCGTGCGGGTTCGTCCATCGCCACGCCGTAATGCGGCAGGTTATCCGCGATGGATAGCCAGATGCCGCGCGCGACGAACGTCACCGCGAACACGGGCCACCAGCGACCGTACGTACACACCGCCGCACCGAGTGCGAGGAGCATCAGGAGGAAATCGCGCTGAATACGGCGGCGTCGCACCGGATCGGACGCGAACATCACCACACGACGACGCACATCGTCGTCCTGCGGATCGGCACCCAGTGCACTTACGGCCAGCGCGGGCAGGCGCTTGACCGGCAGCCAGGCGATGAGCGGTGCGAGCAGTTCCGTGAACCACATGCCGCCGAGCAGGCGCGACTGATAGCCGAGCCAGCGTTTGGCACGCGCAGCGAACGAGGCATCGGCGGGCAGGTTGGAGATGTCGGGGCGTTCGTAGGGCTGGCGCGTGAATCGGTGATGCATCAGATGCCCGAATCGCATGATCTCGAAGGGCAGTCCGAGCAAAAGGGAGAGCGAGCGGCCGGTGCGTTCGTTGGCGCGCGGCTTGAGGCGCAACTGGCCGTGGATGGACTCGTGGATCAGCCCCCAGTGCATCGGCGTGAGCAGTAGCACGGGCAGCAGCGTCAGCAACGCCATTTCACCCCAATGGCGCAGCGCCCATCCCAGCCCCAGCCACTGCCAAAGTCCGGCGAGCGTCGTCAGGCCGATCAGTGCAGGGTTCCAGCGCGACGGTCTGGCGTGACGCCATAGCGCGGGCGAGGGCGTCGCGACGCTCTCGACGGTGGCGCTGACACAGGGCGTAGCGGCGTCGATCTCGACCGGGCGCGCAACGACGTTCTCCATGAAGTCTCCGGGGCATGGCGGACATGACGTGGCCTGACGTCGCCGATGTCGAATCGATCGCATGGATCGCATGGATCACGCGGGTCGCATCGGGCAACGTAAGCGCCCGGGGCGGTGACCCGCCCCGTAGCGACGAGAGTGTATGTCGGGCGCCGGGATGGAAATATGTCAGTCGTATTGCAGCGCCTTACTTTCGTCGCATTTCCGTCATACGCGGTCGTTTTTTCAACGGACGGGCACGATACTGAGACGTTACTGAGGACTGCCAAGGCTATCCAGCTGCTCGGCCCCGGCCGCCGTCAGTCGGGCAAGTTGCAGGCCGCGCTCGCCGTCTTCGAGCGAGACCCATCCGGCCTCCGTGAGCACGCTGAGGTAGCGCAGCAACGTGCTCATGGGCAATGCGCTGCGCTTGGCAAGACGCGCGAGCGACATCGACTCGCGGCCTTCGCGACGCCCGTCGGCGAGCGTTTGCAGCAGACGGACGAGTTCTTGCTCCGCCTGCGCCAGTTCACCGTCGGCGGCGGTGGGGAGGTCAGCCAAGGCGGCGCTCCAGCAATACCGGAACAGACTTGGAGGTCGGGGTGCCTGCGCCGTCGGCAACGGCGTCGAGCGGTACGAGACCGTTCGTCTCCGGGTAGTACGCGGCGATGCTGCCGCGCGGAATGTCGTAAGCGACCAGCAGGAAGTCGTCGGCGCGACGGGCGATGCCGTCGTTCCACACGCCGACGAGGTCGATGCGCTCGCCTGCGCGCAGACCGAGCGCATCCAGATCCTCGATGTTCGCGAAGACGACGCGACGCTGCCCGAACACGCCGCGATACCGGTCGTTCAGCCCGTAGATCGTGGTGTTGTACTGATCGTGCGATCGGATGGTGGCGAGTTGCAGCACCTCTGCGCCGCGATTTCCCGCCTGTTTGCGGGCGACGTCGATGGGCAACTCGACGGGTAGCGGGTGCGTGGTGAAGTTGGCACGTCCGTTGGCGGTAAGCCATTGGCGTTCCGACGGCGGCACCGGCAGGCGGAAGCCGCCCGGATGACGCACGCGACGGTTGAATTCGGCAAAGTCGTCGAACGTGGCGGCAATGGCGTCGCGAATGCGGTCGTAGTCTTCGGTGTACCAGTGCCAGTCGTCATGGCCGCCGACGGCGCGGCCCATTGTCGCCTGCGCCATGCCCGCGACAATCGCGGGCTCCGAGCGCAGATGCTCCGACGCCGGGGTGTTGATGCCGTACGAGAGGTGCACCATGCTCATCGAATCTTCGACGGTCACGCCTTGCAACCGCACCGTTCTGCATGTCGATTTCCGTGCGGCCGAGGCACGGCAGAATCAGTGCGTCGCGACCGTGCACCAGATGGCTGCGGTTGAGTTTCGTCGCCACATGCACGGTCAGGTCGCACTGGCGCAGCCCCTCCCACGTGCGTGGCGTATCGGGCGTAGCCATCGCGAAATTGCCGCCCAGCCCGATGAAGACCCGGATCTGCCCGGCGAGCATCGCCGAGATCGTGTCGACGACACCGAGGCCTTCGCGGCGCGGCGGCGTGAAGTCGAAGACCTGCCCGATCCGGTCGAGGAACGCAGCCGTCGGCTTCTCGTTGATGCCAACGGTGCGGTCGCCCTGCACGTTGCTATGGCCACGCACGGGGCAAAGCCCGGCGCCCGGACGGCCGATGTTGCCTCGCAGGAGCATGAGGTTGACGATCATCTGGATCGTTGCCACCGCCTGCTTATGCTGCGTGATGCCCATGCCCCAGGTCGCGATGACCCGCTCGCCGCGCAGATAGACGTCGGCAATCTGGCACATCTGCGCCTGCGACACGCCGCACGCGCGCTCCAGATCGTCCCAGCGCTCGGCGCGCACGTCGGCGGCGAAGTCGTCGAAGCCGTGCGTATGTTCGGCGATGAAGGCGTCGTCGAGCAGGGCGGGTTCGCCGTTGGTGCGCGCCTCGGCGTCACTCTCCAGCACATGTTTGATGACGCCCTTCACGAAAGCGAAGTCGCCGCCGCTCGCTGGCGTCACATAGTGAGCGCTGATGGCCGTGCCGCCCATGCTCAGCATTTCGCCCGGACTCTGCGGGTCGGCGAAGCGCTCGAGACCGCGCTCGTGCAACAGGTTGATCGAGACGATGGTCGCGCCGCGTTTGGCCGCTTCGCGCAACTCTCCGAGCATGCGAGGATGGTTGGTGCCCGGGTTCTGCCCGAACAACAGGAGCGTATCGGCCTGTTCGAAGTCTTCGAGTGTGACCGTGCCTTTGCCCAGGCCGACGACCGGCGGCAACCCCACGCTGGTCGGCTCGTGGCACATATTCGAGCAATCGGGGAAGTTGTTCGTGCCGTACTGACGGACAAACAGCTGATAGAGGAATGCCGCTTCGTTGCTCGTGCGTCCCGAGGTGTAGAACGCCGCCCGATCGGGGTCGGGCAACGCACGCAGATGCTCGCCGATCATGGCGAACGCGGCATCCCAGGCGATGGGCAGATAGCGGTCGGTGGCAGCGTCGTAGCGCATCGGGTGCGTGAGACGGCCGTAACCTTCGAGCGTGTAGTCGTCGAGTTCGAGCAACTCGGTGACGGTGCGTCCGGCGAAGAACTCGGGCGTCACCCGGCGTTTGGTCGCCTCGGCGGCGACGGCCTTCGCACCGTTCTCACAGAATTCGAAGGTCGACGCGTGTTCGCGGTCCGGCCAGGCGCAGCCGGGGCAATCGAAACCGCTGGGCTGGTTCGCGCTGAGCAGCGTTCGCGCGCCTTTGAGCGGGATGCCTTGCGTGACGAGTTGGATGGCGACGTTCTTGAGCGCGCCCCAGCCGCCAGCGGGGCGGTCGTACGGGGCAATTTTCGGGGCAGACATGACGCGTGTTCGGGCAAGAGTGACCGGCGCATTGCGCCAACTTCGGGGGAGCGCAATATCCGGAGGAAATGGTTGACGTCAAATAGGCAAATTGATGCATAATTGAGAAACATTGCGCCCGTAACTTCGTGCGAATGTCGAGCGGGAAATGCCCGTTAAATCGACGTTTGTAGGCATGTTATCAGGATTTTGCATAAATTGATTTATGCAATGAATAGCATATAAGGTGAACCCCATGAAGCGTATCTCCATTGCCCCGCAACTTCGTTTTCGCCACGACGGCAACGACCTGCCGCTCGACAAGGTGTTGTCGCTGCTCACGGAAGTGCAGGCGCACGGCAACCTGCAGGCCGCCAGCCAGGTGCTGGGGCAGTCGTACCGTGGCGCATGGGGGCACGTGAAGGAAGTGGAGTCGCTGATGGGGGCGCCGTTGCTCACAATGGCGCGCGGGCGCGGCGCTGTCCTTACGCCGCTCGCGCAGCGATTGCTCTGGGGGCAGAAGCGCTTGCAGGCGCGGCTCGGGCCGTTGCTGGAGACGATGGCGTCGGAATTGCAGACCGAACTCGACGATTTGCTGCTTCAGGAAACCGACCAGTTGCGGCTCTTCGCGAGTCACGGCCTGGCGGTGGCGGCGCTGGTCGATTTCGCGGGACGCGCCGGTTTGCCCATCGACGTCAGCTATCGCGGCAGCATTGAAGCGATTGCCGCGCTGGCCAAGCATGAATGCGAAGTTGCGAGCTTTCACGTGCCGATTGGCGCGCTCGCCGAGCCGGTGCTCGATCAGTACATGCCGCTACTGAAGGGGAAGTCGTATCGTGTGGCGGACGTGGCGTCGCGGCGTCTCGGTCTGCTCGTGGCGCGCGGCAACCCGCTCGGCATCCGGACGCTGGCCGATCTGCCGCGCACGGGCGCGCGCTTCGCGAACCGCGAGCGCGGGTCCGGCACGCGCATCATTTACGACCTGCTGCTGGCGCAGGACGGCATCGATCCCACCACGGTGGCCGGTGCAGAGAACATCGAATTCACGCACGCCGCCGTTGCTGCGTATATCGCCAGCGGACGCGCCGACGCGGGCCTCGCCATCGAAGCCGCCGCGAGTCAGTTCGGCCTCGATTTCATCCCGATCCTCACGGAGCGTTACTGCCTGATGTTCCCGGAGAGTGGCAGCGAGTCCCCGCATCTTCAGGCTTTGCTTGAGATTCTCCAGAGTGGCGAATACCGGCAGACCGTTCACGCCATCCCCGGCTACAGCGAAGGGGCGACGGGGCGAGTGACGTCGTTGTCCGAGGCATTCCCGTCGCTAGGGTGATGTTTCATATGTAATCGCATGCATATGTAATGCGGGACGTTTTTCAATGACCGACGCCCGGCCCGCATGGGCTGGATGTCTGCATCATGTTGCTATGCAGCGCGAACGGTCGTGCGAGGGTATCGGTATTTGCACGAGGCTTGTTGGGACGGGGCGTTTGGTCTACTGTCATAAGGACTGAGCCCCCAAAAGATCTGTCGTCATCATATGCAATTAAGAACATATGAAACGCGGTCTTGCCCCAGGAGACAATTCGAGATGGTGCCCACACCTCATGCGACGCTCGCGCCGCTGCTGGCTCGCCACGCCGGCCGCGCACACGAGTTGTTGCCGCTGCTGCATGCCTTGCAAGACGCCGACGGCTACGTCGATCCCGCCCACGTGCCTGCCATCGCTGCCGCGCTGAATCTCTCGCGCGCAGAAGTCCACGGCGTCATCACCTTCTATCACCACTTTCGCAGCGCGCCGCCCCCGTCGACTGTCGTACAGGTCTGCCGTGCAGAGGCTTGTCGCAGTCGCGACGGGGAAGCGCTCGTCGCCCATGTCGAAGCCTGTACCGGTGCGCACATCGATGGCGACGCATGCAATGGCGTGGGCGTCGAATCGGTCTACTGCCTTGGTCAATGTGCGTTGTCGCCTGCCGTGACGATCAACGGCGAATTGCATGCGCGTGTCAGTCCGGCGCGCTTCGACGCGCTGCTCGCCGATGCCGTCGTCAGCAAGGAGGGTCGTCATGACTGAGGCGTCGAAGTCTTTCCGCATCTACATTCCGCGTGACTCTGCCGCGCTTGCGCTCGGTGCTGACAGGGTTGCGGCGGCGGTGGCCGCCGAGGCGACCCGGCGTGGCGTTGCTATCGATATCGTTCGTAATGGTTCGCGGGGCCTGTTCTGGCTGGAGCCGCTCGTCGAGGTGGCGACGCCTGCGGGGCGTGTGGGATACAGCAACGTGCAGCCGTCGCAGGTCGCAGCCCTGTTCGACAGCGGTTGGCCCGCGTGCGCAGCGAAGGACGCTGAGCGCGACGTCTCGTCAGCGGATCCCGACGGAAGCTGGGATGCCGCCATGCCCGCCTGTGTGGGGCAGGTAGAGACGATTCCGTATCTGGCGCGTCAGCAACGATTGACGTTCGCTCGCGTGGGTGTGACCGATCCGCTGGACCCGGCTGACTATCTGACGCACGGTGGCCTCGCTGGGCTTCGCGCCTGTCTCGCGCTCGACGCGGAGGCCGCCTGTGAGACGGTGCTCGACTCAGGACTACGCGGACGCGGTGGTGCGGCATTCCCGGCAGGCATCAAGTGGCGCACGGTAAGTCGTGCGGAATCCGCGCAGAAGTACGTCGTCTGCAATGCAGACGAAGGCGACTCCGGTACGTTCGCCGACCGCCTCATCATGGAAAGCGATCCGTTCGTGCTCATCGAAGGGATGGTGATTGCAGCGCTGAGCGTGGGCGCGAGCGAAGGCATCGTCTACGTGCGCAGCGAATATCCCCACGCAATCGCGGCGCTGGAGGCGGCGATGGCTGTGGCACGTCGTGAGGGCTGGCTCGGGCCGGATGTCCTCGGTTCCGGGCGCGCCTGCGAATTGCGCGTGGCGAGGGCCGCTGGCGCTTATATCTGCGGCGAGGAAACGGCGCTGCTCGAAAGCCTTGAAGGCAAGCGCGGCGTGGTGCGTGCCAAGCCGCCGATTCCCGCGCTGTCCGGTCTTTTCGGGAAACCCACACTCATCAACAACGTAATCACGCTGGCGAGCGTGCCGTACATCTTTGCACATGGGGCGCAGGCCTATCGTGAGTACGGCATGGGCCGGTCGCAGGGCACGCTGCCGGTGCAACTGGCGGGCAACATCCGTCGCGGCGGGCTGGTGGAGCTGGCATTCGGTGTGACGTTGCGCACGCTGCTCGACGACTTCGGTGGTGGTACGGCGAGCGGGCGTCCTGCGAAGGCCATCCAGGTCGGTGGGCCGCTCGGCGCCTATTTGCCGGAGGCGCAATGGGATGTGCCGATGGACTACGAGGCCTACGCGGCGTTAGGCGCTGTGGTGGGGCACGGCGGTGTCGTGGTTCACGACGACACCGCCGACATGGCCGGACTGGCGAGCTACGCAATGGAATTCTGCGCGCTCGAATCGTGCGGCAAATGCACGCCGTGCCGGATCGGGTCGACGCGTGGTGTCGAGGTGATCGAGCGGATCCGGCGTGGGGACACGTCCACGCGTCAGGTGCAGTTGCTGCACGACCTCTGCGACACGATGGTGTCCGGCTCGCTCTGCGCGATGGGCGGCATGACGCCGTTCCCCGTGCGCTCTGCGCTTGAACATTTCCCAGCGGACTTCGGTCTGCCCGACGGCGCCGGATGCGCCGAAGCTGCTTGATGTATTCACATCTAAGACTTCAACGTCCAAAGCCTGCACGTCTGAATGGGAGAACGACACATGATCCATCCGAATGCACAAGTTTCGCCGGGCCACGGCCCCGACATGGGCACGCCGCGGCGTGAAAGCGAAGTCGAGGTCACGCTGGAGATCGACGGTCTGAGCGTGACGGTCCCGGCGGGCACGTCGATCATGCGCGCCGCAGCGGGCAACGACGTCAACATCCCCAAGCTCTGTGCGACGGATTCCCTCGAACCGTTCGGGTCGTGCCGCCTGTGTCTGGTCGAGATCGAGGGGCGGCGCGGATTCCCGGCCTCGTGCACGACGCCCGTCGAGCCGGGCATGAAGGTGCGCACGCAATCACCGAAGTTGCAAGACTTGCGGCGCAACGTAATGGAGCTTTACATCTCCGATCACCCGCTGGACTGCCTGACGTGCGCGGCCAACGGCGATTGCGAGTTGCAGGACATGGCCGGTGTGACCGGACTGCGCGAAGTCCGCTACGGCTTCGACGGCGATAACCACATTCACAGCGCCAAGGACGAGTCCAATCCGTACTTCACGTATGACCCGTCGAAATGCATTGTGTGTAACCGGTGCGTACGGGCTTGCGAGGAGACGCAGGGCACCTTCGCTCTGACGATCTCCGGGCGAGGTTTCGAGGCGCGCGTCTCAGCCGGGCAGGACCAGCCGTTCATGGACTCGGAGTGCGTGTCGTGCGGCGCCTGCGTGGCGGCATGCCCGACGGCCACATTGCAGGAAAAGAGCATCGTCGAGATGGGGCAGCCCGAGCACGCGGTCGTGACGACGTGCGCGTATTGCGGCGTCGGCTGTGCGTTCAAGGCGGAAATGAAGGGCGGCGAAGTCGTGCGCATGACCCCGTACAAGGACGGTCTCGCGAACGAAGGCCATGCCTGCGTCAAGGGACGCTTCGCCTGGGGCTACGCCACGCACAAGGAGCGCATCACCAAGCCGATGATCCGCAGCAAGATCACCGATCCGTGGCGCGAAGTGTCGTGGGACGAGGCGCTCGATTACGCGGCATCGGAGTTCCGTCGGTTGCAGGCGAAGTACGGTGTCGACGCTATTGGCGGCATTACGTCGTCGCGCTGCACGAATGAAGAGACGTATCTCGTGCAGAAGCTCGTGCGTGCCGCGTTCGGCAATAACAACGTGGATACCTGCGCGCGCGTCTGTCATTCGCCGACCGGTTACGGGTTGAAGCAGACGCTCGGCGAGTCCGCCGGTACGCAGACCTTCAAGTCGATCGAACACGCCGACGTCATTCTCGTGATGGGCGCGAACCCGACGGACGGGCATCCTGTCTTCGCCTCGCGACTCAAGCGTCGTGTGCGCGAGGGGGCGAAGCTTATCGTGATCGATCCGCGTCGCATCGATATCGTCGACGGACCGCACGTGAAGGCGACGTTCCATCTGCCGCTGCGCCCCGGCACCAACGTGGCGATGGTCAACGCGCTGGCGCACGTGATCGTCACCGAGGGGCTGTTGGCGCAAGCGTTCATTGCCGAGCGGTGCGAGGACCGGGCATTTGCACAGTGGCGCGATTTCGTGGCGCTGCCGGAGAATTCGCCCGAGGCGGTGTCCGTCGTGACGGGCGTACCTGCCGAGGATATTCGCGGCGCTGCGCGTCTGTATGCGACGGGCGGCAACGCAGCGATTTACTACGGGCTGGGCGTCACGGAGCACGCGCAGGGCTCGACCACGGTCATGGGCATCGCGAACCTGGCGATGGCGACGGGCAACGTCGGGCGCGAAGGTGTCGGCGTGAACCCCTTGCGCGGACAGAACAACGTGCAGGGCTCGTGCGACATGGGCTCGTTCCCGCACGAGTTGCCGGGCTACCGGCATGTGTCCGATACGCTGGTGCGCGAGGAGTTCGAAGCCGCGTGGGGCGTGACGTTGCAGGCCGAGCCGGGGTTGCGTATCCCGAACATGTTCGACGCGGCCATCCACGGCAGCTTCAAGGGACTTTACTGCCAGGGCGAGGACATCGTGCAGTCCGACCCCAACACGCAGCACGTGGCAGCGGCGATGGAGGCAATGGAGTGCATCGTCGTGCAGGACATCTTCCTGAACGAGACAGCCAAGTATGCCCACGTGCTGCTGCCGGGCACGACGTTCCTCGAAAAGGACGGCACGTTCACCAACGCCGAGCGACGTATTTCTCGCGTGCGCCGGGTGATGGCGCCGTTGCCGGGCATGGCCGACTGGGAAGTCACCATCGAGCTGGCCAAGCGGCTGGGCTACGAGATGCCGTACGCGCATCCGTCCGAGATCATGGACGAGATCGCGCGGCTCACGCCGACGTTCCATGGTGTGAGTTATGCGCGTCTGGACGAAGCGGGCAGCCTGCAATGGCCGTGCAACGACGAGGCCCCCGACGGCACGCCGATCATGCACGTCGACGCCTTTGTGCGCGGTAAGGGACGCTTCATCATCACGCGTTATGTGCCGACGGACGAGAAGGTCACGCCGCGCTATCCGTTGCTGCTCACCACGGGGCGTATCCTCTCGCAATACAATGTCGGAGCGCAGACGCGCCGCACGCACAACGTTCACTGGCACGACGAAGACCGGCTCGAAATTCACCCGCACGACGCGCAGGAGCGGGGGATCAAGGATGACGACTGGGTCGGCATCCGGAGTCGGGCAGGCGAGACGGTGCTGCGCGCGGTGCTCAGCGAACGTATGCAACCCGGCGTGGTTTATACGACGTTCCATTTCCCGGAATCGGGCGCGAACGTCATCACGACGGATAACTCGGACTGGGCAACGAATTGCCCGGAATACAAGGTGACGGCCGTGCAGGTGCTGCCGGTGGTGCAGCCGTCGGCATGGCAGGCCAAGTATTCGTCCTTCAACCGCACGCAGCTCGAATTGCTCGATGCGGCCCGCAACCCTGCCGAACCGGTGTCGGCGAAGTAGGGGCGCGAACCCCTGGAATGACCTGGAGTCAGTGTTTGACGATGTCCAACCCGTTACGTGAAGTGGCTGAAGGGCGCGAAGCCGGTGAATTGGTCGGCGATGCCAGCAATGAGATCGATGGCATCGCGGCCCCCGTGTGTGACGTCGCGCCGACAGCCATCGACCCCGAAAGCCTCTCGCCGCACGCGACATTCGGTGTGCGGCGATTCCGTCATGGCGCGTGGCAGGCGGCGAGCGACGAACTCGCCGAAGAAGTGCCCGTCGCGTTGGAGTTCAACGGCATTTCGCACGTGGTGATGCTCGCGACACCCGCCGATATCGAAGATTTTGCGCTGGGGTTCGCGTTGTCGGAAGGCATTCTGAACGACCGGCGCGAGTGTTATGGCGTGGACGTTTCGGCGACCTCACTGGGGATTACGGCGCACCTCGAAGTGTCGTCGCGCGCGTTCGCCGGACTCAAGGAGCGGCGTCGCAACCTGACGGGTCGCACCGGTTGCGGGCTTTGCGGCACGGAGAGTCTCGATCAGGTGTTGCGGCCGTTACCGTCCGCTGGCGAGCCGTTGCGTGTGACCCATGCGGCGCTTGCGGCGGCGCATGCGGGGCTTGCGGCGCATCAGGCGCTCAACGGTGTGACCGGTGCGGTGCACGGCGCGGCCTGGTGCTCGGCGCAGGGCGAGATCGTTTGTCTGAGGGAAGACGTCGGCCGTCATAACGCGCTCGACAAACTCATCGGCGCGCTGGCGCGCGAGGGGCGTGCGTTCGATAGCGGCTTTGTGCTGATGACCAGTCGCGCCAGCGTCGAGATCGTGCAGAAAGCGGCGCAAGTCGGCATTCCGATGGTGGCGGCCGTCTCGGCGGCGACGGCGCTGGCGGTGCGTACGGCACAAGCGGCAGGCGTGGCGCTCGTGGGCTTCGTGCGCGGCGAACAGTGTGTGATCTATACCGGCGGGGCCGCGCTCGACGAGCGCGTCTGACGGCCTTGACCCTGAAGGAGCGGGAGACTTTCGATGGACGGCAACAACCTCGTGCGTATGGCCAATCGCATTGCAGACTTCTTCGACTCATTGCCCGATCGCGACGAAGCGCTGGATCAGGTCGCGACGCATCTGCATAAGTTCTGGGATCCCCGCATGCGTTCGCAGATTCTGGCACTCGTCGACACCCCGGACGGTGAGGAAATGCACTCGCTCGTGCGCGAAGCGCTGACGCGCCACCGTGCGCGCCTGACGCCCGCCGCCTGACTGAATGGACGCGAGCCTACGCAGCTCGCGGTATAGTAAGGGTGACGGTCGCGCACCGGCGCGGCCCTATCAGCGGAGGACTTGATGAGCGATACCCCCACGCGCAAGCCCGGCCCACAGCATCCTCACAAGGAGGACGCGGTGGAACGCGACCTCGACGAAGCGCTTGAGGAGACGTTTCCGGCGAGCGATCCCGTGTCCATCGAAGTCGACAAACCGAAGCGGGTTCCCGCATCGCGACCCAGCGAGACGAAGCGTCTTGACAAGGGGCTGGAGGAAACCTTCCCGGCAAGCGATCCGGTTTCCATCGACACGGGTAAGACGCCGAAGCCGTAACAATTGCTGTGCATTGCCGGGAGATTGTGTCCCGATGCGTCCACAACTTGCTCGCAGCCCCGTCCGGCGGGGCCGCAGCAGAAAAATAAATCTCCGGTCCGACGCGGGTTTGCCGCCCGGGCGGGCCGAATTCGTGGCAAAATGCCGCGCCTGACTCTCTCAGGCTGGGACTGTAGGAAATAAATGGCGGCAGGTACGGTAAAAAAAGTTCGACGCTACGCGCTGGAAACCATCGACGTGATGGGGCAGAGCGGGCTTGGCGTCGTCGAGCGCCCGGATGGGCGTTTCGTCATGTATCCGGAATACTGGACACAGACGCAGGCGCTCAGCCAGAAGATGCGCACGCTGTATCGCCGTAACTGCCAGCTCGAATACCAATTGGCGAAGCTCACGCGTGAGCTCGACCGTCTGCGCAGCGTAGTCGATACGCCGCGTCCCGCCGGTAATCCGCAGGCGTCGCTGCCTGGCACCGACGTGCCACAGCCCGAACCCAAGCTCGAACGCAAGACGGCCGGCGATCTACCGCCCCGACGACGTAAACGCGCCGCCTGAGCGCCATTGCCGTCACGACGTCATGTGATGCAGCAACGACGTCAACGGCCATGACCCTGCAAGTCCTCCCGATTCATCCGGTTACAGCAAAACTCCAAGTTCTCGTCATTTCCCATTAACAGCCAGCTTATTGCCCGCTTCGCCGACCATCATGGCGCTTACCGCATCGCAACTCGAAACCTTCCGTAACGACGGTTATCTGATCCTTCCGCGCTACGTCGCGCAGGCCGACTGCGAGGCGATTCTGGCCGATGTGCGAGCGCAGTTGGCGGCGGCCACGCTACCGCTCGAGTTCGAAGCCGACGTGGGGTATGAGGGCGCGCCGCAATCGCGCGACGCCGAGGGTGGCCAGACGGTTCGCCGTCTGCTCAAGGCTTACGATCGCGGCGATGCACTGCGCAACTGGGCCACGCGCCCGGACCTGATCGAATCGCTTGCCCAGATCTTTGGCGAAGACGTGGTGCTGACGCTCGCGCACCACAATTGCGTGATGACGAAACATCCGCACTTCGGTACGGCAACCGGCTGGCATCGCGATATCCGTTACTGGTCGTTCCCCGAGAACTCACTTGTGTCGGTCTGGCTGGCGCTGGGGCCGGAGACGCGCGACAACGGTGCGCTTCGCTTCATTCCGGGTTCGCACCGTGAGCAGCTTCAGCCGCATCAGCTTGATTCACTGGACTTCCTGCGTCCCGACGAGCCGGACAATCAGCCGCTCGTGGCGCGCGGCAAGCAGGTGGAACTTGCCCAAGGCGACGTCGTGCTGTTCCACAGCGGCCTGTTCCACGCGGCTGGCCGCAATGAAGGCGACGCTACCAAATTCTCGGTCGTGTTCGCATACCGGGGCGAGAGCAATCCACCGAAACCGGGGACGCGTTCTGCCTCGGCAGGCGAGGTCGAACTCGGCCATTGATGCCAATTTGGGTGCTTTCCTAAACCGGTAGGCACCTTTTCCCGCGTAGACTCTCCGGCCACCCTTATGGTGTCGCGCGCTGGCGCAAGTGAGCCGCATCGTTCCGATATCGATGCCGTGCCGCGCCAGTAATCTGCCTGACGCCATTCCATGAACCAGTGACGTGTCGCTCCCGCGCGGTGCAAAGCCGCGTGGAACGAGTGGCTGCACGTCCGTTTCCGGAGGAGACACGTGTCCCATTTACCTATCTCACCTGCTGCCCCGGCGGCATCGCCCGCTGCAACCGATGCTTCGGGTGAAGCGAGCCGTGCCACCTGGGGATCGCGGCTGGGTTTTGTGCTCGCCGCCGCTGGCTCTGCCGTCGGCCTCGGCGCGGTCTGGAAATTTCCGTACGTCGTCGGGCAGCACGGCGGCGGTGCGTTCCTCGCCGTCTATCTGGTCTGTGTGCTGACGCTCGGTGTCGCCCTGTTGCTGGCAGAGATGACGGTTGGCCGCTTGACGGGGCAGTCCATCACGACCGCATTGCGCACGCTCGGCGGACGTGCCTGGGCCTGGGTCGGCCGCATCGCCACGTTCAATGCGTTCGCGATTCTCTCGTTCTACGTCGTGGTCGGAGGCTGGACCGTGACGTACCTGATGCGCGCGTTCACCGGCTCGGTCCTCGCGAACGATACGCATCGGCTGGTCGCCGAGTTCTCGGCGTTCACCGCAAATCCGGTAGCGTCACTCGCGAGCATGGGGGTGTTTCTCGGGCTGACGGCGTTGATCGTCGCGGCCGGTGTACAGAAAGGCATCGAGCGGGCAGGCAAGTGGCTCATGCCCGCGCTGTTCCTGCTGATGTTGATGGTCATTGCCCGGGCGCTCACGCTGCCCGGCGCGATGGCGGGTGTGGCCTGGTTCCTTACGCCCGACTTTTCGATGATCTCCGGCGACACGTTGCTCGAAGCACTGGGGCTGGCGTTCTTCTCGCTGTCGCTGGGGGCGGGGATGATTGTGGTCTACGGCTCGTATCTGCCGCGCGACGCACGGCTCGCCGGTTCGGCCGTCTGGGTGGCGACGCTTGCGACGCTGGCGTGCTGCCTTGCCGGTCTGATGATCCTCCCCGCCGTTTTTGCGTTCGGTGTGCCGCCCGACGCCGGTCCCGGCCTCACATTCATCACCATGCCGGCCATCTTCGCGCAGATGCCGTTTGGTCACGCGATTGCTATCGCATTCTTCCTGCTGTTGCTGTTCGCCGCGCTGACTTCGGCCGTCTCGCTGTTCGAGCCGGTCACGGCCTTTCTGATCGACGAATATCAATGGCGGCGAGGTCAGGCGGTCCTCGCCGTGTTCGTCGCGACATTCCTGTTCGGTGCACCGGCGGCACTGTCGTTCGGCGTCTGGTCGGATGTGCGTTTGTTTGACCGGACGATCTTCGATCTGATGGACTATGTCACGGTCAATCTGCTGATGCCGGTGGGCGGGCTTTGCATCGCGATCTTCGTCGGTGCGTGCATCTGGCCCAAGGCGCGTACTGTGCTGGAAGGTTCGCGCGCGCAGTGGTTTGTACCGGTCTGGCGCGCACTGCTGTTGGTGCTCACGCCGATCGCCATCTTCGGTGTCTGGTATCAGACGTTCTAAGGTGCTAAGGCTTCGATTGGGATAAGTGAACGCGGGCACTGACCACGACAGTGGCGTCAGCACCCGCGTCGGATGGCGCCGCTTTACGCCACCGGCGTACGCATCGTCACCCACTCTTCTGCGGCCGTCGGGTGCACCGCCAGCGTGCGATCGAAGTCGGCCTTCGTTGCGCCCATCGACAGCGCGACGCCCAGCAACTGCACCTGTTCTCCTGCGTGATCCCCGACCATATGCGCGCCGACAATCTTGTCGGTCGCACCATCGACGAGCAACTTCATCAGCATCTTTTCCTGACGGCCCGACAGCGTCGCCTTGAGCGGACGGAAGGTGGCCTTGTACACCTTGAGCTGTGCGTACTGCGCGCGGGCTTCACTCTCGGTCAGTCCCACCACACCGATCTCCGGCGTACTGAACACGGCGGTCGGAATCAGTTTGTGGTCGACGCGCGTGGTGCGCTCCCCGAACACCGTATCCGCGAACGCCTGACCTTCGCGAATTGCCATCGGCGTGAGGTTGACGCGATCGGTGACGTCGCCAACGGCGAAGATCGACGGCACATTCGTGCGCGAAAACTCGTCGACGATCACCGCCCCCTTGTCGTTGAGTGCCACGCCACTGGCCGCCAGCCCGAGTCCTTGCGTGTACGGCACGCGCCCCGCAGCGCTCAGCAGCACATCCGCTTCGTGCGCGCTGCCGTCCGACAGCGTAATGCGCAAGCCGTCCTGAGTCTTCTCTGCACGCTCGATTGTGCGCTCAAGCAGGATCTCGATGCCTCGCTCGCGATATGCGGCTTCGAGCGACGTCCGGACTTCCTCGTCGAAGCCACGCAGCAAATGCGGCCCGCGATGCACGACGGTCACCTTCGAGCCCAGCCCGGCGAAAACGCCTGCGAATTCCAGTGCAATGTAACCGCCACCGATGATCGTAATCCGCTCGGGGAGCGATTCGAGATGAAACACTTCGTTTGACGAAATGGCGTGCTCGCGTCCGACGAAGTGTGGCTGATCTGCCGGACGGCCGCCTGTCGCGATCAGGATGTTGCGCGCGGTGATGCGCTCACCAGTGGCGGGCAGCACGACCGTATGCGGGCCTTCGACCACGGCGCGCGCGGCGATGAGTTCAGCCCCCGCGCGTTCGAGGTTGGTCGTGTAGATGCCTTCGAGCCGCGCAATCTCGGTGTCCTTGCGGGCGATCAGCGTTTTCCAGTCGAACTTGGGGGAGGGGACTTCCCAGCCGAAACCCGCGGCATCTTCGAATTCGTCGGCAAACCGGCTGGCGTAGACCAACAGCTTCTTCGGCACACAACCGCGAATGACGCACGTGCCACCCACGCGAAACTCTTCCGCGACTTTCACGCGCGCGCCGTATTGCGCGGCGACACGTGCGGCCCGCACGCCGCCCGAACCGGCACCGATCACGAACAGATCCACATCGAACTGCGACATTGCTGACTCCTTTATGTCATTGGGCACACCGGACAGTCGGTCGATGGCCCCGTGCTGCTTGCGTTGAGCGATTGTGCCAGAGACATGCTCCCTACATCGGGAGGCGCCGACATTTTCGGAGGCGTCCGAGTCCAGGGTCAGTCAACGCCTCATTGATCACCGTTAAAACGTCGCAATGCCTCGCCATAACGCACATCGTCCGTCAATTCGGGTTTTCGCACGGTCGTGCGCTTTCGTTGATCCACGTCAATGCGTCAGACGAAACGCGGGACGACAATCGAAGCGTCGAAAGTCGATTAATGCTTCACCGGCGAGCGCAGACACCCGCCGACACGGGGGTGAAAACGTATCGTCGATGATCAATCGCGGCTGCCGGATGTTTCTGAAGTGAAACAAATCTCGGGAATTCTTCGGACGTCTGCGAATGGTGAAATAAGAAGTGCATAAGAATCATATAGTTGTCTCTCATGGTCCGAAATTTGCTATGACTCTCTCAAGACAGGCGGGGATCACCGCCGATACAAGAGGACGTCATGACGAAGTCGCTTACCCGCCTGATGGGCGCCATCTCGGCGCTGGCGTTGTTGTGTTGCTTCTGGATGGTGGCATCGGCACATGCCGCCAATCCGCCGCATACCGTGAACTCCACCGGTGCGCAGGCGGCGACGAAGACCGCAACGGCGCAAGCCAAATCTGGCGCCCGGCCGACACGGGCCGCACGTTCGAAGCGTGCGGCCCGGGCGTCGGCCCGGGGGCCGTCCCATACGCCGCCGGGTTCGCCGCCAGCTGCACTCGTGGGGGCGGCGCCCGCGCCGTGGCACGACGTGTTCGCGGACGCGGGAGCATGGGCGGCAGACCCGGTCATCGTCAGCGGTCGCACGTTAAGCGGAACGCTCGGCAATGCCGGGCTGACGTCGGGCGCGGACGGTATGGTGACCGGACCGCGCGCCGGACTCACAGGGCTGTATCAGACGCTCTGGCATCGCGCGTTGACCAATCCCGTCCTCAATACCCAACTGTTCGCCGGTGCACCGGAATACTTCGGACTGCATTTTTAGCCGCGCGCACCTCACGGCGAACCGTATCGTCCGTACCGCCTGCGTCGATTGCGTCATCGTTTCATTTGCGATGCATTTCCGTCGACCGGGGCTTCCGGACCTCTGAGGGTCTGGTACACCCCGAATGCCTCGCCTGCCGCATTCACCGCCGCGTTGATCGCTGTCCCGTGCGTCTGAAAGCACGCGGGACTGCCGGACTTCGCCCATTCCCCGCCACGCTTGCCTATGCCGTGCCCGTCTTGCCCCACGTTACGTTGGGGCCTGCGGCCAACGGTGCACGCCTACGCCCCGCGCTTGCCTCGCCAAGTTCAATGCAGGTAGGATTGACCCGCAGTTCAAGCGTGGCATTTCCTCAAGACATGCCGACTGCCGGCATGCCATTCCGCTCTGGAGCCCCCTTATGAGCACGCCTGACATTTCTGTGCAAAGCCCTCCCCAGAAGAAAGCAATACCCATCGGGCTGATTGCCGGTGTGATCGTGATGATTGCCGTGCTCTTTATCCCGATGCCCGACGATCTGCCGGTCGCAGGCCATCGCATGCTGGCCATTCTCGCCTTTGCCGTGGTGGTGTGGATTACCGAGGCCGTCTCGTACGAGGCCAGCGCCATCATCATCACTTCGCTGATGGCGTTTCTCGTGGGCACCGCGCCCACGGTGCAGGACCCGAGTGTCGAGTACGGCACGTCGCGCGCTATCAGTATGGCGCTTGCCGGGTTCTCCAACTCGGCCCTCGCGCTGGTGGCCGGTGCGCTCTTCATCGCTGCGGCGATGACCCTCACCGGGCTCGACCGCCGCATCGCCCTCGTGACCCTCTCCAAGATCGGGACCAGCACGCGCCGCGTGATGATCGGCGCCGTTGCTGTGACCATCCTGCTCTCGCTTGTCGTGCCCAGCGCCACCGCCCGCAGCGCCTGTGTGGTGCCGATCATGATGGGTGTGATTGCCGCGTTCGGTGTCGATAAGCGCTCGAACATTGCCGCAGGCATCATGATCATCGTGGCGCAGGCGACCAGTATCTGGAACGTCGGTATTCAGACGGCGGCTGCACAGAACCTCCTGACTGTGGGCTTCATGGACAAGATGCTCGGCGACCGCATTACGTGGGCTGAGTGGCTTGTCGCTGGCGCACCGTGGGCGATCATCATGTCGGTGGTGCTCGTGGTGCTCGTACTCAAGCTGATGCCGCCCGAGGCCGACGCCATTGCCGGTGGCAAAGAAGCCGTGGAAGCGCAACTGCGCGAAATGGGGCCGATGACGAGTTCGCAAAAGCGTTTGCTCGCCGTGTCGATCGGACTGCTGCTGTTCTGGGCGACGGAGGGCAAGCTGCACCGCTTCGATACGACCTCGGTCACCTACGTCGGTCTGGTCGTGCTGATGCTGCCGCGCTTTGGCGTGATGACCTGGAAGGACGTGCAGTCGCGTATTCCCTGGGGCACCGTGATCGTGTTCGGGGTCGGTATCAGTCTCGGTACCGCATTGCTCACGACGCAGGCAGGGCAGTGGCTGGGCAATCACGTGGTCGCCGCAACGGGCCTCGATTCGCTGCCGACGTTGTCGATTTTCGCGATACTGGCTGCATTCCTCATTCTCATTCACCTGGGTTTCGCGAGCGCCACGGCGCTGACCTCGGCCATGCTGCCGATTCTGATTGCCGTGCTGCAAACCTTGCCGGGCGACTTCAACCGGCTGGGCATGACCATGTTGCTCGGCTTCACGGTCAGCTTCGGTTTCATCCTGCCGATTAACGCACCGCAGAACATGGTGTGTCTGGGCACCGACACGTTCACCGCCAAACAATTCGCCAAGGTGGGGATCATCGTCACGGTCGTGGGTTATGCCTTGCTGCTGGTGTTCGCCGCGACGTACTGGCGCTGGCTGGGCTGGTTGTAATGCGCGCCTGCTGCGTTCGATGAACAAGGAGTGACTATGCGAATCCCTCTGAAAGACGCCGTCGACTTCGGCAAACAACTGCTGCTCGCGCAGGGCGTGCCCGACGACATCGCGCTCGACGTCGCCGAGCATCTCGTGGAATCGGACCGCGTGGGTTATGCGAGTCACGGCCTGTCGATTCTGCCGACCTATCGCAAAGTGCTTGAGGACGGACAGGTCAATCCGAGCGGACGTCCGAGCGTGCTCACCGATCACGGCAATCTGTTGTTGTTCGAGGGCAATCGCGGCTTTGGTCAGCACGTCGGCAAGTTCGTGGTGGAGCATGCGATTGCGCGCGCCTTCGACAAGGGCGTGGCGATTCTGACGCTGCGCAACAGCCACCATCTGGGCCGCATGGGCCAGTATGGCGAGATGGCGGCGCATCAAGGACTGGTGTTCATGGCGTTCACGAATGTGACGAACCGTCAGCCGATGGTTGCACCGTTTGGCGGCAGCGAGCCGCGCCTGACGACCAATCCGTTGTGCTTTGCGGGGCCGTTGCCGAACAACCGTCCGCCGCTGGTGGTGGACATGGCGACGAGCGCCATCGCCATCAACAAGGCACGTGTGCTCGCGGCCGAAGGCAAACAGGCGCCGCCGGGCTCGCTGATCGACGGTTACGGTAATCCGTCGACCGATCCGAACGCGCTCTTCACCGAGCCGTTCGGTGCGTTGCTGCCGTTCGGTGGTCACAAAGGCTACGCGCTGGGCATCGTGACGGAGTTGCTGGCGGGCGTGCTCTCGGGAGGCGGCACGATACAGCCGGAACACCCGCGTGCGGGTGTGGCGACGAACAACATGTTCGCCATCGTCCTCAATCCGCAGGTCGACTTCGCCGCGACGTGGCGCTCGCACGAGGTGGAGGCGTTCATCGACTATCTGACGTCATGCCCGCCGCAGCCTGGCTTCGACCGCGTGCAGTATCCCGGCGAATATGAGGCCGACAACCGCAAGAAGCACCATGATCACATCGACCTCACGACACCGATTTGGGAGTCGCTACTGAAGATGTCGACGGATCTCGGTGTCGCGACGCCACGAACGTTGTGATGTTCATGGCGGACTCGGCGCGCGCAAAGGTATATGCGTCCGAGTTCACCAGACCTTAAGAAGGACACGGCCCGACGACCGTATCGCCGCAAACGAGCGCCGTCGTGCCGCAGGGAGAAGTGAAATACATGGCATTACTCAAGGTAGACGTGGTCAGTACCGAGCGCGCGATTTTCTCGGGCGAGGCGCGCTTCGTGGAAATTCCCGGCTCGGCAGGTGAGTTGGGGGTGTTGCCGGGGCACACGCCGCTGCTCTCGGGCGTGCGTCCGGGAACGGTGCGCGTCGAAGGCGTCGACGGTACCGAGACATTCCTGTACATCGCTGGCGGCTTCGTCGAGATCCAGCCCGACCGGGTGACGGTGCTCGCCGACACGGCCATGCGTGCCGACAGTCTCGATCAGGCGCGCGCCGAGCGTGCCCGCGAAGCGGCGGCCGCATTGCTGGAGCAACAGACCGGCGACATCGATTACGCCAAGGCGCAGGCCGAACTGGCCGAAGCCGTGGCGCAACTGCAAGCCATTCGCCGTCTCCGCAAACAAAAGTCGCGGGTGCAAGGCGATTAACCGTAGTTAGGGTCGCCCGTGGGCGACCTTCACCCCGGCTGACCTCCAGCCGCTCAAAGCCGGTCGGCCCTTGCCGGGCCGATCACTGCGTTTTTCTCCCCGATCCCTCAATGGACATCGCCTGAGCGCCCTCGTCAGATGGCGCTGCGCAGGCGTGCGCCACTTCCCGTCGACGCTCGACGATTCCGTATCGAGTTCCGCCGTCGATCCCCAAGGTGCAACCGCCTGAGGTAAACCCTGTAACGATTCCGCTTGCGCCATTTTTTTGGAATAACTATATTGCTTTCAGATAACAGTTATTGCACTGAGATAACTGTTTAGCGAGAAATGCGTTGATCGCATTGTCGCCATCTCAATGCACGCGTGATGTCCACGCGTCGGTGCCCTTGGAGTTCAAATGAGCGAGACAGCAAAGCAAACGGAGCAGGAAGTTCTCTTCACGCAGGTTGGCAAGGTGGCGGTAATCACCTTGAATCGTCCGCAGGCGCTCAACGCCTGGACCATCGCCATGCGCGAACTGATCATCGACGCGCTCCAGCGTTTCAATGCCGACGACAACGTGGCGGCCGTAATCATGACGGGTGCCGGTCGCGCGTTCTCCGCCGGACAGGATCTGGCCGAAGCCAAGCATTTCGACGGCGACACGGCTATCGAGTGGATCAAGGGCTGGGAGCATTACTACGACGTGATCCGTAGTCTGAAGAAGCCGCTGGTCATGGCGTTGAACGGCACGGCCGCAGGTTCGGCCTTCCAGGTGTCGCTGCTGGGCGACATTCGCGTCGGCCATCCGGGCGTGCGCATGGGACAACCGGAGATCAACGCCGGTATCGCGAGCACGACCGGTCCGTGGATCATGAATCACATGCTGGGGCTGTCGCGCACGATCGAGTTGACGCTCACCGGCCGTCTGATGGACGCGGACGAGAGCCATCGTCTTGGCCTGATCCATCACCTCGTGCCGGAAGACAAGGTGTTCGACAAAGCGCTGGAAATCGCGACGGAACTCGCCGAGAAGCCGCCGGTGGCGATGCGTCTGGATAAGCAGCGCTTTCGCGAGATGACCGAAGGCACCTTCCAGGACGCTATCGAAGCAGGCATGCGCATTCAGCGCGAGTCGTACGAGTCGGGTGAACCGGCGCGCATGATGGCCGCGTTCTTTGCCAAGCGCGCCGCGAAGGCGGAAACGGCAAAAGCCTGACGCTGCCACACCCGGCCGATCCGTAAGAGATCGCCATCGACCGAAGCGTTACCCCCCGTCGCTGCCTGCGCTCACCCAGTCACAACGGCGCGACGGGCGGCAACCCACACAGGGCAGGCGTGTTGCGTCTGTCCATCGCACAAGCGGAGTTCCTTATGTCTCACTCGCACGACCCGCAAAATCCGTCCCGCCGCCGTTTGCTTCAAATGGCCGGTGTCACCGCTTTGGCTGGCTCGGTGCCGATGCTCGCGTCGCACTCGGCGTTCGCTCAGGCCAAGCAATTGATCGTCTCCGATCCGGGCGGCCCGTACACCGTCGCTTATCGCCGGGCGTTCTACGACCCGTTCGAGAAGGCGACAGGCATCAAGGTCGTGAGCGTGGCGCGCGATTCACAGCCGGTGGCGCAGTTCGCGGCGATGGTGCAGACGAAGAACTTCGTGTGGGACGTCACTACGCTCACGCTGTCGGCGGACATTCCGTATCTCGAATCGAAGGGCTTTCTCGAGCCGGTCGGCATGAAGGCTGCCGACTTCCCCGGCATCATGCCCGAGGCCGTGACGGCCGACTGGTTGGGTGTCGACGTCTACTCGACCGTGCTGGCGTATCGCACCGACAAGTTCCAGAAGGAAGCGCCGCAGACGTGGGCCGACTTCTGGGACGTGAAGCGTTTCCCGGGCCGCCGTTCGCTGCGCCGCAGCCCGCTCGACACGCTGGAACAGGCGCTCATGGCCGACGGCGTGCCCATCGACAAGCTGTATCCGCTCGATCTCGACCGTGCCTTCAAGTCGCTCGACAAGATCAAGCCGCACATCAACCTCTGGTGGACGTCGGGGGCGCAGGCCATGCAGGCGATCCAGAGCGGCGACGTCGACATGATGTCGACGTGGAACGGGCGCGCGCAGGCGGCCATCGACAACAAGGCGCCGGTGAAGATCGTCTGGAATCAGGGGTTGTATTCCATCGAAGGGTGGGGGATTCCGAAGGGCACGCCGCGCGCCGAGTTCGCGAAGCAGTTCGTGCGCTTCTGCGGCGATCCGGCCCGACAGGCGCTCATCACGCAAGACCTCGCCTATGGTCCGACCAACCTCAAGGCATTCGACGGCATTCCCAAGGAGCGCGCGCCGCTGCTGCCGACCGCACCCGCCAACCTCAAGGGCATGCGTTTGCCGAGCCCACAGTGGTGGGCCGAGAACCGTACGAAGGCCACTGAGCGTTTCAACGCGTGGCTGTTGTCGTAAGCGTCGATGCAAGTGTTGTGAATACCGGAGCAGGATGAGCACGAATATGAGTACCAAACTGGAAACCATCGGTCTTGCCAAGACGTACCGCGAGACGCCCGCGCTTCTGCCGACGGATCTGCGCGTCGCGGCAGGGGAATTTCTCACGTTGCTCGGGCCGTCTGGCTCGGGCAAGACCACGCTGCTGCAAATGATCTCGGGGCTGGTCGAGCCCAGTGCGGGCCAGTTGCTCATCGACGGGCGCGACGCCACGCACGACGCACCGGGCAAACGTGGCATCGGGATGGTGTTCCAGAGCTATGCGCTCTTTCCGCACATGACTGTCTGGGAGAACGTGGCGTATGGCTTGCGCATGCGCAAGCTGCCGCGCGCCGAGCTGGGACCGGCCGTCGACTCGGCGCTCGCCATGGTGAAGATGCAGGCGTTTGCGCAACGTCTGCCTTCGGAGTTGTCGGGCGGTCAGCAGCAACGTATCGCGCTGGCGCGCTGCTTCGCGTTTCGTCCGTCGATCATTCTGCTCGACGAACCGCTTGGCGCGCTCGACAAGAAGTTGCGCGAGCACATGCAACTGGAAATCCGGCGTCTGCATCAGGAGCTGGGCGCAACGTTCATCTATGTGACGCACGATCAGGATGAGGCACTGACGCTGTCCGACCGTATCTGTCTGATGAATCAGGCGCGCATCGAACAGATCGGTACGCCGGCGCAGTTGTACGACCGTCCGGCTACGCGCTTTGCCGCCGACTTCCTCGGGCATTCGAATCTGCTCGATGGCGTGGTGGAGCGACTGGCGGACGGGCGCGTCGCACTGCGCGTGGGTGAGCGTCTGGTGCCCATCGGTCCGAGCCCCGATCTGCCTGCGGCCGGTGCGGCGAGCCTGCTCGTGCGCCCCGAGGCGGCACGGCTGACGACGCCGGAAGACGGTGCGCTTGCCGGGACGATTCGCGAAGTCGTGTTTCTCGGCGCCGACACGCGCGCCATCGTATCGCTGGGGCAGGGCGGTGAACCCGGCTCTGCCGCCGATGCCGAGCGCGCGCATTTCACCGTGCGCTGTCCGCGTGAGCTGACGCCACGCGTGGGCGATCGCGTCGGGCTCGCGTGGGATCACGGCCGCGCCACGTTGCTCACGCGCTGAGTCTTCTTTCGCCCGAGTCATCCGCTTCAGGAGTATTTGCCATGTGGCTTGTTCAACGCCTGCCCCAGGCGGGGTCCCGTATTGCCTGGCCGAAACACGTGGCCCGGTGGTTGCCCGCGCTGCCCGCGTTGCTGTTCCTCGCTGTGTTCTTCATCGTGCCGGTCGTCGAGATATTGCAAGGCGGCCTTTACGATGCCGACGGCGTGCTGTCCGTCGCGCAATTCGCGCGCATGACGCACTCGGCCGTCTATATCAAGGTACTCGGCTCGACCTTCTGGATTGCTTTCCTGACGGCCGCGTTGTCGGTGCTGCTGGGCTATCCGGTCGCGTATTTGCTGGCCCGCCTGTCGGCGCGCTCGCGTGAGCGCTGGCTGTTGTGGATCGTGCTGCCGTTCTGGACGAGCTATCTCGTCAAGACGTACGCCTGGATGTTGCTGCTCTCGAAGACGGGCCTGCTCACGACGCTCGCCACGCACCTCGGTCTGCTCGACAGCGCGGGCACGCTCGCGCCGTCGATGACGGGCGTGCTGATCGGCATGGTGCACGCGATGCTGCCGCTCGCCGTCATGACGATGCTGCCGATCATGCGCGGCATCAATATGCAGCTCGTGCAGGCGGCGCAAACGCTCGGCGCGGATCGCTCGACGGGCTTCTTCACCGTGTTTCTGCCGTTGTCCGGACCGGGTGCGGCGGCCGCCGGGTTGCTTGTCTTCATCACCAGTCTTGGCTTCTTTATCGTGCCCGCACTGCTTGGCTCGCCGCGTGAGTCGATGGTGGCACAACTGGTCATTTCGTCGGTGCTGGAGTTGTTCGACCTGCGGTTTGCGGGCGCACTGTCGACGGTCCTGCTGCTGTGCTCCATCGTCGTGTTCTTCGTGTACGACCGGGTGGTCGGCCTGTCGTCGCTGGCCGGAGAAGCGCCGGAACGACGCGCAGGGGCAGGCGGGCGCATGCTGCCTGTGCTGATGACCGTCGGACGTCTCGCGGGCAAGCTGTCGTTCTCGCAAGGCGGCGAGCGGGCGGGTGGCGGTCTGGGCCTGAAGGCCTATACGTGGGCGGTCGTGCTCGCGCTGGTGTTGCCCATTGCATTCGTCGTGCCGCTGGCGTTCACGAAGCAATCGTTCGTGTCGTTCCCGCCGGAGCTGTTCACCATCAAGTGGTTCGTGGCATTTCTTGAGTCGAGCGTCTGGCAGGCGGCGTTGTGGCGCTCGCTGGGCGTGGGCTTCGCGACGGCCGCGCTCGCGCTCGTGCTGGGCTTCGGCGCGAGTCTGGCGCTCGTCCGGTTGCCGTCGCGCTGGCGCAAGCCGCTGTTCGCCGTGTTCATCGCGCCGTTGATCGTGCCACGCATCGTCGTCGCCGTCGGCCTGCTGTATCTGTTTGCGCGGTGGGAACTGGCGGGCACCAATGCGGGGCTTGTCATCGGCCACACCGTGCTGGCAATTCCGTACGTGGTCGTCACCTTGTCGGCGAGCTTCAAGCGCTTCGACTGGCGACTCGACGACGCGGCCAAGATGCTCGGCGCGTCGGCCTTCACCCGCGTGCGCACCGTGCTGCTGCCGTTGCTCGCTGCAAGCCTCGGCTCGGCGTTCCTGTTCGCTTTCATCGTGTCGTTCGACGACCTGACGATTGCCATCTTCGTCTCCGGCGGGATCAACACCACGCTGCCCAAGCAGATGTGGGACGACATCCAACTGGCTGTCACGCCGACATTGGCCGCTGTCGCCACGTCGCTGGTCTTCCTGATGGTGTTCGTCGTCTGGTTGTCTTCTATCTTCAAACGCAAGAGCTACTGATACCCGCGGATTCTCGTATGTCCATGTCTAACGTTGCCCGAGTTGCGCCGGTGAGTGCGCAGACGTCTTCGGCGTCGGAATCGTCACACGCATCACCCATGTCGTCGCATCCTTATCTTCAGTACTTCCCGCAGCGGGCCGAGGGCGATTCGCTCGATGTCGTGCCGCTGCTCATGGCGGGGCTTCATCGGCGTGAGGGGGCTGAGAGGGCTTCAGCGAAGCCGGTCGTCGTGTTCGAGGGTGAGGCCATCGACCGTGCGCAGATGGCCGCGCGGGTCGGTGCGATGCAGGCGTGGTTTGCCGCGCAGGGACTCGTGCCGGGCGATCGCGTGGCGGTCATGCTGGGCAACAGTGCCGCGCAAGTCGCCCTGATCTATGCGCTCATGCTCTCGGGCCTCGTGTGGGTGCCGGTCAATACGCGCCTGAAAGGCGACGGCATCGAGTATCTGCTGGGGCACGCCAAACCGAAGTTGCTCATCTCAGAACCGTCGTTCGCCGACGTACTCGACGCTGGCGTCGCGCTGGCCGCCGGGCAGCCGGGACATCACGGCACACAGGTGGTGCGCTACTGGCTGTCGGACGTCATGGCGCAGGCCGCCGCGCATGCGGGGAAGGCACCGGTTGCGGCAGCCGTCACCCCGGCATCGGTGCTTTGCATCATCTACACGTCGGGGACGACTGGGGCGCCCAAGGGGGTCTTGTTCACGCATCGCATGATGCGTATTGCCAGCGAGGCAGCGTTGCGCGTGGCCGATGCAGGCGAGGGCGACCGCTTGTTCCTGTGGGAGCCGTTGTGCCACATTGGCGGCGCGCAAATGTTGTTGATCCCGTTTCTCGTGGATGTCGAGATGCACGTGGTCGAGCGCTTCTCGGCGAGCCGCTTCTGGCAGCAATGCGAGCAGTCGCAGGCTACGCATCTTCACTACCTTGGTGGCATTCTGGACATCCTCATGCAGTTGCCGCGCGACGCGCAACCGGCGACGAATTCCCTGCGTGTGGCATGGGGCGCGGGTGTCTCGGCCAGTGCCTGGCAGGCAACGCGCGAGCGTCTGGGTTGTGTGCTGCGCGAGTGTTACGGCATGACCGAGTGCTCAAGCTTCGCTACGCTCAACGACGCAGATCAACCCGGCTCCATCGGCCATGCGTTGCCGTGGTTGACGCTGGAATTGCTCGATGACGCGGGCCAGCCGGTGGCCGATGGGGAGCCTGGGGAGATTGTCCTGTCGAGCGATGTCGACGGTGTGTTCTTGCCGGGGTATCTCGATAATCCCGACGCCACGGCGAAAGCGTTGCGCGATGGCAAGCTCTACACGGGCGACAGCGCGCGCCGCAGTGCCGACGGCAGTCTGGTTTTCATCGGGCGTCGCACCGACAGCATGCGCGTGCGGGGCGAGAACGTTTCGGCATGGGAAATCGAGCGGGTATTTGCGCGGCATCCGGCGGTGGCGGCGTGTGCGGCGATTGGCGTGGCGAGCGAGATCGGCGAGCAGGACGTCATGCTGTACGTGCAGTTCCGCGAATCGGCCGTCGACTGGGTGGCGTTGTCGACCTGGGCGGCGGAGCGTCTCGCCAGCTATCAGCGGCCGCGCTACTATCGCGAGACCGCGCAGTTCGAGACGACGCCATCGGAGCGAATCCGTAAGCACTTGTTGTCGCGAGACACACAAGGCGCGTGGGAGTGGGTCGCAACGAAATGAGGCAGCACGTGCGTGAGGGTCGAACGTGGATCTAGAGTTATCGCATAAAGATAGAATGCTATTTTTATGCGATAATCCAGCCAAATCCGTCAAAACACCCATCTGACTGTGGCCACCACCAAAACCCCGCGCAGCCGCGCGAAAGACAAGACCGCCGTCACATCCGTCGCGGCAGAGACATCTTCGGCAGCCTCGTCGACGGAGTCTACGCTGTATGTCAATTCCGTCGAAAAAGCGATGAAGGTGCTCACCGCGTTCGATGGCTCGAAGCGTCATCTGTCTCTGTCCGAAATTGCGGCGGCGACCGGCCTCGACATCAGCGCCGCACAGCGTTTCACGTTCACGCTCTCGGCACTGGGTTATCTGCTCAAGGATCCGCAGAGCAAGAAGTACGAACTCTCGCCCAAGCTGCTGGACTTCACGTATCACTATCTCGTCTCGAACGAACTGGTCAGTCGCGCGGCACCCTATTTGCAGCAGTTGGCGGCGGAGACGGAGGAGGCGACCAATCTGACCGTGCGCCTCGATACGGACATCGTTTTCGTGTTGCGTATCGTCAGCCGGAGTGTGTTCAACGCCAATGTCATCGTCGGCTCGCGTCTGCCCGCGTACTGCACGGCACCGGGGCTGGCGATGCTCGCCACGCTCGACGACGCCGAGATCGACGATATTCTGGCGCGCACCAACCTCGTCCAGTTCACGCCGTCAACAGTGTCGCAGCCGCGCAAGATCAAGGAGCGGCTCGCCCGCATCCGCAAGCAGGGGTACGCCCACACCGAAGACGAGTTTTTCATGGGCGACATCTCGACGGCGGCGGCCGTCGTCAATCAGGATGGCCGGGCCATCGGCGCGATCAACATTGCTGTGCCGCGTGTGCGTTGGAATGCGGAGCGCGATGAACGCCGATTTGCCGATCTGGTGATTCAGACGGCAGGCGCATTGTCGGCGCGGCGGCGTCAGGAAATGTGAGAAAGGTAGTGTAAGGAAGGTTGAGACGTCGTTGTCTGGTGGGGCTGAGCGTCCCTTGCCGTCTCATTTTGACGTGCTAGAATCCCGCCGCATGGACATGGAGCAGTGCTGAATTCAGGGAATTCCGGCGTCGCGCGTCAAAAGACATAGCGGGCCCACGACCGAGTGGGCTTCAGGGAAGCGCGAGACACGCCAGCGACGACGGACACTCCTTAGAGAAACCGATGGCCGGACCGGGGCGGCCAGACGGTGCGCCGCATACGGCGCGCAAGCGGCTGCCGCGTTTTGCCATCTCCAAAATAACGAACCGCTGATCATTCAGTCAGGTTTTATCCCCCGTATTTCAAACTGCGCATGCGCCCGGGACGGTGATGACCGCCCGTCGGCCGTGCGTACGGGGGACGGAGCCATGGCTCTTGGTTTGTCGCTGCCGGCGTTAGACCTGCCGACGCTACAGTTTGTGACCTTCTTGTTGAGCATTGCGACAGGCATCCTGTTCATGCTCGACGCCTTACGCCGCGACGAAGCCGAATCGCCACGATGGTGGAGTCTGGCTTTTCTGCTCGCGACGTTCTCTCCCGTGCTTTATCTGTTGGCCTCCCGAAGTGCTCAGCTCGCGGTGCTCTATCCGCTGGGCAACGCCGTCGCCACGCTGGCGTTCGCCATGGTGTGGAGCGGTGCGCGGCGCTTTTACGGTCGAAGCGTCCAGTGGGTTGCGGTCTTTGGCGGCCCGGCAGTGCTGCTTTGGGGGACGTGGTTGTTCGCGCGCCCGCTCGACGCCTGGAGCGGCGGCGTGCTGTTCTTCTCATTGCTGGCGCTCTACAGCCTGATGGCGGCCAGGGAGTTCTGGCAGGCTTCGGGGCTGCGGCTGCCGAGCAGCATCGTGCTGGCGGTCGTCGCCGTGCTGCATGGATCGTTTTACACGGCGCGGGCCGTCGCGCTCGTATGGCTCGGTCCGACCGATTCGCAATTCCTCGCGTGGTTCGGACCGCAGGTCTCTACGACCGAGATGCTCGTGCTGATCGTCGTCGCCAGTTTTCTGATGGTGTCGCTGGGAAAGGAGCGCTCGGAAATTGCGCTGCACCGCGCGGCGACGCGCGATGGGTTAACGCAGGCATTCAACCGCCCTGAGTTCACTCGACTCGCACGTGAGCAGTTGCGACGTCATGGCGCTGCTCGTGCCCCCGTCGCATTGCTTCTCCTTGATCTGGATCACTTCAAACGCATCAATGACACGTACGGCCATCCGTTCGGCGACACGGTACTGCTGCTGTTCGCCCGCACGGCGTCGCAACAGCTTCGGGCAGACGATATCTTCGGACGCTACGGTGGCGAGGAGTTTGCGTTGTTCCTGCCGGGCGTGGGGGCCAACGAAGCGCAGACCATCGCAGAGCGCGTGCGTGAAGCGTTCGAGCGTTCGGCACGGATGGTGCAGGGCGAGACGGTCGCCGCAACCGTGAGTATCGGCATCGCGTGCGACGAACGCTCACGTGGTGAGCTGTCCTCGCTCGTGCAACGCGCGGATCGTGCGTTGTATCAGGCCAAGGCTGCCGGACGCAATCGTTGTGTGCGCTATACGCCGGAGACGGCCATGCCCGTCGTCGATCCGCGTGTCGACCGTACAGAGGTACCCGACGTAGCGACGCCACCTTTGCACGTCGCGGCTGGCGGCTGAGAACCGGTTCGCCGTGCTGGAGCGATAAGCACTGCGTGTTACCCGTGCTGCCGAACGTGCTCGCTCGCCCCTGCGGCGGTGCTTACCAGCTCCAGCGCAAGCCCAGTGTTGCCGACACGCTCTGCTGGCGGGTATCGTCGATTTGCGTGAGGTAAGCGAGCGTGGCGTACACGCTCGCGTGCTTGTTGAAGCGTCCGGCGACGCCGATGCCGAACTGTGCCGCCGTGGTGTTCGCGCTGCTGACGATCGGTGTGGTGCCGCCGAAGATGGCGCGGCCGTCGTTGCCGAACGTATGCAGCAGGTTGAACAGAAGGTAAGGTCGCAGCAATCCGCGTGCGCCGTCGTAATTGCCTTCCAGACGTGCGCCGATGCGCGCAAGCCAGCTATTGGTGTTGGCGAACGCCACCGACGAGACGGCGTCCGTCAGATCGTTGAGCGACTGATGCTGGTAGACGATCTGCGCCTGCGGTTCGAGCATGAGGCCGGGCGTTAGCCGAATCGGCCAGCCAGCTTCGAGCGACGCAGCCACCGCCTTGCCATGCGTGCTTGTGTTCATTCCGCTCACGGGCTTCGATTCATATTGGAGCGCAGAGCCGAGTACGACCGCGTCGACGTAGGCGAGGTTGGGCATCACATGGGTCCAGTACAGCCCCGCGCTGTACATATCCAGCCCCAGCGATCCGGTGTGCGTGTCCATCGACCCCAGTGCGCTGCCCTGCGTGTCGCCGTAGGCACGCGTCCATCCTGCAATGATCCCGATGTGGTCGTGATGCCCGCTGTCCGTGCTGCGCGAGAAGAGATCGTGGCCGACCTGCACGCCGCCGATGTTGCCGTCGAACTGTGGCGACACGTCGCCCTTGGCGCGGAACTGTTCGGTTTGTCCCCAGACGCGTGCCCAACCCGCCGGTAGTACACCGTTCTCCGTCAGCAAACCCTGTTGCCCCTGTCGCTCGTGAAACGTGCCCATCTGCGCAAAGCCCGCGACGCGTGCGATTTCCGGCATCGCCGAATAGACGGGGACTTCCACGCGATAGATGGGCATGGGCGTCGAACCTACGGCGGCCGTCGGTGGGCTGCCCGCTGCGCCGACAGGCGAGAGCACTGTGGTGACGGTCTGGCCGGTGACCGGGTCGACGTAGGTCACGGCGGTGGCCACCGGCACTGTCGAGCGCAGGAACCAGCTGTTTTCCGAGCCGGGGGTCGTACCCCCGCGATACAGGTAGTAGGTGTATGCCCCCTGGCTGACCGTGCCGCCGAGGGCGAACGCACTGGCGCTCGACGTCGCGCCGCCCACGGCGTTGACCATCGGAATGCCGTTACCGGTTGTGAGTCCGCCCGCACCGCCCATATTGTTGACGGCAATCGTCGTGCTGCCGCCGATGGTGCCGCCGCTAACCGTCAGCGGAGCGACTTTGGACGCGTCGTCGCCCAGCACCGTATCGATGGCGAGCTTGCCGCCGCTACCGGTGTAGTTGCCGGTAACGGTCAGCGTGCCATTTCCGCTGCCGTCGCCCGGGTGCACGGTCCCGGCGTTGGTCAGGTTGCCCGTGAGCGTCCCCGTACCTGCGAGTGTGGCCCCTGCGGCGACTTGAGACGTCGCTCCGCCGAGCGTGCTGTTCAGATTGAACACGCCGCTTTGAAACTGCGCGGTCGTGAAGTTGCCGCTTCCGGTCCACGTCCAATTGTCGCCCTGCATGTTGAGCGTGCCGAAGTTCACGAAGGCGTTGCTCGCCGTACCCGTGCCCTGCAAGTTGACGCGACTGACCGCACTGTTGCCACCATCCGCCGTGCCGATAATCTGCGAACCGGTTTGCAGCGTGAGGGTATTGGATTTCGCCGCCGCGTTCATGGCGATGGCGGTACCGACATCGCTCTCGATGAGGCCTGCGTTGGTGATCGTGATCGTGCCATTGACCGTGCGAACGCCGAAGCCTTGCCGACTGATGATCTGGCCGCCCGACTGGTTCACGATGGACGACGTGAATCCCGATGCGGTGTTCGACACGATGGCGTCGCTGTTGACGCCGCGCGCTTCGATGTAGCCGCTGTTCGTGAGGTTATTGTTGTTGCCTTGCATGAAGACGGTGAATGACCGGTTCGACGCCGTGCCGCCCGTGGTGATAAGCGTGCCACTGTTCGTCACGGTACTTTGTCCGCCTACGACGCTGATCGCGCGGCTGCCGCCGCCATTGGCGGTGATCGTGCCAGTGTTGACGAAGGTGCTGTTCAGGCCGAGGCCGGACGATTGTCCCCAGGCCGCTGTCATGCCGTAGGCGTTCGGGCCATTGACGGTAATCGTCCCGTTGTTGGTCAGCGAACCATTGTTGCCGTTGACGGCCATGCCGTCGTTTTCGTAGCCCGATGTCGAAATGATGCCGGTCGATGTGTTGACCAGCACATTGTTGTCGTGTGCACCGAGAATGGCAGCGCCGCGCCCGGGCTGAGGAGCGTTGGCCCCGGTGATGCTGACGGTGCCGCTGTTGGTGATCGTGCTCGATGTATCGACTGTGATGGTGGCGACGTCGGCGGTAGTCCGAACCGAACTGATGCTGGCCCCTTGCTGTACGTTCACGTTGACGCCTGTGCTGCCAGCTTGCGCGGCAACCACGCCGTCGGTGCCCGTGCAGGTCACGGTTGTGCCACTGGCGGGGGCGACGTTATCGCATGCGGCACGCGCCTGAGCGGTGATGCATAGCGCCAGCGCGATAATGAGGGGCTTCAGAGGCAGGGGTGGCGACTGGCACGGCGCATGCCGGACGAACTCAACTGCACGTGGCGAGATTGTCATATCGCACTCCTGAGGGTGACGAGTTTTTATTTCATCGTGCGCAATTCGAGTGAGTTCAAATTAGGTGTTCCGCTCGACAATTACAAATGTCGGCGTTGTATTTTGGTGAGTTGTAATAAGTTGTTACCGTTATCTCGATTTTCTAAAGGTTATTGAGTCGATCAGCGTATGCCATCCTCTATTCGTAATTCGCTTCTCTGGATTTTCGACGTGTTCGAACGTGACGACACCTTCATGCACAAGCGGATGTTCGGTGCGGAAGCGGCGTATCTGAACGGGCGGCAATGCGTTGCCGTGATCGACCGGGATCCACCGTGGGATGGGCTTCTGGTGTGCACGTCGCGTGAACACCATGCGTCGCTCATTGAGGAGATGCCGGCGTTGCGCCCGCATCCGGTTCTGGGGAAATGGCTTTATATCCCGCAATCGGAAATTGAATTCGAGGCGGTTGTCGAGCGCGTGACGAAATTGGTGCTTGCCGGAGATTCACGTATTGGCATTGAGCCAAAACCCAGGAAACCACGTAAATCCGTAAAGAAGCGCGCGTCGTCTCTATAAACGATTTATTGATAACTCGCGCGCTTCGGTATTGCCGATATCGCTTTAGTCGGCAGCGACGTGAACCATCTCTTCGGTTTCGCCGGGTGCCTTTTTCTTCATGCGGATGAACAGCAATAGCGGCATGACGATAATCGTCAGGAACAGCATGAGACGGAAATCGTCGAGGTAAGCAATCATCGCCGCCTGACGTGTCACCTCCGCGTTGAGCGCGGCCATCGCGGCGGCCCCGTACGTCTGCACGTAAGTCTCGACGCCTTGTGTGAATGGCGTAATGCGCTCGGAAAGTACCGCGTGGTTGACCTGCGTATTCTGCGTGAGGAGTGTCTGCACGACCGAAATGCCGATACTGCTGCCGATGTTGCGAGACAGACTGTAGATTGCGGCACCGTCCGCACGGAATTGGCCCGGAAGCGTGGCGAACGTGACGGTAGTCAGCGGCACGAACACGAAACCCAGCCCAAAGCCCTGAATCACGCCCGGCCAGACGATGTCCGACGGACTCAGCGTCAGCGAGTAGCCGGCCATCATGTGGAGCGAATAGGCGGTCAGCGCGAAGCCGAAACCCAGCAGGTAGCGGACGTCGACCTTGCCGACCAGTCGCCCGACGATCAGCATGGCGGCCATCGTGCCCGCGCCGGAAGGTGCCGTGACGAGCCCGGTCAGGATCGCGGGGTAGCCGAACAGGCTTTGCAGCATCGGCGGGAGTAGGGCCCGCGTGGCATAGAGAATGATGCCGACCACGAAAATATAGACGACGCCCGTATTGAAATTCCGGTCGCGCAGCAGTGCACGGTTGAAGAACGAATGTTCGCCCGCCGTCCATGTATGGACGATGAAGTACGCGAAGCAGATGATTGCGCCCAGCATCTCCAGCCAGATTTCCGTCGAATTCAGCCAGTCCTGCTGTTCGCCGCGGTCGAGCAGGAGCTGCAGCAGACCGATGGCAAGACCCAGTGTGACGAAGCCCAGCGCATCGAACTTGCCCGCTTTCTGTTCCGGCGGTTCCTTCAGATAAGCGGCGATGCCGAGGAAGGCAATCAGCCCGATGGGCAGGTTGATGTAGAACACCCAGCGCCAGTTATAGCTGTCGGTGAGCCAGCCGCCGAGCGATGGTCCGAGAATCGGGCCCACCATCACACCCATCCCGAAGACGGCCATCGCCGAGCCGTGCTTGCTCGGCGGGTTGATATCGAGCATGGTCGCCTGCGAGAGCGGCACCAATGCTGCGCCGCAGATACCCTGGAACAGACGCGCTGCCACAATCTCCGTGAGCGAGTGCGCCATGCCGCACAGCGCAGAGGCGATGGTGAAGCCTGCGACCGACCACAGGAAGACGCGTCGGCGTCCAAAGCGCGCGCACAGCGTGCCGGTGAGCGGCGTGGCGATGGCGGCGGCCACGATATAGGACGTCAGAACCCACGTGATCGAGTCCTGCGATGCCGCCAGACTGCCTTGCATGTGGGGCAATGCAACGTTGGCGATGGTGCTGTCGAGCGTCTGCAACACCGTTGCCAGCATGACGGACACGCTGACGAGCGCCCGGTGTTTGCCCGGATCGTCAGCCAATTTTGGGGATGCCACGGTAATTCCTCTGGTAGATCGTCGTTCTGGTCGCGCCCGACGTTGTTATGTGTCGCTAAGCGCTGGAATGGCGCTCGTCTCCTCCTGTTGCCGTGTTCTCCGATCTTTACTCCGCTCTTTACTCCGTTGGCTCCGGATCTGCCTCCTCACGTCGACGCACCGGCACCGGGCATTCCGCCTCGGCGCGCGTCAGATTGGCCAGCACTTTGCCGAGCAGTCGGGATAGTTCGGCGCGCTCCGCTGGCGTGAGATCGGCCAGCGCCTCACGTTCCGTGACGTTCGCGAAGGCGACGATCGTGTCGATCTTGGCTTCGGAGGCGTCCGTCAGATAGAGCAGATGGGCGCGTTTGTCCTTCGGATCACGTTCGCGGCGCACCAGCCCCTTTTCCCGTAGACGATCCAGCAGGCGGACGAGCGCCATCGGCGTGAGTTCCATGCGCTCGGCGAGTTCGGCCTGCGTCTGCACGCCGTAGCGGTGCAACATCACCAGGACGCGGCATTGGGCGCGTGTCAGATCGAAATTACCCCGCGCGCGGCGGTCGAACAGGCGCGAGTAGACCCGTGCCGTGTCGTGCACCAGCGTGCCGAACCGGGAAGACCAGTCGATTTTCGGCATGTCTTGGAATGTCGTGGTCGATCACCGGACCAGCGTTGAACGGAACAGTTGCACGTCGCGTCGGTTCGGCAAATTAGTAAACAGGTTTAGCATTTTGCCAGAGTCTTTCTTCGGACGGCAACTGTCGCAAATAGGTGACAAAGGGATGGGAAGGAAGGGGCGGGGACGTCGCGGTTTTGGGCGTTTCATACGGCGCGACGGGGGTTCCCGGGCGGTTGGCACGACGAACCGACGGGCGGGCGTAGCCGTGCCGTCAAACTGTGAAAAACCTAACGAAAATAAGCACTTGACACTTCGCCTCGGCGGGTCAAGAAAGGAATTGTGCGATGCACCGGCGCTAACGCCCGTGCACGGCACCCGCCCTTTCATTGACCTTAAGGAGTGTCAATCATGTTTGACCTTGCACAAGTTTCGGATGTCCTCTCGATTTCCCATGCAGACCGGCCGGCTGGAAACCTCCGTCCTGCGTCATCACCCGCAGTTGCCCGGGCCTCGGCGTCAGCCACGTCCGGCGTTGGTGCGCTGCGCGAAGAACGTCTGCCGTTTGTCGTCACCATCGCGAGCGACGAATCGTCTTTGCGCGACGCCGTTGCAATGCGTCAGGCGGCCTATGGCCGTCATTTGCCCGAGCTTGCGGCAACGCTGAGCGAGCCGGAGATCAGCGACCGGGAGGCGGGCGCCGTTGTGCTGGTGGCGCGCGCCCGGCTCGACGGTGCGGTGCTCGGCACGATGCGGATCCAGACCAATCGTTATCAGGCCTTGCATCTTGAGGATTCCGCACCGTTGCCCGAATGGCTCGACAGCGCAGCGCTTGCGGAAGCCACGCGTCTTGGCGTGGTGGCGGGGCCAGTGGGACGCGTCGTCAAGACGGCGCTTTTCAAGGCGTTCTATCAGTACTGCCTGGTCTCGGGCATCGACTGGATGGTGATTACGGCCCGCCCGCCGCTGCATCGGCAGTACGAAGCGCTGATGTTTACGGACGTCTTCCCGTCACAGGGTCTGATCCCGATGGCGCACGTCGGCGGAATCGGGCATCGGGTGCTGGCGCTGGATGTGGCGCAGGCACGCACGCGCTGGCAATCGGCCGGTCACCCTTTGTTTGCCTATATGTGCCTCACCCATCACCCCGACTTGCGTCTCGGCATGCCGAGCGAAGGGGCGCTTGCGGAGGTACGGAGCGGCGACGGGTCAGTGTCGGTTGAAGCCAGTGTTGGCGCGCATTTGCGGGATTTATCTTTTGCTGCCGACGAGGTACGATGCGTAGCAGCAGGCTACAGCCTGGCGGTGTAATGCCGTTATTCGAAATAACGTTATCCCGTCGTTTGCAACAGGCAGTATTTTGCACGACGGCGGTAACGCGTAGGACGGGCGAGAGACACCTGCCCGTGTCGGCCGGAAGGCGGCCGCACGGGACAGGGCCGGCCCGGCCGGGGAGGCGGGCTTCGATGCTCGCCTTATCCGGGGATCAACACGGGGGCGACCAACGAGATAAGGGCACAAAAGTCATATGGCGGGGGAACTCGGCAACGAGCGCGACGACGGCCGTAATTCGAACGATTTTTCCGATGAGTTGAGCGAACTCACCGGCACGCGGCGCCGTTGGCGCATCACGGCCCGGCTCGACGAACTCTTTCGCAGCATTTCCCTTTACGCGGTGCCCGCAGCGATCATGCTGCTCTCCGGCATCGTGCTCATGTTCCAGGAAAGTCAGTACGCCGTGCGCGGCGCCACCCCGGTGAGCTTTCAGGCGCAGGGTGATCTTCCTGCGACGTTCAATCCGCCGATGGCACAGGGAGCGCTGGAGCGCGCGCCGCTGGTCCAGCAATTCAGCACGCATCTGTCCGAAGCGCCCGTGTGGTTCCGCTTCTCGGTGCCGCCGGTGGGCGGGCAGGAGCGAACCGTCATCGAGTTTCCCTCGCGACACGCGCAGACGCTTGCCTGCTGGCGAAGCCCCGACACGCCGGCCATCGGCCGCGCCGACCGGGGTGATGTCAGCGGCGCGATTCGCGTGTCGAAGGCGGGCTTCTCGATCGACCTCGGACATCTGGTCGAGCCGGTCACGTTGCTGTGCCAGGGCACGTTCTCCGGCCCGGCGCATCTGTCGCTCGTCGCCTGGCCCGGGCCTGAGTTACGCATCTCCGAGAGGGAATTTCATCGCAGCAACGGTTTGCTCGAAGGCGGTCTGCTGACGCTCTCGGCGTTCGTGCTCGTCACCGCCATCATCAACAAGGAATGGTTGTATGTGCTGTTCGCCGCCTGGCTGATCGGCAACCTGCGACTCGCCGCCAACTCGCTCGGCGCAGACACGCAGTGGCTGGAGCGCGCCATTCCGATGGAATGGGACGCACTGGTCCGCAAGGCGACGTTCGCCATCTATTACGTGCTGACCTATTCGCTGTTCACGCAGCTATTCAAGAAGGAACTGCGCCTGATCGGCTTGCGCTGGATGGTGATGGTGTTGCAATGGGCCGGCGTGGTGCTGTGCTGCGCCGCCATCGCGTTGCCGTATGCGCACTTCATTCCGGTGCTGTGGGCCGTGGCGGCCTTGGGCATCGTGATCGTGCTGGTGCTGCTCGTGCGCATTCTGGTGCTCACGCGCTCTCGCGTGGCGGTCTGGTACAGCGCATCGCTGGCCATCGTTCTGTTCGCGACATTCTCCGAGGTCATCGCCGCCGCCTTCAATGCGCGCGCGTTGTCGTCGGCGCTCAACAGCGTGACGGCGGCGTTGTTCTCGAGCCTGATGGCCGCGTTGGCGATTGCGGAGCAGATGCGTCTGGAGCACAAGGGCAAACTCGAAGCCCAGACCGAATTGCGCAACGCCTACGACGTGACGCCGGTCGGCCTCTTCACGCTGAACGATCAGGGGGTGTTCGTCCGGGGCAACGCGGCGCTGCACACCATGCTCGGCATTCCCAACACTGAGGGACGCACGTTCCGCTGGGACCAGTATTTCGGTCAGAGCACATGGCGCATGCTGCTCGACGTTGCTCAGCACAGCGACGAGTCCGAGCTCGAAATCCTCTCGCTGCCTCGCGACGACGGGCGCATCAGCCGTTACCTCGTCAAAGCGATTTTCTCCGACGGACGTATCGAAGGGTCTTTGCAGGACATTACGGAACGCGCCCGCACGATGGAGCAACTGCGTTATCTGGCGGAGAACGACCCGCTCACGGGCGTCTCGAACCGGCGTGGCATCGAAAAATCGCTGGGCGAAGCCATCCGCACGCTCTCGGATTCGCGTCCGGCGGCGCTGGCGTATCTCGATCTGGATCGCTTCAAACTCGTCAACGACCTGTTCGGGCATGCCGCGGGTGACGAGGTGCTGCGTCAGGCCTGCGACCGGATGCGCGCGCGGTTGTCGACGGAACAGAGCGTGGGACGCACCGGTGGCGACGAGTTCATCGTGGTCTTCCGCGACGCCACCATCAAGGAAGCAGCGGCGGTGGCGCGACGCCTGGTGGACGCTATCGCCGGAGAGCCGTATCAGATCGGCGAGCGGGCGTTTCAGGTACGCGCGTCGGCCGGTGTCATCGAGCTGACGACCGACATGCGTGTGCCCGACGCGATTTCGTCCGCCGACCGGGCCTGCCGTGAGGCAAAGAAGAGCCGTCGCGAACTGGTCGTCTACGAACGCGGGGCAGCGGCGTTCCGGGAGCGTCTGGCGGAGTTGCGTCTGATCGACGCGCTCGACGCTGGTCTCACGCCCAACACGTTGTTCCTGGAAATGCAGCCGATCATGGAGATGGCGTCGCCGGGCGACTCGCTGAACTTCGAGGTGCTGCTACGCATGCGCGATTCGGACGGCAATATCGTGCCGGCGTCGCGCATCATCAGTGCTGCCGAAGAGAACGGCACGATCGGCATGATCGACAAATGGGTGCTCACGAATACGTTGGCGTGGATCGATGCGCATCGGGATCAGTTGTCCAAGACACGCTTCGTTTGCGTCAACCTCTCGGGGGCGTCGCTCAACGACGAGCATTTCGTGCGGGATATCTTTGCGACGCTGGCCGCGCATGAGCGTTCGGTGGGACTGCTGTGCATCGAAATCACCGAGACGGTCGCGTTGCACGATCTCGACAACACGCGACGCTTCGTCGACCGCATCCACCAGTTGGGCGGGCGCATCGCGCTGGACGACTTCGGCGCGGGCTTCAGTTCGTTTTCCTATCTTAAGGACCTCGCGGTCGACGCGATCAAGATCGACGGCGCGTTCGTCAAGAGCATGGCGGCGCACCCGGCCAATCTGGCTATTGTCGAGGCCATCGTGGCGCTCGCCAAGAACCTCGGTATCCGCAGCGTGGCGGAGTGGGTCGAAGACGCCGCAACGCTGGAAGCGCTCTCCGAGCTTGGCGTCGACTACGTGCAGGGCTTTCTCATTGCCCGGCCGCAAACGCCTGAAGCGATCCTCGCCGCCGACTCGGCCGCAAGCTTTATTCGCGATCCGCAACTGGCGACTTTGCTCGGCGAACTGGAGCAGTCTTTCTATCGCTCCCAGGGTAACCGCTCGGCGCTGCACTGATCGGTTCGATGAAAGCCGGGCCATTCGCGAGCGCGCGAGTGGCCCGCCAATGCCTTCCACATTCCCCGCATAGACGCTTACGGACGACGCATTAATCGTCGAATGGCATTGCGTATTGTCTGCATTTTTCGCAATGCTCTATTTCTCTGCAAATTTCCTTTCCTTCCCTGTTTTGTCACATCCAATCCAACGAAAACCCTCATAAATAGGGGATTTCGCTGTCAAGTACGTCGTTCGAAAACGACGCGCAAAGGTAACCCGACGTAAGATTTCCAACTGGAATAAATCTTGTCCGCCATTAAGTTCGAATGGCAGAATTTGCGCATCGACGTGATGGAGTCAGGTCTCCATGCCATCGTGAGCTATACCGCGAGACAGGGGAGTCGCGGGGTTGCAGTCGGCTCACAGGTGCTCGGCAATCGATCGACACGCGATATGAACGGGGTTAGGACCGTACCACTGTGAGGTGAGCGCGGCGCAACCAGAACACCTAACCAGAACAACGACAATGCTTTCGACATTCCTCAAACTTGCCTACCGCTTCAGCCATTCGGCGAAGTGGCGGCACAACGAACGCCTGTGGCCGCACGCGCAGATTGCGCGAGATGCGATGGGGGCGATCGAACGATTCACCTGGCGCGGACGCAACGTGCCGCTCGCGCGTCGTGCCGAGCTGCAACGCCTGCGCCGACTGCCTTGCCACATCATCGCCAGCGGTCCTTCCGTCGCCGACATCGACTACGACGCGCTGCCGATGCATCACGTGATGGGCGTAAACGGGGCCATTGCGCTGACCGAGCGCGCACCGGTCAAATTCAACTACTACTGCATTCTCGACGCCGGCTTCGTGCGCCAGCGTCCCGATCTGGCGCGCCGTATCGTGGCGCGCGATCTGGTGCTGTTCGTCACGCCGGTCGTGCTTGCCCGCTTGCTGGACATGTTCCCGATGTCCGCCTTCGGCTGCCGCTTCTATCTCGTCGACGATATTTTCAAGCGCGGGCTTGAAGCGGCCCGCACGACGCAGACGCTGCGCGCAGACGCGCAGGTCTCGGCCAGTGCGGCGTTCTTCGGGGACGAGAGCCGGCTGGGTTTCAGCTTCGATATCGACAACGGCTTTTTCCACGGCGGCACGGTCGCGTACTTTGCGCTGCAAGTCGCAACATGGCTGGGTTTCACCGAGATGTACATGCACGGGTTGGACCTGCGCGACGCCGCAGCGACCCCGCGCTTTTACGAGACGATGCAAACCCGTGCGCCGACGCGTCTGGACGCCGAGTTCTCAACGTTGATCGAGCCGTCGTTCCGCCTGGCTGCCAACGTATTGCGTGCACGTGGCGTGCGCGTCGAGAACCTCTCTAGTACGAGCGCACTGGGCGAGGACATTTTCGCCAAGGTCGACTGGCGTTCGCTGCGTCGCCGGAATCTGAGTCTGGTCGTACCCGACGAGGCGCTGCCGGTCGCAACGCTCGACAGCGTGGCGGCCGATGGCGCGCCGTCCCTGCGTCCGACGGGAACGCACGGTCACGCCTGATTCACGTCTGATTCACGTCTGAGTGTGCCGGACACATCATGCGCGCGACGCGGCACACGCCACGCCATGGCACGCATGATGCGCAAAAGTCCGTGCGCAGGGCCGCCGCGCGGTGGCCTACCTGCTACAATCGCTCTCCGGGTTTTCCTGAAGCAATGAGCGATTATGGGGTTTGGCTGGTTCGGACTGTCGACGTTTTGGTTGCTGGCACTGTGCTGGCCTGGCGTACGGGGTCTGCTTGGCGGTGAGATACGAATCTTCGGCCCCGGCACGCTCCGTATGCTGCTTGGCGTTCCGCTGGCGATGGTGTCCAGCGCCACGCTGGCTGCGCTGACGGGCGGTGACAGCAACACCGCCGGTGGCAGCATCGGCCAGTCGCTCTCCCACGGTTTGAGTGTCGCGCTCGGCGGCACGCTGGCCATGGGCCTCTCCGGTTTCGTCCTCCTCTTTTCTCTCCCGCTTGTGTTCGGCACCACTTGGTGGGGCATGTTCTCGCGTCGCCCATCGGCCGACGACGAGGACGATGCACCTGCGTTCGAGCCGCGCGATGCACGGGAATCCCGCGAATCCCGCGAATCCCGTTTCGACACCGGCGTGCGTGAGCCGGTCCGTGGTCTGTCCCAGATGTCGTTCGACACGGGGGATCGTGGCGAGCGCGGCAGTTACACGCCGACGGTCGGACAAGGTCACCACAACGTCGGCAGTCTGATCGAAGAGCCGGTGCCGCGTCGTCGCGGCCTGGCGGCGCAACCGCGCTGGAAGCTGTCTGACGAAGAGCGTGCGCGTCTGGATGCCATGCAACCTCCGCCGCTGACCACGCGCGGTGCGCCGCGCGCCGAGCCGTCGTTTGGCGCGAGTGCGGCGACGCGTCCGGCAGGGAAGGGGACTTCGGTCGGACGCACAACGCCGGTGGTTGCGGCGGCAGTGGGTGCTGCCGGTGCGGTCGCGTCATCGGGTAGCGCTGCTGCTGCGACCACGCGAACCGTCCTGCCGCGTGGTGCATATGCCGCAAAACTGAGCCGTGGCGAAGCGCTGCGGACGACGGAATTCGTGCGTGCCGAGCCGGGCCTGACACCTCGCGAGCCGCGACCGGCCGCGTCGTCGCAGTCGCCGGTCGTGCAGCGCGCGGCCTCGGTATCGACGAACGCAATCCCCGCGCCGAATACCGCTTCGCACGCCGAACCGCCGGATCCCACATCGATGCCGGGCGCGACCGGCTATCGTCGCCCTGTGGGCATGGCCCCGGCGCACTTGCGCGGCACGGTCGTGCACAGTCCGTTCCGCAAGCCGCAGCTGGGTCTCGAAGATATTCCGCCGCGTGGCGCACCGCCGCGTGCGCAAGCACCGACATCGCAGACGGCTTCTGTGGCTGGCGAAGAGGCCTCGACGCAGAGTGCAACGAATGCCGCTGCGTCGGCACTTTCCGCACCTGCCGCACCTGCCGCTCCTGCATCGCAAGCAACGCCGGTCATGCGTGGTGCGGCCTCGTGGTCGGCTGCGGATGCCGCTGTCCCGCTGGCGTCCGACATTGCCGAGTTTTCGCCCATCGACTGGTCGGTCAACGACGTCGTGGAACCGTTCGCCGAGCCGGCGCCCGAAGGCCCGAGCCCTGAGGCGCTGGCCGGACAGGAAGCTGCGCGAGCAGCTGCGAGCGCGGCCGAGCAGGCAAGGATCGACGCGATGATTGCGCTGCGTCAGGAAGCGGAGGCATTGTTGCGCGACCTGCGAGACTGGGCGTCGCCCGTGTCGTCAGACGTCAGTGGTGCGCCGACATTGGCGCAACCGTCCGAAGCGGTCGCTGTAGATACGCACGACCTCATCCCGACGCCGCTCGATAGCAATGTCGACATCGTGGTCCCCGAGATTCCTGCACCGACGACGTCACCCGAGATCGTCGTGGCTGAGCCGCTAATGCCGCCGCCCGTTGCGCCGCTCACGCCTGCGGAAGTCCTTAATTTACCGCCGCTGATGCAAATTCGGCAGCCGGTCGCTGCGGCATCCGGCGCAGCGATGCCCTTCGCTGTACCGCCGCGTCCGTTTGTCTTCGCCGACGTGCTGGCGAGCGTTGAAGCGTATGACGCTACCGTCACGGCACCCGCAACGCAAACCGTCACCGCAGAAACCGCTGTCGCGTCGGCGGAGATTGCCGCCAAAGCATCGGATGAAGACGATGCACTTCCGCCTTTCGACGTTTCGGGTGCCACCGATGTTGTCGACGTTGCTGACGTTCCTGCTCCTGCGTTTGCGCCGTTCGTCCATGAAGCAGCGTCGACATTGGCCGACGGGGCGGAGACTTTCGAAGTCTCCGAGCGCGTCGTCCCAATGGACATCGACGAAGGTCTTGAGCCTTCCGCTAAGCCGCATTACGTTCTGCGCGCCGATGGCACGTGGGCGAGGGCGGACGGGTTGCCGCTGACGTCGGACGACGATACGACATCGCTCGCACAGCCCACGCCCGAACACCTGCCGCCCGTCACGCCGGTAATCCCCGCGATCCCGTCGTTCGGTGCCACATCCGTGGCACCGTCAGCACCCTTCGGTGCAGCGCCTTCCGCTGCGTCGCAAACGGCAAGCTTCACCGCAGACACGCCTTACGAGCTACCGCCGCCGCGTGTTGCCATCGACTACGATCTGCCTGCGCTGGACCTGCTGGCACCGGCCACGGCCAGCGACCATGCCAACGTCGTTTCGGACGAGGCGCTTGCCGCAGTAAGCCAACTGATCGAGCAGCGCCTTGCCGAATTCAAGGTGCCGGTGACGGTCGTCGGCGCATCTGCCGGTCCGGTCATCACGCGCTTCGAAGTGGAGCCAGCCGTCGGTGTGCGCGGCGCGCAGGTCGTCGGTCTCATGAAGGATCTGGCGCGCGCGCTGGGCGTCACGTCCATCCGCGTGGTCGAGACGATTCCCGGCAAGACGTGCATGGGGCTTGAGTTGCCGAATGCACAGCGTCAGATGATCCGCCTTTCGGAAATTCTGAACGCGCCGGTCTTCGATGCGCATCGCTCGCGCCTCGCGCTGGCGATGGGCAAGGACATCACGGGCGAGCCGATCGTGGCCGATCTGGCACGTGCGCCGCACTTGCTCGTGGCCGGTACGACGGGCTCGGGCAAATCGGTGGCGGTGAATGCCATGATCCTGTCGCTGCTCTACAAAGCGACGCCGGACGACGTTCGCCTCATCATGATCGATCCGAAGATGCTGGAACTGTCCGTCTACGGCGGCATTCCGCATCTGCTTGCCCCGGTCGTCACCGACATGAAGCAAGCTGCCCATGCGCTGAATTGGTGCGTTGGGGAAATGGAGAAGCGCTACCGCCTGATGTCGGCGCTCGGCGTGCGTAATCTGGCGGGCTACAACGACAAGATCGATGCTGCGCGTGCCGCTGGCGAGAAGGTCAGCAACCCGTTTTCGCTGACGCCGGACGCTCCCGAGCCGCTGGACCGTTTGCCGTTCATCGTCGTAGTCATCGACGAACTGGCGGATCTGATGATGGTGGCGGGCAAGAAGATCGAAGAACTGATCGCGCGTCTGGCCCAGAAGGCGCGTGCTGCCGGTATCCACCTGATTCTGGCGACGCAGCGCCCGTCAGTCGACGTCATCACGGGTCTCATCAAGGCGAACATTCCTACGCGGGTTGCCTTCCAGGTATCGTCGAAAATCGACTCGCGTACGATCCTCGATCAAATGGGGGCAGAGTCGTTGCTGGGGCAGGGCGACATGCTGTTCCTGCCGCCGGGTACAGGGTATCCGCAGCGCGTGCACGGCGCGTTCGTCGCCGACGACGAGGTGCACCGCGTGGTGCAGCACTGGCAGCAGTACGGCGAGCCGGACTACGACGAGGCCATCCTCGCGGGCGATCCGGCCGATGCGGCGTCCGCCGATCTGTTCGGCGACACGACGGGGGACGTCGAAGCCGACCCGCTGTACGACGAGGCTGCGGCCTTCGTGCTGAATTCGCGGCGCGCGTCGATTTCCGCCGTGCAGCGGCAATTGCGCATCGGGTACAACCGGGCGGCGCGTCTGATCGAGCAGATGGAAGCGGCCGGACTCGTCACGCCGATGGGGCGCAACGGCACGCGCGAAGTGGTCGCGCCGGGCGAATAGCGCGTCTGGCGCGCAGATCGCTCGTCGCTTGCGCGCTGAATAATCGCTTTCGCTTACAACTCCCTTACGACCCGTCATACGAGTCGAACTCTTTGGCACTCCGTGCCGTTCTCCTGACACGCGCCGTACATGGGCGCGTGACACAAAACCCCTTGGAAACCCGCGCCAAATGGCGATAACGGGGCGCAAACCCGCGTCCCCGTAGGGGTATTCCCGCCTTTGCGGGCGAAACTCAGCGATCACATAATCGGCGCGCTAGGTTGGTCGTTCGACGCGTGCTTGACGGTATCGCCCTGATACGAATTACAAGGACCGGGGCGGTGCGACGGGGGGGAGACATCCCGGGATTCGCGCATCCACGGCAGGGCCTGCGACACCAAGGAAATCGCAGCAAAAAAGCGTCATATCGAAACGCATCGCACCGAAGGAGACCCTTATGCAATTCCGATTCAAGCTCATGGCTGGCGCTGTCGCGTTCGCCCTGTCCGCCTCGATGGCCATCGCGGCCGATCCGATCAAGATCGGCGTGTCCGGCCCGTTCACCGGCGGCTCGTCGTCGATGGGCGTTTCCATGCGCGACGGCGTGCGTCTCGCCGCTGCGGAGATCAACAAGTCGGGCGGTGTGCTCGGCCGTCAGATCCAGCTCGTCGAGCGCGACGAGGAAGCCAAGAACGAGCGCGGCGTGCAAGTCGCTCAGGAACTGATCAACAAGGAAAAGGTGGTGGCCACCGTCGGGTTCATCAATACCGGCGTGGCGCTCGCGTCGCAGCGCTTCTATCAGGACGCCAAAATTCCGGTGTTCAACAACGTGGCCACGGGCACGGTCATTACCGACCAGTTCAAACCGCCTCAGTACCCGGACAACTACGTCTTCCGCAACTCGGCCAAGGACAGCATTCAGGCGCCGATGATCGTGGAAGAAGCCATTACGCGTCGCGGCTTCAAGAAACCCGCGATTCTCGCCGACTCGACCAACTACGGTCAGCTCGGTCGTGAAGACCTCGAAAAAGCGCTCAAGGCCAAGGGCATCACGCCGGTGGCCGTCGAGAAGTTCAACATCAAGGACGTCGACATGACGGCCCAGTTGCTCAAGGCCAAGCAGGCTGGCGCCGACGTGATCCTCACGTACGGTATCGGCCCGGAACTGGCACAGATCGCCAACGGCATGGGCAAGCTCGGCTGGAAGCTGCCGATCGTCGGTAGCTGGACGCTCGCGATGGCGAACTACATCGACAACTCGGGCGCGAACGGCGAAGGGGCACGCATGCCGCAGACGTTCATTCAGGAACCCAACACGCCCAAGCGCAAAGCCTTCATCGACGGCTATCTGGCCATGTTCAAGCCGAAGAACAACCGCATCGACTCGGCGGTGTCGGCTGCGCAAGGCTACGACTCGATCTACCTGCTGGCGGCGGCCATGAAGCAGGCCAATAGCACGGACGGCCCGAAGGTGCGCGCAGCACTGGAAGACCTGAAGACGCCGGTCGAAGGCGTGGTCACGACGTACGATCGCCCGTTCACGCATGACGATCACGACGCCATCACGGCCAACATTCCGGTGTTCGGCGAAGTGAAGGGCGGTCGTGTCGTGTATGCCTACGACAGCGACCTGAAGGCGGGCAGCAAGGTCCGCGAGAAGGCGGGCACGACGGCCTCCAAGTAAGCCGCACCTCTGCCTGGGCTGCCGTTGCAGCCATGACGGGTGAACGACGGCGCGCGTTGCCTCTCACGCCTGCGCCCCGAGCCATCGGCTTCGGGGCCTCCGGGCGAGGCGCGCGTGCCGTCTTCACGCAACTGTCGCCTGCCGCCGGCACTCGGGACCGGTGCGCGGCACAAGTACCGAATGCCTCCCGAGCATCGCTCGTAGGCTCGCACTCGCGAGAGAGGACCGCATGACCATCCTGATTCAACTCATCTACAGCGGTATCGCGCTGGGGATGATCTACGCCGTGATCGCCTTCGGTTACCAACTGACGTTTGCGACGTCCGGCACCCTGAACTTCGGCCAGGGCGAAGCGCTGATGCTCGGCGCACTGGTCGGCCTGACGCTCGTCGACACCCTCGGGCTGAACTACTGGCTGATGATTCCCATCGTCTGCCTGTTCGGTCTCCTGCAAGGCGCGTTCGTCGAACGCATCGGTGTGAAACCCGCCTTGCGGATCAAGTCGGAATTCGGCTGGATCATGTCCACGATTGCGCTGGGCATCATCTTCAAGAACGTTGCGGAAAACCTCTGGGGCCGTGACGACCTCAAATTTCCGTCGCCGCTGCCCGAAGCCCCGATCAGTCTGTTAGGCGCGAACGTGCTGCCGATGGAGCTGCTCGTGGTCGTGGGCGCGCTGCTCATGATGGCCGCTGTCGAGTTCTTCAACCGTCGCTCGATCTACGGCAAGGCCGTGGTGGCCACCGCGAACGATCGCGACGCCGCAGGGCTCATGGGTATCAACACCAGTCTGGTGATTACGTTCTCGTACGCGCTGTCGTCGATGGCCGCAGCGTTTGCCGGTGTGCTGGTCGCACCGCTCACGCTGACTGGCGCCACGATGGGTGCCGTGCTTGGCCTCAAGGCATTCGCCGTGGCGATCATCGGCGGTCTGTCGAGCGGCATGGGGGTACTCGTTGGCGGCGTGATCCTCGGTGTGGCCGAAACCACGACTGCGTTCTACATCTCGACCGGCTACAAAGATGTGCCGGGTCTCGTACTGCTGCTGCTCGTGCTGGCTGTGAAGCCGGCAGGCCTGTTCGGCAAGACCGCCATCAAGAAGGTGTAACCATGACCGCACAGACCTCCACTGCACGCGGAGCCGGCGATCTCGGCGGCACGCGCGCGTTGACCAAGATCGCTGCCGTGCTCGGCATCGTCGCGCTATTCGGCTTTCCTCTGGCCATCGGCAACCCGTATTACATCCACATGATCGAGACGATCATGATCTACGCGATCCTGCTCTTCGGGCTGGATATCGTGGTGGGTTATACGGGGCAGGTGTCGCTCGGCCACGCGGGCCTGTTCGGCATCGGCGCTTACGTTGCGGGTGTGTTCTTCACCAAGCTGGGACTCTCGCTCTGGCTCGCACTGCCTGCCGCAGTGCTCGTCACCGCCGCCTTCGGTGCCGTGCTCGCGTTGCCCGCCTTGCGCGTGATCGGGCCGTATCTGGCGATGGTGACGCTGGCCTTCGGCACGATCATCCAGATCCTGATCAACGAGATGGACTTCCTGACGTCCGGTCCAATGGGTATCAAGCTCACGAAGCCGGTCATCGGCGGTCATCCGATCGATGAAGTCGAGTACTACTGGATCGTCGCCGTGCTGCTGCTGGTGAGCATGCTCGTCGCCCATCGCATTCTGAAGTCGCACCTCGGTCGCGCCTTCGAAGCGTTGCGCGATTCACCGGTGGCGTCGGATTGTATGGGTGTGTCGGTGTACCGCTATAAGGTGTATGCGTTCGTGATCAGCGCCGGGTTTGCCGGTCTGGCCGGTAGCCTGTATGCCTATTCCGAGCAGTACATCTCGCCGAACACGTACAACTTCGAGCTGACGATTCTGTTCCTGCTGGCCGTCATCATGGGCGGACGCAAGACGCGCAGCGGCTCGTTGCTGGGCGCGGCGATTATCGTGTTGCTGCCGCAGTTGCTCGACGACATCAACATCTTCCGCATTGTCGCGTCGGCCATCGCTGCCGTCACGACGGTGGCAGCGATCGCTGCGGTCGCACGCGGACGGACCACACTCGCCAAGGCCGCCGTGCCGGTGATCGGCACCATCGCATTGGCCGGTGTGACCTGGTGGCGCGACAGCATCACCGACTGGCGTCTGACGATCTTCGGTCTGATGATTCTGTTCGTCGTGTACTACCTGCCGGACGGCATTATCGGTTTTCTGCGCTCGCGCGTTCTGCATCGCCGTCGCACGCTCACGGCGTCGGCCACGCAGGTGGACGAAGCGGCCGCCAGCAGCAACGACCCGGTGCTCATGGCTGCGGCTAGCGGTCCGGAAGAGTTGCTGAAAGTGCGCCAGTTGCTGATGCAGTTCGACGGTCTGAAGGCACTCAACCAGGTGGACCTGACGGTCAAGCGTGGCACGATTCACGGCCTGATCGGCCCGAACGGCTCGGGCAAGAGCACGATGATGAACGTGCTGACGGGCATCTACGTGCCCACGGCCGGCAGCATCGAGTTTGCCGGTGAGTCGCTGGCCGGACGCACGTCCGCCGACATTGCGCTCTCGGGCGTGGCGCGTACGTTCCAGAACGTGCAGCTTTTCGGTGAAATGACGGCGCTCGAAAACGTGCTGGTCGGTCTGCACCACACGTTCCATTCGACGCTGGTGGACGTCTCGCTGCGTCTGCCGCGATACAAGCGCGAAGAAGACGGCGCGCGTGCGCGTGCCATGCGTCTGCTGGAGTTCGTGGGGCTGGCTTCGCTGGCCGACGAGGAGGCGCGCAACCTGCCGTACGGCAAACAGCGTCTGCTCGAAATCGCCCGTGCGCTCGCGCTCGATCCGCGTCTGCTGTTGCTCGACGAACCGGCGGCCGGTCTGACGGCCCCCGACATTCGCGAGTTGCTCGCCATCATCCGCAAGATTCGCGATCATGGCATCACGGTGATTCTGATCGAGCACCACATGGACGTGGTGATGAGCACCTGCCAGACGGTGTCGGTGCTGGACTTCGGGCAGAAGATTGCCGAAGGGCTGCCCGCGCAGATTCAGGCCGACGAGAAGGTGATCGAGGCGTATCTGGGCGGCGCATCGACCGCGCACTGACCGGGATAGACGGACAAACGGGACCACTATGCTTTCCATTCGTAATCTGCAAGCGGGATACGGCAAGGTGCAGGTGCTGCACGGCATCGATATCGATGTGCCGGGCGGTCAGGTCGTCACGCTCATCGGCTCGAACGGCGCGGGCAAGACAACCACCATGCGTGCCGTGTCCGGCATGATCAAACCGTCGTCGGGAGAAATCACGCTCGGCGAGAAGCGTATCGACGGACTCGACTCACATCGCATTGCGAAGCTCGGTCTGGCGCATTCGCCGGAGGGCCGCCGTGTGTTCGCCACGATGTCGGTGACGGACAATCTGCGTCTGGGCGCGTTTCCGCGTCTGACGGGCAGCCGCCCGCGCGGCGATGTGGCGGCGGATCTGGACCGCGCAATGGACTTGTTCCCGCGCCTGAAGGAGCGTCGCAATCAATTGGCGGGGACGCTTTCGGGCGGTGAGCAGCAAATGCTGGCGATGGCGCGCGCGGTCATGCTGCGCCCGGACATCGTGCTGCTCGACGAGCCGTCAATGGGTCTGGCGCCGATTCTGGTCGACGAGGTCTTCCGCATCATCAGCAACCTGAAAGCGGAAGGTGTGACGATGCTGCTCGTGGAGCAGTTCGCGGCCGCCGCACTGGCTGTGGCCGACTATGGCTACGTGTTGGAGAACGGCAGCATTTCCGTGCACGGCCCGGCGGAGAGTCTGCGCAACGACGACAAGGTGCGCGCGGCGTATCTGGGAGGAAGTCACTGACGCGAACGTTGCAGGTGGACGTCAGTTTGAAGGGCAGCCAGTTGGCTGCCCTTTGTCGTTGCGGCGGAGATATCAGCGATTCACATTCACGACCACGCGGCCGTGGATCTCGCCTTTGACGATGCGTTGACCGATGGCGATGGCGTCCGCAAGGCTGACGTCATGGGAAATGCCGCCGAGCTTTTGCGGTTCGAGATCGCGCGCAAGCCGTTGCCACGCTTCCTCGCGCAACTCGCGCGGCGCCATCACGCTGTCGATACCGTGTAACGTCACACCGCGAAGAATGAACGGCGCCATGTTGGCCGGAAAGTCCATGCCTTGCGCGAGACCACATGCCGTCGCGACACCGCCATAACGCAATTGTGCGATGGCATTGACCAGCGTGTGCGAGCCGACGGAATCGACCACCGCCGCCCAACGTTCCTTCTGCATCGGCTTACCCGGGTCCGACAACAGACGACGGTCGATGACCTCCGAGGCGCCGAGCGCCTGCAAATACTCCGTCTCATGCAATTTGCCGGTGGACGCCACGACGCGATAGCCGAGCGAGCTGAGGAGCGCGATGGCCACCGACCCGACCCCGCCCGAAGCGCCTGTCACGAGCACATCGCCGTGATGCGGCAGCACACCGCCGCGCTCAAGTGCCATGACCGAGAGCATAGCCGTGTAGCCCGCCGTGCCGATGATCATGGCGTCGCGCGGAGTGAAGCGTTCGGGCAACCGCACGAGCCAGTCGCCGCGCAGTCGGGCCTTCTGCGCGAGACATCCCCAGTGTGTTTCACCCACACCGTAGCCATTGAGCACCACGCGATCCCCCTTACGCCACGAGGGGTGCGACGATTCGAGCACAGTGCCTGCCCCATCGATGCCAGCGACCATCGGCCACGAGCGTACGACGGGCGCTTTGCCGGTGATGGCGAGGCCGTCCTTGTAATTGATGGTCGAGTAATCGACGCCGACGAGTACGTCGCCATCGGCAGGCAGTGCATCGTCTTGCAGTTCGGTCACCTGAGCGTGGGTGACACCGTCCGACTGCGTCAACAGGATTGCATTGAACATGCCTTGAAGTCTCCGAAGCGGGTGGGCTGTGGGGCAGGCGCAAGCGACGGTCCTCACCGGATGCGAGACAACCGTCGCTACGAAGTTGCGTCAGCCAGAGATGGCCTCTGCGATGGCGTCGCGTGTTTCTCGCGTGAGAAAGTCGATTAGTTCCGCTGCGGGAAGTGCACGCGCAAGCGGTGCCGCCTGACCGGCCCATTGTGCCGCATAGCCGCTTTCCTTGTGTGCCTTTGCGGCCGCGTTGAGCGTTTTGCCCGCGTCGTAGGTGATGGGATAGTCCGGAATGGCGGGCCGTCCGGGCACTTGCTCCAATGCCCAGAAGCGATTGGCGAGTCCGCGTGCCGGGCGTCCCGAGATGGCGCGAATGAGCGCCGTGCGCGGTGGATGTCCGCTGAGCAGCGCGTCTCGATAAGCCGCGTCGGCACCCGACTCCGGGCAGGTGACGAACGCCGTTCCCATTTGGGCCGCTTGCGCACCGAGGGCGAGGACGGCGGCGATGCCTGCTCCATCCATAATGCCGCCCGCTGCAATCACTGGCAGCGACGTGCGTGCCACCAGACGCCGCACCAGCGCGAAGGTGCCGAGTTGCTCGTCTTCGCTCGCCCGGCGGTCGCCTTCGTCGTTGAAGCGTCCGCGATGCCCACCGGCTTCCCAGCCCTGCGCCACGATAGCGTCGATACCCGCAGCTTCGATGGCATCGGCCTCCGCTTCATTCGTGGCTGAAGCGAAGAGCACGATGCCTGCGGTCTTCAATGCGTCGATCCAGTCCTGCGACGGAAGGCCGAAATGAAAGCTCACGACAGCCGGGCGCTCCTCGAGGAACATCTGATACATCGCGACGTCTTCGACAAAGCTCAGATAGATCTCGCGCAGCGCCTCCGGTGGCTTTGCGCCATAGCGCGCGAATTCCGGTGCGAGATAGGCGAGCCACGCCGCTTCACGCGCGGCGTCGGCTTGCGCGGGCATGTGCGTGAAGACATTGACGTTGAACGGACGGGAGGTCAGCGCGCGGGTTTGGCGGATCACATCGCGCGCGGCGCTGGCATCCATATTGCCGACGGCGAGCGAGCCGAGCCCGCCAGCGTTGGAGACGGCCGCGACAAGCGCCGGTGTCGATGCAACAGCCATCGGTGCCTGAATGATCGGCGTCGTCATACCGAGACGTTGAGTGATGCGGGTCGAGGCGGAGACTTTCGTAGTCATGGTCTGGCCCCGTCTCAGAAGCTGGCGGCGAGATCGCGCAGCGCGTCGAACGTCTCGTGCACTTCCGCGCGCAGCACGCCCACGAGCTCACTGGCTGGCATCGCACGCGCGAGCGGTGCGGCCTGACCGGCCCATTGTGCGGCGTAGTCGCTGTTGCCCTTGGCCTTGGCTGCGGCGTTGATGGCCTTTCCTGCGTCGTACGTCACAGGATAGGCAGGCAAGTCAGGACGCTCGGCGGTTTGTTCAAGCGCATAGAGCCGATTGACGAAGCCGCGAGCGGGGCGCCCGGAGATGGCGCGAATGAGGGCGGTGCGCGGCGGATTCGGGCCGGTGAGTCGTTCCCGGTAAGCAGCGTCGGCCGACGATTCCGGGCATGCGACGAAGGCCGTGCCGAGTTGTGCGGCCTGCGCGCCGAGCGCGAGCACCGCAGCGATACCCGCGCCGTCCATGATGCCGCCAGCGGCGATCACGGGAACGGACGTGTGCGTCACGATCAACCGCACGAGGGCGAGGGTGCCGAGCTGCTCGTCGTCGGTCGGCACGCGGTCGCCGAGATCTTCGAAGCGTCCGCGATGGCCACCGGCCTCATATCCCTGCGCGACGATGGCGTCCACACCGGCCGCTTCGATGGCGCGCGCTTCGTTGAGGTTCGTCGCCGTGGCGAACAGCATGATGCCAGCGGCGTGCAGCGCGTCGATCTTCTCTTGCGACGGCAAACCGAAATGGAAGCTGACGACGGCCGGACGCTCTTCGAGCAGCATCGCGTACATCGCGTCGTCGGCGACAAAGCTCTTGTAAATCTCGCTGAGCGTGGCGGGCGGCGTGGCGTCGAAGCGTGCGAATTCCGGCGCCAGATAGGCAAGCCAGGCGGCATCGCGCGCGGCGTCGAGTTTGGCCGGTGCGTGGCAGAACACGTTGACGTTGAACGGTTTGCGCGTGAGGGCGCGCGTCTCGTGAATGGCTTTACGAGCCGCTTCCGCATTTACCGCCGCTACGCCAATGGAGCCGAGCCCGCCTGCGTTGGAGACGGCAGCCGCAAGCGCCGGTGTGGACGTGCCCGCCATCGGTGCCTGAATGATTGGCGTGAGCAGGCCGAGTCGCTCGATGAGCGCGCGATTACGGGATTGGGAAGCGAGGGAGCTAGGCATGACGATCTGCACCTAAGAGTGTTCAATGGGGGGGAACAGCGGCAGTCACAGCAGGCGGTATGTTCACTATGGCATACGCCTATGGCGACAAAAGATACCACTGAAATGCATCTTTATGCCAGCCACCTTTGGTGCTGTCGGGGCATCTTGCGGTGGTGCTCGGGAGTCAAGGCGATAACTGAGCATCGCTCACGTAATGCCTATTCTTGCGCGCCGTCGTCGGCGCCCATCAGATCGGCGGCACGCGAGCGTTGCATGTCTGCCCGACGGAAGTATCCGACAACGGTGGCCACGCTGGTGTGTCCGGTCATCGACATCGTTTCCGCCAGTGGCACTTGCTGAAGTGCCGCTTCCGTCACGAAGCCTGCGCGCAACGAGTGCGCAGAGAAATCGCCGTCGAGGCCTGCCAGTGCGCAGCGGTCGCGCACGATATCGCGCACTGCGGCCTCCGAAAGCGCTTCTCCGATATGGCCCCCGCGCCGCACACGCCGGAAGATCGGACCGTCTTCGATGCCGGACGCCGCCAGCCAGTCGGTGAGCGCGGCGGCGGCTGCACCCGTCACCGGCTTTTCATTCTCCGGACGGTCGGCCCCTTGCTGGTTCGTCTTCGACCAGCCCAGCGTATAGACGTAATGTTCCGGTCCGCTGCGTCGCACGTTCTCGCACGTTGCGCGAACGACTTCGGAGCGTCGGCGTCCGCCGCTCGCCCATGCAAAGAGCAGTAATGCCCGGTCACGCTTGCCGCGCAGCGTGTCGTCGCAGGTGGCCAGCAGCGCGCGCAACGGTTCGCGGGTGAGGGCATCTTTCTTGGCGGTCCGCACGCCGCGTTTCGCATAGGCGCGACGTGTCTTCGCGAGCAACTCCCTTACCGCCGGTTCCGCACAGGGATTAGGCAGATCGCGCGACGTATGCAGCTTGGCGATGACGCTCATCCGGTGAAGCAGCGTCGCGAGCGCGGGCGGACCGGCGCGCGCTTTGAGCCCTTGTGCGACCAGCGCCGCATCGAGTACCTCGGGCATCTCCGTCGTCAGCCCATGCTTGCCCTGACGCTGTGCGTGATCGACGACGAACTGCACGATCACGGCGGCCGATAGCGGCGGGATCAGCGGCGCACCGTAGCGCAACCGATACCAACCCATCCAGTAACGCATGGCCGACTGATAACTCTGACGCGTATTTGCCGAGTCGCCTTCATGAACGAGCGCCTGTGCGGCTTCCCGGGCATCGGCATCCAGTGTTGCCGGGTTCAGCGGCGCGGGGAGGTGGGAGGCGTCCACGATTTTCACGATATCGCCAGCGTTGCTTTTGCGCATTGAATCGCCTTGAAACGTAATTATCCTACCGAACATATGAATTCATATGTAATATGTAGTAAATATAACGTATGTCATAAATAAGTATCGATAATCTTCCATTATCGTGACTTATTTGGCAATGCCGTCGATTTCAAGGAGTGTTCGCGATGACTGCGTCCCAAACCCCCAAATCCGTCACGCTCGCACCGTCGCCTCGACAGGGCGGTCGCGGCATTTCCGAGCACGACGTGTGGACGGCCGCCGACACGTTATTGATGTCGGGGCAGCGTCCGACGATTGAGCGGATTCGCCAGCAATTGGGGCGCGGATCGCCGAACACCGTAAGTCCGTATCTGGATGCGTGGTTTGCGGGATTGGGGGCGCGTCTGAACGGTGGGGGCGGTGCCAATGGCGGTTTAGCGAGTTTGCCGGACGGTGTGCCAATGCCGGAGCCGGTGGCCCGCGCTGCATTGGATTTGTGGGCGTTGGCGATCCACGAAGCCCGCACGGCGCTGGCCGAGGAGGCCGCTGTACAGCGAGCGGCGCTCGATGCGCGGGCGGCCGAATTGGCGGCAGATCGCGAAGCGCTGGAGCAAGCCCGCGCCGTGTTGCACGAGCGGATTGCTTCGGCGGAGACGGCGGCGGCGGATGCGCGTCAGGCGCGCGATGAAGCGCAGGCACAGGCACGTCGTGCCGAAGCGTTGCTCATCGATGCGCAGGCGGATGCCGTTGCCTCACGTCAGTCGCTTGCCTCGGCACGCGACGCGGCGCAAGCGATGCAGGAGGCGCATGCCTCGCATCGTGCGGACTGGGATGCCGAGCGGTCGAAGCTTGCGGAGCGTGCCGATGCCAACGAGCGCCGATTGATGCTGGAGCTGGATGCGGCGCGCGAATCCATCAAGTCGTTGCAGCAGGAGCGCAAGCAGGCGCAACGTCAAATGCAGGAGGCTGAGGCGAGTCTCGCGACGATGACCGAAGCGCAGCACGAAATGCGCTCGGCCAAAGCGTTGCAGGATGCAGTGATCGCCCGACTGCGCGAGCAGGTCAGTACGCAGGAAGCATTGGCCTCGACTTATCAGTCGATGTTGGCGGCACCGGCGGTGTCGGGTTCGGTTGCTGGACGCGGCATGACGCAGGGCGTCAAGCGGCGTCTGAGCAGCGCCGTCGCGCCGACGGCTTCAGTGTTGCGTCGGGCGCGACGTCCTTGATCGGTGTGACGCCGACCTTCACTTCACCTGCGCCACTGTCGGCGCATCTGCCTCCCATCCACCGCCGAGCGCGCGGAACGTCGCAACGGCCGCCCGCGCGTTGTCTGCCTGTGCACGGGCATCGGCGTCACGCACTGTCAATAACTGGCGGTCGGCGTCGAGCACTTCGTAAAGACTGACGGTCCCGCCCGTGTACGCCTCCTGCGCGCTGTCGCGCGCGCGTGTCTGTGCGTCGACGGCGCTCGCCAGATCCTTGCGTTGCTGCTCCAATTCCACCAGTGTGACGATGGCGTTTTCGACATCGTCCGTGGCGTGCAGCATCGACAGCCGGTACTCCGCTAAAGCTTGTGCATTTGCACCGCGCGCCTGCGCGACTTCGGCGTCGATGCGTCCGAAATCGAACAGGCGCCAGCGCAGGCCCAGCGCGGCGAGCGGCTGGAACGTTGCGACGCTCGGTACGCGTGCGCCAGCGAGCGTGTCGAATCCCAGCACCCCCGAGAGCGACAGCTTGGGGTAATACTCCGCGAGCGATACGCCAATCCGTTCGTTCGACGCCGCCAGTTTGCGTTCGGCGGCGATGACATCCGGTCGGCGTCGCAGCAAATCGGTGGGGGCGCTGGCGTCACCGATAGCGGGAATCGTCAGCGCACGCGCCTTCAGGTCGTCATCCTGCGTTGCCACGCTCATGCGTCGTGCATACGTTCCCGGTGCGGCGCCCATCAGCACATCGAGCCGATTGAGTTGCGTCTCGCGCTCGATACGCAGCGGCGGCAGCGTCGTGCGTGCTTGTGCAAGCAACGCTTCCGATTGCGCCAGTTCGCGCGCCGTCGCCAGGCCATCCTTCAGCCGTAATCGGACGATTTCCATCAACCGGGCGTCTGTGTCGATCTGGTCCTGCGCAATGGCCAGTCGCCGCTGGGCGGCCCTGACGCGGAAATAGGCATCGGCGGCTTCGGCCACGATGCTCACACGCACGCCGTCACGCTGTGCTTGCGCCGCCTGTGCCAACGCACCTGCGGCCTGCGCCGAGCGTTGCAGTCCACCAAACAGATCCAGTTCCCAGCTTGCGCCCGCGCCGATGTCGTAGATCGTCATGTTGCGGTTGTAGCCGGGGAGGTTGCGCGCCACGACACCAAGCGGGCTTTCCAGCGACTGGTGCTCGCGCGTCACGCTGCCGTCCAGTGTGAGCGAGGGCAGTCGTTGCGCCCCGGCCGCACGCGCTTGCGCCCGGGCCTGTTCGACGCGTGCCATGGCGGCCTGCAAATCGAGGTTCTGGGCGAGCGCCTGTTCGACGATCTCCGTCAGTACCGGGTCACGAAAGCTCGTCCACCAGCGATCCAATGCCACGCTGTTTTCTGGCGGCGTGCCCGCCAGCCCGTGTCTCGCATCGCGTTGCGCAAGGGCTGCGCTGCCCTGGAAATGCGTCGGCAAATCGGCCTTCGGTGCGACGTAATCGGGGCCGACGGCGCACCCGGCCATCGCGCTGACAGATAGCGCCAGTAAGGCATTGCGCAGAATCGACGGGGTAACGCTGGACACCGAGAGCAGGGTTGCATTCATGGAATTTAACGAGTTACTTGCAAGATGATAGTTGCAACTCTATACTCACTTCCATTATGAAAGCAACCCCCGGGTTGCGATTTCCCGTTCTCTGTCTCATCACCGCCTTAAGCGCGAAGAAGGATCGACCCATGACATCCCCAAGCACTCCCGCCCAACACGCCAGCCAACCGGACGGTCCCTCTGAGAAGCGCAAGTTCCCGCGCCGCTTCGCCATGCGTGGCGCGATTGTCGTCGCGGCGATTGCGGTGCTCGGCTACGGGACTTACTGGTGGACGACGGCGCGCTATCTCGAATCGACGGACGATGCCTATGTGGGTGGCGACGTCACCGTGCTCGGCCCCAAAGTGCCGGGGTACATCGCAGAAGTCCTGGTGACGGATAACCAGATGGTGCATGCGGGCGACGTGCTGGTGCGGCTGGACGACCGCGATTACCGGGCCGCGTTGGCAAAGGCCGAAGGGGCTGTTGCCGCGCAACAGGCGCTGATCGCGAATCTCGATGCGACGACGAAGTTGCAGGCAGCGGTCATTGCACAGGCGCGCGCCAGTGTGGTGGCGGTGACCGCCGACGCGCGGCGCGCACACGATGATCAAGTGCGCTATCAGGATCTCGTCGCCAAGGCGGCGGTGTCGGTGCAGAGTGCGCAGAAGGCGGACGCCGATTACAAGCAGATTGCCGCGAATCGCGAGCGGGCGGAGGCGGGGGCTGTGGCAGCCGAGCGTCAACTGGACGTGATCGCCACGCAGAAGCAGCAGGCGCAGGCGGCACTGGCACAGGCCGTTGCCGAGCGCGACATCGCCAAACTCAACGTCGAATACACGGTGCTGCGCGCGCCGGTCGACGGCACGATCGGTAACCGCCGGGCGCGTCCGGGCGCGTATGCACAGGCGGGCACGCAACTGCTGGCCGTCGTGCCCGCGCACGGTCTTTGGGTTGACGCGAACTTCAAGGAGGGGCAGGTGGCGCATCTGCGTCCCGGCATGCCGGTGAAGATCGAGGCAGATGTGTTGCCCGGTCGCGTCTTCCACGGTCGCGTGGCGAGTCTTGCCCCTGCGACGGGCGCGCAATTCAGCGTGTTGCCGCCGGAAAACGCGACGGGCAACTTCACCAAGATCGTGCAGCGCGTGCCGGTGCGGGTGCAGCTTGACGATGCGGACGCACGTCTGGGGACGCTGCGCCCCGGCCTCTCGGTGACGGCCGAGGTGGATGCGCGTGGCGATGGCAGTGGCGACAAGTCGTCGGCCCCGGCACCCGCCAAGGTAGCCGCACGATGAGCGCCGCGAACTCGGGGGCAGCGCAACCGCTACCTGCCAGTGGTGACAGCGGCGGATCGCCGGGTCACTCCGCGAACGACGAACGACCGCGATTGACGGCGGCCCCGGCACCGGCAGCGGCGGGTGGCGGCTTCTCGGTCGACGCCATGTCGACGCCCGCCAAGATCATTGCCTTCGGCACGATGGTCGTCGGCATGTTTATCGCGTTGCTCGACATTCAGATCGTGTCGGCATCGTTGCGCGATATCGGCGGTGGGCTCTCGGCGGGTGCGGACGAAACGGCCTGGGTGCAGACCAGCTACCTGATTGCCGAGATCATCGTGATCCCGCTCTCGGGCTGGCTGTCTCGCGTGATGTCGACGCGCTGGATCTTTGCTGCTTCGGCGGCGGGCTTTACCGTGGCGAGCTTGCTGTGCGGCGCGGCGTGGAACATCCAGAGCATGATCGCGTTCCGTGCGCTGCAAGGGTTTCTCGGCGGTTCGATGATTCCACTGGTCTTCACCACGGCGTTCGCCTTCTTCAGTGGGCCGCAGCGCGTGGTAGCAGCGGCGGTAATCGGCGGTCTCTCGTCACTCGCGCCGACACTCGGGCCGACCATCGGCGGGTGGATCACGGATAACTACTCGTGGCACTGGCTGTTTTTCATCAACATCGTGCCGGGCATCTTCGTGACGGTAATGGTGCCGCTGATGGTACGCATCGACCGGCCCGACTTCTCGCTGCTGCGTGGTGCGGACTACCTCGGCATGGTCCTGATGGCGGTCAGCCTTGGGTGTCTCGAATACACGCTGGAAGAGGGGCCGCGCTGGGACTGGTTCGGTGACGACACCATCCGTGCGACGGCATGGCTCGCGGGGCTGTGCGGCGTGGCGTTCATCTGGCGCAGTCTGGTGTATTCGCAGCCGATTGTGGATCTGCGAGCGCTCAAGCAGAGGAACTTCGCGCTCGGGTGCTTCTTCTCGTTTGCAACGGGCATCGGCATCTTCGCGACGATTTACCTCACGCCGCTGTTTCTTGGGCGCGTGCGTGGATTTTCGGCGTTCGAGATCGGGATGGCTGTGTTCTCCACGGGTGTCTTCCAGTTGTTGTCGATTCCTATCTACGCAATGTTGGCCAACCGGATCGATTTGCGCATCTTGATGATGCTCGGAATTGGCGGTTTTGCCTTGTCGATGTGGCAGTTCGCGCCCATCACGCATGATTGGGGATCGTTGCAACTGATGCTTCCGCAGGCGCTGCGCGGTGCGTCGCAACAATTCGCGGTGGCGCCGATTGTCACGCTGACGCTGGGCAGCCTTCCGCCTGCACGATTGCGTCTGGCGTCGGGGCTTTTCAATCTGATGCGCAACCTCGGCGGCGCTATCGGGATTGCCGTCTGCACGACCGTCCTTAACGACCGGACGAATCTGCATTTCTTCCGGCTGGCCGAGCACATGGGTGAGGGCAATCCGGCGGTCGGTCAGTGGCTGGCGAGCGTGGGCGCCCGGCTGGGCGCGACTGGACTCGATGTGGTGGATGCGCAGACGGCGGCGCTTCGTCAACTTTGGCTGTTGACGTTGCGTGAAGCACAGACGATTACGTTCGGCGACATCTTCGGCGGGTTGGGGTTGATCTTCCTGGGCGTGACGCTAATGGTGCCGCTCATGCGACGGGTTGCACCGCCCAAAGCGCCGAGCGCAGATGCGCATTGAGGATATCGGTCAGAGAATTCACTTCAAACTATTTGCGTTGTAAATCGTTCGTAAGTCATTGATTTTAAATGATGGGTGGCGATGGCGCCTCGTTGTTAAAGTGAAATGTGAAGTGCTCGAGGCACGAGCGGCTTGCCCGTCGGTGTCGACGCGCTTATGCTCACTTGCATGGTAATAGGCAGCGCTGTCGTCATCGACGGCGCTGAACAGGAGGAATCCGTATGCAACGAAAGACATTCCGCGATATGCAGTGCCCCATCGCCCGCAGCCTTGAGCGTGTGGGCGAATGGTGGAGCATTCTGATCTTGCGCGAGGCAGGCTACGGCACCACGCGCTTCGACGATTTTCAGCGTCGTCTGGATATCGCGCCGAACATGCTGACCCGACGTCTGAATGCGTTGGTGGAAGAAGGCTTGCTTGCGCGTCGTCAGTACTGCGACCGCCCGCCGCGCTTCGAATATGTGCTCACCGACGCCGGTCGGGATTTCCGTCCGGTGCTGTGGGCCTTGCTCGCGTGGGGCAACCGTCACTTTGCGCCGGAAGGCATTGCGGCTCAGTTGGTGGACCGGGAGACAGGGCAAGTGGTCGAGCCAGTCGTGGTCGATGCGGTGACGGGGGTGCGTCTGGACCCGAAGCGACACGTGCCGACCGCAGGGCCGGTGGCGACCGAGAGCATGCGTGCGCGCCTGGCGCGCGCCGCGGCGTTTGCGACGGGACAGCCTGTGGCGGGCGCAGAAGGAAAAGCGGAAGTCGGTTCTGAGGAAGCGGCGGCTGATCGTTGATTTTGCTTGGTATTGTGATGGCGGCTCACGCCATCATGGGGGCGCCGGGGATGCCCGGAAGCGACGCAAGCAGGCGCGCAAAGGCGTCACCGGTGAGCGGTTTGCCCAGCAGGAAGCCTTGCAACTCGTCGCAATCGAGTGTCTTCAGTGCCTCGCGTTGGGAAGCCGTCTCGACGCCTTCGGCAACCACGTCCATGTCGAGCGAGTGCGCCAGCGCAATGATCGCAGACACCACGGCACTGCCTTCGCGTCCACAAGTATCCAGTCCGTTGGTGAAGAAGCGGTCCATCTTCAGTTGCTTGACGCGGAAGCGTTGCAAGTACGCCAGACTCGAATAGCCCGTCCCAAAATCGTCGATTGCCACCTCGAAACCGTGATCCTGGAAGGCGCGGATCACATCGATCGTGTGCTGTGCATCGAACATCGCCACCGTCTCCGTAATCTCGAACATCAGGCGCGTGCAAGCGATGCCAGCGTCCTGCACGATTTCCACGATGTTCTCTACGAGTTGCGACTGCGCCATCTGGCGCGGCGACAGATTGATCGCAACCTTCACCGGCGGCAACCCGGCCGCATCCCACTCCTTGATGTGCTTGCAGGTGGCACGCACCACCCAGTAACCGATCTGCACGATCTGACCCGTGCGCTCGGCGACCGGGATGAAGTCGGCCGGCTGCAACTCGCCGAAGGTCGGGTGTGTGAGGCGTAGCAGGGCCTCGGCACCTGCCAGCGCCTCCGTGTCGCCGCGATACTTCGGCTGAAAATGCAGCGAAAAGTACTGTTCGCTCTCGGCGTCGTGCAGCGCTTGCTGGATCTCCCAGGTGCGCTGGGCTGCCGCGTTCATGCGCGGCTCGAAGTACCGGAAGATGCCCCGGCCCGCGCGCTTGGCTTCGTACATGGCGGTGTCGGCGTGCTTGAGCAGCAGGTCGATGCTGTCGCCGTCGTCCGGGAAGAGTGCCACGCCAATGCTGGGCATGACGTGCAGCGACTGGGAGCCGACCTTCAGGCCGTCTCGCATGTCGTCGAGCAGTCGCTGCGCCACGCGTCCCGCAACTTCGGGTGACGACAGCGAACCGAGCAGCACCACGAACTCGTCGCCGCCCAGTCGGGCCACTACGTCGTCGCCGTTCACGTTCTTGCGCAGTCGCTTGGCGAAGGCGCGCAGCACGTCGTCGCCCACGTTATGGCCCAGCGAATCGTTAATCGTCTTGAAGCCGTCCAGATCCATGAACAGCACCGCAAACCGGCGCTGGTCGCGACGCGAGTTGATCAGCATGCGCGCGGCGGCGTCATGCAGGGCGCGGCGGTTAGGCAGATCCGTCAGCGCGTCGTACGTCGCCATGCGGGCGATCTGGGTGTTCAGTTGCAGGACGGAGTTGGCCAGGAAGCTCGTGCGTGCATCCAGACGGGAGACGAGCAGGGTGGTGACCAGAATCAGGAAGGTGAACAGGCTCACGGTCGTGACCAGCCACGGCGAACTCACGCCGTTGGCGGCGCCACAGACGGCGCCTGCGGCGAACGTGGCGGCCGACATGCCCGTGTAGTGCATCGCCGTGATGGCGAGCCCCATGACGATGGCGGCGCCCACGCGCTTGGCCATGACAAAGCGCAGGCTGCCGTCGCGCAACGTCCGGGCGATCCACAACGCCGCCGTGGCGGCCGCAATGGCAATGGCGATCGACGCGGCGAAGAGCAACGGATCGTAGCTGATGTCCGGGTCCATCTTCATGGCGGCCATGCCTGAGTAATGCATGGCGGCGATGCCGATGCCCAGCGTGACGCCCGCGCATCCGAGGCGCCACCGAGTGAAGCGTTCGCTGGCGACGAGCCAGAGCGCCGCCCATGAAATCGCGATTGCAATACCGAGCGACGCCGCCGTGATGGCCGGGTCGTAACCGAGCGCAAGCGTGGCTTTCGAGTCGAGCGGCGACCACGAAGGTGACAGCGACAGGGCGAGCATGCCGATGAAGTGCATCGACCAGATGCCGATGCCCATGGCGGTCGCGCCCACGGCAAGCCACGCGTGGCGCATGCCACGGTGGGTCATAAGATAGATGCGACCTGAGAGGTCGAGCGCCGTGAACGACGCCAGTACTGCCACTGCGAGCGATAGCGCAACAAGCCAACCACTGTACGAACTGGACATATGAAAACCGACCGAAAAGTCCCGCTTAACTGGTTATCGGCACGCATCGCCAATAGTTGAGGATTGCGGTGGAATATTTCCGAGAATCTGGGAACCTGCGACTGCCCACATCCCGCGCGCGCGTCTTCGCGCCTGCGGCGTCGATGCTCGACAGTGCCGATGCCATAGTGAATAATCCGTCCATACCCGCCCGCGCGGGGCGAAATACAGCAGCCCTAGATTTTGCCTGATTTCCTTGGGATTTCCTCTCACTGAGTGCAATCTTGGTGGCCAACGTGCCCGCAGGAGCCGTGATATGCGCATTCGCATGGGGCTGTTGCAAGTGCTGGTGGTAGTTGGAATAGCCGTCGCGCCGTTCACGGCTGCGGTATCAGCGACATCTGCGGTTGCCGCTTCGCCGGAGGCCTCTTCGGGGGCTGCGGCCGCATCCGCCAACGCCCCGAGCGACGGGGCCGAGCTTCGCTTCATGGACCGGCCGGTCGCCACGTTCCGTGGCACGCTGGGTGGCGCAACCCCCGAAGTGCGGGTGGCTCGGGCGCAGGCGGTACTCGACAGTCTGCCCGGGCGCGCCTTCGATTTGCCTGTCGACGTGCTGCACGCATCGCTCGGCGGCGTGTCCGGCGTGGCATTTCGCGTGCGCGACCGAATCCTCTTTGCACTCACGACCGACGACCTCGCGCCGGGCGACCCGCGTCCGTTCGACGCCGTCGTAGCCGAGGTGCAGACGAATCTTCAGGCGGCCTTCGCCGCGCGACGCGAGCAGCTTCACTGGCCGACAATTTTGCGCGGCATCGCGCTCAGTGCGCTCGGTGCCGTGGTGCTGGCGATGTTCGTGATCGGCATCGGGCGCATGCGGACCCGACTTGAGACCCGCCTTCAGACCGCCTTCGAAAAGCGTGTCCTGCAACGCACGGCCCGCACCTTCGACTGGACAGGGTCGGCCGTCCACCTTGTGCACCAGATCGTGCAGATCGGGGCTGTATGTCTCGCGCTGGCCGTCGCTTACCTCTACCTCATCTTCGTGCTGATGCAGTTCCCGGCCAGTCAGCCGCTGGCCGGTCGCCTGTCGGACTTCCTGTGGACGCTTGTCGACCGTTTCGGCATCGGGGTGGCCGCTGCCATCCCGGGCATCCTCACCGTCATCGTGATCTTTCTTCTCACGCGCGCGTTGCAGAGCCTCGTCAACAATGTCTTCGACGCGGTGCAAAGCGGACGTCTGTCCATTCCCGGCATGCACCCCGAGACCGCCGGTGCAACACGGCGGTTGGTCTCGGTTGTGGTCTGGGGGCTGGCGCTGACATTTGCCTACCCCTACATGCCGGGCGCGCAGAGCGACGTCTTCAAAGGTCTGTCGGTCCTGCTCGGTCTGATGGTGACGCTGGGATCGAGCGGCATTGTGAATCAGTTGATGAGCGGGATGGTCGTGATCTACAGCCGCTCGCTGAAGAAGGGCGATCTCGTGTCGATCGGCGACGCTACCGGTGTGGTCATCGGCGTCGATGCGCTTTCGGTCAAGCTGCGCAATCTCGCACAGGAAGAGCTGACCATCCCGAACGCCGTCGTCGTGGCGTCCACGGTGCGCAACTTCACGACGCAGGGGCGTGGACACGGCATCGCGATCAGCACGACGCTGACCATTGGCTACGACACGCCGTGGCGCCAGGTGCACGCCATGCTGATCGAAGCGGCGACGCAGACGTCGCAAATCGCCGCTGAGCCCGCGCCGTATGTGTTGCAGCGGGCGCTGTCGGACTTCTACGTCGAGTACGAAGTCTTCGGCACCTTGCGCGATCCATCCACGCGCTTTGCCGCGATCTCTGCGCTTCACGAAAACATTCAGGACGTCTTCAACCGTTACGGCGTGCAAATCATGTCGCCGCACTTCGAAGAGCAACCGCATTCGCCGCTGACGATCCGGCCGGAACACTGGTATCCGATCCCGGCGCGTGCGCCCGTGGATGCGGGCGGTGTGCCGTCGACATCCGCGCCATCGCCGACATCACCGACATCACAAGAATAAGGAGCTGGTCATGACCGCTAAATCGTTGACGAAAAAGGCAAGTGCCGCGAAAGCGACCCCAGCCGCTCCGACCGCAGTGCCTGTCGCACCTACCGCAACCTCACAGCCGACGGTGCCTAGCGTGCCATTCGAGGCTCGCGTCGCAGCGGGGCGGCAGCTTCGCGAAAAGACGCCCCGCAGCAGCCATTCGCATCTCGGTAACACCGACCGCGATATCGTGGAACTGTTGCGAACGAGCAGCGACGGGCGGGTGGCGGCGCTCGTACCGCTGCGTTACGGCCGGATGCTCGCGTCGCCGTTTGCGTTCTATCGCGGCAGTGCGATTATCCAGGCGCACGATCTGGCAGGTACGCCGAACACCGGGCTCACCCTGCAGATCTGCGGGGACTGCCATTTGGCGAACTTCGGCGGCTTCGCCACCCCGGAGCGGACGTTGATATTCGATCTGAACGATTTCGACGAAACTGCGCCCGGTCCGTGGGAGTGGGATCTGAAGCGGCTGTGCGCGAGTCTGGTGCTAGCCGCACGGCAGTTCGGCTTCGGCGACACGCTGGGTGTCGAGATGGTGCGCGCCGCCGTGGACAGCTACGCCCGACGGTTGGACGAGTACGCTCACATGCCGACCATTGAACTCTGGCACGAGCAGATCACCTTTGAGCGCATGATCGATCTGGCCAGGACCGATCGTGTGCGTGAGGGCGTCAAGCGCGGCATCGCCCGGGCGTCCGGCCGCACCCACGAGAACGTCCTGCCGAAGTTCGCGCAGCAGGTCGGCGATCACTGGCAGATTCGCGACGCGCCGCCCACGGTGTTCCACGTCCACGGCACGACTACGCTTTTCGGTCCGGAAGACGACTGGCTGGGTCTGGGCGACTGGCGTACCTTGTTCGCCCCCGTCTATAAGAGTTACGCCAATTCGCTCCCGCCCGATCGTGCCCGAATGCTTGATAGCTATACGCAGCAGGACCTGGCCTTCAAAGTTGTGGGCGTCGGCAGCGTCGGTACGCGTTGTCTGGTGTTGCTGATGATGGATACCCACGAGCAGCCGCTGTTCCTCCAGTTCAAGGAGGCTTCTCGCTCGGTCGTCTCTCGCTTCTTCCGCAGTGCCACGCCCAAGCATGACGGGCGTCGTGTCGTGGAGGGGCAGCGCCTCATGCAGGCGGCCTCCGATGCCTTCCTCGGCTGGGGTTCGGGACCGTTCGGTCGCAGTATCTATGGCCGCCAGCTGCGCGACATGAAGATATCCGCGCAGTTCGAGTTGTTCCGGGCCGACGGCTTCCGCGAATACGCCGGTCTGTGTGGCTGGGTGCTGGCCCGCGCGCATGCCAAAGCGGGGGGATGCGCGCCCGAACTCGTGGGCTATGTCGGCAAGGGGATTCGTCTGGGCGAGGCGATGATTCATTACGCGACGGACTACGCCGATCAGGTCGAGCGGGACTATGAGGTGTTCCGCAAGGCGTGTCGAGACGGGCGGCTCGAAGCCCGCACCGACGCGGATATGGCCGCCGACTTTATGGCCTGAACAAGGAGCGCATTGAAGTATGCCGCTGCATCGGTTGCAGGCCCGGATTGTCGTCGCGTTGGAAACGGCGGTGCGCTGGGTGGCGCGCACGCCGACGCTCATCGTCTGGAGCGGCGTCGGGATCTCCATTCTCGTCATGGTGGTGGCCGTGGCGTTGCTCTACGAGGGTCGACTGCTGGTACTCGCCCGTGCGGCCGACAATCAGCGCAACATCGCTGAAGTGATGGAGCGGGATCTGGAGCTCAACTTCCAGCTATACGAGGCTTCCCTCGATGCGGTCGTTAAGTTGCTGGCGCGTCCCGACGTCGAGGCCATGGCACCCGCACTTCGCCGTGAGCTGATCTTCGAGCGGGCGGGCGCGTCGCGTTACATTGGGTCGCTCGTCGTGCTCGACGCCGAGGGAAACATCGCTATCGACGCGGAGAGCACTGTGCCGCGGCCGTTTAACTTTGCCGATCGGGATTACTTCAGCGTTCATCGCGCTGGTTCGAACGCCGGACTATACGTGAGCGGCTTCATCCACTCGCGCCTTCGCAGCAACGCGCCGACCATGGTGCTCAGCCGACGCCTCTCGCGCGCGGACGGCTCGTTCGCCGGGGTCGTGTCGCTGGCCGTAGATATCGAATACTTCCGTCATTTGTTCGACCACATCGAGGTCGGGCGCGAGGGGGTGATTCTCCTGCTTGGGAAGGACGGCGCAATTCTCATGCGCAAACCGTACGACGAAAGCGTGATCGGGCTGACGATGGCGCAGACCGGCCGCTACGAGTCGCTGCCGCCGGGGCGTGACGATCAGCGTATCTATCCCATTCGCTTTCTGGGACGCGACAGCCTGATGTCCCGGCGTTTCCTCAGTAATGCGCCGCTCACGCTGATCATCGTGACGTCCAGCGACGAGACGCTCGCCCCGTGGCGAAAGCGGGTGTTCGAGTTCGGCGGACTGTTCCTGCTGCTCAACGCGGGGTTCGTGCTGACGTCGCTACTCCTCGCCGCCCAGTTGCGGCGACGCCTGCGGGCCGAGCGGGAATTACGGCTTCTGGCTCGTACCGACGGTCTGACCGGCCTCTCGAACCGCCGCTCGCTCGACAAGATCCTTGCCATGGAATGGCGGCGCATGCGCCGTGCCGGTCATTCGCTGGCCGTCGCCTTCATCGACATCGACTGGTTCAAACGCTACAACGATACGCACGGGCACCAAGCGGGTGACGCTGCACTTGCTGCGGTCGCCAGCGCCATCGGGGCGGCGTTGCAACGCCCGTCGGATGCTGCCGGGCGTTACGGCGGAGAGGAATTCATTGCCGTGCTACCGGACACCGATGCACCGGGCGCTCAGCGCGTGGCGGAGGGAATCCGGCTCGCGGTCGACCGGCTCAATCTCGACCACGCGTCGAGCGACTTCGGTCATGTGACGGTGAGCATCGGTGTGGCTTGCCGACAGCCACAGGCCGGGGAATCCGTCGACATGCTAGTCAAAGCGGCCGACCGCGCGCTCTATCGTGCCAAGGCCACCGGCCGCAATCGCGTGATCGTCGCTTCCGAAGACGATGCGGTGGCGGCGTTGGAATCGTAAGTCCGTCCACCTCGGGCTGGTCGTCTCCATCTCTTCGTAGGAATTGTCTGATTCCGCACCTGCCACGGGTGCGGATCGGCGCTGCACGGCCCGCATTTTCTCCCGAATCTCTCATTCTTCAAGAGGATCAAAAGACGGCTGTAAGTCTTTGATCCTGTGGCGATTATTTTCGCCTCGACGTATTGATGTGCGCGCCCTATACGTTTTGCCAGCGCCCGCCTACACGTCTTTCAGATTCCGCCGATTCGCTGAATGAAACTCCCTCTCTACAATCGATTTCAACAGGTCCGGTGCGAGTTGCAACAGCACGGATAGCAGTCAAGGAGTCAGTCATGGCGAAGCGTAACCCCCCATCGCCAACACCGCCCAGCAAGACTGACAAGCGTGGGTTGGCGGGCGAAGGAACGCAGGACGGCACGCAGTACCCGTCGGAGCATGAGCAACACGCACTGACGCATGAAGACGGTGATGCCGAGACGCATGGTGCGCCGATGTCGACGTCCGACGACGCGGACTCGCCGCAGCCTCACGAGGCCCGGCAGTCCGTAGCGCGTGACGAACAAACGGCGCAAGCGGGTAAGCAAAGCCAGCCGGAATGGTTGGGTGCATCGTCGCCGAAGCGCGCGAAGTCCAAAGGTGACGCGCAGACATCGACAAGTGGGGCGGGCGGTCACGGGTATGCCCCGGAGATCGCTCACGGCGAGGAGAGCGGTTACGGCCCGGCGGATGCAGCGCCGGGCGCGCATCCGCGATTCGGACGGCAAAGCGCCTATGGCCCGCACGACGACTATGCCGGTACGGGACGGGATGCCTCCGGATCGGTGCCGCCGGTAAGAAGTCCGTCGCAGTCGCAACGGGTCGACTGGCCGGAAGGCACGGTTGGCGTCGACCCGATGGATGTCGCGGATGCGGTGAAGCGCAATGCGAAGGCCAGCAACGTCAAGGATATCGAGGGCGAAGCCGGACAGGCAGCAGGGAGTCGGGGCCGTAGCGGTGGGCGTGTAGACGAGAGTGGAGACGTTAGGGCCGATGGCGCGGTACACGATGCGATTCGAAAGTCGTTGTCCGGTGCCGTCGACCTCGACGTCTCCCACGTCGAAGTGACCGTGACGTCGGGCCTCGTACTGCTGACGGGGTATGTGCCCGAACGGTGGATGCAACACGTCGTGCAGACGGAAGTGGAGAAGGTCGACGGCGTAAAGGGCGTCGACAACCGGTTGCACGAGCGGCGTATGAAAGCGATGAGCCGCCCGGGCGAGAGCCAGGAAGGCCACAAGATTTAGCGCGGACAAACGAATAAAGGACACACCGGCATCCGAGGTGCAGCGATACAGGCAAAGCACTGAAGACGTCGGCCAAGAGGCAAGACCGGGCATCTCCGGGCGAGGGGATGTATCACCTAAGACTCGGTCGTCGGATGGGCGCCGCACGCTCGACGTGCAGGAGGTGACGCCCAAAGGCAATGCGACGCAATGCCAACGATGCGACGGCCAATTTCGGGAGGTCAACACAATGAAACAAGCCAATCTGCTCAAACTCATCATGGCGGGTGCACTTGCTACCACGGGCATCGCAGCCCACGCGCTCGATCAGGGCGGGATCATCAAGATTGCCGACAACGCGACCGCCAGCGGCGTGATGAGCGATACCGGCCGCAAGATCGACGATTCGGCGCTGACCGCCAAGGTCAAGGCCGAGCTGCTCGCCAAGAAGGATGTGCCGTCGACCAAGGTCCACGTCACAACGCGCCACGGTGTGGTGCATCTGACGGGTTCGGTGCCCGAGTCGGCACAGAAGACCCTCGTCGAGGATACGGTCAAGGGCGTAGACGGCGTGGTCGATGTCAAGAACGACATCAAGGTATCCGCCAAGTAAGCGCCAGTCATTGCAGGACGTTGCGGCGACACACGACAAGCGTCGCCGCAACGTAAAAGAGACCGCACTCTCGCCCTGTCGAAGTCGCCTTATTGGGATGACGCTGTGAGTTGTCCGCCGTTGTTCTGAAATGCGCGCCTCGACTTCATTAGCGAAGGAGGAATCATGACTATGCAATCCGGCCGGGGTCAGACGCCCCAAACCAGTCAATCAGGCGCTCGCATCGTGGGCGCATCGCACAAGCTGCCCGACGGGCCGGGCCCGTCCGTAATGGCGGCCGATACGCTCGACGCGGAAGACGTTGTGAACACCGCAGGCGAGAGCCTGGGGAAGGTCAAGCACATCATGCTCGACGTCCAGCGCGGCACCGTGGCTTACGCCGTGTTGTCCTTTGGCGGGTTCCTCGGCATGGGCGACAAGCTGTTCGCCATTCCGTGGCACGCCTTGCAGCTCGACGTGGAGAACAAGCGTTTCATCCTGAACATCGACAAAGAGGCCCTCAAGAAGGCGCCGGGGTTCGACAAGGATCACTGGCCGAGTATGGCCGACATGCATTGGGCCGAGCAGGTGCATACGTATTACACCGTCGACCCGTATTGGCATTAAGCCGTACGAGTCCTTGCTCATGCCGAGCCTTAATCATGTTCGCTGGCTGACGCAGGCCCCCCGACTGGACGGGCATTTGCCTGAGCCGTACGACCCGGGCAACCCGCCGGGTAAACCACCGAGGACGCCGCCGGGGACACCGCCGCCGAAGTCGCCCCCTGATGAGGACGAACCGACGCCGATGCCCCCGCCCGACCGGCCGCTCGATCCGCCGGTAGAAGAACCCCCGCTGCGCCCGCCCGGCAAGTATGTCGAGCGATCGCGCGGTTGGGACGGGGCGGGGTGCTGATCGCCCGGATGACCGGCAGGTAACGGTCGTCGTCAGATCGGCAAGGGAGGAAAGTCATGCTTGGCACCATCTTGTTGATTGTTCTGATTTTGTTGTTGGTCGGTGCATTACCCGCGTGGCCGCATAGCCGGGGATGGGGTTACTACCCGTCCGGCGGTCTTGGACTGATCGTTCTGATTGTGGTGTTGCTCGTGGTGATGGGGCATATCTGACGATTAGCCCCATTCAAGGAGGACTCGTCATGCCGTATCGACAGACTCACGATTTACCGGCAAGCGTGAAAGACAACTTGCCCGCGCACGCTCAGGAGATCTATCTCAAGGCGTTCAATTCGGCCTGGGATGAGTACAAGGATCCTGGCGAGCGGCGCGGTCATGAATCGCGTGAAGAGACGGCGCACAAAGTGGCATGGAGCGCCGTGAAACAGACTTATGAAAAGGATGACAAGTCCGGGAAGTGGCATTCGAAGCATCACTGAGCACTGACCGGTTGTTCCGGGGAGTGATATGAAGCGCTGCGCAGTGGCATCCATGCAGCGCGCGCGATGTGTCACTCCCCGTTGACCCCCAATACGACTGCATCCGGTTCCCGCAACCGGAGCGCATTCGTAGCTTGCCGGCCCACCCACTGGGCCGGCTTTTTTTTGCGCCGTGCACGCGTGTGCATACTTGGCGGGATGTTTCTGGAGAAATGTTCGTCGCCGGTCATATTGCAGTGCGGCAGGTGCGTGCAAAAAATGGACTATTTGCCCGTATTTGTGACGTTTTGATGATGTTGCAACGCCGCAGTGAGTCTGCAGACTTTGACGGCTTCGCGTAAAATCCACGCTTGCTGTCATCTCCGAATCCCAATGAGTTCCCCCCAAATCCTCCCCGTCGAGGCGACTGAAACGTTGCCCCCGTCGTCCATTCCTGTCTGGCTTTCGTTCGTGGCGCTCGCCATGGGCGGCTTCGGTATCGGGACCGGCGAGTTCGTCATCATGGGCCTGTTGCCCGACGTTGCCAAAGGTCTGGACATCACCATTCCTCAGGCGGGTCACGCGATCAGCACCTATGCGCTGGGTGTCGTGATCGGTGCGCCATTGCTCGCGGTGCTTGGCGTGCGTCTACCGCGTCGCGCGTTTCTCATCGCCCTGATGGCAATGTTCGCTATTGGCAATTTCGCAAGTGCGCTGGCCCCGGGCTATCTCTCGCTGATCGTGTTGCGCTTCCTCAGCGGTCTGCCGCATGGCACCTATTTCGGTGTGGCGGCGCTCGTCGGGGCGTCGCTTGTGCCGCCGCATCGCCGCGTGCATGCCGTCGGACAAGTCATGCTGGGACTCACGCTCGCGACACTCTTCGGTGTGCCGATTGCCGCAGGCCTCGGCCAATGGCTGGGCTGGCGTGCGGCGTTCGTGATGGTGGGTGTGATCGGCACGCTGACGGCCTTGCTCGTGTGGCGCTGGGTGCCGGACGCGCCCGCGCCGCATGGTGCAAGTCCGCTGCGTGAGCTCAATGCGCTGCGCAACTCACAGGTCTGGCTCACGCTGGGCATCGGGGCCATCGGCTTCGGCGGCATGTTTGCCGTCTTCAGCTATATCAAGCCGACGCTCATGCAAGTCGCCGGTGTGCCCGAGTCGTGGGTGCCGTTCTATCTCGCGCTGTTCGGCGTGGGGATGGTCGGTGGCACGATCATCGGCCCGCGTCTGGTGGCGGCGGCTACGTTGATGCGTGCTATCGGCGGCACGCTGATCTGGTCGGCGTTGCTGCTCGTGGCCTTCACGTTCACGTCGTCGAGCCCCTGGCTGGCGGGGGTGAACGTGCTGGCGATCGGCACGATCATCATCATTGGCCCGGCATTGCAGATTCGTCTGATGGACGTGGCAGGCGAGGCGCAAACACTGGCGGCGGCGCTGAATCATTCGGCCTTCAATATGGCCAACGCCGCCGGCGCATGGCTCGGCGGTGTGGCGATCACTGCGGGTTACGGCTGGACGTCGACCGGTTGGGTCGGTGCTTTGCTTTCCTGCGCCGGAATGGTCATGTTCTTCTGGGCGCGGCACGATGCTCGCCGGAAGGCCCGGTAACACAAGCCCTGCATCGTCAGCATGGCGATGAACGCGAGCGGATACGCCCACCAGATGCCGGTGAGTCCGGCGATCCGCTCGAACATCCACGCGGCGGGCACTTCGATGCCCAACAGCCCGATCATGCCGAGTAGCGTCGGCACCCATACGCGGCCACTCGCGCGCATCGCGCCTGTCATCACCGCTGTGGTTCCCATCACCAGCACACTCCAGGCGACGATGTAGAGCAGGTGCGTCGCGAGCGACAGCACGTCGGGATCGGTCAGGAAGCCGCGAAGGATCGTCGGCGCGATCAGATAGATCACCACGATCAGGCTGCCAGTCAGTCCGAGATTGCACAACAGACCGGTGCGCACGATAGCGCCGATGCGCTCACTGCGTCCTGCGCCGATGGCATGGGCGCACAGGATCGACGCCGTAATGCCCAGCGTCATCACCGGCATCTGCAACCAACTCATCACCTGCGTGACCGCGCCGTAAGCGGCGGTAGCATTCGCGCCGTGCCGATTGACCATGCTCAGCAGCACCATTTCGGCAATCGCCATCGTTAGCATCTGAATCGCTGCGGGTACGCCGATGTGGAGGATGCCGCGCGCCAACGTCGGGTTCCATCGAATCGCGCGCCACAGATCGGCGTCCGGTGCCAGCGGATGACCCTTGCGTCGCCAGTGGAAAGCCATCCAGAGCAGGGCGACGGTGAACGCGATCATCGTCGACGCCACGGCACTCGCCACACCCAGTGCCGGGAATGGTCCCCAGCCATAGATGAACGCCGGTGTCAGTCCGAGCGACAGCAGCGTTGCGATCAGTAGCGCGATTAGGGGAGACACCGCGTCGCCTGTGCCCCGGCTCATCGACGTCGTCAGCCACAACGTAAAGATGACGGGCATGCCGATGAGCATCCACCGGGCGTATAGCGTCGCCGCGTCGAACACGGGCTCGGGGGTGCCGAATACGCGCATCAGCGGTGTCGCGAACAAGCCGCCCAGCACGCTGATCACGACGCCCGCGCCGAACATCATCACGAGCGCCGTGCCTGCAATGTTGCGCACGAGCGCACGATTCTGCGCGCCCCACGCCCGACCGATCATGACGGTTGCGCCCGCGGACAGACCGATCACGATGGCCAGCAAAAAGAAGAAGACGGGAAAGAAGGCGGAGACGGACGCAATCGCGTCGGTACCGATCAGGTGCCCGAGGTAGATGCCGTCGGCGGTGCCTGCAATGGACTGGAGCGCGTTGGTCAGCATCATCGGCACGGCGATGAGAAGCCAGGTTTTCCAGAGCGGCCTGGGTGGCTGCGGTGGTGTGGAGGGTTGTTGCGTCATGGTTCGTTTTCCTTGGTGAGAACGCAAACGTCGGACGGGACACGTCGGACAAGGACGTCGGAAGGGGGACGTCGAAAGGGGTGTCGCAAAAGCGACAAGCAAAGCGAGGCCTATCCGGGACGGCGGTCCGCCCGGTGAGCAGTGAAATCAGTGAGAACCGTGAGGGGCGGCGAGGGGGCGACGGCCCCCTCGCGCCGATGGACTACGGCGTGATCAGGTCAGCGCGTCGACCAGATCGTCGGTGGATGTGAGACGCATCAGATGCGTGCGCACGTCTTCGGGCCATTCGACGATGCGCTGGGCCAGTGCGTCGTGATCGTTGGCGAAGAGCGCGCGGGACGCCTCTTCGAAGTGCGCCAGGTCGCCCGCCATCGTCGACATGAAGCTGTAAGAACGCTCTTGCGCACGACGTTGCATATCACGCTCGGCGTTCGCGCGGCGGGCTTCGTCGATCAGCTTGCGCAGTGCGACGGACGCGCCACCGCGCTGCTCGGAGAGCCAGTCCCAATGACGCGGCAGCAGCGTGACTTCGCGCGCCACGACGCCGAGCTTCGGGCGGCCCCGGCCTTTGGGGGCGTCGTCCGGTTCGGACGCGCTGTCGGCGCTGACGGGGTTCTCGGTCACGGCGGCGGGGTAGCGCGCACGGATGTCGGCGGCGCTACCGCGTGTGTCGACGTCGCGCGTGTCGCCTGTCAGGTTGTCGAAAATGAGGACCGACGCGTGCGGGTCGGCAAGCACGGCCTGCTGATAGGCGATGGCGGCGTCGGCAAGTGAGCCGGAGGCGATGCGACGCTTGTCGCGAAAGACGGTATAGCCAAGAGATTGAGTAGCCACAACGGACTCCGATAACGATGACGGATGATCGATGTGGCGAATATTACCCGGGTGTTATTTTAATTGCAATATCACCCGGGTAATATTCTTACCGGAGTGGCGGGGCAGTGTTTCAGGCGGTCAGCGCCACGCCACCGTTCAGTCGCTCCAGCACGGTGGCCTTGACGGCGCCCGGTGCATCGTCGAGCAAGGTGGGCCAGACGGCTTGCGCTTCGCGAACGGTCTCGCGAGCAATCGTCATCAGCCGCCCCACGCGCAGCAGTCCGGCGCCTTTGAGCAGCGCTTCGAGGGCGGACCAGTCGAAGGCGCGCAGCGTCTTGTCGATGGCCCGGTTCACGCCGTAGTGGGAGGGCGGCACATCGTGAAAGAAGGCGGCGACGCACACCGGATCGTAGACGGGGGCGAGTTGTGGTGTCTGCGCGTCGGGATAGATCAACGCCCAGTTCTTGAGATGGGCATCCGTGTTGCCGAGCAGGATGAATGCGATCAGGCGTCGCATGAACTCGCGTACGTCTCGCACGGGCTGGCCGGAGAGCTGATCGAGCACGCGCAGCATCGTGGTGTAGTCGACGTCGAGGCCGCGTCCGTATTTGCTGCGCGGCGGGTATTGCAGCACCTGCGCGAACTCTTCCATATGTACTCGCCGACCATCGGGCAGCCGGTCGAAGCGTGGCACCGCGAGGATGTGCTCGAAGGGCACGTGCTCAGGCAGATCGGCGTCGTGCCGCGAGATGATTTCGGCTTTTGCGCAGTCGAGACCGAGGGCTTCGCACAGCCGATAGCCGGTGAATTCGTTCTCGACGAGATCGGGGTGGCGCGTGGTCGGCAACTTGAGAATGACCGATCCCGCGCGCCCCTGACGCTTCACGATGTAGCGGCGGCCGTCGCGAATGGCGGAGAACTTCGTCACGACGCCGGGCAGCGATGCCGCATCTTCCACCGGCGTGTCGACGAAGCCGGGTTCGACCATTTCGAGTCCCAATGCGGTGTGCCAGCGATGCACGACATCCGGCACGCCTTCGCGCGGCGGTACCGGTTCGACTTCCAGTGCACCCATCAGGTCATGACCGGCGGCGGCGAGCAGCTCGAACTCGTCGTCGGGACTGCAATGACGCTCGGCGGCGAGGCGTTCGCGGTTGTGGCCTTCGGGTAGCAGATTTTCGAAGTACACAGGCCAGCGGCCATCGGTGCGCACGAGACGAACGTCCTGCGGCGAAGCGAGAATTTCGCGGGTCGCCGTCTCGTTGGCACCGCGATAGGCGAGCGAGAGAACGGGGCGCCGCGCGTCCGCAATGTAGTCCTCATCGAACGACATGCGCAGGATATCCCCATACTGCGAAAGATAGCCAATGGCGCGACGGCTGCCGTCCGGCTGGTGCAGATAGGCGCGCAAGTACTTGATATTCATGGCGAGAGTCTCGTTCGGGCGGTCGTGCGCCGGTGGTGCCGGTGGTGCCGATAATGCCCGTCGGGTCGGTTACCCCCGAAGCGTTTCCACGATGGAGGGCGGGGCCGACACGCCGCTCGGCTGCGCGAGATATTTGCCGCCGGAGCGCAGAAACGCTTCGACTTCCTTGCGCAGTGCCGCGGGCACGAACATCGGTTCCAGACCGAGCGCGCGCGCCGTCTCCAGTAGGGTCGACATACGTGGATCGAGCGCGCCCGACTCCATTTTTTGCACGGTCATGCGTGACAGCCCGGCCTGATCGGCCAGCTCGGCCTGGGTCAGTCCAGCGTCCTTACGTGCTGAGATTAGCGGTTCCATGAAGCTCATCATCGTGTGCTTTTCAGGATAAATGATGATTTATCTTAGCATTCTTTCGGATGATTTATGTAAATAAGCTAATTTAAATTAGCTTTTACTCGCATATGCTAATAAAAATTAGCATTAACCCTCATGTCCGGAATGTATCTTGCCTCTCGATGCCTTGACGCGAGAGCGCTCCTGTTTCGCATCGCGGCGGCGTACCTGACTCGCGAGCGTGGGTCGCGTGGGCACGCGGCGGCGGGGTGGGATGGCGGCGGCGTCGACCAGTGCCTGAAGACGCGCTAGCGCATCGGCGCGGTTGAGTTCCTGCGAGCGATGTTGTTGCGCCTTGATGATGATGACGCCGTCTTGCGTAATGCGGTGATCGAGCCGGGCGAGCAGGCGCGCTTTCACCTCGTCGGGCAGCGACGAGCGCATGACGTCAAAGCGCAAATGGATGGCACTGGAGACTTTGTTGACGTTCTGGCCGCCTGCGCCTTGCGCGCGCATGGCCGTGAGTTCGACATCTTCGGGGGCGATAAGAATGCGACGGTTCATGGGCTCAAGCATAACGTTCCCGATGCGACGCCCACAAGCGACACCCAAAAAGCGATGCGGCAGCGCCGGAGACGACATCCGGCGCTGCCGACATACGCGTTGAGACGACTGCTTCAGTGCGGGGCGGTCACGACGACGAACTGGACGGTGGTGCCGGAATAGACCGGCTTATACCAGGTCGAGCCGCAACGCTGATAAGCAACGTTGTTGACGACAGTGCTCACGCAACTCGGCGGCAACGAGGCAACGGTCGAGCCGATGATCGCTGCCGACACCCCGATCGTGACAGCGGCCGCCACCGGGTCATACCAACCACCACCCCACCCCCAATACGGCGGTGGGGGCGGTGGGGGCGGTGGAGGAGGCGGAGGAGGCGGAGGATGTGGCCCGGGCCCCGGCCCCGGTCCGGGAGGTGGTCCGGGCGGGTGCGGACCAGGTCCAGGTCCAGGTCCAGGTCCGGGAGGTGGTCCGGGCGGGTGCGGCTCAGGTCCAGGTCCAGGTCCAGGTCCAGGTCCAGGTCCAGGTCCAGGCGGGTGCGGGCCAGGATTGGGTGACGGATTTGGGCTGGGGTTCGGATGCGGCTGAGGTCCCGGTCCGGGCGGTTGTCCGCCGCCGTTGGCGTGCATCGCGCCATCACCCGCAGGACCGCCACCGCGCGTGGCGCCGCTCAAGTTGCCTTGCGGCGCTCCGCCGCCATGGAACCCGCCACCGCCGTGGAAGCCACTGCCACCACCGCCGCCACCGTGAAGGCTGGTGCGCGCGCCGCCCCGAAAACCGAAGCCATGACTGGCCGTGGACGTCAGGACAAGCACCGCCGCTGTGGCAAGACACGTGGCGCGAGCCAAAGTGAGGATGCCGGGTTTGCCCACCGTCGCCGATGTGATTGCCGAAGAGGTCGTTCGCTTCATTGCTGACCTCCAGCGGCGGACGGCGGCCGCATCTCGATGCGTTGCGCGCCAGCCGGGGCCTTGTACGTGAAGGTCCCTGACGGGAACGTCGGATTCACATCCCAGCGGTAATTCACGGAATGTCGCGGACGCGACGGTTGAGACGTATCCGTAATCACGAAGCGGCATGGCAGCGGGCGCGAACCGACCCGAATCCAAAGCTCCCAATCGACATCGGGCTGCTGGAACGCGTAATGGTTGCACCACTCGCCGCCCACGCGGTCAAGGCCGATGAACAGGGCAGAACGCAATTGCGTGGCGTCGTCCGGGTCCATGCCCCAATAGAAGAGATCGGCCAACGGCATACCGACCTGATATTTCTCGTCGATGTCGCGAATCAGCTCGTCGATCGTCGGCGGGGCGCTTGCCTGACTGAAATACCGCTTGCCTTGCGACTCCTGGTAAAGGGTGAAGGTTTTGCCGTCGTAGACGAACCCGCGATTGCGCGCCTGACCCGTCACAACGGCACGGACCTTATCGGGGCGTTGAACAGAAAGCTCTGTTTGGTGAAGAAAGCCGACATTCTGTCCGGTACTCAACACGGCATCGGTCACGGTATCCGCGTGTACCTGAAATCGTTTGAGCGAGCGCAAATACCGACTCATTGTCGTCAACGCATCGACGGCACCTTGCTGCATCTCCGGCATGCCCTGTACTGGCAAAGTGCTGTCCGATTCGGGGGCCTGCGCCAATACCGGCGCGGCGACGAGCAGCGCGCCCGTCAGCAGAACCAGCTTGACGCTGCGGGGCGAATGTCGCCGGATTTTTCGTCGGGAGAATGGAAAAAGCACTGTGTGACCTCATTCGAATGATGGAATTGAACGGGACGACCAACACGTGCGGACGCGACGCCGGATGGCGCGCAAACATGAACTTCAGGCAATACCGATGCGGCATGGTGCTAGGTATGTGAAATCAGAATAGTGATTCGGATTGCAAACTGTCAAGCCGCGAAACCATCGTCCAAACGGATTAAGAATTACTTGAATCTTATGAATAATTTTGTAACAAGCTGTATCCGAATCGATGCAAAAGGAAAATCTATTACCCCATGAATCGTCTAGAAGTGCTGATCTACATCAAAGTACGATATTTGCAGTCCCCATGTTTAGGGATTGTTAAGGGATTGCGTGAGAATTTGTCCGTAATTTTAATTACGTAAGTCGATGATGAAATTTGGCATGCAATCCGAAAGAAACTTGCAGCTTTGAATTATTTTGTTACTATCCGATGGAAACATTCGGGTTTTTACGCAGTCGGCGAATACCCGGTGTTTTAGCTTGGATAATTAACTAATTTGCAAAACCGGTTGCAGCATCTGCATTCGGCATTTGCATACATCGATAACAAAAGGACTCAGCATGAAGCTCACGAATGCCATGATTCTGGCCGGTCTGTTGTCGTTGGGGACGTTGGCACACGCACAGGATGCGGCGCGTCCGGCGCCGATCGTTGCGGGCGACGTCGTCGAATTCCGGACCACGTTGCTGGGTGTGGACGTCAAGAAACGCACCATTCAGGTAGCCGACGATAACGGTAAGCCAGTCACTTTCATCGTTGGCCCGGATGTCCGGAATTTCGAACAGATTCGCAAGGGCGACAAAGTCATCGTGGCGTTCAAGCGCTCGGTGGCCATTTCCGTTGCGCCGGGCGACGGCATTCGCAGCCGTGTGCTGACCGAAGGGGCCGACCGTGCGGCACCGGGTGAAAAGCCCGCCGCCGATGCCGCGCGCAATCTGAAGGTCGTAGCGACGGTGCAACGTATCGACCGCAAGTCGAATGTCGTGACGCTGCGCGGCCCGAACCGCACGGTCGACGTGAACGTGGAAGATCCGAAGCTGCTCGAAGGCGTGAAGGTGGGCGACTCCGTGACGGTGAACTACACCGAAGCGGTTGCCGTGGCCGTGACGCCGGATCCGTCAGCCAAGAGCCGCGCTAAGAAGTGGGTGCCGCCCGCACCGGCTTCTGCCCCGAAGCCCTAAGTTGTGTCACCCGGCGGCTGCGCCGCGCAGCGCGCAGTCGCATTGACCGTCGTGTCCCCGGTAGGGCCCATGTTGGCTTGCCGGGGCGCGATACCCCCGATACGGTAAGCACCCGGAGATCGCCATGGCACGGTCCGCCTTGCAGTTCGACGATGCAACCTACGCTGCCTTGCTCGGCGCTGCACGCGATGCAGACGCCGCACACCCCCACAACAACCCCGCCTTCCTCGATGCCTTTCTGGCGGATGCATGGAAAGCCGCGCGCCGGATCTACGGTGCGCAAACCTATCTGCGCTTCATGGCGCAGGCCGGTATCACGCGCCGCCCCAGCGCCGGCACCGTGCAAAAAGCCATCGTGCGTGCCCGCAGCATGTACGAAGTCCCGGTCATCCCGGCGTTCGGGGGAATTCCCGTCGCAGGGCAGTCCGTCTGGGCGCAGCAGCTCGAACAGAATCTGGCGCGCGCCATGACGCTGCTCGACGCGATGCCCGAAAGCCATAGCACAGCCAGCGATGGTGTCACCGACGTGGCCGACGCCATGCGTCGCGTACAGCATCTGGAACGGGAAAATCTGGAGCTACGGGCGCGTCTGGCGCAAATGACGGTGACCGCCGCCTATGCCCGTGAGGCACTGGGCGAGACGCTCACGGTGTTCGCGCCGCATGCCGTGCAGCAGGCGAACAGCCTGGGTCGTCACGGAGTCTGACGCGCGAGTTGAGTCGATGTGGTGGCAGTGGAAGACGTGGTGGGTGGCGTACCGGCGGCACCCGCGTCTTCGCGATAGCTGACCGAAAAGCCGAACGCGTTGAAACCGTTCGCGCTGTGTGCCCACACCGTACCGCCGTGCATTTCCGCAATGGCCTTGACGATGGCCAGCCCAAGGCCGTGATTCTCACGGCTGTTGGTGCGCGACGCCTCCGCGCGGTAGAACCGGTCGAACAAATGCTTGAGCACGTCCGCCGGAATTTCCGCCCCCGGATTGACGACCTCGATGCGCACGTGACGGGTACGGTTCGGTTCGACAGTGGCGGCGTCGGGGATCTCGGTGGTAATGCGCACGTCGATATTCGCACCCGGCGCGCAATGTTCTATGGCGTTCATCACCAGATTGGCCAGCGCGCGCCCGAACAGCGCCTTGTTGACTTGCGCGAACGCGCTGCCATGCAAACGGGCCGTGACTTGCGCCTCTTCCAGCGGAAACTCCAGAAACTCCAGCGTGTGCGCCGCTTCGCTCGCCAGCGACACGACTGTGAGTCCCGTCGCGCGTTCGCCCTGATCGGCGCGCGAGAGGAACAGCATGTCGTTGATGATGGTGCGCATGCGACCGAGTTCTTCGAGGTTCGATTGCAGCAGTAAGCGCAGTTCCTCGGCCGGTCGGTCGCGCGTAAGGGCGACTTCCGTCTGCCCGATCAGGATGGTGACCGGCGTGCGCAACTCGTGGGCGACGTCGGCATTGAACGATTCCAGCCGTTCGTAGGCACCGTCGAGCCGGGCAAGCGCGCCGTTGAACGAATGAGCAAGATCGTCCAGTTCGACGGGCAGTGAGCGGGTCACGAGTCGTTGCGAGCGGTTGTCTGGCCGGATCTCGGACGCTTCGCGCGTGAGCCGAGTCAGCGGTGAGAGGCCCAGACGCGTCACCGAGTAGCTGAGCAGCAGCACGCCCAGCGCGCCCAATCCGGAGAGCGCAGCGAGACTCAGTCCGAATGCGCGTAGCGTCTGCTCGTTGGGGGAATAACTGGCCGCGACTTGCAGTGTGACGGCCGGTCGCGCGCCGTAGGGCGGCAGGATTTCCCGAGTCGTCAGCATGTCGTCGCCACCGCCGTCCGGGCTCAGGCGCACATAACCGTTGGACAGTCGTTTGACGAACATGCCGCTCACAGGCGTGCCGAACGTGTACCTTGGGTCGTCGCTGGAGACGGCGTACGTCGTGGTGCCGTCGCGCGGGGTCATGTCGCTCAGCTTTTCCCGCACGATCTGCCACTTCTCGGGTGTGGCGCCGTGATACACGATGATGTGCGCGATCTGCGCGCGGTCGTCCAGCGACTCGCGCAGGTGCCGTTCCAGTTGAACGCGCAACACCAGATATAACGCCGCACCGACGAGCGCGAACACCGACAGCGCCACGACGGCGAACATGGCGGCAAGGCGGCGGGAGATCGAGTGTTTCACGGTGACGTCGCTGGCGTGGAGGGCGGGGCGCTCAGGCCTCGCGCACTTCCAGCACGTAGCCCATGCCGCGCACAGTGTGCAGCAGTTTGGTGGTGAAGGGGCCGTCGAGCTTGGCGCGCAGCCGTTTGATGGCAGTCTCCACCACGTTCGTATGGCTGTCGAAGTTGACGTCCCAGACCAGTTCGGTGATGGCGGTCTTCGAGAGAATGTCGCCCTGGCGGCGCGCAAGCACCGACAACAGCTGGAACTCTTTCGCGGTGAGATCGAGCCGGTGCCCGTCGCGCGTCGCCCGGCGGCCGATCAGATCGACGAACAGGTCGCCCACCGAGATCAGCGTCGATTCCTGCACGCGGGTGCGACGGGCGAGTGCGTGCAGACGTTCGACCAGTTCGATGAACGAGAACGGCTTGGTGAGGTAGTCGTCCGCCCCTTCGCGCAGGCCACGCACCCGGTCGTTCACGTGGTCGCGGGCGGTGAGCATGATGACGGGCGTGGACTTGCGCTCGCGCAACGACCCGAGCACGGCAAAGCCGTCGCGCTTGGGCAACATGACGTCGAGCACGATGACGTCGTAATCGAACTCCAGCGCCAGGTGCGTGCCTTCCTCGCCGTCGAGCGCAACATCGACCACCCAGCCTTGCTCGGTCAGCCCCGAGCGCAGATAGTCCACTACCTTTTGTTCGTCTTCAACGATCAGCACTTTCATGTCGTCACCTCATCTTTGCGCATTATACGAGTCAGAGGATGTCTCCGAGGGCTGCCATCCGCCGCCCAGTGCCTTGACCAGTGCCACCGACAGCACGAGTTGCTGCCCCCGGATCTGGACGTCCTGACGCTCGCTCGCCAGCGCGGCCTGCTGCGCCGTAATCACGCTGAGATAGGCCGTCAGCCCGCCCGAATACCGGTCGTTCGCCAGACTCAGCAGGCGCTCGGCATCGACCACGGCCGCGTGCGATTCCTGCGCGGCGGCATTGAGGACCGACAGACCGGTCACGCCGTCCTGCACCTGCTGGAAGGCGGTGAGCACCGTCTGACGGTAGTTCGCTTCCACGGCGCGATAGCCCGCGCTGGCGTAGTCGACACCCGCCTGACGGCGTCCGCCGTCGAAGACGACCTGCGACGCCAACGTGCCCAGCGTCCACAGCAGGCTGGGGGCAGACAGCAGGTTGGCGAACTCGGTGCTTTGCCAGCCGATGCCGGGATTCAGGGTCAGGCTGGGAAAGAAGGCCGCTTTCGCCACCCCGATCTGCGCGTTTGCCGCAGCCATGCTGCGCTCCGCCGACGCCACGTCCGGACGCCGTTGCAGCACATCGCTCGGCACGCCGAGCGGGATCTCGGGGAGCGTTGCAGGCAGCACACCTTCCGGAATGGAGAACGTCGGCGCGGGTACGCCCACGAGCGCCGCGATGGCGTGCTCGTACTGGTCGCGTTGCTGATGCAGCAGGCGAGCCTGCACGCGCGTGGTGTCGAGTTGCGATTGCTGCTGAAGGACGTCCAGTCCCGAGACCGCACCGAGATCGTGCTGGGCGCTCACGTAATCGAGCGCCTTCTGCTGCAAGACGACCGACTGGTCCAGCACTTTGATCTCGGCGTCGATGGCGCGCAACTGGAAATAGGCCGTGGCGAGTTGCGTCGTGAGGACGAGTTGCGCATTTGCCAGATCGTCGCCCGCTTGCTCGGCGGACGCCTGCGCACCTTCGACCTGACGGCGAATACGGCCGAAAAGATCGGTGTCGTAGCTCACGCCCAGTCCCACCTGAACGTTGTTCTGCACGGTCGACATGCTGCTAGACGAGTAGCTCGTGACCGGGCGATTCGCCGAGATGCGCTGCCGTGCCAACCCAAACGAGGCATCGACTTCCGGCAGCCGCTGCGCCGAAATGCCGGACAGCGTCGCCTGTGCCTGATCGTAATGCGCGACGGCGGCGGCGAGCGTCTGGCTCTGTGCGAGGGCCTTGTCTTCGAGGGCGTCGAGCGCCGGTTCGTTGAAGGCTTTCCACCAGTCCGGCTGCATCGCAGCGCGCGACGGTTGCGCGACCTTCCAGTAGCCGTCCGTTTTCCATACGGGCGGGGTCGAGACTTCCGGGCGATGATAGTCCGGGCCTACGGCGCACGCGCTGAGCAGCGTGGCGACGGCGAGCAGCGTTGCGCTGAGCCGGATGCCGCTTCGGAGGTGACCCCGGCCGTCGTGATCCGTGCGGCTCACGATTCGTCTCCCTGCGCCTTGGCTGCGGGTTTGCTGCCGCCTTTCGCGGGAAGCGCCTTGGCCTGCACGTGGTCGCCGTCGTCCACCGAATCGCTCGGATTGACGATCACGCGGTCGTTGGGCGACACGCCATCGGCCAGCTCCAGCGTTTGTCCGAGGTCCTGTGCGATCACGATCTTGTGCAGATGCACGACGCCCTGATCGTCCACCACCGCCACACGCGGGCCTTCGGCGCGAAACAGCAGCGCGTTGGCTGGCACGCTCAGATGCGGTTGCACGGCGCCGGGCAGCGCGAGTTGCACATACGCGCCGGGGCGCAACTTCCCGTCCGGATTCGGCAATGCGGCTTCGATCTGGAGCGAACGCGTCGCCACGTCGATGGCGCCGGACACGTGCGTGATCTTGCCCTGGAAGTGTTGTCCGGGCAGTTCGGCTTGTGTCACGACCACCGGCTGACCGACGGACACGCTCTGCGCATAGGCCTGCGGCACTTGCACGTAGACGCGCAGCGGGTCGGTCTGCGCCAGCGAGAACATCGCCCGTGCGCTGCCGCTGCCCGCCGCGATGAGATCGCCGACGTCCACATTGCGCTGCGTGATCACGCCGTCGAACGGGGCGACGATGCGCTTGAACGATTCGAGTTGCTGAAGTCGTTTGACGTTGGCGTCGGCCGCCGCGAGATTCGCCACGCCCTGGGTGTAGGTGCTCTGACGTTCGTCCAGTTCCTGCTGCGAGACGGCGTCGCGCTGACGCAGTTGCTGCCACCGGTCGAGCGACGACTTGGCCAGGCCGAGGCTGGCGTTGATCTGATTGCGCTGGGCGATGGCCTGCGCCAGTTCCTGATCGATTTCCGGCGTATCGAGGTCGGCGAGCAACTGGCCTTGTTTGACCTTCGCGCCGATGTCCACGTAACGATGCAGCAAGTAACCCGTCGCACGGGCGTAGATGGGCGACTCCACGGCGCCGCGCAGGGTTGCAGGCAACAGCGTTTCGCTGGCGGCGGTGGCCTGTGGCGTCACTACGCTCACGAATTGCTTGGCGTTCTGTGCCGTCACGCTGGCGACCGCACGGCGTTGCAGGAAGTTGGAGATGGTGGTGCGTGCTGCCCCTGCGACCAGCAGCAGGGCCACGATGATCAGCACGATCTTCGCGCGACGGAACTCGCCGTGACGCGGGGGCAACTGCCGGCCGTCGGCGGGATCGTGCTCTGGAATGGCCAGTTCGGCGTGATGTTTCTCGGTCATGTCGTTCAACCCGTCAAATCTTGATATCTGGTGTGTGAAGTGTCGGTCGCCGTGCCTTACTGGCTGGCGTTATCGTCATTTGCGTTGTCATCACTACGGTCGCCATGCGCCGGCGTGGCGGTGTTCCCTGCGCGACGCGCCTTGCGGCGTACGAGTCGCGTGTGCACGCCTGCGAAAACCAGCGGCACGAAAAATAGCGTCGAGACCGTCGCGAACATCAGCCCGCCGATCACGGCACGGCCCAGCGGCGCGTTCTGTTCCGCGCCTTCGCCCAGACCGAGCGCCATCGGCACCATGCCGATAATCATCGCGAGCGCCGTCATCAGCACCGGACGAATCCGGCTCGCCCCGGCTTCGAGCGCCGCCTTGAGCGGCGCCATGCCCGTTTCCATGCGTTGCCGCGCGAACGCCACCACGAGAATACTGTTTGCGGTCGCGACCCCCATGGTCATGATGGCCCCCGTGAGCGCGGGCACCGACAGGCGCGTGCCGGTGAGGAACAGCATCCAGACGATGCCGGCCAGTGCGGCGGGCAGGGCGCTCACGATGATGAGCGGATCGACCCACGACTGGAAATTCACCACGATAAGCAGGTAGACGAGCACGATCGCCATGGCCACACCGATACCCAGTCCCATGTACGAACTTTGCATCGTGCTGACCTGGCCGCGCACCACGATCTGGCTGCCGCGCGGCAGATCCTTGCGGGCTTGTGCGACGAGCTTGTTGATGTCGCTCGCCACGCTGCCCAGATCCCGGCCTTCCACGCTCACGTAGAGGTCGATGACCGGGCGAATGTTGTAGTGGCTGACCACGGCGAATTTCTGCGTCGGCTCCACCTGCACGAAGTTGGCGAGCAATTGCGGCTGGCCGTTGTTGCCCGTGCCCGCCACCGGCAGGCGCAACAGATCGTCGATGGAGCTGATGCGGTACTGCGGCGATTGCACCGAGAGGCTGTACTCCACGCCGTTCTGCTCGTTGAACCAGAAGCCGGGCGACGTCTGCGAGCTGCCCGAGAGCGAAATCAGCACGTTCTGGGCGACGGCATTGGCGTTCAGATTCAACTGCTGCAAGCGCGTGCGGTCCATGTTCAGATGGATCGTCGGCGCATTGACCCGTTGCTGAATATGGGTGTCGACCGTGCCCGGCACCTGACGCACCTGCTTGAGCAGCTTGGTCGCGACATCGAAGTTCGCCAGTTGCTGATTGCCGCTGATCTGGATGTCGATGGCGGCGGGCAAACCGAAGTTGAGAATCTGCGTGACGATGTCCGCCGGTTGAAAGAAGAACTCCACGCCGGGGAAGCGCTGCGGCAGCAAGGCGCGCAGCTTATCGATGTACTCCGCGCTCGGACGATGGTCGGGCGTGAGTGCAATCTGGATCTCGCCGTCGAGCGTGCCGATCGTGCCCGAGTTGCTATACGAGAGGTTGATACCGCTGTACGGCAGGCCAAGGTTGTCGAGGATCGTTTCGAGTTCGTTGGCTGGCACGACCTCGCGCACGACCTTCTCGACCTGATCGGCCAGACGCGCCGTTTCTTCGATGCGTGTGCCCGTCGGTGCGCGCATGTGCATGCGGATGTTGCCCGCGTCGACCGATGGGAAGAAGTCGGCACCCAGCGCGAACACCAATCCCATCGACAGCACGCAGAACGTCAGGAAGCCCATCGCGAAGACGCGGCGGCGCACCAGCAGGGTGGACAGCACGACGATGTACGCCGCGCGCATGCGCTCGAAGCTGGCGTCGAAGCGCAGGTAGATGCGGCGGAACGCACCGGGCTTCGCGTTCGGATCCGTGGGATGGGCGTGGCCCATGAGCAGCATGGCGAGCGTGGGCACCAGCGTGCGCGAGAGCACATACGACGCGAGCATCGCGAACACCACTGCCTCGGCCAGCGGCACGAACAAGTAACGCGCCACGCCCGTCAGGAAGAACATCGGCACGAAGACGATACAGATACACAGTGTCGAGACGAGCGCGGGGACCGCGATTTCCCCGGCACCGTCGAGAATCGCCTGATGCAGCGGTGTCCCCATGTGGAGGTGTCGCTCGATGTTCTCGATGGTGACGGTCGCATCGTCGACCAGAATCCCCACCGCGAGCGCCAGTCCGCCCAGCGTCATGATGTTGATGGTCTGCCCGAGGGCATGGAGGGCGAGCAGCGAGGACAGGATCGAGAGCGGAATCGAGATGGCGATGATGCAGGTGCTGCGCCAGTTGCCGAGGAACAGCAGAATCATGGCCGCCGTGAGGGCGGCGGCGATCAGCGCCTCATGAATCACACCCTGCACGGCGGCCTTCACGAAGACCGACTGATCGAACAGCGCCGCGATGTGCAGGTCGGCGGGCAGGGCGGCGCGCGCCTCGGGCAGCAGCGCCTTCATGGCGTCGACGACGGACAGCGTAGACGCATCGCCCGTCTTCATGATCGACATCAGCACGCCGCGCTGGCCGTTCTGGCGCACGATGTTCGTCTGTGGGGAGAAGCCCGTGCGAACGTGGGCCACTTCACGCAGATAGGTCGTCGCTCCATTCACGGTGCGCACCGGAATGTTGTTCAGTCCCTCGACCGTTGGCGGCGAACCGTTCATGTCGACGGTGTACTCGCGGGGTCCGATCTTCGCCGTACCGGTCGGCAGGATCAGGTTCTGTGCGTTGACGGCCGCGACCACGTCCTGCGCTGTCAGGCCCTTGGCGAGCAGGGCACGCGAGTCGATGTCCACCGAGATCAATCGTGTCTTGCCGCCATACGGATATGGCACGGCGGCCCCCGGAATCGTCACCAGTTGCGGGCGCAGGAAGTTCAGTGCCGTATCGTTGAGCGCCGGTTCCGACAAGCTGGGGCTCGACAGGCCCAACTGCATCACCGGAATCGACGAGGCCGAATAACTGATGACGAGAGGCGGCGTCGCGCCGGGCGGCATCTGTTTGACCTGCGCCTGCTCGACGGCAACGACTTGCGCGATGGCCGTCTGAATATTGGCTGTCGGTTGCAGGAAGATCTTGATGATGCCGATGCCCGGCAGCGATTGCGACTCGATATGCTCGATGTTGTTGACGGTGGTCGTCAGGCCGCGTTCGTTGCCGGAGATCATCCGGTCGGCGATGTCCTGTGCGGACAACCCGTTATAGGTCCAGATGATGCTGATGACGGGGATGTTGATTTCCGGCAGCACGTCGACGGGCGTGCGCAACAGCGCGAGCGGCGTGGCGAGCAGGATCAGAATGGCCATCACGATGAACGTGTATGGCCGTTTGAGCGCAACGTTGACAATCCACATGATTCAGACGCGCTCGGGCGCAGTCACAGGCGTACGGACAAGGGCGGTGCCAACGGCGCGCACGCGGGCGCGCCACCGGTACCGGAAGGAACGCCGCCATGTTATGGGCGCACCCCCAACGCCAAAATGGCGCGAATATGGCGAAATTGACAGAATTCGCGACGCCGCCCGGAAACCCCCGTCGCACAAGGCCCGACACACCGCCATATCGATGAGAGTGGCATATTACGGCGTGTTGCGTTATAAAGTTGTCACACTAAAAGTCGCCGTCCGATAGCCTGTGGTCCACCCGGGACCGGGCGTTGGCGGTCGACAGCGTCACGAACTCCAGTCCCACGCAGGAAAGCAATGACCGAACGTCCGACGTCTCCTCCTCCCGAACCGCAGCCGGTTTCCGGCAAAGTGACCCGCAGCGCCATCTTCCTCGTCGCCACGATTCGCGACGACGAGGCCGCGCACGCCGCCGTGCGCGGCTGGTGTGCCGATGTGGCCGCGTATGTCCGATCCGTGGGCAAGCGTGTGCCGACCGGTAACCTGACCTGTGTGGCGGGTTTCAGCGACAGCGCCTGGGACCGCCTGTTCGGCGATCCGCGCCCGGCCGAGCTGCATCCGTTCCGTGAATTCGGCGCGGGCAAGCGGCACGCCCCGGCCACGCCTGGCGATCTGCTGCTGCACATTCGTGCCGAACAGATGGACCTGTGCTTCGACCTCGCCACGCTCTTGCTGAACAAGCTGGGCGACGCGGTGAGCGTCGTCGACGAAGTGCACGGCTTCCGCTATTTCGATATGCGCGCGATCATCGGCTTCGTCGACGGCACCGAGAACCCGGAGGGCCAGGAGGCGGTCGACTTCACGGTCATGGGCGACGAAGACCCCGAATTCGCGGGGGGCAGCTACGTGCTGGTGCAGAAGTATCTGCACGACATGACGGGCTGGAACGCGCTGCCCGTGGAAGTGCAGGAACGCATCATCGGTCGCACCAAGTTCTCGGACGTGGAACTGGACGAGGACGTGAAGCCGAGCAATTCGCACAGCGCCCTGACGACGCTCGAAGTCGATGGCCGCGAAGTCAAGATCCTGCGTGACAACATGCCGTTCGGCCGCCCGGGATCGGGGGAGTTCGGCACGTTCTTCATCGGCTACGCGCGCTCGCCGTGGCCCATCGAGCAGATGCTCGAGAACATGTTCGTCGGTAAGCCGCCCGGTAACTACGACCGCTTGCTGGACTTCAGCACGGCCGTGACCGGCGGGTTGTTCTTCGTGCCTTCGGCCCCGCTGCTGGAAGAACTTGCCGACCGTGCGCCGCAAGCGGCCGCCACCGAATCCAGCCATGTCATCAAGACGTTGATCGACGCACAGCCTTCGGGCGTGCAAGTGTTCGACGCCACTACCGCTTCTCATCAGGCGAGTCCCGCAGTCGCGGACGGCTCGCTGCAAATCGGATCGCTCAAAGGAGTTTCTCAGGCATGAATAACCTGCATCGCGAACTGGCCCCTATTTCGAGCGCCGCATGGGCGCAGATCGAAGAAGAAGTGGCCCGCACGTTCAAGCGCACCGTCGCCGCGCGCCGCGTGGTCGACGTGAAAGGGCCGGGAGGTCTGGCGCTGTCTGGCGTAGGCACCGGTCATCAGCAATCGATTGCATCGCCGTTCAAGGGCGTGGATGCTCGTCAGCGTCAGGTGCTGCCGCTGGTGGTGCTGCGCGTGCCGTTCGAGTTGTCGCGCGAAGCGATTGACGATGTCGAGCGCGGCGCGAACGATTCCGACTGGCAACCGGCGAAGGATGCGGCAATCAAGCTGGCCTATGCCGAAGACCGTGCGATTTTCGACGGCTACAAGGCGGCGCAGATCACCGGGGTGCGTGAAGGCACGTCGAATCCGGTTCTGCCGCTGCCTAAGGACATCGCGGACTACCCGACGGTGATCGCCAAGGCGCTGGAGCAATTGCGGCTTGAAGGGGTCGACGGCCCGTACAGCGTGTTGCTGGGCGCGGACGCTTATACGGCTGTGGCTGAAGCGAACGACCAGGGTTACCCGATTCTCGAACATATCGGTCACATCGTGAGCGGCGAGATCATCTGGGCACCGGCCATCGACGGTGGCGCGATCGTCTCGACGCGCGGCGGCGACTACGAGATGCACATCGGTCAGGACCTGTCGATTGGCTATCTGGACCACAACGCCGAAACGGTACGGCTGTATCTGGAAGAGACGTTCACGTTCCTGATGCTGACGGCTGAGGCGAGTGTGTCGGTGGCGCCGGGTGTGGCGGCCAAGACGTCGAAGGGTAAGTAAAGCCGTTAAGTCGCTGAAGTGGTGAAAGGGAAGGGCTGAGGATTCGCATGCGCGATTTCCTCAGCCCTTTTCTATTTTCAATAGGGTCCCCGATCGACGGGGCGCAGGGCGGATACGCTCAAAGCGCTTCTGACAGTGCTTTCGAGATTTTTACCTGAATAGCAGGTAAAAAACATTTACGCTATATTCAGCTATTCCGTATTTACGCGAATATCAGCTAAAATATACATTACCTGCATATGAGGTAAATCGTGATGAACCAGCTCATTGCTTCGTCAACACAACTCGGCGAGATCTTGCGGTCGGCCCGTCGCTCGGCGGGGTTGACTCAGCTTGAGGCGGCTACGCGTCTGGGACTGAGTCAGAGTCGCCTGTCCGCGCTTGAGCTCGATCCGAAAATCATCTCGGTCGAGCAGTTACTGGCGTTAATGGGCCTTTACCGCCTTGACCTTGTCGTCCAGTCACGCGATGTTGCTCCTGTTTCTTCCAACACGGAGTGGTAATCGATGGGGCGCAGGTCACATGCCCGGGCATTGTCCATCTGGGCGAATAATCAGCGTGTCGGCACATGGCGGGTGCAGTCACAAAACCGCATGGCATTGCAGTACGACGACGCTTGGCGCGATTCCGCGGCGGGGCGTCCACTCTCGCTCTCGTTACCGTTCGGCATCGATTCGACACCGTTGACCGGGGACCGGGTCGGTTTCTATTTCGAGAATCTTCTACCGGACAGCGATGTCATCCGGCGTCGGCTCGCAGGACGGTACGGCACGCCATCGACAGATGGCTTCGATTTGCTTGAGGCCATCGGACGGGACTGTGTCGGAGCCATTCAACTTCTTGGCGAAGACGACGTACCTGGCAATGTGCAAACCATTGAAGCGAGTCCGCTGTCTGAGGAAGCCGTCGCGGAGCATCTGCGCAAAGCCGCTGGCGGTGTGATGCCTGGGCGATATGCTCACGACGACTTGCGGCTTTCGATCGCCGGGGCGCAAGAAAAGACGGCCTTGCTGTACCACGAAGGGCGGTGGTGTTTGCCGCATGGGGCCACGCCAACGACCCACATCCTCAAGTTGCCGATAGGGCTCGTAGGCAACCGGCGGGCAGACTTGTCGACGTCCGTCGAGAACGAGTGGCTTTGCATGCAACTGTGCGCGGCGCTCGGGTTGCCGACGGCGGCTAGCGAGATGCTGACGTTCGGTGATCAGAAAGTGCTGTCGGTGACGCGCTTCGACCGCCAGATGCACTCCAGCGGTACGTGGATCATGCGCTTGCCGCAGGAAGATTTCTGTCAGGTATTCGGGCTGCCGCCCCATCTCAAATATGAGGCAGACGGTGGCCCCGGCATTGCCGATCTGGCCGCGACCTTGCGCCAATCGCAGACATCGGACGAAGACCTTGAAGCGGTGTTTCGCACGCAGATCGTGTTCTGGATGCTGGCGGCGACGGACGGTCACGCGAAGAACTTCAGCATCCACCTTTTGCCGGGCGGCCGTTACCGTCTTACCCCGCTCTATGATGTGCTGTCGATGTGGCCGATTATCGGCGACGGGCCGAATCAGGTGCCGTGGCAACGCGCCAAGCTCGCGATGGCGGTGGCTGGCAAGCGCCGACATTACGAGATTGAGCGTCGGCACTTCGATGCAATGGCGGTGAAGTGTTATCTCGGGGCTGGCGCGGCATCTATCCTCGACGCGTTACTCGCGAGAGTCCCGCAGGCCATCGCCGAAGTTGCGGGCAGGCTACCCCCTGATTTCCCGGAACGCGTGGCAGAGAGCATTTTTTCGGGGTTGCAGCACGCCGCCGATCACTTGGCAGCGCCTGCATCCCCCTGATTTGGCTTGTTGTTGACCCGTGTCCTGGTCAGTTTCCGCCAGCAGCCTTGGCACCCGCACCGTCCGCCATCGGCTTTTCGATGATCACGCGACGGTTGTCGCGCGCAATCACCTTCATCGGCAGATTCAGTGTTTCCAGCACGGCGAACTTGTCTGGATCGACCAGCGCGAGCGCCTTGGGGTCTTCCATCCAGACATCCACGAACTTATCAAGCGTCGGCACCCAGCTGTCCGGGGCCTGCGAGATACCGAACTCCAGCTCGTCCTGCACTGCGACCATGATCATCGGCTGACGCAGGTAGTACGGCATGGTGTGGTCGAGCGTGCCGACCGAGTAGAACGGCGTGTCCGGTCCCAGACGATCCATCTCCGCACGCACCGCCGGCACCAGATCGATCCCCGAACTTGCGCGACCGAACGCTTCGTGACCCGAGCCACCAATCATCACGAAGGCCAGCCACGTGGCCGCGAACGCCACCAGTGCCTGCTTGGTACTGCGGGTGCTCAGCCAGCGGGTGATGCCGATGCCGATCAGGCCGACGATACTCGCCGCATACAGGTAGTACGAGAACGTGCGGTACGCCTCCACCGGGTTACGGCTGTCCGAGTGATGCGACAGGAACACCAGGCACGTGACGATCGTCGCGATGAACAGCACGACGGACACGACGAGGTGCTTGCGCAGGGACTCGCGCGTCATGGTGGCCAGACCGAGGCCGAACAGCATCGCGATGGCCGGCACGATCGGCAGCACATACGAAATGAGCTTCGAGTGCGACATCGAGAAGAAGCAGAAGATGAAGACGGCCCACACGGTGATCATCAGCACCGGTCGGAAACCGTTTGCCTGACGCGGCACGGCGCGCGAACCGGCAATGGCGCGCGGGATCGTCGAGAGCCACGGCAGGAAGCCGATCAGCAGAACGGGCACGAAGTACCAGAGCGCGCCCGGACGATGGTGGTCCGGCTTCAGGAAGCGGTTGAAGTGCTCGTTGATGAAGAAGAAGTCGAAGAACGACGGGTTGCGCGACATGACCGCAGCAAACCACGGCACCGTGATGGCCAGCATGACGATCAGGCCACTCACGATGTGCAGACGTTTCCACAAGGCCCAGTCACGCGCGATCAGCGTGTAGATGACGAGCACGGCACCCGGCAGGACCACACCGATCAGCCCCTTGCTCAGAATCGACAGGCCCATCGCCGCCCAGCACAGCCACATCCAGTTGCGGGTCTGCGTGTGGTTGAGACCCGGACGTTGTGCCAGCAGCAGCGCACACAGGACCAGCGTCATCATGAACGACAGGCCCATGTCCAGCACGTTGAAGTGGCCGAGCAGGCTCCAAAGCGGGGCGCTTGCCAGTGCCAGCGCGGCGAACAGGCCTGCGCGGGCGCTGAACACACGACGGCCCGTGTAACCCACGAGCAGCACGCCGCCGAACCCGGTCAGCGCCGTCCACAGGCGCGCCTGCCAGTCGCCCAGCCCGAAGATCATGAACGTGAGGGCGTTCATCCAGGTCTGGAGCGGCGGCTTCTCGAAGTACAGATAGCCGTTGTAACGCGGCGTGACCCAGTCGCCGGTGGCCAGCATTTCGCGCGCCATCTCGGCGTAGCGGCCTTCGTCGCTGGGAATGAGGTGCCGCAGGTTCAGAACGCCGAACCAGACCAGCGCGAACATGGCGATCAGCCAGAGCAGGGCGGCGGGGGAAATCGGCCAGGGCTCTAACCCGGCGTCACGTTGAGGACGTGTAGACATGAATACGAGGCTTCCGGTCTTGAGGATGAAGTTGGGGTCGTTGAGTGTTCGGTTCAGGACTGACGCGGCTGACCGGACCCACCGGCCTGCGCATCGGGCGCATCGAGTGAGTCGGAGACATCGGGATTCGGCAGCGTGACCCGGACGTGCAGCCCGCGCGGCGGCGACAGACTCGCGTCGCTCAGAGACACCTGCCCGCCGAGGCGGTCGACGATGGCCCGCACGATCGCCAGCCCCAGCCCGGTCCCGTCGCCACCGTGTTCGCGCGGTTCGCGGTGATCTGTGGCGCGGTAAAACGCGTCGAACACGCGCTCGCGCTTGTCGACGTCGATCCCGGGGCCTGAGTCGATCACGTCGATCAGGACATCGGCTCCCTTGGCCGACAGCTGCACGGAGACTGTGCCACCAGCGGGCGTATAGCGCACGGCATTGCCCACAATATTGCTCAGCAATGTGACGATGTCGCGCTTCGACCCTGCAACACGTAGGCCGGGCAGTCCGGCGCGGCCCGACGCTCCGGTCGACGCGTCCGACAGATCGAGCATGATCTGCTTGCGATCCGCCAGAACGAACACATCTTCGAGCGCTTCGTGTACGGCGGGGAGCAACATCAGGGGATTGGCCGGAACGGTCGGCGCGCTCTGGGCGCGGGCCAGCGTCAGCAATTGTTCGATCAGCGTGCGTGTACGATGCAGCCCGCTCTTGAGCTTGGTCAGGCGGTGACGCGTTTCCTCATCGAGCGCTGCCGGTGCGAGTGCTCGGTCAAGGTTTTCGGACTGAATCACCAGTGCGGTGACCGGTGAGCGTAATTCGTGCGCGGCGTCCGCCACGAAACGGCGTTGCTCGTCGAGCGCCTTGGCCAGCCGCGCCAGCAGACGGTTGATCGACACGATGAACGGTTCGATTTCCGTGGGTGCGCCTTGCGTGTCGAGACCGCGCAGATCGGTATCGCGGCGCTTGTCGACTTCGGCGGCCAGTTGTTGCACAGGCCGCCAGGCGCGGCGCACCGTCAACACAATGGCGGCGATGAGCAGCGGCAGGAACACGACGAAGGGCATTGCGGTGCGAAGTCCGCTATTGCGCGCGATCTCGTTACGGCCTTCCGTCGGCTGCGCTACGACAATGCGCAGGTCCGGCTCGATGGTGCGCACGAAGGCACGCCATGTGTGGTCGCCGGTGTTGACGGTGTGGAAGCCGTCGGACAGCGTCACGGGAAAGGTGCCGCCAAGGCGCTGAACGGTGAGACGGTAGTCGTGATCCTGAATCGGCAGGCCGTGCATGGCCGAATCGGCACCGGCCAGATTGCGCGTGTCGACGAGTGCGGCGAGTTGCAGCAGTTGGTCGTCCTGAAAGCGATAGGCTTCGCGAAAGGCCGCACCGTAGGAGACGAAGCCCGCCACGATGGCCAGTGCCAGCGCGCAGGCCGAGAGCGTAACCACGAGCCGTGACTGCAACGAACGCATCATGCCTTGGGCACCAGCCATCCCGCGCCGCGGATGTTACGGATGACGTCGGCGCCGAGCTTCTTGCGAATCGAATGGATCAGGAAGTCGATCATGTTGCTCTCGATCTCTTCGCCCCAGCCGTACAGGCGATGTTCGAGCGCGTCGCGAGAAAGGATCGTGCCCGGGCGCAGCATCAGTGCGTGGAGCAGCGCGTATTCGCGCGCGGAAAGAACGCAACTGTTCTCGCCGTATGTCGCCTGATGCGTCGCCGGATCGAGCGCCAGTGCGCCGTTGGTCAGCACCGGCACGGCCACACCCGCTTGACGTCGGATGACCGCGCGCATTCTGGCGAGCAGCTCACCCACTTCGAAGGGCTTGACGACGAAGTCGTCCGCTCCGAGATCGAGGCCCTGAATAATGTCTTCTGCGCCGTCACGGGCGGTGACGACGATGATCGGCGTGCGCCCGCCAGCGCCGCGATGGGCGCGTAGCACGTCCCAGCCGTCCCGACCGGGCAGGCCAAGGTCGAGCAGCATGAGGTCGTACGCATGAGCGGCGAGAGCGGCGAGCGCGGCGTCGCCGTCGCGACACCAATCGGCGGCGTACGAGGCGTCCTTGAGCGCCTGCATCATGGCCTCACCGATCATGGCGTCGTCTTCTACAAGCAATATCCGCATGGGTTTCCGTACGCATTCTGGCGTGCTGAGATCAGCCTACGCCTAATCCTTACCGTCCACGGAGGACGGCACGGGCGCACGATAGCGCGCGAAACTTAGGAGAAACTTAGCTCGTGCGCGTGTGCGTTTGCGCGACTATGCCATGCAAACACTTCAGCAATCAATGACTTAGCGAAGATTCCTCAAGTGATGTGATCGCTGGGCCCGTTTCGGCGCCCTAATGCAAACAGGCCGACATTTCGTCGGCCCGTTCATTTGACGCATTTCCCGGTGCACGAATTCGTCGGGATGCGCCCAGCGAGCGGGACCTACTGCGCGCGGAGCGTCTTCGCGGCGGCGACCATGTTTTGCAGCGCCGGAATGACTTCCGCCCACTGACGCGTCTTCAGTCCGCAGTCGGGGTTGACCCACAGACGTTGCGCCGGAATGCGCTCGGCGGCCTTCTTCATGAGCGAGACCATGTGGTCCTGCGTCGGGATGTTGGGCGAGTGAATGTCGTACACACCCGGTCCGATCTCGTTCGGGTACTGGAACGAGTCGAACGCGTCGAGCAGTTCCATATCCGAACGAGAGGTCTCGATGGTGATCACGTCGGCATCCATCTCGGCGATGGCCGCGATGATGTCGTTGAACTCCGAATAGCACATGTGCGTATGGATCTGCGTGTCGTCCTGCACGCCGTTCGCCGCGATGCGGAACGACTCGACCGCCCAGTGCAGATAGGTCGCCCATTGCGAACGGCGCAGCGGCAGGCCCTCGCGCAGCGCCGCTTCGTCGATCTGGATCACGCGCACACCGGCGCGCTCCAGATCCAGCACTTCCTCGCGGATCGCGAGTGCGAGCTGGAAGCATGAGACCGAGCGCGGCTGATCGTCGCGCACGAACGACCAGTTCAGGATCGTGACCGGGCCCGTCAGCATGCCCTTCATCGGCTTGCTGGTCAGGGATTGCGCGTACTTGATCCACTCGACCGTCATGGCCTTCGGACGGCTGATGTCGCCGAACATGATCGGCGGCTTCACGCAGCGCGAGCCGTACGACTGCACCCAGCCGAACTGGCTGAACGCGTAGCCTTCGAGTTGCTCACCGAAGTACTCGACCATGTCGTTACGTTCGGCTTCGCCGTGCACCAGCACATCCAGCCCGAGTGCTTCCTGCTCACGTACGCTGCGCTCGATTTCCTTTTTCATCGCAGCCACGTAACCCGCCTGATCCAGCTCGCCTGCTTTGTACTGGCTGCGGGCGTTGCGGATCTCAGTGGTTTGCGGGAACGAGCCGATGGTCGTGGTCGGGTAGAGCGGCAGGTTCAGTCGCGCGGCCTGCTTCGGTGCCCGCTCGGCGTACGGACGCTTGCGACGCCCCAAGGCGGCTTCGATCCGTTCGACCGCCGCCTTGACGGCCGGGTTGTGTACGCGCGGCGACGCACGGCGGCTCGCGATGGCGGCGGCATTGGCGCGCAACTCGGCGGCCACAGTGTCGCGCCCTTCATTGATGGCACGGGCCAGCACCGTCACTTCAGCGAGCTTCTGTTTGGCGAAGGCGAGCCACGACCGGATCTCGGCATCGAGCTTCTGTTCGCTGTCCAGATCGACCGGCACGTGCAGCAGCGAGCACGACGGCGCGATCCATAGACGCTCCCCCAGTCGTTTCGCCACCGGCTCCAGCCAGTCCAGCACGGCCGCCAGATCCGATTTCCAGATGTTGCGACCGTTGACCACGCCCACCGAGACGACCTTGTCCGTCGGCAGCGCAGCGATGACCTCGGCGACTTCACGTTGCGCATTCACCGCGTCGATGTGCAGACCGTCGACCGGCAGGCGGCACGCCAGCGGCAGGTTCTCTTGCAGTTCACCGAAGTACGTGGCGAGCAGACGTTTGACCGGCACGGCGGCCAACGCGGCGTAGGCGGTTTCGAAGGCTGTCCGCCATTGCGCATTCAGTTCGGTGACGAGAATCGGCTCGTCGATCTGCACCCATTCCACGCCTCGTGCGGCGAGCGTCGCCAGCAGCTTTACGTAGACCGGCAACAGGCGTGGCAGCAGCGCCAGCTTGTCGCTGTCGTCTTTCGACTTGCCTAGCCACAGGTACGTGACGGGGCCGACGATGACCGGCTTGGCCTTGACTCCGGCGGCGCGTGCTTCGGCGAGTTGCTCGACGAGACGCGACGCGTCCAGCGTGAAGGTCGTGTCCGCGGCGAACTCGGGGACGATGTAGTGGTAGTTCGTATCGAACCACTTCGTCATCTCGCCTGCGGCGACACCGCCGCAGCAGTCCGCGTGTTCTGCGGCGCTCTGGGCCGAGCGACCACGGGCCACGCGGAAATAGTTGTCCAGGACGTCGCCGTGAAAGCCTTGCACGCGCTTGGGCAGATTGCCCAGCGTGAAGCTCATGTCCAGCACCTGATCGTAGAACGCAAAGTCGCCGACCGGAGCCAGATCCAGCGCCACCTGATCCTGCCAATGACGCAGACGCAGTGAAGCACCGAGCGCCTTCAGTTCGTCGCGCGACGATTGACCCTTCCAGTACGCTTCCTGACCGAACTTCAGCTCACGCTTCGCGCCAACGCGCGGGAATCCCAGATTGTGTGTCTTTGCCATGTTCTCTATCGACCCTTGTCACTGGAGGAATTGAAACGGTGACATCGATCATAGAGACTTCAATTCATGAATGAAAATGGTCTTATTTTTAAGTAACGTTAATTTTATTCATGATGAAAGGGGTAGCGAGCGTGCGCGAAACATCCTGCAGCACCTCGATGAGCGCGAGGGTTGCGGCACTCGGCGCGTGCCCGTGGAGGACACCGACGGTCGGCGCGACGTGAGAGAACGGCAACCCGAAGTCGTGAAGTGCCGGGGCGAGTGGCGAGCGCGCCACGCCCAGCGTCGATGCGAGGAAGAGGCACGGCATGGCCTGCGCTGCGCTCGCATTGGTCATGAGCGTGACCGATTCCATGATTACGCGCGGCAGCGGCAGGCCTTGATGGGCGAACTCGGTATCGATGGCCCGACGCATGGGAGTGCCGGGCGGCGGAACGATCCACGGATAGCGTGCGACGTCGGGCCAGCCGGGCGACGGGTGCAATGCCAGCGGGTGGTTTCGTGCGCCGAACACCCGCACATCGTCTTCATATAGCGGCACGGTGCCGAAGCCCGCGTTCATGGCGGTTTCGTCCAGTCGGCAGACGAGCAGATCGATTTCGTGCCAGCGCGCGCGGGGTAGCAGCCGGTCGAGCGTGTCTTCGAACAGATTGATGCGAAGCGCAGGCCCAGTGTGTTCCAACCGCGCGAGCGTTTGTGGCATGAGCACGCTCGCCATGCCCGGCAGGATGCCGACGTTGACCGGCTGCGCAAGTCCGTCGCGCAACGCCTGCATCGCGGGCGCAACGCCGGCCAGATCCGTCAGCATGCGCTCGGCGCGTTCGAGCAGGGCGTCGCCGTACGGGGTCGGGGTCACGCGCCGGGTCGTGCGCTCGAACAACGACACGCCCAGCGCGTCCTCGATCTCGCGCAACCACTTCGACAATGCGGGTTGGGTAATCGCGGCAGCTTCCGCCGTGCGGGCGAAACTGCGCGTGCGGCCCAGCCAGCGCAGCGTCTCGAGATCGCGGATCCGGAGTTTGCGCAGGACGGCCGGAATCTGGCGGGCGAGCTGCGACGCAGGCAAAGGATCTCGGTCCGTTCGGGGGTCTTCGGTCATGTCGGCGGGGTAATGCATCGATGCGTTGCCGATACGTTACCGCACTATTGATGTCCTCCGGGTAATGAATGTGGCGTGACTTTTCATCGATCTGTTCAGAATTCAACCGAATAATGAGACTCCCATCCGGTAGCTGGCGCACGACACGACGCTGGCACCCCATCAGGAGCGAGACGCATGACGACACGAAAACCTTCATCCTCCACGACCACCGACGACGCGACACCGACCGACACCGCGTCCGCAACACAGCCGGACACGCCCAGCCGCAAGGCGCGACGCGACTTTCTGAAGCAGGCCGGTGTTGCGATGGCATCGGCCGGGCTGGTGCCGTCGGCCATGTCGGCCACCGGAGCGGCATCGCCGACCCGGCACGCGGCCGACGATGGCTACATCATGCCGACGGAGGCCCCGGCCGTCGCGCCCAAGGGCTACAACATCCTGTTCATCCTCACGGATCAGGAGCGGCATTTCGACAAGTGGCCGTTTCCGGTGCCGGGCCGCGAACGGTTGCGTCGCGAAGGTGTGACGTTTATGAACCACCAGATTGCCGCGTGCGTGTGTTCGCCGTCGCGCTCGGTCGTCTACACCGGCCAGCACATTCAGCACACGCGCGTATTCGACAACTGCGGCATTCCGTGGCAGCCGGATATGTCGACCGATATCCGCACGATCGGACACATGATGCGCGACGCAGGGTATTACGCGGCGTATCTCGGCAAGTGGCATCTGAGCGGCAAACTGCATCACAACCACACGCCCTACGACACGCCGACGGCGGAGTACAACGCGTTGATCCGGTCGTACGGCTTCGACGACTACTTCGGCGTGGGCGATCTGATCGGGCGCGTGCGCGGGGGCTATACCTACGACGGATTGACGACGTCGTCCGCCGTGTCGTGGTTGCGCGGACGCGGCGCACAACTGGCGAGCGAACAGAAGCCGTGGTTCATGGCAGTGAATCTCGTCAACCCGCACGACGCGATGTTCCTGAACACCGATCCGGCGGGCGTCGACACGCAAAACGCCAGCAAGCCGACGCTGGGCAACGCCCGTCCGCCGAAGGACAGTCTGTACGACAAGCACTGGGACGTCCCGCTCGCAGCCACGCGAAAGCAGGCCTACGACGCCCCCGGTCGACCCGCTGCGCACGGCGTCTACAACGCGGCCGAGGGCGTGCTGGTCGGGGACTATCCGCTCGACGACGCGCGTCTTCAGGTCTATCAGGACTATTACTTCAACTGCATCCGCGACTGCGACACCCATGTCGTGACGCTGCTCGATACGCTGCGCGAATTGGGCATCGACAAGAACACCATCGTCGTGATGAGTGCCGATCATGGAGATCACGTCGGTGCGCACAAGCTGGTAGGGAAGGGGCCGACGACCTATCGCGAGCAGAATCACGTACCGCTCGTGATCCGTCATCCGGCATATCCGGGCGGTAAGCAATGCGCCGCACTCAGCTCGCATGTGGATATCACGCCGACGTTGCTCGGGTTGACGGGGCTGGACGCCGACAACGTGGCCCGCATTGCTGGCAAGGCTGCTCATGGGCATGACCTCACACCGCTGCTGCGCCGCCCTGAGCGGCAGGCGGTCGATGTGCTGCGTCCGGCCACGCTGTTCAACTACGCCATGCTGCTGTTCTACGACAGCGAGTGGCTGGCGCAGGAATATGCGACGTTGCGTCAGAAGGGCGTGCCGGTCGACGAGATCCATCGACGGGTGATCGCCCGTCAGCCGGACTTCCGGCATCGCGGCATGATTCGCGGTGTGTTCGACGGTCGCTATCGCTTCTCGCGCTACTTTTCGCCGAAAGGGTTCAACCGGCCGACATCGCTGGAGACGCTGTTCGCCAGTAATGACGTCGAACTCTACGATCTGCACGCCGATCCGACGGAGTCGCACAATCTGGCGCTCGACGCCCATAGCAACGGGGCTTTGCTGATGGCGATGAACACGCTGCTCAACGATCGTCTGGACGCGGAAGTGGGCGAAGATCGCGCCGACATCCTGCCGATCCGCGACGGGCGCGTGCATTTCACGTTCGAAACGCAGGTCGGCTGATTCAATTGCACGTTGATCCGACGGCACGGCGGCGACGCCGTTGCCGTTGGCGTGCCGGATGACATCGGTGGTACGCTCTTGCGACCTCGCGCGCGCGAGCCGAGGCTATTCCTGTATGGATCTGCCGCCTCCGTCATTCGCTATTGCCAACGCCATGAAGAAACGTGAATTCCTTGCCGGTGCCGTGGCACTGGGCGCATCGGTGCCTGCTTTTGCCAAGCCCGGCGCTGCGGGCACCTCCGCCACTTCCGTCACCACTGCACCGGCGTCGACACCGCTCGTCACGCTCAGCGGCGCGATTGCGCGTCACAACCGGGGGCCGGTCGACCCGGCGCTCGACCAGCTGTTTCACAAGCAACTCGTGCAATTCGACGCGGCGTATGCGCTCGACTTCGCCATGCTCACGCGCATGCCAGCGCAGACGATTCGCCCCACGCTGGAGTACGACGCCAAGCCGCACACGTTGCGCGGTCCGCGTCTGGCGGATGTGCTGGTGCAGGCGGGGGCACCGTCGAATCCGCTCACGCAGGTGTTGCTGCGCGCCATCGACGGCTACGTGGTGGCGACCACGATCGGGCAGGTGCGGGAGTACGGCTTCCTGCTCGCCACGCATATCGACGACAAGCCGCTCGCGCTGGGCGGTCTCGGGCCGCTGTGGGCCGTGTACGACCCGGCCGCGATTCCGGCGCTGGCGGGCAAACCGCTCAAAGAGCAGTTCACCCTGTGTCCGTGGGGCGTGTATCACATTCAGATCAACGCCGTTTCCTGACGCGCCCGATCCTGTCTCAGTACGACGTTGGGCGCCCTGGCGTCGACGTCGCGCGCGGCGGAGGAACGATCGCCTGATACGGGTTCAGGCGCCCGGGCAGCTTGACCGGATCGAGTTCGTCGACGTCCTCGTGCAGGATGCGACGGATCTCCAGAATCGCCTGTGGCGTTTCCTGCACGCTATGTCCTGAGACGATGACGCGCTCGGACTGCGCGCCCGCGAGATGCGCGCTCGTGTACGGCACCACACCATCGTTCGAGGCCTCCAGCGGCCCCTTGGCATCGCGCCGCGCGATGATCGAGTGGTATTGCACGGACGGCGAGATCTTCAGTCCGGCCGCAGCCATCACGTAGGGATCGTCGTCACGCAACTGATCGACGCTGTTCGGCACGTAGCGTGTTTTGCCCTCCGACGGACTGTCTTCGGACCCGGTCGCGTAGTGCAGCACGTCGTCGATCCCCGAGAGCAGCGTGACCGGCAGCTTGATCAGGTTCGAGACCCAGCGTCCGATGCGGTTACGCGCAAACGGCGTGCCCCGGTGTGGCGCGGCGATGAAGATGGCGCGCTCGAACTGTGGCACCGGCTTGAAGCTGAAAAGCGGATTGAGCCGGTCGCGGGCACGGTCGATCTGGTCTTCGTCCAGATGGTACTCGTGCTGGAAAGTGTCCCAGAGCTGATCGTCCGAGCTGGACACCATCAGGCGTGCAATCACGCCGCCCATGCTGTGTCCGATGACGACCGCTTCGTGCGACGCGGCCGACTGACCGTCCGGGTCGAAGTGCTTGAGCGTCGTCTCGAACGCGTTGCGAATGGCCATCGCGTTCACGAGAATCGGCGCGTTGGTCGGGTAATACACCTGCCAGACCTGGAAGTGCTCGCGCAGCGTCGCATCGCCCTGAATTTCGTTGGCGAGATTCACCCACGCCTCCGGGCTGCTGGCCAGCCCGTGCAGCATCAGAATGACGCGGCGTCCCGGATCGAAAGGCTGCATCAGGTAGATGTGGGGACGCACGATGCCTCGGTCGCGTCCGAACAGCGTGCGCAGCGACTGCTCGGCAAAGCCCGAGCGCGCGAGCCACAGTCCGTAACCGGCCGTGAAGTTGCCCGCCAGCGGCACCGTCTGGTGATTCAGTTCGACGGACGTCTGCCGGTACGGGTCGTAGACCACCAGCGTGGCGACCTTCGTCGTGAGGACCTGTTCGAGTGTGGTGCCGTCAAAGCGCAACAGAAGCGTGAGCGACGGCGAGGGCATCTCGCTGAACACTGGCCCGGCGTTGGGGTCGGTGGCGCGCCGGAAGTCGCGTGAGGCGCGGCTTTCCCGTGGGTTGGGCGTCGTGTCGCGGTAGTCCGGACCGGTTGCGGCGTCGCCCCGGGGCATCGGATTCTGTCCGGCGGCGGCGAGCGCCTCGGCGGCGGACTTCTCATCGAGCACGGCCACCAGCTCAGCGCCGAAACCGTCGCGTCGATACGGGCTGCGCAGCCCGGCGAACGACAGCGTGGACGCGGGCAAGACTTCGCGCGGCTGGATGTGGTTATCGGCGAATCGCACGCTGCTGGCGTCAACCGGCAGGAGCCATCCCGCTATTTTGTCGCTGCCCGTTTGCTGCACGCGACGGAACAACGCGACCGAGAAGTTCTGCACCGCGTAGTTGTAATAGTCGCGGACCTGCGTCTGACGGTCTTCGAAGGCCCGTTCGCTCGACGGACGGTCGCCGTAGAAAAGGTACGCGTACGCGTAGCGTGCGGAGCGCAGCCACAGATCGAACTGTGCGTCGTTCCATTGCCGCTCGCCCGTGGGGGTTTGCGCGATGGCGAGCTGCATCGACATTTCGGCCATGGCGGCGAGTCGTCGGTCGACGTCGATTTCCTTGGCGCGGCCCAACGCGTCGATACAGTCGAGCGACGATTTGGCGCAAAGGGTGTCGTCGAGCCCTGCGACGCGAACGGTTTCATCGGTCGAGGCGCTGAGCTTGCCGGTCGACAGAATGTCGCCGCGCTTCATGGCGATGTACTGCTCGGGGCCGAGCGAGCGGACTTCCACCATTGCGCACCCGGACAGGGCCGCCAGCCATACGGCAGCCATCAGCAGACCTGCACGCCGCAGCGTGAGCGCCTTGCCAGATGCGTGCAACGAGATCATGGCGTCACCTTCGGATCGTCGCCCGGCACGCCCTGACGGATGAGGGTCGAGAACTCGGGCGAGTCGCCTGCGGCCAGTGCCCGGGCAACGAAATTGCCCCGGTCGTACAGTTGCGCGTAGGTGAAGCCCGGTGTCAGACCGCCCTGATCGTAGGCGTACTCGGCGAAGTACCCCGACAGCAGCAACCGGTAGTCGAGCGGCAATCCCGGCGCGATGAGGCGGGCGATCTCGAAGACGATGGTCGTGCAGTTGCTCGTGAGCGTGTTGTACCAGGCGGGCGTATCGTGCAGTTCGCGCGCGCGGGCGAGGTAGCCGATGAACACTTCTCGCAGTTGTTTGGGCGGGATGTTGAGTCGATACAGGTAGGTCGTCTCACCGCGCACGTTGCTGCGAACCCGCAGAATGTCGCGCTCGTCGGCGGCCACCAGCGTGGCTTCGAAGTCTTTGAAGAACCCGCCGATGGCCGAGAACTTCTGGCCCTGCTTCTTGCGAATCTCGATGGAAAAGACCACGCGGCGACCATCCGAGAAGCCGAACGACACCAGGGTGTGAGCAATCGCCGGACCCATCCAGTACGACAGGACGAGATCGGCACTCTCGAGCTTGTCGAGATCGTACTCGCGGGTTTCCCAGCGCGGCGTGAAGTCGGTTTCCGTGCGCCATTCGAAGTTGCGCACGTTGTGCAGCGTGACGTGTTCGCCGTCGATTCGGGAATCGAGCAATTGCGCGACGTCGGCCGCCCAGAGGCGGTCGTTGGATGCGCGGATCGTCTGCCACCAGCCGACGAGCAGCACTAATGCAATCAGAAAGGCGAGCGGCCAGCCCCGCAGTGGCATACCGGCGCGCACGCGCAAGAGCGCAACGATCGCGACGACCCCGAGCAGCACCCACACGGCGATCGCGAGGTAGCGCACGGGCGCCGGGCCCGGGCAACGGTAGGCGAGGGCCATCGCCCCCCAGGCGCACGCGCCCAGCACGAGCAGGGCGAGGAACGAGCGCAGCACGTAGACGTACCACGCGATGTGATGGCTGGCGAGCGCATCGCCAGCATGGGATTGCAGTTGCACCATGTTTCGCAGAGTTCAATCCGGTTCAGCGCCGAAGAATACCAGCAGACCGGCGTCTGGCGCCTACAACCCTGCACCGGATCGTCATTTGCCGTTGCGGCGGCGCGCTACAATGCCCCGCAATCCGTGCGTCTTCGACGCGGATTTTGCGTATTCACTTCACGAATTGGAGACGTTATGAGGTTGGCATGCTGAGGCATCCTAAAGGGGACTTTCTCGTTCGTTGGAGCGCCTGGCTGTTGGTGACGCTCGGGGCCGTCGGTCTCGCCGCATGCACGACGCGCCCGTTTCAGCCCTCGCCACCGCTCTACAAACTCTGGGCAAAGCGAGGCGTCGACGAGCAGGGCGTGCGCAACGCCATGCTGGCATGCGGCTTCCCCAATTCGGCATACGTCGACCGCAAGGACATGACGCTCAACGACTTCGCCAAGGGCGAGTTGTGCATGATCGACCACGGATTCCAGTATCAGGATCGGCGAATCATTTGCACCGACTTCCCGGACTTACCCGCGTGCGCCAACGTGCCGCGAGGCAAGACGTTCGGCTCGGACCCGGACTTTGGTCCGGCCGCGAATAAGCCCCGCTAGGTCAGCGAGCCGAGGCTGGGACCTTCGCTTCTGTTGCCTCGGTTGCCCCGTTCGTCTGCGCGGGGCGGGGGCCGGTGTCCTGCGCGAGGGCTTCGTTCGACCAGCCTCCGCCGAGATCGCCGATGAGCGACGTGGCCGCCAGCAAGCGCGACTCCTGCACCGTCAGGGCGTTCTGTCGCGTATTGAGCTGCGTCGTTTGCGCAGTGACGACCGTCGTGTAATCCACCGTTCCGGCCTGATATTCGTTCATGGCAATGCGTGCACCATCGGTCGAATCGCGCACGGCGGCGTCCAGCGCCTGCGCCTGCTGCTCCAGAATTCGCAGCGACGACAGATCGTTCTCCACGCCCTGCAACGCCGTGAGCACCGTGCCGCGATAGTTGGCGACGGCGGCGTCGTAGGCGGCACGGGTGGCATCCACTTTGGCGCTGCGTGCGCCGCCGTCGAAGATCGTCTCCGATGCACTCGCGCCGAGGGACCACACGTAGTTGGCGATCTTGAAGAGTCCCGCAACCGGTGCGGCGGAAAAGCCGTCCGTGAGCGAGAGCGTGATGTTCGGGTAGTAAGCTGCGATGGCCACGCCAATGGCGGCATTCTCGGCGGCCATCTGCCGCTCCGCCACGGCAATGTCCGGACGCCGTTGCAGCAGCGTCGACGGCAATCCGATCGGCACGTCCGGCAATGTCGGGAGCGCCGTGCTGTGCGGGATCGTCAGCGATTCCGGGTTGCGCCCGACCAGCACGGCAATGGCGTGCGCGTACTGGGCGCGCGACACGCCCAGCGCGATCAGGCTGGCCCGGGCGTTTTCCAACTGGGTGCGCGCCGTGATGACGTCCGATGGCGGCGCCGTCCCGGCACGATCCTGATCGGCCACCACGCGCAGGTATTCGGTATAGGCGGCGACGGTTTGCGTCAGCAGGTCGATATTGGCGTCGGTAATGCGTAAGTCGATGATGGCGTTGGCCAATGCGATCTGTTCGGACAGCGTCGCGTTCGCCAACGTTGCCTGACTGGCCTGCGCCGTCGCGCTGCTTTGTTCGACGGTTCGCCGCACCTGCCCCCAGATGTCCGGTGCCCAACTGACGCTGCCTTCAGCCGACGCCGAGTTCACGATGTTCGCACCACTGCGCGACGCGAGCGCCGCAGTGGTGCTCGCGCCGCCGCTGCTGCCGCGCGAGCGGCTGGCCGAGCCGTCGATGCCGAGCGTCGGGAACAGGCCTGCGCGTGCCTGACGCACCTCCGCGAGCGCCTGCTGATAATTGGCGTAGCTCTGGCGCACCGTCTGGTTCGACACCATTACCTGAGGCTCCAGCTCGTCGAGCAGCGGGTCGTGGAATGCCTTCCACCATTCCCCTTTGGGGCCTTCGGCGTCCGGGCGTGCCTGTGTCCAGCCGTCCAGCTCCGTGAAATGGGTGGGCATGTCGACGAGGGGGCGCTGATAGTCGGGGCCGACGGCGCAGCCACCCAGCAAGACAAGACTAGCGAGGCAGGCGAGCGTGAGCCGATGCATCGGACGTGGGGACATTCGGCGAGTGTTTCTGATGAGCGTCATGATCGAACCTCCGGGCCGGAATCGCGATGCCAGGGAAGGCGCGTGGACCAGCGCGCCAGCCGGGCGCGCAGGCGGTCGAGATACAGATAGATGACCGGGGTGGTGTATAGCGTGAAGACCTGACTGAGCAGCAGGCCGCCCATCACCGTCACGCCGAGGGGCTGGCGCAACGACGCCCCCTGACCGAGGGCGATGGCGAGCGGCACCGCGCCGAGCACGGCGGCGAACGTCGTCATCATGATCGGGCGCAGACGCACGACGGCCGCCTCGTGAATCGCCTGCTTGGCGGGCATGTTCTGGTTGCGCTGCAACTGGATCGCCACGTCGACCATCATGATGCCGTTCTTCTTCACGATGCCGATCAGCAGAATCATCCCGATCAGCGCGATGACGGAAAACGGCGTGCCGAAGATGAGCAGAGCGAGCGTCGCACCAATGCCTGCCGAAGGTAGCGTCGAGAGGATGGTGAGCGGATGGATCGTGTTCTCGTAGAGCACGCCGAGCACGATGTAGACGACGCCGAGCGCCGCAAGGATCAGCAGCGGAACCGTGCCGACCGATTGCGAGAACGCCTGCGCTGCGCCCGCAAACGCGCCGTGCACGGACGCGGGCATGCCGATCGCCCGTGCGGCGTCGTCGATAGCGACCTGCGCTTCACTCAAAGACCCGCCCGCCGGAAGGTTGAACGAGATCGTGGCCGCCACCATGCCACCCTGATGGTTGACCTGCGTGGCAGTGTGACGTGCCGAGAAGCTGGCGAGCGCGCTCAGCGGCACCATGGTTTCCGAGGCGGTGCTGTCCGCGCTGCCACTCGAATTCCCGCCCCGGCTGTTCGAGATGGCGTTGTTCTGCTGGTTGGCCACGGCGTTCGCGTTTAGGGCGTTTGTGCCTGATGCGACCGCCTTCACGGTCGTGCCACTCACCGTCTTGCCCGACATCTGCGTCTGCCCGGTGCCGCTCGCGTTACCGGCGGCCGTACTCAGATAGATCTGATTGAGCGACGTGGGGTACTGCCAATACTGCGGGGCGACTTCCATCACCACGAAGTACTGATTGATCGGGTTGTAGATCGTAGAGACGGTGCGTTGCCCGAAGGCGTCGTACAGGACGTTATCGATCTGGTTCGGTTGCAGGTTGAACCGCGAAGCCATCTGGCGATGGATGTCGACATACATCTGCAAACCGTTCTGCTGGAGATCGGTATTCACGTCGAGCACCGCCTGGCGGTGTTTGCCAAGTTCGGTGACCAGCTTGGGCACCCATTTGTAGAGCGCCTGCGCGTCGTCGCTCGTCAATGTGTACTGATACTCGGCGGCCGACTGGCGTCCACCGACGCGCAAGTCCTGCTGGGCCTGAAGGAATAGCCGTGCGCCCGATACGGCATTAAGTTTGGGACGCAGGCGGTTGACTACGGCGTCCGCCGTCAGATGGCGTTCCGCCAACGGCTTCAACTGGACGAAGACGGTCGCCGAGTTGAGTGAGCGTCCGCCGGTGAAGCCCGCGACCGAGGCGACCGCAGGATCCGTCTGCACAATGGTTTGCAGTTGTTCCAGCTTCTTGCGCATGGCCGGGAACGAGATGCTCTGATCCGCCATGATCTGACCGATCAGAATGCCGGTGTCCTGCTCGGGAAAGAATGTCGCGGGTAGCAACCGGAAAAGGAACAGATTGCCGACGAGCAGGCCCAGCATCACCAGACCGACAAGCCCGGCATGGTCGAGTACAGCGGCGAGGGAGCGGGCATAGGCATCGCGGAACCGGTCGAACTGACGGCCGATCCACTGCGACCAGCGGGCTTCGGATGTGGCCGATTCCCGCGTGAGCACATAGGCGCACAACGTCGGCGTGACGGTGAGCGAGATCACCATCGAGATCAGAATGGCGATGGATAGCGTGACCGCGAACTCATGGAACAGCAGGCCGACAATGCCAGGCATGAGCAGGATCGGCAGGAAGACGGCGATCAGCGACAGACTCATCGACAGTACGGTGAAGCCGACTTCGCCTGCGCCAAGCAGGGCGGCTTCCTTCGGCGGCACGCCCAGTTCCAGATGGCGCACGATGTTCTCCATCACAACCACGGCGTCGTCCACGACGAAGCCTGTGCCAATGGTGAGCGCCATGAGCGACAGGTTGTCGAGGCTGTAACCCAGCAGGTACATCGGGCCGAACGTGCCGATGATGGAGAGCGGCAGCACCACTGCGGGGATCAGCGTCGAGTTGGCCGAGCGCAGGAAGACGAACACCACGCCGATGACCAGCAGCACCGCGAGAATCAGGGTGCGTTCGGTGTCCTTGAGCGACGCTTCGACTGACACGGAACGGTCCAGCGCCACGCCCACCTTGATGTCATGCGGCAGCGTGGCTTCGACGAGCGGCAGGATCTGGCGGATTTGGGTGACGGTCTTGACCACATTGCTGCCGGGCGACGGGTAGACGATGACCAGCACAGCGGGCTTGTTGTTGAACAGCCCGGCGTTGCGGATGTTCTCGTTGCTGTCGCGCACGAGCGCGACGTCGTGCAGCAACACGGGCGCGCCGTTGCGATACGCGACGACCAGGTCCTTGTAGCCGTCGGCCTTGCTGATCTGATCGTTCGAGGTGACTTCGAAACGCTGGTCGCCCTGATCCAGATGGCCCTTGGCGCTGTTGGCGTTGGCCGCAGAGAGGGCGGCCCGAACGTCTTCCAGTCCGATCCCGTAGCTATTGAGCTTGCCGGGCTCCAGCTCGACACGCACCGAGGGCAGCGCGCCGCCGCCGACCGTGATCTGGCCCACGCCATCGACCTGCGACAACTGCTGCAGGATGATCGAGTCGGCCGAATCGTAGAGTTGCGCCGTGGTGAGCGTGGCGGACGTCAGTGCGATCACCATCACCGGCGTATCGGCCGGGTTGAACTTGCGATAGCTCGGGTTGCTGCGCAGCGTGCTCGGCAGGTCGGCCCGCGCGGCCTGAATGGCGGCTTCGACGTCGCGCGCCGCGCCTTCGATATCCCGCTTCAGGCCGAAGACGACAGGAATCGAGACGGAGCCGACGGTGCTCGTCGACGTGAGTTCGGTGACGTCGGCGATCACCCCCAGCCGCCGTTCCAGCGGCGCGGCGACCGTCGCCGCCATCACCTCGGGACTCGCCCCCGCCATGCTCGCTTGCACCGCAATCACCGGGAAGGCGATGTTGGGCAAGGGCGCGACCGGCAGGCGCAGATAGGCGAGCAGTCCCGAAATCAGCACGGCGACCGCTAAGAGGGTGGTCGCAACGGGCCGTTTGATGAAGAGCGCCGAGAGGTTCACGGCGCACCTCCTGGTTCATCGTCCGGCGGTGTTCTCATATGGCCGGCGTGCGCACGGCGTTCGCGTCGCGCGGCACGGCGCTCACGGACCCGGGCAGCAAGGCGATCGAAGTACAGATAAATGACAGGCGTGGTGAACAGCGTGAGCAACTGGCTCATCGCCAGACCGCCGATGATCGCCAGCCCCAGCGGTCGCCGCAACTCCGACCCTGTCCCGGAGCCGAGCAGCATCGGCAATGCACCGAGCATGGCGGCCAGCGTCGTCATCAGAATCGGCCGGAAACGCAGCAGCGACGCCTCGAAGATGGCCTCGCGCGGCGGCTTGTTATGCGTGCGTTCGGCGTCCAGCGCGAAGTCCACCATCATGATGGCGTTCTTCTTGACGATTCCGATCAGCAGCACGATGCCGATGATGCCGATCACATCGAGATCGCTGCCCGTGAGCATCAGCGCAAGCAGCGCGCCGATCCCTGCCGACGGCAGCGTCGACAGAATGGTGACCGGATGGATGAAGCTCTCGTAGAGCACGCCGAGCACGATGTAGACGGCGACCAGTGCGGCCACGAGCAGGTAGACCTCGCTGGAGAGCGAATCTTCGAACGCCTGCGCCGCGCCCTGGAACGACGAGGCAATCGAGGGTGGCAGATGAACGGCCTGCTCGGCGTTGCGAATTTCCTTGACGGCGCTCGACAGCGAGGCGTCTGGTGCGAGATTGAACGACACCGTGACCGCCGGGAATTGCTGGAGGTGGCTGATCGCGAGCGGCGTTCGAACGACCTTGAGCGACGCGATGGCCGAGAGCGGCACCTGTCCGCTCGAACTCGTCTGGCTCGGCAGATAGATCGTGCCGAGCGACTGGATCGAGTTGAGCGATTCGGGCTTTGCCACGAGGATCACGCGGTACTGCGCCGACTGCTCGAAGATCGTCGACACAATGCGCTGGCCGAGGGCGTCGTACAGCGCATTGTCGATGGTCGCAGGCGTAATGCCGTAGCGCGCCGCCAACTGACGGTTGACTTCCACCTGAATCGACAGGCCGCTCGTATCGAGGTCGCTGGCCACGTCCGTGATCGACGAGATCTGTTTCATCCGGGCGATCAGCGGCGGGACATATTTCGCGAGCGTCGCCTGATCGGGGCCGCGCATCACGAACTTGTATTGGTTAGGCGAGACGGTGGTGTCGAGCGTCAGATCCTGCGCTGGCTGCACATAAAGCCGGATGCCGGGCACCTTCGCCGTGGCTTGCTGAAGCCGACGACCAATCTCGACGGCGCTATCGGAACGGTCGTCCCGTGCCTTCAGGTTGATGAGGAACCGGCCGTTGTTGAGCGTGGTGTTGATCCCGTCGATGCCGACGTAGGAGGTGATGGACGTCACGTCCGGGTCTTGCAGGACGACGTCGGCCAGCGCGGCCTGCCGCCTGACCATCGCGGCGTAGGAGACCGAGTTGTCCGCCACCGTGATGCCTTGCAGCACCCCGACGTCCTGCACGGGGAACAGGCCCTTCGGGATCACAACGTACAGCACGACGGTCAGCGCCACCGTGACGAGCGCGACCATCAGCGTCAGGAACTGATGATCGAGCACCCATTTCAGTCCACGCTCATAAGCGGCCAACGTCTTGTCGAACACTCGCTCGCTCGCGCGCTCGAAGCGACTCGGATGGCGCGCCTCCTGTGCCCGGAGAATGCGCGCGCACAACATCGGCACCACGGTGAGCGATACGATGGCCGATATCACGATGGTCACGGCGAGCGTCACGGCGAATTCGCCGAACAGGCGTCCGATCACGCCGCCCATGAACAACAGCGGAATCAGCACAGCGATCAGCGAGATCGTCAACGACATGATCGTGAAGCCGATCTGTCCCGCCCCCGCCAGCGCGGCTTCCAGCGGTGCCATGCCCGCTTCGAGATAGCGCACGACGTTCTCGATCATGACGATGGAGTCGTCGACCACGAAGCCCGTGGCGATGATGAGCGCCATGAGCGAGAGATTGTCGATCGAGTAACCCAGCTCGTACATGACCGCGAGCGTGGCGATCAGCGAGACCGGCACCGAAATGCTCGGGATGACGGTGGCCGGAACGTTGCGCAGGAAGACGAAGATCACGGCTACCACGAGCACCACGGCGAGCACGAGTTCGAACGCGGCGTCGCTGACCGACGCGCGGATCACGCCCGTGCTGTCGGACACCACGCTGACCTTCATACCGGCGGGCAGAGTGGCTTCCAGTTGCGGCAGCGCCCGCTTGATCTGATCCACGGTAGCGATGACGTTCGCGCCGGGCTGGCGTTGCACGTTCAGCACAATGGCCGGGGTCTTGTTCAGCCACGCGCCGCGCTCGACATCCTGCGCGGCCTTAGCGACGTGCGCGACGTCGCGCAGATAGACGGGGTTGCCGTTCTGATAGGCGATGACCGTGTCCAGATAGTCCTGCGGATCGGTAATCTGGTCGTTGGCGTCTAATGTGTAATCGAGCTCGGGGCCGTCGAAGTTGCCCTTCGGCTGGCTGACGTTGACGTTCGCGAGCAGCGTGCGCAGGTCGTCCAGATTCAGGCCGTACGCCGCGAGCTTTTGCGGATCGGCTTCGACGCGCACCGCAGGCACGTTGCCGCCCGCGAGCGTCACGAAGCCGACGCCTGCCACCTGCGAGATTTTCGCGGCGAGCCGGTTGTTGGCGGCGTCCTGCAATTGCGTGAGCGACAGCGTGGACGACGTGACGGCCAGCGTCATGATCGGCTGGTCTGCCGGATTGACTTTGGCGTAGGTCGGCGGTGCGGGCAGCCCGCTCGGCAGCAGGCTGTTCGCAGCGTTGATTGCCTGTTGCACGTTCTGCTGGGCGACGTCCAGATTGAGCGCCAGATCGAATTGCAGCGTGATGACGGACGAGCCTTCCGCGCTGTACGAGATCATCTGTTGCAGGCCGGGGATCTGCCCGAGCTGCACTTCGAGCGGCGCGGTGACCGTCGTCGCCATCACCGACGGACTCGCGCCCGGGTAGAACGTCTGCACCTGGATGGTCGGATAGTCGACGCTCGGCAGCGAGGACACCGGCAACACCCGCACTGCCACAAGGCCGATCAGCACGAGCGCGATCATCAGCAGCCAGGTCGCGACCGGGCGCAGGATGAAGATTCGCGAAAAGTTCATGGGCGGGCGCTCGCGCCGCTCGCCGTCGAGGGGAGGGCGATGTGGGCCCCATCGCTGAGTCGGTCCATACCGTCCGTGACCACCGTCTCGCCCGCGTTCACGCCTGCGGTGACGACGGTGTGCTTACCGTCACTCGGCCCGATCGTGACCTTGCGCAGCGACGCGGTCTTTTGCGGCGTGACCACGTAGACGAAGTCGCCCGGTGCGCCGCTCTGGACAGCGGGTGTCGGCACCAGCACGGCGTGCTGCATCGTGTCGACGAGCAGCTTCACGTTGACGAACTCCTGTGGGAACAGCACTTCGTCGTCGTTCGCAAAGCGTGCGCGCAGCGTGACCGTGCCGGTCGCCGTCGCCATCTGGTTGCTCACGGCGTAAAGCGTGCCGGTCGCGAGTTGCTCGCGGTTGTCGCTGGAATACGCGGTGACCGCCAGCGGTTCGCCGGTGCGGTAGCGTTTCATGACGGCAGGCAAGGCGTTCTGAGCGACCGTGAACTCGACCGTCGTTGGCTTGATGCTGGTAATGACGGCGATGCCCGTCGTGCTCGTTGCGGTGACGTAGTTGCCCGGGTCTACGAGGCGCAGACCGACACGCCCCGATACCGGTGCAGTGATGCGGCAGTACGTCAGATCGAGTTCGAATTGCTTGATGTTGGCAAGATCGGCTTTCACAGCGGCTTCGTCCTGCGCGACCGTGAATTGCTGGTCGACGAACGTCTGCTCGGCAATCGACTTCTGCTCGTGGAGCTGGGTGTAACGGGCCAGATCGGCCTTCGCCTGCGCGAGGGCTGCTCGGTCCTTGGCCAGTTGCGCCTGGGCCTGTTCCTTGCTGATTTCGTACTGGCGGGGGTCGATCTGGGCGAGGAACTGGCCCTGTTTGACGTCCTGCCCCTCCTGATAGCCGACCTGCGTGAGGTAGCCGCTCAACTGCGGCAATACCGTCACCGTCGCTTCGGGAGTGACTGTGCCGAGCGAGGTGATCGTGACGGGCATCTCGCCGTAAGCGACCTTGGCGACGGAAACGATTTGCGGCTGCGCGCCGCGCTTGGTCGCCGGGCGGTGCATCAGATGCCATGCGACCCATGCCACCAGCACAAGGATGACAATGCCGATCCAGAGCGCCGTGCGACGTCGCTTCGGGGGGTTCGTTTCCTGGGGTGACGCCGCTGTGTTCGACGTATTTTCCATCTTCGCCTCTCCGCCCGGCGAGCCTGCCGGGAAGCTCCCCGGACCACCGGGAAGACCACGCTTAGCAGTCTAGCTAGGGGCATGCCGGTTTTGGCGATGCGAACGGCCGCCCGACGTTACGGCGTGTTACCTGCGGCTGTTTGAAATGGGAGGGCGGCGTCGGGTCGAAAACGCCCGTGAAAGCCTGTCGGGACAGGGAAGTCGTAGCGGAAAGGTGCGAGCGAGAAGGGGCTTGGGAGGTAGGGGGACGGTCGTCGTCCCCCTGTTACATCGTGTTACTGCGGGGCTTGCCGGTAAGGGGCCGGAAGCCTTTTCACGCCGGGAAGGCGCTTCAGACCGGCTGGCGGGGCGATGTACGGCGCGGTGCGAGACGCTTGACGATGCGGCCGAAGGCACGAACTTGCTGGGCAACGACGCCCAGACCGTAGCGGCGCGAACGTCCTGCCGGGGCTGGCAACTGGTCGCGAATGCCGGTCGGCTCTAGGGTCTTTTCCCACGATGCCGTGCGGAACAGCATGTCCCACCACGGGAAGAGCACGCCGAAGTTGCAGCCATAGCGCGTGCCTTCGTGACCGTAGCCGATGGCGTGATGGCGACGATGGAACGTCGGGCTCACGATCAGGCGTTCGAGCACCGGGCCATACGGCAAGCGGGCGTTGACGTGCTGCACGCTTTGCAGGAAGTTGCCCACGGCCACCAGCACGACGTACTGCGCAGGCTGCACGCCGATGAACAGAGCGATTCCGGCGAAGAACGCGGCCTGCACGATGTCGTCGAGGAAGTGATTGCGGTCGTCCGACCACAGCGACATCTGTTGCTGGCTGTGATGCACGGCATGCAGTTCCCACCACACGCCGAAGCGATGCTGCCAGCGGTGATACCAATAGCCAGCGAAGTCGAGCACCGTCAGATACAGCAGGAATGAGACGATGGGCTGGTCGGTCACGCCGGGCACCAGGCCGTCCAGATCGACGCTGGGCAGCCCGCGAATCACCATCTGGCTCTGCAAGTCGTTAAAGAACGGCTGCAACACCACGAAGAACAGCAGATTCAGAATGCCCAGCTTGGCGATCCACGTGTAGATGACGTCCGCCCGTACCTGCTTACGATCTTGCCACTGCTCGATCGGACGCAGCGCTTCTAGCGGGCGCAACAGCACGTACGTCAGGCCGACCTGCAATACGCCGATGATCACGAGATAAAGGGCGTCGTAGATATCGTCGTCGTAACCCATCAGATTGAAGTGGAACAGCAGCGGCTGCACCACATCGACATAGACGAGCGTCTGGACGGCGGAAATGCCGCTATCGACGAAATTGAGGGCTTCCTGAATCATCTATCGGCCTTGTCAGTCCGGATTCGGCGAGAGAACCGGGGCGCGATCGGCAAAATAGATGCCATGCGGCGAACGGTTCACAGCAATGGTGTCGACCAGCTTACGGGTCGTCAGGTCGATCACGCCAACGTGGCGGGCAAATCGGAACGTTACCCAAAGATAGCGTTTATCTGCGGACAATTCCATATCGTCCGGTCCCGGCATCAGACCGGTGAGGTCGGCCACCTTGGTCAGCGACTCGTAATCGAGAATGCTGATGGTGCTTTCCACGCGGTTGCTCACCGCAATATGACGTCCGTCGGACAACGAGCGGAAGTTGTGTGCGCCACGGCCGGTCTGGATGCGCTTGACGACCTTCTGCGCCCGCCAGTCGACCACGGCCACGTCGTCCTCGCCCGTCATGCCGACGAGCAGATACTTGTCGCCGGGCGTCATCCACAGGCCCGCCGGGGTCTTGCCGACCGGCATGCGCCATTTCACCGTTTGCGTCGCCAGATCGATGGCGGCCAGCTCGCCCGAGTCCTGAAGCGTGACGAACACCGTCTTGCTGTCGGACGAGAACGTCATGTGGCTCGGGGTCTTGGCCAGCGGAATACGTTTGGCGACCGTGACGTTTTCACCGTCGTAGTGATACAGATCGACACGATCCAGACGCAATGCCGCCGTCACGAACCACTTGTGGTCGGGCGAGAAGCCAAGCTGGTAAGGATCGTCGATGTCCGCGACCTGACGCTGGAACTTGCCGGTGTTCGGGTCGAGGAACATCAGGCTGTTCGAGACCGAATTGGCCACGATCAGCGAACGCTTGTCGGGCGTAATCATCAGGTGATGCGGCTCTTTGCCCGTGGGCATCGTGCCAATGACCTTATGTGACGCCTGATCGATGAGGGAAAGCTGCGCGGCACCCGAGTCGAGCACGATGACCGTGCCGGCGTGGGCGGACGAGAACGTCAGCGGGAGTACGGCGGCGGCTAGCAGGGAGAGCGTCGCGACGCGGGCGCGGCCGGCCAGCCGGGAAAGCTTGGAGCGCTTGGAAGAAAACACCATGAATGCGTAGGGTGTAGGGTAGGGCGAAAAACGGTGACGTTCGCCGGTAGGCTTAACGTCGATTCTCACGTTAAACGCGCCAGACACCTCGTCCGTTGACAAGAAAATGGGACGAATTCGCGATCTCGTTCGATGGCATCAGGCTGCCTGATCAGGCTTCGTCAGGCGCACCGGTCGCGGGGCCGTCCCATTGTGCCAGCAGGGCCAGCGCCTCGCGGGTCCAGTCGAGCCAGCCTTGTTCGTAGCGCACGCCGAGTCGCAGGATGTGACGTTGCAAGGCGGTTTCGCGTGTCAGCGGTGCGTCCGCCGGGAAGTCGCGCGCTTCGATGGCCTGATAGGCGGCCAGTTTTTGCGCGTGAAGCGTCGCCCGCCGCGCTAGTTCGGGCTGTAGACGCAGGGAGCCGATGGCGGCGTCGGCGCGCAATCGGACCATGAGGTCGTCGCGCAGGTCGGACGGCTCGGTCGGTGTGGCGGCCCAGTTGAGGAGTTCGTCGCGTCCGCCGTCGAGCACCCGGTAGACGCGTTTGCGCGTGCGTCCGCCGTCCGGGGCGGCCGTCGACGCGATCCAACCGGCGGTCTCCATGCGCGCCAATTCGCGATAGATCTGCTGATGCGTGGCGTGCCAGAAGAAGCCGATGGACTTGTCGAAGCGGCGGGCGAGGTCGTACCCCGAGGAGGATTTCTCCAGCAGCGAGGTCATCAGGGCGTGGGCGAGCGGCATGCCCGGTAGTCTAAGGACTCTAATCACACTATGCAACGGGTTGCATAGTCGTCGGGACGCGCTAGAATCGCCATCAAACTATGCAACCGGTTGCATAACCGGCCATATACGTGGTCATCCCCCAATCCCACAAGACCCGCGGCCCGCTATCTCCGGGCCGGACGACGAGAGAGACAAGCCATGAGCGCGACAAGCGGCTATCCCCACCTGATGCAGCCCCTGGATCTGGGCTTTACGACGTTGCGCAACCGCGTGCTGATGGGTTCGATGCACGTTGGACTGGAAGAAGCGCGCAACGGCTTTGCCCGGATGGCCGAGTTCTACGCCGAGCGCGCCCGCGGCGGCGTGGCGCTGATGGTGACGGGCGGTATCGCGCCGAATGAGGCGGGCCGTCCGTATGCGGGCGGTGCCAAGCTCAGCACGGAAGAGGAAGCGGACAAGCATCGTGTCGTGACCGACGCCGTTCACACTGCTGGCGGCAAGATCGCCATGCAGATCCTGCATTTCGGCCGCTACGCCTACCATCCCGATCTCGTCGCTCCGAGCGCCTTGCAGGCCCCCATCACACCGGCCAAACCTCGCGAACTGACGAGCGAAGAAGTCGAGTCGACCATCGACGACTTCGTGCATTGTGCGGCACTCGCGCAGCGCGCGGGTTACGACGGCGTCGAAATCATGGGTTCCGAGGGGTATCTGATCAATGAGTTCATTGCCGCCCGGACCAACCATCGCACCGACCAATGGGGCGGCAGCTACGAGAATCGCATGCGCTTTCCGGTGGAGATCGTTCGCCGGGTGCGAGAGCGCGTCGGGCACGAATTCATCATCATCTACCGTCTGTCGATGCTCGATCTGGTCGAGGGCGGCTCTACGTTTGACGAAGTCGTCCGGCTCGCCCGCGCGATCGAGGCCGCCGGTGCGACGCTGATCAACTCGGGCATCGGCTGGCACGAAGCCCGCATTCCGACGATTGCCACGAGCGTGCCGCGCGCTGCCTTCGCGTGGGTGACGGGAAAGCTCAAGGGCCACGTGGGCATTCCGCTCATCACGACCAACCGCATCAACATGCCGGATGTGGCCGAGCGGATTCTGGCGGACGGCGAGGCCGACATGGTCTCGATGGCGCGCCCGCTGCTGGCCGATCCCGAATTCGTCAACAAGGCGGCCGCAGACCGCGCAGAGACGATCAACACGTGCATCGGCTGCAATCAGGCGTGTCTCGACCACACGTTCAGCGGCAAGATCACCTCGTGTCTGGTCAACCCGCGTGCGTGCCATGAGACCGAGTTGCGCATCGAGCCGACCGGGCGTCGACGCCGCGTGGCGGTCGTCGGCGCGGGGCCTGCGGGATTGGCGGCGGCCACGGTGGCTGCGCGACGCGGACACGACGTCACGCTCATCGAAGCCGATACCGAGATCGGCGGGCAGTTCAATATGGCCAAGCGCATTCCTGGCAAGGAAGAGTTCTTCGAGACGCTGCGTTACTTCCGGCACGCGCTGGACGCCAGCGGCGTCAACGTTCAGTTGAACACCCGCGCGACGGTGGAGTCGCTTACCGGGGGCGGTTATGACGACGTGGTCCTCGCGACCGGCGTTGTGCCCCGTACGCCGGACATCGAAGGCGTCGATCATCCGAAGGTGCTGCGCTATATCGATGTGCTTCGCGGGGGGGCCGAGGTCGGCCGAACCGTCGCGGTGCTCGGTGCGGGCGGTATCGGTTTCGACGTGGCCGAATTCCTCACGCAAGCGGGCGAGAGCGCCACGCTGGTGCCCGAGAAGTTCTACGCGGAGTGGGGCATCGATCCGTCGTACGCCCATGCGGGTGGCCTGCGTCCTCCCGTTCCCGAAACCTCGCCGCGCAAAGTCTTCCTGATGCAGCGCAAGACCTCGAAGGTTGGCGACGGTCTGGGAAAAACCACCGGCTGGATTCACCGTACGTCGCTCAAACATCGCGGCGTGGAAATGATCCCGGGCGTGACCTATCGGCGTATCGACGACGAGGGGCTTCACGTCACCATTGACGATGTGCCGCATGTGCTGCCCGTTGATAACGTAGTTTTGTGCACGGGACAGGAGCCGCTGCGGGAATTGGCTGAAGGGTTGCAGGCGGCGGGTGTGCGTGTGCATGTCATCGGCGGGGCCGATGTGGCGGCGGAACTCGACGCAAAGCGCGCCATCAAGCAAGGCACAGAGCTGGCGATCGACCTATAAGTTTAGGGAGCTACACGGGGCGCGGCATACCGGTGTGCGACAATGGCGCCTCGTGATTCCTGCCTTCCGAAGGCGGTTTTTGCGATGCCAAGCGTGTGTGCCAAGTGCCGGGCACGACGTTTCCGAGGCATGCCCCGGATTGCCACCATCGCGGGGCATCCGTCGCGGCCTCCGTGGGACTCCGTACCGTGTGGCCGACGGTGTCATCGTCAATGAAGCGCAAGTTACTTTCGGCCATTTCGCTCACGGGTCGTCTCCGGTTACAGAACCTCGCCATCGTCTGCGCCGTCGTCGTGCTTTGCAGCGGCCTGCTGTGCCTGGCGTGGGGAACGTACCGGCGGGCCAGCGACGCAGCGCTCGCGCTCGACGCGTTGCGCGCGACCTTGCTGGCGATGGAAAAGGCGTCCGCCGAGCGCGGCCCGGCCAATGCCGTTCTGGGCGCGGACCTCCCGCTGCCTGCGTCGTCTGTCACCGCCTTGCGCAATGCGCGCGAAGCGACCAACGAACGACTAGAGGAACTGCTCTCGGCGCTGTCTTCGGACGACTGCAACCAATGTGCAAGCGGTCTGCATGCCGTCGAGCGGGCGCGGCTCGATCTCGCTGCGGCCAGTGCGAACGTCGATCTGCTGGTGCAGCGCCCGCGCGAAATGCGCAGCGACGCCTCCGTGCGCGATGCCGTCGATCGCATGGTTCGTGTCATCGCCGACTTCACACCCGTGGCGTCGTCGCGCATCGATATCGTGTCACGCGGCGCACCGGGCGCACTGCATTACGTCATCCTCGCGCGTCTTGCGGCCGATCTCCGGGAGTACGCCGGCCAACTCGGATCGCACTTCACCGCCGCACTCACCACCCGACAGACCCTGACCGAAGCCGATCAGCGTGCCATCGAGCGCACGCTCGGCCGTATCGATCAGCTGCGCGATATGATCGGTGCGCGCGTCAACGAACCGCCGGAACTGGGCCCCGACTCACTGAGCACCCTGAACGCGCAATACTTCGGGACGGGGCTGCATTACGTGGCGACGGTTCGCACGCTGGCCGCACAGCCGACGCCGCCCGTGCTCACGACGGCCGAGTTCGCCCGCCAGTATGTGCCGACAATGCGGGCCATCACGGACTTGCGCGACAGCATGCTGCGGCTTGCGCAACACCAGGTCGAACTGCAACGTTCCCGGGCGTTGCGATGGCTGATCCTGACGTCATTGGTGGAGGCGGTACTGGTGTTTGTCATCATCGTGGCGATGCGCAACTTCCGGCGCACCGTAGTGCTGCCGTTTGAGTCCGCCACCCGATTCGTCGACGATCTCGCCCAAGGTAATCTCGACGCAACGGTGCCGGTCGACGGTGTCCCGATGAAGCGCGCACAGGTGCGTGCCGTGTTCGACGCGTTGCGCGTGTTGCGGTTGAATGCCGTCGAACTGGTCCAACTGCGCCGCGAGCGCGCGCGACTGGTCGGCGAGCTGGAGATGAGTTCGGATACCGATCCGCTCACACGCCTGATGAACTGGCGCGCCTTCGAGCGTCAGGCGCGGGTGCTGTGTGCGATGCGTACGCCTGGCCCCATTGCACTGATCAAGTTCGATATCGACAACTTCACGCAACTCAATGCCGCGTGGGGCCACAGCGTGGGCGACGATGTGCTGCGCCGAGTGGGCGCCGTCTGTCTGAATACATGCCAACCGGGGGACGTTGTGGCGCGGCTGGGCGCGGATGCGTTCGTGATTCTGGCGCGCGTGCTCGACGAATCGCGCGCCCGACAGTTCGCGGAATTGCTGCGTGGGCGCATCGAAGCCACGACGCTCGCCTTGCCGAACGGAGAAACGCTGACGCTGACCGCCAGTTTCGGCATCGCGATGGCAGATCCCGCCACCTTCGACGTCACCGGCACGGGCAGCGGCGCACCCGCGAGCGTGTCGATTTTGCTGAGTCAGGCGGAACGCCAGTTGCACGCGGCGCGTCAGGCGAAGCGACACGTCATCGACTGACGGCACGGCCAGCGACGGGGTGCGCGGCGACGAGCGCACACCCTGTCTCAGACGATTACGGCCACTGCGGCGTTGCCGTTCCCAAAGCCAGCGCGGGCAATGCCCAGTCGACGGGCGTACCCGCCACCGACATCGGCGTGGCGACACGTCGGACAGGCCCCCACGACGTGTCCTCGATGCGCGGTGACAGATCGTCCGCCGTCTCGGTAGCCAACGGTGGCAGCGCATTCTCCGGTGTACGGTGCGTCACAAGCAAGTTGGCCGTTCTGGCCAGCGAAGCCTTCACTGAACTTCCGACTCCCAGCGTCTGACGAAGCGCTAACGCGTGCACGGCCGCCGCCGCCATCAGGTATCCGGTCGCGTAATCGATGCCTTGCCCGGGGAGCGGCACCGGACGTTCGGCACCGGCAGCACGCATCCCCGCGTCGGCAATGCCTGCGCTCATCTGCAGCAGACTGTCGAAGCCGCGTCGCGCGGACCACGGACCTTGCCACCCGTAGGCATCGAGCGAGACGTCGATCAACGTCGGATTGAGTTCACGACGCCGTGCGGCACCGAGTCCCAGACCTTCCAATGCGTCGGGACGATAGCCGTGGACGACGATGTCCGCGTCGCGCAGCAATCGTTCAAGGGCTTCGCGTCCGTTGGGGTGCTTGAGGTCGAGCCGTGCGCAGCGTTTGCCGAGCACGACTTCCGGCACCGTGCCGGGTTCGTCCCAGCCGGGCGGGTCGATGCGCAGTACCTGTGCGCCGAAGCCCGCGAGAAAGCGAGTGGCTGTCGGCCCCGCGAGGATGCGTGTCAGATCCAGCACGCGAATGCCGCTCAGCGGCCGTTCGCGCATGAGCTGCCATGTGCTGCGTCGTGTGTTGCTGGCGCTTCCAGTGTCGAACGTCTCCCAATGCAGCAAGGGTTCGCTGGCGACGGCCATCCCTTGCGGATGCTCACGCCATTGCGCGAGCGAACGCATGGCGGCGGCACAACCGCCGTGCGCCACGACGGCCGCTTCGAGCGCGTCGGCCTGCCACGTCGAGACGATCTCCGCGACGGCGTCTCTGTCGGCCTCCACACCCAGTACCGCTAGTGCGGCCGCACGATGATGCGGGGCATTGGTGTGCAGACGAATCCAGCCGTCGGCCGTCCGGTAGTCGCCTGCAACCGGGTCCCACATGGGCGCCGATGACCAGCCCTGTGCACGCAACGACGTCTGGAACCAGAACGACGCCAGTCGCCGGTCGACATTGACGTGCGGTGCAACGGCGCGTGCGCTCAGGCCGTAGTCGCCCGAAGCCCCTGTAGACAGACTGGCCACAGCCAATGTCGCCGTAGCGATCGAGGCGGTCGCGAAATCGGTGTACGGAAAGGTGCAGGGCAATGCACCGGTGCCACTCAGCGTGAGATCGGCTGCCGCGTGCTTGCCGCCGTCGACGGCATGGCGCATCTCGCTCAGGTACGACGCGACAACACCGGTGTCTTCCGCCAACGGAAGCGCACGATGGGACGCTGGGGGCGTTGGGGGCGTTGGGGATGTCGCGGGGGAAGTCTCTGAAACAGGGGAACGCATGGGAAGTCCTCGAACGATTCGATACGTGGCATCGCAATGAGTCGCGATGCAAGACTGCCGGCGCATTGAAGCTTAAGCCGATGGATTTTATTGTCAATATTGATTAACTTAATCAATCTGTTGGTCATCTACCGGCTTCGGCGATGCAATACTTCACTGCGAAACAAGCGGCCGAGCATCTCGGCGTGTCGCTCCAGACCCTCTACGCGTACGTCAGTCGTGGCCTGCTGCATGCCGAGCCAGGCAAGACGCATCGTGAGCGTCGCTATCGCGCATCGGATGTAGAGCACCTGGCGACGCAACGCACGCGCGGACGCAAGCCGAAGGAGGTGGTCAAGGCCGCGCTGGACTGGGGCATGCCGGTGCTGGAGTCGTCCATCACGCTGATCGAAGATGGACGGTGCTACTACCGGGGACGTGACGCGTTGCAGATGGCGCAGACAGCCTCCGTCGAAGCCACGGCGGCGTGGCTGTGGCAATGCGATGAGGCGTCGGCATTTGGTGACGACGCAACCGCCTCAATCAAGCACCTCGCCGTCGACTGGCCCGTGATGTTGCTCGAACGGTATCGCGACCGCCGGGCCGAAGACGCATTGCTGCCCGCATTCACCGTCGCGAGCGATGACGCGTCGACCGCGATCTGGCAACGCGATCCGGTGCGCGTGGCGCAGGGCAGCGCCGCGTTGCTACGTACGATGACGGCTTGCTTGCTGGGCACACTGCCAAGTCACGCGCCAATTCACGAACAATGTGCAGCCGCGTGGAGCGTGAGCGACGCCGAGGGTGCCGACCTCATCCGCATGGCGCTGGTGCTGTGCGCGGACCACGAGTTGAACGCATCGAGCTTCACGGCCCGCTGCGTGGCATCGACCGGCGCGAGCTTGCGCGCGGCGATCGTGGCGGGGCTGTCCGCGCTGACCGGCGGCCGTCATGGTGGCACCACGGCACGCAATGAAGCGATGTGGGACGAAGTCGGCGAGATCGATACCGCCGCGCGCATGCGCGAGCGATTGGCGCGGGGTGAGAAGCTGCCCGGCTTCGGCCATCATCTCTATCCGGCCGGGGATGTACGGGCGAGTGCGATGCTCGCGCGGGTCTTGCCTGCGCATCCCGCGTGGCAAACGATGATCGACTCGGCCGACGCATTGATCGGTCAACGCCCGTCGCTCGATTTCGCCCTCGTGGCGGTGCGCCGTCACCTTGGATTGCCGGTCGGGGCTGCGTTCGGTCTCTTCGCACTCGGACGCACTATCGGCTGGATCGCGCACGCCAGAGAGCAACGCGAGAGTACGCAACTGATTCGTCCGCGTGCCGCCTATGTCGGCCCGCGACCTGACGACGCGCTCGTCGAGTGAGCGACACCCGCGAAGTCGCTCGGGTGTCGCCGACGGGGACTAAGCGCCCGAACGTCGTCCGAAGATCGCCCGGTCGCCAACCCAGACGAGCGCCATAGTCGCCCCCATGAGCGGGAAAACGCAGCCGAGCGCCACCATACCGGCGGTCCATCCGCGCATCGGCGGACGCGCCTGCGGGCGCGACGGCGCACCGAGCGCTCGTGCCGGACGGCGCATCCACCACATGATCGCGCCCGTCGCCGCCATGCCGAACAGTCCCATCGAAATGGCGGCACACAACCATTGATTGGCCACGCCGAAGTACCGGCCCATGTGCAGCGCGGTGCCGTACGAAACCGCCTGTGCAACGGCACCGTACGCGTTGTAATCGATGTCGCGAAGTACGCGGCCGCTGTACTGATCGATGTGAATCGTGCGCTCGGCATTCGGGTCGGCGGGGAAGTACGACACGGTGTAGACGCCATCCGGACGCTTCGGTACGACGAGGCTATAGCCACTTTGCACACCCATACGCGAAGCAATGGCCATCACGTCGTCGACGGACAGCGCGCCTTCTGCGCGCAACGCAGCGGGTGACAGGCCTGCGTCACCCGGGGCACTGTGTTCGCTACCTCCGTTATGGGCTGCATGTTCGTCGGCCGCTCCCTTCGTGTCATGCACGGCATGGTTCATGCCTGGCATGTTCGCCATTCCGGCCATTCCATCGGCACTTGCAGGCGGCGTCGACTGCGGGACCTTCGTGTTCCCCACGGCCCACGGAATCTGGGCGATAGGCAGATCGTCCATCTTCATGGGCTTTGCGGGTGCCTGCGAGCGCACCGGTGCCTCGCCCCAGACACCGGACGGCGAGCCCATGCCGATCTTCGACGTCAGCACCTTGAACTGTGCGCCCCACGAGCCGGACCACGGCAGCCCCGACAGCACGAACGCCAGTCCACCGGCGGCGAGCCACAAGCCCGCGACGCCGTGCAGATTGCGCAGCAGCGCACGCCCGCGCAACTGTAAACGCGGCCGCAGCGCATTCGCCCACGTTGCGCCCGCACGCGGCCACCAGAGCGCGAGTCCGGTCACGAGCATGACGAGTGTCCAGCACCCGGCCAGCTCCATGAGCAATTCGCCGGGCTTGCCTAGCATGAGCGAGCGATGCAACGCACGCGCCTGCGCCATCAGCCGGTGCTCGACGCTGAGCGTACCGAGCACTGCACCCGTGTAAGGATTCAGATAGACGCTCTCACGCTCGCCACCGGGCAGACGAAAGATGAATTCCGCACTGCGCGTCGGATCGCGATTGACCTCGACGGAGCTGACTTTCGCGCCTGCGGGCAGCGCCGCCGCGGCGCGTTCCATCAGCGTCTGCTCGGCCAGACGCGGCTCGGTGGACGCCGCGACGATCAGCCGGTCGTGATAGAGCCAAGGTTCGATCTGCGGCTGAAAGACGTAAATCGTGCCGGTGATGGCGAGCACCATGAGCCAGGGCATGACGAAGAGACCGGCATAGAAGTGCCAGCGCCAGAGGGTGCGGTATTGGCCTGCGGCGGCCGTCGGTTGCGCTTCACGGGTGTGAGGCGTCTGTGAGTACGGCGGGTGAGAGGTCTGCATGTTGTGACGATTCCGTCTCGTGTCGCCACTGCATGGCAGCGGCGCGCGCGTGCCGCTGGCGCAAGCGTCAGACAGGCATTGGGCGCGAAAAGGGAGCGACGCCGTCACCGGGCGTGGCGAGGCATCGGACTGAACGCGAGATCAGGAAACGGCAGGTGGGGCACGCGCAGGCGGCGTGTAAGCGAGTTGGGTGTTCGACGAAACGGCATCCGCGACCGGTCCGGCGCGTGCGATCCATGCGAACGAGATCGCACCGGCGAGCGCGGGCATGACGAGCGGCGGATGATTGGCGAGCAGCGAACAGTAGCCGCAAAGGTCGCCCTGAGTCTCATGCGCGGCATGTGACATGCCCGCGCCGTGTGTCGCATCGTCATGCCCGTGGGTCGTCGCTGCCACCAGCATGGCGGATGATGCGTGCGTGGCACCGTCGACGGTACAGAACGCGGCGTCCAGCACACGCGCCTGTCCGGCGCGATGCGCCGCAAGTCCCTGACTGACGATCGGCATGCAAATCGCCAGCCACATGGCGGCGAGGCCGAGCCATGCAGTGAGACGTTTGCGGGAAGACGATGTCATGCGTCAGTGGACCGTATTCAGTGGACCGTAGATTGCGGTGGGCTGGGGCGCTAAAGCCGGAATGCTATCACGCGGGGCGTCAGATCATGCCTGCTGTGAGTGCCTTGAGGGTCGCAGCTGCGCGTGTAGAACAATCCAGCTTGCGGAAGATACTTTCGACGTGTGTGCGCACGGTGCTGGGGCTCAGGGCCAGCGCGCGGGCGGCTTCCTTGTTGCTCAGCCCTGCGCTGATTTGACGCAGCACGTCGATCTCACGCGGTGAGAGCAGCGAGGCGGTGCCCGGTGGCGTTGCGCGCGGGCGCACTGTTTGCCCCTGCGACGTCGCAACGACCGCCGCCACAATGTCCGCATCGAACTTTCCAGCGGCGGCGTCGCGTTCGATCAGTTCCACCGCCTCGTCGAACCTGTGGGCGGGGCGCCACGGACGCGTTGCCAGCAGCGCTTCGAACGCGACCGATGTAGCGAGGACACGTTGCGGCGTTGTCAGTGTCGAGCCGTCGACGCCACGGAAATAGCCGCTACCGTCCAGCCGCTCATAAGCGTAGGACGCAAGGTCGGCCACTTGCCGCAGCCCGTCGATCTGTTTGGCCGCACGCGCGCTCCAGTACGGGACGAGACGAACTTTCTCCCACTGATCGGCGGACAGCTTGCCGTCCGTCTCCCAGAGCCGGTTTGGCAGGGCTGCGCGGCCGATCCCGTGCAACAGGGCGGCCGAGCGCAATTGCGTCTGGACGTCGATGTCGAGGGCCACGCTTTGCGCCGTGCGCGACGCCAGATCTGCCGTGCGACGCGAGAAACCGGCGAGCCACGGCAGCTTCAGTTCTGTGACATCCGCCAGCAGCGAGAGTGGCACGTCGGCGTGACGTTCAGGCTCGGCGAGTTGCCACGTGCCGGTATCGGGATCGGCCGCGTCCAGCGCATCCAGCCAACGGTTTGCCTGACGCAAGGCAGCATCCACCAGCCGCGCGGGATACTTGGCGTCAGACTGACTGCGCAGGAAGGCGAGGGCGCTTTCGCGTCCATGAGCACGCGCCAGAATTTCGAGATCGCTCGCGACGTTGACGAAGAACACGGTCTCGGGAATCGCATCGCCATCGTGCCCGGCAGGCATGCCCTTACCGTCGAAGCGCTCGAAAACGTTGCGCAGCGCCTCGACCACGCGCGACGGCATGCCCATCGTCGCGGCGACGTCGCCCGACACTTCACAGTGAATCAGGGCCAACGGCACGATGAGCGATTGCGTTTGCGCGGAGAGCGGCGGCAGCGTCTGCGCCATCATGGCCTCGCGCGCGGCGACGTCGTCGCCCAGCAATTCGGCAAAGCCACCGGCGTTCGCCGTACAGCCGGACCAGCGCAGCAGTGCCGTCGCGCGGGCATGATTCTGCGCGTCGAGGTCTGCACCGCATTCCTGCGCGAGCCAGCCAGCGAGGCAGGCGGCGCGGCGCGAGTGATCCGTCGAGCGGCCCATGCTGAGGTCGCCGATGAAGGCGAGCGCAAGAATCGCGTCGGTGAGGCCGGCGGTGCTCGATGACATGTTGGACGTGGATGAGGGGCGCAAGGAAGGAGTCGCTATCGGTCATCAAGTGCCTGCATCGGTCGATCGTCCGATACCGGCTCGAGCGCGAGACGACGACACTGGCAACCAGTCGAGCCAACCTCGTGGCTCGTTTTCCCGAATCAAGGAGATTTCGATGAACCGCCATTCTACTCTCGCCGCCATGTTGCTTAGCGCCGGTTTGCTGGGCGCTGCCGCTTCCGCACACGCCGCCCCTGCGGCCACCGCCCGCGAAGGCGTGCCGTCCGTGGTGATCGTGCACGGTGCGTTCGCCGATGGCTCCGACTGGGCCAAGGTCGTCGCCATCCTTCAGGAAAAGGGTGTCCACGTGACGGCTGTGCAGAACCCGCTCGATTCGCTCTCCGGCGACGTCGCAGCCGCCACGCGCGCCATCGACAATCAACCGGGTAAAGTCGTGCTCGTCGGCCACTCGTGGGGCGGTGCAGTTATCACTGAAGCTGGCAACGACGACAAGGTCGCCAGCCTCGTCTACGTGTCCGCCTTCGCGCCGGACGCCGGTCAGTCGGTCGAAACGCTTTCGAAAGACCTGCCCAAGGCACCGGGCATCGATCACATCGTGGCCGACGCCAGCGGCTGGCTGAGCCTGCCCCCGGCCGATGTCGCCAAGTTCTTCGCGCAGGACGTGCCCGCCAAGCAAGCGCGTGTGATGGCCGCAACGCAAGGCCCGATCAAGGGATCGGCGTTCGGCGACAAGATCAGCGTGGCGTCGTGGCACCAGAAGCCGTCTTGGTTCGTGATCAGCCAGAACGACCGCATGATCAACCCGGAAGCCCAGCGCATCATGGCCCGCACGATCGGTGCGAAGGTGACGGAGCTGCCGACGAGCCACGTGCCGCAGCAGTCGCGTCCGGCCGACGTGGCGAAGGTGATTCTCGACGCGGTCGCCAGCGTCAAGTAAGACTTGTCGTCCGGTGTGACGGGGCGGCCAGCGCCGCTTCGTTCCTCGAATTACCCTGGGAAACCGGGGTTTTTTGAATCCGTATGTGTCACTTGTCCGGCCAGATACATTCGGACATAAACGACGATGAACTCGCCGATATAACTACGGGTAAGCGCTCGGCACGCACCGCAGGTGTGAGGTTGGAGCTACCCCCGGCAGCCGCCGGAATATCACTCAGAGAGGTCATCAGTCATGTCGGATCCGGTCAATCTTCGCCGTCGTCGTCTTCTTGGCACCACGCTCGCAGGCGTCACGCTCGCCGAACTGGGGCTGTCGCAACTGGCCAATGCGGCTTCGTCCGCCGGTGCGTCAGGTTCGGTCGGTGGTCACACGTCGTTCGAAGCGATCCGTCAGATCGACGCGGGCGACCTGAACGTCGGTTACGCCGAAGCCGGACCGAAGAATGGCAAGGTCGTCATCCTGCTGCACGGCTGGCCGTACGACATCTACAGCTATGTGGACGTTGCGCCGTTGCTGGCCGCCGCCGGTTACCGCGTGATCGTGCCGTACCTGCGCGGTTATGGCACGACGCTTCTGCTCTCGGCCAGCGCCCCGCGCAACGGTCAGCAAGCCGTGGTGGCGGCCGACATCATCGCCCTGATGGACGCGCTGAAGATCGATCAGGCCATTCTCGGCGGTTACGACTGGGGCGCACGCACGGCGAACATCGTCGCGGCCCTCTGGCCGGAGCGCGTGAAGGCGATGGTGTCCGTGAGCGGCTATCTGATCGGCAGCCAGGCGGGCAATGCGGTGCCGCTGCCGCCGCAAGCCGAATTGCAATGGTGGTATCAGTTCTACTTCGCGACCGAGCGCGGTGCGAAGGGCTACGCCGCCAACACCGACGCGTTCAACAAGCTGATCTGGCAACTGGCTTCGCCGAAGTGGCAGTTCGACGACGCGACGTACGCGCGCTCGGCCGCTGCGTTCCATAACCCCGATCACGTGGACATCGTGATTCACAACTACCGCTGGCGTCTTGGCCTCGCGCAAGGCGAGGCGCGGTTCGATGCACTGGAAAAACGTCTCGCGACGGCCCCGGCGATCACCGTGCCCACGATCACGATGGAAGGCGATGCCAACGGCGCGCCGCACCCGGCACCGGCAGCCTATGCGAAGAAGTTCACCGGAAAGTATCAGCACCGCGATATCGGCGGCGGCATCGGTCACAACCTGCCGCAGGAAGCCCCGAAGGCGTTCGCCGACGCGATTCTGGAAGTCGTTACGCTGTAAGGCGGCACGGCTTCACCGTTTGGCCGATGGGTTGCCGACGGTGAAGCCCGTGTGCGAAGCGTAGGGATCAGAAGATCAGCGTCGCCGTCGCCATGAACGTCTTCGTGCTTTTGAGGCGGTTGGTGGCGGTGATCGTCGGCACCCAGCGCGCGGAAAACGACAACGGGTGCTTGCCGTCGATCTTGGTGTCGTAGGTGACGATCGGCCCCAATGCGAAGTCATGACCCCGGAAGCCGTTCAATTGATCGGCGGTCGGGCCGCTGTCACTGCCTAACTGCTGCGTCGTCCCCAAGACCAGCCCGATCCCCAGTCCGTTCGAGAACTTCTTCAGGCCCATGACATCGAGCGTGAAGAGCGGCGCGTTCTGGTAATCGGTCGCTGTGTTGCGCGTATAAAACTGCACACCGGCGATGACGTCGAACTCCAGCCCGTAGGACGGCACGAACTTCGTATAGGCGACCTGAGGAATGAACGTCCAGTTGTTCAGGCTAGGGTTCGCCAGTGCATTGGGATCATAACGGCCGGTCGGTGCCCAGATGGCGACCGAGAACGACATGTGATCGGTCTGCGAGAAGTGGTAGCCAGCGATGATCGGGGTGAAGGTGATGTCGAATAGGTTCGATGCCGTCTGCGACGTACCGACCGAGTTGCCCCGGCCGCCGCTCAGCGTCGCTGTCGCTTTTGTCCACAGATACGGCAGCGTGAAGCTCGACGCGAAGTTCCACGCACCGGTGTCGGTCTTCCACGTCTTCATCAGTGTGGCGAGCGTGAACGACAGTTCACCGTTAAGCCCTAGCGACGTCGTGCCAGCAATCGGTGCCTGACGGCTGCCGCCGATGTTCCCGTCGAAATAGATTTCCGCGAAATTGACCGCCCAGATCGGCTCCGGCGAGACGACGCCCGCATTCGGCTGCACGCCCGTGCCGCTGACCGGACGCCCGAGCGCACCTTCCGCGGCGTTGGCGTTCGGCGTGACGGCGGCCAGTGCGACGAGTGTCGCAGCGAACGCCAGAGGCGTGCGGTGGCGCCGGGCACGCGTGGCGGAAGCGCTGCGAGGCGACGAAGTAGGCGAGAGGCGCGATGGCAGCATGTTGTTGGCGTCGGGTGTCATGAGTGGGAACGGCTGTCCGTGACTTAGCGTTGTCCGGCGAACCAGCGGAAGTACGGGTTATTGGCCTCCAGTTGCAGTGCAGTACCCAACTGACGCGCCCAGGTGTTGCGGTCGCCGTCGAGGGCGGCCAGCGACGCGCCGTAAAACGCCAGCAACGCCTGTCGCGACCGGGCGATCTCGGCGGTGAGTGCCTCGTCGGCGCCGGTCACCGGTGGTTCGCTTTGCAGTGCCAGCAGGTTGCGCAGCGTCGGGGCGAAGGCCTGACGCCCGACCCACGGCGCGTATTCGATGCGGGGATGGTCGTCGGTCACCGGCGCAGCATCCTCCACGTAGTAGGCGAGCCCCGAGCGATCCGTCATCCATGTCGCGAGTAGCGCACCCGGCGAATCGATGCCGACTTCCCGAAGCGATTGCGCCACGCCCGGCTGTGCAAAGCGCTGACGAATCGATGCGGCGTCGAGTACCAGCGGCGACTGGCCGCCGACGAGCAACATTTCGTGCAGTTCGGTCGTCCAGAGGCTTGCGTGCGGGAAGACGGCAATGAAGCTGGCGATGAGCGCCTTCGTTTCGGCTTCGTTCTGCGTGGGCAACGGCAACCATTGCGCGACGACGCCCCCGTCGCTAAGTCTTGACGACGCCAGCTTGTAGAAGTCGGTGGAGTAAAGGTTGGCGACACCCGCAGCGCTCGGCGGCGGCGGTTCCAGCGTGATGAGATCGTAGCGATCCGCACTGCGCAGCAATTCGCGACGGCCGTCGCGCACGCGAATGTCCATGCGCTTGTCGTCGGCCACGCCGTAGTTGCCTTTGAAGTGAGACGACGCCTTGACGACCGCAGGCAGGAGTTCTGCCGTCACCCGGTGCGTGAGGCCCGGATACTGCAACAGCGCGCCCGCCGTAATGCCGGTTCCGAGTCCGATGACCAGTGCGCTTTGCGGCTGTGCTTTTGCGACGATGAGCGGCAGCAGCGCCTGAAGCCGCATGTAGCGCAGCGACGTCATGGCGTCCCCCGAATTCGACACGCCTTGTATATAGAGACGCTCGAACCGGTTCGAACCGGTTGACTGACGCAGCACGGCGACCGTCGCCCCCCGACCTTCCTCATAGAACGTCAGTTCGCCACCGCGCGCGTCGGTCAGCAAAGTCGCGAGCCGCTGCGGCGGCGTGGCGACGGTGGCGACACCCAATACCACAGCGAGTCCGATGACGGCTATGCGCGCCACCTTTCCAACACCTGCGCCGCGCCAGACGGCAACCAGCGCCACGATGCACGCAATGCCTGCGAGTACGCCAAGCGTTCGCACCAGACCGAACGACGGGACCAGCCAGAAGCCCGTCGCGAGCGATCCGACGATGCCGCCCGCCGTGTTGAGCGCGACGACCCGGCCGACCCCTTGGCCGACGTAACCGGCGTCCACCGCCAGGCGCAACACGTACGGGAAGGCCGCGCCGAGCAACAGCGTCGGCAGGAAGACGATACCCAGACCCGCCACGAGAAAGCGGGCGCACATTGCAAGCGTGGCGCTTTGCGTCGTCGCATAGACCATGCTCGCGAGCTTGCCCTGAGCGACGAAGATCCAGTCGCCCAGCCCGTACAGCGTGACGGCAGCGACCACGCCCGCACCGGCGACCAGCAGCGCGAATACGCCCCACGGATCACGGGAACGCTCCACACGTCGGGCCACGAGGGCGCTACCGAGCGTCAACCCGCAGAGATAGGTGGCGAGCACGATGGCAAACGCAAATGCGCGGGTGCTGACGAATTGCACGATGGCTTGCGACCACATAACTTCGTAGCCCAGTGCAACACCACCAGCGACGGCATACAGCCCGATGGCAAGCGTGCCCCGACGACGTGCAAGCGATGGGACTGCGTCGGACGTGTCGGCATGCGTTTCGATAGGTGCCGAAGCCAGCGGCATTGTTGCCGACGCGCGTCGCGACGCCACGACCGCCGCCAGCGCCAGCAGGACGCTCAGCCCGGCCGCAGCGCACGCGGCACCCTGCATACCGAACGACGGTATCAGCCAGAACGGTACTGCCAGCACGCCGACAACAGCGCCGACGGTATTGGCCGCGTACAGACGCGCACCCGCATGCCCGACGTGGCCGTCGATACCGCGGCGCGAGCGCATGAGGACCGGAAGCGTGCCGCCCATGAAGACGGCGGGCACACCGACAAGCACGAACGGCAACACCCACGCGGCGAGGCCCACATGGGCTTCGAGCCAGGCGAAGGGTGCTGCGGCGCGTGCGAGGACAAGCGTGCTGACGATAGCCGTGAGCGCCACGGCAGCTTCAAGCACGGCGTAGAGCTGCATGGGATTGGCGACGCCGTCGGCGCGCCGTCCGAAATACCAGCCACCGACCGCGAGGCCGCCGAAGAAGGCGCTGATCGCGATGGACACGGCATGCACTTCGACGCCCACGACGAGCGAGAGCTGCCGGATCCATATCATCTGAAAGACGAGTGCCGATGCGCCCGAGAGCACAAGCAACAATGCGGGCCATGCTAACGACGGCGCAGGCGTGCTTGTGGGGACAGCAGGGGAATCAGGTAAGGCGAGGGCGGGCGACGCAGACGGCGATGCGACCTTGCGGCGGCCGCGAGGCGCGGGAATCGACGGGGAAGCCAGCGTATCGGTCATATCGCGCATTGGTTTTCGGAGGTGAGTCAGATGAAACAACCCCGCCGGGCCGGAGAGACGTCAAGTTCCGGCACGGCGAGGTCTGCGGTCGGACTTACTCCAGTCCGCGGTTCTTGAAGGACTGATCGATCTTCTTGTCCACCTGCTTGCGCACCTGATCGATGCTGAAGCTCGCAGGCCGCTGGCTCGGCGGATAGTCGACGAAGGTCTGGAGGAATACCGAGGCCTTCATTGTGGCAATGGCGGTCAGATAAGCGTTCTTCGCCAGCCAATCGTTGTACTGATCCGAAGTGATATCCGCCCGCTCGTAGGGATCCATTCGCAGGTTGAACATTTTCGGCACCCGCAGGCAAACGAACGGCTCTTGCCAGATGTTGAAGTTGCCCGGCGCACGCTGTTCGCAGAAGACCGCTTTCCAGTTGCCGAAGCGCATGGCTACCAGTTCACCGTCGTCATTGAAGTAATAGAACTCGTCGCGCGCTCCCTTGGGGGCTTTGCCCGTCAGATACGGCAACTGGTTGTATCCGTCCAGGTGATTGCGGAACTTGGTCTTGTTGCCCTTGGGCGACCAGCCCTTGAGCAGCCGATCCTTGACGCCATCGTCGCCTGCTGCGGCCAGCAGCGTCGGGAACCAGTCCAGCCCCGAAACGATCTCGTTGGACACGCTGCCCGGCTTGATCTTGCCCGGCCAGCGAATCATCGCGGGCACCCGGAAAGCGCCTTCCCAGTTCGAGTCCTTCTCACTGCGGAATGGCGTCATGGCGGCATCAGGCCAGGTGAACATGTTCGGGCCGTTGTCCGTCGTGTAGATCACGATCGTGTTGTCCGTGATTTTCAGATCGTCCAGCAGCTTGAGCAGTTTGCCCACGTCCTGATCGTGTTCCCACATGCCGTCGGCATACTCATTACCGGGCATACCGCTCTTGCCCTTAAACTCCGGCCGCACGTGCGTGTAGATGTGCATGCGAGTGAAGTTCATCCAGACGAAGAAGGGCTTGTTGGCTTTGACTTGCTTCTGAATGAATTCTGCCGCCTTGGCACCCGTCTCGTCGTCGATGGTCTCCATGCGCTTCTTGGTCAACGGCCCGCTATCCTGCACCTTGCCATCAGACGTGCTATGAATCACGCCGCGCGGCGTGAAGTTCTTCACATACGGATCGTTGGGATCCTTCGGCCAATACGGTCGCTCTGGTTCTTCCTCGGCGTTCAGGTGATACAGGTTGCCGAAGAATTCGTCGAAGCCGTGCGCCGTCGGCAGGTACTCGTTTCGGTCGCCGAGGTGGTTCTTGCCGAACTGGCCGGTGGCGTAGCCGAGCGGCTTGAGTGCTTCCGCAATGGTGATGTCCGTTTTTTGCAGACCGACCGTGGCACCCGGTGCGCCGACCTTCGACAGACCGGTGCGCAGCGGCGACTGCCCCGTGATAAACGACGAGCGCCCAGCCGTGCAACTGTTCTCGGCGTAGTAGTCGGTGAAGATCATGCCTTCCTTAGCCACGCGGTCAATGTTCGGCGTGCGGTAGCCGACCAGCCCGTTGGAATAGGCGCTGATGTTCGTCTGGCCGATATCGTCGCCAAAGATGACAAGGATGTTCGGCGGCTTGGTACCGCTTTGCGCTGGCGCGTCGCCAGGCGCAACCAGCACGTACGCGGCCGTAACGGCAAGGACCGCTGTACTGGTGAAGCTGAAGACTCGTCTGAGTGAGAATGACATCGTCGTCTCCGGTGAGGTCATTGGGAGGAAAGCGGGAACACGGTGGCCCAGTCGTCTTTCATGCTCACGACGGTCCAGCCTCGGGTGACGGCGACATCCCATGCGCGGTCGAGTCGGCCGATTTTCGACTGACGGTCGTAGGCAAACTCGCGGGTAGCGTCGTCGTGATGTACGAGCAGCGCCAGATGCGGGCCCTGGCCCGTGGTCGTGTACTCAAGCATTTGCAGATCGCCGTCGGAGTTGCCGAACGCGAGGATCGGCTTGCGTCCGATGCGGCGGTAGATGCCGACCGGCTTGCCCGGTCCGTCGTCGACGAAGTCGATCTTGGGCTGACGAACCAACTGACCCTGACCGTCACGGCTTTCGTACTTGAGGCCTTCGTCGGTGCCGATCACCTGTTCGGGCGGCACGCCGTAAACACGCTCGACCCACGCGCGCATGAACTGCGTCGTGCCGCCGGAGACGATGTAAGTCTTGAAGCCGTTCGCGCGCAGATAAGTCAGCAGTTCGAGCTGCGGCTGGAACACCAGCGACGTATAGGGGCGATGTAGCGTCGGGTGCTTTGCCGAGGCGAGCCATGCCTCGATGCGCGCGTCGTAGTCGGCGACGTTCATGCCGCTGTTCGCCTGCGCGAGCAGTTGCAACAGAGACTTCTTCTGTGCGCTCAGTTCCCGCAGATCACCGGCCATCAGGGCCTGGAATGCCGGATTGCGTTTCCATTCCGGATGCGCTGCGGCCTGCGCCTTCACCTGATCGATCATGAAGACAAACTGGAAGTACAGCGGCTGTTCGCTCCACAGCGTGCCGTCGTTATCGAATACGGCAATGCGCTCGGCTGGCGGGACATAGCTGGCCGAACCGTTGCGGGTTACGTCGGCCACGAAGCGCACGATGGCCTGCTTGGCCCCGCCGTCACGCCACGAGGGCAGAGCGTCGGCGGTGTGCGCAGACGACGATGCCGGTGATGCAGCTTGCTGCTCAGGCGGCGTCGGCGTCGGTGTTGCGCAGGCAGCAAGGGACAGCGCCACCACGACGGCGGCCGCTGCCCGGCCAAAACGCGAGCGAAGTCTCTCCATCCCCCAATCCTTGATCGTTGTAATGGTGCGGGTTCGTCGACGTGAAGCGATGAGACGTCAGCGCGACGGGGTGACCGAAGCGAGCTTGTTCTGCGTCGTTTGACGCGACGCTTGCCACGCGCTCTCGTCCATCACCAACCGGAAGCCGAGATGCGACATGCTGTTGTAGGGGTCGGTGCCGCGTCGTGCGCTCGGGCGATAGCTCAGGCAATACGCTTCGTTACATAGGAACGAGCCGCCGCGCGTCACGCGCTTGGGGGCCTGCACGGGCACGCCGGGATCGGCCGGATCCCATGAGTCGGACGGGCCGGTCGGGTTGTCCGCGAGCTTGCTGGCCGCTGCTTCGCGCCGGAATTGATCGGCGCGATACCAGTCGGCGACCCACTGCCAGGCGTTGCCCGTCATATCGGACAAGCCATACCCGTTCGGGGGGAACGTGCCGACCGGACTCGTGCCGACGGCGCCACCGGCCTTCGGGTTGACGACCGGGAATGGCTGCGCCTGTTCGCCTTCCCAGACGTTGGCCATCTGCTTGCCGTTCGGTGCGAACGATTCGCCCCACGCATAGGTGGCTTGCTCCAGTCCGCCACGCGCGGCGAATTCCCATTCGGCCTCGGTCGGCAGACGCTTGCCTGCCCACTTCGCATAGGCCTGCGCGTCTTCGAACGAGACCTGCACGACGGGGTGGTCGTCCTTGCCCGCGATGCTGGTGTCCGGTCCTCCCGGATGCCGCCAGTCCGCGCCCGGCACGAAACGCCACCAGCGCGAATAGTCCTGTAGGGGGACGGGCTTGTCGGTGCCGACGAACACCATCGCTCCGGCGACCAGTGCGCTCTCGGGCGGACGCGGCGTACCCGGCGGCAACTGCACCCTGAGCGTCTCCCAATCCGGCTTGCGCTCGGCGGTCGTGACGTAGCCCGTCGCCGCCACGAAGCGTCGGAACTGCGCGTTCGTGACGTGATGCGCGTCCATCCAGAAGCCATGCACGCGCGCGGGATGGGCGGGCTTCTCGTTGGGCTGCGCCATGCGGCTGTCGCTGCCCATCAGGAACGCGCCGCCGGGAATCCACGCCATGCCTTCGGGGCCACGAACGCCGTCGCCCATGACGATCTTGATATCGCGTGGGCTTGCGGCGTCATTGCGGCTCATTGCCCAGGACATCGCACCGCCAGCCGCGACTGAGACGCCAAGCGCCGCGCCAGCCCACAGGAGGAACGTCCGACGGCCGCGCACCGGAGGCGATGCGGCGGGTGCGCGGCCGGATGAAGTGTCGTGTTGCGCGATTCGCTTGCGTCGTGACATGTGCTGAAGCTCCCGCAATACGCGCTGGCGTACCTGCTCTTTTGCCGTAGGTGCGCGAGGCAAATGCCTTCGCAATGGAAAGAGTGAGTCGCCCCGCCTGATGTGGGTTAAAGATTATTATTTAATTTGAGTAAACTCAATTGAAATTTTCAACGCGGATGGAAATTAATCTTTGACGCCAACCATTTGTTTGCTTAAGGTTTGTAGGGTGCTTTGTTGAATTGAGAATTGCCGAGTTATTTTTAAAGTAATTTAAATTATCGGCATTATGAAGAATACTATTATTGAATTCGAAAAAAATATCGGCGATGCGGTCGTCGGGCAGGAGGCGGTGGTGCGTCAGATCCTGATCGCATTGCTTGCTGACGGGCACGTCCTTCTGGAAAGCCTGCCCGGACTAGCCAAAACCCGCACGGTGAAGGCGATTGCGGCCCGTCTGGCCGTCACGATGCGTCGCATTCAATTCACGCCGGACCTGCTGCCTTCCGATATCACCGGGGGCGAAACGCTGCTTCAATCGGGAACGGAACGTGTTCTTCAGTTTCAGCCCGGGCCGATATTCGGCAATCTGATTCTTGCGGACGAGATTAATCGCGCGCCTGCCAAAGTACAGTCGGCACTGCTTGAGGCGATGGAGGAAAGGCAAGTTTCGGTGTCGGGCAAGACGCATGCGATGGCCGATCTGTTTATGGTGATGGCGACACAAAATCCGATTGAGCAGGAAGGTACGTATCCATTGCCAGAAGCACAAATGGATCGCTTTCTTTTAAAAATACTCATTACGTATCCGACGCCGGAAAGTGAGCAGGCGATGTTGCAACTGCTCAGAAACGAGACCAAGCAGACGTCGCCGGTGGGCGGGACGTTGTCACAGGAAGAGGTCTTCGCCGCGCGACGCGAAATCGAGGATGTCAGCGTGTCGCCTGCGGTGGACGCGTACATCGTCGCGCTGGTGAACGGCACGCGTCACGGGATCGCCAGCGATGCCGATCTTTCGCGCTGGATCGAAGTCGGTGCTAGTCCGCGTGGGGCCATCGGACTCGACCGCGCGGCGCGCGTGCACGCGTGGTTGGAGGATCGCGATTTCGTGACGCCGGACGACGTGAGGGCAGTCGCGCATCCAGTATTGCGCCATCGTCTGGTGTTGTCTTACGACGCGAACGCGGACGGCATCGACGCTGATCGCATTGTCGACCGTCTGGTGGAGACAACACCCGTACCTGCCTGAAAGCGTGGGTAACGAGTGGATCGGGCGCATCGATCAAGTCGTTGCGCCAGTAGCAGAACACCTTCGGGGAGCGTGCTCATGCCTGCATCGCCGCCATTGCCTGCCCGCCGTCGCGAAGTTCCCGCCGACACGCTCGGAACGGTGCATGTCGATGTACCGCATCTGATGCGGCTGCGGTTTCGAGTGCACGGACTGAGCTTCGTCGCGCCTGCACCGGTCAGGAGCGTGTTGTCCGGCAACCACACATCGCGGCTGCGGGGGCGGGGGCTGAATTTCGACGAGATTCGCGGCTACGTGCCGGGTGACGACATCCGACACATCGACTGGCGCGCATCGATGCGCGTGGCGCGACCGCTTGTGCGTGCCTATACGGAAGAGCGCGACCGGCCCGTGCAGGTGGTCGTCGATCAGCGCATGAGTATGCATTTCGGATCGCAACGCGCGTTCAAGTCGGTTGTCGCGGCAGAGACAGCGGCTTTGGCGACATGGATGGGCTACGCGGCAGGGGACCGTGTCGGTGGCGTTGTCTTCAACGACGCGCGCATCGAGCGGGTGCGTCCCTTGCGCAGTCTGAGCCGCATCGCCCGGTTGTTCGGCGCCATCGCTGAGATGAATGCCGAATTGCACGCGGACAGTCCGGTGCGGACCGACTACGCGCAGTTGAATCAGGCACTGGGTCAGCTGCTGCATATGGCCCCGCACGATCATCTGATCTGCATCGTGAGCGACTTCGCTGGTGCCGACACGCGCACACAGGCGTTACTACGGCAACTGAGCGTGCATAACGACGTCGTCGCCGGACTGGTCTTCGATCCACTGTGGCAGCACGTCGACGAGCGCAGTGCGCTCGTCGTGAGCGAAGGACATTTGCAGGTCGAGCTGCGCGTCGCGAACGAACGGGTGCGTACTCCCGTCGCCGCCTTTTTCAGGGGACGCACCGCCGAGGTCGCGGAACTACTGCGCACGAGCGGCGTGCCGTGGATGCCGCTCTCCAGCGCGGAAGCGGCGGTCGATCAGGTGCGTCGGTTGCTGGGCGCACGCCATTCGGGCACGCACGGAGGTGGATTGTGAGCACTACGTGGGTTCTTGCCCAGACAGCCACCCCGGTCCCCAACGTCGCCGACGACATGCCCAACGATGCGCCGGACACGATGGACGCTTCGCTCGCGTTGACCGGGCTGGACGAACTCTCGCTCCCGCCGCCCGTGTCGTATGCGCCGCAGACGTGGGGATGGGGCGTGGTGGCACTGCTCTTGCTGCTCGGCATGGCATGGTGCGGTTGGCGCGCCTGGCGGCGATACCGTCGCGACCGATACCGTCGTCTGGCGCTGGCCGAACTCGAAACACTGGCGTCGATGACCCGTGATCCGGCCCGACGCACGATTGCCGTTGCATCGCTGGCCGCGTTGCTCAAGCGCACGGCCTTGGCGGCATACCCGGGTGCGGGTGTCGGACGCCTGCGCGGCGCTGCGTGGATCGAGTTCCTGAATGGGCATCGGGGCCACTTCGTGGTGGCCGATGGTCATTACCTGGCGATGGCCAGCTACGCACCGCGAGGCGTGGACGACACCCCGCAGGGCGATATCGACGCGCTTATGCAGCGTGCCCGTCAATGGATCCGTGATCACCATGTGGAAGTTTGAGCTGCCGTGGATGCTGGCGTTATTGCCGCTGCCGATACTGGTCGCGTGGCTTGTGCCGCCGTATCGGGCGATGGCGCTTGCGCTGCGCACGCCGTTCTTCCACGAGATGGCGGATGCCGCTGGCGAGCGTCCGTCGCCGGGCGGCGTACGTATGCGGCGCAACTGGCTGCAATGGCTGCTGTTGCCGCTTGTGTGGTTACTGGTGGTGATGGCGGCAGCCCGACCGGTGCACGTCGAAGCCCCGATTACGCACGAGACACCAGCGCGCGACCTGATGCTGGCCATCGATCTGTCTCAGTCGATGGGCACGACCGATTTCGTCAGCGCGGCCACGGGTGAGCGGACCGACCGGCTGACGGCGGTGAAACACGTGGTGGCCGACTTCATTGCGAAACGACGCGGTGACCGTATCGGACTGGTGGTGTTCGGCGACGCCGCGTATCCGCAAGCGCCGCTCACGCTGGATCACGACAGCGTGATGATCCTGCTCGATCAGATGCAGATCGGCATGGCCGGTCCACGTACGGCGATTGGCGACGCCATCGGGCTGACCGTCAAGCTGCTGGCCGATTCGAAAGCGCCCGAAAAAGTGCTGATTTTGCTGACGGACGGGAACGATACCGCCAGCAAGATTCCCCCGGATCAGGCCGCGCGTATTGCCAAAGAGCACGGACTGGTGATTCACACCATCGGCATCGGCGACGTGGATGCGACCGGCGAAGATCGCGTCGATCTGGCGGCTTTACAGCGCATCTCGCAGGCAACCGGTGGCCGGTCATATCAGGCGTTTGGCCGCGAACAGGATCTGGCCGACGTCTACACACAGCTTGACCGTCTGACCCCCGAGCGCATCAAGCAAGAGGTCTACCGGCCGCAGACAGAATATTTCTGGATACCGCTGGGACTGTCCTTGCTGATCGTGACGGCGTACCACCTGTGCGCGCTGCTCATCGCAATCATTCGCGGCGCGGCACGGCAGCGAGTGCCGACGGACGGGGAGGTCGACGGCGATAAGCCGTCCCTACCGGGGAACCCGCCAACATCCGAAGCGAAGCCTGAAGTCATGGCAGGAGCCGCGCATGGAAATTGACCTGAGCGCGTTCCACTTTCTGCGGCCGCTCTGGTTGTGGCTGCTCGTGCCCGCTGTCCTGTTGCCGCTGGTCTGGCGACGGCGCAGCGACGTTCGCGCGCGTTGGCGCAAATTCATCGCGCCGGAACTGCTGGAGCATCTGCTTGTCGGCGACACGCGGACGTACCGCCTTCAGCCCGTGCATACGCTGGCCGTGCTGCTGGCTGTCGGCGCGGTGGCTGCGGCGGGCCCGACGTGGGAGCAGGTACGGCCACCGTTCAGTCAGGACAAGGCCCCGATGGTCATCGCGCTCGCCCTGAACCGTTCGATGGACGCCACCGACGTGCCGCCCACGCGGCTGGAACGCGCAAAGGCGAAGGTGCTGGATATCGCGCGCTCACGCAAAGGCGCACGCACGGGGCTCGTCGTCTACGCCGGAACGTCGCACCTGGTCGTGCCGCCGACGGAAGACCCTGCGATGCTCGAACTCTACGTGCCTGCTCTGGCCACAGGCCTGATGCCCAAGGACGGCAAGCGCATGGGTCTGGCCCTCGACGTGGCTGAGCGACTGCTCTCACACGACGCGGCGGCTGGCACCGTCGTGTTCATCGGGGACGGCTTCGATGCGGCGTCGCGCGAGGCGTTCGTCGCACGGGCGAAAGCCTCGAAGCAGCAACTGCTATGGCTCGCGGCGGGCACGTCGAAGGGCGGAACCGTGCGTAACGCCGACGGCACGGTGGCCACCGATGCGAGCGGAGTACCGGTGACCGCCGGATTCGATGCCGATGGGATCCGCAAACTGGCGAGCGACGCGGGCATACCGCTGGCGAGCTTGCGAGCGGATGCAGACGACGTAGTCTGGGTGCAGCGCCGCGCGCAGACCTATCTCGCGGAGATGGACGAAGCACATCGCGAAGCGCGCTGGCAGGAGAGCGGGTTCTGGCTGATCGTCCCTGTGCTGTTGCTCGTTTTGCTGTCGTTTCGTCGCGGCTGGACGGTGAAATGGTTGCCTGTCGTGGTGCTTTCGCTGGCGTTTGCTGCAACGCCGGATGTCGTTCGCGCCGCCGATGCAGCGCCGCAACACGACGGCTGGCGATGGATCGACGCCTTCGCAACGCGCGATCAGCAGGGCCGCTGGTATTACGAGCGAGGCGACTTCGCGACGGCGGCTGCGCGCTTCGAGGACCCGATGTGGAAAGGTCGCGCCCAATACGCCGCTAAGGACTATGGCGATGCGCTCGCCACGTTCTCGCAGATATTCACACAGCAAAAAAGCGAGACAGCCGCGTTCTACATGGGCAACTCGCTGGCGCATCTGGGCGACTACGAAGGCGCGATCAAGGCCTACCACATCGCGTTGAAGCTGCATCCCGGCTGGGCGGAAGCGACGGCGAACATCGCACTGATGAAAGACCTGCTCAAGGCCGACGAGCAGACGGAGGATGCGCACCAGCAGCCATCTCAGGGGCAGGACAAGGAAGATACGAAGAAGGGGCGGGGTGCGCAGCAGGCGGTGGTGTCGATGGCACCGACGGAGGACGTCTGGATGCGAGGACTCAACACGTCGCCCGCGATGTTTCTGCGTCAGCGCTTCGAGCAGGAGGCCGCGACGCCGTCGCTTCCAACAGCTAAGCCCGTGGTGCCCGGGGCGTCTGCACCGGTCGATGGTGCAAAGGCGGGCGCACCATGACGAAGATCATGCAGCAGGTCATGCAGCGCCTGATGGCGCGGATCGTGAGGCCAGCCATCGGACGTTGGCTTTGCACGGCGTGCCTCGCCGTCAGCGCGGCGTTCGCGCCGGGCGCGCACGCCGACGAACCGCCGAAGACGATGATTCGCGCGCATCTCGAACCGGTGGGCAACGTGGTCGCGGGCACGCAAGTGAAACTCGTCGTCGACATTCTGACGACCACGTGGCTGACCGACGCCCCCGACTGGCCGTTGTTCGACATGCCGGGTGCCATCGTCACATTGCCGGACGAACAGGCGCGCAACCTCAGCGAGACGATCGGCGATGAGCGTTGGTTCGGCGTGAGCCGTGCGTATCGCATCGCACCGCAGGCGGGGCAGCGATACACCGTGCCGTCGTTCGTGATCCATGTGCTTCCGGGTGGGGCAACGGGGCCGGTCGCGCTCCACACGCCATCGCTTTCCTTCGTCGCTACGGTGCCGCCGGGCGCGCAGGGCATGGCCGTGTTCTTCCCGACGAGCGGCCTGAGCGTCAGCCAGAAGATCGAGCCGTCGCCGTCGCATCTTCAGGTGGGTGACACCATCACCCGCACCATTACCCAGCGGGCAACGGCGACTGAAGCGATCCTGATTCCGCCCGCGCCGTTGGCGGACGTAGACGGTCTCCAGCGCTACATGCGTCCTGCGCAGACGGCTGACGACCTGCAAGGCGGCCGCGGTCTCGTCGCCGGGGTGCGTACGGACTCGGCGATGTACGTCGTCAACCGGTCGGGCCACATTGAGCTACCGGCCATCGAGATCGAATGGTGGAACACCTCGGCGCAGCGGCGCGAGCACGTCTCGTTGCCCGCGATTTCCCTGAGCGCCCGGGGTGCCCATGAAACGCCGCTGTTCGAGATTCCGGTCGATGCCGTCGGCCGTGCGGCGCATCGCGTGATCGTGCTGGATCGCTCCGACTTGTGGTTCGCAGGGGCGGGCCTCGCACTCGTGCTTGCGCTTGTGTGGATCGGCCCCCGGCTGCTGGGCACCGCACGCCGTGCGCGGCAACGCGTTGCCCTCTGGCGTCGGACGATGACGACGGGCGAACCACACGCGTGGCGGCAGTTGATGCGCGCTATGCGAGGCGCGTCATGGCCCGCGTTCGTGGGGGCGCTGTACGCCTGGCTGGATCGGCAGGCGGATGCGCCGGGCGGGCTGACGCTGGAGGGATCTCAGGACATGGAGGCGCTTCGTAGCGCGGTGTATGCGCGGTATGCACCCGGCGCGTCGCACGAGGCCTCCGTCGATCCGCAGCTCGCGCAGCGCTTGAAAGTCGTCCGTGCCCAAATGATTCGCGCGTCGCGGCAGTCGTCCCAGTCAGACGATCTGCCGCCGTTGTACGCCCCGGTGCCGCAGCACCGCCCCAGCCGTCGCTCTCCCAATTGACGAGGAGCTCCGATGCCACGTTCTTCCCCCCATTTCGACGACGTCACGCTGGGCGTACTTCACGCGGCCGCCCGACGGGCCAACGCAGCGCATCGCGAGTCGAACACGGCATTTCTCGACCAGTTCATTCGCGACGCCACCGGCGCGACGCATCGCCTGCACAGCGCACAAACTTACTTGCGCGTATTGGCGGGCGCGGGCATCGAACGCTTGCCCAGCGCGGGCACCGTGCAGCGGGCGATTACGCGGGCACGGCTCGGGGTGAGCGGCATTCCACCGGCGGGCGATGCGATGCATCCCGGCATGCGTGCCGCAGAACAGCAGACGCTGGCGCAGCACGTCGCGCGTGTCATGGCGCTGCTCAGCCCGGACGACAGCGGACGCCCGGCGATCGATCCGCCTGCGGATGCGCCGTTCGACGCGATGGATGCTTACCGGCGGTTGCAGCGTCTGGAAGGGGAAAATCGTGCATTGCGCGTGCGCGCAGAAGAACTCACCGCCATGCTGATGGCGGCGCGTGTGGCGTTAGCCGAAGCGCTCAGCCATCACGGGCATCGCGAACGAGGGGGGGACGGGATTCGCGGGCGCATGTCCGAGGCGCCCGGTGCCGAAACGCCGGGCGCAAGGGATAAGCCGGACAAGCCGGGTAGGTCGCGTTACGACTGACCCGGCGGCAGGTAGCACGTGCCGGTGAAGCGTGTGCCGTTCCATTGAATCTTGAGCGGCATGGCGGGCTCCTTGCACGAAAGCATTTGCAACTCGCCGAACCGGTCGGCATGCAGCGACGATTGCTGCCCCGGATTCAGGCCGTACATGCCGGAGTATTGCTTCTCGCACTGCGCAGTATCGCTTTCCCCCTTCAGGCTGGTCACGCACCAGGCGGTGTTCACGATATAGCCGCACTTGTTGACGATACCGGTCTCGTAGTCGTACCAACCGCCCCAGCCGGATGCGCCACGCTTGATGCGCACCTGCTCCATGCAGCCTTGGACGGGCTCGGTGGCCTTGCGTCCGGCGAACGGATCGTTGGACGAGTTACGTCCGCTTCCTGATCCCACGCTTCCGACGCTGCCATTGCCAGCCGACGCCATCGTCGAGACGGGCTGTGCCATCGGCATCGTGCCGCCGCCGGACGACCCTGTTCCCGAGGCCGCTTGCAGGGCGGTGGCGGCAGCCTGATATTGCGCGGCATTGCGTCCGCCGCCGCTGGCGACGCCTTGTGCAGCCGCGCCCAGCAGGCCAACGACGAACGAAAACACGCCTGAGCCGCTATCTGCCGACGCCACCTTGGTTCGCACACCGTTGGAGTACGTCGCGATGATCGTACCGTCCGCCTTGCTATCGGTACCTTCGACGATCTTGCTGTTGACGAACTGGCCCGCGCGAATCGAACCGTCTTGCGCGAAGACGATCACGCCGTTGCCGCTGAACTGGTTGTTCAGCCATCCGCCGCGATAGGTGTTGCCGTTGGGTTCCAACTGGTAGCCTTCGCCGGTCATATCGCTGTCGATGAAGTCGCCTTCGTAGCGTTTGCCGCTGGCCCAGATGTAGACGCCCTTGCCGGTGCGCTTGCCTGCGATGAAGTCGCCATCGTAGGCGTCGCCGTTGGGCCAGTAGTACTTCGCTTTGCCGGTGCGTCCGTCGGCGGCGAACGGTCCTTCGTAGCGGTCGCCGGATGCCCATGTGTAGACGCCGATACCCCCGCGTTTGCCATTGACCATCGTGCCTTCGAAGCGGGCCGAAAAGACACCGTTACGGCTCCATTCCTGGACCCCGGGGCCATCGGCGATACCACTCTTGTTGCAAGGCCCGGTCCAGGTGGATGTCCACTCCGGACGCTCTTCCGGCTTGGCGTCCGACCAGACCTTGCAATGGTTTGGACCTTCCGCCTGAATGAACGCGCCTTCTTCGGCGTGTGCAATGCCGACGATGGCAAATAGCCCGACTGCGCTTGCGGCAGTCAAGGCGAGTTTTGCGCGATAGGCCCGCTTGCTTAAATGTGCCATATTTTCCCCCTGCGTTTTGTGGTGCTGTTTTGACAGGAGAATAGTCGTGGGCGAGGGCTCGACGCATCCACCATTTGGGGGATGCTTGATTTTTTATGGTGTACGCGCTTGAATCCGCTCATCCGATATTCTTAACGGACCGACGACCGATATGGTGAATCGCTTGCTGCTGTGCGGCCTGCCTGCGCTGGCCATCTGCCTGACGTGTGCCGCCGGGGCTGCCGATGCGCCAGCTTCCGGCGCTGTGGTGGACATCGATCAAACGCTCACGAGATGCCTTGCCGACCCGGAGAAACAGTCGACCGGCGGGCAGGACGAGTGCATCGTGGATGCCACCCACGCCTGGGACGTCCGTCTGAATGCGACCTATCAATCGCTGCGTGATGCGTTGCCGGAATCGGCTCGTCCGGCGTTGCTCGCGGCGCAGCGTGCCTGGCTTGCGAGTCGGGACGCGGATCTGAAGCTCATCGCCGCCGTCTATGCCACTGTGCACGGCACGATGTACGCTCCGGCGAACGCCAACGACGTGATGCTGCTGACACAACGTCGGGCGCAGACGCTCGCCCGTTATCGCGGCGACGTCTCGTCGGCCGCGTCTGAGGGCTCACTCCCAGCGTCCGTGAAGGTGGCGGGTCATGCCCAATCTGCCGAGGTCGATCGCTGGGGCCGTCGAATGGCGCGGAGACTACCGTCGGCGTCACGCGGTATCGTGCGGACGTCTAACGAGAAGTGGCGCGACTTTACGTCTGCCGAGAAGGGGTTGATTGCCGCCGTGTGCCCGTCGGACGGCAATCCGAATGCGCAGGTCTGCCGCAACGCGCAGGCGGCGAGAGAGACGACCGCCCGCGTGCAATGGCTCAAAGGGCTCGATGGGATGATCGGTGCTGACTGATCTGTCCGGACAATTCGAACGCGGTGTTGTGCCGGTGTTGTGCGCTACTTGCGTCTGACGCGCACCAACAGCCAGGCCATGACGCCGGTGACAACGACCGTCGCGACAACCGCTTTCCAGACCGATCGCGTGACGACCCAGGTGCCGACAGCGACCGCCGCAAACACCAGAATCGCCACCCATTCGAGCGCCTTGTCGAACGCGTTGGGATCCCGGTACTGATACCTCTCGACGGCAGGCGGACGCTCTGCTGCCGCCGCACGTGCACGTGGCGCACATGCCGGGAATGCGTCCACCAGCGACCGGCTTGGCCACGGGTTCACCTCGGCGCGCGGATTGCCGGTGCCGGTCGAACGCCAGACGGCGTCGGTATCTGGGATACGCCGAAGGTCTTCGATTTCATCGGCAAGTGCGGCCTGGACGTGGGTGCCGTGATCCAGTGCCGCCACCTGTTCCAGCTCGGTGGTCATCCACTCGGTGGCGTCGGTCACGTCAGGCAGGCCGCCGGTGCGGATAAGGACGAAGCCGCCGTACGCGGTGCCGAGGTAGTCTACGAAGGCATCGAAGATCGACCGGTAACGTTCGCCCAGCAGCTCGATCACGTGGTCGCGACGGCGGGCGGCGCGTTCAAGCGCCAGCGCTTTCGTCGTCACCAGATAGGGGTACTTCGCATCCTTTTCCGCTTGTGTCGCGCCTTCCAGAAACTCTTCGATTTCTATGGCTTCGTCGTCCGGGTCGAACTCGTCGATAACGTAGGCAAAGTGAATGTCTTCGACGGAAAAGAGCATCCGCCAGAACAGCGGGAGATAGGCATTGGCTTCCAACGACGGGCCGTCGGCGGAGAAATACGTCTTCAATTCGCCCTTACGGCCCTCCGGCATGCGTGGCCACGGCGGACTCTCGAGAAAGACAGGATGTGACATTTCTTGAGCCTTCTGCTGAGTTGGTCGGTGCATCGGGAGGTGGCACGTCGGGCGCGTCTGTCCGAATCCCGCGAGCCGGGGAAATTCTGTCTGAAATGCCCGTGTTTGTCATCCATTTCAAGAACTGATGAATTTCCTTCGCTGATTACGCGGGGTTCATCGCAGGATGCTGAACATCGGTTGCAAATGCAATCGTTGGCTGGCATCATCGCGTTCGAATGAATTGCAAATGCAATCGATTTGGGGCAATCACCTCACGAGCGTTTGCGCCTCCTGAACGACATCACGATTGGATCATCGCAATGACAATTCAGCTCTATGGATTCTGGCGTTCGAACGCTGCGTTTCGCGTGAAGGTTGCGCTTGCCTTGAAGAAGCTCCCGTTTGAGGAGATCGAGGTCGACATTCTTGCGGGACGCCAATTCGACACCGATTACGCGCACGTCAACGCCGAGCGCGTGGTGCCGACCTTGGTTCACGACGGCCATCGCGTCTTTCAGTCGATGGCGATCATGGAGTATCTGGACGAGGTGTATCCCGAACCGCGATTGATGCCGGAGGCAGCGCGTGAGCGCGCATATGTCCGTGCGGTCGCGCAGGTCCACGTAGCGGATTCACATCCGTTTGTCGTGCCGCGTGTTCGCAAGCATCTGGCGCAGACGTACGGCGTGGGCACCGACGCCATCGAGGCCTGGTGCGCGCATTGGGGGAGGGAAGGGCTGGCGACGTACGAGCGAATGCTGATGACGCGCCCGGCCGCGCCGTTCGTCATCGGCGCGACGCCCACACTGGCGGACATCTGCATCGCCGGTCAGAAAATCATTGCCGATCTGTATCAGGTCGACATGGACGAATTTCCCCGGGTGGCCGAATTGACGCAGCGCTGCTTCGAGATGCCGGAATTTGCCGAAGCGCATCCGTTCCGGCAACCGGGGTATCGCGCGGTGGAGATTTAGGCTTCTGCGGTGGAGGCTGGCGCGTCGGTGGTGAAGAAACGTTCACGCATCTCTTCGAGTCCCAGCGACGCCAGCACGCTTTCCAGACGCTCGGCAGGCCGACGACGCGGCAGATCCTTGTACTGCGCGATGATCAGTTCGTTCTTCATCGAATGCTCCCAGCCGACCAGTTCGGTCACGTTGACCTGATAGCCATGGGCTTCGAGCTGGAGGCAGCGCAGCACGTTGGTGACCTGGCTGCCGAATTCGCGCGTGTGCAACGGGTGACGCCAGATTTCCGTCAACGGATTGCCCGCCAGTTGCTGCCCCTTGTGTTTGCGCAGGACGGCGGCGACTTCGGCCTGACAGCAAGGCACGAGCACGATGTGACGGGCTTGCTTGGCGAGCGCAAAACGGATGGCGTCGTCCGTTGCGGTGTTGCAGGCATGGAGTGCGGTGACGACGTCGACCGTTTCGGGCAATGCCGGGGAGGTGATCGAATCGGCGACGGACAGGTTCAGGAACGACATGCCCGGGAAGCCGAGGCGTTGCGCCAGCGCCGTGGAGGTCTTGACGAGTTCCTCACGAGTTTCGATCCCGAAGATATGCGAATCGTCCGCCAGCGCTTTGAAGAACAGATCGTAGAGGATGAAGCCCAGATAGGACTTCCCGGCACCGTGATCGACGAGCGTGACGCGACCGTTGTCGTTCTTGACCTCCTGGAGCAGCGGCTCGATGAACTGAAACAGGTGATAGACCTGCTTGAGCTTGCGTCGGCTGTCCTGATTCATCTTGCCGTCGCGCGTCAGGATATGGAGTTCCTTGAGCAGCTCGATGGACTGACCGGGACGGATTTCGTGGGTATTCGACATGGGAAACTGAATAAGCTGCGGGAGGCCACGCCTCCCGGAAACCGATAGTTTATCGAAAATGGGGGAAATGCTCCCGATGTGACCGAGTCAGTCGTCGCGCGTGAGCAGAAAGTGATTCACGTCGATACGCCGTTCATCGAACGCCGCTTCGCAATATTTCAGATACAGGCGCCACGTGCGGATGAACGATTCGTCGAATCCCTGCGCGCGGACGTCGTCGATGCGTGAGGAAAACGCCGCGTGCCAGAGACTCAGCGTGCGAGCATAGTCCGGGCCAAACGTCAGCGTCTCGCGGGCATGCAAGCCGCCGCTTCGCGCAGCGGCGACGAAGCGCGGCACACTCGGCAACATACCGCCTGGGAAAATGAACTCCCGAATGAAATCGCTGGAGTCGCGATAGGCGTCGAACGCCTCGTCCGCAATCGTGATGGTCTGGATCAGTGCGCGGCCGCCTGGGCGAAGGCGCTGCGCCAGTAAGGTGAAGAACGGCGCCCAGTAGGCCTGTCCGACCGCCTCGAACATTTCGATGGACACCACGGCATCGAACTGTCCCCGAACGTCGCGGTAGTCTGTGAGCGAGACAGTTGCCGCGTGCGCCAGACCGGCGTCGGCGATCCGGCGACGTGCGAGCGCCAGTTGCTCCTGCGACAGCGTGATGCCCTGGACCGAAATGCCTTGCCGCGCTGCGTGCAGAGCAAATCCGCCCCATCCGCACCCGATCTCCAACACCTCATCGCCAGGACGCAATCCGAGCGTGTCGATAATGCGTTGGTACTTGGCACACTGCGCGTCGGACAGCGAGCGTTGTGCGTCGCCCTCGAACAGCGCACTCGAATAGGTCCACGTCGGGTCCAGCCACAGGCCGTAGAACCGGTTGCCCAGATCGTAATGTGCATGGACGTTGCGTCGGCTGCCCGCCCGTGAATTGCGGCGCATCGCGTGCCGCAGATGAAACCAGATCCGGCTCAAACGCGACCCGACGATCGGTCTCGCAATCGATGACTGGTTGCGTAGCGCCAGGCGCAGCAGTGCGGCGATGTCCGGCGTATCGACCCACCCCGCAATATAGGCTTCGGCAAAGCCGATATCGCCTGCGCGCAAGATCTGACGACAGGCTCGCCAGTCGTGGATCTGAAGCGTTGCGCCGGGCGAGTCGCTGGATTTGCCGAAAACCTGTATCGAGCCGTCGGGTGTCACGAGCGTCAGATGGCCGATGCGAAGCCGCTGCAATAGGGCACAGAATATGCGGGCGCCCAGTGGGGCTGACGCCTGAGGGGAAAGAAGGCGAAGCAGGGTCATGATCTGATCTCCTGATCGGATGGCGACTTTCCGTGGAACGGCACCCCTTTGCGCCATAGCCGCAGTGCCTGCCAATGAATTCGAAAAACGACGCTCAGGGCATTGAGCGGCGCGCCGAGCACGGCCCTCAGCACTGCCACGTCGGTGAGCGGCTCGGCTTGCATGCCGATGGCGGTGTGCAGAAGGTGCTTGTCGTCCACGTAGTAATCGATACCGACCGACCACACCCGCCCGTGTCGGTTGACGCGAAACGCATACCGCCCTTCGACCCTGCAGAACGGGGAGACGTGAAATTCCTTGCGGCACTGGAGCGCGACATCGCCGCGAATGGGTCCTGCATCCGGTGCGCACAGCAAATAGCCATGATGCTGGCCGAACGTATTGTTCACGTCCGCGTAGATCGCGCGCAGGTCCCCCGCGCGATCATGGCAATACCAGAAGCTCACGGGGTTGAACGCGTAACCGGCGATGCGTGGAATGGTTTGCAGCCAGATGACACCGTCGGCTGGAATCGCGGCTTCGGCGAGTCGTTCACGCATCCAGACGTCCAGCGAACGGCCGTCTCGCGGCCCGTAGTCGGTCGACTTCAGGCTGAGAGGGCGACGTCGGTCCACGGCGAACCACCAACGCACCAGCGTGTGCATCTGCGCAACGTCGCAAGCGATCTGAAACAAGGGGTACGTGAACCGGTGAGAGACGGGGTAGAAACGTTGGTGCACGACTTGCCCTTTGAGCAGCCAGGCGGCCGGGGCATCCGTCGGATCGGTTGGGCTGGTCGGGTTCATAGGGAGGCCCATGACGGCAGAACGTCGAAATCCCGGGCGACACGCAGCGCGGATTTGAGGCCGTCCTCGTGAAACCCGTAGCCGGTCCAAGCCCCGGCGAACCAGGTTCGCCGACGGCCCTGCAACCCCGGAAGGTGCGACTGTGCGTCCACTGCGGCGAGATCGAGTAGCGGATGCTCGTAGGCATAACGACCGAGCACCGTAGACGGTGCGGGCTCACGTACCGGGTTGAGCGTCACGATGACCGGCGTGCGGAATGGCAGGGCCTGAAGCTGGTTGATCAGGTAGCTCACGCAAACCGGGGCTTCGTCAGCGGTCGTGCGGCTCGCATGGCTCACGTAATTCCATGCCGACCATACGCGTCGACGCCGGGGAAGCAGCGTCGGGTCGGTATGGAGCACGGCGATGTTGGGCTGATAGCGCACGCCGCTGAGCACGCGGCGTTCCGTGGGGTCGGCGTCTGCAAGCAAATGAAGACTCGTCGGCGTATGGCTGGCCATCACCACGGCGTCGAAGCGTTCGGTCTGTGCGTCGCCAAAGCAGATCGTCACGCCATTGCTGTCGCGCGTGACTTGCTTCACTGGCGCTCGGAGTCGAACGTCCTCCAGCGTGACGGCAATCCGCCTGACGTACTCGCGGCCACCACCGGCGACCGTGCGCCACTGTGGTCGATCCCGGATTTGCAGCAGGGCGTGATTCAGACAGAACCGCAGGAACGTGACCGCTGGAAACCGCAGAATATCGGTCGCACGGCTTGACCAGATAGCCGCCGCCATGGGCAGCAGGTAGTGCTGCTGAAACGGCTGGCCATAACCATGCGCGAGCAGCAGCTCGCCGACGGACTGCCGATCGCGCGACGCGCTTTCGAGATGCTGTTGTGCCGCCGCATTGAATCGCACGATGTCACGCAGCATGCCGAGAAAACTCGGTGAACAGAGATTCCTGCGTTGCGCGAAGACGGTATTCAAATTGGTCCCCGCCCACTCAAGTGCGCCGCTGCCGATGGAGACGGAGAACGACATGTCGCTGGCGATGGACCGCACGCCAAGCTCGTCTAAGAGCGCGATCAGGTTCGGATAGGTGCGCTCGTTGAACACGAGAAAGCCCGTATCGACGGGCGCCCGCATGCCGTCGAGCTCCACATCGACGGTGTTGGTGTGTCCGCCCGCATAGTCGCCCGCCTCGAATACCGTCACCCGATGCTTGCGTGCAAGCAGATAGGCGCTCGCCAGCCCGGAGATCCCTGCGCCGATCACCGCAATTCGTTGCCCAGGAGGCAGAACCGTCGTTGGACTCATTGCACGATCTCTCCGTCAGTCAGATCCTTCCGATGGGGAGAAGCCGGGCTTCCCGAGTTGCTCAGGAAATTGCGGCACGCGCCGAAAGCGCGAGGTGTCGTAACCCATGGCCGATAAGCGCGTTAGTAGCGAGCGATACGTCGCGTCGTCCATCGTTGGGGTACGCGAAAATATCCAGCCCAGCGATTTGTCCGGATAGCCGAGTAGCGTGTAGCGGTATTCCGGGTCCACATACAAAGTGAGTTGCGAAACGTAGATCGGCCAGAAGAGCCGCACCCGCCAATGGCCGCCGCCGCTGCCGGGTACAACGCTGTCGACAAATTGGTAGTGGCGCTCGGGTTGGTCGAACCCGCCTTTGCGACCGTAGAAGTGATCGTCGATGCGTCCGTCTTCGCGTAGCGCCCATTCAGCCCGGCTTGCGACGAAATCGCGCTCGGCGAAATAAGGAATATTGGCAATCACATACCAACGGCCCATATAGCGTGGCAAATCGACCGGTGCGACCTTGAGCGGCACGTCCGCGAGCGGGTTCGGGTTGGGCTGCGAGCCGGAGCAACCGGCAAGCGTCGCGAACACGAGTGCCGCGCATGCGGCCGAATATCGAATCACGGCGTGCCTCCGACCGTGGTTCCGCGTTTTTCGAACAGGTAATGGCCTACACCCCACTGTTGGCCCTGGGCGTAGCCGAAAAGCTCCGCCACGGCCATGTAGAACATGCGCCAGCGCTGAAATTGCAGACGCGCCTGCGCTCCGTAGGCCGCCTCCAGCAGCGGGAGTGTGTTCGCTCTGGAGGCGTCGAGCGCGTTGCCCCAGTCGTTGGCCGTGCGTGCGTAGTGCCGCCCGTCGACCCACCACCGGTCGGTCAGACGCAGGTCGTCCTGGAAGTGAAGCAGCAGATCGGCGCTCGGCATGGTGCCGCCAGTAAAGAAATGTCGCGACATCCAGTCGGAGCCGTCCCGATCCTGGAAGTGATACGCCAGATAGCGATGCGCGAAAATGTGCACGAACAACATTCCGCGCTCGTCGAGCCAGTGCGCGATTTTCTGCATCAGCGCACCGTAATTCTTCATGTGCTCGAACATCTCGATGGAGAGGACGCGGTCGAATCGCGCAGGGACGTCGTCGGAAAAATCGAAGTCCGCGACGTTGCCCGTCACGATCCGAAGGTTGCGCAACCCTCGTTTTTCGGCCGTCGCTTCGATGAACCGTCGTTGACCATGGGAATTGGAAAGCCCGACGATCTGGGCGCCGGGGTACCGCTCGGCCAGCCACAGCGCGAGCGATCCCCATCCGCAGCCGAGATCGAGGATGCGCTGTCCGTCGGCGAGCTGTGCGCGCTCGGCATAACGCGTCAACATTGCCTGTTCGGCCTGCTCAAGTGTTGTCTCCTCGCGCTCGTAATAGCAGCAGGAGTACTTCATCGCCGGACCAAGGTGCGCCTGGAAAAACTCGCTCGGCACCTCGTAGTGCTGTGCATTGGCTTCCTGAGACGCAACGGCAATGGGACTCGCGCGCAGTTCTTTCACGAGCGCCGCCAGCGCCGACACGCCGTGTTCGACATGGTCGGCGTGCTCCTGCCTGAGTCGTTGGCGTATCAACCGGCGCATACCGGCGCGCAACAGCGCGTCGGGCACCACACCCTGCTCACAAAGCCGGATCAATCCCGATGCTTCGGTAGCGCCAGCGCTGACCGAAGGTGGCCGCGTAAGAGAGACAGTCATAGTGTCGTACTCCGGGCATGCGGATGTTGGTCAAGCCGATCACGTCTCGCGAGAGGGTTTCGGCGGCCAGGGGAACAGCGAACTGGTGGTCTTCATGTATTCCCGGTAGGCCGGGCGGGTCGTCATCAGGTGTGCTTCCAGCAGCGGAATGCCCGACACCTTGAGCAGCAGCCATGCCATGAGCAGCGGGGGGAGAAGCGTCGTCCAGCCCCACGGCATCGAGATGGAGAGTGCGGCGTAGCTGAACCAGTGCAGGCATTCGAAGAAATAATTGGGGTGACGCGAGTACCGCCACCAGCCCGCGCGACAGACCTGTCCCCTATGTGCGGGATCGGATACGAAGTTGCGCAACTGGTGATCAGCAGCCGTCTCTCCTGCGATCGCACTTGCCCAGACTAGCGCCGCGACGCCCACACTCACCGGCGAGGCGGCCTGTGTGCTGAAGGCAGGCACAAAGAACGCGACCGCGAGCAACATTGCTATCACGCCCTGAAATTGGAAGAACCAGAACATGTTGCGGTCGGCCGCCGCCGCCCATCGCTCGCGGAAGGCCCGGTAGCGCGCATCTTCCGGATTGCCCCAATTTCGACGCCACAGATGCATAGCAAGGCGCGCGCCCCAGACGCCACCGGCCACTCCGACAAAAATCCGGGTGAGGGCATCCCCGGTGCCCTGTAATGCCACGAGAATGGCCACTGCGGCCAGTGCGGCAGCCCATATGGGATCGACCAGGCCAGCGTTTTTCGTCCGTTTCTGCAATACCCAGGCCAAAGCGAAGGCGATGATCAGTCCGCACAGGGTCATCACAGCAGTCGTTAGCATCGGTGACATATCCGGCATGTGAGTGTCGTTGCGATGTATACGAAGATGGGGCGTCGCCGGATGCACTCCTGACGAGATTTTTTTTAAATGCGGCCGGTGATGTATTTGCGGGAGGCGGGATTCCTGTGACGATCGGCAGACGACCGGTCGACCGTCCTTCTGGCATACCTTGCTGCGGAGGACGGGCTTGCTATGCATGTCATTGGGTTGGGTCCACCCGACTGTGACTCACCCAGATCAGCGACTCAGTATCGACGCCGAGCGTCTTTGCGCGAGCCACGATCTGCTTCATCTGGGCGTCATCAATATGCTTCTCCCGAGCCAGAATCCAGCAATACCCGGTATCGGGTCCGAGCACCAACGCCCATCGATAGTCGGGATCCAGCGCCGCTACATGGTAGCCACCGTAAAAGGGCCCGAAGAACGAAACTTTCAGTGACGCGATTGTCGGCGCCCCGGTGAAGCGCGCTTTGCCGATGGCCTCCTTCCACCGACCGCTCACTGGGTCGAATCCGCGGTTCTGTACTTTGACGCTGCCGTCTTGTGCTGGCGTGTACGTTGCTGATACGTCGGTCATGCCTCGTTCGAATGAGTGGTCCAGACGTGCGAGTTCATACCAACGCCCCTCATAGCGACCGATATCGAATGGCGATACGGGAACCACGCCCGGTGGGGGCTTCGTGCTGGCGCAGGCGGAAAGCAATATCAGCGCGAACGAAAGTAATCCCAGCAGTGGTATGCGCAGTGATGGTCTAGTGCCAGCGAGGTTTCTCATGGTTGACCTATGCAGCGTGATGGGGGACGGAGGGTCAGCGGTCGTCGGGCCGTGGGACAGGCGCGGACAATGGAAGCGACCAGCCCTCATGCTCGACGACCGCAGCCAATGCGTCTTCAAACAATGCGACCGCCTGGTTGGCGGCATCGCCCAGTTGTCGATGAAGCAGGGCGTCGGCCGGGGATCGGGACAAGCATTCGTCGCTATAACGCTCAAAGGCGGCGAGTTGCAGCACCAGTTCAACGAGATGCTTGGGGCATTCACAGGCGATGATCGACGACTGACGCGCCAATTGGCTCAATGTCTCTTCATCAAACCGGCGTGGCGCCCGCGACCAAAGCTGGTGGTGCGCCGACGTTGCGTCATCCTCATGTGCCGATGACTGCACAAAATCGGAAAACAACGCGTGTGTGTGGATCAGGGCATCGGACGTGCGCGCCAGTCGTACTCGCGCAAGCCGAGCCAGTTCGACGGCCTGACGCGTGCCGAATGCATAGACAACGAGTACACGCTCGCAGTGGGCTCGCTGCGCCGCAGAGACGATGGAAAGTACCGTGTCTTCACGCAGCGCCTCGACCCGTACGGCCAGCCCGCTCGCGGCACCGGCCCTGTCGGCGAGCTGCGGAATATCTTCGACGCTATCGAATGACTCGTGGATGACGCCTGCGGGCAAGTCGGGCTTGATGCCGTCCCCGAAGCCGACGACGAACAGCTTTGCGCCGTGCGTGTCATCGGGGACCGAAGCGCTGCCGGCGCCACTCGCCAGTCTCATCAGTTGCGCGTTGTCCAGGCGCGCGATAACCCCGATGGGGCGCCCGCTGTCGACCAGCGATTTGATCGCTCTGAGCCGACTCACATCCTCGTCTGAATAAAGACGCTGTCCGGAGGCGCTGGTAGGCGGGGAGATCACGCCATACCTCTGCTCCCATATTCGCAACGTCGCCGCTGGCATGTTGACGAGTTTTGCGGCCTCGCCGCTTCGATAACGTCTCGCTGAACTCACGGGGGCGTTCGCTCCAAATGATGTTGTGATTCGAATCAAATCTCTGACTCAAACCGTAGTCTATGAATTCAATTGAGTCAATAATCGGACTCAAAATTGTACTTATCGAAGATTGTGAGTTTGCATTATGATTCGCTCATAACTCATTGGAGTCTTAGGGGCGCCACCCCGGACGGTCTGTAATTTGCCTCGCATCGATGCGACGCTCAGCCTGCACCAACGCCGAATTCGCCCGACAGGTCATTGGGCTTGTGGAGGCGGATAGGGGATAATGAGCGCCGGTCGATGGCGGATCATTGCTGTGCAGAACGATCGCCCTCGCACCGACGTCTTAACTCAGAGATTTGCTATGCGTGACATCATTGACGGTTTTCTGCGTTTCCAGCGGGAGGCCTTTCCTCAGCGCGTCGAGCTTTTCAAGCGGCTCGCCACGAGTCAGAACCCCAAAGCCCTCTTTGTTACCTGTTCGGATAGCCGTGTCGTTCCGGAGCTGCTCACGCAGCGCGAGCCCGGCGAGCTGTTCGTCATTCGCAATGCGGGAAACATCGTTCCGTCATACGGACCGGAGCCGGGTGGCGTTTCCGCTACGGTCGAGTACGCGGTTTCGGTACTGGGGGTACAGGACATCGTGATCTGCGGTCACTCGGACTGCGGTGCGATGGGCGCGATTTCACGCTGCACCTGCCTCGACCACATGCCTGCGGTGGCCAACTGGCTACGTCACGCCGACGCCGCGAAGGCCATCAACGCAGCGCATTCGTATGACACACCTGGTGCGAAGCTCGACGGGCTGGTCAGGGAGAATGTGATTGCGCAGTTGGCGAACATTCGCACGCATCCGTCGGTCGCCCTGGCACTTGAGCAGGGTCGTATGAACCTGCATGGATGGGTGTACGACATCGAAACCGGCGGCATCGACGCGCTTGACGGTGAGACCCGCAAGTTCGTCCCGCTGGCCGACTCGCCGAACACGGTGGCCGTCGCCTCTCGCAGTCGATAACGAGAGGGGTTGCGCAGCGTTGCGCGACGCTGCGCAACCCCTAGTCGGTACGAATCGGCGCGATGCCGTTCAGCGCAGCACGCTGCTAAGAAACTGCTGCGTTCGCGCTTCTTTCGGCGCACCGAAAATCTCGGCGGGAGAGCCACTCTCGACGATTCGCCCGTGGTCGAAGAAGATGACCCGATCGGCGACCTCCCGGGCAAAGGCCATCTCATGCGTGACGACGATCATCGTCATGCCATCACGCGCGAGATCGCGCATCACGCCGAGCACTTCGCCGACGGTTTCCGGATCCAGCGCGGACGTCGGTTCATCGAACAGCATGAGCTTCGGCTTCATCGCCAGCGCTCGCACAATCGCGACACGCTGCTGCTGCCCACCCGAGAGCGACACCGGGTACGCGTTCGCCTTATGGCCCAGCCCGACGCGTGCCAGCAGTGCATGCGCGGTCTGCTCGGCGTCGGCCTGCGTCATTCGTCCGAGCTTGACCGGTGCCAGTGTGATGTTGCGCAAAATGGTCAGATGCGGGAACAGCGTGTAATCCTGAAACACCATGCCGACATCCTCGCGCAGCCGGGCCATCGCCCGATGGTCGCGCACGTTGGTGGCGGCGTCGCCGAGCGTCACCGTGCCGTCGGTCGGTGTCTCGAGACTGTTCAGGCAGCGGATCAGCGTCGATTTTCCCGATCCGCTCGGTCCGATGACGACCACAACCTGTCCCGGATAGACGTCGAGGTCCACGCCGTTGACCACCTGATGCGGGCCGAAGTGCTTACGGAGTCCGCGAATCGAGAGGAGTGCGTTCATTGCAGTCCCGCCAGCGCGCGGGTAGCGCTTTGCAGTGCCTGCCGGGCATCCGCCAGACGGGTGTGCCAGCCGACGAGGGTTATACGGGCGTCGTCGAGCCTGACCTGAGCGTCCTCCAGGTGCGCGCGCAGGGTTTGCGGATTCGGGCTGCCCGCCGACGCTCGCCCGGCGACATTGCTCGCCGGGTCCAGACAGGCGCGCACCGAGGCGGCGTCGATGCCTAGCGGCGCGCCAAGCTGCTCGCGCGCAGCGGCTTCGACCATGGCGACATCGATCTTGTCGGCCGGCACGCCGTGGTCCATTGCACTGCGCACCACCGACCCGACGACATGATGCGCGGCCCGGAACGAGAGGTCGTGTTCGCGCACCATATGGTCGGCCAGGGCGGTCGCCGTCGAGAAGTCTTCGGCGGCCAGTCGGCCCGCACGCGAGGCAACCGGTCGCGCCGTGCGCAGCACGAGTTCGAGCAGTTGCAGGCACCGGATGGCCTCGCGCGCTGTGTCCCAGAAGCCTTGGGTACCTTCGCGACTGGCATCGCCGGAGTGGGTAAAGTTCGTGCCCTTGATCGCCATCGCGCTGGCCATCAGCGCGGCGACGATCTGTCCGGTGCGTCCTTTCAGATATTCGAGTACGACCGGATTCTTCTTCTGCGGCATGATGCTCGACGTCGTGGCGACACTGTCCGGGAATTCAATTAGCCCAAATTCGTGCGTGGTCCACACGAAATAGTCTTGCGCGACGCGGCTCCACAGCACCGCGAGCAGGCTCAGGTCGGCAATGCTCTCCAGAATGAAGTCGCGCGAGCCTACAGCATCGAGCGCATTGTCCACATACGTATCGAAGCCGAGCAAGTCGGCGGTGCGCTGACGATCGATCGCGAATGGCGTGCCAGCGAATGCTGCGGCGCCGAGCGGGGAGACGTTCATGTTCGTGAGCGTATCCATGAGGCGACGGGTGTCGCGCTCAAGCGCCTGTGCGACCCCTGCGAGATAGAAGCCGTAGGTGATCGGTTGCGCCGGTTGCAAATGCGTGTAGCCGGGCATGACGATGTCCGCGTGGTGGGCGGCTTGCACCAATGCCGTCTCGCGCACGCGCAACAGGGCGTCGACAAGGTCGAGCAGCACGGCGCGTCCACGCAGGCGGTCGAGCGTTGCAAGAATGTCGTTCCGGCTGCGCCCCGTGTGCATCCGCCCGCCGACGTCTGCACCGACGTTGTCCATCAGGTGCGCTTCGTAGTTGAAATAGCTGTCTTCCCGACTGGGATCGAGCGGTACGGCGGCCGGGCCTGCGTCCTCCATCGCGAGAATGCCGCGCGCAAGCGCCGACGCATGTTCGGGGCGAATCAGCCCTTGCTCGGCCAGCATCACGACATGTGCCTTGTTGATGTCGCCGAGCGGGACGAAGGTTTCGTCGAAGCCGTCGAGGCGAGGTTTGAAGATGATGTCGTTGACTTCGGGCGCGGCGGCTTCGGTGAGCCGGCGACTGACTTTGGAGGTGGACATGTTCAGCCTTGTTGGGGAAAGGAACGAACGGGCTCGCGTTGCAGGCGTCGTTCGAGGTAACGGGACAGCGCGCTCAGTGCCGAGCAAACGATGAAATAGACGATGAGAACGAAACCGTAGACTTCGAAAGCCGGATTGCGGCCCTGCATGACGGTGACGCGCTCGATGATGTTCTGATTGATCTTGAGGAACTCGCTTACGCCGATCAGGGCGCCGAGCGAAGTCGACTGGACCAGTAGCGTGAGTAGTCCTGTATAGGCAGGCAGAATTGCGCCGACCGATTGCGGTCCGATCACGTAGCGGTAGATCTGCCAGCGGCGCAGACCGAGGGCAGCCGCGCTCTTCCACTGATGCGGGGGAACGGACAGGATGCCGCCGGAGACGACGACCGTCCCGTTGGCGCCGCCCCATAGCGACAACCCGACTGTGGCCGCAACGAAAGGGCTGAGATCCAGACCGAACATCGGTGCGACGAAGAAGACGCAAAACACATTGACGATCAGCGGAATCGAGCGAAACAGCTCGACGTAGCCGTGAATCGTCGCCTTGAGCCAGCGGGAGGGCAGGGTGGCCAGCACCCCTAGCACCAGAGAGATCGCCGTCGTGCACAGCAGGACTGTTCCGGCGAGGGCCAGTGTCATGCCCAGCCCTTTGGCGATGAGCAACCAGTTTTCGAGAATGACGTGCATGGTGAGCAAGCGCCTCAATGAGTGCGGAACGGTCGTTGCATCCAGGCGGAGAGCCGGTGCGCGAGCAGAGAAAGCGCGGCGACCATGCACAGGTACAGCACGAGGATTGCGCCGAACATCTCGAGTGGACGGAAGTCTGTCGCGATGCGGTCCACGGCGACGAACGTCAGTTCCATGAGCCCGATGGCTTGCAAGTACGAGGAGTTCTTAAGCAGCGAGATCGCAGTGTTGAGCATGCCGGGCAGCGCATGACGCAAGGCGATCGGCAAAGCGATGAGCGTGAAGTAGTGCCACGGACGCAGCGACAGGGCATGACACGACTCGTACATGCGACGTCCAACGCTGGCCATGCCACCGCGCAGATTCTCGATCTGATACGCGCCAGCCCACAGGGAGAGGCAAAGCACGCCGGAGGTGAACAGCGACAGGCCGAGGCCGATCGCCGGGAGTCCGTAAAAGATGAAAAACAACTGCACGAGAATCGGTGTGTTGCGCATCAATTCCACGTACCCGGTGACGATCTGCGAGAGCACCGGCACACGAAACAGGCGAACGGCGCAACCGGCGATGCCGATCAACGCGGAGCAGACAATGGCGATGACCGACACTTCCAGCGTCATCAGCGCTCCGCGCCAGAGCGCGGGCCATTGCGCAAGCAGGTAGGCGACGTCGAAATCCATGATCGGCACCCGCTTACAGCGTTTCCTTCGGACGTCCCTGCTGGAACACCGACAGGTAATAGCTACGAATCGATTCCGGCACATTGAGCTTGACCCATTGCACAAATCGGCCTTCATAGCGCATGCGGGCAATGGTTGCCGACAGGTAGTCGCGCCAGGCGGCCTCGTTCTTGCGCACGCCGATGGCGGCGTCCGAAATCTGGAAGTACTGACCCAGCAGCTTGGCCTGCGGATCCTGCGCGGCGGCGACGACGAGCGTGGCGGCGTCGTGCGTGTAGGCATCCGCGCGCCCCTGACGGAAGGTTTGCATGGCGTCGGCGGCGGTATTCAGCCGCAGCATTTTCACCTCGGGCATGTGGTCCTCGAACCACTTGGCCTGCACCGAGCCTTTGAGCGCGACGAGGGTCTTTCCTTTGAGGTCGGCGATGGAGTTGATGCCGCTGTCGCGACGAACCACAACGTCGCTCGCGCCCCAGCGGTACGGCTGCGTGAAGTCGATCACACGGGCGCGCTCGGGCGAAACGCCCAGTGTTGCGATCAACAGATCGACTTTGCGTCCGAGGAGTTGTGGCACGCGATTCTCTGCGGTCACGCAGGTGAAGACCGCTTTGTCCTTGCCGCCGAGCGCCCATTCGGCGATCTGACGTCCCATTTCGACTTCCACACCGGCGAATGCACCGCTGCTGTCCTGATAGCCATAAGGCGGTTGATCGCAACGCACGCCGACGCGCAATTGGTTCTGCGCTTTGATTTCAGCCGGGACCGGAGGCAGGTCGCCCGGCGCGGCACTGGCCTGACGGATGGTTAGGGTCGTCAGGGCGAGCACGGCGGAAGCGGCCGCTAGGGAAGTAACGAACAAGCGTGGCAGGCGTGACATCGATGGCTCCTGAAGCGAAAAGGGCGGTTGGAACATCTGAGCGGCCGCGCATCGGTAGGTCGGGAACGTTGCCCCACGCCGCGCAGACGGGATACGAACGACTGTAGTCGGATGTAGGCATTCTTAAAAATCACAATAGAATACGAGGCTATACATTTTTGATATGCCCTGTATTGACGATGAAGGTGTCGATGGGGGAACGACGCGCGAGCACGCCGGGGGAAGGTGACGATGAAATTCAAGCAGGTGGAGGCATTTCGGGCGGTGATCCAGACCGGATCCATGACGGCCGCTGCGGAGGCGTTACATACGTCACAGCCGAACATCAGCCGGCTGATAGGGCAGTTGGAGGAGAGCGCCGGATTTCGTCTGTTTGAGCGGATCAATGGACGTTTGCAACTGACCGACGAGGGCGCAGAACTGTTTCGCGACGTCGAGCGCGCGTTCGTGAGCTTGAAAAGTCTGGAGGACTCGGCGCAACAGATTCGCCGTTCCGGCACCGGGCGTTTGCGCGTGGGGGCTGTGCCTTCGATTGCGCTGACGCAAATGCCTGAAGCGATTCGCCGGTTCAGGCAAGCGCATCCGGGGGTAGCGGTCTCGTTATTGACAAACGATTCGCCGCGCGTGGCTTATTGGGTCGCGTCGCAGTTCTGCGATTTGGGGGTGACGTCGTACGTTAGCCGGGATGTCTCCGGCATCGAAGCGACGAAGATCAGTGAAGTTGCGGGCGTCTGCGCGTTCCCCGTGGGACATCGGTTGCGGGATCTGGAGGTGGTGACGCCTGCCGATCTCGAGTACGAGCCGTTCATCGCGCTGTCATTGGTGGACGGCACGCGCATGAAAATTGACCAGCGCTTTCGTGAGGCTGGTGTGGAGCTACGGCACAAGGAACTTGAAACGCCATACGAAGCGACGGTGTGTGCCATGGTGGCCAGCGGACTGGGCGTGAGCATCGTGAGCCGTTCGGTCGCCCAGGCATATGTCGGCCGTGGACTGGAGTATCGACCGTTCGCGCCCGAAGTGCTGTTCGCCACGCATCTTTTGCGAGCGGAACACGTCCCGCACAGTCTGCTTGCCCAACGCTTTGCCGCTACGCTGCTCGAAGTGGTCGAGGGGACGGCGTTGGGGGGATGACTTAGTTTGGCGCGTTCAGTGCTGAGGTCGTTGAATCCCGTTATCCGTCTATGGGGCCTATCATTCAATTTGCGCCTATGTCATTTGATGGTTCTCACCGACGTGGGGAAATTATGGTTTGGGCAGGACTCGGGAGGACTCAACTCCTCATCAAGAGAGATGCTGCCATCGGGGGGGCGTTACCGCCAGCACCGAGCGCAGAACATGCTTGGCCGTTGCGCTCGGACGAGCTATTGCGGGCGGCTGGGTATGACCCGGAAGCGATGCGCTGGCGTACAGAAACCGGTCGTCCGTGGCGAATCAGTCCAACGCAAATGATCGCCGTTCTACTCTGCGCAGCGCTCGGCCCTGTGCTCGCACTTGCCACACTCGCGGCGATCGTCCGAATCGTGGTCATATTGCTCTAGGCATTCGGCTACGCGCAGGAAGGTTGTCTCCGAATCACTAGAGCGGTCGATTGCAATCCCGACGACAGATAGAGGCTATGACCTCATACGTTGCGCTAAGGATCTGCTAAGGCTTCACGCCTACGATCAAGTTGAAGGTTTCGCGATGAGTTTGTGATCGCACCTTCACATTGATCGTCAACCTTAGGAGCACAATCATGAAGACTTCATATATTGCCGTATTGGTTGCCGTGCTGGGTCTGGTCGGCGCTGTCCAAACCAATGCCCAAGCAGCAACTCCCCATTCGATGGTGTCCAGCAGCGCAGCGACCGATTCACTCACGCGAGCACAGGTGTATCGGCAACTGGTGAGCGCAGAAAAGCGCGGGCTTCTGCAACAAGGCGACACCGTCTATCCCGAAACTGCGGCGAGTTACGGCCCGCATGCGCATGTCTCGCGGCTCTCCGTCGATAACAGTCTGGCCCGTGCGGAGCGGCACGGCTTGCTGACGCAGCCAGGGAACGAATATCCGGCAATCCACACCGCGATGCGAAAAGGCACAGCCTGGGCACCGAAGATACTGGTCGCAGGCGAGTCGTCGATCCAGCATCTGTATGAAAACCCGTGAGACTGCGCGCCAGTCAAAATCTCCTCAACCGGTCGTCTATCGCACAAATGAGGGCTTGCTAAGTCTTTGCTAAGTGTCGTGCCTCAGAATTTTACGTAGCGGGCCACGCTTTACCAACACGGGGTGCTTCGGGATGGCACGTTGCACAAGGTAGCAAAGTCACCCAGCAGCTTGTCAATTCGCCCGCGCATCGCTTGGGTGCTCGCGGGCGATTGCAATTGGCTTTCTCTCGGATGAGGGTAGCCGAAACGCACTTCTCGTCTCACAAGTCCTATGGAACACTTAAACGACACGCTTTTCCTGCTGCTTAACGCGCGGGCTTTACCTACGCCGCCGATGTTCGCGCTCGCGACGTTTCTGGCACAGTATTTAATACTGGCTGTTCCGGTCGGACTGGTCGTAGCGTGGATGCGTGTCACCGAGACGCAACGACGCGCGTTGATCGCGGCCGCCGTCGCCGGCGTCGTCGGATTGGCGCTCAATCAAGCGATCGGCTGGGTATGGCAGCATCCCCGCCCCTTTGTGATGGGGATAGGTCATACCTATCTTGCACATGCCGCCGACAGTTCATTTCCCAGCGACCACCTGACATTGATTTGGTCGGTCGCCTTTGCGTTAGTTGCCAACAAGCGCACACGCATCGCAGGAATAGTCACCATGATGCTTGGCGTATCCGTGGCTTGGGCACGCATTTTTCTGGGTGTTCACTTTCCGCTGGATATGGTCGGCTCTGTAATCGTTGCGGGCACGGCCTCATGGCTGGTCACTCAACAGATGGACTGGCTGCTGGCCCCCGCATTCCGCCTGACGATGACGATATATCACAAGATCTTCGCACGATTTATCGACCGCGGATGGGTGAGGGCGTAGGCATCTGATGCCGATCGAACTAAGTGTGCCCTAAGCGTCCTGTTGGAAAATTCCGCCGTAATCACGAGCTGGGAACAACGGCAGGCGACTGGGTAGCCGAAGTTCTGAATCTGGGCTATGCCAATTCAGCGTTGATGTTCGGCGCCTTGCTTGCCGTGGCGGCTGTGGCGCTCGTTCTCTATCTGTCAATAGCCGACTGCGCAGCCGCGCGTCAGCAAACCTGAGTTCTCACACTATCTCCAACCATGAACACAACCGTACAGAAGACGCTAAGCAAGGTCCCCGAGGTCACGCTCTTGTTCTGGGTGCTCAAGATTGCCGCAACGACGCTGGGCGAGACGGGCGGCGACGCCGTTTCCATGTCGATGAATCTCGGTTACCTGATTGGCACGGCGATTTTTGCGGTGATCTTTGCCGTCGCCGTCACGGCGCAAATTCGCGCCAAGGCATTCTCGCCCATGCTGTATTGGGCGACGATCATCGCGACGACGACGGTCGGCACGACGCTCGCGGATTTTGCCGACCGTTCATTGGGCATCGGTTATGCCGGAGGGACGTCGATCCTTCTCGCGTTGCTGCTCGGCTCGCTTTGGATCTGGTACCGGACTATGGGGTCGGTATCCGTGCACACGGTCAATTCACCGAAAGCGGAAGTATTCTATTGGGTGACGATCATGTTCTCGCAGACGCTGGGGACTGCGCTTGGAGACTGGACCGCGGACACCGCCGGTTTGGGGTACACAGGTGCCGCGGTAGTCTTCGGCGCTCTCCTGCTGGTCCTGGTCGCAGCGTACCTGTGGACTCGCACATCACGCACGTTCCTGTTCTGGGCCGCGTTTATTCTGACGCGTCCACTGGGAGCGGTCGTCGGGGACTTTCTGGACAAGCCGGTCAGCGCCGGAGGCCTTGCGCTCAGCCGCTATTCGGCATCGTTCGCGCTATTGGCATTCATCCTGACAAGTTTGATACTGTTTAGGCAACGTGCGGCGGCGAAAGCGCACTGACCAGCGGCGTGAAAGGACATGAGATGCGAATTTTGCTCGTCGAAGACGACCCGATGATTGGCAGCGTCGTTCATGACTCGCTTAAGGACGCGACATTCGCAGTCGATTGGGTCAACGATGGGCAAGCGGCGCTGGCCGCCGCGGACTGCCAGCATTACGACCTGATGCTGCTCGATCTTGGCCTGCCGCATAAAGATGGTCACGCAGTCCTACAAAGTCTTCGGGCCAAAGGGCAGCGCGTTCCAGTCATTATCGTCACCGCACGGGACGCATTGTCGGAACGGCTCAAGGGTCTGGATGCTGGGGCAGACGATTACATTCTGAAGCCGTTCGACATGGCCGAATTGCTGGCCCGCATTCGTGCGGTGATGCGCCGCCAGTCGGGGCAGGCTTTGCCCATCATGACGAATGGTGTCGTCACGCTCGATCCGGGTACGCGCGAGGCGCAAACGACAGACTCGGAGGCGGTGCAACTGTCCAATCGGGAGTTCGCGCTGCTTCAAGCGCTCCTGACACGCCCAGGCGCGATTTTGTCGCGCAGCGATCTTGAAGATCGGATTTATGGGTGGGGCGAGGAGGTCGAGAGTAATGCAATCGAGTTTCTCATCCATTCACTTCGCAAGAAGCTTGGTGCGAGCACCATCAAGAACGTGAGGGGAGCAGGATGGATGGTCTTAAAGGGCGACTGAACGATTCCATTCGCCTGCGCTTGAGTTTATGGCTCTCGATCGCCATTCTTGTATTTGCCGTCATTGCAGGCGTGATCTCGTTTGGCGCCGCGTTCGATGAGGCTCATGAACTTCAGGACGACGTTTTGCGACAAGTTGCTGCGCTCGTCGACAACAATAATTTGCCCGCCAGCGAATTTCGCAATATTCAAGCACCACAGACAAGCGGTGAAGATGCGCGGGTTGTCGTCCAGCGCCTTGCGATGGCGCCCCCGCCTGGCAGCGGCGTGAGCGATGGTGACGACAAACTGCCTCTGCCCTTGACTTTGACAATGCCCGATGGGCTCGCGACCGTAATGGTCGGCGGAGAACCCTACCGCGTGTTTGCGAAGACTCTGAAATCCGGTGAGCGAATCGCTGTCGCGCAAGAAACCGACGTTCGAGACGAAATCGCCCGCACCAGCGCGATCCGCACTGTCATGCCGTTGGTTGCCTTCGTTCCGGTGCTGCTCCTTGTGGTCGGCTGGCTTGTACGGCGAATTTTCCGTCCCGTGGCGAGCCTTTCTCGCGAAATCGATCAGCGCCAGTACAGCGAGCTGCATGCGGTGCCGACCGAACATCTGCCCAACGAAATTCGCCCCTTCCTTCAAGCGATCAACAATCTGCTCTCGCGTGTGGCGACCTCCGTCGATGCGCAGCACCGCTTCGTTGCCGACGCTGCACATGAGCTACGCACGCCGCTCACGGCACTCTCGTTGCAGGCCGAGCGACTCGCCGACGCGCCGATGTCTGAGACGGCGAGCGAGCGTCTGATCGAATTGAGGCACGGAATCGAGCGAAGTCGGCACCTGCTTGATCATTTGCTCACCTTATCCAGTGTACAAGCCACGCAGCGAGACGCGCAGGCTTACACCAATTCCGTGCTTACGGTGTTCCGACATACGCTTGAGACGCTCTATCCGCTCGCCGAAGCCAAGCAGATCGACATCGGTATTGACGAGCATGGGGACGTAGCGCTGCCGGTGAGCGAGGCGGACTTGGGCGTTCTGATGAAAAACCTCGTCGACAACGCAATTCGTTACACACCGGCAGGCGGGCGCATCGATCTGGTGCTGGAATCCAATGGGTGGCAGACCGTATTGAGCGTCAGGGACACGGGGCCAGGCATTGAGCCGCAGGAACGGGAGCGCGTCTTCGACCCGTTTTACCGAATTCTCGGAACGGTGCAAACGGGGTCGGGCCTCGGGCTGTCAATCGTTAAGGCAATCGCTGACAAGTTTGGTGCTCGCGTGCACTTTGCATATACCGACGAAAGTACGCGCCGCGGCTTGAGTGTGAGCGTTATCGTCCCGAACGCGTTGGTAATGAACCAGGAGGGGAGAGGCTCGTGACGCCGTTTTCGGACACCACGGAGAAACGCCTGCACTGGGTATTTGAGACAAGCTTGTGGATCAAGGCACTTTTTGCACTGTCCGAGATCCTCGCGGGCGTTTTAGCATATTTCGTTCCCACGCACGTGTTCCTGTCGATCGTGCTGCGGTTCTCAGGTAACGAACTGACTGAAGATCCACATGACATCGTGGCGGGCTTCTTGTTGCATGCCGTGCAACATCTTTCGGTGGGCTCGCAGAAGTTTGCCGCGATCTACCTGCTTGCTCACGGTATCGTCAAGTTGTGGCTGATCGTTGGGCTACTGCGCGAACGCCTCTGGTATTTCCCGGTATCGATGGTCGCGTTTGCGCTATTTATTGCGTACCAGTTGTATCGGTACACATACACACATTCGATTTGGCTATTGTTGCTTTCGGCGCTCGATCTTGGAGTCATTGTGCTGACATGGCATGAGTATCGCCATGTGAAGCAACAAGTACTGGCGAGGTCTGTTCCACAGATTCAGCACTAATAGTGGATGTCATCGTCATAATTTTCGGATGTTGCCGGCACGCCAAAGACCGTTTGATCGGCGTGCCTTTGCACTTGCATCCCAGTGTAGATGTTTTATACGCACAAACTTGGTACCAATTTTATACGTTGCGCTGTGAAACTCTACGAGCTGTTGGCGTTTTACAGTTTTTTGATATCGCTGCCTGTTGCGTGCTTGAATTCTCTCGGACTGTTGCGGGCGCGGTGGGGCGATGCGCAACACTCACTGCGATGCGAACGGTCGCAAATTTGGATGTCGATTACCTGTCATGCACGCATCGTCACAAGGAAGAGTGCGCGTAATGGATAGAGCGACTGGCGGTTCCGCAGCGTCGGGCGGGCTGTTTGGGTTGCGTTCTCACGGTAGCTGAAGCCTCTTGAAACCCAATCTTTCCTCCAATGCGGGCTGGCCGAAGTGTTCGTAGTAGGTCTCACTATCGAACCCCGACGGAACAAAACCTGTTGATGCTAGCCAGCCTCGCACCCTGCGCACAGCTGCCATGAACGCCGGCATAACGTCCACATACACATGTGTCCTCGGATAACCTTCGTCCGCGCCAGTTTTTTCGATGGCCGAAAATTGCAGATCGTGCTCCCACATGGTGCGGAGTTTGTTGCCATTCCTTATTGCCGTCAGACGAGCGAAAAAGTCATCGAGCCGGTAGTAGAAGCGCACTACGACTGGGTATTCTTCGGGCGTCGTGCTTCCAAGCAGAAATTTTTGACCTGATAGTTGCTTAAATCCGCCATTCAAGAAAACTCGGGCGTTCCAGCTCTGGAATAGCTGGTGGTCTTCGTGGTGGTGGATGGCATTCCGCAATGCGATAACGAGGGAGGTGTCGGCGTGGCTGAAGTAGCCGAACCCTGGAAGATTTTTTGTGACGTCATACAGGGCATGGAACTTCTCGAGTTTCGATTCCATGGCCATATCCTGATTTCTGACGGCCTCTTCTTGGTCGACTGCAAAAACGTCCTTGAATCGCAGCTTGGTCTCAGCATAGAGGCGCATGCTATTCGCCAAGCCCTCCCAAGCCCGTTGTGTTGGCGTCGTCACTTATTTTTTACTCTTTAATGGATATTTAACTTGAAGTATCGTCTCAGTTAGAGGCTCATTGAGTGTTAGGTTTTTCACGTCAATGATGGTAACCCATCTCCGTGAATCGAAAAGTGCTTGGTATTTTGGTCGAGACGACCCATGTCGATAAGTCGTATTTCACTGACGTTCTGTCTCCATCCATTCTTGTATTGTTTGTCGATGGAAGGCACATTCCCACCCAACGACCTCCCCAATCCGCTTCAATACCGAGTCGTTATCGCACGGGTCAACAATAGTTACTCGAGAGCGCCCTGTCGGTGGGTTACGACCACCGTCTTTTCTCAAGGCGCCAGCTTCTTGATTGTGAAACCCACACCTCAGAATAAAGCGAGCGTGAAAGTCAGCGGGTGCCAATGAATAGCCTAGGAATCGAACTTCGCTGGCCGTGCTGAGAACGGCTACCGTTTCCTGCCAGAGTCGCCTAAACGTGTCTCCTTTGAATTGTTTTGCGTACACCGGCGGGATGATAAGAGGCATGTACGATCGGCGTTCAGAGGTAGGCGCGCGGTATGGACGGAACGCAAGTACCTCTGATGCTCCGGTGCCCGCAAGTGTAAATTTCTTTTCTGATTTCAGGTGATGTCCGGACTTCTTCTCATACCAGTTAAGCGATCCATGCGGCTTTAGCAAGCGCACTTTCCCCTTGTTGTCGCCAAAGCCGTAACAGGAACTATCGAGAGCATCTCCAAATATGAGTTCATCAAGAACCAAGTCCCAGTTAAATGAAATTATCTGGGCATTTTCATTCTTCATTTCGCTGGAAAGCTGAGCCAGCCAGCTGGGTGGCGCCTTCAATGCTGACGCCTTAAGTTCGTGGAACCATTTGGCCAACTCAAGAAGAAGGGTTTGACGGATTCCCGTTAGCTTCGTCGAGGTAAAGTTGCCTGTCGCAGGACGGCTAGAATCGAAAAGCTGTTCGTTGGCCTGCATCTCAGAAAGAAGCTGCTCAATGTTTGGAAAGGTATCCTCTAGGGTCGCATTAAATGCTGGATGGTGAAATCGAATAACCTTTGCTAGCTCCTCGGAAATTTTTGCACGCTCAAGGCGTTCCCACATTCGAGGTAGTAGATTTCCTATCGTTGGGAAACCAAGGCCAGCTGATAGACCTGCTCCAATGACGTAGACAATTCCTCGTGACTGGTTTTTTGTCATGCTGTGTGGTCAGTATTCTGATCTTTGGGGCTTGTTGGACCGGCCAGAGTTGCCAGCCGGCGAGAGTTTCTAATTAGCTACTTTCAGGCCGAGGTGGGGCGTTTGCCGATTTTAGACTGAATACCCACCCACACTGCGATAATGCCGACGAGCTTACTCGGTGAGCGGCAGCCAACTGCTGAACATCGTGTAGTCTTCTGTAACTTGACGCGTAAAGCAATGACCACGAAAGCGACCGAGAAAGGGGGCACATGAAATACGAACTTCCAGTCGATCACGGCCTGTCGGGTGAGCTTGAGCAGCATCTTCTCTTCAGGGACGCGAGCGGTGGCCCTGCGGTCAGTGACGTTCAATACGAAGCGCTTGCAGCAGGTGTCGCACGCGGGGAAAGTGTTCTTGTTGTCTCGCCGACGTCCACGGGGAAGACGCAAATCGCGCTGTGGGCAATCGCCGGCGGGTTAGAAAGAGGATGCAACACTGTCTATCTCGTCACCCACCGCGCACTGGCCAAGCAGAAGTTTGAGGACTTCAGATCGCAGTTGCTTGGCCCCTTCCTAGGCGACAACGCTGCCTCGCTGGTGGTGGCGACAGGCGACTATGTCGAGGACGCCGAGGGCATCGTTCCCAGCGAACCACTTCGGGCACCGCTACTTGTCGCGACCTACGAAAAGTACCTGGCCCTCCTATCAGCGTCTGGCGCGCCAAAAGACATGCGCAATACGGTCGTCGTGTGCGACGAAATTCAATTGATTGGCGATTTTTCCAGAGGGCAGAATGTCGAGGTTTTGCTCACGTTGCTGCGCAATGCTGGTTGGAAGCAGTTTGTTGGCTTATCCGCGGTCCTTCAGCAACGAGATGCGAACGATCTCGCGAACTGGCTTAAAGTTAAATTGGTAGCACTGAACGCGAGGGAGAAGCACCTTCGGTACGAATGTTGGACTGAAGGCCGAATGGTCGTGGTGAATTCGGACAAGCCTGACCAGACCGAAGAGGCGTCCCTGCCGGCTGGCGTTACGCTAGATCCTATAGCCGCACTGATGTCGCTTCTAGGTCAGCAGGACTCCCCGCGCCCAGTCATTGTGTTCTGCATGAAGAAGCAGGACACGTATGACCTTGCAAGACGGTTCGTTGAAACGGCATACAAAGGCCAGAAGGGGCAGATGTCCCTTGCCTTCGATGGTCTACCTGCAACATCGGCAAATGAGTTTCTCGCTGGCATTCTTGAGAGACGTGTAGCTTGCCACACCGCCGACCTGACGGATGAAGAGAGGCACGTCGTTGAGACATATCTTCTCGACGGTCGATTAGATGTCGTTTTTGCGACCAGCACCCTGGCAGCGGGAGTCAACTTCCCTCTGGGAGCGGCGGTGTTCGCGGGATGGTCTCGTTGGGACAGCGATCTTCGAACCCGTGTTCCCATGGAGACTAGCGACTTTCATAACATGGCCGGGCGGGTCGGTCGTATGGGTTTTGCGCACGAGCGCGGGCGTGTCGTCTTCTTTGCATCGACGAAGCACGAACTCGCGGTTGCCTCCAAGTATCTTGCGTTAGGCGAACTGCCCCTGATTGAGCCGCGGGTTCAGCCTCAGCGCTTTAGTCAACTCGCGTTGCAATTGGTCGCGTCGGGGCTATGTGTTACCCAAGATGAGGTTGAGCGCCTCGTATGTTCTTCCTTCAGCGCTCTGCGCGAGGAAGACCGTAACACCGTGGCATTCAGGCGCTGGCCTGAATTGCTAAAAGGTGCAGTTGCTGGCCTGGTCGATTTGAGGTTTGTTGTATCCACGTCCACCGGCAGGTTGGCGGCCACGCCGCTTGGTAAGGCCATCGGTCATAGCGGATTGCTTCCCGAAACAGGAGTGTTCCTGCTTCGATATTTGGTCAACAAGGCCAACGCGCTCGTCCAACTCTTGCCCAGTGCCATATCGGGCGGCGATACGCGCAGGTTGGCTTTCTTGCTTTTCTCGGCTTGTCTCGCCAGTCCAGAGTTTCGGCCGCAAGGCGGCATGAAACCCACCAGGACTTTACCGTATCCACTTGATGCAGTGCCCTTGGTGGACGCTGATGGGTATAGCGCTGACTTGGCGGAGCCGATGTGGAACGCGGACATTATGCCCATCAATGGAACCTGGCTTTCATGCGAGTGGCTGGATGGGGTAGCAATCCGAACGCTAGAAGGAACTTTGGAGAACCTAAGAGCTGGGATGTTGCACGAGTTGTTCCGCAATCTGGGCTGGGCATTGCAAGGGATGGCAGAAATAGCCGCAGCTGCCTGCGACAAGCGCGTACCGCAGTCAAACCGGCCGGTTTCTCTGCATGTTGACGATGGAACGCTGAATGTCCTGGCACGTCTCCCGCGCGCCATTCGGCGCCTCAGCTACCGCCTGACGGAAGGACTTCCTGATGATGTCCTTTGGATGGTCGGCTTGAGCACTCCCGGCTCGCCATATCAACTCAGGAGAGATGAGGTGCTTGCACTACGTGAAGTTGGACTCACTACCCCCGAGGCTCTGATGCTCGGGTCGCAGGACGCAGACGCAGCTCGGGTCAAGGCGCTCGCCGGAGCGAAGCAGGACTCCCAGGCGAAGGCGAATTGGCTGCGAGATGCATGCCGCTCCTGGAAGAGCAATCAGCGGGTCAGGGCTGCGGAAAGGCAGGCTAGACGAGCGAAGAAGTGCCCGCGCGCAGACTTCGTTGAACGCTTCTATCATGCCGCAGGAAATGACTTCGAGAGAGTATTCGAAGACGTGCTTGCCTACCTGAAGGTGGATTGCAAGCGACTTGATGACAAGACTAAGACCGGAGCGCCCGACTATCTTATTCAGTTGCCCAGTTCGCCGCCGCTCGTCGTCGAACTTAAGTCGCGCGAGGCGGGCAAGCTCATCGATTACAACCGCGCTGTTGAGGTGTTGGCTGCGTCAGAAGTTCACGGCTACAAGGACGCGTTCTGCGTGACGTTGTGTCAGCCCGGGGTTGACCCCAGCGTTCCGACCGTTATCGCGTCATGTGAACGACTATCCGTTATCGAGGCTGTAGACCTCGGCGAGGCGCTCTTGCGCTATTGCGAAGGCACCCTCTCGGGGGAGCAGTTGTATCGTTGGCTAGCGACTCCAGGACAGTCGCTAATTGCCGACCTTCCGTATCGAGAATACGCGTAAGTATGCGAAGGAGGTTCGCGAACCCGCTAGCTTGCATGTTGCTCTCAGACGCGCCTATTTTCAGACGGCGGGGGCACGGTTTCGCAGATCGATATGATAAAACTTGCGACATATCGTCGAGTTTGAAAGAGCTCTGTAGTCTTTCGTAGCTATACGCGGTGAAAAAGATCGGCGTGGAGCGACCAACGGGCAACGCATTTAACGTTCCACGCTGATCGAGTGTTCGTCACGCGTCATGATTCGCTGACTCGCTGGAGCATAAGTCTCTCCACCTCTTCCCGATTGATCAGCACGATCTGTTGCACTTCAGGCTTCGCCTCTGTTTTGACGTCCAGTCCAAGTTGCTTCAGAGAGTAGAAGAGAAGGGCTTGCTTGCACTGAAGTTCAAGCCGACCTCCCAGCATGCCGTAGTCTAATTCGATAACTCTCTGTTTAGCAGCGTTGAGGCTTGGGTTCGGCGCAATTTCAAGAGTTACGGTCGTTTGCCACTCTTTGTCATCATCCTGCCCCAGACCCGCCGGCGATTCGCCATCGACGTCTAGAATGCGGGCAACTACAAAATCGAGAAATCGCTCACGGTTGTGGCAGTAAGCGCGGACATGCCATCGAAAACCGTCGAACGCCAATGCGTGTGGGCTAATTACACGAATGGTCGGCTCGGTTCGTGACATCGATTGGTAGCAAATCCTGAGGCCAACGTGGGTCCGGATTGCGCGTAGAAGTGCAGATAGCACGTCAACTCTTAGCGCACGCGATGGCAAGGGGGCCACCGCGACTGACGGCCACCAACCGATGAAAGTTGCATCTCTTGGCAATATGCCAGTTGTAGTCGCCAACAGCTCGTTCAGATATCGCGACGGGTGGCTGACCGGGAACGCTGGCGAGAACTCCTTGCACGCTACGTAGGCTTTGGAGCTCCGGTCGTATTCCATATTGGCCGGCATCATTTCCTGGTAACGGGCGATATCGGCAGACGCTTGGGGTACCGAAATCCCGAAAAAATCGGTCAAGGCACTGCGATTAAGACGCCCGTCCCACTGCAAACGGAAGTCGATGAATTCAAGTCGGCGCTCTTGCCCCCAGCGCGATCCTGTTTTCGGTTCGTTTACTGGGGCTGGCTGGACGCTGTCAATTTCGGTTTTCATGCCCATAGTGTGCCATAAGTAAAGAAAGTATACGTATCCAGAAAAAATGCGTATAGTTAGTTTACCTATTGCGATTATTGGTTCCCATGAACGCCGATCCGCATGCTCCCCAATTTCATATCCTTGCGCTGTCGGGCGGAGGGTACCGTGGGCTCTACACCGCCACGGTGTTGCGTACGCTCGAGGAGTTCTTTGGCAAGCCGCTGGCTAGCCACTTTGATCTTATTTGTGGAACGTCCGCAGGTGGATTGCTCGCGTTGGGTCTCGCGGCAAGAATTCCGGCCGTTGACCTCCAGAGCATGTTTGTCGAGGACGGGAAACGGATTTTTGACAGTCGAGGACTCATACGGAAAGCGCTGGGAAAGTGGGTTCTAGCGAAACACTCGTCCGATGGATTGAAATCTGTACTCGTTGACCGATTGGGTAACCGCACGATCGGTGACCTTGAGCACCGGGTTCTTATTCCAACGGTCAACTGCAGTACGGGCAAGGGCCAGTTCTTTAAGACACCGCATACACCTGCACTCGCGAGCGACCACAAACGCTCACTTGTTGACGTCGGTTTGGCCACAGCCGCTGCTCCGACTTACTTTCCCATGCATCGCATCGACGGGGAAGGGACCTTCGCGGATGGTGGCCTGGTCGGCAATTCTCCGGGGTTGTTTGGTCTGCACGAAGCAACCCAAGTCCTTCGCGTGGGCACCGAAACCAAAATTCGCGTGTTGGCAATCGGCACCATGACACTTGGCGCAACCGTTCGCGGGTCCGCGAAGCTGGACTGCGGAATTCTTCGCTGGCGCTCCAAGGTGTTTGATCTGGTGATGTCTGCCCAAGAGGGGGCAGTTGACTACATGCTCAAACACGCCCTCGGCCACGACTATCTGCGAATCGATGACAACGCCACTCCGGAGCAAAGCCAGGACGTTGCGTCGCTTGACTCTGTAACGACGGGCGCGACGAACGTGCTTCTCGACAGGGGGGCGCAGGCAGCTCGTCGCACGCTCGGCGACCCGCGATTGGACGTTTTCAAATCTCATATAGCGCTATCACCTACCTTCTATCACGGGCCGAACAAAACAACGGAGTCATCCACATGCTAAATCTCAGCTCGCTTTTCTTCTCGACTGCGGAAGCCCCGACGCTGCTCGGAAACATGGATCTCTCCGACGATCAGCGCGAATTCATCGCCGAAGCAAAAAATGCCGTGCGACAGTGTCTGCGGTCAAACTTGATGACGGTATTGCGCGAGCAGGGGTATGACGGACCGGCAGTTCATCCCCGCTTCTTTACTCAAGGGTCTTGGGCATATAAAACCATTAATGCTCCTGCGCAATATCCTCAACAAGCAGATGTTGACGACGGTGCGTATCTTCCACTGAGTTTCATTTGTCAAGAGGCAAGACCGAGCGTGGCAAGCGGAATCTTCTTTGCTGCAGCAGAAGCGGCACTCAGACCGCTTGTCATTAGTCGCGGCTGGAGGCTGGATACGAGCAAGCCAACGTGCATCCGCTTGGAAATATCGAGTTTTGCACATGTCGATATTCCGCTTTATGCGATTCCTGACGAGGAATTTGAAACACTTCAAAAAGCTGCCGCGGCCGCGCGTAGTCACGCTTTCGATTCGGCCGAACGAGCGGAGCGCGATGCTTGGACTGCACTCCCGCGCGACCATGTTTTGCTAGCTCACCGCGAAGACGATTGGGTGAAGTCAGATCCGCGCCCTGTAAAGACATGGTTCATTGATGAAGTCGAGCGTCACGGTGAGCAATACCGCCGCGTTGTGCGCTATCTGAAAGGTTTCCGCGATTGGCAGTGGAGTTCGGGCGGTCCGTCCTCCATTCTCCTCATGGCTGCGTCCGCACCGATCTTCGGTGCCAGGGAAAAGCGCGATGATCTTGCATTGCTCGATGTGGTGGAGCAGTTACCGACCGTCCTGCGAGATGGTGTTTGCAATCCCGTAGATGAGGAGGAATCGCTCACGAAGCGTCTCGGCCAAGCAGGTATTGAGGAAGCGGCCAAGAAATTTGAGGTTTTGGAAAATCATTTGCGAGCTGCATTACATAGCAGCAGTCCGCATCAGGCGTGCGCATGGATGAGAGACCAGTTTGGCGAGCGCTTCCCGAACACGGCTTCACGAGTGAAGGTGGCATCCGTTGCAGCCGCTGTACTTGCCACTCCCGCGACAACTGCTGCTTCACCTTTGGTGGGCCGGAGCCAAGCCGGATGAGCAAAAAAATGGCAGCCCCTGCAGCCCTTACTCGCGCGCTCGCGTTACGTGGCTTCGCGCTCAATACAACCGACTGCGGTGAGTGGTTCAGATACTGTGGGGCCTTGATTGTCGATGGTGAGTCTTATCCGGTCGAGCTGGAGGTTGATCCGGTTGGAAAAGACTTGCCACAAATCCGGCTTACGCCAATTCCAGACGAGCTTCAACCGGTTGCCGCTCATGTCTTTCCGACTGGACACTTGTGCTACGCCGCCGCCGGGACCATCGTGCTCGACGTATTCGACCTTGTAGGCCAGGTAATGGCTTGTATCGACAGGGGAACTGAAGTACTGGGAAAAATCCTGCGCGGCGAGATGGTAAAGGACATGGAGGACGAGTTTTTCGCATGCTGGCCGAGCGGCGCGTTCTGTTTTCTTGACCTTGAGGGGCGTCAGCACGTCCCGGCAAGGGCCATCGTGCTGCAATCCGCGCTGGAGGGAGGGCATTCGCCCATCGCGGTAACGGAGGATATCGAGCGAACGACACGGAAACTTGTTTCATGCGGCTTCTCAGTTGATATGCAACGGGGTGTCCGAGTTAGGTGCTTTCGCACTGAGATAGCTCCGCGTCCGCTGCAGTCAAATTGGCCACCGAAGACCGTTGCAAATATTCTGCATTGGCAGGCGATCATAGATCACCGGACACGGAAGAAGCTTGAGGATGCCATCATTGCCGAAGCAAAAACTGATACGAATGGACTTGTCTGCGTGGTGCAGTCTCCTAGATTTACGTATGCCTTTGCCGTGGTATTTAAACGCTCGTCGCAACGTTCGACCAACCGAGCAACCCGCGAGCTTGCCTATAGCAGCGCTGTGATACCAATGTACTGTTTGCGCATCGACGACACTCATATTGCCCAACGAAATACACCTGGACGCGCCACACTTGCTGGCAAAAAGCTAGCACTTGTGGGGTGCGGAACAATAGGCGGCTTCCTTGCGGAATACCTTGTCAAGGCCGGAGCCGGGACCAATGGCGGCGAGCTCAATCTTTACGATACGGACATTCTTTTCCCCCATAACGTCGGGCGTCACCGGTTGGGCTTTAACAGTATTCGCCAGAACAAGGCCGTAGCACTCGGTGAGGAGCTCAGCCGCACAGCACCCTCCGCGACCATTCGTCCGTTCCCGGTGGACGCACTTGATGCTGATCTTTCTGGCGTTGACCTCGTCATTGATGCGACCGGAGAGGAAGCACTCGGGCATCTGTTCGCCAAGAAATTCAGCGGTGAAGCTTTTCGACCATTCCTGTCAGTTTGGGTTGCGGGTCCCGGCACCGCTGTTCGCGCGCTTTTGCGGGACTCTTCTGAGGCGGCTTGCGTTCGCTGTCTAAAGACGGTGGATCGAAGGCAGGTTTACCCGGTGGGCGGCGCAAGCGACGAGGTCGTATTCGCAGGACACGGATGCGAAAGCCTATATGTGCCGTTTCCCGTCACAGCATCGATACAAGCAGCCTGTCTGGCGGTGGGCATGGCATTAGACTGGGCTGCAGGCACGACACACGCACGACTGCGCACCTGCATTTTGGACGGCGCAGTTCGCGGCTCAATCGAACAAGTCGACCCTAGACGTCAAGCAGAATGCCCGGCGTGCAGTGCTTGAATTCATGGGTGAGCGCAGACACGCGCACGATAGCTTTGTTTTCGGAACAAGTTCTGATGACATTCGCCGTCTATAGGCAACTCAAACCGTCAGACAAGGAGGCCGGAGGCATCTTGTTGGGGCGCCGCCGCGGCCGTCATTTCGAAATAACAGCTGCGACAACACCTTTTCCAACGGACTCACGAACGCGGACGTCTTTCTTGCGCGAACCAAACGGACACCAAGAGGAGGCCACAGAACACTGGTATTCGTCTGGACACGAAGTTGGGTATTTAGGGGAATGGCACACTCATCCAGAACGAGCCCCGACGCCGTCACACACGGACGTCTCACAGTGGCATCAATCATCTCAGGGCATGCCAGGCGGGCTTTCATTCCTCGCCGTAATTGTCGGTATCGATTCATATCACGTTGCGGTCTGGAGATCTGGAATCCATCGGATCACGCTCGAATCGGTTCACGCATAAGGCTGGACTGTATGGGCATGACGGAACATGCTGGCGTGTCCAGTCAATAATTTTCGCGTCCGCGAAAATCGTGCTTGACCGTGATTTGCGCAAAGATTAATCAACATCGAACCTATGAAGAACCTTACCAGGAGGCTGAAAATGAAGAATGTGGAGCTTGGCTCTGGAAACGTCTACGCTGACCTGGACATGCCTGACGGGGATGAGATGCATGTGAAGGCTCAACTTGTTTTGATTTTTACGTCGGAAGTGAAGCAGCGAGAGTGGTCGCCGCAACGGGCGGCCGATGTGCTTGGACTCCCGGTTCATATTTACTCGGAAATTGTCAGGGGGAATTTCAGGGCGGTTGATGTTATGACTATTCTGAGGGGGGTTACCCGATTGGGGCATGACATTCAAATAATTGTTCAGCACGCCAAAAATCCGACTCAGGAGGGGAACATCCGAGTTTTGCAATCTCGTTAAGTTCTCTCTCGATAGGTATTTTCGCGTCCGCGAAAATGGAACGCTGAATTGTTGGCGTCGACCTGCAACGGGCCGGTCACAGGCGATCTGAATTCGCATGTAATGGCCTGACATTATCCGACGCCGAAGCGGTTTCCGCGCCCAGCACGCGTTGGGCGGCAGTGTAGCCGGCGTAAAACTCGGCCCACCGCGAAAATCCACCGAGCTCGCCCACCGCACGAATTGCCGCCAAATGTGAGCTCGTAAGAAGCTGTACCTGAGCCTCAAGCTCCAAGATTCGACGGTCCTTTTCAGCCAGTAACTTTGCCGTTGCAGCATTCGCGCGATGGACTGTGGCTCCTCGCCAACGACGGAGTTCATCCTGCCGAGCCTGGTACTCGGCGATCAGCTCACGCCGAGCTTCGTTGCGTGTCATTGATGACGCGGAGTTTATTGTAGGGTGGCAACGCGCGACAGCACGCGCGGTGATGTCTTCGTCTTTCTCTAGAAGCTGCTCGAGCACTTCGCGAAGTTGCTCGTCGGCGTTTTTTGATTCCACTGCATCGTTATTCATCGAGGACTCCAGACGACGAGAGAGACTGCGAAAGGTCTTGCCCGTCAGGGAAAGGCTGATGGCCTTTAGGCGTTTCGAGCAACCTCCGGACTGCGCTCAGCCGGGCTTCGGCATGTAGAAGCTGGTTCTTCCTACCGACACTCGTTGACGGTCGAGCTCGGATTGCATCGAGGGCCCCCTGAAGTTTGGTGTCTAGGTTGATCAGGTTTTGCCGGTGTTCCGGCAGCCCTGTCGCTGACAGGTGGCGGCAATCGTTGAATCACTCAAGGTGATTAGGGCAGGGATCCACCGTGAAGGAGCTCATGCAGTAGCCGTAAGGTGTCGCGTGAAATCCATCAGCTTCGATTTTTAGGTATTCGAACGCGGCGACGTCCCCTTCGGACGTTTGGATTCGTCGAAACGAGTCAACAATCGGCCCACGAATCTTATCTGACGCAATAAGTCGCGCCACGGTGGCCGATTTCTCGCCCAATCGGAATTCAATGTCTTCGGGGATCTCAATTAGATCGAGATCCTCTGCGAGACTGCGGTGGTCGTATTCATAGCTCTGGGCGACGCTTTTACGGTTGTATCGCTTCGAGATGATTGTGTCCGCGACGCCAAGGCGGAACAGTTCAGTATTTTGCAGGTGACGCAAAGAGTGAGATGCCAGGGTCAGGGCTCGGTCCTCGGCTGTCTCACCGTACTTTCCGAATAGGTTGGGGGTGCTGGGGTGGTCGCCGAGTGCAAGCTGAATGAGCATTGCGTCCGGCCGATTTACCCCCATACATCTCGAGACGTCACAGATGCCCGTATTTCGCTCTTCTGCTACCGAACGCTTTGGATGCAGGAACATGAACTCCCACGGCTGCAAAGTTCCATACTCAATAGGAAATGCGGACGTGTCGGATAGCTTTGTCGGGGTATGCACGCGCAGGTGTGCCTCAAGCTCACCAACATGCAAATAGACTTGGGGCCAACTCATGCGGGTATCGACCGGGATTGGAGATCCATCGGAACGTCGAAATCGCAAGGTGGTTTTGCCGCTGCTCACCAGTGCCTTCAACCGATTGCCAAATATGTACAGCGCCATGTTCAAGCGCGTGCTGGTGGGCGCTGCGAGCTGATCCGCGTGAATTTCGTCGAACACCGCCGGATCGAACGCACTTCTATAGCGCTCAAAGTATGGCGTTTGTTCTATGTCGAGGAAGAACGGATTTCCGGTCAAGTGGGGATACAGTTCCCGAAACGGAACGAGATCATCGAGACCGTACCACGGGAGAATTCGCCCAGTCTCGCATTGCAGGCGTAGCGTGTGTCTGAGCGGAGCTGTCATTACGCTGACGCGCTCCAACGCCTGTCTTAGTATCGACTCGAACATGGTCGGTACAGGCTGAAGTCGTTCGATCAACAGGCGACTATCCGAATTCTCATCATGTTGTTTTTCTGCGAAATGCCGGAGGAGAAGTGCTTTTGAGATTCCACCTGCATGTGCTGCGGGGCTGCCGTTTCTGTCGAAATAGTCACGCTCTCTAAGGCAGTCTGCCGGCAGTAACGCGACCTCGGAGATTCGCAGCCCAGAAACGATCATGGTCTGCAATGCCACAAACCGTAGGGCGTCCACAAAGGTTTGAGGCTTTTCCGTCGTGATGATCCGAACCAGCTCCCAGAATGCTCGCTTTTCAGGCAGGCGCTCAGCCCGCTTCCTGTCGGATAGGTCATCGCGTAACTGTGCTTCGGACCAAGTGTGACGGGCGATTCTTGACGGGCCAGTGATGAGTCGTTTCTGGGCGAGGAGGCCATAGATGGGGCCCGCTTGTAGCAAGTGATGTGTGTCAAACAACGTTCGCGCAAGCCCAACGATTCGGTCGCTCAGTTGTCCGCTCCTTTGAATCTCGCTCGCGACGGTCATCGCGGATCGAAAGTCATCCATAGTGAGGGCCCAAGGCGCAGCGGTCGTACAGGTTGCGAGCACGCGTAGCGGCCGAGCGACCTGCTGTGCGGCGTGAGGAGCGGTGTTTCGTTTGAAGAGTAGCTGTTCGGCAACTGCGGCCTTGATGAGGTCCTGCCAGGCTACAGATAGCGGACGACACTTAGCTTTCAGTTCTCCTGAGCGACCAAATTTCTCGGCATAGATCTCCAACGCCTTTGGATCAACGGACAAGTCGCGCAGGTAGAAGGCGGGGGGAGGGACATCGCCTGCCATCAGAGACAACGGCCAGCCAATTCCATCGGTTGCCTTCCCTTGGTCATCCAGCATGAAGTCCCAGTTGATCCCCTTTTCGAGCATCAAACGCTTCCCCAGACCAATATATGCTTCGAATTGCGGGGTCATTTGTCATCCTCAGCAAGCTCGTCGATAACCATTTGGACATCACTAATGGTCCTGCGAAGTTGCATGTACGCTGGCGAGTTGACGTCGCCCTTCGCGCTTTTCTCAAAAAACACCACGATCTCTCGCAACGAGGCCAAAACACTCTCGTGCGTTGGCTTGTCGTGGAGGGGCAGAAATTTGTGGCAGCCGTAACACGCCATGACGGGATTGAACCTGCAGGTCGGCTGCCCGCTGCTGCATCCGCCAATCCCGGCAATCGGGATTCCGTGAGGTACGGCCGCGATCTGTTGCTCCTCCTTGAGCTGCGCGAGTTCGTCGGCTGAGATAAATCGATCATGCGCAACGCGCGCGACGCGCTGATAGACATCGGACACGCCTAAGGCTCGGTTGACCCGTTCGGCGTGTGTGGGCGACACATCATAGTAAATCAGACCGGTATCTGTACGGCTGTGTCCCATGAATTCGGCGAGTTCCTCGTGATTGGCTCCGGCATCGACGAGACGTTGCGCCGCACTGTGGCGCAAGTCAGTTGCGGTGCCTACTGAATCGACTCCCAAAAGCTCTGCCGTGAGTCTGGACAGGCGAAGGCCGACCTCCCGTGCGGAATCAACGTCGAACAATCGATCAGCGGCTGTCGCTCCTTTCCGACGAGTCCGCTTCTCGTGGAGGGCCCTTATGATGACTCCCCACTCGCGCTTCACACGTCTCGTAAGCGGATGTCGAGCAGATACGGAACGTTGCTTGGCCATGTGGAACGTCATATGCACGGACGGTGCCGCATCGGGCAGATCGCTCCAGATGCGACAGTTGCTCATCTTTACCGACGCAATCTGGATGGGACGCATGGCGAATTGGTACGAGCAGAGCAGAAGTCCTGCGTCTTCAACTGCGAGGTCATCTGGTTGTGACAAAGAGTCCAACTGAGCCGCAATCCTGTCCAAATGGCGAACTAGGTGAGATTCTTGCTCAATCGTCAGGAATACCTGGCCAGAACGAACGGCGGCATCTGCCACCACCGTCGGATTGGGAAGTCCGGTGTATAGCAGCCCCTCGTGGTCAGGGGACCAACCGTTGAACCGCAGTGTGCAGAGCATACGGAGTATCGTTTTGACGTATACATAGGCGCTCATCGGGAGCTCACGGGCGCGCAGTGTGACCCACTCTTGGGATATCTCCAACGGCCCCGCTGCAATGATCCGCTCGACATCCGATGGGCTGAGTAGCTTTGCGCCGTCAAAGGTCTTACGAGCCGTAGCAACATGTCGACCTAAGCCCAGTACGAACAGAAATGCTTGTTTCACAAGTGCCGCGCAATCGGTCGGCAAATGATCGAAAGTGTAATCAACGGAAGTCCCGTAAACATGCACTTGGAAAACTGTCGCCGACTGCGGGGCGTCGATTGAGCGCGTAACGTCGTCAAATTCGTCGTAATAGCGGATCACGGGGGGAAGGGCAGGGGCGCATTTTAGGAAGGATGCGATCTGCGGGCGTACTTTCATTTCGTCCTCTGACGAAATGGCGCCGAACAAGTGCAACTGATTCATTTCACTCCGCCCGAGGAATTGCTCGGATTAGTGCGACGCGGTCATCGAAACTGTCATTCCAAACGCCGGCGAGCCGGTCTTCAAAGACGGCCCGTGAGTAACGAGAAGGCATCGTTGACGTGCGAGACCATCCGAAGAAAGTACGCATTTTTTGAAGGGCTTCGTCCATTGAGTCACCCGCGCTGATTAGTTGATTCAGGCGGACGACGGCGCACGTGTGACGCAAGTCATGTGGCGTAACCGATGTCTTATTGCACCGATCAAAAAGCTCGCTGGCGGCCAGCTCCGGAAGTGCTGCCGAGATTGTGCGAAAAGCTTTGGTCAGCGACTCTGTCGCCAGCGGACGATCTTTGTACGAGTTGATCAGGTACGGGTGATCGGGCCGTCCGCGGTAGTTGTCGGTGTACGTCTGTACCAGGCGGGCCATGGTGGCGCTGACCGGAATCTGTCGGATAGAGCTGGCCGTCTTTACGCTTGGTCGTGAATATCTCGGATCGAAGGCGTCGCCATCGTCATCATATTCGTGCTGCTGCACGTTGATCCAGTAGCGGCGGTTTTGGGTGCGATAGTCGACCCCAGATTTCACGCAATCCACGGGCAAGATCAACAATTCACCACGGCGCAAGCCTTGATGCAACATAAGCGTGAACGCCAAGTAAAGTCGCCATCGCGTTGAGGGATGCTTGAACGGATTGATCGCAGACGTTGGATCAAGCAGCTCGTAAAGAGCCTGAACCACGTTTGCAGGCAACGAGCGCACCGCATCGGAAGAAAAACTCTTCGCTACATGCAGTTGGCTATAGAGTGTTCCCAGGCGGTGAATCCGAGCAGCTCGTGAACGTTCGTCGCTGGGTGCGTTTGTGGCTTTGGTGAGCCAGGCGGAGATGTTCGTGACGAACGCTAGCCCGGTATTCCATCGCAGTTCATCGGATCTGCTTCCAGGCGCTCGATTTCGAATCGAGACAAACCATGATTCAAGAGTGTCAGCGAGTACGGTGTGATCTTGGCGCGACAGCGCATTATCGAGGCCACTCGGCCCGAGCATTCGATCTGCGTGTGTGTACAGCGTTTCAAGCTGACGAAGTTTTGCTGTCTTGGTGGAGTCAGCCAGATGGCCGAGGCACATAGTGGACCAGACGTTAGCCCAGTAGCGCGGTACGCCGTGAGCATCAACAAGGGTTGGAACTCTGAGTGCGCGAGGAACAGACGGATGGGACAGATGCAGATACGGCATTTATGCAATCACAAAATGGTGCCAAATAATACGTGAAGTGTTGCTCGTTTTCATGGAGGAATCCGACAATCACGCAACACCTTGTTCTGGTACCATTGATTCGCATAATGTACATTATGTTAAATGATGGATGGGGGCGGTTGAGCGAATACCCGTTCCCTACCGTTGGTTTGCGCAACGTTGTTCCCGGATTTTGCGCAACTTTGTACCTGCGTTCTTTTACACGATTTTGTTCGTTATCCGCATCTTCGTATAATGTCATTAACATTATCGAAAGGGACGAAAATGGCGATCCGAGGAACAACCGAGGAGGAGTTGTTTCGCATTCTCAACGAAGAACTGAGCGCGTCGTCTCCCGTCACCTCGCCGGAGCATTTGTTCGGTCGAGAGGCTGCTCTTGAAAGAGTTCGGACCAGTTTGGCGATGCGGGGCCGGCAGATTTTCATTCATGGGGACCGTGGTGTCGGAAAAACCTCGCTAGCTCAGACCGCAGCTTTCCGTTTCCAGTCAGCGGATTCTCAACCTGTTATTACTAGCTGCCATAAAGCATCCACTTTCGAGTCGGTCATGCAGGATGTGATCGTCAAGTTGAGGGGCGGAAATCCGTACGAGTCAAAGCGGACCCTATCGTCTCGGTTGACACGGAATCTGGCTGCAGCGTTGCCACTTAGCTTCCTGTCAGTGAATGCAACGGCGACTAAGGATACGACCAGTCAGACGGAGGAAGCACTCTTGCCGCACATTCGTGATGCGAATGCTGCCGTAACGCTGTTGCTTCACGAAGATGATCGTGGATTGAGCAAGCAGCCAATCGTTGTGATAGATGAGTTTGATTTGATGAGCACCGTGGAGCGCTCTCATTTTGCCGACTTGTTGAAGCAACTTGGAGATCAGCGAGTTCCTATCAAGTTCATTTTTTGTGGCATCGGAGATACCGTCGACGATCTGCTGGAGGCTCACGGCTCCGCGAACCGCTATTTCGACGGCGTGAAAATTGAGCGGCTGAACGTTTCTTCACGCTGGGACATCATTGACAAGTCCGCCACCGCTCTAGGCCTTTCGGTTGATGATGAAGTGCGCCACCGTATTGCGGCAATAAGTGATGGTTTTCCGGTCTACATCCATCGAATTTGCGAGAAACTTTATCAGACCGTGTTCTACGATGAAGAGATTGTCGACGTTGTCGGTATTTCTCATTTGGACACGGCCATCGTTGAGACGATCATCGCGATCGAGCACTTCATCAGAAAGCCATATGACGCCACCCTGCTTCGTACCGACGGTGAAACGTTGGAGCTCGTACTGTGGGCACTAGCGGACCATAGTGATCTCACCCGAACACAGCGAAGCATTTTCGACTCGTATTCTAAGATTCTGGAAAGGCTGAGCTTGCCTCCCGTGCAGGAAAAGGAGTTCACACCGCTGCTCGCGAAGCTTCGCTCGGGTCACGAACCGATAGTGCGACTGTATAAAGGGCGTCGTGGGGTCAACGAATTTTGCGAAAATGTGTTTCGCGGCTACGTGCGACTTCGTGCCGAAGCTAAGGGCATACAGCTTGCTTTGGATTATGCGTCCGCTCCCGACCCTAGGCGAGAAAGTACGGTTCGCGTTTCACAGGGTATCAACCCGTTGTATGAGCGTCCATCGTTTGGGCGACGATCAAAATGAGCAGGCGGCGGTGCTTTCACGGCGTTGACTGTTCTCCCCTCTCCGGCCTCATCAGTTCTCCGGGCCGCACCGGTCTCGCGTTGCATTCGCAATTCCCAGAAATGAAGGTCGAGTGCCGTTCAGGCAAGGCCATTCTTTTGCCGCACAGTCGCCTTTCTCCCACATTTCGGTAAAATCAGATGGCTCTCGCCGCGATCCACGCGCGCAGCTCGGCTGCGAGGTCCTCAACAAGCGCCTGAGCCATCGCGGAGTATGGCTGCCCGGGTTCGGCGTGTGCCCTCAAGCCTTCAACACCGCTCTGAGCACACTGAGGACAGCGATTTTGGCTCGGGAGCATTGCGCTTAACGAAGATCATGGACCAGCGACCTCACCGCTGGGAGTCGGTCTATCGCGTTCGAGCGCGTCAATGATGGCTTGGACGGCCTCGCTCCTGACATCGGGACGAAGCGTGCCTCGCGGGGTCTAGCTCTCTCCTTGAGGAAGCGGAGCAGAGCCGACTGCATGACCTGCTCGAGCGCGTTGTCTCCCAACGCGAGCTGGCGAACGAGTCTGTCTGCCTCGTGCACCCCTTCCTAAGGAAGATCCGCTATACGGGCCACGTAGCGCGCCTCCCCGAGTTCAGTCTCAGGATCCACTGTGCTCGACAGACCAAAATAATCCGAGGTAAGGAGCTGGTCTGCACGCACACCTTTGATGCTTGGAAGATCCTTGAGCTGGACAATCTCTCACTACGCTGAAGGACGACAACCTCACCGTCGTCCATACCGCGGAGGCATAGCGGGTCGTGCGTCGTGACAATGAACTGAACAGGTGCTCGTTGCTGTCGACGGGCACGCCACAAACGAGACAGTCGCTACCATCAATTCTCCGCTAAGCCATTGAACTACCTGCATTTCAGGTCTGATGTACTCTAAAACGCCGGACTAAACGCAGAAAAATGACGCTTAAGAGTATTACGGTACTGTAAATGACAAGATGAGAACCATTCGTATTTTCTAGATGCACGCGAGGAGTGGTGGGCGTCACGGCGGTTCCGTAGCGAACGGGCTAAGGCTACTGCGAGGTTGAAGCATCATCTGGCATCGTCCGCAGGTTCATTGCACGACTAAAGCAACTCACGTCACATATGCGCGACTAAAGCAATCTACGTCACGTCACGGAAGCGACGAACGTCACTTGTCGCCCAGAGCCTCTCTGGCGCGACAACTGGCATGCGTTAATTTTTAGTTGCGATCGGTGACGTAATTTGCTCCCCGCTTGGCCGGTGAGCCTTGGCTAAACTTTAGTCAACGAGCATTCACATTTCCAGGAGCGACGCCCGCTTGTTAGCGCGTTGCGAGACTGAAGCAAACTGCTACTTGAGAGAAAACCACGTACTGGCCAGTCGGTTTCAAAATTTTTCACCGACGGTGGTATGCGCAGTCAAGCGAACCAACCCCTATCTCACTATCAAGTTCATGCCGGCAACGGCACGCTGACAAGCTCCGTGTTGATGAAGTGGTCCGGTGGCAATACCAGAATAGGCGGACTTTGCGTATCTCCCGGGAGCTGAATTTGAACCCGCTCATCCGGCAGCAACGATAACCGCGAGAGTGCTGCCCGAAGCGTTGCGAGGTTGACCGTGCTGGCAAGATAGCTCGACTGCAGTTCGCTTTGCTTCGGTCGCAGCAGCTCGATGTCCGCTCTGCCCGGATAAGCCGCCGTCACACTCCGGACGATCATCGATTCACCTTCGGGGTCGCAGCCAATGCGAACATGAAGCACCTGTTGCTCCGTCCCAGGGATCCAGAAAAATCTCGCGGTGAACGGGGCAAGCTGTGCGTTAATGAATTGGCACGCTGACTCCCAGCCCGGCTGCGAAACTCGATCCAGCAGCATTGGCAGGCCTTCCCTCAAAACGCTTTCCCGAAGCTGCCCTATCGATTCGAAGAAGGCTTCGAAGAGTCCTCCTGCGACAAACGCCTGCTCTGCAAGCGAGGCAGTCGAGCTTGCAATATGTGCTCCGCCAAACAGGATGGCCGCCTTCGAAGCACCGTACTGCAGGGCGACGAACATGGCCCGGCCGACCGCAAATGCAGCATCCGGCCGCGGCGGCACGCCCATGAGCAGAATCCTGCGCACCGCCATCTCCTCCGTCTTACGGCTCTCGGACAGAAGATTCGTCACCACCTGTACGTAGTCGGCCACCAGAGGCAGTGAAGCGAGTCGATTCCTATCGATCATGACCGCCTCGTCAATTTGTAGCGCCAACGCGGCGTCAGCGTCGACTGGCAAGTTCTTTGGCGGCAACGCGTCTTTTTTCGGCATCTCAAACGGGAGGTCCGAAGCTGGCTCAAGACCGCCCTGCGCATCGGTATCGACATGCAAATCCACGGAGGCTTCACCCGAGAGCACATCCTCTCCACCCTCTCGCCTCGTGTCGGCAGCACGCTTCTGCTTGCGGATCGCGGCGATGAACAGACCCACCGAGTCCTGAAATTCCCTTTCTTCTATCGATGCCAGTGCTCCCGCGGCGAGTGATTCCAGGTTCACGAACGCGACACGGCGGTGGCCTACCCTGTGCTCGAACTCCGAGACAAGCCGCGGGTCGATCAGCCTGATATCGGGATTTTCCTCAATCCCGATCTTTTTTGCTGCTTCTGCTATCCGTAGCCTCGGGCGATACAGGTAGTCCTCTTTCTTTTCCTGCGAAATGACAAGGATATTGAAGGACACCTGCGCGCCAGTGGACGACTTGCCGGTCACCGAGTGACTTTCGGAAAGGGAGAGAATCTCGAGCCATATCGCAAGGTCACCGTCGGCGTTGCCCGCAGCCTCGTCGTCGCCCTGCGCTACGCCCTTTTCGGCGTCGGTCAGTCCCGGAGGAATCCGGCTTGCTCTACGATAGGCAGCCTGATCGGCAAGCATTCTTGCGATCTGGCCAAGGTCATTAGCCACAAACGCAGCACGTAGCTCGGTCAACAGTTCCCGGTGCACCGCATCGATGGCCAAGTCTCCGCCCGCATCACCCAACGCGTTCGTCAGTTGCTCGACGCGAGCGTTCAGTTCGCGGCTGGCCTCGGCCGGTGTGACGTTCAAACGCTTCGCGATTCTCTCCATGTCCCGCACGGATGCAACCTGGTGGAGAATCGCTGATAACTGTTTCGTCGCGGGCAGCGAAGATCGCAAGCGTTCCAGATCCGCCTCGCGAAAACCATGCGTTTTTTTTGCCGTCTTGAATGCGTTGTGCACGTATTCGTTCGCAACCCATGCAGGCACAATGAGGCGTTTGGTCGCCAGTGGTATGCGCAGCAGCTTGAACAGTCCTTCCCTCGCTTCCTGATGAAGCCTGAAGGCTGCGGACAGAACGTTGGTGTCTAGGAATACCAGCGTCCTCTCGTCCACCAACGCCTGAAAGCAGGCTGCTTCGTATTGGCTGGGCGAAAGGGGAAGCTCCCACAGTCCGATTGGTTCGTTAAGATCGAAGAGATTCGACACAGCGAATTTCATGCCTTTGAATGACAGGTTGCTTGCACTGCCGCCCATTGCGTCTCGCCGGGCAGTACCCATATTCGATGCGATGCATCATTTGCGCGCGTTCGTCTTCCTCGATGTCTTGCGGCCCACCGAAGTTTTCTTGGTGGCAGCAGGTGGCGGCTTGAGCTCGAACTTGTCGTCAGAGACATCTGGCTGCGGTCTGCGGGCATCATTGACCAGGGACGACAGGCTTGCCACAGCCTTGAGGATGACGTCCATCTGCTCTGGCAGCAAAGACCCGCTAGCAGACCTGCCAGTCCGCACGGCGACGGCCGACGGAGCCTGCACATCCAGCTTCGGCTGACTCCTCAAGGCGGGCTCAACCCGGGGCGCATCGCCGTGGGCAGCATGCCCCTCGTCACTTGACAGACGGAACGAGGCTGGCGCGCCTGGCAGCACGTCGACAGAAACAACCTTTGCGGAAACACGCGGAACGCGTGACAAAAGGTCGAACTGCCCGACCGACAGCAACCACGCGAACTCCGTCCACGCCAAGTCCGCGGTTGACGGTGCAGCAATGTCAAAGCCATTGCGCAACTGCTTTGATATGGCTGCCGTGGTCCGTGCCCAGTCCGCATGCCAGTAAGTAGGCCCCAAAGCGCCAGCGAACGCACCGAACCAAGCATACGTCGCAGGCTGCTTTTCTGCCACCTCCGCCAGCAGGCTGACATGACCAGTACCGGTTCCGACCCACAGTGCGAGAGCGGCCAGCAGCGCGGGCAGCCGTGCATGTGCGACGGTGCCCAAGGAGTGACTGTTCGCAAGCAGGACCGACGTAGCGCGCTCGAACTCCTCTACGCGATATTCCAGCGGACCGGATGCCAGCTTGCGAAGATTCAGTGATATCGCCTGCAATTCCTCAGGCAATGCTGGCTGTGCCCCCCGTTGCTCGCGTAGTCGTTCGAACGTCCAGGAAAGTAGGCTTACGAGTTCGCGAGTGAATGCATCTTGCCCGAACGTGTCCTCTGCTAGCGCCCAGGTCATGCGCAGCACATCGACGCCGATCATTCGCCAACGCTTCTCAGCTTTTTCAAGCAGCTCAATCCGATCGGCTGCGACCCGAAGCGCTTGACTGTCGCTCCGGAAGAGCGCCGAGACCCTTGCTGCGGTGAATCCATGACAGAACTGCACTCGGGACAGAGGCACCGCTGTTATTCCGGACTCCGGGTTGCCACCCTGTGCGAGTAGCTCGCCAAGGATGAGCGATGGCCAGATGGTGTCTGCACCAGCTGATGCTGACGCTGGGATTTGCTCGGACAGCCTGAACTCATCGTGATCCAGCAGGCGAACGTACTGGCTGATCGGGAACACGTCCGGCGAATATGTCGCCAGCCACGCGAAAAGGTCGTCCGACTTAACGCGGTCGACCACGGCCACCGCAGCAAATGTCACTCCGGTGTCATTCTTGGAAAAGCCAACAGCAAGATCACCTTCACTGGCCGGACCGTTTAGCGGTGTTGCGCAGTCGGCATGACTGGACGCAGGCTTCGAAGCACCAACAAGAGCCTTCGAAATGTCGCCCCGTTCAACGGAAAACCAGGTAATTGAGCGTGAGGTCATTATCGGATGTTAAAAAAGGTCTTCCAGGGTAGGCTCTGCAGGTTCTGCGAACGCGGCGTCCAACAGGGGCGGCACCGAGCCAGTCGAATAGGCGGAAAGACTCGTCTTGGCGCGCGTCACGGCCGTGAAGAGTTTTTCGGGGCGCGCGGTTCGCAGCTTTTCCACAAACATGAGATGCGTCGCGCGAAACTCTAGCCCCTTGGCTGAATCGATCGTGACTACGCATACTCGCTGGTTCGCGGTGAAGGAACGGTCCCCGTTCCGCCGCTTTCGTGGTAGCCGACGACGCTGCCAAACTCGCAGTCTGACAGCCGCTCCTTAACACGTTGGACATCGCTATTGAATGGCATCAGCACACCAATCAATTCATTGGGATAGGCCTTCAACTGCCGCTTGATCGCCGTCACGAGCTTCTCAAGCTGCTCGTCGATGGACCCGCACGGGAAGAGTTTCGCCGAGGACGGCAGTACGTCTTCATCGTATTTGCAAGTTGCGAGCAGACTTTTTGCTGGCGGGATCGGCGGGCGGATCCGGTCTGCGACGGTGCAGATTGCCTGTCCGATACGGTAGTGGAACGGCAGATCAAACTGTTGAAGGCCAAGATCCAACGCCGAAGCAATGCCCTTTCCTGCCTGCAGTTGTTGATTCCCGTCGCCCGCGAGAATCAGTCGCGGCGTAATCTTCCTCATGAAGTCCAGTTCCTCGCTGCCTAGATCCTGGACTTCATCCACAAGAATCGCCTGATATCGTTCGGGGCCCAGTTCCGCAGCTACTTCCGAAAGAATTTCCGCGCAGCGCCGGCTGGACTGCCGGAAGTCCCCTTCCGTCGCTTCGGCCAGTCGATGCGGCCTGCTCTGCCGAATGAGATCAATAGACCACTGTCGATGCGTGGAGACGTGATCGATCTCAAGCACCTGCTTGACCGCAATGCCTGTTCTGATGAACTCTGTCAGGGACCGCCCTACAGTGAGCACAACAATGTTCTTGAACCGCTTCAGATGCATGTACTGTGCCCGAAGCAACAGGATGTTTGTCTTCCCTGAGCCGGGACCCCCAGTGACAAGAAACGATTCATCAACGCCCACCTTATTGACGATGTGGGCTTGCTGCGGATCCAACTGCTCTGATTTTGTCCACCATCCCGCGTCCACGATTTCCCCCGCATGAACTGGCAAAGCACCCGATCAGGCGGTCGCCGCCGCGCAGATCGAAGTCTTGGAGCCTATTGTTAGTTGTCCTTCAGTATATCCACGATTCACTCGTAGCGCCGCGGTGAATCTATCATAGCGGTACATTGAATCGCAGGCGATTTGCGCCCGACAAATAAACCCGTCATGATTAAGGCGACCGACCTTGGTCACTTGATCGGTCTGTGTAGAAGATTCTACGATCAGAGAAAACCGAGGCAAAGCAGTCACAGCCTGAATCTCAGGCTCGGAGAGGTTGCAATCGCGGGTTACACTCTTGCCTGTTGCCCCATCTGTGTTCAGCGTCCTCAAAATGAGGCTTCGGCTACCTTGCTGCCGGTATCATTTCAACTCTTTTTTGCTCCACTTCTTTTGCGCGGAGCGTCACTCGCTCCAAGTACTCACGAATGGCCGAGATATCGGTATCAAAATTATCCGGTGTCGGCATCGGTGGCGGGGCTTCCATAGCGCCATCATGGGTGTAGTTTGAGCAGCGGCTCATGCCCTCCCAAACCGCTAAAAAATCGGCGTCGTCAACATAGGCGCGCTTGAGCATCTTGGTGTTGACGCTCTTACGAAAGCGGCGAACCGTATCCCCGAACAGCGTTTCTTCTACGATGCGCTCCCAACAATCTCTTAGCTTGCGATAGCCGTCTCGGACCATTTGCTCATACCGATCGGGGTCATGATCTTCTTCCAGCACTCTTCGCGCAAGCCTGGCCAGATCGGCTAACCCATTAACGCGCGCTTGAATTTTTCCGGCCTCGTGAGGCAGGCCATTAGCGGCCACACCTTTCTCCCTTCCGGCGGAGAAAATTCGGTCTGCTCTAAAAGGCACGGCCTCTGCCTGCGCCGCCTCCGATAACGTCCAGGCGAATGCCAGGTCGTGAGTAAACACAATGACCTGACGTTGTTTAGCCTCTTTCGCCAGACGTACTGCGATGGCTTCGCGTCGGTGAATGTCAAGGGAAGATACAGGATCGTCAAACACAATTCCTGAGGACGAGCCGGAGGTGATTACTTCGGCGAGGAACGTTGCGATCGCGATCGCACGTTGCTCGCCTTCACTCAGGACACTGGATATTTTGCTGCGACCGAGGTCACGCGCATCCACCAGACGCAGTTGCTGCTTGGATACTCCCTTCTGGCCACGCAATGTCAAATCCACCTTCTTCGACTCAATGTTCAAGGCCCGAAGTTCGCTCGCAAGCTTTTCATTGAGACCCTTAGCCAAGGCGATCTCTGAAAGCTCGTTGTTCTTTCGCGTAATCCCACTCGTGCCGGTGAATTTCAGGCACTCGGAAAGCCGATGTTGTTCGGACAACATCGTGACCCGCTCCTTGATCAGGCCTAGCAGAGGGGCCGCACGAGTCCTTGCGTCAAACTCAGCGAGCTCTTGGGTAAGGCGCTGCCGCCCCTCATCCTTAAGCAGATCTTCAATGCCGGCGAGCTCTTTCTGATATGGCGCAAGAATCTGCTGGATGCTTATCTCTGGGATCTCCGGACAGCGTGGTTGCTCGGTAATATCTTTCGCAGCAAACATCGCTGCGATGGCGGTCTTCCGTGACGAGAGTGCTTCGATGAATTGGACTACTGCCGCTACGTCGTGCGGCGCCGTTTCCTTTAGCTCTTCGATGATGTGGACGTCGCGAGGCATGGCACTGAAGTCCACGGACATCAGCGCCATATATTTTTCCCTCGATTGGGCCCGCAGATGTTCAGCGCGCTTTTGTGTGTCGTCGTGCAGAAAGCGGACGAAACGCGTCAATCGCTCAGACGCTTCTTGGGAAAGTTGCTGTTGGCACAACACGCATCGCGCATCGTCTTGCGGAGCCGGGAAGTCCGCATGCGGGTATGGACCTTCCTTCGCGAAATTCATCGCCGAAGTTACTAACTCCCGCCAAGGATCAGACCCTGTGCCGCGAAGTGCCTGACCGTCCTCAAGCAAACTCGTTGACGCAAGATCAGTCGCCTGACGTGCCGCTGCATATTGTTTATATGAGACGCAAAGCGTTTCCAGAGCCTCGTCCGACAATGCCGCGCGCGCTTCCTTGATATCTCGGTGCATTGCTTGGATACGTGCGACTAAGCGCTGCACGGCAGCCTTGCGCTTAGTTGGGTCGGCTCCAAGCTGCTTTCGCACCTCCTCCGCTCGAACACGGTCTTCGTCGCTAATGGACGCTAGCTTCTCAATGTCGGCGACGTTTGAGCTTTTATTGAGTCTATCAATAAAATGCCCTACTGCTGTGTTCCCACGCAGTGTGTCAATGGCCCTGAAGTCCCGATTCTTTGCCCTAGACAGGGCTTCTATCCTTTCCTTGAGCCGATCGCAAACACGCGCAAGCTCGCTTAGAACCTCAAGTCCCTGAGGCAGAACATGGACTCTCAACTCGTCGTCCACAAACATGCTGGCGCAACGACTGTCCATAACCGCGATGGATGCCAAATCATCCGAGCCAGGCGCCCCCTGTGTCCAACGCTGCTCTGTCACATTGCCATCTGCTTCCCAGGAAACGATGGCGGATGGAATCCCAGCGCCGAGCTCCCCATAAACGTTTGGCAGAATGTCTTCCGAGTCGCGCGCACGGCAGGCGGCTTTGAGAATTCGGGAGTACCCAGATTTTCCAGCGCCGTTTTCACCATAGACGATTGACAGGCCTGCGGCCTCAAAGTCTAGCCTTCCCTTTGAGGTTAACGCATTCACATTCGTTGGACCATTGATGGACTTCAACGCAACACGCCTTTGTGCTGTTGCTTCCCGCGGAAGTCTTTCAGGGTCCACTCTGACCAAAGGTTTCGCGGGTTGATCCTGTAGGCCGCACCTGAATAGAAGGTGGGCCAGTAGTTCGTTGACGTCATCGTCGTCGAGCCTGCCTTTTTCCAGAATTCGCCGAACCGCGTCGGATTGCCACTCTGGTTGACCATGGCCGTTTATCCAAACTGCGATGTCTCTGTATACAGACATACCTTTACCCCGATTAGGATGCAAGCGCGACTTTCGAAGCTCGTGATCAATCGCTGTTAGTACGTGATCGAATAGTGTTCGTGGAGAAAACTATGGTTGTTTATTTAAATAATGAACATTGCATTCTACATAATTCGTAGTGCAACATGGTTAATGTAAAATAAAATCACATCGTGTCTTTGGAAATTCCAAAGTTTATGAGGTTGGCGCGTCCGGACCAGAATAGGTCGTCAAGGGACAAGCCATGTTGAACCGGTAGGTTTTTGAGGATGGTTTTCTGCGGGCAGTCTTATGTTCAGTCTGTACTCCTCCCACACCCTTGCGATCTTAATATTGCACACCCTGAGTGAAAACACGGAATGACATCTTGGAATAGACCTCGCTATCCGGACCGCCGTCTCAAGCACCCTGCGAGGGGCGGCGTAGCTCGCTCCTCAAGGAGTACTGAGAGGCCGCTAGCATGGCTTCTGCAGGTCGGTGTGTGGTTGACGGTACTCGGCGCATTTATTTACGAAGAAGGCCGAGTATTTCGAGATAGCTATTTGCATCAGTGGAGACTTGAGCCTTCGGCTTTTCCGTGGGGAAGGGATGACTACCTTCACTACGGCCTAAGCCACGGCTTGCTGTGGATCTGCCTGTCTGCGCTGATAGCCGGTGGGGTGATATTCACTGGCACCAGCATCTACGATGTGGGGAGAAGTCTCATCCGACGAGCTCGCCGATCCACGAGGAAGATTCGGCGTTCCGTCCACGCCTCCGAAAGTGCATCAAACTCTGAAACTGTTGATGCGATTCTGACCTATGTTGTCGGCGGGCTGCTTGTCATCTTCTTGACTTGCATGTATCTTGCCTTTGCTTTTTTGTGGACCACATCCAAGGGACGCGAAAAGGCAATGAACGAAATCTCTTCGATCGATGCACGCCAAATCGGCCCCGCAACCGGCCGAGGTCCGATTCCAGTGCGTATTGAGCGTGTCGTACGAGGCGAGATTGTCGGAATCCAAGGTTTTCTTATTGCCTGCGGAGCTACGGCGTGTGGAGTGTATGACCCGATAGCAAAGCAAACTCACATTGTTCCAAGTGATGGCGTAAGAAAGTTTCACACCATCGCCGAAAGTGACCTCTTTGCTGCTTCGCACGATGACAAAGGGGAGTGATCACCAAATTCCAGGTTCGCAGAAGGAAAACCATACTGCGAGCCGAGCTTGCAGTATGGTTGCTTCTGCGCATTATGTGAATGCGAAAGCATTGGCACGCGCGTCTTGCAGCGCATGATGCCTCCCGCCGTGCGTCGAGATGAACTGTGCGAACCGTTCGGGGCGGATTTTTAGGAATACGTTTTCGTGCCTCCATCCCTGCGGTAGTGGCCCGCGGAGCAATCGCACAAGAAGCTGGTAATCCCAATCGGAGTCGTAGCTCAGTATAGGCCTGGGTTTAAGTGGTGCCGCCAACAACCATGTCATAAGCGCCCTACCCAACACCTCGTTTGGCATCGATCGGTCGGGGAAATTTCCCAGTTGCGGGAGTACGTTTTCCTTCACAAATCGGCTGCACAGTGATCGGTCAAAATCCGAGCTCTCTCCGTAAAACTCTTCCCCCGTCTCACCCACAATGGCGATGCTGATGAGTTGGCAGGATTCTGCCTCGAAATTGGTGAATTCTGTATCGATGAAATATCGCTTCTTCCACGGACTGCGTGGACGTCGGTCGCTTGGGAGATACGGCATCATCGGACTCATGGTTGTCGGTTATCAGTCGGCGGCTAGACTATGAGCAAATAACGGGCAACGTTGTGCAGCCTTCTGCATTGAGGGGGAATACAACAAGAGAATACATTCGTATCATGATCAGACTTCTAAATCGGACGCTTCTAACAGTTGTGTGCATCACCTGAGTGATAACGCGATTCTCGTTGCCTGGGCAGTGCGCAGCTCGTTAATTTCGTCACGATGTTGTACTTAAAAGTGACAAAGGGCCGACGCAAGCGGATCTTAGCTCGTCTTGCCAGCGCCACCATTTGACGCTGGCGCACCTGATTGCGGCATCGAGGTTATCAACCGAGTATGGGGCCGCCCTCTAGAACTTCTATTCACACACACCTTTTGTACAGTTGGCGTCTATCTCAAATGTGTGATCGTGAGTGGCCAGTGCTCGAGTCGCCTACGAGGTGCCATCTGCTTAGATCGGTGCCATCAGCCGTTTTGACCAAGCATAGGGCGCTTTGTGATGCATCCGTAGATCCGGGGTGCGCTCCCCGTTCGATTGCGTCTATCCACCGGCAAAATGATTCGTACGTGATGTCAAGCTCCTCTTCCGCAAGCTCATTTAGGACGGCCGTCATGGGCAACTCACTATTCCATTCGAAGTATGCCGGATCTGGCGACATTGGTTCGTAGAGATCGTGTGTCGGAGTTGGGTGGCGTACCAGTCGCGCAATGCCCGCATCAAGCATGATCCTCGACCATTGCAGCAGGCGTTCGTGCTCATTGGATTGTGCGCGAAGGGACAACGCTTCACTTGGGTTTCCCCAACCTTGCGCAAGCGTGTTAATTGCCACCGCATACGGGCAATGCGAACCCATTCTCGGCCAATCGTCTGGGTGCACTCTTCGCCAGAACGATGTCCAGCCCCCGCTGATGTATGCCCATTCACAGCGGCACTCCCCGTGCCGAAGCGCCAGCTTCCGTTGCGCTTGTACACGCCGTGTCACAAAGCTAGGTGGCCTTGCAGATTTCGTGGCCATATCCTTGAAGTATTCGAAAACACTCGCGAAAGTGAGACCTTTGGCAGCCAATCTGTCTAATGCCACTGTGAACTCATGTGGCAACCGGCGTTTAGCAAACCGCCATGTGTCCCCGTGTGTTTCGACCAAATGGGTGATGGTGTTCTGCATCGGAGAGAGCGCACGCAACTTGTCAATGGCGTGAGGCGCACTTTCCGATGCGGAGTCATGAATGTATCGCGACCGCCATATCTCATGATTAGCCAGACCCGATGCTGCGACTTGCACATTGGCTAGCCAGGCCTGGAGAGAAGCCATGGACTCTACTGAGAAACTCGATTGAGCCGCCTTACGGCACCCCGGCCACGAGGCACACCTAGGTTTCATAATGTCGCGTAGTGTGGCGACTCGCTGGTGCGAGATTGCGCCGGCGCCAGTCGGTAACATTTGTTGCGTTAGTGCTATCTCATGGAACGGGCACAGGGCAAGCCAGGGCGCCTCATGAAGGGGGCAGTGATAGCCGTGCTTCGCGCACTCCTCACAATATCTGACATAGTGGGCAGTAGTTTTCTCAACTTTAGGTGCGTAGTGCCCACATCCTGAGAATGGTTCTGGGGCTAGAAGTGCTTGGATGACTGATTTCGGCTCCAGAAGAACTCCTGACAGGTTGGAGATCAGGCTCGCTGTTGAGCTCGAGTAACCATATGCAGAGAGCCCCAAGTACTCAAATCCTTCGCGGGGTTTGATACCATTTAGCTCGCAGAATCTGGTGACAACGGACAATAGCGATTCGTACTGGCGAATACTGTGAGATGACCAATTTTCCGCAGAATATTCGGCCAATTAGGCACCCGTGGATATTATGCGCATGTGGTCGGAGAAGTTTGTCCGTGACAGCTCTCGCAAGAGATTTTCATAGGACATGACGTCATCCCAAGGAGTTTCGGTAGCCAACTGCAGAAGCAGCGCCTCCACCGTCCTTGCGATGTGCTGCATTGGGAACTCACGGTGCCTGCGCGCCTCGTTCGGCGACAACTCGACTAGCGCCATCCAGAATTGTTGGACGGCTTCTGTTAATCGACGACCGGATAGATATGCTCCTGGCGCAAAATACTCGAGGAACGAGATGTTGCTTCCTGCCGGCCATTCCGAGTCAACGTCGTATGCGTTCAGTACATATTCGAGCTCTAGAGGTGACTGTAAGCCGCGAAACTTGGCGTGAGCAGCCATAAATCTAGCAGCGATGTGGGCGTTTCCTGTACTCGCCATATATTCGTGACGATAACTCAGTTGGTGAGAGCCTATTGAGAAGACGCTTAACAGGTAGCCCTCGTAATCGAGATCGTTTTGAAGACCTACCAACCATTTCCATTCTCGAAGCGTCATGTCCTGCGCTTCATCAATGAGAAGCACCGCGTAGTTGCGATTCGCACTATTTGCAATCGCGATGAAGCGTTCTTTGCATAAAAAAATTGACTCGACTCGTGCAGGCCGTTTTCGAGCGTCCGCGAAAGAAAACTTGGAGGCCATCAGAATCTGCTGCCAAAACGCTGCTTCGCTAACTTGACTGTCCGCGCGTCTGTTCCAAACCACCATAGGTACCACCTCATTGAATCGCTCTTCCAGAACTTTCAAGAGATACCATTGGACACAACGAGACTTCCCCAATCTTGACGCGCCGTAAATGTATCCTCCGGGACGTCGCTGATCGATCCAATCGCCCATTTGTTCGATCATTTCGTGCATTGGAGGAGTGTAGACAGCGTACTGTTGTGTCACGATGCTGTGGCTTGTATCGATACGAGGGGGGAGCGAGAACATTGTTATTTTTCTATTTGGCTCGAGTCATTCGGCGAGGTGGAAGCGGTGTGGCGACTCGCTCTTGCATCGCTGATCCGTCCGACCGGTTGTCTCCGAGCTCATTGGTGGGCCTGCGCTTCCGGGGTGCCATGTCGCGATGCTCCGCGTTGACGAGTGCTCTATCGAGCATTTGCTCGCCAATCGACCTCTGCGCAGCGAGCTCAAGAATTCTTCGCGCCTCAAGGTAAGCGGGGTATATCGGCAGCTTTTTCCTCGGTTGACTTTCAACAAAGCCGAGAAATTCTTGGATCGCGTCGCCCCCCGGTGGAATTTGCAGTTTTCCTACGGCAGAAAGCTGGCGAATTTTTGCTCTCACCATGAGACTGTGAGGAGAGACATGCCAAGGCGGAGCCGCGCGTAGAACACCAAGATGAGTTCCATCTAGCATCGACGCTAAAGCGACTCGGGCGTCGTCTTCCATGTGGCTTGTGACCCAGATTTTTCGTCCGACCAAATCGTGCCGAGCACCGAGTATTTCGTTTGAATATCGACCGTAGAAGAACGTGACGTATGGCGCGCGCCCTTCTGCTGCCCCGCCCTTTACGGTGCATTGCTTCTTCACGCTAAAGAACTGTGCAACAAGTTTGGGGTCCACGCGACGCAATTTTCCTTCAGTGTGTTGAAGCAAGAATTTTGCGTATCCGAGGGGCGTGCGGTACCCGATCCCGCTATGTTCGGTCGCGTTGTAGTTCGCGATGAGAACGTCGAGAAGTTCCTCCGCGTATTCAACCTGAAAAGCACTCGTGAGCGCCACTGCGTCCGGGTCCTGCCCTCGTCGATCGGTTGCTTTCGCCCCGGTTGTATTGGACAAACGCTGGAAGCCCCCGCTGGCCAGATTACGGAAAAATGCTTCGATAAATGGGCGGTCGTCTTTACTCCGACGTTTGGCGAACGAATTCTTCGGATGCAATAAAGTTGAACCAACTACATTGCTCAGAGTGTCGCGTACATGCTGGCATGTCTCTGCCAGTGCACCGTCGACGCTTGTTTCATCCCAGCACAGGCCCGAGAACGCCTCCCCGAGCACGGACAATAGTCCACCTCCGACACGGTAGGGCTCTTCGGAAAAATTCACGGGACGAGCTCGCCATGGCAACAGTGCACGCTTAATGGCGCGAAGCACGTCGTCCGTTGAAACCTCGCGTCCCATACTGAAGTAGTAACCAAGTACTGCTCGGGACATCACTTCAAGGATAACGACGACCCAAAGACGATGGATGATTCTCTCTTGAAAGCCACCTTCCGGCAGCGGTAGCGAAACACAAAAACGCCCGTCGAGCTTGTGTGCGTCCATTTCAACGCGCTGCATGAATCTGATCACGGGGCGCTCGGCACCATCACCGGACCGAAGTTTTTTGACTAGGTCGCTCCCCCCTGTCGCTCTGGCTAAAGCCTTCGGGTTCGCCGCTAACACTTGGTCTACGTATCTTCGGACTGAAAAATATCCTCTGGTTGCAGTGCAAAATGGCCATTCACCTCTGGCCTCCAAACCAAGGGCTCTGAGCTTGTTAAGAAACCATGCTAGTTGCTGCTTTCGGTTGTGCCGTGTTTCGGTCAACCGGCCTTTTGGCAGTTCTTTGCAGATCAGCTTGTCAAATTCGTTCCGCAAATCGGGATACCGATCCAAAACAGCCTGCATCGCCCCAGCTGCGCCATGACCAAATTGATCGACATGAACCGCTTTATTCCTCCGGTACTGGCGAATGCGTGTCCAAGGGCTCAGTCCTCTCCACCCAAAGACTCTCCCGTCAGGATGGGGCTGCAAGCATCGCTCCCTAATAAGCCGATAAGCTTGCTTCCCCGATATTTGTGTCCGCTGTCGAATTTCGGCCAAAGGAGCGCCGGCAATAAAGAGCAAGACCGCGGTTTTTCGATCGAAGTACTGGGCCTGCCTTTTCGCGGAAAGGGTGCTGATATCGAGCGTTGGCCAGCCCGACGCATCGATGTATTGACCTCCGATGGTCCGAACTAATGCGCCGTGCTCGTTGCTAATCTCGAACTGATGCATATGCTGCCCTGGCGGGTGCGAGCGTCCATACACCCGAACAGTAGGCGCTTTTTCTGCGATTTCAAGGTGGCGCCAACCCTAGCCAAAGAAGGAACAAAATTGCTTTCAAGGTCAAAAGAAAGAACAAAATTATGTAAAATTATTTTGTGCAATTTTGTTCCTCAGAAGGTGCGCGAAAGAGGCTGGGATTGTGATGGAATTCCTGCGAGTCGGAACAAATTTATGCAAATTGACGCCTACCATCTCCGACGATTTCGAGGCTTATTGCGAAGTCGTCCAAGGAAACAAACGCATCGGCACCACACGCGTGCGTCTTTTCCCGTCGCTCAGCCGCGACCCGAGAGCGCTCGCTCGATCTTCTTGTCCGTCTTGTACTGGCTCAACGCGTACACCGACCAGATAGCAGCCGGAATCCATCCGATCACCGTGAGTTGAAGCAGCAAACAGATGATCCCTGCAAACGGTCGTCCGATCGTAAAAAATTGCAGCCAGGGAAGAATCAAAGCAAGCAGCAAACGCATGTCCATCCTCGTTAAGGAATTCGCCGGCGTCCGGTCGGCACGGTCATGGTGGGTAAACCTTTCATCTAAGATCGAAACGATCCGGTTCTCCCCCCACCTCATAAGCCATCAGCATAAACGCAATTTCTTAACGTCTTCGCATATCTCCATTCCGAGACAGTCGATGCGCCCTTTGAAATCACTTTGACTTTGGAGAATGATCGTTCTACACTGCGGAGAACGATCATTCTCGCGTTTCCTAATGGCCTCCTCTTCTCAACCCGCGGATCTCTCTGCACCTCAACTCGCGCTGCTCGACACCACCGAGCGACTGGTCTACGCAGGGGGTATTCACGCCACTGGCGTCGATGCCATCGTCAGGGAGTCGGGCGTCGTCCGCAAAACGCTTTACCGTCACTATCCGACGAAGGAAGCGTTGGTGGAAGCTGCGCTCCTGCGTCGCGACGAGCGTTGGATGCAATGGTTCGTCGCGTCGACATCCCAAACCAACGATCCCGTCGAGCGCCTGCAATCGTGCTTCGACGCCCTTCGGACGTGGTTTGCCTCCGACGGCTTTCACGGTTGCGCGTTCCTGAACGCAGCGGGCGAGATTGGCGACCCGGCCAGCGGCATACGGTCGGTATCGAAACTGCATAAACAACGGCTTCTCGACTACCTGAGTGAACTCACTACCGCGAGCGGATTGCCTCAGCCGGATGCGCTCGCCGGAGAGTTGTTGATCCTGATTGACGGCGCGATTTCGGTCGCGCTCGTTTTCGGCGGAACCGAAGCCGCCGACACTGCCGCGCGTGTAGCGCGTCGACTTCTTGCCGTGTCTTAACCTAACCCGTGAGGTAATCCAACGTGTCATCCACCAACGAAAGCCGTCCGCCGCTTCCGCCGTTCACGCGTGAGACCGCGATTCAGAAAATCCGCCTTGCCGAGGACGGATGGAACAGCCGAGATGCTGCCAAGGTCGCCCTCGCGTACACCGTCGATACGAAATGGCGCAACCGCGCTGAATTCGTGAACAACCGTGCCGAAGCGCAGGCCTTCCTCGAGCGCAAGTGGGCCAAGGAACTCGACTATCGTCTGATCAAGGAACTGTGGGCATTTACCGATAACCGTATCGCAGTGCGCTACGCCTACGAATGGCGAGATGATTCCGGTAACTGGTTCCGCTCGTACGGTAACGAGAACTGGGAGTTCGGACCGGACGGGCTGATGGCGAATCGCTATTCCTGTATTAACGACCTGCCGATCAAGGAATCCGAACGCAAGTTCCACTGGCCGCTTGGGCGGCGGCCGGACGATCATCCGGGGCTGTCCGATCTCGGACTCTGATCGCATGTTCGACCCGCAACCGGGCACGCCGCACCAGCGGCGTCGCGCTCGGTTGGCGGCGCCCCGCATCAAGGCGCCGTTAAGTCCTCGAAAGAGGAAGCATCTTGTGCAACGTCCCGTCCCGAAGTACCCAGTGATGGTAAAGCGCAGCACAAACGTGCAGCGCTACTGCGCCCAGCAGCACATAGGCCAGCAGCGAATGGACGTCACCCATTGCGTGACCGAACGATGACCCCTGCGCCGATAAAGCAGGCAAAGAAATCACGCCAAGGAGCTTGACCCCGTAACCTCGGGCCGACGCATTGATCCAGCCCAGCACCGGCACGATCACCAGAAGTGCGTAGAGCCCCTTGTGTGCAGTAGCGACGAACGCATGCACCAGCGACTTCTGCCTGCTTTCCGGCTTGATCCGGTAACGCGTCCATAGCATCCGTATTGCCGTAAGCCCGAGAATCGTCGCGCCTAACGAGAGATGCCACGCGACGAGACCGATGGCAGGTGTTTGCCTCGTGATATCCGGCATCGCCCAGGCGACACCAAATTGAACCGCTAAGAGCGCCGCAGTGAACCAGTGCAAATAGCGGGACGCCGTATCGTAGCGCGTGATGCTTTGTTTCATCTGAACCTCTTGTCCGTCAGTTAAGAGCTGCATTCGGCCCGCACTATCGCTCAATGTCGTGGCCCATTACGGCAAATTTTGACGCACGAAACTTAGCAAAGACTTAGCAAGTTCCCCATTCCACAGAATGGTGACCGGGCAGGCGCGTCCTATTGGACGTCGGCCGAAAAATGCCTAGCATGAAGGAAACACCTTGATCGAGGCCCCCAATGCGAGCCACTCCCCTCCTCCTTTCAGCCACCCTTTTCAGCCTGCTGGCGATCCCTGCGCTTCCCGCAGCAATGGCCGCAGACGCAACCCGTCAAGCCGAAGTCGCAACGCGAGGCGCGCAGGTCATGCCCTTCGATCTCGCGGCTACCACACACGTCTTTACCAAGACGTCGTACGGCGGTGTCCAGCAAGTGATAGTCAGGAACCCGGCGGACACAGAACAGATTCGTCTGACCCAAACGCATCTCAAGGGCATCGCCGCACAGTTTCGTCGAGGTGACTTCTCTGGGCCGACCGACATTCACGGGGCGGCAATGCCGGGGCTGGCTGAACTGAAAAACGCCAGATCCGGAGAGATCGACGTCAGCTATCAAGATATTCCTAGCGGTGGCGAAATTCGGTATTCGACGAAGAACGATCATTGGGTCGAGGCGCTACACCAGTGGTTCGATGCCCAGTTGTCCGATCACGGCGCGCATGCGATGGAGGGACACGTCCATCCCGGCATGAACCATTGACGGCGCGTGGTTTCGACGTCGTTACAATGGCGTCCGCCGACGACAATCAGGCAACGTTATGCGCAAATTCAGCTTCCTCTGCGTACTCCGGGCGCTTGACGCGCACCGTGTCATGCAGCGCGCAATTGATCGCTTCGCGCGCTAGCGCGTTACAAGTGGAGGTCGCCATTGTTTTCACGTGCCCGACGTCGCACGATCCTGGGCACCGCGATCGCTCCCGCTGCTGCCGCCACTGCTGCGACCGAGGCCGTCGCCGCGAGACTTTTCCATGGATGCGCGTGCACATAGTCATCGGTTGCTTTCGCCCATTCGGACATTGTTTGACGGCTTGCTTTGCGCAAATCGTCGAGATGCGCGCTCAGATTCTCCAGTCGCACGCCGAGTGCCGGATTGGCTGCTTCCACCTCCAGACTTGCTTCGTCGGCAAGGTCTTTCAAAAGCGCTTTGACGTCCGCGAGCAGCGCATCTGCATCGTTGATAAGGGTCTGCCGTTGATTCTGATGGTCCATCGAAATGTCGTTCATGTCCGACTCCTGTGAGTTTCGGCACGGCATTTGCCGCTGCTGGCCTGTCTGGCACCTTTTGGATAGTGGCACCGATTCGTCCGCCGACTTTGTCTCAGGTCAACGCCCAGGCACTTCTGGGCGATGATGACGTAAATCAAGTTCCCCCCCACTTCTGTACAAACCCAAGCGTCGTTGTGACTATCGTGAAGCGGTAAAAAACATCAGAACGAGGCTGATCATGTCGCCATTCAATGCCGAGAGTCGCACGCCGGTGGAAGTCGAAATCAACGGTCGCCAGTACGTGGGGCACTATCGCGTCGTCAATGGATCGGTGATTGCGTACCTTGGCGACGATTGCCGTCTTGCCTCCTGCGATATCAACGGCCCCGAGGCCGTTGCGCGGTGGCTCATTTCCGACATGTCGCGAAAGAAGCAGAAAAAGGAACGAGCATCAAAATCCTGCTGAAGCGGGAGATTGTGTCGGGCCGTTCCAGACACGCTTGTCGCTTTTCACGGGGAAATAGATACGTGACGCCGGTACGCCAGGAGCGAACAGCGGCCGATGGTAGTGGACCCGGCGTTTGACTGTGCAGGAGCATGCCATGAACGATCGCGTTCTTATTTCGCCGATGGCGCTGGCCGCCATGCGGACAACGGCGCCCACCGTCGTCATCGACACCCGCGATGCCGCCAATTACGCCGAAGCCCACATTCCGGGCGCCGTCAATATCCACGAGATATTCACCTATCTGGCGACTTCGACGCCGGAAGGCCTGAGCGCACTGCGCGAGACCTTTGCGACCGCTTTCGGCAACGCGGGCTTGTCGGGCAAGGAGACGGCCGTCATTTATGAGCAATCCATGGAGACGGGGTTCGGACAATCTTGCCGGGGTTACGTGCTGCTTCGGTATCTCGGTTATCCGCGAGACAAGATCAAGGTCCTCCACGGTGGATTTTCCGCCTGGCGCGCGGCGGGTTTACCCAGCGCGACGGACGTTCCGCACCCGAAGCCTGTGGTCTTTCCGGTCACGACACGCGCCCGCGACATTCTCGTCGACCTCGCAGCGATGAAGACGGCGGTTGCCGACCGGCACATCGTCAAGCTCGACGTACGCGACGTGGACGAATGGATCGCGGAGAGTTCGTCGCCTTACGGACGCGATTTTTGCCCGCGCAAGGGGCGTATTCCAGGCTCCGTTTGGATCGAATGGTATCGAATGATGAAGCCGACTCCGACGGGAAAAATGTTCAAGAGCCCGAGCGAGATTCTGGCGGAGTGCGCAACGGTGGGCATCTCCCGGGAGACCCCAGTGATTGTCTTTTGCTTCAAAGGTGCGAGGGCGTCGAATACCTTCGTCGCGCTCGAGGAGGCGGGACTGAAGGACGTTCGTCTGTACTTTGGCTCGTGGAACGAGTGGTCGCGGGATCCTGCACTTCCCATCGAGGAAGGCCTCCCGTACAAGGTGTCGGCGGCGTCACCTCCCATCCGGGGGTGACGCCGCGCGCCTCACCGTGCCGGTCGGATGCAGCCGGAGTGCCGGTTCACGTCGTAGCGTTGCACGAGCACATTCTTTTCGGCCGTTACGACCTCGACAGTAACCGTATCGGCGTCCCGTTCAGCCACCTTGCCAACCTTCAGACGCGGGTTGCCCGATCGTTTGAGCCACTGTTCCATATTGCTGCGCACCTGATCGACGCTCAGATTGAGCTTCTCGCGCTGCGGGATGCGGTCCGGATCGGCACACGGACCGCATCCTCCAGGCCCATCCATCATGCCCTGTCCCATCATTCGGCCGGCATACCCGTCGCGCATCATGCCGGGACCGTATCCCTGCGCACACCCCCAGTTTCCGTCCGTCGGTTGTGCGCCTGCGGCCCCTGCCAGCATGGCAAATACTGCAGAAATTAAAACGCAAATGCGCCCGTGCCTCATCTCGCTTCGCATGGTGTTTATCTCCTCAACGTTACAGGCCCGGACTGGCGATGCCGTTGCACGCCCCTTCCCGGGAGCCCGTCTTAACGCTAGTTCCCGGGACGGCGCGTGGATTGAGGCATATCAACAAGGCGCGTCGGCGGCGTCGTACCGCATGCTCGTCGCTGGTGCGTCGTCCGTTGCGGCATGCTCGACGGTTGACCTCAATCAACCTGCGAGGACTCGTTTCGTCCATGCTGAAATCAGTGGCCGGATCGCGGGACGGTGACGTTCGTGAGCGCGCTTCATGCGCCGCTTTCAGCCTTGATCGTTCGCCCTGGCACAACCTACTTCGTAACGGCGGTGAACAATGAATGGACCGACTTCCCCGAAATCACCCCTGCACTTGCCCGCCCGCGTGTACGTCGCCATCGACCCGTATGGCGCGTCGGAACATGCCGTTGCCGTTGCGAGACGGGTTATCGCGACCTCGGGCGCGGTTCGTCTCGTGAGTGTCGCGGAGAACCCACTCACACATGTGCCTGCAGGATCGCTCGTGGGCGACGCGCTGAATGCTGCGCGCGCAGAACTGTCGGAGAAGGCGCACGAAGCGGTTGTCGCCGCCAGCGGCGTTTTTGCTCAACGCGACGTGCATGTCGAAACGCAGACCATCGACCTGTCTCAGCACGGTGGCGATGTCGCGCATGCACTGGTCGAGGACGCGCGAGCGTGGCACGCGGAACTGATCGTGCTTGGTGCGCGCCAGCACCATGGTTTGGTGCGCTGGATCGAGGGCGCCGTTTCGGAACCGCTGGCGCGACTTGCCGAGTGCCCAGTCCTCGTCGTCCCCGAAAACTGTTCGGATAAGGCTGGCCATTCGCTCAATCGCTTGCTTTTCGCCGTGGACGGCAGCGATCAGGCTGCGCAGGCAATGCGCTTTGGCCTGCGGTTTGCCACGAGCACCACACATGCCCGCGCAATCTATGTGGTGGATTGTGCGGTGCGCCTGAGCGATCTTGCTCCTATCGATATTCTCGAAAACGCATTCGTGGAAGAAGGGACTCGCGCGCTTGAGGCGGCGAAGTCGAGGCTCGCAGGAACGGTAGCCAGACCTGGCACCGCTCTCATCAGAACAGACCGCACACGGGACGACGTTGCGCACGCGATCGTCCGGGAGGCAGAGCGCTGGCATGCCGACCTGATCGTGATGGGTACGCATGGGCGACGCGGCATCGTCCGCTGGATGCTTGGCACAGTCGCCGGACGCGTTGCGCAGATTGCCCGGACACCTGTTCTGCTCGTACGTGCGCCACACGTGTGACGCCTCCGACATCGCTCCCTACGACACGATCATTGACGAGCGTCAATCCCGCCGAGCCCCGATGGATTAGCTTGAATCGTGGGGAGGTGGTGTCACCGATGTGGGTCGCGCCACCTCCGGTCAAAACCAGGAGGTTGGGATGAAAGGCGATCTTCAATTGAAGAAGGACGTGGAGCAGGAACTGGAATGGGATCCTGCCATCAACGCAGCGGACATCGGTGTAGAAGTCCACGACGGTATCGTCACGCTGTCGGGCCATCTGCGAAGCTACGCAGAAAAACTCGCGACAAAGCGGGCGACGCAGCGTGTCGAAGGCGTGCGGGCCGTGGTCGTCGAATTGGTGGTAGCGGTACCCAACGAACACCGACGCACCGACGCGGACATCGCGAGCGCCGCGCGCACCGTATTGCTTTGGAGCGCAGGCCTGTCCGAGCGTGCCGTACAGGTCACGGTCGAAAAAGGGTGCGTCACGCTCACAGGGGAAGTCGACTGGGGCTATCAGATGCTGGCGGCGGAAAAGGTCGTCGCGCACCTTCGCGGTGTCAACACTGTCTTCAACGATATCCGCATCAAGCGCCGTACGGCACCGACCGACATCACAAGCAAAATCGAATCGGCGCTCAGGCGGCACGCCGAAGAAGATGCACGACACATCTCCGTTCAGGTCGCCGACGGCACCGTCACCTTGTGCGGGAATGTCAGCTCTTTGGACGAGAAGACGATGGCGTGTAACGCTGCATGGTCCGCCCCCGGCGTGCGACACGTGATCGACAAATTGTCCGTTGGCCGCCCATAGGCGCGGCTTCAGCCGGTTGCATCGTCACGCTTCCAAGGAGAATTGCGATGATCAGATTTGTTGCCCTCATGTTTTTGCTGTCCTGGCTTCCGGGCTTATGGATGGCAGACAATGCCGTATCAGCCCCCATCGCGACACAAGAGAAATCGTCGGATGTCACCTATATCACCGGCGGTATCGGTGAGGACGAAGTCAGACAATTCCGCGAGGCGGCCGCCGGGTACAACCTACGGATGACGTTCGCAACGACCTCCGGCAGCTATCTGTCGGATGTGGATGTCATGATCTCCGATGCCGCTGGGCACTCGATACTCACCGTGAGAACCGAAGGCCCGTTCCTGTTCGTCAAATTGCCACCTGGGCGTTACGGCGTTGCGGCCCAAGTGCCGCAAATGACCGAGCACCGCAACGTTCGTGTTCCCACCCGGGGGAGCGTGGAATTGAATTTCCATTGGGATATCCCTGACTATCTCGGTGATTTGCACCTTTGCGCGAACTGCCCGAAGCCGTTGAAACGCTGATGGCAGGCGAAGCATGTCGTTTTGATGTGGGTCATGGCGAGGGGCGTACGCGGGATCTATACATGTCAGATAACCCAAGGCGCAATGCATTTCGTTGCAAGGCGCACAACACCTTCCGGAGATTCCATGTCGTCCATTCAGCAGCGATACAAAGGTTTCGAGATTGAAGCGCAGGCCAAACTCGTCGGCCCGGGCGGTTATACCGTTCCAAGCACGGAGCGCCGCTATATGCCCGTCGCCGTATTGCGTGGTATCGGCGTCGAGGGCGGCAACGCTCAGAGCCAGCACCGCGATGCTGTCGTGTCGGAAGGCGTCGTCATACACATCCGGCTGAGCAAGCGCTTGGATACCGATCCCTTTCGAGCGATTCAGGTCGCTGTTGCCTATGCGCGTGGCGTGATCGATGCGATGCCTGCGACTGAATTCGACATGGCATTCATGGCACCAGTCCCCATCCCGATGCCCCGCGTGCTTCATTGATGGACGTGAAGAAATGCCATGACCCAACTCATCATCCTGATCAATGTCGTGGCATTTTTGCTCCAGCTGGCCGTGGGTGATCCCGCCATCGATGCGCTTGGGCTTTGGCCATTGAGGGCCGCCTCGTCGAGTATTGCGCATGCCCCCGGCGCCCCATACGCAGTAGCTCCATTTCACGTGTGGCAGCTCCTGACTTACAGCCTGCTTCACTCGGGATGGGTCCATCTCGCGTTCAACATGTGGGGGCTTTATCTCTTTGGCAGGGATATCGAGAACGAAATTGGGGCGATGCGCCTGCTCGCGCTCTATGTCGGTAGCGCAATCAGCGCCGGGCTCACGCAACTGCTGGTCACGTCACTGATCTTTCCGTCTCCCTACCCGACCGTGGGAGCCTCCGGCGGTGTTTTCGGTCTGCTCTTCGCCTTTGCCGTTTTGTTTCCACGCAGGACTGTCATTCTGCTGATACCGCCCATCCCCTTGCCCGCGTGGCTGTTCGCCACGCTCTATGGAATCGCCGAGTTGGCCGTGGGCGTTTCCGGGACACTCAACGGCATTGCGCACTTTGCTCACGTGGGGGGAATGCTGGGAAGTGCGCTGTTGATGCTGTACTGGCGGCAATACAACCGAGAGCAGCGCGCCCGCGGGTGAAGTCGCCCGCACGACGCGGCTTATACCCTCTTCTGCAACTGAGGTGTCATCGTGCTAAAGAAGATTCTGGTGTCGGTCGATGGGAGTCATGCGTCGCGTCTGGCCATGTTGGAGGCTATCGAAATCGCGCAGCTCAGTCATGCGGAAATCAAGGCCATCTTTATCGTCGACGATAGCGATACGCTGATGGATAACGTGTATATCGATCGTGCGGGCCTGTTGCGGAGCATGACGGCGTATGGTCAGGACGTCCTGGACACATGTCGTCAGCTGTGCGATTCCGCAGGGGTGCCTTGCGTGACGGAGATCGTCGGAAAGCCCGTGATGAAAGGCCGCATTGCGCAGACCATTCTTGCTCAGGCCGCCGGCTGGCATGCGGACCTAATCGCGCTGGGGACTCACGGACGCCGAGGTCTGGCGCGGCTGGTCGTGGGCAGTGTCGCCCAGGGCGTCGTGAACGCCAGCACAAAGCCGGTATTGCTCATGCGTAGCGGCGAGGAAGATCAGGTCTGAGCTCAGACAGTCGCGCCCGCGTGCCCGATCGTCTGGGCGAGCACCGGGATTTCGCTTTCATTCAGCGACATGGCGCCAGCGAGCAGACGCGGGTTCAGCCAGCCCCTGACGACACAAGCCAGCCCGACAGCCGCGCAGTACAGCGAGACGTTCTGCGAAATCGCACCGATCGCCACACCAGCGAACGTGTCGCGTTGCTCGGCAGGAAACTGATCTGCACGGAAATGGTTGACGACGTAGACGAGGTCCAACGGGGCGTCCCCGACGAAGTCCTGATACCCGGTCAGATTTCGGGCATCCACCGCACGCTTGAGCCGTAGCTCGTGCGACATGGGGTCGTACCGGTAGACCCCTTCCGGCAACGCTGCATAAATGTCGATTTCATGCACGCCACGAGCAGAGGGTGCCGTGCGTCCACCGGTATCCGCGCGATTGATCCCATTGGCGGCTCACAAGAGGTCGCCGAGTTGCTGTGGCGAAAGCGAAGCCTGCGAGAATTCGCGTGTCGTTCTGCGCCGTGCCAGCGCGACCATCAGAGATGCCCCATCGCCAAGGTCCGGTGAGGGAAGATCGATGATGTCCGGGGATCCGGTCACCGAAGTCGGTACAGTCGGGGCGGGGACGATTTCGTAGGGAAAGCGATGAAGGTCGTTCATGATCTGAATCCGTCGATGGATGGCGTCCGGGTGCGCGCGCGGACGCCTGAAATTTACGGACGATGCCAACGCACACGTAACTCGGACTGGCCGTGACCATAGTCGAAATGGAGCTTGCCTCCGTAGGCACGGTGAATCGCCGTGGCGATATCACGCGCGGCATGCACGCCGGTCGTGGTAATGGCGGTCCCCGATTCATCCGACGCGATCTTCATCACACGCTCCATGGCATGCTCACGCTGCAATCGTTGCGCCCGATGCGCGACAAGGCCGAGAATTTCGGCACGGTGCGTCACCTCGAAATCGCCTTCGAGCATGAGGCGTGCGGCAGGAACGCCATCAGCGATACGATGGCATGCGGAACATGTCAGCGACGTCGTCCCCGGTGGTATGGCACGCCATTGCCAACGCCCCCGCATATAGACGGCGTGACAGCCGGGGCAAACCGCCAGGGCGGGCGCCGCGTCGGGTTGCTGGTAGCTGTCCGGGAGATTCGCATCGGGAAAATGGTCCCAAGTCACAGGTCGAACCGTGGTCGAACGGGCTCTGAATTTCATCATGCAACTCCTGAAAATACCGGCCGTGGGGCGCGCTGTGGGCCCACGTCCGGTGAGTAGAGAGGCCGCTGCCGGAAGCCCCGCAGAGACGATCAATATGTCAACGGTAGCTGTTCATTGCGCTCGCGCCTTGGCCTGAATCAAACTCTGTGCACGCCGTCCGGACCTTCATCGAACATGCGCTTTCGCGCTATCGGGGTAATGCGTCACGGTCGTATTGATTTCTGGGGTTCCACAGCATCCAACCGTCCGTCTGCTCAGACTCGGCAGCCTTGATCTGCGCCTGAATCTCCAACGGGCCGAACGCTTTGCGATCGAAGGCGTAATCACGGAACGCCTGCAACCACGGCCGGAATCTCACGCCTGGCAGTCCGGAGCGCCGGATAGCTTCACTGAGCGAGCGCGAGACGATTTCGCCGGGATGCTCGGTCGGCTTGCGGCAACCGGGAAGTCCCCATGTGAACCCCGAGGGGTAAAGCATGGGGGAGATGTAATCCACGCGACTACCGAATGTCTCAAGTTGCTGGCCGATGTCGGTGTCGTTCAGGTTCCAGCACACGTAGCCGAAGATGTCGACGGACGTGTACACGCCATAGCGCGTGAGGCGTTCTTGCGCCGCATCGAGAAAGCCCGTAATGGCGGCCACCCGGTGGGCCTCGGTGTTGGGTTCGTGAAATTGCAGCCCCGCCGCATCGGGGAATCTCAGATAGTCGAACTGGATCTCATCGAATCCCATGCGCGCCGCCTCTTCCGCTAGATCGAGATTGTGTGACCAGACGACCGGTAACGTTGGATCAAGCCATCGCAGTTGTTCGTGGTCGCGCCAGACATCGCCGTGAGCGTTGCGCACGGCCCACTCCGGGCGTACCTGCGCCAAAGGATCGTCCTTGAAGACGACGATTCGCGCGATGAGGTAGAGTCCGCGCGCATGCAGCACCTTCACCAGACCGGGAAGGTCCGCGACGTGCGGCGCGTTCCTCGGGATGTACGCCTGAGCGCCGATATGTCCGCGCGCGACACTTTGGTATGGCGTCACGCCACGATCCCCCTTCAGATCGATGACCAAAGCGTTGATGACCGTGGTGTCCGTGAGTGCAAGCGCTGCCGCCAGCAGCGTCCGGCTCGAGACGCCGTAGGCTGATAGATAGACGGCCTTCGGACGAAACGCCGTCATCGTCACGACCATGCCGCCCTTCCCCGGCTGCGCGATCGGCACCGCTACGCGCAAGAACCCCGGCGCCTTTACCGTTAGCGTCGCGACTTCGGCACCCACGTCGGAGATCGTGAACGATCCGTCCTTCGCAGTCATCGCCACCTGCTCTCCCGCAACGACGATTGCGCCCGCTATGGGTTGCCGTGTTCTGGCGTCCACGACCATGCCCGACGCAGCGTTTGCGGCGAGTGACGCCAGCGTCAGCAGGCAGATCAGTATTGCGCCGACGCGCTTCACCTGACTAGTCATGATGTGTCTGCGCTTGCACGAGCATGCGTCGGCACCCCGAGTAGCAACGCCACCGCCGACAACGACAAGGCGAGCCAGCGAGCGCTCAAACGCACCAATGCGGCAACCGCTTGTCCGCTTGTTGCATCGACACTCATATTTGCGCTCATGGTCGTTGGTATCGCGACGATGCCTCATCGCTGCATGCGTGTGAGCGCCCAGCGTGCTGCCGCGTGTGAGTCGTATAGAAAGGCGGCGTGCCGGAGGGGGGCTTGCGCCGCCCTCCGCCCCAATCATGGGAGAACCGCTTGCACGCTGCGATTCACTGAATCATCAGTTGACGCTCGCCCGCATCGGCGCGTTTCGGTAATACCAGTTCCAGCACGCCGTCGCGGTAATTTGCTTGCGCCTTGTCTTTGTCGACACTTTGCGACAGCGAAAAGCTGCGATACATATCGCCTTCGTAACGCTCGCGATGGACGAAGTTGCCGTTGTCCTTCTTTTCCGTCGAATCGCTGAAGTGGGCGCTGATGGAAACTTGATTGCCATCCAGCGCCACTTTGATGTTTTCCTTGCTCACGCCGGGCATGTCGGCGCGAACCGTGAACTGCTTGTCGTCCTCCTCGACGTCGAGCTTGATCTGCATGCGCTTGCTGCTCTCCAGCGCTAGCGGACGCCAGAAAGCGTTGCGGAAGAAATTCTCGAAAGGTTCATCGATGCCCAGCGGATCGAATCGGGTAAGGTTTGCCATGATTAACTCCAAAGGTGATTGATGCGGTGGCGCGCTCCGTTCCCCCCGGCTCGCACCCTTTCTACTGTATAAGCGCGTCGCGCGCCGCCATTGACCGAAGTCAAGCCGGTGTGCCGCCTCAGTGGGAGCCGACTGTGGAAGAAAAAATGTCGGCAAGCCAGATCGCGGCGACGACAAAGACAAGTCCTGGCACCACCGTCCTTGCGAATCGCCGCCCCCCCGAAATCGCGGCGACAACACCTTTGGCCAGTGCGTTCGTCGATACACCGGCGAGTATGGGCAGCGCCGCGCTCTGCATGCCTAGCCGCCCCTGTTCGACGAGCGAAGTGACGCTGGCGGCCACCGAGTGCGCATCGGCCAATCCTCCGGTCATCGCTACGACCAGCAAACCGGCGCTCCCATACCATTGCGAAAGTGCACCCGATGCGAGCATGACCAGAGAGACGCTCAATGTCAGGATCAATGCCGACTTCAGGTCGATACCTACATCGATAACGGGCATGTCTGCCCCGCTCTGGCGGCTTGCGCGCCACAGTGCCCACAGGGCATAGGCCAGCGCGGTCAGCGCACCGGCGCCAAGTGGAAAAGCCAGATGGATCAGCACCCCGGGATGGATCGTTCCGATCACGATCCCGAGCTGTATCATTGTCGCAATCGTCGATAACACGGCACCGGCTGCCGCTGTTGGAAGCCGTTCGGGATTTCGTTTTGCCAGCGCCCCCATGGCGCTGATCGTCGCAATGCTCGAAGCGAATCCCGACACGAAGCCTGTGACGGGCAGCCCGGCCCGCAGCCCGAGTACACGCTGTGCGATATGTCCGATCAGCGCGACCAGCAACATGACGATCGTGAACCGCCAGATCGTGTAAGGGTTCAGGGCGTAGAGCCCGTCGATTGGCCGGTCGGGAAGGATGGGAAGAATGACGAGCGCTGCAACGGCGAGCAATAGCGCGTCCTGCAAGTCGCCCTCGGTAATGACGCCTGTCACGAAACGGTGGAGGTGAAATCGCACCTGTAGCACGCATGCCACGGCCACACCGAGCGCGACGCTGAGTTCCGGTGCCCGTTGAGCCAGTGCGCCGAGCGTCAGGGTAAGGAGTAGCGCGACTTCCGTCGTCAGTCCGGGGTCGTCGTGCGGTCGCAAGTAGGCCACGGCCAGAAGCGCGCTGAGACCGACAGCCGTCGCGACGACGAACCATACGCCCCCTACCGTCATGGTGACGGTGCCGAGCATGGCGGTCAGTGCGAACGTCCGGATACCCGCTGCGCCACGCTCTCGTGTCGTGCCTTTGCGCCGCTCACGTTCGGCACCGATCAGCAAACCGATGGCCAGTGCCGTCGCGAACGGTAACAGGTCATGCATGGGTCCGGTCATGAGGAAATTCGGCACAGTTGCCACCGTAGTAGCGAGAATGCCTCCAGCTTAGTGGGTGCATGGCGTCGGTGCCCACGCAATGAACCAACATTGATCGAACGCAATCGCCCTGACCGTTCGCGTGCCTATGCTGGTATCGACACCTCACTTTGGCACGGCATCTGCCGTGATATCCATCATGTCTCCCAACTCGCCATTGCTCTCGCCTCAGACCGCACATCGCCCCTTCAAGCGGATTCTCATCGCCGTTGACCCTGGCGGCGCCTCGTCCAAGGCGGTCAGCTACGCGGCCCACCTTTGCTCGGCGCAGACGCAGGTGCTGGTGATGGGAATATTCGAGGACCCGAAAGCCTACCTCCTGCCCCACTCCGCCACGCCCGCCGATGTTCGCGAGGCCTTCGAGGAACTCAAAAACGACGAGTTGGCGTCGCTCGAAACGGCACGCTCAACGCTGCGCAGCACCGGTGCGCAAGTCCATCTTCGCTTACTCGGCCCGGCGCTCGGAAACCTTGAAATATCCACACAATTGGCACGCACTGCCCGCGACTGGGACGCCGATCTGATCGTCGTCGGGGCCGAGCGCACGGCCGGCGTGATTTCCTTGCTGGCGACCAAAGTGTCCGCCGTGCTGGCCGAGCACACACACCGCGCCATTCTCGTGGTGCCGGGCGATGCGGACGAGTCGACGCTGCGCCCCGCGAAGCGCCTCTTGTTTGCTGTGGACGGCAGCGATGCCGCGCTGCACGCGGTGCGCGTCGGCTTGCGGCTTGCCCCGCCACACGCCCGGTTGCTGGCGTTGTTCGTCGAAGACAGGGGTATCGATTTGGCTCAACTGCGTCAGTTTCTCGTCTCTCCGACGTTTGATTCCAGGACGGCTGATCACGCAGTGGAGCAAGCAAAGGCTGTCATGGCCGAAGGCAACCCCGGCATGACCATCGAGAGTCTGGTGTCGCACACCCGTCTGACCGAAGACGTGGCGTGCGCCATCAAACGGGAGGCGCACGATTGGAGGGCCGATATCGTGGTCGTAGGCGCTGAGGATCGGAACGGGATGTTTTCCTGGTTCCGAGGGCACGAAAACGAGCGCGTGGCGCGAGAAATCGACCGCCCGCTTCTCGTGGTCAATGTGGCGCAATAGAGCGAATTGAACTGTCTTCCCACCGAGATCACTGAGCAGTCGACTTTACGACGAGCACCGGGATCTCCGCGTGCGACACAAGACGGCTCGCTTCGCTCCCGAGCGCCAGACGAGACAGCCCGCGGCGGCCATGTGAGCCGGAGATGACAAGATCCGATCCGGCACGCAGCGCCTCGGCGAGCACACGGTCGGCCACGTGCATGCGACTGTCGACGAGCGGCAGCGTGATGAAGTCGGCCGCCACCCCTTCGCGCGACAGCACATTCAATGCCGCCTCCCGCACGGCCATCGTTTCCGCACCGACCGAGTCTCTAACGTCGGTAAGCGACGGCAACGCCGCAGCCATCAGGGGAAAGTACAGCGCGGGGTCGATTTCGACATAAGCGACACGCAGGCTGGCACCCAACGCACGTGTGAGGCGTGCGGCATGGGTAAGCGCGATCTCCGATGAAGGACTGCCATCGAAAGCCATCAGAATGTGTCGATACATGTGGCACCTCCGGTTCATGAGACGGCATGAGCAGTCCCGGACAATGTCATTCGCATTTGCGTTTCGACGCAATCGAAACGATATCGGCGTGACCGAAGCCACGGCTGTAGTCGAGCACCTTCATTGCCCAGGATTCGAGCTTCACGATCGTCGTCCGGCTCGATCCGTGCTCCGGGACTCGTGTCCACGCATTGGGAAAGCGGGCGTCGAGCAAACGGATGGCGAGAGAGCGCTCGGCGGATTCATCGGGCAGGATTTCGGCATAGGCATGCCCGGAGATCGCCTTGATCTCCGGCCACCCGGCGTAGGGCCTGAAAAGGCAGTAGGACACTTGCGCGTTGTACTCGATGTTGGCGATCTTGCGGCTGTCGCGTGCTGTCGCAAAATAGATGTCGAGCCCCTGATGGACGAAACATACGATGTCGGACTGCGGGTTGCCGTCATGCATCAGTGTGGCCAGCGACAACTCCCGGCAGCCGTCCAGAATCTCCATCACGACCGTCTCCAGCTTCGGATTCATTGATCGTCTCCCGTGGTATCGCGCCGCGCCTCGCAACGCGACGACATCGACCGTGTTCTCATTCCACTTGCAACCGGTCCACGACCGCGCTGACGCCGTGGGTGCTCATCGCTGCACCGCGAATCGCCTCTTTCTCGGCCAGCGAGTGCACCGTCCCCGTTAGCAGTACCTCTCCGTTGCCCAGCAACGAGATCTCAAGGTGGCTCGCTTCCCGTTGCGCCTGGCGCGAAAGCGCCGCAGCAATGTGCCCGACGATCTCGCGTCGATGGGGACTGCCTTCGACCTTGATGTCGTTGATGACGCCTTTGACGCCTCGCAGTGCGCGTACGGCGTTCTCCGCCAGCAATCGCTGCGTGTACATCGGCGCGGTGCCCTCCAGCGTCACCCAGCTGTTCTCTACCTTGACGTGCATGCCTTCGGGGGGGAGGCCCGCGTGCCATTTGAGAATGGCGAGCGCTGCGCGCGCGATGTCGGCGTCGGTCTGACGGTCATGGTTCGTGGGTTTGACTTCCAGTGACACCACGATCGCGCGTGCGCCGGCGACCCGGCTCGCGACGCGTTCTGCCTCGCATTTTTCGAGAAAGCTGCCGACATCGCCGGAAAGGGTGACGATGCCGTCCCGAACTTCCACGCCGATGTCGTTCGCGTGGATGTTCGTGTCACGTGCCAGTTCGTCCATGACGTCGCGCTGCAATTGGATATCTGTCTTCATCGAATGTCTCCGGGGGATGCGTTGAACCGTTGAGTCCGTCGTGTGGTTGAACTTTAGGGCCCGGGATCGCGTTGCGCCGATCTGGCTTGCTGCAGCTTGACGCACGTCAACGCGAGGCATCGGCGGCCCCCGCGAATCGTGGTCATGCGGCTATAAATAGGCAGACAGTGGCGATACAACGTCACGGCCAACCCTCGGGTGAACAGGAAGACACCCATCTCAGGAGCGATTAAATGAGCCTACGGAAAATCTGCGTTCACGTGGACGACACCGCGACGGGGGCGGCGCGGTTGCGCTTTAGCGCCGAGTTGGCGCGACAGCACGAAGCCCGTCTCTCGGGCATCTATTTGCCTCACCGTCCCGGGGCGGTTCACTCAGGACAGCTTCAGTCGTCGGGCGAGCATTTTCAGACCGAGTCGCATTCGCGCACGGCACTCCAGGCGGCCGAGCATCTCTTCTCCCAGTTGTGTGCCGAGACGGACATCGCTGGCGATTGGCATACGCCTTACGGCGCAGCGCCGACGATCCTGGCGAATGCCGCACGTGCGACGGACCTTTGCATCGTCGGTCAACCGGATGCGCCGGGCAGTGTTGCCGCATTGGGTCTCGATGGACTTAGTGACGTCATCCGGTGGGCTGGCGTGCCTGTCATGGGTCTCCCGCACAACGTGACACTACCGCGCGAAATCCGACGCATTGTCGTAGCGTGGAACGGTTCGCGCGAGGCCCGGCGCGCTATCGGCGACGCCTGGCAATTGCTCGGACGCGCACAGGACATCTTCGTTGTCGGCATCGACCGCACGCCCGGTGAGGACGATCCCTCGCTTCACGACATCGTGCGTTTGATGGAAGCGCACGGGTTGCGTGCCAAGCCGGTATCGGTCAGGGAGGACACGGAAGGCAGCGACGGTGTACAACTGCTGTCGGTCTCGGAGGCTTATCAGGTCGATCTGATCGTGATGGGCGCCTACGGGCACAGCCCGACGCGGGAACTGGTCTTCGGAGGCGCCACCCGGACAATGCTCAAGCACATGTCCACGCCGGTCTTGTTGTCTCACTGATTCGACGCCGCCATGTCCGGCGCCTTGAAGCAACGGATATGGCGGCGGTTTTCAATCGGGCAGTAGCATGACGAGCGCCGCCGCCCCCATCACCCCTGTCGCGATCCACCCCAACGCCAGGATCGGCCAACGCGCCGTAAACTGGCCCATCACCGAACGGCTCGCGGCAAGCAAAAGCACGACCACCATCAGCGGGACCGCCACCACGCCGTTGATCACCGCGCTCCAGAAGAGCGCTCTCATCGGGCTTATCGTTGTGAACTGCATGCCCGTCGCGATCAGAATGCTCAGTGCGATGATGCCGTAGAAGCCCTTTGCGCCGGTGAGCTTGCGCTCGAGCCCCTCCTCCCAATGCAATGACTCGGCCAGCGCGTAGGCGCCGGACGCCGCAAGCACCGGCACCCCGATCAGTCCGACGCTCACAATGCCGATGCTGAATAGCACGTACGCCATATCTCCCGCCAGCGGGCGCAGTGCGCTGGCCGCCTGCGCTGCGGTGTCGATGCGCGTCACGCCAGCGGCGTGCAAGGTGAGCGCCGTCGCGAGGATCACGAAATAGGCCGTCAGATCCGAGTAAAACATGCCGCTCCAGGTATCCCACCCGATCCGGCGCAATTCGGTGTCGGCGGCGGCCGCGTCATCGACCAGTGGCTGCGCGGCCCGATTGCGCGCCATGTCTTCAACCTCCTCCGAAGCTTGCCAGAAGAAGAGATACGGACTGATGGTAGTGCCGAACACGGCGACGACAACTGCCGCAGCGGACGCGTCGAGCTTGAATTCGGGATGGAAGGTTCTCAGCGCCACGGTATGCCACGGCACATGCACTGTGAACAGCACGGCGGCATAGGCGAGCAGTGACATCGTCAGCCATTTGAGGAAGACGACATACCGGTGATATGGCACGAATATCTGCAGCAACAATGTGCCCACCGCAAAACCGACCGTCATCCAGTGCCGCTCGACACCGACGATCAGCTCTGCGACCTCCCCCATCGCGGCGAGATCTGCGGCGATATTGAGCGTATTGGCTACAAGCAGCAGCGCAACAGTGCCGCGAAGCACCGACGGCGGAAATCTCGTGCCGATATTGGCCGCCAATCCCTTGCCGGTGACGCGACCGATACGAGCACAGATGAGTTGTATCGCCGCCATGAGCGGAAAGGCCAATGGCATGGTCCACAGCATATTCAGGCCGAACTGCGCGCCGGCCTGCGAATACGTGACGACGCCGCTGGGGTCGTCGTCCGCCACCCCCGTGATCAGGCCCGGTCCGACATGGGCGAACGGATGCTCGCGCAAACGTTTGCGCAGGGACTCGAAGCGCGTCGGTGAGCGTTCGTTCGCTAGATCCGATGTCATTGCCGAGTCTCTTTGGCGAAGGCGGATGTCCGACACAGGTCAGGAGACGACCGACGCCAGGCTGCGGCGCGGCGTGTGCGCTTGCGAGGCGCCATACCCCACGCGCAGCAGCAATTGCGGATGATCCGAAGCGCCTGCGCCGACATCCGCGCGTAATGCCTCGACTTCGATCGGCTGGTTGAGAAACGAGGCGTACAGCCCGTTGTCCGTCAGTGTGAGCAGAACGCGCTGCATGGCCTGCCCCGCCATAATCCAGTTTTCCTGATTGTCGGCGGGAGTGCTCAGGCACACGAGCAACGGCGAGCCTTCGACGATACGGCGATGGCTTGCGGCGATGCCGCCGCCGATATCGAACGTTCTGACAACGGACGTCAGCACCGGCGACGCGAAGTCGAGCAGACTGCTTTCGGTCGACGAGTAGCTGGCCATGCCGTCGTCGCGCCGCGCCGCGCTGACCCACAACGCAAGCTCTCTGCGAAAGCGAGCATCGCCAAGTTGCGCCCGATCTGCCCGATCGATCAGTTCGCCAAGACGCATGCGGCCCGCGTCGTCCGCGACAGGCTGGAGCCGCGCGCCCTCGGACTCGGCACACGCGCACAACTGATCGACGACGGCCTGGGGAACGCGCCGAGTGTCGTACATCTGGCGATTCGTCACACGCCGGGGGATCGCAGCGAAAAGCCCGGCAACGGGACCGTCGATGAATCCTTCGTCCAGGAGCTGAACACTGGCGATGACATCGGGCTCGGCAGACGCGGGCATAGTCCGGATTGCATAGGCACAACCAAAATGACTGAGCGCGACGCGTAGATTGAACAACGCCGCACCGCAACTGATCGCCAGTTCGCGGTCGTAAGTGTCGCTCACGGGAAGTCCTCGAGACCGATCCGCGCACAGCAGCACGTTATCGTCGCCCAGGACGAAGCGCCACGGTTGCGTATTGTGGGTCGAGGGGGCAAGAATCGCGTATTGCAGACAGAACCGGAGCTTTTCGTGCGCAGAGGCCGACGTTGGGAATGTCTGCTCGTCAACGCACCACGCGTGAAGCCGGTCGTCTTGGGTTTGGGTCACGATAGTCTCCTCGGATAATTCGGTACGTCTGGCCGTTGTCATTCATGATCGACGCTGCGCACGGACCTCACGGTTTTTCGCTGCCCGCGCCGACGAGCGCCGTTTGGAGCGAGGCCAGCCGCTGCGCCAGCGTTCGCCCGGCTTCTCCTGACAGGGTGTTGGCGGCATCCATCGCAGATCGCGTCAAATCTCCCCACGCTTCCCATGCACTCAAGCCGCGATTCGACGAGGCATCGAGCGTGTCCGAGAAAATGTGCTGCCACGCCTTTTCGGCGCACTGGTATTGCTCCGCCCATGCAGCGGGCGCACGCGCTCCCATCTGTAACCACCCCTGCCAGATCAGCTGCTGGACCGCTAACTGGCGGTTGATGAACGCGAGCTGGCTGGTGAAGACAGCATTAAAGCTTGGCGCATTGGCCAGTTCGGTACCCAACGCATCGTCTGCTTCAAGCAATCCCTTATCCGCCTGTAATTGCACCTGTCGCAGGCATTGGAGATTGGCGAGCCAGTGGCGATGCGCGTCAAGCGCTGCAAGCATCGGTGCTGTGCAAAAGTGCAGCGGCGGATTCTGTTCGGTGGGCATTGTCGAAGCTCCTTGAACCAATTGCGTGCCCGCGCCGCGGCAGTATCGACCCGGGCCTGGCGCGCACGCGTGATGAGGCATGCTGACTTGAACCATAATCGCGCCCTGCAATCACGCCTTGCGCCATGTCAATGTCAATGTCAATGCGCGCAGCGTGCGCTGCCGCCGTATGGCAAAAAAAGAAGCCCGCCGAAGCGGGCGTAATCCCAACTTGCTTGCGCCCTGAACGGGGCCGTATACGGGCGCAAGTGCCATTGACTCGGCAACATCGGGGGATCCGGACGTCGGTGCGACTGGCACCGACAACGCTCCCACCTTAGCGCCGATCGGCAGGCATGCGGTTGACATATCTCAATGTCTTCTCACCCTCGGATTGCATGACGTCTGTGACGCCCGGCCGTTTGACCCGCATCAACGTCATGCCAACCAATCGCTACCTTCGGAGGGATTCCGACTAGGCTTTGAGGCACCAGCATGTCGGTCCGTATGAGCGCAATTTCCGCCATGCCCCCGCTTCCCATTCTGCAAGGAAGGTGCCCTGTGCCGGAGAACGTCCAAAGCGCTTGCCCGATTGCGGCTCCCGATCCTGAGACCGGGATGGCGGACCGTCAATCCACGCCCGACGCCGCCGCAGCGCCCTGCGGGCGATGCTTACGTGCCCGTCATGTCAGTGTCGACACGCTTCGTGAGGCCGTTGCGTACCTGCGCCACGACAGCCAGGTCTGCCGTTCCGAAGGCTTTGCCGCGCAGACACGTTTGCAGCTCGACTATGGTCAGACGACTATCGTGGCCACGTTGCAAACGGTTACGGGCGATTGGCTGGAACTCGACGAGATCGGCTTGAGCGAGGCGGCGATGCAAGCGCTGGACGTTGCCGAGGGAGATTGGGTGAGGGTTCATCACATGCCGCCTCTGGAGTCCTTTCGCCACGTTCGCGGCCGCATGTATGGTGAACCCTTCACGCACGACGCATTAACCGAAGTGGTCGGCGATATCGCTGCCGGACGCTATTCATCCATTCATATCTCGTCATTCCTGACCGCGTGTACGGGAAATCGTCTGTCCGACGACGAAATCGTCTCGCTCACGCAGGCGATGGTCGCAACGGGAAAGACGCTGACGTGGCGTGCCGACAAGGTCATGGACAAGCACAGCGTCGGTGGACTGCCCGGCAATCGGACGACACCTATCGTGGTGGCAATCGTGACGGCGCAAGGTCTGGTCATGCCAAAAACGTCTTCGCGTGCGATTACGTCTCCCGCAGGCACCGCCGACGCGATGGCAACGTTAGCCCCCGTCGATCTCAGTGCAGACGAAATGCGTCGTGTCGTCGAGGATGTCGGGGGATGCGTCGTTTTTGGCGGTGCAGCGAACCTGAGTCCGGCAGACGACATCTTGATACAGGTGGAGCGTCCCTTGGAGCTGGACAGCGAGGCCCAGATGATCGCCTCGATTCTGTCGAAGAAGCTTGCGGTCGGCGCGACGCACGTCCTGATCGATATTCCGGTCGGCCCAACCACCAAGATTCGCTCGGACCACGCCAGCACGCTATTTTCCGAACGACTGCGCACCATCGCACGCGCGCTTGGGCTGGACGTCGTCACGTACGTCTGCCAGGGCAACGAACCGGTTGGGCGTGGTATCGGCCCCAGTCTCGAAGCCCGCGACGTACTGGCCGTGCTGCAGAATCGCGCCCGGGCACCGAAGGATTTGATGGCCAAGAGCGTAGAAGTCGCAGGGCGGATCCTGGAAGCCGGCGGCAAGGCGTTACCCGGCGAAGGGGCACAGGTGGCGCGCCGGGTGTTGATCAGCGGGCTTGCCTGGCAACAGTTTCAGCGCATCTGCGAGGCTCAGGGCGGCATGCTGGAGCCGGTCGTCGGTCGTCATAGCAAGCCGATAACGGCACGCCACGCCGGTGTTGTCACCACCGTAGACAATCGTCACCTGTCGCGCGTCGCGAAGCTTGCCGGCGCTCCCCTCGCGACGCGCGCCGGAGTGGTGTTTGAATCGCCAATCGGTACGGTAGTCGGCGCGGGGCAACCGCTTTTTACCATCTACGCGGAAAGTCCCGGTGAACTCGAATATGCATTCGAGTATGCAAACCGCTTTCCGGACATTGTCTGTGTGAGGGCATGATGAAAGACGTCGCCATTTACGCTATGCCTGGAAACGAATCATTTGCCCGGGTGCTCGCCGGACTCGTCGAATGTCCCCTGCAACGCTTGCTGATCCATCGATTTCCGGACGGCGAGCAACTTGTGACGCTTGACGGCCCGCTGAGCGGAAAGTCGATCGTTATCGTCTGCTCGTTGAATCGGCCCGACGCGAAGCTGTTGCCACTCCTCTTTGCCGCAGATACGGCACGAGACCTCGGCGCGCGTGAGGTGATCCTGGTTGCGCCATACCTGTGCTATTTGCGTCAGGATGCGCGTTTTCGTCCGGGAGAATCGGTATCGGCCAACAGTTTCGGCCGGTTGCTCAGTACCTGGTTCAATGGTCTGGTTGCCGTTGAACCCCATTTACACCGCCTGCCATCGCTTAGCGCCGTCTATACGATTGCGGTGCGCTCTCCCCATAGTGCGACGGCGACAGCCGCGTGGATTGCCGCGAACGTTCCCGATCCGCTCATTGTCGGCCCGGACGACGAAAGCGCCGCGTGGGTGGCACAGATCGCCGGGCGAATCGGCGCGCCTTCGGTCGTGGCTCACAAGACTCGACACGGTGACCGGCAGGTCAGCCTTGAACTACATGTGCCAGCGGCGTATGCGCATCGCCAGCCGGTGATCGTGGACGATATTCTCGCGAGCGGGCAAACGATGCTCGCCACGATTGGCGCGTTGGTCAAAGGCGGCTTCGGAAGTCCCGTGTGTATCGCGGTGCACGGGTTGTTCGACGGGATCAGCGTTGACGAACTGATCGCTGCAGGTGCCGGATCGGTCGTGACCTGTAATACCGTGCCCCACGCGTCGAACGCCATCGATGTCACACCGGCCGTGCGTGAGGCGCTTGGCGACTTGCTCGACGAACTGGCCAGCCGCCGGTGAATTGCTTCGCCGACGGCGCACTGCGCAGTGCCTATCGGCGAGTCGGGCGCTACGCCTTCGGTGTGATGATCACTTTCAACGCATGCGTGTTTGCCGCGTCCCCGAAGGTTCGATAGGCGTCGAGAATATCGGCGAGCGAAAAGTGGTGAGTGATCAGGACACCCGGCGCGAGCCGCCCCGACTCGACGGTCTTGAGCAACATAGGCGTTGCGGCGGTGTCGACCAGCCGGGTCGTGATGCTGATATTCCTGTCCCATAGGGATTCGAGATGCAAGTCCACCTTCCGACCGTGGACACCGACGTTCGCAATCGTGCCCCCGGCAGCCACAATCGCTTCGCAGAGTTCGAATGTCGCAGGCACGCCGACCGCCTCAATGGCGGTGTCGACGCCCTGCCCGCCTGTCTGCCTTTTGACGAACGCAGCGGCGTCCTCCTTTTCCGGAGACACAACGGCCGTCGCGCCGAGCCTTAAGGCCACTTCCAGCCGCGCGATGTCCGGATCGATCACGATCACCTGCGCCGGGCTGAAGAACTGCGCCGTGAGCAATGCCGCCAGTCCGATCGGCCCCGCCCCGACGATGGCGACGCTGCTGCCCGGTTGAACCTTGCCATTCAGAACGCCGCACTCAAAGCCGGTCGGCAGAATGTCGCTCAGCATGACCAGCGTATCGTCATCTACGCTGGCGGGCGCGTGGTAGAGGCTGGTGTCTGCATAGGGCGCGCGGACGTATTCGGCTTGTGTTCCATCAATGCGGTTGCCTAGAATCCACCCACCCACGGCGCAATGGGAATACATGCCCTTGCGGCACGCGGGACACTTTCCGCAGGATGAAATGCACGAGATCAACACCCGGTCGCCGGCCTTGAAGGACGTGACCGCCTCGCCGGTTTGCACGACTTCCCCGACGCCCTCGTGCCCAAGAATGCGGCCCGGTGTCACCGTGGGAACGTCCCCCTTCAGGATGTGAAGATCCGTGCCGCAAATCGTCGTCTTGCGAATCCTCACGATGGCATCGGTCGGCGCCAGGATTTCGGGGATCGGCCGGTCTTCCAGCGTGATCTGCTGTGGACCGTGGAATACAAGGGCTTTCATGGCGTCACTCCACATTGCTCAGGTTCAGTGCGACATCAGCACAGGAACCGTCATGGCTTCAAGCATGGTGCGGGTCACGCCGCCCAATACCCACTCCTGCATGCGCGAATGCCCATACCCGCCCATCACAATGAGGTCGGCGTTGAGGTCGGCGGCGCGCGAGAGTAACGCCTCGCCAATCGCGACATCGTTTGTCCTTCGCTCCGGTGTCACCGTGACGTTGACACCATGCCGCGCGAAATACATGGCGATGTCCATGCCGGGAATGGGGCCCAGATCGTCCGGACGAGCGCCCCGGCTGACATGCATCACGTCGACCGCTTTCGCCGAGCGCAGAAACGGCATGGCATCGGCGGCGGCACGTGCGGCTTCACGGCCGCCATCCCACGCCACAAGCACATGTTTGAAGTCGGTGGTCAGCTTCCCGGCGTACGGGATGATCAATACTGGCCGCCCGCCGCCGAGCACGACCGACGCGACAAATCCGATCGTCGGCGAGGACTCGGGGTCGGAACGGTCTTCTTGTCCGACGATCACGAGATCCGCATACCGGGCATGGGTCCGCATTTCGGGATTGTCTTCGTAAGGCGGCGTGATCCATTCAGGGCTAACGTCCTGTCGTCGACAGACTTCCGTGAACATCTGTTCCGCCTGAGCTAGCCGTTTTGGGTCGCTCTCGGGCGCGGGCGGCGGCGGCAGCCCGGTGCCGCCCATGGCCGTCACATCGGGAAAGCCCGGCGGATGAAATGGCAGGTAGATCCCCGTCAGATGGGCAGGGAATCGATAGGCGAAGTCCGCCGCGAGTTCAATGCGGGCGCGGCAGCGATCACTATTGTCGACATGTACGAGTAACGTGCGGTAAGGCATGGCCATGCTCCCGAGTTATGAGGTCATCTCTGAACAGTAGTGCAGACGCTGGAGCTGCCTTTGATAAGCATCAAGACGACTATTGGTCTGTCAGACGTGCCTGCCAGCGGCCGTCGACATTGCGGATTGATGCGTATGGGAAATTGGGGAGAACGGTGATACAACTGCGCTATTCACCGCACTAGAACAATTGAATCACTCTTGAATCGGGGCGATCGATGGTCAGAACGCTTCGCAGCACGCAATTCCCTTCGCGCCGCCGGGCGGATGCCGTGGTCGTCGCCATGCTCTGTGTGATGTGTGTGGTTGTTGCGCTGGCCAACTGGCTCTCAGTCCGGACAGCGCTTCAGAGCAATGTCGATGCGCGATTTGCCTTGCGCACGAGCGCGGCCACCGACAAGCTTTCGATTGCACTGACCGCCTACCGGGACGCCTTGCATGGCGCGTCCGACCTCCTGTCCGCTACGCCCAAGCCCGGCGACGCCCGCTGGATGGATTACGTCAAAGGGATGAAGCTGTCGGAACGTTTGCCCGGTCTCACAAGTTTCGGCAAGTGCGAGCAATCAGGTGGGGACATCGTTAGAACGTCCGGCTACTCACCGAGCGGGGAGTCAGTGCTCGGCACCCGAGACCGCGTGCGCCTTCCCTCCGGCCCTGATGTTCGGGAACGCCTGTTTGCCAGCGCCACCGTGTCCGGTACTCCGCCATCACTTGTCTTTCTGACGAGCAAGGGGCCGTCGCCTGACTGTACTTATGCCATCGCCAATGTCGATACGCTGGTTCACGCGGCCATCGGACCGCTGCTTCATGACCTGACATTGACAATTACCGTGGACGGCGACAAAGGGCCCGGGCAACTGATATTCGACAGCCTCTCGCCTCGCGCGCCAGCAGAGCCGCGCCCGCCGGTCGATTATCGGACGGTCGCAAACGTGACTTACGCGGACCGGCCAGCGCTGGAACTGGCCTACACGGCCTCGGGCGAGTTTGCTGCACTGCGCGGCGCGGGCGTCGCCAATTGGGCGCTTGCCTTTGGCATCTTGCTGAGCGTCATCACGGTACTCGCCTGGGTCGTCGCCCTGCTCTCCCGTCGGCACGCCATGGCGGTCAACGAGCGAGAGGCCATCGACAAGCAACGCTCCGAAAGTCGGTTATTCAGCGTCATCCAATCGGTGCGGGAGGCGATCATCACCATCGACGCCCAGCAGCGAATCCAGATCTTCAACCCGACCGCCGAGAGCATTTTCAAGTGCAGCGCCATGGAGGTGATCGGCGAACCGATCGAACGCTTCATTCCCGAACGATTCCGCGGCGCCCACTTTCAGCACATCGAACGCTTCGGTGCGACCGGGGTGTCGGAGCGATTGATGGGACGCGGTCGTGCGCTCTGGGGGCTGCGAGCGGACGGTGAGGAATTTCCGATGGAGGCGTCCATTTCACAGAGTGCCGACGCCGGAGGCAAGTTCTTTACGGTCGTGTTGCGTGACGTCACGGAACAACGTCAGATGGCGAGCGCTCTGCAAACATCCCGCCACGAACTCGAGAAACTTAACGCGCGCCTTCAGGAGGTTCGCGAAGACGAAAAGTCCCGTATCGCGCGAGAGCTGCATGACGATCTCGGCCAACGTCTCACCGCCTTGAAAATGGACGCGGCGATGCTCAGACAAGCGCTGGACGGGCAGCCCGCAGTGTCGGCAGACGTCAAGCGCATCGAGCAATCGATCGACGGCATGGTCAGTGCAGTTCGCCAGATGGCGGCGGATCTGCGTCCGCCGATGCTCGACGATCTGGGGCTCGGTCCGGCGATCGAATGGTATGCGCAGGAGTTTTCACGTCGCTATGGCGTGGCCGTCGATGTGACGGGCACCCATGGGTTACCCGCTGTCGCACCGGCAGTGGCGACGACCTTGTTCCGTATCGTGCAGGAGGCCCTGAACAACGTCGCCAAACACGCGCATGCCACCGCGATTACGGTCGAATTGACCTGCGACCGGGAGTACAGACTTCGTATTTCCGACAACGGGCGAGGATTGCCGCCGACGCGTCCGAAACCGGATTCCCTGGGGCTGATCAGCATGCGGGAACGGGCACGCCTGCTTGGTGGGACGCTGGAAGTCCGCAGCCCGTTGGAGGGCGGCACCGTGGTTACCACCATCATTCCGCTGGAACCCTCGGCTTCGACGCCGCCTGCAGCGCATTGAACGCAGGCGGATATCTAGGCAGCCGCCCGCACTTGGAGCACAGCAGCGCCCGAGATGGCACCGCGACGCAGGTCGTCGAGTGCTGTGTTGGCCTTTTCGAGCGGGTACGCTGTCGTGGCCACTTTCAACGCGATCCTCTCGGCAAGGGCGAGAAATGCCAGACCATCTGCGCGCGTCAGATTCGCGACGGAGCGCACCTGACGCTCGCCCCATAACAGTCGGTAAGCAAACCTCGGGATGTCGCTCATATGAATGCCGGCGCACACGACGACGCCTCCCCGGTCGACGGCCGCGAGCGCCTGAGGCACCAGTGAGCCGACCGGCGCGAAGATGATGGCGGCATCCAGCGGAACGGGCGGATCCGCATCGCTCGGGCCAACCCAACGGGCGCCGTGCGAGAGGGCGAACGTCGCGCCTTCGTCGTCGCCCGGCCGGGTGAAGGCATACACTTCGCGCGCCTGAGCGCTCGCGATCTGCGCAATGAGATGGGCCGCAGCGCCAAAACCGTAGATCCCCAGACGCCGCGCGTCGCCGGTCATGCTGAGCGATCGGTAGCCGATGAGGCCAGCACACAGCAGCGGCGCGGCAGTCGCGTCATCATAGGCATCAGGGAGCCTGAAGGTGAACTGCGCTTCGGCGACGACATATTCGGCGTAACCACCGTTGAGCGTATACCCGGTAAATTGCGCCGCTTCGCAGAGATTTTCTTTGTGGTTCAGGCAAAAACGGCAGCGGCCACAGGTCGATCCCAGCCACGGCACACCGACACGGTCGCCAATGTGTAAATCCCCTACACTCGCCCCTGTGGCCGTGACGATCCCCACGATTTCGTGGCCGGGAACAATGCCGTCGGGCACGCCGGGCAATTCGTCATCCACGACATGCAGGTCGGTGCGGCAAACCCCGCACACACTGACACGTATCAGCACTTGTGTGGGGGGTGGCGTCGGCACAGGAATGTCGACGAGTCTGAGCGTGCCGTCAGACTTGGAGAGTTGCATCGCTCGCATGCCGTCGTGCTCCGTGAATGTAACGCGATTACTGAACGGCGTTCGCCATTTGACTCAGTCGCTGCGTATCGAGCAGCGTGATTTCGCGTTGGCGTACCCGCAACGCTTCCTGTGCCTGCATGCGGGAGAACATGCGACTGACAGTTTCAAGTTGTAGTCCAAGAAAACTGCCGATTTCCTCGCGCGTCATGCGAAGCAGGAACGCGTTCGGTGAGTATCCCCGCGCGGCCAGCCGCGATGACACGTCCAGCAGAAAACTCGCCAGTCGGGCCTCCCCGCGAGCCGTTCCCAGACGAAGTAATTGTTGTTGTTCACGCACGATGCCCGCGGCGATCAGCCGATGAAGCTGATGCTGCACGACCGGCACCTTCGCGGCAACGGCCTCCAGTTCTGCGAACTGGATTGCGCAGACCTGACTGTCTTCGAGGGCCACGGCTTCGGAGACATATCGGCCGCTGGCAATGCCTCCCAGACCCAGTAGCTCTCCGCCAAGCAGATAGCCTGTGACTTGCTCGCGTCCGTCGGGGTGTGTCAGCACCGTCTTGAACGAACCGGCGCGCACGGCGTAGATGTACTCGAGCGTGTCCCCCGGTCGGAACAGCACTTCGCCGCGGCGAACCGTGCGCCGAACACGTGTCACACCGTCCAGACGGCGGATCGACTCATCATTGAGTCCTTCGGCCAGACAGAACCGGCGCATCAGACAAGTGCTACATCTTGGGCTTGCGGATTCGACGACGTCGAAGGCGCGATGCACCCTCACGTGTTGAGGGGCTTCGACGGGGACGGTGTCCAACTGGCGGGAAATGGCATGCATGGCAAACTCCGGCAATTCAGCATCGTGTCATCACGTCTGAAGTATCGGAGACGAAGCGGGGAAAAAAAATAAGCGACGGGCGCGATCTGATGTCAGCCGGTATGACAGCCTGTAGGCAACGGACTACAAGACGCGCCTCAGAGCTTATCGCGCAGCAGATCGTGGCGGATCGCGTAATGCGCCAGGTCGGTTTGGTTCTTGAGTTGAAGCTTCTGCAGTACGCGTGCCTTGTACGTGCTGACCGTTTTGGCGCTCACGCAAAGGCGACTAGCGATGTCACCCAATGTCAGACCACGGGCAAGCATCAGAAAAACATCGAACTCACGGTCGGACAGTTGACGAAAACTTGGGCCTTCGATGGCGGCAGATGAGAGATCCCGGGCGATTCGCTCCGCCATCGAGGGACTCAGGTAAACCCCACCGTCATTGACCTTGCGTACGGCGCTCACCAGTTCGTTCGGCGCACTCTCTTTCGTCAGATAGCCTGCCGCCCCGGCCTTGAGCGCTCTCACGGCGTACTGCTCTTCGCCGTGCATCGTGAGGACAAGAATGGTCAGGTGGGGAAACGACGCCTTGATCTGCGCGATGAGGTCGACGCCGCTACGCCCGGGCATCGACAGATCGAGCAACAAGACATCGCACGGCGTATCCGCGAGCAGCGCCAGCGCTTGCGCGCCGTTCGAGGCTTCCCCAACGATTTCGATATCGCCGGTGCCTGCCAGAATGCGTTGCAATCCGGCACGTACCAACGTGTGGTCGTCTGTCACGATGATGCGAATCATGCGTCCGCCTTTGGATCGTGTACGTCGTTTCGGGATGTCCATGCCCGGACATCCATGAAATCGATTCTACACGCGCGACTCCCGGGCGGCGCAAGTCTTCGCGCACTGGCGGATTACAACACTTCGGCGAATTCCTCGGTTCCTGGCGGCGGGATAAGAATGACGGGCCGCTGCGCCTGCCGGGCGCAGTTTTCCGCCACGCTGCCCAGCGTCAGACGTCGCACGCCGCGCCGACCGTGGGTCCCGATCACGATCAGGTCGGCCTGACATTCTTGCGCTGCGGCGTTGATCTGAAACGCGACATCGCCGCCGAGCGGCAGGAGTTCACGGATCTCCACGTCGCCCGCGACCTTCTCGTCCTTCAGGCGCTTCGTGGCTTGCTCCCGGATGCTGTTCCCCTGAATTCGCAAAGCTTCGATGAAGGGAAACGGATCCGCGTCGCTGATGTAGGCCACGGGAATATCGACGACAAACAACACATGCAATTTCGCCTTACGCGCTTTGGCAAGCGACAGCGCATAGTCGAAGGCGGTGTCCGCCGTGGGGCTGCCATCGATGGCAACCAGGATTCGTTCATACATGGTGTCAGTTCTCCGCGACAGCAGTCGGTACGCTGGCCGCCCCCGTAGGCAGCGTCGTAGATTCTTTGACCAGCATGACGGGGCGATGCGAGTGCCGCAAGACTTGCTCAGCCACACTGCCGAGCAGCATGCGGCGAACGCCCTTGCGTCCATGCGTGCCAAGGACCAGAAGGTCGGTTTGCCAACGCCGGGCTTCACGAATAATGGCGCCAGCGATGGTGCCGCCCCACGTCCGTAGGTCGATGGAGCGGGTATCCGTTTGAATACCTTCTTCATGCAGCCGCTTGTAAGCGGTGCTCAATATCTCCTGGCTCTCCGCAATCAAAGACTCTCTTACGGCTTCGAGGTCGATGTACGAAGAAAACGCAGATTGATAGTGGGCGAACGGATCGTCGATGACGTTGACGACTCGGACGACGTCGTCCGGCATGGCGAATCGGATCGTTTCGCGCAAGGCGTGCCATGAGGTTTCGCTGCCGTCGATGGCGAGCAGGATTCGATGAGACATTGTGTCGTCCTCGCTGAGTTTGACGCGTTCGGACTGTGCCGCAGATGTCGATCTACGCGGCGACGGTCAATGTTGCGATTAGACGGTAGCCCAACGTCGCCTGAGCGTGCGCTGGCATGAGCCACCTCCTTGACGCACATCAACGTGGCAGGTTCTGAAATCGTGTCTCCAGGTACCGGACGACTATGCTGTGATTGCCCGGCGACATTCCGTTGCCGAGTCGACGCGAGAGGTGCCTTCATGGAATTGAGTTTCCTCGGTGCTGCGGGCACGGTAACCGGATCGAAGACGCTACTTCGCGTCGCGGACAGGAATGTGCTGGTGGATTGCGGCCTGTTTCAGGGTGTCAAGAATCTACGCAACCGCAATTGGGCGCCCCCGCCGTTCAATGTCCGGGGTCTGGATGCGGTTGTGCTGACACACGCCCATATCGACCACAGTGGCTATCTTCCGGTGCTCGTTCGCCAAGGGTATGCCGGGCCGATCTATTGCACGTCCGCGACACGAGATTTATGCGAGATTCTGTTGCTCGATAGTGCGCATCTTGAAGAGGAGGAAGCCGACTTCCTGAACCGTCACGGCAAGTCGAAACACCACCCTGCACTGCCGCTTTTCACGACGGACGATGCCCGGCGAGCCATTGAGCGATTGACGCCGCGAGCGTTCGACACCCCGTTTGAGGTCTGCCCGGAAGTTCAAGTGACCTTTTGGCATGCGGGGCACATCCTTGGGGCCGCGATGGCTCAGGTGGATGCCAACGGGAGGAGGATTCTCTTCTCGGGCGATCTTGGTCGCACCGACGATCCGATCATGCCCGCACCGGCCAATCCCGAAACGCCGGATTTCCTCGTCCTTGAGTCCACATACGGGGATCGTCTGCATGACCGCACCGATCCCGGGGCTCAGTTGGCGGAGATACTGCATCGGACGTTTGCACGCGGAGGGAGTGTCATCGTCCCCGCGTTTGCCGTTGGACGGGTGCAAAGCCTGCTTTACTGGATTGCCCGGCTGAAATCGGCCGGAGAGATGCCCGATGTGCCCGTCTATCTGGACAGCCCAATGGCGATCAATGTGACGAAAACCTACTCTTCACATCTTGCCGACCAGCGCTTGAGTGCGTCGGAGTGCGCGCAAATGTGCGGCGCAGCCACGTTCGTCACCAGCGTCGATCAGTCCAAATGGCTGGACACGCGCGCGATGCCTTCCGTCATCATCGCGGGAAGCGGCATGGCCACGGGCGGACGTGTCCTGCACCATCTCAAGGTGATGAGCGGCAATTGGCGAAACACGGTGCTCTTCACCGGGTTTCAGGCGCCGGGTACGCGCGGCTCGACCATGGTGAACGGCGGCAGCGAAGTCAAAATATTTGGTGATTACGTTCACGTCAATGCGGAAGTCGTTCAACTCGACACGCTATCTGCTCACGCAGACTACGTCGAAACTTTGAACTGGCTTTCGAAGTTTCGCAAACCGGTGGGCGGCATCTTCCTGAATCATGGCGAGCCTGCCGCAGCCGACAGCTTGCGCAGGCGTATTGCCGATCGCTTTGGATGGCCCTGTCAGGTGGTAGAGCCGATGCAAAGCGTTTGCCTGGATGACAGCACCGTCGCTCCGACTGGCGATTCCTATTTCGATGGCGAACACCGTGAAGATTGAATTCCCGCACGTCGCGCCCGCGTATAACGCAGACGACATGACGATCGAATTTGCTGCGGACTGTGAGCGTAAGCGAATTGTGTGTGCGATCTCAGCGGAAGCACTGGAAGATCATTTCGACGCAAAGTCGTGCCATGTCGATGATCTGATGGTTGCCTTCAAAGCGCACAGAGCTTCCATCGAAAAGACCGCTGAACGCTATCTGCTGTTGTGTCACGGCGCCCCGGTTCTGCTGCGTAGTGGGCACTTTCGATGGAAGTCAGGTCGCAGGCCCGGTGAATAGAAGCCGGAGCGTCTGTGTGAGGATATCGCGCGCAATACCTTCGCCCCAACGAGTTTGGGTGCGTCGGAAATCCGCGTCCGACCGGGTTGTACATTCAGTCTCAGGGCGCATCACAAGTCGCCATGAGCGCCCGATTCCCCAAATCCATTTGTGCAGCGGATGCACATATGATGTGTGCGGCGACATCTGGTCGGTATGGGCGCACGTCCCTAGACTGGGCGCTCCTTTGAACCGACAACCCAGGAGCCTCATCATGACGCATTTGCTACTCAAGACTTTAAAACTCGTAACGTTCGGTCTCTCGCTGTCCGCCGCCGTGTCCGCCACTGCACACGCAGCAGACAAGGCCGCCGCTGCGCCCACCATCCGTGCCATGTCGGGCGCGACACCGATCGACCATCTGGACCCGAAGCGTACGGCCCTGATCGTGATTGATTTCCAGAACGAGTACTTCACCGGTCGTATGCCGATCCCGGATCGTGCACAGGCACTGGCCAATACGAAGAAGCTGATCGACATGGCCGACCGTGCCGGTATCGAGGTCTATCAGGTTCAGCACGTGGCCCCCGCCGGTTCCGCCGTCTTTGCGTTGGGCGGCAAGACCGTCGACTTCGCACCCGGTGCCGAACCGCGTGCTCGCGACACCGTTTTGCAAAAGACGACCGTGAGCGTATTCGCGAGCACCGACCTTGACAAACGCCTCAAGGCCAAGGGCATCGATACGGTGGTGATCGCAGGCCTGATGACGCACGCCTGCGTCGCCGGTGCCGCCCGTGACGCCGCACCGCTGGGCTATCGCGTCGTGGTGGCATCGGACGCGTCCGCGACCCGTGACATTCAGCGCCTCGACGGCACCCGCGTCAAGAGCGCCGCGCTTCATCAGGCGGCCCTCTCGGAGATCGAAGACACCTTCGGCGATGTGCTGACGACGGCCCAGATCCTGAAGTTGCCGCAGCGCTGAAATACGTCTCGCCTCAAGCGGACGGAGGCGACACCGGGCGTGGCGCTGGTCAACCGCAGCACACGCCTTTCGCCTTGACCAATGCCGGTGAGCGTTATCACCGGCATTGTGTCGATGTCCTCACGCATCAACGCGTGGACGTGGACTCTCGCTCGCTGAAGTGAATGCTAAACGGGCCGACATACGGGGTATGGACGACACGAATCGTGACATTCGGATTCCCGTCGACCATGTTCCGTGGCACGACTCTGGAATAGGTAAACTCGTGCTCGTTCAGCACTTCCAGGCGGCGCACCAGCGGCTTGCCCCCAGCGTCGAAGGCGTTGATCTGATGGCGTCGGTCGCCGGTGATGAGAAAGTAGCCCTCGCCGCCCTGAGTGCGCCTCGATAGCCCTGTCGCCGGATCAAAGTATTCAAATCGGTTGCTGCTCGCATCCCAGATCGAAATACCCACGACGCCCGGGTAACGTTCCATCACGTTCCGAGATCGATCTTCCCCTTCATACACCGCTGTCGTTTGCCAGACTGTCGAGGTCAACGCGGCAGGATCGATGTCTGCCGCACGTTCGGCGTGGGCAGCCGGTAACATAACGGTCGCAAACCATAGCAACAAGCCGTACGTCGATATGCGCTTCATGGATAGTTGTCTGTCTGCCGATTTCGGATCGACATCTATACACCACTTTTCTGCGCATCAAGAGCGTCGGCCCATAGCCCTTTTGTGACGGTGGCCGCGAGGCCATCATCGGGGCGCCCTCCTCTTGTGTGCACACAAAACAAATGAAGCTCAAATCTCAGGGAAAGAACCACGCGTCGTTCGACTTCGGTGAGCTGCAGATCATTGCGCTTCGCGACGGATATGCCGACTTGCCGCCGACTCGCTTGCGCACTGGTTCAGGTGCTCTTCTGAGTACGTCGCCCGTTGGCCTGAAGCTGGTCGACGGACATTTGCGCTTGTCGGTCAATGCGTTTCTGATTATCGACAAGGACGTCTCGGTCCTCGTGGATACCGGCGCATCGAATACTTGGCACGACACGACGGGCACACTTCTGGAAGGTCTGAAAGAGGCCGGTGTGGAACGAGACTCGGTGTCGTACGTGGCGTTGACTCATACCCATGAAGACCATGTCAATGGACTGATCGCGCCCGACGGCTCGGAAGCCTTTCCGAGGCTAAAGCAGGTGTTCGTCGCCAAGGAGGAGATATCCGTCTTCACCGGACGGCTTGCGCCGCTACGCAGCCGCGTGTGCGTGGTTGAAGATGGCGCGCGTATTACGGATCGCGTTTCGGCAATCCGTGCGGTCGGCCATTCCCCCGGTCACACCGCTTACGAAGCGACAAGCAGCGCGGGCCGATTGCTGGCTTGGGGCGATCTCGTTCATGTGCCGTCCGTGCAGTTTTTTCATCCGGACATCGCCTGGGAGTACGACGATGACCCGACCACGGCAGTGGCATCGCGTAAATCACTGCTTCAGCGTCAGACGCAACCGAATCTATATGTGGCCGGGGCACACCTGGACTTTCCCGGCATCGGACGCGTCACCGAACGCGATGGGGCATTTGCGTTTCACGCTGTCGCCGGGTGCGGCACCGTGCCCTCGCCGTAATTCATGATCACATCAGTTCCCGATACCACGCCGAAAGCGCGTCGCTACCCGCGACGCCGTTGCGCCACAGGCATGCCGTCAATGCGTCCTCAAATTCCTCGGTGTCCTCCTCGAACTTCTCGTGGATCGCATCGTTCGACAAGTCGTCTCGCAGAACTTCAATGGCGGCTTCGACTGCCTGCCGGGCGCGCTGCGGAAGTTGCGGTAGCAACTCCGTCAGCGCGTTGATTTCAGCCTGTACTTCGCCATCGCTCTTCTTGGCCATGGTGCTTTCCTATCTAAAAACGTACTCAATATAGCAATCACTTTTCCGAACATCGGGGGATGCGGTCCTGGCCCTTCAATGAACGTAGTTGTTTCCAGCTTGATCTCGGACAGGCTTTGGGCTTGCTGGCCGGTATGCACAGCGCCCTGTATGTGTCGACTTGCCTGTCAGTCAGGCAATTGTCGAAATCCTTAATCCCAAGGTATTTGGGTGGGAGAACGGCAAAGCTGCTCGTGACCATAGTCATCAAAGTCGTCGCAAGCACTAAGTGTAATGAAAGTCGCATGATTCACCCCTCAATCCCAAAATGACTTCGAAACGCCGCAGGTGGCAATCCGAATTTCCGTTGGAATGCCCGACGCATTTGCTCTTCCGACGTGAACCCACATCGGTCAGCGATGAGTGAAATGCCGCTGGTTGTCGTCTCGAGCATCAATCTGGCCCGCGCAAGCCGTACATCCTGTACGGCAGCGTATGGTGAACATCCCGTGGCAAGCTTAAAACGTCGCTGAAATGTTTGCGGCGTCTGGCCCATCTCGGCGGCTAGCTCCTCCACACTCCAGCGCTTATTCGGGCTGACGGAGACCTTTGTCATCAACGCGGAGAACTCCTGTGCACCGGCGCTTTCCTGCATCAACAGAGTTTCGCTGAATTGCGCCTGCCCTCCCGGGCGTCTCAGATAGACGACCAGCTTTCTGGCAATCGACGCAGCAACGCCGTAGCCGCAGTCCTGCTCCACCAGCGCCAGCGCGAGATCGATGCCCGCCGTGACCCCCGCCGATGTCCAGACGTTGCCGTCATTGACGAAGATCGGTGTCGTTTGAACGTCGATGTTTGGATAGGCGGCCTGAAGTGCATCGCAACGCCCCCAGTGGGTCGTCGCGCGACGTCCGTCCAGCACCCCGGTGGCCGCCAGCAGAAAGGCACCGGTGCACACAGAGCAGAGCCGCCGGACAGTGGGTTGCGCGAGGGAAATCGCGTCGGTGATGCCAATGTCGGTACAAGCCGCGTCGACGCCGGGGCCGCCCGGAATGATGACGGTATCTGCTTGCGAGAGCCTCTCCAGCCCTTCCTCCACCAGAATGTCCGGTCCTGCGCTGGCATGCACCCGGCCGGGTGTCGCCGTGATCGTCGTCAGTTCGTAAGGCGGATGGAGAACGTCCCGGTTCGCCAGCGCGAAGACCTGCATCGGACCGACCAGATCGAGTGGCTGGTAGCCGTCGTAGACAAGAAAAACGACGCGACGCGTCGGCGGTGACGGAAAAGGCGGGGTTTTTGAGTTTTTTTCCATTCCTCGCTACCTAGAATCGGATCGTTCACTTTCGACGAGAGACCGATGTTATGACGAATGCGCAACTCCGTGTGGGTGTGGTGATGTTTGCGGGCATGACCCAGCTCGATATGACCGGGCCTTTGGAGGTCCTGAGCGCCGTGCCCGGCTGGACGGTCGATCTCGTCGCCTCGACGATGTCGCCGGTACTCTGTGGCAGAGGGTTTGCGTTCACGCCGACTGTCGACTTCGAGAACGCTCCCCAGTACGACCTGCTTGTTGTGCCCGGCGGTCCCGGCGTAGACGACGCGATGCTTGACCCGTCCATCGTCGCGTTCGTGCGGACGCAGGCCGCCCACAGCAGTTACGTGTTCGGCATTTGTACCGGTTCCCTGCTCCTCGCGGCCGCCGGATGCCTGACCGGGCGTCGCGCCAGTTGTCATTGGCAAGCCGTCGAATTCCTGACGTACTTCGGTGTGATCCCGAGCCGGGATCGAATGACGATCGACGGTCGTTTCTTTACCTCCGGCGGTGTGACTGCGGGCATCGACATGGCCCTCAAAGTCGTCGGCGAACTGGCGGGCGTTGACGTCGCACAGGGCATTCAACTGCTCATCGAATACGACCCGGAGCCGCCGTTTCAGGCGGGCGTTCCCGAGACAGCCCCTGCTGCTGTCGTCGAGCGACTTAAGGCGGCCACCACGGCGCGTCGGGAGCGTCGATTGCAAGCCGTACTAAGCGCATCGAAAGCTGCCGGGTTCGCATAACGGCAATGCAGGATTTGATGGCTGATAACGACAAGCGCACCGAAGCGCATACGACACGGCAGACAGGAAGCGTCAAATGAAAGCAAATGACATGGTGTTAGACGATCAGACATTTCCGCACGGCGCGGAAGGGGTGTCCGAAAAGCCGGTCGACTGGCGAACGATTTTCCTGGCCAGTGTTGGCGGTGGACTGGAGTTCTACGACTTCATCGTGTACGGCATTTTTGCCCCTTATGTGGCGAAGTCCTTTTTCCCGACGGGCAACGGGGCGACGTCGATGATCGCGACGTTTGCTGCCTTTGCCGTGGGCTATCTAGCGCGCCCGCTTGGCGGGATCATTCTCGGTCACATTGGGGACAAGTTCGGACGTCGGATGGCCTTCCAGCTTTCGCTCGTGCTGATGACCGCGACCACGGCGGGCATGGCCCTCATGCCGTCTTATCAGTCGATTGGCGTGACGGCGAGCATCGCGTTCGTGGCGTTACGTTTTCTACAGGGCGCGTGTATTGGCGGAGAGTTGCCTGGCGCGATTGCCTATGTTGTCGAGTCGGCCCCCAGGAAAAGCGGATTGGCATGCGGGGTCATGTTTGCTTGTGTGAACTCGGGGAGCCTGCTGGCGGCCATCGTCAGTATCGGTTTGCACGCCTGGCTGACGGACGCGGAAATGCTGGCCTACGGATGGCGGACGGCATTTCTCGTGGGCGGCGCACTCGGGGCTGCCGGTGCGTTGATGCGTAGCGGACTCAAGGAGACGGCACTCTTCTTGTCGATCAGACAGCACAAGCGCACGAAGCTTCCGGCGGTCGAGGTCTTGCAGCGTCACTGGTTTCAGGTCATCGCCACGATTGGCATCGTCGGGCTCAATCAAGCCCTCATCGCACTGCTGAGCGTCGCGATGGTCCCATATCTGACGCAAGTCGCAATGTATTCGCCCGACGTGGCAAGCAAACTTGTCATGTTCTCCATTGCCACCTTGTCGATCTTCATCGTGATCGTGGGGTATCTCAGCGATTTCCTTGGTAAGCCGACGCTTTACCTGATCGGGGCCGTGATGATTTCGGCGGGCGGCTATCCGTTCTATGTCACGGTAGCGAACGGTGCCATCAGTCCATATCTGCTGTTTGGCGTGGCGGCACTGATCGTATCGCTGATTGCAGGAACGTTCGGTTCGCTGGCTGCCGACCTGTTTCCAACGAACCTGCGGTTCAGCGGACTTGCCATTGCCTACAACGCCGCTGCGGCGCTGCTCGGGGGATTTACGCCGCTGGTGACTTCATTGCTGACCGGCCTCACACAAGACCACGCCGCGCCGGGCATTTTCATCGCTGCGGTATCGGTCGTCGGTGTGGTTTCGGTCGTCGCGATTCTTGTGGCGAAACGGCGGAATGGTGGTGGCAAGGCGACCCTGACCTAAGCGCAATGCGGCTGAGCACGCACTTGTATTTGTCTCAGTTTCGGATGTTAAGGCGAATGCCGATACTTCATTCACCGACTGACGCGACACGTCGAAAGTCGACACACCCACCGAATCACGGATCAAGGAGAAGACATCATGAACCCGATCGTCATTGCCGCTGCCCTCTATGGTCTTGCAGGATCAATCGCCAACGACATCATTCGTTTGCTCCACTGACTCCTCCTCGCTCCTTCCTCACTCCGGATAAAGCGCAGCGCACACCGCCATGACCTGCGCGCGAAGCCAGCACTGCGCGGGGTCATGATCGAGGCGGGGGTGCCAGATTGCCGAGACGTTGAATTCCGGTGCTTCGATTGGCAGAACAAATGACTGCAAGCCTTGTTCCGCCGCATAGTCTGGCGAACGCGAATGGCCCAGACAGGAATGGGGAATGACTGTGAGCAGGTCCGACTGGCGCACCAGTTGCATCGCACTCGTGTAGGACGGCACGACGATAGGCAGCGCCCTCCTCCGCCCACCAAGTTCCAATGCCGCGTCGACCGGATTTTCAGCGTCGCCGGTGCGTGAAACCATCGCATGGCCATACGCCAGCCATCGCTCGATGGTGATCGGCTTCTTGCCCCGCAACGGATGCCCCTTGCGGCACACGCCGACATATCGGTCGCGGAAGAGCCGACGCGCGCGCACCTCCGGTGCCGACACTTTGACGACGCCAATTTCCAGATCGATCAAACCCTCCCGCAACGGCTGCGCGTTCCAGTCCGGCTTGGGCGCGAAGCGCAACTGCACGCCCGGCGCTGCACGATGAATCCGTTCCACCAACGCCGCGCCAAGCAAGTCGATGAACCCTTCCCCCGCTCGCAACGTAAAGCGCTGTTCGAGCGTGGCCGGATCAAATCGATATTCGGCCCGACTCAGTACTGCTTCGGCTTCGCGGGCCAGTGCCGGGATGCGTTGACTCAAACGCTCCGCGTACGGCGTCAGCACGAGCGTTCTCCCTGCCTGCAACAACAGGCGGTCGCCGGTCGTCGCGCGCAAGCGTGTGAGCGTCCGGCTCATGGCGGACACACTGATTTTCATGCGCTCAGCCGCTTTCGTAACGCTACGTTCGCTCAGCAGGGCATCCAGCGCAGTCAGAAGGTTGAGGTCGATACGTGACATTCGCTCAGGATAAGCCAAAATCCGCGACGGATGGCGTCAGACGCAAACGATGATTGCAGGTGAGGCGTCTTGTGCAACCGAAGGGAGCGCTGGAAAATTCACCAGGTCAACCCGTCAAGGAAGAACACCATGCATAAATCCATCGACTCCGTACCCACCATTTTGCTCGTTGGCGCGTCGCGCGGCCTCGGGCATGCGATGGCCGTCGAATTCGTCGAGCGCGGCTGGCGCGTTGTGGGGACGGTACGAGCGGGCAGCCACGGCACGCGCCTCCACGATCTGGCCGCCGCGCACCCCGAACAAGTCGACATCGAGACGCTCGATATCACGCGCCCGGAGCAGATCACGGCTCTGCGTGAGCGGCTTGATCAACGGAAATTCGACATTCTCTTCGTCAATGCGGGAACGACGAACCCCGATCCGACGCAGACCATCGGTGAGGTGTCGACCGAGGACTTCGTGGACCTCATGATCACCAATGCGTTAAGTCCGATGCGGGTCGTAGAACGACTGTGCGACCTTGTGCCCACGGATGGTCTCATCGGCATCATGTCGTCGGGGCAAGGCAGCATCGCGGATAACGAATCCGGCCAGCGCGAACTCTATCGCGGCACCAAGGCTGCGTTGAACCAGTTCATGCGCAGCTTTGCGGCACGTCAGGCAGCGGCCACGCAGCGCGCCATGTTGCTCGTCGCACCGGGCTGGGTGCGTACCGAGTTGGGCGGCCCCGAGGGGCGACTGTCGATTGACGAAAGTGTCCCCGGTGTCGTGGACGTGCTTCTCGCGAAACGTGGGCGACCGGGGCTGGAGTATCGGGATTACCGGGGGCAGACGGTTCGCTGGTGATAGCGACCTCCGCACCCGAGTCGCATGCGTCTAAATGATATGCCGGACGACGCGGCGATCGTCCGGCAATGGCGACGGCTTCTCAAGCCTTAATTCGCCGTCAAATACTTCCGAAAATCCCCGTCCAGCGACGCGAGCGACCGGTCGATCGTCTGACGATGGGTATCGATCCACTTGCCGTCGGCGCTAAGTTCGCTATCCGTGCGCGCCAGCATGCGCTTCATTTCGGCCGGTTGCGGGCCACCGGACGTTGCACGATGTTTGACGATGGCGACCGGATCGAGCGCCGCGCGGAATTGCGCCTCGCTCATCGGTAGGTCTCCCCCGCTCACCTTCATCTCACTGAGCGTCTGCTTGAAGATGCGCTGCGCCTCGACGTAGGGAAACTGGCTCGGACGCAGGTCGTTGGCCTTGGCGTAATCGACGATCTCCGACGCAAAGTGATGCCCCACGCGGAATGGCAGTCCGTAGTCGCGCATCAGCACGTCGGCGACTTCCTGCGACGCCGTCCAGTCGCTGTCGAGTTCGTCGAGCGCGCGCTGCGGATCGATCACCAGTGCGTTGAGCACACGATCCCAGCGCTTGAGCAGCGCCGTCGTTTTGTCGAGTACCGCCATGTTTTCGTCGATGTGCTTTGCATCGCTCATCCCGGGCGGGATGTTGTGCGCGGTGATCGCACGCCCGACGCCGAGCGTCACGACCATCGACGCCGCCGTTCGGGTGTCGTTGAGCAGCCCAGGGTTACGCTTTTGCGGCATGGCGCTGGAGACGTAGGTGTTGCCACCGCCTTCGCGCAGCAAGATCCACGGACGTGGCTGCGCGTACTGCACCATCACATCCTGCACAAACGCGGAGGTATGCAGCGCAATGCTCGTCGACAGTGCGCCAATCTCCACCGGCAAGTCCGTCGCCGCGATCTGGGCGGCATCGTACGCGTTGTCGACCTTGTCGGCGAAGCCGAGTGCGTGCGCCATCTTGTCGCGATCGAGCGGCCAACTGGTGCCATTGAGCACGGTGGTGCCCATCGGCGACAGATCCACCCGTGCATACAGCTCATGCAGACGTTGAGCGTCTCGCTGCAATCCGGCCACATGACCCAACAAATAGTGCCCGTAGCTGTTCGGCTGCGCTGCGACGCCATTCGTATAGTTGGGCACGACGGTCGATTCGTACTGTTGCGCGAGCCGGCGCAGCGTGGCGGTCGTCGTACGCAATTGGGCGGCGAGGACGAGCAACCGGTCGCGATACATTGCAGCGCGCACTGTCGCGAGCATGTCCTGGCTGGAGCGTCCGGCATGCAGCAGTGTCGCTTCGACGCCCGCCGCCTTGATCAGCAACGGTTCGAACGTGATCACCAGATCCGGACGCGCGCCGCCCGGCTGATCGCCCGCGCGCAGCACCGTATCGAGTCCCTGAGCGATGTGCGGCGCCAGCTTCGCATCCAGCAACCCCTGGCGAGTGTTGATGACGAGCGACGCCTTGTTGATTTCGCCCAGCCAGAAAAACGCGTCTCGCTGAGGCGCCGTCGCCGCCGTGGTATCGGTTGAGGTCTGCGCCATGCCCGGCGCGCAAAGCATCGTCATAAGGCACACTCCTAGTCCGGCAATTCTTGTCTTGCGCACTGCGTGTCTCCTGATCCTGACGGCGTCCGAAGGGGGATCGGCGCCGATGTTTTGTGCAGTCGACCACGATACTCCGGTCGACGTTTGCGCGCCACATTCGGCTGCGCCGATATAGTAGGATCTCAATATTGCGCTCACTCCCCTGCCCCATTTCATCGTGCCCACGAAAAGCGTCGAAATAGCGCCCAAGTCCGCCAATGCGAAAGCCAAGGCGGGCGCCTCCGGTCAACCCGTGAAAGCTGCCAACAAGGTCACTGGGAAGCCCGTCGGCAACGCACCGCCGCTCGGCACTCAGAGCGTCCATCGGGCCGTGACCGTTCTGCGAGAAATCGCCGCGCACGGCATGAAGGGCTTGCGCCTGTCCGACATTGCCGACGCGCTCTCGCTCGAACGTCCGACCGCCCACCGTATCGTCAAAGGACTTGTCGCGCAGGGCATGCTGATGCAGAACCGGGAGACGCGGCACTATCATCTCGGCCACGTCGTCTACGAACTGGGACTCGCTGCGTCGCCGCATTTCAGCTTGCGCGAGCTTTGTCAGCCCACACTGCAAACACTGGCCGACAAGTCGGGCGATTCCGTCTTCCTGATGGTGCGTAGCGGCCTCGACGCCGTCTGCATCGATCTGCTCGAAGGCAGCTACCCGATTCAGACGCGCACGCTGGAAATTGGCGGTCGACGCCCGCTGGGTGTCGGTGCGGGCAGTCTGGCCCTGCTCATCTCGCTGCCGCCCGACGAACGCGAGCGTGTCATGTCGACCAATGCAGGACGTCTCAATACGTTTGGCAATTTCACTCAGTCACGACTGGAAAAGGCGATTGCAGCATCGACGGACGCCGGCTATGCAATCAACGAGGAAGATGTGCTGCCGGGCGTGTCGGCCATCGGGTTGTCGATCCGTCCGCGTCAGGGTGCACCGTATGCGGCGATCAGCATTGCGGCTATCGAATCGCGGCTTTCCGGCGCGCGACGCATCGAGATGGCCAGACTCCTGCAAAAAGAAGTGCGCGCGCTGGAAAAGAAGCTGGACGCGGAATCGCTCCTCTGGGAATAACGCGGCGAGGCAAATAGCTCGCCGCCCCTCCATTAGCCTAGCGCGATATCCGGGTGTGGCGTGGGCACCCCATACGCCCCGCCTGCATACAGCAGCGGCACCCGGTCACAGTGATGCAGATCCATCACCTCGCCGACAAAGATGAAATGGTCGCCGCCCTCGTACTTGAAGGCGAGATCGCATTCGAACCACGCCACACACCCGTCGAAGAGCGGCATGCCGCCACGGCCGCTGCGCCACTCCACGCCTTCGAAGCGATCCGGCACCGGAGACGCGAACCGCGCTGCGAGCGGCATTTGATCTGCACACAATACATTGATCGCAAAGCGTCCCGAAGTCTCGAATACCTCCAGACTGCGCGAGCGCTTGTTGATGCTCCAGAGTACGAGCGGCGGCGAGAGCGACACGGAATTGAATGAGTTTGCCGTCAGCCCCACCGGCGTGCCGTCGGGCATGGTGGTCGTGACGATGGTCACGCCGGTGGCGAAGCGCCCCAACGCGTGACGAAAGTGGCTGGCATCGAACGTGGTAGTCACGGAAGCCTCCTCGAAAGACGTCAAAACGATCTCTGTTTGTCGTGCCCGGCGTCGCCGACGCACGACAGCGCTTGCAACCTCTTCAGTGCGCCAACGTCGCGGCCACCACGGCAGCACCACTGGCGACCGTCTTTTCGCCGACGCGTGCCACGATCTCGCACAGCAGACGCTGACGTCCGTCGCCGCCGGGGGCGCTGTCTGCCACGGTGCCCGTCACGACGACCACGTCACCCGGTCTCACCGGCGCATTGAAGCGCGCCTCGATGTCGACGATGGCCGCCGCCGGACCCGCCCAGTCCGATACCGCGCGCCCCATGAATCCCATCGTGAGCATGCCGTGGGCGATCACGCCGCCCAGACCAGCCTCTTGCGCATAGTGCTGGTCGTAGTGGATACGGTTGTAGTCATCCGACGCACCCGCATATCTCACGAGCTGCGTGGTCGTCACCGCCGGAATCGAAAGCGCGAAGGTGTCGCCTACGCGCGCCTGCAACAGCGGCTTCTCGTTCATGCCAGACTCCCCGACGCGACTTGCTGCGCCGATCGATAGACGGTTGTGCGGCGCACCGTGAACACGCATTCCCGAGCCACGCCGTCGTCGCCTATCCGGTAGCCGGACATCACCTGGCGCATCAGCGACATTGCACCGCGCGCGCCTGTCTTTTCGTCGACGCCGACGAGCTGGAGGCGGCATTCGAAACGCATGCCCGCCACGATGGGCTGAGCGTAGTGAAACCCCATCTCTCCGGCGACGATGCGACGCCGGTCCAGCGTCGCCATCCAGGGGGGATCCTTCGGCGCGCGAAAGCAGGTCGGAAACGTGGGCGGTGCCACGATGCCGTCGTAGCCGTGTCGACGCGCGAATCCTTCGTCGCGATACAGCGGGTTGTCGTCTCCGATCGCGTCTGCGAACTTGCGAATCGCCCCGCGTTCGACTTCCACCAGAAACGGCGGTGCGCTCGTGCCAATCAGAGAATGGTCGATCTCTGTCATCGTCACACTCCTCATTCGTCGCTTGCGGGCCGCCTCACTCGACACGTTCGACAATGGTCGCCGTACCGAGTCCGCCGCCGCAGCACATCGACTGCAATCCGTACAGGCCACCGCGCAACTCCAGCTCGTCGACCAAACCGGCCATCAGGCGTGCCCCCGTCGACCCGAGCGGATGCCCCACTGCGATGGCGCCGCCATTCACATTCACTCTCGAGAGATCGGGCTTGATCTCGGCAAGCCATGCGCCCAACACCGATGCGAAGGCCTCGTTGATCTCGAACAGATCGATGTCCTCGAGCGCCAGCCCGGTACGTGCGAGAATCTGCTGTGTCGCCGGAATCGGGCCGGTGAGCATCATCGCCGGATCGACGCCGACAACGAGCTGCGCACGCAATACGGCACGCGGACGCAAGCCGTACTCACGCGCCTTCGCGGCCGTCATCAGCAGCATGGCTGCTGCGCCGTCGGACACCTGGCTGGCGTTGCCTGCGGTTACCCTGCCGTCTTCACGGAATGACGGTTTCAGCGAGGCCAGCTTTTCCAACGAGGTATCGCGTCGTACCCCTTCGTCCCGCGTGAGGGGCTGGCCATCGGCCCCGGCTATGGGCAGAAGCTGGCGCGAAAACCTGCCGGCGTCGTGCGCCGCTGCGCTCAGTGCATGACTGCGCAGCGCCAGTTCGTCCAGATAGGAACGTCCCAGCTTCCAGTGCGCGGCGATGCGCTCGGCTGCTATGCCCATAGAGGGCATCGAAAACCGCTCCACCAGCGACTCGGGATAACGGCGTCCGTAACGTGTGTCGTCGTTCCCGCCTTGCGTTGTGGACATGAGCTCTACGCCACCCGCGATGACCACGTCGCACGTGCCACTACGAATCAGGTTGTCGGCGAAGTGAATGGCCTGCTGCGACGATCCGCAAGCACGCTGCACGGTCGTTCCCGGCACCGTCACCGGGAAGTCGGCCATCAGCAACGCGGTGCGGGCAATGTTGCCAGCCTGTTCGCCCACCTGCGTCGCACATCCGGCGACCACGTCGTCGACATCGCCTGCTGGCACGCCGTTGCGCACCAGCACTGCACTCAGGACCTGAGCAAGCAGCGCCGCAGCATGCCATTCTCTGAGCGCGCCATTGCGACGCCCGACAGGCGTGCGCACGACGTCGACGATGACCGGCTCCCGGTCGGCAAGCGCACTGGCTTTCATTCGCCTGACTCCCCGGACGTCGGTGCCCACTGGCTGTTCTTGCGACCAAGCAGGTGCCCGGCGATCATGTTTTTGTGAATCTGCAGGGTGCCGCCGTAAATCGATCCGCCGCGCACTTCGCGATACAACCCTTCGACGGGATACTCCGCCATGTAGCCGTAGCCGCCGAGAAGCTGAATAGCGTCGTCGCAGATTTCCTTCGCGGCCTGTGCGACGTAGACTTTTGCCACCGACGTCTCCAGCGGCGACGGCAGTCCGCTTGCGGTGTTCGATGCCGCACGGTAGGTCAGCATCTGGGCTGCTTCGAGCTTGACCTTCATGTCGGCCAGCATCCATTGCAAACCCTGGAAGTCGGCCAGTTCGCGGCCGAACTGCTTACGCTCCTGCACATACTGCAGCGCGAACTCGAACGCCGCCTGCGCGGAGCCGAGCATGCGCGAGATGCTGCCCAGCCGCTCCACGTTGTACACGCTGATCAGCTTCGCAAATGCACGACTCTCCGCTAGGATGTTCACCTTCGGCACGCGGCAGTCGTCGAAGTACAGCTCATACTGCCGTTCGCCAGCCATGTTCAACGTCCCGCCGCTGCACGAGAATCCGGGTGCATCGTGCGGCACCATGATGGCGCCGATGTCGCTCGCACGGCCGGTATTGCCGAAGCGGCAATAGAGCATCGTGTAGTGATGCCCTTTTGCCGCGCTGATGAAGATCTTCTGGCCATTGATGATGACGTCGTCGCCCTCGATGCGCGCGCGCGTCTTCATTGCCGTGGCGGCCGATCCCGCATCCGGCTCGGTGATGCCGATCGACACGCCGATCTCGCCGCGTGCGACACCGCCCACGAAACGCGTCTTCTGCGCCTGCGTGCCCAGCTCCAGCACGGCGCCGATGGCGCCGGTGGAGGTGCGGTGCGCCAGACCGCCCAGCGTGGAGTCGACACGCTGAATGGTCTGGATCAGCAGCAGGGTCTCCAGCAGCGGCAGGCCCATGCCGCCATACTCCTGCGGCATGTTCAACGCCAGCAGTCCGGCTTCGGCCATCTGTCGGCGTAGCCGTTGCAACGGCGCGAAGTCGCCCTTGGTCTCGGCCTCGTGCGCCTCCTTGGCGAACGGGAGCAACTGACGACACAACTTCTCGGTGGCATCAATCAGTTCGCGCTGCGATTCGGTGAGCTGAAAATCCATGAAAACTCTCGAAGTCTTGGTTGACGGGATAGGTCCGGTGTATCCAACGTATAAGCGCGGGGCTCAGCGCTGCAGCGTCGAATCGAAGGACTCGCCCAGTTCGGCTGCACCTACGATCTGTGCCGTCTTGTCGTGCCCGACGTGCAGGATGTGCGTGTTCAGATCGCGAATCAGACGCGCCAGCGGGAACTCGTCGAACAGTGCCGTCGAACCGGCCAGCATGATCAGCGTGTGCGACATCTCCAGTGCCGCATGCGCGCAGATCGATTTCGCTTGCATGGAGATCAGTTCCGCGCGTTGCACATCGCCCGTGCGCCAGGCGTCGATGGCGTTCTCGAAGACGACTTGTGCCCCATGCAACTGGGTCTTCGCCTCGCCCATGCGCAACTGCACGAACGGGTCTTTGCCCCGGCCGCGCTCGACCAGACTCTGACGCACCCACTCGTAAGCGCCTTCGATCATGCCGAGGTAGTTCGCCGTGAATCCGAGGTGGAAGCGTCCCTGCCAGCGTCCGCGCGGGTAGACGCCTGGCTCGCCGAGCACGTGGAGTTCGTCGATGAAGACGTCGTTCAGGTAGATCTCCGGGCTCGGACACACGCGCATGCCGGTCGGGCGATACCAGTCGTGATTGACGCTGAGCCCCTCCATTCCCGGCTCGACGATGACCATCAGATGCGACTTGAAGTACTCGGTTTCCCCTTCGATGGTCGCGAATACGATGGCGACGCCGTTCTCATAGCCATTCGTCGCATAGTTCTTGTTGCCGTTGACGATGTAGCCGCCGTCGACCTTCTTTGCCGTGGTCTTAAGCACGTACATGTGCTTGCGCCCGGCCTCGCTGCCGACGAACGAAGACACGCTCATCCCCTGCGTCATAGGCTTCACGAAGCGCTCGCGCTGCGCATCTGTCCCCAGTTCGTCGAGTGCCCACGCCACGTGGTTCTGTACCTGCATGCAGTGCGCTGTGCCCGGCGACACACGAGCCACGCGCCGCATCGCTTGCAGGAATGTGGCCGGATCGGACGACATGACGTTGCTGCCAAGACCACCGTGCTCCTTACGCACGGTGGCGGTGAGCAGGCCGAGTTCGAACAGGTCCTGCAAGTTCTCGAACGGCATGCCAGCCGCGTCGTGATACGCGCGCTCACGTGCCGGAAAGCGGCTTTGCACGACCGATTCCAGTGCGGCGAGCACCTCGGGGTTGCCCTGCCGGGACAATGAAGGGGTTTCCGCAAAATTCATGTTGCCTCCTGAAAGGGGACCGCCTGAGCTTCCGGAGCGGAGGTCTTGGCGGTTTCTATCGCTTTCGGGCCGATGGCGCGCGCAGCGGTGTTCGCTGTCGCGACGGGAATCGTCTCCGCGAAATGACACGTCACCCAGTGGCGCGGCGCAATCTCCCGCGCGACCGGCTTCTCCTCACGACACCGCGCTGCCGCATGCGGGCAACGCGGATGAAACGGGCATCCCGACGGGGGATTCATCGGCGACGGAATTTCGCCGGCCACCGCCTGTTCGCCGCTGCCGCCGCGCGCGTCGACGGACGCAATCAGCGCCTGCGTATACGGATGACGCGCGCCTCGCATCAGCGTCGCGGTATCCGCGACCTCCATGAACTCTCCGAGGTACAGCACTCCGATGCGCTGGCTCATGTACGCCACGACCGCCAGGTCGTGAGAGATCAGCAGATAGGTCAGATCGAGCGTGCCCTGCAGGTCCTTGAGCAGGTTCAGGATCTGCGCCTGAATCGACACATCGAGTGCGGAAACCGGCTCGTCGAGGATCATGCAGCGCGGGCTGAGACTGAGCGCGCGTGCAATCGCTACGCGCTGACGTTGTCCGCCGGACAACTCATGCGGGAACTTGCGTCCTGCGCCGCTCGGCAGCCCGACGAGTCGCAGGAGTTCGTCGACGCGCTGGACGCGACCGGCATCGTCGAGCGTGCGATGGATGCGCAACGGCTCGTCGATAATCCGGCCGACGCGCATGCGCGGATTCAGCGCGCTGTACGGGTCTTGCAAGACGGGTTGCAACACACGATGAAAGTGTTCGCGTGCCTGTGCGCTTAGTTGCTGGATGTCTTGCCCGTCAACCTTGACTTCGCCGCTCGTTGCCGGTTCGGCCAGCATCAGCATCTTGGCGATGGTGCTCTTGCCTGAGCCTGACTCTCCCACCAGGCCGAAGGTCGCACCGGGTTCCACGTCAAAGGTGACGCCGGCCACGGCATGCAGCGGCCGGGCGCGACCCAGCAAGCCGCGGCGCACATCGTAGGTTTTTCGGAGATTGCGCACGGAAAGATACGGTTGAGACATCACGCCACCTCCCTGCGCACGCGCGCTGCACCATTCACTGCGGCGTCGGCATTGGCGTCGCCAGTCTCATGACCGCGCGGTGCAGACGGTTGCGTCCACATCTGCATGGTCTGCCAGCACGCGCTGCGGCGCGCCCCGCCCTGCCACTCGAACCAATCCGGATACTCGTCGCGGCATTGCTGCGTCGCGAGCGGACAGCGCGGCGCGAACCGGCAACCCTGAGGCCACTCGGTGAGGCCCGGCTGCTGCCCCGGAATCGCTTCGAGACGCTTCTCGTAGCGTCCCAGCGACGGCACGGCACGCAGCAATCCTGCTGTGTACGGATGCGCCGGGCGCGCGAACACATCGGCAATCGGCCCCGATTCGACAATGCGACCGCCGTACATGATCGCGACGTCGTCACAGAACTGCGATGCCAGGTGCAGGTCGTGTGTGACGAAGATCAACGCCATGTTGCGTTGCTGCTGAAGCTCACGCAGGAGCTTGAGAATCTGGAGCTGCACGGTGACATCGAGCGCGGTCGTCGGCTCGTCGCAAATGAGCAATTCCGGCGAGAGCGCAATGTTGATGGCGATCGATACGCGCTGACGCATGCCACCGCTGAACTGAAACGGGTAGCTGTCCAGACGCTCCAGCGCAGCCGGAATCTTCACGCGCTCGAGCACATCGACACACAGACGGCGCAGTTCGGCCTTGTCGCGAATGCCCCGATGCACGCGAAAGATCTCGGCGACCTGGTCGCCGATGGTCAGCAGCGGGTTGAGCGACGTCATGGCATCCTGCAAAATCATGCCGATCTCGCGGCCGCGAATCTTTGCCATTTCCGCATGCGAGAGCCGAGTGAGATCGCGCCCCTTGTAGCGCACTTCCCCCTGTACGACCCGACCGTTCGACGGTAGCAGGCCGAGCAGCGTATTGCACGTCATGCTCTTGCCCGAGCCGGACTCGCCGACCAGTGCCAGCGAGCGCCCTGCTTCGACGCGCAGGCTCACGTTGTCCACCGCCGTGACGACACCCTGCTTGCCGCGCAGCATCGTCGTAAGATTCTTCGCTTCGAGGAGTATCGTCATCACCACCCCCTCGACATCGTCGGACTTAGCCGGTCACGTAGCGCGTCGCCGAGCTGGTTCGCCAGCAGCACGGTCACCATCAATACGATCCCCGGAATACCGCAGATCCACCACGCGGTTTCCAGATAGCCCCGGCCATCGGCGATCATGGCGCCCCACGACGGCGTCGGCGGCTGAACGCCCAGGCCGAGAAACGAGAGCGTTGCCTCGAGAATGATGATGGTGCCGATGTCGAGCGTGGCAAGCACGATGAAGGTGTTGACCACGTTCGGGACGATATGGGCAAACATCACGCGAAAGCGCGACGCGCCCGCGAGTTTGGCGAGCAGCACGAAGTCGCGTGAGCGCAACGACAACGCCTCGGCGCGGGTGACACGGGCGAAGCGGGCCCAGTTGGCCAGACTCAGCACGATCACCAGATTGAAGACGCTGAACCCGATGGCGCCGACGAGCACCAGCGCGAGAATCACCGCCGGCAAGGCCAGTTGGATGTCGGCGATGCGCATGGCGACGGCGTCGACCCACCCGCCGAGATAGCCCGCAGCAATGCCGAACAGGCTGCCGAAGATGCCTGCGATGAGCACTGCACAAAACGCCACATACAACGAAATCTGCGAGCCCCAGATCACACGCGACAGCAGGTCGCGGCCCAACTGATCGGTGCCGAACCAGTGGGCCGCCGATGGTGGCTTGAGAATGTCGCTCAACGAGATTGCGTTCGGGTCGTAGGGCGCGAGCCATTGCGGGGCCAGCGCGACGACGATCAGCGCCACGGCAAGCGCCAGGCATACCCACAGCTGTACGTCGCGCCAGAGTTGGCGGCGCGCACGCATCTGCGGCACCGGCACACTGACCTCGGCCGGGCGTTGCTGCAAGTCCTGGGGAGTGATCTCATGCATAACGAATCCTCGGATCGACGTAGGCGTAGAGCACGTCCACCGCCAGGTTGAGCAAGGTGAAGATCAGCGCACCGACAGTGACAGCGGCCTGCACGACCGTGTAGTCGAGATTGGAGATCGAATCGAGTATCAGGCGGCCGATGCCCGGCCACGAGAAGATGAATTCGACCGACACAGCGCCGCCCATCAGAATGCCGAACTGCAACGCCGTGAACGTAATCATCGGCAGCAGCGCATTACGCAACGCGTGTCGAAAGACAATCGTGCGCTCGGGCACGCCCTTGATGCGCGCGAACTTGATGTACTCCGTGTCGAGCACTTCCGACATGCTCGAACGCGTCAGTCTCATGATCCCCGCCGCCGAATACCACCCCAGCGCTACAGCGGGCATGACGAGATGCGAGAACGTGCCGTAGCCGTTCGTAGGGAACCACGACAACTGAATGGAAAACAGGCGGATGAAGAGCAGACTGAACAGGAATGGCGGTGCGGCCTGCCCCAAGACGGCGAAGAGCTTGGCGCACTGATCGATCGCGCCGCCGCGACGCACTGCGGCGATGGCCCCGAGCGGTACTCCGACGAGAATGCCCAATCCGAGCGCCGACGTTGTGAGAAGCAACGTCGGGCCCAGCGCGCCGAGCACCACGTCGAGGGCGGGACGCGAGAATCGGTAGGAGATGCCGAGTTGCCCCTGAAGCAGATGCCAGAGGTAGCTCCCGTACTGCATGGCCACCGGACGATCCAGCCCCATTTCGTGACGAAGCAGCGCGCGGTCGGCTTCGGTGGCCTCGGGCGGGAGCATCAGGTGCGTCGGATCGCCGATCAGCCGCACGATCAGGAAGATGACCAGCGTGACGAGCAACACCGTGATCAGAGACTGCGCCACGCGTCGCGTGAGATAGCGAATCATGCGTGTGCTCCCCCATCGGCCGTCGCGCTGGTCGACTCGTCGTCGCCCTTCAGATTGCGCGTGGCACGATCGCGCAGCTCCAGCTTGCGGATCTTTTGACTGCCGGTCAGCGGCCAGACATCGATAAACTCCACGTAGCGCGGCACTTTGTAGCTCGCGATGTGCTCGCGACAATACTGTTGCAAGGCGAAGGGCGAGATATCCGCGCCCTCCTGCCGTTCGACGTACGCATATCCGACTTCGCCCAGACGCGCATCGGGCACACCCACCACGACGGCCTGGCGCACACCCGGATAGGTCTTAAGGAAGACTTCGATTTCCTGCGTCGCAACGTTGAAGCCGCCGGGCTTGATCATCTCCTTCACGCGGCCCCGATATGTCAGATAGCCATCGCTGTCGAGTTCGCCGAGGTCGCCGGTGAGCAGCCAGCCACCGGCGTCGATGGCTTTGCGATCTTCGTCCGGCATGCGGTAGTAGCCCTTCATGACCACGTAACCGGAAATGCAGATCTGGCCGATAGATCCGGCGGGCAGCTCCTTACCGGTCTCGATGTCGGTAATGCGTACTTTCACCCCACGCACGGGGCGGCCGTTCGTGCGCGAGCGCTTTTCGTACGGATCATCCCAGCGCGTGCGCACGACCGCGTTGGACGTCTCCGACATACCGTACGCGCTGACCAGTTCAGGCACGTCCAGCGTGCGGCTGACCCATTCGAACGACGCCGTGGGTAGCGGCGCGCCGGTGCCGGTGCGCAGGCTCGACAGGTCGTAATTCCCGATATCGGGGAACGCCTTGAGGTCCTGCACGATGGTGTCGACGAAGAAGCTGACGGTGATGTGCTCACGCTCGACAAGTTCACAGAAGCCCTTCGGCGAGAACTGGTCGGCAATGACCATGGCCGCGCCGGAGAGCGCCATGGCCAGCGTGTAGAACGTGCCCGTCGCGGTAAAAAGGGGCACACACGAGAGGTAGCGGTCTTGCGATGTCAGCCGCAGACACTGCGCCGCGTAGTGGTTATTGGCGAGCAATGCGCCGTGGCGGACCATCGCGCCCTTCGGGAACGATGTCGTCCCTGACGTGTAGAGAATCTGGGCGACGTCGTCGGCCTTCACCTTTGCGAAACGGCGCTCCAGTGTCCCGTCGTCCAACCGGCTCTTTCCGTGTGCTTCGACAGCGTGAAAGCTTTCCATGCCAGCGTGCAGCGTGCGTTCATCCGGCAGACCGATGACACGGCGCAGGGCCGGCATGCGCTCGCACTGCCACGCGCCGCGCCGCTGCGTGGTCCAGTCGGGTACGAGCTGCGCGAGAATGTCGAAGTAGCGCACGCCCCGCCCCGACGAACCGCCTCGCTCCTGAACGATAAGCGTGGTGGCTTCCGATTGGCTGAGTACATACGCCACGTCGCTGTCGCGAAACCGGGTGTTCACGGGCACAAGCACCGCGCCAATGAGGGGCACGGCCCAGCGGGCGATTAGCCACTCCGTGCTGTCGGACATCCACAGTGCTACGTTCTCGCCGGGCCCCACACCCAGCGACATCAGGCCACGGGCGAACGCATGAATGCGCTGCACGAGCTGGCTGAAGGTCAGGCGCGTGTCGCCATGGACCACCGCCTCGCGCTCGCCATGTGCCTGGGCGATCCATGTCAGCGCGCTCGCGAACGTCTCGTGCGTCCAGTCGATCGCGTCAACCCGCGCGGCCACCACCGCCGAGGCGGTGTGGGCCGGGGGCGGAACACTGTCGTCGTGTCGGTTCATGTTCGGATTCATCGGTTCGGGGCTGCTCTGGTGGCCTGAGTTCTCGACATCTCGAAGATCACTTCCAGCTCAGGCTGCGCAGGTTGTAATACCCGCTGCCATGCTGTGGTTCCCAGTTCAGCTTCACGTCCTGCGCGAACGTGTAATAGAGCTCGGTAATCAGCACGGCGTGGCCATCGTCATGCAACAAGCGACCAATCTTCTTGAAGATCTCGTCGCGTTGTTCGCGCGAGGTCGCGGCATCACCCTGTGCCACGAGCTTTTCGACTTCCGGGTTGAAGTAATCCGACCAGGTGCCGTCCTTCGTTGCCGCGCCGCTGATCGGATGGACCGGGTCGTAGATGGCGTTGGAGAACTGCATCATCGTCATCGGCCCGCCCTTGTGTGTGTTATTCAGGCGACTCCACGCGGCGTAATCGATGACCTTCACATTCGTCTTCACTCCGATGGCCGACCAGTACGCCGCGATCACCTCGCAGAGTTCCTTCGGGTTGTCTGTCGGGCACAGCAAGTCGGTCGTAAAGCCGTTCGGGTAGCCGCCTTGCGCCAGCAGTTTCTTCGCCTGCGCGGGATCGTACGGATACGGCTTGAGCGTGCGATCGACACCGTACGGATAGCTGGACGAAACATAGGAGGACATCTGTGCGCCCACGCCATGCAACGCCTGCCCGATGATCGCCTTGGTATCGAGCGCGTAGTTCAGCGCGAGGCGCACCTCTCGCTTCGAGAGCGGCGTGCCCGGCACGTTCGAGTACAGTCGCACGGCGAGCGGGCTGCCCACCGGCACCGACTTGACGGTGAGGCCAGCGTTAGCCTTCAGGCGCGCCACGTCGACGCTCGGGACATAGTCGATGACATCGACCTCACCGTTGAGCAGCGCATTGATGCGGCTACTCGCCTCGGGAATGACCTTGAAGACAAGCCGCTTGATGCCCGGCTTCGCGCCCCAGTAGCCATCGAAACGGTCGAGCGTCACGGACTGCCCGATCTTCTGTTCGACGAACTTGTACGGTCCGGACCCGATCGGCGCGCGGGCGAATGCCTCGGGCGACGCGAGTCCTTCGGTGTACGCCTTCGGCACCAGCAGCAGATAACCTGCGATCTTGTTGAGGAACGCCCCGTCCTGTCGTTTCAGATGAAACACGACGGTCGTGTCGTTCGGCGCATCCACGTGGTCGACGAGGTTCGCGAAGTATGGTCGCCGTGTGCTCTTCGTCTCGGGCGCGACGATGCGCTCAAGCGAATACTTCACGTCCCTGGCTGTGAGCTTCGCGCCGTTGTGGAACTTGACGTCGTTGCGCAGCGTGAACGTGTATTGAAGGCCGTCGGGCGCGATTTTCACGCCTGTGGCGACGCTGGGCTTCAGGTTGCCGTCGATGTCGAACGCGTACAGCGAGTCGAACAACTGCCAGCCGTAGCGCTGAGAATCGCCCGTGGCGGCGACCTGAGCATCGAGGTTATTGATATCTTTGCCGACGGCGAAGACCACTGTGTCGCGGTCGACGGCGGGCTTTCCGCCAATGGCGTATGCGGCCGTCGACGTCAGGAGCGCCGCGCACAGCGCGATACCCGAACCGATCCACGCTACCTGGCGTGACCATGCATGCAATGCCCGTGTGTGCATTGAATTCTCCGAAGAAGAGCGATGAACGAAGCGATACCCGGCTGACAAAGATCAACCGACGTTAGCGCAACGTCTCCGGCCCGCCCTTGACATAGATGATCTGCCCCGAAACGAACGACGCGTCTTCGCTGCAAAGGAAAGCGACGACATTGGCGATGTCACGGGGAACGCCGACGCGGCCGAGCGGAATGCTCTTGGCGCGCTGCCGTTTGTATTCCTCGGGATCGATGCCGCGACGCTCCGCCGTCTGGCGCGTCATTTCGGTGTCGACGAACCCCGGCGCTACCGCGTTGACGTTGATATTGAAGGGGCCCAGCTCGATGGCAGCGGTGCGCGTGAAGGCTTGCAACCCCGCCTTGGCCGACGAGTAATTCGCCTGCCCACGATTGCCGAGTGCCGATGTTGAGGAAAGATTGACGATCTTGCCGCTGCGTTGTTCGACCATGTGTCGTTGCGCGGCGCGCGTGCACAAAAAAGTGCCGCGCAAATGGACGTTCATGACGCGATCCCAGTCGTCCACCGACATCTTGAACAGCAGATTGTCTCGTGTGACGCCTGCGTTGTTCACGAGGACGTCGAGTCCGCCGAGTTGCGCGATCACTTGCGTGAAGAGCGTTTCGACTTGCGCCTCATCCGTGACGTCGCAACCAAAGCCTGCGGCGTCATGCCCGCCGTCGCGCTTCAGCGCTTCGGCCGCGGATTGCGCTGCATCTGCCGAGATATCGCAGATCGCTACGCGCGCACCCTCCTGCGCGAACCGTTCGGCTGTTGCGTAGCCGATGCCACGCGCGCCGCCCGTCACTAGAACCACCTTTCCCTGGAAGCGATTGCTCATGCGCTTGCGTCTCCTGGTTGTGGCGCTGCCTGATCTGTGTCGGCAGTCGTCGTAATGGAAACCAGTCTAGTCACGCATGACGCGATGGTCAATATTTGAAACAAATAACTTTGCTTAATTTTCATCAGGGATAACTCTCAGTTCAATCGATACACCATCGGTTATCTTTATAACGCAAGCGTGAGCCAGTCTTTATATGGATTTTTGCTTAGCAAATCACAGTGCTTCATTCACGTTTTTCTGCGAAAATTAACACGTCATTTATTCCACTATTTGAACATTTATACGGGATTTGAAGCATGGGCATCCGAAGTGCGGTTCATGTCAGTCGCTTGATGCACCCGGATGCCCGGGGCGCATCAAGCGCGCCGCACATCGGCGGAATTCGCTTCGTCACGCGTCGCGGCGGCGTCGCGAGCGCGGGCCGCATTCCGGCCGGCAATTCGCCCGCCGACAATGCATTCCGCCAGATTGCCGCCCGCCATATAGATGTGCCCGAACACACTGCCGAGCTCACCCGCCGCATAGAGGCCAGCAATCGGCTCGCCGAAGGGATCCAGCACCCGTTGGGCGGCGTCGTGTACGGGGCCACCCTGCGTGTTGATGACGACCGGCCACAGCGATGCGGCATAGAACGGCCCCTCGGTGAGTGGCGTCATCGTCTCGGGGCGGCGGCCGAATGCGTCGTCGCGCCCGGCCTCGCAACTGGCATTCCATTCACTCACTGTGCGCGTAAGTCCTGCTGCGTCGATGCCAAGCTTTTGCGCCAGCGCTTCGAGGGTGTCGGCCTTTTGCAGCAAACCGTTCTCTACCTCCTTCAGGTTGTCGCTACTCCACTCGTACCAGGCCTCGCGATCATTCGTGATCGAGCGCCCCATCGGATACATGCGACGTCCGGCCTCATCGAAGATCAAATACGACGGCAGGCGGTCGTGTCGGTAAGCCGACGGGTCGTAGTGATCGAACTGGCGTACGCCGGTGTCCGATATGTACGGCGGATACTCATTGACGTAGCGGCGTCCGCGCTGATCTACAACGATCCACGCCATCTTCGGCAGCGGCTTCGACTCGCGCTCGGGCGTCCACATCGGCAGGATCTTCGCGTAGATGCCAAACGGATACGATGGATCGGGGTGTCGGATGCCGTACGGCCCGTGGTGGTGCCACATATGCCAGAGCGCCGCGCCTGCGGCTTGCGCCATGCGGATGCCGTCGCCGGTGTTGCCGCGAAAGCTGCCCGGCAGAACGGGCGTCGAGACAAAGAACTGACGCTTCATTTCTTCGTCCGCTTCGAATCCCCCGCATGCGAGCACGACGGCACGCTGCGCGCGAACACGCAGCGATTCGCTGCCGCGTCGCAGTCGCACACCCAGTATTTCGCGCCGCTCTCCCTGCTCCAGTCGTTCGACGCTGGCCGAGAGCCAAACGTCGATGCGCCCCTGAGCGCGACGCGCCTCGACGTTATCGAGCAGCAACTTGAAGAGCAGGCAGCCCGGGCGGAATGGGCGCGCCGCAAGATAACCGGCCGGATCACCGAAACCGGGAATCGATTCGATGTCGGCGTAAGCCAGCGAATCGCAACCGGGGAATGGATAGTTGCCGAGTGCTGCGTCGACGCGCACGACGGCGTCGTTCGTGCGTGCCAGTTCGCGCAGATAGCCGGGCACTTCCGTCATGCCGACGGCGAGCACGCGCAACACATCGTCCGGCGTGCGGCCACCGCACGTGTGCTGCAAGTAGGCAAACGCTGCCTCGGCATCGTCGGAGACGCGCACGCCGCCAGCAGACAAGATCGAAATGCCGCCGGGGTCGGGCATCTTTTCAATCAGCAGCACTCGCGCACCCGCATCCGCGGCCTCGATGGCGGCAACCGCCCCGGCTGCGCCGTAGCCCGCGACGATGACGTCGTACGTCGCGTGCCACTGCGCGTGCGCACCCCGATGTTCCGAAGCTTCCAAGAATGCAACCATGTGTCGACGACTCCTCGTTGTTCACTGACCATCATCTGTTGAGCCATTCATCACCACCCGGAGGAAACCGAGATGTCCCACCAAGCCATTCGCTCTGAAATCACCGGCACCGTTTGTCAGGTGCTTGTCGCCGAGGGCGACACGGTGTCCGAAGATCAGGCGCTGCTCATGGTCGAATCGATGAAGATGGAGATTCCCGTCATTGCGCCGCGCGCCGGGCGCGTGACGAAAGTGCACTTCAATGTGGGCGATCCGATTGGCGAGGGCGACGCCGCCGTCAGTCTCGACGGCTGAAGGCTGCGCCCTCGCCTGCCCGTCAGATCGAGTCGCCGTGCGTCGCTTCGCGTGACGCACGGCAACGCATCTCAATGCCAGGCCACCTTGCGGAAGTTCAGGAAGCCCGAGCCTTGCTGCACTTCCCATGTCAGCGTTTTCTTCTTCGCAAAGACGTTGAACAGCTCTGTCACGAGCACGGCTGAGGCGTCGTCGTGCAGGATCTTGCCGATCTTGCGGAAGAGCGCGCCGCGCGCTTCGGCGCCGGTTGTCGTATCGAGTTGTTTGAGCAGTGCCTCGACTTCCGGGTTGTAGTAGTCGGACCAGGCGCCGTCCTTTGAGAACGATCCCGCGACCGGATGGATCGGGTCGTAGATCGCGTTGGTGAATTGGGTGGTCGTCATCGGCCCGGTTTTGTGCGTGTTGTTCAGTCGACTCCACGCCGCGTAGTCGATGCGATTGATGTCCACCTTGACGCCAACCTGCCCCCAATAGGCGGCCAGTGCTTCGGCAAACTCTTTGGGCGTCCCGACAGCGTCGTAGAGCTTGATCGAGAAGCCGTTCGGGTAGCCGGCCTGCTTGAGCAATGCGCGCGCTTTTGCCGGGTCATATGGGTACGGCGCGACGCTCGGGTCGCCGCCGTAGGGGAAGTATTTCGAGATGAAAGTGCCCATCGGCGCGCCAACGCCGTGGAAAACGCCCTTGATGATGGCGTTGGCGTCGACAGCGTAGTTCAGTGCGAGTCGAACGTCTCGCTTGGCTAGCGGCGAGTCCGGTACGTTCGAGTACAGGCGCACGTGCATAGGCGACGACACCGGATTTGTGATGACATCCAGGGCTGCGTCCTGGCGCAGTCGCGCAACTTCGGCAAGGGGGATCATGGCGGCGATATCCACTTCGCCGGAGACGATCGCATTCACGCGACTCGACGGCTCGGGGATGTACTTGAATACCAACGTTTTGATCGCTGGTTTGTCGCCGTAAAAGTCATCGAAGCGTTCGAGCTCAAGGTACTGCCCGACTTTGTTCGTCTTTACGCGATACGGCCCCGAGCCGATGGGCGCGGCCGCAAAAGCCTCGACACTCGGTAACGACGATGTGTACTTCTGCGGAACGATGAACAGGAAGCCTGCGATCTTGTTGAGGAAGACACCGTCCGGCTGCTTCAGGCGAATGCGGACCGTCAGCGGATCCGGCGTGTCGATGGCATCGATGACGGGGGCGAAATAAGGGCGTCGCGTACTTTTAGAGGCCGGATCGATCACGCGCTCAATGGAGTACTTCACGTCGCCCGATGTGAACGGGTCGCCGTTATGAAACTTGATATTCGGCCGTAGCTTGAACGTATACGTCAGGCCGTCGGAGGACATGGTGTAGCTGGTCGCCATGCGAGGCACGATGTTGCCCTTGGCATCGAAGCCGTAGAGCGTGTCGAAGATCGACATCGCATAACGCTGGGAATCGCCGCTCGCCGTAACCAGTGCATCGAGGCTCTGGATTTCCTTGTCGAGCGCCACGACGAGCGTGTTCCGATCTACAGCAGGCCCCGTCTTGTCGGCTGCCATCGCACCCGACGCACCCATTGCGCCCAGCACTCCCGCGGCCAGTGCTGCCACTGCCGCCCCTGCCCGCAACCCCGATGCCATGCGCGTCACGACGCGCCGTCCCGTCAATCGATTCATTTCGACCTCTCTTAATTTGTACACATATTGGAATTACAGAAGCATCGAAAACTCCACCCGGATTTGCACCAATTTATCTGGCGCCTTGTTGAAATATCCGCTATAAAAGCTAGGAAACATGATTAACGATGTCAATAAGCGATCATACCGACACGACATCGATGCTCACGTAGCGCACCATATAATCGCTATCTATTTCAATATATGGATATACGGAAAGACCCACCTGCTTTCCGTGCCCATCGCACCGCCAGGACGCTCATGGACAAACGCAAGATCGAAGAACTGCAAAACCGCCGCGACGCCATCCGGTCATCGACATCGGCGGCTGCAATCGACAAACTGCGAGAGCAAGGCAAGCTCACGGCGCGCGAGCGTATCGCGCTGCTGCTCGACGACGGCAGCTTTGTCGAGATGGGCGTGCACGCGCACAGTGCGCACCCGGCATTGCGCGAGCGAACGCCGGCCGACGGCATCGTGACCGGGCACGGCACCGTCGACGGGCGCATTGTCTATGTCGCAGCGGACGATGCGACCGTGCTGGGCGGCACGCGAGGACGTGTGGGGGAAATCAAGATCGCGCGCGTGCGCGATGCTGCGTTGCGTCACAGAAAACCTTTCATTGCACTGATGGAAGCCGGTGCGGCGCGTGTGCAAGAAAGCTTTGGCGCGATGGCTGCAAACATGGGCGCGCGGTTTGCGGATCACTTCCGGATGTCCGGACAGATTCCGCAGCTCGCCGCGATTCTTGGACCGGCATTTGGCGGTCCGTCCTTCACTGCCGCACAGTCCGATTTCACCGCGCTCGCGCGCGGCACGGGCGTGATGGGGATGTCGGGACCGCTCGTCGTGAAGGTTGGCACCGGCGAGATGGTCACCCCCGACGCCATTGGTGGCGCGGATGTCAGCGAGACCGTCACCGGTCAGGTCGACTACGTCGGTGACACGGAAGCCGACACGCTGCGCAGTCTGCGAACGTTCCTGTCGTTTCTCCCGAGCCACAGCGGCGAGCTGCCGCCGGTCGTCGAGGCGAAGCCTGCGGCGCTCGATACGGAGGAAGGACGCGAAAAGCTGCGCACGCTCATTCCGGATGTCGGGCGTCAGGCGTACGACATGAAGCGAGTGCTGAGTCTGATCGTCGACGCAGGGGACCTCTTCCATTATCGGCCGCGCTATGGTCCCAATCTGATTACGGCGTTCGGCCGGATCGATGGGCAGCCGGTCGGCTTCGTCGCGTCGAATCCGATGGCGCGCGGCGGTGTGATGGACGAGAAAACCGCACAGAAGGCGCGCAAGTTCGTCGATGTTTGCGACGCGTTTCACGTCCCGCTGGTCTTCATTTGCGACGCACCGGGATTTCTCGTCGGCCCCGACATCGAGAAACATCGCATGGTGTCGCTCGCTGCCCGGCTGCTCAACACCGTGTGCGCGGCGTCGGTCCCCAAGATTACGTTCGTCGCCCGCAAAGCCATTGGTCTGGCGTATCTGGCGATGTGCGGCCGCGCCATGCGGCCCGACTATCTTGCGGCCTGGCCGGGGGCGCATTTCGACGTGATGGGGCCTGAAGCTGGCGTTGAACTGGTGTTCGGTCGGGAGATTGCCGCCGCACCGGATCCGGCCGCACGCAAGGCGGAGATTATGGCGCGTCTTGACGAGCAATCGAGCGCCTACGAAGCTGCGGCACAGGGCTGGATCGACGACGTGATCGACCCTGCCGAAACGCGCGACGCGATCCGTCAGGCGCTTGCGGCAGCAGCAGACTCACGTCAGCCCGGATTCAAGCACCGTATCGATCCCTGAGACAACGCACTGCGTCTCTACATATCTACCTATTTGCGAAGCGCGGCATTGCGACCATGACTATCGACTTCAGTGTGAGCGACGGCGTCGCGACGGTACGGTTAAACCGCCCCGAAGCGCTCAATGCGATCGACTATCCGATGCGTACGCGACTGCAGGCGCTTTGGCGGCACATCGGCGGCACGCCGGAGATTCGCGTGGTCGTCATCACGGGGGCCGGGGATCGTGCATTCAGCAGCGGCGCAGATCTTCGGCTCACACCGCCACCGACGAGCTCATTCGCAGCACAGACGTTTCGCGGCGAAGGTGCCGAGCCCGAAGCAGGATCGCTCACGCTGGGCATGGACTTCGACACCCCTGTGATTTGCGCATTCAACGGGCTGGCGTACGGTGGCGGACTTGAAATCGGACTGGCATGCGACATCCGCATCGCCGCCGACACGGCTCGCTTTGCACTGCCGGAAGTGACCGTCGGCTCCATGCCTGGCTCGGGTGGAACGCAGCGGTTGCCGCGTCTGATTGGTAACGCGAATGCCATGTGGATGCTGCTGACTGGCGATGCCATCGACGCGCAGACGGCGCTACGCATCGGCCTGGTGAGTCACGTGGTCGCGCAGAACGAACTGATGGAGGTGGCGACGTCGATCGCACGCCGCATTGCCAACGCGGCGCCACTTGCGGTGCGGGCGATCAAACAGGCGGCACGCAATGGTCTGGATATGCCACTGTCGCCTGCGCTGACCTACGAGCGTCATCTGTGGGGGCTGTTGCGCGACACCGAAGATCGCAAGGAGGGACGTGAGGCTTTCGCTGCGAAGCGCGCAGCGGTGTTTCGAGGCCGCTGACGCAATCCCGGTTTGCGAGACAATACCGGTTTCCTTCGTCCTCCGAACACTGCGGCGCCACACCATCGACGATGCCATGCCACTTCCCTTGTTTGTCAGCTCCACTTTGTCTGCCCGCAGCAGACGCCGAAACGGATAGATTTTCATGAGCCTGCCTCCACGACACGCCAGCGATATTGACGACACCTCGTCCGAGGATATCGCCGATGGCATCGCCGACGCCGCAGACTTCATGCCCGACCTCACGACGAACGGCAACCATGCAAACGCCGCTGCCGGACGCCGGGCCAGCGAAGGCACGCAGAGCATCCAGCGCGCAATCGCCGTGCTGCGCCTTGTTGCCATGTGCGGCCCCCAAGGCTTGCGTCTTCATGAGATCGCCGAGGGCCTGGCGTTGGAGCGCATCACTGCGCATCGCATCGTCAAAGGGCTGGCGTTCAGCAACATGCTGCAACTCGACCCGCAGGCGCGCCGTTACACGCTCGGTCATACCGCGTATCTGCTCGGCCTCAATGCGTCGCCGGCATTCGATCTTCGTGAACGCTGCCAGCCAACGCTGCGACGGCTGGCCGACCTGACGGGCGACTCTGTCTTTCTGATGGTGCGAAGCGGGCATGACGCCGTGTGCTTCGATCATTTGCAGGGCAGCTACCCGATTCGCACCCATAGCCTGAAGATCGGTGCGCGCCGGGCACTCGGCGCGGGTGCCGGCGCGATGGCGTTGCTCGCTGCGTTGCCTGACAACGCCGTAGAAGCCGCAATCGCAGCGAACGCCGTGCATTTGCCCCGCTATCGCGACATCTCGCCAGCGCGCCTGCGCGAGCTGGTCGCACGAACGCGCGCTGATGGCTACGCGACGAACGTGCAAACGGTGATCGCCGACGTAAGCGCCATCGGCATGACGTTGCCGCGCAAGGAAGGTCCTGCGTTCGTCTCAATCAGCGTTGCATCCATTGCGTCGCGAATGACTGGTGAGCACCTTGAGGAGGCGCTGCACGCGCTGCGTCTCGAATCCGATGCGCTCGGTCGTCACCTGGACGACGCACGGATCGCCTGGGGAGGATTGGCCGACAGCCTTTGCGCCTGACGCCTGCCTGTGCCGCGACTTAACCGTAGCGCCTTTGCGCACCCGTTGCGGTGGAGAATGAAAACGACGAAGGAGAAGACATGTTTGCGAAGGTTCTCGTAGCGAATCGCGGCGCGGTCGCAGCACGCATCATCCGTGCGTTGCGCCAGATGAACATTCGTTCCGTGGCGGTCTGTTCCGAAGCGGATGCCACACTCCCCTATCTGGCGCAGGCCGACGAGGTGTACGCCATCGGTCCCGCACCCGCGATGTCGAGCTACCTCGATCAGGATCGCCTGATCGACGTGCTGGCACGCTCGAAGGCGGATGCCGTGCACCCGGGGTACGGCTTCCTTTCGGAAAACGCGACCTTCGCGCGCCGCGTGATGGAAACCGGGGCAACGTTCATCGGACCGTCGCCGCGCTGGATCGAAGCGATGGGGCACAAGACCCGCGCACGAGAGCTGATGGCTCGCTACGGCATGCCAATGTCACCCAGCTCGGGACTGCTCGACGACCATGCCGATTCGATCAGTGCCGCCGCACGCGCCATCGGATACCCGGTGCTGATCAAGCCAGCGGCCGGCGGCGGTGGCATCGGCATGGTGCCTGCGCGCGACGAAGTTTCGCTGCTTGCGGCGATCGCTCAGGCCCGCTCCGTCTCGCAAAAGAGCTTTGGTAACGGCGAGCTTTATCTGGAAAAGCTCATCGAGCGCCCGCGCCACATCGAGTTTCAGATACTGGCGGACAAGGCAGGTAACGCATGTCACCTGTTCGAGCGCGATTGTTCGGTGCAGCGCCGACATCAGAAGGTCATTGAGGAGTCGCCTGCCCCGCTATTGCCGCGTCGCGACATGGAGACCACTGCGGAGAAGATTGCCGGATTGCTTCAGGAGATCGGTTACGACGTCATCGGCACTGCCGAAACGCTGTTCGGCGCCGATGGCACCTGCAACTTCCTGGAGATGAATACGCGTTTGCAGGTCGAACACGCGGTGACGGAGGCGATCACGGGTATCGATCTGGTGACGTCGCAGATCCGGCTGGCGGCGGGGGAAGCGCTGGCGACGGTCATACCCGATTCGCCACGCGTGACCGGCCACGCTATCGAGGTGCGTGTGTACGCCGAGGATCCGGTGCGCTTCTTCCCGTCGCCCGGAAAGCTGGACACTTTCGAACTCCCTAAGGGGGATGGCATCCGCGTGGAGACTGGATATGGGCAGGGCAATACGGTCACGCCGTATTACGATCCGCTGCTGGCGAAGGTCATCGTGCACGCGACAGACCGCGCCGCGGCGATTCGCCGGATGCGCGAAGCCCTAAGTGCGACGCAGATCCGCGGGGTAAAAACGAATATCCCGTTCGCGCTCCAGGTGCTCGACGACGAGCTCTTTCAGCTCGGACACATCCACACCGGACTCGGGACCGATATTCTCGCTGCCGCACGTCATTGAGCTGGCCTCGCCGTCATGCATATTCTGGGCTGGACAGCGACTCGCCCTCGTTCCTCTGACTTCCGCAGCGCATTGACATATCGGAAAATCTCGATACAATCCCGCTCATGGATTTGCTCGAAATCTTCAAAGCGCTCTCGAACCGCACCCGCCTTGAGATCCTGAAGGGTCTGAAGGATCCCGTGAAGAACTTTCCGCCTCAGGACGAAGGCGACGTTCATACGGTGGGTGTTTGCGTCAGCAGCATTCAGGAAGGGGTCGGACTGTCGCAGTCGACCGTGTCCGACTACCTGGCAACGCTGCAACGCGCTGGCCTCGTCGAAGTGCGACGCATCGGTCAGTGGACCTACTACAAGCGCAATGAAGCCACCATCAGTGCCCTTGCCCGCATGATCGGGAAGGAGCTGTAATCGACGTTCAATTTTTTTATCCCTAAATATCGATAAATCCCGATATCCCTTTTTATCGAATCAGGAGCTCTCAATGAAAGCAGTCGTGCTGAAGTCGTTTGGCGGTCCGGAATCGTTCGCGCTTGAGGAAGTGCCGACGCCCGTACCTCGGGCCGGACAGGTGCTGGTTCGGGTCCATGCCACGTCCATCAATCCACTGGATTATCAGGTGCGACGTGGCGACTATCCGGACCTCGTCCCGTTGCCGTCGATTACAGGACATGACGTTTCCGGCGTTGTGGAAGCTTTCGGGCCGGGCGTCACGGGCTTTTCCGTGGGCGATGAGGTCTGGTACACCCCGCAGATCTTCGACGGTCCCGGCAGCTATGCCGAGTATCACGTCGCCAACGAGCACATCGTCGGCAAGAAGCCCCCTTCCCTGACTCATCTCGAAGCGGCCAGTCTGCCTCTGGTGGGTGGCACGGCGTGGGAAGCGCTGGTCGAACGCGCGGCGCTGCGCGTCGGCGAGAGCGTTCTCGTTCACGGCGGTGCCGGTGGTGTCGGACACGTGGCGATTCAGCTCGCCAAAGCCATGGGCGCTCGCGTGTTGACGACCGCGCGTGAAGCAAACGTCCCTTTCGTCCGGGAAATGGGGGCCGACGTTGTGATCGACTACGAGAAGGAGGACTACGTCGACGTCATCCTGCGAGAGACGAGCGGCCGCGGCGTCGACGTCGTTTTCGACACCATCGGCGGCGACACCTTGTCGCGCAGCCCGGATGTGCTCGCACAACTTGGCTGCGTCGTCACGATCGTGGATATTGCGCAGCCGCAGAACCTCGTACAGGCCTGGGGCAAGAACGCCAGCTATCACTTCGTCTTCACACGGCAAAACCGGGGCAAGCTCGACGAACTGAGCGCGTTGGTCGAGCGCGGCCAGCTGCGGCCACATGTCGGCGCCATTTACTCGTTGGCCGACATTCCGGCGGCTCACGCCCTGCTGGAGCGGCGCAACAACGGTCTGCGGGGAAAGATTGCGATTGCGGTCGTTCCCTCGTCCGAAGCGTAATTCGTCGGCGTGCGCCGTCTGGCTTCGTGATGGGCTTTTCCGCCATCTCGACGGAAAACATCGAAAAAGGCGTGCTGACGTTGGCACGCCTGCTCGACGCCGCCGACTAGCAGCTACAGGTCAAGTACCAGCTTTCCCGATTTGCAGCCGGAAACGCAGATCGTCATTACCTCGCCGCTCGCCTGCTCGTCACGCGTCAGCACAGAGTCCCGGTGATCGGGCTCGCCTTCGAGCACACGCGTCTTGCATTCGCCGCACATGCCTTGCATGCACCCGTATGAGACCTCGACGCCCGCATCGAGCAGTGTCTGTAACAACGATTCCGACGACTTCACTTCCAGCGTGCGGCCCGAGCGTCGCAGCTCGACTTCGTAGTCCGTTGGCCGCTCGGCCGGTGCCTCACGCGGGGCAACTCGCTCGACGGATGCGCGCTCGCCACTCGGTTCGGCATCCGCCTGATCACCCGTAACGGGTTTGCGCACGCGCGGCGGATGGTAGACGACGAGCATTTCGAGTGCGTCGTCGCCGAGATTGCGGAACGAATGCGGCATCCCCGCTGAAATCGGGCTGACGGAACCGGCGCGGACTTCCGTCACCTCTTCCCCGACGCTCACCTCACCGTGACCTGAGAGCACGTAGAACAAATGCGCGTGCGGTTCGACGTGCGTGGGCGACGACCCGCCCGCGCCGACGGACGTCAACTCGATGCTGTACGCATTGCCGGTATAGGCGGCATCGGTCACCGTCTTGTAGCCAGACCGATTGATGAACAGGCCAGTCAGGGGAATCCAGGGAGCGTCGTCGACGTGCCAGGTGACGGGTTTGCCTTCGTCGGTCGTGGTGGCCTCGTTGGCCGACCCGGAAAGTTCGCTTGCAACGGCGTTCATGGTTGTCTCCATTCTGTTCTCGCCGGAACGCTTCGTATGCGCAGAGGCACAGCGGTCGAAGTGCGCGGCTATACTCGATCCATCGATTTGTCGATCCCGGCACTGATACTAGGAAATCGCCACAAGGCGAACAAGATTGATTCTGAAAATCGACCATGACATCGAAGAAGGATTTCCTGACGCGTGAGGAGGCGCTGGCGACGTTGGGCGTCAAGACCGCGACGCTCTACACCTATGTGAGCCGGGGTCTGATTCGCAGCACGCCCGCGCAGGGGACGAACCGGCATCTATATGCGCGCGACGATGTCGAGCGCTTTGCCGCTCGTGGCCGCGGACGTCTGCCGCGTGCCGTCGCCGCCGCGACGTCGATGCGCTGGGGCGAGCCTGTGGTGATGTCGTCCATTACGGCGATCGACGCACGCGGCCCGGCCTATCGCAATCGTCCGGCGGCAGACCTCGCCATGGCCGGATATGCGTTCGAGGTCGTGGCCAAGTTCCTCGTGACGGGACAGTGGCACGACGCCGAGGCCGACTGGCCGGCGACCCACGTCCCTCCTGATGTGCAATCGCTGCTGGACATGCGTGCCGGTGAGGTCGCGCCCGCCGACATCGGTCACTTCATGGCGATGCTCGCGCTCGCAATGAGCACACGGGGGCGCGATTTGCATGACGTCTCCAGCGAGGCGGCGATGCCTGCGCTACGCACGATGCTGGAGGTCTTTGCCGGGGGCTTCGGCTACCTGTCGCCGACGGGTCGCCATGTTGCGCGCAGGCCCGGCGAGCGGCTGGCCGTCCATGCGCTGCGTGCCAGCGGTGCGCCGGTCACGCCCGAAGCGGTTGCCGCTATCGACGCCACGCTGATCATCCTCGCCGACCACGAGCTTGCTCCGGCGACGTTTGCGGCACGCGTGGCCGCATCGAGCGATGCCGGTTTGTACAACTGCATCGCATCGGCGATCAGCACGCATGTCGGCTACGCGACGGGGGCGGGGACGGCACGCGTCGAGACCCAACTGTTCGAGACGTGCACGCCGAAGGCCTTATCGGGGAAAATCAAACGCGTGCGCGATCACGGCGTCGCGCTGTTCGGCTTCAATCATCCGCTCTACCCCGAAGGCGATCCGCGTGCAACGTTGATTCTTTCGCTCGCCGCCCGATGCGGTGCCGACCGTCCTGATGTTAAGCACATCCTGGGTTTCATCGAGCGCGTGAAAGACGAGACGAAGATGACGCCGGGCCTCGCTGTCGCGCTCGTCGCCCTCGCCCGTGCGCTGGACATGCCGCGCGGCAGCGCTGCGGCCGTCTGGATACTCGCACGCACCGCCGGATGGTGCGCCCACGTGGTCGAGCAATACGCGCAGGCGTTCATGTTGCGTCCGCGCGCCACCTACATTTCCTCCGTGTCATGAACCCTCACCGTATCGATTTCGCTTCGTTGTCCCTTTTCAATCTGATCGCGCGCACGGGCAGCATCAGCAAGGGCGCGGCGTTGGCGCACCTCGCGGTCGGCGCGGCCAGCAAACGGATCTCAGACCTGGAGCACGCGGTCGGCACGGCGTTGCTGGAACGTCATTCGCGCGGCGTGACGCTGACGGTCGCCGGTCAGGCGTTGTACCGGCACGCGCAACGCATCCTGACCGATGTCGATGTGCTGGCCGCCGAGCTCTCCGACTTCACCTCCGGTATCGTCGGCGTGGTGCGCCTTTGGGCCAACACATCGGCCGTGACGCAGTTCCTGCCACGTCAGTTGGCGAGCTTCACGAAAGCCAATCCCGGTATACGGATCGAGCTTGAAGAGAAGAACAGTAACGAGATCGTGCTGGCGGTACTCGACGGGCGCGCCGACATCGGCATCTTTGCGGATCGAACACCGGCGCTGGGCCTGCAATGCCTCGACTATCGCGAGGATCATCTGAGCCTCGTGGTGCCTAAGGGGCATGCGCTGTCACGTCGTCGCGAGGTGTATTTCAATGAAGTGCTGGACTACGATTTCGTCAGCCTGTCGGAGGGGACATCGCTCGCCAATCGGCTTCAGATGGAGACGGAAGCGCTTGGACGCCGTCTGAAGTTGCACATTCAGGTGCGCAGCTTCGACGCGATGTGTCAGATGGTGGCGGCGGGCATGGGCATTGCCGTACTGCCGTCCGACGCCGTGCGGGCGCTGGCGCGCTCGCTGAATCTGCGTCAGATCTCGTTGAAAGACGCATGGGCCGAGCGGCGGTTGCTGATCGGATTGCGCGACGTGAACGCCGTGCCGCGCCACGTCCGCACGCTGATCGAGCACCTTCGCTCGAGTCGCGACGCCTGATTCCCTCGACGCTCACGATCCCCCAATATCCCACCCACTGTCCTTCCTGTATCACCAGCTTTCGCATTTCGCGAAAGCTCGGTTCGCGCCTTTGGGCTTCAGTCCTGACTTGCCTGCGACCAGAATTCCAGTACGCGCCACACAGAGCGCCGTTCTGGCGATGCAGTGCGAGTCGTCCGGCAAGTCCTCGCGCTTGCGGCCTCCGCTGCCATCCAATTCATCAGGAGACAGTCATGGCTCGCACCGAGTCGATTCCCGTTCCATCCACCGGTACGCTGGCGGACACCGAAATATCGCAAATCGTTCGCAAGATCGCCTGGCGCATCATGCCGTTGATCATGGTGTGCTACCTGTTTGCGTTCTTCGATCGCATCAACATCAGTTTTGCCAAATTCTCATTGCAGACGGATCTGGGGCTGAGCGACACGGCTTACGGGCTGGGCGCTGGCCTGTTCGTCGTGGGCTACGTGCTGTTCGAGGTGCCGAGCAATCTCATGCTTTACAAAGTGGGGGCACGACGCTGGATCGCCCGCATTATGGTCTCGTGGGGCATCGCTACGGCGCTGATGGTCTTCGTTCAGACCGAGTGGCAGTTTTACTTCCTGCGCTTTCTGATCGGCGCGATGGAAGCGGGCTTCGCGCCCGGCGTGCTGTTCTATCTGACGCTGTGGTTTCCTACGGCCTATCGGGGACGCATGACCTCCCTGCTTTTTCTCGCGTCGGCCTTTGCAGGCTTGCTGGGCGCACCCGCGTCGGGTCTTGTCCTATCGCAACTCGACGGCGTATTCGCCATCCGTGGCTGGCACTGGCTCTTTCTTGTGGGCGGTATCCCTTGCGTGCTGCTCGGCTTCGTCGTCTACAAAGTGCTTAACGACCGAATCGAAGATGCGCGCTGGCTCAAGCCTGCGGAGAAGTCTGTGCTGCTCGCCAACATCACGCATCAGAACCGACATATCGGCGGGCATTCGTTGCTCGATGCCGTAAAGACGCCGGGCTTCCTGACGCTGGGTCTCGTCTACTTCCTGATTCAGGTCAGCTCTTACGGCCTGAACTTCTGGGCACCCCACATGATCCGCGCGTCCGGTATCAGCAACTCGACGACCATCGGTCTTCTGACGGCGGTGCCCTACCTCTGCGGTGCGATTGCGATGGTGATCGTCGGGCAGTTGTCCGACCGGTCCGGCGAGCGCCGCAAGTACGTGATCGGACTGATGCTGCTGGCTGCGCTGGGCTTCTTCAGCGCGGGGATGTTCGACAAGCAGACCGCCGTGCTGGTGATCTCGCTCGCCGCCATCGGTGCAGGCGTCGTGGCTGCGATTCCCGCGTTCTGGGCGTTGCCTCCGAAGCTCGTGACCGGCGCAGGCGCCGCCGGTGGCATCGCGCTCATCAATACGCTGGGGCAACTGGGCGGGATCGTCAGCCCGGTCGTGGTCGGCAGGATCAAGGACATGACGGGTAGCACTACACCGGCGCTGTATCTGATCGGTGGCCTCGGGCTGGTCTGTGTGGTGATCCTGACGATTGCGATGCCGGAGAAGCTGCGAGCGCGTGACTGAAAGATCCGCTTTTTGAGAGACGACGTATGAAGACCGATGAACAAGACCGTCCCGATGTTGCGCTGCGCGGCATTCGGGTCATCGAAATGGGGCAACTGATTGCCGGGCCGTTCGCCGGGAAGACGCTGGGCGAGTTTGGCGCAGACGTGATCAAGATCGAGCCGCCGGGTGCGGGCGACCCACTGCGCAACTGGCGCATGCTCAAGGAAGGCACGTCAGTCTGGTGGCAAGTGCAATCGCGCAACAAGCGCTCGATTGCGCTCGATCTGCGCAGCCCCGAAGGTCAGGACATCGCCCGTCAGTTGATCGCTTCGGCCGACGTTTTGATCGAGAACTTTCGCCCGGGAACGCTGGAGAGCTGGGGCATGGGCTGGGATGTCCTGTCCGAACTCAATCCCGGGCTGATCATGCTGCGCATTTCGGGTTACGGTCAGACCGGCCCCTACCGCGATCTGCCGGGGTTCGGCGCCATCGGCGAAGCCATGGGCGGATTGCGTCACCTGACGGGCGAACCGGGGCGCGTGCCGGTGCGCTGCGGCATTTCGATCGGCGACACGCTGGCTGCCTTGCACGGGACCATCGGTGTCCTGACCGCGCTGCATCACCGCAAGGTGAATGGTGGCAAGGGACAGGTCATCGACGTGGCGCTCAACGAAGCCGTACTCAACGTGATGGAAAGTCTGATTCCCGAGTACAGCGCGTTTGGCGCCGTGCGCGAAGCCGCTGGCAGCGCCCTGCCCGGCATCTCGCCCTCAAATGCCTATCGGTGCACCGACGGCTATGTGCTGATCGCTGGCAACGGCGACAGCATCTTCAAGCGCCTGATGCAGACCATCGGACGTGACGATCTCGCCGAGGATCCCAGTCTCGCGGACAACGCCGGTCGCACGAAGCGTGTTGTAGAACTGGACGCCGCCATTGGCGTCTGGACGGCGACGAAGACCGTCGTCGAGGTGCTGGACGCACTGGGTGAGGCGCGTGTGCCCGCAGGCAAGGTGTACACCGTCGCGGACATCGTCGCCGATCCGCATTACCGCGCTCGCGACATGATCGTTTCGCAGACCACGCGCGACGGCTATGCGCTGGAAGTGCCCGGTGTCATACCGAAGTTGATGGGCACACCGGGCACGATCCGGTCGTCCGCCCCGGGACTTGGCGACGATACCGACGACGTATTGGCACAACTCGGACTCTCGGCAAAGGACGTCGACGTCTTAAGAAGCAAAGGAGTGATTGCATGACCGTGTGGCATGGCGGCGGCCGACGCATTTACATGAACGAAGTGGGAACCCGCGATGGTTTTCAGGCGGAGTCGGCGTTCATTCCAACCGACGACAAGATCGCGATGGTGAACGCGCTTTCGCGCGCGGGTATGAACAAGGTCGAAGTGACCGCGTTCGTGTCGCCGAAAGTCATTCCCGCGTTGCGCGATGCCGAGGCGGTGATGCAAGGGATCGAGCGCATGCCGGGCGTCGTCTACAGCGCGCTGGTGCCGAACCTCAAGGGCGCTGAGCGCGCGATGGCCTGCGGCGTGGGCGAACTGAATCTGGTGATGTCGGCCAGCGAGAGCCACAATCTGGCCAACCTGCGCATGACCCGTGATCAGTCCATCGACGCATTGAGCCAGGTCGTCGACGCGGCCAAGGGGGCTTCGGTTCCGGTGAATATCTCGCTCTCATGCGTCTTCGGCTGCCCCATGGAAGGCGATGTGCCGGAGTCGGACGTCTTCGCACTGTGCGAGCGCTTCGTGGGCGGCATGGGCGTTGCGGGCGTGACGCTGTGCGACACCACCGGCATGGCCTACCCCGGTCAGGTACGCACGCTGGTCAGCGAATTCAGGGCGCGGTGGCCTCAGACCGAATTGACGCTGCACTTCCACAACACGCGCGGCATGGGCTTATCGAATGTGCTGGCGGCCATCGACGCGGGGGCGGATCGCTTCGACGCGTCGCTGGGCGGCATCGGCGGATGTCCTTACGCACCGGGCGCGACCGGCAATGTGTGCACCGAGGAAATCGTGCATGCGCTGGAGCTGATGGGGTACGACACCGGCGTCGATCTGGCGAAGTTGATCGATGCGTCGAATCGCCTTCCGGCGCTGATCGGTCACGATACACCCAGTCAGATCGTGAAAGCGGGTCGTCGACTTGACCTCCATCCGCTGCCCAAGGATATGGACGCCATTCGGGAACGTGCGCTGGGCGTGACGCCACGCGCCACAGTCTGAAACGCGGCCCTCTGCTTTGCGTCTTCCAACGAAAAAAGGGTTCCGGGAGATCCCGGAACCCTTTGATGCTTCGCGCTACTTAAAGGTCATTACAGCGCCATATCCGGCGTCTTCTTCACGACACCCGGATTCGCCATCGGCGCATTGTCAGGCACAACGCCATTCAGGCTCGGCGGTGCGATGGCCAGTTGCAGCGTTTCGGCCGTCGTCGCCCACTCGGTGGCGAGCATCTGCGGATTGTCGTGGAGCTTCTTGCCGTAGCTCGGCACGATCTCGCGAATCTTCTGTTGCCACGCGGGCGTCTTCATCTGCTCCGGGAAAACGCGCTCGAGAAGCGACAGCATGATCGCAGGCGAAGTCGAGCCGCCCGGCGATGCGCCGAGCAGGGCCGACACCGTGCGGTCGCTCGACACCACGACTTCCGTACCGAGCTTCAGTACGCCGCCCTTCTCCGGATCGTTCTTGATGATCTGCACGCGCTGACCGGCTTCCCACAGACGCCAGTCTTCGTTCTTCGCTTCCGGCATGTAGTGACGAAGCGCCGCCATCTTCTCGTCCATCGACAGTCGCAGTTGCTGCGCGAGGTACTTCACGAGCGCGAACTCATGCACGCCCACCTGCAACTGGGGAATGACGTTCGACGGCGTTGCTGCCTTCGCGAGGTCGAAGTACGAGCCGTTCTTGAGGAACTTGCTCGACCACGTCGCGAACGGCCCGAACAGGATGACCTTCTTGCCGTCGAGCACGCGGGTGTCCAGGTGGGGCACCGACATGGGGGGCGAACCGGTATCCGCGAGACCGTAGACCTTGGCCAGATGGCGCGAAGCAATCTCGGGCTTTTCGGTGACGAGGAACTCGCCGCCCACCGGGAAACCGCCGTATTGCTTGGCTTCCGGAATGCCTGACAGTTGCAGCAGCGGGAGTGCAGCGCCGCCCGCGCCGATGAACACATTGCGTGCATCCACCGTCTGGATCTTCGAGCTGTCGTTCATATCGAACGCGGATACGCGCCAGCTACCGTCTTCGTTACGGGTGATCGAACGGACTTCGTAACCGGTCGAGACCTTCACGCCGGACTTCTCGGTCAGGTGCTTGTAGAACTGACGGGTGATCTCGCCCAGATTGACGTCCGTGCCGAGCGGCGAGCGCGTGGCGGTGACCACCTCGTCAGGCTTGCGGCCTTCCATCATGATCGGAATCCACTCGGCGATCTTCGCCGGGTCGGTCGCCATTTCCATGCCTGCGAACAGCGGCGAAGCCTTCAGTGCTTCCACGCGCTTCTTGATGAACTCGCGGTTCTCTTCGCCGAACACAAGATTCATGTGCGGCGTGGAATTGATGAACTCACGCGGATTGCCCAGCACGCCCTGGCGCACCTGATGCGACCAAAACTGGCGCGAGATCTGGAAGTTCTCGTTGATGTTGATGGCCTGCGTGATATGGACGTTGCCCTTATCGTCCATCGGCGTGTAATTCAGTTCGCACAGGGCCGAGTGACCGGTACCGGCGTTATTCCAGCCGTTCGAGCTTTCTTCTGCGACCTTGTCCAGACGTTCGAAGACTTCGTAAGTCCAGTTCGGCTCCAGTTCGGACAGATAAACGCCGAGCGTCGCGCTCATGATGCCGCCGCCGATCAGCAGCACGTCGACCTTACGGTCCGCCTTGGCGGCGCGGTACTGACTGCCGAAGAAGTACGAATATCCGGCCCACACCGCAGCGGCGCCAACGGCGGTGCCCAGGAATTTGCGGCGGGTAAAGCGCTTGCGGCCGCTACCTGGCACCGGCTTCTTATCGGTTTGAGTCATGGGAATCAGTCACCTTATCAATTACGTGTGGCGTCGCCATCTTCCACACGCCGGGGGGAAAGCGCACGCTTGGCGGGCGTGCTGGCGGGATTCGGACCGACAGACGTCATCCAGCCGGTGTTTCGGCAGATAGCACAAGCCGAGCATCGAAAACGCCGGATTGTAGCTGAAACCGTCTAAAACATGGGTGGAAACCCTAATATTGAAGTGGGGGTCAGATGAAATTTCCCGAGAAACAACGGCTTTTCACCCGCTTTCTGACCCTATTTCGACCCTATTTCGGCCTTAATCGAGCGTCTGCTTGAATATCCGCAAAGCCGAATCGTCTTGATGCTAAACGCGTGCGGGTTGACGTTCGAATGCCGTCCCAAAGCGGGACTTTGTTTTCGAAATGACGTGAATCCGGCAACATCGATCCTCTTAATACGATCCAGTCATTTCGGAGCGCGCAATGCCGGTTTTCATGTCCAGATTGATCCTCTACGTCCGTGATGTTGAGTTGTTGAAAGCGTTTTACCGGACGCATTTCGCCTTCCCTGTGATCGAAGAAATCGAGAACGAATGGGCGGCGCTCAAAGCCGGTGAAGTGGAGATTGCACTGCACCGCGTCGGCGCGGCCTATCGAGACCGTCCGTCGAGCGGCGAGACGTCGAACGCAAAACTCGTCTTCTCGGTGGAATCAGGGCTGGAGGATTTGCGGGAGGCGCTGCTTAACGCGGGCGTCAAGATGCGTGAAATGAAGCGCTACGATGGCTTCCCACAATCGATGTGCGATGGGGAGGATCCGGAGGGCAACGTCTTCCAGCTTTCACAGCGCGACTAGCTTCGGCTGAGATGGCGGTCGACGACGGCGTGCAACGCGTCGGTCCCGGCGAAGATCGTCTGGCCGCCGCCGTCATACGTCCCGTGCGCGTGGACGCCTAACCCGGCTTCACGGCAAATCACCGATCCGGCGGCGATATCCCAGATGCTTGTGTGTTTTTCCAGATAGCCGTCGACGAACCCGAGCGCAGCGAAGCCAAGGCCAATGGTGGCGCACCGATACTCGGCCAAGCCCCAACCCGATGTCCGCAACGCGTATTCGACCTGAGCGATTTCGGTGGCTGGCCAACGGGCGTTGTCGCCTACGGCTGCAAGATGAACGGACGGAAAGTCGATATTTCGTTCAAACGACTGCCCGTTGCGTGATACGCCGCGCCCGCGCGCAGCGCTTAGCGTCACGCCCAGCGAGGGATAGGCGATGACACCGACGACCGGCTCATCGTCCTCGACAAAACCCAGCGACACGCCCCACAGCGGCGATCCGCGCAGAAAATTGGCGGTGCCGTCGATGGGATCAATGGCCCAGAAGGCGTTCGAGCCTTTTCCGCCCATCTCTTCCCCCATCACATCGTCTTCTGACAAGTCGATCGCCAGCGCTTCGCGAATGCGGCGTTCGATCATCCGGTCGGCTTCGGACACATATTCGCGCGCCCCCTTCTCCTCGAGCGCGAAGCGCCCGCGTGCGTCAAACAATTCAAGCGCCGAGCGCGCGGCCTCGTGGACGATGCACACTGCGACGGCCAATCGTTGGTCAATGTCAGGCATAAATGAGGTTCGATGGCTGGCCGGAATCGGCTCACGACATTCTGGCTTTTTGACGCGACACTTTTGCGTCATTACCGACAGCGCTTCTCTGCACCGGCCTGTCCCGTGCGCCGATGCTATGCTGCAAGTGCATTCGTTCGCATTCCCACCCGCGTCCGACGGAGGTCATCATGACGGAAACCGACGTACTGGCTATCGAACAGCGAGCAACGGCGCTCGTGCACGCGCAGGTGCTCGGCATGCTACTTGCGCACATCAATCATCTCGATGCCACACCTGCCCCTGCCTTCGATTGCTTCCGGGAGGCCGCAATGGACGAGATACGGCAATCACTGGTCGTTCGCTGCGGCATGTCCGGCCCGGCGTACGACGAACTCGAACGGCTCTTCGCCGCGCTAGCCCGTGCCTCGGACGACGTCTTCACCGTCGCCGATCACCACAACGCCCGATTCTTCCGCCAACTGCACGAACGAAAGGTCGCAGAAGAGCCTGCGCTGGACTGACGCGGACGGCGAAACACCAGCGTCGCGTCAGCGCCAGTCGCACGGGAAACGCCTGTCAATAGGTGGCGTCGAACGCCTTTTGCACTTTGTCTGCGGCGCTCACGCCGTTGCCGATGAGGAGTTGCGTCAGTACCCGGGCCTTCTGCGGATTCAGATCGTACGAGACGACGAACCCCGTCTTGTCGTCGGAGACTTCGACGTTGCGGTTGACGAACCCGGCACCCACGCGCGACGACCTGACCACGACAATGCCCTTGCGCGCAGCGGCTTCGAGTGCATCGAGTGCCGCTTTGGAGGCATTGCCATCGCCTACGCCCGCGAGCACGATGCCCTTGGCGTCGCGTCGCACGGCATCGTCGATCTGGGTAGCATCCATGTCGGCGTGCGCGTAGACGATGTCGACGCGCGGCAAACCGGCATTGGGCACGGCCAGCGAACCTTTTCGACCCGCCGGTGCTGCGGCCAGATACCGGATCGATGCAGGATCGACGTATCCGAGTGGCCCGCCGTTCGGGTTTTGAAACGTCTGCACTGATGTTGTATTCGTCTTGGTGACCCAGCGCGGCGAGTGAATCGTGTCGTTCAGAACGACGAGCACACCCCGGTTGCGGGACTGCGCACTGGCGGCCACTTCGACAGCTTCGTAAAGATTGCCCGGACCGTCGGCACTCACCGCCGTACTCGGGCGCATCGAGCCGACCAGCACGACCGGCTGGCTCGTGGCGAGCACGTTATCGAGGAAGAACGCGGTTTCCTCCATGGTGTCGGTGCCGTGCGTGATCACGATGCCGTCGGCCTCGTTGCGCTCGAACGCCTGCTTGATGCGCGCGGCCAGCTGATACCAGACCTTGCTGTTCATATCCTGCGAGCCGATGTTCGAAATCTGCTCCGCTTTGATCGTGGCCAGCTTGTCCAGACCCGGCACGCTGGCCGTCAGTTGCTCGCCCGTTACGCCGCCGGCGTTGTAGCCGATGGCCGAGCGCGCGTCGCCTGTGCTGGCGATAGTGCCGCCGGTCGCGAGCACGAGAATGCGCGGCTTGGGTTGGTCCGAACCGGCGGCGTTGGCCGTCAAGGCGTAACTGCCAGCGCTCAACGTCAGTGCAGCAATCGCGATCGAGTGCATCAGAACCTGGCAAGGGGTCTTCGACGATGTCATGAATTCGCTCCTGTTATGTCGTTTATCGAGCATCGCGCCGAGAGCTGGCGTGATGTCCGACATATTGACAATTTTTGGACTGCGAAGGAAGAGGCCGAAGATTCCCACGAGGTCGACGTTTCAGGTGTCGTCGAGTGACGTCGGCGCGCTCATGCGTGGGGTTCACCCATGAGGCTCAAGCATGGCAAACTCGACTGCGCCGCTGATCCAGCAGCCGGATTCGCGATTGCCGGGTTCGCGTAGCGCCACGCGAATGCACGATGGACGTCCCATGGCAAAGCCCTGATAGACGCGCATGGCCGACTCCCCGTTTGCCAGCAGCCCGTAATGCAGCACGCCGTAAAGCGTGGCGGCGGCGGCGATGCCCGTGGCGGCGTCCTCCGGATACCCCGACGAACGCGGGAACTGCCGCGCATGCAACTCCAGCGGGCGTGTACGCTCGACGGCGAACGGATACAGTCCGGTCGAATTGAGGACGTCGCACAATGCAGCGACTGCACCGAGGTTCGGCGTGAGCGTGTTCAGCTTTTCCACGGAGCGAATGGGCACCAGCGTCTTCGTGCGGCTCGTGCGGGCGTTGACAACGCCCATCGGCGCCAGATCGTCCACACCGATGCCAAGCACTTCGCAAATGGCGGCTACCCGCGTCGGGTCGTCCACCGGTTCGACGATGCCGCGCGGCTGGCCGACGTCAATGCGCTGCGTCGCTTCGTCGAAACGTACATCGACCAGACCGCTCAGCGTCTCCACGGTCGCACTTGCGGTCGTCCAGCGCCCCGCTTCACGCAACAGCCACATCGCGCCGAGCGTGGCATGCCCACACATCTCCATCTCATGTGCGGGGACGAAAAAGCGCAGACGAACCGTGTTGCGCGGATCGCTGGCCCGGCAGACGAATGCGCTTTCGTGACCGTAGCGGGCCGCAATTGCCATCATGTCATCCGACGAGAGGCTATCGGCGTCGAACACGACCGGGGCCGGGTTGCCGCCACCAGCACCGGCAGAGAACACATTGACGAAGCGCAAATCCGGTGCGGCGACCCCGGGCGAGGGAATGCTGTGGGGAACGAGGGTTGGGGTGGTCATCGGACACTCCTGATGGCAAGTGACGCAAGCATGCCCAACGTCGGAACGACAGTCGCCGTCAATCGGGCCAGTCCATGCGTCCGATCGGGCCAAACCTCGCTCAGGGCGGTACCACCGACGTTTTGGACAAAGACTATACTGGTCGCCTGCACGCCGGAATATGCTCTGGCAAACGTGTCATCCGGCCTGTCCAGCTAAGGAATCGAGAGTGAAGCCCTATCCCACCGCATCGCGTCATTTGTACGGAGATCGCATTGCCGATGTCCGGCACGTGAGCGTCGGTGAATACCGCACCCACCCTCACGCGCATGACGACGAGTACATGTTCCTGCTCCCCAGGACCGGGCAACTCGTGCTCAACGTCGAGTCGAATGTCGCGCCGGTACGTGTAGCGCCAAAGTCGTTCGTGGTGGTGCCGCCGCAGCGTGTTCACGATACGCGGGGCTACCGACCCGGGCAGGAGCATGTCGCCGTGTATGTCGCGAGCGATTTCGTCGCCTTTTGCGAACGCAAGGCACGACGCAAGCTCGCGTGCAGCCGCATCTCGATCTGGTCGGCACCGCTGGCCCTGCTCGATGCGGTTCGTGTCGCAGGCGACACGCGCACGACAAACGACGTCCCCCTCCCTGAGCTGGCTGCTTTCCGCGCGGATCTCGCGGTGCGCACGGTGGCTGTGAGTTGCGTCGAAGCCGGTTTGACGTCCGCTCCGATCCCGCAAAGTCCTAGCGATGCCCATGCCGAGATCGTGCGCGACATCCAGACGTTTCTGAATGCAACGCTCGATCAGCCAGTTACGCTCGATCGCGTCGCCTATGAATTCGGCCTGTCACGGCGCACATTGACGCGGATCTTTCGGGACGCCACAGGCGAGTCCGTCGTCGATTACCAGTCGCGACGCCGCGTGGAAGTCGCGGCAACATTGCTGCGCGCGCCCGGCATGACGGTGCTGGCCGTCGCAGCGGCTGTCGGACTGGACTCTCCGTCTTATCTCGCGCGCCTGTTCAGACAACACGGCTACGCACCGCCAAACGCCTTCAAGCAGGGCGCACCGGATATCGACTAATCTTCGCGGGCTTGCGAGTTCACACCTTCAGCGATTATTGTCCTGAGCGCGCGCGAATTGCTCCGAGAGCCACTCGGTGAAGACCTTCACGCGACGCGACAACTGACGGCTGTGCGGATAAAGCACCGAGACCGGCATCGGCGGCGGCGGATTGTCCGCCAGAACGATCTGCAACCGCCCCGCCGCCAACTCGCTTTCGATGCGATATCGCGGCACCTGAACGAGCCCAAGACCGGCGAGGGCCGCACCGGTATATAAATCCGCGCCGTTCACGGAAATGTTCGATTTCAACCGCCGGGTGACGTATTCGTCGTCAAGGCGAAAGTCCAGCGGTACGGGCCGCCCGGTCGCGCTGGATACATAGTCGACGGCAAGGTGCGCATCTAAATCCTCAATGTCGGCCGGCAGACCATAACGCTGCAAATACGCCGGACTGGCGACCGTGACCTGCTCCATCGTCGCGACCTGCCTTCCGACCAGCGACGAGTCTTGTAGCACCCCCGCGCGCAGCACGCAGTCCACCCCTTCCCTAACCATGTCGATCAGCCGGTCGTCCTCCCCGACATGCAAGGCGATGCCCGGATAGGCGTCAAGGAAAGTGCCGAGCGTGGGCATGATGAAGTGTTTGGCGAGCGTCCCCTGAAGATTCACCCGTAACAACCCTTTGGGCGGCGCATTGCGAAATGCCCCGTCGGTCTCCTCCAGATCGGCCAGCAGTCGCACGCAGCGGCGGTAGTACTCCTCCCCCTCCAGCGTCAACCGCACCTGGCGCGTCGTGCGCTCCAGCAACCGTACGCCGATGCGTGCCTCCAGCCGCTTGATCAGATTGGTGACAGTCGCACGCGGGATCTGCAGGTCGTCGGCCGCGAGCGAGAAGCTGTGCCGGTCGGCGATGCGCACGAAAACCTGCATTTCCTGAAATCTGTCCATGGTGTTCCGCCCCCCCGGGTGTTGTCGGTCATCCGCGCCGTTGCCCGTCATAGTGCCATCGATTTGTTAAAGCAAATGGAATTCTGAAAACAAATCGACACCAATTATCTTTCAAATGGAATGAACCAGAATGTCTTCACCAACCACCTGAACTGGAAACCACCATGAAAACGTCTCAAATCGCTCTGATCACCGGTGCTTCGCGCGGCATTGGCGCCACCATCGCGCGACGTCTCGCACGTGACGGCTTCTCCGTCGCCATCAACTACGCCTCGAACGCCGCCGAGGCCGACGCACTGGTGGCCGAACTGATCGAGGCAGGGACCGCGGCCATCGCCGTGAAGGCCGACGTCTCGAAGTCGGCCGAGGTGAAAGCGATGTTCGACACGGTCGAGCAGCAGCTCGGCAAGATCGACGTGCTCGTGAACAACGCCGGGATTCTCAAGACGGCGCCCCTCGCGCAGACCAGCGACGAACTGTACGAACAGAATTTCGCGATCAACACACGTGGCGTGTTCAATACGCTGCGCGAAGCGGCGACGCGCATGAACGAAGGCGGTCATATCGTCAATGTGTCCAGCACTACGCTCGGTCTGAACATGCCCGGCTACGCCATCTACAACGGCACCAAAGCGGCGGTGGAGTCCTTCACGCGTGTGTTCGCCAAGGAGTTGCGCGGACGTCGCATCACCGTCAACGCCGTTGCGCCGGGGCCGGTGGCGACTGAATTGTTTCTGAACGGCAAGACCGACGAGCAGATTCAGACCTTTGCCAAGATGCCACCGCTCGAACGCCTCGGGCAGCCCGACGATATTGCCAACGTCGTGGCGTTTCTCGCCGGTCCGGACAGCGCCTGGGTCAATGGTCAGGTGCTGCGCGCCAACGGCGGCGTGGTCTGAACGTCACAGCCATGAAGCGCTTTCGCCAAGCCGCCGTGCTGCTGTCGCTCACGGCGCTGATCGGAGCGATGGCCGCATGTGCGCGCCCCGACCCGCAGGAGACACCGTCCATGAAACCCAGCGTGACCTACTTGCACTTGCTGCGCCATACCCCGTTTTTCACCGAGCTGACGACCGAGCAGTTGCGGTGGGTCATCGGACACTCGCAGGAGTGGGAGGTGACCAAGGGGCAACCCATCGTCACACCGGAAAGCCAGAACGATTTCGACGGGTACTGGATCTTGCTGGATGGTGGATGGGATCTGGTCGTGGGCGGTCAACGCTACCCGAGCGGACACGCGGATCCGGGGAAATGGTTCAACCGTGGTCTCGTTAGCAACCACGATTTCCGGCTCGTTGCCAACGACCACAGTTACGTCATGCATATCGCCGCCGCCGATATGGACGACATGCTGGCGCGAGGTTTCAGGTTCGATCGTCACCTCGCCGCAGGAAAGCGGTTCTACGGCGGTTTGAATGCAAGCAACGGATTGCCTGCCGCGCAGTAGCGCAGGCGGTGTCGATTCCATCCGATTCCATCCGATTCCATCCGATTCCATCGAATTCAATCTGCGTTTTCTCGTGATTTTCTCTTCATAGGGAGCCATCGTCATGTCTCAAGCCGTGCCTCGAACCATTCTTATCACCGGTGCCTCGTCGGGCTTCGGCCTTATGACCGCCAAGGCGCTCGCCAAGGCTGGCCACACCGTCTACGCCTCCATGCGCGACACCTTGGGCAGGAATGCGCCGCGCGTAGAGGAAGTGGCGCAATGGGCGTCGGACAATGCCGTGGACCTGCGCACCGTCGAGCTGGACGTACAGTCGGAGGCGTCGGCTGCTGCTGCCATTCAGAGCGTGCTCGCCGACGTGGACCGTCTGGATGTCCTCATCCACAACGCGGGACATATGGTCTTCGGTCCCGCCGAAGCCTTCACGCCCGAACAAATGATTCAGCAGTACGACGTCAATGTGCTCGGTGCACAACGCGTCAATCGGGCCGCCTTGCCGCACCTGCGTAAGCAGGGTCGCGCGCTGATGTTGTGGGTGGGCTCGTCGTCGACGCGGGGCGGTACGCCGCCGTTCCTCGCACCGTACTTCGCTGCGAAGGCCGCCATGGATGCGCTGGCCGTGTCGTATTCGACAGAGCTTTCGCGTTGGGGCATTGAGACCACCATCATGGTGCCGGGCGCATTCACCAAGGGGACGAATCACTTCGCCCACTCGGGTAAGCCTGCCGATGCACATATCGCCGCCGAGTACGAGCAAGGGCCGTACGCGGGGGTGGCCGAAGCTGCGCTCAAAGGGCTCGCCAGTCTGGAGCCAAGCGACGCCGACCCTGCGGAAGTCGCGCGAGAGATCGTGCGTGTCGTCGATCTGCCGCACGGCCGTCGGCCGTTCCGCGTGCACGTCGACCCGTCGCAGGATGGCGCGGAAGTCGTCAATGCGGTGGCCGACCGCATGCGCCGTGAAATCCACAACGCCATCGGGCTTGGCGATTTGCTGACGCCACGTCAGGTGGCCGCCGCAGTCTGCGACAACGTATCGCGGTAAGCAAAGAGGCCCGGCACGCCGCCCGTGGCGGCGAAGCTGCTCAGTTTTACGCGCGCGGCGGACGCCCTCAGCCTTACGCAAAGCGCCATCTGCATGAAGCGGCTTAGTGCCTCAGTGCATGCGCCGTTATTGCCCGCCCTTTTTCTTCTTTCCCCGACGCTTGCCGACTGCCGATACGGCCTGTTCGACGTCAAGTTGTTCTGCGTCGGGGTCGAACGCTTTCCCGTCCAGCGCCGTGTCTGCCTCTGCCTTCGTGGCGGCCGCATACTCTTTGCTGAATTTGCCGCTGTCGAGCAGTTGCGGGGCGATGGTGTCGTTCGTAGGGATGCCCGGCACCCATTGCGCCACGTTGTCATCAAGTGCCGCAGTTTTCCCCGTCCCCCGATACTTGACGACCATCTCGTTCCACGCGCCACCATGAACATTGGCCCGCGAATGTTGGGAGAACGTCTGGTAGAAGATGGCATTACGACGCAGCGGGTCTTGTAGCTTTTCTTCGAGGGATTCGCGCAAGGGGTTGTGATCTTCACCCAAGGCAGAATGCGTCTTCCTGACGTGGAGACCCTCGCCCTTTTCGTCATGCCGATAGGCTCCCACGGACGATTGAATGTCTCCGTTGTCGAAGAAAACCGGCCGGGTAACCGAAGACCGCATCAATTTTGCGTGCTGGTGCAACTCTTGCTCGACAGGGTCCAGCTCGTCATCAGGCGCTTTGGATCGGAAGATCGATTTGGCGGTCTCGTTGAACAGACTGAAACCCGCGTTCAGATTTTCCGGCAGGAGCGCGGCGGCGGTGGCGCGATCTCGCAAGAAGACGGTATTTCTCAGATTGCCTTTGAGGTCGCCGTAGAGCAACGACGACGGTGCGGCGCCGAGTGGCGCGAGTCCTGACTCGGCCCTTTTCGTTTGCTCCTTGTGCGCCCTGAATCGCACCGGATCGAGGGCAACGTTCAGACTGTCGGCGCCCACCAGTTCCTTCCCGCCCTCCTCGCTTTCCCCCAATGTGGTCGACTCTGCGATGCGCTTAGGCTCGTGCCATGTGCGGTAAATCGCCCGGTTCTCGCCAAATGCCGTGTCGAGCGAATCCGCTTCCTCATGCGCGTCGATCGCGCCCTTGAGGTCAGTGCCAAACTTCAGTATGGCGGCAGCCGGTAGCGTTTGCAGGTGGCCGTGGAACGCGAGCAGCATCTCGCTCTTAAGCGCTTGTTTGACTTTTGGCTTCAGCGATTCGTCGTCATCGATTTCCGCAAGGCACTGCATGAATGCTGCGTAGGCATCTGCATCGTCATCTTCAGGCGCTTCATCGCGCCAAACGACGTCCGGCCGGTCGGAATGTCGCTCCCCGTTCTTCGGTTTCTCCGAACCACTGGCGAGACCCTCAACGACGGTACCCGTCACCACGGAAACCCAGGGATTCAGACGCGCCTGAAGCTCGAAACGTCCACCGGCAAACTGTCGGATACGTGCGTCCTTCGGACGAAGTTGGCCCACCTGACGCGCAATCGAAATCGGATCGGAGCTCGCGTCGATGCCTTTCATCTGCACCTGGCCGGACGTGACCGCGGCAGTGTTGCCGTTCAGTGCATCGGCCACTGGCGTCGCGTTGGGCTGGATGACGGGTTTGAGCGATTGCGCCAGATGGTGGAGATCGACGGCACCGACGTCGGGCCGCCGACTCAACGTAACTTCGCCGTCGTTGAGTGCACCTGCGAGACCGCGCGTGTAGAGATCGTCGGTGACACGCAGTTGCGCGGGCGTGGCCTCCGAGGGAAAAAGACTGCCGATGCGTTTGCGCTGTGCGATGACTCGAGGGCTGTCGTTCATGGCGCTTTGCAGACTGTGCAACTGCGCGGTGGCCGGCCGGTTATCGACAAATTGATAACGCTGTGTGGCCGCTTCAGCGCGGGACATCTCCGGCGCGACCGGGGTCCGATTGTCGTTATCCTGATGCGGCTTCGCATGGAATTGCATGGTCGGTGACGCTCCCGTCGGTTGTCCCGGCAATTCCGGCGGATTCTACTACGGAAGCGTGGGGCTGACGCACCTGAAACTGCGGCGCGTCAGCCCCAAACCGCGAGTCCTACCGCTCGTACTTCTCCACGAACGCCGCCGAACTCAGGTTTCTGAAATCGGCGAGCGCCGCGTCCAGTTGCGCTGGATTCCAGTCCCACCACGCAATCGCCTGCATACGCTCGGCGGTGCGGTCGTCCATGCGATAGCGCAGCACCCGGGCGGGTACACCGACGACAATGGCGTACGGCGGCACGTCCTTCGTCACCACGGCACCGGAGCCAATGGCAGCCCCCGTGCCGATGCTCACACCCGGCATGATGATCGCGTTGTGGCCGATCCAGACGTCCGGGCCGATCGTGATCGCGTCCTGCGCCCGCCAGTCGAAAATCTCGGCATCGTCGTCGAGCGACATACCGTATGAGCGCGAACGATACGTGAAGTGATGCAGCGTCGCGCGCCACATCGGATGATTCGACGGATTGATGCGAACGCCCGTCGCGATATTCACGAACTTGCCGATGTGCGCGTGCGCGATCTGGTTGCTGCCCATCGCGTAGCCGTAGTCGCCAATTGTCGACGCCCGCACCGCCGAATTCGGTCCGAGATAGGTAAAGCGCCCGAAATCGCTATCGCGCACAAGTGACGTGGGATCGATCTCCGGCACCTCGCTCAACACTCGCGCGCCGGTCCACGGATCGACGCCCTCCCCGCAATTGATACGTTGCATACCGCCCTGCCCTCAATGCACCAGACTGCGCAGGTACGCCGAAGCGCGCTCCGCACAAGCAACCAAAACGAACGTGACGATCAGCAGGTACGACACCGTCTGGTAGTCGAACAGGTTCATCGCCGTGAGCAACTGGAAACCGATGCCGCCCGCACCCACGAAGCCGAGTACCAGCGACGACCGCAGGTTCTCGTCGAAACGGAACAGCCCGATCCCCAACAACGAAGGCAACACGCCAGGAATGACCGCATGAGTGAGCACCGCGATGCGTCCCGCGCCGGTGAGCGTCAGCGCTTCCACCGGCCCCATGTCCATGTCTTCGATGACTTCAGCGAACAGACGGCCGAGCATGCCGACCGAGTGCACGGCGAGCGCCAGTGCGCCAGGGAACGGACCGAGACCGACCGCCGTCACGAACAGCAACGCCCACACCAGATCGGGCACCGCGCGCGTCACACCGATCACTGCGCGTGCACCGTAGTACAGCGGCAATCCCGGCGTGACGTTCTTCGCCGCGAGAATCGCCAGCGGGAACGCCAGCAGAATGCCGAATACCGTGCCGAAGATCGCCAGGTCGATGGTTTCGAGTACCGGGCGCAGGTTCGGAATGAACTGAGCAAAATCCGGCGGCATGGCACGCGAGATGATGTCGGCCATACCGTGTGCACCGGTGATCAGATCCTGCGGACGCGCCTGCACGACGATCCACGCCTGCACGAACAACGCGATGGCGATCAACACACCGATCAGCGTCAGCGCGTGGCGCACGCCCGCAGGCATCTCTCCCGGGCCACGACCGCCCCGCATTTCAAGCACTGTACTCATGAAGCCTCGGCGACATAAAGATTGGCGATTTGACGGGCGGACACTTCACTCGCCGGCTGGTCGAACTCCATCACACCGCGACGCAGTCCGACCATACGGTCGGCATAGCGCATGGCGAGATCCGGCTGATGCAGCACCACGACCACAGCCAGTCCGTCCTCGGTCGCAAGACGGCGCAACAGGCGCATGACTTCGTCGGCGGCCTCGGGATCGAGACTCGCGACGGGTTCATCGGCCAGCAACACATGCGGCTCCTGCGCGAGGGCACGGGCGACGGCGACACGTTGCGCCTGACCGCCCGACAGCGTTCCAGCACGTTGCTTTTCGAGATGCAACAAACCGACTTCGTCGAGATAAGCCCGCGCCGGTTCGACAGTTTCGCGCGGCACACGTCCGAGTGCGGTCGCGAGCGTGCGATGACGTCCGAGCGCGCCACAGCACACATTGGCGATCACGCTGCGGCGCTTGACCAGATTGGCGTTCTGCGAGATCAGTGCGAGCGGCAGACGCGCTTCGCGCAGCGGCTCGCCGGACAGCTTGACCAGATCGCGTCCGGCCAGATTCACGCTGCCCTGCGTCGGCCGGTTGATGCCGACCACGCACTTCATGAAGGTCGATTTACCGGAGCCATTGCTGCCGAGTACCACGACCATTTCGCCGGCCTCGACCGACAGATTGAAATCGCGCAACGCGGTATGACCGTTCGCGTAGCACATCGTCAGATTCTGAACGGCGAGCTTCACACCGGGGGCGAGTTTGGTGCGGCGAAACGCTCCCGGCGTGCTGGCATGGGCAGCCCCGGTGGCCGCGAACGCGCCAGCCGGGGTCAATGCCAATCCGTCCGTTGATTTGGACAAGGTGTTCACAGTTTCGACAGATCGATATGGAGGGTGGAGACGAGATCGCGAATCTGGTTGTAAGCCGCGTCGTTCTGCGGCACGGTCTTGAGCGCCGGGGTCGCGTTGGCGGCCATGAACTTCTGGTCGGCTTCGGGCAGTTCCTTCAGGTCGAGGTTGGACAGGATCTTCGCCAGACGCGACTTGAACTCAGCAGGCAGATCGCCACGAACGGCCATCGGGTCCACCGGGATCGGGTCCGACTTCCACAGCGTGACGTAAGCCTTGTCGTCGTATTCGCCGTGCAGACGTGCGCTGGAGATTTCTTCGCTGTTCAGCTCGCCAGCGACGACCTTGTGGTTACGCAGGGCTTCGAACGACGCCGTGTGGCTACCCGCATAGATGGCCTTCACCCCCTTGTCCGGGTCGATGCCGTTCTTGCGCAGACCGTAGGCCGGGAACAGGTGACCCGAGGTCGATGCCGGATCGGCGTACGCGAACGACTTGCCCGCCGTGTCGGCAAGCGTCGTCACCCCCGAACCCGGCCATGTGACGATCGATGCGTAGTAGTTCTGCGGCGAGCCGTTTTCGTTGGCGAACGTGGCGACGGCTTCGGCGTGCGCGACCTGATGCGCGAGCACGTAGCCGAGCGGGCCGAACTGTGCGAATTCGAGCTTGTTGTTGCGCATCGCTTCGATCTCGGCGTTGTAGCTCGTCGCGATGTACAACTCGACCTTGCAGCCAAGCTTGTCGCCGATCAGCTTGGCGAGATCGGTGTAGACCGGCAGCATGCGTGCCGACGATTCGTACGGCTCGACGCCGAAGCGCACGACTCCATTGTTCGGGCACTCGCCTGCGGCGTGTGCTGCACCGCTGGCGACAGCGGCAAAGAAGGCGAGCGCGGCGAAGCGTTTGATAGCTTTCATGAATTCCCTCTGGGTTGTACTACGGGCGTGCGAAAACTCTGCTGCGGATTCTAGGAATCGGATATGACAGAACCGTGATGCATTTATCTGAACGTCTAGACGATTTTGTTACTAAAAATTACGCCCTGAATTCGTGACGATTCTGCATACGGACACGCCAACGTCACACATCCATCACGTCGCGCGCACTACAATGCGCCCTGATCGATGAACATATGAAGTCCAGAGGATGACGTCGCTATGACAGCGAGCGGGAATGCAGTATTGAGTACAAATGCAGGCAATGGGGCGCGTGTGGAGCGCGGCGCAGGCGTAGCCGTCTGGCGTCAGATCGAGCAGATTCTCGCCAGGGAGATTGCCGCCAACGGCTTCGGTGACGAAGGCCGCCTCCCGAGCGAAGGGGAACTCGCGAAACGCTTCGACGTGAACCGTCACACGGTGCGACGCGCGGTACTGGGGCTGGCCGCGAACGGTCTGGTGAGCATCGAACAAGGACGCGGCACCTTCGTACAGCGCGGCGCCATCGACTATCTGATCGGACGACGCACGCGCTTCACCGAGAATCTGCGTCAGCAACATCACGCAGCCGAGGGACGGATGCTCTCAGCGGTGCGTCTTCAGGCCGATGCGGCCGTCGCTAAGGAATTGGAATTGCGTGTGCGCGCCCCGGTGTGGCGCATCGAGTCGCTGCATGCGGCCGACGGCGTGGCGCTGACCTACGCCTGCAACTGGTACCCTGCTGCGCGCTTCCCGGATCTGCCTAGCCTGCTCGAAGAAGACAGCAGCATCACGCACGCCCTCGCCTCGATGGGCGTGCCCGACTATCTGCGCAAGTGGAGTCGTATCGGCAGCGTCCTGCCGGACACCGAGATCGCGTGGCGGCTCGGCGTCAATCGGCAGCAACCAGTGCTGTGGGTCGAGAATGTCGACGTCGATCTCGACGGTGTGCCGATCAAATACGGCATCACGCACTTCGCTGCGGACCGCGTTCAGCTGATGGTCGATACTTCGACCTAAGCAGCGCGGGACCGGCAACGGCGGCATTGATCGATATCGATGCCGTGCCACCGGTCCCGCAATCACTTCATTGACATCAGTTCGCCATAACCGAGACGGCCTTCGTCACGAGATAGGCTTCCATCGCTTCCGGTCCGCCTTCCGAACCGTAACCCGAATCCTTCACGCCGCCGAACGGCATTTCGGGGGACGGCGCGGCCGGCTGGTTGACCCACAGCATGCCCACTTCCAACTGCTGCGAGAGCAGGTGCACGTTGCGGAACGATTGCGTGAACGCGTAACCGGCCAGGCCGAACGGCAGACGGTTCGCTTCTGCAATCGCGTCTTCGAGCTTATCGAAGCCACGGATGGCGGCCACCGGTCCGAACGGCTCGTTGTTGAACACATCGGCTTCGAGCGACACGTCGGTCAGCACGGTCGGTGCGAAGAAGTTGCCGGACGTGCCGACGCGCTCGCCACCGGTTGCAATCGTCGCGCCCGTCTTGCGAGCATCTTCGATCACGCGGCTCATGGCCGTGACACGACGTGCGTTGGCGAGCGGGCCGAGCGTCGTGCCTTCGGCAAGACCGTCGCCCAGCTTCAGCGATTCGGCGTGTTTGACGAGCGCTTTCGCAAATTCGTCCTTGATGCTGTTGTGCACGAGAAAACGCGTCGGCGAGATGCACACCTGACCGGCGTTACGGAACTTCGCGCCGCCTGCTGCCTTGATGGCCAGTGCGAGGTCCGCGTCTTCGGCCACGATCACCGGCGCATGACCGCCCAGCTCCATCGTCGCGCGTTTCATATGCAGACCGGCCAGCGAGGCCAGTTGCTTGCCGACCGGCGTCGAGCCGGTGAACGTGATCTTGCGAATGATCGGGTGCGGAATCAGATAGCTGGAAATCTCGGCCGGATCGCCGAAGACCAGCCCCACCACACCTGCCGGAACACCCGCATCGACAAAGGCCTGGAGCAGCGCGGCAGGCGACGCCGGGGTTTCTTCCGGCGCCTTGACCAGGAACGAACAGCCGCAGGCCAGCGCAGCGCTCAGCTTGCGCACGACCTGGTTGACGGGGAAGTTCCACGGCGTGAAGGCGGCGACCGGACCGATCGGCTCCTTGAGCACCGTCTGCTGCGCATTCAGATTGCGCGACGGCACGACACGGCCATACACGCGCATGCCTTCGTCGGCGAACCATTCGATGATGCCTGCGGCGGAGAGCACTTCGACACGCGCTTCGGCGAACGGCTTGCCCTGCTCTTGCGTCATGAGGCGCGCAATCGAATCGGCACGCTCGCGCACGAGGACAGCAGCCTTGCGCATCGTCACGGCACGCTCGGCGGCCGGAATCTTGCGCCACGTGGCGAAACCACGCTGGGCGGCTTCGAGCGCGCGGTCGAGGTCTGCGATGCCCGCGTGTGCGACTTTGCCGATGGCGTTGCCCGTCGCCGGGTTGACGACATCGAGCGTCTTGCCGCTGGCGGCATCGCACCACTCGCCGTTAATCAGAAGTTTGGTGTCTGTATAACCTGACGTAACCATATGTATTTCCTGAGAATGATTGGGCAATGAAAGGTGCACGAACCGACCGTCATCGGCCCTCCGTACGCCTCGCTGCGCATTACATCGACGCTTCCAGCATCTCGCGATAATCCTCAGCCGAGGCATCTCGCGGGTTGGTCTTGTGGCTGTGATCTTTCAGCGCACCCTCGATGATGCGCGGGAACTGCTCGCGAGTCACCCCCAGTTCCGCAAGTCCGCCCGGCAGGCCGAGTTTTGCGGTCATCGCGGCAATCGCCGGACCGACGTCGTCGCCCGAGGCTAGCCCCATCGCCTGCGCCAGCCGGTCGAGCTTTGCATCGTCCTGCATCGAAGGTGCCGTGCGGTTGAACGCGATCACGGCAGGCAACAGGATAGCGTTGAGCGTGCCGTGGTGCAGGCGAGGATTGATGCCGCCCAGCGAGTGGCTCAGGCTGTGCACACAGCCAAGGCCCTTCTGGAAGGCAAGCGCCCCTTGCATCGATGCACTCATCATGTTCAGGCGAGCCTCACGATCGGACGGCTCGCGTGTCGCGCGCTCGATGTGCCGCCAGGCGCGCCACAGGCCGTCGAGCGCGATACCGTCGGCGGGCGGGTTGAACGCCGGGGCCATGAACGTTTCCATGCAGTGCGCGATGGCGTCCATGCCGGTCGCTGCCGTCATTCCGGCAGGCAAACCCAGCGTCAGTGCTGGGTCGCAGATGGCCACGCGCGGCACGACGTACGGAGAGATCACCCCGACCTTGCGGCCGTCGTCGAGGATCAGGATGGCGCCCCGGCCGACTTCGCTGCCGGTACCGGCGGTCGTCGGAATGGCGATGACCGGGGCTGTCGCCGACGTGATGCGCGCCGCGCCCCCTTCAATCACGGCGAAACTCTGCAACGGTCCCTCGTGCGTTGCACACACCGCAACCCCTTTGGCCAGATCGATGGACGAGCCGCCGCCCAGCGCGATCACACCGTCGCATTCGTTCGACCGGTACATAGCGACCGCCTCGCGCACGACCGATTCGTTCGGGTTCGGCGGCGTCCCATCGAAGACCGGCACCGACTCGCTCTGCCCCAGCGCGCTCAATACGGTGTTGAGCAAACCGGCGGCCCGAATGCCCGCGTCCGTCACGATCAACGGGCGGCGGATACCGATGCGTTCGCATTCACTCGCGAGAAGCCGGATCGAGTCGAAGCCGAACTGGATCTGGGTGATGTAGTTGATGAGGGACATAGTGGATGACGAAAAGTTATAGGAAAGCTATGCTCACGCAGAGATTTCGCAGTGTATGGCCCATCGCGCTGCGGCGATATTGACAGCATTTGATAGCGATATAACTTTTCATCAAGACAATGATGCCTCCCTCGCTCAATTCGATCATTTCCCGGCTGCACGTCAAACAACTCCGATTGCTCATCGCCATCGAGGAACACGGTTCGTTGCTGGGCGCGGCCAAGCAGCTCGCGATGACGCAACCTGGGGCGAGCAAGGCGTTGCATGAGATCGAGACGACCTTCGGCACCGCGCTGTTCGAACGCTCGAACCGCGGCCTCGAGCCAAACGCCGTCGGGCACTGTGTGATTCGCTACGCGCGCCTGATCCAGTCGGATCTGGCGCACCTGCGCGAAGAGATGGTCGGGATCATGCGCGGACATGGTGGGCGCGTGTCGGTGGGCGTGATCATGGGGGCCGTGCCGTTGCTCACCGACGCCATCACGGCGGTCAGTGAAGCGCAGCCCGAGATGTCGATTGAAATCGTGGAAGACACGAGCGCCGCCCTGCTCAGCCAAATCGATGCCGGTCGGCTCGATCTCGCCGTGTGCCGCACAAGCGTCAGCCAGACGCCCTACCTCTACGACAGCACCTTCGTTCAGGACGAAACGCTCGCCGTCATCGCCAATACCGCGCACCCGCTGGCCGACGCCGCCCATGTGTCGCTGGAAGATCTCGCACACTATCGCTGGGTCGTCTACCGGGCCAACATGCCGATGCGACGGCTGCTGGAGCGGGAGTTTCATGACGCAGGGCTGCGGTTTCCCGCGCATTTACTGGAAACGACGTCCGCCTTTGCGACTGTGTCGTTGCTCCAGAAGAACCCGTCGCTGGTCGCGCTGGTGTCGATCGACGTGGCGCGCTTCCATACCGGACACGGCATCGCCTGCACGCTGCCCTTGACGCTGTCGTCGCTCAGCGAGCCATACGAACTGGTCACGCGACGCGGTGCCCCGCTGTCGCACGGCGCACAGATGCTAATGGATGCCATCGTCGCGAACGGCGCCGCCCCGGGCGAATAAGCCGCACGCCCTTCTCGCCCACGGAGTTGCAGGTATGCGTCTCTCGCATGGCTAAGGGACGCAAAACGGCCGTCTGCTCTGAGTAAAAGTTATAGCGCTAACGCAAACGTTCAGTGTACTGCCGCCCTCCGCCTTTGTAGACTTCGTCCGGTCATTAAAAAACAAGGTGGAGACAATGAGCGGAATAGCGCCCAACAGCGCAGGCACCCCCGGCCTGACGTCAGCAATGAAAGAATCGATGGTGCCCGACGCCGAGCGTCGGCGCGCACTCCTTGGCAGTGCCGTGGGCAGCACCATCGAGTGGTACGACTACTTCCTCTACGGAACGATGGCGTCCATCATCTTCGCGAAGCAATTCTTCCCGAGCACCGACCCGCTGGTCAGCAATCTGCTGGCGCTGGCGACGTTCGCGCTGGCATTCGTCATTCGTCCGCTGGGCGGCGTGATCTTCGCGCACATCGGCGACCGTGTCGGGCGCAAGAAGACGCTGGCCATCACACTGACGATGATGGGCATGTCGACGGTACTCATGGGCTTGCTGCCCAATTACGACCAGATTGGCGTATGGGCACCGATCCTGCTCTCCCTGCTGCGCCTGATGCAAGGGCTGGCGCTGGGCGGCGAATGGGGCGGCGGTGTGTTGCTGGCGGTCGAATATTCGCCCCGCCATCGTCGTGGATTCTACGGTGCGGTACCGCAGACTGGCGCGGTGCTTGGGCTGGCGCTGGGCAACATCATCACGTCGCTGCTGAGCAACTCGATCAGCGACGCCGACTTCCAAAGCTGGGGATGGCGCATTCCGTTCGTCGGCTCGATCGTGCTCGTGCTGATCGGCATGTGGATTCGTAACGCCGTGGGCGAGACGCCGTCGTTCAAGAAGATCATGGCCACGCGAACCGAGACGCGCATTCCGCTCAAGGAAACGTTGCAGGATCACTGGCGCTCGGTGCTGATCGCCATTGGCGCGAAGGTCGTGGAGACGTCTACGTTCTTCCTGTACGCCACGTTCACGATCTCGTACATGATCGGCCACGGCTTCCAGCGCTCGGACATTCTGAACATCGTGCTGGTCTGCGCGCTGATCGCCTTCCCGTTCATGCTCTATTTCGGGCATCTGTCGGACAAGATCGGGCGCAAGAAGGTCTTTCTGTGGGGCACAGTCGCATTCATCGTGTGGATCGGGCCGTACTTCTGGCTACTGAATCAGAAGTCGATTGTGCTGGCGTCGGTGGCCGTGGGCGTGGGCCTGAGCGTGATCTGGACGACCTATGGCTCAATGATCGGCACATTGCTCGCTGAGGCGTTCCCACCGTCGATTCGCTATACCGGGATGTCGCTCGGCTATCAGATCGGTGCTGCGCTCGTGGGCGGTCCGATGCCGCTGATTGCCACCGCGCTCGTCGCCTACTTCGGCGGCAGCTACGTGCCGGTGGTCTTCTTCATGATCGCGTGTGCGCTCGTGTCGGTCGTTGCCGTCGCGCTGGTGAAGGATCGTAGCGGATTGCCGCTGGACGACTAACCGTCTCGCTCGCAACTCGCAAAAAATGGCCGCCAGCGTCAAACTGGCGGCCTTTCTTATTGCGTCGAACGGCTCAGAACGATCAGCGGGCCGGGACCGGGGGCAGCGATTCGTGCGTGCCCGACGTGCGCTGCGCAGCCTTGTGCACCATCGTATAGGCGTAGTCGACACCCATGCCGTAAGCACCGGCGTGCTCCTTGACGAGCTTCATCACGGCGTCGTAGGTATCACGGTGTGCCCAGTCGCGCTGCCATTCGAGCAGCACCTGCAACCACGTGACCGGCACCGCACCCGCCTGCACCATGCGCTGCATGGCGAAATCGTGGGCTTCCTTGCTGGTGCCGCCCGAGGCGTCGCCGACCATGTAGATTTCGTAGTCGCCTTCGAGCATGGCGCACAGGGCGAACGTCGTGTTGCAGACTTCGGTCCACAGACCCGCCACGATCACCTTCTTGCGGCCGTTGGCCTTGAGCGCGTCGCGCACCTTCTGGTCGTCCCACGAATTCATCGAGGTACGCTCAAGCGTCTTCGCGCCGGGGAATACATCGAGGACTTCCGGATAGGTGTAGCCGGAGAACGATTCGCTCTCGACGGTCGTGATCGTCGTCGGGATATTGAAGATCTTTGCGGCCTTGGCCAGACCGACCACATTGTTCTTCAGTGCCTGACGGTCCATCGACTGAACACCGAACGCCATTTGCGGCTGGTGGTCGATGATGATGAGCTGGCTGTTCTGAGGGGTCAAGACTTCGAGCTTGGGATTCGACATGGTCAGGGTCCTTTGACTTTACCTTTGACGTTACATTACGCGCGCGGGTGCACAGTGCAACCCGACGAAAGACTAGTCGACCCAGGGGATGCCGGAATATCACCTGATGGTATTAGTCCTCAAAACGGTGGCGCGGCAAGCGCGCGGCCGTCAGCCCGCAGCCGCCTTGCCAGCGCCCGCGCGCCGGTCCCAGCCCTCGGCTGGACGCACTATCGTGTCCGGCACGACCACGACGCAGTTCCGACCGTGTGCCTTTGCGGCATAGAGCGCAGCGTCGGCTCGGGCCATCACAGTCGCCAGGGTGTCGTCCGCGCCGAAAGCGTCCACACCGGCACTGAGCGTGGGCACCACATCCCGGTTCGGGACGCATGAGCCGGAGGTTGCCACAATGTCACGCAACCGATCGACGAGGCGGCCCGCTTCTTCTTTCGTGACGTGCGGCAGCAGCAAGGCAAACTCTTCCCCGCCGATGCGCCCGACGACATCCTCGGCTCGGACAGAGCGCGAGATCATTGACGCCACATGCGCCAATGCACAGTCCCCGGCAGCGTGCCCATACCGGTCGTTCACGCTTTTGAAGTTATCGATATCGAGAATGGCGACGGACAATGGCACGCGCCCCATCCCGCTTTGCATGGCAACCGTTTCGGCGCGTGCAATGAAGGCGCGGCGCGCCAACACGCCGGTCAGGTCGTCGTAGGTGGCGAGCCGCTCCATCCGGTCCGCGAGCCGGTCGTGCGCCAGCAGCACCATGCCGACCGACAGACATGGAAGTGTGAGCGTCGCCATGCCGAGGAAGAGCACGTTCAGGGGTGTCGGCTCAAGAAATACCGTTTCATGGACGAGGCCCACGGCATAGGCAATCGAGCGAACCCCGTGCACAACCGCCCCGAGCGTTGCGGCCACCGATACAAAGTAATACGCGTACTTGGGCCTTCCGGGCGGACGGTGCCTCAGCACCATCCAGCCGATGTTAAAGCGTACATAGGCAATGACGCCCGAGATCATTGCGCTGCGGGCATCGACGTGCGGGGACACGAACGTCCAGTACATCAGCAAACCGAGGACCGCGGCAATCGCCACGTATTCCCACGCGTAGTCGGGTCGTGTGTTCAGAAACTGGCGGAAACCCTGTACTCCGAGCAGTGAGGCAATCATCAGCAGGCTGCTCGACGTAGCGACGACGATATCCGACGTGCCGGAGAGCAACAGCGCAGACGTCACCGCCAGCAGTCCGCTCGCCACGCTCCACAAGCGAACCCCCGGCACGTGCGCCTGATACAGCGAGCCGAGAACCGCCACGCTCATGACGCACGAGAGGATCGCGATGCTGATGAAGACTGCCGGGATAGACATGTAGGCCTGGCGAAGTATTTTGTTTCGTATATCGCCGGGACGGGCTATGGGCTATGAGTGCTGCGCGGCCCCCTCGATGGTCATCCCCGCGATGACCCCGTCTCTCGGCTTGTTTAGTCGCCAGCATAGCTGAAATCGGTGACGGGCCCACGTCGTTTTACAAACGGCGTGGCCCGTCCTATTTCGCTCTCTTACCGCCAAGGTTGAGGAATCTTGTCCGATTAAGGCTGATCGTCGCGCGCTTTGAGCTGGTACTGGTACCAGGCAATCACCGCGATGATGAACAGCACCAGGAAAATCGGGATCATGTAGCCGCGCGCGAGCCATCGCAGGAACGGATCGCAGAACAGCAACGCCAGTCCCAGCAGAATCCACATGGCAGCCATGACCACCGCAGGTGCGTGATGGTAACGCGCCATCCATTCCCGCCAGCGGCACGACGCGTAGTACGCCACGCCGCACCCGATCAGCAACAGCAGCACGAGCTTTGTCGCCAGCCGGAACGCGTAGAGGTTCTCGCAGACCGTCTTGCACACGGCAGACGATTGCGCGCCGGGCGGATCCTGATAGTGATCCGCGATGCACTCACTGATGCTGCGCGTCAGCGTACAGGCCTGCACGCCCTCCATCGCCTTGGGGACCAGCGAGTCGACCGTCGGCATCGTCGGATCGGTCTTCTGCGCTGCGTCGGCGGCGCTCAGCGGCATTGGCCAGAAACCGATCCCGCCGAAATTGTCCTGCGCATAGACGATATCGTCTTGCAGTTGCTGCCAGTTGTCGTTGTCGAACGTGATGACGGGCACGATCTGGCGCAGCACGGTCATGCGCTCCTCACCGTGTAGCCCCGCTTCGACCGATTCGCGCAGCGCCTTCTTCGAATCGGTGGTCGGCTCGTCGAGCAGCACCAGAAAGTTCGGCCGACGCTTCTGGTCGCGGTCGACGCGGGCCAGCAGGTCCGTCACGGCGTTCTTGTCGCTGTCCGTCACCAGTTGCATGAGGTTCGCGTAACTGTAGACGCCATGCCCGACGCGGTCGTGCCGTAGCATGACGTCGATACGATCCCCCGCCCTTGCCTTGCGCAAACGGCTGCGCAACTGATCCACGAACTGGTTGAAGGCCTGCACCGACACCGGGTCTTCCGGATAGCCGTCGAAGAACAGCACCACGCCACTGCCGTTGGTCGGTGCAAAGCGCGCGCCGAATGGAAGATGATTCGAGACGGTGGCGGTCCAGTTTTTCAGCCCGGTCGAGAGCAGCCGCACGATGTCGTCGCTCAGACGATTGAGGACGGCCACCTTACGGTCCTTGTCGAGCCGGGTCCAGGAGCGCCAGTCGTTGCGCTGAATGACCCACTGCACGTTGCTCTGATGGCGCTGAGCGACGGACACGAAGTCTGCGGGCAATGACGCCGACGTCTGTGCCAGATCCACGAAGCTACTGCCGTAGTTGGCTTGCACCAGCCGTCCGGTATCGTCGAAGGTCGCCCCGTAGTAGCCAATGCGCGAGAGCGTGCTGAAGTCGACGTTCTGCTTCGGCCCGGCCATCCAGAACGGGAAGAAGCCGTACACCTCCCCGTCCAGACGGTCCAGTACACACCCGCAGCCGTTGCCGTCCCAACTCACCTGTTTGTTCGGGTCGAACGCGGGCTTCTTGCGCGCGGTGGCAACCAGCGACGGGCGGAATCGGTCGTACAGCGCCTGCATCAGTTGCGGCAGCGACAACGTGTCGACGTTGCTGCATGCGCCCTTGCGCCACAGTGCTTCGAGTTGTGCAAACAGCGCGGGATCGCGCAGGACCGCCGACAGTTGCTGCATCTGTTCGGCGGAGACCTTGCGTGCGTCGGCCACGCTGCCCGGAATGCCTGTGGGGCACGCGCCCACGCCCTCGCGCAAACGCGCCATCACGGCCCGGTCGAACAGCCACAATTGGGGATACTGCAACCCTTGCAGCCCCTTGAGCATGCCGAGGATGACCGGTGGCACCGACTCGTTCCTCCGGCTTGATGCCAGCTCCGCGAGCGCCTGCGCCGTCAGCACATAGGTGGTTTGCGATTGGGCCGCCCGTACGATCTCGGGGACATATGGGTCGACCGGGGTTTTGATGTCGGCAGTGGCGTCGAGAATGGCTTCGTTGAAGTCCGCCTGACTCGCATACTCTTCCGTCAGCCCGGAGACGGCATCGATGATCGCCGTGGGCACACGGGCGTCGTTGCGAAGTTGCGCAAGCGAGGCATCCGTCAGCTGATAGGTCGTTGTGATCGCGACCGCACGCGCTTCCGGCAGATAGGCGTCCGCCTGCTTGCCCAGGTCCTTGAGCGCATCGAGCACCGCGGCGTCGAACAGTGGTTGGTTCAGATACACCTTGTCCTGCAACGCGGAAAGGTGATCGATGACCTTCGACTTCGACGCCAGCAATGTGAAGTCGGCGGCGTCGAGCGTGTAGTTGTAGATCGTGAGCAGCGCGCGGTCGGGATCGGGACCCGCGTTGCGGCTACCGTCGGTGTCGAGGTGATACAGCCACAACATGGCGGCGATCTCGTCGTCCGTGCCCGCGAGACGGATCTGGTAGTAGCGCGCCTGCTCTTTCGGCTCGAAGCCGTCGATCCACTTCCCGAGGTCTGCGCCGACCAGATCGGCCTTCCATTGCGGATGCGCGCGCACAATCGATGCGAACTTCAGCAGCGCCTGCACCGACGCGCTCGTCAGATTACCCACTGGCTGCATTTTGAAGTCGAGCCAGAATCGGTTCAGCCACGACAAGGTGATCGGGCCGACGAGGTTGTCGGACAGGGGCCGCGTGCTCTCGCGGTACGCCTGAAGATAGGCCGGATCTTCCGAGTAGATGATGAGCAACGCTTGCTGGATGGCACGACGCGTGGCAGGGGCAAGATGCCGCACGAGATCCGCTGAAATCAGCACGGTGGCGGGGCCGGACGTCGGTTCGGGCTTCACCTGAACGGTGTTCACGATGTGCCATGCCTGCTCGGGCGTCATCGGCTTGCCATCGCTGCCGATGGGTGGCGCCATGCGTGAGAACTTCGCCGTGGACGCTTCGGCGGGTGCCGCGACGGCTTGCGTGGGCGCACCTTTGACGCCGACGGGTTGCGAGGCTGGTGCAGTCGCTTCGACAGGGTCGGAGGGGACTCCGGGAGATGACGCAGGAGTCGCCACCGGCGCCGCTGGTGTAGTGACGGCAGACGAAGGCTTCGCGACAGCGGCCGACGCGCGCGACGCGACCGGCGCGACCGTGCCAGAAGCCGCTTGCGGTGCTGACGCCACCGCCGCGCTCGCCAATATCGGCTCTGCGTCGACGGCCGCTGTGAGCATGAAAAATCCGAGCACCGCCGCGCCGAGTAACGGCATCCACCTGCGGGCACATCTCAGAAAGTCGACAGGGCTCATATCAGATCGTGCGTCCTTCTTTGATGTGTTCGCGTCGGATCGCGCGCAGCAAGTCGCCTTGCTTCACGACCTGACGGCCGTCGCGCTCCGCCCACATGACGGCATGCCGCGCCACGTTGAGCAGCGCACCACCCGAGAGCACGTGTTCCGCTGCGAGCGCGGGCAGATCGACGTCATCCGACAGCCCCCGGCGTGCTGGGAAGAGATTGCGCCACAGTTGCAGTCGCTGGATTTCATCCGGCATGGGGAAATGGATCGCACTCTGGAAGCGCCGAGCAAAAGCTTCGTCGATGTTGTCCTTCAGGTTGCTCGCGAGCAGCACCACACCGGGATAGTCTTCGATGCGCTGAAGCAGATAAGCGACCTCCTGATTGGCATGACGGTCGTTGGCGGTACTGCCCTCGGTGCGCTTGCCGAACAGCGCATCGGCTTCGTCGAAGAACAGAATCCAGTGTTTGTTCTGCGCCTGATCGAAGACGTTCGCCATGTTCTTCTCCGTCTCACCGATGTACTTCGAGACGATCTTCGACAGGTCGATGCGATACACATCCACGCCAGCCGCCTTGCCGAGCAACGTTGCCGTAAGCGTCTTGCCCGTGCCCGGCGGACCGTAGAACAATGCCCGGAAGCCGGGTTTGACGATGCGATCGAGTTGCCAGCGTTGCATGATGCCCTCGCCGTCGTCGAGCCATTGCCGGATCTGGTCGATCTCCTCGATGACGTCCGGCGTGAGCACGAGGTCTTTCCAGTCGTGCTGCGTCGTGATGCGCTTGGCAGGAAATCCGGCACTGTAGTCCGGCTTATGCTCGCGGCCCGATGTGCTGCGCTCAAGGAAGTCGCGCTCGATATGCAACGCGGCGGCGAGGGCAGGTTCGCCGTCCGCCCGGCGTTCGAGTCGCAGAATCGAGGCGCGGGCGAAGACGTGGTCCGCATCGAACAGCGCCATGACGTCGAAGCGGCGGCTCAGATTGTCCCCTGCAAGGACGAACGCAGCGGTCTCCCCGGTCGGCAGCAGACCGTTGTGATGCTGGGCGCGCCATCCCCCGAACTCGGTGAACTGGCGCTCGGTGTTCTTGTTCTGCGTAAAAAGTAGATCCAGGGCTTGCGGGCGGACGTGCGGCAGCATCGCGAGCATGAGCACGATACGTGCGTCGAAATCATCCGCCAGCGCGTGTTCGAGCAAGGCACGGGCGAACGGCGAGGGATCGTCCGTCAGATCCGGCGGCGTATGCGCATAGATGTCATGCGGCACGCCCTCATGCATGAAATATGCGTGCAGCCGCGTCTCCAGCACTGCGCCGAACCAGTCGATCTCGCGCGACAGGCTCGCGGCGTTCGCACCCAACGGGTCGAGGGGGTCTGATGGATCGGTCATGCCCACTCCACCCATAGCGTCTGCTCCATCCAGGACAGACGAATTGTCGCGATGCTCCACGGCAGACGATCCAGCAGCATGTCGTATGGCGCTCGTCTCACTTTCAAATGCCAGCCATCCTCCTCCAGCGACAACCGGCCCTCACGTTGCAAAAAGCTTCCGCGGAGCCCGTCGCGAGAGGTGTTACCGAGGGCGGACCAATACTGAATGATCACGTCGAGCATCTGCTCGCACATCATCGACTCGTCTTCCGTGATGTCGAGATGGCGTGCCACTGGCGTGTCGAAGCGCAGTCCGCAAAGCAGCTTGTGCATCGTCAGATGCGGCTCAGGGGCTTCGGTAAGGCCCGAGCCGACGTAATGCAGCAGCAGCACGGCGCGCTCTGCGGCTTCGTCGCTGACGAATCGGTGCTCCTTTGTCAGGCCGAGTTTGTCCCAGAGGTGAGTCGTGAACGGCCAGGTCAGGACCATCCCGGCGTACGGCACCATCAACGGGGTTTGCAAGAGGTGGGCATCATCGGTGACGTCGGCAGTGCGCATATCGATGCCGGTTTGCTGTTGAACGCGCGAGGCGAGCGCGGGTGGCACGGCGACGTTCGCGTGACGGGCAAGTTGCGCCACAAGTGATATTGCGAACGTTGCGGCGTCGAACGGACGCTGCGGCAGGAATAGCCACGGGAACAGGAAACGCCAGCGCGCACGTTGCAGACTCGCCGGTGCGACCGTCTCGACGGTCGTCGCGAACAGATCCGTGATGTCGCTGGAGACGCGCAGCATTTGCGCCACTTGCGGCGTATCGCGGGACGACAGCCGCGCGATACCCGGCCACAGCGGCTGCGGAATCAGATCCAGCCAACGCTCGGCCAGCGCCTCGTCTTCAGCGGCCGTCGCGATGACCGGCCTCAGCACATACGCGCCCGAGTAGACCGACTGTCGAAGCCAGATGTCGAAGCCTGCAGGCGGAGTCCTGCCCTGGCGGAAGTCCGTGGAGGTAAGGTAGGCGATGAAGTCTTCCGGCATGGCGGGCGGACGGGTTGGGGATGTCGGGGGAAATGGGCCGAGTGCATTGAGATCCAGATCGTCCGGGGATGACGAAGCGGCTTGCGCAATCGCCGACTCCGCTAACAGATCAAGATCAAGTACGGTGTCGCTGGCAAGCGCGGTAGCCACGCTCGCGTAATAGCGCCCGGTCGCGTAGGCAGGTAAAACACCGTTCTCAGCATCGATGTCGATGTCGATGTCGATGTCGATGTCGATGTCGGGCGCATTGTCGAGAATCGAGCGATAAAGCACTTCTCTGTGCGCATCGGGAATCGACACGCTGACGGCGATCATCGTGTCGATGATGGCTTGCCAGTGGTGCGCGTCGATCCCGGCAAGAGCGGACTCGCGCGTCGAAGCTATCTCCGCGACCATTTGCCGGAGGTCGAGTCGCTGAGCGTCGGACAGCGACGAGGCGCGGGCGATCAGATCCCCGCCTTGCAGGTTCACCTGCTGGCGAAACTGAATGAGACGCTGGATCGTTGCGGTAGCGGTGTGAAGGCCCATTGGGACTGGCACCGGCGCTGGAGGTACTGCATCGGCCGTCGATGACTCCAGCTGTCGGCGGTCACTGTCATCCGTGTCGATCCTGTTGGCCGTTCTCCGGGAATGCGCAACCGTGCCCGGCGAAGTGGTGGTAGCGGTAGCAGTTGTGACGGTGGCTCGCCACAGATCAAGCGCCTGACGTGTCCATGCTGTCGTCCCGCGACTCAGAGCGACGGCTTCTAGCGCAGCGAACGAAACGGATGGGATTGACGACGTGGACGTGACCGGCGCAATGGCACGTAACCGCATGAAGATTTCATGCCAGACTTCCCGCTTCCATCGGTCGAACTCGGTCTGCGACGGCACGTTCCGTGTGATCGGCTCGGCGTGCGTCTCACGTCCGCCGGTATGGGCAAGGCTGAGAAATCCGTCGAGCACACGGGAAGTGTCGCCGGGCGGCCGCTCAATAGAACTCGCCGACACCTGAACCGCATCAACCAGTTGACCGACTGAAACCTCGGCGAACGCCTCCCAAATGGCCGCTGCGGACGGCACCGTCAACGTTGCCAGATCGACAAGCATCGTTTCCGGAAAGCCCTCCACGACGCGCATCAACACCGTGTCGTACGTCGCATAATGACGCCAGATGGACGCAAGCGCGGCGCGCTCTGCGTCGGTCCATTCAGCCCAATCCTCATGAAGTGCCACAGCTGAACCGCTCAACAGCGCCTGGATCAGCGTGTCACGGCGGCTCTTCGCCTGCACATGCGGGTCGAAGTCGTCTGAGGTTGGCTGCGCGTCTGCTACAGATGGTGGCACTGCGGGTTCGGCCGACGTCGGCTCGCCGCCAATACTTCGATGAGCGAGTCCGGTACTGCTGGCATCGCTGCTCGCCAGTGGCAAACCATCGTCGTCACGCCGATCGCCGTCAGTGAGACGACTCTCGCCGCGCGTTGATGCTTGCGATCGACCTGCCGGTGCGCCTACGGCTGCGGGCATCGCGTCAGAATCGTAGATGCCCAATATCGCTGCGATGTCGTTAGACCACGCGTTTCGCCACCCCCACGTTCGATAGACGTCATGGTCGGTACTCTGTGAACTTGTCGCAACGACAGAGGCATCGGCTTGTTTGCCATGTCCCTGCGCCGATCCTTGTGTCACATCAAGACGCACCGCCACCAGAAGCGTCAACATGTCCTCAAGCATCGACACCGGAAACGTCAGTGCGATGTGCTCGCGCAGATCGGAGACAGACAGATAGCGACGCAGCGCTTCGCGCAAAGTGTCTGCCTCGTTGGCCACAAGCGTCGGCCAGACGCCGTAAAGCGCCTTCGCCTGTGCACGCATCAGGGCCGTAGCGAGTAGTGCCTTCAGGCCAGACCGTGTGAGCGATCTCGGCGATGCGTTGGAGGTGAGTACCGGCGCATGAGGCAGTCCACCGGATCTCGCGTCGTGAATCGCGCTGGGTGTGGCGTCGGGTGAAAGAAATCCAGCCATACCGCCTTCCCTCACCGCCCCATTCGCTTTCGCTTCGGCAACGCGGTGCAGGGCATCGATCATCGGTGAACGTGCCGAACCCGCTTGAGATACCTGGCCCGTCCTCGCAGCGTCTTCCGCACCCGCGCGTCCCTCATCAGCCCGCGTGTGTTCTCGCACCTTCGCGACGAAATCTAACTCGTCGTGCACCAGCCCCCGCACCGACGCGATCGACAGCACCGCTTGCCAGACACCATGCCACGGCATTTCTCGCAGGTCGACGCCCGGCGGAAGCAGGCCCATCGTGAGCAGCCGAGCACGTGCGGCCGTTTGCGCCTCGGCGCGCTGGCTCGAATTCCAACCGACGCTCTCCAGCAAGCGATCCAGCCCACCCAGCTGTCGCAACCACCCGGACGCCTCCGCCGGACGCAATGCCCGAATGAGTGCTTCGACTCCGTCCGCCGGAAACTGCTTCGCCAGCCGCTGGATCAGCGTGTCCGACGAAGCGCTTGCCCGAATTCGTTGCCGCACGGTCTGAACGTCGCCCGCCAGCACCCGGGCCAGAAGCGCTTCGATACCGTCGGCTGCCGCTGCGTCGGTATCTCGATGCGGACCTTCGTCGCGGCGTAACACATGGTTAGGTTCTGTCTGCACGGACCCTGGCATCGAACCCGGCCTCACCCATTGGCCGGACGCCAGAAACGCCATCAGATCCGTCGCATCAGCCGTCGCGGCGGTCGCAAACTTGCTGACATGAGGTCGCGACGCCGCCTGAGACTGCACGGAAGCATCGGCACCGTCCGGTTGCCGTTGCCCGACCGCCGAACCACGATGACCGCTTCCAACAGCACGACTACCAATGCCGACGCCACCAATACCCTCACCTGCTCCGCTATGCTCCGCAGCGCCATCCACTGCCGAACCTTCGCCCCGCCACATGACCAACACACTCGCCAGCGCTTCCGCCAGCCGCTCGGCCAGCGTCTCGGGCAGATCCTCTGCGTACACCTCGCCAAGGTCGACATCGAGCCGATCGATACGGTAGATGTCGGCCGCTGCGCCATCGCCCGTCGCCTCATCGAACACAGACGCCACCACCGGCAGCAACTGGTCGACGACCAGCGCTCGTAGCGGGTCGCCTTGCGACATGGCCATGCCGCCCGACGCAAAGGTCAGATCGAAATCGAGCGAGCGGATCCGATGTCGCGTATCCATCGCTACACCCACAACGTCAGGTTGTGCGCGCGACGGCGTCGCATCAGGAGCGCGCGCAAGCTGGCACTCGCGGCGTCAAGCCGGTCCGGTGAGGTTGCCGTTTCCCGCTCGCGCAGCCGTGCGCGCCAGAGTCCGTATCGATGCTCGAAGTCGCGCATGGAGACGTAATCCATCCAGTGAAACTCCGGCAGCAGATGCGCGGGCAGATTGCGGCATACCGTCTCCTGCGCCAACTGGCGGAAGTCGGGATCGCTAAAGCGCGACGTCCACGCGGGGAAGACTACGCTGACCCGTGCGTTGAAAAACGACTCGGCCTCACGCGCCTGCGCGTCGGCGTCTGCCGTCGTTCCGTCTTGCGTCGCACCGGCACGCCTTGGCCGCAACAGCACATGCTCGACCAGATAGAAGCCCTCGGATGCCTGGTTCAGCGTGCAGAGAAATTCGCGCAGAATTTCGACATAGCGTCCGGCATAAGTCACCGCGTCGTCGCCATGAAATCGCGCGAGCGGCACTTCGCCGGGTGAGTCGCTGCCAAGGCGCGCGTCGTGCGTGCGGAAATGGACGTGCACCGCGTCGTCGTGTTGTCGGAGAATGAAGTTCTCCAGACGCACGCCATGCACGAGCAGGCCACCGGGCAACGTGTCGCCGGGCTGAGCGTGTGCCCCGGCCGGACGCTCCTCAGGCTCGCCCTGAGACTTAAGCACAATCAGACGCGCCGCCGCGAATTCGTAACTTTCCTTCGTCGCCGTGTGATCTCCCTGCAACCGCAAATGCCAACGCTTCAGCGCATCGCTCAGCGGTGCACCGGGTGGCTCGGCAGGCAAGCCCAGCAGGATCGAGATCTTCGCGTGCACGCCCGCCACGTTGGGCCGTCCGTCCACCCGCACGTCCACCGCCGTGATATCGAACGCCGACGCCCGGTCGCGAGAGAGCGTCGCAATGTGACGTAGAAAATCCAGCTTGTTGTCGATCAGCCAGCGCGCGCCGTGCACGTCCTGATAATCGTCGAATCGTCGCAGGGACTTCTGTGAGTACGTCTCGCCGTACATGGCCAGCAGCACGTCGAGCAACCGGCTGCGACGGTCCTCCGCGCGGTCCTTGCGCGAGACGATCCCGGCCAATTGACTGCGGATGGCGTCCGGTGCATCCGTATAGAACGCTTCGATGTCCGGCAACGCCTCGTTGTCGATACGCTGCGAAAAATAGGTCTCGTACAGCGTGTCGACCGAGAACATGCGGCCGACCGATTGCAGATTCTCCAGATAGTTCGCCATCAGTTGCTCGGCCAGATAGAGATAAGCCTTCAACTGGTGCGCACTGACACGGTTCTCCAGCGGTGCCGTGGGCGGCACGCCGAAGCGATTGATGCCGTAGATTGCCGGAAACTGATGCTGAATCGAGAAGTATTCGCGCAATTCGCGCGACGCGCCCGTCGGTGCAGGCACCACAGTCGCCAGCGACTGCTTCGTATTTCGCAGCGTATCGAACTCGAAGCGTGCTTTGGCGAGCGCCACGCGAGCGTCGTCGAGTACGACCCGCGACTTCTCCTCACGTCGATGATCGCTGGCCGACGTCGCCGCATGCGCGCCACTCCCGAGCGCCCCGCTGGCGAAATGCAGTCGCAGGAAGTTGCTCTGCGCGTCGCCGGGAAACCGCAGGCGCAATACCGTACCGGACGCACCCGTCAAACTGTCGCCGCTCACGGGCGTTCCATCGGCGGTACACAGCGCCAGACGTTGCACGTGCGCCACGCCGTCCACCGCTTGCACCAGTCCGACGAGGCGCGCCACCGCAACCGGTGCGCCTTGCGCCTGCGCACCCGTGCTGGCGACGTATCCGTGCACCGTCCGGGGCCCGGCGAACAACGTGTCGAGCGTCAATCCGGCCTCGAACGCTTTCACGTACCGCTCGATGCGAAATCCCGAATGCACGGCACGCGCACATTGGAAGAAAACATCCGCAAAGATGGACGCCGGGTCGCGCTCGCTGTGAATCTGAATATCGCCACTCAGATACACCGGCTGAACCGGCACGACGGTTACGTCCGACAGGTCTTCACCCAGATTCCGGTGCGCGTGAAAGACTTCCCGCACCCGCAGACACACGTCGGCTTCGATCTGGGAAAGCGACGCCTCGTCGGCACTGTCGTGCAATGCATCGTTCAGTTTGATGGCGATGCGACACAACCCGTGCGCGGGCTGGCCGGTGCTCGTCGGGCGTTCGTCCCGCGTCAGCCAGACGTCTTCCAGCTCCGGGATCGTGTCGTAAAGCACCTTGCGATAGTCCTCGAACGTCAGGACTTCGCTCGGGAAAATCTCGTCCGCCGGATGCAGCGCGTGATGCCGGTAATCGATCTGTCCGTCGGCATCGGTCAGATAGTCCTCGGGCGGAAAGTCCGAGCGGTAACCGAGTTCGGTGATCGCGTAGCACAGCTGTTCGAGGATCGTGACGCCGGGGTCGTGCAGGTTGTAATCGGTCCAGCAATCGCCGCACAGCGCCTGCAAAGTCGCGATCCCGGCGCGACGCAGCGCATCGAAATCGAGCCCCTGAGGATCGGGCGCAAAGCGGGCAATGGACTCGGGGGCGTTCATTGCACCCTCGCCCCGGGCATACGGCCAGAACTATCTATCGCCGCGTTGCCGAACGCATGCCTCGCCGCATGCAGTTGTGCCTTCAGGTCGTCGATCAGCCCGTGCACGCGGTGATACGGCAGATGCCCCAGCGCTTCGACGATCAGTGCGAAAGCCGACGCGTCGAGCGCACAGACGACCGGCGCGCCCGCCGCGACGGCGTTGGCCTGGCGGTTCAACGCGCCGATCAGCTCGAAGACCCGTTTGAACGGCAACTCGCCCAGCGCGGCCATCAGCAGCTGCGCGTCGTCGGTGCCGATGACGATGTCCACCGTCGCGGGCGTGGCGCGCTCGTTCTCGTGGGTCATTGCGCCCCCTTGGGTTCCGGGTCGGTAGCACTGCCCGTCATGTCGGGATCGAACCACAGCGTGGTGAGGTAATACGTCACCCATGTCTTGGGCGCACCGGCGGCATCCCGCGTCGAGTCGTACGGACAGCCGACGCGCATTTGCAGCACATAGCTATGCTTCGCGCCGTCGGGGGCATCGACCCATTGCAGTTGAAGACGATTGCATTTGCTGCCGAAATGGGACTGACGGTAGTCGATGTCCCCTTTGCCGTTGTACGCCATCACGGCGTACGCATGCATCAGCGCGAACTTGCCGCTGCCGCGCTTGCCGACACCGGCGGTGATCTCGAACGCCTGACATCCCGTGAGCGGGTCCGTGATGTCGTGCCACTTGCCATCGGCCTGCACGCTGCGCGCGCCCGGGCGGCCGCGACGTCCGTCGGCAACCACGCGCCCGGCCACGTCCAGTTCGAACGTGGGTATGGTCGCAGGCGCTCCCAGCGCGCCCTGCCCCTGAGGCGGCCCCGATACCGCGTCGCGCGCAGGCTTCTTGCCTAACTGTCGCAAGGTGAGCGCGTTGGGGTTGTCGGGGTTGCCGAAAGCCAGTCCGCCCGCCTCGCTGTCAAGCTGGATCGTCCAGATGGGGCTCTTCAGGTCGATGTTCTGATAGAAGCTCAGCAACTTGCCCTGATTGAGCTGGGAGACCTTCAGGCCATCGACCGGGGTCTTGTCGAACCCCTCGTCCACGATGTTGAGCATGGAGTCGATCAGTTCGGAGAATGCCGTGGCCGACGGCATCTCGCCGTTGCCGAACTTACGCCGCAAAGTGTCCCGGTTACGCCGGGCGATCGGTTTTCCGTTCATGGTCGTCATCCGAAATGATGAAGGTGGTGCCGATTTCCAACTGACTGAGCGTGGTCGGCACGCCCGCGTAATCCTTGTCGTCGTCCACCGCTTCGATGGCGTGATTCGCTACCGGGATCGCAATGCTCCACGGATACAGCGGAACGATGTCCGTCTGCGGGGCCGTGGCAGCGCCCGAGCGCCGGGCGGTGTCGAACAGCGTGAAGGTCTGCATGTCGGTGCCCGCTGCTGCGGTCGCGTAGGGGTCCGTGACAACCGTCGCGATGCGCAGCATCGAAAAGCCCGAGACGTACTGCACATACGGCAACGAGCCGATATACGCCTCGAGATCGTGTTGCCGGATACACCATCCGAAGTGCGTTCGGTAGCCCACATCGTCCTGCCACGGCGTGAGATAGCGCGAGATCGCCGCGTTGAGCAGCGCGAGGTAATGACCGTTGCCCGCGCGATCGGTGAAGCGCACCTTGCAGCGCACCTGAATGCGTTCGTAGACCGGGTTCTCGACGGAAACACTCGCCCAGGGCGACGACAACGCATTCGCAAACTCGGCGATCTGCTGGACGACGTTGCCGTCGAGCATGGGCATCTGCTCACCGTCTTTCGTGGCAGGCCAGTACGGTAGCGGCACTACGAGCGCCTGCCCTGGGCGAACACAATCGACCGGACCGTGCCGGGTCGACAGGTTCGCGAAGCACTTCACTTTGTAGACTTCGGCAAACGCCTCGAGAATCATCGATTCGAAGTCGGCGGGCGTGACCGCGCGCTGCTTGTGGCGCAACCGTTCGCTCACACGCGTACGCATCTGTTCTCGCGTCTCCTGTGCCCGGCCGCCGCACGATGGCAGCGGTTGCACGACGGACACGATGCCCGGGAGCGGACGTCGACTGCGCGCAATGGTGCCTGCTGGCAGGACCATCGGCACTTCCGGCGGCACGTCTGCCCCGCGACGGACCTGCACGGCTTGCGCATGCACCGCGTACAAACTGCAATATTTCTCCATATCGCGGTTGGCGCTCACGCGCAGCCAGTACAGCCCGTCGGGCATGACGGTGTTGCGACGGCCGATATCGTCCGGCACCCGCAACGTCACAATTCCCGAAGTCATGAGCTTGTGCGTGCCGTCCGTGAGGACGTCGCGAAGCGCGAGCGGCTTCCAAACGTTGTTGCCGAGATAGCTCCAGCGCAAGCCTGCCGGTCGTCCGTCACCGCTGGCGTCGTCCGCGGCTCCCGTCACCGGCCGGGAGTCTTCGCGAAGCTGGAACAGCAAGGTCAATGTGTCGCCGAGGTCGTTCGCATCGATGCCGATGTACAGGTTGCCCGCATCTTCGAAGCGTGGGAGTAGCTCGGGGGCTGGATAGCTCGTCATGTCGAGCGATTCCCAGCCGGACGGGAACAGATGCAGGAAGCGCCCGTCTTCGTCTCGATTCGCAATCCGCTCGACGCTGATCGCCCCCGTCGCGCTGTAATCGAACGAGATGGTGTTGACGATGGGCGTGTATGGGGCACGCGGCATCGGGCGCTGTTTGCGCCACATACGCTTGCGTGAGTTGGCGAGCATCGTCGACGACAGCACCTGCGGGTACGCCTCATGCCCGAAAGCGAATGCGGGCGCGGCAAATGTGAACTTGAAGAATCCATTCTTCGCCCCCGGCCCCCACGTGAGCGGATGCGCGGCGCTAACACCCTCGTCCGGCTCGAAGAGATGCGCGAGCGAACCCGCCTCCCACACGATGACGTTGTCGATGCGCTCGCCCTTGCCGGGCGTGACCCGCGTGTGAAAGAGCGGCACGACGGGACGCGGCGCGTCCCCAGCGGGCAACCATCCACCCTTGGCGAGCACCTCGACCGACGCCACATAATCTTCGTTCGTGAGACGCACGTCGTAGCCGTCGTACCACGTGCCGAAGCCGCCGGTCACACGCGGCAGGTCTGCCCACTCGATGCGAAGACCGAACCGTGTGATGCGCTTGGCCGCCATTTCCGTACTGCCCGCCACCAGATAGCTACCCAGTCGCGGCAGCGGCCCGAACGGTGCAAACGGTGTTGCCGCGCTGAGCTGACCGATGTTGTTATAAAGCACCAGATCGCGACAGCCATGCGCGTCGACATCGATTTGCGCGCCGGTCACGGGCAGATTGCGCAGCAGGCCATACGGGAACAGATACGCGCCGGGATTGATGACGCAGCGCACGAGCGGCGTGTCGACGTCGAAATTCTCACCGTGCAGCGTGGGCGAATAGCGCACCACCGACGGCGCCTCCGGAGCGAGCGCGAAGCTGAGCGTCAGTTCGTTGCCGAACAGTCCGGGCACGTAACCGGCAATATCGATCCAACCCTTCTCGCCCGTCAGTGAGACGGAGAACAAGCTGCGTAGAATTTTCAGATAGAGGTCCTGACGACGCAGATGGGTTTCATCCGACGATTGCCTCCCGTCCGGCGCCTCGCTGCCGTCAACGGATATGGCAGTGCTTTCTACCGGCGTATTGAATACGGCGTCGGCGATGTGCCCCAGTTGCGTGACCAGCCGTTCGTCGGCAAACGTAATCGTCAGCCGGATGACGCGCTCGCCCTCCTTGAGCAACAGCACCTTGCTGGCCAGCGCAAAGCCGACCCGCGCGGCACTATGCGGGCTGATACCCGCGCCGGGCTTCGGCGCGCCAAGCACCGGCCAGGCTTGCGGATGCTCCACGCCGGGTGGCCCGCATGGCACGTCTTCGAACCACGCCGCCGTGGGCCACTTGCGCCCCGTCGCACCGTTGTCCGGATCCTCCGGTAGCAGGTTCTCCGGCATGCTGTATCCGTTGTGGTCGAGATACAGCGTCTGCACGCGCGTCACACGTGCACCGCTCACACGCAGTTCGTCTTCCGATTCGTAGACGATGTCGTGACCGTGTGCGTCGACCCCGGCGGGGAACGCCGTCCCTGCGGGGACCACAACATCCCTGGCATCGGGATTGCGACGCAATACCAACCACGTCCGATCGGGTACCACGCCACGCGGCGCACTGCCGAGCATACGTTCGTAGTAGAAATCGATGAACTTCTGCGTGTACCCGTTGAGCTTGTTCTGAAGCTTTTCGAACTGTTTGACGAACGCGATCAGCAAGCCGATGGCCGGATCGTGATTGCCGCTTTGGAGCGACGCAGGCAGGCGGGCCAGCGCCTCTTTGCGCACCATCTCAATGGCCTTCATGTACGCATGAAAATCCGCGCGCACGTCGGCCTTGCCCGGCACGGCGTCAGGTTCAGGCGTAGCCGTGTTGGTCACAGGCGCATGCGGCGAGCGCTCCGCCTCGGTCCAGACGGCGTCGAGCGGCTCGCGCAGCGACATCGATTCGATCACGCGCGGCACGCCGGAAGCCCGCCGACTCAGTTGCATGATGACGGCCCGCAGCACCGTGCGCAGTGCCAGTCCGTTGTCCGTCTGCGCTTGCGAGAGCGCCACATACCAGCCGTTGAGCGTGACGACAAGTTCCGGGACCGGGGATGCGCCGATCATCGCGCGAACGCCTGCGCCGTGGCCGCGCACGCCGTCATATTCCGGGGTGTCCCGCCACCATTGCGCGAACCGCTCCGTCTCGCGCGACAAATCGAACGCCAGAATGCGACTCATGACGACGGTTTCGTCGGCGCGAAAGAATGGCGACCAGTCGCCCTCAGGCTTGTCGTCGGCGTTGTGAAAGCGCACCAGCGCCGCGAACTCGACAACGACATCGAGCAGCTCGTGAAACGTCATCTCGTCGAGATGGAAATACCCATCCTGCAACGCGGGCAGCGCCCGCATCGCCTGACTGGTGCCATCTCGAATGATGAGGTTGTGCATCGGTTCGTGTTGTCGTTGCGCTGATCGTGACGATTCTTGTTATCGGGACACCGGGCCGGGTTACCGTTGCGGCTCGATCTGCACCGTCGGCACGTTGGTGCCTTCGAGGAAATAGAACGGGTAGACCATGTTGCTGCGGGTGTTCGTGCCGCGCACCGTGTAATCGATCAGCACGTCGACGCGCCCTTCCATCGCGTTCGACGCGTCGATCTCGATACGCTCCACCGTGACGCGGGGCTCGAAGAACAGAATCGCCCGATCGATGGCGTCGCGCATCTCGGTCATCACGCTCTCGCTGATTTCCTCGAAGACGTACGCCTTGATCCCGCAACCGAACGTGGGCTGCATGATGCGCTCGCCCGGCACCGTGGAGAGGATGATGCCGAGGCTTTCGCGAATATCGGCCTCGGCTTCGACCATCTGCGTGCGGCCGCTGCCCGCGCTGTCGCCGAAGCGCGGCGGAAACGCCCAGCCAGTGCCGAGAAAGGATTTATCTGTGCTCAAACGCGCCTCCCGCGCTCAGCCGCCGATCATCACGGTCGGACATCCCATCACGATCGCGCCGCCGTGCGCGCACGTGTCTCCCACGCGTGCCGCCGGCTTCCCCCCGATCATCACCGTCGTCGAGCCCATCACGATGCTGTCCGGCGGACCGACGCAGACGCAGTTGTCCGTCACCACGGCGGCAGGCAGCTTGCCGACCAGCACCGTGGGCACGCACGGACCGATGATCGGACCGCCGACGTGCGGGATCGGCGCAGGCACGGCGGGTGTCTGCATCGGGCAGGTGTGCATGTCGGTCAATCTGGCGGCCATCGGCATGTCGTTATCTCCTTTGTCTTTTTCCGACGCGTGGCGTGCGCGTCAGTTGATCATCACCAGCGCGCCCTTGACCGTCGTCTGGCCGCTGGCCGAAAGCTCGGCCGTGGCCGATCCCTTGGCCGTGAAGCCAACGTTCGCGGTACTGGTGATGTTGAGCGCCTGACTCTTGAGGTCGGCCTGCGCGGTCTGCTCGATATTCCCCACCGCGCTGATGCTCACCTTGCCCTTCGCATTGATGACGATGTCCTTGGGGCTGTCGAGCGTGATGCCGTCCGGCGTCATCTGGATCTTGTTGTCGTTCTGATCGGTCAGGCAGATCGACTTGGCATCGTCGCTCATCTCGATCGTGTTCTTCTGCGGCGTGATGAGCGTGATGACCTTCTTGTCGTCGTCGAAGATGACCTTGAGCAGCCCCTTCGTCCAGAGTGCTTTGGTGAAGTTCTCGGCGGTCAGCTCGTAAGGCATCTTGTGCTGGCTGCTGTAGACGCTGCCCAGCACCACGGGATAGGACGGGTCTCCGTTGAGATATCCCAGAATGACCTCGTCGCCGATCTCGGGGATGAAGAATGCTCCAACGCCTGACGAACCGTAGAAGCTCGCGAGCCGTGCCCAGACACCGACCGTCTCCGCCTGCAACACCTGCACCGCGACCTGAATCCGGTATTGACTCTCGGGGTCGGCATCGAGCTTCGTGACGACGCCGATCTGCAAGCCGCCGACACCCGGCACAAGGCCCGACGCCATGACATCCCCCGCGCCCCGGCGCTCGGAGAAGCGTTCGGGCGACATGCCGAAATCCACCTCGGAGATCCAGTTGCCGTCGGCAATGCGATGCTGCACGGCGCTCACGAACACGCTGCCGCTGAAGCGTTTGCCCACGCCCTCAACTTCGATCATCGTGCCCGGCTTAGCCAATGCGCTGCCCTGAAACGACATATGTCCGCGAATGCGAGCCAGTGCCGCGCGCATTTGCGTGGCGTCGCTCCAGGACTTGAGATCGTCGGACGGCACCGGCACCGTCGATTGCAGACGGAACGTGGCTGGCCCTGCGACGCTCGCCAGTGTCGATGCGCTCAGATTGCCCTGCTCGTAGAGCGACGCGGACCCCGCCGTTTGCTGCACCATCGCCTGCGTGGACGGATCCCACGCAGCAGCCACGACGCTCTGCAACTGCGTGCGCGCATCGATGTCGGCCGAGAACGACATGAGATCCATGCCGTAGGTCACTTTCAACACGGCGGCTGCACTGGTTTGCGGCGCTTTCACCGTGATCTTGCCGTCGTCGTCGGCAATGACCAGCGCACCGTTCGCCTCTGCGCGCAGCAGCATGAAGTCCCAGTCCGTGCTGTAGAACTGGACGATTTCCTTGTGCTGGGTGGTGGTCGCGGCGACATCGGACGTCGCACCCGCCTTGCCGATCAACTGGCCGATGATGTCGCTGTCCTTCATGTCGATGTAGTTGGCGTTGCAACTGCCAATCGTCATCTTCACGGCCTTGTGACGGCATTCCAGCACCAGCCGTGCTTCGTTACCGCCTGTAATGCGAATGCTGTGGCGGATCAGCACGCCGTCGAAAATCTGTGTGGCATTCGATCCATAGCCCGCGCTGATCACGATGGCCGCGCCGGGCGCGAACGTGTCCATGTCGCTGACCGGAAAGTCGTTGTCGGGCATATCGCCGTCGAGGATCTCGATGCGCGCCTGACATATGCGCCCGACGGCGCGCTCGATATCTACCGAAATCACGCGGATCGTGTCGGCAAGGGGCGAGCCGTTGCTGGTGATCGTCAGCTTGAGCACGCCGCTGGAATTGAGTGCGGGAGAATCGGCCATAGCGTCAGACAAGCGGCGGGAAGCGCAGCATCATGCCCGGCTCCAGCTTGCGGAAACCGGTCAGATTGTTGATGCGCGCGACTTCGCGGTAATACGAGGGATCGTTATAGATGCGGTTGCACAGCAGCGGCAGCGTGTCGCCCGCCGTGACTTCGACGAGGTGACTCAGGTCCGGCGAGCTGAGATTTGCACGCAGCGAACTCTCGGTCGCGCTCACCCAGCCGACAATGCCCAGCGACACACGGGCACGCAGCGGCTCGCCGGTGGGTTTGAACATCGTGTAGTCGAGCCCGATGGACTCGACACGGCCAAAGAAGATGAACGTGCCCCACAACAGACGCACGTAATTCGGCTCGTGCTTCTTGCCGTCGTACTTGTAGATCACCGCCAGCATGGCGTCGATCATGTCCTTGACGCTGCGCGAGTCGGTGCCATCCACCACGCCGGTTCCGTCGAGCACGAGATTGTCGATGCTGATGGTTTCGGGCCGCACGGCGCTAAAGCGCGGCGTAGCGCTCGGCTGCCCGAGCGTCTGCTTCTTGTTGTACTCGATGCTCAGCTTGCGCTTATAGCCGACCGGGTTGATCAGCGCTTCGAACGGCGTGCGGCTGTTGTCAACGGCAATCTGGCCGCTCGACACCGTGCACGGCGCAATGCTGAACTTGCGACGGGTAAGACTGGTCGCCACGGCTTAACGCTCCTTCGCCCGTTCGAGCAGGTCGAGCACCAACGAACGGCATTCGGCGAGCAAATCGGCTCGCGCCTGTTCGTCGAAGCTGCGCGACACGCCCGGCTCGTCGATCGGCGTCGTCAGTGCACCGACGGTGTCGGAGGCACGCTGCACGACCGTAGATTTGATGCTCAGATGACCGATTTCGATTGGCATCGGCGAATCCCCTTGTGCGCTTTGCTTGTCTTCACGCCATGCGGTTCGAGTAGGTGTAGCTCAGTACGATCTTCTCGATGGCCACTTCGTTTTTCGTCGAACCGAAACTCTCGATTTCCCACTTCACCGGAAAAGCGTTCGCAAACGTCCAGATGCGAATCGGCAGATGCAATTCGTCGAGCAACTGCACCATCAGCGACTGTGGCCGGATCGGCACGGTGAACTCGCCCTCGAACACCGAACGGCACCACATCACCAAGGGCGAAGTCATTGAAGCGATGCCCCGCTTGAGCTCCAGATGCGGATGCTTGACGCCCTTCGGCAGCGTATGCACAAAGCGGTTCTCCCCGCCCTCGGGCACTGCTTCCGTATCGAGTTCCGTCGCGATACCCGACACATCGCGAAACGAAGCATCCATCGCACCGGCGGTGGACGCGAACATCACGCGGAAATGAAAGGCTGACGGTGGATAGGGATCGAACGGCGATGACGGCATAGCGCACAAGCGTGGTAATCGGAACAGCAGGGAATCGAACGCATCCCCCGGACATGCACGACGGCGGCCGACGCTGGCGGCCCGCGAGGCGGGCACACCAGTGCGGCATACACACGTCAGCTATTGGCGATGGTCAGCCCTTCGTGCACGATCTCGATGGTCTCGATGGCGACTTCGTTGCCTTCGGACTTCAGATCGGTGCCCGTGATCTTGGTCGGCCACGCGTTGGCGAGCGTCCAGACCATCGTCGGCTTGCCCGCTTCGTCGAGCAGGCTGATCGTCACCGGCACCCGCTTGATCGTGTTCATCTTGATCTGGTTGAACCAGTCCCAGAACTTGTTATCGGACTTGAACACGCCCTTCTTCATGGTCACGTTGCCGTACTTCTTCATGCCCGGCATCTTGATCACGGAGAACTCGGGGCTATCGCCATGACGGTATTTGATTTCTTCGGACTGCACGTCCAGGCCGCTCACTTCCTGAAACGACATGACCTGCGAGTCCCACTTGACCTGAAAGTAAAACTTGGGAAGGGGCCAAACCGTGGTGGATTGTTTCGAACCATCGTCTGCCATCACACACCTCGTCTATTGATTGCATGCGGAAAATGCCGGACCGTGCCCACGTTTCGCGCTTCGCGTCGACATCTGTCGATCTCCTCAGCGCGCAGCGGCTATCGTCCGGCCTAGCGGATCGCGCCCGAGCGCGCTCAGGACTTCTGCATCTGTTGCTGGAACGTCAGCTCGATGAATTCGGCCGGACGGCTCACCGCCACCAGCACCGTCACCTTGAGCATGCCTTCGAGAATGTCCTCGCCGGTCATCGTCTCGCCCAGCCCCACGAAGACCTGGAAGGCATCGTCCGGGCTCGCACCCGCCAGACCGCCGCGCTTCCACACGCTGGTGAGGAAGTTGCGCACCATGCTCTTGATCGTCACCCACGTATTGGCCGTGTTCGGCTCGAACACATAGGCCTTGCACGCGAGGCGCAGCGACTCTTCGATCATGATCATCGTGCGGCGCACGCTCAGGTAGCGCCAGTCGAGACTGTTACCGTCGAGCGTACGTGCGCCCCACACCATCACGCCTTCGCCGATGAAACTGCGAATGGCGTTGACAGACTTGCCCGTGGTCGGCACGTTCAGGTCTTCCTGATCGGCATTCGAGATGTTCACGCACGGCGACACTACGCCGTTCAGGCTGATATTGGCCGGGGCCTTCCACACGCCGCGCGTGTTGTCGACCAGCGTGTAAAGACCCGCCATGCCAGCGGCGGGCGGCATCAGGTTGATCTTTTTCTGAAGCGACTGGAGCACCTGCACATAGACAGCGCTGATGACGCTCAACGTCTTGTGCAGATCGGCGATGGCAGCCTTCGTCATGACCGGAGGCTTGGCTGCGGCCGTGGCGTCCGCCTTGGCGGGGACGGCTGCGGCTGCGTCACCCTCGGCGGCCGGTGCGGCTGCTGGCGTGGCGGCGGCATCGGCTGCACCTGCCGGTGCGGCATCCGTCTTCGCTGCGTCGCCGCCCGTGAGCTTCGCCAGGACAGCCTTGACCTGTGCGGCCTTCGCTTGTGCGGCCGGTGACACGGGTGCCGGAGGATTGAGCACCGAATCGAGTTCGGCGGTGATCAGCGTCTGGAGCTGGCTCAGGTTGGCGAGCTTCGTGAAGTCGAGATCCTTCTCCGTCACGATCGACGTGTTGACCCACGGGTAGTACCCCGCGCCGAAGTCGAGGAAGGAGGAACCGACGTCGTCGCGGAAGTCGGTGATGCAATCGCCGCCAGGCGTCTGACGGTCCCACGCGCCACCGAACACGTCGAGAATCGCAAACCGATTACGCATGGTGTAACCACAGTGCATGAGCATTTCCTTCTGCACCGAGGCACAGTCTTGACGCGACAGACGCACCGCGTCGGGCACGAGCACCATTGTCGGTTCCTGCTCCTTCACGAGCGACTGAATTCCCTTGATCAGGTCGTCTGAGCTGACGCTGCCGCCATCGTACGTGCCGACCGACACGATATAGCACGGGCCGCCGCCGTTCTGGAAGAAGAACAGCATGCTGTAGTACAGCAAGTACTCGATGCCTTGCGGCGTGAACTTGAACGGCTTGCGTGCGCCCTGTGCACCGATGAAGAGGTCGGTAACGACGGGACGTGCGGGCGGCGTGGCGGCAGCGTCGCCCCCGGCGGCATCACCGGCCGCAGCATCGGTCGCTGGCTTGGTCGGTGCCGTCGCTGCGGCCACCGCGTCGAGCGAGTAAGTCGTCGGCGGCGGGCCACCGAAGTACATCAGGAATTCGGCCATCGAGCTGATACGCCACGGCGTACCGGCCAGCGGCGTGCCCTTGTTATCGGCGAACTGCGTGTAGCCGATGAAGGCAGGCACGGCCGTGGCGACTTCGACCACGGAATTGGGAAACGCGTTTTGCTCGACTACGTATACGCCTGGTGTTTTGTATTGCGCCATGTGTTCACCTCGGTCATCGATGTCAATTGATGTAGATCTCGGATACCAGTACTGCCCGGCTTTGCGCCGCTAGTTCAGCGTCCTGCGGTTTGTGCACCTTCGGCGTCTTCTGCGTCAGGCTGCCGATGTCGGCATTGGGCAGTCTCCGGATCAACACGCGTTCACCCGACCGGCCCCGTTCCCGCAACTGAAATCGCTGCGGGTATTGCTGCTGCATTGCAATCGCTTGCTCACTCTCGAAGATCACGGCGTGACGTCCACCCGGCCGCGCCTCGCGGCCTGCCGTGACAAAGCTCACCTTCTCGTCCAGATCGACGATATTGAGCGCGTCCGCGCTATCCGCGGCTTCTGCTCCATCCGCGCACACGTAGTAATAACGCCAGCAACTCTCACGCGCGCCAAAATTCGCCACGTAGTCGACGCCGCCCGGTTCGCCGCCTGTCACCTGATCGGCGAGATCGATCTGCACCACCAGCACAGGCGGATTCACACGATCGGCGCGTTCGAGATACGGCGAGAGCGATGGCGTATCGACGGGAACGACATCGCTAGCATCGACGTAGGGTTGCGCATGCAGCCGACGTGACGACGGCAGTCCATCGACGGGCACACTCGCTTCGCTGGTGACGAAGCACACTGACGGGCCAAGCTGCGCGGCCGGGCGTGTCGGTGACGTGTAAAGGGAAAATGCGGTGTCCTGCGCGTACCACTTGAAGGTCGCCATTGCATCACCGCGTCGGAGGCCGTGGAGCAGAACGTCGCGACGCTCAGTGGCGCAGAAAACCGCCACACCCTGACGATGCGCACGCACGAGCAGGTCGCGGCGGCGCACCCACTCGGCAGTGTCCGGCGTGGCTTCATGGCGAAGCCACAGATGCGGCACCGTCCAGTAGGCGTGGGTAACGTCGATGGAAAACAGGCGCGTATAGCCCGGCACCACCGGCGTGGAAGCAGACGTGGGCATCCCCTTAGGTCCGCTCAGTGACTGATCGCCGGAACCGGCGCACGCACGGTCGGCACAGTGCCGGTAATGTCGCCGGTATCCGGTGCCATCAGGCGAACCTTGTACAACACGGACGGCAAATACTTGCCGCCGAGCATCGTCCAGAGGTTGCTGAGTTCGCGGATATCCAGATTCTCGATCTCGAGCATCAGCCGGTCGATACGCGGATCGAGCGACGGCGACGAGCGATGATCGAACACGGGATTGCGTTGGAAGAATGCGATGGCCGCTGAGATCAGCTTAAGCGAATCCTGATAATGGCCGCCCGTGAAATTGGCCGCCACCATCACATAGAGATTGAGATACAACGGTGCCACGCCAAGCGACAGGCTCGATGCACCCGCGTCTCCCGGAATGCCCTTGCGCACCGGGCCGGAGTCGCGCTCGATGTGCGTGAGCATTACGACCAGACGGTTGCTGGTGTTGGCGACAGCTTGACCGTTGACGTCGACCAGACCGGACATCGTCACGATGTCGCCGTCGAGCGTATACGTTTGTTTTAAGTGTTCGTTGAGCCGCCCCGCAAGGTGCCCCACAGCAGCGTTAATCATGGTCCCCGATACCCTTTCGCAATGCGGTTGCAAAATCTGATTCGGTACAACACTTTCAACTACCGGAACTTGCGTGTCGCAAAATTTCTTACATCGTGTCGTATGGCGAAACACGACGATCTGGATTCCTGAGCGTTCTTGCGCCGCCCGGAATGTTGGCTTTTGATTTTTTGCTGCGGAACTGTAGCACAAGCGGGTGGCGAATAGCGCGCTCGTGAAAATTCGTAATGAATTGCGCAGTCTTCCAATGGAAACAGCCCACCGGTTATCGGACCGGCGGGCTGTGCATTTCGAGCGAGTAGAGATGCCCTGGCGCACGTCCCGAATACTTGTCCTGACGCAGCGCAAAGCGTTCCGCTTCGCTCAGACGCGCCCCAAAGGCCGGGTAGACCTTCTCGCCCTGCCCCGCGATCCGGACCGGGCGTTCGCATCTCGAAGATCGACGGTTGCGACAAAGAATTTCTTTCGCACTGGCACAGATAAACTGATTTGCGACGTCGGCCGGAACACGTCAGACTTCTCCGCTTCGCCATGCCTCAAGAGGACGCCAACGATGTTCGGCCTGATCACCAACCGCAACGTGCTGCGGTTGTCCTTCGCGCAAGCCCTTGCCGGTGCCAACTCGACGGTCGTCTACGCGACGGCAGCGATCATCGGCCACATGCTCTCGCCCGATCCGACGCTGGCGACGCTACCGATCTCTGTCTTTGTCCTGGGCATGGCCATCTCCACACTGCCCGTCGGATCCATCACCAAGCGCTACGGACGCGTCGCTGCGTTCATCGCGGGCAATGCCTGCGGCGTGGCGATGGGTCTTCTGGCGGCCGTCGCGCTCATCTTCCATTCGTTCGCGCTCTTCACTTTCGCCATGATTTTCGGCGGCGCGTATGCGGCCGTCGTGCTGACGTTCCGGTTCGCGGCGGCAGAGTGCGTGTCCGCTGAAGAACGGCCCAGAGCGCTATCGACTGTGCTGGCGGGCGGTGTGGCCGCAGGTGTGCTCGGCCCGCAACTCGTGACCGGCACGATGAACGCGTGGCCACCGCACGCTTACGCCGTGACGTATCTGAGCGCCGCTGTCGTCGCCCTGCTGTCTGCCATCGTGCTGGCCGGCGGCAAGTTCGACATGCCGCGCAAGCCCGCTCAGCCGGGGGCATCGCAAACCGCGCAGGAAGGCCGTCCCGTTGCTGTCTTCCTGCGCGACCCGAGATTGCTCGTCGCCATGCTCTGCGGTGTCGTCACGTACATGCTGATGAATTTCATGATGACGTCCGCACCGCTGGCGATGGAGCTGTGCGGCATTGCGCGCGAGCATGCAAACTTCGGCATCGAACTGCACGTGATTGCGATGTACGCCCCCAGCTTCTTCACCGGACGCCTGATCACACGCTTCGGCGCGCATCGCATCGTGCTGCTGGGGCTGGTGCTGACCGCGTGTGCGGCGTTCGCCGGTATGGCCGGGCTCACGGTCGGCCACTTCTGGGTCGCACTCGTGCTGCTCGGACTGGGCTGGAACTTCGGTTTCCTCGGTGCCTCAGCGATGGTGCTGACGTGTCACTCCCCTGAGGAAGGTCCGCGCGTGCAGTCGGTCAACGACTTCGTCGTCTTCGGCGCAATGGTCATCGGTTCGTTCGCCTCGGGCAGTCTGCTAACGTCATTGGGCTGGACGGCCGTGGCCGGTCTCATGCTGCCGCCGCTGGCCATTGGTGTGATCGGCGTCGTGTGGCTTCAATGGAGCCGCTCGCGAAAGCATCAGGCTGTCTGACCATGCGCGTGAACGCCGATTTCTCGCAACGAGCCGCTGTCACGCCCACGCAGTACGTATGGGTACCGTCACCGCAAGCTGGGGTCGAGCGCGTGATGCTCGACCGCATCGGCACAGAAAAGGCGCGTGCGACGAGTATCGTTCGTTACGACGCGGCGTCCGACTTTCCCGCGCATAGCCATCCGGGCGGCGAAGAGATTCTCGTCCTGTCCGGCACGTTCTCCGCCGACGGACACGACTATCCGGCCGGATGGTATCTGCGTAATCCACCTGGCTCTTCACATCGTCCGTCGAGCCGGGACGGTGCGACGATTTTCGTCAAGCTCATGCAGATGCCTGCTTCACAAGACACCGTAGTGCGCATCGACACGAGCGACGCGGCCAACTGGCGTACGCTCCCCGGACAGGATGTCTGTCCACTGTTCAGCGATGAACAGGAGCGCGTTGTGTTGATCCGTCTCGCGGCAAATGCGCCGTTGCGCTCACCGCGCCTCATCACTCAGCCACGCATCGTCGAACTGCTTGTTCTCGATGGGACGTTGCTGGTCGATGGCGATGCTCACGCGGCAGGAAGCTGGATACGCTTGCCTGCGGACGATATCGCCTCGTTGGCCGCTGGCAACACCGGCGTGACGGTCTACCACAAGGCCTATGCGTCCCCGAGACCGCTGCCCCCGGCATCGGCTACATCACCCGCGTACGCCTGACTTCAGATAGATAGATCACGATCAGTGACACCCACACGATGCCGTACATGAGCATGAAGCAGCTCGACCGGATCTTGAGGATGTCGAGCAGTGCGCCGAACATGATCGGCAGCAGAAAACCGCCGAGTCCGCCGGCAAGCCCCACGATACCGGTGACCACGCCAAGATTTTCCGGAAATTCGTCCGAGACGTACTTGAATGTCGACGCCATGCCGAACGCGAACACCGCACCGAGGATGAACGCAAGCAGTACGAACGCCACCACCGACACGCTAATGTGGAACGTCTGCGGCCCCTCGATCGTGTAGATGACGAAATCCGTCTTCGGGTAGGACAGCAGGAACAGACAAATCCACGCCACCCACAGGCACCACCACGTCACCGCATGCGCGCCGAACTTATCGGAAAGCACGCCGCCGACGGCGCGCAGCACCGACCCCGGCAGCGAAAAGCCCGCAGCCACCGCCGCAGCCATCACCACCGTCATGCCGTACTCCGCCTTGAGGTACTGCGGAATCCACAACGAGAGCGCCGTGAAGCCCCCGAACGTGATCGAGTAGTACTGGCACAGCCGCCAGACGCGCACGTTGCCCAGCACCTTGAAGGATTGCAGGATCGAGCCGCCCTTCTTTCCCGCGCCCGGGTCTGGTGCCGAGGCAACCCAGAAGATCACCGCCGTGACGAGCAGCGCAATCGCATAAATGCGCGGCACTTCCCGCCATCCGTACGCGGCTTGAAGACTCGGCGTAATGAACAGATTGACAGCAGCGCCCGCTGTCCCCGCGCCAAAAAAACCCATCGCAAAACCCCGCTTCTCGGGCGGGAAGAATCGCGCTACGTACGGCGTTCCGACAGCAAACGACGCCCCGACGCACCCCAGAAACAACCCGATCAGCAAGAACTGCCAAAGCTGTGTGGCGTAGCTCACGATGTACACCGGAATCGCGCAGGCGACGAGCAGCACGGTCATCACGATGCGGCCGCCGAAGCGGTCCGTCCAGATCCCGAGCGGCAAGCGCATCACCGCACCGGTCAGCACCGGCGTTGCTGTGAGCAGACCGAATTCGGTGCTGTTCAGCCCCAGGTCCTCGCGCAACTGGATGCCTAACACGCCGAACATCATCCATACAACGAAGCACACGAGAAACGCGAGCGTACTGGCAAACAGCACCGAATACGCCTTGCCACCCGGTGCAGGCGTGCCGTCGGCAGATGACTTCGATACGGTAACGAGTGCGTTTTCCATGCCCTCTCCCTCATTGAACGAGCGGACCATCGGCGGGTGCGAAGCTCACGCCCTCCAATTCCGCCTGAGCGGCAAGCAGCAGCACGTACTGACGCGTTGCGCGCAAGCGAACCTGCTCGGTGAGCATCGTGGCCACGTCGTCCTTCACCGCGTCGAACGGAATCAACGTACCGGGAACGCGGTGATCGATGCGAACGAGATGGAAGCCGAAGCGAGTCTTGATAAGCCGAGGCAATACCCCCGTCTCCTGCGAGCCGAAGATGCCTTGCGCGAACTCCGGCACACAACTGTCACGATCCAATTGACCGAGACTGCCGCCGACCTGTGCCGACGGGCAATTCGAACGCTCCCGCGCCAGGCTCTCGAACTGGTCCGGCGCTTGCAGAATGGCGTTCAGCGTCTCTTCGGCCTTGGCGCGCACGAGCGCGAGCGGCGCGCGCCCTGTCACACCGAACAGGATGTGGCTCGCGTGCACAAGTTCTCCGCTGGTGAAACGCTCGCGATGCTGTTCGTAATAGCGACGGGACTCTTCGGGCGTCGCGACCGGTGTCACGACCTCTTTGGCGAAGACCGCGTCGGCCATCGTGTCGGGCCGGTCGGTGTCGATCGGCACCCCAAGCTCGACGGCACGCTGACGCACCAATTCGCGAATGGCCAGCGCGTAACGGGCCGTTTGCGCCACGTCCGCTGCGGGCGCTTCGCCCGGCCCCGGGGCGTCGGCCAGTTCGGCCACTGCAGCATCGATATCGCTCGCCGATATTTCGATACCGTTCACGCGCAGCGGCGCGTGCGCATCCGTCAACAGATTTTCCATGTCGATGACCTTCAGAAGATTGCCGAACGGCACTCACTCAGCGCTTGCGCACCAGTTGATACGGACGGATCAGATACACAATGGAGGCCAAACCGCTCCAGATGTGAACCATTCGGGTGAACGGTGATACGAGGAAGATCGTGAATCCAAGCGCGATATGCACGCGGTACGTCAGTGGCACGCCTTCGAGCAATGCGGCCACGCCCGGCTGGAGCGTCACCACACCCTTCACGTAGTCGGTCAACTGCTCGAACATGGCACCGTCCATATGGCGCATCGATAACAACACGGTGCCGAGGCCGAGCGCCAGCTGGAACCAGAGCATGAAGACGATGACGATATCCCACGTGCGGCTCGTAGCGCGTACACGCGGTGTGCCGATCCGGCGGATGATGAGGACCGTGAGGCCGATAATCGCCACCACGCCGGCCACGCCGCCCCCCACCATCGCGAGCATCTGGTGCTGCGAGGCCGACAGAAACGGCGCGACAAGCCAGTGCGGCGCCAGGAAGCCGACGAAGTGCCCGGCCACGACCACCAGAATGCCCCAGTGGAACATGTTGCTGCCCAGACGCAACATGCCATGCTTGAGCAACTGCGACGAATCGCTCTTCCACGAGTACTGCTCTCGGTCGAAGCGAATCAGACTACCGACGAGCAACACGGTGAGGCAAATGTACGGATAAATGCCGAACAGGAACTGATGAATGAAAGCGTCCATGGTCAAACTCCTTGCTGTTCGCATTCAGCGCCCGGGACGGCGCGCGTAAAACTGAATCGGTTCGCCGACGGTATTGCCCTGCCCACCGGGATGGCCCGCGCCCATGAAGCGCACGGGGGCGTCCTGATAGCTCGCGTCGATAGCCTCGAAGTCCTGCGCTTGCGGCACGACCGACGCGTCGTCGACATGCTCGGGTGGGGCTTGCGGGTCGCGCAGTGCTGTCGACGCGCCGCCCAACCACAGCAATACGCGCGTCAGTCCTGCGTAAGGCGAGCCGCGTTTGGCCAGTCCCGCGTCAATGGTTTGCACAAGGTGCTCGATATCCTGAAGACGGGCCATGCCGTCCGGCTCGGGCAAGACCGACACGTACTCCAGGAACGCTGGCAGATAGTCCGGCAACTCACCGGGCGCGAGATAAATGCCACTGCGCTCATAGGTCTGCATGAGATCGACCATGGCCTGCCCGCGATCGCGGGATTCGCCATAGACATGCTCGAACAAATAGAGCGACGTTTCACGCCCCCGGTCGAATTGCGCAACGTAATTCTCTTGCAACGTCAGCAGCTCCCGCGTCTGCCAATAGTCAAAGAAGGACACCAGCTCGCGACGGGCAACACCGCTAAGACGCGGCGTATTCAACAGCGCTTGCCGAATGTCGGTCATCGCATCGGTGACGTCTTCGCCCGGGTAATGCAACAGTGCGCCGAGCAGACGGCACGGCAGGCTAAGGGTGCTGACGTGATTTTGAGCATGGGGCACGGCCATCTCAAATCTCCTGAATCGGAATGGTCCGCTTGTTCTTCTTGACCGGATTGAACAGATTGCCGGTGTCGTTGCCGGTCGAGCAACCATTGCCAAACGAGAAGCCGCATTCGGCATGTAGCTCGAAGGCGTTCTCCGCATACTCACGGTGCGCCGTCGGAATGACGAAACGATCCTCGTAGTTGGCAATCGCCAGATAGCGATACATCGACTCGATCTGCGCCACTGTCAGCCCGGCTTGCTGCAAGACGTCATCCGCCTGCACGCCGTCCACATGCCGCGCACGCATGAACGCCCGCATCGCCAGCAACCGTTCGAGTGCGAGCTTCACCGGCGCTTCGTCGCCGGCCGTCAGTAGATTCGCGAGGTAGCGCAGCGGAATGCGCAAAGACGACACGTCGGGCAGCGCGCCATTCATACCGAGATCGCCGCTATTGGCTGCCGCGTTAATCGGGGAGAGCGGCGGCACGTACCACACCATCGGCAACGTGCGGTACTCCGGATGCAACGGGAAGGCAATGCGCCAGTCGATCGCCATCTTGTAGACGGGCGACGCCTTCGCGCCTTCGATCCACGCATCAGGTACGCCGTCGAGCTTTGCCTGCGCAATGACGGCAGGATCGTTCGGATCGAGGAACACTGACAACTGGGCTTCGTACAGGTCTTTTTCATCGGCCACGCTGGCCGCTTCGCTAATGCGGTCGGCGTCGTAAAGCAAGACGCCGAGATAACGGATGCGTCCGACGCACGTCTCGGAACACACGGTCGGCTGGCCGACTTCAATGCGCGGATAACAGAAGATGCACTTCTCCGCCTTGCCGCTATGCCAGTTGTAATAGATCTTCTTGTACGGACACCCCGAGACACACATGCGCCAGCCGCGGCACTTGTCCTGATCGACCAGCACGATGCCGTCTTCCTCGCGCTTGTAGATCGAACCCGACGGACACGACGCCACGCACGCCGGATTCAGGCAATGTTCGCAAAGGCGCGGGAGGTACATCATGAACGTGTTTTCAAACTGTCCGTAGATATCCTTCTGCACCGCTTCGAAGTTGTAGTCCTGCGAGCGCTTGGCGAATTCGCCGCCGAGAATCTCTTCCCAGTTCGGCCCCCACTCGATCTTCTCCATGCGCTCGCCAGTGACCAGCGAGCGCGGGCGCGCCACCGGCATGGCCTTCGCATCCGAGGCCGTTTGCAAATGACCGTAGTCGTACGTAAACGGCTCGTAATAGTCGTCGATCTCCGGGAGATGGGGGTTCGCAAAAATGCTCGCAAGCAGCTTCAGCTTGCCCCCTTGCAAGGGTTCGAGTTTGCCGTTGGGTTTGCGCGTCCAACCGCCGCGCCAGCGCTTCTGGTTCTCCCAGTCCTTCGGATAACCGATGCCCGGTTTGGTCTCGACGTTGTTGAACCACGCGTACTCCATGCCTTCGCGGCTCGTCCATACGTTTTTGCAAGTGATCGAGCAGGTATGGCAGCCGATGCACTTGTCCAGATTGAGCACCATTGCAATCTGAGCGCGCACTTTCATTGGCGTTCTCCGGTCGGGGGCACGAGAACCTGGTCGGCGGTATCGTCGAGCCAGTCGATTCGATTCATCTTGCGCACCACCAGAAACTCGTCGCGATTCGAGCCGACGGTGCCGTAGTAGTTGAAGCCATACGAAAGCTGCGCGTAACCACCGATCATGTGCGTGGGCTTGACGCTGATGCGCGTGACCGAGTTGTGGATGCCGCCACGCGTGCCGGTAATTTCAGAGCCCGGCGTGTTCACGATCTTCTCCTGCGCGTGATACATCATCACCGCGCCGCTCGGAATGCGCTGACTGACCACCGCACGCGCGCACAGCGCACCGTTCGCGTTGAAACACTCGATCCAGTCGTTGTCCACAATATCGAGCGAGCGCGCATCGTCTTCCGACATCCATACGATCGGGCCGCCGCGCGACATCGTCAGCATCAGCAAGTTATCGGTATAGGTGCTGTGAATACCCCACTTCTGGTGCGGCGTGAGGAAGTTGAGCACCTTTTCCGGATTGCCGTTGGTGCGCTGACCGAGCATATGGGCATAGCTGCCCGTGTCGATGGGCGGCTTGTACACACACAGCGACTCGCCGAACGCCCGCATCCACGGATGGTCCTGATAGAGCTGCTGACGTCCGCTCAGGGTGCGCCAGGGCACGAGTTCATGGACGTTGACGTAGCCCGCGTTATACGACACGTGCTCCGACTCTATCCCGCTCCACGTAGGCGACGAGATGATCTTGCGCGGCTGCGCCTGAATGTCGCGAAAGCGAATCTTTTCATCGGCGCGGGTTTCGGCCAGATGCTGATGCGAGAGACCGGTGACCCTGGACAACGCCTGCCATGCGCGTACGGCAACTTCGCCATTGGTTTCCGGTGCCAGCGACAAGATGACTTCGGCCGCATCGAGTGCAGAATCGATGCGCGGGCGGCCGTGCGACACCCCCTCGTCCGTCACCCTGTAATTGAGCTTGCCGAGCAGGTCGATTTCCTCGTGCGTCTCCCACTGGATGCCCTTGCCACCGTTGCCCAGCTTGTCCATCAGCGGGCCGAGCGACGTGAACTTGCGATACGTGTTCGGATAGTCTCGCTTGACGACGACCACGCCCTGCGCAGTCTTGCCCGGCACAGGATCGCACTGCCCCGCGCCCCAATCCTTTACCTCGTACGGCTGCGCGAGTTCGCCGGGTGCGTCGTGAGCAATAGGGGCGAGCACCACGTCCGTCTCGTCGCCGAGATGACCGTCGCAGAGTTCCGAGAAGCGCTTTGCGAGGCCCTTGAAAATGTCCCAGTCGCTGCGCGCTTGCCACGCAGGGTCAACGGCAGCTGACAGCGGGTGGATGAATGGATGCATGTCGGACGTGTTCAGATCGTCCTTCTCGTACCATGTGGCCGTCGGCAGCACGATGTCGGAATACATACACGTGGTCGACATACGGAAGTCCAGCGTCACGAGCAGATCGAGCTTGCCCTTGGGCGCTTCATCGCGCCATTTGACTTCCTCCGGACGCGCCCCATGACGCTTGCCGATGTCTTCGCCCTGCACGCCGTTGGTCGTGCCGAGCAAATGTTTCAGGAAATACTCATGCCCCTTGCCGGACGACCCCAGCAAGTTCGACCGCCAGACGAACAGGTTGCGAGGGAAATTGTCCGGATGATCGGGGTCGGTACACGACATGCGCAGCGTGCCGTCTTTCAGGGCGTTCGCGACAAACTCACCTGCCCTGGCGGGATCGGGCAGGGAGCGTCCGACCTCCAGCGGATTGGTTTGTAACTGGGGGGCCGTCGGCAGCCATCCCATGCGCTCCGCTCGTACGTTGTAGTCGATGGGACGGCCGTGGAACGGCGTCTTGTCAGCCAGCGGCGACAGCAGGCCGGACGGGTCGCTGTTGTCGTATCGCCACTGATCGGTATGCGCGTAAAAATACGACGTTGCGTTCATCTGACGCGGCGGACGGTGCCAGTCCAGACCAAAGGCGAGCGGCGTCCAGCCTGTTTGCGGTCGCAGCTTCTCCTGACCGACGTAATGCGACCAGCCGCCGCCGGACTTGCCGATACATCCGCACATCACCAGCATATTGATGATGGCGCGATACGACATATCCATGTGGAACCAGTGGTTGATCCCAGCGCCGATGATGACCATCGACTTGCCTTGCGTCTTGTGCGCGTTCTCGGCGAACTGACGCGCCACCGAAATCACGTCCTCACGCTTCACTCCGGTGATCTTCTCCTGCCATGCAGGCGTGTACGGCACATCGTCGTCGTAGGTGTGTGCGATGTGTTCTCCGCCGAGACCCTGATCGAGGCCATAGTTGGCGACGAATAGATCGTAGACGGTGGCGACAAGTACTTCGCCTTCGGTCGTCTGAATTCGTCGAACACCGACGTTACGGCGCTGAATCGACGCATGCGACGTGCAGGTGAAATGCGCATGCGGCTGATTGCCGAAGTACGGAAACTGCACCGCGACAACCTCGTCGTGCCCTTCGACCAGACTGAGTCGCGCCTTGATCGGCTGACCCTCAGGTCCTTCCTCGCGTAGATTCCACTTGCCCTTGTTCGCTTCGTCAGCCTGCGACCAGCGATAGCCGATCGAACCGACCGGGGCGACGAAGTCACCGCTCAGCTCGTCAATGACGACGGTCTTCCAGTCGGCGTTGTGCGGCTGACCCAGCGCGCCGTCGAAATCTGCCGCACGCAGTTGACGCTCCGGCACATATCCATCGCCCTGTTTCACCAGACGGACAAGACACGGCATGTCTGTGAGGCGACGGCAATAGTCGATGAAGTAATCGCTCTTGCCTGCGAGATGGAACTCATTGAGGATCACATGGCCCATCGCGAGCGCCAACGCTGCGTCGGTCCCCTGCTTCGGATGCAACCACAGATCGCCAAACTTTGCGCCTTCCGCGTAATCGGGGAAGATCGACACGATCTTCGTGCCCTTGTATCGCACCTCGGTCATGAAATGCGCGTCCGGCGTGCGCGTTTGCGGCACGTTCGAGCCCCACATTACGATGAACGTCGAGTTGTACCAGTCGGCGGATTCGGGCACGTCCGTCTGTTCGCCCCACGTTTGTGGCGATGCCGGCGGCAGATCGCAATACCAGTCGTAGAAGCTCAGACACACCCCGCCGATCAGCGACAGGTAGCGCGCGCCGGCCGCGTACGACACCATCGACATTGCGGGAATCGGCGAGAAACCGGTCACACGGTCCGGACCATAACGCTTGACCGTGTACACGTTGGCCGCCGCGATGATTTCGTTGACCTCATCCCATGAGGCGCGCACGAAGCCGCCGAGTCCGCGACGCGACTGATACGCGCGACGCGAGGTCTCGTCGCCGACGATGGACGCCCACGCCTCGACCGGTGGCAACGTCTTGCGCGCCTCGCGCCATCGGGAGACGAGCGCGCTGCGCACGAGCGGATACTTCAGGCGGTTGGCGCTGTAGAGATACCACGAGTACGAGGCCCCGCGCGAGCAGCCGCGTGGCTCGTGGTTCGGCATGTCGGGACGGGTGCGAGGATAATCGGTCTGCTGTGTTTCCCAGGTGACGATGCCACCTTTGACATAGACCTTCCAGGAGCAGGATCCGGTGCAATTCACGCCGTGCGTGGAGCGCACGATCTTGTCGAATTGCCAGCGTTGGCGGTAAGCGTCTTCCCAGCGGCGGTCTTCGTCTGTCGTCGCACCGTGCCCGTCGGAGAACTGCGGCCGGGACGACGTAAAGAAACGAAGACGGTCAACGAAGTGACTCATGGCGTTTCCCTTGCTTGAGCCGGTGCAGAGACCTGCACCGACAGGCGAGCGAAAGCAGGAACGCCACGCGATTCCGAGTGTTCTGGGGGGCGGTCCCGCCGGCATTATGGTAACGACTGCGCAGTCGGGTCTTCAGTTACGGGGCGATTATTGCCTCGTTGCGGACGTCATGTAAAGCACGTCGAACTGAAGTCTTGCGCTGGCTCAACGGGACGCGATTTTTTTCGCCATGCAGCAACGGCGAAGCCGGATTTCCGGTAGGTTTGCGCCAGCCGTTTAGTGGTGATCGAAGATGGATCGAATTGTTACCTTGTCCACGCTCTACAGCTTTTAACGCAGGCCGCTATATCTAGCAGGTCATACCGTTCGGCGACACAGCGAATCTCTGGAACCATGAAAAGCGATGATCGTCGCGTTGAATTTCCACCCGCGTCGCAGCCGCGCCCGAGGCACCATCAGGGTCTGACAGTCGCATTGCACAACGAAACGATCACGTGCGCCGGGCGAGCACTTCGTCTCTCGGTCCCGCGTCTACGACACGACCGCTTTCCATGACCACGACGGTGTCGAAACGGCTAAGCAAACTCGGCCGGTGCACGGACGCCACAATGCACGCCGTCGGAAACGCGTCGTACATGCGGTCGAACACGCGCCCTTCGGCCAATGGGTCGAGTGCGCTCGTCGGCTCGTCCAGCAGCAACAGCGAGCTCCCCCGCGCCGCCAACGCACCGCGCGACAGCGCAAGCCGTTGGCGCTGCCCACCGGAGAGATTGCTACCGCGCTCGTTGAGCGTACTCGACAGGCCGTCCGGGAGATGTTGCAGCACGTCGTCGAACACGCCTGCATGCACGGCAGTGTGGAGCGCCTGTGCATCGGCGGGTTCACCGAACGTCAGGTTCTCTTCGACGCTCGCCTCGAACACTTCGGCTTCCTGGGGAATCAGCGTCGCCAATGTGCGCAGGTCCGACCAATCGGCGACGTCGCCATCGCGTAGCAGTTCGCCATGTTGGGGAAGGTAAAGACCGGCAAGCGTTCGCAGCAAGGTGCTTTTTCCACCGCCACTCGGGCCGATGAGCGCTACGCGCGATCCGCGTCGAAGCGTGAGATCGACGCCACGCAACCCGCCGCGCGCATCGTCGGAATAGTTCCACGAGACGTTGCGTAGCGTCAGCGTTTGCCACGGCGCGTCCGCGATGACCGCCGGGACGACGGCATCCGGATCGCTCGGGGCGTCCCATATCGGCTCGGCGCTGCCGTAGTCCGTGTGCATCCGCGCGAAGCTCTGAAAGTTAGACGCCATCGCACCGACCACCGTCGCCGCCTGTTGCGCGTACTGGTAGATCATGAATACCGTGCCGAGCATCACGGCCTGTCCCGGTTCGCGCGACTGCAACACGTAGACCACGACGAGAATCCAGGTCAGCCCCATGCCCAGAATGTCGACGGCAAACCACTTGCCTTCGTTGACCGTCACCGTGCGGCGTAGCGGCACCATCACAGCGTCCATCCGGTGTCCGAGCAGCTTGCGCGATGCCGCCTGCAAGCGCAGACCGATCACCGTGCCCGCGTTACCGACGAAATCGAGCAGTGCCGCTGCATAGCGCCGCTCGGCATCGTTCTCCGCACGCGCGAGCTGCATCAGTACGCGGTCGAATCGAAGGATGATGATGGCGATGACGACATACCCGGTCACGGCAATCGCACCGCTGGTGCGCGACAACAGCGCCAGTGCGACCAGCGGGCCGACGAAGTTGAATACGCTTTGCAGATAACCGAACTGGTTCTGCGCGAAGTCCGACAGTGCGCGGCTGGACTGCACGACGCGATGCTGCAACTCGCCCGAATGTCGACCGTCTCGCCATGCCAGCGGCGCGGCCGCAATGCGTGCATACAACTGATCGGCCAGACGCAAGCGCACCCGAACGCCGACGTTACGCTCAAGAATTCGCCCCGGTCCGTGCAGTAACCATGACAGGAGATAAATGCCGACGAGGTAGACGATCCAGCGTCCCGCGACCGTCATATCGCCCTGTTGAAGCGCATTGATGGCCTGCGCGGCGAGCCACGGCATGGTCAGCCGGAGCAACTGTGCCACTGAGAGCAACCCCGCTGCGCCCAGCAGATGCATGCGTACGCCCTGCGCATGTCGCCACAGCGCGCGATACAGGTCACGAGCGGCACTGCCGAGTCCGATGGCAGGTTTGCGCGGGGAAGCCTCTGGCGCCGTCATGCGTTCTTCGCTCCTAAATGTGGAAATGGCTGAGATATCGCCGTGCGATGCAGGCGCGACCGGTCAATATAGGGGAAAAATCTGCGGAAGTCCCGCTTACAGGGTCGAATGCACGTGACTGTCGGGCGCGTGAGCACCTGCGCTGCCCACAGCGTCCGGTGGCATCGCCGGCGCCGTAACGGCGATGGGCACTGGCACGGCCTCGGGCGGCGTGCGGGCGGAAGACCCTGCGACGTAGTAGAAGCGCAATGCCGCATCCGGATAGTGATACGGCACCATCGCCAGATTGACCGCGCAGGAGTCGCAGAACGGCAGACGCGAGCACAGCACGATCGAGCGAACGACGTTTTCGCCAGCCGGATGATCCGCGTAGATCTGCGCCAGAATCAGGCGCTCGGTATCGAGCGTACGGGACTTCGCAGTGCCGGACGCGGCGTGGTATGTCGGCAGATTGGCGTCGGCGACGACATAGCGCAATTCGGGTGGCTCAGTGGGATACGCCTGCGCGCGAGCGCGTGGACCCTCGCCTTGCTGCGTGATGACATTGTTCTCCCGTTCGAGATAGGCGCGCCCGGCGTCGACGAATCTCACCGTGGGGGAGTTCGTCGGTAGTACACGCCGCTGGAGCCCCGAGAGGCAGTAGTAGATCGTCCGTGTGCCGTCCGCGAGCGTGACTTCCGCAAGTGCGATGTTGGCGTTCAGCGACACGAGGCGCATATCATCGTCGACGTCGCGCGCGGCTCGGGCCTCGCCTGACACCAACGATTGAAGGTCCGGCATGCCGGGAAAGACCTCCTCGAACAGCGCGAGCACATCACGGGTCGTTTGCACGTCGCCGGTGAAGGGCAGTTGCGACCATACGGCCAGTGGCGACGGACGCGATATGAAGTTGCGTGCCATGGCTCCGATGAACGCGTCCGCCTGACCGGGATAGCGCTGCCAATGCGACCAGAGACGGTTGAACATCGGAAGCAATGCCGGATCGACATCGGGAGATGAGCGCGCGCGGGAACCATCGAGTTCATCGCCGCCCGCGCCCTCCCCGCTATCAGCGCCTCGCGCTGAAGCTACATGCCACTCGATGGCATGCGTGAGCTGCCCCACAGCTTCGCGGGCTTCGGCGACCGACAGCGGAACATCCTCCAGCCCCTGCCACACGTCGGACGGTGAAGGCGCCTGCTCCCACATGCGCAGATACAGTTGCAACAGCGTGCGCGTCTCACCGTACGAGATCGTTGGCAGAACGCTCGCGCTCTCAGCCGCCGCACGGTGATGCTGTGCGATCCAGTATTCGCGGATATCTCGATGCCCGACGTGGCGATACTGCAAACGCACTCGCCCCGGCGCACCGCCCGCCTCTCCCACATTCGCGCCGGGCAACGTGAAGCGGTAATAGACCTCACGGGACAACTGCACCACGCCGTGCAATACCTCGTGACGGTCGCGATACGTGCCGAAGGGCGCCGCGACATGCATGTTCCCGAGCGTGAGACGAACGCGGCGTCCGCCCACCGGTCCGGCAGTCGTCGCCTGCTCGAAGTAGCCGAGTTCGCCCTCCAGCGCTCTTGCGTAGACGTCACCCGCCACCAGTGGGGAATTCGACGTCACCTGTGGGACGCCCTGCGCGTCGAATTCGCCCAGACGTCCAAAAGCGAAGAACTGCCGTCGTCCGTCCCCGGCTTCGAACGGCTGCGAATACACCGCGACCCGCAGACGCGCCAGCGGCGATGCCTCAAGCACCTGATGCTGCGTGACTGTTGCGCCCTGCTCGGTGACAGATACCTCACCGTCCCGTTCGGTATGGCACTCCAGACACATGCCATCGACATCGATACCGACGCCGCGCGAAATGCGGCATAACGCGAGCGGTCCGAGTTCGTTGCGCATTTGGTCTAACGGACGCAGGTCGGAAGCGTGCTTGCGCGTGCGGGCGACGGTTGTGCCATATAGCGTCCCGTCGACATCGAAGACCTTCACGCCGTTCTGCGTGAGGTCAGGCCGATACTCGACATAGACGTTTGCGGGCAAGACCCACTGCACGCCGCGTCCGAGCGGGCCGCTGAACGACTCGTGCGGGAACGTCGCCAGCGCGGGGAGCGGCGGCGAAGCGACGACATCGGCAACCTTGACGGGACTTGCAGGCCAGAGGTGCCGCAGCAATGTGATGGCATCGTCGTGGAACCCGCCGGTTCCGACTACGGCGGCGAGGCACTCGAGCCCGGACGCACTCAAACGTGTTGCCAACGCCCGTGCGCCGCCAGCGTCGTCCATCGCACTTCGCCGGGAACGTGACCCGAGCCTTTCATTCGACGGTTCACCGCGAATCACCGTCTCCAGCAGGATTTCGGCGACCTCCTCCATGTCGGGCGATTCAAGCACCGGGGTGTCGGGCGACGGCCATCCCGGCGACACCGTTGCACCGGCACGCATCGATACGAACCGTATCGTGTCGGTGTCATCGATCTTCTCGGCAATCGAGGCCCATCGGTCCCCCCAGAACAACGGACCCAGTGTCCGCTTGATACAGTCCACGTCGGACGGGCTCCGCACCCGACAAGCCGAGAGCGGCACGACGAGTGCAGACGCCTGCTCGGCGAGCGTGAGCGCGAACGGTCGCCAGCGGCCCTGTTCGTCGCGCAAATTGAGCGTGATGCCGGACGATGCGAAGTAAATGCTGGGCGGTGGCCAGCCCTTCGTTCCCTTGTGGCTTACACGTAGCGTCATGTACCGGGGACGCAGCACCTCGGCGTTCGCGAACGCTTCGCGCGTGTCGTGATCGGCGTTGGCCACGGCGTCGCGGATCATGGCGACGACCACCCGCTGCAAGTCCTCCCGATAGGCGGACAGCCCCATGCGAAGCGCCGCGTCGCTGTCGGCTGCGGGCGGCGACATGCCAATCGCCAATGCGCTCCGCGACGGCAGGCATTGAGGTGTGACACCGCCGTTATCCTCACGAGCCGGACGCAACTTGAGCAGCGTGCGAATGCCGCTGATGGCCTGAGAGTGCGCCAACGTCGCTGGGGGTTCGGTGCTGACGACGGGCGACGCCGCCCGGCTCCTCCCCATCGCCCGCAAACCGGTGAAAGGCCCTCTCGGCACGCCCGCCGCAGCCAGATTGGCGACGCTTGCGACACTCGCGACCGCCAGCAGCGTCACAGCGAACGCGGCAGCGGCCGCCTGATTGCACGCGTCAGCACGCGTCGCACGCGACGACTCGACGTTGCCGCGTTGTACCCGTGCGCTGTTGCGCACCTGTCTGCGGGGCAATGCGCACCCCGCGCGCCAGTCGTCCGCAAGGGCATGGCAGCGCCTGCGCGGTGGCGCATCGCGCACGTGAGCGGTTGGACGATGGGCATGGTGTGGCATCGATGGATGCATACGAGTCATGAAGCGTCTCTCCTGAGTGTCGGGCCGCCAGCGGCCGCCATGCGAAGGCATGGCAGATCGCCGCAGGCGGCACGGGAGCCAACGCTATCGCGCCGACACGCCACACGATTGCTGAAACGAACCGGCAACTGTGCCGGAATAGCCGATTGCCCCAATCTCGTCGCGAGATTGGGAAACTCATGACGACGCGCAGCGCGTGGCGGGACGCATCGCCGCGCAACGGCGTGACATCCGGACGTGCTACCGTCATGACATCGACACCCTCTCTTGAACGCGCCGTGCCCGACCGGTCTTCGTCCAACCTCACACCGTCCTCCGCCACCGCTGCGGGTCCGCGCGCCGCACTCGACGTGCTACGCGCGTTCCTCGTGCTGGGGCTGACCAGCTTCGGCGGTCCCATCGCGCACATCGGCTACTTTCGCCGCGAATTCGTCACGCGACGCCAGTGGCTTGACGACGCAAGCTTTGTCGATCTGGTCGGCCTGTGTCAGTTCCTGCCCGGCCCGGCGAGCAGTCAGGTCGGCTTTTCCATCGGGCTGCTGCGCGCAGGATGGCTGGGCGGTCTTGCTGCGTGGTGCGGTTTCACGTTGCCGTCGGTGTGCGTGCTGCTCTTGTTCGCCATACTCGCGCCACATCTCGGCGGCACGGTCGGCGATGGCGTCGTGCACGGGCTGAAGCTGGTGGCAGTCGCCGTCGTAGCGCAAGCCGTCTGGGACATGGCGCGTCGGCTATGCGCCGACGTACGGCGGGCGGGTATTGCGCTGGCGGCGATTGCCATCCTTGCCTTGACGACGACGGTCTTTGCGCAGCTCATCGTGATCGCTTTCGGCGCAGCGCTCGGCTATTTGCTGCTCCGCACATCGAACGCCACCCCGGCGTCTCCGGCCATACCGACACTGCGATTCCACATTTCGCACACGGCGAGTGTGTTGTCTCTCGCGCTCTTTGTCGCATTGCTGGCTGGCCTGCCCCTCTTGCATCAGTGGACGAGCGGACGCGCCATCGCCATCTTCGATGGCTTCTACCGCTCGGGCGCGCTGGTCTTCGGTGGCGGCCATGTCGTGTTACCGCTGCTTCAGGCGCAGACAGTCACGACAGGATGGGTGTCCGCGAACGACTTTCTTGCAGGCTACGGCGCGGCGCAGGCCGTGCCCGGCCCGCTGTTCACGTTCGCGTCTTATCTCGGGTGGATGTCGGGCGCACCGTCTCACGCATGGCTGGGCGCGACACTCGCCACGCTCGGCATCTTCTTGCCGGGACTTCTGCTGGTGATCGCGGCGCTCCCGCATTGGCAGACGCTTCGGACACGGCCGTCGACAGCGGCCATGCTCGCGGGGGTTAATGCTGCGGTCGTGGGGATTCTGGCATCGGCGTTGTATTCGCCGGTGTGGACCAGCGCCGTTCACAGCGCTGCCGACGTCGTGCTCGCCGTCGTTGCCTGCGTGCTGCTGATCCGATGGAAAACCCCGCCGCTGGCGGTCGTCGCGTTGTGCGTGATCGCCGGTGCGACGGGGCTTGTCTGACGCCTTGGTGCGACTTACTGACCGTCCGACGTGCGCTCGATACGCAGTCGCTCCACCGACTTCGCTGCCCGGTTCACGTCCGCCGTGTCGTGCCACAGCGGCTTACGGCCGAACGACGTGTACATCTCTACCTGATCCGCGTAGTGCGGCGAGCGGGTGCCGTCCGGCGCGATGAAACCGCTCTGCCCCGGCGCGACGATGTCGAACGCCTCGACCTTTGCAGCGCTACCCTTCGGCCCGAACACGATCAGGTCGTTCTCCGTGCCCCGGTTCATGTAGACGGGCGTACGCACCGCTTCCGCCGCATTGGCCTGCGGCACGCCGAAGAAGTTGTTCGCTCGGAACGTCAGCGGCACCGTGGGCGCACGCCATGCCGCCATGTCGGGGCCAAGTTTCGTCTTGAGGGACGCGATGGTGTCGTCCAGCGCCGCCAGAATGACGTCGTCCTGACGCTTGCCGTCGAAGATGTCGAACGTCTGCGGCACGCCAGCCTTGTCACCGCGCAACGCCTCGTACAGCACCTTACTGCCGTTGCCGATATTGAGCGAACCCGTCGGGCCGTCCTGCGGGGCGGCGTAACCGCTCGCGAGGAACCATTTGTCGTACGGTGCGGGCACGACCTGACCCAGCGTACGCTTGAGCATGGCGCTCAGCCAGGCGTCCATGACAGCCGGACCTGCCGTGTCGTAATGGCCCGTGTGCTTCTCATCGCGACTCAGCCCATTCCATGCGGTCAGTTGGATAGCGAGTTGACGGCGTGCGTCGCTGGCCGGGAGGTTCGCCGTCGCGCGTTCGATGAACGGCAGGAAGTGACGACGATTGACATCCACCGCGCTCGTATCCTTGAGGATCTGCCACATCTCGTCGACACCGAGTTTGTCGTGCGCTTCGATGCGTTTGTCGATCTCGACCACGCGGTCAGCGCCGCCCCACAGGAACGCGAACAGATCGCTCGCCGGGTAACCCTTCTGTGGCGAATTGTTCCAATTGGCGATCCACCCCTGCTTCGGGTTGTAGACCTTCGGATTGGTGGAAAACGGCAGCAGTCCCTTCCAGTCCCACTCGCCCGTGCCGGGCACCGGCAAACGCGGATCGTGGCCGGGTTGACGTGCCGGATATGCCCCCGTGTGGACGTAGCCGATATTGCCGGACACGTCGGCGTAGTACCAGTTGATGGTCAGCGCGTGACGTGCGGCCTGCGCCGTCCACGACTTCCAGTCCTGCGCCTGCGCCTGATGCGTCCATGCAAGCAGCGACTGCACTTCGAGGCCATCCCACGCACGCGCCTTGGCGTAGGCGATCGGCTGCTTTGCGTCGCGTTGCATGACGATGCCGTGCACGGTGCGGTACACCTCCTGCACGACCGGCTCTCCGCCCTTCACCTTGATGATCTCGACGCGCTTTTCCATGTCGTGCCACTGACCGTTGTGGAAGTAGCGGTTCGGATTGGCCGGGTCGAGCTTCTCGGCATAGATATCGATGTCGTCGCCGAAGCCAGCCGTCGAGCCCCAGGACACCTTGCCGTTATGACCGAACAGAATGCAGGGGTAGCCAAACGGCGTATTGCCGACGAGGTCGAAGCCCGCGCCATGCAGACCGATGCCGTAGGTGTAGGCCGGTGCAAACCAGCCGAACTGCGGGCCGTTGAGCATGATTGCGCGGGCGTCGCGGGCTTTGCCCTTGCCGACGATCCACATATTGCTCGTCGTGGGGAAACCGGCGAGACCCGGCTGCCCCGACTCGGCAAATTGCGCGAGCATCGTCGCGGCATTGGTCTCGGTGTCCTGATGCAGGAGCGCGCCGTCGTTACCACGTGCCAGTCGCGCGAACATCGGTGCCGGCCCGTCGTAGCGTGCGAGCGGTTGCATGGGCGCTCCGGTAGCCGGGCCGACCTTCACCGGATAGGTGCCTTCCGACGCGGGGACCGTCGACGGCGCATCCGGATTGACGATCCACTTCAGCTCGTTGAACAGCGCCATGCCCTTCTGCGCGCCGTACTTGTCCTTGAGTGCGGTGAGCAGCGCCAGGTTGTCGATCTCGCTCGTCGCATCTGAGAAGCGATTCGCCATCGTGCCGACGAAGACCATTGCGACGTCGAACGCGTCCCAGTTCGTCGGCTGGAAACCGAAGTCGTTGAATTGCTTGGGCATGCGCTGGCCTGGCTGCGCGCGGATCTGCGCGATCCACGCGTTCATGCCAGCCGCATAGCCGTCGAGAATATCCCGCTCGCGTTGCGGCAGATCGGCCAGTTGGCGACGGATCGACGCGGGCCAGTAATTGCCGCGAATCGACTTGTCGAAGTCCACGAACTTCTCGCCCAGCACTTCCGCCACCGTGCCCTGCGTGCTGCGTCGCGCCATCTCCATCTGGAACAGACGGTCCTGCGCAATGGCATAGCCGTAGCCGTAGAACAGCGCGTATGTCGTCGACGCGTAGATGTGCGGCACACCGAATTCGTCGCGCTTGATGGTGACGTCGGTACGTCCCGGCACTTTGTCGACGGCGGTGGCCGTCGGTGCGCCCGGCGCGGCAGTCACAACGCTCGGCGCGACCAGCGCCAGACTCAGCAGCGCCGCCGAGACGCTTGCAGACACCAGCGAAACCCGACTACGGCCGGGACGCGCAGCTTGACGTCGAATGCCAGTGGATGTTGCATTCACTGAAACAGGCGAGCGGAAAATCAAAGTCATCAATGTCTCCGTAGTTTTTTTGAGAAAGCGCATTGAAGCCTAACATGACAAAAACCGACCGGTCGGTTAATTATTCCCAAGATAACTCGACAGTTATCTGTGGCTTGCGTAGCGTATGGAGCGGTCGTGAATCGTCCCGACAGATCGCAAAGACTTGACCTGCCCCTTGGGGACGGCTTGACGATGGCGTCACCCCGACAAACACCAAGAGGTGAACGATGAAGGATTCTGTGATGCGCCTGAATGCCTCCGAGGCAGCGCGGCGGCTTGGCGTCTCGAACAAGGCGCTTCGACTGTACGAGCAGCACGGTCTGCTGTCGCCGAAACGATCCTCGGCCGGTTATCGCACTTATGGCAGTGCAGAGATGGCGCGCGCGTCCGAAGTTGTCGCACTGCGGGCACTGGGCTTGAGCCTCGCGCAGGTCGCGGGTGTCTTGAAGGGCAATGTGCAAACGTTGTCGACAGCGCTTGAAGTGCACGAACACGCGCTCGATGTCGAGATCCGGGAGCGACTGGGTCGACTGGAGACGGTGCGAAGCCTTCGCGCCGGGCTCGCCAGCGGCAGAATGCCCGCTCACGGCGAACTACCAAGTCTTGTCGAACAAGCGGCACCGAGTGTCGCCTTCGAACTCCCCTGGCCTTGGGGCGGCGAGTGGTTCGAAATGCGCGACATTCGTCCGTTGAACTACATCATCGGCTCGCTGGGTAGCGGGAAGACACGACTGGCGATGCGTCTGGCGCAAGCCTTGCCGAACGGAGCGTTTCTTGGACTGGACCGATTGGACGCGCCGCGCACGGCAGCTTGTCCATCGGCTTCGAACGACGATGCGCTGCAACAACGTGTCGATCGGGCGCTCATCTGGCTAAAGGATGACGGGGCCGAAGCCTCCGCTGCCCTGACGACTTTGCTGACGGCGTTGGAAGCTGATCATGCAGGTGCGCTTGTTGTCGACATGATCGAACAGGATCTGGCGCAGCCGACGCAGGAGGCGCTGATTCGCTATCTTCGCTTGCGGGCGCGAACACGTGCACATCCGCTCTTCATGATGACGCGCTCGTCGTCGATTCTCGACCTGAGCGCTGTCGGCAGCGACGAAGCCATCGTCCTTTGTCCGGCGAATCACAGCCCGCCGGTGCGCGTCGCGCCGTATGCGGGCGCGCCGGGCTTCGAAGCGGTGGCGACGTGCCTTGCGTCGCCCGAGGTACGCGCGCGCATCGCTGCGCCGCCGACACGGCTCTGACGACGCGCGTCGCTCACATCAGGAACGATCGTTATCGCAGCCGGAGACCGGCGGCGAGCCAGCTTCGGTGCGGGAGCGTGCCTGCGTGATGTTGCTGAACGGCGGCACGTCTTGCGTGAGCCACACATTGCCGCCAATGACGGAGCCTTCGCCGATGGTGACGCGGCCCAGAATCGTCGCACCGGCATAGATGACGACGTTGTCCTCGACGATCGGGTGACGCGCAAGGCCTTTACGCGGGTTGCCATCGTCGTCGGCCGGAAAACGTTTGGCTCCCAGCGTGACCGCCTGATACACGCGCACACGCTGGCCAAGAATGGCCGTCTCGCCAATGACGACGCCGGTCCCGTGATCGATGAAGAAGCCTGCACCGATACGCGCGCCGGGGTGGATATCGATCCCGGTTTCAGAGTGCGCCTGCTCGGCGATGATGCGGGCGAGCAGCGGCAGTTCGAGCCGGTACAGCTCGTGGGCAATGCGGTGATGAATCATCGCGTGGATGCCCGGATAGCAGATCAGCACTTCGTCGACGCTACCCGCCGCCGGATCGCCCTGATAGGCGGCGAGCACATCCTGATCGAGCAATTCGCGAATCTCCGGCAGCTTGCCTGCGAATTGCTGAATGGCGGAATGCGCACGCTCTTCGATGAGCGTTGCCGTGATGGCGGCGTCGTGACGCGCCTTGTAGCGCCATTCGAGGCGCGCTTGCTCGGCCAAACCGTTCAGTGCGCTCGTCAGCGTATGACCGACGTAATAGTTCTCGCCTTGCTGGTGCAAGTCTAGCGGGCCGAGACGCATGGGGAACAGCGCACCCTTGAGTTGCACGACGATGTCTGCGAGACGTTCGCGCGAAGGCAGATCGCGGCCACCGGGTTCGAGCAGGCGTCGCTGCCCGTCGCGCCAGCGCAGGCGGGCCGAATGCAATGAAGAAACGATATCGTCGATGTCGAACGCTGCCACGAGGGGGACTCCTGAGAAGCATGGGATGCGGGGCGAGCCTGAGTCGCCACCGACATGGTCTTTTTTGGGACGCGCGTGCGCCAGTCAACGAAGCATAGCGGGTTTCGAAAGCACCTGTCCTGACGTGGTCTTATCGGGCGCCGCGCACCGAAACCCCTATGGGCGCTGACGAACTGCGCGATCCGGTCTCGTTCAGCCCGCTATCGATGCGCGCAAACGCAGGCTCAGCGCCTGTGCCGTCGCCCTATCCGGGATGTTGGTGAAGCCCAGGAGCAAGGCCGATCGCGAGGGCGCGTTGCCGTACCAGTGGCGCAGCCCATGCACCGCCAGCCCTTGCGCGTGGGCGGCAAGTGCGATGGTTTCGTCATTCTGTTCGGCGAACGCATGACGCAGATACGCCAGCGTTTGGATGCCGCCAGCCTGTGGTTGCACGTACAGGTCTTCACCAAACACGTCGGCCAGCGCATCGACGAGATAGCCGCGCCGTTCGGCGTACAACGCACGCATTTTGCGCAAGTGCCGTGCGAAATGTCCCTGCTCCATGAAGTCCGCCACCGTCGTCTGCACGTGGACCGCTCCCGGTCCGCCCAGTTGATTCGCGGCCTGCGTAAAGCGCTCGATATGGGCGTCGGGCACCACGAGGTACGCAAGACGAAGTCCGGGGAACAGCACTTTACTGAACGTGCCCGTGTACAGTACCCGCCCGTCGTGATCGAGACTCTTGAGCGCGGGTAACGGACGTCCGTGATAGCGAAACTCGCTGTCATAGTCGTCTTCCACGATCCACGACTGCTGTTGATTCGCCCATTCGAGCAGTGCGAACCGCCGGGGCAAGGACATCGTCGCCCCGGTGGGACTTTGATGCGTCGGGGTCACGACGGCGAAGCGGGCTTTCGGTGCAAGGCGCACGCCCTCGTCGACGTTAAGCCCCTCCTCGTCCACCGGGATCGATGCAAGGCGCATGCCGACGCTCGTCAGGAAATGTCGAGCGTAGGGGTATCCGGGATCTTCGAACCATCCTTGCGCGCCGGGCTCGATCAATGTCCGACACACGAGATCGAGGGCAGCACGATAGCCCGCCGTCACAAAGACCTGCTGCGCGGAGCATACGATGCCGCGAGAGATACCGAGATAGGTGGCAATGGCATGGCGCAGCGGCGCGTACCCGGCAGGGTCCGGATAAGCCATCGACGCAAGGTCCATGACGCGCAGACTCCGTCCGGCCAGACGCACCCAGGTCTTGCGGGGGAACGCATCCAGAGCAGGAAGGCCCAGTTGAAACGGACGCGGCGCACCGACGGCCGCGAGTGCATCCCGTGGCGGGGGGATCGACGTCACTGCGGCGGTGACCGGCGCGGCAGTCTCGCTGAGATGCTCCAGACGTGGCGACACAAACGTTCCGGCTGCGCCGCGCGGCGTGAAATAGCCTTCGCTGGTGAGCATCTGATAGGCCAGCTCTACGGTGCCGCGTGCGAGATTGAGTTCGCTGGCAAGACTACGCACGGACGGCACGCGGTCTCCCGCCCGGAGTTTTCCGGAGGCGATGGCGTCGCGAAAGCGCCGATAGAGCTGGAGGTAGAGCGGCGCGTCGTCACCCGGTCCGGGTTTCAGGTGCGGGCTTAAAAGCGGAAAATCCATTCGCGATGTCCCATTGATTTCGTCAATTCTTGCATCTGATCACTAGGCCATGATTCTCGTAAATTGGTGACGTTGCGACAAGCCCCGCCTGCAGTTCGCATCAAGCTTAACCAATGCCCCTTGCTCAGTTCATTTCTGGAGAATTTCGATGAGTACGCTTCGCCTGTCCTATTTCACGCTGTCGAACGACGCCTATCAAGGGTTCGTCGCGACGAAAAAGGCGCTGGAGAAAAGCAGCCTCGGCAAACCGCTGATCGAGCTGGTTTATTTGCGCGTGTCGCAGATCAATGGATGCGCCTTTTGTCTGGAGATGCACAGCAAGGCGCTGCGCGCCGGTGGCATGGCCGACGCCAAGATCGACAGTGTCGGCGGCTGGCGCGTGAGTTCGCAGTTCAACGACCGTGAGCGTGCCGCCCTCGCCTGGGCCGACTCTGTCGGCGCCATCGATCGCACCAACGCCCCGGACGAAGACTTCAACCCGCTGCGCGAACACTTCACCGACGCGGAAATCGCCGACCTGACCTTCGCCATCGCATTGATGAGCGCGTTCAACCGTCTGGCGATCGGGATGCGTCAGTAAGTCGCTCGGACGGAAGGCCGTGATCGTCGCATCACACGATCACGGCGTCTTTGTCAACCGCACGCAACGTAATCCCCGTCCAATGTCCATCCGCCTGCAACTCGCGGATGAGGTCTGCGATGCACTGACGCACGGCGACCGTCGCCGAGCCGACCGGGAGTGAGTTGGACCAGCACACGCTGGCCGGGCGTTGCAGGTGCGGTGCGACGATGCGACGCGAGGGCGGGCGCAAGGCCGGGTCGCGCGACGCCAATGCCGACACCGGCAGGATCGAGCACGCGTCGCCCGAGCGGGCAATGTCGATGAGCGTCGGCAGCGAGTCAATATCCGCGACGATGTTCAACTCCGCGTTTGCCTGCGCAAAACTCCGCTCGATCAGCAGCCGCAAGCCGTTCGACGCGCTCGGTGCCACAATCGGGACGTTGTCCAGCTTCCCCAGTGCGCAAGTCCCGTCCGCGTTGTCCTCGGCATCCTCATAGATCGATGGACACACCCGGTGTCCGCCCAGCACATACAGCTCCTCGTCGAACAACGGCATCACCGAGATGCCCCGCGTTTCGGAGTCGCGAAAGAGCATCGCGAGGTCGAGCCGTCCGTTGGCCAGCAACTCGCCGATGTACCCGCTCATGCTCTCGAATATCTGCAATCGAATCCCCGGATACTGTTCCCTCACGCGCGCAAACAACGGCACGGCGAGAATCGATGCAATCGTCGTCGGAAACCCCACCGCCACTGGCCCCGCCTCGCTGCCGCCGCCCTCTCTCACTTCCTGACGTATCTGCTCCATTTGGCGTAACACCACGCGTGCATGGCGATACAACGCCTTGCCCGCTTCGGTCGGCGTCACGCCCTGCGCACTGCGTACCAGCAGTTGCGTTTGCAATTCGTCCTCCAGCCCACGCAATTGCGCGCTCAGCGATGGCTGCGCGATATGTAACCGCTCCGCCGCCTTCGACAAGCTGCCGCTATCGACGATAGCCACGAAATTCCTGAGTTGTCTCACGTCCATAACGGCATCGGCCTCCGAGACGGGTCGGTTGGAAGCAATGAAAAGCCATAGCGTACTGCTATACAACGCATCGTGAAACTCAGGTTTTCGTGACATTGAAAGGCATCGCCACGTCATTCCCGCTCAACGAGAAGCACAAGCCATAGCCTCACCCTATACCCGCATCCAAAATCGGTATTTCCTTCGACGCTGGCTACGCGCCTATAGTCCGGTCAACAAACCAATTCCAAATGGACGGAGACAGCAGGATGCGAGACGGACTCTCGGCCACTGCCGCACAACGCGGTCAGGGCGGCCAAAGCAATCAAAGCGGTCAGGCAACTTCTCAGGCAGCACAGCACCATCCACTGCGCGACTTGTGGTGGCGAATCATGGACATGCGCGTGGGCATCGTCCCGTTGCCCGTCCATCTGGTGCTCATCGCCGCTATCGCGACGACGGTCCTCACCACCGGCAAGCTCTCCGCCGAACTCTCGCCGATCATCGCGCTGCTGGCCGTGTGCAGCTTTACCTGCATGGAAGTCGGTCAGCGAATCCCCATCTTTCGCAGCATCGGCGGCCCGGTGATTCTCGTGACGTTCCTGCCCTCGTGGCTGGTATTCGCGAACGTGCTGCCCCCGTCTGTCGTCACACCCATCGTGGCGTTCTGGAAGCAAAGCAACTTCCTGTACCTGTTCATTCCCGGGATTATCGTCGGCAGCATTCTGAGCATGGACCGCAAGGTGCTGATCGGTGGTTTTGTGCGCATCTTCGTCCCGCTCGCCATCGGCTCGGTGCTCGCGGGCATTGTCGGCACAGCCGTCGGCACAATGCTCGGCATGGGTTTGTTCCACACCGTGTTCTTCGTCGTGATCCCGGTCATGTCCGGTGGCCTGGGCGAAGGCGTTATTCCACTGACCATCGGCTACTCGGAAGTCATGCATCAGGGCGCGGGCGACCTCCTCGCGCAGGCACTGCCCGCCGTCATGCTCGGCAACGTTTGCGCCATCGTGTTCTCAGGTGTGCTCAACGCGCTCGGCAAACGTTACCCCTCGTTGACCGGTAACGGGCAGCTCATGCGAACGGGAAGCGACGACATCGGCGCGCACGACGTTCACGCCGAGCCTGCGAAGGCGGTCGATGCGACGGACATCGCTGCGGCTGGCATGATCGCCGTGTGCCTGTACTTCGTCGGCATGCTCGCGCAAAACACGCTCGGCTTGCCCGGCCCGGTGATGATGCTGGTGCTGGCCGTCGCCGCGAAGATCGGTTTCATCTTCTCGCCGAAACTCGAAGCCGGTGCCGGCGTCGTCTACAAATTCTTCGCGACGGCGGTCACGTACCCGCTGCTGTTCGCCATCGGTGTCGTGATCACGCCGTGGCAGAAAGTCGTCGCCTCGTTCAACGTGCCGACGCTCGTGACCATCGTCGCAACGGTCCTCACGCTGATGGCCACCGCCTTCGTCGTGGCGCGTCGCATGAACATGCATCCCATCGATGCGGCCATCGTCGTCGGCACGCACAGCGGTATGGGCGGCACGGGTGACGTCGCCATCCTCACCGCAGCGAACCGCATGCGACTCATGCCTTTTGCACAAATCGCCACACGCATCGGCGGTGCCATCACGATCACGCTGAGCCTTATCGTGCTCGCGAAGATCGTCTGACCCGGCCACCGCCTCGCTCAACTCAACTGGTTTTCTCGGAGATTTCTGTCATGAGGCCCTTGGACGGCATCAAGGTCATTGCGCTCGAACACGCCATTGCGGCACCGTTCTGCACCCGTCAACTGGCCGATCTCGGCGCGCGCGTCATCAAGATCGAGCGTCCCGGCGCAGGCGACTTCGCCCGCGCTTACGACGGGCGCGTGAACGGCATGTCGTCGCACTTCGTGTGGACGAACCGCTCGAAGGAAAGTCTGACGCTCGACCTGAAACAGGACGCTGCTCAGTCGGTCCTTCACGACCTGCTCGCCGACGCCGACGTCCTCGTGCAAAATCTCGCCCCCGGCGCGGCCGACCGCCTTGGCCTGAGCTACGAAGCGCTGTCGGCGCGCTATCCGCGCATCATCGTTTGCGGCATTTCGGGTTACGGTCCGGACGGCCCCTATCGCGACAAGAAGGCTTACGACCTGCTCATCCAAAGCGAATCGGGCTTTCTGTCGGTGACGGGTTCGCCCGACGCCTCAGCCAAGGCTGGCTGCTCGATTGCCGACATTGCGGCAGGCATGTACGCCTACACGAACATCCTCTCCGCGCTGATCCAGCGCGGCAAGACCGGCAAAGGCTCGCGCATCGACATCTCGATGCTCGAATGCATGGTCGAATGGATGGGCTTTCCGCTGTATTACGCCGTCGACGATCAGACGCCCCCGCCCCGTGCGGGTGCGGCGCACGCAACGATCTTCCCGTACGGCCCGTTCGAAACGGGTGACGGGAAGACCGTCATGCTGGGCTTGCAGAACGAGCGCGAGTGGAAGATTTTCTGCGACAAGGTGCTCGAACAGCCGACGCTCGCCGAAGACGGACGCTTTGCCTCCAACCCTAAGCGTCTTGAGAATCGCGATGCCCTGCGTGCCATCATCCGCGAGGTCTTCATGCGACTCTCGGCACCGCAACTGGTGAGCCGACTCGATGCCGTGGGTATCGCCAACGCCAACCTCAACGAGATGCACGACGTGTGGCAGCACGCCCAGCTCGCCGCGCGTGAGCGCTGGGCAGACGTCGCAACGCCCAACGGCACGATCAAGGCACCGATTCCGCCGGGCATGCCGTCGGCCAGCGCAGCATTCACGCCGCGCATGGATCCGATCCCCGCGTTGGGGCAGCACACCGACGCGATCCTCACCGAGCTTGGCCGCACGTCGGCGCAGATCGAAGCGCTGCACGCAGCGCAGGCGGTGTGAGCGATGCAAAAACATCCCGTCATTCGTAGCTGGCTTTTCGTGCCGGGCAACCGTCCGGAGCGTTTTGACAAGGCATGTGCTTCGGGCGCTGACGCCGTCATTCTCGATCTGGAAGACGCCGTGCCGCCCGCCGACAAACTGACTGCCCGGGAACAGGTTGTGCAATGGCTAGCTGAGCAAAGTCCCGCAACGTCGGTCCCGGTCTATGTGCGCATCAATGCTGCATCGACACCCTGGTTTGACGAGGATGTCGATGCACTCGCTGGCCTGTCGCAGCTGAGCGGTCTCGTCGTACCGAAGACGGAAGATGCCATCACCCTCGCCCGCGTTGCGCAAGGTGCAGCACCATCGCTGCGACTCGTACCGCTGATCGAGACGGCGCAGGCATTTGCCGTGCTGGGAGAGATCGCCACTGCGCCACGCGTCGACCGGTTGATGTTCGGCACCATCGACTTCCAGTTGGACATCGGCATCGAAGGCGACGCCGACGAACTGCTGTACTTCCGCTCGCAGCTCACGCTGGCCTCACGTATCGCGGGCATCGCTGCGCCGGTCGATGGCGTGACTACGGTGCTCGACGATCCGGCACTGATCGAAGCCGCCGCCCGCCGTGCCCGTGCGCTCGGGTTCCGGGGGAAGCTGTGCATCCACCCGCGTCAGGTGGCGGCGGTTCACGCCGCATTCGCGTGGCGGGACGATGAAATCGCGTGGGCCGAACGCGTTGTCGCCACCGCCAATGCCAGCGCAGGGGCCGCCGTCGCACTGGATGGCAAGATGATCGACGCGCCTGTCATCGCGAAGGCACACGAGATTCTTGCCAGTCGCTGACTATGCCGCGATGTCACCCGCGTCAGGTGCGCTTTTTAATCGGGGCGCGCCGGGACGCAGGCTCGGGGCTGTCGTCGGCACGACGCACCGACGTCAGCACACGTTGCGACGCGGCCCGGCAGTCTTCCCCTTCCTCGCGATGCTCGATGGCATCGATCAACGCCTTCAGATTGTGCTTCGATAGCGCCAGATTCCGCTCCAGCGCCTCAATCTCGTCCACCTTGCGGCGCAGCACTTCGAGCAATTTGTCGTGTGGCCAGTCGTTGAGATCCGGCGGCAAAATAGCGCGGATTTCGTCCAACGAAAACCCTGCGTTTTGTGCGCGCCGAATCAAATCGAGACGCGTCAGCGCGTCTTCCTCGTACTCGCGGTAGCCATTGGTCTGTCGCAGCGCATTGGGCAGCAAGCCCTGCGCTTCGTAAAAGCGGATTCGAGACGCCGCCACGCCACTCACCTGCGCCAACTCTCCGATTTTCATTTTCGCGCTCTAAGCACTTGACCTTGAAGTGAACTTTAAGGTTATGGTCGTGCCATCGTCAACTGAAGATTCGAGGTACGGCCATGTCAACCATGTCTCTCTTTGCTCCCCTTGCCCTGCCGAACGGCACGTCGATCCCCAACCGCATCGCCAAGGCCGCGATGGAAGAAAACATGGCGGATGCCGATCACGCCCCGTCGGACGAACTGCTGCGCCTGTACGACGCATGGGGTCGAGGGGGCGCTGGCCTGATCATCACGGGTAACGTCATGATCGACGCGCGGGCGATGACCGGTCCGGGAGGCGTGGTGCTGGAGGACGACGCGCACCTCGAACGCTTCCAGCAATGGGCTCAGGCGGCGCGGCAGCATGGCGCGCAGATCTGGATGCAGCTCAATCACCCGGGTCGCCAAATGCAGTCCGCGCTGGGTCAGGCCACTGTCGCACCGTCTGCGGTGGCCCTTGAACTCGGCAGTTTCTCGAAGCGCTTCGCGATGCCCAGAGAATTGACGGAGACGGACATTGCGGACGTCATTGCACGTTTCACCCAAAGCGCGATGCTCGCCGAGCGCAGCGGTTTTACCGGCGTAGAGATTCACGCGGCGCATGGGTATCTGCTCAGTCAGTTCCTTTCACCGCTGACGAACAAGCGTCAGGATCGCTGGGGCGGGAGTCTCGAGCATCGCGCACGCTTGCTGCTCGACATCGTGCGGTCCGTACGTGCGGCTGTCGCGACCGACTTCGCCGTCGCCGTCAAACTGAATTCGGCCGATTTTCAACGTGGCGGGTTCGGTCCGGACGACGCGCGTCGCGTCATTCAGATGCTCGGCTCTCTTGGCGTGGACCTTGTGGAGCTCTCCGGCGGCAGCTATGAAGCCCCGGCGATGCAGGGCGAGTCGCGCGACGGACGGACGTTGGCACGCGAGGCCTATTTTTTGGAGTTCGCGCGTGAAATGATTGGCGTGGCGACGATGCCGCTGATGGTGACGGGCGGCATTCGCCGTCGGACGGTCGCAGACCAGGTGATCGCGAGCGGTGTCGCGATGGTGGGCATGGCGACGGCACTCTCCATCGATCCCGAATTGCCGAATCGCTGGCGTCTGGGTCAGACGTCGGAGCCGCAACTCAATCCGATTCGCTGGAAGAACAAGATGCTGGGGTCGATGGCGAACATGGCCGTCGTCAAGTTTCAGCTCATGCGCCTGAGTACCGGCCGGGCGACGAACCCGACCGTCTCACCGATGCGAGCGCTGATTGCCCAGCAACTTGGGGCGGCATGTCAGACGCGCCGATATCGCCGTTGGATGGCGCGGGACACGACACGTAACTTGGCGCGCTGATTGTCGGCTGAGTGTCGACTGAATATCGACGTCGCAGCCGAGCCGCTTACTCGAAGGCCGGATCGATCGGCACCCGATAGCCGACGGCGAGCCGGTTGGTTTCGTTGGCCATGCCCACGACGGCCAGCAGCTCGCCGAACATCTCGTCGGTCATCCCCGCACGACGCGCGCCTGCGGTGTGACTCGCAACGCAATATCCGCAGTTGTTCGTGACGCTGACGGCGACGTAAATCAGCTCCTTGACCAGCGGATCAAGCGCACCGTCCGCCATGATGCCCTTGAGACTGCTCCAGGTGCGCTCCAGAGTCGGCGGATGCTGTGCGATGTACTTCCAGAAGTTGTTGACGTCGGGGACACCCCGCGTGGCTTTGATGTCGTCGAAGACGGCTTTGACTTCGGGCGTCGCGCAAACGTATTCGACAGGTTTTTGCTGGCTCATGGATGACGTGCGCCGGACAGGCGTGCGAGGAAGTGAACGCGTAGGTTACAAGCTTTCGCGAAAGGGCGCTCCGTCACCGGATTCAGCGCATCAAACAACTGCGCCTCGTCCGAAGACGAGGCGCTGAATCATCGTTGAATGGGTCGGAAGTAACCGCGGATGCAATCTGAATTGCGTACCGCAATTTGAATATGCGCCTTACTCGAAAAGCCCGAACCCGGATAGAGTTCACCGCCCTCCCCGAAGGGACTACGTACCGTGTCATAAGGCGGGGTTGCCCGCGAAGCCTCGTGAAACCCGGCTCGCAGTTGGTGCATCGTCTCGAGTACTGCACGATCCAGATTCCGCATCAACTTGTCAGGGCCACCGACATTTTTGGGCAGTTCGGTCGCTGCCAACGCACTGGAAACGAAGTCGTACGCCTCTCGTAACTCCTTCAGCGCCGATGCATCGATCAAATTGAAGCAATTTCCCAGATCAATAATTGCACCGAGCACAAACGGCGTTTTTATATTGCCCTTCGTTATCATTTTCGCCGTGCTCGCGGCGGCTTCCGCGAACTGAAGTGCGCGAGCCGGGCTGCTTTCCCAGAAGTAAATTCCTGAGCCGAGCCAGTCATATGGGTTTGTGCTCGGCGTCAGGTGCCGCTCCCCGGCAAGCACCGACTCCCCAACACGTTGGTCGCAACCGTGAAAGCCAAGAACGAAACCGGGTTGCCGCTTGTACATATCCCACCGACGCGTCATTCACCCACCGTAGCGCTTCGCCAACCGTCCCGACGCCGTAACGATGCCGACGCTTTGGAGGAACCGTAACGCGTTCTCCTTGCTGGCCGTCACCACCGCCTTCGCGGCGGCCATGGCTTCCCTGGCTTCCGGGTCGGAGAGTCGGATGTTCTTCGCCGGAGAAGTCATTTCGCCGAACAGTGGATATGAACTCTTCCTGGATTGACTTGCTGTCGAGCGCTTCGCCATAAGGTGTTCCTCCTTTTGATACCGGGCTGCAAATGCGAAATCGATGCTAGCACGCGATAGTAGGACCACGTTTTCTGCGCCCGTCGAAGTTCGCTCGACAACGGTGTCGTCGAAAAGTCGATCGCAATATTGCAAATGAGAATCATTTTGCAATTTATACGTAGATGGCGGATGATGGGGGTTCCGTTTCTGGAGAATCCCCCCGATGGGTACGACCCCTGAATTCTCACCGCCGGACGTGGCTTCGCGCCAATTGGCCCTCGAAGCACTGCTCTCGAGACAGTCCCAATGGCCGCTCGCGGCGCCAGCGCCGAGCGATACCGAACTGAACCTGATCTTCGACGCCGCGTTGCGTGCACCCGATCACGGACGTCTGCGTCCGTGGCGTTTCGTGGTCGTGCGCGACGAGGCCCGTCACGATCTCGGACAAGCCCTCGTCGAAGCCGCCGCCAGACGCGACCCCGAAGCGCCTGCCGAAGCGCACGAGCAGCGCCGTCGCAAAGCCTTTGCGGCCCCCATGATCATCGTGATTGCGGCGTCTATTTCGACGGCGACGAAAGTACCGGAAATCGAACAACTCCTCAGCGTGGGCGCGGCCAGCATGAATCTGCTGAACGCCATTCATATGCTGGGTTATGGCGGTTTCTGGGCCACCGGCGTCGACGCCTACGACCCCGACATCCATAGCATTCTCGATTTCGAACCGAACGAACGAGTGCTCGGCTTCCTCTTCGTCGGTACGTCGCCTGAGAACCCGGAAGTCACGCCCCGCCCGGATCGTGGCGACTTCGTGCGCGAATGGTGGGGGCGTTCCTCGATCTGACGGGGCTTACGCCAGACGAAACACCGCGACGGCGGACTTCAGCGATTCGGCCTGTTCGGCCAGCGACTGCGCTGCCGCCGACGCCTGCTCGACCAGCGCCGCGTTCTGCTGCGTAACCTCGTCCATTTGCGTCACGGCACGTGCCACCTGATCGATGCCCGCCGTCTGCTCTTCCGACGCCGCCGAAATCTCCGCCATGATGTCCGTCACGCGTTGCACGCTGTTCGCAATGCTGCTCATCGCCGCACCCGCCTCACCGACGATACGGCTGCCCGCCGCCGAGCGCTCGGCCGACGTCTCGATCAGCGTTTTGATGTCGCGCGCCGCACTCGCCGAGCGCTGTGCCAGCGTCCGCACTTCACCGGCGACGACCGCGAACCCACGCCCCTGCTCGCCCGCACGCGCCGCTTCGACCGCCGCATTCAAGGCGAGGATGTTGGTCTGGAAAGCGATGCCGTCGATCAGCGCAATGATGTCCCGAATCCGCGCAGACCCGGCATCGATGGCACGCATGGTGTCGGTGACCTCGGTCATTGCGGTGTCGCCCGCCCCCGTCTGATCGCTTGCCTGCCGCGCCAGTTGGTTCGCCTGACGCGCATGCTCCATGTTCTGACGCACCGTACTTGTCAGTTGCTCCATGCTGGCCGCCGTCTCCTCCAACGAGGCCGCTTGTTGCTCCGTGCGCGCCGACAGATCCAGATTGCCCGCGGCAATCTCACGCGCGCTGGCCGCAATCGCTTCGCCGCTCTTGCGCACGCGGGAGACCGTATCGTTGAGCTGCGTCTTCATATTGGCGAGCGCGCCCAGCAACCGGCCCATCTCGTCGGTCGACGTTGCATGGACGGCACGTTGCAGATTCCCGTCGGCGATTTCCTGGAAGTGTTCAAGGACATCGTCGAGCGGTCGCGTGATCGCGCGGTTCAGCGAGCGCGCCGTCAGGAAGGCCGCGATAATCGCAAACGCAATCGCGCCGAAGGTCACGACAAACAAGCGATCGTAGGTTGACACCGCCGAATCGAAGCTGGACTTCGCCCGCTCGTCGTAGAGCTTCTTGAGCGCTTCGTTAGCGTTGACGTATGACGTGTAGCGCTTGCCCAGCACCGCCGCCTGCGCGTAGTAGACGTCGGTCTGCCCCGCAGCAATGCTGTTCTGGACCAACGTGAAGGCGTCCTTGAGCGCCTGCCGGGTGCCAGTCACGTCTTTCGCAAGACGTTGTTCGTCGGCGTCCGACGGCAACGCAAGATAAGCCTGCCATGCCTTCTCGGACTCGCCCCAGTACTCGGTGCCCTTCTTGACGTCAGCCGCCTTGATCTCTTCGGACGGCGCTTGCGGTGCACGCAGCACGACAGCACGCGCGCGGCCGATATGAATTTCCGATTCGCCCAGCAAACGGGTGCTCGCCAGTTCTTTGTCGTAGACCTCGCGCAAGCTCCCCACGGTATCGTGCAATCCAATGAGCGCCAGCCCACCGATGATCAGCACAAGGGCCGCCAGACCGGCCACGGCCATCCGCAACCGCCAACGAATCGTCCAATTTTTCAACATTTGCGCTTCCGCCTTTCTTTCCATTTCGTGGCCACCGAGAGCGGCCGCCACCGTCTGCCACCCGGCACGATACCCGTACCTTCATGACAGCGTTAGCGGCTCCAACGGCGAGAAAGCGGAAAACTTGAGATAGCGTGTAAAGCGCGGCCTCTTTTCGGCGAATTGGCACCAAAGCGAGGCATAAAAACGCTAACGCGACACGAACGCTTACAGCGCGCGCTTGACGGTGCGAGCAGCGCCCGAAATGTCCTGACCGACGCCGTCGACCGTATTGCAACCCGCCAGTGCAAACAGCGAACCGATTACCAGAGAAAACGCCACGAAACGCGCCAACATATCGACCTCGATACAAAAAATCGCAAAAACTTGCGAAGACTGCATTACCCCGGATCTCTGGCGATCGATGCCCCCAATGCACAGAACCCGGATTCTTTTGACTGACTGCCGCGCCTGCCCGGGACTTGGCCCGCTCGCCTGCGCAACGCGCAATTGTGCTTGAAATTCGTCGCCACGGGAACGCATACCGACGCCCTGTCGATGCACGTCCGCCTCACATCACTGCCAGCGTCTGCCGAATGTGATCGGCGAACGCCACGCTCAGGTGACTGGGACGCGCGCGATCGAACTTTACCGTAATCCCCACGGACGGCAACGTCGGCACGGTATCAGCTGTAACAATGCGTAAGTCCGGTGGCACCGCCGTCTGCGTCATCACCGCGAACGCCTGTCCCGAGCGCGCGAGCGCCGTCAGTCCGGCCAGATTGCTGCTCGCGTAGGCAATCCGGTACGCCCTTCCGGCCTTCGACAGCGCATCGCAGGCGGCGATGTGGTCCAGCGTGTCGGGATCGGAGAGCGCCAGCGGCAAGGGTTCGTCCGGATTCGACAGTACCCCGTCGAGCCCCGGACTCCCGATCCAGACCAGGGCTTCACGCCGGATCACATTGGGCGCGTCCACGCCGTCAGGTAAAGAAATCAGGGCCAGATCGAGCGCATGACGCGATAACTGCTCCAGCAATCTCGGTGTCGGCTCGCAAATGACCTCGACTTGCGCGTGGGGATGCGCCACTGCGAACTCACGCAACAAATGGGGCAGGAACGCCGCAGCATAGTCATCCGGACAGCCGAACCGGATCGTCCCGGTCAGTCCGCGCCCCGACATGTCGGCCATCGCCTCGTCGTGCGCGCGAAGAATGCGCTGCGCGTGACCGAGCAGACGCTCGCCGGAGCCGGTCAGCACCACCCCACGGCCCGTGCGCTGAAACAACGGCTGGTCGACGATCTCCTCCAGACGCTTCATCTGCTGACTCAGCGCCGACTGCGTTCGGGCGATGCGTTGCGCGGCGCGACTGAGCGAACCGGCTTGTGCAATGGCCGTGAACGAGCGCAGCAAATCGATTTCCAGAGTCGCGCTCACGATATTAGCCTCACTACTATCTCTCATTAGCATTATTCGCTTTTATGAAAGCAGAGCGCTGCTTAGACTGCAAGCGAGTGTTGTGCCTCCCGTTGCTTTTCGTCCAATGCCGTTCTCCGGAGATTTGCCGTGTCAAAGAACCAAGACGCCGACTTCTGGCGCAATGCCCGCGAGCATCTGATCCGCTACGGCGGCACCTTCGAGCCGATGATCGTCGAGCGCGCCCAGGGCAGCTTCGTCTACGACGCCGACGGGCGTGCCATCCTCGACTTCACCTCCGGACAGATGAGCGCGGTGCTCGGCCACAGCCACCCGGACATCGTCTCGGTTGTGACGGAATCTATCGGCAAGCTCGATCATCTGTTCAGCGGCATGCTGTCGCGCCCGGTCGTGGATCTGGCCACCCGGCTGGCCGAAATCACGCCCGAGGGACTGGACCGCGTGATGCTGCTGAGCACGGGCGCGGAGTCGAACGAGGCGGCCATTCGCATGGCCAAGCTTGTCACCGGCAAGTACGAAGTCGTGGGATTCGCACAGTCGTGGCATGGAATGACGGGCGCAGCAGCCTCTGCGACCTACAGCGCAGGACGCAAAGGCGTCGGCCCGGCGGCCGTGGGCTCGTTTGCCATTCCCGCGCCATTCACGTACCGCCCGCGCTTCGGTCCGGCCGGACAATACGACTATCTTGCCGAGCTGGACTACGCGTTCGACCTGATCGATCGTCAATCGAGCGGCAATCTGGCTGCGTTCATCGCCGAACCGATCCTGAGTTCCGGCGGCATCATCGAACTGCCGCCCGGCTATCTCGCTGCCCTCAAGCGCAAGTGCGAGGAGCGCGGCATGCTGCTGATTCTCGACGAAGCGCAGACCGGCATCGGACGCACCGGCACCATGTTCGCGTTCGAACGCGACGGCGTAACGCCTGACATTCTGACCCTCTCGAAGACGCTCGGCGCAGGCCTGCCGCTCGCGGCCATCGTGACGTCGGCGGAAATCGAGGAGCGCGCCCACGAGCGCGGCTATCTGTTCTACACGACCCACGTTTCCGACCCGCTACCGGCGGCTGTCGGCCTGCGCGTGCTCGACGTGGTGGCGCGCGATGGCCTCGTCGCCCGCGCCAACGTGATGGGCGAGCGGCTGCGCAACGGCTTGCTGGGATTGATGGAGCGCTTCGAGTGCGTGGGCGACGTTCGCGGACGCGGCTTGCTGCTCGGTATGGAGATCGTGAAAGACCGACGCACCAAAGCGCCCGCAGACGGCCTCGGCGCGAAGATCACGCGCGAATGCATGAACCTTGGCCTGAGCATGAACATCGTGCAGTTGCCCGGCATGGGCGGCGTGTTTCGTATTGCCCCGCCACTGACGGTCAGCGAGGATGAAGTCGATCTGGGCCTGTCGTTGCTCGGGCAGGCGATCGAGCGTTCGCTGTAGTCAACACCATCGCGTCAAAACGACCGGCCCCTCGATCGCATGGATTCGAGGGGCCGATGTTGAATCACGTCAACAGCTGGATCGGACGTCAGTCGTTGCGCTGCGGACGCTGAACATCGCGGAAGATGTACTTCAGCGCGTCGGGCAGCGTGCTCGCCCAAACCGGCCACTCATGTTTGCCGTCTACGATGCGCAATTCCGCCGGTTGCTTGTTCGCACGCAGCAACTCATAGAAGCGCGTGGCTTCCATCTCGATGTTGAAATCGTCGTCGTCGCCCGAGTTGATGTACATCGGCACCTTGATGCCCTTCTTCAGGAACTCGTCGAAGTACGCCGGGTAGTTGTTCTGCTGCCAGACACGTGCGCTGTACTCGCCGTTCGTGTTCGGCTCGGCGAACACCTTCACGAAGCGGGCCGACGAGTCCTTCGGCGGCTCCGGATTGTAGATAGCCGGACTCAAGAGCGCAGCCGCCTTGAACTTCTCCGGATACTTGAGCGCGTAACGCATCGCACCATACCCGCCCATCGACAGGCCGCCGATCAGGCGTCCGTCGCGCGTCTTGATCGCCCGATACGTCTTCTCGACGTGCGGGATCAGCTCGCTGAAGAACGCCGTTTCCATGCGCTCCTTCAGATCCACGTACCAGTTGGTATTGGCGTCCGGCATGATCACGATGGCAGGCGGAATGTCGCCGCGGCCGATCAGCTTGTCCATGGTCGACTGCATGTGGCCTTTGACCGCCCAGTCGTTCTTCACGCCGTCGTTGCCGTGCAGCAGATACAGCACAGGGTACGTCGTCTTGCCGTTGGCTTCATAGCCTGTCGGAAGGTAGACGTTGTAGGTCAGCGGGCGCGAAAGATTCTTGCTGTAGACCTCGCTCGACAACACCTCGCTCGCGTGCGCTGGTGCACCGAGCAATGCTGCCGCGGCCATCAAACCCATTGCCACCTTCGGCAACTGCCGGGTCAGACGCCCACCTTGTTGACGGAACATTTCGAACACATACCCTCCTGATGTCAATCGATGTCTAGTGAATCGCTAGTTATGCATAACATCCGCCTTCGAGGACGGACGCGCGAAAGATTAACATCTGAAGTGAATTTCGGGGCAGCGAATATCAGGGGTCAGAACACCGGGTCGTCGCTTGTGTGATCCGCAAGGTGCCGACGGCGCGTCATCATCAGCACGAGAATTGGCAACGGCAGCGCCACGACGAGCAACAGCCAGAGCAGCGCATAGACCGCACCCAGCCCGTCGTTTTGCAGGTTGACGTAGAGCTTCACGGGGATGCCCTGCGGGAAGTAGGCGAAGATCATGACGATGCCGAACTCACCGATCACGCGCACCCACGCAACGACGAGTCCCGCCGCAAGTCCGCCGCGCGCGAGCGGCAAGGTCACACGACGGAAGACTTGCCACGGCGTTGCGCCGAGACTGCGCGCGGCCACCGGCAAGACCGGCGGCACAGCTTCGAACGCGGCGCGCGCCGCGAGGATGAAGTACGGCAGCCCACCGTAGACCTGAGAGAGAACGAACGCAGGCGCATTGTTGCCGAGCAGAATACCGCCACGCGCCAGCAGCGCTCCGAACGTGCCGACCGGCCCATAGGCCGTCGCCAGCAAGATGCCCATCGCCAGTGGCGGCGTCATGAGGGCAACCAGCACGAGCCCTTGCGCGAGACGTGCGAGGCGCGAGCGGGTCGAAGCCAGCCAATGCGCGACGCGCGTGCCGAGGACGACGATGATCGTCATCGACAGGCACGACAGTCCGAGCGAGACGGCAACGGCATCCCAGTCGCCGTAGGCCAGACGAAAGTGCCGCCACGGCGTTTCTACTGCCAGAGCGACGAAGGGCACCGCCAGCAACACCCACGTCACGACCTCGCCCAGCCGACCCAGCCCCGATCCGACCCGGCTGCCGACTTCCGCGTCAACAGGCAGGTCATCCCTCCACTTCTGCACGAAACGTTCCGCCAATCGGTGAAGGTCAGTGGTACAGGGCGTCGCCCTTGGGTTTGCCGTAACCGTTGTCGTCAAACAGCTTCTGCCCCTGCGACGACGTCATGAAAGCGAGGAAATCATCGGCAGCCTTCGGATGCGCGGCGTTCTTGAGCTTCGCCGCGTAGAACACCAGCGCCTGGGGACGCACCGTCTTTTCCTTGCCGTCGGCGCTCGGCAAGGTGAACGACACCGTGTCGTACCACGACTTCGAGAAGACGGGATTGCTCAGGTTGATCTCGTCGGGTAGTGCCACGTAAGGCAGTTTGGCCGAGCGCGTCGCACTCTCGTAGCCAGACGCCGCGTCGACCTGCCCTGCTTCGAGACGCGTGAGCAATCCGCCTTCGCCGAATACCTGCTGCGGATTACGAACGTCGCCCAGCACCGATTGTGCGAGACCCGCCTGTTCGTAGTATTTCTGCGCGAGCATCAGGGTGAAGACGATGTTCTGTCCCTGCGGGTCCGTTGCCGGATCGGTGCGACCGAAACGCAGGCCCGGCGTTTGCAGTACCTTCCACCACGCCGGATGCGCCGCGTCGGCGCCCGCGAGACGGAAAGCTTCGCCGAAGCGCCCCTTCGGGTTGTAGGCGATGACCATCCGGGTGCTGGCGACCGGCACGGCTTCGTCGATCAGTCCCGCGTCCTTCAGAATCGCCATCGGCCCGGGGGTGATCGAGACGAACACGTCGACCGTCGAACGCCCCGAAGCCAGCAGACGGGCCAGACCGTACGCGCCTTCGCCTTGCCCCTGATAGGTCACATGCTCGCGTTGCGCGAAGGCCGGACCCAGCCCCTTGTCCATCACCACGCCCATCGAACCGGCATACGCGACACGGAACGTGTCGTCGGCACGCACCTGCGTTGCCATCACCATCGTCGCGCCGACACACATCGCCAGCGTCATCGTCGCGACAGCGCGCGAAAACCCCGTCTTCTTCACAGCCTGAACTCCGTTATATAGTTAGATATATAGCGAATATCATATATCAGTCCATGCGCGGCTTCATGACATCCCTGCGAAATTCAATGGTTTGCGGCGATGAGCCGTGTTTCATTTTCCGGAGCGCGCTACCATGGCGAACACCGTCGCACCGTGCCGCCCCGCTAACGCATGTTCGGGCACGATGACGGCCAGACGCCACTCCCAAAGCCCCCATGAGCGATCTTCCTTACCTCGATCACACAGCCTTCGCCGCCCTCGCCGAATCGTCCACCTCCCTTTGCGCCGATTGCCAATGCACCCGAACGCCGCTCGACGGCTGGGCGAGTCTGCCCAACTCGTTGCCCGATGCGCAGCTCGAAGTCGTCGGCACGTTGTTCGCGCCAGATGAGCCGGAACCGACGTTCAGCGAATATCACCCCGACGGCACGTCCTACTGGGCAACGAACGCGCCCATCGCGCCGCGCTACTTTCCCTACAACCGCGCGAACGTCTGCCGGTGCCGCGAATGCGGTCGTCTGTATCTGCGCTATCAGGAAGGCGGCGGCTATTTTGTCGATCAACGCATTCGTCAGGTGAACGTGGCACTGATCGTCGACGCACCGCTCGAAAACGGCTGACGGGCGACGTCGTCGACCGGAAGTTTGTTGTCGTCCTTTTTCATTCGTTTTGTTTTGTTGGCGTTTGTGAACAAGCTTGACCGGAAACGGCTTGCGGCACGCCGCTCAGGCGCCAACAATCCCAACAAAAACAACAACATACATTGCAATTCATCACCACTTTCTTTGATTCGGATTGCAAAATAACGTGAAGAACATGCGCGCGTTCGCCCGGTCGAAGCGCGCATGCAAAATCACGCCGCCACCTCCACTTCGCCGACCGATGCGCCGGTGCGTCGCACGCTCTCGTTGCGAGCACTCGTCAGCCGCGCGGCCGTCGCCGTTCAGTTTTCGCCTTCGCTCTATGTGACGGTGTACGCCATCGTCTGGACGCTCACGAGCGCAGCCCTCGATCCCACGGTGCCTTTCGACGCCGTCGAGGCCCTGAACTGGGCGCGCAATGCAGAATGGGGAACACCGAAGAACCCCTGGCTGGTCGGGTTCTCGATGTGGCCAGCTTTAGGGTTAGGGCTGAACGGCGAAGCGCTTGCGTTCTATTGGTACGCGTCGCACTTCGCTGTGGTTGCCGTCGGGATGCTCGGTGTCTGGCATCTGGCCAAACGGTTGTCGGGGGACCGGCGTCTCGCCTGGCTCGCCATGCTGAGCCTGCACCTGACGGGCGCGATCAACATCGACATCCTCCCGTACAACGACAACTATCTGCTGGTCATGCTCTGGCCGTGGATGCTCTGGCTTTTCGTGCGCGCGATGTTCGACTCGCCAAGGTTCTGGTTGGCGTTCGGCGTCGTCGCCGGTCTGGCCGCCATGACCAAGTATTCGACGTTCGCACTGCTGGGCGCGATGTTTGTTATGACGCTGTGGACAACTGAGACACGCCGCCATTACCGCCATCCGGCCTTCCTGCTCGGGCTGCTCGTTCTTTTCGCACTGATTGCGCCGAACATGCTTTGGCTTGTACAGCACGATTTCGCAGCGTTGCGCTGGGTCGACGACCAGATTCATCAACGGCTGAACTGGCGCGGTCTGCGCGGCGCACTCACTGCGTTCTATCCTGTGGCGACGCTCGCTTTCGTCATGCATCTGGCCGGTCTGCGCTTCACGCGTCCGGCCGCGCCGGTCCGGCTCGTCGCGGTCGCAATGCTTGCGCCGCTACTGCCCATCCTCATGTATTTCACTCTGCATGAAGGCGGACGCATCTCCGAATGGCTGCAACCGTTTGCCGTCCCGCTGCCCGCGCTGCTCGTCGCGTGCGTCGTACCCGTCACGGCAAAGCGCGCTCCGCGAATTTCTCGCTGGTTACCGGTCGTCGGGCTGACGGTGTGGATCGGCTATGCGACGGTGCTGGGCCTGAACCTGCGTAACGCCGGGGAGAAGTTCGCCGGTATCAAGGCCGCGAGCATCGCCCTCGAACAGCGCTGGTGGGCGCGCTATCACGCGCCGCTGGCTTACGTCGGCAACGACCATCTCGCCACGTGGCTGACGTTCTACGCACCGGGCCACCCGCGCCTGCTCACCCGCTGGTCGGAGAAAAAGCGCCCCAACATCTACACAAAGGACATCGACGAGGTGGAGGTCCGCGCGCGCGGGGCGATCCTGCTCGGCCACCCCGGCCGGTCGTGTCGACGCGCCAGTTTCGCGCACACGCTCGCCCTGTGGCCGTCGCTGACGATCGACGCCCGCGAAACGCTGCCGTTCTCGTACCACGGCGGCAACAAGCCCGGCTCGGCAATGCCGCTTTGCGTCGCTTACATTGCACCGCAGCCGTGAATATCTAAAGCAGAATCGCTTCGTTGCCCGCGTGGACCCGGTCCGGATAATTCTTGTGCATCGACTGACATCCATTACAACGCCATTGCACGGGGCAACGCTCATGAAACCGCGAAACACAATCTCGGCCATCCCAGCTATCTCACGCCGTCAGTTCCTTACGGTCCTTAGTGCAGGGGCGGCTGCGGCCGCGCTGCCGTCGTTTCCGGCGCGCGCCGCCCACGAGCCGGGCAAGTTCCGCATCGGCTATCAGAAGGCAGCGAGCACCCTCGTGCTGGCCAAAGCGAATGGCTCGCTGGAGGCGCGACTCAAGCCGCTGGGCGTGGAGGTCACGTGGGCCGAGTTTGCGGCCGGGCCGCAGTTGCTCGAAGCGCTGAACGTCGGCGCAATCGACTTCGGATACGTCGGCGAAGCGCCGCCAGTCTTCGCGCAAGCGGCCGGGGCCGACTTCGTCTACAGCGCTTACGAGGTGCCTACGCCCCTCGCCGAAGGTGTCGTCGTGCCCAACAATTCGCCCGTCAAGACAGTGGCCGGTCTTCGCGGCAAGCGCGTGGCGTTCAACAAGGGATCGGATGTCCACTGGTTCCTCGTTGCGTTGCTGCGCAAGCACGGCCTCGATTATGGCGACGTCAGCCCTGTGTTTCTTGCGCCCGCCGACGCGCGCGCAGCACTTGAGCGCGGCTCAGTCGACGCGTGGGCCATCTGGGACCCGTTCCTCACCGCTGCGCTCGACCAGAGTCCGGTGCGTCTGCTCGCCAATGCCGAAGGCGCGGCCGACCATCATCAGTTCTTCCTCAGTCAACGGGCCTTCGCGGAAAAACGTGCCGACGTCATCAAGGCGACGCTTGACGCCCTCGGCCAGACGGGTCAGCAGATTCGTGGCGACTATGCCGCAGCCGCCGCGCAACTGGCCCCCATTCAGGGGCTTGACGCCAGAATCATCGAGAAGGGACTGCGTCATTACGCCCATGTCTACAAGCCGGTGTCACCGTCCCTGCTGGCGGCGCAACAACGGATTGCCGACACGTTCCTGCAACTCAAACTGATTCCGCGACAAATTCGTGTCGCCGACGCCACGCTGCGTCAGCCGATTGCCTAAGCTCTTGCGCGCCACCTGAACGGACGCCACCGCCGTGTGGCCGCCATCGGTGGCGCGTCGCCCCGCCTCGCGGTGCACTCCATCTTCCGCGCTTTCCCGATCTTCCCCGCTCGCTCCCGTCTGGCTTTCCGACTTGGCAAAGCCCCCGCGAATGTGACAGAATTCGCAACTCAGTTGCATTGCAATTGAGTTGCATTTAATTTCGTCACGATTTGTCGTCGGGTTTTCGACGTCCCCTATCCCCATTTCTCGTTCCGATTCTCGTCGGCTCATGCATCGCCGCTGGCTTCCTTTCTGGCTGATCGTCTGCGTGCTCGTCTCGCAGATGGCCCTTGCACGGCACGTGGTGTTTCACACTGCGTCCGCGCTGGCGGCTGCGTCGGCGGCCGCCGTGGAATCGACAAACGCGCAACGCCAACACGGCGATGTCGGTCGCAACGGAGGCAATGGCGGTAACGGCCAGCGCTCGGACGACGAAGACGCCGTCTGCGAGCAATGTCTGGCGTTCATCGCGGTCGACGTTGCACTCCCCGCACTGCCCGTCTTCGGTGCGCTCCCGCCGCTGCGCGAGTGGCACTACCCACCGGTTGTACCGGTGCAGGTGCGCTCCGTCTTGCGGGGGCCGACACGTAATCGCGACCCTCCACGCCCCTCCGTGTCGTTCGTCTAAATCAGAACATTCGCCGTCGCAGGTCGCGACGCGCCAACGCTGGCGCGTCTGCCACCGGCTGCGCGGCGTCCACACGTCAAACACACTGAGGTCCGGCATGTCTGCCCGATGGATTCCTTTCGTTCGTCTCACGCAATTCCAGCATTCCCAGTATTTCCCGCAGCTAACCCGCTTCACCCGTCATGCCCTCGCGGCAGCAGCGGCGTCCGCCTTCGCGGTCAACGTGCACGCCCAAACGTCCGGCAGTCCGGGCGACGCCAACGTCGCGCTCTCAGGCACGACCGTCTCTGCCAAGCGCCTCGACGCCGCGCGTAACGCACTCTCGCCCGATACCGGCAGCTCGGTCTACAACTTCGACCAGACGGATATTCAGACGCTGCCGCTCGGCGCAAACACACCGCTCAATCAAGTGCTCCTGCAAGCGCCCGGCGTTGTGCAGGACTCATACGGCCAATTGCACGTGCGCGGCGATCACGCAAACCTGCAATACCGTATCGACGGTGTGATCATTCCCGAATCGATCAGCGGATTCGGTCAGGCTATCGACGCGCGCATCGCGTCGCAAATCAATCTGATCACCGGCGCGCTACCCGCGCAGTTCGGCTATCGCACAGCGGGCATCGTCGACATTCACACCAAAGGCTCACCCGGTCTCGCCGACGGCACCGCCGACACCGGCGAGCCTCCCAAGGCCTTCGGCGGCGAAGTGGGCGTGGTGTTCGGCAGTCATGCCGACCGCGAGGTCAACACCCAGTTGTACGGCACCAAAGGGGCGCTCAGCTACTACTTCAGCGCGCGTGTTTCGGCCAACGACATGGGGATCGAGAATCCAACCGGCGACCGCAACGCGATTCACGACCATACGAATCAGACGAATGCGTTCGGCATGATGTCGTACCTGCTGAACCCGGATAACCGCGTGTCGTTCATGTTCGGCACGTCGAATAACCGCTTCCAGATTCCGAACCTGCCGGGCGTTGCGCCACAGTTCACGCTGGACAACGGGGCGATTCCCGATTCGTCGGGCCTGGACGCGCACCAACGCGAGCTGACCGACTTCCAGGTGCTGTCGTGGCAGAGCCACGTCTCGTCAAAGCTCGACACCCAGATCTCCCTGTTCCATCGCACCAGCCGCGTCGATTACACACCGGATCCGATCGGCGATCTCGTCTACAACGGCGTGGCATCGAATATCACGCGCCGCAATGAAGCCTATGGCGTGCAGGCCGACAGCAGCTACAAGCTCACCGACCGTCACACGTTGCGTTTCGGACTGTTCGTGCAGCAGGAGCATTTCAGCGTCGACAACACGTCGAACGTCTTCCCGGCCGACGACAACGGTCAGCAGACGAGCGGCACGCCGCTGACCATCGTGGACAACGCCAACGACCGGGGCACCACCTACGGCCTGTATCTGCAAGACGAGTGGAAGGCGACCGATCGTCTGACGGTCAACTATGGCGCTCGCTACGATCATGTGAATACCGTGACGAACGAGGGGCAACTGTCACCGCGTCTTGGGCTGACGTACGACCTGACGAGCCGCACGCGTCTGCACGCCGGGTATTCGCGTTACTTCACGCCGCCAGCCACCGAGAAGATCGATACGACGTCGGTCGCGAAATTCCTCAACACGACCAATGCCCTGCCCTCCGACGCCAACACCGCCGTACGCGCCGAACGCTCCGACTACTTCGATCTGGGTGTCTCGCATCAACTGACGTCGGCGATTACCGTCGGGCTGGATGCCTACTATCGACGCGTGAACCATCTGCAAGACGAAGGTCAGTTCGGCAATGCGCTCATCTATTCGACGTTCAACTACGAGAAGGGCCGCATTTACGGCGTGGAAGGCACCGTCAACTACCGTCAGGGCAACGTCGGCGCGTACCTGAACGTCGCCGTTTCGCGCGCGATGGGGCAAGGCATCGAGACCGGCCAGTTCAACTTCGGTGCCGACGAACTGGCCTACATCGCCAATCACTGGGTGCATCTGGACCACGACCAGCAGGTGACGGGCTCGGCCGGTGTTTCGTATCAATGGGGCAGAACGCTGCTATCGGCCGATGCGCTGTTCGGCTCAGGCCTGCGCAGCGGGTTCGTCAACAGCGAGCACCTTCCGGCGTACCTTCAGGTCAACCTCGGTGTCGGCGAGAAGTTCAACTTGCCTGGCGTCGGCCGCTTCGACGCGAAGCTGTCGGTGCTGAATGTCTTCGACCGTGTCTACGAGCTGCGCGACGGCACTGGCATCGGTGTCGGCGCCCCGCAGTTCGGGCCGCGCCGGACGTTCTATCTGGCGATGTCGAAGCCGTTCTGACAACGTCCGAACGAAAGCACGTCGCCGTCACAACGCATGACGGCGGCGTGCCATCGGAAACGCGCGGGCGTCAGCCCTTGTTCTCGGCAGACTGACGCCGAAACTCAGTGGTTGTCTGGCCCGCGTAGCCCCAGTTATCGGTATCGACTTCCTCGATCACGATGTGCGTGAGATGCGGCGTCTTGCCCAGTACGCGTTGCAGTGTGTCGGTGACTTCGCGAATGACCTGCGCCTTCTGCTCGACGGTGTTGCCCTCACGGGTAATGCGAATGCTGACGAACGGCATGACTGGCTCCTATTAATGTTGGGGTGAGACGACCGACTCATTGCAAATGACCGGTCATCGCAGTAATTAACGACCCGCGGCGTAACCGCCGTCCACCGGTGCAATCGTGCCGGTCACGTAATCGCTCTCCACGAAATACCGCACCGCGCGCGCGACATCCTCGACCACTGCGATACGGCCCAGCGGATGCATTTTGCCCAGCGCGTCGTGCGTCTCAGGCGCATGCATCGGTGTGTTCACCACCCCCGGGGCCACGGCGTTGACAGTCACGCCGAACGGCGCCAGTTCCAGCGCCAGCGCCTTCGTCGCCTGATTCATCCCGCCCTTGAGCACCGCAGCCAGCAAGGCGGGCACGCCCGAATTTGCCTGAAGGGCGATCGATGCCGTCACGTTCACGATCCGTCCGTTGCAGCGCTCGCTCATGTGGCGTGCCGCCGCCTGCGAAAAGTACAGCGTGCCCTTCAGATTGGTGGCGATCTGCACTTCGATCTCCTCCGGCGTGAAGTCGACGAACGGCTTCGCCGCGAAGATGCCTGCATTGTTGATCAGCACATCGACGTGACCGAACGTCTCGATGGCCTTCGCGAAGGCTGTGGTGGCCGCCGACGGATCGGCCACGTCGCCCGCGACCGGGAGAAAACGCTCACCGGCGTTTAGCAATGCTGCCGTCTGTTCGAGGCGAGCGGCACTGCGCCCCGTGCCCACGACGTTGTATCCGTCGCGCAAGAATGCCTCTGCCAGGCCAAGACCAATGCCGCTCGTGGCACCCGTGATGATGACCGTACGTTCCGACTTGCTCATGATGTGTGTCCTTGGTGTCATTTCGCCTGCCGGGGCGTCGGCCAATCCGTCCGCCCCGCCGGTTGAACACACTCTATTCATGATTGAAGACGCGAAAAACGCATGCGATTACACTTGTCTTTTTACATCATGTAATCAATCGCGAATATGCAACGTCAATTCGACGATGTGCTGCTTGGCAGCATCGAGCTGTTTTGTCTGGCGGCGGAGGCTGGCAGCTTCACGGCCGCAGCCAATCAGGCGGGCGTGACGCCCGCTGCCGTCAGCCGGTCCGTCGCACGGCTGGAGCAACGACTGGGCGTGCGCCTGTTCGTGCGCTCCACGCGCAGCATCCGTCTTACGGAGGGCGGCTCCGCGTATTTCGAGGAATGCCGGACTGCGCTGAGCCTGCTGGCGGAGGCCGAACGACGAGTCTCGGGCGCGCAATCGCAGCCGTCGGGCACGTTGCGCATCAGCGTGCCTACGACCTACGGACATTACCGGCTGCTACCGGTCCTGCCCGCGTTCCGGGCGCGCTACCCGCTCATCAAGCTCGACATTCAGGTCAGCAACCAGAACATCGACCTGCACGAGGAGCGCTTCGACTTTGCGGTTCGCTTCCGGGCCCAACCCGAGTCGCGCATGGTGGCGCGGCATCTCGAAGACGCGGCACTGGTCGTCGTCGCGCATCCCGGCTATCTCCAGCGCGCGGGCACGCCCAAGACACCGGACGATCTCGCCGCCCACGAATGCATCGAGTTCGATCTGCCGAGTACGGGACGCCCGATCCCGTGGCTCTTCCGCGATGCAGGCAACGACATCGAGTACCACGCGCACGGCAACTTTCGGTGTGCCGACGATGTGCTTGCCGGTGTGACGCTCGCCCGAAACGGCGGCGGCATTTTCCAGACCTACCGCTTCATCGTCGAAGCGGATCTCGCGTCGGGTCAACTCGTCGAGGTACTCGCCGATTACGCGGGACGTTCTCGCCCGGTGAGTCTGATGTACCCACACAGCAAGACGCTGCCGTCCCGCGCGCGGGTTTTCGTCGATTATTTGATGGAGACGCTTGCGCATTCATCCGCGCCGCGTAAGAGTGACGTACGCGCCGCAGCCGTATCCGAGCGCCCTCGCGCGGAATAGACTCGGCACATGACCGTCGGCATGCAGCTTTCGCGCTGCTTGCCAACAGACGATGTCTGCACCGTGCCGCACACGCATCGCGAAATTCAGAGGCTTTTGTGAATCCCCCGTCCGAATCCACTCCCCCGAGCGCCAGTTACACCGAACGCAACCATCCCTACTGGCAACGCAACCTCGCCATCTGTGTCTTCGGCTCGTTCACGACGCTTGCCGGACTCAGCATGTTGCTGCCGTTCCTGCCGCTGTACGTCAAGCAACTCGGCGTGGCGCCGGAATCGGCAGTCATTCAGTGGTCCGGCGTCGCGTTCAGTGCGACGTTTCTCGGCACCGCCGTAACCGCGCCGATCTGGGGACATCTGGCGGACCGCTTCGGGCGGCGGCCAATGCTGATTCGCGCCGCTGTGGGCATGGTGATCGTGACGTCGCTCATCGGTATTGCGCACAATGTTTATCAACTCGTCGCGTTGCGTTTGTTGACAGGGTTGATCGGCGGTTATGCGTCGGCCTCCACGGTGATGATCGGCACGCAAGCGCCGCGCGATCGTGCAGGCTGGGCGCTCGGCGTACTCTCGACCGGCGCACTTGCGGGGAACCTGATCGGCCCGCTGATCGGCGGCCTGCTGCCGCCGTTGCTCGGCATTCGCGGTACGTTCTTCGCCTGTGCGGGCATGATCTCGATCACGGCGTTGCTCACCATCTTCGGCGTTCGCGAAGACTTCGACCGCATACGCGACAGCAAACGCAAAGCCGCACCGGGTACGACCGCGCCCATGCCCCGTGCGCGCGTGGGCATCATCGCCGCCATTCTGTTCACCGGCATGATGGTGCTGCTTGCCAACATGTCCATTGAACCGATCATTACCGTCTACATCGGACAGTTGGGTGTGGACGGTGCGCACCTCACGCGCGTGGCCGGTGTGGTGATGGCCAGCTCGGCGCTGGGCAGCATGTTGACGGCCGCGAAGCTCGGCGCGCTCGCGGACCGCGTAGGCAGTTGGCGCGTGATCGTCGGGTGTCTCATCGCGACCGCGCTGGTGATGATTCCACAGGCGTTCGTCACCGAATGGTGGCAACTGGCTGCGCTGCGCGTGCTGATGGGGATGACGCTGGCCGGTCTGCTGCCCGCGATCGGCAAGCTGGCGCGTCACGCCGTGGACGAGCGCAGCACTGGCAAGCTGCTCGGGTATCTGCAGTCGGCGCAATTCAGCGGGCAGGTCATCGGCCCGATCATCGGCGGCCAGATCGCCGTGGTGTTCGGACTCCCGGCGGTGTTCTTCATGACGGCGATCCTGCTCGTACTGTGCAGTGGGCTGGCCAACCGGGCGCGCACCCTCAGCGCCCGGCTCTCCCATCAACCCGCCTGAGCACTTCAGCGCCCCGTGCGTGCAGGACGTTCAGAACGTGTAGGACGGCGGGCAGATGCCGACGCCGCCAGCGCCTCCTCGAGAAACGCCATCAGTGCTTGCAGACGTGCGGTGCGCCCGCGACGCGTCGGCACCAGCAGCGTGACGGGTGCGCTGTCGAAGTCCCAGTCTGTGAGCACGCGCACGAGACGTCCCGCCGCCACGGCGTCGCGCGTGTCCCACTCGGAACGCAGCACCAACCCCAGCCCCTGCTCCGCCCACTCACGTGCGACGCTGCCGTCGTTGGTGGTATAGGCGGGCACCACGCGCACGCTGTCGCGTGCCGCGGCACGCCGAGACGTCGCGGGTGCCGCTTTGGCAGATGTCTTCGTGCGACGTCGGAACCGCCACAATGAAGCGTCCTCGTCGTTCTCCCGAATACAGATGCAGCGATGCTGTAGTAGCGCGTGCGGCTCAGTCGGCGTGCCGTGTCGTTGCAGATAGGCGGGACTCGCACACAGCCAGCGGTCGTTCGGCGCAAGCGGTCGGGCAATCCACGACGAATCGCGCACGGCGCCCACATGAATGACGGCGTCCGAGTCGTGCTTGTCCGGCCACGGGGTTTCACGCAGCTCCAGTTGCAGCTTCAGATCCGGATGCAATAGTCCGAAGCGCGCGAGCACCGGGGCCACGTGGTGCCGTCCGTAACCGAATGGGGCAGAAATGCGCAGCGTGCCGGTGAGACGTTTGTCTTCGCGTCGAAACGACTCAGGCAGCGCGTCCAGTTGTGCGAGCAGCGCCGACCCTTCGCGGGCCAGACGCTCGCCTTCGGCCGTCAGGCTGAGCTGACGTGAGGTGCGTGTCGCGAGCGCCAGTCCGAGCAACGCTTCGAGTTTGCGCAGACGGGCGGACAATGCGGGCGGCGTCACATTGAGCATGCGCGCCGCCGCACTCAACGATGCCGACTGCGACAGCGCCTCGATCAGACGCAGGTCTTCGATCTGGATCATTCACCTGGGCTTAATGTTTGATGTGCCGTAATTTAACCACGGCACGCCCTATCCTTCCTACACTGCGTCCAGTCATCTCACGCAAAATCACAACGAAAGAGGCTGTCATGTCCGACATATCCCCCGCCCGCGAGACCGGCTGGCCGCGCGCCGTGCTCTTCGATCTTCTGACCGCGCTGCTCGACTCGTGGACCGTATGGAATCGCGCCGCCGGTAGCGAAACTGCTGGCCGGACGTGGCGCGCCGAGTATTTGCGGCGCACATACGGTTGCGGCGCATACGTGAGCTACGAACAACTGGTGCGTGAGGCGGCGGCGCACGTCGGCCTGCCGCCATCGGCACCTCTCGCACTCGAAGCCGAGTGGCTGACGCTTCCCGCCTGGGATGGCGCGCGCGAGTTGCTTCAGGCGCTTCGCCCGCACTGCAAACTGGGCGTCGTCACGAACTGTTCGAAGTCGCTCGGACATCAGGCAGCCGCGTTGCTCAGCATCGACTGGGATGTCGTCGTGACGTCGGAGGAAGCCGGGTTCTACAAGCCCGACCCGCGCCCGTACCGTCTCGCACTCGATAATCTCGGCGTGGACGCCGGCGATGCAGCCTTCGTCGCCGGTTCCGGTTACGACCTCTTCGGCACGTCGGCCGTTGGCTTGCGCACGTTCTGGCATAACCGTGTCGGCCTGTCCCGTCCTGACGGCGCACCCGCCCCCGACAGCGAAGCGCCTACGCTTGCACCTGCGCTCGACTGGCTTCGCCACTTCCACGCCACCGCCTGAGATTCATCGCCATGACTTCGATCCACAACGTTCCGCTCGCGTCGTTGCAAACGCTGGAAACGCCCGCCGCAGTTATCGACGTGCCGCGCATGCAGCACAACATCCGCCGCATGCAGTCTCGCATGGACGCGCTCGGCGTGCGATTCCGACCGCACGTCAAAACCAGCAAGTGCGTGGAGGTTGCGCATGCGCAGATCGAGGCAGGCGCGTCGGGCATCACGGTGTCCACACTCAAGGAAGCTGCGCGCTTCTTCGACGACGGCGTAACCGACATCCTCTATGCCGTGGGCATGGTGGCGAGCAAGTTGCCAGCCGCGCTGACGTTGCGTCGCCGGGGTTGCGATCTGAAGATCATCACGGACAGCGTGGCATCGGCGCAGGCAATCGTCGCCTTCGGGGCCGAGTACGGCGAGACGTTCGACGTGTGGATCGAGATCGACACGGATGGACACCGCTCGGGCATCCGTCCCGATGAAGACGCGCTGATCGATGTCGCCCACGTGCTGCACGACGGCGGCGCGACGCTAGGCGGCGTCATGACGCACGCCGGATCGAGCTACGACTTCGACACACCCGAAGCGCTCGCCGCCATCGCCGAACAAGAGCGCGCGGGCTGCGTGCTGGCGGCGACGCGGCTGCGCGACGCCGGTCTGCCGTGTCCGGTTGTGAGCGTCGGCTCGACGCCCACCGCGCTCGCCGCCGAACATCTCGAAGGCGTGACGGAAGTCCGCGCCGGGGTGTATGTGTTCTTCGATCTGGTGATGCATAACGTTGGCGTGTGCACGACTGACGAGTTGGCGCTGAGCGTGCTCACGACGGTGATCGGGCATCAGGCGGACAAAGGGTGGGCCATCGTCGACGCTGGCTGGATGGCCATGAGCCGCGACCGGGGCACGCAAAAGCAAAAGCGCGACTTCGGTTACGGGCAGGTGTGCCGAATCGACGGCAGCGTCGTGCCCGGTTACGTGCTGAGCGGTGCGAATCAGGAACACGGCATTCTCTCGCATGAGGGCGAAGCCGACCCGGACATCGTGGCGCGCTTCCCCATCGGCACGCTGCTTCGCATTCTTCCGAATCACGCGTGCGCGACAGGCGCGCAGTTTCCCGAGTACCACGCCATCGATCCGGATCGCGATGTCGCAACGTGGCCGCGTCTGCATGGCTGGTAAGCGTCGGGGCGTGTCTTAAGCACGCTGGCGATGCTTATGCCGCCTCGCGGCATAACGTATCCCGATTTCCTTCGTTCACGGCGGGCCGTGCGCCCGCTACGCTCGCACTTTGCCTGTATGGAGTGCACTCATGAGCGTAGAAATTATCGGGATGATCACGGCAGCGCCGGGGTCCGAAGTCGATCAACCCACGGGCGCAGCCGTCGACCCCACGTTCATTACGCGCATGGCGCAAGCGCATGAGACCGCCGGTTTCGACCGCGCACTCATCGGCTACTTCTCTAACGGCCCGGAAGGCAGTCTCGTCAGCAGTCATGTCGCCGCCGCGACGCAACGGCTGGGCATTCTGCTCGCTTACCGTCCCGGGGTCATTGCAGCGCCGCTTGCGGCGCGTCAACTCGCCACGCTCGATCAGTTTTCACGCGGACGCGTGGCGCTGAACGTCGTCTCCGGCGGCAACGACGCCGACCTGCGTCGTGACGGCGACTTCCTCGATCACGATGCGCGCTACACCCGCACCGACGAATATCTCGACGCCCTCAAGCGCATCTGGACGGCTGACAGTCCGGTCGACTTCGACGGCGAGCACTATCGCTTCGAGCAAGCATCGCCTGCCGTACAGACGTGGCAGAAGCCGCACATTCCGATTTACTTCAGCGGCGCGTCCGACGCCGCCATCGACGTCGCGGCACGCCACGCCGATACGTACATGCTCTGGGGCGAGCCGCTCGACGCCGTCGAGTCGCTAATCAACCGCGTGCGCACCGCAGCCCAACGCCACGGCCGCACGCCGCGCTTCTCGATCTCGTTTCGCCCCATCGTCGCCGACACCGAAGAACAAGCATGGGCCCGGGCCGACGACGTGCTGCGTCAGGTCAAGGCAACGCGCGCGCGGCTTGGCCTTCGTACCGAAGCCCCGGAGAACGTCGGCTCACAGCGTTTGCTGGCCGCCGCCCAGCGCGGTGACGTCGTGGACGAACGTCTGTGGATGGGCGTAGCAAAAGCGACGGACGCGCGCTGGAATTCGACGGCACTCGTCGGGACCGCAGAACAGGTGGCGCAAGCGCTGGGGCGCTATTACGCGCTTGGCGTCGATACATTCCTGATTCGCGGGTTCGACCCGCTCGGAGACACGATCCGCTACGGCGAATCGCTGATTCCCGTTATCCGCCGCCATACCGCGGAACTCGACCGACAGCGCACGCCTCAGGCGGCGTGATTCGCGTCGCGATTACTTTTCCTCGTCCTCTTTTCAATCGTTTTTCATAGGTGTCATGATGTTGCTGCGCTGGATTCGTCGCGCCCGCTTTGCCCTTCCCGCCTTTTCTATTTTCACTTTCACTGCGTTCGGCGTCATGCACGTCGGCGTGGTGAACGCGCAAGGCGTCACGTTGCGTGTCGGGGATCAGAACTACTACAACGTGCGGGCATCGATGGAGGCTTCGGGTGCGCTCGAAGGGGCGAACTATCAGGTCGAATGGAAACACTTCCAGTCGGCAGCGCCGGTGGCCGAAGGACTCAACGCCGGGGCGCTCGACCTCGGCTTCCTCGGCGATTCGGGCTTCCTGTTCCTCGCCGCGAAAGGCGCCCCCGTCAAGCTCATCGCCGTCTCGCGTCAGAACCCCGACACGATTGCATTACTTGTGCCGAAGGATTCGCCCGTCAAATCGATTCAGGATCTCAAGGGAAAGAAGGTCGCCTACTGGCCGGGCGCGTGGAGTCAGCAACTGACGCTGCGCGCGCTGGAGAAAGCCGGGCTTCCGACCGATTACGTCCAGTTCGTCAAGCTGATGCCGGTCGATGCTGCCGTCGCGCTGCCGAATGGCGCTATCGACGCGTTTCCCGTCTGGGAGCCGTATATCTCGCAGCAAGTGGTGCACAACGGTGCGCGTCCGATCATCACCGCGCGCAATCTGATGCCGGGACTGAGTAGCGTTGCCGCGTATGCACCGTCGGTCAGCGCAAAGCACGCGGCGATTGGGGACTTCCTCGCACGGCTGCAAAAGGCGCGTGCGTGGGTGGAGAGCCACAAGGAAGTGTATGCCGATCAATGGGCGAAGAAAGCCGGGCTGGATCGCGACGTCGCACGACACTGGATCGGTCAGGCTGGAATGACGGTCGATGCCGTCGACAAGCAAGCCGTGGCCGACTATCAAGGCACGAGTGATTTCCTGACGCAAACCGGTGCACTGCCGAATCGCTTCGATGTGAGCAAGATCGTCGATACGTCGTTCAATACCGTGCTTGAGGCGAAGGGATCGGCGACGCGTCAAAGCGCGTCGCGATGATCTGAGGTCCGGCATTGCAAGGACTCGGACACAAGCCGCGTCGACAGGCGGCTTGGGCTGACTCATGTTCTCGATGTGTTCTGGAATCCGAGCGCCTTCCAGTACGCCTGCTCATCCGCCTTGAAGCGGCTAGGGCCCACGCCGTCGGAACTAATCTGGAACCCCACGGCAGCCGTCCCTTGAACCGCGATCGATAGGTTCGCAGTTACGGGCCTACCGTCCCCCTTGCCGACAGCGCCAGACCAGCGCCGAACGTCCGGCGGATTGTTCCCGTGTCGTGGCGACATCTTCGCCAAGCGGTCGCCCGGCATTCCGGCGGCATGTCCGGCGCCCGGCTGACCAGCGTCGTTCGGATGAAGGTTGGGGTCAAGCGGAGCCGAATAGCCATAGCCCTGATAGGAGGTGTTAGCGTTTTCAGTGGGCGTTGGAGCGTATGCGGGATGGTTCGAAGGGTAGTACGACGGCTGAGACGACGCCTGAGACGATGGCTGATACGACGGGGTGTAGGAGTAGTAAGGTGGGGTGTAGTCGTAGTGAGGCGCTTCGTACGAGTAGTCCACTTGACTGACCTTGAGCAAGCCACTGGCGACGCCATCTTTGGTCGGCGCTTGAGTCTGCGTTTCAGACAAGACTAATGCGAGCGGCTGGACGCCCGTTGACGAGACTGTCGGAGGATTCATGAGGGTTCTCCATCGGTGAGTGGAGATTCCACTCTGGCACCGATAGCGCACACCACTTTGCGTTACCACCCTCTGCCTTTGGTATTTGCGTACCGGACGCGGAAGGAGGCGTCCTCTCCCAACAAAACCTTGAGGCAACCGCTCAAGATCCTCGCTGGCAAGCGATGTACGACGCCCCTGCGTTGACTCAACCGTCCGGCCGACTAGTGCACCGATTTCGGCACGAGATTTGGCGCAGACCCGATCCTGAACCACGCCAGTGGTACATCGCTATAGCTGCGCTTTAGTGCCGCAGCTCCCTGCGCGCCGTGCGCGTGATGCTGCACACACTGCACCTCGCGGCCCGGTGCAAGACCCACCACTCAGCCATCATCACAGGCGGTGCCGTCGCGTGGTCGTCCCTGATAGGCAACTTACTTCTGCGATGCCTGAGCGAGCATCCATTCGCGGAAGGTCCGCAATGCCGAACGTTGTTGCAGGCGCTCCTTCGGATAGCAGAGGTAATGCCCATGACGCGGCACATCCACGCCAGCATCGACGGGCACGACGAGGCGGCCAGCCTGTATCGCCTCGCGCGCCAGAAACTCCGGCACCAGTCCCATACCCATGCCCGCCTCCGCCGCCTGTAGCAGCACCGAGTACTGCTCGAAGCGAGGCCCCGGGCGCTGCGCATGGGGCGCGACGTCGAAGCACGTTGCCCATGTTCCCCACACTTCTTCCGCCTGATTGTGCACGAGCCTCGGTGCGCGAGCCACATCCGTTGCGCTCGCCAGCGGATAACGCGCAACGAACGAAGGCGCACAGACCGGCACGAACCGCCGTCCATCCAGATACTCGCTCACGACACCCTCCCACGAGCCATCGCCATAGCGCACGGCCGCGTCCAGCGTGAAAGGGAAAGCATCGCCATGCGCCAGATGACGGCTGAAACTTAGCGTAACGCCAGGCGTGCTCGCCAGGAAGTCGGGCAAACGGGGGATCAACCATTTGGTGGTGAACGTCGGCACGCTGGCAATCGTCAGCAGATCGCTTTCGCCGCGCGACGTCATCAGTTCCAGCGACGCATTGCCGATCTCGCGAAGCGGCTCCGCCACGCGGTCGTGATAACGACGCCCCGCCTCGGTCAGCACCAGATGACGTCCTTCGCGCACGAACAACGCAGTGCCGACCAGCGTCTCAAGCGCCCCGATCTGCCGACTCACGGCACTCGGCGTCAGGCCCAGCTCACGAGCGGCACGAGAAAAATTCAAGTGTCTCGCGGCGCTGGTGAAGGCGAGCAGTTCTGCGATGTTCGGATAGCAGTGGCGCATCGGGGAATGTCAGGCTGGCGTTGGGTTCCGGTCAGAAACAGCGGTTCGCCGTCGATTCCGACGACGCACCAACTGTTCCGTTTTCGCACAGGACGATGCCCGAATCGTGTGTTTTCTTCATGACGATGACATTTCAGACCGTGAAACTCTCGCCCAACGTCGATCCGGCTGTCTCCCCGCCTGCCCTTTTGCAGTAAGGGATTGCAAGACATCCGGCCGACCGATGCGAATTTGTCACCGTATGCCGTTCAGGTTTCCCCGATGTCCGACGTTCACGCCGACCGCCTTGCCCAAACTGTGCCACCCCGGCACAACCCAGCCCCTGCCGACGCAGGTGCCGTGGGGCATGCCGCGCCAAGTGCGAAGACGGGGCTGCTGATCTGGACCGTGCGCGCCGTGGCCGCGCTGTTTCTGATCTACCTCTGCCTGCCCGTGCTGTTACTGCTGATCGGCGCTTTCGGCCAGACGTGGACCAATACCGTATTGCCGACGGGGGTGACGGGGCATTGGTTCACCGATCTGGCGGGCGACCCGTCGTTTCGCCGTGCGTTCTCGACGAGCCTCATCGTCGCGCTGAGCTGCTGTGCGATGACCGCACTGATCGGTCTGCCGCTGGCGTACTCGCTTCATCACCGCTCGCGCAGCGGCCGCGGCGCGATTGCACGGCTGGTGACACTGCTGCCGGTGGCGGTGCCCGCCCTCACGCTCGGCTTCGGCTACATCGCCGTCTTCAGCGGCGACACCCTGCCGTGGCTCGGCTCGCTCTGGCTGCTCGTGCTGGCGCACGCCGTACTCACGCTGCCCTATCTCACGCAGACGTTGCTTGCCGATCTGCGGCATCTAGACATTGCCAAACTTGAGGATTGCGCGGCCACGCTGGGCGCATCGCCGCTGCGTCAGTTCCTGACGATTGCCGTGCCGAATCTCACGCACAGTCTGGTGGCCGGGCTTGTGATGGTCGCAGCGCTCTCAATCGGCGAATTCCAGATTTCCAATCTCATCGCGGGTTTCCGCTATCGCAACTATCCGGTGGTGTTGCTTCAGGCGTTCTACGGTGCGACCGGCTTCGCCTGCGCGGCCACCGTCGTGCTGCTCGTGCTCGCGCTTGCCGCGACCGGCATGTCGATCGTTGCTGCGTCCCGCCAGAAGGTCAGTTCATGAGCCTCACTCTCGAAAACGTCAGCTTCCGCTACGCAGGCGCGGCCAATGGCCTCGACGACGTCAGCTTGCAAGCGCGTCAGGGCGAATTGCTTGCCGTGATGGGCCGCAGCGGCTCGGGCAAGTCCACCGTACTGCGCCTCGTCGCAGGTCTGCTCGACGGTTATCGCGGACGCATTGCCATCGGCGGTGAAGACGTCGGCGGCGTGCCGGTCTGGCGTCGTCACGTCGGCATGGTGTTCCAGCAGTACGCGCTGTTCCCGCATCTGAGCGTCGTCGATAACGTCGCCTATGGACTTCGGATGCAAGGCGTCAAGGCGGCCGAGCGTCAGCGTGCGGCCTTCGACATGCTCACACGTGTCGGGCTGGCCGAATTCGCAACGCGTCGCCCGATGTCCCTTTCCGGCGGTCAGCAACAGCGCGTGGCACTTGCCCGCGCCCTGGCCATCTCGCCGCGCGTGTTGCTGCTCGACGAACCGCTCGCCGCGCTCGACGCAGGCATCCGTCAACAATTGCGCGACGAAATTCGCGCGCTGCAACAGGCCAGCGGCGCAACCACTTTGATCGTCACGCACGACCGCGACGAGGCGCTGAGCATGGCCGACCGCGTTGCCGTCATCGATAACGGCCGCCTGCTGCAAATCGATACGCCGCAACGCCTGTACGACGCCCCTGCCTGCGCAACGGTGGCGAGCTTTACCGGGTTGTCGACGGTGTTGCCTGCGCGGGTGACGCGTCCCGGCATGGTCGATACCGGCTTCGCCGAGCTGCACGTCGAGACCGGCGCATGGCGGCCGGGGACGGCCGTCTCGCTGCTGGTGCGCCCCGAACACATCCAGTGTGACCCGCCTGTGAGCACCATCAACCGTCTCGGCGGTCATCCGGGCGCGGTGCGCTTCTTCGGCGCGACCTGCCGATTCGATTTCCTGCCCGAAGGCGCAACGACCCCACTGCTCGGCGAGAGTCGCACGCCCGCGTCGTTCGCCATCGCGCTTGACCCCGCGCATCTGCGCGTATTGCCGCCGGCGGGGGCCTGAGATGCCTGCCCTCATGACCGCGCGAGCTGCCCAACATTTCCCGATTCATGTCCAAGACGGAGCTATGTCGATGATCCACCCCGCCTCTTACCTGCGCCCGCGCGCCCTGCCCGCACTGGCGACGCTCGCGACTGCATTTGCACTGCTGTCGGGTGCCGCGGGTTCCGCGTCCGCTCAAACCAGCGCTACCGCGCCGCTGTATCCGGGCGAGACTGAACTGTATGCCAAGGCGGCCGAAGAAGGTCTGGTCGTGTCGTTCGACACCGGCCCGGAGTGGGCCAACTGGAAGGCGCTGTTCGCCGAATTCCGCAAGCGCTATCCGAAGGTCGAGATCACGTACAACGACATCGGCTCCGCCGCGACCGTCACCGCATTGGACAAGTCCCGTCGCCGTCCGCAAGCCGACACGGCTTACTACTTCGCAGGCTCAGCGCTCGACGCCGTCCAGAAGGATGTGGTCGCACCGTTCAAGCCGATCAACTTCGACACGCTGCCGAAGGTCTTCCGCGACAACGACGGTCGCTGGTTCACCATCCACTCGCTCAATATCGCGTTCCTCGTGAACACCAAGCTGGTTAAGCACGTGCCGCAGTCGTGGGCCGACCTGCTCAAGCCCGAGTACAAGAACTCGGTGGTGTACCTCGATCCGCGCTCGACCGGTCAGGGTCAGGTCGCCGTGTTTGCAGCGGCTTACGCCTTCGGCGGCAACGTCGACAATCCGAAGCCGGGTGCCGAGTTCTTCGGCAAGTTGCGTGATGCAGGCAACGTGATGCGCGTCGAAGGCACCACGCCGTATGCCAAGTTCGTCAAGGGCGAGATCCCGATTCTCATCGGTTACGAGAACGATGGCCTGAAGGCCAAGTACACCGACGGGATGGGCGACGCCGCACAGGTCGTGATTCCGAAGGAAGCCAGCGTCTCGGCACCCTACGCGATCAGCCTCGTGAAGAACGGCCCCAATCCGGAAGCAGCCAAGTTGTGGCTGAACCTCATCATGAGCCCGGTCGGTCAGTCGCTGTTCGCGCAGGGCTATGTGCGACCGGCCGTGCCCGGCACGCCGTTCACTGCCGAGATGCGCGCCCGCATGCCGGACGCCCCGCAGGTGCATCCGCTCGACGTCGCTCGCGCCGCTGCGCAAAAGGCCGAAGTCGATCGTCTGTGGTCGGCCGCCGCGCTCGCCAAGTGAGTTCGCAGACCATGACGTCAGCGCGCGCATCGACCGGCATCGTCGAGCCACCGGATCCCCACGTGTCGCCAGGACCGCAGCGTGTGAAAGACATGCCGCGTGGCTGGGTGCGCCGCTTCGGTGGCCTGCCCGCCGCCGTGGTACTGACACTCGGCTTCGGCCTGCCGCTCGCGTCGCTGGTCGTGGCGGCGTTCGAAGGACATGGTGGAGCGATTTCCGCCATTGCCCTCGATCCGCTGGTGCGCGATGCCTTCGTCAACTCGCTGGCGCTGGCCGTCGGCGCGGGTACCGTCTCGCTGATCGTCGGCGCGCTGATCGCCGTGACGCTTGCGCGTCAGACGCCGCGCCGTCGTCGAATCTGGCTGGCGGCTATGGGCGTGCCGCTCGCCTTCTCGGGGCTGGTGATTGCGTATGGCTTCATTCTGGCGTTCGGCCGCTCCGGCTTCGTGACGATGACCCTCGCCTCGCTCGGCGCAGATCCGGTGCACCTCGGTGCGCTGATCTACACCGCACCCGGACTCGTCGCCGCCTATGCGTATTACCTGATCCCGCGCGTGGCGCTGATGGTCTATCCGGCCATCGCCAACCTAGATCGCCGCCCCATCGAAGCTGCGCTCACGCTGGGTGCAACGCCGTTGCGCGCGATCGTCGACGTCGCCCTGCGCGAACTGTGGCCCACGCTGGCCGCCGCGTGGTGTCTCGTCACGGCGATTGCGCTCGGGACGTACGGCACGGCACTGGCGCTCGCCGGTACTCAGATCAACATCCTGCCGTTGCTCATGTTCCTGAAGATGTCGGACGGGCAAACGGATTTCCCTCAGGCTGCCGCGCTGTCGCTCGTGTTGATGGCGGTATGCAGCGGTGTGCTCGCTCTCGGAGAGTGTCTTGTACGGCGTCATCCTCAATGAGTGGTCGGCTGCGGCCCGCCACGCTCTCGATCAACTCGCAGCCCGTCAGGCAGGTCCCTCGCGTCATGTGACGCCCGTCGGTCTCATCGGCCCGCGCGAAGCCTCGCCCGCACAACTCTACGCCGCGCAATGCATCGGCGAAGCGCTGGCGGCGGCCGGTATCGCGCTGGTATGCGGTGGCAAGGGTGGCGTGATGGAAGCAGCTTCCGCCGGGGCATCGGCCGCTGGCGGCATCGTGATCGGCCTGCTGCCCGAGGAGCATGCGAACGACGCCAATCCGTACCTGAGCGTGGCGCTGCCCACTGGCCTCGGCATCACGCGCAACGCCCTGATCGCGCGTGCTTCGATCTGCCTCGTCGCCGTGGGCGGCGGGCTGGGCACGCTTTCGGAAATCGCGCTCGGCCTTCAGTGGCGCAAACCGGTCTTTACCGTCCTCGACGCCCCGGCAGTACCGGGCACGGAGAGCTTCGACGATATCGACGCATTGGTCGTGGCCGTGGCCACCTGGCTGAGCGTCACCGGACTTCCCGGAGGTGATCACCCCGGAAAGTAACACCGGCAGTTCGATAAAAACCGACCCACACCGGGGAACTGCCGGTGCGTTTTCGTGATGTTCCTGCAATATAAATTTAGGACCACTAATATTATGAAACGTATTCTTCTCGCTGCACTCGGCCTTGGCGGTATGGCCGGCATCATGGCTCCCGTCTACGCTCAGAGCAGCGTGACCTTGTACGGCATCGTCGATGCCGGCGTGGGCTATGCCAGCGGTCAGCGCACGGCCAACTCCAAGGGCGGCGTCGGCGCACCGATCAACTACACGAACGGTTCGGTCTGGGGCTTCGCGAGCGGAACCTGGTCGGGCGACCGTTGGGGCCTGAAGGGCTCGGAAGATCTGGGTGGCGGCAACTCGGCCATCTTCCAGTTGGAAAACGGCTTCAACATCGGTAACGGTACGTCGGGTCAGGGTGGCCGTCAGTTCGGTCGTCAATCGTGGATGGGTCTGCAAAGCGCCACGCTCGGCAAGCTCACGTTCGGCCGTCAGTACGATCCGATCGTCGACTACGTCGGCCCGATCAGCGCCGGTACGTTCGTGACCGGCATGGGTGCACACCCGGGCGATATCGACAACCAGGACAACCAGTCGCGCGTGAACAACTCGGTGAAGTGGGCCAGCCCGAACTACGCCGGCTTCCAGTTCGGCGCGATCTATGGCTTCGGCGGTCAACCCGGCAGCGTGAAGAACCAGAACACGTGGGGCTTCGGCGGTTCGTACGCCACCGGCCCGTTCGCCGTGGCCGTGGGCTACCTGCAGGCAACGAACGCCTACGGCACGTCGTCGAGCACGTGGTCCGGTTCGTATGACGGCACGTTCGCTTCGTCGATCAACGAAGGCTTCGCCTCGGCTGCCAGCCAGCGCATCATCTCGGCCGCCGGTAGCTACACGTTCGGCGCCACGCAGGTCGGTATCCAGTACGGCAATGTGCAGTACACGCCGGGCGCGCTGTCGACGTTCGCCAGCTCCTTCACGTTCAACACGATCGGCACGAGCATCGCTTATCAGTTCACGCCGGCCCTGCGTCTGGCCGCGGCGTACAACTACACGCAAGGCAGCGACGTGAAGGGTTCGGGCGGTCCGAAGTACCACACGGTGAACTTCGCCTCGTACTACGCGCTGTCGAAGCGCACGTCGCTGTACGGTCTGGTCGGCTATCAGAAGGCGTCGGGCAACACGCTCGACACGTTCGGCAACGTTGTCTCGGCGACGGCTTCGGTCGGCGACGTGGGCAACGGCATCTCCTCCGCCACGGCGACGCAGACGTTCGTGCGCGTGGGTGTCCGTCAGACGTTCTAAGCGTCTGAGCGGATCGTAGTGGTAGCACCGTAGTAGAAGTAGGGTCACGTTGGACGGTCCCCCGCCGCCCCACGGCGGGGGGCTCTGGTCTCACCTCGGGGACTTCGCGAGAACCGGATCGACAGGCAACGTTGTGGACATGGTGTGGCGTTGCATGACGGACCGGCTCACCCTTGGGCACGCTTTCGCACCCCCCTCGCACGGCCTTGCCTCAAGCCGTGCCGTGCGCAGGCGTGCCGCTTTTTTTCTCGTCTCCGGCAGGCGATTGGCTTATCCTTCAGGCTTTCCCCACACGCACACTCGTGACCGGAGAGGCCAACAAGGTGCCACGCCAAACTGCTCAGCCCACTGCCGAAACGCTCAACGAACAAGGGCCTGCGCCGCGCTACTTGCAGCTCAAGCAGTTCATCTGCCGTCAGATCGACACGGGCGCCTGGCCGCCGCACCACCGCGTGCCATCGGAAAACGAACTGGTCGAACAGTCCGGTGTGAGCCGCATGACGGTCAATCGCGCGCTGCGTGAGCTGACTGCCGAAGGCCGACTCGTGCGCATGCAGGGTGTAGGCACGTTCGTCGCCGAACCGAAGTCACACTCGCCGCTGCTCGCTGTCAACAACATTGCCGACGAAATCTCCGAGCACGGCCACCGCCATCGCGCCGAAGTGAAACTGCTGCGCGAGGAACTGGCCGGGCCTGAGCGCGCATTGGCGATGGGCTTGCAGGAACGCGAGAAGCTGTTCCATTCGGTCATCGTCCACTATCAGGACAACATTCCGGTACAGATCGAAGACCGCTTCGTCAATCCCTCGCTCGCCCCCAACTATCTCGAACAAGACTTCACCAAGCTCACGCCCAACGCCTACCTGCAGCGCACCTCGCCACTGACGTCGGGCGAGCATGTGGTCGAAGCCGTCACAGCGACGCCGGACGAAGCGCACATGCTGCAAATCCAGCGCACCGAACCCTGCCTGCTGATTCGCCGGAGAACATGGTCGGGCAAGCGTGTCGTCTCTGTCGCCCGTTTGCTGCATCCGGGTTCGCGCCATCGTCTCGAAGGGCGTTTCGGCGACGCCGAGTAATCTCGTCAACAAGTAAGGCCCGACGAACGCCCTACCCAGGTTCGGCGTTCGTGAAAACCCTAGTTCCCGATTGGTTGTATATACAATACTGTACAAGCCATCATCTGCTCAGAACTAGAGGACTTACCGTGAGCCAATTCACCCGATATCGCGACGTCACGATCCGCGCCCCGCGCGGCACGCAGCTCAATGCCAAAAGCTGGCTGACCGAAGCGCCGCTGCGCATGCTGATGAACAACCTCGATCCGGACGTCGCCGAGAATCCGAACGCGCTCGTGGTCTATGGCGGCATCGGCCGCGCCGCACGCAACTGGGAATGCTTCGACAAGATCGTCGAGACCCTCAAGACGCTGGGCGACGACGAAACGCTGCTCGTCCAGTCGGGCAAGCCGGTCGGCGTGTTCAAGACGCATGCCGACGCGCCGCGCGTGCTCATCGCCAACTCGAATCTGGTGCCGCACTGGGCCACCTGGGAGCACTTCAACGAACTCGACGCCAAGGGGCTGGCCATGTACGGCCAGATGACCGCCGGCTCGTGGATCTACATCGGCAGCCAGGGCATCGTGCAAGGCACCTATGAGACGTTCGTGGAAGCGGGCCGGCAGCATTACGGCGGCAACCTCAAGGGCCGCTGGGTACTGACCGCCGGTCTGGGCGGCATGGGCGGCGCACAACCGCTGGCCGCCACGCTGGCCGGGGCTTGCTCGCTGAACATCGAGTGCCAGCAGACGAGCATCGACTTCCGCCTGCGCACGCGCTATGTGGACGAGCAAGCCAAGGATCTCGACGACGCCCTCGCCCGCATCGCCAAATACACGGCTGAAGGTCAGGCCGTCTCCATCGCCCTGTGTGGCAACGCGGCCGAAATTCTGCCGGAACTGGTGCGTCGCGGCGTGCGCCCGGACATGGTCACCGACCAGACCAGCGCCCACGATCCGCTCAACGGCTATCTGCCGATCGGCTGGACGTGGGACGAATACCGCGAACGCGCCCGCTCGAAGCCCGCCGAAGTCGTGAAGGCCGCCAAGCAATCGATGGCCGTCCATGTGAAGGCTATGCTGGACTTCAAGGCCATGGGCGTGCCGACGTTCGACTACGGCAACAACATCCGCCAGATGGCCAAGGAAGAAGGCGTGCAGAACGCGTTCGATTTCCCCGGCTTCGTACCGGCGTACATCCGTCCGCTGTTCTGCCGTGGTGTCGGCCCGTTCCGCTGGGCTGCGCTCTCGGGCGATCCGCAGGACATCTACAAGACGGACGCCAAGGTCAAAGAACTGATCCCCGACGACGCCCATCTGCACCGCTGGCTCAACATGGCGCGCGAGCGCATCGCCTTCCAGGGCCTGCCGGCACGTATCTGCTGGGTTGGGCTCGGCCTGCGTGCCAAGCTCGGACTGGCGTTCAACGAAATGGTACGCTCGGGAGAACTCTCGGCACCGGTCGTGATCGGCCGCGACCATCTGGATTCCGGTTCGGTCGCCAGCCCCAATCGTGAAACGGAAGCCATGCGCGACGGTTCGGACGCCGTGTCCGACTGGCCGCTGCTCAACGCGCTGCTCAACACGGCCAGCGGTGCGACGTGGGTCTCGCTGCACCACGGCGGCGGCGTCGGCATGGGCTTCTCGCAACACTCCGGCGTGGTGATCGTGTGCGACGGCACCGATGCCGCCGCCGCACGCATCGCCCGCGTGCTGAATAACGATCCGGCGACTGGCGTCATGCGTCACGCCGACGCCGGGTACGACATCGCCATCGATTGCGCCCGCGAACACGGCCTCAATCTGCCGATGCTGAACACCGCAAAGTAAACATCAAGACAAGACACCCCCCGATATGTCGAATCAAGGAAATCCGTCCATGGCACAACTGTTCGTGACGCCCGGCACCCTCACGCTGGCGCAACTGCGCGACGTCTATCAGACCCCGACCACCGTTACGCTCGATGAGAAGGCGTACGCCGCCATCGACAAGAGCGTGGCCTGTGTGGAAGCCATCGTGGCCGAAGGCCGCACCGCCTACGGCATCAACACCGGCTTCGGCCTGCTCGCCTCCACGCGCATCGCACACGACGACCTCGAGAACCTGCAACGCTCGCTCGTGCTCTCGCACGCCGCTGGCGTGGGCGCACCGCTCGACGACGCCCTCGTGCGTCTCATCATGGTCCTGAAGATCAACAGTCTGGCGCGCGGCTTCTCAGGCATTCGCCGCAAGGTGATCGACGCGCTCGTCACGCTGGTGAACGCCGAAGTCTATCCGCGCATTCCGCTCAAGGGCTCGGTCGGCGCGTCGGGCGACCTCGCCCCGCTCGCCCACATGTCGCTGCTGTTGCTCGGCGAAGGCGAGGCGCGCTATCGCGGTCAGTGGATGAACGCCCGTGAAGCGCTCGCCATCGCGGGTCTGGAACCGCTGACGCTCGCCGCGAAGGAAGGCCTCGCGCTGCTCAACGGCACGCAAGTCTCGACAGCCTATGCGCTGCGCGGCTTGTTCGAAGCGGAAGACATGTACGCAGCCGCCAGTGTGTGCGGCGCGATGACGGTCGAAGCGATGCTCGGCTCGCGCGCACCGTTCGACGCCCGTATTCACTCGGCACGCGGTCAGCGCGGCCAGATCGACGCGGCGGCGGTGTTCCGTCACCTGCTGGGTGAGACGAGCGAAGTCGGCCAGTCGCACGCCAATTGCGAGAAGGTGCAGGATCCGTACTCGCTGCGCTGCCAGCCGCAAGTGATGGGCGCGTGTCTGACGCAGATCCGTCAGGCATCGGACGTCCTTGCCGTCGAAGCGAACGCGGTGTCGGACAACCCGCTCGTCTTCTGGGAACAGGGCGATGTAATCTCCGGCGGCAACTTCCACGCCGAGCCGGTGGCAATGGCCGCCGACAATCTCGCGCTGGCACTGGCCGAAATCGGTGCGCTGAGCGAGCGTCGCATCTCGCTGATGATGGACAAGCACATGTCGCAATTGCCCGCGTTCCTGGTAGCCAACGGCGGCGTGAACTCCGGCTTCATGATCGCGCAAGTAACGGCTGCCGCGCTCGCGTCCGACAACAAAGCCTTGGCACATCCGGCCAGCGTTGATAGTCTCCCGACCTCGGCCAACCAGGAAGACCACGTCTCGATGGCCCCGAATGCCGGTAAGCGGCTTTGGGAGATGGCCGATAACGTCAAGGGCATCATTGCGATCGAATGGCTGAGCGCCGTGCAGGGACTGGACTTCCGTGAAGGTGTGAAGACCACGCCGGCCCTTGAAAAGGCACGCGCACTGCTGCGCCAGTCGGTTCCGTTCTACGATAAGGATCGCTACTTCGCACCGGACATCGAGGGCGCCAGCGAACTGATTGCGCAACGACAACTGAGCGCACTTGTGCCCGCCGGTACGTTGCCGAGCGTCTGATTCACCGTTGATTCGCGTTTGAATTGGCCCCTTGCCGGGGCGAAACGAACAGTGATTCGCGCACCGGCATTGTGGCGTACCGGGTTGCCCCCTCGTTCGCCGGTCCACGGGTTCGTCCGTCGGACCGGTCCACGCACAACCCGAGTTCACCTGCCGCCCGCACACGCGGGCCGGCTCATTAGGCATTCAGGAGACAGCTTGAAAAACCTGCAACGCAATCTGAGCGCGCGGCACATCCGCTTTCTGGCGCTCGGCTCAGCCATTGGCACCGGTCTGTTCTACGGCTCGGCGTCGGCCATCCAACTCGCAGGCCCGGCGGTCATTCTCGCGTACATCGTGGGCGGTGCCGCCGTCTATATGGTGATGCGCGCCCTGGGCGAAATGGTCGTTCGTCAGCCGGTGTCCGGCTCGTTCGGCCGCTACGCTCGCGACAACCTCGGCCCGCTGGCCGGTTTCCTCACCGGTTGGACTTACATTCTGGAGATGGTGATCGTCTGTCTTGCGGACGTAACCGCCTTCGGGATTTACATGGGTTTCTGGTTCCCGGACGTCCCCCAGTGGATCTGGGTGCTCGGCATCGTGATGCTGATCTGTGGGCTGAACCTCTGCAACGTCAAGGTCTACGGCGAGATGGAGTTCTGGCTGGCGCTGGTGAAGATTCTCGCCATCGTCGCGATGATTGTGGGCGGGGGTGTCATTCTCTTTGCCGGTGTGCAACTGCACAGCGAGCATGCGCCGGCGGTGAGCAATCTGTGGTCGCACGGCGGTTTCCTGCCGAATGGCTGGGGTGGGCTGGTGGCCTCGCTGGCGGTGGTGATGTTCGCTTACGGTGGTATCGAGATCATCGGCATTACGGGCGGCGAAGCAAAGAATCCGGAGAAGGTGATTCCGCGTGCGATCAATGCTGTACCGGCCCGTATTTTGCTGTTCTACGTGCTCACGATGTGCGTGCTCATGACGATCTTCCCGTGGACCGGCATCGGCAGCCAGGGTAGCCCGTTCGTGCAAATCTTCTCGGGACTGGGCATCAAGTCGGCCGCAGCGATTCTCAACGTGATCGTGATATCGGCGGCGATCTCGGCCATCAACAGCAACATCTTCGGCGCGGGACGCATGATGTTCGGCATGGCCGAGCATGGTCAGGCCCCGGCCGCCTTCTCGGCGACGTCGCGTCATGGCGTGCCCTGGGTCACGGTGCTGGTGATGACGTTCGCGCTGCTCGGCGGTGTGGTGCTGAACTACCTGATTCCGGAAGGCGTGTTCCTGATCATTGCGTCCATCGCCACGTTTGCGACGGTGTGGGTGTGGCTGATGATCCTGCTCTCGCAGGTGGCGATGCGCCGTCGTCTCTCGGCAGAGGAAGTGGCCGCCCTGAAGTTCAAGGTGCCCCTGTGGCCGGTGGGTCCGGCGCTGGCTATCGCCTTCATGCTCTTCGTGATCGGTGTGCTCGGGTATATGGAAGACACGCGCGTCGCGCTCTACGTCGGTGCAGGCTGGATCGCGCTGATGTCGGTGGCGTATCAATTCGGTGTCAAACCCAAGGAAGCGCAACTGCGCAACCAAATGAGTCTGGAATAAGCCTCACATGAAACGTACCTACTGGAAGCACTGCCATGTCGCGACAATGCGCGACGGCCGCTACAACACTATCGAAGACGCCGTGATCGTCACGCGCGGCAAGCAAATCGAATGGGTTGGCCCGCGTGGCGAGCGCTCGGCTTCTGGCGCGGATGAGTGCATCGATCTTCAGGGCGCGTGGGTCACGCCCGGTCTGATCGATTGCCATACGCATCTGGTGTTCGGTGGCAACCGCAGTCTCGAGTTCGAGCAGCGGTTGCAAGGCGTGAGTTATGCGGAGATTTCGGCGGCCGGGGGCGGCATCAAGCACACGGTGCGTCACACCCGCGACGCCACGGAGGACGCCCTCTACGAATCCGCCCGCAAGCGTTTGCTCGCGCTGATGCGCGACGGCGTGACCACCGTCGAGATCAAGTCCGGCTACGGGCTGGATCTGAATAGCGAACGCAAGATGCTGCGCGTGGCACGTCGTCTCGGTGAGACGCTGCCGGTCACGGTGAAGACGACCTGTCTGGCCGCTCACACGGTGCCGTCGGAGTTTGCAGGCAAGGCAGACGAGTATGTGAATTACGTCTGCTCGGAAATTCTGCCGACGCTCGCGGAAGAACGTCTGGTCGACGCGGTCGACGCCTTCTGCGAAACAATTGCGTTCTCACCGGCGCAGGTCATGCGTGTGCTGCTTCGCGCTCAAAAGCTGAAGCTGCCGGTAAAGCTGCACGCGGAGCAGTTGTCCCCGCTCGGCGGATCGAGCATGGCCGCCGAGCTGGGCGCATTGTCGGCAGACCATCTTGAGTACATGACGCCGGAAGACGCTGCTGCGATGGGCCGCGCGGGCACTGTAGCTGTGCTGTTGCCCGGCGCGTTCCATATGTTGCAGGAGACGCGTCGTCCGCCAGTGGATCTGCTGCGGCGTCACGGCGTGGACATTGCGGTGGCCTCGGATCTGAATCCGGGCACATCGCCTGCGCTGTCCCTGCGTCTCATGCTGAACATGGCCTGCACGCTTTTCGGGCTGACGCCGGAAGAAGCCCTGGCTGGCGTGACGCGCAACGCAGCCAAAGCGCTCGGCATGCTCGACACGCACGGCACGATCGAAGCCGGTAAAACGGCGGACTTTGTGGCTTGGGAAATCGAGCGTCCGGCGGAGCTGTCGTACTGGCTGGGCGGGGAACTGCCCTCGCGCGCAGTGCGCAACGGTGAGTGGCGCGATCTTTCGACGCGCTGAGCATCCGCGAACTGGAGACATCTTCATGGCAACACAATTGAAACCGGTATCCGGCGACACGCCAATCTGGCACGGTCGTACGGACGTCGGCGAGCGCGGCGACACGCGCCGTCTCTTTAATGTCGTGCGCGAGATCGACGCGCTGACCGATGCTCCGGCAAGCGGCGCCCCCGTGCTGCTCGGGTTTGCAAGCGACGCTGGCGTCAAACGCAATCAGGGCCGCATCGGTGCCGCCGAAGGCCCGCTTGCCATTCGCCGTGCATTGGCGAACCTGCCTGCGCACGACATCGCCTGTCTGTATGACGCAGGCGACGTGGTCTGCGACGGCGACGCCCTCGAAGCCGCACAGCAAGCCCTCGCCGACACTGTGCGCCGACAACTCGACGCCGGGGCACAGCCGGTGGTGCTTGGCGGTGGACACGAGATTGCGTGGGGAACATGGCAAGGGCTGCGCGCTCACCTCGACGCACGGGGTGATCGCTCCCGGGTGCTCATCCTGAACCTCGACGCGCATTTCGACTTGCGCACAGCACGACCCGGTACGTCGGGCACGCCGTTCGATCAGATCGCTCAGGCTTGCGAGGCTGCGGGGCTTGCGTTCGACTATGCATGTCTTGGGGTCAGCCGGTTGAGCAATACGGCATCCCTCTTCGAACGCGCCAATGCGCTAAACGTGACGTACGTCGAAGATACGGAGATGCAGGACCGCCATCTCGACGAGCGTCTTGCACAGATCGACGCACTGATTGCCGACGTGAGTCACGTCTACCTCACGATTGATCTCGACGTGCTCCCCGCCCCCGTCATGCCCGGCGTCTCCGCCCCTGCGGCCTATGGCGTGCCGATCTCCGTCATCGAAGCCATCGTCACCCACGTGCGCCGCTCCGGCAAACTCCGCGTGGCCGATCTCGCCGAATACAACCCCCGCTTCGATGCGCAAGGCACCGGAGCGCGTGTTGCCGCGCGGTTGGCTTATCGGTTGTTCTGATTTGGGTTTCCGATGTCATCCTGCCGAGGCATTGTCTTATGCCTCGGCATTTGTCTTTCGACTGACCCGCTTCACGCATCCTCAGTCCGACGGACCGCCGCCCCCTTCCGCCTCTCAGACATAAACCCAACTCGATTCAGAAGGGGGCGCCGATCCGTCCCTCTCAGCGCTATCAGTCCCTCGACCGAAACCTCCCCCCTCTCTCTTTCGTCTCGCTGATTTCATCCACTGAGACCGACATCGTCAGAATTCCCCCTTCTTTCGCTCTCGATTCCCACCGTCTAATACCAAGTATTAGTTTTGCTTAACTTAGTTTTGTTTTAGCCCTCCGTATCCCTACAATCGCCAGAAATTCTTATACCGATTCATCGCGGTGCCTCAGGAAAGTCTTTCTCATCTCCTGATACTCGCCGCCCCGAATGGAGACACGCCGATGAAAAAGCGCGCAGACCTCGACGTCCGATCACTCCGGATCTTCGAAGCCGTCGCCAGCGCCGGTAGCCTCTCCGGCGCCGCCGAAACCCTCGGCGTCACCCAGTCCGCCATCTCCCAAGCTATCGCACAGATCGAACAAACCGTCGGTACCCGTGTGCTCGACCGGTCGCGCCGTCCGCTGAAACTGACGCCCGCCGGTCTCGCGCTCTCGCGTCATGCCCGACAAATCGTCGACGATATGGACCGGCTCATCGCTCAGGTACAGGACGCCGACGTCGCCAGCCGCGCCGCCGTGCGCGTCGGCATGATCGACTCCTTCGCCGCCACCGTCGGCCCCTCCATCGTCAAGCAGATGTCGGGGAGCACCAGCGAGTTGCTTCTTTGGTCCGGCCTCGCTAACGGTCACGCACAAGCGCTCCTCGCCCGCCAACTCGATCTGATCGTCACCAGCGATCCGATGCACGACATGGAACGTCTCGTGCGCCGTCCGATTTTCACCGAGCCGTTCATCGTCGTCGTGCCGAAAGCGCGCGAAGCCGAGCTTGCGAACGCCGATCTCAGTGAACTGATCCGGTCGATGCCGCTGATTCGCTTTTCCGGGCGCTCGCACTTTGGTGCGGTGATCGAACGCCACCTGCGTCGCACCGGGCACTCGCCGCGCATGCACCTCGAAATCGATACGTCGGACGTGGTGATGTCGATGGTCGCCGCCGAAGTCGGTTTCACGATCGCGACACCGCTCTGTCTGCTGCAAGGCCGCGCGTCGCTCTCGCAAGTCGCCGCCCTGCCGCTGCCCGGCCCCGCACTCTCGCGAACGATCTATCAGGTCTCGCGCGAAGGCGAGGTCTCGGAGATGGCCTCGCAATGCTTTCTTGCCGGGCGTCTCGCACTCGCGCAGGAAGCCTTCCCGGAACTGCGCCGCGTGATGCCCTGGCTGGGCGAGCGGTTGGCGCTCTGCTGATCCACCGCCCCGGGGCGCCGGGCCAGATGAATTTCACACCGAACCTCACCTGAAGTGCGCCCACCGTTCAACGCGAATAACACATAGCCTACAAAGGAGACACGCATGAACCTCTCACGACGCAAATTCCTCCACACGAGCGCCGCACTCTCGGCCCTGCCCGCCGCTGCCGCCGTCGGCGGTCTGTCGCTGTCGGGCATCGCCCGCGCCGCCGACGCCACGACGGTCCAGTACGGCGGCTCGGCATGGCTGGGCCACTATCCCGCCTATCTCGCGATGAAGTCGGGCGCACTGAGCGCAGCAGGCATCGATCAGCAATGGCAATCGTTCGGCACGTCGTCGGCCCGCATGAGCGCAGTGCTCTCCGGCGGCATCGATATCGCCTGCACGGGGATCGTCTCAGCGCAGGCCCTGATGGCACGCGGCTCGAAGCATTTCTCGATTGTGGCCGTGCCGGAAAGCTTCGGGCGCGTCGAGGGACTGTTCGTGCGTGACGGGGTGAACTCGCTTCAGGACCTCAAGGGCAAGAAGCTGGGCGTGACGTTCGCGTCGAGTGCCCATCTGCTGGTGCTGGATCTACTGGGCAGCGCTGGTCTGTCGAACGACGTCACGGTACTCAACGTCCCCGCCCCGGAAATTCCCGGCGCCATTCAGTCCGGACAGATCGACGCCGCGGCCGCCTGGACGCCGCAGTTCAATCGCATCCGCGCGATGACGGGCATGAGGCTGCTCGCCGACGACACGCAGTTCTCGCTCTACAAGAAGTACAACGTGACGCCGGGGCCTGACGTCCTGATCGTCCGCAATGCATGGGCGGAGAAGAACGCCGACGTGGTGCGCAAGTACCTGAAGGTGTATTTCGACGCCTGCCAGACCCTGCGCGACAAGCCGGACGAAGCCGCACGCACGCTCGTCGGCCTCACCAGCATGTCGGCACTCGACCAGATCGAGACGATCAAGGGAGCGGAGTGGTATAGCCACGCGCAACAGACGCAGTTGTTGAAGTCGCCGGGCAGCTATGTCGACGGCCTCCAGCGTCTGGCCGAAATGCTCGTGACGTACAAGCAGATCGACAAGGCGCCCGCCGTGCGCCAGTGGATCAACACGTCGTATCTGTAAGCATCCGCGCGCCGGTACGTCCCCCTCTACACCCCCGACACGTACCGGCTTCCGCCTGAGGAGTCTGATTGTGAATCATCGTCAACCGTCCCGCGCCACGCTGCTGAGCGTGGGATTTGCGTCCGTGGTCGTCTTCCTGCTGGCGTGGGAAGCGGCCTGCCGCACCGGGGTCATCGATCCCCTGTTCCTGCCGCCGCCCTCCGCCGTGGGCGAGCGCATCGTCGCCATGCTGAGCGACGGCACGCTGCTCTCGAACGTGCTCGCCTCCACGCGTCGCGTCATGACCGGCTTCATCGCCGCCACGGTCGTGGCCATTCCGTTAGGGATCGTGTTGGGTACGTCGAGCTACGCACGCGCCGCCTTCGACCCGATTCTGTCTTTCCTGCGTCCACTACCGTCGATGAGCTGGATTCCGCTCTCGCTGCTGTGGTTCGGTATCTCAGAGACGCAGAAGTACAGCATCGTGTTCATGGGGACGTTCGCCCCGGCGCTGGTCTATGTGATCGAGGCCACGCGCAACGTCGACCCGCTGCTGGTGCGCGCCGCCAAAAACCTCGGCGCGAGCAACTGGCAAGTCATGCGCGAGGTCATCCTGCCCGCGAGCCTGCCGCAGATCCTTTCGGGGATGAAGATCATTCTCGGCCTGTCGTGGACGTGCGTGATTTCCGCCGAACTGGTCGCCGCACGTGAAGGGCTTGGCTTTCTCATCATGAACGGCAAGGAGTTCTTCCAGACGGAAGTCGTCGTGCTCGGCATGGTGATGATCAGCGTCACGGTGCTCGTGACGGATATCGTATTTCGCGCCATCGAGCGCAAGGTGTTGAGGTGGCAAGCATGAACGATCGCATCGATTCCCACGCAGGCGCACAAGCGGCGCATCACGGCAACGGCTCGTCCGACACGATGATCGCCATCGAAGGCGTATCGAAGCGGTACGGCGACTTTCAGGCGCTGGAGCGCGTCGACATGAACATCGCCCGTGGCGAGTTCGTGGTACTGCTCGGCGCGTCCGGCTGCGGCAAGTCGACGCTGCTCAACCTGATCACCGGGTTCGACGAGCCGACGACCGGCCGCATCCGCGTGAACGGCCGCGAAGTGAAAGGCATCGACCCGCATTGCGGCATGGTGTTCCAGCAGTACGCGCTGTTCCCCTGGCTGAGCGTGCTCGATAACGTCGCGTTCGGCTTGAAGATGAAAGGCATCGACAAGACCACACGTTACGCCACGGCGCGACGCTATATCGACATGGTCGGCCTCAAAGGCTTCGAAGACCGCTACCCGAAGGCGCTCTCCGGTGGCATGCGTCAGCGCGTGTCGATTGCCCGCGTGCTCGCCAACGATCCGGACGTGATTCTGCTCGATGAACCGTTCGCCGCGCTCGACGCCATGACGCGTCAGGTGTTGCAGGAAGAGTTGCTTCAGATCTATCAGAAGAGCGGCAAGACCATCGTCTTCATCACGCACTCCATCGACGAAGCGTTGATGCTCTCGACGCGCATGGTGATCATGAGCGCCCGTCCGGGTCGCGTGGCCTGCGATCTGACGAACGATCTCCCGATGCCGCGCGACGCACAGGTGCAGCTCTCGCCGCGCTACAACGAACTCAAATCGCAAATCTGGAACACGGTGCAAACCGAAGTCATGCGCAGCCTGGAGAGTCAGGCGGCATAAGGCTTTACTCCCTCAGCAACGTTTCGCAAGCCCCCGCACTTCAATCGTCATGTCCAATCAAGTCACTCCCTCCCGCGCTTCGCGGGGTACTTTCCCCGCCTATCAGGCGGGCGCAGGCTGGAACGCGCTGCTGCCGTCTCGCGTGCCCCACACGCAAGCGCCGGTCGCGCGCAACTTCGACGTCATCGTCATCGGTGCGGGCTTCACCGGGTTGGCGGCGGCACGTCGCGTTGCGGAACTTCGCCCGGACGCTACGGTGCTCGTGATCGACGCCACCACCGTCGGCAACGGGTCCGCAGGACGCAACTCGGGTTTTCTCATCAACCTGCCCCATAACACCGGCATGGGCGGACACGGCAGCCCGGTCGAGGTCGCGCGCAAGCAGATCCGCCTGTACGACCTCGGTCTGAAATGGCTGCATGAACTCGTGACGACGTATGACATCGATTGCGGATGGAACCCGGTCGGCAAGTACCATGCGGCCGCCACGCCCGACGGCGAGCAACGTCTGCGCGACACGCTCGCGCAATACCGCGAATGGGGAGTGACGTACCGTGAGTTGTCGCGCGACGCCCTGCGCAGCGAGATCGGCACCAGCTATTACGGCTACGGCTACCACTCGGACAACAACGTCTTCGTGCAACCGGCCGCCCTCGTGCGCGGGCTCGCCGACAGCCTGCCCGCGAATGTCCAACTCTGGGAAAACGAGCCGGTGGTGTCGCTCGACGGCACCGGCCCCTTCACGGTGACGACGGCGACGACACAACTGCGCGCAGGGCAAGTCATCGTCGCCAACAACGGCTTTGCCAGCAAACTGGGACTAGCGCGCGATCGCGTCTTCACGATCTACACGTACGCGGCGATGACTCCCGCGCTGTCCGCCGACGAACTCGCCAAGCTCGGCCCGGCGGCCGAATGGGGCGTGATCCCGGCGAACCGTTTGGGGACAACGTTGCGCAAAACGCTCGGCGGCCGTTTCGTCGTGCGTAGCGCCTACTCGTACGAGAAGGAGCGTCCGCTGGGCGACGTCAACGCCATGCTGACCGACGCCTATCAGCGCCGTTATCCGCAGATGGCCTCGCACAAGTTCGAACATGTGTGGGGCGGTGTGACGGCGCTCACTCGCAACGGCGCGCTGTACTTCGGTGAGATCCGGCAAGGCCTGTTCGCTTCGCTCGGTTGTAACGGCGCGGGCGTGCTCAAGGGCAGCATGTTCGGCAAGCTGCTCGGCGAGATGGCCTGCGGCCAGCAGTCACCAGAACTGGCAGACGCGCTGGGCTTCGAGCGCCCGACGTGGTTGCCGCCCGAACCAATCCGACGTGTTGCCATCGTCTCCGCGATCCAGTATCAGAAGCATCGCGCGGGGCTGGAGCGATAAGGCCACACCTCTTGCCTCCGTCCACGGCGGTCACAGTGGCAGCGGCAGCGCAGCAGATCGGTGCGCGCCGCCGCCGTAACGCGCTGTGCAGGTCGGATGGGACCTCGCTAAAATGTCCGTCTTCCCGTTCACGCCTGCCACGTCATGACAAACCATCGCTCTCAGCTCTCGTCCGCATTGGTTCAGGAAGTCATCGACGCTCACGTCGCCATCGAACAGTGGCTGAGCGGCCGCGCGGCCCCCTCGGCGCTCGAACCGCTGCTGGCCCGATTCTCATCGGCGTTTTCAATGATCGCGCTCTCCGGCGCTCGTGTGAATCGCGCCGCGCTCGACGCGCTGTTCGGACAGGGACATGGCAAGCGGCCCGGATTGCGAATCGTCGTCGACGAGGTCGACACAATCGCAGAATCGCCGACAGGAGGTGTCGTGGCGTACCGCGAAACGCAAACCGACGGTGAAGGTCTCACGACGGTGCGCCGCTCCACGGCAGTGTTCGAACGCGAGACCGACGGACATATCGTTTGGCGTCACCTGCACGAAACACCGGCCAACGCTGATTGATCGATGTGCCGTACGCGTCGGCAGGCAAATTGCTACACTGCCTTTCAAGCGGCAATCGCCGTATTTTCCTGACGGGGCCACCCTGATGTACATCGTTGAACTGACCTACATTCAACCGCTGAATGCCATCGATGCGCAGTTGCAGGCGCATCGCGCGTTTCTCTCCACGCAGTACGAGCGCGGGATCTTCATCGCCTCCGGACCGAAGGAGCCGCGCAACGGTGGCGTCTTCATCGTCTCCGGTAAGGTTTCGCGTGACGAACTCGACGCACTCATCGAGCAAGACCCGTTCCGCATTCACGGTCTTGCCGACTATCGCGTCACCGTCTTCGATCCGGTCAAGTTCCATCCGCAGATCGCCGATCTGCTCTGAGCGGCATCGACCACCGGCCCGCGCTTTCGCGACTCCTCAAGGGGTTCTCGCATCGCGCGGGCCGATTGGACGCCCGTCGTCCGCCTCAACTATCCGTCGAGAGCGTGACCGTCTCCCATTGGCTGAACTCGTATTCCAATGCCGTGAGATTTTCCCGAACGAGTCTGAGCGCATCGCTACCGAGCAAGAGGTGCGCAGGCGGATGAGCCGAGTCGATGGCGGCGAGCATGGCGCGCGCAGCCTTCACCGGGTCCCCAAGCTGCTTCCCGCTCTTCTCCTCACGAGCGCGACGCACCGGATCGAAACTAGCGTCGTAGTCCGGGATCGAGCGCGGGGTACGCGCCATCGAACGTCCCGCCCAGTCTGTTCGGAAAGACCCGGGCGCGACTGCCGTCACGGCAATGCCGAACGGCTTGACTTCTTTGCCCAGACTCGACGAAATCCCCTCTAGCGCGAACTTGCTGCCACAGTAGTACGTGATGCCCGGCATGGTGATATGCCCGCCCATCGACGTGATGTTCAGAATATGGCCGCGACGGCGCTTACGCATGAACGGCAATACGGCCTTCATCATCGCCACTGCGCCGAAAACGTTGACGTCGAACTGACGTCGCACCTCCGACAGCGGCGATTCTTCCATGATGCCCTCGTGTCCGTAGCCCGCATTGTTGATGAGGACGTCGACCGGACCGACGTTGGCTTCGATCTCCGCCACTACACCGTCGATCGCATCGAAGTCGGTGACGTCGAGCAAACGACCGAATGCCAAAGTCGGCGAGAGCGACTCGAAGTCGCGCTTCGCCTGCTCGCTGCGCACCGTTCCCACCACCTTGTGCCCCGCCGCCAGCGCCTCTTGTGCCAGCGCCCGACCAAAGCCGCTGCTCACGCCCGTAATGAGCAAGATCTTTCCTGATGACATCGTTACCTCTCCCAAACGTTAATCGATGGGTGCATACTAGTCTCATTGAAATGGACGTTTAAGTTAAAATTGACTTATTTTCTTGCCTAAAACTATGAAACCGAAGATATCTGCGCGGAAGGCGCCAGCGGCGGGCACAGACGTACGCTCGCGCACGATTGCCCTGTTGGGTGACCTCGCGCCTGCCGAAGGTTACAACCTGACTGCACTGCCCAGCGTCCGTATCCTGCGCTCCGACCGCACGCTATCGCGCACGCCGGTGCTGTACGACCCTGGCATCGTGATCGTGTGTCAGGGGCGCAAGCGTGGATATTTCGGTGAGCGGTTGTACGAGTACGACGAAGACCACTATCTGGCCGTTTCCGTCCCCGTCCCTTTCAGCATGGAGACGGACGCGACGCGCGAGCGGCCGTTGCTGGCGCTCTATCTGCATCTGGATTTCACACTGGCCGCAGAACTCGCGGCGCAGATCGACCGGGAAGGCATTGCCGTGCGTGAAGCCGCGCCGCAAAGCATGATGTCCACGCCGATGGACGCACGGATGCAAACGTCCGTACTCCGTTTTCTCGAAGCCATGAGCGAACCGCTTGAAGCCGCCGTCCTTGGACACGGTCTGCTGCGTGAACTCTACTTCCGGGTACTCACAGGGGCACAAGGCGGCGCGATGCGCGAGGCGCTTTCGATGCGGGGCCAGTTCGGCCGGATTGGGCGGTCGCTGCGGTTGATTCATGCCGGTTACGCCCAGCCGCTCGACGTAACGCAGCTCGCAGACGAGGCAGGCATGAGCGTGCCGAGCTTCCACAGTCACTTCAAGACGATTACGCAGGTCTCGCCGATGCAATACGTCAAGTCGACACGCCTGCATCAGGCACGGCTGTTGATGGTGCGTCAGGACCTCACTGCCGAGGCGGCAAGCCATGCCGTCGGTTACACGAGCCCGTCTCAATTCAGCCGGGAATTCAAGCGGCTATTCGGTCTGACACCCGCCGCCGAAACAAAACGCATGCGCGAGAGCTTCGCGCTTCCCGAGGCGTTCGCCGATGGGATCTATGTGTCGTCCCACTGAGGCTATGGCGACGCCACCAAAACAAAACGGGCTGAGATCTGCGCAAGACAGAACCCACCCCGTTTCAAACCGGCAAGCCGCTCGGCAATGCCAGGCATGTGCGCCCGGCATCGCCTATCGATGCGCTTCATGCACCCTTGTACAGCGTCATGTTCAGGTGGTCGATCTGTCCCGAGGCTTCGGCGCTCTTCAGTTGCGCCTGCACTTGCGCCGTGCTGAGCGTCGGACCGTTGTCCGGCGTCCAGTGAGCGGCAGACAGCGAGTTGCCGGTGCTCGTCAGGATTTCATCGGTGCCTGCGGCGTAAGCGACACCAGCGGTGCCGAGGGTAGCGAGCGAAACTGCGATCAGAAGGGCTTTCATGGTGTAACTCCAGAGGATGTAAAGGTTAGGTAACGCGCGGTGTGTTTCTGTTGCGCCGCCGTTGAAACCATTAGACCTCTCGGAGGTATCTGGCATTTGTCCGATACAGCGCCCAGTGCAATCGTAAGTACCTGCAACGCTGCCAGACACACTGCGATACAAAGCCGCTACGGAATTCGTCGTTCCGGCTTATGCCTTGAGCGACAAGCGCGCCTCCAAACCACCGCCATCGCGATTGCGCAATGTGAGCGTCGCGTCCATCGCCTGCGCAAGCTGACGCGCAATCGCCAGCCCCAATCCCGTGCCGCCGGTGTGACGGTTACGCGACGTCTCCACCCGCACGAACGGCGCGAAGACGGCTTCAAGCATGTCCTCCGGAATGCCCGGACCACGATCGGTCACGATCACGTCGATCCCTCCGGCACGCCGCGTTACGTCAAGATGTGCCTCACTGCCGTACTTGAGCGCGTTGTCCACGAGGTTTCCCACAATGCGCCGCAACGCCTGCGGACGCGTCACAATCGGCTGTCCCACCTGCCCGGTCAGCGTGACGGGCGAACCCGCATCCACATAGTCGCAGACAAGACTATCCAGCAGCGAATCGAGATCCACCTTGCAAGGCGCTTCTGACGCACCGTGTAACGTCCTGGCGTACGTCACCCCTTCCTTGACCAGCGACTCCATCTCCTTCAGATCCTGTTGCAGACGCACCGCCGAGGTTTCGTCTTCCATCGTGTCGACACGCAGGCGCATACGCGTGATCGGCGTCTGCAAGTCGTGGGAGATGGCCGCGAGAATTTGCATGCGCTCGGTCATGTAGCCGCCGATGCGATCCTGCATCGCATTGAACGCCCGCGCGGCACGCGCCACTTCCGACGGTCCGTCTTCGCTCAGACGCTCCGCCCGCAAGTCCGGCCCCAACGTATCGGCGGCCTTCGCCAGCGCATTCAGCGGACGCGTCGCGACACGCACCGCCAGCCAGCAGCACCCGGCAATCAGCACCAGTTGCAGCACCAGTATCGCAGGGAGCCATCCGGAAAGCGGCAAGGTCGGCGTGGGGAAGACCTCGATGGTCAGCGGCGAGCCATCGCTCAGACGCAAGTGCGCCTGAAGCTGATCCGGGTCGCCGGGCACACTATTGACCGTTACGGGATACGACACACCGATGGAATCTTCGATGACGCGTGCGACCTGCGCGGCGGCACCCGCATCGGGCTTGCCACCTGCCGCACCGGTGCCAAGTTCGAAGCGATAGCTGCGACGCGCCAGACGCGGCAACCACTGTGCCCGCTCGGCGGCGGGCAAATGATCGAGCAACGCGACGGAACTGGCAACTTCGCTCTCGATGTACACGCTCATCATGTTGGACGTCACTCGATTGCGCTCGGTCATGGTGAGCCAGAACGAGAGCGCCTGCGCGAGCGCCAGCCCCACGAAGAGGATGAGTGCGAGCCGCGCGAACAGCGAGCGCGGCCAGTGCCATTGGAACGCCCCGGTAGCGGGGCCTTGTGTCAGGGTTGGAGTCATTCTGGCGCGGCGACGACGGTGACAGCCGAGCAGAACACATAGCCTTCGTTGCGCAGCGTCTTGATGTAACGAGGCTCACGCGCGCCGTCGCGCAAGCGCTGGCGCAACCGGCTGATGAGCAGATCGATGGACCGGTCGAAGGCGTCGGCCTGTCTGCCCTGCGTGAGATTGAGCAACTGGTCGCGCGTGAGCACGCGTTGCGGATGATCGAGCAATACGCGCAGCAGGCGATACTCCGCGCCGCTGAGCGCGACCTGCGTGCCGTCGGTATCGAGCAGGTGACGCGCGGTCGTGTCGAGCTGCCATTCGCCGAAGCCGAGAATCTCGGCCGTTTCCGTGACCTGCATCCCCGGTGGCAGCATGCGCGTACGACGCAGCACCGACTTGATGCGTGCCAGAAGCTCACGCACGGCAAAAGGCTTGGCCAGGTAATCGTCCGCGCCCATTTCGAGGCCGACGATGCGGTCGGTCTCTTCGCTGCGCGCGGTGAGCATGAGCACCGGCACCGCCCTGAACTTGCCCGCACGAAGCTCGCGGCACAGCACAAGGCCGTCGTCGCCGGGCAGCATCAGATCGAGCACGATGAGATCGGGCGCGCCGTCGGCCAGCACCGCGCGCATCTCACGTCCATTGGCGGCCACGCTCACACGCATGCCGTTCTTTTCGAGGTAGTCGGCGAGCAACTCCCGAATCCCGCGATCGTCGTCGACGATCAGCACATGATCGATTTTTTCCATGTGAACGATTATAGCGACGAGTCCCCGCGCCCACGGCCGCCGCCAGTGCCCGTCAGATCAGGTGTTTTGCGCGGTCGCGCTCGTTCTGCCTCAGGCATCAGGCGACGGCTCGCAGGCGCGAGATCGCATTGCAGCGGATGAACGGCTTCGGTCGTCAGGCCACCCGCCAGAAATGCCAGCAGACTCAGCAGACGCCTCATGCATCCTCCACCACGGAGTGCTTCTGGCCATCGGCGACCGTGTATTCGAGTGCGTACGGGTCCACACCTTCGAGACAACCGATATTGGCGCGCCACATGCCGGGCATCATGCGCGAGGCGTGGAACGGGTAAATGCCACAGTGCTTGCAGAAGTAGTGTTTCGCCAGGTGAGTATTGAACTGATAGAGGGTCAGATCGTCCTCGCCGGACAAAATGCGCAAATTGGCTTCCGGGAAAGGCGGCGTCATCAGTGCCCCCTTACGACGACACAAGCTGCAATTGCAGCGCGCGGCCGGTTCGACCGGCGTGACTACTTCAAATCGGACAGCGCCACAGTGGCAGGAACCTTGCAACGTTTCGGACATGGATCGACTCCCGGATAAGCCCGCGCCGGCGGCACGGTCGTTGAAAGCTTTATATCGCAATCGGCCGCGCGTGTTATCCCCGTTTGTATCTCAATGTGTCTGGACGGCACGCCGATACACGACATTGCCGAAATGCAGCCTTTTGCACACATGGCAGATACGCGCGGACAGTGAAATACGGCTACCGACTCACCGAAACCGTTGCACTGTTCACAGGAGAAGAACTGCCATGTTGACGCTACTCAGAAGTGCCTTCGTCGCCCTCGCCCTCACTGGCCTTACCGCTTGCGCACCGTCGCAGGCTCGTCCGATCTCCGGCGGCACTGCGCCCGAGTTCACCGGCATCGACAACTGGATCAACAGTCAGCCGCTCACCCTGTCGCAGTTGCGCGGCAAGGTCGTGCTCGTCGATTTCTGGACGTACTCCTGCATCAACTGCATCCACACCACGCCGTACGTGAAGCAGTGGTACGAAAAGTATAAGGACAAGGGACTGGTTGTGGTCGGGGTGCACACGCCGGAATACGCCTATGAGCGCGACACCAAGAACGTGCAGGAAGCCGTACGCCGCGCAGGCATCACGTACCCGGTCGCGCAGGACAACCGCTACGCCACGTGGAAGGCCTACGACAACCTCTACTGGCCCGCGTTTTATCTCGTCGACAAGTCGGGCAAGATCGTCTACACCCACTTCGGCGAAGGCGATTACGACAAGACGGAAGCGGCCATCAAGGCACAGTTGGCGGCGCAACCGTCGTAAATCGAACGTAAAAGAGCCAAATCCGTAAGCGCAAACCCTTCAGTGGCGAGACAGTAGACAGCTCTCGCCACTTTCTTATGGAGGGTTGTATGCACGGAATTCAGGGTACCCAAAGCGCTATCCCTGCCACCCACCAGAGTCGCGCAGATGATCTCGTTATCGGCGCCCTCGCTTCGACGCTTAACCTGGCGCTCGCAAACCGGCCAGAATCGGGTGATCCGTGGGTGCCTGATAATCTCGCCTGGGACGCGCTCAGCAGACTGGCTGCGCTAGCAAAACCTCTCGCATCGGTTGAGGCGCGCACCTTCGTGAACAACATTCGTCAATGCATGACTGGCGTCCGCCGGGACTCGCCGGACGACCTGCTACTCGATAGCATCCTCGACAACTGTTTTGACGGGGGCAAAACGCCCCTTACCGAGCATCTTGCGGCAAAGGCATTCAAATGCCTCGATCTGCCGCATCTCACCGTGCTTGAACCCGGCGAATTCCAGCCGAGCTCGCGCACGTTCAATAGTCTGCTGCCCTCACTCGCATTGGGCGTTCACGAATACGGCCCGTTCGGGCGCACGCTGCTTTGGCACGGGGCACGTCATATGCTCGCTGGCCTGTCCGGCGACGCGTCCGAATGGAGGGTCGAAGCCTTGCAGAAAGTGATTTTCTCGTACGCTAACGAGGCACACCCCGGGGAGGCGGGAGGCCCGACCATCGAAGCGTTCGTGGAAGAACTAGATTTGCTGGACAGCCACGAAGATATCTACGAGGACACCACCTTCGATTTCACGTCCGCCCCAGTCGTCGTTTAATTCGCCATCGCCTCGTGCTGGGAGCACAACGCATCGAAGTTCTGCGCGAGATCAGCGAGCGACACGGCACCGAGCCTTGCGATAAGGATCGCTTCCGCCTCGCGCAACGCCCCGTCGAGCGCTGCGTTCACCGCGCGCTCGACGGCGCACTCGGGGTTATCGCTCTCCACGCCAATGGCGAAGATGTTCGGACCACCGACAGCGCGATGAATGTCGAGCAGTGTCACCTTGTGCAAATCACAGGCGATGCTCCAGCCGCCCCCATGCCCTTTGTCCGAGCGAACGTACCCGGCGTCGCGCAACCCCGCCATCGTGCGACGGACCACAACGGGATTGGTGCGCAGCATCTGCGCGAGCTGCTCCGAGGTGAAAGGTGCGTCATGCCGCGCCATGTGCAGCAGCACGTGGAGCATGCGCGAGAGTCGGCTATCGCTTCTCATCGTCGCCCCCCGCTCACAGCACCTGACGCGCAAACCACGCGTGAATCAGCCCGCTCTGAAAGAAGCGCACCGGCTCGTCGAAGCCGCCTTCCCAGATGATGTCGTCCATCGCCTCCGGCGGCACAACCGCCACCTGCGTCCCATAGATGGCCTTCGCACGCTCACGTGCTTCGGGCGACACGGACATCATCCCGAACCAGACCTCCAGCAGCCGTCGCCCCGCTTCGGACGTCATGTCGCACGCCAGATCTGCGCTCGCCAGGTAGCCACCCGGTTTCAGCCGGTCGGCAATTCCGCGAAAGAATGCCCGCCGCTCGGCCGGGTCCGTCACAAACTGGGAGACGAGAATCGAAGTTGCACCGTCGAACGGTTCGCTCTCGGGCAGCGAGTCGAGAAAGCCCTGATGGAAGACACAGCGCGACGCAATGCCTTGCGCTTCGGCTTTGCTGCGGAACACGTCAAGCATCGGCCCAGACGGTTCTACGGCGGTGAAGCGCCACGCCGGATGGCGCTCGGCCAGATACAGAATCTCCGCGCCCGTTCCAGCGCCGACACACAAGACGTTCGCCTCAACCGGCAGCGGTGCGAAAACGTTATCGAGCACCAGTTGGAGCGCATCGCGCAAAGGCGTCATCGCGCTCCAGGTCTGGTCGTACGTTGCCGCGTGCTGGTCGAACATCGCGATGGTGTCTTGTTGCATGGCTGGCTCCACATTCATGTAACTTTTGATGTTTCATCATGCCATGAGAGATCCGATGGATGCAAGCGCCTTATTCCACAAGGCCGCACGGAGAACGCCATCGAGGCCCATGCAATTTGAGGGGTACCGCTAAATATTGGCGACCTGTGGTCGTTAATGCATAGGATTGGCCCGCCTTCCTTACAAGGCCTTACAAAAACCCTCTTGACGACACGCCCCCCGATGACGTCTATCAACACAGCAACGAATCTGATTCCTCTGACGACGAGCGACATTGCGTCGCGTGCCGCCAGTCCGAGCGCGGTGTCCGGCACCGGCGCCACTGGCTCGGGTGCTTCTATAGTCCCCGAATCCACGCGCGTCACGCTCACGCAGACCCCGCCCGTCGCCAACTGGCCGACGTACACCCAGCCGGTCGCCAATGGGGCCGCGCTGAACTGGCGGCAGTTGCCCTCAGATGCCATCTCGCTACTGATGTCGGGCAACCTGTCGACCACCTCGCTAGGCAATCGCCTCGATCAACTCGGATCGAAGCTGATGTCCGCCATCGCGACGGGTGCTACGTCCTTCTCGCAAAGCGTGGTGCGCTCGACATCCGCCACGCCCGCCACCGACGCCGAGCTTGCGTTGCAACAATTCAAGCTGCAAACGAGCGCCGACAATCAGTTCGCACTGACGGTCACGACCGCCAGCGGCGCGCAGGTCAACGTCAAGCTGGGCAGCAGCGACGACGGCCTGTCCGTCGAGTTCTCCGTCACGAAAGGCACGTTGACCGACGCTGAACGCGATCAGCTCGGCAAGTTGAGCGACGCCTTCCAGAACGCCGTAAACGGCCTTGCGCAGCAACCACCGGTCGTGGACTTCAGCGCTCTGACGGGCTTCGACACGTCCGTGCTCACGTCGGTAGATCTGAACGCTACGCTGAATGCCAACGGCACGACACCGCAGAACTTCGTGTTCCACGCGGACGCAACGCAACGTTCGATGCACGTCGACGGCGCGAGCGGCAAGTTCGACGTCAACGTCGACTTGAAGAATCTTCAGGCTATCGGCAGCCCGAAGGCGCAAGCCGCCGCGCTGGACGCCTGGCTCACCCGCTTCGACACCGCTCAGGCGCGAGGCGACGGCGATAAGTCGCTTATGAACATGTTCAAGGCCGCGTTCACGGGTCTGAACAGCCATTACCCGCCCGCGCCCACGCTGCCGCGCATCACGCTTAGCAACACGGACAAGGCTACGCTGAGCGGTCTTGCAGACTTCAGCGCTTCGCTGTCGCAGACGAAAACGTCGCCGAATCCGATGCGTCCGTCGGAAGTCGACGGCTTCGATTACCAGATCTCGCAGAGCACTCAGATCGGCGGCACCGATACGCTTAACCGCAAGATTCAGCAGCAAACGCAGGCCACACTGACGGCGAGCTATCACCGCTCGCTCTGGGCAGGGGTGGCGTTGCAACTGACGAGCGATCCGAAGTCGCAGAACTACGAATACGTGAAAGTGCAGGATTCGGCATCGAGCAATGTCGACGTGGACTATCGCGACGGCCTGCTTGCCCACGCCCAGGTCAGCCGCTCGGCTAGCCAGAAGACGCAGGTGCAACGCTATGAGATGGCGAAGCTGGTGAGCGACGTCACCACGCCGCTGTCGGCATCGAGCACTTCCGATCTGATGACGTTGCTCCAGTCCATCATGCGCAACGATGCGGCAGGCACCAGCGACGACACAGCAACCGATGCCGTACGCAAGCGCACCGCGCTGGAGATCGATCCCCTTCGTCTGGACGGCACGCACAAGTCGTAAGCACGACATGCGCGTCACCCCGCGACGGTCCGTCACCGTCGCGGGAGTATGATGTCAGGCAAATATTGACGAACCACGGGGATTTCCGGAGTTCTCGAGCGCCTGATGTCACGGACGACAGACGAGACAACCACCCACTCACCTTCCCTCGACGCCGCGCCGCATCTGGTCGACACCGACCTGCCCGCTCGCCTTGATCGCCTGCCCTGGGGGCGCTTTCACACGCTGATCGTCGTCGCGCTGGGCGTCACATGGCTGCTCGACGGCCTCGAAGTCACCCTCGCAGGCGCAGTCGCCGGAGCGCTCAAAACAAGCCCTGCCCTCGCCCTCACCAACGCGCAAGTCGGTATTGCTGGCAGCGCCTACATTGCCGGGGCTGTACTCGGCGCACTGGGCTTCGGCTGGCTTACCGACCGGCTCGGACGCCGCAAGCTATTCTTCGTCACCCTGCTGCTGTATGTTGCCGCGACGGCCGCCACCGGCTTCTCGTGGAACTTTGCGAGCTTCGTGGCGTTCCGTTTTCTGACGGGTGCGGGTATTGGCGGCGAGTACACCGCCATCAACTCGACGATTCAGGAATTCACACCCGCCCGGGTTCGCGGCTGGGCCGACCTCGTCATCAACGGCACCTTCTGGGCCGGTGCGGCGCTCGGCGCTGCGGGGTCGCTCGTGCTGCTCGCACCGGGTGTCCTCCCGCCGGACTGGGGCTGGCGGACGTGCTTCTTCATCGGCGCGGCGCTCGGCCTTGGCATCTTGCTGATGCGCATGTGGGTGCCTGAAAGTCCACGCTGGCTGATCCTTCGCGGACACACGGCGCAGGCCGAGGCGATTGTCGAGGAGATCGAGTGCTCGATCCGTGTGCACGGACAAGCGATTCCACCCCATGCGCACACACGTCTAAGATTGCACGCCCGGCAGGCAACGCCACTACGCGAGGTCTGGCACACGCTCATCCACACGTATCGTCGCCGCTCCCTCGTCGGCCTCACGCTGATGATCGCGCAGGCGTTCTGTTACAACGCCATCTTTTTCACGTATGCGCTGGTGCTCACGGATTTTTACGCTGTGCCTGCGGCGAGCGTCGGCTGGTATCTGCTGCCTTTCGCGGCAGGTAACGTGCTCGGTCCCATCGTGCTGGGCCGCGCGTTCGACGTGCTCGGCAGACGCGTGATGATCAGCGCAACGTATGCCGTCTCCGGCGCACTGCTCGCGCTGAGCGGCTGGGCATTCGCACAAGGGTGGCTGACGACGACCACGCAAACGCTTGCGTGGTCCGTCATCTTCTTCTTTGCTTCAGCGGCCGCGAGTTCGGCCTATCTGACGGTGAGCGAGACGTTTCCGCTGGAGATCCGCGCGCTGGCCATCGCCGTGTTCTACGCCATCGGCACGCTGCTCGGCGGCGTGGCCGGACCGGCGCTGTTCGGCTGGCTCATCGATACGGGGCACCGTGCGGATGTCGCCATCGGCTACGCGATCGGGGCCGCGCTGATGCTCATAGCGGCTGGTGTCGCCGCACGCTGGGGCGTCGCGGCCGAACGTCGAGCGCTCGAATCAGTGGCCGCGCCGCTGTCCACGGCACGGCGCGATCCACCCTGACAGCTGGCGTGCAGCCTCAGTTACCCTGCCCCTGAGCAGGAACAGCGGCGGCGTTGCCTCGCTGGCGGTACCAGACCGCATATACCACCGACAACGCGATGACGAACGGCACGCCGTAGACCAGCGTCATGCGGAACTCGTCGGTGAAGTAGGTCGTGACGAGCGTCGCCAGCATCAGCAACGCGCCCGCCAGACTGGCGTACGGATATCCCCACATGCGGAAGCTCAGCGATTTCGCGTCGTGCGCACGGCGGAAGAACAGGTGCGTGACGAAGATCATCAGCCACGTGAACATCGCGCCGAACATCGACACCGACATCATCAGCGTGAACGATGCCTGCGGGGCAAACACGTTGAGCGCAACCGCCAGCGCAATGCCAATGGTCGAGAGCATGAGCGCGGCGACCGGCACGCCGTTGCGGCTGACTTCACCGAAGCGGCGCGGCGCATACCCTGCACGCGAGAGCGAGAACATCATGCGCGTGGTGATGTACAACTGACTGTTCATCGCGGATAACGCCGCGACCAGAATCACCAGATTGATCACACCCGCTGCGCCCGGAATGTGCGTTGCGGCCATCACCTTCACGAACGGACTGCCGTCCTCGCCTGCGGCATTCCACGGCACGATGGCGAGCGTCAGCGCCAGCGTGAGCAGATAGAAAAACACGAGACGGAACATCGTCGCGCGGAAGGCCCGCGTGATGGCGCGCTGCGGGTCCTGCGCCTCGCCCGCCGCCACGGCAATCATCTCGATGCTCAGATAGCTGAAGATCGACACGATCACCGCCACCCACATGCCCCAAGCCCCCTTCGGGAAGAAGCCGCCGTGCGACGTGTAGTTCGCCAGCCCGATGCCACTTTCCGCCGGGGCGCGGAACACGATGTACGCGCCGAGAATCAGGAACGCGACGATGGCCACGATCTTGAGCATCGAGAACGCATACTCGACCGCGCCGAACACCTTGACGCTCGCCGCATTGATCGCGATCAGGCCGACCGAGAAGCCGACGATCCAGTACCAGCCCGGCACGGCCGGAAACCAGTACTTCATGTAGACGGCAATCGCCGTGACTTCCGTGCCCACGGCAAAGACAATCGACGACCAGTAGCCGTAGCGCACCAGAAACCCAGCCAGTGGCCCGATGTAGTGCTCGGCGTACGCGCCGAACGAGCCGGACGTCGGATGCGCCACGGTCATCTCCGCGAGGCAGCCCATGAGCAGCAGCGCAATCGCACCGCCGATGGCATAGCTCAGCAGGACGCTCGGACCGGCAAAGCCGATGGCGAACGCGCTGCCCAGAAAGAGGCCAGTGCCGATCGCACCGCCAATCGCAATCATCGATAACTGCCCGCTGGTCAGGCCACGGTGCAGTCCCTTTTCTCGCTCGACAATGCTGTCGAAGCCCGGTTGTGTCGTACTCAAGATCGTCTCCTATATTCCTTGCGTTACTTCGCTATTGCAGTATTGAAATGACTAAAAAGTGTGTTCGATGCCGAAGCCGATGCCCCGGTAGTGCGCACCGGGCGGCGCGGCCCCGCCATTGGTGGCGCTGAAGTTCGGACGCGGTGAGAAGCCGTAGCTGCCCCACGCCCGGTTGATGACCTGGTAATAAGCGAGGTACACGTCGGTGCGTTTCGAGAAGTCGTAGCGGTAGCCGAGGTTCATCTGTGTCGCACCGAGGTCGGCAGTGCTACACACCGCGCCCCCCACGCGCGAGCACGAACCGTTCATCGCATAGCCGCCACCGAGCCAGACGGAGTGCTTTCCCCCGCCGAAGAAGTGCTGGACCATCGCGTAGACGGCGTCGCGGCGGTAGTGGTTGAGGTTGCCGCTCGTGCCGTCGTCCGTGCGATAAGTCAGCCGATCCCAGCCCGCCACCCACTTCGTGTTCGCGTACGTGAAGACGACCAGCACTTTGTGCCCGTCGTCGCGCGACCCCGTCGCACGTGAACCGACGTTGGACGGATTCCCACTCGCCGGTGCGCCAAGCCACGCCAGACCGAAGTAGTCCTTGTGCATCTCGTACGCGTAACGCACGCGCAACGGACCGTTTACGTACTCCAGCCCCGCGCCGAACACTTGTGGCGAAATGCTGCCTGCCGGTGTCGTTACGCTGCCGTTCGACAGCGAGTACGAAAAACGCATTTGCAACCCGTACCACTCGGGTGTCCAGTACTGAAGGCTGTTGCCCTGACGGCGATTGAACGTCGCATCCGACGCGTTGTTGACGCGCCCCGATTGCGTCGTCGTATTCGGCACGTTGAAGCCCGGATTGCTCAGGATGGTGCTGAGATCGCCCGTATAGGGATTGCGCACCGGCGAGCCGACGGACAGCGTCGACCACTGATACGGCGTGTCCCAGTTGCCCAGAAACGCCGTACCGAACGGCCCCTTCAGGCCAACGTTCGAGTTGCGCCCGCCGATGGAGCCCGTGGCCTTGCCGTCGATGGAGACCGGTGTTTCGATCTGCCAGATGGCGGCATAACCATCGCCGAGATCTTCCTTGCCTCGCATACCGAAGTAAGAAATGCTCGACAGCATGCGTGTGCCGCTCATCTCCGGCACATTGATCGCGCCTGCGGGCGCTTGCGTCGGACGCGGCGCGGAGGCCGGCACCTGACGTCCGCTCACGCTGACCCAGTCCGTCATCGGCGTGAGATGTCCATAGATCTGCACCTGCGCCTGCGACATCTCGCAAGCGCCGAGTCCGACGGCCATCGCCAGCACCGCGCCGGGCATGCGCGCGCCAGCGCGCGCAATGCCCGAACGTGTCGCATGACTCGTGTCCCGTCGGCGTGAGAACCGATACCGCAACGCGCCGCGCATCGTCGCTTAACCCGGCAACGTGAAACCGCAAGCGGCCAACTGCGCAAGCAGCCGCTCGTGTTGCTCATCCGAGAACTGCGTGAGCGGCGGACGCACACGCGACCACGCCGGGTCGTCGCGATGCGACGCCAGCACCGCCTTGAGCGCCGGAATCATGGGGTACGACTGCACGATGCTGCGCACAGCATCTGCTTGCGCCTGAAGCGCCGTGCCCGCTCCGTCCGCCCACTCGCGGCACAACCGTCCGATGACTTGCGGGTTGACGTTGACCGTCGCCGAGATGCAGCCCTTCGCGCCTTTGGCCGACGCGCGCGAAACGAGCGACTCCGACGCCGGAAAGATGCCGAAGCCAGGGAAAGCATCGAGCATGGCGTTCAGGTTGTTCCAGTCGCCCGAGCTGTCCTTGATGCCGACGACTGTTTGCGGGAAGTCGCGAATCAGCCGCTGGATCACCGGCAGCGTGATCGGCACGCCCGACAGCGCGGGGATGTGATACAGGTACAGCCGCAGACGCGCATCGGCCACCTGCTCGATCACGCGGGCGTAGTAGGCGTACAAGCCGTCGTCCGAGATCCCCTTGTAGAAGAACGGCGGCAGCATCAGTACACCGGCGCAGCCACGCTCGACGGCATGACGCGTGAGCGCCACCGTTTCCGGCAACGAGCAGCAACCGGTGCCGGGCAGCATGCGCCGCGTGTCGAGACCGTTGTCGACGAGCAGGTCGAGCAACGCCATGCGCTCGCCGAGTCCGAGCGAGTTCGCTTCGCTGTTCGTGCCAAACGGCGCGAGACCGACACCTTGCGAGAGCAACCATTCGCAATGCGCGAGAAAACGGGGGGCATCCGGCGTCAGATCCGCGTGAAACGGCGTGACGACGGGCGCAAACGCCCCGGTCAATTCGTGATCGACCATGACAGTTCCTAAGAGAGAGGGAGAGAGTTGCGGCGCTGCCCTCGCTGAACGTCCCCGTTCAGCGATTCAGGCAGGCGCGGACCGCATCAGGGCGATGGGTTGATTTCGTGCAGGAATTGCAGAATTTCGCGGCCGAGCGAATCGTCGCCCGTGTCGAGATGCGCAACGACCGACGTGTGGTTGTGGTCGTGCACCTGAACGAAGCGCGGCGCGTGGGCATCTCGCTTCGCGAGCCGATGACAGAATTCGAGCGCGTAAGTATCGAGATGGGGATTCTCGAACTCGGCAACGACCGTCATCACCGGCACCGGCATGGCATCGACGTGCGCCATCGGGGCGTCCGCCTCGTGACGCGCTGCGTCGTCGCCGTAGTAAGCGATGACGCCCGGGGCGTTCGGATTGTCCGGCAGGACGTCGGCACGCAGACGCGCGCTGATCAGCACGGCCCCTGCCACTTCAGGTGCCGCCGGACGCACACGTGGATCGCACAGATAGCTCGCGACGTGCGAGCCGCCCGCCGAATGCCCGATCAGCAGAATGCGGGACAAGTCGGCCCCGCCCTCGCCCGCATATTGCGTGATGTGCTCGCGAATCCATCGCATCGCCAGCGCGACATCCTCTGCGCCGCCCGGGAACGCGGCTTCCGGTGCGAGCCGATACTCCACGTTGACGGCCACGCACCCGTGACGCGCGAAGTAGCGCGGCACATTGCCGTAGATCTGCGCGTTGGCATTCATATCGCCGCGCACGAACCCGCCACCGTGCACGAAGACCACCACGGGCGCGGGTGCGCTCACCGGTCCTGCCGGCACTATTGGCGCTGTCGGACGGTAGACGTCGAGCCGATGCCGCGCATGCGGACCATAGGCCAGATCCCGCACGACAGCGAAGCCTTCCGTCGACGCTTTCGCCAGCAACGGCGTGTAGGTGTCGAGCACGGCGCGGCGTCCGGCGGCGATGTCGTCGGTCCACGAGGGGCCGAGCACCCGCATGGTCGCGCGCGCGACTTCCCACTCGGCGACGGCTGACGTCTGTCCGTCCATCAATAGACTCCCATCAACTGCGAAAGCTGCGCGATGTACCCGGCGTAGCGAGGATGCTGCTTGATCGTCTGCGGCGAGCGCGGACGCGGCAGATCGATCACCACTTCCTGCTCGACCTTGCCCGGACGCGCCGACATCACAATCACGCGATCCGACAGGAACACCGCTTCCTCGATGCTGTGCGTGACGAGCAACACTGTCTGCCGATGCTCCTGCCAGATACGCAGCAGCTCGACGTTCAGGTTGTCGCGGGTGAGCGCATCGAGCGCGCCGAACGGCTCGTCCATGAGCAGCACTTTGGGTTCGAGCGCCAGAATCTGGCCGATGGACGCGCGCTGACGCATGCCGCCGGACAGCTCGTGCGGATGGTGGTCGGCGAACTGAGCGAGTCCCAGCATCTCCAGCAGCGCCGTCACACGCGGCTCGCTCTTCTCCTTCGGAATCTTGCGCAGGCTGGTGCCGAGCAGCAGGTTCTGACGCACGGTGAGCCACGGCAGCATGTTGCTCGTCTGGAAGACGACACCAATCTCGGGCACCGGACGCGACACGCGCTGCCCCGCCACGCGCACTTCACCGCCGTCATGGGGCACCAAGCCCGCCACGATGCGCAACAGCGTGCTCTTACCGCAACCGCTGGTGCCGAGAATCGACACGAACTCCTGGTCTGCGATGGAGAGCGACACGTCGTCGAGGATCTTCACTGGCGCAGTCTTGCGGTTCTTCGCAGGGAAGGTCTTGTCAATGTGGCGCACTTCGATCATGGCGTCCGACGTCTGAGGGGCCGTGGACGGCGCATCAGCCGCGCGCGTCGAATGCAGAGGCGTCACGGTATTCGCCTTCGAATTAGTCAGACCGCTCATACGTTGATCCCCCGCCACCAGACAAACCGCGCCAGCCGTTCGATAGCCCAGTAGAGCACCACCGCCAGCAACGTCACCATCAGAATCGCCGCGAACATCACGTCGGTGCGTGCCGCTGCCGAGGCGAACACGATCAGATGCCCCAGCCCTTCTTCCGAGCCGATGAACTCACCGACGATGGCGCCGATGACCGCGAGCGGCATGGCGATCTTGAGACCGTCCGCAAACGCGGGCAGCGCCGCCGGGAGATACAACCGCCAGAAGGTGTCCCACGGGCTTGCGCCCAGCGCACGGAAGTGCTCGTCGAGATTGCGGGCCACGGACGCGAGACCGCCCATCGTCGCCACCACGACAGGAAAGAAGGCGAACAGGAACGTCGACGCCAGCTTCGAGGCAAAGCCGTAGCCGAACCACACGATCATGAGCGGCGCGAGCGCGATCTTCGGCATGCTCTGCAAAGCGGTGACGAGCGGATACAGCGTGCGGCGCGCGAACGCGCTGTAGCTGATGACCACACCGATCACCAGCCCGCCGACGACGGCGGCGACAAACCCCGTCAGCACTTCGACGGTCGTCACCCACGTGTCCGCCAGCATCTGCGGATGCACTTCCCACGCGGCGCGAAAGATGGCCGACGGCGGCGGCATCAGGTACGACTGCACCTTGAAGTACGTCACGGCCATTTCCCACAGGGCGAGCAGCACGCCCCAGAATACGATCGTCTGTGCGATGCGTTTCATTCGAATGTCTCCTCCGGATGGATGGGGTAAGCCGGGTTAGGCCTTGCCGCCCGACTTCTCCTTGACCATCCCCGGCGGGGGCGGCACGACGAAACGCTCGAACCGGAACCGGTCGAAGCTCTCGATGTTGCGCTCCCACACCTTCGCCTCGTACGGATGCTCGGCGTCGATCTGCGTCATCTCGCAATACAGCTCGACGTTGTTGCCATCCGGATCTTTAAACACGAGGAAGTAGTTCGCACCGGGACCGTGACGGCCGATGCCGCGCACGATCTCGACTTCATGCGCGCGCAGCACTTCCACGGCCTTCTCCATCTCCTCGACGCTGTCGACCAGATACGAGAAGTGCTCCATGCCAGGACGACCGTAACGCGGCAGATCGTCGATATCGGGCGAGTTCTTCGGAATCTGCGACAGCGCCAGATCGTGGTGATCGCTGCCCGCACGCAGGAACACCATCTGGTCGTCGATCCAGTCGGAGACCGTGAGGCCGAGCACTTCGGTATAGAACTTCACCGACTTCTGAATATCGCGCACGACCAGCACCAGATGGCCGAGACGCTTCGGATTGAGTTTGGGTTTGGGGCTTGTCATCTCCACTCCTTGCATTGCATCAGTTCTCATCGGGTCGCGATCGGATTCCCGATCACCGAGAATCACTCGACGAACTGATTGGTATAGATGTCGGTGGCTTTGAGCGTCGGCGCGAGATTGAAGGCATCGCGCACGAACTTCGCGGTGGACTCCATACGCGGCACCGGCAGCCAGCCCGGCTTGTGGCCCTTCGTCTCGCTATCGGTCTCCAGCGCGCCGATCTGGCGAATCTGTTCGACCATGACCTGCTTGTCGAGCATCGGGTACTGCGAGACGATCACACCAGCGGACTCCTCCGGATGCTCACGCATCCAGGCATAACCCCGGTAGGTTGCCTGCACGAAGCGACGCACCACGTCCGGCTTCTGGGCGATCATCGTTTCGGTCGTGACGATGCCGTTGCCGACCATGTCCAGCCCGAAATCGCGATAGCGCAGCGAGCCGATCTCGCGGCCTTGCTTCGACGCCAGCGACTTGAGTACCGGCAGATTCGCGCCTTCCCAGCACTCGGTCAGATCCACACGCCCTTGCAAGAACGAAGGATTGATCGTGGACGGATCGAGGCGAAGCAGCTTGACAGACGTCGGCGGCAAGCCATTCGCCTTGAGCCACGCCGGTACGATGTTTTGCAACGGCGACGCGCCGCCACCGCCCATCGACATGCCTTTCAGATCGGCAGGCTTGGTGATGGTGCGCCCGGGCTTGGCGAGATAGCAGATCGCGCCGGGCCAGACCGCGTTGATCGAACCGACCATGCGGGTCTTACCGCCCTGAGCGCGATTGAGCATGACGCTGATCGGGTCGCCGTAGCCGAACTCGAACAGGCCCTGATCGACTTCATTGACGGTGCGTTGCCCGCCGTGACCGACAATGGCCGAGACTTCCAGCCCTGCCTCGCGGTAATAGCCCTTGTTGATCGCGACGAGCACGCCGCCGGTACTGCCCTGCGGCAGCCATGAGAGGTTGAACTTGACCTTGTCCTGTGCGGCGACCGGCGTCGCCCACAACGCGCCTGCGCCGACAATCCCTGCCATGCCGATCGTGCCGACACATGCGAGCGCCGTCCACCAGCGCCGGGTCCACTGCCACTGCTGCATTGCTGCCTCCTCCTGACCGCCACATGAGCGGTCTTTCTTATTTGCGTTGTGCCACGACGCGGTTCTCGATGGCGCCGATGCCCTCGATACCCGCCACCATCACGTCACCCGCCTTGAGATACACGCCACGCCCCATGCCCACGCCGGTCGGCGTACCCGTGGCGATCAGATCGCCGGGCTTGAGCGTGAGGATTTCCGACAGGTAAGCGATCTGCTCCGCAATGTTGAAGATCATTCCTGCCGTTGTGTCGTCCTGCATCGACTCGCCGTTCACCGACAGGGTCATGCGCAGGTTCTGGGGATCGCGAATGACGTCGCGCGGCACAAACCACGGCCCCAGAGGAGCGAAGGTATCGAAACTCTTGCCGCGAAACCAGTCGTGCGTGAACGGATAGTCGGTGCGACGGTTCAAATCCCGTGCGCTCACGTCGTTGATGACGGTGTAACCGGCGATCCATTCGTGGGCCTGTTCAACCGGCACGTGACGGCCCGGGCGGCCGATCACCACGGCCAGCTCGACCTCCCAGTCGACACGCTCGGCATGCGGAGGCAGCACCACATCGGTACCGGTCGCCGTCACGCTCGTCTCGGCCTTCATGAACATGTACGGCGAGCTTTCGCTGCGCGGCGCGAGCTTGGTGCCCATTTCCGCCGCGTGTTCGTAGAAGTTGGACGCCGTGGCAAAGATGCGGCCCGGCTGATACGGCACGCACAGACGGTAGCTATCGGTCGCCAGCGCACCCACCTTGGCCGGAACGCCTGCGTCCAACGCGCGACGCACGGCGGCCGATACGGCATCGCCATGCACATACCAGTCCGAGAGCAGCGCCGTCAGGTCTTGTGCCGACGCGAGGCCATCTTCCGCACCCGCGCCCACGTGACGCAGCACCGCTTCGAGGTCATACAGACGGCCGTGCTGCACCAGTGCCGTACGACGTGCGGCCACGGCGCCCGGCGCCAGCGATTCATAAGTTGCCAATCCAAACCAGGTCACACCTTCCTCCTTGTCTTCCATCGGTAACCGATCTCGTTTTCACGTATCGGCTGTCTTTTTGATTGCTATGTTGAAACACAATACATAGCATATGTATACATAGCAACTGATTTGTATTTTATTTTTCAATCCATCTCGTCGAGACGATTAAGGCCCATGAACGACATGCCGCTCCTGCTCAATCTCATCCCGCTCGAACCGCTGGCCCGCGCGCAATTGCTTGCTGCCGGATTGCGTCTGCATGACGTCGACACAACCATGCTCTGCGTCGCTGGTGACCCCGTGACGCCCCATGTGCGCCTCGTGCTCACGAACGGCACCACCGGCCTCACGGCTGCGCAAATGGACGCGCTACCCCAGCTCGAACTCATCTGCGCTTTCGGTGCGGGCTTTGAAAACATCGACGTCGACGCCGCCACGCAACGCGGCATCGCCGTGGCGCATGCGCCGAACACGAACGGCGAGACCGTCGCCGATCACGCGCTCGCGCTGATGCTTGCCAGCGCCCGTGGACTCGTCACGCTCGACCGCGCCGTGAAAGCGGGAGGCTGGGCGAAACATCGCGCACCGCGTCCCACGCTGAGTGGCGCACAACTCGGCATCGTCGGCCTCGGCAACATCGGTCAGGCCATCGCGACGCGCGCGGAAGCCTTCGGCATGTCCATCGGCTATCACACGCGCACGGCCCGCACGAACTGTCGCTGGCAGCACTTCGACGACATCGGCGCGCTGGCCGACGTGAGCGACTTCCTCGTGCTCGCCTGTCCCGGTGGTCCAGCCACGCATCACCTCGTGAACACCGATGTGCTGGCACGTCTGGGCACACACGGCTTTCTCGTCAATGTGGCCCGAGGCAGCGTGGTGGATACGGTGGCACTGATCGAAGCACTTTGCGACGGCGTGATTGCAGGTGCCGCGCTCGACGTCTTCGAGACCGAACCCGAGGTGCCGTCCGCACTGCGCATGCTCGAGAACGTGGTGCTCACGCCGCATATCTCCGGTCGCTCACCGGCGGCACTACAAGCACAGATCGACCTGCTGCTGGCCAACGTACGCGCCCATCTCGCTGGCACGACGCTACCGGCTATCGTCAACTCCGCTGGACATCGCAGCGCATCGGAATAAAAGAGGAAGCAAAAAAAGAAGCGGGCAACCGGGAGACCATCGGAGGTTGCCCGCTTCAACACTTCACGCTTTGGAGGCCCTGTGAAGTCGGCGGTGACGACGCGAACCGATCCCTCCGGTCGCGCCGCCCATGACGTCGAATCGTTCGTTAGCGTGCCGGGTACGGCTTAGCAGGCGCGCCCATCACCGGCTCACCCAGCAGCGGGCTCGACAATGCGTAGGCGCCGTTCTCGGTGAAGGCCCACATGATGTTGCGGTCGTACTCCGTGTACATCGCAAACACGCCCTTACCCAGCGTGTAGACCGGCAGTTCCGTCTCGTCGGCCAGACCCGGCACGAAGTAACCGGCGATGCGCGGCTTGGTCGGGTCCTTCACGTCGAAAATCTGCACGCCCGCGTTGTAGAACGAGTACGGCACGATGCCCTGACGCCACGTACCCGGCTGACCGATGGAGTTCGAACGCTTCGGACCGTAGTTGCCGCCACGCTGGCAGAAGCTGGTGAACGGCGCGCCTTCGGGCACTTCCGGCTCGGGCAGCTTGCCAGCCACTTTCATCTTGGCGGGATTGCGCGCGTCGACGACGAAGATGTCCTTGTACGGCTCGTAGCAGTCGCGGTTCATCGGGTAGCCGCTAGTGAGCACGTAACCCGTGCGCTCGTACTGGCTGACGTCGGCGTTGTCATACTCCGTGCCTGCGAAGCTCGGTGCCGTGTTCACGTTGCCAACGACCTTCGGATGCGCCGGATCGCTCAGATCGAACGACCACAGTCCGAGACCCCCCATCGCGCCGAAGCCCACCTTGCCGCCCTGCTCCAGCGGCTTGGGCAGGAAGATCGGCATACGCGAGCCCATCCATGACGTACGGTTGCCCGCGCGCGGGTTTTGAAGATAGGCCTGCTCATGCTCTTCGTTGCCGAGAATCTGGCCCGGCACCGAAATCTGCGAGATGAACTTCGGATTCGCGGGGTCCGACATATCCCACACCTGGTAGCCCGGCGAGTAGAGATAGTTCGGGTATTCGGTGAGCGCGTAGCTGTCGTCCGGAGCGGACGAGAGAATCATGTACTTGCCGCCGTAGAACTCCGGAGAGTCGAGCGAACCCGAGCCCTGCTGCTGGCCGACCGGCGCATTGGGATGCTTGTAGTCGGTCGTGCGCGTCGCGATCAGCTTCCAGTCGGACGGCAACGGGCCATCCATCTCGAAGACCTTGAAGCCCTTGAGCGAGTTGTAATTGCGTTGCGCAGCCACCTTGTCCGGCTGCTTCGACTTGTCCTGCATCAACCCGTAGCGGCCGATTTCGAACGACGCGACGAGGATCGGCTTGCCCAGCTTCTTGTTCCACACGATGGTGGCGCCGCCGAGGTAGTCCTGCACGTTGTTGGCATCGAACTTCTCGCTCGATCCCTTCGGCCCCCACACGCCGCCCTTCGAATAGACGACCTTACCGTTGGCCGGATCGGTCACGTCCATGATGCGCAGGTAGTCGCGGTCATGGATGTAGAGATAGCGCTTGCCGTTGAAGTCGGCGATGTTGTTCCACGCGTGGAACGGCGAATCAACGCCCGGATAGAACGCCAACACCTTCACGTTCTTCGAATAGCTCTTCTTGTCCCACGTAGTCAGTTCGCCGGGGAAGCGCTGGCCCGTGTGAATTTCGGGTGATGCCTTCGGCCAGATGAACTTGCCCGTGGCCGGATCCATACCGTAGTCGACGCCAGCCTTGAGCGGCTTCGGTTCGCGGTCCGGCGTGAGGCGCAGCCATCCGGCCAGATACGGGTCCTTGACGTTCGGCGTGCCGGGCGTGCCCGACGGATTCTCGGCGGGCGCTGTCTGCGCGACCGGCGCGCCTTCGGGAGCCGAGGCGTGCGCGGCGAGCGTCATCGTGAGCGCCGCGAGCACTGCCGTGGCTGTCAACATGGCGGGGGCTGCACCGCGTGTCTGCATGCGAAACATGTCTTCCTCCTTCGTCTCAAAAGTCTTCTCGCCGGCGCTGTGAACGACCTTCGCCGGCGGCGTATTACTGAAAAGCGGGAATGCGGAAATGCTGTTGCCGAACGACGTCTGCGTCAGAACGCGTGACGAATACCAAACTGCACGCCCGAGGGGTTCTGCGAGCCGGTCGGCGTGACCTGGAACGTCACCGGGTAGTGGACGGTCGTGTCGTTGCTGTGCTGCACGCGAGCGTAGGTCGCATAAAGCGTGGTGCGCTTCGACAAGCCGTACATGTAGCCGACCACGAAGCCGTTGGCGTTGGAGAGCGCCTTGTTGTCGTCGTCCTGACGGTGGACAAAGCTCGCGTAGAAGCGATGGCGGTCGGTCAGCGCATAGCGCACGCCTGCCTGAATGTCCCAGCCTCGCACGTTGAACGCGACGTACGGGGGATAAGCGTAGTAGCCGTTGTAAGTGTGATAGATGAACGTCGGCTCGATGCTGCCGAACTTGTACGTCGCCGCGAAATAGTTGTCGCGCGACGAGCGGATCTGGCTAGCCGAGTAGATGTCGCGGGTGTATTGCAGCTCACTGACCGCGCCGAGGAAAATGCCACCGTGACGATATTCCAATGCAGCGGAGTAGAAGCGGCCGGAGCGCGTGCCGTCGCCCACGCCGGTCGTCGCCATGAAGCGTGCGTTCAGGCCGTACCACGTCGGCGTCTTGTACTGGATGGAGTTGTCGACGCGATACGACGCGTAGAAGAACTCCATGTTGTTGACCATACTGAAGTCGGCCGCCCAGCTCGGATCGGCGTAACCCGCGATCCAGTACGACGGCGTGAACTGACGGCCCAACGACAGATCGCCCCACGGCCCTTTGATCCCCACGAACGACTGACGCGCCTGCGCCGATTGTGTGCCGTTGTTGGCTGAGAACATCGGCTCGTACGTGAAGAACGCGCGATTGCCACCGCCCAGTTCTTCATAGCCGCTCAGGTTGAAACGAGAGTTGTTCAGCCCACCACTGGACATTCTCGTGACCTTGCCGCCATTCGCGCCCGACCCCCACAGTTGTTCCATGTTCAGGTCGATAAACCCCGAGAGCGTGACACCCCCGGAAGACTGCGCGTACGCACCGCCCTGCATTGCACCCAGCAGCAATGCACACAACACTCGCTTCTTCATGCTGTCTCCTGATGTTTCTCGTTTTATTTGCGACGCCTCCCCTGTTTAACTGCTGGGATGTCTGCCGCTCGCCCGTTGTATGTATACAATCTTTCGATGGATTATACATATCAAAGAAATTGAATTTCTACTGCTATTTGCTTATACAAACGGGCTATTTTTTTATAGCGGGTTACCCCTTAGGACTTCGGATGATGAATCGCCGCCGACACACCAGGCGCAATGCACGCGAGGTGTTCGGCGGCGATTTGAGGCACTAACGTGGGGAATATCGAGATGGGTCGCGCACGGATCAAAGTCCGCTGCGGTCGGCCTGGAGGCCTTCATGGCGCAGCTTCGGCGCGTTGTCGCTGCCGGTGCCGTCTTTCGAAGCGCCGCCCCAGCCGTGGGCGGTGACGTCGAAGATCACGCCGTTCGGGTCGAAGAATTTCACTTCGTAGAAGATGTTGCTCTTCACCGGCACTTCGCCCATGTAATAGCGTCCGCCAGCGGCTTCGATCTTCGCGCGCGTGGCGGCCACGTCTTCCACCCAGATGCCGATGTGATGCAGGCCGACGAACTCGCGGCCGCGGTCGCCCGCCGCTTCGTCGTTCTTATAGTTGAGCAGCGCGAGATTGATGACGCCGTCCGAGAGGTAGACGCCCCGGGCGAGCGAGGAGTCCGTCTCCCCGACCTTCTTGAAATCGAACGCCTGCATATAGAACTCGGCCGCCTTCCAGGGGTCCGGCACGGAAAGCGCAATGTGACGCAGTTTGGCCATGATGAATGTCTCCTTCGGATTGAGGTGATAGGCCTCGCCGGCACCTCCGGCGAATGGCTTATGTATACTATCTCAGCACATTGCATTCAAAAACGTATTTTTGAATGCATGTTGAGCCTCCCATCGTTCCGGAAATCGATCAAACCCCGTCCCATATGGCGTTGCGCCCTTTTTACACGAGAACATAAGGAAAAATACTCGTATAATCCGCATGTATACAATCCGACTCAAACGACGCATCTACGGAGCGAGATAAACCAGCATGGCCGAAACCATTGCCGCACGGATCTGCCGCGTACTGACGGGCGAAATCATCGACGGCCGCCTGCCTCCCGGACAGAAGCTTGAAGAAGTCGTGCTGGCCGAGCGCTTCAAGGCGTCTCGCACGCCCATTCGCGAAGCACTGCGCGAGCTGAACGCCCGTGGCCTCATCGAACTCACGCCGCACAAGGGCGGTGTCGTCGCAAGCATCAGCGTCGACGACCTGTCCGACATGCTTGAAGCGATGTGCGAGCTCGACGCGCTTTGCTGTCGTCTGAGTGCACAGCGCATGAGCGCCATGCAGAAGAAGCAGTTGGAGATGATTCACGTCCAGAGCAAGCAGTGCATGGACGCGGGCGACGAAGCCGGTTACCTCGCGCTCAACCGCGAGTTCCATCAGTTGCTGAGCGCAGGCACGCAGAACAAGACGCTGATGGCGCTGATCGACAGCCACCGCGAACGGCTCGCCCCGTTTCGGGCGGCCCAGTCCGACGTCGAAGAGCGCTTCACCGTATCGTTCGACGAACACGACCGCGTAGTCGAAGCCGTGCTGGCGGCCGATGCCGAAGCTGCCTACAACGCAATGCGCAGCCACACGGCGCGTCTGAGCATCCACGTACTCGAACGTCTGCAACATAGCCGCAAGGACGACTGATCCGGCGCCATTGCGCGCACACCACGTCATCCGGCCCATGCCCGCCCCGCGCGCGCATGGGCTTTTCTTTTGTGTGTCCCCTTCCAATCCGTCGATTGGTCAGCGGCGGGCCCGCGAGTGCCAATCGAGACGCCATGCCGCTTTGCACGGAGATGTCACTAATAGTGTTCATCCGTTGCGAGGTTGAACATCCGCCACGGCTGCCTAGCCTCCACAACAGAAACGCTACGTCGTTTCGTCATTTCGGCGCCGTCGTCGTTGTCATCGACGGCATTCAACTCAGCCTTTCGTGGAGACTCACATGTCGCAAATCACCGATGTGCTGGTCAGCATCGACACCAAGACCATCGTCGACCGCTACGGCAAGAATTCCAGCATGGCGAATCCGCCGCTCATCGACTTCAAGCATGTTTTCATGATCGTGACGCAGGGCAACGTGGTGAGCGGGCAAGCAGGCGGCGAGCTGGACGTCGCGGCCACGGTCGGCGATGTCATCCGGTGGCGCGAATGTTCGCTCTCGCTGGGCTTCGAGCAGTCGTGCATCTTCTACAAGTTCGTGGGCAATCAGGGTAATGAGCTGATTTCTCCGCCCTCCCCGCGCGAAGCCGAGGTGACGATCCCCGTGCCGAACCCGCCGGACCCGACCAAACCGAAGAAGCAATCCTGCTCGAACTATTTCTGGTCGAGCGAAACGCTCAAGACCGGTCGCGTCACCTATCACTTCCAGTTCATGATTCTCGACCGTAGCGGCAATGTTTGTGGCTGCTATCAGTGGGATCCGTTCATCACCATTCGCAACCATTGAGTCGTTACGTCATCATGCCGATCCGCCATTTGTTGTGTGCCTTAAGCGGCTTAAGGCACACGATGCGTGGCGGTCGTCACGGCCCACAGCAGGGAGCCTCCATGTCCGAAGCGAAGCCCGGCGGCGATACGCGGGACAACGCCCGCAGCGCCGCCAGCACCGACGTATTGCTCGTAGTCGATACGGTGACGCTGCTCGACCGAGCGTCCGCTAGTGACGGGAAACCGCAGCCCGCCCCAGACAATGCTTACTACGCCTTGGCCCCGAACGCCGACGCCCTGACTGGCGTCAACGGCGCAAAGTGGGTCATCGACGCGCCCCCCGGCACCCGCATGAAGCTGCGCTGGACGCCGCTCGCGATGCGTGGCGAGCACGCGGCACTGCTGCAATTCGCGCTCGTCGACGAAACCACGTTGGGACGGTCGAGCCTGCATGTCGAGAGCCACGCCACGCGCTACGCGCCGCAGTCAGGAAAGCCCGACGAACCGGTTCCGCGTGAAGCACCAGATGCTTACTGGGAGACAGAGGTGATCGCCAGCGGGACGGCCGACGTCAATGTCGACGCCACGGTGACCGATCGCGACGCCAACGTCCTCGGGCGCTTCACGTGGTCGCTGCAAATCGTCGTGCCCTGATGCGTCCACCTGCTTCCCCCTCACGCATCGCGGCCCCCTCGCCATCCATTTAGAAATCGAATGGTATGCATTCTGATATTTAATTTGTCGATGCCCGATCGGTTCGCTATCTTGTAAGTCTTACCCCGCAGTTTCACCCCCCACGAGACCCCGCAGCGCGGCTGCGTCCCGCCACACGACACGTTCATACGGCACGTTGTGAGGCAGCGCCAGCGAGGCCCCGGGCAGCATAGAGGCGTTCCCAATGACTCACCGCGTTTTCGTCGGCGCCGTCGGTGCCGACGGCAACCCCATCACCCTCGCTGTGCGCGACGGACGTTTCACCTACGTCGGCGCGCCCGACTCGTACACCCCCGACACCACCGGCGCTCAGATCATCGATCTGCAAGGCAAGCTCGTGCTGCCCGGATTTGTCGACGGTCACATCCATCTGGACAAGAGCTTCGTCGGCGATCGCTGGCGTCCCCATCGCCCTGCTGCGACCCTGCGCGAGCGCCTTGCCGCCGAGAAGCAGGAAATCACCGCCGCAGCGCCAATGGCTCAGCGTGCCGACACCCTGATGCGTCAAACGGTGTCGTTCGGCACCGTCGCCATGCGCTGTCATGTGGACGTCGACGCCAGCACCGGCCTCACGCACCTGAACGAAATCCTGGCCATGCGCGAAAAGTGGCGCGAATGGCTGGATATCGAACTCGTCGCTTTCCCGCAAGCGGGTGTGATGACGTGCCCCGGTACAGCCGAGGTTCTGGACGACGCCGTTCGCGCCGGTGTGCAGGTCGTGGGCGGCATCGACCCGACCACGCTCGACGGCGACCCGCACGGGCAACTGAGCGTGATCTTCGGCATCGCCGAGAAGCACGGCACGAAGATCGACATCCATCTGCATGAGCCGGGCGACATCGGTCTCGCACAGTTGCATCGCATTGCGGCGCGCACGCAGGCAGCCGGATTGCAGGGACGTGTGTCCGTCAGCCATGCCTACGGATTGGGCGACATCGGCCCGGAGGAACTCGACACCATCGCCCGCGCGCTGGCCGACGCCGACGTCTCAATCATGACCAACGCCCCGGGCGACCGTGCCTTCCCGCCGATTCTGCGCTTGCGCGAAGCAGGTGTGCGTGTGTTCACGGGCAACGACAACATTCAGGACAGCTGGTGGCCGTACGGCAACGGCGACATGCTGCAACGCGCGATGCTCATCGGCTATCGGTCGGGTTTCTATACGGACGAAGACCTGCACGTCGCACTCGAAATGGCGACGACGGCAGCTGCCGCCGTGATCGGCAAAGCGGACTACGGCCTGCGCGCGGGCAACGAAGCCAGCTTCGTCGTCTTCGACGCACCGAACGCCGCCGCCGCTGTGGCAGCCGCACCGGCGGCGCGCGCAGTGATTCGTCACGGACGTTATTGGGGCGGCCCGGCGCAACTCGCGCTGGACCCCGCCCTGCTCAAGGACACAGCAGGGGTCACCCCGACCTGACTGTCATGCGCGACGCAGCCGCCTGCGCGAGGCGACGGCGTCGCTCACGTTCGTCGCACCGAGGTGAAGCGATCCGTGCGCGCCCCCAAGCGTGGATCGTGACCCAGGAACCCGGCGGCGGACGATGGGGAGAAAACAGAACGACGCAACAGAACGACGCATCGGAATCATCAGGAGCTAACAAGCATGTCGAAGACTACGTATTACGCGCCGCACGGCGGGCATCCGGGCCAAACGGAACTGCTCACCGACCGCGCCATGTTCACCGAAGCGTACGCCGTCATCCCGAAGGGCGTGATGCGCGACATCGTGACCAGCCACCTCCCGTTCTGGGACAACACGCGTCTGTGGGTGCTGGCACGTCCGCTCTCGGGTTTCGCCGAGACGTTCGCGCAATACATCATGGAAGTGGGTGCAGGCGGCGGTAGCGACAAGCCCGAGCAGGACGACAAGGCCGAAGGCGTGCTGTTCGTCGTGGAAGGCGAAATCACCGTCACGATTCAAGGCAAGGCGAATACGCTCACGCCGGGCGGCTATGCGTTCATCCCGCCCGCGACCGACTGGCAACTGCGCAACAACAGCCAGAGCACGGCGCGCTTCCACTGGATCCGTAAGCACTATCAGGCCGTGGAAGGTTTGCCGTATCCGGAACCGTTCGTGAAGAACGAGCAGGACGTCGAGCCGATCGCGATGCCGGGCACCGACGGCCGCTGGGTAACGACGCGCTTCGTCGACATTCAGGATATGCGCCACGACATGCACGTCAACATCGTGACGTTCCAGCCGGGCGGCGTCATCCCGTTCGCGGAAACGCACGTGATGGAGCACGGCCTGTACGTGCTCGAAGGCAAGGCCGTCTACCGTCTGAATCAGGATTGGGTGGAAGTCGAAGCCGGTGACTTCATGTGGTTGCGTGCGTTCTGCCCGCAGGCCTGCTACGCCGGTGGCCCCGGCCCGTTCCGCTACCTGCTGTACAAAGACGTCAACCGCCACATGAATCTGACGCTGGGCGCTCAGCCGAAGTAAGCGGCACTCAGCCGAGCTAAATAGTCGCTAAGCCGCGTGCGTCGTGATTACTTCGACGCACGCGGTTTCGATTCCAGCATCCCGACAAGCACCTTGGCGAGCGCACCCACCATCGGGTCGGCCGTCGGCCGATGAAAGATCGCCAGCTCGAACGTGTCGACAACAGGCAGCCCCTGCGCACGACCGAGCACCACATGCCCCGGCAGCACCGCGCGCGGCGGAACCAGACTGATCCCCATACCATCGGCCACAGCGCCCTGAATACCGCTCAGACTCGAACTCGTGAAGCTGATGCGCCAGTTGCGCCCCATCGCTTCGAGCGCGTTGATCATGTCGTCGCGGTACAGCCCCCGCGTCGGGAACGTCACGAGTGGTACGGGATCGAGACCGAACGACGGATGCTTCGCACTGTCGATCCATGCCAGCTTTTCCGGACTGCTCGCCACCGACTCGCGACTGTTGCGGCGCTGCTTGACCAGCACGAGATCCAGTTCACCGTGATCGTAACTACCTAGCAAATCGCGACTCAGGCCGCTCGTGACTTCCAGCTTGACCTGCGGATACTGACGGTTGAAACGGGCGAGCACCTGCGTCGTCGCGCCGGTGGCGAAGTCCTCCGGCACACCGAGACGCACCGTCACCGCCACCACCGCGCCCGAAAGCGCTTCGAACATCTGATCGTTGAGTGCGAGCATCTGACGCGCATAACCGAGCAGCAACTCGCCCGCATCGGTCGCGTGCACCTCGCGATTGCCCCGGTCGAGCAGCTTATGGCCGACCATGTCCTCCAGACGCTTCACCTTCTGGCTGACGGTGGACTGCGTTGAATGCAGACGGGCGGCCGCCGTCGTGAAGCTGCCGCAATCGGCCACCATGATGATCGAGCGCAAGAGGTCCAGATCGAACAGCGGTCGATTCGATTTCGCACTGCCAGCCATGTCTCGTATTTATTTTTGCGATGAATGGCAGAACTTGTATCACGCGCGACGAACGCCCGACAACTGGGGTTTTCGGCGGTGCCCGCGCCGTGATGGCTACCGGCACCGCGTCGTGCATGTAGTGCCTGGCTAGACACCCAACGCCCGTCCGTCGCTACGCGGATCGTGTGCGCCGCTCATCTGCCCTTGCGGGCCGATACGAATCGCGCCGGGATGCCCCGCCAACTGGCTTTGGGGTGGCAGCGGACTCATCTCGTGCCCTCGCGCGGCGAGCGCGGTGAATACACCCGCACCGGCGTCCTGTTCCAGCTTGAGGCTGTCGCGCGAATCGGAGAACGTCTTGCCCAGCAGGAAGCGCGGGCGCTTCAATGCCGTCAAAGGATCCATGTCGTAGTCGATGAGACGGGTCAGCACGGCTGCGAGCGTCTGCGGCTGCCCGTCTGCGCCTTGCGTACCGTAAAGCAATTGTGGACGTCCGCCCTTCAGGTACATACCGGGATTGAGCGTATGGAACGGACGCTTGCCGCCGCGCAGCACGTTGGGATTCGCCGGGTCCATGCTGAAAGACGCCCCTCGGTTGTGCCAAAGCACACCGGTGTCTCCCAGCACCACACCGCTGCCCCAGTCGAAGTAGACGGTTTGCAGCATGCTCACGCAGTTGCCCTGACTGTCCGCCGCCCCGATGTACACCGTGTCGCCCGTCTTGAAGACGTGCGGCCAAGGCATCGCGCGGTCCATGCGAATGCTGCGGGCATGGGCGTCGAGATTCACACTGGATAGCAGACGATCCACCGGCACATCGACGAAATCGGGATCGGCCACGTAGCGGTTGCGGTCGAGAAACGCGAGCTTCACCGCTTCGACCAGCACGTGATAGTAGTCGGCGCTGCCCTCCGGCATCGACTTCAGATCGAAGCGATTGAGGATGCCCATGATCTCAAGCGTCGTCACGCCTTGTGTCGGCGGACGCAGCCCGAGCAACTCGCCGTCCCGATACGCCACGCGCAACGGCACTTCCTCACGCGCCTGCGCACGGGACAGATCGCTCGCGCGTAACGGCGAGCCTACCTTCTTCAGACCGGCCGCGATGCGTCCGGCCAGATCGCCTTCATAGAATTCGCGTCCGCCGTGGGTGGCGATGCTGTCGAGACTTCGCGCCAGTGCTGGCTGATGAAAGCGCTCACCGGCCTGCGGGATGCGTCCGTTCGGCATGAAAGTGGTTGAGAAGCCTTCCCAGCCGGACAACTCGTTGGCCCGGAACGTCTGCCAGAAGTGCTGCGACGGCGTCACGGGAAAGCCGTTCGCAGCGTACTCGGTCGCGCGCGAAAAAAGCGACGGCCACGATTGCTGACCGCCCCACTGCGTGCGACTCAATTCGAATGCCTTGTCCCAGATGGCGACCGTCGCAGCCGTGGTCAGCGTCGCGCCGGGGCCGCGCACAGGAATCGCGCTACCGTACTCGGGCGGTTGGGCTGCGGCCTGACCGATGCCAGAGAGCGTGCGCACATTGCCGTCACGATCACTGATGACCATGAAGGCGTCGCCGCCCAGACCGGTGAAATGCGGATACGTCACGCTCAGCACCGCGCCAATGGCAATCGCCGCTTCGATGGCGTTCCCGCCCGCGCGCAGCACTTCCAGCCCCGCTTCGCTCGCCAGCTCATGCGGACTGGTCACCATGCCACGCGTCGATTGTGCGAGACGCCCGTCCGGCTTTGCGTTCGTGTCTGCTTTCGTCGTCACCGACGGTGCGGCTGCCACAGCTTCGGCAGCCTCCACGGCCGAGAGCGGCAGGACAGCGCTACCGGCCAGCGCCGCCGTCCCCATCAGAAAATTGCGACGCGTGTTGATGCTGCTCGCATCGCCAGCGGCAGACGGCTGCGGCGTCGATTGCGGTGGTGTCGGAGTAAGGCCATCGGCCAGTTTTGGTGCGAACGTCATGCCGTCTCCCTTGGGGATGTCATTGGAAGGCGAAGCGCACCCGACACTGGCAGCGCTTCGCCCGTACATCGTTGAATCGTCAAATCGTCGTGGGATTGGAGGTCAGACTTCCGCCTTCCAGCCCTTCCAGTTGCGTTGATGCGAGACTTCCGGGGCGGAGTAGCGCTCCTTGAGCCAGGCGTAGACCGGACCGAGCGCGTTCATCGCCACGGCGGCGGCCAGTGCGGCCAGCGGGTCCTGTGCAACGGGACCGAAGCCGCCGAACAGCGTGGCGAAGTAAGTCGCGAAGCCGAAAAACATGCCCGGGATGAAGTTCAGGCCGGGGAAGAAGCGCGCCAGCGCCATCATCGAGCCGTTGCCTGCGAAAAGAATCACCATCTCCGCGACCACCAGCGTGTTGCCGCTGAACTGCGTGGCGGCCTGTTTGAAGCCCAGCACGATCAGGAACGCGAAGAACGATCCGATCGGTAGCGTCGCCCAGATACGTTTTAGGTTCACCAGCGTCGGGCCGCCCATCGCGAACGTGGCCGCCCAACTGATAAAGATCGCCCATGGCGGCAGATGCAACGGCAGCATCGCAATCGGGATGGTGGTGACAGCAAGTAGTGAGGCAACGACTTCCGCAGGCAGCTTCTTCATGATTGTCTCCTTGAGTTTTATAAGAACTTCATTGCGCACAACAACATGAATGCCGGTGAATCTCGCAGCTGTGCTGCGTCACGACCGTGATGCGGCCGCGTTTGATGACCCACAGACGTGGCGGGATATCGAGCAGCGCGTCGGCCACCCGGAACGTATCGAGAATGATCAGATCGGCCTGCTTGCCCACGGCGATGCCGTAGTCGTGCGACAGGCCGATGGCGCGCGCGGCGTTATGCGTGCCCATGTCCAGAATCGCCTGCTGATGCTCGGGCACGCCGAACTGCGCCACGTGTGCGAGCAGATTGCCGATCTGCAACATGTCGGCCTTGCCGAACGGGGTGAATGCGTTGCGCACGTTGTTCGACGAATACGCAACGTTCACACCGGCGCTATGCAACGCTTTCACAGGGGTCAGTCCACGACGCTGGTTCTGCGCATCCTTGCGCCCGCCCAGATACAGATCCGTCGCGGGCAACGTGACGATGCTGATGCCCGCCAGGCGGATCTGTTCGATCACCGGTGCGAGTTCGTCGTTGTCGAGCGCGCCCAGACTCGTCACGTGGCCGAGGGACACGCGTCCCTGATAGCCCGTGTCGATGGTTCGCTGCGCGATGTAGGAGATAGCGGCGAAGCGCTGATCGCTGGTGTCGTCGGCGAAGTCCGCGTGCATGTCGATGGGCGCATCGAAGCGCTGCGCCAGCTCGAACACGATATCGATGTGGCGCTTCGTGTCTTCCCAGTTCAGCTCGTTGTACGGGCAGCCGCCCACGACGTCCGCGCCCATGCGCAGCGCGTCGATCATCAGCTCATAGGTGCCCTTCGACTTGAGAATGCCCTCCTGCGGGAACGCCACGATCTGCAAGTCGAGCAGGCTGTCGTATTCGTCCTTAAGCGTAAGCAGCGTCTCCACACCGATGAGGCCCTGAATCAGGTCGACGTCGGGGTGCGCACGCACGGCGACCGTGCCGTTCTTGACCGCCATGTCGAGCACCTGACGCGAGCGGTCGAGCACGTCCTCACGCTCCTGCTTGCTCTTGAGAATGCCGGTCACGCGAATGGCCTCGTCGAGCGTGCCGAAGCGTGCGGGCAGACGACGATGCAGCAGCGCCTTGTCGAGATGCAGGTGCGCTTCGACGAGGCCGGGAATCGCGGCCCGGCCCTGCGCGTCGATCTGCTCCTCGGCGGTGGCGTCGATGCCCGGCTCTATCGCGGCGATGCGCCCGCCCTTGATGGCGATATCCACGAGCGGCGCGTCGTCGCGTACGCACACATTGTTGATCAGCAGGTCCACATGCATGGTGCGGGTCTCCTTACGTCACGAAAAGCACTTGCGAATAGGGTCGCAGAGTGAGGTTGATGGACTTGGCCGGAGTGCGTCGGCGGCCGGGGTGGCAAAGGTTCTGAAAGGCCTGAACCAAGATAAGAAGAGCGCCCGAATACGGGGCATCGGGATTTGCTGGTTTTCGTCTAAGAATTTCCCTAGACGCGGTGCAGCAATCAAAACGTGGGGAAGGGTTTGACCGGACAGAACGTCCGGCCAGGGCAATCCAACGCCGGATCAGGCGTCGGTACCGGCGACGATCAGACCGTGCTCAATGGCGTAATGCACAAGCCCCGCCGTCGATGGAATGTCCATCTTGGTCAGGATGTTCGCCTTGTGCGTGCTGACGGTCTTGGCCGACAACGACAGGCAGCGGGCGATGTCGTTGATGCCATTGCCCTCGACCAGCATCTGGAAAATCTGGAACTCGCGCGCGGTCAGACGCGTGTGCGGCAACGCCTCGGCGGGTTGTTGCAACTGACGAACCAGCTTGTCGGCCACTAGCGGCGACACGACCGTGCCACCCCGTGACACGCGCCGGATAGCGCTCATCAGTTGCTCCGATTCGGCGTTCTTCGTGAGATAGCCCGCTGCGCCAGCGCGAATGGCCTGCACCGCATATTGCGACTCGCGATACATGCTGAGCACCAGAATCGGCAGTGACGGATAACTTGCCTTGATCTGGGCGATGAGCGCGATGCCACTCTTCCCGGGCATCGACATATCGAGCAACAGCACGTCAATGGTGGTCAGGCGCAGGCGCTTCAGGACGTCTTCGCCATCCACCGCCTCGGACACGACGGCCATGTCGGGGGCCATCGAAATGATCTTTTTCAGACCGTCACGAATGATCGCGTGGTCGTCGGCAATCATCACACGCATGGCCACCCCGCATCGTGAGTTGCAGGAATCGTCGAGGCATGCGTGGCTGGCCGCGCAGGAATCCGCACGACGATACGCGTGCCCTGCCCTGGCGCACTTTCGATATCGAAGGCACCGCCCAGCATCAGCGCCCGCTCTCGCATGCCCATGAGACCGAGCCGCTGGCCGTGTCCGGCGCGCGACGGGTCCATGCCCCGCCCGTCGTCGCTGATGCACACGTGGCAGTGACCCTCGCGCAATTCGAGCGTCACGCGGACCTGCGTCGGCTGTCCGTGCCGGCTCGCGTTCGTGAGCGACTCCTGCACGATGCGGAAGATGGCCGTGCTGCACTCGCTATCGAGACACGCCGTCACCGACTCGGGCATCACCAGTTCGCACGGTAAGCCGTGACGTTGTGCAAACGATTCCGTGAGCCATTCCAGCGCGGCGTGCAGGCCGAGTTCGTCAAGTACCGCCGGGCGCAGGTCCGCCGCGATGCGATGCACGGCGTCGATCGTCTCGTCGACCAGCTCCTTGAGCATCTGGATCTGCGCCGACTGATCGGCCGCAGGCAGGTTCGGTTGCGTCTCCAGATAGTTCAGACCGAGACGCAGGCCGCCCAGCCACTGCCCGAGTTCGTCATGCAATTCGCGCGACAGGCGCGTACGCTCGGCTTCACGTACGGTTTGCAGATACGCCGAGAGTTGACGCAGTTGAGCGCGCGAATCGAGCAGCGCCATCTCGGATCGCTTGCGGTCGGTGATGTCGCGTGAGATGCCGACGGTGCCGACGATGCGTCCGTGGGCATCGCGCACAGGCATCTTGACGGTGTCGAACCAGCGCGGTGCGCCGTCTGCACCCGGGCGGCTCTCTTCGTAGCGACGACGTACGCCGCTCGCGACGACGGCACGGTCGGTGGCAAGGTACACACGTCCCCACTCGGAGGACCATACCTTGTCCGGCGTGCTGCCAATGATGTCAGCCTCGGTGCGCCCGCATGCGGCCATGAAGGCGTCGTTGACGAGGATGTAGCGCGACTCGGTGTCCTTAAGCCACGCCTGATCCGGGATGTTGTTCAGAATCGCCCGGTGCAGTTCGCCATGCGTCTCCACTGCGTCTCCTTGCCGTACCGATGAAATGACGCGGCGCAGCACAGTCAAAGGCTTGCAAACAAGGCGTCTGCCCTGTCAGAGGTTCGCCATGACGTCGACACCGGTCCGCAACCAATATAGCCAGACCGGCGTGCGAGCGCGCCTCTAGTTTTCCCGCATATCGGCATGCTGCGTTGATTCATGAGTTTTTCTGATGGATGCCGCAGCGTGGCGGGAGCGACAGGCAGATGTCATCCGCTTCAACCGAACAGCGCCTGTGGCCAGCCGACGATCTGCTTGCGACGGGGAGGCGCATACGTGCGCACCTTGGACGTGCTCAGGCCGAGCCGCACCAGCGATTCGGCGAGTGCAACGGCAGCGGACACGCCATCGACGACCGGCACGCCCGTACGCTCGCGAATCTTGGCGTCAAGTCCGGCCATCCCGCCACAACCAAGGCAGATGACTTCGGCATGATCGTCGCGCACGGCGATCTCCGCCTGTGCGACAACGGCCGCGATGGCCCGCTGCGGATCGCGCTCCAGTTCCAGCACCGGCATGCCGCTCGCGCGCACCGAGGCACAGCGAGCGTCGAGACCGGCCAGCTTCAGACGATCTTCGATGAGCGGCACCGTACGATCGAGCGTGGTGACGACCGAGTATCGGTGGCCGAGGAGCATCGCCATGCTCGCGGCGGCTTCGGTAATGTCGACGACGGGCACGTGCAGCAATTCCTGCAAGCCTTCGCGTCCGTGTTCGCCATAACCGGCCTGAATCACGGCGTCGTACGGTTCGTCGTAGCTCATCACGCGCTGCATCACGGCAATGGCCGCGAGATAGCTTTCGAAATTGCCTTCGACGGATTCCGCACCGAAGTGCGGCGTGAGTCCGACGATTTCCGTGCCCGGCGACGCGCTCGCACGTGCATGGTGCGCGATGGCGTCGGTTATCGCGGCCGTCGTGTTGACGTTCACGACAAGGATCTTCATAAACACTCCAGAGGGGATGAATACAGAGGTGAAACTCGCCTGCGCTACCGGCGCAGCACAGACCCTAGTGTGCGGCGCTGTCGACGGCGAAGTGCTCGCCCGAGCAATCTTCGAATGCCCGGCGACGGTCCGAGATCGCGTAGTACACGCCACCGGCAATGCCCGCACCGAGCAGCCAGGAGAACGGCGTGAGCGCGCTGAACGCCGGCACGAGCGCCGCCGTCACCGCGACCAGCGCCGATGGCACCAGCGCGACCACCGCCTTCGGGTTCACGCCGCGCACATAGTGGTAAGTGCCCTCGCGCATTTCGCTGTACAGATGCGGCACGTGCACGCACGTCTTGCGAAGCAGCCAGTAGTCCACGGTGATGATGCCGTAGAGCGGGCCGAGCAACGCACCGAGACCTGACAGGAAGTACACGATCACGATGGGGCTGTTATAGAGATTCCACGGCAGGATGACGACGGCAATCGTGGCGCTGATGAGACCTGCGCGACGGAACGTCAGCCGATGCGGGGCGAGGCTCGTGAGCACGAACGCCGGAGCGACGAAGTTCGCCATGATGTTGACGGCGACCGTCACGACGAGAAACGCGAGACAGCCGAGCACGAGGAACGTCTTGTCGGGAATCGTGGCGATGATATCGGTCGGGCTATGGATGATCTGACCGTTCAGGCTGAACTGCGCACCGGCGAGCACGAAGCTGATCACCGCGAAGATCAGGATGTTGACGGGCAGCCCCCAGAAATTGCCGGTACGAATGACCTTGCGGCTCGGCGAAGCGCGTGTGAAGTCGCAGAAGTTGAGCACCAGCGTGCCGTAGATCGCGAGCCACAACGCGCCGCCCGCGAAGACCTTCGTCCACATGGCGAGGCCCGTGAGCGGCGTGCCGACCGACATGGCGATATGGCCTCCGGCACGGTGATACATCCACACCGCAAGACTCGTCACGGTGACGAGAATGATCGGCCCGGCGAACGCTTCGTACTTGCGCACCATCTCCATGCCGTAAGCCAGAATCGCGAGTTGCACGAGCCAGATGGCGATGAAACTGAGCCAGCCGAGCGTCGACAGACCGAGCACGCTGTTGTGATCGTAGGCGCCGGCCGCAGGCCAAACCGCTACGAGCAACACGCGCAGCACGACCGAGGCGAGATACGTCTGAATGCCGAACCACGCAATGGCGATGACCGCACGCACGATGGCAGGAATCTGTGCGCCGTAGACGCCGAAGCTCATGCGGCTGACAACAGGGAACGGCACACCGGTCTTCTGGCCCATGTAGCCCGTCAGGTTCATGAAGACGTAGACAAGCGCCGCGCCGATGCCGAGCGACGCGAGCATCTGCCAGCCGGTCAGACCCAGTGCGAAGAGTCCGATCGCGAAGGAGTAGTTGGCGATGTTGTGCACATCGTTGGTCCACAGCGCGAAGATGCTGTAGCGGCCCCAGCGCCGTCCTTCGGCCTTTGTCGGGGCCAGATCGGCGTTATGCAGCCGTGGGCTGAGCCCATGCGCGGTGTGATGAGCGTGAGTTTGGGCACGGGACTGCCCGGTCGTGGGCATGCCGCCCAGGACCTCGTTCGAAACGTCCAATTGCATCCGCATTGTCTCCTTGATTGAAGCAAGGACGACCTGACCGTTCGGTCTGACCGCTTATTGGCGCGGTCTATGCATCGCCCTTGCTGAATGCGTGTTGGTGCAATGGAGTATGGGTGGGACGTTTTGAATTGGGAAATTAAATGTTTGGTTGAGTGGTATTCGGAAAATGGATACGAACAAAGGGTAGAAACGCTACGCGTCGTAGCCACGGAACAGACCGCACAAGCGGAACACGTCTTCCGTGTAAGGCAGTTCCTTGACCTTGCAATAGCGGCTCGCGAGTTTCATCAACTCCTTGATGTCGCGCCCGCTCGCTTTCGGATATCTCGCGGCCAGCGTCTCGATCAGCCCGTCGTCGAGATGCGCACCCACCTGATCTGCCTGCATGCGCCAGAGCCTGCGCGCATCCACCGCCGAAGGCACTTCGTAGTGGATCGTGGCGATGCAGCGCGAGAGGATCGCGTCGTCCACGTCGCCGATACGGTTCGTCGTCATGAACAGCAAACCGTGGAAGTACTCCAGCGAGCGCAGGAACTCCGCAACGATGGCGTTGTGCTCCAGATCGTTGTCGCGACGCCGGATGTACACATCGGCCTCGTCGAGCAACAGGATCGCGTTCCATCGCATGGCACGTCGCAAGATGCTCATGAGCGTGGCCCCCACCGACGCCGCCGTCGTCCCCAACTGCCCCGAGTGCACCCGGTACAGCGGCTTGCCGACCACTTCCGAGTAGATCTCTGCGGTCAGCGTCTTGCCGAGGCCCGGTGCGCCCTGACACAGGATCGTCGCGCCCCCCGATTTTCCCGGGACGAAGTCCGGCATCATCACATCCATGTTCGACGTCAGGATGTCGATGAGATCGTGATGATGTGCGGGCAACACCAGCTTGTCGCGCAGACTCGGCTGATATTCGTACTCGGTCATGTTCTGCACGTGGACCCAAAGATTGCGGTGCCAGTCGAGATGGAAGACGTGCACGTAGCAGTGCAGCGGAATCGTCTCGAACGCCTGCCCGATCTCGGCGTTGCGCCAGAAATCGGCATCGCACGCCATCTCGAAGTTGCGCTCCAGCCGCTCTTCGTCGTTGACGCACTTAGCCGTCACGCCGTCGCCCACACGAATCAGTTCCGTCGCGCCCTTCGGGTCGACGGAGAACGCCGCGCGGCTCAGCACGAACTGCGCACCAAACGCGCGCTGCACGCGCAGGAAGCGTTGCGCATGCTGTTCGTATTCGGTCTTGAACTCCGCACATTCCTTGTAGAAACCGAACTCCGCGAGCAATTCGGGAATGGTGCGATTCGCGATGTCGTCGCGCGTGAAGACGAGCGACGTGGTCATGCCCGAGCGACGCGGGCGATGCTCCGTCGGACTCAGGTTCGCCGACTGCATGGTGTTCGCCAGCATGTCGACGACGACGTACGGCGAGCCCTGATCCGGTTCGACGTAGCGCAACCGTCGCACCAGCCACGGCAACAACGCACCGTCCCGATGGCGCTGATACAGCCAGCCGTCGATCACATCGCGCGCGAGGTAGGCGACCAGCCCCGGCACGAGTTTGTCCAGACTGGGAATCACGCGCGCTTGCGGCGCGTTGTAGACGTTATCGAGTGCGAGCATCTGGAACATCAGTGCGCGCTCGTTCTGCGACTTGCTCAGGACGTAAAGCGTGTTGAGCGACTTCGCGTCGAACCATTCGCTGGAGACCAGCATATTGCCGCGACACACGCCATAGGCGGTCAGTTGTTTGCCCAGCGGTGAGTCGGTGCCGATCAGTTGCATCAGCGGATGAATCAGTGATTCAGGAATTTCGAAATCCATGGACGGCACTCCCCGTATGGCGTGTCGGTTCAGGCGAGGAAGAAGTCGATGGCACGCGCCACGACGCCCGGCTCGATGATGTGCAGCCCGTCGAATTCGACGTATTGCACATCGTAGCCCGCCGCTTTTAGTTTGTTTGCGTTTTGACGTCCGCTCGTGGCGATCGGCAATTGCTCGTCGATCAGCCCGTGGGCGATGAACACTTTCGGCAGCCCTTCCTGCACGAAGATCGACATGAAACCGCCGGAGAATGCGATGACATGGCTCGCGATATCACCGTTCGTCACGCCAATCGACAGCGCGTAGCTCGCGCCGTCGGAAAAACCCGCGAAGGCCACGCGCTGCGCGTCGATGCGATAGCGCGTGGCAACGCTTCGCAGCGCCGCTTGCAGACGCTCCAGATCGGGACCGTTGCCGCCGATCACGATGTCCCACGTTGGGAAGGTCGAATGCGGTGCGAGCACGAGAAACTTGTGCTGATCCGCGTGCGGCTCGATGAACGGCAACACCTTCTCCGGGAATCCGCCTGCGCCGTGAAACATCACGAACAGCGGTACCGGTTTGTCGGTGGGCAGATCGGCGGGGACGTATAGGACTGCGTCGCGTGTCTCGCTCAGGCCCAGCGGATGACGACCGGGCGCGAACGGTTCAGGCAGCGGGTCGGAAGGTGACGCGGGAGATGGCAAAGAAGCAGAGGCCGACGCTGGCGCGCTCGGGGCGGCGGACGCAATGACGTCCGGTGGCATGCGTCCGAACAAGGAAGGGTCGAACATGGCGCGATGATTGTCCCGTAATCGTTGATGTTATTGATATATTGTATATCACACACATCGTCGATGACGTTCGTTATTTGTCGCGCTCGCGACTTCTCTGCGTCTTATCCGGCCATGTAGGCGGTTAATCCGGCCACAAGCGCGTCGAACGCGACTTTGCAACGTGGATTGGCGCGCAGGTCTTCGTGCATCGTGACCCACGTCTGTAGTCGGAATCGGAACGCGCTCGGAAGCAGACGCACCAGTCGCGGGTCGCGTCTGGCCAGCGGCACCTGACACCCACCTATTCCGTATCCGGCGCGAATCATCGCCAGTTGCGCCAGATCGCTGTCTGCCCGGAACGCGAACGTCTCCCGCGCCCACATCGGCACGCCCCGCGTCGCTTCGCGCAGAAACGGCGTCAACTTATCGAATCCGATCACCGTGTGATGCGCGAGGTCGGCCAGCGAAGTCGGTGCGCCATAGCGAGCGACATAGTCGTCGCGCGCGTGCAGACCGACGTCGATAACGCCGACGCGGCGGGCAATCAGCGCCTCTTGCTGCGGCGGCGCCATGCGCACCGCGATGTCCACTTCACGATGCAATAAATCCTGAATGCGGTTCGTCGGCACCAGCTCGATGGTCAGATCCGGGTGGGCGCGACGCAACGCTGTCAGGATCGGCGGCAAGACTTCCACCCCGACGACCTCGCTCGCCGAAATGCGCACCACCCCGTTCACCCCGTCGCCATGACTCGCCGCCGCCCGCTCGAAGGCCAGCGCCGTGTGCTGCATCGCCTGCGCGTGCGAACGCAGCGACTGCGCTGCATCCGTCGCCAGCAAGCCCGTTTGCGAGCGCGTGAAGAGCGTCTGCCCCAGCGCTTGCTCCAGCGCAACAATGTGCCGTCCCGCCGTCGGCTGTGTGATGCCCAGCGCACGCGCCGCGCCTGAGAGCGAGCCCTCCGTCAGCACGGCGAGGAATGTTCGGTAGAGATCCCAGCTGAGATTTGAGGTCATACAAAAATGTATAGCTGATCGATTGTTTTCAGTAATTTTATTCCAATCACTTCGCGCGGAGAATGGCATCACCGACAACCAACGAGGAGTCTCCTCATGAGCCATTCCACTCAACAGACAACATCCCGTGCACTGGTGCTGGGCGCTACGGGCGGCATCGGCGGCGAAGTCGCGCGGCAGTTGCTCGCGGCGGGCTGGCAAGTCCGTGCCCTGCGCCGGGGCGGCGCGCCCGGTTCGATGACGGACACTGGCATCGAGTGGATCGACGGCGATGCCATGCGCGCCGACGACGTCCTCGCCGCCGCCCGCGATTGCGCCGTGATCGTGCACGCCGTCAACCCGCCGGGCTATCGCAACTGGAACACGCAGGTGCTGCCCATGCTGGACAACACCATTGCCGCCGCTACGCGTTATGGCGCGACCATCGTCCTGCCGGGCACCGTCTACAACTTCGGTCCGGAGACGTTCCCCGTGCTGCACGAAGATGCGCCCCAACGGCCGCTGACCCGTAAGGGCCGTATTCGCGCGACGATGGAAGGCCGTCTGCGTGATGCCAGCCGAACCAGCAGCAACGGCGTGCAGACGATCATCGTGCGTGCGGGCGACTTCTTCGGCCCGCTCACCCGCAATAGCTGGTTCGCTCAGGGTCTGGTGAAGCCGGGACAGACGACACGCGTGGTGCAAATCCCGAACGCCCCCGGCATCGGCCATCAATGGTCGTATCTGCCGGACGTAGCCCGCGCAATGGTCATGCTGATCGAACGCCGCCACACGCTCGACGCGTTCGCCAACTTCCACATGGCCGGGCATTGGGATGCCGACGGCACGGAAATGGCCGCAGCGATCACGCGTGTGATGGCGCGTCATGGCGTCGAAGTCAAAACCCGCCGTTTCCCGTGGTGGCTGATGACGCTGGCGTCGCCCTTCGTCACGACGCTGCGTGAGTTGCAGGAGATGCGCTATCTCTGGAAGCAGCCGGTTCGCATGGACAATGCACGTCTCGTCGATGCGCTTGGCGAGGAGCCGCACACGCCGCTCGACGTCGCCATCCACATGACCCTCGACGGCCTCGGATGCTTGCCGGGAAAGCCTTCCGCCATAGGTTTCGCATACCCCTGATTTATACAAGTATTAACTTGCATAAATAACGATGCGCTCCTATCCTTTGGCCTACTTCCCCATGCTCGTCTTTGCGAAAACGTGCAATCTCAAACCACAGGAGCCGTTATCGATGCCCGGTGCTGTCAGTGTTCTCGATGCCTTCGATGCGTTCGTGATTTTCAAGCTGGTGCTCGTGACCGGCCTGACGTTATGGTCGGCCATTGCCGCGTTGAACAACGTGGTGGCGTTCGGCGCGTCGTCATGGGCCATCGGACGAACGCTGAACATGTCGCCCTTGCGCGAAGTACCGGCGATCGAGATTCCGTTGCTGCGTCGCGCGATGCATGCGAAAGGCTGGTCCGTGCTGGCGTTGCTCGTATTGATCGCGCTTCAGCTCACAGCGACGGTGTGCCTCGGCTGGGGCGGTATTCAGTTGGCGGGGGCCATCCGTGTGGGTACCGCCCATGCCACCCACGCCGCCATTGCATGGGCGACGCTGGGCCTCTCGGCCCTGAGCGCAGCGTGGCTGCTGATGATGATCGGCGGCTTGTGGTTCGGCTACTGGATTCGTCAGGAAGGCCTGCAACTCACGCACATGATGTTGCTGACGCTAACGATTGCCATGGCCGCTGTATTGCGGATGTGAGGGAGGTGAACGTGGCGCTCAGTTACCGCGCCCGCTCCCGAGCAGAAGCGAGATGCGACGTGCCGCGTCGGTGAGCGCTGCGACCGTTTGCGGGTTCGGGTGCGCAGGCAAATAGTGAATCGAGCCGACGATGGCGAGCGTGCCGAAGAGCGTTCCGTCGTCCTGCATAATCGGCGCCGCCAGCGCGTTCACGCCGAGAAACACTTCTTCCGGCGCATCGGCCCATCCACGCTCGCGCACCAGCGCGAGTTCGTGCGACAGGCGCATCGGATCGGTGATGGTGTGCGGCGTACAAGCGTCGAGCGGACCTTCGAGCACGGCGTCGCGCCGCTCCTTTGCGCCGAACGCCAGCGCAATCTTGCCCTGCGCCACACTGTGCAGTTTGAACTGCGTGCCGGGGTGCAGCAGGATCTCCAGCGGACTGCGGCCACGCATCACGTCGAGCACCACCACATCGGTCTCCGTGAACGAACTGATGACGATGGTCTGTCCCACGGCGTCGCGCAATTCTTCCATGACCGGGCGTGCCAGCCCCACCACGTCGAACTGTTTGACGAGCTTCTGTCCGAGCAGAAAGAGCCGCCAGCCGATCCGGTAACGGCTCGTGCGCGGGTTTTGCACGACATACCCTTCCTGACGCAGTGCCGTGAGATGCCGGTGAACCCGCGCTTTGGGGACGCCGAGCGCTTCGGCCAGGTGCGTGACGCCGCACTCGGCATTGCGCTCGGCCAGCAACTCGAGAATCCGCAACGAAATGACCGAAGTCGACGACGTGTTGATTTCGTCGCCGCCCTGTTCGTCGCTGGCGGCACTCGGCACAGCGGCGGCGCGGGGGCGACGGGTGACGTCGTTCGGGGTGTCCTTCGATCCTTTCACTGCGTGTCCTTTGTCACTGTCGTCGCGCGCCGATTACTGTGCGTCGAGCGAGATGAAACGCTCGCCGAACACGTGATAGCGCTGCGGCTTGTTCTTGTTCGCGTCCTCGGGGCGCACGTAACGAATCGAGCTGCGATTACGGCACGCCCGCGGCAGGATGAAACAACGGATGAACGTCGTATCGCGTGCCTCGGTCGTCGGCGCCAGCACCGGTGCGTGACCGAGTTCGAGCCAGGCTTGCCCTGCCGCATGGGTGTGCGACGCGCCCAACGTCTCGATCGTGATCTCGCCTTCGAGCGTGCAACGCACGCCGGGCCCCTGATGCACGTGCGTATGCGCCACGCCGCCGGGGGGGAATTGTACCTTGTCGCAACGCATGAGCCACTGTTGACGCGGGTCCAGCTCGACAGGTGCGTCGAGCTTGAGCGTCGACGACGCCCCCGGTGCGGACGCGATCTCGCCCGGCGTCGGCTCATTGCCCGACATCAGCTCCCAACGCCATAGCGTCGCCCCTTCACTCCCCGCGATCAGCGCGACGCTGTCGTCGCCCAGCCACGCACTCTCTGCCGGATGATGCTGCGCGCCCGTGTCGAACTCGATAGCGACGTCGCCACGCACGACGTAAATTGCGCGACGCGCTGAGGGCAGATACACGGGCGGATGGTTCGGTGCGATGACATCCTCGTACAAACGCAATTGAAACGGCTTCACTTCGATCTCCTGTGACCAGTCGATTGCCCCGACCATCGAGACAACACTGGCATTGAGTATCGATCATCGATACGCAAAGTACCATTTATGGTTTACCACGAGACATGACGGGGAAATGTGCTGATATTATTCAAACGAAATCATTCCCATGCGTATCGATAATCGATACACGAGGTCTGACACTAGGATGGTTCCATGAAGGAGACAAGAATGGACACTGGCACGACCGCCCTGAAAGCGGCGGGCACGGCACGTCGGCCGTGGTATCGCGGCGCGAGCCCTGCGCAATGGCGAGCATTTGGTTCGGCCTATATCGGCTGGATGCTCGACATCATGGATCTGATGCTGTTCGCGATGGTGATTCGCTACATCAGCGTCGACCTGCATTTCGACAAGGGCGTGGCGGGCATCATTGCTTCGCTCACGTTGCTGGCGACGGCCTTCGGCGGTTTGTTCTTCGGCTTCCTCGCCGACCGCATCGGCCGTACGAAGTCGATGATTCTCTCGATCCTGTGTTACTCCATCGGCACCGCGCTGTGCGGCTTCGCCGATTCGGTGACGTCGCTCCTCATCTTCCGTTTCCTGCTGGGTCTGGGCATTGGCGGCGAGTGGTCGGCGGGTGCTGCGCTGATTACCGAAACGTGGCCAGCCGAGCACCGCGCCAAGGTGATGGCCTGGGTGCAGAGCGCGTTTGCTGTGGGTTATGCAGTCGCGGCCATCGTGGCCGCCGTCATCCTGCCGCACTTCGGTTGGCGCTGGGTGTTCGCCTTCGGTCTGGTGCCGACGGTGCTGGCGTTCTGGGTGCGTCGTCACGTGGAAGAGCCTGCGATCTGGCGCGAGCAGCGCGTGCGTCTCACGCTCGGTCAGACGCTCGGAATGCTGTTTGGGCCGTACGCCCGCAGCACGATCGTCGGCCTCGCCTTCACGGCGGCGGCGATGTGCGGTTACTGGGGATTGTTCACGTGGATTCCCGCATATCTGTCGACGCCAGTCGATCAGGGCGGCCCGGGCTTCGATCTGATGCGCTCGACGACGTGGATCGTCATCATGCAGATCGGCGCGGCGGCAGGGTTCATCTGCTTCGGCTACATCGCGGATCGCATCGGCTGCCGTAAGTCGTTTCTGCTGTTCTTCATCGTGTCGGCAATTACAGTGCCGCTTTATGTCGCGATTCGCGAGCCGATGCTGTTGCTCGTATTCGGTCCGGTCGTGGCGTTCTTCGGCACGGGCTTCTATAGCGGCTTCGCTCCGACGTTCGCCGAGATGTTCCCGACGCAGGTGCGCGCGACGGCACAAGGCTTCATCTACAACACGGGACGCGCCGCGAGCGCCCTCGCCCCGGCGGCCGTCGGCCTGCTGTCGCGCGGCGAGAACGTGAGCGTCGCACTGGGCGCCACGGCAGGCTTCTTCCTGCTTGCCGCCATCATCGTCTACTTCTTCCTCCCGGAAAGTCACGGCGAAGCGCTCGCCTGATCACTCGGCGCAGACACTCAGTTCCGGCGATCTGACGCGCCGGTGGCATTCCCCGCCACCGGCGCGTCGTCGCTCTCACTTCCCCCGCCTCTCAAGTTGTCGCACTTAACCGTTGGAAGACGGCAAGCGAATGACCGACGGGCAGTCCGAGTAAAGCCGTGTAACGTCGTCGGCACGCAGCGTCAGCACTGCGCGCTGATTCACGTATCCCTTGTCTGTGATCTCACCTTGCTCCAGCGACGGCGGCGATGCCAGGATGGCCGCGCGCGCCGCGCGTTGCGAACTCCCGGCGTCGTGCGCCAGTTGCGCAAGCGCCTGTGCGATGTGTGAGCGGACATCGTCGTGCATCGCGAGCGTTTTGCCTGCGTGATCGTCCGCGGACACCTGAGCAGACGCCGCCTTTGCCCGCATGGCAGGACTCGGGAAGATCAGTAGCCCGATTTCATCGCGATCGTGGCCCGCGATGACGACATCCGACGCGTAAGGGGCCAACGCCGTTACGGCCCGCAGCCGCAGTGCACCTACGGAAACCCACGTGCCGCTCGTCAGCTTGAAGTCCTCCGACACCCGGCCGTCGAAAATCACCCCCGCGCCGGGATCGTTCGCATCGGACAGACGACCCGCATCGCCGGTGCGATAGAAGCCTTCTTCGTCGAACGCCTGCGCCGTCGCCTCGGGATCGCCCGCATAACTGCGAAATACCGACGGACCCCGCACGCGCATCTCCAGCTTGTCGCCATTGGGCACGAACTTCAGCTCGTTACCCGGTGCGGGCAGACCGATATTGCCCGCGCCCGGGATCGGGAAGTGAACGCTGGTGATCAACGGCGACGTCTCGGTCGCCCCCCATGCCGACGTGAAGAACGGCAGTGTCTCGCAGTGCCGCGAGGCCAGTCGCTCGAAGCGCTGCCATACCGCCGGGGGCAAACTCGCCGCCGCGTAGAACAACACTTGCAGACGACCGAAGAAACGCGCGGCGAATGCCTCGTCGTCTTCGAGAAACGGCGCGAGCGCTTCGAACCCCTTGGGGACGTTGAAGTGCAGCGTGGGCGACACGTCGCGCAGTGCCTCGACGGAGCGCCCCACGAGTTCGGGCACAGGGCGACCGTCGTCTACATAGAATGCTCCGCCGTTGCGCAACGCCATGTGGAAGTTATGGTTCGCGCCGAACGTGTGGCTCCACGGCAGCCAGTCGACCACGACCGGCGGCGTCTCGTCGAGGAAATGCCAGCACTGCGCAATCATCTGCTGATTCGCTGCCAGCATGCGGTGCGTGTTGACGACGATCTTCGGCTTGCCCGTCGAGCCGGAGGTCAGCAGCAGCTTCGCCGTATCCTCGGGGCGCACTTGCGCGAAGGCGTTATCCAGCGCCGCCGATGCCGACGTCGACGCAAGCGTGTCGAAACGCAACCACTCCGCATGCCCATTACGCGTGGCGACGACGGGGCAACGGATCGGCGCGCCGTCGAGCGCGCGCGCGTAGGCATCGCCGTCTTCGACATACACGAGCGCCGGGTCGAGCCGCGCGAGAATACCGTGCAGCTTGCTCATGTCCTTGGCGATGCGCGAATACGCCGACGACACGATGGCCGTCTGGCGCCCCGCCATCATCGCGCCGAGCACGAGCAGCGCGTGGTTGACGCTGTTGTCGGACAGAATCACGACGGGACGCTCACGCGGCACGTCGAGATCGAGCAACGCCTGCCCGATCCCGCGCGCCATCGCCAGCCCTTCGCCATACGTGATCTCACGCCAGAGGCCTGTACCGGACGCGGCATCGCCGGGCTGCCGCCGCTCGGCCACGAAAACAGCCTGCGGCGTCCTTGAAGCCCATTGCACGAGCCAGTCGGCCGGGCTGCGCTCGAACTCGTCGAGCGTAGTGCGCGAGCGAATCACGAAGCTGCCGTCTGCGCGCACCTCGCGTTCGATATCGGGCCGGGCGAGGCGGCGCGCGCCCGCCGCCGCGAGGTTCACTCGATGGTCCACTTTCCGCCCTTCACCGTGACGAGCACGCGACCGTCTTCGCCATAAGCCGAGTGGTCCTGTGCGTTGACATTGATCATGCCGTGCGTGGCCGCCAGACCGCGCGTCTGTTCGACGGCGGTAACGAGTGCGTCGCGAAACGCCTGCGTGCCCGGTTGCGCCTGCTTTGCCGCCACCGCGACGGCACGGTCGAGGACCAGATAAGCGTCGTAGGCGTAACCGGCGAACAGGTTGCGCGAGCCCGCACCGTACTGTGCTTCGTAACGCTTCGCGAAGTCGGTGGCGACGGCCTTGCCCGGATGGTTCGCCGACAATTGCTCAGCGACGAGGATGTTACCCACCGGCAGAATCACGCCCTCTGCACTCTTGCCCGCGACGCGCAGGAAGTCGTTGTTAGCAACCCCGTGCGTCTGGTAGATACGTCCCTTGTAGCCGCGCTCGCGCAACGTGCTCATGGGCAGCGCGCCCGGCGTGCCGCTCGCCGCGATGATGACGGCGTCCACGTTGGACGACATGACCTTCAGCACCTGCGCGGTCACGGACTGATCGTTGCGCGCGTAACGCTCGACCGGTGCGACCTGAATCTGACGAGCGACGGCGCGCGCCTGAATGTCCTTGAGCCACGCTTCGCCATAGGAATCGTTAAAGCCGATGAAGCCCAGCGTCTTCACCTTGTGCGCCTTCATGTCGTCGAGTACCGCGTCGGCCATGACGGCGACCGATTGCGGCAGCGAGAAGACGTAGCGCATCTGCGTGGCGCTCGGCACGAACGGACACAGGCCGAGCTGCGGGGTGCGGGTATCGGCTGCTACAGCGGCGACGGCCAGACATGCGGGCGTGGTCGACGACCCGATGATCGCGTCGACCTTGTCTTCCGTCGCGAGACGGCGCGCGTTCTTCGTCGCAGTGGTCGGATCGGTAGCGTCATCGAGCACGATGTAGCGCGCTGGCAAACCGCCGAGCGTGGGCGGCAACATGCCGACGGCCTGCTTCTCCGGAATCCCGAGCGAAGCACCCGGGCCGGTTGTCGAGAGCGTAACGCCTATGGTGACGCCCGCCGGTTGCGCGTTCGCCTGCGAGGTCGCGCAGAGCATCGCCACACCGGCGAGCGTCGACAACGAAAGGATGCGAGATAGCGCGAAACTGCGTGTGAATCTGTTTGCCGCCATGTGACTTGTCTCCTGGGATGTTTTCGTTCTAGGGGCCGGACAGCTTGCGACGCACACCTTCGCCTTACCGCACGGCGAACTCCGGCAGCACTTCACGGTTGCGCGGCAGGCCCATGATTTCGCGGGCTTCGGTCGGCGTGGCCGGTTCGTAACCCATCTCGCGCACGAGCCGCACGACGCGCTCGGTGAGTTGCTGGTTCGTCGCAGGCACGCCGTGCTCGTAATACAGGTTGTCCTCCAGACCGACGCGCACGTGGCCACCGAGCAGAAGTGAATTCATCGCCGACGGCAGTTGCGCCGGACCGATGCCGCTCACGCAGAAGATGCTGCCCTTGGGCAACAGATCGACCATCGACTGCAACACGCGCGGCGTGTACGGCATGGCGTTCTGGAAGCCGCGATGCACGCCGAGCACGAGATTGACGAAGAACGGTTCGTCGTCGAATCCGGCGGCGGTCAGCGTGGCGAGGTCTTGCACGATGTGCGTGGGGCTGAAGACCTCCCACTCCGGCTTGATGCCGCGCTTCTTCATCTCAATAGCGAGATGCTTCGAGCGCTCCGGCGAGGTGTGCATCAGCAGCTCGCGGCCGCCGAAGCTCGCGATGATGGTCGTCGCATCGAGCGTGCACATCTCGGCACCCGCATCCATGCCTTTCAGGCGTTCTTCCCAGAGGATTTCCCAATAGCCGTTGTCGGCCTGCCCGATCATGTCGCCGTGGACGCCGCCGCCCGTCGAGTTATTGATGACGATGTCGCACTTGTCGCGAATGCGGCGGTTGATGTCGCGATAAATCGCCGGATCGCATGTCGCGCCGTCGTCGCCTGGACGCCGCGCGTGAATCGCCACAACGCTTGCGCCAGCGTTGTAGCAGTCGTAGACATCGCGTGCGATCTCGTCCGGCTGCGTGGGCAGGTGGGGGTTCTGCGACTTGTACGCCATGCCGCCGGTGGGCGCGATGGTGACGATGACTTTGGGTTTGCTCATGCGTGTCTCCTTCTTCGAATCGGTCGTTCGTTGGATCGGATACTTTCAGCGGGGATGCGGAGGGTTCAGGGCTTGCTCGCGAGAATGCCGAGGATGACGGCGTCGCGCTGTGCTTCAAGACGCGCATTGCCCCGGCCAGCCAACTCGGCTTCAACACCCGCGGTGATGCGCGCCTTGAGGTCGTCCGTCAGCACCGGCTCGCCAAGGTCTGCCCACCAGGACTCGATGGGCGGGCCGAGGTGTTCGAGCAGATGCGCGATGCCGCCCGCGCCGCCCGACAAATGCAGATTCAGAAACGGCCCCAGCGCCGCCCAGCGAAGGCCGGGACCGTAAGCGATGGCGTCGTCGATATCCGCTACCGAGGCCACGCCCGTATCCACCAGATGAATCGCCTCGCGCCACAGCGCCGCTTGCAGGCGGTTCGCGATATGCCCCTTCACTTCCTTGCGGACGTGGATCGCGCGCTTGCCGATGGCGCGATAGAACTGCATGGCGGTGTCGATGGCGGCTTGCGACGACTGTTCGCCACCGATCACCTCGACGAGCGGAATCAGATGCGGCGGATTGAACGGGTGCCCGAGCACCACGCGCTCGGGATGCGCGCACACCGACTGCACCCGGCTCATCAACAATCCCGACGAACTCGACGCAATCACCACCGACGGCGGCAACGCGTCGTCCATCTTGCGGAAAAGATCCTGCTTCAGGTCTTCGCGCTCGGGGCCGCTCTCCTGGACGAAGTCAGCCCCTTCGAGCGCGGCGTCAAGCGTGTCGTGGAACGTGAGGCTGTCGCGTGTTGCGCCCGCCGTCAGCCCGATGCGGATAAGCGTCGGCCAGTGCGCATCGACGGCTTCGCGCAGGCGCTCACGTGCGCCCGGCGCGGGGTCCCACGCACTCACGCGCAGACCGCGTGCCAGAAAGTACGCGGCCCAGCTCGCGCCGATGACGCCGGTGCCGATGACGGCGACCTGTTCGATGTTGTCGTATTTCACATTCGTCTCCGTGGGGATGGCCGGACGGCTAGCGCGCCGCGCGGCCCAGAAAGCGTTCCATACGCTCGCGCGCTTCGGGCGTGGCGAGCATGAGTGCGCTCGTCACCGATTCGGTGAAGAGGCCGTCGGCCATCGACATATCGTGAATGCGCGACAGCGCATGTATCGTCGCCCAATTCGACAGCGGGCTGTTCGCCGCCGTGTCACGCGCGAGTTGCGTCGCCAGCGCGAGTCCGTCGCCACCGTCAACTAGATAGTGTCCGAGGCCCAGGCGCTCACCGTCGACGGCGTCGTAACGGCGGCCCGTGAGCATCATTTCCGTCATCCGGTCCGGGCCGAGAATGCGCGCCACACGCACCGAGGCGCCGCCGCCGACAAAGATGCCGCGCTTGCCCTCGGGCAGTTGGAAGAACGCGTTGCGCTCGATCACGCGCACATGGGCGGCCAGCGCCAGTTCCAGCCCGCCACCAATGACAGCGCCTTGCAGGACGGCAACCACCGGGCGTCCACCAAACTGAATCTCATGGAAGACCTTGTGCCAACGCTGTGAGACGCGCAGCACGTCGATGGGATCGCGCGTGCTGTTCTCCGAGAGATCCAGCCCGGCGCAGAAGTGCTCGCCAGCACCGCTCAGGACAACGGCACGGACGCTGTCGTCGAAATCGCGAAAGGCGGCTTCGAGCGAATTGATGGCCGCATCGCAAAGCGCGTTGCGCTTCTCGGCGCGGTCGAGGGTGACGAACGCGATGGCGTCTTCGACGCGCACGCGCAGGTGGGGATAGGTCATGGTCTGCATCGCTCCAAATCGTGAAAAGTATCTTATAAGATATTTTCCTCGTTGCGCGATTTGTGCAATGCAGTTCAGGGTTAACAGGGATATTTTGTCATTAAAAGCAATTTAATGCATATTTAGAGGCACCGATGCAGGAAACGAGCGGCGAGACGCTTCCTATGTGCTATCTCATAGTATATTTATCAGCAACCGCACCCTACCCCGTTAGCCCATGAAAACACCGCCTGCCGCCACGTCACAGCCCGATCCGGCCGAAGATGCCGACGCCGGGGTGACGTCGCGTCTGGCCTCCCTCGCCCGGCAGGTGCGCATGCTGCGCGCCCAGCGCGGCATGACGCGCAAACAGCTCGCTGCGCAGTCCGGCGTCTCGCTGCCGTATCTCGCCCGAGTGGAAGCCGGTACCGGCAACGTGTCTCTCGCGGTGCTGCACAAGCTGGCCGAGGCTCTGAACGTGGGCGTCGAAACATTGGTTGCCGAGCGCTCCATTCACGACGGCGATCTGCTCATCCTGATCGAGTACCTGCGTCAGCAATCGCCGGAGGTACTCTCGCGGCTGCGCCGCCAACTCGTCGTGCCTGTCGCGGCCGACACGGGACGGATGGGCCAGCGCATCGCGCTCATCGGTCTGCGCGGTGCGGGCAAGTCAACGCTCGGGCCTCAACTGGCGCAAGCCATCGGCGCGCCCTTCATCGAACTCGACAAGGAAGTCGAACGCGAAGCCGGTATTGCCATCGGCGAAGTCATCACCCTATACGGGCAGGCCGCGATGCGTCGCATCGAGCGGCAGTGCATCGAGCGGATCATCGGCGAGCAAGAGCGTGTCGTGCTGGCCACCGGCGGCGGCATCGTTTCGGAAGCGCCGACCTTCGAACGTGTGCTGCGTGCGTTCCGTACGGTATGGCTGCGCGCGCGCCCGGAAGTCCACTTCCAGCGCGTGATGCAGCAGAACGACGCACGCATCGCCACCGAAGCCCTGCGCAACGAGGCGCTCGATCACATCCATCGCATGCTCGACGCCCGCGAGTCGCTGTACCGGCTCGCCGACATCACGCTCGACACGTCGGACATCACGCCCGAGGCCGCGCTTGCCGACATCAAGGTCCGTCTGTCGTCCTGCGGGATATCGCGCGGATGACGCTTCGCGAGGGCTGCTTCGCAGGCTTGCCGGATCGGGGTGCACGCGTCTCCAGCGGGGACGCGTTCGTGCCCCTCGCCGCCTTCGCCCCCTTCACGCCCTTCACGCCCTTCACGCCCTTCACGCCCTTCACGCCCTTCATGCTGGCAAGCCGCATCAGACGCTGAAACTGCGGGCATGCCAGATGCTCCGTCGCCGGACACTCCGCCGCGTGGCGCAAGCCGTCACGCAACGCGCTCAGTTGCCGGATCGTCTTGTCGATGTCCTCCGCCTTCGCCCGCAACCGCTCTCGGTCGATATTCGCCTTGCCTTGCGGCAACAACATCCCGGCGATGTCGTCCAGCGAGAATCCGGCCGTGCGACCCAATGCGATGAGCGACAGCGTCTGCAAGACCGACTCATCGTATTGCCGTCGCAACCCACGTCGGCCCGTCGCGGCAATCAGCCCCTTCTCTTCGTAAAACCGCAGCGTGGACGGCGGCACACCCGCATGCGCGACGACGTCGCCAATGTCCAGTGTCATGTCGAGACTCCCGCTTGACTTCAAGTTGACTTGAATTCGTATAGTGCCCTAATCGCGGACTTGCCGTCACGGCACGGACGCACTGTCGACTCAGGAGATGACAATGACAACGCTTACCTTCGTCGCGCAGATCCTTGCGATCGGCGTCTTCGCGACGGTTGTGATGGACCTCTGGGCGCTGTTGCTTCGCCGCGTCTTCGGCATTGCATCGCTCGACTTCGCGATGGTCGGACGCTGGCTTGGGCATATGCCTGCCGGTCGCTTTGCTCACGCTGGCATCGCCCGTGCGACGCCCGTTGCGGGCGAGAAAGCGCTCGGGTGGTTTGCGCACTACGCTATCGGTGTTGGCTTCGCGGCCGCCCTCGTCATGCTCGCGGGTTCGGAGTGGTTGGATGCGCCGACGTGGCCCATGCCGCTCGCATTCGGCGTAGCCACCGTCGTGATGCCCTTCTTCGTCATGCAACCCGCGTTCGGCGCCGGCATTGCCGCCAGCAAGACACCCAAACCGGCACAGGCACGCCTGCGCAGCCTGATGACGCACACGGTGTTCGGTCTGGGTTTATATGCGGGCGCGTCGGTGGTGAGCGCCGCAGTGGTCATAATCGCCACCTCGGACTGAACGCAAGTCCGCGCGAACGAACCCTTCGCGCTTGAGCTGTCACGGACGCCGTACTATAGTGGCCGACGCCATGCCGCACTCGTTGCGCTGTGGCGTCCTCACAAAATTGCATGGCGGCACAGGGCACCGTGGCACGCCGACACAAGGATTTCGCCCACTATGGACACCACTGTCGTCGAGAGCTGGAAGGATTTCATGGAGCTGTCCTCCCGCTTCGAAGGCTGGGCGTTTCGCGGGCAGCAAGACGCCCGCTGGCATCTGCAAAGTTCGCTCTCCCGCTACCTGCACGCCTACGTGTCGGACAAAGAGCAGTGGCGCAGCCGCGAGGCCCGCGCGATTCGCATCTTCCGTCGCAAGGCGCACAATCACGTGCCCTGGCCCGAGCTGCTGCACGACGACCTGCGCTGCCTCGGGCTGATGCAGCACCACGGCGCGCCCACTCGTCTGCTCGATTTCACCAAGTCACCATTCGTGGCGGCGTTCTTTGCACTGGAACGCGCAACGTCCGACTCTGCCATCTTTGCGCTGAACACACCCGCGCTGTACGACGACCGCGCACGCCCGCGCCATGCGCCGTGGCTCACCCGCGATACCATCGATCCGCGCGTCAAGGGGAATATGGAGAAGTACTTCCTCGGCAACGACAACGAGGTGGTCTGGTTCGGCGAGCCGGAAGAAATGGATGGCCGCCTGATCGCGCAGTCCGGCACCTTCGTCGTGCCCGGCGTGATCGACCGGCCGATGCATCGCATTCTGGACGGCTACGAGAGCGACGAACCGTTGCTGCGCAAGATCGTGCTACCGGTCGCGCTGCGCGCCGACGCGATGAAGTGGCTCTACCGGATGAACGTGACGAACGCGTCCCTGTTTCCGGATCTCGACGGACTCGCGCGCTCAATTGCCGTCGAAATCGAAATGGTCTGGCCAACGCAGACGCTGGGGTAATGCAGGCGATACAGCGATGCTCAGTGCCGCGTCACATCAAACGTTCGAGAAAACTCGCGCCACCTGACTTGCGCGCCGCCTTGTTGGCGTACATGCGCTGATCGGCCACGCGGATCAGTTCGCTCATCGATTCGCCATCGTCAGGGAAGACGGCGACGCCCACGCTCACCCGCACCGTCAGGCTCGCATCGTTCACCGAAATTGCCTGTTCGATCTCCGAGCGCAGCCGGTTCACGGCGAAGTCGATGCGCTCGACGATCTCGGCGTCCTGCACGATGGCGACAAACTCGTCGCCCGAATGCCGCGCCACGAATCCGCAGTCCGTCACCCCGGCCTTCATGCGGCGTCCGATCTCCTTGAGCAGCAGATCGCCGGTCGCGTGTCCGAGGCTGTCGTTCACGTCCTTGAATCCATCGATATCGGCGAAGAGTAGCGCCAGTTTGCCGTTGGTGCGCTGCGCGCGGCGTACCGCTTCGCTGGCGAATTCGCCGAATGTACGGCGATTCGGCAGTCCGGTCAGCTCGTCGAACCGCGCGGCCTTGTAGAGATCGTCGATGAGTTGCTTGCGCTCGATAGCGAGCGCCGTCTGATCGCACACGAACGCCAACAGCCGTTGTGCCGCTTCCGCCTGCAACGCCTTCACGGGTCCGTAAATCATGAGCGTGCCGACGGCGCGCCGCGCCGTATGCATGGGCAACACCGCCAGCGCGTGCCGTGCGGCCTCAACGTTATCGCTCAGTGAGAATGACTCGGTGCGCACGTGCACGGCATCCTTCGCGGGATCGGCGTCGGGCACCGTCTCGATCAGTTGCCAGAGCGGCTCCTGTGCATTGGTGGCGTGCGTCGAAAGCGCTTCTGCCTGCGTCCAGTCGAGCAGCGGGACGTCCGTGCTATCGCGGTACTGATAAGCCTTGTCCCACACACGCAGGTCGGCGTCGCAGGTCGCGACGACAATAGCGTCGATGGGAAATAGCGTGCCCAGCGTGTCGTGGACGGCCTTGCAGAGGGAGCGAATATCGGCGGCGTCGTGGGCCGCTTCGGAAATCGAGTAGGTAGCGCGCTGCAAGGCTTCGGCGCGCTTGCGGGCCGAGACATCGCGGGCGACACCGATTCGCATGCCGTGTTCTTCGGACCAGCGCGCCGACCACATGATGTGGACGTAATGACCGTCTTTGTGGATGTAACGGTTTTCGAACCCGATCCGCGGGCGGCCCGCCATGACCAGCTTGGATTCTTCGATGGTTCTGTCGCGATCTTCCTTCGCCACGAAATCGATCATCGAGCGCCCCATCAACTCTTGCGAGCTATAGCCGAGAATAGCTTCGCAGGCCGGACTCACGTAGACGAGAGTTCCGGACCGATTGACGAGAAACACTGCGTCCAGCAGCAACTCCATGCAACTTGCCAGGACGTCTTTTGTTACGAATTCCATTTATTTCGAACGGCCATCAAGCGCCCGGCCCCGATAAGGCAATCTCAACATGTGAATATTTCATCACCATGACAACGCAAGACCTGCGATTGCCTTCCTGCGACGGCCGTTGCCAGGACCGACCAGCCACTCCGACCGATTTCGCTTAAAAAATCAATTGCTTGACCCAACGCGGTGTGACGACATCCGCCGCGCATTCCTCCCGCACCTTGCTGCATGCCGCCGCGTACTCGGTACGCAGCAGCTTGATTCTCGCCGCCACCAGATGACGGAATCCCAACTCCCGTTCGCTGAAGCCCACCCGGTCGACGTATCGCGTGCCGTCCGGTAAAGCGCCTCGAATTTCGTAATAAATTACCCCGTCGCGCGAATACTTCACCACTTTGGCTGCCATCTTGTCCCGATTCTTATTCGTTATTGCCCGCCATTCTTCCCCCCGATATTTTTGACTGTCCGGGTTTCGGTGATTGTCACTTGGACTTTTCAAATAAGCAACCGGCAAAACAGACCCGTGGCGCCCGCGCGACGGGGCTTTCCGGGCGACGGAGGCCACGAATCGACTATCGATCCGCCGATTGTTTTCGACGCGATGGCCGCGAAAATTCATCAGATATTTTTATTCCCTTCATTGCATCGGAATACGAATTAAATACCCTGATTTGCTGGGCCTGTATCCGGTGGTCTCTGCGCCTGCCGGTATCGGTCCGGGCAACGTACCGATACTGCAGATCGTGGCCAATACGCTCGACGACCTCTCGGCCTTCCAACTGGCGGCGGCGTACTCACGCGCAGCACCGTCGCTCTACACCGGCCGTGGGATGCCCGGCTTCCACAACGAACCGGTGTAGTAACCTGACTCGCCTTCGCCTTCTTCGCGTCGGCGACTCACGACAGGAGACGTTCATGACGAAGCTCGTCACATGTGTTTGGTTCAACGGCGAGGCCCGCCAGGCCGCCGAATTCTACGCCGCCACCTTTCCCGACAGTCACGTGCAGGCGCGCCATGTCTCGCCCATTCCGGGCATTGGCGCCGGGCAGGAACTGACGGTCGAGTTCACCGTGCTGGGTCAGCCGTTCGTCGGCCTGAACGGTGGCCCGGAGTTCAAGCCGAACGAGGCGATCAGCTTCATGGTCGTCACGAAGGATCAGGAAGAGACCGACCGCTACTGGAACGCCATCATCGGCAACGGCGGCGCCGAATCGGCCTGCGGCTGGTGCAAGGACCGCTGGGGCTTCTCGTGGCAGATCACCCCGAAGCGACTGCTCGATCTCATGGCCGATCCCGACGTCGCCAAAGCGCGCCGTGCGATGGAAGCCATGATGACCATGCACAAGATCGATATCGCCACGCTCGATCGCGCGGCAGCGGGCTGAAGCCGGTCGAGTCAGCGGCCGCCCGCCACAGCGGCCACGGCTTGTGTCGCTGTCTCGGGGTCGCGGCGTGCACTGGCGCGCTGCGGCACCGGGACGGTGATGCGCAACACCGACACCAACGGTAGATGGTCGGACGCGCGTCGCGCGAGCGGCGTCGCATGGCTGCGCACGGTGCCGAGATGCGCGCGCGGTGACGTCCAGATGCGGTCGAGGGCGAGTATGGGCCAGCGTGACGGGAAGGTCGCCACATGCGGCGCACGTTCGAAGAAGCGATGCAGCCATCGCAGCGGCCGCCCCCACAGACACCACTCGTTCACATCCCCCATCAGCACCGTCGCCGCCCCCGGCTGATTTGCCAAACATTCCAGCAGACGTTGCACCTGCTCGCGCCGCTCGCCAGGCCTCAGGCCGAGATGCGTCGCGATCACGCGCAGTTGCGTTTCCCGTCCGTATGCGTCTTCCCACGCAAGCGTTGCGTCGATGGCAGCGCGCGGCTCGCGTCCTGCCACGCTCAGATCGATGTGTCGTACGGCCACCGGCGCGAAGCGCGTCATGATGGCGTTGCCGTAATCCTGTCCGCCGCGCCGCAGCGTCGGTCCCGGAATGAAATGCATGTCTCGCGCGGCGGCCAGCCGGGCTAACGTGCCGACGTCCGTCGCACTGGCTTCGATCTCCTGCAACGCGACGATGTCCGCGTCGATCTCGTCGAGTACCTGCGCGATGCGGTCCGGCGAGTGAACGCCGTCCGTGCCGACACATCCGTGCACGTTGTAGCTCGCCACACTCATCTCGCGGCTAAGGGTTTCAACGCGCAGCGACGAGACATCCTGGAACGCCGGACGCACAATCTCGTCATCGCCCAAGCGCCGTGGCGCACGGTCATCTTCCGACGTCTCGCCGCCCATGCCCCGCATCCCCCCGATACGTCGCCGCAGCGCCACCACGCCCATGCCCGGCAACACGAGCACGGCGGCCAGCAGTGCAGCCGTCCAGCCGTTGGGACGTTGTGCCAGCGCCGCCACGCGATCCACCAGCGCGGCCGCGATCAGAATGCCCGGCAACATGCCGATGACGGTACCCAGCAGACAATCCCGCAGCCGGATGCGCGACGCGCCCACGACAAGGTTCACAAGCGTGAATGGCGCAATGGGCATCAGACGCAACACGACCATCGCCAGCAACCCGTGATTGCCGATCTGACGGCTCAACGCGTTCAGCCGCTCACCGCCGAAGCGCTGCACCGCGTCGCGTCCCAGTGTCCGGCCGACACCATACCCGGCCGCCGCGCCGAGCGACGTTCCTGCGAGCGCATACGCCGCGCCCGCGAACGGCCCGAACACGACCACCGTCACGATGATCAGCACTGTCACCGGCACCATGACCAGCGTGCCCAGCAGGTACACCGCCATGATCACGAGCGGCGCGAACGACAGAAGGCGAATGCGCTCGACGACACGCAACACGCGCGGCAGATCGGCCCACTCACGCAACGGCGTGTAACGCCACGCCAATGCCAGTCCGGCAAGCCCCAGCAACAGTAGGACGAGCGCGACGATGCGCCCGGCAAGAAGTGGTCGCGCCTCGGTCTCGATGAACGTCCCCATCACGTTCTCGAAGTCAATCGGCTCCATCGGGTCGAGCACGACCGCACCGGGCGAGGCTGCGTCGTCAGCGTCCTTCAGCGCGGGCGTGAACGCGGACAACGTTCGCTCACCGTCGCGATGCAGTTCGTCGATGGCCTCGTGCAGCCCTTCGTCTCGCAACAACGCCGACGCCATTGCCGCCTCCGGCACGTCGAGATGCTCGGCGAGCAGACGGTTGCGTGCCCGCGCAATACCCGCCGCGATACGCGCATCGCCATTGGCGGCGACGGACAGATTGCACTCGGTGTCGAGCGCCATCGATCGGTTGTTGAGGTTGGCCGATCCGATCACGAGCAACGCGTCGTCGACGACCATCACTTTGCTGTGGACGTTCACGCACGCCGGGGCGATGCCAGGCACTTCAGGACAGTAGAGACGAAAGCGCGACTGCGGATCCGCTTCGCGCAAGCGTCGGTAGAGCCGTGCACGCAGCACGCCCATGCTCTGCTCCTGCAACCAGCCCGTTTCTGCGCGACGTGAGACGACGGCTACATCCGGACAGTCGGGCGACGCAAGGCGCTCGATCAACGCGTCGCCGATGCACTTTGCGGTGAAGTACTGGTTCTCGAAATAGAGACGATGACGCGCGCTGGCAATGGCATCGAGGTAGAGCGACTGGATCTCCTGCACCGCCGGCCGGCCCTCGAACGCCGGTGCCGTGCGCGATATGGCAACGTCGACATCCGTCAGGTCGGGGGCGACCGATACCGGCCACGGGTCGAGCGGCGCGTAAGGGGCGTCGCGTGGGGTGCGCAGATGCAGGTCGACGTGCATACCCGTCGCGCGATGCCACCGATCCTCGGCCAGTTCCGCCAGTGCGTGCGCCGCCTGACCGTCAACCATCGCCTGGACGTCGTGAAACGGTGGATAGGCGTGCCCTGACGGATCCTTGCGGCCGGGGTCATTGGGGGCATGTGCCGTTGTATCCCAGCGATTGCGCGTGAGATCGAGGCCACCCACGAACGCCACGCGCTGGTCGATCACTACGACCTTCTGGTGATGAGACGCCGCCGTCGGATGGCGGCCGTCAAGCCGAAAGCTCAGCCGCCGATGCGTCTTCCAGTCGAGCTTGACCGACGGCAACCACTCGCGCTCCAACGCGTAGAGCATCGCGAAATCCCAACTGAGGCAATAGATGCGCAGCGTCTTGCGGCGGCGCACGAGCGCGTCGAGGAAGTCACGTAGTCCCGGCGGAAATCCGTCGTCCGGTCCATTGGGGGTGAGTAGCATCCGGCTGTCGATGTCCCACCCGAGAATGAACACGGTGTGACGTGCGGCCAGCAGCGCTTCACGCAGCGCACTGAAGTACTGCTCGCCATCCACCAGCATGCGCATGCGTGCCGCCGGCGCGATGCGCCAGCAGTTCCGCCCTTCGCGCAGTAGTGTCGGGGGTGCCGGCGATGCCGATCCGTGGCCTGAGCTCGCGCCGGGCACTTACTTCCCCATTTCGACCTTGGCCGACACCTCCCGGGCTTCGCTCAGGTGATGACGAAGCGTCGGCAACGTCTTCGTGGCGAAGGCCTTCAGATCGGGGTCCTGCCCCTTCTCTGACTCCGTCTGAAAGAGCGTGACGGCTTTCTCATGCGCCTCGGGACCGGCGAGCGCCATGTAGGCCACATCGAACTCGCGCCCCTTCTTGCTCTTGAGCGCTTCGATATCCGGATCGACGGCGGCGTCGTTCGGCACGCTCACGCCCTTCTGCGCGCCCAACTGACGCAGCGCTTCGTTCGCCTTGCTGTGATCCTTCACCATCTGCTGGGCGAAGCGCTTAACGGCGGGGTTGCTGGAGCGTTGCACCGCCACCTGACTCGCCTGCACTTCCGCCTTACCCGCCTTTTGGGCCTTGTCGACAAATTCCACGTCGATGCCCGCGCTGGGCTGTGCCGTGCGCGTGGCCTTCGGGGTCGCCTGCGTCACTTCGACGCCCGCCGTGGGCGACGCCTGATCGGTGCCGCCGCCCTGCCCCGGTTCGCCCTTCGGCAGTTCCTGCGCGATGGCGAACGGACTCGCCATGAGCGCCGCGCTTAGCACACAAGCGCCATGCACTTTCGTCATTCGTGAATACATATGTCCTCCCGGCATTGTTGTGAGATGTCTATGCTTGCATCTGCGCCAGCCGCGCATACAGCGTTTTCAGACTGATGCCGAGCTGTCTGGCGGCTTGTGCTTTGACACCGCCGCACTGCGAAAGCGCGCCGAGAATGACCTGACGGTCGAGGTCGGCCAGCGGCGCGTCGAGCGCAATCGTCGCACGGTCGTCGCGCACCGGATAGCGGGCGAGTTCGTCAAAGATCGGCGGCGGCAGAGAATCGATAACGGACGTCGCGCTCAGAATGCGAACGCGCTGAATGAAGTTGCGCAACTCGCGCACATTGCCCGGCCAGTCGTGACGGCGCAACGCCGTCAACACGTGCGGCGCGAATCGCATTGCGCGGCCATCGCGGGCATTGGCCTCGCTCAACATCGCTTGTGCGAGCAACGTCACGTCGTCCTCACGCTCGCGCAACGGGGGCATGGTGACGGGAAACACGTTCAGCCGATGATAGAGGTCCGGACGAAGCTTGCCCGCACGCATGGCAGCCTCGGGCGACACATTGGTAGCGGCGACGATGCGCACGTCCACCGCAATTTCTTCCGAGCCCCCCAGACGCATAAGCCTGCCGGTCTCCAGTACGCGCAACAGATTGACTTGCGACGCGAGCGGCATCTCGGCCACTTCGTCCAGAAACAGCGTGCCGCCATGGGCGCGCTCGAAGAAGCCGCGATGTCGGCGCTCGGCCCCCGTGAAGCTGCCACGGTCGTGACCGAAGACTTCGCTCTCGACGAGGTTCGGTGCGATGGCGCCACAGTTCACAGCAAGGAAAGGCCCATCCCGGCGTTCGCTGAGATCGTGCACTGCACGTGCCGCCAGTTCCTTGCCGGTGCCTGATTCTCCCGTGAGCAGTACAGCGGCATCGGTGGGTGCAACGCGTGAGAGTGCATCGAAGACACGCTGCATCGCCACGGACTTGCCCAGCAAGGCGGCAAATGCTTCGGTGGTCGACGCGCCGACGACCGACGACGCCGCAGCATCCCACATTGCCTCGCTCGCAACCGCGCTCTCCGACGCCTTCGCGATCCACGCGCCCGCGCGCTGTCGGTCCCCCGGCAGCACGAGATAGTCGCTTGCGCCCCGGCGCAGCGCCTGCACGGCGCTCTCCCAGCCAGGACACGCCGTGCACATCACCACATCCAGGTTGCGATGATTTGCCCAGCCGTCGAGCACGTCGAAACCGGAACCGTCCGGCATGTCGACGTCGGTCATCACGAGCGAAGGCGGTGCATCCGAGAGATGCGAGAGACACGCATCGGCTTCGGCCAGCGTACCGGCCCATGCGGGCGGTGGAAACGTCGGCGGGCAGACGGCGCGACACAGGTCGGACAACGCATCGCGTGTCGCCGTATCCGCGCCGACCAACAAAATGGGCGACCGGTCGGCAGCATGACGTGACGCGTCAGAAAGGACTGACATGAACTCCTCCGGGGTACCGCAGATGCTCTGTTCGACTACGTAATCTGCGATGCCGTTCGGCGCGATGTCATCGAAACTTCCTATGCGATACGCGCATCGACTACAAAATTTCAATGTCGAATTTCGGATCGGACGGGATATTCGCGGCGCACTTCGCGTCACAACGGCATGACACCTCAGCCCGACATTCCCGTCGTTTCGCTGCTCGGCAATTCGTCAGCGATTCGCGCTTTGCGCGCGCAGATCGAGCGTGTTTCGCGAACGTCCGTCAGTGTCCTGATACTTGGCGAAAGCGGCAGCGGAAAAGAGCTTGCTGCGCGTGCGCTGCATGCCGCGAGCGATCGTCGCGACGGGCCGTTCGTTGCCGTGCCGTGCGGCGCGATGCCCGCAGACCTCGCCGAATCCCAGTGGTTCGGGCATGAGCGTGGCAGCTTTACGGGTGCGGTCGACCAGCGTCGCGGCTACTTCGAAGCGGCGCACGGCGGCACATTGTTCCTCGACGAAATCGGCGATATGCCGCCAGCGATGCAGGTGAAGCTCCTGCGGGCGCTCGAATCGGGTACATTGTGCCGCGTCGGCGGCAGTCAGCCGGTGCCTGTGGATGTTCGCGTGATTGCGGCGACGCGTCACAACGTTACCGAGGCGCTGCGAAATGGCGCGTTGCGCGACGACCTGCTCTACCGGCTCGCCGCGTTCGTCTTGCATGTACCCGCACTGCGCCATCGCGACGGGGACATCGCGACGCTCGCGCATGCCCATGTGGACGCGCTCAACGCGCGGGCGCGAACGTCGAAACGTCTGTCGGCCACGTCCGTGCGTGCGCTCGGCGCGCATGCGTGGCCGGGTAACGTGCGCGAACTGCATCACGTGATCGAACGTGCGTTCATTCTTTCCGACGACGTGCTGCATGTGACGACCGACACCGTCACGCCCGCCGATCCCGTCGTCCATGACGGCACGCTCGAATTACCGCGTGTCGTGACGCTTGCCGACGCGCAACATCACTTCATCGCGGCGTCTCTAGCTCATCATGAGAACGACAAGCCACGCACCGCACGCTCACTCGGTGTCAGTCTGAAAACGCTATACAACCGGCTGGCGACGTATGGCGGACATTGAGTGCACTGATGTCCCCACAGCGCTCGGAAGTAGCGGCCGCTCCCCTGTGTGCAACCTACGTGGCGGCCGCGATCCTGCTTAGTGGTGCTTACCTGCGTCGTTACCCGAGCCGGACGTCCCCGACGACGAGCCGGTCGAGCCTGCTGCGCTTGACGCAGTCTGCGCCCCGGGGGTGCCGACCGTACCCGTCTGCCCCGAGGTACGTTGCGACGCCGAGGTGCCCGAACCGGTGCCACCGTGTGGGTGGTCGCGATGCGACGATTGCGTACGAATGCGGTTCTCGACGTCCTGCACGCCGAAGCACTGCTCAGCGCAGTCTTCGATGGCGTGCTTCATCCAGCGCTCCGGCACGCTGCCCTGCAAGTCGACGCGACCGTCCTTCACCTGCACGCTGACGTCGTGGACTTCAAGCTCATGCGCCATGCAAAGGCGCTCGCAGACATCCTCACGAATGCGTTCGTCCGAACGGCTGTAGCCCTTCGGCCCCTGACGATGACGCATGTCCATCGAGGCGCCACCGTGACCGCCCTGACTTCCGTAGCTGCCATAGTTGCCGTAGCCCCGCTGCTGCGCCTGCGATTCCCGACCTTCCCAGCCTTGCGGCCCGCGCTGCATCGACTGCCCGCCGCTCTGGCGACGTCCGCCGCCTTGCGACACACGGCTGCCGTAATCACGGTCATAGTCACGCCCGTAATCGCGACCATAGTCGGTACTGAAATCGCCACCGTAGTCGCCGCCGTATTCGCCCATGAAGGCGTCCTCGTAATCGCGACCGTAATCCCGGCCATAGCTGCGTCCATAGCCGCCTGCGCCACCTAAACCGCTGCGTGCCCCATAGGCGTCGCGGTTTTGCCCGGCTTGCGAACGGCCGTAGGTGTCGCGGTTTTGCCCGGCTTGCGAACGGCCGTAGGTGTCGCGGGAATAGCCGTAGCGCGAATCGCCGCTGTTGCCATGGCGTTCGTTACGCTCATTGCGCGGATCGTCGATGCGCGCACGGCCTGCTTCGCTCCAGTCGGCTTGCCATGCCCCTTGTCCTTCTCGTTCGCCACGCTCGCGCGACGGCCGCGTGCCGTACTCGTCTTCCTGGTCGTACGCGGAGAAATCCCGCTGCATGGCCTCCTCGTCGAAATCGCGACGGTATTGGCTGCGCTGTCCGCCACCTTGCATTTGCCGCTCGTTATCGCGCGTTGCGTATCGTCGTTGCATGATGATTCTCCAGATGAGCAGCGCCAGCGGTCCAGAAGCAACGGCTCCTGTTCAACCATTCCGGCACCGGACCCATACTTGTGCAAGTCGCATGCCATGCGTCGGACGTAGCCACGACGCTCGCGAATCCCGGTCGGGTGGACGACCGCCGAGGCGTTTTTTCCATTCGTGGCAAGTTCGTCCTGTCTGTGACAGTGTGGACATGGACCTGATGTTTCATGTTGACGTGCTTGACGTTACCCGCGCATTGCGTATAGAGTCACCGCATGACGAATTCCGCCCACCTCCGCTCGCAGGCTCTGCGCGTTGCCCTTCCGGGACAACGGGGTGCGTTCGTCAAAAGCAAAAAACAGTCGCTCAACTGACCGGAGCGTGCTGTTCCGTCAGTTGAGCGACGGAATAGCCACGTGGACCGGCAGTCCCGCCCAGCGCCCAGTGCGCGCCTGCAATACCCGTACCGCCCCGCATCACCGGCCAATCTGCCCCGAACACCACGCGTCAAATCTTGCGTCGCCCTGCTGAACGGTTTCCGTACAAGGTCACCACACGTTCATCGCATTCGTATCAGGGAGACACCATGCAAGACTCGCAATCGCCCATCGCCGCCGCTCAGTCGACTTCGCTTCACGCATCGTCCAGCTTTCGTGGGATCTGGCTGCCGCTCATCACGCCCTTCAAGCGCGAAGGCGCACATGCGCCGGTCGATCACACCGCACTGCGGCGGATCGTTGCGCACTACCGTCACTCGGGAATTGCGGGCTTCGTGATCTGTGGCACGACCGGTGAAGCGGCCGCGTTGGAGGATGTCGAACAAATCGCGGTGCTTGAGACCGTATTGGCAGAAGCCGACGGGCTGCCTGTCATCGCCGGTCTCGCGGGGAATCATCTCGGGCATACGCTCACGCGCATGGACGCTCTGAACGCACTGCCGCTCGCTGGTGTGCTGACGCCCGCGCCGTATTACATCCGCCCGTCGCAGGCGGGGCTCGTCGACTGGTTCCATGCGCTGGCCGACCGCTCGGCCGCGCCGCTGGTGCTCTACGACATTCCGTATCGCACAGGGGCCACGCTGACGTTAGAAGTAGCGCGCCGTTTATTTTGACCCGCGCTGACGTTTAATTTGACCCAGCAATTACGGCCGCAATTTTTGGCTCGTCCGGAAAGCCGAGAAGTGTTCTCGCGGTGCGAGACGCCAAAGCCATGGCCCGAGTGTCAATTCACGCCAAGCTGCGGATCGGTGACAGGCGGAACATCCAAAGTGAGCCAAACGGGGATAGGACCGCCCCCGTCATACCTGACGCTTTCGTTCTCCAATTCAATGGAATCGCCCAACATATAGGGGGCACCCGTAGTAACAACATAGAACGACTTCTGGCGATGATCCTCAACGATCGCCCATTTCTCACCGTCCCACTTGGGAGCATAGCCTTCGTTCGCTGCCGGCGGCCCTACTTCCACCGCACCGTAGGGCACGTTGAATTCACCGGGCGACATAAACAGCTCATGGGCCGTTTCCTGGTACAGGAAGAATCCCGCCGGATCGGTTTGATACACAATTTTCTCTTCCATCATTCATCCTCATAGGGCCGTTTCATAGCGAATGCACGAGCGCTCGGGGCGCGGAAGCACGGCCGCCTAGCACCACGTACGCGCCGCGCGTGCACATTTATACGTGAATCCGCGGAGCGAATGCAGTATTCACGGGGCGCGTTTCCGACCCGCCGTTTTCCTCAGTGGTGCCTGCCCTTGAATTACCGCCAGTCACCACGCCAGCACCCACGCCGCTCTGCACGATAGCGGCCGTACCGTAGGCGTGAGAGTGATGCAAAAATGCAGCGGTTTGAGCGGAACCGAGCGTTCTTGCATTTGCAGTGTCAGCGTCGGTCCCCGTATATCGGCGGAATTGGTTGCGTAGGTCCGGACACCGGAAATTGTCCCCGCCCAGGTCGACAAACTTGTGCATGCCGGCCGTCCACGCACCGGAGGCGACAACCAGGTTGTTTTCCAGCGCGTAGCCCCACAGACCGGCGTATGCGGTCTTGCTCAACGTGCCACCAACGGCGTCGATTTCGCTGGCCAGCGGAGTCAATGTATGTCCGTCGATCGGGCGGCCGCAAAGCGGCGAACGGTAGCCGGTGAAATACGCGCTGGCGCTCCAGATCCAAACCTCCCCGGCCTCGGCCACGGTAATCGGACCGATATTCTGCGTGGGCAGCGACGTAATTGAGTAGACGCGGGGATAGTCAGAGCGCTTGGCAAAGACGGCCAGGAGTGCGTCACGCAGGAGCGTGTAACTGTCGGGATCATCAGGATTAAACGGCTGGCCGTCCATGTTGGCCAGCTTCAGCAGCTCCATCAGGCTCCAGATGATCATATTGCCGTCATCCCCGGACCAGACCGTCGGCACGGCGACGCTGTCGCTGTGCATGCGGTGGCCAGTCGGGCCGTGCACCACATTGTCGGCACTGGTTGTGTAGTCCATTCAAAGCCTCTTTAAAGGTAGATTACGTTGATTTCAAAGCGCGCTGGCGCGATTCGGCCAAGCAGGCATTGGATTTCAATGCCGTCCTGGCTACAGATGCGCAGACGTTGGCCAACACGGTTCGCCCCAACCCGGAAAGGGACGCACAGATACAGCACCTTCACGTTGAGCACGCCTGATAGGCTGCCGAGCCGATCGCCGACCCGGTTTCGCCCAACGCGAAACGGCGTCGAATACCAGATTTCGACTTGATAGCCGTATCTGGCCAGATAGGCTTTGATCGCCTCCGGGCTTTCCGCCGAGCTGTCGTCGTATGCCAGGTCAACGTCGCCACGCAGCCGCGCGAGCATGTTCGTGCGCCGTTGCTCGCCATCCTGTTCGCCCTCGAAGCAGGGATCAGGTAAGCCCAGCGCTTCCTCCCATTCCTCAAGGCGTGAGCACGTCCGGTGGGGAATCCACTGTCGAACGGCACTTTCGACCCACTCGTGGTGCTCGCGCAGGACGCCCGCCCATGCCTTGAGCCAGCGCATGACGACGGATCCGGGCGCGCGGGGGAACGCGAAGCCAGGTGGCAACAGGTGCGTGAGGGCTTGCCAGAACTTGTCCATCAGCGGAACGTCACCGACCGAAGGATCAGAATCTCGTACGCACCGGCGACCAGAAAGCCGCCCTCCGTGAGTACCGGCGCGATAAACCGATGATCAAACTCGCCTGGCGCTGTCGAAACGGCTTCACGCAGGTGTGAGTGCGGAATGCGGCCATGCGGTGCTGCCTCGCGAAAGAACAGGTCTTTCAGCTCCAGCTCGATCGCATCGCGTGTTGCGGTCGTATCCGGCGTAATCTCCAGCTCGATGTCGACGAAGACCGGATCCGGCACAATCACAAACAGCTCGTCGGGCGGACCACGCATCGGATCACGGATGTAGTCGTACACCAGTTGCTTCTGCGCGGCCGTCGGCAGACCGTACGGCGTGTTGTTGTCGGCCATGATGACGACGCCTGCCGTTGTCGGGCCACTCGGGTTGCGAACACCCCATGCGCGCGTGATTCCCGGCACGGAGAGTGCCCAGCGTTCGTAGTCGCCAGGCGCACTGCCTCGGGGCGGGTTAGCCAAACGCTGTCCCAACCGATAGATGCCTTCGGCGTCTGTCTCACGGTCCGTGCCGGCGGCAATGCCATCCGGGCCGACCTTGAAGCTGACATCAATGCCGGGGACAGTCGCAATCAGCTCCAGCGGCGTGTCGGCCGCGAGGTTGCCGGCGCTACCTGCGATGTCGCAAGCTACTTTGGCCGTAATGCTCAGATCGGCGGCGACGCGAGCGTCTTCCAGTATCGTGAACGTTTGGTCGCCATCAGCCCGAATGACGTTGCCAGCTTCCAGCAAGGAATTCGCGGTGCCGGTGCCGACCACCACGCCGCGTGAAACGTTCGCCTCCTTACGCGGCAAGCCGTAGGCGACCAGCCAATCGTCCAGAAACGCGTCGCTCGACTTGGTCGGAATGGCTTGCTTGGCGATGTAGTCGCGCAGATAACGGTATGCGCCGTGAATTCCAACGCCCTGGACGAACGCCTGCACATCGATGTTCGAGCGTGCGAGCGCCACGTCCGCGGCGGACAAGTCCGCCCCTTGCTCAGTCGCGGCGTCGACAAGTCCTTGCTGGAGCTGGCGAGCGGCGTTGTCCTTGAGCTCTGCAATTGAAGGGATCGCTACCTGGACGGATGTGCTCATGCAGCAGCCCTCCGAAGGCTTGTGCCCCAAAGTACGTCGTAGACCGGGCGCTCGGTGTTCCCTTGAAAAATGCGCGGGCGTAGCGCGAGACGTTCATTTGTCGCGCCGGTCCACTGCGCGACTACGTCGACCTGGCTGGCGACATCAGAGCGAACCATCCACTGCAGGGACTCCCACGCGGCGAAGCGAGCCCGCTCCAGCATGTCGACCGTCGATTTGGTGACATAACAGAGCCACAGATGCGAGCCCCACGCGTCGGTTTCATCGCGCGGCGCTTCAGCAGCAGGCATGGCGAACTCGTCGCCACACCAGCCTCTACGGTCCGTCTGGTTCTGAGGCAACACCGTGTCGTCGTCAGCTCGGCGGTCGCAAAAGAGCGACAGAATGACTGCCGTGCAAAGGCTGTCATCGAGCTCCAGAGCGCGAACCTCCAGGAGGTCGGCATAGTGACCAACGGCGATGCAGGGATTCGAGAAATCGTGCCAGGCACCTTTGGTCGTGCGACCGCTCCGAACGACGCTCCAGTCGAACGGGATGCCGGTATCAACGGATGCTCGGGAGGTGGTGAGGATATCGATCATGATGGCCTATTGATTAGGCCTTCATGATCGGTTCAGGAGGGAGTTAAGTCGCTGTGAAACATTTCACAAACGACAGGAGGGAGTTAGCGGGAGACGCCGCCTGACTGGTCACTACCGTGTTGAACGTTGTCGTGCTTGTGGCCGAAATACTCGCTTTCTGAGACCTGCAGCGACTCGCCGACTTCCGCGCGCGTGCCGACCGTAAGCGCTTCGCTGGTCGACAACGTTGGCGTCGTGACTGCTACGCCGTTCTTGCCTTTGAGAGCAATATTGTCGGCCTCCACCTCGAAATCTGTGCACTTCGCCGTGATCTTCCCGCCCTGGCTGAGCTGAATGCAATGCCCTTCCTTGTGCCATACGGCCACGTCGTAAGGTGCTAGGTGGGGGCGGCCGTCGATGCGGTCCATGCGTAACACGATCGTATGTCCACCAGCTTCGATGACGAGCCCTTGACCGTCGATCGGATTGCCCGCAAAGCCGTAGTCTTGCCAGCGCTCGACGCTTTCACGACCGCTGCTGTCGAAAACCTGCACTGAGACTTCCTGGACGGGGCCTTCCTTGAGACCGCGTAGCAGCGCCCGGCGTAGCATGTTCATGAGGTTCATGACGGGTCTCCCTTGAATTCGAGTACGGAACCGTCCTTTCCGCGCTTCCCCTTGCCGCGACCGCGTCGCACCTTCGTCTTGAGCGGCACAGTGTCGTATGCCTCCGTCGGCCGTACCAGCAGTTCGGTTACGTCGCCTTCCTTGAGGTCCACAGTCTGTTTCACCTCACAGATCAGCCATTCTTCACCGTCCAGACCCGCGATGTCGTCATAGATCGGCACAAGAGTATTGATTTCCCACGGCTTGCCTTGCCACGTCCAGCCTTCCACTGTGTACTTAAAGCCGAACGCGTGGCCACGGCGAACGCGCATCGTGTGGTCGACCAGGCGCTGCATGTCCGGCGCTTCGTTGTTGCCATCCGCATGGATCACCAACGGCAGATATCGCTTCATGCCGGGATCTTTGGCATGGGCCTTCTGCTGCACGGCCTGGCCGAATGCCTTGGCGACGTCGCCCATCGTTCCCCCGACATCGAGCGTCTGAAGGCTCTTGTGGTGCGTGACGTTGCCCTGGCCGTAACAGAAGTAATCCGAGTGGCGATTCGCGTCGGTGCTGGCACTCTCCATGCTGATCACGTTGACGCCTCGCACGATGGCACCGTGGCTTTTCGTTTGTCCCGCGCGGGTAATGAGCACACGCCCCTCGGCATCGGTCGTCACCAGAACACCGCGCAATCGCGCGGCTCGGGCGAGTACCTGGACGACCTTCTCTCCATGCTCGATCTTCAGATCCCGGATCGGCTCGCCGATGTCCGTATCGATACGCACGTCGATGCCAAAAGGTGAGCACAGATCCCGCGCGATCCTATCGAGTTTCGCATTTCGCCACTGACCGCCGCGATAGATCGCCGAGCACGCCACCAGGTCGCCACTACGGCTGCGGCCCTCGATCTTGAATCCGCAGTCATCACGCCGGTAGAACGGCTCTGCGGCGAGTACCGTCCCGGTTACGACCAGCGTTTCGTTGATCCGAATCTTGATGCTGTCCTGGCGATTGATGTTCGGAGGATTGCCGGGAATAAGGGAAACCGGGATGCTAAAGCGACTCGACAGCGTCTCCAGTGACCGCTCGACGCTGGACGAAAGCCACCCCTGGTAGTCGCGGCCATTGACCGTCACGTAAATCTTCGCGTCGTCGCGCGTGAACTGAGTGGGTTTTGCCATAGGTCAGTCGTGCTTCGTGATGCGCAAAGGAGTACCAGGCGGCACAAGCAGCGGATGACGGACATGGGGGTTCATGGCCATGATCTCGTCAGCCCAGCGAGTCGTGCCGAACATCCGATACGAAACGTACAGCGCCGGCTGCCAGGACTCGGGCGTGTATGTCGTGAGACGCGCCAGGTCACGCGATCGGGCCTGCAGGTCCGTGAGCACGGCGGTTTTCAGGCGCACAAGAGAATCGTGAGTCGTCGTCGTGCCAACGCCGCCGATCGGCTCAGCTGCGCTGGCTAGAATCAGCTCAGTGATTTGCTGGCCGAAGTCCGAGCGAAGCGCAAGCGCCTGGTCATAGTTGTCCAGGTCGATCTGCGTCACCGCCCGAACGGCCATGATCGTCATGACACCGTTGACGAAGCCTTCGAGCGTCTTGAGCGCTTGCGCTTCTGCCTGACGCGACGCCGTTTGGTAAGGACTCACGGGCGGTGTGAAGGCCTCGGCCAGCTTGGCCTGTGCGGACGAGGGGGTGAAGCCCGTGGAAGCGTACGCAGCCGCGACGTCAGGGCTGATCGCTTGCGGCAATCCAGACGGTGACGCCGGCGTCGACTGAGACAGGAGGCTCTGAGTCGCCGTCGGCGCTTTCCACAGATTGCGTGCCGCGCCGAAGACCGACCAAGCATCGCTCGACGTCAGCGTATCTGGGATCTTCGTGAGGTCCGAGAATCGGCTGCCGAGCACCGATGAGATGGCCGACAACTCGTTCAGCGGAAACGTGATGTACTGGCGCACAAGGCTGTTGTACGTGTCGAAAGCGCCATTGACCGCCGAGATACCGTCCCAGACAGTATCAAGAGCCGAGCGCATGCGCGACAGCACGTTGTCCTTGGCCCAGCCTGTCAGGTCTGCGACATTGAAATTGGCAGCCAGCGAGTCAATGAGCGACTTTTCTGCGTTGTCGGCCGCATCGGAAACTTGGTCGGTGGTGTTGGTTACCCCGGCCGGATACCGACGCGGCTCGGCCCTGACGAATGACAGCTCCAGGCGAGCGCACCCGCCCTCAGACGTCGGCGCTTCCTTGATGGTGTACTTGCCATTGCACCAGCAGCGAATGCTGCCCTGCGTCGGATGGACTAGCACGCCATCACCCGTCAGCACCTGGCGCAACTTGCCGAGCTGATCCAGGTAATCGTCGCCAATGAGGTACGCCGAGAATTTAATCTCATTCGCACCAGCGCCCATGCGAAAGACCGTCGGCAGATCCTGAAACGGGTATTCGCGTAGGACGGTGTTGTCACCATCGGTCATTTCGGTCGAATCGACCTGGAACGGCACGTCGCGCCACGATGCAGTACGAAGCTGATTCAACCAGGTGTTTTTGCCAGCACCGGCGAGGCTCGATAGACCGCCTAAGCCGGCCAAGTTGGTCAGGCTCCCCAGGCTGGGCACGCTCGGCAGACTCGGGACGCTTGGCAGATTGTCGATCAGTGACATTAGTTCGTTCCCCCTGGATTTGTTGCGCCGGGATCAATGCGCAGCGCATTGGGCTGCCGGAAAACCTGCGTTCCAATCATCACGCGATCGTCACGCACGGTGACGTTAATGCCGAGCTGGCCGTTGCCGATCTCGACCCGCTGCGGTTCCGCCTGGATGCGCTTGATCATGTCGAGCCCGACGGATGGTTGCATGAGCGGGTTTGCCATGTAGGCGGGCGCAGTACGCAGGACGCTCATACGGTCCTGCGTATCTGTGGGCAATCCAGCCGCATCGGCCAGGAGTCCTGCCCGCTGGGACGGCGTGGCCGTCATGCGTGCCAGGGCGTCACCGGCGCGCGTCGCACCGAAATAGCCGAGCGCCCCGCCAATTGCGCCGCCGATCGGAACCGTGATCGGTGCGAGGGGACCGCCAAATGCACCGATTGCTGCACCGGCTTGCATCCCAGCCCACGCGCCAGTTGCTCCTGCCGCAATACGGCCGAGATCATTGACCTTCTCCGTCGCTGATTTCGAACCATCGAGCAGCGTCGGGATCGCCTCGTAAGCGGCATACGCGGCCGCCGCCATGCCAGCACCGCGCGCACCGCCAAGGAATGCAGCGCCACGCTTACCACCAGCACCGCCAGCGCCACCGGCTCCGCCTGGGCCTCCAGGCATGGGGGCGTCCCAGCCAGGCATCTTGTTCACCACCCAGACCGGAATAGGACCGGCTCCGAACCCTCCGAGTCCACCGGGGCCTGCACCACCAGGAGCACCCGAGCGGCCGCGCGACAACAGAAAAGCGGTGAATGCGCCGCCGGCACCTGCAGCGGTAGCGATACCGACCGCCTGGCCAAATCCGGTCAGCGCAGTTGTTACGCCTGGAAATGCTTGAGCGAGATCCGTCGCGCTCGTCAGCACCGCTTTGAGCGGGCTGTCGATTTGGTCGAACACGCGACTTCGCGCCATGTCCGTTTCGTTTGCGACCTGTTGCGCCTTATATCCCGCGCGCCCAGAGATGACATCAAAGTTGGAAGCGACGGCTTGCCCTGTGTCTTCATGGACTTTCGCCAGCACATCTTTCACGTAGCCCTTGTTCTGCATGATGCCGACGAGCGCCATCAGGGCTTCCCGGTCTTGAATAACCTGTCCGATGGCCGATCCCTGAAGAATCGACGCCATTGCTTGAAGCGTCGCTTTTTTCTCGTCGCCCTGTTCGGACGCGGCGCGATCGCGAAGAGATATGAAACTCTTGTTTTTGCCGGCAATCTGCTCGGCAAAATCTACAAACGCCGCGATACCGTCAACGCCTCGCTCGCGCGCGCGCGCAAGTGACTTCGGAAGGTCAACGCCCAAACGAGCGAAGTCCTTTTCCGTATCGGCTGAGTTGATCTTCAACAACAAGTTCTTGAGGTTGTTGCCTGCAGCGTCGGCGCTCCCAGCCGTCATGATGGAGGCCTGTGCGTATGACACCAGCCGCTCGAAGTCGGCCATCCCGCGCATGCCCAGCTTGTCACTCGATGCAGCCATGAGCTCAGGCAACCAACGAGCCATGTCCTTCAGCTCGAATCCTCCCTCTTGTCCGGCGACGACGGCTTTGGAAATGGCTTGGCCGATATTCTTTTCGGTCAGCCCATAGTTTCGTAGGCCGGCAATCGCAATGTTTCCGATATCTCCGACGTCGGCATCTCCAGCGGTTGCTCCGCGCTGGAGATCAAGCAGCATGGCCTTGGCCGTATCAATCTTCACAACGCCGGACGAAATGACCTTGTTCAACGCCTCTGCAGCAGAGTCACGCGTACCGCCGCCTTGGCGGACCGCGTCATTGATGGTGCCTTCGAGTTCCTTCATGCCAAGCAGGCGGCCCGCGAGATTACGATCGCCATAGGCCACGTTTGCCATGTTGGCCAACCGCGTGTCGAATTGCACCGGCCGCTTGAGCGTAGCCACTGCAGCCGCGCCGCCTGCGACTACGCCGCCGGTGACAGCGCCGGCCGTCTGGCCAGCACGACCGAGCACAGCAGCCATGCGATCCGCGTCACGGCGAATATCACTCATCCGTCGTGCGATGCTGCCCAGGTAACGAAACTGCCGATCAAGTGCCGTTGAGCTGCCCAGGCGGGCCAGCGCACTGTCCGCTCGCTGTGTGGCCGACGTGACATTGTTCAAGCCCGATTGCATGCGACGCGCATCGGATTCGAGCTTGCTCGCGCCCGTCTTGGCTCCGACCTTTTCTACAGACTTCTCGGCCTTCTGGGCTGCCTTGTCGGTGTTGGTCAGCGCCGTGGTTTGCCGCTTTCCAGCTTGCTCGACCGCGCGTGCGTTTTCTGCTGCGCGTCGTTTAAGGTCGCCCGCCAGATTGATGATGTAACGCAACGTCATGCTGCTCATCGTCTCTTCCTCGCTTCTGCCTGCCGTGCTTTATGCATCCGCTCCAAGTCAGCGGCCTGCGCCATCAGTTGCACCTTCGGTGTCTCGCGCAGCGTAGTCAGTGAGCATGGAAGGGCCAGACTGAGCTGACGCGCCAACGTCTCCCAGTTCTGCAGCCTGGCCCTCGGATCGCGGGCCGGTGCCCTCCGATTTGGACACGTCGCTGAGCATCGTTTCGAATGCGTCCTGCGAAATCAGACCGTGACGAAGCTGCGCCGCCAAGTCGACCAGGACACAACGCTCTTCGATGCGCGCCAAATCGAGCGGCGACAGACGGCCGAACATCTCCAGCGTCATGAGGCTCAACGGGATGTCGTCCAGACCGGCGCACTGGAAGCGATCGCAATGGCGCAGCGTCAACGCGACGCGATACAACTCGTCGGACACGAGCAGCGTGGGTTTGCCCTTCACGTCGACAACGCGTTCCGCGAGCTGCATGGCAGCGTATTCGTCTGCGACGGTCGTCTCGCGCAGGCGCACCGTGCGATATCGGACTTCCTGATCTCCGACCTGGGAGCGCAGGCCGTCAACGAGCGTGACGACATGGATGTCTTGCTGATTCATGGTGTGAGCCTCGAATGTGTGGGCGGAAAGTAACGAAGGCAGGAAAAATCCTGCCTTCGGGAGAGTTGTGTCAGCTGATGATGCTTAAAGCCACTGGAGCGCCGTGAGGACCGCGAACTGGATATCAACAGCCCCCGTGCCGACCTCGCCCATGCTCATGAATGAGCATTTGCCAGCCCGCACGCGTCGACCGGTATGCAAGTTGGTCATAACGATCTGCGCTTCGCAGATTTGGCTGATCGTGTCCGGGTTGCGCGACCCGGTGAACAGCAGCTTGGCCTTGATGACACGGGCCACGCGCTTACGCGTCGTGAAATCCGGACCGTTTGCCGCCAGAGCAGCCTCGCGCTCGAAGCCGGCTGCACCTTCGATCGTTGCGCTGCCGTCTTCAATCGCCCATTCCTCACCATCGACGGTGAAGCTATCCACGCGGAAAAGTTCGCTATCGCAGGCCATTTAGCCCCTCCAGTCAGTCAGAAAATTGTGTGATGTGCGGTTGATCAGACGTGCCCGGCGATGAACTCGCTGGTGATTTCTGTCTGGTAGTGCTGCGTGATGAGGACCGGCTGATCCACAATCTTCAGCTTCCCGTTCGGCCCGTCGACCTCCACCAGAAGCGCGTTCTTGTAGTACTCCATGTTCTGGAACAGGCCCGCCCCCATGAACTGCTCGTAGCAGTTGAGCATGATGTCGTTGCCGAGCTGGGCCGTCATGATCTTCTGGCCCGGAATCGGCTCCGTGACGTATTCAGCCAGCTTGTACCCGCGATACTTCGTCTGGAACTCGGAGACGATGAACCACCGGTAATACGACAGCGTCTTCACCCAGTTCAGATTGCGCCAGGAAGCATCTGCGGCCCCCGTCGGATGCGTGGTGTAGTTCGTCACCATGCGCAGGATGTTCGCAGTACCGTCCTCCATGGTTTCGAGTACCGAGCCGCCGGCCACGAGCATGTTGTTGCGTTGCTCGACTTCCCAGTCGTCCTCCAGGCGTGCCGCGACATACCCGCCGAGTTTCACGCCCGTCCACGGCTGAGCGGGATCGATCGCAGCCTGACTTTCGATCGCAGCCGCAGCAGCGGCTGCCGTCTCCCAGGTATTCGTCAGGTCGCGAGTGACGCAGATGGTGTGTACCTGCGGGCTGTTCCGGGGGGCCAGCCAGCCGACGACCTCACCTTCGGTGCCGCGCATCACCGTCACGGCCTGGCCGTCCTTCATGTTGTCGAAGTTCCAGCGCCGCTCCAGCTCGGTTTCCAGCACCCCCATGTTCGGGCTGTCGGTGTACGGCATTGCGTATTCCGTCGGCCAGAAGCCCTGAATTGCGGACACCACGGGCGTAATGTCGGGATTGACCGCGCCGCCAGCCATCGGTGAAACCGCCAACGTCACGCCCTGAGGAAGACGGTCGTCCGCGTAATACGTGCCACGCAGATCGATGCCGTTACCGGTCGCGCCTTTCCAGCGGCAGGTCAGCTTCACTTCGCCGTCCACCGCACCCGCCGCAGCGATTACGGGCAGGCTGGGAACAGCGTTGATAGCGTTGACCAGCTTTGTCGCCGCCGTGATCGCCGTGTCGTTGATGGCAACGCCGATGCGCACACGTACGCCGCCGATGTACAGCGGCAATTCGCCAGCAGCGTGTTGCGCGCTGACTTGCACGGTCACTTTCCCGGTCGATGCGATCGCGGTCTCGTCATCCGCGAGGATCACGAGATCGATCGGCATGCCCAGGTCGGCATTCGCCTTGGCCTTGCGCCACATCGAGAGCAGCATCGAGCCTTCGCCAAGCAGGCCTACGGCTTCGGCCTCGCTGGTCACCCGTTGGCGCTTCGTGATATCGACGCCGACGGGAGGGCTCGCCTGGCCGATGAGCAGCAGGCTGCGCGGCATGCCGCGAAGACCACGGATCGCCTTGGATGCATCGAATTTGTGTGCCACGAACGGCACCAGAAAGTTCAAGGAAAGCAGGTTCGGCAACATGTCGAAAGCCTCATTAAAGTTCGTTGAAAGTGCGTTTCAGTCGGCGGGAAAGATCACTCGTCGGGCTGGCGGATCAGGTCGCTGTCCTGGAGCAAGCGAATGATGCGGAGATTGACGGTCGCAGGGGACGCCTCGGTCTCGCTGTAGCGTCCGCCGAATTCACGATTGATGACGAAACGGTCAGCGCCGGCAACGACACGGATCACTTGCCCCATTCGCGGTGCGGGCAAACGCACCTGCGGGACGGGAGACTCGGTCACGTCGAATTCCGTTGCGATTTGCGTCGGCGCGGTGGAGGCGCTGCCGCCGGACTTAGATTTCGTTGCCATTCGTCACTCCTTTGATTTCATGTTCCACAGTCAAATCAGGCATCTCGCCAGGCGGATCCTCTACCGACACCATCGGCTCGCTCGTGATACCAACCGCGTCCATCGCAGGGATATCGTCAGGAGACGGCGCGCCGTTAAACTCGGCCTCCTGCCACCAGGCAACCATCCAGAGCGCCAGACCCTTGGTGTCGAGCTTGCGGTTGTAAAGGTTCTCTGCCATCAAGCCCTCGGGACGGCCCGCGCACGGTGGCTGCGACCACGCCTGAAGCACGCGCGACACCATTTCAGCGCGCACCATTGCCTCGCGCATGCGCTCGGCTCGCTCGCTATGCTTCGTTACGATGAATACGGCGAAGCGGGCTTCCCAGACAAATTTCCCGCCGACGTACGACCCCTTTGCCGCTTTGCGCCATCCCAGGCAGGTCGTGAACGCAGCAGGAGATACGAACGACTTCGCGCCGATCTCTTCGTCGCCGAAATCGCCGCCGTAATCTTCGATGGTCTTAAACATCGAGCCCATGCGCGCGCGGATCTCAGCTTTCACGCTGTCCAGAATTTCAACGGACTTCAGCGGGTGGGACATCACATCATCCTTATGGCGTCGAGCAGCATGTTGCCGATCACGGACGCGTTTTCATCGTTCACACCCAACACCGGCCGGGCCTCGATGCGCACGGCGTGCCCGCGCCCGGCATCGCCGCCGAAGTGGTGTATCCGGGCATAGACGAGGTTGCTACCGATCTCCACGCCGCCACTAACCAGCCGATAAACGTAGCTGCTATAGAGTCGCCGGGTATTCATGAGTGTCTGGCCACCGCGCGCCAGAGCTGCGCGCGACTGCGGCATCGCCGATCCATCCCAGAGCTGCTGCTGATCGAATCGATCCTGAATCTGCCCGAGCATGTATTCGCCGATGTCTTGACGCACACGCTCAAACGTCGCGCCCCCGATTGCGGCGAGGTGCCTGCGGATCTGGCCGTCGTCAAACGACCACTGGACGGATGCGCCGTTCATCGCCCGTAGTTCCCCCAGTCATAGCCGCTATCGACCTTGCCCCAAAGCACACGTCGACCGCTTGCCACTGGCGGCGGCAGCAGCCGCACGCGCCCGGTTGAGACATCCCGCAGCCAGTCGTACCAGGACTTGCAGCGCTTCTCCTGCAGGTCTGTCGCGTTGTCCGGGTCGTCTTGCAGGGAACACCGGGTGAGCGCCAGGCAGCACGTCTTCAGAGGCGTTTGGTCGATATCCGCTTGCAGAAGCGGCAAGCGAACGTTCGCACGCAAATACCCGTCCATGAATCGGCTGGTCTGATCCAGCATGGCGCTCAATCTGGCCATTGCGCGGTCGCAGGCGTCGCGCTCGTCGGCCGTACGTTCCGGCGAGTACTCGTCAGCGATGCCTTCGCGCAACAGCTCGGGCGTCAGGAGATCGCCGCCTTCATCACGCAACAGTTGGCAGGTTTCCTCAAGCCCGAACTCCTGCACATACTCGGCCAGCGTCGCGTATGCGGTCATTGCCGGCTCTTCGCTGCGGTGCCGCGCTTCGGGGCGTTTTTCGACGCTGCGACTTTTGCGGCCGGCTTCTTCACAGGGCTGCGCGTCGGCTGGTCGTTTGTTGCCTGCGCCGTACTGTCGGGCGCTTTGGCGGCTTGCGAGCCGCTTTCAACCCCAGCCGACGTACCCTTCGGGGCAGTGTCCAGCGCGGCATCGGGATTTGCACCGGCTTTCGACTGTGCGCCATCGGTCGGGCGCTGTTGTGCGACGGCGTCGCCCACTTCACGCAGCACGCCGCCGGCCACCAGGTCGGCGACGTGATCGGGCTCAGCGTGAACACGCGCACCAATGGGATGCGAACGACGCTCCAGGCGAATCGGCTGCACCACCTCATACGTTTTCTTCTCGCTCATGATCTCTCCTGCCGTTGCCCGGCCGGCGCTGCACTCCACACCGGCCGGGGTCGCTGGCACGCTCGCGGGTTGTTATGCCGGCGTGATGACGTCCTTGAGGAAGAAGCCGAGCTGCGGTGCGCAGACGACTTCCTTGACCGATTCGCCGACGCGCACGCGAACGCCGCCACGCAGGCCGATCTTCGAGTCCGATTCGGCACCAGCGATGCGCGAGCCGTATTCAGCGGTGAAGCCGAACGTGACGTTCGCACCGTCGACAACGCCGGCGATCTTGGCGGCAGCGGTGTCCTGATACAGCAACGACATGCCACCGCTCCAGGCCGGTGCAATCTTGGCCTGTTGACCAGGCTTCGAGAGGTTCACACGAGCACGGCCGACCAGGATCTGGTCGATTTCGAGCAGCTCGGCCACTTGCTCACGCGTCGCTGCGCCCTTGTCGCCCGCGTTGCCGTGCACAGCCTTGGCGATGACCGGATGGGTGCGCAATGCACGCCATTCGGACTGGCCAAGCACCGCGACGTTGGGGCGCATGATCGGGCGATCCAGCACATCGAGCAGGTATTCGAGCGGGTCGCTGTTCGCGTTGTCGAAGCGATCCGTCGCGGCGACGTTCTCCGAGTTGCCGTTGTACGTCGCAGCGTTGAACACCTGGCGGGCGACACGGATCTCGCGCCCCAGGAGGATCAGGCCGGACAGCATCTCGGTCGTCAGCGCCTGCAAATTGGTGTTATCCGGCGCGTTGTCGATATCGGTCTGAGGCAGCGGGTGATCCAGACCGTGGTCCTCGGTCTCCGAGGTCTTGCGCTCGCCGTTGAACTCGACTTCGTTGACTTGCGAGCGACGACCGACCTTCGTGTCCGGCACGGTGAACTGCTGCTCGGGCGGGTAGTACTGGTACGCAAAAGTCGGCTTGCCCAGCGGTGACGTGCGCGGCAGGACCAGGTCGGCGATCATCGCCTGGTTGCGCACGATCACCGCAATGGCGGTCAACTGCGGATCGATCGGAAACGGACCCATAGAGTGCTCCTAAACTTAGAGTGAACTGCGATGTGTGTGCTGAAGGCGAAGCTGGGCGATTAGCGACCGATGAACACCGAGCCGATGTCCCCAACTGCGCCGCTAATCAACGCCTCGCCGACCGAGACGTCACCCTCGGCCGCCGCTACTGCGCGTCCCTGTGCATCGGCTTTGATGCGGTCGCCACGCGTGACCACACCACCGTACATGACCGGCGTCGGACCGAGCAGCACGACGTCGGCGCGCTCTCCGATCGCGGCCGTCGCGTCAGTGGACGCGCCCAGCAGCTTTTCGCCGGCCGTGCCGGTCCCGGTCTTGATCTGGTCATCAGCGTCGCCATACGCAACAAGTTGGTGCGAGGCGATCGCGGTGGCCGCAACGTAGTTGGCGACCAAAATTCGTTTGTTGGTGAGCATTTCGATCCTCTATCGGATAAGTGGAAGTGCGTGTGCCTCGACTGGCTTAGCCGGCTGCCGCGCTGGTGGAGACTTTCATGACGGCGTCGGCATACGACACCGTGACGCCCTTAGCCGCTTGGCTCGTCATGAACTCCTTGGCCTTCTCGGCAAGCGCTGCTGCGTCGTTGACATCGGTCGGCGTGCCGCCGTCTTCGCGCTGGCCGAGCTTGATAACCGGGGCACGAGCCGACATGAACTCTGCGAACCATTGCGCGGGGGTTTTGGTGACCGTGCCGTTGTTCGCCGAAAACTCGAACGATTGGCCGGCGGTCTCGATCTGCGCCATGAACTCGGCCAGGCCCGTCTTTTCGGCCGGCAGCACTCGGCCTTCATCGAGCCAACCGGCAATCTGCGTCTGGATTCGCTCGGCGCGACGTTCGCCCTCGACGCGCGCCGTGCGGGCGTCAGCCTCGTCCACGCGCTGGCTGAATTCAGCGGTTGCCGTCTCGCGGCCCTGTGCCATGCCTTCCTGGCGCGCACGGTCCAGGTCGTCTTTCGTGAAGTTCACGTCATTACCTCCGGGGTGGGAAAAAGCGGGAATGGCGGACGCCGTGTCGGCATCGTTCGCCGCACGCGCTGCCTCTTCAATGGATTCGACCTGGTAGTTCGGTAGCACCGAGTCAGCTACCTCCATGCCCTGGGAGCCGATGATCCATTCACGGATGCCGCGAAACAGTCGAGCTGCCGAATTGAGGCCCCAGCCGAGTTGCGCAACGCCGGGTGCGGCGAACTCGAAGCACTCCTGGCCGTCTGAAAACTCGACGGGGCGCAGGCCATCGATGGCAGGAGGCGTCGCACCGAGCCAGCCAACATGACGAACACGCCAGCCGTGCTGCGGATCCTTGAACACCGACACGGAGCGATTCCGGTATGCACCCGACTCAACGCCTGCGGCGAATTGCGGGTTGATGTCTTCGAAGCGCGCGAACAGCGTGTCGCCGTCCCGCTTAATGTCGCTGGTCCAGGCGTACGCCGGATCGTTGTGTTTCGGATGACCAAGCACTGCCGGGGCTGCGCCCAATGCGTGATTGGCGACCATCTGATCGAGATCGGCACGCGAAAACGTGATGTGCTGACCTTTGGCGTCGGTATGACTGCCGGCCCGAAACACCTCGATCCAGTTGGCGAGGCCCTTAGCTTGAGGAAGAGTGGTCTTGTCCATGCCTCGCAGTGTGCGCGGCTCGGACCAGGAAAAATTGGTGAACCATTTCACAAGCAAACGGTTCGTTGGGACGGTTTGAGGCAGGCGGACTGAGAGGGCCTAGGAGCCGTTGGCGGGGTTAGGTGACCGAAGGGTCGTCCCGGAGGGTAGCAGCGGTTTTGAAATACGGTTTGAAGGTTTTTGAATGGGGTTCCCTTGGACAGTGAACCTCACTCAAACAAATCGCCGCTCGATGGTTCGGCGGGGCGCTCTCCGAGAATCTGGAAAACGCGGCGCATCGTGTATCCGGTACGGATGGCGATCTGATCAACGGTCAGTCGCTCGAAGTAGCGAAGATGGCGCACGATTTGGTGGCGCTGCTGGCGCGTGATGGCGTCTTTCTTCGGTAGCATGACCGTCTCGCCACCGAAGCGATCCACGAGGGCCACGAAGGCGACCGGGCCAATATGATCGACCAGCATATGCTGCGGATCGACCCGCTTGGGCACCGAAAGATATGCGCCACCGCGCCAGTCGATCAGTGCGAATGCAGCGGCCTCACCGATACAATCGATGAGCTCGCGCAGCAGCTCGGGCAACGCAGCGCGATTGATGACGGCCCCCGTGCTCATAGCGTCAGGTCGACTTCGGGATCTACCCGAAGTAGCCACTTCTTGGCCGATTCGATCAGATGCTGCAGTTCCTCGCTTCGCGCAAAGCGAAGCGAGTCGAGTCCAGGAATACGACGCTTGGCCCAGGCCTCCATCGCGTCCTCTGTCTTGACCTGGATCGCTCCGCGCTCAGCGAGCATCCCCCACAAGACACGCAGCTTGCGCAACTGCGGCTCATTCCAGGATTGCGGCTTGCCCGCATCGAGCAGCTTGTGCAGGCGTCCGTGTGCCTGGCTTCGTTGCCGCTCCGTCAGCGCGGTTGCCGAGCGCACGCCGAACTGGGCGAACAGCCAATCCTTGTATTGGTCCTCGGTCATGCCCGCCTTCATGGCCTTCAGACGGACCATCTGTGTGTCGCGCTTTGCCGGATCTTGAGACAGTGCCATGTCAACCTCCTTGAGCAGCAACAAGGGCGCTTTCAAGCTGCGCCCGGAATTCGATGGCGCGCGCCAGGACTGAAGGCATTTCGCTCCCATACTTGCGAACGTGCTCGACCGCATTTCGGAATGCAGCCGTTTTCGTACCACCCTCACCGAAGCACGCGCCAGACAGGAGGTGCGTTACGGTCCACCCCTGGAACTCCCCTAAGGCGCTGTGGCGTGCGTGGATGCCGAACGACGCATTCGTGTACGGCAGACGAATGCATTCCCCGCATACGGTAGTCAGCTGTTCGCCAACGACAACCTCGTAATAGATTTTCACGTCCTTCATGCGTATGCCCCGAAGCCGAAGCGGCGATTAGGAAAATTTGATCCCGTCGCGCCGGCACGATTTGCCTTTCGCGCACCAGTCGATCCAAGTCCGGAGCGCGAGGGCGGCACAGAGCGGATCCGTCGATTCGGGCACACCAGGAACGAGCAGCAATCCCGAGCTCTCCCCCTTACCGTGCCGGGCAACAGCATCCAGAAACGGCTTCAGTGCATATTTCGGTCCTATAGCGATGACGATAGGGCCGCGACCATCTGCGCTGCTCTCTGGTGCCGCGTCACCGATCTCAATGAGACCGGAGGCCCAGCACCACGCGACCTGTGGGCGCATGTCGTAGAAGCTCTTGCAGTTGCATCGCGGGCAACAGGTATCGCTAACCTGAAGCGCAGCGGCCGATTGACGTGGACGTGGTTTCAGAATGCGTTCGGCTTCGCGATGTTGGAAGCGGCAACGCGTGCATTTCACGGGCGTGTCTTTTGTCATGTCTTGTCTCGCTCCTTAAGCTGCGGCGCGTTCCCGCACGTAGACGTCAACGTCATCAAAGTCGAAAGCGTCGTAACGCAGCACTCGCAGGCCAGTAGATCCGTCCACTGCCGGGTAGCCTTCGACACACCCTCGATCGAAGCTGTCGCATGGCGAGATTGACGTGATGGCCTCGACCAGAAACGCGACCGTGAAGCGGCGAAGAAACGCGTGGAGCGGCCCATGCTCTGCGAGCTTTTCGGCTCCGTCACCCCAAAACATCACAAACTCGGTGAGCACTTCAGGCGTCAGGATGTCGTGATCGACCTCCACGTCAATCTGGGCACCGAACTCGTGCTCCAAGGTGTATTTCTTGATGGTAGGCATTGGCTTCCTCAAATGTGGCTGCTCGTCAGTACCCGGCAACCACGCCGGATAGACGCCCGCTTTCGCGGGCGTTTCGCATCAGAACGCAGGCGTATTTACAGCGTCTTTCAACGTCTTTCCGGCCTTGAACTTCACGGCCTTGCTGGCAGCAATCTCGATCGCCTCACCGGTCGCCGGGTTACGGCCAGTGCGCGCATCCCGCTGCGAGACGCCGAAGGTGCCGAAACCCGACAGGGAGACATCGCCGTCTTCCTGCAGACCGATACGGATGGCGTCGAGCACCGCATCGACGGATTGCGCGGCTTGCGCCTTGGTTTGCTCGGCATTCTTGGCGACGGCTTCGATCAGTTGCGACTTGTTCATGAGGTAGCTCTCCAGTTGGATTGAGATGCCGCGAAACGCTCGCGGCGGGCGTTACTGCAATCGAACGTAGGACGGCGTGTGAACCCAGCCGATGAGGTTGCCGGTGAACGGCAATCCGTACTGGCCTGCGATGAAAGCGACCATGTCGCGCCATCCGTCGAATCCGTCGGCACGGGCCAGCGCCTCGACCTGCGCTTCCTCCAGCAAGCGATCGCCGACGAACACCTGCGGCAAGCGGTCGGCGAGCGGCGGCAGGATCTGGATCTCGGACACGTACTCGCAAACCTCTTGGGCGATCATCCGGGCGCGCGGCGATCGGAGAGCAACGTACATGCGCAGCACGTCGCCTGGCTCCGGATCCCGTCCGTCGACGCGCTTGGCGCGAATGGTGTGAGGTTTGCGGCCGCTGATGATCAGCGGCTCGAAGTGCGATTGAAAGTTGAGCAGGTGCATGTCCAGGGCCTCACAGCGAAGCGAAGTCAAGGCTGATTGCCGTGTACTGCTCGCTGCCCTCCAGGCGCTCGTAGAAGCGCATGTACGTCTTCGTGCCAACGACTTGCACCGACTCGCCGATGGCCAACATGGCGCGCTGCCACTTCTCGTCATCGATCTCCAGGCGACGCAGCGCCAGCACACGGCCCACGTTGATCTTGCCTTCCTTGTCCGTCTCGAATGCTTGCTGGACAAGCACCTGAATCTTCGGATCGCTACCGCGCGCCCACTCCGTGATGCACTCATCGATGAGCACCTTTGCGGCCTGCAGACGCTCATCGAACGACATGTTCTCTGCGCGTTGGATGACGACCTTGAGCGAGCCATCAAACGAGTGCAGCGTCACGTTGCCCTTGGCACCGCCCAGCTTCACGTCGTACTTGTCCGCTGAGAGCGAGATAAAGGCGTTGGCATCGCCAAACAGACGTTGCTTGAGCCCGCTCAAGCTCTCCTGCGCGGCCTTTGCTGCGTCGATCATTTCCCGGACCAGGCCGTCGCGCTCCAGATCGATGTCGCGGATCGTAGCCTCGGGCACCAGGTGGCCCACAGCGTTTTTGCGGTAGCCCGTCGGAATAACTTCTTTGGTCTGCTTGGTCATGATGGATCCCTCGGTTTTAACTTCAGCTGTTCACGGATGTGCTGCGGCATCTTCGATTTGGGCAGGGAAGCGTCCAATCGGATCGGGCCTCCCTCAGGCCCGGTTTGTGCGCGACGTTCTTCGGCGGTCCCTGCGCCAGAGACGCCGCGCAGCTGCGCTTCGCGTGCTTCTTCCGCACGCCCAGCGGCGCGGATGATCTGGCTGGCCATCACGGAACGAAGCCAACCGTGCGACTTGAGCGGCAGATCAAGCTTTCCCTGGTGTGCCTGGTCGACGGCATAAGCCATCGCGGACGACCAATTGGCGAGCGGCGCGGCGTACGTCGTTCCGTTCCAGGTCAACTGCGCGGCGCGCATTTCGGGCTCAAGCTCGCGGATCAACGTCACCATGCGTCCCCAGGCCATCTGCGACTTGCGCGGCGCGAACAGGCTCAGATAGCGCAGCAGCGGCTTGATGAAGGCATCGCCGGCCGGGTGAATGTCGGTCAGCGCGAGCACGATGTCGCGCATGCTGTCGTCAGCGAGCACGACATCCAGGCTCATGCGCACACGGCAGTTCGGGCAGGTGATTTCAGGAAGCGGCATCGCAGCCCCCCGAGCGATCACGCAAGGTTTCCTGCAAGCGGCGCTGAAGTGCGCGCCGTTGGTTCTTGCAACGCCGCTCGATCAGAGCGAAATTGGCCTGGGCACTCAAGTACTCGCCGTGCAGCCACGCGAGCTCCCGAATCGCTCGACGCTCGTCGCGCTCCAACGCGCGCAATTGGAAGTGCACGCGCACGCGCTGGGCAGTAAGGCGCGCCTCCGCAGCGACTCGCTGCAGGCCAGCAAGTACTTCCGCCAGCACTGGGCCCCGCTTCCATCGGTTAGACCGGTTCATGCTGCGCCTCCTGTTCTGCCGTCGGCGGTGTCGTGAGCCACGCGGTAATCGCTGCCGCCTGAGGCGTCGGGGCACCATTCGCCAGTGCTTCGAGCATCGGCAGCGCGAAGCGTCCCGTTACGCTGATACGCGTGCGGCCAGGCTTCTGAGTGATGGTGATGCATGAGCGCGTTTTCTTCGTCATGGTTGCCTCACACGGTGCGTTGATCGCCGAGCAGCAGCGCGTCGCGAGCGACGGCATGGACCAGCTCAGCAGACAGTTCGTGGTTCTTCTTCAGGCCGTAGTCGCGCAGTGCCGGAATGAAGTTCTCGATGAGCATGCGGGCGGAACCTCGGCAGTAATGCCAAAGCGCCTCCAGCACCTCGGCGGACAGTTCGCCCTGGTCGTCCAGTGCGGCCTGCGCCAAGGCGTCAGCGTCGTCGCGCGAAATGCCGCGAACGTTCTGCGGCCAGAAGCCCACACGCGAGCGGATCTGGTCGAACTGGCCGTAGCTGGGCTTGATGAGTTGGAGCAGGCGGTCCGTACCGACAAGGACGATGCCAATGCCTGCCTTGTCGCGGATCCGACGGAGGTAGTGCAGACAGTTCGGCATCATCGTTTCGGCTTCGTCCACGATGATCAGATACGTTGAGCTCGAAAGCGCTTCAGCGATGGTCGCGAACTTCCCATCGAGCGTGCGTGCCATCGGTGCCGACAGATTCGCGCGCAGCTCATCGAGCATCACGGCAGGCGACATGTTCGGATTCGCCTCAATGATGATCGTGTGACTGTTCTGCTCTTTGTACTGGCGTACGGCGTCCGTCTTGCCAACACCGACGAATCCGGTGAGTACGCCGAAGTTGCGATATTTGCGAGCGCGATCGCACACCACGGTCGCAAGCTGTGACACGCTGGTTTGGACGTGTGGCATGGCGGCGATCGTCGCGCGCCCGACAATCGTCTCCAGCGCGTCAGCCATCATCCGCAGCCATTTCGACGGATCCGACGCATAGTTGCCGTTGAGTACGGTCGACAGCGTGGTGACATTGACGCGCGAAAGTCGTGCGAGCCAAGCACGCGTCTTGCCGATGTCGGCCAGTTGCGTCGAGATCGCGAGTGCTTCGGCGCGGTTCTTGTCGCTGTAGTGCTCGGTCCACTCGGTCGGCACCGGCAGCGACGCTTCGTTTTGGCTCTTGGAAGTCATGGACGCTCCTTAGTTGTTATCGAGCAAATCGATCACGATTCCCTTGCCAGGGCGCTCCAGATCGATGACAGGTTGAACTTGCAGGTCGGGCAGTTGCGCGAGCTGGTCCTGGACGGTCACGCTGTCCAACGACCTGGCGCGGGCTTCGTCGGTCTTTCGCTCCAGGCGCTTGATCTGGCCTTGCAGACGCTTCTCGCGTTGCTCATCGATGCGCGACTGCGGTACGACGCCGATCGTGCGAACGATGGACGCCTGGCAGATAAATCGGTCCTTGGCGTCGTAAAGCCACACGGTTTTGTCATCGTGCAGGTCATACTCGATCGTGAGTGACTTGCCGTCGTACAGCGCCAGCTCGGCGGCGTAGTACTGGCGCTTGTGCAGCTCCACCATCTGACGACGAACGGTGCGCTTCTCGCGCGGCCGGACAATGGCTTCGGCAGACAACACAACGGGATTGCGATCAAGCGATGCCCATACCTGGGCGGGCGTGCGGCCCTCCAGTACTTCCATCGGCGTGTGGTTGTACTCGTGAATGAAGTTGGCGAGGCTGGCCATGTATTCGGCCAGGGACGCCAACTGGCGCTTGCCCGAGCGCACTTGTACGGACAAGCGGCGGTTCACTTCCTCGGCCATGTCGTCGCCGCAGTAAAGCTGGCCACCGGCAAAGAACTTGTCGTGATGGTCACGCACCGTGCGGAACCACCGCTCAATCCAGCCTTTGCCGTGTGGATTGCCGGGCAGCGCGCCGATGACGTCCATTTCGAATCGCGCATAAAAGCCCGTCGATTCGTCGTTGAGCATCTTGGCCCGATAGCCAGCGCCTCGGTCCAGGTAAAGAAAGAGCGGCAGGTGATCGTGGGTTTGCATCGCATGCGACAGCGCGAATACCGTCGACAGCGCCGACTCTGACTCCGACAGATACCAACCGGGCACGTACCGCGAACGAATGTCGATGAACGCGGTAAGTTCGGGACGGAACAAGCCGCCCGTGTTCGGATGCGCGACATAGCAGTCGCAGGTATGGCCGTCGCCTGCGTAGATGTCGCCAACCTTGATCTGCTCCAATGTGCGGGGCTGGTACTTCTGGTGACGCAACTTATGCAGGTGCTTGCCAACGCGGGCGGGACTGTTCTCCCCCAACGTCGCTGGCAAAGACTTCAGGTATGTCTTCACGCGCGATTCCGTCGCGGTATCGAATCCTTCCTTGCGCAGCTTCAGCGACACGGCCGAATAGCTCGGCTTGCTCGGCAGATTGAACAACGCCGTGGCGCGCAGCTCCCAGCCATATTCCTTGCGGACGCGGCCGGTGTGATGGGACAGCAGACCGACCTTGCCCTGGCGGCGGAACGCTGAGAGCCAGCGCTTGAGCGTGGACAGGGACGGCACCTCACCCAAGTGGGCGAGCAGCTGTTTCTGGACAGCGGACTCTGCATCGCGCAGACGCTCGCAAAGCAACGCCGCAACGTTGTTGACGCTGGCGCCGGACTGGATCAGTTGAACGCCTGGGCCGATCAACTGATATCGCAGCTCAGCCGTCTGCCGCTGCGCTTCGGTGGCGACCAGCCAGGGGTCGCTATTCAGCGCAGCCGGAACTTGGCTGGTCATGGTGTCGGATTTGATGAGTACGGAGCGCATATCGCACCTTGATGGGCGGTAGTCGATCTGATCGGGGGATTACTTCTTCGGAGTGGTGCGTGGTCGACCAGCCTTGCGCGGGCGGTCCATTTCACGCTCCCACTCGCGAGCCTTGGCTTCGTGGTCGTGCTCTTGGATCAACGCGCGGTATTCAAGCGCGCACCGCGTCGCCTCCTCCGGCGAAAACGTATCGAGCACCGACAATTCACCGCCCACGCGAGGGCCAAAGCTCTTATGAAGGTCCGCGAGCTGCCCGCCGATGACGGCATGCAGGGAGGCGAGTGAGCCGTACAGATGACGCACGACGGGTACGTTCCACTCGGAGTCTTCGGGAAGGCCGTTCGCAAAGAATTCCCGCCCGAGTCGCCCGACATCCTCGACCGCCATAAGCGCCTTCTTGTGAAGTGCAGCGCATTCCAGACGAATGTCCTGCACGACGGCTGGCACGTCACCACCAGTGCGCACCCGACCCTCGCGCAACACGCGCAGCTCTTCCTGCAAGCGATCGCGTTCGCGCTCCAGCGTCTCGTTACGGGTGGAGAGGTCCGTGCGTTTTGCGTTGGCATCGCGCAGTGCGACGCGAAGGTCGCGCACCGACAGCGCTGTCAGCTCGTCAAACTTCGCATCGTCTTCGAACAAATCCTGCAGAACTTCAGGGTCTGCCTTGGCGAGCTCGAGAACCTTCGACTTCGGCATTTCGATGACGCGGTCCCGATCATCGGGCGACAGCGATGCTGCGAATCGAGCGTAGGTCATGGCCTCGCTGGCGCGCTGGCTGGGGATGCCTCGATCTGCGAGCAGTTCTTCGAATCTTCCGTGGGGGCATTCGACGCGAACGCTAAGAAGCTCAAGCCCGGCCTCGATGATGAGGCGCAGGGCGGAGTTCATCTTCGAAACGGCAGAGCCGACGCGCATTTCCGGGGGGGCCATTACAGACACGCCGAGCGCATCGGCCAACGCACGTTCTGCGTCACCAAATCCCCGAACATCCGGGGATTTCATCTCCACGATGTCGGTGCTTCCCGATCCGGGCTTGAATTCGGGCGCATTTTCGGACGACACGATGCTTTTTGCGCGGCTCATGCGTCCTCCCCGACAGCCCGTTTCATTCCCAATGCGACCGCGATGTCGTGGCCCTTTCCGTAGTTGCCTCGCTGGACACCACGAATGACCCGCGACACAAGGATGTACGAAAAACCGTTCTCATCCGCCCACTGGCGGATGGTCTTACCTTCGGAGCGCAACTTGCGCTTGACTTGCTCACCTGTCATATTGAACCCCATTCATACGTCGATAGAAGTACAACTGACACCCATTATAGGAACATTTGGTGCTATGTCAACACTAATTGGTGCTCACGACAGGCTTCGTGAGGAGCGAATTCGCCTTGGATACAACCAAACGGACTTCGCTGCCGTCGCGGGAACGACCCAACGTTCTCAGACTGTGTACGAAACGGGTAAGCGCTCGCCGGACCTGAATTACTTGGTCGCGATCGCATCGGTGGGCGTTGACATTCAGTACATAACGACGGGGACTCGCACCGTAGAGAACAGTGTTCCGATCGATGCAATGGAGAAGGCCGTCGCTACGGCGTTCGAAATGATTAAGACCTCCGGAGTGGAGGTGTCATCGAACCAATTTGTGCAAATGGTAAAAACGCTGATGCCGCAGACGATCAGAGCACTCCCGCCCGAAGAGGCGGCATCTGCGCGCGAACCGGTGGGACGTAGGAACATGATCGCTACCGGCAGCGGAATTACTCAGGTAGGAGGCCGAATTTCTATTTCTCGTGGCAGTAAAATGAACACCAAATGATGTACAAAGTGTGAATCGTATTTGCTAAGGGGAACACCGACGGATGACCAGAGCACCAGAAAACGACACTCCATTGATGACCGCGATGGGCAGCAACATCATTCAAGTCTCGGGGGACTTGTCTGTTACAAATATAGTTGTCCAACGGGCAAAAGCCACTTCGGTCGGAAAACTGTCGCGCCAAGAACGAGGGCAACTATCTGCGTGGGCCGAAGAGGTAGTGACGGCTGAGCATGGATGCGTCTCGAGCAAGATCGTGCGTGGCGCGTTGAACTCATATCTGGGCGTGCAAAGCGTCGAGGGGATCACGCCAGACATGATTCCGAAAGCGGCCATTTTCCTTAACGGATGGCGGAATTGTGCTCATGGTCGAGAACTGTCGAACGACGCGATGGTGGCCCAAGTGATGAGAATGTGGGGCATCGTTCCTCTCCTCAAAATGCCGACGATCGAGTTCGCACGAGCAAACTTCAACAACGAGTTGCTTCGCGACATGACCGTGTGGGAGTTGCGGGCCACTCTGGCTTTCACGATGACGAGATGGAATTCCTACTGGGAGGCGAGAGGTGTTTAATCGCATGAAGATATTGGCCGGCTGCGTAGCCCTGCTTGTCGTCACCGGCTGCGACAGCTCACACACTGTTGTTGGAAATAACGCTGACGAGATCAGGTTTTACCGGGAGCATCGCGAACACGCTCAGCGCTATCGTGACGCTGTCGTGAACTCAATGAATCGGTCGACTGCTCTCATGGTCAAGATGGTTTCTACGCCCGAAAACTTCGGCGTAGGCGATGCGGCCACGCTCAAAATCGCGCTTGAGAATGTCCGTCTAGCGAGCGAGGCGTCTGATGTATTCGGCAAGCCGATGTCGGAGCCACTGGGCACCTGCGGCATGCTCGGCTCCGCTGCTCTTTCGGCCATAGACGAGACGATCCGCAGTGCCTCCGAACCGGAGCTTACGACTGCGGCCGAAAAGAGAATTAAGGCTTATCAAATCACCATTGCGGACTGCGATAGGCAACTGAAGTCCGAACCTCAGGCACAAGTTTTCATTCAAACGCAAGCAGGTGCTGCGGCTCCCGGCGAGAGCTGTCAGCCTGAGCTCTTGAAACAAGTCGCTGAGGGGAAAGCGCTTTGGCGCTGCCGCGAGGCGAGTGCCGCCACTGGCTGAGCCTGAGTGCATTTGGTGAAACGTTTCATAATGCCCTAGCGTCCCCCAATCCGTAACCTGAGGTCTCAGGTTACGGGTGCCACCTTCACGAGTGCACCCCGAGTCATGGAGTGCTCTACGTGAAACTGTCTCGCCTCAAAACCCCGCGCCTCACCGTTTGGCTGCTTGCCAGTATCGTGCTGGCCGTTCTGGCCTACATCACTCGGCAGTCCGATCCGCTACTCTCGATCACGTTCTACAAGGCCCATCTTATGTCGCTCGGCGGCTGGGGCGGCTACTGGCTTGATCGACTGATCTTTCCCTACGCTCGTCCGCATGAGTTCCTGGACGACTGCGATGTCGACGGAAAGCAGTGCGTCGATGGATTTCAGGCGGCATCCTTGCGTCGCGCGATCATCGTCGCAGCCAGCCTGATCTGCGTGGGCCTCGCCGCATGATTTTCGATCTGATCATGCGCGCCGTGCGTGAAGACACCTTGCGAGCGTTTCGTGCACTGCTCGCAGCTCTCGCTGCGCTCGTCCTCATTCTTGCGATCACAGTGGCAGGCTTGGTGGCTTCGACGCCCTCGCATGCACAGGTGCCTCAGGACGCAGCTCGTTATCGCCTCGACCTTCGCCGCCAGGCGCAGCTCGTCTGGGGCATCGACGCACCTGTTTCCACGTTTGCCGCTCAGATTCATCAAGAAAGCCGATGGCGCGCTGACGCAAAGAGTCCTGTCGGTGCCGAAGGTCTGGCCCAGTTCATGCCGTCGACCGCGAGCTGGATCAGCGGTGCATACGCAGGCCTTCGCGAGAACGATCCATTCAATCCCACCTGGGCGCTACGTGCGCTCGTCACTTACGACAAACACCTTTATGACCGCGTGAAGGCCGCAAACCACTGCGAGCGCATGGCGTTCGCGCTGAGCGGCTACAACGGCGGTCTCGGCTGGGTCTACAAGCGGCAAAAGCTGTCCGGATTCCCCGACTACTGCCTGGCAAAAACATGCGACATCAATCCTGGGATAACACCTGGTAATCAGCGTGAAAACGCTGATTACCCGCGCCGGATCTTGATGCAGCACGAACCGCTTTATGTGCGCGCTGGCTGGGGCTTGGGGAGTTGCACGAAATGAATATTGAACTTCCTGACGTCAAGCCTTTCGTTCGCGTGATCCTCATCGTCCTCGCAGTACTCGCACCAATCGCGACGCACCTCGCGGCCTATCTGGTCGGGCGCGCTGACGGGAAGAGCGTTTCGGCGGATGAGCGACTGGCCGACGCACAACGCGCTTACCAGGCCGACCGAAACCGGGTCGAGGGTGACATCGAGCGAGGCCAAAAAGCCGGCGTACGTGCGGACAAGAGCGCACAGCGTGTCGATCGCTATTACAAGAAACTCGAAGAGGAAGCCCGCCATGACGCGACTGCTCCTATTGACGATTACGTGTTGCCTAATGAGCGCCTGCAGCGTTGGCGTGCCTCCAATGCAGGCCCCTTTGCGAGTGCCCCCACCGCCGAACCTGACGCGAGCCCCCGAGCCTCTTCCGCAACCGCAGAGCGGGCAGATGAAGGATCTGGAGGCCAATCACCGTGATGTCGCGCAGCTGTACTACCGCCTTGCCGCACGGTTCTGTGGAGTGCTGCAAGCGATCGACGCAATGCCGGCGGAATGCGAGCCGTATCTACTGAAGGACGACAACAACAATGAATGAACGTCAGTTCGAGCTGGCGCAGCAGTTAGAGCAGGCGCAGCGAGACGACGCGATCGCGCTCGCACGCGCCCAATGCCGGGGATCCGGCACATCGGAATGTGTCGATTGCGGCGTAACGATCCCCGCCGAGCGACGCGCATGCGTGCCATATGCCACGCGCTGCACGGAGTGCCAGGGACAATTTGAAGTGCGGAGAACGGGGAATCCACGATGGGCATGAGTGACACCAACGACCAAGTGCTTATTGCGCTCGGGAAAATCCAAGGGGAGCTGAGCGGCATTCGCGCAATGGTCCAGAGCGGTCAGATGGCCACGAATCAGCGCATTGATGACCTAAAAGGGGCCGTCACCGACCGTATCGACGGGCTCGAAAATCGGGTGAGCAAACTGGAAGGCGATCACGGGAAGCTTGTCGTCAAGACTGCGGGCATGGGCAGCATTGCGGGTGTCGCGATGGTCGCCTTAGGCGAGATCGTGCGGCAGTTTGTGACCAAGGGCTAAAGCATGGCTCACGACCCGAAGACTCGCAACCAACTTCGCGCGAAATACCTGCAGGGCATGCCCCTCACGACGGCTGCCGACGTCTGCAAGGTGTCTTACCAAACCGCACGGAACTGGAAGCGAGCGGCAAAAGAAGCGGGCGACGATTGGGATATCGCTCGCTCGGCCCAGCGCATGTCTCGCGGCAACATCGAGAACATGACGAGCCAAGTGGTCGAAGAGATGTCGGTTCAGTTTCTCGCTACTCTCGAAGAGCTCAAGAACAACAGCAAACTGCAGCCGGTTCAAAAGGCCGACATTCTCGCTCGCCTCTCAGACAGCTTTATCAAGACCGTCAACGCGGCTGGTCGCTCCAATCCTAAGCTGGCCACGCTGTCGGTTTGCATGGACGTGCTGCGAGACTTTGCCGCGTTCGTGCAGGCGAAGTACCCGAAAGAGCACGCCCGGTTCATCGCATACCTGGAAGAGTTCGGCCAGGAAGTCGCGAAGAAGTACTCCTGATAGAAGATGCCCAAAAAATCTAACGCCGCCGAACAGTTCCTGAAGGAGCTGATGGCATTCACCGATGACCAGCGCAGGCTGATTGAAGCCGCGTGCGACGGCTTCACGCCGAACGAAGATGCGCGCCTGGAGCGCCGCATGCGTGTTTTCGCAGGCGACTATCGGTTCTTCTTCCAGACGTATTTTCCGCACTACAGCAACAGCGCCGAGTCGTCGGTGTTCCATGACTGGTGTTTCGACAACCTGCCAAAGCGCGTAGCCGCCAAACAAGGAAAGCTGATCAATCTGTCTGCGCCGCGCGGTGAGGCCAAGTCAACCCTGGTCACGCAGGTGTTCACGTTGCTTTGCATCGTGCGCCAGTCCAAGCACTTCATCCCGATTGTGATGGACAGCAGCGACCAGGCGCAGATGATGCTGGAAGCGATCAAGGTAGAGCTAACGGACAATCCACGCCTGGCGATGGACTTTCCGGAGCACGTCGGAAAGGGCCGCGTGTGGAACGTGGGCGTTGCGTTGACTGCTACGGATATCAAGCTGCAGGCATTCGGCTCGGGCAAGCGCATGCGCGGCATTCGGCATGGCCCGTTCCGTCCGGACCTGGTGCTCCTGGACGATATTGAAAACGATGAGAACGTCCAACAGAAGACCCAGCGTGACAAGCTCGAACGTTGGCTCAAGAAGGTCGTGATGCCGCTCGGCCCGCCGGATGGTTCGATGGACATCATCTATCTGAACACGATTCTGCATTACGACGGTGTGGCCAACCGTGTGCACCGTAGCCCGTTGTGGGAGTCCCGGAAGTTCCGGGCCATCATCGAGTGGCCCAAGCGTATGGACCTTTGGGAAAAGTGGGAGGAAGCGTTTCTCAACGAAGGCGAGGAAGCTGCAGACGAATTCTATGAGCAGCGCCGCGCCGAAATGGACGATGGCGCAATCGTTTCCTGGCCGAGTATGCGGCCGTTGCTGCGCCTGATGAAGATTCGTGCGAACGATCATCATGCGTTCGATTGCGAGTATCAGAACGATCCGACGAACAGCGAAGACGCCCCGTTCCAGAAGCTCGTTTTTTGGGTCCACCCATCGGATGCATGGATCTTCTACGGGGCCCACGATCCGTCAATGGGCAAACGCAACAAAGGCCGCGACCCTTGCGCGTGCCTAGTCGGCGGACTCAACCGCAAAACAGGCGTTCTTGATGTGGTCGAAGCGAAGATCGCACGCATGGTGCCAAACCTGCAGATCGAAACGATGATCAGCTTCCAGGAGGAATATCGCTGCCTAGTTTGGGGCATCGAGATCATCCAGTTTCAGGAGTTTTTCAAGGACGTTTTGGTCGAGCGGTCGCGAGAGCGAGGCGTCCCGATTCCGGCGCGTGGCATTCGTTCAGACGAAGACAAGGATTTGCGGATCCTATCGCTACAGCCTCACACCGCGAACGGCACAGTGCGGCTTCACAAAAACCAGACAGTGCTGATTGAGCAGCTGACGCATTACCCGGAGGCCGACCACGACGATGGTCCGGACGCGCTGCAAATGCTCTTCATGCTCGCGTACTCGGGACTGGGCTCGGTCATTCCCAAAATCAAATTCGGCAAGCGAAAGGTGTCTCTCTATGGGGCTTGATATCAAAGGATTCGCGCGCTCAGTGCGTAACGCATTCGGAAAGCAGGCGGCTGCGGCCGATTCGGATCCGAATTTCTTCGGCAAGCTCCATATGCTGCCGAACCCGGATCCGGTGCTTCGCGCGATGGGTGTCGCAGACACGGTTTATGCGTCGATCCTGGCCGACGCTCACGTTATCGGCGAAGTTCGCTCTATTCGTGGTGAGTTTCGCGGTATGGACTACCGCATCGTGACGTGGGCAGAAGATGACGCAAAAGCCCAACAAGCGCGGGACTTGTGTGAGCAGTGGATGCAGAGGTTTCAGCCGAACGGCGTCGTTACCGACTGGCTTGAGGTCATGTGGCAAATGCTCACAGCCATTTTCACCGGCTATCGCGTGCACGAGCTGGTGTGGAACAACTGGGACGGCTTTATCGTTCCAACGAGTGTCATTGACCGGCCGAACCGTCGTTTCGGTTTTGATGTCGACGCTCAATTGATGCTGAAGACCCGATCGGAACCGGTCGGCGCTGTGGTGGAAGACCCGTATCGCTTCATCGTGTCGCGCCATATGGCCACGATGTCCAACCCGTACGGATCCGCACTCCTGTCCGGGTGTTTCTGGCCGTGGACCTTCAAGACCGGGGGCTGGAAGTACTTCGTGAAGTTCTGCGAGCGCCACGGGCTGCCGTGGCCCGTGGCACGTTACGGAATGGGCGCGACCGAAGGCGAACAGGAAGAACTGGCGCGGGCGATTGAGGCCATGATTGACAGCGGATATGCCATCGTCCCTGAAGGAACTGGCGTGGAGCTGTTGATCGCAAACACCACCGGCTCGATGCTGCCGCAGGAATCGATGATCAACGCGGCCAACCGCGAAATGTCGAAGTGCCTTACCGGCCAGGCAATGCTCGCTGAGCTGCAAAACGTCGGAGCGCGCGCCGCCACCGAGACTGCGATGACGCGGCAAAGCAATATCAACGATTCCGATCGCGATATTGCGTCGGCATCGATGTCACAGATTTTCAGGTGGATTACGACCTTCAATTTCGGTGAAGACGTACCGTCGCCCGAGCTGGAGTTCTTCCAGATCAACGCGGCCGGCAAGGATCGCGCCCAGACGTACCAGATCGCCGCGAACATGGGCGCACGTCCGTCTCGTAAGGCAATGCTCGAAGAGTTGAATATTCCGCAGGCGACGGAAGAAGGCGACGCGCTCATGCCGATGGACAGCCACCCATCGGAGGCTGAGTTCGCGGCATCAGACGACGCAGCCGTTTTTGCATCAGCTCGTGCCGAAGATTCTCGCGTGCGCGCGGCGTCCGACGCGGCCGACGCGGCACTGAGTGCGGCTGTAATCGAGCCGATCGCCCGCATGCTGGAGCAAGCCGAGCGCGACGGGCTGTCGCTGGCGGATATTCACGTAAAGCTGACGCAATTGGTCGGCGAGATCGACAACTCCGAGCTCATCACGATCATGCGACAAGCGCTGGACTGGTCAGCGACCCAGGGCTATGTCGACTCGTCAAGCGAAGGCTGACATCCCCCCGTTTGATCGGGGTTTCAAGCACCATTAAAGGAGATTTCCATGAACGATAAAGCCGTCGAACAACTGATTCAGGAGACGGGGAAGACCGCTCCCCGACTGACTCCCGCCGATATCGAGGCGACCATCATTGATGAGGTGTATTTCACCGCCGAGCAAGGATATCAGCGCGCCAACGAAGACGAAGGCATCCCCGCCGGTTCGTACTCGGCGTTGGGTGTTCTGACCATCTGCGTACTGCGTCTGCGTAACGGTTTCACCGTGACAGGCGAAAGCGCATGCGTGAGTCCGGAGAACTTCGACGTTGAAATCGGTCGCAAAATCGCTCGGCAAAATGCGGTGTCCAGGATCTGGCAATACGAAGGCTATTTGCTTCGTCAACGGCTGCATGACCAAGCTGGCGCGTAACCTCTACCTCCTGGCTCACCAATATGGATGTTCAACCTTTCGGCGTACGTGCCGACAATGCCATCGCAAACCTGCGTGACAAGGTTCCCGTAGCCACGGATCGCTGGAATGACATGCTCGGGCCGATGCATGCCACGGCTTTCACCGTCGCGGGCGCACCGCTCGACGTGGTCAAGGACATCCAGGCCGCGCTGGTGCGTGCGCAGGAAGCCGGTACGACCTTGTCGCAGTTCCGCAAAGACTTCGACGCGACGGTACAGCGATCAGGCTGGGCTTATCGTGGCTCGCGCGGCTGGCGCACGGAGTTGATTTTTCGGGCGAACATGCACTCGGCCTATATGGCCGGGCGTTGGCAGCAAATCGTTGAGAATGCTGACCGCCGCCCGTTCCTTGAATATCGGGCTGTGCTCGACAGCAAGACTCGGCCTCAACATCGTGCGTGGAATGGCACAATTTTGCCGGTCACGTCGCCGTTCTGGCGAACGCATTACCCTCCATGCGGCTGGAATTGCCGATGCACAGTACGTTCATACTCCGAGGCTGAAATGTCGACGGCCGGCAAACAGGCGTCGAACGAACCCGACGTCCGTTATCGGCTGATCACCAACGCCGACGGTGAAGTCACCGATCGCGTGCCTCAAGGGATTGATCCCGGCTGGGATCACAACGTCGGCCAGTCCTGGCTGGGGCCGGATATGGCACTTGGCCAGAAGCTGGCGAGCCTCCCGGTGGACATGCAAAACAACGCGATCATGAATTCGGTCGGCCTTGAGTATCGCAATGCGATGCGGCAGCGCTGGAGTGATTGGCTTGATCGGCCGGTGACGTCAACCCAAGTGGCAGAGCCTGCGGTTGCCGGCTTTATGGAAGCCGAACTGCCGGCGATCATTGCGCAGGAGTTCCCCGCGTACTCGACGGAATCGCTTGTCGCGGTCGCCCAGGCGGGGGCGGACGAAGCCATCGCGTCGGCCGGGGAAATGGCCGCGCTGTCGAGCTGGCCCCGCCCGTGGCAGGAGCGCGTGCCCTCGCTGCTGTGGGATTACAAGGCTGTGCTGGTCGACACGACAGATAACGGGGCAACTCCGCTTGTCATTCTTGTGCCAGACGGGAAGATCGCGGGGAAACAGCCTGTCATTCGGCTGCGACTCGACCAGGTTTCGAACGGGAATCAAACAGGAACCGGAATCGAACTCGGGACAATGGACCCGGCCGAGATGTCATCGCCTCGATTCCGGGTCGTTGGCGGCTCACTTTGAGCGATCAGTGGATGTGTTCTTGGCAGATGCCGGACGAATTATTGGCGAAATTGTCGTCGGATTTTGTTAGTTTTTGGGTCAAATTAAACGTCTGATCAACAATTTGACTTATCCACAGCCCGAGGACCACCCGACAAGGCTTTTCGGGCATTTTTCGACCTTTTTAGACCTTCCTGGAGTAGGTCAATCTAAACAGTCCCCCTCTTTAGAGACATTGCTCACGCTGGCCGGTCACGCCAACATTCGTGGCATCAAGGATTGCGGCGGCAACGCGCACACGACGCAGGCATTGATCGCCGATGGACGTCTGTCCGTCCTTGCGGGCGAAGATCATCAACTACTGTCGACACTGACGATGGGCGGCCACGGCGCGATTATTGCGTCGTCGCATTGCCGTCCGGCCCATTTCGCGGCGCTCTATCGTGCCGTACGCGCGCAGCAACTCGACGTCGCGCGCGTGCTCTTTCATGCACTCATGCCAGTCGTGAAGTTGCTGTTTGCCGAAGCGAACCCCGGTCCGGTGAAGGCGTGGCTCGCGCGTGAAGGCTGGCTGGAAGACGTGCTGCGCGCGCCGATGACGAGTGCATCACCGGCGCTTGCGCAGCAGTTAGTGGATGCGGTCGCCGCCATCGACACTGCGTTCGGTGCGAAGGCAGCGCAAGGGGCCGCGATCGCCGACGCCGCCTGACGGGAAGACGGCGATGGGCGCGTCGTCAGGCGACGACGCGCAGATGCCTGTCGTCGGGTGCGGCGAGCCTCGGCGTCATGGACACGGGATGGTGCGCAAAGTCACCGTGCGCAACGACGCCGCTGTCCACGCGGAACTTCGACGTCTCGCTCACGAGGTCGGCGGCCTGCTGACGCATATGCTCAGCCGCCGCCGCAGCCTCCTCGACGAGTGCTGCGTTCTGCTGCGTCACCTGATCCATCTGCGCGACGGCCTGATTGACCTGTTCGATGCCACGTGCCTGCTCATCGCTCGCCGCCGCGATTTCGGTGATGAGTTCGCTCACACGACGCACGGACACCACGATCTGATCCATCGTGCGACCGGCGACTTCCACACGCGACGAGCCGTCCTGCACCTGCTGAACCGACGCCGCGATCAGTTCGCGGATGTCCTTGGCGGTGCCCGCCGAGCGCTGCGCCAGCGTACGCACTTCACCCGCCACGACAGCGAACCCGCGACCTTGCTCGCCCGCACGCGCAGCTTCCACCGCCGCATTGAGCGCGAGAATGTTGGTCTGGAAGGCGATGCCTTCGATAGCAGTGATCATCTCGCTCATACGTGCCGAGGCGCTGGCCATGGCCTGCATCGTCTCTACGACGGCGCGCACGCTGCTTGCCCCGGCATCCGCCACGCCCGACGCCTCCTGCGACAGACGCTTCGCTTCGACGGCATGCTCGACGTTCTGACGCACGGTCGACGTCAGTTCTTCCATCGACGCCGCCGTCTCCTCAAGCGAGGCGGCTTGCTCTTCCGTACGCTGCGACAAATCAGTGTTGCCCTGCGCGATCTCACGCGCGGCGGTGTCGATGGCACCCGATGCGCCCTGAATGTTGCGCACCAGATGACTCAGTTGTGCGATGGCCGTGTCCAACGCGTTGGCCATCTCGCCGATTTCGTCGCGGCTTGCCACTTGCACGCGATGCGTCAGATCGCCGTTGGCGAGCGCCGAAGCCCCTTCCGAGACGGCACGCACCGGACGCGTCACCGAACGCGCAATCGCCATACCCGCCACCACGGACAACGTCACCGACAGCAATAACGTCGCGAACAGCCAAACGCGGGCGGACAGATAGGCGTCGTTAGCGTCGGCCGCTTCCTTCGCGCTCACCGCCTTGCCAACGCCCATCAGGTCGTCGAGTGGCGAGAAGAACGCCAGTTGCGCCTTCTGGAGACTGCCCAGCAGTTGCGCCTTGGCACCGGCGTAGTCGCCGTTGTGCACGAGCGTTTTGAACACGTCAAGTTGCTTGCCGTACTCCGCGCTGGCCTGCGTGAGCGTTTGATAGAGCGCCTTGCCTTTCTCCGTGTAGAACATCGTCGCCATGCCCTCGATGCTCTTCAGGTTCGCCTGACGCAGCTCCTCGATCTTCTTCAGGCGCGTATCGAGCTGCGAAGCGTCTTCGGACATCGCAATGTCGCGCAGCAGCACAGCCACATAGGCCGCGCGATCCTTCAGGTTATGGAATTCGAGAATCTTGTTGTTCAGGTCGGACACGATGAGTTGCGTGTTCGTGTCCATCGTCGCCATCTTCGTCACGGCGACGACCGCCACGACCAACAGCATGAGAACGTTAAGGGAAAAGGCGGCGGCGAGCCGTTTGCTGATACTCAGATTCTTGAACATCGGTGGTTGCGCGATTCGTCCTGGGGGTCTTGGTTTCGCCCTGCCGCCGGCACGCGCGGCAGGTCACTGTCTCTCTGCGTACCGCTTTCGGTACCTCTGACGAGACTTAACGAGTGCTTTTCACGAAACTTGAGCCTTGCCGCGACAAATTCGCGCGACACCCCGCAAACGCCCGCCAGGCAGGGCGTTCCACTGGTGGAAAAGCGCACCAAAATGGGGTCCTAACAACGCTAATTGCGTATCCACCAAATATATCAAGCCACCTGATTACATCGACGTTGAGCGCAATGCCGAACGGGTGACGACGATGCGGGTTGCGTCCCTCTCAGGAAACGATGGACTTCGCCGCGACCGCCCCTGTCGCCCCCGTTGATGCCGCGCGCGTTCCCCATTGCACGACGAGCATGCCCAGGACAATGAGCGCCACGCCTGCGATACGCGCGAGATTGACGGGCTTGGCGGCAAGTCCCATCAGCCCGAAGTGGTCGATGATCAGCGACGCGACGACCTGCCCCGCCACAACACAGACGATGAAGTTCGCCGCCCCCAGACGCGGCGTGAGCACCAGCGCCGCCGTGATGTAAGCCACGCCCGCAATACCGCCGATCCACAGCCACCACGGCCCGCGCGCGGCGGCGCCAATGTCCGGCAACCCGGCGCGCATGCCGATCAGCACGGGCAGCACAACGATAAGACTCACGAGCAACGACGCCACCGTCGCCCACAGCGGATGACCCAGTGCGCGCCCAAGCGCTGCGTTGCTGCCAGCCTGAAACGGGACAACAGCACCGGCCAGCATCGCGATGACGAGCGGCAGCAAGACTGTCGCGGGGATTTGGGGTGTCATTGATGCATTCATGAAGTGACCTCTTTATTCGTAAAAATCGCTTGCCTTCAGCATGAGTCATCCATTTCAATAATGGAAATTCTAATTCGTCACATAAACTATTCGTTACATGGATGACCTGCGTCGAATCGACCTCAATCTGTTGCTGACGCTGCACGCCTTGCTCGCGGAGCGCCATGTGTCGCGCGCAGCGTTGCGGCTGCATCGCAGCCAACCGGCAGTAAGCCACGCGCTGGCGCAACTTCGCGGCATCTTCGATGACCCGCTGTTGGTACGACGCGACGGCGGCCTCGCATTGACTTCGCGAGCGCTGGAACTACAACGTCCGCTTGAAGACGCCCTCGACCAGTTGCAAGGGTTGCTGCACGCGCCGGCGTTCGATCCACGCCGGGCGAAGCGGACCTTTCGTATCGCGCTCTCCGATTACGGCTCGCGCGTCTCGCTGCCTCAACTCACGCGACGCGTGCGAGAGCAAGCACCGGGCATCGACCTTGCGGCAACGCAAGCAAGCCGCGAAGCGATGCTCACCCAGCTACTCGACGGTGAAATCGATCTGGCGCTGGGTGTGTTTCACGAATTTCCGGGGGAATTGGAGACGCAGACGCTGTTCGAAGAATCGTTCATCTGTCTGGCGGATCGCACCACGCTGCCTGCGCGCGGTGGTCTGACGATGGCGGCATGGCTGGCGCGCCCGCATGTGCTGGTCGCGATGCGTCCGGGGGCGGACAACGAGATCGATCAGGCACTTGGGGAGCTGGGACACACGCGGCGCGTAGCCGTCACGCTGCCGCACTGGAGCATCGCGCCGGAGTTGATTGCGGGGACGGATCTAATTCTGACGGTCGCGCAAACGGCCGTCGCGCATCTGCGCCACGACCGCCAGTTGCGCCGCTTCGCCGCGCCGTTTGCGGTACCGCCTTTTCTGTTTCAGGCGGCTTGGCATGCGCGACGCGATGTGGACCCCGCGCATCGATGGCTGCGCGAACAGATCGCGGAGATCTGCCGCTAGAATCCGCCGTTAGACGTCAGTGATCTTCGAGGAAGCCGCTGTCGATAGCGTCGGCGATCATCCGGTGGGCGAGTTCTCCGAGCGCGGGGGACGCGTCGCCGATCACATGCATCAGCTTGCGCACTTGCGATGCTTTGATCGAGCGCTCGGCCCAGACGCGACCGTGCGTGTGATAGCTGTGCAGCAGCGGCTGGAGCCGGTCCATCGCGCGCGCGAACTTGGCGTCCACCGTCTCGCGCGCTTCGAACTCCTCCCACAGCGCGCGATACGATTTCGCCTGATCCACGGGCAACAGATTGAAGATGCGCTCGGCCGCCGCCTGCTCGCGTTCGTGCTGATCCTGCGCGGCCACGGCGTCGTAGGCATAGGTGTCGCCAGCATCGATCTCGACCAGATCGTGGATCAGCAGCATGAGCATGACGCGGGCAATCTGCGTGCCCTGTGGCGCATACTCGGCCAGCACCGTCGCCATCAATGCCATTTCCCAACTGTGCTCGGCATCGTTCTCGAAACGCTTTCCGGTGATCAGCAACGTGTTGCGCCAGGTCTCTTTGAGCGCATCCACTTCGCGCATGAACAACAACTGTGCTCTGAGACGAGCGGGCACATCGATCCGGCTGAAATCGCTCGGAATGTTCACGCTCGCCGCCTCTGGTTCCGCGTGCGTTGCATCGCGCTGATTACGCATGTCCATCTGATACTCCATTGGGTAGCCCACGATTATCGCCGCGATTCCCGTTCACGGCGCATCAGCGTGAGTGCTTATCCCTTACCCAGCGGCGGACGGCTCGGAAAGCCCGCCATGTTGCTCAGTTGTGCCAGCTCGTTGGCCGCTTCGAGCATCAGCCCGGAGAACTCGTGAATCTTCTTCGCCGTGAGCCGCACCCGGGGCGCTGCGAGACTGATGACCCCCACGCAACGCGAGCCGCTCACGACAGGCACCGCCACCGCCGCCATGCGTGGTGCGAAGACTTCGTCGATCATCGCGTAACCCCGCACGCGCGCGGCGTGCAGAAAACCCAGCAATGCTTTGAGCGTCGTCGGCGCATTCGGTCCGAACTCGTTCGGTTGTCCGAAGCCTTGCTTGAGCACGAGCGACGCCGCCTGTTCGTCGGTCATCGTCATGAGCCACGCATGGCCCGTGGACGTGCAGGAGAGTTGCGCTGCATGTCCCATGTCCGGGTCGTAGCGAAAGCCCGTTCGCTGACCGTCGGCGCGGCCCACCCAGATGATGGCGTCGCAGTCGACCAGCGACAGACGCACCAGCCCGGCCGTCTGCGCAGCGAGACGTTCGATGATCGGCTGTGCGATGTCCGCGATGCCCGTCAGACTCAGAAATTCGAGCCCGTTCGACGTCATGCGCATCGTGAGGATGTAACGGCCGTGATCGACCAGTTGCCTGACGTATCCGCTCTCGACCAGCTCGGTCAGCACGCGGTGACAGGTGCTGCGCGGCAGTGACAGCGCTTCGGCAATCGCGACAAGGCCCGCGCCCTCACCTTCCGACGCCAGCAAATCGAGAATTCTCAGCCCGTTTTTCAGTGACATCGACGTCATCTTCCATAATGTGGAATGGAGTTCCGGTCTGGAACGACCTCTCCGGTGCGCGCAAACAATAGCACTTGTTCGTCGCCAGAAACGAACGTTTCAATATATCGAGAACTCAGGAGACAACATGTCAACTTTGGTGGATTCGGACCTGAACGTGGAAGCACAATCCACGCAGGCCCAATTGATGGCGCGTCGGGCGGTCGCGGGGGCAACGGTCGGCACCGCGCTCGAATGGTTCGACTTCGCACTCTACGGTGTGGTCGCGGCCACGATCTTTCCCAAGCTGTTCTTCCCGTCGCTCGATCCGACGGCGTCGCTGCTCGCCTCGCTCGCGAGCTTTTGGGCCGGACTCGCCGCACGCCCGCTCGGCGCAGTGATCTGCGGCATGCTTGGCGACCGCTGGGGACGTCGCAAGCTGATGCTGATTACCGTGTCGGTAATGGGCGCTTCGTCGTTTCTGATGGGGCTGCTGCCCACGTACGCACAGGTCGGCATCATTGCACCGACGCTGCTCGTGACGCTGCGCATCATCCAGGGCTTCGCGCTTGGTGGCGAATCGACCGGCGCGCAACTGATGGCCGTGGAGCACGCGAGCGCCGAGCGGCGTGGGTGGTATTCCGGCTTGCTGGGCATCTGCTCGCCGCTGAGCCAGATCCTCGCCAACTTCTCGCTCTTTGCGCTGGCCGGTCTGCTCTCGCCGGACGCCTTCGAATCGTGGGGATGGCGCGTGCCGTTCCTCGCCAGCTTCGTGCTGGTGCTGCTGGGGATCTACATTCGCCGCAAGGTCAGCGAGACGCCAGCGTTCGAAGCGCTCAAGAAAAACGGGCAGCGCACCCGCGTGTCGAACCCGCTCGGCATCGTCTTCAAACATCACTGGCGTACGGCGCTGCGTCTGACGCTGTTCTTCTGCGGACCCGCTGCACTGTTCTATCTGATCGTGGTGTTCTCGCTCAGCTATCTCACCAAACAACTCGGCGTGCCCAAGCAAACGGGGTTCATGCTGTTGATGGTGGCGAACGTCTGCGCCATCGTAGGCGCGCTGGCAGGCGGCTATCTGAGCGACCGGATCGGACGCAAGCGCGCGCTGCTGCTCGGTTCGTTCTGCACGTTGGTCTGCTGCCTGATCTACTTCCCGATTTTGGGTCAGAACTCGCTGCCCCTGACGATGATCGTGATGGGCGCGTTCCTCGGTTTTACGCAGTTCCAGAGCGGCATTCAACCCGTGTGGTTCGCGGAGTCCTTCCCGACCGAAGCCCGTTACACCGGTTCTGCCCTGTCGTACTCGGGGGCCAATCTGCTGACGGGCGGACCGATGCCCATCGTTGCCGTGGCGCTGCTGGGCGCCTTCAACGGTTCGCCCTGGGCCATCGTCGCAGTGTGCGGTTCGCTGAATCTGCTTTCCTTCCTGATGATCGCCATCTCGCCCGAAACGAAGGGCACGCCCCTGGACCGATCATCCACTCACTGACGTCATGACCCGAAAACTCTACATCCTCAACGGCGCGAACCTGAACATGCTGGGTTTGCGAGAGCCGCAGCTCTACGGCACCACCACACTGGCGGACATTGAACAAAACTGTCTGAAGCTGGCCGCGACGCTCGAATTCGATTGCGTGTTCCGTCAAACGAACAGCGAGAGCGAACTGGTCGACTGGATTCAGGAAGCGTTCCTTCAGGACGCGGCACTGATCCTGAATCCCGCCGGCTTTTCGTTCGGGCGGATTCCCGTGCTGGACGCCGTCAAGCTACTGGTGCGGCCCGTGGTCGAGCTGCACATCACCAACATTCACCGGCGCTCGGAGGAGTATCGCCATTCGACGATTTCCGTCGCGGCGACAGCGGTGATCTGCGGCGCGGGAGCGAACGGGTATCTGCTCGCCATCCGCGCGATTGACGATCTGTGGAACGCCCCGCGCTGACGTTAGCGCATGCATGCGCGTGCTCACGACCTGATCCCGAAAGCGCCGCAAACACAGCAGATACAGGTGCTTCGCAAGGATGTCCCTTATGTCTGCGCCGTGAGCGACGTCACAAAGTCGAGAAACGCCCGCGTCTTGGCGGGCGGATGATGCCGCGACGGATGATAGGCATAGAGTGGAAACCGCTCGTCGGGCCAGTCGGGGAACAGATCGACGAGTTGGCCGCTCTCGCGCCAGCTTTCGGTGCCGAAGCCCATCACCTGCGCGACACCGTAACCGGCCAGACAGGCGCTGAGCAGCGTGCCTGCATCGTTCACGACGAGCCGCCCGTTCGTCGGTACGACGAGACGCTTGCGCTTGCGATGAAACTCCCACGGGAACGGACGCCCCGTGCGCGGATCGCGAAATTCGATGCAGGTGTGCGCGTCCGACGCCAGTTCCTCCGGCTTGAGCGGCCGCCCGCAGCGCTTCAGATAGGCGGGTGCAGCGACCGTCAGGATCGGTGTGTCGAGCAGTTTGCGTGCGACGAGCGTCGAGTCGGGCGGCACGCCGAAACGCACCGCCAGATCAAAGCCGTCGGCAATCATGTCGCCCAGACTGTCCCGCGTGATCAGTTCGAGGTGCAACGCGGGATGTTGTGCGAGGAACGCTTCAAGACTCGGCCCGAGAATCAGACGCGAGAAGAACGGATCGATGTTCACGCGCAAGCGCCCGCGCACGGCCGTAGCACCACCCGACGCCGTCGCTGCGGCGTCCTCCAGTCCGGCGAGCAACGGCGTGACCTGTGCATAGAAGCGGCGGCCTTCGTCCGTAAGCGACACCACGCGCGTCGTCCGATCGAAAAGCCGGATGCCGAGCCGCCCCTCCAGCCGCGATACGGCACGGCTCACGCCCGGTTGCGACATATCCAGCCGCTCGCCCGCCGCCGCAAAGCTACCCGCCTCCACAATCGCCACGAACACGCTCATGCCGTTGAGCATGCGTTCATCGAATCCGGCCACCTCGCCCTCCCCGGCATCAGATGCCAAATCAGCATGAATCAAATGACATTGATGTTATCGCGAAATGCATGACATCTGCCGAGAATAGCGACCAGCGCGGTAGGGACCGCGATCTATTCAAGGATTCGAGATGTACGCCATTACTGGAATTACCGGACAAGTCGGCGGAGTCGTCGCCCAAACGCTGCTCGATCAGGGCGACACGGTGCGCGCCGTCGTGCGTAGCGCCGCTAAGGGTGCGGCATGGCACGCTCGCGGCTGCGACGTCGCCGTCGCCGATGTGGCCGATGCCGACGCCCTCACCCGTGCCTTCACCGGTGCACAAGGCGTGTTCGTGCTGTTGCCGCCGCACTTCGATCCGTCGCCCGACTTCGCCGAGTCGCGCGCCAACATCGCGGGGATTGTCAAAGCGCTTCAGGCCGCCCGGCCAGCACGTGTGGTCTGCCTGTCGACCGTCGGTGCGCAGGCCGCCCAGCCAAGTCTGTTGTCGCAGCTCTCGCTGCTAGAACAGCACTTAGGCGCACTCGACCTGCCGGTGACGTTCCTGCGCGCGGCATGGTTCATGGAGAACGCAGCATGGGATGTGGCACGTGCCCGCACGGACGGCGTGCTGGAGAGCTACCTCTCGCCGCTCGACCGTGCAATCCCGATGGTCGCCACGGCCGATGTCGGCACGACCGCAGCCCATCTGCTGCGCGAACCGTGGGCGGGCAAGCGCGTTGTCGAGTTGTGTGGCCCGGAACTCGTCTCGCCTGACTTGCTGGCGAAGACGCTGGGCCACGCACTCGGTCGCGACGTAGCGGCACAAGTCATTGCCCGCGACGAATGGGAAGCGCGTTTCCTCGCACAAGGCATGCGTTACCCGACGCCGCGCATGCAAATGCTCGACGGTTTCAACGAGGGCTGGATGACGTTCGAAGGTACGCCGCGACGCGGCACGACCTCGCTCGCCGACGTCGTCAGAACGCTCGTCGCTTGCCATTGACGCAACGTTTGCCCGACACTGGGTGCATTGCATCGCGTCCAGCCACCTGCATGGCTGGCGCGACGCGCCCTCAGGGAGCGTCGAATGGCGAACGGCAAGCGCGTCAAAACTGGCAAGAAGAAACAATGGGCCACGCCCAAGGCCCGGTTAGAGCGACTCACCCATGAACGTGATCGCAAGATGGCGCGATCACATCACGCTTATGTGCGCGGCAGCACCGCGCGATTCTACGAATGGCTGGACGAGGCCGACGTCAATCTGCCGCAAGGCCCCGCGATCTGGATTTGCGGGGACTGTCACACCGGCAATCTCGGCCCGCTCGCGGACGCTCACGGGCATGTCGACGTGCTGATCCGCGATCTCGACCAGACCGTCATCGGCAACCCAGTCCACGACCTCATCCGCCTCGCCCTCTCGCTGGCCAGCGCCGCGCGCGGCTCGGCGCTCTCAGGGCTGACCATCATCCACATGCTCGAAGCGCTCACGCATGGCTATATGGCGGCATTCGATCGCGGCGATGGCAAAGCCGATCCCGAATTCGGTCAATCGCGCGGCAAATCGCACGGCACGAAAAACGGCAAGGGGCGCGACAAATCGCACAACGGGCAGGCACAGAACGAGCGCCCGGAGATTGTCGATCTGATCATGCGGCGCGCAGTCAAACGTTCGTGGAAGCATCTCGCGCTGGAGCGCATCGAGGACATCCGTCCGAAGATTCCGCTGGGCAGACGCTTCTGGCCGCTCAGCGCGACGGAGCAAAAGCAGATCGACGCGTTGTTTCAGCTCGACACCATCGCGAGTCTGGCCACGTCATTGCGCGGACGTCCCAACGACGGTGCCGTCGAAGTGCTCGACGCCGCCTACTGGGTGAAGGGATGCAGCTCGCTCGGGCGGCTGCGCTACGCCGTGTTGCTCGACGTGGACGGTGGCGTCGTGCAGGGCGACGACCTCTGTCTCATGGACCTGAAAGAAGGCGTGAAAGCAGCAGCGCCTCGCTATGCGGGCGTTCGCATGCCTCGCGACAACGCCGAACGTGTGGTCACCGGCGCGCGGCACCTGTCGCCGTCGCTTGGGGAGCGCATGCGTGCGGCACGTCTGATGGATCGCTCTATCGTGATTCGCGAGTTGCTGCCACAGGATCTGAAACTTGAGATCGACACCCTCACGCAGCACGACGCCGCCGAAGTGGCACAGTACCTCGGGGGTGTCGTCGGCCACGCGCATGCAAGGCAAATGGACGACGCCACCTGTCGCGAGTGGCTCGCCGACTTGCAACGCAACCGCTCGAAGACCATCGACTCCCCGGTCTGGCTCTGGAACAGCGTGGTCCAGCTCACAAGCGAACACGAAGCCGCTTACCTCGAACACTGCAAACGTCTGTTCTCCGGCGACGGGCCCGGCTAATGCGGGCGCACATCCGAGTGTCGCGTGTCGTTAGCCGGGAAATCAGAACATCGAGTTACCGCTGACGGTCTTCGCGGGTGTCTGCTGCGAGACGTCCCAATGCTCGACGATCTTGCCCTTTTCCAGACGGAAGATGTCGACGATGGCAATCGGCAGATCGCCGGGATGCGGCACCTTGCGCACGTGGAGAATGACGAAATCGCCGTCGGCGAACGCGCGCACGATATCGCTATGCGAGTCGGGCTGATTCTTGCGCAGGAAGTCGACGAACTTGCCGAAACCCTCCACACCGTCGGGGGCATTCGGGTTGTGCTGAATGTACTTGTCACCCAGAAACTGACGCGCAGCGGCGAAGTCCTTGCGATTCAGACCCGCTTCATAGAAGGCCAGCACGGCCTGCTTGTTCGCGGCCAACTGCGACGCAGGCACGGCGGGGGTCGCACTCCCAGACGCCCCCAACCCTTCGGTGGCGGCCGCTGAAATTGCCGAACCGGGCAATGGCGCCATGCCTTCGGCGGCATGGACGGACGCCGTCGCGACAAGACAGACAGCGGCGGTGGCGAGCAACGAAGCAATCGGATTTTTCATAACGTTTGGCGGATGTGTGGTGTGGCGCAGGCGAGCGATCAGCTTAGCAGTTCGAAAGGACCGCCGCGCGTCAGCGCGCGCTGGTAAGCGTCGCGCGCGTGGATACGTTCAAGGAAATCGGCGATGGCTGGCCAGCGGTCTTTCGCGTCCCCGCGTGCCGCAGCGGCCTCCAGCGGGAAGCTCATCTGAATGTCGGCCGCGCTGAAGGTATCGCCGACGAACCATCCGGTCCTGGTCAAGGCATCGTTGACGTACCCGAAATGCAGCGCCAGTTGCGGATCGACGAAACTCGATTGCAGCGTGCCACTGATCTTGCGTGCGATGGGTCTGACGAAGAACGGCATCGGCGCACTGGCGATACGCAGGGCGACCAGCTTGAGCAGCAACGGCGGCATCGCGGAGCCTTCGGCGTAATGCAGCCAGTACGTCCAGCGCAGACGCTCGGGGGTGTCGCGCGGCGGTGCGAGACGTCCCTGCCCATAGCGGTCGGTCAGATACTCGATGATCGCGCCCGATTCGGCCAGCGTCAGATCGCCGTCGGTGATGACGGGGGATTTTCCGAGCGGATGAATACGGCGCAGTTCCGGCGGCGCGAGCATCGTCTTCGGATCGCGTTCGTAGCGTTGCAGATCGTACGGCACCCCAAGTTCTTCAAGCATCCACAGCACGCGCTGCGAGCGGGAGTTGTTCAGGTGATGAACCGTCAGCATGGTGTCTGGCTCCAGCGGGAAATCCGCACGCCATTGTCGCCGTATTGGCCGGTTTCGGGGGTTTCGGGTACGCTTGGCCGTCTTCGCCCTCATCTATCGCTCATGGACCGAATCGACGCCATGAAGGTCTTCGTCGCCACCGTCGACGAAGGCAGCCTCGCCGGAGCAGCCCGGCGTCTCGGACGCTCGGCCGCCGCCGTGAGCCGCGCCATCGCCTATCTGGAGACGCACACCGGCACCGCGCTACTCCATCGCACCACGCGCACGCTTAAGCTCAGCGCCGCCGGCGAGCGTTACGCGGCCGCTTGCCGACGCATTCTGCTCGACCTCGATGAAGCTGACGTCATCGCCGCCGGTGAGCGGTCTGCGCCGCGCGGACAACTGACCGTCTCCATGTCGCTCGCCGCTGGCGAGACGTTCATGCGCGAGATCGCCGAAGCGTTCATCGAGCGCTACCCGGACGTTGTGGTGCGTCTGCAAATGAGCGACCTGCCGGTGAACCTGATCGACGAAGGCGTCGACGTGGCGGTACGCGTGGCACACCTGCCCGACTCGTCGCTGGTGGCGACGCAGGTGGGAGAGGTGCGACGCATCATCGCCGCGTCCCCCGAATATCTGGCCTCGCACCCGCCCATCGAGACGCCTGCCGATCTCGCGAAACATCGCATCGTTTCCATGACGTATTTCGGTATCGATTCGTGGCGCTTCCCGCCCACGGGGCGCAGCACCGTGCCGCAGATCGTCCAGTTCACGCCACGACTGATCGTCAACTCGATCCGGGCAGCCATTGCATCGGTCGTGGCCGGGCACGGCGTGGCGCGCATGCTCTCGTATCACATCGTCGATGAACTGGAGCGCGGCGCGTTGCAGATCATTCTCCAGAACTACGAACATCCACCGATGCCGGTGCACGTCATCACGCCTCAGGGACGGCTGGCCGTGCCCAAAGTGCGCGCGTTCGTTGACTTCGCCGTACCGCGTCTGCGCAAGCATTTCTCGCATGCGCACAAGCTGGCGGCAGGCAAGCGCTAAGGAGCGGCGCCTCCCATCGGACGTGCGAAACAGGCGCCGATTCGTACGCCGCGCGGAAGAATGACTTCCGACGCACAGCCGTTCTCTGACGCACCGCAGCAACCTACACTGACTCCATCGCCTTTGCGCGCCGCGCCGTTCGATGCGCGACGCGACGCAGCGTCCCCCGGAGTCATCATGTCCAATGCAGTCCTCGGCGGCACATCGACCGCCCCTTTCAACGCCTGGCGCGCCACACTTTGCGCCGCCTGCGCGAGCCTCATCGGTATCGGCTTTGCCCGCTTCGCCTACACCGCCCTGCTCCCTGCGATCATCGGCGCACACTGGTTCGCGCCCTCGACGGCGGCCTATCTGGGTGCCGCAAACCTCGGCGGCTATCTCGCCGGTGCGCTGGGCGCGCGCGTGTTGTCGCGTCATGCGTCGAACGTGACGATCCTGCGCGTGATGATGCTACTCGTCGTCGCGGCATTCTTCGCCTGTGCGTGGCCGCTCTCGTTCCTGTGGTTCTTCGCGTGGCGCTTCGTCTCGGGCTTCGCGGGCGGCGTTTTGATGGTCATTGCCGCACCTTCGGTGCTCGCACACGTCACACCGTCGCGACGCGGCATTGTGAGCGGCGCGATCTTCGCAGGCCTCGGATTGGGAATCGCCGCATCGGGCACACTCGTGCCGCTGTTGCTGCGTCAGGGCCTCGCGCAAACGTGGATCGGGCTCGGCGTGTTGTCGCTGGTCCTCACAGTCGTGGCATGGCGCGGCTGGCCCGCGAGTGCACCGGCGACAGCAGCGACGGCGGCGCATCCGAAACACCGTCCCGCCGCCCCTATGACGTTGCGCTCGCTCTACATCGAATACGCACTGAACGCCGTGGCGCTGGTGCCGCACATGATCTTCCTGGTCGATTACGTCGCACGCGGTCTGGGCAAAGGGCTCGACGCGGGCGCGAACTATTGGGTGCTGTACGGACTGGGGGCCATCGTCGGACCGCTTTTCGTGGGGCACCTTGCGGATCGCATCGGCTTTGCGCGAGCGTTGCGGGTCGCGTACGTTGCGCAGATGTTTGCCGTGATCCTGCCAGTGCTTGGCCTCGGGCTGCCCGCCCTGATCATCTCCAGCATGGTGATGGGCGCATTCACGCCGGGTATCGTGCCGCTCGTTCTGGGCCGTGTGAACGAACTCCTCGCTCATCATCCCGCCTCGCAGAAAGGTGCGTGGAGCATCGCGACGACCAGCTTCGCCACCTTTCAGGCGGGCGCTGCCTACGGGCTGTCGTTCCTCTTTGCGGCGACGTCCGGCAACTACTCGCTGCTGTTCGTCGTGGGCGGCGTCGCCATGACGCTCGGGTTGGCGGTGAACCTCATCGCGGCGAGGATGGCGCGGGCTTGATACCGCGCTCACTCGCCCATCACTCGCCCATCACTCGCCCATCACGCATCGGTCTCGTACGCGAGACCGTACCCGCCCTTCGAGCGACGAATCCTCGCGAACCCGAGCTCGCCGAGATGCATCCCCGCGATCAGCACGCCGTCAGCGCTGACGCCATCGAGCAACCGGGAGCGGGTTGCCGCAGCAAGCGAGGCATCCTGATCGAACGCAATCGTGACATCGGGCCGCTGGATCTGGATATGCGGGAAGTGCACGATATCGCCCCAGACGAGCAGCCCCGCGTCAGCCGATTCGATGAGAAAGCCGGTGTGGCCCTCCGTGTGCCCGGGCAGCGACATCGCCTGAATGCCGGGGAGTACTTCACCGGCGCGAAAGGTGCGCAGTTGTTCGCGATACCCTTCGAAGACGCCGCGTGCGATCCGGAAGTTGCCACGCGCCCGTTCGCTTGCGCGCGCCAGATGGGCATCGTTCTGCCAGAACCCGATCTCTCGCTCATCGACGACAAGCTCGGCGTTCGGGAATGCGCGTTGCCCATCCGGCGTCATCAGCCCACCGACATGATCCGGATGCGCGTGAGTGAGCAGCACCGTATCGATGGCTTCCGGTGCGATGCCCGCATGCCGAAGGTTCGCGTTCAGATGGCCCCCCCACTGCTTGATGCCACCCGCCCCGCTGTCGATGAGAACTGTGCGTCCCCCGCCTTGCACCACGTAACAGTTGATGTGGACGGCTGCTGGATCGGGCTCACCGGCAGCACGCTGAATGCTCTCGGCGTCGGTAGCGTCGATATTCGACAGGAAGTCGAAGCTCGCCGTGAGGTAGCCGTCGCTGATGGCGGTGACGGTGAAATCGCCGATCCGCTGGCGCGGGAAGTGAGGGAATGACATCTTGCGACTCCTGAACGGGTAGTGGCGCACGTCGAGATTCGGCGCGCCTCAGCGCAGCATCTCGCTGCGGGTCAGTTGTTCGCCCATCGGCGCGTAGAGATGCACGCCTTGCGGCGGTTCGGCGAGACGCGCGGCATCGTCTGTCGACACCACGGCAAGCCACCGGTGCGCCGGTGCTTTCTCCAGCGCCACCGCGTGCATGGCGAGCGGCTTAAGCCCCATGTCGACCAGCGGCTCAGGTCCGCTCGCGCAAAGCGCCAGACGCTCGCGCGTCTGCACGACAGGCGCCAAGCCGATGTCGCTGTACAGATTTCGATGCCAGTCCGTGATGTGCTGCTGCCACCGCGCAAAGTTGCCACCGCCCTTCTGGCGATATTCGTCGCTGGTCAGCACGTCCAGCCCGTCGACAGTATGGATGGCGAGATACACAGGGCATCCCTCTGTGACCGCCTTGAATCGTTGCGACGATTGAAAACCCGTCACCGAAATGAGGGCGGGCAGCTTTTCGCGACTGTAGAAGTCGTTCCATTCGGCCTCGCTTGCAGGGTCGGCGAAGGTGCATTCGACGGTGTAGATCATGATGTCTCGTCGTTCCGGGAGGTTGGGCATTCGCACGAGAATTGTGCGTTTTCATTGCATGAACGTAATGCTAATCTGGCATTTTCCACGTCCATAACGATTTCCGATCAGTCTTCAGTGATATTTAATCAAGCTGACTGCCATCGCCCTCCCACCGACCAAACCCAGATGCGACGCAAAATCCCAAGCCATTCCGCCCTGCTCGCCTTCGAGGCCGCCGCCCGGCACGGGAGCTTCGCGCGTGCCGCCGACGAGCTGGCTCGCACCGAAGGCGCCGTTAGCCGTCAGATCGGACGGCTGGAGGAATTTCTGGGGGTGACGTTGTTCGAGCGCATCGGCAACCGGGTACGGTTGCTGCCGAACGGTGCGCGATATGCCTCGCAGGTGCGTGAAACGCTGGACCGGCTGGAGCGGGACAGCCTGTATCTGATGGGGCAACCGACCGAGGGCGCAAGTCTCGATATTGCGGCGACACCGACCTTCGCCACGCGCTGGCTCATTCCTCGGTTAGCGCGTTTTCAGGACCAGCATCCGAATATCACGGTCCATCTTTCGGAATGCATGGAACCGTTCCTGCTGGCAGGCAGCGGGTTCGACGCGGCGATCCATTTCGAGCATCCGGCATGGGCCGGGATGCACGTGCATCGTCTGCTGGAGGAAGTGCTGATTCCGGTGTGCAGTCCGTCGCTGTTAGCCCGAGCGGGGGAAGGCGCAACACTGGACGATCTGCCGCGCCTACATCGTCGCCAGAATCCGGACGCCTGGCAGCACTACGCGCAGGGTACCGCCATCACGCTGACGAACTCTGCCGTAGGCGCACGTTACGACCTTCACTCGATGCTGATCGAGGCCGCATTGGCCGGTCTGGGCGTAGCGCTGGTGCCGCGTCTTTACATCGGGGTCGAGCTTGAACAAGGCCGTTTGGTCGCACCGTGGCCGCAGGACAGCGCGGTGGCAAAGAACTTCTGTCTCGTGCTGCCCGAACCGCTCGAACTGGCCCAGGGACCGATTCGCACGTTCTCGGACTGGCTGCTCGATGAGGCAGGCACAATGCCTGCCTGAAGTCCAAAGGTCAATTGGGCGACAGATGCGCCCTTAGTCAATTCAGCGCCACGCCGCACTCAGCATCACGCCGCCGGAGACGACCAGCATCGTGTCAAGCAAGCGCTGGAAGACGTTCGGCGTAATGCCGAGGACGAAGCGCTTGCCGAGCATCGTGCCCAGCATCAGCGTCATGCCGACGATGAGACCATTGGCCCAGGCTTCGGGCGGCAACGCGCCCAGTCCCGAGAACATCAACACCTTGGCCACGTAGATGAAGACAGAGCTGGCCGACTCCGCGCCGAGGAAGGCACCGCCCGACAGGCCGTAAGCGGCGAATGCGGGAACGCTGAGCGGCCCCGTCGACAACACGATGCCCGTCAGGAAGCCGATCACCGCGCCCACCGCCGCCAACTGCCAGAGCGACAGACGAAATTGATGGCGCCGAAGGAAATGCCGGGTCGGCACCATGGCGACGAAGAATAACCCCAGCGCGATATCGACGGCGGTCGACGGGAGGCTCCAGAGCGTCTTCGCACCGAGCGCCGCTGCCGGTGCGCCCGGCACCGAGTAAGCCAGCACGGCGCGCCAGTCGATCTCGCGCCACCACGCCACTACCTTCGAGAGATTGCCGACGATGGCCGCGACGGCCATGATCGGCACCGCCTGTTTCGGACCGTACGTGTACACCAGCACCGGCAGCAGCATCATCGACGATCCCGTGCCGACCACCCCGCTGACCGCCCCCGCCGCCGTGCCGACGATGGCGATCATGACCATGCCCCACGCGTGTCCCGCCAAGAATCCTGCCAACATCCGTGCCTCGCGATTTGCCGATTCCCTCACGCTATCAAGCCGTCTCAGGCAGCGTGAACCTTAGCCGCGACGATAAAGCATGATGCACACTCACACCATCGACAAATTCGCCGCCCTTCTGTGATAAAAAGTCACAGTTCATTGACGACGTCGCCTTCCAGAGCCCCAACATGTCGCGCCAACTACCGCCGTTGCATGCCCTGCGTGTTTTCGAAACCGCCGCACGCGCCGAGAGCCTCAGCGCCGCCGCGCAGGAACTGTCGATCACGCACGGTGCCGTGAGCCGTCAGATCGCCCTGCTCGAAGAGTGGCTGGGGCAAACGTTGTTCGTTCGTCAGGGGCAGCGCAATGTCGCGACGGACCACGCAAGGGCCTTCGCAGCCGAGATCAGCGCAGCGTTCGACCTGATTGGCGACGCAGCGCTGCGCTTCGGCAAAGCGCCGCAAACGCGCGTGGTGCGTGTCAACGCCCAGACCACGCTTGCGATGCACTGGCTCATCGCGCGGCTGCCTGCATTTCATGCGGCCCACCCGGATGTGCAGGTGGTCGTCACCACGTCGAGCGGGGCCGATCCGGCGTTTCGCGGCGGGTTCGACGTCGCCATCCGGCGCGATCCGCCGCCACGTCCCGAATGGCAGCCTTATGAAAGGACGCTGTTGTTCACCGAACGCGCAAGCGTCGTGGCCGCCCCCTCGCTGCTGGAAGCGTTGCCATTACGTCGACTGAAAGATCTGGCGAAGCACACCTTCGTCGCCACGCAGACGCGCGTGGGTGCCTGGGAAGACTGGTTGAGTGTGGCAGGTGTGCCTGCGCTTCGGCCGGTGCGATTCCACCGCTTCGACCACTATCACGTGAGCTTGCAGGCGGTGGTGGATGGTCTGGGGCTGGGGATTGGCTGCACGCCGACGCTCGATCGGGAACTGGCTGCCGGTCGCCTCGTCATGCCGTTTCCTGACATACAGGCCGCCGGCGCGACCTACGTCACGCTCGTGCCGCGCGACGCCGACAAATCAAGACCGTTGCGGGATTTCCTGACGTGGGTGCATGAAGCAGCACATGAAGCTGAGCGCGCCCCTGCCGCAACGGTTACGCCGCCGGCCCGACGCTCCACTTCCCGGGCGACACGCCGAACGCGCGACGGAAGTACCGGGTGAAGTGCGACAGATCGTTGAAGCCCTGTGCGAGTGCGACGTCCGTCGCCGAAGCCCCGGCGCGCAGGGCGGGCAGCGCTCGCACGAGACGCAACTGATTGCGCCACGCGTGCGGTGCCAGTCCAGTCTCCCGGGAGAACAGGCGCGCCGCATGGAACGGCGAAAGATCGACGGCTTCGGCGAGTGCCGTGAGTGAGAGCGATTCGGTGAGATCGGCCGACAGACGCGCTTTCATCGTCTCGACGCGCACGGCGTCGCGGTGCATCTGCAACGTCGGCACGCGCGCCTGCGCATGACGGACCAGCATCATCGACACGGCTTCGATCAGTACGCTTTCGGCCAGCAGCGGATCTGCGCCGATCTGAAGCAGTCGATGCGCTTCAAGCAGACGGTCCAAGGCCTGCACGTCGTAAATGACGTGTTCGCCGAACCAGGGCATCGCTTCGTCCACCGACGACGGCCCGCCCCGCATATCCAGCGGGCTTTCCAACTGACGTTGCACACCCTGCACGAAGCCGACGGGCAGGTAAAACACGCGATAACGCCAGCCGAAGTCTGTTTCCCGCGCGCCCGTGTGGACTTCGCCGGGATGGATGATGGCGATGGACCCGGCGTCCGCCACGTGCTCGCCGCCGCGATAGGCGTAGCGCTCCGCTCCGGCCACGATGCACGCGAACGTGTACGTGTCGTGCCAGTGCGGCGCGAACGTATGGTCGTTGTATTCGGCCGTGAGCATGTCGCCTCCGGGTACGAGCGTCGAGCGCCAGTACAAAGGGGCATTGCGGAACGGCTGAAACGGTTGAACGGGCTGAAACAAGGCATCCATGTCCGCTACTTTACACTGCGCCGTACACGGCCGTCCGGGAGCACGAGGACGGCCGGAGGCGGCCACAATCCTCGCGGCTAGACGTCTGCCCACATGCGCAACAGGTTGTGATAACTACCTGTCAACTGCACCAGCGATTCGCCGTAGACCTGATCGGCCCCCTGCTGTGTCATGCGCTGAATCGCTACGTCCATGTCGAACAGGACGCTACGCTGGGCGTCGTCACGAACCAGACTCTCGATCCAGAAGAACGAGGCCAGCCGCACGCCCCGCGTGACCGGATTGACCTTGTGCACGCTCGTACCTGGGTAAAGCACCATGTGACCGGCAGGCAGCTTGACGGCACGCTCGCCGAAGCTATCGCGCACGACCAGTTCGCCGCCGTCGTAGCTATCCGGATCCGCGAGGAACAAGGTAGCGGACAAGTCCGTGCGAACCCGCTCGCGCACGCCCTTGATGCCACGCACGGCATTGTCGACGTGATAGCCGAACGCCTCACCGCCTTCGTACCGGTTGAACAGCGGCGGATAGATCCGGCGCGGCAGCGCGGCCGACATGAACACGGCGTCCTGCGACAGACGCCGCAGAATCTCGTCGCCCAGACGACGCCCCCACGGGTCGTCTTCCGAAAGCTGCCGGTTTTCCTTCGCCTGTGCCGACTGCATGCCCGCCGTCGCTTTACCGTCGACCCACGTTTGCGCCTGCAATTGCTCGCACAAAGCGCGCGCTTCGTCGCGGCTGAAGACGCCGGGAATCTCGATCATCATGGTGCTTTCTCCTGCGCTCGGTACGCTTAGAACGCAATATCCGCGCTGACCGTCACCGTGCGTCCTGCGCCCGGCACGCCGTACAACTGGAAGCCGTCGAGCGATGCGCCGATCTGTGCGTAATAGAACTTGTTGAACACGTTGTTCAGGTTCAGGTTGACGTGCACATGACGGTTCACGCGATAGCGCGCCGCGAGGTTATGCACCCAGTAGCTCGGCGCTTTTTCGTTGTCCGCCGTGTAGATCGGGTTCACTCCCGACGGGCCCGACGCGTTGCTGCTGTTGTTGTTCTGACCGCCGACATAGAGGTTGTCCGTATAGCGGCGATGCCCCACGTACTGCACGCCGTAGCTGAGCGCGAGGTCCGGCGTGACCTGGTAGGACGTCCAGATCGATCCGCTCCAGTCCGGCACGTTGGCCGCCTCCGCCCCCTCGTTCGCGCCCTTGGTGATACGGCTCTTCATGCGCGAGATGCCCGCGAAGATCGACCACTTGTCGGTGATATTGCCCTGCAAGCCGAGTTCGACACCGTCGACGCGCTTGGCTGGCAGCGCCCGCACGGGCGACGTGTCGTCGCTCGTGTACTGCCACGAGTTGCTCAGTTCGGTACGGAAGACCGCCGCGGTCAGGCCGAGTGCGCCGCCCGCCAGATCCCACTTCGTGCCCAGCTCGTACGTCTGCGACGTCGCCGGGTCGTATTTGGCCGTCGTCGCCGTGCCATAGATCAGGTTGTTCGTGCTCGCGCCAATGGCGGTCGGCTGCGTCGCGCGGCTGTACGACACGTAGATGCTGCCCGGTTCGACCGGCTTGTAGACGAGACCCGCACGGCCGCTCCACGCACCGTTGGTGCTCGACGTGAGCGTGGCACCCGTCGGCGAGTTCGTCTCCGCACGCCAGCGGTCGTAGCGCAGCGACGCGAGCACCTGCCAGTGAGGCGACAGCGTGATCGTGTCGCTGGCGAAGATGGCGGCGTCGTTGACGGTCGAACTCGACTGGTTGTTGCCCTCCATCGACCAGGTGCCCGCGAATGAATTCGACGGATTCGCCATGTTGAAGAACATGTCCCCCGCCGGGATGTAGGCCGCGCGCGGGTTGCCGCCGTAAGTCTCGCGATACAACTCGAAGCCGGTCACCACGTCGTGCTTGAACGGTCCGGTGTTCGCCGTGAACTTGAGATCGGTCTGGTTATCGAGAATCTGATAACGCGTGGAGTTACCGAAGTTGCTGCCGCGCAGAATGCCGTACTGTGCGCCTGTCAGCGTGTAATCGGTGTACGAATTCACGCCACCGATGTTGGACAACGGCCCCACGCCCGCATAACCGAGCGTGGCGCACCGCGTGCCGGAGCAAACCTTATTGCCGTTGGCGGTCGCCGCGAAAAAGCGCGCGGGCGACAGCACGGAGAAGTTGTCCGTGCGCTGCCAGCGCAGTTGGCTGCGAATCCGTGTGGTGTCGTTGAAGTCGTGCTCGACGCGCCCTGAGAGCGACGTGCTTTCGGTCTGCTGCGTGTAGATGCCCGCCGCGCCGTACCAGTTGCTCTGTTGCACACCCGGCATCAGTTGCCCGCCGGTGCCGCGCTGAATCGGCAGCCCCGTATCGGGCACGTTGTTGTCCTTCTGATGGAAAACGTCGAAAATCACGCGCGTGCTGGTGCCCAGCCCCAGACCCAGCGACGCCGCGATGCCATAGCGGTCGTTCTTCACTTCGTCACGACCGGCCACGCCGTTGTGGTGCGACATGAGGTTCAGACGCAGCGCCGTGGAATCGCCGAGTTGCTGATTCAGGTCGGCGGTCATGCGGCGGTAGTTGTCGCTCCCCAGTCCGAACGAGGACCGATAGAAGCTGCCGAGTTCGGCTTCCTTCGACACGAGATTGACGGAGCCGCCCAGCGCCGCCACACCCGACTCGATGGTGCCGGTGCCTTTGTAGACCTCCACACGATCCAGATCGAACGTGTCGTTACGGCTCGACAGACCGGCGTCGCGCACACCGTCGATGGTGATGCTCTGCTCGGACGAGAAGCCGCGAATCGAGAACAGGTCGCCCCACCCCAGGTTGCCCTCGCCCGACATGAACGTGATGCCGGGGACGTTCTTCAGAATGTCCTGCAACGACTGCGCGTTCTGCTCGTCGAGCACCTTCTTGGGCACGACCGTAATGCTCTGCGGGATGTCGCGCAGCGGTGCCGTGTACTTCGACGACGAGACGGTCTCGGCCTTGTAAGGCGCATCGACAGTGGCGGTGACGGACGTCGCGGGCAGCGCCACCGCATCCGCAGTGGTCTTCGCAGGGACCGCAGTGCCATTGGGCTGCGCGGCGGCCGACGCGTCCGTTGCCGGTGCCGTCTGCGCGGCTGCGTGCAACGACGCAGCGGCCAAAGCGGCGGCCAGAGTCATACGCGTGTTCAGACGCAGGCGAGATTGGCGCGCAGCCGTCTGCATCGCCGCCCCCAGCGGCTGTGCAAATGGCGAAAACGCGGTGTCGGCGGTGCCGGGTTCCATCGAATTCAAGTGCTTCATCTGGTGTTGTGCGTTATGAGATGAATAGACAAAAAGCGTCCCCGCGCGCCGGGGTGTGCGACACCGCCGATGCGTTCGGACTGACTCGGACAACAAGGAAAGAAACGACGCGGCCGGCGTGGCGATGTGGCTGGGCGCACCGGTGCTGAGGCTGCTGTTCAGAGGACTTAAGCAGCGAAGCCCGGCGGGCCGCGTCGTGGTGGTGAACGGCGTCTAGACGGGTGTCACGACGTCGTCCACGATCAGTTGCGGCAGGCCGCGCGAGCAGCGCTCGACCCGGGCCTGCACGTCGAAAACGCGGGCGATGGCATCAGCCGTCACCACGTCCCCGACATCGCCTGCGGCGACCACGCGTCCGTCGCGCAGCATCACGGCCGCATTGGCGTGACGCATGGCAATCGACAGGTCGTGCATGACCACCACGGTGATCATCTGACGGGCCACGGTCTCGCGCGCAATGAGCCGCATCACCTGAAACTGGTGGTGCAAATCGAGCGCCGACAGCGGCTCGTCCAGGAGCAGGATGCGCGGCGCACGAATCAGCGCCTGCGCCAACCCGACCAGTTGTCGCTGACCGCCGGAGAGTTCGTCGAGAAATCGCATGGCGAGCGCTTCGATCCCCAACTGGGTCAGCAACGCCATGACGACGGCAGGTGTCGGTGCTGTCGCACTCACGGAATCGCGCGCGGCACGGCGCGCGCCATGCCCGGCGGCCAGCACCGATTCGAGCACGCGCAGATGCACCCCAGCGGGCAGTGCTTGCGGCAGATAAACGACATCGCGCGCAGGCGTACGGCCCGTGCAGCGGTGCAGGACCTCACCACCGAACGTCACTTCGCCGCGCCCGGACACGAGTCCGGCGAGCGTACGCAGCAGGGTCGATTTCCCCGAGCCGTTCGGGCCGAGCAGCGCGGTGACGCTGCCAGCAGGCAGCGGTGGCAGCGACACGTCATGCAGGATGTGACGACGGCCGAGCGTGACGTCGATGCCCGTCGCCGACAGGGCGAGTGTTTGAGACGATCCGATCACAGCGACCTCCCGCTCGAACGCACCACGATCACGAGGAAGAACGGAATGCCGACGAGCGCCGTTACGATGCCCACAGGAATGATCACCCCGGGCAGCAGTGTCTTCGACGCGATAGACGCAAGCGACATGACCAGCGCGCCGACGATCACGCAGCCGGGCAGATAGAAGCGATGGTCTTCACCGAAGATGCCACGCGCGATGTGGGGTGCGACCAGCCCGACAAAGCCGATGGTGCCGACGAAGGACACCGTCAGCGCCGAGAGCAACGACACGCGCATGAGTGTGACAAGCCGCAGGCGCGCCACACGAATCCCGAAGCTCGCTGCGCGGTCTTCACCGAGTCGCAGCGCCGTCATCGCCCACGACTGACGCCATGCCAGCACCGCCATGATCACGAGCACCCCGCCCAGCACGCGTACCTGTGTCCAGTCGCTGCGCGTGAGGCTGCCCAGCGTCCAGAACACGAGACCTTGCAAGGCGTCCTCGGTGGCGACGAACTGCATCAGCGAGACGAGCGCATGGAAGACGAAAACGAGAGCGATGCCCATGAGCACCACGCCCGAAGTCGGCAGACCGCGCCAGCGCGCCACACCATCGAGCACCAGCGCGGAAATCAGCGCGAAGATGAAAGCGTTCACGGGCACGACCCACACGTCCGGCACACCGGGCACATGCAGGTTGAGCACAATGGCCAGCGCCGCGCCGAAGGCGGCCGCCGCCGACACGCCCAGCGTGTACGGACTGGCGAGCGGATTGTCGAGGATCGTCTGCATCTCGCCTCCGGCCAGACCCAGCGCACCACCGACAAGCACCGCCATGAGGGCGTAAGGCAGACGAATCTGCCAGACGATGACCTGCGCATCGGGGCTTGCGGTCGCAGGCGACACGATCGTTCGCCACAGATCGCGCCAGCCTAGCGCCGACGGCCCGTGTGTGAAGTCCAGCGCCAACGCGAGCACGATCAGCGCCGCCAGCGCAACGAGCCAGAGGGCACGGCGCAGGTTCAACCGGCGATAACCACTCGCCACCCCCGCGTGCAAAACATCTTCTGCCGCCAGCTTCGCCGACGGGTCACCCGGCAGCGCGCGCCCTGATGCGCGGGACAGATCCGCCACTTCTCCGGCAAGACTCACGGCTTATCTCCGTCGGTCCAGTAAGTGCCGTTGAACGGCACCGCGAGGAAGCGCTTGTGAATCTCGGCAAACGTCGCGTTCGCATCGATCTGTTTGAAGCGGCCCGGATAGAACCAGTTGAGCATCGCTTCGACGGCCACAATGTTGTACGGCGAGTCGTAGAAGTTGTGCCAGAGCCCGTGCGTGCGGCCCTCGCGCACCGCTTTGATCGACGCAATGCCCGGCGACTTCACGAAGGCATTCAACGAGTCGCGCGCATCGCGCGCCGACGTCTCGGCCCCCACGTGAATACGCAACTGATTGGCATTGCCGCGCGTGCCGGTCGCAATATAGACGTCCGGCCGGGACGCAATCACATGCTCGATGTTCAGGTCGCCGATTACGCCGGGCAGCAAGTCACGTGCAATATTCACACCGCCCGCCGCGTCGACGAACTCGCCGATGCTGCCGTTGCCGACCGTGTGGCAGCAACCGGGCCAGACGCCCGCGAGCATCTGTACGAAGACCTTCGGACGTTCGTTCGCCGCAATCGTCGCCACGGCATCGCGCACGGTCTTCAGATGCGATTCGTAGAGCGAGATGTAAGCGTCGGCCTGCGCTTCGCGGTGCATGGCTTTGCCCATCAGCCGCAGACTCGGCACCGTGTCTTCAAGCGGCTTCTGACGAAAGTCCACGAAGATCACCGGCACACCGGCGGCGGCGAACTCCTTGACCAGCGCGTTGTGCCGCCCGGGGCCGTGACCGCCGATGCTGAAGATGGCGAGGTCCGGCTTGAGTGCCAGCGCCTTCTCCGCGCTGACCGTCGCTTCCGACGACTGGCCGATCTTCGGAATGGTGTCGATCTTCGGGAATATCTTTTCGTACTGCTGCCACGTCTGCGGGTCGAGCGATTGCAGCTCGCCCTGCCAGCCGACGATACGCGCAAGCGGCTGCTTGCCTTCCAGCAACGCCACGGCATATAGCAGTCGGCCCTCGCCGAGCAGAATCCGGTCGACGTGATCAGGCAACGTGACTTGCCGTCCGGCCATATCGGTGACAGTTTCGCCCGCATGGGCCGGGGTGACGACCGCCGATGCGGTCATGGCCGCAAGCGTTGTCGACAGTACAACGCTCGCCGCGCACGCAGCGCGTCTGACAGTCTGAGAGAAAAACATCCGCATCACAGTGACATCCAACATAGAATCAAGAACCATTCTCATTTCCATTAGAATGTAGCGTTGCGTTGTGTTGGCTTCGTGTTGACGGAATTTCGGTATGTATTGGTTTGTATTGGCGTGTATCGGTATATGGGCGACGCTCGCAAAAGGAGCGCCCGCCGGTAGACTCCCGTTCTTTGGAATGTCCTTGTGATGTCGGCCGCCCCCTCTTCTACTGCTGTTTCCACTATGGCTCCCGCGCGTTCGGTTGCCCGGTTGCTGATCGTCGACGACGATCCGCAGATTCGCGACCTGCTCTCGGACTATCTGCGCGAGTCGGGTTTCGATGTCGCGACCGCCGCCGACGGCGTGCAGATGTGGGCGCAACTCGCCGCGATGCCTGCCGATGTGGTGGTGCTCGATCTGATGCTGCCGGGCGAGGATGGCTTGTCGCTTTGTCGACAGTTGCACGCCCGCGGCGACGTTTCGGTCGTAATGCTGACGTCGCGCAGCACGTTGCTCGACCGCATCGTCGGCCTCGAGGTGGGTGCCGACGATTACCTTCCCAAGCCCTTCGATCCGCGTGAGTTGCTCGCGCGCATCAAGGCGGTGTTGCGACGCGGGCCGCGTCTGCCGCTGGGCAGCGCGCAGGCGGTGACTTCCGACGGCGTGATGGCCGCACGCGCTGTGCCGGTGTCGTCGTCCCCCGCGCCGCACCCTGCCCCGCTCCAGCCTTCACAGGCAGCGTATTTCGATTTCGACGGATGGCGGCTCGATACGCTCGCGCGCCAGCTCATTTCGCCCGAAGGCCGCGTGATCACACTGGGCGGCTCCGATTACCGCACGTTGCAGGCCCTGGTGACGCATCCGCACCGGCCGCTCTCGCGCGACTTTCTGCTCGACTGCGCGTTCGGCCGTCATGGGGCCGCCAACGATCGCGCCATCGACGTCTGCGTGAGCCGTCTGCGCGCCCATCTCGATACGCGTGCACGGCCGTCGCCGCTGATTCGTACGGTTCGCAACGAGGGCTATATGCTCGCCGCCGATGTGGTGGCTTCGCATGTCTGATGTCTCCCGTGCGCAGACTGCACCTTCGTCGTACGCTTCGCGATGGGCACGCTATGGTCGCTATCTTGGCTGGCCGAGCACGCTCTCTGGCCGCCTCGCGCTGATTCTCGTCATCGGCATGCTCGCGACGCAACTCGTCACAGGCACTGTGTGGTTCGACGCCCGGTACGGCCGCGTGGCCGAAGTGCCGGTACGCTCGGGCGGCGCGCGCATCGCCGATGCGGTCAAATTGTTCGACGTCGTTCCGCCCGCCGAGCGCGTCGCGCTGATGCAGCGGCTGCGCGCGACCGGTGTCGAGGTGCGCAATATCGACGCCCCCGCCGCGCAACAGCGCATGTCGCACTTCTCCGACGATCTGTTCGACAACGTCCTCACGTCGCAACTCGGTCCGATGCATCCGTTCGTCGCGCACCCGGTCGTGCTGTACGACGACACCGGCGAACCCTTGGCGCTCGCCACGCTCCTGCGCGCGCACGCGCCGACGGCGCACCTCGCCGCCGACGTGCGTCTGCAAGACGGTCAATGGATGTCGCTCGCCGTGGTGGCGGGTCAGGCCGGGCTCGATCTGCGCCCCGGTGCGGCGTTCGCGGATTACTTCGTCCGCATCTATCTCGCGCGCATTTTTGCCGTGATTCTGATCGCGGTGATCGCGGTGCGGATCGCCTTGCGTCCGCTGGCGCGCATGTCGGCGGCGGCCGACCGGCTCGGGCGCGACATTCATAGCCCGCCCCTCAATGAGAACGGCCCGGTGGAGGTGCGCCGCGCTGCACAGACGTTCAACGCCATGCAGCATCGGCTGATCGAAGCCATGCAGGCGCGTACGGCGTTTCTCGCATCCGTCTCGCACGATCTGCGCTCGCCGCTCACACGGCTGCGACTTCGTGCGGAAACGCTCGGCGACCCGGCGCAACGCGAGCGCTTTCGTCAGGACCTGATGGAAATGGAAGCGATGATCGCCGCGTCGCTCGATCATGTGCGCGGCGTGCCGAGTGGCGAAGCGTTGCGCGACGTCGATATCGAAGCCCTGCTGCGCGCCGTGGCGGAAGACGCGAGAGAGACAGGCGGCGACGTGCGGGTGCGCGACCAAAGCGCAAGCGGCACGGTACGCGGCTATCCGCGCACATTGCGACGCTGCGTGCAGAACCTTGTCGACAACGCGTTGCGCTACGCCGGTGGATGTCGGGTGTCGGCACATCTGTCGGCTCAGGGCACGCATCTGGAAATCGTAGTGGAAGATCGCGGCCCTGGCATCCCGGAGGCCGAGCTGTCGGCAGCCGTCGAGCCGTTCGTGCGCGCCGGAGTCCATCGTCAGGTCGCTGAGCAGGGACATGACGGTGTGCCCGGCGGTCCCGACGGTGCCGGTCTCGGTCTGGCCATCGCCCGCACCATCGCACAGGCACACGATGGCTCGCTGATCCTCTCGAACCGCCCCGGCGGCGGGCTGCGCGCCGAACTGCACCTGCCGGTCGCCGGTCCGGACATCGCACTCGAAACTCATACGAAATAATCATAAATATCAACGCAACATTCATTTCTCTTATGTTGCGTTGCGCCATACACTCCGGGTATTCCCTGATTAACAGAGACAGGCAGGGACGAACAGGCACGTCCTGAGTATCCGGAGTTAAGGCGCAGCACGATGAACACCCCGCAAGCCACGCAAATCCCAACGCAACAGACCGGGCAACCGATCCCGCGCACGGCCATCGCACCGACTGGCCGCGAGAGCGCGCAGACGGAGGGCGTCCGAGCCACCCCGCTCGCGACGCTCGCCGTCGTCACTGTGTTGACGGGGATTGGTGCTGGCATCGGCGGCACACTGCTCGCCGCCCTGCTCCATATCGTTCAGCACCTGGCCTTCGGCTATGCCGAGGATCAGGTCTTCGGCGCGCAGAGCTTTTTGAGCGGCGTTGCGGCCGCCTCGCCCGAGCGGCGCTTTGCCGTGCTGACGGTGTGCGGCGTGGTTGCCGGTCTCGGCTGGTATGCCGTGCATCGCTACGGCGCAAAGCTCGTCTCGATCAAAGATGCGGTCGGACGCTCCCGCCCGATGCCCGTCGGCAGCACGCTCGCCCATGCCCTGTTGCAGATCGTCACGGTCGCGCTCGGCTCGCCGCTCGGGCGCGAAGTCGCGCCGCGTGAAATCGGTGCGCTCGTCGGCGACCAACTGGCGCGTCGCGCCGGGCTGTCTGCCGAACAATGCCGTCTGCTCGTCGCATGTGGCGCAGGCGCGGGACTCGCCGCCGTCTACAACGTGCCGCTCGGTGGTGCGATCTTCGTGCTGGAAGTTCTGCTCGGTACGTTCGCCTGGCGCGCGGTGCTGCCCGCCTTTGCGACCTCGGCGATTGCCGCCGCTGTCGCATGGATCGGCATGGGTGCGGAACAGCAGTACACGCTCCCGGCGTTCGACGTCACTGCGCCGCTCGTCGGTTGGGCGCTCGTGTGCGGCCCGCTCGTCGGGGTGGCCGCGTGGGCATTCGCGCGATTGACGGAAAGCGCCCGCGCCGCCGCACCGCGCGACTGGCGTGCGCCGGTCTTCGCACTGGCTAACTTCATGGTGCTGGGTCTGGTCATCGCCTGGTACCCGCAATTGCCGGGCAACGGCAAGGGCCCGGCATCGCTCGCGTTCAATGGCGAACTGGTGACGGCGCTGGCATTCGTGCTGCTTGTGCTGCGCGTGCTCTTTACGTGGAGCAGTCTGCGCGCCGGGGCGGCAGGCGGTCTGCTCACACCGGGACTGGCGAACGGCGCGTTACTCGCGGTCGTGCTCGGGGGATTGTGGAATGGCGCGTTGCCGCAGGCGATGGAAGTCGCGCTCGGCGCGGCAGCCCTCATCGGGGCCACCGCCTTCCTCGCCGTGTCGATGCGCATGCCGATCACGGCCGTGGTGCTGGCGCTGGAATTCACGCACGTGAATCAGGATTTCCTCGCGCCGATGTTGCTGGCCGTAGCCGGTGCCGCCTGCACGGCACGCTGGCTCGATCAGCGCGTGGCCACCACGAAGAGTCGCGGGAACGGCAACAGCACCGTGCCGTCGGCTAGCGCCGGATAAGCCTTCGCGATTTCTTCCGTGTAGCGGACGAGGAACGCCTCGCGCGAGGCGTCGTCCAGCTTCGTCAGAAACGGACGCAGCGCACTGCCCTTGAACCATTCCACGACAGCCGGCGCACCGCCTGCGAGCGGATGATAGTAAGTCGTGCGCCAGATATCGACGCGCGAGCACAGGGCACGCAGCATCGGATAGTAGAACGCTGCGCCATGACGCGCGGTGCGTTCCGTGCCTTTGAGCGTCTCGGCCCAGCGCGGGTCGGCGGCGACTTCGCGCATCAGCCGGTGAGCGGGTTCGTCGAGATTGTCCGGCGTTTGCACCGCGAGCGAACCACCGGGCGCAAGACACGCGACGAGACGCGGATACAGCGTTTCGTGATCGGGCAGCCATTGCAACACGGCGTTCGCGAGAATCACATCGAACGGACCGTCTTTCCACGCACCGATATCCGCGACGTCGAAATGAAACTGCGGCAGACGTTTGCGCGCCGCGTCGACCATATCCTGCGAACTATCCAGCCCGAGTACTTGTGCCTGCGCATAGCGCGCGGCCAGCACTTCGGTCGAGTTGCCGGGGCCGCAGCCGATATCCACGACGCGTGCCGCATCGCGGCCGGGAAGCTCGGGGATCGCGGCGACGAGATCGCGCACGGGACGCGTGCGCTCGTCTTCGAACTTGACGTACTGCGACGCCTGCCATGCCGGATTGGTCGGGGCGTGCGAGGTATTCGACGGCTGGTTTTGCGACATGAATCACTCCATCGGGGGGCTATCGATCAACAGCCGTCACGATATCAGGTCGCCGCCTGCAACGCTTCCACGAAGACACGCAGATGCGACGGCTCTGCGTCGGTGATCGCCCAGTACGTCATGCCACTGCGTCGCCAGCGGGCGATCGCATAGCCGTCGCTACCGGTGATCATGGGCGCAGCGGACGCCTTGTCGCGTGACGGAAACACGTAGACATCGATCGGATGCTTGTCGGTGTGGTAGACGAGCACGGACACCGTGCGACCGCCGACGTAGTCCAGACGTCCGCCTGCGAGCGGGAATCCCTTGTCCGCCAGATCGACGACCGGCGGTGCGTAGTCGAGGCGTCCGTTGAACCACGGCTTGACCGTATGCTGGTCCGTCGAGATCACGTCGATCGGATGCTGCGACAACAGCGCGCGCACATGGCTCGACACGATCTCCTGCGGCTGCAAGCCAGTCTGAGCGGCCGGTTCCGGCGCCTGCGGGGGTGCAGGCGGACGCGCCACCAGCAACGCCATCGCCACCGCCAGCCCACCAAGGATCGCACCACCCGCGCCACCGAACAGCCACGGCGCAAGACTCGGCCCCCATGCGGCTTCCACGCCATTGGACCTGACCGGTTTCGCGGGTCTGGTTTCCTGCTTCGCTTCCTGTTTCACGTTCTGCTTCACATCTTGGATCGGCTCGCGCTGAACGTCGGAAGCAGACGATGCGCTCACCGTCTCCTGTGCGACGACATGACGCTCGGCGTTCGCCAACTCGTCGCGCAGCCGTTCACGCAACGCTTGCGGCGCTTTATGCTGTAACGAGCCGTCGCGCAGCATCTTGCCCAGCGTGGTTGTTTCGCTTGTCGTCGGCGGGTCTTTGGGGTCGTCGTGCATGTCGTCACGCTCATTGTCTTGCTCATTGTCTCGCTTACTCATCGCGTCCTCCCCGAGTCGTGCCGTCGAGCGGCAAGCGCGTCAGGCGTGTCACTTGCGCAGATGAGGAAGAAGACGATGACGCTGCTGCCGCTCCACCCGCCTGCGCCGCACGCAATGCCGCCGCAAGCATCTGTCTGCCGCGTGCGAGCCGCGACATGACCGTGCCCGCGGGCACGCCGACGATCGTCTCGATTTCCCGGTAGCTCATATCCTCCATCTCACGCAAAACCAGCACTTCGCGGAACACGACCGGCAAGCCCGCGAGGGCTTCGCGCACCAGCGCACATTCGTCGCGGCGTACGGCCCGCATTTCCGGATCGCCCGATGACGCGTCGTCCCAGCCCGGCAGACGATCCGCCTCGTGCAAACCGTGCATGGCTTCGTCGAATGGGGTGCCGTCGGCGGCATCGGAGCGGCGTCGCCACTCGGTCATCCAGGTATTGCGCACGATGGCCAACAGCCACGCCCTCGCATTCTCGCCACGAAAGCCATCGAAGAAGCGCAGCGCACGCAGATAGGCCTCCTGCACGATGTCATCCGCATCGCTTGCGCTGCCCGAGAGCCAGCGCGCGAGGTTGTAGGCCGCATCGAGATGCGGCAAGGCCAGCGCTTCGAATCGTCCTGACGCCTGAGCGCCGGGGGTTTCCGCATCGGTCACCGGGATCTCCCGAGATCGGGCAACATCGTGCCCGCGTGAGTCGGACTGACGCTGTGCGCGACATCGCGAACGGCATCTCGAACAACATCGCGATGATCGTCGCAGGCGCGCGCACACAACGTCAGTGGGCTCATTGAATCACATCTGCTCGCGCGAACGGTCATTTCACGACGATCACCCCCGTCATATGGGGATGAATCGCACAGTAGTACGGGTACGTTCCCGGCTTGTCGAAGGTGAACGCGAACGTGCCGTCGGTATCGAGCGCGCCGGATGCAAACGTGCGTGGATTCGACGAACTCGTGACGGTGTGCGGCTCGTCGTCGCGATTGGTCCACGTCACGCGCGTGCCAGCTTTGACGGTGAGCGTCGCGGGCGAAAAGGTGAAGTTATCGATGTGGACTGCGCCCGAATCTGTGGCAGCGGCGGCGGCCTCGGCTCGCCCGGCGAGCACGAGCATGCCCGTCGCCGCGACGGCGAAACCTGCCAGCAGCGTGCGACGTTGCGCGGCATGCGGGCTCAGGCGTGACGAAGAAGACAAAGAAGACGATTTCATGGCGGCGCCCCGGGTCATGACGCCAGCGTGGTGTCGCCCAACAGCGGCGCACCGTCCAGCGAGGTGAAATCGACGCGGCGAATCCCCAACGTCTGCCGCAGTTGCGATGCGTCGACCTTCAGCGGTCCCGGCCCCGGGCCGTCGCCGGGCGAAGGCTGCGGAAACGCCGTCGACATGGCGGTCTGCATTCGCACGTTGCCTTCGACTTTTTGCAGCACCTGATGGATGTGACCGTTGAGCACCGTCACCGACCCGAACGGACGCAGCAACGCGAGCGCCCGGTCGCCGTCGTCCGTTCCCCATCCCCACGCCGGATAAACGGACCAGAGCGGCATGTGGGTGAACACGACGAGCGGCGTGCTGCGCGAGCGTGTCTTGAGATCGGCGGCGAGCCAGTCGAGTTGAGCGTCGCCAAGGTAGCCCATGCCGCCCGCCTTGAGATTGAGGACGTTCACGAGGGCAATGAAATGCACGCCCTGCTGGTCGAAGCTGTACCACCCCTTACCGCGACTTTCCGGGGCAAAGCGCGCGAAGAATGCCTGACCGTCGCTGTCGATCACGTCATGCTCGCCCGGCACGTAGTGGGTCTCAAGACCCGCGCCGTTCACGATCTGTTGCGCGGTATCGAACTCTTCGGGGCGGGAAAGATGGCTGACGTCGCCGGTGTGCAGCATGAACGCCGGGCGCTGCGCGGCGCCCCGGATGCGGGTGATCGCCGATTGAAGTGTTGCCGCCGGGTCGGGATTCGGCGCTTTGTTGAAGCCGATGTGGCTATCGCTGATCTGAACGAACGAGAGCGTGCCGGACGATGGCTTCTCGGCAGCGGCGGCTGTCGTGCCGCCCAACATCGCCGCGAGCGGGAGGCCGCGTGGCACGCCGCCGTCGAGCGTCCACAAAATCCCCGCCCCAGCCCACGCCAGACAGGCCATCGCACGACGACGCGACATCGCTGGCGCGTCGTCTACGTCTTTCCCATCGTCCTTCGGATCCCGATCGCTCATGGCACACCTCCACAGAATGAGGGCGCCCGGTTCGTCACCATGACTGAGTTTCGAGCGCGCCGTTATCTGTAATACCGGCGCACCCGACGATTTATTCCCGAACGCCTGAGCGACGTTGCGAAGGGACGAACTTCGAAGCTGGGATCAAAGCGGTGAGTAGTTCCAGCGGGGAAGCACGCCGGCACGGCCATAAGTCACCCAGGTCGGCGCGCCCGGAGAGACGTCCAGCACGGTCTTCTGGTAATCGCTACCGACGCCGCCGGCGTCCGCCGCGCGCTGGCGCAACAGCGGCCCCGGATCGACCGGATTTCCGTTGCGACGCAATTCGAAATGCAGGTGAGGCCCTGTGGCCGTTCCCGTGCGTCCGATGGCGCCGATCCGCTCACCAGTTGAGACGGTGTCGCCTATGCGAAGGTCCTCCACGACAGCCGACAAATGCGCGTAGAGGGTCTCACTCCCGTACCTGTGCGAGATCACGATGTACCGCCCATAGCCGTATTGCTGGAACCCGATGAACTTCACTTCGCCATCGGCGGCCGCGCGAACCGGCGTGCCGACAGGGGCAGCGAAGTCGACGCCGGTGTGACTGTGCGACACCCGACGGACCGGGTGGCGTCGCGTGCCGAATTCAGACGTGATACGCCCCCCGGCGACCGGCATGACAAACGACTTGGTCTGTGCTGACGGGCGGATGTTCGTCGGCTGCGAAAACAAACCCGGACGTGCCAGCCCTGCCGGCATCCACGGGCCGACGGCCGACACGTGCAAAGGCGAGTTCGGTGCGTTCGTGCTGCTTGTGCCGTTGCCGAATTGACCACGTGACGCCTGCGACACCATTGACACCGGCGTGTCGAGAACGAACAACGGCACCGTGGTTAGTCGCGGATGCGCCTGCAGCGGCCCGTTAGCAGCCGCCAGCACCGACAGCGGTGCGACCAGCCAAAGTCCGAAGGCAACAGCGACGGCTGCCCCGGGCGGGCGGGCACACTCGCCCTGCCCTCGCTGGCGCTGCGCGGTGCTGCCCAACGCGGCGCGCATGCACCAAACGAAAGAAGTAGAGAAAGACATCGCTCGAAAAACTCAGTCGGAGACGACGCAGTCTACGGGGCGATGTGGCGCTATTTGATAGGAAAAGACTCAAAATTACCGCAAGTTGCGGCCAAAACCCCGCAAGTTGGGATTTTTCACTACGCGACGAACGGACCTACGCGAGCGCCCGACACGGCGTCGCCAGGCAGGTCAGCGTCGCGTGCCGGGACGCGCACGCTTAATGGCGTACATCGCCTCGTCGGCGTGATCCATCAGTTGCGTCATGTCTGTGCCGTCGTCAGGCAGCATGGCGATGCCGACGCTCACCCCCAGTTCGAGCGACTTGCCTTCGAATTCGAACGGCGCGCCCACTTCCTGCGCCAGTCGCTGGCTGTGTGCCTCGGCGTCTTCACGCGAGTGAATGCCACACAGGATCATGCCGAACTCGTCGCCACCCACGCGAGCGATCGTATCCGAGCGTCGCGCCGTGGCGTTCATGCGCTCGGCAGCGGCGCGAATGGCGGCGTCGCCCGCACGATGTCCGTAGCGGTCGTTGATGGGCTTGAGCCCGTCCATATCGATGTTTAGAATGCCCAGCCGCGACGACGAACGCAGCGCCAGATGCACGGCCTGCCGCAAGCGGTCGTAGAACAACGCGCGATTGGGCAGGCCGGTGAGCGCGTCGTGCGTGGCTTGCAAATAGAGCTGACTCGTCTCGAAGCGCGCCGCATGGAACATCGCCGCGGCAATAAGTTCGCTCATCAGTTCGAGCGTGCGGACGTCGGCATCGGGGAACGCCGACGGGTCCGGCGCGAAGACCTTGAGCACACCGACGGTCGTGTCCAGATGCTTGAGCGGTGTGACGATCATCGAGCGCAGACCAACCTTGCGGCAGGCCTCGCGGTCGACACGCGAATCGGTCTCGGAATCGTCGCAGCGAAGGATCTCGCCCGTCTTCACACACTGGCCCGAGAGCGAGCCGTCGCGCGACAGACGCATGCCCAACAGGTTGGCCGCGACACCGGACGCCGCCCGGTACACCATGTCGTCGCCCTCGGCCAGCTCCACCACCGCGCCGTTCGCCTGCGTCAGGTGCTGCACCCGCTCCGTCACAAAGGCCATCACGCCGCCGAGATCCAGACCGAGTTTGGCAATTTCGGTTTGTGTTTTGACGATCTCCAAAAGCGTGCTGCTTTCGGGCATAACGGCGACAGCGTTTTGGCTCACGACCTATCCTGTTCTTCAAAAAGCGTGAACCCGCAATGTACCATCGCGCGTTTGGAAACTCATCTCAAAACGCCCGGCAAAGTGCCGCAAGCGTCAACGAATCACAACGCAGCGGCTGGCGTCACGTCAGGCTGACGCGGCAGCAGACGCCTTGCGGCGGGTCCGCTCACATGCCGGTGCAGCGCGCCGCCGAGCAGCGTGCAGACGATCAGCGCGGGCACGTAGACGAGGAACGTCCAGCGCATGTCGTTACCTGCGAGCGCACGGTAGGCTGGCGTCACGGCCAGCACGACGAACATGTGGCTGAGGTAGATCTCGTAACTCCAGCGGCCCATTTGCGTCAGCCAGCCGAAGCCGCGCGGCATGGCGCGCACAGAGCCATGCGCGGCGGCAAGCCACAGCGCCGCACTCAGACACAACAGCAACATGACGTGATCGTGCAAACGCGGCCACAACACGTCGTTGAAAAATACGACGGCAAGCAACCCCGCCACGCCTAGCACGCCAAGGCCTCGGGCAACACCTCGCGAGAGCGTCACGCGTTGCATCAGCAATGCCGTGAGCACGCCCCAGGCAATCGCCGCCATGCCGGGAAGATAAGCCTTCTCCTGCCAGATTTCGTTGCCTGCCAGCGCCGCGCGCGTCCACGGCAGCGAGACGGCAAGCGCCACGAGCGCGAGCACGCGCCACGGCCCGCGCAGCAACAGACAGAGCAATGGGAACGCCAGATAGAAACACTCTTCGATGGAGAGCGACCAGAGCACGTCCCATCCGCCCGGCAGCCAGTTCGTGCGGCCTTCGTACCAGTTGAGCGTCATCGTGAGCGCCGACGTCACGGCACCGGCGAGCGACTGCCCCGGCTTGTTGATCACGAACGTCGGCACGCCGAGCAAGTGCATCACCGACAGCACCGCCAGCAGCAAGAGCAACAACGGGAAGATGCGAACGGCGCGCATCGCGTAGAAGTGACGCCAGCGCATGGCGTCGAGCGAGCCGTAGCGTTCCAGCGAACGACGCGTAATCACAAAACCGGAAATCACGAAGAAGACGAACACGGCTTCGTAACCGTTGAAACTGATGCCCTTCACGATGCGCTCGGGCAACACGTCCCCCAACAAACTTGGGCCGAGTGGCAGACGAAACTTCAGGGCGAGGTGGTGAACGACGACGAACAGGATGGACAAGCCGCGCAGCAGGTCGATGCCGTCGTTGCGCGTGCGCAGCGCAGGCGCTGGCGCCGGGGGTAAAGCCATGAAAACTCCGGAAAGTGTGCGGGGGGTCACACCGCAGACATCGTACTATGACGTTCTCCCGGTGACACCCCATCGAATTCGACGGGGTTACCGGGGTGCATATCGCACCGCCCCATGACAATTTGGTTTCGTCACGGCGGCACGCGTAAGATAGCGCTTTCGCCCGGAGCGCCCTGCTCCCGGGCCGTCATTCGGCAGTCATGTCTAACTTCTGGATCACCATTACCGATTTCGGTAGCGCCGCCGTCACGGTGCCGCTGGCCGCCGCCCTCATCCTCTGGTTGCTTTCCGCACGCGCATGGCACGCCGCCTTCGCCTGGATTGCGCTGTTTGGCGCGGGCTCTCTCGTCGTGGCCGTCTCGAAGGTCATGTTCCTCGGCTGGGGGCTTGGCGTTCGTGAGATAGATTTCACCGGCGTGAGCGGCCATACGTTTTTTGCCGCGACGGTCTATCCGGTCATCGCATGGCTGCTGCTGAGTAAGCTGCCGTGGCCGTGGCGGGTACTCGGCACCGTGGTCGCGGCGGCCGGGAGCGTGGCCGTAGGCGTCTCACGGGTTGCGCTGTCGGCGCATTCGGTCTCGGAGTCGATTGCGGGCTGTATCGTCGGATTCTCGGTCTGTGCGGCATTCGCGTGGTACACGCGCGGCGACGATGCGCCTAACCTGAAGACGCTGCCGATGGCCGCGAGTCTGTTCGTGCTCATGATGTGGCTGCACGGAGAGAGTGTGCCGACGCAACGCTGGATCACCGACATCGCGCTCATCATGTCGGGCCGCGAACAGCCCTTCAAACGCTATAGCTGGCTGGCCCGCAAGCCCGCGCCAGCACCGGCGATACCGGTGGCGCCTGCACTTCCAACGCCGAGCCCTGCTCCAGTGCGTTAGGCCGTCGCTGCGCGCGGGCGCAACTTGTCTCAGATCAGAGTAGTCATACGTGGCGTGCGTTATATTCAGTGAAACGCACGACCCACGTCGTGCGACCGAACGGAGTCCGCCATGCCTGCTCGCAGTGACAAGACGTCCCGCTCCACGACTGCCCGACCCAGCAAGTCCCGCACCACGGCGGAAGTGCCGCCACCACCGGCTTCGTCCACTGCCTCTAGGTCTCGCGGCGCGCCCAAGACGGCCAACCCGCCCACGCGTCGGACTGTGCCGCATGGAGCGACTCCCGATCCCTCGGTAACGCACAAGGCAACGCCAGCCACGCCCGAGTCGAAGCCATCGGAAGCGTCCTCGTCCCCTTCATCCCCCTGCGCCACACCACTCAGCTCGTTCACCGACCATCTCGATCGTGCCGCAATGGCGACGACCGCGCGTTTCACCGGCAACGTCTCCCTCGCCGCCGTCGCCCTCGCATGGGCCGACTGGGTCATGCACGCGGCGACCGCGCCCGGCCATCAGTTGAACGTGTTCAAGGCCTTCGCCGCCATCGACAAGCCTGCAAGCGCCGGTGCCACGAACACCGGAGGTCCGCACGAAGCCGACCGGCGCTTTCGCGATCCGTCATGGGACAAGCCGCCGTTCTCCTGGTGGCGCGAGCGATTCCTGCGCACGCAGGCATTTGTCGACGAGATGACCGGCGAGATTCCCGGTGTCGACCCGCACCATCGCGATGTCGTGCGCTTCATGGCGCGACAGTGGCTCGACGTCTTTTCACCGAGCAATCAGTGGTGGGCGAACCCCGAAGTGCTCTCGTCGATTCGCGAGACGCAGGGGCAGAACCTCGTCAAGGGCGCACAACGCTGGTGGTCGGATCTGCGGGATATGGCAGCAGGCAACGCCCCCGGCGCAGGTCCCGACGCGTGCAAGGCGTTTCGCGTCGGACACGAAATCGCCGCCACGCCGGGCAAGGTCGTCTATCGCAATGCGTTCTTCGAACTTCTGCAATATGCGCCTGCGCAGGCGCAGACCTGGCGCGAACCCATACTGATCGTGCCGTCGTGGCTGCTGAAGTACTACATCCTCGATCTGGAAGCGCAGCATTCGCTGGTGGCCTATCTGGTGTCGCAAGGCCATAGCGTCTTCATGATCTCGTGGCACAACCCTGGTCCGGAAGATCGTGACCGGGGCCTCGAAGACTATCTGGAATCGGGCCTGTTGACGGCCTTGCGCGAAGTGCGTCGCATAACCGGCGACGTGCCCGTCCACGCCTGCGGCTACTGTCTCGGCGGCACCCTGCTCGCCATCGCAGCGGCGACACTGGCGCGTCAATCGGAGTCAACCGGTCCGTCAGGGAAAACGAAGCACAAAGCAGACGACGCCGGGACGCTCGCCAGCGTCACATTGCTCGCCGCGCAAACGGACTTCAGCGAACCGGGAGAGTTGGGCCTGTTCATCGACGCGAGTCAGGTCGCATATCTCGAAGCGATGATGTGGCGGCAAGGATTCATCGGTGGGGAACAACTTGCAGGCACCTTCCAGTTGCTCAATTCGCGCGACCTGATCTGGTCGCGTCTCATGCACGACTATCTGCTCGGAGAACCGGCACAGACGACCGACTTCACCGTCTGGAACGCCGATACCACGCGCATTCCCGCTCGCCTGCACAGTCAATGTCTGCGCGAACTCTATCTGAACAACGCGCTGGCGACGGGCACGCTCAAAATCGGCGGGCAACCGGTGGCACTCTCGGATATTCGTGTACCGATGTTCGTCGTGGCGACCGAGCGTGATCACATTTCTCCGTGGCGCTCGGTGTACAAGATGCACCTGTTGAACCACGGCGATCTCACGTTCGCGCTCGTCTCGGGCGGGCACAACGTGGGGGTGGTGTGCGAGCCGGGACATGCACGCAGTCATCACCGGGTCGCCACGCGCGTAGCCGGTTCGGCCTATCGCGACCCGGACGAGTGGTTCGGCGCGACACCCGCGATGCAAAGCTCATGGTGGCCCGCATGGCAGGCGTGGCTGCTGGCGCAAGGAAAACACGGGGGCGGCGACAAACCTGTCGACGCCCCCTGGCCGCCAGCGACTTCGCTCGGCGACGCGCCCGGTACTTACGTGCTCGAACGCTGAGCGTGGCTGCCGCCGCGCTTGGGCGGCACGCGACCGTTAAGCGGCGACTGCTGCGACACTGCGGCTTCGGTCGCCTGGACGGCTTCCGTCGACATGCGACGCCACGCGTCCATCGTGCCTTGCGTCGCCTCGTTGAACGCCTGGAACCACTTCTGCAGCGGCGCTTCGGCCGCCTGCGTCGCAGCACCTGCGGCCGTGCCCGCTCCGATCAGATCGGGCAACGTCATCGCGCCAGCCATGCCGTGCTGTAGCTCCTCGCCGGTCTTGCGACAATGCTCCGCCCACAGCAACTGATTGTTCGCACACACGGCCAGCCACTCGCGCCAGAACTCGTTCTGCTGAGCGAGTTGACCGTTGAGCAGTTGCAGATGGGCCGTCAGCAGGCCATTGAAGTCTTTCGCGCCGCCCAGCGATTTGGCAGCTTCCGAATGGGCTTTGAGCAACTCGCCGTCGCGCTCGACTTGCAACTGATGCGTGCGTTGCGCGGCTTCCAGCAGAATCCCGTAAGCACCCAGCGCGCTCGCCGTACCCAGTTTGACCAGCGCCAGTGCCGGATTCGTTTCCTTAGACATCGTCAATCTCCTAAGTCAGTAGTTTTGATGCGTCGCTGCACGTCACTCCATATGCATGCCGCCGTTGATGGCGAGGTTACTGCCGGTGATGAAACCTGCGTCGTCCGACACAAGAAAGGCGACGAGCGCAGCCACTTCGTCAGGGCGACCGAGACGGCCGACCGGAATCTGCGGAAGGATGCGCGATTCGAGCACTTCCTGCGGCACGGCCGTGACCATCTTCGTTGCGAGATAGCCGGGTGAGATCGTGTTGACCGTCACACCCGATTTGGCGACTTCCAACGCGAGCGCCTTGGTGAAGCCGTGCATGCCCGCCTTCGCAGCCGCATAGTTCGCCTGCCCGAATGCGCCGCGACTGCCATTGACTGAGGAGATGTTGACGATGCGTCCCCAGCCACGCGCGACCATGCCGCCGAAAAGCGGCCGGGTCATGTTGAAGACGCTATCCAGATCCGTGCGCAATACCGACTGCCAGTCTTCGACCGTCATCTTGCGCATGGTGGCATCGCGCGTAATCCCCGCATTGTTGATGAGAATATCTACCGGACCGGAGTCCGATTCGACGGCTTTCGCACAAGCCTCGCAGGACGCGAAGTCGGCAACGTCGACACGATAAGCGGCGAAGTCCCGGCCCGTGGCGCGCATGCGCTCGACCCATCCTTCGCAATCGTGATTTTGGGGTGAGCAGGTGACTGCAACGCGGTACCCGGCATCGGCAAGCCGCAGGCTGATCGCCTCGCCCAAACCGCCCATGCCACCTGTCACCAATGCTGTTCGTGTTGTCATGGCTATCCGTCTCTGGTTAACGTCTGTCGTTAAACTTCGGATACATCCAGCATAGTCGCGAACGACCGACTTACTGTGGCAATCGACACCCCGACAAAGACTTCGCTTGACCCTGGTCAAGCCGCAGCGCCATTCGGCACCGTCAGCATCGAAAAACGCGCTGCCGGTATCGACCTCCTGTGCTGCTCTTGTTGTGAACTGCCGGGTGTCAACGCTGCGATGTCGCCAGTCATTGCAACTGGCCCGAGTGCGACTCGATGTGCGCGACAACGTTCCTTGGTTGTGACAATTTGTCCCGGAGAGTAGCCTTTCTGACATGCGCGTCAGCACGCATCGTCACCGCGTCGATTGCATGCAATATGACGATCTGCTGACACCGCATTCGCGTACACGCTTGCGGGTACGCCTGTCAGGCATCGTACTCCAAAATAATTTGTTGGTTGGTCATTCGCACCTCATCGACAACAATCCAATGACCCGCCCCTATCGATAGTCACAGGGGTGCGCGTCGAGCCCTTTCGCGGCCGTTGCAGCGCACCGGCAATCCATATATCATCGCCCGTAGATTTTTTCCGGATCGCGCGGAGACGGCCGTCCTCGGGGCGGACACCACAATGCGATCACGTCGTTGAAGTCGTCGTAACTCGTTGTTTTTCCTACCTGAATTCCTATTTTGTGGGTCACGAGCGCATGATGTCCTTTCTGCCCGATACCGCTGATACCGCCCCCCGACGCCGGCTCGTGCTGGCGGTCGCCACCACCGCCATTGCCGCCGCCGCGTTAGCTGCCTGCTCACGCAAGGCACCGCCGGAGCCGCCGCCGCGACCGGTCGTCGCCGTCGCCGCGAAGCTCACCGAACAAACGCCGATTGCCTCGCTGCCCGCGCAAATCGAAGCGCGTTACACCACGCCGCTGTCGTTCCGTGTGGCAGGCAAGATCGTCGATCGCTCGGTGCGCCTTGGCGACGCCGTCAAGGCTGGTCAGGTCGTCGCCAGACTCGACCCGGCCGACTTGTCGAAGAATGCCGCCAGCGCGCGTGCACAGCTCGACGCCGCCCAGCATCAACTCGATTACGCGACGCAAACGGTCAACCGCGACCGCGCGCAGGCGCGCGAGAGTCTGATCGCCCCCGCGCAGCTCGAACAGTCCGAGAACGCGTATGCCAGCGCCCTCGCGCAACGCAATCAGGCCACACAACAGGCCGCACTCGCGGGTGATCAGTTGAGCTACGGCAATCTCAAGGCGGACCGTGACGGCGTCATCACCGCCGAACAAGCCGACACCGGACAGAATGTCAGCGCCGGTCAGCCGGTGTACCAACTGGCCTGGACAGGTGATGTCGATGTGATTGCCGACGTCCCCGAAGTTGCGCTCGGCGCGTTCCGCATCGGGCAGACGGCCACGGTTTCTCTCCCTGCGATTCCAGGCAAGACATGGCAGGCACGCGTGCGCGAAATCTCGCCCGCTGCCGATCCGATGAGCCGCACGTATCGCGCGAAGCTCTCGCTGCTGTCACCCGGCAACGAGGTCAAACTCGGCATGACGGCCAACGTCGCCTTCGCCCAGCCGCTACCGAGGGGCGCCGCCCCCGTGGCGAATGCGTCTGCACCGGCGGCGGCTTCCGGCGCGACGGCCGCGGCTGTCGCCAATGCGCAGCCGATCACCCTGCCCTCCACCGCACTCTTCCACGATGGCAATCAACCTGCCGTGTGGGTCGTCAAGCAGGACGACACGCTCGCTCTGCGCCGCGTGACGATCGTTCGCTATGGCGAGCGCACCGTCACGGTCGCTGGGGGCATCGAGCCCGGCGAGCGCATCGTCTGGCAAGGCGTGCACACCGTGACTGCCGGTCAGAAAGTACGCGTGGTCGCGCCGCTGCATCCTGAGGACTTCGCGTCATGAGCACGCAGGACGGGAAGCCGCCCGTACCCCAGGATCCGCAAACGGGTCCAGCCACCTCCACCGAAGCACCGAAGGACTATCGTCACGAAGAGGGGCATTTCAACCTCTCGGCGTGGGCGTTACGTCACAAATCGCTTGTGATCTTCCTGATCGCGATGGCGACGATCTTCGGCATTCTGGCCTACTCGCGTCTCGCGCAATCGGAGGATCCGCCGTTCACCTTCCGCGTGATGGTGATTCGCACGTTCTGGCCGGGTGCGACCGCCAAGCAGGTGCAGGAGCAAGTCACCGACCGGATCGCACGCAAGCTTCAGGAGATGCCCAACATCGACTTCCAGCGCAGCTATTCGCGCCCGGGCGAGTCCTTGTTGTTCTTCTCGATGAAGGATTCCGCGCCGCCCAACGAGGTGCCCGAAGAGTGGTACCAGGTTCGCAAAAAGGTCGGCGACATTGCCTACACGCTGCCGCAGGGCGTGCAGGGGCCGTTCTTTAACGACGAATTCGGCGACGTCTACACGCACATCTTCACGCTCGAAGGCGACGGCTTCGGCCCTGCCCAGTTGCGTGACTACGCCGACGCGTTGCGCACCGTACTGTTGCGCGTGCCCGGCGTGGCGAAGGTCGACTACTTCGGCGATCAGGATCAGCGCATCTACGTCGAAATCAGCAACACGCAACTCACCCGTCTCGGTATCTCGCCGAACCAGATTGCGCAGGCCGTCAACGGTCAGAACGCGGTCTCACCGGCAGGCACCATCGAAGCGCCGAACGATCGCGTGGTCGTGCGCCCGAGCGGTCAGTACCGCAATGTCGACGAACTCGCCGACACGCTCATCCGCGTGAACAATCGCACGTTCCGCCTCGGTGACATTGCGACGATCAAGCGTGGCTACGTCGATCCGCCCGTCTCGGAAATGCGCTTTGGCGGCAAACCTGTACTCGGCATCGGTATCACGATGCAAAAGGGGCAGGACGTCATCCACCTTGGCAAAGCGCTTACCAACACTATGGGCGAGTTGCGCGCGCAGTTGCCCGCCGGGTTGAAGCTGACGGAAGTCGCGAGCATGTCGCAGTCCGTGTCGCACTCGGTCGACGACTTCCTCGAAGCCGTGGCCGAAGCCGTCGCTATCGTGCTGGTCGTAAGCCTCGTCTCGCTCGGTTTCCGCACGGGCATGGTGGTGGTGATTTCGATTCCGGTCGTGCTCGCCGTCACGTCGTTGTTCATGTACATCTTTGACATCGGGCTGCATAAGGTCTCGCTCGGCACGCTGATTCTCGCGCTCGGTCTGTTGGTGGACGATGCGATCATCGCCGTCGAAATGATGGCGGTGAAGCTCGCACAGGGTTGGGATCGTAAGCGCGCCGCCGCGTTCGCGTACACCAGCACGGCGTTCCCGATGCTCACCGGCACGCTCGTGACCGTCTCCGGCTTCCTGCCGATCGCGCTCGCCAAGTCGAGCACCGGCGAATACACCCGCTCGATCTTCGAAGTCTCGGCGATTGCCCTGCTCGCGTCGTGGCTTGCGGCCGTGGTGCTCATTCCCCTGCTCGGCTACAAGATGCTGCCTGAGCGCCCGCGCGAAGCCCATCATGGCGACGATCACGAGCACGAGGTCTACGATACGAAGTTCTACAACCGTCTGCGCGGCTGGCTCACGTGGTGCATCGAGCGCAAGTTCATCGTGCTCATCATCACAGTCGTGCTGTTCCTGATTGCGATGGCAGGCTTCTCGCTGGTGCCGCAGCAGTTCTTCCCAAGCTCCGACCGGCCTGAACTGATGGTGGACTTGCGCCTGCAGGAAGGCGCGTCGTATCAGGCCACGCTGCGCGAGACGGAACGCCTCGAAAAGCTGCTCGAAGGCCGTAAGGAGATCGATCACACGGTGAGCTTCGTGGGCACCGGTGCGCCCCGCTTCTATCTGCCGCTCGACCAGCAACTGCCCACGCCGAACTTCGCGCAGCTCGTGATCACCGCGAAATCGGTGGAAGAGCGCGAGGCGCTCGCGCAGTGGCTCGAACCGAAGCTGCGCGAGGCCATGCCGGGCGTGCGCACCCGTCTGTCGCGCCTAGAGAACGGGCCGCCGGTCGGCTTCCCGGTGCAGTTCCGCGTTAGCGGCGACGACATCGGCACCGTGCGCAAGATCTCCGAGCAAGTGGCGGACGTAATGCGAAACAACGGCGATACGGTCGACGTCCAGTTCGACTGGGACGAGCCGTCGCAACGCTCGGTGCGCTTCGAAGTGGATCAGCAGAAGGCGCGTGCGTTGAACGTCAGTTCCTCGGACATCGCGAACTTCATCGCCATGACGCTCACGGGCTACGACATCAGTCAGTACCGCGAACGCGACAAGCTGATCTCGATCACGCTGCGCTCGCCGAAGGCCGAACGCGTTGACCCGGCGAAGCTTGCAACGCTGGCCATGCCCACGCCCAATGGCCCGGTGCCGCTCGCCACGCTCGGCCGTGTGGTGGACGAACTGGAATACGGCGTGATCTGGGAGCGCGACCGTCAGCCGACCATCACCGTGCGCTCCGACGTGCGTGCAGGCAAGCAAGGCATCGACGTGACCGAAGCCGTCTACAAGAAGCTCGGCGATATCCGTCGCGCACTGCCAGTCGGTTATCGCATCGAGATCGGCGGATCGGTCGAAGAGTCGGGCAAGGGTCAGGCATCGATTAATGCGCAAATGCCGATCATGGTGATCGCGGTGCTCACGCTGCTGATGATTCAGTTGCAGAGCTTCGCGCGCACCATGCTGGTGGTGCTGACCGCGCCGCTCGGCATGATCGGGGTCGTCGCCACACTGCTGCTGTTCGGCAAACCGTTTGGCTTCGTTGCGATGCTCGGTGTGATCGCCATGTTCGGGATCATCATGCGTAACTCGGTGATTCTGGTCGATCAGATCGAGCAGGACGTCTCGGCCGGACACCCGCGCTTCGACGCCATCGTCAGTGCGACAGTGCGACGCTTCCGTCCGATTACGCTCACCGCCGCTGCCGCCGTGCTCGCGTTGATTCCGCTGCTGCGCAGCAACTTCTTCGGACCGATGGCGACGGCGCTGATGGGCGGCATCACCAGCGCGACCATTCTTACCGTGTTCTTCCTGCCAGCGTTGTATGCGACGGCGTTCCGTGTGCGTCACGACGAACGTGCCGATCATCCGTCGCAGGCATCGTCCGGCAGTTCGCAAGGAGACCGCTCATGACTTCGCGCATCGTTTCACGCGCACTGCGGTGCGCCCCGCTCGCCCCCATGTTCTGGCTGAGTGCCTGCTCGTTCACGCCGGGCGACAAGCCGCCAGTGATGCCCTCGCCGTCTCACTACGGCGCGAACGCCCTGCCCGAGCGCACAGTCACGGCGCAAGGCGCTTCGCAACGCTTCGATGTGGGTGCCCCGCCGGTGAAAGCCTGGTGGCAAGCCTACGAGTCGGACAAACTCAACGCACTGGTCGACGAAGGCCTGCGCAACAGTCCGAATCTGGCGGCGTCCGACCATGCTCTGCAAGCAGCGCGCGAGCAATTGAAGGCGCAGATCGGTTCGTCGCTGTTCCCCTCCATCGACCTTGGCGGGGAAGTGGCCCGCGAACGCAATCTCGGCATTCCGAACCTCCGGCCGCCGACGGCGCTCTACAACATGTTCGTCGGACAGATTCAGGCGCGCTATACGTTCGACTTCTTCGGGGCGTCGCGCTTCGCCAACGCGTCGCTCGCCGCGCAAGTCGATCAGCAGGCGTTCCAACTGGAATCGGCGCGTCAGGCGCTCGCAGCGAACATCGTCTCCGGCGCGATTGGCGCGTCGGTGCTCGGGGCGCAAGTCAAAGCGACCGAGCGACTGGTCGAGCTGGCGCAGGCGGATGCCACCGATATGGCCCGACGCGAAGCCCTCGGCGCGGTGTCGCGCGCCGATGCGCTGGCGTCTGCCCAGAATGCCGAATCGCTGGCCGCGTCGCTCCCCGGGCTGCGGGCGCAGTGGCAATCGACGCGCCATGCGCTCGCTGTCCTGCTCGGCCGTACGCCCGATCAGGCCCCGGACGATCTGGCGCTCGGCGAGCTGAAGGTGCCGCGCACCGTGCCGGTGTCGGTGCCGTCGACGCTGCTGCAATCGCGCCCTGACATTCAGGCCGCGGAGATGGCGCTCAAGGCGGCGTCGGCCGAGGTTGGCGTGGCGACCGCGCAAATGTTCCCGAGCTTGTCGCTCAGCGCTTCGATGGGCAAAGGCGGCTTCAACTGGCCGACGGTGATGTCCAACGCCGGGTCGCTGTGGAGCATCGCGGCATCGATCTCGCAGCCGATCTTCCACGGCGGCGCGTTGCTTGCGCAGCGTCGCGCGGCACAGGCGACGTACGAGGCAGCCGTCGAACAGTACAAGCAGACCGTGCTGACGGCGTTCAAGAACGTGGCGGACACGCTGGCGTCGCTCGAAGCGGACAATACGTCGCTGCTACACGCCGATAGCGCCAGCGCGGCCGCCGAGCAGATCTATCGCGATACAGCGGCGCGGGTGCGTCTGGGGGCCTTGCCGGTGTCGTCCGCGCGCGGGCGCGAACAGCAGTACTGGAACGCCTACCTGACGACGGTGCGTGCAACCGGCGCGCGTTTGTCGGATACTGCGCTACTGTTTTACGCGATGGGCGTGCCGCCCGAGCCCGCCGACGCTGCCCCAGCGCAGGCCCCGGCTGCGGCACAACCGGCCCCGTCGCAAGACGTAGCCAGACGATGACCACCCGAACCACGACCCGGGGCCGACGCCCCAAACACCTCCCCGATGGCCGCGCAGCCTTGCTCGACGCGGCCATCGACGCTTTCTCGCACCTCGGCTACGACGGCGCGAACCTGCGCGGTATCGCGGCGGCCGCCAAGGTCGACGCGAGCCTCGTGCGCGTGCACTTCGGCTCGAAAGAACAGCTTTGGCGCGCCTGCGTCGATACGCTCGAAGCCGCGCTGGCCGCTCCCGTCGAAACGCTCCGCGCGATTTCGGTGGACGAAACGCGGCCGGTCAGAGACCGCCTTCGCGACGCCATCGGGCTCATCGCGGCCTACGCGGTCCAGCACCCCGAACACAAGTGTTTCATTTCGCTGCATGCGTCCGAGACGGGCGAGCGTGGCGCGGTGCTTTACCGCCACCTGCTCGAACCGGTCTACAACTGTATGGAGAAGCTCATCGTGGAAGGGATGGCGGCGGGCGTGATTCGCGCCGAGCATCCGGCGATGTACTTCTGCGTACTCGCCCATGCACTGCATCCGCCGCCCGGCTCACCGGTGCTCATGCAGGTGATCGCACCGGAAGTCGGCGGCGAAGCCTTCGGCCCGGCCTTGCTCAAGCAAGTCGAGATGGTGTTCTTCACACCGCCACAAGCGAACGAATGAACCGACGGTCGAATGGCGGCGCGGTGCATGCCGGTGCAGTCATCTCCGGCACGCACCGATCGTTATCGCGCTAGTGCGACATCGATGCGCCCGGCGGCATCGTCCCTGCCTGCGGCGTATCGGCACCTGTACCCAGCACCACACCGCGCCGCTCGCGTCCGAAGTAGATCATGACGGCGATCACCACCGCGACCGTCCCGGCCACCAGCGCCATCGCCAATCCGAAGTTGCCGTCGTGCGCCTTCGCGATGCTCGCCTGCAGATTCCCGTTGACCGACGCAAACAAATTGCCCAACTGATAGACGAGCCCCGGGAACGTGGCACGAATCTCGTCGGGCGACAGCTCGTTGAGGTGTGCAGGAATCACGCCCCATGCCCCCTGCACCGAAATCTGCATGAGGAACGCACCGATCGCCAGCAGCACGGCACCGCTGGAAAACGCCCACAACGGCAGCACCGGTAGCGCAATCAGCGACGCAATGATGATGGCGCGACGGCGTCCGATCTTCTCCGAAATCGCACCGAAGAACAGCCCGCCGATGATGGCGCCGATGTTATACGTGATGGCGATCCAGCTCACGGTGTGGGTATCGAACTTGTGCTGCACTTGCAGGAAGGTCGGATACAGATCCTGCGTGCCATGCGAGAAGAAGTTGAAGGCCGTCATCAGCACGATGGCGTACAGCGCCAGTTTCCAATCGCGCGACAGCACCTGCACGAAATTGGCGCGCGGCGCAGTGCTGGTTGCCTCGCCCTTGCGCCAGGCGGGCGACTCAGGCACGTGCCGTCGGATGTAGAGCACGAGCAACGCCGGGAGTACGCCGACGAAGAACATGCCGCGCCAGCCAATGCTGTCGTAGAAGAGCCCGTAGACCACCGACGCCAGCAAATACCCGCTCGGATACCCCGCTTGCAACAGCCCGGAGACGATGCCGCGCGAGTGCGTCGGCACGCTCTCCATCGTGAGCGCTGCCCCCACCCCCCACTCGCCGCCCATCGCGATACCGAAGAGCGCGCGCAGGATCAGCAGGACCGTGAGACTCGGTGCGAAGCCAGAGGCCAGCTCAAGCAACGCGTACAGCAGCACGCTTGCCATCATGGCCGGGCGGCGGCCGACTTTGTCCCCCAGTCGACCGAAGATGAATGCGCCGACCGGACGCATCGCCAGCGTGAGCAACAGCGCGAACGCCACGCTGCCCAGCTCGGTATTGAACTCCTTTGCGATGTCCTTGAGCACGAACACCATCAGGAAGAAATCGAACGCGTCGAGCGTCCACCCAAGATAGCTTGCCGTTACCACATGCTTCTGTTCTTTAGTCCAGGCCATGGTGTCCCTCCATCGGCGGCAATGTTGCGCGACGAAATCACTCTACGCCTGAAAACCGACCCTCATGCAAGCGCGTCCGAAACCGGCCCGCAGCCCGCATGGATGCTCGAACGTCGCGAGACGACGAGGGTTCCGACGGGGTTTTGCCTGACCAAACCCGTGTGCCGGGCGAGCTAAACGCACGACGTCTGCGCGACGTCAGCGCGCTGCGCTACGTGCCCGGATGCGCCAGATCGAGAGACACAAGCGCCATCTGACGGTATCCGAGACGCTTTGACGGCGCCGATGCATTACACTGGCGGCCAAATTCACTCGCTTTGTTCAAGCTTCCTACGTCTCCAATTCCATGTCCGAAGCCACCTCCACCACCGTCATTCTCGGCGCCGGTCAAGCCGGCGGCGAAACCGCCCTCGCGCTGCGCCAGCTCGGCTACACCGGCCGCATCGTGCTTGCTGGCAGCGAAACGCACCTGCCGTATCGCCGTCCGCCCCTCTCGAAAGCGTTCCTCGCCGGTCAGGCCGACGAAGCCAGTCTGCTGATCCGCCCGGCCGACGCCTATGAGAAAGCCGAGATCGACGTGCGTCTCGGCGTGACGGCCACCGCCATCGACCGCACCGCGCGCACCGTCTCGTTCGACGACGGCCAGACGCTCGGTTACGACCATCTCGTGCTCGCGCTCGGCGGACGTGTGCGTCACCTGCCGATTCCCGGCGGCGATGCGTCCAACGTCTACTACCTGCGCAACATCGCCGATGCTCAGCGCCTGCGTGAAGCGCTCACGCCGGGTAAGCGCGTCGTGGTCGTCGGCGGCGGTTACATCGGTCTGGAAGTGGCGGCAAGCGCCGTCAAGGCAGGCGCTTCGGTGACGGTGCTCGAAGCCGCGCCGCGTCTGCTTGCCCGCGTGGCCGAAGCGGATCTCGCGGACTTCTTCGCAACGCTGCACCGCGAGAACGGTGTGGACGTGCAAGTGGGCGTGGGCGTCACCGCCCTCGAACAGGATGCCGCTGGCAATGTGGTGGCCGTGGTGGCCGGGGAAAAGCGTCTGGAAGCGGACGTGGTCGTCGTCGGTATCGGTCTGATCCCGAACGCCGAACTCGCGCACGCCGCCGGTCTGGCCGTCGACAACGGCATCGTCGTGGACGAATTTGCCCGCACCAGCGATCCGGCGATTCTTGCCGTAGGCGATTGCGCGCATCACGAACACCCGGCACTCGGCCGTCGCATCCGTCTGGAATCGGTGCCGAGCGCCAGCGAAATGGCGAAGGTGGCGGCCAGCGTCGTGCATGGAGACGCACCGAAGGCCGTCGCGACCGCTCCGTGGTTCTGGTCGGATCAGTTCAACGCGAAGTTGCAGATGGTCGGCATGACCGATGGCCACGACGCCGTAATCGAACGCCGCCTGCCTGACGCACAGGGCGCTGCCGTCTTCATGCTGTTCTACCTGCGCGATGGCGCGATCGTGGCCGCTGCGAGCATCAACCGCGCGCAGGAATTCATGACGGCGCGCGAACTCGTCGGCCGCCGTGCGGTGGTCGATCCGGCGCGTCTGGCCGATGCCGCCACGCCGCTCAAGACGCTGCTGACCGAGCTTGGCTGATCACGTCGACCTCGCGCCGTCCGGCTTACTTGGTCGACGGCGCGTGTGCAGGCAACAGCAGTACCGGACGGCCCGCATGACGGGCCGTATCTTCCGCCACGCTGCCTAGCGTGAAGCGCCGGAATCCGCGTCGGCCGTGCGTGCCCAGCACGATCAGGTCGACGTCGGCATCGCGGCCCGCAGCAATGATCTGATCCGCCACGCCCTCACCCACCGGCTGAATCTCCCGCATCTCGATTTCGCCCGGCACTTCCGCCTCTTTCAATCGCTTCTGCGCCCAGCTTCGCACCTGTTCGGCCACGGCGCGCACGGCATCGAGCAACGGCTCCGGATCGAAACCTGCGAGAAACGGGCCCGGTAAGTCGAGCACGTGCACCACCCGCATCGACGCGCCGTGCGTGCGCGCCAGCGCCAACGCATATTCGAAGGCGAGCCGCGACGTCTCGCTGTCGTCCAGCGCGACGAGAATACGTTCATAGTGGCCGCCCGCACGCAACGGTTGATGCGGCCGCGCCTCGCCCGCCACCAGCATCACCGGCACTTCCGCGCTACGCAGGATCTGTTCCGCGACGCTGCCGAGCATCGCCCGGCGCACGCCACTGCGGCCGTGTGTTCCGACGACGATGATGTCCGCCCCCCACTCGATGGCTTCGCGCGTCATCGCTTCAGGCACGGTTTCGCCCGTGGTGCGCAAGTCCAGCAGATGCGCCTGCGCGTCGAAGCCTTCTTCGCGCAAGTACAGCACCGCCCGTGCGAGATGTTCTTCGCCTTCGCGCTGCATGTCGCGGCGTACCTGTTCCAGATCGATGAGTTTGCCGAAGGCGGCCGTCAGCAGATTGACGGGGTCTTCCACGGTGTGAATGACGCGAATCGCGTCACCGTGACGCGCAAAGGCAGCAGCCTCGCGCAATGCGCGGCGTGACGACTCGCTACCGTCGGTCGCCAGCAGAATGCGTTTTGTCATGAGCAGCCTCGCGTTGAGAGTCGAAGGAATGCCATGCGCGTGTCCGGTCATCCCGATGTTTCATCTGACGAACCTTGCACGACGCTTCCACTATACCGCTCGATAGGGCGCGAAAGCCACCCTCCGCGCACCTCGTGCGGCCGAAATGGGCATCGGACTTCCCTTCCTTTGACGCAACGCAAAAACGCCACAGGCCCGGCATAGCGGGCCTGTGGCGTCAGACTGAGACGAAGCTTGCGGCGAGCGCTCAGCGTGCGGCGTCGCCCCAGCGATAGGCGTGCGACGCGTCGTCGAGCTTTGCCTTGAGTTCCGGCGGCAGCGTGTAGTCGATGGTGCCCAGCGTCTCGGTCAGCTGCTCGACGCGGCTTGCGCCGATGATGGCCGAGGTCACGGTCGGGTTCGCCAGCACCCAGGCGAGCGACAGGCGCGTGAGCGACTCACCGGCGTCGTTCGCAATGCCCTTGAGCGCCTCGATGGTCTCGAACTCGCGCTCATGCCAGTAGCGTTGCTGGTACATCGCCCCCGCCTTGCCCACGGTCGCCGACGTGAAGCGGCCTTCGGTCGGCGCCGCGTCGTGACGGTACTTGCCAGTCAGCAGACCGCCTGCGAGGGGGTTGTAGGGGATGACGGCCAGCCCTTCTTCGCTCGCCAGCGGCAGCAGTTCCCGTTCGATCTGACGGAACAGCAGGTTGTAGCGCGGCTGAACCGATACGAAACGCGCGACGCGCAGCACGTCGGCGCGGCCCAGCGCACGTGCAAGACGATACGCAAGGTAGTTCGACACGCCGACGTAACGGGCCCTGCCCGACTTAACGATGGTGTCGAGCGCTTCGAGCGTTTCGTCGATCGGCGTGTCGGTGTCGTCCGAGTGGAGTTGATACAGGTCGACGTAATCGGTGCCGATGCGGCTGAGCGACGCGTCGATGGCGCTCAGCAAGTGCTTGCGCGACGCCCCCTTGTCCCACGGCGACGGCCCCATCTGCCCGCAGGCCTTCGTCGCCACGATGAACTGATCGCGACGGCCCTTGAGCCAGCGACCCACCACTTCTTCGGTACGGCCGACGAGCGAATTGTCGGCCCCCAGCGGGTAGACGTCGGCGAGATCGATGAAGTTGACGCCAGCCTCTGCCGTGCGGTCGAGAATGGCGTGGCTGGCGGCTTCTTCGGTTTGCAGACCGAACGTCATGGTGCCCAGGCACAGGCGTGAAACGGTCAGGCCGGTGCGGCCGAATTTCGTGTATTGCACGGTAACTCCCGGAGGCAAGTACTGGTGAAAAGCGATGCCCGCCGTCGCGGACAAGGTGCACAGTATGCGCGATTCCGGGAAAACACGTGCGCCGCCCAACGCGCCCGCGGCGCACGCGCCTCAAACGCTATTCCAGCGACTTCAGATCGAGCCAGACGCCATCCGCGCCGCGGATCATCATCTTGCCGCCGTACTTCATGACGGTGGTCTGCTCGTTGGCCGACACGAAGGCCGTCTGTGGCAGATCGTTGGCGTACTGCGCCAGCTCCGGCGTGCCCGCAAACGGGTTGTTGGCGATCAGATGCGAGATGAGCGTCATCATCGCCAGATAGCTCGTGGGTGTGGATATCGTCACCGGCGTGCCGTGCGAGGCGGTAGCCCCGTCGCCGAAGCCCACGAGCTTCACCGCCACCGGCACATGCGTAATCTCAGGCAGCGGGATCTCACGCATGCCGGAGATCTGCAACTTGCTGCCGCGGATTGCTGCGCCGTGCTCCGGCACGAATACGACGACCGCCTTACGTCCCGACTTCGCGATAGTGTCGATGAACTGACCGATGTCGTCGAACATCGTCTTCGCGCGCAACGGATAGCTCTGCACGCTGCTGAGCTTCGAGCCTTCGAGACGGTTGCCGTCGTGCAGCGAGATCGTGTTGTAGTAAAGCGCCACGCGCTTGTCCGGCATGGCCGTACGCTGCTTCCACCACGATTGCAGCACGTCGCCGTCGGAGCGGATCGGCGTCTCGTCGAACGCGCGCATCGCCACACGGGCATGCGTGTTGTCGAAGGGCGTGACGCCCTGCACGTTGAAGTTCTGCTGCACTTCCTGCATGAAGTTGTCGAAGTGACCGTCGTGGTTCATTGCGAGCGTCGGCGTGAAACCGAGGTTCTTCAGATCGCTCATGACGTAGCACTGCGGGCCTGCCGGGTCGTACAGCGCCTTGTGCTCCGGCTGTCCGCAACCGGCGCGCAGCACGCGAATCGCCGCCGGGCCGCTATAGCTGGCGGCCGAATTGAAGTTTTTGAAGACGAAATCGAACTTCGAGAGCAAGGGCAGATTGCCGAGGTTGTCGGCGTCGAGATCGTCCTGTGCGAGCGAACAGATGTGAAGGAAGATGATGTCGTAGTCCGGACCTGCCCCCGGCTGCGCGGGCAACGAGACAGAGCGCGTCAGTTCGCGCGAATAGAAGCTGTTAAGCGCCGCGTTCGGGTTCGCACCCGGCGGCACGTCGCCATCGCCCGTCAGGAATTCGCTGCTCCCGCTGGCCGCACCTGCTGCGGGTGCCCCTGTCGCGGCACCGGACGCCGACGTCGTGGTGTCGCCCTGCGCGGCCACGACCGGCGAGACGGAGACGAGCGTGCCGACACGCAGCACGCCCGGCACGATCAACAAGGCCAGCAGGACGAATGTCGTCACACGCACCCAGCGGTTCACGATCCAGTAGGCCAGCACCATGATCGCGAGCAGCAACCAGTCGCGCGCCGAAACGAAGCGGCCGAGCAGTTCGATGATGTACGAGAAGCGGAACTGCATCAGCGCAGGCAACTGTTCGATGAAGCGCCCGAACGGCGGCAAATTCGAGTCGTAATAAAGCAGCGCCGCGCCGACCGGGATGGCGATGACCTGTCGTGCAATGCGCGCCCAGCGCGGGCGCAACCGCACCACGAGGAACAGTGCGAAGACGAAGTTCGGCAGCACGTGAAAGCCGAGGATGCCCGCCCACAGCAGCAACAGCTTCAGAATGAAATAGAGGTTCCAGATGCCCATCGTATGGTTTCCTTGGTCTCAGGCACGTGTATCGGGTGCATCGCCCCACGCCTGCCGGGCACCGCGCAGACGGTTCTGCCAGCGCGTCACCAGCTTGCTCAGGAGGTAATTGGCCAGCACTTGATACCCTCGCAGCCCCATCGCCAGCATTTCGAACAAAGCCTTGATCGGTTCGTCGCGCGTGCGCTCGGCATCCCAGTCGCGCCACGCGTCGGCACGTCCGAACGTGAATTGCACGAGATGTTTGTCCTGCTCGGCCGTGAGCGGCATGAACGCGAGGAAGAGCTGGTTGCCGCGCGCCCCCACGACACTCACTGGGAAGCCATACTCGGTCGCGCCCCGTGCGAGCGCCACGTGCGCTTCGGTGCCCACGGCCGGATCGACCGCCACCGGCAGCACCAGCGCCAGCCCACCGCCCGAGAAGTCGCGGGTGTGACAGGCTACGGTACGGCCGTCCGGCAGATAAAGCGTGGCGGGCATGCGCATCGACACCCGATGCGTGCGTCGAACCTGTTTCACTTCCGTCGCCACGGCCACCGCCGCCCCCAGCACGGCGAGGTTGAACATCACCCAGAGCAGGTTGAACACCAACGCGCCCGACTCGTGCGCGGGGCCGTAGAAGTAGCGCAGAATCCCCGCGAGAAAGCCTGCGACGTTAAAGCCGAGCAGTACCAGATACGGCTTCGAGATGCTCCAGTCGAAGAAGCTCTGTTCGATCAGCCCGCCCTTCGCGGTCACGTTGAATTTGCCGTAGCGCGGGTTGATGAAGGCGACGGTCGTCGGCAGCGCGACGTACCAGGCCAGCACCGCTTCGTAGACATCCGACCAGAACGAGTGCCGGTACTTGCCCTGAATGCGCGAGTTGGCGATGTTCGCGTGCGCGATGTGCGGCAGCACGTAAGCGCAGATGCTTAACGCGGCTGCCTGCACGATATGCAGCCCGAAGAACAGATAGCAGATCGGCGCGAGCAGGAAGATGATGCGCGGAATGCCGTAGAAGAAGTGCAGCATGCCGTTCGCGTAGCAGATGCGCTGACCGATCTTCAGGCCTCGGCCGAACAGCGGATTGTCGACGCGGAATATCTGCGCCATGCCGCGCGCCCAGCGAATGCGCTGCCCGACGTGACCCGACAGCGATTCCGTCGCCAGACCTGCCGCCTGCACGACCTTGAGGTACACAGTGTTCCAGCCGCGACGGTGCATCTTGAGCGCCGTATGCGCGTCTTCCGTCACCGTCTCGACCGCCACACCCCCCACCTCGTCGAGCGCCGTGCGACGCAACACCGCGCACGAACCGCAGAAGAACGAGGCATTCCAGAAGTCGTTACCGTCCTGCACGATCCCGTAGAACAGACGCCCTTCGTTCGGCACCGCACCGCGTGTGGCGAGGTTGCGCTCGAACGGGTCGTCGGAAAAGAAGTGGTGAGGCGTCTGCACGAGCGAGCAACGTTCGTCCTTGAGGAACGACCCCATTGTCGTTTGCAGGAACGAGCGCACGGGAATGTGATCGCAGTCGAAGATCGCGATGAACTCGCCCTGCGTCTTGCCGAGCGCATGGTTGATGTTGCCCGCCTTCGCGTGACGATTGTCGGGGCGCGTCATGTAATGCACCCCGGCTTGCGCCGCGAACTCACGCATCTCCTCGCGGCGTCCGTCGTCGAGCAGATAGATGTTGAGCTTCTCGGGCGGCCAGTCGATGCCGCACGCGGCATACACGGTCGGGCGCACCACATCCAGTCCCTCGTTGTAGGTCGGGATGTAGACGTCGACGGTCGGCCATTCGCGGGTGTCCGGTGGCAGCGGCGTGATGCGGCGCTGCAGCGGCCAGATCGTCTGGATGTAGCCGAACAGCAGAATCATCCACGTATACATCTCGGCCGCGACGAGCGTGTAGCCGACGGTCGCTTCCGCCACGGTGTCGAACGCGAGCGACTGCGTGAGACGCCACCACACGTAACGCACCGTCGACGTGAGCGACAGGCCGATCAGCACCAGCACCGAGTACTGGCTGTCGAGACGGCGGAACACCAGTGCCAGCGTGAGCGTGCAGATCGAGAACAGCAACTGCGAGAACGGATCGAACGGCGTGGTGACGATCCAGAACACGCCGAACAACCCCAGCAAGGCGACGATGGTCGACGTCACTCGCCATTTCATGACCTTTTCCAGCTTCCGGTCGAACTTATGCGCAAGTTCGGCGGGCGTATCGGGTGGAATGCCGAAGAGCGATTGCACGAGCCACAGACGCAGCCGTTCGTTGCCCCGTCGGAATGCGAGCCATGCGGTATAGGGCGGAAATGCCGGACGCCGGTCGGCGCGACGCCACAGCATTGCGCCGACAATCTGCCAGAAGCCTGCATCGGCGGGCACGTCGAGCCGTTGTGTCAGACGTTCGTTGACCCATGCGAAGGCCCGGCCCGGGTAGTCGGGACGACCGGAGCGCGCTGGTTGAAAGACTGCACGCAGCCACCAGTCGCGCCATTCGTCCAACTGACGGACGTCGAGCCGCACCGCCAGACGCGCCACGAGATGATCCGACATCTGCGAGATCCACAACCGGTGCTGCGGCGAGCGCAAGGTCGCGGCCAGCATCCACTGCATGACGCCCGGCGGACGCCCGCCCGGACGATTCGGCACGACCAGACGCACTGCGAGGATGTCGCGTCCGAGCCGATAGAGGGAGCGCAGCGCGTCGCTGATCATCGGCGAGTGCCTCCACTGCCGGGTCCGGCACTTCCGTCGTCAACTTCCGTCGCGCGCTGCAACCATGCTTCGAGATGAATGAAGTCGAGTGCGGCCTGCGAGCCGGTGCCCGCTTTGGCCAGCGTCACACCGTTCGCCGCTGCCATGCCGACGGCGATGTCGCGATGGATGCGCACCGGGACGACGGCGTCGCCACCGCGTCCCTGAATCAGATTCAGCAGATCGTTGTTGAGCGACGAATTGGCCGCCGCCACGTTCGGCACGATCTGAACGCGACCATTACACGCGGCCATCAAATCCGGTTGCGTGACGTAACCGGCCGTCGTGACGGGCACCACGCCCAGCACCAGATCGGCCGCCGCAACGGCGGCCAGTGTGATGGCATCGGGCAGGCGCTGCGTGTCGATCAGGACCCGCGTGCCCTCGGGCAAGCCGACGGCCGTCAACTGACGACGCAATCCGCCCACATCGCCCTGCAACCATTGCGCCATCGCAGACAGATTAGCGACGCTCGTGCGGCCCGCAGGCAGCAACGGCACTCCGGCGGGCGTGTCGCGCAACACCGTGCGCCAGCCGTCCGGTGCCACGCCGGACGACAGCACGCCCGTCTCGCACGTCTCACGCAACCCGAGCAGCGCACCGATCGCGTTCTGCGCGTCGAGTTCGAGCACGGCGACCGGCTGTCCGGCATGCGCGAGCTGCGCAGCGAGATGCGCCGTCACGGTGCTACGCCCCGCACCGCCTGCGCTGGAAACGATGGCGATGAGCGTCAGCATGCGCCCTCCTCGGCCGGGATCTCAGGCCGAACAACGTCGTTCGTCATCATGAATTCGGTATCGACGCGAGCGCTCATGTGTCAGTAACTCCAGATCGGGCGAACCGGCGACGGCGGCATCGGCACGTCGCCACGGCGGGCGTCGAAGTGATAGCGCATGTAGACGAGGAAGCGATTCGGCGCGTAGTAATCGGAACGCTCGAACTGCACCTGACCGCCGATCACCCAATGGCGGTTGACCCAGTACTCGGCGCGCCCCGTCACGGAGAAGCCCACGCCGAACCCGCCACCGGACCCGTAGGTCAGATCGCCGCTGGCGGCCTGCAACGCACCGTTCGTCGGGAAGTACGGCATGGCTTTTTCCTGACTCTGCGAGAACGACACCGAACCGCGCAGGTAATACGACCAGCGTTGCGTGCGGCCATACCATTCGAGCGGCAGCGTGAGCGACACATAGGTTTGCGGGCTGTAGTAACCGCCATGACCGTACGTGTAATAGCGTTCGTTCTGCGCGAAGCTGTCGAAGAACAGCGTAAGGCCGGTATTCAGGCGCATATCGCGCTTGTAGATCAGCGGCAGATCGACACCCGCGCGGGCCGACACTTCCGAGTTGTTCAGCACGTTCTCGCCCGTGAGACGCGCCACGCTGGCCTCGCCGAAGATGCCCCACTTCGTGAAGTCGCGCGATGCGTGGAACGTGATCGCATCGCGACGCACGCCGCCCCACTTGCCGTCGCCGAACACTTCGGGCAGCGGCAGATACGCCCCGGCGTAGGACACCATGCTGCCGGTCATCGGTCGACGTGATGCGTCGACCCAGTAGTTATAGCGTCCGAGATTGCCGAACAGTCGCACGCCCCCCGTCACGTAGGAAATCGGGAATCCGACCGGCGTGTGACCGATATCGGCGCGAATCCAGTCGTTCTCATAGCCGAGCATGAGCGCCTGCCCATGCGCCTTCTGACGCTTCGTGCCGTAGTCGCTCTGCACGCCCGGATTCGCCGCGCGGAACGACGGTACGTTCAGGAACGGCAGCGTGCCGAACGCCGATGTGCCATTGAGCGGCAAGTCGCCCGAATCGGCGCTGACGTAATCCGTCTGCGCGAAGACATGACCGTCGTAGCCCACGGCGTACTGGCCGTAGAGCGGGACGGCGCGGGCGTTGAACATCGAGATGCCGCCGTCGCCCTTCTTCTGGTCGATTTCGTAACCGGCCGCGACATAGCTGTTGCGACGCGACTCCAGCGAATCGATGGCCGACTCGGCCGACGTCATGCCGTCGTAGCCCGGCAGCGCGCCCTGCACGATCTCCTCCTTGCGCGCCTGGTCGTACCATCCCTTCGCTTCGTTGTAGTGACGTTGCGACTGCGCGATGCGTCCGCGCTGAACGGTGACAGCCGAGGTGTCGGGGAACTGCGTGCGCAACCGGTCGTTGAGCGCGATGGCTTCGTCGTAGCGCTCCATGGCGGTCAGACGCCGCACGGCGGCGAGTTGCGTCCACACATCGTCAGGCGAAGCTTCGGCGAGTGCGCGGTCGAGTTCGCGGTTGGCGGCCTCGTCGTCCTGCTGTTCATAGAGCACGCGCACGAGCGACAGACGAGCATCCTGATTCGTCGGATCCTGTCGGATCTGGTCTTCGGCAATCTTGCGGGCGTCGTCGAAACGGCGTTCGTCGAAATAGATGTCGCCCAACGTCGACAACGCGCGCTTATCCGGCGGTTGACGCGAGAGCAGCGGTTCGAGCTTTTGCTGCGCCGTGTCGAAGTCGCCCAACGCGCGGGCGCGGTCCGCCTGGCGCAGTGCCAGCCGGTCCTGAAGATCCTGCCATTCGTCTCGCTGGTCGGCGCCGAGCGTGGACGGGTCCATGCTCGCGAGGAAGGTGCCCAGTTCCTCGTCGCGCTCGGCCGTACTGAGCAACTCGGCGTAGCGCAGCTGCGCGTCGGGCTGTGGCTTGTCGGCGTGCGCCGCGAGCCAGTTGCGCATGAGCGCGAGCCCCTGATCGGGCTGCCCCGCCGACACGCGCGCCCGTGCAACCTCGCCGATCAGTTCGGGATCGTCGCCCGCCATCGTGAGGGCTTCGCCATAGCGGCGTTCGCTCTCGTCGTCGTTACCCGTCGCATGCGCCTCGCGCGCCAGACGCGCCGTGTCGCGAATCGCCAGCGTCGTCCGCATGCGTTTGATCGACGGGGTGACGTTCGCCGCCGGAATCTGCGCGAGCGATTCGCGTGCACCGGCTTCGTCGTCGATCACGTTGAGATAGATGGCCTGCGCGTAAAGCATCTGCGCACGGTCGTCGGCCTCCAGCGGCTGACGCATGCCTTCGGCCATGACCTCTCGCCCGATCTGCGGCAGACGAAGTTTTCGATAGAGGCTGGCGAGCGAGTAGCGTGTCCACGCGTTGCCCGGATCGAGCGCGACGGCACGCTCCAGCGCAGCGAGTGCGGGGCCGTTGTGCCCTTCGGCGATGGCGCGATCGGCGTCGTCGGACAGCGCCGCCGCCTCGGCCTTGTCAAAGCGCGCCTTGTCTTGCGGGAAACGACGTCGCAGATCGCCCAACAGGTTCGCCAGCTCCGTGCGGCGTTGCTGACGCGAGTACAGCGTGATCATGCCGCGCAGCGCCGTGTCGTTGTCCGGCTCGATCTTCAGCGCTTGCTGGAAGAGACGCTCGGCGTCCTTGTCACGCTTGTCCCCGAGCGCGATGTCACCAAGCAGCGCCAGCCCGTCGGGGTTGTTCGGGTCGCTGGCGAGTGCACCGCGTACAAGGCGGTCCGCTTCGTCCAGACGTCCGGCATCGCGGGCATCACGCGCCTGTGACATCGCGCCCCAGAACTGAGACGTCTTCAACAGGCTACGCCACTTTCCCGCGTTGTCGGGGTCTTTGCGCATAGCCTGTGCGAACAGTTCCTGCGCGCCCTTGTGATCGCCCTGACGCATCTTCACCAGACCCAGCGAGCCGAGCAGTTCGCCATCGTTGGGACGCTTGACACGTGCGGCATCGAGCGACTTTTCGGCGTCGTTGAGACGCCCCTGATCGAGTGCATTGATGCCCGCCTGACGCGACTTGTACGCGGGGTCGTTGAGCATGCGCGTGCGCGCCGCCTGTTGCGCATTCAGCTTGTCGTAAGCCGCGCGGATGTCGGCGTCGTTCGGCGCGAGCGCGAGGTAGCGCTGATAAAGCGGCAGCCATGCAAGATTGCCGTCGGCCTTGGAAAGCCCCTTCTGCCAGAGCGGCAGCAAGGCGTTCAGATCGGCATTAGGACGCGCCGCGAGATCCGCGACCATCCGCGTGCCCGCGAGACGACTCGACGGCCGGTCGATCATCAGCTCGGCCAGCGACTGAGACGCACGCGAATCCTCGGGCGACGTCTTCGACAAGTTCGCCAGCCCCTGCTGTGCCGCCGGCCAGCCGTTCGTGGCGTTGGCCTGCGCGCGGTAGTACTCGACCCCAAGATCGCCCGTCGGTGGACCATCCGGGAACAGCGCCTTGTATTCGGCGAACGCCGCATCGGCCTGACCACTACGTTGCAGCAGCCGGGCACGAGCGATGCGCGATTTGTCGACGGTGTTGATGCGAATCACGTCGGCCAGCGCCTTCGTCGCCGGGGCGTTCGGATAGCGGGCACGCAGCGTCTGCAATGCCTTGTTGGCGTCCGCCGGTTTGTTCTCTTCGATATCGATCTGTCCGAGCAGCGACAGGACGTCCGGTTGCTCCGGCTGCACGAGCAACGCTTTTTCCAGCGCGGCGCGCGCAAGGTCGTTGCGATGACGCGAATGCCACAGCGTCGCGCTCGAGAGCAGGTTGCTGACGTCACGATTCGCCGCAACGGCGGGCTTGGCCGTGCTGTTCGCGGGCGCGGGCGCGGCACGCACGTGCCCACCGCCTGCGGCCATCAGCAAGCACGTCATGCAAGCAGAGCGGATCAGCGTGTCGCGCAAACCGCCTCCCAGGGCACCTGTAACGTGCCATCAGCCGCAAAACGGAAACGCGCTTCGTGCCATCCCAGTCCGAACAGCGAGAGCACGGAACTGTAGTAGCCGGGGGGCGACTGCGCGTCCAGCGAGCGCGCCCGATCTGCCTGCGCGCGTGCAAGCGCAGTGTCGCCAACGGCTTGCAGCAGCGGCACGAGCGCCGCCGAGAAGCCGGACCCGCCGTCCTGCTTCGCCGTGCCGTCGCGCGTGTTCACCCGCTCGGGCGGCGCGCCATGCGCCGCGACGTACTTCAACATGCCGGGGAACGCGTGCATCAACGCTCGAAAATCATCGCTGCCCGGGGCCAGCATGCCCGCCCATAGGTAGACGCGAATGGCGTTGTAGCTCCCCTCGCCCTGCGTCTCGGGATCGATATCGAAACCGCGTCCCGCGCGGTACATCGCCCACTCGGGTGCAAAACCCAGCGGCGGCGCGGTCAACGTAATCTGTTTGAGCGAGGACGCAATCAGTTGCCCCCACCCGCTCTCGGGGAAGAGCCCCGCCAGACGCCGCACCACTTGCATCGGCACATAGCTGGGGTTCAGACGCCAGAGATCCTTGGCAGGATGGAAGCCGACAGGCGCAGGCAGCAGCGTGCGCCCGAGTCCGGGGATGAAGTCGGTTTCCTCTGAAGCGATACGCCGCGCGACGAGCGCACCGAGCGCCGTGTACCGACGCACGTTCCAGAGTCGCCCCGCCTCGCCCAGCGCATAGGCAATCCACATATCGGCGTCGCTGGCGGGATTGCTGTCGAGCACGCCCCACTGACCGTCGTCCTTCTTGCCCCACAGCCAGGCGGGCAGATGCGCGGTGAGGTCGCCCTGCGCGAGATTGTCGACTGTCCAGTCAAGCACCTTGTCGAAGGTAGCCCGGTCGTTGGCGATGACGGCGAAGGTCAGCGCGTACGCCTGCCCCTCGGAGACCGTGCGCTGGTCAGCCATGCTGTGATCGACCACGCGTCCGTCGTCGCTCAGAAAGCCGGTCTTGAAGCGCGTCCACGCGGGCCAGTCGACCGGCGGGCACGCTTTGCCACCGGGGGGAGTCGTCGCACCCGGCGCAGACGCGCCCGACGGCTTTGCGGACGCAGCAGGCGCAACAGGCGCAGCATGCGAGGCGGGCGTCAGACCGGCGAGCGCCGGTCCCGCACCACAGGCGACCAGCGCCCGCAGCACGGCCCGACGGCGCCGCCTGTCAGCATCGGCGCGTGTCATTTACTTCTCCAGACGACGTGCGGCGCGACGCTGCAACCACCCGAAACACTTGAGCGCTATCGCGAACGCCGCCAGCAATGCGACGAGACCGACCAGAACCGGATGACTCGAGAGGTGGTAACGAATGCGCGTCCACCAACTCACGTCGCCCACGAAGTACGTCTTCCCCAATCGGTACGACGCCGTGCTGGCACCGTTGACGACCGCCAGATCGCCGTGAATCGCATTGCCCTGCGTGTCGATGGCATCGACCACGCTCAGCAGTCCGTCGTCGCTCGACGCATTGATCGCCACCACCGAGCGCGAACTACTCACCGGCGATTCGAAGCCGACCAGCGCGGCAAGCGGGCCTTGAGAGACCGCGTCCATACGTTGCGGGCCGATACGGCTGGCCGCGAGCGCCGAGCCGGTCGCGCCATCGCCACGATAGCCCTGGGGCTCCGCTTGCATGACGCGACGCGTCTGGTCGATGACGAGCGGCAGATTCTTGCCCCACTTGGTCAGCAGATCGGCGGCATCTTTCCCGCCGACGACCAGCAGGTCACGATCCTTGAAGCGATCCGTCTGCGTGGTGTCGAGCACTTCGAAGCGATCGGCATACACGCCGGTGGAGCGACCGAACTGGCCGAGCGCCGAGAACACCGTTTCCAGCTCCGCCTTGTCCGGCGTCTTCGACATGACGACCGCCGTCTGCGCCAGATCTGCGTATTTGGTGAACGGGAAGCCGCTGCCCGCGAAGAAGCTCAGATTCGGCAACTCGGCGTAGTGCGGCAGTCCGCTGAAGTCGATGGTCGAATCGGCGTCGATGGCCGAGCGCGCCGCGTTGGTGATGGTCTGGCTGCACATGCCCTCTTTGTGCGGCTCCATCGCGAACTGGAACGACAACGAGTTGCGCGACGCGACCTGGAACGCCGGAATGCGCACTTCCTTTCGGTCGGCCATCGTGCCATCGGACAGCAGTTCCACGAGCATATGGCTCTTGTCGCTGCTCGCGCCCGCTGCGTGCAGGCGATACGCGCGCACGAACTGGTCGTTGATCGACACGCTCATCGACGAATCGTCCGGCTTGACCGGCGGCGTGTAGCGATACTTCAGATCCATCGGCACGCCGGTGTTTTGCCACGTCAGCAAGTCGGCCGGGAGATTGAGCTGGATGCGGATCGGCCACGGCATGTAGCCGTTCGCCTGCAAGTCGCTGGGGTTGTCGACCAGTTCGCCCAGCTTCACCGGACGGTCGGTACGCACCCAGCGCGGTGCATCGTAGGCCGGACGCGGCGGCAACTGCTTTAGCTCGGCGATGCGGGTCGCGTCGCCCGAGAGCGCCGCCCGGCCCGAGACCAGCGCCAGCGCGGCCGTCTCCAGATCCTTCGCGTCACGCCCCTGAATCACCAGCAGCTTGAGCGAGGGGTCGTTCGGATTCGACACCATACGCAATGTCGGCGCATCGACCTTAGGCAGATCGAGGCCGGGCAGCATGGTGTCGTTCGTCACGAACGCAATGCCATGCTTGGACGGAAACGCATTCACGCTGACCGGGAAGCGCGTGCGACGGTAATCGCCAATCGCACCGGCCCACGTCGCCACCACGCCCGCGGCATGGACCACCGCCAGCGACGGCGGCGCGCCGAACACGAACGGAACGGACTGATCGCGGTTGTCGTGACGGTCGAAGAACGGGGCGGGCAGCGTCGAGAGATCGTTGCGCAGCGTGAGCGGCTGCGTGCTCGTGACGATCTCGCTCTGTGGGCTGATATCGGCCCACAGACTCGAATGCATCTGATCTTCGCACTCCATCGTGTAATGCCCGATGAGGACGAGGCGCACACGATTGAAGCCCGAGAGCATGCGCGCGTCGAGCGGAATGTCGCGCACGAGATTCTTGCCGCCGTCCTGCTTGTTGAACGGCAACGTCGCGATCAACTCTTCGTTCAAATAAACCTTGAGCTGCGAGAGATCGGGAATCAGCGCGGGGGAATAGGTATACCGCAACCGGAGCAAGGCCGATGCGACCGACTGATCGAGTCGGATTCCGAAGTTGACGTCGCCCGCCCCCTCGGTGCCGCGCAGACGCAGTCCGTTCGTCTGCCCCAGTTGGGCGAACGTGACGGTGCGCTGACTGGTGCCGGGCACAGGCGCGATGACCGGCGCCGTTGTGCCGGATGCATCCGCTGCTGCGTTGACGCCAGAGGCGACTTCCGGTGCGGTCGTGGCACCGGCTGGTGCCGGGGCCTTGCCTGTTCGGCCTCCGGTGGGCGCTGCTCCCGCAAGCATGACACCCCCCGGGTCCATCGCTGCGGCGACCAGCAGGCAGATGGCTGAGACCTTCGTGTAACGCGACCAAGACGCTCGAAGCTGCATGTGTGATGCCTCGTCTGTTCTTGCGCTGCATGTTCGCCACATCCACACGAACGACGCCCCATTGACCCGACGTCACATCACGTCGTCAGGCAATCCGAAGATTTGCCAAGGCCCGGCGGGACAGCGCAGTTCATGTGTCTGGAAATGGCACGTTGCGCCATGCTAGCTTGCCTCGGTGCGAGTGAGCAAGCAGACGTTAGCCTCCGAGTGTCGTGCGGCGGGTACATCGGTCGGCCGGTCGGCATAGGAATTGCCCTGTGTGCGACGCACCGTATAGAATGCCCGGCATGAGCCAGACCGAACTCTCCTCCTCCGCTGGTCCGTCCGACGCGCGCATGGTCGAACATGCGGCCGAGCACGCAGCCGATGCGATGATCGAGCGTCGCTATCCGTCGGACATCGACCGGTTGCGAGAAGTCGTGGGCACCGACGTGCTGCCCCACTACCGCGACGAGCAGGCCATCGTCGCGAGCGAACAGGCCAGCGAGCGCTGGCCGCATCTGGTGGCCGTCGCGGACGCCCGTGCAGGTGCAGCGTCGGCCTCGCCACTCTCTCAATCTTCGAAACATTCGGCCGGGACGCGCTGACCCGGCATGCGAGACGCTTCCATCGTCGCCGCGTTCGATTTCGACGGGACCATTTCCACCACCGACAGCCTGCGCGTATTCGTGCGCCGCACCGTCGGCACACCGCGCTTTGTGGCGGGCGCATTGCTCGCGTCTCCCTGGCTGATCGGCGCCGCCCTGAAGCTCATCGACCGGGGCACGGCCAAGGCAGCATTCCTGCGTGCAGTCTTTGCGGGACGCGCCCACGCGCAACTCGACGCCGACGCGCAAGACTTCATCGCACATCAGTTGCCCGCGCTGCTGCGTCCCGAGATGCTCGCACGCGTACGTCAGCACCGGGCGCTGGGCCACCGCATCGTGCTCGTGAGCGCGTCGCCGGGCTTGTACCTGCGGCCCTGGGCGGCAAGCGTCGGTTTCGAAGCCGTGCTCAGTACCGAACTGGCCTTCGATGCGCAGGATCGCTTCGCCGGAACCTTCGCCCAACCGAACTGCTGGGGCCCCGAGAAGGTGAGACGCCTCAAAGCGTGGTGGGGCGATGCGCCGCCGCGTGTGCTCTTCGCTTATGGCGACAGTCGTGGCGACAAGGAAATGGCCGAGCGCGCCGACCATGCGTGGATCCGGGGTCAGGGCAAGCTGATGCCGCTGACGGACGCCGACACGCCAACGCGCGCCTCGTGAGTCCGGGAGCGCTTCCATCGCGATGACGCCCACGCCTTCGACACCTCCCACACCCGAATTGCCGCCGCCGGGTCGGCGCGTCGCGTGGATGTCGCGTCTGGCACGTCTGGAGCCGGTAGCGTTCTCGCGCTGGGACGCCGTGCACGCCGCCCTGTCTGTCGCAGTGCCCACGGCCATCGGTGCCTCCATCGGCTACGGTGCGGACGCGTCGCTCATCGCCCTCGGCGCACTGCCCGCCATCACGGGTGACCGCACCGGCCCTTATCGCTCACGCGCCCGCTCCATCCTGATCACCATCGTGACCGGCGTGCTCGGCTTTCACGCCGGGATGCTGATCCATACCGTGGGCGAGACCCAGCCGTGGCTGGCCCACGTGCTGCTGCAAATCGCCATCCTGCTGTTCAGCTTCATCGGCACGTTCGGCAACGTGGCGTCCGCAGCGACGTTGCAGGGTGCGGTCTACCTGATCGTCGGCTGGGGCCTCGCGCTGCCGCCGCCCGAATGGCGCGCGCCGTTGCTGCTCGCCGCAGGCGGCATCTTCAGCATGCTCCTCATGGCCGTGCATTGGCTAAGACACCCCGGTGCAGCCGAGCGCGACGCCGTCGCCGCCATCTACCAACAGTTGGCGAACGTACTCGATGCGAGCGGCACACCCCGCGTGAGGCTGGCGCGGCGCTCGCTCGAAAATGCCATTGCCGCCGCCTACGACACGTTGCTCACCGCACGGGCGAGCACGTCGAGCGGCTGGGAAGTGCTGGAGCGCCGCGCCGCGCAGATCCTGGCCGCCGAGCCGATCACGTCGGCGGTGATCGGGCTCGTGCAGAGCGGCCAGCCAGTACCCGCGCCGCTGGGCAAGGCGCTCTACGGTGTGGCACGCAACATTGCGCGCGACCGGCCAGTGGCGCTCGACACTGCCGTCGCGGTGGCCAAAGAAAACGACGCGCCGACGCTGGCTGCCGCCCTGCATCGCGCCGAGCCGCTGCTCACGGGCGTCGTGCATGCGTCCGAAGCCCCGCTCGTGGCGCTGGCCCGTCATCAGGCGCGTGCCGCCGTGCATCCGCGCTGGATGCCCAAGTGGCCGTGGCCGGACGTCTGGCGTTACCTCGTGCGCATTGGTTTGTGCGTACTCGTCGCGCAGATCTTCATCGCCGTGACGGCGCTCCCGCGCTCGTACTGGGTGCCGCTGATCGTCGTGGTGATCTTCAAGCCGAACTACGGCTCCGTGTTTGCGCGCGCGCTGCAAAGCGGTGTGGGCAGTATCGTCGGCGTAGCGGTGTCGGCGGCCGTCGTCGCCATCGACCGCAACGGCTGGTTCAATCTCGTCACGCTGATACCGCTGGCGGCTTGCCTGCCGTGGGCATTACGCCGCAACTACGGACTTTTCAGCGCGTTGCTCCTGCCGATCCTGATGCTGGTAATGGGGGCGTTGCAGCCGGGGAGTCAGGACATTGCGCTGGCGCGCTTCATCGATGCCGTTGCAGCCTGCGCCATCGTGCTGCTCGTCGGCTATCTGCCGTGGGCCAAGTGGGAGCGCCGCCAATTGGACGAGCGTGTCGCGAACGCACTCGACGCGCTTGGCCGTTACGCAGCACTGGCGGATACCCATGACGCGGACGCTGCGTTTGCGGCGCGACGCGCGGCTTACAAGGCGCTGGACGACACACGCATCGCCTTGCAGCGGGCGCTGTCCGAACCGCCGCTGGTGAGTCGTCGCGCCGCCCGCTGGTGGCCAGCACTCGTGTCGCTTGAGCGCGTGGCGAACGCGATCACCGACACGGTCCCGCATGGGGACGATCACGACGCACCGGTGCATCCCGGCGCGGCGATTCTCACGCATATGGCTGCCGCATTGCGTCACGGTGGCCCCGTGCCCGTGCTGCCGGACGGGCCCATCGACGGCGTCGATCCGATCCTCGAGCACGTGTTGCGCGAAGCCATCGGCATGCTCTTCGGCGCACCGGACACATCGAACTGAAAAGCGGCTTTCGGCCCGGACACATGCCAACGCAGGCATAATGCGGGCTTACGGCGCGCCCACGGTGCGCCGCCACGCCTTTCAGAAGACCCCGCATGAACAATACCCCGACGCTAGACTGGACCGAAGACGGTCGCCCCGTCACCGCCCGCTGGCGCTCAGAAGCTGGCGTTACGCCACCGCGTCGCGTCGAAGTCGTCGACGACACCGTGACGGCCGACGAAGCCTATCAACTCGCCTGCGGCGGCACCGCCCTGCTCTATCGTGGCGATTACCAGAACGCACGTCAGTTGATGCAAGCAATGGCGCGTCGCGTCGACCGCCCGCCGCATCGCCCGCGTCGCAAACCGGCCGCCAAGGATGCCCCGGCCCCGAGTCCCGCCGACGCTTTCCACAAGCACCGCATGGCACAGGCGCAACGCGCGCGCATTCTCGGCATGGTGCTGATCCCGCTGGACGCCGACTACGGCATTCCGCTGCGTCGCGCCCCGGACGTACGTGAAGCCTGCACCGAAGCATGGGGTGCACCGGACGCTAACCCCTCGGTCGCCTCGCTGCGTGAAATTCTCGGTCTGATCGGTGCGCACGAGTGGCGCAAGAAGGGTGTCGCGATTCCGGCGCTGGGCGCTTCCATCCACCCGTGGTATGGCGTGTTCTCGCCCGTGCGCGGCGAGTATCTCCAACTGATCGATCAGGCACCGCTGCCCTCCACGTCGCTTGCTTTCGACGTCGGTACGGGCACAGGGGTGATCGCGGCACTGCTGGCGCGTCGCGGCGTTCAACAAGTCATCGGCACCGATCGCGATGCCCGTGCTTTGGCCTGTGCGCGAGAGAACATCACGCGTCTTGGCTACGACCGCGCGGTGAAGATCGTCGATGCCGACCTGTTCCCGGAAGGCAAGGCACCCCTGATCGTTTGTAATCCGCCGTGGTTGCCCGCGAAGGCCAACGCGCCCATCGAGCACGCCATTTACGATCCGGACAGCCAGATGCTCAAAGGCTTCCTGAACGGGCTCGCTGCGCATCTGAGCCCTGGCGGCGAAGGCTGGCTGGTGATGTCAGATCTCGCCGAGCATCTGGGCTTGCGTACGCGTGAGACGCTGCTGTCGTGGATTCACGGTGCGGGGCTCGTGGTGCTGGCGCGTCACGACGTCCGTGCCAACCACCCGAAGGCGGCCGACGCCAACGATCCGTTGCATGCCGCGCGACGCGCTGAAGTGACGTCGCTGTGGCGTCTGGGCGTGCGCCCCGCCTAAGCTAGGGGACGCATGATCGGCAGGTGATTAAAGAGGCGCCGACGGCAAACGTCGTCGGCAAGCATCGGATCAGCGGTTCGCTTCGAGGTAAGCGGCCGCGCCATCTCCCGCCACACAAGCGCTCGCAAAGCAGGCCGTCAGCAGATAGCCCCCAGTGGGCGCTTCCCAGTCCAGCATCTCGCCCGCGCAGAACACGCCGGGCAGCGCCTTCACCATCAGTTGGGCATCCAGCGATTCCAGCGACACGCCGCCGGCGCTGCTGATCACTTCGGCAATCGGCCTGACCCTGAGCAACGTCAACGGCAAGCGCTTGATGCCTGCGGCCAGCGCTGCGGGATCGTTGAACGTCTCGCGAGACAAACATTCGCGCAGCAGTGCGGCCTTGACGCCTGCGATGCCCAAACGGCTCTGCAAGTGGCTCGCCATCGAACGTGACCCGCGCGGACGCGCCACTTCGCCCGCCACGCGCTCCGCGCTCCAGTCCGGCAGCAAATCCAGATAGATCTGCGCACTACCGTTCGACCGGATGGCGTCGCGAATCGGCGCGCACATCGCATAGACGAGGCTGCCTTCGATGCCGTGTTCGGAAATCACGAATTCGCCCTGGCGCGTGGTGCCGTCGGGCAACGTCATCGTGACGGACTTCACCGGATGCCCCGCGAAGCGCTCGCGCATGTGCGGCGTCCAGTCCGTCTCGAAGCCCGCATTCGCCGGAATCAGCGGCGCGACACTCACGCCGTGCTCGCGCAATGACGGCACCCACGCGGCGTCCGACCCCAGTTGCGGCCAGCTCGCGCCGCCGAGCGTCAGCACCACCGCTTTCGCACGCACCTGACGCTCACCGGTCGGCGTGGCAAAGCGCAGATGGTTCGGCCCTGCGGCGGCATTCTCGTCCCACCCGAGCCAACGATGCCGCACATGCAGACGAACCCCCGCTGCGCGCAGCCGCGATAGCCACGCACGCAACAACGGTGCCGCTTTCATGTCGACGGGAAACACACGGCCGGACGTGCCCACGAACGTGTCGATACCCAAGCGGTGCGACCACGAGCGCACGTCGTCCGCGCTGAAACGACGCAACCACTGACCGACGGCCCCGGCGCGCTTGCCGTAGCGCGCCACGAACGGCTCGGCGGGTTCGCTATGCGTGAGGTTCATGCCACCTTTGCCCGCCATCAGGAACTTGCGCCCGACCGAAGGCATGGCGTCGTACACGTCCACGCGCCAGCCCGCCGCCGACAGCACTTCGGCCGCCATCAGACCGGCCGGTCCCGCGCCGATCACCGCCACATCGACACCATCGATGGCGCCGGTCGGTGCAGCGTTCAGATCGTCGGATAGGGAATGAGGTGCGTTCAATGGGGGCATGCTGGATCATGAAGAAGACCGACGACGGGAAGCCCGCGCGGCAAGGCCGCCATTGTCCCACATCGGTGACGCATGAAGCCCTCAAACGCCCTGTCGATGTGACGCAAGGGGGCCGCCATTCACTGAATATTCGACGCTTTGGCGTTACAATCGCTCCCCCGCAATTTTCATCCGTCCTGACGCCATCGAGACGCCTGCCCGGCCACCGCTGCCGATGCACGCTTGCCGTTCGCGCCGAGGACGTCACACGTGGAGTCGCGCATGTCGTCATCCGAACCGTCGTCGATGGGACGCACCGCTTACGCCAGTTTCGCCGAACGCTACGCCGAGATTGCCGTCACCAAACCGCACAACGCGCTCTACGAGCGCCCTGCCACGCGCCAGTTGCTGGGCGACGTCGCCGGTCTGCATGTGCTCGATGCGGGCTGTGGGCCGGGCATCAACAGCGCGTGGCTTGTCGAGCAAGGAGCCAAAGTCCACGGCATCGATGTGACGCCCGAAATGATTGCGCTGGCGCGCGAGCGTTGTCAGGGCATGGTCGCCGCTTTCGACGTGCAAGACCTTGGCGCACCGTTCGTCACACTCGCCGACGACAGCTTCGACGCGATCGTCAGTGCCCTCGCACTCGATTACGTGGAAGACCTCGGCCCGACGTTCCGTGAATTCGCGCGCGTCGCCAAACCCGGCGCCACGTTGGTCTGGTCGATGGGACACCCCATGCGCGACTGGCTCGACGAGCGCACGCGGCGCAACCGCAGCTACTTCGAGATCACGCGCTTCGGGATGTACTGGAGTGGCTTCGGCGAGCCGAAGCCCTTTGTCGAGTCTTACCGTCGTCCGCTGGCAGGCATTCTCAACGCCGCTGCGGCGGCTGGCTGGCAGCTTGAACACATGGTCGAACCGCTCCCGCTGCCGGAGATGAAAGCCGTCAGCCCCCGGCTTTATGACGAGCTATCCCTTGCCCCCGCCTTCATGTGTCTGCGGGCACGGCTGGCGAAGCCCGCGCGTTAAGTTGGATACAGGTCTGGCGCAGGTCGTATCGCTTTGAATCGTCACGACTCGTCGCGTGCACCCCACGGAATCAGCATCGTGGCGGTGCAAGTCGCCCCCACCAGCACGGCAGCTACGCCGTAGCGGGACACCTCGGGCAGATTGAAGAGCAAACCGTGGATTGTGGCGAAAATGCCGCCCAGCATCACGAACGCGGCGATGGAGGCAATGCAGACGCGGGTATCGGAGCACATACGTCACCTCGCAACGAGGCCACGCCCGTTGCGAAGCCAATGCTTCGATCGCGATACTTCGCGAGACCGCCAGCGACGCCACATCGGCGCACGCCGGGGCCGTGCAAGCTTCGGACGGCTTCGACGGCGTCCCTCGATTTCAGTGTAGGACGCCGTTGCGCAAACGGTAAGCCGACCGTCGCCGGTCTGGCCTTCGTGCGGCGAAAATAGCGGAAGTCAGGACTTTGTCTTAGTCTCGGCCTCGCTGTCGCGTGGCCAGGGTGTGAGCATCACGACGACGAACAAGATGCCGAATAGCACCGTGACCACGCCACCGTGCATCACGTGCGTCTTGTCGTAGAGCAGTCCGTGAATAGTGGCGAATGCCCCGCCAAGCGTCATGAAGGCCGCAATCGAGGCGATGACGACGCGAAATTCCGAGCCCATAGCGACTCCTTATAGTTATCGGCAATGGTGCCGCGCGCGACGCTTCATCCGTTCGCTGAGTAACTTCTTTCGCGGCAACACCAGTGTACGCCGAACGCTATGGCGCGCCAATTGAGTCGTATGCCTAACCATCCGGAGTTTGATGCGCGTCAACATCTCGGCGCTTTGCAGCCGAGCGAAACCCCGCCGGACCCTACCTTCACCTCATGGGAGGACGGCTGACTGCGAGATGTCGCTCAATTGACGGCTGACAGTTGCTTAACGGCGCGCGCTCTGACTTTGCGCCCAGCGGAAATGCCCGCTGCGCAGCAGGACGGGACCGGGAAGTCCCATCGCGAGATATTCGCGCGTGAGGGCATGGATGCGGCTGCGACCGTGTTCGAACGCGTGAAGCAGGTCGTCAGCGCGTGCCGAGTGGGCGTGAAAGTGGGATTCCAACGCTTCGGCGGAGACGGCACAATCGATCGGCCGACCATTGACGACGACGGCAAACTCGATCGTCAGCTCTTCGTAATTGAACATGGGACGGTGATCCGGAAACTCGATCTGCATGGCGGCACCCCCGGGTTGACGAAAGGACGCAATCGACGTGTCGGCCGACACGTTCCATCCAGCATAGTGCATCGCTGGACGATCGGAAAATTGCGTCGCTTATCGGTTCGTCACGATCGATTGGGGAAGGTTCCGGATCGCTCAACTTTCGACATTTAACGTTAATTAATCACCGTAAGCTAATGATTAATAACGACTACCGCATCCAGAAACGTTGCGCTAGCCGAGAAACTCGACGAAGCCTGCGACAAAATCCTTCACTTGCTGACGTACAGCCTCGTCCACGAGATTGCCCTCTGCGTCGACGGCCTTGTTCGCATGCGACACCATCAACCGCCCCTGCCACCAGGGTGTGGTCTGCAAAGTGTGCAGCACCGGCAACCAGGCGTTCTGGCTAAGGATGGTGCCGAAACCGCCGGGCGATGCGCCCATGATCGCCACCGGCTTGTTGCGAAACACCCGTGCACTATCTGCTGGCGGACGCGATAGCCAATCGAGCGCATTCTTGAACACGCCCGGCATGCCGTTGTTGTACTCGGGGGTCGCGAGCAGCAGACCGTCGGCCTGTGCAATAGCGTCCTTCAGGGCCGTGACCGCCGAAGGGATCCCCTCGCTCGCTTCGAGATCGCCGTCATACAGCGGAATGCCGTGAAGGGTCCTGACGTCCAGGGTAACGCCCGCCGGTGCCACCGCCTTGGCGGCCATCAGCAACGCCGTGTTGTAAGAGCCCTTGCGCAGGCTGCCGGACAAACCAATGATCGTCGTCATCGAATCGACTCCTTTGTCGTTGCAAAACGGAATGTGTTGGCGGCAACACGACGCTCGGCGCCGGTCACGCCACGCGCTGGAAGGGATACAGGCTGCCGAGACCGAGCAGTCGCGTCAGCTCGTCGAGCGCGGTGCGGCACTCGTCCAGCAACGCCGGATCGGCGAGATCAGCCACCGCCAACCGGTCGCGGTAGTGACGCTTCACCCAATCGGTCAACGTGGCGTAGCGAGCATCGTCCATCCATAGCCCCGCATGCGCCGCCTGACGCTCTTCGTCGGTGAGTACCACACGCAGCCGCAGACACGCCGGTCCGCCGCCGTTACGCATGCTTTCGCGCAAATCGAAGACGTGCAGCTCGCGAATCGGCCCGCCGCTGGCGACCAGCGACTCCAGATAACGCCATACTGCCGGGCGCTCGCGACATTCCTGTGGCACGACCAGTCGCATGCCGCCCCCCGCCTCCGGCGCTCTCGCAAGCAGCTGACTGTTGAACAGGTAACTGCCCACAGTGTCTTCCATCGATACGTCGGTAGCCGAGACCTCGACGACTTCGAGCGACGTACCCTGTGCGGCCAGCCGTTCGCGCAGCGTGGCCAGCACGGCCGCCTGATCGAGGAATGCCTGTGCATGACAGAACAGCACGTTGCCGTTGCCCACCGCAATCACATCGTTATGGAAGACACCCGCGTCGATGGCGTCGGGATGTTGCTGGGCGAAAACGACATCCGCCTCGTTCAGTCCGTGCAGGCGGCCGATGGCCTGACTCGCCTGCAACGTCTGACGGGCGGGAAAGCGCCGGGGCGCTGCGGCGGTAGCGAGGTCGTCGCGACCGTAGACGAAGAACTCGACGCCGCGCTCTCCATACGCACCACACAGCCGCGTGTGGTTCGCGGCCCCCTCATCGCCGAGCGACGGCCAGCCGGGCAACGCGTCGTGATGCGCAAAGTGGGCCTCGTCGGGAAATGCGGCACGCAGTACGCGCGATGTGGTCTCGTGTTCGATGGCGCGGTGCAGCTTGCTGCAAAGGTTCGCGGCAGTGAAGTGCACTCGGCCGTCGGAGGTGTCGGCCGACGGACTGACGGTCGCGGCATTGGCCGTCCACATGCTCGCCGCCGAGCAGGCGGCCCCCAGTAGTCCCGGTGCGCTGCGAGCAGCGTCACGGATGACGGTGGCGTCGTCCCCCGAAAACCCGAGCGTGCGCAACAACGCGACGGACGGACGCTCTTGCGGCGGCAACACGCCCTGCGCATAGCCCATATCGGCCAGCGCTTTCATCTTGGCGAGCCCCTGTAACGCGGCCTCGCGCGGATTGGATACGCGATTGGCGTTGTTGGCTGACGCCACGTTGCCAAACGATAAACCCGCGTAGTTGTGCGTGGGGCCAACCAATCCGTCGAAGTTGGCTTCGAGGGCAAAGCGCGTCATGTGAATTCCTGAGAGAAAAACCCAAATCCTGGGACGAAAAACCTACGGCACTGCGTACAGCAATCTGCGGGATTGTGCCTGAATCACGCTGCGCCAAAATCCAATCCTGGACTCAGACGTTCCGGCATCGCCAGGCGATCTGTCTCCATCGACGCGATCGGGTACGCGCAGTAATCGGCGGCGTACCACGCACTCGGCCGATGATTGCCCGACGCGCCCACCCCGCCGAACGGTGCGGCGCCCGCCGCCCCTGTCGTCGGGCGGTTCCAGTTGACGACGCCTGCCCGTATTTCAGCCAGAAACTGTTCGTATCGCGCGGGATCGTCGGACAGCAGCCCGGCGGCGAGTCCATAGCGGGTGCGGTTCGCGAGCTGAATGGCGTCATCGAATGCGTCGTAGCGAAGCACTTGGAGCAACGGTCCAAAGTACTCCTCGTCGGGCAAGGCATCGCGCTCCGCGAGCGTCGTAACGTCGATCAGACCGGGCGTCAGCAGCGCCGAGCGACCATCGGGCTGAGACAACGGCACAATGGCGTGCGCCCCCAGCCCCAGCAGATCGGCCTGCGCAGCCGTCATGCGACGTGCCGCCTGCAACGACACCACGGCGCCCATGAACGGCTGCGGCTCGGCGTCGTAGCGTCCGACACTGACGCGTTGCGTGACGTACGCCAACCGCTCAATGAATGCATCGCCCTGCCCGCCTTTGGGTACCAGCAACCGGCGCGCGCAGGTGCATCGCTGTCCGGCGGATAAAAAGGCCGACTGCACGGCGACATGCACGGCAGCGTCGACGTTCGCGGGCGTGTCGACGATCAACGGATTATTGCCCCCCATCTCAAGCGCCAGCATCTTGTCCGGCCGCCCCGCGAATTGCTGATGAAGCGCACGCCCCGTGGCGGAGCTACCGGTGAAGCACACGCCGTCGATAGCGTCATGCGCGGCCAGCGCGACGCCAGTGTCACGCGCACCTTGCACAAGATTGAGCACGCCCGGCGGCAAACCGGCTTCGATCCAGCATGCGAGTGTGCACTGCGCGACGCCGGGTGCCAGTTCGCTGGGTTTGAACACGACCGTATTGCCCGCGAGAAGCGCGGGCACGATGTGCCCGTTGGGGAGATGCCCGGGAAAGTTGTACGGACCGAAGACGGCCATCACGCCGTGGGCGCGGTGCCGCACGACACTCTCGCCGTCGGCGACCTGACTGCGTCGCTCGCCGGTTCGCTCCTGATAGGCTCTGGCCGAGTTGACCACTTTGGCAGACATCGTCGCGACTTCGGTGCGCGCCTCCCAGAGCGGCTTACCGGTTTCACGGCCGATGGCGTCCGCCAATTTTTCCGTGTTCGCGCTCACGATGGCCGCGAAGCGCTGCAATATGGCCAGACGCGCATCAACGCCGAGCCGCACCCAGTCGCGTTGGGCACGCCGCGCGGCCTGCACCGCAGCGTCGACGTCCGCCGCATCGGCGGCATGCCCGCGCCAGACAACGTCGCCCGACATCGGATCGAGAGAGCAGAATTGCGCCCCGTTGCCAGCGCGCCAGACACCTTCGATGTACAGATCGCTCATGAGTCGCAGTCCCGGAGGCCACGCCCGATGATGCGGCGTGCGATGCGGATCATGATGACACGGATTCGACAGACGGAACAATGCTCGGCCGTTGTACCCGGCAGCAAACGCTTGTCCCCCGGGGCATGCTCGACGTCACATGACAGTCACCCCATGGACACGCATAGAATACGAGTCAGCTTTAGGAGAATGCTCATCATGACCGACGCCAAACGTTCGGCCCTTCGTCATTGGCTCAGTGACGTACGCGAATCGCGAGATCACCCGCATGACGCAGGCATCGATCCTTGCGGTGTGCACTGGCAGCGGCACGCAGAGGGCGTGTTGGAATTGACGCCGTCCGGGATGGATGCAACCGCCACGACGTCAGATGCGGCCGACGGCAAATCCCCATCAGCAGCGGAACAACCGAGTCATCGTTATGACGCCGTCCTCTCCTGCGGCATTCACGGAGACGAGACGGCTCCCATCGAAATCGTCGACGGCATCTTGCGCGACATCGCCGACGGAAAATTGACGCTGCGCGAGCGTGTGCTCGTCGTGCTCGGCAACCCGGATGCCGTGCGTGCAGGCAAGCGCTATCTCGAGTACGACCTCAACCGCCTGTTCCAGGGCGCGCATGCCAAGCGTGCAGAGTCACCGGCCGTTCAGCGCGCACGCGAGCTGGAAGTCATCGTGGCGCAGTTCTTTGCGGGGGTGGACGGCGTGCGCCGTCAGCGACGTCACGTCGACATGCACACCGCGATTCGCGCTTCGCTGTTCCCCCGCTTCGCGGTCGTGCCGGGCACTCCGGAACGTCCCCCTCGGGCGGCCTGGTTCGACGCCCTCGCCGCCGCCGATATCGAAGCGACGATGCGCACCGAACAGCCGTCCGTCACGTTCTCGTACTACACCTGCGCGCGCTTCGGGGCCGAGAGTTGCACGCTGGAGCTGGGCAAGGTCGCGCCCTTCGGCGAGAACCCGCTGGCGGACTTCGCGGGCATCGACGCCGCGTTGCGCCGATGGTTGTCCGGGGGTGACATGGCGGCGCGCGAAGATGGACAGGTGTTGCAGGCGAGGCGCTTTCGTGTCGCAGCCGAAATCGTGCGCCGTACGGATGCATTCGTCCTCGACGTGCCCGCCGACACGCCGAACTTCACGGCGTATCCCGCAGGCACCGTACTGGCGCGCGACGGCGAGAACACCTACACCGTTTCGCATCCTGAAGAGCGCATCGTGTTTCCCAATCCGGATGTAGCGAACGGCCTGCGTGCAGGCGTCATGGTCGTGCCCGAGTAAATCAGGTGCGGGACAGGCCGACGGTTGGCGACGTTTTGCGTGATTGCCGGTGACGTGTCACTGGCAATGCGCGACGGCACCTACGCAGGATTGCGAATGAACGTTTTTAAACGCCTGTCCGAGCGTCGTCGTGGCGCGGGGATACGGGTAGCATCGCCCACTTCATTTCTCCTGCGAAACGGCCGCGGGCGGCGCGGGTAGAGGGAATCGGGAAAACGCGCGTGTCCGGCCGTCCACCGACGACATGCCTCACGAACTCTCGCTCGCCTCCCCTTACTTTTCACGCGTCAACGCGTTGAGCGTCGACGGCGCAACGGTCACACCATCGACCGCAGCAGCACGGCACCTCGTCGGCGATTTCGCACGCGCGCAGCAGGCCTCTCTGATGCTGACGTACGGTCATCGCGCCCCTCGGATCACCACTGCCGCACAGGCGATTCCTCGAGAACAAGGCGACGAACTCTCGCTAGTGCTGCGGCGCACTGCCAACCTGGCATCGTCGCGGGGTACACAACGGGGACGCGCCCTTGCGCCAGGCCTGTCCATCGCACGGGACGCCCCCGCCGCTGCCGATCAGATCTACACGATGCTGCGTGACGAGATCGCCGTGCCCGCGCTGCGCCGCTTTGAACGCATGCACTGCAACGCCGCATCGCGCAATGGCGCTCGCCCCAGCACCATGACGGCCACGCCGCCGTGGTTCGATGACCTGCTTCCTCATCTGCGCACGGAATCGCAACTGCTGGCCCAGCGCGGTCTGTGCGTCGACACGGTCCGGCATCGGCTCGATGCGCTCGTTCGTCACGAGCATCCCGGCATCTCCTGGCGCGCAATGCAAATCGGCCTGGAGCGCGACGCGTTTCCCTTCGCCTTCGGCTCCACCGTGCTCGCCGTACTCGCGGACACTGTCGATCCTCAGCGGCGTCTGGCCCTCATGTGGCCGCCCGTCGAAGCGATGGGGGTTGTGCTGATCAACCTGATCGGCATGGCGCGCTTTACCGCAGGGCATCCGGAACTGGCGAGCCGGATGGCGCGTATCACACCGACGCAGTCGCTCGAAGCCGTTAGCGCCGTGCTGCGACATCCGGTACGAGACGTTGCCGCGCACGTGATCGGATTCGTGTTTTGCTACGGTGTCGTGCGCAATCTGGCGCGAATCGCCGCCGAAGCCGGGCTGTCGAGTGTCGTGCCGGGCATCATGGCGTATCGGTTCGGTAACACGATCCACGCCGCGCTCGAGATCTTGTTGTGCCCGATCCCCGGCGCGCTCCTCGGGCCGATCATCGACCGCATTGCGCTGGACCCGGACCATGCCCGGCTCGAACCGCTGTTGCAGGATCGCTTTGCCGATCTGATCTGCAAGATGAGCGACGACGCCCCGCCGGAGGGCAGCGAGTCCTTCTGGCCCGCGTTTCGGGCCGCCTTCGGGGCGTTGCTTCGCTCCGGCGCGCCGAAGGCCATCTGGCTCACACTGACCCTCGGCTTCTATTTTCTATCGACGTTCCACGGCGCGGCTTCCGCGACCGGAGAGATCGACGATGCGTTCGACGCATCCGGCTCCGACGAGCCCGTCTGGGAAAACGCGCTGGCGCTGCGTGCTAACACGACCACGCCCCCGGAGACAGGCAGCGCTGCGGGCGGGGGCATCGACTGGCACACGCAGGCGGTGCTCAGCGTGCTTTACGGATTGATTGCGTCCTTTGTATCGATGCAGGGCATGGCGTCGCGGCATGAGGCGATTGCCACGGCCTACACGCGTCGTCGGGGACGGCCGAAGATCAGCACCGTCACACTGACCTCGCAGGACGATTCGGGGCACTCCTCAGGCAGCTCTCACTCCGATCTGCCTGACAGTCCGGTCAGCCCCGCCAGCCCGGCTAGCCACCGTACGAACGCCTTTTCCGTCGCCAACGGGCAACACCCCGATGCCAGTGACACGGCCGGCGACGACGCCGTCTTCCTGCCAATGAACGACGCCATCAGCGCGTCGTCGGACAGCGACGTCAGTCGTCCTGTGCCGGCCGATGCACATGCCCCGCACCCCGGACATCAGAGCTTTCAGGCACGCAAACGGGGGACGTCGATCCCGCCCGCCGGTGTGTCGCCGCCAGAGAGACACCAGTCGGCCACGCCCCCGGACGCAGACGGCGAACACGACGTCGTCCAGACGGCTTTGTGACGAAGTGTTGCGCGCACTTGCCGTGACTGCCCCGGCGTGGCATCTTGCTCTCCAAGCGCGTTCTTTGCGCATGACACTTCTGACGGACGCACCGCAAGACGCGTCATCCCCTGCCTGCCGGAGCGCCTATGCTTAATTCCACGCCGAGCGAACTCGCTCGTAACCTGCTGATCGTGCTGGTCCTCGGACTGCTGATCGTCGGCACTTTATGGGTGTTGCTGCCGTTCCTGCCCGCCTTCATCTGGGCCGTGACGATCGTCGCCTCGACCTGGCCGTTGCTCATCGGTCTCCAGCGTCGCCTGTGGGGCAAACGGTGGCTTGCCACGACCATCATGATCATGGGCATGCTGATCATCGTGGTGGCACCGCTCTCGGCAGCCATCGGCACCCTGATCGGACACGCTTCGGACATCAGCGATCAGGTACATTCCTTCGGCCAGAACGGACTCCCCATGCCGCCCGAGTGGCTCGCGCGCATTCCCGTGGTCGGCCAGCGCGCCAGCGAAGAATGGCAGTCGCTTGCGGCCGCCGGTCCCGGCGGTCTGGTCTCCAAGGTTCAGCCATATGCCGTCAAGGCGGCGTCGTGGGGGTTTTCCAAGCTGGGGTCCATCGGCTTGCTCGTAGTCCACCTCGGCCTGACGCTGATCATCTCCGGCATTCTTTTCATGCAGGGTGAACGTGCCGCACGGGCGCTGATCCGCATTGCGCGACGCCTCGGTGGCGATCGCGGCGAGGAGTCGGTGCGGCTTGCAGGTATGTCGATTCGCGCGGTCGCGCTTGGGATTGTCGTGACGGCCGTCACACAGTCGTTGCTCGGCGGACTCGGCCTGTGGCTCACCGGCGTGCCGTTGCCGGGTTTCCTGACGGCGCTGATGTTGGTGCTGTGTATCGCGCAGATCGGCCCATTCCCGGTCCTGCTCTCGAGCGTGGCCTGGCTCTACTGGCAAGACAGCCCGACGCTCGCCACGTTGCTGCTGGTGCTGTCGATCTTCATCGGCATGCTCGATAACGTCATGCGACCGATGCTCATTCGCCGGGGTGCCGATCTGCCGATGACGCTGATTCTCGCGGGGGTACTCGGGGGGATGCTGACGTTCGGCATCGTCGGACTGTTTGTCGGTCCGGTGATTCTCGCCGTGACATACACGCTGCTGATGGCGTGGATCAACGAGGGACTGAATCGTCCGGCGACAGCACTGAGCGGTGCACCGTTGGCGTCACCTTCGGATGGGAAGGCCTTGCCGGAAGGCACGCCGGAGGCGGCACCGAAGGCACTGTCGACGGCCGCACCGGACGCCAAAAAGCCTCGCTGACCGCCCCGTCGGAGGGGTGAACGCGGGGCGCGTACGTTACGCGCCCCGTACCCATTTTTCGGATTCCTTCACCTGTCGCATATCACCGCGACGTGGCTAAATGGCTCTCACACCCACACGCCTTCGGGAGCCGCGCCATGCCATCCACAAAGACCACCGTCCAGACCACCCCGCGCACCCGGCGCTCGCTACGCGTGCCGCGTCGCGCCCGCCTGGGGGATCCGCCACTGTTGCGTCGTGTCGCCAATGAACTGGCCTACACGCCGACACGTTGCCGTGTCACCGCGAGCCTGTCAGTCGGACGCGTCAATCCATGGTGGCAACGCTTCCCCGCATAGCGGGATCGGGTCGGGATCAGACCGGAATCAGTCCCGACCCGTGTGTTCAGCGCGCCTTGGCAGGCAGGATCTTGCCGGACACGTTGCCGAAGCCGACCCGATAGCCATCGCCCTGACACCATCCGCTCATCACGACGGTGTCGCCGTCTTCGATGAACGAGCGCTTCGCGCCGCTGGCCAGCGTGATCGGATTCTTGCCGTTCCACGTGAGTTCGAGCAGGCTGCCGAACGAGTCAGGCGTCGGGCCGCTGATCGTGCCCGAGCCCATCAGATCGCCCACGCGTACGTTGCAGCCCGAGACCGTGTGATGGGCAAATTGCTGCGCCATGCTCCAATACATGTGACGGAAGTTCGTGCGGCAAATCGATGTCGCCTCGGCATCGCCTTCGGCTTGCAGCAGGACTTCGAGTTCGATATCGAACGCGTGCTTGCCTTGCTGTTGCAGATACGACAGCGGCTCGGGCGACTGCGCTGGGCCGGCCACGCGGAACGGTTCGAGGGCTTCCATCGTCACGACCCACGGGGAGATGGACGTACCGAACGTCTTCGCGTTGAACGGACCGAGCGGCACGTATTCCCATTGCTGAAGATCGCGGGCGGACCAGTCGTTGAGGACCACCATGCCAAAGATGGCGGCATCGGCATCTTCCACATTCAGTGCTTCGCCAATGGCCGTTTCGCGACCGACGATGAAACCGGTTTCCAGTTCGAAGTCGAGCTTGCGGCAGGCGTCGAAAATCGGGCGCGGCTGATCGGGCAGCTTGATCTGGCCGTTCGGGCGGTGCAGCGGCGTACCGCTCACGACCACCGAGCTGGCCCGACCGTTGTAGCCGATCGGAATTTCGAGCCAGTTCGGCAGCAACGCGTTAGCCGGATCACGGAACATGCTGCCCACGTTAGTTGCGTGTTCTTTGGACGAGTAGAAGTCGGTATAACCCGGCACCTGCACCGGGAGATGGAGCGTGGCTTGCGCCAGCGGCACGAGCGCTTTCGACTTGAGCGCGGCGTTCTCGCGCAGCGCGGCGTCGCCGTCGACAGCCAGCAGCGACGTCAGGCGAGCACGCGTGGCACGCCAGGTGGCACTACCAAGCGCCACGAACGCATTGATCGACGCTTGCGCGAAGACGGGTGTGTCGCCTGCCTTGAGCACGCCGGCGGCTTCGAGCGCCGCCAGATCGAGCACCTGATCGCCAATCGCGACGCCGACGCGCGCTGTGGGCTGTGCTTGCGTGCTGAACACACCGTAGGGCAGGTTTTGCAGCGGAAAGTCCGTCACGCCGGTGTTGGCGGACGCGACCCAGCTTTGCAGGAGAGCAGTCATGTGGAATTCCTTGTTCGAGCTAATGCTTCGGCCGACCCTGCGCGAGAGAAGCGCCGGGCCGGCCGTCGGGATGATCAAAGGTGTCGTGGCGCAATGGCGTGTGTGCCCTTAACGCCAGCAACGTCCCTTACTTCTGGTTGGGGTTGAAGTGCTTCTTCAAGTCCTGCCAGCAGGTGTAGTAGTTGTCCTGCAACTGCTTGGTCTCCAGTGCGAAGCGCGTCGGGCGAATCACCGCCGGCGTTTCGAACATGAAGGCCATCGTGGCATCGACCTTGTGCGGCTTGCTCGTGTCGGCCGCCGAGGCCTTCTCGAACGTTCCCGCATCCGGGCCATGACCCGACATGCAGTTATGCAGGCTCGCGCCGCCCGGCACGAAGCCTTCAGCCTTGGCGTCGTACACGCCATGAATCAGGCCCATGAACTCGCTCGCAATGTTGCGATGGAACCAGGGCGGGCGGAACGAGTTTTCCATCGCCAGCCAGCGCGGCGGGAAAATCACGAAGTCGATATCGTCGACGCCCGGCGCATTGCTTTGCGATTGCAGCACCAGGAAGATCGACGGATCCGGATGGTCGTAGCTGATCGAGCCAATCGTGTTGAAGTGACGCAGATCGTATTTGTACGGCGCGTAGTTACCGTGCCAGGCCACCACGTCCAGCGGCGAATGGCCGATATCGGCACGCCACAGCGCCCCACCGAACTTCGCCACCAGTTCGAAGTCGCCCTCGACATCTTCATATGCTGCGACAGGCGTCAGGAAGTCGCGCGGATTCGCCAGACCGTTGGAGCCGATCGGGCCCAGATCCGGCAGACGGAGCAATGCGCCGTAGTTCTCGCAAATGTAGCCACGGGCGCGGCCGTCGGGCAGCGTCACGCGAAAACGCACGCCGCGCGGCAGCACGGCAATCTCAAACGGCTCGACTTCCAGCACGCCGAATTCGGTGGCGATACGCAGACGCCCTTCTTGCGGCACGACCAGCAATTCGCCGTCGGCGTTGTAGAAGAAGCGACCGTCCATCGATTTGTTGGCCGCGTACACGTGAATGCCACAGCCGTGACCAGCGTCCGGACCGCCGTTACCGGCCATCGTGACCATGCCATCGACGAAATCGGTCGGTGCTTCGGGCATCGGCAGCGGGTCCCAACGCATCTGGTTCGGCGGCGTAGGCACCTCATCGAAGCGGCTCAACCAGCGCGTGTTCTCGATCGCGGTGAACGGCTTGTGCATGGCGGCAGGACGAATGCGGTACACCCACGAGCGGCGATTGTGACCGCGAGGTGCCGTGAACGCCGTACCCGAGAGTTGTTCCGCGTAGAGGCCGTAAGGCGCACGTTGCGGCGAGTTTTGCCCGATCGGCAGCGCGCCCGGCAATGCCTCGGTCGCGAACTCGTTGGCGAAACCGGACAAATAGCCCAGTTCCCCCTGAATTTGATCTGCTTGACGCATGAGTGCCTCGTCTCCTGTTTTCGAATGGCACAATTGTCCGCCAAGCGACCACATTTTGCGATATAAATAGACAAATCCACTATATTCACAACGCGAATATCACTCCGGTGAGCCGCTGACGCTTTCTCTATGATTTCCTTACGCGACGTCGATTTGAACCTGCTGGTGGTGTTCCATGCGGTCCTTACGCACCGGAGCATCTCCCAGGCGGCACGGGAGCTGGGGCTATCGCAGCCCGCCGTCAGCAACGGACTCGCACGGTTGCGGCAGACGTTTGAAGATGAGCTGTTCACGCGCACGGGCACCGGCATGCAGCCCACGCCGTTCGCTGAGGCGCTGGCTGAACCCGTGTCGGCTGCATTGGCAGGCATATCTCGGGCCATCAACCATCGTGAGGCGTTCGATCCGGTGACTAGCCAGCGGGAATTTACGTTGGCGATGACGGACGTCGGGGAGGTGTACTTCATGCCCGCGCTGATCGACCTGTGCACTCAGATGGCGCCAGGGGTGCGTATCAGCACGGTTCGGGCATCGTTGCCCGATCTGAAGGAGGCGATGGCCGCAGGACGCATCGATCTTGCGGTAGGGGCTTTCGACGATCTGACGGGGCCGTTCTTCCAGCGACGATTGTTCCGGCAGCAATATGTGAGCATGTTCCGCATCGGTCACGCGCTCGACTCGCCGGACTCAGGGCTGGCCGAATTCAAGGCGGCTCGCCATCTGTTCGTCGCCACGGGCGACAACCCCTACGCGCGCGTCAATCAGCTTCTCGCACAGGCTGGCTTCGGTTGCGACGCCAATTTCTGGGTGCCCCACTTCATCGCAGTGCCCTACATCGTCAGCACGAACGATCTGGTCGTGACGGTGCCGCAGAAGTTTGCCGAACGCGCCGCAGCACCATTCGGGCTGCACTTCGTCAAACCGCCCCTGCGTCTGCCAGCGCTGCAAACCAATGTGTTCTGGCACCGCCGCTATCATCAGGACGCAGGCAATCAGTGGCTACGTCAGCTGATATCGGAGCATTTCGTGGAATAGCACGACGGGCCGCCTTTTCGGCACCGCCCGCCGCCATCCCCTCCTACCGCACGCTCACGCGTCGCTGGCGATGGCGTGTCCCTGCGAGCGCAGCCAATCGTTCCAGGCCGTATCGAGTGAGTCGAAAGCCGCCTCCATCTGACCGACCGACGACTGCGGCGCAAGGTGCTCGACCTGTGCGGCCAGGGACGCCAGCGAACTCAGACCGAACGCCATGAAGCCGCCACGCAACCGGTGTGCCGAGTGGCGGAGTGTCTCGCGCGAGGACTCGGCGAGCGCCGCCCGGCAATTTGCGATGTCCTGGTCCGCGATCTTGACGAAGGTGTCGAGCATGTCCGACAAGGGCAAACGCCAGTCCTTGGATGACGCCGTCTCAGGCACAGGTTTGGGTGCATTCTCGATCAGTCGCGACGACGCCGGCAACGGCGCGATCTCCACGCAAAGCGACGGGTAGCGCGAGCGAACCAGTTCGATGACACGTAGCAACGAACGGGCATCCACCGGTTTGTAGACGACCGCATCGTAAGGCGATTTCGCCTCGCGATCATTGCGCAGGGTGACGTCTGCCGTGGCCACCACCACCGGCACATGGGGTGCACGTGCCTTGATCGCCGTCGCCAGCGCATGCCCGGAAATGTGCGGCATGTTCGCATCGGTGATAACAAGCATGTGCGACTCGGCATCGAACGCATCAAGCGCTTCGCGAGGGTCGTGATAGCAATCCACCATCGCGCCGAGACCTTCCAACTGACGCGACAGCAACATGCCACTGATCGGATGATCGTCTGCGACCAGTACGTACCAACCGGCCAACGGCCTCACGCGCGTCTGCGCGTTGGCCGTGCCCGGCACCGGCAGGTCGGCGTTGGTCGACAGACCCGGGCGTGGCGTGGCGCCCAGTGCCTCCCAAAGTTCGGCCTGTTGCAGCAGGGCGATGTCGCGCGGCCACGTCGGTGTGCTTCCGGCGGGACGGTCCACCGGCGTAGCACGGAGTAAGTAGACTTCCGCGCCCGCCATGCCGCGCACCGGCCATTCGTCCGCGAACATCAGGAGGCCGGAATCCTGTTCGCGGCCGTCCCCCGTCGACCACGACACGGCGTCGTCATATCGAACCGGGACGAACCCCGCACGGCGGATCAACGCATCGAGGTACCAGTGACGACGCGACAATGCGCTCACATAAGCGAACGTCTCCTGCGAATCCACGACAACCGGTGCCTCGCTTTCGGGTGCCCACGGCAGATGCAGCGTGAAGCGCATGGTCGTGCCCTGCCCCTCCTCGCTGTCGACGGCCAGAACACCACCGAGCATGCCGACGAACTGATGCGAAATCGCCAGTCCCAGCCCGGTGCCATGCTGCATCCCCGGCTCGGTGGTGCTCTTGCCGAATGGCCGGAACAGATCGGCAAGATCCGCGGCCGCAATGCCGACACCGCTATCGCCAACCGTAAAGGCCACGTCGCAGCCCTGCATGTCCGAGCGCGTCACCATTGCACTGAACGCCACGTGCCCCTTTTCGGTGAACTTGATGGCGTTGCCGACAAGGTTCGTCACGACCTGTCCGAGACGCAGCGCATCCGTGTGCACCGCGCGCGCGAGGAGCGGATCGATCATCCAGTCCAACGTGAGGCCCTGCAATCGCGCGCGGCCCGTAAACGACAACCCCACCGCCTCAAGCTCCTTGAGCAGTGAGCAATCGCGCGAATTCAGCTCGAAGCGACCGACCTGAATGCGCGAATAATCGAGAAGATCGTTGATGAGATCGAGCAAATTACGCGTCGAACTCTCCATCACGTCCACGTAATAGCGATGATCGTCGCCAAGGTTCTGCGCGCTGAGTAATTCGAGCGACGCCAGCGTGCCGTACAGTGGCGTGCGCATCTCATGGCTGACGGTCGTGAGGAACACGTCCTTCGCGCGATTGGCGCTCTCCGCAGCAAGACGTGCCTTGCGTTGCTCCAGCTCAAAGCGGCGCTGTTCGGTGACGTCCGACAGTGTGCCGATCAACACCGGTTGCTCACGAAACACCGTGTCGACGAAGCTCACCGCGTAGTGGCGCTCACCCGCATCGTCGAGCGCACTGAGCAGACGCCGGACAGGACGCGCCACCACGCCGCTGTGCAGTTGACGGTACATCCGCGTCAACTCGCCATCGCCAAGATGTCTGAGCAAATCGACCGTACCGGCATACGCCGGATTACTCATCACCACGGCTGGCTCGAACGGATCGATGATCGCCATACCGACGGGTGCCGTCTCGATAAGCGTCTGGGTGAAAGCATCGCGCTCCAGCAACGCCGTCGTACGCTGACGCGCAGGCTCGATGATCCGTTGACGCATATAACGCATGCCTGCATAGACGCCGCCAGCGTACAGAAGCAATAGCAATGTCGCACCGAGCAGCAACGTGGCGTTCTCTTGCAGCAACTGCGCGGGGCGCACGGCGTAACGCACGAACCACGGCGTAGAAGCCAGTCGCCGCTCAAACACCAGACGCTGACCGTCGGAGCGCAAGGTCATCTGCGCTCCGCCAAAGAGCGGCAACGTAACCAGCGTACGCAAATAGCCCAATGACGACATCGGAAGCCCGGCGCTCGCAATGACAAGGCCGTCCTCCGAAATCAACTGGAGCGCTTCGCCGGAGCGTTCAAGGTTGCGCATGCGCGGCGGCACGATCATGTCCGGTGACATGCTGGTGCCGACATAAAGCACCAGATGGCCGTTGAGATCGCGGATCGGCACGAAACTCGAAACGGTTTTCAGATGCGTGACGGGATGCGTGTAGTTGTACGTCCAGAACGGACCTTCACTGTTGCCCCGGATACGCGCGTGATAGCGCTCGACCTTGTTGATTTCTGCGAGCATTGCCTGCGTGTCGCGCGCCAGATCGGCCGGACTGAACGCTTCGCGGCCAACGGCAGGACGATAGGTGGCAAACGCACCGTCTGCGGAAATGATGAAGGTCTCGTCCTGCGCGTCGAGCGGACTCCAGAAGTTGGCGTCGAGCACCATAAGGCGCAACGTCAGACGCGCTAGCAACGCTGCCCGCTCTTGCGAGATTTCCGCCAGTTTGACGATTTCGAATTCGCTGTCCCAGCCCACCCCGTTGATGCGTCGCGCAGTGCCCACCGGCATGGAAATAAGCGGCTTCAGAATGCGGTCGGTCAGCGCCTGCGTGGCACCGCCCGGACGCACGGTGCTTGCCTGGGTCGCCTGTGCCATCGCGCGGGCCTGCTCGTTGAAGATTTCGAGGTCCCGGATTTCTCGCCCGACAGCCGCAAAGAACGACTCCGTCTTTTGTCCGCTTTGCCAGAGTGTGCCGAAGAGCGCATAGGAGACCGCCGCGACCCACACCGACAAACCGAACAGCAGGGCCAGCAGGCCACCAATGCGAAGCAGGCGGCCCGCGATCGCGATGTCGCGCGTCATCGTTCTGGCAGGCATAGACTCCAACGTCTGTGGTCGGGGCGAACTCAGGCGGCACTCGGCGCTTCGGCTTCGCCGTCACGCGCAAACTGAACCGGGCTCGACACATGCAGCTTGAACAACTCCATGTCGGTGCGGCAACCCAACTTGCACATGGCCATGCGCTTCTGGTTGTTGATCGTCTTGGCCGAACGCTTCAGCGCGCCCGCAATTTGCGACACGTTCTGACCATCCAGATACATGCGCAGCACTTCCATTTCCTTGGGCGAAAGCGGGCGTCGTGCCGTCGGCTTGCGGCGCATCTGCTCCTCGAGAATCTGCTCGGCGCGCCCGCCGCGATAGCTCATACCGCGACGGCAACGCTCCACACACACGGTGATTTCACGCAGATCGTCGGACTTGGTCATCACACCCAACACCCCACAGCTGTCGAGTGCGTGAATGATGGCCGGCTGCTCGATCGACGTGAACACGATGATCTTGACGTCGGGGTACTTGCGACGGACGCGGTTGATCATGACGAGGCCATCGCCGAATGCGCCACCGGGCATGCAGTAATCGGTAATGAGGACGTCGACGGAATTCGTTTCGAGCGCCTTGAACAACTCGGTCGAATTCGAGACGGGAGGCAGCACGTGAAAGCCCGGGTCCGGGGACAGCATTTCACGTAGCGTGGAGGCGACGATCGGGTGATCGTCCGCAATCAGAATCTTTACCATCATTTGCTGGATCCTGTTAAAAGAAGTCAGCCGTGGGCGCGCGCGATCCCTCGCCGTGTCTTCGCGTCATGGCTTCCCAAAAGAGGAATGTGCGTCTTGCCGACGCACGCGTTGGTCACGAAGGCGTGACCGCATTGCTGCTGGGCGACGATTACGGGGCCCGACAGTCCGGCGCGTGGGCCGCTCTCGGCCCCCGCCCGTTACCTGCCTTATCCGGCGCTCCCGACACTTCCGGCGACGACCGCACCCGGTCCATCGACGGTGGTCCACGCCGAGCACGTCTTGTGCCCTGTCAACCGGGTTGTGCCCACGCCGATGACCGGCTTGACACAGTAACGAATGCGAACACCGCGCAAACCTGCCGAGGGCATCATCTCGCGCGTCCGTCCGACAACGCGAATGCGTGTCGGTCCGGCGGCGGCTTCCCACAGATGTACGCTATCGGTCTCAGGCCAATCCGCCATCCATCGGTACGAGCCGCTCACGACCGTGCCTACCCTCGGCGTATCGCTCAGCTTCACCGCTGCTGCCACCGGGCGCATCCGCGATTCGACCTCTCGCGATGACGCAACCGGAGGCTCCATCCGCGCCAGCGAAGCCCCGCCGCTCTCCGATTCCAGCAGGGGGGCCGTTGCATCCGCCGTCGACGCTTTGTATTCGCTACATCCCGCAAGCAGCGCCATCGCCAGCGCGCTGCCAAGGCTTATTAGTGTCGTCACAGCGCGCCGTCCCATCGTTCGCGTGGCATTTGAGCGAGAGCATTGGCTGGGCAGGAAAGCGTCAACGTGTGTTTGTGTCATCGGTCCATTACCAATCGTCTCGCCGCGTGACAAAGGAACGTTACGCGTCATTTTTACGACCAGCGGAAATATAGGATAAATCTACAAATCCCAACCGTTTTGGATCTCTTTATAGGAAACATCCTAGTCCAAATTAGGAGGAATACCGTTCGCGCCTTACACAGCCCGCGCGTCAGCATCGAATTCAGTGCGGAAATAACTCAGATGACGTAGTGCGGATGCTCAGGCAGCGTTCCAATTGACACGCAAGTGAGGAAAAGATTCATTTGAAAGATGCCAGTCATGTCAGCCATAGGCCGCACGCGGCGTGGTAAGTCGATGCCGAAAAGGCAAAAAGTCACTCGAAAGACGTTGCGACTTTCGAAATACTTCGCTTCTTTTGATTTTTAGACGCAAAGCGCGTCAACGCCACCGATACCGGTAGCGATTAAATTTTATTAAATTTCGTTAAATTCGATTAAAGCGGGAGATAAGCCGAAGGAAATCCAGCATCGCGCAGACTTAGCGGCTTTGAATAAATAGATTCAAGCGCCAAACGCTTTGACGAACATGCCGAATGCCACGACGGCCATGAGCGTAGAGAAGATTTGTTGAAGCCGCGATGCGGCCAGACGTGGCGCGAGCGCACGCCCCAGCAACATGCCCGCGACAGCGCCCACGACAAACGTCCACCCCTGCGTTCCCGGATGCATGCCATGCCACCACGCATTGGCGACGGTGCCCGCAGAAATCAGCGCGATGACGAAGAGTGACGTCGCCACCACGCCGTGCACCGAAATGTCCGTGAAGCGCCGCAGTGCAGGCACGATGACGAAACCGCCCCCAACGCCGAGCAGCCCGGACGCAAAGCCCGAAATGGCACCGATCGCACCCAGCGTACTCGCCACCTGCCGAGTCCAGTGCAAGCGCCCCGTCGCGGGGTCCATCCGGCATGGCGGCAACGGTGCGCACGTACCCGCGATGCCACTCGCCCCCGCACCGCCCCCACCACCACGGGAAGCGCGATACATCCGTGCGGCCACGATCAGCATCGCCACGGCGAACAGCCCGACGAGCCACCGCTCCGGCAGCCGATGCGCCATCCACGAGCCCAATGGCGCGAGACAAACCCCGATGCCCGCCATCAGCATCGCCGCACGATAGCGCACGATACCGGCCCGCAAGCCTTGCGCACTGCCCACGGCGGCACTCGCGCCGACGGCAAGCAAGGCGACGGGTCCCGCCTGCGGCACGCCCCAACCGAGTCCGAACACCAACGCCGGCACCGCAAAGATGCCACCACCCGCGCCCGTCAAACCCAACACCAGTCCGACCGCTGCACCGAGCAGGGCGGCCGTGGGCGAAGCACTCGAAAGGTCGGGGAACATGGGCGATATCCAGCAGGGAGTGGTCTGGCACCAAGCCAAATCACTATTTGTCATAAGCTTATGACGATGAATTATATAGAAGCATCAGACGACAGAAAAGAAAAGCGGCGCTACCTGAGCGCCGTCGTGTCTGAAAATGCGGGGAAACGACAAAAAATGCCTATGGCGAGGATGTCCGGACACTGATGTCCACCGGCAGCTCGCTGGCATCGAGCCCCGCCTCGTGTTCTGCATCAAGTTCCGCGATGATGTCCCCCGTGTGCGCACCCGGCGCGGGTGGATCGAGACGCGTGACAGGGCTTTGTCCGTTAAGACGCACGGGCGAGACGATCGTGTGGGTCGTCTCGCCGCTGGGCAGCACCATCGGGCGCACCCAGCCCATATGCGCCACCTGCGGATCGGACAGCACTCGGGAATAGGTGCTGATTTCCGTGCACGGGACACCCACGGCTACCAGCCGCGCGAGCCAGACATCCCGGTCGTCCAGCACGAATACCGCTTCGAGCACGTCGCGCAACGCGGCCTGATGGCGCGCCCGCTCCCGTGCACTGCCGAACCGCGGGTCGTCGAGCAGATCCACACGGTGCACGAGGGCGCAAATCGCCTCCCAATGCGTCTGGGCGTCTAAATCCATACCGAAGTAGCCGTCGCGCGCCCGGAAGGTCGGCCAAGGGGCAGAAGGGCCGCCAAAACGCTCGCCCTCACCGGGCAGCGGTACGGCCAGCGGCGAGACCTTGCCATGCCCCGCTGCGTCAGCCAGCGCCCGGCGCTGACGCGCTACCGCCGACATCTCGGCGTCGGCTTGCGCCGCGTCGCCTGCGTCCGTAGCGGCCATGGCGGCTGCGGGCACGAGCCCTGCGCGATGGGCAGCCTCGGCTCCGGCATCGCCCGCCCGCAACGCGGCAATCGCTAGCGTCGCGCCGAGCATCGGCACATCGATGTGCACGCCCACGCCCTGCTGCTTCGCTGCGACGAGCGCCGCCGAAACGGAAAACGCGGCGTACAGTCCTGCGGCCAGATCGGCAATGGGCAGATCGCGCGGCGGCTCGGCACCGCTTGGCGCCACGCCCAGCATGCCCCTGAGCGCCTCAAGCGCAGGCACCCCCGGCTGCGGCACGGAGCGCGGGCCATCTTGTCCGAATGCGGAAATGGAAACGTAGACGAGATGCGGTTGCACAGCCGACAACGCATCATAGCCAAGCCCGGCACGCGCCAACGTGCCGGGTGGCAAACACTCGATGACGACGTCCGCCCCGCGCACCAGCGTGTGAGCGAGGCTTCGGCCTTCGAGCGTTAGCAGATCCAGCGCGACAGAGCGCTTGTTGCGACGCAATCCGACCTGCGCCGATTCGCTGATCGTGCTTTGGTATTCGTTGGAAATATCGTCGACGGGATCGTCGACCATGATGACGTCCGCGCCCATGTCGGCAAGCAGCATGCCGCAATAGGCACCTGCCGCGCCACGACAGAACTCAATGACGCGGATCCCCGTAAGTGGTGCATTCAATATCTGACCCCTATTTGCTTGCCTGGCGGTTTGTTGTTGTTTTCAACCCTTGGCAGCCGTCTGACGCGGCATTCAGCGCATTCTAGAACAGTTATTCAACGCCGGTCACTGCGAAAAAATGGAGGTCGCACCACACGTTGCCACCGGGCAACAACCCGGGTGGCAACGCCGCCGGGACACGCGCCTGACACAGACAACGCCCCCAGCCCGTTGGCTGTCACAACCCTGCAAGGGCCGTTACAGCCAACCCGCCTTGCGGAATTTCATGAATAGCAAGACGTCGATGACGACCATCGCGGCAATACAGGCTGGATACCCATATTGGAATTTCAGTTCGGGAATGTCAGCGAAATTCATGCCGTAGATCCCGGCAATCATCGTCGGCACGGCAAAAAGCGCCGCGAACGACCCGAGCCGCTTCGTCGTTTCGTTCTCGGAGAGCGAAATCATGCCGAGATTGACGGAGAGCGCTGTCGTGACCATTTCTCGCAGCAGATCGATGTTTTTCGTAATGCGTTGGAGATGGTCGAAGACGTCGCGGAAGTACTCCTGCATGCCACCGCACAGCTTGGGCGCCATAGCCCCGAACAACTTGCTGACCGCTTCCATGAGCGGCACGCACGCGTGTTGCAGCGTAATGAGCCGACGCTTGAGCTGATACAGATCCTCGATGATCGCGCGTCCCTTGTTCGGCGCATTCGGGGTAAAGATCTGCTCTTCGATGGCTTCGAGCTGTGCTTCAAGGTCGTTGAACACGGGGAAGTAGCTGTCGACGATGGCGTCCATCAGGGCATAGAGGACGAAGATCGAACCCTGGCGCAACAAGTGCGGTTCTTTCTCCGCTCGCGCACGCACCGCGCCCAGTCCCTGCGTGGCGTTCGAGCGCACCGAGAGCACATAGTTGTGCCCTGCGAAAATCGCGACTTCGCCAATCGCGAAATCGCCGTCAGCGTCCTTGTTAAGCACGTGCAGCACCGCAAAGAGCGAGTCGCCGTACTGCTCGATTTTCGGACGCTGATGCCCGTGCTGGGCGTCTTCGACGGCGAGGTCATGCAGGCCGAATTCGTGCTGCATCTGCGCCAGTTCGCCCGGCCCGGGATCCTTGAGCGCCACCCAGACAAAGCAGTGCGGACGTTCAAGATAGTCCGAGATTTCATCGGGGTGCAGATCGGCAATCTTGCGGCCATCCTCATAGGCCACACAGTTCACTAGCATGCGTCTTCCTGGTCGAGGCGGCCTTGCACTCTACACGTGGCGCGAGCGTCGGGCACTGCGCGCGCTACCGCCGCGACCCTCGCGACCGTCAGCCCTTGCGTGTCTCCCGCGCCTGCGCCGTCTGTTGCAGCGGCAGCCGGATATGAACGATGCCCGCCTCCATCTCCTTGTCTTCGACAAAGCCGAGATGACGGGCGAGTGTCAGCATACGCGTATTTGCCGTGAGCACATAGCCGATGAGTTCCCCGGTGCCACGCTTGCGGCTGTAGTCGACGATATGCTCCATGAGCGCACGCCCCAGCCCTCGCCCCTGCGCCGCAGGACTCACCGTCACCGCGAACTCGGCCACGGTGTTGTCCGGGTCGGCCAAAGCCTGCACCACGCCCAGCAATCGCGTGTTGCCCGCCTCGTCCTTTTCCGTGGCGACGAACGTCATCGCACGGTCGTAGTCGATCTGCGTAACTCGCGCCATCTGCGAATGCGACAGCTCCTTGATCAGACCGAAGTAGCGGAACTGCACGTCCTGCGGCGTCAGTGTGTGGAAGAACGCGTTGTAGGCCGGTTCGTCCTCCGGGCGGATGGGACGTACGCGCACGGGCTTTCCACCTGCATCGACGGTGCTTTCGAGCTCCTGCGGATACGGCGCGATCGACAGACGTCCGTGCCCGGGGAGCGACGGCTTGCGCGCCACAATGCGCGCATCGAGCGCCAGCACGCCGTGCGCATCGGCAAACAACGGATTGATGTCCAGCTCGGCGATCTCCGGCACATCGCACACGAGTTGCGAGAGCTTCACCAGCGTCAGATAGATTGCCTCGTGATCGGCGGCGGGACGGCTGCGATAGCCCGCGAGCAACTTCGACACACGGGCACGCGCCACCATGTCGCGCGCGAGGTTCAGGTTCAGCGGCGGCAGGCCGATGGTGCGATCGGCGATGACTTCGACGGCCGTGCCGCCCTGCCCGAATAGCAGCACCGGACCGAAGACGTTGTCGGTCGCCACCCCCACGATCAGCTCGAAGGCTTCGGCACCGTTCGCCATACGCTGCACCGAATAGCCGGTCACACGTGCATCGGGTTTCGCGGCCCGTGCACGCTTGGCGATCTGGCGTGCCGCGTCGCTCGCTTGCTCTGCCGTTTCGATGTTGAGCACCACGCCGCCCACATCGGACTTGTGCGTGATGTCCGGCGAAATCAGTTTGACGGCGACGGGAAAACCGATGCCCTTCGCGACTTCGCCCGCCAGCTCCGGCGTCTCGGCAACGAGCGTCTCGACCACCGGAATCCCGTAGGCGGCGAGCACGCCCTTCGCTTCCGGTTCGGTGAGCAACTCCCGGCCCTCACGCATGGCGCTGTCGACAATGGCGCGCACGCGCGCGACATCCGGCGCGAAGCCCGGCGGGATCGAGGGCGGCGTTTCCATCAGCAACGCCTGATTGCGTCGATAGTTGACGGCTTCGAGAAAGGCACGCGCGGCGTTCTCCGGCGTGTCGTAGGTCGGCAGCCCGGCCTCGCGGCAGATGCGGCGCGCGCGCTCGGCCGTCTCGCCGCCGAGCCAGCAGGTGAAAACGTTTTTCGACGGACGCGGCAGCGCCGCAAGTGCGTTCGCCACGTCGAGACTCGGCATCACCGCGGTGGGTGCCTGAATGAAGAGGACGGCCGCTGTCTCGGGGTCTTCGCATAGCGCTGCGAGCGTGGCCGTGTAGCGTTCGAGATCCGCGTCACCGCCTATGTCCACCGGGTTCGTACGGCCCAGCGTTTTGGGTAACGCGGCGTCGAGCGCGGCACGGGTCTTTTCCGTCAGATGGGCCAGCTTGCCGCCATCGAGCACCAACGCATCGGTCGCCATCACGCCCGCGCCGCCGCCGTTGGTCATGATCGACAGCTTGTCGCCTGCGAACGGACGCAGGCGTGCCAGCGTCTCGACAGCCGCAAACAGTTCGTCGGTGGTATCCACACGCAACATCCCTGCGCGACGGATCGCGGCGTCGTACACGTCGTCCGAGCCAGCCAGTGCGCCGGTGTGCGACGCAGCGGCCTGCGCGCCTTCAGGCACACGTCCCGACTTGATCACGACGACCGGCTTGTTGCGTGCTGCCGCGCGCGCCGCGGACATGAATTTACGCGCATCGCGAATCGATTCCATGTACATCAGAATGGCGTCCGTGCCGGGATCGCTCGCCAGATAATCGAGCATGTCGCCGAAATCCACGTCGGCACTGTCACCCATCGACACGAAGTGCGAGAAGCCGATTTCGCGGGCGTCGGCCCAGTCGAGTACGGCCGTCGTCAGTGCCCCCGACTGGGAGACGAATGCGAGTTTGCCCGCGCGTGCGCCCATGTGCGCGAAGCTGGCGTTCAGGCCGATGCCGGGACTCAGCAGCCCGATGCAGTTCGGACCGAGAATGCGCAGCACGTGCGGCTTCGCATTCTTGAGCATGCGGTCCTGCAACGTCACGCCGTGACGATCCTTTTCTCTGGCAAGCCCCGAGGTCAGCACGACCACCGCGCGGGTGCCACGCTCACCCAGCTCGCGAATCAGATCGGGCACGGTCGACGGCGGCGTACAGATCACCGCCAGGTCGGGTGCCTGCGGCAGATCGCCCACGTCGCGGTAGCACTTGAGATCGGCGAGCGTCGAATACTTCGGATTGACGGGATAGATGTCGCCCTTGAAGCCCCCGTCGACGATGTTTTGCAGCACGGTCGTCCCCACGCGTCGCTCGCGATTGGACGCGCCGATCACGGCGACCGACTTCGGCTGGAACATCTGGCTCAGGTTACGGGTGGTCATAGCGACTCCGGGGGGTGAGTTAGACAGCGTGGAAAACAGCGAGGCTGAGAACGTGAGAACGCGCGCTCCGGCTCAAGCGGCGCGCGCGTTCATCGTCGTCTGTGATGCAGAACTATCGGCGGAACCGTCGATGTCGAAAGATGGGTTCGTCGCGCGGACGCCCGCACAGGCGCCCGGGCATATCGTCACTCGCCGCGCAGGTGCGCTTCCACCTTCCACAGGTGATCGTCGACGCCGCGCGAGATTTCGGTGAAGACGTCCGACGTGGTGGCGTCGCCGATCTCGGCGGATGCATCGATCAGGCCGCGAATGATCTCGCCGTAAGCCGCGAGGGCTTCGGCCAACGCGGCGGCATGATCGAGACCGCGCTTGAACTCGTTCTTGTACGTCGGCAATTCGGTCTTCTGTGCAACGGTTTGCACGCGGCCGTCGGCCACGCCGCCCAGCGCCACCAGACGCTCGGCGCACAGATCGGCCCATTCGATGGCCGCGTTATAAACCTCGTCGAAAAGCAAGTGCAGTTCGATGAAGCCCGGGCCGTGCACGTTCCAGTGGGCCTGCTTCGCCTGACGCTGTACGTCGATGCCGTTGATCAGCCCACGATTGAGCTGGTTGACCGATTCGATACGGATCTTTTCACCGAGGGTGTTACGCGTATGATTCAAAGCCATTTCACACTCCTGACGTCTGGCAACTCGCAGGTTGCCGGGGGGAAGCCGTCGGCGACGGGCGCTCGGCGCCCATGCGGACGAACGGAGACAACGCGACTACGACCTGAGGTGTCCCGGTGGCGCATGCGACACGCCATGCGCGGCACCTCGCAGTTTGAATCCTGCCAGCACCAACAAAGCGCCCCAGATGATGGCCCACGACCCGATGGCCCAGATCAGCGCCAACGCGCCCGCGCCCGGTTGCCACATGATGAAGATGGCGAACAGGATGCTGAAGGCACCGGAGAGAATGACCCACAGTTCGCCCTTGATCTCGCGACGCAGCGCGATACCGGCAGCCACCTGCAACACGCCGGTGACGAAACTCCAGGCCACGATATAGATAAGCAACGCAACGGCGGTCAACGCCGGGTTGAGATAAGTCAGGACTCCGATCACTATGCCCGCGATGCCTTGCAGCAATGGCAGCCACCAATCGGCATGCTCCTGGCGCGCACTCCATGCGCCGCTGAGCGAGAAGACCCCGTCCACGAACGAAAACGCGCCGAAACAAAGCACCAGCACCGCAATCGTCACGCCGGGTAACGCAAAGGCGGCGATACCGAATATCACCGCCAACACACCGCGCAGCACAAGCAACCACCAGTATTTCGACAGAAGTCTGAGCATGGCATCCCTCTCGTGAAATATCCGCAGGTAGCGAATCCGGACGACGAGCACCTACCACACCTACAACACGTTTGGTGCGTATGGGCGCGCAGATAGGCGTCAAGAACCCATTCTAGAGACGGCTTCGACGTGAGATCAAGTGAAATATACGCGAATGCTTGTGTCATTCGCACGCGCTTTGACAGACGTCATCCGATCTCGATTCTCCGCTCCGCACGCCCACAGGGACTTCCGCAACGACACCCGCGATCGCCCCGCCATCGCTGCGGCAATGCGTCGCATTCGCACGCGTTACCTCACCATCATTGCCCGCAACCACTCAACACATGCGCAATGCGTCCGTCGAAAACATGCGCTTTGCGCGTACACCTCCGAGACGCTCAGCGCGTCGCTTCGCCTTTCAATTGGGATCATTCCGAAAGTACTTTGTGCGCTCGTATTTCGGGCAAGCGCCCTCATAAACTACGTAAAAAGCGTCCGAAATGCAGTGCGTGTACGGGCGTCACAAGAACGGTATCTACGTAGTCCCCACGGTGAATCATCGCGCTTTCTAATAGGACTCCAAAGGAGAAACATCATGAACCGACCGCTGCTTTGTCTGGCCCTCACGGGAATCGTCGCTGCGCTTGGACAGAGCGCACCGGCTCGTGCCGCCGTTTACTCCAACGGGTCGGCAACCGCTCAGATGCGCGTCCAGCTGACGATCCTGCCCGGGTGCACCATCGCCGCCACGCCCATGACGTTCAACGCGGTACAGGGTTCGGCGACAGGACCGGTGGCAACCACCTCGTCGCTCACCGTGATCTGTACCGCGTCGACGGGTTACAACATCGGCCTGAATGCGGGCACCGTACCGAACTCCACCGAGACCAACCGCCTGCTGGCGGGCACGCTCACCGGCAACACCACGACCATTCCGTTCGGGCTTTTTCAGGACGCTGGCTACGCCACGCCGTGGGGCAACACGCAGGGCTCGAACACCCTCAGCGACTCGGGCACGGGCGTGGTCAAGACGTACACCGTCTATGGTCAGGCGACGCTCTCGGCCACCATGCCCGCGCCGGACGTCTACTCGTCGACTGTCACGGCGACCGTCTACTTCTGAGAGGTCAGGTGAATCATGGCGAACATGAGCCCTCCCAGACCGGTCGCCCGGCGGCCGACGGCGTATGCCTGCGGCGGCGCGTTCGTCGCGCTGCTCACACTTTGCGTGACCGACGGCAACGGCGCGACGCTGCAAGTCTCGCCGGTCATCGTCAACATCCTGCCGACGCAGCCTGCGACTACGCTCACGCTCGGGAACTCCGGCGATCTGCCGATTCACGGCCAGTTGCGTCTGTATGCGTGGACGCAACGCAACGGCGACAACGTGCTCACGCCCACCGAAGCGCTCATCGCCAGCCCACCCATTGTGCGCATCGAGCCTGGTGACCGGCAGATCGTGCGGCTGGTATATGTGGCCCAAAAAGTCGAGGGAAGCGAGCAGAGCTACCGGCTGCTGGTGGACGAGTTGCCGCCTGTCGACGCCACGCCATCGGAGGGCGTCTCCATCCGCCTGCGCTACTCGCTGCCGGTGTTCGTGCAGGCGAATCAGACGCGCTCGCCCTCGCTGCGTTTCGACGTGCGCATGACGCGGGGCGAGCTGGAAGTGCGCAATGACGGCCAGCGTCACGCTCAGTTGGGGGCGACACGGGTACTCGACGCTTCCGGACGCAGCGTGGAGCTCACGCGCGGCTTGCTCGGCTACGTGCTCGCCGGACAAACGCGTCGTTTCGCGGTGCGCTGGCCCGCCGGTGCGCCTCCCGTTGCACCGTTCACGGTGGAGTCACGCGTCGACGCGGTGCCGATGCGCTTTGTCGCAGGCGTCGCGCCGGACGAACGTCGCTAGGCGTGTCCGCGGCCATCGCCACGCCCATGAGCGTCGCATTTGCCACGCTGACGACGCTTGGTGCACTTGGGCCCGGCTCAATATCGGCCGAGCCACGCGCCGTCGGCGCGGCCCTGTTCGACGATGCGTCGCTGGCCGCCTCCCGCACCGCGACAACGTCGTCGTCCACCACCGTGCCCACGCGAGCGGCGAGTACAGCAGGCATTTCCCGGCTCGACGGGCCTTATGTACTGGAGGTCATCATCAACGGCGAATCGACCGGGCGCATCGCCCCATTCGCGCGACGGCAAGGCCGCTGGTTCGCCCGCGCAGGCGATCTGCGCGCGCTCGGGCTGACATCCTCATCCGGCGGCCTGCCCGACAACGACGCCGCCGACATCGCGCTCGATTCGCTGAGCGGCATACGCGCGTCCTACGACGCCACGCACCAGACACTCTCGCTTGAGGTCGGCGACGCGTGGCTCTCGCCGTATCGTCTGGGGAGCCCTGCGCCCGTTGTTGTCAGAGCGACGTCCGACCCCGGTCTGCTCGTGAACTACGACGGCTACGTGCAGCGTGACCGTTTCACGCGCGCTTCCGTCTGGAGTGAAGTACGTGGCTTCTGGTCGGGCGGCACGCTGCAACAGACCGGTCTCGCCGAGCATTCGCGATGGCGTCGTGGCTATCGACGCTACGACACCTGGTGGCAACACGACGACCCGTCGCGCCTGACCACGTGGGTCGCGGGCGACCTCATCACCGGCTCGCTCTCATGGAGCCGGTCGCTGCGCATTGGCGGCCTTCAGTGGCGTCGCAACTTCGCGCTGCGTCCCGATCTGGTGACGTTCCCCATCCCCGCACTGCATGGCAGCGCCGTGGTGCCCTCCTCCGTCGATCTGTATCTCGACGGCGTGCGCCGCATGGGTGGACGCGTACCGCCCGGTCCGTTCGTCATTCAGGAAACGCCGGGCCTCACGGGCGATTTGCAGGCGAGCGTTGTGACACGCGACGCACTCGGGCGCGAGCAGATCACTACCGTGCCCCTGTACATCGATCCCCGCCTGCTCGCACGTGGCCTGTCGAGCTTTTCCGTGGAGGCGGGCCTGCCGCGCGACGACTACGGTGTGCGCTCGTTTTCGTACCGGCGTCATCCCGTCGCGTCGGTGGCCGCGCGCTATGGCGCAACGGACACCCTGACCGTCGAAGCGCAGGCGCAAGCCGGGAGACGACTCGCCCTTGCTGGCGCGGGCGCGCTGATGGCGCTGGGGCGTGCGGGCGTCGTCAGCGTGTCCACCGCCTTATCCGGCGGACGCGGCACCGGCAGCCAATGGAGCGCGGGTTATCAGTACCTGTCGCGCCGCGTGAGCGTCGACGCGCAGATGATCCGCACGACCGGCCGCTACCGCGATATCGCCACGCTGGACGGTGTGCCTGTGCCCCGTGCGAGCGATCGCGTGAGCATCTCAGTGCCGTTCGCGCGTGGCAGCACCGCGTCGCTCGCCTGGTTCGCCCAACGCGTGCCGCGTCAACCAGCAACGCGCGTGCTGTCCGCCAGCCTGACGCTACCCGCAGGCACGCGCGGCATGTTCTCGATGGGTGGATTTCGCGACTTTGCGCGGCGTCGCTCGCACGGCATCTTCGCGATGCTCAGCGTCTTGCTCGGCGGTGGCAGCGAGGGCGCAAGTGCGGCGCTAGGGAACGCATCGTTCAGTCAACAGGACGGGCAAACGCAGGCGTGGGCGGGCGCGAACCGCACACCCGATTACGCCGGCGGCTGGGGTTGGCAGGTACTCGGTGGACGCGCCTTCTCGCAACGCACGATGCAGGGCGAAGTGCAGTATCTCGGGCGACACGGTCAGGTCTCGGCACTCGCGCAGCAAGTGGGACGGCAGTCCGGTGTCGGGATAGGCATGACTGGCGCACTTGTCGTCATGGACAACAGCGTGCACGCCACGCGGCGCACTTACGACGCCTTCGCGCTCGTGAGCACCGACGCGCAAGTCAACGTCCCTGTGATGCGCGAATCGGTCCCCGTCGGTCGTACGGACTCGCGTGGCTACTTCCTCGTGCCCGATCTGAACGGCTTCGAAGCGTCGCGCATCGGCATCGACCCCATGCATCTACCCGCCGATCTGGAAGTCACGACAACCGAACGCCGAGTGGCCCCACAGTCGCGCAGCGGCGTACTCGTGCACTTCCCCGTGCGACGTTACCGCGCGGCGCTCGTCACGCTGGTCGACACTTCGGGGCAGCCGTTGCACCCAGGCACATCGGTGCGCCATGTGCAAAGCGGCATAGTGACGGTGGTGGGTTACGACGGCGAAGTGTTCATCGACGCACTCGGTCCGCGCAACACCCTCGAATCGCGCGACGGACGGCAGCGCTGCCGCGTTTCCTTCGACTGGACGACACCGCCCGAAGGACGCATCGCCCGCGTCGGTCCGTTGGAATGTGTGGCGTTCGGCACGCTCGCGGGGGACACACCGTCGCGGTCGCCGGAGGCAATGTCGGCATCGGATTGGCCAGCACCGGCAGCGCCATCAACGCCTTCCGATGGGGAGGACCTGTCATGAGGCTTACGACCTTGCTTCGCATCGTGCGACGGCATTGCGCCATTGCAGCGGGCTATCTCGCGTTGTCGATGAGTGCGCTGGCACAGACATGCTCCGTCGGCACGCCAACGCTGGCGTTCGCTGCGTTCAGCCCGATCTCGGGATTCGCGCTCTCCGCGACCGGCACGATCCCCGTGTCGTGCAACTGGCCTGTGCTCACGGGCAATCCGAACGTCAAACTCTGTCTGGCGTTGAATGCCACTCAGCCGCTCACGCTGACAAATGCCGCGAATGTTGGAAGTGCGATCAATTTCGGACTCTTCACAGATCCCACCTACTCAAACGCGTGGGGCAGCGGCACGAGCGACGTGATTTCGCTGACGATGGCGCGGCCGCTGCTCGGCGGCACGGTCACACAGAACGTGAACTTCTACGGCAGGATCGCGGCGTCGCAAACGACGGTGCCCACGACCGGCAGCAGCAACACGGTCTACGCACGTACGTTCGCGTCGACTGACATCTCGCTGCAATACGCGTCCTACGCGGCCCTTTCGCCTGCCCCCGCCTGCGGCACAGCCATGACGGCCGCGCCTGGCGCGCCGTTCACCGCGAACGTCACCGTGATCAACAACTGCACCATCGCCGCCGCCAACATCACCTTCGCCACGCAATCGGCGCTCGCCAGCCCCGTCACCAGCAGCGGGCAACTCTCGGTGCAATGCACGAAGAACGACGCTTATCGGGTCAGCCTGTCGGGCGGACTGCTGGGGACGGTCACGTCGCGCACGATGACGGGCCTCACGTCGAGCATCGGCTATCAGCTGTATCTCGACAGCGGCTACGCCACGATCTGGGGGGACGGGACGTCAGGGACGTCGCAACTGACCGGCACCGGTACAGGGCTCGTGCAGGCCATCCCCATCTATGCACGTGTGCCGTCGCAATCGACGCCAGCCCCCGGCGTCTATACCGACACTGTCACGGCGACGATTCAGTTCTGATGGCGTTCCGAGAGGGTGCCGAGCGAGATCAGACCGCTTCAGCGCGCGGTGGCTTGAGCGGCAAGACCTGAAGCCGATCGCCCGTCTTCACGCCCAACGCCTGCGCAGCGAGCGGGCTGAGCGCGAACGCGCGGCGCTCGGGGCGACCTGTCACCAGCGTCGCGCGAAAACCCTCGAGGCCCAGGCATGCCACAAGATACGGTTCCGCGTTCGGCGTCGCCGGTACGGGGCTGCCATCCTCGCTTGTTGGGGCCACGACGTTCGCCGTCAGATAGCGGCTATCGCGCGCCGCACGCAGATCGGCAACGCGCGCTTCGAGCACCGGGCCGCTGTCGAAGATGTCCACGTGCGATCCGGAGCGCATCCCCTCCTGCTCCAGCAGACGCCGGGCAGGCAGCGTGTCGCGGTGCGTCACGCCGATGGCGGCTTGCGCTTGCGGCGACAGAAAGTCGACGTAAATCGGATACTTCGGCATCAGCTCGGCCACGAACGACTTCTTGCCGATGGACGTGAGGTAGTCCGCCTGATCGAAGTCGATCTTGAAGAAGTGTTGTCCGAGCGACTGCCAGAACGGGCTCTGTCCCTCGTCGTCGAAAAAGCCACGCAACTCGGCGCACACGTGCGGACCGAACCGCTCGGGGAACTGCGCCATGAACAGAAAGCGTGCCTTCGATAGCAGCGCACCGTTTCCGTGTCCGCGCCATTTCGGGTCGAGCAGCAGCGAGCAGAGTTCGCTGTAGCCGGTGAGGTCGTTCGAGAGCGAGAGCGTCAGCATGCGCGACCAGACATTCAGCTCCCGGCTCGCGTGGACAATCGTGTCCTTGCGATAGGTGTAGAACGGCTGGTCGAGGCCGACGGCGGCTTCCAGCCCGCAAACGCCCGCGATCTCGCCGGTGTCGGCGTCCTCCATCACGAACAGATAGCCCTGCTCCGCCGTGGGCGCCTGGCCTTCGACGGTCGCCGCCACGCGCGCCAGACGCGCTTCGAGCGCCGCCCGGTCGGGCTTGAACGACGTCATGCCCGGACCGGCCATCGCTGCCAGCGCCAGCAGCGCGGGCAGATCACCGGGACGCGCGAGACGCACGACGCGCAGCGAATTCGCCGCGATGTCGTCAGAGGCGGCAGCAACAGTGTTCGCTGGAACGTCGGAGGTCGTCGTCGCTTTCGATTGACGCGTCATGGAAGCATCCCGTGAGTTGGATAAAACAAGGGCCGGAGCGACGTCATCCGTCGGTCCGGCCCGAAGTCCTGTGCATCGGCGCAGGTCTTGTTACGTTCGCCGTGTGCTTAGGCGGCCTTCTTAAGCGGCCTTCGCCGTGGCAGCCACCGTTGCGACCGCCTTCTCCAGCGAGGCGAGACCGGCGTCGATATCTGCGAACGGAATGTTCAGCGACGGCGCGAAACGCACCACGTCGCCGCCCGCCACCAGCAGCATCAGACCGTTCTTCTCGGATTCGACGACGATGTCCTTGGCGCGACCGGCGAACGCCGGCTTGAGCACGGCGCCGATCAGCAGGCCCATACCGCGCACCTGATCGAACACGCCATGACGCGCGTTGATCACCTCGATGCCCTTGATGAAATGATCGTGACGCGCCTTCACGCCGTTCAGCGTCTCGGCCGTGTTGATCAGCTCCAGCACGCGACCGGCAATGGCCGTCGCGAGCGGGTTGCCGCCGTACGTGCAGCCGTGCGTGCCCGGCGAGAAGCTCGCAGCAATCTTGCTCGTCGTGAGAATGCCGCCGATCGGATAGCCATTGCCCAGCGCCTTGGCGGTGGTCAGGATGTCCGGCGTCACGCCATATTGCTCGTAGGCATACAGCGTGCCGGTGCGACCGACGCCCGTCTGCACTTCGTCGAAAATCAGCAGCGCACCGTGCTGATCGCACAGCTCGCGCAGACCCTTCAGGAATTCCGGATCGGCGGGCAACACACCGCCCTCACCCTGCACCGGTTCGACGATGACAGCGGCCGTGGCGTCCGAAATCGTCGCGCGGACGGTTTCCAGATCGTTGTACGGCAGATGCATGATGCCTGCGGGAATCGGGCCGAAACCTTCGGTGTACTTGGCCTGACCGCCCACGCTCACGGTGAACAGCGAACGGCCGTGGAACGAGTTATAGAACGAGATGATCTCGCTCTTTTCCTTGCCACCACGCTCGGCGGCGTGGTCGTAGGCGTAGCGGCGCGCCAGCTTGAGTGCGGCTTCGTTCGCTTCGAGACCCGAATTGCAGAAGAACGCTTTGTCGGCGAACGTCGCTTGCGTGAGTGCCGTGGCCAGGCGCAGCACCGGCTCATTGGTGTAACCGTTACCGATGTGCCAGACCTTGCGGGCCTGCTCTTCGATCACCTTCACCAGTTCCGGATTGGCATGGCCGAGCGCGTTGACCGCGATACCGCCGGTGAAGTCGACATACTCGCGACCTTCCTGATCCCACATGCGCGAGCCTTCGCCGCGTACGGGCACCATCTGGGCAGGCGCGTAATTGGGCACCATCACGTCGTCGAACGTCTGGCGGGTCACAGCGATTTGCTGGCTCATGACTACCTCGTGAAATCGGAGTGCAATCTTCGATTGCGGGGCAGGCCCGGACAAAGGTCACTGCCCTGTGAAAAAAACCTGGCGGGGCGCTCAGGGTGCCTGCGACGCGCCGGTGCCTGAAGTCACTCGGGTCACTCGGGTCACTCGGCGCGCGTACCCTCGCATTGTAATCAGATGCGGCGCGCGGATATACCTTTGCGCGCACCGCAATCCTGAGAATTACAGGACTTTGCGCAAGAATTCGCGCGTGCGCTCATGCTTCGGCGCTGTGAAGATCTGCTCGGGCTGCCCTTCTTCCATGATCACGCCCTGATCGATGAAGAACACGCGGTCGGCGACTTCACGGGCGAAACCCATTTCGTGCGTCACGACGACCATCGTCATCCCTTCTTCGGCGAGCGACTTCATGACTTCCAGCACTTCGCCCACCAGCTCCGGGTCGAGCGCCGAGGTCGGCTCGTCGAACAGCATGACCGTCGGTTGCATGGCGAGTGCGCGGGCGATCGCCACGCGCTGCTGCTGACCGCCGGAGAGCTGATTCGGGAAGGCGTCGATCTTCTCGATCAGGCCCACCTTCCTGAGCAACTGTTCAGCGATGGTCACCGCTTCGTCACGCTTGATGCCATTGACCTGCATCGGCGCGAGAATCAGATTCTCCAGCACCGACATATGCGGGAACAGATTGAAGCGCTGGAACACCATGCCGACGCTGGCGCGCATGGCATTCATGTCCGTCTTCGGATCTTCCACGTGAAAGCCGTTGACCAGGACTTCGCCACCGCTCACGTCTTCCAGACCATTCAGGCAGCGCAGGAACGTGCTCTTGCCCGAGCCCGACGGCCCGATCACGCACACCACTTCCTTTTCTTCGATGCGGCACGAAATGCCGCGCAGTACGTGCGCCTCGCCGTACTGCTTTTGCAGGTTATTGACGACGATCACCTTTGCCGTACCTCGTTTCAAGATGTTGAACAAATGCCGACAGCACCAGCGTGATCACCCAATAGATGAGCGAAATCGTCAGATACGGCTCCCAGTAGCGCGCGTAGGCACCCGACACCGTGCGTGCAGCGTACGCCAGTTCGGCCAGACCGATGGCCGATGCGAGCGACGAGTCCTTCACGATGGCAATGGCGTTGTTGCCCAGCGGCGGCAGCATGCGGCGGAATGCCTGCGGCAGCACCACGCGGCGCAGCGTCTGCATGTAAGTCATGCCGAGCGAGCGTGCCGCTTCGGCCTGGCCGCGGTCGATCGACTGAATACCGGCACGGAAGATTTCCGACACGTAGGCGCCGGCGTTCAGCGAGATTGCCAGCACGGCCGACATGAACGCACCGTACTGCGAACGGATTTCGCGGGCCAAATCGCCGCTCACGAGCAAGCCGCCCGACGGGTTGATCAGCAACGGCATCAATGCGAAGTGGATCAGCAGGATCTGCACGAACAACGGCGTGCCGCGGAAGAAGCTGACGTAGAAGCGCACGGGGAATTGCACCGCGTAGCGCAGGAAATACTTATAGAAGCCGTGACGCGCTTCGGCCAGACGGCCAACGCCAAGCACGAGCCCAAGTAACGTGCCGGCGATCACACAGATCACCGTGCACTTGAGCGTCATCAGCGTGCCCTCGACGAACAGGGGCATGTATTCGCTGATGATGTTCCACTGGAACCCACCCATGAAGCACCTTTCTCACAAAATGAAACGGACCGGTCTGACCGGCGGAAAAACGCTCGCGGCCCGGGGGTTGACGTCGGTAGTTGACGATCAGCTCACGGGCCGCGAGTGGCCAGAATCTCTGGCGCGCGTGGCGCGAATCTTACACGCGTTGATTACTGTTGCGGCAGGGTCGGCACGTCGGCGTCGAACCACTGCTTGTAGATCTTGGCGTAGGTGCCGTCAGCCACGATCTTTTTCAGACCGGTATTGATCTTGTCGAGCGCAACCTTGTTGCCCTTCTTCACGGCGATGCCGAAGTACTGGCGCTTGAACTTGTTGTCGTAGACGAGCTTGAACGGCTTTTCCGGATGGCTCTTGATATAGAACTTGATCACGCCGACGTCGCCCACGGCGGCGTCCACGCCACCGCGATACAGCTCTTCGAGCATGAGCGGCGTGTTGTCGAAGCGACGGATGGCGGTGCTGGCCTTGCCCAGCTCTTCCGAGACGGCGATGTCGCCCGTGCTCGAATTGACCACGCCGACTTGCAGCTTCTTCAGGTCGGCCAGACCGGCGACCTTCGCACCCGGCGAGGTGATGATGACCTGATCGGCCGGGAAGTACGGGGCCGAGAAGTCGACCATTTCACGACGTTTGTCGGTAATGGTGATGCCGGAAATGATGATGTCGCGATCGCCCTGATCCAAGGTGGCGAAGATGCCTTCCCACGGGGTGCTGACCAGCTTGGTGTTGAAACCGCCAGCCTTGCCGATGGCCTTGATGATGTCGATATCGAAGCCGACCAATTCCTTTTGCGGCGTTTCGAACTCGAACGGACGATACGTGCCGCCTGCGCCCACGGTGTAGGTCGGATCGGCGGCCTGTGCTGCCGGCAGCGCGGCAAAGGTCGTCAGAAAACAAGCGGCGGCCAGCACCAGGCGCTTCGTCAACATAGTAATTTCCTTGGCGAGGATTCCAGAAAGAGCGCAATGATACTCCTCGGCGCCCTTGAAACGAAAAAAACCCGCCAAAGCGGGTTTTCTCGTTGCGATCTCGCGACGTGAGGCCGAATTCTCACACCGTGAAAATGCCTATGCGACGGGCCTGCAGCCCGCCCCCGCTTCCGGTCGGTTGCGTCGAAAACTCAGAATGCACCCGCCGCAATCGGCCCGGCGGCTTGCCCGGGACCGAAAACCACATCACGGTAGGTTTTACCGGCCGGGATCATCGGGTACACATCGTCTTCACGCGTCACAAGGACGTCGAGCAGATACGGCTCGCTCGGGTCTTCGAGCATGCGCGCCAATGCAGCGGGCAATTCCTCGGCGCGGGTGACGCGAGCGCCCGCCACGCCGTATCCCGCCGCAATCGTCACGAAATCCGGGTAAGGACGGCCGTCGTCTGCGCCATCCGGCACATTCGGGTCGACCAGCGACGACGCCACCCGGTTGCGCGCATAGATCATGTCCTGCCACTGCCGCACCATGCCCAGCCACTGGTTGTTGATGACCAGCACCTTGACGCCGAGGCCGTAACGACGGCACGTCGAGAGTTCGTTGACGGACATGTTCAGGCTGCCGTCGCCATCGATATCGATCACCGGCACGTTAGGCAACGCGACCTTCGCGCCGATGGCCGCAGGCAAACCGAAGCCCATCGTGCCGAATCCGGCGCTCGACAGGAACGTGCGCGGCTCGCGCAAGCGCAGGTGCTGCATGGCCCACATCTGGTGCTGCCCCACGCCCGTCGTGACCACCGCTTCCGGCGGCAGCATCGCGGCCAGCGCGGCGATGACGTCCACGCCGGTCAGCACACTGGCGTCCTTGTCTGCACTCGCTTCGCCTGTCGCTTGCGGTGCACGCAGCGGATGCGCTTCGCGACGCTCGCGAAGATACGTATGCCACGCGGGCACGTCACGCCGTTTGGCGTGCGCCAGCAGACCGGCGAACGCGTCGCGCAGATCCGCGTGCACGCCCAGCGTCACCGGCTTGTTCTTGCCGATCTCGGCAGCATCCACGTCGATATGGACGATCTTCGCGTGTCGCGCGAACGATGACGGATCGCCGATCACCCGGTCGTCGAAGCGCACGCCGAGCGCCAGCACGAGATCGGCTTCGTTGACCGCGACGTTCGCCGCATACGCGCCGTGCATGCCCAGCGGACCGAGCAACAGAGGATGGTCGTCGGGCACGACACCAAGTCCCATCATGGTGAGCGCGACCGGGCAGTTGAGCGCTTCGGCCAGCGCGACCAGTTGTGCGCTCGTCCCCGACGCAATCACCCCACCACCGGCATAAAGCACCGGCCGCTCGCTCTGCGCGAGCAATGCGGCAATGCGTTGCGCCGTCTCGTCGCTCATGCCCGCAGGCACGGCGGACTTAACGCGCTTGTCCGTCGGCTGTTCGGGACGCGCCTGCTGAATGTCCTTCGGAAAGTCGAGCAAGACCGGGCCGGGACGTCCGGCCAGCGCACACGCCGCCGCCTCGCGCACGGCGGCCGGGATGTCGCGCGCCTCACGCACCTGACGCGCGAGCTTCGTGACGGGCTTGGTGATGGCGACGATATCGACTTCCTGGAAGGCATTCTTGCCCAACCAGTGCGTGGCGACATTGCCGGTGATGGCCAGGATCGGCACCGAATCGCTCGCTGCATCGGCGATACCCGTCACAAGATTGGTCGCCCCCGGGCCGGACGTCGCCAGGCAGACGCCCAACTTGCCGGTCGCGCGCGCATAGCCTTGCGCCCCAAAGACAGAGCCTTGCTCATGCTCGGTACGCACCAGCGTGATCGATACGCGCGAGAGCGCATCGAGCATTTCGAGGTTGGCCCCGCCCGGGTAGCAGAACACCGTGTCGATGCCAATGTCGACCAGCGTGCGCGCAATCAGGTCTGCGCCTTTGGCAGACAACGGAGCAAGGGGCTGGGCGACGGCACCGGTCGCGGTTTCGGCAGCGGGCAAAGTCAAATCGAGTTTCATAGGTACGTGTCTTCCTGCTGATTCAGTCGAACGGGAGGGAATTGTTGCGGCGAATATCACTAATAGAGACGAAGTTTACGGGGATCGGCCGGTAAATGCTTCGCGTATCGTTGACAAAAACCCGTCAATTTCACATGATCCATTCAAATTTACTCATATCGAGGAATAGATCATGCAAATTGACGAATTCGATGAAAAAATCCTCGCAATTCTGCAGGAAGACGCCTCGCTTTCCGCCGCGCAGATCGGCGAGCGCATCGGGCTGTCGCAATCGCAATGTTGGCGACGCATCGACCGGCTCGATGCCGAGGGCGTAATCGAGCGGCGTGTCGCGCTGGTCGACCGCAAGAAGGTCGGGCTGAACGTCATGCTGTTTGCTCACGTAAAACTCGCGGGACACAACCGCAACGCGCTACCCGAATTCTCCAAGGCGATTCAGGACTTTCCCGAAGTTCTGGAATGCCATGTACTGATGGGCAACGTCGACTTTCTGCTTCGCATCGTCACGCGCGATGTCGACGCCTACGAGCGCTTCTTCTTCGAGCGGCTCTCACAACTGCCGATGGTGCAGGAAGTGAACTCGATGATTGCGCTCTCGCAGATCAAGTCGACCACGGTGCTGCCCATCGGCAGCGGACAGCCCGGTGCGCACAGCAACGCGTCCTCCGGCAATTCATGACGCAGTGCTGACAGATTCATGTCACGAAACCGACCGTAAAATGTCCGCCGTTTGTCTGCTGAGTGTCCGCCGCTAGTCTGCCGTCCGTTAAACATCAGGCATCCTTCGATCGTCCTGATAAACGACGCGGAGCACGTTGGACAGCGCCCCCGCAAGCCTCTATCCTTAAGCATCCACTTCGGGAGCCTTGCATGAAACGTTGGTTAGGAATGACCGCCGCTGCCGCGATTGTCGGTGTCACGGCCTGGTGCATGATCCCCGCCCATGCGGCATTGCAGAACGGTGCATCGGCGCCGGACTTCAAGGCGCAAGCCTCGCTCGGCGGCAAAGTCTTCACGTTCTCGCTCGCGAACGCGCTCAAACAGGGCCCCGTCGTGCTGTACTTCTACCCCGCTGCATTCACCACCGGATGCACGATCGAAGCGCATGACTTCGCCGAAGCGACCGACAAGTTCAAGGAGATGGGCGCGACGGTGATCGGCGTTTCGCACGACAACATCGACACGCTCAACAAGTTCTCCGTGTCCGAGTGCCGCAGCAAGTTTGCCGTGGCAGCCGACACCGATCAGAAAATCATGAAGGCGTACGACGCCGTCCTCGCCCTCAAACCTGATATCGCCAATCGCATCTCCTACGTCATCGCCCCTGACGGCCGCGTAATCTACAGCTACGTCAGCATGGATCCGGACAAGCACGTCCAGAACACGATGGCTGCCGTTCGCAAGTGGCATGAGACGCATCACTGAAGGCATCGCACGGACATCACTGACGACTCCCCGATGAGGACGGCATGACCACGGCTACACCCATGGCGAGGGCGAAGGCCATCGCCCGCGCGCAGACCCGCAGCGAAGAACTCGCCAACAGCCTCAGCCACGGCCTCGCCTGTCTGGCCGCGCTCGCGGCGATCCCGTTTCTCTTCACCGCCGTACGCCCGCCGCTGCCGAGCACCGTGCAACAGATCGGCATCGGCGTGTTCGCCGTCACGATGGTCGTGGTCTATCTGGCGTCCGCGCTGTACCACGGGCTGCCGGACGGCCGGGCGAAGCGTGTGTTCATGCGCGTCGACCACTGCGCCATCTTTCTCTTCATTGCCGGGACTTACACGCCCTTCACCGTCAAGATCCTGCACGATCCGTGGGGCTGGCCCCTGCTTACCGGCGTCTGGGCGATGGCAATCGCGGGGCTCGTCGCCAAGTCGCTCGGATTGCTCGACCGTCCGCTTGTCTCGACGTTGCTCTACATCGGGCTAGGCTGGATGGCCGTGCTGGTCGCCGGGCCGGTGTTGGCCGCCATTCCCGGCCCCGGCGCAGGATGGCTGTATGCGGGTGGCGCCGCCTATACCATCGGGGCAATCTTCTATTCGCTCGACGGACATATCAAGTTCGGGCATCTCGTCTGGCACCTCTTCGCCATCGGCGGCACCGTCTGTCATTACCTCGCCGTCTGGCGCTACATCTGACGCTTTCGAATTCCTTCCGATCATCCGTCGTCTCCTAAATCCTGCGCAGTGCACCGGCAGTTCGCCAACCTCTCGGCAAGCCGGTCGCACCGCTCGGTCAATGCCGGATCGCCGAACATGCGGCACGCGCCTCGCATGCGATGAATGAGGCCCTGAGCGGCTTCAAGGTCTTCGCGACGGCGTCTTGCCAAAAGACGACGAAAGCGCGCCAGATCCTTCGCCATTTCATCTCGCATCATGCGTCGCGCGCACGGGTCATCCCTTAGTGCCGACCGCGATTTCGGCGAGCTTTTCTCGTGGCTGAGCGATAGCGCCACCTCCGACGCTGCATCGCTGCCGACACTGGAGGTCGCATCAGGCGCGAGGTCGTCATCGCCTTCCTCCAGCGCCGGCCAGCGTACCGCCAGCGTTTGCGATAACCGCTGACGCGAAACCGGCTTGGTCAGCACATCGTCCAGCCCGGCCTCACGGGCGTCGCGAGCCTCCACCACCGAACCTGTCACTGCATACACGACCGGCTCCCGGCGGCCCAGCATCGGGGCGAGCGCATGCAGGGTCTTTGCGAGTGCCAGACCGCTCACGCCGTCGAGGTGCACGTCGGTCAGCACGACATCGACGTCGAGCGCAATCCATTGCACGAGCGCGTCTGTCAGGTCCGCGGCACTGGCGACGTGGCATCCGAGCGACGCCAACTGATCGGCCAGAATCCTGCGATTCATCACATGGTCGTCCACGACAAGTGCCTGTAATCCGGGGCGCACGGGCACTTCGACGACATCTCGTTCGGGCCAGCACGCCGATGCCTCAGATAACGTTGCACTCCCCTCGGCAGGCGTGTCATCCGTGGCCTTCGCCGTCGCAACGCCTCCCGGCAAAGCGAATGGCACCGACAATCGGAATCGCGCACCGGACGCGCACGGTTCGGCACAAAGCGTGCCCCGCAGACGCCACGTCCACTGTCGGGCGACCCAAAGCCCAAGCCCTGTGCCCTTCACCGACGTTTGCGCGCGGGAGAACGCAGCAAACACCGCGTTTTCCATCCCAGCCGGAATGCCCGGCCCCGTATCGGTAACGCGAATGGACAGGTGCGGCGCGCGAGCGGTGTCATCGCCATCCGGCAGATCGGCGTCATCCGCTGCATCCAAACCCGTCGCCTCGCACGCCCACGAGACCCGCACGGCAACGCCACCGAACACCGTGTACTTCAACGCGTTATCGATCAGCGTGCGCAATATCTGCCGCAGACGTGCGCCGTCGCCCCACAAAAAGACGGGCACTGCATCCGCGATCTCACACGTCAGATCGAGCCCTTTGCGACGTGCCAACTCGGCAAAGGCATCGACTTCGGCATCGAGGCTCTGACGCACCTCGAACACCGCCTCTCGCAGCGGCAACTGCGCAATGTCGTCCTGCCCGAGGTACAGAACATCGTCTACGGCCCCGGCGAGCACATCGAGCATGCTTCGCATGTTGCCCAGCCGCTCGCGCGGCGCGGATGCGCCTATCGCCCCGGCGACCTCCCCGGCGTCGTCCCACAGCGCATCGAGATGCCCCTGCAGTACCTGGAGCGGTGCACGCAACTCGTGCACCAACGCCATTCGAAACGTGCCGGTGTCTGCCGGGCCGTGTTCGGCAGCATTCCTTACAAATCCTTCCGGCAGGCTGTCGCCCGCCGATGCGTACGCCCCCGGATCGGGGCTCGCGGCGTTGGCAGGACTTCCATCACTTCTGTTTCGGAACTTGAATTTGTCGGGATTCATCGCGTCGTTGACGCCTCATCACGATTTACGCGCTTCGGCATACTGAAGAAAGTGAAACAGCCTTTAAGTCTGGCCGTTTGCGTGACGCTTGCGACTGCGCAAATTCCGAACTTTTTCCCGTGGAGGCCCACTTTCGGAATCCCCCGAGCCCAGATGGCTCAAGTTCTGCTTCTCATATGCCGATAATCCCTATGCCCTGTCTTGCACTTACCGATGGACGGGGAGGCCCGCAATCTCCTGGCGCGGCCTGGGCATTCAATCCATCGATCAATATGTATAAGAACATTACGATTCGGGCCAGCCTGACACTGGTCCTAGGTTTGCTTGGTGCACTTCTCGTCCTCGCCAGCGTGCTGGGCCTCTGGGCGCTCGGCTCCAGCAACGACTCCCTGAGCAAGATGGCCACGGAAGATACCCCCGCCCTGGCCGAACTCAAGGGAACCGGCGAGCAAATCCTCCGGACCCGCCTGTCGATGGCGACCTATGCGTCGTACGTCAGCCTCGGGGCCAATCCCGAAGAATCGGACAAAGTCCTCAAACGAGGCACCCAGTACATCGCCACTTCCGACGCCCTCTGGAACGATTATCTGAAACGTCCCAAAGAAGATGCGCACGAAGCGGAGTTGGCCAAGGCGGCCGACGAAAAGCGCAAGGCCTTTTTCGATAAGGTGATCACGCCTGCGCTCAACGCGCTCAAGCAAGGCGACGTCGCCGGCTTCCATCAGATTCAGGCACGCGTCGCCCCGGCCGCATACAACGGTGTCGATACGCTCATGCGCGAGCTTCAGGACATTCAGGTTGAGCGTCAGAAAGCGCGCTACGACGCCGCTCAGCAGCGCTACAACGTCATGCGCATCGCCATGGGCGCGACGCTCGTCATCGCGCTGTTGCTTGCCCTTTGGGGCCGCGCAATGCTGGCGCGCGCCGTCCTGCGCCCGATTCGCGAGGTCATTGCGTACTTCGAGCAGATGGCCGCCGGCGATCTGAGCCAGCGCATCGAGCAACGTACGCGAAACGAGATGGGCCAGCTTTTCGGCGCGCTCGGCCGCATGCGCGATGGGTTGGCCAGCACGGTGGGCACGGTGCGCGAGAGCACGGAAGCCATTCATGGCAGCGCCCGTGAGATCGCCGACGGCAATGCCGATCTGTCGCGTCGCACGGAATCGCAGGCATCGTCGCTGGAGCAAACGGCCGCGAGCATGGAAGAACTGACCGCCGTCGTGAAGCAGAACGCCGAGAACGCTCGCGCCGCCAGCCAGTTGGCCGTGACGGCCTCGGAAACCGCTTCGCGCGGTGGCGACGTCGTTCAGGAAGTCGTGACGACGATGCGCGATATCGCCGAAGCGTCGCAAAAGGTCTCGGACATCCTCACGGTCATCGACGGCATCGCCTTCCAGACGAACATCCTGGCGCTGAACGCGGCCGTCGAAGCAGCACGTGCGGGCGAACAGGGCCGCGGCTTCGCCGTGGTCGCAGGCGAAGTTCGCACGCTGGCGCAGCGCAGCGCGTCGGCCGCCAAGGAGATCAAGGGATTGATCGAAGCGTCGGGCAATCGTGTGGAGGTCGGGACGCGCCTGGTCGAGCGTGCCGGTTCAACCATGGCGGAGGTCGTGCAGTCCGTCAAACGTGTGACCGACATCATGGGCGAGATCTCCGCCGCGAGCGTGGAGCAGTCGAGCGGCATCGAGCAGGTCAATATGGCCGTCACGCAGATGGACGAGATGACGCAGCAGAACGCGGCACTCGTCGAAGAAGCCTCGGCTGCCGCAGCCGCGCTCGAAACGCAAGCCGCCCGCCTGCGCGAGTCGGTGGCGCTGTTCCGTCTGTCGTCGCACGAAGCCAGCCACGCGCAGACGCACGGCACGGGTGGCACGGCTTCGGTCGGCGCACCGGGCGCGCTGGCACTCGCCGCCTGATAGCCCTGTTGGACCACCCCGCTCTGCCCGCCGTCGCTTCGGCGGGCTTGCGGCGTGGGATGTAGATGCGACAAGCGCGCTGGGACTTCAGATGCTGGCGCGCTGCTCGAAACCTTTGAGCGGCGATTCTGCCACCCACGCCTTGTCGACGTCGCACGACGACACCTGCGCCCCTCGCGGCCCCTCACGCATCCACTCGCACAGCGCCAGCAACTGCGCAGCCTCACCTTGTGCGATGGCTTCCACCGTACCGTCGCGACGATTTCGCACCCATCCCGCCAGACCGAGCCTGCGCGCTTCGACCACGCACGCGGCGCGGTATCCCACGCCCTGCACTAGCCCGTGCACCACGATTTGCCACGTTGTCGTCATTGCGCCTCCTGCCGTCGCCGATACGTTTGATGAAAAAAGGGCCCGATAAATATCGAGCCCTGTCACTACGTTAGCACACCATCGGTAGACGTCTAATAGATGTCGCGGCGATAGCGTCCCTGTGCCGAGAGGTCCAGCAGAGCGTCTGCGCCGATGGCCTCGGCCAGTGCCGCATCGACCGCAGGGGCCATGCCCGCGAGACTGCCACAGACGTAGATCGACGCACCATCGGCCACCCATTTCGCGATCTCGCGCGCCGACTGGCGGACGTGGTCCTGCACGTAGATCCGCTCCGCCTGGTCACGCGAATAGACGCGGTCCAGACGAGCGATTCCGCCTTGCGCCTGCCACTCGCGCAACGTCGCGTCGTGGAAAGCATCGTGACTCGCCTGACGTTCGCCGAAGATCAGCCAGTTGCGAACCTGTCCCTTCGCGATGCGCGCCGAGAGATGGGCGCGCAGCCCGGCCAGCCCGGTGCCGTTACCAATCAAGATCATGCCCTGTGCGTCAGCCGGACCGTGGAAGCCCGGATTCGGACGCACGCGCATCGTCACGCTATCGCCCAGCGCCATGCCGTCCGTCAGCCAGCCCGAGCCCAGCCCCAGCGAGCCATCGGGATTGCGCGTCTGGCGCACGAGCAGCATCAGCTTGCCCTCGTCCCGCGTCGATGCAATCGAATACTCACGCTCAGGCAACGGTGCCAGACGTTCGAGCCAATCCTGCAAGTCGACGCCGGCCGGCGGTGCGGCGTCGGGCAGTACGCGCTCGCGCAACGCCTCACCCAGCAACGCCTCGCGCCCGGCCACGCTCACGCGGACATCCGGCGCCCACACGCTGCCCGCGAGGAACAAATTGATACGCGCGGCAGTATGACGCGGCAGCACCTCGACCAGATCGCCCGCGACCCACTGCACGCCTTGCGGCGGCGTGAAGGCGAGATGGTAGGCAGGCAAACCGGTGCTGCCTGGATTGAGCACTTCGCGCTCGGCAAGGGTCCAGGACGCGAAGCGCGGGCCGTTTTCGGCCTTCGTGGCGACCAGCGGACGGCCGAGCCATTCGCCCAGACGTTCCTGCCAGCTTGCCCAGGCGCCCGGATCGCCACGGTCGACTTCAATCGGCTCGAACGCCGCCACACCGCCCTGCGCCCGCAGCCAGCCGTCGAGCTTGCGGCCGAAACCGCAGAAGGTGTCGTAATGACTATCGCCCAGCGAGAGCATGGCAAAGCGCAGCTTGGGCAGCGCCATCGCCTGATTCATCAGTTGCTGGGAGAAACGACGCGCGCTGTCGGGCGGCTCGCCGTCGCCGAACGTGCTGACGATGAACAATGCGCGTTTGGCCGCGCCGAGCTGCGCCTGTCCGATGCGCGCCAGCGGCTGAATCTGTGCGGGCACGCCCGCCCCCTGCAACATACCGGCCGTCTGCCAGGCGAGACCTTCGGCCACACCGCTCTGGCTGGCGTATCCGATCAGCACGCCTTCGTCGGCGAACGAACCGCCGCTCGGCGGTGCCATCACGTTATTCACGCCCTTCACGCCATTCGCGCCATCGGCACCCTGCGCCGGGCGCGACGCTGCCAATGCACGCTTCTTCTTGCGCCGGTCGAGATAGAGCATCCAGCCCGTGACGAAGAACACCGGCATCATCAGGCTCGACAGCATCATCACGATGATGCCCACCGGCCCGAAGAAACTGCCACGGTGCAGCGCGTAGATGCTCGTCATCAACTGGCCGCCAGTCGTCTTCTGCGCGTAACGCTCCTCGTTGCGAATCGTGCCGGACGCCGGTTCGATGTCCATGCGACTGAACGCACGCTCATGCGGCACGGACTTGTCGAGCCACGTCATTTGCAGCGGACCGCCCGCCTTCTGCGACGGGCGCAGATAGACCTTCGTGTAATCGGGCACGCGCGCGACGAAGCTGTCCCACACGGTGCTCATGTCGTCTGCGGAGGTCGACGCCAGATCGGGCAGCGCCTTCTTACGCTCGCCCATGGCATTCGCGTCGCCCTGCTTCGCCATCTTCGGCTTCTCGGGCTGCTTGTTGCGCACAGGCTGCTGGACACCGGCCATCGAGAACAGCATGCCGCGCCACCAGTCGTACGACCAATACAAGCCCGTCGTCGCCGACAAGAGATACGGCACCAGCACCACCGTGCCGATCACGGCGTGAAGATTCCACAGGAACGGACGTCCCTGCTTCTTGAAGTCGATGTGAAACCAGGCGCGCCAGTTGCCGATCCGGCGCGGCCAGCGCAGATACAAACCGCTCGCCGCGAGCAGGAACAGCAACAGCGTTGCCGCGCCCGTGATCTGCTTGCCGATGCCATCCACCGTCAGGAAACGGTGGATGTCCATGATGAAACGGAAGACGACGTCGGCCTGCGAGCGGCCGAGCATCTGTCCGGTGTACGGGTCGACGAAATAGGTCTCACCGCGCGTGCCGTCACCGATAGAGAGCCGCACACCGACGGCGTCCTCGGGATTGCGCATGACCGTCATCAACAAAATGCGGCGATCGGGTACGGCCTCATGCACGCGTGCGACCAGGTCGGGCACTGTCAAAGGTGCCGTGTCGCGCACAGCCACGGTCATGACACCCGGGCTGAACGCGCGGGTGAGTTCTTCGTAATAGGAAAGCAGTGCGCCGGTCAGGCCAACCACCGCCAGCACCAGACCGGCCGTAATGCCGAAGAACCAGTGCAGTTGAAACCACAGTCTTTTCATCATTGTTGTCGTCCGACGCACGTCCGTGCGCCGGTGGTGGCGCGTGCGTGGCAGGTGTGCCGTGCCGCAATCCCCGGATGGGGCACTATGCGGCAATTAACGAATGTTATTGCAAACGATTCTCATATTCAATACCTACTTACCTTTCTTCGTCTTGAGGATGTCGCCAAGCGACTCGCCCACTTCTTGTAGGCGTCATCTGACAGGAATTTCATACATCGGACGACGTCTTGTCGCTTTTTGAGCGGTTAGGATGAATACATCCCGCGCGGATATCCGCGCTCCCGCCCTTCAATACCGCCGCGCGTCACGCCTCGTCTGCCCAATCCCTAGCCCTCCTGCTGGCCCTGGAACGACCTGTCGACCCGCGGCACGACAGCGACGGAGAGCCATGCAACCCACAACGTCTTCCCCGCCCGTCACCAGCGTGACGCCAACGGCCCCGTCGTCGGCGACGTCTGCGACTGCGTTCGCCGCCCATCCGCCTGAGCAGCACGCCGTCAACATTGCCACGGTGGCATTCTTTTTCGATCTGGATGGCACGCTGGCACCGCTGGCGGCGCGCCCGGACGCGGTCAAACTGCCCCGCGACACGGCCCGTGTGCTCGCCCGCCTGTTTGAGCGCGCGAATGGCGCGATCGCCGTCGTGTCGGGTCGCGCTATCGACGACATCGACGGTCTGCTCGCCCCACTACACGTACCGGCCGCCGGCCTGCATGGTGCCGAGATTCGTCATGCAGACGGCAGGCTCGCGCGCGCCGAAGGCCACACCGCCGACACCGAACGCATCGCCGCCATGGCCGCGCCGCTGCATGCGCTGGTCGCACAGCATCCGGGGCTGCTGCTCGAGAACAAAGGCTGTGCGCTGGCGCTGCACTATCGCGGCGCGCCCGAACTGGCAGGTGTCGCACGCGACACGATGCGCGCGCTGGCCGATCTGCACGCCGACCGGTTCTCGCTACAGCCGGGCAAGCTGGTATTCGAACTGCGCCCGCGCAATGTCAGCAAGGGCCGCGCCATTTCGACACTTCTGAACGAGGCCCCGTTTGCGGGTCGAACGCCGCTCTTTGCCGGTGACGACCTCACCGACGAGGCCGGTTTTGCCGACGTGAATGCGCTGGGTGGCATCACGATCAAGATCGGGGACGGAGAGACCTGCGCGCACCACCGGCTGCCTTCGCCGGACGCGCTCACCGCCTGGCTGCTCACGCTGCACGGCGACACCTCCCCCGCCCCGCCTCAACCCTCACAGGAGACAGACGTATGAGTCGCTTAGTCATCGTATCGAACAGGGTCGCGCCCATGACCGAGGGCAAGCCCACTGCCGGCGGCCTGGCCATCGGCGTGTTCGATGCGCTCAAGGACACCGGAGGCATGTGGTTCGGCTGGAATGGCGAGATCGATGCGGAGCCCGCCACCGCCCCCGAGATCGCGCATCGCAACAACGTCACCTTCGCCACTGTCCCGCTCACCCGCCGCGACTACAACACGTACTACCGCGGCTTCTCCAATGCGACCCTGTGGCCGACGTTTCACTACCGCGACGACCTCACGCGCTATCAACGCGACGATTACAACGGCTATCGCCACGTCAACGCACGCTTCGCCGCGCTACTCGCCCCGCTGCTCAAAGACGACGATCTCATCTGGGTGCACGACTATCACCTGCTGCCGTTCGCGCAGGCGTGCCGACAGATCGGGCTGCGCCAGCGGCTGGGCTTCTTTCTCCACATTCCGTTCCCGTCGCCGCAAGTCCTGATGACGGTGCCACCGCACGAAGCGCTCGTGCGCGCCATGTGCGAATACGATCTGGTCGGCTTCCAGACCGAGACGGACCGCACCGCATTCACCGACTATCTTGTCCGGCACGCCGGGGCCACGCTGGGCTGCGACGGCACGATCACCGCTTACGGCCGAACCTTGCGCACGGGCGTCTATCCGATCGGCGTGTATCCGGACGAAATTCAGAAGCAGGCGACCGCGCGCGCGACCGTCAAGCACATCCTCGATCTGAAGCAAGGGTTGCAAGAACGCAAGCTCATCATGAGCGTGGACCGCCTGGATTATTCGAAGGGGATGCTGGAACGCTTTCGCGCTTTCGAACGACTGCTGGAGCTGTGGCCGAACCAGCAAGGGACGGTAAGCTTCGTTCAGGTAGCGCCGCCAAGCCGCTCCGACGTGGCGGGCTATGGCGAAATCAGGCGTCAGCTGGAAACGCTGGCCGGTCATATCAACGGACGATTCTCGGACCTGGCGTGGGCACCGCTGCGCTACATCAACAAGCGCTACGATCACGAAGTGCTGATGTCGTTCTTCCGCGCGTCCCAGGTGGGCTACGTCACACCGTTGCGCGACGGCATGAACCTCGTCGCCAAGGAATACGTCGCCTCGCAGGATCCGGCCGACCCCGGCGTACTGGTGCTGTCGTGTTTTGCAGGGGCGGCGCAGGAGCTCGACGGTGCGCTGATCGTGAATCCCTATGACATCGACGGCATGGCCGAAGCCCTGCGCTCGGCGCTGAACATGTCGTTGTCGGAGCGCCAGTCGCGTCACGAGAGCATGATGAGTACCTTGCGCGAGCACAACCTGTCGACGTGGCGCGACCGTTTCATCAGCGATCTGCGCGCGCCGACGACCGCAACACCTGCCTTGTTGCGCTGCGCCCAACCCGCCGCGGCCTGACTGCCGGTCCTGCGCCGGTCCGACACCGTCGGTCCGGCGGTCCAATGACTACGCAGGACGGCCGTGGACGACGCCCTCAGGAGGCATGCCATGCGCCAACGGAGCCACACCTCTGACCCTGCCGACACCTCGTGCGTCGAAGTCGAAACCGACGGGCCGGTAACGCTCATCACGCTTGCGCGTCCAACCCGTCGCAACGCCGTCGACCGCCACATGGCGACGGCGTTGCGCGACGCGCTGCTCGCCTTCGAACAGGACGAGAACGCGAGCGTCGCGGTGCTTTGCGGCAAGGGCGCGTCGTTCTGCGCCGGAGCGGATCTCTCCGCCTTCGACGATCCTGAGCGCCGCAACGACGTCACGCCCGACGGCAGTGGCGACGGCCCGATGGGCCTTACGCGACGTCATCTGGACAAGCCCGTCATTGCGGCCGTCACCGGTCATGCGGTGGCAGGTGGATTGGAGCTGGCGTTGTGGTGCGACCTGCGCGTCGCGGACGACTCCGCTACGTTCGGCGTCTTCTGCCGACGCTTCGGGGTGCCGCTGATCGATGGGGGAACGGTCCGCCTGCCGCGCCTGATCGGCATGAGCCGGGCACTCGACATGATCCTGACCGGCCGCGCGGTGGGCGCGCAGGAGGCATTCGAGATCGGGCTGGTGAACCGGCTGGTGCCGGAAGGCATGGCGTGTCAGGGTGCGCTCGCATTGGCGCATCAGCTCGCCGAATTACCGCAAGGCGCGCTGCGCGCCGACCGCCGGGCGGCCTACGCGCAGTGGGATCTGCCGCTAGACACAGCGCTGCGTCAGGAGGGGGCCGCCGGACACGAGGTCGTCTTCTCGGAAGGCGTCGCCGGGGCCCGTGCGTTTCTGGCCGGGGCAGGCAGGCATGGTGCGCCGCGTGAGACGCCTTAATGCCTTAATGCCTTATTGCCCGCCCCTGTGCCACCGGTAACCCCAGCGTCAGAAGGTGAAGCAACCGACGCTTAGGGCCATATCAGGCCTTATCGGGCCGGTGCAGGCAGCGGCGGCAGTTGCGCCAGACGCTTGCTCAGGCCGTCTGCAATTTCCTTCTGATTGGCCTGCTTCGCAAAGTCGACGGCCGTCATCTTCAACTGGTTCGCGAGACGAACGTCTGCCCCACCGTCGAGCAACACTTTGCACGTGCTGATATGGCCGCCGCGCGCTGCCATCATGAGCGGCGTCGTGCCGTTCGGCGATTCCGCATCGACGTACGCCGACGCATCGAGCAGCATTTGCACGATGTCGTCATGACCGTTCGTCGCCGCGTAGTGCAGCGGTGCCCAGCCCTTCTTGTTGACTTCGGCGTCCTTGTCGATCAGGAGCTTCACCATCGGCGTGAGGCCTTGCAGCGACGCAATCATCATGGCGTTCTCGCCCGCGCGATTCGTGGCATCCAGATCGGTACGCTTGTCTTCGATGAGCAACTTGGCGACGCCAACGGACTTCTCGCGCATCGCAATCACCAGCAGCGGATCGCCCTTCTCGTCGCGCGTATTCGGATCGACACCCGCCTTGAGCGCCTGTTGCACGGCCTTGGTGTCGTCAAACACCACCGCTTTGACCAATGACGTATTGGAGGTCGCGGCCGTGGCACACGCCGTCAGCCACAACACGCTCAGCAGCGTGAAGACGTGGATCACTGAAAATTTACGCATCGGGGGCTCCTGTCGGTCGTCCGGGAAGTTCGGTTAAAAGCGTCGGCAAAAACGTCGGTTCGAAAGCTATGCGCGATGCGAGTTCAATGCTTCGCCGTGGCAAAGAGGCGGAAGAAGTTCTCGCTTGTCGCCTCGGCAATCTTCTGCAAAGGCTCACCGCGCAAATCCGCGATGAATTCCGCCACATGGCGCACATAGCCCGGCTGATTGAGCTTGCCGCGATACGGCACCGGCGCGAGATAGGGCGAATCCGTTTCGATCAGCATGCGATCGAGCGGCACGCGACGCGCAACGTCCTGCAAATCGCGCGCGCTCTTGAACGTGACGATGCCCGAGAACGAGATGTAGAAGTTCTGATCGAGCGCGCCCTTTGCGACATCCCAGCTTTCGGTGAAGCAATGCATCACGCCTGCTGGCTCGCCGGCCTCCTCTTCCCGCATGAGACGCAGCGTGTCGTCTGCGGCCGAGCGGGTGTGAATGATCAGCGGCTTGCCGGTCACGCGTGCAGCACGGATGTGCGTGCGAAATCGCTCGCGCTGCCATTCCATGTCTTCGATACTGCGGCCTTCGAGGCGGTAGTAGTCGAGGCCGGTTTCCCCGATGGCGACGACCTTCGGCGTGGCAGCCAGACGCACGAGATCGTCGACGCTCGGCTCGGGGGTGTCCTCATAGTCGGGATGCACGCCTACGGAGGCGTAGACATTATCGTGCTGCGCCGCGATCTCCAGCACCTGCGGCAACGTCGGCAGATCGACGGAGACACACAGCGCATGGCTGACCTTGTTCTCGCGCATACGGGCGAGCAAGTCCGGCATCTGCTCGGCCAGCTCCGGGAAATTGATATGACAGTGCGAATCGATGAACATGATGTGCGATCGGTTGCCGGTCCCTTGCATCAAAGCGATGCCGGGCCACCGAACAACTGTTTGTATTGCAGGAAAAGCGCTTCGAGCAGCACGCGCGTATTGAGCGGGTGATTCTGCACCTGACGCTGTTGCGCCAGTTCGCGCAGGAAGCCGAGCAGACGGACGTCGTCGGTCGCATCGCCGCAGCGGCGCAACGCCTGTGCCTGCGCCGGGAAGAAACGGACGGCACCGGCCATGCGCTCGGCGAGTACGTCGAAACACCAGCGTTGTAACGTCTCGAGAATGCCCGGCAAGCTGCCCTTGTGCAGTTGCTCGGCGCAGGCGAAAGCGTCGATCGCGCCGCCTTGTGCGAGCTGTCCCAGCAACCAGTCGCGCCAGCCACGCTCGTCGGGCTCGGCCAGCGCGCGTGCGGCCAGCGGGGCACCGCCTGCTTCCGCGAGCACGGCAGCGGCCGTGGTTGCATTGAGGCCAGCTTCGCCCATGAGCCATTGCGTGGCCTGCGCGTCGTCAGGACGCGTGAGCACCAGTCGACGGCAGCGCGACAGAATCGTCGGCAGCAGGCGGTCGGGTTGCGTCGTCACCAGCAGAAACACGACGCCTTCGGGCGGCTCTTCCAGCGTCTTGAGCAAGGCGTTCGCAGCATGCACGTTGAGCGACTCGGCCGGATACAGCAACACGACACGACGCCCCTGACGATGCGAACCAAGGCTCGCAAAGTCGATGACCTCGCGCACCTGCTCGATCTTGATTTCCTTACTCGGCGTTTTCGTCTTTTTGTCGCCATCGGCCTCCGCCCGCGCGTCTGCGCCGGGGAGCGTCTCTGCCAGCGCTTCGGGGCAAATCACGCGGAAGTCCGGGTGATTGCCGCTCGCGAACCACTGGCATGCGCCGCAAGTCCCGCACGGAAGATGATCGGCACGTGGCGATTCGCACAGCAAGCCCTGCGCAAACGTTCGCGCAAGCGCCACTTCGCCAATGCCCGGCACCGCCTGCAACAGCAGGGCGTGCGGCATCTGGGTGCGCAGGTCGTTAAGGCGTGTCCAGTCCTCTGACTGCCACGGATACAGCATGTGGGCTCCTTGGCCGGATGTTGCAGATGTTTCGGATACTACGTGGGCGCGTCGACCGACGCTTGCGTCTGCGGGAGATCGCGGCAGATCGCTCGAGATCGTTCGTGCCCAACGTCAGCCATCGACGTGGATATCCGAATTATGCGCGCGTCGGGGAAAACCGGATGAAGTCCGTCCCTTCCCGCAAGCGCGCCTGGTGTTGCCCAATGTTGCCTAATGTTGCTTAGTGTCGCTCAGTGCCCCGGCAATCCCAGCCGCGCGAATACGTCGGCGAGTTGCTCGGCAATGGCGTCGATGCTCTGCGCTGCGTCGATCAGCACGATGCGCCCGCCCGATTCCTCGGCACGACGCAGATACTCCTCGCGCACCCGAGTGAAAAACGCGGCCGACTCCCGTTCGAACTTGTCAGGCGCACGGGCACCGGCCAGTCGTGCGGCGGCAATTGCCGGATCGAGATCGAACAGAATCGTCAGATCGGGCTGGCGCGAGCCCTGCACCCAGCGCTCGAGAATCGACAGCTTGTCGCGCGACAGGCCACGCCCGCCGCCCTGATACGCAAACGTCGCGTCGGTAAAACGATCGGAGACGACCCAGTCACCGCGTGCCAGCGCGGGCTCGATCACCTTCACCAGATGTTCGCGGCGACCCGCAAACATGAGGAGCGCCTCGGTTTCGATATCCATCGGCTCGTCGAGCACGAGCTTGCGCAGCGCTTCGCCCAGCGGCGTCCCCCCCGGCTCGCGCGTCGCCACCACGTCACGGCCAACGGCGGCGAGGCCCTGACGCAGTGCGTCGACAAAGGCGTTCACGTGCGTACTCTTGCCCGCGCCGTCGATGCCCTCGAAAGTCACGAACTTGCCCGGCACCACGGCCGGTGCGTCCGGGGATTGCGTCATTGCTCACCTCGCTGATATTTGTCCACGGCGCGATTGTGCTCCTGAAGGTTGGTCGAGAAGTGGCTCGTACCGTCGCCGCGGGCCACGAAATACAGGGCGTCGGTCGGCGCAGGGTTGAGCGACGCAGCCAGCGACGCCACGCCAGGCAGCGCAATCGGCGTCGGCGGCAGGCCGGCGCGCGTGTAAGTGTTGTACGGCGTATCCGTTTGCAGGTCGCGTTTGCGCAGACGTCCCGTGTACAGATCGCCCATGCCGTAGATCACCGTCGGGTCGGTCTGCAGCAGCATGCGCTTGCGCAGCCGGTTGACGAATACCGCCGCCACTTGCCCGCGCTCCACGGCCTGCCCTGTCTCCTTCTCGACGAGAGAGGCCATGATAAGTGCTTCGTACGGCGTGGCGTACGGCAAGCCCGGCGCGCGCGACGCCCAGGCTTCGTCCAGACGCTTCTGCATCAGGCGATAAGCGCGCTTGTAAATATCGACATCGCTGGTGCCTTTCGGAAAAAGGTACGTGTCGGGGAAGAACATGCCCTCGGCTTCCGCGCGATCCGCGCCCACGAGTTGCATCAGGTCGGCGTCGGGCAGCCCGGCCGTGTCGTGACGCAACGCCGGGTTGGCATCGATCTCGGAGCGCATCTTCTTGAAGGTCCAGCCCTCGATGATCGTCACCACGTATTGGTTGACGTCGCCGCGTGCAAGCTTGTCCATGACTTCCATGGGCGTAATGCCGGTCGCGAACTCGTAGTTGCCCGACTTGAGCTTGGTGCCCACGTCCATCACGCGGGCGAGCAGATTGAACAGCAGCGGATGCACCGGGACGCCGCCCGTGCGCAACTGCGTGGCGACGCTGCGCACCGAGCTATAAGGCTTGATCGTGACGTCCAGCGTCGGCTTGCCCAATTGCAGCGGCGCTTGTGCCCAATAATAGAAAGCGCCGCCGGCCGCCAGTGCCGCGACGATCAACAGGACAAACAGACGTTTGATGAAGTACATGAATTGCAGGATAAGTCGCGCGATGACGACAGCGGGTTCGGGGGACTCGTCTGCCGGGCGCGCGTGGCGGCAACGGTGTCGGGGGCGCATTTTGCGCGTCGAACCGGGCTCGCACGTCCTAGCGGAAGACCCAATATAATACTTTGACTTGCCGAACCCTCACAGATTGACAGGCACTTTCGTTTATGACCTCCACATGGCGTGATCTTCTGCCGCAAGCGGCAGCCGCTTCTCTTTCCGATATTTCGTCCGATGCACGTGCCGCACAGTTCGATGCGTTGCGCACGGGCAGCTTCGTCGCGCTGGCGAGCGACACCGGCCTCATCGCCGTAAACGGCGCCGACGCGGCGGCGTTCCTGCACGGTCAGTTGACCAGCGACGTCGAACGTCTGTCGCCCGTGCAGGCCCGTCTGGCGGGCTATTGCTCGGCCAAGGGACGCCTGCTCGCGACCTTCCTGATGTGGCGCGACACGTCGCCCGACGCGACGATCTATCTCGCCAGCGACGCCACCGTGCAGGCCGCCGTCCAGAAACGTCTGTCGATGTTCGTGCTGCGCGCGAAGGCGAAACTGACGGACGGCACCGCCACGCATGTCCTGCTGCAAGTCGGTGGCCCGGCCGTTGAGGCCTTGCTGTCGCGGACGTTCGCGTCGCTGCCCGCCGCCGCGCTGGCAGCCGCGCATGCCACCATGGGCGACGCTCCCGGCAACGGCACCAGCCTGATTCGTCTGCCCGATGCCGGTATGGCCCGCTCACTTTCGCGCTTCCTTTGGAGCGTGCCGGTCGCGCAAGCCGCCGCAGTCTGGAACTCGCTGGTCGGCACGGACGGCGTCGTCGCCGTCGACCCGACGCTCGCGACCTGGCTCGACGTGCAAAGCGGTGTGGCCCGTGTCACTACGGCAACGCAAGAGCAGTTCGTGCCGCAGATGATCAACTGGGAAGTCGTGGGTGGCGTGAACTTCCGCAAGGGGTGCTACCCGGGGCAGGAAGTCGTCGCGCGCAGCCAGTATCGCGGCACGATCAAGCGTCGGCTCCATCTGGCCCATGTTGACGGCGTGCAGCCGGAGCCGGGACAGGAGCTGGTCGAAACGAGCGATCCCGACCAGCCCTGCGGCATGGTGGTGCTGGCTGCACCGGCACCGAATGGCGGTTATGACGTCCTCGTCGAGCTGAAACTCTCCGCACGCGAAGCCGACGATGTCCGCCTTGGCACGGTCGACGGTGCAGCGCTGGCGTTCGGTGAGCTGCCTTACGAGATCATCGATCCGACGGAAGTGCCAGCATCGTCGGCCGCAGCATCCTAAGTCGGCCCTACGGCCAGCGCTAATGGACTGTTACGTCTACTACCGTGTCCCGACCACGCAGACCGACGCCGCCCGTGACGCTGTCGCCCGTCTCTTTGCATTGACGGCCGGACGCTTCGGCGTTTCCGGCCGCATCCAATGGCGGGCCGACGTCTCAGTCAACGACGTCGCCAAAGGCGGCACGACCTGGATGGAGCGGTACGACGACGTCGATGCCGCCTTCGTCGAGGCGCTACCGCAATTGGCCGTCGAATCTGGTCTGGCGTCGTTGCTCGAAAGCGAACGCCACATCGAATGCTTCGTCGATATCCCGACGCCCGCCTCCCCATGTGCCTGATCGTCTTCTCCTGGCAGCCCGATGCCGCCACGCCGCTGGTCGTACTCGCCAATCGCGACGAATTCTTCGAGCGCCCTGCAGAGCCTCTGCATTGGTGGTTGGATCATCCCGATATCCTTGCCGGGCGCGATCTGCGCGGCGGCGGCACGTGGATGGGGGTCAATCGTGTGGGACGCTTCGCTGCCCTGACCAACTTCCGCGATGGCCGGGCACCGATGGCACCGAAGGACTCGCCGTCGCGCGGCCTGCTCGTGTCCGCCATGCTCGACGCGACCTCATTCGACGACGATCTGGCGCGTGTCGAGAAGCACGCCCACGAATACGCAGGCTTCAACCTGCTTGCTGGCGATTTGCCTGCGCGTAAGTTGTATTGGTTGGGGAATCGGGTGACGCACGCGGGAGATGGGCGGACAGCGGAACAAACAGGAGGCCGAACGTCTCTTCCTGTGGCCCACGCGATCGCGCCGGGCTTTCACGGACTATCGAACGCGCTTCTGGACACGCCGTGGCCCAAGCTAGTGAGTCGACGCAATGCGCTGCGCGACGCGCTGGAGAACGGTGCCGACGACATCGCTCTCATGGAAGTCATGCGCGACGCCGTCGAAGCCGCCGATGAATCACTGCCTGAAACGGGCGTGACGCATGATTGGGAAAAAAAGCTCTCGGCGGCATTCATCGCATCGCCCGCCTACGGAACGCGCTGCACGACATTGCTGCGTTATCACCGCGACGGTGTCATCGAAGTGACCGAGTCGACCGTCTCGCCGTCGCAACCTGCGAGCGAATTGCGCAATCTGCGACATTACCGGTTCGACGTCAACAGCGTCTGATCGTCGGTAAGTCGACGAAAACACCGGCCGACCAGCATTAGGCATCTGGCAATTCGGCCGGAGACTTACACCAACCGCACGATCTGCTTGCCAAAGTTCTCGCCCTTGAGTAATCCGAGGAATGCGGCGGGTGCGCTCTCAATGCCCTGCGTCATCGACTCGCGGTAACGTAGCTCACCGGCAGAGATCGCTTCGGTCAGTTCCTTGAGCGCCTGCGGCCAGATGTCCAGGTGTTCCATGATGATGAAGCCTTCAAGCTTCACACGTTGCGTGAGCAACAGCGACGGGTACTTCATCGGAATCGGCTCGCCGTTGTACCCCGCGATCATGCCGCACAGTGCGATGCGCGAATGCGCGTTGAGGTTGCGCATCACGGCGTCGAACACCTCGCCCCCCACGTTCTCGAAGTATCCATCGATGCCTTCAGGCGCAGCGTTACGCAATGCTTCGTAGACGTTGCCCGCCTTGTAATCGACACATGCGTCGAAGCCGAGCGTGTCCACGACGTACGCACACTTCTGTTCGCCACCGGCGATGCCGATCACACGGCATCCTGCCCGCTTCGCCAACTGCCCTACAACGCTACCCACCGCGCCGGACGCCGCGCTCACCACAACCGTCTCGCCCGCTTTCGGTGCAATGATCCGGTTCAGACCGTACCAGGCCGTCACCCCCGGCATGCCCGCGGCACCCAGATAAGCGCTCATCGGCACGCTTGCATCGTGAAGACGACGCAGATTGCTGCCGTCCGAAATACCATACTCCTGCCAGCCGAACATGGCCGTCACGGCATCCCCCGGTTGCCAGTCCGGATTTCGCGACTCGATCACCTCGCCCACGGTCGCACCGATCATCACCGTATCGAGCGGCTGCGGCGGTGCGTACGACTTGGCGTCGCTCATCCGGCCCCGCATATACGGATCGAGGGAAAGGTAGAAATTGCGCACCAGCACCTGTCCGTCGCCCAGCTCCGGCAGCTCAGGAGCAGCCAGGTGGAAGTTGTCGAGCGTGGCTTCCCCCGTCGGGCGGGAGACCAGCAAAATCTGGCGATTGATCGTCATGAGACTTCCTCCGCATGAGTGACATGCATGAATTACGTGATTGCATTACGTGAACGAGTGACCTGACCGCGCGATTGGGTTGCGTCGCGGAACCTCAGTCGCCGCTGGGCTCGCCCGGCCGACGTTGCTCGTGCACTTCGCGTCCAACCGCCAGACGCCGCAGATACTTGAACGTGCCCATCGCCTTGGCGACGAGCTTGCCGTTGGCATCTCGCACCTCACCTTCGCAATACGCCATCGTCGTCGAGCGATGCAGCAAGCGGCCGAACGCGCGCATTTCACCCGAACCGGGCTGCATGAAGCTCGTCTTCATTTCGATGGTCACGACACCGGTGCCCTCCGGGGCGACGCTACGGCTCGCGGTACTCAGCGCAACATCGAGCAGCGCCATCGTGACGCCGCCGTGCATCACCTCCCAGCTATTGAGATGCTTGGCCGACAAGTCCAGACGCAACTCCGACTCGCCGTTCTCCGCGCGCAACAACTCGATGCCCAGATGATCGATAAATCCCGAACGAATCGTCAGCGCACTCATTGGGAACTCCGGCCGCATTGGCCTTCACGGTAAAACTTGTCCATCGCCTTGTCTTCAACTTACGACGTCGCCCATGCGGCGCGACATCTGATTTTCATCGGTAACCCTACGATCGCGTCGAGGCGCGCCCACCCTCATCTACTCGCGTGATACGCCCGCAGCGGCCAATGCCGCCCATGCCGTGGCCAACGAACCGTTCAGGTCGATGGCGCGGCACGCGTGTTCGATCACACACGCATCGAAGCCTGCGGCTTTGGCGTCGAGCGCACTCCACGCGACGCAGAAGTCCGTCGCGAGTCCCACGCAATGCACGCGCCTCACGCCCTTCTCGCGCATATAGCCCGCGAGGCCCGTCGGTGTCTTGCGGTCGGCCTCCAGAAACGCCGAGTAGCTGTCGACGCTCGTCTGATAGCCCTTGCGCACCACCGCCTGCGCATGCGGAAGATGCAAATCTGCATGTAACGCCGCGCCCTGCGTGTTCTGCACACAATGCGTCGGCCACAACACCTGCTCTCCATACGGCAACGTGATCGTCTCGAACGGTTGACGTCCGGGATGATTGTCGGCAAACGACACGTGCGCCGCCGGATGCCAGTCCTGCGTGATCACCACATGAGCGAACTGACTCGCCAACGCGTTGATCGCCGGGACCACTTCGTCCCCCTGAGGAACTGCCAGCGCGCCGCCCGGCATGAAATCGTTCTGCACGTCGATCACGAGCAGCACTTCGTCCATTGGCTTCATGTCCCGCCCCTCCCCTTAGCCGTTAAAACGCTTCCCGGCTTCGGCCAATTCGGCCAGTCGCGCGGCGGGTATCCAGTCTTCGCCGTGCTCGCCACTTTCGAAAGACTTCACACGCGCAAGCACCTTATCGAGTCCGATCGTATCGGCGTAGAGCATCGGGCCGCCGCGCCACAGCGGGAAGCCGTAGCCATTCAGATACACCATGTCGATGTCCGACGCGCGCGCCGCCGTTCCGTCGGCCAGCACTCTGGCGCCTTCGTTGACCAGTGCGTACACGAGGCGGTCGACGATCTCTTCGTCCGAAAAGACGCGCGACGTAATGCCGTTCGTCTTGCGATAGTCCTCGAGCATTTGTGCAACTTTGGCCGACTCGCGCGGCGTACGGTCGCCCTCGGCATAGTCGTACCAGCCGGCGTGCGTCTTCTGACCATAGCGCCCCGCTTCGCAAAGTACGTCGGCAATCTTCGGATATACGATGCCCGGCTGCTCGGCATGACGGCGCTTACGAATCGCCCAACTGACGTCGTTGCCCGCCAGATCGCTCGTCCGGAACGGCCCCATCGCGAAACCGAAACGCTCGATGGCTGCATCCACCTGCGCAGGCGTCGCGCCTTGCTCGACCATCCACTGCGATTGTTTGAAATACGGTTCGAGCATGCGGTTGCCGATGAAGCCGTCGCACACGCGCGCCACCACGGCCAGCTTGCCGATACGCTTCGCGAGCTTCATCACCGTTGCAAGCACATCCTTGCTCGTATTCGCGCCGCGCACGACTTCGAGCAGACGCATGACGTTAGCCGGGCTGAAGAAATGCATGCCGATGACGTCCGCCGCGCGCGAAGTGGTTTCCGCCAGCGCGTCGAGATTCAGCGTGGAGGTATTCGATGCCAGAATTGCGCCGGGCTTCGCGATTTTGTCCAACTCGCGGAAAACGACCTGCTTGATCGCCATGTCTTCGAAAACAGCTTCGACGATCAGATCGGCGTCGGCCACCGATACGAAATCGGTGCTGCCGTGAATGCGTGCCAGCCGCTTCTCCGCCTCATCGGCCGACAGCTTGCCGCGCGTGACGGCCCGAGCGTAGTTGCTGCGCATGGCCTCGACGCCGCGTGCCAGCGAGGCTTCAGTCGTATCCACCAGCGTGACGGGAATACCCGCATTGGCAAACGTCATCGCAATGCCGCCGCCCATCGTTCCCGCACCGATGACGGCCACGCGCTCAATGCTGCGCACCGGCGTATCGTCGGGCACGTCCGCAATCTTGGCGGCAGCACGCTCACCGAGAAACGCGTGGCGCAACGCCTTCGATTCCGGCGAACTCACGAGTGCGACGAAACACTCGCGCTCGAATTTGACGCCCTCGTCGAACGGACGCTGCAACGCCGCTTCGACTGCCGCCACACACTTATGCGGTGCCGGAAAATGCGGTTGCTCGCGCTGCACCTTGTCTCGTGCGGCGTCGATGGCCGATTGAGCCGAGCCGTCGGCGTCTTCGATTGCGACGTCGCGCAGTCGCGGCAGCGCGTTTCCGGCGTCGGCGACGTCACTGGCGAACGCGATGGCGCCCGCCAGCAAATCGTCGTGATTACCCTCGAAAACATCAGAAAAAAGCGTACCGACAAGCGTTTCGGACTTCACGACGCGCCCCGTCACCACCATGTCGAGCGCACGCGCGACGCCGATAGCACGCGGCAGGCGTTGCGTGCCGCCTGCCCCTGGGAGCAAGCCCAGCTTCACTTCCGGCAAAGCAATTTGCGCGCCCGGCAACGCCACGCGATAGTGGCAGGCGAGCGCCAGTTCAAGACCACCGCCCATGGCGACCGCATGCACCGCCGCGACGACCGGCTTGGTGCACGCATCAAGCGCATTGATCACGTCGACGAGCAGCGGACTCTGCGTGGCTTTAGGCGTATTGAACTCGCGGATATCGGCACCACCGGAGAACGCCTTGCCGCTGCCGATCAGCACAATCGCGCGCACCTGTGCATCCGCCTGGGCCTGTGTCAGTCCTTGCGCAATGCCAGCACGCGTCGCATGCCCCAGACCATTGACCGGGGGATTCTCCAGCGTGATGACGGCCACGCCGTCACGAACCTCATAAGCCGTGCTCATCCTTGTCTCTTTCCTTATAGTGTTGGCGTCGTTTGGGGGTGCCGCGATCCCGCAAGCTGCGGCAAGACGATCATCCGATTCTAGCGCAGCGCTACACCTCAAGCCATTCGCGACGGATCTCGTGCGCGGCCGCAAGCGCCTCCGGGGTGCCCTCGAAAACGAGCGCTCCGCGCCCCATGACGGCAACGCGCTGCGCACAACTCAGCGCGAGCGAGAGCTTCTGTTCGATCAACAAAATAGCGACGCCCGTCGCTCGCAGATCCGTGAGAATCCGTCCAATGCGAGCCACCACACGCGGCGCGAGCCCCTCGGTCGGTTCGTCGACGATCAATAAATCCGGCCCGGCCATCATGGCTCGACACAGAGAAAGCAATTGCTGCTCACCGCCCGATAGCGAAGCGGCCGGTGCATCACGACGCGGTGCCAGCTCTTCAAAGCGCTCAAAGGCCTGCGCAACCGTCATTTCCCGGCCGGAGTCGCCCGAGCCAGTCCGCTGCTTCACGACACGCTGGCCAAGCTGAAGATTCTGGAGCACCGTCAGCGGCCCGAAGACGTCGCGCGTTTCCGGCACGTAACCGATGCCCAGTCTGGCGATACGATGTGACGGCAGTGCGGTCAGCGATTGCCCGTGCCAGCGGATCTCTCCCTCGCGGGCCACCTGCCCCATGATGGCGCGAGCCAGCGTGGAGCGCCCCGCCCCATTGCGCCCAAGCACCGCCACGATCTCGCCCGGCGCGACCCGCATCGTCACACCGTGCAGCACCCGACTGCCGCGATAACCAGCTCTGACGTCGATCAACTCAAGCATCGCGGCCCTCGCTCGTTGCATCGACGTCGAATCTATCTGCGAATTCGCCCAGATACGCCATCCGCACGTCGGGATGGGTACGAATCCGGTCTGGCGTGTCACACGCGATCACGACACCGCGCGCCAGCACCGCGATTCGGTCGGCAAGCGAGAACACGACCTGCATGTCGTGTTCGATCATGAGCAGCGAGCGCCCCCGGCTCAGTTCGGCGATCAGTGACACCATGCGCACCGACTCCGACTGGCTCATACCGGCGGTCGGCTCGTCGAGCAGCATCACGTCGCCCGCCGATGCCGCGCACAAACCGACCTCCAGCACACGCTGCTCTGCGTAGCTCAACGCCCCCGCAGGCACATCGCGCCGGGCCTCCAGCCCAAGACGTTCGAGCCATGCTTCGCTGCGCCGGGTCACATCGTCCAGACCCCGCATGCGCCGCCAAAATGTGTAACGATGGCCGCTCGGCCAAAGACCTGCGCACCGCAAATGGTCGATCACACTCATCTGGCCGAACAGTTGCGACGTCTGAAAGCTGCGCGACAACCCGAGTCTGCTGATGACATGGGGCGGGCGGCCCGTCACATCGCGATCATGCAACAGCACTCGCCCACTATCGGGACGCGTTCTTCCCGTGATGACATCGAACAGCGTGCTTTTCCCTGCGCCATTGGGGCCGATGATGGCAAGCCGCTCGCCGGGCGAGAGCGTGAGATCGACACCCCCCAGCACCTGTGTGCGTCCGAACGCTTTACCGATCCCCCGAACGCTCAGCGCCTGTGCCGGGGTCGCCGCCGAATCCGCAAGCATGACGAATGGGCTCATCGCAGGACCTCCGCCGTCACCGCGCCGTCGCCGATCTTGCGGCGCAAACGACGCCCTGCAAACGTCAGGATGACCCCACCCGCAAGACCCGCAACGACAGCGAGCATCCACGCGCCCACGCCCAAACGATGGCGCAGGCCGCCGGTCGACACGCCGTCGACGGCAAGGCGTGCGTCATAGATCATTTCGATGATCGCGACACCGGCAAACAGTGTCAGCACGACGCCCACACACACGGCTGCGTAAGGCTTCCAAAGCTTGCGGAGTCTACCGTCACGCCATGCCTGCCAATGCGCCGCCAGCAGGCCCGCCATGCCACCCGGCACGAACACCACGACGACTAGAAATCCCAGACCGAGATAGAGCTGCCACGCACGCGTCATCGTGGCGAGCACGACGGTCGCAAACACCCCAACGACAGCCCCGAGCATCGGCCCGATGAAATACGACACCCCGCCCAGCACCGTAAAGACGAGCACAATGCCGGAGCGTTCCAGACTGAATGTGTCGGCGCTCACCAGTTCGAAATTCATCGCACCCAATGCACCGGCCACGCCTGCGAACGCTGCCGCGAGGATCTGCATCCGGTATCTCACAGCGGCAGGCGACTGGCCGAGGAATGCGACCCGCACCGGATTGTCGCGCACGGCGCGCGCCAGAAATCCCAGCGGCGTGCGTGTCACGCCAAACATCATGCCCGCAGAGATGAACAACCAGAAAGCGACCAGCCCATAGACTTCGCGCTGCGTCGCGAATGTCACGCCGAACCATGCAGCGCCAAGCGTGCGGTCGGTGGGAATGCCACGCTCGCCACCGAACCACTCGGGCAGCATCGCTGCCATCACCCAGACAAGCTCAGCCACACCGAGCGTGATCATGGCGAATGTCATCCCGGCCCGACGCGTCGTGACATACCCAAGCGTGGCGCCCGCGACGCCCCCGGCCAGCGCCCCCGCGAACGGCACGAGCGCCATCGACACCGGCAACCCCTGAATGCCGATGCGATTCATGCACCATACTCCGGCATACGCCCCGATGCCCGCGTAAGTCGCATGACAAAAACTAAGCAGGCCCGTTGAGCCAAGCAGCAGATTGAAGGAGAGCGCAAGAATCGCGGCCGTCCCCATTTGCGTCATCAGGGTCAGCGCCGCGTCGGACGGAAAACACCACGGGGCCACACACAGGATGGCGGCAAAGGCACCCCACACGGCGACCCGGCAGCGCCACGACGCAGGACTCGCGGGCGACGCATGTGGCGCGTTCACGATCACCTCGTCCATCACCCCTCCCTCACGCCGAATAGCCCGCGCGGCCGCCACAACAGCACCGCGACCATGAGCAGATAGGGGACGGCCGGTGCCAGTTGCGCAACGCTCAGATGCAACAAGGGCGACAGGAACGACAGGGGTGAGACGGTGTCACCGGCTCCGCCGCTCGACCACCATTGATCGAGTGTCGCGTCGCTCGTCACTGCCCAGGTTTGCAGCAACCCGATCAGCACCGACGCGACGAAAGCGCCGCCCAGCGAACCGAGGCCACCGACGACCACGACGACGAACACCACGCTGCCCACCGTCGCAGCCATGCCCGGCTCCGTCACCAACACGTTGCCGCCTGCCGCACCGGCAAGCGCGGCCAGCGCCGCACCGCACGCGAACACCCCGGTATACAGAGAAGGCACGTCGTATCCCAGCGCCTGCGTCATGGCTGGCTGCGACAGCGCCGCCTGCAGGATCAGCCCGGCGCGTGTCGCACGAAATGCTACCCAGACGAGCAGCGCAATCGCACAGGCAAGGCCCATCAGGAACAGACGGTAGGCCGGCACCGCAACCCCGCCCACGTGAACGAGCACGCCTTCGAAGGCTGTTGGCACACCATAGTCGACCGGCCCTCGGCCCCATGCCAGCTGCACCAGCTCAACCACGATATAGGCCAGCCCGAACGTGGCGAGCAATTCCGCCAGAGCACCGCGCGCGCGCAGACGTCTCAGGACGACGCGCTCGAACACCGCGCCCGCAACGCCGACCGCCAGCGGTGCAACGATCAGCGCCGCCCAGAAACCGACCACGCCCGATAACGCATAAGCAAAGTACGCGCCGAGCATGTAGAAACTGGCATGCGCGAAGTTCAGCACGCCGAGCATGCTGAAAATCAGCGTGAGTCCGCTGGACAGCATGAACAGCAGCAAGCCGTAGCTCACACCGTTCACCAGTACGAGGCCGGCGGTGGCACTCAGCAGATGCACTGCGTCTCCTTCGGAAAGCCAATGAAAGACGCGGCGCAAGCGCCGCATCGGGGGAAATTCAGGGTGACATTATAGAGGGGACGTGCCGCCGGAATGGCCCCGGATCGCCCGAAAAACGGCGTCAATGCTGGATTTCGGACGACGAGCACCGCTGAGTCGGAAGATTCCGATTCGGTCTGCGGTGCACGCCGCCCTCACCCCGGAAACGTCACGTCGTCGCCTCGTAATCGCGGAATTTCTCCCGCAACTTGAGCTTGAGCATCTTGCCCGTCGCCGTATGCGGAATCTCGTCGACGAAGACGACGTCGTCCGGAATCCACCATTTCACGACACGCCCCTGATAGAACGCCAGCACGTCCTCACGGCTGAGCGTCGAGCCGGGCTTGCGCACGACCACCAGCAACGGCCGCTCCTCCCATTTGGGATGACGAATCGCAATGCATGCGGCTTCATGAATCTCCGGATGCGCCATAGCGACGTTCTCGACGTCGATGGAACTGATCCACTCGCCGCCGGATTTGATGACGTCCTTGCTGCGATCCGTGATCTGCACATAGCCTTCCGGGTCGATGGTGGCCACGTCGCCGGTCGGGAACCAGCCGTCGATCAGCGGCGACGCGTCGGCGCGGAAATATCGGTCGAGCACCCAGGGCCCGCGCGCGTGCAGATCGCCAAACGCTTTGCCGTCCCACGGCAACGCCTCACCGTCGGGCCCCACGATCTTCAGATCGACACCGTAAATGGCCGTCCCCTGCTTCTCCAGAATGTGCTGCTGCTCCGACTCAGGCAGTTCGCGATGATGCTTACGAAGGTGGCACAACGTGCCGAGCGGCGACATTTCGCTCATGCCCCACGCATGAATGACGCGAACGCCGTAATCCTTTTCGAACGATTGCAGCATGGCGGGCGGGCAAGCCGAACCGCCGATGACCGTTCGTTCCAGCGTGGAAAAACGGGCCCCGATCGATTTCACGTACGTCAGCAACCCAAGCCAGACGGTAGGCACGCCTGCCGAGAACGTCACCCCCTCGGCTTCGAAGAGTTCGTAGAGCGATTTGCCGTCAAGATCCTTGCCGGGGAACACCAGCTTTGCGCCGGTGAGCGCACTGGAGTACGGCAGCCCCCACGCGTTCACATGGAACATCGGGACCACAGGCAGGACGGCGTCGCGCGCCGACATGCACATCGCATCGGGCAGCGACGCGCCGAACGCATGCAGCACCGTCGAGCGATGGCTGTACAGCACGCCTTTCGGATTGCCCGTGGTGCCCGACGTGTAGCAAAGCCCGGACGCCGTGTTCTCGTCCATCGACGGCCACGCGAAGTCACCGTCCTCCGCGGCGATCAGGTCTTCATAACAAAGCAACTTCAAATTCGACGCAGGCATATGGGCCGCATCGGTCATCGCGATCCAACCCTGCACGCCCGGGCACAGCGGCGCAATCGCTTCGACCAGCGGCAGGAAGTTGATGTCGAACGCGACGTAGCGGTCTTCGGCATGCCCCACGATATAGGCGATCTGCTCCGGGAACAGTCGGGGATTGACGGTGTGCACCACGCTGCCCATGCCGGAGACGGCGTAGTAAAGCTCAAGATGCCGGTAACCGTTCCATGCCAGCGTGCCCACGCGCTCGCCGTCGCTCACGCCCAGACGGCGCAGGGCCTGAGCCAGTTGACGGGCGCGCTGCTCGGCGTCGCGCCAGGTATAGCGATGAATATCGCCCTCGACACGGCGCGACACGATCTCGGTGTCGCCGTGGTGGCGGGCGGCATGCGTGAGCAGCGAGGAAATCAGGAGCGGCGCGGCCATCATCTGGCCGAGGAGCGGTGTTGCCATACGTCGAATCTCCAGAAAAGTCGGAAAAACCGGAATTACGGGGATACGTCGGGGAACAACAATGGAAAGACTGAACAGCGAGCGATTGAAAAGCGGCAAGAGCGTCGATGAGAAAGCCGTGTTCGGAAATCATTCTTGACGTGCACGCTCGCCCGGTCAACGCTCATCGCTTGTGCGGCGCAACACGGGCAACGCCCCGCCAGTGTACGCAAGCCGGCAGCAAGCAACGGACACCTCAAGTAGAATGTTTGTTCACCATCAGGAACGTCCCCAATGCCGGCTACCGACCGCTCCGCCACTGTTTCCGCCTCGCTCAAACCGTTCGGACCGCTATCGTTGGCGAACCGTTTCGCGACGCTCGGCACCGAGTTCTTTACCCGTCTGCCGCCCCAGCCGCTCCCCGCGCCCTACCTTGTCGGTTTTTCCGCCGATGCCGCGCGTCTGCTCGGCTGGTCGCCGGACGCCGCGCGCGATCCGGAATTCCTTGCCACGTTCGGGGGCAATACCCCACTGGTCGGTGGCGATCCACTCGCCAGCGTCTACTCCGGGCATCAGTTCGGCGTGTGGGCCGGTCAGTTGGGCGACGGCCGTGCGCTGTTGCTCGGTGAATCGGACGGCCCCGGCGGGCGTTGGGAGATTCAGCTCAAAGGCGCCGGTCTCACACCGTATTCGCGCATGGGCGACGGACGCGCCGTGCTGCGCTCGTCCATCCGCGAATTTCTCGGCTCGGAAGCCATGTTTCACCTCGGCGTGCCGACCACACGTGCCCTGTGCGTCATCGGTTCGGACGCACCGGTGCGCCGCGAGACGATTGAGACCGCGGCAGTCGTCACGCGTCTGTCGCCGAGCTTCATCCGCTTCGGCCATTTCGAGCACTTCTGGGCAGGCGATCAGTACGAAGCCTTGCGTCAGCTTGCCGACTTCACGATCGATCACCACTATCCGCACTGCCGCGAGGAAGCCAACCCCTATCTCGCCCTGCTGAGCGCCGTATGCGACGCGACGTCCGAACTCGTGGCGCACTGGCAGGCCGTGGGCTTCTGCCACGGCGTGATGAACACCGACAACATGTCGATTCTCGGTCTGACGATCGATTACGGCCCGTTCGGTTTTCTCGATGGCTTCAACGCGCATCACATCTGCAATCACTCCGATACCCAGGGACGTTACGCCTATCAGGCGCAACCGAACGTCGCGTACTGGAACCTGTTCTGTCTGGCGCAGTCGCTGCTGCCGCTGTTCGGCGAAGGTGAAGCGGCCGTCGAACAGGCAAAATCGGTGCTGCCCGTTTTCAAAACGCGCTTTGCCGAAGAAATCGACCTGCGCATGCGTGCCAAGCTGGGCCTGCGCGAATCGCACGCCGACGACGAGGCGCTCATCAATCGGCTATTCAAGCTAATGCACGAAGGGCGCGTCGATTTCACGCATCTGTTCCGCACACTGGCGACGTTGCAGCTGGACAACCCCGACGCGGACGCCCCGCTGCGCGACATGTTCATCGACCGTCCCGGATTCGACGCGTGGGCTGTCGATTACCGCGCGCGTCTGCGCCATGAGGCCAGCACGGACGCGAAACGCGCCGTGGCAATGCGGCTCGTCAACCCGAAATACATCTTGCGCAACCATCTGGCGGAAGTGGCCATTCGTCGCGCCAATGAGAAGGACTTCTCCGAGGTCGATACGTTGCTCAAGGTGCTTTCGCATCCGTATGACGAACAACCCGAATTCGAGCGCTACGCTGAATTGCCGCCCGACTGGGCCGGTCAGTTGGAAGTGAGCTGCTCGTCTTGATTTTTTTGGGGTTCGGCGCGCCGCGCACGTGGTGTGACCACGCGTTGCAAAGACAGGTTTTGTCCCCATATTGGCTTCCTGACACGCTGAATCCCTTTGAACCCGACTGAACGTAAGCGACGCACGGTGACCCACGCCGTGCTGGCGCCCCACAGGAGATTTCTATGAGCAAAGTGGAAAAGACCGACGCCGAATGGCGTGCCCAACTCGACGACGTCGAGTACCAGATCACCCGTCACGCGGCGACCGAGCGTGCCTTTACCGGCCGTTACTGGGATCACTGGAAGGACGGCACTTACCGGTGTGTGTGCTGCGGCGCGCCGCTGTTCGAGTCGACCGAGAAGTTCGATGCCGGATGCGGCTGGCCGAGCTATTCCAAACCGATCGAGGGCGCCGGAATCGACGAAATCGCCGATTACAGTCATGGCATGGTGCGTGTGGAAGTGCGCTGCCACAATTGCGACGCTCACCTCGGGCACGTTTTTGAAGACGGACCGCAGCCGACCGGCCTGCGCTATTGCATCAACTCGGCATCGCTGAACTTTGAGGACAAAGCTGGAGAGTCCGACAAGCAGAAAGACGATTGAGGGTAATCTTCTGCATAGCGGACGCTACGGCGTCCGCTTTCAAAAGGCGGCCACGCGCCGCTGAATCACGGTGAATCGGCGTGAATTTCGCGCCTTTCTCGCGCAATTGGCAACTTCTGGCCTTAGTCTTGCGTCCACCTGACTTTTTACTGGGAGCCCATGTCATGTCCAAGAAATCCGAACGCCGCCTTAGCCTCGCCGTCGCCGCCTCGCTGATTGCCGGCGGCGTCATGCTTAGCGCCCCGGCGCACGCGCAAATCAATGTACCGCAAGCCGGCACGACGGCCGGAGGCAGCGTTGCCGTACCGTCGGCTATGCCGCGCGCCGTGACGGTCGAGCAGGCGCTCAAGGCTCCGAAGGATATGGAGGCCGTCATCGAGGGGCACATCGTCAACCGGATCAAGCACGAGCACTACACGTTCCAGGACGCTTCCGGCTCGATTGAGATCGAACTCGACGATAAATACCTTCCGACGGGGCAGCAGATTACCCCGCAAACGCTGGTGCGCATCTTCGGCGAGGTGGACACCCACCGCATGAAGCCGAACGATATCGATGTGAAGCGCATCGAAATCGTCAAGTAACCGACACGCTTCTCCGTTCCCGGCACGGGCCTTTGAAATATAATGCGGGTTTGCGCCCCGGCCTTTGCGTCGGGGGCGCAAACCTCCGAAGCCCCCAAGCCGAGACTTCATGAAATTTCTCTTCGACCTGTTACCGGTCATCCTGTTTTTCGTCGCCTTCAAATTCGCTGGCATTTACGTTGCGACCGGCATCGCGATCGTCACGACGATCGCTCAGGTTATCTGGATGTGGTTGCGCCACCGTAAGGTGGAACCCATGCAATGGGTGAGTCTTGCGATTATCGTGGTGTTCGGCGGCGCGACCATGCTGCTGCACGACGAGACCTTCATCAAGTGGAAACCCACTGCGCTTTACTGGCTCTTCGGCGTCACGCTGTTCGTTGCGGAACTGATGTTCGACAAGAATCTGATTCGCGCGATGATGGAAAAGCAAATGGCGCTGCCCGAGCATCTGTGGCGCGCCGTGAATTTCAGCTGGGCGCTCTTCTTCCTCGCGATGGGCGTGCTCAATCTGGTCATCGCCTATCACTTCTCCACCGACACGTGGGTCAACTTCAAGCTCTTCGGCGGCATGGGCCTCATGGTCGTGTTCATCGTCGTGCAGAGCCTGTGGCTCGCGAAGTACATCAAACAGGACGAGTAACGTCGTCTGTCAGGAAGCCTCCGCCATGACCATGGAACAGCAGATCGAAGCGCGGCTCACCGCTGCGCTCTCCCCGCTCGAGTTTGCGCTTGAGAACGATAGCGCACGGCACGCCGGACACGCTGGCGCCGCCTCGGGCGGGCATTACAACGTGCGTATCGTCTCCGCCGCGTTTACCGGACGTAACCGCGTTGCGCGGCACCGCCTGGTGTATGATGCGCTAGCCGATTTGATGCAGAACGGCATTCACGCCCTCGCCATCGTTGCGCTCGCCCCGGGCGAAGCGTAACTAGCCTGCGACGCGTCCCCCGTCGATTAATCTTGCCTTCGTCATTCGTTAGGAAAAACAGCATGGCATTGAAACTCGCCCGCACGGCACTGGCGCTCGGCGCAGCCGTGTCGCTGACCGCCGTCTCCCTCCCCGCCCTCGCCCAGAACGTCGCCGTCGTGAACGGCACGCCGGTGCCTGTGGCGCGCGCCGACGCCATGTTGCGCGACATGGTCCGTCAGGGTCAGCCGAACTCGCCGCAACTGCAACAGCAAGTGCGCGAAGAACTGGTCAAGCGCGAAGTGCTCGCGCAGGCAGCCATCAGCAAGGGTCTGGCGACCGACCCGAGCGTCAAGCAGCAGCTCAAGCTGGCCGAGCAAGGCGTGCTGATCCGCGCACTCATCACCGACTTCCAGAAGACGTCGCCGATCACGGACGCTGACCTGCAAGCGCGTTACGACCAGTTGAAGAAGCAGTTTGGCGACAAGGAATATCACGCACGTCACATTCTGGTGCCGAGCGAAGATACGGCCAAGGACATCATTGCGAAGCTCAAGGGTGGCGCGAAGTTCGCCGACCTCGCCAAGCAGTACTCGAAGGATCCGGGTTCGGCACAAAATGGTGGCGACCTCGACTGGTCGCCGGCCAACGCTTACGTGCCTGAGTTCGCCGACGCGCTGCAAAAGTTGCAGAAGGGTCAATACTCGCAAACGCCGGTGAAGACGCAGTTCGGCTACCACGTGCTCGAACTGGACGACGTGCGCGACGCACAGATTCCGCCGCTGGCAGACGTCAAGCCGCAGCTCGTACAGCAGATGCAGGAAGAGAAGCTGCAAGGCTTCATCGAAGGCCTGGAAAAGAAGGCCAAGATTCAGTAAGGCCGCGCTGCAAATCGATACGAAAATCCCGCCACTCGGCGGGATTTTAGTTTATGGGCACCGGACGTAAAAAAACCGTCTTCCCCTTATCAGGAAAGACGGTCTTTCAGACTTACCGCATCAAGCGAGGCACGCGCTCACCGCGCAACTCGTCAAGCCACCCAGCGGCGCGCGTTGCGGAACATGCGCATCCACGGGCTGTCTTCGCCCCACTGCTCCGGTGCCCAGCTCATTTGCACGGTGCGGAACACACGCTCCGGGTGCGGCATCATCACCGTGAAGCGACCGTCGCCAGTCGTCACTGCCGTCAGACCGCGCGGCGAACCGTTCGGGTTGTACGGATACTGTTCGGTCGGCTGACCGCGATGGTCGACGAAACGCATCGCCGCAATCGCCTGGTCGATGTTGCCCTGCTGACCGAAGTTGGCGAAGCCTTCACCGTGTGCGATCACGATCGGCAATTGCGAGCCCGCCATGTCCTTGAAGAACAGCGACGGCGAATCGAGCACTTCCACCTGCGTCAGACGCGCTTCGTACTTCGATTGGTTGTACGTGAACTTCGGCCATGCCGCCGCTCCCGGAATCAGGTTCGACAAGTTGCTCATCATCTGGCAACCGTTGCACACACCCAGCGCGAACGTGTCGGCGCGATTGAAGAAGCCCGCGAATTGCTCGGCCAGCGACGGGTTGAACAGGATCGTCTTCGCCCAGCCTTCACCCGCACCCAGCGTATCTCCGTACGAGAAGCCACCGCACGCGATAAAGCCCTTGAATGCTTCGAGCGAGTGACGGCCCGCAAGCAGATCGCTCATGTGCACGTCGTAAGCCTCGAAACCGGCCTTGTCCAACACGTAGGCCATTTCCAGGTGCGAGTTCACGCCCTGCTCACGCAGCACAGCCACCTTCGGACGTGCGCCCGATGCGATGAACGGTGCCGCGACGTCTTCGCTCGGATCGAACGTCACCTTCGGCGAGAGGCCCGGGTCGCTCGTGTCGTTCAGCGCTTCGTACTCGGCGTCCGCTGCGGCCGGATTGTCGCGCAGACGCGCAATCCGCCAGCTCACTTCCGTCCATACGCGTTGCAGCTCGGCACGCGAGGCACCAAAGACCTTCTTGGCATCGCGATAAATTTCGATGACGTCGTTCGTGTTCGGCTTACCGATCACGTTCGTGCACGACGACAGACCGGCTTCGCGCAGCGTCTGCAAGACGGCGTCGCGCTCCGAAGCGCGCACCTGAATCACGCCGCCGAGTTCTTCCGAGAAGAGCGCGCGCAGCGTCTTGTCTTCACGACGGCCGACGGTCTGCTTCGCCCAATCCTTGGCGTCGCCGTAATCCGACTCGAAGCCTTCGTCGAGCGTGAGCATGTCGACGTTGAGCGACACGCCAACGTGACCGGCGAACGCCATTTCGGCGACCGTGGCGAACAGACCGCCGTCCGAACGATCGTGGTACGCGAGCAGCTTGCCGTCGCTGTTGAGTTTCTGGATGGCGTCGAAGAAACGCTTGAGATCTGCGGGGTCGTCCAGATCGGGCGTCACGTCGCCGATCTGCTGCGTCACCTGCGCGAGGATACTGCCGCCCAGACGATTCTTGTTGTGGCCCAGATCGATGGCGATCAGGACCGTCTCGCCCGCGTCAGCGACCGAGCGCAGTTGCGGTGTGAGATGGCCGCGAACGTCTTCGATCGGTGCAAACGCCGACACGATCAACGAGACAGGCGCGACAACATCCTTGTTGCGACCGGCGTCATCCCACTTGGTGCGCATCGACAGCGAATCCTTGCCGACCGGGATCGACAGCCCCAGCGCCGGGCACAGTTCCATGCCGACGGCCTTCACCGTGTCGAACAGCGCAGCGTCTTCACCTTCGGTGCCGCACGCGGCCATCCAGTTGGCCGACAGCTTGATCTGATCCAGCGACGTAATCGGTGCGGCGGCAATGTTGGTGATGGCTTCACCGACTGCCATGCGGCCCGATGCCGGTGCATCGATCACCGCCAGCGGCGTGCGCTCGCCCATCGTCATTGCTTCGCCGCGATAACCCGCGAAGTCCATCAGCGAGATGGCGCAGTCGGCCACCGGCACCTGCCACGGGCCGACCATCTGGTCGCGGGCCGTCAGGCCGCCCACAGTACGGTCGCCGATGGTGATGAGGAACGACTTGCTCGCCACCGTCGGGTGACGCAGCACGGCACGCGCCACTTCGTCCAGCGACAGACCAGTGACATCCACCGGCGGGAGTTCGTGCTTCACACGCGTGACGTCGCGGTGCATGCGCGGCGGCTTGCCGAGCAGCACGTCCATCGGCATATCGACCGGGTCCGGCGATTCCGGATGCATCGGGTCGACCAGCTTCAGTTGACGCTCATCCGTAGCGACACCCACGACCGCCACCGGGCAGCGCTCGCGCTGGCAGATTTCCTGGAATGCCGGGAAGCTATCCGGTGCGATGGCGAGCACGTAGCGCTCCTGCGCTTCGTTACTCCAGATTTCGGCGGGCGACATGCCCGACTCTTCCAACTGCACCTGACGCAGATCGAAACGTGCGCCCTTGCCTGCACCGTCGACCAGTTCGGGGAATGCATTCGAGATGCCGCCTGCGCCCACGTCGTGAATCGACAGGATCGGGTTGGCTTCGCCCTGACGCCAGCACCAGTTGATGACTTCCTGCGCACGGCGCTCGATTTCCGGGTTGCCACGCTGCACCGAGTCGAAGTCGAGTTCAGCCGTGTTGGTGCCCGTCGCCATCGAGCTGGCCGCGCCACCGCCCATGCCGATGCGCATGCCCGGGCCGCCGATCTGGATCAGCAGCGTGCCGGCCGGCAGGTCGTGCTTGTGCGTGTGTTGCGCGGCGATATTGCCCATGCCGCCCGCGATCATGATGGGCTTGTGATAGCCACGCACACGACCGCCCACATTCTGCTCGTAGGTACGGAAGTAGCCGCCCAGATTCGGACGGCCGAATTCGTTGTTGAACGCAGCGCCGCCGAGCGGGCCGTCGATCATGATTTGCAGCGGCGACGCGATGCGGTCCGGACGACCGTAGTCGGCACCGGTGTCATCAGGCTTGCGCAGCGACGGGGGCACGGCCACGTCGCGGTCGTTTTCCCACGATTCACGCGCATCCGGCAGCGCCAGATTCGACACGGTGAAGCCCGTCAAACCGGACTTCGGCGTGGATCCACGGCCCGTCGCGCCTTCGTCGCGAATCTCGCCGCCCGCGCCCGTCGACGCACCCGGGAACGGCGAAATTGCCGTCGGGTGGTTGTGCGTCTCGACCTTCATCAGCGTGTGCGTCAGTTCGACGCTGCGGCCGTACTTGCCGTCGGCACCGCGCGGATACCAGCGCTCGACTTCGGCGCCTTCCATCACCGAAGCGTTGTCCGAATACGCCACCACCGTGCCCTGCGGGTGCAGTTGGTGCGTGTTCTTGATCATCTTGAACAGCGTCAGGTCCTGACGCTCGCCGTCGATGGTCCAGTCGGCATTGAAAATCTTGTGACGGCAGTGCTCGCTGTTGGCCTGCGCGAACATCATCAGTTCGACGTCGGTCGGATTGCGTTTCAGGGTGGTGAACGCGTCGACCAGATAGTCGATTTCGTCTTCGGCCAGCGCCAGACCCAGATCGCGGTTCGCGGCTTCGAGCGCGCTGCGGCCCACGCCGATCACGTCGACCGTCTGCAGCGGCTTGGCCGGCAGTTCGACGAAGAGCACTTCGGCATCCTTGCGCGTCGCGACGACGGTTTCGGTCATGCGGTCGTGCAGGACGGCGGCCACTCTGGCGAGCACGTCGGCGGCGAGCGACTTCTTGCCGCCCAGCAGGCCCGACTTCACGCCGATCGTGTATTCGACTGCACGCTCGATGCGGCGCACGTGATCGATGCCGCAGTTGCGGGCGATATCCGTCGCCTTACTTGCCCACGGCGAAATCGTACCCAGACGCGGAATCACCAGCAGTTGGTCGCCCACCGGTTCTTCGCGCACCGGTTCACCGTAAGTGAGCAGACCGGCGACGCGGGCGACATCGTCACCCGACAGCGGCTCGGCGCTGGCGACCAGGTGGACGTAGCGTGCATCGATGCGCACGATCGAACTGTCGATGGCTTGCAGGGTCTGCAGAAGACGTTGCTGGCGGAATTCGGAGAGCGCCAAGGCGCCGGCGAAGCAGGCAATGTGAGTCATGGAAGGACGGAAGGCGAGGCGTTCAGAACGCGGGGGAACGACAAACCGGGATTATACCCTGCTTACCCCGGGTTATACCCGAGTGCGCGACAGGCAATCTGCGTTGCGTCCCGCCCTGTGAGGGCGTCTCTCTGGTAACCTATGCGCCCCGTATCCACTCGGGCCGCAAAACCCGGTTCATGCAGCTCACCGGCCATTCGGCACGTCAAAAAACGACACTAACAAGCGAACGAACGGGCGTTCGCCACACACCAGACGGTTGGGAATGAAGGTCATCGTTATCGGCGGCGGGGTCATTGGCACGTGTACTGCCTACTATCTGGCCGCCGCGGGGCACACGGTCACGCTCGTCGAGCGCAATAGCACGGTTGCGCAAGAGAGCAGCTTCGGCAACGCAGGCGTTATCGCCCCGGGCTACGTCACGCCCTGGGCGGCACCCGGCATGCCGCGCAAGCTGCTGGGCTACATGTTCAGCGCCGCCAGCCCGCTCATCTTCCGCCCCGGCCTGTCGGCCGGCACGTGGCGCTGGGCCGCCCGCTGGCTGCGCGAGTGCAAGATCGACCGCTATCGCGCCAATCGCGAACGCATGCAGCGCCTCGCGTTCTACAGCCAGCGCTGCCTGCACGAACTGCGTGAATCTCACATTTTCGAATACGAACATACGCAGGGCTATCTGCAATTGTTCCGTACCGAACGCGAAATCAAGATGAACGAGCCGGCGCGCGCCATGCTCGCCGAGAATGAAGTGCCGCACCGGCTGCTGAGCGCCGAGGAGTGCCGCAAGCTCGAACCGGCGATTTCCACCGATGCGCCGCTTGCCGGCGGCCTGCATCTGCCGCGCGACGAGACCGGCAACTGCCCGCTCTTTACCAAGCGCCTTGCCCAGATCGCACGCGACATGGGCGTCACGCTCGCCACAGAGACGACGGTCCTCTCCGTGCGACCGAACGTTGGTCGTGCCGGTGTCAGTGTGGAGACGGCCAGTACTGCCCAGATGGGGCAAACATCGACGCTCGAAGCGGATGCCGTCGTGATCGCCGCAGGTGTGGCGAGCACCACGCTGCTGCGCCCGCTCGGTATCGACCTGCCGCTGTGGCCGATCAAGGGCTACTCGATCACGGTGCCGGTCAAGACCGAACTGTTCAGCCCGCGAATCGCCGTCATGGACGAGTCGTACAAGACCGCCATCACCCCGCAGGGCAACCGCTTGCGCATTGCGGGCACGGCCGAGCTGGGCGATACGCAGCTTGTGCTGCGCGAGCGCGCCATCGCTACACTTTACAAAGTGGCGACCGACTGGTTCCCCGGCGCAGGCAAATACCGCGAGGCGCGGGCGTGGGTCGGTGCGCGTCCGATGCTGCCGGATGGCCCGCCGCTGCTCGGCGCAACGCATCTGCCCGGCATTTTCCTCAACGTCGGCCACGGCTCGACCGGCTGGGCGATGGCCTGCGGCTCGGGACGCGTCCTCGCTGACGTCATCTCCGGACAAACGCCCGATATCGATCTGAACGGGCTGACGCTCGCTCGATACGATCGCTGAGCGCTGACCGGGCGGAAACGACGGGGGATTCCCCCCCTTTCCCGCTCGGTACGCTGCGTCGGCGATTGCCGACACGGTGTCGGGATTCACACTGACAGTCGAAGCGGCGCGTTGACGGCATAATTCCCAGATAGGCACGCCAAGCGCGGCGACATCCCCGACGCCTCTTGTCCCCCCGACAGGGATCGAACGGGGCGCGTCGTGCGCTGCGACGCCACGTCCATTGCCCTAGATTCCGGGAGCTTCGCCTGCCATGTCCGATTCCCCGCGCGCAACGCATTCCCTCCCAGACACCGTATCAACGACCGCTGCCGCCACCGCGTCGCTCGACCTGCATCTCCCCGCCACACTGCGCGACGTGGAGCGCGCTGCCGCCGCGAAGCTGGCACCCCACACCCTGATGGCGCGCGCCGGTGCGGCCATTGCACATTGGCTTTACGGTCGCCTCCCCGCTCTCGCAAGCGCTGGACGTCAACCCGTACTGCTGCTCGCTGGCCCAGGGAACAACGGCGGAGACGCTTACGTTGCCGCTCGCGAATTACACCGTCGAGGCGTGCTGGTCGACGTGTGGCAACTCTCGCCACCCTCGGCAGACGATGCCCGCTGGGCGCTCGGCGAAGCCCTCGCTGCCGGTGTGCCGGTGCGGCCTGCGCCGACCACCTGGCCGCAGCCTTTGGCCTACGCGTGGATCGTCGACGGCCTGTTCGGCATCGGCCTGTCCCGGCCCCTCGACGGCGCAGCCGCCACACTGGTCGATAACATTGCCTACGCACACACAGAAGGCACGCCGGTACTCGCCATCGACATTCCCAGCGGATTGCTTGCCGCCACTGGCATGGCTGACGGGCCGGTCATCCGGGCCGATGCGACGATAGCGATGATCGGTGCCTGCCCGGGACTCTTCACCGGCATCGGGCGCGACGTCGCAGGTGACGTGCTCGTTGCCACCCTGGGCGCCCACGATGCATTCGCGGAAGTACCGGCGCGAACGCCCATCGCCACTATCGCGCCCGACGCGTTTCGCGCGCATTTGCCACATCGTCACCATGCGTCGCACAAGGGCAGCTACGGTTCGCTGGCGGTCCTCGGCGGGTTTGATGGCATGGTGGGTGCACCGATGCTCTCTGCGCGCACGGGCCTGATGACCGGTGCCGGTCGCGTGTTTGTCGGGTTCGTCGCGCACGACGCCCCCGCGTGGGATCCGGTGCACCCCGAGTTGATGCTGCGACACGCCGAGAATCTCGATCTCGCGACCATGCAGGCGGTGTCCATCGGCCCCGGACTGGGGACATCGGCTGCCTCCGCCGCTTGCCTTTCCCGCGCATTGGCACTGGACGATACGCCGCTGGTGATCGACGCCGACGCGCTCAACCTGCTGGCCGCCGAACCGGCGCTCGCGGAGCGGGTGCGTCGCCGCGCCGGACCGACGGTACTCACGCCGCATCCGTTGGAGGCCGCCCGGCTCGCAGGCTGCGACGTCGCCCGCATCCAGTCAGATCGACTCGCTTGCGCCCGCGCATTGGCGCAGCATTTTGGCGCGACGGTCGTGCTCAAGGGATCGGGCACCGTCGTAGACGATGGCGCAACAACGTGGATCAATACGACCGGCAATGCCGGGCTGGCGACGGCCGGCACCGGCGACGTGCTGACCGGCGTCATCGGCGCGCTGCTGGCGCAAGGTATGCCCGCGACGCAAGCCGCGTTGGCGGGCGTGTGGATTCACGGACGCGCCGCCGATCGATGCGTGCGAGAAGGTGTGGGGCCGGCGGGTCTGACGGCGTCGGAACTCTTGCCGGCGATCCGCACCGAACTGGCCATGGCAAGCGTCATCCACGCATAGCACCGTCCTTCGCTGCCCTTAGCCGCATTTCAGCGTGATTTCGCGGTGACTCCCGTTATACTTCGCTTTATCGAAATGGCCATATCGCACATGCCGTACAAGACATCCGTTCGTCTGGACCAACTTCCCGCCTGGCGCGCCCTGCTCGAACACCGCGACGAAATCGCTGCACAACACATGCGCGACTGGTTCGCCGGTGCAGGTGCCAACACCCGTGTCGACAATTTTTCGCTGCACGCGGCCGGGCTGTATCTCGATTACTCGAAGAACCGCATCACGGACAAAACGCGCACGCTCCTCACCCATCTCGCGCGTGAATGCCACGTGCCCGCCAAGCGCGACGCCATGTGGGCCGGGGAACACGTCAACGTCACGGAGAATCGCGCCGCACTGCATATTGCGTTGCGTGCCCCCAAGGGCGTAACGTTTCGCGACACCTCAGGCGAAGTCAGCAGCGGCGTCGGAGAGACGCTCGCACGCATGCGCGACTTCAGCGAACGCGTTCGTGACGGCCGCTGGGTCGGCGCGACGGGCAAGCGCATCAAGCATCTGATCAACGTCGGCATCGGCGGCTCGGATCTCGGCCCGCGCATGGTGTGCGATGCCCTCGCCGTCTACGGCCGTGAAGACCTCTCGGCGAACTTCATCGCCAACATCGATCCGACAGAGCTCGCGCGTACGTTGCCGGCGCTCGACCCTGAAGCCACGCTCGTCGTGGTTTGCTCGAAAACGTTCACGACGCTCGAAACCATGACGAACGCGCGAACCATTCGCGCGTGGCTCATTCAGAACGGCATTCCCGAGAGCGGTCTCGACAAGCACTTCGTCGCGGTCTCGACCAATGTGGACGAGGCGATGCGATTCGGGATTCTTCGCGAGAACGTGTTCCAGTTCGGCGAATGGGTGGGTGGACGTTACTCGCTGTGGTCGTCCGTCGGTCTGATCGTCATGCTGTATCTGGGTGCGCAACATTTCGAAGCACTGCTCGCCGGTGCGCACGCGATGGACGAACATTTCCGTCACGCGCCGCTCGAAGCGAACATGCCGGTGCTGCTCGGCCTGCTCGGCATCTGGTATCGCAATTTCTTCGACGCACAGACGCTCTCCATCGCACCGTACACGGACGCACTGCAAAAGCTGCCGCCGTATCTCCAGCAGCTCGACATGGAGAGCAACGGCAAGTCGGTACAGATCGACGGTTCGCCCGTCGCCTGGCAGACGGCACCGATCATCTGGGGCGAGCCGGGTACGAACGGCCAGCACGCCTACTTCCAGATGCTGCATCAGGGCACGACGCTCGTGCCGGTCGATTTCATCGCCGTGCTCGAACCGCAATACGATCAACCGGCCTATCTCGACCACCATCGCAAGCTGCTGGCGAACTGCTTCGCGCAAAGCGAGGCATTCCTTCAGGGCGGCTCGATGGCAACGCCCGAGCAGGCCGGCGGCCCGTTGGGTGCGCAACGTTGCTTCGCAGGCAATCGTCCGAGCAATACGCTGGTGATCGATAAGCTAACGCCCGAACGCCTTGGCGCGTTGATCGCGCTCTACGAACACAAGGTGTTCGTGCAGGCTGCCATCTGGAATATCAATCCGTTCGATCAGTGGGGTGTGGAACTGGGCAAGACCCTGTGCCGCGCGATCGAGCCGGAGCTGCTCGATCCGGACTCGCTCAAGTCGGACGCTCACGACGCCTCCACGGCATCGCTGATCCGCATTGCAGGGAACGCGCTGAAGAAGAAGGGGTAATAGGACTACAGGGGGCCGGAGACTTTCCGGCAAACGCTTGTGGATTCGTCAGATCCCAACGAAAAGAGAAGCCATTGCGGCTTCTCTATTCGTTTCAGGCGACGTCAGTCAAGCGGGCGATCCTCAGAATCCCGCGCCGGAATCGCGTGTCAGATCGCTGCACCATTCACGACGCGCCCGCCCGCAAGCTGCACCGTCGCGTCACAACGCTGCGCAATCGCCAGATCGTGCGTCACCAGCACCAACGTCGCGCCACTCGCTTCGTTGAGCGAGAACATCAGTTCGATGACCCGCTCGCCCGTGGCCGTGTCGAGACTGCCTGTCGGCTCGTCGGCGAACAGCACGGCAGGCGCCGTCACAAACGCGCGTGCGAGCGCCACACGCTGCTGCTCACCGCCCGAGAGTTGCTTCGGATAGTGCGTCAGGCGCGACCCTAAGCCCACTTGCTCCAGCAATTTGACGGCACGATTGCGAATCTCCCGTGTCTCACCCAACAGCTCGAGCGGCAACATCACGTTTTCGAGTGCTGTCAGGTGCGGCATCAGTTGAAAGGACTGGAAGACGAAACCAACGGCCCCTCGTCGCAACGCGGCGCGGCCCTCTTCGTCAAGCTCACCGAGCGACTTGCCCAGCAGCGTGATGCTGCCGTCGGTCGCGGTGTCGAGCCCGGCCATCAGACCGAGCAGCGTGGACTTTCCGGACCCCGACGCTCCCACGATGGCCACGCTCTGGCCTCTCGCGACGGAGAAGTCGATATCCTGCAAAATGACTAGCTCGCCGGTGGCATCACGCAACCGTTTGCCCAGGCCCCGCACTTCAATTACGTTTTCGGAAAACGACATGGCAAGAAGAGAGTTCTTGAAATTGGCCGCATCAGCCGCCGTTGGCTGGTGCATGCTGACAGGGACCGCGGCGAACGCGGCAAGTTCTGGCGCGCCGACAATTCTCGTCGTGGGCGACAGCCTTTCGGCGGAATATGGCATCGCGCGCGGTGCCGGCTGGGTCAATCTGATGCAGCAGACGATCACGCAGAGTGGCTACGATTATAACGTCGTGAATGCCAGTATCAGTGGCGACACGACGAGTGGCGGGCGCTCCCGTCTCGCCCCGTTGCTCGAACGCTATCACCCCGCCGTGACCATCATCGAACTGGGGGGCAACGACGCACTGCGCGGCATTCCGCTCGATCTCACCCGCACCAATTTGCGCGAGATGGTCGCCGCGTCGCGCAAGATCGGCAGCCGTGTGATCGTGGTCGGCATGCGCATCCCGCCGAACTACGGTCCCGACTATAGCGAGCAATTTTTCACCATGTTCTCGACCATCGCCAAGCAGGAAAAAACCGGCTACGTGCCGTTCTTGCTGGCGGGCGTCATCGAACATCAGGACTGGTTCCAGCAAGACCAGATTCATCCGCTCGCCAAGGCGCATCCGCAGATTCTGCAAAATGTCTGGCCAACGGTGAAACCGCTGCTCAAACCCGCCGCCGCCGCAACGCCCGCCAAACCATCCGCGAAAGCCCCAGACTCACGCGCATCAAAGTCCGGCGCATAAAAAAACGGCCAACTCAGTTGGCCGTCTTCCTTTGGCTGAGGGATCGTACGCTACACGATCCTCCCGCGATCAGTTACTCGTCGCCTTGGTCACGTCGTTCACGACCTTGACCTTCGAGCGCGCCCGCAGATCACCCACCCAGGCATTCCACTCGGCCTGCGCAGCCAGTTGATTGAGCTGTTGCGCTTCGGCCGCCAGACGCTGCGGATCTTGCGTCGCCGGCTGCGACACCTTGCTGATGCGATACACGGCGTAGCCCTGACCTTCGCCCAGCGACACACCCACGTAGGCGGGCAACTTGCTGGTGTCCGCACCGAAAATGGCGGTCAGTGCCGTCGGCACCAGCTTGCCCGGATTGTCGCGCGAGACGGTTTGCGCGGCGCCGAACGTCGCATCGCCACCCTTCTTGAGCGCTTCCAGTTTCGCTTCGCCTGCCTTCTTGGCTTCCTGCTCGGCCAGATCCGCAATCGCCTTCTGCTTCACTTGCGCTTCGATCTGATCGAGCGGCGGCGTGGCAGCCGGGTGATACGCCACGATGCGAGCCGACACCAGCACGCCTTGTCCCACGTCCACCGCTTCGGTGTTGCGCTTGTTTTTGAGCGATTCGTCGCCGAACACTGCCTTCAGCAGCTTCTCGTTGCCGAGCGGACTCTGGGCCAGTGCAGCATCCGGCGTACGCGTTACCTTGGCGGTCTGCACCTTCAGGTTCAGTTTGTCGGCCACCGGTTGCAGGCTGTCCGGCTGTTCGTACACAGCGTTCGTGAACTGGTCTGCAAGCTTGGCGTAGCCCTTCGCGGCTTCCTGCTGACGATACTGATCGGCCAGTTGCGACTTCACTTCGTCGAACGACTTCGTCTGCGCCGGCTTGATGCCCGTGAGCTTGATGATGTGATAACCGAAGTCGCTCTTCACGACATCGCTCACTTCACCTTCGCTCTTGAGTGCGAATGCGGCATCGGCAAACGGCTTGACCATAGCGTCGCGCGCGAAGAAGCCGAGGTCACCACCGTTGCCCTTCGAACCCGGGTCTTCCGAGTTCTCGCTGGCCAACTTGGCGAAGTCGTTCGGATTCTTCCTGATCTGCGCGAGGATCGCGTCAGCCTTGGCCTTCGCCTTGGCGTGGTCGGCCGGCGACGCATCTGCCGGCGAGGCAATCAGAATGTGCGATGCACGGCGCTCTTCCTGCGTCGTGTATTGCTTCAGATTGTCGTTGTACATCTTGCGCAGCACATCGTCGCTCGGCGCAGTTTGCGCCGATGTCGGCATGGCCTTCGGATCGAGCACCACGTACTGGATCTCAGCCGACTCCGGCGTCTGGAATGCAGCCTTGTGCGCGTCGTAATACGCCTGAATCTGCTGCTGCGTCGGCACGATCTTGCCGGCGAAGTCCGTCAGCGGGAAGTCCAGCGCCGACACTTCGCGCTGCTGCGAACGCAATTGTGCGAAACGTTCGAGCACCGTCTTCGGCAGCATCGCGCTCGCCTGCACGCTCGACGGCAATTGATTCGACGCCAGTTCGAAACGAATCTGCGCTTCGAGACGCTGCGGCGTCAGGTTCTGCGCGGACAGCAGTTGCTCGTAAGCAGCCTGATCGATCGAACCGTCTGCACGGCGCAGCTGCGCAATCGCGGGAATGGCGAGGAGCGCCTCACGCACTTGCGCGTCGGGCACCGACAAATTCTTCTTGAGGGTTTCCTGTTGCAGCAGCTTTTGCTGGATCAGATTGTCCAGCACTGCACTGCGCATTTCCGGCGTGTTGATCTGGCCCGCGTCGACGGCGCCGCCGAACATCTGCTGCATGCGCTCCGTTTGCGCGCGCAGCACGCTGTCGTACTCCTGGCGCGTCACAGTCTGATCGCCGACCTTGGCGATCGTACCGGCATCCGAGGCGTATTCCTGCCAGCCATGAACGCCAAACACCACGAACGACGGGACGATCAGCACCGTCAGGAAGATGAGGACCAAGCGTTGGTGACGGCGAATGAAGTCGAACATACGAAATCGGAAGAGTCGTCTGGATGCGTTTTATGACGCTATATGGCAAAAAAGGCGAACCGAAGTTCGCCTTTTCACAATTTGGCGGAGCGGACGGGGCTCGAACCCGCGACCCCCGGCGTGACAGGCCGGTATTCTAACCAACTGAACTACCGCTCCCCAAGATCTGGAACTGGTGGGTGCTGAGGGGCTCGAACCCCCGACCTACGCCTTGTAAGGGCGCCGCTCTACCAACTGAGCTAAGCACCCGTTCCCGATTTTAGTCTTGTTCTTGCTGCCTCCTGCCGAAGCAGGAAAGCTCGTTAGTTTACTGCATCTTTGAGATCTTTGCCAGGGCGAAATTTCGGAACCTTCGCCGCCTTGATCTTGATGGGTTCTCCCGTGCGCGGATTGCGTCCCGTACGAGCGGCGCGCTTGGCGAGATGGAACGTACCAAAGCCGACCAGCGTCACGTCGTCACCCTTCTTCAGCGCTTTCTTTACTGCACCCACCAATGCGTCAAGCGATCGGCCTGCGGCAGCTTTCGAAATATCTGCCTGTTCAGAGATGTGCTCGATCAGTTCCGTCTTATTCACTGTAACCCCCTTGCAAGGATAGTAGGCGATTGAGCCGCGGAGGCGCTCTTTGCGCGCCTTGACATTGATCTGAGAGGTCCGCTGGCTTTGCCATTAGACAAGCCGCAAACCCTGATGTCAAGCCGTTTTGCGGCGTTCTGACTGCATCGGAAGCACTCCTGAATCAGTGCTTGCCGGACGTTATTTTCGAGCACTTTGCGTGAATAAAAAAAGCCCGGGGGAAAACCCCGAGCTTTTTGAACGTTTTTCTATCGGGCTAGGACCGCACTGCGATCCATCGCCCGACGAAACCCGCTTAGTGCTTGATGACGTCCTGCTTGCCGCTCGCGTCTGCGTTCGGCGTCACAGGCGCTGCCTTGGCTTCTTCTTCCGGCAACGGCGCCGGTGCATGCTCCAGTGCGAGTTCAAGCACCTTGTCGATCCAGCGCACCGGCACGATCTCCAGCGCGTTCTTGACCGTATCCGGAATCTCGGCGAGATCCTTCACGTTCTCTTCCGGAATCAACACGAGCTTGATGCCACCGCGATGCGCTGCGAGCAGCTTCTCCTTGAGACCACCGATCGGCAACACTTCGCCGCGCAGCGTGATCTCGCCGGTCATCGCCACATCCGCACGCACCGGAATCCCTGTGAGCACCGACACGAGCGCCGTCGTCATCGCGATACCAGCGGACGGACCGTCCTTCGGCGTCGCGCCTTCGGGCACGTGAATGTGGATGTCCTTCTTCTCGAACTGCTCGTCGGACACGCCGAGACGACGTGCACGCGAACGCACCACCGAGCGTGCCGCCTCGACCGACTCCTTCATCACGTCGCCGAGCGAACCCGTGCGGATAATGTTGCCCTTGCCAGGCATCAGCGCCGCCTCGATCGTCAGCAGATCGCCACCGACTTCCGTCCACGCCAGACCCGTGACCTGACCGATCTGGTTCTCCTTCATGGCCAGACCGAAGTCGAACTTGCGCACGCCGAGGAAGTTGTCGAGATTGCCGGCATCGACCTTGATCGACGAGCCATCGACCTTCTTGAGCAGCAACATCTTCACGACCTTGCGGCAGATCTTCGAGATTTCACGCTCAAGCGAACGCACACCCGCTTCACGCGTGTAGTAACGAATGATGTCGCGAATCGCGGCTTCCGTCAGATCGATTTCGCCTTCCTTCAACCCGTTGTTCTTCTTCTGCTTCGGCAGCAGATAACGCTGGGCGATGTTGACCTTCTCGTCTTCCGTGTAACCCGACAAACGGATCACTTCCATACGGTCGAGCAACGGTGCCGGAATGTTCAGCGAGTTCGATGTCGCCACGAACATCACATCCGACAGATCGAAGTCGACTTCGACGTAGTGGTCCGAGAACGTGTGGTTCTGTTCCGGATCGAGCACTTCGAGCAACGCCGAGCTCGGGTCGCCACGGAAGTCCATGCCCATCTTGTCCACTTCATCGAGCAGGAACAGCGGGTTGCGCACGGCGACCTTCGAGAGGCTCTGCAGAATCTTGCCGGGCATCGAACCGATGTACGTGCGACGGTGACCGCGAATCTCGGCCTCGTCACGCACGCCGCCCAGCGCCATACGCACGAACTTGCGGTTCGTGGCACGCGCAATCGACTGACCGAGCGAGGTCTTACCGACACCAGGGGGCCCGACCAGGCACAGGATCGGCGCCTTGACCTTGTCCACGCGCTGTTGCACAGCAAGATACTCAAGGATGCGTTCCTTGACCTTCTCGAGACCGAAGTGGTCTTCGTCGAGCACCTTCTCGGCGTTCGTCAGATCGTTATTGACCTTGCTCTTCTTGCGCCACGGCAGACCGACCAGCGTGTCGATGTAGTTGCGCACGACAGTCGCTTCTGCCGACATCGGCGACATCAGCTTGAGCTTCTTGAGTTCGGCGTCGGCCTTCTTCTTGGCTTCCTTGGGCAGGTGCGCTGCCTTGATGCGCTTCTCGAGTTCTTCGAGATCCGCACCCTCTTCGCCTTCACCCAGTTCCTTCTGGATCGCCTTGACCTGCTCGTTCAGGTAGTACTCGCGCTGGCTCTTTTCCATCTGGCGCTTTACGCGGCCACGAATGCGCTTTTCCACCTGGAGAATGTCGATCTCGCTCTCGAGCTGCGCGAGCAAATGCTCAAGGCGCTCGATGACCGGGAACATCTCCAGAATCTTCTGCTTCTGCTCCAGCTTGAGCGGCAGGTGTGCGGCGATGGTGTCAGCCAGACGACCCGCTTCGTCGATGCCCGACAGCGACGTCAGGATCTCCGGCGGAATCTTCTTGTTGAGCTTCACGTACTGATCGAACTGCGCCACGATCGCACGACGCAGGGCCTCGGATTCCGGCGAATTGCCGTCGTCCGGCTCAAGCGGCATGACTTCCGACGTGAACTGGGTTTCTTCTTCGTCCACACTCAGGGTGCGGGCGCGTTGAATCCCTTCGACGAGCACCTTGACGGTGCCATCGGGCAGTTTGAGCATTTGCAGGATGTTCGCCACGCAGCCGATCTCGTAGAGATCCTTGGACGTGGGCTCATCCTTGGCCGCGGCTTTCTGCGCGACCAGCATGATGTGCTTGCCGCCTTCCATCGCGGTTTCAAGCGCTTTAATCGATTTCGGACGCCCCACGAAAAGGGGAATCACCATGTGCGGAAACACGACCACGTCGCGCAGAGGCAACAGGGGCAGTTGAATCGCTTCGGGCGGGAGGATTTGGGTGCCTGACATCTCGTTCCCCATATTTAACGATACCGTTGTGTTCCAGCTAATTGAGGCCGCCGGCGAGAATTACAAGAGGCTGGAAAAGCCCTTTCGCCAACAAGTTGCACCACTCGGGGTTTCATTGCCCGTGGCACTAGTATGAAGGAAAAAAAGCCGTCCATGTTTCCATGAACGGCTTGGGGTAGCGCTAAGTTGACCGTTCAATTGGAGCCGGCAACCTTGGGCGACTCCTGATAGATCAAAAGCGGCTTTCCGTCGCCACTGATGGCGTTTTCATCAAGGATGACCTTGGTCACGCCCTTAAGCGACGGCAACTCGTACATGACTTCCAGCAAGGCCTGTTCGATGATCGAACGCAGGCCGCGCGCACCCGTCTTGCGCTTGATCGCCTTGCGCGCCACGGCATGCATGGCGGCCGGGCGAATCTCCAGCTCGACGCCTTCCATCAAGAACAGACGTTGATACTGTTTAACCAGCGCGTTCTTCGGCTCGATCAGGATCGTGACCAGCGCGTCTTCGTCAAGCTTACCCAACGTGGCAACCACCGGCAGACGACCAATCAGTTCCGGAATAAGACCGAACTTGATCAGATCCTCGGGTTCGACGTCGCGCAGCAATTCGCCTGCGTCCCGCTCTTCGCCCGTCTTGACCGTCGCGCCAAAACCAATCCCCGTCTTTTCCGTACGGTTCATGATGATCTTTTCGAGACCATCGAACGCGCCGCCGCAAATGAAGAGGATGTTCGTCGTGTCGACCTGGATGAAATCCTGGTTCGGATGCTTGCGACCGCCCTGCGGCGGCACCGACGCCATCGTGCCTTCGACCAGCTTGAGCAGCGCCTGCTGCACGCCTTCGCCCGACACGTCGCGCGTAATCGACGGGTTGTCCGACTTACGGCTGATCTTGTCGATTTCGTCGATGTAGACAATGCCCTTCTGCGCCTGCTCGATCTCGTAATTGCAGTTCTGCAGGAGCTTCTGGATGATGTTTTCGACGTCTTCACCCACATAACCGGCTTCGGTCAGCGTGGTGGCGTCGGCAATCACGAAAGGCACGTTGAGCAGACGCGCGAGCGTCTGCGCGAGCAGCGTCTTGCCCGAGCCGGTCGGCCCGATCAGCAGGATGTTGCTCTTGGAAAGTTCGACCTCGTCGCGCTTGTCGCCGAGGTGCTTCAATCGCTTGTAATGGTTATAGACCGCAACCGCCAGAATCTTCTTGGCCCGGTCCTGACCGATCACATACTGATCGAGACTCTCGCGAATTTCCTGCGGGGACGGCAGATCGGACTTGGCGCCGCTGCCGCTCTCGTCTTCGGCCGCTGCGGCCTCGTCGCGAATAATCTCATTGCACAGATCAATGCACTCGTCGCAAATGAATACGGACGGACCTGCGATGAGCTTCTTGACCTCGTGCTGGCTCTTTCCGCAGAAGGAGCAGTAGAGCAGCTTTTCGCCGTTGGAAGTGCTTTTTTTATCCACCATATCTGTGTCAGCCTGCTAGCAATTTGCGCCCCGGTCGTCCCCCGCCGGGGGCGGCAAACGCGGCATACGTGAATCCCATTGTAACGCCATGCTGTACGAGCGTGTGGCCCACTCGCGACAGCCTTAAATTCCCTTTAACGACAAACACTTGGCGCGATCACCCAGCTTCCCGAATCGAAAATGCCAGGTGTCGCGCCAACGATTTTGCCGTCAGGCGCCCCGTCTTCGGGTCCGAATCAGGGACGCTTTTCGAGCACGCGATCGATCAAACCGTACTCGACGGCGTCGGCGGCGGACTTGAAGTTGTCTCGGTCGGTATCGCGTGCGATCACTTCGAGCGACTGCCCGGTGTTCTCAGCGAGCAGACGATTCAACCGGTCCTTGAGCAGGAGGATTTCCTTGGCGTGAATCTCGATGTCCGACGCCTGACCACGCGCACCGCCCAGCGGCTGGTGAATCATGATGCGTGCGTTCGGCAGAGCAAAACGCTTGCCCTTCTCACCGGCGGCCAGCAGGAAAGCGCCCATGCTCGCAGCCATACCGAGGCACAGCGTCGAGACCGCCGGCTTGACGAACTGCATCGTGTCGTAAATCGCCAGGCCTGCCGAGACGGAACCGCCCGGCGAATTGATGTACATCGAGATTTCCTTGTCCGGATTTTCGCTCTCGAGGAACAGCAATTGGGCGACGACGAGGTTGGCGCTCTGGTCGTTGACCTCGCCAACCATGAAAATGATGCGCTCTTTGAGGAGTCGCGAATAAATATCGTAAGCGCGCTCACCACGACCACTTTGCTCGACGACCATCGGCACGAGGCCAAGGCCTTGCGTTTCGAGGGCGGAGTTGTGCGTCTGGGAGGCGAGTTGGGCGAGCAATTCGGAACGGGTAATCATATCGGTTCGACCCTTCTATCGAGATGGTTTTGCGCGCCGCAAGGAGGAAGCCCGAAGGCCATTTGGAAAAGAACCGCCACGGCCTTGCGGCCGCGGCGGTTCAGTCGGTCGTATCGCGCCGATTAGGATTGCGTGTTGCCAGCCAGCTCTTCAAAGCTAACTTGCTTGTCGGTCACCTTGGCCTTGCCAAGGACGAACTCGACCACGTTGTTCTCGACGACGAAACCTTCCATTTCCGCCATGCGCTGCTGATCGCCATAGTACCAGCGGACGACTTCTTGCGGGTCTTCGTAGCTCTTCGCGAACTCTTCGACTTCGGCCTTGATCTGGTCCGGCTTGGCTTGCAGGTCGTTTTGCTTGACCAGCTCGGCAAGGATCAGACCCAGCTTCACGCGACGCTCGGCTTGTTCCTTGAACATTTCAGCCGGGATCGGCACGTTGCCGGCGTTCGGCACGCCACGCTGTGCGAGGTCCTGGCGGGCCATCGCCACGAGGCGTTCCTGATCCTGTTCGATCAGCGCGTTCGGCACGTCGAGTTCCGACACCGAGATCAGGGCGTTCATGACCTGATCCTTGAGGAGCGCCTGCGTGCGACGCTTCACTTCGCGCGACAGGTTTTCCTTGATGTCGGCGCGCATCTTTTCGATGCTGCCGTCGGCGATGCCGAGCGACTTGGCGAATTCGCCGTCGACTTCCGGCAGGTGCGCCCACTCGACCTTCTTGAGCGTGACGGTGAACGTGGCGGTCTTACCGGCCACTTCCTTGCCGTGGTACTCGTCCGGGAACTTGAGTTCGAATTCCTTCGCTTCGCCGACCTTCAGGCCCAGCGTTGCCTTTTCGAATTCCGGGAGCATGCGGCCTTCGCCCAGCACGAACACGAAGTCTTCGGCGCTGCCGCCTGCGAACACTTCACCGTCGATCTTGCCGACGAAGTCGACCGTCACGCGGTCGCCGTCCTTGGCTTCGACCGAGCCGCCGTCGCCGTGGGCGCCGGCTTCACCGCGCACGTGGTAGTGCACGCGCTGCTTGCGCAGGATGTCGAGGGTGCGATCGATTTCGGCTTCCGAGACGTCGGTCGTGGTGCGGCTGACTTCGGCCGTGGCCAGATCGCCGATCTTCACTTCCGGATAGATTTCGAACGTGGCGTCGAAAGCGTATTCGGTCTCGGCGGCGTCGGCCTTCGGCGCGAAACGCGGCTGACCGGCCACACGCAGGTCCTGGTCCTTGCTGACTTCGAAGAATTGCTGGCCAACCTTGTCGCTGACGACTTCGGCTTCGACCTGACCACCGTACTGCTGGGTGACCATCTTCAGGGGCACCTTGCCCGGACGGAAGCCCGGCATGCGAACCGTCTTCGACAGTCGCTGAATGCGCGTCGCGACTTCTTTTTCGACGTCCTGCTTGAGCAGGGTGATGGTAAAGCGACGCTCGAGCTTGCCGAGGTTTTCAACAGCGATAGTCATGAGGATATTCGTCCATCCAGAGGGTCGTTCTGTGTTGCGGCGAGGGAATGCCGCAAGCGGACCCTGTCAGTTAATCAACCTTGGGCCGGAACCGACGATGCGACGCCGGCTTCCCTCCGCACCCGACGAATCGGGTTAGCGCCAAAACGGTCTTGCACACAAAGCGGAACATTTTAGCAAACTATTGTCCCGCCTCCAGACTTTCCGGCTGGAAAGCACCGAAATCAGACCTTTCCACCTTCCCCGAAGTTCGCCGTCCCGAAAAACGTGACCCCCGGCAGCCGCTGCCCCAAACGCAGATTAGAGGACGACACCCACAAAAAGCGCTTGGGAGACGTCCGCTTAACGCCTAGGATTCAATCGAACGTTTGAATGAAACATCGGTTCCTGAGGATGGTGCAGTGTTGTGCCATCCGTCCCTGGGTCCGTCCCCGAAAAACACAGGAGGTTCGTCGTGAGTCCTCGCGTCTCGGCCGGCCGTCAAGCTGGCGACACCAAACTGCGCATTCTCGATGCGGCAGAAGACCTGTTCATCGAATTCGGCTATGAAGCCATGTCCCTGCGCCAGATCACCTCGCGCGCCGAGGTCAATCTGGCGGCCGTCAACTATCACTTCGGCAGTAAGGAAACGTTGCTCCAGGCGATGCTCTCGCGCCGGCTGGACCGGCTAAACGACGAACGCCTCGCCCTGCTCACGCGTGCCGAGGCCACGTGGCCAGCCCCGAAGCTGACGTGCGAACACGTGCTGGGTGCCATGTTCATCCCGGCCCTCGCTATCTCCCATCATCGGGACATCGGCGGCCCCGCATTCCTGCGGTTGCTAGGACGCGTCTACGCCGACCCCTCGCCCTTCATCCGCGACTATCTGCAACAGCATTACGCCCCGGTTTTCGAGCGCTTCTTTGAAGCCTTCGCACGCGCGTTGCCGGAGTTGCCGCGTCAGGAATTGGGCTGGCGTCTGCACTTCGCGTTGCAGGCGTTGTCCGGCGTGCTCGCCAGCAGCGACACCTCCCGCCTGATCGACACGTTCGCACAGGGACAGCCGATGGGCGACCTGCAAGTCGTGGCACGCCTGACGGCACTCATGGTGGCCGCGCTCAAGGCCCCGATGCCGGGCGACGAGCAACTGGCGAGCTTCGCTGCCGTTTTCGCGCTGGCGAAAGACGCCGACGTCACCCCGCCGCGCGAAGCCGGACAAGCGTCCGGGCACACTGAATCTCGGACTCACGAGGGCGGCCCGGAATCGAGCGCCAGCGACCGTTCGCTCGCGAACGTCTGACGTAAAAATTCGCCAACTACGCGGCCGGACAAAGGGCCGCGCAGGCCAACGCACCTCGCGCTTGCCGCATCATCCGACTACCGCGTAACCCGCGCTGGACGGCCGTCGGCTTTCCATCGCGTGATGGTTTCACGTTTCGACGCTTTACTCGAATTCCCGGCGCACCATTGCGTCGCCGAACGATCCAACAACAACGCCGTCACCGAATCCCACTGCGCACAACGCCAGCGAAGATCGACAGACGGCACGAGGACGACAGCTCCGGCGCTGCGTTCGCCCCTCGGGGCGCGCGGGGCCATCTGGCACCGACCGGGGAGCTGAACCCGAAGGGAGGAGAAAAATGATGGCCTTATGGATTCTCGCGTTTGTCGTGGGCGTCACAGCCCTGCTTTTCTACCGTGCACACGCCTGGCAATGGCTGATCGCCACCGTCCTGTGGGTGGGCGCAGGCATCTCGCTCGGACTGACGGGAACGGTCGCGACAGCGATTCTCGCCGTCGTACTCATCCTTCCCGCGTTGATTCTCAGCATCGGCCCGCTACGCCGCGCGTGGGTCACTGCGCCGATGCTCGCCAAGTTCCGGTCGATCATGCCGGAAATGTCGGATACCGAAAAAGATGCGATTGAAGCCGGTACCGTCTGGTGGGACGCCGACCTGTTCTCCGGCCGCCCCGACTGGGACAAATTCAGCGCTATGCCTGCTCCCGCCCTGTCGGCCGACGAGCAGGCATTCATGGACAATCAGGTCGAGCATCTTTGCGATCTGTCGAACGACTGGGAAAGCACGCAGGTCTGGCAGGACCTGCCGCCCAAGGCCTGGCAATACGCAAAGGATGCAGGCTTTCTCGGCATGATCATTCCGAAGCGTTACGGCGGCCTCGAATTCTCCGCCTACGCACACTCGCAAGTGGTGATGAAGCTGGCGTCCCGCTGTTCCGCTGCGGCTGTTTCAGTGATGGTGCCGAACTCGCTCGGTCCGGCCGAACTGCTGTTGCACTACGGCACCGAAGACCAGAAGAACTACTATCTCCCCCGCCTCGCCAAGGGCGAAGAAATCCCCTGCTTTGCGCTGACGAGTCCCTATGCGGGCTCGGACGCCGCCGCCATTCCGGACATAGGCATTGTCTGCCGCGGCATGCATGAGGGCCGCGAGACCCTTGGTTTTCGCGTCACCTGGAACAAGCGCTACATCACACTAGGCCCTATCGCCACGGTGCTCGGCCTGGCGTTCCGCGCGCTCGACCCCGACCATCTGCTGGGCGACGACGCCGAACCCGGCATTACCTGCGCGCTGATTCCCACGAAGCACCCGGGCGTCGTGATCGGCCGTCGTCACTGGCCGCTGAACGCCGTCTTCCAGAACGGCCCGAACTCCGGCAAAGACGTCTTCATCCCGCTCGACTGGGTGATCGGTGGACAGGCACAAGTGGGCAAGGGCTGGCGGATGCTGATGGAATGTCTCGCCGCAGGCCGCGCGATTTCGTTGCCGTCGTCGAACGTCGGTTACTCGAAGATCGCCGTGCGCGCGACCGGCGCGTATGCGGCCGTGCGTCGCCAGTTCCGCACGCCGATCGGCAAGTTCGAAGGGGTACAGGAAGCGCTCGCGCGCATGGCCGGCAACCTCTACGCGATGGACGCTGCGCGTCGCATGGCGGCATTGGCCGTCGACCTCGGCGAAAAGCCCTCGGTCATCTCGGCCATCGCGAAGTACCACGTGACCGAACGCGCTCGCAAGGTGGTGAACGACGGCATGGACGTCGTCGCTGGCAAGGGCATCTGCATGGGCCCAAACAACTTCCTTGCCCGCGCCTACCAGCAGATTCCTGTGTCGATCACCGTGGAAGGCGCGAACATCATGACGCGCTGCCTGATGATCTTCGGTCAGGGTGCGATCCGCTGCCATCCGTATGTGCTTAAGGAGCTGGCTGCCGCGCAGACGACCGACCACACTGCCGCCGTGTGCGCCTTCGACGACGCCCTCTTCGGCCACCTGACGTTCGTCACGAGCAACATCGTGCGCGGCGCGCTGCAAGGCATCACGCATGCGCGCTTCTCCGCCGTGCCTTCGAAGGCCGCGCCCGAACTGCACGCCTACTACCGCGCCGCGAACCGCATGTCGACGCTGCTCGCCATCGCAGCCGACATTTCGATGGCGGTGCTCGGCGGCTCGCTCAAGCGTCGCGAGAGCATTACGGGACGCCTCGGCGACATTCTTTCCCAACTCTTCCTTCTGACCGCGACGCTCAAGCGCTTCGAGGACGAAGGCCGTCCCGTTGCCGACCTGCCGCTGGTGCATTGGGCTGCGCAGGATGCCCTTTGGCAAGCGCGCGAGGCCTTCGAGGGCGTGCTGGCGAACTATCCGTCGCGGGGCGTTGCGTGGTGGATGCGTTGGAAGCTGATGCCGCTCGGTCTGCCGTACGCCAAGCCGTCGGATGCGCTGGCCGCCCGCGTGGCCGAGGTGATGCAAACGCCGGGCGACGCCCGCGAGCGCCTCATCGCTGGCAGCTACTCGCCGAGCCCTGACGTCGACGATCTGGCTTACGGCGAAATCGTCTTCCAGATGACGCCGCAGGTCACCGTGATCGAGCAACGTCTGCGCACCGCGATCAAGGAGGGGCGTCTGGCGGCCATGCCGCAGAGCCTGCCCGAGTTCACTGCCTGGGTGGACCATGCGGCGACGCTGCAACTGGTAAGCGACGACGAGCGCCGCCTGCTGGCGCAGTACGCCGATTACGCGGCGAAGGCCGTGGCGGTCGACGACTTTCCGGCCGACTTCGGGCGCGCCAGCGACATGCAACAGGCCCGGCGTCAGACCCCGGCGGACGAAGCACTCACGTCGTGAGTCCGGCCGCCACCGCTGCCGACGCTGCCAACTGTTATCAATTTTTCGCCAGAACACTTTGAGGATTTCCGCGCCGTGACGACGTCCGACCGATACCTTGCCTTTGCCAACTCCGCCGTGGGCAGCCGCCTGGCCAGCGCGCTGGGCCTGCCACGCCCGGTGCCGCTCGAGCGCATGCCGGACTATGGCGACGATGGCGACAATGGCGCCGAAGCACGTCTCGTTGCGCCACCGCTGGCCGTCGTCGGCGGCGCGGGCGATGCGCCATTGCTGCCCGGTCTCGCCCGCGAACTACATTGGCTCGGCATCCCGAGCCTTGCTCATGCGGATCGGCTCGATTGGATTTCGTACGCCAACAAGGCGGGCACGATGAGCGGACGGTTCAACGCGAACGAAGGCGTGCGTCCCAAAGCATTACTGTTCGACGCGAGCGGTATTGCCGACACCTCAGGACTTGAGTCGCTTTACGCGTTCTTCCACGACACGCTGGCAACGCTCGATCGATGCGCTCGCGTGCTCGTGCTCGGCCTGCCGCCGTCGATGGCCGCCACGCCGCAGGCGAGCATCGCGCAGCGCGCGCTGGAGGGCTTCGTGCGCTCGCTGGCCAAGGAGCTCAAACGTGGCGCAACGGCGCAATTGCTTTACGTCGCCCCCGATGCCCGCGAGTCGCTGCACTCCACGTTGCGATTCTTCCTCTCACCTCGCGCCGCGTATGTGAGCGGTCAGGCGATCACACTTCACGCGCCTGTCTTCGAAACACCGCCCATGCGCGACACCCGTCCGCTCGCCGGACAGGTCGCCGTGGTGACAGGTGCGGCACGCGGCATCGGCGAGTCCATCGCGACCGTCCTGGCGCGCGACGGTGCGCATGTCGTGTGCGTCGACATCCCGTCCGCGCAAGACGCGCTGACCACCGTCGCCACGCGCCTCGACGGTAGCGCCCTCACGTGCGATATCGCTTCGCCGGAGGCCGCAGCCACACTGATGGCGCATCTCGCGACGCGCGCGCCGCACGGTCTGGACATCCTCGTACATAACGCTGGCATCACGCGCGACAAAACGATTGTTCGCATGACCGATGCGCAATGGCAGAGCGTGCTCGACATCAACGTCGGCGCACCCCAGCGTCTCAATGCCGCGTTGCTCGACGCCGGTGTGCTGCGCGCAAACAGCCGGATCGTCGGCGTCGCTTCCATCAGTGGCATTGCAGGCAATCGCGGGCAGACCAATTACGCCGCATCGAAGGCTGCCGTCATCGGGATGGTCGAGGCGTGGTCACCATTGCTCGCAGCGCGTCATATCAGCATCAATGCCGTCGCGCCCGGCTTTATCGAGACGCAAATGACCGCAGCGGTTCCGTTCGCCATTCGCGAAGCCGGACGCCGCATGAACTCGCTCGGACAGGGTGGCCAGCCTGTCGACGTGGCCGAAGCCATCGCGTGGCTCGCCCATCCGGCCTCGGGCGCGCTGACCGGACAGGTCGTGCGCGTGTGCGGCCAGAGCCTGCTCGGAGCATGACGATGCCGAACGACCGACCGCATGATCCATCCGACAGTCCGAACATCGCCGTCGCCACACAACTGAAGCAAGTCACATATCTGCCGTCGCCCCTGCATCTGTATTTGCGCGCACTGATGACCTCGCGCAAACCGGCCCGCGCGCAGCCGATGCCGCCGCTGGCTTTCGAGCGACGCAACGTGCCACTGGACGGCGAAGACATCGCCCGCTACGCACGGCTGTGCGGCTTCGCTCAGACCACAGGCGTGCCGCCCACGTGGCCGCATCTGCTCGCCTTCCCGCTTCACATGCTGCTGATGACAAACCGCGCTTTCCCGTTCGCCATGCTCGGCATGGTGCATCTGGCGAACCGGATCCGGCAGTTTGCGACGCTGAACGTGGGCGAACGCCTGACGTTGGATGTGCGGTGCGGCCCGCTGTCCGCACACGACAAAGGACAGGTGTTCACGGTGGTCACGACGGCCCGTCGCGACGACATCGTCGTGTGGATCGGCGAGAGTCTGTACCTGCGCACCGGCGTGCGCGACGCACTCGGCGCTCCCTATCAGGCACAGTTAAGCGCCGATCCGTCACTGACAAAAGCAGCGATATGGCCGGTCCCGGCGGACCTTGGACGCCAATATGCGCGCATCTCGGGCGACTACAACCCGATTCATTTGTGGCCGCTCACGGCGAAGCTGTTCGGTTTTGCGCGCCCCATCATTCACGGGATGTGGAGCTTCGCGCGAACGCTCGCAGCCGTGCTGCCGGACGACGTAAGCGCCTCCGGTCCGGTCGATCTGCTGGTGGAATTCAAGACACCTGTGCTGCTACCCGGCGACGTCACCTTCTGGCGTGCGCCGCCCGCACAACCGCATGTGCAGCCGAATGTGCAACATTTCGAACTGCGCGACGCCGCAGGCACCGTCCCGCATCTGCGCGGACGCTGGCAAGCCATTGGCGGCGCGTCTTCGACCCGGCCCACTTCGCCTTCGTCTTCCTCTCAAACCCATTTCCCGGACCAGCCATGAGCGCCCTCAAACCCACTGCGCCCGCCCCCGCCTTGCGCCGCGTCGCTATCCTCGGCGGCAATCGCATTCCGTTCGCGCGCTCGAACACGGCCTACGCCACCGCATCGAATCAGGACATGCTCACGGCCGCGTTCCAGGGCCTCATCGACCGCTTCGATCTGCACGGCCAGACGCTCGGCGAAGTCGCGGCGGGCGCAGTGCTCAAGCACGCCCGCGACTTCAACCTCACGCGCGAGTCGGTACTGTCGACCACGCTCGCCCCGCAAACGCCTGCCTACGATGTCCAGCAGGCCTGCGGCACGGGTCTTGAGACAGCGATCCTCACCGGCAACAAGATCGCACTCGGTCAGATCGACGTGGCGATTGCCGGTGGCGTCGACACGGCGTCGGACGCGCCCATCGGCGTCAACGAGAAGCTGCGCAAGATCCTTCTCGAAGCGAACCGTCAGCGCAGCACCGGCGGCAAGCTCGGCGCGCTGGCGAAGGTACGCCCCGGCATGTTGTTCAACCCGGCGCTACCCCGCAACGGCGAGCCGCGCACAGGCCTCTCGATGGGCGAGCATTGCGAGTTGATGGCAAAGCGCTGGGAAATCGAGCGCGCCGCGCAGGACACGCTCACGCTCGCCAGTCACGAACATCTGGCGCAAGCGTACGAGCGCGGCTTTTTCCTCGATCTGATGACACCGTTTCGCGGCCTGCAACGCGACAACAACCTGCGTCCCGATCTCACGCTGGAGAAGCTCGCCAGCCTCAAGCCGGTGTTCGATCGTAGCGCTACAGGAACACTCACGGCAGGCAACTCCACGCCACTGACCGATGGCGCGTCGTGCGTGCTGCTCGCGAGCGAAGACTGGGCGAAAGCGCACAACCATCCGGTGCTCGCCTATCTCACGTACTCACAAACGGCGGCCGTCGACTTCTTCAATCCGGACGAATCGCAGCGTGAGGGCTTGCTGATGGCCCCGGCCTATGCGGTGCCGCGCATGCTCGCGCAGGCGGGACTCACATTGCAGGACTTCGATTTCTACGAAATTCACGAGGCCTTCGCCGCGCAAGTGCTTTGCACGCTGAAGGCTTGGGAAGACCCCGCGTACTGCCGCGACAAGCTGGGACTGGCCGCGCCGCTGGGCAGCATCGACCGTCAGCGTCTGAACGTGAACGGCAGCTCGCTCGCTTGCGGGCATCCGTTCGCCGCCACCGGCGGGCGCATTCTCGCCACGCTCGCCAAGCTGTTGTCCCAGCGCGGCGGCGGCCGTGGCCTCATCTCGATCTGCGCGGCCGGCGGTCAGGGTGTCGTCGCGATGCTGGAACGATAAACACAACAGCCACAAAGCCGCTACAAAGCAGCAAAAAACAACGAGCGAAGCCACACAGGGGAAGTTGCAAACGCCGCCGGGCGAACGACGGCGAGCCGACGACAGATCGGCCGCATCGCGATCATGGCGGCGCATAAAAATGCAGAAAACTTCAACGGAGACAACGATGGATCAAGCCGTTCAGCAGGAACGCGTGTGGCTCAGTGCCTACCCTCCCGGGGTACCTGCCGACATCGACGTCAATCGCTATGCATCGCTCGTGCAGGCGTTCGACGAATGGATCGAGAAGTACCGCGACCGCATCGCCTTCGTGAGTCTCGGCAGTGAGATCACGTATGGCGAGGTGTCCCGTCAGGCCCATGCCTTCGCTGCGTGGCTGCAAGCCCGGGGCGTGAAGAAGGGCGAGCGCGTCGCGCTGATGATGCCCAACTGCTTCCAGTATCCGATCTGCCTGTTCGGCACGCTCATTGCCGGTGCTGTGGTCGTCAACGTCAACCCGCTGTACACGGCACGCGAGCTGAAGCACCAGTTGCAGGACAGCGGCGCGCAGACCATCGTCGTCTTCGAGAACTTCGCAAAAACGCTGGAGGAAGCGCTACCGGGCACCCAGGTGCGCAACATACTCGTGACGCAGATCGGCGATTTGCTCCAGCCCGGAGCGAACGTCAAGGGACGTGCCGTTAACTTCCTCATGCGGCACATCGCCAAGCAAGTGCCGCCGTATCGCTTGCCGCAGGCGATGGCGCTTCGTCAGGCGCTTGCGAGCGGCGCAAGGCTGAAGGCCACGCCGGTGCCGCTCGTGCGCGAAGACCTCGCCTTTCTCCAATACACCGGCGGGACAACGGGCGTTGCCAAGGGCGCCATGCTCTCGCACGGCAACGTGCTGGCCAATCTGCTGCAAACGGAGGCGTGGGCAGCCGATCAGCTCGACGGCGACATCGAAGTCAATCTGTCGCTGCTGCCGATGTATCACATCCTCTCGCTGACGTTGAACTGTCTGGTGTTCATGAGTCTGGGTGGACGCAACATTCTGATTGCGAATCCACGCGACGTGAAAAAGGTCGTCTACATCATTCGCAACGAAACCTTCACGGGGGTGACAGGCGTCAATACCCTGTTCAACGGCCTGCTCGAGAACGCGGACTTCCGCGCACGCGACTTCTCCAGACTGAAACTGTCGCTCGCTGGCGGCATGGCAACGCAACGCGCGATTGCCGAGCGATGGAAGCAGGTCACGGGCAAGCCGATCATCGAAGGCTACGGTCTCACCGAATGCTCGCCCATCGTCACGATGAACCCCGTGGACATCGCGCACATGGATGCCGTCGACTTCTCCGGCTCCATCGGCCTGCCCGCGCCGTCGACCGATGTGCGCTTCAAGCGTGACGATGGCACGTGGGCACCCATCGGCGAGCCGGGCGAGTTGTGCGTGCGCGGACCGCAGGTCATGCGCGGCTACTGGAATCGTCCCGAAGAGACGGCCAAAACGTTCGACGCCGATGGCTGGCTGATGACCGGCGACATCGGCGTCATGGACGCGCGCGGTTATGTGAGGCTCATCGACCGCAAGAAGGACATGATTCTCGTGTCGGGTTTCAACGTCTATCCGAACGAAATCGAGGACGTGGTGATGCTCCACCCCGGCGTGCGCGAAGCGGCTGTGGTCGGCGTGCCCGATCCGGTGGCTGGCGAGCGAGTGAAGCTTGTGCTCATCGCCAAGGACCCGACGCTCACAATCGAAGCCATTGCCGCGCACTGCCGCAAGCATCTCACGGCGTATAAGGTGCCGCGCATCATCGAATTCCGTCAGGGCGAACTACCCAAGTCGACGGTCGGCAAGATCCTGCGGCGCGAGCTGCGCGATCCGGTCTCAAGGAGGTAGCGAGAGACCCACAGCACCACATGGAGATAAAGGGAGATAACAATATGAGAATGACATTGACGCTGGCCATGCTGCCCGTAGCAATGACTGTCAGTGCGCTCGCGGGCGTGCTGGCCGCATCCACCGCGCTCGCGCAGGCGAGCGCCCCCGCCGCATCCACTGCCACTTCTACCTCCGCCCCGGACGCCGACACGGCGAAGCTCGCCGCCCTGCCCGTCGCAGCACAAACGCAGTGGCTCGCGCGCACGATCAAGAGCGGCGAACTGGCGAAGATGCCCGACGAGCAGATCGTCGCCAGCATGCAGGCCATCCAGCCGGAAGCGCTTGTACGTTTTCTGAAAGCCGAGGCTTCTGCATTGCCGGAGTATCAGTACGAGCTGACGCGTCACGAGCGCATCAACAATCAATGGCAGACCACGCCTGACCGCATGCTCGTGAAGATTCGCGAGAACCCGTTGCAGATCTACGCGAAATGGCAGCCTGACGGCGCGCATGCCGGCCAGGAAATCATCTATGACGAGACGAAACGCCCCAAGGAGATGTACGGACACCTTGGCGGCATCCTCGGCTTCACGTCGATCTGGAGCAGCATCGACGGCTCGCTCGCCCGCTCACAATCGAATCACACGGTGCGCGATCTCGGTTTCGCCTTCATCGCCGATCAGATTGCACACGACGGCAAGAGCTTTCGCGCCGCCGGACTCTCCGAGAAGCCAGCAAAAATTTCGGTATCCGAATCGAATGGCGTTCGCGCGCTGGCACTGGAATGGGAGGCCCCGTCCGGGCCACCACAGCACTATGCCAACAAGTCGCGCGTGTTGCTCGATCTGAAGACGGGCAGACCGCGAGGTATCGAAGCGTGGGACGCCGCCGGGCAGAAGGTCGAGGAAATGCGCTTCGAGAAGGTGCGCAAGGAACAGTGGACCGACGCCACTTTCGACCCGAAGAACCCCGACTACAAGTTCTGACACGGCGTCAGTCAACACACGCCACGAGCACGACGAAAGCCCGCCACCCTGCATCGAGGGTGGCGGGCTTTTCGTTTACTCGCTCTTCAGACGCCGACAACTTACACAGAAGCTGCCCGACCACATCGACCGTTCAGGTCTGCGGCAGTTCGATCTTCACTTCGAGCACTTCCAGGTTGTCCTGATGCTCGACGCTGACCTTGATGTCGTCTTGCGCGATTTTCACGTACTTGGAGATGACAGCGACCAGCTCGCGTTGCAGAGCCGGCAGGTAATCGGCCGGCGGCGACGAGCCCGTGCGTTCGTGCGCCAGAATGATCTGCAGGCGCTCTTTGGCAACGGCGGCGGTCTTTTTCTTCTCCCCCAGGAGGAAAGACAGGAAGGACATGGGCGCTCCTTACTTCGAGCCGAAAATGCGCTGCAACAGGCCCGGCTTTTGATAGTCGGTAAAGCGCATGGGCTTGTCTTCGCCCTTGAATCGGCTTACCACGTCGCGATACGCGTCGGCCACGTCCGTGCCATCCAGATGGATAGCGGGCGTGCCCTGGTTCGAGGCATGGAGCACGGACTCCGATTCCGGAATCACGCCGATGAGCTTGATTCGCAGAATTTCCTGAATGTCTTCCAGCGACAGCATCTGGCCATCGTTGACACGCTTCGGGTTGTAACGGGTGATAAGCAGATGCTCCTTGATCGGCTCACTGCCATCGATGGCACGCTTCGTCTTCGACGACAGAATGCCCAGAATGCGATCCGAGTCACGGACCGACGACACTTCCGGGTTCGTCACCACGAGCGCTTCGTCGGCGAAGTGCATCGCGAGCAACGCACCCGATTCGATACCGGCCGGCGAATCGCACACGATGTATTCGAAACCCATGTCGGTCAGGTCCTTGATGACCTTCTCGACGCCCGCTTGCGTGAGTGCATCTTTGTCACGCGTTTGCGAGGCGGGGAGGATGAACAGGTTCTCGCAGGACTTGTCCTTGATGAGCGCCTGATTGAGGTTGGCTTCGCCCTGGATCACATTGATCAGGTCGTACACCACGCGGCGCTCGCAACCCATGATGAGGTCGAGATTGCGCAGGCCGACGTCGAAATCGATGACTGCCGTCTTGTGCCCCTGCAAGGCGAGGCCGGCGGAAAAGCTGGCGCTGGTCGTCGTCTTGCCGACACCACCCTTGCCAGAGGTCACCACAATCACTTTTGCCATCTGTCGATGCCTTCCCAAACTTGAGGATGAAATTAGCTACGAATTACTTGAGCCCGAGGGGCTCGAAAATCAGTTTGTCGTCTACCAGCCGCACCTGCACCGAACGCCCCTGAACATCGGGCGGCAGCGCATATTCGCCAGTCCGGTAAATACCGGCGATGGAAATCAGCTCGGGCTCAAGACAGGTACAGAAGATGCGCGCATCGAGCTTGCCCTTCACCCCTGCAAGTGCCCGCCCCCGCAGCGGCGCGTAAATGTGAATATTACCTTCCGCGATCACCTCGGCCCCATAACTGACGAGATCGAGGATGATCAGGTCGCCCTTCGCATAGACCTGCTGACCCGAACGCAACGGCTTGTCGATGATGGTCGAGGGGATGGAAGATGCCTCGGGAACCGCCTGTGCAGACGCCACCGACGCGGCCTCGGCGCTTGCCTGCGACGCTGACTCGGCATCGTTGGCCTCGCGTGCCGCGCGCGGCGCACGGCGCTCGTGGCGCTCATGACTGTCCAGAAGCGGCAGACCGTCGGCCACCGCCCAACCCGCTTGTTCGGTGTTGGCGACGACCCCGATCGGCTTCATGCGGAATTCCGCCAGCATTTCGGCCAACGCAGGCACAGCGACGCGTTCGTCGCCGGTCAAACGCCGTACGTCGATGGCGACGGTGTCGCCGGCAAAAAACTCCGGGGTCGCTTCGAAACGTTGCGCCAGTTCGGTGCGCAAGGTGTCCAGTTGAGGCGTCTTGACTACGAAATGCAGGGTGTCTACGGCACCACTACGTAACTCGAAGTACGGCGTTTTCTTTTGCGGCATGTCAGGTTGTTGTGCGCGATTGCTGGCAAATTGGGCCATTCTACCGTCCCTTGACCTCCAGCAAACCGCTAATAAGCAGGGCAACCCCCGGGCACCCCCGCAAATTGCCAAAAAAACACCATTGCCGCAGCGCAGCAGCATGGTGCATTTTGAATACGTTTATTGCGTTGCGAATGCTAGACGATTGACATGCCAATGTCATCAGCAAAGCCTATTCTCTGCCTGGGAAAGTCCAACACGAGAAGTGCTGCAGAGCAGCATCGAAAGTACGAATTTTGTCGCGCAAGCGTCTTTTTCGTGACCTATCCTTAAAGTCCCTGACGAGGGACCCCCTGTGGAACCGCAAACCGGGAGACGAAGATGCTGAGTCATCATGAATTTGCCACCCTGATGCTGGTGAAGGATGCTCCGGAGCAAGTGGAGCTGGATCGCCCTGACCTCGAATCGTTGCTTGAGAGCAAACTGATCGAGTGGGAAGAGTTGGAGACGGGAGCGAAGTCACCCCGCCTGACTGTTCAGGGCAAGTACTTCCTTCAGGCCGTTGCCTGAGCGCCCAGCCAGTTGTAGAGGTGTCTGTAGTCGCAAAAAAGCCCGCCGGAAGGCGGGCTTTTCATTTGTCCGGGCGATTCGTCGATTCGCCCGAACCTCTCGACACGACTCAACCGTGCCGGACGTCACGACGGTGGCGTCGCCACGTATGGCGCGCCGCCGGATGCTCCCGGCACCAGTTGCGATTTGCCAGCCAGGCCACTGCCGCGCCTACGACCAGCGCTATCACCAACGTCCCAATCAAGCTCCCTGTCAGCATAGTGGCCTCCTTTCTTCGATGTCACGGGATGGCACGACTTCATTCTAGGCAATCCCTATCGAAATAGGTACCCGAAAGTGATTCGGGTATACCGCGTTTGCGTGACATCAAAAAGAACGCAAGTTCGGGGCCGGGAGGATGTGGCGGCGCAGCATTTTAGCGAGCGGCACAGGCCCGATCGGGGAGCCTCAGGCGATAGCGCCGCCCGCGTCGATCAGCACCGTGGAGCCTGTCGCGCTCGGTGTACCGGCGAGATACAGGATGGTATTTGCCACATCTTCCGCCGCGACGACACGACGTGCCGGCAGACGCTCCGCTGCGTTGCGATACATCGCTTCGCGGTCGGCTTCGGAAAGCTTGTTCCACAGTGGCGTGGCAGTCAGCCCCGGCGACACCGTGTTGACGCGAACCGGCGACAACTCCAGCGCCAGCCCCCGCCCCAACGCTTCCACCGCCGCGTTGATCGCTCCCTGCACCACCGACGACGTGTTCGGCCGCACGCTCAGATACCCCGACGTCAGCGTGAGCGACCCACCGTCCTCGATGCGCGCGTACTTTGCCACGTGATACGTCCCCCAGAACTTGCTATCAAACGCCGCGTGCGCGTCGTCAAGGGAGAGCTTGCGCACCTGACCGGTCGGCGTTTGCGCCGCCGAGATCACAACGTGTTGCCACGGCGCATGGTCGGCGAAGAATCGTTCGACCGCAGCCACGTCGCCAGTGTCGAGCACGACCGCGCGCGCCGTACTGCCGATGGTCGTCAGCGCTTCGTCAAGCTTCGCCTGACTGCGCGAGGCGATCGTGACGGCCGCCCCTGCCTTGGCAAACGCCTGTGCGGCGGCACGGCCAATGCCGGAACTGCCGCCAATCACCAGCACGCGCTGGCCTTCGAAATTGAACATGGTGTAACTCCAGAATGAGATCGATGAAATCGGACGGGGAAGACAACCGTGACGTCGCAACTCGGAAGCAACGTCATGAGGCTATTGTGATCCTCGTCGCTCAGGACGATAATCCCGCGAAGAACTGAATCACTCTCTTCAAATTATTGACAATCCCGTCCCGATGATCGACCAGACACTGGATCTCACACTCTTCGACCGAGTTGTCACCACCGGCAGCATGTCGGCAGCCGCGCGCGAGCTGGGCTTGTCACTCGCCGTCGTGAGCAAACGGCTCGGGCTGCTGGAGCAACGCCTCGGCGTGCGGCTGCTCAACCGCACCACGCGCAAACAGGCGCTCACCGAAGAAGGACAGGTGTTCCATGCTTGTTGCCAGCGGATTCTGGCGGAGATTGCCGAGACCGAGCGGCTGATGACACGGCAGGCGGGTACGGTTGGCGGGGTGCTACGCATCAGCGCACCGCGCGCGTTCGGCCGCCGTCATCTCACGCCGTTGCTCGTCGCGTTTCGTGAGCGGCATCCCGACGTGAAGGTGCATCTGTCGCTGAGCGATCTGTGGGTCGATCTGGTCGCGCACGGCATCGACGTGGCGATTCGCGTCGGCACCCTGCCCGATTCGAGTCTTGTCGCGCAGGAGCTGGCCCCCAATTACCGCGTGCTTGTTGCGTCGCCCGAGTATCTGGAACGACGCGGAACGCCCAGGGACGTCGGCGATCTGCGGCAGCACGACTGCATTCTGTTTGGCAACTCGCCACATGGCGATTGGCGATTCGTATCGCAATCCGAAACATTGCGTGTACAAGTGCCGGATACCTACGTCGTGGACGACGGCGACACTGCTCACGAACTCGCGCTGCATGGCGCAGGCATCACACAGAAATCGATCTTTGACGTCGGCGACGATATCCAGACGGGACGCTTGGCACGCGTGCTCCCGTCACTTCGGATTCCGGCCGCGCCACTGCACGCTGTGTACCCGCACAGCCGTCATGTTGCGCCGCGCACGCGGGTGTTCATCGACTTCCTGCGCGACCAGTTGCGCGCGACGTGGCGCTGGTCACAGGATTGACGAGCACGACGTCATCGCGCCCCGGCGCTCAGCCGTTCGCGCGTCCCGCGTCGGACGCTTCAATCGCCTGACGCCCTGCCGCGAGCAATGCCTCGGAAAGCGCCGGGTCGGCACCGACCACCGCACGCGACAGGATCAACGAGCCGACCATCTGTGAGAATCGCGCCATGGCATTGTGCGTCGCCTGTTCCTGCGTCAGCCCTCGGGCAACGCCTGCCGCCGTCATCCGTTCGAGCGACGCCGCCAGCCCCTTCGCGTAACACGCCTGCGCCTCCTCGCCAATGCGTGGGACGTCGCCAGCGAACCCGGCCACCGGGCAACCGCAAGCCACATCGTCACGATGCACAGTCGACAAATACTGCTCGACGCCGACCTTCGACGGGACGGCTCGATCGCCCGACGCGGCAAAGGCCGACGCCTCCCCCATGCCTTGCGCCATTCGCACTTCGTTGGCGGCCATCGCTCGCGCCATCACGGCCGAGACGAGCGCATCCTTCGACTTGAAATGGTTATAGAAGCCACCCTGCGTGAAACCGGCCTCCTTCATCAACGCCGTCAGCCCGACCGCATCGACGCCACGCTCGCGAAACAGCCGGTCGGCCGCGCTGACGATCGCCTCGCGGTTCTCTGCAGCCTGCTCTCTGGAAATACCCATCTACCGCTCCTCGTCCGTCGACGGCGCAATCGCCGCTATCGGACTGATCAAAAAAGACAATGTCGATCACCATTGACATCAGCCTGGCAGAGTCGGCACAATGCATCGCAAATGACGATGTCGATCACAATTGTCATGAAGTATAGCCGAAACCGTACGCCGTCCACCTGACTGGCGCGGCCCAATTACCTAGCTGGAGCGGTGAAATGAAGATCAAAGATGCGGTTGTGTTCGTGACTGGCGCCAACCGTGGCCTGGGCCTCGAATTTGCCAAACAGGCGCTGGCGCTCGGCGCGAAGAAGGTCTACGCAGGGTCGCGCGATCCCTCGAAGGTGACGCTGCCGGGCGTAATTCCCGTCAAGCTCGACGTCAATAACCCGGATGACGTCGCTGCCGCGGCACGACTCGCGGGCGACGTGACCCTGCTCATCAACAACGCCGGGATCGCTCGTCCGACCCAAGGCTTGACCAAGCCGGGTGCCGCCGAGCTGCTTCGCGAAACGCTCGAAACCAACCTGTTCGGCGTGCTGGCCATGACGCAGGCATTCGCCCCTATCCTTGGCAACAATGGCGGCGGTGCACTGCTCAACGTGCTGTCGATTGTGAGCTGGATCACGTCGAGCAACATTCCCGAATATGCCATTACCAAGTCGGCGGCGTGGTCGCTGACGAACGGTGTCCGCCGCGAACTGAGCGCCCAGAACACACAGGTGATCGGCCTGCACGCGGGCTACATCGACACCGATCTCACGAGCGGCATCGACGCCGAAAAGAGCGCACCGTCCGACGTCGTGCGTCAGGCTTACGAGGCCATCGAGGCGGGCGCTTTGGAAGTGAGCGTGGATGACGCCACGCGCCAGGTCAAACAAGGATTGTCGCAGGGCGTGTATCTGATCGATCTGGAAGCCGAAGCGCAGTCCTGAAGCGGTCTCACGAGATTACGCACTTGCCAATAAAAATGCCGCGACACCCGTTCAGGTATCGCGACATTTTGTCTTGCGTGAGCCACAGGCGAGCACCAAGGCTCACCAAGGCTCACCAACGCTCCCGTTCAGCCAGCTCAGGCCGCCTTGTCCATCTGACGCTCGCCACCCACGGCTTCGATCAGATCGTCGAGCATGCGGGCGAGTTCGCCGGTCATGAGCGCGACGTCGGCATCGAACTTCTCGGCTTCGCCTTCCGCGGTCGGGTCGGCAGCGTCCTTGATGATGTCGAGCGGCGTAATGCGCTTGATGATGAACGCGTCGGTCAGCACGAACGAGATGCGGTCGTTCCACGTCATCGCCAGCTTCGTGCAGCGCTTGCCAGCTTCGATGTGCTGACGCACATCCGCGCCGTCGAGCGGGTGAGCCACGTAGCGTACGGCCGCCTTCTCGTCGGTGTTCGAGCGCAGTTCCACGTCCTGATCGACGGTGAAGCCGCCCGGCGCTTCATTGCCCGCCAGCCACGACGTCATCACGGACACGGGTGCTTCGTTGAGTTCGACGTTCTCGAGGATGATGTCCAGCGTCTTGAGCAGCAGGCTGCGCACTTCGTCGGCCTTGGCGGGCGACGCGGCGTCGATGACCAGCCAGCGATTGACCGGATCGATCCACACGCGCGTGTCGCGACGAATGCCGAACGCACGCGGCAGCAACTCGTCCGTGACCTGCTCCTTGAGTTCGCGCATCTGCTTGCGCCCCGGCTTGAAGCCTTGCTGCTCTTCAAGCTCGGCGGCCTTGGCGCGCGTCACCTGATTGACGACGGTCGTCGGCAGCAGCTTCTTTTCGGCCCGGTAGGCCAGCAGGAACTGACGATTGATGCTGTGCACGAGCTCGCCGCCCTCGCGCGGCGGCGCCCAGCCCTGCACCTGCATTTCGAGGCTGCCGCCCTCACGGAAGGCGTGCTTCTCGAGCGCCTCTTCCATTTGCGCGACGCTCATGGACCAACCGGCAGGAATTCTGTGCAACTGAAGATTCTTGAACCACATCGGCATCACCGCAAAATCAAAAGCATGGATTTTACCAGTGTGCCGAGGTGCAGCGAAGTGCGCTAACCCGAATCGTGCAACCAGACGTTACAGGAAGCGGTCGAGAATCTTGCGGCTAGGCTTGTCCAGCGTGCCCGTATCGCGAATCAGGAAGTGAATGCCGTGGTTATCGGTGATGAGCAACGTCTGTCCGCCGAGACGACGAATGTCTTCTTCGCCGCGCAGCACGAACGACGCTTCACCCCGGTTCGTCTCGACGGTCCACGTGCTGGGCGTCGCATACGTCGACACGCCTTTGATACGCAGCACTTCGGGCATGAACTCGCGCGCGGCAAGCTCCTCCGAGACAAGCACGCGCATCGCTGCTGGCAGCGCGTCGAGCGAGTCGAGCCAGACCAGCTCGCGCCCTTCCGTGCTCACGAGCGCCAGCCCTTCGTCCGGCGCGGCAATCGGAAAGGCCCGCACGGGCACCACGCCCTCGTGGGCGATGCCCTCGGCGTCGGTCAGCACCAAACGACCGAAGGCGTTGCGCGACAGGGTGAAATCGATCTGCATAAAAGTCTTCGCGAACGGTTCTGTTGACGGTCAGTCGGCGATTAATTGATGGACAGCGGCTGTGCCGGTGCGGCGGTCACTGCCGCGACCGTGGCGGCGGCTTCGGCCGAGGCGACGACCTCGTCGATATCCGTATCCACATTGCGCTGCTGCGCCTGATAGAGCTTGTAGTACGCACCTTCGCGGGCGATCAGTTCGTCGTGGTTGCCCACTTCGACGATCTTGCCGCGATCGAGCACCACGAGCCGGTCGGCCTTGCGCAGCGTCGACAAACGGTGGGCAATCGCGATGGTCGTGCGTCCCTTGACGAGGTTGTCGAGCGCCTTCTGAATTTCCTTTTCCGTGGCCGTGTCGACCGAGGACGTCGCCTCGTCGAGAATCAGAATTCTCGGATCGATCAGCAGCGCGCGGGCGATGGAGATACGCTGACGTTCGCCACCCGAGAGCGCCTGACCCCGCTCGCCAACCAGCGAGTCATAGCCGTGCGGCAAACGCAGAATGAACTCGTGGGCATGGGCTGCGCGCGCCGCCGCGACGATCTCGGCGCGCGTCGCGTCCGGTTTGCCGTAAGCGATGTTGTCCGCAATCGTGCCGAAGAACAGGAACGGCTCCTGCAAGACCAGACCGACGTTGCGACGGAAGTCCGACACCGGCAGCGCGCGAATGTCCACGCCGTCGATCTGGATCGAACCTTCGGCCACATCGTAGAAGCGGCAGATCAGGTTCACCAGCGTGCTCTTGCCCGAGCCGCTGTGGCCAACCAGACCGATCATCTCGCCCGGCGCAATACGCAGATCCATGCCGCGAATCACCGCCCGGTTGCCGTATCGGAAACCGATATCGCGCAGATCGATAGCACCCTTCACTTCCTTCAGATGCACCGGATTGACCGGCTCCGGCACGTTCGAGACGTGATCGAGAATGTCGAAGATGCGCTTAGCCCCTGCGGCCGCCTTTTGCGTGACCGAGACGATGCGGCTCATCGAGTCCAGACGCGTATAGAAACGACTGATGTATGTGAGGAACGCGGCCAGCACACCGACCGTGATTTCGTGTTTCGAGACCTGCCAGATACCGAATATCCAGACGACCAGCAGACCCACTTCGGTGAGGAACGTCACGGTCGGCGTGAACAGCGACCAGACCTTGTTCACCCGGTCGTTGACCATCAGGTTGTGGCGGTTGGCTTCCTTGAAGCGCGCGACCTCACGGTTTTCCTGCGCAAACGCCTTGACCACGCGAATGCCCGGGATCGTGTCGGCAAGCACGTTGGTGATTTCCGACCAGATCCGGTCGACCTTCTCGAAGCCGTGGCGCAGACGGTCGCGCACAAGATGAATCAGCCACGCGATGAACGGCAGCGGCAGAAGCGTCACAACAGCCAGCCACGGATTGATCGACACCAGAATGACCGCCGTCATGACGATCATCAGTACATCGGTCGCGAAGTCCAGCAAGTGCAGCGACAGGAACACGCAGATGCGATCGCTCTCCGAGCCGATACGCGCCATCAGGTCACCCGTGCGCTTGCCGCCGAAATACTCCAGCGACAGCCGCAGCAGATGCGAATACGTTGCCGTGCGCAGGTCCGCGCCGATGCGCTCCGACACCTTCGCGAGCAGATACGTGCGCGCCCAGCCGAGCACCCACGCGACCAGACCGGCACCCAGCAAGCCGGACAGATACATTCCCACCAGGTGGTAATCGATGGGCTTGCCGTTCTGGAACGGGATCAGCACGTTGTCCATGAGCGGCATCGTCAGATACGGTGGGATCAACGTCGCGCCCGTAGCGCAAAGCGTCAGCAGAAAACCAGCCAATAACTGAAAGCGATACGGGCGCGCGAAACGCCACAATCGGAGCAATGCCCATGTCGACGGCGGGGCTTCTATCTCAGGATTGCACTGCGGGCATTCGTCCACGCCGGGCGGCAGTTCCGCCTGACAGATCGGGCAGACGCCCGCCTCTTGCGCCTCATGCACCGCCGCGTGACCGGCCACGTGGATATCGCGCTGACGCACGATCGTGTCCATCAGCGTGAGCGCCGCCGGATTGTGGCCGAGCGTGTAACGCCAGTTCACCAGCTTCTGACGCGCATCGCACAACTCCAGCGAGCCAACGCCCGCGTGGTCCGTATGCGTGAGCGACAGCCCCGCATGGTAAGGCCATGACTGCCACGGCGACTGACTCGGCCCGCCGTCGCGCCGCGCTTCACGCGCCATCACCCGACGCTCGGTCGCCACGACCACGCCCCGGGCGAAGTGCAACTGCGCGTCCAGATCGATGGGCAGCCAGGCGAGCACCGTCTCCCCGTCGGCGAGTTGCGCGGCGAGATCCGGATACCAAGTTTCGGACGCGGCGTTCCGGGCGGAAGCGGAAGACACAGGGGAAGCTTGCGCGGGCGAATCCGCAGAGGCGTCGGACGGAGTAGCGGCGGAGGTGTCGGTCATTGATGCGGCAGACGTGTCCTCAAGGGGCGGACATCGAGGCAAACGGAGAAGAATCGACGCGGACTTTCCCTGTCAGGTCCGCAAAATTGCCGCAAGTATAACCACAGCGACGCTTTTTGCGGCACGGAGTTCCCGCATGACACGGTGCAACATCGAAATATTGTTGCAGGTGTCAACCGTTTACGGATTTTTTGCGTTAAGCATCCAGTTAACTGAAAGAGCGCGACCGGCTGTGCCGCATGAAATCGGCCTTGCCGGCTCTTGTGTACCAGCCCTGACGCGTGAATTAAAGCCTTAGATGAAAAAGAAAGACATTGAGATTTTCGATGTCCTGTCGCTGCGCGGACCGAATATGTGGACATATCGGCCGGTGCTTGAGGCATGGGTCGATATCGGGGAATTGGAAGAGTTCCCGTCTAACAAGATCCCGGGGTTCCCCGAACGGCTGTCCCAATGGCTGCCGACGCTCATCGAACACCGTTGCAGCATCGGCGAGCGCGGTGGCTTCCTTCAGCGTCTTCGCGAAGGCACGTGGCCCGGCCACATTCTCGAACACGTCACGCTCGAACTTCAGAACCTCGCCGGCATGCCCGGCGGCTTCGGCAAGGCGCGCGAGACCCCGATTTCGGGCGTCTACAAGGTGATCGTGCGCGCCTGGCATGAAGACGTGACCCGTGCCGCCCTGTTTGCGGCCCGCGATCTGGTCATGGCCGCCATCGAAGACCGCCCGTACGACGTCGAAGCTGCCGTCGAAGAACTGCGCGGCCTGGTCGACAAACACTGTCTCGGCCCGAGCACGGCGTGCATCGTCGACGCCGCCGACGACCGCGACATCCCCCATCTGCGTCTGTCCGACGGCAATCTGGTGCAACTGGGTTACGGCGCTGCCGCCCGTCGCATCTGGACGGCCGAGACCGACCGCACCCCCGCCATTGCCGAGAGCATCTCGCGCGACAAAGACCTGACCAAGCAACTGCTCGAATCGTGTGGCGTGCCCGTGCCGGAAGGCCGCCTGGTCGATAGCGCGGAAGACGCATGGGAAGCCGCCGAAGACATCGGTCTGCCCGTAGTCGTCAAGCCGTACGACGGCAATCACGGCCGTGGCGTGTTCATCAATCTCACCACGCGAGAAGAAGTTACGACCGCGTTCGGTGTGGCCCTTGAGGAAGGCAACGGCGTGATCGTCGAGCGCTTCGTCACGGGTCTGGAACACCGTCTGCTGGTCGTGGGCGGTCGCGTTGTGGCTGCCGCGATGGGCGAAATGGCCTCCGTGACCGGCGACGGCAAGCACACCGTCTCGGAACTCATCGAGATCCAGATCAACAGCGATCCGCGTCGCGGCAGCGCCGAAGACCAACCGCTCAATCGCGTGCGCATCGACTCGTCGGCACGCCTCGAATTGAAGCGTCAGGGTTTCGACGCCGACTCCGTGCCGCCGGAAGGCAAGAACGTCCTGATCCAGCGTAACGGCAACGTCGCCTTCGATGTGACCGACCGCGTGCACCCGAGCGTGGCCGCCCATGCGTCACTGGCCGCCCGCATCGTGGGTCTGGACATCGCCGGCGTGGATCTAGTCGCAGAAGACATTTCCCGTCCGCTCGCAGAACAGCGTGGCGCGATCGTGGAAGTCAACGCCGGTCCCGGCCTGCTCATGCACCTGAAACCGGCTGACGGCGCCCCGCGTCCGGTTGGCCGCGCCATCGTCGACCATCTGTTCCCGGATGGCGACGCGGGCCGCATTCCGGTCGTCGGCATTACCGGCACGAACGGCAAGACGGTCACGGCACGCCTGCTCACGCACCTGCTGCAACTGGCGGGCGAACACACGGGTCTCGCATGCAGCGACGGCCTGTTCCTCGACAAGCGTCTGGTGCAAGGCGGCGACCGCGCCAACTGGGACGCCGCGAATCGCGTGCTGATGAACGCCAGCGTGACCGCTGCCGTCTTCGAAAACGACAGCACCGCCATTCTGTCCGAGGGCCTGGCCTACGACCGTTGTCAGGTCGGCATCGTTACGAACATCGACCGCCCGGACCATCTGGGCCACAACTTCGTCGAAGACGTCGACCGCATGTTCAGCGTGCTGCGTACGCAAGTCGACGTCGTGCTGCCCGATGGTGTGGCGGTCCTCAATGCCCGCGACCCGCTGGTCGTGGAAATGGCCGAGCTGTGCGACGGCGACGTGATCTTCTTCGGTCTGGACGAGCAACTCCCGGCCATCGTGGCGCACCGCGCCGCTGGCAAGCGCGCCGTTTTCGTGCGCGACGGCCAGGTGATCCTCGCAACGGGCACGGAAGAATCCGCCATCGGCGCAACGGCCAACATGCCGCTGACCTACGCCGGTCGTGTCGCCTTCCAGATCGAGAACGTGCTGGCCGCTGTGGCCGCCGCGTGGTCGATGGGCGTGGCGCTGGATATCCTGCGCACCGGCGTGACGACGTTCGACGTCGGTCAGGTCGATGCCCCGGGCCGCTTCACGCTGTTCGAGAAGCAAGGCGCGACGGTGATCGTCGACGACGCGCACAACGCCCCGGCCCTCACCGCACTGGCGGCCGCCCTCGCCACCCTGCCTGCCGAGCGCCGCACGGTGGTCTACGGCCCGGGTGCAGACCGCATGGACGAAGACCTTCAGGCCGAAGGCAAGCTTCTGGCGCAGACGTTCGAGCGCGTGGTGCTGTGCGACGACTTGAGCATTGCTCGCAAGCGCGAGTCGTCCGAGTCACGCGCTCAGTTGCGCGCAGGCATCGACGCCGCCGGTCGCAAGGTGCAGGTGACGGACGCCGGTGAGCGCCGTGCCGCCGCCGAGGCCGCGCTGGCCCAGCTCACAAGCGGCGATCTGCTCGTGTTGCAGGCCGACGAAGGCGGTGCAGCCGCGATGCTCGATCTCGTCCATTTGTGGATGGGTCAGCCGATGCGCGCACTGGCTGCCTGAGTCACTGGCACTCAGAGTTGAATGACGAGCGGCGGTCGGCAGACATCTTCGCCACCGCCCTCTCTTATATAGATAGTCACCAGATACCTAGCCACAGTCGTTTTTCTCGCCACGCATCTGCCATATTGAGATATACAGGGACGCGAAGTGGACAGACAGGGATTGCAATTTATGGAAGTCTCCCGCATCCGCGCATTGCGCGGGCCGAACCTCTGGAGCCGTCACACCGCCATCGAGGCGATCGTGACGTGCACCGATCTGGAATACTCGATCGGCAATCTGGCCGGTTTCGAGGCCCGACTGCGCGCTCGCTTCCCCGAGCTGCCGGCGCTCACGCCCGACGCTGAAGAGCGCCCGGTCTCGCTGGCCGACGCGCTGGCGACCACGGCGCTGCATCTGCAAGCCGCCGCCGGTTGCCCGGTGACCTTCAGCCAGACGACGCAAACCATCGAACCGGGCACGTTCCAGGTGGTGGTGCAGTACAGCGAAGAGCCGGTGGGACGCCTCGCCTTCGACCTGGCGCAGCAACTGATTCACGCCGCCCTCGAAGACGGCCCGTTCGATCTGGCCGACGCCCTCTACCGCTTGCGCGATCTGGATGAAGACGTGCGCCTCGGGCCGTCGACCGGCTCGATCGTCTACGCCGCTGTCGCCCGTGGCATTCCGTACCGCCGTCTGACCGAAGGGTCGATGGTGCAATTCGGCTGGGGCAGCAAGCAACGCCGCATTCAGGCCGCCGAGACCGACCGCACGTCGGCCGTAGCCGAGTCGATTGCGCAGGATAAGGATCTCACCAAGACGCTGCTGCACGCCGCCGGTGTGCCGGTGCCGCTGGGCGGCACGGTGCGCGACATCGAAGACGCGTGGAAGCTGGTGCAGGAAATCGACGCCCCGGTCGTGGTCAAGCCGCGCGACGGCAACCAGGGCAAGGGTGTGGCCGTGCGTCTGCGCACGCGCGAAGAAATCGAGAAGGCGTTCGAAGCCGCGCAGGACATCAGCCGCGACGTCATCATTGAGCGCTATATTCCGGGTCATGACTTCCGACTGCTGGTCATCGGCAACAAGCTGGTGGCCGCCGCCCGCCGCGATCCGCCGCAAGTGACCGGCGACGGCGTGCACACCGTGCGTCAGCTGGTCGAGACGGTGAACGCCGACCCGCGCCGTGGTGAAGGTCACGCCACGTCGCTGACCAAGATTCGTTTTGACGATATCGCCCTGGCGACGCTCGCCAAGCAAGGCCTGAACGCGGACTCCGTGCCGGATGCCGGTGCGCGCATCGTCCTGCGCAACAATGCCAACCTGTCGACGGGTGGCACCGCCACCGACGTGACGGACGACGTCCACCCCGAAATCGCAGCGCGCGCCGTTGCGGCCGCACAGCAGGTCGGTCTGGATATCGCTGGCGTCGACGCCGTGTGCGAAACCGTCATCAAGCCGTTCGAAGATCAGGCAGGCGGCATTGTGGAAGTCAATGCCGCACCAGGTCTGCGCATGCACCTTCAGCCGTCGTACGGCAAAGGGCGCGCGGTCGGTGAAGCCATCGTCTCGACCATGTTCGAAGACGGCGACGACGGGCGCATTCCCCTCGTGGCCGTCTCGGGTACGAACGGCAAGACCACCACGGTTCGCCTGATTGCCCACCTCATCGGCCAGCAAGGCCTGCGTGTCGGCATGACCGGCACGGACGGCATCTATATTAGCGGCCAGCGTATCGATACCGGCGATTGCAGCGGTCCGCGCAGCGCGCGCAATGTGCTGATGCACCCGGACGTCGATGCCGCCGTGTTCGAAACGGCGCGTGGCGGCCTGTTGCGTGAAGGTCTTGCCTATGACCGTTGCGACGTCGCCGTGGTGACCAACATCGGCATGGGCGACCACCTCGGCCTGTCGTACATCAACACGGTCGAAGATCTCGCCGTGCTCAAGAGCGTGATCGTGCGCAACGTCGCGCCGCGCGGCATGGCCGTGCTCAATGCCGCCGACCCGATGGTCGCGCGCATGGCCGATGCGTGCCCCGGTGACGTGACCTACTTCACGGCCGACGCTACGCATCCGGTGCTCGCCACGCACCGCGCCAAGGGCAAGCGCGTGGTTTATGTCGACGGCGCGCACATCGTGACGGCGCACGGCAGCGAAGAAACCCGCTACGCGCTGGCGGCGATTCCGCTCACGCGCAACGGCACAATCGGCTTCCAGGTCGAGAACGCGATGGCTGCCATCGGTGCGGCATGGGCGTTGCATATCGATGCGGCCACGATTCGCGCCGGTCTCGCGAGCTTCGTGAACGATGCTGGCACAGCCCCGGGGCGCTTTAACGTGTTCGATTACAAGGGCGCGACGGTCATTGCCGATTACGGCCATAACCCGGATGCCATTGCCGCACTCACGCAGGCCATCGAAACCATGCCCGCGCGTCGTCGCTCGGTGGTAATTTCAGGCGCGGGAGACCGTCGCGACGATGACATTCGCCGCCAGACGGAAATCCTGGGCGGCGCGTTCGACGACGTGCTGCTGTATCAGGACCAGTGCCAGCGTGGCCGTGAAGACGGCGAAGTGATCCGCTTGCTGCGTGAAGGGCTGGTCGACGCTCGCCGCACGAGCTACGTCGACGAGATCAACGGCGAATTCATCGCCATCGACACGGCCCTCGCCCGCCTGCAACCCGGCGACCTGTGTCTGATCCTCATCGATCAGGTGGACGAAGCACTGGCACACATCGCGCAACGCGTGAACGAGGCCAGCGCGCGCTGAGTGGTTATCGGGAAGCGCCTGGCGGCGGAAGCTCCTCGCCAGGTGCTGACAGGCTCACCGGGATTGCACCCGCTTTCGGCTCGCGAGGTGCCGAAAGGATCATATCGATGACCCCGGCACCTTCGATAAAGTCCCCGGCCTCGAACGCACGAGGCAATATGGGGTGCGGCCACTTCCGTTCGCCGCCGGGCACAAAGACGTCCGTCAATCGGCGCGCCGGTGCGAGTCGTCGCATGGTGTGCGCCGTCACGAGATCGTAGATTCGAACGCCGTTCGGTCGCTCACCTGTGAGCATCAGCACCCAGGCATCGCCTGGCGTCGCTTCGAATTCGTGGAACGAGATGATGTCGCTCGCGTCCACGAATCTGACGACATAGTTTTCTCCCGAAAGCCCCTGCTGCGAGGTGAGCTCGTCCAGCCGCCGTTCGATGGAGTACCAAACCAGTTGACGCAAATCTTGTGGTGCGCCACGTAGCTCGGCAGCGTTGAAATAGTCGCGTGCGCGACGTCGATGGTGTGTCGCGAGCGCGGATACCTCATCGCGGCCGAGACGTTTCGGCCGATGCTCTACAAGGTAATCGGCGGCCAGAATGTGCAGCAGCGCCGCACTGACCCGCCTATCCCGAGCGGCGAAAATCTCAGCGCATCGTTCGTAAAGGGAGCACAGTCTGGCCAGTTCGCCATGCCTCGGCTCGCGCATGCCGCCGAGTAGCGATTCGACGTCACACAAGGTGGCGGCGCCGGACATGGTCACAGCAGCGAGTTCGTGGTGTTCAAGCGCGCGGGAAGTCTCGTGTGCCTTTGCAAAACTGGCACCGGCCTCGCGATACTGTATCGCCGCCGCCTTGAGGGACGCAGCCTTCTCAAAGTAACTTGCCGCAATCGACCGGCAATTTGCGGCCTGCAGATAGAGGCCGTCACTCTTCCGGGGAGTCGCGTGGCGCCCCATACGCTCATGCGTCTGCGCTAATTGCTCATACGACCGGGCAGCCCCTTCGTCATCCCCCACCCGATCGAAGAACGCGCAAAGCGGCTCGTGAATGGCGGGCGTTACGTCAACGCTTTCGAAGGCGTTCAACAGGCTTAACGCAAGTCCGCGTACCGCCGCCTGATCCACGCCCTCCAATGGGCTCCCGTCGACACCGACTAACGCTGCCCAAAGGTGCCCTGTAAGGTAGCGCTGATGCTCGGCAACCTCCGGCAGGAGGCTCAACGCGGTCGCGCCGTCGCTCCGATCTTCAAGCCGCGCCGTCAGCAGTTGCGTCACCTCGTGCTGCGTCAAACTCCAGCCACGCCCCGATAGCCCGACGCACATCACGGGGCAACGAAATCCGGTGCCAGGTATTTCCACTGCGATGACTTGGTTGGACGTCATGTAGACCGACGTCCGCTCCGGATCCGACCAGCGGCTTACCATCTCGGATCTCACCTCGGGTGTGAGCGATCGAATCACCTTACTGGCACCGGTCACCAATTCGTCGACGATTCTGAGACTGCGCACGAGATCCATTCCGTTTGCGGACGTACTCAAATGCTGAATGACGAGCCGCTCCACCATCGACAACGCTTCGGTGCCAGACTGAAAGCGGGTGCCGAGCGCATCCCAGACACCCGGTGCAATCAATTTCCTTACAAGACGATCTACCGCACGGTGCAGTGCGTAGGAATTCCCCGCATAAGACCTGATCTCTTCGTCGAACGCGCGAATCAAATCCTTCGACGATTCGCGCGATCCCTCCGATGGCGAATACAGTGCGGTACTTATAGGGCCAGTAATGCCGTAAAGCCCCATCACAGCCTCGTCCACTCGGTCGTCAAGTTGGTTTCCATCTGCGGCGTAGTCTCGGGCACGACGGAACCTGCCGCGACTGTCCCAGCCGTCGCGGCCGTCAGCATGTCGAGCGCATCGATACCATCGATGAAATCCGAAGCGGTCAATGGCTGTCGCAGATAGGGGTGAGGACTTCCACTCGAAAATAGCGCATGCCGCGTGGCACTGGTCATCAATTCGTAGACTTGATGAGATGCCGTGGATGCGCCTCGGCGCAACAGTATCCACTCGGTCGATGCGTTCTTGTCGAATTCCTCTGCCGAGACCATGTCGCTGTGGTCTTCGAACAGAATGCGGTATCCGTCCCCCTGAAGCCCCTCCGCCGTCGTGAAACGGTCCAATCTCGCATCGATGGCAGCCCGGATCAGGGAGGGAACATTCTCGTCGTACGCAGATAATCCAACGGCGGCGAACGCCGCTTCCGCCTTCGCCACATGTTCAGCAATCAGGGCGTCAAGGGCCGCAACATTCACTCCGGCGCCACGCTCGAGCACGTCAAAACGGGTAACGACAAGTTCATGGACCATGGCGGCACTGATGTGAAATCCACGCGCGGCGAAGACCTCCGCACAGCGCGATCCCAGCTTGCTCACGGCACGGAAGTCGTCTCCGTATAGCTCAATAGCGTGGGCAAGCGCAGTCACCATCGGGGTGAATGTCTCGCAAGCCGAGAGTTTTTCGGCAGCGTTCGCGTAATTTCCCGCGGCCATCATGCGATCTCCGGCCACAGCAAAAATCTTTGCTGCAGCCAGATACTGTTCGGCGGCCAGACGTGGCTGCGCAGCCCGGTCGTAGTGAAATGCCGCACGGTGGCGCTCGACGCCGATGCGCAAGCCATTCGCCCTCCGAACATCCTGGCCGGACGCGAGCAACGCCCGTGCGATTTCGTCCGTACGCAGGTCTTCCTGCGGCGACGTTTGCGCGCGTATCGTCGCGATCGCCTGCCTCGATTGGCCCGCCCGAAGGTCGTCGCCCACCCAGTGGAAGAACCGGGCGAGCGGCTCTCTTTCCGCCAGCGTGCCGGTGACGTGCGAGAGTGCGTCGTGCGCTGCGGCAGCGACGCCTCGTACCGCCTCCGGGTCCAGTCCGGGCGGCAAGCTGCCGTCGACCCTGACCGCCGCGCCGATCATGCGGAAGCTGGCCAACGCATGGCCCTGCGTAAGGGTCGGCATCGAGTCCAGCAACGTGGTGCCCGGCGGCGTCCCGGCAGGCCGAGCGAGCAATAACTGCGTGACTTCAGCCTGTGACAGATTCAACCCCTCGCGCGAAAAACCGGCATCCATCAGCGAGAGACGAAGGTCCGTGCCGGGAATGCCGACCGCAATGGCCCCGCCTTCCGTCACGTGCACGCCGGTGTCTTCGGCTCGCGACCAACGATTGACGATTTCCTCACGAATATGCGGTCTTAATGCACTACAAAGTTGCGTGGCGGCGGTGTCGAGTTGCGCGTCCGACGTCTTGCGACGAACGTGTTCAAGGCCGACTTGCGTCGTGGAAACGTGATTGCGTACGAGCCGTTTGACGAACGCCGAACGGTCGACGTCGCGCTCAAAGCAGTGTTTGATGAGTGGCCAGCCGTCGTTCCCGCTGAACGCAGCTTCGACCCGCTCAATCGCTCGGGTGAGTTCAGCCGAGCCTGGAGAACAGCTTTGCAGGCGATCCTGCAAGGTGTCCGTCGCCTGCGTCAGATAAGCCGACGACGATTCGCGATTCCGGCATGGTTGTAGCGCGCTTCTGAGCGCCTGAATAGCGTCGGCGATCATCGCACCCCTTCGCGCAGCAGCGGAGTCGAGGCGATCAGTGGGAGCATGTTGCCGGGAAGCACCGGCGTGGGCAGATCGGGAGAGGGGTTGGACGGCAGACAGTCAGTCGTCGAGAACGGCATGGTTGTTTTGAGCGGGGAGGCGGATAGGACGCCCCCCATCTGTTTGCGATGAAAGGGCCCAATTTTTCCATTGAGGCCATTTCACACGCGCGCAGAAATCGCTCAAACCACCACTTCCTGGGGCGACATTTCCGTGCCGTACGCCGCCCAGCGAGTATCGCTATCGTCGGCTGCGGCCACGGTCGGTTTGCACTGCCCAGCCGTTTCATCGAGCCCCTGGAGCAATGGGCAGCGCTCGAATATTTCGGCGATGAAGTCGACAAATACGCGCACTTTTGGCGACAGATGGCGATTATGCGGGTACACCGCGGAAATCGGCATGGGGGGCGGTTTCCATTGGTGCAGGATCTCGACCAACTGGCCCGATTGCAGATACGGCAACGCCATGAAGCGCGCCAGTTGCACGGTGCCGAAGCCCGAAAGACCGAGTTGCAGATACGCCTCGGCGTCGTTCACTGCGACAGAGCCCTGCATGTGGATTTCGACTTCCTTGCCGTCCACGACGAACTGCTCTTCAATCACGCGGCCCGTGCGGCTCGAAAAATAGTGCACGGCCGTGTGTCGTTGAAGGTCGTCCAGCGTATGCGGCATGCCCATGCGCTCAAGGTAAGCCGGTGATGCGCACGTCAGACTCTGAAACATGCCTACGCGTCGGGCGACGAGGCTAGAATCCTGAAGCGTCCCCACACGCAGCACGCAATCCACCCCCTCCTGAATCAGATCGACGGGCTTATCGCCCATGCCGACCATCAATTCGATTTCCGGATAGCGGTCGTGAAACTCGCACAGCGACGGCAGCACCACGAGCTTGCCGAGCGAGCCCGGCATGTCGATGCGCAGCTTGCCGCGCACGCGCTGGCTGCTTTCGCGGAACGACGATTCCGTCTCTTCGATGTCCGCGAGGATGCGCAGGCAGCGCTCGTAATAGGCCGCGCCGTCGGGCGTCAGGTTGAGTCTGCGGGTCGTGCGCTGGAGCAACCGAGTGCCCAGATGCGACTCCAGATTCTGAATGATCGTGGTCACCGAGGTACGCGGCAACCCGAGGTTGTCGGCGGCACGCGAGAAGCTGTTCGCCTCGACCACCCGCGTGAAGACCTGCATCGCTTGCAAGCGATCCATGATATTTCCCCATTGAAAACACCGTTGCACTGGCCGAACAGGCGAAATCTACGAAATTTCGCCTCCGTCGCAACTGCATATGCTTATTGGTCGACGGCATAAGCCAATGCCCATAAGGCCGAGACCGATTAGTCGAGCTGGCCGAACAGTGTTGCCAAATTATAGGCGTTTATCCCAATGTCCGTGGCCTCTAGACTTCGCTCCATCGAATGTCATCAGAGGGGTATCGCTCGCGCGAACCCGAAGCCATATGTCAGCCAACGCCAAGTCGCCCTCGGGAAAGTCGGCACAACCGGGCAAAGCCGGTAAGCCCGGCAAGCTGTTCAGCAGCGACGACGGACTGCGCATCGAAGAGGTCAGCATCCCGGGCCATTCCGCGCCGGTCACCCTGCGCGTTTACCGGCCGGTCGGCGTCGCCACGCCCGGCGCTGCGGATGCGCACGCCGGTCAGCCGGGTGTCGTCGTGCCGCTCGAAGCGCATCTGCCCGCAGTGCTGTACTTCCACGGCGGTGGCTTTTGCAAGGGCTCGCTGGACGATGGCGATGCCGCCGCGCGCTACCTCGCGTCGAACGTCCCGGCACTGGTCGTCTCGGTCGGCTATTCGCTTGCGCCCGAACACCCGTTTCCCGCAGCGCCCGAAGACGCCTGGTGTGCAGCCCTCTGGCTGCACCGTCATGCGCGCCGGTACGGTGCCAGTCCGCGCCGTCTGGCCGTGGCCGGGCACGACGCTGGCGGCAACATTGCCGCTGCCCTCACGATGATTGCCCGAGATCGGGGCGAAATCACGGTGTCGGCGCAAGCCCTGCTCGCGCCGCTGCTCGACCCCAGCATGACGCGTCTGGCCGACGGTCGCACACCCAGCGACATTGAAGCCAACGAGTGCGCCCGTTGCTACCGCGCCTATTTGCCGCACGCGACGCAACGTCTGCATCCGTACGCCGCACCGCTGGAGTCGCGCCGTCTCGCGGGCCTGCCGCCCACGCTGATCGCCTCCGCCGAACACGACCTGTTGCACGTCGAAGCTGAAAAATACGCTGCCGAACTCATCGCGGCCGGCGTGCCGACAGAAGTCACGCGCCATCGCAGCGCGTCCCATTACGGCCTGGCCGCCCTGCCCGCAGCGCTGCGGGAGGTGGCCACCTTCCTGACACGTCGGCTGGCACCGCCTGCCACCGGCTCTACCCAGTGAGTCCAATCCGATCCCGGAGATTTAAATAATGACCACCCTCGCTCGCAAACCCGTACTTATCGCCGCTGCCGCCACGGCCGCGCTCCTGGCTATCGGCACGCTCACTGTCGTGCGCGTCGATGCCAGCACGCCCGCCGCGCAAGTCATGCCGACCGTCGAAGTCGACGTTGCCAACGTCCTTTCGCGCACCGTCACCGACTGGCAGAGCTACTCCGGCCGTCTCGACGCGGTGGATCGCGTCGATATCAAGCCGCTCGTGTCAGGCACCATTACCGCCGTGCATTTCAAGGACGGCCAGCTCGTGAAGAAAGGCGACGCCCTCTTCACGATCGACCCGCGTCCGTACGCCGCCGAAGTCGACCGCGCCGCTGCGCAGCTTGCTTCGGCACAGGCGCGTGACGTCTTCACCAGCACTGACCTCGCGCGTGCGCAGCGCCTGATCGCGGATAACGCCATCGCGAAGAAGGACTTCGACCAGAAGGAAAACGCAGCACGCGAAGCCGTCGCCAACGTGAAGGCCTCGCAAGCTGCGCTGGAAACGGCCCGCATCAACCTCGGTTACACGCAGATCGTGGCGCCGGTGGCCGGTCGCGTCTCGCGCGCGGAAATCACCGTAGGCAACACCGTCAGTGCAGGCGCGCAATCGCCCGCACTGACGACGGTGGTGTCCGTCTCGCCGATCTACGCAGCTTTCGACGTCGACGAGCAAACCTACCTGCGCTATCTCTCGAAGGACACCAAGACGAGCGGCGTGCCGGTCGATCTGGGTCTCGCCAACGAGTCGGGTTACTCGCGCAAGGGCACGGTGTACTCGGTGGATAACCGCTTCGACACCACGTCCGGCACGATCCGCGTGCGTGCGCGATTCGACAACGCCGATGGTGCACTGGTCCCGGGCCTCTATGCACGGATCCGCGTCGGTGGCGGCGAGCCGCACCCGGCACTGCTGGTGGACGAAGCCGCTGTCGGCACCGACCAGAGCAAGAAGTACGTGATGGTGGTCGATCAGGCGAACAAGGCGCAGTACCGCGAAGTGCAGCTGGGCGAACGCCACGGCGGTCTCGTGGAAATCGCCGGCGGTCTGAAGGACGGCGAGCGCATCGTGGTCAACGGTCTGCAACGCATTCGTCCGGGCGACGCTGTGACGCCGAAGGTGGTGAAGATGGCCGGTGACACGGGCGACGCGCACGACATCGCGCCGACGGCCGTTGCAGGGAACGCTGCGACCGGTACGGCAGACGCCGCCAAGGCCCCCGCCCCGGCACCCGCCGCAGCGGCCAACGACGCACCGACGACACAGAAGACTTCGCAAAACGACAGCAAGACGCAATCGGTCGCAGCCACGAAAGCTGCGGCGAAAACCGCTTCGCGTTCGTAAGTTTGCAACGACTGTCGAGCACTTGATGCGAGAAATGCGCGTGCAGGCACACAGCAACATTGCACGCTGAACGACACCCCAGAGTTTCGTCATGAACATCTCAAAATTTTTCATCGACCGGCCCATTTTTGCGGGCGTGCTTTCGGTCCTCACGCTGCTGGCCGGCCTGATCGCCGTGTTCCAGCTGCCGATTTCGGAATACCCGGAAGTGGTTCCGCCGTCGGTCGTCGTGCACGCTCAATACCCCGGCGCGAACCCGAAGGTGATCGCCGAAACCGTTGCGTCCCCGCTCGAAGAGCAGATCAACGGTGTGGAAAACATGCTGTACATGCAGTCGCAGGCCAACAGCGACGGCAACCTCACCACGACGGTGACCTTCCGTCTGGGCACCGACCCGGACAAGGCACAGCAGCTCGTGCAGAACCGTGTCTCGCAAGCGCTGCCGCGCCTGCCGGACGACGTGCAGCGCCTGGGTGTGACGACGATCAAGTCCTCACCCACGCTCACGATGGTCGTGCACCTGATCTCGCCGAACGACCGTTACGACATGACCTACCTGCGCAACTACGCGCTCATCAACGTCAAGGATCGCCTCTCGCGAATCAAGGGCGTGGGTGAAGTGCAGATGTGGGGCGCGGGTGACTACTCGATGCGTGTCTGGCTCGATCCGGCCAAGGTCGCACAGCGCGGCCTGACGGCGTCGGACGTGGTGCGCTCCATTCGCGAACAGAACGTGCAGGTGGCCGCCGGTGTGATCGGCGCGACGCCTGCCGGTCCGAATACGCCGTTGCAGCTGAACGTGAATACGCGCGGTCGTCTGAACACGGAAGAAGAGTTCCGCGACATCATTCTGAAGACCTCGCCGGACGGTGCCGTCACGCATCTGAGCGATGTCGCCCGCGTGCAACTCGACGCGTCATCGTACAGCCTGCGCTCGTTGCTCGACAACAAGCCCGCCATCGGTCTCGGTATCAACCAGTCGCCGGGCGCCAACTCGCTGCAAATTTCGGACGACGTCCGCGCCGCGATGGCCGACCTGCAAAAGGATATGCCGCCGGGCGTGGAATACCGCATCGCGTATGACCCGACGCAGTTCGTTCGCTCGTCGATCGAAGCCGTCGTGCACACGCTGCTCGAAGCCATCGCCCTCGTGGTGCTGGTGGTGATCGTGTTCCTCCAAACGTGGCGCGCGTCGATCATCCCGCTGCTCGCCGTGCCGGTGTCCATCGTCGGTACGTTCGCCTTGCTGCTCGGCTTCGGCTACTCGATCAACGCGCTGTCGTTGTTCGGGATGGTGCTGGCCATCGGTATCGTGGTGGACGATGCGATTGTGGTGGTGGAAAACGTCGAGCGGAACATCGCCGCCGGTCTCTCGCCGAAGGAAGCGACATATCAGGCCATGCGTGAAGTGAGCGGGCCGATTATCGCCATCGCCCTGACGCTGGTCGCCGTGTTCGTGCCGCTCGCCTTCATGTCGGGTCTGACGGGTCAGTTCTACAAGCAGTTCGCCATGACCATCGCCATCTCGACGGTGATCTCGGCTTTCAACTCGCTGACGCTCTCGCCAGCCATGGCCGCCCTGCTGCTCAAGGACCATCACGCCAAGCCGGACTGGCTCACGCGTCAGATGAACCGTTATCTGGGTGGTTTCTTCGGCGCGTTCAACCGCGTGTTCCATCGCGGTTCGGAGAAGTACGGTCAGGGTGTGACCCGCGTGATCGGTCGCAAGGCCGTCATGATGGCGATCTTCGCCGTGCTGCTGGGTGTGACGATGTTGTTGGGCAAGGTCGTGCCGGGTGGTTTCGTCCCCGCACAAGACAAGGAATACCTGATCGCCTTCGCCCAGTTGCCTAACGGTGCATCGCTCGATCGCACCGACAAGGTGATTCGCGATATGTCGGAAATCGCGCTGAAGACCCCTGGCGTGAAGAACGCCGTCGCGTTCCCGGGTCTGTCGGTGAACGGTTTCACCAACTCGTCGTCGGCCGGTATCGTGTTCGTCACGCTCAAGCCGTTCAGCGAACGTAAGGACAAGTCGCTGTCGGCGGGCGCCATCGCGGCGAAGCTCAACGGCGAATACGCGAAGAACAAGGACTCGTTCATCGCCGTGTTCCCGCCCCCGCCGGTGCTGGGTCTGGGTACGCTCGGCGGCTTCAAGCTCCAAGTGGAAGACCGTGGCGCACTCGGCTACGAAGCGCTGAACGACGCCACGCAGGCGTTCATCAAGAAGGCTTCGCAGACGAAGGAACTGGGCCCGACGTTCTCGTCGTACCAGATCAACGTGCCGCAACTGAACGTCGACCTCGACCGTGTGAAGGCCAAGCAGTTGGGTGTGCCGATCACCGACGTGTTCGACACCATGCAGATCTACCTCGGCTCGCTGTACGTGAACGACTTCAACAAGTTCGGTCGCGTGTATCAGGTCCGTGTGCAAGCCGACGCACCGTATCGTGCGCACGCCGACGACATTGGCCTGCTCAAGACGCGTAACGTCAATGGCGACATGGTCCCGCTCTCGTCGCTGGTGAAGGTCTCGCCGACGTACGGTCCGGAAATGGTGGTGCGTTACAACGGCTACACCGCTGCCGACATCAACGGCGGCCCGGCCCCGGGTTACTCGTCGGGTCAGGCACAGGCGGCTGTGGAGCGTATCGCGGCGGAAACGTTGCCGCGCGGCGTGAAGTTCGAATGGACGGACCTGACGTATCAGCAGATCCTCGCTGGCGACTCCGCGCTGTGGGTGTTCCCGATCTCGGTGCTGCTGGTGTTCCTGGTGCTGGCTGCGCAGTACGAAAGCCTGACGCTGCCGCTCGCCGTGATCATGATCGTGCCGATGAGCATCATGTCCGCGCTGTTCGGTGTGTGGCTCACGCGAGGGGATAACAACATCTTCACGCAGATCGGTTTGATGGTGCTGGTGGGGCTATCCGCGAAGAACGCGATTCTGATCGTGGAGTTTGCGCGGGAACTGGAAATGCAAGGTCGTACGGCCATCGCTGCCGCTATCGAAGCCAGCCGTCTGCGTCTGCGCCCGATTCTGATGACGTCCATCGCGTTCATCATGGGTGTGGTGCCGCTGGTGACGTCGACGGGCGCAGGTTCGGAAATGCGTCATGCCATGGGTGTGGCCGTGTTCTTCGGCATGATCGGTGTGACCGGTTTCGGTCTGATCCTGACGCCGGTGTTCTACGTGCTGCTGCGTACGCTGGCGGGCAAGAAGCCGCTGCATAGCGCGCACGCCTCGACCATGCCCGCCAACGTCAAATCCGAAGTCTGAAGGATGCCAATCATGCAAGCGCAATGGATGAAAAGAAGTCTGGGCGTCTCGGGTTTGCTCGCCACCCTGCTGGTGGTGGCGGGCTGCTCGATGGCTCCCACATACGAAGTGCCGACGGTGACCGACAAGGGTACGCCGACGGCCTTCAAGGAAGCGGCACTGCCCGCAGGTGAAGCTGGCACGTGGAAGACGGCCGAGCCGTCGGAAGCGCTGGCGCGCGGCGAATGGTGGAAGGTGTTCGGCGACGCAACGCTCGACAAGCTCGAAGCCGATGCATTGTCCGCCAACCAGAACCTGAAGGCGGCCGCCGCCCGCGTGCAGGAAGCGCGTGGCGTGCAACGTCAGGCTCGTGCCGCGCTCTTCCCGACACTTGACGCTGGCTTCGGCCCGTCGCGTCAGAAGATCTCGCCCGCCTCGCAGATGCAGCCGGACGGCACGAACATCGCGCCGTACACGCTGTGGCGTGCGCAGGCGAGCGTCGGCTATGAAGTCGATTTGTTTGGCCGTGTGTCGGACAACGTCGCCGCCGCCCGCGCCGACGCTGAACAAAGTGAAGCGTTGTACCGCTCGGTGCAGCTCGCGTTGCAAGCCGACGTCGCGCAGAACTATTTCAATCTGCGCGAGCTCGACGCCGAACAGGCGCTGTACACGCAGACGGTGACGTTGCGCGAAGAAGCACTGAAGCTGGTGCAACGGCGCTTCACCGAAGGCGACATCGGCGAGCTGGACGTCGCCCGTGCCAAGGCCGAACTGGCCACGGCGCAGTCCGACGCACTGGCGGTGGCCCGTCTGCGTGCCGCGTCCGAACACAGCCTCGCGATTCTGCTCGGCAAGACACCGGCGGAGTTCTCGTTTGCGCCCTCGCCGCTCGTGCCCGTCACCGTGCAGGTGCCCGCAGGTCTGCCGTCGGCATTGCTTGAGCGCCGCCCTGACATCGCGGCCGCCGAGCGTGCGATGGCCGCAGCGAATGCGCGCATCGGTGTCGCAAAGGCCGCGTTCTTCCCGTCGCTGTCGCTGACCGGTTCGGGTGGATTCGAAGCCGCCACGCTGGGCGATCTGTTCAACTGGTCGAGCCGCACGTTCCTGCTGGGACCGGTCGTCGGTGGTCTGCTCTCGATGCCGATTTTCGATGGCGGTGCACGTAGCGGCAATCTGTCGCGTGCCCGTGCGCAGTACGAAGAAGACGTCGCGAACTACCGTCAGCAAGTGCTCGTGGCGTTCCAGGAAGTCGAAGACAACCTGTCGAATCTGCGTCTGCTCGCACAGCAAACGCGTGCACAGGACGATGCCGTGAAGGCCTCGGGCCGCGCAGCGCAGCTCTCGCGCACGCAGTATCAGGAAGGCTCGATCGCGTATCTGGATGTGATCGACGCCGAGCGCACGGTGCTGCAAACGCGTCGCAGCGCTGTTCAGTTGGCCGGTGCGCAAGCCGTGTCGACCGTCAACCTGATCCGCGCACTGGGCGGCGGCTGGGGCGATTTGCCCAAGACGCCTGCCGACGGTGCTCCGGCAGCCGTACCCACGGCGAACGCGGCCGGTGCAACGGTAGCGGCCCGCTGAATGACGGGATCGTGAGTTGAGTCGTATCGCGGCGCGTTGAAACGCGTCGCGAAAGGTCGAGGCATGTCGTGTTGAATGGCATGTCCCGGCAGCAGGTGCGGCGTTCTTCCCCCCGGGAACGTCGCGCCCTGATGGATGCATCGAACCGGCGGCCGCGCTCGTGCCCCCAAGACGAGAGGCGCGCCGACCTGCCCCCGAAGCGTGCCTGGCGAGCCGCCGGTCTCGATGCGCCTCGTGCGGTGCGCTCGCGCCGTCGAGCCCATCCAACAGGTTTCTTCCCTGCGTCCCTGCTTGCCCGGCACATGCCCTATGTCAAACGACACCCGGCATGTCCGGGCTTTTTTTTGCGATGCGATGGTAGGATGGACGCACGGCTTTCGTCTTTTTGGCCTCGTTTTCGCCATTTGCGCTGCTTTGTGCGCAATGCGAACGGCGCAAAAGCGTCGGCCGTCGCTGGCAAGTCATCTCGAATGCTTCCCCCGCGTTCGGTCCCTCGACCCTACGATAAGGAGTGCAAATAATGAAGATGCGCAAGACACTGTCGCTGTGCCTCGCCGCCGGTCTGGCGGTTTCCTCTTCCCTCGTCCTGGCACAGGGCGGCCCACCGCCTCAGGGTGGTATGGGTGGTATGGGTGGTATGGGCGGCATGGGTGGCCCGCCGCCGGGGCATCAACCGGGTGGTCCTCATGGTGACAAACCCGGAGGCCCTCCGGGCCACGGCCCCAAAAAGGGTCCGCACGGCGGACCGCCCCCGCAAGCCCAACGCGGCCCCGGCGACGATTCCGCGTGGCAGCATCCCGACTGGCGCAAGGGCGACCGCGTGCCGCAGCAATACCGCGATGCGCAATACCGCGTCGACGACTACCGTCAGTACCATCTCGATGCGCCCAAACGCGGCCACCACTGGGTTGGCGTGGGTGGCGACTTCCTGTTGGTCAACGGTTCGGGCGTGATTGTCCAGATCGTGGGCGGGCACTGATCGCCGACCGACGCCTTAGCCACTCGTCGGCGTTGTGAATTTCCGCTGACTCGCCAGCCGTACGGCAGGGCCTCGCGCCCTGCCGTATTTCGTTGGTACTTCGTCTTCGCGCGCCGCTTGGCACCGGAAGTCCCGCCCGCTCCCGTCTCCCGCTCCGCCCAATCCCTCCTGCCTTAGCAAGCTTCACGCCCTTTCCGTCTCGTTTTCCTCGATTTGGTGCGCCGCTTTAATGTCCACTGGCTCCGGGCAGTGATTTCGCTGCGTTGCAGCATTAAAATCACGCGCTCCTGCCCTCCCAATTCATCGATATACGATATATCATGCACAAAATATCAAGACGACGCCCCAGAAAGGTGCGTCCGATGGAGCGGGACGACATGGCAATGACACGACGTGATGTGAAGGATTGGATGGCGGGTTTTCTGCCCGCCGTGGTGGCCGTTCACTGGCGCGAGCGTCTACGCGCAGGCATCGGCGCCCTATGCGGTATCGCTGTGACCGGTGGCCTGATGCTTTGGCTGCTCGGCCCTGTCTCTTACATCCCCTGGCTGGTCGCCCCGATGGGCGCGTCGGCCGTTCTGCTCTTCGGCGTGCCCGCCAGTCCTCTCGCGCAACCCTGGTCGATTCTCGGTGGCAATCTCGTCGCGGCCGTCGTCGGCGTGACGTGCACCATGTTTATTCCGACGCCGGTCGTTGCCGCCGCGACGGCGGTCGGTGTGTCCATCGCACTCATGTTCACGTTCCGCTGCGTGCACCCGCCGTCAGGCGCGGTGGCCCTCACCGCCGTGCTCGGCGGCCCGGCGGTTCATGCGCTCGGCTACGGCTTCGTGCTCGAACCGATTGCGCTTCAGTCGGTCATGCTGCTTGGCTCGGCCATCGGCTATCACGCGATCACCGGCCACCGCTACCCGCACGCGATGAAGGCGCAAGCACCGGCGCGTCCGGTCAATGCGCAAGCGATTCCCGTGACGACGGCCGATGCTGAAAAGGCTCTCGCCCGTCGTAGCGAACTGCTCGACATCTCCGCCGACGATCTGGCCAGCCTGCTGCGCGACACGCAACGCGAAGCCTTCGCCCGTCGCGCGCGCGAGCTGACGGCAGCCGACGTGATGGCCCCGCCGCTTGCCAAGGTACAGGCGCATGAGGAAGCCCCTGCGGCGTGGCGTCTGTTGCAACGTCATGGACTGGATGCCGTGCCGGTGGTCGATTCGGAGGCACGCGTCATCGGACTGTTGACGCGGCACGATCTGCACACGCGACGTGCGCGCCGCCAGAACTGGCCGCGCTTCGGCGTGTCGCTGGGCAATGGCCAACGCCCGGCCGTGCGCGATCTGATGCAGGGCGACCTCAAGTCGGCCACCGCCGGCATGCCGCTCTCCGAACTAGTCGCGCTCCTCTCGACGCAACGCCACGGCACACTGCCCGTGCTCGACGATGCCGCCCGGCTCGTGGGCGTCGTCACGCACGCCGACGTGCTGCGCAAGGTCGTGAACGCCTGAAGCGTTCGTCGCGCATTTGCCTGCGGTGCCGGTCCGGCGTCGCAGGCCGCCAACACTCCCCTACTACGATTGTCAGCCCTGAGCCGATCTGCAAGAATGGCGGCGTTGTAACGCACTGACGCCGCACAAACTTCGATCAACGAAGTGACAATCGCTCAGGGGGCGACATGGAACCGATAACGTTCAAGCAGTGTTTCGTAGGCGCATGGATCGACGGTTTTAACGCGTTACGCAATCGGCCACTGTTAAGTCTGATAGTGGCACTCGTTGTGCTTGTGTCGTCTGCACTTGGCATCTCGCTGAAGCAACTCGCCAGCGCCGCCGCGCAAGGGGGCGACGCGACTTACCGCCTCAACATCGCCCTTCTGTCGCTTGGCGTCGGACTCGTCAATCTGATCGCGCTCGCGGTACTTGCCGTTCACATCCTGCGCTACGTCATCCTCGGTCCGGACGCCGCCCGGCAATCGCCCTGGTTCGGTCGCGACGTGTGGCGTTATATCTGGCTATCGCTGCAACTCGTGATCGCCATGATGATCGCGGCTTTCATTCCCGCGTTTATCATCGGCTTCGCTTCGCGGATGAGCGGAAGCAGCCATTCCTACCCCCTGCTCGCCACGTTCATCGCATTAATGGCTTGCGCGGCGGTCTTTGTCATCACGCGCATCTCGCTCATTTATGCGCAGGTCGCGGTCGGACGCAGCAAGCGCTGGGGTGCCGCGTGGCAGGATTCACGTGGACATTTCTGGTCGATGTTCGGGACCGTATTCGTGACGTTCCTGCCGCTCTTCGGCACCGGCATCGTGATCACACTGCTGCTGGCGCTGGTCCTGAGATTCATGCCGGAAGTCACCGTTGCGGTACTCGGCTCCTTGATCCTGAAAACGGTGTTCTCGATTGCGTGGCTCGCCGTCGCATGCGGCGTCGGCGGATGGCTTTATCACCGCTATGCCAACCAGTTGCTGCTGATGGACGGTGCGCCGGACGATTTGTAAATCACGACGCATAACGAAACGGGGCGCAAAGTTTGCGCCCCGATTTTCATTTCAATGACGTCCTCAGTCGTGCCGACGCCGCCGCCAATCAGGCCGCATTCGCCGCTTTCTCAGCCGTGTCGCCCGCATCGAGCGCACCGTAGCGCGCATATTCGCCAAGCCCGTCCGGCCATTGCGTGAGCACCTGAAAGCCCGTCTCCGTGACAGCGACCATATGCTCCCACTGCGCCGAGAGCGAACGGTCGCGCGTGACGACGGTCCAGCCGTCTGCGAGCTGCTTCGTGTCCGGCTTGCCGACGTTGACCATCGGCTCGATGGTGAAGATCATGCCCGGGCGCAACGTCAGACCCGTGCCCGGACGTCCGTAATGCAGCACCTGCGGATCGTCGTGGTACGTCGTGCCGATGCCGTGTCCGCAGTAGTCGCGCACGATGCTGAAGCCTTCGCGATGCGCGACCGACTGAATGGCGTAACCGACATCGCCCAGCGTTGCACCGGGGCGCACCGCGCGAATGCCTGCGACCATCGCTTCGTAAGTCGTGTCGACCAGACGCTTGGCCATGATGCTCGGCGTGCCCGCGTAATACATACGGCTTGTGTCGCCGAACCAGCCGTCCTTGATGAGGGCAACGTCGATGTTCACGATATCGCCATCGTGCAACTTCTTGTCGCCCGGAATCCCGTGGCACACCACGTGATTGACCGATGCGCACACCGTCTTCGGATACCCGTGATAGCCGATGTTGGCCGGTATCGCCTTCAGCTCGTTCACGATGAAGTCGTGACACAGACGGTCGAGTTCGTCGGTCGTGACACCGGGCTTCACATGCTCGCCGATCATCGCGAGCACTTGTGCGGCCATCTCCCCGGCGCGACGCGACAGGGCAATTTCTTCGTTCGAGCGGATGACAACGCGTTCGCGCACCATTAGGCCACCTTATTCATGACGGTGACGGGTGCACCGGTTGCTGGAGAAGCGGCAGCGCCGGTCTCACTGACCGGCGCGCCATCGGATTCGATGAGTCGACGGCAGATCTCGCCGTAACTCAACGTGGGATTCAGTTCGGCGAGCATGCCGACGCGCAGCCAGTGTTCGGCTTGCGCGTTGATCGAGCGACTGAGCGCGCCGCTGGTATTGCGCAGCGCCTCATGCATCTGCTCCGATATCTTGACGATACCCATAGGGCGGATTCCTATATACGAAATAGCTACGAAACGTATATTACCAGCCCGCCGCCGAATTGTCTCGCCTATGCCGCTAAATCCGTCGCCGGCTCACCATGTCAGGCGAACCCCTGCGTTCCCCTCCACCGTGCGACGGTGGGTGGTCACCGGCAAGGGCGGCGAACGTTTCGGCGCAGCGCGACAAATTGCCGCAACGCGTGGCGTCCGCCATGAATTTTCACCTACTGGAGAAATGATTCGTATTACTGCGTGATAGCATCGCCGCTCGTCGTCACGAACGCGGCTTGTCGCCGCGCGCCCTGAACATGCCGGTATGGTCACATAGCAAACGCATCGCATGGGTCGGCCTCGCCGCCATGTGGATGCTGCTTTGCGCGCCGCTGATCAGCCAGTATCTGCGCGCGCACCCGTCGTCCATCGACGACGCGCTGTCCAGCGCGTTCTGTACCAGTCTCGACGAAGCAGCAGCGCAAGGGCGGCACGCACCGGTCACGCACGCAACGAGCGTCGCCTGCGGCTATTGCTCGCTGCTCGCGCACACGCCGCCCCTTCCGCCCGCCCCGCTGACGCTGGCAGACATTCGTGTCGACGGACCACGCCTCACCCTGTCGCCAGCGCTGCCTCATAGCGGCACGCCGCTGCGTCTCACCCCACCGTCGCGCGCCCCGCCGCACGCCTGACACCCTCGAGTCGTTCGTTTCGCCGATGTCCCGCTCGTCGCGTCGCCCTGTAGTCATGGCGATGCGGATGCGCGGGCGAGTGCGTTCGATCGTCTCATTGCATCGACTCCGATTTTCACGGCTGGCGCCCGTTGCACACCGACCGGCGGCGGCCTGCACACGTCAGCCGATCGCCGCTCAGCGGCCCCAGCGCCCCAGCGACGTACGGCCCGCGTGTGCCCGATAACGATAACCAGACAGCGTCATGAAAACGTCAATTCCAGTGCGCACCGCCATCGCGGTGGCCATTGGCTCGCTGTGCGCCCTCGCGCACGCTGCCGACAACAGTAACAACGCAAACGCCAACGGCGCGCAAAACGTCGAACTCCCCGCCACGCAGGTACAAGCGGACATCGTGAAACCCCTCGACGAACCGGTGCAGACCGGCAGCCGCCTCGGCCTCTCTATCAAGGAGACACCGGCGAGCGTCGAGGTCATTGACCGGCAGCAACTGGTGGAGCGCGGCGACGCGAACATCGTCGACGCCGTCAGTCGCGCGACGGGCATCAACGCATCCCCCCATCCGGGCAATGGCGGCTCGGAACTCGGCGCGCGCGGCTTCGTAGGCAGCGCGTCCGTCACACAGCTGTACGACGGCGTGCGTCCGTACGGTGCGATCGGCGTCACGTTCCCGTTCGACACGTGGTCCGTTGAGCGGATCGAGGTCCTGCGCGGCCCGGCCTCGGTCATTTACGGCGAAGGTGCCATCGGCGGTGTGGTCAATATCGTCCCGAAGAAGCCCGAGCAGATGCCCATCGAGAACGAAATTCAGCTGGGCATCGGCACCGAGAAAACCGACCGCGCAGCATTCGGTAGCGGCGGTGCGATCACCGACAAGCTCTCCTATCGCTTCGATGCGAGCGCGAACAGTTCGAACAACTGGGTCGACCGAGGCAACTCGCACAATGCGTCGTTCTCCGCCGCCATCAAGTACGACTTCACGCCGCGCTTTTCCGTGACGGCCACGCTCGCCGAGGGCAATCAGCATCCGATGCAGTACTTCGGCGTGCCGCTCGTGAACGGGCGTCTCGACCCGGCGACCTATCAGAAGAACTACAACGTGAGCGATTCGCTCATCACGTTTCGTGACAGCTGGGCGACGCTGGGGGCCACGTGGCGTCCCATCGACAATCTCACGATCACCAGCACGCTGTATCGCATGAAGAGCAAGCGCCACTGGAAGGACGCCGAGTATTACAACTATGTGCCCTCAAGCGGCCTGGTGCAACGCAGCAGCTACACCGAGATCCTTCACGATCAGGAACAGATCGGCAACGTCACGACCGCGACGCTCAAGGGCCAACTGTTCGGGATGGAAAACGCCGTGTCGGCGGGCTTCGAGTTCAATCACACGACGTTCCAACACACGAACAATTCGCCCTACTCCGGCACGTCGCTCGTCGATCTGTACAACCCCGATCCTGGCAACTTCGTGAACGTGGCGGGCACCTTTCCCAAGTACCGGTCGCAGGCGAACCAATACGCGTTCTTTGCCGAGAACCGTCTGAAGGTCACGTCGCGCTGGTCGGTCATTGGCGGCGTGCGCTACGACCATGCCAGCATCAATCGTGACGACCTGATCGCAGGCACCGCCTTCGCCAAGGACCTCAGCTACACCGGCTGGCGCGTGGGCACGGTCTTTGACGTGACCGCCAACACCAGCGTCTACGGCCAGTACTCGGTCGCCGCCGACCCCATCACCTCACTGCTCTCGCTCACACCGGCCAAGGCCAAGTTCGATCTTGCGACAGGCAAACAGATCGAGTTCGGCGTGAAGCAGGATTGGCTCGACGGTCGCGTCGACGGCACGCTGTCGGTCTATCGCATCGTCAAGAACAATCTGCTCACCGCCGATCCGCTCAATCCGTCGGTCAGTCTTCAGGTCGGCCAACAGTCGTCGCGGGGCGTGGAACTGACCGTGGGGGCGCAGTTGACGCGCGACGTGCGCATCGACGCCAACGGCACTTGGCTGCGGGCGAAGTACGACCAGTTCGAGGAAAGCGTGGGCGGTGTGTCCGTCTCGCGGGCGGGCAACATTCCGGTGAACGTGCCTCAGCAGATGGCGAATCTGTGGCTGAGCTGGCGCTTCGCACAGGCGTGGACGGCCAGCGGTGGACTGAAGTACGTTGGCAAGCGCTACGCCGATACCGCGAATACGCTGAAGCTGCCGTCCTATACGACAGTCGATCTGGCGCTCGCGTGGAAGCCGCGCCGCGATCTCACGCTAACCGGACGCGTCTACAACGTCTTCAACCGGCACTATGTGCAAACGGCCTACTACAACAACACGCAATGGCTGCTGGGCAACGACCGTCGCGCGGAGCTGGTGATGAGCTACCGGTTCTGAGGTATTAGCTGCATTCGCCGTATTGACCATCGCGATTGTTCCGTCTGCGTAACTTCGAGTTACCGAACCGCCTATATTCCGTGATGATTCGTGTCGCTATGATTGACCCCATTCAAGATGCGGGGAGATGACATGAACAACGTCGGCAATAGCAGCGAATTCGTGCGGATTTCGGAGGTCGTGAGCGGTCACGACATGACCATTCGCGATGGCTTTCGTGCGAAGCATTTCGGCGAGCAGACATTTGGCGGTCTGATGGACCCGGTCGTCATGCTGGATCATTTCCACATGACGGCCCCGACCTTTGCGCCGCATCCGCATGCGGGGATTTCGGCGGTGACGTATATGTTCGAAGACGCCGTCGGCGCGCACGTCAACTACGACTCGCTCGGCAACTACGGCCCTATCGTGCCGGGCGCTTTGCATTGGTTCGCCGCCGGACGCGGCGCGGTGCACACAGAGCAACCCGAAGGCGAGGGCCATGACGTGCACGCGCTGCAAATCTTCGTCAACTTGCCCGCTTCGCAGAAGTACGACGCGCCCTATGCGTTCGACGTCGAACCTACGGAAATCCCCGAAGTGGTGTCGCCCGGTGTGCGTGTGCGGGTGGTTTTGGGCGCAAGCAATGGGGTGACGGCGAAGAAGAACGACGACCTTCCCCAACCGTTCACCTTGCTCGACGGGTTCCTGACGGATCGCGCCGCGTTCCACCACGATTTGCGGCGCGGCTGGAATGCCACCGTCTGTGTGGTCTCGGGACATTTGCAGGTCGATGCCGATGGCACGACTCGGCAACTGGGCGCTGGCGAAGCGGTCGCCGTCGGCCTGAGCAAGGGCGCAACGATCGACGTCCTCGCCATCGGTTTGCTTGCCGGGCCGGACTGCCACTTTGTGGTGTTGTCCGGACCGGCGCTCGGCGAGCCGTTGGCGAAACACGGCCCCTTCGTCATGAACACCGTCGAACAGCTCAACGACCGGATGTCGGCCTATCAGCGCGGCGAATTCGGTTCGTTAGACGAAGAGGCCTTTCCTCAGCTCAAGGCTTACCGGACGCGGGCGTAAGCACTGTAGCGGGTTAGCGGCTCAACACGTTACAGCGTCGGCTCGCACACGCGCTCGGCGGCGGCTGCCGTCGGCTCGCTCACCCGCTCGACGTCGCGTCCGCCCGCCCCGAACGCCACCACGCTCAGCAGCGCGAGCACCCACGCCCCCACCACGCCGTACACCATCACCCACCCGAAGCCGTGCACCAATGCTGCTTGCACGATCTGCCCCTGCGGATCGGCCGCCGCGAGCGCCGCGTTGTTTTGAGCAAGGTGTTCAAGACTACCGGCGGCGATCTTCTCTGCGAGCGTACGCAGCGACGTCGCGTCGAAGACGCCCGGCAACGCATTTGCCAGCGATGCACTCACGCCCTTGAGCAAGATGAAACCCATCAGCGCGATGTTGATGGCGAGGCTGATTAGCCGCGCGCTCATATCGATCCCCGACGCCATCCCCGCACGATTGGCTGACACTGCGCCGGTAGCGGTGTTGGTGACAGGCGTATTCGTCATGCCCAGGCCCACGCCGCAGAGCAGACTGCCGGGTAGCATCGTGAGCCAGCTGGCATCGGCCATGCCTGAGCCGATCTTCATCAACAGGAAGCCGAGACCGATGGTGAACAGACCCAGCGGAATGACGCGGCGGGCGTCGATGCGCAACGACAGGCGTTCGGCGAACGGCGGCACCACGAGCGTCGGCAATGTGTACGCCAGCAGCGACAGCCCTGCGTTCACGCTGCTGTAACCGAGCGCGCCCTGAAAGTAGATCGGCAGATAGATCATGAACGACCAGTAGCTGAAGTTCATCCCCATCGAGCCGAACATCGCGCCGGAGAACCGACGGATGCGGAACACGGAAAAGTCGAACATCGGGCGCGGGCTTCGCTTCTCGATCCAGAGAAAGGCGATGAAACTGACGAGCGTCGCCGCTGCGATGCCAAGCGCCTGCGGACTGCCCATGCCGAGATCCGGCCCTTGCGTGATGAAGTACACCAGACCGAACGTGGCGAGCGACAGCGTGACGATGCCCGGCACGTCCAGATAATTCGCGTGCGGGTCGCGAGACTCCTGTACACCGACGAATACCAGCCCCAGTGCCACGATCGACAGCACCACGTGCACGAGGAAGACCCATTGCCAGTCGGCCACGGCAACAATCATGCCGCCGATGATCGGGCCGAAACCGAGACCGATGCCGAAAATGATGCCCCACGCGCCGAACGCCTCGCTGCGCTCGCGCCCCTCGCGGAACTGGTGCGAGAGCACCGCCACCTGACAGATCAGCATCGCGCCCCCGCCCATCCCCTGAAGGAAGCGGCTGACGATGAGCACCGGCGCGCTCTGCGCCAGCCCGCAGGCGAGCGACGTTAGCGCGAACACCACGATGCTGATGACGTAGACGCGACGTCGTCCAAACCGGTCGGCAAGCGAGCCTGTCGCCATCAACACCGTGGTGCAGGCGAGTGTGTAGGCGTTCATGATCCATTGGATTTCCCGGAAATCCGCAGGCAGTACACGCTCCAGCGTCGACAGGACGGTCGGCACGCTGGAGATTTCAAGGCCGAACATCAGCGATGTCAGGCAGACGGCGGCAAGCGCCAGTGCGTTTTGAGATGCGCGTGAGGGTGTCATGGGATTCGCGAACGAGAATGAAGTCAGAGGTAATATATCGGGAACCAGATTCCCGATTACTGATATTTCTTCCCGCAATACGCGACCGTACAGACCCAATATGACGAATAAACTCGACGGCGTGGCCGTCTTCGTTCAGGTCATCGAAGCCGGTAGTTTTACGCTCGCGGCAGAGCGTATGCATCTGACGCGCTCGGCCATCGGCAAGGTGATTTCCCGTCTGGAAGCACGGCTCGGGGTGCGCCTGCTGCATCGCACGACGCGCAGTCATACGCTCACGGAAGCGGGACGTGTGTATTACGAGCGTTGCGTGAGGGCGCTGGCTGAACTCGACGCAGGTGCGGCGGAGGTCGAGAGCGGGCTGAACGAGCCGCGCGGACGACTGCGTGTGAGCGTGCCGATTGCGTTCGGTCATCAATGCGTAGCGCCGGTGTTGTTCGGGCTGGCGCGTCAATATCCCAAGCTGCAAATCGACATTTCGTTTTCCGACCGGAGCGTCGATCTCATCGAGGAGAACATCGATTTAGCGGTGCGCATCGGTGAGTTGCGCGATAACGCGACGCTCGACGCCCGACGCATTGGCACGCAGTACATGAGCATCGGCGCGTCGCCTGCGTATCTGGCGGAGCACGGCATGCCCGTCGAGCCGGACGATTTCGCCGCCCACACAGGCATCTCGTATTCGCGCAGCGGATCGATGGCGCGGTGGCACATGCTCGATGATGACGGTATCGAGCACGCGTTGCAGATTACGCGTCAGCTCAGTCTCGACGATGTTCAGGCGATTGCAGATGCGGGGATTGCCGGGCTTGGGCTGGTGTATTTGCCGTGCTGGTTTCTGGAGAAGCATGCCTCTGCAGGACGGCTGGTGGTCGTGCGTAGCCGTTGCGGGGTGCGTCCGCAGGCGATTCACGTGGTGTGGCCGAAGTCGCCCTATCTGCCGTCGAAGACGCGCTGCGCAATCGACGCGCTTTCGACGGAGATCCCGATGCTCAGGATTGGGTGAGGTGCGGTCATTCGATGGATAGCGTGCCGCGCATCATCTCGGCGTGGGACGGGAACGAACAGAAGTAGGTATAGGCGGTACCGTGCGAGAGCTTCGATGCGTCGAACGTTACCGACGTCCGTTCGCCGCCACCGATCATCGCGGTCTTCGCGATCACGCGTTCGTCGCCCGGCTTAACCCAATCGTTGTCGGGACCTGCCGCGAGACCATCGGCAATGGCCGCATGGAGGTCGTTCTCGCGGACCAACACCCAGTTGTGTCCGGCGGCCGCCTTGGGTTTCTTGCCCGTATGGATCAATTGGACGGTGAGTGTCTTGCAGGCCGACGGCACGCTGATGTGCGTGGGCGAAAACTTCTTGCCGGGACGGCCCTGCACGTCGATCTGACACGCATCACCTACGACTGTTGCTACCGCACGGACGTCGTCGCCCGTGCGCACCATGCTCATGGAGCCCGCATGCTCGACGCCTTGCGCCAGGCCGGGGATCGGAGCGCCAAGGCAGGCCACGAAGATCAGATTGAGCGCGCGCGTACGCGCCCCAAACAACGAGAAATTTTCCGACAACACGTTCGCTCCAAGCGTTTCGAAATCACCTGACGACACCGATACCGATGGCATCACCCGACTTTCGACGATAGCCCGCGATTGCGTTGGGCGTTTGTTGGTCGTTCTCTGTTTTGTATTGGTTTGTATTGCTAATCGGTTTTGGTGTTGTTTTGATCTTTCGCTTCTCTTTCCGAACTCAACCCCGCGGGGGACCAGGGCCCTATTCCGCCCCTCAGACATAAACCCAACTCGGTTCAGAACAGGGCCCTGATCCCCCGCTCATCGCACTTTTCACGTTGGCGTTCTCACGCCCTATCGCCCTATTGCTTCGGTTTATCGCGGTTGCACTTTCGTCAAGCGATAGCCACTGACAGCGCAAACTGGCGAACGGTTTGCGGGATGCCGGAATGGCCGCCGACAATACCGTTTGTGCCGCTCTCGATGGACGCCGCGACACTGCCTGCCTTTCTGGATCGCGGACGACAGACAAGCCGAATATCAGGAACGAGTTCGCCAGGAATCTGGATCTCGTTCGCAAGCACGATCCGCATGCCAGCCAGTACACCAGCGGCATCGGACTCTTCTGCTCGCGCACCTACCATCAGTGCTTCGATTGCGGCAATTTCCGCACGCGCCGAGGCGAACGGAGCCGTACCGGATCGGCCGATGTAGTCGCAGAAACTATCGCGCAGCGAAGTTACCGACGCGGCATACCGGCGCGTGTTGAGTATCCGGGCCATGACGCCATTTCGGGCGAAGACGTCGAGCACCGCCTCGCCCACAAAGGGGCGATGGTCGGTGAGCAGTTGTTCGAGCGTCCTGCGACGGAGATCGGGAATGGCGCGTTCTGCGACGCGTGCGACCGAGGTGCGATACCGCGCGCGCAGTGCGACGTCGCGTCTGGCGAGGCCCTCAAGTTCTTTGCGGGACTTGTCCATTGCAGCGGCAAGGCGCTCGATGGCCTCGCGCATATCTTGGCTTCCGGGGTGCTCCATTGCTGCTCCGACCACTCAGGGCACACAGGCGACATGCCAATGACGATCCTGATCATCTGTCGTCCGCGATCCTACCTGTCAATCTCGGATAAACCGTGGAGACATTGCGCAGAATCGGTTGAACTCGTATAGTGACGGCCGTGAGGACGACCTCACCTGTGACGAGACATTCCGGGACGGCCCGGCTCTTTTTTGGAGAGCCGTATGGCTTGGATCTATCTCACGCTCGCAGGTGTTCTGGAAGTCCTTTGGGCTTACACGATGAAGCAGTCTGCTGGCTTCACGAAGCTCATCCCCTCTGTAGTCACGCTCGTGACGATGGCCGCTAGCTTTGGTTTGCTATCGGTTTCCATGAAATCCCTTCCGCTGGGCACGGCTTACACGATCTGGACTGGCATTGGTGCCGTTGGCGCATTTGTCGTCGGCATTTTCGCGCTTGGCGAAATCGTCAGCACTGCCCGCATCGCCGCCGCAACGTTGATCGTCAGCGGCCTGATCCTCATGAAACTCTCGTCGTAACCGACAACCTCGTTTTAGGTCATTCGAACCGGCGAGGCGCTTGTGCGTCTCGTGTCGGTGTTGCTTATGACGTGGTTTGGGATTCGCTTCGATGCACCGGTGGGCTTGTGCGAAGGTATGCGTTCGCACATTTGCGTTGCCACCGACGCGCGCTTCTTTTGATTGGATCGATTGATGGACGTCTCAGAATACTACCCGGCACTTCTCTTTCTCATCGTGGCATTGCTGATGGGGGTGGGCTTACTCTTCGTAGCCAAACCCATCCGGCCAAGCAGGCCGGACGACGCAAAGAACTCCCCTTACGAATGCGGATTCAACGCCTTCGGCGACGCGCGCAAGAAGTTCGATGTCCGCTTTTATCGCGTCGCAATCTTCTTCATCATCTTCGACATCGAACTGGCCTTCACCATCCCCTGGGCGGTCTCACTGCGAGAAGCAGGCATGGTGAGTCTGATGGCGATGATTGCGTTTCTCGGTGTGTTGGTCCTTGGCTTCGCTTATGAGTGGAAGAAGAAGGCGTTCGAGTGGGAGTGATTGCCACTCACGGACGCCCATGCATAACGCAAAAAATGCCCCGACGGCGAGATCGTCGGGGCCAAAACTACAACATGGACGGGAAGGGGCGACCATGCAAAAGCGAGTGTAATGAGCGATGTCGGTCCCGATTCACATCCGTAATTTGAGGACGCGGCGTTGGCAACGACGTCATGAAATCGAATCGCGTTGATAGCACCACCACGCGCGGGTTTGACGGGTTTGGACGATCAAGAACGTGTGTCACCTCGTCAAAGAAATCTAAGAAGAAGACCAACGGTGAGCGACAAATCGCGTACGCCGCTTGGACATAAAAAAGCCCCGGCATTCGTCAATGCCGGGGCAAGCACTTCCTCTCACGACACACACGACAGGGGACTGCCATGCATGAACTGAGTCTAGGGTGCGAACGATCGGATGGGTTGCGTAGCGAGAAAGCGACTGGCGCGAACGTCTGGCCTGAGCGTTGCCGGTCCGCCTAAAACAACCGCCAATAGTGACCTGCGCCACCGCGACGAGGATGCACTTCGTCGAGTGCAGAAATTGGAAACTAGGACAAAGACTACGAACCATCTGCACGCATACGCGCAGACTACCTAGTTAGCATGCCCCGAATCGACGCGTACGTATGGAGGTCATCCTGGGAGCATATGGGGCTGGGAAGTGCCTCTTGGTCTCAATCCGTCGCCAGCGCCGCCGTCTGCGGGGGCACTGGCGGGCATGAAGCCTATTGCGTTAACAATTCCCTTTTTTCGCTTGTCCGGGCGGGCAGAAACCATTGCCCGGGCCACCACGACCACCATGCGGTCCGTCGTCGGGAACGTACACGGCACAGCTTGCAAGCAAGACGGTGGTCGCGAGAAGCAGGAAAGTGAGTTTGCGCATTTGTGAAGTCCTCCGCGTAATGATTGAATTGAATGACCTCTTCGCGTCATCTGAAGCGCATTTTACCGCTCCGTCCGAATGCGATCTCTAGGGAGTTCCAGTGAAGAACTTCTGTCGTCAAGACCGTGACGGTTGATGCGATGACGCATCAAGTCGTGCCAAATGCGTCAACGCGAGACATGCTCGGCGCGAGGCGTTCGCACTGCAACTTCTCACCCCATTCGTGGGCGAATCGTCGGGTAAGAAATCGAGGGGGTCGGCTGCAATTTTGGAGGTGACGAGGTGAGATTTTGGACGTCCCTCGAACAATCGGAATTCACGCAAAGAACCTCGCCAAGCCTTACAGGCAGGTCGTTTGCAAGATATTGCGGGAAGAAGTGAGACCTACGAAACCGATGCCAAAACGGGGAGTTGGTGCGAGGAAGGGGACTCGAACCCCTACACCCTTTCGGGCGTCAGGACCTAAACCTGGTGCGTCTACCAATTTCGCCATCCTCGCAGCCCGTGGGCGTCGTTACCTTTTAGGTGCGACATCCCGGCATCGGGTCGACGACATGCATGCGTCCTGTCGGACATGAAAAAGGGCGACTTGTCGCCGCCCCGCTGCATGCGTCAAAGCAGGCGCGTATTCTACACGAACCGATTTCGACCGGCAATCTCCGCTCGCCCCCGCACCGTCCCACGCGTCCGGTCGGCTCGCAATGCTAGAATTCGCACCAATTCATGGCTTCTGCCCGCGTGCGCGCTTACGCACCTAAACGCCCGCGCACCGATTTCCGGGCACCTGACCAAACCGATACCCCATTCGCATGCAACCCCACGAGACCGCCGACGACGCCTCCGGCTCCCCCGCCAACATCACCCAGGCCAACGCGTACTGCCGCCAAAAAGCAGGCCCGCCCGGATCCGCGCTCTATTACGCCCTGCTCCAACTGCCACCATCCAAGCGCGACGCCGCTTATGCCGTCCACGCCTTTTGTCAGGAAATCGCCGATATTCACTCGGCCGTCCATGACCCCGGCGTCGCACACGCCAAGCTCGACTGGTGGCGTCAGGAGCTGGCCCGCCTCTTTGCTGGCAACCCCGCCCATCCGGTCACTCGAGCACTCCTTGCCGTCGTGCAAAGCAGCAAGCTCTCGCGCGACACTTTCGAAGCCGTCCTGCACGGTGCCGAGATGGATCTCTCGCAGATGCGCTACCTCGACTTCGCCGGTCTCACGCACTATTGCGATGCCGCCGGCGGCGCCCCCGCAGAACTCACGTCCCAAGTCTACGGTTTCGACGACCCGCAAACGCCCGCCCTCGCGCGCGCCCTCGGCCATGCCATCACGCTCGGACGACGTGTCACCGACGCCGGTGTCGACGCGCGCTCCGGTTACGTCTATTTCCCCATCGACGAACTTCAGCGCTTCGGCGTCACTGCCGCCGACATTCAGAACGGCAAGTACTCGCCCGCTTTTGTCGAGCTAATGAAGTTCCAGCACGCACGCGCACGTCAGGCCATCACCGACGCCGCCGTCGCGATCCCTAAACAGGATCGTCGCAAGCAACGCCCGCTGCTCGCCCTCGCCGCGCTGCAGTTGGCATTGATGGACGAAGTCGCCGCGAGCGACTATCAAGTGCTCCATCAGCGGATCGACCTCACGCCGCTGCGCAAATTTTGGCGGGCCTGGCGAGCTCGCTGAAGACACGAGGGTTTACGCATCCCTACACCGCTACGCTCTCGGCACTCCACCTCAGCACAGGCAACGGCTTGAACACAACGCACCAGACCGACCGCGAACTCAAGCCCGCAAACCACGCTGCCGCAGCGTCTTCACCACCTCTCAAACCCGCATCACATCCAACGGCTTGAACGCGCCGCCCAGCACGGGCTGTGGGTTCAGGCCCCACCAACGCTGCAGCACCGTCGCGTAGACGTCGCGGAAATCGACGGCAAACGGCAAGTTGCCGTTGCCATCCAGCCGATCCAGTCTCGGCGCTTCGCCATACAGGCCGCCACGCACTCGCCCACCCGCGATGAAGTGCGGCGCGACCGTGCCGTGATCCGTCCCCCCACTCTGATTCTCTCGCGGACGCCGTCCGAACTCGGCATACGTCACGATCATCGTCGACTGCCATCGGTTCAGCTCGGTCAGCCCCGCCCGCAACGCCATCATCCCCTGCGACAATTGACGCAACAGGTTCGCCTGCTGCCCCATCTGGTTCTGATGCGTATCGAATCCATTGAGCGTGAGACGCAACACCGCCACGCCACGCCCCGGCTGCGGCACACCGGCCGGTGAATCCGCCGCGGCGACCACCTGCAACGCCGTCTTCACCACATTGCCAAAAGCCCCCTGCGGCATCGGCGTGCGCAAAACATACTGCCCCTGGCGCGGACGCAAACCGTCCGCGGCCTTCACAATGTCGTTCTCCACCCGCAGCACGTGTGCCAACGCCGGATTGCTCACCTGCGCAACATTCGTAGACGCCAGACTCGCATCGCGTAAAAACTGCGCCGGATTCGTCAGCGTCACCGCCCGCGCACCACCGCTCAACGGCCCCAACTCCGCACTGCCGACGATCACACCATCGGCGTCGAAACCCGACGGCACCGCCTGCTCTGCGAACGCCCGCGATAACCATCCATCACGCAAATACTCATCCGAGCGAGATGCCGTATTCCAGATCTCAATCGACCGGAAGTGCGACAGATTCGGCTGCGGATACCCCACCCCCTGCACGATCGCCAACTCGTTCGCCTGCCACATCGGCAACAAAGCGCGCATCTCCGGATGCAACCCGCTGCGCTCGTCCAACTGCACGACCTGCTCACGCTTGACGCCAATCGTGGGACGCAAGCTCGCATACATGGCGTCCGAATAAGGGATGACCGTGTTCAAGCCGTCGTTGCCGCCCTTAAGCTCGATCAGGATCAGCAAATTGCCATAGTTGCCGCCACCGCCCGGCAATATCCCGGACAGATCGCGCGCAGCGGCCAACACCGGCATCGGCGTCAGCCAAGCCGCCCCGAGACCACCCGCGAACGTCAGAAAATCACGTCGACGCATCTCACACCTCTCATGACCCGCCCTGACTCACCACCCGAGCGCAAGTCGCAAACATACCTGTCACCCAACTCGCCATCGTCCTGCGTCCCAAGCGCCTGAATCGTCACAGTCGCCCGAACTGCCCCGAACGTCCCTGTCGTCACATCCATCCCCATCGCCGCAGTTTTCGCGATCGCCATCGTTTCGATCACTTCAACTGATACGCAGGGTCCATCAATAGCGCTTGCAGAAACGCCGCACTGTTGACGCCAGGCGTTTGCAGCGCCGCCGGCGCAAGCGGCAACACAGCACGCTGCAAGGACTCGCGCTCGCCCACGTCCGGCACATCCACCGGCCCGAGCGTATAGGGTTGCAGCCATCGAGACAGATCGAAGCGCACGCCCGCCACCGTTCGCGGCATCGGCTGCGCGGGACGTAACGCCGCGCGCTGCACGCCGGGACGCGCCGACATGGACGGTACAGTCATCGACGGCCCACCCGCATTGGCGTTCTCCGTCGCGCGGAACATGCGCTCGACGAACTGCTTGCGCGCAAGCAACGTGGTGCTGTCGATCCACGCGTCGCCGCCCGGCCAGCCCTTCACGTTCGGTGGCCGGAACAAGTCCTGCCCCAGCACACGCATCTGCTGCGCGAGCATCTCCGGATCGTCGTAGCCGATGTCGAATTGCCTCACCGCATCCGTCACGAACTCGGATGGCGACTTCACCAGCGCACCGCGCGTACGCGAATCCCAAAACGCTGGCGTGAGCAGCAAGGCGCGCAACGCGACACGAATGTCGTAGCCGCTCTGCCGGAACGTCGCGGCAATCCGGTCAACCTGCACCGGGTCGGGCGTCGGCGACACGAATTCGCGCCAAAGCTTGCCGGTGACGAACACCGCCGTCTCCGGACGCGCCAGCAGCACGTCGAGCATCTGATCGCCGTCGAAGTCGCCCGTCTGGTTCAGCACGGTCTTCACGCCCGTATCGTGGAAATTGGGACGCCAGACGTAGGTCATCGTCGGCCTGTCGATGCTCCACCCGGTGTAGGCACGCGCCGCCTCGCGCACATCCTGCTCGGTGTAATGCCCTTCGCCCAGCGTGAACAGCTCCATCACCTCGCGCGCGAAGTTCTCGTTGGGACGCCCCTTGCGGCTGTTCGCGCCATCCAGATAGATGAGCATCGCGGGGTCCTTCGACACCTCGTGCAGCATCACGCCGAAGTTGCCCAGCGCGTTCGCGCGCAGCAGCACGTTCTGGCGATAGAGCACGGCCGGCTCACGCACTTTGTCGTCGCTCGAGACGAAGTGGTTATGCCAGAACATCGTCATACGTTCGGTTAGCGGCGACGGCGTGGTCGCCATTTCCTGTGCCCACCACGCCTTGAGCGACGCCGACATGCGATTGCGGCGCTCATTGAGCTCACGACGCTGCGCATCCGTCATGCCCTTGACCGGCACACTGGCCAACGGCGGCTCCGAGACCCACGCCGGGGGCGGCGTCACCGCCGTCCGCCTTGTCTGCGCCAACAACCGGTCTACGGCCTGCGCACGGGTCAGGCCGACGAAAGGAGCCAGCTCGCGGGCGTCCGGCGCGTAGCCGGTGCGCGTGAGCAGGTAGCGCGCGTCGTCGGCCGTCAGTTCGCGGCGGGATGCATCGACGGCGGGCGTCGCCAACGTCGATGTCTTGGTACGCGTCGACTGAGCAGTGTGTTGCGCATCCGCGTGACGCGAACCGGATGCATCGGCGAGCGGCGACGCAAGGCAAACCGCCGCTGCCGCCCCTGAGAGAACCGTCGCACGTACGGAAAGGAATTTCGCCCTAGCCAATAGTGGCAACGAGGACGCGACCGAAAGCGCCGATGCCCCGGCCGTCCCGGGCGACACCATCGAAATAGGTAATCCATCGCAGGACTCGGTATTTCGGACGCAAAAAAAGCCAGCGTCGGCAGAGGCTGGCGGGGGTCGGTTTTGCTTCATGTCACGCTCTCGTCAAAGTGGCGTCACTGGCGTTTTCGGAAGAAGCGTTTCGCGGCGTTTCCCCATCTGGCCCGAACGGATCTCGGACAAGGGGAACGGCGAGCGTCGTGTCAGTGACTATACAGTTCACGCACGGCGTCTTGAATGTGTTGACGCAGCAATCGTCGATCTTCCGGTGACATATGTCCGTTGGGACGTCGCCCGGGAGGCGTATTCGGGAGGTCGTCGTTGCGGCGATCGGCGTTGGGATCGCTGGCCGGGGCATTCTTGGAGGGATTGCGCGGCGAAGGCGCCGGGGCCGCGCGCTGAATCCGCGGCGCACTCGCGCCCTGATGCTGCGTACTGAAATGCGCGACGGGACGGGCATAGGTCACGCCCAGGTGCCCCCAGAGCATGATTCCCCCGAACAGTAGCGTAAACTCAGCAGCCCATCTCATCTTGTGCGTATGTCCTTCATGCCATGCGGCTGTTTTTGCCCTGGCAGGGGTGCAAGTGTACCCACTGCCTATGGTCAGCGCACAAGCCGTAGGGTAAATTGTGTAACCCTTTGTAACCCGCTTTGGCGGCCTCCTCAGTTCGCAACATTTCGGGCTAAGATACGTGGCATGGAAAACAAAAACTCTCCCAAAATTCTGGTTGTCGACGACGATCCGCGCCTGCGCGACCTGCTTCGTCGTTACCTCGGGGAACAGGGTTTCAATGTCTTTGTGGCCGAAAATGCAACGGCCATGAACAAGCTTTGGGTGCGCGAGCGCTTCGATCTGCTCGTGCTGGACCTGATGCTCCCCGGTGAAGACGGTCTCTCTATTTGTCGCCGTCTGCGTGGCGCGAATGACCGCACGCCGATCATCATGTTAACGGCCAAAGGCGAGGATGTCGACCGTATCGTCGGTCTCGAGATGGGCGCCGACGACTATCTCCCCAAGCCCTTCAATCCGCGCGAACTCGTCGCCCGCATTCACGCCGTCCTGCGTCGCCAGGCCCCGCCCGAACTTCCGGGTGCACCCAGCGAAACCATGGAGACGTTCGAGTTCGGTGACTTCGCTCTGAACCTCGCCACACGCACGCTCACCAAGAACGGCCAGGAAATTGCCCTGACGACGGGCGAGTTCTCGGTCCTCAAGGTCTTTGCACGTCATCCGCGTCAACCGCTCTCGCGCGAAAAGCTCATGGAGCTTGCGCGCGGCCGTGAATACGAAGTCTTCGACCGAAGCCTCGACGTGCAGATCTCGCGTCTGCGCAAGCTCATCGAACCGGACCCGGGCAGCCCCCGCTTCATTCAGACGGTATGGGGCCTCGGCTACGTGTTCATCCCGGACGGCGGCGCGTGATCGCGCATCACGTCTCGCGCTACAAAACGACGCCGGTCGTGACCCATTCGCGCACCGGCGTCTTGACTTGCCTCACCTCGCAATTCCTGCAATTCATGTCGCTCGCCGTGGCTCCCATGAGCCTCCGTCATTTCGAATCTTGCGCGCTTCGGACCTTCCGACCCGCCCTCGTCACGCATTAGACGGAGCAACCCCATGCATCCGATTCGGATGGTACGCGGGCTGTTCGGCGGTCTGTTCTGGCGTACCTTTTTCCTCATCGCACTGCTCATCGGCGTCAGCCTCGCCGCGTGGTATCAGAGCTTTCGCGTGATCGAACGCGAGCCGCGAGCACAGCGCGTCGCACAGCAACTCGTCTCCATCGTCAAACTCACGCGCACAGCCCTGCTCTATTCCGAGCCGGACCTGCGCCGCGCATTACTTCAGGATCTGGAAAGTAACGAAGGCATTCGCGTCTACCCGCGCGAACCGGCCGATTCGATCGAGAAGCAACCTGGTGGCGTCGTGCAGGACCTGATCGTGCGCGACGTACAGCGACGCCTTGGCACCGACACCGTCATCGCCGCCTCGGTCAACGAGATTCCCGCCATGTGGATCAGCTTCAAGATCGATGAAGACGACTACTGGGTCGCCATCGAGCAAGACCGGATCGACACGGCGACAGGCCTTCAACTGTTCAGTTGGGGGACGTTCGCACTCGCCCTCTCGCTCATCGGCGCGGCGTTCATCACGGCGCTCGTGAACCGGCCGTTCGCGCGGCTCGCCCATGCGGCACGCGCCATCGGCGAAGGTCAGCGTCCCGATCCATTGCCCGAGCGCGGCATGGGCGAAGCGGCCGAGGCCAACCGAAGTTTCAATCAGATGGTGGAGGAACTCGACCGGCTCGAAGCCGACCGGGCGTTGATGCTCGCCGGCATCTCGCACGATCTGCGCACACCGCTCGCGCGCCTGCGCCTCGAGACGGAAATGAGCCCGTCGGACGAAACGGTCAAACGCGACATGATCAGCGACATCGAGCAAATGGACGAGATCATCGGCCGCTTCCTCGATTACGCCCGCCCGGCTTCGCGCACGGCACAGGCCGTGGATCTGTCCGAAGTCGCGCGCGATACGGCAAGCGCTTTCGACGGACGCGAAGAACTGAACATCACCGTCGAACTCGCCGATACGGCGCTGATACTGGCCGAGCGCACCGACCTCAAGCGTCTGCTCACGAACTTGATCGAAAACGCTCGCAAGTACGGCCGCGATGCGCAAACCGACGTCGCCAACGTCCACATCTCCACACGAGTCCTCGGCGAACGCGTCGAGATGCGCGTGCGCGATACCGGTCCCGGCATCCCCGAGGATCAATTGCACCTCGTGTTCCGTCCCTTCTATCGTGTGGACACCGCCCGCACGAAGGCCGACGGCACGGGGCTGGGCATGGCCATCGTCCAGCGCATCGCGACGCGCTACAAAGGTCATGCCTCGCTGCGTAACGTACACCCCGGCTCCGGACTTGAAATCACGGTGTCATTTCCGCTTGCTAAATAAGTGTTTGATGTGATCGGACGAAAATTTGGCTATGCTCAAGGCTTGGCCTCGCCCGAAGCCGCAAAATCCTATCGAAGGGATTTGTTTTAACTATCCCCCACATAAAAATAAGCTATTGCTATCATAAGTTTGATAGCGTATACTGCTTTGGTTGACCGGGATCGCGTGAACTCGGTCAGTTGCCAGTTTTGATGTCCTTGCGATATCACGACATAAACCGCACTAATTTAGGAGTAATCGATGAAGACTGTCGGCGATAAACTCGAAGCGTTCTCGGTCGAAGCGGCCAAGCCTGGTTTCAACAACCACGAAGAAAACGGCGTGTCGGCTTTCGAAACGATCACCGAAGCCTCGTTCCCGGGCAAGTGGAAGATCATCTACTTCTACCCGAAGGATTTCACCTTCGTGTGCCCGACCGAAATCGTGGAATTCGGCAAGCTGGCCAACGACTTCGCTGATCGTGACGCAGTGCTGCTCGGCGGCTCGGGTGACAACGAATTCGTGAAGCTGGCATGGCGCCGTGAGCACAAGGACCTGAGCAAGCTGAACCACTACTCGTTCGGCGACACGACCGGTGCTCTGATCGACCAACTGGGCGTGCGCGACAAGCAAGCTGGCGTGGCACTGCGTGCAACGTTCATCGTTGACCCGGACAACGTCATCCAGCACGTGTCGGTGAACAACCTGAACGTCGGCCGTAACCCGGAAGAAGTTCTCCGTATTCTGGACGGTCTGCAAACGGACGAACTCTGCCCGTGCAACCGTGCAGTTGGCGGTGAAACGCTCTAAGCGTCTCCCGAAGCCCGCGCAAGCGGGCTTTTTCAGCCCAAAGCAATAGGAGAAATTTATGGAATTCATCACCGCGATTAAGGCGCAGATCCCTGACTACGCCAAGGACATCCGCCTGAACCTCGACGGCACCATCGTCCGCTCCTCGCTGGAAGGCAATGACGCCGTCGGCGTGGCCCTCGCCGCTGCGTTCGCAGCCAAGAGCCAGCCGCTCGTTAAGGCAATTCGCGAAGCTGGCGTGCTGTCCCCGGAAGAGCTTGAAGGCGCGTTGACCGCAGCCGCGCTCATGGGCATGAACAACACCTGGTATCCGTATCTCGAGATGGCCGACAACGCCGAGCTCAAGAACGAAAAGGCCCAACTGCGCATGAACGGCTACGCCACGCGTGGCGGTGTCGACCAGCGTCGCTTCGAGATGTACGCGCTGGCCGCGTCCATCGTCGGCAAGTGCCACTTCTGCGTGAAGTCGCACGCTCACCTGCTCTCCGCCGAGCACGGCATGAGCACCGCGCAACTGCGTGACGTCGGCCGTATCGCTGCCGTCATCAATGCCGCGGCTCAGGTGATCGCTGCCGAAGCTGCATAAGCTTCCTACGCTTCGATGCGGCGAACGACATACGTCGTCGCCCAATAAAAACGGCGCTACCGGACGATTCCGGTAGCGCCGTTTTGCTTGCGTCCGGCTGACGGCAAGGTCAGAGACTTAAGCGTACCGCAGCAACATTAGCGTCCGATCAGCAACGCCGCCGCTTGCGCTTCAATGCCTTCCTGACGTCCGAGGTAGCCCAGCTTTTCGTTTGTCTTCGCCTTGACATTCACCTGCGCGACGCTAACGCCCAGTGCGTCTGCAATCGACTGCGTCATCGCTGCAATATGCGGCGCGAGCTTCGGGGCCTGTGCGACGACCGTGCAGTCGACGTTCAGGATCTCGTAACCCTGCTCACGCACGCGACGCATCGCCTCCTTGAGCAGAACGACGCTGTTCGCGCCCTTGAACGTCGGGTCGGTATCCGGGAAGTGACGACCGATGTCGCCCAGCGCAGCGGCACCGAGCACAGCATCGGTGATCGCATGAAGCAGCACATCGGCGTCCGAGTGGCCGAGCAGGCCGCGCTCGAACGGGATCGTCACGCCGCCCATGATGAGCGGACGGCCCGGCACGAGTGCATGCACGTCGTAGCCCTGACCGATGCGGAGTTTGGACAGTGCGGCCAGCGAAACGGGAGAAACAGGAGAAACAGCTTGTTCAGTCATGTGGAGTCTTGAAATCGCCAGAGGCGGAAATACGGCACGTCAGTTCACGTCGGCCGGTCGACGCTCAGGCCGGTTTTGCCATGCCGAGAAACGCCTCGGCCAGCGCGAAATCTTCGGGATACGTCACCTTGAAGTTGCGCAGGCTACCGCGCACGAGCTTCGGCGCGTGGCCCATGCGCTCAATGGCGCTGGCCTCGTCGGTGACTTCGGCCCCGGCGGCGAGCGCGTCTTCCAGCGCGTGACGGAGCATGCCGAGACGGAACATCTGCGGCGTCTGCGCCTGCCAGAGTCCGTCGCGCGACTCGGTGGCCTGAATCGCCGCCAGCTTGCCCTTCTCGACCGGGGGCTGCTCACGTTTGAGCGTATCGGCGACAGGCAGCGCCAGAATACCGCCGACGGGATCGTCGCGCAGGGCACCCACGAGCGTACGGATCAGTTCAGGTGTAATCCCGGGACGCGCTGCATCGTGCACGAGCACCCAGTCGGTATCCTGTGCGCCGAACTCGGTGAGCGCCTGAAGCCCGCCCAGCACCGACGCATGGCGCGACGGGCCGCCACAGCGGCGCACGGCGAAACGCAACGTGCCGAAGCGTCGTCCGTCGAAATGATTGTCGTCCGGCGCCAGCACCAGCACGGTCTGCGCGAATTCGGAACAGGCGTCGAACGCGGCGAGCGCATAGTGAAGCATGGGACGTCCGCCGACGCTTCGGTATTGCTTGGGCACGTCGGCCCCGGCGCGTACACCGGCCCCGGCACACGGGATCACGGCAAAAAGTCGGTCGCTCACGATAAAACGCAGGTAAGGATAAAGCAGGGATTTTATAATAGACGCTGACTGTCACGGGGCCCCATGCGAGTGGAGCCCCGTGCTTTGCCATTTCTGCAACGTTTTCTTATGTCCTCCGCCAACGCCCTATCCCGTAATACCGTGCCTGTGCCGCTCGTAAAAGCGGGACAGCGTTACGCTTTCGCCGGCTCGCACGCATCGAGCGACGCCCTGCTCATCGCCCGCTATTTCGAAGAGAATCGCGAGCGCCTGCCGTTGCTGGCCGTGGTCTGCGCGCAAGCCACGGATGCGCTGCGCCTTCAGCAGGAGCTGAAGTGGTGCGCGCCCGAAGCCCGCGTGCGCTTGCTCCCCGACTGGGAAACGCTGCCCTACGACACGTTCTCGCCACACCAGGATCTGGTCTCCGAACGTCTCGCCACGCTGCACGATCTGGGCGAGAAGCGCTGCGATATCGTGCTTGTGCCCGCAACCACGGCGCTCTATCGCATGGCACCCGCCAGCTACATGGCGGCCTACACGTTCTTCTTCACGCAGGGCGAACGGCTCGACGAAGCGCGTCTGAAGTCGCAATTGACGCTCGCGGGCTACGAGCACGTGAGTCAGGTCATGCGCCCCGGCGAATACTGCGTGCGAGGCGGCCTGATCGACCTCTACCCAATGGGCTCGGTACTGCCGTACCGTCTCGATCTGTTCGACGACACCATCGACAGCATTCGCGCGTTCGATCCCGACACGCAGCGCAGCCTGTATCCGGTGAAGGAAGTGCGTCTGCTGCCCGGCCGCGAATTCCCGTTCGACGAACCCGCCCGCACGGCCTTCCGGGGCCGTTGGCGCGAAGTCTTCGAAGGCGATCCGAGCCGCAGCCCGATCTACAAGGACATCGGCAGCGGCGTGCCGTCGGCCGGTATCGAGTATTACCTGCCGTTGTTCTTCGAAGAGACGGCCACGCTGTTTCACTATCTGCCAGCCGACGCGCAACTCGTTTTCGTCGGCGATCTCGACGCGGCCATCAACCGCTTCTGGAACGACACCCGCCAGCGCTACAACTTCCTGTCGCACGACCGCGAGCGCCCGGTGCTGCCGCCGGAGCAACTGTTCCTGCTCGATCAGGACTTCTTCACGCTCGCCAAACCCTTCGCTCGCCTGACGCTGCCCACACCCGGCGACGGCAGTTGGGCGATTCCGCTGCCGCCGTTGGCCATCAACCGTCGTGCGGACGATCCGCTCGCCGCCCTGCGCGCCTATCTGGCACGCACGCCCGCGCGCGTGCTGCTGTGCGCCGACTCAGCTGGCCGTCGTGAGACGTTGCTGCAACTGCTGCACGACAACGACCTGCGCCCGACAAGCGTCGAATCGCTCGAAGACTTTCTGACGTCGGACAAGCGCTTTGCGATCGGCGTCGCCCCGCTGGCCGCCGGTTTCCTGTTGCCGACGGAAGACCTCGCCTTCGTCACCGAGAACGAGCTTTACGAAGGGCTCGCCCGCCGTGCGGGTAAGCGCCGCCAGGAGCAGGCGACGTCGGTCGACTCGATGGTGCGCGATCTGGCCGAGCTGAAGGTTGGCGACCCGGTCGTCCACAGTCAGCACGGCATCGGCCGCTATCACGGTCTCGTCAGCATGGATCTCGGCGAAGGCGAAACCGAGTTCCTGCATCTCGAGTACTCGGGCGACAGCAAGCTGTACGTGCCGGTCTCGCAACTGCATCTGATTTCGCGCTACAGCGGCGCAGATCCGGACACCGCACCGCTGCACTCGCTCTGCTCCGGCCAGTGGGAGAAGGCCAAACGCAAGGCCGCGCAGCAGATTCGCGACACCGCCGCCGAACTGCTTAACCTTTATGCCCGCCGTGCCGCACGCTCGGGCTATGCGTTCGAGCTGTCGCCACGCGACTACGAGAAGTTTGCGGACAGCTTCGGCTTTGAAGAAACGCCGGATCAGGCAGCCGCCATTGCCGCCGTGATGGGCGATATGACGAGCGGCCGTCCGATGGACCGTCTGGTCTGCGGGGACGTGGGCTTCGGCAAGACCGAAGTCGCTCTGCGCGCCGCGTTCATCGCCGTACTCGACGGCAAGCAGGTCGCCATTCTCGCCCCCACGACGCTGCTGGCAGAACAGCACGCGCAAACCTTCTCCGACCGCTTTGCCGACTGGCCGGTGCGCATCGCCGAGCTCTCACGCTTCAAGACGACGAAGGAAGTGAACGCGAGCGTGAAGGCGATCAACGAAGGTCAGGTCGACATCGTAATCGGCACGCACAAGCTGCTCTCGAACGACATCCAGTTCCAGCGCCTCGGTCTTGTCATCATCGACGAAGAACACCGGTTCGGTGTCCGTCAGAAAGAAGCGCTCAAGGCGCTGCGCGCCGAAGTGGACATGCTCACACTGACCGCCACGCCGATCCCGCGCACGCTGGGCATGGCGCTCGAAGGTTTGCGCGATTTCTCGGTGATCGCCACTGCGCCGCAGAAGCGTCTGGCAATCAAGACCTTCGTGCGACGCGAGGAAGACGGCGTGATCCGCGAAGCCATGCTGCGCGAACTCAAGCGCGGTGGGCAGGTGTACTTCCTGCACAACGAGGTGGAGACGATCGAGAACCGCAAGGCGCAACTCGAAGCGCTCGTGCCCGAAGCACGCATCGTCGTCGCCCACGGCCAGATGCACGAGCGCGATCTCGAACGCGTGATGCGTGACTTCGTGACACAGCGCGCCAACGTGCTGCTGTGTACGACCATCATCGAGACCGGTATCGACGTGCCGACGGCCAACACGATCCTGATGCATCGCGCCGACAAGTTCGGTCTGGCGCAACTGCACCAGTTGCGCGGGCGCGTGGGGCGTTCGCACCATCAGGCCTACGCCTATCTGCTCGTGCACGATCCGAAGTCGCTCACCAAGCAGGCGCAGCGCCGTCTCGAAGCCATTCAGCAGATGGAAGAACTCGGCGCGGGCTTCTACCTCGCCATGCACGATCTGGAAATTCGCGGTGCTGGCGAAGTACTGGGCGACAAGCAGTCCGGGGAAATTCACGAAATCGGTTTCCAGCTGTACACCGACATGCTGGCAGACGCCGTGAGCGCCCTCAAAGCCGGTCGCGAGCCGGACCTCACCGCCCCGCTCGCCGCCACGACGGAAATCAACCTGCACGTGCCTGCGATTCTGCCGAGCGACTACTGCGGCGACGTTCAGGAGCGGCTCTCGTTGTACAAACGTCTCGCTAACGGCACGCACCCCGACGCCATCGACACGATTCAGGAAGAACTCGTCGACCGCTTCGGCAAGCTGCCGCAACAGGCGCAGGCGCTTATCGAGACGCACCGGCTGCGACTGCTCGCCAAACCGCTTGGCATCATCAAGATCGACGCCAGCGAAGAAGCCATCGCACTGCAATTCGAGCCGACGCCCCCCGTCGACCCGATGCGCATCATCGAACTGGTACAGAAACACCGCCACATCAAGCTCGCCGGACAGGACAAGCTGCGCATCGAAGTGAAGCATGCGCAACTCACCGACCGCGTTCGGGCGATCAAGGAAACGCTGCGCGCGCTGGGCTCACCCGGCGCATCCGGCAACAAGGCGGCCTGAGTTTCATTACGTCTCATTTCGTCGCCACGCACACGATGCTTGCCCGGAACACCGCGAACGCCAAATAAAACGAGCAAATCTCGTGTGCACCGCAGCAATTTCCACGTCACCGCTTTTACGCACGTCCGGGCAAACCCGCGCCCGGCGTGCGTTTTCCCGCGAGGCAAGAATGGTTGTTCACACAACCTTTTACCTCTAAATTATTTTTGAGTAACATTTCCCAGTAGCAATACGTATTCAACGTGATCGACGCATTGAACGTATTGATCGTATGACTGGAAGATTCCCGGAGATTCGAATGACAAGCGCTTCCCAAGCTATCGCCCCGCAGGCCACCAACGAGGCTCAGCCGGCATCGGTCGACTGGATCTCGAAGCTGGTCAGCATCGACACCACGAGCCGCGAATCGAACCTCGGCCTGATCGAGACGGTGCGCGACAGCCTCCAACACGCCGGTGTCGAACCGTGGCTGTCGTACGACGCCACGAAGCGCAAGGCCAACCTGTTCGTCACCCTGCCCGCTGCCGATGGCAACACGCAAGGCGGCATCGTCCTCTCGGGTCACACCGACGTCGTGCCGGTCGACGGCCAGGCCTGGGACACCGATCCGTTCAAGCCGGTGGTGCGCGACGGCAACCTGTATGGCCGCGGCACGTGCGACATGAAGGGCTTCATCGGCTCGGTCATGACGATGCTGCCCCAGATGCGCGACGCCAAGCTCAAGACGCCGTTCCATTTCGCCTTTTCGTATGACGAAGAAATCGGCTGCGTGGGCGCGCCCGTCATGCTCGCCGAACTGCGCGAGCGCGGCATCCGCCCGGACGGCTGCATCGTGGGTGAACCGACGAGCATGCGTGTGATCGTCGCGCACAAGGGCATCAACGCTTACCAGTGCTGCGTGCGCGGTCATGCAGCGCACTCGTCGCTCACGCCGAAGGGCTCGAACGCCATCGAGTACGCCGCTCGCCTGATCTGCTACATCCGCGATCTGGCCGATCACTTCAAGCAGAACGGTCCGTTCGACGAACTGTTCGACGTGCCGTTCACCACGGCGCAGACGGGCACGATCTCGGGCGGCATCGCCCTGAACACGATTCCGGCCCTGTGCGAATTCGTCTTCGAATATCGCAACCTGCCGGGCGTGGACGCTGAGGGCATCTTCGCGCGCATTCAGGAATACGCCGTGAACGAGCTGGTGCCGAAGATGCAGAAAGAGCATCCGAACGCAGGCATCGAGTTCAAGAAGATTGCGGCTGCCCCGGCACTCGACGCCTCGGAGCAGGACGCCATCACCCAACTCGTGCGTGCGCTCACCAAGGACACCGACAAGCGCAAGGTCGCCTACGGCACCGAAGCAGGTCAGTTCCAGCTCGCAGGCGTGCCCTCGATCGTGTGCGGCCCGGGCAACATCGAACAGGCCCACAAGCCGAACGAGTTCGTGTCGCTCGAACAGATCGCGCAGTGCGAGTCGTTCCTGCAAAAGCTCCTTCGCAGCAACACCGTCGGCGCCTGAGCGTGAATACCGGCCCGGATCGCTTCGGGCCGACGCAACATTTCAGGGACGCGGTCGGCGCGAGCGCCGTCCAACCGGGCCGTATTCCGTTCGACGGATGCGGCCCGTTGCCTTCGCAGCAAGTGCATTACCGGTTTCAGGCAAGACCCAAGCAGTACGAATGAAGCACGCAGTAACAGACGCCTAAAAAAAGGGCGCACAGGACATCCATCCGCAAGATAACAAGTACGTACGCCAGACAGGTTTTGGAGATCTCGCCCATGAGCGCAAGCGCAGCCCCCAACGCGACGGCACAGGCCGGCCGCACTTCCCCACACGCCTGGCGTGTGATCGTATCGGCCTCGATCGGTAACGCGCTCGAATGGTTCGATCTCGTGGTGTACGGCTTCTTCGCCGTGACCATCGCGAAACTGTTCTTCCCGACCGGCAACGATACGGTGTCGCTGCTGCTCACGCTCGGTACGTTCGGGGTGTCGTTCTTCATGCGTCCGCTGGGCGCTATCGTGATCGGCGCGTACGCCGACCGCGCGGGACGCAAAGCCGCGCTCACCCTTTCGATCCTGATGATGATGGTCGGCACGCTGCTCATCGCGATCATGCCGACGTACTCCGCCATCGGTGTGCTCGCGCCGGTGGGCATCGTCATCGCTCGTATGGTGCAGGGCTTCTCCGCCGGTGGTGAGTTCGGCAGCGCAACGGCGTTCCTCGCCGAACACGCGCCGCAGCGTCGCGGCTTCTTCTCTAGCTGGCAGGTCGCGTCGCAAGGTCTCACGACCCTGCTGGCGGCTGGCTTCGGCGCATTGCTGACAGGCAACCTTTCACCCGAGGCGATGGCCTCGTGGGGCTGGCGCGTGCCGTTCTTCTTCGGCTTGTTGATCGGCCCGGTGGCGTACTACATTCGCCGCCGTCTGGACGAGACGCCCGAGTTCCTCGACATCGAACCGACGCAAAGCCCGCTGCGCGACACCTTCACCGACCAAAAGGAACGCCTGCTGCTCGCCATCGGCGTGGTGGTGATGGCCACCGTTGCGACGTACCTGGTGCTCTACATGCCGACGTACGCCGTCAAGCAACTGGGTCTGCCGTCGTCGGCCGCCTTCTCGGCGGTGCTGCTCACCGGCGTGGTGCAACTGATCGTCGCACCGATCGTGGGTCACTGGTCGGACACGCACGGTCGTATCAAGCCGATGCTGGCAGCCGCCGTGGCGCTGCTGGTGCTTGTCTACCCGATGTTCCGCTTCCTCGACGCGAACCCGACATTCGGCTCGCTGATGGTGTTCCAGATCGTGCTCGGCCTGCTGATGACGACCTACTTCGGCGCGCTGCCCGCCCTGCTCACGGAACTGTTCCCGGTGCAGGTGCGTACCACGGGCCTCTCGCTCGGCTACAACATCGCGGCGACCGTGTTCGGCGGCTTCGCACCGTTTATCATCACGTGGCTGATAGGTGCTACGGGCAACAAGCTCGCGCCGAGCTTCTATCTGATTTTCGCAGCGCTCATCAGCATTACCGCGCTGCTGCGCAGCCGTAAGATCGGCATGCGCTGAGTCCGAGCATCGGTGCAGTGATGTAGCGATACGGGGGCTGGCGACGTTGCCTGCCCCGTATCAGACCGAGATTGCACCGACATCGCATCGGATTCCCTAACTACGGAGACACAGTCCAAGTGACGCAATCGACCCCTGCCCTGCACGACGAGACCATCGACGGCCAGCCCGTCCCGACGAAAGACACCATTGCCGCGCTGCACGAGAAGCTGCTGCCCTACGTGCGCACGACGCCGGTATTCACCCGCCGCGATTTTCCGACGCTCGGCAACACGGAAGTGACGTTCAAGTACGAACTGTTGCAGGCGTCGGGGACGTTCAAGGCACGCGGCGCATTCTCGAACCTGCTCTCGCTCGACGATGCACAACGCAAGGCAGGCGTCACGTGCGTATCCGCTGGCAACCACGCCGTGGCAGTCGCTTACGCGGCGCAGGCGATGGGTGTGGCCGCCAAGACGGTCATGCTCAAGACGGCCAGCCCGGCCCGCTCGTCGCTGTGCCGCGAGTACGGCGCCGACCTGATTCTCGCGGAGAACGTCCATGAGGCGTTCGAGATCGTCAAGCGCGTGGAACAGGAAGAAGGCCGCTATTTCGTGCATCCGTTCAACGGCTATCGCACGATTCTCGGCACTGCCACGCTCGGCTACGAATGGATGCAGCAGGCCCCGAACCTCGACGCCGTGATCGTCCCCATTGGCGGCGGCGGTCTGATCTCGGGTGTCGCCACCGCCATCAAGCTGTTCGCGCCGCACGTGAAGGTCTACGGCGTGGAGCCTGCCGGTGCCGACGCTATGGCGCAGAGCTTCGCGCAAGGCGGCCCGATCAAGATGGGACCGATGACGGGGATCGCGGACAGTCTTATGGCGCCGCACACCGAGTTGTATGGCTACACGCTGTGCCGTCGTCACATCGACGAACTGGTGACTGTCACCGACGACGACATGCGCGCGGGCATGCTCACGCTGTTCCGTCAGTTGAAGCTGGCGGTGGAACCGGCGTGTGCGGCGGCGACAGCTGCGTTGATGGGCCCGCTGCGCGACAAGCTCATGGGCAAGCGCGTGGGTGTCCTGCTGTGCGGGACGAACACCGATACCGCGACGTTCAACCGCCACATCGAAGCCGCCCTCGCCGCCGAAGCGAACGGCTGACAAGGATTCCCAATGTCCGCGACTGTTTCCTCGCCGCCCGTTCTCCTGCTCGACGCGGCGCAAATTGCCGCGCTCATGCCGGTGGCCGATGCGATCCCCGTCATGTCCGATATGTTCGGCGCGCTCGCGCGCGAGCAGATTCACCTGCCGTTGCGCCAGATCGTCCGGCCTCCCGAGACGCTCGGCGCAAAGGGCTTGCTGGGCATGATGCCCGCGTTTCTAAGCGCAACGGTGTCCGGCACATCGGTCTACGGCGCGAAGGTGGGCACCTTTTTCCCGGGGAACAGTTCGCATGGCAAGGATCCTCACCAGGGGTGCGTGCTGCTAATGAGCGGCGAGACGGGCGAACTGCTCGCTGTCATGAACGCCGCCGAGATCACAGGCATTCGCACCGCCGCAGTCACGGGACTGGCGACGCGTCTGCTCGCCCGACATGACGCTTCCCGTCTCGCCCTGATCGGCGCTGGCCATCAGGCGCACTGGCATCTTGCCGCGCTTGCCGCCGCGCGCCCGCTGCAACATGTGCGTGTGGCAAGCCGCTCGCTCGCCTCAGCTCAGGCGTTCGTCGACAAGGAACAGCCGAATTACGGCTTTCGCCTTGAAGCGGCGCAGAGTGTCGAGGCGGCCGTGCGCGACGCCGACATCGTGGTAACGGTGACGAACTCGACCGATCCGGTGCTGCAAGCGGAATGGATCGCACCGGGCGCCCACGTCAATCTGGTGGGCAGCAGCACCCCGCGCCATCGCGAGGCCGACACGTCGCTCATGGCGCGTGCGCAACTCTTCGTCGACCGTCGCGAATCGACGATCAACGAATCGGGTGACTATCTGGCCGCCGCTGCCGAAGGCCGCATCGGGCCCGACGACCTGCTTGCCGAGCTCGGTGAGCTGGTCATCGGTACGCACGCGGGACGCACCGACGCCGAATCCGTCACGCTCTTCAAGTCGCTCGGCATGGGCGCGCAGGACGTTGCACTGGCCGCTGCGCTCTATCACCGAGCGCAAGCGGGGAACGTCGGCGTACGCGCTACGATTTAAGACGCGAGTCAGACGCGAGGGGCTTGTAGAAAAACGCTGGCATGAAGTGAATCCCAATGTCTGAATCCGTCCGATTCTGGTCGTCGCCGGGTCTATTGGAACGGATGGGAGACACGTAAGATGGCTCCATCGTCACCCACGTAATGGAGTCGCCATCATGTCGCAAGCCCAGCAAACGTCGCGCACTGCCCTGCTCGTCATCGATGCTCAGGAATCGTTCCGCACCCGCCCCTACTGGCGCGAAGACGACCTCGCCGAATACTTCGCCCGTCAGCAAGCGCTCGTCGATGGCGCCGTGGCGCGTGGCGTGCCTGTGGTGCAGGTCTTCCACATTGGCTCCGGTGCGTTTTCCCGCGATTCCGGCTTCGTGCGTACGCTTGAAGAACTGCGCATTACGCCGGACTTTACGGTGGACAAGGTCAAGCACAGCGCGTTGGCCGGTTCCACGCTCGGCGCATGGCTCGTCGATCATGGCATCACCCGCCTGATCGTTTCCGGGATTCGCACCGAGCAGTGCTGCGAGACGACGACGCGTGCCGCCTCCGACGCCGGTTACGCCGTCGACTTCGTCACCGAAGCCACGCTCACGTTCCCGATGCAGCACCCGCGCACCGGTCGCGAACTGTCGGTCGAAGAACTCAAGGAGCGCACGGAGACGGTGCTCGTCGACCGCTTCGCGCGGATCGTGACGGTTGAGGAGGCGCTCGCGGCGGTGTAACGTTTGGGCTTCTCCGTCTGAATCCGTCCTAACCGGTGGTCGCAATGCCAAGACTTCAACCCGTGTATCTTCTCGCGATGCCGAATGCGCTGCTGCTCGATATCGCCGCGCCGGCCGAAGCCTTGCGCATCGCGAACCATCAACAGGACGAGATTCGGTTCGAACTCCATTACGTCGGCACGCAGCCGACAGTGGCAACGTCGATCGGCCTGCGCCTCTCGCCGCTCGACGTGCTGCCCGCTTCGGTGCCGGACAACGCATGGCTGGTTGTCACCGGCACCGTGGAGAAGCCGCTCCCGGTGCCGTCGGACGACACTTCAATCCCGACATCGGACGCCGAAGCGCAAGCCGTCGAATGGCTTCGTCGGATCGTCCGCCCGACGCATCAATTGGCATGTATCTGCACAGGCTCGCTGCTCGCGGCACGCGCGGGATTGCTCGACATGCTCGCCTGCACAACGCACCACGGCAGTTGCGACGAACTGCGCTCACTGGCACCGGGCGCACGCGTCGCGGACAACCGGCTCTATGTACGTGACGGCAACGTCTGGACGAGTGCGGGCGTCACCGCCGGTCTCGACCTGATGCTCACCCTCATCGCCGATGCGACCACCCCGCTCTGCGCAGCAGCCGTCGCCCGGCAAATGGTCGTGTACGCGCGACGCGCCGGTGCCGATCCCCAGTTGTCGCCGTGGCTCGAAGGCCGCAACCATCTGCACCCCGCCCTGCATCGCGTGCAGGATGCCGTTGCGGCAGACCCCGCACACGACTGGACCCTTGCCGCGATGGCAGACATCGCCTGCACCAGCGAGCGACACGTGACGCGTCTGTTTCGCGAACACGCGGGCGTCGCGCCCATCGACTACCTGCATCGTTTGCGCATCGCGCTCGCCCGCGAGATGCTCGGCAACAGTCATCTCGATCTCGAACACATTGCGCAACGGGCGGGATTCGGATCGAGTCGTCACCTGCGACGCGTGTGGCACAAGTTCGACGCGCTGCCGCCAAGCCGGGCGCGACGAGTCGCCGACTGACGTCTCATCCGCTGCGACGTACCGCCCACTCTCAAGGCGCTCACGGCGAAACACTCGACCAGAGAGGCACACGAATCAACGTGCCCTCCGGTATGAAGTCGCCGGGCAACATGCCGGGCAGAGCGGTGTAGGTGCGCGCTGCAGTGACTGCGGCGTCGGCCGAGTTGAAATCGACGTACTTGATGCACGGCGTCGCGCTGTCTCCATAGAGGTAAGCCCAATCCACCTCGCTCGCAACGCAGATATCGCCGGTGAGCCGCGGCGCATTTCCCAAAGTCCGCCTCGGCAGGAGATCGGCCACGACACGATCGACGTAACCACTCGTCACCCACGACCTGAACGTCTCCCCTACGCCCGTGCCGACCAAGGCAAACGAGACCGCAGGCTTGAACTGATCGGGTTCGGACCAGGCCAAAATCAGGCGATAGCGAATGTCCCTGAACCCATACCCGGCAAATATCTCGGTCGACGCTTCGAGCATGCTCGTCGTCGTATCGCCCAACACCCACCCACTCGTCCCAGCACGCTCGGCTTGCAACGTCGTCAGGCTCGAATGCGCGAGCAGCGCGCTCCTCAACACGGCAGGGTTCAGGCTCCCAGTCTCGAGTGCTTGCCGGATCGGCTCGGCGAAGACGCCCGGGGTGTCGCTCTGTATCCAGAAGTCGAAGAGCTTGCCATCGCGACGCCAGGCACCGACGTCGTCGGACCAGACAATATCGCCATCGACGCGCGTCAGATCGAACGACGTCAGATTGAAGCGCGGCGCAAGATCGGTTCCCGCATGAGTTGCCACGGCAACACGCCCCTCGCCCAGACTCAACATATCGTCGTACCCCCCTTGAGGGTCGTCGTCGGCAGAAGCCAGTCGCGCGAGAATGCGGTGGCCCCGGGGCACCTGTTGCAGCAAACGCGTACCGCTCAGTTTCACGAGTTGCGGCACCGTCGTCTGTCGCCCGCAAGCGCCGATTTGCCCGGGAACCTGTTCCCACATGCTGGCGAAAGCTGCGCCGAACTTTCCATCGCCCAAACCGCGTCCGGCGGCAAGCATCGCCGTCACGAATTCGGTATCTCCCATCCCTGACTCGATCAGGTTCGCAACGTCGTTGCTCACCCTCGTCAGGATGCGACACTGTTGCACCGGATCGACGAACCTGGTTGCAAACACGATCGCGTCGGCAAGACTTTCATCAGACGTTGTTCGCGGGAACACGTCATCCGCAAACTCTCTGATCGCCGTCCCGAGGTCATACGCCAGTTCGACGCTCGGGGCGATCTGTGGCCCGTCGACCGGCTCGTTGAGGTAGACGACATCCGACGCCCTGTGGGGCACCTCGCGGGTCACGCTCCGAATACCAGCGGTGAATGCCTCGGCGTCGGCACCCGGCAATACGCGCACGGCATGCGTCGTCAGCCTAAGAATTCCACCGTCCACCGTGTGTCCGTGTTGCGTGGCCCGCTCGACCCGATCGCGAAGATCGTCGATGATCCGGCGAGCGTCGCGATTGTCCGCGTGCGCATCGCTCGTCTGCACACCATCAAGCGCGACGCTCATCGCCTGACCACGCATGCGCTCGGTGACGTCGTCAGTCACGTGCTTCCCGATGAATCTTCGCAGCGGCTCGCTCGCGTCTGCCGGAACGCGCGGCGTCGATGTGCCCCCGCCTTCCCCATCTCCACTCACGATTATCGCTTCGCAAGTCGTCAACGAGAGGAGTAAGCAGCCCTCGTCGCCGATCGATCCGACGACTCCCGGTATCCGCACGGTGTTCACGGTGATCGGACGGAACGTCACGTCATCTTGTAGCGCGCGCAATATCAATCGGTGTTGCGCCGTCGGCGCCGATTGGGCAACGGGCGACGCCTGCAAATGCCAGAGCAGCAGTCCGCGTGTGACGCGCGAAACGACCTCTCCGAACGCGCGTCTGAACGTCGGCGCGTTCCAATAGGCCACCATCGCCGCAGGGGACGGCGTCGGCGCACCGACACTCGATGAGACGAGGCTTACAGGTGTCGAGGGTGTCGAGGGTGTCGAAGGTGTCGGGCTCATCGGGTTCACCGAGGCGACAGCAAGCGGCAATGAAACCCTGTTCGCTGGCGTCCCCGTCAAGGTCCCGCCGGGTACGAGACGTCCGGCTCGCGCATACCAGGCATCCACGAACTTCCCCCACTGGTCGAGCGCGCGCTTCGAACGACCGGCAGAGGACCGTAACCCCGAGCCGGTCTCGGCGGCGCGATTCGACGCGAGCTCAGGCGGCGCAGGCGGCGCAGGCGGCGCAGGCGTCGACGTGGAAGACGTTGGAAGCGTCGGCACTCTCGGCCAGATGCCATTCGCACTTTGCTCGGGTTGACGCCAGGGCGGCACGCGGTCGCCCAAGGGCTCGACGTACAGGAGCGCTTTGATGGAGCCGCACATGACGTGACCGTCGTCGAGAAAGGCGATGAGATCGTGCGAAACGCGTTCCATACGAAACACCGGCAATTCCGTGCGTCGCAAGATAGTGCCGACAATGTCGTCGGTAGCGGCGCCCAACAGCTTGCCCGATCCACTCGTCACTGCCGCAAAGAACATGGTGCCGTCGGGATACGTCAGCGCGACGCAGTAGCCTTCGGGTAATCGCATCAGCTCACGTTGCGTCATGACCTGCCTTCGCCCGGCCCCAAGGAACCTGTCGACGTGCTGCTCGTTAGCCGTCATCGGTTCTGTTTGCGCACCGTCGGTGAGCAGATTCCGATAGGCCTTGATACCAGTGAATATGGTCCACGCCGGCTGCCGGTTGAGGGCGCCTTCACGACGCTCCGACTTGACGATGGCGCGCACGTCGTCAGCAAACTGTTTGCGCTGTTCGCTCACCAGTGGCCACGCCTCCATGAAGCTCCTGAGATGTGCCGATGCGACGCGGGTCGATTCCCGATCCCCGATGATCGTGTCAGCGACGGCGTCGAGCGTCGGGGAATTCAGCGCGCGCAGCATCATGGCCACCGCGTAAGACACCGACATCTCGCGATGAATGCGTTTGAGCTCTTCGAGATCCGCCGACTTCGCTCGTTCGGCGAGCAACGCGTAGGTGGTAAGGTGCGGCCCCACTTCGAACGCGAGCGTCATGATGGCGCTGGCGACACGTCCCTTGCTCTTGAAGGCCGCGATCATGGCGGGCCCCAACAGCTTCACGTAATTGAGCACAATATGCTGAACGCTGTTCAGGCGGCGTTCGTCGCGCACCTTTTGCGTGACAATCACCAGATCGCGATCACTATGCGCCCGACGCACTTTTGCAGTCCAAAGGGCATGGTGCAGAGACGGACATGTCTCGAACCTGAAATAGGGCTTGAGCGAGACTTCGTCATACAGTGCGTCGAATGGTCCCCGAGGCGATGGCGTCGTCGCCGCTTCGCCGATCTCCCGATTGGAAGGCGCACATGCCCAATGGCTCTTCGTGGACCCCGGGTCGATCTGATACCTCATGCGACTCCGGCGTAACGGACTCTCCAATCGCTGCAAGTCAATCGGCGACATGTGCAGGCTGATGAACTCCTGGAACTCCAGCGTCGCCTCGACACCTGGCCACCACCAGAAGTACGTCGCGTGTTTGATCGAAATCAGCAGCACCGCATTGCCGTCCGGCTGTTGCACGGAAAGCAAGTCCGCCAGTATTTCACCGTCGAACGAAATCAGCCGCACCGGCCCCTGACCGACTCTGACGCGCGTACGTGTTCCGACGGTCTGCGGATGTGGCGCCAGCATGGAGCTCCCTGCCCGGCTGCCAGGGGGCAACTGGCGCTCCCAATCGAACGACGTCGCGTTAAACAGCACGCCTGTGAATACCTCTTGCACATATCGTGCGTACTCGCTCATCAGTTCGCCCGACGCTTCCAGTGCACTGAGTTGCCGTTCGTCCCGCTTCTGCAATTCTGTTCGGAAGTCGTCCCGGTTCACGGCCATCAGCAAAGGAAGGGCTGCGTCATCGAGAACACGCAAGGATGCAACGCGCCTGTAGCCGCCGGTAATTTCGTACTCGTCCGAATAGTGTCTGCCTATCGCAACGTCGCGGACCGTGACACGTTTGGTCTCGTATTCTTCGGTAAATGAAAAGGTGAATCCTCGCGTGTCCGGCGAGCGTCCGGCCGTGACGTAGGTCACATCGACTTCGGCACTCCACGGCAATGCCGTGTGATACCCCAGGGCGGCCGCCCCCTTTCCCCCCTTCCCCCCCTTTTCCAGCTTGCGCAGCACCGCTTCCATTTGCTTTTCGATGACCGTCTTCGCCTGGCTGCGATGCCTTTCCATCACATTGGCGGACGCTTCGATAGCGTTGGTCGCGTCGACCAGATTCAGCATGTCTTCCAGCGTATCGGGTTCCGCGGTCTGCGCCAGCTCGATCCCCTCCCGCTGCGGGGCAAGGTGGTGGAAGGGCCGGAGGTCGCGCGGCACCCTGTGCGGCGCGTCGGTATCGACGGATCTCGACTCGGGAAGGTCCCCCCCCGAGCGAAAGCGGTTCCATATGAATGTGCCGGTGACCGCGCCAAGGCTCAGCACACCGGTGACCGGCAACCACCGGCGACGCCATGCACTCGGACTCAACGAAGCCATAGCGGCTTGCGAAGCTGCCGTCACGAGCCAATGCGTCGAATCCGGGCCGCCACGCCCTGTCGCGCTTGTTGCGCCTGTTGCGCCTTCTACGACATGCGACGACCGATTGCCCCCGGGGCGTGTCGCAACAGGTGGCGGCTCGCCCGCAAAGGCTGGCAAGCGACGCGGCGCGTTCGCAAGCGCCTGCGCATCCCATGCATCGCATTCGGCATACCATTGCGCCCGACGGCGCTGGGCGTGAGCCTCCTGAACCACGTTTCCGAACGGCGACAGCAAGTTCGCTCCTTGCGCCAGTTGCAACGCGGACTCCAGCGCTTGTACCCAGCCGGGTGCTTCGAAGTGAAACTGACTTTGCTCACGTTGCCGCGCCTTGCGAACCAGTTTTTGCCACTTGATGCGCGAAATCACGCCGGTCGGTGTCATCGGCGTCGGTCTTTCCCTGAGACGAAATTGCACCGTCGCGACAACGTCGAAGACATCTACCTCGGCGAACTTCTCGCCGAGTGTGGACATCAGGAATCGCAACTCGTCCGCCGTCAACGACGGCAGTAAGAGCGCGTAGGCAGACAGATGCTGTGCGCGATGCAAGGCTACTGCCGCGCGCTCCGACGGAACGGCGGCATACAGTCGCGCCGCCGCCACCAGTTCCAGTGCGCCACACGCGAGCGCACCGGCCAGCGGCACAACGGCCCCCAACATCCCATTCCCTCCCCGGCATCCCGAGGCCTCAGCCTCGATCAGTCCGGTGGAAGGCGGCGACGCGTCGTCGCCCGACGTCACCGCAGACGAATGCAATACGTCTGATGCAAAGCCATACGTAAGCCCTGTCGCAGCGCCCGCAGCAACCGCCATCCATGAACCGCACCGCCACGCTACGTCGCCGAGGGTTGCGGTGGCGTCCGGCGTAAACGCCGGTGAGTCGCCAGCAAGGTGCGACTGCCACACCGTGACGGCGAAGCCGGGGTCCTCCGCCACCAGACGTGCCAACAACCCGGGCAGTGTCGACAGTAACGACGGATCGATGTCCTCCACCTCTGTCGCGACAACCGCTGCCAGCACCGCGTGCCAAAGGCCATCGCACGGCAGATCGCCGGTAGCCCATCGCGTCTCCCGGTGCACACGGATGCCAAAACGTCCGTCTTCATACAGTAGCGCTCGCATGCCGCCCACTTGCCCGACTTCCCCCTCATGCAGCACGAAGCCCGCCTCGCCCATCATTCCGGCCAACCGGGCCAGTCCGCGTTGCCGGGCAGCGTCGTGCAGGTCGTCGCGCCGATCCAGCAGCGCAAAGGCCATGACGGAGGACACCGGTCCCCAGTGCGAGGGCGCACGCAGCACCAGACCGCATACGACACGGGCTCGCGAGTCCTGCCCAGCCAGCGCCTCGGGAAGCACCGCTTCGATGGGCGCCGCTTGCGGCGATTCGTCGACGGCCGATCCGGCCGATGTCTCGTGCGTAAGCGTCTGACTGGACGACGCCCGCTGCAACCCGTCGTCAGGTGGCGACACATTGGACGAGGTGGCCACGTAGCTGGTCGGTTCGAAACGCAATGGCGATGGAAGCATCGGGGTACTCTCTCCTTCGGAGGATGATCGTTAGCAGCGCTTTGCGCTCCGATACTCCTGCCGGGGGCTGCGCCGCTGCGTTCACTTTTCGCCCAACATCGACGCATTGGGAAATGCGGCTCCCGGTGTCGCAACACGGTAAAATGCGGTTCCTTTCGCACGCGACGCCCCAAGACCGGGCGATTTCCACGCGACATTTGCGCAATCGATTACTTTCCATTTCAGATGGCTCACGACCTCGTCATATTGGGACCCCACACGGCCGCTAACCCCGGCTCGGGCGCAGCAACGCAACCGGCAGACGCATCTCTGCCCGTGCCGCAAGCGGCGATTCAGGCGTTGGCGCCACACAGCGCTCTCGATATGGCACAAGGCGTTGCACGTGTTCGGGACGTCACCGATACGCCAGCCCTCAGAAGCGCGATCGACGCGCTCGCGCAGCAATACGGCGTGGACGTCGCGATCGTCGACAGCCAGCGACGACTGACAGACTTCAAGCTCGTTGCGATGGATATGGATTCGACACTCATCACGATTGAGTGCATCGACGAAATTGCGGACTACTGCGGGCTGAAGGCGGAAGTCTCGGCCATCACCGAAGCCGCCATGCGCGGTGAGATCAAGGACTTCAACGAAAGCCTGACGCGACGCGTGGCGCTGCTGAAAGGACTTGACGCCAGTGCGCTTGAAAAAGTCTACGAGGAGCGTTTGCAACTTTCCCCGGGTGCCGAATCGATGCTACGTGACGTTCAGGCGCTGGGCATTCGCACGCTGCTGGTCTCGGGTGGCTTCACGTTCTTCACGGATCGTCTGAAGCCACGTCTGAATCTCGACGTCACCCGCGCCAATACGCTGGAAATCGTCGACGGCAAGCTCACCGGCCGCGTGCTGGGGGAAATCGTCAATGCAGAGGTCAAGGCGCGCACCGTCGCCCAAGTGGCGGCGCAGTTCGGCGCTACGCCTGCACAGGCGATCGTGATGGGGGACGGATCGAACGATCTTCAGATGATGGCGATTGCCGGACTATCGGTGGCGTTCCGGGCGAAGCCGGTGGTGCGGGAGAAGGCCTCGGTGGCCTTCAACCATGCAGGACTCGACGGTCTGCTGTCACTGTTCCGCAACGACTGAGCGCAAGAACGAACGCGTCAGCCGATCAGGCGGCATGACGCGAAACTCACCGGATAAAGCGTCTTGGTCGCGGCATCGAAGCACAAGTGCTCGGGTCGCAGGCCTGGATGCTCGATGCCTGCGGCGAGCAACTTGTAACGCATCTCCCGATAAGCGGCCTGATAGCCCTCCGGCGCCGGTGCCGATGCCTCGAACGTCACGCCCGGCACCCGTTTCATGTGCAGCAAGTAGTAGCCGTTTCTCGTGCGAATCAAATCTGCGGAACCCTTGCCGTAGTAGTGCTCGAACATGCGCTTCTCGTTGACGGCCCGAGCCAATTCCTTCGGTCCTGTTTCGACGCCTGGCGCGAAATTGCCAAACTCGAACGCGAACAGTGGCTTGTACACACGCCTATCGTCTTCCGGATCGGAAAAGATCTGTCCGCATCGCCATTCGTGGTTGACATTCGCGTCCGGACCAATGAGTTCGGAAAGCACAGCGTACCTTTCGACAACCTCCGGGGCATGACTGTCCATGAGCGCAGCTACGCGCTTGCGCAGCGATGAAAACGTTGCATGGTCAGACGCCAGCGGGCCGGGCGACGCCGCATCCGGCGCCATCGCAGAGGATGTAAACGTCGACGCAGTGTCGAAATCGGTCGGCCAGAAGCAGTTCGTTTCCGGGTCGAAATGCACGTTGCTAGTGGAAATATCAGCGTGCCGAAGGCCGACATCGATGAGCCGCCCTTGCAGCAAGTCCAGAGACAGCATGATGTCGTGCTTGGACGTGCCGTACTCGGATGGCCAGATCGTGCGCATGGGACTGCCCGGAACCTTGTTCAGCCGCACGCAAACACGGTTATCCGCAGTGACGAACGGTTCCGCGCTGCCGTGGCCGTAAAACCGCTCCCACTTCTCCGCGCTCCACTGCACAGCTGCCAGCTCAGCGCCTACGTCGGCCGTCTCGGCATGCGAGACCTTGATGACAAATCCGGGGTTCTGAGGATCATCGAATACCGCCCCAGCATCGCCTTCCCCGTGTGAACGGCGCTCAGACGCCGGACCAAGGATGTCGTCGAGCGTCCGTGATTCGCGCACGCCGTCCGGAATGTCGGATCTGCAAGGCGTTTGGGATTTCAGCGGCTCGCACGATGACTCCGTGAAGAGGACCGGATAGTGAATGGATAGCAGTGAGGGAGTCGTCATCGGGGTGCAGCGGGATGGGCACACGCATGTATGCCGTATCGCCCGCATCTTGCCAGTTGATAAGAAACGGCGAGCATCCCCCATTTGCGCGGGGGCGGCTTGCGAACATCGCTCACCGCCCACTGGCTACGGCACCGTTTCGCGTCTCCCTTTGCGTCCCGTCGTCGTTCGCGATCAGGCGACGAGGTGCGCCTTCAGACTCGCCTCGATATCGGCTTGCAGATCGCGCACGTCTTCCAATCCCACATAGAAGCGCACCAGACCGCCCTTGTGCGGCCACGGCGTTGCGGTACGCATGGACGGCACGCGATACGGCAGCGCCAGACTGTGGGCCCCGCCCCAGCTGAAACCGATCTTGAACAGACGCAGTTCTTCGATGAAGGCGTCGATCTGCGCTTGCGAATAGCGCTCGTCGAACACCACCGAGAACAAGCCCCCTGCGCCCGTAAAGTCGCGACGGAAATTCTGATAGCCCGGGCAGTCTTCGAATGCGGGATGCAGCACGGCGGCGATCTCGTGACGCGTGCCCAGCCACGTGGCCAGCGTCATGGCGGACCGGTCGTGCGCTTCGAAACGTAATTGCAGGTTGCCGAGACTTCGCAGTACGAGACTGCAATCGTCAGCCGACACCCCGACGCCCAAACGCATACGCGCTTGCTTCAGACGATGGTGAATGTCGTCGTCGACGGTCACCACGCCGCCCATCAGAATATCGCTACCGCCCGACTGATACTTGGTCAGCGCCTGCACCGAGATATCGACCCCGTGGTCGAACGGACGGAACGCCAGCCCTGCCGAGTAGGTATTGTCGATGGCCGTGAGCACGCCGCGCTCACGCGCCACGCGTGCGATGGCGGGAATGTCCGGGACTTCCATCGTGACCGAACCCGGCGCTTCCAGCCAGATCAACTTGGTATTCGGCTGAATCAGTTCGCCAATGCCCTCGCCGATCATCGGATCGTAGTAACGCACCGTGATCCCCCACGCCTGCGCCAGCCAGTCGCCGTGGTCGCGATTCGGACCGTAAGCGTTGTCGGGAATCAGCACGTCGTCGCCGCTCTTGATAAGCCCGAAGTACACATTCGAAATAGCGGACAGCCCCGACGGGAACAGCAGGCAGTGCTTGCCGCCTTCGAGCGCTGCGAGACGTCGCATCAGCTCCATCGACGTAGGCGTGGCGTGCAGACCGTAGCGCCACTGGCTGTCGTTCTTCCAGTCGAGCGAGCGCATGGCCGCCAGATCGGGAAAGACCACCGTCGACGCACGTGCCACCGGCACCGGCATGGCCGTGAAACCGGCGGGCAGTTGTGTGTCGGTGTGCAGAATATTGGTTTGCCAGTGCCAGCCGTTGGCTTCGGGCTTGTCGAGGGGCTTGCGGTTGTCTTGCGTCATCACGGCTCCGGAAAGGCTTGGGCCGGCAACAATGCCGGCCCCCGGGAGTAACTTACACGCGCTCGAACACGGCCGCAATGCCCTGACCGCCGCCGATGCACATGGTCACCAGCGCGTACCGACCGCCGATGCGCTGCAACTCGTGCAGTGCCTTGACGGTAATGAGCGCCCCCGTCGCGCCGATCGGGTGGCCCAGCGAAATGCCGGAACCGTTCGGGTTCACCTTGGCCGGATCGAAACCGAGATCGCGCGTGACCGCGCAAGCCTGCGCTGCGAAGGCTTCGTTGGCTTCCACCACGTCGATGTCGTCGACCTTCAGACCGGCACGCTCCAGCGCTTTGCGCGACGCTGGCACCGGGCCGATACCCATGTAGTTCGGATCGACACCTGCGTGTGCGTAGCTCACCAGACGCGCGAGCGGCTTCGCACCACGTCGCTCGGCCTCGGCGCGTTCCATCAGAATGAGCGCGGCGGCCGCATCGTTCAGACCGGACGCGTTGCCAGCGGTGACAGTGCCGTCCTTCTCGAACACGGGGCGCAGCTTCGCCATGTCGGCCATCGTGACGTCCGCACGCACGTGCTCGTCGGTCGTGAAGGCCACGTCGCCCTTCTTCGATTTCAGCGTGATCGGCACGATCTGATCGTTGAAGTAGCCCGCCGCCATGGCACGTGCAGCGCGCTGATGCGATTCCACCGCGAGACGGTCCTGATCGTCGCGTGTAATACCCCACTTCTTCGCGATGTTCTCCGCCGTCACCCCCATGTGGATGTTCGCGAACGGATCGTGCAACGCACCCAGCATCATGTCGACGAGACGCGACTCGCCCATGCGCGTGCCCCAGCGTGCGCCGGGCATCACGTACGGCGCACGGCTCATGCTCTCCGCGCCGCCCGCCATCGCCACATCGGTGTCGCCGAGCAGGATCGATTGTGCCGCCGAGACCACCGCTTGCAGGCCGGAGCCGCACAGACGGTTCACGGTCATGGCGGGCGCGTGCTGGCTCACGCCGGCTTCAATGGAAGCCACGCGTGCCAGATACATGTCTTTGGGTTCTGTGTGGATGACGTTGCCGAACACGACGTGTCCGACGTCTTCACCGCCGACCTGCGCACGGGCCATAGCCTCGCGGGCGACGATGGCGCCGAGCTGCGTCGGCGCGAAATCCTTCAGGCTGCCGCCAAAATCACCAATCGCGGTACGTACACCGCTGACGATCACGACCTCTCGTTGCATGTCTCTTCTCCGGGTGGATATAGGTTTGCAACGAGTATAGCGCCGTAGGGGTTACCGCGATGGCAGGCGCATTGGAGGGAAACTTCGATGACAGCGCTTGCACCGCGCTGCCCCGCCCTTCAATGGATTTGCGATTTAGCTCGCCAGTTGCTTCAGTACCTGCTCGGCGCTCGGCACCGGCGCAACCGCGCCGTATCCGGTCGTCGAGAGTGCCGCGCAGACATTGGCGTAACGGGCGGCGGCGAACGGATCGTCGCCCAGCGCCAGACGTGCGACGAAAGCGCCGCCGAAGCAATCGCCCGCGCCGGTGGCGTCGATGGCCTGCACCGGGTACGGTGCGACGATGCGACGCTCTTGCGGGGTGGCGACGTAGCACCCCTCACGCCCAAGCTTGAGCGCCACGACCTTCACACCGTGGGAGAGCAGTTCGTCGAGAATCGCGTCGCGGTCTTCCAGACCGGTCACCGCCGTGACGTCGTCCCAGCTCGGCAGGCAAACGTCGGTCAGGCTGAACGCTTCACGCATCGTGGCGCGCGCGCGGGCGAGCGGCCACAGCTGGAGACGCAGATTCGTATCGAACGACACTTTGCCACCCGCGGCGCGAATCTTCGACATGGCGTCGAAGGCAGCGTCGCAGGCGTTCACACTGATCGCCAGGCTGATGCCCGACAGATGCAGAAACTGTGCGCCCGCCAATGCCTCGCCCGGTAGATCCTGCGCGCGATAGCGGCTCGCGGCGGAACCCGCGCGCAGATAGTCGAAGTGGTGACCGTTCTCGTCGTGCGACACGAAATAGACGCCGGTCGGCGACTGGCCGTCCACGCGTACGTAGCGCGTGTCCACCTGCTCATCGCGCCACAGATCGAGCAGCATGCGCCCGAAGAGGTCGTCGCCCACGGCGCTCACGAACCCCGTGCTCACGCCCTGACGGCGCGCGGCAATGGCAAAGTTGGACGTATCGCCGCCGAAACCTTGCAGATAGCGACGGGCGTCGTCGGGCGACTGGTTGAATTCGACCATCGCTTCGCCCATCGCGAGCACTTGCGGCGTTTGCGGCGTTTGCGGCGTTTGCATCGCTTGCTTCGACTGGGAATCCTGTTGCGTCATCAGACCACCTCGCCCCACAGATCGTGGCCGTCGGCACCGGTGACTTCGACGTTGACGAACTCACCGACCTTGAGGCGCTTCGCGGCCTTGGCCGTCGGCTCGATATACACGAGTCCGTCGATTTCCGGTGCGTCGGCAGCCGAGCGGGCGATGCCGCCGTCCTGATTGATTTCGTCGACGATCACCTGAAGCGTCTTGCCGATCTTGCGCTGCTGACGCTCGGCCGAAATCTCCTCGGCCACTTCCATGAAGCGCGCACGACGCTCTTCGCGCACTTCGTCCGGCAATGCGCCCGGCAGTTCGTTGGCGCGCGCGCCTTCGACCGGCGAATAGGCAAAGCAGCCCACGCGGTCGAGTTCGGCTTCGCGCAGGAAGTCCAGCATGTATTCGAATTCGGCTTCGGTCTCGCCCGGGAAACCGGCGATGAACGTGCTGCGGATCGTCAGATCCGGGCACATCTTGCGCCAGGCCTGAATGCGCTCCAGATTCTTCTCACCCGAGGCCGGACGCTTCATGCGCTTGAGCACGTCCGGGTGCGCGTGTTGCAGCGGCACGTCGAGATACGGGAGGATGTGGCCTTCGGCCATCAGCGGAATGATCTCGTCGACGTGCGGATACGGGTAGACGTAGTGCAGACGCACCCACGCGCCGTATTGCTTGGCCAGTTCGCCCAGCGCCGTCACCAGTTCGGTCATGCGCGTCTTGAGCGGACGACCCGCCCAGAACCCGGTGCGGTACTTCACGTCGACGCCATATGCACTGGTGTCCTGCGAGATCACCAGCAGTTCCTTGACGCCTGCCTTGAACAGATTTTCCGCTTCGAGCATCACTTCCGCGACCGGACGCGAATCGAGATCGCCACGCATCGACGGGATGATGCAGAACGTGCAGCGATGGTTGCAGCCTTCGGAAATCTTCAGATACGCGTAGTGACGCGGCGTGAGCTTGATGCCAGCCGGCGGGACGAGATCGGTGAACGGATCGTGCGGCTTGGGCAGGTACGTGTGCACCGCGCTCATCACTTCGCCCACGGCGTGCGGGCCGGTGACGGCGAGCACCTTCGGGTGCACGGCGCTCACGATGTCCTGACCGGCGGCGTCCTTCTTGGCGCCCAGACAGCCGGTGACGATCACCTTGCCGTTTTCGGCCAGCGCTTCGCCGATGGCGTCGAGACTTTCCTGCACGGCGTCGTCGATGAAGCCACAGGTGTTGACCACGACGAGGTCGGCGCCGTCATAGGTGCCGGCAATGTCGTAGCCTTCGGCACGGAGCTGGGTCAGGATCTGCTCGGAGTCAACCAAAGCCTTGGGGCAGCCGAGCGAAACGAAGCCGACTTTGGGGGTGCCGGCGGGCGATGGGCGGGACATGGGGCGAAATCCTGATGTAGTAGATGCTTGTAACGGTCGACCGGTACGCGACGCCTCTGGCGTTACGCGTGTTCTACGCCTGATGCGACGTAACCGGCTGAATAACCGCGCATTTTACCCTGATCGTCTGCGGTTCGTTCCAACTATTGCGCCACAGCGCGGCCGATCGGGTCAAATCGTCGGCAGTGTGCGCCCCACGCCGCACTGCCGCGCTCGCGGGCATCGGCCGCTATCGAGCGTTGCAAGCCGATGTCCGCCGTCAAAAAGCCTCGTTCAGGGCTTCTTGTTCGGGTCCCGGTCCGGAGTACCCGGCGCGCCCGGTGCACCGGGGAAGGGGAACGTGCTGAACATGTTCTTCGCCTGGCTCTGCATCTGCTCCTGCATCTGCACAAACAGGTTCTTCGACTGTTCGATGTAGTTGGTCATCATGCCCTGCATCATCGGCGCCTGCATGTTCATGAATTGCGCCCAGACGTCAGGGTTGAAGCTCGCACCTTCGTAGATGCCCTTCGACTGATCGGCCAGCTTGCTCTGAATCTCGATGAAAGTCTGGATATTCTTCTCGAGGTATGTGCCCATCATCCCCTGCAGCGCGTGGCCGTAGAAGCGGATGATCTGGGCCAGCATGGCGCTCGAGAACATCGGCACACCGCCGGTCTCTTCTTCCAGAATGATCTGCAGCAGGATGCTGCGGGTCAGGTCCTCGCCCGTCTTGGCGTCGACAACCTTGAACTCCTCGGTCTCGAGCACCAGTTGCTTCACATCGGCAAGGGTGATGTACGTACTGGTTTGGGTATCGTACAGACGCCGGTTCGGATACTTTTTGATCAGGCGTTCGTCAGTCTTCTTGCTCGCGGTCATGCGGTGGGTTTCCTGCGTTTTTTGAAGGACTACCCCGACCGGCGGTCGGGGTTAATCACATATTATCGATTCTAGGGCGTTTGCTGCTATGCGGCAAAGCCCTAACCCGATTCGAGACGCTGTACCTGCTGCGGCCCGCAGAGGCCATGCGCCCCGTCACCGCTTAGCCCATGTGCAGGCCGCCGTTGAGCGAGAAGTCTGCGCCCGTCGAAAAGCCCGAATCGTCCGAAGCCAGCCACGCCACGATCGAACCGATCTCGCCCGGTTCACCCAGACGCTTGACCGGAATCGTCGCCACGATCTTGTCGAGCACGTCCTGACGGATCGAGCGCACCATGTCCGTGCCGATGTAGCCCGGCGACACGGTATTGACCGTCACGCCCTTGGTCGCCACTTCCTGCGCCAGCGACATCGTGAAGCCGTGAATACCGGCCTTCGCCGTCGCGTAGTTCGTCTGACCGAACTGGCCCTTCTGACCGTTCACCGACGAGATGTTGATGATGCGACCCCAGCCGCGCTCGCACATCCCCTCGATCACCTGCTTCGTGACGTTGAACAGGCTCGTGAGGTTGGTGTCGATCACGGCGTCCCAGTCTTCACGGGTCATCTTGCGGAACACCGTGTCACGCGTGATGCCGGCGTTGTTCACCAGCACGTCCACTTCACCGACCTCCGACTTGACCTTGTCGAACGCCGCCTTCGTGGACTCCCAATCGCCGACGTTGCCTTCCGAGGCGACGAAATCGAAACCCAACGCCTTCTGATCTTCCAGCCACTTCACGCGGCGCGGCGAATTCGGACCGCAACCGGCCACCACCTTGAAGCCATCTTTGTACAGCCGCTGGCAAATAGACGTACCGATACCGCCCATCCCGCCTGTCACATATGCAATGCGTTGAGTCATGGAACGCTTCCCCCAAAATAACGGCAAACTTGCCGCCTGTTGCGACTGCCAATTGACCGACGCGCAGGCCGCGCGTTCCCACGCGTGCCTTTCGTCTCCTGACTACCTCGGTGCGAACCCGTGCGCATTGCACACACGGGCGACACCGATTCTTCTGCGGTTCGTAAGACTAACGCTTGCGTGCGTCAACCTTGAAACGTCAGACGCGCTCCACCGCCAGCGCCACACCCATGCCACCGCCGATGCACAGCGAGGCCAGACCGCGACGAGCATCGCGGCGCGCCATTTCGTGCAACAGCGTGACGAGAATACGGCAACCCGACGCACCGATCGGGTGACCGATGGCGATAGCGCCGCCGTTCACGTTGATCTTCGACGTGTCCCAGCCCATCTGCTTGTTCACTGCCAGCGCCTGAGCAGCGAAGGCTTCGTTGATTTCCATCAGATCGAGATCGCTCGCCTTCCAGCCCGCACGGGCGAGGCAGCGCTGCGATGCGGGCACCGGGCCGATGCCCATGACCGACGGATCGACGCCCGCGTTCGCGTACGCGACGATGCGCGCGAGCGGCGTGAGGCCCAGTTGCTCGGCACGCTTGGCCGACATCACGACCACCGCAGCCGCGCCGTCGTTGATACCCGACGCGTTGGCGGCCGTCACCGTGCCGTCCTTCGAGAAGGCGGGCTTCAGACCGGCCAGCGACTCCGCCGTCACGCCGTGACGCACGAACTCATCGGTGTTGAAGACGACCGGATCGCCCTTGCGCTGCGGGATCGAGACCGGCACGATTTCGGCGTCGAAACGGCCAGCCTTTTGCGCGGCTTCCGCCTTGTTCTGCGAGGCTGCGGCGAAAGCATCCTGCATTTCGCGCGTGATGCCGTATTCCTTGGCCACGTTCTCGGCCGTGATCCCCATGTGGTACTGGTTGTACACGTCCCACAGGCCGTCGACGATCATCGTATCGATCAGCTTCGCGTCGCCCATGCGGAATCCGTCGCGCGAACCCGGCAGCACGTGCGGTGCGGCGCTCATGTTTTCCTGACCGCCTGCCACAACGATATCGGCTTCACCGGCGGTGATCGCGTTGGCGGCGAGCATCACGGCCTTAAGGCCCGAGCCGCACACCTTGTTGATGGTCATGGCGGGGACCATCGCCGGCAGGCCGGCCTTGATCGACGCCTGACGTGCCACGTTCTGGCCCGAGCCAGCGGTCAGCACCTGCCCCATGATGACTTCGCTGATGTCCTCGCCCTTGAGCTTTGCGCGCTTGAGGACTTCGTCGATCACGATCGCCCCCAGATCCGGCGCGGCCACCTTGGCCAGCGAGCCGCCAAACTTACCGACTGCCGTACGGGCAGCCGACACAATCACGATATCCGACATGTCTCATTCCTCTTTTTCAATGGGTTCGAACCAGGGGGGATGCCCGTGCGCTCAGGCTTTCGCCTTCACGCTTTTGCCTTCACGCCTTTGCCTTCACATAACGCCCGGGCGCCGGTTCAATGGGTGCATAAGCAACATTACCATACGCATTTTGCGCTTTGACGCGTTTGCCGGCGTAGCCCGCGAGCCAATCGCTCCAATCGGTCCACCAGCTTCCCGGGTGCTCGGTGGCCCCGGCCAGCCAGTCGCTCGCATCGACACCCACGTCGTCGTTGCGCCAATAGCTGCGTTTCTTCTTCACCGGCGGATTGACGACACCCGCGATGTGACCAGACGCGCCCAGCACGAAGCGACGTTCGCCACCGAGCAACGGCAACGAGCGGAACGCCGACGTCCAAGGCACGATGTGATCTTCGCGTGAGCCGAACACGTACGCCGGTGCCTCGATGGCGCCCAGATCCACGGGCACGCCGCAGGTCTGGATCACACCGGGTTGTTTCAGTTCGTTCTGCAAATAAAGGTGACGCAGATACCAGCAGAACATCGGCCCCGGCAGATTCGTGCCGTCGCCATTCCAGTAAAGCAGGTCGAACGGCTGCGGCGCATTGCCTTTCAGATAGCTGTCGACGACGTAATTCCAGACCAGATCGTTCGGACGCAGGAACGAGAATGTGTTGGCGAGTTCGACGCCGCGCATCAACCCCGGCGGCTGGCCGAGACCGCCACCGATCGTCTGTTCGCGGAACTGGACATGCGGCTCGTCGACGAAGACGTCGAGCACGCCGGTATCGGAAAAGTCCAGCAGCGTCGTGAGCAAGGTCACGCTCGCGACCGGCGACTTGCGCCCCGTCTGCCCCTTGGCGGCGAGCACAGCGAGTGCTGCGGCCAGCAACGTGCCGCCCACGCAGAAGCCGAGCGCGTTGATCTGCGACTGGCCGCTGATGTCGCGCACCACGTCGATGGCCGCAATCGGGCCTTCGCCAACGTAGTCGTCCCAGGTCTTGTGGGCGAGCGATGCATCGGGGTTGCGCCACGACACGACGAACACCGTGTGCCCCTGCTCGACGGCATAACGCACGAGCGAATTCTCGGGCTGCAGATCGAGGATATAGAACTTGTTGATGCAAGGCGGCACGATCAGCAACGGCCGCTGGTGCACCGTCGGCGTGAGCGCCTTGTACTGAATGAGCTGAATCAGGTCGTTCTCGAAGACCACGGCACCTTCGGTCGTCGCGACATTGCGTCCGACTTCGAAGGCCGCCTCGTCGGTCTGCGACACCTTGCCCTTGCCCATGTCGACGAGCAGATGCTGCATGCCCGCCAGCAGGCTATCGCCATGCGTCTGCACGAGGCGCTGCTGTGCATCCGGGTTCGTGGCGATGAAGTTCGCGGGCGAACTTGCGGCGACCCATTGTTCGACGGCAAAGCGAATCCGCTCGCGCGTCTTCGCATCGGCATCGACCAGGTCGGCCATACGCATCAGGAAGCGGCCGTTGAGTAGATAGAGCGCGGCGGGCAACGCGTAGAACGGATTGCGCCAACCCTCTCCGGCAAAGCGACGATCGCCGAGTGCAGGCGCCGTATCGAGACCGGGTTGATTGAAACCGGCGACGAGTTCGGCGAATTCACGGGCGTATTCAGACTGAAGCTCGTTCAGTCGCGCAGGATCGACGTGCAGCGACGTCGGCTGCGGCATAGCGCCTGATTTACCGAAAAGTTCGAAAAGCCCCGCGAACGGGTTCGCGGCAGCCGCTGCACCATTGGCAGCGAAAGGTGACGGGCCAGCAGATCCCGGCAACGCGCCGAACAGTTGTTGGGCGGCCTTGAACCACTGCGACATGTCCTGAGCGGAGAGCGAAGCGGAGGGAAACTGCTGGGCAAACGAGGCGGCAAACGAGGCCGGATCGAAGTTGGCACTGGCGCGATTCATGGTAGCCTGAGTGTCACGTCCGTTGCGTTCAGGGCCGGCGCCCGAAACGCGGCGGCGTGCTTCACTTTATGAGCGATGCGCCCCGCCTGTGAAGCATTCTTGCGTGCGCGCGCAGGCGTGTCAATCTTTGCGGCGAACGTCCTGAGTGCATTGTCCCGTCGCCCCACCCATTTTTGAATGCGCGTTTGCCCCGACTTGTCCCGATGATCATTGTTCTTCTCGGCTGGCTTTACGTCATTGGCATGGTCGCCATCACCGCACCGTCTGCGTGGCTGGGCATCGCCATCTTCCTGTTCGGCGGTATCGGGCCTGCGCTCCTCATCCTGTACATCGCGGGAAGCCGCGCGCGGCGCACACGCGCGCTGCGACCCGATGACGCAGAATAACCGTCTCAGCTAACGCGCCAGACCAGTGCTGCCATGCGCCCCGTCGTCCGATCGCGGCGATAAGAATAGAAGCGCGCCGAATCGCCGACGGTGCACCACGTTCCGCCGGAAACGCTCGTCACGCCCTCGCGCGCGAGCCGCAAGCGTGCCAGCGCACACAGATCCGCCAGCGATTTGCCAGCGTCAGGATCGCCGTGGGGGACGAACGCGACTGACGTTGCGTCCCACTCCTGCGGCGTAGCCGCGTCGAGGAAGGCTTCCCGCACCTCCGGCCCCACTTCGAACGCCGTCGGTCCGATGCACGGGCCGAGCCATGCGATGACCTGCGTGTCGTCGTTCGTCCCGGATTTCGGCAACCGCGCCCGCAGCGCCTGTACCGTCTGCTCGATAACACCGGCGCAAAGCCCGCGCCAGCCCGCGTGTGCAGCTGCCACTGCGCGCCCTTGCGCGTCGCATAGCAGTACCGGCAGGCAGTCCGCCACCATGATCGTGCTCGCGAGTCCGATGGCGTCGGTCGCGCTGGCGTCCGCCTGAAGCGGCTCGCCCGCGCTTACGGCATCGAACGCTGCCTGCGCATCGACCACACGCGGACCGTGAACCTGCGCGACCCACGCCGACGGCACGCCCGCTCTCGCCGCCAGCAAGGCACGATTCGTACGCACGGCGTCGGGATCGTCATCCGCCTTGTAGCCGAGGTTGAACGTGGCCTGCGGGCCTTGGCTGACGCCGCCCGCACGCGTCGTAAACACGGCACGAACATTCGCCGGGGCTGGCCAGTCGGGGACGATCCAGTCCGCAGGCATCGTGTTTTGTGCGGTATCCAACTTGCTGTCTTGCTCAGGCAGGGAAGAAGTCATCGAGCGAATCGGGGAGCGTTGTGAAGTCGAATTCGAGGCCGAGCGCGCGCATGAGTTCACGCATATCGTCCGGCAGCGGCGCTTGCCAGTGCATGGCGGCATCGTCCTCGGGATGGATCAGCCCCAGGCGCCACGCGTGCAGCGCCTGCCGCGCAAAGCCGCCAGGCAGCGCCGGACGCTTGTGACGCGGCTTATAGAGCGGATCACCCAGCAGCGAATGCCCAAGATGGGAAAGATGGACGCGAATCTGGTGCGTTCGCCCCGTATCCAGCGAACAAAGCACCAGCGAAATCGGGGATCCTTCCCATTCTGCACTGGCGACCGTTACCACCCGGGTGCGCGCCGGTTTGCCGCCCTGCCCCTGCACAACCGCCATGCGCGTGCGTTCGCGCGGATCGCGGCCGATCGGGGCGTCCACGACGGTGCGCTGCGGCGGCCGTCCCCACACCAGCGCGGCGTAATGCCGTTTGACGGAGCGCGCCTGCAACTGACGCACCAGATCGGTCTGGGCGACCAGCGTGCGCGCGACCACCATCAGGCCGGACGTCTCCTTGTCCAGCCGGTGGACGATGCCCGCACGCGGCAGATCGGCGGCCGCCTGTCCGTAACGATGCAGCAGGCCGTTGAGCAACGTACCGGACCAGTTGCCTGCCGCCGGATGAACGACGAGGCCAGCGGGCTTATTGAAAACGGCGAGCGTCGCGTCCTCATAGACGGCGTCGAGCGGCAACGGTTCCGGCGCGAACGCCAGTTGCTCGGGGAGCGCTGCGGGGGTAATGACCACCGCTTCGCCGCCCGCCACTTTTTGGCGGACTTTGGCGGGTTCGCCGTCGAGCGTGACGCGGCCGTCTTCGACCCAGGCCTGAAGACGACTGCGGGAATATTCCGGGAAACATTGCGCCAACGCTTTGTCGAGGCGCTCGCCAGCGAGCGCGTAGGGCAATGTCGCGACGAGCGGCGCGGCGCAAGACGCAGTGTCAGGTGAAGCGGAAGTCGAAGAAGTAGCGTCTGTAACGGCGCTATCGATGGAGTCTGGGAAAGCCCCCGGAAGCGAGTCGAAATCGTCGTCCGACGAATCCTCCGCATTTTCCGTGGCAAATGAGGCGGTTACGCTATAATCCGGCACTATTGAACGGGTCATCGAGAAGTGAAGCCAACGAGCATGCAAGCCCTGAAACTTGTCAAACATCTGACGCTGGCCGCGATTGTGGTCGGCAGCATGGCCGCCTGTGGCATTCTGCCGGAGAAGGTCGACGAAACGGCCAGCTGGTCGACGAACAAATTATACTCGGAAGCCAAGGACAGCTTCGACGGCGGCGACTATACAAAAGCCGCCAAGTATTACGAGTTGCTCGAAGGGCGCGACCCGTTCGGCCCGCATGCTCAACAGGCCCAGATCAACACGGCCTACTCCTATTACAAGGACAACGAGCCCGCTCAGGCGCTCACGGCCGTCGACCGCTTCATTCGTCTGCATCCGGACAGCCCGTCGATCGATTACGCCTATTACCTCAAAGGCCTGATCAACTTCAACGACGACCTCGGTCTGTTCGGCCGTTTCTCGGGTCAGGATCTGAGCGAACGCGATCCGAAGGCGCTGCGCGCCGCGTATGACAGCTTCAAGTACCTGGTCGAGCATTACCCGACGAGCAAGTACGCGAACGATGCTGCCCTGCGCATGCGTTACGCTGTGAACGCGATGGCCGCCCACGAAGTGCACGCCGCCGAGTACTACTATCGCCGTGGCGCGTACCTCGCCGCCGTGAACCGCGCGCAGACTGCTCTGAAGGACTACGATCAGGCTCCGGCACTGGAAGATGCCCTCGGCATCATGATCAAGTCGTACGACAAACTCGGCATGACCGAACTGCGTGACGATGCCCGCCGCGTGATGGAAAAGACCTACCCGAACAGCGGCTACCTCACGGTCGGCCGTCGCATCGACAACAACCCGGCCGACAAGAAGTCCTGGTGGCAAATCTGGCGTTAAGCCAGTTGTCGGTTGGAATGCATCGAAAAGCCCTCGCTTGTGCGGGGGTTTTTTGTTTCCCGTCGTCATGACGATCCCTCGACAGGAGTTCGTTTTGTGAGCACCACCCCCGCCCCCGACAAGACGCTGCTTGCCTTGCGTCACGTGCACTTCGAAGACCTCGGCACGCTGGCACCGTATTTCGCCCAGCGCGGTTATCGCATCGACTATGTCGACGCACCGCTCGCGGACCTTCGCGCCATCGACGTCCTCGCGCCCGACATGTTGGTCGTGCTCGGCGGACCGATCGGCGCCTTCGATGACGTCATCCATCCGTTCATCGCGAATGAGCTTGCGCTGGTGAGAGCGCGCCTGAGCGCGAACAAGCCGATTCTAGGGATTTGTCTCGGCGCGCAATTGATGGCGCGAGCACTGGGCGCGAAAGTCTATCCGCTGGGTGTGAAGGAAATCGGTTACGCGCCGCTGACGCTCACCGAAGCCGGGCAATCGTCGCCACTGGCCGCCCTCGGCAACGCGAGCGTGCTGCACTGGCACGGCGATCAGTTCGATATCCCGCCGGGTGCGACGCATCTGGCCCGAACCGCGATTGGCGAAAATCAGGCCTTTGCGATGGGCGATCACGCACTCGGTCTGCAATTCCATCTGGAAGCCGACGCCGCCAGCATCGAGTCCTGGCTCGTCGGCCACGCCTGCGAACTCGGTACTGCCAAGATCGACCCGACTACGTTGCGCAACGATGCACGCGTGCATCACGCACGCCTGCCGGAAGTCGCGCCAGCCGTTATCGGGCGATGGCTGGATGCCCTTCCCGGTTAACGCAAGCGCGGCCCGCCTCCCGCCACAAAAAAGCCAGACGCGTCACCGTCTGGCTTTTTCATTTCACACACTGCGGATAAACGTCAGCCTCCGGCCTCCGCCGCCATCTCGTCGAAGAAACCGCGCACAATCGGCAGCTCCCGCGTGCGCTTGAACGGCGGCAGACTCTGCCAGATCCGACGCCCATAAGGCTTATCCACCAGACGCGGGTCGCAAATCATCAGCACGCCGCGATCCGCCTCCGAGCGAATCAACCGTCCCGCGCCCTGCTTCAGCGTAATGACTGCCTGTGGCAACTGATGGACGGCGAACGGACTCAGCCCCTTCTTCGTCAGCGCGTCCAGACGCGCGGCAAGCACCGGGTCGTCCGGCGGCGCGAACGGCAACTTGTCGATGATGACGAGCGAGAGCGCTTCGCCGCGCACGTCCACACCTTCCCAGAAACTCTGACTACCGATGAGCACCGCGTTACCCAGCGCGCGGAAACGGTCGAGCAGTTCCGTACGGCTGGCTTCGCCTTGCACCAGCAACGGGTAAGGCCAACCGCGGCGCTCGAACTCCTCGCGCAGACGCTCCGCTGCGCGGTTCACCGCACGCAGCGTGGTACACAGCACGAACGCCCGACCGCCACTCACCTCAAGCACAGGCAACGCAGCGTCGAGCACGGCATCGGTAAAGTTCGGCGCGGAAGGTTGCGGCAAACCGCGCGGCACGTACAGCAGGCTCTGGTTCTGATAGTCGAAGGGGCTGGCCAGCGTGAGCGACTTGCCAGCATCCAACCCAAGCTGCGCGGCGTAGTGCATGAAGTTGCCCCTCACCGACAGCGTGGCCGACGTGAAGATCCACGCGCGCGGCGCACCGGCGCGTTGCTTCGCGAAGATCGGCGCAATCGAGAGCGGCGTCTGATGCAACTGCACCGCCTGCGAAAACACTTCGATCCAGCGAACGGTTTCCGGCGGCGTGTAGGTCTTTTCAGACTTGTCCGATTTTCCGTCGCCGTCGTCCGCAGCCTTCGCTTCGGCAACAAGCCGCGCGGCTTCTGCCTCGCGTGCCTTGGCCGCCTTCTCGCGCTTGCCATCGGTCACACGCGGCGCATCCGGATCGAGCAATGGCAGCGGTTGTTCGCCCGGCGTGGGCGGCGTCGCGCCTGTCTGCCAGCGCTCCAGCTGCTCGTGCAATTCCAGCGCCCGGCGCAGGCACGCGCCCAACGCTTCCGCACGTTCGGACTGATGCTGAAGTGTCTCGATGAGGTCTTGCAGCGCGAGGTCCACACTTTCGAGCGCGCCGAACAGTTCGTGATCGTCCGGCAATTGCGTGACGGACATGCGCGCATTGTCCTGACCGAACGTCAGACGCACATCGCGCGCTGCGCGCTCAAGACCCGCGCCGAGCTTGACCCAATCGGCCGCGTCGCGCGCGTGAATCAGCCCCTCCGCGACGCAATCGCGCGCCAGTTCGAGCAACTGCGTGGTCGAGACCGTCTCGCCGAAAAAGAGCGTGGCTGTCTCGGGCAACTGATGGGCTTCGTCGAAGATGACGGTGTTCGCGCTGGGCAGCAGTTCGGCCATGCCCGTGTCGCGCAGCATGACGTCCGCAAAGAACAGGTGGTGATTGACGACGACGAGGTCGGCCTGCTGGGCTTCCTTGCGTGCCTGCATCACGAAGCAGTCTTTGTAACGCGGGCAATCCTGACCCAGGCAGTTATCGCGGGTGGAGGTCACCTGCGCCCAGATCGGCGCGTTCTCGGGGACGGACGCCAGTTCCGCCTTGTCCCCACTGTGCGTGATCTGCGCGAACGTGGTGATTTCGCGCAGTTGCGCCGCCTCGTGACGCGAAGCGAAGCGACCTTCCTGCTGCGCGCGCTCCAGATAGTAGTGGCAGAGGTAGTTCGCACGCCCCTTGAGCATGGCCACGGTCACGGGCACAGCAAGCGCCTTACGCACGGTGGGAATGTCGCGCGCGAAGATCTGATCCTGCAAATGCTTGGTGCCGGTCGAGATGATCGTCTTGCCGCCCCACAGCATCGCGGGCACGAGATAAGCGTAGGTCTTGCCCGTGCCGGTGCCTGCTTCGGCGATCAGCGAGTCGTGTGTGTCCATGGCGGCTGCCACGGCGCGTGCCATCTCGGTCTGCGGCTCGCGCGAGCGGTAGCCATCGATGGCGCGGGCGAGCATGCCGCCGTCGCCGAAGATTTCCTCCAGCTCGCGTTCGCGCTTGGGCGCGAGCGGCTTGAGTCCGTGGAACGTCGGCGCGTCCGGACTATCGGGGCTTCGGGAGAGATCGGAGGAATCGCTGGATGCGGCGGAATCGGTCAAAACGGCTCAGAAAACTCGAAGGCGCCGCGATTCCCCTCATGGAGATTCGCGGCGCCGCAATGAAAAAATACCCGCGCGAACGATTCGGACAAATTCGGACGATACTTGCCGACGTCTCGCGGATCTGCGGATCGTCCCGCTCAGGCGGGTTGATCCGGTGTTTGTTGCACTTGCAGCAGGGTGATCGTGTCCTTGATTTTCAGACGGCGCTTCTTGAGCCGGGAGACCTGAAGTTCGTCGTACGTCGGCGCCGTCAGCAATTTGTCGATCAGGTAGTCCAGATCGCGGTGCTCGATCTGCAACTCGATGATGCGGCGTCCAACGGAGTGAAGATCTTGCTGCATCGTGGCGACTCTCCTGCAACTCTCTAGTGATTCCGGTTCCGGACTTAATCGACTTAAGCGCCTCGACCGACTCAACCGACTCAACCGACTTAACCAACCCGACTCGCTCAATTCGAGCGACGTCGCTCACTGCCCCTGAATGGCCTTTTGCGCAGGCGAGCTGCCCGATTGCGATTCGTTGCGACGGGCATCCGACTTCTGCTGACGCTCGATGGCTTCCTGCTGCTTCTGGTTGTACTTCCGGACGTTCTCTTCGCGCTCGGCCGCCTTCTGCGCCGCCGACGCCTTCGCCTCGTCGAGCTTTTGCTGCTGAGCCGCCTGCTTGGCATTGTACGTCTCGGCATTCGCCGCGCGCTCAGGTGCCTGCCCCGTGCGCTCCGTCACCCGCTGCTGATACTCAGCCTGCTTGGCTTCGTAATCGGAGACGTTCTGTGCACGCTCGGCAGCGCGCTGCGGCGCTTCAGCGGCCGTTTGCGCCCGCTTCTCCGCCAGACGCTCGTCACGCTCCTGCGCGCGTGCGCGACGCTCCTGATCTTCCAGCACCAGACGCTGACTGCGAACGGCCTTGAGCGCTTCGCGCTGCTCGTCGCGGGCATTGTCGATGCAATAGTTCACAAAGAACTTCGACGCGCACTCGTACTTGGCTTCTTCGAAACGGTAATCGATCCATGCCCGCTGACGATCGAGCACCGCGCGACGACCACCGAAATCGTCGGCAGCCGGATGCATATCCAGTTGATCGTCATAGGGAACGGGTTTGTCGTCCTCGGCGGCAGCGGCGGCCGCGCTGGCTTTGCTAGCCGACGACGGGACACGGTCGGCGGTCGCATCGAACGGCTTGACGGGCACCCGGAGCTGTTCAGTCGTGCGCCCGGCGGCCTCGACTGCCGAGAGTCCCTGCTGTGCCGATGCGGCAAACGGCACGACGGCAGCGGCCGTCATAATGCCGAACAGCCCGACGGCGGAGATCGATGCACGTGCGGGACGGCGCGAAACCTGGCGCAGATTCAGTCGCGAAAACAATTTTTCGAAGGAAATCATGAGGTTGTGCGGAGTCATGCCAAATTTTAGCATTGCCTGCCCGGACGCGCCCGCGGTTTATGGCAAAATGCCCCGCTCCTGGCACTTGGGTAACTCGCAACACTCATGACGCAAAACGTAGCCCTTCAGATCGTTCAACGCATTGCCGACGAACTTAACGTGCAGCCGCGTCAGGTCGCCGCCGCCGTGCAACTGCTGGACGAAGGCGCCACCGTGCCCTTCATCGCTCGCTATCGTAAGGAAGTGACCGATAACCTCGACGACACGCAACTGCGTAATCTGGAAGAGCGCCTGCTGTATCTGCGCGAACTGGAAGACCGCCGCGGCGCGATTCTCGCGAGCATCGAAGAGCAAGGCAAGCTGACCGACGAACTGCGCACCGCCATCGTGGCGGCGGAAACGAAGCAGACGCTCGAAGACCTTTACCTCCCTTACAAGCAAAAGCGCCGCACCCGCGCGCAGATTGCCCGCGAAGCTGGCCTCGAGCCCCTCGCGCAGGCCCTGCTCGCCGATCCGACGCTCGACCCGCAAGTCGAAGCCGCCAAGTTCGTCGACGCCGAGAAGGGCGTGGCCGACGTGAAGGCTGCCCTCGATGGCGCGCGCGACATCCTGTCGGAACAGTTCGGCGAAACCGCCGAACTCCTCGGCAAGCTGCGCGACTACCTCTGGAATCAGGGCGTGGTGTCGTCAAAGGTCGTCGAAGGCAAGGAAAGCGAGGAAGGCGAGAAATTCCGCGATTACTACGACTACGCCGAACCGCTCGCTGCGGTGCCGTCGCACCGTGCGCTCGCCCTCTTCCGCGGTCGCAACCTCGGCATTCTGATGGTCAAGCTGGGCCTTGGCGAAGAACTCGACGCGCAGGTCCCGCATCCGTGCGAAGGCGTGATCGCCGGTCATTTCGGCATTCGCCAGCAGAACCGCGCAGCCGACAAGTGGCTGGGCGACGTCTGCCGCTGGAGCTGGCGCGTGAAGGTGCAGCCGCACCTCGAGTCGGAACTGCTCACGCAGATTCGTGAAAGCGCCGAGAGCGAAGCCATTCGTGTGTTCGCCCGCAACCTCAAGGCGCTGCTGCTCGCCGCGCCCGCCGGTCCGAAGGGCGTGATCGGTCTGGACCCGGGTCTGCGTACCGGCGTGAAGGTGGCCGTGGTCGATGCGACCGGCAAGCTGCTCGGCACCGACACGATCTATCCGCACGAACCGCGCCGCGACTGGGACGGCTCGCTCGCCCGCCTGTCGAAGATTGCCGCCGCGACCGGCGCGCAACTCGTCAGCATCGGCAACGGCACCGCCTCGCGCGAGACGGACAAGCTCGCGCTCGAACTGATCAAGCGCCATCCCGAACTGAAGCTGCAAAAGATCGTGGTGTCGGAAGCCGGCGCTTCGGTGTACTCGGCCTCCGAATTCGCGGCGAAGGAATTCCCGGAACTGGACGTGTCGCTGCGCGGTGCCGTCTCGATTGCCCGCCGTCTGCAAGATCCGCTGGCCGAACTCGTCAAGATCGAGCCGAAGGCCATCGGCGTGGGCCAGTATCAGCACGACGTGAACCAGCGCGAACTGGCACGTATGCTGGACGCCGTCGTCGAGGATTGCGTGAACGCCGTGGGCGTGGACGTCAACACGGCATCGGCCCCGCTGCTCGCGCGCGTGTCGGGACTGAACAGCACGCTCGCGAAGAACATCGTGGACTTCCGCGACAGCAACGGCCCGTTCGCCAATCGTGAAGCGCTCAAAAAGGTGCCGCGTCTGGGCGACAAGACGTTCGAACAGGCCGCGGGCTTCCTGCGCGTGAACGGCGGCGACAATCCGCTGGATCGTTCGTCGGTTCACCCGGAAGCGTATCCGGTCGTCGAGCGCATTCTCGCCAAGATCAAGAAGACCATTGGCGATGTGATGGGCAACGGTTCGGTCGTGCGCAGCGTGTCGCCGACGGAATTCGTCGATGAGCGTTTCGGCCTGCCGACGGTCAAGGACATCCTGACCGAACTCGAAAAGCCGGGTCGCGACCCGCGCCCCGAGTTCAAAACCGCGACGTTCCAGGACGGCGTCGAGAAGCTGACCGACCTGAAGCCGGGCATGCAGCTCGAAGGCGTGGTCACGAACGTGGCCGCCTTCGGTGCGTTCATCGATATCGGCGTGCATCAGGACGGTCTGGTCCACGTCTCCGCCATGTCGACGAAGTTCATCAAGGACCCGCACGAAGTCGTGAAGGCTGGCGATATCGTGAAGGTCAAGGTGCTCGAAGTCGATCCGCGCCGTCAGCGTATTTCGCTCACCATGCGTCTGAACGACGATCTGCCGGTGGCCGGTGCGAGCGATCGCCCGAGCAGCGGCGGTGGTAGCGCAGGTGGACGCGGCACCGGCGGTGGCGGTCACCGTGGCGGCAACAGCGGCGGTGGCCGTCAGCGCGAGCCGGAAACGGTCAACGCCATGGCAGCCGCTTTCGCCAAGCTCAAGCGCTGATCGCAACGACAGCGTCATAAAGAAAAAGCCCGCTCAAATCGAGCGGGCTTTTTTACGTCTGATCTTTCGACTAACCGTCAAATTTCGATCTTCGTCCCCAGTTCAACCACGCGGTTGGCGGGAATACTGAAGAAGTCCGTCGGCTTGGCGGCGTTCTGGTGCATCCAGGCAAACAGACGTTCGCGCCAGATCGACATCCCCGGCAGCTTGGTCGGAACGACCGTCTCGCGCGCCAGGAAGAACGACGTGTCCATCAACTCGAAGTGCATGTCCGTCTTCTCCTCGAGCAGATGCAGCACTTCCTTGACGTCCGGCGTCTCATTGAAGCCGAACGTCGCGACCACGCTATACAAACCGCCGGTATGGTCTTTGACCTCGATGCGACTGCTGTCTTCCGCGTAAGGCACGTCGAGCGTGCGGAACGTCAGGAAGATCGTACGTTCATGCAGGATGCGGTTGTGCTTCAGGTTGTGCAGCAGGCTCACCGGGACCAGCGTGTTGCCACCCGTCAGATAAATGGCGGTGCCAGCCACGCGATGCGGCGGGTGTGCCAGCAGACCTTGCAGAAACGGACCTAGCGGAATCCCGTCGGCGGCCGTGCGCTCGCGCAGCAACTGACGGCCTTTGTGCCACGTCATCAGCATGAAGAACAGGAATGCGCCAAGCGCCAGCGGCAACCAACCGCCCTCTTCGACCTTGATCAGGTTCGCGCCGAAGAACGCGAAGTCGACGACAAGGAAGCCTGTGATGATGAGCGCCACGAGGAACTTGTTCCAGTTCCAGACCTTGACCATGACCACGCACGCGAGAATCGTCGTAATGACCATCGTCGTCGTCACGGCAATCCCGTACGCAGCCGCCAGATTGCTCGACGACTTGAATGCCAGCACGATCCAGATGATGACCAGCAGCAGCGACCAGTTGATGACCGGCATGTAGATCTGACCGATCTCGCGATCCGACGTATGCAGAATCTTCATGCGCGGCACATAGCCGAGCTGAATCGCCTGACTGGTGAGCGAGAACGCCCCCGAGATCACAGCCTGCGACGCGATGACGGTTGCCGCCGTCGCCACGATCACCAGCGGCAGCAGCGCCCAGTCCGGCGCAAGCAGGAAGAACGGGTTCTCGATGGCCTTCGGGTTCGACAGCAGCAACGCGCCCTGACCGAAGTAGTTCAGCGCCAGTGCCGGGAAGACGAGGAACGACCACGCGAAACGAATCGGACGGATGCCGAAGTGGCCCATGTCCGCATACAGGGCCTCTGCACCGGTCAGCACCAGGAACACCGAGCCGAGCACGATGTACGCTTGCAGCGCGTGCGTGCGGATGAAATGGATGCCGTAGTAGGGATTGATCGCTTTGACGATCTCCGGCGCGAGCACCATGTTGTACACGCCGAGCACGCCGAGAATCACGAACCAGACCACCATGACGGGGCCGAACAGACGGCCGACCTTCGCAGTCCCCGATTTCTGCATCGAGAACAGAATGATCAGGATGACGATGGTAATCGGCAGCACGAAGCGCGAGAGCGAGGGCGCTGCGATCTCCAACCCTTCCACCGCCGACATCACGGAGATGGCTGGTGTGATGACGGCATCCCCATAGAACATGCAGGCACCGAACATCCCCAGCATCATGAGCACCGTCGCCCATTTGCTCCCCGCCCGCACGCTGCGCAGGCTGAGCGCCATGAGCGCCAGCACGCCACCTTCACCGCGGTTATCGGCGCGCATCACGAACAACACGTACTTCAGGGAAACAACGATCACCAGCGCCCAGAACAACAGCGAGATGATGCCGAACACGGCTTGCTGATTAAACGGAATGCCGTGCTGCGGATCGAAACATTCCTTGAGCGCATAGAGCGGGCTGGTGCCGATATCGCCGAAGACCACGCCGATGGCCGCCACCATGAGCGCGGGCATGGCCTGAGGGCGCTGCCCGTGTCGAATGTTTTGCGTCATAAGGTTTGGGTAATCGCTTTATTGCGCTGCACAAAATGGGCGCTATTCTAACTGGGCGCCGGTTCCCTCGCCAGTCCGGGCAGATGCTGAGCGCCGGACCTGTTACATGACATGCCTCGCTAGGATATGACGAGCCGCGCGCCGTGACCAGTCCCGTGCGGCAAGGGTTTTGCCCGACATGGGCGCACACAGGATCGCCGGTGCGGCACCGCTTTTCGAGTTGCAAATGCGCGACATATGCCAGACATGCGCGATTCGTGTGTCGACAGTCCCGGCAATTGCGTGTAGCGACAGCCGCCTGCGCGTCCGTTTTGTTGACCACTCTGCCGTTCACCTCGCCCGCCGAGAGCGTGACACCCGGTGTTTGACGCGCCCATGAAAAAAGCCGCCCGAAGGCGGCTTTCTCACATCCTGAGACGCCGGAGGCATCCTCCAGCGAATCGCAGGTGCGGCATCGATCAGCGACGACGCGTGGTCTTCTTGGTCGAGCCCTTGACCGAGCGCACGAGGTCCGAGTCGACCGTGTTCTGCTGCGCTTCCAGCGAGCGGATCTGACCCTGAACGTCCGTCAGGCGAATGCGCGCAGCGCTACGTTCGGTTTCCAGCGCAGCGGCCTGCTCACGCACAGCCTGCTGATTCTGCGCCAGTGCCTGTTCTTGCTGACGCTGGATGCTGAGGTCGTTCTGCACGGCGTTCAGGCGGGTTTCGCTCTCGGCCAGCTGACGCTCGATCATCGCCTTCTGCGCTTCGAGCTTGATGCGGTTGATTTCGACGTCGGCAAGCACCTGCGTCTGATGAACGAAGTCGGCGTACAGCGATTCAGCCTTCTTCTCGTTGCTCACCTTGACCACGCGCCAGAACTGGCCTTCGTGGAACAGGGCGACGTAGTAGCCCAGCGTCTGCGGATAGAACAACAGGCTCGCGCCGTAGCGGCCGTTATAGGTCGTGCGCAGTTCGGTCACTTCCTTGTTCTGGATGCGATCGCGCAGTTCCTGAATCGTGCCCGAGGCTGCGGCGGGTGCCGTGGCCGATTGCGCAGGCACTGCCGGAGCTGCCAGTTGTGCAGGCGTTGCACCCGTTACGTCGCGCACCGCATCGGCAGCCATCGCTGAAGTTCCCCAGGCTGCCAGGCATGCCACCCCCACGCCCAACCACAACCGCCCCCGGCAATCACTGATTTTCATCTGATCTGTTTTCCTGTTATCGACCGGACCGTTTTACGGCCCTTATTCGTCGCATTCAATCGCCACCCCGGACTCCGTCCCGAGGATCTGGGACCTGCGTATTTGTGGAATGATAACCGCATGCCCGCAATAGCCGACAATTCTATCCATTGAGGCGCGCTCTTCCAAGCGGGGAATGCGTTATTGTGCCCCCGCGATTTCATCTGTTGATACTGCGCAACTGAAGGGGTGCGAGACTTCCGGTCAGGAGAAGCCGAATGTCAGAAAAATCCCGTCATTCAAGGTGCGATTGAGGCATTCCCCACGCAACACGCGGGGCCATGCTTATCTTTCTCATTTATCCCTCGTATTCGCTCGCCAGCTCAGAGTCGTTGCCGACGATCTGATACTTGCGCATCTTCTCCCACAGCACCTTGCGGCTGATGCCCAGCGCGTTCGCCGTGTCCTGACGTCGCCATCCGTTGGCGTCGAGGGCAGCCACGATGCGCGCACGCTCGGTGGCGTCCCAGCGAGCGCGGTCGGCCAGTGCCCCGCTGCGTGCCGGATCGTCGGCGCGCGGCACTGCCCCGGTCGCCCCCATCAACAGTGCATCGAAGATCGGACGGATCCGCCGCTCGTCCCAGCCCCCGAGTTGCCGGTAGATGATGCCGACACGCTCGGCGATATTGCGCATTTCGCGGACGTTGCCAGGAAACACGCCGCCTTCGACCAGTTCACGCAGCCACGGCGGCACCTGCGCGCCGACTTCGCTGTCGCCGACCACCTTGCCGAGATACGCCGTGAAGACCGCCAGCTTGTCGACCGGTCCGCGCTCTTCGAGACTGGGGATGTGCAACTCGATCACGGCGAGACGATAGAACAGGTCGGCGCGGAACAACTCGTCGCGCACCATCGACTTCAGGTTCTTGTTCGTCGCCGCCACCAGCCGGAAGTCGAGCTTCACCGGCTGCGCCGAGCCCAGACGCGTCACCGCACTATCCTCCAGCACCCGCAGCAGCTTGACCTGCTGATACAGCGGCAGATCGCCGATTTCGTCGAGGAACAGCGTGCCGTCGTTGGCTTGCTCGAAGTACCCCTTGTGCGAGTACAACGCCCCGGTGAACGCCCCTTTGGCGTGCCCGAAGAAGTGCGACTCGAACAGGCCATCCGGAATCGCACCGCAGTTCACGGCAACGAACGGCCCCTGCCCGTAGTGGGTCTGTTTGTCGTGCAGCAGACGTGCAATCCGCTCCTTGCCCACGCCAGTCTCGCCATGAATCAGCACGTTCGAATCGCAGTCGGCGAAGGCGTCCACTTCGGCGAGCAGGCCGAGCATCGCACTCGATTGGGCGACGAGCGGGTCGGACGGCACCGGCGCGCGGTCAGCCTCCGCAATCGCACCGGAGAGCTTGAAGATGAGCGTGCGCAGTTCCGCGCCGGAGAAGTCGAGCGTGAGGATGTTGCTGTACTCGGGCGGAAAGACGCTCCGGTCATTCTCGCGCGGCGTGGTGGCCACCCAGATCACCGGCATGCCGTGACCGAGTTGCCATTCGTTCGCGTTGGTCGACGCGCCTTCGATCACCGACACGCTGACCACGGCGATGGACGGCCGCGCACGCGTGCGCTCGCGCGACAGGTCGGCACCGTCTGCACGAATCACTTCCATGTCGAAGCTTGCGAGGCAATGCGACACGCGGTCGGCAATGTCCGACTTGCCTTCCCACACGTAGACATCGAGGTCTTCACGTACTGGCTTGCTTTTCATGCTGGTCCGCTCGTTGGCGAACGCCCCCGGGCGTTCGTCATGGTGAATTTCGGTGCGCCGTCCCGGCTCCGGTTCGGGCGTCGCGATGTGTTCCGATAGGTTCGCTAATACACGAGCTGCACAAGCCCGTTCTGACAATTGATGCTGTCGACCGTCACCGTCGTCATGCCTAGCGTGATGCCCAGCGACGACAGCAGCGTGTTGAGCAGGTTGCTCAGCGGCGTGAGCAGCGGGTTGAGCAAGGTGTAGAGCACGCTGCCGAGCACGGGTGAGATGTCGGAGGTGCCAATCGAACCCGACACCGCGTTAATACGACACTGATTGGCGTTGCCGGACAGATTGCACAATAGATCGGTGACGCCGCCGAGCAAACCGCTCACGATGCCGCCCAACGTATTCACCAGCCCGTTGACCAGCCCACCTACGCCGCCGAGCACCTGCGGCAGATTGAGCGTGAGCACACCGCCAAGTGTTGTACCCAGCGCGTTGGTCGTCGTCTTCAGTCCGGCCGCGGCCGAACTGAGGAACGAGTTGACGGTGGAGATCGAAGCACCTGCGACCGCAGACGGCACGTTGTTGACCAGCCCGGTGCCGATAGTCCCGGACGTCGATGTGCCGCCAGCACTGACGTCAAGCGACAAACCGGTGAGCAGCGCCGTCACTATCTGACTCAGATTCACACTCGACCCAATCGGCCCGACCTTCTGTGGGAACGGTCCCGTGAAGGTAATCGGTGCGGGCGAATTGGTCACGAGCGAGAGGTTGACGTTTGCCCCGACATTGATGAGCCCGAGCAACGTCGCGATGTTCGTGCGTTGCGTCATGAGCGTGGTGCAGCTCGCCGGGTTGGTCTGAACGTTCACGCCGCTGGCCGCCGCGCCCACGCAAACGTTCACCAGCCCCGAGTTGACCTGCAATGTAGTCGATGGCGTCGCGCCGCATTGCAGCGCCGTCACGGTCGCCGTCGACTGCGCGACTTCCAGGACAAGAGGCAGGTTCAACTGCGTGCCCACTGCACTGAGAATCCCGGCGAGCGGACCGGCACTGGACGCCGCCGAATTGACCGTCAGGAACAGCCGCACCTGCGCGTTCGTCGCCGTCGCACCGACCCCGCCGACGCCGATCTGCGGCGGCGAGATCACCCGCGCGACCACCGACACGGTCCCGCCGAGGATACTCAGCGACGGAATCGCAACGGCATTGTTCCCCGTCCCGCCGACGATGGCCGCCGTGATCAGATCGGAGATGCCCACGTTGGCGTTCAGCGCGTTCGCCGCACTCACCCCTGCCGCATCGATGTTGGCAATGATGCCTGGCGTCGTGGCCGAGCCAAGCAGGTTGATCGGCAGATTGAGGACCGGGCTGTTGGCAAACACGTTGATGAGGTTGTTCATCGCCGTGACGGAAGCCGACAACGCGCCGTTCTGCGTGGCGAGCGCCGTATTCGTTGCACTCAGCAGCGTGCCAACCGTGAGGTTCTTCACCGCCGCCACCCCGGAGAGCGACGCCACGCTCACGTCCCCCGTCACCGGCACACCTAGCGCCTGCAACAGTCCCTTGGGCGTGATGTTCACGCCGACGAGTTGCTGCGCCGCACCCACGTATAGCGTCGGCGAGATCCCCACGGAATTGAGCAGCGGTGCGAGGACCGAATTATTCGCATTGAGCGCAAGCAGCCCCGAATCGACGGTAAACGTCACCACGGCCGGGGCCTTGCGTGCGATGGCATTAGCGGAGATCGTACGCGTGCCCGCCAGTTGGAAGAACGACGGCACCCCGAGCGTGAGCGTCACAGAGACGGCGTTGCCGCTCGCCGCATTGGCCGACGTCGCGGCGACGAATGTCCCCGGTGTCGTCGCCGTGGCTGCTGGCGACGTCCAGATCCCGCACGACGTGGCGATCGTCAGACTGGTGACGTTGTTGCCGAGGTTCGACGCCACGTTCGCCCGCGCGACGGTGTCGTACGAGGTCGTGTTGGCGCAGCCGGGCAGCGTTTGCGCCCCGGCGAGCGCCGCCATGTCGGCAGCACGTTGCAGATCGCGTCGCTTCATGAAGGCGAAACCGGCGTCGATGGAGAACGCCAGAATCAGCACGACCGTCAGGAAAATGAAGGCGAGGATCGGCACCGACCCGCGCTGGCGTCCGGCAAACCACACCGTGCGCTTTGCACGAGTCGTGTCAGTCGTTGAGCGCACACGCGCACGCGGAGTCATGAGACATCACTGGCTCGCGCCAGCCCCCGCTGCCGCCGGTGACGCGCCACCGCCATTGCCGCCACCACCGCCCGTGCCGTTATCGCTCTGGACCATCGTGGCGAAGAACGCCGGGATCGCGTAGTTGAAGCTTTCCAGATAGCGACGGTAGGCGCGCGACGCGGTCGCCCCGAGCATCGGCAAGCCCGGGCCTGCGGCAAGGTTGTTCGACTGCACGGCGAGCAACGCTTCGGTCTCGTCGCCGAGCATGCCGTCTCGCGCTGGCGAGCCGACGACCGGCGGCGACGTGCGGCGCACAACGTTGGCCGGAATGCGGACGGCCTGCTGCGAGGGCGCTGCCGTACTCTGTGCAACGGGTGCCTGCTGCACATTGGTGGCTACAGGCGCTTGCTGCGCTACCGGAGCAGCGGACGTTGTTGCGACAGCGCGCGAGTCCGCCCCGCCCATCGCGCCGGTGACAGGTGCGTTGCTTTGCGCTGCGGCAGCTCCGGCCCATAGCGTGAACACGGCAAGCCCGAGCTGCGCCGCACGAAGCGAACGGACGCCCGGTGTTCCCTCAAGTTTCTGGATGGCCATCTTCACGTCTCCCCTGATGTTGCTGCGTTCGTTCTTACTGCGAATGCGCGAACCGGTCGAGCATCGACGTCGGCATGTCGCTGCGCGGTCCGTCCCCGGCACGCGCGAGTTTGGCGTCCGATGCCGAAGCGACCTGAGATGGCTTCGACGGCACCTTGTTCTGCCCAGCTTCCGATGCACTCGCCTGCGACAGACGCACCACGACCGGCCCCTCGCTGCTTGCGCTCGCGCGAGCCGATGCAGCAGATTCCGCCGATGCCGAAGCCGTTGCCAAGACAGGTGCGGCCTGCGGCGCGATGGCTGCCGCTGCCTGTGCGGCGGCGCGTGCGGCGGCGGCGTCTGCGGCCTGCTTGCGCGCCTTGGTCTGCGCCCGGATATCGGCGGCCAGCTTGTCAATGGCTTCGCGCGTGGATGGCGACATCTTGGCGTTCGTCATCATCGCGTCGGCACGCGAGCGATCGCCGGTCACGAGCAGATACACGGCCAGGTTGCTGAGCACTTTCTTACTGTCGGGCTGCAACTCTGCCGCCTGTGCCAGCGGCACACGCGCGGCAGCGGGTTCGCCGTTACGCAGCAGCGCGAAACCCAGATCGCTGAGATAGAACGCTTGCGTCGGCGCGCGCGACACCGCCTCGCGCAACGCTTGCGTGGCCGCGGCGTAATCCTTGCGCTGCGCAGACACCAGTCCCAGACCGTGCCAGGCGGCAGCGGCTTCGGTGCTGCCCAGCAGTTGGCGGTACGCCTGCTCCGCCGCGTCGGGCTGCCCGGTCTCGCGCAGGGCATCGGCACGAAGAATGTCGACGTCGGGCGCGGAGCCGAACTGCATGCGGAACTGTTCGATGTGCGCGAGCGACGCGAAGTACGAGCCCTGATCCTGCACCTGACGGATCATCGACAGATACAACTCACGCGTGTCGGGCTTCGCAAGCTTCGCCTTCTCTTCGTCGTTTTGCTGCGCCTGCATCAGCGCGGCGGCCGACGGTGCGCCGTAAGCCCCCATCGTCGGCCCGCTGCTGCACCCGGCCAGCAGTGCAGCACACAGCGCAACGGCCACAGTGGACGCGGCGACCGCACCGGCATGGCGCGTCTGCTCACGTGCGAGGAATCGCGTCTGGATTGGCATGGTCAATTCATGGCCTCCATGGATTTGGTCAGCGACAGTAGCGCCGGTCCGGCGACCACGAGCATCAGCGCTGGCAGCAGCGTGAGCATCATGGCCAGCGTCATCTTCACCGTAAGCTTGCCGATGCGCTCCTTCATCGTCTGACGGCGCTGTTCGCGCAAGCGATCGCTGAACTGTTGCAGCGGCTCCTGCACAGCGCCGCCATGCTGTTCGACCTGCACGATGAGCCTCACCAGCGCGCGCAGATCGTCGTTGTCGTACACCTCGCGCAGCCGCCCCATCGACGCCTCACGACCACGCCCCGACGCATATTGGCGGTTAGCGTTCTCGAATTCCTTCGACAGAATCGGCAGCACTTCGCGGAAGTCGGACACCACCACATACAAGCTCTGGTCCATCGACAGCCCCACGCCTTGCAGCAGTCGCAACAAGTCGATGAGCAACGGCAGTTCGTCCACCAGATCGCGGCGACGTTGTCCTGCCTTGCGCTGCACATAGAACTTCGGCGCGAGCAATCCGGCACCTGCCGCCCCGATCAGCCGCAGGATCGTGCCAAGTCCGCCACCGCCCGGAAACCACAACCAGACAATCAGCGGCAACACTACCGCGAGCGCCACGCGTGCGAACAGGAACAGCGACTTGGCGCGCACGCTGTCATAGCCGCATTGCGCGAGCAGCAGACGATCTTCCGCCGCGATCAGGTTCTGTCCAAGGCGCGTTTCCGACCATTGCTTGCCGAGCGCCGCCGCACGGTCGAGCAGCGAGCGCCAGCCACGCTGCTTACCCTCGCCCGACGCCTGCGCATCGTCATCGCCATTGACATTGGCACGCAACCCCGTCGGAGACGTAGCCGAGCGCAACGCCGCAAGCGCCTGCTGCTGACGGCTTGCAAGCACCTGATCGATCATCCGGCCGCTGCGCCCTTGCCGCACCGCGCGCAACAAGATCGCCGACGCCGCGAGCAACAGCCCTGCCGCGACCATCAGCAGGCCAAGCATCATCCAGGTTTGCGAGTCGGTCGAGAACGATGAGAGGTTCATGGCTGCGGGTCCTTCGCGCTCAGAGCGACTTGGCCAACCGGTACAGCACGAAACCGCCGAACACCTCCAGCCCCAGCCCGATAGCCAGCAGCTTCTGACCGGCGGGCTCCTGGAACATCGGCTCGAAGAACTTCGGATTCAGCAACATCAGCAGCGCACTCACCACAATCGGCAGCGCCGCGAGTACCCACGCCGACATGCGCGTCTCTGACGACAGCGCGAACAACTCGGCCTGCGCCTGCTCGCGGTCGCGCATGAAGCCCGACATGCGCGCCAGAATCTGGTCGGCGCGTCCGCCGAAACGCGTCGACAGATCGACGACCGACGCGAACAGATAAATCTCATCCACCTGGTAGACGCGTGCAATCTGCTTGAGCGCGACGTCCAGCTCTACGCCTGCCTGCACCTGACGCACTGCCCGCTCCAGCAACTCGCGCAGCGGCAGATCGGCGTTGCCTGCGGCCGACTGAAACGCCGAGGGAAGGCTGTTACCGACGGTCAGCATGCGCACCATGCCGTCGAGAAAGATCGGCAACTGACGCACGATGTCGCGATGTCGGCGCGCTGCCTTGAGCCAATAGCGCAGCACCGTGACGACCGCGTACACGATCAGAATCACAATCGCCGAAAGCGGTCCCTGCCACATCCAAAAGCCCAGCGTCAGCACGAGACCGGGCACGATAAGCATGAGATAGAACGGTGTATCGGGCTGCACGCCCGCACGCTCGAAGAAGAACTCCCACGGCAACGACTTGCGGCGCGGCGCGCGCACTTCGCCCGTCTCGGCGGCGCCGAACTTTGGCGCGTTCTGCGCGAGCTGACGCTCAAGAAACGCGCTAGTCGCCTGTTCGCGTGCGCGCTGATGTGTGCGACGCCACAGCTCCAGCCCCGCTGCCACCAGCAGCAGTGCGATGCATGCGGCCCACAGCACGAGGGCGTTCATCGACGGCGTCCGAAGAAGCCACCGCCGCCCGAGTCCGGCGGCACATTGCCCTGTTGCGCCTGCGCGGCGGCCGCCGCATTGCGCGTCTGCTCCTTGTAGCGTTGCAGCTTGGGCGAATGCGGCTGAAGCCCGAGCGACACCCACTTGTCTTTTTCCTCGCCGTCCGGCCCGACCACCGACTCGTGACGGAACAGCTCCTGCGTGGAGATGACGGTATCGGACACGCCGGTCACTTCCGTGATCGACAGAATCCGTCGGCGTCCGCTCGACAGACGGCCGATCTGCACGATGAAGTCCAGCGCGCTCGTGATCTGACGGCGCAAGCTGCTCTCACTGCCCTGGAACCCGGCGAAGCCCGCCAGCATCTCCAGACGATAAAGACATTCGCGCGGCGAGTTGGCGTGAATCGTCGCCATCGAGCCTTCGTGGCCCGTGTTCATCGCCTGCATCATTTCCAGCACTTCGGAGCCGCGCACTTCGCCCACGATAATCCGGTCGGGACGCATCCGCAGACTGTTACGAATCAGATCGCGAATCGTCACTTCCCCGGAGCCGTCAAAGCCGCTCTGGCGCGACTCCAGCCGCACCACGTGCGGGTGGTTCAGCGAGAGTTCGGCCGTGTCTTCCACCGTCACCACGCGCTCGGTCGCCGGGATGAAACTCGCCAGCGCGTTGAGCAGCGACGTCTTGCCCGAGCTCGTGCCACCCGAGACGAGGATGTTGCAGCGCGAGCGCACTGCCGCTTCGAGCAAGTTGTAGATCTCTTCGTTGAAGCTGCCGAGTTGCAGCAGGTCCGACGGCTTGAGCGGGTCTTTGCGGAACTTACGAATCGAGACGACCGGCCCGTCCACGGCCAGTGGCTCGATCACCACGTTCAGACGTCCGCCATCGGGCAAACGCGCGTCGACCATCGGATTCGATTCGTCCAGACGCCGCCCGATGGGCGCGAGAATGCGACGTACGATCCGCAGCAGGTGCTGATTGTCCGAGAAGCGCAGCGCTTCGCGCGCCAGCACGCCACGACGCGAGACGTACACGTCGTTGTAGCCGTTGATCAGAATGTCTTCCACCGCCGCGTCGGCCAGCAGGTCCTCGATCGGACCGAAGCCAGCCAGCTCCTTGGTCAGCGCGTCGGAGATCTGACGCAGCTCCGCCTCGTTGATCGGGATGCGGCGCAGACGCACAAAGCCGTCCATTTCCAGATCGACGAACTGCTGGATCGCGCTACGGCTCCAGCGCCCGAATTCCGCGCCGAGTTCTTCGATGCGCGCAAGCAGATGTTCGTGCGCAGCGGTCTTGATGTCCTGAAACTGCTGTGAATTGGCAAACGCGCGCTTGTCGTCGGCAAATTCGATGGAGTCGGTCATATCAGTGCTTTCCCATGAATCGGCCCAGCCAGCCCGACGACTGGCGGTGCGAAGCGGCGCCCGCATGCTGTGCGGAGAGCAGTCGTTCCACCAACGGTTGTAGCGCACGTACGTACGGGTCGCTGCGCGCCGTATCGATGATCAGCTTGCCCTGATTGGTGGCCGAGAGCATGGCGAGCGGCCGGTCGGGCAGCGTGGCGAGCAGCGGCACGTCGAAGCGCTTGGCGATCTGGTCGGCCGCCATGCCGTAACGCGGGTCGTAACGATTGAGGACGAGATGCAGATGGCTGCGCTCGACGCTCTTCTCCTCCAGGTCGCGAAGCATCGACGCAAGCGAGACGATCGCGCCCACACTCTGGTCGACCACGAGCCACACTTCGTCGGCGGCGCGCACCAGGCTGGCCACGAACTGCGGATTCGAGAAGCCGCCGAGGTCGGCCACGATCAGATCGAAGAACGCGCGCAGGCGATCGGTGAGCGCAAGCGCGTCAGCCGCCGCCACACTGCGCATATCGCCCAGATCGAGCGGCAGCGGCAGCACGGCCAGACCGCTCGGCGCGTGCGACACGGCCGTGTGCACGAGCGTTTCATCGAAACGGCGCAGGTTCTGCACGGCCTCGGCGAAGCTGAACTGGCTTTGCGTGTTGAGATACAGCAGTCCGTCGCCGGAAGGCAACCCGAGATCGAGCAGCGCGACGTGGCCGAGCAATGAACTGTCGAACTTGTCGTCCTTGTTCGCGTTGGCCTTGGCCGCCTTGGCGGTCTTCTCCGCACGGTCCGGATCGGTGCCGACGGACATTTCCTGACCCAGTTGCGACAGATGTGCAGCCAGCGTGCTGCATCCGACACCGATCCGCGCACCGAGCAACACGATGAACCGGCCGTGGCGCTGGGGCGCTGCCGTCACGCTCGCCGTCGGCGTGTGATCGATCACGCGACGCACGACATCGAGCGCTTCTTCATGCGTCGAGTGCATGTCGATGAAGTCATGGACGCCAGCGCGCATCGCGGCCTTCATGCCGTCGGCACGCACCATCGAACCCACGGCGACCAACGGTAGTTTGGGCGCGACGCGTTTGAGCATCTGCGCCAGCTCCGTGGCCTGCGCGATGCCGCCATCGGGCGGATCGTCGGCGTGACCGGTCGGCTCGCCCGAGAAGTCGAGCAGCACGACCTGCGGATCGAGATCGCCGATGCGCTGCTGCAACTGCGCCGGACGTCCGGCTTCCTGCAGCACCACGCCCTCTTCGCGCAAAGCCGCCGAGAGCCACTGTCCGTGGCCCGCATGTGCGCTGCAAAAAAGAAAGCGATGCAACTCAGTCATGGTGTCCAGTATTCGCGTCGGTGCGTTCATTTGTGCACTCCTTACTACCCCAACCCGGCTTTCGCCGATGCTTCGCCCGAGACCGCCGCGCCGCCGTCGAACCTGCTGCGATCCGGCGCTAATGCCACTTCGGTCACTTCGAGAAACCCGGCAGTTCGCTGTCGCTTGCCACGCCCATCAGATACTCCCCCCACACCGGCCCCGGCCGCTTCTCCCGGGTGTCCCCCGGCAGCGGCAGCGTCACGTCTCTGGACACCGGCTTGACCAGGTGAGGCGTGACGATGATGACCAGTTCCTTCTCGATACTGTTGTACTTCAGATTCCGGAAAAACGAGCCGATGAGCGGCAGATCGCCCAGCAGCGGTACTTTGTCGACGGCGGCGGTCGTCGTGCGCGAAATCAGGCCGCCGATGATGAAACTCTCGCCGTCGCCCAGCTCGACTGTCGTATCGGCGCGCCGTGTCGTGATCGCGGGAATCTGCGTCGACGCAATCACCACGGCATTCGTATAGTCAAGATCGGACGCCTCCGGCGCGACCTTCAGAGCGATGCGGTTCGGCGACAGAATCGTCGGCGTCACCGTCAGGCCTACACCGAACGACTTGTAGACGATGGTCGTCGTGCCCAACCCCCCCGACTGCGGCACCGGCAACTCGCCACCGGCGAGGAAGCTCGCGCTCTGCCCCGACAAGGCAACCAGCGACGGTGCGGCAAGTACGCGCCCCAAACCGTTCGACTGCAGCAGGTTGATCTTCGCCGACAAGTTGAATGCGCCGCGCGTAATCGAGCCGAAGAACGATCCGAAGTTCGACGTCGAGGTGCCGCCACTGCCGAAAGCCGCCGTCCCCAGTGTCGAAATCACGCCGAATCCGCCCGATGGCGAGATGCGCTCTGCCGTGAAGTCCACCCCCAGTTGATTCAGAATGTTGCGGTTCACTTCGACGATCTTGACGTCGACCTGCACCACGCCCGTGTCTCCGACCGTCGAACGGTCCACCACCACCCCGCCTTTGCCTGTCGCATCGACCGCTGCCGATTGCAGGCCGCTGTGTTCGATGAGCGTATTCGTATGTCCCTTGATGACAGCCGCACTGCCGCGCGCGTCGACGCTGGCCGTGCCGGTGTCCCCCAATGCACTTTGCAGGTTGCCCTGCACATGAACCTCCCAACGGGTGGCCTCGCCACCGCGCGGCCACGTCGATACCTGTGTCGTACCGGCCTTCTTGCCGACGACCAGCACCGACCCGCGACGTCCGCCCGAGCCCTTGAGCACGACGATGTCCGCGATCTCCGGATCGGCGACGGCCACGCGCTCCAGCGTGCCCGAGATCGGTAATTCGCGCTGCTCGTGAACGGCGAGCGTCAGCGAACGAGACCCTGCGCTCGGTGCGGTATCGGCGGCGTCAGCCATCCGGACCGCAACCGTCGCGCCACACGCGAGCAGCGCAGCAAAACAAAACAGCATTCCCGTGACACGTCTGGTTTCTCGTCTGGCAGTGCGAACCTGGCTTCTGATCATGGCGTGGCTGTATCGGTCACTGTGTCGGTTAAGTGGTGTTCGTCGCACTGGTTGCCCCCCGCGCCCGAACATCACCGGATCTGCTCGTCACTTCAATTCAGTTCACTCAATTCAAATCGTTTCGATGGGCTCAGGTCAGAAGGACGCGGTGGATCGCTCGGCACCGCGCACAACTTCGACCGTGCCGCCACCCCCACCGCCCCCCGGCGCACGCGGCGCAGGTGCTGCCGCCGTGCGTCGCGGCGGCTCACCCGCGAGCCCCGTCGTGGCGATACCGGCGTAGGCCTGGTTCTCCGGCGAGTTCAGTGCGGCCTTGATGTCGCCCGCGAGACCGGCCTTGCTCACAAGTACGGGCGGTGTCGGCGGGAACAGCGAGGTATCGGGCTTGGTGTCGTCGGCGGGGTTGCGCAATGCGAGCGTGATCTTGCCCTGCTGTGCGCCGAGCACGAGTCGGTTGACGTCTTCGATCGGGACCGCCACGACCGCCGAGGTCGCGGGCATCGGCGGCGGTTGCGGCGCGGCCGCCTGTTGCGGCGGCGGCGCGCTGGACGTCGCTGCCGCGACGGTGGACGCGACGGTGGGCGCAGCGGGCGGCGGCGTGATGTCGTCGAGCGACGCATTGCCGTAGGTCAGCACCCGCACACGCGACGCCAGCAAGCGCGCTTGCGTGTCGTCCACCAAGCCGACCGTCGGGCTGCCTGCGGGTTGATTCGTTTTCATCGTGAAGAAGACGTCCACGAAATCGCCGGGGCGAATGCGGTTGCTCACGCCGACCGTCTCGGTCACAGGAAGGGCGACGGCGCGCTCGCCGGGGGCGAGCTGCATCGCGAGGCCGCGTGCCAGCGTGTTTTGCGTGACGGGTACACCTGCGGCAAGTGCGACAAGCGGCACCCGGCCCACGACGTCTGCCGGGTTGGCGAAGGCATTGGGTGTCTGGCTGTCGAACTGCGCAATCTTGATGTCGTCGGCCGTAATCGGTTTGCCCGGAGTCAGCGCCTTAGCCGCCACCACGGCCGGGAAGCGCTGTGTCAGCGTTTGGGTCACCGCCGAGGGCGTGGCGTTCGGCGCAGGCGCATTGGTCGTTCCCAGACGCAATGCGAAGAGCGCCAGCGCGACACCGACGATAACCAGCACAGCAGCAAGAATCTTGGTGGCTTTGTTCATGGCTTGGGGCCTGTCGGCCGTTCAGTCACAACTTGCGGGACGCCGGCATGCCGGCGGCATATCAATCCGATGCGACTTCCTGTTACCTCACGCGTGGTCCTACCTGTTGCTAGCTTCGTACTTGCTTCGTGCGTGTACTGCCCGTCCAGACCATCGCTCAACTCCCTCCGAGCGTCGACGTGTCCAGCGTCACGGCCGCCGTACCGATCACGGTTTGCGGCACCAGCGCGCCCAGCCCTGGCCAGTTGACCGTCATCGGCTGATTCAACGTCAGCGTCACGTGGACGATGCATTGCGACACCGTTCCGGTCCCCGACGCTGGGCAGGGATACGTGGCATCCGCCGGAAACGTCGCGCTGACGGCCGACGCCGAAGGCCATGTCAGCGTGGTATTGATCGCCGTTGTGGCATATCCCTGACGCTGCGCCATCGTGCCGGCGCGCAACATCGCACGGCCCGCTTCGGAGGCGGCCTGTGTGAGCATTTGCCGGGCAAGAATGTTGATAGAGAAGGCGACCGCGACGTAGAAGGCAGGCAGCAGAATCATGAGGATGAGCATGAATTCCAGAGCAGCGACACCGCGCGGTCGTGTCGACCGAACGCATCGCAACCCTGAATTTGCCCGTGCCCCAGACCGCTTCATGACGATACCCCCCGTCGCGCACGGCGCTTTTCGACCGTGTCTGGCGACGCATGAACCTGCAAATTTGCGCGGCGTCGCCCGCGCCTCCCGTTATTACGGTGCTGGCTTCGCCAACACTCGTCACCCCCGATACATCCCCACTTTGCGATGGTCAGCGATCTTGCTGCTGCCGACGACCGGTGCCCTCACACCCTCATCCGCTCACTGTCTTCATCGCACCACGAGCGCTGCGGCAGCCAGATAGGCCCCGTAAGGCAAACCCGCACGCCCCGCCCGCCACTGCAGAATTCGTTGCCACACGCCCGACGCCATCCAACGTTCGCGCCATCGTGTGAGCCATTTCATACGACCGGTGAGCACCACCAACGCATGCACGCCCGTCGCCACGCTGGCCAGACACCACACCGGCAACAGCGCGGGGTAACCCGCAACCAACCCGATCACCGCAAACAGCTTGACGTCGCCTGCGGCCATCACACCTCGCCACCAAAACGGTAGCAGTACGATCAATCCCAGAAATGCGCCCAGTCCGTGGACCCACAGCACCCGAGGTCCGGTGTGCCACGCTTGCCACGCAATCCAGACCAGCGCGGGCGCAGCAACACACAACAGCCAGATATTCGGGATACGCCGTGCGATCAGGTCGGTCAGTACGATCGGCACACATAACAGCCACAGCAATGTCAGCACAGGAGGTCTCGCATCCGGTTCCGCTTAAAACCGACTATAAAAACCGCCTATACATATCAGCGCCCATGCTGTCTCAATGCGATGCCGCCGAGGTGGCCGCCGACGTTACCGTACTGAATGCGCTCGAGAGCACACTGCTCATGTTCGTATAGACCGTGCCACCGATGATGACTGCCACGATGGCCGCGAGAATGCCGTACTCCAGCGCGGTCACACCCTTTTGCCGCGACAGTCTGTGCTGCCGGCTGCTTGCCCCAACTCGATTTGCTCGCATGATTCGCTTCCTCGCGAATACAGCATCCCACTACCCCGAATGGCGCTTGTCTGTGAACCTGCGCCCTTCCCCTTATGGTCCGCACGATCCCTCGCTACAGCACGCAGACGCGAGGAGCCAGTGCCGACTTCTTCTGTGACGCCGAAGCGCCGTTGTTCCGATACGAACTACGTGAACCTTATGCGCCCGCTGCCGTGACCGCCGACTGGATCTTCGAGAACACAGAGGAGAACGTCGTGCCCAGATTCGTATAAACGGTGCCACCGATGATCACCGCGACAATGGCGGCGAGGATGCCGTACTCAAGCGCCGTCACACCACGCTCGTCGCGCGCAAACAGACGAAAACGATTACCGAGTTTCATATCACCCTCCCTCAAAAAGGCGCTAAGCGCCCGTTGGCACACAGCAGAGCTGTCATCGACCCGAAGATCTGACGACTGAGTCCTGCTATATCGCTGATCAACTCTTGACTTCGGCCTCGGGTTCGTTGCGCTGCAAGGCTCGCGAACCTCTTTTACGTTGTACGCCAATATTTCCTTGGCTGTTGGCACAGCCTTTGCACTCGCGCGCTATTTTTTTCTGATGCTAATTTAAACTAAATCACAAAAACTAGAGTCTTGCTTCCAATCACCCCAGCAGATGTAAGAAAACGTTACATAGGTTGATCAAACAATACTCCAAAACTAGGCAATACAACGTGCGCGAGGGAAAACCATGATTGGTGCGACGCCACACACATTGGCGAAATCCCCTCATCAACGGCTTCAGCACGCATTTAAATAACTATTCATCTTTTCCAAAGCGGTCATATCGCGTTTCATCACACAAACATGGCCACGCCATGCAGCGCCTCGCCCCCTGATCACATCCCTTTTGTCTGACGACACCGTGCCTTTAGGTATTAGTACGGCCATCTAGCTATTACGTTCGATCAGGCATTACCCGAATCACCGGAACACCTGAATATCCGCCGAGGTGTTCCGATGCATTTGCTTTTGCTCCTGAATTCCACACCTGCGTTTCATTCGTCTGCGTTCCGCCTTTCCCCAACGCGTTTCGCAACCCTTTCGTTCCGTTACATCCGAATCGTTACGTTACGTTACCCGTAACGAACCCCGTAACGGGAACGTCGTTTCGCCGTTTATTCGCCATTTCCCGATGGCGTTAACCCTGACTTTTCACTCCCCCCGCGCCGTCGAGATATCTCGATCCAAAAGATTCTTGTTTTCCGAAACGCAAATAAATACAGGCTTTTCAGCCGATTGCCGGAAAAACTAGAAGGCTTATTCGAACCCCGGATCTGTGGTTGGCACACCTCTTGCAGATATCCCTGCATCGCAACGCTAAAGATCACGAGGGACACCATGATCGTTGGCAATACCAAACAAACGATGCACGGCGCAGCAGCCATCTCGGCAGAGCGTCAACGCATCACGGCTAAGCAGCGCGAGGCTGTGGCCGACACCGGTCGTAGAGGCGCAAGCCCAGGGAGGGGCGGTGAAGAAGGCGGTGGCGTACGCGCCACCGCCACACCGACCGACGTGGCGAACGCTCACAGCAGCAACACGAATTCGGCCCATGCGATGACGGGCCCCGATAGCGCAACCGTAACCGCGCTCCTGTTCGCACTCATCGCACAACGCATGAACAACCGACTGGCAGCACAAAACGTGCTCGCCTGAATACGACAAAGACCAGAGGACACCATCATGAAAAACATCCAACGCAACCTTCTCGCTTCCGCCGTTCTTCTCGCCGTCGTCACGATGACCGGCTGCGCCAGCTCCGGTTCGGGCGGCACCAGTGGCTCGCTCGGCGACGGTGGCGGCAGCGGCACCTCGGCAGGCACCGGCAGCGGTGGCGGCTCGGGCGCAGGCACCGTGCCGGACGGTTCGGGCAACGGGAATGGCAGCGGCAACGGTAACGGCAACGGTAACGGGAATGGCGGCACGGGAGCCTCCACCAACCCGATCGGCGTCGTAGCTGCCACCGCCAGCACGGGTGTCGTCACGCAAGTCGGCAAGACGGTCAGCGATCTGGGCACGACCCTTGGCAGCACGAACCTGCCGATCGTCAGCTCGCAAACGCAAGGCGGACTGTCTGGCGCTGTCGTGAAGACGGGCGACGCCGTGCAGTCGATCGGCAACGGCCTCACGAACGGCCTCGGCAAGCTCGGTTCGAGCAACGACGCACTGAACCCGACGCTCACCGGCGTGACGGGCGCCGTGACCAACCTCGGTCAGGCCGGTCAGCAAGTGGGTAGCGCTGTGGCAGGCCTGGGTCAAACCGGCCCGCTCAAGAACGTGGCGCTGGTGAACGGTGTCACCGGGCTGCTCGGCGGCGTGGTGACCTCGGTCGGCGACGCCGGTGTCGCACTCGGCAACGGGCTGACGACCACGGTCAACAGCGCACCGGTGCAACAACTGACGTCGGGCCTGTCGAAGACCATCACCCCGATCACGACGGTGGTGACCAACACGACGCAAACGGTCGGTAACGCCACGGGTCTCGGTACGCCGGTCGCCGGTCTGCTCGCCACGGTCGGCGGCGGTCTGGCCGGTGTGGGCACCAAGCTCGGCGGACAGATCAACAACCCGGTCGCGAAGGACCTCGGCGGCGTGGTCGCCGGTGTGGGCACCACGGTGGCCAGCCTTGGCGGCCTCGTCCACGGCACGCCGACGAGCACCAACCCGCTCGCTCCGCTCTCCGCTGCGCTCGGCGGCCTGTCGGGTGTGGTCGGTGTCGGCTCGGGCACGGGCTCCGGCCCGCTGGCGCCGGTCACGGGCTTGCTCTCGGGTCTCACGGGCACGCTCGGCGGTGCGACGGGCGGTGCTTCGGGTAACAACCCGCTCGCCCCGGTCACCAACCTCGTCTCCGGCCTGACGGGCGCACTCGGCGGCGCAACGGGCGGTGCCTCGGGCAGCAACCCGCTCGCCCCGGTCACTAACCTCGTCTCCGGTCTGACGGGTGCACTCGGCGGCGCAACAGGCGGTGCCTCGGGCGGCAACCCGCTCGCCCCGGTCACCAACCTCGTCTCCGGTCTGACGGGCGGCCTCGGCGGCACGCTCACGGCTGGCGCAGGCGGCTCGGCCGGAACCGGCGGTGCTTCGGCCGGTGCTGGCGGCTCGGCTTCGGGCGGTGTGCTCGCCCCGGTGACGGCGCTGCTCGGCTCGGTGACGGGTGCGGTCGGTGGTGCGACGTCGGGCGGCAGCAACAGCGGCGGCCCGCTCGCTCCGGTGACCGGCCTGCTCGGCGGTCTGCTCGGCGGCAAGAAGTAATCGGGCAGCTGAATCGGCAACGTCGACACAACGCTCAGCGTACAGACCTCAACGACAGGCAAACCGATCATGACCCGCGCGATTCCACCGCCAGTTTGTGACCGCCGCGATCCGGCCCTCGCACCGATGCTCACGCATCGGACCGGGCCGGGCCGGATCCGGCTCACCCAACACGCCGCACGCGCACAACGGCATCACAGCGAGCGGCCACGGTTTCTCAAATGGAAATAGCAGTACCTGAGGCAATTCGCGACATCACACGGCGTCATTGAGCGGTCCCCCGCCAGCCGATATTCAGAACGATCAAGGGAGATAGACATCATGAGCAACGCACTTCAACGCACTCTGCTGGCTTCGGCCGCTATCGCAGCCATCGCCCTCACGGGTTGCTCCAGCGGCGGCGGCGGCAGCGGCGCCACCTCGACCGGTACGACCGGCACGCCGAACGCGGTCGGCACGACGGCCGCCGGTGCAGGCGGCGTGGTCAGCTCGGCAGGCAACGTGGTCAGCGCCCTCGGCGATCAGGTCGCCAGCACGCAACTGCCGCTGGTGTCGGCACAAACGTCGCAAGGCATGGGCGGTGCACTCAAGAGCACGGGTAACGCCGTCACCGATCTCGGCAATGCCGTCAGCAACGGCCTCGGCCAGACCGGCACGAATGCGAACACCGTGGGCGTGACGCTCGCTGGCGTCGCCCCGGCCGTGACGGATCTCGGCCACGCAGGCGTATCGCTCGGCAGCGGCATCCAGGGCATTACCAAGGGCAATCCGCTGCAAGGCACCCCGGTCGACACGCTGGTTGGCGGTCTTGGCGGCGTCGTCCAGTCGGTAGGCTATGGCGGCATCGCCGGTGGCGCGATCCTCGGTCAGGCACTCGCGCCGACCGGACCGGTCGGGCAAGTGACCACAACGGTTTCGGCGCCGATCAACCAGATCACCAACATGGTCTCAGACACCACGCGCACCGTTGGCACTACGACGGGCCTCGGCGGGCCGGTGTCCAACCTGCTCACCACTGTCGGCGGTGCCGTCAGCAAGGTCGGCACAACGATCGGCGGCACGTCGAACAACGGTGTGGTGGTCGCACTCGGCAACACGGTGGACGCCACCGGGAAAACCGTCTCGACGCTCGGCGGTGTGGTCAACGGGCCGACGTCGAATGGCTCGACGAACCCGTTCGGCTCGCTGCTCGGCGGTCTCGGCAATACGGCCGCTGGCGGCGGTGGCAGCACGGGCAACCCGCTCGGCTCCGTTACCGGCCTGCTGGGCGGTCTGGGTGGTCTCGGTGGCACCAGTGGCAGTAGCAGCCCGCTGGCGCCTGTCACGAGCCTGCTCGGTGGCCTGAGCGGCGCAGCGTCCGGTGGCAGCAGCGGCAGCAGCAACCCGCTCGCCCCCGTCACGAGCCTGCTCTCGGGTGTGACGAGCAGCGCCGGCGGCAGCACAGGTGGCACGGGTGGTTTGCTGGTGCTGATCCAGCCGGTGACGAGCCTCCTGGGCAGCGTCGCCAGCGTCGGCAAGTAATCACAGCAATCGGTTCAGGACGTGGCGCGACGCACACAGTCGTTCAGCCGTCGAAGCGTCGGCCACGTCACAACTAACAACAAACGATAAGGAAATGCCATGGCCCGCTTTCTCTCCGATACCGGCGTTCTGATGCGCGGTCATGGCGAATCCGCCCCGCAAGGCGCAGAACCCCTGGCGATGCGCGACACCGCAAGCTCCGGCAGTCACTATGCTGGCCCGCAAAGTCATAACACATACGGTACCGAGTCCGGCACCGCTTCGCCTAACGGCTCCAATGGAACGAATGCAACGAACGGAGCGAACGGCACCATGAGCGATCGACACACGAACCGAAACGATCTCGTCGCCGGTATCGTCCGCTCACTCGGACGCCGGCTGGCCGTGTACACGGCGCTCTACCACGCAGCCCTTGCCGAACAACTCGGCCTGAACGTCACCGATCTGAACGCGCTCGATCTGATTCTCGAACTCGAATCGATCACCGCAGGACAGCTCGCCGAGCTCATGGGTGTGAGCTCCGGCGGCATCACCACCGTCATCGACCGGCTGGAGCGCGCAGGCTTCGTCGAGCGCGAGAAGAACCCGCACGACCGGCGCATGGTGATGATTCACCCCATCGAAGAAAAGTGCGCGCAGATCGAACAATTCCTGTCGTCCGTCTCGCGTGAACTCACCGCAGTGAGCGCGGCGTACGACCACAGCGAACTCGCTGCGATCCACGACTTCCTGGTGCAGAGCATTCGCACCCTCAAGAGCGAGACCTTCCGTCTGCGCTTCGAGGCCGATCAGGACATCGCCGGTCTGGTATCGAACGGACGCGGTAACGCATCGAAGTCGTAAGCCCAATAGCGGACGGGCGGATGGCGTTCGCACGAACGCTACGACCGCCTCCGTCGGCTCAGTTCAAGCAGGTCAAGCAGGTCAGGCAGATCGAAGCGGACTGCGCCGTACCGAAAGGAGATACGTCATGTCGAAGATTCTGCGTCCCACGTTGTTCGCGGCACTTGTGGCGGGTGTAGTCAGTATCACTGGATGCTCCAGCTCGGGCGGTGGCAGCGGCGCGACGGCCAACACGCCGACCAATCCCACGAACCCCAATAACCCGACGAATCCGACCAACCCCGTCAATCCGACGAACCCCACCACGAGCAGCAACGGCGTCGTGAGTTCTGTCGGCTCGGTGGTGAGTGCAGTCGGCGATCAGGTGTCGGGCACCACGATTCCTGGTGTATCGCCGCAGGTCACACAAGGTGTCGGCGGCGCGATCTCGCAGACGGGCACCGCTGTCTCCGATCTCGGCAAAGGCGTCGGCGACGGTCTCGGTCAACTCGGCAAGTCCGGCGCGAATCCGGTCGGCACCACACTCGCGAGTACGGGAGGCGTCGTGTCCGATCTCGGCAACGCCACCAAGTCGCTTGGCAGCGGCGTAGCTGGCATCGGCAACAGCGGACCGCTCGCCAATACCCCTGTCAGCTCGCTGACGGGCGTGCTGGGGCAGGCGGTCACCACCGTCGGTCAGGGCGTCGTCACCGGCGGCCAGGCCCTCTCGCAGACGCTCACGAGCCCACAAGTCGTTCAGGCGACCTCAATGCTTTCGTCTGCCATCACACCGATTACGAACACGCTCGTCACGACGACGCAAACCGTCGGCGGAGCCAGCGGCCTCGGCGCACCTGTTGCAGGTTTGCTCGGCACGCTCGGCGGCGCGTTGAATTCGACGGGCGCACAGGTCAAGGCGGCCGCGCCCAACGCTGTCGTCGCAAGTCTCGGCAATCCGCTCATGGCATTGGGCAATACGGTCACGAGCGCAGGTGGTCTGCTCTCCGGCAGTACGAACGGTAGCAGCGCGAATGCGCTGGGTAACGTGCTGGCGAACGTCGGTAATACGACAGTGACGCCGACGACGGCAGGTGGCGGCAATCCGCTCGGCGCACTCACCGGATTGTTGGGCGGGCTGGGTGGCGCGTCGGGTTCATCAGGTAACCCGCTCGGATCACTCACAGGACTGCTTGGCGGCGTGGCCGGCGGCGGCACATCCAGCAGCAATCCGCTGAGTCCGGTCACGGGTCTGCTCGGCAGCGTGACAAGTGCGACGGGGACGGGCGGCAGCGGTGCAAGCAATCCTCTCGCCCCCGTCACGACGTTGCTCAGTTCGGTGACCGCACCGCTGACGTCAATAGCCGGTGGCGCATCGGGGAGTACCGGCGGCGCAGGCGGGCTGCTGGCCCCGGTAACCGGTTTGCTCGGGGGACTGGGCGGCAAGTAAATCGGCGGGGCATCGATCCCGTTGGAAGATCGCGAGGGGGAGCCGTTCGCAGGGTGCAGGCCCTGACGACGGTGCAGGACGGCAACGCCCGGACAGTGAAGCGACACTGCCCGGGCGTTGTCGTATCTGGCGTCGAACGCGTTGTCGTCGGCAACCGATCCTTCGCATGTTCATGAAACTTGCAGCCGCGACTTTCAAATGAGCCATTCTTGATTTCCGGGGGCAAAGGCGTCGCGCAGAATCGCTCGCTTTTCACGCCTTTTCCCAACCCCCATGCATATCCCGACCGGCACATTCAGCCCCACGTGTTCCCCTTCGGTGTTCACCCCCACCCCTCGCAACACCCGCGCCAGCAGCGAACCGCCCAACACGTCCGACGACAATACGTCGTCGCTACCGGCGTTTGACAACGAAGTGACTCACGACACGCCGACACAATGGGCAGACATCGCGAGAGAACGTCGCATGTTCGATGCCCAGCGGCGACGCTCGCTGCAATTCGTCAATACGCTAAATCGCGCGCAAATCGGTCGTCCTCCACAGCCGGGCGAAGCGACCTGTGATCTGCTTGCCGAGCGTATGCGGGCGCTGTTGCAAGCCTGGCGGGAGGTGACTCGGGAGGCACGGGCATCTGGCGCGCAATTGCGCGCTTGCAATGGAGTTGACGACATCGACTCGGCGTCGCGTCCTTGCGGCTGTCTGGAATCGGTGGCCTACGACAACGTGTTCGCGCAAATGCAACCGCTCGTCGGCGACAGCGCCGCTCACCGATCCGCTTGTCAGACGGCGAAGCTCGTCACCGTCGCACAACGCATCGACGAACTCGACACGGTGATCCAGGCAAAAGGCAAAGCGAGCCTCCCGCAGTCGATGATCGAACAACGCAACGACATTACGGCCGCACTCGTGAACCACGACGTCTATTTCGATCGCTCGGTCCCGCAAATTTTGCCAACACGCGTGCGACGAATCAGCATCCATGACGACAACGGGCCAACGCAATCGGGCTTCTTCGGTGCGCTGTATCAGGACAAGCTCTGCGACCGCTATCTCGCGGCGGATCGCGGCACGGAGATGGGCATTACCGGACGCGCCTTGGTCGACTGGACGCACAATGTCCGACAAGCGTTTGGATTGCGCTCCAAGCAGTACGAAGAGGCCATCAGTTGGGGTAAATCGCTGGCCTGCCACTATCCGCCGCGGCAACTCGTGTTCACGGGGCACTCGCTGGGCGGCGGACTCGCATCGGCACAAACATCCGTGGTGCAAGATTCGACTGCCGTGACTTTCGACCCAGCAGGGCTTCACAACAAGACGGTTGCACGGCATGACGCCGTCCCCGCCTGGTCGCGTGTGAAGTCGTATTACGTCGAAGGAGAAATGCTTTCGGTGATTCAGGAGATGTTAAGAAACGGCATCAATTTTGCGACACGCATACCGCTTATCGGCAATGCGGTGTCGTGGATCGCGCGGATCACGGTCCCGCGCCCCATCGGCGAGCGCATCGCCTTGCCGGTCGCCTTGCCGCCACAGCCCACCACCACGCGACATCGCGGGCGCCATGCGTCGCATGACACGCCCGCAGCCCCCAGCACCTCGGGTATCCGGGGCGCCATCGCCCGGCATTCGACCTTGCAGATGGTCTACTCGTTGTTCGACGGCCTGCCCGATATGACGCGGTCCATTCGCACCGCCACGCCGACGCCGTAACGTCTGCCCCACCAACGAAAAAGACCCGGCGAAATGTCGTCCGGGTCTTGTCGTCTCTCGATGGCGCTTGTGACGCCCGTGGTACTTATTGCGTTTGCTCGCGAATCCACGTCTGTGTACGGCCGATCAGCGAAATCCCGATGAAGCCACGAACGTCGAGCTTCTTGCCGCCGTCCGTCAAGGTCATCTTGCACTTGTAGTCCTTGCCGTTCTCCGGATCGAGGATGTAACCGCCACCGTAAGAGTCACCGTCCTTCTTGATGCCGCGGATGATCTGCATGCCGAGCATCTTCTGGCCCTTGCGCTCGTCGGTACACTTGTCGCACACGCGCGCAGGATCGTCGTTCTCGCCAAGACCCTTCGTGATCACACCGACATACTCGCCGTCCTTCTCCGAGATCGTGACGAGCGCTTTCGGCTTGCCCGTGTTGTCGTCGATCGTCTTCCACACACCGACCGGCGACGTGTCGTCGGCAGCCAGCGCCGCCTTCGCGACACCGCCCAGCAACGCTACTGCGACGAGCGCATGCGCACCCAGACGTCGCCACGACGTCGCGTTCGAAATCTGCTTCATGATTGTCATCCTCCCAGATACGGAATTGATTGTCGTAGGACTCGACGTCGTCGCCGGGAATGCGGCATATCACGCGTGAGTCGCTTTGAAGATTACGCCAAAGGCGTGGCCTCGTGCTGAGGAAGTCCTCTAGCCGACGCATCGTCTGCGTCGTGCCATCGCGCGTGGCCCGACCTGAATCTTCGTCGCTCAATCTACCGGGAGATGAAAGGGATGTGAGGAGGTGTGAGGGGATGTGGCGCTACTGCTCGCGGATCCACGTCTGCGTGCGACCCAGCAAAGAGATGCCGAAATAGCCTCGAACTTCGAGTTTCTTACCACCTTCGACGACCCGCAGTTTGCAGCCGTATTCGCTGCCGCTGTCAGGATCAAGAATTTTCCCACCGACGTACTCGTCGCCATCGGGATCCTTGCGCAGACCACGGATGATCTGCATGCCCTGAAGCTTCTTGCCGCGACGCGCGTCGGTGCATTCGTTACAGCGACGCTCCAGCGCGTCCGGCCGACCGAGGCTCTTGGTCAGCGCGCCAACGACCTCTCCGTCTTTTTCGGTAATGGTGATGAGGGCTTTCGGGTCGCCCGTCTCGTCGACAATGCGCCACACGCCGACCGGCGTCGACGGATCGGCAGACGCTGCGGCCACGAGCGCGTTGCCGGTCAGCATGGCGGCGACGCACAGTCGCCGCCAGGACATCACATTCAAAATCGAGTTCAAGATGGTGTTCGCAACTGACCGGACAGCGCAGGTCGATGAAAGGGGTTGGCGGGATCAGAGCGGCGGCAACGCAATGGCCGTCAATCGCCACTGCACGACGTTGCGACGCGTGAGCGTGAACGTCACGACACGTTCCGGGCGGTCGCTGCGCGAAACGTGTACGAGGAAGTGGTTGAAGTCCTGAAACTCGGTACGCGTTGTCGTACGCGGCGGTTGGTTTTCAGCGGTGGCCGCCGCTTCCGACGCATTGGATCCACCATTCGCCGACGGTGCAACAGGTGCAGCAGGTGCAGCTTGCGGCGCGCTCGATTCGGCTTGCGGCGGCACCACATCACGTGGTGCGGGTGCGCCCGGCGCAGGCGGCAGCCCCGTACTGTCGCCGCGCAACATGGCAGCCACGGCCTCCGGCGTCAGCAACGCCTCCACCACGCGGTCGGACACCCAGCCGCCCAAAGCCAGCGCTAGCGCGCCAAAGGCGTTACTGCGCTGTTTGTCCATCTGACGGGAAAGCTCGTCGTGAAGGCTCATCTTCAGACTCTCACGCACCGCCGGATAGTCGACGTACGACGACAGCGTGGTCGCGTCACGGGCATTGGCGGCATCACGCGCGCGCCACAAGGTGTAATACGGCGTACCGAACAGCAGCCCCAGTACGACGAGCAGGGCCACTACAACCAGAGAAAGCTTACGCATTGCAAAACTCCGACATTCAAAACAGCGCATGGTAGGCGACGGATTACGCGCAGCCCCATCGGCTTACATTGCTTTACAAATCTTTACAGCACGTCGGCCGTTACGCTTTTACTCTCGAAGCGTAGCCGCATTTGCCGAGGCGTGCCGACCAGCCTACCCGGCTGGCATGGCATCGGTACGACAAACGGGGATTTCGGCCAATCAAGGCAGCTCAACCGACAAGGAGGTGGCACCATGCGTCACAACCGACTTGTCCGGATACTGTGTTTCGTCATGCTGGCCGGTGCGTCGTGGGGCGCTGCGGCTCAATCGTCGTCGGACGGCCGATTCTTCCAAGGCTGGTTCGCACAGGCTGCCGATCGTCCGAACGGACGCGGCGATAATCATGGTGGGGCACGGCCTGGACCGTCCCGTCCACAGCAGCAGGAAGTTCGGCCGCAAGGCGACCTGCGGGGCGACATCTATAACCACATCCGCGAGCAACGGCAGCCGCCGCCTCCCCCGCCTCCATCGCCGGACTCGCGCCAGCGCGGTCGCGGGGACCGGGGGCGCTAAGCGCCCTGCCCTCTGCTTGCGGCGAGGTGAACGACGTCAGGTCAGCGAGGTATCCACCACGCGACGCGGTGCTTCCAGATACTCAAGCGACTGCATTTCCACGAGTCGCGACACGGTGCGCGTGAACTCGTTGGAAAGCGTCCCTTCCGTGTACAGCTCTTCTGCGGGCACTTCCGCCGACATCAGCAGCTTGACCTTGTGGTCGTAGAAGACGTCGACGAGCCAGGTGAAGCGACGCGCTTCCGAGGCCATACGCGGCGTCATCTTCGGCACGTCCGAGAGCACCACGGTGTGAAAACGATTGGCCAGTTCCAGATAGTCGTTTTGCGAGCGCGGACCGCCGCACAACGTATGGAAGTCGAACCAGACAACGCCGCCCGCGCGACGCAGCGCCTTGAGTTCGCGCTGTTCGATGTGCAGCAGCGGACTCTCGTCCGGCACACCCGCGATCTCGCTGAACGCCGCACGCAGCGCACGGTTGGCTTCGTTGCCCAGGGGGTAGTGATACACCTGCACCTGCGCCAGCGTACGGCGACGATAGTCGATACCGGCGTCGACGTTTAGCACGTCGAGCTTATCTTCGAGCAAACGGATCGCAGGCAACACGCGATCGCGGTGCAGGCCGTCCGGGTACAACGTGTCGGGACGATAGTTCGACGTCATCACGAACTGCACGCCGTTCTTGAAGAGTTCGGCCAGCAAGCGGTGCAGGATCATGGCATCGGCCACGTCGGAGACGTGAAACTCATCGAAGCAGATCAAGCGGTAGCGCTTGGCGATGCGCTTGGCGAGTTCGTCCAGCGGATCGGGCAGCCCTTTGAGCGCCTGCAACTGGTGATGGACTTCGCGCATGAACTCGTGGAAGTGCAGACGCGTCTTGCGCTGCAACGGCACCACCGAGTAAAAGCTGTCCATCAGGAAGCTCTTGCCGCGGCCCACGCCGCCCCAGAGATAGACACCCTTGGGCAGATCCGGATGCACGAGCCACTTCTTGAGCGTGTTCGAACGCTTGGACTTATACGCCGCCCATTCGTCGTAGCATTGCTGCAGACGCTCGACGGCGCGCTCTTGCGCTTCGTCGGGCTTGTAGCCGCGCTCGGCCAATTCTTGTTGGTAGTATTCGCGAACGTTCATGCAGTGCGGCGACGAGCCGGCGCCGGGGGGCAAAAGTAACCAATGAAATCGGGAAAAAACAAAGGCGAGTCGCCTCGCCTTTGTTCGTACAGGTAAGCGTAAACCGGCTTACTTGTTCAGTGCACGCTTCTCGACATCGAGGGCGGCTTCACGCATCACTTCCGACAGCGACGGGTGCGGATGGCAGATACGGCCGATGTCTTCCGACGCCGCCTTGAACTCCATCGCGACCACGGCTTCGGCGATCAGGTCCGAAGCGTTCAGGCCGATCACGTGCACGCCGAGGATTTCGTCGGTCTTGGCATCGGCCAGCACCTTCACGAAACCGTCCGACGAGCCCATGCCCAGTGCGCGGCCGTTGGCAGCGAACGGGAACTGACCCGGCTTGAACTCGCGGCCTTCGGCCTTGAGTTGCTGCTCGGTCTTGCCGACCCATGCGATTTCCGGCGAGGTGTAGATCACCCACGGAATGCAGTTGTAGTCGATGTGCGGCTTCTGGCCTGCGATGACTTCGGCCACCAGCACGCCTTCGTCTTCGGCCTTGTGCGCGAGCATCGGGCCACGCACCACGTCACCGATCGCGTACACGTTCGGCAGCTTGGTACGGCAGTGGTCGTCCACCGGAATGAAGCCGCGCTCGTCGGTCGCCAGACCGATGTTGCCCAGACCCAGATTGTCGGTGTTCGGCACACGGCCGACCGACACGATCAGGCGATCGACTTCGAGCGTGTGCTCCTTGCCGTCCTTGTCCGCGTAGTTGACCGTGACGTTGTTCTTGCCGGTCTTCACTTCGCCGACCTTCACGCCGACAGTGATGTCCAGACCTTGCTTCTTGAACTGCTTGGCAGCTTCCTTGGCCACGCCCGCATCGGCGGCAGCCAGGAATTCCGGCATGGCTTCGAGCACGGTCACTTCCGAGCCCAGACGACGCCACACCGAACCCAGTTCCAGACCGATCACGCCAGCGCCGATCACGCCCAGCTTCTTCGGCACGGTGTCGAACGAGAGCGCACCTTCGTTATCCGAGATGAGCTTGTTGTCGACCGGCATGCCCGGCAGGTGACGGGCCTTCGAGCCCGTGGCGATGATCACGTTCTTGGCCGTGACCGTTTCCGGCTTGTCGGCTTCCTGGACCGGCTTCACGTCGATCTGGTAGCCGCCGTCGTTCTTCGCAACGAACGAGCCTTCACCCTTGAGCCACGTGATCTTGTTCTTCTTGAACAGGTACTCGATACCACCGGTCATCTTGTCGACGATGCCTTGCTTGCGCGTGAGCATCTTGGCGATGTCGATCTTGACATCCGACGTGGTGATACCGTGATCGGCCAGGTGATGACCGACCTTTTCGAATTCTTCCGACGACGCAAGCAGTGCCTTCGACGGAATGCAACCGACGTTCAGGCACGTGCCGCCCAGCACCATCTTCTTGGCCGGGTTGATCCACTTCTCGACGCAAGCGACGGAGAAGCCGAGTTGTGCAGCGCGGATCGCGGCGATATAACCGCCGGGGCCGGCGCCGATAACGACTACATCAAATTCTTTGTTTGCCATTTTGAGACTCAGTGAAGGTTGACGGCAGGGGGAGGCGCGGCGCGCCGACCATGAGAGGCATGGCCGGGCGACACCGCGCAGTGCGCGCTAACGCTTACAGGTCGAGCAGCAGGCGAGCCGGATCTTCCAGCGCTTCCTTCATGGCGACGAGGCTCAGCACGGCTTCGCGACCGTCAATGATACGGTGGTCGTAGCTCATGGCCAGGTAGTTCATCGGGCGGATGACGATCTCGCCGTTCACCACCACAGCGCGCTCCTTCGTGGCGTGAACGCCCAGAATGGCCGACTGCGGCGGGTTGATGATCGGGGTCGACAGCATCGAGCCGAACACACCGCCGTTCGAGATCGAGAACGTACCGCCGGTCATTTCTTCGATCGACAGCTTGCCGTCGGCAGCCTTCTTGCCGTACTCGGCGATCTTCTTCTCGATGTCGGCCAGGCTCATCTGGTCGGCATTGCGCAGAATCGGCACCACCAGACCACGCGGCGAGCCGACAGCGATACCGATGTCGAAGTACCCGTGGTAGACGATGTCGTTACCGTCGATCGAGGCGTTCACGGCCGGGTACTTCTTGAGCGCGTGGACAGCGGCCTTGACGAAGAACGACATGAAACCCAGCTTCACGCCGTGTTCCTTCTCGAACTTGTCCTTGTACTTGTTGCGCAGGTCCATCACCGGCTTCATGTCCACTTCGTTGAACGTGGTCAGAATGGCGTTGGTCTGTTGCGATTGCAGCAGGCGCTCGGCGATACGGGCGCGCAGACGCGACATCGGCACGCGTTGTTCCGGACGGCCTTCCAGCGACGTGTCGCGGCCAGCCGGTGCGGACACCGACGGCAGTGCGGCACGTTGTGCCGGTGCCGGGATCGACGAAGCGGCAGCAGCGGCCGGCTTGGCGCCAGCAGCCAGGGCGTCGCCCTTGGTCACGCGGCCATCGCGGCCCGAACCGGCCACGTCACCGGCCGACAGATTCTTCTCGGCCAGCACCTTGGCAGCAGCCGGGCTGGCGATGTTGCCCGAAGCACCACCGGCTGCGGGGGCAGCGGCCGGGGCAGCAGCGGCAGCAGGCGCGGCGGCTTCTGCCGGCTTGGCAGCGACCGGGGCGGCAGCGCCGGCCTTGGCTTCGGTGTCGATCTTCGCGATGATCTGCTCGGACGTCACGGTGTCGCCAGCGTTGGCGGTCACTTCGACGAGCACGCCAGCAGCGGGTGCCGGCACTTCGAGCACGACCTTATCGGTCTCGACTTCAATGATGGTTTCGTCCTGAGCGAATGCTTCGCCGACTTTCTTCTTCCAGTCGAGCAGCGTGCCTTCGGAAACCGACTCGGAAAACTGGGGGACTTTAACTTCAACAATGGCCATTTCTGGATCCTGGATTCGATAAACGTTCAATTCGGAAATACGGCAGCGGCCGTCCCTGGGGGAGGACGACCGCTGTAAGACCTAACCGGTTACTGCACCACCGTCGCGCCCTTGAGGCTGCGACCGAAAGCCGTATCGAGCAGCGTCTTGAGCTGTTCGTAGTGCTTGGCGTAGTAGCCCACAGCAGGCGAGGCCGAAGCCGGACGACCGGCATACGCCAGCTTCTGACCGGCGCTCATGGCTTCGAGCAGGTGGTGTTCGATGTAGAACCACGGACCCTGGTTTTGCGGCTCGTCCTGGGCCCACACCACTTCGGCGAGGTTTTCGTACTTCTTCAGCTCGTTCTCGAACGCCTTGTGCGGGAACGGGTAGAGCTGTTCCACACGGACGATCGCGACGTCGTTCGACTTCTCTTCGCGACGGCGAGCAATCAGGTCGTAGTACAGGCGGCCCGAGCAGGCCACAACGCGCTTGACCTTGTTCGGGTCGATTGTGGCATCGGTTTCGCCGATGACGGTCTGGAAACCGCCCTTGACGAGTTCCGACAGGTCGCTCACAGCTTCCTTGTGACGCAGCAGCGACTTCGGCGTGAACACGATCAGCGGCTTGCGCTGCTGACGGATCATCTGACGACGCAGCACGTGGAAGATCTGTGCCGGCGTGGTCGGCTGGACCACTTCCATGTTCGTATCGGCGCACAGTTGCAGGTAGCGCTCCATACGTGCCGACGAGTGCTCCGGACCCTGGCCTTCGTAGCCGTGCGGCAGCAGCATCGTCAGGCCCGAGACGCGGCCCCACTTCACTTCACCGCTCGAGATGAACTGGTCGATCACGACCTGTGCACCGTTGGCGAAGTCGCCGAACTGGCCTTCCCACAGCACCATCGTGTTCGGCTCAGCGGTCGAGTAACCGTATTCGAAGCCCAGCACGGCTTCTTCGGACAGCACCGAGTCGATCACCGTGAAGGTGGCCTGACCGTCTGCCACGTGTTGCAGCGGGACGTACGTACCGTCGTTCCAGCGCTCGCGGTTCTGATCGTGCAGCACGGCGTGGCGGTGCGTGAACGTGCCACGGCCAGCGTCCTGACCCGTCAGACGAACGGCGAAGCCCGATGCGACCAGCGAAGCGTAGGCCAGGTGTTCGCCCATGCCCCAGTCGAGCGGCTGCTCGCCCAGACCCATCTTGCGACGGTCGTTGATGACCTTCTCGACGAGCGGGTGAACCTTGAAGTTCGCCGGAATGGTCGTGATGCGCTCGGCCAGACGCTTGATCTCGGCGAGCGGCACGGCCGTATCGGCCTTGTCGATGTACTTCTTGTTCAGGAACGGCACCCAGTCGACTGCGTACTTGCTCTTGTAGTTCGAGAGCACCGGGTCGATGGTGTGGTGGCCGTCATCCATGGCCGAACGGTAGGCCTTGACGAAACCATCGCCTTCCTCGGCCGTGATCACGCCTTGCGTGACCAGCTTTTCGACGTACAGAGCGCGCGTGCCCGGGTGTTGGGCAATCTTCTTGTACATCAGCGGCTGCGTCACTGCCGGGGTGTCCTGCTCGTTGTGACCCAGTTTGCGGAAGCAAACGATGTCCACGACGGCATCCTTCGCGAATTCCTGACGGAATTCGAGGGCCAGTTGCATGGCCAGCACGACCGCTTCAGGATCGTCGCCATTCACGTGCAGCACCGGCGCTTCGATCATCTTGACCACGTCCGAGCAGTACGTCGTCGAGCGCGCATCGCGCGGGTCCGACGTCGTGAAGCCGATCTGGTTGTTGATGACGATGTGCACCGTGCCGTGCGTGCCGTAACCACGCGTTTGCGCGAGGTTCAGCGTTTCCATGACAACGCCCTGACCTGCGAAGGCGGCGTCGCCGTGAACTTGCACCGGCAGCACGCTGGCCGCATCGGCTTCGCCGCGACGGTCCATACGGGCCTTGGCCGAGCCTTCGACCACCGGGTTCACGATTTCAAGGTGCGACGGGTTGAACGCCAGCGACAGGTGGACCGGGCCGCCCGTCGTCGAAACGTCGCTCGAGAAGCCCTTGTGGTACTTCACGTCGCCTGCCGGCAGGTCGTCGACGTGCTTGCCTTCGAATTCGGCAAACAGATCCGACGGCATCTTGCCGAGGGTGTTGACCAGCACGTTCAAACGGCCGCGGTGGGCCATGCCGATCACGATTTCCTGCACGCCCTTGGCGCCGGCGTGATGCACCAGCTCGTCCATCGCCACGATGAACGATTCGCCGCCTTCGAGCGAGAAGCGCTTCTGGCCGACGAACTTGGTATGCAGATAACGCTCGAGGCCTTCAGCGGCCGTCAGGCGTTCGAGGATGTGCTTCTTCTTTTCAGCGGTGAAGTTGGGCGTGGCACGCACCTTCTCCAGACGCTCTTGCCACCAGCGCTTTTGCACCGGATCGCTGATGTACATGTACTCGGCGGCGATCGAGCCGCAGTACGTGTCGCGCAGCGCCTTGAGCAGATCGCGCAGGCTGGCTTGTTCGAAACCGAAGTACGTGTTCTCAGCCGAGTACACGCTGTCCATGTCGGCTTCGGTCAGGTCGTAGAACGCGGGTTCCAGTTCCGGAATGGCCGGACGTTCCTGACGCTTGAGCGGGTCCAGATTGGCCCAGCGTGCGCCGAGGAAGCGGTAGGCCGCGACGAGCGACTGCACGTGCACCTGCTTGCGGGCAACGGCCAGGTCGGAGGCACCGGCATGCGACACGAAGGCATTGGCCTTGGCGCGCTGGGCGAACGACTCCACGATCGGGGCGTGAGCCACGTCGTTGGCGTTGGAACCATCAACAGCGGGAACGTTTTGCAGCGCGTCGAAATACTGGCGCCAGTTGTCCGGCACGGAAGCCGGATTATCAAGATACGATTCGTACAGTTCTTCGACGTAGGGGGCATTGCCGCCGAAGAGGTACGAGTTCGCTTGGAATTGTTCCATCAAACTCATTTTGCGCTCACCTTTTCTACGAGTGTCTCGAGAAATAGCGGGTTACGAAACCTTCCGCGACACGGCCTGACCGATTAGCGGATTGCGAGAATCAAGTGGTGCTTGGAAGGACCTGATCAATCACGGCGAGGAGCATAGCACGTTTTCCCAGCGCTCACCGCCCCGGAAAGCCGTCGCACGGGGACTTGCGGCGTGCCCGTCGCATGGGTCCCTGGTCCCGTCCTCCGCCCTGTCGAACGCGCGTTCGCATTGCCGTGATCCTGCGCACATCCGACCCCGATTTTGCGACACCTCCCCCCGATTTGACCGCGAACATGCCGTCATCGCGCGTATTTCAATTACGCATCCGACACCGCTTATTCACCCGTCCCCATATGACGATATGGAAATTGGATATATCAAAATTAATTTTTATTATTTTAATTTCTAAAGCCCAAGGGATAGGGTGATGGGTATCCCTTGCCGGTCCATTGCGGGGGCGGCTAGACGGGACTGCCCCGCCGTAGCGCCCCGCCGGTCCGGCCTCTGGAGCCAGGACCGACATGCAAGAGACTTCGCCGCTTAACGTTCAGCAAGTCCAGTTGCTCAGCCAACTGGTCGATGGCCTTTCCGCCGAGCAGATGGCCTGGGTGCGGGGATTTCTCGCCGGAATCAATCATTCCGTCCGTCAGGTCGGCCATCCGGTGGCGATCGCCGCAACGGGGAACGCCAGCGCACCGCAGCTCACTATTCTCTATGGCTCCCAGACAGGCCACGCGCAGGAAGTGGCCGAACAGGCGAAGGCACGTGCGATGGCCGCCGGGTTCAAGGTCGATCTGTTTGCGATGGGGGATTACAAGGCGTCGCGCGTGAAACACGACAAGCTGCTGCTCGTCGCGGTGTCGACGCAAGGCGAAGGCGAACCACCCGACGACGCCCGCGACTTCTACGATTTCCTCCACAGCGACAAAGCCCCGCGGCTCGACGGCACGCGCTTTGCCGTGCTGGGGCTGGGTGACTCCAGTTACGAGAAGTTCTGCCAGGCGGGCAAGGACTTCGATACCCGGTTGGCTGCACTCGGTGCCGAGCGTCTGGTCTCGCGGGTGGACAGCGACGTCGACTACGACACACCGGCCGAGCGCTGGATCGATGACGCCATCGAGGCGCTCAAACCGCTCAAGCAATCGGCAACGTCACAGGCATCGACCACGGGCACGGCCGCCAACCTGATGGACAGCTTCACGCTTGCGGCGCTGGCGGGCGGCGTGGGCGGCAGGGGGACGACGGCAACGGCCGAGTCCCGCTACAGCCGAAAGACCCCGTTCGACGCGCCCGTCCTGGAGAACATCACCCTGTCAGGGCGCGGTTCGTCCAAGGAAGTCCATCACCTCGAACTCTCGCTCGAAGGCTCGGGGCTGACGTACGCACCCGGCGACGCGCTGGGGGTCATCGTGAAAAACGATGCGCTTCTCGTCGACGAACTGATCGACACCCTCGCGCTCGACCCGCAGGCCACAACTACCACGCACGACAGCACCCTCAGCCTGCGCGACGCGTTCCTGGGCGCCTACGACATCACCACGCTATCGCGCGCGTTCCTCGAAAAGTACGCCGTCCTCGCAGAGTCGACCGAACTCAGGACGCTACTCTCGGCAGGCAACGAAGCTGAGTTGCGCGACTATCTCTATGGACGCGACGTGCTCGACGTCGTGCGGCAGTTCCCTGCGCGCAAGCTCAAGGCCGCCGAATTCGTCGGCACGCTGCGCACGCTTCAGCCGCGTTTGTACTCGATAGCGTCGAGTATGGCGGCCAACCCGGAGGCGGTCCACATCACGGTCGGCGCGGTGCGCTACGACAGCCACGGACGTGCGCGTCGCGGGGTGGCATCGACTTATCTCGCTGATATCGCCGATTTCGCCCGCACGGGTGCGTCGGTGCCCGTCTACATCGAAGCAAATCGCAACTTCAAGCTGCCGCAGGATCCGCATGCGCCGGTCATCATGATCGGACCGGGCACCGGCATTGCGCCGTTCCGGGCGTTTGTGGAGGAGCGTCAGGCGCTCGATGCGCCGGGCAAAAACTGGCTCTTCTTCGGCGACCGTAATTTCCGCACGGATTTCCTCTATCAGCGCGAGTGGCAGCGCTATGTGAAGGATGGGGTGCTGACGAAAATCGATCTCGCCTTCTCGCGCGACACCGAAGAGAAGGTGTACGTACAGCACCGCCTTCGCGCGCAAGGCAAAGCGGTGTACGAATGGCTCCAGGAAGGCGCGTATCTCTACGTCTGCGGCGACGCGGAGCATATGGCGCGCGACGTCCACACGGCGCTCGTCGACGTCATCGCAGAACATGGCGGCCTGTCGCACGAAGCCGCCGCCGAATACATGAAGACGCTGCAACGCGAGAAGCGCTATCAGCGCGACGTCTATTGACGCAGGACAGGCACACCACATGACACAAACCAACCCAACCGGGGCCGGGTCATCGGCAACCCGCTCGGAAGTCGAGAAGATCAAGGACGTCAGCCAGTATCTGCGCGGCACGATTGCCGAGGGGCTGGCGGATCCGCTTACGGGCGCGATCTTCGAGAAGGACGCCCAGTTGCTGAAATTCCATGGCTCATACATGCAGGACGACCGCGATCTGCGCACGGAGCGGCAGAAGCAGAAACTGGAGCCTGCGTATCAGTTCATGATCCGTCTGCGCATGCCGGGCGGCGTGTGCACGCCCGCGCAGTGGCTCAGGCTCGACGAGCTCGCACAAAAATATGGCGGCAACACGATCCGGCTCACCACGCGTCAGACGGTGCAGTATCACAACGTCCTCAAGCATCAGTTGCGCCCGCTCATCCGCGGCATCGACGAAGTGGCGATGACGAGCATCGCGGCGTGCGGCGACGTCAACCGAAACACGCTGGTGTCGAATAACCCTCACCTCTCGCCCGCACACGCCGAAGCGTTGGACTGGTGTCTGAAGATCGACCGGCATTTGCTGCCGCAAACGACCGCCTATCGCGAGATCTGGCTGGGCGACAAACGTCTTGGGGCAGGCAAAGAGGATCACGAACCGATTTACGGCAAGCACTATCTGCCGCGCAAGTTCAAGATCGCCATTGCGATTCCGCCAAACAACGACGTCGACCTTTACGCCAACGATCTCGGCTTCATCGCTATCGTGGGTAACGACGGCAAGCTCGAAGGCTTCAACGTCGCGGTCGGCGGCGGCATGGGCATGACGCATGGCGATGCGGCCACCTATCCGCGCACGGGCACGGTGATCGGCTACATTCCGGCCGAGCGCATTGTCGACGTTGCCGAGAAGGTGCTGCTTGTGCAGCGCGACTTCGGCGACCGGACGAACCGCAAGCACGCGCGTCTCAAATACACCATCGACGACCGTGGCGTGGCGTGGTTCCAGGAGGAACTCAACCGTTATCTCGGCTGGCGTCTGGACAGCGCGCGGCCGTTTCACTTCACGACCAACGGCGATCAGTACGGCTGGCGCAAAGGCGCGGACGAACTGTGGCACCTCACGCTGTTTATCCAGAACGGCCGCGTGAAGGATTGGGACGACTACCCATTGATGACGGGATTGCGTGAAATCGCGAAAGTGCACGACGGCGACCTGCGCATCACCGGCAATCAGAATCTGATCGTGGGACGCGTGAGCGAAGCGAAGAAGCCGCAGATCGAAGCGCTGGTACGCGCGTATAGCCTGCTCGACGGCAAGCACCAGAGCGCATTGCGGATCAATTCGATGGCATGCGTCGGCTTTCCGACGTGCGGTCTGGCGCTGGCCGAGAGCGAGCGCGCCCTGCCCGGTCTGGTGACGCGTCTGGAGAAAGCGCTGGACGAAGCGGGGCTGGCGGGCGAGCCGATCACCGTTCGCATGACGGGCTGCCCGAACGGATGCGCGCGGCCGTACATCGCAGAGATTGGTCTGGTCGGCAAATCGGCGGGCAAGTACAACCTGTACCTTGGTGCGGGCTTTCACGGTCAGCGCCTAAACAAGTTGCACAAGGAGTCTTTGAGCGAAGACCAGATCGTTGCCGAGTTGACGCCGCTCTTTCAGAGATATGCACAAGACCGTTCCCCCGGAGAGCCCTTCGGCGATTTCCTTGTGCGTCAGGGCGTCGTCCCGGCAGTCATGGAGGCCCGGGAAGATTTCCACGGTCAGGGACGCAGCGAATCTTGAATCCTTAAATTAGGGATGATCGTCCCTATATTGAGGATTCGTCGTTTCAACCATTCGTTAAGCCAACAAAAAAGCCCCGGCACTTTCGCGCCAGGGCTTTTCTTCTTACCGCTGCGACCGATATCAGTCGTTGCTGCCTGCGTACGGCACCATGCAGCGCTTGACGGTGTTCTCGAAATCGCGCGACAGGTTGCTGCCCGGCGTTTCAAAGTACTGAACACGTGCGCCAAAGCCACCTTGTTCAATGTCGACGTACGGATTGTAGATCGCGTTGTTGTCCTTGTCGTGGCCGCGATAAACGCGCACGCGGTCAGCCCCTTGACGGGCATACGACGTCGAATCGACGTTCTGCGACAACTCGCTCCAGCCGTGATAGATGCAGTTGAGCACCATGAAACGATCGGCACTGGTTCCCTGGTCGATCAGTCGCCCCGTCACCGGATCGGGCCGGCTCATCTGATTGATCGGGCCACAGCCTGCCATCAGGCCAGCCAGCACGGCCACCGTCCCCATCAGCGCCACTCGCTTCATACTTCGACACCCTCAACTGAGCAAAAGATGGGCAATGTTACCCGGTTCGGCGCATCACCGCCATGAACACGCCCATCGCACACCGCCTCGGCTGTCGTTGGTCAGGCCGCGATCACGCTGCCAGCGAGAGCCTCGCATCCTCCACAGCATGCAGCGCAACGCGCCGCGCCCCGGCCGATGCCACGCCTTCGTCGCCCAGACGGAATCGCGCCATTTCCTCGCGCAGCGCGTTCGTCTGATCCTCGAGCGAGGCGGCCGCCGCAGCCGCCTGCTCCACCAACGCCGCGTTCTGCTGCGTGACAGTGTCCATCTGGGTGACGGCCTGATTCACCTGCTCGATGCCACCGCTCTGCTCGTCCGACGCCGCCGAAATCTCGCCCATGATGTCGGTCACACGTTGCACAGCTTGCAAGATCTCATCCATCGTTCGACCGGCTTCGCTCACTAACGTCGAGCCGTCCGACACCTTCTGCACCGACGCCTCGATCAACCCCTTGATCTCGCGTGCAGCCGTAGCACTTCGTTGGGCCAACGTGCGCACCTCGCCAGCCACCACAGCGAAACCGCGCCCCTGCTCACCCGCACGCGCGGCTTCCACTGCGGCATTGAGCGCCAGGATGTTGGTCTGGAAGGCAATGCCGTCGATCACCCCGATAATGTCCACGACCTGCGACGAACTCGCCGAGATGCCCTGCATCGTATCGACCACGCGCGCGACGACCTGCCCGCCACGCGCGGCGATGTCCGAAGCGTTCACCGCCAACTGGCTTGCCTGACGTGCGTTGTCGGCGTTCTGTTTGACGGTCGCCGTCAGTTGCTCCATCGACGATGCGGTCTCCTCCAGCGAGGCCGCCTGCTGCTCGGTGCGCGCCGACAGATCGGTGTTGCCCGCCGAGATCTCGGCCGTGGCCGTCGCCATCGCATCGCAACTGTGACGCACACCCCGAATCGTGCCGGCCAGACGCGCCTGCATCGTCTCCAGCCCGCGCATGAGCATCGACATTTCGTCCTTGCCGCGCACCTGCACCGGGTTATCGAGTTGCCCCGCCGAGATATTTTCGAAGTGCGTGAGTGCTTCGCCCAGCGGCCGCATGATCGCCCCGCGCAACGAGAAGTAGCAGGCGATGGCCATGAGCACGCCCAGCACCGTCGCCCCGATGCTCAGCCAACGGAATGCCATCAGCTCCGCCATCGAGGCTTCGTAAGTGTCGTGTCCGAGCTTTAGCTTGTACGCCGCCAGCGCATCGCTTGCGGCCGTGAGCGCCGCATATTGCTTGGGCAGCACGTTCATCGTGATGTCGTCCATCGCGGTGCGGTCGCGTGCATCGATGGCGGCCAGCATCGGATCCATGCCCTTATCGAAGAAGGTCGCGCGGCGTGTCGCGACTTCGTCCGCGAGACGCTGCTCCTCGGCGCCGTGCGGCAACACCTGATACGCGGCCCATGCAGCATTCGCGTCTTTGATCATGTTGCGCGCACGAGCCGCCACCTTGTCGGCGTCGGGCGATTCGGGATGCAGAACCACGCGATCGAGAATCGCGCGGGTGCGCGCAAGCGTGGCGTTGTCTTTACCGAGTGCCACCGTGGCGGCGAGGTGATTGGCGTACGTCTCGCGAAGCGCATCGCCGGTGCGTGTCATACCGGCAATGCCCAATGCGCCCAGCAGAATCAACAAAACAGCCAACAGCGCCATGGTGATGCCCAGGCGCGCCTTGATCGAAAAGCTCCGAAACATGCTGTCGTCTCCGTCTTACGTGATGGGTAGCTCACCCCTGTCCGGCCTCTTCCGGGCCGGTCATACTTGTCACATCGGCGTGCCTCACGCCAGACTTGAGCATCCTGCGGGTTTACGTGCCCGTGCGCCAAGGTATCGGTCGGCGTCGGATTGATCGATATCAAAGGACTGACGTCCGGCATTCGGCGCTCGCGACGTCTTGCGGATCGAAACGAGGGATACCGATAAGAACACCGGGTAGGCACGCAAGGGCGGCAAAATGCTGCGGGTGACCGGGGGAGTCAGCGCGATCTTATTACGTTTTTTATATATACCGACGATATATTCTAATCATGATTGAAGGACTTGAGAAACTGTTGGCGGCTGGCAAAGACAATGCCCTGCTGCGCTTTGGCCTTGGCAAGGCCTATCTCGACGCGCAGAGCTTCGCGGTCGCGGCCGATCACCTGACCCGTTGCGTTGCGTTCGACCCCAAGTACACCGCGGCGTGGAAGCTGCTGGGTAAAGCGCGTCAGGGCGCCGGGGACATCGATGGCGCGCGCGACGCATGGACACAAGGCATTACCGCTGCGCAAGCCCACGGCGATCGTCAGGCCGAAAAGGAAATGACCGTCTTTCTCAAACGCCTAGGCTGATTTCTCGGGGAATTCAGGGGAATTTCAGCCAGATGTGACTGCACGGTTCAAGCAACCGGCGTGCGCGCCGAGTGCGTGGTATCTTGCGACTTGCTCTTCAGATATGGCGTGGACGCATCGACGTTCCAGCCACCACAACCATGCCCGCACTCTCCACCTGGCTGGCCTTCGCGCTGGTCGCCTTCGGCATGGCCCTGACGCCAGGGCCGAACATGATGTATCTGATCTCGCGCTCGCTGTGTCAGGGACCGGCCGCCGGCCTCGTGTCGCTGGGCGGCGTGGCGGTTGGCTTCATCGTCTACATGTTGTGCGCCGCCTTCGGTATCACGGCCCTGCTCTTCGCCGTGCCGTATGCGTACGACGTGCTGCGCTTTGGCGGTGCCCTGTACCTGCTGTGGCTTTGCTGGCAAGCGCTCAAGCCGGGTGGCCGTTCGCCGTTCGAAGTGACGACGCTGCCCAAAGACAGCAACCGGCGTCTGTTCACGATGGGCCTGTTCACGTCCGTGCTCAACCCGAAGATTGCGATGCTGTATCTGGCGCTGCTGCCCCAGTTCGTGCATCCGGACCATGGCAGCGTGCTGACGCAGTCGCTGGTGCTGGGCCTCACGCAGATCGTGGTAAGCGTGGCGGTGAACGCCTCGGTCGCGCTGTCGGCTGGCTCCATCTCGCGTTTTCTCGGTCAACGCCCTGCATGGCTGCGCATCCAGCGCTGGCTCATGGGCGGCATGCTCGGCGCACTGGCGCTGCGCATGGCGACCGAAGCGCGTCGCTGAGCGTACGCCATACCGCTTGGGCGAACGCCGCACGCGCACGTCGCTCTAACCCTTTGCCGTTTGCCGCGCAGCGCCCCCCTCCCACTTTTTTGGGGGTGTCGCCCCGGGCGTGGCATACTGCACCGATTTCGCCGCGCGGCGGGGATCCACGCAGCGCTAGGCCGGCCGGCCTGTTCCCATCCTGCATTCTTCGTTGGGTATGTCCTTGAAGCATTGTTTGCCGCCTCGTGCGCCGTCGCATCGCGCGCACCGTAAGTCCCCCGTCATCACGCCTCAGGCGCAGTCATCGCACGCCGCCTCGCCTTCACCCCACCGTCGCCCGCAGGGTCAGCGCGGATTCGGCACGCTTGCCGTCATCCTTGCCACGCTAGCAGGGTTGGCCGTCGTCGCGGCCCTGATCGTCGGCTACGCGCTGATCGTCATGCGCCCCAACCTGCCCGCGCTCGACGTCATCACCGACTACCGGCCCAAGGTGCCGCTGCGGGTCTACACGTCCGATAACGTGCTGATCGGAGAATTCGGCGAAGAGCGACGCAGTCTGGTGACCATCGATCAGATTCCGGATGTCATGAAGAAGGCAGTCCTCGCGATCGAGGATTACCGCTTCTACGATCACGGCGGCGTCGACTTCATCGGCATTCTGCGCGCGGGGGTTTCCGACGTGATGCACGGCGGTGCGGCACAGGGTGCCAGCACCATCACCATGCAGGTCGCACGTAACTTCTTCCTCTCGCGAGAGAAGACCGCGACCCGCAAGATTTACGAAATGCTGCTCGCGTACAAGATCGAGTCCGCGCTGTCGAAGGACAAGATTCTCGAGCTGTACATGAACCAGATCTATCTGGGACAGCGCGCTTACGGCTTCGCCAGTGCCGCGCGCATCTATTTCGGCAAGGACCTCAAGGACATCACGCTTGGCGAAGCCGCCATGCTGGCCGGTCTGCCCAAGGCCCCGTCCGCTTACAACCCGATCGTCAACCCGAAGCGCGCAAAGATTCGTCAGGAATACATCCTCAAGCGCATGCTCGATCTGGGCTACATCTCGCGCAATCAGTACGAAGACGCCCTGCATGAGCCGATCCGCACGCGCACGTCCGGCAACGAGTACAACGTCCACGCCGAATACGTGGCGGAAATGGTGCGTCAGGCGGTGTACGACGAATATAAGGACGACGCCTACACGCGCGGCCTGACCGTCATCACCACGCTCGACTCCAAGAAGCAGCAGGCCGCTTACGAAGCCGTTCGCGCGGGCGTGCTCGATTACGAGCGTCGCCATAGCTATCGCGGCCCGGAAGGTTTCGTGGAATTGCCAGCGGCCATGCCCGATCGTCAGCAACTGATCGAAGACACGCTGCTCGAACACCCGGATAACGGCGACCTCGTGGCCGCTGTGGTCGTGGCCGCAAGCAGCTCGCAAGTGACAGCGGTTCCCCTCTCGGGCGACGCCGCCGTGATCAACGGCGACGGCATCGGTTTCGCGGCGTCGGCACTCTCGGCGAAAGCCAGCGAGAAGGTTCGCATCCGCCCCGGCTCGATCATCCGCGTGATGAAGGACGCGCGCGGCAAATGGCGCATCTCGCAACTGCCCGAAGTGCAAGGCTCACTCGTCTCGCTCTCGCCGGACGATGGCGCGATTCGCGCCCTGATCGGCGGCTTCGACTTCAATCAGAGCAAGTTCAACCGCGCGACGCAAGCATGGCGTCAGCCGGGCTCGACCTTCAAGCCGGTCGTGTATTCGGCAGCGATCGAGAAGGGTGTGAGCCCCGCCACGATGGTGATGGACGGCCCGTTGAACCTGCCCCCCGCACAGACCGGCGGTCAGGCATGGGATCCGCACGACGACGACGCCTTCAGCGGTCCGATGACCGTACGCGAAGGCCTGCAACGCTCCAAGAACCTCGTGGCGATTCGTCTGCTGCAATTCGCTGGCACGCAATACACGCAGGATTACGCCACGCGTTTCGGCTTCGACGCGGACAAGGTGCCGCCGTATCTGCCGATGGCGCTGGGTGCCGGACAGACGACGCCGCTGCAACTCGCCGGTGCCTATGCGGTGTTCGCGAATGGCGGCTACCGTGTCGCGCCGTATCTCATCAGCGAGATTCGCGATGCACGCGGCAACGTCCTTAACAAGGCGACGCCGGTCGTGGCAGGTGTGAACGCAGCACGTGCGATTTCCGCGCCGAACGCGTACATCATGAACAGCCTGCTGCAAACGGTGGCGCAGCGCGGAACGGGCTCCGGCACGAACGTGCTCAAGCGCGCCGATCTGGCTGGCAAGACGGGCACGACCAACGACGCGCTGGATGGCTGGTTCGCTGGCTATCAGCACTCGCTCGTGGCCGTTGCGTGGATCGGCTTCGATCAGCCGAAGACGCTGGGCAGCCGCGAATTCGGTGCGCAACTGGCGCTGCCGGTGTGGACCAAGTACATGGGCGTCGCGCTGAACGGCGTGCCGCAACAGCAGATGGCCATGCCTGAGGGCGTGAGCGTGGTGAACGGCGAGCTGTACGAGACGGACAAGCTGCCGGGCAACGGGTTTGTGGCGAGTATCGGCATCGACGACAACAGCGGCGGCTTCTCGCTGCCGTTCTTCGGCAACGGCTCACCCTCGCCTGCCGCCCCGCCGCCAGCCGCCGCGCAACCGCCCTCGCCGGGCGGCACGGATGCTAGCGAAAAGGCCCGGATTCTGGACATGTTCAAGCATCCTTAAGCCTCCGCTAGTCTCCATTAGTCACCGCAAGCCTTTGCCAATGACGGCCACCGAACGGTGGCCGTTTTTGCGTCGGACGTCCTATCGTTCGACGCGACGCCAAGCGCAAGAACGTACAAGCCGACACGCGGTGCAAAACGTTATGCTCGGGGCGTCTAATGCCCCTTCTGCCGTTTTTCCTTCGACCCCGCACCTCAACCCACAGGAACGTCTCACCATGCCGGTTCTGTCCCGCACGGCAAGCTTTGCCGCAGGCGCCCGCGACACGTTGCCGATGATCGTCGGCGCGGCCCCGTTCGGCCTGATCTTCGGCGCGCTGGTCGCCACCACGCCGCTAGCACTCTGGCACGGTCAGTTGATGTCGCTCACCGTATTCGCGGGGTCGAGCCAGTTCATTGCCGCAGGGCTTTTTGCGACGGGCGTAGGCTACGCCGTGCTGTGGGCGACGACGTTCATCGTCAACCTGCGCCACATGCTGTATGCCGCGAACCTGCTGCCGCACGTGAAGCATCTGAACCTGCGCTGGCGCGCGCTGTTGGGATTCCTGTTGACGGACGAGACGTTCGCCGTGACGAGCAGCCACTTCCACCGTCATCCCGACGATCCGATGGGCCACTGGTACTTCCTCGGCTCCGCGCTGTCGATGTACGTGAACTGGCAAGTGTGGACGCTCGCGGGCCTGTTGTTCGGCGCTGCGTTTCCGCGTCTGCAAACGCTGGGCCTCGACTTCGCGATGGTCGCGACCTTTATCGCCATCATCGTGCCGCAGATGGCGCGCGTGCCGTGGGCCGTGGCGACGGTCGTCGCGGGCACGGCGGCGTATCTTTGTCAGTCGCTGCCCTATAAGCTCGGCTTGCTGGTCGCTGTGACGCTGGGCATCGCGGCAGGCATGCTGGCGCTGCATGCGAAGCGCTGCGGCGGAGCGCAACCCACGTCGACGCGAGGTGCTCAATGAACTACGTCCTGGCGATTCTCGGCATGGCGACGGTGACGTTCGCGGTCAAGGCGGGCATCTTCGTGCTGGGCGACCGTGTGCGGTTCCCGGAATGGTTGCGCGAGGCGTTGTCGTTCGTCCCGGTGACGGTGCTCACGGCGATCATCGTGCCGATGACGTTAGCCCCACATGGCAACGGGCTCGAACTGACGTGGCGCAATCCACAACTCGTGGCGGCCCTCGTCGCCATCGCCGTCTGTGCGGCGACACGCCATCAATTGCTCACCATCGGCGCGGGGCTGGCGGTATTTTTCGCGTGGCAACTGGGCGTATTGGGATAGCGGGAACCCAACGAAGCCGACAGAAAAAAAGCGCCCCGAAAGGCGCTTTTTTCATGCGGCAACGCGCAGCGTCAAACCGTCACGGTACCCAGCGTGCCAGCCCGATAAGCAGCGACGAATGCGTCGAAGTCGCCGACCTGCGTACGTTCGAGTTCGGCCTGCGTGTCGAGCGATTTACGGGCCAGCGTCTCGAAGTGATCGACGACTGCCGGATCGAGCGGCATGTCGCGCAGCGTCTGTGCGTGACGCTTGCTCTGATCCAGTGCGAACGCCTGAAACGCGCCGCCCTTCGTGCCGCGCAGCGGCTCGAGCGCCGCCATTACGCGGGCGGACGGCGTGAGCGTCACGTCCTGCACCTTCGCGCGTTGCAGCGCCATCGAGTGCGCATAGTGCCCGCCGCCGCGTTGCGCGTCGAAAGCTGCGGCCGTGCGGTCGATGCGATCGAGCAGATCTTCGGCCCAATCGAACAACGTGATCGCTTCACCCCCGCGATGCAGGACAAGCCCGGGCTTGCGGCCTTCCTTGACGACGTGCGCGAAGTTGTCGCGATTCTCCATGTTCTCGGCGTTCGAGCACGACGGGCTATTCTCGAACGCGCAGAACAGCAGGAAGGCGTCGATGAACCGCGCGGTGTCGACGTCGATGCCCACGGGCTGGAACGGGTCGATGTCGATACAACGCACTTCGACGTATTGCACCCCACGGCGCGCCAGCGCCTGCACCGGACGCTCGCCGCTGTACGTCACCCGCTTCGGGCGAATCGTCGCGTAGAACTCGTTTTCGATTTGCAGCAGGTTCGTCGAGAGCTGAATCCACTCGCCGTCGCGCTTCGTGCCCAGCGCCTCGTAAGCCGGATGCGGCTGGCTGACGGCTTGCGTGAGCGCGTCGATGTAGCTCGGCAGGCAGTCGTAGCAAGGCGAGACTTCCGACTGCGCACTGTTCTGATAACCGAGGTCGCTCATGCGCAGGCTGGTCGCGTACGGCAGGCCGAGCGTGCCTTCGTCGAACGAATCGAGGCCGTGATTGCGTCCACGCAGGAACTCGGCATGCAGCACCGGCGACGCACCGAACAGGTACATCAACAGCCAGCTGTAGCGGCGGAAATTGCGGATGAGGGCGACATAGCGCGCCGACTGATAATCGCGTGCGCTGTCCTTCGACCCTTCGGCTTCACGCAGCAGTTCCCACACCGGCTCGGCCAGCGAGAAGTTGTAGTGAATACCGGCGATACATTGCATCGGCTTGCCGTATCGCAGCGCGAGGCCTCGGCGGTAAACATGCTTGAGCATACCGATGTGAGAGGTGCCGTAGTCGGCAATCGGGATCACGTCTTCCGGCGGCAGTGCGGGCGGCATCGAATCGCTCCACAGCAATTCCGCGCCGAGCTTGCGATAGGCGAACTGATGGATTTCGTCGAGGCGGGCGATGACGGCGGCGGCGTCGTGCTGCGGCGGCGTGATGAATTCGAGCAGCGCTTCGGAGTAATCGGTGGTGATTTCGTCGTTGGTCAGGGCCGAGCCGAGCGCGTGCGGGTGCGGCGTTAGCGCGAGTTCGCCGTCGCCTTCGACGCGCAGCGTCTCACGTTCGATGCCCGACAAGCCCTGACCGAGCAAGTCGCGGTGGGCGGGTTGCATGATGAGCGCCAGACGCTGGTCGAGCAGTGCGGCATCGGCGGTGTGTTCGTGTTGACGATTCTGGTTTTCCAACTTCCATCCCTCTGGGCAAGCGGACTGCTTTGGCATGGCTGTCGACGCCGAAGCCCGTCATGACGAGGCGTCATGATCGGTGTGGGGTTCGACGTCGAACGACATACGGAGGTCTACGGGGTGCCGACGACAGCGGCACGACCGCCGGAATCTGGATTCCGGGGGACGCGCCCGATGCGCGGCACGGCGCGAATTTGGCCTGAGCATAACTGAAAACGCCAAACCGCGTCGGCCGCCACCTCAGTAGGGCTTTTCGGCTTCCGGGCGAGCTTCGGAATGCGCTTTGGCGTGAGCCTTGGGGTGAGCTTCGGCGGGACCGTCAGCCTTAGCCTCAGCGCCAGCCTGAGTCCCCCTGCGCGAATGCCGCATTGGCGGCCCGAAAGACCGCGCAGATACTGGCGACATGATGAATATTCAACACCTCACCGACCTCCTCCCCTTGCTCGCGCTGGGTCTCGTCACCTTCCTGCTCGCAGGTTTCGTCAAAGGCGTGATCGGGCTGGGCCTGCCGACGGTGGCCATTGGCCTGCTCGGACTGGCCATGCCGACGGCCGAAGCTGCGGCGATGCTCATCGTCCCGTCGCTCGTCACCAACATATGGCAATTGCTGGCCGGGCCGCGCTTTGCCACGCTGGCGAAGCGGCTGTGGCCGATGCTGGTTGGCATCTGCCTCGGCACGTGGGCGGGCAGCGGATGGCTGGCGAACGGTGGCAATCTCGCCGGGATGGCGCTGGGCGTCGCGTTGCTCGCTTACTCCGTGCTCGGACTGGCGGCCGTTCGTCTGCATGTGCCGAAACACTGGACGGCCAGACGCGAAGGCACGGTGGGCGGCGTCGTCGGCGTGGCGACGGGATTGGTCACGGCGGCGACCGGCGTCTTCGTGATCCCGGGTGTGCCGTTCGTTCAGGCGCTCGATCTCGACAAGGACGATCTGGTGCAGGCGATGGGCCTGTCGTTCACCGTCTCCACGATTGCCCTGGCGGCCGGACTGGCGCGCGACGGCATCTTCCACGGCCCGACCATCGGCGTGTCGCTGCTGGCGCTGGCACCCGCACTGGGGGGCATGTTCATCGGGCAGTGGGTGCGAAACCGCGTCAGCGCACCGGTGTTCCGCCGCTGCTTCTTCGTCGGCCTCGCCATGCTGGGTGCCGAACTTGTGATCCAGCACATGCGCTGAAGCGGCTTGGCGACGTCCACGCCTTACTTCAGATCGGCGAAATCGATGTCCCAGAATTCCATTTCCCGACGCGCCTCCAGACTCCGTCCCTCTTCCGTACGACGGAGTTCGACGCGCCGGATCTTGCCCGAGATCGTCTTTGGTAAATCGCAGAATTCGATGCGACGAATGCGCTTGTAGGGTGCGAGATGGTCGCGACAGAAACGCAGGATATCGAGCGCGAGTTTGTCGTCTGCCTGAAAGCCCGAACGCAGCGTGATGAACGCCTTCGGCACGGCCAGACGCAACGGATCGGGACTGGGCACAACCCCGGCTTCCGCTACGGCGGGATGCTTGATGAGTTCACTCTCCAGCTCGAACGGGCTGATGCGATAGTCGGACGCTTTGAAGACATCGTCGGCCCGGCCGACGTAAGTGAAATAGCCACGGTCGTCGCGCATGGCGACATCGCCGGTGTGGTAGTAGCCGTCGCGCATCGCGTAGGCAGTTTTCTCGCTGTCGTCTTCGTATCCTTGCATCAGCCCGGTGGGACGCGGCGACAGCACCAGCGCTACTTCGCCTTCGTCGGCTTCCGCACCCTCCGGGTCGAGCAGCACGACACGGTAGCCCGGCATCGGACGTCCCATCGCCCCCGCCTTCACGGTCTGTCCCGGCGAGTTGCCGATCTGGCAGCAGGTTTCCGTCTGTCCGTAGCCGTCGCGAATAGTGATATTCCAGGCCCGCCTCACCTGATCGATGACTTCGGGGTTCAACGGCTCGCCCGCACCGATCAGTTCGCGGAACTTCACTGGGTGGCGGGCGAGATCTTCCTGAATCATCATGCGCCAGACCGTCGGCGGCGCGCAGAGCGTCGTCACCTCGCAGCGGGCGGCCGTCTCCAGCGCGGCGCGGGCGTCGAAACGCGAGAAGTTGTAGATGAAGATCGTCGCGCCCGCATTCCATGGCGCGAAGAAGCAACTCCATGCGTGCTTCGCCCATCCCGGCGAGCTGATGTTCCAGTGCACGTCGCCCGGCTGAAGGCCGATCCAATACATGGTGGCGAGATGACCGACGGGGTAACTCTGATGCGTATGGAGCACGAGCTTGGGACGCGATGTCGTGCCTGAGGTGAAGTACAGCAACAGCGGATCGGTCGCGAGCGTGACACCGTCGGGCGTAAACGGTTCGGGTGCCTCATAGGCGGGCGTGAGCGACGTCCAGCCGTCGGGCGGATGATCGCCGACCGCGATGCGTCGATAGTCGCCGGGCAGATCGTCGAACTTGACGGCATCGCGCGCGGTGGTGACGACGTGCCGCACGCGGCCGCGCTCCAGCCGGTCGGCGAGATCGCCGGCGACGAGCAGCGTGGTGGCGGGAATCATGACGGCGCCGAGCTTCATGCACGCGAGCATGAGGTCCCAGAGCTCGACCTGATTGGGCAGCATGAGCAGGACACGGTCACCGCGTGCCACGCCCTGTGCGCGCAGGAAGTTCGCGACGCGATTGGAGCGTGCCGACATTTCGGCGAACGACAGACGCGCTTCGCGTCCGTCTTCTTCCACGACCCAGAGAGCCGGGGTGTCGTTGCCTTGCGCTTGTGGATCGAAGAAGTCCAGCGCCCAGTTGAAATGGGTGAGGACAGGCCAACGGAAATCACGGTACGCCACGTCGTAGTGGGCGCGCTGCGCGAGCAGTAGGTCGCGTGCGTCGCCGAATCCCTGGGTGTGCGGCATCGCTTGTCTCCGAGCCTCATGGGCGATGGATATAGGCAGATTTCCATTATCGTGAGGCCCTTCGAATACGACATCCGGAATAACCATCATGGATGTGGGACACCGGGCGAATGCTCAACGACGCGATGCGCGAGCGATGCCATGCGCGAAAAACGGAAGCGATTCAAGGGGTTGATGCGGCAAGCGATTGGCGGGAGGAAAAAAAGATGCGTCCGACGCGCACGCCCCCTATCTTTCGTGCGAAAAGCTCTGCTATAATCGCGTTCTTTCGAGCGATGCTTCCTAGCGATGCATCTCTCACGGGGCGTAGCGCAGCCTGGTAGCGTACCTGCATGGGGTGCAGGTGGTCGGAGGTTCAAATCCTCTCGCCCCGACCAGAATTGAACCCGCACAGTCATTGGCTGTGCGGGTTTTTTCGTTGGAGTCAATCTGTTGATTCGTACAGCTTAATATTAGGCGATTGCCTAATATTTCCGCTAGACGTGGCAGGCTGCGCATCCGAGAAACGCACGCATTGCTCATCAGGTAGCCGATGTATGCTCTCACCAACCTACACGACAAGAAAACCTCGGGGGAGCATGTGAAAGCATCAGAAGAAATTAAGGCAATCCAGACCGATATAGCGCAGGTCAAGTCCACGGGTGTTCAACAGCTCCCCATAGAGAAGCTCGAGGAGTACTTAGCTCAGCGACTGGATATTGCGGTGGCCAGAGAAACAGAAACTGGAAAAGAGGCCGTGCGGATCGCAGAGCATAATCTTGAAGTATGGAAGGTGGATGTAAGCACGAAGGCCGCGATGAACGTGGAAATGTTCAAATCCGTGATCGAAGCCGGACAAACCGCGTTGAAGGCCCTTATGCTTATCAACGGTGGGGCAGCCGCGGCGTTACTGGCGTTCTGTGGTAACGCAATAACCAAAGGGCAATCGCTCGCGGGCGATCCACTTCTGGCATCCGCTGGCGTTGGCCTTGCATGCTTCGTTACAGGAATGGGCGCAGTAGGTTTAGCTACAGGCTTTCGGTACTTTTCGCAATACTGTTACGCGCGCTCCCCACTGGATACTTCCGAGTCGCGATGGAGAACTGCCGGAACCATATTTAACATATTGGTAATCTGCATAGCGCTTTCCGGCTTTGCCGCGTTTTGCGTGGGCGGAGCAAAGACGTATGGCGCAATCACATCACCCGCCCTGAGACCTTCCTCAATTACATCTGAGCAGCCCTCGGGCCACACAACAGTTAACATAGGCGACTCCGTCGCTCATGAAGGTCAACTGAAATAGACTTTAGAAAACCCTGTTCTGTGCTAGCTCATCTCCCTAACCAGCACCAGGAAAGAAGAGACTATGCAGAAGGAGGTTGCAGCGATGTGGCAACATCGCAAAAGTCATTGAACAACTATAGGCTAGATGCACGATTGTTCGTACATGAGACGAGCTTTCACGGTGCTCGGTCAATTTCTTTGTGAGTGGCGATACGCCGCAACGTCGCCACGGTGCCGTCAATTTCGAGGGAGACTTTGTGCGACTTGTTACCAGTCACATCAATAGTGAAGAGTCTCGGGTTACGGTAACCCTCAAGCGAATGAAAGCGCCGACGCGCAGGGATAGGGTTAGACAGGAGGTCGCGCAATGCATCGTCGACCTCCTGTTTCATGTCGGGCGTCAGATCGTCATATTCTTTTTGAAAGCGCTTCTTGCGGCGCACTGACGTGATCGGCAATTTATCCTCGCAGGGCTCCGATCAACTCATCTGCGGAAGTAAACTCTCCTTCGAGCACATCGTCAAAATCGGACTCGTGCTCGCCGAGCGCCCAGCAAAGATCATTCAATGCGGTATGAGTGGCGGCGATCCCATCGAGCAGTTGATCATACGCCTCGACCACACCATCCTCCGCATGGAGGCGCCCATCAGCACACGCTGCCGCTCGTTTGCGCTGTTGAATTTCGTAAAGTTCTTGAATTGCGTCGCGTGCACGCTCAAGCTCTGCCAAACCCTCACCGTCCTTGTCTACGGAGTGATCTGTGCGTTTCAGTGACTGCACGTATTCACCAGCTTCGCCGGTAAATTGCCCCATCATTCTGCGCAGTTGGACGCAGGCATAAATGGTGTCATCGATCGCTTTGAGCAAGTCGACACTACGAGCTGCTTCGAACCCCACGAATTGTCCGAAGGAACGAAGCTTGGATACTTCGTCTAAGTACAACATTGTGTTCTCCGGGAGCAAAACGTAACTATCTTGTAGTCTCTTAGTGACCACCTCGGAGCATTTGTTCCCACAAGATACTCGTACATGGTGATCGTTATTTACCACAAGGTAAACAACGGAAGTCGATTCTACCCCTACATTTGTTTTGTCGCCCGGGCGACCTCCATAGTATTTTTCTATTGACATCAAAGAATTTCTACGACAGTAGCATTTTGCTGTTTTTTTATGCAGTGCTCATGGCAGTTTACCTCCCTCGCGAGCACCACGAGGGCGACTGCTTCCCCAAAAGCAACGCGTTCTCCCTCGATTTTTGCTTCTCCTTGATCGAAAGGATTGACTGGGGCGATCATAGTGACCCAGACCGCAACTAGCAGTGGACCTACCCATGAAGGAACGGGCGAAGAATGGCGGCAACGCGAGAGCTGTTGCCCTAACGCCAGAGCAGCGAAGGGACATCTCTAGAAGCGGCGGGCAAGCTCGCGTCGCAAAGCTGTCGTCAGAAGAGCGCAGCGCTCTAGCACGCAAAGCAGCGCTCGCGAGATGGGCGAAGTTCCGGCGGGGAAAGTAGATTTAACCGCGGCCCATAGCCAACGGTGCCGCCGTCGTTTATTCGGATATCTGGATGTAGGATTTCTGCGCGTAGCGGGCATCCGGCATGACAAGCAAGCGCGCTTCGATGACCGGCGATCCTTCGATATGGCCACGTCTCGGGACGACGTATACGCAGTCGAAAACGCGCTTCGCCGTTTGTTCGTCTTCAGGCTCCATTTCCTGAAATTGCATCGATCGCAATCGATCAAGAATGAGGCCGCGCACGTCCTGCTCGGAAGGCTCCTCGACGCCAATTGCTCGGGCAAATTCATCGTGCGCGAATTTCCTAACGAGGTCCACTGTCTCGTCGAGGTTCGCTTGCATCACGACAGTCTTCATATCTTCCTCATGTCGACCGGTATACCGCGATTGAGAGATTGTCCTTCACTGGCCATCCACCCAGCTTTTGGCGAGTAGCCCGATAGATTCAAGCGCGTTCCGTTCCTCGTCGTATACCGTCTCGCCCGTCTGGGTCACGTGTTGGTCGCGCGATAAACCATCTGCGGCCCTCAGAATTTCAGCCATCCCTCGAACCTTCCCACCGGGTGCTGGCATGACCGTACAGAGAATTCGGAAGCCTTTATAGGAAAACGACCTGACCGCTGCCATTCAAATTCACCCCTCGCATATATCTTCCGGCAGGCCAGTCCTCTACCTGTTGTGGCCCCTGCCAGCTATGGCAATATGCCTTCGATGATGACAAAACAATCTCGCTGGCAACTCATCCCGGCGGACTGCATTCGAAAGATAGGACAAAATTTCTCGCCGCGAAATACTGTGTTTTTATACAGTATCTCATGATAGTTTACCTCCCTCACCAGCACCACGAGGGAGGCCGTCGTGCCGTTACATCCGCGTCCGTCCGACCTGACGATCGATCAGTTGCGTAGCCTATGGCTCACCAACAAGGATCCAGGTGTGCGCCAGGCGCTTGAGGAGCTGGTATTCCGGCGGGAGCAAGTTCGACGGAAAGAGGCAGTGATCCGGAGGGTGGAGACGCTTTACCCCATCATCAATCAGGCATGGCGCGAGGAAGTCGGCGGCACGCTCATCGCACTTGAATGGCTGAAGTCAGCGCTTGGGGAAAACCGTGAATCAAGGGGAGACCTGCCGCACATTCGTGGCGCCATCGACCAATGATCGCCTTTACCTGCATTTGCAATATTTGAATTTTATTCGCTATGCAGGTAGACGCCATGACCGATGAAGCCGGAAGACGGGGACGCAAGCAAAGATAACTCGAATGAGCTTTTATATGTTCATGCTCGCGTGAATTATCTTTGCGAATTCAATGCTTCAGGAGAACTTGCAGACGGCTGGGATGCTGGCCATAGTCGACTGGTGTTGCGCAAAGGGAATATTCAGGGTGCGAGCAGCGCCCATTCTTGCATGCTTCCTCGTATCCCACTCGGTTCACGCCATTCGGCCCTTCGATCACGAAAATGCTCGATTCCCCCCACTTGCCGGACCGAGATGCGTCGATCCCCCATAGGTAGCAATATTCGTCGCCTTCACCGCAAACCCAACTAGTCAAGAGAGATGTATGGCCATTGCAGATAGGGGTAGTCTTTTTGACCGGACCGGCATGAGCGATTCCGAAAACAGCTGCGATGGCCCCGCAAAGTAACAACACGCGCACTTTCAATGTCCCCGCTGAATTATCTTTCACATTATTTTTAGACAAACTAATTTATATCACAAAAACGTGCTAAGACGACCGAGATCAATGGATTCTAATGTGTAGGATCCACGTGTACCACTACCGACTGTCCGGCTCGAAGCGCTGGAAACAGCCCCGGCACCGCATGGATGCCGAGTCAGCACGAGCGTGGTTCGCGCGGTTCCACCCGTCCGCGACCTATGAGCCAGTGGAGCATGGCGCTATGGACATCGAGAGACCTCATCCGCGCTGGGACGGGCCGGACAATCACGGCGGATGGAAAACGAAAGAGTAGGCGTTACGCGTGCGGTCCCTCTGACACCATCAGACGCTTTATCACGCTCATCCGGTTTGCCAGCGCCGCATAGCCGTTCACGATCAGCCAGCGCATTGGTCGCTCCCAAAGAACGTGCACGACCACGGTCGTGATAGCGATTGCCGCACAAATCAGGAGCAACGTTTTCGGCCAAGACAGCAGTTTCGTCCACCCCTGAATCTCGGCGTACTTGATGATGATCTGGTGGACCATGTAGAGAGTAAAACTCGACTCACCAAGGAATAACAGGATCCTGTGCGATAGAAACTTGCTCAACACACCTGCCGAATGCGCAAATACAAAGATGAGAATCGCAAAACAGAAAACGCCCCCAGCAACATCGAACCAATTCCCAAACGCCTGAAAACCTTCCGCGAGAATGTTGGCGACAATGTGGCGTGACGCGATACAGTAGGCAAGCAATAGGAATATCGAAGCAACCTCTAAGGGGTTCGCGTTTGCCTTCACAAAGCCGAAAAACCGCTTTTCCCGATAGATCCGCGCTGCCCACATGCCAACAATAAACTCAAATACGCGCGTGAATGGGCTTTGGGCCACCAACAGTATTGCCGAGAACTTCCACGGGTCATCAGACGATGCCGTTGCATCGTTGAATTCAAGCTGGAAAATCATGATCATCACCAGGATCCCGGCGATCACGAAGACAGTGCCGAGGCGCTTCGATGCCGCCAGCACCGGGAATATCAGATAGAAGCCAAGCTCGACGGAAATGCTCCACGACACGGAATTCAGCGAAAAGACGTACCCCGCCTGAGGAATCCATGCGTGAAGCATCAGCAAATTGGTAAGCAGCTTGGGTTGCCAGAATTCATTTGTGAGCATCCCGGGATCATAGAGATACACCACCACCGCGAAGCACAGCGCATGCACCGGCCACAATCGGGCCAGTCGGCTCACGTAGAACTTCGGCAGAGAAATCTTGGACGTGTCCGGGTAGACGGTCGACAAGATGAACCCGGACAGCACGAAGAAAAATGACACCCCGAGGGCAAGCTGATTCATGGATCCCATCGGGATCACGTTGCCCTGAAGGTGGTAGATAACTACGAAGAAGGCGGCGAAGAATCGAAGCGATGTCAGCGGGGCTATCTGGTCTTTTGGGGGAGTGGGTGCCCCTGGCACATGTTGCATTTTCTTTAGGACACCGTGCAAAAGGCGAACTTTATCACATGCTTTCCGCTCATTACATCGGATTGCCATGGGGTAAGACTTGTGCTTTACCGGTTAGCGCGTCGTAGCTTCGCTCGCAGGCGAGTCCTGCAATGTGGGCAGCGTCAGCGAATTTAGCGAGCTCTCCCGCAGCTTGGTCAGCCCTGGTGAACAGCCCTGCGAGCAGATCGAGGGGATCTGCTCCCCCACCGGCTGGCGTGCTTCCGCTGGCAGCGGGGGAATGTCGCGCTGCGGCGACATACTGGCCGAGTTGCTTGCGCAACCCATCAGCAACGACGTCAGAAGCACGAGCGGCAGCATTCGCCGCATCAGCAGATTTTTTTGCATCGATCGATATCCCGGCCAGCGTTTGCGTCGTCTGGCGATAAAGGTTGTTGGCGGCAGTGAGGTCGTTGATCTGGTTCGTTTGAGCTGCGACCGTTGCCGACTGATCGGCGTCGTGATGCCCCTTCCAATAGCCGCCTCCGGCTGCCAGCACCACGGCGAGCAGCAGTCCGCCCCACAGGCGAGGATCGAGCCAGGTCACATTGCACCTCCGGCCTTCACGTACTGCTGAAGCAGCGGTTCCAGATCGTGCTCCACCTGGCCGTAACCGGCACCCGGAAGACTCGCCCAGATGTTCCGGCACTTCGAAATCGCCGACTCAATCCTTCCAGACTTGATGTCGGCAAGCGCGCCTCGCTCGCGAATCTGCTGGATCGCGATGTTGTCCTGGCTGACCGGCGAGAAGTCCGTAAGCCCCAACTGCCGCTTGTACACGTCGTAGTATCGCGATAGCAGTTGGTATCGGCCCGCCGCCGTCGACCACACGTTAAAACGCTTGATCCAGACCGATTTTCTCGGATGGTCCGCGTAACTGCGGAACAGATCGCCACCGACGATCACGTTGTAGCCATCGTCCGAACCGGAAATGCGTGACGTGAATTCGGACCACCCCAGCATGTCGAGGAACGCGCACACGTTCTGTCCGCCTGCCGTGACCACGTCAATGCGAGCCATGCCCCCTCCCCTTACTCATCCAATACACCTTCCGCGCCATCAACCAAATAGACACAATCGCAAGCCCGACCAACATCAGAACCTCGGGACCGTCGATCGCATGGCGCATCCAGAAGGGTTTGAAGAGATTTCCGACAGACGCTAGGCCGATAGCCGAAAAGCCCGTCGTCCCCCAGAGACCCGTTTTGATGGCGTCGCTCAGTGCGAGCCAAATGCATCCGGCCAGCACGATGACGTTCGCAATGAAGAACACCCACACCCAGATCATTTTTCGAGCCCTCCGAAAAGTCGCCGCTTGAGAGCCCCGATCAGATCGGCATCGTTGATTTCCTTGAAGACTTCCTTTGCAAGCGCAAGACCGAACAGCCCCATCAAGAAGCCAAAGGCCTGCTGCGCGCCGGCGTCCGTGATCGCGAAATACATCACGAGCAACGGACTGAGGTAGTAGGACATCGCCGCACCGGCCGCGAACGACGCCGCTTTTTGTTTCTTCGTCAGCCCTTCACCGATGAATCGGAGCGCAATCAGCGATCCGACAGCCCCCGGAAGTACCTTCACCACCACGGCCACTGCGGCCGCCACGGCGCCCGATGTTGGTTCTGCCATTGGTTTCCCTTTGGGCACCACTGCGCCCGACCTAAATGCAAAAAGCCACCCAAAGGCGGCTTGTTAGATCCCGAGATTTGTGACTACTCGCCGGGCTTTATCATGTACTGCTGCATGCTCGAACCGAGTGAATCGAAATACGCAATGTATCGCTCATCATCACTCGGTATGGCGCCCTGACTTGGGTAATGACCAGGGTCCTGCTGGGTGCCAAAAACCGCAATGATTGATTGCTCGGTGGCATCAGAAAATTGGCAATGGATCGTAGTGACCATGATCAGAACTCAAAACCTGTGAGGTAAATGTTGAACGTCGGCGTTCCCGTCACGGGGGTGTACTGCGTGCGGTAGAAAATGTTCGGGGTATTCACCACATCAAGTTGCGCAGTGCCAGTACTGCCGATGCTGCTTAAGTTAGTCGTTGCCGCAAACGATTGCTGACCCGAGATATTCGAGTCAGATGCCACATCAATCGTCTGAGTCGTTGGCGCTGCAGTGTTACCTGCAGATAGCATCAGTTTCACGCGCTTGGCATTGCGCGGTGCCGCGCCAGCAAAAGACAGTGCGAAGAAAGTTGCCTGCGGCGTGTTTGCAGACAGGATCGTTGCGACCGGTCGGCTTACCCAGCGGCCGACAATGTTCGTACCCGCAATGACTTGTCCAGATCCATTCGTAGGCAAAAACCCGACAAGCGCGGAGGCGGAAAAACCAGCATAAGCAAAAGTTTCCGCAACAGGAGCGCTCGACGCGTCGACGCCAACAAGCGTGCGCGTGTTGGCAGTCGGGTTGTACTGAGCGTAGACCGCAACAAAGCCATTCAATGGCGCGCTACCGGAAGCCATACCACCTGCTCCCGTCGTTGCGATGTTGATCGACTGATTGACGTTTGCGAGGCAATAGCGAAGGCCACCCAGTGCCGACTCAACAATCAATTCATCGGCGGTGTAAGTGACGGTCGTCGTTGCTGCAGGCACCGTGATAGCTGCATTGCGGGACTGTCCCACGACACCCGAAACCTGACTGAACTGAACCGCATGCTGCGGCAATGTGGCAGGCGCAATCGACATGCCGGTCCAGCTGGTGTTTGCGGCGTTCCTCTGTCTGAGCACGCCGGGATTGACCGACGTGTCGAACCATAGCGAGTTCGCCTCAACGCCACCCGGCAGCGAACTGGGATCGGTCGGGCCCGTGGCCATACCCGCCAGATTTGCCAGCGCAGCATTGATCGCCTGAACCAGCGCAAGACCTGAAAGCGTTCCGGTGGTCGGGATCTTGAGACTGCCTTGAGACATAGCCTCTCCATAAAAAAAGGCCGCTTGCGCGGCCTTATGGCATTTCGATGATTGATCAGTAACCTTGCGCTGACCAGTTGATGTATCTAGTGACAGGCGCGCCGGTAGCATTCAGCACTTGCACGCTGAAACCCGCCAGCGTCGGGCTGGAGACAACGACTTGGTCGCCCAGTTGAGCGCTCAGCAACGTCACCTGAATATGCGGCAATGGCTCGTCGTTCGGCCCCGCGTTGAATGGCGTCCTGAAGACCACATTCAACCCAGAGGCGATCACCTGAACGTTCGTGCCGGTATCCAAGCGATCCGGCATGTCGACCGTAAAGCTGAAGTGGTCAACTACCGGCTTTATCGTGGGATCACTCGACTTCAGCACCATCCGAGCGGTGAAGTACTGGCCGCTATAAACGCCTGGCACGAAGTCTCTCCAGGCTCCAAACACGCCATCCGACAGCGCGACAGCAATCTGCGGCGTCGCCGAAACGGCCGCTCCTAGGGCTTCGCCCAGCACGTCGAGATTCTCGAAGATGTTCGGCATCCCCAATATGTCGTCGCCAGATCGCACGCCATACACGCCGTACTTCATGATCAGTTGGCACGGCGCAATGCGGCCCACGTTCACGCGGTGAGCGCTTGAAAGCGTGTATGCACCCGAGGTCGCGATGCCGCCATACTCCAGAATGTTGATCTCACTGAGCACGTCTTCAGCGGCAAGAACATTCCCACTGCCCGCCAGAAGCAGCAGGCCATCGTTAATGGCAGCGCCGCCCGACAGATCCCCCTCCCAAGCGGGGTCTTCGACGCGAGTGACTAGGACGTTCCGGACCAGCGTGCTGCCCGCCACTACGATCGATGTCGGCTCGGAATAAATCGTGGTGCCGCTCGACATCTGATGCCGCGACGCAATCCAATACGTTCCATCCCCAACCGCGACAATGTCAGGGATCGACGTCCGCGCCACCGGCACACCGACTTGCCACGTCGCTCCGATTCGTACTTCGTAGTCCGGTTGCCGTACGTCGACGACCGGCTGCCAGACGATGTGCGTCAACTGGTCGCGGTAGACGGTCGAAACACCAGTCGGCGCCGGTAGCGGATTAAGGGCACCCTGCACGACATACCTCGCTGATTTCCCCGCCGTACTGGGCAACTGCACGATCGACCACGGCGTGACCGTTACCGTGACGACGTCGTTTGTGTACGCGTCGACGTCCAGGCTGCTTTCGCTGACTTCGTAGTTGGTAACCGATCCCCCGTTCAGTGAAACGGCGACGCGCGCCCGCGTGGGGGCGCCCGTCGTCCATGAGATCGTGACCCTCCCGCGACCAGAACTCCCGTCGAGGAGAATCTCCTTAAAGCCAATGGAAAGGACGTCCCCGCCCAAGTGGCTGTATTGCTTCGGCGGGACATAGTCAAAGCCCGAAGATGCCGCCGCGTAGTAGCCGGGTTCCTCGTCCGTAGCGATGATCTGCACTTCCTCCCCGCCAGACTGCGGAATCACCGCCGTGACCTTCACGAGCTTTCCCGGCGTCGCCAGCGGGTCATAGAAGAACGCCCAGTCGTAGGGCACCATCTCAGGGTGTTCGTCCGGCACGGGCAACTGAACCTCAACGCCTGCCTCGGTGGCAGTTGCAGGCATTGGCGACAGCAGCGTGAGCGTGTCGCTCGTTCCAGCGCCGCCAGCGACGCCGAACACCTTGTAAGTACCGTCTGGAAATCGGATGCCTAGGAATCCCGGGGTTGCGGATAACGGCACGGCCCGATCGAGGCGCATCGTGTAGCGATCACCGCCGACGAGGCGACCGGAATAACTCCACGCGGTCATGTCATGCGACAACACGACGACATCGCCCCGCTGCGCCACAAACCCCTCAAGGTCTGACACCCACGTCACCTTTCGGCGGTGGTAGTACTGGCCGGCCGCCATCAAGTTGGCCTTCCGCCCCGCGAGCGCCGCGTTTGTGTAGCCGGTCATGTCCAGCGTCACGGGATTCGTGGGAGAGGTAACGTTCGGCGCTTTGGCTCTGACCTGGTCAGTCGTCCAACCCTTGTCGGGATTGGTGAAGTTGATGACGATCTCGTCGGCGAGATTCTCGGTGTTGTACTCGATCTGGAACGAGTCGCGCTTGATATTGAACGGGCCGAACTGCATTACCGGCGGCTGGTTCGGTGCGTCCCACACAACACCCAGCTTGCCAGACTGCCAGGTTGTCGATCCGTCACCGCAGAGCGCAATCTGATCGGCCATAGCGCCGATGCTGATCGCCGAGCCCTGAACGAAATTCACCGTGAGCCCGTTGGCAATGCAATAGGTACTGAATTCGTGCAGGCTCGCAATGTCGATGCGGCTGTCTGGCAACCCAGCACCATAGACACGTCGGCCGTTGATGAACTTGCCACGAAGCCACCACAAAAGCCACCACGCGGGGTTGCTCGTGGGTTGAGTCACCCATTCCAGCCCCGTCCACACGGGGCAAACTGCCTGTGCGATTGCCGAGAATTGATCGATGGTGCCGTTGAGCTGTGACGATGCACGAATCCTCAGGCCTACCCGCGTCTGCCCCGTATAGTCGGCGTCGTCAGCCTGATAACTTCTCATCTGCGCCCACGACAGCGCATTGGATTCGCGCGACGTGGCCCGATCGCCGGTAAGCTTTCGCACCTTCACATCGTATTGACCGCGCGGCACGTCGATCCGGTAGGTTCGTCGAATCGGCTTTTGCGACGCACCCGAGATTTCGACACGGCCACCGGCGAAATACGACCAGTCTTGGGTTCCCGTCGGCGCGTATTGCATCTCGAACGTCACAACGCGAGGATCCATCGCGCCATCGTCGTTCACGTAAAAGACAGTGGTCACAACATCGATCGCGATGGAAATCGTGTCAATCGACGTCGTGCGCTGAATGAACCCCATGTCGGTCGTGAGGTCCTGCACCGTCACGCTGTCGACATTGCCCGCAATCATGGGGGTTTTTCCGTCTGGGCCGCTCACCTGGAGCGTTACGTCATCGAAACTGTCCAACGACGTATCGCCGATCCGGAAGTCCGACAGGGTGACGTCCGATAGCCCGAAATGGAAGGCTTGGTAAAGGTACTGATCGTCCCCCACGAACTCGGTGTATGGCGTACTCGCCATATCCGGAATGACCTTGTGTCGCCCAACGCAGAGCAGCATGGGTTCGTAAAGTCGAGCAGTATTACGCCCTCCGGAAAGGGAATACGTCGGCGTATCGCTGTTGGACTGGTACGACGTCGAACCGAGCGATGCTTTCGGCAGCGGAAGCAACGCGTTGACCAGCAGCGACCCGCCAATCATGATCGCAGCAGCGGCGATGCCGTTGGCGATCAGAATGCCGGTCGACCCTACGGTCGCGGCGAATCCGATGCCGCCGAACGTGGAGACAGCCATCGCGCCCAATTGCGGGGCGAATGCCGCGACGGCAACCAACGCTACCGTGCGCAAGACTTTCCCTATGCCACCGCCACCGCCCTCAAGCACCGTTCGAATGACGATCGTATCGCCGCGCTGCGGGATAAGGTGCTCCCAATTCTCGGAGGGAACGGGGATACCGTTGCACGACAGGGACACTGAACCATGCGGCAAACGCACGCCGTGCCGCTTGAAATAGTCCCCGAGGGTCTCATCCACCATGAAGCCCGCAAAGAACACCGATCGACCGTCCGGCGTGAGCGGGTGCGGCATATGCACCAGCGAAGGAGCCAGAACTTCGCTCACTTCCATTTGTAGAATCCGTCCAGTTTGAACCCCGCGCCGTCCAACTCACGTACCTTGTGCCGGACAACCTGCATTGCCTCGCGAGAGTTGTGAAGCACCCACGCCACGCCATTCACTTCGTAATAGACCCCGACATGTGCAAGCCGGCCGCGAGCAATCATGACAGCCGCGTCACCGTCTTCAGGCGAATCGGTTCGCACGCCAATCTCATCGCAGCAACGCTCGACCAGGGCCGAATCAGCAAACGGCCCAACACCGCGCGCCGACGGTATGGCGATGTCGCGTTGAAATACCTCTTTGAGGACTTGCCGCGCGAGATCCCCACAGTCGAAGCCGTTCACGACGTACGGGCGAAACATGTAGCGGTCACTCCAGTGCGGCATCAGAACAACCCCGGTGCAGTATCAGGGCGAAATTGCATCGCAACGCCCTGCTGGTTAAGCGTGTCGGGAAACCCCAACGTTGCCGAGACCTTCTGCTGAGTCATCGAGATGCGCGACATATCCATCGTGATCCCCCACTCAACGTGATCAGGCACACTACGCAGAATCTCCGAAAACGTCGCGGTCGCGCCAAGCCCGCCCTGGCTAACCTCCAGCCACTGCGTGAGCTCACGTCCGACGTTGTCAATTTCGAGCTGAGCCTGAGGCAGTTGCCCCTCTTGGTCGTCTGGGATAGAGCAACCAAACGCCATTGCCGTGTACACGTTCCCGTTGCTGGTGACGTCCTGCGTGTCACAAACCACACGCACAGGCACCGCCAAATCGGGGTGATCGATTTGCAGCAACAGAAGCCGTGGCTCCGGGGCAGAGACTGCATTGATGGTTTGCCGATAGCGCGGCGTGTACTCGCGAGCCATTACCCGTACGTCTCCAGCGAAAACCTGACTTGCCAAATCCGGTAAGACCCCTGTGACGAGTACTCCACCTTCCCGCCAGCGATCTTTGCGATCTTCATTGATCCAGTAAGCGGATCGCGCCAGTCAAACCACAGCACACCGCCAGCGAGGTCCACACGCACCCACTCCTCGAAGGCATTTCGCTTGTCGATGCCGTCAAGCATGAATTCCACGCTGCGCGTGACTTTTGCCAACGAGTTCCGAGGGCGCTGCTTGTCCGGCCCCGCATCCATCTCCGTGACGAGTACCGCGAAATCGGGAGACTGGGTAAAGGAAGACGCCATCGGCGCCGGCATATACGACGGAAATGCTGGTCTCATGACTTGGGCATGTTCTGGATTGCGGAGCGCACGGGGCCGCCTCGCTTGAGGTCGTCCAACACAACCTTCAGGACAAACCCCTTCCCGTCAAACTGGGGGGTAGCGCTGGTCACTTGGACGGGTTGTGCGGACTGGTTCACGAGCTCTACGCGGATGTTTGAACTGGGCTGGCTCACCGACGAAGCGCCGCCGACGTCGAGCGTCGCTCGAACGCCAAGCGAGCCGTCAGAGCCACGCGAAAGTGGCATGATGGCCTCTGGTCCCGCTTCACCAAACAGCGCCATCGGCGCAACGGACGGGGTGGACGCGATCGAGTTGGTGAATGCTCCGCCTTTGGCGAAGGCGTGCACAACCGCACCGCTTGCAAACACATTGCCCTTCGCGCTGGCCGTGGCTGCCGCGTCTGCTCCAGCCGTCGCACCGCTCGAACTTCCCCCGAACCAACTACCCAACATCCCAGTCAGCGCGCCAAATATCGGCGAGGCCGCAGCCCGCACTTGCATCTTGATCAGCTCTTGCGCAAACGCGATCCCGATGTCGCCGATGCTGACTTTCGTGCCGGTCGCCCACTTCGCAGCGGCATCGGTGAGCCCGTCATACAGGCTCGTGAAGCTTGTACCGATCTGGTCCGCGACATTGCGCGACTTGTCATTGAAATTTTGCCAGGCTCGTGTCGCTCCATTGAGCCAGTCACCTTGCGCCGCCTGAATCCGCGACGTCGCGTCATACTCCATCGCAACACGCTTATCGTAGAAGTCTTGCAGCGCCCGAAGCTCGGCGTCGTATTGCGCCGGGTCAATGCGGTTTTCCACGCGAGAGCGCGTGAGATCGGCCAACTTTTGGTCGTATTCTTTCGCGGTTGCGGTCAGGCGTGAAAATTGGTCCCTAGCGCTGTCTCCCATGCCGACTGCGTCGACGCTCTGTGAGATAGCGTCTCGACGCGTCTGCAATGACTTGTCGAGCGACACAACATACGCCTGAAGGTCACGCGTCTGCTTCTGCTGGAGAGCCGCTGAGTCGTCAGCGAACTTGCGATCGTTCTCGGCGAGCTTCTGACGGATCTGGGCTTCTTCGCCTGCGTATTTTTGATACGCCGCGAGTTGCTTCTTACCTTTTGCCAGTTCCTCCTGCTGCTGAACGATGCCCAGCTGCTTCGTCAGCGACTGTTGACGGGCGTCGTGCTCCTGTTGCAGTTGATCCTGCAACGACATCAGCCCCTGCTCTCGAAGGCTCTTGATGTGCGCCAAACTCGACTTCAGCGCATCCTCTTCGCCCTGGTACTGCTGCTGCAACGCTTCGAGACGGCCGTTTAGCGCGTTCTGCGCGTCCGATTCAGCCTTCTTGTCGGTGTACTGCTCAATGATCCCCTTACGGGTGGCAGCAAGTGCTTTCGGGTCAAGCTCGGGACTGTTCGGGTTCGCCGTCCGAAGGTCGGAAACATGGCGGTCAAACTGATCGAGAGCGTTCTGGCGCGCGTAGCCCTTGTCGTATTGCAGTCGCTGCTTGTGCAAAGCGTCAGTCGCGGCAATGCCTGCCTGTGCCTCCCGCGCGCGGCGTGCACTTCCTTCCGCCAGCCGCTGCTCTTCGATATTAAGCGACTGGAGCGAAGCGATTTGCTTGTCGATGTTGGCGATGCGCTCGCGCGCCATATCGCCGCCACCTCCCGTACGCTTTGACATCGCCTCAAGATCGCGCCGCTCATTGAGGAGCGTATCGATCTTGTCGGTGTTCGTGGGGCCGGTGCTGAAACCTTGTTTCAACTGCGCCCAGGTCTTTGAAATCTCGAGACGAAAGTCCCGCCACGCTTTTGCTGCGGTTCCGAGTTTGTCGGTGGCATCGGTGACGAGCTGCCGATGGAGCGCTTCGGAGACGACGCGAACGGCCTCCGACACCTTTCCGGCCTCTTCGAGGGACCGGACGTACTCATACGTCGCCGTATCCATGAAGTGCATACTGCGATTGTGCTCGGCAGCCCACTTCGCAACGCCATCGGGCATCTTGGCGTAATCGGCCACGATGTCTTCCAGCTTCGCACCGGTCAGCTCGGACAACTTGACGACGTCTTCGCCGAGCGTCTGCAAGCTCTGCCCGGTGAACTTACCGGTGTAGATCAGTTCTTGGAGAGCGTCGTGTGCCGCGCCGATCCCGGTCTTGGTGCCCTGCGCGATACCCAAGGTCATCGCGTTGAAGGCATCACGAGTGACGCCAGCAGCGTTTCCGGTCAGTTGCAGCGACTTTGCAAATGCCTCGGCCTCACTCTTTCCCTGATATGCGGCAAGCGCAAACGCGCCGATGAATGCACCGACCAGCCCGACCGTTACGCCGGTCGCAGACATGATCGCACCCAACGCGTCGGTGCGCTCGCCGAGGACGAGCAACGATCCGCCGAAGTTCTTCCAGGCGCCGGTTGACGCCTCGTGTGCCAGCACCATCATCTCTTTTCGCGCGGCCGCCGACGCGAAATTCATCTCATGCGCGCCGTTCTCTGCCTTCTTCATGGCCGCGATCATCGGAGCAGCCGAATCCGCGACGCCAAGCTGCGCCGCGCGCATCTCCATCCATGCCGCTTTGCCTTGCGAGACGGTCACAGACTGGCGCTCAAGCGAGGCCATGAAGCTGCGAATCGACGATTCGCTTGCCTTGGCCCCTGACGTTGCCGCGTCCGACATGCCCTTAAACGCGGCGCTCGTCTTTGCGCCCGACGCCGTAGCGGTGGCCTCAAGCTGCTTCACCGACTGAGCGCCTTCGGCCATGCCAGCCTTGAGGCCCGTGGTATTCGCCTCGACGGCGATCACGGCCTTTCCGATCAGGTCACTCATTGCGAGGTCATTAAAAATGCCCGCGTGCAGCGGGCGTTAATGTGGTTTGGGCGAGATACCGAAAATCGCGGCACGGATGAGGTCCGATTGCGCCTTAGGATCGGCAAGCTGAACCGGATCGTCTGGCGGCGCGTCGAGTGACTCAGTCCATGGCAAAAAGTCGAGCAGCCCATAAGGCTCGGGACGCTGCTTCCGATCCCGGTTGATGTTCGCAAGCATGGAGACCACGGCGCCGGCGCGTAGATCCTCAACAGGACTACCGAAATTTTCGATGCGAGCGTACGCCATCCACTCGGCAAACTCAGCGGAATCAATTTCCCGCTGGGCTTGCCGAACACTCATTCCGAGGTGGAGGGCGAGCCGGAACCAGAATCGCCGCTCGGGGCGGCTTCGGAGTTTTTTTCCGCATTCTCCTGCGCTGCTCGACCAATACCGTTCAACAACGCTGCCTCGTTAGCCAGCATGTCAAGAACGTCTTTGTTCTTGTCGCGCAGCGCTTCGACGTTTTCGACAGTGAAAACCTGCTTTCCGTCGAGACCAACGATCGTCGCCGCGAGGAGGTTTGCTTCGAACTCCCCAAGACTGCCCGTGCCGCGCTCACGCGAAGCGTGAAACGCATCACGCTCAGCGCCAGACATAACCGCGAGTCGAACGGCACCGCCCCACTCGGGCACCGGTACGTCCTTTATCTTGCGGTCGTCCGCCGTCAGGATCTGCTCTTTCGAAAGTACGTTCACGGAGCCTCCGTCCACGTCACGTCGCCGCTGACGCGCGTGTTGACCGTGCCGGTCAGCACCGCATCGACACCGCCTTGAAGCGGCGTGCTTTTAACGAGTCCGTTCCACGTCGCCACGTGACCGTCGGGCAGCGTGAGTTTGAACAGATGCATCGCGCTGCTCGCGCGCGCAGCTTCGAGCACGATCTGACCGGGATCGGCGCGATTCACGTTCAGATCAAAGTTGAAGTTCCCGTTGTCCTGCAAGCCGAGCAGGTATTCCTTCGAGGTGCTTTCCAGGTCGGTCGTGTCGATTTCCGAGGATTGACCATCGAACCCAGTGTACGACTTGAAGCCGCGAATACGGGTGTAAGTCGGGGTTGCGCCCAGGGGGGCGATTTCAAGCTTGCTGCCCTGAGCCGAGATTGCCGGGGATGGCATAGCCGTTCTCCTTATCTATCAAGCGGTGAACCAAAAAGAAATATCGAGGCGCTCGCCGTACCAGTTGGTATCGGACTCATGCAACCCCACCGGGGCGCCAATGGGAACACCCTTCAGCTCGTCTCCGCAGAGGGTCGTCATCACTTGTCGCATGACCGTCGCCGCCTCCTTCGCAGTCTCCGCCCACACAACGAACTGCACGCGCGCGTTCATGCGCTCGGCAAGACCTTCGAGTGAGCTCGCGTCCTGCCCGCCGACCTTCTGGAAAATTGCATATGGGCGTTGCGTGTTGGCCGGCGCAGTGGCGTTGAATATTCGGCCGTCGGCAACTTCGGCCAGCGCTCCCGTAATGAGTGGCTCGATCATTTGCCGCGGGCCTCGTGAATTTCGATCAGCTTCTCTTTCAGCCGATTGCGCATCGCATCGACGGCATCGGTCTTTCGGGCCTCCCATGCCGGCCGGATGAACGGACGTGCAGCGACCCAGTGCTTACCCACAGAGTTGGCTCGGTGAGATTTCCACCTCACGCCCTTCGGTTTCGGCGGCACATACCAGTGCCCGAACTCAACCATCGGACCGTAGAAGGCGACGTCGTTTCGGCCGTCACCCTTCTTCCCGCGCCTGATGCTGACGTAGTACATCTTGCTCGTCTCAGTGGAGCGCTCTTCGATGAATTTCAGGTAGAGCGCGCGCCCGAGGTTTCCGGTTTCACCTTGCGGCGCGCGTAATGCGGCTTCGTCGCGAAGAATCGTCCCGCCAGCAACGGCGGCAGACCGTAGCGCGGATTCGGCCAGATCGTCGGCAAGCTTTAGCATCTCGGTGGCAGACTCGCTAAAGCCGCTCGTCTTCCAATCAACCGCCATCGCCTTGACCCGAGACGCAAACGAGGTCCGTATACTCGCGGCCGGCGTAATCGGGCAACGACTTCTCGATGTTGAAAATCTCGTCATCCACCGGCTGGCCGTCAACGTACTTAATCAGAACCGCCCGCATGCCGTTATCGATATCGGTGCGATAGCGCACGCGAATGCTCGCGTCCGCCGTCCCGACAGGCATGTCGGATGTGATCGCCTCAGATCCCGACGACAGGCGCACGTTGCACCAGAGCACCGGCCCGATCGGCACCCAGCCGTCGGAAGGCTGGCCGAAGTCGTCCTTTGCGGCGCCCCGGCGCTCGATCCGCACTTGTCGCGTAAGGGTTCCCGAGCGCATCAGACACCCGGCACGATGCGGTGGGGTCGCAACAGCGACTTCGCGTTGAAAGGCAGCTCGGCGACGCTACCGATAGTCGAATCCTCGCGATTCATGTAAAGCTCGGCGGTCGTCTTCAGGATCGCCGCCTTGATCGCCGCGTTCACCACCGTCGGGTTATCCCCTGCCGTACCGGCCGTAACAGCTGCCTGCAAAGCGGTCTCGGTTTCGAAGACCTGACGATTCAGGTAGTCGATTGCGGACTGCGTGGCACCGTCGAGTGCCATTTGCACGACCTCGTCGTCGGCGCCCAAATCCTGCTTGACGAACTTCGCTGCAAGTTCGAGAGAAACCAGCGGCACTGATTACTCTCCTGCACCGGCCAGCAGTTCGACCAGCTCCGCCTTGCTCGCGCTCGCCTTGTACTCGATGCCCTTGGCTTCCAGCGCCGCCTTGATCTGCGCCGCAGTCATGTCTTCAGGTGCGAGCGTCTCGTCGCCCAATGCGCCCAGTTCCAACGCGCCAGCTTCCAGTTCCGGCGGGCATTCGTCGCCCACTTCGAACGTGGTCGGGTAAATGTCACCGTCCATCACACCCTTAAACGCCTTGATCAGCTTTGCCATCTCTTCCTCGCAAAATGAGAAAGGCTCCCGAAGGAGCCCCTATTCGCAGACCGATTGACGGCGCTTACGCCGACGCGGCGATCTTCATGGCGCGCATCGGCTCCGGATTCAGGAGTCCGCCGCCGACACGCTTCGTGGTGTAGAACAGTACGTACGGCTTGTTCGTATACTGATCGCGCAGCACGCGCACGCCGATGCGATCAATGATCAGGTACGTCTGCTTGAAGTCGCCGAAGAGAACCGGCGTCGCGTTTGCCGCCACATCCGGCATATCCGGCACCTCGGTCAGCGGATATCCGGCGAGCGTGGACGGCTGGCCCGCAACGTACGTCGGCTGCCAAAGGTAATTGCCCTGGCCATCCTTGAGCTTCCGAACCAGGCGCTGCGTGTTTCGGTTCATCGTGAAGCGCGCGTTGCCCGTGAATGCGCTCGGCAGGTCGTACACCAGGTCGATGATGCCGTCCGAAGTGATCGCTGCAGCCGAGCCACTGTTGACGACTTCGATCGCGCCGAACGGGTGAGCGGCAGCATTGGCGCCGCCAGTGACGTACGTCAGGATGCCCGTCGGCTTCTTCGTGCCATCTCCCGAGACGAACGCGAGACCTTCCTGCTTCGCGAACTGCGTCTGCACCTCGCCAGCGAGCCACGTTTCCAGATCAATTTCGCTGTCGTCCAGGATACCCTGCGTCGCAGCAGGGTTAGCGTAGATTTCGCCCGAACCGAACGTGAGCGGCGCGAACGTTCCGGTGTTGGTCTGCGGACGCGGGTCAGTTTCGCCAACCCAGCCGCTTCCCGTACCTCCTAGGTTGAACAGCTTCGAGAAACCGGCTTTCGATACCGATTGCACTTGGCAGAGGTCCCGCATCGGCGAGACCAGAACAAGCTTGTTGGTGATCGTGCGATCCCACTCGATCGGAGTGAGGTAACCGCCTTGGTCGTCGGCTCCCTTGTTCAGTGCTGCGTTGACGTCGCCCTTTTTCACGTGAGCCTTGAAGGCGTCCGTGTATTCCGCGTCGCGCAGCTTGGCACCGCCGCCGGCGCCCCCCATTTCGAGAGCTGCCATCTTCACACTGTGCTCGTCCAGCGCCTTCTGGAACGAATCGAGATCCGAGCCGATCTTTTCGACCTTTGCGGTAATGTCAGCCGTCGGCAGGCCCAACTTGATGGTATCGAGCTGTTTGGTATGCTCGGCCTTGAACGCCTCGAAAGCACGGTTGACACCCTCAATGAGCGCCTTCACCTCGGTATCGGCGCGCACGGACATGATGCCGCGCGGAACCGGAGCAAAGGTGCCGGCCAGTGCCGCCGTCAGGGCGGAAATCATTCGTTGCTTGCTCATGGATTTATCCTTGAAGAGCGTTGATGAGGTTTTGCAGCGAGGCTGCAACGTCTTCGCCAGCGCCCGGCATGGCGGTTCCAGCGGCAGCGCCAGGCGTGCCGTCGAAAAGGGTTTTGATAGCGTCACGACGAGCGCCGCGCGAATATCCAGCGCGCGCCATCGACGCTTCAATGAGTGCAAGCGCCTTGCGGCCGCTCGCGTTTGTGTCTTTGGCAACCTTCGCGCTATCCAGCAGGCCGGTCGCAAAACCGTCGTCAACGGCCTGCTGCGCGCCGATCCACGTCTCCTTATCCATCAGCGCAGCAGCTTCTTCCTGCGAGATGCCCGCGCGCTGCGAATACACCTTAGCCATGGCTGCGTCGAACGGCGCCAGCACCTCGGCGGCCTGCGCGATGTCGTGCCGGTTGCCGATTGCGACCGTCCAGGCGTTGTGGATCATCAGAAAGGCGCCATCACCCATCAGGATCTCGTCGCCCGCCATCGCGATCACTGAAGCCGCCGAAGCGGCTATGCCCATCACGTTCACCGTGACCTTTGCCTTGTGCTCACGCAGCAGGTTGTAGATCGCAACGCCCTCGAAGAAGTCGCCGCCAGGCGAATTCACGTTGACCGTGAGGTCGCGCGCGCCGATGTTTCGCAGCGCAGCGCTGATGCGCTTCGCAGTGATGCCCGTGCCTTCCCAGTTGTCGCCGATCGAGTCGTAGATCGAGATCGAGGCGGAGTCGTCACTCGCCGCTGCGTGCACGCCCGGCTCCCAACGCTCCAACGCATCGGGCCGCACGTCGTATTGCGCGCTGTTGAGCCGGTGATCGGCTCGGATTTCAGGCAGTTTGAGGAGGCTCATTGCCGCTCACCTTGGGTTGCTGTGTCATTGGGTTGCGCAGTTGGTCGGCAACCGGGTCATCCACGCGAGGCAGATCCACCGTCTCGCGCACTTCGTTCTGCTTCATCCATGGCGAATGTCCGCCAGCACCTAGAGCCTTGGCAAAGAAGTTCGCCTGATCGTTAAGCGTGCCGCGCAGAAGCGCCGCTTCGTTGAACTTGAACACCTGCTTGCCGAGCATGTTCTCCGGCAGGAACAGGCGCTCAGCCGCCTGCTCCCATGAAACGAACCAGGGCGACAATCCGTATTGAATGAAGAAGATGGCAAGCTGCTCAATGCCACTGCCCCAACTCGTGTCATCCATCATCAGAAGCGGGCGCGGTACGCCGTACATGCGCGCCACCTCTTCGATCTGGTGATTTCGGTTCTCGATCTGCTGTGCGGATACCGCCGTCGCCGTGAACTGTTTCGCCTTTCCACCCTCTTCCAGCAGCATCCAGCTACCGGCTTTGTCAGATCCCGAGTGGTTCTCCGCGATCGACTCTTTCAGGCGCGTGTATGCGCCATCCGAAAGCTCTTTCTCGTACTCGATGGCACCGCCTGCCATTACGCCAGTGCGAAACGTGCGGGACGCTGCGCGCTCAGCCTGCTCGGCGAGTTCTAGCGCCTCTCTCGCCAACCGTGGCCGGGAAAGACCGTTCACGCCATCCAGTGACAGATCGCGCAGATGAAACACTTCGCGAGCTGGCAATGTGATCAAATTCCCCGCGGGCGTCGTGTAGTCGTAGACCATCTGCCACGCTTCCGTCAGGCGCGGCTTCGTAGAACCGCGATCCATCGGAATCAGCCGAATCGGGCGATTTCCCGACCAGATCACGCGAGCGTACGACTGGCCGTCGAGTAACGCGCGCAACTGCAAAAGGCTTTTGAACTCGATCGGCGTTTGCCAATCGTTCGGTCGATACTTCAGCAGGCGGTGAGCCGGGTTGTCCGCCTGCGTCCGCTTCGTGTCATCGTTCGCGATCAGGTTGAGCGGCAGCATGCCAATCGATTGCGAGATCAGCGTCACGCATCGAAGGACGGCCATGTTTCGCAGGGCCTTCGCCTCGCGCCCCGTGACTCCTCCGTTCAACTCGCCATTACGGATGTACTCGAGAAGGTTCGGATCATCGAGGCCGTCGAAAACCTGCCCAGGTGTCGACTCAGCACGCGGCGCTACTTGCGACGAGGCCCGCTCAAGAGTCGGTTCCGCGAGGCGAGCGGGGACCTCCGGAGTTTTCTCACCCCGGACGAAATCAAACCAACCCATTCACACCTCAGAGGAATCGGATGCCGCGCGACTCATACACGGACGGCCCTTGAGCCGGCGGGTTGAGCGCCATCAGCGATACCGCATCGAAAATTGCCATCAGCGGGTCAATCTTTCCCGTCCCGCTGGCTTGTTTGGTGATGTTCACGGCGTTGCCGACAGGGACAACGCGCGCGTTGCTGACGCACCACGCCATCATCGGCTGCCCGCCGTGAATCAACATGCCGTCCGCCACTTGGCCGTCTTCGAGCCGTCGGCCGCTGGCAGCAGCAATGCGACGCTCGGCCGTCTTGATAGCTCCAGACAGTTTCCAGCCTTGCGAAATGCCGATCACCTTTTCCTCCGGCACCTTCGCGTCGGCCAACGCGTCAAGGACACTACCGATTCCAGCCGGGTCCGCGCCAACCTTGAAGAGAAGGCCCGCGAACTCAATGTCAGCGACAATCGCAGCGACGTCAGACACGTCGTCGCCGATTTGCTCCACGACAGTCAGGTTGCCCTCTTTCTCGAAGTCGCGTAGTCGTTCGGCTATTTCCTTGCGGCGATCGAAGACGGTCGGATGAGCCCATGCGTGAGTCCACGCTAGCCAGTTGCGCGTCCCTTTCTCGCGGCCAACGAGCGCAAGGCCAAGCAAATCGTCCAGCCCACCACCGTCGATACCCGCCGCAATCACTTCGCACCGCGCTTTCAGCTCTTCGACGGTTAACTTCGGCGCCTTCGCCGCAGCCTCCCAAAAGTCTGCGCCCGCCCAACGATCACTTCTAAGTGCGAGACCGATTTCGACATTTCCATGCTTCGAGAGAAAGCCGCGCAATGACGCCTCGCCCTCCTCGCTAGCCTTGCGGTGCTCCCGCTCAAGGAATGTGCGATCAACCGAGTAACCGAGATTCGGATTGACCATGCCCAAGTTCTCGACGCGGAGATGCGCCTTCGACTTGACCATCTCGGGCGGATGCTCGTAGATGATCGGGAGAAACTGCGGGTCATGGATCTTGCCGTCGCGCACGTCACGCGCGTATTGGAGCTTTTCCTTGAACACACCGGCAGGCGGTTCGTCGCTCTGCGTCGTGATCCAAATCACGAAGCCCTCTGGACGCGATGCGAGGCCACCTAGCGCCTCTCGAAACATCTCCTTCGCGCCAGACTGTTTGCCGAACAACCACAGTTCCTCGACCAACGTTCCAACGCTTTTCTTCCCTGCTGCGGTGTTGGGATCTGCTGCGATCACCTTTAGCGTCGCGCTCTTTTCGCGGTGCGTCAGGGTCTTGATGTGCGTTTGCACTTGGATAAGGTCGGCCAGTTGGTCGTCCTCGTCCGGCTCCTCAAACGCCACCATGTCCTTGGCTGGCCCGAAACTGTTGTTTGCGACCTCCAGCGTCGGTGCCAAGATAGTGAACTCTGCCGACTGCCGCCAGTTCAGGATCAGGCATGTGAGCATAATCGACGCGGCAAGCCCGGATTTGAAGTTCTTCTTCGGCAACATCACGAACCACTCCGTGATAAGCCTTCGGCCACTCTCGGCGTCGTACGCGCCGAACACGGACGCTGCCAGATCAAAGATCCACTGCCCAGATGATTCGCCAAGTCTGGGGCTTCCTGGCGCGTCGACGATGCGCAACGAGCGCATCACTTCAAGGCCTCTTTCAGCCTCATCCGGAAAGATCGGCGCCGGAATGATTGATTGACCGCGTTGCAGTCTCTCTGCCCAGTCAGGGCATGCGGTTGTCCACTCCGGCATCAGACGCTCTTTCCGCCAGATGCCACCAACTTCGGTGGTGATGCGGACGCGAAGCGACCGCCGCCGGCCTTCTTGGCCGCATCCTTCTGAGCTTCCTTCTTCCCGGCCTCACCGACCTTCGGGTGCACGAAAGGCATCAGTGTCTTGGCCGCGTCGATCCGCAGCTTCGGCTCTGTTGCCTGATCGTTCATTGCCGCGAGCAGGAAATCCTTCGGATCCTTAAAAGTCAGAATCGTCGACAGGTCAAACCCGGCGGCAACCGCTGCACCAGTTACGGCCGCCGCCTCGGACTGCTCAGCCGTCTTCGACGTCGGCTTTGCGATCACACTCGCCTTCGCGCCACCCTTTTTCCGATGCTGGGCCAGGTAAGCAGCGACATCCTTGTCTTTAACAAGTCGCGATCCAGCCGCCGAAGCGGTAGCCGGACTGTAGCCCGCCGCAATGGCCGCGTCTTTATTGGACTTTCCGGCCAAAACAGCATCGGCAAACAGCCGCTTTTTGCTGTTAAAGGCCATTAACAAAAACTCCAAAAGGGGAAATTTTCTGCGCGTGCGGGAACGTGCGGTCTAGGGGTTTTGGCCGACAGAACTTTTGACCGCCCCCCTATCGATGCCGCTCGACGCGTTGCTTTTCACTATCGTGATGCGACTTGCAGAGGGTCTGCACATTGGCCGGATCAAGTCGCAATCGATCATCTCCGCGATGAGCAACGATGTGATCGCCAATCGTCCCGAGCGGCTCAGCGATGCCGCGCTCCGCGCATGCAACAACAACCTCGGCCGGCGTCAGTCCCAGCATGACGAGATCACGCAGACAGAACACACAGTGCGGATGCTCAGCAAGGTGCAGCGCTCGAAGGCGTTGCCAGTCAGCTCCGTATCCGCGCGCAGTGCTTCCAGTCTTTCCTGTTCGCCAGGACGGAGACTCAACGACGGACGTGCGCGCTTTCAGCGGCGCGAGTCGCGGTCGAAGTGTAGTCAGTCGGGGCATGAAAGAAACGCCCGCAACCGCCGAAGCGGTGCGGGCTAACGCCTGATGGCGAGGTGGAGACACGCACGAGAAATGGAAAAGCCCGCGAGGTTTTCACCGTCGCGGGCTCTGGATGCACTGATTCAGCCTTTACGAAATGATACGTTTTTTGCCGATTTTGTATAGTGCGAAGATGTATAGCGCCACGCTATACACTTTCAACCATTCGGCAGTAGGCGCGATACGCCTGTGCGCGGCCACTATCCACGCGCTTGTAAAACGCATCCCGCGAGATACCCAGCGCGCAGGCCACGCGCTTGATATGAGAAACGCGGTGAATGTAGAAGAGGTACAGCGCTTCCTTCTCAGGGCTCTCGGGCAGCGACAATACAGCGAGATTGAAAAAGCTGAGCGTCGACGAACAGATCGCATCCGGCTCAGGTCCAACCTTGCGTGGCTGCATACCTGCGAGCATACCGGCGGGGAGCGGCGGCACGAAAATGCGACGCGTGCGGTGCCAGGCAGCCCAGTCTTCGCAAAGAGCATTGAGGTCACGTTTCGTGGTCATGCTTTGTCCTTGTACAACGCGCATCGCCGCATGTTCTTCGTGCCGGGTTTGGTCTGCTCCTTGGCGCAATACTCCAGTCCCCATAGCGTCAGCTTGTGTAAGCAGCCCTTGCATGTTTTGCTCTCCTCAATTTCAATGACTTTTGCCGGGTTCTGATAGAAATGTGTGGGCAGGACCGCCATCACGCCACTTCCGGTGCAACGCTTGCAAAAATGCGATGCGCTACATCGCGCCGCGTTTGCTCCAGCAATTCCGCTTCGGTGCCATACCGCCGTTGAAACTCAGCAGGCCCCGCGTGAAAGGCAACGCCATAGCCGCCGACTCTGTGGTGCAGCGGACACAATGGGATCGTGTCCGCATGCTCCGCGCGCTGCCCACCGCCAGCCAGAAATCGCACGTGATGAACTTCTGCCGGACTCTCGTCATACCCGAGATTCCGGCATACGACGCAGTACAGCCCTGCAACAACGCCCATATGCTCACGCTCTGCCTTCTTTGCTCGCTTGCGCGATTTGCGTTTGAACGGTGATCGAGCAAGCGGCACGCTACTTCTCAGCGACGTCTTCCTCGCCCAGCTCATCGCATTTCCTCGCAAAGTTGCTGGAGGGAGCTGGCATACGCACCGTAAGCCATCATTGGCTGCCACTCCGGTCGGTAAGGGCCCGTAGCGATAGTTGGTTTCGAGGCCCTCGCCGTTACCTTTGCTTTCACTGTCGGCTCAATGCGAGCTGCCGGGGCGGTAGACCGCGTAAGCGCCAGACCGAACTCAAACGCACGCGCTTTCCTCATGACCAGAAGACCTTCGTTCACGAGCTCCACAACCAATCCGTCAACCTTCTTACGAGCTACCCCACTCAGATCCGACAACGCTTGCCTGTCGTACCAGTCGCCCTTGTCCATGCAGTCCAGAATCGCGCTCTTCATTTGATCTCCGTGATCGTCAGCCCCTGCAATGCCATGAGGTGCCGTTTCAATCGATACATTTGCGTCAGAAATCCCTTCACATCCTCGATGACGGTTGCTCCGTCGCGCTGGTACACAAAGTCCGCAACGTAGTAGCGCGCCGGGCGCTTACGACCATCGATCACCACTGTGGCGGCGATCTCAAAGCTGACCTGTCGAAGTAGCCCCGATATCAGGCCGACCTTCTCTTCGGCCACGAGCACCTGCCAACGATGCATTTCCTTCTCGCTGTCGAACTTCTCGCCGTCGAGCTCGCACGGATTGTTGCCGTACTTCGACCGCTTCTTCGCAACCATTCCGAGAATCGGCTGAGCAAGCAATGCGGGCACCGTTGATTCAAGCGCGGCAGCGGTAGCGCCGATCTGCTCACGAATCCGCGCCGTACCCACTCGCCCGTTGCTCACGGCATGCTCGGGAAACGTCAGGCCCTTTCGCGTCATCGCGGCACCTCCCTCAGACCGCGCTTTGCAGCAGCTTTTGCAGCTGCTTGAACTTGCTCGCCTCGACCGCCGTCTGCTCGATGCCTTCTTCGATCGACAGCGCCGCCGTCTCGATCTCCGATGCGATCGCCTTGGTTTCAGCGTCAACATGAGTGCGCAACGCAGAAAGGCGCGCCGACAACGACGACAACAGGTCAATCGGGGATTTCGGCTTCGCTTCGGGCACAGCGCTCTCCTTCTTGATGACGACGACTTTGGTCGACGGATTGGCAACATCGGCGACAGCATCCTTGGCGATCGCGCGGCGACGGTACCGGCCCGTTTGTGCCTCGGTGATCAATCCGGACTCGCGCAGCGCGCGCAGGCAACCTTGCAGCACATGCAGATCCAAGCTTGATCGGGTCGTGCGCATCAGCGCACTAGCGATCTCGACCGCCGACCATGCCTCCTGAATCGGCACGACTTCAAACACCTTCTGTGCGATGGCAGTCTGGCCGCGCAACTTGCTTTCAATACGAGACGGCGTCATGTGTCACTTCCTCTTTCTCTGTAGGTGGGCGATGTATGCCCGCAATTCCTTTTCCTGCCGTTCTGCCACCTGGTCGCCTAAGCTCCGCCGTACCGTTTCGACAAGATCCCTTGCAGCGTTCCCGTGCCCCGCCAGCGCCGCCCTCGCCGCTTCATCAAAGCGCCGCCAGCATTCGTCACGGGTTAAGCTGCGACTTTGCCTCGATGACTTTCCCAATCGAACACGACAGCCTCGCCGCCGTCCTCACGTAGTCGGTCAAAAACACGCTCCCCCAGAAACGAACGAATGCCCGGTACGCGACGACCATCGACCACTTCGTCGTCAACCGTGAGATTCGAGAGCAGGATGGTTTGACGGCGCTTTTCGTACCGCTCGTTCAGAACGTCGAAGAGGATCAGCTTTTCGGTTTCGGATCCAAACTGCACACCGATCTCGTCGAGAACGAGCAGGTCCGGGAACGACAGCGCAGCGACGGCGGCAGACTCCGACTCCGTGCTGCCACGCGTCCACGTGTCTTTCACTCGCCGGACGGCACGCATGACCGTCGTAAACAGAACCGTTCGCGGCGCGCACTCCATGATTGCGTGGCCGATTGCTACGGCGAGGTGCGTCTTTCCCGTTCCCGGCAGACCGAGGAAAATGGCGCACTGCCCACGGCGGTCGGGCTCACCGAAATGCTCGGCAAAGTCGCGAGCGAATTCGAGTGCGCGAATCTGGCCCGGCGTCTTGGCGACGTAGTTGTCGAGTCGACGATCCATGAAGCGCTCGGGAATGCCTGTGTCACCGAGACGGCGCTGCCATGCTTCGCGCTCACCGGCACGGATGATCGTTTCGCGCTCACGCGCAATGCGGGCGGCATCCTCTTCCGCGCATTTCGGGCAACCCGTCCATGAGTCCCCGAAGTAGCACAGCCGGTCGTAGTCGCCGTGTTTCGGGCAATTGCCGGAGGAGCGAAGCGGCAGGGCGTGGAAATTCACAGCTTCCCTCCTTTGCCGTAACTGCGCTTGCCGAAGCCCTCGCCGGAAGCGCCCTTCGCTGCGCCAGTCGTGAGAGCGCTCTCATTGCGGACCCAGTTGCGCCAAGTGGCGTCCCAGTCCGTCTTGCGCCCCTTCTCGCCTGCCTTGGCCCCCCAGTAGTCCTTGAACTTCTCGGCCACACGGCGAACATGGTCGGCATTCCACGTCGGTTGCTCCACGAGAGCCCAGTCACCGAGAGCCTTGGTCAAGACCCAGTCGTCGGGTAAGCGCGTGCCGCGCGCACCACTGACGGTTCCCTTACGGTTAACTGATGGTTCTACTGATGGTTCGGGTGCAAAAGCTTTGCACCCTTTTACGTCGTCGTTTGCACCCTTTACGCCGCCAGTTGCACCCTTTTCTGCTTCGTCTTGCACCCTTTTCTCGGATTGATTCGGTGCAGAATCTGCGCCCTTTCCGTCTTCCGAGTCGTCATCGGAAATGGGTGCAAGTTCTGCACCGTTTATCCATGCCTCGTTGATGCGGTACTCGGCGGGCATTCCGGACTGGCCACGACCACCGACGGCTTGGCGAACTAGCACCAGCCATCCGGACTTCTGCATGCGCCGAAGCTGGTACTGAACGGCTCGCTCAGACTGGCGGGTACGGGTGGCCATCGTGGCTACGCTCGGAAAAATGCGGGTGCCGTCGTCGTGGGCGTTGTCTGCGAGCTTGAGCGCAAGCAGCATTTCGCCGCCGCCGGTCGGGTAACGCTCGAACACCATCCCCATGACTTTGGCGCTCACTTCTCGCCCCCTGTCCTCACTCGAAACCGCGTGACGCCACGACGCACCGGCGTCGTCTCGATGTGACCAGCGGATTCCAGTGCCTTGATCGACTCGCGTACCGCCGATTCCGACATGCCGCAGTCACGCGCCAGGCGGCTGACCTTCGGCGATGATTCGCCCGTCGACATGACCGCGTGATGGCTCAACGCCAACAGCACGATCTTCTCGGTGTGGCGCAACTCAATGCCCCACGCTTGATTGACTCGATGTGCACTCATGGCGGTTCCTCAGTGGTCGCACGGCATTTCGCCGTTGGGCTGGCGCACCGCTCCACAGCCGATGCAAAGCGTCGGCTTCTCGTCTGCGACGATCACCGTCACCGCGCGAGATGCAGCCTTCACGAACGCGTCCTTTGCCGCTTCGATAGCAGCGTGATCCACCGAAACCGAAAGCTTCATCTTGATTTCGCTCACGTTCCCAATCCCTCCATTCCGACCGGCACTTCACCGGTTACGCGCATCGCCGATTCGACGGCGCTTACAAGCGTCTTCTTCACGGAGATATCGTTGATCAGGCTGATGTGCAGGCGCGGCAACTCGCCAGGGTCGATGCCGTCCAGCAAATCCGCCGCCGACGATTCCGTGCGGTGGTTCGCATGCACAATCGTCTGCACGATCTGCTGCGGGCTCAAAGCGTCCTGTTCCATCCCGGCCCGAACACGCACGGATACGTCGACCGTGCCAAGCCATTCGTTGAGGTACGAAAGGCGGATATCGACGGGCATCGCCGCCAAAATCGAGCGCTCGACGTTCGCCGGCATCAGATTCGTGTCCTTGCTGCGGTCGTCGAGCCAACGGAAGATGCGATCGGCGGCATTCTTCGCGGCAGTGAAGGCATCTCCCGACATATCGAATTCGAGGCGCGGCAGCTTGTCCCCGCCCCATGCCTTGTGGGCATCGACGATTTGCAAGGCCACCGTCTCGCGGCTGCCCGCGCGCTGCCGCCACATGTCCACGTGATCGGACAGGATTGCCAGCTTCGTTTTGTGCGATTCGTTTCGCATGTGTTTTTCTCCTCGTGCGTCTACAGTTCAACGCATGCCTTCACTACTCAAATCTGGCGAGTCCCCCGACGGTGCTAAGCTGTGCGCTCTTCACTTCGTACAACTCAACATCCATCGGGGTACTCATGACCGAACTAGAAGAAATCCGTGCCGACATCGCTGGATTGACGGCGGCAGTAGTGGCGCTTGCCTCTGTAAGTCCGGATCTGGAATCGGTCCTCAAACGGCTGAATGCTGTGGAAAAAAATTTCCGAGAGAAATCAGTCGGCACCGAGAATCTCCGCTTCGCGGATCGAGCATTCGACGACCTGCGACAGGCGTTTGAGGAACTCTTGAGGGTCAAAGCCGCTTCTTGAGGCTCTCGACAATCGCCTGCGTCACACGAGGTAACTGCTCGTCCAAGCGTCGGTTAGTTGCCTCCGAAGCCTCCGTTTGTTGCCCTTCAAGCGCAGGGCGGATAACCCACAACACGAACCGCGCATACAGTCGCTTCATTTGCTCATTCATACGTCTATGAACCTCGATCGTGAGTACCAAAAGAATGTCCTACAGCAATTAGCGGCCATCTATCCAGCCCGTGGTTGGGCCAACAAAGTCTCGGCTCCGTCAGACGAGATCCGAGATGCGAACCTCTTCTACCTTTGTGAGCACGGACTCATAACCGAATGCATGTCGATTGCAATGGACAACTCGGTCAGCTACGGCACGACTAGAATCACGAAGGACGGTATGGACTTTCTTGCAGACGACGGGGGTTTATCGGCCGTCCTCGGCGTCGTAACAATCAAACTGCACGAAGACACAATCAAGTCACTCATCGAGGAAAAAATCCTCGCGTCAGCTAAGTCGCCCGCTGAAAAGCAGCAATTCGTTTCTGCGCTTCGCAAGCTGCCTGCCGACGCCACAAAACACCTAACGATGAAACTATTGGACTTGGCGTTGACTCGTGCCCCGGACGCACTACACGCAATACAAACGGCACTTCACCAGTCGTCGTAGTACCCGGTTCCATCCTGTCGAATCTCCCCCAACCAACAGACGGACCAAGTTCGACCCAGAAACTGTGAACGTCGAGCGATGACTCGATCACCACCAGTCCGTTAACGAAGGCGATCGCTTCAAACTGAACATTGATGAAGGGAGGTACGTCGGTACGTTGCGGCATGCTCATTGAGAATCTCCAGTAGCGCCGCCGGCGGCGCGGCGTGACACTCGTGCGGAATGAAGTTCAGCGATCCTGCTCGCGATCGCGTAGGACACGCGGGCGCCTCGGGTGCCAGACAGAAGCGAAGAGATTTGCGACTGGGAACAAGGAACTTCTGCCGCAAGTTGCGCTTGCGTCAGCCCAGTGTCGAGGAGTTCAGATACCGCGCTTTTGATGTCCATGCGGACAATTATCACGTTTGTGTTTATTCAAGTCAACACAAATGAAATGGCGCACTCCATTACGATTGTGATATGTACACCCTAGCCGAACGCCTCCGATGGGCACGAACGAAAGTCGGCCTTTCCCAAGAACAACTTGGAGCAAAGGCCGGCGTCACTCAATCGACAATCGGGAATCTAGAATCGGGGACGCGGGGCACCGCGAGGCGCTTGCCTCAGATTGCGGAGGTCCTCGGGGTAAATGCTCTGTGGCTTGCTGAAGGCAAAGGGCCGCAGACCCCAAATGGGAAGAGTACAGGCAACTTGGACGCTGCTTTAAGCGGCGCGAGCGAGGCCGCGCGCGAGCTTGTCGAAGCGATTCTTCGTGCCGACCAAGCAGGCGAACCCGCACACACTTTCAATCTGATGCTTCGGATGCTCCCGGGCGACGACGAGCCGGTTGGTCGTCTGAACCCGTAACGTCGTCCGAAACCACATCGCGGGCTCCTCCGATAGGCTCGAGCGCCCAGTCGTCAGCGATCATCGCGCGAGCTACCACCATGTGGCACCGGTCCTCGCTTACGGAGAATGCGGGGCCGTCCAACAGGTAGACGAGCCATTCCGTCGACGAGTGGGCGCGGCGGATGAACACCAACCGCCCCTCCAATAGTTCGTTCCACGCCTTATTGATCCGCGCCAAGTCCCCTGGCTTGCAGCGCAGTTGGGACGACCCACTTTCCGTCACAGCTAGGCCCTCTTAGAGTTTTTGTTAAGACTACTGTATATTTAAACAGTAGTTTAGCCTCGTCCCCGTGAAAATTTCAACCTAATTTCTCCATCACTCGCCATACACCGTCGATCGTGCGGCAGCCGATCACCGAGACTCGATTACTCGCGCCGTTCGAAAGCTGAGGCGAAGTAGATTCGGTTCGACACAACCACAAAAATCACAAATGTGTTGACACCAATAAATCACATATGTGATTATCGACTCCAACGCAGCACACATCGCTGCCCGCCCGCTGGTTGGGGCGCTCCTTAAAAACTCAGTTACCGATAGAACACGCCGATTGCGTCCGCACCTCGCGGGCGCGGCTAGGCGCAGGGCGGAACCCTCTACCCCTGAGACAAAGACCGGAGGCTATCCAAGCGCCGCCTGGCTGCTCACGTGGCTATAGAACGTCGATTGGATTGAAGAGATGCAGCGCCGCCGGGAGCCGACTCAGTCGGGAGTAGCCCGGGACGCTGCGTCCAAATGCTGTATCTGAGGCGGCTTTCTTCCGAGAGCCGCGCCATATACACGAGGAGAGCAAATGCGACTGACCAACGAAATGCGGATGGCGATCGTTCGCAGCGCGATGAAAGCGGCTTTCGACAAGCGCGAGGAGGCTCACAACTCCAACACCGTCGCTTTTGGCGATGCCGTGTACGCCGAGGAGCACGGAGCGGTGGAGAAGATCGCTCGAAAGCTTCCCCCTGGATGGATGCAGACCGCCAAGTGGATCGGGATCGATTGCCCCGGATTCAGCCGTCGATCAAATGACGGACTGAAGCTCTCGCAGATTCCGATGTCCGTGGCGCGACCGCAACCTCACCTCACGCAGATTGCGAAGATCACGCCGAGCCACCCTTTGTACGAGCGCTCCCAAGCAATCGCCGACGAACACCAGGCAATTCGGCGAGACAAGGAGGCGCTCGAAGGCAAGCTGAAATCGATCGTCAACGCAGCATCAACCGTTGCGCGCTTACTCGATGCGTGGCCCGAGTGCGAACGGTTTCTGCCTCAGACGCCGACCAAGAGCTATTCGGTTGTTCCGCTCACGCTCGTGGCCGATGTGAACGCTACGCTCGGCATCAAACAGCGCAGTTCCCGCGCCCCGCGAACCTAACACCTCCCCGGCGAGGGAACGCCCCCGATGATGCAGGCGTGACGGCCGCCAGTTCAGCGAAGATGCGTGCCGAGCAGAATGAGAAGTGAGAGAGCTGAGAGGACCGCCGCGCCCGCGATCAGTGTGGTGCGCACGTCGTGATCTTTGTCAGCTCGCACCTTTGGGGGCGGAATCAGAAAGCCAGCCGCGCCTACTGCAACGCTCATGGGGACAAGCGCACCCACTATCGTTCTGACCGTCACCATCATGATCATTCCCCCGTCGTTATGTCTCTGATTTTCGTCCATACATCAGGACGGCGACGGGTTAAGTTTTGGCGGGACCACTTCAATCGGTCGATTAAATATAGATCCCGCTGGAATTGATCCTTCGGTGACACACGCGAGTCGGCCGCAGAGAAAGTTACTTAAGACGGTCTTTAACGCGGGCAACTTCCGGATACTTTTGCGCGGCTTGCTCAATGTCACGGGCCCGATTGTTAGAGAGCTTGGCCGATACGTCCTCGTCGCTCAAGCCCAACTCGTCGGCAAGCTGATAGGCCAGGTTCTTGAACGCCTGCTGGCTGACCATCCAATTCGCCATTGTTTCCTGCTGTTGCATGTACGACGCGCGGAATTTTTGGTGCTTATCGGCAATGACATGCAACGGGCTACCCAACAACGTGTTCAGCCTGTCGACTTCGCGCTTCAAATCTTCGATCTCTTCTTCGAGCGTCGCGTTGTGGCTCTGTGAGAAAGCGAGATCTCCTGCCGCGAAGCTCGCCCGCAGGTTCTGATCTTCGATCTGTGCGTTTTTCTGTGCAATCTCGATTTCGTCGTCGCTGTACATGGTGCCCCGCCGTCTTTCAGATGATGGATTTAGACCCATCGAATCCTACATCAGCGGACCCTGCGGAAACCTTGATCCTATCGAAAATGATAGCCCCGCTTGGCTGGCAGCACCTTCAAGTGAGCAGATCCGACGGCGGCGCGGCGTCGTCATAAAGCCCGTATCTCACTTCCCCCGATCTGATCAGGATCTCGGGTCTGCTCTCTTAAGGGTTAGCGCCGCCAGCGGGAGGTGCCGTAGGCTCAGTCCTGTGCTGTCCGTTCGCTGGCTGCGACAATTCAACGTTGATTGGGAAGCGCGCCTCACCCCGAAAGACGCGCGCCATGCCCGTGCGAATTGCGTCCTCGTCCAAGATTGCGTTTCCGTGGCTGACAGGAAAGTAAACCTGCGTTTTGATGTCGAGATCGGGGAATGCATACCCAAGGTAGCCCCCAATTTTCGACAGCAACTGCACTTCGTAGGTATCCCGGTTCTGTAACCAAAGTGCGGACTGCCCATCTGTAAGTTGGGACAGATCCTGATCGTAGTGATTAAGGAGTGTGCGCCATGCTTCAGCGATGGTCTTCAGCAGCTCGCCGCGTCCCGGTCTAGCCCAGCCGAGAAAGAGGTTGTTCGGGTGAAAAACGATCGGAATGGAGTTTAGCGCCTCGACGTGTTTGGGTGCCACCGGCGTAGCTCTTGTCGCCATCAGCGCGTGGAAGATTCGCACCTGTTCGTCCCGAGCAGACCGCAGCCGGTCAACAACTCTCTGAGCCTGCACGGCTAGGACGGGGCCGAGCAGCGTCGCACACCCGATCATGACATCCGTGACTTTCCAAGAATAGTCCCAAGTCGGCATATCGCCCTCCCTCTTATTTTGGTCATCGCCGCCGATTCTATCGAAACGCGACAGCAATGTCGTAAATCAGGTTTGCTATGCCAGTCCTCTTAATCCTACTGCCGCTCCTCTGGGCGCGAGCGGCGGCTTACCCGCGCCCTTCCCGCTCGACGTGGCGGCGCATTCGATCAACGACTAACCCGGCGGTGCCTATGGACTACGGCTAGCTGCGCTGAACGCGCCCACATTCGGTTTCTGTGACTGCCCAGCACTCACCGACGTGAAAGCCGGACGAAACGCGGCACGGGATCTCAGTTGCCCGATGGCTGGAGGAGTGCCCGCCCTCTTTACGCCAGATGACGGCGCCCAAAGACGATCGCGGTAGAGCGAGCCTGACCGCTCACAGGCCCATGACGGACATGGTTAGAGCCGTAGCCCCGGTGTTCTGCCGGGGCTTTCCCACCTCTCTGGAGGAATTCCCATGTTTGCAGCAGAGATTCGCCGGTATCACGCCGGATGGCATGACGCCGTCCACGGTACGCCCTGCCAATCCGATGACCTCGCATACCGACTCGGGTATCGCGACGCTACCCACTGAGGCGCCGCATGTTTCAGCGCCTCATCGTCGCCCCCGTGAACGCAGCCTTCCTCCGCTACAACAAGTGGACGATCGACCATAAGCGTGTGGCTTGGGCATGCCATCTGTCCGCCCTCGTCGGCGCGATCGTCGCAAAACTCGCTTTCAACGTATGAGCAGTGCCCCGAACAGGGCGGCAGCAAAACGGGCTTGGGAGGCGCTGCGTCCGCTCGTGAACAAGCGGCGAGCCCGATCTGTACGGGCAGCCCTCCCCGGCTCGTCGCGGCATCACGAGGAAATCGAAGCGCGACAGCTGTTGCTCGACGCACTCGCAGCGCACTCCAACGTCATGCTCGCCGCCCTCGCCTTCTACATCAAGACCGATGCCCAGCGCCGCGACGACGTCGAAGAAGATGCCGAGCGCTGGCGTCACATCGAATCCCACTACCCATACGGCGGACACCCTTCCAAGGGATTCCGAGAACACATCCGTACCGCCGTCGACCGCGAACGAGGAAAGAAATGACCGCTGTCCCGTCCTTCAAACAGAAGATTCTCGACAAGGAAATCCGACGCGCGGACGCGATGAAGATCCGCTACGAGGATATCCACGTCGAACCCGGCTTCAATCTGCGTGCCTCGCTCGATCTGCTCGAAGGCGACGCGCTTAATGCGGCCAAGGAGGATGACGAAAGCCTCTTCCGCCACATCATGGCGGGCGGGCAGTATCCAGCGCTCGAAGTTCGGCCGCGCGCCGAGGGCGGCGTCTGGTTGGTCGACGGACACCGCCGCCATGCTGCCATCGGCCGTGCTGACGCTGCGGGCGCACCGCTTCGGGACAAGTTCGATGAGTTGATGGTGCGGATCGAAGCGTTCGACGGCAACGATGCGGACCGAACCGTCCGGATCTTGTCGAGCAACAAGAATCGCCAGTTACACCCTCTCGAAAAGGCATTCGGATACCAACGCCTTGCCCGCTTCTGCTGGGACAACTCGCGCATCGCGGAAGCCGATCGCGTCTCCCCTCAGTGGGTCGGAAAAATGCTCGTGCTGGCCGGCGCGAACTCTGACGTGCACCGACTGGTGTTCTCGGGCTCAGTATCTGCGTCGGTGGCAGCGGATGCCGTAAAGCAACACGGCGAGCAGGCTGGTGCGTTTCTCTCTGGCGAATTGGAAAAGGCGTCTGTTGGCGGCAAGAAGAAAGTCACAGCCGCTTCGATCAAGGGGAAGTCTTACCCGCGCAAGGCCGTCAGCGCGTACGTCGAGCGAGTCGGCGCATTCGTTTCGGCTTTTCCCGAAGCGCAGCTCACGGCCATCGCGAAAACTGAAACTGACTTTCAGGTGACGGTCAGCGCGATGGCGCTGCGCGAGTTGCTCGCCGCTCATACCGACATCAGCGCCAAGGGCGCAAAGCCGAAGGAGGTATGACCATGCGAATCTGGATGCCGAAGCTGGTGGCGTACACGATCATCGGATACGCCCAACTCAAGCCCTATTTCGATCTTCACGGCTATATGCGCCGCTGGTGGCTCCGCAAGCCGACGGGACACGATGCGAGCGCCGCCGCCGACGGCCGTCGCGATACTTCGTGGGGTGCCCGCGTGCACAACACGCTCCGCAGCGACGAAGGTCGGGATCTGCATGACCACCCGTGGTGGAGCATCTCTATCGTGCTGCTGGGTGGCTATTGGGAAATCATGCCGACGGAGCAAGAGCAGCCCGCGCGGCTGGACAGCCAGCCGGAAACGCCACTGCTGCGCGGTTATCGGCGCGTCTGGCGCGGCCCCGGTTCAATCGTGTTCCGTAAGGCCACGGACCGGCACCGGCTCGAAATCCCCGAAGGCAAGGACTCATGGTCCCTGTTCATCATGGGGCCGTGGCAGCGCAACTGGGGCTTCCACACGACGACAAGCTGGGTTCCATGGCGCGAGTACGTCAAGCAGCCCGATTGAGTAAGCTGGCGCGCCTAATGCGCTGGCCGTGCATACAGTTCCTCGGGTGTAGGAACCGCAGAGACTGGGGACGCTGCACGCTCGCACTCTCTCGCAGCGATTACCAGCAATGAAAACGGCACAGCCATCATTCCCCGTATTTTTTTCACCTCGTCTTCACCTAAGCAATACAGCGTGCCCTGATACGCTCCCCATTCGTCCGCAATCTCCCGAAGTGTCAGGTCGAAAAGTGAGAGACCGCGCGCCAGACGAAAAGCGCAGCGATTGGGCAGAGGGCTGAGGGCGATGAGTTGGTCTGATGTGACGGCAAAGGTTCGTTGTGTCGTAGCCCAGTCCACAAGTCTTGAGACCGTAATCAGGTCGCCCTGGGGGATCGTCGGAAACTGCATCGCTACGCAGAAATCCGTTTGCCGGACAACAAAGTCATTAAGAGTCGGAGATATCTGAGCCGCAACTAAAGAGGCTCGGTCCGCTCCTTCCTGCCCCCTCCTGCGCAACTCTGCTGTCGCCAACCCCAGAGATACAACGACAGCTCCAACGGTTCCTAATGCCGTTGCGATATCAACCCAGTCCTTGTTTTTTGCCTGTATCACTACAGTGGGCCAAGGCCAGATGTACGCCACAACGAGGCCGAGGGCTAACCCAAAAGCAACGAGCAATAACGCCTTTCCGGTCTTCAAGAACTCTCGATCAGCTTGTTGCATTTCTTTTCCCCGAAGTTTTCAGGAATCCTAGCATGGCAAAACTTCTCGCCGCTCTCAGCGCAGTTGCGATTGCTCTCGTCCTTTCCGCGTGTTCCAACGATGCGAACGTCGCCTCGCACAATCTCTCGAAAGCTGCCGACAACTTCGAGATCAATCGCCGGATCGTCTTCTACAACGGCATCACCGGCGAATACATGCTGACCATCGAAGGACTTTGCTCTCGCGACAACGACAGCACGCCAACGAAGCTGGCAATCGTCTGCAAGGTCGGCCCGAACGAGTACAAAAAGCACTTCCTCGGCCTGTCCGACAACGTCACCTACTTCATCGAGCAACTCGAACCGGCCAAGGCCAGCGTCTATCACTACGCAGTGACCTTCAAGCCGTCGGTGATCGTCCCAGACATCACGGTCAAATGAGCGCCGCCTGACAGGCGCATCTACCCGGAGAGACACATGAGTAAAGCAATCGTTACTGTGAAACCGAACATCGTGAAGGCGATGACTCACTTTGCCGCGAAATCGGACATTCGGTATTACCTCAACGGCATCTTGGTCGAATTCGTCGGCTCTGATGCTTTCCTTGTGGCAACGAACGGCCATCGCCTTGCTGCGTTTCGTGGATCGGCCGATGCTCCGGTCGATAAGCCGCGCCTGGCTATCGTGCCGAATGAACTGTTTCGGTACGTCGACGCGAAACGGTCAGCGCAACCGGTCGCCATTCATGTGGATGACGACGACACCGTCGGCGTCACGCAAGGACACGTCACGATGTCGGCGAAGGCAATCCCCGGCATCTTCCCCAACTGGCGGAAAGTCGTTCCGTCCACACTGTCCGGAGAACTGGCCCAATTCAATCCGGCACTACTTGCCGACATTCGAACAGTCACCCGGCTCGTCCACGGTAGCGACGGATACCCGCATATCCGACATAACGGCCAAGGCGCGGCCCTGGTGGATATCGGCGACGAGAACTTCGTAATCGTCGTTATGCCTTTCCGACACGACGACAAGCCGTTCAAAACGCCTGACTGGGCACTCTCGAAGGAATCCGAGCCGACCTCCGAAGTCGAGGCGGTCGCATGAGCCCCTACGACCCCCGCCCCGAAGGGCTGAATACCCAGCCAGCGCCGCCGTCTGTGGTGGAGACGATTGCCGAAGGCAGCAACCGCAACCCTCCGCCGACTTACGCCAAGCCAGCCCCACCGCCCGCACCGCCGCCGTTGATTGGGAATGCGGGGCTTCGCGTCCCCGAAATGCTGCCGCCCGCGACTGAGTCAGGCGAGGCCGGATACGTCGACGGCTGGAACGCCTGCATTGGCGAGTTTCTTCGCTTGAATAGGCCTTCGGGCAAGGCGAAATCATGAGCACCCGCACCTGGCATAAGGGACCGCCTCCGCATGTGGGGTGGTGGAATGCCAACTCCATTCGATCCGATGTCCTCTGGCGCTGGTGGAACGGCAAGGGCTGGAGCCTGCCTTCAATTGATGACTTCGACCCGCATGTAGCCGCCCGCAGGGCAGCCACCCCGTGCGCGTTCGACGACATCGAATGGACCGACTACTGGCCCGAGAACGCACGCGTGCCGCGCGTTAATCCGAATGAGGTGGAAACGTGAGCTGCTACTGCGATTACGACGTTCAGCCGACCCTCTACACGAAGAAGGTCCACACGGCGCGCAAGACGCACAGGTGCGGCGAATGTGGCCGGACAATCGCGCGCGGCGAAGCCTACGAGAAGGTCGTCGGCGTTTGGGACGGGTGCCTCGACATGTACAAGACGTGCCGCCATTGCACCGATGCGCGTCAGTACGTGAAGGCCCATGTCCCATGCGCATGCTTGGCACACGGCAACTTGCACGAAGACATGATCGAGACCGTTCGCGGGTACCAGAGCCAGTCCCCCGGCCTTCTCTTCGGCCTCTACCGCTTCATGGTCGCCGCAAAGCGTGCTGGCCGCCTCGCACTGGAGAACCAGAATGCATGACCTCAAGACCGTGACGTTGCAGCGCACGCGCGAGCAATGGGAGAAATGCGACCCAGAAGCAATGTGCCATATGTCGCAAGCCGCGATCTTCCACGCGCTGACCGATGCGAAGCGGGACGTTATCGCTCTGCACGACGCGCTCGCCGCCGCCCCCACGCCAGCCGCACAGAGCGCAGGGCAAGAGGCGGTGGCCGGATTAAAGAAGGTGTCGAATGGCCGAGGAAACGCCAAGATTACTTTGGGCGCGACATCGGTGGGATTGAATCTGCCGGACGGCGAATATTCGCTCTACGCAGCGCCCGTGAATGGCGGCGAGCGCGAGACGATCCGCGGGCAAGCCGACAAGATCGCCGAACTGCAAGCACTGCTCGATACCTATGTCGCAGATGCGCCGCAGCCGCGCCCCCCTATCGATTGGACCGCCGTACATAAGGCCCTGCACAAAGGACGCCCCGTCCCCGAGTTCGTATCCATCGACCAAGCACTATCGCCGGTCACGGCCCTCTCGTCTCCCGCGAAGGTGAGCGGGGATGACGCCGGATTGCCGCCCCTTCCTGTGCCGGAAATGCCGCACGGGTCTCGCGATTACTTCAGCGCCGGGCAGATGCGCGAGTATGCCCGCGCTACGCTGTCGGCGGATGGCGGGGATGACGCGAAGTTGCTCGACTGGCTGCGCGATGAAACGTGTGATCTTCGCGCGATCAACGTTCCTACCGGTGGCGATGACTTCGATGTTCGGTGGGTGGTGGAAGAACACCAGATGCCCTATCCTCGGGCCCGCGAAATCGGCCGCTCGTTCACTGATGACCCGCGCGACGCTATCCGCGCCGCCATTGCCGCCAGTACGGCGAAGGGGGTGTGATGACAAGCACGCGCAGGCTAGAAATCAATGCCCATGATCACTCCGTAAGCTTTCAAAGCCTCATTGCGTAGCTTGTTGAGCGACTCAACGTCACTTTGCCTCAATGGCCTAAAGCTGGGGTGCGTACGCGCCAGAACCAGCCGAGTCGTTTGCATCAACGATCGTCGGAGCACACCTATGGCCCCAAGGTGTTCACGATCGCGTGCTCGCAGCCGACACCAAGCAAGTCTTTCAAGCATGTCCGCAATATCGTTGTCCTCAATGTTCGCGCTGAGCAGCAACCCCTCCCGGCAGTCAATGAATTGATTGAGAAAATCCAACACATCAGAGCTCATCCAGCGCGATTCAACGTCATACCGGAAATCATTAGCCTTTTCCGCCTCGACTCGAAGGGTGACCTCACGCTTTCGCTGATCGTTCGCTATCGCGAAGGCCCCCAGTATGGCGGCAATCGAACCAATTGCCTGAACCCAGGCTGCCCAATCGGATGTCGAAAGGCAAAAAATTGAGTGCGCAGAAATTACACCGCCGAGTGCAAATACGGCCGCGCAATAGACCCAAAGCCCCCACGGAACTCCAATCCACAACGTCATCATGCCCCCTATTCTTCTTCGAGGAATCCTAGCATGACCGTCGCCGACCTTATCGAAGAGCTCAGCAAGCACCCTCGGCATCACGTCGTCGTCATTCAGACGGAAGGCGAAAACTTCGAGGGCAACCCGTTTTTCTTTCTCACCCCTGTGGCAGAAGTGGGCTCCGAAAGCGGCTACTGCCAGGCAGGCCCCGTTGTCACGCTATACGGCGCTCACTACTGAAAGGACGAACGATCATGAGTGGATTCTGTGTGTATGGCCGCTCGCGCCAAGTGGCGATCGAGCGCGCGAAGAACAAGGTCCCGACCCACGAAGGAAAGCGGCTGCTTTCCGAAACGGAGTGGATGGAGCGGGTGCGCGCGGCGGCCGACGAGAAGTATCTGTCGATGAAGCCCGTGAAAGTGACGCAAGAATTTGATGCGCCGCAGTTTGCCGAGGAGTTCATTGCCCTCGTCGAGCGTTGCAACACCGCCGACCTCGCCAACCTGAAGATCATGTGCCAGGGAGCGAAAACTAAGGCAGACGGGACGCCGATGGTGAACAAGGACGGTTCGCCGAAAACCGGATGGGTGCCCTTCCGAGCATGAGCGGCGCCTACTACAACGAGCATGACGAGTACGCCGCACGCTGGCTCCGCAACCTCATCGCCGCTGGGCACATCGCGCCTGGCGACGTCGACACGAGAGATATCCGCGATGTTCGACCTGATGACCTCCGAGGCTACACACAGTGCCACTTCTTCGCAGGTATCGGCGTCTGGTCCTACGCCCTGCGATTGGCTGGCTGGCCTGACGATCGACCTGTTTGGACTGGTTCCTGTCCGTGCCAACCTTTCAGCGCGGCAGGCGCAGGACTTGGGTTTGCTGACGAGCGGCACCTCTGGCCGCACTGGTTCCACCTCATCCGCGAGTGCATGCCTCCAGCGGTCTTTGGAGAGCAAGTTGCGAGCAAGGACGTCGATGCTTGGATCGACCTTGTACAAGATGACATGGAAGGCTTGGGACACGCCTTCGCAGCGATCGCGTTTCCGTCTGCGAGCGTCGGTGCCCCGCACATCCGAGACCGGACTTACTGGATGGCCCACTCCGCGAGCAAACGACGGAACTGGCGCACAAGTTCAGCCGGGGTTGCAGGGCGGCCTGTCACTTCGCCAAACGGCGCAATTGTCGGGCTGGCCGACCCCGACGACGCGCGATCACAAGGACGGAGCGGAGTGCCAGAACGTGCCGCTGAACGCACTACTCGGGCGAGTGGCATGGCTGGCGGGATGGCCGACGCCATCCTGCAACAACGATCGGACGGGCAATCCGGATTCGGCCATGTCGATCACGCGGGCGGACGGAACGAAAGTGCAGCAGCGCCTTCAGGACTTCGCAGCGATCTGCGGCCCAGCCCGACTAACGGCTTCTGGCGAGATGCTGATTGGCTCTTCTGCCGGGATGGAAAGTGGCGGCCAGTTGAACCCGGCACATTCCCGCTGGCTCATGGGGCTGCCGCGCGAGTGGGACGACTGCGCGCCTACGGCAACGCGATCAACGCGGAACAAGCGGCCGAGTTCATCCGGTGCGCAGGCGAAGCGATCGAGGAAATAGCATGACCACCCACCCGGCCACGGCCGAAGCACTGAACTGTCAGAGGTAGGTCATGTCGGTTAAGTCAGGGGGATAAGGGGCGCGCCCATGGTGACTGATCTATGCTTGACGTGACTTATATTTCGCGTCGCCATACACGCTTGCGTTCGGTAGATTCGCGTGCACCCATTCTGTCGCCGCCATGTGTGCCTCGGCATCGGAAGAATATTCCGCGGTGCTCGTTATCTCGAGGCCGGCTCGGCTGCCACCGTCGAAGTAGCCAAAGACGACCCATCGAAACGCCCCGTCCTTTTCGGGTCGCACCGCGGTGCAAAAGTAGTCCGCCTCATATTTCATGACGCAATTTCCCTCCAACATACGCCTTCGAAGAAATCCTAGCATGAACACTCAGTCGCCTGTACCCAGCATGGTGGGTATCAGCAACCGACCAGCCGGTGATCGATCGCCAACTGAACCTCCTCGATCAGCGCCGCCTGGATGACATCGAGCTCCTCGACCTTCGCCAGCGTGAGCTTCCTGGCACCAAAAGGCTCGATCAGTTCGACGCCATCAAAGGGCGTGACCTCGATGGTGACGTCCCACAGGGTTGCGCGCTCGCCGATCTTAATGTCGACGGTGCAACCGCGATACACGAAGTTGAGGGAAGGCATTTTGTGGGCGGCTTCGAAAGATGGCCTGACAACCATAATAGTACGTAAGAGCAAAGTCTTACGAGTTACGCAGGAAGATTTGGGAATTTGGACGTAAGCGCCGCCGGCGCACGTTTGTATAACGGGGACGCCCTTGTTAGCGCGTCCCCGTTTGCATTTTGAAGCGCGGGTGACCGCGATCGATGATGGAGTTAAGACATGGCAGCCGTACTGGAACAGCCATTGGAACTGACTGGCGAAGAAATCGCGCGAATCACCGGCTACCGCCGCGCGGCAAAGCAGATCGACGTTCTGGCGTCACTCGGCATCCCGGCACGCCGCCGCCCCGATAATTCAGTGCTGGTGCTTCGCATGCACTGCCTCTACCCGATGGGCGCGCCCCTGACACCTACCGCCCCGGCAAACGAGCCTCAACTGCAACCGATAAGGCGCGCAAAATGAACCGTCGTAGGAAGACTTCGCGCGGACTGCCCCGCCGCGTGCTGCTGAATCACGGTGCTTACTATTTTTTCGCGCCTCAACCGACGCGCAACCCGTGGACCGGCAAGGTGCAGCGATGGATAAGGCTTTGCGCAGAGTCCGACGGCGAGTCGGTAATGCTCACGAAGCTAGGCGAGCTGCTGGGCGAGCAGAAGTTGATCACGGGCACGATGCCTTACCTGTGTGCCGAGTGGAAGGCGAACAAGCTGGGTAGATACTCTGCCGAGGTGCAAAAGGACTATGGTCGCATGGCCGACACAGTCAGTGCCGCCTTCTCCGCGTTCACCGTCGCGCAGGTGAAGACCAAGACCTGCGCTGACTTTCTTCGGGCGAACTTCGCCGACAAACCCAACACCGCCCAGAAGTACGCCAACGTACTTCGCAAGATGTTCCGCTATGCGATCAGCGAGATGGGGCTTCGAGATGACAATCCGTGCGATCAGTTGGACCTATCCGACTACGAGACCAAACGGCGCGAGAAGCTGCCAACGCACGAGCAGCTTGGCGCCATCCGTACTGCTGCCCTCACGGGTGACGACGGACTACCGACTGAGTCAGGCCCGACGTTTCAATGCATCATGGACATGGCCTACCTGTGCTGGCAGCGCGGCGTCGACATTAGAACGCTCAAGGAAAGCCAGATCGACGACACCGCTGGCGTGATTCGCTTCAAGCCGTCAAAAACGGCGAAAACGAGTGGCAAGGTGCTTGACATCGCGGTGACTCCCGCGATTCAGCGCGTCATTGACCGTGCGAGGGCCATCAAGCGGACAAGGAAGATGATCAGCCCATACCTTTTTCCAACGCGCGACAAGACGCCTTACACGAAATCGGGCCTGAACTCGGCATGGGTTCGCGCTCGCACACGCGCGAAGATCGTTGACGACATCCTGTTCCGGGACCTTCGAGCCTTGGGGGCGACCGACGCGGCGAAGGCCGGGAGCCAGCGGACGGAGATTCAACGCCGTCTCGCCCACACCAGCGGGAAGACGAGCGAAATTTACATCAAAGAGGCGATACCGGAGACATCCCGAATGGACGTCAAATTGCCCTGGGAATCCGCCTAATACATGCCTGGAAGGCTATACGACACGGGCCTTTTCGGCGCGCAAAAACTGAGCAAGTTTTAGGCGACTCTCACGCAAACCCAATGGACATCGGGTTTTCCAGCGAGTGCGGCCCCGCATGGGGTGCAGGTGGTCGGAGGTTCAAATCCTCTCGCCCCGACCAGAATTGAAAAACCCGCACAGTCTTTGGCTGTGCGGGTTTTTTCATGTCTGCATCATTGGGACACGAAACGGCGAGTGAGCATCGCCGACGACTAGTGCCAACCGCGATGCCAACCGTAGCGCGGATGCCACCATCCCCATCCATAGTGCGCGTGATAGCGCCACGAATAGCCGGGACCCGGCACCACACCGACGGGCGCAACGTACACGACACCCGCGGGGGCAACCTCCGCCGGCTCAACCGGTGCCACCACGCAGCCGGACAGCGAGGCCGCCAACAGAAGCGGCACAACAAGGGTGTAACAGGACTTGGATTTCATGATCGATAATCTCAACGTTGTCGCCTGAACTTTGCGTAGCGCTTACTTTTGGGGTTTCAGTAGAAATGAGGGGGCGCCTGCTCTCATAAACGCCCGCTGCGCGGCAAATGTTGACGCAATGCCTTCGCGAATTTGTAAGCCCGTATTACTCCGCGTTACGACTTGGAAGGTGTCAGTAGCGTTAGCGAATAAGAGTTAAAAAAACCCGCACAGTGTTTGGCTGTGCGGGTTTTTTACTTTCTGAATCGTTGCGGCGGCGGTTAAGACGTCACAACCTGCCGGATCGCTCGCATCCGGCTCGACAGCACCGCATGCGTTTGCAGCAAGAGGCGGCGCATCGGACGCTCCCACAGCACGTAGACAGCCACCGACGTAATGCCGATGACGAGGCAAAGCAACAGCAGCGTCAGCGGCCACGGAAGTAGCGTCGTCCACCCTTTCGTCATCGCGTACTTGATGATGAGCTGATGCACCATGTAGAGCGCAAAACTCGCCTCTCCAAGGAACACCAGAACTCGATTGGAAAGCCCCCGGCTCAACGCACCAGCAGAATGCGCGAACACAAAGATCATGAATGCGAACACCAACACGCCACCCGCTACGTCCAGCCAACTGCCGAATATGTGAAAACCACGTCCCAGAACGGCGGCAACGACATAACGCGAAACCACGCCAAATGCCAATAGCAACAAGATCGCGCCGACCTCAAGGACGTTCGCATGTTTCGTCACAAAACCGGAATAACGTCGCTCGCGAAACACTCGCGCGGCCCACACGCCCACGGCGAACTCGAAGAGCCTTGCAAACGGACTCTGCGAAACCAGCAGTACCGCCGAGAACCTCCATGGATCCTCAGACCACACGGTCGCATGGTTGAATTCAAGCAGAAAGAGGCCGATCGCCGTCAATATACCGATCAGGATCACCACCTTTCCGACCTGCCGGGAAGCCGCCAATACAGGAAAGAGCAGATAGAAGCCGAACTCGGCCGAAATGCTCCAGGACACGGAATTCAACGAGAAGACGTAGCCGTACTGCGGAATCCATGCATGCAACATGCTGAGATTCGTCAGCACCTTGGGTAGCCAAAAGCCATCGAACAGCATCGCGCGATCATAGGCAAACACGACCGCGAAGACACACAGCGCATGCACCGGCCACAAGCGCGCAAGTCGACTCGCATAGAACTTGGACAAGGACATCTTCGTCGCATCCGGATAAACCGTCGACAAGATGAAGCCGGACAGCACAAAGAAGAACGACACACCCAACGCCATCTGATTAATCGACGGCATCGGAATCACCACACCTTGCAGGTGATAAAAAACCACAAAGAACGCCGCAAAGAACCGAAGCGAAGTCAACGGCGCTATTCGGCCCTTCCCAGAAATTCCGCCATCCGTTGCCTCGGAATATTTATTTTGGACTCCATATAAAACGTCGGACTTCGACATGCGTGTTCGATCCCTCAACTTTGATGAGCAGAATCCCACTTGGCGGATGCAAATCGGAAATGCTGCTCAATGGCCAGCATGAATGAGTCCTGCGTCGCGTCATGCGCTATCGCGGCACATCGTTATGTCCGGACGGATGCTTCGGATCGGGTCAACGCAGGAAAGCCCGGAGGCTACCAAGCCAGCGGGCGTTGGTGACGCATGGCGGACGAGAATCAGCCACTTCCCATGGGGCGGAAGGGAAAAGGCCCAAACAGGAACCGGCCGCCTCCCATCAAATCGCGGGTAAGAAACCGGAATAATCTGTGCGAACGGGAGCCACGCTCAGTGACGGCGGGTGCCGACTGGGAGGGGGAACATGTTTAGGAGCCCGTGCGTCGTGACGGACTCCCCAAAATGCAGGAATTTTTCGCTTAATCCGACACCGGGATATAAGCCTTCATGGTATAGCGCGCGTCCGGCATGACGACCAAGCGCGCTTCGATCACGCGCATGCCTTCGTATCGAACGCATACCGGCATCACGTAGACGCAATCGAACACGCGCTGCACTGTCGGTTCGTCGCCGGGCTCTGCTGCACGAAACCGCATCGAGCGCAATCGATCCAGTAGAAAGCCACGGACGTCCTGCTCGGAGGGTGCCTCGACGCCGATAGCACGGGCGAATTCATCGTGTGCGAATTTGCGGACGAGATCCACCGTCTCGTCCAGATTGGCCTGAACCGCGACCGTTTTCATGATGTCCTCACATCGTTGCGCCGTGGTAACCGTTATGAATGTGTCAGTTTGTCGAGCTGATCCATCGTCGCCCGTCCGACTGCCCCCTGCGAGCGCGACGATGAAAAGATAAGACAAAATTTCCGCTTTCAAAAGACTGGATTTTTATACAGCCTCGCTCCCCGGCTTTTGCCATGCCTGCGCCCAGTCGACCAGCTCGGTTTCCGGCAGCGGTTTGCTCAGGAAATAGCCTTGCGCGAAGTCGCATCCGAGCGCGCGAAGCTTCTCCAGCGTCACAGCGTCCTCAATGCCTTCCGCCACGATGCGAATGCCCATGCTGTGGCCCAGCGCAATTGTCGAGCGTACGATCAGCGTGTCGTTTTGCTCATGCGCCATCCCCTTCACGAACGACCGGTCGATCTTGATTTCCTCCACCGGCATGCGCTTCAGATACGACAGCGATGAATAGCCTGTGCCGAAGTCGTCGATCGCAATACGCACGCCCATGCGATGCAAGCGCTCCATCGTGATCAACGCCTGCTCCGGATCGTCCATCAGCGCGCTCTCGGTAATCTCGACACACAACCAATGCGGTGCAAGCGCGTGTTCGCTCAACACCCGCTTGAGGTAATCCGGTAAATCGACGTCCACCAGATCGCGCGCGGACAAGTTGATCGACATGCCAAGCGGAATCCCTCGCGCATGCCATGCGGCGCACGTCGCGATGGCCTCCGCCGCGACCCACCGGGAAATGACGCGGATGAACCCGGTCTGCTCCGCAAACGGAATGAACTCCGCCGGAGGCACGATCCCCCGCTTCGGGTGCCGCCACCGCACCAGCGCTTCGACACGCACGGCCCTGCCGTCCGACAAGTCCACTTGCGGCTGATAGCAAAGGTACAGGCCGCCATGCTCGATCGCATGACGCAGATCGCTCATCAGCGACAAGCGGTCCCGGTCGCGACTCTCGGTATCCGGCTCGTACACTGCGACGCCCAGATTCGAACGCTTCGCCGCGTACATCGCGAGATCCGCACGCCGCAGCAGCGTGTGCATGTCCGAACCGTGATCGGGATAGACGGCGATGCCGAAGCTCGCGCCAACGTCCACCGTCTGACCGTCGACCACGATGGGCGCATCGAGGGCGCTCGCAAGCCCCGTCGCACACCGATGCGCCGCCGCCTGATCGCCGCCGCGCACGAGAATGGCGAACTCGTCGCCGCCAAGACGCGCCACCATATAGCCCGACGCTTTAAGCTCGGTGCTCAGCCGGTGCCCCGCCTCCCACAACAGGTGATCGCCGACGTGATGCCCCAGCGTGTCGTTCACGTCCTTGAAGCGGTCCATATCCATGAGGATGACGGCGAACGGGGCGCCGCCACGATACGCTTGCGTGATGTCGGCCTGCATCCGCTCGCTGAACGCCGCGCGATTCGGCAGCCCGGTCAGCGTATCGACGTAAGCCAGTTCGGTAATACGCTCCTCGCGCTCGGCAATCGCGTTGCGCATCAGGTCGAACGCGCGCGCCAGATCGCCGGTTTCGTCGCGGCGTCGCACGTCGATGGCCGCCGCGTAATCGCCCTTGCCGATGCGTCGTGCCAGATCCACGAACGCGGCCAGCGGACGCGTCACGCTACGCGCGATCAGCGCCGCCCCGAGCACCGAAATCACAATGCCGCCGAGCGTCAGCCAGAGTAGCGTCGAGCGAAGTTGACGGAACGGACCCGCCGCCTCGGTCAACGAGCGTTGCAGCACGGCGATAACGGGAGCGGGAGCGGGAGCGGGGGCGGCGGCGCCCGTCCCGGACAGATTGACAACGCGTGCGGCATATCCGCTCACGCGCGACGTCGTCTCCTTCCCCGTCACGCGAATGACGTTCCGGGTCAGCGCCGTTTGCAAGTCGGCACGATCGGCCGACGGCAGCGAACTCGCCACCACCTCCCACTGTCCGGAGGCGACGCGATGCACCAGTGACACCTCCAGCCCCGACAGCTCGTGCATGTCGCGCGCGAACGCGTCGTCGAGTGCGAAGCCCATCGTCACCCAGCCGATGATCAGCGGCGCTTTGACCGGCACACTCACCAGTTCATACGCGCGGCCGCCGAGCATGCCAATCACGGAGACGGAGGTGCCCGCCTTGCCTCTCAGGTTGCCGCGCGGTGTGCCGGGTAGCGCGGAGTCGGTCGCATCGGTGTCGTCACCGTCGCTCACCGCGCCCGACACCCGCGAATCGGCGATCACCGCGCCGTTCAGATCGACGAGTAGCGCCACGTCTGCATGCACACGCTCGCGCACGTTCTCAAGTGCCGAGTGCATCGTCACCGGGTCATGCAGTGCCACTGCCTCACGAAATCCGAAGTCGGCCGTGACGACCTGAGCCACCTGCGTCAGTTCGTCCGCCTTGGTTTGCAGCGCCCGGCAGAACACGCGCTGGCCGACCGAAAGCTGCTCCGCGACCTGCGCGGAGGACGCGTCGTTGAGCGCCCGGCTGGCCGTCATCTGCATGACGGCGAGCACCACCAGAATCAGGGCGACGAACACCAGCGTGATCTTCGTGCGCAGACGATGCCAGCCAAGACTGGCCAATTTGCCACGCGTAATGCCAAGAAATCGGCCACGAAGGTTGCCAGGCAATCTCAGGAATGCAGGAAAGAACGACACGCGTCAGTCCCCATGCAGCGGCAACGTCAGCGAAAGCAGTTTGGCTCCTGCCGAAACGTCCGCCGGTAGCCTGAATGTGCCCACGACGGCAGCCGGTACGTTGCCCAGACGCGGGTGCCAGACCGACACGCGGTACCGCCCCTGCGGCACTTGCGGTAGCTCGCCCCGGCCGGTTGCCCCGGTCTTCGCGAAGTACGGCGTGTCCACGACCACGACGTACGCAATCATCATGTCGTGAATGTTGCAGCCGATGGTGACCACGCCGGGCTTGTCGAACACCACGCGCTTCGACCCGCCGCGATACAGCTTCAGCTCGAAGCGTTTCGCGTCGGAAAGCGAATAGACGTCGTGCGCGATGTCGTCCCGATTCGGGAAATCGATGGCCGCCCCCCTCTGCACGACGGTGACCAGCGGCATGAACATCTTGTGTTGCTGGACGATGGACGCCGCTGCCGGACGCGCCACTGGCACCTTGCCGTCTTCCGGGGTGAGATAGACGACCGCGTCATCCAGTGCGACTCCGGTGCTGTCGCGCACCTGGAAATCCTGCGCCACGGCGGCCGCGCCGTGCAAGGCCAGCGCCAATACCGCCAGGCGCGCCCCCTTGAGGGCCGCACGCAGCGGCAGACGTCCTGTTGTCTTCATGATGGAATTGCGATGTCGCGCAGTGCAAACGGAAACGGGGGAAACAGAGAAACGGGCAGTGATGGGGAGATAACGCTACAAACCCCTGAACTATTCCTACGCACCGATAGGAAATTTGCCGTCGTCGCAGTATGCGTCAGGCGACCTTGCGTTGCCTTTCAACGCGCCATCAAGCCGAACGCGTCCGCAAAAGCTGGGAAATTCGCTTTACTTTCTACTTTCGTTTTACTTTTTGGAATTTCCGCTTTGAAGGGTACGTGCACGGCGGCGCACGGGAATGCGCCGGGCCGTGTCACGTCGTTTGGGTCGTCAGGCCGTCAAACGAGCAAGCAGCGTGCGCGGACGTCCGGCACGCACTTGCGCGGCCAGTGCCGCTTCGCGCCAGCGTGCCGTGGGCACTTCCGACGGCGAGAGCAGGCTGTCGAAGCCGCACGCCCACAACATCGCCAACTGGTCGGGCAACAGCGGGCCCGCCGCACGGATGGCCCCCTTGAACTGCCACTTGTCGCGAAGGAACTTCGCCAGCGTGAAGCCACGGCCGTCGCGCGTCTTCGGGAATTCGATCACCACGAGTTCCAGCTTCGGCAACAGCGCCGCGATGCGTTCGGGGTCGTCGTGACCCTGCACGCGAATACCGGCAGGAGCTACGCCCTGTGCGTCCGCCGCGAGCCATGCGTCGAGCGGCAGCACGGTGTCATTGCTCACCTGATCCGCCGCGCTGGCATCGTTGGCGGCATTGGCGACGTCGGCCGCGACATAAGTCCAGACGTCCTCGACGGGCAGTCCGTTACGATCAATCAACATGCAAAGCTCCCTTGAATTCTTCTGCACCCACGCGTCCGAGCGTATCGATGAAGCGCTCGCCCTCGTTACGCAGCTTCAGGTAGCGTCCGAGGATGTTTTCGATCACTTGCGGCACCGCTTCGTATGAGACCCCCGGGCCGAGAATCTTGCCGACGGCCGCGTTATCGTCCGCCGAACCGCCCAGCGTGATCTGATAGTTTTCCTTGCCCGCCTTGTCCACACCGAGAATGCCGATGTGCGCCACGTGGTGATGCGCGCAAGCGTTGATGCAGCCCGACACGTTGAGCGTCACCGGGCCGATATCGCGCTGTTGCTCCTCCGTGAAGCGCAGCGCGATACGCTGCGCCACCGGCACCGAACGGGCGTTAGCCAGCGCGCAATAGTCCAGCCCCGGGCACGCAATCGCGTCTGAAATCAGACCGATGTTCGGCGTCGCCAGACCGTTGGCCTTCAACTGCTTCCACAGTGCATGCAATTCGTCGCGCTTCACGTGCGGCAGCACGAGGTTCTGCTCGTGCGTCACGCGCAGTTCGCTGAACGAGTACTGATCGGCCAGATCGGCCAGCACCAGCATTTCCTGCGCACTCGCGTCCCCCGGAATACCGCTGGCAGGCTTGAGCGAGACGACCGCGCTGATATAGCCCGGCGCTTTATGCTCGTGCGTGCAGGTGTCGACCCAGTGCTTGAAGTCGATGTCGTTCGCGTAGGCTTGTGCGAAGACGCTCGACTCGGCGGGCAGCGTTTCGAATTCGGGGAGGATGAAACGCTCGCCAATCGCCGCGATGACGTTCTCCGCAAGCGGACGATGCGTCTGTGCAATGCGTGCGAACTCTTCCTCGATCATCTCGATGAACTTCGCGGGCTGCATTTCCTTGATGAGGATCTTGATGCGCGCCTTGTAGATGTTGTCGCGACGGCCCAGCGCGTTGTACACACGCAGAATCGCCTCGACGAAGCGCAGCAGATCGGCCTCGGGCAACCACTCGCGCACGAGCGTGCCCACGATCGGGGTGCGGCCCAGCCCGCCGCCCGCATAGATCTGGAAGCCGACTTCGCCCCGCTCGTTCGTGCGCGCCAGAATGCCGATGTCATGGAAACGCACGGCGGCGCGGTCCGTCTGACCGCCGGTAATGGCGATCTTGAACTTGCGCGGCAGGTACGTGAATTCGGGGTGATCGGTCGACCATTGACGCAGAATCTCGGCGTACACGCGCGGGTCGACGACTTCGTCCTTGGCCGCACCGGCGAACTGATCGGTCGTTACGTTGCGGATGCAGTTACCGCTCGTCTGAATGGCGTGCAGATCGACGTCCGCCAGTGCCGACAGAATGTCCGGCGAATCGGTGAGCGTCGGCCAGTTGAATTGCAGGTTCTGACGCGTGGTGAAGTGACCGTAACCCTTGTCGTAGCGATTCGCCACGTAGGCCAACTGACGCAGCTGAACCGCGCTCAGCGTGCCGTACGGAATCGCAACGCGCAGCATGTAGCCGTGCAGTTGCAGGTACAGGCCGTTCATCAGACGGTAGACCTTGAAGTCGTCCTCGCTGAGTTCGCCGCTCAGACGGCGCGCCACCTGCTGACCGAATTCGTTCGCGCGATCCTTGAGGTACTCACGCTCCGACGGGTCATACCGATAGATGCCCGCATGTTCCGGGGCGACGGTCAGGGCCGGGGCATGCGCCAGTGCGGCTTGCGTACCCGCGTCGGCTGCCTGCTTACCGAGGTCTTCGCGCACCGAAGGGCCGCGCGCGCGCAGTTGCTCGCGAAAGTCCACCGGCACCGGGCCAGCTTCGCTCAGTTCTGCCGGACGTGGCACGGGATCGACGATCAGATTGGCAGCAGCGGACGCCTTGGCGGCGGCTTGCGCCTGATCGAGACCGTCGGCATCGAACACATGCGCCTGCGTCAGATCGTCTACCCAGTTGTGTTGTTCATCCAGCCAGACGACCAGACCGTCTTTGAGCCGGTTCGCCGAAATCAGATTGCCTGCGTTCATTCGATGCTCTCGATACTTGTAGTTTTGGCCGCGAGTTGGGGGAAAACAATTCGCGATTAGAACCGCAGGCTATCAAGAGGCGCGGGAATATACGAATATTGACTAGTTATGTAGGCATTACGAGATGTTGTTTGGCGAAAAATTGATGTAGATACCTGTATTTTTATACAGTAGTCGTGCTACATTTCCCATCATTCCATTTCATCGTGAGTGACACCATGAGCGACGCCAAATCCATCAAGTTCATCGTCGTGCCGTATCGCAAGAACAAGGACGGCGTATTACAGCCAGGTGAGTTGCGTCAGGCGAGCACGGAGTTCGGTGCGGTGCGCATTGCGCAGTCGATGGCCTCCGGCTTTGCGGGGATCGCCGCCTACGAAGTGCTGGTCGACGAAGAGGACGGCACGATGGACGCCCCGCGCGTGTTGTTCCAGGAAGGTGCCATTCCGGCGATGGCCGATTGAACGGATTGAATGGGCCGATCAATCCGGCCGCGACGGGCGGGCAATGCTGTCGAACCGCTTGGTCTGACGCGGATGTTGCAAATTGCGCGTATCGAGCGCGTTATTCGTTGCCGCCACTTCCTGATCGCTCGGCCCCGTGGACGGCCCGTTGCGCTCGCTCACCGTCCGATTGATGCTCGCGCTGGCGGCATGAGCGTCGGTGACCGTTGCGGTCGGCTTGCCCACAGCGGCCACGGCGGTGCTCACCGCCGGTGTCTGATTCGACTGACGGATGCTGCCAAGATCGCTCGAACCGAGGTACGACTGTGCACTGGCATGACCGAACGTCAGAAGGCCTGTCAGACATACAATGGCTGCGAAGAATTTGGTGTGGTTCATATGGCCCCCGTTAGGTGATTCGTTAGCTTTCGACATGGAGCCATTGTCTCAGCGTCTTTTCGCGTTGTCGCCGACATAAATCACAGTTGACGCCCGCCGCCACCTCTCGACTTCGTCCTAAGTACCACTGCACTGACGCGATTGCGTCCATTTTGCTTGGCCAGACGCAGTTGCTCGCCCGCCGCCTTCAAAATCGCCTCGGCGCTATCGCACTCCGCCGCCCGCCCGGTGGCGGCCCCCACGCTCACCGTCACCGTACCTGCCGTACTCCCCTCGTGACCGATATGCAGACGCTCGATATCACGACGCAGTTGCTCGGCCATGACTTCGGCCCCATGCGCGTCGGTGTCGGGCAGCACCACGGCAAACTCTTCTCCGCCGTAGCGCGCAGCCATATCGCTGTCGCGTCGCACATGCCCGCCGATATTTTTCGCGACGGCACGCAGGACGTCGTCGCCAATCGAGTGGCCATAGGCGTCGTTGAAATGCTTAAAGTCGTCGATATCCGCGAACAGGATCGATAACGGGCTGCCCGAGCGTTTCGCACGCCGCCATTCGCTGCCGAGTTTGGCGTCCAGCGCCCGCCGATTGGCGAGTCCTGTGAGTCCATCGGTCATCGACAGGCTCATGAGCCGTGCAGCGGCCGCGGTCCTTGTGCGCATCGCGGCCACCAGCAACCAGGAGCCCGCCATCAGCGTGGCAGCACACGCGAGGGCAATCGCACCGAACAATAGGGCGTGGCGCTGCCATTCGTGCAGAAGGTCATCCGTCGACGGCGTGACTACGACGAACATCGATGCCCCCGGCACCCGCACTGACCGGTACTCGCTCGCCTGCGTCCCACGCGGAAATGCCAGCGCTGCCGCGAGATCGCCGTTACGCGCCGCGTTGCCCGGCAAAACGACAAGTTGGCCCGGTCTCGCACCCGCGCAAGGATCGCAGGCCAGCACCGTGCCCTTCTCTTCCACGATGTCGATGGATTTCAGATCGGCCGAATCCACGTCGCTCACCAGCGTGCTGAGACGATCCAGCCGCAGCGCAAGCACTGCGACCCCGGCAAACGAATGATCGGGGGCCGCGATGCGGCGCGTAAGCGCGACCGACAACCGGCCGCCATGAGTACGTGACGCGTAGGGCTGGGAGATATACAGGCCGAGCGACGGGCTGCTCTCATGCGAGCGGAAGTAATCGCGATCGGCCACGCTAACGGGGGCGCCCTGCGTCCGGTCGAGCGGCGCGGCAATGCGCCCGTTCTTGTCGACGACGTAAGCATCGTCCAGAAAGTCCCGGCTCAGCGCCTGTCCGAAGCGTACACGGTCGCGCATCCGGTCCGGAAACAGCGGCGTGGCCGGATCTTCCGCCTCACGCACCATCTCCATGAGCAGTGCATCGTAGACCGCGATGTTGCCGCCCAGGCTCGCCGCGACCACCGACGCCACACTTTGCGCCCGCTCCAGCGCATGTTCGTGGCGCGCCTGCCGGTCGGCGCGCAGCAGCAGCGCTACGCCAGCGAGGATCGCCAGCGCGATGATCGTGCCGATCACACCGATCATCCACGGGTAGTCGTCGAACTTGCGGGACACCGCTTGCAGCCGCTTACGGATCCAGTTTCCGGCCGGACTGCGCGAACTTGGTACACCTGAGCTTGTAGTCATAGCGAATGGCCTGACAGCGATACCGGTGTGAAGATCGGCGAGGATGCCGCGCGCTAACGTGCATCAACATACATCAATGTGCGCCAAAGTCCTCTAACGCACATTCCGAGAGATGTCATCGAGCAGCGGCACGATAGCCAGCATGATGAGCACCACGGCGAGCGGAATCGTGGAGACGAAACCCAGATGCTTGAAGCCCAGCGCCCCCGTCATGCCGCCCAGAAAGAACATACCCAGCAGCGCGCAGAGCAGTCGCAGCTTCTGCCGGTCACCGGTCACGCGCGGCAACTCCTGCGCCACACCCGGCCGGTTCCAGTAACCCATCTTGCCGAGTTCGATACCGATATCCGTTACGAGACCGGTTACGTGCGTCGTCCGAATTTCGGCCCGGGATATCTTGGTGATGATGGCGTTCTGCAAGCCCATCACATAGCACAGCAGTCCCACCGTGGCGGGCACGTACAAGACCCGGTGACTTTCCAGATTCGCGCCCATTACGCCGAACGTCAGCAGGAGCAGCGCTTCGAACATGAGCGGTGCCGCGTACTCGCTGTGGGTATGGTGGCGACGTCCCCAATGGATCAGCACGCTCGATGTGGCCGCCCCGAGCAGGAACGACAGCAAAGCGCTTAGCCCCGCGAGCACCAGCACCAGTTGACCGAGCGCGAGATTATCGGAGAGCGACGCCACGATCCCCGACATATGCGACGTATATTGCCCGACGGCGAGAAAACCGCCTGCATTGGCCGCCCCGGCGACGAAAGCGAGCGAGCAGCCCAAACGCCGGTTCGCCGCATCCGTGCGCACCGGTTGGGTAAAGCCACGAAGGTAGTTGATCGGCATGACGCTGGAGTCCCCGGCTTCGCACTTGGAGTATTCTAATGTGCGTTGACGCAAAGTCGACGAGTGACTTGGGGGAGATCAACAATAATGATCGAGTGCTACGCATACACCAGCCGAGCCCTACCCGATCTTGATCCGGTGGCGCTCTCGAAAATCATCGTGCATTCCCGCGGATTCAACGAGAGCTATGGCATCACCGGCCTGCTGCTTTACGACGGCACGACTTTCTATCAATACATCGAAGGGCCTGCCGAGCCGCTGGCGGATGCCCGCCAGCGCATCGAAGCGTCGCGTCACCACTCGTCCATCCAGGTGCTGCTCGACGGCACGCCCCGCCAGCCCGGCGCGTTCTCGACGTGGAGTCTCGGCTATCTGATGCTCGACGAGCCAGCGCACGCGCTGCATGCCTTCGTGATGCCCGCCGACCACGCGCAACTCGTGGGGGCCTTCAACGTGCTTGCGGAAAAGGCCGACGTGATGTGACCTCGGCTTGCGGGTACGTTCATATGCACAGTACCTGACCTTGAAAACAACAACGCCGGGCCACCCTGAGGGACCCGGCGTTTTCGTGCCGCAGGCGTGACGCATATCACGCCCACGACAGCATCATTACTGCTCGATCTGACGGTTCCAGCGCTGATCCCACTGCGCGCGACGCTGGTTGATGGCGTCCCAATCGACCGTCTTGATGTTCTTGGTCAGGTCGTCGAGCTTGCCCAGACGCGTCTGCATCGTGGCCGGGACGGTAGCCTTCGGGTTCGTCGGGATGTACGCACCGGCGGCAGCGGCCAGCGACTGACCCTTGGCCGACAGCAGATACTGCGCGAGCTTCTGCGCCATCGCGTTGTCCGGGCTGTTCTTCACCACACACAGGTCGACGAGCAACTGCACCGCACCTTCCTTCGGCGCGACATAGCCGACCTGAATACCCTTGTCCTGAAGATCGCTCACGGCCGTCGGCGTCAGCGGGAAGATCGCGGCTTCGCCCGTCTGGATCATCTCGGAGAGCTTGGCCGAGTTCGGGATGTACTCGACCACGTTCGGGCCGACTGTCGACGCCCACTTCGTGAAGCCCGGCTCGACGTTCGTCTCGCTGCCACCCCAGATGCGGTTCAGTGCGAGGAAGCCGTGAAGGCCGAACGTGCTGCTCGACGCCGACTGGAACACCACCTTACCCTTGAACTTCGGATCGGCGAAGTCGGTCCACGAGGTCGGTGCGGCCCAGCCCTTCTCCTTGAACAGTTTGGTGTTGTAGCCGATACCGGTCATGCCCAGTTGCACGCCGGCGCCCATATCGTCCTTCACGCGTGCGGACGGCATCAGCTCCTTGAGCACGGGCGAATCGTCCAGCTTCTGGCACACGCCCATGCTGATGGCGCGCGCCATCACGCCGTCGTCCAGGAACACGACGTGCATTTGCGGGCTGTTACGGTTGGCAAGCAGCTTGGCCAGCACGTCCGACGACGTGCCCGGCACCACCACGACCTTCACGTTGTTGGCCTTCTCGAACTCCGGGAAGACCTGGCTCGTGTAAGCCTTTTCCATCGGGCCGCCATTCATGCCGATGTAAAGCGTTTTGGACTGCGACCAGGCTGCGCTGCTAGCGCCCAATGCCAGCGCCGCAGCGCACATGACGACCTTCTTAGACAGCTTCATCGTGGTTCTCCTTGCGTTTCCAGGGTGTTAGGAATGTTGTTTGGGACGGACTCTGAACGTGTGGGATGCGTTGGGTTCCTCAGACTTCGGCGTGCGTGGCAGTGACTGCGGCAAAGCGGTCGACGGCGAAGGCATCGATCGGCGTGGCCGTCTCGCCTTGCGTCACCAGATCGGCCAGCACTTCGCCCACGCCCGGCGCGAGCAGGAAGCCCCCCCCCGAGAAGCCGAACGCATGCACCAGACGCGGTGTCGTGCGGCTCATGCCGATGATCGGGTTGTCGTCGGGCGTCTCGCCCTCCACCCCGCTCCACGTGCGAATCAGCAGCGCATTACGCAGCGCAGGCAGCAACGCGCACGCTTCTCGCATGACAGCGCGCGTGGTGTCGGCCGATGGCTGGGCGTATTCGCCGTCGCCTGTGCCGCGTCCGCCGCCGATCACGCAGTTGCCGCGCTCGACCTGCCGCGCATACACGCCGCCGCCATACACGCCGAGGTTGTGTCCGACAAACTTGGGCAACGGCTCCGTCACCCACATGTTCGGGTAGATGGCATGCATCGGCACACGCTCGCCGAACGTGCCCGCAATGTGATTCGCCCACGCGCCGGAGGTATTGAGCAACCAGTCGCAACTCACGTGCAGTTCGTCGCCGGTTTCCGGTTTCGCCGTCAGTTGGAAGCGCACACCGTCGTGCGTCACCGACGTAATCGGCGTGCGCTCGCGAACGTCGGCACCGAGGGCGCGAGCGGCACGCGCGAATGCGGGCGAGACCAGACGCGGATTCGCGTGACCGTCGCTCATGCACAGCGAACCGCCGACAGCCCCCTCCCCCAGCCACGGGAAGCGCTCGCGAAACTCCGCGCCGCGAAACACCGTCGTGGACAAGCCGTAGTTCTGTGCCATTGCCGACCACGCGTCGAGGGGTTCGAGATCGCTCTCGCGACGCGCAAGCCGCAAGTGGCCCGAGCGGACGAATTCACCGTCGATGCCGATCAGCTCAGGCAGACGATCCCAGATCCGACGCGCCCGCATGGCGAGCGGCAACTGCACTTCAGGACGGCCCTGACAGCGCACACCGCCGTAGTTCACGCCGCTGGCCTGCGCGCCGCAATAGCGCCGCTCGAACAGCGCGACTTTCAGGCCACGCTCGGCCAGCGCCCGCGCGGCCGAGGCACCGACCAGCCCGCCACCGGCGACGACCACGTCGTAATGCAAGGTCTCACTCATCGCGCGCCTCCTCGGGAATGGCGGCGACGTTTTCGTCGAATAACATCGGGGCAATCGGAATCGGTTTGATCGGCGCCTGCGCACGCAGCCGCCCCACTTGCGCATATGTCTGTCCGCTGGCGTCGGCCAGCACATGACAGGCCGCTTCGCCGCACATACGGCCCTGACAGCGGCCCATACCCACACGGGTGAGCGCTTTCAGGCGGTTGATTTCGGTGACACCGTCCTGACGAACGCACTCGCGCAACGTGCCCGCACTGACCTCCTCGCAGCGGCAGACGAGCATGTCGTCGGGCCATTGCGCGGCAGGGTCTTTCGGCAGCGCAAACGCTTGCTCGATGCCTTCGCGAAAACGACGGATGCTCGCGAGCTTGTGTTCGATGGTCTTCGCGTCCGGTGCATCCGGCATGGACGGGGCCGCGACGCCAAGGTCTTCGAGCAACGCCAGCGCCGCGCGACGGCCTGCGAGTTCGGCGGCGTCTGCCCCTGCAATGCCCGCACCGTCGCCTGCGAGATAGATGCCGGGTTGCGAGCTGCGTCCGGCGGCGTCGCGCTCGGGCAGCCAGCATCGGTTCAGATCGTCGAACACGAAGCGACAACCCGCGAGATCGGCCAGTTGCGTCTCCGGTCGCAGGCCGAAACCGAGACCGACGGCATTGCATTCGACGCTCGACTCGCGACCGTTGTGCTGCCAGCGAATCGCGCGCACGCCTGCCGTGCCGTCGATGCCTTCGAGCGTCACGCCGTATTCGACGCGCACGCCGCGCGCACGCAACCACCCGAGGTAATAGACACCCTTGGCAAACGTCGACGGCTGACTCAGCAGACGCGGCGCGGCCTTCGCCTGTTCCACGAACGGGCTGGTATCGAGCACGGCAACGACATTCGCGCCAGCCTTCGCATATTGGTACGCCACGAGATACAGCAGCGGCCCGGTGCCAGCGAACACGACGCGCTCGCCAATCGCGCAGCCCTGTGCCTTGAGCGCGACCTGTGCGCCGCCCAGTGTGTACACGCCCGGCAGCGTCCAGCCCGGTGTGGGCAGCACGCGGTCGGTCGCACCGCTGGCAATGATCAGATGCGTGAACGGGACCGGCGCTTCACGTCCGCCGTGCATAGTGTGCAAACGCTGCGGATCGCACGCCCACACGAGCGTCTCAGGCCGGTAATCGACCTGCGGCAGAAGCGCCGCCATCGCGTTGTGCACGGCATCGGCCTTCGCTGCTTCGAAGCCGTACAGCGCCTGCTTGCTGCGTGCAAAACCTGCCCCTTGTGGCGGCTGACGATAGATCTGACCGCCCCAGCGAATGTTCTCGTCGAGCACGATCGGACGCATGCCCGCAGCGACCAGCGTTTGCGCGGCACGAATGCCCGCCGGGCCTGCGCCGACAATCACGATGTTCGCAACGTTGGCGACGTTGGTGTCGCCGGAAGTCACGATGCGCTCAGCCATGCGAGCCTCCGTGGACTTCGCTCGCATCAGGCGCACGCGTGACGATGCGCATGCCCGCCTGTATCGTGGTCGAGCAGGCACGCAGACGCGTGAGTTGGGCGTCGCCGCCGTCGGCGCTCACCGTCTCACAACGCACCCAGCAGTCCTGACACGCACCGATCATGCAGAAGCCGGCGCGCGGCGTGCCGCTGAACTCACTGATGCGCACGTGCCGTTGATGCGTGAGGATGGCAGTGAGCAACGTATCACCAGCGAGCGCCTGCACCGGTTCTCCGTCGATATAGAACGTTATGGGCGCACGCGCAGTCTCGGCCAGACGCGTCAGTTGCGGATGGCAAACGGACGAGCCGGACGCGCGCACGTCTTGAGGAAATTGGGAAGAGCTGGACATAAGAGTCGTCGTGGAGCGCGCGTTCAGTGCTGGCCGATGAGAATGCGATTCAGACCGTAGATGCGGTCGAGCAACAGCATCGCGCCGAGCGTGACGGCAATGACGAGCGCCGAGACGGACGCCATCATCGGATCGATCGACTCGGTGGCGTACATATACATACGGACCGGCAGCGTGACGGTTTGCGGCGCGGTGAGGAAGACCGACATCGTCAGTTCGTCGAAGCTGTTGATGAACGCGAGCAGCCAGCCACCGGTAATGCCCGGCAGAATCATCGGCATCGTCACGCGGCGGAACGTCGTCCACGATCCCGCCCCGAGCGAGGCCGCTGCGTTCTCGACGCTACGGTCCAGGCCGCTGATCGAGGCGAGCACGAGACGCATGATGAACGGCGTCACGACGATCATGTGCGCGAAGATGAGCGCGCCAAACGAGCCCGTCACACCGAGCATGGCGAAAAAGCGCAGCAGCGCGATGCCGAGCACGAGGCCCGGAATCACCAGTGGCGAGAGCAGCAGACCGTTGAGGAAGTTGCGGCCCGGGAAGCGCGAACGACCGATGGCGAGCGCCGCAGGCAACGCAATCGCGAGCGAGAGCGTGGCCGAGATGAACGCCAGCTTCAGACTGGTGAAGAACGACGCGATGAAGTCGGGATAGTCGAGAATCGCCCGGAACCAACGCAGCGAGATGCCGCGCGTGGGCAGCGAGAGCGTCTGCTCCGGCGTGAACGCGACCAGCACCACGATGATCATCGGGGCGAGAACGAAGAGGATGACGAGCGTGTGGAACGCGAGCGCCAGGGGACTGTTTTTACGCATGATGGCGAGTGAGTTCTGTTCTGCTTCAGTTCGGCAATAGCGTTGGCCTTAGCCCATGCTGCGCGAGTAACGGCGGTCGAGCAGACGGTAGTACGTCAGCATCACGATCAGGTTCGCCACCAGCAGCAACACGGCGATGGTTGCGCCCAGCGGCCAGTTCAGCGAGCTGAGGAACTGGTCGTAGACCGCGGTGGCGGCCACTTTGAGGCGGCGTCCGCCCAGCAGACTCGGGATTGCGAAAGCGCTCGCCGACAGGCCGAACACCATCAGGCTGCCCGACAGAATGCCCGGCACCAGTTGCGGCAGCACGATGCGGCGCAGCGTCGTCGCTTGCGACGCCATGAGCGAGAGCGCTGCGTTTTCCGTCTGCGGATCGAGGCGTTGCAGCGATGTCCACACCGGAATCACCATGAACGGCAGCATCACGTGCGCCAGCGCCACCACGATGGCGAAGTTGGTGTATTCCATCTTGAACGGCCCCATGCCGACCAGCCCGAACGCCTGATTGATCAGGCCGCCCGAACTGAGCAACATGCTCCAGCCGAACGCACGCACCACGATGGACACGAGCAACGGCGAGAGAATGATCAGCAGGAACAGCGAGCGCCACGGATCGCCCATGCGCGAGAGCACGTAGGCTTCGAACGTCCCCACCACGGCGCAGATCGCAGTGACCGTGAGCGAGATGCCGAACGTGCGCAGAAAGATCGTGTGGAAGTACGAGTCGAACAGCACTTCCTTGTAGTTCTCGAACTGGAACGCGGCAATCGGGCCACTTGCCGGATCGAACTGATAGAACGTGAGCGCGAGCGTCATGAGCAACGGGATCAGCACCAGCGCCACGAACAACAGCATGGCGGGCGCACTCATCACCCACATCGGCAGATAGGCGCTCCACGGTGCGCGCGCGACCGGCGCGGCGTCCGTACGCGGGACTTGCAGCGTCTCAGCCATTCGAGCACGCTCCTGCGGAAACGAAACGCACCGCCTCCGGCTGCCAGTCCAGACCGACCGGCGCCCCTTCGCTCAACGGCTCACCGCCTTCGTTCTGGCAGCACACGAGCACCTCGCCCAGCGCGCTGTCGACGCGGTACAGCCACTGGCTACCGAGGAAGAAGCGGCTTGTGACCGTCGCCGACAGACGGCCGGTCGACGGGGCGCACAAACGCACCTTTTCCGGACGCAGGCACATGGTGATGGCGTCGCCCACCGCCATGCCACGGTCGCGCGGTGCGAGGTCGGCGAGCGCAGCACGCTGCGTGAGTTGCGCGCCCAGTTCAATATGCAGATGCTCGCCGTCGCGCGCGGCCACACGCCCGTCGAGCATGTTCGCCTTGCCGATGAACTGCGAGACGAACGGCGTTTCCGGACGCTCGTAAGCACGGTACGGCGTGTCGACCTGCGTGATGCGTCCGGCTTCCATGACCACAACGCGATCGCTGATCGACAGCGCTTCGGATTGGTCGTGCGTCACCATGATGGTGGTCGTGCCGATCTTACGCTGGATCGAACGCAGTTCGAACTGCATGTCTTCGCGCAGCTTGGCGTCGAGGTTGGACATCGGCTCGTCGAGCAGCAGCACCGGCGGCGCGATCACCACGGCGCGCGCGATGGCCACGCGCTGACGCTGGCCGCCCGAGAGCTCACGCGGGAAGCGATGACCGAGCGCTTCGAGCCGCACGAGCGCGAGCGCTTCGCGAATGCGGTCCTTACGTTCCGACTTGTCGACGCCTCGCATCTCCAGACCGAATCCGACGTTATCCGCCACGGTCATGTGCGGGAACAGCGCGTAGCTCTGGAACACGATGCCCAGACCGCGCTTGTTCGGCCGCATGTTCGTGATGTCGCGCCCGTCGAGCGTAATGCGCCCGGTCGTGGCTTCGACGAAGCCCGCGATCATCTGCAACGTGGTGGTCTTGCCGCAGCCCGAGGGGCCGAGCAGCGAGACGAACTCGCCCTTCTCCACCGAGAGATTGACGTTCGAGACGGCATTCAGCTCGCCAAACGTCTTGGAAACATCCGTCAAAGTCAGAAAAGACATGGTCACTACCTTCGGACGCTCGCGCGTCGCATGAAATGCAATTGCATCGAACAGTAGCGAGCCAAATTGCATGTCGCAAGATAACGATTCCATGAAATGAGATAAATTTTCAGATTATTTCGTTTGACGGAATGTTTCACGGATGGACAAAGCTTTTCGTTTCGCGTCACCGTCTCGGGATAATCCCTAACTTATGCTGAATATTGGTTGTTTTTGCGGGTTTCGACGCATCGCGCCAGTTTTCAAGTCGTAGCGGCTTACGCTAGTATTTCGTTTGACGGAATATTCGAGACCCTGATGACCACCTCCGATTCACCCCGCGCAACGGCAAACTCGTCTGCGGAATCCGCCGGCGCGGGCATATTGCAACGCACGTTTGCCGTCATCCGCGCCCTCGGCGAAGCCAAGCCCGAAGGCGAGCGCGTCACCCACATCGCCAAAGCCGTCGGTCTGAGCCAGGCGACGGTGCACCGCATTCTTCACGCACTCATCGCCGAGCAGGTCGTGGAACAGGACGAGTCGTCCAAGCTGTACCGGCTGAGCATCGATTTCTTCGCGATGGCCGCGCAGGCGGGCAACCCGAGCGGCATGCGCACGTTGTGCCGTCCGTCTCTGCTGCGGCTGTGCGCGAGTCTCGGCGACACCATCTTTCTGCTGGTGCGCAGCAGCTTCGACGCCGTGTGCCTCGACATGTGCGAAGGCCCCTTCCCGATCCGTTCGTTCACCGGCGACATCGGCGGACGTGTGGCGCTGGGCGTGGGTCAGGGCAGTCTGGCGATTCTGGCGTTCCTGCCGGAGGCCGAGCGCGAGGAGATCATCCGCTTCAACGTGCCGCGACTGCGCGGCTACGGTGTGCTTGACGAGGTGTATCTGCGCACGGAGATCGAGCGCGTGCGTCAGTTGGGCTACGCCGGGAGCAACAGCGGTGTGCTCGACGGCATGGCCGGGGTCGCCGTGCCGGTGTTCGACCGCATGGGGCATGCCGTGGCTGCGCTGAGCGTCGGCACGCTGGCCGCACGGCTGTCGCAGGACCGCCTGCCGATGGTGGTGGAACTGTTGCGGCGTCAGGCCGAACTGATCGGCCCCCAGACGAATCCGTTCGACGTCGCCATGCGTCGCCCGATGCACGGCCTCACGCGCGCGCTCACGACGGAGCCGCTGGCTTAACGCTTGACGGGTTTGACACACGGGGTGGCATCGACGACGGAATCCGTCCTTTTGATGGCCGAAAATGGCCAGCATTTCATGCGGGGGACTGCGAAAATCGCGAGCGGGCCCGGCCTCCCTCCCTTTCCCACATCCTCATAGGCCGAAGCCTTCAGTGGAGAGCAGACATGGCATCAGGCGAACACGAGTACCGCGTCAACGTGGAATGGATCGGCAATCAGGGCAGCGGCACATCGGGCTATCGCGCGTACGGACGCAATCACGAGATTCGCGTTGACGGCAAACCCACGATCCCCGGCTCGGCGGACCCGGCCTTTCGCGGCGATGCGGCGCGCTGGAATCCGGAAGATTTGCTGGTCGCGTCGGCAAGCGCCTGTCACAAGCTCTGGTACCTGCACCTGTGCGCCGAGGCCGGGATTGTCGTCGAACGGTATGAGGACAACGCCGTCGGCACGATGCTCGACACCCCCTCCGAAGGACGCTTCACCCGCATCGTCTTGCGTCCACACGTGACGATTCGTGCCGGTGGCGATGTCGCGCTCGCCGAGCATCTGCATCACGCCGCACACGAGAAGTGCTACATCGCCAACTCGGTCAATTTCCCGATCGAATGCGAAGCGGTCATCGAGACGGTCGAGATTTGACTTCAGTGTCGTCAGCGCGCGATTGACCGGTGCGTGACGGCTTGATATGATCGGTTCACTTTGAAAACGCCCTCCCGGTTCGCCGGGAGGGCGTTTCGTTTTGGTTCCACTCACAACGTTGGAATCAGGACATGAACATCTCCGCAGAACGCTTCACCGCTGCTGGCAACCTCCTCGGCCATGCACGATACGGCGAAGGCCCGACGCCCGTGCTCGTCATGCACGACTGGCTCGGCGATCACACCAGCTTTGACGCCGCAATGCCCTGGCTCGACGGCCACGCGTTCACTTACGTCTTCGTCGATCTGCGCGGTTACGGACTTTCCATCGATTTGACGGGCGATTACACGGTGGACGAAATTGCTGCCGATTGCCTCACGCTCGCCGATCATCTCGGCTGGTCGCGCTTTCACGTGATCGGTCATTCGATGACGGGGATGGTGACGCAACGTCTGGCGGTCGATGCGCCGTCGCGCATTGCAAGCGCCACCGGCGTATGTCCCGTGTCGGCGGCCGGAAACCGGTTGAACCCCCAGGCCCTCGCCTTCTTCTCCAGCACGACCAAAGACGACGAAGCCCTGCGACGATTGTTCAAGTACGTCAGCGGCGGACTATCCGACGTTTGGGTGGATCGAAAGGTCAGGCAGAACCGCACCACGGTCTCACCCGCCTGCCGCGCGCGGTACCTCGATATGCTGGTGACAACGGATTTCGCCGCAGAAGTTCAGGGGGCTGAAGGGGGGGACACCCCGTTTCTAGTCATCGTCGGCGACAAGGATCCCGGGCTCGACGCGGCCGCAATGGAGCGGACCTTTCTCGCCTGGCATCCCAACGCGGCGCTGGAAGTCATGCCGAACTGCGGGCACTACCCTATGCAGGCATGTCCGCCGTATTTCGCGTCAGTGATCGAGGCGTTCCTCACGCATAGCGCCTCGTAATCGTTGTTGAATCAGCGGCAGGCGAGCGAACACCCTGCCGCACCAATCACGGCAATGGTACCCACGGCGGTGCCGAGCAAAAACGTTTGCGCCGAACTTGCGCAGCCCTGCAACCCCGTTGCTCCAACCAACAAGGCAGTGACAATTAGCCGGCGCATAACGCCTCCCATTCTGATGTTGGCGCATGGTAATGCGACAGCATCCCGAAGGGAGCAACTCGTAAGGCCCGGGAATGGATATGCGCTGGCCCGATGGTACGGTGCCTTCATGACGTCATGACGTCATGACGTCAGAAGATCGGTCGATGACCGTGGTATGCCGAAGGCATCGTCACCCAGCAACTGCATGAGGGTCATGGCGTTGCGTTGGCCCTGATCCTCGTAGTTGTTGTTGAACACGACGTACACGCGTGCAACGACTTTCGCGATCACACGAATCGGATCGACCAGCGCCGCCAGTTCCGCTTCGCGATAGTCGTAGTTGAAACGCTCGGACGCCGCCGTGCTGTCGCGCACGTTCCACGTCTGCTGATTGCGTCCGTGCAGACGCAAGACCGCCGCGAGTGGCGACGTCGCCTCCCAGACTTGCGGGATGCTGTTCGTGAAACCCTGCGGCTCGTCGACCGTCGTGTTGACCCAGCCCATCTCGCGCAACCACGCCAGTGTCTTGTCGCAACGCTCGCCATCGAACCATCCGCGATGCCGGAACTCGGCGGCGATGCCGTAACCGGTCATGCGCTGCGCGCAGGCTTCGACGTGCTCGCGGCTGGACTTGTCGCCCGTCAGCCACGGTGGAAACTGGAAGTGCACCAGACCGAGCTTTCCGGCCTCGCGTAACGGCTCGATGGCCTCCAGATAGCGCCGCCAGATCTCGTCGATCAGCTCGTTCGGCAGGTCTTTGTAGTAGACGTTCGCGCGCGCCCCCGGCGGCAACGCCGGCTGGAGATCCTTGGGGAAAGCGATGCGCGGGGTCTGGTGGCCCGTGAGCAGACGGAAGGCCTTGATATTGAAGACGAACGCGTCCGGGGTGCGCTCGACCCACAGCCTCGCATTGGATCCCGAGGGCATCGCGTAGTAACTGCTGTCGACCTCGACCATCGGAAACTGGCTGGCGTAGAAGCGCAGACGCGCTTCGGCAGACGTATGCCCCGGTGGATAAAACCGCTTGCAGGCGATCAGCGATTTGTCTGTCCACGACGCCGTACCGACATAGACCTTGCCCATTCCGGAGCCTCCCATTGGCGCGATGTCGACCACGCGTCGGCCGCGCATCGGCCGCACATCGGCCGGTTCGCCATCCCGATATTCCGGCAGCTTTCGCACAAGTATAGGCGCGCGCCAAAGCCTCACGGCGGCACTGCGTTCGACGTAAATTGCTCGGTGACACAACGCCCGGAGGACGGGGACTGGAATGGGACGAACGCATGAAATACTGCATGCACATCTGATCCGGCACGCGCTCCCCGCGGCGTGCCGTTTATACGGCCCGCAGCTGACCCTGCGGGCCGCCTTTTTCGGATGGCATGCCGCGCGCTATCATGGTCCGCCATCAACATGCGGCCCGACAACGGATCGCCGCCTGCACGGACCTCTTGCCATGACCGAACGTCTGCCCGTCGAACTTCCCAAAGCCTACCGTCTGCTCAACCACGGCCCGACCGTTCTCGTGGGAAGCGCGCACGACGGGCATCGCAACGTCATGGCCGCCGCGTGGTCGATGCCGCTCGACTTCTCACCACCAAAGGTCGCCGTCGTCATCGACCGCAATACACTCACGCGCGAGCTGGTCGAAGCCTCGGGCGAGTTCTCGCTGAATGTGCCCGCGCGCCTGATCGCGCGTGAAACGCTGGCGGTCGGCTCGGTGTCCGGACGTGACACCGACAAATTCGCCGAAGGCACCGGCATGACAGCCTTCACCGGCTCGCACATCGCCGCGCCGCTCATCGACGGCTGCCTCGCATGGCTCGAATGCCGGGTGATTCCCGAACCGCACAACCAGGATCGTTACGACCTGTTCCTCGGTGAAGTCGTAGCGGCGTGGGCCGATCCGCATGCGTTTCGCGACGGACACTGGCAGTTCGAACCCGGCACATCGCGCAGTCTGCATTACATCGCCGGTGGCAACTTCTTCGAGACCGGCGAAGCCTTCGAAGTCAAACCCGGCAACTAGCCCGATACGATACTTCTCTGCGACAACCCACCATGAGCCACACCTTGCCGCCACGCCGCGCGACCGACAGAACCGATAGCCTCTACAGCAGCGACCGTCCCGCACAGACCGCGCACGCCTTGTGGCGTACGAGTGGCTCGGGTGGCGTGGGCCTCGGGGCGGACAGGGTCGACGCCGTGGCTGCGGGCACCATCGCGTCACCCTATTTGCCAAGTAGCCCCGGGCGGGGCAGAATTGACAGCGTTACGGATGTCTTCGATCGTGAGTCCACGAGGCTCCACGCCCGCCCCACCGTAGCAGTTGAACCGTCTGCGAAGTCTGTGCCGAGCGCATCGCCTTTCATGGCCGCCGCGCCCGGCGCATCGCTCGCATCTGCTGTGCGCTTCGAGCATCACGAGTCGTTCGAACCTTTCGTGCAGTTGCCGAATTCGCGGCCCGAACCATCTCCGTCAACGGCACTGCTGTCGTCCACCCGCTGGGCCCTGCCCACCCGTCGCGACATGACTGCATCCGGCCACGATTCCTCCGACGCCAACGATCTTAACGACGCCCGCGCCCGTCTCCTGCGCTCTGCGGGCTCGCCACTTGGACGCACCACCGGTGTGGGCCTCGACGAGGCAGAACGCCTCGCCGCGCTGCGTCGTTACGAGATTCTCGACACACCGCCCGAACCCGCCTTCGACCGTATCGTGCGACTTGCCTCGCACGTGTTGGGCGCACCGATCTCGCTCGTCTCCCTGATCGACGAATCGCGCCAGTGGTTCAAGGCGCGGCGAGGCATCGACGCCTCGCAAACGCCACGCTCGATGGCTTTCTGTGCCCACGCCATTCTCAGCGATGACGTGCTCGTCGTGCCCGACGCGCGTGCCGACCGGCGCTTCGCCGATAATCCGCTCGTGACGGGTGACCCGAACATCCGTTTCTACGCAGGCGCGCCGCTGCGCACCCCCGAGGGGCACCGGCTGGGCACGCTGTGCGTGATCGACCGCCGTCCCCGCGATCTTGACGACGAGAAACGCGGCTTGCTGGCGGATCTCTCCTCCCTTGTGGTGGATGAACTCGAACTGCGCCGTGTGAATCGGGTGCTCGGCGACATGGCGATGCGCGACGGCCTGACCGGCCTGCTCAACCGCCGGGCCTTTCTCATGCAGGCCGACCGGCTGTTCGGGCTCGCGCGTGCGCAGCAGCGCCGCCTGGCCGTCCTGATGCTCGACATCGATCACTTCAAGGGGATCAACGACACCTGGGGGCATGCCATCGGCGACCGGGTAATCGTCGAGTTGACGCTGGTGTTGCGGGCTGCGCTGCGCAAGAGTACTGTGATCGGCCGTCTGGGCGGCGAAGAGTTCGCCGTGCTGCTGCCCGAGGCCGATGCGCAACGTGCCTTACAGGCAGCGGAGCGCATGCTCGTCGCAATCAACGGCGCGAGCGTACCGGCGAACGGAACGAACGGGAACGCGCCGGTGCGCTTTTCCGCCAGCATCGGTGTCGCCAGCCTCGGCCCGGACGACACCGATTTCAGTACCCTGCTGCAACGTGCCGACCGCGCGCTTTATGCGGCCAAGCAAGGCGGCCGCAATCGCGTGGCCGTGCTGTGATTTCCATCCCTCCTCGATCGATTTCGACCGATTTCGACTGATCCCGACTGAAGACATACACCACCACCGCAATGGGTAAGAGCCGACTAGAAGCATTCAGCGATGGCGTGATCGCCATCATTATCACGATCATGGTGCTGGAGATGAAAGCGCCGCACGGCAGCGAACTGGCAGACCTGCTGCCAGTCGCGCCGACGTTTCTCACTTACATCCTCAGTTACGTCTATGTCGGCCTGTACTGGAACAACCACCATCATCTTTTCCAGGTAGTCCAGAAGGTGTCCGGTGGCGTTCTGTGGGCCAACCTGCACCTACTGTTCTGGCTGTCTCTGATCCCGTTCGTCACGCACTGGCTCGGTGAAAATCACTTCACCGCGTGGCCGACGGCGCTCTACGGTGTAGTCCTGTGCATGGCGGCCATTGCCCACTACATTCTGTCGCGAACCCTTCTGGCCGTACACGACGGCGGCAACAAGAAGCTGGCCGACGCCCTCGGGCGCGACTACAAGGGCAAGTTGTCGGTGGTGGTCTACGCCCTGGCGATCGGGCTGGCGTTCGTGGTGCCGGCGGTCTCGCTGGCGCTGTACGCGCTCATGGCCGCCGTGTGGCTGATCCCGGACCGCCGCATCGAACATGTAATCGAGAAGTGACCTCTTTGGCACGGTGCGCGGCGGCAGTCGACGCGCACCGGGTTTTTCCGTAGTATCCGCACCACTATGCAAAACGTAACTTTTGAACTGACGGGCGAATTCGTCGCCCTGAACGACCTGCTCAAACTCACCGGCGTCGTCGATTCCGGCGGCGCGGGCAAAGTCATGGTGGCCAACGGCGCGGTCAGTGTCGACGGCCAGATCGAGACCCGCAAGACCTGCAAGATCCGTGCAGGCCAGACGGTCGCTGTCGACGGCGTGCGTATCCGGGTGAAGGCCGCTTAAGGCGGACTGAAGGCGGCGGTCTGGCCGATTCGTCCGACCGCGCCGGTCGTCCCCCTTCGTTGTCCGCGCCCCCTTCATTCTCGACACATCGACGGTTTTACCCTCGAATCTCCTACTTCCCGGCACGGCGCCGTCGCGTGACGCCCTCCCGGTTTCTCCCACGTGAGCCTGCCTCCGCAGGTCGCTATACTTGAAAGCGATTTTGGCGTGTCAGCCCCAGTCACCCCCGACAATGATTGCAGGACGTCCGAGGAGGCCCTTGCGATGGTCGTGCCCGGTTCACCGTCCGCCACAGGCGCCACACCGGCACCGGGACGCGAAGCGCTGCTCGAAGCTCTCGACCGGTCGCTGGGCACGCTTACGCTCACGCCGGACGGCCTCATCGCCGACGTCAACGACAAATTCCTCGGCGTCTTCGGGTACACACGCGATCAACTGATCGGCAAGCCGCACGCCATGCTGTGCGACCCGGCCGACCCGACCTGCGGCGACGCCCTCGCGCAAGTGCTCACCACGCGGTGCTCGCATACCGATCAGGTCCGCCGCCTTCGCTACGACGGCAGCACCGTCTGGCTCGAGGCCACCTACAACCCTATCTTCGACGACGGCAAGCTCGCCTTCGTGATCAAGCTGGCCGTCGATGTGACGGCCCGCGTGGCGCGTCAGGCCGCCGACGACGCGCGTCTACATCTGCTGTCGCTCGGCGTCGACGAGACGGACAATGCTGTCCTCATCACCGACGCCCAGAGCCGCGTCTGTTATGTGAACGCCGGTTTTACCCGCATGCTCGGTTACGCGGCGAGCGAGGTCGTCGGCCAGTCGGTGCACGCCTCGTCCGGCAACAACAGCCCGATGGACGAATTCGCGAGCGGCGCGGCAGCGGTTGAAGTCAAGCAAGCCATCTCCGGGTGCCTCGTCCCCGCCCGTGACGGCCGCAGTTGCCATTGCGAAGTGCTGGTGCGCACCGCGCAGCGTCAACCGTTGTGGGTCTCCGTCGTGACGAACCCGATTCTCGACGCACAGAGCAAACTCGTGAACGCGGTAGTGCTGTTCACGGACATCACACAATCGAAGATTCAGGAAGTGTTGCAACACAAAGCGCTGGCCGCGATGGTGCGCGATGCGCCGCTCGTGGAAGTGCTCACGCTCGTATGCCGCGAACTGGAGCAGATCGCGCCCGAAGTCATGGCCTCCGTCGTGCGCGTGGATGCCGAAGGCAAGCTCCGGCCGCAAGCCGGGCCCAGTCTGCCCGCGCAATATCACCAGACCATCGATGGCATCGCCATCGGCCCGAACGTGGGCACGTGCGGGACAGCGGCATTTCTGGCGCGGCCGGTGACCGTGACCGACATCGCCAACGATCCGCGCTGGGCCGATTATCGCGAGATGGCGACCGAGTACGGGCTGGCGGCGTCGTGGGCGATGCCGATCATCGCAAACGACGGCCGGGTGCTCGGCGTGCTCGCGTTTTACTATCGCACCGCGCGTGGCCCGGATGCCCTGCACGAGCGGCTGGTCGACGTCTGCGTGCATCTTTGCAAACTCGCCTTCGAGCGCGACGAATCGCGCACGCGCATCCGTCAACTGGCATTCTCCGACAGCCTGACGGGGCTGCCCAATCGCAGCATGCTCGGCGTGCTCGCCGCACAGGCCATTGCGAGTGCGGCGGAGCTGAACACCCGCATGGCGGTCATCTTCATCGATCTGGATCGCTTCAAGCAGGTCAACGATTCGCTCGGCCATCAGGCAGGCGACGCACTGCTGCGCACGATTGCCCAGCGCCTGCGCCGTTCGCTGCGCGGCGCGGATATCGTGGCGCGACTCTCAGGCGACGAGTTCGTCGCCGTGCTCACCGAATGCGATCCGGAACGGCTCGACATCGCGATCGAGCGCATGCGCACGGCACTCGCCGCCCCGTGTCAGGTCGACGGGGTGACGCTCGTGCCGTCGGGCAGCTTCGGCATCAGCCTGTATCCGAACCACGGACGGGAATTCGACATCCTGCTGCAACGCGCCGACATGGCGATGTATCAGGCGAAAATGACGAGCCCGGGGAGCGTGCGCTTTTACCACGAGGACATGAATGTCCACGCGCAGGAACGGCTGGAGCTGGAGACCGCCATGCGCGACGCGCTGCGTCTGGGCAAGCTGCAGTTGTTCTATCAGCCGCAGATCAATCTGCTCGACGAATCGGTGTACGGTGCAGAAGCGCTCACGCGTTGGACGCACCCGCAGTACGGCGAGGTGCCGCCATCGCGCTTCATCGCACTGGCCGAGGAATGCGGCCTGATCGGCGAGCTGGGCACGTGGACGCTGCGCGAATCGTGCCGTCAACTGGCCGACTGGCGTCGGCGCGGTGTCGGCATCGGCAACGTGTCGGTCAATCTGTCGCCGACCAATTTCCACGATCACGATCTGCCGCACACGATTGCCGAAGTGCTGGCCGATCACGCGCTACCGCCGTCGTGCCTGGCCATCGAGATCACGGAAAGCGTGCTGATGGATCACAACCCCAGCACGCTGCGCATCATCGAGGAAGTCCACAATCTGGGCGTGCGACTGTCGATGGACGACTTCGGCACCGGGTATTCGAGTCTCGGCTATCTGCGCCGACTGCCGGTTTCGGAACTGAAACTCGACCGCAGCTTCGTGCACGACATTGCGCGCGACGAAACGGTGCGTGCGCTAACCAACGCGATCATCAGCATTGGCCGCAACCTGCATCTGACTGTGGTCGCCGAAGGAGTGGAAGACGAAGCCCAGCGCGACTTGCTGGTCGCACAAGGCTATCGCGTGGCGCAGGGGTATCTGTTCTCCCCCGCTTTGAGCGCCGACGATCTGGAACACTGGCTCGAACGCTGGTCCGCACAGCGACGCTCGCCCGATCCTGTTCAATCCTGAATCAGGGCGCCAGCCCCAATTCCATCTGATGCAGGGCCGTCTCGATGGCCTGGCTCTGCTCGCCGTTGAGGGCATCGGCCGCCACACTCGTCTCGCGGCGATAGATCATCTCGCCATAGATGTTCGCCAACACGCGCGCTGCCGGACACAACGACAGGTTGCTGTCTGCGGCCTGATGACTGGTCCAGTAGTTGATCGCTTGCTCGATGTCGGCGATGGAATAGTTGGCTTTCATGAGATGTCGTGTCTCGCCGTGGAGTGGAATACTGTAATTATATACAGTATTCGGGGAGTCGGAGAATGGCCCCATCCCGGACCCATTGACGTCAATTCTCAGGCGCACGTTTCGGAACTGCAACACTTGATGCTCGACATCGGATGCCGTTCCGCCGACGCACGCCAACAATCCACGCAAAATCATCCACTTAGCAACTCCGGCACGATATTGGCTTAAGGCAGAGGAAACGCCGCGCGACGTCCCCTCCGTTCGCAAAGCGCCCCCTCACGATTGCCCCGACGGAGCCCATCATGCCGCCGAGACACGTCACACCCTGCACGTGCGTTTGCCCCATGGATCACGAAAGACGGCGCCGTCCGGACATCCTCCGATGGTTCGCGCTGCTGGCGATCGGCTTGCTGGCCACGATGGCTGCCCCGCACGTGCATGCGCAATCGATGCCTCCATCCACGGCGAAACCCGTCGATGCATTTCATCAGCCTTGCGTGGCCGTCCGCGCGTTGCCGGACGAGGCAGCACGTGACGTTTCGGGCGCGGCGAGGGCCTTCGTCTTCATCTCGCGTGTGCGCAAACCGCATAAACAGTACGTCGATCTGGATGATCGGTGCGCGACCCCACCAGCGTTCGCACCGACGCGCGACGTCGACTCAACCTCCGTCTGGTATGTCGACGCACCCGCCGCCGGTGTGCACGCACCGTCGCGTCATCCGGGGGCACTGACCTTGCACGGCGTGACGTCCTGAGCGACGGGCCGCCGCGTTTGTTATGCTGCGACTTTCGCGCACCGGTTGTGCATGTGTTTACGCATGTCGCCGTCGCGCTTCCCGATTCTCCCAGAACGCAATGTCCGCCAAGATTCCCGAGCCACAGAAGACCTCCACCAACGCCACGGGTAACGCCCGCAACAAACCGGCAGCCGACGTGTCGCCGCCCCCGCCGGGCGCCATTCCGCTGGCCTGGGTCGGCCTGCTCGCGGCGGCGGCCTGGGTGCTCAAGAGCCCGAATCCCACCTGGGGCGTCGGCGTGCTGTGCCTTTGCGCCGGACTGATCTCCTCGTTCGGCGCTCGTCGCCGTGGACGCGCACCGTGGCCCGCGTTCTTTACGGGATTGCTCCCGGTCGGCGTCGCGCTGTTCTTCGCCCTGCTCATGCTTCGTCCGCTGCTGCGATGACAGTTCACGTGCGGGTCACGGCAATGACACCTGCCGAGACCCGTATCGTCCCCCTTAAGTTACCCACAACTTCTGTGGATAACCCACTGGATAACCTGACACCGCCCTCTCGAAACGCTCGCCGTTACACGCTGTCAAGAGGATTGCCCGTTTCGGCGTCAGCATTGGATAAATTTATTGCGCTTGACGTTTTGCGCCGCTTCTGTGCCGAAACGTCACGGGTTTGACATGCGATCGGACGGCGTCGCCCCCCCCGAGTCGCGGAGTGAGCAGCGAGAGCGCCCGCAGAGGTCACAGAGGGTTCGCAGCCCCGGTGAATCGGCCTATGATGGAGTCATGCGACGCGTCGCAATGCATCTTTTCAGTGACTTTTGGGGAGAACGTCTCGTATGACCCAATCCGACAAGCCGTCCGTGAACGCTACGTCTGCCGATGCCAACGCCCGCCAGCCCGGGCAATCCGAACCCGCCGGGGGCCCCGTGACCGAAGCCGAGCGCGTGCATCTGGATGAGCTGCTAGCACGCCACTCGGTCACCGAAACCGTCGACCGGGCCTCCGTCATCGATCTGATCAACCGTCTGCGCGAACCGGACGTCCAAACATCCGAAGACCGTGACCGCGTGGTCAAGGAAAGCCGCCTGTGGAAGGAAGTGTCGCACCGCGACACCGCCATGTCCCTGCTGAACTCGCTGGCGCAGATGGCCCCCATCTTCCTCAACCAGATTCACTGGTAACGCCTGCTGCGCCGGCACCCGCCGGCGCAAGTCCCTTCTGTATCTGCTTGCCCAGCCTCTGTCGACGGCCAACGCGTCGGCTATCCCGGTGCTTTCCGATTGATCTGGATTAAGTTCGTGCGCAGACGCGCGCGCCCGAGCGGGACGTTGTCGTGCGCGTGCCTTACAATGCGGGTCGCGCAAGTTTTCCCTGTTGACACAAGATCATGACCACCACGCTGGACACCCCGACTGAATTCAAGAGCTGGATCTGCCTGATTTGCGGCTGGATCTACAACGAAGCCGAAGGCGCACCGGACGACGGCCTCGCTCCTGGCACGCGCTGGGCTGATGTGCCCGCCGATTGGCGTTGCCCGGAATGTGACGTGTCCAAAGAAGACTTCGCGCTGTCGGAGTTCTGAAGCCGAAAGCCCGGTCGCGGCGCCAGGCCGCAACCGGGTCGTTCGACTGGGGAGACGGTGCAACACCCGCCGTTTCAGCGCACTGCAACGGCATTAGTGGTGCCATCCCCATCCACGGCCCCAACCGCGGCCACGCCAGCCACGGTAGTAGCCCCCGCCGTAATACCCGCCCACGCCCACCGTCACGACCGGCGCCGGTGCAACCGCGTAACCCGGCGCGTAGTAGCCCGGGGCATAAGCGTATCCGTTGTCATATGCGCCGCCATATGCAGGCGCGCCATACGGCACCGCCACGCAACCTCCCAGCAACATGGCCACGGCAGCGCCGCCTGCCAACATCAGTCTGCGTTTCACGATGATCTCTCCCGCACGAATCGATGGAATCCGGTGCGACGGCGACCCATGTCGTCGATTCCGGTCGATCCCGACCGCACCTGCTTGATTCGTTAGACAGGGGAGTTCCCGCGAAATGCGGAATGCGTGCACGCTCTTTGGTTACCAAACGTGACATTGGTAACGCCGGTGAAATCCAGTGGATGCGATGCGTGTCGGGATGCCGTCGTCGCAACATTCCGATTGAATGACCGGCACTCGAATCGCAACCCGGATCAGAACACCCAGCACCGGTCGCGCCCGGCGCGCTTGGCGCGGTACAACGCCATATCTGCGCGCTCGACCATGTTCATCGGCGAATCCGAATCCTGCCACTCCGTGATACCGAAGCTCGCGGAGAATTGCAGCGGCGGCTCGCTCCCTTCGACCGATTCACGCTTGCAACGCTCGCGAATCCGATCGGCCACACGCAGCGCATCGCGTTCACTCGCGCCCGGCAGCAGAATGGCGAACTCCTCGCCGCCGATGCGTCCGATCAGATCGTCGCCACGCAACGTCGACGAGCACACCAGCACGAAACGGCACAGCACCTGGTCGCCAATGGCATGTCCATAGGTGTCGTTGATCGTCTTGAAGTGGTCGAGGTCGGCGACGATCAGGCTCATCGGCTCGTTCTTGCGTTGTGCGGCCTCCAGCAGTTGCTCGAAGCGATGGAAGAAGTAACGGCGGGTCAGGCTGCCCGTGAGTTCGTCGTAGCTGGCTTCGAACGCCAGCTGGTTGTTCGCCGCGCGCAACTCCTCGTTCGACTGCCGCATCTCATGGTGCTGCGTCCGCTCGCGCCAATACGTCCAGGCGACCAGCGCCACAATGATCGCGCCTCCCAGATACAACAAGAAGCACAGTGCCAGATCCTTGGCGTGCTGACGCGTGAGGGAGTCCCAGGCCTCGACGCCTTCCACCGCGTAGACGATCAGATCGTTGCTCGCGCTCGGGCGCGACGAAATTACGAACGGCTTGCGCAGATCGTTGAACTCCGACATCCGGTCCAGCAATTCTTGCGGCACCCAGGCGTTCGAGCGGCCCGGCGCACGTTTGAATTGCGAAATCGGCATGCGTACAAAATCGTTGCGCTGATAAAGCGTCTGCCGCTCGGTGTCGGAGAGCGAGCCGATCTTGCCGTCGATCATGAAGCTGTTTTCGAAGCGCGGGTCGTTGGCCATGATGACGACGCCGTTGCCGTCGGTCACGAACGACTCGCCGCTGCCGACCCAGTGGCGCAGACGGGTCAGCCCGATCTTGGTCATGATCACGCCGATCAGCAAGCCCTCGCGGTACATCGGCGCGCTGAAATAAAGCCCCGGCGCCTGATGTTCCCAGCCCGACGCGTAACGCTCGAAACGATCGCCGAGCAGCGCATTCGTGACATAGGGCATGTCGGCCACGGATTCGCCGAGCGGTGACGGAACGTCCCGGTAGTTGCTGGCGGCGACACACACGCCGCTCGCGTTGATCACCCACACGCGGTCGACGCCAAAGTAGCTTTGTGCGCCGCGCAGGAATTCGTTCGCACGCTCGACGACGTCCGCCGCCGGTTTGCCGCCCGCTGCGGGCACGACATCGCGCAGCAAGTCGACATCGGCCAACGTCGAGGGAATCGCGCGCACCATCGACAAATCCGTGTTGATGGCGTGCACCATGCCGTCGGCGACGCGGTCGGCAACGATTTGCCCGGCGTCGACGCTTTGCGCAAGCTTATCGCCCACCAGCGACGTGGCAGTGCGATCCGCCGCAACCCAGCAGGCGACCAGCACGCCGACCGAGACACAGGCGGCATAAAGCCAATGCCTTATCCTCATCCGAAAATCAAACGCTCGTTCTAATATTTTTCACTTATTACGTTGGCAAAGTACCCGCTTCAATCGAAATCGCGCTTCTGTCACTTCCCCGGACAGAACTTCTGGTCACGACCGGCATTCGTTGTGCCAGCGAATTCCCGCCAATTCTGGTCTGCGCGTCAAACTCTTTCCCTCGTTCCCGACCCTCGGCTTGTCGCGCCCCGCGCCTTCGGATCCCTGCCGCCTCGCCATTGTCTACGCCAACAATGGCAGGCCGTTGACAGCCCGCGCTCCCTGCCCCGGTCTACTGCCGGTTGGGGCGCACAGCCGTCCGTTCATGCGTTTCGGAATCACCGCGAGAACCCGATGATTCTATAGTACTCCGACGATCCTGCCGTACGAAAACCGTCTAATCGTCGATTTATTATGTATAGCTATTTAACCTATTAACTAGCTCGTTTTTGTGTTTCTCATTTACTACGTCTTTATTGGCAAATACCGAATCGGGCAATTAGCAAATCCAGCTGTTCGATTTCCACCGGCCGGGAAAACAAATAGCCTTGCGCACTGAGCGGCACAAAATGACGAAGCCAATCGAGCTGGCGTTCGTTTTCGACACCTTCGACAATCAGATCGATGCCCAGCGAGCGCGCAATATTGACGATGTTCGAAATCATGAGACACGACCGGGACGAATCGGGAATCGATTCGACAAACGACCGATCGACCTTGAGTGTGTCGACAGGGAAGCGCGTCAGATAGGACAACGACGAGTAACCCGTACCGAAATCGTCCAGCGCGATGCGCAAGCCCGCGCGTTTGAACTGTTCGATCTTCATTTCCACAAGCGCCGGGTTCTTCACCATCACCGACTCGGTGATTTCCAGTTCCAGGCGATGGGGCTCGATCGCGTACTCCTTTACCAGACGCTCAACGAGCTCGCCAATGTCGCCTCGCCAGAACTGCACGGACGAGACATTCACGGCCAGTCGCAGCGACGCCATCGGCGTGCCCCGCCATGCCACGAGTTGGCGACAGGCCTGCGTGAGCGCGAATTCGCCGATGGCCACGATCTGCCCGGTCGTCTCTGCCAGCGGGATGAACTCGCCCGCGCTGAGAATGCCACGCTCCGGATGACGCCAGCGAATCAGCGCTTCCATGCCGCAGATGCAATCGCTTCCCAGCGAGATGATCGGCTGATAGGCGAGGAAGAACTCGCCATTGGCCAGCGCCTGCTCCATCTGACGCTCCCACACGACAAGCTGGTGCGCCTGATGCGTCATTTGCTGCGAATAGACCCTCACGACACTCTTGCCCGCCTCTTTCGCGGCATACATGGCCAGATCCGCCTTCTTGATGAGATCCGCCTCGGTCTCTTCCGGCTTCGACCAGAACGTCACGCCGATGCTGGCGTGCAACGCGAACGACGTGCCGTCGGCCACCATCGGCGACTTGAGCGCGGCCAGCAGCGTCTCTCCCAGCGGTTCGGCCTGATCGGGCGCACCATCGCCCTCGAGCAACACCATGAACTCGTCGCCCGCGAAGCGCGCGAGCATCGCCCCGGCAGGCATGCGCGGAATGAACCGCTCAGAGACCTGTCGGATGATTTCGTCGCCCTGCGAGTGGCCGAGCGTGTCGTTCACGCTCTTGAAGTTATCGAGATCGATGTGCAGCAGCGCGACCTTGCCGAGTTGATCCGGTACGGACAATGCCCGGCGCAACGACTCCATCAGCGCGTAACGATTTGGCAGACCCGTCAGCGCGTCGTATGAGATCAGGCGCGTGAGCTGCTGGTCACGGCCGATCAGACGCTGCATCAGATACGCAATGAGCGCGAAGAAGACGACAAGGGCCACCGAGATAAACGTCGCCATCGTCAGATAGACGCGTTCCACGTGACGATATTCGGACAATTCCTCGTCGAGCGACAACCCGACCTGCACGGCCAGCGGATAGTCACGCAAATGCCGATACGCGACAACGCGCTCGACACCGTCGATCGGGTCGCGCTGCACACCGGAACTGCGTTGCTCTGCCGCGAACGGCGGCAACTCGCCGGTGCCGGTGATGGCAACGCTTGCCCCGGTACTGCGCGCGAGCAGTGCCCCGTCGTCGGCAATCACGGCGATCTGGCCGTACTGCCCGAGCACGGCATTCGTATAGAAATCGGAAGTAAAGTAGCTCGGCTCCTGCGAGACCACCACGACGCCCGCGAAGGACCCGTCAGGATGATTCAGGCGTCGGCTGAACTGGAGCACCCACTTGCGAGACACACGTCCGAATACCGGATGGCTGATGTAGAGGCCGTCGCTCTCATCGTCTAGGTGCACACGAAAATGCTCGCGATCTGCGATGCTCACGCCCGCACCGCCCGGCATCGTGGCAGCGACCACGTTGCCGTTCGCGTCCGTGAGGCTCACAAGCACCATGAAGCGCTCGGCAACAATCCCTTCTGTCAGCGTTTGCTTCAAATCGAAGTCGCCGTGACGGCGCTCGTACTCGTACTTGACGAAGCGGGTGATCTGGTCGACCTGGCGAATCGCACGCAGCGTCTGCTGTTCGAGGGCGGTCGAGACGGTCGAGGCGGAAGCCGCCGTGTCGCGCAGGATGGCTTTGTGCTCGATGGAGATGCGCCAGAGCACCGCTGTCCATAGAAGGACAAGGATCAGAAAACCGAAAATCAGGATTGCGACGATAGAGCGATAGGAAGTCGCCCAACGCCCGCGTCGCGCTCCCGTCATGCTCGGTTCCGCCATAGGTCGAGATCCTTTCAGCCTTCGCGCCCCCGCGCGAAAAGGTCGGTGTTGGCCCGGTTTTCAAGAGGATCCTGGGACGCCGCTGTCGGGCGTCATCGTTTCCGGCAAGTGTAAGGCAATCCCAGCGCCCCCGGAAGTCGTTCCGCATCGTCTCAATCCGGGGATGTATGGAGCTCATCCGGCCAGACGAGCGCGCCCCCGCCTTGCAGCGTGCCATATCTCGGATTACGGAAGTTTCGGCCACCGCCGTATTAGGAGAATCCCGAAGTCGGGCGGGCGGTGGTGAAGAGGGGGATCGGAAGTGCGGGGACCGCTCAGGACTTCAGCAGATCGATGACGGATTCGAGACGGCGACGCAGATCGCCGACATCGAGCGTAGCATCGCCCGCCTCGCCAGAGGTTGGCGCATCCACCGGAGCACCCGCCGCCCCCGAAGCGCGCGCACCACGCGGCGTGTCGGCTTCGAGCCGATTGCGTGCACCGTTGATCGTGAAGCCCTGCTCATAGAGCAGCTCCCGGATACGCCGGATCAGCAGGACTTCGTGGTGTTGGTAGTATCGCCGGTTGCCGCGTCGCTTGACCGGACGCAGTTGCGTAAACTCTTGCTCCCAATAGCGCAGCACATGCGGTTTGACACCACATAGCTCGCTCACCTCACCGATGGTGAAGTAACGCTTGGCGGGAATCGGCGGCAAGGCAACGTGATCCATCGCAGCGTTAGCGGAATGGGACGACGGTTAAATTGCGGACGAAAAACCAACGGCCGCCACAGAACGCGGCGGCCGGGGGAATTACTTGCTCAGTACGCCGGACTCGACCATCGTCTTGAGCTTCTGGCTGGCGTGGAAAGTCACGACACGGCGCGCGGCAATCGGAATCGCTTCGCCCGTCTTCGGATTCCGACCCGGGCGCTGCGGCTTGTCGCGCAACTGGAAGTTACCGAAGCCGGAGAGCTTGACGCTGTCGCCCGATTCGAGCGCGTCGCGGATCGACTCGAAGAACGCCTCGACCATATCCTTCGCTTCGCGCTTGTTCAGGCCGACATGCTCGAACAGCAACTCGGCCAGTTCGGCCTTGGTCAGCGTCGGCGCCTCGGTCGAGACCTCGTTCACTTCGCCGCGACCCAGCGCAATGCGCTGCGCCGCGAGCATGGCTTCAAATTCACCAGGATTCATTTCGTTCATACGTCCCACGCGATGGCGATGACAGTGCGATAACCCACTCGCACCCGGATTCTTTTACTGAGTTTTAAGCGCGCAAACGTGCGCCGAACCCTTCTACCCGTTGTACCAGTGCGTTAATGGCGCCCTGGACCGTCTCGTCCTGCAACGTACCCGAGGGGTCTTGCAGAGTAACACGAAACGCCACGCTTTTGTCCTGGGCTCCCAGAGAGCCCGAAGCCGCGCCCGCCTTGGGCCGGAACTCGTCGAACAGGCGCACCGACTGCACCACGCTGCATGCCGGATCGTCATGACGCGCAGCCAGCATCGCATCGAGCAGCACCTGAACCGGCTGTGCCTGATCGACCACCAATGCGAGGTCACGCGTGACCGGCGGGAACTTCGAGATGTCCTCGTAGCTCGCGACGTCACGACCGAACAGTGCCTCTGCCTCGATCTCGAACAGCACCGGCGCCTGCGGCAGGTCGTACTTCTGCTGCCAGCGCGGATGCAGCTCGCCGATGAAACCGACGCGCTTGCCGTCCACTTCGATCGCAGCACTGCGTCCCGGATGCAACGCCGGGTGCTCAGCCTTTACAAATCGCGCCGCGCGCGGTGCCAGCAAGGCTTCGAGATCGCCCTTCACGTCGAAGAAATCGACCTGACGCGCCGCTGCGCCCCACTGCTCTTCGAACACGGGACCGTAAGCCAGCGCCGCGACGGTCAGCGGCTGACGATACCCACCCACGCTCAGTTCACCGGACGCCACCGTGTTGTCACGGTGATAGGTGCGACCGATTTCAAACACACGAACGCGCGATGCCTTGCGATTCAGGTTGTAACGCGCCGTCGCGATCAGGCTGCCGATAAGCGTCGAGCGCATCACGGCGAGGTGACTCGCAATCGGGTTCAGCAACTTTATCGGATTATCGTTACCGGCAAAGTCGGCTTCCCATTCCACATCGACGAAACTGAAACCGACCGTCTCGTGATAGTCGCGCGCGGCCACGGCGTGACGCACCGCATGCTGCGAACGACGGCCTTCCTGCGTCGGACGCATTTCGCTCGCCGCCACCGGCGGATTGGCCGGAATGCGGTCGAAACCGTAAATGCGTGCGATCTCTTCGATCAGATCTTCTTCGATCTCGATGTCGAAACGATACGACGGCGGCGTGACCTCGAACACACCGTCCGTCAGCGTGAACGGCAGGCCGAGACGCGTGAAGATCGCGCTCATTTCCTGCTCGGTGACCGGCACGCCGAGAATCTTGACGGCACGGGCCACACGCATCTTCACCGGTTGACGCTCGGGTAGCTTCGCGACCTGGTCTTCCAGCGGACCGGCCTGACCACCACAGATGTCGAGGACCAGTTGCGTGGCACGCTCGAGCGCGCGCACGTTGCCAGCGAAGTCGACACCACGCTCGAAGCGGTGCGACGCATCGCTGGTGAAGTTGTACTTACGAGCACGCCCCTGAATGGCTTGCGGGAAGAAGAACGCGCCTTCCAGGAAGATGTTCTGCGTCTCGAGACCTGCCTTCGTCGAATCGCCACCCATGATGCCGGCGAGGCCGATCGGGCCGCTGGCATCGGTGATGGCGAGGGTCGTCTCGTCGAGCGCGACCGTCTGCTCGTTGAGCAGCTTGAGCGTCTCGCCCGCGCGGCCGAAGCGCACGTCGATCCCGCCTTGCAGACGATTCAGATCGTAGACGTGCAGCGGCTGGCCCAGTTCGAGCATCACATAGTTGGTGATGTCGACGAGCGCCGAGATGCTGCGCTGTCCGGCGCGCTCCAGGCGTTCCACCATCCAGCGCGGCGACGGTGCCGCAGCGTTCACGTTGCGGATGATGCGGCCGCCGAAGCGTCCGCAACCGTCCGGCGAGCTGATGCGCACCGGCAGCGTGTCCGCGATGGTCGACGCCTGTGCGCCCTGCCCCGGAAGATCCTTGAGCGGTGCGCCGGTAATCGCCGCGACTTCGCGGGCAACGCCGAGCAGCGATAGGCAGTCAGCCTTGTTCGGGGTGAGCTTGACGACGAAGACCGTGTCGTCGAGATCGAGATACTCGCGGATATTCATGCCGACCGGTGCGTCTTCCGGCAGGATCATCAGACCGGCGTGATCTTCCGAGAGCTTCAGTTCACGGGCCGAGCACAGCATGCCGAAGCTTTGCACGCCACGCAGCTTGCCGATCTTGATCAGGAACGGTGCACCGCCTGCTTCGGACGGCGGCAAAGCCGCACCGACGGTAGCGCACGGCACCTTGATACCCGGCGCCACGTTCGGTGCGCCACATACGATGGTGAGCGTCTCGCCGGTGCCGGCATCGACCTGACACACGTTCAGACGGTCAGCATCCGGGTGACGGGCGACTTCGAGCACCTTGGCCACGACCACGCCGGTGAACGGCGGGGCGACGGGATCGGTTTCCTCGACTTCGAGCCCGGACATCGTCAGGGCATGCGCCAACGCGTCCGTCGACAAATCCGGGTCGACCAGGGTACGCAGCCACGATTCAGAGAATTGCATGGATCAGTTCGCTCGCAGTTAATTCTTCACTTCCGAAAGCCCGGCGGCAGCGGCTTTACGCGCCAGCCAGGGGCTACGGCATCGATTACATGAATTGGCGCAGGAAGCGCAGATCGTTCTCATAGAACAGACGCAGATCCTGCACGCCGTAGCGCAGCATCGTCAGACGCTCCAGGCCCGAGCCAAACGCGAAACCGATGTAGCGCTCGGGGTCGAGACCCATATTACGGACCACTGACGGGTGCACCTGCCCCGATCCCGAAATCTCCAGCCACTTGCCGGCGTTCTTGCCGGTCTCGAACTGCATATCGATTTCGGCGGACGGCTCCGTGAACGGGAAGTACGACGGGCGGAAACGCACCTGAATGTCGTCACGCTCGAAAAACTTGCGCAGGAAGTCGGTGTACACACCCTTCAGGTCGGCGAAGCTGATGTCTTCGGCAATCCACAGACCTTCGACCTGATGGAACATCGGCGAGTGCGTGGCATCGGAGTCGACACGATACGTACGTCCCGGCGCGATCACCTTGATCGGCGGCTTGTTCATGCGCGCATAGCGCACCTGCATCGGGCTCGTGTGCGTGCGCAGCAGCAGCGGCTTGCCCGCATCGTCATTGCCTTCGACGTAGAAGGTGTCCTGCATCGAGCGCGCCGGATGATTCTCGGGGCTGTTCAGGGCAGTGAAGTTGAACCAGTCGGTTTCGATCTCGGGGCCGTCGGCCACGTCGAATCCGATGGAGCGGAAAATCTGTTCAACGCGCTCCCAGGTGGTGAGCACGGGGTGCAGACTGCCAGCGCCCAGGCCTCGGCCGGGCAGCGTGACGTCGATAGCCTCAGCGGACAGGCGCGCATCGAGCAGCGCGTCGGCCATGGCTTGGCGGCGCGCCTGCAGGGCGCCTTCGATCTGTTGCTTGGCCGCGTTGATCCGTGCGCCTTCGGTCTTGCGCGTTTCAGGATCAAGCTTGCCGAGGCCCTTGAGCAACTCGGTCAGTTGGCCGGTCTTGCCGAGAAAGCGGGCTTTCTCGTTTTCCAGCGCGGCGGCGTCGGGAGCGGCGGCGAACGCACGCTGCGCTTCGCTGACGATAAGTTCCAGATCCATATGCTACAGACTCAAGTTAGGCGGTCGGAATGGCCGCGTGTACCAGCGAAAACAAGCGGAAAGGCAAGCAAAAAACAAAAGGGGGCTCCGATGAGAGCCCCCTCTTGGCGAACGGCGCGCTATCAAACGCGCTATACGCTAACTACAGCTTAGGCTGCGACGGCGGCTTTCACCTGAGCGACAATCGCGGCAAATGCCGGCTTGTCGTTGATGGCCATGTCGGACAGCACCTTGCGGTCGAGTTCGATCGAGGCCTTCTTCAGACCAGCGATGAACACGCTGTAGGTCATACCGTGCTGACGCACACCTGCATTAATACGCGCAATCCACAAGGCGCGGAACACGCGCTTCTTGTTACGGCGATCGCGGTAGGCGTATTGCCCAGCGCGCATGACCGCTTGCTTAGCGATGCGGAAGACGTTATTGCGGCGGCCGCGGAAACCCTTGGCTGCTGCGATGACTTTCTTATGGCGGGCCCGTGCGGTGACCCCACGTTTGACTCGAGGCATGTTTCTCTCCTATCTAAGTCGGGGTTTAAGCGAAGGGCAGCATTGCGCGTACGGAGTTCAGATCAGACTCATGAACGCCGACGGCACCGCGCAGGTGACGCTTATTCTTGGTGGTCTTCTTCGTCAAAATGTGACGCTTGAAGGCCTGACCACGCTTGACGGTACCGCCAGGACGCACGCGAAAGCGCTTCTTGGCACCGCTCTTGGTTTTCATCTTAGGCATGAAAAACTCCAGGGTTTTTAACATGATCACAGGTGTGACGCCAAAATCGCGCCCCTTTTAGAACCTGAGACCACTTATTTTCAGGGCCGGACTGCACCCTGCATCGCTGCCGCGCCCTTAACAGACAACGGCGACAATTCTTTGCTGCCCGGCGGCGTCGTTCGACACCGCCACGGCATTATTTCTTCTTCGGCGCGATGACCATGATCATCTGACGGCCTTCCATCTTCGGCATCTGTTCCGGCTGGCCGACCTCTTCGAGATCGGACTTCAGACGTTCCAGCATACGAGCACCGATTTCCTGGTGAGCCATCTCACGACCGCGGAAACGCAGCGTGATCTTGGTCTTATCGCCGTCTTCGAGGAAACGCTTCAGATTGCGCAACTTGACGTTGTAGTCACCGTCGTCCGTGCCAGGTCGGAATTTGACTTCCTTGATCTGAACAATCTTCTGCTTCAGCTTGTTCTCGTGCGCCTTCTTCTGTTCCGAATACTTGAATTTGCCGTAGTCCATCAACTTGCAAACCGGCGGATTCGCGGTCGGTGCAATTTCCACCAGATCGACATCAGCCTCTTCGGACAGACGGAACGCCTCTGCCAGCTTCACAATACCAAGCGGCTCGTTGTCGACGCCATTTAGACGCACTTCAGGCGCAGTAATTTCGCCATTTATGCGATGCGACTTTTCGGTAGCGATGTTGCTTATCCTCGAAAAAAGTCAAAAATTTAGCCGCGCTGTCCGACAGGCGTTATTGGAACGATGCGCATTCTTGCGCAAGACGTTCGATGAGCGCGTCAACGGGCATCACACCCAGATCCACGCCGCCACGGGCACGCACGGCTACCGTATTTCCCTCCTGCTCTTTGTCCCCCACTACCACGAGATAGGGAACTTTCTGCAGAGAGTGCTCGCGTATTTTATAGCTAATTTTCTCGTTGCGCAAATCGCTCCGAGCCCTAAGCCCTTGTTCTTTCAACTTTTTCGTCACTTCCTGGGCGTAATCGGCCGTTTTTTCCGAGACATTCATCACGATCACCTGCTCCGGCGCCAGCCAGACAGGCAATGCACCAGCATGGTGCTCGATCAGAATCCCGATGAAACGCTCGAGCGAGCCAAGGATTGCGCGGTGAAGCATGACCGGACGCTTGCGGCTGTTGTCTTCGGCCACGTATTCGGCGTCCAGGCGCTCCGGCATCGAGAAATCGACCTGCATCGTGCCACATTGCCACTGACGGCCAAGCGCATCCTTGAGCGTGTACTCGATCTTCGGACCGTAGAATGCGCCGTCGCCCTCGGCGATCTCGAATTCGCAGCCCGAACGGCGCAGCGATTCCATCAGCGCGAATTCGGCTTTATCCCAATTTTCGTCCGAACCGACTCGATGCTCAGGGCGCGTTGCGACCTTGTAAATCATGTCCGTGAAGCCGAAATCCTTATAGACCGCATGCAGCAGCGCCGTGTAGTTCACGCACTCGTCGAGGATCTGGTCTTCCGTACAGAAGATGTGACCGTCGTCCTGCGTAAAGCCACGCACACGCATCAGGCCGTGCAGACCGCCCGACGGCTCGTTGCGATGGCACTGACCGAACTCGCCGTAACGCAGCGGCAGATCGCGGTAGCTGTGCAGCGCCGAGTTGAAAATCAGGACGTGTCCCGGACAGTTCATCGGCTTGAGCGCGTAGGCGCGGTTCTCCGATTCCGTCGTGAACATGTTGTCCTTGTAGTTCTCCCAGTGCCCCGACTTTTCCCACAGCGAACGGTCGAGAATCTGCGGACCCTTCACTTCCTGGTAGCCGTTGTTACGGTAGACGCGGCGCATATATTGCTCGACCTGCTGCCAGAGCGTCCAGCCCTTCGGGTGCCAGAAGATGAGGCCCGGCGCTTCCTCTTGCATGTGGAAGAAGTCGAGCGCGCGGCCGAGCTTGCGGTGATCGCGCTTTTCGGCCTCTTCGAGCATGTGCAGATACGCGTCCTGGTCTTCCTTCTTCGTCCAGGCCGTGCCGTAAATGCGCTGAAGTTGCTCGTTCTTCGCGTCGCCGCGCCAATAGGCGCCGGCCACCTTCATCAGCTTGAAGACTTTGAGCTTGCCCGTCGAGGGGACGTGCGGACCACGGCACAGATCGACGAACTTGCCTTCGCGGTACAGACCGATTTCGTCCGTGGCCGGGATCGATTCAATGATTTCGGCCTTGTACTTCTCGCCCATCGACAGGAACAGACGCACGGCGTCGTCGCGCGACAGCACTTCGCGCGTCACCGGCTCGTCCTTCTTGGCGAGCTCGTGCATCTTCTTCTCGATGGCTTCGAGATCTTCCGGCGTGAAAGCGCGATGGAAGGAGAAGTCGTAGTAGAAGCCGTTTTCGATGACAGGACCGATCGTGACCTGCGCCTCGGGGAACAGCTCCTTGACCGCATAGGCCAGCAAGTGAGCCGTCGAGTGACGAATGACGTCAAGGCCGTCGGCGTCCTTGTCCGTGACGATGGCGAGACTCACGTCGCGATCGATCAGATAGGACGTATCGACCAGCTTGCCGTCGACGCGGCCCGCCAGGGCAGCCTTGGCCAGACCCGTACCGATCGAACCGGCGACTTGCGCCACCGTCAGCGGCGCTTCGTACTGGCGTTGCGAACCGTCAGGCAAACGTACCGAAATCATGTCGCACTCCCATGCGCAAAAACGTCACGCGCGGCCCACGCCACGCGGAAAACCACGAAAAAAAACGGCCTCGACTGTCGTCGAGGCCGTCTCTTCATTCCTTGCATCCAGACGAAAAACACCCTCGACTTAACGTCGCACCTTCACCACTGTGAAAGTTCGGGCAGTCTTCAACATGAGTGTTTTCCAGCGCCTGTGTCTGCGGGGCTTCGCGGACTGTAATGCATTAAATTTCGTTGGTAGGCTCGATTGGACTCGAACCAACGACCCCCACCATGTCAAGGTGGTGCTCTAACCAGCTGAGCTACGAGCCTACTGCAAGAGAACGAGATTCTAGCAAGGTTTCGTCACATCGCCAAGCGATTATTGTGCCTGCCGACGAAAAACCGCATCAATCAAGGCTTTCGCGCGGGGTCGCGACGTCCATTGCCGCATCGCACTGTCTGCGGCGAGCTCCGGGCAACTCGCCCGACAGCGCTCGCCGCCAACAGCCATTTCAACGCCTGCGCGACGACACCACGCCCGTCACGCCATTCAATTGCGCCAGGGCGCGCTGCAACTGCCCAGCGTCGCGCACCTCGACCGTGAACTGCATAAACGCCTGTGCACCGCGCGATTGCGTGCTGACGCCCGTTACATTGAGCTTCTCCCGCGAAAACACTTCGGAGATGTCGCGCAGCAGACCCTGACGATCCGTCGCCTCGATCTGGATATTGACCGGATAAGCCGCAACGCCACGCCCTTCGAGCACGTCGGACGACCACGCCGTCTGAATCACCCGCTCGGGCGCGCGCGCCTTCATCGACTGGAAACTACTGCAGTCCTGGCGGTGGATCGACACGCCCTTACCCCGGGTGACGAAACCCACAATCGGATCCGGCGGCGCCGGCCGGCAGCACTTGGCCAATTGCGTCAGCAAGGCGCCGACGCCCACCACCAGCACACCGCTCTTCGCCCCCTGCGCAACACTCGTATCGAGACTCTTCTTGGCGACGACCGTGTCGTCGTCCTTCGGCTCGGGCCCCGGCAGATTGCCCGAGAGCGCCTGCTCGACGTGCCGCAGGCTAAATTCGTCTTTGGCAATCGACGCGTAGAGATCGTCCGGCGCGCGAAAACCCAGACGCGCCGCCAACTCCTCAAGGTTGACGGACGTCTTGCCCTCGCGTTGCAACGTCTTGTCGATGATCGTGCGGCCGTGCGCAATCGTCTCTTCGAGGTCGATGGTGTTGAACCACTGACGCACCTTCTGACGCGCCCGATGGCTCTGCAAATACCCGAGTTGCGAATTGAGCCAGTCCCGCGACGGACCACCCTGCTTGACCGTGACGATCTCGACCGTCTGCCCGTTCTGCAACGGCGTATTGAGCGGCACCATCGCACCATCGACACGTGCGCCGCGGCACCGATGCCCCAGCTCCGAATGCAGGTGATAAGCAAAGTCGACCGGCGTCGCCCCTTGCGGCAGCGCAATCACACGCGCCTGCGGCGTAAGCACGTAGATGTGATCGTCGATCGTCGCGCGCTTGAGCTGCTCCCACGGCTGCACCGCAGCCTCGGCCCCCACGGTATCGGCGACATCGTCCTTCCACGCGAGAAGCTGACGCAGCCACGCGATCTTCTCGTCGTAAGCTTCGTTCGCCGAAAACGCACCGCCGTAACCCCGCTGTCCGGCCTCCTTGTAGCGCCAGTGCGCCGCAATGCCGTACTCGGCGAAGTGATGCATTTCGTTCGTACGAATCTGCACTTCGAATGCTCGCCCGTCGTCGCCGATGACGACCGTATGCAGCGACTTGTAGCCGTTCGGTTTCGGACGCGAAATGTAGTCGTCGAATTCTTTCGGAATCGGTTGCCACAGGTTATGGACAATGCCCAGCACCGTGTAGCAATCCTTGATGTCGTCGACGATCACGCGAAACGCCCGCACATCGTAAAGCTCGGCAAAATCGACCGCCTTGCCGCGCATCTTCTTCCAGATGCTGTAGATGTGCTTCGGACGCCCGGACACTTCGGCCTTGACGCCCGCACGCGAGAGCTCGTCCTGAAGCCGCTCGATCGCCCCTTCAATGAACGTCTGACGCTCGACGCGTTTTTCTTCCAGCAGCTTGGCGATCTGCTTGTATGTGACCGGCTCCAGGAAACGGAACGCGAGATCTTCAAGCTCCCACTTCAGTTGCCAGATACCGAGCCGATTGGCCAGCGGCGCATAAATTTCCAGCACCTCGTGCGGCATATCTTCGGGCGGCGCCTTTTTCTCGGCCGCATACCAGCGCAGCGATTGCAGACGCGACGCCAGCCGGATCATCACGACGCGAATGTCCTGCGCAAATGCGAGCAGCATCTTGCGCAGCCCTTCGACCTGCGACTTTCGCTCCGCGATGGCGTCGCGATCGCGGCCATCGACCGGCATCGCTTGCGCGGCACGCGCGCCAGCGCCCGAGAGCCGTTGCAGCTTGCGTACGTCAATCACGAGCGCGGCGACTTCGGCGCCGAACTTCTGTGTCAGCGTCGCTTGTGGATCGGGGAGGAATTCGACGGCAGAAAAGAGCGCCGCCGCCTGGTGCGTCGCCTCGTCCACGCGCAGCGTGTCGAGAATCGCGATCATGCCGCGCGCGTGCGCCATGATCGGTTCACCGGAAGAGAGAACGTGCTCGCCGCACAGTGTCGCGGCGAACGCGAGTGCGTCGTCCAGAGTAGCGGGCAATGATGCATCACCCACACCCGGCGTCGAACGCGACTCAGTGGATGTCGGTGCTTGGTGTTGGTTCATGTCGGAACACGGGGCGACCAGCGCCCCGGATGTTGCGGGTCGTGCACTCAGCTTTCGCGCTGAGCTGCCACGACCACGATTTCAACAAGCATGGCAGGGTCGGCGAGCAACGCCTGCACCGTAGCACGCGGGGGCGCATTGCCTGCCGGCACCCACTCGTCCCACACCTGATTCATTTCACCGAAGTACTTCATGTCCGAGATGAAGATCTGACAGGACAGAATGAGCGACTTGTCGCTGTTCGCTTCGCCGAGCAGGCGGTCGATGTGAGCGAGCACCTGACGCGTCTGACCCGCCATATCCTGTGAACGGTCGTCGGGGGTCTGACCGGCCAGATAGACGGTGCCATTGTGCACAGCCATATCCGACCAGCGCTTTTCGACGTAGAAACGTTGTACTGCCATGATGTAAAACTCCTCGTGTTCTTCTGACTCTGGACCTACCGCCACCCCGCGTCGCACGGACGCGTCTCAGTCGGCATATCCCTCATAAAATCGGCGTGCGATCTCGATCTGATCCGCATGCACAAAGGTCGGCGCGTGTCCCACGCCGGGAATTTCAACAGCGCGCGCGTGTTGCGCGTGCGCCAGCATCTGGTCGAGCGTCGTGCGCGAAAGCAGGTCCGACTGCTCGCCCCGCACGATCAATGTTCGCCCCGGGAACGCGGCAAGCGACGCCCAGAGCATGGCTTCTCCCGACGCGATGGTCTCAGGCGTCACTGCCGAGAAGGCCGCTCCGATCGACGGATCGTAACGCAGCACATAGCCATCGCCATCCGCCTTGAGCAGCGGCTCGCTCAGCGCAAGCCACTCCTGACGGGTATGCGGCCCGAACGCCGACGAGATCGACCAGATGTAATCTGCGCCTTCGTCGATCGATGCAAATCGCTTCGGGATACCAACATACTGCCCGATGCGCGCGAGGGCTGGTGCATCGATATGCGGCCCCACGTCGTTGAGCAGCAGGTTACGAATCGGCGTATCCGGCAAACCCGCGAGTCCCATGCCGATGAGTCCCCCCATCGACGTACCGAACCAGTCGACGGTCGCAACGCCGAGACGGGCGATAAGCGTCACCATGTCCGCAACATACTGCGGCACAACGTAACCTGCAGGGTTCAACAGCCAGGACGACTGGCCACGCCCCACCACGTCGGGGCACACCACACGGTAGTCGTTTGCGAGCGCGTTCGCCAGCGCGTCAAAATCGCGACCGCTGCGCGTGAGCCCGTGAACACAGACCAGCACACGAGGGTTCTCGGGATCGCCCCACTCCGCATAGGCCATTCGATGCAACCCGGATGGACTCAGACACTGAACGTTCGACAGACGCGGCGCGTGACTCGGCATGGCAGACTCATCGGATCGGTTTCCAGACTCGAATTCTACCGCGCTTGCCGCAAACCGTAAGCTAGAATGAGGTCACTCATGAGCCGCATCAAACCGCAGTTCGCGGTCCACGCTCGTCGACATCGTATTCCTCCCCCACCTTCCTCCCGCACGGAGACGATGCAATGCTGAAAGGAAAAATCGCCCTCGTGACCGGCTCGACCAGCGGCATCGGTCTGGGCATGGCACAAGCGCTTGCGGCACAAGGCGCCACCCTCATCACGAATGGCTTCGGAGACGCAGATACGGCACGCAAGGCCATTGCCGATGCCGCAGCGAAGGCGGGCCATACGGGCACACAAGTCGGCTATCACGGTGCCGACATGAGCCGCGCAAGCGAGATCGAGGCGATGATGCAATATGCCGAATCGGCGTTCGGCGGCGTGGACATTCTGGTCAACAACGCAGGCATTCAGCACGTCGCGGAAATTCAGGATTTTCCGACGGACAAATGGGACGCTATCATCGCCATCAACCTGACGTCCGCTTTCCACACCACGCGACTTGCCTTGCCCGGCATGCGCACGCGCAACTGGGGACGCATCATCAACATCGCGTCGGTCCATGGACTCGTCGGTTCAGCGGGCAAGTCGGCGTATGTGGCAGCCAAACACGGGATCGTCGGCCTGACGAAGGTCACGGCTTTGGAAAATGCGCAGACCGGGGTGACGGCCAACGCGATCTGCCCAGGTTTCGTGCTCACGCCGCTCGTGCAAAAGCAGGTAGACGACCGAGCAGCCCGTGACAAGCTGTCAGGGGACGAAGCCAAGCGTTCGCTGCTCGGCGAGAAGCAACCTTCCGGAGAGTTCGTCACGCCCGAGCAGCTCGGTGCGCTCGCCGTCTTCCTGTGCAGCGACGCCGCCGCGCAAGTCCGCGGGGCTGCATGGAACATGGACGGTGGCTGGACGGCGCAGTAAGGCGACAAAGGCAGCGACAAAGGCAGCAACGAAGGCAGCACCAAAGGCAGTGACGGCGTTGATGCGGCGTTTCATCCGTTGGCCAACAATGCCGATCATCAAAACAAAACGGGCGGAGAAGGTCTCCGCCCGTTTTGCCTTGCACAGTCCAACTTCCTACATCACCGATGACCGGGTTCAACGGCCCGAGTCATCCTCAGCAATTCGGTACCGCGCATTGCCCGGCAACCTACCGGGCAATCCAGCAACAATCGCATCGACCTCAGACGGCGCTCGTATCGAGCTGTGCCCCGGTCTTCTGCGAGATTTCTTCCTTCGTCACGCCCGGCGCCAGTTCGATGACCTTCAGACCATCCGGCGTGATGTCGATCACACCGAGGTCGGTAATGATGCGATTGACCACGCCCACACCGGTGAGCGGCAGATCGCAGGCCTTGAGGATCTTGTGCGCATCGCCCTTGGCCACATGCTCCATGAGCACCACCACGCGACCGACGCCAGCAACGAGGTCCATCGCACCGCCCATGCCCTTGATCATCTTGCCCGGGATCATCCAGTTCGCGAGGTCGCCCTTTTCGCTGACCTGCATCGCCCCGAGAATCGCCAGATTGATGTGACCGCCGCGAATCATCGCGAACGAATCGGCCGACGAAAAGATCGACGAGCCCGGGAGCGTCGTCACCGTCTGCTTGCCGGCGTTGATCATGTCGGCGTCGACTTCGTCTTCGGTCGGGAACGGACCGATGCCGAGCAGGCCGTTTTCCGATTGCAGCCAAACTTCCATGCCGTCCGGCACATGGTTCGCCACCAGCGTGGGCAAACCGATGCCGAGGTTCACGTAAAAGCCGTCTTCGAGCTCTCGCGCCGCGCGCGCAGCCATTTCGTCACGATTCCATGCCATGGTTATCTCCTTGATCTCGGCGCTTACTTGGCACGTACCGTGCGTTGTTCGATGCGTTTCTCCGGATGTGCATTCAGCACAATGCGCTGAACGAAGATCCCCGGCAGATGCACGTCGTCCGGATCGATCGAACCGGTTTCGACCAGTTCTTCGACTTCGACGATGGTGATCTTACCGGCCATGGCAGCCATCGGATTGAAGTTGCGGGCGGTGCGATTGAAGACGAGGTTGCCTGCACGGTCAGCCTTGGCAGCCTTGACCAGCGCCACGTCGGCGCGCAGCGAGCGCTCCATGACGTACGTCTCGCCGTCGAACTCGCGCGTGTCCTTACCTTCGGCAACCACAGTGCCCACGCCCGTCTTCGTAAAGAATGCCGGAATGCCGGCGCCGCCGGCGCGCAGCTTCTCGGCCAGCGTGCCTTGCGGCGTAAACTCAAGTTCGAGCTCGCCCGCCAGATACTGACGCTCGAATTCCTTGTTCTCGCCCACATACGACGAGATCATTTTCTTGATCTGACGCGTCTCCAGCAGCAGACCGAGGCCGAAACCGTCGACGCCGGCGTTGTTGCTGATGCAGGTGAGCCCCTTGACGCCCGAGTCGCGCAATGCGGCGATCAGGGCCTCCGGAATGCCACACAGGCCGAAGCCACCGACGGCGAGCGTTTGCCCGTCTGCGACGACACCGGCGAGCGCCTCCTTGGCGCTGGCGTATACCTTGTTCATCGTTTGTCCCTTTCCCTCGGTTGAGAATTGAAATTATGCCGCGCACCCGCGCGTTGCGAGGCTTGCGACAGCCCGCCAACGCTGCGGACTACGCACCTCATGCAATCTCAGAGCTTACGGTGGCACGCAAATGGGGCACAATACGTGAAATTACATATCTTCCCGCGTACCGGGCCGCCACACGCAGCTCCCACGCGGGAGACCCGACCGGATCCGTATCTCCCCCAATGCCGACGTTCGATTACCAGACAGCTTTTCACATCGCCCCCGTCGGTCTGGTCATTTCGCGCCAGCGCATCATCGAGGACTGCAACCGCCAACTCGGCAAGATCTTCGGCTACGCGCACGAAACGCTCATCGGCCAGTCTTTCCAGGTACTGTATCCGTCACCGAAGGAATTCGAGCGCATCGGTGAACGCATTCCGCCCATCATGAGTACGCAAGGCGTCTATTCGGACGAACGCATCATGCGACGTGCCAACGGCGAATTGTTCTGGTGCCACGTTACAGGCCGTTCGCTCGACGTCAAGGATCCGCACGCCGCAGGCCTCTGGACCTTTGAAGACATCTCCGCCACACGCCGCGTCGCCGTCGCGTTGACCGCCCGTGAACGCGAAATTGCTGCCCAACTCGTGCAAGGCAAAACGAGCAAACAGATCGGCAAGATTCTCGAGATCAGCCCGCGAACCGTCGATATCTACCGCGCCCGTCTCATGCAGAAATACGGCGCCGGCACGGCAACGGAACTGGTGCAACGTCTGCTCGGCAATTGAACGTCTCAGCCCTCGGTGACCAACGTACGCACGGCCTCAGGTAGCGGCACCGACTTCTCAGCCTGATAGTTCACCCAGACGATTTTCGCGCCGCCTTCGGCCACGAGAATGTCCGGCGTATCGGCGCGTCGCAGTTCGAAGCGCGTGTCGATGCTGCTGCGTCCCGGTGCGCCGATAAACATGCGGCAATCGATATCGCCGGGATAGCGCAATTGACGCAGGAACGTCATGTTGGCATTGACGATGACGGGGCCCTCGCCCGTATCGCGCTCTTCCGACGCGATGTCCAGCGTTTCCAGCCACGAAATACGCACCTGCTCCATGTAACGAAAGTACACGGTGTTATTGACATGCCCGAAGGCGTCCATATCGCCCCAGCGAATGGGCATGCTCATACGAAAGACTTCTTTGTACTCTGACGACACTGCAATTCCCCATGATGAAAATCGACGCCCTGCCTTGAACTGACAGGGCGTCATGGAGATGAAGTGTAGCGCTTCGGCTGGTGTGGCGCGCGTCAGACTGCCGAGATTCGCCTCGACGAGCCGTCATTTAGGAGTGGCGAGAGGGCCGTGTATCGGAAGTTTCCGAAGCGTCCAAAGTACCCGAAGCACCTCGCCACCCCCGGCAATGCGACGGACCCGCGTCTTACTTGCGAGTCCCGAGGGACGGCGACTTGCTGCTGATCGACTCATCCCTGACGGCCGCTTCGGCCTTTTCGACCAGATCGCGCCCGACAAGCGCCTTCCACTTCACGTAGACCGGCCGCGTCGCATCGACAAAGCGCTGGCGCTGCTCAGGGGTCAGTCGTGTGACCTTCACCCCGCGGGACTCCAGGCTTTCCCACATCCCCTGCCCACTGCTGAGCAGATCCTCACGGGCCAGCGTGACTTCGAAGCGAGCCGCCTCCACCGCAGCGTCGCGCACGATGTCGCGATCCTGCGGTGACCAGCTATCCCAGACCTGGCGATTGACGACGAAGACGATGGGGTCGGCCACGTAGTCCCATACCGTCAGGTAGCGCTGCCCGACGGTATCGAGCCGCGTATTGTTGAATATCGTGACCGGATTTTCCTGGCCGTCGATCTTGCGGGCTCGCAACGCGCGAATGGCCTCGCCCCACGTCATCTGAGTGGGCACCGCGCCGAGCGCTGTGAAGATATCGTTGAACAAGAGCGAGCCGACAACGCGAAAGCGCAGCCCTCTCATGTCTTCCGGCGAGCGAATCGCGCGACGCGAATTGGTCACCTGGCGAAAACCGTTCTCCCCCCACGCCAGCGGCACGACCCCCTGCTCCTCCACACGACGGAAGAGTTCACGGCCGACCTCACCCTGTGTGAGCGCATCGAGCGAGCGATACCCGCGCAGCAGGAATGGCAGCGAGAAAACGTTGAATTCGGGAATCGCCGACGACCAGTTGATCGTCGAACCGACAGCCATGTCGATGACGCCCTGACGCAGCGCCGTGAATTCGCGCGTCTGATCTCCGCCCATGAGCGTGGCGTTGGGGTGGAGCCGGATGTTGATGCGCCCTTGCGTGCGCTCACGCACCATGTCCGCCCAGAGCTGCGTGCCCTTGCCCCACGGTGTGCCGCCATCGGGCACGATCGACAGCGTGTATTCGGCCTTGTAAGGTTGCGCGGCCACTGGCAGCGCGATTGCGGCGAGGGCAAGCGCGACTCCGACGAGCCCCCGCCAGCCTTGATTACGCATGTTGTCCTCGAGATGATTCGGGATCCGACGTCAACACGACGCCCTTCGTGATCCGCTGCGCGTCCATGAACGTCAATAAGCGTTCTGGAGTGCCGGGAAATTATGCGCCCGTCGTCACTGCGCTGACTGCCTCGGACAATCCCCGATTGCCGCATTGCAGCGAGCCTGCGCAATCGGCCGACCGCCTGCGATGGCCTTGCCAGGCGGCCATCGGACGGCCGTCGCGCTTAGCCTACCGCCAGACCATCGTCGATGGTCATGATCGAGCCGTTAATGAAACGGGAATCGTCTGAGGCCAGAAGCAGAATCAACCCATCAAGGTCGCCGGGCTCGCCAACGCGCTGGCGCGGCAACATCTGGATCAGCTTGCGGCCGGCTTCGGTCTGCCAATGATCGTGGTTGATTTCCGTATCGATATATCCCGGACAGAGCGCATTCACATTGATGTTGTAGCGTCCCCATTCGAGCGCCATCGAACGGGTCATATGAATCACGGCGGCCTTGCTCATGCAATAGACACCGAGCATGGAAATCGCCCGTTGCCCGGCGACCGAGGCCACATTGATGATCCGGTGTTGCCGTTGCGGGTCGCCCTTGCTGCGACGGATCATGCGCTTGGCCACTTCCTGCGCCACGAAAAACGCACCGCGCGTGTTCGTATCGACGACGTAATCGAAATCTTGCGGCGTCACATCGACCAGCTTTTGCTGGGTCGACACCCCTGAGTTGTTAATCAGAATGTCGATAGCACCCGCTTCGGTCTCGGCATGCGCGACCCCGGCACGAATACTGTCGTAGTCGGTGACGTCGAGCGGCACAACGTGCGCGGCGCCGCCCTGAGACTCGATTTCCGCCCGCAATTCCTTGAGTCGCTCCACGCGACGGCTGGCCAGCACAACCTTCGCCCCCGCCTGCGCGAGCACTTTGGCGAACTGCATGCCAAGCCCGCTCGACGCCCCCGTGACCATTGCGACTTTGCCTTCCAGATTCAGCGAACGCCCCATCGTCTTCTCCCTCGTGCCTCGACACCCGTTGAGCAACGGCGTCGCCAACCGGCTCGCCGCTAGAGCTTCCTACCTACCAAATCGAACGACCGTACTATTAATATGCGGTTGCGAGGTGTTCCCCATTCCCGGAAAATGGCCGCACCCACGAATTCTAACGTTTATAACAGGAGCATCAATGGATCCCAAGCTGCTTGAGCAGTACGGCCCGAGGGAGTCGATGGAGTATGACGTCGTCATTGTTGGCGGCGGTCCGGCCGGCCTGTCCACGGCTATCCGTTTGAAGCAACGCGCACAGGAAGCGGGCAAGGAAATTTCCGTCTGCGTCCTGGAAAAAGGCTCGGAAATCGGGGCCCACATCCTGTCCGGCGCGGTCATGGATCCGCAAGCCCTGACCGAGCTCATCCCCAACTGGAAGGAACTCGGCGCACCGCTCGACACCCCCGTCGTCGAAGACCGCTTTCTGTTCCTGAGCGAAACCGGCGCAACCTCCACGCCTTCATGGCTGCTGCCTGCCTGCTTCCAGAATCACGGAAATTACGTCATCAGCCTGGGCAATGTCGTGCGCTGGCTCGGTCAGCAGGCCGAAGCGCTGGGCGTCGAGATCTTCCCGGGCTTTCCTGCCGCCGAAGTGCTTTATGACGAAAACGGCGCGGTCATGGGCGTGGCGACCGGCAATATGGGTGTCGGCAAGGACGGCGAGCCGACCGAGAACTTCCAGCTCGGCATGGAGCTGCACGCCAAGTACACAATCTTCTCGGAAGGTGCGCGCGGCAGTCTCGGCCGCCAACTGATGCGCAAATTCAACCTCGACGAGGGGCGCGACCCTCAGGCGTACGGTCTGGGCATCAAGGAATTGTGGGAAATCGATCCGTCCAAGCATAAGGAAGGCCTGGTGATTCACACGGCGGGCTGGCCGCTCAATTCGAGCACCTACGGCGGCTCGTTCCTCTACCATCTGCCGAACAATCAGGTGGCCGTCGGCTTCATCGTCGGGCTGGACTACAGCAATCCGTATCTGTCGCCGTTCGAAGAGTTCCAACGCTACAAGACGCATCCGTCGATTCGTCACTTCCTCGAAGGCGGCAAGCGCATTTCGTACGGAGCTCGCGCCATCACGGCAGGTGGATTGCTCGCGCTGCCGAAACTGGTGTTCAAGGGCGGTGCGTTGGTCGGTTGCGAAGCCGGCTTCCTCAACGTCAGCCGCATCAAGGGCAGTCACGCCGCGATCAAGAGCGGCATGATGGCCGCCGATGCTGCGTTCGATGCCGTCACAGCAGATCGCCAGCGCGATGAGCTGACGGCCTACCCGGCTGCGTTCGAGCAATCGTGGTTGCACGAGGAACTGAACAAGGCGCGCAACTTCAAGCAGTGGTTCAAGAAGGGGTTGACGGTCGCGACGCTCATGACCGGCATCGAGCAAAAGCTGCTCGGCGGCAAAATGCCCTGGACGATTCATCGCAAGAAGGCCGACCACGAATGCCTGCTGCCGGCCGCGCAATGCCAGCCGATCGTCTACCCGAAGCCGGACGGCAAGCTCACGTTCGACCGCCTGTCGTCGGTGTTCATCTCGAACACCAATCACGAAGAGAACCAGCCTGCTCACCTGACGCTCAAAGACGCAAGCGTGCCGGTCGGTATCAATCTGAATGAATACGCCGGACCGGAACAACGCTACTGCCCGGCCGGTGTGTATGAGTTCGTGAAGAACGACGACGATTCCGAGCGTTTGCAGATCAACGCCCAGAACTGCGTGCACTGCAAAACGTGCGACATCAAGGACCCCACGCAGAACATCGTGTGGGTCACGCCGGAAGGCGGTGGTGGTCCGAACTACCCGAATATGTGATGTTGTATTGCCGCCGGTTCGCCCGGCGGTTTTTATTTGCACACAGGAGGCATGATGTCGAGAATTTCCGTATGGATGTCGGGCGCGATGTTGGCAAGCGCCCTCGCACTGACCGGCGGCGCCGTCCAGGCCAAGACGGTCAGCTACCTGTGCGACAACCAGCACGTCGCCGTGCTCGTCTACGACGATCACAACCTCGGAGGCGACGTCACGTTGTACTGGATGGGCAAACGCGAGGTCCTCAAGCCGACGCGCGCCGCGAGTGGGGAAAAGCACGTCGGACGCACACTCATCTGGTGGAGCAAGGGTCCCGAAGGCACGCTGTACACCGCCAAGGGCGAGCAGCCCATCACGCAATGTCGCGAGTGATCGTGCCAACGGAAAGATGAGGCCGCAGATGTGAAAAACGCCAGACCCATCGTCTGGCGTTTTTTTGGGGGTTCAGCATGTCGGCTCGCGCCGCGTTACTTCGCCCTACTCCGCTCACTCCGGTGCGCGCGCCGGGATGATTGGCGTGTTCACGTGGACATCGCCGCACTGCGCACGATGACGCAGCGCATGGTCGATCAACACGAGCGCCAGCAACGCTTCGGCAATCGGCGTCGCGCGAATGCCAACGCAGGGATCGTGACGGCCAAACGTCTCCACCGTTGACGGTTGTCCATTGACGTCGATCGACTGGCGCGGCGTGCGAATGCTCGACGTCGGCTTGATGGCAATCGAGACGTCGATGTCCTGCCCCGTCGAAATGCCGCCCAGAATCCCACCTGCGTTGTTGCCGACAAAGCCTTCCGGCGTCAGTTCGTCGCCGTGCTCGGACCCCTTCTGCGTCACACTGCGGAACCCCGCACCGATCTCGACGCCCTTGACAGCATTCAACCCCATCATGGCGTGAGCGATATCGGCATCCAGGCGATCGAACAGTGGCTCCCCGAGACCGACCGGCACGCCCGTCGCGATCACACGCAACTTCGCGCCGACCGAATCCCCGGCCTTACGCAGATCGTCCATGTACGCTTCCAGCTGCGGGACGACCTCTGCGTTTGCTGCGAAAAACGGATTCTGGGGCACTTGGGACCAATCGGTCTGCGGAATTTCGATATCGCCGAGCTGCGTCATACAGCCGCGCACCTGCACGCCAAAGCGCTCCGCCAGCCACTTCTTCGCCACAGCCCCCGCCGCCACGACCGGCGCCGTCAAACGCGCCGACGAACGTCCGCCGCCGCGATAGTCGCGCACGCCGTATTTCTGCAAATAGGTGTAATCGGCGTGCCCGGGACGGAACGTCTGCACGATGTTGCCGTAATCCTTGCTGCGCTGATCGGTGTTGCGGATGAGCAAGGCGATGGGGGTGCCCGTCGTCACACCCTCGAATACGCCCGAGAGAATCTCGACGGCATCCGGCTCGTTACGCTGCGTCACGTGACGCGACGTACCCGGACGGCGACGATCCAGTTCCACCTGAATGTCGGCTTCCGTCAGCGCCATTCCCGGCGGACATCCATCGATCACACAGCCGATGGCCGGGCCATGCGATTCGCCGAAAGTGGTAACGGTAAACAGGGTTCCAAGCGTATTGCCAGACATACGGGGATCAGATTGGGGTGTGACGGGAATTGTCTATTATACCGGCCAGGGGCCGCGAAGCTTGAGTACCTTGTCGCGCAACGATTCGGGCGTCGCCTGCGCCGGTGCGACCGGCTCGCCGACCACCAGTTCCAACCGGTTCAGAATGCCCCGCTTGAACGGACGCGTCATCGCTGCCCCGCCGTGCCGCGAAAAGAAACTTCCCCAGAGTCCGCGCAGCGCCATCGGCACCACCGGCACAGGCGAGCGCTCGATGATGCGTTGCACGCCCTGCCGAAACACTTGCAGGTCGCCCGACGCCGTGAGCTTGCCCTCCGGGAAGATGCAAACCACATCCCCCGCGTCGAGCGCCTTGGCAATCTGCGCGTAGGCGCGCTCCAGACCCGCCGCATCTTCGTGCGCCGGCGCAATCGGAATGGCGCCCACGGTGCGGAAGAACCAGGACAGCACGGGAATTTTGAAAATTCGATGATCCATCACGAAACGCACCGGGCGACGGATCGACGCGCCGATCACCACGGCATCGGCAAAGCTCACGTGATTGCACACCAGCACGCAAGGCCCCTCGTCCGGAATCTGATCCGCCCCTTTCACCTCGATCCGATAGATGGTGTGAAGCATTAACCACATCACGAAACGAATCAGGAACTCGGGTAGCAAGGAGTAGAGATAGACGGCGACGAGCGCGTTAAGAATGCCGGTGACGAGATATAACTGATCGATGGTCAGCCCGGCTTTCGTGAGCATCATGGCCATCACCGCAGACACGACCATGAACAGCGCGTTGAGAATGTTGTTCGCGGCAATGATGCGCGCGCGATGCGACGGCGCACTCCGGCTCTGAATGAGGGCATACAACGGGACGCTGTAGAAGCCACCGAACATCGCCAGCAGGAACAGATCGGCCAGGATGCGCCAATGTGCGGGTTGCGAAACGAACTGTCCGACCGTCTGCAACGCCCCGCCGGGCGCGCCGCCCCGACTCGCGAAGTACAAATCGACAGCGAATACCGTCATGCCGATCGACCCGAACGGCACCAACCCGATTTCCACCTTGCCTCCCGAGAGCCGCTCACAGAGCAGCGACCCCATGCCGATGCCGACGGAGAACATCGCCAGCAGCAATGTCACGACGTCGGGGTTCGCCCCCAGCACGTCGCGCGAGAAATTGAAGAACGATGCGAGGAAAGTGGCCCCAAGAAACCACAACCACGAAATACCGAGCAGGCTCTGAAACACGGCGCGATCCTTGCGCGCGATGCTCAGATTTCGCCACGTCTCAGTGAACGGATTCCAGTTGATGCGCAGGTCCGGCTGTGCAGCAGGTGTTTGCGGCACCCAGGTGGAGACCAGACGCCCCAGCATCGCGAGACCGATACACACGCCGCCGATCCACGGCAGTGCCCCTGCGCCCGCGCCCGCCAACTCGCCGCCGATAATCGTGCCGACAAGAATCGCCACGAACGTGCCCATTTCGACGAGCCCATTGCCCCCCACCAACTCATGATTGGCGAGGTGCTGCGGGAGATAGGCGTACTTCACCGGCCCGAACAGCGTCGAGTGCAAACCCATCAGGAACGTGCAGATATACAGCAACGGCGCGCTCGTCCAGACGAACCCGGCGGCGCCCACGACCATGATGGCGATCTCCAGCGTCTTGACGAAGCGGATCAGCCGGGCCTTGTCCCACTTGTCGGCAATCTGCCCGCTGGTCGCGGAGAACAGGAGAAACGGCGCGATGAAAATGGCCGATATCAGGAACGCCGCGGTCTTGCCATCGACGTCCTGAAAAAGCGATGCGTGATACGTGACGAGCGACGTGAACGCGATCTTGAACACGTTGTCGTTCATCGCGCCGAGGAACTGCGTCCAGAAGAACGGCGCGAAACGGCGTTCCTTCAGCAGTCGTGATTGGTGGCCGTCGCCGCGAGCCTCGCGCTGACTGGCCTCACTCACTTTGCGTTTTCCGCTTCCTCGGCCGGCCAGTCGCGAATGTAGGCCTTGAGCATACGGTTCTCGAAGGATTGCTCCTCGACGACCGCACGGGCCACATCGTAGAAGGAAATTACGCCCATGAGCGTGCGGCTTTCCATGACCGGCAGATAGCGGGCGTGGCGCTCGAGCATCATGCGACGCACTTCGTTGACGTCTGTCTCCGGCGTGCAGGTCAGCGGATGGTCATCCATGATCTTGCGAATCGTGGAGCCGCCGACCGTGCCGCCGTTCTTGCTGATCGTGTTGATGATCTCGCGAAACGTGAGCATACCCACAAGATCGCCGTACTCCATTACGACGAGCGAACCGATGTCGTGTTCCGCCATCGTATCGACGGCATCCGCCAGCGACGTCTCCGGGGTCACGGTGAAAAGGGTGTTGCCCTTCACTTTCAGGATGTCAGACACACGCATGGCACACACTCCTCATTGTGTTGCTCCGGCAATCGTGGCGGAACGCTGCCGCCGACGTTGCCGGACTCGGCTTGCGAGACGGATGGCCGGCGCGTACGCCCGCTGTCTCCGTGTCAAATAGTGATTAGAACCTGTTCGGTGGATGCTATCGGAAAGCGTCCCAAAAGGAAAGGCGAAGAACGCCGTCATCGCCGTACCACGCGGGTTTTCAGCCGATTCTGCCCCTCTCTCGGACAACACCTTATCCCTGACATGAGACAACACCGCAATTTCCCTGATCACCCCCGTAATGCCCGCCGGAGCGCACGAAGGTGGTGCTAGGATTGCCGTATACGTAAAGTTCACGTCACACCACCTGCGAGGCCATCCACGACATGTCAGTCCCGCACTTCGATACGCTTGCCCTGCACGCCGGGGCGGCCCCCGATCCCACCACGGGAGCGCGCGCCACACCGATCTACCAGACCACCTCCTTTGTGTTTTCCGATGCCGATCAGGCGGCCGCCCTGTTCAATATGGAGCGTGCCGGGCACGTGTATTCCCGGATTTCGAATCCGACGAACGCGGTCTTCGAAGAACGCATGGCAGCGCTGGAGAACGGCGTCGGCGCGATTGCAACGGCGAGCGGACAAGCCGCGCTGCATCTGGCCATCGCGACACTGATGGGGGCGGGTTCGCATATCGTGGCGTCAAGCGCGCTCTACGGCGGTTCGCACAATCTGCTGCATTACACGTTGCGCCGGTTCGGCATCGAAACGACGTTCGTTCGCCCCGGCGATCTGGCGGGCTGGCGGGCGGCCGTTCGCCCCGAGACGCGCCTGTTTTTCGGCGAGACGCTGGGGAATCCCGGCCTCGATGTGCTCGACATCGCACAGGTCGCGGACGTCGCACACGACGCGGGCGTTCCCCTGCTCGTCGACAGCACGTTCACGACGCCGTGGCTCATCCAGCCCTTCGAGCACGGTGCGGACCTCGTTTATCACTCGGCGACCAAATTCCTCGGCGGTCACGGCACGACCATCGGTGGCGTGCTGATCGACGGCGGCACGTTCGATTTCGAGAAAAGCGGCAAATTTCCCGAGCTCACCGAGCCCTATGACGGCTTCCACGGCATGGTCTTCGCGGAAGAAAGCTCGGTCGCGCCGTTCCTGCTGCGTGCACGGCGCGAAGGGTTGCGCGATTTCGGCGCATGCCTTCACCCACAGGCCGCCTGGCAACTGCTTCAGGGGATCGAAACGCTTCCGTTGCGCATGGCGCGCCACGTCGAGAATGCGCGCAAAGTTGTCGAGTTCCTCGCGGGTCACGAAGCGGTCGAGAGCGTCGCCTACCCCGAGTTGGCATCGCACCCCGATTACGCACTGGCGAAACGGTTACTCCCGCGCGGGGCCGGTGCAGTGTTCAGTTTCAACCTGAAGGGAGATCGCGAAGCCGGTCGGCGATTCATTGAAGCCTTGCAGCTGTTCTCGCACCTCGCGAACGTCGGCGACGCACGCTCGCTGGTCATTCATCCCGCGTCCACCACGCACTTCCGCATGGACGCCGCCGCCCTCGCCGCTGCCGGCATCGGGGAAGGCACGGTACGCCTGTCCATCGGCCTGGAAGACGCCGACGATCTGATTCAAGACCTCAAGCGAGGCCTCAAGGCAGCGGTGAAATCGTCTTCGAAGGGGCAGGCACGATGAATTTCGACATTGCCGACAATAACGTCTACGCCTACACCGCAGGCAAACCGATCCAACCGACGCAGCCGACCGTAGTCTTCCTGCATGGCGCCCAGCACGATCACAGTGTCTGGGGACTGCAGAGTCGATATCTGGCGCATCACGGCATGAACGTGCTCGCGCTCGATCTGCCGGGGCATCATCGCAGCACCGGTGCACCGTTAAAGACTATCGGCGCGATGGCGGATTGGGTAGTCGCAGTGCTCGACGCGGCGGGTGTCGAGCGCGCAACATGGGTGGGCCACAGCATGGGGTCCCTGATCGCACTAGACGCGGCGGCACGCCATCCGGCACGTGTCTCGCGCATCGCGCTGGTGGGCACGGCCTACCCGATGAAAGTCGCAGACACATTGCTCAGCGCCGCCGCCGAGCGCGAGTCCGAGGCTATCGCACTGGTCAATGCGTGGTCGCATAGCACGCTCGCGGCCAAACCGTCCGCGCCGGGCCCCGGGTTCTGGACATGGGGCGGCAACCAGCGGTTGATGGAGCGTGTCGCGCAACGGAATCCGGCCAAAGTGTTTCTTACGGATTTCGAGGCCTGCAACGGCTACGATCAGGGCATGGACGCCGCCGCCCGAATTAAATGTCCGGTGCTGGCCGTGCTGGGACAGCGCGACCAGATGACACCACCGCGCGCCGCGCACGCCCTGCTCGATGCCTTGCGAGACAACGGCGCGCCGGTCAAGGTGGAACTCGTCAATGCTGGCCATGCCATCATGACGGAACAACCGGATGCGCTGCTCGATGCGCTCAAACGATTCTTGCGGGATTGACCCGGTCAGCACGCAGGCATGCAGGTTCGACACAGCATGATCGGGATGTGTGACCAAGATGTAAGGCGAAGACGTCGCTTTCGCCATCCAGGACAAGGAGACTTGCCATGACCGAGGGCCATGACCCCGCACCGGCATCACGAACGTTCGACCGGTTCGCGGACTTTTACCCGTTCTATCTCGGCGAACACAGGAATGCCACGTGCCGCCGACTGCACTTCGTCGGCTCGTGGGGTGTGATCGCTTTTTTGGTGACGTTCGCTGCGACGGGCAACGCGTGGTGGCTGCTTGCGGCAGTCGTTTGCGGTTATGCATTCGCGTGGGTCGGGCATTTCTTCTTCGAGAAGAACCGGCCCGCCACGTTTCGGCACCCCGTCTACAGCCTGATGGGCGACTGGGTGATGTTTCGCGACATCTGCGTCGGCCGTATCAAGCTTTAGCGCTTGCCCGGCGCGGGGGTCCAGTGCCGGACATCCTGCGTCGAAGACGCTTCGGTCCCACGGCGGGGGCCGGCATGCGCATCGCCTTCGTCCTCTACGTCCTCTACGTCCGCTACGTCCTGTATGTCCTCGTCCGACGCGTTCGCATCGGGTAGCGACGGATCGCGCGGCAGCGCGTCGACAAGCGGCACGTCCCACTTCCCCTCGCGCAGGATGTCGGCCACGTGCGCGCCGTCCAGCGCATGACGCTCCATCTGCCGGGCCAGTTCGTCAACATTGAGCGCCAGTTGGGCGACGAGCGGTGACAGCGTCGTCGTCCGAGGGTTCGCGAGCAGCAGCCAGCGCTCGGCGGGGGGTTGCATGGTCATGCGTCCGACCCACCCCATGCGTTCGAGGCGGCACAGCAGCTCGTTAGCGTGTTCAAGACCCGTGCGCATGGTGCGCGCCAGTTGCTGCGTCGTGTACCCCCCGCCACCGGCTTCACGATCCTGATTGAGCAGATGGATGAGTGTCAGTCCATCGAGCAAATCGCTGCCGGGGAAGCGCGGATATTGGAAATGTCCAAGGCGCAACGCGGGAAGGACCGATGTGATCGTGGCGCCCGCCAGTGCGACGAGCCACGACAGGTAGATCCAGAGCAGGAAGATCGGCACGGCCGCGAAGGCACCGTACACCGCCGTATAGGTCGGGAACTGCCGGATGTACATGCCGAAGCCGCGCTTGGTCAGATCGAACGCCAGCGCCGCCACCACGCCACCCACCAACGCGTCGCGCCAGTCGACCTTGCAGTTCGGCATGTAGACGTACATCAGCATGAACGCCACGCTCGTGAGTGCCAGCGGAATCAGGCTGAGCAGCGACGCCACGGCGGGTGGCAAAGTGCTCACCAGCGACATCGATTGCGTAAAAACATAGGAGCTGATCGACAGACTCACACCGAACAGCAACGGCCCGAGCGTGAGCAGGCTCCAGTAAATGAGCAGACGCTGGGCCAGTGGGCGCGGACGCGGCACACGCCAGATGACGTTGAACGCCGACTCGATCGTCATCAACGTCAGCACGGAGGTGAAGAGCAAGCCGATCAGACCGAACGCCGTCAGGCTCTTCGCTTTCGAGGCGAACTGATTGAGGTAATTGAATATCTGTGCGTTCACGCTCTCCGGCATCAGGTGTTCGAGCAGAAAGCCCTGAAGCGCGTCGCGAAACGAATTGAAGATCGGAAAGGCCGTGAACAAGGCGAAGGTCACGGCGAACAACGGCACGATCGACAGAATCGAGGTGAACGTCAGACTGCCCGCCACTTGGGGAATCCGGTCGTCCTGTGCCCGCGCAAGCGCGTACCTCAGCAATTGGCGAACGTTATTCCAGTTGATGCGGGACAGTTTGAACAAATCGGGCTCCTTACGAGGTAATACACAGGCACAACGAAATCACTACACACACGACGCAGGTACGGCAGCGTGACAAAAATCCGGCGACGGCGGCAGGTCGAACGCCATCCGCCGCCGCCCCTCCACCCAACAATCACGCCACCAGGAACGCCCTATAATACCCGCACTTTTCGCAGGCTTTTCACTCTGCACTCAGGGCTTTGGCAGCGTTGCCAGCGTGCTCCGGAAGATGGAAAGCCCGCGACTCCGGTCAACCGGCTCGCATTCGATCCTTCGCTCACTCGCATCAATGACTGAAATCCTCGTTTTGTACTACAGCCGTCACGGCACGACCGCACAACTCGCCCAATGCATTGCTGCCGGGATCGACAGCGTACCCGGCGCACAGGCGCGCGTGCGCACCGTGCCCGCCGTGTCGACGGTATGCGAGGCCAGCGCACCGGACATCCCGGACAGCGGCCCGCCGTACGTCGAATTGCGCGATCTGGAAGAGTGCGCGGGTCTCGCGCTCGGCTCGCCGACCCGCTTCGGCAACATGGCCGCTGCGCTGAAGTACTTTCTCGACGGCACCACGCCCCAATGGTTGTCCGGCGCGCTCGCTGGCAAACCCGCATGCGTGTTCACGTCCAGCGCGAGCCTTCACGGCGGTCAGGAAAGCACGTTGTTGTCGATGATGATTCCACTGCTGCACCACGGCATGCTGCTCATGGGGCTCCCGTACACCGAGCCTGCGCTCTCGAGCACGCGCACCGGCGGCTCACCTTACGGCGCGACGCACTTCGCACACGACGGCAACCCGCTCTCGGCGGACGAACGTCAGTTGGCTTCGGCACTCGGCGCAAGACTCGCACGCGCAGCCTGCAAGCTGGCAGAATGATCATTTCCCGCAGTAGTACAGGCCACGAGACAAGCCCATGACTGCCACACCGCCCGACCGTCAACACGACCTCCCGCGTGACGATGACCCGCATGTCGATGCCCGTCGGGCACCCGCGCCGAGCGACGCTCAGGGGTTGCGACGAGTAAGCATTGCCAGCTTGCTGGCGCTGATCGCGTTGTCGGTAGCCTGGGAACTGTGGCTGGCGCCGCTGCGTCCGGGCGGTTCGTGGCTGGTGCTCAAGGCGTTGCTTTTGCTCCTGCCACTGCGCGGCGTATTGCGCGGCAATCTGTATACGCTCCAGTGGTCGAGCATGTTCATCCTGCTATTCCTCGCAGAAGGCGTGGTGCGTGGCATGAGCGATACCGGCCCATCTGCCACGCTTGCCTGGATCGAGACAGCGCTGTCGCTGGTCTTTTTCCTCGCGACCGTCTTTTATCTGCGGCCTTTCAAGCGCGCTGCGAAGGCCCGGGCGGCAGCAGCGCGCTAGCGCGCTGCAATTCCCCGTCAGGCGACGCCCTCCCTGCTTCCCGTCTCAGCCTCGCGCCTTCGCCCGCCTTCACCCCATGAATCAAGCCGAATTCCTCACTGCGTGCCGCGACCTGCTGGGCCGCGATCATGTGCTGACCGAGTGCGCCGACACCGGCACTTACCTCACCGATCAGCGCAAACGGTACGTTGGCAACGCGCTCGCAGTCCTACGTCCCGCCGACGCCGCCCAGACCGCCGCGCTTGTGCGTCTGTGCGTCGCACATGGCGTACCGATGGTGCCGCAAGGGGGAAACACCGGCCTTGCCGGCGGCGCGACGCCCGACACCAGCGGGCGTCAGGTCGTGATCAGTCTGCGACGCCTCGATCGCATCCGTCAGGTAGATGCCGATAACCTGACGCTCACTGCCGAAGCCGGGTGCCTCCTCGCCAATGTGCAGGCCGCTGCGGCCGCAGCTGAGCGTCTGTTTCCGCTGAGCCTCGCGGCAGAAGGTAGCTGCACTATCGGCGGCAATCTGGCGACGAACGCAGGCGGCACGGCGGTGCTGCGATACGGCAACGCACGTGAGTTGTGTTTGGGTCTCGAAGTCGTCACGCCGCAGGGCGAGTTGTGGGACGGCTTGCGCGGCCTGCGCAAGGACAACACCGGGTACGATCTGCGCGATCTGTTCATCGGTGCGGAAGGCACGCTCGGCCTGATCACTGCGGCGACGCTCAAGCTCTTCGCGCAACCCGCCGCGCGCATGACGGCGCTCGCCGCGCTCGACAGCCCTGCCGACGCCCTCGCTTTGCTGAATCTTGCACAGCGTATGGCTGGGCCGTTGCTCACGGGCTTCGAACTGATGTCGGATTTCTGTCTGCAACTGGTCGCGCAGGTCTTCACGTCGCAGCGCTATCCGTTCGCCCAACCCTATGCGCAATCGGTACTGCTTGAACTCTCCGACAACGAGAGCGAGGCACACGCGCGCGACCTGTTGGAACGGGTGCTGAATGCGGCCATCGAGCGGGGCATCGTGCGCGACGCCATTGTCGCCAGCAGCCTCACGCAGTCGAATGCGCTCTGGCATCTGCGCGAGAGCATTCCGCTGGCGCAATCGGCTAAGGGTCTCAACATCAAGCACGACATCGCTGTGCCCGTCTCGCAGGTGCCCGCGTTCATCGCAGCGACCGACCCCATCGTGCAGGGCATTGCGCCCGGTGCGCGAATGGTGACGTTCGGCCATCTCGGCGACGGGAATCTGCACTACAACGTGATGGCGCCCGACGGCATCGACCCGGCCGCCTTCCTCACGCAATATCAGAGCCCCGTCACCGCCGCCGTCCACGACAGCGTGCATGCGCATCGCGGCACGATCAGCGCCGAGCATGGCCTCGGGCAGTTCAAGCGTGACGCGTCCGCCCATTACAAATCGCCCGTGGAAATAGCGCTGATGCGCGCACTCAAGTCAGCGTTCGATCCGCTCGGGCTGATGAATCCCGGCAAAGTGCTGCCCGGCTGAGCCGATCAGGACACCGCGACAGGCAATCGAAGCACTCGACGGCTACGCATTAAGAAATCGCCAATTTTTGAAGAAATGTCGTCAATTTCGCGACAAAACGCCGCGAAATCCCGCCATTTTCTTTACAGACGCGCACCAAATCCCTAGAATGGGTCCTTTCCAATTACGACGGAGTTTTCCGTGGGCAGTTGCTCTAGTAGCACGCAAGCGTCGGCAATGACCGGCGAGGCGTTGGCCCGGTAACCCGCAGTCGTCCCCGACTGCCGCTGCCGGTCTCAATGCCGCAGCGGTAGTGCACCGATCGCACCGAATCCCCATGACGTCAGCGTCATCCGAGACTTCGGCAAGCGATTCAGATTTCCCGCACCTATCTCCGCAGTTCAGCGTTTGTTTGACGGATGACGTCGCGTCATCCGGAACAAGGCACGCTTTTTAGCGCCGCCACGCAACCGACATGACATCGTCGGTCGCCCGAGGCGCAATCAAGCCTGCCGACGCTTGCGTCGAATTCATGTATCGCGTGACGTTATACGTATGCCTCCCGCGCCATCCGTGGCCCGGAAGCGGACTGCACACGATGCATCGCCAAGCCCCGGCATCCGCCGTCTCAGGCCCTTGAATCAGGAGGACACCATGACGCTGCAAATGCTTATCCCGTCGCTGTTCGATCGCGCTCGCACTCGCCTCGCACCGGCGTCTGCCACATCGAATGTCACGCCGACGCCCCACACCACTGCGTCGCACTCGTCGCCCCAGTACCGCCTCGTCGTGCTGACGCTGGCGTCCCGGGCAGACACCATCGACGCCACGGTGCGCAACGCCCTTCGCTCGCAGCGGATTTCGCCGGAAACGGCGACCCGCATCGACCGCTCCGGCGGCTACCTGCTGGAGCTCGACTACGTGTTGCGCTGCGACCGCAGTGGTCGCGCCGCGCTCGTACATCTTGTCTCGACGCTCGGCGACACCGCCGGCGTCCGCGCGATTCGCTGGGAAACGGCGCCGAATCTGGCGGCGCGCTAGTTTCCCCTACCCTCCAGCCTCCTCCCATCGGCCCGGTGAGCAGCGACGTCTCAGACGTCCACGCTCTCCGGGCCGATTGCATTTCCGCTCAGACGCTCTTAGTGATGCGCCACACCCAAACCTGTACGTTCACGTATAGGTTGTGATAAGATTCCGTCCATCATTCGATCGGAGGCACGTTCATGTCCGCAGATCTCTCATCGACCGTCCCCGGCGGCGCCACACCGGACGATGCGTCGCTGCTGACCGTCGGTCAGGCAGCTGCCGCGCTCGGTGTCACGGCGCGCACCTTGAAGTATTACGAGGAGCTAAACCTCGTCGTCCCCGCCCGCAGTGGCGGACGCTACCGCATGTACACGTCCGCCGATCTCGAAACCTTCGGGCGCATTCTTCGCATGCGCTCGCTCGGCTTCTCGATTGCCGCGATTACCGAAATGCTCAAACGTCCGCGTCGCATGGTCGAAGCGGGCAAATCGCGCATGAACGAGGAAGATCTGCAAGTCGTGCGGGACGCACTCACGTCGCAGCTCGACACGCTGCGCGAGCGCACCGCGCAGGTGCGTCGCGAATTGCGCGACGCCGAGACGTTGGAAGCCCAGATCCGTCACGACCTTCGCTACATCGAACAGCGCCTTCAGGGTGTACCGGCCGACGACTTGCTGGCTGAGCGCGCCGCCACAGCGCGCAAGACACCCCCGTCGCACTGAGTCACGCCAAGTCCGATCATGCCTCCCGCCGTGCCTCCGACCTCGTCCACAGCGCCGCCAAGCCCGCCGTCTCCGGGCAACACCGGTGGCGCGGACCCGCTGCGCCCCATGCGCGTCGAGGCCTATCGTTACGCCCTCGGCCTGATCCCCGGGCTGGAGTTCTTCGAGAACGCGCTCCTCGTGTATTTCGCCGTCTATGTTTCCGGCGGCGTCGATGCGTCCCCCAAAGAATTCGTATGGATGACCACGGCGTATGGCATCGCCTCGGTGCTCGCCATTCTTAAACAACAGTGGTTCGTCGAGCGCATCGGCTACCGCCGTTATCTGACGGCGTCGCTGCTGCTTTACGCGTGCGGCGCCGTGCTTGCCGGCACCAGCGAAAGCGTGACGCAACTCGTGATCGCACGCGCGTGTCAGGGCTTCTGCGCTGGCAGTTGGATGAGCTCGTGCCGGATCCTCGCGCAGGTGAGCGTGCCTGCCGAGCGTCGCGGCAAAACGGTCCAGACCTTCGCCCTGCTGCTATTCACCGGCTCAGCAGCGGCACCGCTCATCGGCGGCCTGCTCGTCTCCGAATACACCTGGCGCACGCTTTTTCTGTGCACCGCGCCGCCGGCCGTGCTGCTCGCAGGCCTTGCATGGTTCGCCATACCGGATGTCGGCCGCCTGCGCGACCGCGCCACCGGCGGCAGTTATCCGTTCGCACCATTCATGGCCTTTGCTCTTGCGATGGGTGCATTTCAGGTCGTGCTCCAGGAGATGCGTTACACGCTGTGGCTGCAAACGCCCGTGTTGCCATTGCTCACCGTCGTGGGCGTGGGCGCGCTGGTGTGGTTCGGCTATCACCAATGGCAGCATCCTGCGCCGTTCATCCGCTTGCAGCCGTTACGTCGACGCGAGTTCCAGGTCGGACTCCTGCTCTACGCGGCTTACTACTATCTGGCGAACACGCAGAGCTATCTGATGCCGCGGTTGCTGGAACAGGGGTTCGGCTTCACGGTCGAGCGCACCGGACAACTGCTTGGCTACTCCGCGCTACTCACCGTCATCCTGCTACTCGCCTACTTCCGTGTGGCGAAGTTCATCACGAACAAGAAGCTGCTGATCGTGAGCGGTTTTCTGATGACGATCGCCACCAGCATGTGGCTCGGCGCCATGCCACCGGACGCCGGGCAGTCGCAGCTTTACGGCGTTCTCGCGCTCAAGGCGGTGTTCGGCATTTTCACCGTCTTGCCGGTGGCGAACCTCACGTTCCGCACCTTCGATCACGAGAGTTTCGTGCACGGATATCGCCTCAAGAACATTCTCCGGCAGCTCTCCGGCTCGTTCGCCGTCTCCACCATCGTCGCGTTCGAGCAGCACCGGGAAGCCCTGCATCGCACCCGGCTCACGGAAGTGGCCAATCCTTACAATCCGATCTTCACGCAGACGCTGGAGTCGCTCGCGAATGCGCTCACGCATGCGGGCGTTGCCGCTTCGCAGGCGCAGGGTGCGGCGCTCGCACAGATTGCCCGGATGATCGAGCGGCAGGCGTCGTTTCTCTCGTTCATCGACGGCTTTCATTTCATTGCCATCGTGGCGTTGTGCGGTGCGATTTTTGCGGCAATTCAGAAGCAGCTAAATTAGAATCGTTACGTCATTGCTCTTCGCGCGGCTGCGTTGCACACTGCGATCCATCGTATGAAGAGGTCGCGGCGGCACCCGCGCCCGGCCACGCCCGTTATGCTCAAGACTCTGTTCGCCCGCCTGGGACTTTCCCAACAAGCCACGTCCATTGAAGACGACGTCTGGCGCGAGGTCGTCAACGCCTTGCCGTTTCTTTCCCGACGCAGCACCGCCGATCTGGAAAAGCTCCGCGCACTGGCGGCCGACTTTCTGGCGGGCAAGCATTTCTCGACGACTCACGACCTGCCGCTGACGCAAGCCATGTGCGTCTCGGTCGCCGCGCAGGCCTGCCTTCCGATTCTGCATCTGCCACCAGCGCTGTATCGCGGATGGACCGGCATCGTGCTCTATCCCGGCGAATTCCTGATTCGCAAGACGGTTCAGGATGAAGCGGGCATCGTGCACGACGTCGAACAGGAAGCCAGCGGCGAAGCGTGGGAAGGCGGCCCGGTGGTGCTGTCGTGGCAGGACGTTCAGGCAAGCGACGTGCTGGCGTACAACGTCGTGATCCACGAGTTCGTCCACAAGATCGATATGGAAGGCGGGGAAGCGGACGGCGTGCCGCCCATGCTGCGCCGTCTTCATGGCGACCTGACGTCCGAAGCATGGTGCGATGTGTTCGACCCGGCGTACGAGGAGTTCTGCCACCATGTGGCGAACGTGCCCGACGAGCATTGGAACGCCTTCGCCTCGACGTCCCTGCTCGATCCCTACGCGACGGAACACGAGTCAGAATTCTTCGCCGTCTGCGCTGAGGCATTCTTCGTCGCCCCCGAGGCCTTCCAGCGCGAGTATCCGGCCCTGTACATGCTCTTTTCGCGCTATTTTCTGCAAGATCCCGCCGCCCAGGCGGCATCTGCGCCGGACACCGCCGCCGCCCCGCCGGACGGGCCCGCCGCAACCCCATGAAAACTTTGCGAAAGTTGTTGTTTTCATGGCATAATGCGCGTTTTCCAAATCCGGAAAGTGGTTGGCGCGTTTCCCGTCAATACAGCGACGGCGATAGCGTTAGCGGGCAAGGGGCTCGCGCAGACTGGCTACCGACTTAACTCAAGGTGCACCATGAAAGAAGGCATTCACCCGAATTACCGCGAAGTCCTGTTTCGCGACATGACGCCGGGCGTCGACTTCCAGTTCGTCTCGCGTTCGACGATCAACACGAAGGAAACGGCCGAGTTCAACGGCAAAGAGTACCCGCTCGTGAAGCTGGATACCTCGTCGGCATCGCACAACTTCTACACCGGCGAAACGCGCATCATGGATGCTGAAGGTCGCGTGGACAAGTTCCGCAAGAAGTTCGGCACGCGCGCCGGCGGCAAGGCAGCGTAAGCTTCATCGGCTACGCGCCGTACAACGCGATGCGGGACCGGACAGGCGTTTGCCGGTCAGCGCATCAGGGACAAGATCCCGACGTTGTGAAAAGCATTGGAAAGGGGCAGCTCAGGCTGCCCTTTTTTCTTGGGCCTGCGCTGCGCCAAGTCGTCGGTTACTGTCATACTGTCGGCTTTTCAGGGTGCCACGCGTTTCCCCTTAGGTCTGCCCTGAGCGTTGGTCACGGTTTCACCCCGAGCATCGCCCCCGAGCCAGTTCCGGCTCAGCCCCTCAGTCTTTCCGATCCGGCTGCCCTGCCGATCCTGTCGTATCGCCTATGAAACGAGTTCGCATCACCGCCTCCGCCACCAGCGCGCTACCGCGTTCGCTGTTGATCGCCATTTGCGTCATCTATGTGCTGGCGGGGTTGTTCGGTCGCGATCCGTGGAAAAACGAAGACGCCGCAGGCTTCGGCATCATGTGGACGATGGCGCACGGCCATCTGTCCGACTGGTTGTTGCCGAACATCGCTGGCAAACCGATTTACGACAACGGCCCGCTCGTCTCGTGGCTCGGCGCACTCTCCATCCGCGCCTTCTCGTGGCTCGATGCACCCGACGCCGCCCGCATCGTCACGGGCCTTTGCTTCTACGTCACCTGCACGTTCATCTGGTACGGCACCTATCTGCTGGGCCGCCGCCCGGAAGTGCAACCATTCAAATACGCTTTCGGCGGTGAACCGGAACCGCGTGACTACGGTCGCACCCTCGCCGATGGCGCGTTGCTGATTCTGCTGGCGTGCTTCGGTCTGGCCGAGCGCGGCCATGAAACGACCGCCACCGTCGGGCAGCTCACGCTGATCTCGATGGCGATCTACGGCTTGGTACGCAGTCTGGATAAGCCGCGTCAGGGTGCCGTGTGGTTTGGTCTGGCACTCGGCGGGATGGCGCTGGCGTCGTCCCCGCTCATGACACTCTCGCTGTGGCTCGCAGGCATGATCGCGGCCGTGGTGTGTCGTGCGCTTCCGCTGCGCATGCTGTTGCTCGTCTCCACCCCGATCACTCTGCTCATCGCCTGCACGTGGCCCCTCGCAGCCCTCAAATTTGCCGAAGGTGCGCGCCGCTGGCTCGGCGAGTGGGCCGATATCGGGATGGATGCTTTCAGCGGCCCCACGATCGCCTCGCTGAGCTACATCGCCAAGAACCTGGCGCTGTTCGCGTGGCCTGCGTGGCCGCTCGCGGCGTGGTCGCTGTACTCCTGGCGCGGCATGCGACGCGCCCCGCACATTGCGATCTCTCTCGTCTTCGCCATCACGATCCTCGTGCTGATCGTGCTGCAAGCGCATCAGGGCAACCAGCTCTTCATGCTGGCCCTGCCTGCACTCTCGATCATCGCCGCCTTCGGTCTGCCGACGCTCAAGCGCGGCACCGTCAACGCCATCGACTGGTTCGCCGTGCTGTCGTTTACCGTGCTGGCCGGCTTCGTATGGATCGTCTGGCTTGCAGGCATTACGGGCTTTCCTGCATCGACGGCACGTAACCTGCGACGCCTGGTGCCCGGTTTCAACCCGGAATTCAGCTGGATCACGCTGATCAGCGCGCTGATCGTCACGGGCGCCTGGGTGGCGCTGGTGGCATGGCGCGTGTCGCGTAGCCCGAAGGTGCTGTGGCGCAGCGTGGTGCTGTCCTCCGGCGGCACGACGCTGATGTGGGTGTTGCTCATGACGCTCTGGCTGCCGGTCGTCAACTACGGCAGAACGTATCGCGACGTGGCCGCGCAGATTGCGTCCCATTTGCCTGCGGACTACACCTGCATTCGCACGGCACGGGTGGGCGATGCCCAGCTCGCGTCGTTCGCTTACTTCGGCAAGATGCGCTTCGGTTCGGCCGATGACGACTGCGACGTGCTGCTGCGCCAGGATTCGCAGGACTACAGCGAACCGCTCTCGCTCGCGCCTTATGAGTGGCGTCAACTGTGGGAAGGCCGTCGCGCAGCCGACCGTGACGAACGCTTCCGCCTTTACGTCCTGCAAGAGCGCCCGTGGCGTCGCGCGGCGCGTCCGCGCTGATCGTCCGACACCATGTGGCAAGACATCAAACGCATTGCCGCGCTGGCATGGCCAGTGCTGGTCGGCCAGTTGGCGGTCATCGCCTTCGGGGTGATGGACACCGCCATGGTCGGCCGTGCCTCGGCCTTCGACCTCGCGTCGCTCGCACTCGGCGGCTCGATCTACATCACCGTGTACGTCGGCCTGATGGGCATTCTCGTTGCCCTCTCCCCCATCGCCGCGCAGCTTTACGGCGCGGGTGAGCGCATCGCCATCGGCGAGGAAGTGCGTCAGACGTTCTGGCTCGCCCTGTTCCTCGCGGTGCCCGGCTTCCTCGTGCTATCGCATCCGCAATTCATCCTGCGACTCTCCGAAGCGACGCCCGAACTCGAGGCGCGCGCGACCGCCTATCTGCATATCCTCGCTTACGGCTTGCCGGCGGCCATGCTGTTTCGCGTGTACTCGTCGCTCTCGACGGCCGTGGCGCAACCGCGCATCGTCATGATGATTCAGGTGACGGGACTGGCGCTGAAGGTGCCGCTGAATCTCGCGCTGATCTACGGCGTAGATCGACTGGGCATTCCGGCGCTGGGCAGTACCGGGTGCGCCATCGCCACGACCGCCATCAACTGGGTCTCCTGCGGCCTCGGACTGCTGCTGATGGCGCGGCATCCGAAGCTGCGCGAATTCGGCGTCTTTACGAAGTTCTGCTGGCCGCAGTGGCAAGCGATTCGCGCACTGCTCAAACTCGGCGTGCCGATGGGCTTGAGTTACCTCATCGAAGTTACGGCCTACTCGTTCATGGCGATCTTCATCGCCCGACTGGGCGACGTCACGCTTGCGGGCCATCAGATCGCCGCGAACCTCGGCGCGCTCATGTACATGCTGCCGATGTCGATCGGCATCGCAACGGCAACGCTCACCGCGCAGGCCATCGGCTCACGCGACTACAAGGCGGCGCAACTGGTCGGACGGCGTGGCGTCGAGCTGGCCGGGACGTTGGGATTGCTCGTGGCCTTGCTGATGTGGCTCGGCCGACCGCTGGTGCTCGCCGCCTACACATCGGACCCGCTGGTCGCCGCCGTCACCGCGCCGCTGCTGACCATCGTCGCCTTCTATCACATCTTCGACGCCCTTCAGGTGAACGCCGTCTTCGTCTTGCGCGCATGGAAAGTTGCGGTCGTACCGACCGTCATCTACGCCCTGTCGCTATGGGGCGTGGGATTGGGCGGCGGATACGTGCTCGGCTTCGACGTCGGCGGCCTCTCGCCCGCCTGGCTTCACGGGGCCACCGGATTCTGGGCCGCCAACAGCGCGAGCGTTGCGGTCGCCGCCATCGGATTGCTGATGTATCTGCGCTGGGTCGTGCATGTCAAAGGCACGGCGACGGACTGAATTCAGGCCAAGTTGTACGACAACAAAAAGCACTACGCACGCACGCCCCCTCCCTCCCAACTTCGTCGACTGACAGCTTCACTCGGCCGATACTTCAAGAAAACGGGTATACCCGCAAAGGCAATCTCCGGAACTTTCCATAGAATGTTGTCTGACGACATACAACAATATGTCATCCTCTTCGTTCCCTTTGGTCTGATCAACGTTCCCTGCCATGAGCCGAACCCCCATCGTCACCGAATTGCGCGTTGTTCCCGTCGCCGGCCGCGACAGCATGCTGCTGAATCTCAGCGGCGCACACGGGCCTTTCTTCACCCGCAACCTCGTCATCCTGACGGACAGCGCCGGGCATACCGGCGTTGGCGAAGTGCCTGGCGGTGAGTCAATTCGCAAGACGCTGGAGGACGCACGCCCCTACGTCGTCGGACAATCCGTCGCCAACGTTCAGGCAATTCTCGGTCAGACGCGCCGCGTCTTCGCCGACCGCGATGCGGGTGGACGTGGCCTGCAAACCTTCGATCTGCGCACGACGATCCACGCCGTGACCGCACTCGAAGCCGCGCTGCTGGACTTACTCGGTCAGCACCTGGACGTGCCCGTCGCCGCCCTGCTAGGCGAGGGACAGCAGCGCAGTGAAGTCGCGATGCTCGGGTATCTGTTCTTCATCGGCGACCGCAATGCCACCGATCTGGCCTATGCCGACAATCGCGGCGCACGCGACGACTGGGAGCGCGTGCGTACGGAAGTCGCCATGACACCCGATGCCGTCGTCAAGCTGGCCGAGGCAGCACATGCGCGTTACGGCTTTCAGGACTTCAAGCTCAAAGGTGGCGTGCTGGAGGGCGACGCGGAAATCGAAGCTGTCACCGCCCTTGCAAAGCGCTTCCCGCAGGCACGCGTGACGCTCGATCCGAATGGCGCATGGTCGCTGGCCGAGGCCGTGCGTCTGTGCCGCGATCAGCACGACGTGCTGGCGTACGCAGAAGATCCGTGCGGTGCAGAAAACGGCTATTCGGGTCGTGAAGTGATGGCGGAATTCCGCCGCGCGACAGGGTTGCCGACGGCCACCAACATGATCGCGACGGATTGGCGTCAGATGGGCCACGCGATTCAGTTGCAGTCCGTGGACATTCCGCTCGCCGATCCGCATTTCTGGACGATGCAGGGCTCGGTGCGCGTCGCGCAGATGTGCCACGAGTGGGGACTGACGTGGGGCTCGCACTCGAATAACCACTTCGATGTGTCGCTTGCGATGTTCACCCACGTGGCGGCGGCCGCGCCCGGCAAGATCACTGCCATCGATACCCACTGGATCTGGCAGGACGGTCAATACCTGACGCGCAACCCGCTGCAAATCGTCGGCGGCAACGTGCAGGTGCCGACCGTTCCGGGTCTGGGGGTGACGCTGGACATGGACGCCGTCGAGGCCGCCCACGCGCTGTACCTCGAACACGGCCTCGGTGCGCGCGACGACAGCGTTGCCATGCAATATCTTGTGCCGGACTGGAAATTCGATCCGAAACGCCCTTGCCTGATGCGCTGATTCATCGGCATTTCTCGCTTCTGTCAGTGCATCTTTCGGAGCGTCGTAAGCTCAAGATCCCGACGCTCTGTCACCGCCCGGTCGCAATGCGCACGAACTGCGAAATTTCAAAAAACGACGCGAAAAATCCGCAAGGCCATTAAAGGGGGAATCAGAAGAGGAAAAATCGGTATCGAAACCTTCGGAATGCCTCATTGCGAGACCCTGCGATACCTGTGTGATGCTCGATGGACGAGTGATTTCGGACATAAAAAAAGCCCAGGCGGTTAAGCCTGGGCTTTCTTCGTTTGGCGGAGCGGACGGGGCTCGAACCCGCGACCCCCGGCGTGACAGGCCGGTATTCTAACCAACTGAACTACCGCTCCAAACTTGCTACAGCATTGTGATGTCACTCACTTTGCTTTCCTGCTAGTTGTCCGGCATTGCTGCATTTTCATGCGCATATCACCGAACTTCGTAGGTTTTGGCGGAGCGGACGGGGCTCGAACCCGCGACCCCCGGCGTGACAGGCCGGTATTCTAACCAACTGAACTACCGCTCCAAAACCGACAAAAAAACCCGCCTAACTTTCAGCGGGCTTTACGCCACAAACTGCCTGGCATTTTTAAACTGATACCGACTCGCTACCGGCACCAATTCTGGCGTCCCCTAGGGGATTCGAACCCCTGTACTCACCGTGAAAGGGTGATGTCCTAGGCCTCTAGACGAAGGGGACAAAATCGTCAAAACTTTGTCTGTTTCGCTACTGCTTACTGCATTTCGCGAAGAACGCTATTCTAAACAACATTTCTTCGCTTGTGAAGCTTTATTTTCAAGTTTTTTGCATCGTTTTTGCAAGAATCTTGCTCTTTCGACGCAGCCTGAAAATCAAGCTTCTGAATCCGTGGTGGAGGTAAGCGGGATCGAACCGCTGACCTCTTGCATGCCATGCAAGCGCTCTCCCAGCTGAGCTATACCCCCCGAACAGAGAAATGAGATTCTAATGACAAACCCATTTCCTGTAAATACCCTCCTCGCATTTTTTCCGCATTATTTTGCGAATCCGTGCGAAAGATAAAAAAACGGCGACTCACAAGAGTCGCCGTCTTCTTTATCGCGGTCATGGCATGTCGTCGCGGCACGCAATCGCGCCGCCCGGCTTCATGCCAAGGCCCGATTTACTGGGCGTCGCCTTCGCGCTTGACCAGCAGTGCACCGCCTTGCTTCTCTTCTTCGGTCAGTGCCTTGTGCGACAGACGCAGACGACCCTTGTCGTCTTGCTGGATCACCTTCACGCGCACGGCCTGACCTTCCTTGACGTACTCGTTGATGTCCTTGATGCGCTCGTTGGCAATTTCCGAGATGTGCAGCAGACCGTCCTTACCCGGCAGCACCGAGACGATGGCGCCGAACTCAAGCAGCTTGAGCACGGTACCGTCGTAGACCTGGCCGACCTCGACTTCCACCGTGATCAGCTCGATACGACGCTTCGCTTCGGCAATGCCTTCGGCGCTCGGGCTGGCGATGGTCACCACGCCGTCGTCCGAGATGTCGATGCTCGTGCCGGTCTCTTCCGTCAGCGCGCGGATCACCGAACCACCCTTACCGATCACGTCACGGATCTTTTCCGGATTGATCTTGATGGTGACCATGCGCGGTGCGAATTCCGACAGCTCCGTACGCACGCCCGACTGGGCTTCCGTCATCTTGCCGAGGATATGCAGACGGCCTTCCTTGGCTTGCGCCAGCGCGACCTGCATGATTTCCTTCGTGATGCCCTGGATCTTGATGTCCATCTGCAGTGCGGTCACGCCATTCGACGTACCAGCCACCTTGAAGTCCATGTCACCCAGGTGATCTTCGTCGCCGAGGATGTCGGTCAGCACGGCAAACTTGTTGCCTTCGAGGATCAGGCCCATGGCGATACCGGCGACCGGCGAGGTCATCGGCACACCGGCGTCCATCATGGCGAGGCTACCGCCGCAGACCGATGCCATCGACGACGAACCGTTCGACTCGGTGATTTCCGACACGACACGCACGGTGTAACCGAAATCGTCGGCACCCGGCAGGCACGCGACCAGCGCGCGCTTGGCCAGACGGCCGTGACCGATTTCGCGACGCTTGGGCGAACCCACGCGACCCGTTTCGCCCGTCGAGAACGGCGGGAAGTTGTAGTGCAGCATGAAGCGATCGCGGTACTCGCCTTGCAGCGCGTCGATGATCTGCTCATCGCTCTTGGTGCCCAGCGTGGCCACCACGAGTGCCTGCGTTTCGCCACGCGTGAACAGCGCCGAACCGTGGGCACGCGGCAGCACGCCAGTGCGGATCGAGATCGGACGCACGGTGCGCGTGTCGCGGCCGTCGATACGCGGCTCACCAGCCAGGATCTGGCTACGGACGATCTTGGCTTCCAGATCGAACAGGATGTTGCCGACTTCGATGTCGTCCGGTGCCGCTTCGCCCTTGGCAGCCGCAGCTTCGCCCAGCTTGGCGATCACGTCGGTGCTCACAGCGCGCAGTTGTTGCGTACGCGCTTGCTTTTCACGCGTCTGGTAAGCCGCGCGCAGTTGGCCTTCGGCCAGCTCGCCCACTTGCGAGATCAGTGCGTCGTTCTTGGCAGCCGGGGCCCATTCCCACTCGGCCTTGCCACCGTCGCGCACGAGTTCGTGAATCGCGTTGATGGCCGTTTGCATTTGCTCGTGACCGAACACGACTGCGCCCAGCATCACGTCTTCCGGCAGCTCTTGTGCTTCCGATTCCACCATCAGCACAGCTTGTTCCGTACCGGCGACGACCAGGTCGAGCTTCGACTTGGCGATCTGCTCACGCGACGGGTTGAGCACGTACTGGCTGTCGACGTAGGCAACGCGTGCGGCACCGACCGGGCCGTTGAACGGCAGACCCGAGATGGCCAGCGCGGCCGAAGCACCGATCAGGGCCGGGATGTCGGCCGGCACTTCCGGGTTCAGCGAGACGACCTGCACCACCACCTGGACTTCGTTGTAGAAGCCTTCCGGGAACAGCGGGCGGATCGGACGGTCGATCAGGCGCGACGTCAGCGTTTCGTTTTCCGACGGACGGCCTTCACGCTTGAAGAAGCCACCCGGGATCTTGCCGGCGGCGTAAGTCTTTTCAAGGTAGTCAACCGTCAGCGGGAAGAAATCCTGGCCAGCCTTGGCCTTCTTCGCGCCCACGACCGTGGCGAGCACGACGGTATCGTCCATGTCGACGAGCACAGCACCGGATGCCTGGCGAGCGATCTCACCGGTTTCCATGCGAACCGTGTTTTGTCCCCATTGGAAAGACTTGACGACTTTATTGAACATTTGCACTCCTATATCGAATCGCGCGAATGCAGCAGCGGCGCGATATCGCTGCCGGGGTGATCCCGACGCCTTACAGGGGGGAGTGTTATGCCATTCCAGCGTAGCCCGCTGCGAAAATCCGCCAGCGCGCCTCTGAGACGACCCTGGAATGACACAAGCCCTGCTTGCCGACGAGGCCCCGTAAATCGGTAACGGAGACCGGAAACCCGGCGCAACCGCCGGGCTGATCGTCCCGAAAGGCGCTCTCAGCGCATCGATCGGGTACCGCCCAAAAACAAAATGCCTGCATCAGCACGCTGATACAGGCATCTCGTCGTAATCGTAATCGCTTACTTACGCAGGCCCAGCTTCTCGATCAGGGCGCGGTAGCGGTCTGCATCCTTGCCCTTGAGGTAGTCGAGCAGCTTACGACGACGGCTCACCATGCGCAGCAAACCGCGGCGGCTGTGGTGATCCTTCATGTGTGCCTTGAAGTGCGGGGTCAGTTCGTTGATGCGCGTGGTCAGCAGCGCAACCTGAACTTCGGGGGAGCCGGTGTCATTGGCGGCGCGGGCGAATTGCGCCACGACGTCCGACTTCTTGATATCTGCGTTCGACATTTTCTTTCCTTTGGATATACACGCGGTCACGGAAGAATGGCCGTGCCGTGAACTTACAAAAACATGTACGTTGCCGTACATAAACAAAACTGCAAGTGCGCGATTATACGGGAACCGGCATCACGACGCCACTTTTTTCCGCGCTTTGCCGCAACAGGCGGGCCTGCAAGCCCCCTCGAACCGCTCAAAACGCCAATTTCGGACGAATAATCCGGAGAAATTCGTCAAATTATCTAAAAAATCACGACCAATCGACCTTCCCAGCCGCCGTCAAGGCCGACCGTCGGTCAGCGCTGACGCGCCATCCGGCACGTGCTCGGCAGCGCCACCTTGTTCATCGGCAGCTCCATGACAGTCCGGAATCCGTAGCCCGAGCCCTCGTTATCGAACTTCACGCCCGGCTCGCCCGCGCGACGCATTACGGAGACGTACAGCGGCTCGATCATCTGATGGTCGTTCGCCCGCATCCATGCATCGGCCGGTGCCTCACGCACGCGACGGTTTTCGAGCGCGCGCGCAACCGTCGTCACATCCGTAGTCCCCGCCTGTTCGAGCGCCGCGGCAATCATGTCGACCATCACGCTCATGCGCAGCAGTGGGTAGTCGTCGCGCGCCTCCGGATAGCGCGCGCGGAACGCCTTGTAGTACGCGTCCGACGCCTCACCCCCGACATTCGGATGCCACTCGGCCACCGCATACACGCGTCCGACACCGGCATCGCCCAGCGCCGCCGGGGCACCGAGCGCGTTGCCGTAGAACGTGTAGAACTTGAGCTCCATGCCCTGCTCTCGCGCAGCCTTGACGAGCAGCGTCAGATCGTTACCCCAACTGCCCGTGACCACGGTATCGGCGCCGGCCGCGCGGATACGCGCCAGATACGGCGTGAAGTCCTTCACACGACCCACTGGGCTGAACTGTTCGCCCACGATCTGTACGTCGGGACGCTTGGCGCCGATCATCTGGCGAGCCAGTGTGGCGACCTGACGTCCGAAGCTGTAATCCTGATTGAGCAGATAGACCTTCTGAATGCTGTCGTCTTGCTTGATGGCTTCGGTAAGCGCCTGCATGCGCATCGCGGCGTTGGCGTCGAACGCGAAATGCCAGAAGCTGCACTGCTCGTTGGTCAGTGCCGTATCGACGGCGGAGTAGTTGAAGAACAGCATGCGCTGGCCCGGCTCACGCGCATTGCGCTTGTTGATGGCGTCGATCAGTGCCGACGCCACCGCCGAACTGTTGCCTTGCAGGACAAACGGGATACCGAGATCCCCTGCCGCCTTGAGTTGCACGAGACTGTCTTCAACTGCGCCCTTGCTGTCGAACACTGTCAGTTCAAGCGGATGTGCGCCGTCGCGCAACTTCACACCGCCACGCGCGTTCACGCGATCGATCGCGAAACGCAGATTTCGCTCGACCATCGCCCCCGCATTGCCGAAAGGCCCGCTCATTCCCTCGATGAGGGCGAGCCGAATCGGCGGCGCAGCATCGGCCACGCCGGTGGCGGCCAGCAGGCCCAAAGTGCACAGCACCGCGCAAACACGCGCCCGCAATACGTGAGATTTCATCGAGGCCTCTAGAACTGTCCCGGCGCGAATCATAACTGCCGCCACCCGCCCGGGCAAGCCAAGGCACCCCACGATGGGGAACGGTGGCGGTATGCTATCAGCAAGCCACCATCGCCCATATTTTGGGCAAATCCCCACCCCCATGAGGCCAACCATGACGTATCGTTTCCCCGTGATTATCGACACCGATACTGCGTCGACTCGAGCCATCCGCTGGGCCGCTGCTGGCGTGCTCGCGTTGTCGTTGACGGCCTGTATCACGCCGTCGTGGCAACAATTGCCGGCCTCGGCGTCTCAGGCGGAAGTGCAGGCGCAATTGGGCAAGCCCAAAGAGGTCTATCCGCTCGCGCCCGGCGTCACACGCTGGCTCTATCCGACGAAGCCGTTCGGCGAGGAAACGATTGCCGCCGACTTCGATGCTCAGGGTCGGCTGCTGCATGTCGCGCAGGTGCTGTCGACGCAGGAGTTCAACAAGGTCGAAATCGACAAATGGACCAAGACGGATGTGCTGCATCACTTTGGCGAGCCTGTCGAGACTTCGGCTTTCCCGCTGATGAAGCGCGAAGTCTGGACGTATCGCTTCAAGCAGGACGACGTGTGGTTCTCGATGATGAACTTCTATTTCGACGCCGACGGCATCGTCAAGACCACCCAAATCAGCCCGGATCCGCTGCACGAGAAACGGGATAACAATCTGTTCTAAGTCAGGAGGGCGCCCTATTCCCGCGAATTCGTATCTGGACCACGCGTATCTCGCGGAACTGCGTCGCGACCTGCTGCGCTTTGCCAGGTTGCAATTGTGCGACGAACATCTGGCAGAAGATGCTGTTCAGGAAGCGCTGACGGCGGCTTGCTCGCCATCGAGCGAATTCTCCGGGCGCTCCCAACACAAGACGTGGGTCTTCGCGATTCTGCGCAACAAGCTGATCGATACCATGCGAGCGCGACGCCGCATGATCAACGCCTCGTCTCTCGAGGGCGACGCCGATGAGAACTCCGTGTTCGATCGCGAGCTTTTCGACGAGCGCGGCCATTGGAACGATCATGCGCGCCCACGCGCCTGGCCTCGCCCCGAGACACTCGTCGCCCAGCAACAGTTCTGGGCATTGTTCGACGGGTGCCTGAACACCCTGCCCGAATCCACGGGTCGCGTGTTTTCCATGCGCGAATTACTCGACATGGACATCGCCGAAATCTGCCGGGAACTTGACCTCGATGCCAATCATTGCAGCGTATTGCTATACCGCGCGCGCACTCGCTTGCGCACTTGCCTTTCGGCCAAAGGACTGGAAGCCAACGATGCCCTTGGGTAACTGCGCCAATGTCACACGTTCGCTCTCCGACAAGCTCGACCGGCCGTTGACCGCGCTTGAGAGCGCTCATGTGCATGCGCATCTGCTGATGTGCGCGGGGTGCCGCGCGTACGCAGCGCAAATCACTACGCTGCGCGCCATATCGCGCCGCGTCGCCGGTTATGCCGATGTCGCTGCAACGTCGCTTGATAATTGACGATCAGTAGAAATTTTTTCGTCACCCTGTCATATCCGGCGTCCCCCGACGACTAAACGGTGCGATCGACAGCCAATGTGCTGCGCGATTGAACTTTTCCACCCACGCTTATCGTTTGGAGATAGCTACCATGAAGACGTCCATTCTCTCGGCTGCCGCGCTTGCCATCCTCAGCGTTTCGACCGTCGCCCTTGCCGCCCCGCAGAGCGGGCTGACGCGCGAACACGTCGTCGCCGAACTCAAGGCACTGCAAGGGGTCGGCTATCACGGCGGCACCGACCATACCCGATATCCTGCCAACCTTCTGGCAGCAAAGGCGGAACTGGCAAAGCGCGAACCGGCACCCACGCAAACCGCAACTGGCGTTGCCACTGGCGACGCCATGCCAGCACCGGCCTCGGGCATGAAATCGGGTATGAAATCCGGAATGAAGCGCGCAGCCTATGGTGACGCATCGCTGCACGAGCGCATCTATCGCGGTCAGTAAGTCATCGATCAGAAGTCACTCGCCGCCGAGTCGGCGGCGAGCGGAGGATACCTCTGCGGACTCCCCGGAAGACGGGACTAATTTCGGAGTCGCCCCCCATGCATTACTCTCAGATGAAATGCCCTGCTGCGGCTCGGCTGGAGCGTCTCGCATACCACTTCGCGCTTTACAGCGTCGTCGGCATCTTCATCGGCTACGGCATCCATAAGTTCACCGAACGCGAAGCGGCCGCCATTTTCCCGCTGGTCAGCCAACATCCGCTGCTGGGTTGGCTCTACCTGGGTCTGAGCGCACAGACGGTGTCCAACCTCGTCGGCTGCTTCGAACTCGCCTCGGCGCTGGCCATGGCGCACGCGGGTAACCTGCGTGTGCGTCTGGCAGGCAGTCTGGGCGTGGCGCTCACCCTGATCGTGACCGTCTCGTTCCTTGCGACGACACCGGACATCCGCGGCGGCACCTTCGGTTTTCTGATCAAGGATCTGACGCTGCTGGGTGTCGCCCTGCTGGTCGCGGCACGCACATTCGCGCAGGGCCGCGAGCAGAACGTCTACAGCCAGTATCATTCGGCGCTCAGATAGCAAAAATGCCCGCCCCTGACGTGCAGGGTGCGAGCATTTTCAGCGTCGGCGGCGAAGCAAACGCCCTCGGCCGATGGATCGATCGACCGGATCGACCGAGTCTACCGGCGATTACGGTGTGAGTTGCGGATTCAGCTTCTCAGCCTTCGAGTACAACTTGTTGAGCGCCGACAGATAGGCCTTGGCCGATGCCGCAACGATGTCCGGGTCCGTACCGACCCCGTTCACGATACGGCCCGCCTTCGACAGACGCACCGTGACTTCCCCTTGCGACTGCGTGCCGGTCGTGATGGCGTTGACCGAGTACAGCAGTTGCTCCGCACCGCTCTTCACCTGCGATTCGATGGCATTGAGCACGGCGTCGACCGGCCCGTTGCCGTCGGACTCGCCCACGAGCTCCTTACCCTGCGCGGTGAACACTACACGCGCGCTCGGACGCTCACCGGTCTCGGAGTGCTGCGCCATCGACACGAGGTAGAAGTGCTCGTTGCCTTCGGCCTGCGCTTCGTTCGAGACGATCGCGAGAATGTCCTCGTCGAAGATTTCCGACTTCTGATCGGCGAGTTCCTTGAAGCGGGCGAACGCCGCATTCACGTCCTGCTCCGACTCCATCTCGATGCCCAGTTCTTGCAGACGCTGCTTAAACGCGTTACGGCCCGAGAGCTTTCCCAGCACGATCTTGTTCGCCGTCCAGCCCACGTCTTCCGCGCGCATGATTTCGTACGTATCGCGCGCCTTGAGCACACCATCCTGGTGGATGCCCGACGCGTGCGCGAACGCATTGGCGCCCACGACGGCCTTGTTCGGCTGCACGTTGAAGCCGGTGATCTGCGAAACGAGCTTCGAGGCCGGCACGATCTGCGTCGTATCGATGCCGAGTTCCAGTCCGAAATAATCCTTGCGGGTCTTGAGCGCCATCACGACTTCTTCGAGCGATGTATTGCCTGCACGCTCGCCCAAGCCGTTGATCGTGCACTCGATCTGACGCGCGCCGCCCAGTTGCACGCCCGCCAGCGAGTTCGCCACGGCCATGCCCAGGTCGTTGTGGCAGTGCACCGACCAGACCGCCTTGTCCGAGTTCGGCACGCGCTCACGCAACGTACGCACGAGCTGGCCGTAGAGTTCCGGTACGCCGTAGCCGACGGTGTCTGCCACGTTGATGGTCGTTGCCCCTTCGTTGATCACGGCTTCGAGCACGCGGCAAAGGAAGTCCAGATCCGAGCGGCTGCCGTCTTCCGGCGAGAACTCGATGTTGTCGGTGAACTGACGCGCATAACGCACGGCAAGCTTCGCCTGCTCGAACACCTGGTCCGGGCTCATGCGCAGCTTCTTCTCCATGTGCAGCGGCGACGTGGCGATGAACGTGTGAATACGTGACGAATTCGCCCCCTTGAGCGCTTCGGCGGCCCGTGCGATATCGCGGTCGTTAGCGCGTGCGAGCGAGCAGACCGTGCTGTCCTTCACGATGCCGGCGATCGCTCGAATCGCCTCGAAATCGCCGTTCGAGCTGGCCGCGAAACCGGCTTCGATGACGTCCACGCGCAGTCGCTCCAGTTGACGGGCGATGCGGATCTTCTCGTCGCGGGTCATCGACGCGCCCGGCGACTGTTCACCGTCGCGCAAGGTCGTATCGAAAATGATCAGCTTGTCGGCCATGATTTGCTCCTGTGGGGATTTCGTAGGGTTCGGTATTTTTTGATATCAGTGCGCGGCGCGTGCAGGCATGGCCGGCCCGAAGGCGGAGAAACAGCATGGCATCAGTGGCACCGCAAGTGACGCCGTGTGCGACGCCAGAAGCGACGCCAAGCGGTGCGTGAGGAAGGCCCGGAGCCGGTCAGGCGCCTGAAATCATGAGCGCCAATATAGTCGCAAACGGGTGATTCCGCAACGCGGGCGGCAGGCGTAAAGCCCCGTACACACGGGCATTCGCGGCCATCGGACGGAGCGCTTGCCGCCTCCAGAAACGAAACAGCCCGGCACAAGGCCGGGCTGGCAATCACGGGACGAACGCCCGATCAGAGCGGCGGGATCCGCAGCACCTGCCCCGGATAAATCTTGTCCGGGCTGGAAAGCATCGGCTTGTTCGCTTCGAAGATGCCGTTGTACTTGTTGGCATCGCCATAAGCCGACTTGGAGATGGCCGACAACGTGTCGCCCGACTTCACTGTGTAGTACTTGGCTTCGGCCGACGCCGTCGAAACCGACATCTGGTCGTCCACCGCAGCAACCCCCTTCACGTTGCCGCAGCACAGGAGGATCTTCTCCTTGGTCGCCTGATCGGCCGCGACGCCGTAAACCTTGACGGTTCGGGTTGCGCCGTCGAACTCGACGTCGAGGCCAGTCGCATCCAACCCTTGCGATTTGATGTAGTTTTCGATGGCTTCACCGGCGGTGCGGTTAGCCGCATCGGCATCGGGCCCCGGGGCGGGCGGAGGTGCGTCTGCCGCGTGTGCCTTACCGAAAAGCGCCTCACCGGCGTCCTTCACGAAATCGAGTATGCCCATGATTTCTCCTTCGTTACTTCGAACTATGGAAAACAGCGACGGGCCCTGCCAGATCAGCGGAAAACGGCCCGTGCCACAAGGGTACTTCGCCTACCAACGTCAAGATTAGCGCATCCCAACGATGTCATACCTGACAACACTGACAGGTAGATATGACAAGGGGCGTACCGAGACGCCCCTGGTTTCCTACTCGGTTATTCGTCGACTTCGCCGAAAATCCGCTGACGGCGACCTTTGACGAAGCGGAACGCCCACAGCACATAGCCCGACACGCTGTATACGCAGAACATGCCGAACAGCGCCAGCGGCGGATCGGACGACACCAGAATGAAGCCGACCATGAACAGCAACACCACGCCGAACGAGACGCGCTGGCGCACATCGAGCGCCTTGCCGCTGTAGAACGGTGCGTTCGACACCATCGACATCCCCGCGTAGATCGTGAGGAAGAATGCGACCCACGGCATCCAGAACACGTTCACAGGCAACTTATTGTCGATCGTGATCCAGACGAACCCGGCGATCAGCGCCGCTGCCGCCGGACTGGCGAGCCCTTGGAAGAAGCGCTTGTCGACCACGCCGATGTTGGCGTTAAAGCGGGCCAGACGTAACGCCGCCCCCGCCACATAGACGAACGCCGCCAGCCAGCCCCACTTGCCGATCTCGTGCAGGATCCACTCGTACATCACCAGCGCCGGCGCAACGCCGAACGAGGTCATATCGGAAAGCGAATCGTACTGCTCACCGAAGGCGCTCTGCGTATTGGTCATGCGGGCTACGCGCCCGTCCATGCCGTCGAGCACCATCGCGAAAAAGATGGCAATGGCCGCCTGCTCGAAGCGATCGTTCATCGCCTGCACGATGGCGAAGAAACCGCAGAAAAGTGCTGCGGTCGTAAAAGCGTTCGGCAGCAGATAGATGCCGCGATTGCGCGGACGCACCGGCACATCGTCCTCCACACCCTGATCGTGGTCTTCGTTCATCGATGGCTCTGATGGATTCTTGTGACGGCCGAACGGCGAGAGATGCCTGACATTGTTGCGCAAGCGGCCGCGATGGTTTTCCGGCATCTATAACTCCTTTTCGATGCTAGGGTCGATGGACAGACCCCAAGACTGCGGGCGAACCCGCGACGGATCACCGCTATTGGAACGTGAAACGCGAAAGCAGTTGCAGACCGCATCGCCAAACCTCGGCACCCCGTGGCAAAGCTTGACGACGCGGCGGCCACGGCGGCGTGCGGCCCGGAGGTCGCGCCGCCACCACTGACCTGATGCGGTTACGAGTGGCTTACAGCTCGGCGAGGATCGTCGAGGTGGCGGACACCTTGTCGCCGATCGCCACGCGCGGGCGCGAACCCAGCGGCAGATAGACGTCGACACGCGAACCGAAGCGAATGAAGCCATAACGCTGACCGCGCGTCAGACGGTCGCCCGCCTTCACGTAGCACAGGATACGGCGCGCGATCAGACCCGCGACCTGCACACTCGTCACGATCTGGCCGCCCACGTCGATCACCAGCGCATTGCGCTCGTTCTCAAGCGACGCCTTGTCGAGATCGGCGTTGAAAAAACGTCCCGGGAAATATTCCACCTTGGTCACGGTGCCGTCAACCGGGGCACGATTCGAGTGAACATTGAAGACGTTCATGAAGACGCTGATTTTCAGCGCTTCGCGGCCTGCGTACGGGTCTTGCGTGGTTTCGATGGCCACGATGCGACCGTCTGCCGGGGAGAGCACGGCATTGGCCTGCTGCGGCACTTCGCGCGGGGGGTCGCGGAAGAACTGCAGAACGAACAGGGCGATCACCCAGAACGGCGCGGCCCAAAACACGCCAGCCATAAAATGCACGACGAGCGCGACGGCGACGGCGATGCCCAGGAAGGGCCAGCCCTCGCGGGCGATGATCGGGTGAGGATAATTCATGCGATTGAACTCGCGTCCTTGGTAAAACGGTTGAGTGAGCGGGTCGGCCTGCTTTGGACCAAACCGTGGCGTGGCGGCATTGTAGCAATGCGCGCGGCACGGCGACACTTTTTCCCCAAACGACACGCGGATGTCATAAAAAAACCGCCCGTTTTACCGCAGCGACAGCTACGGCAAAACAGGCGGTCAGCGACGTCAGTTCAGAGAACTTAGTTCTTCGACTGGTCGACCAGCTTGTTCTTGGCGATCCACGGCATCATTGCGCGCAGCTTGCCGCCCACTTGCTCGATCTGGTGCTCGGCCGTGATACGACGACGCGAGATCAGGGTCGGGGCACCGGCCTTGTTTTCCAGGATGAACGACTTGGCGTACTCGCCGGTCTGGATGTCGGTCAGGCACTGCTTCATGGCCTTCTTCGTCTCTTCCGTCACGACGCGCGGGCCGGTGACGTACTCGCCGTATTCGGCGTTGTTCGAGATCGAGTAGTTCATGTTGGCGATACCGCCTTCATAGATCAGGTCGACGATCAGCTTCAGTTCGTGCAGGCACTCGAAGTAGGCCATTTCCGGCGCGTAACCGGCTTCGACCAGCGTTTCGAAACCGGCCTTGATCAGCTCGACGGTACCGCCGCACAGCACGGCTTGCTCGCCGAACAGGTCGGTTTCCGTTTCTTCGCGGAAGTTCGTTTCGATGATGCCGGCACGGCCACCGCCGTTAGCGGCAGCGTACGACAGTGCGATGTCGCGAGCGGCGCCCGACTTGTCTTGCGCCACGGCGATCAGGTGCGGCACGCCGCCACCTTGCGAGTACGTCGAGCGCACCGTGTGGCCCGGGGCCTTCGGGGCGATCATGATGACGTCGAGGTCGGCGCGCGGGATCACGCAGCCGTAGTGCACGTTGAAGCCGTGCGCGAAGGCGAGCGCAGCGCCTTCCTTGATGTTGGCGTGCACTTCGTTCTTGTACACGTCGGCGATTTGCTCATCCGGCAGCAGCATCATGACGATGTCAGCCGACTTCACGGCTTCTGCCACTTCCTTGGTGTTCAGGCCAGCGTTGACTGCCTTGTTCCACGAAGCGCCGTCTTTGCGCAGACCGACCGTCACGTTCACGCCGCTGTCCTTCAGGTTTTGTGCGTGGGCGTGGCCTTGCGAGCCGTAACCGATGATCGTGACTTGCTTGCCCTTGATGAGGGAGAGGTCGGCGTCTTTGTCGTAGAAAACTTTCATTTGGAGTGTCCCGTATTACCAAAAATAAACTGAAATCAGAATGGATCGAAATCCGCTTACCGCGTTGCCGTTGCCGGTCAGACCTTCAGGATGCGCTCACCGCGCCCGATGCCCGAGCCACCGGTACGAACCGTCTCGAGAATCGCCGTCTGGTCGAGCCCTTCGATAAATGCGTCAAGCTTCGACGAATTTCCGGTGAGCTCAATCGTATAGGTCTTTTCCGTAACGTCAATGATGCGGCCGCGGAAAATATCCGACATCCGCTTCATCTCTTCCCGCTCTTTGCCTACCGCGCGAACCTTGATCAGCATGAGTTCGCGCTCGATATGCGCGCCCTCGGTCAGATCGACCACCTTCACCACTTCGATGAGCCGGTTCAGGTGTTTCGTGATCTGCTCGATGACGTCATCGGAGCCGGTCGTGACCACCGTCATGCGTGAGAGCGACCGATCTTCGGTCGGCGCAACGGTGAGGGTCTCGATATTGTAGCCACGTGCCGAAAACAGTCCGACCACGCGCGACAGCGCGCCCGGCTCGTTTTCGAGCAAAACAGAAATAATGTGCCTCATGGTGTATCCCGGATTGTCCTTGTTGGGGACGTCGCGCCCGCGCTCCGGCAAGGCCGGCCACGACTGGCAGCGCGTACGTGCCGCTTCGTCTTACAGATCTTCCGAACCGAGCAGCATCTCGCTGATGCCCTTGCCCGCCTGAACCATCGGCCAGACGTTTTCGGTGGGATCCGTTTGGAAATCCATGAATACCGTGCGGTCCTTCAGGGCCAGCGCCTCGCGCAGTGCCGGCTCGACGTCCGACGACTTCTCGATACGCATCCCCACATGACCGTACGCCTCGGCGAGCTTCACGAAGTCCGGCAGCGCGTCCATGTACGAACTGGAGTAACGCTTGCTGTATTCGATCTGCTGCCACTGACGAACCATGCCCAGATAGCGGTTGTTGAGCGACAGAATCTTGACCGGCGTGCGGTATTGCAGGCACGTCGAGAGTTCCTGAATGCACATCTGGATCGAGCCTTCGCCGGTGATACAGGCGACTTCTGCGTCCGGATGCGCCATCTTCACGCCCATCGCTGCGGGCAAGCCGAAGCCCATCGTCCCCAGACCGCCCGAGTTGATCCAGCGGCGCGGCTTGTTGAAGCGATAGTACTGAGCGGCCCACATCTGATGCTGACCGACGTCCGAGCACACGAACGCTTCACCGTCGGTGAGCTTCCAGTAGGTCTCGACCACGTGTTGCGGCTTGATGATCTCGCTCTTGCGATCGAAGGCGAGGCAATCGCGCGAACGCCATTCCTCGATCTGCTTCCACCAGTCGGCAAGCGCCCCGGTATCCGGGCCGTGCTCTGCGGTTTGCAGATTCTCGATCATCTCGCGCAGCACTTCCTTCACGTCGCCGACGATCGGGATGTCGACCTTCACACGCTTGGAAATCGACGACGGGTCGATATCGATGTGAATGATCTTGCGGGCGGTCGACGAGAAGTGTTCCGGGTTGCCGATCACACGGTCATCGAAGCGCGCGCCGATGGCGATGAGCACGTCGCAGTGCTGCATGGCCATGTTGGCTTCGTACGTGCCGTGCATGCCAAGCATGCCGAGGAACTTGGGATCGCTCGCGCGATACCCGCCCAGGCCCATGAGCGTATTGGTCACCGGATAGCCGAGCAGGTCGCAGAACTGGTTCAGTTCCTTCGACGCGTCGGCCAGAATGATGCCGCCGCCGGTGTAGATATAGGGACGCTTGGCCGAGAGCAGCAGGCTCATGGCCTTGCGGATCTGGCCCGAATGGCCCTTCGTCACCGGGTTGTACGAGCGCAGCGACACCGTCTTCGGATATTCGAAGCGGCAGCGAGCCTTGGAAACGTCCTTCGGAATGTCAACCAGTACCGGACCCGGACGGCCCGTCTTGGCGATATAGAAGGCTTTCTTGATGGTGGCGGCGAGGTCGCGCACATCCTTCACAAGGAAGTTGTGCTTGACGCAGGGACGGGTAATACCGACCGTGTCGCACTCCTGGAAGGCGTCCTGACCGATGGCGGCCGTGGGCACCTGCCCGGTGATGATGACGAGCGGGATCGAATCCATGTACGCCGTGGCAATCCCGGTGACCGCATTGGTCACACCCGGGCCAGACGTCACGAGACACACGCCGACTTTGTCGGTGGAACGCGAATAAGCGTCGGCCGCATGCACGGCTGCCTGCTCATGGCGCACCAGAATGTGCTGGATCTTGTCCTGCTTGTAGAGTTCGTCGTAGATGTAGAGAACCGAACCGCCGGGATAACCCCACAGATGTTCGACCCCCTCTTCTTGAAGCGAGCGCACGAGGATCTCGGCGCCAATCATGTCTTCAGAAGTATTTTGGTGGCGTGTAGCTTCCGCCTCGGAGAATTCCGCGCTTGGCATGTTCATCGTCGACCTTTCAAAGTTTCGGCAAAAATTTTGATTGGGTGCTCTCCCCTCGAACTTGTGGTCCGGGCTCAAGCTGCGCGTCTGAATGATGGACCCACCTGATGGGTGTGCCGATATTGAGACAATCACAGATATTGCGAACTGGCAACGTTACCGGTTTGCAGCAAAATGGTCAAGCAAGTTTATGCATTTGCAGCATGACTGCGAAGTACAGTTCGCAAAATTCCCACATCATGCGGCGCGCATCCCCACGCTGGTGCACAATCTTGACATGATAGGAAGCCGGCACCGATCCGACCGACCTAACTCGACACAACGTGACACAACCGGAAGCAAAAGCGGTTACAGGCAGGCGCGTTTTTGGTAGCATCCGCACCGACTACGCGATCTTTACGTAATCTTTACGCTTACACGGCATTTCACAGGCGCAGCGGCCGACGCTGCGTGTACCCCACCGGATGGCATCTGACAAGGAACTGGCGGATTTTCTCGCGGGCATCGAACGGCGCGCTTTCAAGCAGGCCGTCTATGCCGTACGCGACGACGAGGCCGCCCTCGATATCGTTCAGGATGCGATGATCCGTTTGGCCGAGAAGTACGGCGACAAGCCGCCGTCCGACCTGCCGCTGCTGTTCACGCGCATCCTCCAGAACACCATTCACGACTATTTCCGCCGCCAGAAGGTACGCAACACGTGGGTCACGCTGTTCTCCAACCTCGCCGGCCCCGGCGACGACGAACGCGACGACTTCGACCCGCTGGAAACCTTACTGGGCGAGGATGGGTCTGTGCAAACCGAGAGCAGCGAAGACTCGGTTTCGCGTGCCGAAATTCTCACGCTCATCGAAGCGGAAATACAGAAACTACCGACACGTCAACGAGAAGCCTTCCTCATGCGTTACTGGGAAGACATGGACGTTGCCGAGACCGCCGCCACGATGGGGTGCTCGGAAGGCAGCGTCAAGACGCACTGCTCGCGTGCCACTCACGCGTTGGCACAGGCGTTGAAGGCAAAAGGGATCAGGTTATGAGTCACGATCTGGAAACGAGGGAAATTCGCTTCGCACATCGCGTGCGACTGGCATTGGACGAAGCGTCCGAGGCACCGTCGCCGAACATCGCGGCCCGGCTGGCCGCCGCGCGCCAGGAGGCGCTCGCCCGCAAGAAGCCCGAACCGGTGGCCGTTGTGCAACCGGCGCTGGTGCTCGCGGGTGTAGGCGGCATGCAATCGCCGGATATCGGCGGGCCGCGTCGCGCGTTCGACAAACTGGGCCGTCTGGGTCTGCTCTGGCCGCTCGCCGCACTGGTGATCGGTCTGGCAGGCATAGCGTACTGGGAACATCAGCAGCATATTCAGGATCTGGCGGATATCGACGCTGCCGTATTGAGCGACGAACTGCCGCTATCGGCCTATGCCGATCATGGTTTCAACGCTTACGTGAAGCGTGCCCAGTAGTCCCCCCATCCAAGACCAGCCAGTGACGCGACGCAACGTACTTTTTCTGGTCGCCGCGCTAGTCGTCGCCGCTCTTGCCGGCACGGCAGCGCTGCGCCGCTCGCAAGCCCCCGAACCGGTGTCCGATGCGCCGCCGGTGATCGACGGCACCACCGCATCCGGCAACGGCGCGGCGGCGGTCTCCGGCCCCGTCGGTACGCTCACCGCCAGCCAGCCCGCTGCAACCAGCGCGCCGCTGGCTGCCCTGCCCTCGCCGGGTGGTGCGTGGGCGAAGCTCAATGCCGCACAGCAGGAAGCCCTCGCCCCGCTCGCCCAGGACTGGAACCGGATGAGCGAACGTCAGCGCGAGAAGTGGGTCGAGATCGCCAAGCGTTTTCAGACGTTGTCGCCCGAAGGCCGCAAGCGTCTGCACGACCGTATGGCCGACTGGGTGCGCCTGACGCCTGAGCAGCGCCAACTGGCCCGCGAAAGCTATCAGAACGCCAAGACCTTGCCGCCGGAGCGCAAAGCGCAGGTCTGGCAGCAGTACCAGCAGCTCACGGAAGAGCAGAAAAAGCGTCTGGCGGCGGACGACAAGAAGCAATCCAACCGTCCCAACGTGGTCAGCGCACCGCCCACAGGCCGTTCCGGCGTGAAGAATCCGTACGCTGCCGTGCATCGCAAGGATGGTGCTGCCGCCTCGAAGAACGGTGCGTTGCCCGTACCCGCACCGGTCGCGTCGACCCCGTCGGCCGCCCTTCCGGCACCGGCATCCGGCTCGTCGTCACCCGCCGCGTCCAATCCGTCAGCCGCCAGCAACGGTGCAGCCAGCGCCGCCCCGGCCAACAGCGACAAGAACGCGGACACCTTCAATTCGGATCTGTATCACCACAACTGACGCCAACCGTCAGCCGACATGACAGTCGACGGCCGCCTTCGGGCGGCCGTTTGCATTTGGCGCCCGTGTGAGGCCACCCCGGCTGGCTGGCCCATCCGCCCAATCTTCCGCATAATGGGCGACGCCTTCTCAGCGAATACGTAACGAACGCATGCTGCCGGATGCCAACCGGGCCGCCCCGCGCCTTCGACAACAAGACCTCAGACCACGCCGCGATGACCGACTCCGCTACGACTCAGGCTGCCAAGCCGCCTCGTTCGTCTCATTCGTCCCCTGCTGCCGACACACCTGACGCACCTGACTCCGCCGGGCCGCAAAGCTATGCCGTGCCGACGCTGCGTCGCCGTCTGCTCTCGATGGTCTACGAGTCGCTGCTGCTCTTCGGCGTGCTCTTCCTCGCGGGCTACCTCTTCAGCGCGCTGACGCAGCAACGCAGCGGACTGATGTACCGCCACGCCATGCAAACCTGGCTGTTCCTCGTGCTCGGCGCGTACTTCGTCTGGTTCTGGACGCACGGCGGTCAGACGCTTGCCATGAAGACCTGGAAGATCCGTCTGGTCGACGCGCACGGTTTGCCGGTACGCCCGGTGCGGGCGGTCCTGCGCTATGTCCTGGCGTGGCTTTGGGTGCTGCCAGCCATGGCACTCGACTGGGCGTTGGGACTCACCGGTTGGAACAGCGTGGCGCTGCTCGGCGGCTGGCTCGTGATCTGGGCGCTCGCCATGCGCGTGATGCCCGATCATCAGTTCGTTCACGACCGGCTCGCCGGTACGCGGCTCGTCAGCGTTTTGGGCAAATGAGGGGACGATGAGCACGCCGCCGCTGGCCGCCGCCCCGGTGCTGCGGCCCTCCCGTCCACATCTGATTTACGGCGCGATCGAAATCGCCCTGTCGATCGTTGTCGCCATCGCGACGTGGTCAGCGTGGCACAGCCCGTGGACGACCGTGCTCTGGACACTCCTCTGGCTTCCCTTCTCCCACGCACTCGGCCTCGCGGCTGGCTTCGTCATGGCGGCGCACGGCGACCCGAGCCCTGAGCGTCGCACCACCGCAGGCACGAACATCGCCATCTGGGTCTATGAGTGCGCAGCGTCGATCCTCCTGCTCGACCTGTACCAACCGTGGTTCAGCGCCGCCCCACTGCCCGCGCCCAGCGGACCGGCACGCCCCGTGGCGGTCCTCCTGCTGCATGGTTACGGCTGCAATCGCGCCTTCTGGCTGCGTTTCTCCCGTCATCTGGCGGACGCTGGTTATCATTGCGACGCCGTCAATCTCGCCCCGATCTTCGGCGACATCGACGACTACGCCGAAACCATCGCCAACGCCGCGCGGCACCTTGCAGAGCGCACGCGGCTGCCTGTGGTCATCATCGGCCACAGCATGGGCGGGATCGCCGCACGCGCCGGCCTGCGCCGCTATCCGACGCTGCCTGTCGCGCACACCATCACCCTGGGTTCGCCGCACTTCGGCACGCTGCATGCGCGTCATGGCATCGGACATAACGTCCGTCAGATGAGCATCGGCAGCGAGTGGCTGGTGGCGCTGGCAAGCAGCGAAAAGGATGCCGAACGCGCGCGAATCACGTCGATTTACACGGCGCACGACAACGTCGTGTATCCGGTGCGCACGTCTGTTTTGCCGGGTGCACACAACATTGCGCTGGACGGTCTGGGGCACGTCTCTCTGGGCACGCATCCGCGCTCGCGGGCACTCGTGCTGGAGACACTTGAGCGCGTGGCGCAAGGGTTGCGGCACGGCAACTGACGCGGGCGCGACGATGCCGCCCGGCAACTCGCGATGGATGCATGCGCTGCAGGCTGTCGCATCGGCACGACGCTAAAAGACACTTTCGCGACACACGCATGACTGTCATCGTGCGTTCACGAAGGCATGGCGGAATGCTCGCATGTTCAACGCGACGTGCGAGCCGCTATGACGACGACACCCACTTTCGATCTGCCGATCCCAACGCCTTCGGCTCGCGCCGGTCACTTCGCAGACACCCCGCCGGGCCGCCCCGCCTCCCCGCCCGCCAGTCCTCCCGCCACACCGCCCTCCATCATCGACCTGCCGCCGGACACTCCCGATCCGCTCGACCCGCCGCCCGAAGGCATCACCCGCTACCGCACCATCTGGCTCTCGGACATCCACCTCGGCACGCAAGGCTGCCAGGCGGAATATCTGCTCGACTTCCTGCGGCATCACGAGTCGGATTACCTCTATCTGGTCGGCGACATCATCGACGGCTGGCATTTACGCAAAGGCTGGCACTGGCCTCAGGCGCACAACGACGTCGTCCAGAAAATGCTGCGGCGTGCACGCAAGGGCACGCAGGTGATCTACGTGCCGGGCAATCACGACGAAGCGGCACGACAGTTCTGCGGGCTGGCGTTCGGCGACATCGCAGTGCGCGACGAAGCGTTTCACACCACGCTCTCGGGCAAGCGCCTGTGGATCACCCACGGCGATCTGTTCGACGGCGTGATTCAGCACGCCAAATGGCTCGCTTATCTGGGCGACTCGCTTTATACGCTCACACTGCTGCTCAACCGTTGGTTCAACCGCGTGCGCACGCGCTTCGGCTTCCCGTACTGGTCGCTCTCGCAGTACCTGAAGCACCAAGTGAAGAACGCCGTGAATTTCATTTCCGCGTTCGAGAACGTGATGGCCGACGAAGCGCGCCGCCGCGGTTGTGACGGCGTGGTGTGCGGGCACATCCACAAGCCGGAAATCCGCGAGATCGACGGGCTGCTGTATTGCAACGACGGCGACTGGGTCGAAAGCCTGTCCGCACTCGTCGAGACGACCGAAGGCGAGCTGAAGATCATCTACTGGACACAGAAGCGCAACACGCGCGAGCGCGTGAAAGCTACACCGGTCAGCGCCTGACTCAGCAGCACGAGACACCCCGAACTCAACCTGCGCACGGACGGCCGAACACCGCCCGACGTGCGCGTTACTTCACGCGCGATTGCGCGTGTCATTCCACCCGCGCCAAACGCGCGAAGGAGCGCCCGATGAAAATCATGATCGTCACCGACGCCTGGGATCCGCAGATCAACGGCGTGGTCCGCACGTTGAAGAACACGCGCGCTCAGCTGGAAGGGGCCGGCCATCGTGTCGAGCTGCTCACGCCGCAGGAATTCCGCACGATCCCGTGCCCGACCTATCCGGAAATCCGCCTCGCGTTCTTCGCGGGCGGGCGCGTCGGACGCCGCATCGCAGACTTCGCCCCGGACGCCCTGCACATCGCCACCGAAGGCCCGCTGGGCATGGCGGCCCGCAAGTGGGCGGTGCGTAACGGCTTCCCGTTCACCACCGCCTATCACACGCGCTTCCCGGAATACGTGCAGGCGCGCTTCGGCTTCCCGCTCTCTGCCACCTACCGTTTCCTGCGTTGGTTTCACAAACCCTCGCGTGCGGTCATGGCCCCTACACCGGTCGTCAAACGCGACCTCGAAGCGAATGGCTTCGACAACGTGGTGTTGTGGACGCGCGGCGTCGATCTCGACATCTTCCGTGTGCAGGAAGCACATGTGCTAAATTCAGCACATCCGATTTTCCTCTACGTGGGGCGCGTTGCCGTGGAGAAGAACATCGAAGCCTTCCTGAAGCTGGATTTGCCTGGCTCGAAATGGGTCGCGGGCGAAGGGCCGCAACTGGCCGAACTCCGCTCGCGCTACCCCGATGTGAACTATCTCGGCATGCTCTCGCAGCCTGAACTGGCGAAGGTCTATGCGTCGGCCGACGTCTTCGTCTTCCCGAGCCGCACCGATACGTTCGGTCTGGTGTTGCTCGAAGCGATGGCGTGCGGGCTGCCGGTGGCGGCCTACCCGGTGACCGGGCCGGTCGATGTGTTCGCCGGTTGCCCCGAGGGCGACGGCGGCGCACTGCGCGAGGATTTGCGCGAGGCGTGTCTGGACGCCCTCAAGGTCTCGCGAGCCAGCGCGCGTGCCTGGGCCGAGCGCTTCTCGTGGCAGGCGGCCTCTGAAGAATTCGCCTCGCATCTGCATCCGCGCAAGCCCGAGCCGTCGCTCGCGCCCGCGGTCTGATCCACCTCCAGAGCCCGTTGCGGCGAGGAACCTGACGCTTGTTCATCGATCACCCGCCGCCACGCGACAAACAACCGAATCCGTACAAGGGCAACCGGGGCGTCATGCGCGCCTGGCGTGCCCTGAAGTACTCGCTGTCCGGATTCAAGTTTGCCGTGTTCGAGGAGAGCGCCTTCCGTCAGGAACTCGCGCTCGCCGCCATTCTCCTGCCCGCTGCGATTTTCCTGCCGGTGACGGCCGTCGAGCGCGTACTGCTCATCGGCTCGATCCTGCTCGTGCTCATCATCGAGCTGATCAATTCGAGCATCGAGGCCGCCATCGACCGTATTTCGCTCGAACGGCACGAACTGTCCAAGCGTGCGAAGGATTTCGGCAGTGCCGCCGTGCTGGTCGCGCTCGGTCTGTGCCTTCTCACCTGGGCCTCGCTCGCCGGCCCGGTCATTGTGGAGCTCGTACGTACGGCATTTTTCTGATATCGCTCGTCGCCCCGGGTTGCAGGCTTGGCAGCGTCTGGCTGCCGGGTATAATCGTTCGCCGTATACCCAATACTCAACTCATAAACGCAAGCGGAGAACCTCCTTCGCCGAGCTTGCCGCTAACCGGGGCCGACAGACATGGAAGCAAAGCCGCCACGCCGAACCCGCGAACGAATTCTCGAAGTGTCCCTGCGACTCTTCAACGAAATCGGCGAACCGAACGTCACCACCACCACGATTGCCGAGGAGATGAAAATCAGCCCCGGCAATCTGTACTATCACTTCCGCAACAAAGACGACATCATCAACAGCATCTTTGCGCAGTTCGAGCAGGAAATCGAACGTCGCCTGCGACTGCCCGATGATCACAAACCCACGCTCGACGAAGTCTGGACGTATCTGCAATACATGTCCGAATTTCTGTGGCGTTTCCGTTTCCTCTATCGCGACCTCAACGACCTGCTCGCGCGTAACCGTACGCTGGAGACGCACTTCAAGCAGATCGTCGGCCACAAGAAGCGCTTCGCACGCGAGATGTGCGACCTGCTCGTGGCCGATGGCGAAATGGAAATCACGCCGGAGCAGATCGAGATCGTGACCACCAACATGGTGGTGTTATCCACGTACTGGTTGTCCTATCAATTCGTGATGAACCCGCGCAAGTACAACGATCCCGCAGAAATCGGCGCAGGGCTGCATCAATCGAGCTATCACATCCTTTCGCAGATGGCGCCCTACCTCAAGGGAAAGTCACGCGAGCTGTATGACAAGATGGCCCGGGAATCATCGTCCAAGGGAGTGCAGTAAGGCATGTCGTCGGAAGTCAAATCCATTTGCATCTACTGCGGGGCCGCGACCGGCGCTCGCCCCGAGTACGCAGACGCGGCCCGTGATCTGGGCCGTCGCATGGCCGAAGCGGGTATCCGTCTCGTGTACGGCGGTGGCAAGGTCGGCCTGATGGGCATCATTGCCGACGCCGTGCTCGCGCATGGCGGCGAGGTCATCGGCATCATTCCGAAGGCATTGATGGAGAAGGAAGTCGGCCATACCGGGCTGACGGAACTCCACGTCGTCGAGAACATGCATCAGCGCAAGCAGATGATGGCCGATCTCTCGGACGCCTTCATCGCCATGCCCGGCGGCATCGGTACGTGCGAAGAGCTATTCGAAGTTTTCACCTGGCTGCAAATCGGCTACCACGCGAAACCGATTGGCTTGCTCAACGTCGAGAACTACTACGATCCGCTGCTGGTGTTCCTCAAGTCGATGGTGACCGAACAGTTCCTCAAGGCGCCGCAACTCGATCAGTTGCAGATCGCCGCATCGCCGGAATCGTTGTTGGAGACGATGCGTCACTTCAAGCCGTCGCAGGTCGATCGCTGGGCGCATCAACGCACGCAGATCTAAGCAGTCGCGTCGTTGCCTTTCGCTTCATCGCTGCGCGGCACGACCGTCGCGCAGCACCTCCTCCTCCCCCGTCCCCCGCCCCTCCAGCAGCCTCATCCCACGCCAAACGGCGCGATTGAACTCTCGACGTCCCCGACACTCAGACATCCGTTGCATGCGGACCTCTGCGTGCGCGCCCGCCCTTCTGCCCGCCTGGGTCAACACCATCCGACGAGCAACCTGCCCATGATGTTAAAGATGTTCCGCCCGATGCGGCTGCTGCGATCCCGTTGGCTGCGTCCACATGCTGGCCTGCTGTTGCGCCGTAGTCTGTGGCAAGCCACGCCGCGTGGCGTGGCCATCGGACTGGCGTGCGGTGTCTTTTTCGGGTTTCTGCTTCCGGTGGCGCAAATGCCGGTGGCGATTCTCGTGGCAGCCTTGCTGCGCGGGAATCTCTTTCTGGCGACGATGGGCACGCTGATTACCAATCCGCTCACGGTGCCGTTCGTCTATTTCGGGGCGCATCATGTCGGCCGCTGGATGCTCGACTGGTCCCCCAAGGCCGAGATCGAAGCGACTGTCGCGGCGGCCACGCAGGCCGGTGAGAGCTTCTGGACGCAATTGCTGAATTTCGACTTCGGCACCGCGACATTGCATCTCGGTACAGGTCTGGCCGCCTTTGCCGTCGCAGGCGGCGCGCTGGCGTACGTCATCGGCTTCTTCTCGATCCGGTGGCACCAGCAACGTCAACCGGCAACGTCGGTGGCTTCGCCAACCTCAGCAGCCACAGCAGCGGTGAGAAACCCGCCGCGCGGCTGACTGCCCTTCCCACCTCAGCAGATCAGAACGACGAGCCCGGCTCCTTAAGGAAAGCGATTTCCTCCGGCGTCGAGTCGCGTCCCAACGCTGCATTACGGTGCGGATATCGACCGAATCGCTCGATGATGACGGCGTGCTTGCGCGCGTAATCGAGGTTGTCGACGAGGCCCGACGTTTGCGCCAGTTGCTCGTAGAGCGCCAGCGACGTGTGCTGGCTCTCAAGCGACTCGTCGTGTTCGAACGGCAGATAGACGAACACGCGATGCTGCGCAGTCGGCAACCGCTGATCGTCACCCGCCTCCACAAGACGACGCGCCACAGCCAGCGCCTGCGCGTCACCCGCGAACGCTTCGCCGCGATGCCGGAACAAGTTGCGTGAGAACTGATCGAGCACCACGATCAGCGCACAAGCGCCGAGCGGCGTTTGTGCCCAGTCGCTCAACGCCCCGGCAACCGCCTGCGCGTGGATCTCACCGAAGCGTGTGCGAATCTCCTCGTCGAAGGCATCCGATTTACGGAACCACTCGGGACGTGCCATCCCATAGACCTCGGCGTCAGGCGTGCCGAACCAGAAGTCGAGCACCGCCTGCCACGGTTGCAACGGTTGGGTTTGCGAAAGAATGTCTGCTGCCGGAGTCGCCATCGAGAATCCTGAGGTGAACGTTGTGAGATCGCCCGATGATGCCAGACTCAGGCGAATGCCAACACCACCCGGCGGGTGCGCGACGTCTTCTTCTCGATCTTTGACACGCGCAATGCGCCGATCTCCGCAGTGTTGCCGACGTGCGTGCCGCCGCAAGGCTGCAAGTCGATGCCTTCGATGCGCACGAGTCGCACGCGGCCCAACCCGACCGGCGGCTTCACGCTCATCGTCCGCACGAGTTCCGGGCGCTCCGCCATCTCTTCGTCGCTGATGCTGTCGATCGCGACCGGACGTGCCGCCGCCACAAGCGCCGCCAACCCGGCCTCCACTGTCTCGCGCTCGATCGGTTCGTTCGTCACAAAGTCGAGCCGCGCGTACTCCGTGGTGATGCTGCATCCGTCGACCGGGTGCGGCAGCACGGCGCACATCAGGTGCGACGCGGTATGAAACCGCATATGACGGAAGCGTCGCTCCCAGTCGATTTCCGCCTGAACGACATCGCCGACCGACAGTCCGGCCAGTAGGTGGCCCTGCCCTTCGGCAGGTACGTGCACGGCATCGTCGGGCGTCGCGCCTTCGTGCTTCGATTTGCGGGTGTCGGCGATGGTCAGGCGCGTACCGTCGGCAAGCACGAATGCGCCAGCGTCACCGGCTTGCCCGCCACCGAGCGGATAGAAGACGGTGCGATCGAGCATGATGCCCGTCTCGTCGATATGCGTGATGCGCGCCTCGCATTGGCGCAGATAGGCGTCTTGTCGGAACAGCGCTTCGGTTGTCATGCGGCCTCCTGTGGGAACGGGACATGTTCGCGCGACTCCCGCCCCGCTGGCAAGACACAATCCGATGCGCCGACGCCGGTACGGTCGTGCCCTGTGACAGCAGTCCTGCGACTTCCAGCGCCATCAGGCAGTTCCTCGTGCTTCTCCCAACGCGGCGCACTTTGGTCCATGAGCAACGTGACCTCATAGGTTGCGCCCCAACCCGACGCCGCGTTTGCGACTTCTCGACATCGATTGTCCCGGCGCAACAGCCCACTGCTTTCGCTCGCCGCATATTACGGACGATCGCAATGACGCGATCGCATTTGAAAGGAACGACGCCATGACGAGACCCCCTCTTGCCCGTCCACGGGCCCCCTCTCCTGATGCGGCCGCTCATCATCGGGCTCACGCCTTGTCCTCCTCGGCCCCCGTCTCCCGCATCAATGGCGCTGTGGATGCGCAAGCGCTCGCGCATGCGTATGCCCTGTACGCCTCGAACGATCTGGAAGGCGCCGCACGCGCGTTCGCCTCGATTTGCCGCGCGCTTCCCGATCACACCGCCGCGTACAAGGCCTTCGGCTACGTGCTTTGCCAGCTCGGCGATTTCGAACAGGCGATTGCGCCGCTCATGGTGGCGATCTCCCGTGAATACGGCAATCCGGAACCGCTCTACTTCGCTGCAATCTGCATGCAACGCACGGGCGACCCAAAAACCGCGCGCGAGATGGCCACCGACGCGCTGGACATGGCCCGCTGCGCCCACGACAACACCGACCTGCGCGCGCGTTTGACGCGCCTGCTGGACGCCCTCTGATTCGCAACTCTTTCAACGACGCTCAAGCCCCTGAAGTCAATGCCAAGCACACATTCGAACACCTACCTCACGCCTGCCAACGCTTCGAACACCTACACCGGTGGCATGCCTTTGCCCGACGCGGACAACGCTGCGGTGCGAAACGACGCGGCAAACGCCCTTAAACGCCTTTCCGAAATTTCGAGTTCATTGAGTGAGATGGCGCCGTCGCCGCCTGCGGTCGGTCGCTTTACGGCGTTGATGCACCACGTCGGTAATGTCGCGCTGAGCATCAGTGCGCTGGGCGCCGCCAGTCTGAATACGGTGAAGGAAACGTATGTGAGCAGCTCGCTATCGAGCGCGCACAAGATTACGTTGGGTACTGCCGCAGTCGCATCGTTGTCGAGCGTGATGGATCTGGCGGTGGCGGTCGGCAAGTACTGTAATCCCGCGTCGACCACGTCGCAGATCATGAATACGGCATGGTTCGCCTCTGCCGGAAAGCTCCTCGGCTCGAAGCATATCGAGACCTACGGCGGGAAATATCAGACGGCGTTGCTGGGCACGTCGATGATCCTGTTCTTCAATCAGGCGGGCCAGATCGCAGGCCAGCACCACGCGCAGCACGAACACGAGGACACCGTCACGCCGAACTCGCTGGACTTGCCCGCGCCGTCCGCTTCACCGCAGACCCGCGCACAGGAACTCGACTCGCTGCAAAGCTGCATCGGTCTGGTCGCCACGGCTTACCGCGCCTTCGGGGACGTTGCGACGACAGCGGTCATCGACTGGATGAACGCGAGAGAAGCAAAACGCAACATGGATGTGGTCGAGCGCAGCATGAACTACGAAGAAGCGTTCGGGACCGTGGGGAAGTTCAGGCTTCGGGATGCCGACGCAACGCCCCGGGAAGACGTCGACGTCGAGGCTGCCCTCACATCGCCCGAAACACGTCGGCCAGATAAGCGGTGAATGCTCTGGCCGACGGTTTTGCCGCCCGGCCTGCGGCCAGCACCGCATGGACCTCCACCGGCTCCATCTCCCAGTCGGCAAGCAGTTGAATCAACCGTCCGTCAGCCAACTCGGCCCGACAGCCCCAGGTGCCCGTCGATGCAATGCCAAGACCGGCAACGGCCGCCACGGTGACGGCTTCGTTCACGTTGACCAGCAATCGTCCGTCGACGGCCACCGAGGTTTCCCGGCCGTCGCGACGGAATGTCCAGCCGATCTGCCCGGAGGCCGCAGGACCGACGATGATCGCGTGCGCCGACAAGTCCAAAGGCGATGCTGGCGTCCCCGCCCGAGCGAGGTACTCGGGCGAGGCCACGAGCAGGCGCACCGAAGTACCGAGACGTTTCGCCAGCGCAGACGAGTCCGGCAACGCACCGAATCTGAGCGCCACGTCGACCCCTTCGACCACCAGATTTTGTCGACGATCGCTCATCTGGAGTTCGATTTTCAGGGCCGGATGCCGCTGCATGAATGCGGGTAGATGCGGGATGACTTCGCGGATCGCGAAGCTCGTGGCCACGCCGACACGCAATATGCCGCGCAACTCCCCGGTCCCTCTCACGGCGTGATCCGCCTCTTCAAGCTCGGCAAGGATTCGTTCGACGCGTGACAGGTAATCGGCCCCGGCTTCCGTCAGCGTCACGGCCCGAGTGGTTCGCGTGAATAGCGCCGCCCCGACTTCACCCTCGAGCGTGGAGATGATTCTCGACACCGACGGCTGAGAGAGATGCATTTCCTTCGCTGCCCGCGAAAAGCTCCCGGCACGAGCGACCCGTGCGAACAGCCGCAAAGCATAGAGACGATCACTCATACGAAATTCAAATAAATCTTAGTTGATTCGGCAGTCTACCCCTCACTCTGCAAATAAGCGAAATTGTGTCCATCGAAGCACATCACATACCGCATCACCTACCGCGTGCATCGACTGGAAACCTGGCGGCGACTTCATCGAATGCCTCGCTGCCGTCAATACACACAAGTCGCTTTCGACTTCACAGAGGAATTAAGTCATGACTCTCCAAGCCAAACTGGACGCCTTCAAAGTCCAATTCGAATCACAAGTTCCGCAGGCCGCCGTCGATGCCATGCACCGCGCCACCGATGAGCTGATTGCCACGGGCCAGGCCGAACGCGCCATCAAAACCGGAGACGTCGCACCGTCGTTCTCCTTGCCAGATGCGCTCGGCAACACCGTCGTGCTGTCGGAGCTGCTGGCCAAGGGGCCGGTGGTAGTGACCTTCTATCGCGGCGGCTGGTGCCCGTACTGCAAGCTGGATTTGACGGCGCTTGAAGAAGCCGCCGACCAGATTCGTGCCAAGGGTGCGTCGCTCGTCGTGATCTCGCCGCAGACGCCGGTCAACAGCAAAAAGTCGACGCAGGAGCTGGGATTGAGCTTTCCGATCCTGAGCGATGCCAACGGCGACGTCTCGAACGCGTTCGGACTTCGCTTCCGCATGCCGGACTATCTGATCGAGACGTACAAGAGCTTCGGCGTTCAGCTGCCCGCGATCAATGGCGACGACAGTTGGACGTTGCCGATGCCGTCACGCTTCGTCATCGCGCAAGACGGCACCATCGCCTACGCCGAGATCAATCCGGACTACACGCAACGTCCGGAGCCCAGCGAGATGTATCCGGTACTCGACGCGTTGCCGCGCCAGTAACCCCGCACTCGGCTCGCCTGATTGCGGTCATGCGAGCCGATCATTTACTGCGCCAACGCCGCCGTGAAGTTCACGCATCGTCCCAGCGCCATACGCTCAGCAAACAGGGCCGCTTGCCCGGCGACATGCGCATTCGCCGGGCAGGCCGAAACGCCATGTCGTCGGTCGAACGGTCGCGTCTGCGCGACAGCCGTCGTGAGCGGGCACAGGTCTTTTGCGCCGATAGACACGGGCAGCTTGTCGACGGATGCCGTCCAACGGACGGCTCGCAAGCACGGGAACACAATCTCATCATGATCTGAACTCAGAAAACCTCTGACTACGACACCCATCTTTCGCCTGCACGGCAGGCCGCACGTCCGGAGGCGACGACTTGAGCCTAGGTAAGCACCGGCGATCGCGAAAGCATCGCGTTCCGAATTGAATAATTGGCGGCGGCCAATAGTCGAGGCCTCACGCTTCAGACTGCGAGCATCTGCCGAACAATCTCATCCGGCGCGACGCCGACGCATGTAGAGAACCGCAGAAAAAAACGAACGGAAGTCTGGTTTTCGCTTCTGGCGCATCTGGCCCGGACATTTCTGCCAGCTACGTGCGTTCTTGTTCAATCGAACGTAATTCCGTTCTATATCGACACCGCCTTGCCGTCGAAAATCAAACTAAACGAGTCTTCGAAACATGGCGAAACGGCCATATTCGCATCGGCGGCAATGCATAACATTTCACATTCGACCCAAGACGTCTGGCAACGCGAACGGTGTGTTTGGCGTTGGCAAACAATGGTGCCCCCAATCTGGCAGACAATGCCCCCTGCCGGAACTTGCGCATGCGTTCCCCCCAACGCATGCGCAGGGGGCAACCGGTTACCAGACGCGATAGGTGCGCCCCGTGTGGATACCTTCGACGCTGCGCCGGTAAGCCAGCGCCACACGACTGGCGTCGACCGATTCGAATCCGGGGAAGAACGGGCCGTACATGCCCTTCGACTCCGTCACGATCGAAGGGCTCACGGCGTTGATACGAATACCGCGCGGCATCTCGCTGGCTGCTGCGAAAACGAACGCGTCCACAGCAGCATTCACGACCGTGGCATTGTTGCCCTGCGCAATCGGTTCGTGCGAACAAATACCACTGGTCAGCGTAATCGATCCGCCGTCTTCAAGATGGCGTTTGCCAATGAGTGCAACCCGAATCTGGCCCAGCAGTTTGCTTTGAAGACCCACATTGACTTGCGCGGGTGTCATGTCGTCGAACGCGCCGAAGAACATGTCTCCCGTCGCGGAAATGATCGCACCGACTTTACCGACTCGCTGGAACAAGGCGCTAACGCTTTCATCGCTGCCGATGTCGCATTGTTGGTCGCCGCACGTCTTCCCGACGGAAATGAGATCGTGATGTTTCAGTTCCGCCATGACTGCCGTGCCGATGGTTCCCGTGCCACCCAATACCAGGATTTTCATGATGATGTACTCCGCGTGAAAGGTGATGCGATTTTCAGCTTCGCTTTCACTCGGAACCAGTTGAATTGAGTTAGAACAGTGCAAACGTCGAGTTAAGCCAATGGACCGCATCAGAGATATCGAGGCATTTGTCGCCGTCGTGGAAACGGGAACGTTCAGTGCCGCTGCCGACCGGCTGGGCGTGTCGTCGGTCATGATCGGCAAGCACATCGCCGCGTTGGAAACGAAGCTCAATGCCCGACTCCTGAATCGCACCACGAGAAAGCAAAATCTCACCGACGCAGGCACGACATTCCTCCAACATGCTCGCGAGATCCTCCGTCAGGCCGCACTCGCACAGCAGAGCATCGAGCGGTTTCAGACGTTGCCGCAGGGGCGCATTCGCGTGTCGGCGCCCCACACGTTGGGGGCGACAGTCATCGCCCCCCTGCTCGCAAGGTACTCGCGCGAGCACCGTGGGGTACACGTAGAGCTGGTGCTGAACAACGAGCGTGTCGACCTGATCGAGGACCGATTCGACCTCGCCGTTCGCATCGGGCCGCTCGCCGATTCGCGGCTCATTGCGCGTCCCATTCAGCCATACCAGATGGTGATTTGCGGCTCGCCGGAATACCTTCGCCAATCGGGTGTGCCGCGCACGCTCGTCGACCTCGCGACCCACCGCTGTCTCGGACATCTCGCACTGCGCTCACGATTCCGGTGGCATGTCGACGGCGAGGAAATCATGTGGCCGGATACGGCCACCTTCACGTCGAATGACGGCCACGCGCTACGCTCGGCTGCGCTGGAGGGAGCGGGCTTACTGCTGCAACCGGAAGTGCTCGTAGCACAGGACATTGCGCAGGGGCGTCTGGTGCAGGTGCTCGGCGACGTTCTGCCGCCCCCGCGCCCCGCCCATCTGGTCTACCTCGAAGACGGCGGCCCGCGCCCGAAGCTGACCGGTCTCGTCAACCTCATTCTCGACGCCATCGGCCTGCCAACAGGCGACCGAACCCCGGCCATTTCCTCAGACTACGCGGTGAAGCGGGAAAGCGCACACAGAACGGTATCTTCCACCGTGTCGCCGCAGCTCTCGCACGCCTGAACTCGTCAGCCATCTCAAAATCGCCAGAGGACCATCATGCCGCCGGACACGTTGAAGGTTTCCGACAATCGCGCAGACGGGCCAACGCCCGGCATCGTCTACGTTGTCGACGATGACGCCGGCGTGCGACGAGCTCTTGCGACACTGATGCGATCGGTTGACCTGCAGGTTGAGACGTTCGCCTCCGCGCAGGACTTCCTTGCGTACGCCCGCCCGGACCTGCCGAGCTGCCTTGTCCTGGATGTACGGCTGCGCGGCACCAACGGGCTGACGTTTCATCGAGACATCGTGCATAGCGGCATCAAGCTGCCGGTGGTATTCATCACCGGGCACGGCGACATCGAAATGTCCGTGAAGGCGATGAAAGGCGGCGCGGCAGACTTCTTTGCCAAGCCCTTTCGCGATCAGGACATGATCGACGCCATCACGCAGGCATTGGTGAAAGACCGCGCACGGATCGCCGACGAATCGAGCCGCTCGACGCTCAGGTTGCTCTACGAATCGCTGTCGACGCGAGAAAAAGAGGTGATGACCTATGTGCTCAGCGGTCTGCTGAACAAACAGATCGCAGCGCAAATGGGACTGAGCGAAATTACCGTCAAAGTGCACAGAGGGCAGCTCATGCGAAAAATGCTCGCCCGCTCGATCCCGGATCTCGTTCGCAAGGCCGAACTGTTAGGCGTGCAGGCGTTCAACCCTGCCCCCTAACCGTTACCCTGCCAGTGGCGAGCCAATGGCCACCGAGAGCCAGTGTGTCATCTCGCGCGCCAGAAACGGCTTGGGAAGCAACACGAGCGCACCGTTTGTGGTGGTCTTCGCTGCGACGGCAGGCGTCGCGTAGGCCGTGATGAAAATTGTGGGCGGGTTCAGTCCGTCGGCAATCAGTTGCTCATGAAGTTCGACGCCAGACATTCCCGGCATACGAATGTCAGAAACGAGGCAAGCGGTCGCACTGGCCTCCCCCGACGCGAGGAATGCTTCTGCCGACGCGAACAGATGCGCGTCGAGGCCCAACGATCTGACCAGACTTGCGAGGGCGCTCCGGACCGCACGGTCATCGTCGACAATGGCCACGACTGGGGTCGTCTGCAAAATAGGGCTCCCTTGGATGGGGAGAATGTGGTGTCTTCCGTCCCCGGTATTGTCAGCGTAGTGTAAGTTTGCCGCGAGCGCGATGATACAAACGTATAACCGGGGACGAGGTGGGCTCACGCAATGGACGGGCAAGGTAATACCAGCGTGAACGTCGCCCCTTCAGGGCCCGCGCCGCCTGAATGTCCAATACGAACCGAGCCGCCGTGCGACTCCACAATGGAGCGGCAAATCGCGAGCCCCATTCCCATGCCGTTGGGTTTCGTCGTGAAGAACGCATCGAAGAGTCTGGGCACATCGTCGTTGGCGATTCCAGGGCCGGTATCGCGTACGGAAATGCTGACCCTATCGTCCCCGGCGCGTTGCGCGGTAATCGACAGCTGCCGCGGTCCCGACTGAGACGCCATCGCTTGTATCGCATTGGTCGACAGGTTGACCATGACCTGCTGAAGCTGAACGGCGTCTCCCCAAACCGTCAACGGTTCGTCAGCGAGATGGAGCTTGAGCAATACACCGTGCTCGTCGAGCTCGGAGCGAACCATCACACACGCTTCGCGGACAAGCCGCCCGACGTCAACCGGCTGTGCTTCGGGCGGCGCGCCCTTCATCAGACGCCGCACGCGCTGAACGATGTCGGCTGCACGGTTGCTCTCCTCGGCGATCTGCGTGACACACCCTTCGACCTCGGCGAGATTGGGCGGCACGCGGTGCAGCCATCGAAGGCAGGCCTCGGCGTTCGTCGCAACCGCCGCAAGCGGCTGACCGATCTCGTGTGCGATCGACGCGCTCAGTTCGGCAAGCGAGGTCATGCGGCTCGTCTTCGCGAGGTCGGCCTGCGCCACACGTAGTCTCGCGGCCGTCTCTCTGGCTTCCGTCACATCCATGACAGCGCCGATGAACTGACGCCCCTCGACTTGTCCCGACGCTTCACGCGCGACGACATGCAAATACTTGGTCCGGCCGTCCGGTAGCATAATGCGATGCTCGATATCGAAGCAGTCGTCATGGTCCGCGACGCGCCTGAGCATCGATTCGAACACTGCCAGATCGTCAGCATGGATTCTGCTTCGCACAAAGGCCAGACTGGGCGGCACGTCGGGTGAGATCTCAAAGATCTCGTACGCCTGCGCTGACCAGAACAACGCCCCGGTTTCCACGTTCCAGCCGAAACTGCCCGTCCGGCTCAGGCGTTGCGCTTCCTCCAGATATTGCGCCTGAATGCGATGCAGTCGCGCCTCGGCCTGCTTCCGGCGCGTGATGTTGTTGTTCGTCTCGAGCGTTCCCGAGAATCGCCCGTGCGCATCGCGTTGCATCGCCCATCGGCTGGCCACGGTGACCCGGGTGCCGTCGCGCTTGACATGAGTCAGCTCCCCCTCCCATTCGCCGCTTGCAAGAAAGGTTGCTTGAATCGCGTCAATGGGCGCGGGGAATTCTGTTTTCAGCAGGTCTTGAGCGCGTCGCCCGAGCGCTTCGTCGCGACGCCATCCATAGAGTTGCTCTGCGGCGTGATTCCAGTACGTGACGACGTCATCGGGATCGCGGACGAAGACGGTATCGTGCGTGAGGTCGAGCAACCGCGCATGATCGCGCTGAAGCCGCTCGGCATCCCGGATTCTGCGCACCAGCGACGTGACGAGCAGCGAGCAGGTCATGAATGTGACCAGCGGAATATAGTCGATCGACTTGTCGATCCGGAAGCTGAAGATCGGCGGCGTGAAATAGACATTCAGAAGCAGCGCCGCCGTGACCGAGAACAGCAGCGACGAAACGAAACTATCCAGATAAGACAACGCAACGATCAGCAGGAGCATCGTGAAGCCTGTCGTCGCGAGACGCAAATGCAATGACAACGCGATCCACGCAATCGCGCAAAGCGCTGCGCACCCGACGATCCAGAGCGGCAACAGATAACCCATCCGGCTTCGGTGTCGAGAGGATCCCAGACTTTTCACAACCGTCCTCCAAAAAGGATCGGACCGCCTCCGGTTTTCTCATTGAAAACCTTTCGTTTTCAATGACCTGGACGTCAATTTCTACACTTATACACTGGTATAGCGCGATTCAGAATATGGCTAATCGCTAACCCTGAGCGCGCTTCATTACCGAATATTGCAACTCGTCGACACCTTATACGGACGGATAGTCGGACGATGCAAAAGCGCTATCGCGATACCCCACCGTAGAGTGGATTCGCCCCGCCCGGTCCCCTACGCTTGAATCACATCGGGACGCAATGCGAGAGGGCGAAAATGTTAAGCACAGTCGGTGAACACGGGTCTGATCCCTGGTCGAGCACGCTAGCCGCACTCGAACGTTTCTCGATGATGCCGGAATCCTCCCCCCGCCTGCCCAAGCGGCTCGCCGCGACACGCAACGTGTCGCGTAGCGGTGCAGTGCACACCTCACACACCTCCGTCTCCATCGAGCTCATCGAACGGCTACCCAATTCGTTCGTGACCTTGTCCTGGCACGACCCAACACGCTGCAATTACGAAGAGCAGCTCTGGGCCCCGACATCGGCGCACCGCTCCGGCCGGTGCGCGCTGACCGGCCAGCGCTTTCGCGCAGGCGCACGCGTCTACATGCCGCGTACGCATCGCAAGACGCCGCCGCTCAACGCGCGCGCCATGATCCTCGCATCGGCACTAGATCATGTCAGCGAACGCGACTAAGCCCGCACCGACGCCTAGCGGCGGTCAGCCCCACAACCGATATGCGCAGGCATTGTCGCGCCCGGAGCGTCAAAGCGTATCCCCGCAGCGTGTTTATTCCACAGATCGCCACAGTCATACTTTCGACCATTCTGGCGTAGGCCCATGTGCGAAAAGCACGCCTGTACGCCGCAATAGTCAATTCATTCTGGGCATCTGCGATGTTGACACGGCAAATCATTCATTCCGGAGAGTATCTGGAGCAATTCGAGTCGCTTCCGAATCGCTGGACGATCGAGCGCATCGAACAATCGCTGAACGACACCATGGCCGCACGCGGCATGCCCAACGAGGTCTGGATCTTCGGGTACGGCTCGCTGATATGGAATCCGATGGTGCAGTTCGACCGGCGTCGGGTCGCCACACTCGACGGTTGGCATCGCGCGTTCTGCCTGAAGATGGTCGCCGGTCGGGGCAACCCGGAGCGCCCAGGTCGCATGCTTGCGCTGCGTCCGGGCGGGCAAACACAAGGTCTGGCCTTCCGGCTCGCGGCCGCATCGCTGGCCGAAGAACTGCAAGTCGTATGGGTTCGGGAAATGATCCTCGGGTCATACCGACCGACGTGGGTGACATTGCAATTGGACGACGGCACGCGCGTCGAGGCCGTCGCTTTCGTAGCGGACGAGAGCAGCGAGCAATACGAGGGCGACGCTTCCGTGTCGGTGGCGGCCCCCCTGATTCGCGAGGCGACGGGCCAGTTCGGCAGCAACGCCGACTACCTTTTCAACCTTCGAACGGCATTGCACGCATGGCAGCTCCGCGACCCCTACATCAACGCATTGATCGCGGAGATCGAGCGTCCGGCACATGAGGCGGCCGACCGCTCCTCGGCCGCCGGGGATTCGCGGTAACGGCACATGCGCTATCGAAATACTCGTGAGTGAGCATCATGGACAAACTTCAGGCAATGCTGGTGTTTACGAAAGTGGTCGAAACGAAGAGCTTCGCGGGCGCTGCGGACTCGCTGTCCATGAACCGCTCGTCGGTAACGACGATGATTCAGCAGCTCGAAGCGTATCTGAAGGTCGGCTTGCTCAATCGAACGACGCGCCGCATCAGTGTGACACCGGACGGTGCGTCCTATTACGAACGCTGCGTGCGGGTGCTCGCCGAAATCGAAGAAACGGAAAGCTCGTTCTCTGCCATCTCCATTCCGAGAGGCCGACTGACCGTCGACGTGCCTGGCACGCTTGGCCGGCTGCTTCTGGTGCCCGCGCTCGACGAATTTCACCGGCGCTATCCCGACATCGATCTCATGCTGGGCGTGGGTGACCGTCACGTCGATCTGGTGCAAGACAGCATCGACTGCGCCATTCGTATCGGACAGCTTCAGGATTCGACACTGGTCGCCCGGCGCATCGGCGCGGCAGCATTCGTGACCGTCGCCAGTCCCGGCTATCTGAAGGCCTATGGCACGCCGTCGACCGTCGACGATCTGGGCCGGCACGTCGCGGTCAACTACTTCTCCAACGGCCGCATTCTGCAAATGGACTTTCTCGTGGACGGTCAGGCCATCGAAACCCGCCTGCCGTCGCACCTTGCCGCGAACGATGGCGACGCCTACCTGCAATGCGGATTGCGCGGACTAGGACTGATTCAGGTGCCTCGCTTCCTGGCGCAGTCGCACATCGATGCGGGCGATCTGGTCGAGGTGCTACCTGCATTTCGCCCGGTACCGCTGCCGGTCTCCGTCGTTTATCCGCAAAACCGGCACCTGTCGCCCAAAGTGCGCGCTTTTGCCGAATGGGTGACGGAACTAGCAAACAAATGCCCGCTGCTCAGTAGCGACAATATCCACCCTTCCGAATTGGCACCCTCCAAAGCAAAACGCGTGACGTCGATCATGCGCCGCTCAGCGGTACCGGATTCGAACGGTGTGAACGACCCGGACGATGAACTGCCAGAGCTTCGCAATGACGGTTCGCACAGCGTTCGATTCGGAAATTCCGAATTGTCCTATCGCGAGTAGACGGTTTATCGGAAGCATCGTTCTACGGACAATGGCGCTCGCACGCACTCAGCGAGTGTGCGACCGGCAACCTTAGTCCCGAAATGCAATGGAATCTCAGTTTGACATCACCGACGTCACGATTGACGGATATTTGCAGCGCATCCCGCTGCGCTCATATCGCCCGCATGTCCCGGCTCGGCTCCCTGTCGTTCTGTGCTTTCACGGTGGAGGTTTCGTCGGTGGCGAACTGCGCGACTCCGCTGAATTGGCTGCGCGACTGGCGCGATCGCTACCGGCGTGGGTCGTCGACGTCGGCTATTCGCTGGCGCCCCATTTTCCGTTCCCGGCAGCCTCCGAAGATGCATACCTCGCGTTGAAATGGGCCGTGACGAATGCGTCGGCTTATGGCGCTTCGCTGACACGTCTGGCTGCCGTTGGCGTAGAGGCCGGCGGCAACATTGCTGCTAGTCTCGCCGCGATTGCGAGGGACCGCTCTTACCTGAAGTTACAGGCGCAGGTACTGATCTCGCCATTGCTCGATCCAAGCATGACGCGACTCACCGGCAGGATGTCGGTAAGCAACGAAGGACGGGCGCGCGACTGCGCGCAGCACTACCGGGCCTACCTGCCGACGATCAGCGACCGGATACATCCCTACGCAGCACCACTTGAATCGAAGCGTCTCGCCCAATTGCCGCCCACGTTGGTCGTCAGCGCAGAACACGATCTGTTCCGGGCCGAAGGAGAAGCGTATGCCAGTGAACTCATTCCTGCCGGTGTCCCCGTCGTTGCGACACGCCACCGCGGCGTGGGCGCCGAGGCGCTGACCCGGCATACACCGGCAATTGAAGAGGTCGTCGCGTTCCTCAGACAGCACCTGTCAGACGCGCGGTAGTCCCGGCATTGTCGCCGGATTGGATACGAAGCAACCACGTTTAGTGCCTTTATCGCCCGACAGGGGCTATCCATAATTTGGTTTAACCGAATCGACTCGTGTTGTCGCCCGTCCAGTGATCCCGAAGGCTGATAACGCGATCGATTCGAAAACCCATCACCCTCGCATCGTCCGAGAACACCTTATTTTATTAAGGAGTACTACTCATGAACAAGAATCGAAAGCTGCTTTACAGCTCATTGACGGCGATCGCGCTTGCCAGTGCGATCACCGTCATCGTTGTGTCCCGTTACGAGGCACTGCCGGTCGGGCTCGCCCACGCCGCCGATGCGCCGCCACCGGCGGCCGAGGTGGACGTGGCTGCCGTCGTCTCACGCACCATCACCGAATGGCAAAGCTATTCCGGCAGGCTCGAAGCGGTCGACCGGGTCGACGTGCGTCCTCAGGTGGCGGGCACCATCGTGTCGGTTCACTTCAAGGACGGTGCGCTCGTCAAGAAGGGCGATGTCCTGTTCACGATCGATCCGCGTCCCTTCGCAGCAGAGGCCGACCGTGCCGCAGCACAACTGGCCGCAGCACAGGCACGCGCGAGCTATGCCACGACCGATGCCGCCCGCGCTGACCGTCTGATTGCGGATAACGCCATTGCCAAGCGGGATTACGACGAGAAGCAGAACGCCGCCAAAGAAGCACTGGCGAACGTCAAGGCAGCGAAGGCCGCTGTTGAGGCCGCACAGGTCAACCTTGGCTACACGCAAGTCACCGCACCGGTGACAGGTCGCGTTTCTCGGGCGGAACTCACGGTCGGTAACGTCGTGTCGAGCGGGCCGAATGCGCCGCTTCTGACGACGCTCGTGTCCGTCTCCCCCATCTACGCCTCGTTCGAGGTCGACGAACAGACCTACCTCCAGTATCTCGGACGCGACCGCAACAGCAAGGTCCCGGTCGCACTCGGCCTGGCGAACGAAACCGGTTACTCCCGAAAGGGTGTTGTGACGTCGGTGGACAACCGTCTGGACACATCGTCGGGCACGATCCGTGTGCGCGCCAGCATCGACAACGCCGACGGGTCGCTCGTGCCGGGCCTGTACGCCCGCGTGAAAGTCGGCGGCGGGCAAGCCCACGCCGCGATCCTGATCGACGATGCGGCCGTCGGCACCGACCAGGCGAAGAAGTTCGTGCTCGTCATCGACGCGAACAACAAAGTCCAATACCGCGAAGTCACGCTCGGCGGTCTGAGCGACGGCCTGCGCATCGTGATTTCCGGCCTCAAGCCGGGCGAGCGCATTGTCGTGAACGGCCTGCAACGCGTGCGTCCCAACGACCTTGTCAAGGCGAAGGTCGTGAATATGGTCGACGCGGCCAAATCTGCCGCGTGATTCGACGCCATCCAAAGCGATCGGAGTCGCTCAAATGAACATCTCAAAATTCTTCATCGACCGGCCAATCTTCGCAGGTGTGCTCTCGGTGGTCACGGTGCTGGCGGGCTTCATCGCCCTACTGCAACTGCCGATGGCCGAGTACCCCGAAGTCGTGCCCCCCTCAGTGGTCGTACGCGCCAAGTACCCGGGCGCCAACCCGAAGGTCATTGCCGAAACGGTGGCGTCGCCCATCGAAGAGCAAATCAACGGCGTCGAGAACATGTTGTACATGCAGTCGCAGGCCAACAGCGACGGCAACATGACGACGACCGTGACCTTTAAGCTCGGCACGGACCCGGACAAGGCGCAACAACTGGTACAGAACCGCGTATCGCAGGCCATGCCGCGCCTGCCGGACGACGTCCAGCGCCTTGGCGTGACCACCGTGAAATCGTCTCCCACGCTCACGATGGGGGTCAATCTGGTGTCGCCGAACGGCCGCTATGACCTGACCTACCTGCGCAACTACGCGCTCATCAACATCAAGGACCGGCTGGCACAGGTCGCGGGCGTGGGTGAAGTGGCGATGTGGGGTGCAGGCGACTATTCGATGCGGATCTGGCTCGATCCGACCAAGGTCGCACGTCAGGACATGACGGCCAGCGATGTCATCAAAGCCATTCGCGAACAGAACGTGCAGGTCGCTGCCGGTATCGTCGGCGGTGCGCCCATGCTCACCGACGTGCCCATGCAACTCAGCGTCAACGCACAGGGCCGACTCAAGACGGAAGAAGAGTTCCGCAACATCATTCTCAAGACGACCCCGGACGGCGCAGTCGTGCGGCTTAGCGACGTTGCACGCGTAGAACTGGGTGCTGCGGAATATGCCTTGCGCGCACGTCTGGACGGCAAGCCGGGCGTTCAGCTCATCATCTTCCAGCAGCCCAATGCCAACTCGTTGCAGATTTCGACGGACGTTCGCCGCATTGTTGCCGAGTTGCAGAAGGACATGCCGGAAGACGTCAAGGCCGAGATCGTCTACGACCCGACGCAGTTCGTGCGCGAGAGTATCGACGCAGTAGTCCACACGCTCTTCGAGGCGATCTTCCTCGTAGTCATTGTGGTCATCGTGTTCCTTCAGACGTGGCGCGCCTCGCTGATTCCGTTGCTCGCGGTTCCGGTCTCCATTGTCGGCACCTTCTCGCTGATGCTCGCATTCGGCTTCTCGATCAACGCCCTGTCATTGTTCGGGATGGTGCTGGCCATCGGCATTGTGGTCGACGATGCCATCGTCGTGGTAGAAAACGTCGAGCGTAATATCGCTGCCGGGCTAAGTCCGCTGGAGGCTTCTTATGAAGCGATGCGAGAGGTCAGCGGGCCGATTATCGCCATCGCGCTGACGCTGGTCGCCGTGTTCGTGCCGCTCGCCTTCATGTCGGGCCTGACGGGTCAGTTCTACAAGCAGTTCGCCATGACCATCGCCATCTCGACGGTGATCTCGGCCTTCAACTCGCTCACGTTGTCCCCCGCCCTGTCGGCCATTCTGCTCAAGGATCACCACGCCCCCAAGGACTGGCTGACACGCGTCATGGATCGCCTGTTCGGCCGGTTCTTCAATGCCTTCAACAAGGTCTTCAATCGCGGTTCGGAAAAGTACGGTCGCGGTATCGGTTCGGTCATCAATCGTAAGGCCGGCATGATGGCGGTGTACGCCGTCCTGCTCGGTGCGACGGTGTTGCTGGGCAAGATCGTGCCGGGCGGTTTCGTGCCCGCACAGGACAAGGACTACCTCGTCAGCATTCTGCAACTGCCCGCAGGTGCGTCGCTCGATCGCACGGAAAAGGTCGTGGAAGAAGTTGGCAAGATCGCACGCCAACAGCCGGGCGTTGTTCACTCTCCGGAATTCCCGGGACTGAATGTGACAGGCCTGATGAACTCCTCCAGCAGCGGTCTGGTGTTCCCGGTGATGAGCCCCTCGAAAGAGCGCGGCAAAGGCGAATCGGCCAACGATATCGTCGCCAACCTGAATAAGGAGTACTCGGGGATCAAGGGCGCGATGATCGCCACCTTCCCGCCGCCGCCGGTGCAGGGACTTGGGACGATTGGCGGCTTCAAGCTGCAACTGGAAGACCGTGGTGCACTAGGTTACGAAGCCCTGAACAAAGCCACGCAGGACTTCCTCGCGGCAGCGGCCAAGGCCCCCGAACTCGGCCCGGCGTTCTCGAGCTTCCAGATCAACGTGCCTCAACTGAACGTCGAACTCGACCGTGAGAAGGCCAAGCAGTTGGGCGTGTCGGTAACCGACGTGTTCGACACCATGCAGATCTATCTCGGCTCTCTGTACGTCAACGACTTCAACAAGTTCGGTCGGGTGTACCAGGTCCGTGCGCAGGCTGACGCGCCCTATCGCGCAAACGCAGAGGACATCCTCGCGCTCAAGACCCGCAACACCAAGGGCGACATGGTGCCGCTCGCGTCGCTCGTCAAAGTTACGCCGACCTACGGTCCGGAGACGGTGATTCGTTACAACGGCTTCCTGGCGGCCGACATCAACGGCGGTCCGGCACCGGGCTACTCGTCCGGTCAGGCAATGGCCGCCGTCGAACGCATTGCTGCGCAGACGTTACCGCGTGGCATCAAGTTCGAATGGACCGACCTGACGTATCAGCAGATCATCACCGGCGACACCGCATTCTGGGTGTTCCCGATCAGCGTGCTGCTCGTATTCCTCGTGCTGGCCGCCATGTATGAAAGCCTGACGCTGCCGCTCGCGATTCTGCTGATTGTGCCGATGAGCATCTTGTCGGCACTCTTCGGGGTGTGGCTCACACGCGGTGACAACAACATCTTTACGCAGATCGGTCTGATGGTGCTTGTCGGTCTGTCGGCAAAGAACGCCATTCTGATTGTGGAGTTTGCCCGCGAACTCGAAATGCAGGGACGCACCATCGTGCAGGCTGCGATTGAAGCGTGTCGCCTGCGCCTTCGTCCGATTCTGATGACGTCTATCGCGTTCATCATGGGCGTGGTCCCGCTGGTCACTTCGACCGGTGCCGGCTCGGAAATGCGCCGTGCCATGGGGATTGCCGTGTTCTTCGGCATGCTCGGTGTGACGTTGTTCGGTCTGTTGCTCACGCCGGTGTTCTACGTCCTCCTGCGCAAGCTGGCGGGCGGCAAGAAGCTCGCCGACAAGCATGGCAATCATCCGAATATCCACGGCCCCGACGAGCGCGACGCCGATATGCAACCCGATGCACGCGCGACCAAGCCCGCGCTGCACGAGTGAGAGGCCATCATGAAAGGAATTAAGTCAATGAAATCCGCCTTCGTGGGATCGGCGTTGCTCTCGGCACTGCTAGTGCTGGCAGGATGCTCGCTGGCACCGCATTACGAGGTGCCATCCACGCCGATGTCGACTGCGTTCAAGGAGGCGCCGGTCAGCCCCAACGAGAACCTCGGCACGTGGAAGGTTGCGCAACCCTCTGAGGAAGTCGCTCGCGGCAAGTGGTGGACTGTCTTCGACGACACCGCCCTCGACGCGCTCGAAGAACAGGCGCTGGCGGCTAACCAGAATCTGGCCGCCGCGGCGGCCCGGGTCAAGGAAGCACGCGCGATGAATCAGGCGGCGCGCGCCGACTTTTTCCCGACACTGGATGCGGGCTTCGGCCCGTCGCGACAGAAAGTCTCCGCTGCCTCGCTGTTCGAGCCGGACGGCACGAACGTACCGCAGCAGACCTTCTGGCGTGCGCAGGCGGGTATGTCTTACGAGGTCGATCTGTTCGGCCGCGTCGCCGCGAATACCGATGCGACGAAGGCCGAAGTGCAGCAAAGCGAAGCCTTGTTCCGCTCGGTACAACTGGCATTGCAGGCCGACGTGGCGCAGAACTATTTCGCGCTACGCGAGCTGGATGCCGAAACGGAGGTCTTCGTCTCGGCCGTGACGCTTCGCGAGCAGGCGCTCAAGCTGATTCAGCGACGGTACGACGAAGGCGCGGTCAACGAACTCGACCTGTCGCGAGCCAAAACGGAGCTGGCAACGGCAAAGTCTGACTCGATGACGGTCCAGCGCTTGCGGGCGACATCCGAACACAGCCTTGCCGTATTGCTCGGCAAAGCACCGGCGGAGTTTTCCATGACGCCGAACCCGTTGAAGCCCGTGCGTATCCGGGTGCCTGCTGGATTGCCATCCGCGCTGCTCGAGCGCCGCCCCGACATCGCCGCCGCCGAGCGGGCGATGGCGGCGGCTAACGCCAGAATCGGGGTGGCACGTTCGGCCTTCTTCCCGTCGCTCACGCTGACCGCGACGGGCGGCTTCGAGTCGGGCACCATCGGCGACCTGTTCAAGTGGAGCAGCCGCGCCTTCCTGCTCGGCCCGCTCGCCGGAACGTCGCTGAACATTCCGATCTTCGACGGCGGACGCCGCTCGGCGAACCTCGACAACGCGCATGCCGTCTTCGAGGAAGATGTCGCCAAGTACCGGCAACGTGTCCTGACGGCGTTCCGGGAAGTCGAAGACAGCTTGTCCGACATGCGGATTCTCGAGTCCCAGACGGCGATTCAGGGGCAAGCGGTCGAGGCTTCGCAACGTGCAGCGCGTCTTTCGCGCACGCAGTATGACGAGGGAGAGGTCAGCTATCTCGACGTGGTCGACGCCGAGCGCACGGTCCTTCAGGTCCGACGCAACGCGATCCAATTGCAGGGCGTGCAGGCGGCGGCGACCGTCAGCCTGATCCGCGCGCTCGGCGGCGGTTGGGACGGCGTAGAACCGCAACCGGCCACACCCCCCTTGGCCAGCAAGTAAGCACGGCAAGCCATGAAAAAACGCCGCGTCATTTCATATGACGCGGCGTTTCTCTTTGGCGATACGTGGCGAAGTGCGTTGCTCGCGAACCTATCGCGTCGGCTTTTGAGGGGATTTGGGAGACGATGTCGGTGCTGGCTTCTGCAACGTCTCCGCGAGATGGTTCACCACTGCGCGGGTCTTCGCTGCCATCTTCTGACCCAGCGAGATGATGGCATGTACCGGCGGGCCCTCGACATCCGAGCCCGGCAACACCTGAACCAATCGGCCGTCTTCGATATAGGGCTGTGCCACGCGATCGTGAATCTGCGCGATCCCAAAACCGGCGACAGCCGAGTCCACCAGCGCCTGTCCGTCGGCAAGGACCAGCACGGCATTCGGCGCAATTTCCTGGATGGAATCGCCGTCGCGCAACGTCCAGTGACGCAAGCGTCCGGTCGGTCCGCGAAACACGACGGCGTCATGGGTGGCGAGATCGGCGATGCCACGAATCGGCTCGTGGCGCGCCAGATAGTCAGGCGACGCGTACAGCCCCACTCTGAGATTGCACAGTCGCCGTACCGTCATTTCGCTATCTTCCGGGAGCGCACCGATGCGCACCACGACGTCCCATCCCTCTCCCACCGGATCGGACATGCGGTCGGTCAATGCGACTTCCAACGTGAGTTTCGGGTACTTTTCCCGCAACTCGATAAAGCTAGGCAAGAGCAACCGGCCGAACCCGGCGGGGAGATCGATCTTGACCCGGCCAGACGGTTCGGCACGTCGCGACGCCAGTTGCTGTTCTGCGTCGCGCAGGCCATCGATGGCCTCTTTCGCCGCGAGCAGATAGGTTTCCCCGTCTTCCGTCAGTCTGACGGCACGCGTGGTTCGCTGAAAGAGGCGCGTCCCGAGACTTGCCTCAAGACGCTGAACCGCCTTGCCGACATTGGATTTACTGCTGCCGATATCCTCCGCCGCGCGCGTGAAGCTGCCGCTCTGCGCAACGGCAATGAAGGCCACAATGTCGCTGATTTGCGCGTCCGAACGCTCGGTCATGCCATCTCTCCCTGTGACGTTTAGGGTATTGTCAAAGACTGTATCAGAGGCCGCCACCGATCTGCGACGGACGCTCTGTCAGATTGCCGTCAGATCACCGCGAGGTGCCGAACGCCGGGCTTTCCAGCCAATGCACGCTGAACTGCTCATTGGCGTCCATCCACACCGGCCCCGGCTGAAAGCCCGCCGCGATGGCCAGCGAGCGGAAGCCCTCGGTGGTGAACTTCCGCGAGTTCTCGGTGTGGATGGTTTCGCCTTCGGAGAAGTCGAAGGTCCGACCCAGCACTTGCACCGTCTGATGTCTCACGCTCAGAAGATGCATCTCGATGCGTTGAGCCTCCGTGTTGTAGAAGGCGAGATGCCGGAACCCCTGTAAGTCGAAATCTGCACCAAGCTCCCGGTTAGCGCGCTCGAGCAAGTTCAGGTTAAAGGCCGCCGTTACGCCCTCCCGGTCGTTGTACGCCGCATGCAACGTTCGGTGATCCTTCACCAGATCGACACCGACGAGCAGACCGCCACCGACGAGCAGCCGCCGGGCACGCGCCATGAAAGTTGCCGCCTGATGGGTTGACAGGTTGCCCAGCGTCGAACCCGGGAAAAATCCGGCGCGCCGGCCGCGAATCCAGTCGAGTGTCTGAAGCTGCGGGGGGTCCATGTAATCCGCGACCAGGGGCGACACTTCCAGAGTGGGATATTCGGCCCCGAGTTTTGCAGCCGCGCTCTCCAGATGTTCGCCAGAGATATCGATGGGGATATACCTGTCCGGCCCCGACTTTGCAGGGAAAGCGTCTAGCACGATACGGACTTTCGCGAGAGACCCTGCACCGAATTCGATGATGTTGGCGTGCGCGCCCATATGCCGCGCAATGTCATGGGCATTGTCGCGAAGAATCGCCAACTCGGTTCGCGTCGGATAATACTCGGGGAGTTCGCAGATGTGATCGAACAACGCCGAGCCACGTGCGTCGTAGAAATACTTCGGGGGAACGTGTCGCGGAAATTCGCACAAGCCGCTCATCAGATCACGGGCAAACGCCATGGAAGCGAGCTGGATGCCCGGCAATGCATCGATGCCGGACGCAGGGTTAGCGGGTTGTGTCGCGTGCAAGGCGGACTCCGGAGAACTGCCAGCGTGCTGCTGGCGGAAAGAAATTGCGATAGCTCGGGCGCGCATGCCCTGACGGCGTAGCCATACTGCCGCCGCGCAGCACCTGTTGCCCGACCATGAATTTGCCGTTGTATTCGCTGGCGGCCCCTGCCATCGGACGAAAGCCGGGGTATGGTGCGTAAGCCGAGCGTGTCCACTGCCAAACGCTGTCGCTCATCTGGCGCATCCCCGGCAACCCATGCGCGGCTTCCCACTCGAATTCGGTGGGCAGTCGCGTGCCGGACCACTCGGCAAATGCCGCGGCCTCGTAGAAGCTGATGTGAGATACCGGGGCGCGCATATCCAGCGCCGCGACACCCCACGGGCCGAAGCAGCGCCACTCGCAGACGTTGGCGAACGGTGAGCGTTCGTCCGTCGGCGCGATCCAGTAGGCCGGTGCCTGCCAGCCCTCGTGCTGGGCCACGCTCCATCCGTCAGACAACCAGAATTCCGGGCGCGAGTATCCTCCATCGGCGACGAAATCGAGAAACTCACCGTTCGTGACCAATCGGTCGGCAATCTCGAATGCGTTGACTAACGTGGTATGGCGAGGCAGTTCGTTGTCGAAGCAGAAACCCGACCCCTGATGTCCCACGTCCACCGGTCCACCCTGAACAGACAACCATTCCGCCGGGCCGCCCGCCGCCTTGGGAAAACGCAGCAGATCGTCGTCACCCGTCATGAATGCCGGACGCAACGGGTTGCGCGAGAAAGCATGCAGGATGTCGGTGACGATCAGTTCCTGATGTTGCTGCTCGTGATGGATCCCCAGTGTGATGACGCCAAACAGTTCGCCAAGACGGTCTTCCGGCGCGTTAAGCAGCAGCGAACGGAGATGGGTATCGACGTGCATTCGGTAGCTGAGCACCTCGTCGACGCCAGGACGGGACAACTGGCCGCGCGCCGGTCTGGCATGCCGTGGCCCGAGCGCTTCGTAATACGAGTTGAAGAGATACGAAAAGCTGGGCGAAAACGGCACGTACGCCGGGCAGTGCCCTAGCAACACCAACGTCTCGAAGAACCATGTGGTATGCGCGAGATGCCATTTGGTCGGACTGGCATCGGGCATCGATTGAATGTTCTGATCTTCGACGCTCAGCGTCCCGGTCAGCGACAGCGTATATTCACGCGTCTTTTGGTATTGCTGCCAGAGTCTTTCGGCGTCGAGTCGCCGGACAGCGCTGTGTCTCATGTTTTTCCTATGGCCCTAGAACCCTTGTTCAAACGATGACGCAGGAACAACCGGTGAACGGCCGTTCCTGCGTTAAGAGAACCGCGGTGCGTCAGGAGGCGTTCGTCATCAGGTCGCCATCTTCATCGACCTCGGTCTCCTCTTGCGCGGGCGTCCGGCTCAGAAATGCGAACGTGGCCAGCGAGGAGAACAGCGTGATGACGATGAGGATGTGGATGAGATTCGTGAAAGCCCCGGCGTAGCTGGCGGCGAGTGCCTGACGGCCGACCTCCGGCAGCACGGCTGAAGCGTGAACCATGTCGCCAGCCGTAATGCGTTGCGACGCTTCGGCGATACGCGCCGTCAGTCCCGCATCGGTCGACGTCACCGAATCGGCAAGCGTCTGATGGGCAAGGGCGGCAAGCACTGCGGTGGCGATCGCCAGTGCAATCCCCTCACCCGCCACACGGGTTGTACTGAAGATCCCGGCAGCCATGCCTGCACGTTCTTTGGGAACGACGCTGACCGACAGTCCGTCCATCAGCCCCCACGGCATACCCGCCCCGATCCCGATCACGATCATCGGCAGAACCAGATCGAACCTCGGACCGCTGAAGCTCACCGTGCTCAGCCAGTACAGTCCTGCCGCTGCGATCAGGAACCCGACGCCGGACAGAACACCGGCCGAAAACCAACGGGTGAAGGACGCGACCAGCATCGGCACGACCAGCATCGGCGCAGACAGGGCGATCATCAGCAGCCCGGCATCGATCTCGCTAAGACCTTCCGCGCCGATGAATCGCAACGGCAGCATCACGATGAGCACGATGTAGCAATAGCACGTACCGACCGGCAGGATCTGCACGCCGACGAAGCGCGGATAGCGAAAGAGCGACAGGTCGAGCATTGGCCGTTTCGCGCGTGTCTCCACCAGAATGAAGACGGCCAGCGAGATCACCGACGCGGCAAGCAGCGTGACGACAAGCGCACTTCCCCAACCGCTTTCCGGTGCCTGAATCACGCCAAACGTAAACAGCGCCAACGTCGCCGTGAATGAGATGGTTCCCGGATAGTCGAGTCCCGTGGCCCCGGGGTCGCGGGTTTCGCGCATGCGTGGCACGCCGAACACGAAGGCGGCGACTCCGATCACGGCGATGACGAGGAAGATGGCACGCCAGCCAAAGTGCTCGATGAGCACACCCGCCATGAGCGGACCAAACGCGAGGCCGATGCCGAAGCTGGTGCCGAGCATGCTGAACGCGCGGGTGCGAGCATGACCGTCGAACTCCTGCGCGAGCGACGCGGCACCGCTCGAGAGCGATGCCGCAGCGGCAACGCCCTGTGCGCCACGCAGGATGTCCAGCCAAAGCGTCGACGGCGCGGAGCTCATCGCAAGCGACGTCACGATGAAGCCGCCGAGACCGTAGACGAACAGTCGCTTACGTCCGAACTGATCCGCGAGCGCGCCGGCGGCCATCAGCAAACTGCCGAAGCTGAGCATAAAGGCGTTGGTGACCCACGTCAGCATGACGGGACTGCCGCCGAGGTCGCGGCCAATCGCCGGAGTGGCGACCGCACCGCCTGAAAATGAAAGGGGCAATACCAGCGCGGCAAGGCAGACGGCCACGAGCACCATGAGCTTGCCCCCGCCGTCGCGTTCCTGTGTTGCAGTGTTCATGAACGTTTCCGAACGAAAAATTTACGCAAAATCCAATCCCTTTACGGTGATTGGTCTGGCTGAATTCTCGTAAGGAACGGACGTTCGATAAACCGTCGGGTCGTGGTCAGAGTGTCGCCTCGATGGCGACAATTCAGTCATATCTCAAAACACGAAGCTCAAATCGCGAATCGAAGGCTGCTTCAGGCCCCCCCCATCGTCATCTATTCAGAGCAATTCGCTCGTGTCGATGCTTTCGACGCGGTCTGGATAAAACGCCAGATGGCTCGCAATGGCGCTGACCGCCGGATACGGCGACTCGTAAGTCCAGACGGCGTTCTCGGCCCCGCCGCCCGGGACGTTGATCGAGAAGTAGGACGCTTCGCCCTTATAAGGGCAAAACGTCGAGTGCGACGTGCGCGTGAGCGCAGACATGTCGACGTCCTTCCTCGGGATGTAGTGGACCACGGCATAGGTGGACTCTTTAAGCGCCAGCGCTTCTCGTGTGTCTGCGATCACGCGTCCCCCGGCTTGCACGACCACGCGGGATGCACTGCGCGTGATCGTAATCGGATGATCGGGAGAGGGTTCGCGCGGCGCGTGAAGAGGCTGAGTCATGGGTGTCTCCTTGGGAGCGGATTCCGTGTTCGGTCGAAGCGGCGCTGGCCGCCGACCAACCTGCGTCGATGCTACGCCGATACGGTCACGCCCGTCATTGCCGCGTGCCGAATTGTCTTTTCGTCCAGACGATGCTTTACGAATGCGTTGTGCAACGACGTTGTAGCAACGCGAAATCTCAATTCGCTTCGAGCGTCTTTATCCGACTACGGCTGCGCACTAGATTGGAGGCAACACGCAACGCAAAGGAGAACGCCGTGAATCGTGACCGCACCCTGCTCGCATCGTCCCTGCGTCGTCAGCTATCGCGAACGCGAGCGGAAGTGTCGCGCGGACTGCTTGTCTTAACCGAGCGCCTTCTGGAAGGCACGGTTCGTCTGATCGAATCGGCAATATGCCTGTCGCTGCGTGCGCGCTCCCGGGTGCAAAAACAACGCGCATCGCAGCGGGACTTTCTGTAGAAGCGCGAGGACGACGTGACGAATCGATGGGTCTACTGTGCCGTGCTGCTCGCGCCATCGCTCGCGATATGTTCGCCCGCGCGCTTCAGACACGCAGTGCTGGTCAGCACGCTGTTTGGTCTCGCGACGTTGGGTTGCCTCTTCGCCGCCACGCCCCATCTGCAAATCGGGATCGGCAACATGCACGGCTGGGGCCGCGTGCTCGCGTCGCTTCATCCGGTCATGCTGGCTGCGGCGCTTTCGAACGGCGCACCGCGAGAGCGGCGCCCGGCGTCGACATGGCAAGGTGTCTTCCCGGCACGCACATCGTTGCTCGGACTGTGGCTGGGCATGCCGATGATGACCTGGTTGTCGACGACGTTCGCGTCGCCCGGAATCTTCCAGGTGGCTGCGTTTGGCACAGCGGCGATCGGTGCCGTGATCCTGCTACGCGATGACAGCCACCTACGCGGGCCTGCGCGATTTCAGGACACCCATATGATCCTTCGGCCGTGGCGTCACGGCACGCACCGTCTCGCCGCGATCTGGCGGCCCGCGCTAGCCATCGCCCTGCAATACGCCGCATTGTTTGCCGTCTACTCGCACGCGCATCTCTTTCTCGAATCCGGCGGACATATTGACACGCAAACGTCGGCATTCCTCATGGTGATCTTCGGCATGGGCGGTGTCTTCGGTGCGTTGTCGATCAGCCGCTGGATGCAGTCACTCACGCGCACCCTGTTGTGTCTGCATCCGATGGCGCTCGCCGCCGCTTACGTCCTGCTTTACGCATTAGGGAGGGAATCCGGCATGGGGTCGTTCTTCGTTGTGGCGTTCTGGGGCGCAGTCCATACCACTGGCATGTTGCTCTCGCGCCTCCTGTTAGGTCAGCCCTATCGGAATCGTCGGGATTCGATGGCGTCACTGCACGTGACGATGGCCGCAGGCGGCGCCTTGGCAGGCATCTCGCTCTCGCAAATCCTCGGTCGCGAATTCGGCCCCGACGCCATTGTCATCTGCGGCGCAGTGCTGAGTTTTCTCGCGTTCGTCGCGATCGGCTCGCATGTCGCGCAGCACACCGTGATGCGTCCGATTGTCGCTCGAGCGCCTACAGAGTGACGCAAATTGGACTGTTTATCGCCCGTGCCCTTCACTTCATACTGATTTCCATGGGCACGAAACAAGCGCGCCTGATTTCTCCGACCGCCTTACGGTCCAACCCGTCAATTTGTGAGTCAACGACATGAAACTCTACATCGCACAAGCCACCTGCTCGCTCGCGGCACAAGCCATCGCTAACGAAATCGGCCTGACGCCGGAACTCGTTCACTTCGACGTCTTCGGTAAATCGACGTCGGACGGTAGCGCGTTCGCCGACGTCAACCCGCTGCTCTATGTACCGGCGCTCGTCATGGACGATGCCGAGCAAGGCGTGCTCTCTGAAACCGTGATTGTGACGTCGTACATGGCTGATCAGCACCCGGAAGCCGGTCTGATTCCCCAACGCGGTACCTGGGAACGCGTTCGTATGGACGAACTGCTGACGTTCATCGCGACGGAAATCGCACAGAAGCACATTCCGTTAATGCGCAAGCTCATGACCGCCGAGGGTATCGAATTCCACACGAACAAGCTGCTTTCCGCTTACGGTCGTCTTGACGACATGCTCTCGGACGGTCGTGCGTATCTCACCGGCGAGCACTTCACCGTTGCCGACGCTTACGCCTGGGCCACGCTGTGGAACGAGCGCTCGGGTGTCAATCTCGACCACCTGACCTACTTCAAGGCCTATATCGCCCGTATCGAAGCACGTCCGTCCGTTCAGAAGGCCCTGAAGGACGAAGCCGAAGTCGTCGCACAGCACAAGCAGCGACTGGCGGCGTAACTGGCCGACGCCGCTGAATGAGCGCAAGCGGTCAAGCAGTTCGAATAGCAGATCACTACGGTTTGCCGGGTTTTGCCTTATCCCCTGCTCCCCCGGCAAGCCTGATGTGAAGGAGGCGCTCCCCGTTTCACGAGCGCATTGGTGAATCGCGTGTCAGTGGCCACCGTCGGCAGCGCGACGTCACCTAAGTCGTCTACGATCGCTCCCCCTGATCGGCAGACTTCTCGCAGCGGTAGTTGAAGGTCCCGTTCGCGCAGGCGGTGGCGCGACGGGATGCTTCATTTCGTACATGGACGCGCTACGCGCGAAGCCACCGCCGCTCAGCCGATGCTGGACTTGCGCCAGACAGCCGGCGTCACTCCCGTTGCGGCAGAAAAGACGCGCGTGAAATGACTTTGGTCCGCAAAGCCGCAAGCGTAGGCAATCTCGGCGAGACTCAACCGGGCGTCGACAAGCAGCGTCTTCGCGCGCTCGACACGATAGCCTCTCAGCCAGCGAAACGGAGGCATACCCGTCGTCACACGAAACGCGTCGGCAAATCTGCGAACCGGAATCCCGCACGCAGCGGCTACGTCAGGCAATGACGGCTCGACGCCAAGGTCCGCCGTCAACAGATCCTTCGCGATCCGCTCCTCGCGTCTGGACAATCCGCGACGCTTCGTCGTCGACGACGTGGCACGATTCCCATAGGTCGCGCACAGATGCGTGCAAACCGCGAGGGATACCTGATCGATAAAGAGCTTTCCCGACGTCACGGGGTTCAGCATAGCCAGCTTCATTGCCATGCCGAGGTGATAGAGCACAGGATCTTCCGCGTGATTGACGTCTTCCAGAAGCGTGTTCATTCCACCTTTCGTCTCCGCTTGGACTTCGAGCAACGAGACCTGCGGAATCATCATGATGACGCACTCGAAAGCGTTCGGCATGTACGCGGTCGGCTCATCCCCGAGGTGCCCCAGAAAGATGGTCCCTTGATTGAATTGCTCTGTCTGGACAAACGTGCCGTGCTTCCAAAGTTCCGCGCCGACTGTCGTTTGCAATTGAACCGAGATGACGTACCCGTTGGATATCGGCAGGCGCTCGCTCATGCCGGCCTCCCGAGAAACCCCTTCCATGTATGTCGCCATCATCCGGTCCGACTGCAGGAGTGTGGTCCGCAGGGACTGTTCGGGCACTGTGGGAAACATGGGCGACCGCACGAATGGCACCGAATTCGCCGGAGCCTTCGGTTGGCCGTTTGGCCTGTCGAAATCGCCATCGACCGGAGGTTGATAGCGAGGTCCTACGTTGGTGACTGACATCGGTCGGGCACTCTATGACGTCGTGAAGGAATGGCATGCAAACCGCAGATCGCCCGCGTGTCCAATGTCGGCACGCAGCACTTCCACGACTCGCACGAACGCTTTCCAACATTAGTCAAGACGACGGACGAATGCGAATGACGTTTATACCTAGCCGATATGACGTAGGAGGCGAAGTAAGCGTTGGCGCCCCCTGGTCACCTGAGGCAGGGGGCTCAACCCGCCTTATTCCGCATCCAGTCGGCCGTGCCGTAGAACGCCTGCATCAGGCGTTCCTGCAACGTGCCTTCCACATGGATGTCCTGCATGGCGAGCGCCATGCAGCGCAGCCACTGGTCGCGCTCACTCGATGCAATCGGGAACGGCAGGTGGCGCGCGCGCAGCATCGGGTGGCCGAAGCGTTCGATGTAATGGTTCGGCCCGCCCAGCCAGCCGCACAGGAACCAGAAGAGCTTGTCGCGTGAGCCGTCGAGCGACGCCGGATGCATCGCGCGAATACCCGCAAACTCGGGTTCAAGGTCCATCAGGTCGTAAAAACGGTCGACGAGTTCGCGCACGCGCGCCTCGCCGCCGAGCAGGGAAAAGGCCGTCGGCTGTGCCGACGTGTCTTGCGCGTCGTCATCTGCCGCAGCAGCCTGACGGGTGTTTTCAGAGGAGTTTTCGGTCGTCATGGGCAATATTGTGCCCGAGGCCCAACGCGTGTGCCACGAACGGCGTCTCGAAAAGGACAGCGCGTGATCAGAACGATGAGCGCGGCACATTGCCGCGCCCGACAGCGAACCATCACACGTCGCGCAATGTGCGCACGGCCGACTGACGCAACACCGCGCGCAAACCACTCCAGCCGCCAATCAGCGCGCACAGGACACCCGCGCCGATCCCGAGCACCGGCAGCCACGGATTGAACGTCAGCGCGAACTCGAAGACGTAGCGCGCCAATGCCCAGCCAAGCGCACCCGCCCCCAGCGCGGCGAGCAGCCCGGCCAGTGCACCGACCGTCACCAGCTCCGCCAGATGGACATCCCGCAACTGTCGCGACGATGCCCCCAGCGCCCGCAAAATACCGCTCTCGCGCATGCGTTCGTCGCGCGTACCGGCAAGCGCGGCATACAGCACCAGCACCCCGGCGGCGAGCGTGAAGAAGAAGAGCGCCTGCACGGCGTCGATCACCTGCGACAGAATCTGCTGAATCTGTGCGAGCAATGCGCCCGTATCGATCACGGTGACATTGGGGAACTGACGCACCAGTGCGTCCGCCACGCTCTGCTGATTCGGCTCCAGATGGAACGAGGTAATCCACGTCATCGGAAAATCGCGCAGCGCGGCGGGCGGCATCACCACAAAGAAATTCACGCGCATCGATCCCCAGTCGAGCTTGCGCAGGCTCGTAATCGGCGCGTCGATGGTCTGCCCCGTCACTTCGAATCGCAGCGTGTCGCCGAGCTTCAGGCCTAGCGTCTTCGCGATGCCCTCTTCCATCGAGATCTGCGGCTTATCGGTCTCGCCGTACCACTGGCCCGCCGTCACACGGTTCCCGTCGGGCAACGCCGACGTGTAAGACAGATTGAATTCGCGCTCGGCAAGGCGACGCGCGCGCTCCTCGGTGTAGCTTTCGCCCGTCACCGGCTTGTCGTTGATGGCCGTCAGTCGCGCGCGGATCATCGGCGAGAGCTGCACATCGGGCAGACCGGCCGCGTGAAGTTGTGTGAGCACCGGCGCGTCCTGCCCCGGCTGAATGTCGATGACGAAACGGTTCGGCGCATCCGGCGGGCTCGAGTGCTGCCAACCCGCAACCAGATCGTTGCGTGTCACCGCCAACAGCAGCAACGCCATTAATCCCAGCCCCAACGCCACCACCTGCAAGGCGCTGCCGAGACCTCGACGACGCAACCCGGCCACCGCATACCGCCAGCCGATGCCTCCCACCGCGCCACCGGCGGCACCCGTACTGCGCGCCCAAGCCGCAAGACCGCGAATCGCCAACCAGGCCAGCACGCCGAAAACAATCGCGCCGACGACAAACCCACCGGCCACCATCGCACCCAGACGCAGATCACGCGCCGCGAACAGCAGCAGCGCACCGAACGCCAGCGCGCTTGCACCGTACGCAAGCCATCCCTGACGGCGCGCCCCACCGACTACGTCGCGACGCAACACGTGCAGCGGGGCCACTTCCGAGAGCGGCAGCAGCGGCGGCAACGCAAATCCCAGCAGCATCACCAGCGCGCTTGCGAGACCGAACGCAGCGGGTCGCCACGTCGGCGCAGGCAACCCCGCCGGAATCACGTCGCCGAGTTGCGCCAGCAGCGCCCAGTGCGCCGCGTAACCGAGCGCCACGCCGAGCACACCGCCAATCAGACCGAGACCGATGAATTCAAGTGTCACCATGCCGCGCAAGGCCCGGCGCGGCAGACCGAGACATCGCATGACGGCGCACGCGTCGAGATGGCGCTCGCTGTACCGGCGCGACGCGATGCCCACGGCCACCGCCGCGAGCACAGCGGCGAGCAGTGCCACGAGCGAGAGGAAACGCTCGGCGCGATCGAGCGTCTGCCGCACCTGCGGTTGCCCGTCTTCCAGCGATTCGAGGTGAACGCCACGCGCCTGCTCCGCCGCCGGACGCGCCCATGCGGTGAACTTACCGACCTGCGTGTCGGCGCCCGCCACCAGCAGACGATAAGTAATGCGGCTGCCGAACTGCACGAGGCCGGTCGACGGCAATTCGTCGAAGCGCATCATCACGCGCGGTGCGAGCGAGCCGAAGCCGTAGCCCCGATCCATCTCGCGGGTAATGACGGCGGCGATGCGCAGCGTGCGATTGCCCACGCGAATCGACTCGCCGGGTTTGACGTGCAGGGCATCGAGCAGCGCGGCGTCGACCCAGACCGTGCCGGGCGCGGGAATGCCGTCGGCGGGTGCGTCCGGTGTATTGGCCCCGGCGTCGGGGGCCACGCGCACGCGGCCACGCAACGGATAACCGTCGCTCACCGCTTTGAGCGACGAGAGACGGCTCGCGGCCGTCTGTCCACTCTCCCCCGTCGCACTGGCCATACTCGGGAAATTGGCGATCACGGCCGTCGACAACCCGTCGGCCTGTGCCTGACGGGTGAATTCGGGTGCCAGAGGAGCGTCGCTGCGAACGACAAGATCGGCGGCGAGCATCTGACGCGCGTCGCGCTCAAGCCCGCCCTGCATCCGATCGGAGAGAAAACCTACGCTGGAGAGTGCGCCGACCGCCAGCAACAATGCCACGAGAAGCAGATGCAACTCGCCTGCGCGCCAATCGCGCAGGAACATCCGCCAGGCCTGGCGGGCAACTTCAGTGAACCCCATCGTTCCTCAATCCTTTGACCCGCGCCAGTAACGAGCGCCAACCGCGCCAGACGCGCGGCAACCACCACCAAGCCAACACGACGAACAGCAACAACATCAGGAGAAAAACGGCGGGAAGGAAGAACGCCAGCGCCAGTCCGCCCACCGTGGAGACATCTTCGCCGGCTGAGGCCGCGACATTCGAGAAAGGTTCCGGCGACGTGTTGATCAGCGCACGGCTGCCCGCCTTGGCCAGATGCGCCGTGCCTGCCAGCGCACCGCCCGCCAGTCCGGCCAGCACGGTCACGGCCGGATCGGTCTGACCCAGCGCCGCCGCGCCAAGCACGATCCCCGCCGGAATCCGGATGAAGGTGTGCACGGCGTCCCACGCGCTGTCGACAAAGGGGATCTTGTCCGCGAAGAACTCGATGGCGGCCAACACACCCGCCGTGGCAATCACCCAGGTCGACGCCAGTACGGCGAGCGTGGGCGGCAGGTGCAACCACCCGAAACGCGCTGCCAGACCCGCGCAGAACACCGTCAGGTACAACCGCAGGCCGCTGCCCCAGGACAGCCCTGCGCCGAGCGCAATCGATTCAAGCATGGTGACCTCGCTGCCGCCGACATGACGGCGTCGCACGATCACGCGTCGCGCACTGCCGACGCGGTAACAGCCCACCGACCACTCGCCGGATATCGAACCCTTACCCCTTACCACTTAAAGCCGTTCAACCACCCGGCGTCTGCCCGACATCCACCCTACATGTGACCGATGAGTAACTGGACCGTTACCGCGCCATTATGCCGCGCGTTGCGGCAACGCACCACCGGTGACTTGAAAGGCGATCACGCCGCCGTCAGCTTCAGTCCGACCAGCCCGGCAAGAATGAGCGTGACGCTTGCGATACGGGCAGCGGACGCCGATTCGCCGAACAGCACGATCCCGAGGACGAACGCGCCGACCGCGCCGATGCCCGTCCAGATGGCGTAGGCGGTGCCGAGCGGCAGCGTGCGCACGGCGAGAGCCAGCAGCCAGACGCTGCCGACCATCGACACAATGGTGAATACGGAGGGGACGAGACGCGAGAAACCTTGCGTGTACTTGAGCCCGACGGCCCACGCCACTTCAAGAAAACCGGCACAAACCAGAAGAATCCAGGCCATGACTGACTTCGATGAAAGATCGGGGTCGTCCCCGGAGAAAAGAGAACCGCTTGCCGGGTCGTCCCGGCAATGGATTCCATCGAAGGTCAATCGAATTGCGGCTGAGCGCCTGACACCCCGGACGGAACAGGGGCGATTTTAGCAAACCACGCCGACCGACGTCGGCCGACGGCCTCAGCCGTTCGCGTCCACCTCGAGCCGGTAGCCCACACCCGTCTCGGTCAGGATGTGTTGCGGCTGCGCGGGGTCGGCTTCCAGCTTCTGCCGCAGGTGCCCCATGTAGATGCGCAGATAGTGATTGCTCTCGACATGCGACGGTCCCCACACCTCCTTGAGTAACTGACGATGCGTGAGCACCCGCCCCGCATGGCGCACGAGCGTGACCAGCAGCCGATACTCGATGGGGGTCAGGTGCACCGGTTCGCCCGCGCGCGTCACCTTGCGGCGCACAAGGTCGATGTTGATGTCGCCGAAAGAGAACGCTTCGTCGAGTGTCTCGGAATTGCCGCCGCGATGATGTCGTCGCAATTGCGCCCGAATGCGCGCGAGCAGTTCCGACACCCCGAACGGCTTCGTCAGATAATCGTCGGCCCCGACATCGAGTGCGACGACTTTCTCGGCTTCCTCGTTGCGCGCCGACAGCACGATGATCGGCATGTCGGTCCAACTGCGGACTTCGCGAATGACTTCCACGCCATCGATATCCGGCAACCCCAGATCGACGATCAGCAAGTCGGGCTTGCGCGTGGCCGCCTCGACCATGCCCTGCCGTCCGGCTTCCGCCTCGTGCACGACCATGCCCTCGGCTTCGAGCGACGTGCGCAGAAACCGCCGGATCTGGCGCTCGTCCTCAATCACCACGATGTTGATGGTCGGTTCACTCATGTTGTTTCGTTACGTTTGCGTCAGGCGCATCAGGTGCGCCAGACGCGGGTTCCACATCGCCGGTCGGGTCGACGCATAACGCCGAATCGCCAGACTCGGCGACGCCGTCATCGATCCCTTGCGCGACGTCGGGCGCCACAGGCGGCGTTTCCACCGGCAAGGTGAATATGAAGCGCGCACCATGCCCGTCAGGGACGTTGGTGGCGTGAATTTTACCGCCGTGCGCTTCCACAATCGCGCGACAGATCGCCAGCCCCAGGCCGATGCCGGGCTTGGCCGACTCCTTCTCGCCGCGCATGAATTTTTCGAAGATACGGCCTTCCATGCCCGCTTGCAAACCGGGACCGTCGTCGCTCACGCTCACTTCAACTTCCTCGCCGACCACACGTGCCGAGATTTCGATGTGTGAGCCCGCAGGCGAATACTTTGCGGCGTTCTCGAGCAGGTTGGCAAAGAGACGCTCCAGCAGCACAGCGTCGAAACGCAGTAACGGCAGATCGGCAGGCAAGCGCGTCGTCACTTCGTGATCTGCGAGCACACGGCGGCAAGCACGCAGCGACGTGCCCACCACTTCCTCCAGCATCTGCCACTGACGATTGAGCTGAACGCCACCGCCTTCCAACTTCGCCATGTCGAGCAGATTGGTCACGAGCCCCGTCATGCGCTGCGCTTCTTCATGGATGGCATCGACGAGATCGATACGCAGCGGACCGGGCGTCTGCGCGTTGCGGCTGAGCATGCTCGCAAAGCCGACGATGGACGTGAGCGGCGTGCGCAAGTCGTGCGAGATCGCTGAGAGCAACGAATTGCGCAGGCGCTCCGACTCCATCGTCACCAGCGCGTCCTGTGCGATTTCGACGTAGTGCACACGCTCCAGCGCCAATGCTATTTGTGCGGCAAACGTATCGAGCAGACGCTGCTGTTCCGGCGTGCCTATTGCACCGCCGCCCGACTCGGGGGCAACGACCAGCACCCCGCGCGTGCGCATCGGCGCGCGCAGCGGCAGATAGTAGGCGTTAGATCCGGGCAGCGTATTCGTCCCCCGCCCCGCCGCCTGCTGACGGTCGTACACCCACTGTGCGACGTCCGTATCGATATGCGCAGGCATGGTCTCTTCCCGGGCATTCTCCACCGGCTGACGCACACTGCTCTGGCTGTCCGGCAGCAACAACGCCACGCGCGCCTGAAACACTTCGCGCACGTGACGCGAGCCGATCTCGACGATCTGCGGCGTCGTGAGCGCCGCCGCCAGTTCGCGCGCCATCGCGTACACCGCACCGGTGCGCCGCTCCCGCCAAGTGGCGAGACGCGCCTGAAATCGCAAGCTCGTCGTCAGATGGCTGATGACCAGCGCGACGGTCAGCATGACGGCAAACGTCAACAAGTACTGCGTGTCGGAGACCGACAGCGACATCTTCGGCGGCACGAAAAAGAAATCGAACGCCACCACCGAGAGGAACGATGCCAGCACCCCCGGCCCACGCCCCAGCCGCATCGCCGCAATGATCACCCCGAGCAGATACAGCATGGCGATGTTGGCGAGATCGAGGAACGACGTCAGCTCGGCCGCCGCCAGCGAGACCGCGCCGCAAATGCCGACGGCCCACGCATACGCCCGCCACGGACCACCGACGAGCCCCAGTTCCGGAGCCGTCTCGAACCAGTCGCGCCAGTCGCCGCGCACCACCCGGTTCTCGGCCGACCGGTCACCCGCAGCCGGCCCGATCAGCACCACGTCGACACCCCGTGCGCGACGCAGCAATGCCTCATGCAGCGGAGTACGCGCCGTCCACCAGCGCCGCGCACCGCTCGCCCCGACCACCAGCTTCGAGACGTTGCGCATCTGCGCATAGGCCAGCAGCGTCGTCGCGGCTTCCGCGCCGTCCAGCGTGAGCGTTTCTGCGCCCAGTTCGTGCGCCAGTTTGAGCGTGGCATAGACGCTCTCGCGACGGGCCGTCGCCTGACGCAGAATCGCCGGTGTTTCCACATGTACCGCCAGCCAGTCGGCGCGCAGACTCGCCGCGAGTCGCGCGGCCGCGCGCACCAGCGCCACGCCTTCCGGCCCCGGCCCAATCGCCACGAGCAAGCGCTCGCGCGCCTGCCAGACCTGACTGATCGATTGGTCCGCACGGTACTCACGCATCTGCGCATCTACACGGTCGGCCGTGCGACGCAGCGCCAGCTCGCGCAGCGCGATGAGGTTGCCTTTGCGGAAGAAGTTACGCACGGCGCGCTCCGCCTGCGCGGCCATGTACACCTTGCCCTCGCGCATGCGTTCGAGCAGTTCGTCGGGCGGCAGATCGACCAGCTTCACTTCGTCCGCCAGATCGAACACACGGTCGGGAATCGTCTCCCAAACGCGGATGCCGGTAATCTGGCCGACCACGTCGTTCAGCCTTTCGAGGTGCTGCACGTTGAGCGTGGTGTAGACGTCGATGCCCGCATCGAGCAGTTCGTGCACGTCTTGCCAGCGCTTGAGGTGCCGCTCGCCCGCCACGTTCGCATGCGCGAGTTCGTCGACGAGTGCTACGGCCGGTTTGCGCGCGAGCATGCCATCGAGATCGAATTCGCGCAGCACACGGCCGCGATACTCGACCGTCTTCTGCGGCAGGACTTCCAGCCCTTCGAGCAGACGCGCGGTCTCTTCCCGGCCATGCGTTTCCAGCACACCGACGACCACATCGGTGCCCTCATCGCTAAGCTTGCGGGCAGCTTGCAGCATCGCAAACGTTTTGCCCACACCGGCGGAAGCGCCGAAGAATATCTTCAGACGACCGCGCCGCTCGCGCGCTTCGTCGCGTTGCAGCTTGCCAAGCAATTCGTCGGGATCGGGGCGTTCCATGCCAGCCATCGGGTCAGTCCACTTTGAAAGCGCGAGCCACGCTGCCCGGCAGCACCGTCGGGCGGCAAATCCTCACCGGTTGCCCGATGAAGCAAAAAAACGCGGCACGCGCAGGGCGTGCCGCCAATCTACCGCAGGCCGACAGGCAAAACCAGAGATTCCGGCTCATGCGCCCGCCTGCGGCTGCGCCTTTCAGACAGCGCCGCGTGCCAACCCGTCCAATGCCAGGTTGAGCTTCAGAACATTCACCCGGGGTTCTCCGAAAATTCCCCACTGACGGCCTTGCGTGTTACGTGCGATCACATCGCGCACCACATCCGGCGTCAGCCCGCGGGCCTTGGCCACGCGCGTGACCTGATAGTCGGCCGCCGCCGGGCTGATTTCCGGGTCAAGCCCGCTGCCCGACGCCGTCACCAGATCGGCAGGCACGGGCAGTTGCGCGCTCGGGTCGGCGTCGCGCAGCGCGGCGATGCGCGCCTTCACGGCATCCGTGAGCGCCGGGTTGAGGGGACCGAAGTTCGTGCCGCCCGACGCCGTGGCGTTGTTCGGATTCGGCGAGGTGGCCGACAGACGGCCCCAGAAGTACTTCGGTTCGTCGAAGTTCTGACCGATCAGCGACGACCCGACGGCCTTTCCGTCCTTATAAATCAGGCTACCGGCCGCTTCGCGCGAGAACGCCGCGCGGCCGATGCCGGTCACGACCAGCGGATACACCAGCCCCGTGATGACCGAGAGCACCACAAACAGGCTCAACATCGGGCGCAAGAGGGTTTTCATGACGTCTGTTCCTTAGAGTTTCAGCAATGTGGCCCCGGGCGCACGGCAACTGCTGCCGCCGCGCCCGGAAGCCGTCGCGATCAGGCCCAGCCCATCGCGGCGATGATCATGTCGATGACCTTGATACCGACAAACGGCACCAGAATCCCGCCCAGACCGTAGACGAAGAGGTTGCGACGCAGCAGCGTCGCGGCCCCGAGCGGGCGATACTTCACGCCCTTCAATGCGAGCGGAATCAGCACCACGATGATCAGCGCGTTGAAGATCACCGCCGACAAAATGGCCGATGACGGGCTTGCCAGACGCATGACGTTCAACGCATCGAGCTGCGGATACGTGGTGGCGAATGCGGCCGGAATGATGGCGAAGTACTTCGCCACATCGTTCGCAATCGAGAACGTGGTGAGGCTGCCGCGCGTCATCAGCATCTGCTTGCCGATCTCGACAATCTCGATCAACTTGGTCGGGTTCGAATCGAGGTCGACCATGTTGCCCGCTTCCTTCGCGGCTTGCGTGCCCGAGTTCATCGCGACGGCGACGTCGGCCTGCGCGAGCGCCGGGGCGTCGTTGGTGCCGTCGCCCGTCATCGCCACGAGCTTGCCTTCGGCCTGATACTTGCGAATCGTCGCGAGCTTTTCCTCAGGCGTGGCTTCTGCGAGGAAGTCGTCCACCCCCGCTTCTGCGGCAATCGCGGCGGCCGTCAGACGGTTGTCGCCCGTGACCATCAGCGTGGTGATCCCCATCTGACGCAGTTCGGCGAATCGTTCCTTGATGCCGCCCTTGACCACGTCCTTCAACTCGATCACGCCCAGCGCACGCGCGCCGTTCGCGTCCTGCTCGGCCACCACCAGCGGCGTGCTGCCACGGCGCGCGATCTCGTCGACCGCCGTCGCGAGCGCCACCGGCCACACGCCACCGGCCGATTCCACATAACGCTTGACGGCATCGGCTGCGCCCTTGCGAATCTGCTTGTCGGTCAGATCCACACCGCTCATGCGCGTTTGTGCCGTGAACGGAATGAACAGTGCATTCAGACCGCTCATTTCACGCTCGCGCAAATTGAAGCGTTGCTTGGCGAGCACCGCGATACTGCGGCCTTCCGGCGTTTCGTCGGCCAGCGACGCGAGTTGCGCGGCGTCGGCCAGCGTACGCTCGTCCACGCCCGGCGCGGGCACGAACTGCGACGCTTGACGATTGCCCAGCGTGATCGTGCCGGTCTTGTCGAGCAGCAGCACGTCCACGTCGCCTGCGGCTTCCACCGCGCGGCCCGACGTCGCGATCACGTTCGCCTGCATCATGCGGCTCATGCCTGCCACGCCGATGGCCGAGAGCAGGCCGCCGATGGTCGTCGGAATCAGACACACCAGCAGCGCGACGAGCACCGTGATCGTGACCGGATTCCCGGCATGCGTGACGAACACGCTGTAGATCGAGTACGGCAGCAGCGTGGCCGTGGCGAGCAGCAGCACCAGCGTGAGCGCAACGAGCAGAATCGTCAGGGCGATTTCGTTCGGCGTCTTCTGACGCTTTGCGCCTTCCACCATCGCGATCATGCGATCGAGAAACGCTTCGCCCGGATTGACGGTCACCTTCATGATGACCCAGTCCGAGAGCACACGCGTGCCACCGGTCACGGCCGAGAAGTCGCCGCCCGACTCGCGGATCACCGGCGCGGATTCGCCCGTGATGGCCGATTCGTCGACGGACGCCACCCCTTCCACGACTTCGCCGTCGGCCGGAATGACATCGCCCGCTTCGACCAGCACAAAGTCGCCACGACGCAGGCTGGCACTGTCGATCACCAGACACTCTGCGTCACGACGTGCCGAGCGCAACTGCTTGGCGGGCACGTTCTTCTTGGCCTGACGCAGCGAAGCAGCCTGCGCCTTACTACGGCCTTCGGCCAGTGCTTCGGCAAAGTTCGCGAAGAGCACAGTGAACCACAGCCACAGCGTGATCGCGAGGATGAAGGGCGCGCTCGCCTCGGCATGGCCTGCCACGGCCATGCCGAACAGCACGGTCGTGAGCAGACTGCCGACGTACACCACGAACATCACCGGGTTCTTGGCCTGCGTGATCGGGTGCAACTTGCGGAACGAGTCCACGATGGCCGGTTTGACGATGGCGGGGTCAAACATCGACTTGGTCGCCGATGTATGCCCTTCGCCCATCTGCCGGGTGGCGGTATTACTTGAGGGTTGATTCATGAGAGCCTCGAATGCCTCATTTCATTGTTCAATGCGCACCGATCATCGCCAGATGTTCGGCGACCGGACCGAGTGCAAGCGCCGGTACGTAGGTGAGCGCGCCCACCAACAGCACCGTGCCGAGCAGCAGCACGACAAACAGCGGACCATGCGTAGGCAACGTGCCCGACGTCGCGGCAATACGCTTCTTGCGCGCCAGCGCACCGGCAATCGCCAGCACCGGCACGATCACCCAGAAGCGGCCGAACCACATCGCGATACCCAGCGTTGTGTTGTAGAACGGCGTGTTTGCCGACAGACCCGCAAATGCGCTGCCGTTGTTGTTCGCGGCCGAGCTGTAGGCGTAGAGAATTTCCGAGAAGCCGTGTGTCGCAGGGTTCAGTACACCCGCCTGTCCGGCCGCGACCAGCACTGCGAGCGCAGTCCCGAGCAGCACCAGCAGCGGCGTCATGAGCACGGCCACTGCGACCATCTTCATCTCGTACGCTTCGATCTTCTTGCCCAGGTATTCCGGCGTGCGGCCGATCATCAGCCCCGCCACGAACACCGCGAGCATGGCGAAGACGAGCATGCCGTACAGGCCCGAACCGACGCCGCCGAAGATCACTTCGCCTAACTGCATCAGCAACATCGGCACCATGCCGCCAAGCGGTGTGAGCGAGTCGTGCATCGCGTTGACTGCACCGCACGACGCCGCTGTCGTGACCGTCGCGAAGATGCCCGACGAGACGATGCCGAAGCGCGTTTCCTTGCCTTCCATGTTGCCGCCCGACTGCGTAGCGCTGACCTGCTGGTCGACGCCGAGCGTGGTGAGGATCGGATTGCCCGCCTGTTCTGCGGACACGGTCGCCACTGCCGCAATCGAGAATGCAATCGTCATGGCCGCCAGAATCGCGATGCCCTGACGACGGTCTCCGACCATGCGTCCGAACGTGTGGCACAGCGCCGCCGGGATCAGGAAGATCGCCAGGATTTGCAGGAAGTTCGACAGCGGCGTCGGGTTCTCGTACGGATGCGCCGAGTTCGCGTTGAAGAAGCCGCCACCGTTCGTGCCGAGCATCTTGATCGCTTCCTGCGAAGCGACCGGGCCCATGGCGAGCGTTTGCGTTTGCGTCTGCGCGGGCGTCGTGACCGGCTTGCCGGCGGCGTCGATCTTCGGCTGACCGTCCGGGCCGAGGACCGGATTGTCGTAGTGCGTGACTTGCAGCGTGGTCACGTCCTTATAGGCATCGAAGTTCTGAATCACGCCCTGACTCATGAACGCAGCGGCGAGCACCACCGACAGCGGCACGAGAACGTAGAGCGTGATGCGGGTCATGTCGACCCAGAAGTTGCCGATCGTCTGCGCCGTGTGACGGGCGAAGCCGCGAATGAGCGCGACCACGACTGCGATACCGGTGGCGGCCGACAGGAAGTTCTGCACGGCCAGACCGAGCATCTGCGTCAGATAGCTCATCGTCGATTCACCCGCGTAGCCCTGCCAGTTCGTATTCGCCACGAAGCTGACGGCCGTATTCATCGACGAGTCCGACGTGACGTTACCGAACGCTTGCGGGTTCAGCGGCAGCCAGACTTGCCAGCGTTGCAGCGCGTAGACGGCGAACGCGCCCACGGCGTTGAAGCCGATCAGCGCGAACGCGTAGGTGCGCCAGTGCATCTCCTGTTCGGGACGAATCCCGCACAGACGATAAAGACCGCGTTCGACAGGCGCGAACCAGCGGTTCACGCGGGATTCACCGGCAAGCACGTCGGCCATGAAACGACCGAGCGGGCGCGCCAGCACCAGTAGCACGACGAGGAAAACGCCGAGCTGGATCCAGGCATTGAGTGTCATGCTAGGTCCTCCGGCTTGAACAGCGCGTAGACGAGATAAGCGAGCAGCGCGAGCGTGAGTCCGCCGCTCAGCCAGTACATAGCTGTCATTGCTGCCCCCCTACCGACGCGCAAAACGCGACAAAGCCGACGGTCGTGGCAACGAACACCGCGATCACGCCGAGATATAACCAGTCCATGACAACTCCCTATCGTGTGGCGGCTGGCACGCCACGGGCGCGACGCGCCCTCGCATGCGCATGCCAGCCGTGCCCTGAACGATACGTAGGGGCGCGTAAAGACGGGGACAAAAGGGGTAAAGGGGGTGTAAACAACGTGTAAACACAGGCCCGAATTGTGTAAACGACGAAGCCCGCCGATATCGCTATCGGCGGGCTTCGGGGCCTTGCTGGCTAAGGCGCGGCGGCGTTTCTCGCCGCGCGCGTATCAGACGTTCGTCAGACGCACATCACTCGGTCACCTGCGAGCCTTTACGCCAGACTTCCACGACTTCCTTGCTCGGTTCGAGGTTCAGGTTGACGTTGCGCGGCGGAATCGGCTGCTGGAACCACTTGCGTTGAATACGGCGGATGTCGCCCGAGCTGTACACATGCGCCAGCGTCGTATCCACGAAGCGCTTGAACTGCGGATCGTCGCGCGGCAGCATCAGGGCGTTGAGTTCCGTCTCCAGCGGTGCGCCGACGATGGCGAACGACTCCGGGTCCCGAGCATTCGCGCGGAAGCCCGCAAGCAACACGTCGTCCAGTGCAAACGCCTTGGCGCGACCGGTTTCGAGCGTCACCATCGATTCACCGTGATCGCGCGCCGGAATCACGCGGTAGCCGATCTTCTCCGCCTGCATGCGCGCCAGACGCTCACCGGTCGAACCGGCCGACGCCACGAGGTTCTGCCCCTTCAGGTCGTCCAGCCCGTGAATGTTGTCCTTCTTGTTGACCAGAAGGCGCACTTCGGAGACGTAGTACGGATTGCTGAAACCGACCTGCTCGGCGCGCTCCGGCGTAATGGTGTTCGGGGCGCAATCGAGATCGACCGTGCCGTTCTTCACCAGCGGAATACGGTTCTGCGGCGTGATGGACATTTCACGCACGCGCAGATTCGGCAGATTGAGGGCGGTCTTGACGGCGTCTACCACTGCGTAGCAGAGGTCCATCGTGTAGCCGACCGGCCTGCCCTTGTCGTTCACGTACGAGAACGGAATGGCCGCTTCGCGATACCCCAGCGTGATGACGCCGGTATCGCGGATCTTCTTGAGCGTGCCGGTGAGATCACCGTTGACCTTCGGCAACGCGACAACCGCCTCGGTCCTGGCGGGCGCGGCCGTCGCCGTCGAAATACCCGCCTGAGCGGCGAACCACACGGACAGACCGAGCGCGACGCGTCCGGCAGCGATTTTCCAGTCGACCTTCTTGAAACCGTTCACAGCAAATTCCTATCGAATTAACAGCATGATAGGAAGTTACAGATTTGCATCACGCAGCGCAAAGAAACCTTTGTCATTAGCTTATGCACGGACGATCAACTGCCTGATGCCGGGGATGTCGGGGATGTCGGGGATGTCGGGGATGTCGGGGATGCCGCAGACGCCTCCTGATCCTTGCCGGGATGCCCGCCAGTCTCCCAAAGGGTCAGGGTTTGCGGCGACGGTTCGACCGCCAGACGATGCCCGTACGGCGGTATGACGGCCTGAAACCATTGCCGCTGGAGTTGCGCCATTTCACCACTCCGAAAAATCGCCGTCAGGGCCGCGTCGACACGCGCCTTGAACTCAGGGTCGTCCTTGGGCAGTACCAGCGCGTAATACTCGGGCTGCGTGGTGAGGGGTGCCCCGACGATCCGGTACGCATCCGGTGTCTTGCTGGTGGCGCGCAAGCCTTCCAGGAGCACATCGTCCAGCGCCAACGCCTGCGCGCGGCGCTCCTTCAGCATGCGAAACGCCTCATCGTAGTCGCGCGCCATCAGAAGCTGAAATCCTGCGCGGGCGTGCTGCGCCCTCACAAGGCGCTCCGCAGTCGTTCCCTGCACCACCGCCAGGCGCAGGCCCCGCAAATCGTCGATCGACGCGACGCCCGTGCCCTTCCTGACCATCAACCGGACGTTCGCCGCGTAATAAGGCAAGCTGAAGGCCACCTGCTGCCCACGCGATGCCGTGACCGTCGATGGCGCGCAGTCGATATCGATGGCATCCCCCTTCACCATCGGCGCGCGCATCTGTTCGATCACCCGCACCGGCGTGACGCGCAGTTCCGGCATCGCCATTTCCTGTTGCAGCGCGGTCACGACCCGTTGGCACAGCGCCCACGCCAGTCCCATCGGCTGATCGTCAGCGTCGACATAGGAGAACGGCACGGCGGTTTGCCGATAGCCGAGCAGAATGCGTCCGCGCTCGCGAATACGCGCCGTTGTCGGCGTATCGGCGATGGCTGGCGTCGGCGCGAACGAGGTGTCGGGAGGGAATGCAGGCGCTTGCGCGGACGCAGCCACCGTACTCAGGCGCGGCATGCCCGCCATGGGCGGCTCGGCGGCGAGCGTCGCATTGGGTGACGCGAGCATGGTGGCCGTGAAGATGCCAATGAAGCGGCCAATGAAGCGGCCAGACCGGCGGCGAACACACGCAGAGATGCGGGACAGAAGGGACAGAAGGGATAGAGCGGATAGAAGGGACATGGTCGACGCAACGCCAAGAGGGAAAATGCCCACACCTTAGCGATGGCCACCGGCGAAACGAGCGGCGACACCAGCCCTTTCGGATTATTCCCTTCGCTGCGATTTTCCCTTCTACGGTGGCCTTAGCGCGTATGCGCCAGCAACGTCTGCAACAGTTGCTCGTCGTCGTCCGGCGTCGGTGCGGTGTTATCGAAGCGCACGAGACCCGGAAATGCCGCCGCAGGGGGCAAGAAGCGACGCACGCGATACTCGTCCCAATGCGCCAGCTTGTAGGCGTCGTTCGGATTGCCCCGGCTCTCGATGCGCTCGCGCGCGCGTGCTTCGTCGAGATCCACCCAGACCACGTGGACGCCCACGTCGTCGTCGACGTCCAGCCACGCCCGGTCGAACAGCAGGCCTTCGCGCAACTCACGCGAGAGCGGACCGACCACCAGCACGTTCACGCCCAGACGCAGGTTCTCGCGCGCCGTCTCCAGCAGCCCTGCGTACTCCGGCTCGCGTAACGTCTGCAAATAGAGCGGGCTGTCGCGGTCGTTGGGGTTGCCGGTCAGCGCGCCCATCACCGACGCGCTGTACGCCCCATACAGCGTGTCCTTGTCGAGCAGACAAAAAGCCTCACCACTGCGCGCAATCAGCGGACGTATCAGACGCTTGGCCAGCGTGGTCTTCCCTGCCCCGGCGTGGCCGCAGAAAAAGATCAGACGTGTCATGCGGCCGCCTTGCGCTCGAACATTACGAAGTGCTTGCGCACCGGTTCGATGACTTCGAACACGCCTTCGAACCCGGCCGGAATCACGCAGGCGTCGCCCGGCCCGAACTCCGACGCGTTGCCATCGAGATCGCTGATGCGGATACGTCCCTCAATCACAGAGAAGTATTCCTGACGATGCGCACCGAAGGCGATGCGCCACGCGCCGGGTTCGCAAGTCCATTCGCCACAATCGAACTCACCCAGTGCGTCGGTGTAGAACGGGCGCGTCATGCGCTGCGGATTGCCGCTCACACGGCGCGCCTCGGCGGGATGATCGAAGATGGCTTCGCCCGCCTGATCGGGGGCGAACGTAATGAGCGCGGGAGATGTGGGAGATGTCATATGCGTCGAAGAGTTTAGAGAGCTATGGGATGTCGGGACGTCGCTCAGTTCAGCGCCGCGCTCAGCTTGCGACGCCACGTTGCCACCGTCGCCGGATCGGTCTCGGCGAGTGCTTCGAAGATCGCAAGCATCGACTTGCGTCCGGCGTCGTCGCCAAACGAGCGGTCACGCTGCACGATATCGAGCAACGTCTGCAATGCCGGTTCGTAAGCCCGATCCGCGAGATAACGATTGGCCAGATCCAGACGCGCCTGAAGATTGGCCGGTTCGGCGTCCACGCGCGCGATCAATTCCGAGGCCGGTGGCAGTTGGCTGGCCTGCTCGGCGGCAGCAATACGCGTGTTGAGGGCTGCAATACGGGCGTCGCCACTCGCGGCGGTGCGCGGCGAGAGCAATGTCAGCTCAGTACGTGCTGCATCGATGTCACCCATGCCGAGCAAAACATCCACCAGATCGAGACGGACTTCGTCATGCGCCGGGTCGAGCGCCAGTGCGGCCTGAAGCGCATCGCGCGCCACCGTCGGCTGACCTTCTGCGAGCGCCTTGCGCGCCACGTTGCGCGCCATGTCCGCCGGATTCGGCACGATGCGGTCGATGAAGGCGCGCAACTGCCCTTCCGGCAACGCGCCCACGAACTGATCGACCGGCTCGCCATCGACGAACGCGACGACGGTCGGCAGACTGCGCACGCCATACTCCGCGCACAGTTGCGCGTTTTCATCGGCATTGATCTTGACGAGGCGGATGCGCCCCTGCGCTTCGGCCTCCAGCTTTTCGAGCATCGGCCCAAGCGTGTTGCAGGGGCCGCACCACGGGGCCCAGAAGTCGGCCAGCACGGGGACCTGATGCGAGACGGCCAGTACGTCGGTGTCGAAACTGGCGAGATTGGTATCGATCATGGGTTCTATCGAGCGTGGTAAATTGCGTAAATAGCGGCCGTTACTCATAGAAAACAGCCGCCAGCTTGAAGCATGGTAATCGCAAAGTCCAACGACGGGCAGGGAGGCACATGCACGCAGGCCACGGCACGGCAATCTTCTTTACTCAACTTCTCTTGCTGGTACTCGTCGGCCGACTGCTCGGCGAGGTCATGCAACGGCTGCGTCAGCCGGCCGTCATGGGCCAGTTGCTCGCAGGGGTGCTGCTCGGCCCGTCCATCTTCGGCGCGCTGATGCCCGCCTGGCAACACGCCGTCTTTCCCGACAACGAAGCGCAAAAAAAGATGCTCGACGCCGTCTCCGAGCTGGGCGTGCTGCTGCTTTTGCTGTCCACGGGGCTGGAGACGGATCTGGGGCTCGTGCGACGCATGAAGCGTATGGCCATCTTCGCGTCGGCGGGCGGCATGCTGATTCCATTCGCCTGCGGTTTCGCGCTCGGGTGGCATCTGCCCGACAATCTGCTGCCGCATCCGGAAGCGCGGCTCGTCACATCGCTATTTCTCGGCACGGCGCTGTCGATTTCGTCCGTCAAGGTCGTGGCGATGGTCATTCGCGAAGTCGACTATCTGCGACGCAACATCGGTCAGATCATCCTCGCCGCGGCCATTCTCGACGACACCACCGGCTGGATCATCATCGCCGCCATCGCAGGCCTGGGCGCCAGCGGTTCGGTCGATCTCGGCCATCTGACGTTCAGCCTCGGCGGCACGCTGCTGTTCATCGTGCTGTGCTTTACCGTCGGCAAGCGCGCCGTGGCCGTGGCCATTCGCTGGACGAACGACCGCTTCACCGTGGAGATGCCGGTGCTCAGCGCGATTCTCGTCATCACGTTCGTGCTGGCGCTCGCGACCGACAAACTCGGCGTGCACACAGCGCTGGGGGCATTCATGGCAGGGGTCATGATCGGGCAGTCGCCCATTCTCAGCGAACAGATCGAAGCGCAGTTGCGTGGGCTGATCGTCGCCCTCTTTGCGCCCGTGTTCTTCGGCGTGGCGGGCCTGTCGGTAGACCTGACGATTCTGCTCGACTGGCGAATGCTTGGGTTGGTGGCCGGACTGATCCTGATCGCGAGCATCGGCAAGTTCACGGGATGCTTTATCGGCGGACGTCTGGGTGGCATGTCCTCAGCGGAAGCGCTTGCGCTGGCCACCGGCATGAACGCGCGCGGCTCGACCGAGATCATCGTCGCGAGCATCGGGTTGTCGCTGGGCGTATTGAGCAAGGACCTGTTCACCATGATCGTCATCATGGCGCTCATCACCACGCTCATCATGCCGCCGGTGCTGCGCCGGGCGCTCGTGCGCATTCCGCTGTCTGCAGAAGAGAAGGCTCGCCTTGAAAAGGAAGCCGCCGAGGAGAAGGACTTCCTGCCGAACGTCGAGCGCATTCTGACGGCGGTCGACGGCAGCGCCAACGGACGCTTCGCCGCGTGGATCGCCGGGCTGACGGCCGGTGTGCGCGGCACACTGACGACGGTGCTCGCCCCCGCACCTGCTTCGGGCGATGACAGCGCCGCCGTCGACGCGGGCGAATGCGCTGGGCTCGACGCCTATGAGATCGCCCTTGCCGCCGCCACGCATTCGGTGAGTCGCGCCCCGGGTACGCCAGGCGTGGAAGAAGACAAGCCCGTCAAGCCGGGCGAGAAGGAGCGTGAGGCCGCGCGCCTGGTGCTGCGCGAGCGCACGGGCAAAGCGCCGCAGAAAACGCCGGAACTGCCGCACGGTCCTGTCAAGGAAGGCGACGCCGAAACTCCGACCGACGAAACGTCCTCCAAAGCCGCCCCGAAGCATGAACCTGTCGGCGAAGCACATGACGACAAGCGCGTGAGCGAGGCGAAGGAGGAAGGCGAATTCGTCGCTGACGATCCGTCCGACACCGCACGCGAACAGGAGGCAGCGCAGCCGGAAAGCAGCGACGAAGCGGTCCGCATCTCCGACGAAATCGCCAAGGGCTACGGTTTCGTCATCGCCGGATTCGACGCGCCGGGCAAAGAGTCGGACTCGGACGTCCCCCCGCTCCCCCTGCCCACAGGCGTGCTGCCGCTGACCAAGGCGTTCGACGGTGCCATCGCCATCGTGCTCGCGCATGGCGACCACGCGCGCCAGCCTGACGCACCGCTCAACATCCTCGTGCCAGTCTCGGGCACCGACTATTCGCGGCATGCGGCCGAACTGGCGATCACACTCGCGCGCGCGGCGAAGGCGTCGGTCACCGCGTTGCATGTCTCGGCGCGTGTGGCTCCGGGCATGCTGCACCGCCGCTGGCGTCCACGCGTACTACGTCCAGACGCTGCCGAAGCCGCCATGCTGGAGAACCTGCACTCGCTGGCCAAGCGCAACGGCGTGAAGCTCCGCACACGTCTGCTTGCAGGCGGCAAGGTCGACGACGCCATCCTGCATCAGATCCACCACGGCAAACACAACCTGCTCGTGCTCGGCGTGCAACCGCGTTTCGGCGACCGTCTCAACTTCGGTGCCGTCTCCCATCGTTTGCTGGAAGAACGACGCTGTTCCGTGATCGTGCTGAGCGCTTGACGTCTCAGGGCACGCCAATGAAAAACGCCTGTTGCGGCAGGCCGTCAACAGGCGTTTTTCGTGCTTACTGCGACGAAACTCAGCTCGCCGATGGCTTGCGCTCCGGCAACGGAATCCATTCCGTCTCACCGGGCACCTTGCCCATTTCCTGCGCTGTCCAGGCGGCCTTCGCCTGCTCGATACGCTCACGGCTCGACGACACGAAGTTCCAGAAGATGAAGCGCTCGCCGTCGAGCGGTGCACCACCCAGCAGCATCAGTCGTGCAGGTCGATCACCCGCCACGATGCGCACGTCCCCGCCCGGAGCGAGCACGCCCATCCGATGCTCGGGCAAGGCCTCGTCGTTCACCGTCACCTCGCCCTGCACCGTGTAGACGGCGCGCTCGGCATACTCCGGCGGCAGCACGAACGCTGCGCACGGTTCCATTTCGACCGCGAGATAGAAGATAGGCGAGAACACTTTCACCGGGGCTTTCTCGCCGAAGGCTTCACCGAGGATCAGACGCATGTGCACGCCTGGCAGGAAGATGTCCGGCAGCGACGCCGCTTCGTGATGCGCAAACGACGGCGCGGTCTCCTCGTCGGCCTGCGGCAACGCGACCCACGTCTGAATGCCGTGGACGTCACCACCACGCTCGCGCACGTCGTCCGGCGAACGCTCCGAATGCACGATGCCGCGTCCCGCCGTCATCCAGTTCACGGCACCCGGCGTGATGCGCTGATCGCTGCCGAGACTGTCGCGGTGCCAGATTTCGCCGTCGAACAGATAGGTGACGGTCGCCAGCCCGATGTGCGGGTGCGGACGCACGTCCAGCCCCACACCGGGCGGCAGCGTTGCAGGCCCCATGTGGTCAAAGAAGATGAACGGCCCGACGGTCTTGAACGGCAGGCTCGGCAGACTGCGCTGCACGGTAAATGCGCCGATATCGCTCAGATGCGGCTTGAGCACGGCAAGGAAGGGACTCGTGGAATCGGTCATGGCGCGGTTCTCCTGCGTTCGACACTTGCGTGTGAAGTGTGGCGTTCATGTGGGGTGCTGACGCCCGATTGTAGAGGACATTGCGGGCGCGCTCCATGACACCTGAGCATGATGGCCATCGCCACGAAAATGGGGTGGCGCACATGTTCTTGCGACATCGCTCCTATAATGCAGGGATTGTGTAACGCTTTTGGCTCGTGCGCGTCGCGGGCATCGACTTATGAACAAGGCCTTCGTCAAGGAAGATAGCGGCGACGACGATGACGATCTCGACGCAGGCGCGCCGGAGATTCCTGCGGGCACCAAGAACTACATTACGCCCACAGGCTACCGTCGTCTGAAGGATGAGATGCTGGATCTCATCGATAATCAGCGCCCTGAAGTGGTGAAGATCGTGTCGTGGGCGGCGTCCAACGGCGACCGTTCGGAGAACGGCGATTACATCTACGGCAAACGACGTCTGCGTGAGATCGACCGGCGTATTCGCTTTCTGACGAAACGTCTGGATAACGCGGAAGTGGTGGACACGCGTCGTCAGGAGAACGTCGATCAGGTGTTTTTCGGTGCGGAAGTCACCTATGCAGACGGCAAGGGAGACGAGCATACGATCATGATCGTCGGCATCGACGAAGTAGATCTCGACCGTGGGCACGTCAGTTGGATCTCGCCCATCGCCCGTGCCATCACCAAATCGAAGATCGGCGACACCGTACCATTGCGCACACCGGCCGGGCTCGATCAGATCGAGATTCTCGACGTTCGCTACCCGCCGTCCGAGTAAGCGCACCGCGCGTCGCTCGACACTATGCAAAACGCCTCCCGAGGGAGGCGTTTTCATTTCATCGATACCGCGAGAATCAGTAGTTGCCGCGTTCGCGCGAAATGCGCATGGCGTGATTGGCGTGACCATCGTCCTGATGCCGCTCGCTCGGACGCTCGCGCGCCACGCGCATGACGTCCGGATTCACACGGATGCGGCGCATCACGTTAGCCAGATGCACGCGGTCGCTCACCTGGATGAGGAAGCGTAGCGTGGCGGATTCGTCCGGCACCACTTCGTCCATCCCGATGTGCACGATGTTCGCGTCGGATGCCGTGATATCGGCCGCCACACGCGAGAATACGCCACGATTGTGGTGCACCAGCACCTTGATGCCGACGTCGAACAGACGCCCCGGTTGCGGCGCCCACGCCACATCGATCCAGCGGGTCGGGTCCTTGCGATGGATACGGCGCGCGACCGGGCAGTCCGTGGTGTGAATCGCCATGCCCAGCCCGATGCCGATGTAGCCCATGATGGCGTCGCCCGGAATCGGACGGCAGCACGCCGAGAACTGCACCGACATGCCTTCCGTGCCCGTGATGAGCACCGGCGGCCCGACGTTCTCGTCGCCCGTACGCGGTGAATCGGGATCGTCCGGGCTGTCGTCGTTCTCGCCTTCCTTGCCCGACAGCAGCACCGCGAGGCGCTTGGCCATGACGGCTGCGACACGACGTCCCAGACCGATGTCGGCAAAGATGTCCTGACGATCCTTGTTGCCCGTCCACTGCGCGAGCTTGTCCCAGATCTCCGGCGAGATCTCGCTCATCGTCAGGCCGTACCCCTTGAGCGCCTGCTCGACCAGACGCTCGCCAAGCTGCACCGACTCGGCGAAGCGCATCGTCTTCAGGTAATGACGAATGGCCGAGCGCGCCTTGCCGGTACGCACGAAGCCGAGCCACACGGGGTTCGGCTTCGAATACGGCGCGGTGATGACTTCCACGATGTCGCCGTTCTTCAGCTCGGTGCGAAGCGGCAGCAACTCGTTGTTGATCTTGACGGCCACGCACTGGTTGCCCAGATCGCTGTGGACCGAATAGGCGAAGTCGAGCGCCGTCGCACCGCGCGGCAGCGCCATGATGCGCGCCTTGGGCGTGAAAACGTAGACGGCGTCGGGGAACAGGTCGATCTTGACGTGTTCGAGGAATTCGGTGGAGTCGCCCGTCTCGCTCTGAATATCGAGCAGCGACTGGAGCCACTGGTGTGCATGCTTCTGCACGTCGTTCATGTCCGCGCCGCCGTTCTTGTACAGCCAGTGCGCGGCCACGCCCGCTTCCGCAATCTCATGCATGCGGCGCGTGCGAATCTGGAATTCGATGGGCGTGCCGAAGGGGCCCACGAGCGTCGTGTGCAACGACTGATAGCCGTTGACCTTCGGAATCGCGATGTAATCCTTGAACTTGCCCGGTACGGGCTTGTAGAGCGCGTGCAGCACGCCGAGCGCGAGATAACACTGCGCGTTCGACTCGACGACGACACGGAAGCCGTAGACGTCCAGCACTTGCGAGAACGACAGCTGCTTTTCCTGCATCTTCGTATAGATGCTGAAGAGCGTCTTCTCGCGGCCGAAGACGTCGGCACTGACTTCGCCGTCTTTCAGCGCTTTCTCGACGGCATCGAGAATCTTGCCGACCACCTCGCGTCGGTTGCCGCGTGCGGCCTTCACGGCCTTGTCGAGCACTGCGTAACGACGCGGGTGGTAATTCGCGAAGCTCAGGTCCTGAAGTTCGCGATAGGTGTTGTTCAGGCCGAGGCGGTGCGCAATCGGCGCATAGATGTCGAGCGTTTCGCGCGCCACGCGGCGCTGCTTTTCCGTCGACGTCACGCCCAGCGTGCGCATGTTGTGCAGCCGGTCGGCGAGCTTGACCAGAATGACGCGAACGTCGCGCGCCATTGCCAGCAGCATCTTGCGGAAGCTTTCGGCTTGCGCTTCTTCCCGGCTGCTGAACTCCATCTTGTCGAGTTTCGACAAGCCGTCGACCAGTTCCGCGACTTTGGGCCCGAATCGCTCGGCGAGTTCGGCCTTGGTCACGCCCTGGTCTTCCATCACGTCGTGCAATAGCGCAGCCATGATCGACTGCGCGTCGAGTTTCCACTCGGCACAGATCTCGGCTACGGCAACGGGATGGGTGATGTAAGGCTGTCCGCTCTGGCGATATTGACCCAGGTGGGCCTCATCGCTGAACTGGAAGGCTTCTTTGATTTGCGCGAGGTCGCTTTCCTTGAGGTACTCCCCAAGCATGCCCTTGAGACGGGCGATCGAGACGACCTCGTGCTTGCGCGGCTGCTCGGGCGTTGCCGTCGGACCGAAGAGGTGCCGATAGGACTGCTCCAGCAGCGCGTCGATGTACTGTCGCGTGGCGCTCTCGCCCTTTTTCTTCTTGCGCTCGGGCTTGGGCTCCCCCGCTTTGGGTTCATCCGCAGCGATGGACGTGGCCGGTGATTTCGCATGACTCATACATGTACCTGTTTCGTCGAGCGGCCCGGAACGTCACATCGCATCAGTGCAGTCTCCCGATCAGAGCGGCACTTTCTTGAGCATCTCGATGCCCACCTGACCGGCTGCGATTTCGCGCAGCGCGACGACGGTCGGCTTGTCCTTGTTGTTCTCGAGCTTCGGCGTATGACCTTGCGCCAGTTGGCGGGCGCGGTAGGTCGCGGCGAGTGCGAGCTCGAAGCGATTCGGAATTTGTTTCAGGCAATCTTCAACGGTAATTCGGGCCATAAGGAGGTTCCTTCTCAATATAAGGCGTATTCTATCGCAGCCGGCGCGCGCCCGCGCAAAACACGAGCGCTGCCAGCGAATGCGACGGTGTTACTCGTGATCGTTCGGCGCGTGGATATCCAGATCGGTGAACAGCGTCTTGTGCCGCGCATACTGCGAAGCGAATCGCAGACGCACCGCAGTGAACACCGATTGCAATTGATCCAGCGCGCGCTGGAATTCGTCATTGATGATGATGAAGTCCGCTTCCGGCGCGTGGGCGATCTCACCACCGGCCGCCAGCAAGCGGCGCGCGATGACCTTCGGCTCGTCTGTCCCGCGCTTCTTCAGGCGCTCTTCCAGGGCTTCGATAGACGGCGGCAGAATGAAGATGCCGACCGCGTTCGAAAAGCGCTTGCGCACCTGCTGCGCACCCTGCCAGTCGATTTCCAGCAACACGTCACGGCCTTCGCGCATTTGCTCTTCGATCCACACGCGCGACGTGCCGTAATAGTTGCCGTGTACCTCCGCGCTTTCCAGAAACTCGCCACGCTTGCGGCGTTCGAGAAACTGATCGACCGAGATGAAGTTGTAGTGCACGCCTTCTTCTTCGTTGGCACGCGGGGCTCGCGTCGTGCAGGAAATCGACAGACGAACGTCGCTATCCTGCGCGAGCAGCGCGTTGACGAGCGTGGACTTGCCCGCGCCCGAGGGGGCGACCACCATGAACAGATTGCCGGGATACTCGGCATGCAAGGCGGGTTGCGGGGCGTGTGATTGCGGGGACATACGACTTACTCCAGATTCTGCACTTGCTCGCGCATCTGCTCGATGTAGAGCTTGAGCTCCATCGACGCATCGGCGAGTTCCTTCGAGGCTGCCTTCGAGCCGAGCGTATTCGCTTCGCGATTGAGCTCCTGCATCATGAAGTCGAGCCGTTTGCCGACCAATCCTCCCTTATCGAGGATGTGGCGGGTTTCCTTCAGGTGAGCGTCGAGTCGCGTGAGTTCTTCCGCTACGTCGATGCGCACACCATAGATCGTCACTTCCTGACGAATACGTTCTGCGATTTCTTCCTTGCTCGGTGCTGTCGAGCCTTCCGGCACGACCACACCCAGCGCTTCTTGCAGACGATCGACGATCTTCTGCTGATGACGTGCGATCAGATCCGGTACGAGCGGTTGCAGGCCCGTGAGAATCGTCTCCATCTTCTCGATGCGCTCGATCAGGCTCGCCTTGAGCTGCGCGCCTTCACGACGGCGCACGTCGACGAGGTCGCCGATGGCGGCACGACCAGCATCGATCACGGCATCGCGCAGCGCTTCAGCCGTTACCGACTCTTCGCCAAGTACGCCCGGCCAGCGCAGAATTTCACCGGTGCGCATGCGTTCGGCATCGGGGAAATGAACGAGGACTTGCTGTTCGAGATCGGCGAGTTGTTTAACGGCCTCTTGATTGAGCGCACCGCTGGTGCCGCTCTCGGGACGTTGCACGTTGATGCGGATATCGACCTTGCCGCGTGAGAGCTTGGCCGTGAGCGATTCACGCAACGACGGCTCGCACGCACGCGCTTCTTCGGGCATGCGGAATGCCAGATCGAGGAAGCGCGAATTGACCGTGCGCAATTCGACCGACACGCTCGCGCCTGCGGCTCCATCGGCATGCGCAATGTCGCGCGTGACGCTGGCGTAGCCGGTCATACTGTAGATATTGTTGTCTTTCATCAGGGTGACCGTTACCACAGCGCCGTGACACTTTTTCAGCGTGGCGATGCAGCAACCGGTTTCGCATGCAATGGATGAAACGGGATTATCGCATTTTCCGGCCCAAGGCTCCTGAATCCGCGCACGACACCGGTGCGCGCCGCCAAGCTTTTGGCGTTTAGCGATACCATTCGGGTATTGCCGCATAAACTCACCTCGCAGGACATTCATCCATGACGCAAATCACCCGCCCGGACGGCCGTGCGCAAGACGCATTGCGCCCCGTGCGCATCACCCGCCAATACACCCGCTACGCCGAAGGCTCCGTGCTGATCGAGTGCGGCGAGACCAAGGTCATCTGCACGGCCAGCGTCGAAGAGAAAGTGCCGGGTTTCCTGCGCGATTCGGGCCAGGGCTGGCTCACCGCCGAGTACGGCATGCTGCCGCGCGCCACGCACACCCGTGGCGACCGCGAAGCCGCACGCGGCAAGCAAAGCGGACGCACGCAGGAAATTCAGCGTCTGATCGGCCGTTCGCTGCGCGCCGTGTTCGACCTTGAGAAGTTCGGCCCGCGCACCATTCAGATCGACTGCGACGTCATTCAGGCCGACGGCGGCACGCGCTGCGCCTCGATCACCGGTGCATTCGTCGCCGCACATGACGCCGTCTCGAAGCTCATCGCCGACGGCAAGCTCGAATCGTCGCCCATCCGCGCGCACGTGGCGGCCGTCTCCGTCGGGCTGTACCAGGGACAGCCCGTGCTCGACCTGAACTACGTCGAAGACTCGGCCTGCGACACCGACATGAACGTCATCATGACGAGCGAAGGCGGTTTCGTCGAAATTCAAGGCACGGCCGAAGGCGCACCGTTCACGCGCGCGCAAAGCAATGTGTTGCTCGATCTGGCCGACGCCGGCATCCGTCAGTTGATCGACGCGCAAAAGCGCGCGTTGGGAGTCTGACGATGGCCATGCAGAAGATCGTGCTGGCGTCGAACAACCCGGGCAAGCTGCGCGAGTTCGCGTCGTTGTTCGCACCGCTCGGCATCGAGCTGGTGCCGCAGGGCATGCTCGGCGTGTCCGAGGCTGAAGAGCCGCACGTCACCTTCATCGAGAACGCTTTAGCGAAGGCGCGTCACGCGGCTGCCGCGACCGGCCTGCCCGCGCTCGCCGACGATTCCGGCCTGTGCGTACCGATCCTCGGCGGTGCCCCTGGCGTGTATTCCGCGCGTTACGCTGCACGCGCTGGCCGTGAGAAGTCGGATGCCGCGAACAACCGCCATCTGATCGAGCAACTGGCCCCGCATGCCGACACGCCGGGGTATCGCGATGCGTATTACTTCGCGGCGCTCGTGCTCGTGCGTCACGCAGAAGACCCGCAGCCGATCATCGCCGAGGGGCGCTGGGACGGTGAGATCGTGGACGACGCACGTGGCGCGCATGGCTTCGGCTACGATCCGCACTTCCTCATCCGTTCGTTGAATCAGACGGCTGCCGAACTCGATCCCGCCGTGAAAAACGCCCATAGCCACCGCGCTCGCGCATTGCGCGTGCTGCTGGAAAAGCTGGGGCGGGAGGCGTAAGTCGTATGAGTGAATCCACGTTGCCCGTGCAGAACTTTCTGCGGCCCGGCAAGATCAGTTTGCCGGCCTTGCCGCCAATGTCGCTGTACGTGCATTTCCCGTGGTGTGTTCGCAAGTGCCCCTACTGCGATTTCAACTCGCACGAGTGGCGCGGCGAAGGCGGCGCGCAGGCGTTTCCCGAGCAGGCCTATCTGGATGCATTGCGTCAGGATCTCGAACAGGCGTTGCCGCTCGTGTGGGGACGTCCGGTGCATACGGTCTTTATCGGCGGCGGCACACCGAGTCTGCTGTCTGCAGCAGGTCTGGATCGTCTGCTCTCGGATCTGCGCGCCCTGCTGCCGCTCGACGCCGATGCCGAAATCACGATGGAAGCCAACCCCGGCACGTTCGAAGCGGACAAATTCCGCAGCTTCCGTGCGAGCGGGATCAACCGGCTGTCCATCGGCATCCAGAGCTTCAACAGTGAGCATTTGAAGGCGCTCGGCCGTATTCACGACGGCGACGAAGCCCGTCACGCCATCGAGATCGCGCAAGCGAATTTCGACAACTTCAACCTCGATCTGATGTTTGCGCTGCCGAACCAGACGCTCGCGCAATGTCAGCAGGATGTGGAGACGGCGATCTCGTTCGCCCCGCCGCATCTGTCGCTGTATCACCTCACGCTCGAACCCAACACGCAGTTCCATAAATATCCGCCGACGGTGCCGGACGACGACACGTCGGCCGACATGCAGGACTGGATTGCCGAGCGCACTGCGGCCGCGGGCTACGGACGCTACGAGGTGTCGGCGTACGCCCAATCGCACCGACGCGCCAAGCACAATCTGAATTATTGGGAGTTCGGCGACTACCTTGGCATCGGCGCGGGTGCGCACAGCAAGATTTCGTTCCCGCATCGCGTGTTGCGTCAGGTGCGTCATAAGCATCCGCAGCGGTTTATGGAGGCAGCGGCCGCCGGGAACGCGGTGCAGGAGGAACGTGAGGTCGATGCGCGCGATTTGCCGTTCGAATTCATGCTCAATGCGCTGCGTTTGACCGATGGCGTGAAGAGCGAGCTGTTTGCCGACCGCACGGGATTGCCGATGGCGAAGATCGCCAAGGCGCTCGCCGCCGGGGTCGAGAAGGGCTTGCTGGTCGACGACCCGCAACGCATCGCGCCGACCGAGTTGGGTCAACGCTTCCTGAACGACCTGCAAGGGATGTTTCTGGAAGGCGAGAAGAAGTAATCGACCAACGGCAGCACAAAAGAAAACGGCGGGACATCATCGGATGTCCCGCCGTTTTTTTTGCCATCGCCCCTACCCCAGCGCCGCCCCCATCTCCCTTAGCGCCTTGCGGATGATCTTACCCGTCACGGTCATCGGCAGCTCCGGCAGGAAAACCACCTTGCGCGGGTATTCATGCGCAGCAAGGCGGTGCTTGACGAAGTCCTGAATTTCCTTCGCCAGCGCGTCCGACGGCTCATGCCCTTCGCGTAGCACGACGAATGCCTTCACGATCTCGGTACGCAGGTCGTCGGGTTCACCGACCACGGCAGCGAATTGCACCGACGGATGCCGGATCAGGCAGTCCTCGATCGGTCCCGGCCCGATGCGGTAGCCGGCGCTGGTAATGACGTCGTCCGACCGGCCGGTGAACGTGATGTACCCGTTCTCGTCGACGAATCCCGAATCGCCCGTGAGCAGGAAGTCGCCACGGTATTTGTCCATGGTGGCGTCCGGGTTATGCCAGTAGCCGAGGAACATGACCGGGTTGGGCCGTGCGATGGCGATGTTGCCCACGGAGCCCGTGGGTAACGGCGTGCCTTCGTCATCGACGATGGTGACGTCGTGCCCGCGTACGGCGCGTCCGATAGCGCCGGGCAGCGCCGGGAATTCGGCGGCGCACGACGAGACGACCATGTTGCACTCCGTCTGCCCATAGAACTCATTGATATCGACGCCGAGGTGCTCCCGTCCCCATGCCAGCAGTTCGGGGCCAAGGGACTCGCCGCCGCTGGCGACCGAGCGCAGTTGGAGCGGCCAGTGGTCGCGCGGCGATGCCACGGTGCGCAGCATCTTGAGCGCGGTGGGCGGCAAGAAGGTATTGCGCACGCCGTGACGTGCCATCAGATCGAAGGCGGCCACCGGATCGAACTTTTCGAAGCGTCGTGACAGGACCGGTACGCCGTGATGAAGCGCGGGCAGCAGCACGTCGAGAAGCCCGCCGATCCAGGCCCAGTCGGCGGGCGTCCAGATCAGATCGCCCTCCTGCGGGAATCCGTTGTGGGACGTCTCCACGCCCGGCAAATGCCCGAGCAGCACCCGATGCGCATGCAGCGCACCCTTGGGTTTGCCCGTGGTGCCGGAGGTGTAGATGATCACGGCCGGTGCGTCGGCACGCGTCTGGACAGGCTCGAAGTGCGTATCGCGTGAGGCGATCGCTGGCCACAGTGCGAGCAGGCCGTCTTCGGCGACGCCCCAATCTTCGTCGTCGGCGACGTGATGGTGCGCTTCGGGCAGGTCGTCATGGACGACGTACACGAGTCGCAGGTCGGGTAGCTCGGCGCGGATGTCGTCGATCTTGCCGATGCTCGCGAGGTCGGTGACGAGCACTGCCGCGCCGGAGTTTTGCAGGCGATAGGCGAGTGCTTCGGGGCCGAACAGGGTGAACAGCGGGACGGCGATTGCACCGAGTTTGTACGCGGCGACATGGGCGACGAGTGTGGCGGGCGACTGCGGCAGGAAGATGCCGATGCGGTCACCGGCCTTGACGCCGTTGGCGCGCCATTCGTTGGCGAGTTGATTGGAGAGTTGTTTTAGGACGTCGAACGTGAGACGTACGTGCGCACCGTCTGCGCTTTCGTGGATGAGCGCGAGACGGTTGGAGCCGTCGGCCCATTTGTCGCAGACGTCGACGCCGATGTTGTAGAGCGTGGGGATCTGCCAGGTGAAGGGCGCGGCAGCCGTGTTGGTCGCGTTCTTGTTTGGTGCGTGGGTTACGCGCTCGCCACTGGCGTCATTTGACGTCTCTTGGGCGGGGGCACGGGAGGTGTCGGCATCCATGCGGTGTCTCCGGGTCATGTCTGGCCTCGCACGGTAACGCCGGGGGCGTACACCGCACGTCTTCAAGCATGATGCATGCCGGGCGGTGACAAGACAAGGGGGACGGGGGGTAATCCTAGGAAATTGGCGGGGTGTGAGGCGATTTTGGTTGCGGGAAGGCTTCACATGACGGGATGAGCAGGTATAATGCGCGCTGCCGTGCGGTACTGGCCTGCGTTGGAGCGCAAACGACTCCGACGCCGATTCCACCGGACCGCACGCATCTCAAGTCGTCCCAGGACGACATCCCAGGCCACGATCTCGCATCGTGCGCAACGCCCCGGAGGCGTGCCAGAGTGGTTTAATGGACCGGTCTTGAAAACCGGCGAAGGGGTAACCCTTCCGTGAGTTCGAATCTCACCGCCTCCGCCAGAATTTCTTGGTTTTCACGATCAGCGACGACCGGTCGGGCCACTAGCACGTACACGTTTGTCTCATCGAAATGGAACGTTTCCATGCTTGAAATGTACCGAGGGAAATTCCGATATGCGTGAGCGTATTTGCCAGCTCATCAAGCATGTTTCGAACGCGGAACGATCTTGGCGCGATATGGAGGACTTCACGGGAATTCCGTCGAAGCGATGGCAGAACGTCTCCCGAGGTCTTCAACGTCCAACGTCCGAGATGATCGAGGCGATAGGCCAAGTGTGGCCTCAGTTCGCGTTTTGGCTGGTAACAGGACGCACGGATGAGACCACCGGGCACACCTCGCCCCCACTGGCGCATGCCGTTCAAGCTGCGGAACGCCCGAAGAGGGCTGAATAGCCAGGAGCGTACGGATGTCCTCGAAGCTCAGATCGTCATCCAAACGCTGAGCCACATTGAGAACTTCGTCTGCAAGGTCGCCCACTTGCTCGAAATACGCGTTCGCGAATTCTGGAGGAATGGATTCGGTGTTTTCTTGATTTGCTGCGACCATGCAGAGCGCGAGGAGGCGTTCGGACAAGCTGTGCAGCCTGTCTGGAAATCCCATCCCAGTACGCCCGCTTGAGGTCCTAGCCCCTCAGGCGCTTGCGAGATTGGGCGTTATGACATTACCCAGCAAATCAGTCGCGGCCTACAACGCCGAACGTACCAGCCAATTGCCTGCGAACGTCATTATCAACACGGGGTGCCGTCGCATTACCGGCAAGCTAGGGTTCGGCAAGCAACGCGTCCAGTATGAGAACAATCGCACACGAGCTTCTTGAAGTTGCGTGACGTGATTCGCACAGGAATATCCCGATGTTTTCGTTGACACCCAGGCGAAGTCAATATGGATGCGCGCTGAAGACCACGCAGTGGTGTCAGTCACTTACTGCACTCGCGACGCGCTAAGCCCACGGCTCATCTCATACCAAATGCGGATGCTCCGAGATGAACTGCCTTAGTGCTGCATCAATTCGCGTTTGCCAGCCGCGCCCAGAGGCTTTGAAATAATCGACAACTTCCGGCGACAGCCGAATGTTGATTCGTTCTTTCGTGATGTCGGCCTTGGGGCGGCCACGTGACTTGAGCAATTGCTCCGCGGCCTCTTTGCCAACAATCCCCGGTAATACCTCGCTTGCGGGACGCGCTTTGGCAAAGCCCTTTTTGGTCCACTCGGGATTTTGCGAATCCTGACGAATCTGCTTCTTGATCTTGGCGTCCTCAACCGGCGTGGGGAGGATGGTTCCCGGCTTAAGTTTCGGCATAACGTTTCACCTCTCGCGAATTCGCCTTGCGCAAGCTAATGACATGTATTTTTTCTGCGCGAGGCGTGAAGACCAATGCAAACAACCGTTCACCGATATACCCAAAAGCTCGGTAGCGGCGCTCGCCATAGTCGACTCGAACATCCTCATCGATCACCGCGCTGTCCCATTCGAAATCTTGGGCCATCGTGAACGGCAAACCCCGTTCCTGCTCATTCCGTTCACTTTTTCCCGGGTCGAAACTGATATCCATGGGCATTTATTGTACCCACAAAAATTCACGATCGGCAATTATTTTTTGTGGCGACAAAAAATCAGGAAGTTTCCTGACGTCCTGCAACCGAGCCCCCGCAATTCCCGCTCCGCAACGCTTTCCCCGCCTCCAGTAAACACGCGGGTTTCCGGCCGATCACTCCCCGTCCGTCTCGAAGCAAAACCTCACCTAACCCACGGTTTCACAACGATTTCCCAGCAAGACTTGAAAACCGGCGAAGGGGTAACCCTTCCGTGAGTTCGAATCTCACCGCCTCCGCCAGAATTTCGCTGTTTCTCCCGTTACAAGTTGGGAGCGTCCCGTTCATGCGTCATCGCCGCAGCGGCCAGTGTCGTCGCGACAGCCGGTGCGGCCTCCTTGCGCTCGCTATACCTGTCCGTGAGGTAATCCGTCCGGTCCCTGACCAATAACGTGAACTTGTACAGCTCCTCCATGACATCGACAACGCGGTCATAGTATGAGGACGGCTTCATGCGCCCCTCGGCGTCGAACTCCTGATAGGCCTTCGCGACCGACGATTGATTCGGAATCGTCACCATGCGCATCCACCGCCCCAGCACGCGCAGCGCATTCACCGAGTTAAATGACTGCGATCCGCCGCTGACCTGCATCACTGCAAGCGTGCGACCTTGCGTCGGACGGATGCCGCCGAGTTCCAGAGGCAACCAGTCAATCTGATTCTTGAAGACCGCCGTCAATGTCCCGTGACGCTCCGGGCTGCACCACACCTGCCCCTCCGACCATTCAGAGAGTTTTCGCAGCTCGACCACCTTGGGGTGATCCGCCGCAACGCTGTCGGCCAAAGGCAACCCCGCCGGATCGAAAATGTGCGTTTGCGCGCCAAAGCGTTGAAGAATCCGCTCGGCCTCCTGAACCAGCAGACGGCTATATGACGTCGCGCGCAACGAACCGTAGAGCAAGAGAATGCGCGGCGGGTGTTTGCTGACACTGCTCGGTTCGAGTCTTTGGATATCCGGCACCTCAAGTACCGAATCGCGCACATTCGGAAGATCGGCCCTCATTTGATCCGCCGCCCCGCGGCATCGATCACAGCCTCGCCATCCTCTTTCGTGAAAGCGCCCTTTTGCGGCGACGTCAGAATATCCAGCACAAGTTCCGAAGGGCGACAAAGGCGAACACCCAACTCCGTCACCACGAACGGACGATTGATAAGGATCGGGTTTGCAAGCATTGCGTCCAGCAATGCGTCGTCGGACAGCGACAGATCATCAAGACCTAATTCGGCGTAGGGCGTGCCCTTTTCCCGGATAGCCTCGCGCACTGAGAGCCCTGCGTCGCGAATCATGCTTTGCAACGTTTGACGATCCGGCGGCGAACTTAGGTACTCGATAACGGCTGGCTCAATGCCAGCGTTACGAATCATCGCCAGCGTATTGCGCGACGTACCGCAGGCGGGGTTGTGATAGATGGTGACGGACATGACATTTCCTTATTTCGATTCGTACCAGCGTTGCGATCGATTGACGACGCTCACGACCAGAAGCATGACGGGCACTTCGATCAGCACACCGACGACGGTAGCGAGCGCGGCCCCCGATTTGAAACCGAACAGGCTGATCGCCGTGGCAACCGCCAGCTCAAAGAAGTTGCTCGCACCAATGAGCGCCGACGGGCCTGCCACGCAGTGTGCGACACCCAACTTGCGATTGAGCAGATAGGCCAGGCCGGAGTTGAACACCACCTGAATGAGGATCGGAATTGCCAGCAGTAGGATGATCATCGGCTGTTCTACGATGGCGTTGCCTTGGAAGCCGAAAAGCAGAACCAGCGTGACAAGTAACGCGGTAATCGAGTACGGCCCCAACGCGCTGACAACTCGCTTGTACGTGGCATCCCCGCGAGCCAGCAGCGCTTTGCGGATACCTTGTGCAATCAAGACCGGCACGATGATGTACAGCCCGACCGATGTAATGAGCGTATCCCACGGCACCGAAATCGAAGACAGGCCGAGCAACAGTGCGACAACCGGCGCGAAAGCCACCACCATGATGGCGTCATTAAGTGCGACTTGCGAAAGGGTGAAATACGGGTCCCCTTTGCAGAGTTGCGACCAGACGAAAACCATCGCCGTGCAAGGTGCCGCCGCCAGCAGAATCAAACCCGCGACATAGCTGTCCAGTTGATCCGCCGGCAGCCAGTCAGCAAACGCATGACGCACGAAAACCCAACCTAGCAACGCCATCGAGAACGGCTTGACGAACCAGTTCACGAACAACGTGACGCCAATGCCTCGCCAATGACCGGCAACCTGCCCCATCGCACCGAAATCGATCTTGATCAACATCGGGATGATCATGACCCAGATCAGCAATCCGACAGGCAAGTTGACCTGAGCCACCTCCATCGCACCGATAGTGCGAAAAACGCCCGGCAGCCACTGCCCCAGCAGAATTCCCGCGACGATGCACAGGGCAACCCACAAAGTCAGATACCGTTCGAACACACCGATAGCGCCGGATTGCGGTATCCGGGCAGCTTTTTGCATAAAGCTCATCGTATTTCCTTCAGAAGGCGCTCAGTCACACCGTCCTCACCCACGCGGACGTGAGCCTGCGTCACGATCCAGACCCGGAGACCGGCTTGCAGATGAATTCGGGCGTGCACGACACACCGCCGCAACAGTTTTCCGTGAGATAACCGAGCAATGCATTCATGGTCTCGAAATGCGCCATGTAGATGATCGACCTGCCTTCCTGACGACTTGTCAGCAAGTCAGCGCGATGAAGCTCCTTGAGGTGAAACGACAAGGACGAGGCGGGCATGTCCATCAACTCCGCGATCCGGCCAGCAGGCAAGCCCTCAGGGCCTGCTTGAACCAGCAAGCGAAAGACCGTCAGACGGACAGAATGGGCGAGCGCAGCAAGGGCGCTAAGTACGTTGTTCGTTTCCATGATTCGAATATAGTCGAATGATGGAAACTTTGCACATGAATTTTCTGAGACGACGGAGCAAGCCCCGGGATGCCGCCCCTACACCCACTTCTGCACCCACCGAACCTCCTCCACCCGCACCACATGCCTGTCGATCCCGAGCGCCGCCGCATCGATACCCAGCGCGAGGCCGACAAGCTGTGGCAAGTGGAGGACGGGCAGATCCAGCGGCGTATCGAGGTCGCGCGCCATGTCGTCCTGATAGGTGTCGAGCACCGTATGACATAGGGGACACGGGGTGACGATGGCGTCCGCCCCGGCCGATTTAGCGGATGCCACATGCCGCCCGCTCAGCTTGACGGGAATCACGTCGCTCTGGGCCGAACAATGAAAGCCACAGCATGCTGTCCTGCCGGAGTAGTCGACGGTCGTGCATCCCAGAATCTGCGCCAGTGTTTCAATCGACTGGACATCCCGTGCATCCGTGTCGCCGTACACCGAAGGGGGCCGAACGATATGGCATCCGTAGAACGCAGCAATCTTGTGTGACGACAACGGCGTTTTCACCAACGCGCGCAGCCGCGTCTCCCCCACCTCCTCAAGCAGATACCAGAGGAAGTGTGTGACACGCGCCGTCCCCCGGTAGACCAGCCCCTCCTCTGCCAGCTTTCGGTCGACCCGCTCGCGCAAGGCTGGATCGCTGTCTACGCGCTGCTTAGCTTCGAGCAGGTTCAGCGTGCACGTATTGCAGATTGTCATCAGATCGAGGCCGCGCGCCTCCGCCAGTGCGATGATCCGCACGTTCAGCGCAACGAAGCGCTCCGCGTCGGCCGCACGAATCTCTCGGCTCCCGGTGCAGGTCGCAGACGTGAGCGTCTCCAGCTCGATGCCCAGCCGTTCAGCCACCGCCTGCGTAGCCGTCAATAACTCACCACAAGTCGTACGGGCGCTGCACCCGGGATAAAACGCGATTCGCATGGCTATGCCTCATCAGAAAAGAACTCAACGAAAGAAAATGCGCCGGATCGCCGCAATGCCCTCGACAGGTCGGCGCAACAGCGCCGCCAGTGGCCGCACCTTGCCGCGCAGCATCAGCTTCAAGGTCCGTCCGGGACGTTGCAGCGCCGCTCGCCAGCCCCGCGTCCCAAGCACCAGCAACATCGGCTCGATGCGGCCACGTCTGACGACGATGTCCATGAACGTGCGCGCATGCGGCGACGCCTCCGGTGCACGCGCATACGCCAACTGCTTGAGCGGTTCGATAGCAGCACTCACAATCGGAATATGCGCAGGACAGACCGCTTCGCATTGGTAGCAAGAGACGCAATGGTGAACATGCGCCTCGTCCAGAATGGCTTGCAGACGAGGGGCGTCGTCCCGGGCATCCAGCGCAACACGGGCCAGATGCACCAACGGCGCAGGCCCCGCGAACGCGATGTCGTCGGGAAAATCGAGCACCGGACACGCCGAATAGCACGCGAGACAACTCAGGCAGTCCATCGTCGCCCGGAGTGTCGCGGCATTTGCGGCGTCGACCGGCTCGGGAAACCCGCCATACGGACGCGTCCGCTGGAGCCACGTCTGTAACGACACCAGCTTCGCCTCGACCGGTGCCCGATCGACCGCCAGGTCGCGAATGAGTGGCAGATGACGCAGCGGCTCGATGTGCATCTCCGCTTGCGCCGCCTCCCAGCACGCCAGCACCTCCCGGCCGTTCATCCGCACGGCGCAAGTACCGCACTTCTTCGTGCCGCAATACCATCGATACCCGATGTCCACCCCGAGCGCTTCCTGGACGTAGTTCAGCGCATCGATGATCCGCATGTGCGGCACCGCCGGCACCGCGTAGGTCTCCACATAGGGCGCAGCGTCCGTCTCCGGATCGAAACGCGAAATGTGCAGCGTCACCGTCGTCAGTTCACTGTCGTTATCGCTGTCACCTCGAAATTGCCTGACGTCCGAATGCATGTGTCCCCTCTCCCTGCAAAGTCGACTGATTCAACCCGGTCCGTGTCCCCACGCCTGCCGTCTCGCCTTCCGTGGCTCACCACGGCACGCTGAAATACTCCTGCCGCTCGAATCCCGGCGCGATGGCCCCCTCGGGATATCGCTCCCGCCGGAACCGGTAAGCGCTGCCGTCGCGCGCGACGATGTTCTTGCACTGCCATGCCGTGTTATCGACGTACGGAAAGTCCGTGCGGTAGAAACTTCCCCGGCTCTCCTCTCGCTTCAACGCGCTTTGCAGCGTGACTTCACACACGTCGATCAGGTTGTGGGCGTCGAGCGCATCGAGCCACGCGGTGTTGAACCGACGCGAGGCGCTCGGCGGCGTCATGCGCGGCAGCTCGCGCTCGCGCATCGCCGCAAGCCTTGCCAGACCGGTGCGCATGGTGTTGCCGCTCTTGATCAGTCCGTACGCCTCGTCCATCACGTCCCAGATACCGGTCTTGACGTGCATGGGGGCAAGCGTCTGCTGACCAGCCGCGCTGTCGGCGGCTCGGTGCCTCACCCCCTCCACCCGCGCTTCTTCCGCCCGAATCTGCTGCTCGGTCATGCCGTCGTGACGATGTCGGTCCGGCAAGCTGCCAGCAATCGACTCGGCCACCAGCCCGCCGTCGTAAATCGCGACGGCCAGACTCCCCGTGACATGCGCGCCCACGCCCCCTGCGACCCACAATCCGTCGACACTGGTGCGCATCGAATGAGGATCCGACTCGATACCGCCTTGCCGGTAATGCATCGTGGTGCGCGCTTCGACCCTGTCGCGCGTGATGTCTAGCCCCAGCTTCTCGAACGCCGAACCGGCGTACTGGTAACGCCGCAACACTTCCGCATCGACATGGCTGTAAGACGTGTAATAGCCGCCACTGAAATGCGCCTTGCCCGCGAGCACCTGCTGCGTGAGTCGCTTGACCTGAAGCGTGTAAGGCGCAAGCGCAGCAGGCGCGTCGCGCGACTGCTCGAAGAAGCACTCACCTTGCGCGTTGTACACACGCGAACTCTGGTCGGTGCCGACCAGCGGATTCGGATAGATGTGCAGACGCTGCCAGGTCGGTGGATGTGCAAAGTCGCTGATGTGCCAGAACTGCATCTCCAGATTGGTCATCTCGGCCCCCGCGCGCAGTGCCAGCGCAATGCCGTCACCGGTCTGCTCCCGCGTTCCCGTTGAGCGACGCACCATCCGGTCGGCGTGCCCGGTCGCCATCACGACAGCCTTGGCATGCACCGCAAACATCTCGCCGCGCACGTAGTCGAGCGCAGTCAGCCCGCAAACTTCGCCGTTCTCATTGCGCAGCAACGCCGTCACGACGCATTCCTCATGCATCGGAATGCCGCGTGCCTGTAACTGCTTGCGTCGGATATCCATCAGCAAGATGCCGGTCTGTCCCTGCATGGGCGCGACCGCCCAGCGCACCGGCGAGTGGCTCATGGCGATCTGCCCGTCGGCCTCCCGCGAAAACAGCAAACCGAGCGACTCCATCTCCGGATAGAAGGTGTTCTCGATCCAGTGCCCCGCGGCCGCCAGATACGACTGATCGACCAGAAAGTGGCTGTAGTACTTCGCGAAGAATTCGAGCGAACTGGCGGCGTTCTGCGCGTTGCCGCCGAGCATCTTCGAGCCGACGATCACCGCCCCGGCCATGATCGACGCACCGCTCTTGCCGACCAGACCCTTCGAGATCAACATCGGCTTCAATCCCAGGTCGTGCAGACGCAGCGCGGCGTAAGTGCCTGCACCGCCGCCGCCCACGACTACGACATCGCAATCGATCACCCTCATCGCAGTAGCGCCCTCCTCGGGCCGGTCATGGATTGTTGAAACTGCTGAATGGAACGTGACCATTGTGGACAGCCCTCCTCTGCGCGAATGCGGCGATCGGGACACGCCATCCAGCAAAGCGGCCAAAGTGAGGGGGACGACCGGGAAAGGAACAAAGGAGAGATGGGCAGACGAGGACCATCGGCTGTGGAGCACGCGGGCCGCTCGAAAATTCTGTCCGTTTTGCGATATGTGTTGTCCCGCGCGCGGTGTGCGCGGCAGGCGAGCGGCGCTAATGTGGTCAGGGCATCAGGACAAACAAGACCAACCACAACGACAATCAGCCATCAGGAGACACACCATGGATGCGACCCTGCAAGCCGTCGCCCGCAACGAGCGCGGCTCACCCGCCAAGTCGGTCATCTTGGGCGCGGGTATCGGTAACGCGCTTGAGTGGTACGACTTCGCGTCGTTCGTACTCTTTTCCCGCTATTTCTCGACCCAGTTCTTCCACGCCGAAGACCCGACCGCCGCCTTCCTGTCCACGCTCGCCGTCTTCGCCGTCGGCTTCCTGCTGCGTCCCATCGGCGGTGTCTATTTCGGCTGGCTGTCCGACCGCCGGGGACGTCGCTTTGCGATGGTGGCTTCGATGGCCGTCACCGCCGCAGGGTGCCTCGTCATCGCCGTATCGCCGACGTACGCCTCCATCGGATTGATGGCACCGGCGTTGCTCGTCTTCGGACGCCTGCTCCAGGGCTTCGGGCTCGGCGGCGAGATCGGCGCATCGTTCACGTTCCTCGTGGAAAGCGCTCCCGTACACCGCCGGGGCCTCTGGTCGAGCAGCATGTTCATTGCCATTACGGGCGGCTCGCTGCTCGCCACCGCCGTGGGACTGGTGCTCACGCAGGTCTTTTCCACGGACGAGATGACCCGCTACGGCTGGCGCATCCCCTTCTTCCTCGGTGCGGCCCTCGGGGTGTATGCGCTGTTCCTGCGCGGCAGACTCAAGGAAACGTCCGCTTTCGAACAGGAGCAAAACGAAGCGCGTGCCGGTGCGCCCGTGCAACCGATGGCGCACGCGATCTGGGAGCATCGCGCATCGGTACTGCGAATCATCGCGCTCACCGCCGGACCGACGCTGACGTTCAATACCTGGATGTCGGGGGCCATCACGTTCGCCACGCACTTCAAGGGCGTCGATGCCCGTCAGGGGCTATGGGCACTGTGCATCGGCTGCCTTGTGTACATGGCCGTGCAACCGTTCTGGGGCGCACTGTCCGACCGCATCGGCCGCAAGCCGAACTTGCTGATGGGGGCTGGCGGCTCGGCGCTCGTCATCGTGCCGCTGCTGCTGCTCATCGACGGCTCCTTCGCGCGCCTCACGCTGGCGATCTGCGCCGGGCTGGTGGTCCTTGCCGCCTGGACGGCCATCGCCCCGGCGGTCTACGCCGAACTGTTCCCCACGCGTATCCGCGCCACCGGCGTGGCCATTCCGTACTCGCTAACGGTCGCAATCTTCGGCGGCACCGCGCCCTACCTTCAGAACTGGATGGCCGATCACGGCCATCTGGGGTGGTTCGCCGCCTATCTGATCGCACTCAATCTGCTGACGGTCCTCGCGGTAGTCCGGATGCCGGAGACACGCGGTCAAGCGCTCGAATGAGCCGTTGCGCCGGAGGGCAGCGTTGTCTTCCGGCGCCATCCCCCCGCCCTCTCCCGTCCCATCCCAACTCCACCCACGTTAACCCCCATGTCCGACGACGGATGTTAAGGAAAGAATGAAACGAGCATTTCTTTCCCTAACGTCCCTTAACGCCTCGGGGGCCGTCATGCAGACCCGGATCATCACCGCACAGGACGTCGAGTTCTTCGAGTCGCGAATTTCACCCGCCCCTATGGTCGGTCTGGCCTTCGAGTTCCCCGCTGGGGGCGGCGTCGAGCCCCATGTCCACCCCTATGGTCAGGTGCTGTTTGGCGGCGAAGGCATCATGTGCGTCGACACGCCACGCGGCACCTGGGTCGTGCCGCCGCAGCGCGCCGTCTGGATTCCACCGATGACGTTGCACGCCGTACGGCTACGGGCGTCGTTCGGCATGCACAACCTGCTGATCTCGCCGCACGTCGTCGCCGACTTGCCCAAGACATGCGAGCCGCTTGTCGTCTCCAACCTGATGCGCGAACTGATCCTGCGCGCGGCATCCACCGACGAGCCGCTGCTTCGCAAGCGTCATGTGGACAAATTCTTCGAGATCATCCGCGACGAACTCGAATTCAGCGACGAAATTCCGCTGTCGCTCGAAATCCCGCGTGAGCGACGTCTCGCCCGCCTTTGCACCGAATTCCTGCGCGAGCCGTCCGACAACCGGACACTCCAGGAATGGGGCGATCACGTCGGCGCCAGTTCGCGCACCCTGTCACGCCTGTTCACCCGCGAACTCAACCAGACGTTCGACGAATGGCGACGCCACGTCCGCCTGCAAGAAGCGCTGTACCGGCTGGCCGAAGGCCGGACCGTCTCCGCAGTCGCCAACGAGCTGGGCTACGAGAGCACGACGGGCTTCATCGAAATGTTCCGCAAATCCCTCGGACGCACGCCCGGCCAGTACTTCGCCTGATCCGGGTCGCCGTTCCGCACCGGCTGCTACATCAAGTCTTATATAAGACATAAGACATTTGACCTTACGTTGCATAGGGACTAAAATCACGGGCAAAAGCCGTACTGGAACAAGCCCTGGAGGCCTCAAAACCTCCCCCGAAACGCAACATCAGCAGGTCTCCTCATGCTTGAAAACTATCGTGAACACGTGGCCGCCCGCGCCGCGTTGGGTATTCCTCCCCTGCCGCTGACCGCTCAGCAGACCGCCGAACTGGTTGAACTGCTGACCAACCCGCCCGCAGGCGAAGAGCAGACGCTGGTCGATCTGATCACGAACCGCGTGCCCGCCGGTGTTGACGAAGCCGCCCGCGTGAAGGCCGGTTTCCTCGCGGCTGTCGCCAAGGGCGAAACGGCCTGCGCGCTGATCTCCCGCGCCCGCGCCACCGAACTCCTCGGCACGATGCTCGGCGGCTACAACATCGCCCCGCTCATCGAGCTGCTGTCGGACGCCGAAGTCGGCACCGTCGCAGCGGACGCGCTCAAGAAAACCCTGCTGATGTTCGACCAGTTCCATGACGTCAAGGAACTCGCCGACAAGGGCAACGCCAACGCACGCGCCGTCCTGCAAAGCTGGGCCGACGCCGAATGGTTCACGAGCCGCCCGGAAGTCCCGCAAAGCCTGACCATCACCGTATTCAAGGTCACGGGCGAAACCAACACCGACGATCTCTCGCCGGCCCCGGACGCTACCACCCGCCCCGACATTCCGATGCACGCCCTGGCGATGCTCAAGAATGCCCGCCCCGGCATCACCCCGGAAGAAGACGGCAAGCGCGGTCCGATCAAATTCATCGAGTCGCTCAAGGAAAAGGGCCACCTCGTCGCTTATGTGGGCGACGTCGTCGGCACGGGTTCCTCGCGCAAGTCGGCCACCAACTCGGTGCTGTGGTTCACGGGCGAAGACATCCCCTTCATCCCGAACAAGCGCTTCGGCGGCGTGTGCCTCGGTAGCAAGATTGCCCCGATTTTCTACAACACGATGGAAGACGCCGGCGCACTGCCGATCGAACTCGACGTGTCGCAGATGGAAATGGGTGACGTGGTCGAACTGCGTCCGTACGAAGGCCGCGCACTGAAGAACGGTGCTGTCATCGCCGAATTCCAGGTCAAGTCCGACGTGCTGTTCGACGAAGTGCGCGCCGGCGGCCGCATTCCCCTGATCATCGGCCGTGGCCTGACCGCCAAGGCGCGCGAAGCGCTGGGTCTCGCTCCGTCGACGCTGTTCCGTCTGGCTCAACAGCCGTCGGACAGCGGTAAGGGCTTCTCGCTGGCACAGAAGATGGTGGGTCGCGCCTGCGGTCTGCCGGAAGGTCAGGGCGTGCGTCCGGGCACGTACTGCGAACCGAAGATGACCTCGGTCGGCTCGCAAGACACGACGGGGCCGATGACCCGCGACGAACTGAAGGATCTGGCTTGCCTCGGCTTCTCGGCCGACCTCGTCATGCAATCGTTCTGCCACACTGCCGCTTATCCGAAGCCGGTGGACGTGAAGACGCACCAGACGCTGCCGAACTTCATCAGCAACCGTGGCGGTATCGCACTGCGTCCGGGCGATGGCGTGATCCACTCGTGGCTCAACCGCATGCTGCTGCCCGACACCGTCGGCACCGGCGGCGACTCGCACACCCGCTTCCCGATCGGCATCAGCTTCCCGGCAGGCTCGGGTCTGGTCGCCTTCGCCGCAGCCACCGGCACGATGCCGTTGGACATGCCGGAATCGGTGCTGGTCCGCTTCAAGGGCAAGATGCAACCGGGTGTCACGCTGCGTGACCTCGTCAACGCGATCCCGCTGTACGCCATCAAGCAAGGCATGCTGACGGTCGCCAAGCAAGGCAAGAAGAACATCTTCTCGGGCCGCATCCTCGAAATCGAAGGCCTGCCCGAACTGAAGGTCGAGCAAGCGTTCGAGCTGTCGGATGCCTCCGCCGAGCGCTCGGCCGCCGGTTGCACGGTGCACCTGAACAAGGAACCGATCATCGAATACCTGAACAGCAACGTCACGCTGCTCAAGTGGATGATTGCGCAGGGTTATCAGGATCCGCGCAGCCTGCAACGCCGTATCACGGCCATGGAGCAGTGGCTGGCCGACCCGCAACTGCTTTCGCCGGATGCCGACGCCGAATACGCTGCCGTCATCGAAATCGATCTGGCCGACATCCATGAGCCGATCGTCGCCTGCCCGAACGATCCGGACGACGTGAAGACGCTGTCGGACGTTGCCGGTGCGACCATCGACGAAGTGTTCATCGGTTCGTGCATGACCAACATCGGTCACTTCCGCGCCGCATCGAAGCTGCTCGAAGGCAAGCGCGACATTCCGGTCAAGCTGTGGGTCGCCCCGCCGACCAAGATGGACCAGAAGCAACTGACGGAAGAAGGTCACTACGGCGTGTTCGGCACGGCCGGTGCCCGTACCGAAATGCCGGGCTGCTCGCTGTGCATGGGTAACCAGGCACAAGTGCGCGAAGGCGCTACGGTGATGTCGACGTCGACCCGTAACTTCCCGAACCGTCTGGGCAAGAACACGAACGTGTACCTCGGCTCGGCGGAACTGGCTGCGATCTGCTCGCGTCTGGGCAAGATCCCGACCAAGGAAGAGTACATGGCCGACATGGGCGTGCTCGCATCCAACGGCGACAAGATCTACAAGTACATGAACTTCGATCAGATCGAAGACTTCAAGGAAGTCGCCGACACGGTGCAGGTCTAAGCACCTGCCGGACTACGGCGCGACGTCTGCACCGTAGTTTGAAAAGGCGCCGCCAGCGAAATGCTGGTGGCGCTTTTTTTACACCTGACGTCTGTAAAATCACGGGTCGACGACGTCCATTTGAGCGACATTCTTTTGAGAAACGGCATGCAAACAGTAGCGATCCTCGACTTCGAAACCACTGGTCTGTCGCCGACACAGGGCGACCGGGCGACGGAAATCGCCGTCATCCTGTTGCGTGACGGGGAAATTGTCGATCGCTATCAGAGTTTGATGAATGCCGGACGGCGTATTCCGTCGGACGTCGCCGCGCTCACGGGCATTACGAACGACATGATTGCGAGCGCACCGCCCGTCTCGCAGGTTATGCGCGAGGCAGCGCAGTTCGTCGGCAACTGCCCGGTCGTCGCGCACAATGCCGGGTTTGACAAACGCTTCTGGCAAGCTGAACTCGCCATGCTGGGCGAGCGCTCGGATCACGTCTTCGCCTGCACGATGCTGACCGCCAGACGCCTCTACCCGCACGCCCAGAATCACCGCCTCTCCAGCCTCGCCGATCTTCTCCAGCTTCCGAAGACCGGTCGTGCCCACCGGGCGATGGTCGACGCCGAGATGACGACCCACCTCTGGCGTCGCATGCACGACGACATCTCACGCACCTACGGGCTCAAACGCGTGGATCACGCGCTGATCGCCCGCGTGCAAACCACGAGCAAGGACAAAGTGCCGACGTTGTTGCGCTCACTCGCGCAAGGTACGACGGCATAACGCGCGTCAGCCCGCCCAAAACACCGTTACCGCTTGATATGCCGCTCAAGCAAATCCAGATCGTCCCGCAGTAATTTCAGTACGCCCGCAGCGCCCTGTTCGCCGAGCTGCCGCGTCGAATCCTGTTCGACCGAACGAAGCGCCATGTCGGCGATCTGCGCCGCAATCTCCTCGGCATTACGTGAGCCGGACGGCGTGAACCACCAGGCGGTCCAGTTGCACATGCCGATGATCGAGAACGCGGCGACCTTTGCATCCATCACCCGAAACTGCCCACGCTCGATGCCCAACTCGATCGCGTGACGGAACTGCTCCAGCACCGCACGCCGTGACTGCTCTGCCAACTGGCGTTGCTCCGGCGGCAGATTGTCCTCGTTGCGTTCGACCACGCGAAATTGCAGCGGATGCGTCAGGATCAGATGCGCGTGACGCAGCACCAGATGCCGCAGCATTGCCGACGGTTGTCGCAGATCGTCCGGCACCGCCTCCGACGCCAACTCCCCCGCCGCCCGCGTGACAGCCGCCGTCAGCACTTCCAGAATCGCTTCCTTGCTCTTGAAGTAGTAGTACAGCGCAGGACGCGTCACGCCCACCACGTCGGCAATATCGTTAATGCTCGTCCCGTCGAATCCCCGTTCGACGAACAGCCGTGTCGCGACTTCCAGAATGTTCTCCCGCAACGCGTCGCTCTTGGTCTGCGCTTTGCTCATCGCCTCTCCCTCGTTCCCTACCGATGCATCGACACCCGCCAAATTTTTGACGCAAGTGTCAGAAAACCCAACGATAACCAAATTCCTCCCCCCAGAAAACCCCAAGGCACCTGCCGATCAGGGTTTTTACGAATTCGTCAAATTTTAGCGAAATTGTTTACCTATTCGTAAAAAATTGAACTAGGATGTAAAAAAACGGAGGTTGAGAGATGAGTCATCAGCAAGCGGAACGCCGTGACGGTCAGAGCGCGACGGCGGGGTTCCTGAACACCGACTGGAATCCGCGGGATCTGCCGCTGGGCACCACCACGCGCAACGTTGTCCTGCGCACGGCCGACGGCGCGGCCACCAGCGGGTCGTTGTACGTGCCGGGATCGACGGATACCGTGGTGTGCATCATGCATCCGCGTGAGTTCATGGCCTGCCACTACCTGATTCCGGACATCGTGGGCGCGGGCTTCGCGGCGTGGACGCAGGCCCCGCGTTCGGTCGGCAACGACATGCGGCTCGAGCACGAATTCGCGCTATACGACGTCGCCGCCGGTATGCAGTTTCTGCGGGACGCGGGCTTCAAGCGCATAGTCATGCTCGGCAACTCGGGCGGTAGCGGCCTTTATGCGCTCTACGTCCAGCAGTCGAATCTCGATCCGGCGCAGCGCATCGAACGTACGCCCGGCGGCCGCCCGACCAAGCTCGCGTCGCTCGACATGCCGCCCGTGCATGGCGTCGTCTTTGTGGCACCGCATCCGGGTCAGGGCGCGCTGCTGCAAACCTGCATCGACCCCTCGGTCACAAACGAACACGACGCCCTGTCCGTCGATCCGTCGCTCGATCCGTTCGACACCGCCAATGGCTATGTGCACCGACAGCCGGGCGAAACAGCCCGGTCGCGCTATGACGTGGACTTCGTCACGCGCTATCGCGCCGCACAACATGCGCGCGTAGCACGCCTCGACGCCACCGCACGCGACCTGATCGCTGCGCGTCAGGGGGCGCGCGAACGTCTCAAGCGCGACACCGGCGCAGCTAGCACCGACGCCCGCCTGCGCCGTATGGCCGCCCACACGCCGCTGATGACGATCTGGCGCACCGACGCCGACCTGCGCTGTTTCGACCTGACGCTTGACCCATCCGACCGTCGCTACGGCTCCCTGTGGGGTAGCGATCCGTTCACATCCAACTACGGCTCGGTCGGCTTCGGCCGCGTGTGTTCGCCAGAAGCGTGGCTTTCGACATGGTCCGGGCTGTCCTCGAACGCACTTCTTTCGAAGACGGCCGCCGCCATCGTGCAGCCCACCCTGCTCATCGAATACACCGGCGATCAGGCGTGCTTCCCGAGCGTCATCGAAGACATCTACGCGAGCCTCGGCGCAACACGGAAGTCGCATCGACGCGTGCGCGGCGACCACCACGGCCGCGCGTTAGCCGACGGTGAAGAAGCCGGACGCTATATCGCCGGACGCCTGTTGCAGGACTGGTTGCGCGAAACGTTTCCGCAGTGACGTCCCCCATTTGCCTGACTGACCGACTGAATTCCCGGAGTTCCAATGAAACTGAATGACATCCCCGCCGCCGCAGCTGCCGATCTTGCGCTGCGTCTGCATGGCGTCGATCACACGGCGCGCCCGACCTGGCGCTTGCGCGAGACCGTCGAGTTTTACCGTGACGTGCTCGGCCTGCCGCTCATCCACACGATCTCCGCCCGGGGCTGGGGACCGGCAACGCATCCCGACTTCCTGCATTTCTTCTTCGATAGCGGCAACGGCAGCACCATCGCGTTCTTCTATTACCTCGGCGGTGAAGTCCCTGCCTCGCTCGCCGACCGTCCGGGACGCGCACCGCTGCCCGAAGATCACGTGTTCGACGCCACCCACACCGCGTGGCTCGTCGACACGCAGGACGAACTGCATGCGTGGAAAGCCCGTCTGGAAGCACGCGGCGTGACCGTGTCGGCCGAGACGGCGCACGAGGTCATCGAGTCGATCTACTTCCGCGATCCGAACGGCTACTTCATCGAGATCACCCGCAAGCTGCGCACGCTCGCCGACATCGATGCACGCGACGCTGCCGCCACCCTCGAAGCGGCCATGGAAATCGAAGACGAAGCCCTCGCCGGGGGCGCGCCGTTCACCCAGATCGACGCCGTCTGGCAGCGCAAGGCGCAGCGTCTGGGGCAACAACTGCGTCAGGAGCGCTAATCATGACTTCACAACCGTTGCAGATCTTTGTGCTGAACGTGCCCGAGTTTGCGTCGCTGACCGAAGCCGCCCGCGCGATGCCCGAGTGCCGCGTAGAGAACACCGGCGACTACACCGTGATCTCCAGCGACGTGCCGATCACGTTCGGGCGTCGCGCGCTGGGTCTGAAGCCTGCCGTCTGGTACGGCCTCTTTACTGGCGGACTCGACGGCCAGATCGAACGCTATGAACGCGACATCGTGCGGATCGCCCCTCGCCACAGCCACTGAACCACCGAACCACTGACTGAACACAGGCGTCCTCGATAAAGTCGCCAAAGTACGTGCAGGAGACACCATGAGCGGTATTTTTCACCCTATCGACGGCGTGACGTACTGTGCGCCGGATCTGGCGCAACGCTACTTCGCGTCGAACGCCTGGTACGACATCACCCTGGGCGATGCGCTGCGCGCGACCGCCGCGCGTGTGCCCGAGCGCGCGGCCTACCTCAGCGACGAAGCCACGCTGAGCTTCGCCACGCTCGACGAGCGCAGCGAACGGCTCGGTGCAGCGCTTATCGAACTGGGGCTGCGCCCCGGTGACCGCGCCATCTTCCAGATGGGTACGAACGTCGATACGGTCGTCGCGCTGATGGGCGCTTACAAAGCGGGCGTCGTGCCCGTGTGCGCCGTGCCGCAATACCGGGAAGTGGAGATCGGCCAATTGGCGTCGCAATCGGACGCCCGCGCCTACTTCGTGCAAGCCGATTTCTCGGCGTTCGACCTCGTCGGCTTCGCCCGTCAGATGATGGACCGGCACGCATCGATCGAGCATCTGCTGGTCGCGCGCGGCCGTGTCGAGCACGACGCCGTTGCCGGTATCTGCGCCATCGATCAGTTGATTGACCTCATGCCACTTGAGCGTGCGCGCGCCGTGCTGGCCGACATCCGCATCGGCAGTGAAGACGTACTGAGCTTCCAGTTATCCGGCGGCACCACCGGCGTGCCGAAGATCATCCCGCGCTTTCATGCGGAATACATCGGTCATTCGCTGGCGTGGATGCGTCACATCGGTATGACTGAGCACAGCCGCATGATCTGGTCGCTGCCGTTGCTGCACAACGCCGGACAGCTGTATGTCCTCGCGTCGACGGTCGCCAGCGGCATGACGACGGTGCTGATGCCCCGCGTCGACATCGCCCGCATGCTCACGCTGATCGAAACGCATCGCGTCACGCACGGTCTGTCCATCGGGCCGGTCGCACCGCAGATGATCGCGTACAAGGACATCGCCAAACACGATCTGACGTCGCTCCAACTCTTCGGCACGATGAGCCGCGCCGACTCGCTCGAAGCGCATCTCGGCGTGCCGTGCTTCAACCTCTACGGCACGACCGAGGGGCTGCTGATGGGCGCAGGGGCGCACCTCGCGCCGGACCTTCGCCATCACACGCAGGGGCTGTCCGGCTGCGAAGACGACGAGATCCGCGTGCTGACGCCCGGCACCGATACGCCGGTCGACGACGGCACGCCGGGCGAACTCTGCTTCCGTGGCCCGTCGAGCCTGCGTGGTTACTTCAACGCCCCGGAGGCCACGGCGCAGACGCTCACGCCAGACGGCTTCGTGCGAACCGGCGACATGGTGACGGCAAAGGTGATCGACGGTGTGCGCTGCTTCGCCTTCGAAGGACGCCTGCGCGACAACATCAATCGCGGCGGCGAGAAGATCGGATGCGAGGAAGTCGAGGCGTTCGTGAGTCATCACCCCGCTGTGGCCGACGCCAAACTCGTCGCCATGCCCGACCCGCTCTACGGCGAGCGCGGCTGTGTCTATCTGATCCTGCGCCCCGGCCAGCCTGCGCCGTCCGTCGGCGAACTGGGTGCGTTTCTCGTGAGCCACGGGCTGGCGAAGTTCAAGTGCCCGGAGCGCATCGAGATCATCGACGAGTTTCCGGTGACGCGCGTGGGCAAGGTCGACAAAGCGTCGTTGCGCTCGACGATTGCCGGACGCGTCGCGTCTGAGACCGCCCTCGCCACGTCTGCCCAGCCTGCCAGGGAGGACGCATGATCAGCACCGAACATGTGGTGAGCGAGCACCCGTTCGTCGTCCGTCGCCGTGTGAAATGGGGCGATTGCGACCCGGCGGGCGTGGTCTACACCGTGACGTTTTCGGAGTACGTCATCTCCATCGCCGAGCTGTTCTACGGCTCGCTGTTCGACGGCACGCCCCAAGCCGTCAAGAACCATCACGGCTTCGGCACGCCCACTCGCGCGCTCGACTTCGACTTTCGCCGTTCGCTCTGGCCGGACGATGTCTTCGACGTGAGCGTCGAAGTCACCGACATCCGCACACGAACTTTCACGCTGACGATGACGGCGCGCAAGGAAGACGGCGACATCGCCTTCGTCGCCCGCCTCACGCCGATCTGCATTCAGCGTGGCGTGCGCGAGTCCATCGAGATGCCCGCCGTGCTGCGCGCAGCACTCGACCAATACCGAACCCGCTGCGCCGCGCCTTCCACGCCCGCCGCAGCCCCAGCTTTCGCCGGAGAACCGACACCATGACGCAAACCCTGCAAACACCCTTCCGCATCGGCCAGATCGTGCCCAGCTCCAACACCACGATGGAGACGGAGATTCCCGCGATGCTGCGCGCCCGCGAACAGATCCTGCCCGAGCGCTTCACGTTCCATTCGAGCCGCATGCGCATGCATCGCGTGGTGAAGGAAGAGCTCGCCGCGATGAACCTTCAAGGCCTGCGCTGCGCCGCCGAACTCGCCGACGCACGCGTCGATGTGATGAGCACAGCTTGCCTCGTCGCCATTATGGCAATGGGACCGGGCTACCACCGTCAGGTCGAGGAAGACCTGCGACGCGTGGCCCGCGAGAACCATTGCGACGCCGCCATCATGACCTCGGCAGGTGCGCTCGTCGCCGGTCTGAAGACGTTAGGCGCTCGCAGGATCTCGCTGATGGCGCCCTACATGAAGCCGCTCACGCAAGCGGTTGTCGAGTACATCGAGCACGAAGGCATTGAAGTCATCGATGCGCTGTCGTTCGAGATCCCCGACAACCTTGAAGTCGGCCGTCGCGACCCGATGCAGTTGCTCGACGACGTCAAGCGCCTGAACACGGCCAATGCCGACGCCGTCGTGCTGTCTGCCTGTGTGCAGATGCCTTCTCTGCCCGCCATTCAACTGGCGCAGGACATGATCGGCCTTCCCGTGACGTCCACGGCCGTCAGCACGGTGCGGCAGATGCTCGACCACCTCGGCCTCGCGCCCGTGGTTCCGGATGCCGGAGCGTTGCTCGCCGCCGGGCGCGAGGCGTTGTCCGCGCGCGTCGCCTGATCTCCCCCCCAATCCAGGAGCCAATCATGAAAATCGCCGTCATCGGTGGCGGGCCTGCGGGCCTGTACTTCTCATTGTTGATGAAACAACGTCATCCGGAAGACGAGATCGTCGTGCACGAACGCAACGCTGCGAACGCCACCTACGGCTGGGGCGTCGTGTTCTCCGACATCGCCCTCGCCTTCCTGAAGGACGCGGACGAAGCCTTCTTCCGCAAGTTCACGGCGCATCACACGCGTTGTGATCACATGGAAATCGTGCATCAGGGCGTGCCCGTGCGTCTGTCCAACAACCATTTCTCCCGCACGTCGCGCATCGACATGCTGCGCGTGTTGCAACAAGCCTGCGCCGACGCCGGTGTGGAAGTGCGCTACGAGAGCCACGTCACCGATCCGGCACAGTTGCCCGACGCCGACGTGATCGTTGCGGCCGACGGCGTGAACAGCGAAGTGCGCACGCGCATGGCCGAACACTTCGGCCCGAGCTTCGACGAGCGCCGCAACAAGTTCGCGTGGTACGGCACGTCGCGCACGTTCCATCCCGTGTCGCTCATCTTCCGCCAGACGCCGCACGGCGTGTTCATGGCGCACGCCTATCAGTACAGCCCCGACCGGTCGACGTTCCTCGTCGAAGTCGATCCCGACACGTGGCAACGCTGCGGACTGGACACGGCCACCGAAGACGAAAGCCGCGCGTTCTGCGAACAGATCTTCGCCGATGACCTGCAAGGCCATTCGCTGCTGACGAACCGCTCGAACTGGTTCCAGGCGCGTGTAGTGAGCAACGCGCGCTGGTCGCACGGCAACGTGGTGCTGCTGGGCGACGCGCTGCGCAGCGTCCACTTCTCGCTCGGCTCCGGCACCCGTATGGCCATGCAGGACGCCATCGCACTGTTCGAGGCGTTGAGCGCGAACCGCAGCGATGTGCCCGCCGCCTTCGCAGCCTTCGAGCAGAGCCGTCGCAGTGCTTCGGACCGTTTTCAAGATGCTGCCCGCCGGAGTCTCGACTGGTACGAATCCGTCGACACCCGTATGCACCTCGACCCTGTGCGCTTCGCCTACGACTACATGCTGCGCACGGGGCGGGTAACGCACGAGGATCTGCGGGCGCGCGATCCCGAGTTCGTCGCGCAGGTGGAGGCCCTGACCACCCCGGCGCACGCCGCCTGACGACGCATTAAGCCATCGTTCCAAAACATCCATAACAAGGCAAAAACGCCACCCGAGGACAGGAGACACTTCATGGACAAGCACGACACCCGGCACACGTCAGTCGATGTGCGGGACTTCATCAACGCGGCCCCGGTGTCGCGCTTCCAGATACTGATCAGCGCGATGTGTTTCCTGATCGTGGCGCTGGACGGGTTCGACATCGCCATCATCGGCTTCATCGCGCCGCATATCCGCAGCGAATGGCAGTTATCAATGGTGTCGCTCGGCCCGCTCTTCAGCGCGGGCCTGCTTGGGCTGATGGTCGGCGCGTTTTGCAGCGGGCCGATGGCCGACCGGATCGGTCGCCGCCGGGTGCTGATCCTGTCCGTGGCGTGGTTCGGTGCGGCGAGCGTCGGCGCAGCGCTCGCGCCGAACGTTGCCTGGCTCATCGCGCTGCGATTCCTCACCGGTCTGGGGCTGGGCGGTGCGATGCCCAACGCGATCACGCTGACATCCGAATTTAGTCCCGAACGACGTCGCGGCACGCTGCTCACGCTGATGTTCTGCGGATTCTCGCTCGGCTCGGCGCTGGGTGGCGTGGTCACGGCCTATCTCGTGGCGGGCGTAGGCTGGCGCGGGCTGCTCGCGATTGGCGGACTGCTGCCGCTCGCGCTCGTGCCGGTGCTCTGGTTCACGCTGCCGGAGTCGGTGCGCTTTCTGGCGATCCGGGGCGGCACGCAGGCGCAGATCGCCGCGACGCTCAAACGCGTAGCGCCGGGCCTTGTCGTTGCCGGTCAGACATACAGCGCCGTTGACGACCGCCTGCCGTCCTCGCCCGTCGTGCAACTGTTTCACCGCGACTACCGGCGCGGCACGCTACTGCTCTGGCTGGCGTTCTTCATGAGCCTGTTGCTCCTGTACCTGCTCATCAACTGGCTGCCGATTCTCGCGGAACGTAGCGGGCTGACGCTCAAACAGGCGTCGATGTTTGCCGGGCTGTTGCAAGGGGGCGGTGTGCTGGGCGCGATCGTGCTGGGGGTGCTGATCGATCGCTTCCATCCGTACAAGGTGGTTGCGGTGGCCTATCTGCTCGGGGCGGCCTCGCTGGCGTCGCTGGCGCTGACGCAGAGCGCGGTCTGGCTCGCAGTGGGCATCTTCATCACAGGATTCTGCGTGAGCGGCTCGCAGGTGTGCGCAAACGTGATTGCGTCGGCGTATTACCCGACATCGAATCGGGCGACGGGCGTGGCCTGGGCGCTGGGTATCGGCCGCATTGGTGCCGTCGCGGGATCCTTCGGCGGGGCGCTCCTGCTGGCAGCGGGCTGGAGCAACGCCGGGCTGTTCACGATTCTGGCGATACCGGCCATGCTCGCGGCGCTCGGCATTCTGCTCGCCGGGACGAAGCACCGCCGGGTAACGCAGGCATCGGACGCGGTCAGCGCGCCGTCGTCCCCTGCCCTCTCGTGATACGGTAGGCGGAAATAGGAAAGCGCGCGGATATCGTCGACATCACGCGCGCTTTCGAGCCTTCCGGGAGTACGCGGCGTCAGTCGTAGGCCCGCGCATCCTCCACCAACTTGCCATCGGTCGGCAGCGACCCGACAGCGACGAAATCCACCTCACCGCGCAGTCGCGTCACATCGCGCAACGTCTCTTGCAGACGTGCCGCCAGTCCATCCGGCGGCGTATCGTTCGTCTCGCACAGCAGGCGCATGCGGTCGTCCCCCACCCGCCCTTCCACACGCAGACGCAACCGCACCAGCTCCGGATAGCGTTTGCCGATCTCGCCGATTTGCCCAGGATGCACAAACATACCGCGCACCTTCACCGTCTGATCTGCGCGCCCGAGCCAGCCTTTGAGGCGCATGTTCGTGCGCCCGCACGGACTGATGCCCGCCTCCACCGCCGACAGGTCACCGGTCGCGAAGCGAATCAGCGGGTAATCCGGGTTGAAGTTCGTCACCACGACTTCGCCGATTTCCCCATCGGGCACCGGCTTCGTGCCGCCCGGCTCGACCAGTTCCACCAGCACGTTCTCGTCGACGATCAGCCCGGCCTGTGCGTCGCTCTCGAAGGCAATCAGCCCTAGATCCGCCGTGCCGTACAACTGGCGCGCCGTGATCCCCCGGCCGTTGAACCACTCGCGCAACGAGGGCGGCAACGCTTCGCCCGAGAGCGTGGCACGACGAATGCAACTGAGGTCCGCTCCGGCCGCTTCGCCCTTCTCGATCAGAATCTTCAGGAACGACGGCGTGCCTGCATACGCACCCGGCTTCAGGTGCCGGATGGCTTCCAGTTGCAGTTCCGTCTGCCCTACACCGGCGGGGAACACGCAACACCCCAGCCGTGCCGCCCCCGTCTCGATCATCATGCCAGCGGGCGTGAAGTGATACGAATACGTGTTATAGACCAGATCACCCGGGCGCAACCCTGCCGCGTACATCGCCCGTGCAAAGCGCCACCAGTCACTGCTGCGCCCGTCCGGCTCATAGATCGGGCCAGGCGACTGGTAGACGTGCGCGAGGCCGCTCACCGGCGTGGCGTTCAGACCGCCCAGCGGCGGGTGACGCACCTGAAACGCCGCCAGATCCGATTTACGCGTGACGGGCAACCCGGCCAGCGCATCGCGCGAGTCGATCTCGCCAGCGTCGATATCGCTCAGCGCCTCGGAAAAGTAGGCGGCATGCGTGCGGGCATGCGAGACCTGCGCCGGGAGCGCCGCCAGCAACGCCTTCTCGCGAACCTCCGGCGCACGGATTTCCAGCGTGTCGAAGTAGTCGTTCATATCAACGGATCAACGATGAGGATTAACGAAGCGGATTGACGAAGCAGCGCGAGTGCGCCACTCGTCCGAACGGGCAGGCGCTCAGGCAATCCAGCGCTTACGCCGCCGGTAGCTCTTGACGTTGCGGAAGCTCCCCGCGCTGCTCGCCCCGTCTTTGGCGATGCCCAGATAGAACTCCTTGACGTCCTCGTTATCGCGCAGCGACGTCGCGTCACCATCCATCACGACACGTCCGTTCTCGAGGATGTAGCCGTAGTCCGCATATCGCAGCGCGGCCATCGTGTTCTGCTCCGCGAGCAGGAAACTGACGTTCTCGCGCTGATTCAGGTCGCGCACGATCGTGAATATCTCCTCGACGATCTGCGGCGCGAGCCCCATCGACGGCTCGTCGAGGAGAATCATCGACGGCTGGGCCATCATGGCGCGCCCGATGGCGCACATCTGCTGCTCACCACCGGAGGTGTAACCCGCCTGCGACTTGCGTCGCGTCTTCAGACGCGGGAAGTACGCGTAAATGCGCTCCAACGCGTGCTGCTGCGCGCTGCGCGACGCATGCCGCACATAGCCGCCCGTCAGCAGATTCTCTTCGATGGTCAGATGCCCGAAGCAGTGGCGTCCCTCCATCACCTGAATCACACCGCGCTTGACCAGTCCGTTGGGCGTCAGTTGCTCGACCCGCTCGCCGCGATAGTCGATGGTGCCCTTCGTCACTTCGCCGCGCTCCGCGTGCAGCAGGTTCGAGATGGCCTTGAGTGTCGTGCTCTTGCCCGCGCCATTGGCCCCGAGCAGCGCCACGATCTTGCCCTCGGGCACGATCAGCGACACGCCTTTGAGCACCAGAATGACGTGGTCGTAAATGACTTCGATGTTGTTGACGCGCAAACTCGCTTCCATGCATCACTCCGAAATCGGTGCTGCCGGTGCCTATGACCGGCAGCGGATCCTCAGCCCTTCATCAGCCCTTCATCAGCCCTTGTAGCAAGCAGGCGTAATGCCCTTCTCTTTGGCGTACTGCTTGGCCGACGCTTCGAACAACGGGTGAATCAGCCGGCGATTGCCTTCGATCCAGTCGGACACCATCACCCACTTGGTGCCGTCCCATTGCTGGATACGGACCTTGCCCGAGCCTTCGTGGTCCTCGCAGCTTGTCTTGATGTCGGGCAGCAGGCCCGTCGCACCCAGCGCCTTGAGGCGCGCCGCGTCGATGTTCAGGTTCTCCAGCGCCCAGCGCACCTGCGCAGGCGTCGAGACCTTCCCCTTGCCGAACTTGTTCTGCGCGGTGTTCAGCGCCTCGACCGTGGCCACCGCTGCTGAGACGCCTCGGTTGTACAACACCGAGCCGACCTTCGACGGGTCTTGCATATTCCCCTTGCCCGCGCCGTAGACCACCTTTTCGATGTCGGCGATCAGCGGCACCTGCTTGCCCGCCACGTTCCACGTCGCGCTCATGTAGCCCTTGGCGGCCGGACCTGCGGGAATCGTGTCTTCTTCCGAACCGGCCCACCAACTGCCGACGATCTTCTCGCGCGGATAACCGACCTTCTGCGCGGCCTTGAGCGCCGTCTGGTTCATCACACCCCAGCCCCAGAACACGACGTAATCCGGGTTCTCCTGACGAATGCGCAGCCACTGTGCACCCTGTTCATTACCCGGGTGTGCGACTGGAATCTCGATCAGGTTGAACTTATTGATCTTGGACTCGGCTTGCATCGCGACAATCGGCTCTTTGCCATAGGCCGAGTCGTGATACAGGAAGACGATCTTCTTGCCGTTAAGCGAACCGCCGTTCTTGTCGGCGAGGAACTTGATGATGGCGGACGCCTGCATCTGGTAGGTCGTCACCAGCGGGAACGCCCACGGGAACACGGTGCCGTCGACCGCGTCGGTGCGCCCGTAGCCCATCATGACGAGCGGCACCTGATCGGTCGCCGTCTTGTCGATCAGCGCGTAAGAAATGCCGGTCGCCATGACGTGATATGCCGTGCCCTTCGTCACCGGGTTCTTCCCCTTGAGACGCTCGTAACACTCCACGCCCTTGGCGTTGTTGTACTCGGTCTCGCACTCTTCCCACGTGAGCTTCACGCCGTTCACGCCGCCGTTCTTCAGGTTCACGTATTGCAGATAGTCGATGAACCCGCCGTAGAACGACTGCCCGTTGGCGCCGTACGGGCCAACGCGATAGTCAGCCAACGCGATGAACTGATCGTTCGACTGTGCGAACGACGTCCCCACCGCCCCCGTGCCGAGCGCCAGCGCCAAAGCCAGCGAGCCCAACGATGTCGTCAACTGTTTCGTGTTCATGCTGTGTCTCCATCTGTGGTTTTGTGTGTGTCCGAACATTCACCGGCAACAGGTAACAATTGCCGTCGGTGTGGCAAACCTCAATGCGGGAAGGGCCAGATGCGCAGCTTCTCCTTGGCAATCTGCCAGAGCCGCGCCAGCCCATGCGGTTCGGCAATCAGGAAAAAGATGATGAGACCGCCGAACACCATCAACTGGATATGCGAGACGGTGGCGTTGGTGAACGGCAAATGCAGGAAGGTCGCAATCGTTGGCAACGTGCTGTCGAGAAAGATCGGCAGCAACAAGATGAACGCAGCACCCAGGAAGCTGCCGAGAATGCTGCCCACGCCGCCGATGATGATCATGAACAGGATGCGGAACGACAGGTCGAGCGAGAAGCCGTCCGGCTCCACGGAGCCGAGGTAGCAGTAGGCATAGAGCGCGCCTGCCACGCCGCAGTAGAACGAACTTACCGCGAAGGCGAGCAGCTTGACCCGCATGAGCGGAATGCCGATGACCTCGGCGGCGACGTCCATGTCACGCACGGCCATCCACGCGCGGCCGATATGCGAGCGAACCAGATTCTTCGCGATGAGCGCCATCACCGTGACGACGCCCAGCACGAACAGGTACTTGCGCACCGGCGTATCCACATCCACACCGAACACCGAGATCTTCTGCGCCGTGATCACGCCCGACGAACTGTTGTTCGAGAGCCAGGGGAATTTGGTGAGCACCCAGAGCACGAAGAACTGCGCGGCGAGCGTGGCCACCGCGAGATAGAAGCCCTTGATGCGCAGCGACGGCAGACCGAACGCAATGCCCACGAGCGCCGCACACACGCCCCCCAGCGCGAACGACGCCAGAATCGGCATGCCTTCGATGCGCAACTGGAAGTTGTAGGACGCATAAGCGCCCACGGCCATGAACGCCGCCGTGCCGAGCGACAGTTGCCCTGCGTAGCCCGTCAGCAGGTTCAGCCCCAGCGCAGCGAGCGAGAACACGAGAAATGGGACGAGGATAGCCGTCAGCCAGTACTCGGTGGCGATCCACGGCAGAATGCCGAATGCCACGACCAGCAGGCTGCAAACGGCAATCCGGTCCTGCCGGATCGGGAAAATCTGGCTGTCGGCAACGTAGGACGTCTTGAACTGCCCAGCTTCGCGATAGAACATGTGTGGCCTCTGCGATGAATGCTTGCGCGTGCTTTCCGATTCGAATGATTCGAATGACTGGTGCGGTCAGCCGCCGGGTCAAACCCGGTCGATGTGCCGTTCGCCGAACAACCCTTCCGGGCGTACCAGCAGGAACAGCAGTGCGAAGACGTACGGGAACCACCCCTCGATACCACCGAAATTACCGCCGAACTGGCTTTGCAGCAGTTGCGGCACGTAGATCTCTGCGAGCTTCTCCGCCGCACCGATAATCAGCCCGCCCACAATCGCGCCGGGGATCGACGTGAAGCCGCCGAGAATCAGCACGGGCAGCGCCTTGAGCGCCGTCATCGTGAGCGCGAACTGCACACCGTTGCGCGAGCCCCACAGCATGCCCGCCACCAGCGCGACGAAGCCCGACACGCTCCACACGACCACCCAGATGCGCTGCAACGGAATACCCAGCGAGAGCGCCGCCTGATGGTCGTCGGCGACCGCCCGCAGCGCCCGGCCGATGCTCGTCGCCTTGAAGAACAGGGCCAGCAGCGCGACCAGCACCGCCGCGATCCCGGCGGCCGCGAGGTCGAAGCTGCTCACCAGCACGCCCGTCGAATCCATGATCGAGGCGATGGGTTCGTCCACGATGCCCAGCGACAACGGACGCACTTCGTTGCCCCACAGGAGCGGCGCCAGACCTTCGAGGAAAAACGACAGACCAATAGTCGCCATGAAGAGCGTGATCGGCGACTGGTTCACCAGCTTGCGCAACACGAAGCGCTCCGTCGCCATGCTCATCAGCACCATGACTACGAACGCGCCGATGGCCGCCGCCCACAGCGGCAAGCCGCGCTCCATGAGACCGACGACCGACAAGGCCGCGAAGTACACCATCGCGCCCTGCGCGAAATTGAACACGCCGGACGCCTTGAAGATCAGGACGAAGCCCAGCGCCACGAGCGAATACATCACGCCCGAGAGCAGCCCGCCGATCAGGATTTCGAAGAAGAACTGCATCGATGTCTCCAGTGTGCCAACGCTCAGTCAACTGCCATTCGATGTTCGGTGCTCGAGGCTTCCGATAGCCTTACTGACGATCACGCTGCCGCAGGCATGCCTTGTGCTGCGCCGAGATAGGCGCGGATCACCTCAGGATCGGCGCGAACCTCGGCAGGGGTGCCGTCGCCGATCTTCTTGCCGTAGTCCAGCACCACGACACGATCGGAGATGTCCATCACCACGCCCATGTCGTGCTCGATCAGCACGATGGTCGTGCCGAACTCCTCGTTCACTTCGAGAATGAAGCGGCACATGTCGCGCTTCTCTTCGAGGTTCATGCCCGCCATGGGCTCGTCGAGCAACAGCAGTTCAGGCTCGGCAGCCAGCGCGCGCGCCAGCTCGACACGCTTTTGCAGGCCGTACGGCAGACGTCCAACCGGTGTCTTGCGGATGTGCTGAATTTCGAGAAAGTCGATGATCTCTTCGACCTTGGCGCGGTTGGCCATCTCTTCCTGACGCGCTTTGCCCCACCAGAGGGCGCTGGCCAGCAGTCCGGCGCGCATGCGGGTGTTGCGCCCCGTCATGATGTTGTCGAGCACGGACATGCCCTTGAACAGTGCGATGTTCTGGAACGTACGTGCCACGCCCTGCCGTGCGGCAGACGTCGGATGCATGCGCTGACGCACTTCGCCGCGAAAGACGATCGTGCCCTGCTGCGGGTGATAGACGCCATTGATGACGTTGAGCATCGAACTCTTGCCTGCGCCGTTCGGGCCGATGATGGCGCGAATCTCGTGCGCCATCACGTTGAACGAGATATCCGTCAACGCCTTGACGCCGCCGAACGACAAGCTGATGTGCTGCAAATCGAGCAATACTTCGCCAGTCTTGCGGTGCTCACTCATACCTTCTCCTGCGGCAATGCCGGGACGGGGGTAGCGTTGGGTTTGTCGGGTGCCAGGTCGGTCAGGTCAATCAGGCCGCGCAGCGCAACTTCGCAGGCGCAGGGTCGTCGACGGGCGCACGCACCCCGACCACACGCGCCGGATGAATCGTGAGCGTGGCGCTGACACTGCCCTCGCGTCCGTCTTCGAACTTCACGCGCGTTTCGATGAACTGCGTCGACTTGCCGGTGTAGAAGGCGTCGATCAGCACGTCGTATTTCTGGGCGATGAACGCGCGGCGCACCTTGCGCGTGCGCGTCAGTTCGTCGTCGTCCGGGTCCAGCTCCTTGTGGAGAATCACGAAGCGCTGAATCTGTGCGGCGGCAAACGCCGACTCCTTCGCGAGATCGGCATTGACTTGCTCGATGCAACCGAGGATCAGTTCGGCGACCAGCGGATTGCTGGCGAGATCGATGTAACCGGCGTAGGCGAGGTGCTTGCGCTCGGCCCAGTTGCCCACGGCTTCCATATCGATATTGATGAACGCGCAGACGCCGTCGCGTCCGTCGCCGAAGGCCACCGCCTCCTTGATATACGAGAAGAACTTGAGCTTGTTCTCGATGTACTTCGGCGCGAACAGCGACCCGCAGGCGAGCTTGCCGACGTCCTTGGCGCGGTCGATGATGCGCAGATGGCCGTCGGCATCGATGATGCCCGCGTCGCCGGTGCGGAAATAGCCGCCCTCATCGAGCGCTTCGCGTGTGGCATCAGGCCGCTTGTAGTACTCCTTGAGCAAGCCCACACCGCGCACGAGCACTTCGCCGTTATCGCCAATCTTGATTTCCATGCCGGGCGCGACCGGGCCGACACTGTCGAATCGCACCTGACGATCCGGTTGCAGGCAGACGTACGCGCACGTCTCCGTCTGACCGTAGAACTGTTTGAGGTTGATGCCGATCGCGCGGTAAAAGCGGAAGAGATCCGGGCCGATGGCCTCACCGGCGGTGTAAGCCGTTCGGATGCGACTCATACCGAGCGTGTTGCGCAGCGGGCCGTATACGCAGAGGTTCCCGACCGCGTATTGCAGACGGTCCAGCCAAGAGACCGGGCGACGATCCAGCACGGCCGCCCCACAGCGGTTCGCCACGTCCATGAAGTGCGCGAACATCTTGCGCTTCAGACGGTTCGCGTCCTCCATGCGGATCATGACTTGCGTGAGCACGTTCTCGTACACACGAGGCGGCGCGAAGTAGTAGGTCGGGCCGATCTCGCGCATGTCGGTGGAGATCGTGTCGGGCGATTCGGGGCAATTGACCGTGAAGCCAGCCACGAGCGCCTGCGCATAGGAAAACAGGTGGTCGCCAACCCAGGCCATCGGCAGATAGGACAGCACTTCGTCCCCCGGGCCAAGCCGGTCGAACGTGCTGCCGTGATACGCCGCACCGATCAACCCGGCGTGCGAGTGGCAGACGCCCTTCGGCTTGCCCGTGGTGCCGGAGGTGTAGAGGATGGTGGCGGTGTCGTCGGGGCTAACGGCAGCGACGGCATCGTCGAAGTAGCGCGGATGCTTCGCGTTGAAAGTACGCCCCTGCTCCAGCGCCGAAGCATACGATTGCAGCCCGGCGGCATCGTAGTTGCGCAAGCCTCGTGGGTCTTCGTAGATGATGTGCGACAGGTGCGGTACGTGTTCGCGCAGCTCCAGCAGCTTGTCGACCTGCTCCTGATCTTCGGCGACGACGAAATCGATCTCGGCGTCTTCGAGCACGTGCGCCATTTCGGCAGCAACGGCGTCCTGATACAGCGGCACGGCTACGCCCCCGAGGGCTTGCGCGGCTGTCATCGCCCAGTACAGGCGCACCCGGTTATTGCCGACGATAGCCAGATTGTCGCCACGCTTGAACCCGGCAGCGGCGAGTGCGCAGGCGAGCATGCGCACTTCATGCGCAGCCTCCTGCCAGCTCCAGCTTTGCCAGATCCCCAGATCTTTTTCCCGATACGCCGTGCGGGCGCCCCGTGTCGCGGCATGGGCCAACAACAATCGCGGGAAGGTAGTCCGCTCCTGCATGCCAGTCTCCTGTGTCTCGCCACGTTTCGACATTTGTCGAGGGGGAGTGGCGTGGCTCGGTCGGCGTGCGTGCTCGTGACACGCTCCTTACTGCTCGCAGCGCCTCTAAGCGGCGCTATTTTTGCTTTGGAATGCCATACAGCGTCTGCAGCGACTTCGGTGAAACGACTACGGCGACTACCGATATGCCGGGCAAGCGTCAGCTTCTATACTTGTGCTTCGGCGTCGTGTTCAGACCGCCAGGAATGCTTGTCTCGCCGCTGCCAGGCAAGGCGAAGATACCTCATGGCTCACGGCGGATTTGTCACCAGGATGACAATCAAGGGAAAGTCCCTATATGTCGCTCGAAACCTTGTTGCAGCGCAGCGCCTGGGCGCAAGGACTGACGCCCGATCAGCGCGCACGCGTGGTGGCGGAGATTCAGGTGCGTCCGGTCGAAAACGGGGGCTATGTTTGCCGCAAGGGCGACCCGACGCACGCATGGTTCGGGGTGATCGAGGGGTTGGTGAAGATCACGACAGCGTCGGCCAGCGGCAAAACAGTGACGTTCACGGGCGTGCCAGCCGGCGCGTGGTTCGGGGAAGGGTCGGTGCTCAAGCACGAGATCCGGAAATATGACGTCATGGCGCTGCGCGACTCGGTGCTCGCGCATATGCCCATCGCCACCTTCGACTGGCTTCTCGACACGAGCATTCCGTTCAATCGCTTTCTGACGCTGCAACTCAACGAACGGCTGGGGCAATTCATTGCGGCCGTCGAGCACGAGCGTCTGCTCGATACCGATGCCCGCGTCGCCCGTTCGCTGTCGTCGATGTTCAATCCGAACCTGTATCCGTCCGACGACAACACCGTGCAGATCTCACAAGAGGAACTGAGTTACCTTGCGGGCGTTTCGCGCCAGCGCGTCAACCTTGCGCTCAAGGTGCTGGAGCAGGCGGGTTTGGTCAAAGTCGATTACGGCGTGCTGACTATTCTCGATCTGGAAGGGTTGCGCGAGTTCGGCATGTAAAGCCCCATGTTCGACGCCTTGCCGGGGCGCCGGAGTGGGCGCAGAATCGTCGTTTTGCAGGTTTTCTTCCGTCACGACCGCGCCCTTCCCATGTCTATCCATGCAACGCCTGCCGACGCACTGCGTCCCACGCTGCTCGGCAACAGTGTCGAACTCCATCCGCTGGAACGTCATCACGCACAGGCGCTGGTTGCTGCGGCGGCCGACGGCGAGCTGTGGAATCTGAAAGTGACCGTTGTACCGAGCGCCGATACCGTCGATGCCTACATCGACCGGGCATTGAAGGGACGCATTGATGGCACCGTCATCCCTTTCGTCATCGTTTCGACGGCGACGGGCAACGTGGTCGGCCACACCCGTTTCTGGAAGGTGGACCGAGCGAATCGAAAGCTGGAAATCGGACACACGTGGGTCAGCGCTTCGGCGCAGCGCTCCAGCATCAACACCGAAGCGAAGTCCTTATTGCTCACTTATGCCTTCGAGACGATGCATTGTGTGCGCGTGCAATTCACGACGGACGAACTCAACGAAAAGTCGCGCGCCGCGATCCTGCGTATCGGCGCAAAGCAAGAGGGCATCGTCCGACACGAACGGATCATGCCCGACGGACGCAAGCGCAATTCCGTCCGGTTCAGCATCATCGACGACGAATGGCCGGAAGTGAAGGCCGCCCTGGCAGAGCGTCTTGCGCGGGGCACGTCGGGCTGACGTCGCGCGGCACCCGTCGGACATTCCGGTCCGTGCGCTCAGGCCACGGCGGTGACCGCAGCGGACGGTCCGGCGCAGTACAGTACCAGACACGGGCACACCATGCGCCGGGCGATATCGAGCGCTTCGGCTTTCGTCTCAAGGAACGCCGCTTCCCACGGGTTGCGGACGTGGTCGCACACATAAGCCTTCGCTTTCTTGTCGAACTGCGATCCGAAAAATTCGTTTCTGAAGTAAAACCAGACGACATACCCGCGTCGCGGCAACCGGTCCGGGAGCGGATGCACGGGATATTCGTTCGCGGGCACCCGCCGTCTGAGTGAAATCCAGCGTTGATAGTCCACACGTGTCGCGTTCATGTCGAGCCTCCTTTAGCGAAGTCGCCCCAGGGCGGGGCGACTCGACATGATGGGCAAGAACACGCGCCAAGAGTTACGGAAACTTCCGCTTCACCGCCAGCGATGATGCGTCAATCGACAGTGTCGTGACCGGATTCGACAATCAGGCGGGTTTTGGCACGCAGATATCGGAGTAATCAAGGTCGTTGATCGGCAGACACCCACACGGACCTGTCCGTTCCGACCTCACCACGGCGCGTATTGCTCGAACACCGTCTGACGCTCGAAGGCGATCAGCACGGCGCGCTTGTGCGGGAAATCGAACTCACGCAGGCGGGCTGCGCCCTGCCCCTGCATATAGGCGATCCAGCGGTCGTGATCGATGCGCGGCTCGCCGACGATGCGCTGCGTACGCGGATCGTCGAGGAAGATGTAATGGACGATAGACCGCAGCCACGCCTCGGTGCGCCCGGGTGAGCGAAAACGCGTCGAGCCCACCAGCAAGTGGAAACCTCGGTCGTAGTCGGCCGCCTCGCAAAACGGCGCGATGCGATCTTCCTTCGCCCAATACACCTCGAAGTAAGCAAACGGCTCGTCGTCGAAACATGCGAACAATGTGACGGTATGGGGATCGGCCTGCATCTTCGCCAGATATTGCGCATGCTCCTCCAGCGTGCCCGTCTGCTCCCAGAAGTGCGCCACGCTGTCGAGGTTCATCCACTCATGAAAGCGTTCGACGTCGCCCGGCTGATCGATGGCGCGCAGGCTGAAGCTCGTGCCGAGTCGCGCGATATGACGCCGGTACACCTCACCCACCGGCTTCGGTGCGCGCAACGGATGGCGCTTGCCGTCCGACACACGATACTGCTGGGCCATCCCGGCCGATGACGGCCCCTGGAGCCACTGCGCCGGGTGCTGCCAGAACGTCTGACGCGAGACCTGCAACGCACTCGCACCATCCGCTTGGGAGAACTGCTCGCCCACGCCGTCACGAACCGCGGCGACTAGCCACGCCGCCAGCTCGGGGTCGACACCCGTCCCCGGCCACACCACACTGGCCCGCTTGCACGCCTTGTGACGACAGAACACTGCCGCCAGCACGGGCAGCAGCGCCTGAACGGGCAGATGGGCGTCGTGCTGCGTGCTCGCCCGCAGCGTTATCGCGTCATCCGCTTCGCTGACCTGAAACACGGCAACGGCACGCGCATCGCACCAGAGCGTGAGGTCCTGACCGGCGCGGGCGACGCCATCGTCCGGCCCGCTCGCGTGATACCGATGGCCGTCGGCCAGCGTGACGCCGTAGGGATCATGAGGTGCAGAACGCCCGTCATGCGCTGCGGACGATTCAACAGGGGCAGTCATTGCAATTGACACGATTCGATCTCCTCTCAGCCAAGCCGGACGCCGCCACGGCATCCGTCAGAATTCAGACGCCATTCATACGCCAGACGCAGCCCTCGCGCGCATGGCAGGCGCCATCGATGCGAACGCCGTGCCCACGAGACCGGTAATCCGATCGAGCGACACCGGTCCGCCAAACCCCCACGACGGCGGCAGAAATGCAACACGTCCGTCGCGCACGGCAGGCAACGCCCGCCAGACCGGCAACTGATACGCAGGCGCGGCGCCGTTGTCGACGACGATCAGCGACCATTCGGGATGCCGCGCCAGATCGCCCAGCGACAGATTGACCATCGACTGACGCTCGTCGAGCCACCCGAGCGCGTTGCGCGCACCCAGATGCCCGATCAGCGCGCCGATCATGTCCTTGTTGTCGTAAGCCCAGAAATTGCCGCCGCCCGCGTTGGCGTTGAGCAGCGCAATCGGCGCATCGCGAAAACCGTCGCGCAGCGCACTCGTGCGCGCCTCGGCAATGCGCGCCTGGCTAGCGGCGATGATTTGCGCCGCCGCATCGGCGCGCCCCGTCATGCCGCCAAGGGATCGGAAAATGGCCAGCATGCGGTCGAGCGCGTCGCCCTCGCCCTCGGCGGGCTGGACGTTAAAGACGACGGTCGGTGCGACACGCGCCAATGCGTCGAACAACCGCTCATGCCGATAGGCGTACGCGATGATCAGATCGGGACGCAACGCCGCAATCGCTTCGAGATTCGGTTGCTCGCGCGTGCCCACGGAGCTGTCCGCGCCCAGCCGGTCTGCGCGATATTTGACCCACTGCGTGTAGCCACGGGGATCGGCCACCCCGACCGGCGTGACGTCGAGCGCCAACAGCGACTCGGTGAACAGAAACTCCAGCGAGACGACCCGGCGGGCGTTCGTCGGCAAGACGGGCGACGCGCGATTGAACAGGCCGCGATAGTTCTGCGCGTGTGCGTCGAGCGCCGCCACGCCCGTGATCGCCGCCGCGCCAGCGGCAAGGTATTTCAGGCAGCGACGACGTGAGATTTGCACAGGCACGCCCCCAAAGGATTTAACCAGCATGCGCATGCGACCTCAGGAAAGTACGGGAGAGCAGCCATAGGAAGAGCGGCGTGCCGACGGCAGCGGTGACGATGCCCAGCGGCAAATCGAGCGGGGCGAACAACGTCCGGCCGAACAAGTCGGCCACGCCGAGCAGCAAAGCCCCCGCCAGCGCGGCCGTGACGATACGGTCGCGGGTGCCGGTCAGCGGCAGCGATCTCAGCGCATTCGGGACGATCAATCCGACGTAAGCCACCGGACCGACAGTCGCCACCGCCGCCGCAGCCATCGCGCTCGCGAGCACCAGCAATCCGAGACGGGCACGCACGACCGGCACGCCCAGCGCCTCGGCCGTCTCGTCGCCGAGACTCAGCAGGTCGAGCCATCGCCCGGCATACACCGCGAGCGGCAGACAGATCGCCAGCCAGGGCAGCAACGCCCGCACGCCGTGCCACGATTGCCCGTAACTGCTGCCGACGAGCCATACCAGCGCCTGCGTGGCATGCACGTGGAATTGCAGCACCAGCAGGTTCGCCAGCGCCGCGAGCAGACCGGCCAGCGCCATGCCTGTCAGGATCACCCGCATCGGCGCCAGGCCCCAGCGCGCGTTCACGCCAAGCACAATCGCCAGCACCCCGGCGCTGGCCGCCCACGCAGCGGGCATCGACCAGCGTGCGGCCGCATCGGGTGACACCAGTAGCAGCGCAAGCACCGCCAGCCCTGCCGCCTGATTCACGCCCAGCAGTTCCGGCCCGGCCAGCGGATTCCGGCAAGCCCCCTGAAGTAACACGCCGCTGCCCGCCAGCAATGCGCCAGCGCCCATCGCGATCAGACTGCGCGGCAGACGAAGGTCCACCAGCATGCCTGCCGCCGTGTGCGGATCGAACACATCGCGCCACTGCCATGCCGACGGCCATGACAGCACACCCATCGTCAGCGTCAGTCCGGTAACGGCGATCAGCGCGACGACCACCAGCACCGCGATCACGGCCATCGGTCGCCGGTTCGACGCACGATGGCCAGCCGCCATCGGGGCGGTCATTTCCGCAGTGCTCGCGGGCAGGCCGTAGCGAAGCAACAGCAACAGCACGGGCGCACCGATGACGGCGCTCATCACGCCGACCGGCAGCGCACCGAACGTCACCAGCGCGCGCGCAATGGCATCGGTGAAGATGAGCATTGCGCCGCCCCACAACGCCGAGAGCGGAATCAGCCATGCGGGCCGGTGAACCCCCATCAGACGCACCAGATTCGGTGCGGCCAGCCCGACGAAGCCGACCGGCCCTGCCAGCGCAATGGCAATCGCGGACAGCACGGCAGCGAGCAAAATCGTCCCGACACGCACCGCGCCGACTCGCTGCCCCAACGCCGACGCCTGCGCTTCGCCAAACCGCGCCAGTCCGAGCGGATGCAGCAACGCCAGCAGGGCCACGCCCGCCGGGAGCAGCAACCACATCGCTTCTTCCGCCCCGCGTTTGCCGAACTGCTGCAACGACCCCGTGCTCCACTGCACGACGCCCACGGCCGCACGGGTGTAGAGCGTCAGCGCGACCATGCATAACGCCGAGAGCGCGAGCGCATTTGCCGCCCCGGCCAATGTGAGACGCAGCGGTGTCGTGCGCGTGCCGCCCGCGAGCGCGAACGTGAACAGCGCCGCCAGCACACCGCCCGCCAGCATCATCGGCAGGACGGCGAGGCCGGGCACGAGCAACGCGACGATCAACCCCATCTGCGCGCCCGCCGACACCCCGAGCAATTCGCCGGATGCGAGCGGATTCTGCGTGATGGTCTGGAGCAACGCACCGGCCAGTCCAAGGCATGCCCCGGCGGCAAGGCCCGCACGAATCTGCGGCATCCATGCGTCCACAAACAGCAACCAGCCGAGCGTGGCGTCGCTATTCATGCCGCTCGGCCCGCCTTGCATCGCCTGTGCGACCGTGCCCGCCCCCGGCCACGCGTCGTTCGCCAGCGCGTGGACGACGATGGCGAGCGCAAGGGCCAGCCATCCGCCCAATAACGCACGTGTGCGGCGCGCGTACTGACGCGGCGCGGCGTGCGCGGGCACCGTGAGGCGTCGCGCGAGGGGCAAGGTCCCCACCGTACGCTCAGCCGCCATGTCGACCGCCATTCAATCCATTCGGGACACTCGGACCACCGATCTCCGCCCGCTCGCGAACGTCACTACGTCCCCCCTGCCCGCCCAGCACCGGCAAGCACATCGGCAAGCCCTGAAAGTCGATGCGTTGCATCGGCGTGGCGAACACTGCCATCAGACGGTCCGGGTCCATCGTCTCGTCGGGCGTGCCCGAAAAGACCAGCTTGCCGTCCCGCATGAGCAGCATGGCGTCGGAGAAGGCGGCGGCCTGATTCAGGTCGTGCAGCACCCACACGACCGTCATCCCCGTCTCGCGATTGAGTTCGCGAATACGCGCAAGGATGTCGATCTGGTGGCGCACGTCGAGATACGTCGTCGGCTCGTCGAGCAACAGCACGTTGCCTTCCTGCGCCAGCGCCATCGCGATGAACGCGCGCTGACGCTCGCCGCCGGACAATGCCGTGACGTCGCGCGTGCACAGCGTTTCCAGTTCCATGAGATGCAGGGCGCGCTCGATGGCGAGGTTGTCGCGCTCCCCGAGGCGTCCGCCCATGCCGGTGTGGCTGTAGCGGCCGCAAGCGACGAGTTCGGCGACGGTCATGCCGAACGGCATGCCGGGGGTCTGAGCGAGCAGCGCGATGCGACGCGCGCGCTCGCGCGCACGCAGCGAGTCAAGTGGCGTGTCGTCGAGCCATACGCGGCCCGACACAGGTTTGAGCAGGCCGCCCAGCGTGCGCAGCAGTGTGCTCTTGCCGCAGCCGTTTGGGCCGCACAGCGCGCTCACACGGCCTGCGGCGAAGGTCACGTCGACCTGAGTGAGGACGTTGCGGGCCCCCACAGCAACATTAAGGCCTTCCGCGCGCAACGACGCGCCCGCGGCAGGCGTCAGAGATTCGGTCATGTTCAATGCCGGTCTGGCGGCTGCTGGACCGGTGGAAGTACGGGTATCGGGCACCAGTCGTCTCGACGGTCGGCGTGAGCGCGCGCCGCCTAAACTCCGGAAGTGGTGGTTCGTCGCTCAAAAGACGTATCACCAACCGGCATATTTACCCATGTCCCGATCGCCCCAGCCGTCGCGCCTGATTCTTGCCCGCCCTGCCCGTCCCGCCTTAACTGATCTGCCTTCCCCACCGATATCGCCCAGCGCCCTGCGTACCGGACTGGCCACCGTCGCCCTGTGCCTTGCAGCATGCACGTCACCCACGCCCCCGACGCATCAGGTCGCCGAAACGACAAAAAACCCGGAATCCCACGCCCCGTCCATTTCCGCTCATTACAACGCCGATGTGCGTCGCACGACCGACGGCACCGCCCATGTTCGCGCGGACAACTGGGGCGGCCTCGGTTATGGCTTCGGTTACGCGCAGGCGCAGGACAATCTCTGCACACTCGCCGAGAGCATCGTGACCTTTCGTGGCGAGCGCTCGCTGGCCTTCGGAGCGGACGGTCGGGTTGCCCGGCGCGCCACTTTCGGCCAGCCGAACAACCTCGATGCGGACGTCTTCTTTCGTCTGACGTTCGATGCCGCCACCCTCGACCGGTATCGCGCCGCCCAGTCGCCGCGCGGACGTGAGCTGGCGCAGGGCTTCGCAGCTGGTGTGACGCGCTATCTGCAAGACGTGCGAGCGGGCACAGACGCCGCGCAGCACACCGCGTGCCGTAACGCCGACTGGATGCGCCAGCTAGGCACCGTGACGGAGGACGACGTCTACCGCCGTCTCTACGCCGCCACCCTCGCCGCGAGCGCCGCCACGCAGATCACCGCCATCGCGACGGCCCGGCCGCCTTCGGCCAGTGCGGCGATCAATGGACGATCACGCCCGGTGCGCACGATCGCAACATCGTTGCCCGCCGGAGTGCCCCCGACGTCGTTGGCATCGATCAACGATGCGGGCGTCGGCAGCAACGCGTTTGCCTTCGGGGCGTCGCTGAGCGCCGACGGTCAGCCGATCCTGTACGGCAGCCCGCACTGGTACTGGGAGGGCCCCGACCGGCTGTACCCTGCGCACCTCACGATCCCCGGCCAGCTCGACGTCTCCGGCGTCGGCATGCTCGGCGCGCCGTTCGTCATGATCGGCTTCACGCAGAACGTCGCGTGGACGCATACGGTCTCGAGTGCGCGACGCTTCGGCCTCATGGCCCTCACGCTCGATCCGTCCGACCCGACCCGCTACCGGATCGACGGCCGAACCGAAGCCATGCAGCGCGTGTCCGTGACTGTCCCCGTGCGCGATGCGCAGGGCAAGACGTCGACCGTCTCACGAACGCTGTATCGCACAGCCGACGGACCGGTCGTCAATCTCTCGGCCATGTCCCCGGCGCTCGGCTGGACGACGCGTCAGGCACTGGTCCTGCGCGATGCCAACGCGAACAACTTCGGCTTGCTCGATCACTACCTGCGCATGGCACAGGCCGACTCGCTCGATGCGTTCGCGTCCGGCATGCGCACCGATGCGGCCAATCCGTGGGTCAACACCGTGGCCATTGGTCGACGCGACCCGCGCGTATGGTTCGGCGACATCGGCCCGGTGCCGGGCGTGCCGGACACGTTGTCGGCCGCTTGCACCGCAAAGCCCGCAGGATTGGCCTTCGCGAAGGCCGCGCCGGGCCTGCCTGTCCTCGACGGCAGCCGCAGCGCCTGCGCATGGCAAACCGCGCCAGACAGCCCGTTGCCCGGCACCTTGGGCCGCCGGGAGATGCCGGACATCATGAGCGACACGGTCGTCGCCAACATGAACGACAGCGCGTGGCTGGCCGCGCCGGATGCGCCCCTCGCCCGTCTCAGCAGTGTGCTCGGCCAAAGCAACGCGCCGCTTTCGCTGCGCAGCCGCGCGGGCCTGCAACGCATCGCCGCCTTGCGCGCCGCAGGTCCGGTCACGACGCAGGCCGTACGTGAGTCCGTGCTGCGCGCCGACCCCTTGTCCGCCGACCTCACCCGCAAGTCGCTCCTCGCGCGGGTTTGCCCGTCAGCGGTCGAACTTAAAGACAAACGCTTCGACGTGCTTATCACCCAAGACCCCATCGACGGCAAACCGCTGAAGTCGCCGCAGACCGTCGATCTCGCGCCCGCCTGCCGCGTGCTGGCCGCGTGGGACGGCACGGGCGAGCGCAGCGCCCGGGGCGCGAACTTGTGGGATGCCGTCTGGATCCGGCTCGCAGGCGTCGACGCCACCGGCCGCCGGGCGTTTGTCGACCCGTTCGATGCAACGCACCCCGTCGCGTCGCCCGCCGGAATCGCTGCAGAAAGCGCGTCGCTTGCGCAAGTGCTGGGCGCAGCCGTACTGGAGATGCAACGTATGGGGCTGACACTCGACAGCCGACGCGACGAAGCGCTCTTCGCCACGCGCGGCGGACGTCGCATCGGCCTGTCGGGCGGCTGCGACATCGCGGGCTACTTCTCGATCATGTGCGCCGACGCCCGCATGGGCACCGACCGCTACGGCATGGACACGGCACCGCGCGGCGATACGTATCTCCAGGTCGTCTCGTTCCCGGACGATACGGCGCGACGCGTCGCCGCCGCCACCCTCGACGCCTCCGGCCCCTCGGACGACCGCGACGATCCGCGCAACGCGACTGCCCTGCAAGCGTGGGCCGACAAGCGCTGGCAGGCCGCACCGTTCACCGAGGCCGACGTTGCGGCGGCCACCGTCAGCGTGCTGCATCTGTCGCAATGAGGCGGCCCATATGACAGGCCGATGATGGCCCCCTAAATATCCGGCCAGTTGGTTCGTCCACTACTCGATAGGTGCCGTCGCCCGGGGATTCGAGTGCGCACGTCGCCTCAGTCTTCGATAAAAACCTAGGAGTCTTAGATGAAGCACTACGGGAGCGCACGTGGCCGGGGGGCCAGTCGCCTGCAATCGATCCATCGCCCGATCCACCCAATCCACCGTCACATCGCGCTGGCCGCAAGCCTTGCCTTCGCGCCGCTGGCCCTCTCCCACGGTGCGTGGGCGCAGACCACCGTCCAGCAGGGCGACGTCGCGCTCTCGCCCACGCAGGTCAGCGCCGAGCGCGCCCCGGAGAACGGCGCAGGGCCGGTCGATGGCATCGTCGCCAAGCGCAGTACCACGGGTACCAAGACGGATACCCCGCTCATCGAGAATCCGCAGTCGGTGTCGGTCATTCCGAAGGAGATGATTCAGGATCTGGGCGCGCAGTCGGTCAGTCAGGCCATGCGATATAGCGCCGGTGTGCTGCCGGACAACGCAGGCTTCGAGACGCGCTTCGACTGGATCAACATTCGGGGCTTCTCGGCGTCCACGCTGGGCCTGTTCATGGACGGCACGCGTCTGCAATCGGCGACAGAATTCCAGCTCGATCCGTACGGCCTTGAGCGCATCGAAATCCTGCGCGGACCGTCGTCGGTGCTTTACGGGCAGAACACGCCCGGCGGCCTGATCAACATGGTGACGAAGAAGCCGCTGGAGACCCCGCTTCACGAAATCCAGCTCTCGGCCGGTTCGTTCAAGAACAAGCAGGCGGCCTTCGACTTCAGCGGCCCGCTCGACGCCGACGGCCGCGTGCTCTACCGCCTCGTCGGCCTGTTCCGCGACAGCAACACGCAGGTCGACTACACCCCGAACGACCGCATCTACATCGCGCCGTCGCTCACGTGGAAGGCCACGGACAAGACCACGATCACGTTCGAGGCCAGCTACCAGCGCGATAAGCTCGGCTTCGGCCAGTTCCTGCCCGCGTCCGGCACGGTGCTCCCGAACCCGAACGGTCAGATTCCGGTCGGCCGCTTCGTGGGCGACCCGAACTACGACAACATCAAGCGCGAGCAGGTGTTCGCCGGTTATCAGCTCGAACACCGCTTCAACGATCAGGTGTCGTTCAAGCAGGCTGCACGCTATTCGTACTTCGACTACAAAGTCGACACGAACGCTTACGGTCTGGGCTTCGCGCCGGGCAGCACGCGACTGATCAACCGGTTGCCGTTTGCCGACTATCGTCAGACGGATGTGCTCACCATCGATAACCAGTTGCAGACGAAATTCACCACGGGTCCGCTCTCGCACGTGGCGCTTTTCGGCTTCGACTATTACTACTACAACGAGCATCGCAGCATGCGTCAGGGTGTGGCGAGCGCGGCGAACCAGCTCGACATCTTCTCCCCCAACTACGGCGCGGCCGTGTTCGGTCTGACGCGTCAGGCAGCGGATTCCGATTCTCGCTTCACGCAAGGCGGCCTCTACTTCCAGGACCAGATCAAGTACGAGAAGTGGTTGCTCACGCTGGGCGTACGTCAGGACTGGGTGGCACAGAACGTCTACAACCGGCTGACGAACCGCTCGTCGAATCAGGCAGACCAGCAGGCGACCTATCGTGCTGGCCTGACGTATCTGTTCGACATGGGGCTGGCACCGTACTTCAGCTACTCCGAATCGTTCCAGCCGAACGTCGGTGTGGACCGCTTTGGCAACCAGTTCAACCCGTCGAAGGGCAAGCAGTATGAAGTCGGTGTGAAGTACCAGCCGAAGGGCTACAACAGCTTCGTCACGCTGTCGTTGTTCGACATCCGCATGACGAACGTGCTCACGCCCGATCCGGCCAACACGGCGTTCTCGATCACGACGGGCGAGCAGCACTCGAAGGGCTTCGAACTCGAAGCGGTCGGCGAAGTCACCGACAACCTGAAGGTGATCGGCTCGTACACGAACACGAACATCACCAACTCGAAGACGACCGACCCGACGCTGCTGGGCAAAGTACCGCCGCAGCAACCGCGCACGGCCGCCGCCCTGTGGGCCGACTACACGTTCCACGCCGGTGTGCTCAAGGGCTTCGGCTTTAACGGCGGCATTCGTTACGTCGGACCGACCTTCATCGACGCGACCAATACAGCCGGACAAGCGCCGTCGCGCACGCTGGTCGACCTGGGCCTGCACTACCAGTTGGACAAGCACTGGCGCTTCCAGCTCGACGGCAGCAATATCTTCGACAAGACCTACGTCGTGTGTGTGACGACCTCACAGTGCGCCTATGGTGCACGTCGCACGATTCTCGGCACGGCCAAGTACAGCTGGTAAGTCATTGGACGTCTGAAAGGTCGTTAAAAAAGGCGAGGCCAATGAACTGGCCTCGCTTTTTTGTTTCGAACGCGACCTCCGTCGCCGCAATGTCACGCGGCGACGCTCACCCCGGTAGTGCTCACTTCGCTCACGTCTCGCACAGCCCTTGCGACATCGTCGATCCACGCCTTCGTGCGAGGCAGTTGCATGTGACTCGACGCGACCGTGCCCTCGTACACCGGCGCTGCACCCATCGCGCGCGACAGCCGCTCACGGTCGTCAGACGCACGCCGCTCGACCCACCATGCATGCACGGGCACCACGGACGGACGCAGACGATGAACGTCCGCCAAGGCACGCAAGTGCGCCGTCACCCGGAACATGTGCGCGAGTTCGTCGCGACCGAGCGACGCGTAATCACCCTCAGCGGTCACCGGCGCACCGCCCTGCCCGTGCATCGTCAACGCGGCATCGACAGCAGCCGCCAATACGCCCTCATCCAACGGCTTCCCGGCGTGCGGTGCGAGCGACGCGCGTAGTTTCCCCGCGTCGACCTGCGGCAGAATCGTGACGAGATAGTCAAGCAGATCGCCCGTCCAGTCGCGCGACGATGCGACGGGTGGCGCATCGTCCTGCTGCGCCGGTACGAACGTATCCGCCAGTCCGAGGAACGCGACCGTCTGGCCGCTGGCACGCAGACGCTCGGCCATCGCCATCGCAATCGGCCCACCGAGCGACCAGCCGAGCAAGTGATACGGCCCGTTCGGCTGAGCGATGCGCACGGCGTCGACATATCGCCCTGCCATTTCGTCAAGCGACCTATCCGACCACGCCGGATCGATCAACATGCGCGACTGAATGCCGATCACCGGACGTTCGTCGGCCAGTGCCTGCGCAAGCGGACGGTAGTCGAAGACAGTGCCCACCGCCGGGTGAACGCAAAACAGCGCGGGTGCCGACGACTTGCTGGCGTTCAACCGCACCAGCAGGTCGCCACCGGCCGATGGCGCAGCCTGCGAAGGGGAAAGTGCGGCGGCAAGGCGTGCCACCGTGCCGTGCTGCATCAGTTCGCGCAGGCTGACCTTGAGCGGCGGCGTCCCGCGTTTGAGCCGCGCAATCACCTGCAACGCCAGAATCGAATCGCCACCGATCTCGAAGAAGTTCGCGTCGCGGCCTACCTGCGCCGTCTTGAGGACCGCCTTCCAGACTTCCGCGATGCGTGCTTCGAGCGCGCCGATCTCGCCTGACGGCGCCGCCTGCGCCTTCGCGTCCCCGTCGGACGTGTCGGTCGACATCGCCGCCAGCAACGCGCGACGATCCACCTTGCCGTTCGCCGTAAGCGGTAGTGCCGTCAGACGCACGATCCGCGACGGCACCCAGGCCGACGGCAACGCCGAGGTGAGCGCTGCCTTCGCGTCGGTCTCGGTCAGCTCCCCCGTGTAGCCGCCGAGCAATTGCGATTGCCCGCGCGCGTCGCGCTCCACGAGGACGATGGCATCCTGCACACCGTCCAGCGCGCGCAGCGCATGGGCCACCTCGCCCGGCTCCACGCGATAGCCGCGAATCTTCACCTGATCGTCGGCGCGTCCGAGATAGACGATTTCACTGTCTGCACGTCGCTTCACCCGATCGCCCGTGCGATACATACGGGCGCCCGGACGCCACGGATCCGGCACGAAGCGCTCCGCTGTCTTGCCCGGCTCGCCGAGATAGCCACGTGCGAGCGCGACACCGCCGATGTATAACTCGCCGCTTACGCCCGGCGGCACCGCGTTGAGATCGTCGTCGAGTACGTAGGCACTCACGTTCGGCAACGGCAGGCCGACAGGCAACAGCGCATCATTGGATGCCGCACGGTGAGTAAGCACGCCCACGGTCGTTTCGGTCGGCCCGTAGTGATTGAGCACACGCAGCGACGGACGATGGGTGTGAAGCAACGTCAGCAACTCGGCATCCGCCGCTTCCCCGCCCACGATCAGCCAGTCGTTCGGAAGCACGTCCGGTCCTGCGGCCAGCATCAGCCCCTTCAGATGGCTCGGCACGATCTTCGTCGCCCCGATGCGGCGTGCACGCATCCACTCGGCGAAGCGTCCCGCGTCGAAAGCATCTTCCTGCGGCATGAGATGCAGCGGGCGTCCCATCGCGAGCGCGCCGAACAGCACCGTGTGCCCGAGGTCGGCCGCGACGGTCGAGACCATCGCCATCCCGGCGTCTTCCGGGAGATCGTGCAGTCTGGAGGTCACGCCCTGTACATAGTTATGCAACGCACCCCGGCTCACAACGACACCCTTCGGCTGTCCGGTGGACCCCGACGTGTAGATGACGTAAGCCGCCTGCGCCGGATGCACGCTGCGACTGACGAAACGCACCTCGTCTCCCGCCAGCACATCGACGATGGCCAGCGTCTGGCAGCCGTCGACCTGAGGGACCGATGCGACATCCGGCGCCACGATCAGTGCCTTTGCACCGCTCGCTGCGATCAGTTGTGCGAGACGTGCGGACGGCTGCGTCGGGTCCAGCGGCACGTAGGCCGCCCCTAGCTTCCACACACCGAGCATCGCGGCGACCCAACCGACGCTGCGCGGCATCAGCAATGCAATGCGATCCTCCGCACCGACGCCCTGCGTCGCGAGCGCGTGCGCCACGCGATTGGCATGCGCGTCGAGCGTGCGACGCGACCACGCACCGTCCCCGCCTTCGACGGCCAGCACATCGCCCTGCTGAGCGACGCGCGACGCCCATGTCTCCATCCAGTCGCGCGTGTCCCACACGCGCCGCTCGCCGTCGGTCGTGACGGGCACGTCGGTGCTCAGCGCGATATCGGCGAGCGGGTCGCCCGGGGCTTGCGTCAGTTGCGTTAGCAGACGGTGGAACGCACGCGCTAACGGCTCGACGGTCGTGGCGTCGAACAGGTCCGTGGCGTACGTCAGCGCGATCTGCAACGTGTCGCCGCGCTCCAGCGTATCGAGCGAGAGATCGAAGTGCGAGCTTTGTCCGGCAACGACCACCGGCTCGATCCGAAGACCGGCCATCTCCGGCACGGCGTCGCGTGCAATCTCGTGATTGAACTTCGCCTGAAACAGCGCGTTGACGGACGCATCGCGTGCCGGTTGCAACGCTTCGACAAGCTTGTCGAACGGCACGTCGGCATGCGCTTGCGCTTCGATGGCCCGCGCGCGCATCGTCGCGACAAGACCGCCGAACGATGTTGTCGGATCGAGCGGCACACGCATCACCTGCGTGTTGACGAAGAAGCCGATCAGCGGCTCCGTTTCCAGCTTCGCGCGCCCCGCGACCGGCACGCCAACGCAGACGCTGCGAACACCGGCAATGCGCCCCAGCCACACGCCATACGCCGCCAGCAACACGGTGTAGAGCGTGGTGTCGTGAGTACGCGCCAACTCACGCAGCCGTGCGGTGAGCGGTGCGTCGGCTTCCATGACATATGTCGCGCCGCGTCCGCTCGGCGCTGCCGGACGTGGACGGTCCGTCGGTAACGGCAATATGGGATGGTCTTCGCCAAGCTGCGCACGCCAGTAGGCTAGTTGACGCTCCAGTTCACCGGCTTCGAGCCAGCCACGTTGCCAGATGGCGTAGTCGGCGTACTGCACCGGCAACACAGGCAGTGGCGCGACGTGAGTCCCCGCTCCGCCGGTACCGACGAATTGGGCGTAGCCACGCGTGCATTCCTCGACCAGACGCGTCATCGACCATGCGTCCGCCACGATGTGATGCAGCGTGAGCAGCAATACGTGTTCGTCGGCCGCTACACGAATCAGTCGTGCCCGCATCAACGGCGCAGCGTCCAGCGCGAAAGGACGGACTGCTTCGTCACGCGCGCATGCTTGCACGCGCGCGTCTCGATCGGCAACGGTCGTGTCATCGCTTTGCCAGTCTTCGTAGTCGATGGAGAACGGCACATCGTCATGCACACGTTGCACGGCCCCGTTCGGCCCTTCGTGAAAGCTGGTGCGCAGCGCTTCATGCCGCGCGACGATGCCCGCGAACGCCTGCGACAGCGCTACAACGTTCAGCGTCCCTTTCAGCCGCACAGCGGCCGGAATGTTGTACGCGCCCGTGCCCGGATGCAGTTGCTCGACGACCCACAGGCGTTGCTGAGCATACGACAGCGGCGCATCGGCCCCGTCACGCAGCCCACCGGGGATCGGCAGACTGGCCAGATCGACGCCCTGCTCACGGGCGCGCGACTGAAACACGCGACGCTTGTCGCCCGGCAAGGCGAGGAAACGTCGCATCAATGCCGAGTCGTCAGCCTTGGGAACATGGGCCACGTTGGCCGAATTGGCGAGAGACATCGCGAAATCCTTCTATCGAACCACCAGAAATCGAATGGAGATGGCCTTGCGTCGCGCATGACTCGGCAAGCGATCTTGCGCGACGCGAGGCCGTAGCACATCAAGCCGCATCGGCCTCCAGATCGCCGAGCAGATCGTCCAGTGCGTTGCGCGTCTGCGCATCGAGCGCTGCTGGCGCGGCAGCCGCCCACGCGGCGCAGAAGTCCGACAGCACCGGCGTCTCGAACAACTGACGCAACGCCACCGAACGCGCCGACGACGCTTGCAAGCGCGCCACCATCTGCGTGGCCAGCAGCGAGTGGCCGCCCAGTGCGAAGAAGTTGTCGTGACGCCCCACGCGCTCGACGCCGAGTACTGCCTGCCAGACCTGCGCGACGTCCGATTCCACTCCATCCTCCGGCGGAACAAACCGCGCGGCAGCCGCTTGCGGTACAGGCAGAGCACGACGATCGAGCTTGCCGTTCGGGGTGAGCGGCAACGCGTCCAGACGCAGCCACTGGCCCGGCAGCATGAACACCGGCACGCGCGTGGCGAGATGCTCGCGCAGGCGTTCCCAAAGCCCCTCGTCCTCGGCACTGGCGACGACGTACGCCACCAGTTGTTCGTCGGCGCCCTCGCCTCGCACCAGCACGGTGGCATCGCTGACCTCCGCGTGCGCCAGCAACTGCGCCTCGATCTCGCCCGGCTCGATGCGGAAGCCCCGCAGCTTGACCTGCTGATCGCCGCGCCCGAGGTAATCGAGCGTGCCGTCCGGCAGACGTCGCACGCGGTCGCCCGTCTGATACATGCGTGCACCGGCAGGCCCCCACGGATCGGGGACGAAGCGCTCGGCGCTCAACGCCGCACGTCCCAGATAGCCGCGCGCCAACCCGTCGCCACCGACGTACAGATCGCCCGGCACCCCCATCGGCACTTCCGCAAGCGACGCGTCGAGCACGCGCCAGCCGATATCCGGCAACGCCTCGCCAATCGGCGACTGACCGACGCCCGCCTCGGCCGCCTCCGGTGTCACGACGCCATAGCTCACATAGACGGTCGTCTCCGTCGGCCCATACATGTTGATGACGCGGGTTTGCGTGCCGAAGTGCGACCACCACGGCGCGAGTCGGCGCGGTGTAAGCGCTTCGCCCGCCAGCACGATGTGGCGCAGCGTGGTCTGTGAAGCGTCCGGCGGCAGAGCCGCGAGCACCTGATAGAACGCGGACGGTGTCTGACACAGCACCGTCACGCGTTGCTGCTCGATCATCGTCCACAGGGCCTGCGGTTCGCGGCTCGTGTAGTACGGCACGACGACCAGTCGTCCGCCATGCGACAGCGCGCCGAAGATCTCCCACACCGACACGTCGAACGCATACGAGTGGAACATCGTCCAGACGTCATCCGGACCGAAACCGAACCAGTCCTGCGTCGAGTGCAGCAGACGCATCAACTGACGATGCGCGACCTGCACCCCCTTCGGCCTGCCCGTCGAGCCGGACGTGTAAATCACGTACGCCAGTTGGTCGACGTGAATACGCACTTCGGGCGAAGTGGTCGGCAGCGTCGCGTCGCGCGACAGTGCATCGATGCTCACGCTGTCCTTCGGCAGCCACACAGGTGCGCCGAGCGCGGCGTCCGTCACCACGACCTTGATGTCGGCGTCCTGCACCACGTAGCCGAGGCGTTCGTCCGGATATGCGGGGTCGAGCGGCACGTAGGCCGCGCCCGCCTTGAGCACGCCGAGAATCGCGACGATCAGTTCGACGCGACGCGTCAACGCAATACCGACACGGTCCTCAGCCGCCACACCCCGGCGCAGCAGCGCGTGCGCCACACGGTTCGCCTGCGCGTCGAGTTCCGCATAGGTGAGCGAGTGCTCGCCATCGGTGACGGCGATGGCATTCGGTTGCGAGGTCGCGAAAGCGGCAATCGTCCGGTCGACGGTCGTCGTGACATCGAATGTCCGACGTGGTCCGCGCTGCGTCGGCCATGCGGCGTCGGTGTCGTGCAGTACGACGTCCGCAACACGTACAGCATGCAGCACATTCGACGTCTGCGGCGCGCACAACTGCCCCAGCAGGTCGTGCAATTGCGTCCACAAACGCTCCACCGCTCCGTCGTCGAAATGCTGACGGTCGTAGCTCATGCGCACGTCGATGGTCTCGCCCGACGCGATGCCGATCGTGAGCGGGTAGTGCGTGGTCTCCACGTTCACGATGTCGCCGAAGCGCAGCGCCTGCGCGCCTTGTGCCCGCAACGCGCGATCCACCGGATAGTTCTCGAAGACGATCAGCGAGTCGAACAACGCCTGCCCCGGCCAGCCGACCCAGCGCTGAATGTCGTAGAGCGGCGTGCTCTCGGCTTCGCGCAGCGCCAGGTTGTCTTCCTGCAAACGGTGTAGCCAGTCGTCGAGTCCTTCGGAGGGCGACGGCCCCTGCACCACGGGCAGCGTGTTGATGAAGAGCCCCATCATGCGTTCGGCCCCCGGCAGCTCCGCCGGACGACCGGAGACAGTCACGCCGAAGCACACGTCGCGCTTGCCCGTGTAGCGCTGGAGCAGCAGCGTCCACGCGCCTTGCACCAGCGTGTTGACGGTCAGGCGGCGACTGCGCGCGGCGCGCTGCCAGGCCTGTGCGCTCGTCGCATCGACCCGGAAGGTGCGCTCACCGTGGCCTTGCGTCGGGGCCGTCGTGCGCAGCACCGTCTCGTGCAATTGCGTGGGCGATTCGAAGGCGGCCAGCCGCTCGCGCCAGAACGATTCGCCGTCCTGCGGCGCGTGTTCCTCAAGCCACGCGATGTAGTCGCGAAAGCGCGGCGCAGTGCCCGTCACCTCGGGCGTGCCGGACAGATACGCCTGAAGGATCTCGCCGATCAACTGTGCGCTGCTCCAGCCGTCGAGCAACACGTGATGCAGCGTCCAGACCAGTTGCCACGCGTCGTCGTCCACACGCACGAGCGCCACACGCTGCAACGGCGCGACCGCAAGGTCGAAACCCTGTGCGCGTTCCTGCTGCGCCAATTCCGTCAGCACACCCGCGCCCTGCTGGGCCACACGTTCGCGCCAGTCGAGCAGACGCAACGCTTGCGGCACCTCGCGATGCACGAGTTGCAGCGGCGCCGCGCCGTCTCGCCACACGAAGCTCGTGCGCAGGATCGCGTGACGTTTGACGGCGGCCTGCCATGCGGCGGCAAAGGCATCGGCCTGTAACCCTTCGAGACGGATCTGAAGCTGGTTGATATACGACGCGCTGTCCGGCGCAAGACGCGCATGAAACACCATCCCCTGCTGCATGGGGGACAGCGGATAGGCGTCTTCGAGATCGGCGGCGGGCACCGGCAACGCAGCCAGCGCAGCTTCGGTGAGGTCCGCCAGCGGGAAGTCGGCCGCGCTCGTGACCTGTGCGTCGGCACTGGCCGTGACGAGCGTGCCCAGCGCCGCTTGCATGCGCGCAGCCACAGCGGCAATCGTCGCCTCGTGGAAGCGCTTACGCGAGAAGCGCCAGTAAAGACGCAGACAGCCATCGGCAATCGCCCCGTCGACGGACAGCCAGTTGCCCAGCGGTGCGCAGGCGTCGCGGGCAGCCCCTGCGGGCGCATCGCTCGGCGCGAACCTCCCTTCGCCAAAGCCTGCGTCTATGCGGCCGAGGTAGTTGAACGTGATGCGTCCCTGCGGCAACGCGGCCATCGCTTCGCGCACTGCGGCGCTGCCGTGATACCGCAACGCACCGAATCCCAGTCCGGCGCGTGGCACAGCCCGCCACATCCGCTTGAGCGCGAACAGCGTGTCGCGCGGCGATGCCGAGACGTCGACTGCCAGCGGATAGACCGACGTGAACCAGCCAAGCGTGCGGGTCAGATCGAAGACCTCTGTGCCCGGCACATCGTCGCGGCCATGACCTTCGACGCACAAGGCCACGCGCCCTGCTCCGGTCCACTCGCCGACGGCGTGCGCCAGTGCGGCAACGAGCAGTTCGTGGATACGCGCGCGGTCGTTCGCAGCCTCTAGCAACCGGCGGGTGGCGGACACGTCGAGCGCCACGGTGACTTCCGCTGCATCTGCCTGACGGTCGCCCTCTGCGGGCGTGGCGTCGACGGGCAGCGTGTTGTGTGCGCCTTGCAGTGCGTTCGTCCAGAAATTCGCTTCCTGCTCAGCCTCGGACGAAGACGCCCAATCACGCCAGTAGGTCGCCCAAGCGCCGTACGACGTGCGGTTGTCCGCCAGCGCGACGGGTTGCCCCGCTTCACGCTGTGCTAGCGCTCGCTGCAAATCGCCCAGCAACACGCGCCACGACACGCCGTCCACTGCAATGTGATGGCAGACGAGCAGCAGACGCTGACGTCCCCCCGTCAGGTTGACAAGCACCGCGCGCAGCAACGGACCGTTTGCCAGCGACAGACCGCGCTGTGCGCGCTCGGCAGCGGCAAGCGCTTTCGCTTCATCGGCGGCGTCCACGACATCCAGATCGACGAGCGATGTGTCGGACGAAGCACGCCGTTGTTGCCAGCCGTTGCCGCTTTGGACGTAGCGCATTTGCAGGGCTTCGTGATGCGCAGCGACGGCCTGCAACGCCTCGCGCAGTGAGCCGCCATCGAGCGGACGTCCTGCGTCGCGTACCTCCACCTGCACCCACTGATTCCAATGGTCGCGCTGAGGGATCGGTTCGCCGAAGAACCATGACTGGATCGGCAGCAAGGGGATCTCGCGCGCTTCGTCAGCGGCAGTCTGCTCGACGGCACCTGCAATCGTTTGCGCGGGCGTTGCCACAGCAGCCAGTTCCGAGAGCGCCTGATGGCGGAACACGTCGCGCACCGTGATGCGCCAGCCCGCCTCGCGCGCCCGGCTCACCAGTTGCAGCGCGATGATCGAGTCGCCTCCGAGCGAGAAGAAGTTGTCGCCCCGGCCGACTTGCGCCGCCCCGAGCAATTGCGTCCAGATGGCTGCGAGATCCGCTTCGGCCCCCACTCGTGGCGCTTCCGCGCTCGCGCTCTGCCACACCGGCTCCGGTAGCCGCTTGCGGTCGAGCTTGCCGTTGACGAGCTTGGGTAGCGCGTCGAGCACCAGAATCTGTGCAGGCACCAGATACGCGGGCAGACGCGCGGCGAGCGCTTGTCGCAACTGCTCGCCGAAGCTCGCCACGTCGACGCCGTCCGGCGGCGTCGCGCTCACGTGCGCCACGAGTTGCACCCCCGCCGGTCCCTGCGCCGTGCCGACGACAGCTTCGCGCACGCCCCCCTCGGCCAGTAATTGCGCTTCGACTTCGCCCGGTTCGATGCGAAAACCGCGCACCTTGAGTTGCTGATCGCGACGGCCGAGGTACTCCAGCGTGCCGTCGTCCAGCCAACGGACACGGTCGCCGGTGCGATACATGCGCGTGCCCGGCGCGCCCCACGGGTCGGGCACGAACCGCTCGGCGCTCTGGCCGGGACGCGACAGATACCCGCGCGCCACGCCCTCACCGCCGAGATACAGCTCACCCGCCACGCCGACCGGCACCGGCTGCAGACGCTTGTCGAGCACATACGCGCGACGCTCGCCCACGAGCGAGCCGATAGGCGCGTACGGCGTCGGGCTCTGCATGCCTGCATGGACCGTCCAGTTCACGGGCGTCACGACCGTCTCCGTCGGCCCGTAACCGTTGAGCAGCCGCGCCGGTTGCAGCGTGCGCATGACGAGCGCCAGCGTGTCGCGGGACAACGCTTCGCCACCGCACGAGTAGATAAGTCCAGGCGGCACGGCGTCCGGGTGCGCTTCCACCCATTGCGCCACGTGACGCAATAGCGCCGTCGGCAGCCCGGCGTTGGTCACGCGACGGTGCACGATCTGCTCGCAGATTTCCTCCGGCGTCCATTGACGCGGGCCGCGCAGCACCACGCACGCGCCCTGCGACAGCAGCGTCAGCCAGCGCTCATGCGCACCGTCGAACGAGAGCGACGCCACATGCAGTTCGCGGAAGCCCGGTGTCATGCCGAACAGCCCGGCGATGGCACGGCAATGCATCGCAATCGGGCCGTGCGAGACGGCGACGCCCTTCGGCCGCCCCGTCGAGCCGGACGTGAAGATCACATAGGCCAGTTGCGCGGAATGCAGTGCAGGCAGCGCTACCGTCGTAGCGGGTGAATCGGCCGCGGCAATGTCCAGCGCTGTCACGCCCGGCGGCACACGTGTCAGCCCGTCCCCGTCCGTGATCACCAGCGCAATGCCCGCATCGGCGCACAACTCGGCCACGCGCTCGGCGGGATGTTCCACGTCAAGCGGAACATAGGCACCGCCTGCGCGTAGCACCGCGACCATCGCGACGAACACGTTCGTCGAGCGCGGCAACCACACCCCGACACGCGTCTCCGGCGTCAATCCGTTCGTCAACAAGCGCGCCGCCAGCGCGTCCGCGCGACGCAGCAGCTCGCCATACGTCAGCACATCGCCATCGCATTCGACAGCGGTGGCGTCCGGGCGACGCGCTGCGTGATCCGCGATCATGTCCGGTAGCAGGCGCGTATCGTTCGTTGCGACGCCAGCATCGTTCGCGGGGCTACCCCAGCGGCGGATGGCGGCCAACTCGTCTGCATCGGCTAGCGGCAGGTCCTGCAAGGGCGTTGCCGACTGCGCAACGAGCGCGGTGAGCAACGTCTGCCAGTGCGCGCAGATGCGCTGCGCCGTTTGCGACGAGATGACGTCGCAGGCGTAGCCCAGCCCACCGCCGAGCGTGTCGTCCGGCGACTCCACGATTCCCAGGTCCAGGTCGAACTTTGCCTGCGTGGTCTCGCCGTCGAGCACCGTCGCGGTGACGCCCGGCAACTGCAATGCCGACGCCGCATGACGCCGCTGATGATTCACCATCACCTGAAACAACGGGCTATGGCTCAGACTGCGCGCGGGGGCAAGGCGCTCGACCACCTGCTCGAACGGCACGTCCGCATGACGCTGCGCGTCGAGCAGCGTGTCGCGCACCTGCGCGAGCAATGCGTCGAAGCCCGCCGACAAATCGACGCGCGCACGCACGACCACGGTGTTGACGAAACACCCCACCACACGCTCCAGCGCGGTGCGGCTGCGATGACTCACCGGCACACCGACACGCACATCGACGGTGGAGGCATCCGTATCGTCATCGCTCTGGCCTACGGCGTAGCGGGCCAGCAGCGCTTGAAAGGACGCTAGCAAGACGGCAAACGGCGTGGTGCGGGCGTCACGCGCCAGGGCGCGAACGCGCTCCGCCAGCGGTGTTGGCAGCGTGAACGCTACGCGTCCGCCTTCGGCATCGCGCTGCGCCGGGCGGTGACGGTCGAGCGGTAACGCCAGCAAATCGTCGGCATTAGCGAGCTGCGTCGCCCAGTAATCCAGTTGCCCGGTCAGCGCTTCGCCGCCCAGCCGCAATCTTTGCCAGATGGCGTAATCGCCGTAGGTCGGGCCGGTCGCCTGCGTCGCGGGCGTCCGTCCGTTGCGCACGATGGCGTAGTCACGGGCGATCTCGCCGATAAGCACGTCGAGCGAGCCACCGTCGGAGATCAGGTGATGCATCGTCAGCACCAACACATGACGCGTCGGCGTCACGCGCAGCAACGTCGTGCGCACGAGCGGGCCGAGCGTCAGATCGAAGGCACGGCGACTGACGTCCGCCACCGCGTTGCGAACGTCGGCCTCAGTGGCCCCGGCGGCCAGCGGTACGATGTCCAGCGGAACATCGACGCGCGCATGCGCTTGCTGCATGAGCTTGCCGTCCGCCACGTCGAACGTCGTGCGCAGCGCGGCGTGACGTGCCACGGCAGCGGCGAAGGCTTGCGCCAGCGCCGCCGTATCCAGATCGCCATCGAGCTGTACCGCGCCGGTGATGTGATAAGTGTCGTGGCGCTCATCCAGTTGCAGCAGCGTCCACATGCGCTGCTGCGCGAACGAGGCGACGGCGCGCTCGACGTCCTGCCCCTCCGTGCGGGACACCCAGCCGTCGAGCGGCAAGTGCTCGCGCACATCGACGCCCTTGCGTTCGAGCAGCGCGATCATCGCCTGCCGTTGCGCCGGAGCCAGACGGGCGAGCGTCGTTTGAATGTCGTCTTTCGTATCAGCCATGCTTAGTTTGCCCATGAGTAGCCTCCGGCCCGAGCAGCGCTTGCAGTGCTTCGGGGGAAAGGGATTCCATTTCGCGCAGGGCGGCTTGCAGGTCGTCTTCGGCGACCGCCGGGCTGGCGGGTGATGCTCCGGTCATCGCGTCGAGGGCTTCCGCCAGTGCCGTCAGACGGCTCGCTTCGAAGAGCGTGCGCAGCGGTACGTCGAGCGACAACGCATCGCGCAACCGTGACGCCACCTGCGTTGCCAGCAACGAGTGACCTCCCAGCGCGAAGAAGTCGTCGTGACGCCCCACGCGCGGCACGCCCAGCACGTCCTGCCATATCGAAGCGATGCGCGCTTCGATGCCGTCGCGCGGCGCTTCGAACTGCACCGCTGCGGCGGCTTCGGGCACCGGCAACGCACGCCGGTCGAGCTTGCCGTTCGGGGTGAGCGGCAAGGCATCCAGACGCAACCACTGGCCCGGCACCATGTAAGCCGGTAGTTCGCTGCTCAGATGGGTGCGCAGACGCGACCACAGCGCGGCGGTATCGACGTCGGCGGCGCGGTCCGGCGGCGACACCACGTACGCCACCAGCTGCTCGCCCGCACCGTCGTCCCGCACCAGGACGGCCGCGTCCGTCACGCCTTCATGACGCAGCAGCTGCGACTCGATTTCGCCCAACTCGATGCGGAAGCCGCGCAGCTTGACCTGTGCGTCGCCCCGACCGAGGTAGTCGAGCGTGCCGTCCGCCAGCCGACGCGCCCGGTCACCGCTGCGATACATACGCTCGCCCGGTGCGCCCTTCGGGTCCGGCACAAAGCGCTCGGCCGTGAGGCCTGCCTGTCCCAGATACCCACGCGCCAGCCCTTCGCCGCATACGTACAGATCGCCCGCAACACCCGGTGGCACCTCGTTAAGACCCGCGTCCAGCACACGCCAGTCGAGGTCGGCAATCGGCTCGCCGATGGGTGAACCCGCTGTGTCGTCCCGATGCAGCACGTGCTGACTGACGTGCACCGTCGTCTCCGTGATGCCGTACATATTGGTCAGACGCGTCGTTTCACCAAAGCGCTGCCACCACGCGGCGAGTCTTGCGGGCGTGAGCGCTTCACCGCCGAAGACGATGTGGCGCAGCGTCGTCGACGTCGCGTCCGACGGCATCGCGCCGAGCCATTGATAGAACGCCGAGGGCGTCTGGTTGAGCACCGTCACACCTTCGCGGGCAACGAGCGTCCACATCGCGACCGGATCGCGCGCCGTGTCCTGCGACACGACCACGAGCCGCGCGCCATGCGCGAGCGCTCCGAAGATTTCCCAGACCGAGAAGTCGAAGGCGTACGAATGGAACATCGTCCAGACGTCGGCCGCGTCGAAGGCGAAGTCCTGCGACGTGCCTGTGAGCAATCGCATCAGGTTGCGATGCGTCAGTTGCGCGCCCTTCGGACGCCCCGTCGATCCGGACGTGTAGATCACGTAAGCCAGTTGATCGACGTGGACGTCGCGCGCCGGGGCGTGATCCGGCAGCGAGGCGTCGGCGAGCATCGATTCAACGGTCATCGCCTCGTCCGGCAGCCACGACGCCCCGGCCAGCGACGCCTGCGTGATCGCGTGTGTCACCCCGGCGTCTTCCACCATATAGCTCAGACGCTCGACCGGATACGCCGGATCGAGCGGCACATACGCCGCGCCTGCCTTGAGAATACCGAGCATGGCGACGATCAGGTCCGTGCTGCGCGACATGGCCAGCCCGACACGCGCCTCGGGCGCGACGCCCGCCCGAATGAGCGCATGCGCGATGCGGTTCGCGCGGGTGACGAGGTCGCTGTATGAGACGCGACTGTTTGCGTCGCACACGGCAATCGCGTCACTCCGGACTGCGGCCTGCGCGTCGATCACGGCATGCACGGGCAGCGGCACGGCAACGCTCACCCGCGTACGGCCTTTACCGTTGCCCTGACTCGCCGCGTCGCCAGTCGTCATCGCAAGCCGCGCGACGGGCGTCGTGGCCTGCGTCATGGCGACATCCAGCAGCGTCAGCCATTGCTCGCCGAGGCGGCGCACTGTCGGCGCGTCGAACACGTCGCAGGCGTACGTCAGCCAGCCGCGCAGTGCGCCCGCTTCGTCCTCCTCCGTATCGAGCGCGAGGTCGACCTGCGCATGATGTGCACGGCGCTCGATGGCCTGCATCGTCACACCGGCCAGATCGCTCAGCGGCGCGAAGGCGCGCTTCTGGTGATTGATGGACACCTGGAACAACGGGTGCCGCGACACGCTACGCACAGGTGCGAGGTGTTCCACCAGCCGTTCGAACGGGACGTCGGCATGCTGTTGCGCCCCCAGCAGTTGGTCTCGCACCTGCGTGACGAGCGTGGCAAACGTCGTTGGCGATTCGATCTGCGAGCGCAATACCTGTGTGTTGACGAAGAAGCCCACGACCGGCTCGACGGCTTCGTGCGCGCGCCCGGCCACGGGCATTCCCGTACGCACATCGCCCTCGCCGGTGACGCGATGCATGAGCAGATGGAAGGCAGCGGCCATGACCATGAAACGGGTAACGCCGTGCTCACGCGCAAAACGGTCGAGTCGCGCGGGCAAGCCCGGCGGCATCGTGAGGTCGATGCTGGCCCCCGCGCCGTCACGAACGACAGGGCGTGCGCGGTCGAACGGCAAGGCCAGTTCAGGATGCGTCGTGCCAAGCTGCTGACGCCAGTAGGCGAGCTGCGCGGCTTGCGCGGGACCAGCCAGTTGTTCGCGCTGCCACACGGCGTAATCGCCGTAGCGCAGCGGTGAAGTCGTCGCGCCGCGCATCGGCTGAGTGCCGCTCGCATGGGCACGATAGGCACGCGCCAGATCCGCAACCAGCAGGTTCATCGACCAGCCGTCCGAGATCAGGTGATGCATGACCAGCATCAGCACGTGCGACTGGTCGCTCAGTTGCGTGAGATGGACACGCCAGAGCGGTCCGTCGGCCAGATCGAACGGTTCGAGCGTCAGCGCCTCAAGGCGCGCTTGCACAGCCGCGTTGGCAGCGTCTCCGGACGTCCCCGGTGCAACGGCGTCGCGCGCGAATGCGACCGGTAGCGCGGCATGGACGCGTTGCTCCGGTGCGCCACCCTCGGCGGCATTGACAGCAATGGTCGTGCGCAACACGTCGTGCCAGTCCGACAGCGTCTGCAAGGCGCGCTCAAGCGCATCGGCTTGCAACGGTCCATCCAGACGCAACGCACCGGCGATGTGATACGCCCCGGCGCGCGGTGCCATCTGCGTCTCCAACCACACGCGCATCTGCGACGACGACAGCGGGAACGTACTGCGGTGTTCGTCGCCACGCGTCGGCCCGTTGACGGCCGGTGGCGTTTGCGCGGACTTCGCTTCGGCAGGCGCTGCCAGCGTCGCCAGTTGCGCCACGGTCGGATGCGATGCCAGATGCTGCGGCCCGACCTTGATGCCACGCTTACGCAATCGCGCGATCACCTGCAACGCGAGGATCGAGTCGCCGCCGATGTCGAAGAACGCATCGTGACGGCCGACCTGCTCGCGCTTGAGCACCTGACACCAGATGGCTGCGATGTCGGCTTCCGCGCCGTCTTGCGGCAATTCCACCGACGCCGTGTTCGCACTTTCCTTCGTGGCGTCGACGCTGTCGGTCAGCGCCAGTAAGGCGCGACGATCCACCTTCCCGTTTGCGGTCAGCGGCAGTTTTTCGACGCCGTCGAGGCGCGCGGGCACCCAGGCGGACGGCAGCGCCTCGGCCAACGCGGTGCGTACGGCATCGACCGTCGCCTCGCCCGTGAAGACGCCATGCAACCATGCGCCACCCGGCCCGTCGTGACGGGCAACGACCACGGCATCGATCACGCCGGACACGCGACGCATCGCCTGCGCCACTTCCGCCGGTTCCACGCGATAGCCGCGAATCTTGACCTGATCGTCCACGCGGCCGAGGTAGACGACGGCACCGTCGGCGCGCTGCACCGCCCGGTCGCCGGTGCGATACAGACGTGCGCCCGCGCGCCACGGATCCGGCACGAAACGCTCGGCTGTCTGCGCGGGTGCGCCGAGATACCCCCGGGCCAACCCTGCGCCGCCCAGATAGAGCTCACCGGCCACACCCGACGGCAACGGGTTCAGGTCCGCATCGAGGATATGCGCGTGCAGGTTCGTCAGCGGACGACCGACGGGCACAGGCACCTCCGCAACGTCGCCGACCGCATGCGTCAACGCCCCGACAGTCGTCTCCGTCGGTCCGTAATGGTTGAGAACAGCCAGTCCCGGACTCGCCGCGCGGATCTGTGCGACGAACGACGGATCGAGCGATTCCCCGCCTGTCACCAGCACCGCGCGCGGCAGCACCGCCGCGCCCGCCGCGTCGAATAGGCCCTTCAGGTGACCCGGCACGATCTTGAGCACATCGATCGGACGCGCGGCGCACCACTCGGCGAAGCGCTGCGCATCGAATGCGCACGCTTGCGGCACGAGATACAGCGGGCGGCCGAGCGCCAGTGCGCCGAACAACGTCGTGTGGCCGAGATCGGCGGCGACGGTCGACGCCATCGCGAATCCGCCCATCTCACCTGCCGTATCAAGACCGCGCGCACGCAAGCGCGCCGCCACTGCGTGCACGTAGTTGTGCAGCGCCCCGCGACTGACGACGACGCCCTTCGGCTCGCCCGTCGACCCCGAGGTATAGATGACGTAAGCCGCCTGCGCCGGATGCACGCGGACCGGTGTCGGCGCTTTCGTGTTAACGCTCGCGTCCGCGATGTCGCGCCAGCGAATCAGAGAGGCGTGCGTTATCGCCGGTGTCTGATCGTCGACGATCACCGCCTTCGCACCACTGGCGCTCACCAGCTTTTCCAGACGCGCCGCCGGTTGCGCGGGGTCGAGCGGCACGTACGCTGCACCGGCCTTCCACACGCCCAGAATCGCGCCAACCAGCGCTGCGCCGCGTGGCAGACAGATGGCGACACGATCCTCCAGGCCGATCCCCTGCGCCTGCAAGGTTGCCGCCAGACGATTCGCGAGCGCGTCGAGTTCGTCTCGGCGATAAGTCGCGTCCTCGCCTTCGGCGGCCAGCGCCGCACCGTCACGGGCGGCATGCGCGTGCCAGTCGTCAAGCAAGTCCTGCGAGGACCAAATGACGTTCTCGGCAGCCTGTGGCACGACGTTCGTCAGTCCAATCTGTCCCAATGGCGTAGTCGACGTGCCAAGGCTGTCCGCCACCGCGCCCAACAACGCCACAAACTGCTCGCCGAGGGCCTGCACGGCGGCGGCGTCGAAGCGCTCGCGTGCGAACGCCAGCACCAGACGCAAACCATCGTGCTGCTCGACAATCAGCGACAGCGGATAGTTGTTGCGCGCCTGCGTGCGGCGCTCCAGCAGCGACAGCCGCAGACCGTCGTCGCGCTGACCGAGCAACGCGGCATCGAGCGGATAGTTTTCAAAGACGACAATGCTCTCGAACAGTGCACCGTCCGCGCTTTCGCCGTCGCGCTCATTGTCCCGCTGCGCCTCGCGCGTGATGGCGGACAGCGCCACATGCTCATGCTCACGCGACTGCGCCGTTTGCGTCTGAAGATCGCGCAGCCAGTCGGCGACCGGACGACGCGCGTCGAGCGTGGCCCGCACCGGCAGCGTGTTGATGAACAGACCCGCCATGCGTTCGATGCCCGGCACGGCAGCAGAGCGGCCCGATGCCGTCACGCCGAACACCACGTCGCGCAATCCGGCATGACGCGCCAGCAACAGCGCCCATGCGCCCTGACACAGCGTGCCCGGCGTCACGCCAGCGCGACGAGCGGCGTCGCACCACGCCTGCCATTGCGCAGGGGCGAGCGTCCATGCAGTTTCGCCATGCCCCGTCGCCTCAGCGGCCGTACGCGCCTGACGCGCAGCCGGAAGCGGCGTCGGCGCACTCACGCCGCCCAGCAGATGCCGCCAATGCGCGAGCGATGCGGTGGCGTCCAATTCACGTTGCCACACCGCAAACTCAGCGAACGACGGCGCGGCCTGCGCCTCGCCATCCGTCGACACCCCGCCCTTTGCCAGTGCGGCATAGCGCGACATCACGTCGCTCAGAATCAGGCCGGTGCTCCAGCCGTCGAGCGTAACGTGGTGACTGCTCCACAGCAGCCACCAACGCGACTCGCCCACGCGAATCAACGCCAGACGTGGACGATGCGCCTGCACGAACGAGAAACCGGCGGCGCGTTCGGCCGCGAAACGAGCGTCCAGACGCCCGTGTTGTTCCGTCTCGCTCAACTTGCGCCAGTCCTCCTGCGGCAGCAAGTCGACAGCCGTGGCCACTGTCTCGGGGCCATGCACCAGCAGCAGCGGCAGCTCACCGACGTCGCTCACATAGGCCGTGCGCAACGCCGCATGACGCACGACCGCCTCGCGCCATGCCTGCGCAAAGGCATTCGTGTCGAGTGCGCCGTCGATCACGAAGCCCTTCTGGTAGAAGTACGGATCGGCGGTGCCCTGCTGCTGCGAGTAAAACAGCAGGCCTTGCTGCATCGATGTCGCGGGCACGACGGCCTCGATCTGCTGCATCGACGCGGGCAATGCCGCGAGTTGTTCACGCGTGAGGCCCGCGCACGGGAAATCTTCGGCGATGACCGGTTCGTGACCCGGCAACGTCTGCGCCAGTGCACGCAGCGTCGCACCGATCTCGTCGACGAGCGCCTGAACGTCGTCGCCTTCGAGACGCGTACGGTCGTAGCGGCAAACGAGCCGCAGCGTGTCGCCGCGCTGCCAGACGTCGAGCGTCAGCCAGTTTGGCGGCGCAGCGTCGGGCTCGTGCGACAGCCCCCCGTCGACGACGCCGTCCGCGTCGGTGCGTCCGAGGAAGTTGACCGTGACGTGGCCTGCGGGCAGCGCGTCGAGCGTCTGACGGGCATGCGGCGTGCCGAGATAACGCAGCGCGGCGTAGCTTGCGCCGTCGTGCGGCACGCGCCGCCAGGCTTCGCGCGCGGCGGCCAGTGTGACTTCAGGCGTGCCACCTACCGGAATGGCGAGCGGCCACGCCGCCGTGAACCAGCCGAGCGTGCGCGACAGGTCGCCCTGGCCTTCGCCGCCACGTCCATGACCTTCGACGTGGACGACATAACGCTGCGCCCCGGCACGCTGGCCCAGCGTGTGCGCAACGGCGGCACTCAGCGCTTCATGCATCCGCACACGACGCAGTTGCGTAAGCGGCACGGCGATGTCCGCGGGCCATGCGTGTTCGATCTCACCCGTCCCCGCCGTTGCGTTCGTCGGCTTGGCAACGTCCACCGAATCCACGGCACCGGCCAGCGCCTGCTGCCAGACCTCCAGCGCGGCCGATGCGGCGTCGCTTTTGGTCCAGTCATGCCATCGCTGCGCCCACGCGCGCATCGATTCGCCCACGGCGGGCAATGCCCGCCCCTGCGCCGTATTCCCGAGCGCCGTTTGCAAATCGTCCAGCAGGATGCGCCACGACACGCCGTCGATCACCAGATGGTGCGCGACGAGGAAACAGCGCAACTCGCCTGCCTCCGTGCGTACCAGCAGCGCACGCAACAGCGGGCCGTCGGCCAGCGACAGACTCCGTTGGGCCTGAGCAAGGGCATCAGCCAGTTGCGCGTCGTCGCACATCGCCGCGTGCCAGAGCAGATCGTCGGCGGCATGCGGCGCGACGTAACGTGCCTGCCATTGGCCGTCATGCTCGGTAAAGCGAAGCCGAAGCGCATCGTGATGCTTCACGACGGTGGCCAGCGCTTCACGAAGGGCCGTCATGTCCGTGCCTTCGGGCAACGTCGCTTCGACCCACTGGTTCCAGTGATCGCGGCGCGCAATGGGCTGACGGAAGAACCACGCCTGCACGGGCGTGAGCGGCACATCTCCTTCGAGCGGTTCGGGCGCGCGCGTCGCGCCGTCCCCTTCACCGACCGCCCGCGCTTGTGCTGCGAGACGCGCGAGCGTCTGGTGACGGAAAACGTCTTGCGCGCCGACTTGCCAGCCCGCCTGACGTGCGCGTCCGACCATCTGCAACGCGACGATGGAATCGCCGCCCAGCGCGAAGAAGTTGTCGTCGCGGCTCACCGACGGCACGCGTAGCAGATCCTGCCAGACGGCCGCCAGCGCACACTCCGCCTCGCCCTGCGGTGCCTGTCCGCCAGCACTGCCCCAGACCGGCGCAGGCAACGCCGCCCGGTCGCGTTTGCCGTTGGGCAGCTTCGGCAGCGTATCCAGCACGATCACGAGCGACGGCACCAGATAGTCCGGCAGACGACGCGACAGCGCCACGCGCAACGCTTCGCCATCGAGTCCCTTGCCTGCGACGTATGCCACCAATTGATCGCCCGCAGGCCCGGCTGCCACAACCGCCAGTGCATCGTCGACGCCCGGCTCGCGCAGCAATTGCGTCTCGACTTCGCCCGGTTCGATGCGGAAACCGCGCACCTTCACCTGCTGATCGAAACGGCCGAGGTAGACGAGCGTGCCGTCGGCCAGTCGCCGCACCCGGTCGCCCGTGCGATACATGCGCGCGCCCGGCTCGCCGCGCGGGTCCGGTACGAAGCGCTCAGCCGTGAGCGCTGCGCGTCCGAGATATCCGCGCGCCACGCCCTCCCCACCGAGGTACAGTTCGCCCACCGCGCCGAGCGGCACTTCGCCGAGCCACGGATCGAGCACCCACGCGCGGCGGCGCCCCACCGGCTCGCCGATCGGCGCATACGCCTGACCCGCGATCTGCGCAGCCGGTTGCGCATCCAGCGCCCCGTCGATGGACCAGGCGACCGGTGTCATCACGGTCTCGGTCGGACCATAACCGTTGATCGTCTGCGCCGGACAGAACATCGCCTGCGCCGCGCGCAGCGCGGGCCACGTCATCGCTTCGCCACCGAACGACAGCAAACGCAGCGCCGGCGCGCCCGTCGCCCCGCTCGTGGCGAGACGGCACAGATAGGCCGTCGGGAAACCGGCATTCGTCACGCCATGACGACGCATCGCATCGACCATCGTCTGCGGTGCCCAGTGACGTTCGTCCGCGATGAACAACGACGCGCCGCAGATCATCGGCGTCATCCACCGTTCGTGTGCGCCGTCGAAATTGATCGAGAGCACATGCAGCTCGCAGACCTCGGGCGTGAGGCGGTATTGCGCGCCGGTCGCCACGCAGTGCATGGCGAGCGGACCGTGCGCCACCGCCACGCCTTTCGGCGCGCCGGTCGAGCCGGACGTATAAATCAGGTAAGCCAGTTGATCGGGATGCAGCGAGACCGCTGGCGGATGTTCCGGCAGCGAAGCATCCGCCATGAGATCGGCAACCACGGCGCGACGCGCGGGGAGCCACGACGCCTCGGCCATCGAGGCTTCCGTGAGCGCCAGCGAAATGCCCGCGTCATCGATGATCTGCGCCAGCCGCTCAGCCGGGTAAGACGGATCGAGCGGCACGAATGCGCACCCGGCCTTCATGATGCCAAGTAGCCCCGCAATCATGCCCGTCTGACGCGACATCGCCAGTCCGATGCGCGCTTCCGGCGCAACACCCTGTGCCAGCAGCCAATGCGCAATGCGGTTCGCCCCGCGCACGAATTCGGCGTACGTGAGCGTGCCCGCCTCATCCCGCAACGCAATGGCGGACGGTTGTTGCTGTGCCTGCACGTCGATCAGCGAGGGGATGCTTTGAAACGTCGACAGGGCTTCCGCAAGCGCAATGCGATGCCCGCCCTCCAATGCGCTTTCAAAGGCGACGTCGAGCGACGCCAACGGTTGCGTCGGGAGCGCGAGCAGCGTCGCCAGCCCGGCGCACCAGTCCGCACCAAGGCGCTCGATGGTCGGTGCGTCGAACAGATCCGTCGGGAAAGTGAGGCGGGCGCGCAGCGTCACGCCGTCGAGCGGATCTGCGCCGTTGCCAATCGTCGCCTCGTGAAGCTCGTCGATGTCGAGCGCAAGGTCGTACTGCGCACCGCCAGTCAGCGGCTGTGCGACCACATTCAGGCCCGCAGGCCAGCCCGTCGCGGCGCGCGATGCGGCAGCGTTCGCCACATGATGGTTCAACATCACCTGAAACAGCGGCGATTGTCCGAGGCTGCGCTGCGGTGCGATGCGCTCCACCACACGCTCGAACGGGGCTTCGCGGTGCGCCTGCGCGTCCAACGCCCCATCACGCACCTGCGTCAACAGCCCGTCGAAGTCGGCCGCCGGATCGATCTGTGCGCGCCACACCTGCGTGTTGACGAGACAGCCGAGCATGCGCTCCAGCCCGGCCACGTCACGCTGCGCGATCGGCACGCCCACGCGGATATCCGTCTCGCCCGCGTAACGGTGCAGCAGCCATTGGAACGACGCGGCCAGCACGATGAACGGCGTCGCCTTACGTTGTGCGGCGAAGGTCAGCACGTCACGCGTGAGACCCGCCGGGAATTCGAACGCGAGCGTCTGCCCCGCGCCGCTGCGCAACGCGCCACGCGCGCGGTCGACCGGCAACGCGAGCACCGGCGACGGTTCCGGCAAACGCGCCTGCCACCAGTCGAGCTGACGGCCGAGCGCCTCGCCATCCACGCGGGCATGCTGCCAATGGGCATGATCGCCGGGCTGGACTGGCACTGGAGCCAGTACAGGCGTTTCGCCGTTGGAGAATCCGCTGTAGGCTCGGGCCAGTTCGTCGACCAGCAGGGTCATCGACCACGCGTCCGTCAACAGATGGTGCAGGACGAAGACAATTCGATGCGTCTCGTCCGACATACGGATCGACGCAGCGCGCCACGGCGCGGAGGTGTCCAGGGCAAACGGCTGTGCGAGCAACGCATCGGTCAGACGGGACGCTGCGGCATCGGGGTTCGCATCGCCCGACACATCGTGGTTGACGAGCGGGACATCGGCCTTCGCATGCACGATCTGGACGGCAACGCCGTCGCGCTCGTCGAACGTCGTGCGCAAAGCATCGTGACGGCCCGTGATCACTTCGAGCGCGCGAAAGAAAGCGTTCGCGTCGAAGCGTCCCTTCACGAGCAACTGCCCACCGACGTGATACGCCGCGCTGTTCGCCGGATCGAGACGATGAACGAACCACAACCGGGACTGCGCAAACGACTGACGGAAAACGCGGGCGTCCGGCGTTTGTGCGAGCGGTGTCGCGGGCGGAATTTGCTGTCCGGCGTCGATAGCTTGCACGCCCGAGACAGGCGTGAGCTTCGCCAGTTCTCGCACCCACTCGCCCAGCCGCGCATGTTCGTACAGTGAGGCGGGCGTCGCCTTCACGCCGAGACGCTCATGCACGCGCGCCAGCACCTGCATGGCGAGCAACGAACTGCCACCGCACAGGAAGAAATGATCGTCGGCACGGACCTGCTCTCGCCCCAGCACTTCGCGCCAGATCTGTGCGACGGCATCGAACGTGGCGTCGGATGTCACGCCCTGCGTCGGCGCCTTGCCGGGTTTGTCGTTCGATGACGCCTTTTGCACGTCGTCCCCGACAATCGCACCGTTCTGCCAGGTCGCCCACGCATCGAGCGAGCCGTCTCGCCAGCCCTTCGCACAGGCACTGCGCTGCAACTTGCCGCTTGACGTCTTGGGCAACGCGCCCGGATTGAGCAGCACCACGACCGACGCGGCTTGCTGGCAGACGTCGGAAACCGCGACGGCGATCACTTCGGCGAGCGTCTGCGGCGGCACCATCTTCTGCACGCCGCGACCGACTTCCGCCGCAATGCCGATACCCGGCTCGCCATCGATATCGACGGCAAACGCCGTGACGCGGCCCTTGCGCACGAGTTCGACGTCGGCCTCGACCGCTTTTTCCAGATCCTGCGGGTACAGGTTATGGCCGCGCACGATGATGACGTCTTTGCAGCGGCCCGTGATGTACAACTGGTCGTCGTGCACGAAGCCGAGGTCGCCCGTGCGCAGCCAGCGCTTACCGTCCGCCTGCACGAACGTCCGTGCGCTCGCTTCCTCGTTGTGCCAGTAGCCTTGCGCCACGCTCGGCCCGCTTACCCATATCTCGCCCACGCCGCCCGCTGCAACCGCCGACGGTGCGACGTCAGGCGAATCGTTCCACGTCATCAGGCGCACTTCGTGATCGAGTGGCGTGGTGCCGCACCCGACCAGCATCGCGCTGTCGTCACTGTGATCGCCCGAGGCTTCCGCCCGTTGCCGCGCTAGTGCGTTGCGGTCGAAGCCGGTCGCCGTCATACCGTCGCCCCGCTGCCCGCCGGTGACGAACAGCGTCGCCTCGGCCAGTCCGTAGCAGGGATAGACCGCCTTCGGATCGAAACCCGCAGGCGCGAACGCTTCGCAGAAATCGACCAGCGTGTCGTGACGCACCGGCTCCGAGCCGGAGAACGCGAGCCGCCAGCCACTCAGGTTCAGCACGCCGATGGTGGCCGCATCGATGCGCTGCGCGCACAGGCGATAGGCGAAATCGGGGCCGCCGCTGACAGTGCCGCCGAACTTGTCGATGGCGCGCAACCACCGCACCGGCCGCTCCAGAAAGAACTGCGGCGACATCAGCACGAGACGCGCCCCACGATAAATCGGCGAAAGCAGCCCGCCGATCAGTCCCATGTCGTGATACAGCGGCAACCAGCTCACCATGGTGTCGTCGCGCGTCATGCCCAGCCCGGCAACGATGGCGGCTTCGTTGGCCATCAGATTCGCATGGCTGACCATCACACCCTTCGGCGTGGACGTCGAACCCGACGTGTATTGCAGGAATGCCAGATCGCCCGGGGCGACGGTCGTCTCCTGCCACTCGGCCGCGAGCGCGTCGTCGATCTCATCGATCACCACGATCTCCACACCGCGTAATTCCGGCACGGCGTCGCCGAACGCGAGCATGGCATCGCGATGCTGACGGTCGGTCAGCACGAAGCGTGCACGCGCGTCGTGCAGGATCGAGCGCACGCGCGCCAGATGCTGCGGACGCGCCGACTCCGGTGGAAACGCCGGCACGGCAATGGCCCCCGCGTACAGGCAGCCGAAGAAGCCCGCTACGTAATCCAGTCCCGTCGGCATGAGCAGCAATCCGCGCTCGCCGTACGCACCGTCTTTCCCACTCGCGGCGAGGCGTTGCAGCGTGGCCGCCACCGCACGGGCGCGCGTATCGAGCCCGGCACAGGTCAGGGCCTGACCGTCGCCCTCGTCGCTGGACACGGCGCGCAGCGCTTCGCGATCCGGCTCAAGCCGGGCACGGGCGCGCAGAAGATCGACGATGTGTTCGATAGGAGCGCCGGGCGCTCCCTGAGAGGGCGCCGTCGATAAGACAGGGCCGAAGGGGACGGGCAAGCGGAGAGCGTCGTTCATGACGGTAGCGACTCACGAAGCAGGAACGGAATCAAAGACTGGCGCGTGGCGGCCGACGGGGTCGCCGGGCCGCGACACGCGGTAAATGACGGAGAGAAGATGTTTCGAATACCGGGAAAAACCGTCAGCGGTCGGCCCCGTGCGCCTGCGCCATCGCCACGACGACTTGGCGCGGCCCCTTGAACGGCGAGCGCGCGTGCGCCGCGAGCATGTTGTCGAGCATCAGCACATCGCCGTTCTGCCACGGGAAACTGATCTTCTCCGCTTCCAGCACGTGACGAATGGTGGCGAGCGCGTCTTCCTCGATGGGACTGCCGTCGCCGTAGTACACGTTGCGCGGCAGATCCTCTTCGCCGACGACGTCGAGCAACGTCTCGCGCACGTCGGGTTCGAGATTGGAGATGTGGAACAGGTGCGCCTGATTGAACCAGACCCAGTCGCCCGTCACGGGGTGTTGCGCGACGGCCTGACACAGTTGGCGCGTACGCAACTCGCCATCGTCTTTCCATTCGCAGGCAATGCGGTGCGCGCGGCAGTACGCTTCAACTTCGGCGCGGTCTTCGGTGTTGAAGACCTGCGTCCACGGCACGTCGAAGCCGTTGCCGAAGTTGCGCACGTACATCAGCCCCTTGCTCGCGAAGCGCTCGCGCAGGTCTTGCGGCACACGGGCATAAATGCGGCGGCTGTCGGCAATCGGCGTCTCGCCGCCTTCCTGCGCCGTGAGCACGCTGTAGAACCAGATCTTCATCGGCCAGTCGCGCGTGTACGACTGTTCGTTATGCAACGGAATGTGCTGGTGCGGCGGATATTCGGTCGACGTGTAGACGCCTTGCGCGACTTTGCTGCGCGGCGTCGAACCGAACTCATAGGTCAGCAGCGAATGACCGAAAGACGCGGCGAACTCGCGGAACGCCGCATCGCCATCGACCTTGAACCCCCGGAACAGAACGCCGCCGTGGGTCGGGAGATATTCGTCCACCAGCGCGTGAAGGGCACTGGCGGCGGCCTCGATCGGCACACCGGCATCGCGCGGTTCGACCACCATCGGGAGGTCGCCATTGGTGCGCAGGGCGCGCACATCGAGCATCGTATCGAGCATGGTTGGATCCTCAACGAAACCGCGGCGCCACACGCGCCGCAATTTCATTGACGATCCTCGTGACCGCAATTTAAGGGGTTTACGCGGACGATTGCGGTTTTTCTACATTCGCCGCCGTCGTCGCCGGATTTGCAGACGTCGATGCGACAGATGTCGGCTCGCCGTCCGCGATCAACTGACCGTTTTCCATCTTCACCAGCCGGTCGGCCAGCGAGAAGTAGCGGTCGTCGTGCGAGATCACCAGCACAGTTTTCCCCTGCGCCTTCAGCTCGGGCAGGATTTCCCGGTAGAACACTTCCTTGAACACAGGGTCCTGATCGGCCGCCCATTCGTCGAACACGAGGAACGGCCGATCCTCCACGCACGCCGCCACGAGCGCCAGACGCTTGCGTTGCCCCTGCGAGAGATCGCGCGTCGAGAACGCACCATTCGTCACGCTGACCTTGTGTTGCAGGTGCAGACGCGCGAGCCAGCGCGCAGCAAACGCATCGATCCGAGCGGGATCGGTTTGCGCGTCGTCCGCGCCCAACAGCGTTTCGAACAGGTGGAAATCGAAGAAGATCGCCGAGAACAACTGACGGTAGCGATCACGATTCTTGACGTCGACCGACTGCCCGTTCCACACGATTTCACCGCTCTCGGGCACATACAGCCCGGTGAGCAGCTTCGCGAGCGACGTCTTACCGCTGCCGTTCCCCCCGATCAGGAAGGTGATCTCACCCGGCCGGAACGTCAGATCGATCGGCCCCATGCGGAAGATTTCGTCCTGCTGTTCGTGGTAATAGCTATGCGTGATGCCATGCAGCCGCACCAGCGGTGCGCCGGTCGTCGACGTCTCCGACGACGTGACGTCCTCGGTGCGCATCGACTCCGTCACCTTTTGGATGCGCTCGCTCGCGACACGCGCCATCGTCAGCAACGGAATGTTGTTGAGCATGGCTTCGAGCGGCGTGACCATGTAAAGGAAGACGATGGCGTAGCCCGTCGCCACATGCGCATTGCTCGACGTCGCACCGACCATCACGAACAGCACCAGCCCGATGAGCGCGAAGAACAGGAAGCGCACCCAACTGACCGAGAAGATGAAGAGCGTCAGGCCGCGCGAGCGATTCTCTCGCACCGCCTCGATGGCGGAGCCGAGCACGCGGGCGAGAAAGGCGTCGGCACGACGGCGGTTGAGTTTCAGTTCCTTGGCACCGGATGCCAGCGTCTGGAAGTGCCCGAACAGCTCGTCCTGACGCTGCCCCGCCGTGCGCAGATACCGAATCACTTTGGTATGGCTGATGTGATAACCCAGCGCGCCCAGACCGATCGCTACGCAGGCCATCAGGAAGATCGGCCATGACAGGATCGCGAGGTACAGGAAGCAGCCCATCACAATCGCGCCGTTCATGACAAGCGTCGGCAGGCCGATGAAGAAATTGGCGACGTGGTTGGCGTCGTCGGCCAGCACCGACTGCACGCGCGCGCCGCCCGTCGACTCGACCATGCGCAGCGGCGCGTTGACGATGATGCGCGACACGTGTCGACGAAGTTCGGCCAGCGTACGCTGCCCCAGCCGTGTGAAGAGCGCACCGGCGCACATCTGCGCGAGCATGGACAGCACGGCCAGCGCGGCGAAGCGCCACGCCAGTGCGCCCAGCTCCGCCGCTGGCGCACCGAGCGCGCGATTGATCGATGCGATCAGCATGACGTTCGCCACGCCGCAGGCGAGCGAGGCAACTACAGCGGCCGCAAGCAGCCAGCGTGAGGCACGCAACAGGAACAGAAACAGGAACACGACGCTCTCCGCGGGTGATCCGTCGTCGCGCGCACGACGGCGCCAGACCACGGATCTCGATGAAGGAACAGAGGGGGAAACCGGAAACTGGCGGGCCCGACAGCCGCACCCACTTATGGCTCCTTCGCTCTAAGACGATTCAGGACACCGAAAATTTTCCCGTCGCATTTGCTTGAATTTCTCCGGGGTAAATTTAAAGAAATGCTCATCGTCTTCTGGGAAACGGATGCTTTGTATGGCATTCCCCCCGATCCCGGGTCCGGGTGAATTCACCGGATGACCTTGCCGAGGCCCTCATGCACGCAAGTACCGAACCGTCCACGACGACCAACACTTCCCCTCATTCTGTGACACACGACCTGATCGGCGTTGGCTTCGGCCCGTCCAATCTCGCTCTGGCCATCGCCCTCGAAGAGCACTGCGGGCAGCGCCTCGGCCCTGCCCGCTTCCTGTTTCTGGAAAAGCAGCCCGAGTTCACCTGGCACGGCAACATGCTGCTCTCGAACAGCCGCATGCAGATCGCCTATCTCAAGGATCTCGCGACGCTTCGCAATCCGCGCAGCCGCTTCACTTTCATCAACTATCTGCATGAGAAGGCGCGGCTGTCCGCGTTCATCAACCTGCAAAGCCACCATCCGACCCGGCGCGAGTACAACGACTATCTGCGCTGGGCGGCGTCGCACTTTCACGGGCAATGCGCGTATGGCGAAACGGTGACAGGCATCGAGCCGGTGCTCGAGCGCGACGAAGTCGTGGCGTTGCAGGTTCATTCGCGCGACGGGCAAGGCGAGACGCAGTCGCGCCGCACACGCAACGTGATTCTCGGCGCAGGCGGCACGCCCCATGTGCCGCCGGTGTTCACCCCATTACATCGCACGTCCCACGCGCGCTTGTTCCATTCGTCGCAATATCTGGCCCGCGTGGCGTCGCTCAGCGAGACCGCACCGCGTCGGGTCGCCGTCGTCGGCGGCGGACAAAGTGCGGCGGAAATCTTCCTCGACCTTGCGGAGCAATGGCCGCAGGCACAGGTCGACCTCATCATGCGCGGCCGCGCCCTCAAACCCGCAGACAGCAGCCCGTTCGTCAACGAAATCTTCGATCCGCAATTCACCGACTTCATCTATGCGCAGCCGGTGGAACAACGCGAACGTATTCTCGATGAGTTTCGCAATACGAACTATGCCGTGGTCGACGAGGATCTGATCGCACGCATCTACGACGTGCTGTATCAGCAGCGCGTGGGCGGACACGGGCACCACGCCTTGCTGTCGTGCCATGAGATCCAGGAGGCGAGCGCCGACGGGGACCGCATCACGTTGCACATGCACGAGCGGCTTGCCGGACGGCCGGTGACGCAGCATTACGATGTCGTGGTGCTGGCGACCGGGTACGAGCGCCGCACGCACGAAGCCCTATTGTCGGACCTGGCGCCGTGGCTCGACGGCCTCGAAGGCGAGCGCGACTATCGTCTGCGCACCCGCGAGAGCTTCCAGCCCGGCATCTATCTGCAAGGCTATTGCGAGCCGACGCACGGACTGTCCGACACGCTACTCTCGATTCTGGCTACGCGCTCGTCCGAAATCGCAACGTCGCTGCTGTCGCGCGCGCCCTTGCAGACCGATGCACCGGCCCAGACAACCCAAGCATCGCGCGTCGCCGCACTGGTGGGATGAACGGGCACCATCGACGCAAAAGCGGCACCACTGCCTATAGGGCTGCGGTGCCGCTTTTCATTGTTGCGTAGGATGCGAGCGGCTACTGAGGTGCGCCACAGGCCTGCATCGCCAGTTGCCGCTGGAGTTGCACGGGCGTCATGGTCAGGATCAGCGGACACGATCCGCATAGCAACGCTTCGTCACATCGCGTGCCTTTCCCCGCCAACTGATAGCGCAGGCAACACACACGGCGCGCGCGCATCGGCGTGGGCATGGCGGTTGACGGCGGCGTGACGTAACGAACCGTGCGATAGAGCGGATTGTCGGACGTCTGACCGAAACCGGCGTCGCCATCGAACAGCCACGCGTAGTCGCTGGCGGCACGCACGCTCAGCGACGGCACCTTGCGCATCTCACCGACGATGAACTCCAGCAGATTGCCTGCGTTGCTCCAGAGTACACGGGTCGAAACGCCCGCCGCCCGCTGCATGGCCGCCATTGCGGCAGGCAGATGCCCCTGAAGCAGTGACGCAAAACGCGCTGACGCCGGATCGGCCTCAGCATCGCCCTCGCCTTCGCGCGGCGGCGTCCAGCTGGATTCGGGAAAGCGAACTTGCACGGGCAGTCCGCCGCGCAGCACGATGCCACAGGCATCCGAGTCGAGCGTCAGTGTACGGCCATGCACGACGGCGATCGCCAGCGCCGCCGGGGCCACCGCCCGGAAGTAGAACTTGCTCCACTGCGACATGAGCGCACGCGGCTCGACACCAGGCACGAGGCGGCGAACGCCGTCGAACATGGCGGGCATGTGGCGATCGAGATCCGCCAGACCGATGACCGTATCGCCGGGGTGAAGGTCGTCGGGCACGCGTGCGCCGAAGGCCAGCCCGGCACACAGCGGCCCCAACTCGGCCCGCACCGGGGCAGGCAGACTCGCCGCGAGGTCGAACTTGGCAGCGCCCGGAGATGGTTGCGCTAGTGTGTGAGCGCGCTCGCTCATCGCGTTGCCGCCAACGCGCGCGCCGGGTGCGGCGCATGCATCGCCGGGGCGAGGCCGTTGGCGATAACCGCCAGCAGATGGGCGGGATCGTCGCGCACGAAGAAATGGTCGCCGTCGAAGTCGGTGCGCGTATAGCTGCCGGTCGTCTCGCAACGCCAGTCGTCGAGGACATCCGGTGCGAACGCGTCGCGGCGTCCGGCCAACGCATGAATCGGCATGGATAACGGCGCACGCACCTGCAGCGATGGACGCCGGTAATGTCCGCACAGTTGGAAATCCGCCTTGATGACCGGCAGCACCATCGCCATCAGCTCAGGCTCGGCGAGCAGGGCTTCCGGCGTGCCGCCGAGCGCGCGCATCTCGGCCAGCACCTCGGCGTCGTCGCGCAACGCGGCATAGCGACTGTCGTCGCGCGTGGCGGGCGGGCGGCTCGCGGCCACGAACAGCGCCGCAGGCGAACACCCTCGCGCATGCAGGCGATGCGCAATCTCGAACGCCAGCAAACCGCCAAGGCTGTGACCGAACAACGCGAAACGTGTGCCGGGCCTCACATGCTGCGCCAGGCACTCCTCGGTCAGTTGGTCCGCCAGCAGGTGCGGGTCATGTTGCAATGGTTCATGATGACGCGTACCGCGCCCCGGCAGTTCGAGCGGGCGCACCGCCAGCCATGACGGCGCGGCCTGCGCCCAGCGCGCATACACCGTAGCACTCCCCCCTGCGCAGGGCAGGCAGAGCAGACGACAGGCCTCAAACGCCATTGCGTCCGTCACCCTGCGCGGCCAGATGCTCGCGCAGGCTGCGCGGGCGCATGTCCGTCCAGACCGACTCGATGTGGGCAAGGCACGCTGCCTTGTTACCGGTCACCCCGACTTCGCGCCAGCCAGCAGGCACGGGCCGGTAGTCCGGCCAGATGGCGTATTGCTCTTCGTCGTTGATGACCACACGGAACACGCCATTCTCGTCGTCGAAACTCATCGATCACTCCTTAAGCGTCCAGCCTGCCGGGGGCGAAGGCTGCAAGGGCACGGTGTGCGCCCTCCTCTGGCTGAAAGACGGTCAAGCACCGGCGCAATTTACCCAATTTACCCAAATTACCCCTTAGGCAGCCAAGCCAATGCCGCCGAATAGCCCGGCGGCGCGGGCAACAGACGCAGTTCCAGCCCGCGCAACGCCTCGGCCAGCGCCGGGTCGTCCGTCCGCCAGGGAATCGCGCAACCGGCGGTGGCCGACGGGATCGCCGCATCGAATTTGCCCTCGACCGCCGTCACCGCGCGCGCAACGGCGTCCACATCCACGCTCAGCGCCGTGAGGCTGTCCTGCAACCCGGTGCCGAGCGCCTTGAAGATCGCCTCTTTGAGGCTCCAGACCCAATGAAATATCTCGTCTACGCGCGATCCGTGCCCCGACAGCGTGAAACTCAGCATCAGCAAGGCACGCTGCTCTTCCGCATGAAGGCAGACGTCCCACGACGAACGCGGTTTGGCGAGCGCGTTCAGTCGTTCGATATCCACACCGACGCGCACATCAGGCGAATAGGCCAGCACCCCCCAATGCCCGGCATGGCTGACGTTGAAGTCCGGCGGCCCGCCCCCGGCCAGACGCGGACGGCCCTGCGCGTCGACCTCGAACGCCACCCGATCCGGCGGCAACCCCAACTCGCGGCCCAGCACATCGCGCAACGTAGCCCGGACCACCGCGAAGCGCGCCCGATCCTCCTCCTTATGCAGCGCACCGAGCCGGAAATGCTCGTCCGCAGACAGCCGCGACGCCAGGCGCGCCGGTGCGCTCGAAGCATCGGTAATCCTGATGAATTGCAAAGCTAAGCTCATTGGCATAACGAAATGACACGCTCCCCAATCGGTCGACATCTTGCATATCAAAATATCAATTGCAAACCATTCTCATTTTCACTATCGTTTACGTCAAATTTACCGCATCCCCTGCAGAAAGTGGTAGCCCCACTGCCTGTCAGCGCGATGCAACAGAAGTTCTGCAGTCCTGTCTTTTCTCCCTGCACCGTTGTGTCGGAACGCGCCCGTGCGCCGTTCCCGGCGGCGTTCGTCCGTCGTTTTGTCATCCAGCTGCGTTCGTACTCCTCAAGGGGTGCCGCAGTGTGGTTCCAAAGCGACAGTGCGTCGCTTCGTCACACAGCTGTGCGTTCGATGCCGATCTGGAGGCAAAAGCATGAGCGAGCAGTTGAGTTACGCCGGGTGTCCCGGCTGGACGCCAATGGGCACAGATACGGAGGACAGTCTCGTCGGCCAGATTTTCGTGACGCACCGACGGGCGCTGGTGGGATTGGCGATGCGCATCCTCGGATGTCCCTGCCGTGCCGAAGACGTCGTGCAGGACGCGTACATCAAGCTATGCGATGCGCGCAGCGCCTGCCCCGTGCGGCATCCCGCCAGCTACGTGATGCAAGTCGTGCGCAATCTGGCGCTGGACGGATACCGCCGTCAGCAAATCGAGAATCGCGTGTTTACGGTGGAAGACGAAGCCATCGACATGCCCGATCGTGCCGCCTCGCCTGAGGCGCAGGTCACAGCGCGCCAGATGATCGGCGGCATGCTCGACCGGCTCAAGACGCTGCCCGAGCGCACCCGCACGGTGTTCGAGATGTATTACTTCCAGGATTGTACGCAACGCGAGATCGCCCAGTCGCTGGGGGTCTCCACGACGCTCGTGAACTTCATGATGCAGGATGCCCGTCAGGCCCTCACACCGTGGATCAGCGGCACGACCGAGGAACCCGCCTGAGTGGCGACGTCACTATGTCGCTAAACCGCTAGCGCAGCACGACCCCGTCGAAGCCGACGTCGATATCGGCAATCACGATCCGGTCCTTCCCTGAGCGCTTGGCGGTGTACAACGCGTGGTCGGCCATCGCCAGCCACGCGGTCGGCGACACCAGATTCACGGTGTAGTTCGCCACGCCTGCACTCAATGTCACGGCGCGCACCGAGTCCAGCCCCTCGGTCGCACTTGAAAACACCGCACACACTTTTTCCAGCTTCCGGCGTGCCTTCTCGGCGGATTGCCCGTCGAACAACACGCAGAACTCGTCGCCGCCGTATCGGCCGCTGATGTCGTGACTGCCCAGTTCGGTGGACAGCACGTCGGAAAGAATCCGGATCAGCGAATCGCCCTGAAGATGACCGTGCAGGTCGTTGATTTCCTTGAACCCGTCGATATCGATAAGCGCGATGCTCGCAGTCCCCGTGCGCCCCAGCCGCTTCTCGGCGAAGCAACTCGTGAGTGCGCGCATCCATGAGCGTCGGTTGAGCAGCGATGTCAGGTCGTCCTGATCGCTGATCCGACGCAGCGTCCGCTCGCTCCTTGAGAGCCGCTTCGCCAGACGATAGCTCGTGAGTCCGACCAATGTGGGATAGATCAGCAACAACGGCAGGCTCGCGACCAGTTCCGAGAAAGGGATGTCCGTTCGGATCGTGAAGCCCAGCACCGTCCCCGTCAGAACGCCGCCGACCAGCATGGCCAGAATGCCGTCGCGTAGCAGCCGGTATCCGCCTGCGGACGCGTTGTGCATCAACAGCACCGACACCAGCACGGCCGACGGCACGCCACTGAAGTGCATCGCCACGACCCAGCCACCGCCGAAGGCCGAGTCACACAACAAATTTCGACGCTCGGCCACCACCGGATCGGCCGACGACATGGCGATGGCGTGGGCAAACGCTGGCCAGAGAAACGCATTGAGCGCCCAAATCCCGTAACCGAAATGCGACGCCCCCGCATGCCGGATGGCCGTGAACACGGCGATGGCGCTCAGCACGCATCCCAGACTGCGCAGCCCCAGCACGCGACGAGAGAAGTCCCGCCCCTTCTGGGCCTGCGATCGCGTGATCGGGTCGGTGGATGGGTCCGTCATGTCGCCAACGTCCAGGGCGGGTGGAGATGGAATTGCGATGAGCAAATACGAAAGGGGGCTTTGACCTACTGTAGGCAACCTGCCGACTCGCGCATTATGCCTGCCCTGCCGCGCTTGCAGGCACGAGCGGGGATCAACCTACAGACGCAGTAAATTCACCAATGCGTTGATCCCCGCTTGATCATCGTGTCCGACGGACCCACGCTTAGAAGCGGCCGCGCACTCCGATGAACACTTCGCTCGAGGCCAGTCGGGCTTTCAACTGTTCGTCACGTGCGCCGATACGGTTCTCGAACGTGTTGAAGCCGCTCTCGACATTGCCCATATCGACGTAGCGATAGCCGATGTCGACCGTGAAACGCTTGTCGATGGCGTAGCTCACGCCGACACCGCCCGAGTAAGCCAGATTGGTCTGCGTACGCGAAGCGAAGCCGCGCGACGCGTTGCCTTGCCAGCCGTCTGCCGAGACGATCGCAACACCGAGGCCGAGCGTGCCGTATACGGAGAACCCATGCCCGAGATCGAAATCGCGATATCCGTTGAGCATCAGACGTTGCGATGCAACCTTGAAGCGATTTGCATTTGCGTTGAACGGCGCCCAGTAGCTATCGAACTCGTTGCCACGTCGAAACACGTATTCACCTTCCGCGCGCCAGCCGTTGCCGAACTGATAGCCCAGTGCCACCGACCCTGTGATGTGAGCCTCGGACTTCGGACCACGGATCATGCCGCTCACACGCGGGCTCGTCAGTTCCATGTTGTTGACGTTGTCGAAGGCGCCGATGAGGCGGGCGGCACCATAGTAGCCTGCGTCGCTGGCCGATGCTGCGGGTGCGGTGTCCGCGATTGCGACACCGGCGAACGTCAGCGCCATCAACGAAGGAATAGCGAAGTGATAGGTCTTCATGGACTTCCTCATACGTAGCGATGTGAACCGCTATCGTAGAAAGTCAGCCACGCCCGAGGTATCCGTCTGGCTACTGAACGACTCTCCGTAGCGCTACGGAGACGACTCACCGAGCAGCGGCGAAAAGTCCCGCACCAGCGCGACGAGCGAATTCACATCGAGCTTGCCCAACAACGTCGCGCGATGCGTCTCGACAGTGCGCGGCGAAATCCCCAGCACGCGCGCAATCTCCTTGCTGCTGGCCCCCCTGACGACCCAGTCGAGCACCTCACGCTCGCGCCCGCTCAGCGACGCCAACCCCTCCATGCGCTGTTGCCGCGCCTTCTCGACGTCGCGCAACACCACGTGCGAGCGCAGCGCATGCTGAACGGCGGCGATCAGCTTGTCCTCGTCGACCGGCTTTTGCAGGAAGTCGACCGCGCCCCGTTTGAAGGCCTGACGGCACATGTCGACGCTGCCGTGACCGGTGAGCACGATAACGGGTAGATCGGCCTGATCTCGCAAGCGCTCCAGCGCGTCGAGTCCGTTCATGTCCGGCATACGCATGTCCAGCAGCACGCAGCCGATGTCCGGGCAGACAGCGATGGCGTCGAACAAGGTCGCAGCATCGCCGAACTGGCGGCTTGGAACGCGTACCGTACGCAGCAGCAAAGCAATGCCATCGCGCACGGCGATGTCGTCATCGACGATGGCTACGACCGGGGTCACGAGGCAGCCGCCTACGATTCCCATGCGTCACCCTAAGCCAGCGGCAACCATAGCGCCGCTTCGGCACCGCCCGAGGGCAGATTGGCAAGCGTGAGCTTGCCGTTCTGACGATGCGTGAGCGTCTGGCACAGTGGCAGGCCGAGACCTAGCCCTTGCAGTCGCGTGGTGAAGAAGGGATCGAAGACTTTCGACATGATGACGCCATCGATGCCCGGGCCATTGTCCACGACACGAAATCGATAGCGACGCCCATGCCGTTCACCGAACACCTGAATATGCGGACAGGCAAAACCGGTGACCGAGTCGCACGCGTTCTGAATCAGGTTATGAAGAATCTGCTCAATGGCGGCCTGATCGGCCATCGGTCGAGCGCCTGGCGCCTCGTCGTGCCAGTCGAGCCGAACCGGAGCACGATCCGGTTCGCCCCGAAACAGCGCGAATAGCCCCAGTACGGTCGCACCGGGATCGAACGCCTGCGGCGCGTCTGCGCCATGCGATCCAACGGTTGCGCGCAGCCGCTCGATGATCCGCGCGGCGCGCTTGGCCTGCGCGGCGCTGGTTTGCAGCGCCACGCGCACGTTGTTGCGCTCGTCCGGCACGTCGAGCAGTCGCTCGGCGAAGCGCACGTTCGACACGATCGCCATCAAAGGCTGGTTGAGTTCGTGCGCAAGACCGGCCGCCATCTCGCCGAACGTATCGAGGTCGGTGAACCGGTCCAGTCGCGCGCGCGTTAGTTCGCGCTCGTGTGCGTGACGAAGGCGTCGCGCGCCGAACATCGCCAGAACGGCGAGCACGACGATCGCGCTCCAAAGACCGATCGGCAGCCACGGTAAGTCTGACAACGCCATTAGCAACGCATGATGCGAATCGGCCATCGCCGACGGATGCGCCTCGATGTAGGCACGCACGACGATAAGGGCCGTGCCGACGACGCTCAGCGCCAACCACACCATCAATACGATCAGACTAAGGGGACGACTCATGCAGGGATTGCTGCGGCATCACCGGCTTCGACCGACAACGCCCGACAGACGCGAATCAAGGGTGCGAGGAGTCTCCTGCACTGTGCGCCTGCCCGTAAATCATATTTCTCCCAAAGTTGACCTCATCACCCATCAAAAAATGTACGCAGATTCCGGCCTCCGCAAACGGCAGGATGGGCTTGGACGGTGGCGGCACGGACCGTCGTCGTCCGTGAGTCCGCCGCCCGCCCCATGAAGCATGGGATCCGGATTACTTCGCTGCCGCAATCACGGCGATCTCGACGAGCAGGTCCGGCGCGGCCAGACGCGACTCCACCGTCGCGCGCGTCGGCGTGTTGCCCGGGCTCGTCCAGGCGTCCCACACGGCGTTCATACCGGCGAAATCCGACTCGATGTCCTTGAGCCACACCTGTGCCGACAGCAGACGCGATTTGTCGATACCAGCGTCCTTCAGATAGCCATCGATCTTGGCCAGCACCTGCTGCGTCTGGCCGGTGATGTCCTGGCTGCGGTCGTCGGCCGTCTGGCCGCCGATGTAGACCGTGCCGTTATGCACCACGACACGGCTCATCCGTGCATTCGTGTGATGGCGTTGAATGTCGCTCATTACTGCGTCTCCAAAAAGGAATAAAAAGGGGAATAAAAAGTAGCAGGCGAGAGGCGCGAGCCGTCTCGCCTACTTGGGGAAACCTGCTCGTTCGCTCAGGAATTCGGGGGTGTCGACGGCCGAGGCGAGTTCGCCCAGCGTCACCGGCTTGATCGGCGGACGGATGCGGTAGTAGCCCACTTCCGGCACCGCGCACCCTTGCGCTTGCGCCAGCAACTCGGCGACGGTCATACCGCAGAAGCGGCCCTGACACGGCCCCATGCCGCAGCGCGAGAAACTCTTGGTCTGGTTCGGGCCGACGCAACCCAGTCCCGCCATACGACGCACGTCGCCCGCCGTCACCTCCTCGCAACGGCACACGATAGTGCTGTCATCGGCAGGTGCGCGGAAGCCGTCCGCCGGTCGGTAAAGCGCGTCGAGGAACGGACGAATCGACGTGTGGGCCGCCAGCTCGCGGCGCAACGACAGCGCACGCGAATCCCGCTTTGCCGTGTCGAGTTTGCCGAGCGTCGCGGCGGCCTGCGTGGCCGCGAGGCGCCCGGACGGCTCGGCTGCCAAGGCGCCGCCAATACCCGCACCGTCCCCTGCGACGAAAATGCCCGGCACGCTCGTCTCGCCCCATGCGTCGGTCTTCGGCCGCCAGCACAGTTGCGCTTCGTCCCAAACATGCTCGCAACCGATCGAGCGCGTGGCCTGCGTGTTCGGAATCACGCCCTGATGCAGCAGCACGAGCGCCGTATCGATGCGCTGCGTCTTGCCCTCCACGACGTATTCGATGGCCTCGGCCTGCGTCGCGCCGACGACGCGCAGCGACGTCACATGCTTCACGTGTTGCACGCCTGCCGCGCGAATCGCTCGCAGTAGCTTGAGACCCTTCATCAGATAGGACGGTGCACGCAACGCCCCGCCCACATGACGCAGCGCCTCACGGCGTCCATCCGGCTCGGCGGTGTCGAGAATTGCCCGCACCGGCACACCGGCGTTGATCAGTTGCCACGCGAACAGATACAGCAGCGGCCCACATCCGGCCAGCACCGCCGGTGTGTCCGGCACGAGCGCCGACGCTTTGAGCAGCGTCTGCGCCGCCCCCACGCCCATCACGCCCGGCAACGTCCAGCCCGGAATCGGGAACGGACGCTCCTGCGCACCGCTTGCCAGCACGATGGCCCCGGCCTCGATCTGCAACGTTCCGCCACCCGCGCTTTGCCGTGTGACGGAGACACGCTTGTCGGTACCGATCTGCCACGCCAGCGTTTGCGGCCAATAGGCAATATCTGCTTCCGTGAAGGCATCGACGAGTGCACGCCCGCGCAGATAGTCCGGCCCGAGTACGCCCGGATCGGCCAGCGGCGAGCGGCTCACGCTTCGGTAAATCTGCCCGCCGGGCAGCGTGTTTTCATCGACGACGAGCGGCGTCAGGCCATGACGCTTCGCTTCAAGCGCCGCCGCGAGTCCCGCAGGACCGGCGCCGACGACCAACAAATCCACACGCATCGAACTCATGCCACACTCCTTGCGCCGTCCATGCGACGCACTTGCATTCCCTCGCGCACGGGCGTCATGCAGCCCTGCCGGTTCGGAACACCGTCGATCTCCACGAGACAATCGAAGCACACACCCATCATGCAGAACGGTGCGCGCTCGCTGCCCGTCACAGGCGTGGTGCGGCACGCCGTCACGCCAGAGAAGAGCAAGGCGGCCGCCACGTTCATATCCGTGGGCACATCGACCGGCATGTCGTCGATGAACATCCGCACCGTCGCGCCATCCTTGCGCGCCAGCGACTTAAGCAGCGAAACGTTTGGCATAGAAATGGTCCAGAAGCGCGGGGCGTTCTGCGCCGAGAATCCACGGCGCGATGGTTTCACAATGTGCGGCGGCCAGCGTCACGCCGCTGTGGCAGGTCGCGAGGAACGCGCCCGGACAAGATTCCGAGGCTTCGTAGATCGGCAGGCCGTCGCCCGTCATCACACGCAGCGCACCCCATGCGCGCACGATGCGTACATTCTTGAGAATGGGGAACGGCGCAATCCCGCGTCGGGCGATGTCGGCGAGCACGTCCGGCGTCACACCGTCGTTGAAGCCGACGTCCTCTGCCGAGTCGCCAAGCATGACCGAGCCTTCGACGGTCTGACGCACGTAAATCGTCGGATAGTCGAGGAACGGTTTAACGCGCTCCGTCACGATGATCTGGCCACGCAGCGGCTTGACGGGCGCGCTCAGTCCCACCATCGGCGCGAGTTCGCGATTACCCAGCCCTGCGGCAAGCACCACGCGCCCGGCTTCGAACGACGTGTCACCCATGCTCACCCGAAACGCACCGCTGCCCAGCTGACGGATGTCCGTCACCCGCACGTTCGGCGCGTACTCGCCGCCCGCCTGCTCGAATGCAGCGAACAGCGCGCGCAGCGTGTACAGCGGGCTCACGTGCCCGTCGTTCGGCGAATAGATCGCCCCGTACACGTCGGGGCCGATGGCGGGCAGACGCTCAGTCAGCGCATCGTGATCGAGCACCTCATAGACCAGCGCTGGCTCGGCTTCCTTGAGCTTGCGCATGCTCTCGACCTTGACGGCCAGTTCGTCGGCCGTCTGCGCGATGTTGAAACCGCCGGGGCGCTGAAAACCGACGTCCACGCCGGTACGCGCGAACAGCTCGTCGGCCATCCCCTGCCACGTGTTCGCCGAGTGCAGCGACCAGCGCGCATAGTTGGTGCAGGTGCCTCCCTTGCCCTGTACCCAGACCAACCCGAAGTTGCCGCGTGCGGCTCTCAGCGAGTTGTCTTCGCCATCGCAAACGACGACGCGTTGTCCGCGCTTGGCAAGCCCGTAGGCGATTGCCATGCCGACGAGGCCACCGCCGATGACGGCGATATCGTATGTCTTTTGCATGTTTTAGTGATTTCCAACCAGAACCTTGTTCAATCCGTAGATGCGGTCGAGGATCAGCATGACCGCCAGCGTCACCCCGATGAGCAACGTTGAAATCGCGGCGACGCTCGGATCGACCGTCTCGCTCATATTCATGTAGATGCGCACCGGCAGCGTGATCGTCTCGGGAGACGTGACGAAAATCGTGGCCGTCAGTTCGTCGAAGCTGTTGATGAACGCCAGCACCCAGCCGCCCGCCACGCCCGGCAAAATCGCGGGCAGTGTGATGCGACGGAATGTCGTCCAGCGCCCTGCCCCCAGCGAGCGCGCAGCACGCTCACCTTCGTCTGCCTGCCCCACGAGCGCCGCCATGATCAGGCGCAGCGCATAAGGGAAGATCAGCAGCGCGTGGCAGGCGACCAGACTCTCGAACGAGCCGCCCATGTCAAGCAGCGTGAACAGACGCAGGAAAGCGATACCCAGCACCACCGGCGGGATCATCAGCGGCGAGAGCAAGAACGAGTTGATCGCGTCGCGCCCCGGAAACCGGTAGCGCGCCAGTCCCATGGCGGTGGGCACGGCAAGCGCCGTCGACACCGTCGCCGACATCACGCCCAGCCACAGACTCGTGCGCAACGCCGACTGAAAGTCCTCGTCGCTCATGAGCGATTCGAACCAGCGCAGCGAGAAGTGCTTCGTCGGAATCGAGAGGAAGTTGTCCGGCGTGAACGCCACCAGACACACGACGACCAGCGGCGCAAGGATAAAGACGAGAAACAGCACGTGGAACGCCAGCGCGCCCGCGCCGTTGCGATCGTACTGAGAATCGAGCTGATTCATGTGATGGCCTCCCGTCAGCCGAGACGGCGCGTGAAGCGCTTCTCAAGGGCGCGGTTGTATCCGCTGATGATGAGCACGTTGACGATCAGCAGCACGATGGCAATCGCCGCGCCCAGCGGCCAGTTCAGCGTGCCGAGGAATTCGTCGTACGCCGTGGTCGCCACGACTTTCAGACGGCGTCCGCCGATGAGCGCCGGTGTCGCGAAGGCGCTCGCCGTGAGGGCGAACACGATCAGGCTGCCCGAGAGAATGCCTGGCGTGATCTGCGGCAGCACCACGCGCCACATCACGGTGGCACGACCTGCGCCGAGCGAGCGGGCCGCGTGCGCCACGGCGGGGTCCAGCCGCGTGAGCGACGTCCACACCGACAGCACCAGCAACGGCACGAGGACATGCACCAGCGCCACCGTCACGGCACCCATCGTGAACAGCATCTGCAACGGATGATCGATGAGGCCGAGCTTCGTGAGCACGGCATTGATCAGCCCTTCCCGGCCCAGCAGAATCGACCAGCCGAGCGTGCGCACGACGACCGAGATCAGCAACGGACCGAGCACGAGTACCAGACACAGCGAACGCCACGGATCGCGCATGCGGAACAGAAAGTACGCCTCTGGCACGCCGATCAGCACACACAGCAGTGTCACGCCGACCGACAGCAGCAACGTGCGCAGGAAGATCTCGTAGAAGTAGCTGTCCGTGAGAATGTCGACGTAATGCTGCAACGACACCGTCGGCAGAATGCCGCCCGAGTTCGGATCGAAGCCGTGCAGACTGAGGACAAACGTCAGTACGAGCGGCACCGCCAGCAGTACGAGGAAGTAGAGCGTCGCAGGCGCGACCAGCGCCCATGCCGAGCGACGCTGAGCGGCGACCTCGGGCGATACCGATGCCGTAGGCTTCGCTGTTTCCACGCTCGGCACCCCCGGTGGCGTAGACGTCGCGGCGTTCATGCGCTCTCCTGCACGAGACGCAGCGCATCGTCAGCCCAGTCGAGACCGACGGCGTCGCCGTCATTGGCCGCGACCACACCGTCGTTGGACACGAGTACACGCAACTCACCCAGCGCGGTCGAAACGGTGAGCACCCAATGATTGCCGTGAAAGCTGCGCTGCGCGACACGTCCCGGCACGCGCCCGGCGGTCGCCGACGTGAGCCGGATACGCTCGGGCCGCAGACAGAACGTGACCGCTGAGTTCGCGGCCTGCGGCGACGCCAGCCCCGCCTGCGCAGGCGACACGACCAGTCGCAGTCCCTGCACTTCCAGCAGCGCCACGCCACCGCGCACGTCGAGCTGACCGGTGATGAGATTGGTCTGCCCGATGAAGTTAGCGGCGAACGTCGCGCGCGGGTCTTCGTACACTTCGTGCGGCGTGTCGATGCGAACCACACGTCCCGCGTTGAGCAGCACCACGCGATCGCTGATCGCGAGCGCTTCGGCCTGATCGTGCGTGACCATGATCGTGGTCGTGCCGACCTTACGCTGAATCGCACGCAACTCGTCCTGCATCTGTTCGCGCAGCTTGGCGTCGAGATTCGAGAGCGGTTCGTCGAGCAGCAGCACGGGCGGTGCAATGACCATCGCCCGCGCCAGCGCCACACGCTGACGCTGTCCGCCGGAGAGTTCACGCGGATAGCGTTGCGCATGCGCACCGAGATGCACCAGCTCCAGCGCGTCCTTCACGCGACGTTGCTTCTCGCCAGCGTCTACGCGCCGCATGTCCAGACCGAACGCCACGTTCTGCGCCACCGTCATGTGCGGAAACAGCGCGTAGCTCTGGAAGACGATGCCCAGCCCGCGCTTTTCCGGCGGGACGGGCGTGAGGTCGCGGCCTTCGAGCAGAATCCGGCCGGACGTCGGGGCGACGAAACCCGCAATCATCTGCAACGTGGTCGTCTTGCCGCAGCCCGACGGACCCAGCAGGGAGATGAACTCGCCCTGCGCAATCGAGAGATCGACGCCCTCGACCGCCACCGTGTCGCCAAAGCGCTTGCCGAGATTTTCAACGCGTAAGTAAGGGGTGCTGGTGCTCATGTCGCTTGTGTTCTCCTTGCCGCTCAACGTCCGAATTCACTTAATCGCTTAGCGCTCGATCTGACGATTCCAGCGCTGCGTCCATTCGGCACGCTTGGCGTTCACGACATCCCAGTCGACACGCACGAGCTTGTCGATCTGTGCGGGCGACGGTACGCGCGCGGCGACCGACATCGACAACTGGGTCTTCTTGTTGGACGGTGCCACGCCCTGGCTTTCGGCCAGCACGGCTTGCGTCTGCGGCGAGAGAATCATCTGGATGAACTTCTGCGCGAGGGCATCGTTGGCCGACTTGTCGACCACGCACATGCCCATGCCGAGCGCCACCGCGCCTTCCTTCGGATAGACGAACTCGACCGGAATGCCCTGCTGACGCAGCGCCTGCACACGGCCATTACCCCATACCGCCAGCGCGACTTCGTCGGCCTGGAACAGCTCGGCGATCTTGCCCGGCGACGGATCGAACGACAGCACGTTCGGGGCAATCTTTTCCATCTCCTTGAAGCCCGGATCGATGTTGCTGTCGCTGCCGCCGTTAAGCTTCGACTCGACGAGCAGCGCATGCAGACCGTACGTGTTCTTGATGCTCGGCATCACGAGCTTGCCCTTGTACTTCGGGTCGGAGAGTTCCTTCCACGACGTCGGCGCGGGCCATCCCTTCGACTGGAACAGACGCGTGTTGTAGGCGATGCCGGTCGCGATCAGACCGGCCGCCACAGCGTTGCCGCTCTTGAACTTCGCGATGTCGTAGAGATCCTGATAGACCGGCGCGTCGGCGAGCTTGCCGCAGAAGCCCATCTGGATGGCTTGATACATCGGACCGTCGTCGAGGAAGACCACGTCCATGCCAGCCTTACCCTTTTGCGCCTGAAGCTTCGCGAGCGTCGTCGTGGAGTCGCCCGGCACGATCACAACCTTGGTGCCCGGGTTGGCCCGCTCGAAGCCGGGAATGACGTCTTTCTTCAACATCTGTTCGAACGAACCGCCGTACGCGCCGACATACAGCGTCGTATCGGCATGCGCGGCGGCAGCGCCAAAAACCAATCCCGCACCGACAGAAATCGCGGCGGCACGGCCAAGCTTGCGAAGCGTTTGGGGGACGACAGTCTTCATCGGGAAGCTCCTTGCGTGATGCAGTGTTATGTGATGTTATGGCCCGGCATTACGAAAAAAATGAAACTATTGCGTGGTTTTCGTAGAGTCATTTTCGACACACGCACGGTCAAATCACATTTTTTTGCTCCGCCATACGCAAATGTTATGGGGGAGCGGAGACAAGCTTCGATGAAGATCCGGCAGTTGGAGGCATTTCGCGCGCTGATCCTGCGTCAGACGGTCACTCGCGCGGCGGACATGCTCCACATCTCGCAACCGGCCGTCACGCGACTGATCAACGATCTGGAAGCCGACGTAGGGTTTTCCTTATTCGACCGGAGCAACGGCCGACTGAATCCGACGCCCGAGGCGATGGTGCTGTTCGAGGAAGTGGAGCGCTCGTTTGCGGGCATCGACCGCATCGCGCAGACCGCCGAGCAGATCAAATCGTTGCGACGCGGCTCGCTGCACATCGCAGGTGCGCCCGCGCTTGCGCTGGAGTTTCTGCCCACCACGCTGACGGGCTTCATGCGCGAGCACCCCGGCGTGAGCACGACGCTGCTGATTCATGCGTCGAGCATCGTGGTGGATATGGTGGTCGGGCGTCGTTGCGATGTGGGCTTCATCGCGCACCCGCTCACGCATGCGGGGGCCAACGTCGAGATACTGCACCGCGCCCCCATGCGCTGCATCCTGCCGCTGGGCCACCGTCTCGCCGACCGGGACGTCATCCGACCGGAGGACCTGCGCGACGAATCCTTCATTTCCTATCCGAAGGAATTCGATAATCGGATGTACATCGACCGGCTCTTTGCCGAGCGGCAGATCGATCGGGTGATGAGCGCAGAATCCCAGTTGTCGGCAGCGATATGCGTGCTGGTCCAGCACGGCGCCGGGGTAGCGATCATCGATCAGGTCACCGCGCGCTATGCGGCCGGTCGGGTGCTGGTCAAACCGTTCGAACCGGTCGTCATGTCAGGCTTCTCGCTGGTCACGTCCACGCAGCATCCACCCTCACGGCTGGCACAGGCGTTCGTCGACTACACGAAACAACGCATGGTCGAGCTGCTGGCCGATTGAGCCCACTTGAGCCTGACTTGCCAACGAAGCATGGCGACGTCGGCCGCCCTGCCCCAAAACGACGCGTCATTGCCCCAACGCAGGGCGTCAGCATCAGGACTTTCCGTTTACGTCAACTAGCATCCCCACGCATTGCGTCTCGATACAGCAAGCCTTCAACAGGTCGATGCAAATTCCTCAAGTTTCTTTTGGCGGACTGAAGTGTTTTAAGCATGACAACGCGATTCCCGACAATTTTTCTCTCGGGCACGCCAGATGCATGAAACAACGAATTCGAGTTCGGCAACAGGAGCATGAAGTGAAGTTTGCAGTTCTTACGTCAGACATCGGGCTCTTCGAGGCCATCCGCCAACGCCTCAGTGCCGATGGCGAGTGCCAGCGCTTTGACGACGCCGCCCAATATCTTGTGGCCGCCTCGCGCATTCCCTATACGGCGGCACTCGTCGATGCCGCACTCGGCCCTCTCGACTTGCAGGGCGTTCTCGCTCGCCGCCGCGGCACGCGCAGCGCAGGCGCGCTGGTCATCGGATTCGGCACCCCGTCGTGGATGCTCGACCTGTCGTTTCGCGCCGGGTGCGACGACGTGCTGCCCTTCCCCGTGGACGTGGCCGAGTTGCAGACGCGTCTGGCGATGACGCTGCACCGGCGCGCCTCGGCCAACGCGGCTCGCAGCGAAGACCTGCTCGAAGTCGGGGTGTATCAGCTCGACCGTGGCCGGGACACGGTGGCGGTCGGGGGCATCGAGGTCGAACTGACGGCCCGCGAGTTCGCGCTGGCGTGGCTGCTCTTCTCGGCCCCGGACATGCGGGTGAGCCGCGCGCGCATCGCGTCGCTGATCTGGCGCAGCGACGAAGCCTCGGCGGCGCGCAGCATCGAGCAGCACGTCTATCTGCTGCGTAACCGGCTCGGCCTGCGCGGCGAACACGGTCTCGTGCTGCGTGCCGTGTACGGCGGCGGCTACTGCCTTGGTGCACGCCCGCAACGCTCACTAAGCCCGGTCCGTAGTACGCGCGCCACAGGCGTCGCCTCGCACACGCAGTCCTTGCCTGAAGTCTCTCGCGATTGATAAGCTCTCGCCCGGCCCGCTGGCGGACGCCTGCCGTCCGGCAGCGCACGCGCCATTCAGGGGCAGACGAAAGTCAATAAAGACAACAGAGACAACGATATGCTGCAACGCAGGACCCATGGAACGGCACGCAAGGCCGCCGTCGCGCTGATGACGTTCGCGCTGTATTTCACGATTTATGCCGGTGACGCAAACGCCGCAGCGCTCCACCCCATCAAGGTGAACAAGCAGGAGCTGGCCGGTCCCGTCTTCGACCGCGACGACGCGGTGCATGAAAACGAAGACGGCAACGACACCGTTGACGTCACCACCTTCACCTCGCCCGACAAGGCGTTCCAGACCGGCGTGTTCAAGTCCGGCCCCGTGCGCGAAGAAATTCGCTCGGCCCCCGGCTATCCATACACGGAACTGCTGGTGTTCCTGAGCGGCGGCGCGAAGTTCACGTCGAGCGATGGCACGGTCGTGGAAGCCGGTCCGGGCGAAGCAGTCACGCTGCCCAAGGGCTGGACGGGCGTGTTCGAATCGAAGGGCTACACCAAGTTGTACGCCGTGTACGACACCGACGCCCCCTCGCACATCGACCAATAACCCCGTCCGAACCGGTATCACCAGACAACGCGGCCCGTCACCGATGAAGTGACGGGCCGCGTTGCTTTGGACGACCGGACTGAGACCGTCGAACGGTCCCGTCTGGCGTCCGTCTTCAGTAATTCGCCATCAACGACGCCACACCGCGCAGGCTGTGGCGTCGATGCCAGCGCAGGTCGTCCAGACCGGTGATCGTCAGGTTCGGGAAGCTGCTGAGCAGCTTGTCGAGCGCGATTTGCAGCGTGGCCGTCGCGAGCCGTGCGCCGAGACAGTGGTGGATGCCCGCACTGAACGAGATCAACCGGCCGTGGTTTTCCCGCCGGAGATCGTACCGGTCCGGGTTGTCGAACTTCGCCGGATCGCGGTTGGCCGCACCCAGCAACATGAACACTGTCGTGCCGGTCTCGACAGCGACATCGCCCACGCGCACCGGCGAGAGCGCCGTACGCGCGACCATCTGCACCGAACTGTCGAAGCGCATCGCCTCGACAACGGCCCCCTGCGTGAGCGACGGATCGCTGCGAAGCTGCTGCCATTGCGCCGGATCGCGATACAGATGGATCAGCGCATTGCCCAGCATGTTCGACGTCGTCTCGTGCCCTGCGACGAACAGCAGCAGCATGTTCGCCACGATTTCCTCGTCCGACAGACCGCCCTCCCCGCTCGTAGCGACAATCAGTGCAGAGAGCAGATCGTCGCCCGGCTGACGGCGGCGTGCGCGCAGCAGACGGTCGAAATACGATTCGAGCGTCACTGCGCCCTTGTTGGCGTCAGCCAGCCCGGCCTCGTCGAGCGGCGCGAGATCGAACGCCCGCACCAGCGCGGCGGCACTTTCCCCGAGCACCTGCCCGTCCGCTAGCGGCACGTCGAGCAAGCGGCAGATGATACGCAGCGGCAGCGGCGTGCAGTAAGCCGCCATCAGGTCGACCGGACCGGTCGCAGGCATCGCTTCGATGAGGCTGGCCGCCTGCCGATGCATATCGCCGGAAAGGTCCTCGATGCGTCGCGCGTTGAACGAGTGCATCAGCAGCGTGCGCAGACGCGTATGTTCCGGCGGATTGGCCATCAGGAACATGCGGCTGATCGCGCGAAACACCGGTTGCTCGACGGCGAGCGGGCCGTAGCGCGCAATCACGCTCGGCATGTACGCCTTACCCATGCGGCGATCGTGCAATAGCGCTTCGATCAGGTCGTAGCGGCCCGTCATCATCAACGAGGGGCCGATGGGCACCAAATCGCCAGCCTGGCGCAAACGTTCGTAGATCGGATAAGGATTATCGAAAAATGCGGGAGACGAAAAATCAGCGAGGTTCATAAGTCTTTGAAAGGGGGGCGTCCGCCATCGCATCGGTGAACGGCTGCAAGTCACCATTGGCTTGCAGGCCCGGCGGCGTGGTGCCGCCGTCATAGAGCACCGGCACGACGTCGTTGGCGAGCGCGCGGGCAATCGGCAGCAGATCGCTCGACCCGGCCAGGGAGACCAACGCGAACATTTGCCCGTCACGGCGCCACGTCACCGTATCCATGGGGGGAATGGTCTGTGCGGAGGGGCCGTGCGCCAGACGCGTGTCTTTCACGACGTAGATCGCCACGGGCGGCCCTTCGCGGGGCAGATAAGCCATCTGAACGACGGCACGGCCGTCGAACTGTAAGCGCTGCAAGCGCTTGAACTCCATACCGGCACGGCGCAGATCGGGCACGACCAGTGGAATATCGTCGCGGTGGCGGATGGCGCGCACCGTGGCGATGGCCTCGGCCGCTTCGTCGTCGAGCGGATCGAGGGTCGCTCTGGCAAAGAGCGATTGATACGAAACAAATGCGCGCACCCACGGCTCGTAAGATCCGTGCCACGCGTTGGCGGCCTCCGGCGGCGACGCCGCCACACTGTCGACATCCAGATTGCCCGCGACGGATATGGCGTGCGAGATAGGCATAGGCGTCGGTGCCGGGCCCTCGGTCAGAAAGCGTGCACCGGCGCTGGCGACCAGCACGGCGAACGCCGTCGCGCCCGCTGCGAAACCGCCGATCTGCCACCAGATCACACGTGGCGGCTTGCTGACGGACGGCGTCGATTCATCGAACTCGCAGTCGAGCGAACTGCGACGCGCCACACCGTCCGGGCTGCGGACGTGAACGCGTCGCCCCTCACTCCTCTCCCGCCTCTCCTGCCTCTCCCGCCCGGCGCGGACGAAGCGCGCGTCGTTGGCGCTGGCGATATGCGAGGGCACATCCAGCGTCGTGCGCCCACGCACAAGCGTGCGCACCGTCGACACCAGATCAGGTGGAACCGGCGCGGTGAAGCAGGTTCCGTACGCGGCCTGAAACGGCAGATCGGACGCGTACAACGCCACCACACGCGCAGCGATGTCCGGCGAACTCGCTATCGCAGCTTCGACCTTGGACGCGGCATCCTCGCTCAGGCTACCGTCTACATAGGAGAGAAGAATCTGGTCGGTGATCACCATCGGGTCGTCACCTTCACGTCGGCGTTTCGCCAACGGCGGAGGTGCCGCGTCGACGCGGCGTCACATCGAACTGCACGCCCAGACGCTGACGCGCAGCCGACAAACGGCCCATGACCGTGGCAACCGGCACATCGAGAATCTGCGCCGCCTCACGATAGCTGAAGCCTTCGACCGCGACGAGCAGCAGCGCCACGCGCTGCGGCGTGGGCAGCCGCTCGACGGCATCGACGATCTGGCGGTGTCCGACATGCTCGTCCGGCAATCCCGACACGGAGTCAGCAATGTTCTCGAGCAACGTGTCGTCCCATGCGACGCCGCCGCGATTGCGCACGTTACGCGCCCGCAGTTCGTTAAGCCACAGGGAATGGACGATGGAGTAGAGCCAGTTCAGCGGCGCACTGTCGGGCCGCAACTGGGCGTCGGCACGCTCAAGCGCACGCACGCAGGCGCGCTGCACGAGGTCTTCGGCGTCGTGACGGTCGCCGGTGAGCCGCAACGCGAACGTCCACAGCTTCGGCAACATGGGGAGCAGCAGCCGCGCAAACCCCGAATCGTGCTCGAACTGCATCATGTTCACTCACCACTACGGCGACGGGCCGAAAGATTCGCATTATTCCCAAGTCGATATCGCGAAAACATAAAAATCTTTGCAAATCCCTCTCAATACAGGCCTCAATACAACTCATCGACATCTAGATGACCGGACCATGCGGCCTGCGGGCGTTTCATGAAAGAAACGACGGGATGCCGAAACTGCGCATCCCGTCGTCATTTCGCTACACAAGCTCAAGCCGTCAGAAGCTCTCAAACCCGAATTAGGGCCGATGCCCCCGCGCCATGCTGGAAAACACACCGTCGCGCTTGATAAGGCCGTGCATCAGCGCCGCCGCAAGATGCCCGATCACGAGCGCGAACAGCGCGAACGCCAGCCACGTGTGCAGCGCGCGCAAGACCGCAAACAGACGCGCATCCGCCGACACCAGTGGCGGCAGATGACAGGCACCGAACAACGTCACCGGATAGCCACCGGCCGACACCATCGCCCAACCGATCAACGGCATCGCGAGCATCAGCGCATACAGCATCAGATGCGACGCTTTGGCAATCGTCTGCTGCATCGACGGCACGCTGTCGGGCAGCGGCGGGCTGCCGCGCTTGATGCGCACGATGATGCGAAGCACGACCAGCGCGAGAATCACGATGCCGAGCGGCCTATGCAAGGCGATCAGCGTGGTGTGCGCCTGCGTCAGCGTGCTGACCATGATGACCCCGATAAACAGCATCGCGAGCATGGCGATCGCCATGCCCCAGTGCAACCAGCGCTGAACGGGACTGAAGTGAAGATGGGGGCGATTCATCGCGAACGGGCCTCCTGAGTCGTGTTGCCTTGCGGTGCATCGGGAGCACCGTTCAACGCTTCTTCGCGCGTGCGACGCTTGTACGACAGCGCGTACGCAGCCGAGCGTGCTGCGAGTAGCGGATCGTCGGACGGCTCGATGCCCGCAGGCAGAATCGTCGGATCGAAGTTGACGTCGCGGCATGCGCCATCGTCTTGCGACGCCGCCCGCGACAGCACCAGCGTGCCCGCATCGACCTGCTTGCGCGAGGCTGGCCACTGGCGTGTGGCATCGTCGGTCGGATCGCCCGGATCAGCCACGGTCACCACCAGATGCCAGCGCACCGGCCCCTGCTTCAGACGCTCGTACAACTCGCTTGCGAGGTAATTGGCGTCGCCCTTCTCCTTGTCGGTCACGGTGTCGAAAGGCAACTCCGGCTGCATCGACCAGCGCACGGCCGTGCGTTGCCCGTTGGCGTCGACGAAATAGAACGCGTTGATGCCGTAGTACGCCGCGTTGGCGTAGCTCGACGACGGCGGATGCCCCTTGACCCAGTCGCGGAACGGCTGCGTGTCGGGATGCGCGGCAAAGAACGCCTGCAACTTCGCCGGATCGGGCTTGCCGGTCGACGGATCGGGGCGCGACGCGTCAAGCTGCGCGTAGAACTCCTCCGGTGTGCGCACGGCGAACAGCGGTGTCGTGTTCATGCCGGTGCGCCACTGCTGGCCGTCGGCTAGCGTGAACATCAACGCCATGCTGCGAATCGGTACGCTGTTGTCCGAGGCGGTCGGGTTCGGTCCGGGAATCGCGAAACGGCCGGTCACGGGGGTGCGTCCGGGGACGAAGACGAGCGCCTTGGACAGCGACGCCGCGCCTCCATTACTCTCGAAATATCCGTCCACGCACAGGCCCTTCGCGTGATTGCGACGGAAGCCTTCGTGAATGCCGCCGTTCGACTCGAACGTATCGATGACGGTACGGGGGCTCAGGCGCTGCGGCGTGAGCCACCCGGCAGCGTAAGCAAAACCGCCCGCGAGCAGGCCGACAACGGCGACGATGGCCGCCGCCCGGCAAGGCACGCAAATGGCGCGAGGATCGGACGAGGAAGGTTCGGTCACGAATGAGGCTCCTTGTGATGACGTCCCGGGGCAGGTTGCCGGATGAGCAGATCGTGGAAACACGGGCGTCTTCACGGTAAAACACATCCGCGCGGCCCTTATTCCGTCGTCGCCCGTTTTATTTTCGGTTTCATGGAATAAGCGAGCAGCCACGCGTGTTGACCTCTTATGGCACGGCTCACCGCATTCGATCTCTGACGGCATGGATATTCGCGACCAGTTCTATCACCACGTCCCGCGACTGCGGCGGTATGCCCGCGCGCTCACGGGCAATACCGAGCTGGCCGACGACCTGGTGCAGGACACACTGGAGCGCGCCCTCTCCCGCCACACGATGTTCGAAGCGGGCACGGACGCCCGCGCATGGCTTTTCACCATCATGCATAACCTGTTTCTCAATCAGCAACGCCGCGCGCCCGCGCAGGCGACCCACGTCTCGCTGGACGAAACTAACATTGGCGACCTAGTCGAGCACGACGTCAGTCACGCATCCGTTCAGATGCCGACGTCCGACCCCGCCCGCCGTCTCGAAATCCGCGATCTCGACGAAGCACTGCGGCATCTCCCCGACGAGCAACGGGCCATCGTCCTGCTCGTGGGTCTGGAAGACATGAGTTATGCGGACGTCGCCGCCACGTTGCGCGTGCCGATCGGCACGGTAATGTCGCGGTTATCGCGCGGTCGGCAACGGCTGCGCGATCTCATGGCCGGAGGGACACCGTCCACCCAGTCGGCCCAGACAGGACCGTCAGCCAAGCTCAAGGTGGTGCGATGAACGAACCCAACCGCCCGATCGACGATAACGAACTGCACGCGTACGTCGACGGGGAATTGCCCCCGCAGCGTCGTGCAGAACTGGACAACGCCCTCGCCACCGACCCGGCGCTCGCGGCGGCCGTGAGCGAACTCGTCGCCCTGCGACGCGCGCTGCACGAGCGCTACGACGATGTACTGGATGAACCGGTGCCGCCCCGGTTGCAACGTCCGGCAGACGTGCAGGCGCCGATGCCGCGCGGCAAAGTCGCCGCCAACTGGCCCCGGTTTGCCGGGCTGGCCGCCGCGCTGGTCGTCGGCATCGGCATTGGCGTTCAGGGCAATCGCCTATGGTCGGCGCGGGAAACGAATGCGTCCGCCATCGCCATGCGCGAGGCAGCGCCATCGCTTGCCACCGCCGCCGACGGTGCGGCGCGCTTCGCCCGACGCGCCGCCATTGCGCACGTCGTCTACATGCCCGAAATTCAGCGCCCCACCGGCATGGACGGGGAGTCCGAAGCACGTTTCTCCAAGTGGATCGCAAGCCGTCTGGAAACCGCCGCGCAAGCGCCGGACCTGTCCTCGCGCGGCTTCCACCTGAGTGGCGGACGCGTGCTGCCCGACAGCGACGAACACGTCGTGCAGTACATGTATCGCAACGACGCGGGCGAGCGCATCACCGTGTGCATCTCTCCGGCCGGTGTCGAAGGACAGCCCGCCGCTTTCCGCTTCTACGAGGACGGTCCGGTCAGGGTTTTCTACTGGGTCGACAAGACGTTCGGCTATGCGATCTCGGGCGGTATCGACCGCGCGACGCTGACGGGCCTGTCACAGGACGTGTACGCGTCACTGGAGATGCGTGGGACGGGTAAACGTTAGTTCCTCCCAGCAATAGAGAAGGTGTCAAACGCTCCTAATCGTGCGTTTTTGTCGGGCACTACCATGACTTCACCGTGAACTGTGTTTGCGGGCAGTCAGACAAAAACTCTAGGAGACATGGCATGCTTCACGACCTTCCCGCACGGCCCGACACGGTGCACTGGGGCTATTTCAACGCCGCGCAAACCCCGGCCCTGACCATCAAGAGCGGCGATTTCATTCGCGCCGAAGCCGTTACCCATCATGCGGGCGACGCGCCCGACCTGATGATGGACGACGCCGTGCGCGCCATCTACGACAAGATTCCCCACGAAGACCGCAACCCGGGCGTGCACATCATGACCGGCCCGATCTACGTGGAAGGCGCGAAGCCGGGCGACATGCTCGAAGTGCGCTACCTCCAGATGATTCCGCGCTTTCGCTTCGGCGCGAACGTCGCCGCCCACTGGGGTCAGCTCTACGACGACTTCCAGAAAGAGCGCGTGACCATCTACGAACTCGACAACAGTTCGAACACCGCGCACGCCCTGTTCGCGTTCGACTATCCGGGCAAGCTGACCACGCCGGGCAAGGTGGTGGACCATCGTGAGTGCTGCAAGCAGCCCGCGCTCGCCGGTGTGCGGGTGCCGGTGCGTCCGCACCTCGGCACGGCGGGCGTCGCGCCTGACGCACAAGGCCGCGTGAGCACGGTCGAGCCGGGGCTGCACGGCGGCAACATCGACAACTGGCGTATCGGTGCCGGGGCGACGATGTACTACAAAGTGCAGGTCGACGGCGGCCTCTTCTCCATTGGCGACCCGCACATCTCGCAGGGCGACGGCGAAATCAGCGGCACGGCCATCGAGGCATCGCTCAACGTGCTGTTCCAGGTGGTGCTGCGCAAGGACTTCGAATTCCCGTCGCCGCTACTGGAGACGCCCGACTGCTGGATCGTTCACGGCTTCCATCAGGATCTGGACGAAGCGGGCAAGAACGCCGCGCGCGACATGATCAAGCTGCTCACCGAGCAACAGGGCCTCTCGCGCGACGACGCTTACTCGCTCATGAGCGTGGCGGCCGACTTCGGTGTGACGCAGGTCGTCGACGGCACGCAAGGGGTGCACTGCACCATGCCACGCGGCATGTTCCCGCCCAAGTCGTCCAAGACCTGAGCGCTCTGGCTGCCTGCCCGGTGTGCCCGGACGTCAAGGGTGCGCCGTGCGGTGCGCGGCATTTCATGTTGTCTCTTCATCGGGAGACGCTTCCATGCAATACGTCTATGTCGGGCGCAACGAGCTTGTCGCCCTGATCGTCGGTCTGGTCACGGGCACGCTGTACTCGTGGCTCAACCTGCCGATTCCCGCCCCGAATGTGCTCGGCGGCATCTTCGCCATCATCTTCACGTATCTCGGCTATCTGATCGTGAATGTGTGGCGTCGCTCGGTCACGTTCGGACGTCCGCCCGCCCAGGGTCTGGATACGTCGCTGAACGCCCGCCCCGCCAACTCGTCCAGCCGGTCCTGAGGAGGTTGTCATGGTAGAAATCACACTTGGCGCGACGGAGTTGCAGGCCGCCGCCGTCGGACTCGTGACCGGTGTGCTTTACACCGGCGTACGCGCACCGATTCCGGCCCCTAACGTCCTCGGCGGCATCTTCGCCATCGTCGGCACGTTCATCGGCTTCGCCTTCGTGGCGGCGATGCGCGGGCAGTTGCACTTCGGCTGACGCCCTTGCACTATTGACGCCAGCCCCGGCGCAGCGACTCACAAGCGCTGCGCCGGGGTGTCGTCGTTGTCATTTCTGATGGAGGCCGGACTTGGATCGTGCGCACTTTTCAACGGAGTCCTATGCCCAGGACCAGCGCGGGCCCGCATGGCAGGCGCGTCTGCTCGACGCCCGTCTGCACTTTCGTCCGCCACCGGCCGGAGAACCGCTGCACGGCACGTTGCTCACGCATCGCACGCCCGCCGGTATCGAACTCTCGGTGATCTCGTCCACGCCGCAAACCGTATCGGCGCGCGCAGGCGGTGAGCGTGGCTTCCTGCTCGTCATGCTGCTCGACGGTCAGATGACGCTGGCCAGCGCAAGCGCACTCGATGGCGAGACGCTGGCCGCTGGCGACATCGCGTGCATTCCGGGCGCACAGAGCGCCGACCTCATCGCCCGCACGCCGTTCCGGCTGATTTCGGTGCACGTGCGTCACACGCTGATCGCACCGCGACTGGGCAGTGCGCCGCCCGTGCAGACATGCAAGCTGCCCGACAGCGTCTCGCGTCTGTTCGGCGCGCTGCTCGGCGGACTCGCCATGCAACTCGACGCGATGCAGGACGCCGATCCGCACGCGCTGGAACCCGTCGAGAATGTGATTCTGGAATGTCTCGCCTCGGCGCTCGCGGCGGCCAAACCACAAGCGTCGACCCACCTCTCGACGTCGCGCGGCATCGTGTTCACGCGCATCTGCCACCGCATTCAGGCCCGTCTGGCCGAGCCGGATCTGTCGCTATGCGCCATCGCGAAAGACGAGCACGTATCGGACCGGTATCTGCGCAAGCTCTTCGAAGACGCCGGTCAAAGCTTCTCGTCCTACCTGCGCAATAGTCGTTTGCAGCGTTGTCACGCAGATTTGCAGAATCCCGCGTACGACCAGTTGTCGGTGTCGGACATCTGCTATCGCTGGGGTTTCAACGATCCGTCTTACTTCAGTCAGGCTTTTCGCGAGCGGTTTGGCGTGTCGCCCAAGGCAAGCCGCGATCAGGCACTGCGTTCCCGTGCGCTGCCAGAGCGCGCGCGCATCTCGCGCGGACACCCCGATGTGCCTGCCGGGCTGGCGCATCGAACGAGCATTGGTCCGGCGGCGGCGATGGCCCTCTCAGAGCGCGACGCAATACCCGGCAGCGTCGCCCGTCCCGCCCTGCCCCATGACGCCGGACAGCACCACTATCTGCGCGCGACATGCGACTCGGTGCATTGGGGGTATCTCAGTCACGATCTTCCCCCCGTGCTCACCGTCGCGTCGGGCGACACTGTGACCGTCGAGACACTCACGCAGCATGCGACCGACGACTGGGAGCGCATGATTCAGGGCGATCCGGGTGCGCAGAGCGTGTTCCACTGGACGGCGACGCAGAAGAACGTTGACCGGCGCGGCGCGGGACCGATGGACGCCTCCGTCTATGGACGCGGCGCAGGTGAAGGCTTCGGTGTGCACATCTGCACCGGCCCCATCGCCGTCGAAGACGCGATGCCGGGCGACGTGCTCGAAGTCCGCATTCTCGATCTGCATCCCCGGCCGAGCGCGAATCCCGAGTTCGCGGGCAAGGCGTTCGGCAGCCACGCGTCGACGTGGTGGGGCTTTCACTATCAGGACATGCTCACGTTGCCGCGCGAGCGCGAGGTCGTGACGGTGTTCGAGATCGATTGCCATGATGATGCAGAGGAAGGCACCGACGTTGCCCGCGCCATCTACAGCTTCCGCTGGACGCCGCAGCAAGACCCCTTCGGCGTGGTCCATCCGACCATCGACTATCCCGGCGTGCCGGTCGATCACACTCGCATCACCAAGAATTTCCGGACGCTGAAGAACGTCGAGATTCCGCTGCGCCCGCACTTCGGCGTGCTTGCCGTCGCGCCTGCGCAAGACGGTCTGATCGACTCCATTCCGCCGTCGAGCTACGCGGGCAATCTCGATAACTGGCGCGTGACGCGTGGTGCGAGCGTCTTTCTGAAAGTCGCCGTGCCGGGCGCACTGCTCTCCATCGGCGATCCGCACGCCTCGCAGGGCGACGCCGAACTCGGCGGCACCGCCATCGAATGCTCGCTTACGGGCAACATCCAACTGGTGCTGCACAAGAAGGCTGCCATCGAAGCACAGGCGCCGTACGCGGATCTGACCTATCCGCTGGTCGAGACGCCCACGGAGTGGATCATCCACGGCTTCAGTTCGCCGAACCATCTGGCCGAGCTGGGACAGAAGGCGCAGAGCCAGATTTACATGAAATCGACGCTCGACAGCGCCCTGCGCGACGCCTTCCTCAAGGCGCGCCGCTTTCTCATGCAGGTCAAGCGGCTAACAGAGGACGAAGCCACCGCGATTCTTTCGGTCTCCGTCGATTTCGGCGTGACGCAGGTCGTCAACGGCAACTGGGGCGTGCACGCGATTATTCGAAAGGGGATGTTCAACGACTGAAGAAAACCGCAAAATCGGCAAATCGCCTGTGGCTACATTGGCGTCCAAGGAGCGCAGATGAAACCCCAGACCCGACTGAGATACGCCGAACGCATGGAGCCCGTGCTCCGTTGGCTTGCCGACCATCCGGAGAGCGATCCGGACCTGCATCACCTGGCCGAGCTGGCGTGTCTGTCGCCGTACCACTTTCATCGTGTCTACCGCGCATTGCTCGGTGAGACGGTGAACAATTCGGTGCAGCGCATTCGCATGCACCGTGCGGCGATTGCCCTGTCGGGGTCAGAGGATTCGATGCGTGTTGTGGCGTCGCGTGCCGGCTATGCGTCGGACGCTGCGTTCAACCGGGCCTTCGGTGCGTTCTTCGGCATCCCGCCGGGACGCTACCGAGACGTCCGCTCCGGACCCATCGATCCTCAGGAGCTAGCCATGTACCCGATCTCAGTCGAATCGTTTCCCGCCACCACCCTCGCCGTGCTCCGTCACAACGGCGACTATCAGGGCATCGGCCCCGTCTTCACACGCGCGTTCATGCTCGCTGCCGCGCAGGGCCTCGCCCATCCGGATGCGACCGGCTTCGGCGTCTACTTCGACGACCCGGAGCAAGTCCCCGTCGCACAATTGCGCTCGCTCGCGGGGATGTCGGTGCCATCGGATGCCGAGATCGGCGGCGATCTGGAACGCTTCGAGATTCCCGCAGGAAAATGCGCCGTACTGACATACACCGGGCCGTACAACGAGATGAGCAAGCCCTATCAGTGGCTGTTCGCGCAGTGGCTGCCCGCCAGCGGACTGGAGCCCGCCAACTTCCCGATGTTCGAGCAGTACCTCAACGATCCCCGCTCGACACCGGCGGCGCAGCTTCAGACCCGCATCTGTCTGCCGGTGAAGTAAGCGCGAGCAAGGCCTGCGCCTGTGCGCGCAGGTCTTGCGCCGTCGGGTGGAATTCGAACGGTATCGCCTTCGCCAGCCCTTGCAGCAGCTTGCGCGAGCTGCGCGTGTAGGCCGGGTCGTAGTGGCGCGTGATTAGCGCTTCGGACAACTCACGCTGTTGTCCGTTGTCAAGCATCGCCAGCCATTGATCGACCACCGCCTTGCCATGCAATTCGACCAGACGCAGCAACTGCGCACGGAAGTATTCAGGCTGAGCCAGCAGGTGGCCATACTCCTGCGTCAGCAGTTCGACGCGCTCGTCCACACTCACATTCACTTCGACGCATCGCATCGTGCCGCGTAGCGACGTCATCAGCGACTCGGGCAATGTGATCAGTCCGATCCGGCGGCTTTCCGCCTCGACAAACACGGGACGCGTTGCGTCGAAGCTGCGCAGCACCCCGATGAGCGACGTGTCGAACGACTTTTGCGACGGCTGCGGGGCGTCCGGCATCGCGCCGAGGAGCGACCCGCGATGTACGGCGAGGCCCTCGAGATCGAGCGTCTGAGCGCCAGCGTCCGCGAGCGCATGCAGCAGACGGGTCTTGCCGCTACCGGTATGACCTGCAAGGACGATGTAGTCGAGCGTGGGCGGCAGAGTCGCCAGCGACGCCACGACATCGGTGCGGTATGTCTTGTAACCGCCCTCAAGCTGCCGGGCGCGCCAGCCGATCATATTCATCATCAAGGTCATGGACGCCGAGCGCATGCCGCCGCGCCAGCAATACACGAGCGGACGCCAGTTGCGCGGCCGGTCGGCGAACAGCGTGTCGAGATGCCTGGCGATGTTGCGCGCGACCATGGCCGCACCTTCACGCGACGCGTCGAATGGCGAAACCTGCTTGTACATCGTGCCGACGATGGCGCGTTCTTCGTTGCTGAGTACGGGGGCGTTGATCGCGCCAGGGATATGGTCCTCGGCGAATTCGAGCGGTGTGCGCACATCGATGATTTCATCGAACTCGGCGACGTTCGCGAGCGGCACACGGAGAGGGTTCATCGCGCCCCCGCTGCCAGTTGCCCGCAATACTTGCCGTAGGGTGTGCGCGTCGTCGGCTGGACGCTCGCATCACCGTCGAGGCTCGCGCGCACTTTGGCCGCACGGTCGATGATGCGGGTGGCCGCTTCCGCATCGCCCGCGCCGCCCAGTGCCAGCGCGTAATCGTCGAGCAATTCGGCGTAGGCGAACGGCACTTTGCGCGCCGCTTCCAGCCGGTCGAGCGTGCCGAGTGCCCGGCCGAAGTATTTTGCGGAAATCCCGAACTGACGTTGCGCGAGCGCGAGACGCGCCAGTTCGACCAGCGCCGGATAGCGGTATCGTGCCGTGAGGATGTCGAGGTCGTACGCCTGGCTAAGCTCGCGCTCGGCTTCGTCGTAGTAGCAGGTCACGCCCAGCGCGCGCCCGTAGTCGAAGTGCATGGCGGCGCGTTGCGATGCGGGCCAGCCCGACTGGTCCGCCACGAGCACCGCCTGCCCGAAGGCGCGGCGCGCGCCGTCCCAGTCGCCACGCACCTCGGCCGCGCCGCCCTGCGCCGCGTAATCAGGGCCGCTCGCCTTCGGTGCGGGCGTGCTGCACCCCAGCGCGCCCAACACGCCGCCCAGTGCGCACACCATCGCCAACCACGTCAAAGATCGAATCATCAGGGAAAGAAAACTGCCGGGAAATCATCTGTCGCGGGACACCTCCGTCCCGCGTTCGCCCGACAGGATACCTCGTCGCACCTGAACACCCCAACGCTGACGCCCCGTGAGGAAGTGCCCCCACCCCATCGCCGCGCCCGTGTGACGCATCAACTGGAACGTGAACGGCTCCAGCACGGCGGCAACGAACGCCAGCCCAAGGCTCGTGCCGGTGCGGTGGCCGGTCCAGCGGCGATACGCATGCACCGACCACAGATGAAAGCCGAGATCGATGACGATCTTGCCCAGTATGATCCCGGAGACTGGCAGCACCACGCCGTAGTGGCCTTCGCAGACGAACGTCACCAGCAACGCAAAGGCCGTCAGCCCGTAGATCGGCTGAAGCGTATCGAACGCTTTGACCGGCAACATCCAGCGACCGAGGTTGCCGTAGCGGCCGTTGCCGACCATATCGCGATACCAGTACTGCGTCTGGAGGAAGCCCGCGAACCAGCGACGGCGTTGACGCAAGAAGCTCGTCAGCGTGCCCGGCGCATCGGTGATCGCCTGCGCGCCGCCGACGACGCGCACTTCCCAGTCGAGCGAATGCGTGACCGAATAGCGACGCAGACGGTGAATCAGTTCGTAGTCTTCGACCAGACACGCGGGGTCGAAGCCGCCCACGGCCAGCACCGCCTCGCGACGGAAGCACGCGAACGCGCCCGAGATCAGCAACAGCCCGTCGGCGCGCATCCACGCAAAGCGAGAGATGAAGTTGCGGATGTACTCGTACGTCTGGAAGAACTGCAAGACACGTGCGCTCATGGTGTCGCCACACACCGGTGTCAGCACGCCGGTGGCGGCGACCAGACGGGGACGACGAGCGAAAGCATCATGCATGGCGGCGCACGCACCGGCATCGAGCAACGTGTCGGCGTCGACCGTCATCACGATGTCGGTCTGCATACCGACGAGGGCCGCATTGAGCGCCTTCGCCTTGCCGCCGTGCGGCACGCGCAACCATCGCAGGTTCGGATAGCGGGTGCTCGGTGCGCTCAGGCTCCCGACGCCCGGGTCCACCAGGCCATACTCGCCGGTGAGCAAGGCGACGGAGCCGTCGTGCGAACCGTCGTCGGCGATGACGATGGCGTCGGGCACGTGACGACCGGCCATCAGCGCACGCAGTGTCACCGGCAACGCCGCCGCTTCGTTATGTGCCGCAACCACCACGCCGAGCGTGAGACGGTTCGATGCGGCGTCGGCAGTGCCACCCCACGTCTCGTCCGGATCGGGACGCATCAGACGCCACGCCTGCCAGAAGACGAACGCCAGCAGCAAGGTGTCGTAGACGACATACGCCACGCCCGTGCCCCACGCGAAAACGCCCTTGAGGAAGAACGCCTGTGCGAAGAGCAGGCACCACAGCACGGCCACGCCGGTGTGCACGAGCCAACTGGCGAGCGGTGTCGGCGGCAAGGTGAAGCGCGGCGAATGCTGCTCGCGCGATGCTTCGAGCTGCGCTACGCCCGTCTGGATATCGGGGTTCATGTGCGGGTTGACGTCCGAGTTCATCTCGCTACTCATCCCGACACTCACGGCAGCATCCGGCCGATGACCGGGTGACGGTCGATCCACTGATGCTTGAGCGCACCGCCGATGTGCAACGCCAGCAGCGCGTAGAGAGCATAAGCGCAATAGGTATGGACATTGCCCAGCACCTCGTGCCAGTAGTCCTTGCTCGCGTCGCCCATCGCCATCAGAATGCCCATGCGCGGAAACGGCACGACACCGAACAGCACCAGCGGATGCGTCGACGCCGCCACCCATGCCGAGTCGTGCGCCCAGCCCGAGAGCGGCATCGCGAAAATCAGCACATACAACAGCCAGTGCACCAGATGCGCCGCGGCGCGTTCCCACGACGCGAAGACATGCGAGAGTGCGGGCGGACGGTGCGTCACGCGCCACAGAATCCGAAGGATCGCGAGACCCAGCACCGTGATGCCGACGGACTTATGCAGATCGATCCAGAAACGCACGTCGATCTTCTCCAGCGTGGCGTCCGGCAGCAAGGCAATCGTCTGACCGATGGCGACGTTGCCGAGCATCAGCAACGCCACCGCCCAGTGCAGCAGCATGGCGACGCGCGTGTACTTGGGGTCTTCATACAGGGCGACGCGAGGCTTGTTGGCCGACGTGGATGGCATGGATCGCGGCGAAGGGGGCAGAGAATTCACGTTTGACGTCCTGAAAATGCACTGAAAGATGATTGCATAACGCTAGTTGAAGCGCGCTTATTCCCGCATTGCCGCAAAAAAGTTGTTACCGGACATTACCTCGGCTTTTGACGGCCTGTATGCCACGCATTCAGCGAAAACCGTCTGACGGTCGACATTTGCATTTCGTGTGCCATCACTTGTCTTGCGAGGCCGTCATAAAACCGCGATGATCGGGCATTCCGTGCGCAGCGAGCGATCTACTGCGCCGCCCTCAGGAGACAATCCCATGCCACGCAGCACCGCCGAAAAACGCGCCGCGTTTCGCGAACTTCACCTTGCCGGGTGCTTTGTGATCCCGAACCCTTGGGACGCGGGCAGCGCACGGTATCTCGAACACGCTGGATTCCAGGCCGTTGCGTCGACCAGTTCCGGCTTCGCGTGGTCCACCGCGCGCCCCGACAACGGCGTGACGCGCGAGCTCGTGCTGGCGCATCTGCGCACGCTGGTCGAGGCGACCGATCTACCGGTGAATGCCGACTTCGAAAGCGGCTTCGGCGAAACGCCGGACGACGTGGCGCAAAGCGTCAAGCTGGCAGTGGCGACGGGCGTGGCCGGTCTGTCCATCGAAGACACCACGGGCGACGCCAACGAACCGCTCTTCCCGCTCGACGAAGCGGTCGCACGCATGAAGGCGGCGCGTCGCGCCATCGACGAAACCGGCGGCGATACCTTGCTCGTCGGTCGTGCAGAGAATTTCTTCGCAGGCGTACCCGATCTGGACGACGCCATCCGGCGACTGCAAGCCTATGCCGAAGCGGGGGCCGATTGTCTGTATGCGCCAGGTATCCAGTCCGAAGCGCAGATTCGCGCCGTGGTGGCCGCTGTCGCGCCCAAACCCGTCAACGTGCTGATCGGTGCGACGTCGCCTTTCACGTTGCAGGCGCTGGCGAGCCTCGGCGTACGGCGCGTGAGCGTGGGCGGCGCGCTCGCCCGTGCCGCGTGGGGCGGTTTCATGCACGCGGCGCAGGCACTGGCGGAAGGCCGCTTCGATGGCTTTGACGGTGCGGCCAGCGGTGCAACGCTCAATGGCCTGTTTCGTCAGGGCGAATGAGCAGGATAAAGGGTGCGATGGCGCGGCAGGTCGATATCCAGTGACTTTTCGTCGATAGACGTTGCCGCGTACGCCCGGGGACAATGCTCCGTCAGCCGATGCCCCGCCACGCGACGCCGCTCACGGCGCGCCAACGACAGCGGGCACGGCATCCCCCTTCGACGGAGCGCCCATGAATTCCCCGCACGATAGCTTTGCCGCCTTTGCGATCCCCACACCTCTGGGCGCACCGCTGCCCAAGCCGCGCGTGTTCGACAACGTCGAAGACGAACGCGCCGACCGCAAGCTGCGGCTGGCGGTCGCGTTCCGCATCTTCGCGCGCTTCGGGCTTGCCGAAGGCATCGCCGGGCACATCACCGTGCGCGACCCCGAGTTCCACGACCGCTTCTGGGTCAATCGCTACGCCCAGCACTTTTCGTCGATTCATCCGGACGACCTGATTCTGGTCGACGAGGCCGGTGGCCTGCATCACGGCGAAGGCCCGGTGAATGCCGCTGCGATGGCGATCCACGCCGGTATTCATGCCACGCTGCCCCATGTGACGGCCGCTGCTCACACGCACACCACGCACGGGCGCGCCTTCTCTGCGCGCACGCGCGAACTCGCGCCCATCAATCAGGAAGCGTGCCTGTTCTACGACGACCACGTGCTGTTTCGCGGCGACGTGTTGGTCCTCGGTGCCGAGGAAGGACGCCGCATCGCGCAGTCGATGGGCCACAAGCGCGCGGCGGTACTGCTCAATCATGGCTTGCTGACGGTCGGCTCGTCGGTGGACGCCGCCGCCTATCGCTTTCTCGCGATGGAGCGTTGCGCACAGGTGCAATTGCTCGCGGAAGCGGCCGGTCCGCTGGAAGTCCTCTCCGACGCCGAAGCCCGCGAGGTCTTCCGTCTGCTCGGTTCGGACTACGTCGCATGGCTCGGGTATCAGGGCCTCTACGAGCAGGTGTTGCGCGAACATCCGGAACTGACGTCGGCACGTTGAAGACGACGGCCTACCTACGCTCGGCGAGATACCGGTCGACGGCGTTGCGCAGCCACGCATCGAACTGACGCAGCGGTGCCCAGTCGCGACGCTGCGCAGGATAGGAGAAGTAAATGGTCTGCGGGTTGGCGAGTGTGTGCGCGTGCGCTTGCACCAGCGCGCCGCTCGCCAGTTCGCGCTCGATCAGCACGCGCGGCAGCAAGGCCACGCCCAGACCGGCCACCGCCGCGTTGATCGCCATCACGAACATGTCGTAGCGCTGAGCACTGCGCTGCGGCTTGATCTCGGCCGCGTTCGCACCGCCTTGCAGCCCTTGCGAGGCAAACCAGTCGTCCCACACGCGCGGTAGATCGCGCGGGCAAATCCACGAGTGCTCGGCAATCTGTTCCAGCGACAACGACGCCCTCCCCTCCAGCATACGCGGCGCGGCCACCAGCATGAGCGAGTCGTCGGTGACGAGCGCCGTACCGGGCATGCCGGGCCACAGGCGCGTGCTGAAGTAGATCGCGGCGTCGAACGCAGAGTCGTCGAAGAAGACGGGCTGATCGCGCCCGAGAATATGCAGACGGACATCGCGCGTGTTGGCGTAGAAGTCATCCAGTCGCGGAATAAGCCACTGCGCGGCAAACGTCACCCCGACGGCGATTTCCAGTTCGGTCTCACGCCCCTGCTGCACGACGTCCAGCGTATCGCGACGAATCTGATCGAGATGCACGCGAATGCGCTTGGCATATTCGGCCCCGGCAGGCGTGAGCACGAGCCGTTGCTTCACGCGCTCGAACAGCGCCACACCCAGATGCTTCTCCAACTCCCCCACCCGCTTGCAGACGGCACCGTGCGTGAGCGCAAGCTCTTGCGCTGCGGCGGCGAAGTTCTGATGACGGGCGCTGGCCTCGAAGGCCTGCAACGCCGAGAGGCTGGGAACGCCCAGACGCATGACGACTCCTGCGGGAAAACGATGTTGCCCGACAGTCTATGCGAAGCGTCGCGCGCAAACAAAGCGGCCCGTCGAGCCGAGGCATCGACGGGCCGCTTGCCCTTCGTCAACAGTCACTGTACCGACAGCACTTATTCCACGTGTGCCACACCGCCCGCGAGGACTGCGCCGCCGGGCACCTCCTTGGGCAACGCCCACGACATCCAGTGCGTGCGCAGCGCAACGACCAGCACGAACGCGAGCGCGGCCAACGCACCGAAGGTGGCGAATCCCATCTGATAGCTACCCGTCGATTCCTTGGCCATGCCCATAATGACCGGCAGATAGAAACCGCCGATACCGCCAGCTGCGCCGATGATGCCGGACATGAGACCCGTCTTGCCTTGCCAGCGTTGCGGCACGAGCTGGAACGTCGCGCCGTTGCCGAGACCGAAGCACAGGTAGACCAGCACCAGCAACGCAATGCCAGCCCCTTGCGGCGGCATCCATGCGGCAAACACGAAGTCGATGACGGAGATCGCCGCGAGCAACAGCACGAGCGCGCGCACGCCGGAAATACGGTCGGCCACCAGACCGCCGATAGGACGCACCAGCGCACCGAGGAACGCGAGCAGCGACATGAACAGCCCCGCTTCGAGACGCGGCATGCCGTAGAGCGAAATCAGCAGCGTCGTGACATAGGACGACATGCCCACGAAGCCACCGAAGGTGATGCTGTAGACGAGCATGATGACCCACGTGTCGCGCTCACCCAGCACACCGCGATAGTGACGCGGCAGCACAGCGATGGCGAGCAACGCACCAAGCACAGGCAGCAACAGCACTCCGGCCTTGCCTTCACCGAAAGCACCCGCATGCACGCACAGCACGAGCGCCACCAGACCGAACACCGTAATGAAGAAGCTTGAGAACGCGCGCGGCGCACTGCCCGACTTCACGCCCTGATCCTTCGCCCAGAACACCAGCGCCAACGCCGCGAGCGCCAGCAGCGGGAGCGCTGCACCGGCCGCGTGCGCCCAGCCGTAATGCTCTGCCAGTCCGGGGAACATGAAACCGTCGAGCACGGCACCGATGTTGCCCGCCGCCGCAAGACCGAGCACGAGGCCTTGAACCTTCGGCGGATAGTTGCTGCCTGCCATCGGCAGCGCCACAGCGAAACTTGCACCGCCGACACCGAGGAACACGCCGAGCACGAGCAGCAGCGTGTACGACGGTGTGCCGGGCATCAGCAACAGCACGACCGACGGAATGGCCGAGAGCGTCAGCCCCATCAATGCGATCTTGCGACCGTCGCAGGCTTGATAGAGGTTGCCCAGCGTGACGCGCAGAATGGCCGCTCCCAGCACCGGCACCGCGACGAGGAAGCCGGTCTGCGCGGGCGTCATCGCAATGTCCTTGCCGATGAACGGGGCCAGCGGGCCGAGCATCACCCAGACGGTGAAACCGGTGTCGAAGTAGAGAAAACACGCAACCAGCGCGCGCCAGTTGCCACTTTTCAACGATTGCGTGAGCGTGCTCATGGATACCCTCGTGTTCGTGTGCCGAAAAAAAAAGGCGTCCCGAAGCCGTGCGCCAATGAACGGACGCGTGGCTTCGGGACGCCGTTGCCCCGAAAACCCCGCGTTCGCGGGGCCCTGCATGCGGTGCAGAAAATTCGCTTGTCTTCCACTCAGCCGCCATTGGCCTTACGCAATCATTAGCAATTGGCGTGCCAAGTGGGTGTCATGTACGGATGAATTCGACGCGAAGGTCCGTGCGACGGGGTTTTCGGGGATATCGAGAGGGATGCCGATGGCGGTACAACGAGCGATGAGATGGAAAAGCCCGAGCACGGCGGATGACATCGCAACGGGCACAATGCCGCATCGCGATGCGGCGGCGCACCATTAGCGTGCGTGGGACCGGCTCGCGGCTTACTGGTAATCAGGACCGACGACCGGACAGTCGAATCGAAAGTCCGTCACCTTCCCGAAGAAGGGGTGAGTTCCGTCGGAAGACTCCAGCAAGAGTACGGCGCGGATAAAGCCGGGCCCCCGAGAAATCGGGACGGAAGGCACCACTAGCGCATAGAGTCGGCTAACGCCCCTCGCCGACGTCCACACATCGCGCTCGTAATACGAGTCATAGGACGGATCGTCCCACGCCCGAAGAATCCATCGCCTGTTCGCCGATGGCCGGGCGAACGTCGCCGTCAGGGAGCGCTTGACCATATCACGCTTGTCCTTAATGAGCGATGGTGTCAGTACATGCACAGACAAGGCGTCGATGCGCCCGTCGTGAAGCGAGATGCACACCGGCATCGCTGTGCTGAAAGCCTGGAAGCGCTCGAGGTCCAGCCGGTCGACAACCACCACCTCATTAAGCCCCATCGGCTTGCCGATCAGATCGTTAGTGCGGTGACGGAAACAAGGCGCGCCGTCCGGACCGAGATAGCTGAGTTGCAATGTGTCCTGAACGAACTTGCACTCAGGCACCGTGAGCGGATCGCCGAGCCGGTATCCAAGCAGTTCTGCACTGTCGCCGTCCAGATGCACCAGCGCTGGTGCAGGCGGCGGTGGGAGAATCTTCGGCTTCGGCAGCAGCCCCAATAGCCCAACGGGAACGGCAAGGCAAACCGCGACGATCGCCGCGACCTTGATGACCTCCATCAGCGCGGGTGGCACCACCCACCTCAGTAGCAATGCGGCGGCTGCGCCCACAATGCCGAACTTCGCAAGTGCGATGAGAGACCCCTGCGTGCTCATCTCGTCCCCGGACAGGACAAACAGCCCGACGATCAACGCGATACCAATGACTGCCGCGTAAAAGAGATAGTCACTCACGCCATTGTCCGCACGGCGTCGCCACCAGTCCGCCAGCGTTTCCCGCAACACGCTCATCCTGATCGACCTCGTTGTTATCACCCCACTTATCGGTCCATCTCCCTTGCCTGCGAATGCCCCGTCAGGCGACGCCTATCATGCGCCGCGCCCGAAGTACCGACAAGCGACCCGGCAGGGTCAATGCCGAGGACTTCCTCCAAGCGCGCGGTCGTTTCCAAATAGCCGGTGCACTACAGTTCAGGCACTATCCGGTCGTTAAGCCAATGAGGCGGGCTGCTTGCGCTGCGGCGGTCGGCAAGAACAACAACATTCCGGAAAATCTCGCGTGTCTCGCTTCTTCCTCTGTCTGACGCTGGTGGTACTCGGCCTCCTGCCGCTCTCCCCCGTCTTCGCTGCGCCTTCGGCCGCCTCTCCTACCCCCCCGGCAAGCAACCCGCTGCTCAATCAGCAAGGGATGATGCAGCGCGTCGACGACGCCTCTTACGCCAAGTACCGGGAGATCGTCGCCACGTTCGATGCTGCCGTCCGTGCGCAGCCGGGCGACGCAGCACTCGCGCTCGCACGCTGCCAGTTCATGCGTAACTACGCGTGGGCCGAAGATCTGCAATGGGCCGAGAAAGCGCAGTCGGACCTGACGGCCTGTCTGCAAAATCTGAAAGAAAAATTCGCCGACAACCCGGAAGTGTCGGTGTCGCTGATGGAGAACATCTACGGCAAAGACGCTGTGGCACAGGGCGAAGCGTTGCTGCCCAAATCCCAGCGCTGGCCAGCGGAATATCGCGCGCGTCTGCACGCTGCGCTCTCCAATGCGTATCAGGCCACGCAGGACAAACGCAACGCGGGTGTTCAGGCCGTGGAGGCCGCAGAACTGTCGCCCGACACCCCCGTGCTGCTCACCGCCGTGCGCCATCTCGCCACGACCGGCGAGAAGACGGAGGCACGGCGTCTGCTGATGGACGCCCCTGTGCCGAAGATCGCCTGGCAAGCGACCGGACGCATCAACACCGCGCTCGATGTACTGCCGGGCCCTACGGCGCGCGATGTGCTGTTGCGCATGCAAAAGGCCGGGCTGAAGATCGATCCTTACACCAGCGCTCGCGCCCTCCTTCAGGCCGGTGACGCCGCCAGCGCACAACGGGCGCTCTCCGAGATAAAGGTTGACGCACCGGAGTCGGCGCAGAACCGCGCGTTGCGACTCTCCGTCGCGCTCGCCGCGCGCGACGGGAAGGCCGCCGCCTCCGCGATCCAGTCGTCACTCGAACACGACAAGGGCAACCGCTGGCCACTGGCACAGTCGTATGCCGTGCTGATGAGCATCGACCCGGCCGCCGGGATGCGTTTCGCCTTCGCCGGGTTGATGATCACGCTGCTGACTGCCGGTCTGTGCATCGTGCTGTTTCCCGGTCTGCTGATGTTCCCGGTGCATTACGTGGGTACGGTGCGCGCCCGCAAGGGGCGTCCGACGCCGCCGCTCTTCGAACGCATCGGCCTGCGGCACGCGTGGTATGGACTGGCCGCGCTGTGTTTCGCCACGTGGGTCATCCCCGCGTTCGTCGTGAGCCAGTCGACGCAGATGCACGCGGGCACGGCCCCCGTCATGGACACGCTGCTGCCCAATCTCGCGCTGGCGCACTTCGTGACGCTCGGCATTGTGGTCCTGCTGCTGTCGCGCACGATGTGGCGGCTGGGCCGACGTCAGTGGACCGGCTACGGCGAGTGGAAAGCGCGCTGGTTCATCTGGCCCGCCGTACTGCTCCTGACGTCGACGCTCGCCGCGTGGTATCTGGCGCATCACACGTCGGTGCGCAGCGCCGAATCGCAGGCGTGGAACGAGTACGTCGTGAAAGGCGCGATGCAATTGGGCGGCACCGGTCTGGCGCTCCTGCTGGTCGCCGTCGTCGTGCCGCTCGTCGAGGAGTTCGTGTTTCGCGGATGTCTGCTCGGCGGCCTGACCCGGCACATGAGTTTCATCGCCGCCAACCTCTGGCAAGCGGTGATCTTCGCCTCCGTTCACTTCGACCCCAAACACTTCCCGTTCCTCGTGATGTTCGGCCTGACAACCGGCTGGCTCGCCAAAAAGACCAACGGTCTGGCCGTGCCGATCGCCATGCACATGCTCAACAACGCGATCTTTGTGCTGGTGGTGATGTCGCGCTGAGCAGGCAGCGTCGGCACAGCCCCGTACCGTGGCAATGCGGCGTGGGCGATAATCGTCGCACTCGCTTGCATTGCCGCTCGGCTGCGCCACGGACATCGCCCATGAACACGAAGCTCTTCCCGCATCTCGTTCGCTTTCACCCGCGACTGCTCGTCGCCATCGCCATCGGCTTGCTCGCCGGGCTGTTCGTACAAGTGGTCGTGAGCGGCGAGTTCAGCACCGTCACCCGAATCCTGATCGGCTGGAACGCGGGCGCGTGGTCGTATCTCGCGATGATCTGGTTCATGATGGTCACCGCCCCGAAGCGCAGCATCGAACGCTTTGCCGAGCAGGAAGACCAGAGCGCTGCCCTCGTGCTCTCGGTAGTCAGCCTGTCGGCCATCGCGAGCGTGGCCGCCATCATTCATGTGCTGGCCAGCGCCAAGGCGGGCGGCTCGCATCACGCGTCGGAGCATGTACTGTTCGCCGCCGTCACGCTCATCGGCGGCTGGTTTCTCGTGCCGACGATCTACACGCTCCACTACGCCCGTCTGTACTTCACCGACACCGAAACGCCCTACGCCCTCGCCTGGCCCGACAAGGACTGCGATCCGGATTACTGGGACTTCCTGTATTTCTCGTTCACCATCGCGGTCGCGTCGCAGACTGCCGATATCGCCCTGAAGTCGCGACGTATGCGACGCGCCACCCTCGCGCAAGCCATCCTCTCGTTCTTCTTCAATCTGGCGGTCCTCGGCCTGTCGATCAACATCGGCGCCGGGCTGCTCAGCTGAACGTCTGCACGTGCCTCGCACGCGCCTGCCGTTCGCGGCAGGTGCGTCACCCTGTGGCATGACGCCGCACCGCCTGCGGACATAAACACGTTTAAAAACATACAAATAGATCGTAGCGTCGACGGATCACATCCCGCGTCAATGCGCCACATGTGACGACTTGTCACGCATGCTGCGCCGCAGCAACGCCTAATATGCATGCAAACAAGCGGTGATATTTCGTCAATATCACCATACAAGACAGGGTTTAATTGCATACATAGAGCGCAACATGACTGCCGTTCCGGATGCCCTCGACCTCGCACGCCTGCAATTCGCGTTCACGGTCTCGTTTCACATCGTTTTCCCCGCCGTCTCCATCGGTTTGGCGAGCTTCATCGCCGTCCTTGAAGGGCTCTGGCTCAAGACCCGTCAGCAACACTATCTGGATCTGTGCCGCTTCTGGTCGAAGGCGTTTGCCGTGTGCTTCGGCATGGGCGTCGTCTCCGGTGTGGTGATGGCTTATCAGTTCGGCACGAACTGGTCGGGCTTCTCCAGTTTCGCCGGGGCGGTCACCGGGCCGTTGCTGACCTATGAGGTCATGACCGCGTTCTTCCTTGAGGCGGGCTTCCTCGGCATCATGCTGTTCGGCTGGAACCGCGTAAGCCCGCGCGCGCACTTCGCCGCCACGCTGTGCGTCGCCATCGGCACACTGATCTCGACGTTCTGGATTCTCGCGTCGAACAGTTGGATGCAAACGCCTCAGGGCTACGAGATCGTCGATGGTCGTGTGGTCGTGTTGTCGTGGTGGGACGTGATCTTCAATCCGTCCTTCCCCTACCGTCTCGCGCACATGAGCATTGCCGCGTTCGTGGTCGCCGCGCTTGTCGTGGCGGGCACCGGCGCATGGCACTTACTGCGCGGACGCCGCGACCCTGCCGTCAAGACCATGTTCTCGATGGCGATGTGGCTCCTGCTGATCTTCGCGCCCCTGCAAGCGTTCGTGGGCGATCTCCACGGCCTGAACACGCGTGAGCATCAGCCCGCCAAGCTCGCCGCCATGGAAGGTCTGTGGGAGACGAAGACGGGCGGCACGCCGCTCAACCTGTTCGGCTGGCCCGACATGGATTCGGAGACCACACGTTATGCGCTCGAAATCCCGCATCTGGGCAGCCTGATCCTCACGCATAGCTGGGACGGCGAAGTGCGCGGCCTGAAGGAGTTTCCGAAAGACGAGCGTCCCAACGTGCCGCTGGTGTTCTGGAGCTTCCGCATCATGGTCGGTCTCGGTCTGGCGATGATCGGTGCAGCGCTCGCAGCGCTGTGGCTGCGCCGTCGCGGCACGTTGTTCGCTTCGCGCAACTTCGCCCGTGTGATGTTGCTGCTTTCGCCGACCGGCTTCATCGCCCTGCTCGCCGGGTGGGTGACAACCGAAGCCGGACGCCAGCCGTGGGTGGTCTACGGCGTGATGCGCACGGCGCACGCCATGTCGCCGGTGAGTGCGCAGCAGGTGCAGGTCTCGCTGTTAGTGCTGGTGCTCGCCTACTTCCTCGTGTTCGGCACCGGCGTCTACTACCTGCTCAAGATTCTGCGCGGCGGCCCGGTACTGCCGGGCCAATCGAACGACGACGCCCCCCAACCCAAGCGAGAACTCTCATGGATCTGACCTTAGCCTGGGCCGCTATCATCGCGCTCGGCCTGTTTCTTTACGTCGTGCTCGACGGCTTCGACCTCGGCATCGGCATTCTCTTTCCGTTCTTCCCCGATGCCCGTGAGCGCGACACGATGATGAACTCCGTCGCCCCGGTGTGGGACGGCAACGAAACGTGGCTCGTACTCGGCGGTGCCGGGCTGCTCGCTGCGTTTCCGATGGTCTATTCGGTGCTGCTCTCCGCGCTCTATCTGCCGCTCGTGCTCATGCTCGTGTGCCTGATCTTCCGTGGGGTCGCGTTCGAGATTCGCGGCAAGTCGCGTCGCACGCGCCAATGGTGGGATCTGGCGTTCATTGGCGGTTCGGCAGGTGCAACGTTCTTTCAGGGCGTAGCACTCGGCGCTTACCTGTCGGGGATTCCTGTCGAGAACGGCCAGTTCGCGGGCGACGCCTTCGCCTGGGTGACGGCCTTCAATCTCTTCACCGGTCTGGGCCTGCTCGTGACGTATGCGCTGCTCGGCGCGTGCTGGCTGATCGGCAAGACCGAGGGAGATCTGCAACGTCGTTTGCGCGTGGTCGCGTGGCCGCTGACGCTTGCGCTCGTCGCCACGATGGCGATCGTCTCCCTCTGGACGCCGCTGCGCCTGCCGCTCGTGGCCGAGCGCTGGTTCGACGGCGAATGGTTCTGGCGCTGCCTGCCGGTGCCGTTCGTGGTGGCCGGGGCGACGTTCGCAATGCGCCGTGTGTTGCAGCGCGCGCACGACGCCACGCCGTTCTGGCTCGCCATCGGTCTGGTGTTTCTCGGCTACAGCGGCCTGCTCATCAGCGCCTACCCGTACGCGATTCTGCCGGGCATCACGCTGTGGGACGCCGCAGCGCCCCGCTCCAGCCTGTCGTTCACGATGTGGGGCGCGGCCTTCATCATTCCTGTGATCCTCGCCTACACGATGCTGGCGTACTGGGTCTTTCGCGGCAAGGTGGCTCACGATGCGCACTATCACTGATCTGGTCAGGCCCGGTGTGCGCCGTCAGCGCGAAGCCACGGCGGCAACGCAGACGATGCTGCCGAACGTCCGCGCTTCGTGGCAACAACGGCTGATCGGCTGGGGATGGTTTATTGCGTTATGGTGTGCGGGTGTGGCAGGCACCGCCCTCCTCGCACTCCCGTTCAAACTGATCATCGCCACGGCCAAATAGGAGACAGCTTATGAATCGGCTTTCATCTCAGGACGCAACCCGCACGAAGGGCGTCAAACGCATGGCAAGCACCACGGCCGTCGCTGCGGCCCTCCTCGGCGGCGTCGTCGGATTTGCAGGATTTGCCGGGACGGCGCATGCCGAAGGCATGAGCGTTTCGTCCAGCGCATTCAAAGATGGCGGTTTGCTGCCTGCGGAGCACGCGGGCGCAAACGAATGCGGCGGCAAGAACACCAGCCCGCCGCTGGAATGGAAGAATCTGCCGCAAGCCACTCACAGCGTCGTGATCCGGATGACGGACCCTGACGGTGCCAAGGGCGGCGGCGTAGTCCACTGGATCGCTTACAACATTCCGGCTTCGGTGACGTCACTGGCGGCCGGTGCGGGCAACAAGTCGGGCGACAACATCACGGTCGGGAAGAACATTTCCGGTGCCGAAGCCTATCGCGGTGCGTGCCCGCCGGTGGGCGATACGCCGCATCACTACATCATCACGGTGACGGCGACCGACATTGCGCCGGGCAGCCTGCCGCCGGGCCTCGACGCCGCCGGACTCACTGTGGCGCTTGCCGGTCACACGCTGAACGGGTCAACCATCGTGGCGCGATACGGCCGCTGACCGGCGCGCGCTTCGATGCAACGATAAAAAACGCCAGCGGATAGTCCACTGGCGTTTTTCGTTTCACGGTGCGAACAACGTTCGCCCGACGCAGCCTTACACGCGATTACCGCTCACGGGCGAGCGCGAGGAATTCCGTGCGCAGCGCCAGGTTGGGCTGCAACTCGCCGAGCATCGCCGACGTCACCGTCTCTTCGCCTGCCGTGCGAATGCCACGGCTCTCCATGCACATGTGACGGCACGACACCACGACACCGACGGCCTTCGGTTGAAGGTGCGTCATCAGCGCTTCTGCGACTTGCGTCGTCAGACGCTCCTGCACTTGCAGGCGACGCGCAAAGCAATCGACCAGACGCGTGAGCTTCGACAGGCCGACGATCTTGCCGTTGGGCAGATAGCCGATGGTCGCCTTACCGAAGAACGGCGCGAGATGGTGCTCGCAGTGGCTGTACACCGGAATGCCGCGCACCACGATCAGTTCGTTGTATTGCTCGGCTCCGTCTTCGAAGACCTTGAGCACTTCGGCCGGATCCTGGCCGTAACCTGCCGTCCATTGACGCCACGCTTTTTGTACCCGCGCCGGTGTTTCATGCAAACCGGAACGTTCCGGATCTTCGCCGATGTGTTTCAGGAATCGCTTCCAGTCGTTTTCGTCGAACGTGTCGTGAGACATATCAATCAAGCTCCCATACATTGGATCCGCAGCGCTGCGCCGCTGCATCTTGCGCATCCCCGCGCTGCCGGACATGTGCGCACAATAACAGAGAGTCACATCGCACGCATGCGGCTTCCCGGTTTGCGAGTCCGGTCGTATGGCCAGTCCTGAGCACACCGGACACGGCCCGCCCCGATTGCCGCCGGGTTCGCTTTTGCGCTAAGGTGGCGACGGACAACCGCAACGCACGAGGCGCGCCATGTCGGCACTCCCACGCATGTGCAACAAAGCGATGACCCTTGCTTCTTCGACCGCCATCGCTGCGCTCGCGCTGCTGGCCGGTTGCGGCAACCGTGGCCCCGAGCCGTGGCAAGGCTATGTCGAAGGTGAGTTCGTCTACGTCGCCTCCTCGCAGGCGGGCACCTTGCTGTCGCTTGCCGTCGCGCGCGGCCAGGAGGTGAAAGCGGGCGATGTCCTCTTCGATCTCGAATCCACCTTTGAAAGGGCTGCTCAGGCCCACGCACGCGAGACACTTGCGAGCGCCGAAGCCCAACTTCGCGATCTCGGCATAGGCAAACGTCCCGACGAAATCGACGTCTCAAAGGCCCAGCTCACGCAGGCCATCGCCGCCCGCGACAAAGCGCGCAGCCAGTTCGACCGCGATCAGGCGCAATACGCCGCTGGCGGCATCTCCCGCGAACAACTCGAAGCCAGCCGGGCCGACGCCCGCACCACCGAAGCACGGGTGCAGGAATTGCAGGCCAGTCTGGCCGTCGCCCGTCTGCCCGGCCGCGAGGCTCAGCGCCAGTCGCAAGCGGCGCAGGTCGACGTAGCACGCGCGTCGCTCGCGCAGGCCGACTGGCAACTCTCGCAGAAGCACGCCGTCGCGAGCGCCGCCGGTCGCGTCTTCGACACGATGTACCGCGTCGGCGAATGGGTGGCGGCGGGCAGTCCCGTCGTGCGTCTGCTGCCGCCCGCGAACATCAAGGTGCGGTTCTTCGTGCCCGAGGCCGCGCTCGGCGAACTGCGCGCCGGGCAGACCGTACACATCGCCTGCGACGGCTGCGGTGCGGGCGTGGATGCGCGCGTAACCTACGTCGCCAATCAGGCGGAATACACGCCGCCCGTCATCTACAGCAACGACACGCGCGATAAGCTCGTGTACATGATCGAGGCGCATCCGGCAGCCGCAGACGCCATCAAGCTGAACCCCGGCCAGCCCGTGCAGGTGACGCGCCGATGACCGCCCCTCACAACGCGGATCGCTCAGATCGCGCCGCCGCGCAACGAAACGCATCGTCGCCCGAGAGGGGACGGCAAAACGTCCCGCAGGACGACGACACACTCGCCATCGACGTGCGCGGCCTGAATAAACACTTCGGCGACAAACACGTCGTCAAGGACCTGTCGATGCAAGTGCGGCGCGGCGAGATCTTCGGCTTTCTCGGGCCGAACGGCAGCGGCAAGACGACCTGCATTCGCATGATGTGCGGCCTGCTCACACCCGACTCGGGTAGCGGCACATGCCTCGGCTTCGACATCGTGCGTGAGTCCGCACAGATCAAAAGGCACGTCGGCTACATGACGCAGCGCTTCTCGTACTGGGAAGACCTGACGATCCGCGAGAACCTCGATTTCGTCGCCCGTGTCTACGGCATGCCCAACCGGCGCGAGGCCGTCGAACACGCTATCGAGCGCCTTGGCCTCAAAGCGCGGGCGAAGCAACTGACCGGCTCGCTTTCAGGGGGATGGAAGCAACGGCTCGCGCTCGCGGCGTGCATGCTGCACGAGCCGCAAGTGCTACTGCTCGACGAGCCGACCGCAGGTGTCGACCCGACGGCACGGCGCGACTTCTGGGAGGAACTGCACGAACTGGCGGCCCAGGGTATTTCGGTGCTCGTCAGCACGCACTACATGGACGAGGCGGAACGCTGCCACAAGCTGGCCTACATCTCGTACGGCGAACTGCTCGCGCAAGGCTCGGCGGCCGAGGTCATCGAAAGCCAGCATCTGTCGACGTGGACCGTGCATGGCGACGACCTTGTCGATCTCGCGCGGGAGTTGCGCGAACAACCGACCGTCGCGCAGACGGTCGCGTTCGGCAGCGCCTTGCATGTGAGCGGCACCGACGCCGACGCACTGGAGAAGCTCCTGCGCCGCCTCGAAACCGAGCGCGGGCTGCGTGCGACGCCCATCGAGACGAGTCTCGAAGATGTCTTCATCTATCTGATGAGTCACGCGAAAGACAACTTCGGAGACGGCTCATGAGCGCACCGCTGGGCTTCTCCGTCGCGCGCTGGTGGAGCATCGTGTGCAAGGAGTTTCTCCAGTTGCGCCGCGACCGGGTGACGTTCGCCATGATCGTCGCCGTGCCGCTCGTGCAACTGACACTCTTCGGCTTCGCCATCAACACCGACCCGAAGCACATGCCCACGGCGGTGCTGATGCACGACGACAGCGAGTTCACACGCAGCTTCACCGCCGCCATGCAGCACTCGGGCTACTTCCGCTTTACCGAGACGCTCACGAGCGAAGAGGCCGGACGCGCCGCCCTCGCGCAAGGTCGCGTGCAGTTCGTGCTCAACATCCCGACCGACTTCACACGCCGCCTGCTGCGCGGCGAGCGCCCGGCGCTACTCGTCGAAGCCGATGCCACCGACCCGATGGCCATGGCCTCGGCGCTTGGCGCGCTGCCCGCCATCGCTCAGTCCGTCGCGCAGAAGGATCTGACGGGGCCGTTGGCGTCGCTGGGTGGGCCTGGCTCATCATCCGCTTCATCCGGTAATGCGCCCTTCGACGTTCAGGTGCATCGGCTGTACAACGCCGAGGGCATCACGCAGTACAACATCATTCCCGGGCTGATGGGCGTGATCCTAACGATGACGCTCGCGATGATGACCGGTCTGGCCATCGTGCGCGAACGCGAGCGCGGCACGATGGAGAATCTGCTCGCCACACCGGTGCTGCCCATCGAGGTCATGACGGGCAAGATCGTGCCGTACATCGCCATCGGCCTGATTCAGGCGAGCATCATCCTGATCGCAGCGCGCTTCGTGTTTCACGTGCCCTTCGAAGGCAGCGTGATCGCGATCTATCTGTCGGCACTCGTCTTCATTGCCGCCAATCTGACGGTCGGCATCGCGCTGTCGTCGTTCGCGCAGAATCAGTTGCAGGCGATGCAACTCACGGTCTTCTACTTTCTGCCGAACATGCTGCTCTCCGGCTTCATGTTTCCGTTTCGCGGCATGCCCGCATGGGCACAGGCGATCGGCAACGTGCTGCCGCTCACGTATTTCAACCGGCTCATTCGCGGCATTCTGCTCAAGGGCAATGGCTGGGCCGACGCCTGGCACGACCTGTGGCCGCTACTCGTCTTCTGCGCCGTGCTGATGACGGTGGCCGTCAGGTTCTATAAACGCACGCTCGACTAGCTCCATGCTCGCCATGCGCCCACCGCCCTCTCGCTTCGCACCGCTCAAGCTCGGTCTGTTGATCGGGCTGACCGGCGCGCTGTCGGCCTGCGCCGTCGGCCCCGACTTCCACACGCCCGATAGCCCGACCGTCGCGCAGTACACCAGCGGGACGCAACCGGTCACAACGGCGGGGACTTCAGGCGACGTCGCCCATCAGAGCGGCCCCCAGACGCTGATCACCGGCGACGAGGTGCCCGCCGAATGGTGGACGCGCTTCGGTTCGCCCGCGCTGAACGCGTTGGTCGCGCAGGCGCTGGCCGACAGTCCGACGCTTCGGCAAGCCGAGGCGAAACTGCGTCAGGCGCAGGAGGACTATCGCGCGCAGGCGGGGGCGCGCCTGCTGCCGTCCGCCGACCTGAAGCTCTCCGGCACGCGCGAGCAGGTCGATCTCGCGTCGTTCGGTATCACCAGTGTGCCGAGTCCCGGCCCGTTTACGCTGTACAACGCGAGCGTCGATGTGTCGTACACGCTCGATGTCTTCGGCGGCAATCGTCGTGCGCTCGAAGGGCTTGCCGCACAGATCGACTATCAACGCTTCGAACGCGACGCCGCACGCCTCTCGCTCGCGGGCAACGTGGTAACGGCCGCGTTGCGACAGGCCAGTGCCCGCGCCCAACTTGCCGCGCTGGACGGCATGCTGAGTGCACAGCGTCAGCAGCTCGACATCACGCGCGCGCGGGAACGAGCTGGCGGCGTCGCGACGCTCGACGTCCAGAATCAGGCCGCGCTGGTCGCACAAACGTCGGCGCAATTGCCGCCGCTTCGTCAGCAAATCGCACAGTACGACCATCAGTTGGCACGCTGGGTCGGTCAGCCGCCGGGGGCGTTCACGTCACCGACGATCGACCTGACGACATTACAACTACCGCAAACGGTGCCGGTATCGCTGCCCTCCACGCTTGCCAGCCGACGCCCCGACATCCGCGCAGCACAAGCGCTATTGCACAAGGCCAGCGCAGACGTGGGCGTCGCAACGGCGAACCTGTATCCGCAATTCACCTTGTCCGGCAGTTTCGGCACGCAACGCATGCGCACCGCCGATCTGGGCAACGGCATCAACATCTGGAATATCGGGATGAACTTGCTGCAACCGCTCTTGCGTGGCGGCGAGTTGCGCGCACAACGTCGCTCGGCGGTGGCCGCGTATGACGCAGCGCTCGCGTCGTATCAGGACACGGTGCTGCTCGGTCTCGCGCAAGTCGCCGATGCGATGCGTGCGCTCGACGCCGATGCCGACAAGCTGGTCGCACAGGCCGACGCCGCGCAACGCACCGAGCATGCCTACCGCATCGCCGAGGCTCGCTATCGTGCAGGCGGCATCAGTCATCTCGCCCTGCTCGACGCGCAACGTCAGGCGCTTGACGCCACCCGTGCACGGCTGGAGACGCAAGGCGCACGGCTGGCCGATACTGCGGCGCTTTGGCAAGCGCTGGGAGGGGCGGCCACCGTGCCGTCTGCCAATGGCGATGGCGATGGCGATGGCGACGCCGGTGCGGACGACACGCCTCATGGGCCGGTTACCCCCGCGACGCCGCCTCCTCGCTGAGGCATTTCATCAACGCATTGACCGGCGCACGCTTGAGCGCCGACTGACGCGCCAGCACCCCAAGCTCACGCGTGAGCGGCGCGCCCGACAGCGGCAATACCTGAACGCCCACGCCCCCAGACTTACCCTGCTTCGGCGACGTGCGGGTCATGTCGGCGTCGACAGGCAATCCGATGAGCGTCGCAGGCACGATGGACCAGCCCAGCCCTGCGCGCACCATGCGCAGGATGACTTCCGGCTCGTCCAGCTCCACGCCCTCGCGCACCCAGAGCCGATGCCGTCGCAGGTATCGCTCGACGAGATCGCCGCCGTACGAGCGCCGGTTGTAGCGCACGAACGGCAGCGTCGTACTCCAGTCGGCGACCGTCCCGCGCGTGCCTTTCGGCGCGATGGCCACATACGGCTCGTGCATCAACGTGAGCCACTTCATGTCGACGGGCACGCCGATGCGCGGACGAATCATGACGGCCAGATCCAGTTCCCGGGCGTCGAGTTGAGCCAGCAGTTGCACCGACATCCCCGGCACGATGTTCAGATGAGGCATCGCCCCCAGCGCCGTCCAGCGTTGCACTGCGCCCGGCAGTAGCCCCAACTGCACAGTCAGAATCGCGCCGACGTTGATCGGCGCGAGCGCCGCCTGACCGCCGAACGCGCCCGCCTCGCCGCGCATGGACTGGTAGCCCGCGATCACGCCCTGCGCCTGCGACAGCAGTCGGCGGCCATCGTCGGAGAGCGACACGGCGCGTCCGGTGCGCTCGAAGAGCTGCACCCCGAGGTCGTCTTCCAGGCGTTGGATCTGCGCGCTCACCGCGGACTGTGTCAGTCCGAGACGCGCGCCCGCTGCGGAGAACGACGCGGTTTCGGCTGCCGTGACAAAGGTTTTGAGGTAACGGATCATGAATCGAAAATTTTGCTACTGAGTGGTCGAATTATTCGTTTTTAATTATTTTTATCGATAGATAGAATTTACCGGAAATCTGCGCACGCAGGTGACGCGTCATAACGCGGGGCGTCGTACGGAAAAACCGCTCCCCGAATTCAACCCCACATTGCACCGGAGACTCTCATGGCAACGCCGCTGTTCCACCTCGCCTTCCCCGTCCACAATCTCGACGCTGCCCGCCAGTTCTACGGCAACGTGATGGGCTGTGCCGAAGGCCGTAGCTCGGATCACTGGATCGACTTCGATTTCTTCGGGCATCAACTGGTCGCGCACCTCTCGCCCGATGAGGCAGGTAAGCGCATCACGAACCCGGTCGACGGCGACGAGGTTCCCGTTCCGCATTTCGGCGTTATCCTTGACATGCCTGCGTGGCACGCACTGGCCGAGCGCCTGCGCGCCGCCGGCACCCGCTTCGTGATCGAGCCGCATATCCGCTTCGCGGGGCAAGTCGGCGAACAGGCGACGTTGTTCTTCTACGACCCGTCGGGCAACGCGTTGGAGTTCAAGGCGTTCGCGGACATGTCGCAGGTGTTCGCCAAGTAATCGATGCACGGCGCGTAGCATCGGAATTTCCCACGTCGTCCGGCACTTGATTGTCGGACGGCGTTTGTTGTTTTGTGTTTGTTGTCGGTATTCGTCTCATATCAGTCGAGAGTCCTCTCATGAGCCAATTCGTTATTTCGGCCCCGCCCCAAGCGTCGGTCGCCGTCGCTGGCAGCGATGCCCGTTTCCCCGTGCGCCGCGTGTTCTGCGTTGGCCGTAACTACGCCGCGCATGCCCGCGAAATGGGCAGCAATCCGGACCGCGAGCCGCCGTTCTTCTTCATGAAGCCCGCTGACGCCGTGGTCGCCGCCGAGGGCACGCTGCCCTACCCGCCGCTCACCAGTGAGCTGCATCACGAGATCGAACTGGTAGTCGCCATCGGTGCCGACGGCGAGAACGTGGATGTGGGCGATGCGCTGTCTCTGGTGTGGGGTTATGGCGTCGGTGTGGATCTCACGCGTCGCGATCTGCAACAGCAGGCGAAAGACACGCGCCGTCCGTGGGACTGGGGCAAGGCGTTCGACGCGTCGGCACCGTGCGGCCCGCTGCACGCCGTGGACGAAGTCGGTCATCCGAACGAAGGCCGTGTGTGGCTCGACGTGAACGGTGAAAACCGTCAAACCGGTGATCTCAACGAACTGATCTGGTCGGTGCCCGACTTGATCGCCGAGATCTCGCGCAGCGTGAAACTTGCCGCAGGCGACCTGATCTTCACCGGCACGCCCGCCGGCGTCGGCCCGCTGGAGCCGGGCGACAAGGTGAGCGCCGGTGTTGCCGGGGTCGGTGAAATCGCGTTCACCGTCGGCCGGAAGCCCGCCGCCTGAGTTCGCAACGAACCTTACCTCTGACGGCAAGGATATCCACAGCAACTGTTGATAACCCTATGCATAAGTGCCATGCCGACGGCGCAATCGCCCGTCGGCATTGGCTGTCAAGTGCATTGCCTAAATTGCCGTCAGACGCGTCACGAATTTTCCTTCCCCGCCCCTCGTTCGTCCTCGTTCATTCCTGAAACGTTTTTCGCTGCATAGCGACAAATCTCCCGTTTCATTTGCCGAACTCCCCTGTCGATTCAATGGGTTGCGTGCTTTGGCACGGTTCTCGCATTAAGGAAGATGCAAGCCGTCCGCCCTCGGGGAAGTCTCTTCGCTTGGCCGACCGCCTCGGGAATCAAGCCATGCACGCCACATGGCCCCGGCACGCCCGATGCCTATCCCCTCGCCGGGAGCGCCCCGGGTGCGGACGGATTGCACCAGTGACCGTCGTGTGAAGAGACGGATCGTGCGTTGGGAATATTCGGGGAGAGGATCATGCAAATGCGCCGCACCGGGCCTTGCGCCCTAAGTCCCTGCGTCAGGTCGCTCGCGCCTGCGAGTCCTGCCAAGTCGGCCCGACGTCACCCCCGCGAACGATGTGCGAGTTGGCGGCACCGTCGGCATGATGCCGCCGGAGACCGCCGTCATGTCGCGCCCGGGCGGGCATTGCGTTAATGCGATTTGCGTCTGAAGTCTTCCCTCGTCAGGTGACTTCTTTTGCGACAGGCGCCCGCGAGTGCGGTGCGCCTGTTTTTCCGATCAGCGATTTCCGATCAGCTTTCTTCCGCCCAGACCTTCGCCGCACGCACCGCGCGCTGCCAGCCAGCGACCGCGCGATTGACGTCGTCTTCGGACAACTTGCGCGAAAAGCGCCGCTGCAATTGCCATTGACGCTGCAACGTGTCGATGTCCGGCCAATACCCTACCGCGAGTCCCGCAAGGTATGCCGCGCCTGCGGCCGTCGTCTCGATCACCTTGGGACGAACGACGTCTGCGCCGAGCAGATCGGCCTGCCATTGCATCAGCAGATCGTTGGCCGCAGCACCGCCGTCCACGCGCAATTCCGAAACATGCAGACCAGCGTCAGCTTCCATGGCGCGCAGCACGTCGAGCGTCTGGAACGCGATGCTGTCCAGCGCGGCACGCGCCACGTGTGCAGCGGTCGTGCCTCGCGTCGCGCCGAATAGCGTGCCGCGTGCGCGCGGCTGCCAGTGCGGCGCGCCGAGTCCGGCGAACGCGGGCACGAGCACCACGCCGTCGGCATCGGGCACGCTGGTGGCGAGCGCTTCGACATCGCGCGAATGACGGATGATGCCCAGCCCGTCGCGCAGCCACTGGACCACCGCGCCGCCGATGAAGATGCTGCCCTCCAACGCATAGTCCACCCGATTGCCGATCTTCCAGGCGACCGTCGTCAGCAGGTTATGGCTCGACGCCTGCGGCTTGTCGCCGGTGTTCATCACCATGAAGCAGCCCGTGCCGTAGGTGTTCTTCACCATGCCCGGCGACAGACACATCTGCCCGAACAGCGCGGCCTGCTGATCGCCCGCGATGCCCGCAATCGGCACGGGCGCTGAGAATAACGGTGTAGCCGTGTGCCCATAGACTTCGCTCGACGAACGGACTTCGGGCAGCATGCTGCGCGGCACGTCGAGCAGCGCCAGCAGCGCTTCGTCCCATTCGAGCGAGTGGATGTTGAAGAGCATCGTGCGCGACGCGTTCGACACGTCGGTCACGTGTAGCTTGCCGCCGGTCAGATGCCATACGAGCCAGCTATCGACGGTGCCGAACGCGAGATGCCCCGCGTCGGCCGCTTCGCGCGCGCCGTCGACGTTATCGAGAATCCAGCGGATCTTGGTGCCGGAGAAGTACGAATCGATGCGCAGACCGGTGCGCTGCGCGACGAGCGCCTCCTTGTCTTGCGCACGCAACGCGTCGCAGAAATCGGCCGTGCGACGATCCTGCCAGACGATGGCGTTGTACACCGGCTCGCCCGTGCGCCGATCCCACACGATGGTCGTCTCGCGCTGATTGGTGATGCCGATGGCCGCGATGTCGCTGCCACCGACGCCCGCGTGCGTGAGCGCTTCGGCGGCGACACCGGCTTGCGTCGCCCAGATTTCACGGGGATCGTGCTCGACCCAGCCCGGATGCGGGTAGATCTGACGGAACTCTTTCTGCGCGGTCGCGACGACGTGACCGTCGCGATCGAACAGCAGCGCTCGCGAACTCGTCGTGCCCTGATCGAACGCGAGGATGTAGGCGCCTCCTGCCATTGCATTCGTCTCCTTGATCCAGCTTTTTTAGTCTTGCTTGTGCGATGTTGCGATAGTGCGATGACTTCCCGACGGACTCAGGCGGCCATTTCCAGATGCTGAGCAAACCATTGCTCAACGCTGGCCGCACCTTCTTTGCCGACGTGCAGACCGAGTTTCGTACGACGCCACAGAACGTCCTGCGCGGTGCGCGCCCATTCGTACTGCACCAGATAGCGCAATTCGGCTTCGTAGAGATCGCCGCAGATGCGGGTGCCGAGGCCGTCGAGCGAGTTCGCGTCGCCGACCAGCACATGCGTGCGCGTGCCGTAGGTATGCGCGTAGCGCTGAGCCAGCGACGACGGCAACCACGGCATCTGCGCGCGCAGCGACGTCTCGAAAGCGCCCGCGTCGGGCTCGGCCATATCGCCGCCCGGCAGCGGTGCGCCCGCCGTCCAGTCGCCATGCGTAAAACCCAGCGCACCGTGCAGATGCGACATCGCTTCTTCCGCAAGACGCCGGTACGTCGTGATCTTGCCGCCGAACACGGAGAGCAGCGGCGCGCGCGTGCCGGGGGCATCGAGTTCGAGCTTGTAATCGCGCGTGACGGCCGACGGATTCGACACATCTTCCTCCATTAGCGGACGCACGCCCGCATACGTCCACACAACGTCGGCGGGCACGATCGGCTTGGTGAAGTACTCGCTGGCGGACTTGCAGAGGTAAGCGATCTCGTCTTCATTGATCTCGACCTTCGCCGGGTCACCGAGGTACTCCAGATCGGTCGTGCCGATCAGCGTGAAATCGCGCTCGTACGGAATGGCGAAGATGATGCGCTTGTCGGGGTTCTGGAAGATGTAGGCGTGGTCGTGATCGAACAGCTTGCGCGTCACGATGTGACTGCCCTTGACGTTGCGGATGCGATGCGTTGCCGGTTGACGCAACACGTCGCCCAGCAGATGACCGACCCACGGCCCCGCTGCATTGACGATGGCGCGCGCGCGCACGGTCTGACGCTCGCCGGTGGTCGTCTCCAGTTGCGCCGTCCACGAGTGCTCGCCGCGCTCTGCGCCCACCAGACGCGTGCGCGTAAGGACGGTCGCGCCTCGCTCGGCCGCGTCCTGCGCGTTGAGTACCACCAGTCGTGCATCCTGCACCCAGCCGTCCGAGTAGACGAAGCCGCGCGTGAGGTCCTGACGCAACGGCGCACCCGCCGGATGCTGGCGCAGGTCGATGCCGCGCGAGCCAGGCAGAATTTCACGACGCGCCAGATGATCGTAAAGAAACAGCCCCGCGCGGATCATCCAGGCGGGACGCAGGTTCGGCATGTGCGGCATGACAAAACGCAGCGGCCACATGATGTGAGGGGCCGCGCGCAACAACACTTCGCGCTCTTGCAACGCTTTGCGCACCAGTCCGAATTCGTAGTACTCGAGATAGCGCAGACCGCCGTGAATCAGCTTGGTGCTGGCCGACGACGTGTGCGACGCCAGATCGTCCTGCTCGACAAGCAATACACGCAGACCGCGACCGGCGGCATCACGCGCGATACCGGTGCCGTTGATGCCGCCACCGACGACCAGCAAATCGTAAGGGGCGGAAGTTGGAGCCGACGCCAAAGGGGCCGAGCCGTTGTCCAATGGCGTTTGAGCGGGTGTCTGCACGTGTTACTCCCAGCGATGGGGGTCAAATCAGGAAAGTTCGAAAATGTTCGCTTTGATGCGTTGCAATGTTCGTTTCCGAACATCAACATTCGAATTCTAACAGATCACGCGCCATGAGTTTCGAATTCGCACATTTCATTGGGCCGATGTGCGAATTCGCAGCGTCGATCAATCTGCGATGTGAACCAGCGTGCCGGCCTCGGCAATCACGGCATCCATGCTTGCAGGCACCGGGCGATCGGTGAACAGCGCGTCGACCTGTGAGAGATGCCCCAGCCGCACCAGCGCCGGACGTCCGAACTTGCTGTGATCGGCCGCCAGAAACACGGTGCGCGACTGCGCGATGATGGCCTCGGCCACACGTACTTCGCGGTAATCGAAGTCGCGCAGCGTCCCGTCGGCATCGATGGCTGAAATACCGACGATGCCGAAGTCGACCTTGAACTGGCGGATGAAATCGAGTGTGGCCTCGCCGGTCACGCCCTGATCCCGGGCGCGCACCACGCCGCCCGTGATGATGACCTCGGCGTCGGCATAACCGCTCATCATGGCCGCCACATGCAGGTTGTTCGTAATGACGCGCAACCCCCGGTGACGCGACAGCGCCCGCGCCACGGCCTCCGTCGTGGTGCCCAGATTGATGAAGAGGGAGGCGTGATCGGGAATTTGCTCGGCGAGGCGCACAGCGATGCGGCGCTTTTCGTCGGCCAGTTGCGTCTGACGGGCGTCGTAAGCTTCGTTCTCAGCGCCGCCGGGCAAGCCGACACCGCCGTGATAGCGACGTACCCATTTGCGCTCGGCGAGGAAGTTGATGTCGCGCCGGATGGTTTGCGGGGTGACGTCGAAGCGGGCGGCGAGTTCGTCGACCGTGAGAAAACCGTCGCGGCGCACTGCGTCGAAAAGCGCCTGCTGACGCGGGTTCAGCGACGCCTGGCCAGCATCGCCAGCCGCGATCGGACCTTCGGAGACATCGACGGATTCGGCGGATTCGTTATGAGACATCGGCACGCACGCGCAAAGAAAAACCATCGCGCAGCCCGGCTGGCTGCGCGTTCGCCGTCATGATACCCCGTCGTTGTATGACACCACCGTGACCGGCGTGTGTCCGGTCATGCCGTCAAAGGCACTGGCGTACGGCGTCGGCGAGCGATTGCGGGCCGGTCGAGCCGAGATAGAGCGAGCCTTCGCTGCCAGGCTTGCGCGGCGCGAGGTCGAGGATGGCGAGAATGCCGTCGTCGTTCGAGGAGAGTTCGAGGGTCTGGCCCGTGCCCGCCTTCACGCGTTGCAGTCGCGCGTAAGGCAGTTGCTTCTTCCACAGCCGGGCCGTGCAGGCGCTCACGCGCGCGAAAGCCTTCTTGGACGATCCCTGCCACACGGCGCCGTTGCCCCGCGCGTCGTCGATGGTGTCGCGGTACGCGGGCAAGGTCTCGACTTTGACATTCTCCGGGGCCACATCGGCGACGCTGCCCACAGGCGGATCGTCATGCGCGGCGACGGGTGCGGTTTGCGCGCACCCGGCGAGCAGCACCGCGAACGTCACGCCCGCCGCGGCAAGCGCGCTGGCCACACGGCGCTGCGCCCCGCGCGCCGTGTCGGAATTCGTGTTGATGCCCCGGTCCATTGCCCCGCTCCACACATGCTGGTATCTGATCCCGGCGCGCGATGGTGCGGTGGCCAGCGGATGTCTTGATGCATCCGTGCGAAGCCATCGCGCGCGCCGTCTTGGTCTTGTTGATCGACCCGTCGTCCCGATTACCGCCAAATCGCGATCTGTAAGACAACTGGCCCGGCACTCACCCGCACATGTCCCGCGCTTCGATTGCACGGGCCTTGTAGCCTATCGGGCGACGCCAGTTGGCGCTCATCTTACTCGCGTTATTCATAGCATGGCAATTCGCGCAATGCGCGCAGGCCCGAATCGCGTATATTGCTGGTTTCTGTCACACTCGCCGCACCGCCTCGCGCCCCATCCGGCAGCGAGTCAGCGTGTGCTCTGCCACCGGTTCGCGGATAACTCACCGCCTCGCCGGAACGCCATAAGCGATAACAATAAGCGGACAGCGAGCACGCGTGACGCCAGCCAACCCGTTTCACTTTTTGCGACTGTCCCGATTTCCATGTCCAGCAATGCGCAAGCCCCGATCATCGTCATCGCCCCCGATTCTTTCAAAGGTTCGCTGAGCGCGCCTGAAGTGGCGCAAGCCATCGCCGCAGGCATCGCCCGCGTGCTGCCGCATGCCGATCTGCGCTTGCGCCCGATGGCCGACGGTGGCGAAGGTACGCTCGACGCCCTGCTCTCCGCAGGCGGGCGACGCGTGCCGTTGTCCGTGCGTGGCGCGGGCAAGGCGTCGGTGACGGCCGAGTACGGTGTCATGCCCGACGGTACGGGCGTGCTGGAAAGTGCAAATGTCGTCAGCATTACCGATCCGGTCGGCATGCAGACGCCGGTGGCCGAGCGCTCGACGGTCGGCCTTGGCGAGCTGCTGCGCGCCCTGCTCGACACCGGCGCGCGCCGCGTGCTGATCGGTCTGGGCGGCAGCAGCACGAACGATGGCGGCGCAGGTCTGCTCGTCGGCCTCGGCGCCCGTTTGCTCGACGAAGCCGGTGAAGAAGTGCAACCGGTCCCGGCGGCACTGCATCGCGTAGCGTCGATCGACTTGAACGGGCTCGATGCACGTCTGAAGGATTGCGAGCTGGTGGCCATGTCGGACGTCAACAATCCGCTGAACGGCCAGCAAGGTGCGACGGCGATTTTCGGCCCGCAGAAAGGTGTGAGCGAAGCACAGGTCGAACCTCTCGACCGCGCTATCGCCCACTTCGCCGGGCACGCACACCGCGCGTTCAACGCCAGCGAAGCCGCGAGTCGCGCGGGCGCAGGCGCAGCGGGCGGTCTTGGCTTCGCGCTGCACCTGCTGGGCGCGCAGTTCCGCTCGGGCGCGGAAGTGGTGGCCGAGCGCGTGGGACTGCCGCAAGCGGTAGAGGGCGCCGACTGGCTGATCACCGGCGAAGGCCGCAGCGACGGTCAGACGCTCTCGGGCAAGACGCCGATGATCGCCGCACAGGTCGCCATCAAGGCAGGCGCGACGGCATCGCTGCTCTCAGGGGCCATCGACCGCACGGCGCTGGAGAGTCTGTCGCGCGTCTTCTCGGGCTGCTTCTCGCTGACGTTCGGTCCGACCACGCTGGAGAAAGCCATTGCCGACGCTGCCGGTCTGCTGACCGATAGCGCCGAACAGATGACGCGGCTGCGTTATACGCACAAGGGTTGAGCGCAAGGATCAGGCGATGCGTGCCCGTAGACGGGGCACGGCAAAGTCGAGAAATGCACGCAGTTTCAGGGGCAACGGCGTTTGCCCCTTGTGCACCAGATTGACGGGGAGCGGGGCGGCCTCAAAGTCGTCCAGCACCACGCGTAGCGCATCGTCGCGCACCGCTTGCGCCACCTGATACGACAACACCCGCACGAAGCCCACACCGAGCACCGCCGCCGAGATCGCCGCTTCGGCGGTATTCACCGCGAGCCGCGAGCGAATGGGCACCGACTGCCCGGTTCGTCCCTCGCCGAACTCCCACGCACGGCGCGACGCCAGCACCTCGAACGTAATGCACGCCTGACCGGTAAGATCCTGCGGCTTCTTCGGTTCGCCATGCGTCGCCAGGTATTCCGGACTGGCGCAGACAACGCGTCGCACGGTCCCGATGCGCGACGCCACCATCGAGCTATCCGGTAAATGACCGATGCGCAGCGCTACGTCCGCCTGCTCGTCCATCAGATGCACGACGCGGTCGGTCAGCAGAAGACTGACGTCGATCTCCGGGTACTGCGCGAGGAATTCCGCCACGACCGGCAGCACGTGCAGACGCCCGAAGACGACGGGCGCGGTCAGCACCAGTTCGCCTTTCGGCGTGGCATATTCGCCCGTCGCCGTGCGCTCCGCTTCGCCAATCTCTTCGAGAATTCTGCGACACGCGGCCACGTACGCACTCCCGGCTTCGGTCAGCGACAACTGGCGCGTCGTGCGATGCAGCAGCCTCGTTTTCAGATGCGCTTCCAGTTCCCCGACTTTACGACTGACGGTCGCCAGCGGCATGCCGAGTCCGCGTGCTGCGGCCGACAAACTGCCCGCATCGACCACTGCGATCAGGATCGACATGGATTCGAGTCGATTCATGGACCCTACCAAATTTTGGAAAGATGATTCCCGATCTTGATGGATTCTCTACGTGGATGCAACCACGTAATGTCGAGACCTGAGCGGGGTGAGTCACGGTCGTCACACGACACCGCCCCTTCCCGCACCGGTCATCGTCACATCAGGAGAGCATCGTGCGTCCGCCCAATTCCCCCACCGCCCCTTCCACCACTACCGCCCCGCCACACGCGGCACAGGAAATCGCCTCGCACAGCAAGATCGTGATGATGGGGGTGATTGCTGGCGCGGTCGTCACCAACATTTACTGCACGCAGCCGATCCTGCCGCTGATCGCTGCGGACATGCGCGTCGATCTCGGGACGGTGGACCTCGTCGCGGCCGCCGCGTTGCTGGGCTTCTCCGCCGGGCTCGCGTTATTGCTGCCGCTGGGCGACCGCTACGACCGCCGCAAACTCGTGCTCGCGCAAATTGCGCTGGCCTTCTGCTTCGCGCTGGCCGCGACATTTGCCCCGGGCATCTGGGCGTTGATCGGCGCATCGTTCGGTCTGGGGATCGTGTGCTGTGTGCCGCAGCAACTGGTGCCGTTCGCCGCCGTCATGTCGGCGCCGAGTCAGCGCGGCCGGGCGGTGGGCACCGTCGTGAGCGGGATCATGATCGGGATTCTGCTCGGACGAACGATTGCGGGCGTTGTCGGTGAAGGGTTCGGATGGCGCGCCGTCTACGGCGTGGAAGCCGCTTTCATGATCCCGGTGTGGATCGCCGCCGCACTGTTGTTGCCGAAGGGGCGCCCCAGCACGGACCTTTCGTATGGTCGTCTGTTGGCGTCACTGTGGCCGTTGGCTCGCGACCATCGCCCCCTGCGCGAATCGATGACGATTCAGGCGCTGCTCTGGGCCTGCTTCAACGCGTTCTGGGTGAATCTGGCGGCACTGCTCGCCGACGGGCCGTGGCATCTCGGCAGCGCGTGGGCGGGCGCGTTCGGTATCATCGGCGCGGCGGGTGCGTTCGCCGCGTCTTTCGGCGGACGTGCCACCGACAAGCTGGGGCCGCGCGGCGTGGTCGGCGTGAGCATCGCCATCGTCACGCTCAGTTACGTGCTGCTCGGGGGCGCGAACCTCTCGCTGGCGTGGCTCGTGATCGGGGTGATCGTGCTCGACATCGGCGTCCAAGCAGGTCTTGTGTCCAACCAGACACGTGCTTTCGCGGTGGACCCGAAAGCGCAGGGGCGAATCAATAGCCTCTATATGACGGCGACGTTCTTTGGCGGCGCAGTGGGCGCGACGGTGAGCGGATGGCTGATGGCGCGCTTCGGATGGACGGGCGTCGTGAGTCTGGGCGTTGCGCTCGGTGTGCTGGCCCTCGCGCTTCACTGGGTCGGCGGACTGCGCGGTAGGTCTGAGGCGCCGGGCAAAGGTGTGTCGACGTTGTAGAGCACCGGCATCTGGTGCCGCCATCGGCACCAGACATCGTCTTGCGTCATCAGGTCGGCCATGAAGTGGGCGACGTTGATGCGACTGGTCTTGCCAGCGTCGAACAGCGCGCTTCGGATGGGTGAGGGGTGCGCTTCGTAAGCGGTGACGTCGACATGATCGACAAGACTGTCCGGACGCACCACCGACCATTCGATGGCAGGATCGTCGCGACCGATTTCGACGCGCAGCACATCCGAAGCCGCCTCGTTGTCGGCATGTGGCGGCAGCAGCAGGCGAACTGCGCCGATGATGCACCGCTGCGCAACCGATACCGGCTCGAACAGATCGCGATTGCGATTGCCGGAGGTGTTCATCAGCACGAAGCGAACGGCGGATGCCCGACCGCTGACCTTGATGGCGCGGCACAAACGACGCGTCGCTTCGGTGACGAGTCGACGCGGTTCGCCGTAGATACCGCTGAGTGTGAGGTTGTGTCCGAGACACGACGCTACCGCGTCGCAACCAGCGACATGGTCGGCCAACGCGGCGTCGCTCAGATCTAGCACGCTGGCCTGCACAAGCGATAGTTGCGCGTGACCGGCTAACGCATCAAGTGGCTTGCCGGAGCGCACAATCGCCCGCACATGCCAACCACGCGTGAGCAGTTGCTGCACGAGCAATCGTCCTGTTGCGCCCGTCGCACCTACGACCAGCGCCGTTCCTGTCGCGTGGACGTACGTCATACGCCTCGCCCCCTCACACCATCAAGTCCACAAACTGATGGACGGGCATGGTTTCGAGCCGTTGCCGATCCAGTGCCACGTCGAGAATGCGCGCCTGCGCCCGTGCGGCGAAGCGGCGCGCCAGATTCGTTTTGAACTTCTCCACCAGCAACGGGATGCCTTCGTCGCGACGTCGCCGATGCCCGATCGGGTACTCCACAAGCACTTCGTCGAGCACCGTACCGTCGTTCAGCGTGACAGTGAGTCCGTTGGCAATCGAGCGCTTGTCGGGATCGTGATAGTCGCGGGTGAATTGCGGATCTTCCTCGCACACAATGTTCGCGCGCAATGCATCGATGCGCGGATCGCCCGCCACATCGTCTTCGTAGTCGGCCGCCGTCAGCCGTCCGAACAGCAACGGCACAGCCACCATGTACTGGATGCAGTGATCGCGGTCCGCCGGATTGGCGAGCGGCCCCTGCTTGTCGATGATGCGAATCGCCGCCGCATGCGTGCGAATCTTCACCGAGCGGATGTCCTGTGCGCTACGCCCCATCGCCAGCAATTGTCGATGCAACGTCATCGCCGCCTCGGCAGCCGTCTGTGCGTGAAACTCGGCCGGAAACGAAATCTTGAACAGCACGTTCTCCATCACATACGACCCGTAAGGCCGCTGGAACGCGAACGGCTTGCCCTTGAACAGCACATCGTAAAAGCCCCACGTCTTTGCCGTGAGCACCGACGGATAGCCCATCTCGCCGGTGCGCGCCATGAGCGCGAGGCGTACCGCACGGCTCGTCGCATCGCCTGCCGCCCACGACTTGCGGCTGCCGGTGTTCGGCGCATGACGATACGTGCGCAGGCTCTGCCCGTCGACGAACGCCAGCGAGAGCGCAGCGATCAGTTCGTCGCGCGACAGGCCCAGCATTTCGCCGACGACTGCCGTCGACGCCACCTTGACCAGCACCACATGATCGAGCCCGACCTGATTGAACGAGTTCTCCAGCGCGAGACATCCCTGAATTTCGTGCGCCTTGATCATCGCCGCGAGCACGTGACGCATTGTCAGCGGCGGCTGCCCCTGCGCGACGGCCGTGCGCGAGAGCCAGTCGGCCGTCATCAGAATGCCGCCGAGGTTATCCGACGGATGCCCCCACTCGGCCGCAAGCCACGTGTCGTTGAAGTCGAGCCAGCGAATCATCGCCCCCAGACTGAAGGCGGCCTGTACCGGATCGAGTTGATATGGCGTGCCGGGCACCTTCGCGCCGTTGGGCACGACCGTGCCCGGCACAATCGGGCCGAGCAGTTTGGTACACGCGGGATAGGAGAGCGCTTCGAAACCGCACCCAAGCGTGTCGATGAGACAGTTGCGTGCGGTGTCGAAGGCGAGATCGCTACGGATCTCATAGGTCAGGACGTAGTCGGCAATGTCCGTCAGGACTTTGTCGGGCGAGGGACGCACATTCGCAACGTTCGAAGCACCTGCGGACATTGACGACCTCCTGTGAGGTGAGACGGTTCGGTACCGGACCCGCGTCCGGTCAGAAGGCATCTCCCGGAATGCGCACCCAGCCTTCCATCAACACGCGCGCGCTGCGGCTCATGATGGCCTTCGTGACCGTCCATTCGCCGCCTTCCTGGTTGGCTTCCGCCCCGACACGCAATGTGCCGGACGGATGACCGAAGCGTACAGCACTACCAACATTACGCTCGCCACCGCCCGCCGCCAGATTCACGAGCGTGCCCGGAATCGAGGCCGCCGCACCGATACACACGGCCGCCGTCCCCATCATCGCGTGATGCAGCTTGCCCATCGACATCGCGCGCACGAGCAGATCGACATCTCCGGCATTCACAGCCTTGCCGCTCGACGCCGTGTAGCCCGCCGGTTTCGCCACGAACGCGACCTTCGGCGTGTGCTGGCGCGTGGCCGCTTCCGACACATCCTTGATCAGTCCCATGCGAATCGCGCCGTGTGCACGGATCGTCTCGAACATGGCAAGCGCCTTCGGATCGCTGTTGATGGCGTCCTGCAATTCGGTGCCCTTATAGCCGATCTCTTCGGCGTTCAGGAAGATGGTCGGGATGCCCGCATTGATCATCGTCGCCTTGAATGTGCCCACGCCGGGGACTTCGAGATCGTCGACGAGATTGCCGGTCGGGAACATGGCGCCACCGCCCCCGTCACCCTCTTCTTCGGCGGCCGGATCGAGAAATTCGAGCTGCACTTCGGCGGCCGGGAACGTCACGCCGTCGAGTTCGAAGTCGCCCGTTTCCTGCACCGCACCGTCCGTCATCGGCACATGGGCGACGATCGTCTTGCCGATGTTGGCCTGCCAGATGCGGACGACGGCCACGCCATCGCGCGGCACGCGCGCCGGGTCCACCAGTCCGCCGCTGATCGCGAACGGGCCGACGGCCGCCGACAGATTGCCGCAGTTGCCGCTCCAGTCGACGAACTTCTGGTCGATGGAGACTTGCCCGAACAGGTAGTCCACATCGTGCCCGGGCCGCTCGCTCCTGGCGATGATGACCGTCTTGCTGGTGCTCGACGTCGCGCCGCCCATGCCGTCGATCTGCTTGCCGTACGGGTCCGGGCTGCCGATCACGCGCATGAGCAACGCGTCGCGGGCCGCACCGGGTGTCTGCGCGGCGGTGGGCAGGTCCTGCAGGCGGAAGAACACGCCCTTGCTCGTACCGCCACGCATATACGTGGCGGGAATGCGAATTTGTGGCTGATGCGCCATCACATCTCTCCTCAGGCGGCTGCCTGCGACGATTCCAGAAAGTCCTGCGCGAAGCGCTGCAGCACCCCGCCCGCCTCGTAAATCGAAACTTCTTCAGCCGTGTCGAGACGGCACGTCACCGGCACCTCGACGCGCTCACCGTTCTTTCGGTGGATGACCAGCGTCAGGTCGGCGCGCGGCGTGCGCTCGCCGATCACGTCGAACGTCTCGCTGCCGTCGATGCCCAGCGTCTTGCGGTTCGTGCCCGGCTTGAATTCCAGCGGCAACACGCCCATGCCAACCAGATTGGTGCGGTGAATGCGCTCGAAGCCCTCTGCGACGATGGCTTCGGTGCCCGCCAGACGCACGCCCTTCGCCGCCCAGTCGCGCGACGACCCCTGACCGTAGTCGGCCCCGGCGATCACGATGAGCGGCTGCTTGCGCGCCATGTACGTCTCGATGGCCTCCCACATGCGCGTCACGCGGCCTTCCGGCTCGATGCGAGCGAGCGACCCTGCCTTGACCTGTCCGTCGACCACGACCATCTCGTTCTTGAGCGTCGGGTTGGCGAACGTGGCGCGCTGCGCCGTGAGGTGATCGCCACGGTGCGTGGCGTACGAGTTGAAGTCCTCTTCCGGCAGGCCCATCTTCGCGAGGTACTCGCCCGCTGCGCTGTCGGCCATGATGGCGTTCGACGGCGAGAGGTGGTCGGTCGTGATGTTATCGCCCAGCACCGCCAGCGCGCGCATGCCGCGCAGCGTGCGCTCACCGGCAAGCGCGCCCTCCCAGTACGGGGGACGTCGGATGTACGTGCTCATCTCGCGCCAGTCGTACAGCGGCTCGGCCCGCTCGCCGTGGTCCACCGACGCGGCAAACATCGGCTCGTACACACGACGGAACTGCTCCGGTTTGACGCTGCTCGCGATGATGGTGTCGATCTCTTCATCGCTCGGCCACAGGTCGGCGAGTCTGATCGGCTTGCCATCGGCGTCGACACCGAGCACATCCTTCTCGATATCGAAGCGGATGGTCCCGGCAATGGCGTAAGCGACCACCAGCGGAGGCGAGGCGAGAAACGCCTGCTTCGCATACGGGTGGATGCGGCCATCGAAGTTGCGGTTGCCCGAGAGGACAGCCGTCGCGTACAGGTCACGCTCGACGACTTCCTTCTGAATCACTGGATCGAGTGCACCCGACATGCCGTTGCACGACGTGCACGCATAAGCGACCACGCCGAAGCCGAGCGCCTCAAGTTCCGGCAGCAGACCCGCCGCTTCCAGATACAGCGTGACGGCCTTCGAGCCGGGCGCAAGCGAGCTCTTGACCCACGGCTTGCGCACGAGACCCGCCCGGTTGGCGTTACGCGCGAACAGACCCGCTGCGATCATGTTGCGCGGGTTGTTGGTGTTCGTGCAGCTCGTGATGGCGGCGATGATGACCGCGCCGTCGGGCATCAGCCCCGGCTCGTTCTCCACCGTGCCGCTGATGCCGCGTGCGGCGAGTTCGCTCGTCGGCACACGCTTGTGCGGGTTCGACGGACCGGCAATGTTGCGCACCACGCTCGACAGATCAAACGTCAGCACGCGCTCGTACTCGGCCTTCGTCAGCGTGTCGGCCCACAAGCCAGTTTGCTTTGCATACGTCTCGACCAGCGCGACGAGCGCGTCGTCACGGCCGGTGAGCTTCAGGTACTTGATGGTTTGTGCGTCGATGTAGAACATCGCCGCCGTCGCACCGAACTCCGGCGCCATGTTCGAGATCGTCGCGCGGTCGCCCAGCGTGAGGTTCGCAGCACCTTCCCCGTAGAACTCCAGATACGCGGATACGACCTTTTCCTTGCGCAGGAATTCGGTCAGCGCGAGCACGATGTCGGTGGCGGTGATACCCGGCTGCGGCTTGCCCGTCAGCTCCACGCCGACGATGTCCGGCAAGCGCATCCACGACGCGCGCCCAAGCATCACGCTCTCCGCTTCCAGCCCGCCCACACCAATGGCGATCACGCCCAGCGCATCGACCATCGGCGTGTGCGAATCGGTGCCCACGAGCGTGTCGGGGTAAGCGACGCCGTCCGCCACCTGAATCACCGGGCTCATGCGCTCCAGGTTGATCTGGTGCAGGATGCCGTTGCCCGGTGGAATCACGTCGACGTTGCGAAACGCTTTCTTCGTCCAGTTGATGAAGTCGAAGCGGTCTTCGTTACGACGATCTTCGATGGCGCGGTTCTTCGCGAACGCATCGGGATCGAAGCCGCCGCATTCGACGGCCAGCGAGTGATCGACCACCAGTTGGGTCGGCACGACCGGGTTGACCAGCGCCGGGTCGCCGCCTTGCGCCGCGATGGCGTCGCGCAGGCCCGCGAGGTCGACGAGCGCCGTCTGGCCGAGGATGTCGTGGCACACCACGCGTGCGGGGAACCACGGGAAATCGAGGTCGCGACGTCGTTCGATCAGTTGCTTGAGCGAATCGGTCAGCGCCGCCGGATCGCAGCGGCGCACGAGGTTCTCGGCCAGCACGCGCGAGGTGTACGGCAGCGTGTCGTACGCACCCGGAGCAATGGCCTCGACGGCAGCACGGGCGTCAAAGTAATCGAGCGACGTCCCGGGCAGGGATTTACGGTATTCGGTGTTCATCATGTGAGGAAGGTGTCGGCCCGGCCGGTGACAAGTTGGCGCGCACGGTGTGTGCGATGCGCGATGCGAATAACGGAGCAGCGACGCCCCGGCGAGGTCGCGGGCTGGCAGCAGGAATCCCGCCGCTGCCATCCCCCGGCCATCGCCGAGGCGCGGGACAGACTTAACGCTTGTCGATCGACACGAACTGCTGATCTTCCGGACCGGTGTAGTTAGCGCTCGGGCGAATGATCTTGTTGTCGATGCGCTGCTCGATGATGTGCGCACTCCAGCCCGACGTACGCGCAATCACGAACAACGGCGTGAACATCGCGGTCGGCACGCCCATCATGTGGTAGCTCACGGCGCTGAACCAGTCGAGGTTCGGGAACATCTTCTTGACGTCCCACATCACCGATTCCAGACGCTCGGCAATGTCGTACATCGCCGTGTTCTGCTGTTCTTTCGACAACTCGTGCGCGACTTCCTTGATGACCTTGTTGCGCGGATCGCTCACGGTGTAGACCGGGTGACCGAAGCCGATGATCACTTCCTTGTTCTCAACACGCTGACGAATGTCGGCTTCGGCTTCGTCCGGCGAGTTGTAACGCTTCTGCACTTCGAACGCGACTTCGTTCGCGCCGCCGTGCTTGGGACCACGCAGCGCACCGATTGCGCCGGTAATCGCCGAGTGCATGTCCGATCCCGTGCCCGCAATCACGCGCGCGGTGAACGTCGACGCGTTGAACTCGTGCTCGGCGTACAGGATCAGCGACGTGTGCATCGCACGCACCCACTGGTCCGACGGCTTCTCGCCGTGAAGTAGATGAAGGAAGTGACCGCCGATGCTGTCGTCATCCGTTTCGACGTCGATACGCACGCCGTTCTGGCTGTAGTGATACCAGTACAGCAGCATCGAGCCGAGGCTGGCCATCAGACGGTCGGCAATGTCGCGTGCGCCCGGAATGTTGTGATCGTCCTTCTCCGGCAGCACGGTGCCGAGCACCGACACGCCGGTGCGCATCACGTCCATCGGGTGTGCGGCGGCGGGCACGGCTTCAAGGGCGTCCTTCACGGCGGCGGGCAGACCGCGCAGCGCCTTGAGCTTGGCCTTGTAGCCGCGCAGTTCCGCCACGTTCGGCAGCTTCCCGTAGACCAGCAGATACGCGATTTCTTCGAATTCCGAGGTCTGCGCCAGATCCAGAATGTCGTAGCCGCGATAGTGCAGATCGTTGCCCGAACGCCCCACGGTACACAGTGCCGTGTTGCCTGCGGTCACACCCGACAGGGCGACGGATTTCTTCGGCTTGAAGCCGGTGGCAGTCGTCTCGCTCATGCTCTTTCCTCCAGGATCAGGGGTTCGTTATTTCTGTTGGGCGAACAGGGCGTCGAGCTTCTGTTCGTATGCGTGGTAGCCGATGCTCTCATAGAGCTCGGCGCGCGTTTGCATCGTGTCGAGCACCGCCTTTTGCGTGCCGTCGCGACGAATCGTGTGATAGACGTTTTCCGCCGCCTTGTTCATCGCGCGGAACGCCGAGAGCGGATACAGCACCAGTCCGACCTGCGCGCTCTTGAGTTCTTCCACGGTGAACAGCGGCGTCGAGCCGAACTCGGTGATGTTCGCGAGCACGGGCACCTTCACGGCATCGGAAAACTGGCGGTACATCGGCAGTTCCGTCATCGCTTCGGGGAAGATCATGTCGGCCCCCGCTTCAACGCACGCGCACGCGCGGTCGATGGCCGCCTGAAGGCCTTCGACGGCCAGCGCATCGGTGCGCGCCATGATGACGAAATTCTCGTCGGTGCGCGCGTCGACGGCCGCCTTGATGCGGTCGACCATCTCCTGCTGCGTCACGATGGCCTTGCCGGGACGGTGGCCGCAGCGCTTCGCGCCCACCTGATCTTCGATATGCATCGCCCCCGCGCCGAACTTGATCAGCGACTGCACCGTGCGCGCGATGTTGAAGGCCGACGGACCGAAGCCCGTGTCGACGTCCACCAGCAGCGGCAGGTCGCATACGTCGGTGATGCGGCGCACATCGGTGAGCACGTCGTCGAGCGTCGAGATGCCCAGATCGGGCAGGCCGAGCGAACCGGCCGCAACACCGCCGCCCGACAGATAGATCGCCTTGAAACCGGCCGCCTTGGCGAGCAGGGCGTGGTTGGCATTGATGGCACCGACAACCTGCAACGGTTGCTCGGTCTTGACGGCCTCGCGGAAGGCGGCGCCGGCCGAACGAATGGTTTGCGTCACTTGAATCCCTCGGTCGTGTCTTGCGCGCCGGATGAACGGAATGCCACCGGATCGCACGTGGGTTGAGTAGCAAGGCTTTTGAATAGCAATGGCCGTGCCAGCAGGTCGTGCGCTCGCGCATCGCCAATCCCTTCGCCGCGCTAACGCATTCATTTATCGACGGAAATTCTTCGCCCGCATGACGTTTACGTCAAGGTAAATGTCACTTAAGGGTGGATGCGGTGGTCTCATTTCGTTTCAATTTGAAACACGAAATGAAACGTATAGTCGCAACATGCTACGATTCAACTCAAATCCCCTGCTGCCAACCGCTATGCCGAATTCGATACCCGCCGAGATGCCGTCCCGTCTGCCCGCGACCGCTGCAGGCGTGGCGCGAGCGCCCACGGTCCCCGCGATGCGAAAGCCGGTGATCTGGGCCGTCGGCATCAGCAAGCTTGGCGAGCTGTATCGCGATATCGTGCCGGACTACGCTGCGCAGGCCGACGTTCACATCGTCGACAAGGGGTACGAAGCCGTGATCGAAGCGCTGGAGCGCTTGCCCGCCGGGAGCGTCGACGGCATCGTCGCGGCCGGATCGAACGGCGACTTTCTGCGCGAACGGCTTGCGTTGCCTGTGGTGCTGGTCAAAGTCACCGGCTCGGACGTCATGCACGCACTGGCCCGCGCGCGACGCGCCCTGCCCGCGTCGTCTCCCGACTCGCGCATCGCGCTCGTGTCCTACGCACGCCCCGCAGCCGAGTTCGAGCGCTTCAAGAGCGCCTTTCACCTCGACATCTCTCAGCACACTTATGTCGACGCCCAGAACGCCGAAGACCTCGTGCACCGGTTGCGCGACGACGGCATGGCAGTCATCGTTGGGCCGGGTCTCGTCACGCAACTGACGGAGCGCGCCGGCCTCACGGGCATCTTTCTCTACTCGCAGGATTCGGTGCGCGCAGCGTTCGACACGGCACTGGAGGTGGCGCGTCTCGGGCGCATCGAAGCGCAACGGCGCGAACGTCTCGATACGGTGTTGCGGCATCTGCACGAAGGCGTGGCCGCCGTCGATCTGAACGGACGCATCGAAGCGATCAACGCGTCGATGGCCGGGATTCTCGGCGTCACGGTGGCGGATGCCGTCGGGCGAACGCTCGACGCTATCGCGCCAGCGCTCGACATCGCCCGCACACTGGAGAGCGCGAGCGCCGAGTTGGAAGCGATCGTCTCGATGGCGGGCAAGACGTGGGTGATCAACCGCATTCCCTTGCTGGATCAAGGCACGCTCACGGGTGCGCTCGTGACGTGTCAGGACTCGCAGTCGTTCGCCCGTGTGGATCGTTCGTTGCGCTCACGGCATCGTCCGCGGCATCTCGTGGCGCGCTACCGGCTCGACGATCTGATCGGCGATTCGGCGGCAATGACGCAAGTCCGCGCACTCGCGCGCCGATATGCGCAGACCGACTCGACGGTACTCGTGCATGGCGAGAGCGGCACGGGCAAGGAATTGCTCGCACAGGGGATTCACAACGCGAGCCGCCGCCGTGACTATCCGTTCGTCGCCATCAATTGCGCGGCTTTTCCGGAGACGCTGCTCGAGAGCGAGTTGTTCGGGTATGAAGATGGCGCGTTCTCGGGTGCGCGACGCGGTGGCAAGGCCGGTTTGTTCGAAACAGCGCACAACGGCACGATCTTTCTCGATGAAATCGGCGAGATGCCGATGCCGCTGCAAACTCGGCTGCTGCGCGTGTTGCAGGAGCGCGAAGTCCTGCGCCTTGGCGCGAACGAACCGGTGCCGTGCGACGTGCGCGTGGTCGCCGCCACGCACCGCGATCTTCGTCAGCAAGTCGCGGCCGGATTGTTTCGCGAAGACCTTTACTACCGTCTGAACATCCTGCGCATGGTGCTGCCCGCGTTGCGCGAACGCATGGACGACCTGCCGCGCCTCACGCCGTTGTTCCTGGAACGTGCGCTAGCCCGTGCGGGTGCGCGCATGAGCGTCGATGCCTTGCAGGCGTCGCTATTGCCGCTGCTTGCGAGCTATCGCTGGCCGGGGAACGTTCGGGAGCTGGAGAATTTGCTGGAGCGCATCGCGGTCGTCTGCGCCGATGTGGTCGATGCCCGCGAAATCAGCCGTGCGCGATTGATCGAGATTGCCCCGGAACTTGGCACGACGCCGTCACCGCCCGCGTTCGACGTTTCAAAAACGAACGGTGGCCGGATAAAAGATGTGACGAGTGTTGCAACCGTCGATGCACCCGACGCCCCCATGACCGGACGCGAGCGCCGTGCCGCCGAGGAGCTGGCACGCATTCACTCGACGCTGGCCGCATGCGGCGGCGATCGCAATGCCGCGTGCGAAGCACTCGGCATCAGCCGCTCGACGCTCTGGCGCAAACTTCGCGCCGGGTAACGGGCATCGGGCATCGGCGATGCCCCCGGCGCGAACACTTCAGTGCTGAGCTCAGTGCTGATGACGGATACGGTCCCACATCTCGTGCCAGTCCAGACGCTTGTGCGCGGCAGGCTCATCGTGATGCGTGACCCAGAAGTGGTCGACCAGCATGCCGATGGCGAAGCCGACGAGCAGCGCTACCAGCATCATCGAGACATTGATCATGGACATGGCGGCCTCCCGTCGAAAGGAATCACGCTTCCATTCTAGTCAAACGCCACCATGCCAGCGATGCAAAATCTCAGGCTTGCGGACGTAAAAAAACCGGGGTCGAAACCCCGGTTTTTCATTTGACGCGAGCCGCTACCAAGCGATGCGCAAGATGCGCATCCCACGGCATTTCAATGCTTACCACGTCGCAATCAGTGCGCCCTTGAATTGCGTGTCGATGAATTGCTTCACTTCGTCCGACTGGTAGGCGTCGACCAGTTGCTTGACCCACGGCTTGTTCAGGTCTTGCGTGCGCACGGCGATCAGGTTGGCGTACGGGCCCTTCAGGTCTTCGATAGCGATGGCATCACGCTTGGGCACCAGTCCGGCCTGTGCGGCGAAGTTCGTGTTGATCGACGCAGCGTCCAGATCCGGCAACGCGCGCGGCAGTTGTGCGGCTTCCAGTTCGCGGATCTTGAACTTCTTCGGGTTCTCGATATCGAGCGGCGTGATGTTCTTGCCATCCAGCCCCGGCTTCACCTTGATCAGACCTTCCTTGGCGAGCAAACGCAGCGCGCGGCTACCGTTCGACGGATCGTTCTGGATACCGATTTGCGCGCCGTTCGGCAGATCCTTGAGCGACTTGTACTTCTTCGAATAGAAGCCCAGCGGCGAAACGTAGGTGAGGCCAGCCGTCGTGATCTTGTAGCCACGATCCTTGACCTGACTATCGAGGAACGGCTTGTGCTGGAAGCCGTTGGCGTCCAGGTCGCCAGCGTCGAGCGCGGCGTTCGGCTGTGCATAGTCACTGAATTCGACGATCTTGATGAACAGGCCACGCTTTTCGGCCACCTTTTTCACCACTTCGAAGATCTGCGCGTCCGAGCCGGCCATCGTGCCGACCTTGAGGGGCTTGTCGGCCGTCTGGGCCGAGGCGCCGAGAGAGGCCAGCGCAAACGTTGCGCCGAGGAACGCATTGATCAGTTGACGGGACAGCATGTGCGAATTCTCCTTGTGCTTATGTGATCCGACGCCTGTTGGGCATCTGTGCGAGGGGGAGCGGGCCTGTTGAGCCCGCAACGGTCACGCGCGACGTAGGCATACCAGCCATATAGCTGCATGGCCATGTCGGGCGACCCAGACCCCGGATGCTGCCACAACTGCGGGTTTACACGAAATACATAATCGGCATTTCGATATCCCCCCGAGCGCATCGATAGACGGCGTCCATCAAAAAAAACGCCCCCTCGGATCACCGAAGGGGCGCTTCGCCGGGAGAACAGCCTGATCACGGGCCGGGGGGGTGGCACGGCTGGCGGCAATGCCGTCAGCCGGTCGCGTCAGGAACCGACGAACAACCTGCGAGACTCGCTACACCATCAAGACCAACCGATGCGAGGGCCAGTGCCTGCACGCGCTGTGCCGAACGCGTGCAGGCCCCACACCCACCACTAGCTCAGGGACACGGCTCCTCGCCAGCCTGGCCGTTCATCGCGCATCCGCCGCCACCACCGAAGCCGCTGGGGCCACCGAATGCTGCCAATCCGCCTCCGCCTGCAGCGCCACCGATGCCAAGGCCGCCTGGACCACTGGCGCCACCGCCGCCGCTGCTTGCGCCAACACCACCACCACCGCCAGTGCCGCCGCCGCCGCCGGTGCCACCACCGCCACCACCACCACCGCCGCCGCCACCACCGCCACCACCACCACCACCACCACCACCACCACCACCACCACCACCACCACCACCACCACCACCACCACCACCGCCGCCACCACCACCGCCACCACCGCCGCCGCCACCACCGCCGCCGCCACCGCCGCCGCCGCCGCCACTGTGGCCACCGCAGCCGCAACCGCCAGCGCCGCCGATACCGATGCCGACGCCGGTCCCGCCAGGGCCGCCAGGGCCGCCGAATGCGCCCAACCCGCCAAGGCCGCCCGCACCGCCAAAGCCGATGCCACCGCCTCCTCCACGTCCACCGCCACCACCACCGGCGGCGTATGACGCATTGATCGAAATGCCGCAGAGCATCGCTGCTGCTGCCGCCCCTACCAGAGTCGCCTTGAACCTGTTCATGGTCCCCTCCCCGCGCACGCGCACACACTCACTTCGGAACACGCCGGACCCCGCCAGAAGGTCCAGCGTTACGACGAGAGCGCGTCAGCAGAAATCGCGGGCAATAGCGGGCCCGCCCGTGCTTAACAGCACAGGAGTCCCTTGCCAACAGCCTGCGGAGAATCCGGGTTGGCGCTTCGCCATACACGATTCACATACGCGAATTCCGTGCCAGCGGATTCAACCCATTGATTTAAAAGAAATTAATAACTCAACTTATGAGACATCGATACGTCCCCTGCCGAAAACGTATCGTTCGTGAAACGCTTACAACGCAATGCAACGGCATTCGGCGCTCAACCTGACGGACGATGCCCTCATGAAGCCTGGCTGAAAGACAGATGAGTGGTGCGTGAGGCGCATGAAACACAGGGAAGGTTCATGCACGCATGCGTTCGCGTGCCTCGCGCAACAAGGCCTGCGGCGGCTTGCCCAGCGTACGGACGAAAGCACGGCGCATACGCTCCTCGTCGCCGAAACCCGTCACGATTGCGACCCGCGCAATCGACGCCTCGCCCGCTTCGAGCAACGCCTGCGCCGCTTCAAGCCGCAATTTCTCGATGGCCTTGGCCGGTGTCAGTCCGGTCTGCAACGTGAATTCACGACTGAAATGGCGAGCGCTCCAGTGCACCTGTGCCGCAAGTTGCTCGACCGATAACGGCTCTCGCAAATGCTCGCGCGCGTATGCGAGCGCTGCGCGCACCCGGTCGGAGCTGGGTTCGAGCGTGGACAGCGTTGAGAACTGCGACTGACCACCGGTGCGCCGGTAGTGCACCACCAGCAGGCGAGATGTATCGCGCGCGACATCGCTGCCGTAATCGGCTTCGACCAGCGCCAGCGCCAGATCGATACCGGCCGTCATGCCCGCCGACGTCCATATCGACCCGTCGTTGACGTAGATCCGGTCGTCTTCGACGATCACGTCCGGGTGTTGTTGCTGTAACGCCGTCGCCTGCCCCCAATGCGTCGTGGCGCGCCGTCCGTTCAGCAACCCGGCGTCGGCCAGAACAAACGCCCCCGAGCAGATGCTCCCGATGCGTCGCACCTTCGGCGCGAGCCGCCGCAAAGCCTCGACCAGATCCGGCTCTGTCGGCACCACGTACGTGGCGCCCGCCACCAACACCGTGTCGTAACGATGCCTGCCCATCGGCTCCGTGGCCACCGCAATCCCGGCAGAGTCCCGCACCAGTCCGCCTTCGACCGAGAGCGTCTGCACTTCGTACAGCGGCTCGTCGCGCCCAAAGTTCGCCATCTCGAATGCCGACATCGAGGCCAGCGACATCATCTGAAAGTCGGGATAGACCACCAACGCAATTCGTTTCGTCATGACGCAAAGGGCCGCTAAGGCTAAGGACGGGAGGTTCCGGAACAACGCAATGGGAGGACACGCCGCGACACCAACAGCCACCGCATGACCGATGCGTCGATTGTAGTTGGCATGCTGGACGGGTGTCGGACACGCTTGTCCTAAAAAGTGGTTTTCATGTCATTTGAGACATTGCGATGACCGACCACACTGGACGTCATGGACCCAACAACCGGAACCGTAACAACCATGAACGCATCCACTCAAACCCATCAGCCGGGCACCGCACTGATTACCGGCGCCTCCTCCGGCATCGGCGCAATTTACGCCGACCGCCTCGCCCGTCGCGGCCACGACCTCATTCTGGTCGCCCGCAACACGGCGCGTCTGCTCGAAGCGGCCCAGCGCCTTCACGTCGAGACAGGCCGTCGGGTCGATATCCTGAGCGCGGATCTCTCCACGCGTGAAGGGCAGGCGCTCGTGGAAGCGCGTCTGCGCGAAGACACGCGCATCGACACACTCGTGAATAACGCTGGCTTCGGCGCGGTCGCACCGCTGCTGCAAGCGGACGTCGATCACCTGACCGACATGATCGAAGTCAACGTGACCGCGCTCACGCGTCTCACCTACGCGGCCGTGCCGGGCTTCGTGGCACGCGGGCGCGGCACCGTCATCAACATCGCGTCGGTCGTCGCGATCGCACCGGAACTGCTCAACGACGTGTACGGCGGTTCGAAGGCGTTCGTGCTCGCGTTCTCACAATCGCTGCAACATCAGCTCGCCGATACGGGCGTGCACGTGCAAGCCGTGTTGCCGGGTGCCACGATCACGGAGTTCTGGAATATCGCAGGCAAGTCGCATCAGGAGTTGCCGCAGGAATGGCTGATGACGTCCGACGATCTCGTGGACGCGGCGCTGGCCGGACTCGATCAGGGCGAAACCGTCACTATCCCGCCGTTGCAGGATGGTGACGAATGGACCGCGTACGACACCCTGCGTCGCAAGATGTCGCAAGGACTGAGCAACACCTCGCCGGGCAAGCGTTACGGATTGAAGGCTGTCGCCAACGCGGCCTGACGCGCACGGGTGTTGAAGCCGTGCATGCGCCCCCTGCCAACCCAAGGCACGCATGCACCGGCGCAATCCGTCGTCAGTTTGCGTCGATCAACTCTGCCGACGATTCGCGCAGGCACGCCGCAAACAGTTGCGACGCAGGCGTTGCCGTGTCTTCACGCCAATACAGAATCGCGTCGCCCAGCGGCCCTAACGGCGGCAGCGGCAGCACGCGCATAGTCCCGCGCTGAGCATAGCGTCGTGCGAGCGAGAGCGGCAGGATCGAGACGAACCCGCCGCCGCGCAGCAGCGACAGATTCAACGCAAGCGAACTCGACTCGATGGCAGGACGCTGCAACGTCACCCCATGCTCGGCCAGAATCTCGGCCATCGTGGTGAAGGCGGGCGAGCCACGCATCGGTGTAATCCAACGCACGTCCTGCAAGTCTCGCCATGAGACGGCTGCCTCTGCCGCGCCCAGCGGGTGCTGGGTGCCGACGACGAACACGAACGGCTCGTGGTGCAGCGACTCGTTGCGCATCACCGCCAGATGGCCCGTCACACGATTGCGCCCGAGCGCCAGATCGAGATTGCCCTCGTCCATCATCTTGAGCAGACGGTCCAGCGTAGCCTCCACGAACGAGAACGATGCATTGGGCGCACGTCGCGTGAACAGCTCGACCGCATGCGCGATCAGGGGCTGGGGAATCGTTACCACCGCACCGAAGCGCACATGCCCGGCCGTCCCCGTGGTCAACGCGCTCACGTCGCGACGCGCCAGTTCGATCTGCCGCAGGATTTCGCGTCCACGCTCCACGAGCACGCGTCCGATGCCAGTGAGTTCCACCGCATTGCCCACCCGCCGCACCACCGGCGCGCTCAGCGCCTCCTCGATCTCCCCGATCTGCTTGGAGATGGCGGGCTGCGTGACGTGAAATGCCGCCGCCACGCGCGTGACCTGACGCAGTTCGCCCAGCGTCACCAGCATGCGCAGATGGCCGAGCTTCAGGCCACTGCGGAAAAAGCGCTCAATCGAGTTGTCGGTCGTTGTCATGACGGATGCGGAAAGCTTCTGTGGGAACGCCCAAGCCGAGATCATAACCAAACGGTAATGCCGTGTGCGCAAAGTGTGATTTGCCGTCACGCCGACCGACCCCTTACCCTTCGTACGAGCAGCATGGCCGCACAGGGTTATTCGATGCGCCGGAGCGACGATCCATCGCACATCGCCGAATCTCCTTCGCATAACCGAATGTTCTCCGGATGCGCGTCAGGCTGCCCAATAACTCGACGTGCCGCACGGCACGCACCACGGAGACAACACCCATGAGCTCGTCCCCCTCGTCCTACCCGGGCGGTGCACAGCCGCATCCCGGCAACAGCGCTGCCCCTGTGGCGGCCAGTGCCGAACAGCGCGACGCGCTGTACCGCAAGCTGACCTGGCACATCATCCCGTTCCTCTTTCTCGCGTTCATCGTCGCGTACATCGACCGCGTGAACGTGAGCTTCGCCAAGCTGGAGATGCTCTCCGACCTGTCGCTGTCCGAGACCGTGTATGGCGCAGGTGCGGGTGTGTTCTTCCTGGGCTATTTCCTCTTCGAGGTGCCGAGCAACCTGATCCTGCATCGCGTGGGCGCGCGCATGTGGATCGCGCGCATCATGGTGACGTGGTCGATCATTTCCTGCCTGACGATGTTCACGCAGGGACCGATGTCCTTCTACGCGCTGCGCTTCCTGCTCGGCGTGGCCGAAGCGGGCTTCTTCCCCGGCATCGTGCTCTATCTGGCCACGTGGTTCCCGTCGAACAAGCGCTCGCAAATCATTGCGCTGTTCATGGTCGCCATTCCCGTCTCGGGCGCCATCGGCGGCCCGCTCTCCGGCTGGATCATGCAGCACTTCGGCGGCATGCACGGTTATGCAGGCTGGCAATGGCTGTTTCTGCTCGAAGGCATTGCGTCGCTGCTCGTCGGCATCGCAGCGTTCTTCGTGCTTCAGGACCGGATCGAAACGGTCAAGTGGCTGAACGCGGACGAAAAACGTCTGCTCGCACAAGACCTTGCCGCCGACGACAGCACCCGCGCGCATCACAGCGTGCGTCAGGTGTTCGGCAGCGGCCGCGTGTGGCTGCTCGGCCTGTTGTACTTCTGCATCGCCATGGGCAACTACGGCCTCGTGTTCTGGCTGCCGACGATGATTCGCGCTGCAGGCGTCGCCAACCTTGGCAACATCGGCCTGCTCTCTGCGGTGCCGTCGCTGGTGAGCGCTGTTGCGATGATTCTCGTCGCGCGTCATGCCGACCGGCACAACGAACGCCGCATGCATGTGGCCGTGTGCTGCCTGCTGGGCGCGGCCGGGATGGTCGCCTCGGTGCTGCTCGCGCAGCATCTCTGGTGGTCGATGGCGGCATTGATCGTCGCGGCGATCGGCATCAACTCGATTGCGCCGGTCTTCTGGGGCATTCCCACGGCGATGATGGGCGGTGCAGGCGCGGCCGCCGCCATCGCGCTGATCAATTCGACCGGCAACCTCGCGGGCTTCGTCAGCCCGTACGTCATCGGCTTTCTCAAAGACAGCACCGGGCAGTTGCTGCCGGGCATGATCGTGCTGGCGTGTGCGCTGGTCGGCGGGGCATGCATCGTGATGTCGCTCAAGCCTCAACGGAGTCGTGCATGAGTTTTCCCGTCTGTCTCGTGACCGGTGCCGCTACTGGCATCGGTGCGGCCACCGCCCTGCGTTTTGCGCAGGACGGCTGGGCCGTGGCCATCAACAATTTCGACGACAGCACGCGTGCGGCCGCCGAAGCGGTCGCGGCGCAATGCCGTGACGCAGGTGCGCAAACGCTCGTCGTCGATGCCGACGTGGGTGACGACGCCGCCTGCCGCCGCATGGCGGACGCCGTCGGCGCGAAATGGGGGCGCCTTGACGCCCTCATCAACAGCGCCGGGACCACGCGCGTGATCCCGCACGGCGATCTCGACGCCATCGACGCCGTCGAGTTCGAGCGCATCTATCGCGTGAACCTCATCGGCATGTTCCAGATGACGCGCGCCGCTGCGCCGTTGCTGCGGGAGCGTCCGGTGTCTGCGGCATCGGCGATGTCGGCATCGGTCGTCAACATCTCGTCGCTGGCGTCGCTCAACGGCACGGGGTCGTCGATTGCTTACGCGGCCTCGAAGGGCGCGGTCAACGCGCTCACGCTCTCGCTCGCCCGCAACCTCGCGCCGCAAGTACGTGTGAACGCCATCGCGCCGGGCATGGTCGACGACGGCCTGCTGCGCCGCGTGCTCGGTGACGAGGCGTACGGCCGGGTGGTTGAAGGCATGCGTGAGAACTCGCCGCTCAAGCGTGTCTCGCAACCGTCTGAAGTTGCCGAACTGGCGTGGTTCCTCGCCGCCCGCGCACCGGCGATGACGGGTCAGGTGCTCGCCATCGAGAACGGGCTGCTGCTCAATACCTGATCGACCTCGGGTCGACGCATGCACAGCCGCCACAAAAGCATAAGGAAGTCCCCATGACAGATCTGCACAAACACCGCTCCCGCACGGTCACCGAAGGCGTCACGCGCACCCCGCATCGCGCCTTCCTGCGCGCGACCGGCCTCGACGACGCCGCCATCGACAAACCGTTCGTCGCTATCGTCGACACGTTCGGCGAGAACACGCCCTGCTCCATGTCGCTGAATCAGATTTCGGACAACGTGCGCCTGGGCGTGGCCGCCGGTGGCGGCGTACCGATTCGCGGCTCGGCCATCTCGGTATCCGACGGCACGTCGATGAACCATTCAGGCATGCGCTTCTCGCTGGTCTCGCGCGAGACGATTGCCGACAGCGTGGAGCTGTTCGTGCGCGCGCATTGCTACGACGCGCTCGTTGGCGTGGCGGGGTGCGACAAGACGCTGCCCGGCATTCTGATGGGCATGGTGCGCGTGAACGTGCCCGGCGTGTTCCTCTTCGGTGGCGCGATGCTGCCCGGCGTTGCCCCCGACGGCTCGCAGGCCACCATCCTCACCGCCATCGAAGCGGTCGGCACGGCCCAGCGCGGCGATATGTCCGCCGAGACGCTGCGCGGCATCGAAAAGCGTTGCACGCCCACCGCAGGCTCGTGCCCCGGTCAGTTCACGGCTAACACGATGGCGATGGTCGCGGAAGTGCTCGGCCTCGCGCCGCTCGGGTCCGCGATGGTGCCCGCCGTCTACAGCGAACGGATCGCGATTGCGCGTCGCGCTGGCGAGAACGTGATGCGTGCGCTGCGTAACGGCGGACCGCTGCCGCGCGACCTCGTCACGCGCAAGAGTCTCGAGAACGCCTGCGCCGCCGTGGCGGCGACCGGCGGCTCGACCAATGCCATGCTGCACATCCCTGCCATTGCCCACGAGGCGGGCATCGAGTTCACGCTCGACGACGTCTCCGAAGTCCTCGCGCGCACGCCGCTCATCGGCGACATGCAGCCCGGCGGACGCTATCTGGCCGTCGACCTGCATCATGTCGGCGGCGTGCCTGCGGTGCTCAACGCGCTGCTCGCAGGCGGACATATTCACGGCGACACGCTCACGCAAACGGGTGAGACGCTCGCCGACGCGCTGCGCGCCTTCCCCGGCCCCGACGGCCGCGTGGTCAAGCCGCACACCGAACCGCTCTCGCCCAACGCGGGACTGGTCGTGCTGCGCGGCAACCTCGCGCCCGACGGCGCGGCGCTCAAGACCGCAGGCCTGAAGCACCTCACGTTCACCGGCACCGCCCGCGTGTTCGAGACGGAAGAGGACTGCATGGCCGTGGTGTCCGCGCAGACGTACCGCGAGGGCGATGTGCTCGTGATTCGCAACGAAGGCCCCAAGGGCGGACCGGGCATGCGCGAGATGCTGAGCGTGACGGCAGCGATCTACGGGCAAGGGATGGGCGAGAAGGTCGCGCTGCTCACGGACGGCCGCTTCTCGGGTGCGACGCGCGGCATGTGCATCGGTTACGTCGGCCCCGAGGCGGCGGCGGGCGGGCCGATTCGCCTACTTCGGGACGGCGATACCATCCACATCGACGCAATCAAGGGTAAGCTCGACGTCGAACTCTCCGACGAAGCACTCGCCGCGCGGGCCGCCGAGGCCAAACCGTTCGTGCGCGGCCGTCTGGGCGGCGTACTGGAAAAGTACGAAGCGCTCGTGCGGCCCGCCAAGCTGGGCGCGGTGACCCATTCGGGGGCCGTGGAATGGCCCTACGAAGCGTCTATCGGGGAGACGCCAACCCACGAGGACCCGAATTGATGACTACCCCACGCGTAGGCTTTTGCGGCATCGGCCGCATGGGCGAACCCATGACGCAGCGGCTCCTCGCCGCTGGCCACGACGTCGCCGTCTGGAACCGTTCTGCCGCCAAGCTCGGCGCGCTGACCGATGCCGGTGCGATGGCCTGTGTGACGCCACAGGCGCTCGGCGAATGCGTCGACATCGCCCTGCTCTGTCTGGGTGATGGAAAGGCTGTCGAGCAGGTGGTATTCGGTGAGCACGGGCTCGTGCACGCCGCAACGCCCCCGCGCTATCTCGTCGATCACTCGACGCTCTCGCCCGCCCTCACCCGCAATCTCGCAAAGCGCTGGGCTGAGGCCACCGGCAGCGTCTGGATCGACGCCCCGGTCTCCGGCGGCACGGGCGGCGCGCAGGCAGGCACGCTGGCTATCATGGCGGGCGGTCCCGCCGAGGCTATCGAAGCCGTGACGCCGGTGCTGCGCGCGTTCTCGTCGCGCGTCACCCGCATGGGCGACATCGGCGCGGGTCAGACGACCAAGCTCGCCAATCAGGCCATCGTCGCGACGACGCTCGCCGGTCTGGCCGAAGCCTTCGTGCTGGCCAAGCGTAGCGGCATCGACACGGCGGCGGTGCCGTCGGCGTTGCAAGGCGGCTGGGCCGATTCCGTCCTCATGCAGACGCTCTGGCCGCGCATGGTCACGCCGCCCGAGTTCGCCACCGGCACGGTGCGCGTGATTCTGAAGGACCTCGATGCGATTGCCGAACTGGCGCACGCGAGCGCGACCGTGCAGCGGGTGCTGCCGGAAGTGCGTCGTTTGCTGAAGGACGCCGCAGAGCGCGGCATGGCGGACTGGGACCTGTCGCAAGTGTTCCGCATCGGCGAAGCGGAGAGCGCGCCGGACGCCTGACGTCAGGCTCGCCGCCCCATGAAAAAAGCCATGCCCGTCGATGGGCATGGCTTTTTGTCTTTCGGGGACGTCTGCTACGAGTTGGAGACTTACTTGACCTTCACCGCCGAGAAGTCCTGACGGCCGAACGGGCTGACCTGATAGCCCGACACGTCGGTGCGCGTGATCACGGCCGCGATCGGATGCGCCAGCGGAATCCACAGCGCGTCGTCCTTGATCGTCTTCTGTGCCGCCTGATACTTGGCGGTGCGCGCCGCGATGTCGTGCGTGCGCTTGCCGTCGCTGATCAGCTTGTCGAGATTGGCGTCGCAGAAACGAGCGAAGTTCGTGCCCGAGGTGACGGCCGCACAGCTGAACTGCGGCGTGAGGAAGTTGTCCGGATCGCCGTTGTCACCCGACCAGCCCATGAACAGCAGGTCATGCTCGCCTGCCTTGCCGCGACGAATCAGCTCGCCCCACTCCACCGTCTTGATCTGCGCCTTCACGCCGATCTTCGCCAGATCGCTTTGCAGCATCTCGGCACCCACGCGCGGGTTCGGATTGAGCAGACTGCCTGCCGGACGCGTCCAGATCGTCGTCTCGAAACCTTGCGGGAAACCGGCGTCCGCCAGCAACTTCTTCGCGCGATCGATGTTGTGCGGATAGTCCGGCACGTTCTTCGCATAGCTCCACGTGTTCGGCGGATACACGTTCACCGCCGGCGTCGCCGTGCCTTCGAACACCTGCTTCACGTAGCTCGTCTTGTCGAACGCGAGGTTCAGCGCCTGACGCACGCGCACGTCGTTCAACGGCTTGTGCTGTGTGTTGATGGCGACGAAGGCCGTCATGAAGGCGGGCGTCTCGACCACCTTGAGCGCCTTGTCGCCACGCGCGGCCTGCACGTCGAGCGGCTTGGGCGACAACGCGATCTGGCACTCGCCGACCTTGACCTTCTGCGCACGCACAGCAGGGTCCGGCACGATCGTGTAGATCAGACGCTCGGACGCCGGTGCGCCGCCAAAGTACGCCTTGTTGGCGTCGTACCGCACCACGCTGTCCTTCTGATAGCTACGGAAGACGAACGGACCGGTGCCGATCGGACGCGCGTTGAGTTCATCCGTCTTGTTCGCCGCGACGAGCTTGTCGGCGTACTCGGCCGAATAGATCGACGCGAAGCCCATCGACAGCATCGAGAGGAACACGGCGTCCGGCTCGGAGAGCGTGAAGCGCACCGTGTTGTCGTCGACCTTCTGCACCGACTTGATCAGCTTGCCCAGCGACAGCGACTGCGCATGCGGGAAGCCCGACGGCGTGAGCTTGTGCCACGGCGCGTTGTCGTTGAGCATGCGGTCGAACGTGAAGACGACGTCGTCGGCATTGAATGCGCGCGTCGGCTTGAAGAGATCGTTGCTGTGGAAGCTAACGTTCGGGCGCAGCGTGAACGTGTACGTGAGGCCGTCCGGCGTCACTTCCCATTTCGTCGCCAGACTCGGCACGACCTTGGCTTGCGCGGCATCGAACTCGACCAGACGGTTGAACACCGGATCGGCCGATGCGTTGGTCGTGGTGAGCGAGTTATAGCGCACGACATCAAACCCTTCCGGGCTGGCTTCGGTGCAGACGGTGAGCGGTTTGGCGTTCGCTGCCAGCGGAATCAGCGGCAAAGCGAGCGCGGTGAGTACGGCGGCGAGGGTATGGCGAGGATGGCGGGATGCAAGCGAGCGACGACGCATGAGCTTCTTCTCCAGGAAGTCGATGACGGGCAGGACGAATGGCAAAACAACGGGCCAGAATAGCGCAAATTCAGGACCCCTGCCTTTGCGTCGCAGCATATGCATAGATATGCACGTGCAAATACCAAAAGGGAACGCAAAAAGGGAAAGTCAGTTCTGCCAACCGAAAGCGCGCATCCGATGGACGATGCTGTCACGTGCGGCCACCACCGTCAGTCGCGAACTGACGGACATATCGTAGAGGTAGCGCGTTTGCCCGGCGTACGGGACGCTGACATACGGATGCGCGAGCAGCGGCACATCCGCCCCGGACGTCAATGACTCCCCCTCGCCCGCCAGTCTTGCCAGACACAAGCGATGCGCAGTGTCGCGCGCCACAGCGAACGGATCGAGCGCGCTCGGCGTCGGGCTCATGTGCGCGATCAGCGACGCATTTTCGTCGGTGCCCACTGGCGTCGGCGCGTGTGCGGCCAGTGCGACCGGGCCCTGCCCCATCGCGACGAAGAGCCACAGCCCCGCGTGCGCCATGTCGATCCACACCTTGCCGTGCGGACCGTCGCACTCCAGCGACGAGACGCCCGGCGTCGCCGTCGGCACGGGGGCCTGCGCAGGCGAGCATCGGAACCAGCGCCCGAAGATCCAGCGCAACGCAATGCGCTCCGACAGAAACCGATGACGCATTTGCGTGCGCGGCAACCGGCGCGCCAGTGAGTGCTCGGCCGCCGAGAGCCAGGTCGCGCCGTCGTCCGGGCCACCGGCCGCCGCGCCCGTCGCCCCGAAGGGACGACCCGCCAGCAGAAAACGCCACAGCCAAAGCTCGTCGCTGCCGCATTGAGGGGAAGGCGAAACGGCGGTGTGTTGCCCGCCGTTGCCCTGCTTTGCTGCTTCGATGTCGCTACTCGCCAGCGCGCGATTCTGCGCGCCACCCGTGAGCTTGCGGTCGCCCTGTCCGAACTGCCCGAGCGGCACGTAAGTCATGGAAGGTGTGGGAATCGATGCTACGCGCGGCGTTAGATCGACCGTTCGTTTCAACATCAACAATGACGACCTCCACAGACGTGACTGCCGACGACTTGCACCGCTTGAGGCTGCGCCATCGGCAATCGCTTATTTGTTAATGAGAATCATTATCAAATGGTAACACAAAGGTCTACGCGAAAGGAGTGACAAAGGCGTGGGAATTCGCTTGTTTAAACGGGAGAACGCCCAGACGCGGCCAGCCGCGAAGGCGGCGACCGCATGAGCGCATCGGATTGGGAAATTTCGGAGGCTGACCGGGGTGCCCCGGTCGCTTCAGGCCCCGGCGGGCAGCGGCGGCCGGTAGCCGAGCGCGTGGCTCGCCGCCAGCGCCTCACGACGTACCGCTTCGCCAATGGGACTGTCCATGCGGGCGTCGAACCCGCCCGTTGCCCCGAGCGCGGTGATGACGCCGACGAGGCGGCCGTCGTAATTGAAGACGGGGGCGGCGATTGCACTGATGCCGGTCAGGTTCGTGTCGCGCACGCTGGCACCTTGCGCCGCACGCACCGAGGCTCGCAGTGCCCCGATAGGATCCGAGGCGTCGAGTTGTGTGCGGTGTTCCGGCGTGGCGTGCGCCAGTTCGCTCTCGGCCATGGCCAGCACCTGCGGGTCGTCGAGCAGGCCGAGGAAGACGCGACCGGCGGCCGACCAGAGGACTGACATCACCGAGCCGATCCGCACGTTGATCGTCACCGGCAGGCCCGGCTCCTCGAAGCGCACGATGGTCGGCCCCTTGTTGCCCATCACGGCAATGAAGCAGGTCACATCGAAGGCTTCGCGCAGACGCACCAGTGCCGGTTCGGCGGCCCGCACCGGGTCGGCCTGACGCATTGCGGCGACACCGAGCAGCATCGCTTCGAGGCCGAGGTAGTAGTGTTGCGAGTCGGCGTCCTGCGCGACGAGCCCTTCTTCCACGAGACTCATTAGATAGCGGTGAACCTTGGCGGGACTTTGCTGCACGTGCAGCGCCAATGCCGTCAGGCTCGCCCGGCCGCCCAGGCGGGCCAGTCCTTTGAGCACCACCATGCCGGTCTCTGCCGACTGCACGCGCTGGCGGCGGCCGCGCTCGCGGGGTGCATCTAGAGCGTCGCCGGTCGAGACGGCGGCCGCGTCGGCGGCTGCCTCGCGGGAAAGCGTAGCCGCACTTCGCGGGCGGCCTGCTGTGGGTCGTTTGCTTGTCGTCATCGGCGAGATTTTAAGATGCAAACCAATGTTGCTCGATGTCGACAAGTCTAGAGGTTAACCCCAGTCCACTAATTTACGCTATGCGTATTATATTTACGCTTAACAGATTCAGAGAATGTGACAGGCTACGCTCCTCTACACTTGATTCATTGTGTGCGTCGCCGCGCGGCCCTTCGCAGGTCGCTGCCGTATTCTCACACCGGACTAAACGCCTCAGAGAGCGAGCGGATGAGCCAGACAGTTTCCCCCACTTCCAACGCCACGGCAGCCAGCGCCGGCGGCTGCCCGTTTCATCAAACGTCGGCCCCGTCGGCTGCTAAGGCCCCGAACGGCTGCCCGGTGAGTGCCCGCGCGGCCGACTTCGATCCGTTCGAAGACGGCTATCAGCAAGACCCGCCCGAATACGTGCGCTGGGCGCGCGAGCAGGAACCGGTGTTCTACAGCCCGAAGCTCGGCTACTGGGTCGTGACCCGTTACGACGACATCAAGGCGATCTTCCGCGACAACATTACGTTCAGCCCGTCGATTGCGCTGGAAAAGATCACGCCGACCGGCCCGGAAGCCAACGAGGTGCTCGCTTCCTATGGCTTCGCGCTAAACCGCACGCTGGTGAACGAAGACGAGCCCGCGCACATGCCGCGCCGCCGTGTGCTCATGGAGCCGTTCACGCCTGAACATCTGAAGCATCACGAGCCGCTGGTGCGTCAGCTCGCGCGCGAATACGTCGACCGCTTCGTGAACGACGGCCGCGCCGATCTCGTCGACCAGATGTTGTGGGAAGTCCCTCTGACGGTGGCGCTCCACTTCCTCGGCGTGCCCGAGGAAGACATGGACAAGCTGCGCGAGTATTCGATTGCGCACACGGTCAACACGTGGGGACGCCCGAAGCCCGAAGAACAAGTCGCGGTGGCGCATGCCGTGGGCAATTTCTGGCAACTCGCGGGCAAGATTCTCGACAAGATGCGTCAGAACCCGGACGGCCCGGGCTGGATGCAATACGGCATTCGCAAGCAGAAAGATCACCCGGAAGTCGTGACCGACTCCTATCTGCATTCGATGATGATGGCGGGCATTGTGGCCGCGCACGAAACGACGGCCAACGCCACAGCCAACGCGATGAAGCTGCTGCTCTCGCATCCGGACGTCTGGCGCGAGATCTGCGAAGATCCGTCGCTGATTCCGAACGCAGTGGAAGAATGCCTGCGTCACAACGGTTCGGTGGCGGCATGGCGTCGTCTCGCAACGAAGGACGTCAACATCGGCGGCATCGAGATTGCCGCCGGGTCGAAGCTGCTGATCGTGACGTCGTCTGCGAATCACGACGAAGCGCATTTCGCCGACGCCGACCTGTTCGACATTCGCCGCGAAAACGCCAGCGATCAACTGACGTTCGGCTACGGCTCGCATCAGTGCATGGGCAAGAACCTCGCCCGCATGGAGATGCAGATCTTCCTCGAAGAGTTCACGCGCCGCCTGCCGCACATGACGCTGGCCGAGCAGAAATTCACGTACGTGCCCAACACGTCATTCCGCGGTCCGGAGCATGTCTTTGTGGAATGGGATCCGGCGCAGAATCCGGAGCGTCGCGATCCGGCCGTGCTGGAGCGTCATGCGCCGGTGCGCATCGGCGAGCCGTCGGGCCATAGCGTGACGCGCCCTGTCGTGGTCGAGTCGGTCACGCCGGTCGCCGAGGGCATCGTCAAGCTGCGTCTGGTCGCACCTAGCGGCCGCGCCCTGCCGCGCTGGGCTCCGGGCTCGCACATCGATATCGAATGCGGCGAGACGGGGCTGTCGCGTCAGTATTCGTTGTGCGGCGACCCGACGGACGCCGCCGCACTGGAAATTGCGGTGCTGCACGAGCCGGAAGGCCGTGGCGGTTCGAACTGGGTTCACACGCAGGTCTCGGTCGGCGACCGTCTGCGCATTCGTGGGCCGCGCAATCACTTCCGTCTGGACGAAACGACGCCGCGCGCCATCTTCGTTGCGGGGGGTATCGGCGTCACCCCGATTGCCGCGATGGCACGCCGCGCCAAGGTGCTGGGCATCGACTACGAGATTCACTACAGTGGCCGCAGCCGCCGCACGATGGCGCTCGTCGACGAACTGCAAGCGCTGCATGGCGACCGTCTGCATCTGTGGGTGAAGGACGAAGGGCAACGCGCGGACTACGCGACGCTGCTGGCAACGCCGCAGCACGGCACGCAGGTGTACGCCTGCGGTCCGGTGCGCATGCTCGACGGTCTGGCGCAATGCTGCGCGCACTGGCCGGACGACACGCTTCGCGTTGAGCACTTCCAGTCGCAACTGGGTACGCTCGATCCCGAGAAGGAACATGCGTTCGAGGTCACGCTGAAGGATTCGGGCATCACGGTGATGGTGCCCGCCGACCAGACCCTGCTCACGGCATTGCGTGCGGCGAACATCGACGTGCAGAGCGACTGCGAGGAAGGCTTGTGCGGCTCGTGCGAAGTGCAGGTGCTGGAGGGCGACGTGGATCACCGCGACGTGGTGCTCACCCGCACGGAGCGCGACGCCAACACGAAGATGATGTCCTGCTGCTCGCGCGCCTGCGGCAAGAAGCTGGTGCTGGCGTTGTAAGTCGAAGCGAGGGTTGGAGGGCAATAAAAAGGGGGCTGCGGCCCCCTTCTTGTTAATGCGCGCTCTGCGGCTTACGCAACATCGTCATCAGCGACACGAGCGCCAGGATCGCGAAGCCGCACATCACCGTCACGAGGGGGCGGGGCGAGCCGTCACCCAGCAGACCGAGTAAGCCGCCCGCTGCAAAGCCGAAGCCGTACTGCACGCTGCCGACGAGCGCCGCCGCAGCCCCGGCACGCGTCGGGTGATTCGCGAGCGCGCCCGCCACGGAATTCGCCGTGATGATGCCGCGCAGCGACATGAACAGGAACAACATCGCCACCATCAGCGGCAGCAGGACCAAGCCCATCCACACCGTGGCACATAACACCGACGTCACCACCGCACACCCGATGATGCCGATGCGCATCAGCCGGTAAGGCCCCATCTGTCCGACGCGTCGCGAATTGAACATCGTCATCGCGGCCATGCCGACGATATTGATGCCGAACAACACACCGAAGAATTGCGGCGAGACGTGGAAGTACTCCATGTACACGAGCGGCGTGCCGGTAATGTAAGTGAACGATGCCCCGAACACGGCACCGCCCGCCACCATGTAGCCGACGAAATGCTTGTCGCGCAGCAAGTGCCAGTACGACATGGCGATGGCGCGCGGCCCGCCCGCCTGACGGCCATTCAAGTTGCCCGTCTCCGGCAGACGCCAAAGCGCCATCAACGCGCCCACGCCGAACACCGCGAGAATGCCGAAGATCACGCGCCAAGTCGTGAAGCGCAGCATCTGTCCGCCGACCAGCGGCGCAACGATGGGGGCGACGCTCATTACCAGCAACATGATCGAGAAGGCGCGCGCGCTATTACGCGGCCCGTAGACGTCGCGCACGATGGCCTGCGCAATCACCGGCATTGCACAACCGCCGAGCGCCTGCACGAAGCGCCACATCATCATGTGATCGATGCTGTCAGCGAACGCACAGCCGATGCTGCCGAAGATGTACAACGCGATCCCCGCCGCCATCGGCTTGCGACGCCCGAAGCGATCCGCGAGCGGCCCCCAGACCAACTGTCCGAACGCAAAGCCGAGGAAGAAATACGAGAGCGTCAGTTGGGTGGCCGCAGCGCTCGCCCCCAGTTCGTGACGCATCGTCGGCAGCCCCGGCAGATACATATCCGTCGACGCAGGCGCGATCATCATGAACAGGCCGAGAATGCCCAACAGCACGCGCTCGGATGGCAAGGCAGGAGAGAGTTCGGACGTCGAGGTCATTTATCGTTTTGATTATGCTGTGCGACGCCTGACGCATCGCAGGAGACGTCGCAAAAACGACGACGCCCGCCATGATAACGCTGGCGGGCGTCGCACTTTCATACTCGATGGTTATCGGACACTTAACCGCTGCTTATGTCGCTGCCGCGTGCATGTGTCCGTCATTGCGCGTTGCACTACGGCGCTCAGCTCGCCGTGGCGGTGCGCAGATTGCCACCGTCGCCGCGCTGGGTGCGGGCAATCGCCAGCACGCCGATCAGGGAGACGCATGCCGGTACCGCTGCCGCAAGGAACAGCGACGACGACGACCACTGCAGGTGCATCAGCGCGCCGCCCAGCACAGGCCCCAGCACCGAGCCGATACGGCCGATGCCCAGGCTCCAGCCGATGCCCGTCGAGCGCAGCGATGTCGGATAGTAAGTCGCGGCCAGTGCATTGAGCGCCGGCTGGCCGCCGATGATCGAGAAGCCTGCGAAGAAGATCGCTACGAATACCGCCACCATCGACACCATCACCACCGGATTGCCGATGGCCGCCGTGGCCGCAATCGCGATCAGGAACGTCACCGCCAGCACGCTGGTGAAGCCCACGCGGTCGATCACACGTCCGAGCAGCAACGTACCGATCACGCCGCCCGCCCACAAGGCGGTGCCTGCCATCACGGCGACTTGCGTCGAATATCCGGCGTCGCGGATCACCGTCGGCAGCCAGTTCGACAGGAAGTACATGTCGAGCAGGTTGGCGAAGTTGATGACCCACAACAGAATCGTCACGCGTGCGCGGCCGTCCTTGAACAGCTCGATGAACGGCACACCCTTCGCCTTTTGCTCGTCGAGGACAAAACGGGCGTCAGTCGGGACGTTCGCACCCGGCGCGACACGCAGCAACTGCTTGCGAATACGCGCGTTATCGCTGGGCTTCGTGCCCTTCTTGAACATCAGGAACTGGATCGATTCCGGCAGCGAGACCCACATCAGCAGGCCTAGCACCAGCGGGATGGCCCCACCGATATAGAACACGGCGCGCCAGCCCAGATCAGGAATGATGGCGGCCGTAATCAGCCCGCCGACCACGCCGCCCAGCGTAAAACCGCACGACACGATCATCATGAGCGAGACGCGGATACGACGCGGGCTGTACTCACCTGCCAGCGCCATCGCGTTCGGCATGATGCAACCCAGCCCCAGCCCGGCAGCGAAACGCCAGACGATCAGCTCGGTGATCGAGTTGGCGAAGCCGGTGACGATCATGCACACCGAGAAGAACAGCGTCGCGCCGATCAGCACCGGACGGCGACCCAGCTTGTCCGCCAGCGCCGAGAACGTCAGCGAGCCGACCAGCATGCCGAACAACCCCGCGCCGAAGACCGGCGAGAGCGTTTCCTTGGCAATGCCCCACTCGCGAATGACCACCGGCGCAACATAGCCCATGGCCTGAACGTCGAAACCGTCCACGACCAGGCACATCGCGCACAGCGCGATCACCCACCACTGATAGCCGCCCAGTCGACTCTCGTCGATCAAAGCGCCCACATTCACTTCTGCTGCTTTCATCCTGTCTCCAAACGTTCTCGCAACTTCGTGGTTTTGCGTCCCGGTCGAGTCGCCGGCGAAATTACGCTTTGCGGAAGTTTATATCGCCGAACGTAAATCAATGCTCGGTGTAAACACTTAGATTTCCAGGGGTTGCGAGTACTGTCGGATGCGCGTCGGATGTCGCTTGGAAGCGCGCGAAATGTCCGTCGCCGTGGCAAACGGTCGTTATCTTTGTGGTTTTTCTCCATCCGAACGATGGGAGGACGCCCCGGTGATGCACCGAATGGCTATATGGGACGGGGAATTGGGCGATTCGCGAGCAAAAAAGCGACGAATTGTCGCAGATGTGGTTTTTCTACAGATTTTTTTGACAAAGGTTTACCCGTCTAGGGATTTCCCTGATATAGTTGCACCTGTCTCCTCCACCTCCTCCTGGTGGATTTCACGGCCAGCAACGCGCTGGCCGTTTTTTTTGCCTGTCGTATTCGTAACGTCTTCGGCACATCGCGTCAGGGCGCAGGGGCGCTAATCGAACGTAATGCACGCGCACGGGCAGCGACGTAGCAGACGCACTTTCCTGCGCTACACTCGACGCCATGAAAATTGCACCGCTCGCCACCCTGCTTTGTGTTGTGCCGCTGGTCGGCTCGCTTGCCGGCTGTTACGTCGTGCAGTACCCCGGCGGCGCGCTGACGCTTTCCCCAACGCCTACAGCGCCGCAAGCCGTGCGCGCTGCACCGGGCACTGTCCTGAGCGGCGACGTTGCGACGGCGCCCGTGCCGACACCGACCGTAGCGGCGACGCCGGTCCGCCCCGCGCCCACGCCTGCCCCGGTGTATCCGAACGGCTCACCTGTGCCGCGCGACTTCCAGCCCGGCAACAACTCGCCCGTCCCACCGGACTATCGGCCGCCCGCACCTTCGGGGCAAACAGCACGTCCTGGTGCAACCCCAGCCTATCCGAACTATCCGAACGGTTCGCCGGTGCCACCCGACTACGTGCCGCCGCAGACGTCGCAACCGCCGCAGGGTAATGCCGCTTACTCGACGTATTCCGCCTACTCGTCGTATTCGCCCGATCCGGGCTTCGTGCCTTACGCCGCTTATCCCGCTTATCCTACCTATCCTGCATATGCGGCCTACCCCGCCTATGCCGCTTACCCTGCGTACGCGCCGGTCTATCCGGCATACGCCCCATCGCCGTGGCTCAGCAATGTGTCGCTTTCGTTCTCATGGGGGCGTGGCTGGGGCGGCTGGGGTGGCCGTTGCTGTCATCGCTGGCGCTAAACGGCCGTAGGCCGCTCAGGCAACGCGAGCGTTTAAAGCGCGCTGAGGCTGCGCGTCATTACGCGTGGTGGATGAGCGACGCAAGCCGAGCGGCTTGCGTGTCGTCGCGCGGGACGTTGCGCTTAATGCGTCGTATTGCGCGCCGTCTCGTTCTCTCTCGCGACGCGATCCTCGATGCGGCATTCGATACGTTTTCGGATCTGTGCGGCGGCATCGGACGCGCAATCCGCGTCGATGCTCGAAAACTCGCAACGGCCGATGTAATCGCCTTCGCAATACGCGTCGACTGCGCCGTCAAAGCGTTTGTCGGCACGCGGTGTGATTGCACCCGTCAGTTCGAACGGACGTCCAGGCGCCGTATTGCTGACATAGTGCCACTGGAATTTGAACGAATCTGTCATATGTCCCCTCTCTCAAGCGACAGCTAAAGGTCTGCCGGCCTGCCAGCCGATGCTGTTTTTTGAGGAATCGTAACATGTTCATCAATTCCGACCGACGTTCGAAAAAAAAAGCGGCTCGCCAGGGCGGCGAGCCGGACAGTCCGTGGAGGTCGGGGGCACATCAGGACCACGGTGATTTCACTCTAGTCCCGAATCGCTGTCGTTATTCTCGGTAATTTGCCTGATACGCGGACCTGAATCCTCAAGTTCGTCCGCCGGTACCGCCTTGCCGAACAACCATCCCTGACCGATTGCATCGGGGCAAATCGCCAGCATGTAGTCCGCCTGCGCCTGCCTTTCCAATCCTTCCACGATGACCTCGACGTTCAGCAGCGCCGCCATCTTGCAGATCTGGTCGACGATGGCGCTGCCCACCGTATCGGTCCCGATGGCCTGCGTGAACATGCGATCGATCTTCAACGCATCGACATTGAGCGTCGACAAATACGCCAGATTCGAAAACCCGGTGCCGAAATCGTCGATGTGAATCTGATAGCCGTCCACGCGCAGCCGGTCGAGCGCTTCGCGAAGCCGCGCCATGTTGTCGGTCGAGCGTTCCGTTACCTCCAGCGCAATCTGCGCACGCGGCACCCGCAGCGACGCGGCCATGTGGTTCAAAAACGTGTGGAAGGTGCGATCGACGACGTCCACGGCAGCGAGATTGATGCTGATGTGGAATTCCGGGTCGGCCAATGCGCGTCCGTGCATTTCGATCAGTGCCTGACGTGCGACCTGTCGCGTGATCAGACCGATCACGCCGCGCCGTTCGGCAATCGGAATGAACATGTCCGGCGAGATCGGATTGCCCGCGCTGTCGTTCAGGCGTGCGAGCGCTTCCACGCCAACCGTCTTCCCGTCGCGCAGCCTGACCAGCGGCTGATAGACGAGGTAGATCCCCCCCGACTCGGCGGCCTGCTGGGTGACCCAGTCGATCGATGTGCGATAACGTTGGCGCAGACGCCACGACTGCCCCATCGCACCACCAGCCACGGCGCCAATCGCCAGCGCCAACAGCAATCCCCACGCGTTCGTCACGATGCGCGACGACGTATAAACCGCCGACGCGCACACATCCACGTTGTTCGAACACCGTGAGAACTGGCGCACCGGTCCGATATCGAGCCAGCGCGACGTCTCGCCCAGCGTAATGCGTTGCTGGTCCCCGGCGAGTCCTGCGCGCCAGAAGACGAAGCGCATATCGCTCGTCGACGCCACCGACGCGAAGCCCGGCTCCGGCGTCGCCAGCCTCTCAGGCAATACCGGCGGGCTGAAGACGACCACGTCACCCATGCCCATCGCATTAACCTGAACACCCGGCGTGACGATGCCCGTGAGCGTGTGCCAGAGCTTCACCCCGTTGCGCGTTTCATGGTCGGCGGGGGGCAGTGCAGGCGCGGGATCGAAGCGTCCCGCAACGGCTGAGCACAGCAATTGCGAATCGTGCACCCGGGCGATGTCGTGAAAATAAGGACTACGCATGGCAACGCGGCGCAGCGCCAGAATGTCCGCGTCGTTACAGGGCACCGCGCCGCTGTACATCGCTTCGTGCAACGCGTTGCGGCTCGACACCGACGCATCGCTCATGAAGCCCATGATGTCCTGCACATAGGCGCGCAGGCGAAAATCGTCGATACGCGTCTGCGCGATCTGTCCAATCAGCAGCATGACCAGCATGCCCGCCAATGCGCCGATGAGCACCGGCAACCAGCGGGTCAACCTTCTGAGCATTTGCATGGAGAGGCATCCACGGTGTGCCCCGTGTCGGGGCGTGAAAGCAGTGTAGCCTACCGCCGGTCGAACGCATCGGATTGCCACACAACGCCCGTTGGGTCGCTGGTTCGCAGATCGCCGCATGAGTGGGACGATTTTGGGTCGACGCTGGGGTAACTTGCCGACTTCTTCCCTCCGACTGCGAACTCGCCATGACACTCAAATTTCGCCATCCCGCGAACGGCGATGTCATCGAGATTTCGTATCTGTCCTGCATCGGGGCCTTCTTTCTCGGCCCGCTCTACCTGCTGGCGTACGGCTTCACGTGGCACGCACTACTCTGGACGGTGCTCGCCATCGGCCCCGCCCTGCTCTGGAATGAATCGTTGCTGGCGATTTCGCTGCCCGCTACCTGCCTGCTCTACGCCGTGATGATTCATCCGCTGCTCACCAACAGACTGCGCGCGAACGGCTGGGAATCCACCAGCGACGACGCCCTGCCGAGCCCCGGACAACGCGGCTATCACTGAGTCATTCGGCGGCGTCCGCCACCGGCATCATCGCAATGAAGCGATCGAGTGCCGCCGAGCCATGATCTTCGCGATAGGCGAGACTGATCGGCGCTAGCGGCACGTCGCCGCCCGCGGCATCGATGGGCCAGAAGCCCATGCCCGGCGTACGAATCTGGCTCACCGACGCCGGTACGAGCGACACCCCGAAGCCCGCCGCGACCATCGGCACGATGGATGTGATCTGTGGCGCCTCCTGCCCCAGCTTCGGCCGGAAGCCTGCCGCTTCGCATGCGGCCACCGTGCGGTCGTAGAGCGCCGGGCTGATGTCGCGCGGCAGCAGGATGAATTCGTCCTGCGCGAGTGCAGCGAGGGGCACGCGTTCGCGCGCACACATCGGATGCCCCAGCGGCAGCACCAGCACCATCGGCTCGTCCACGACCGGCACGCTGACGATGCCGGGCGGCACCTCGAACGGCGTGCGCACGAACGCCGCATCGACCGCATCGTCCACCAGCGCCGTGAGCAAGCTGGCCGTATTGCTCTGCTGCGGATGCAACTGCACGTCGGGATAGCGCGCGCGGAAGTCGCGAATCCACGCCGGAATCCGTGGCTCGAAATACGTCGCACCGGCGAAACCGATGCGAATGTGCCCCGCTTCGCCGCGTGAGATCTGCTGCATGCGCCGCCGTGTGCGCTCCACACGCTCGAGAATCTGGCGCGCCTCCGGCAGGAGCGCCTCGCCCAACTCCGTGAGCACCACATCGCGCGGTAGCCGCACGAACAACGGCCCGCCCAGCTCTGTTTCCAGCTGCTTGATCTGCAAGCTCAGCGGCGGTTGCTGGATGCCCACCCGCGCCGCCGCACGCGTGAAGTGCCGCTCCTCCGCGACCGCAATGAAATATTGCAGATGCCGCAATTCCATGACCGCTCCTCCGTCAGCCCGATGCCATATGGCTTTACATCGACAATACATTAAAAGTATGGAAACTTGATGTTCAATATATTGGAAATGTGACCGGCGGGTCAATACACTTCGAATCAAGCGCAGACCGGCATATCCATCGCCGGCGCGCCAAGAATCCAAGAGATTCGAATAAGAGACGAGAAGAGACGAGGAGCCTCACGATGTTTGAAGACCGCATTCGCCTGGCGTCGCTACGCGACCGGGTGATGACTGCCGACGATGCTGCCAAGCTCGTGGGCGACGGCATGGTGGTCGGTATGAGCGGATTCACCCGCGCCGGCGACGCCAAGGACATGCCGATTGCGCTGGCCCGCCGAGCCAAAGCCAACCCGATGAAGATCACGCTGATCACCGGGGCGTCGCTGGGGCATGACTCCGACAAGACGCTCACGGAAGCTGGCGTGCTCGCCAAAAGGCTGCCGTTTCAGGTCGACACGACGTTGCGTAGCGCGATCAATCGCGGCGAAGTGATGTTCGTCGACCAGCATCTCTCCGAGACGGTCGAATTCCTGCGCACCGGTCAGTTCGGCAAGCTGGACGTCGCGGTGATCGAAGCGGTCGCCATCACCGAAGACGGCGGCCTCGTGCCGAGTTCGTCGGTCGGCAATTCGGCGAGCTTCGCGATCCTCGCGGAAAAGGTGATCGTGGAGATCAACCTCGCGCAGCCGCTCGCCTTCGAAGGCATGCACGACATCTGGATTCCGGGCCAGCGTCCGCATCGCGCACCGCTGCCGATCGTCGACGTGCGCGACCGCGTGGGCACGAACGTCGTCAAGATCGCGCCGGAAAAGATCGCGGCCATCGTCATTACCGACACGCCCGACAGCGCCTCGAACGCGCTGCCGCCAGACGCCGACACGCAACGCATCGCCGGGCATCTCATCGAATTCTTCCAGCACGAAGTCTCGCGTGGACGCCTGCCGCGCACCTTGCCCGCCATTCAGTCGGGCATCGGCACCATCGCGAACGCCGTGCTCAGCGGCTTCATCGAATCGCCGTTCGAAGACCTGACGATGTACTCGGAAGTGCTTCAGGACTCCACGTTCGATCTGATGGACGCGGGCAAGATGGTGTTTGCTTCAGGCTCGTCGATCACGGTCTCGCAGGCCGTGCAGGACCGCGTATTCAAGCGGCTGGAGCGTTATCGCGACAAGCTCGTGCTGCGTCCGCAAGAGGTCAGCAATCATCCGGAAGTGATTCGCCGTCTGGGGCTGATCGCGCTCAATACCGCGCTTGAAGTGGACATCTACGGCAACGTCAATTCGACGCACGTCGGCGGCACGCACATGATGAACGGCATCGGCGGCTCGGGCGATTTCGCCCGCAACGCGCGCATGGCGATCTTCGCGACGAAGTCGATTGCCAAGGACGGCAAGATTTCGAGCATCGTCCCGATGGTGCCGCACGTCGATCACAACGAACACGACGTCGACATCATCGTGACGGAGCAGGGACTGGCCGATCTGCGCACCCTCGCCCCGCGCGAGCGCGTGAATCTCGTCATCGACAATTGCGCCCACCCGAGCTACCGCGAGGTGTTGCGCGACTACTATCGCGACGCCCTTCGCTATGGCGGCCAGACGCCGCATGCCCTTGAGCGTGCGTTCGATCTGCACGTCAACTTGCGCGAGCGCGGCTCGATGCTGGTGGGGAAATAACTTCATTGGACATCGGTGCCGGACGCCATCGCCGGGGGGCGGGCGAACGGACGCCGATTGGCCGGTATCGACCCTTCGTGTCGGTGCCGAGAAGAACGTGAGACGCATGCGGTCTCATGGGCCGGGCGCTGGTGAGAGCGTTCCGGCATTCACGGCTCGCCGGCGTGCGCGGGCGAGCCGTCTTTTACAAGGTGACGGGTGCGCCTGCACTGAGATGCACCGGGACACACCTTGCTGAGGTTCAGGCGGAAATCTGCCGGGCTGGCTGTCCCTGATTGGCCGCACCGTCGATACGGAAGATCGACACCAGTTCGCGCAGGCCGCTCGACTGTGCCGCCATCGACTGCGCGGCCGCCGAGGCTTCTTCCACCAGCGCTGCGTTCTGTTGCGTGACGGTATCCATCTGCATGACGGCCTGATTCACCTGCTCGATACCCGTGCGTTGCTCGGTCGACGCGGCGGCGATTTCCGCCATCAGATCGGTCACCCGTTTGACGGCATGCACTACTTCGTCCATCGTGTTGCCCGCATCGGCGACGAGCTTTGCGCCCTCGCTCACCTGACGCGTCGACGCGTCGATCAGCTCCTTGATTTCCTTCGCAGCGTTCGCACTGCGCTGTGCCAGCGTACGCACTTCGCCTGCGACCACCGCGAATCCGCGTCCCTGCTCACCCGCGCGCGCCGCTTCGACCGCCGCGTTGAGCGCGAGGATGTTGGTCTGGAACGCAATCCCTTCTATCACGCTCGTGATGTCCGCCACGCGCGCCGATCCGTCCGAAATTTCGCGCATCGTGTCAACGACCTGACGCACGACTTCTCCGCCGCGTTGTGCGATGTGCGAAGCGTTCGACGCCAGCACATTGCCCTGCTCTGCGTTGTCCGCATTCTGCTTGACGGTCGTCGTCAGCTCTTCCATGCTCGCCGCCGTTTCCTCCAGCGACGCCGCTTGCTGCTCCGTGCGTGACGACAGATCGGTGTTGCCAGCCGCAATCTGCGCCGAGCCGGTGGCAATGCTCTCACTCGTGTTGCGCACCTGACCCACGACCTGCGCGAGCTTGGCGTTCATGTCCTTAAGCGAACCGAGCAGCAGCGCCAGTTCATCCTGGCCTTGCACGTCGATACGCGAGCTGAGATCCCCGCGCGCGACCGTCTGCGCGATCTCCACACACCGGCCAATCGGTCCGGTGATGGAGCGCGTGATGAGCCATGCCGTGAATGTCGCCACGGCCAGCGCCAGCAGAATCAGCACAACAGTGGCGATGAAAGCGGCGTGATAGTTGGCGGCCGCGGCGTCCGTCGCACCGACCGCACCCGCGCGGTTAATGGCAACGTGCTCGGTCAGCCGGTCACTGAGCGTCCCGAAGCGCTTGACTGCCTCCGTCATAACGATGGTGCGGGCTTGCGTCTTTGCCTCTTCATCGCCCTGCTCCAGCGCGGCGACACGATTGTCGAGGGCCAGATAGTCGGCCCAGGCCGCCTTCACTGCGTCGTAGGCACGACGGTCTTCGCTCGACGCCACCATGCTGCTGTAGCTGTCGAGCGTCTTGTTCATCAGGTCGATAGATGCCAGACGTTTAGCCTCTTCGTCCTTACGCGTGCTGTCGACGGTTGTCAGCAGCGTGGCGAGCGTCGCGCGTCGCGCTGCGTTGGCGGCCACTTGCGCGGTGCCGAGCGTCTGCACACTGGGCAGCCAGTTGTCGGCCAGATCGCGTGTTCCCCCGTAGATGCGCGACGCCTGAAAGACAGCCATGCCGCCCACGATACACAAGAGAATCAGCGTGATGGCGAACCCGACGGTCAGCCGTGTGCCGATTTTGAGACTACCCAAGAACTTCATGCCCGCTCCAAATGCGAAAAAACGATAACAATCGCATGCGATAACGGGCGACCATTCAAAAAACTTGAGCCAATAAACCCCTGATTCTCACGCAATGGCTTTCGAAATATTTCAAATTCCGGAAGCCGAAACGTTTTTTCAGAGATTTACTTCTTTGACTGCGATGGTTAAGCCAATAATCATTTGAATATTATTAAATATTCATTGTCATATATTTGACTATCTATCGCATCATCGACTTGCACCATCAAAGGGAGTTGGGTGGACGGCATCGAGATCGATGTCGTCGATACAGCGCACATTCACTGCGGCCATTTTTGACCCATCCGGCATTTGACCAAACGCGAAGGCTTCGACGCCGCAATTCGGACAGAACTGGTGACGAATGACGTGCTTATTGAAAAGATATTCCCGCGCCTTTCCTTCGCCAGTCGTTTGCGAAAACTCGGCAATCGGCGTAAAAGCGAGAATCAATCCGCGCTTTTTACAGATAGAACAATTGCACGTAATTGTTTTGGACAAGTCAATATTCGCCGCAAAGCGAAGATCGCCGCAATGACAGCCGCCTGAGTATTGTTGATTCGCCATGACGTCGCTCCTTCGAAAAAGGGAAAACGCTACCGGCGGTGATTCGGGATGGGAAGGACTTCGGGAAGTGCCCGCCGGAATGCGCTCTATTGTGCGACATATTCCAGCGGGCGGGCAGCGGGCGGCGACGGTGCGCCGGCGTACCAAAGGTGAGGCGGTAAAGCGACGTCAGCGAACGCGCCGAAGCGCTCGCTGACGCATTTACGCCGCGAGTGCCGGTTCGTCGCGCGAACCGCGCCCGCCTTGGGACGTGTGCATCACGGTGACACCATGACGGCTGTGCTCGCGAAGCTGGAACAGCGCCACGGTCTCGGCGAGGTTGCGTGCCTGCTCGCTGAGCATTGCGGACGCTGCTGCCGATTCCTCCACCAGTGCCGCGTTCTGTTGCGTCGACTGATCCATTTCGGCCACGCTACGGTCGATCTGGCTGATCCCGGTGCTCTGCTCCGTCACCGCCGAGTGAATCTCGCCGATCAGGCGGCGCACGCGGGAAATACCGTCGACGATCTCGCCCATCGTATCGCCCGCCGCCTGCACGCGTTGCGTGCCGCTCTTGACGTTTTGCACCGAGGCTTCGATAAGCGTTTTGATTTCCTGCGCGGCAGCGGCGCTACGTTGCGCCAGTGTGCGCACTTCACCGGCCACGACCGCGAAGCCACGTCCCTGCTCACCCGCACGCGCCGCTTCCACCGCAGCATTGAGCGCCAGGATGTTGGTCTGGAAAGCAATGCCGTCGATCACACCGATAATCTCGGTAATCCGCTCCGACGACTTGGCGATTTCGCTCATCGTGGTGACAGCGCCGGTCACGACTTCCCCGCCGCGCGCGGCGGCGTCGCTGGCGTCGCCCGCCAGACGCGTGGCATGTTCGGCGGCCTCGGCCGTCTGCTTGACGCTGGCCGTCAGCTCGGTGAGCGCCGCCGAGGTCTCCTGCAACGTACCGGCGGAAGACTCCGTGCGCTGCGACAGATCGCGGTTGCCCATTTCGATTTCGCTGGTCGCCGAAGTCATGCCGTGAACGCCGGAGCGCACGTCGAGCATGACGGTACTGATCTTGTCCACAAATGCGTTGAACGACGTCGAGATCTGCGCGACTTCGTCGTGACCGACGACATCCAGACGACGCGTCAGATCGCCGCCGCCGGAACCGATGGTATCCATGGCGTCTCGCACCTGCGACAGACGACGGAACGCTTGCGACGTGAAGAAGCTCGCGATACCGATGGCGCACAACGTCAGCACGATCAGCGAGATGACCGTGCCGCTCAGCACGCGCGAGAGACCGGCAGTCGCTTCCGCCTTGTCGAGCGCCACGACGAAGAGCCAGTCGGTGCCCGGCACCGGTTGCGTCTTGACGAGCTTGGGTGCACCGCCAAGTTCGACTTCCGTCGGCTCGGTGGCGTGCTCCATCTTGACGAGTGCGTCGGGCGTGAGCACCGAGGCGAGGTCGCTCGACTGCTTGAGCATGAACTTCTCGTCGGGGTGTGCGATGACGAGACCGTCACGCGAGACCACGAACGCCAGGCTCGACGGCGTGGGGTGCACGGCTTTGACGACGTCCTGCACGGCGTCGAGCGGCACCGCCCCGCTCACGGCGCCGAGCGTCTGTCCGTCACGCAGAATCGGCGCGGCGAACGACACGTAAAGCTTGCCCGAAGCGATGTCGGCATACGGCTTGACGACGGTCAGCTTGCCCGCCGCAGTCGCGCCCTTGTACCAGGGGCGCGCAGTCGGATCGTAGTCGGGCGGCGTGGGGCCGCTGGAGAAGTACGACTTGTCGCTCCAGCCAATGCTGGAAATCGGGAAACCGTTGGTCGCGCCGAGCAGCTTCGTGAGCGCCACGCCCTGCTCGCCCTTTTCGACGGCTGCGGCAGTGCCGACGACCGACTGGCCCTTGGCAGCCGCCCAGCGTTCCACCGCGAGCGTGTTGCCCCGTGCGACCGCGTCGAGCGTGTTGGAGATGGTGGACATCATGCTGTCGCGCACGATGATGTAAGTGGTAATGCCGGAGAGGATCAGTGCACCAATGACGGTGGCACACGCGATCAGAATGATGCGTGTTCTAAGCGAAGATACTGTCATGCTGTCGAGGCAGGCCTGCGGCTAGGGGGATCGAAAGACAAGAGACCGGCACCCAGGCTACCGGCTCCACGAGGTGGGAGGTTCCACCTCGGAAATTACGGCAGTCGCAGCGAAAACTTTAGGTATTAACCCGAATCATTGACTTCATATTTGCCTATCGTTACGGATGGCGAAACGTCAGTGATACGAATGGATATGCAGACCGTCTCGATTGCTGCACAGAGCCGGGACATACGACGCACGCGTCGGCTATAGTGCGGTGACCGTCAGTTGCCTCGTTCACTCTCGAATTCAGGTGAATTCCGTGAAACAGCTCGTCGAACGCGCCGAACCCTGTGGCTGTGACCATGTCGCATCGCGGCATCCGATTCAAAAGCGTGAAAGCGCCCGGTTCACCGGTATCTCCGGCATTTCCGACAATCGCCCCGTCGCCTCGCAGCACAGCGCGATTCAAGCGATGGCAGATCGCCATTCGACACGTTCCGCTATGCCTGTGTCGAACGCACCGCCGATTCAGCGCGTGGTCACCGGCGGGCGAAACGGACGCCCGTACCGAAGCTCCGAAGTCCCGGGCCGCGAATTTCCTACCTACGAGCAGGCGAAGGCGGCCGAAGAACAGGTTCGGCGCGAACGTGCGGAACAGGCGCAGCGGGAACGCCCACCAGTCAACTTTCAGTTCCAGCCACCGACAGGGCCGGTGCCGACGCCTGAGAATCCGCTTTCCGCCGCGCTGCATCAGTACCCCGCGCACTTCGGTCCGGTGCTCACGACAGGCGGGCAGGTTCATCAGAATCAGGTGGGGTCGGTCATGGAGGGTGGCTCCGCCTTCGTGACCGAGCCGGGCAAGACGGCTTTCAGCGGACAAAACACTTACGCCGTCATCATGACGAACGGGCCTGACGACAATCGACAGGTCTTCAACCCGACCGGTCAGAGTACGTCGCTGAGCAGCCTTCCCGGAACGTCCCCGTTTGCGTTTCACAAACAGAACGTCTTCATGCAAGGTCGGCCGCCGCAAGGGGTGACACTGCCGCCAGGCCGCAAGACGGCTCACGCTGAAGCGCTAGCTGTGCATAGTCAAGGGTTCGAGAAGGCTGTCGAGAAGAACGCAACGGATCTGAACAACATGGCGTCCATGATGGGGATCGATACCGAGCGAGTCGTCCCGGACGATCCAACCGAAGACGATATGGAATACCTTTCGTCAGTCCTTGGAATGCCGGGCGTAACGACGGACATCGTCGAGAATCGCGCATCCTGCGGCAAATTCGGCGAAAGCGGCTTCCCCGGCGGATGCAATCAGGAGATGGCCAATACGGTCGGAACGTACGGCGGCCTGCTCGATCAGCATCTGCCGTCGCAGTTCTCGTTCCTGGCGCAAAATACCGGCCTCGCATCGTTCGGCGTGTCGACGGCCGGGCCATACACACACCAGGGCAATCCACTCATCATCACCAACGCCGGCGGGCGCGTCGCCCCGCACAACCCAATCAGTTGGACCACGAGTAAGCCACGCCACATGGGCGAAGAACTCCAGGCGTACATCGCGCGATCCGAGCCGCAGAACCACGTTCACGATCACGACCATGACGACGAGAAGGAAAGTGAGATGAACGAGGAGGAGGACGGAAGCCACCTTTCCGAAGAGGACGGCGAACAGTAAGCACCGCCCCCCTCCCGGACAGTTCAGGCGCTTAGAAATCCCAGATCACAGGCACCCAGCGGTAGGCATCACCATTGCGCGCAATGCGGCCGAGCGACGGGAACGGCAGGTGGGCCGCCACCAGCAGGCCACGGTTCTCCGCGAGTTCTTCGAAGAGACCAATGCGAACACGCGTCGACTCTTCGGGGTCGTGTTCGAAGCCGTTTTGCCATTCGGGATGGTCGAAGCCGACCGGGAACATGGCGTCCCCCGCGAACGTCAGCCGCTCATCCCCCGAGACGAGATCGACCACGCTGTGCCCCGGCGTATGGCCGCCCGTGATGCGAACGGTCACGCCCGGCGCGACCTCGCGCGAATGCTCGAACGTCTGTAACTGCTCGCGATACGCGTTGTAGAAGGCCGTCGCCGTCGTGCGGAGCACGGGCGGGACCGGCGTCGGCATAACGGTGTGCGAGAAATCGGGCGACGTCCAGAAGGCGACTTCGGTCTCCGACACGTGAATACGAACGTCCGGACGCAGACGCGACTTGACCTCGGGGACAAGCAGACCGCCCACGTGATCCATATGCATATGGGTCACGATAATGTCCGTGATCGATTCCAGCGAAATGCCAGCGGCCTGGAGTCGCTGCGGAAACAGGCCCGCACGCGGGAATCCGGGAAACTGACCACCCAGCCCGGCGTCGATGAGGATGGTCTGGCTGCCACTGCGAACCGCCATCACATTGAGCGGCCAGTCGAAGGCGTCCGGCGGCATGCACATGTCGTCGAGCCATGCTGCCAGGTCGGACGGCGCAACGTTGGTGGCCATCGTCGCCGTCGGCAACGGCAGCACGCCGTCGCTGATCACCATCGCTTCGATGTCGCCGATGCGTAGCGCGTAGCGGGAGGGCACCAGATCGACGGGTCGGTTTTCGCTGGCGAACAAAGTGTTGTCTGTCGCGGTCATCGTGAATCTCCTCAAGCGCGGCCGGTTGTCGGCCGGATTCCGGGTGGTATGTGGGGGGACGAAACGCAGTGAAGCGACTGCATCGTAGGTGCCGTCCCACGATGGCGGTAGATAGACGGGAGGAAGCGCGTTGTTGTGCTTCATGCACCAATGCAGGCCAATGCCCACCAATGCCCTCCAATGCGTGAGACGCTGCATATGTCGACGTGTCTCTCGGCGCGGACCGAATTGTTGTCTCGCAGGCAACACCGTGCGTCCTTGTCGAGGGGCATGCGGTGGGGCAAAATGGACCGCCCGAAGCTTTGCCACTGGCGCTTTCCCTCCCTTCATGACCGCTTCCGCTTCCTCTTCCGCTTCCACCCCCGACTCCGGCATCGACCACAACCCGCTGTTGCTGTTCGAACGCCATCGCCCCCGGCTGTACGCGATCGCCTATCGCATGCTGGGTGCCGTGGCCGAAGCCGAAGACGTGGTGCAGGAAGCATGGCTGCGCTGGAACGGTACCGAGCGCGCGACCATCGAGACGCCGGAGGCGTGGCTCGTGACCATCACGACGCGCTTGTCCATCGACCGACTGCGAGCCGCGAAGGCGGAGCGTGAGCATTACACCGGCGTCTGGCTGCCGGAGCCGATGCTGATGTCCGCCCCCGCGACACCCGAGCAGGCACACGAGTTGGCCGACGACGTGTCGGTGGCGTTCCTGTACATGCTCGAACGCCTCTCGCCCGATGCCCGCGCCGCCTTCCTGATGCGCGACGTCTTCGACGCGGACTATGAGGACATCGCGCAGACACTCGGCAAGACACCGGCGGCAGTGCGTCAGCTCGTGCGTCGTGCAAGGCAGCAACTGCGCGACGGCACGCCCCGCGACGCGGTGCCACGCGCCACCCTGCACCGTCTGCTGCTGGCCTTTTCCGACGCCATGCAACGCAGCGATTTCCACGGCTTGCACGCGCTGCTCAGCGACGATGCCGAACTCGTGGGCGACGGCGGCGGCAAGGTCAACGCCTTCCGCAGTCTGGTCGGCGGTAAACGTCTGGCCCAACTGTTCTACGCGGGCACGCTCCGGTTCCGCGACGCGATGCGTACCGAAGTCATCCAGATCAACGGTCAATGGGCGCTGCTGCGCTTCATCGACGGCGAGCTGGAATCCGCGCAGTCGTTTGAGACCGACGGCGAACGTCTCACGCGCATTCTGGTGCAACGAAATCCCGACAAGCTCGAACGCATCGCTGCCGCCATCGGGAAGCGGTAGTTCGCCGATGCACTGAAACAGGCGCACCGGCTTTGGTGCGCGACAGGCAACATGGCGATCCCCTGCGCGGTGCTACCGCCGTGCGGCATGCCCTCATACGATAAGGACCTCTTCCCTTGCCGAGGACAAGCCATGTTGAAGATCATGAAACGCGCCACGCGCACCCAACTGGCGACAGGCGTTTTAACGCTTGCCGTCACCGGTGCCTTCGTTGGCCCGGTCGCGAACGCAGCGCCGCCGCAGCCCGTCGTGTCGGAACTGATGGAAAAAGCCTTGCCCGACATTCCCGGCAAAGACGCGTTGATGTTGACCGTCGATTACCCGCCCGGCGCGCAGGACCCGGTGCATCGCCACAACGCCTATGGCTTCGTGTATGTGCTCGAAGGCAGTATCGTCATGCAAGTCAAAGGCGGCAAGGAAGTCACGCTCACGGCCGGTCAGACGTTCTATGAAGGCCCCGAAGACGTTCACACGGTCGGGCGCAACGCCAGCAAGACGAAACCCGCCAAATTTCTGGTCATGCTCATCAAGCAACAAGGCGCCCCGGCGCTGATTCCGATCAGATGATCCCGGTGCGCTAACCCGCCACACGCTGCCCCGAGCCGCTTGCGCTTCCCTGTGCGCCCCGCCGGGCGTGCTTCCAAGCTGGCCTTTCCCCTGGAAGGTCAGCTTTTTTTGCGTTCGATGTCACAGAACGTATCGCCGGGCCGTCTTATCAGCAGGCACAACCAACGGCGGCCCAGTGACCATGTCGACACCTTCATCAGCACTCTCGATCTCCCAGAGTCCCAAGCGGGCCGACTCGCTGGCCGACAGTTTCGCGACGAGTTATGCAGGCGTCGTGGCGTTCATCGCCGTGGTGGCCGAAGGTAACTTTGCCAAGGCGGGCGACCGGCTGGGCATTGGCCGCTCGGCGGTCAGCCGCAGCGTGCAGAAGCTCGAAGACCAGCTCGGCACGCGCCTCTTTGTCCGTACGACGCGCAACACGTCGCTCAGCGACGAAGGCAAACGCTTCTACGAGCAGTGTCATCCGGGCGTCCAGCGGATCGTGCAGGCGATGGACGACATGCGTGAGTTGCGCGAAGGGCCGCCGTCGGGACAGCTGCGCGTGTGCTCGACCGTGGACTTCGGGCGCAAGATTCTGGCGCCCCTGCTGGGTGGATTTCGCGAAGCCAATCCGAACATCTCCATCGAGCTGGTGCTCGATGACAGCCCGACCGACTTCACCACCGATGGCATTGACGTGTCGTTTCGTAACGGCCGGATGGAAGACAGCCGCGTCATCGCCAGGAAGGTGATCCCGATGCAGATGGTGCTGTGTGCGTCTGCCGACTATGTCGCTAAGCATGGGCTTCCGCAGAACGTCGACGAGATCGCCGATCACCGGGGAGTGAATTTCCGGCTGGCGTCGGGTCGGGTGTCGGAATGGGAGTTCAGGGTCGACGGGCGGGCGCGCAAGATTTCGCCAAACGCCATGCTGACCTTCAACGACGAAGACCTCGTGCTGCAATCGGTACTCGACGCTCAAGGAATCGCGCAGATGGCGGCCTATCAGGTGGGCGATCACCTGCGCACCGGCCGTCTCGTTGCCTGCTTGCCGCAATATGCGCCGGAGGATCGGGGACACTTCGTGTGCTTTCTGAGCCGACAGCACTTACCGGCTCGCATTCGTGTGTTTATCGACTACATGACGGAGCAGATCCGCGCGATGGACCTGCATGTCTTGCACAACGATCTGCTGGTGAATCAAGCGCACGCCGCGTAGGCAGGTGCGGATAGCCGCCGGAATATGCGCAACGGCCTCCCGCGCTTGTCCATTGGACTTTGAAGGGGAGGCCGCAGATGCGGTCTACAGATCGATGAAGGCGCTTGCGTTCGCTATGCCCGACGCTCGTTCGCGCGGCTGAACCACGTGTCGAAGTCGGTCTTGCCCAGACGGGGAGCCGTCGTGCCGGGCACCAGCATGTCGTCGTCGAGCAATGCCCCGAAATAGCGGGCGTTCGGGTCGGCGTGCACGGTACGGCCGTCACCTGTCTTGTGCAGGTAGCGCGCTGCCAGCTCGGCCATTCGCACACGCTCCGGACCTGCGATTTCCACGACGCCGTTCACCGGCTCGCCCAGCGCCGAATCGGCCAGCGCCAGTGCCACATCGTCGGAGGCAATCGGCTGAACGAACGCCGTCGGGAGACGCACCTCGTCAGCCTGGGTCCCCGATTGCACGATGCTGCCCAGGAATTCGAAGAACTGGGTGCTGTGAACAATGGTGTACGGAATGCCGCCTTGTGCGATCAGCGCTTCCTGCGCGATCTTCGCGCGGAAGTATCCGCTCTCGGCAAGCTTCTGCGTGCCCACAACGGACAGCGCAACGTGGTGGCGCACACCGGCGCGTGCCTCGGCCGCGAGCAGATTCCGGTTCGATGTCTGGAAGAACTCCAGCACGGCCTTGTCTTCGAACGAAGGCGAGTTGGCCACATCGACCACGGTGTGAACGCCGACGAGCGCGTCGTCGAGTCCTTCTCCGGTGATCGTATTCACATGCGTGGCGGGTGAGGCTGCAATCGCTTCATGACCCAGTTCGATAAGCCGTGCGACGAGTTTTCGGCCGATCAGGCCGGTACCGCCGATAACCAGAATTTTCATGGCGGGGCCGCTCAGCTGAAGTTGGCCTTGTCCAGCCCGTAAGCCTTGTCGGCCGAGCCGGGAACGGTGCGGAAGCCCACGTTGAGGCGGTTCCAGCCGTTGATGGCCATGATGGCGAAACTGAGATCCGAGATTTCCTTCTCCGACAGCTCGCCGCGCACTCGCTCGTAGATTTCGTCGGACACGCCGTGTGCACCGAGCGTGGTGAGCGCTTCGGTCCAGGCGAGACAGGCGCGCTCGCGTGCCGAGAACAAGGTCGATTCGCGCCAGATCGCGACGTGGTGCAGACGCAGTTCGCCTTCGCCGCGAATCTTCGCTTCCTTGACGTGCATGTCGAGGCAGAAGCCGCAACCGTTAATTTGCGAGGCACGGATTTCAACAAGGCTCAGAATCGACGACTCGATGGCGCTCGACTTGAGCAACATGCCGAATTCGACGAACTTCTTGAAGAGTTCCGGGGATTGGGCAAAGGCGTTCAGACGTTGGCTCATGATGACTTCCTCATTGGGTTGGCGCGCCCCGTCAGCGGTTGACGGGTTTCACGCATACGTGAACAACACCCCTATCGTAGGTCGACACAAGCACCGTCAGAAGCCCCCGGGCGGGGACTATCGTGTTGCCCTATTGGCAACAATACGCGCGAGGCGCGAAAACACCTACACGAATTGCGTTGAGCCCCCAGCGTAACAAGCGTATAAGCGAGAGAGGGAACCTCAAGTGATGCCGCACACATTCGCGTCATACAGCGGCTTTAGTCTGGAAAGTACGCTCACCCGAGCAAGCGCTATCGAATCACAGCGCCGAGGGCCTCAAGACGTCTACAGGAGCCAACATGCTCGCCCTTTCAGCGCCCGCCATTACTGCCGCGCTCCAGTCCATTGCGGAAAAGAGCCCCAACCAGCCGCCCGATGCTGTCATTAACGCGTTGCTCGCTCGCGAGTTGATACATCGGGTGGGCACGCACTTCGAACCCACCGAATTCGGCCGGTCGTACTTCCGCCGCGCCTACTCGCTTCGGCCGACGTGGTAGGGGTCGGGGCAAGCTTTGGTCACAGCAGGTGCAGAAAAGAAAAACGCCGCTGGTTAGAGCGGCGTAAGGTGCTTATACAACAGTGTTTTTTGGTAGGCCGTGCTGGACTTGAACCAGCGACCAAAGGATTATGAGTCCTCTGCTCTAACCAACTGAGCTAACGGCCCTAAACTACCGGCGCTCGCTCAGCAGCAATCAATTGCCTTCGAGGAACGACTTGAGCTTGTCGGAACGGCTCGGGTGGCGCAGCTTGCGCAGCGCCTTGGCTTCGATCTGACGAATACGCTCACGCGTCACGTCGAACTGCTTGCCCACTTCCTCGAGCGTATGGTCCGTGCTCATCTCGATACCGAATCGCATGCGCAACACCTTGGCTTCCCGCGGCGTCAGCGAATCGAGCACGTCCTTCACGACGTCGCGCATACTACCATGCAATGCGGCGTCGGCAGGGGCGACCGTGCCGGTATCTTCAATGAAATCGCCCAAATGCGAATCGTCGTCGTCACCGATCGGCGTTTCCATGGAGATCGGTTCCTTCGCGATCTTCATGATCTTGCGGATCTTGTCCTCCGGCATTTCCATCTTCTCGGCCAGCGTCGCCGGATCCGGCTCAACACCGGTTTCCTGCAGAATCTGACGCGAAATCCGGTTCATCTTGTTGATCGTTTCGATCATGTGCACCGGAATACGGATGGTACGTGCCTGGTCCGCGATCGAACGCGTGATGGCCTGACGGATCCACCACGTCGCGTACGTCGAGAACTTGTAACCACGACGGTATTCGAACTTGTCCACCGCCTTCATCAGGCCGATGTTGCCTTCCTGAATCAGATCCAGGAACTGCAGACCACGGTTCGTGTACTTCTTCGCAATCGAAATCACCAGACGCAAGTTCGCTTCGGTCATCTCGCGCTTGGCCTTGCGGGCACGGCGTTCGCCTTCCGACATCTTGCGATTGACGTCCTTCAACTCGGTCAGCGGCAACACCACGCGCGCTTGCAGGTCGATCAGCTTCTGCTGCAATTCCTGAACGGCCGGCACGTTACGCTCAACCACCGAGCTGTACGCCTTGTTGTCGGCCACAACCGTGTAGATCCAGTCGAGATTGGTTTCGTTGCCCGGGAAACGCGACACGAAATCCGCACGCGGCATGCCGCACTTGTCGACCACGATGTTCAGGATCGCACGCTCGATGTTGCGCACTTCGTCCACCTGCGAACGCAGCGTGTCGCACAGACGCTCGACCGTACGTGCAGTGAAGCGGATCATCATCAGTTCAGCCTGGATCGACTCACCAGCCTTCACGTACGACTTGGACTGGTAGCCTTCCTTCTCGAACGCACGACGCATCTTGCCGAACCAGTCGGCGATCACGGCGAACTTGGCAAGCGAGTCACGCTTGAGCTGCTCGACCTGCGCTGCCGAAGCTGCGCCGCCGTTGCTGCTATCCTCTTCCTCGTCGCCGTCTTCCTCTTCCTCTTCTTCCTCTTCTTCTTCCGCATCAGCGTCGAAGTCTTCGTCGTCAGAGGCTGCGGCGGCCGCATTGGCTTCCGCATTCGGATCGATCAGGCCGTCGACCACTTCGTCGATGCGCATTTCTTCGCGCTCGACCTTCTCGGCCATCGCCAGGATCTCGGCAATCGTCGTCGGGCATGCGGAGATGGCCTGCACCATGTGCTTCAGGCCTTCTTCGATGCGCTTGGCGATCTCGATTTCCCCTTCACGCGTCAGCAGCTCGACCGTGCCCATTTCGCGCATGTACATACGCACCGGGTCGGTCGTGCGGCCGAACTCCGAATCGACCGTCGAGAGGGCCGCTTCCGCTTGCTCCTCAACTTCGTCGTCCGTCGCAGCGTTCGGGGCATTGTCGTTGAGCAGCAGCGTCTCGGCATCGGGTGCCTGCTCGTAGACAGCCACGCCCATGTCGTTAAACGTTGCGATCACGCCTTCCAGCGCGTCGCCTTCGACCACATCGTCGGGGAGGTGGTCATTGATCTCTGCAAAGGTCAGGAAGCCTCGTTCCTTGCCCAGCTTGATCAGTGTCCGCAGCTTGCCACGACGTTCCTCAAGTTCCTCGGCCGTACCGGGCTGGTGCGAGGAAAATGCGTCCTTGAGCAGTGCTTTCTCTTTTGCCCGGCGATCACGCGCCTTCTGCTTTTCCACTTTGGTCTGATCTTCGTTCACGGGTTGATCATTAGTATTCGCTGCGACGTTCTGCTCCCCCGGGGCGGCGGTCTTCGCGGCTCTGCCGCGTGCTTTGGTCGGGACGACCGGCTCAACTGCTGCCGACGTAACCTCCACCACTGCCTCCGGTTTGCTGGAAGCCCCGGTCTTGCGTGGGGCTTTCGTCGCAGGTGTACTGCGGCCCGCCGGGCTCGAAGCCTTGGCGGTAGTTGCGCTCTTCGCGCTTTTTTCAGCGGGTTGTCGGGCCTGCGGTTTCCCGCCTGCCGTCGCCTTCGCGGCCGTTGCCGGCTTGGTCGCCTTGACCGTTTTCGCGGTCGTGGCGGGCGGCTCAGACTTCACCGTCGGCCTGGCTGCCTTGGCAGCCCCCACCGTCGCGGCGGTCGCACTCTTGCGCTTGGTGACATCGGTCACCTTCGCAGCCGTATTGCCGATTGCCTTCTTGGCACCGGCAGCTGCCTTGGTTTGCGTAGTACGTTTCGCCGAACTTGCCTGGCTGGCTGTTTTCTTCGAGGCTTGCGACACCGCACCGGCTTTCGCTGCAACGCCAGCTTTCGCAGAACGAGACGCCCCCTTCCCACCTGACGCCGCCGCCGCACTGGTCGCGCGTTTAGCTGTCGGTGAAGGGATAACCGTCTTTTTTCCGCTGGTCGTTGTCATCTTTGCCATAGCGATCTCGCTTGCCAGAAAACAGCCCACTGAAAACCTTTAATTATAGCACGCGGGCATACCTCAACTTCGCGCGCCTCCTGTGCTGGCCGTAGCCAGCCACCGCTTCAATTCGTCGCGTTCCCGCGACAGCGCTTGAGCGTGGCGCAATTCATCGGGCGTCAACGACGCCCGCTTGAAAATCGTCTCCAATTCTTCGCACAACCGGTCGTACTGCAAACGCCGGATGGCACTACGCAACTCGGTGAGGCGTAAAGCGATCTGCTCTTCGCGACGCTCGACCTGCGCCTCATCGGCCGGATCGAACAACATCAGATCCCGCGCATTTTCTTCAAATGCCAGAATTTCGCGAATGATGTCGTCGAAACTGGCCCAGTTCGGCGAAATCCGCAGCCGATCCGACATATAGCGGAAATCGGCCTGCGCACCCATTTCGCGGCACAGCGTCAGCACTTCCGAGAAAATCTCGCCGTGCTGCCCCATCTCCCGCAAAATCTTGGTCTCTTCGTCGGTTAATTCGTTTCCCAGCGCCGGGAACATCAGCAAGTTCTGCAATGCCCGATGCTCGGTACCGACCACGCGACGCTTCTCGCGCTTGGCCGGTGCTTTGTCCCACGTGTTCTGACGGCGCGCAGCGCCGATGTGCAACTCGCAAAGCTCCGCAACTTCCTCGACCGAGCTGCCCACCCGCTCGGCCAGGGCATGAATGATCTGGCCACGCAGCGCGTTAGCGGGCATCTGCTGCAACAGCGGCTTGACCTCGAACAACGCACGCGCCCGCCCTTCCGGCTGGTGCATTTCCTTGCCCGCCGTCACTTCGCCGATCAGGAACTGCGACATCGGCATGGCGCGCGAGACTTCGTCTGCAAACGCTTGCGTGCCGTGCTCGCGCACATAGCTGTCCGGATCGTGCTCGCTCGGCAAAAACAGAAACTTGAAACTCCGGTTGTCGTCGGCATGCGGCAGGCAGGCTTCAAGTGCACGACGCGCCGCCCGGCGCCCCGCCGCATCTCCATCGAAGCTGAACACCACCGTTTCGGTCTGGCGCAGGAGCTTCTGCACATGCATCGGCGTGCAGGCCGTACCGAGCGTTGCGACCGCCTGCGGAAAACCAAGCTGGGCCAGCGCCACGACATCCATATAGCCTTCGACCACCAGCACGTAACCCGCGTCGCGAATGCCGATGCGCGCCTCGAACAATCCGTATAACTCGCTACCCTTGCTAAAGAGCGGCGTCTCGGGAGAATTCAAATACTTGGGCTCGCCCTTATCCAGCACGCGTCCGCCGAAGGCGATGACCTGGCCTTTCGTATTTCGGATCGGAAACATGATCCGGTCCCGGAAACGGTCGTAGCGTCGCTTCGTGCTGCCCGGCTCGCCCTTCTCGCTCTCTATGACGAGACCGGCATCAAGCAACTGGTCGTCGCGATAATTCTCAAACGCCGCTTCCAGGTTCTGCCAGGCTTCCGGGGCGTAACCGAGCCCGAAATGTGCTGCGATTTCCCCCGTCAATCCACGTCGTTTCAAATATTCGATGGCCACCGGCGCGCCGCGCAGCTGCTTGCGGTAGTAGTCGCAAGCGCGCGTCATCACGTCGACGAGGCCGAGGGTCTGCGCACGTTGCGCAGCCGGTGCCGGTGCGCCCGGCAGGGGCGCTTCTCGCGGCACGTCCAACCCGACGTTGCGGGCCAGCTCTTCCACGGCTTCGACAAATCCGAGCCCGGCATGCTCCATGAGGAAGCTGATCGCGCTGCCGTGCGCGCCACACCCGAAGCAGTGATAGAACTGCTTGGTGGGACTTACCGTAAATGAGGGCGACTTCTCGTTATGAAAGGGGCACAGCCCCATGAAGTTCGCCCCGCCCTTCTTCAACTGCACGTAACGGCCCACCACCTCGACAATATCGACGCGGTTGAGCAAGTCCTGCAAAAACGACTGGGGAATCACTGGATCGGTGCCATCGCAACGCGGTGCCGCACCGTCGCACAAGCGACAGCGCCTTACCGCACTACCGGATTACGCAGCCAGCGCCGCCTTCACTTGCGCGGACACGGCAGTCATGTCGGCACGGCCCGCCAACAGACCCTTGAGCACGCCCATCACCTTACCCATGTCCTGCGGGCCGGCTGCGCCCGTTTGCGCCACGGCCGCTTTCACCGCCTGCGCAACTTCGTCTGCCGAGAGTTGCTGCGGCATGTAGACCATGAGTACTTCGACTTCGGCGGCTTCCTTATCGGCCAGATCGGCGCGGCCAGCGGCCTGGAACTGACTGATGGAATCTTTGCGTTGTTTGATCAGTTTGTCGACGATGGCAACGGTGGCCGCGTCATCGAGGGTGATGCGCTCGTCGACTTCCTTTTGTTTGATTGCCGCAAGCAGCAGGCGGATGGTCCCCAGTTTGTCGGCGGCCTTGGCACGCATGGCCGTCTTCATGTCTTCGTTAATGCGTTCTTTCAGACTCATGAGCAGGGATTCCGGAATTCGATTACGTTTCAGTGTAGTGCATGCCGCCCCAAAGAAAAGGACGGCGACGGTGTGACACGCACCGCGCTACGCCGCTGCCGGTGCACTGGCGCAGCGTTCACGGGGGCACAAAGCACAAAAACCCGCTTGCGGAAACGATCACACGTGCGATCACAAGCGGGCTCGCCGGAGAGTTAGACCGCCCGGACACCGGCATTGTTCGATGCCTCATGTCGCTGGCGTATCGGACGCTAATCTTCAGGCAATGCGCCGGAGGCGTCTGAAAGTAACCAAAACGCCTTCCGAAACGACTATTACGACAGATACAGCGCCGTCTCCACGAAGGAGAGATCGTAGCATAACGGTCTAGTGGCCGTCTACGACAGCGCGTCGCCTTGGGGCGGTCAGATGCCGTCACCAGCGGCTTTGGCCGCCTGGATGCTTTCGGACATCGCCCGTGCGCACGCCACTGCCGACGCCCACGCCCACTGGAAGTTGTAGCCACCGAGCCAGCCCGTCACGTCGACCACTTCCCCGACAAAGTGCAGCCCCGGTTGCGCGCGCGCCTCCAGCGTGGCCGAGGACAGTGCGCGGGTGTCGACGCCACCGCGCGTCACTTCCGCCTTGCGCCAGCCTTCCGAGCCGCAAGGCTTGAGCGTCCAGCCGGAAAACGCCTGTGCGAGCGAGCGCAGCGCTTTGTCCGGCAACTCCTGCACGCGCGCTTGCGGCGAGAGGCCGCTATTGGCGACCCATGCATCCGCCAATCGCGCCGGAACCCATTGCCCCAGCAAGTTGCTCAATTGACGTTTGGACGACGCCTTGGCTTCAAACAGCGCCGCCTCGATATCGGACGTCGGCGCGAGATTCAGCGTAATCGGCTGTCCCGGCGTCCAGAAACTGGAAATCTGAAGAATCGCCGGACCGGACAGACCGCGGTGCGTGAACAACAGATCCTCAAGAAAGCTGCCCGCATCCTTACCTTTGCCCGTGCTGACGTCGACTTCCAGCGACAAACCCGACAGTCCGACGAAGGGTGCCCAGGTCGACGCATCGAACATCAGGGGGACGAGCGCCGGTCGCGGCTCTACGATATCCAGACCGAACTGACGCGCGATTCGATACCCCCAGTCCGTCGCCCCAATCTTCGGAATCGACAGTCCGCCAGTCGCGATTACGAGACGTTTTGCCGCGATATGCCCGGCATCTGTCGTCAAGTGATAGCGGTGCGCCCCACCGGCCTCGGTGTACGCGACCGTATGGACCGCACACGGCATGCGCCAGTGCACGTGCCCCGCTGCACACTCGTTTCGCAGCATTTCGATGACGTCTTCGGCACTTTCGTCGCAGAAGAGCTGACCGCGATGCTTTTCGTGCCACGCAATGCGATGGCGCTTGAGCAGATCGAGGAAGTCGCGCGGGGTGTAACGCGCGAGCGCTGAACGACAGAAACGCGGATTCTCCGACAGATAGTTCGCCGGGCCCGCATTGATATTGGTGAAATTGCAGCGACCGCCGCCCGAGATTCGAATCTTCTCAGCGAGACGCGTCGCGTGATCGATGAGCACCACGCGCAGGCCCAGTTGCCCGGCCACCGCCGCGCACATCAGGCCGGCCGCACCAGCCCCCACAATCGCTACATCGAACTTTTCCATGGCGCGCATTGTAACCGGCAGCCGATGAGGCCGACTGGTATACTTCCGGGTTCCCCATTAAAGTTGACGCTGCGCGCATCCCCATCCGCCATGCTGGTTCTAGGCATTGAAAGCTCCTGCGACGAAACCGGGCTCGCCCTCTACGACACCGAGGCCGGGCTGCTCTCGCACGCGCTGCATTCTCAGATTGCGATGCATCGCGAGTACGGCGGCGTGGTGCCTGAGCTGGCGTCACGCGACCACATTCGTCGCGCCCTGCCATTGGCCGAAGAGGTGCTCGCGCAAGCTGGCAAGCCGCTGAGCGCCGTCGACGCCATCGCCTACACGCAAGGCCCCGGTCTCGCAGGTGCGCTGCTGGTGGGCGCAAGCGTCGCCAACGCCCTCGCCTTTGCACTCGACCGCCCGGTCGTCGGTGTGCACCACCTAGAAGGCCATTTGCTGTCGCCGCTGCTCGCCCCGGACGCGCCCGACTTCCCCTTCGTCGCCCTGCTGGTCTCCGGTGGCCACACGCAGTTGATGGAAGTCCGCGCGTTCGGACAGTACGCTATGCTCGGCGAAACGCTCGACGACGCGGCCGGTGAAGCCTTCGACAAGACGGCCAAACTGCTCGGACTCGGCTATCCGGGCGGCCCTGCCGTCTCGCGTCTGGCCGACTTCGGCACGCCGGGACGCTTCGACCTGCCGCGCCCGATGAAGCACTCGGGCAATCTGGATTTCAGCTTCAGCGGCCTGAAGACGGCGGTACTCACGCAGGTCCGCAATCTCGGCGGCAACGTCTGCGAACAGGAAAAATCCGACCTCGCGCGTGGCTTCGTCGACGCGATTGTCGACGTCCTCGTGGCCAAGTCGATGGCTGCCCTGAAGCAGACCGGCATGAAGACGTTGGTCGTCGCCGGGGGGGTGGGTGCCAACGCTCAACTGCGCGCCGGGTTGAACGAAGCGGCACGGCGCCGTGGCTACCGCGTGCACTACCCCGACCTCGCGTTCTGCACCGATAACGGCGCGATGATCGCCTTTGCGGGCGCGATGCGTCTCAAGCACTGGCCGGACGAAGCGGATAGCGAATACGCCTACACGGTGCGCCCGCGCTGGGATCTGGCGGATATCGTGCGAAGTGTGTAACGCGATGTCGATGACCTGACGATCTGCACATCCTTCGGCGAACGCCCAAGAAAAAACCGCTCCGAGGAGCGGTTTTTTTACGTCCGACGAAAGTCTCGGACGATCACGCCGCCACGCGCTTATCTCGCTCGATCACGGCATAGGCGCTGTGGTTGTGGATCGATTCGAAGTTCTCGGCCTGAAGCACGTAGGCTGCGACGCGCGGCTCATCGTTCAGACGCGTCGCCACGTCACGCACCAGATCCTCCACGAACTTCGGATTCTCATAGGCGCGTTCGGTCACGTACTTCTCGTCCGGGCGCTTGAGCAGCCCCCACAACTCGCACGACGCTTCCTCTTCCGCCATCCGCACCAGTTCTTCGACCGCGATGTCGCCTGCGATCTCGGCGTCGATGGTGATATGCGAGCGCTGATTGTGCGCACCGTATTGCGAGATCTTCTTCGAGCACGGGCACAGGCTCGTGACCGGCACGAGCACCTTGAGCCACACGCGCGTCTCGCCGTTGCGAACGTCGCCGGTCAGGGTGACTTCGTAGTCCATCAGGCTCTGCACGCCTGAGACCGGCGCCGTCTTGTTGATGAAGTACGGGAACGTCACTTCGATGCGACCGGCTTCGGCTTCGAGCTTGTCGAGCATGCTGGCGAGCATTGCGCGGAAGCCCGCCACGTTCATCGGCTCGCGGTTCGCTTCGAGCAAGGCGACGAAACGCGACATATGCGTGCCCTTCTGGTCGGCAGGCAGATGCACGTCGAGATTGAACAGGCCGATGGTGGCCTGCACGTCGCCGTCGGCCAGACGCACCGACAACGGATGACGCACGCCACGCACACCAACGCGCTGAATCGGAATCTGCCGGGTGTCGACGGTGCTCTGCACATCCGGCATGACGAAAGCGGGGTTCATCTGGTTCATCTAATTTCCTTCTTTGCCGGCAAGCCGACTGGGGGGAGGCAATGGGCAAACGTATCCGACACACGGCTCGCGGGCCTCTGCCGAGTGGCGTCGGGAACGTGCCGGAGAACCCCGGCACGGGATGGGGAATGCGTCTTTCAAAACGAAACGATCCGGCGCTTGGGCCGGATCGTTCGCAGACTCGAGACTACCGGACAGGTCAGGCGACGAGCTTCGCCGCGGTCTTGCCGGTTGTCTGGGCGGCCTCTGCCGACAGAAGATCGAAGCGCTCGCAGATCGACTTGGCGATACCTGCGGCGTCCAGACCCACACCGGACAGCAACAACGCCGGGTCGCCATGATCGATGAAGCGATCGGGCAGGCCCAATTGTAGTACGGGTCGATGCCCCCCGCTGGCCAACAGGGATTCGGCCACTGCCGAGCCCGCGCCGCCCATGATGCTGCCCTCTTCCACCGTCACGAGGTAGTCGTGCGTTTGCGCCAGTCGTGCGATCAGTTCGTCGTCGATCGGCTTGACGAAGCGCATGTCGGCCACGGTCGCGTCGAGTTGCGCTGCCGCAGCAAGCGACGGGGCCACCATGCTACCGAAAGCGAGAATTGCGACGCGACGTCCGGCTTCCGCCTGGCTCTCGCGACGGACCACGCCCTTGCCGATCGGCAGTGCCGTCATCGTCTGTTCGATCACGGCACCCGTGCCTGCGCCACGCGGATAGCGCACCGCCGACGGACCGTCGATCTGCACGCCGGTGTACAGCATCTGGCGGCACTCGTTCTCGTCCGACGGGGCCATCACGACCATGTTCGGAATGCAACGCATGAACGGAATGTCGTACGCTCCGGCGTGGGTCGCACCGTCGGCACCCACGAGGCCCGAGCGGTCCAGCGCGAACACGACCGGCAGGTTTTGCAGCGCGACGTCGTGAATCAGTTGATCGTAACCGCGCTGGAGGAACGTCGAGTAGATCGCGACGATCGGCTTCAGACCTTCGGTCGCCATGCCGCCAGCAAACGTCACCGCATGCTGCTCGGCGATGCCCACGTCGTAGTAACGATCCGGGAAACGCTTCTCGAACTCCACGAGGCCGGAGCCTTCGCGCATGGCCGGCGTAATGCCCACAATGCGCTTGTCCACCGCAGCGATATCGCACAGCCAGTCGCCGAACACTTGCGTGTACGTCTTCTTGCTGCTCGTGCTCGGCTTGATACCTTCGGCCGGGTTGAACTTGCCCGGACCGTGATACAGCACCGGGTCGGCTTCCGCGAGCTTGTAGCCATAGCCCTTGCGCGTGACCACGTGCAGGAACTGCGGACCCTTCAGATTCTTGATGTTCTCGAGCGTCGGAATCAGCGAATCGAGGTCGTGACCGTCGATCGGGCCGATGTAGTTGAAGCCGAATTCTTCGAACATCGTGGCCGGCACGACCATGCCCTTGGCATGCTCTTCGAACTTGCGCGCCAGCTCCAGCACCGGGGGTGCCACGCTCAGAACCTTCTCCACGCCCTTCTTCGCAGCGGCGTAGAAACGGCCCGACATCAGACGGGCCAGATAGCGGTTGAGCGCACCGACCGGCGGCGAGATCGACATGTCGTTGTCGTTGAGGATGACCAGCAGCGGCACGTCTTCATGCACGCCGGCGTTGTTCATCGCCTCGAACGCCATACCGGCCGTCATCGAACCGTCGCCGATCACAGCGATGCCGAAGCGGTTCTCACCCTTCGTGCGTGCGCCGAGCGCCATGCCGAGCGCCGCCGAGATCGACGTGCTCGAATGCGCCGTGCCGAATGTGTCGTACGGCGATTCGTCGCGCTTCGGGAAACCCGAGATACCGCCAAGCTGACGCAGCGAACCCATCTGTTCGCGACGACCCGTCAGGATCTTGTGCGGATAGCTCTGGTGGCCCACGTCCCAGACAATGCGATCTTCCGGCGTGTTGAAGACGTAGTGCAGCGCAATCGTCAGCTCGACCGTGCCGAGGTTGGACGACAGGTGGCCGCCGGTACGCGACACACTCTCAAGCACGAAAGCCCGCAGCTCTTCGGCCAGCGGCGCGAGTTGGCGACGCTCCAGACGCCGCAAATCGGCCGGGTCATCGATAGTATTTAGAAGTTCGTACATCGTCGTTCCATATATAGGCGTTCTTTACCGGTCAACTCCCCCTGTGAGTTGTTCCCGATCTCCTGCCGATGCGTTCTGTGGGGAGAAACGCGTCGACCCTCCTTGCCCCTTGCTTATCGCTACTGCCAGCAGTCCCCGGATACGCATTACCCCACGCCCCAGAGACTGCCCAGAAAACTCATTTGCCGATGATGCGTCGCGACTTCCGCCACGAATCGTCGGCTTACATCTAATCTACGTCGGTCAATTAATGCGATCGACAACGTAATCGGCCAGTGCACGCAGACGATCCGCGTTACCCAGCGACGCACTCGCTGCATGCGCATCGGCACGCAGCTTTTCCGCGTAGCCGCGTGCGCCATCGAGGCCCATCAGCGACACGTAGGTCGGCTTGTCGTTGGCGGCGTCCTTGCCTGCGGTCTTGCCCAGCGTGGCCGAGTCGGCCGTCGTGTCGAGAATGTCGTCCACCACCTGGAAAGCCAGTCCGACGGCTGCCGCGTAGGCGTCGAGCGCGACCGTTTCGTCGTCCGACAGCGCGCGGCCACAGATAGCGCCCATACGCAGCGAAGCACGCAGCAATGCGCCCGTCTTCAGGCGATGCATGTTTTGCAGTTGCGACTGCGTGAGCTTGATGCCCACGCTTTCCAGATCGATGGCCTGACCGCCTGCCATGCCGAGCGCACCCGAAGCCAGCGCCAGTTCGCGCACCAGCGCAAGCGACTGCGCTGCGCTCAGATCGCCCGTTGCCTCGCCCAACAGCGCGAAGGCCTGCGTCTGCAGACCGTCGCCGGCGAGCAGACCAGTCGCTTCGTCGTACTGCACGTGCACCGTCGGCTTGCCACGGCGCAGGTCGTCATCGTCCATGCACGGCAGATCGTCGTGCACCAGCGAATACGCATGAATCATTTCGACGGCGCATGCCGCGCGATCGAGCGCCGTCTCGCTGGCCTGCGTCACTTCGCCCGCAGCGAAGCACAGCAGCGGGCGCACCCGCTTGCCGCCACCGAGCACGGCGTAACGCATCGACTCGTTGAGTCGCGCCGAGCCGCCATCGGTCGCCTTGGGCAGCGCAGCGTCGAGCGCCTGTTCCACACGGGCCTGTACTGCCTGCATCCAGGCCTTGATATTCTGATCCGCCATCGTCTTCGTCCTACACGTGCCCGTCGGGCCGTGCTTGTTATTGAAGCGCCCCGGTGTCTTGCTGGGGGACGCCTTGGGTCGTGGGTCGTCTTGCCGTAATTCGGGTTGGCTGCTCAGGCGACTTAGAACTCGTCGCGCGAAGACGCTTCGAGCGGCTTGAGCGTCTCGCCTTCGAGCACCTTCACCTGCTGCTCGACCTTCTCGAGCAGACCCTGGCAGTACTTCACCAGGACGGCGCCGCGCCGATACGCGCCCAACGATTCTTCCAGTCCCAGCTCACCGCCCTCCATGCGTCCGACGAGCTGTTCGAGCTCAGCCAGCGCAGCCTCATAGGTCTCGGGCAGGTCTTGCGGCACCTCGGGCGCCGCGTCTTGCGACTTTGCAGTCTTAGCCATAAACGCAAAATTCGGGTCGAATGTTCCATTTTACGGCAAAAGCGCATTAGCTCGCAGAGCGTAAATTGCCTGAAATCGGGTCCGGATGACTTTTTTCGGACATTATTTAACGTAAATCATGGACTTAGCAGCCCTCGGATGCTTAGACCGGGTATAATCGTCGGTTCCCCTAAATCGATTTTTCGATGGTTGGGTTGTTCACTGCTTTCAAGCTAGACGGGAGTGGGAATGTCCAATCTAAGCAGCGCTTTGCAACTGAAGCCAGCCTCAAGCCAACTACCGGTCTACACGTATTTCGACGAGGCGCTCCTCGCCCGCGAGCGTGAAGTCCTGTTTAAGCACGGCCCCCGTTACGTGGGCCACGAATTGATGGTCCCGGAAGTCGGCGATTATTTTGCCCTTCCGGCAGAGCAGGAGGGGCGCATGCTGGTCCGCAACGGTACGGGCGAGCATAACGGCGTCGAACTGCTCTCGAACGTCTGCCGTCATCGTCAGGCGGTCATGCTCAATGGGCGTGGAAACACGCCCAATATCGTTTGCCCGCTTCACCGTTGGACTTACGACACAAAGGGCGAACTGCTCGGCGCGCCGCATTTCCCGGAGAAGCCCTGCCTGAACCTCGGCAAGTTCCCGCTGCAACGCTGGAACGGGCTGCTGTTCGAAGCAGAAGGCCGCGATGTGCAGGCCGATCTCGCACGACTGGGCGTGAAGCACCATCTCGACTTCTCGAACTTCATGTTCGATCACGTCGAAGTGCACGAATGTAACTACAACTGGAAGACGTTCATCGAGGTTTATCTCGAGGACTATCACGTCGTGCCGTTCCATCCCGGTCTGGGCAGCTTCGTTTCGTGCGAAGACCTGAGCTGGGAGTTCGGCGACTGGTACAGCGTCCAGACGGTTGGCGTGCATGAAGGTCTCGCCAAACCCGGCAGCCCCATCTACCGCCAGTGGCACGACGTGCTGCTGCGCTACCGGGAAGGCGTGCCGCCGGACTTCGGTGCGATCTGGATGGTGTACTACCCGCATCTCATGATCGAGTGGTATCCGCACGTGCTCGTGGTGTCGTGGCTGATCCCGAACGGACCACAGAAGACGACGAATATCGTCGAATTCTATTACCCCGAGGAAATCGCGCTCTTCGAACGCGAATTCATCGAAGCCGAGCGTGCCGCCTACATGGAAACGGCGCGCGAAGACGACGAAATTGCCGAACGCATGGACGCCGGGCGCCGCGCCCTGTTCCAGCGTGGCGTCTCGGAAGTGGGCCCATATCAGAGCCCGATGGAAGACGGCATGCAACACTTCCACGAGTTCCTGCGTCGCCAGATGGGGGATTTCTAAGCCTCAGCGGCTCAGGAAGTCTCATTGCATGAGAACGCAAAACCATCTGACGGAAGTCCTGTCGGATTGGCCTCGCGGACGCCCTGTGGTGCCGGCGAGACTGAATTAAATATTTGCCGAAAAAACGCTGAACGGCGGGCCATGTGCCCGCCGTTTTCGTTAGAATCGACGCCATGCTTCCAATATGACCGTGCACTGATCGTTTGTGCTGCACGAGTCGCCCGCGTTCAGCACAAAACGCGCTCGTTCGTCTCCTCGCCGTCATCGGCCACAATTCGCCATGCAATCGCTCTGGATGTTGGTCTCCGCCTTCATGTTCACGTTGATGGGGCTCTTCATCAAACTGGCGGCAAACGAATACAACACCGGCGAAATCGTTCTCTACCGCAGCCTTATCGGCGTGATCGTCCTTCTGGGGATGGCGCGTTTGCGCGGCCAGTCCATTCGTACGCGCCATCTGGGGTCGCACATCAAACGCAGCACGGCCGGCGTCATTTCCCTCGGTCTATGGTTCTTTTCGCTCACACAATTGCCGCTCTCCACGGCAATGACGCTCAACTACATGTCGCCGATCTGGATTTCATTGATCGTGATGGGGACGGCGGCAATGCGCGGCAGCCTGCGCACCGATTTCAGGCTGGTGGCGGCGATCTTCGCCGGTTTCGTCGGCGTGGCGCTCCTGCTGCAGCCGACCATCGACAGCCAGGCGTGGGTTGCCGGTGTCGCAGGCGTCGTCTCGGGCGTGTTCTCGGCCGTCGCATACATGCAGGTCAAGGAGCTAGGCGCAGCGGGCGAACCCGACTGGCGCATCGTCTTCTATTTCTCGGCGGGCGGGGTGCTGCTCGGTCTGGCCTGGGTCGCCATCGAAGGCTTGCACCCGATGACCTGGCGCGGCGCCGGCCTGATGCTGGGCGTCGGGATCGCTGCACTGATTGCGCAGACGGCGCTCACCCGGGCGTTCAGTCTTGGCAACACGCTCGTCACTGCGAATCTCCAATATTCCGGCGTAATCTTCGCTACACTGATCAGCATGCTTGTCTGGGGCGACTGGCCTGCACTGGCCGGCTGGATCGGCATGCTGCTCATCGTAGCGAGCGGCATGACCGCGCTGCGCCGGCCTTCCCCCTCCGCCTGATCGCCGCCGAACGAATCCCCCACGCCCGTCTGCGGAGACGCCATGATTCATACGCATTTCACCACGCTCATCAGTCCGCAAAATCTCGATGCGCTGATGCAAACCGCCGCCGGTGGCGGCGCCCCGGTGGTCATCTTCGATTGCCGTTTCGATCTTGCCAATCCCAAGGCCGGCGAGGAAGCCTACGTTCAGGGCCATATCTTCGGCGCGTTCTATGCGCATCTCGAACGCGATCTCTCGGGCAAGACGAACGGAAAGAACGGACGTCACCCGTTGCCCGATCGCGATGCCCTCGTCCGACATCTCGCCGCATGCGGCCTGTCGAAGGGCCAGCAGGTTGTTGCGTATGACGCTCAGGGCGGCATGTACGCCGCGCGCCTGTGGTGGCTGCTGCGCTGGCTCGGACACGAGTCGGTCGCGGTACTCGACGGCGGCCTGCAAGCCTGGGAAGCCGCCGGATTCAAGCTCGACGCCGCACCGCCCGAAGCGCCGCCTCCCGGCGATTTCGCGCCGGGCGAACCGCTGGCGACGACGGCAGACGCCGCCGCCATCGAGCGCAACCTCACGTCGCACGAGCGTCTTGTTATCGACGCCCGCGCACCGGACCGCTATCGCGGCGAAAACGAAACCCTCGACCCGATTGGCGGCCATATTCCAGGCGCAAAGAATCGCTTCTTCAAAGACAACCTCGGCGCGGACGGTCGATTCAAACCTGCAGCCACACTGCGCGAGGAGTTCACACAAGTGATCGGCCACGACCGCCTGCCGGAACGCGTCATCTCGCAATGCGGCTCGGGCGTGACCGCGTGCCACAATCTGCTGGCAATGGAAGTGGCGGGTCTGCACGGGGCGAGCCTCTACCCCGGCTCGTGGAGCGAGTGGTGCGCGGACAAGCGTCGTCCGGTTTCGACGGGTGCACAACCCTGATTTCAGTCGGCCAGTAATGCAAAGGGCACCCCGAATGAGGTGCCCTTTTTTGTGCCGTTCGATGTCGCTCGTTACTCGTTACTCGCCACTCGACTTAACGACGCTTGCCGACATCGCCAGCGCACTTCCGCCTTCGTCATGGCCGTGCCCGTGGTCATGATCGTGGTCATGCCCATTGAGCCACACGACCAACGCCAGCCCAACACCGATCAACAGGATCTGCGGCAGGGCGTCGCGCGGCGACGTGCGTCGTTGCATCTGCGGCATGAGATCCGACACGGCAATGTAGATGAAGCTGCTCGCTGCGAGCGCCAGCAGGTACGGGATCAGGCTTTGCAGACGATCCAGCATGAAGTAACCGAGCACGCCACCCAGCAAGGCCGTCAGACTGGACGCCAACGTGAGCACCAGCGCCTTGCGGCGCTTGAAACCCGCGTTCAGCAACACCATGAAGTCGCCCAGCTTGTGCGCGACTTCGTGCACCGTGATCGACACCGTGGCCGCCACACCCAGACGCGGATCGGTCAGAAAAGCGGCCGCAATCACCACGCCGTCGGCGAAATTGTGGATCGCGCTGCCCACCAGAATCATCCAGCCGCCCTTGCCCGCTTCGTGCGCGTCATGGCCATGCTCGTGATGATGTCCGTCCCCTTCGTGGTGGTGGCTATGGCGCAGCAACGCCAGCTTTTCCAGCAGAAAGAACCCCAACAGCCCGCCCAGCAACCAGCGCGTGATGACGTGGGCGTCAACGTGCGACTCCAGACTTTCCGGCAGTAAATGCAACAACGCCGTGCCGAGCAGCACGCCTGCCGAGAAGCTCACCATCTTGTCGATGAGCTTCGAGAGCAGCCCCAGCGACAGTGACGCCGCCCCGAAAAGGCTCAGCACGCCGGAAGCCAGCGTGGCGATAACGATGAAAACAAGGATGGCGTCGATGGTGATTCTCCCGCGGGCAAGCCGGCGATTTAACCAGCTTTTACCGTTACAGGCAAACCGTTGGTACATCGAGGCGTGCAGCGCCTACGCAGGCGATCGGGCAAGGGCCACGCGCCGTCAGCATGCCGACGGCTCTCCCCCTCACCTCCCTGCCATCAAGCGACGCCGTGCTTCCGAAGCCAGTCCTGCGCCAGCTTCCAGCCCTCTTTCGCATCGGCCTCGACATAGCTCGAACGATAATCCGCGAAGAACGCGTGGCCCGAGTTCGGGAACACCTTCAGTTCCGAGCGCTTCGACGCAGCATCGCCCTTGGCCAGCGCCTCGCGCGCCTGTTCGACGCTCGCGACCGGAATTCCCGTGTCCTTGCCGCCGTACAACCCCAGCAACGGGCCGTGCAGCTTGCCAGCGATGTCGATCGGGTTCTGCGGGAAGTTCTCGCTCTTGTCGCCGACGATGCGTCCGTACCACGCCACCGCCGCCTTCACGTTCGGGTTATGCGCGTCGTACAGCCACGCGACACGTCCGCCCCAGCAGAAGCCGGTAATGCCCAGACGCTTTTCGTCGCCGCCGTTGGCCACCGCCCACTTCACGGTCTCGTCGATGTCGCTCATGACTTGCTTGTCCGGCGTTTTCGCTACGATTTGCGATTGAATCTCTGCAATCGTGCCCAACGATTGCGGGTCGCCCGCACGCACGAACAACTCAGGCGCAACTGCCAGATAGCCGAGCTTCGCGAAGCGACGGCAGATGTCGGCGATGTGCTGGTGCACGCCGAAAATCTCCGAGACGACGACGATCGTCGGCAGATGTGTCTTACCCGCAGGCTTTGCGTAGTACACCGGCATCTTGATACCGGACACCTCGAGCATGTACTCGCCCGCGTCCAGTCCTTGCGTGTCGGTGGTGATCGTTTCGGCCGCCACCGGCAACACCGCCAGTGCAAACGCCGATCCGACGGCGGTCTTCAGAAAATCGCGCCGGTTACGCGGCGCCACTTCGGGTACGAGACTATCCAGATCCGCTTGCGACATGTCGCACTCCAGGAGAAAGCGTCAATAAGAAAATGGTCGGGAAGACCGCCGACCGAGAGTCGGACGTTCGGATATTACTAGAGGGGAAATTCGCGTGCACTCAGCACGAAGCATGAAAAAAAGCCGTGCAGGCAAAGTGCCTGCGCGGCCGGGACGTCAGTGCAGCTTCACGCGCGGCACGGTCGAGCGCCGCAGACGGTTAGCCACCGTATCGAGCATCATTCGCCAGACGCCATGCAGCGCCGCCACGTGCATCCGATAGAGCGACGTGTACATCACGCGGGCGAACAGCCCTTCGATGAACATGCTGCCGCCGATCAGTCCGCCCATCAGGTTACCCACGGCGCTGAACTTGCCCAGCGAGACCAGTGAGCCGAAGTCGCGGTACGTGAACGTCGGCAAGCTCTGTCCCTTGAGACGTGCCTCGACGGCCTTCACAAGGAAACTCGCCTGCTGGTGCGCCGCCTGCGCGCGCGGCGGCACGAAGCCATGCTCCGGCCACTCGCAGCTCGCGCAATCGCCGAACGCGAAGATGTCCGGATCGGTCTTGCTTTGCAGCGTCGGCAGCACTTCGATCTGATTCAGACGATTGACGTCCAGCCCCAGTGTGCCAAGCACCGGCGGTGCAGTAATGCCCGCCGACCAGACCGTGATGTCTGCAGGCAGAATCTTGCCGCTGGTCAGGGTCACTTCGTTGGCACGCACTTCCGCCACCGAATCGCCACACAGAATGTCGACGTCCAGCTTGGCGAGCAACCCGGCGACCGCGCCCGACACACGCTCCGGCAACGCTTTCAGAATGCGCGGGCTCGATTCGATGATGGTGATGCGCACGTCCTTGCGCGGGTCGAGCTTCAAACCGTAGGAGCGCAACACTTCAGCGGTATTGCGCAACTCGGCCGACAGTTCCACACCCGTCGCCCCCGCACCGACGATCACGAGATTGACCTTGGGACGCTGAGCGCCCGGCGGCGACAGCAACGCGCCACCGCTCTGCACCTCAGTCGCAGCAGCCGGTGCCGACGCTTCGGCAGCACTCTGCGCACGCACGCAAGCCGCCATCAACCGGCGACGGAAACGTTCGGCCTGTTCGACCGTATCGAGGGCAATGGTGTGTTCCCTCGCGCCCGGAACACCGAAGAAATTGGTCGTGCTGCCGATGGCGAGCACGAGCGTGTCGTACGGCAACGTGCGCTCGGGCAGCAGATCGCCCTCGCCTTCGTCGTCCGCCGCCGGGACGGCAGCCAGACGGATGGTCTTGGCGACACGATCCAGCCCGATCATCTCGCCCGTCGCGAACTCGAAGTGATGCCAGTTCGCCTGCGCCACGTAAGAGAGCTGATGCGTCGCCGTATCCATGACACCGGCCGCGACCTCATGCAGCAACGGCTTCCAGATGTGCGACAGGGAACGGTCGACCAGCGTTATTTGAACGTCCTTGCCACGCCCGTACTTGTCGCCCAACCGGGTGACGAGTTCGAGACCGCCGGCGCCTCCGCCGACCACAACGATACGATGCACACTCACGATAACTCCCCGTGCTTGGAAAACCGTCCGGCCGGTCAGCATTTGCCAGACCGGCGATAGCGATTACCATACCGCAGAGTGCGGACTTAGGGTATACCCGCCACCCTATTTCCGCTATTGCGTGACCTTGATCGTAGTGGCGGCCAAAGCGTGCTGCAACGTCGACCGCCTCACACACCGCCTCACACACTTTGGGCATTAGCCCAGCACAATCAGTGTGCTTGCTCCCAGTTTTCACCAACGCCGACTTCGGCGATCAACGGCACACGCAGCTTGGCCACGCCGCACATCAGTTCCGGAAGACGCTTGCGAACCTCAGCCAATTCATGATCCGGCACTTCGAGTACGAGTTCGTCGTGCACCTGCATGATCTGACGCGTCTGCAAACCGCTATCGTCCAGCCAGCGCTGCACGGCAATCATCGATAGCTTGATGAGGTCGGCGGCGGTGCCTTGCATCGGCGCATTGATAGCCGCGCGTTCGGCACCTTGACGACGCGGGCCGTTGCCGCCATTGATGTCCGGCAACCACAGACGACGACCGAACACGGTCTCAACGTACCCCTTCGCCTTGGCGCTCTTGCGCGTCTCGTCCATGTAACGCGCCACGCCCGGATAGCGCATGAAGTAGCGATCGATGTATTGCTTGGCCGCGTCGCGCTCGATGCCGAGGTTCGCAGCCAGCCCGAACGCGCTCATGCCGTAGATCAGACCGAAGTTGATGACCTTGGCATAGCGACGTTGCTCGGAAGACACCTCCAGCGGCGTGACGGCGAAGATTTCCGCAGCGGTCGCACGGTGAATATCCTCGCCGTTCGCAAACGCACGCAGCAGGCTTTCGTCGCCGGAGATATGCGCCATGATGCGCAGCTCGATCTGCGAGTAGTCGGCCGAGACCAGTTGACTCCCCGGCGGCGCGATGAAGGCCTCGCGAATGCGACGCCCCTCGGCCGTGCGCACCGGAATGTTCTGCAAGTTCGGATCGTTCGACGCCAGACGGCCCGTGATCGCCACGGCCTGTGCGTAGTTCGTATGCACACGTCCCGTCGACGGATTGACCATCTTCGGCAGCTTGTCCGTGTACGTCGACTTGAGCTTGGCCAGACCGCGATACTCCAGCAGCACCTTCGGCAGCGGATAGTCCTCTGCGAGCTTCTGCAACACTTCTTCATCGGTCGACGGCGCACCACTGGCCGTCTTCTTGACGACCGGCAGTTGCAGTTGCGTGAAGAAGATGTCGCCGATCTGCTTGGGGGAATTCAGATTGAATTGCTGCCCGGCCAGCGCGTACGCCTCGGTTTCGAGCGTGATCAGCTTGCGCCCGATCTCGTCGCTTTGCGCCGCCAGACGTGCCGTGTCGACCAGCACACCGTTGCGCTCCATGCGCTGAAGCACGCGCGCCGTGGGCAATTCGATATCTCGATAGACGAATTCGAGCGTGGCTTCGCGGGCGACATCGGGGTATAGCGCACGATGCAGACGCAGCGTAATGTCGGCGTCCTCTGCAGCGTACTCCGTCGCACGTTCGACGCTCACGTCGTCGAAGCCGATCTGCTTGGCACCCTTGCCACACACGTCTTCGTACTTGACCGTCGTCACGCCCAGATGGCGCGAGGCGAGACTGTCCATGTCGTGACTGCGATGCGATTCGAGCACGTACGATTCGAGCAGCGTGTCGTGCACGATGCCGCCCAGAATCACGCCGTAGTTTTCAAGCACATGTGCGTCGTACTTGAGGTTCTGCCCGACCTTCTTGTGATCGGGACTCTCGAGCCAGTGCTTCAAACGGGCGAGCACTTCGTCGCGCGGCAATTGCTCGACTTCCCCTGGCGCACGGTGCGCCACCGGTATGTACGCTGCGCGACCCGGTTCGCAGGAGAACGACAGACCGACGAGTTGCGCCTGCATCGCGTCGAGCGACGTCGTCTCGGTATCGAACGCCGTCAACTCGGCGGCTTCGATGATCTTCAGCCACGCATCGAACCGCTCCCACGTGAGCACCGCTTCGTACTCGCGTTCGATGGTGTCGGCCACCGGTGCCGGAGCTTCCTCACCGGCTTGCGATGCCACCGTCGCTTCCGCTTCGCGCAGCAGCGTCTTGAAGCCGTGGCGCGAGAAGAAATCGCGCAGCACTTCGGCGTCTTCGGGCTGCGTTTGCAGACTCGCTTCGATGGAGGTGACCTGCGGCGTGAGATCGCAATCGAGCGCCACCGTCACGAGCTTGCGCCCCATCGGCAGCCAGTCGAGTGCACGTCGCAGATTCTCGCCGACGGCACCTTTCACTTCGGCGGCGTTGGCGACGAGGTTGTCGAGATCGCCGTATTGCGTGAGCCACTTGACGGCCGTCTTCGGCCCGCACTTCTCCACACCCGGCACGTTATCGACCGTGTCGCCCACCAGCGCGAGGTAGTCGACGATGCGCGCAGGCGGCACGCCGAATTTGGCTTCGACGGCAGCCGCGTCGAGCGTTTCGTTCGTCATCGTGTTGACGAGCGTGACGCGATCGTTCACGAGTTGCGCCAGATCCTTGTCGCCGGTCGAGACGACCACGCGCATACCCAGCTCGGCCGCCCGCTTTGCGAGCGTGCCGATGACGTCGTCGGCTTCCACGCCGTCGATCATCAACAGCGGCCAGCCCATCGCGCGCACGGCTTCGTGAATCGGTTCGATTTGCGCGCGCAGGTCTTCGGGCATCGACGGGCGATTCGCCTTGTACTCGGGATACCAGTCGTCGCGAAAAGTCTTGCCCTTTGCATCGAAAACGCAAGCGCTGTACTCTGCATGAACGTCTTTACGCATGCGGCGCAGCATATTGACGATGCCGTGCAGCGCGCCCGTAGGTTCGCCGCTTGGGCCGCGCAGATCCGGCAGGGCGTGATAGGCTCGATACAGATAACTCGAACCATCGACCAATAAGAGCGTCTTACCTTCCAGACTTTGCTGTTCCGACATATGACCAAGAGAAGAAAAGAGATACCGAGTCTGCGCATGCTGGCAGACCATGAGCGCGCCACCGCCAAGAAGGCGCGCGCGTCGTGGCAGATGTTCACGATTATGGCAGAGTTCATCGAGGCGACCGAGTACCTGTCGGAGATCCGGCCGGCCGTCAGCATCTACGGCAGCGCCCGCATCAAGCCGAAATCGCCGTTCTACAAACTGACGATGACGATTGCCCGCAAATTCTCGGACAACGGCTTCGCCGTCATCTCCGGCGGCGGCCCCGGCATCATGGAAGCGGCCAACAAGGGCGCGCACGGTGGCGCGTCACCGACCGTCGGTCTGAACATCGAACTCCCGCACGAACAGAAGGGCAATCAGTGGCAGGACATCTCGCTGCGCTTTCGCCACTTCTTTACCCGTAAGGTCACATTCGTCAAGAATTCGGACGCCTTCGTGATCATGCCCGGCGGCTTCGGCACGCTCGACGAATTGTCCGAAGTGCTCACGCTGATCCAGACGCAGAAGTCGCGTCGCGTGCCGGTGATTCTCGTGGGTTCGGAGTTCTGGAAAGGCCTGCTGGACTGGGTGCGCTCGTCGATGCTGCCGATGGGACTCATCAGCGAAAAGGATCTCGATCTCGTGCAAGTGATCGACGACCCCGACGAAATCCTCAAGGCGGTCTTCGCGTTCTACGACGGGCACATCGAACCCGAGACGGAAACCAGTGAAAAGATGTTCTACCTGTAAGGGCTGAGGGCAACGTCATCAGCCATGCAAAACGGCGCCGCGAGGTCATCGCGAGCGCCGTTTTTTGTGGCGGACGCACGTCCACCGGAGCAACGAATCAGCAGCCGCTTTCGCGCGGTGTCGTCTCGACTTCCAGACCGAAGAACGGTCGCAGGCGCGTGCCGAACACGTTGCCGAAGAACGCCGCTACCAGCCACAGCCAGCCGTGCAGGCTGCCGGAGATGATGCCGCTGAAGTACGCGCCGATGTTGCAGCCGTACGCCAGACGTGCGCCGTAGCCGAGCAGCAGACCGCCCACGATAGCCGCGATCAGCGAGCGCACGGGCACCTTCCATACCGGCGCGAACTTGCCCGCCAACGAAGCGGCCACCAATGCGCCGAGGATGATGCCCAGATCCATGACGGTCGTGACGTCCTGCGAGACCGGCGCGTTGAGTACGTTGACCTGCTTGGCCCAGTATGGCCACGAAGCGACGTCGATACCCACGGCCATGAACGCCTTCGCGCCCCACAGTGCAAATGCCGACGTCACGCCCCACGGGCGACCGGCCAGTGCGAGCGTCGCATAATTGAGCAGCACGAGCGCGAGTGCGCCCCACACCAGCGGCCACGGACCACGCAGCAGCGCAGGCTTGCCTTTGGCGCTGCGCGTCATCGGCACACCGACGATACGGCCATGACGACGCTTCTCCGCCCACAGCGTGAACGCGCCAATCGCTGCGAACAGCGCAAGGTTCGCGATCAGCGCGGGCCAGAGGCCCCACGTCTTCACGAGCGAGACGGGCTTGATGTGCGGCAGCGATTCCCACCACGGCAGATGCGCCGTCGCCACGACCGAGCCGACGATGAACGCCGCAAGCGTCACCAGCATGCGCGTATTGCCACCGCCAGCCGTGTACAGCGTGCCCGACGCGCAACCGCCGCCGAGCTGCATGCCGATACCGAAGATGAATGCGCCGAACGCCACCGACACGCCGACCGGCGACACGAGACCGACGACCTTGTTGCCGAAGAGCGTGCCATCGGCCAGCGCCGGGAAGAACAGCACGACACCGACCGCGAGCATCACCATCTGCGCGCGCAACCCGGCGCCACGACGATCCGAAATGAACACGCGCCAGGCCGACGTGAAGCCAAACGCCGCGTGGTAAAGCGCGACGCCGAGCAACGCACCGACACCTGCGAGCGCAGCCTGTTTGGGTCCGACCGTCGCTTGCAGATACGTAATGCCGATGACGATGAGCACCAGCGCAATCGTCAGCGGGCGAGCATTGTAGGAAGAGGGAGAAGGCGACGCCGTTTTGACGGCGGCCGAAGCGGAAGACGACATGACTTTCTGACTCCAGAATGCAGATGGGTGGCACCTGGCCACCCATTGAGACAACTTGCAAGGCTGCCAGAACTCGACGTCGATGCGAACGACCGTTTTGTGATTTCGTTATAACCAAAAGAAATATAGACCAACATTGCGAATCATCCGAAATCTCACATTTCGGACAGAAGCGTTGTCATGAAACGTTCATTGGTGAGGACAAAAAGGGCCGCAGGCAAGCAACCACGGTGCATTCGACGAGATTCCACAATGCGAAGTGGGGTACGTTTGATAGAATGGACAGATTGGAACCCGCTGCGCCGGCCCGGCTTGCCTCTTACGTCGCGGATGCGTTCCCGCCCTCGGAGAATAATGATGAAAACGCGCTTTTCCCGTGCCCTGCCCCTGCTGATCGGTGCCGGCCTGCTGTTCGCCGGCCATGTCTACGCTCAGGACGGCAAGGAAACCGCCGCACAAGCCGCCAAACGTGAAGCCGACGCCCGCGCCGCTGCCACCAGCGTCCAGAACGTCGACGTCAATCAGGAACGCAAGCCGAGCTACTACGTCAACGACCAGGGTACGACCGTGACCGAGTACCGCGATCGCGGCAAGCCCACGGAAATCGATGTCCACTCCCGTTTCGGCACCAACTACCAGTTGACCACGCCGCCCGACAACGCGCCGCGCGCACGTGACAACACGTCGCAAAACGACCGTCTGCCGTCCGTCGGCCTGAAGTTCTGACGTCTCTGGTAATCTGACTCATTCGCGCGCCCCGGCACTTCCGATACTTCATTTCGTTCGGCGCGCGAGCCACCTGTTTGTCTCAAACCAGCGGCCCGCTGCACGCGCACGGGCCGTTTGTCTGAGTCTTATCCACTCAACGCAAGCATGGCCGTTTTTACTTCCGTCTCGCCCGAGCAGCTCCAGCAGTGGCTGCAACGCTACGATTTGGGGAATGTTCTCGACTTCCGGGGCATCAGCTCGGGCATCGAGAACACCAACTACTTCCTGACGACCGAGCGCGGCGAGTTCGTGCTGACGCTGTTTGAGAAGCTCACGGCCACGCAGTTGCCGTTCTACCTGCAATTGATGGGCCATCTGGCGCATCACGGCGTGCCCGTGCCCGATCCGATTCCGGATCGCACGGGTGAGATCCTTGGCGAGCTGAACGGCAAGCCCGCGACCATCGTCACCAAACTGTCGGGTCGCTCCGAACTGGCGCCGACGCCCGCGCATTGCGCCCATGTCGGCGCAATGCTTGCCCGCATGCATCTGGCCGGACGCGATTTCACGCTGGAACAGGCCAACCTGCGCAGCCTGCCGTGGTGGCGTGAGGCGGCTCCGGCCGTGCTGCCGTTCCTGAACGATGCCGAGCGCACGCTGCTGGAAAGCGAGATGGCGCATCAGGAGGCGTTTTTCGGCTCGGGCGACTATCGCGCGATGCAGGCCGGGCCGTGCCACTGCGATCTGTTCCGCGATAACGTACTCTTCGACAAGGCCGAAGACGGCTCGCCTCGTCTGGGCGGCTTCTTCGACTTTTACTTTGCCGGCTGCGATAAGTGGCTGTTCGATCTGGCCGTGACGGTCAACGACTGGTGCTGCGACCTCGCCACCGGTGAGCTGGACGACGCCCGTGCGCTCGCGATGCTGCGCGCGTACGAGACGGTGCGTCCGCTGACCGACATCGAGGCGTCGCACTGGCGAGACATGCTGCGAGCGGGCGCGCTGCGATTCTGGCTCTCGCGCCTGTATGATTTTCACTTGCCGCGAGCGGCCGAAATGCTCAAGCCGCACGATCCGGGGCATTTCGAACGAATCCTGCGCAAACGCATCGAAGCCGTTTCCATTCCCTGGCTGTAACCCGACCCCACCCGGAGTCTCTCGAACCCTATGCAATTGCTTGAAGTCCCGCCGAAGAGTGGTTATTTGTGGCTGCGCCAGGGCATCTGGCTGTTCCGCAAGAATCCGCTCGCCATCATGAGCCTGCTGTTTGCCTATATGTTCGGCACGTTGGTGATCTCCTTCGTGCCGATCATCGGCGGGCCCGTTTTGCTCGTCCTGGTGCCCGGCCTGTCGGTGGGCTTCATGGCCGCTTGCCGCGACATCATCAAGAACAAGCAGGTGTTGCCGCAGGTGCTGCTCGACGGTTTTCGCGGACACGGCAAAGACATCGCCCGCCGTCTGCTGGTGCTGGGCGGGTATTACATGGCCGCAACCATCGCCGCCTACCTGATTTCGTCGCTGTTCAATGGCAGCGAACTGATCAACAACCTGCTGTTCGACGGCAACGTCAATCGCGACGAGATCATGAACGGCACCGCCGGATTGATCGCTGCCATCGCCTTCGCCATCGCGTACATCCCGGTGGCGATGTTGTTCTGGTTCGCGCCGGTGCTCGTAGCATGGCACGACATCACGCCCGTCAAGGCCATCTTCTTCAGTTGGACAGCCTGCACGCGAAACTTCCGCGCGTTCGTCGTCTACGCGCTGTGTGTGATGCTGCTCGCGGCGGCGGCATCGATGATTCTCACGATCATCATGGCCGTGCTGGGCGTCTTCCAATACGCCATTCTTCTGGTCTCGCCGTTGTCGCTGCTGTTCGCCGCCATCATCTACTGCTCGTTCTACGCCAGCTATCGCGGATGCTTCGGCGTGCAGGAGATCGGGGCGCTCGATCCGAACGTTTCGCCGCCGGAGGCTTGAAGCAGGCATCGGGCGACGTCGACAAAAGCAAAGGGCACCCGAAGGTGCCCTTTTTTATTGCAGTGCCAACGATCACTCGATCGGCTGAAGTTTCGCCACAGCCAGCGCCAGCCATTTCTCGCCATGACGGCCGAATTTCACATGCGCACGCGCTTCGTCGCCCGTGCCTTCCAGCCCGATGATCTTGCCTTCACCGAACTTGGTGTGGAACACGCCCTGTCCCAGCTTGAAGCCCGTCTCCGACGCGCGCGAGCGATCGGCCAGCGCCTTCTCAGACTTCGTTGCCGCCCATTCGTCCTTCGGCGCGCTGACTTGCGGGCGTGAGAACCAGTCGCGCCCCCAAGCCGGTTCGCTTTGACTCAGACGCGCCCCCGGCTGCGCACGCGGCGTGAGGAACTTCAGCACTTCCTCGGGGATTTCGTCGAAGAAGCGCGAGCGCACGTTGTAGCGCGTCTGACCATGCAGCATGCGGCTTTGCGTGAACGACAGGTACAGACGCTCCTTCGCGCGTGTGATCGCCACATACATCAGACGACGCTCTTCTTCGAGCCCGTCGAGTTCGAGCGCGCTATTTTCGTGCGGAAACAGCCCCTCTTCGAGACCGGTGACGAACACCGCCGTGAATTCCAGCCCCTTGGCTGCGTGCACCGTCATCAGTTGCACAGCGTCCTGGCCGGCTTCGGCCTGGTTGTCGCCCGCTTCGAGCGACGCGTGCGAAAGGAAGCCTGCCAGCGGAGTCATCTCCACCGGCGTATCGGCATCGACCACGCCATCGGGAGACGCCAGCACGTCGGGCGCGCCAGGCAGTGCGGGGCGCATCGCGATCAGACGCGCCGGTGCGTCCAGTCCATAGCCCTCTTCAGCGATGAAGGCCGTGGCGGCATGCACCAGTTCCTGCAAGTTCTCGATGCGATCCTGCCCTTCCTTCTCGGTCTGATAGTGCGTAATCAGGCCGCTCGCGTCGATGACATGCGTCACCACCTCCGGCAACGTGAGCCTCTCGGTGGCATGGCGCATCTGTTCGATCATGCGCACGAACGCCAGTAGATTGGTCCCGGCCTTGCCCGTCATATAAGGTACAGCCGCATACATGGAGCAGTTGTAGAGACGCGCCGCGTCGGCCAGTTGCTCCAGCGAACGTGCGCCAATCCCGCGCGTGGGGAAATTGACGACACGCACGAACGCCGTATCGTCGTTCGGATTTTCGATCAGACGCAGATACGCCAGCGCGTGCTTGACTTCCTGACGCTCGAAAAAGCGCAGGCCACCGTACACGCGATAGGCGATGCCCGCGCCGACCAGCGCATGCTCCATCACCCGCGACTGGGCGTTGCTGCGATACAGAATCGCCACGTCTTGTCGGGAAAGGCCTTGCGCGACCAGCGCCTTGATTTCCTCGACGAGCCAGCTGGCCTCTTGCAGATCGGTCGCCGCTTCATAGACGCGAATCGGCTCGCCATGGCCCGCGTCGGTGCGCAGATTCTTGCCCAGACGTCGCGCGTTGTTGGAAATCAGCGCGTTCGCGGCGTCGAGAATATTGCCGTGCGAGCGATAGTTCTGCTCCAGCTTGATCAGGTGACGAACGCGGAATTCACGCTCGAAGTCAGCCATATTACCGACGTTGGCACCACGAAACGCGTAGATACTCTGATCGTCGTCGCCCACAGCGAACACGGCGGCGTTTGTACCGGCGAGCATTTTCAGCCACGCATACTGGAGCTTGTTGGTGTCCTGGAACTCGTCGACGAGGATATGGCGGAAGCGCGACTGGTAATGCACGCGCAGCGGCTCGTTGTGCTTGAGCAGTTCGAAGCAGCGCAGCAGCAGTTCGGCAAAATCGACCACACCCTCGCGCTGGCATTGCTCCTGGTAGCTCGCGTACAGTTCGACGAACTTCTGATTGAACGCGTCGTTGGCCTCGACTTCATGCGGCCGCAGGCCCTGTTCCTTCGCGTTGTTGATGAAATATTGCAGGTTTTTCGGCGGAAATTTCTCATCGTCGACATTCGCTGCCTTCATCATCCGCTTGATGGCGGAGAGCTGATCGGACTGGTCGAGGATCTGGAAGCTCTGCGGCAGCCCAGCGTCGCGAAAATGCGCGCGCAGCATGCGGTTGCACAGCCCGTGGAAGGTGCCGATCCACATCGCACGCGTGCTGATCGGCAGCATCGCGCCAAGCCGGGCCTGCATTTCCTTGGCGGCCTTATTGGTAAAGGTCACCGCCAAAATGCCCGCCGGGCCGACGTGTCCCTGCTGGATTAGCCAGGCGATACGGGTCGTGAGCACGCGCGTCTTGCCGGAACCCGCGCCCGCGAGAATGAGGGCAGGCTCGTCGGGAAGCGTGACGGCGGCCAGTTGTTCGGGGTTCAGATTGGCGAGCAGATCGGGCATGTCGGGGAGGAATTTCGAGTGAAGCCCGATTATAAATCCTGCTGCGGCGCGGAAACGCCACCGAATCTTTTATAATTCAAGGTTTCACGCATTACACGGTCCATCAATCCATGAGCGACAGCGACAATACGCTTGCCAAGAGCTTCGAGCCGCAGGACGTCGAAGCCCACTGGGGCCCCGAATGGGAACGCCGCGGCTATGCCCGCCCGACCCTCGACGACGCCCGCGAAGATTTCAGCATCCAGTTGCCGCCGCCGAACGTCACCGGCACGCTGCACATGGGGCACGCGTTCAACCAGACGATCATGGATGGTCTGACGCGCTACCACCGCATGAAGGGCGCGAACACCCTGTGGGTGCCGGGCACCGACCATGCGGGCATCGCCACGCAGATCGTCGTCGAGCGTCAACTCGACGCCCAGAAGGTCTCGCGCCATGACCTCGGCCGCGAGAAGTTCACGGAACGCGTCTGGGAGTGGAAGGAGCAGTCGGGCAGCACGATCACGCGTCAGGTGCGCCGTCTCGGGGCTTCCATCGATTGGAGCCGCGAGTACTTCACGATGGACGAGAAGATGTCCAGCGCCGTGCGCGATGTGTTCGTCGCACTGTACGAGCAGGGTCTGATCTATCGCGGCAAGCGTCTCGTGAACTGGGAATCGACGCTGCTCACAGCCGTGTCCGATCTGGAAGTGGTCAGCGAGGAAGAAGAAGGCTCGCTGTGGCACATCCGCTACCCGCTCGCCGATGGCTCCGGCACGCTCACGGTCGCAACCACGCGTCCGGAAACGATGCTGGGCGACACCGCACTGATGGTGCACCCGGAAGACGAGCGCTACAAGCACCTGATCGGCAAGTCGGCCAAGCTGCCGCTCACGGACCGTGAAATCCCGATCATCGCCGACGACTACGTCGACCTCGAATTCGGTACGGGCGTGGTGAAAGTCACCCCGGCACACGATTTCAACGACTACGCTGTCGGTCAGCGCCATAACCTGCCGCAGATCAACATCCTCACGCTCGACGCGAAGATCAACGAAAACGCGCCCGTAAAGTACCAGGGGCTGGATCGTTTCGACGCGCGCAAGCAGATCGTCGCCGACCTCGACGCGCTGGGCCTGCTCGAATCGGTCAAGCCGCACAAGCTGATGGTGCCGCGCAGCGACCGCACGGGCACGGTCATCGAACCGATGCTCACGGACCAGTGGTTCGTCGCAATGAGCAAGCCAGCCCCCGAAGGCACGTTCCACCCCGGCAAGTCGATCACCGAAACTGCGCTCGACGTCGTGCGCAGCGGTGAGATCAAGTTCGTGCCGGAGAACTGGACGACGACCTACAACCAGTGGCTCGAGAACATTCAGGACTGGTGCATTTCCCGTCAGCTCTGGTGGGGCCATCAGATTCCGGCGTGGTACGACGACGCAGGCAACGTGTTCGTCGCCCGCACCGAAGCCGAAGCCATCGAGAAAGCGCGTGCCGCCGGCTCCACCGGTGCGCTCAAGCGCGACGAAGACGTGCTCGACACGTGGTTCTCGTCGGCGCTCGTGCCGTTCTCGTCGCTGGGCTGGCCGCAGGAAACCCCGGAACTGAAGCACTTCCTGCCGTCGTCGGTGCTCGTGACCGGCTTCGACATCATCTTCTTCTGGGTGGCGCGCATGGTCATGATGACCACGCACTTCACCGGCAAGGTGCCGTTCAAGACCGTGTACGTGCACGGCCTTGTGCGCGACGCCGAAGGCCAGAAGATGTCCAAGTCGAAGGGCAACACGCTCGATCCGATCGACATCGTCGACGGCGTGTCGCTCGACGCCCTGCTCGCCAAGCGCACCACGGGTCTGATGAACCCGAAGCAAGCCGCGACCATCGAGAAGAAGACCCGCAAGGAATTCCCGGAGGGCATCGCGCCGTTCGGCACCGACGCGCTGCGCTTCACGTTCGCATCGATGGCCACGCTTGGCCGCAACATCAACTTCGATCTCGCGCGCTGCGAAGGCTATCGCAACTTCTGCAACAAGCTGTGGAACGCCACGCGCTTCGTGCTGATGAACTGCGAAGGTCAGGATTGCGGTCTCGCGCCGTGCGTGGGCGATTGCGGCCCGGAGGGTCAGCTCGACTTCTCGCGCGCCGACCGCTGGATCGTCTCGTTGCTCCAGCGCGTGGAAGCCGACGTTGCGAAGGGCTTTGCCGACTACCGCTTCGACAACATCGCCAGCGCGATCTACAAATTCGTGTGGGACGAGTACTGCGACTGGTACGTCGAACTGGCCAAGTGGCAGATTCAGAACGGCACCCCGGCGCAACAGCGCGCCACGCGCCGCACGCTGCTGCGCGTGCTGGAAACGGTGCTGCGTCTTGCCCACCCGATCATTCCGTTCATCACCGAAGCCCTGTGGCAGAAGGTGGCCCCGCTGGCTGGCCGCTATCCGGCCGACAAGGCGCCGGGCGAAGCCAGTATCATGGTGCAGCCGTATCCGGTCGCCGATACCAGCAAGATCGACGAAAGCGACGAAGCCTGGATGCAGCAACTGAAGGCCGCCGTGGATGCATGCCGTAACCTGCGCGGCGAAATGAACCTGTCGCCGGCGCAACGCGTGCCGCTGCTGGTCGCGGGCGATGTGCCGTTCCTGACGTCGATTGCCCCGTATCTGCAAACGCTGGCGAAACTCTCGGAAGTGCAGGTGCTGGCCGACGAAGCCGCGCTCGACGCGCAGGCCGCCGGCGCGCCGCTCGCCGTGGTGGGTGCAAACAAGTTGGCATTGAAGGTCGAAATCGATGTTGCGGCCGAGCGCGAACGCCTCGGCAAGGAAGTGAAGCGCCTCGAAGGCGAGATCGCCAAATGCCACGGCAAGCTCTCCAACGAGAGTTTCGTGGCGCGCGCCCCAGCCAACGTTGTGGAACTTGAGAAGCAACGATTAGTCGACTTTGAAGCGGTACTCGGCAAATTGCAGGCACAACTCGCCCGCCTGCCCGCCTGAGACGCGCAATATTCATCAGGGAGATACTAATGAAAGCCATTGTGACCAAAGCCGTCTTCCCCGTTGCGGGGCTCGGCACCCGGTTTCTGCCGGCGACCAAGGCGAGCCCCAAGGAAATGCTGCCGGTCGTGGACAAGCCGCTGATTCAGTACGCCGTGGAAGAGGCGGCAGCGGCTGGCATCACCGAGATGATTTTCGTAACAGGCCGTAACAAGCGCGCCATCGAAGATCACTTCGATACGGCATTCGAACTCGAAGCCGAACTCGAAGCGAAGAACAAGCAGGCGCTGCTCGACGTCGTGCATTCGATCAAGCCGCCGCACATCGATTGCTTCTATGTGCGTCAGCCGAAAGCGCTGGGTCTGGGCCACGCTGTGCTGTGCGCCGAGAAGCTGGTGGGCGACGAGCCGTTCGCCGTCATCCTTGCCGACGACTTGCTCGACGGCCAGCCGCCGGTGCTCAAGCAGATGGTCGATCTGTACAACCAGTATCACAACTCGATCATCGGCGTAGAAGAGATCCCCATCGAGCAAAGCCGCTCGTACGGTATCGTCAAGGGCACGGACTGGGGCGAGAAGGCGATCGTCAAACTGACGGACATCGTCGAGAAGCCGGCGCCGGAAAATGCACCGTCGAATCTGGGCGTGGTTGGCCGTTATGTGCTGCGTCCGCGTATTTTCGACTGCATCCGCGAGATCGATCCGGGTTCGGGCGGCGAGATCCAACTGACGGACGCCATCCAGAAACTCATGCAGGACGAAGTCGTGCTCGCCTATCGCTACGACGGTAAGCGCTTCGATTGCGGCAGCAAGCTCGGTTATCTGAAGGCGACGGTGGAGTTCGCTCTGCGTCACCCGGAACTGAAGGACGCATTCCGCAAGTATCTGCAGGAAGATGTGCAGGGCGACCTGACCTGAGCGTCTGTCACCTGCGCAAATAAAAAAACCGACGGCATGTCCGTCGGTTTTTTTGTGTCTGCTGTACCGCTAGGGCGTTGGCATCGATGCAATCGACGCTGACGACACCCACCGTCAATCAGCGACGGCGCATCCAGAAGTGGAACGTCTTGCCATCTTCGCGCGTATCGAGCAGTTCGTTGCCGGTTTGCTTGGCGAAGGCGCTGAAATCGCGCCCCGAGCCCGGATCGGTGGCGATGATGTGCAGCACTTCGCCGCTTTGCATTTCCGCCAGCGCCTTCTTGGCACGCAGGATCGGCAGCGGGCAGTTCAGGCCGCTCGCGTCGACTTCTTTCTGGAATTCCATGCTCATGTCCCTCTCTTCGGTCTTGTTCGAATCTGTTGCGGAGTTGGCCCCGCAAATCGCGATTCTACCGTAGTCGTCGCCGAACGCTCCCGCCGACGCCCGTTTCAGCGCGTCGGCCCATCGGCGCATCCGTACGTCATCCAGCAATCGACATCCGCGCCGATTCGACGTATTCGACCGGCAGATTGCGCCGTCGTAGCCATTCGGCGACCGCGTGCCCGGTCCCTGCGCGCCACGGACGCACTTGATGCGGCGCGACGAGCCGGAACTCGGCCAGCTCCTCCGAGAGCTGAATATCACCGTCACAGACCGCGTGATACGCGATGATCAATTCGTTCTTGCGCATGAATTCGTAGACGCCGAGCAGTGAAATCGCATCGGCTTCCAGATTCGTCTCTTCCTTGATTTCGCGGCGAATGCCGTCTTCAGGGGTCTCGTCGCGCTCAAGAAAGCCGGTGATGAGCGCGAACATGCCTTCGGTCCACGCCGCATTGCGTGCCAGCAGAATCTGGCCACGGTATTCCACGAGCCCGGCCACGACCGGCAGCGGGTTGTCCCAGTGGACGAAACCACAGGCCGCGTCCGGACAGGCGCGGCGAATACGCCCGGCGACCTCGCGAGAATCGAGCGCAGAGGCACAGCGGGGACAAAAAATGAGTTCGTTCATGATCGTTCTTCAGCGAATCCGAACATATTAAATGAACTCATGACGCGCTGCATATTCGGCAAATTCCGAGACGCGTCCGGACCAAGCCCAAACAGGCCGTGGCGTATAATCGCCGAACGTCTTTCAATTTTCGATCACGGCCCCGTGACTGACATTCCACCGAACGTTCCGCCCGCGTCCGACACGCCACCTCAGTCGTCCTCGCCGTCTGCATCGCCCTCACCCGCTGCTCCTGCCACGTCGCCTAAATCGCTATCCACCCGGCTGACCCAACGTGGAGTGCGCCGCTCACGTCGTCTGTGGCACAACTATGGTGTGTTCTGGCTCGGCGCAGTGCTCGTCGGTCTGGTGTCGGTGGCCTACGCCAAGCTGGTGGACTTCGGATTCGAGCTATTCCAGCGCATGCTGACGCATGGCTTCTGGCTGCCGCTGATCGTCACCCCGCTCGGTGCCGCGCTGGCGATATGGCTGACGCAAAAGTTCTTCCGGGGTGCCGAGGGCAGTGGCATTCCCCAGGTGATCGCAACGCTTCAGGACTCGCGTTTGTCGAAATCGCTGCTGACGCTGCGCATCATGTTCGGCAAGATCGCGATCTCGTTTCTCGGCATTCTGTGCGGCTTCACGATCGGCCGCGAAGGCCCGACCGTGCAGATCGGCGCATCGCTGATGTACGCCATGCGACGCGGGTATCGCCGCAGCAGCGTGCACATCGAGCGTCAACTGACACTGGCCGGGGCAGCGGCAGGTCTGGCGGCAGCGTTCAACACGCCGCTCGCGGGCGTCGTGTTCGCCATCGAAGAGCTGAGCCGCAGCTTCGTCGCACGCAGCAGCGGCACACTCATTACCGCCATCATCTTCTCCGGCGTCGTGGCGCTCGGCCTGCAGGGCAACTATCTCTATTTCGGCCAGATCAAGGCCATCAGCGAATTCAACTGGGCACTCATCCCGGTGCTCATCGTCGCCAGTGTGCTGACGGGCGTGGCCGGGGGACTCTTCGGCTGGTTGATGCTTAACGTGCCGCGATGGATGCCCGCGCAACTGGTCAATTTGCGTCGCGCGCGCCCGGTGCGCTTCGCCTTCCTGTGCGGTCTGGCGATTGCGGTGATCGGCATTGTCTCAGGCGGCACCACGTTCGGCAGCGGCTACGCCGAAGCGCGGGGTTTGCTTGAGTCGCACGCGGCGCTCTCGCCGTTTTACGCCGTGCTGAAGTTTGCCGCGTTGTGCGTGTCGTATCTGTCTGGCATTCCCGGCGGGATCTTCGCACCGTCGCTGGCGATTGGTGCCGGGCTGGGGAATGTGATGGCGCACGTGACGTCCGTGATACCGCTGCCCGCGATGGCCGCGCTGTGTATGGTCGGCTATCTGGCGGCGGTGACGCAATCGCCGATTACGTCGTTTGTGATCGTCATGGAGATGATCGACGGCCATCAGATGGTGATTCCGCTCATGGCCGTCGCACTGCTGTCGACGCAGGTCTCGAAGACCATCGCGCCGTCGTTCTATCACACTTTGGCGCACCGCTTCCTGACGCCTACGGTGCCTGCGCCGCGTCAGGCTTGATCGAAACTGCTACGCCGTCACACTCAGCGCACGGATATCTGCAGCCAGACGTTCTACCGTCTCCACACGGGTATCCCACGCGCACATGAAGCGGCAGCCGCCTGCGCCGATGAACGTATAGAAGCGCCAGCCCTTCGCGCGTAGCGCTTCGATGACATGCGGCGGCAGTTCTGCGAACACGCCGTTGGCCTGCGTCTCGAACATGATCGATACGCCGGGAATGTCGCGGATGCGGCTCGCGAGCAACTGCGCCATCTCGTTCGCATGCCGTGCACGGCGCAGCCACGTGTCGTTCTCCAGCATGCCGAGCCACGGCGCGGAGATGAAACGCATCTTCGAGGCCAACTGCCCCGCCTGCTTCACGCGATAAGCAAAATCCTCTGCGAGCGAGCGGTTGAAGAACACCACCGCCTCGCCGACCGGCAAACCGTTCTTCGTGCCACCGAAACACAGCACGTCTACCCCCGCACGCCAGGTCACGTCGCCCGGATGGCAGCCGAGCGTCGCCACCGCGTTGGCAAAGCGTGCGCCGTCCATGTGCACGCGCAGGTTGCGGCGCTTGGCGACCGCCGAGATCGCTTTGACCTCATCGACCGAGTAGACGGTCCCGACCTCCGTCGCCTGCGTGAGCGTGACGACCTTGGGCTTCGGGAAGTGGATGTCCGAGCGGCGATTGATGACGGCCTCGACGGCGTCTGGCGTGAGCTTGCCGTTGTTTTCGCGACCACGTGCGGTGAGCAGCTTCGCGCCGTTGGAGAAGAACTCCGGACCACCGCACTCGTCCGTCTCGACGTGTGCCAGTTCGTGACAAATGACGGAGTGATAGGACTGCGACAGCGACGCCAGCGCAAGCGAGTTGGCCGCCGTGCCGTTGAAAACGAAGAAGACTTCGCAGTCCGTGTCGAAGAGTTGCCGGATGCCGTCGCACACGCGCTGCGTCCACGTATCGTCGCCATATGACACTTCGTGACCGCTGGCATTCGCCTCGACCAGATAGCGCATGGCCTCGGGGCAAATCCCCGCGTAGTTGTCGGACGCGAAGTGCTGCGGCGTTTGTGCCGCGTCGGTGGACGTGATCTCAGTATTCGAAACGGACGGAGCTTGCGACATGACGACCTCTTCAAGACAGCGGGAACGCCACACAACGCTCCCGCTTCAGACAGCCCGGTGACGGACACCGGCTTAACAGATTTGCGACTTCAGATTCGCGCGCTCACTCGGGGCGCGGATCCGACCAGAGCGTGCCTGCCGTAGACCAGTTTTCCGGCTTGATGTCGGTGATGATGATATCGACGGACCCCGGCGTGCAACCGATCGTCTCCACTGCGGCTTGCGTAACGGCTTTGACGAACGCGCGCTTTTGCTCGACGGTGCGCCCTTCGAACATCTCGACGTGAAACGTTGGCATTGCGATCAATCTCCTGATGTCGTTATTGGAACCGGCGGCGTAGCGCTGCCGGACGTTTCCGATGCCCTGCCCGAGCGCCGCAGACAACAAGTCCGTGCGCCCTCCATCGAACGGTCAATCGCGAAACGAGGCGTCTATTCTATCGAGTTTGCGCAGCAGCGCAGGCCATTCCAGCACGCCCTCGATCGCGCCGCCGTCTTCGAGCTGAATCGCCGTCTTGTCCTGCACCGCCGGACTCGGCAAATTCGGCGCAGCGCCGCCCGCCAGCGCCTGCAACTGGATCTCGCAGGCCTTGATGAGCGTCGCCATCAGCACGAAGGCTTCCGCCACCGTGCGGCCGACGGTCAGCGTGCCGTGATTACGCAGCAACATCGCGGGATGCACGCCAAGCGACGTCACCAGCCGCTCGCCCTCCGACGGTGAAAACGCCAGCCCTTCATAGTCGTGATATCCGATGCGCTCGTGAAAGCGCAGCGCATGCTGCGAAATCGGCAGCAGGCCATGCGGCTGAATGGATACGGCGATACCCGCCGTGTTGTGCAGATGCATGACGCAAACGGCATCCGGGCGCGCCGCGTGCACCGCTCCGTGCAGCGCAAACCCGGTCACGTTGACGGGGTGCGCGCTCTCGCCCACGATCTCGCCGTCCATCGTGATCTTCACGAGATTCGACGCCGTCACTTCGTCGAACGCCAGCCCGAACGGATTGATGAGGAAGTGCCCCGGCTCGCCCGGCACCATCGCGGAGATGTGCGTGTAGATGAGATCGTCCCAGCCGTTCAGCGCCACGAGGCGATAGCAGGCGGCAAGATCGATGCGCACCTGACGCTCTTCGTCGCTCATAACAGTGGCGGCCTTTCGGCCCGCCTTCAAGGTAAAAGACATACGCTTCTCTGAGGAAAGTCCGAAGATTCAAGCGAAGGCCTACCGGAGTTGTCGTATCAGGGCGCGCGTTCGAGCGAACGACGCCAGTCCCACACGAAACCGATAGCCCCGAGCGCCAGCACGCCGCTGGCACACAGCAATGCCGTCGTGAATCCGCCGGTCGCGGCGACGAGCGGCGCGGCCACCAGTGGGCCGACGATCTGCCCGATGCCATAGGATGCCGTCACCAGCCCGATCAGACCATTGGCATTGTCCCCACGCAAACGTCGGCACTCGCGCACCGCGTAGACCGTAATCGCCGTGAACGGCAGCCCCACGAGCACACTCCCCATCGCGAAGCCCACGACGTTCGGCAGCACGATGCCGATGCCCACCCCCAGCCCTTGCATGACGTAGCACACCGCGAGCAGCAAACGGTTATCCCACGCGAGCGGCGCGCGTGCCCCGATGATGGCTCCCGGAATCACCATCAGACCGAGCAGCGGGAAGAACAGGTCGGGCCACGGTGAGCCGGGCAATGCCTGACGCGCGATCACCGGCAGGAAGGTCGCCGTGATGATGTAGCCGAAGCCTGCGAAGCTGTACAGGATCGTGACGGGGATCACGCTCTCGCCGCTGCCGTGATTGATCGAGGGCGCGGCGGTGGCGGCCGTAGACTTGGCAGCGTCGGCCGACTTGGTCGCATCGACGGCCACGGGTACATCGGCCACGAACGTCCGCCAGATGACGGCCAGCAACCCCAGCGCGAGCACGCCGCACAGCAACCAGCCGCCGCGCGCAGGCCAGCCGAGCGCATCGTTCAGGCTCGCGAGCAAGCCCGTCACCACAATACCCGCGCCGGGCCCGGCAAAGATCACACCACCGAGACTCGGCATGCGCAGCTCGGCCAGTTTGCGAAAGCCCCACCCCGCCGAGAACACCATCGCCCATGCGCTCATCACGCCCGCGAGCGTGCGCACGATCGCCCACACGACGAACGATTCCATCAGCCCCATCGCCAACGTCAGCGCGACCGTGGCGGCGAGTGCGAAGCGAATGAGGAGCGTCGGCGTGAAGTGCAGCCACATGCACGACAACGCCCCGATGAAGTACCCCGCATAGTTCAGCGACGCGAGCCAACTGCCGTGCTGAATGTCGGTGAGATGCTCATGCAGCATGAGTGGCAGCATCGGCGTGAAAGCGAAGCGGCCGATCCCCATCGCAATCGACAAGGCGAGCATGCACGACAACGCGATGCGCCAGGCCGCGCGCTCCGGCGACGGTTGACGCAGCTTCGTGACACGGTCGGAATCGGCGAGAGTAGCTGGCATGGCGATGGCTGGCCCGCAGGCGAAAGAAGTTGACGTGAATCGTGGCAAATACTTTACATGCAAACCATTGCCGAAGGTGACGGTGCCCCTGCCCCCGGCAGGGCAATAGCGCGCGCCGACCGGCCTGAAATGCAAAACGCGCACCGAAGTGCGCGTTTTGATGAATCAGGCGTGAGTGAAACGAGAGATAACCCCCGTCATCGCCCCATTACAGCTTGCCAGCCACCCATGCCTGCACGCCAGCGAGCGCCTGCGGCAGTTGCGACGGGTCGGTACCACCGGCCTGCGCCATGTCCGGACGACCGCCGCCCTTGCCGCCGACCTGCTGAGCGACGAAGTTGACGAGTTCGCCCGCCTTGACCTTGGCCGTCGCGTCCGCCGTCACACCGGCGATCAGCGTGACCTTACCGCCTTCGACGGCAGCCAGCACAATAGCTGCGCTCTTCAGCTTGTCTTTGAGCTTGTCCATCGTCTCGCGCAGCGTCTTGGCGTCGGCGCCTTCGAGTTGCGCGGCCAGCACCTTCAGACCGCTCACGTCGACGGCCTTCTCGACCAGTTCATCGCCCTGGCTCGATGCCAGCTTTGACTTGAGCGCCGCCAGTTCCTTCTCCAGCGACTTGACCTGCTCCTGCACCTGCGCGATACGCGGGCTCAGTTCTGCAGGTTGCGTCTTGAGCGCGGCAGCTGCTTCGTTGATCTGGTCGTCGAGCGTCTGGACGAAGCGCACCGAGTTATCGCCGGTGATCGCTTCCACGCGACGGATACCGGCGGCCACGCCACCTTCCATCACGATCTTGAACAGGCCGATATCGCCCGTACGCGAGACGTGCGTACCGCCGCACAGTTCGCGCGATGTGCCGATGTCTAGCACGCGCACTTCGTCGCCGTACTTCTCGCCGAACAGCGCCATTGCGCCGCCCTTGACCGCGTCGTCGAACGACATCAGCGCGGCTTGCGTCGGCGCGTTCGCCAGCACTTCGGCGTTCACGATATCTTCCACGCGACGAATTTCGTCGGCCGTCATCGCAGCGTTATGCGCGAAGTCGAAGCGGGTCTTGTCGGCGTCGACAAGCGAGCCCTTCTGTTGCACGTGACCACCCAGCACTTCGCGCAAGGCCTTGTGCATCAGGTGAGTCGCCGAGTGGTTGCGCACGGTGCGCGCGCGACGCACGGCATCGACCTGCGCCGTTACCGCTTCACCGACCTTCAGCTCACCCGATTCCAGCGAACCGTAGTGACCGAACACGTCGGCCTGAATCTTCTGCGTGTCCGACACGCCGAAACGCGCAGCCCCGGCGACGATCAGACCCTGATCGCCCACCTGACCGCCCGACTCGGCGTAGAACGGCGTCGTGTCGAGCACAACGATGCCTTGCTGACCAGCAGTCATCTTGGCCACGCTGGTGCCGTCGACGTACAAAGCCGTGACCTTCGCGCCTTCGAGCGCGAGCTTGTCGTAGCCTTCGAAGCGCGTCTTGTCGCCCGTGTATTCGAGGGCGGTCGCCATCTTGAACTTGCCTGCGGCGCGCGCCTGCTCACGTTGACGCGCCATCGCGGCGTCGAAGCCTGCTTCGTCCACCGTGATGCTGCGCTCGCGGCAAACGTCCGCCGTCAGATCGAGCGGGAAGCCGTAGGTGTCGTGCAGCTTGAATGCCAGTTCGCCGTCGAGCGTGGTCACGCCCTTCTTGGCCAGATCGGCCAGCGCGCCTTCGAGAATTTCCATGCCGTTCTCGATGGTCTCGCCGAAGCGCTCTTCTTCCTGCTTGAGCACGTCGGTCACGCGCTGCTGCGCCTGCGCCAGTTCCGGATAGGCAACGCCCATCTCGGCGACCAGATCCGGCACGAGCTTGTAGAAGAACGGCTTCTTGCAGCCGAGCTTGTAACCGTGACGGATCGCGCGGCGGATGATACGGCGCAGCACGTAACCACGGCCTTCGTTACCCGGAATCACGCCGTCGACGATCAGGAACGAGCACGCACGGATGTGATCGGCGATCACCTTGAGCGAGTTCGCATTGAGGTCGGTCACGCCCGTCTCACGACCGGCGGCCTTGATCAGGTGCTGGAACAGGTCGATCTCGTAGTTGCTGTGAACGTGTTGCAGCACGGCCGCAATACGCTCCAGCCCCATGCCGGTGTCAACGCACGGCTTGGGCAGCGGCGTCATATTGCCCTGCTCGTCGCGGTTGAACTGCATGAACACGAGGTTCCAGATTTCGATGTAGCGGTCGCCGTCTTCTTCCGGCGATCCCGGCGGGCCACCCCACACGTCTTCACCGTGGTCGAAGAAGATTTCCGAGCACGGGCCGCACGGGCCGGTATCGGCCATCTGCCAGAAGTTATCCGAGGCGTAACGCGCGCCCTTGTTGTCGCCGATGCGGATGATGCGCTCGGCCGGCACGCCCACTTCCTTCGCCCAGATGTCGTAGGCCTCGTCGTCTTCCTTGTAGACGGTGACCCAGAGCTTTTCCTTCGGGAGCTTGTAGACGGTCGTCAGCAATTCCCACGCGTACTGAATCGCTTCGCGCTTGAAGTAATCGCCGAACGAGAAGTTGCCCAGCATTTCGAAGAACGTATGGTGACGGGCGGTATAGCCCACGTTTTCGAGGTCGTTGTGCTTACCGCCGGCGCGCACGCTGCGCTGGGCCGTGGTCGCGCGCGTGTACGGGCGCGATTCGAGTCCGAGGAAGACGTCCTTGAACTGCACCATGCCGGAGTTCGTGAACAGCAGCGTGGGGTCATTGGACGGCACGAGGCTCGACGAGCGCACGATGGTGTGCCCCTTCGACTCGAAGAAGTTTAGGAATTTTTCCCGAATGTCTGCGACTTTCATAGGCTGCGTGGAAGCGTGGGGACCGGGCAGGCAAAGCCTGGCGGGGTATTTTGCAAACTTTTGATTATACGGGAAATCGACCTCTCCACAGCGTCCCGCCGCTAACCGCAGTGCGAAACGGCGCTGGTCAGCCACCGCGCGTGCGCCGTAGACTCTCACTCACAAGTTCCGCATTGCAAAACAATGTTCCGCAACATGTTCGAGCCAACGATCGTTGACGAATCGACGTCGGTCAAACGAGGCCCCGGACGAACGAAGACAAATCGAAACACAAGGAGATAGCGAACGATGGGTGCGCTGAGTCATATCCGGGTACTGGACCTTTCGCGTGTGCTGGCCGGTCCGTGGGCCACGCAGAATCTGGCCGATCTGGGCGCAGACGTGATCAAGGTGGAGCGTCCCGGCGTGGGCGACGACACCCGCAGTTGGGGCCCGCCCTACCAGCGCGATGCCGATGGCCACGACACGGCCGAAGCCGCCTATTACCTCGCGGCAAACCGCAACAAGCGCTCGCTCACGCTCGACATCTCCCGACCGGAAGGACAGGCCATCGTCAAGGCGCTGGCTGCGCAGAGCGATGTTGTCGTCGAGAACTACAAGGTCGGACAACTGGCCAAGTACGGCCTCGATTACGCCTCGCTCAAAGCGGTCAAGCCGGATCTCGTCTACTGCTCGGTCACCGGCTTCGGGCAGGACGGCCCGTACGCCTCGCGTGCAGGTTACGACTTCATCGTGCAGGGTATCGGCGGTTTCATGAGCATCACCGGCGAGCGCGACGCGCTGCCCGGCGGCGGCCCGCAAAAGGCCGGTGTAGCGATTGCCGATCTGATGACGGGCATGTACGCGAGTCTCGCGATCATGGCCGCCCTCACCCACCGCGACCGCACCGGCGTGGGTCAGTACATCGACATGGCGCTACTCGACACGCAGGTGGCCATGTTGGCGAACATGAACACGAACTATCTGGCCAGCGACAAAGCGCCGGTGCGCTGGGGCAACGCGCATCCGAACATCGTGCCGTATCAGACCTTCCAGACGGGCGACGACGGCTGGATCATCGTCGCGGTCGGCAACGACGGGCAATTCCGCAAGTTCGTGGAGGCCGGTGGCGAGCCAGCGCTGGCCGACGACGAGCGCTTCGCCACCAACCCGTCGCGGGTCCGTCACCGCGAGACGCTAGTGCCGCTGCTCGCGCAAATGGTGCGCAAGTTCGGCAAGGACGTCTGGATCGACAAGCTCGAAGCGTCCGGCGTGCCGTGCGGCCCGATCAACACGCTGCCCGAAGTCTTCGCACACCCGCAGGTCAAGGCGCGTGGCATGGAAGTCGCGTTGCCGCACGCGTCCGGTGGTGTGTCGCGACTGGTCGCGAGCCCCATGAAGATGAGCGAGACGCCCCCGCTCGCGCGCACCGCCCCGCCAACGCTCGGCCAGCATAGCGACGAGATCCTGCGCGAACGGCTCGGCTTTGATGATGTGAAGATCGCAGGCCTGCGTACCGATGGTGTGGTGTGAGACCGACTCAAGCGCCATCCGGGCAGTCTGCCTGATGCAAAAAGGGCCTGTCGCGAATCTCATCGCGACAGGCCCCGTGTTCCGGCGCTACCCACGTTCCACGCCGAGACCCTGACGGACGTCACACCGTCATCGTAGACGTCCCTATTCTTTCCCTGGCGTCACGAATCACTCGTACTGCTTGCCCTCGGCCAGCAGTTCAGGCGTACCGATCACCGTGTTCAGACCGTCGAAATCGAGCATCCGGTCGCGCCATGCCGCCGTCGTGCCCTGCGCGTGCAGATTGGCGTAATAGCCCTGCAACGTATGCGCCACCGCACGCGCGGTGCCACCGGGAAAGATGACGATGCGAAAGCCGATATCCGCGAGTGCCTGCGCACTTTGCACGGGCGTCTTGCCGCCTTCGACCATGTTCGCCAGCAACGGCACACGATGGGCAAAGCGCTCGCAGGCCGCAGTCATCTGCTCGGTCGTGCGCAGCGCTTCGATGAAAAGCGCATCGGCCCCGGCTTCGAGATACAGCTCAGCGCGGTCCAGTGCGGCGTCGAGTCCTTCGACGGCAATCGCATCGGTGCGTGCGAGGATCAGCGTCTCGGCGTCATGCCGTGCATCGACGGCCGCCCGCACCTTGCCCGCCATTTCCTGAGCAGGCACCACGCCCTTGCCATCGAGATGGCCACAACGTTTCGGAAACGTCTGATCCTCCAGTTGGATCATGGCCGCCCCCGCCCGCTCGAAACCACGCACGGTGCGTTTGACATTGAGCGCGTTACCGAAACCGGTATCGGCATCGACGATCACCGGCACCGACACGCGCTCGGCAATCCGTGCAACCGTGTCTTCGACTTCCGGGAACGTGGTCAGACCGATGTCGGAGCGGCCGAGCCGCGTATAGGCAATCGATGCCCCCGAGAGATACAGGGCCTCGAAGCCGGACTGTGCGGCGATGAGGGCAGACAAGGCGTCGTACACGCCGGGCGCCAGCAGCACACCTTGCGAGAGGCGCTGTCGGAGCGACAGTTGGACAGATGACGAAGCCGTCATGAAGAAATCTCCTGAGTGTTCGTGATGGCGGCGAGTGAGCCAATCATCGTATTCGCCGCGATGTAGCCGCCCGCGACGGCCGAGAGCAGGCCATTACCGGACAGGTAGCCCCACACTGCATTGCCCGACACGCCGCGCGCTGCACCGCCTGCGGCGAGCAGGTTGGGCATCGGCGATCCGTCGGGACGCAGCACCCGGCAGGCGGCGTCGATATCGAGTCCGCCCTGCGTATGAAACAGCGCGCCCGTGACCCGAATTGCGTAATACGGCGCGACGAGCGAGCGCCTGAACCGGCGGCCATCGGTGGCATTCACGCCGGGCGCGACGCCGTCCAACGTTTCGCGCAGCGTCGCCACGTCGCAGCCGATGACACTGGCGAGCGCGTCGAGGTCGGCACAGGTCTTGAGCGCACCTGCGGCTTCGGCTTCCTGAAAGTCGGGAAACGTGCGCGCCAGTGCGAGCGTCTGCGCGTCGAACACATTCCAGGCGATGCCATCCGTTTGTGCGAGCACGTGCACGGCCGCTTCCGAGTAGCCGTGCGTTTCGTCATGAAACCGCCGCCCTTCCCGGTTGATCTGCACCCCGCCGTCCATGATGACGGCCCACGAGATCAGCACGCCGTGCGGACTCGCCCACGAGCCGTGCCCCTGATAGCCGCCCAGATCGGCTGTTGCCGCGCCGAGCGCCCGCCCCCAGAGCAAGGCGCTGCCGTCGTTGCCCTCATGGCCGCCGTACACCGCGTGTGCCATTTCGGGCAACAGTTCGGTACGCAACCCGGCATTACCGCCGAAGCCGTTGCAGGCGAGCAGCAGCATGTCGCAGCCGAGGTATTCCATCGCGCCATCCGGACGCACGCAACCAACCGCCTGCACCTTGCCCGACGCATCCACCCACAGCTCGCGCACCAGCGTCTTCGTCATGACGTGAGCGTCGGTTGCCTGCACGGCACGCTCGAGCGCCGCCATCAACGCCGCACCGGTCCGCTCGGGCAGGCTGTGCATGCGCCGCACGCTGTGGCCGGGGTAAAGGAAGCCGTCGAGAATGTCGAACGTCAGCCCGTGGCGCGCGAGCGCATCCATCGCCGGACCGGACGCCTCCGAATACGCCCGTACCAGATGCGCCGCCGCCGTGCCTTCCGTCTTCCCCATGACGTCGGACGCAAACTGCGCAGCGCTGTCATCAATGCCGAGCGCGCGCTGCACCGCGCTGCCCGCCGCCGGAATGAAGCCCGACGACAGTGCCGTCGAGCCTCTGGGAATGGCGTCACGCTCAAGCAGCACGCAGTCGATGCCCGCGTCTTGCAGCACCAGCGCGGCAGTCAGGCCGCATGCGCCTGCCCCCACGATCACCACGCTGATTTGCGGCAGATCGTCCACCGGCGGCCGCCCCTGACGAACGACCGGTGTCGTAGGACCGCTCATGACGCGATGCGGCCTGCAAAGGCCTCGCAGGTCACGATCTCGCCAACGGTGCGCAGGTCGGCCAACGCGGCGTCGTGCGCGGCGACGGTGGGTGCCGCACATCCGTCGGAGAGCACCAGCACGCGGTAGTCGCGCATGTGCGCATCGCGCGCCGTACTCGCCACGCCGCCGTTGGTCACGATGCCGCACACCGCCACCGTGTCGATACCGGCACGTCGCAGCACCCAGTCCAGTTGCGTGTTGAAGAAGGCGGAGTACGCCACCTTCCAGACCGACACGTCGACGTGCTTCGCCAGCGCCGCCACGGTGGCATGACCGTCCGTTCCCGCGACAAAATCGCCACGGCGCAGGAACGGCCGCAATTGCTTCAGATGCGGCGAAATCATCGGCTCGCCGTTCGCGTCCGGCCACAACGTGAACTGGCTAGCCGCGACAAAACCGCCTGCGGCCTTGAGCGATTGCGCGATCGGCCCGACGCGCGCGGGCAACGCTTGCGCTTCAGGTGTTGCGGCACCACCCCGGTCGTACGCACCGCCGGGCGTGATGAAGTCGTTTTGCAGATCGACGATAACGAGTGCCGTGCGCGCCGGGTCGAGCAAAGAGGTTTGACTCATGTCATGGCTCCTGTCGCGGGCATCAGGCGTCGCGCGTGATGAGCAGGTTGCCCAGCGCATCGACGCGCCCGGAGAATCCCGGTTCGAGCCAGATCGTCGTGTCCGACTGTTCGAGAATCGCGGGACCGGCGACGCTCGCATCCACCGGCAGGTCGAGACGCGCATAACGCACCGCATCCCACCACTGTCCGGCGTGATACACGCGCTGGCTGCCGAGCGGCTCGGGCATCGCGTTCGCCTGCGGTGCGAGCACCGCGAGGTCGAACTTCGGACGCACACCGATGCGCGCGTAACGCAGGTTCATGATGCGTACCGGAATGCCGTCGAGCGCACGGCCGAAGGCGTCGCGATAGGCAGTCTCGAAAGCGGCGGCAATGCCGTCCCGATCCAGTCGTTCGCGCGCTACCGGCACGCGCACCGTGTGGCTCTGCCCCACATAGAGCATGTCGAGTTCGATGATCTCGCGCACCGAGTCGAAGCGCACACCGGCCGAATCCAGACGCGCCTGACACGCTTGCGCCAGCCCATCCACACGCTCGGCGAGGTCGTCCGTATCGAGCGCAGCGAGCGGCTGATTGAGCGTCTGCACGCTGTCGTGACGCATGTCCGCGATCACGCAACCGAGCGCAGACGTCACCCCCGGATAACGCGGCACGATGCCGGTGGTCGTGCCGACTTCGCGCATCATCGCGCAGACGTGCAGCGCGCCGCCGCCGCCGAACGGCATGTAAGCGAACTGTCGCGGATCGTGCCCACGCTCGATAGACACAAGACGGATCGCGCCCGCCATCTTGGCATTGGCCACGGTCAGAATCGCTTCCGCAGCGGCATAGGCATCGAGGCCCAGCGGTTTGGCCACGTGCGTATCGATGGCCTGCAAGGCGAGGTTGCCGTCGAGCTTGGCGAGCAATCCGCCGCCCAGCGGACGATCCGCGGCAATCCGGCCGAGCAGCACGTTGGCATCGGTCACGGTCGGGCGCGTGTTGCCTCGTCCGTAGCACGCCGGTCCCGGTACGCTGCCCGCCGACTCCGGACCGACTTGCAACAGCCCGCCCGCGTCGACGGAGGCAATCGAGCCACCGCCCGCGCCGATGGTCTCGATCTGGATCATCGGCGAGCGCACCACCATCCCAAATTCGATGGACGTCTGCGCTGCGAGCGAGGCCTCACCGTTCGCAACCAGCGAGACGTCGAACGACGTGCCGCCCATGTCGCCTGTCACCACGTTCGCGAAGCCCGCCGAACGCGCGATGGCCGCGCACGCGATCACACCAGCCGCCGGGCCGGAGAGCGCCGTGCGCACCGGCACGTCGCAGGCCGTCTGGCGCGACATGATGCCGCCGTTGCTTTGCACGACGAGCAGTTCCCCGCCGAAGCCACGCGCCTTCAGGTCGCTCTCCAGACGCGTCAGATAGCTGCCCACCACCGGTTGCAGCGAGGCGTTAAGCGTGGCTGTCGAGCAACGCTCGAACTCGCGAATTTCCGGCAGCACTTCGGTGGCCGCCGTTACATTGCCGTTCGGCCAGAGCGCGCGCACCGCTGCGACCGCGCGTTGTTCGTTGACGGGATTGGCGTACGCGTTGACGAAGAAGACACACACGGCGTCGCAGCCCGCTTCGAGCAAGGCGCGCGCCGCCGCTTCGACCTGCGCGATGTCGACGTCGGTGTGCACTGTGCCATCGGCCAGCACGCGCTCGTCGACTTCAAGACGCAGATTGCGCGGCACGATCGGTGTGAAATTGCCGCGTAACCCCCAGGTGGCGGGACGGTCGCGGCGGCGCATCTCCAGCACGTCGCGAAAGCCCGACGTCGTGATGATCCCGGTGCGCGCCACCTTGCGCTCCAGCAGCGCATTCGTGCCGACGGTCGTGCCGTGCACGATGGTCGCGATGGCCGCAGCCCCGCGCCCTTGCGTATCGACACGCTCGATGCCGTTCATGAAACCGCGCGCTTCTTCGCCGCGTGTGGAGGGCACCTTGACGATGCGCGCCACACCGGCCGCTTCGTCGAGGACGAACAAGTCGGTGAAAGTGCCGCCCACGTCGACGCCGACAATCGTTGCTGCTTCGCTCATGCCTGTTGCTCCTTCTTGGTCGCGCCGCGCTCACCTTGCACGGTGGCTTGTGTCGTCACGTAGCCCATCTCACGGTCGTGCGCGCGGGCCGCTTCGTCGCGCTGCGCCGGTGCCCCATACCCCCCGCCGCCCGGCGTCTCCAGTCGTACCCGCTCACCCTTCGTCAGCTTGATGCCGAGCATCTTCGAAGCCATCGGCGGCGTGTGCCATTGCCCTTCGTTCTGGTAGCGGAAGACGTTCGGCACCGATGCTTCGCCACCCGCGATCCCTTGCGGCGCGGAACGGCCACGCTCGCCGAACACGAACGCTTCCGCACTGTCTTCGAGCAACTCGATTTCGTAGATGGCACCCAGACCGCCGCGATGCGCGCCGTCGCCCGCCGAATCGGGGCGCAGCGCCCATTGCGTAAAGCGCACCGGATACGCTGCTTCGAGAATCTCCACGGGCGGAATCGTCGCCGTCGAGATCGGCGCGTTACCGTGCGACAGGCCATCGCCGTCGATATGCCCGCCGTGACCGCCGCCGAAGAAGCTGAACATCACCCAGCGCTGGCCGCGTCGCGCTTCGTCGGTGCGATACCCGGCAATCGACAAGGCGTTGATCGTGCCGTACGCCTGCCCCATCGCGCGCTCGGGTGCGGCTTTCGCCATCGCGCAGAAGATCACGTCGATCATGCGCAGAATGGTTTCGGTGTAACCACCGACCGGACGCGGACGTTGCGCCGAGATCAGCAACCCTTCGGGTAGCGCGAAGCGCACCGCGTCGAGCACACCGGCGTTGGCCGGGACATCCGGGAACAGGTGCTTGAGCGCGACGTAGCAAGCGGCAATGGCAGTAGCGCGCGAGATGTTGACCGGTCCCATGCACGCGGGGGACGTGCCGGTGAAATCAAGCGTGAGCAAGTCGCCTTCGACGCGCATGCGCAGCGCAATCGTGAGCGGCTCGTCGCGCACACCGTCGTTATCCAGCGTGTCCTCATAGACGTACTCACCGTCGGGCAGCGCCGCCACGTGGGTGCGCATCAGCTTGACGGCACGCTCGCGCAACTGACCGAGCGCGTCCTGCACCGTGCCGTCGCCGTACTCGTCGAGCAGATCCGACAGACGACGTCCACCGAGTTCGAGCGCCGCGAGTTGACCGTTCAGATCGCCCCACAGGCTGTCGGGCAGACGCGTGTTGGCCTTGAGAATGGCGAGCACGTCGAGATCGAGTTCACCGCGTCGCACGATGCGCACCGGCGGGATCTGCACGGCCTCCTGCCAGCATTCGGTCGCGGCCGGGTTGTAGTTGCCGGGCACCGCGCCGCCCACGTCGTGCCAGTGCGCCGCCGAGGCAAGGAAGCAGTACAGCTTGCCGTTGCGGAACACCGGACGCACGAGTTTGAAGTCGTTGGCGTGCGTGCCGCCTTCGTACGGGTCGTTGAAGAGCCACACGTCGCCCTCGACCATGCCGCCGCGCTCGGACGCTGCGCGTGCGGCCGCCTGTACGGCGAACGCCATCGCGCCGACGAATACGGGCAGGCCCGACTTGCCTTGCACGAGGGTTGCGCCGGTGGTGGCGTCGTAGATGCCGTGGCAGGCGTCGTGCGCCTCGGCAATGATCGGGTTGAATGCGCTGCGGTAGAGCGTCGCGTCCATTTCGTCGGCGATCTGCTCCAGCCGGCCTTTCAGGACCGCCAGCGTGACGGGATCTAGCATGAAGAAACTCCGTGAGATGTCGATGGGGATGCCGTACTGCGCTGCTTGAGCAGATTGAGCAGGCCACCGGCGTCGACCATATCGAGGAGGAACCCCGGTACAGTCTCGCAAGTCAGCCGGCTGCCATCGGCCTGTTCGACGTAACCGTCGCGCGGCGCGAGCGTGAGGGCTTCGCCCTCGGCAATGCGCTGTGCGTCGGCGCAGGTCAGCAGCAGCAACCCCACGTTGAAGGCGTTGCGAAAATAAAGGCCATTGAACGACGGCGCGATCACCGCGCGCACGCCGAGATGCACGAGCGCGGCAGCCGCCTGTTCGCGTGACGACCCGATGCCGAAGTTGGGACCAGCGACGAGAACATCGCCCGGACGCACATCGGCTGCGAACTCGGGACGCACGCGGTGCAGGCAATGGCGGGCGATTTCGTCGATGCCGAACTTCATGTAGGCACCGGGTGCGAGCGCGTCGGTGTCGATGTCGGCACCGACGCGCCACGCTCGGCCGGAAGAAGACGTTGGCGTTGTCATGTCAGAAGTGAGGAAGTCGAGGAATCGTCGATGAGTCGGACAGGCGCTCAGGCGAGCAGTCCGCGCGGGTCGGCGATACGCCCGGTAAGCGCGGCCGCAGCCACGGCGTATGGCGAACCGAGGTAGACCTGCGCCGTCTCTGCCCCCATGCGGCCGCGGAAATTGCGTGCGGTGCTCGACAGCACCGTCGCCCCTTCGGGGATCGAGCCGCCATAGCCCGCACATGCGCCGCAGGTGTTGGCGAGCACTTGTGCACCAGCGTCGACCAGCACGTCCATCACGCCCTCACGCGCGGCCTGCGCCTGATCGCGCGCCGAGGCCGGGGCCACGACAAAGCGCATGCCGTCGGCGACGCGGCGTCCCTTGAGCACACGCGCCGCTGCGCGCAGGTCTTCGAGCTTCGCGCCGGTGCATGCGCCGAGATAAGCGACGTCCACCGTCACGTCGGCAAATTCGTCGATGGCGCGCGTGTTGGCCGGGCTGTGCGGGGCGGCGACCTGCGGGGCGAGCGTGCTCGCGTCGAAGGTATGCATTTCAGCGTGCGCACCGGCATCGCTCTGCCAGCGGTCGACGTCGATAGGATCGGTCACGCCCACCGCGCGCAGATACTCAACGGTCGTGGTATCCGGTGCGATCAGACCGACTTGCGAACCGAGTTCGGCGCTCATGTTCGAGAGCGTCATGCGCTCCTGCATCGACAGGGCGCGCACCGCTTCGCCGCAGAACTCGATGGCCTGATAGCGTCCGCCGTTCATACCGAAGCGACCGATCATGTGCAGCATCATGTCCTTGGCGGTCACACCGTCGGCGAGCTTGCCGTCCCAGCGCATCTGAATCGTGTCGGGTACTTTCACCCAGATTTCACCGGACACCGCCACGCCCAGCATTTCCGTGCTGCCGATGCCGAACATGTACGCGCCGAACGCACCGCCCGTGGGCGAATGCGAATCGCCGCCGACACAGAACATGCCTGGACGCAGATGACCGTGTTCGGGCACGACCACGTGGCAGATGCCTACTGAGTCGTAGACGTTGGGCAGTTGTTGCGCACTCGCCCAGTCGCGGGCGATGCGCACGATACGGCGCGATTCGTCGTCGGTTTCCGGCACGTAGTGATCGATCACGAGCACGACTTTGGACTTGTCCCACAGTTGCGCGCCGAGCGATTCGAGCATCGGCTGCAAGCGGCGGGGACCGCTGGAATCGTGGAACATGGCGAGGTCGACGCCGCACGTGACGATCTCGCCCACGGCGACTTCGTCCCGGCCACACGCCGCTGCCAGCAGCTTTTGCGTCAGAGTTTGAGGCACAGTCATTCCCTTACATTCCGAGGTAGGCCCGGCGCAGATCGCTGCTGGCGAGCAATTCTGCGCAGGTGCCGCGATGGCGGATCGCACCGTTTTCGAGGACATAGCCGCGCTGACCGGTCTCCAGCGACTGGCCGACGTTCTGCTCCACCAGCAGGATCGACAGGCCCTCGCGTTGCAGACGCGAGATCAGCGAAAACAGCTCTTCCACCATGAGCGGCGAGAGGCCGAGCGACGGCTCGTCAAGGATCAGCAGACGGGGTTCGGCCATCAGACCGCGTCCGATCGCGAGCATCTGCTGTTCGCCGCCGGACATCGTCCCCGCTGCCTGATCGATGCGCTCGCGAAGACGCGGAAACAGGTCGAGCATGCGCTCGAGCCCCTGCTCGCGCGACGCGCGACCACGTGCGAACGCGCCCAGCGCCAGGTTTTCCCGCACGCTAAGGTTCGGGAAGATGCGACGCCCTTCCGGCACTTGAATCAGCCCGGCTTTGACGACGTCGCGGTAATGGCGGCCGGTGAGATCGTGACCGTCGAAGCGCACGCGTCCCGACCACACAGGATTGATGCCGGAGAGCGTGTTGTTCAGCGTGGACTTGCCCGCGCCGTTGCTGCCGAGCAGCACCACGATCTCGCCTTCGCCGACCGTCAGATCGACGCCACGCAGCACTTCCACGCGGCCATAGCCGGTATGCAGGCCTTCCACCTCGAGCAGATGGCTCATTGCACACCTCCCATCGCCATCGGCGCACCCGACTGAGCGGCGAGCCGCGCGGCGGTGCCATGCCCCAGATAGGCTTCGATCACAACCGGGTCGGACGTCACTTCACGCGGCGTGCCTGCCGCAATCAACCTGCCCTGCGCCAGGACCCACACGTGTTCGGCCAGACTCATGACGGCGCGCATCACATGCTCGATCATCAGCACCGTCACACCGCTGTCCGCGATCTCGCGCACGACCGGAATGACTTCATCGATCTCGCTCGGGTTCAGGCCCGCGAGCACTTCGTCGAGCAACAAGAGACGGGGTTTGGTCGCTAGTGCGCGGGCCAGTTCTAGACGCTTGCGCCCGCACACGGTCAGGTCCGCCGCTGGCTTGTCGAGCTGCGCTTGCAGATTGGTGCGCAGCGCGACTTCCTCGGCCTCGCGCAACGCAGCCCGACGGTCACGCTGGTGCAGATGCGCGCCAACGGCAATGTTCTCGCGCACCGTCTGCGCGCCGAACGGCTGCACGATCTGGAACGTACGCGTCAGCCCCTGACGCGCCGTGTCGTACGGTGCCTGACCGGTGATGTCGCGCCCCTGAAATTCGACGCGGCCGGCCGTGGGCGTGAGAAAGCCTGAGAGCAGACCGAAGAGCGTGGTCTTGCCTGCGCCGTTCGGACCCACGAGCGCCGTGAGCGTACCGGCCTTGACGTCGAGACTGACGTCCTGCACGGCCTTGAGACCGCCAAACGTGATGGACAAGCCATCGGCCCTCAACAAAATGTCAGACACGGGCCTTCTCCTCGCGCGACGTCGTCGGCTGCGCGCCATGCGCGGCGCGGCTCTTCCCATCCATGCCCAGCAAGCGGCGCACCGACGCGCCTGCGCCCGTGATGCCACGCGGCAGGAACATGACAATCAGGATCAGCACGGCGCCGTAGATCACCATCGACAGGCCGGGCAGTTCGCCGAACAGGTTGCGAGTGAACTCGCCGAGGGTGTACAACACGGCCGCACCGAAGACCGGGCCCCAGAGCGTGCCCATGCCCCCCACGATCACGCCAACGAGCGCCTCGACCGAAATCGTCGAACCGAAAGCGATCCCAGCATCGATGTACTGGAACATTTGCACGTAGCACATACCCGCCGCACTCATGAACGCGCCCGAGAGCGCAATCGCGCCAAGCTTCACACGCAACGGATTCACGCCGACGGCGCGTGCCGCGTTCTCGTTGTCGCGCACCGCTTGCAACCATGCACCAAAGCGCGAATGACGCAGCCAGGCGGTGACCAGCAAGGCCGCCATCACGAACACGAGCAGCAGCGCTGCGTAGCCGCGCGGCGAGGCGAACTGAAGATTGCCCGGGCTTTGGCGCAGCGGCACCATCAGACCGACGCCTGCGCCAGTAAACGGCAGCGACACGGCCAGAATGCGGAACACCTCGGCGAACGCCAGCGTGACGAGCGCGAAGTACGAACCCTTCAGGCCGTAGCGGAACGTCACGGCACCGAGCAATACGGCGACTACCGTGCCCGCCGCAATCGCGAACGGCATGGCGAGCCACGGGTTCCAGCCCCATTGCAATTGCGCGATCGCCTGCGCATAAGCGCCGACGCCGAAGAACAGCGCGTGGCCGAACGACAACTGCCCGCCGAACCCGCCGAGAATGTTCCACGACTGGGAAAGCAGCACGGTGTAGAACGTCATCATGAGGAACGACAACCACACGCCAGATTGGAGCGTGAACAGCAACGCTGTCATCACGACACCGAACAACACGATCATCCGAATATCTTTCATTTTTTTCTCCCGCCGTCTTCCGTCAGGCGCGTGCGCCGAAGAGCCCCTGCGGGCGCAGCAGCACGACGATGATGAAGATGGCGAAGATGCCCATCTGGCCGAGCGAATCGCCCAGCCACAGGCCACCCAGCGACTCGACCACACCGATGAGCAGACCGCCCACGAGCGCGCCGACGAAACTTCCCATGCCCCCGAGCACAACGATCGTGAACGCCACCAGCACGAAGCCGCCGCCGACCTGCGGATTGACGTAATACGTGGGCAACAGGAAGCACGCGGCAGCGCCCACACAGGCCATGCCGATGCCGAACGAAAGCGCGTACACGCGTTCCACATCGATGCCCATGAGCTTCGCGCCGTGTTTCTCCTTCGCGACTGCGCGAATCGCGCGTCCCAGATCCGTCGAGCGCATGATCCAGAACAGCACGGCGGCAGCGGCAAGCGCTCCGCCGAACGCGATCAGCTTGGGCAACGCGAGCATGACCGGGCCGATGTCGACGGTAGCCAGCGTGTACGGCGTATCGATCGTGTGCGTATCCGACTTGAACACCACCAGCGCAAGGTTCTCCAGCACGATGGCCAGCCCCAGCGTGACGAGCAGAATGTTCTCGTCCTTGCCGTGGCTGGCGCGCTCGATCACCACGCGTTGCAGTGCGTAGCCGAGCGCGAACATGCCCAGCGTGACGAACGGCAGCGCGACGTACGGATCGATGCCGAGCTTCTCGCGAAGCAGCCAGACGGCGTACAGCGCCACCATCAACGCCGCACCGTGCGCGAAGTTGATGATGTGCAGCACGCCATAGACCAGCGTCAGGCCGAGCGCGATGAGCGCGTAGACCGCGCCCGTCGTGAGCCCGTTGAGCACGGCTGAGAGCAGAATGACCGGATCTAACATTGCGTCAGGCCTTGAGCGGGAAGACCGGTGCGACCTGGCGATAGGTGTCCGGCAGAATCACTTTGATGTCGCCGCCCGAGACCTGCGTGAGCAGCGGCTGCGCGCCCGTGTTCTGACCGTTCACGAACTTGGTCGGACCGTACGGCATGATGTGATCCTTGAACGTGCTCGACGCGAGCGCCGCCGTGATGGCTGCGCGGTCGACCGATTTGGCGCGCTCGATGGCGTCGGCCAGCAGCATCATGGCCGTGTACGTCATGAACACTTCGTAACTGAAGTAAGCGCCCTTCGCTTCCACGCGCTTCTTGAGCGACGCCACGCGCGGGTCTTTCGGGTTGAACCAGTGATTGCAGTCGATGATGCCGTCGGCGATATCCGGGAATTCCTTCAGGAATTTGTAGCTCGACGCCGCGCCGCCCAGCACCGAGTAGATCGCCTTCGGGCGCACCTTCTGCTGCTTCATCGCACGCAGCAGCAGCGCGTATTCGTTGTAGTAATTCGCCGGAATCACGATGTCCGGGTTGACCGAGCGCATGCGCAGCACGATGTTGTTGAAGTCGCGCGTGGGGTTCGCGTGCTTGATGACTTCCTTGATCTCGAAGCCTCGCGCGGGCAATTCCTTTTGCAGCAGCGCCGCTGTGCCGGTGCCGAAGAGCGACTCCTCGTGCACGATCATGACGGTCTTCGCTGGCTTGCCTGCGGCGTTATTCAACGCGGCAAGGTCGTCGACGGCGCGCAGCGAGCACATGCGGTAGCCGGGACCGAAGCGGAACGTGTTGGTCAGGCCTCGCTCGACGATCTGGTCGGCTACACCGACATCCACCACGTGCGGCAGGCCATACTTCGCGGCGGTTTGCGTCGTTGCCAGACAGATGGCCGAGGCGTAGGCACCGAGAATTGCCGACACACCGGCTTCGTTCATCTTCTCGACTTCGGCCGAACCGGCTTCGGGGCGCGATTGTGCGTCGCCGAGCATGGCTTCGATGGGTGCACCGCCGAGCGACTTGATGCCGCCCGCCGCGTTGATGTCGTCGATGGCGAGCAGCGCGCCCAGACGGCATTGCTGTCCCGAATAGGCGAGTGCACCGGTGACGGGGTGAAGCACGCCGATCTTGACCGGCTTGCCGGCAGCACGCGCGAGCCACGGGGTGCTGGTGGAGGCAGCGGCGAGCGCGGCCATGGCGGTGGACTGACGCAGAAACGTGCGACGCGAACTCATGAATGATTCTCCGGACGTGTTCAGTGGAATTGGGCGGACAGTTCTTCGCTGACCCAGACCTTGGCGTCGATGTCGCCGACGCGCGAGAGTTGAAGCTGGTACTGGTAGCGATCTGGGCGATACAGGCCTTGCAGCAGTTGCACCGGACGGTCGGCAACGTCGCGCACGAGACGCGTGACCGCGAGCAGCGCGGAGCCGACGGCAATATCGAGATGGCGCGCCACGACGGCATCGGCCAGACGCGCGGAAATGGTTTGCGTCGCCCCGCCCAGCTCGACGCCCGCTTCTTCGAGCAGCATCAGCAGCGGTTTGCGTTCGAGTTCTTCGCGACGGATTTGCGCGATGTCCTGCGGCACGTGCGTGGTGATGTACGACAGCGGCCCGGCTTGCGTGCTGCGCACACGAATGCTCTTGTAGACAGGGGCACCGGGCGCGAGCGTCAGCGCATCGGCGACCGCGTCGCTCGCGCCGACGACCGACGATTCGAGCACAGCGACACTCGTGCGCAGACCCATGTTGACGATGTTTTCGAGCAGGCCCGTGAGGTGCGCCTTTTCCCGGGAAATGCCGGGCATCTTGCCTCCACCGGTGCGCTGACCGGCATGCAGCGGCCAGGTGCCGAGTCCCGGGCGACGCACGACGAGACCGTCGGCCACAAGCATTTCCATCGCTTTGCGGATCGTAATGCGCGCAACGCTGAACTGATCGGCTAGCAGATGCTCGCCGGGCACACCGTCCTGATCGAAGCGCCCCTCCTGCAATTGTTCACGCAGCACGAGGTAGATCTGGTGGTATTTCGGAAGCGGAAGTGGGGTATCCATGCGGCGATTCTGGAAGTGTCATAATGTCCGGTCAATAGAACAAAGGTACAGACAAAATGTCCTATCGGGAAAACACCTAAGCGGCTCGGGATATTTGTTTGATCGCCTGCAAACTCAGGTACAGCAAGGGTTTCAAGGTTGCGGCGCAGCATTTTTGGATGCTGCGCCGCTTCGTTTTTGACCGTTTAGAAACGGTGACGCAGACCGATGTAGTAGCTCATCTGGTTATCGAAACCGTTGAGCTTCACACCGTTGCCGCCGGTCCAGTTAGTGGTCGTGGTGCCGAACAGACCGCTCCAGCCGCCGTCGACGCGCTCGTAGGCGGTGGCGAAGTAGACGTCGGTTCGCTTCGAGAGGAAGTAATCGATGACGCCGTAGAGCGTCTGGCGCTTGCCGCTGAAATTGACCGCCGTGGTGTTGTTGTACATATAGGCGGCGATGAATTGCCACGACGGGCTGAGCAGATAGGTCGCACCGAGTGTGAAGAACTGATCGCGTCGAGCGGCGGAGAACACTGAGCCGATGGCGGCTACGGTGGTGGGTGTGGCGGCCGTGCTCATGTTGGTGATCGACGCGTAGTCGACACCGCCGTTGGTCACGTCGAAGCCGGGATCGCGCTGGCTTTGCAGGTAGTCCGCATGAAACTTCCATTGACCGTAGCTGACTTTGCCGCCGAGCGACCACGTCTTCGCGGTGCGGCTTTGCGAGTCGTGCGTCTGCTGCAACTGGCCGGTGAAGACGTTGCCGTTTTGCTCCCACGACACACCACCCGATGCGGATGAACGCGCGGAGCCTTGCCCGGCGATGCCACCGAACGCGTATTGCAGGTTCACGCCGAACGGGCCGAACTTCTTCGTCCAGGTGAGTGCGTTGTTGTAGCGCTGACCTGTCAGGAAGACGAGCCACGAGTTCGTGGGCGGTGCACCGATGAAGATCGGATCGACCATCGAAATGGCGACGACGGCCCCGGTGTATTGACGCCCGAACGCGAGTTCACCCCATCCGCCTTGCAGCGCGACGAACGCCTGACGTCCGAAGAGTTGACCTTGCTGATCGAAGGTGCCGGCTTGCGAGTTGAAGCCGTTCTCGAGCACGAAGCGGGCTTTCATCCCGCCGCCGAGGTCTTCGATGCCTTGCAGACCAAAGCGGCTGGCGGAGAGGAAGCCTTCTCCGGCCTGATTGACGGAGTAGATGCGTCCGCCAGTGGGGCTGGCGTGGTTTTGCGAGACGATGGCCGATTCGATCAGGCCGTAGAGCGTGACGCTCGACTGGGCGTGCGCGGGTGCAGCGACACTTGCGAGGAGTAGAGCAACACTGGCGGCACTGGCCGCACCGGCAGCACCAGTGAAAGGCAGCAGTTTTGACGTTTTGCGCGAGGAGTGCGTCATGAGGTTGGGCGTCTTTCTTGTTGTTGAGGAAAACAGCGCCCCACGACGCCGTGCGTCGACCGTTGCGACGAGTCCGGTGTTGCTTTGGACTCGCTCGCGTCACGTATCGAATCGCGAGGGCGCACGACGCCGCGGCGCGCTCACGAGTGGCGCGTCGTCCGGCATGGGGCGAATGGGGTGAGCGCGGCGGCGTCGGATGCGATTTGTCACAAAGGATGAACGTGACAAACGCGGTGAACGCACGCACGCGCCGAGAGGCGGCGAGTTACTCGCGCAGCACGCGATGAACGCGCTGTGCCGCTCGCATACGGGCGGACGTCAGCATAGGCAGGGAGGAACGAGTCATCATGGCGACGACTCTAGGAGGGCCAATTTGTAGCGTCAATGGAACAAATGCCAATCCCGGTTGTTCTATCGGGAAATTCCTGAGACATCGTCAGCGCGGCGTTTTGCTCGATGGAAATGCGTAGATAGGCCGTCAATCTTGTGGGAGTTGGATCAAGTTTCGATGGGAGTGATCCGACCCGGCCGCGTAGGCGAGCATCGAATAGGCTCGCAGGGAATTCGGATTCGCGGCACAACCACCCTTTGCCCGGGATCTCCTTCGCACTCACTTCATTCGAAGGTCTCCCGAATTACGTAACGTCTTGCGATCACGCCTCACTCGCTCCAATATCGGCGACGAATGACCGTGATCCTCATCAGTCATTCCTGTCCCCAGCCAATACGCGTATTTCGGCCAGTTTTTGCAAAGTGCGAGAATCGCCTCCTCCGTCGCACGTTGACGTCCCTCATAAATGCTGCGCCAGGTCTGCGCTTGCAGTCCACTCAGCTCCTCTAGCGCCTTGAACCTGCGATGGCGCGGGACAACCGTGTCGACGATCTCTTTGATTCTGTCGCGAATATCGACCTCCTTAAAGCCACAAGATTGGGATGCCGAGCGCAATGACCGTACTCGCGTGAGTCGCAAAGCAAGCGAACGCACCACGGCGACTCGGATTCTTCGAAAGAGGCGGTACGTGCTCTGGCATGGATGGGCCAAGCCCACGTGACCAAGTCGTTAGCTCCCGGGGAAATCCGGATGAAAAAAAGGCCCCGGTTGAAATACACCGGGGCCAAGACTTTCTCCGCGATGACGCATGACAGAGGAGGATCTGCCATGCAGGAACCGAGTGTAGTGAACGATGCCGCCTTTGGGAGGGAGTGGGTCGATCTGGGATGGGTCAGGTGGAGGCCGCAGTCACGCGATTCGACCGCCACATGGGCGCTCCGGCGCTTCATGCGATGCCGAATGCGAAGCGCGGCGAATTCGAAAATTCGGAAAATAACCAAATGGCGGCGGCCCAACGAGCCAAGCGGCAGCATTAACCGTAGCCACCCCGCTCCCGGTAGTGCGCAAAGATCGCCGGCAGCGGCGCCTTGACCGACACCATATCCAGCCTCCTTCAGCCGGCACCTCAATTTCGCGTGCCCATGTGGATGCCTGCGCCTTCGCCCGAAACGATTTTGCTATACTCTTGCCCTCACGTCGTACCTGCAAGAACGATGCTATTGCGTCCCGCAGGATCACATCCAGTCTCTCCCTGTAGTTCAGTTAATAGAATGACAAGATAAATAACTGATTCTCAAGGGAATTCGAATTTGCTGTAGCAAATTTGTAGCACTTGTAATGCGCGGCGGGTTGTGTATACGGCTGTGGAAATGGCTTTGTTTTTGGGGCTGAATCTTCCATATTTGGGCGCTCGAAATCCAGAATTTATGAGCATTTTGCCCCGCCTTCCCGAGCGCCAAATCTCAGACGTTTCCTTATTGGTTTAACCGTTGGAGCAAACCAAAAGCGCGCGGCATACGCACTAGCTCTCCGAGCACTCAAATCGTTGGTGCAGCAATACAGATATGCCGAACAAGGTTGGGCTGCGCATTGTTCGCCTCGCGGAGAGCAAGTGGCGGTGGACTTTCCCGAGCACCCAACGCGTCACGGATGGCATCCCTTTCCGGCCAGAAGCGGACCTTCAATGTGCGGGATGCTAAAGGCCACTTTCTGCCCGGAAGCGCCCCCCCTGCGCCAACGCGTCTTTGCCTCCTGAAGTCACCGCCATCGTCGTCGTGTTGCTGCCATCCGTGTGCACAAAGCCCTTGTGGTCGGCCCACTCCTGAATCAGCGTGCCGTCCGGGATGGGCTGACCACTACAAAGCGCATCAGTAAGTCTTTTGGTACGTGGTAGATTAGTGCACCTAACTTATACAATCTCGGTTTATGGCAACTGCAACCATTGTCCCTTCGCTCTCCTCTTGTCTTGGCAGAATGTGCCCGGGTGAGAAGCGCCTTGCCGAACGACTGGAACAGAAGCTAGATGACGATTACAAAGTTTGGTACGACGTACGAATCGCCTCGCTCGACAAATATCCGGACTTTGTAATCCTGCACCCATCACATGGGTTGCTTGTGCTCGAAGTGAAGGATTGGCGACCAAGCACCATCAATGTTGCAACGCCAGGCGATTGGATCATCCACGGTGATTTTGGTCCGAAAGAGGTCACCAATCCGCTTGAACAGGCCAGGCGCTACGTTACGGGTATCATCCGCGCCCTTGAGCGCGATCCGCAGCTTGTGAATTCGCTGGGGCACCCGCATCAAGGGAAGCTGCGGTTTCCGTGGGCGTACGGTGTGGTGTTTCCGTTCATGACGCGTAAGCAGTTCGTGGAAGGGCAGTTGGATAATGCGATTCCGCCGGAACGTGTGATCTGCTCCGATGAGATGACTGAATCGGTGGATGCAGAGCGTTTTCAGGAACGCCTGTGGAACATGTTCTCGTATCGGTTTCGAGATAAGTTGACCCTGCCGCAGATCGACCGGGTGCGCTGGATTCTCTTTCCAGAAATTCGCGTCTCGTCCAAGCAGCAGGAGCTGTTTGGCGATGAGCCTGAGTTGCCAGATATTATGGCAGTGATGGACATGCAGCAGGAGCAGCTCGCACGAAGCTTGGGGGACGGTCACCGCGTTATCCACGGCGTGGCAGGATCGGGCAAGACGATGATTCTTGGTTACCGTGCCGAGTACCTCGCGGGTGCGTCTGAGAAGCCCGTTCTGATTCTGTGTTTCAGTGAGCCGTTGTCCAAGCGTTTGAAAAGCTGGATGGAGGCCAAGGGCCTGTCGGAGAAGGTATCCGTTCGCCACTTCCACGGCTGGTGCTTCGATCAACTAAAGACCTACAACCAGCCTCGTCCCAGTGCGGAAGGAGAGGCATTCTTTCCAGCGTTAGTCCAGCGCGTGATCGACAGTGTCGACCGTGGACATATCCCAAGCAATCAGTATGGCGCCGTGTTGATTGATGAAGGGCACGATTTTGAGCCGGATTGGTTTAAGCTCGTGGTGCAGATGGTATCGCCCGAGAGCAATCACCTGTTGGTTCTGTATGACGATGCGCAGTCGATCTTCAAGCGGTCAAGCCACCGGGGTTTCAGCTTCAAGAGTGTCGGAGTGCAGGCTCAGGGGCGCACGACGATTCTTAAGATCAACTACCGCAATACCCGGCAGATTCTCGAACTGGCAGCGCTGATTGCCAAGGACATCCTAGACCCGAAGGCCACCGATGACGATGGCGTGCCGCTGATTCGTCCGGTTAGCTGTGGACGTGACGGGCCCAATCCACAGCTCATCAAGCTGCCATCCATCAAAGACGAGGCGGTTGAGATCGCTCGCTGTTTGGCGCAAGCTCATCAACAAGGGGTTGCCTGGCAGGACATGGCAATCGTCTATCGCACCTGGTCGGTAGGGCAGACCTGTGTCGATTCATTGGTTCGATCCAAAATTCCATACCAATGGCAGCAACGTGACAAGAAGTCCTATTCACCGACTGCCGATGCGGTGACGGTGCTGACCATGCATGCCAGCAAGGGACTCGAATACCCCTTTGTTGCGATCCCTGGGGTGGGGTTGCTGTCGGCTGAAGCAGCCGATCTCGAACAGGAGGCGCGGCTGTTCTATATTGCAGCGACGCGGGCCACACATCAACTGGTGGTGACGGGCAGCGGCGAGTCCCTGTTCATGAAGAAGCTGTTTCCAGCAGCCCCACAACCCACCGCGAACTGAAAGGCCGTATGGATCAACGTGTTCGTCCAACAATTCGCAGGCAGGATCTTGACCAGGTGAAAGGGATTGTCCGAAGGCTGACTACCCGAAAACGCCCAGAGCGCCACAAAAGCCGGTGGGTAGCACGTGTGGAGAATGCCGAGAAGCTGGTCCGCACCCTAGGCGTGATTGGCCTGCTTGAATGCGTGGTGCTCGCTATCGTGAGCCGCATCTTCGAGAGCCCTGCGCTGGCCCAAACCGTCCTTGCCATGAGCATACTGGTCACGCTGCTCGGAATTGCCTTGCTCATTTCCCCCGTCGTGCTCTCCGTCCCGTTCTTTCGAGCGTTGTACCGAACGCCGTTCTCGCCTTTGCTCGATTCATTAGATGACGACATGGCATTGGACCTGCCGATGGTACTGGAGTTGACGGAGTGTGACGGTGAGGCTGTCGAGTATGTGCTTGCGCACTACCGACATCAGCGCAACGCATTTGAGAAGCGAGGGATGATGCTGGCGGGGGCGTTGGACAAAATTGGCTTCTTCCCCGCCCTTGTTGCCTTTGCAATGCTCATGATCCCGGCATGGGGGCATCTTGATGCATGGGTACAGAGCTTTGCGTTGCTTGTGCCAGCGTTCCACTTTCTGAATCTGCTCGGCTATGGGCTGACGCAAGAAATGGATCGTACGATTGCGTTGCTCGAGTACAGCCTCACTGCTCGCAAGCGAGCCGACGGTTAAGCCGAGAAATTGGGATGCCAAGCGCAATGACCTCACTCGCGTGAGTCGCAAAGCAGGCGAGCGAGCCATCACGACTCGGAAGCTTCGAATTTAATGTCAGAAACTAGAGTATAATATCTGACAAAATGGACCTCATCGATGACTAAGCTACCCGAAACCATTCGCCTGCACGCCAGCTCGCTTTCTGAGGGCAGCGTCCTGTCGCCTAAGGAATTCCTGCATTTGGGAAGTCGAGCGGCTATTGATCAAGCGTTTTCGCGTCTTACGAAATCTGGCGAGCTTCTTCGGGTGGCCCGTGGCGTGTACGTTTCACCGATTTCGGGTAGGTTTGGCACTCGCCCACCGGCACCCGAAAAGGTTGTACGTGCGTTCGCGGAGAAGTCTGGCGAAGTCGTGGTGTCTCACGGCGCAAATTCGGCAAATGCCCTCGGATTGACGCAGCAGGTCCCCACTCGGGAGGTATTTCTATCGTCAGGGCGAAGCCGAACGCTTCGGCTCGGGCGGTCGGTGGTAGCAATAAAGCATGCACCTCAATGGATGCTTGCGCTGGGAAGCGGGTCAGCAGGAGATGCGGTACGCGCACTGGCATGGATGGGCCAAGCCCACGTGACCAAGTCGTTAAGCGCGCTCCATAAGCGATTGTCGGCAGACGACTGGAACACGCTCACATCTGCACGCGCGGCCCTTCCATCTTGGATGGCAAAGGCAATAGGACAGGAATCGTTGCGTGGCTGAGTATTACTTTGATCTCAGCACGGACGAGCAATACGAAGCCTTAGTCTTTTCCAGCGCGCAGACCGGCAGGCCCCCTCATCTGTTGGAAAAGGACGTATGGGTGGTGTGGGTCTTGCGCGCGCTGTTCACGTCGGCGTTAGCAACGGACCTCACCTTCAAGGGTGGAACATCTCTATCCAAGGCCTACAAACTCATTGATCGCTTCTCCGAAGACGTTGACCTCACTTACGACATCCGCCGCTTGATCCCGGATCTGGTCCCTGAGGGCACATCGCTGCCATCAAGCCGCAGCCAGTCCAGCAAATGGACGGCCGCCGTCCGGCGCGCACTTCCTACGTGGATCAATGAACAGGTGCTCCCTGTTATCAGCGACGGCCTCACCCGCGAAGGACTCGACGCAACGGTCGGACTTGCCGAAGACTGCACGGACACCGTTTTGCTCCGTTACCCGGCGCTTGCAAGCGGAACGGGGTATGTCGCCCCAGTCGTCAGACTGGAATTCGGCGGACGCGCGACCGGAGAGCCCCACGCCGAAATGCCCGTGCGGTGCGACATGGACGGGATTTTGGATAGCGTCTCATTCCCTGATGCAACCCCACTCGTCATGAACTTGTCCCGGACGTTCTGGGAAAAAGCAACCGCTGCCCACGTCTATTGCGCGCAAGGAAGAATCCGAGGCGAGCGCTATGCGCGCCACTGGCACGACTTGATGTCGATTGCCGCCAGCAATCAATTCGATAACGTTCTTGCGGACATGGGTGTCGCGTCGATGGTGGCTGAGCACAAGTCCTGCTTCTTCATCGAGAAAGACAGCGATGGAAACGTGATTGATTATCAACAGGCCGTGTCAGGAGGTCTGCGAATCGTGCCGGAAGGGCCAGCAAGGGACGCGCTTTGGACGGACTACAGCGCCATGATTGAAGACGACGTTCTGGTCGAAAGCAACGTGACGTTCGACGAGTTGATGCTTAGATGCGGGACCATTCAGGACATTCTGAATCGCACTGCTGCGGACACATACGCAGCCTGAGTACGAAAAACGCTTCGAGTAGACGGCCGAGAACTTTGCGTAACCTCAATACCGGCACGCAAATAGCGCTTGCGGGGGAAATATCCTTACCTTCGCCTAAGACCAATCCGAATTCCTGCCCATCGCACATAATTTGCCGCCCGCGTTCTTGTTGCCTGCGTGCGGTCTCTGTAAGCTTGTTCTCGTCACGTCCCAAACGTGACCGGGCGTAGCGGCCCATTAGTTCTGTGTGGGCACACAGCCGCAGTGCATCGCGGCTTCGTGTGCACCCTCACGCATGCCTAATCAATGGGCAGGCCTGGGCAGGGACACCTTCGGGTGTGCCGCCTCAGAACTGCGGTCCGCTACCCCAGTCCAGTGCCTGCCCGCCCCCTCTCGTCTAACGAGGGGCAGGATTGAAACGGTTAGCATGAGGACACAGCATGACCCCTCTCGTATCTACTCCCAATCCGGTTCGCGACTCCCTCGACAAGTTGCACTGCCTTTCCGAACGACTCGTCGCGCTTTGCATGGTCGCGGCCAATCAAGAAAGTGCGGAAGCCATTCCCTCAGAATTCACCAGCGCATACTTCGAGCAGTTGGGCGACCTCGCTGACGAGGTTCTCGATGTCACGCAGCAGTTAGATGACGATCTGAGTTTTGCAGGAAACGCACCGCTCCTGCTTTCTTGAAGTCGTTACGCTTCACTACGCACTTGATGCCTCTCATTGCGAGAGGCATTTTGTTTTCTGCGCCGACAAATGCGGCACGATGCGCTGCCGCCCCACGAACGCAACAGCAACCGAATAGCGGTCCCGAGGGTTCGCGATACTTCTAACCCGCAGTTTGCCAGGAGCCGATGAACGATCTTGCTGTTTTCCTTAGCGGCTCAACCGCGTAGAACGCTGATGGGATGAAGTACCAAGCAGCGTTCGCCGTACACCTTCCAACGTAAAGCGACGACATCAAGTAGAACAACTTCCAGTCGCCCCCAGCACCGAATCGGCATAGCACACCGCAACGCGATGTTGGGGACACTTTCATGAAACGTCAACGCGGCTCACGCCGCTGCATCCAACGGTTTAGCACCTTGGCTGCGACTACCCAGCCTTCCGATGATTGTTTAAGTCCCGAGCCATCTGCTCCAGCGCGGGCGAGATGTGCCCGCTGGCCTCGTCAGTTTGTCCCGTCATCAACCAGTACGCAAACTGAGGCCAGACTTTTCCAATTGCTTCAAACATTTCGGAAGTCGGTCGCTGAAGATCGCGGGCGACGTTCTGCCATCGCTTCGACGGAACACCCGTGAAGTCCTCCATGTCCCGCCAACATCGGTCAGGGGCGGTGACATGCGCGATCAACTCGCAGATACGTTCACGCATATCGGAATTTCCCCAAATACGTTTCAGACATGAAAACCTACACTTTAGACGTGTCTAGTTCATAGACATCGGTAGCACGGCCCACGTGCCTACCGTTCACTCGCAAGCGGAGACCTTATGACCAGCAAGCAAAAGCTCATCATCATCGACGTCACGCGACTCGAAGGCATCTCAAGCAAGACCGGCCGTCCATACGACATGCGCACCGCACAGTGCGTGCTCTACCAATCGACAAGCGAAGGCGATCAAGCCGTCGTTGGGCGCGTCATGCTGCCCGACGGTCTCAAAGAAACGACCAAAGGCGAATACCTCGCAGAATTCGCCTTCACACAGTCGATGGATGGTCACCTAGTGCCGCGCATTGTAGCGCTGCACCCCTACGCAAGTAATACACGCCCCACCGCTTCCAGCAAGGCAACCGCGTGAAGTTGTTCAGATCGCGCTGCGCCTTCGCATAGACGAGCGCTCCTCGCCTCACACATCCGGCCCCCCGCCAGATTTTTCACACCTTCATAACGCTTCGCCGTGATGGATATCGGGGGTTGCGATGTTTCAGCAGTTGTCACACAGCCGACTCGGCGGTTCATGCCCAGCACGCCGCAAATCAAGGCGTCTGCGACGCTCTCGTCCGACTTTGCGTCGGTCGTTGCGAAAGATGCGCCTCAAGTTGCCGCTTCGACGTCTGATCGGGTTTGGGAGGGGCATCGTTTGGACGCGTCCGAACGGCGATCAATTTTTATGCAAGACCCCGCGCTCGCTCGTGGCCCGAATCTTGGGCTACGACGGCTATATGCGTTCCGCGCCGGTTCACTCAGCTACGCGCAAGCGGCGCAGCCGCAAGGCCTACGCATGACAAGCCACAGCATCCGTGTGCTTGCCTGCAAGCCCGCTCATTCGCCAGACACGGCAACTGCAATTGGCCGCGAACTCTGCCCTCCCAAGAACGGGCAGCAGTTCGCGATGGTCTCCGTCGATCCGACGACGGGTTTCAATCACATGCCCGCCACCTCTCTCGACGCAAGCCAATTGGCGGGCTTCTGGACATTGGCATTCACAACCGTCGTCGGACTTTGGTTCGTGAGTGCCCATGTAGGCGCACTGCTCGGTTTCATCCGCCGAGGGTGAGCCAGCGCGCCGGGCGCTTCCCGGCATTTCAACTTGAGGAAACACCTATGAAGAAGGCACTTCAACGACTCCAATCGATCAGCGCGCAAGCAAGCATCGGCGTCGCCCTGGCTACTGCATCCTGCTTTGCTAATGCAGCGGGAGAGGCCTCTGGCCCGGACCTTTCCTCGCTGACGTCCGGCATCAGCATGGGTTCGACGTCCACTGCAATCCTTGCCGTCGCATTGGCACTGGCCACGGTGTACGGCACGCTGCGCGGCGCGAAGATCGTCCTCTCAGTAATCAAGGGGTAAGCACCACGTGAGGCCGAGCGTCCTAGCGCGCGTGTCGGATGCTCGGCCGTGAATTGCTGCGCATTGCATCACTTGCAACGGACAACGCTAAACAACATGCCATCGCAAGAACTGTGGGATCTGGCTTTCTTCATTTGGGGAATCGTATGCGGATGGGCTGTCGTACAAGGTTTGAGGGGATGACGATGCCGCGAACGATAGTCGCGCTCGCTCTCCTGACGCTTCTTTCACAGCAACCCGTCGCGGCACAAGCGCTCCCTGTCGCCAACTTCGCGATGAATCGCGCAATAGCCGGGGTCATTACGCGCATTGCCGCTTCCCGAGGTTTTGCTGCCAACGATGCTCGCGTCATCGCCACTCTGGAAACCATCTCCGCAAACAGCACGGCACTTAATGTGGTCTCGACAGCCGCCGGTGTTGGTATGTCGCTCGCAGGTGCTCCGGTCTGGCTAACGATCCTCGTGGGACTCGGTATCGGTGGCATGGGCACTCAGTTGATTGCAACACTAGGGGCCTCCGAAGTCGCCATCGGGCAGACTTACGATGGCTCCATCGCAGTGGTAAGCAAAGTTCCGCAGAAAAACCCCGTCACGTTGCCGCCTTACCCCGGAGTTGAAACCTCCCCCACCGGCGAACCACTTTTCGAGCGCCTGAGACGCCTCCGTGCGCACGTCTATCGAACGGCCGGATGCTCGCCCGAGCGTACACAGGTGGCATGCCACCAGTTTCCACTAGCCCCGTCGGTGTCCACCGGTATCTCTGTCGAATATTCAGAGCACGCCATCCGCATCCCGCTTAACTCAATCGCAGAGCTAGAAGAACTGCGGACGCGTTGGGAGTTCGGTCCAGGCGATCCAGACCCGCAGTTGCGAATCATCGAGACGTTTGACGCCGATGGCGAATTCGCGGGTTTCGCTGAACGCATGTGGACCAACAAGCATCTCTTTTGCCGGAACGCTCCGCCCTCCTGCCTCGAAAAATACGAGTGGGTCACGCTACAGCTCAATCCGGATGTGTTCCGCATTACCCGCGACGCCTTTCGGGGCTTGAATCGGGTCAGAACGGCGAAGGTGTATCCCAATCTGGATGCGGCAGTTGCAGACATGAACAGCAACATCCTGAAAATGCCCATCAGCCCCAAGACGCTTGCCGAGATCATCGATGAGTCTTGGCAGCAGGCAGCGGAAACGGCCAACTACGTGGGGCTGCCCTACCGGGACACGGAGCCAGTCACTGAGGAAGAGGTTGAAGTCTGGATCAAACGGAATCCACGCAAAGTCCCTTACATCGGGGATGTGATCGAACCCGCCAATCCGCCGGACGATAAGAAAGTACCGATATCACCGCGCATCCGACCAAGACAAGATCCGAACCCACAGATAGACCCGGAAACCGATCCGCAAGTACGGCCTAAGCCCGTGACAGAACCGAATCCGGACAAGGCGAATGATCCCGACGAAGCGACAGATCCAAGCAAGAACCGCGATAAGAACACCGACGGCGTGCAGGACGTCAACGTCATCAATCGTCCAACTGTCGACATCGGCAATCGGGTCAAGGTTGAAGTCGAGTTGGGTGATGTGCCAGCAGTCGCTCCGCCGAAACTGGAAGAACCGCCCACCGCAAAAATGATTCTCGACCCATTGGTCGGCCTCACGTCCGATTTCAACTCATGGACGATGCCGTCACACGGTGGGAGCTGCCCGCGCACGACGCTTAATGTCTTCGATCACTCGATCCCAATCGACGCGCACTGCGAGATTGCGGAACGCATCGGACCACAACTCCGCCAGGTCATGCTTGCTGCGTTCGCAGTCATGGCGCTTCTAATTATTTTGTCTGCCTGAGGTCGCTATGTCGTTATTCACCATCATCGGCTTCGCGCTGAACGCCCTACTCGGTTTCATGTTCCGTTCGTCGGTTGTGAAGTGGGCAACATTCTTCGCGCTCTGGTACGTCGTCACCGAACTCGTCGCGGCCATCAAGTCGAGCAGCTTCTTCCCGAAGGTCTCCACGCTCAACGAGGCTTTCTCAGGCATCCCTAATGGCGTCTGGTACTGGCTCGATCTATTCGCCGCCTCGGAAGGCGTTCCGATGGTCATTAGCTCCGTCGCGGCGCGCTTCTTAATTCGGCGACTGCCGATCATCGGGTAAGCGCTATGGCAATCAACGCGTACACAGGCCTTATGGGGTCGGGGAAAAGCTATGAAGTGGTCGGCAATGTCATCGTGCCAGCCGTGTTGGCTGGTCGTCGCGTAGTGACCAACATTGACGGTATCAACTCGGACGCCATTCTCGCCTACTGCATAGACGTCAAGAAGGCTGAGCCGGAGAGCTTGGGGCCGGTGATTTCGATTTCAAATTCGGACGTTCTCAAAGACGACTTCTTTCCCGACGAGACGAGGCCAGACGTTGAGTCAATGGTCAGACCGGGTGATCTGGTGGCAATAGATGAGGCGTGGGAGTTCTGGTCCGTCTCGCACAAGATCAGCCCGGGACATATGCGCTTCTTCCGTATGCACAGGCATTACGTCCACCCAGACACAGGACTGTCCTGCGATGTCGCATTGATGATCCAGTCCATCACGGATCTCCATCGGCAACTGCGCTCAGTGATTGAAGTCACGTTCGTCACGAAGAAACTGAAGGAATTGGGACTGGGCAATCGCTATCGCCTTGAGATGTTTGGTGGTAGCAGACTTACCAAAGCTGCGCGGCTCGGCAGCAGCACCATGACGTACGACAAGGCGGTCTTCCCTCTGTATCAATCCTATGCAGGCGGCAAAGGGAAAGAGCGCGCGATAGATGCTCGTCAGAACATGCTGCGAAGCCCGAAGCTATGGATGACAGCCGCCTTCTTCCTGTGCTGCTGGATCGGCATCGGCGTATTTCTTTGGCGGTTCTTTCATCCGAAAACTGAGGAGCCGCTTACCAACACGGCTAGCCCAGATGCCACGCCATCGGCCCCTGCAGGCACGCCATTGGAGTACACACCCCGCCTGCCGTCGTTCAGCGAGCGATGGAGGGTCACAGGACAGTATTCGGTCGCGGGCATGCGCTATGTCGTGCTCAGCGACAACACCGGGCGGCTACGCGTCGAATCTCCACTGGTGTTCCGAAATAGCGGTCTCGCGATCGTCGGTGAAGTCGATGGCCAAGTGGTCACCACGTGGTCCGGTCAGAAGCCCTCGTCTCGCCTGTTCGGAGAGACGCAATGAAACCAATCATCGTTGCAGCTTTACTGATTGGCGCTGCCCAGACTTTCGCGGACGAACTTCGTATGGTGCCCGCACCAATCGACTACAGGGGGCCAGCGCTTCACGATGACGGTCCGGAGGTCTGGGACAACGTCGAGCGCCGCCCGCATCCGTCGGGGAGAGTCAGGAAGACACCAACGCTAAGCCGCATCAACCGCGTGTCAGCCGGGGATTTTGATTTTCAGTTCGTCAATGTCGGGCAGCTCGTCTCGCTGCTGTACAGCGAAGTCATCAAGACACCCTACGTCATTGCCCCGGACGTCCTCAACGACCAGCGAACGGTCTCCGTCAGGTTCGATGCGAAGCGCGGAAACCTGCGCCAGTTCCTCGCGACCATCCTGGACTCTCTCGGATTCGGGATCGAACAACGACACGGTATCGACTTCGTATCAAAGCGATCAAGCGTCGACGACTTGGCAGAGCTTCGAGCCACTTACGTTTATCGCCCACAGTACCGCGACTCCTCCTATCTCGCGAATCTTGTGAGGCCAGTATTTCGAGGCCAGTTCACGATGAACCGTGAAGTGACCGCGCCGCCTGACAGTCGAGCAGGCGGCAACATTCCCGACGGGTCCGCAGCAATGCTCATTGACCAGAAAGGCGACACGCTCGTCTTCCGTGGAACGCGGGCCGAAATCGTCACGCTTCAAGGCCTGTTGCCCCAAGTCGATACCCCGGTGGGTGAGGTCGCCGTGCGTGCTACGGCGTATGAAGTCACGCAATCTACAGAGCATGGCTCTGCGTTCCAGCTCGCCTTGGATCTGCTGTCGAAAGGTTTGGGGCTGTCGATCCAAATGAGCGGAGAGAAGCTCAGCAATGCCGTTCGGATTCGAGCTGGCGACGTTGACACGGTTTTCTCCGCCCTATCGAAAGACACACGATTTCAGGTCATCAACAGCCCAAATCTGCGCATTCGTTCCGGCGCACGCGGCAAGCTCACCGTGGGGCAAAAGGTGCCTGTCCTCAAATCAGTGTCCTACCCTCGCGGCGGCGGTGAACCGGTCCAGTCGGTGGAATACCACTCGTCCGGGGTCATTTTCGAGCTAAGACCGACGGTAAAGGACTGTGTTATCGATCTGCACGTCTCGCAGCAAATCAGCGACTTCGTGAAGACGACAACGGGCGTCAACAAGTCACCAACGCTGAACACGCGGGAAGTGAGTACGGAAATCAGCACTCAGGACGGCGACGTCATCCTCATTGGTGGACTTACGACCAACAAGGCATCAGACAACGCTACCGGCCTAGCTTTCCTACCCAGATTCCTCGACAGCCGCTCCGACACATCCTCAAACACGGAAATCCTCCTTGTCCTCCAGGTGGAGCGCGTCAGACCGTCTAGCGTCGGGAGTGTCGGCGCGGATGCCGAAGCCAAGGCGCACGGACGCGACTGCAACGTCCGGGCCGTTGACGCGCGACTCAGCGCGGCTCGCGCGGCCGAGCAGCGGGTAGCACCACTGCCGTCAGCCGAAGCGCTTCCGCCTACCACACATCCCCTCATTGAAGACCGCCCTTCCGCCCTTGCTGGCAACGTGGCGGCGCGTGATGAAGAAGGGACGCTTCGCGCGACCACCGCCGCCCGCAGGGTCGAGGACGGCGGGGGCGCGCGAAGCGCGCCCTAAATTTATATCCGTAACACTCAACGTCAAAGGAGGTAGCAAAGCCTACGCAATCGAGGCACGAACACATCTGAGTCCGGATGAAAAAATGCCCCGGCAGAAATACACCGGGGCCAAGACTTTCTCCGCAATGACACATGACAGAGGAGGATCTGCCATGCAGGAACCAATTCTAGGGAACGATGCCGCCTTCCGGAGGGAGTGGCTTGTAAGAGGGCGGAATTTTGGAGCGGGTCAGGTGGAGGTCACAGTCACCCGATTCGACCGCTACATGGGCGCTCAAGCGCTTCACGCGATGCCGAGAGCGAAGCGCGGCGAATCTGAAAATTCGGAAGATAACCAAATTGCGGCAGCCCAACGAGCCAAGCGACAGGTCAGATTGCGTTGTAAGGCAATCGGGGCTGATCGCATGATCACATTGACCTACCGCGAGAACATGCAGGACAAGGAGCGCCTCAAGCGCCACTTCGACGCATTGCGCCGTCGCTTGAACAAGATTCAGGACTTCCAGTATGTGGCCGTCCCGGAACGTCAGAAGCGTGGCGCGTGGCATCTGCACATCGCGGTGAAGGGACGACAGAACTACCGCGTGCTACGTGCGATTTGGATATCCATCGTTGGAGAGGACAATGGCAACGTCAACGTCCGGAATCCGTTTCGGCGGAACGGACAGCAGCACAAGCTCGCCGCCTATCTCGGCAAGTACCTCACCAAGGACTTCGCAGAGCACAAAATGAACGAGAAGCGCTATTGGTCGAGTCGCGGCATCGCGATCCCCGAGCGCCACCCCATCGACCACATCTTGAGCGATGACCCGGTAAAAGCCATCGTGACGGCGTTTGAGGCGGCTCAAGAGGTCGGCGCGAAGTTGGACAACTGCCAAGCATTTTGGAATCAGGGGCTGGGGTGCTCTTGGCTTGCTACGAAGGAAAACTAAGATGAGCTTACTTACTCGCGCTTACATCCTAGAACAATACGGCGTCAGACTTGGCGTCGCCCAGCTTTCGGAAGTGCTGCGCGTCGCAGAAGGAACCATTCGCAACCAGATCAGCGCCGATACGTTCCCCGTTCCAACCTACGTCGAAGGAGGCCGTCGTTTCGCATCATACGACGCAATCGCATCCTACCTGGATGCGATTGCGCAAGCTGCGACTTTTCGTGGCAATAATGGATAGTTTGAGAAGATCACCTTCGGCCAATTTGGCAATTGGTGAGTGCTGAAGGGCGCGCCCAGCACAACCGAGGGTTCTGGGCGCGCTTCTTTCACAAAACAGCTAACGGCCAGTCGCGGTCGACAATTTTTGAAATAGTTAGGCACTGAACAAGTTGGCGTATACCCTTATCACGTACTCTACGCAGAGGCGGTCCCAAAATGAAGTTCTCTGTGGCAGTTCGGACATAAAGCGATAGCATTTTCAACCGTATCTTCCCCCCCGTCAGACAACCTCACTTTGTGGTGAACCTCCAGATATGGAGAGCCGTCAGCCTTTCGAAGAAACGGGGCTGGCTTTGTGCAACGCTGACAGTATCCTTTGGCTTGAAACAGAACCTCTGCGACCACGTCCGCATTCCGGATGAAGATATCCGTCACTGCTCTCACCTTGGTCGGCGCCTTCACTGCGGTTTTCAGGCGACGCGCTCGGGACACCTGCGAATCGACGAGTGACTTCTGAATCCGCAAAACGAAATCTGCCTGCTGCTCCTCAAAAAAAATTGTCGACCCCGATTCACCGGGGCCGATAATTTTGTACCTTCCCCGTGCAACTCGGTGAAACTTGGGCTCGAACCTCGATGCGTCAAAATCCCTCGACTGCGGGCAATAATCCTCAACTTTCCGACGAATGGTGGCATCAAACGTCGATTTGTCTTTGTAACTGGGAGGAACTTTCCCAGAACAATACTTCTCCAGAATTCTCCCCTGAATATCCGAGTAGGTTGCCTCCCCACCAAGCTCCTGCAACGCGGTAAAGATGTCATGTATGTTGATTTTGTACGGAGTCATCGCCGCCGCCGACTTTTTTGATGTGTGCGCTCAACCATTTGGAGCTTCGGCAGTATGAATTGGTCGATCATCTGGCGAGCGCAACGAGAAAATAAAGACCGAATAACCCGCGTCGGGTCGGAAACCGTCAACGGACGTTAACGACAGACTGATCCCCGCCCCCTCGCCCGCCGACATAGCGCCGGAAGCAGCCGCCTACCGTTCGCGAGATCGGGACACTACACAGGGATGCGCATTGGTAGCCGACGCTTGAAGCGGTTGAGACGCAGCAAATGACTCCACACCATGTCGAGGGGGCACGGAAAAGTCAATGTGAACTTCTATGGCAACGGCTTCAAACCTAGTTCCAGCAGGAAAGAGTTATGTTTTTCCTTCGCCGCCGCAATCGCCCTTTCAATCTCCACTAGATCCTGGTGAGTCTCGTCCAGAACAATCTCCCTCTCGTTCACCGCCGTATTGATATAGCGAGAGATGTTCAGGTTGAAATCGTTCTTTTCGATCTCGGCCATCTCCACCCTGCGCGAGTAGCGCGCCTCCTCTTCCCGGAACTGGTAGGTCTTGATGATCTTGGCGATGTGCTCGGGCTTGAGCTGGTTTTGCCGTTTGCCTTTCTCGAAATGTTCCGGCCCGCTTGCGTTAATGAACAGGACATCGTCCGGCTTCTTGCACTTCTTCAACACCAAGATGCAGACAGGGATGCCGGTCGAATAGAACAGATTAGCGGGCAGGCCGATCACCGTGTCGATGTGTCCGTCCTTCAGCAGCTTGGTGCGGATGCGCTCTTCCGCCCCGCCTCGGAACAGCACGCCGTGAGGCAGGATGATGGCCATCACACCTTCGTCTTTGAGGTAGTGGAAGCCGTGCAGCAGGAAAGCGAAGTCGGCCGCGGACTTGGGCGCGAGCCCGTGGCTCTTGAAGCGTACGTCATCGGCCAGCGCATCGGTCGGTTCCCAGCGGTAGCTAAAAGGCGGGTTGGCGACGATGGCGTCAAAGCTCGGTTTCTTCGCCGGATTCTGCTCCCGCATCATGTCCCACTCGTTGAGCAGGGTGTCGCCGTGGAATATCTCGAACTCCGTGTCCTTTACCCCGTGCAACAGCATGTTCATGCGCGCGAGGTTGTAGGTCGTGATGTTCTTTTCCTGGCCAAAGATCTTGCCGATGGTGCCGTCTGCCTTGGCCACCTTCTTGCGCACGTTGAGCAGCAGCGAGCCCGAGCCGCAGGCAAAGTCCAACACGCTTTCTAGCCGCTTCTTGGTACCGGTTTTGGGTTCCTGGCTATCCAGCGTGACGATGGCGGAGAGGATGTCGGAAATCTGCTGCGGGGTGTAAAACTCGCCAGCCTTCTTGCCGGAGCCTGCGGCAAACTGGCCGATCAGATATTCATAGGCGTCGCCTAGCGCGTCGATGTCGGTGGAGAACTCCGCCAGCCCTTCCGCGATCTTCTGGATGATGGCGCAGAGCTTAGCGTTCCGGTCGGCGTAGGTTTTGCCGAGTTTGGGCGAACTCAGATCAATCTCGGAGAACAGACCTTGAAACGTGCTCTCGAAGGATTCCGTCTCGATGTACTTGAATCCCGCTTGCAGCGTGTTCAGCAGATCTGAGTCTTGGGTGCGGGCCAGGTTGGCGATGCTGTGCCAAAGATGCTCGGGCCGAATTACGTAGTGCACCTTGCGGCGCATCTGTTTCTCGAACGCCGGGGTGTCGTCCACGTTGTTCGCATACCAGAGCGCCAGCGGCACCTTGCGGGTGTCGCCGCCCACATCGGGGTAATCCCGGCCCAATTCCTTCTTTGCTGCCGTCTCGTAGTTTTCGGAGAGGTAGCGCAGAAAGAGGAAAGAAAGCATGTAATCGCGGAAGTCGTCCGCATCCATAGCCCCGCGCAATTGGTCGGCGATGCTCCAGAGAGTGTTGCCTAGTTGTTTCTGATTGGTTTCGCTCATGCTTTTGTCGCTTTTGTAGGACTTTCCTAAGAGTCTTCTTTGCGGTCCTTTACACCGCTTCCCTGGCAGATCTTGGCGGAGCTTCTACCGCAGGCTTTTGGGAGAGAGGAGCTTCAACCGCTGTTGCAGGCGTGTGGAGCACAAACTGATACTTCTCCTTTACTCCGACGAAGACCTTTTCAAAAGTCGCCAGCGAATCTGCTTTAAGGTGATCAGATTCGAAGTAATAGACCTTCTTGTGGGATAAGGTATTAATGATGGTTGCCACCTCGTCCTCATCGTCGATTCCAATTTGCTTGAGAACGTAACCAAATTGCCCCACCCCGAGGAAAGACGCGACGTTCTCCAGAACTTGTCGGAGAAGGGCGAAGTGGTAGGCTTTTAATTCACTTGCTGCGTACGCGTGATCCAACACTTGGAGAATCCGGAGGTGATAGAGGAACACATCGTTCCGGGAGCTTTCCAGCGAAACCTCTTCGTTCCTCAAGCTTAGGGTGCAGACTCGGGTTAGCTTCTTGAACTTGGAAGCCTTTTCCCCCTTCGTCAGCATGTCCGACAATATTGAGAAGAGGCCTATGTGGTGCGTGGTGATGACGAATTTTCTCTTCTCATGATGCTCTTCGATCAGATCGTAGATCGTGGCCGCAGTGATGAAGATGTTGTGATCGTCCAAACTAGAAACGGGATCATCGATAAAGAAGTGGGAGGATTGCTTGCCCGCCCATCCTTCGACCTCAAAAAGCGCGAGAAAGAAGCACCATACAAAAATCCTCTCTTCTCCTCGCGAAATCTTGAACGGCACTTTGGAGATTTTGTTCGAGTCAGTCGGGTCAGCGACTTCGTGGAAAAACATCACGGACCTGATGCCGTCCTCAGGATTCTCGTGAGGAATGAAGTCGAATCGGTAGTTGGGACGAAAGCGGTTGAGCTTGTCGCGTATGTCGTCCTCTGTGAGCGAGCTGTGAAAGCGGTTCAAGCTGCTCTTTCGAATGTCGAGTTGAATGTTTGTTTCGCCATTCTCAAGATCGTTATCCCAAACAAAGAGGTCTTCGCTGTATGCGTTGTAGTAGACACCCACGTGGCTGCCGTCGCCACTTTTTGTGGCATTTTTGTACGCAACAGACAGTCTCGTCTTTCCAGTTGCGTTGAAAGCATAGATCAACGTGACCCGCTCTTTGGCACCAGCTAATTCCTTGGCGAGGGTTTCATGATTCATGTCTGTGATCTTTCCGGGGATGGGAAAAGCTGTTGCATCAGCCCTTTCTTGTGGCATTTTAGAGCTTCGAGCTTTTGGGCTTCGGCGGTGATCAGGGCATCGAGGCTGCTCAGGCACGATGCGATGCGTTGTTGTTCGTCGAGCTTCGGAACGAGGAGCCGCACCGAAGAGAACACGGTCTTATTGATAATGGGAACCGCCTGCCTTCCTGCCAGTAACGCGATGCGCTCAGAGGCAAATGAAAGAGCGAAGTAAACGAAATTATCCGAGTGCTTGGAGTTGGGGACAACTGCGTTAATCTGTTGGTTCGTTGCGCAGTCATAAATGCTTTGGGCCACCTTCCCGATAGTGGAGCCGATGCACACAAAAAGGATGCTGCCTGCTCTGATGGGCCGAGTTTCCGCAAAGCCTTCTGCAGTCAAAGTAGCCTTGGTTTGATCGACAAACCGCATGCCTGAGATGTCCGCAGGCGAAACGAATGGGATGCCTCCGCCATAGAATTCGGGCCGCGCAGTACTGGGAGTGCTTCCGGTGACCACCTTTCCGAAATCTCCAATAGACTGATCGCCCCACTCTCCAGCGTTTTGGAATTCAGGGAAACGGAGCCGGGGTTGGGTTTCGCCTTTAGGGGGGAAGAGCTTTTGCATCAGCCCTTTTTTATGGGTCTTGAGCGCCTCCACTTTCCGCGCTTGCGTGGCCATCAGTTCGTCCACCGAACTCAGGCATTCGGCGATTTTTTGTTGTTCGGGGACATCAGGCGGCAAAGGAATAGCCAGCGCACTGTATTCGACGCTATTGATGCCGGGTTGCCCACTGCGCGTTGACGTAACTGCGACCCATTTCCAATACTGCTCCGTCGTCAAGAAGTTGGCGAGGTATGCGGAAACCAACCGTTTTGGATTCGGCTTAACTCGAATTAAAAAGCCCGCGAAGACCAATCTGCCGTCCGCTTTTCGGTATCTGTATGATTTTCCGACGCTTGCTCCTGTGCGCGCAAGAACGATATCCCCGTCGTCCAAATAGATTTCATCTTTTGGTTCGAGATCAACCGAAACCTTTTGGGCGCTGAGATATGTGCCATCTTCCGAGATGTCGGTAATTCGCAAGTATTGTGGTAGCCGTTCAGTAAACGGCACTGCGGCAGCGTTCACGCCGTAGTCAGGGCTTTTCATCAGCAACTTGCCAAGAGGCGCGTATTCCCATCCCTCACCCTCTCGAAACTCCGGAAATCGCAGCTTCGGCACTAGTGCGGGTATTGCCTCTTCCTTCGTGGCGGTCGCTTTGGCTTTATTGCTCATACGCACTGAGTCCTGAAATGTCGCGGCCACCGGCGCGTTTGGTGAGGAGGGGATGGAGGTCATCCATGAGGGCGAGTTCGGCCTTGGTGCGGGCTTTCCAGCCAAGGTCGAGTGGGGCCATCAAGTCACTGAGTTGCTCGCCATCGAAGATCATGCGATCGAGGATGCCGTCCACGAAGCTTTGAAGGGCGGCGGCGGTGAGGCCGTGCTTCGCTGCGATGTCGGCTAGTTCTTTGGAGCTTTTCTCCGCCTTGAAGCGGGTATAGCCGTCGCGGATGGCGGCTTCAGAGAGGCCCTCACCTGCCTGAAGCGTGGCGATGTATTCTGCTATATCATCGCGCTCGTTCATGAACTTGGCGTCGGCGCTGATAAGCCCGATGAGTTCCTCGCGGGTCATCTTGGCCTTGCCGGGCCCCTTGGCGGAGAACTTGGCGATGAGGCCCATGATGTAGTCGTAGTCGATGACTGCGGAAGCGAAGAGGACAAACTCGAAGTCGAGCTGGTCGACGGGGTGATCGTCGCCGGGGCCATCACCTTTCTTGACATCTTTGCCCTGCTGCGCTCTGAGCTCTTTGGCAGTTTGCAGATACTGGCCTTTGAAGCCGCGCAAGTTTTCATCGGGCAGCACCTGTTCGATGGCGGCTATGTTGTCTTCGCTTAGGTCGGTGTATTGGTCCAGCTGGGTTTTGAGTCGCTGAACCTCCTTGAAATGACTTATGAAGGCAGCGCGGGCCTCATCGCCCCTTAGGTTGGCTACGGCGGATGGTGTGCAGACAAGGCCCTGCGACGTCATGAAGTCGTCCAACTTCTGCACTGCGGTCTCCAGCCTCTGGATGACCACAGGCGCCTTGTCCACGAGCCAGATTTCCCGCGCGTGCTCACCGGTCTTCTCGCCGGAGAAGAGGGCGATGGCGGCATCGACCGAGTCTTGCTGCTGGCGAAAGTCGAGAATGTTGCCGTAGGGCTTCGTGCCGTTGAGCACACGATTAGTGCGAGAAAACGCCTGGATCAAACCATGGTGCTTGAGGTTCTTGTCCACATAGAGCGTGTTCAGGAACTTGGAATCGAAGCCAGTGAGCAGCATGTCCACCACGATAGTGATGTCGATTTTCTGCGCGGCCGGGTAGTCGGCATTGGGCCACTGCTGGTCTTTGATGCGCTTCTGCACATCCTGGTAGTAGAGGTCGAACTCGCTCAAGCGGTGGTTAGTGCCGTAGCGGGCGTTGTAGTCGGCGAGAACGGCCCTGAGAGCGGCCTTCTTGCCCTCAGGGTCTTCTTCGTTGTCTACCTGCTCCTGCGGCAGGTCTTCTTGGATCTGCTTCACATCCGGGTCGCCCTCGGCAGGCGGCGAAAAGATGCATGCGACGTTCAATGGCTTGAAGTCAGGGTCAGCGGCCTGTTTGTCCGCCTGTATCGTCTTTAACAGCGCGTGATACTCAATGGCGTCGTTGATGGACGCGGTCGCAAGGATGGCATTGAAGCGGCGTCCGCCGGTGGCGGCATCGTGCTTGGAAAGAATGGCCTCAATGACGGCCTTCTTGGCTATGGCCTCGCCGGGCTTTGGTGGGTTCTTGCCTTCGGGCTTGAAGTAGTCGACGTGGAAGCGCAGGACGTTCCCGTCCTCAATGGCGTGGGTGATCGTGTAAGCGTGAAGCTGCTTCTGGAAGAGGTCGGCCGTGGTTCGCATCGAGGCTTGGGTGTCCTCGACCTTCTGCAACGTGGCATTGGCCTCGAAGATCGGTGTACCGGTGAAACCGAAGAGCTGCGCCTTAGGGAAGAACGCTTTAATGGCCTTGTGGTTCTCACCAAACTGGGACCGGTGGCATTCGTCAAAGATGAAGACGATGCGTTCGTCCTTCAGCGCTTCGAGCTGTTCCTTATAGGTGGCCTGGCCGTTCTTAGTGCGCTGCTTGTTGCGCTTGCTATTCTCGTCCAGCGCCAGGCCGAGCTTCTGGATAGTGGTGACGATGACTTTGTCAGCGTAGTCCTCAGAAAGCAGACGTCGCACGAGGGCCGCGGTGTTGGTGTTTTCTTCGACGCAGCCCTCCTGGAACTTGTTGAACTCCTCTCGCGTCTGGCGGTCGAGGTCTTTGCGGTCCACGACGAACACACACTTGCGGATGTGGTCGTTTGCTTTCAACAGAGTAGCAGCCTTGAATGAGGTAAGCGTCTTGCCGCTGCCCGTGGTATGCCAGATAAAGCCGTTGCCGTTGTCTTCGTCAATGCACTTGACGATGTGCTGCACGGCATAGATCTGGTACGGCCGCATGATCATGAGCTTTTGCTCACCCGCAAGCAGCACCATGTATCGGCTGATGGTGCGGCCTAGATCGCACTTCCTCAGGAAGTGTTCGGCGAACTCGTCGAGTTGGGTGATCTTGCGGTTGTCCTCGCCTGAAAACTCATAGATGGGCAGAAAACGCTCCTCGGCATTGAAGGCGAAGTGACGGACGTTGTTGTTGGCGAAGTAGTAGGTGCGATCGCGGTTGCTGACGATGAACAGCTGCATGAAGCAGAGCAGCGTCTTGGTGTAGCCGTTACCCGGGTCGTGCTTATATTCGACGATCTGCTCCATTGCACGGCGCGGATTCACGCCCAACGTTTTCAGCTCGATCTGCACACAAGGCACGCCGTTGATGAGAATGAGAACGTCGTAGCGGTGGTGGCTGTTGTCGGTATTTATGCGGAGCTGGCGAACGACCTCAAAGTGGTTCTTGCACCAGTCATTGATATTCACTAGCGTGTAGTTCAACGGCGTGCCATCGTCGCGGGTGAAGGCATTGATGCCGCGCAGGGTCTTGGCAGCGGTGTAGACATCCGGGGTAACTATTTCATCCAAGAGCCTAGCGAACTCAGCATCAGTCAGCTTGACGCGGTTGAGGGCCTCGAACTTCTCCCGGAAGTTCCTTTCCAGCGCGGCGCGATCACGAATGTCGTCGCGGCATTCGTATTTCAAGCTCTGAAGCTTGCCAAGAAAGCCGTATTCGATGTGCTCTTCTTTGACAACCGGGCGCGGCGTTCCGGATGGCTGATCGTAGGTGAACTTGGATGAAGGCATGGGGGAGGAGCGTGCGTTGGCTATGTATTGGAAGGCAATGCGAGTGGCAGGTCGTTATGTTTATGTCCGTTGGGATGTGCTACTTATAAGTTCTTCAGTGTGAGAGCCAACGTTCCGCTCAGGTGTCGTGAGAGTCCTTGACGCACGGGCTCAGGGCGAGCGCCGACTTCGCAAATCCGCATCCGTTAACGATTTTCTTGCGGCATAACGCGCCACGGCTCGTCATCGAACGAAAGACTTAGCGCGGACTCAGTCGAAGAACGTTTCTAGGCCCTACTCTTTCACCTGTTTATGACTTGCCGTTATTAGCCCTCTATTCTAGCCGAGACAACCTTTCGCCTGTCGGGCACCTCGTTCTCCCTGCCGGTTCACGTCGGGCAACGGGGAGTTCAGGCATCCATCCTTAACGGCCCTGGTGTTCGCGTTGTTTGGCCGCCGACTTGCCTTAATTTTTCTCAGATCAGTGATCCACGGCCTCGACTTCTGAACGCGCCCCCACTACGAACCATTGACGCAACGAATTTTCTTGAACGGAAGCAGTTTTCCCTTCTCTGCGAGATCTTCAGGTTGAAGGTTTGTGTAGCGCTTTAAATGCCGCCAGTCCTTATGGCCGGTAACACCAGCGACCTCGGCGATGCCCCACCCCGCTTCGAATAGCGCACTTGTTGCCTCATGGCGCAGATCGTGTAGGCGCAGGTCGTGAATGCCTTTGTCGTCGCACGCCATCTTGAAATACTTGCTGGCTGTCTGAGGCGAAAACGGAAAGATGCGATGCTCGCCATCAACCTTGGGCTGCCGTTTGATCACATCCAACGATGTCCCGATCAGCGGCACCCACTCATGATTCCCTACCTTGTTGCGCGGATCCTTGCGATCACGCACGAGCACCATCCGGTTGATCTCATCCAGATCACGCCATTCGATGCGGAAAATTTCGCCGCGCCGGAACCCCGACTGACCATTGATCTCAATGACATCAGCCAGCGGTAACGTGTATTCAGGATGCTCCCGATCCCACGCCACGATCCTCGTGATCTCATCGGCCGTCGGCCGACGCTCCCGCTTCCCCGCAGCTCCGATCAGCCTCAGGTGATGAAGCATCGGACGGGCCTTGCCAATCACATCCGGCAAGTCGAAGTCTAAGAAACTCGCCGTATGCCGCAGCACCGTCCCGAGCTTCGAGATATCCATATTCACGGTAGCCGCCCCCGCCCCGGCCCTATGCCGTGCCTGAGCGAACTTCACAAGCGTCTTCGGCGTGAGCTCAGCTATCGTGACCCCGTTGAAGTGCTCCGCCAACTGCTTCAACGTGTAATCCTCCGTAGACTTTGCCCGCACCGGCCGCTTCGATTCCTCACGCAAAACCCGGTAGTGCGCAATGATCGACGGCACCAGCGTCTTAGCCGACACCTTGTCCAGATTCCGGCCTTCATCAACCGCTACCTCAATTTCGCGTGCCCATGTTGAGGCCTGCGCCTTTGTCCGAAACGTTTTTGATATACTCTTGCCCTCGCGTCGGACCTGAGCGCGCCAACGCGTTCCTATCTGCACAATCGATGCCACTGTCGCCCTCCTTGCTGTAGCAAAAGTGTAGCAACGGCGACGTGAAACAGCAGGTTGCGGAGTGATCTGGAGTGATACTGTAGGGGTGTCACTACCGCCCGGAAAGCCCCGTGGAATAAGGCGATGCCTTTGATTTCAAAGGACGTCTCGCCAGTGGATAGAATCCAGTCTCTCCCTGTAGTTCAATGGATAGAACGAGTGCCTCCTAAGCGCTAGATACAGGTTCGATTCCTGTCGGGGGGACCAATTTTGCGTCCCACGTTTCATAAGATTTAGCAAAAAGCCCCGTCCGGCGTTCGTCGGACGGGGCTTTTTGCTTTCGCAAACGCTGTAGTACCAAGGCGTCAGTAAGGAGCGCTCGACTTCTTTTCCAACGCCGGCCACTGGACAAATGCGAACACCCAAATCATCACGAAATTGAGAAGCGGCACAAAAGCGACCAGCACCCACCAGGGCGAGAATCCCGCGCGGCGAATAATGCGCGCATAGGGATACAGGAAAAATATCGAGAGCAGCAACGCAATCAGCCAATGCCAGATGCTTAGGTGGCCCATAACTCTCCTCGTTTATTAGCGTCGTGAAACTACGGTGAATGCTGCACATTGTCTCGCAGAACATTTGCTGCGCGAGGCCATTTTTTCGCCTGTTTTTCGCTTTTTCTCACCTGCTTCGCTCGCAACATCCGCCGCCAATTCGGCCATCGAATTGTCATGATTCCATACGAAATCATGCCCCAACACGCCCACAACTCGCCAGCAACCCGTCGCCTTATGGTTTTCCCCTAATCCTTACCTAAGACTAACGAAAGCAGTGCCTTAATCCATTCGTAATCCCCACTATTTTTGATAGGTCATACGCACTTTGCGCCCGTGCTAGCATGCGGCGCGGAATGTTCTTACGGAGCATTTCAGCATAGGAGTCCTACCGTAAATCGATTTCACTCCTGCTTTTTTGGACTCCTGGCATTAGGCGGCGTCACCGACTGGGCCAAATCCGTTGCAAAAGCGGGTGCGGCAGCGCCGCCAATTTCCAGAACAACATTCTAAAGAACTAGGAAAATGGCACACCATCTCGTAAAAATCACCGGCCTGCTGCTTGCAGCCGGCATCATGGCGGGTTGCTCGACCATGAACCAGGGGAGCAGCAGCGCCAAAACGGCCGCCACCGGATCCGCCGGCGGCGCGAACTCCGAAAACGCTAACCAAACGCTTGAAAAGTGCGATCGCCCACTGGGCACCATGGCGGTCATCGAAGACACCTCCGCCCCCTGGTACGGCGTGCTGACCGGCCAGTACAAGCTCGGCTCGACCGTCCCCGTACTCAAACTACTCGTCCAGCAGTCGAACTGCTTCGTGATCGTCGATCGCGGCCGCGGCATGAACACGATCATGGGCGAGCGCGCCCTGCAAGAGTCCGGCGAACTGCGCAACAAGTCGAACTTCGGCAAGGGCAAGATGGTCTCCGCCGACTACGCGCTGAGCCCGTCGATCACCTTCACGAACAATAACGCCGGGGGTGCCGGTGCCAGCATCGCCGGTCTTCTGCCCGGCGGCATCGGTGCAGCCATCGGCGCGCTTGCCGGCAGCATGAACTCGAAAGAAGCGAGCACCATGCTGACCGTTATCGACAACCGCTCCAGCGTCCAGATCGCCGCCGCTGAAGGCAGCGCCACCGCCATGGACTTCGGCGCCCTCGGTCGCATCGTCGGCAGCTCGGCCGGTGGCTCGCTCGGCGGCTACTCGAACACCGCCGAAGGCAAGGTCATCGTGGCCGCATTCACCGACTCGTACAACAACGTCGTGCGTGCCGTGAAGAACTACAAGCAACAAACCGTCGCCGGTGGCCTCGGCACGGGCGGTCAACTCACCGTCCAGGACGACGACGCACCCGCACCGACCAAGAAGGCCGTGCGCAGGAAGAAGTAATCACGCTTGCGCGATTGACCGTCCCTCAAACCTGTCTCCTCGGCAGGTTTGAGGGACGGTTTTATGTCCCCCCGGCCCCACCCGCTTCAAACCTCAAATATTTTGCCGTCCAGCAAATGGATTGGCCTCGTCGGCAAAGGCAACCGCCTAACCGCCAATCTCCGCTCCACTATCATTCCGCACGTGCCCTCCCCCCAAAGTGCCTAAGTTGCTGCCTACGTTTTTGCCTAAGCCATCGCTTGCGCGTCACCCAAGCCGTTTGCCTAGCCTCTACCTGAGCGGTACCTAAGCATTCATTAGCACGACCCAGGTGTTTCGTAGGTGTTGCGTCGCCGCGCCCGCCGCCCGACCGCGCAATCCCGCTATTCCTTGTTCTCTCTCGATGCCAGGATTCGTATGACGAAGCCTTCGCAGCGCGCTGTCCCACTTACGACACCCAACGCCGATGACGCCCCCGCCGCCAGCGCCGTTGCCCACGCCTGGGCTCAGGTCGGCGCAGCCCTCAGCCCGCATCCAGACTGCCCGCTGCCCAACTGGTCCGGGGGCGGCGATACGCTCCATCAGCATCTTTTGGTCATCGGCAACGAGCACGACAGTGATCTGGTCAGCCAGCTCAGGCATCTGGAAGTCGCGTCCGCACGCTTCGGCAAGGTCGGCTTTGTTGGACCGGTGAACACGCGGCGTCTGGTCGAATGGTCGATGGGAGAGCGCGTCGTCGTGCTTTCGCGTATGCCGCGCGACGTCTCGGACTGGGATCTGCGCTGCCCGCTCGCCTCGCTCGCGCGCACGCTCGGCCCGCAAGCCGCACATGCGCACGCCGGACGGCCGTTTCTGCGCGTAGCCACCGTCCCCGCACGACATTGGCGCGACCGGCTGGCCGCCGCCGCACAACACGGCCTCTGCGTAGGGTTTGCCGGGCTGGATGCGCTCGACAGTACGGAGCTGGCGGGAACGTCACTGAGCGCCCCGCGCCTGACGTCGCTGGCACCGCTGCTGCGCGTACCTGGGGTTTCCTGGGTGCCGCTGGGTCAGCAAGGAGATGGGATATCCGATGCCCTGCCGCCGGAATCGGTCGACTGGATCGACTGGCGCACGGACTGTGACGATCTGGCCGATGAAGCATCGCTCATCGACAATCTCGATCTGGTGATCGCACTGGATGCCAGCTACGCCCATCTGGCCGAAGGCCTCGGCGTGCCGGTGTGGTATCTGGGTGCGCCGCGAACGGCGCTATCGGCGTCGGCGCGTCATGACGATCGTTACGACACGCACTTCAGCCCGGAACGCCTGAGTCATCGCGCCGACATGGACGATTTCCGCCCGCCGCCCGTCTCGCAAGACTGGTCCGGCACGGTGGACACCGCTGCAAAAGCGCTTCTCTCGATGGCCACGGAGTTTCAGGGCTGGACCCGCTAACTCGTCAACGAGGCGACGGGGCCGCCTGTACGCGCCATGTCGCCTAGCCGTCAACAACTATTAACAGGACACACAGGGCGTTAAGCCGCCCAGCGGTCTCCGACCTGCGCCGTCTTGACCCACTCCATAAACGCTGCGGCTTCCGGCGTATCCGCCGGTGCCGACCAGTCGGCGTAATCCGCTTCGACGAACGGACGATACGGGCCGTGCTTCACCTCGAAAATCACCGCCCCCGGATCAAGCGACAGCACCGTGTGATGCGTCTTGACAGGGCTTTCGATGACGCTCGTGTCTTCGCCGAGCACCTTGCGGTCGATCACGACGCCAGCCGCATCGAACGTCAGCACGACAAAGCGGCCACGCAGCGCCGTCAGCAACTCCCACGTGTGATGATGCAGATGCGGACGAATGTACGTCGACGGCTCCATCGCGATCGCCAGACGCTGGATCGAATCGTCGAGCGACTCATGCAGGTTCTGATTCATGCGCGCACGGGGCGATTGCGTGGCTTGTTCGGTGAGCGCGTCGAGCGCGGCAAAGGTCAACGTTTTCATCAGCTTATGTGGGGTGTGTGGGGTGTTCGCGGCAGAGGCGGCCATTGCCGATGCCCACGAGTGTAGCAAACCGGCTCGCCTCATCTGCCCATAAAAAAACCCGCCGTGTGGCGGGTTTTTCGACTTCGCACTACATTGCGCCCGAACGGCGCAACGGCGTGCTTAGTACATCTTCTTCCTCAGGGTCTGGCTGCGCAGACGCTTGCGCAGACGGGCCACGGCAGCAGCCTTCTTGCGCTTGCGTTCAGCCGTCGGCTTTTCGTAAGCAGCGCGTGCCTTGACTTCCTTGATCAGGCCCGTGCCGTCGATAGCGCGGCGGAAACGACGCAGTGCAACTTCAACGGGTTCACCGTCTTTGATAAGAATCTTGGTCATGCAATATCTCGAATAGTGTTTCGGCCCCGAAGAGCCGTAAATTTGATTTACCGCGCAAAGACGCCATTCCTCGCCCTGCCGGAGATTCCTCCTGCCAGGCGCGACGAACGGACTTGCTACGGACTGCACTACACCACATCCGGCGGGACCGCGACTCACCTCCTCTGCGATCTCCCGATTGGCAATCGATACCTGGTATCGCGCCTTCCAGACTGGCTGAACGGTTGATTGATGGCGAAGCGGCATGCCCATCGTTCGTCAGTGAGCGCCACCTCCCGCAATGCCCATAATTTGGACAAGGTCGTGATTATACACAGAAAGGGCCCCAGACGCACTCAATTTGACGTCCCGCTATGTACAACGGGCCCCGCCAGCACGCTGGAGGAGCCCGTCACCGGCAGAAGACGGCATCCTATGCCCTCCTCCGCCAGTCAGGTTTGCACTGCCCGGCGGCGTCGAACGCCGCCCTGATGCAGGCAAAAACCTGCTTAGAACTTGTGACGCACGCCTGCGATCACGGCGATCTGCGACTGCGCGCCGGTACCCGTCGGGCCACCCACGTTGTCGATCGCGGCGACGACCGCATCACCCGTAGCGCGTTGGTACACGCCGTTCAGGTACGTCTCGGTGCGCTTGCTGAACGAGTAAGTCGTGCCGGCGTTGACCTGGAACCAGCGCGGCTTCGTGCCCTTGCTGATGCCCGACAGTGCCGTCGCGCCGCTCACGCTGCCATCGCTGTAGACGAAGGCCAGACCCGCCAGCAGACGCGGCGTGAACTGATACTTGCCGTTCAGTTCGAAGGTATTCACGCGAATCGACGACTGATTGACGTAGTTCACCTTGGCGTAGCTGTACACGAAGCCGACCGTTGCTGCCTGGATCGCGTACGAAACACCCGCAGCAGCGATGTCGTGCTTGTCGACGGCGCTCGTGTAGAAGATGTCCGTGGCGCTCGAATAGTCGTTCGAGACCGCGCCGTTGGCGTTGGTCGTACCCGGGCTGGACAGGTGCATGTAGCCGAGGGCTGCCGTGAGCGGACCGTTGGCATAGCCAGCGCCGATGCTGAATGCGTTGTTGTTCGAGAAGCCCGTGCCGCCGCCGGTGTTCGGCTGGTTGCTGAAGCCGTACAGTGCGCCGAACGAGAAGCCGCTGTAGTTCGCGCTCGTGTACTTGATCGAGTTGCTGACGCGGAACGAGTTGTACAGGTTGTCGATGTCGCCGATGTGCGCACCGTACTGCGTGGCCCACTGCTTGGCCGATGTGATCGGGCTCACGAAGTCGACCACGGAGTCGTACTGACGACCGATCGAGACCGTGCCTGCCTGTGCGCTTTGCAGTCCCACATACGCCTGACGACCGAACATGCGGCTGTTTTGCAGCATCGTGCCGTTCATCAGGTTAAAGCCGTTCTCCAGCACGAACACAGCCTTCAGTCCGCCGCCCAGATCTTCCGTGCCCTTCAGGCCCCAACGGTTACCCTGACCAATGCCGCTCACGGCCTGGAAGTTGTGTGCACCCTTTGCGTTCAGGCCGGTAGCGACGTTGTTGACGTAAGCAACGCCCGCGTCGATCACACCGTACAGCGTGACGTTCGTGCTGCTCTGGGCCATTGCCGGAGCGGCAACGGCGAAGCTGGCAGCCGCCAGGGCCGTGAGTTGGAAGCGCTTCATCTTTATCCTCTTTGATGGTGGTCTTATATTTTTTGGCCCGCGGGTGCGGGCGTCCACTGTCAATGTCGGCTGCCTCGATCTGTGCGACGAGGATGCTGCAACCGCATATGCAATGGAGTACTCACCAAATGACACGCGGTGCTTTCCATATGAAGGAAAAGCACCGCGGGTCGTTTGCAAGCGGGTGCATTCTGACACGCTGGCGACACAATTCGCACGCAAGTGGTGCAATTGCAACACATGAAATAGCGGACATATGCGACGTGTACCGCAAGGATTTCGGACACCGTGATAAGTCACATCATGGTCCGGCGATGTCTCGGCAGCGCGGCAAGGCGTGGCGACAATTTCAACGCGACTCTCACCCAACCACGATTCAACGATGCAATGAAAAACGGCGCATCGCCCGTGGGCATGCGCCGTTTTCGGTAACGCTTTCGCCGCAAGTGCGGCGCGAATTTAACGAGCGGGGGCTTTGGAAGCTGCCGTCGCCGCGCGCTTGCGCGCCGCTGCCGCGACACCCCCGACCACCGGCTTCGCGACACCGTTCGCCGCCGTTGCAGCACCATTCACCGACTTCGCTGCGACGGCCGATTTTGCGGGCGCTTTGACTTTCGTCGTTGCTGCCTTCGCCGCCTTGGCAGGTTTGGCCGACTTCGGTGCGCCCCTCTCTGCCACCTTCTCTGCCACCTTCTCCGCCTTGGTGGGCTTCACCGGCTTAGCCGGTTTTGCAGGCTTCGCGGCCTTGGGGGCCTTGGGGGCTTTCTCAACCTTCGCAATCTTTCCGGCATTCGCGCCAGCGGCAGCGCTCGCAGGCTTAGCGGCCGTCTTCGGCGCAGCCTTAGCAGCGGCAGCCAGTTCAAGATCGATGGTGTGTTTGAGGCCTGCGATGACGGGGGCGGCCAGATCGTCGGCAAAGTGATCGAACCAGCGCTTGGCCTGCAACAGCTTCTTTCCGCCGAGACGCCGCTTATGATCTTCGTCGCTGGCGAGCACCTTCGCCGAGAGCCGCGCGCGACCCTTCGAGAGGCGTTCGAGAACGGTGATGATGGTGAACCCGCGATGCGACGTCTTCTGCTCTGCAGACATACTGGCCTCCTGATGTTCCCGCCGCGCGGCGAGCCCGGATTGGATCGAAGCCACGATCTGAATCACGTGGATGCGCTCGATCCTACCACGCCGCAATGTCAATGCCAGCAGGCATGCGGCTTCCAGGCCGTTCAGTGTGTGGTCGGCGCAACCTCAGGCGGCTCAGGTGCCTGCGCGAAATACTGGACGCTGGCCGGTATTGCGAAGCGAATGTCTTCGTCCAGGAACGCGCGCATCAGCGCGAGATTGATGCCTTGCTGCAAATCCATATAGAGGTTGTAGTCGGGACTGAGCACGAAATAGACGACCTCGAAGTCGAGCGAACTCGCACCGAATTGCTTGAAGTGAGCACGGTCGAAGCGCGTCTTGCCGGAGGCTTCCACGGCCTGCCTGACCATCGCCGGCACCCTGGCGAGCTTGTCGGGCACAGTGTGGTAGGTCACGCTGAACGTGAAGACGATGCGTCGCTCGGACATGCGTTTGTAGTTATGCAACGTGTTCTTGAGCAACTCGGTGTTGCCGCAAACGATCTCCTCACCGCTGAGGCTTCGGATGCGCGTGGTCTTGAGACCGATCCGCTCGATGGTCCCCGCCACATCGCCAAACACGATGAAGTCACCGACTTCGAAGGGCTTATCCAGCCCGATGGCGAGCGACGCAAACAGATCGCTCAGCACGTTCTGTACCGCGAGCGCAACGGCCACGCCGCCGATCCCGAGACTGGCGACGAAAGCGGTGATGTTCACGCCGAAGTTCGCCAGCATTGCCAGTAGTAACACGGCCCACGCAAGCACGCGCAGCGTCCACGCCGTCATGGTGACGATGACGGGGTTGTCGGGCACCGTCGCGCGATGTTGCATGCGTCGCGTGGACCAGACGCCCACTGCGCGATTGACCCAGAGCGCTAGTTGCAGACAGAACAACACCGTCCAGCCATGAACGATGGCGGTGTCCCATTTGTCACCGAGGTCCAGCATCTTCAGGCCGATGAGCAATGCCGCGAAGAGCAGCACGAAGTGCCGCGTTGCGCCCAGCACCTCGGCGAACATCCCGGCCGCCTGCGATTGCAGACGCGCCGACAACGCCCCGAAGCGACCGAGCGCGAGTCGCAACACGCCCGTCAGAATTCCATAGCTCAGCACCATGGCGACCGCAGCGACAGCCCAGTCGGCGGGCGCTATCCCTTCGAAGGCTCTCAGCGAAGTCAGCGTGGTCATCGGCAAATGCGTCCTCCTTCGTCAGGCAAAAGACTGATGAAGGAGCAAGCGGCGTGCCGGGCGGACGAGCAGACGTCCGGTCGACCATCGAATCGGCTGACGAAGGCGAAAAAATCCGGGGAAATCAGTGAGATGAGATCGACTTAAGAGGCGTCGAATTCGACGCTGACCGGGCGCACGCCAGCGACAACGCATTGGACAGTTATGCCCAATGTTTCAATCGAAGGAAGAAATTGACCCGGTTCGCTGCTATCGCGGCAGTTACAAAGCGCGCATTGTGATGATTCGGAGCCTCCGACACGAGATCAACAAAAAACCTTATTAAAAATCAAACACATATAAAATCCATTTGAATTAAATTAACTGACAACAGTCCATCAAGCGGACACTCATAGGGCGTTGCACAAGACCCGCGGCGCTAGATTCCGGGCCTCCGCAAGTACAACTACTCAATGAAACACATCAAGGGATTCGATGGCTTACGTGCCTTTGCCGTGCTTGGTGTCATGTTCGTGCACCTGGGGTGGGAACCGTTCGCGTATGGTTGGATCGGCGTCCCATTCTTCTTCGTCCTCTCCGGCTTCCTGATCACGGGCATCCTGCTAGATAACAAGGGGGCCGATGCACGCACGTTCTTCTCGGTCTTCTATGCCCGCAGATCGCTGCGGATCTTCCCACTGTATTTTGCGTACCTCGCAGTCGTCGCGGTGACTTGCTGGATCTTGCGCTTGCCAACTGAGGGCTGGTCGTGGTTCTTCGTCTACCTTCAGAACTTCTATCTCGGCGCACGCCATCTCGAACTGTCCCCGGGCATGCATTTGTCGCACACTTGGTCGCTCGCAGTCGAAGAACAGTTTTACATGCTGTGGCCGCTGCTGGTGTTCATTACGTCCCGCCAGTGGCTGAAGCTTCTCTGCGTTGTGCTGATCGGCGTCGGCGTGGTCTCGCGGTATTGGCTGGCGCATAACACTCAACATGTCGCGTTCGCACCGCTTTCATCGAATCTCGACACACTCTGTCTGGGTGCCCTACTGGCCATCGCGGCGCGCGAGAGCCGCGCACGATTCGTTACGCAGTCCTATGGATCTCTCGCCATCGGTCTGGCGTTGCTGGTTGCGATTAATGTCTGGCCAAACAACACCCTGAACGCATCGAACAGTCAATTTATGTTCGTTCTGGCGCTCGTATTTACAGGTGTGGTGGGCATCGTTGGGTGCAGCCGGAACGGCCTCGGTCTGGAGTGGAGACCCCTCGCGTACATCGGGCGCATCAGCTACGGCCTGTACATCTGGCACGCGCTCGGGTTCGGGATCATCAGCACTGCGCTATCCAGCAGATGGATCCCAGACCTCGGTTGGGTCGTCAACGACGCCGTACGCATCGGTCTGACGTTTTGCCTGGCCGCCGCCTCGTTCCGCTATTTCGAAGCGCCTATCCTGCGCTTGAAAGAGAAGATTTCCCACGGGCCAGACAAGCCCGAGGGGGCCTCGAACACGACCGCAGTCGTCTGAGATTAGGCCTTTGCCCCGGCGGGGCAAGCGTACGCGCCCTTAAGTCGCTCAAGCGCGTCGCCAAATTCGTGGATCAGGAAATCGACCAGTAGCCGAATCCGGGGCGGCACGGGGTTTCCGGGCGCAAATACGACATAGAGATCGATGCGCTGCATCGGGTGAGACGGGAGCAAGCGGACCAGTCGCCCAGACGCGATGTCCTCGTCGACATCCCACGCTGCTTCGCAGGAGATACCCTCGCCAGCCAGCGCCCACTCGCGCAGCATCGCACCATCGGCACTGGCCAGCGTGCCTGTGACCTCGACATCCGATGATCTCCCCTCCAGCTCTCCGTCATGCATGAATCGCCACGTCCCCTGGACTCGATGGCGACGGAACAATCTCAGGCAATTGTGAGTACTTAGCGCTTCCGGCGTTGCCGGATTGCCGTACCGGTCGAGATAAGACGGTGCTGCGACCAGCAGCATGTCCGACGATGCGACTTTGCGGGCGACCATGCCTTCGTCGCCCGGCAAGCCAAAGCGCAGCACGACGTCACAGCCGTCGAGCATGTTTTCAACCCCTGCGTCGGACAGGAACAGCGTGATTTCAAGGCCGGGATGGAGGCGCGCAAACTGCGCCAGCAACGTCGATAGCCGACGACGCCCCAAATCGGACGGGGCGCTGACGCGCAAAACACCTCGAGCGACCGTGCCTCGCGAAGACACCTCGGACTCCACGTCCCGAACCGACTCCAGAATCGCCACCGCGCGCTCGTACAGCAACAACCCTTCGTCAGTGAGATTGAATCGTCGCGTGCTGCGATTCGCCAGACAAACGCCCAGGCGCGTTTCCAGTTGCCGCAGACGCCGACTCACCGCAGCCGGAGAGGAACGCAAGGCAACCGCAGCGCGCGAAATGCCCCCGTTATCGACAATCGCCTGAAAAAGCGCCAGTTCAGAAATCGAGTCCAAGGCCGTCTCCCACCGGTGATTTCACCGCGTACTTATCGGGAGGGATGCTAGCACCGACGGCCCCATATTTCCACTTATCGGAAATATACCGTGCAAATCCATGGGTTTCGGCACGACCCTGACCGATTCAATATGACGCGTCGGCCTAGCTATTTCCGAATTTCACAAATATGGTGCTTCCTTCTCTTCCCCCAAACGGCGTCACCGGCGCAAGCGATGCATTAGCGACGACCGCCCCACCTGCGCCGCTCGCCGACGGAAAGCAGAGCGGGCTGCTCGCCGGGCTCGGACTGGCGGCATGGATGGAGTTCTATACGTTCGATGCCGTCAATCTCGTGCTGCCCGACATGGCCGGCGCATTCGGTGTGTCGCACGATGAAGCCAGTTGGCTCCTGATCGCGTTCAGCGCGTCGTTGTTCTGGGGGATGGCCGTTTCCGTCTGGCTCGCTGGCTATATCGGCCACTTGCGATACATCCTCGGCAGCATCGGGTTGTTCGCGATCGCGTCGCTGGGCTGCGCGTTCGCCAACGACTTCGGAACAATGCTGGTGTGGCGTACCGTCTCAGGGATTGCCGGTGCAGGCCTGGCAATGTGGTGGCGAGGCAGCGTCTATCTGTTGATGCCCCGGCCTCGACGCAGCGGGTCGATGATGCGCATCTCCATCATGATCTATCTGTCGACGGCCGCGGGATTGTTATTCAGCGGATACGTGACCGACCGATACACCTGGCGATGGCTTTTCGTGCCAAACATCGTCGTCGCTGTCGCGGCCATCTGGCTACTCATTCGCCACTATCCCAAGGTTGCCCGCCCAACCGATGCACGCGCCCGTGGCATCGACGCGCCCGGACTTCTGCTCCTTGCGGTTGCGCTCGTTTGCACACAAGTCGTCATGAGCCGGGGGCAGGCGAAGGACTGGTTCGGCTCATCGGAAATGCGCGTATTGGCCTGGGCTGCAATCTCGGCATTCGTCTTGTTCGCCGGATGGCAACTGCATCATCGCAACCGCGTACGGCTGCATCGTCTTGATCTGCTTCGACACCGCGATGTCGCCGCCTCCGTCGTACTGGGGGTGCTTGCGGGCATCATCGTGTCCGGCAGCACGTATGCACTGCCGGAGTTCCTGCGAACCGTTTATTCGCCCGGACTTGACGCGACCCACACGGGACGAATCTTGTGCGTGTATGCACTAACGGCTGCGGCTATTCGCCCACTGGTGACGCGGTCGGTCGGCAAATTCGGGCCACGAAAGGTACTCGCATTCGCCTTTATTCTTTTGACGGTATCCATGTCGCTGATGTCACATCTCATTACGACAACCACGCCGTATGGATATTTCGCGCTACCGCTCATCCTCTACGCCTTCTGTCTTTCGCCGGTACTGTCCGCGCTCGCCAGCGGGACAGTCGCCCGATTGCCGCAAGATGTACAACTGGACGCGGTCGCCGTATACATGACGTTCAGACAATTGGGTATGTCACTGGGTGTGACCCTCGTGACCGTGGTATTGGCGTGGCGCGAGCAGCTGCATTCGAGCCGGTTGTTCGACTTCCTTTACGCGACGTCCGTGCAAGTCAACGAATGGATAACATCCGCAACCACCCTGTTGATGCAGCGCGGGATGTCGGCGACACAAGCGCGCAGCGCAGCCGAAGCGCTACTCACTGAGACCGCGATAAGGCAAGCGAGAACCCTCGCCTATGCAGACGCCTTCGTCTTCATGGCATCTGTCGGGGTGTTGGCTCTGTGCTTCGTCCCCCTGATGTCGCCCACACCATCCAAAGGATGAACGATGAGAGAAAGAAGATTGGTGCTCCTTATCATGGGAAGCACGCGCGCATGCCGAAACTGCCCCGCGATCGCGCAGTGGATTGCCGACATCGGCCAGACGTGCACGGATCTGACTTACGAGATCGTTGATCTCAAAGCGTGGCACCTTCCGCTTGACGACGAGCCGGGACTACCTGCCACGGGCGCCCCCTATGTTCAACCGCACACGCGCGCGTGGAGCAAGAAGATCTCTTCCTGCGACGCCGTGGTTTTCGTCACACCGCAGTACAACTGGGGCTATCCCGCAGCCTTGAAAAACGCTATCGATCACCTGTATTTCGAATGGCGGGACAAGCCCACGGTCATCGTGACCTACGGCGGGCACGGCGGCACCAAGTGCGCCAGCCAACTGCGACAGGTCGCCCAGGCGCTGAAAATGCGCGTCATCACGACAGCCCCGTCCATCACCCTGTCCGATGATGTCATCCGTCACGGTGGCGCCTTGCATCCGGCAACGGATTTAGCCGAATTTGCTTCCAGCGTCGAACAGGCGATGACGGAGTTGGCTGTCAATGTCATGTCTGAGGTCCCAAACGCACGTCCCTGACCTGCATGGGATCACGGGACGGCGATATCGCTGCCCGAATCGCGCGCCTCAATCGAGAAACCGTATCGGCGCGCCCTCCGGACGGCCGACCAGCGTCTCGTCGCGCATAACGCACTTCCCTCTGATGACGGTATGAATGGGCCAGCCGGTGACCGACGTGCCGTCGTAGGGCGTCCAGCCGCAAACGCTGGCGATCCGCGCGTTGCGAATGACGCGACGCTCGTTCAGATCGACGATGCTGAAATCTGCGTCATAGCCGAGCGCGATCCGACCCTTCCCTTCAATGCCGAAAATGCGTGCAGGTCCCGCGCTGGTGAGGTCGACCAGCCGCTGCAAACTCAGTCGTCCCGCGTTGACGTGATCGAGCATCACCGGCAACAGGGTCTGCACCCCGGTCATGCCACTCGGAGATTGCGGATACGGCTTCGCTTTCTCCTCCAACGTGTGCGGGGCGTGATCGCTGCCGATCACGTCCACAACACCTTCGCGGATGCCCTCCCACAATGCCCTCTGGTGTCGTCGCTCGCGCACGGGGGGATTCATTTGCGCCAGACTGCCCAGCGCCTCATAGCACTCAGGGGCATGCATCGTCAGGTGATGCGGCGTGACCTCTACCGAGACGCGGTGTTTATGCTGGGCGAGATATGCGATCTCTTCCGCCGTGGAGACGTGCAGCACATGAATTCGCCGCCCGGTTTCCGCCGCGATATTCACGATGCGTCGCGTGGCCATCAGCGCGCTCTCGACATCCCGCCAGACGTGGTGGTCCGTCACGTCGCCACTCTGTTCGACAATCGATTTTCGTTCGCGCAGACGGCGGTCGTCCTCGGCGTGAATGGCCATCCGGCGGCGACCATGACGAACGATCCTGCGCAATGCGCGTTCGTCATCCACGAGGAGGTCGCCGAACGAGCTTCCCATGAACACCTTGACGCCAGCGCATCCGGGCAGATTTTCCAGCGTACTGAGTTGCTCAGCGTTCGATGCAGAACCGCCGATGTAAAAGGCGTAGTCGCACCACGCGCGGCGGGATGCAGCGTCGAGTTTGGCTTGCAATTGCGTAGCGTCCAGCGTGAGCGGATGAGTGTTCGGCATCTCGAACACGGCCGTGACGCCGCCGAGCACCGCCCCACGGGTGCCCGCCTCGAGGTTCTCCTTGTGCTCCAGACCAGGCTCTCGAAAATGCACCTGAGTGTCGATGACACCTGGGAGCACATACAACCCCCGCGCATCCAGAACGGTTTGCCCGCTCCACGTGCCCGCGAGTTCTCCAATTGCGACAACGCGGCCGTCGCGACATGCAACGTCGACACGCTCCGCGCCGTTGGGCGTCATGACGGTTGCGCCGGTAATCAGCAGATCGGCATGCCTGCGAGAACTTGTGGTTTGCATTCGACAGATCCTTTGCGGAACAATATGCAACTCAGTTGCATTTAAGATCATATCGATATTGCGCCGCCCCGTCACGACGGACGAATGTCGCGGTGTCTTTCCCGGAGGAAGTTGAAATGCGTTTTGGTAGGGTTGCCGCATGGCGGCTGGTGGTAGGGATGGCGGTTCTCGTCGGACTCACCGCACCCGTTTCGTCGTACGCGGCGCAGGGGAAGTTAAGCGTCGTGGCTTCGTTCTCAGTACTCGCCGATATCGTGCAAAGCGTGGGCGGCGATCGCATCGACGTCACCTCGCTGATTCCACGCAATCGCGATGCCCATCACTTCGAGCCCAGCCCTGCGGATGTCGCAGAAGTGCGTAAGGCAGATGTCGTGTTTGTGCACGGCGTCGCTGGCTTTGAGGGGTATTTGCCTCGCCTGATCGCAGCGTCCGGTTACACCGGTCCGGTCGTGACGGTTTCGGAGGGAGTGAAGTTGCGAACCCGTGTTCGCAAAGGCGTGGCGGGCGACGATCCGCACACTTGGAACAATCCAATGAATGCGGTCATCTACGTGGGCCACATCAAGGACGCCCTCGAAGCGAGAGATCCGGCAGGCCGCGCCGAGTACGAAGCCAATGCGGCGCGTTACATCGCTGCGCTAAAGGCCATCGATGCCGACGCTCGCCAACGGTTGGGCAAGATTCCTGAGGCGCAACGCGTGGTGATCTCATCGCACGCGGCGTTTGGCTATCTCGGCGACGCGTATGGCATTACATTTCTCTCGCCGATGAGTATCTCAACGGCCGACGAACCGTCTGCCAAGCACATCGCCGCGCTGATCGATCAGATCCGCAAGGAGCGCGTGTCGGCCTACTTCGTCGAGAATTCGAACAATCCGCGCCTCGTGGAACTGGTCGCCAAGGCGACCAACGTGAAGTCCGGCGGCGAGCTGTATGCAGAAGCGCTTTCAGCCCCGGGCGGCCCGGCATCGACGTATCTCGACATGCTTCGTCACAACGTCGACACGCTCGCCACGGCGTTGGAGAAAGCGCCTGCGCAGGCCAGCGCGAAGTAGCGGCAATAGGCAATGGCGCGCCGCGTGTCGTAACGCGGCGCGACTGCACTCATTTCGGAAGATTGTCGAGATAGTATTGTGCCGCGCGCGTGACGTGGCGCTCGGCAAGCAACGCCGCGAAGGCGGCGTCGCCCGTTTGCACGGCGCGCAATATCGCGGCGTGCTCTTCCCACGTAACGCGAACTTCCTCGTCATCGGTTTTGACGAAGACAATACGCGTCCGATCACGTAGCGAGCGCATCAGATCGGCCAGCATTGCGTTAGCACCGGCCGCGTACAAAAGATCGTGAAAGCGCGCGTTCAGCTCCAGCAGCCCGGAGGTTTCACCCGCGGCGACCTTTGCATTGCCTTCCTGCAGGACGGCCTCGATTCGCTGGACAAGCTCCGGCGAACGACGCTCTGCGGCCAGCCGGGCGTTGAGGCCTTCAAGCGTGGCGCGAATCTGCACGAGTTCTCGTGTCGATGCCGGATCGATCGAAGCCACCACCGCTCCATGCCTTGGGCGCACCTCGACCAGCCCTTCGACGGCCAGCGCCCGCAGGGCCTCCCGCACCGGGACGCGTGAGACATCCAGCTCCTCGGCGATCCGTCCTTCGACGAGCCGGTCGCCAGGCTTGTATTCGCCCTTGGTGATCGACTCACGCAGACGATCGAACACCAGATCAGACAATTGCTGATGCATGATCGGCACGCGCCCATTTGCCGCCTTGGCTCCCCGCACCATATTTCCAGTCTCCCCTAACCGCCAATGGCGCAATTCTAGCAGCGCGCGGCATTTCGTAGACTGTACACAATATGAATTTGGGGGCTGCATCTATCAGCCTCGGTCCGGGATCGAAGCCATGAATGCAAGCATTTCCCGCCCGAGCCAGTCCTCGCCGGAATTGAAATGCGCCACGATGGACGTGTGGTTGTGCCCGCGTGCCTGCACGAAGCGCGGCGGCGCCCCCCGATGCCGCAGCAAACGCAGGAAGAACTCAGCGCCGTAATCGTCGAGAAACCGATTCTCGTACTCGGCGACCGCAATCATGGTCGGCACGACACTTCGGGTGGCATGCGTGAGCGGTGAGCGCTCGGTATACGTCGTTTCATCGGGACCGAAATACGTCTGCACCGGTCTGGCGTTCGGATTTCGGGGATCGGTATCTGCAAAGAGTCTCGCGCTAATAAGCACCAGTCCCGCGACGATCCCGCGCATGTCGTCACCTCGCGCGTGCGCAGGATCGAACAGGCTGCTTGCCGCATGGGTGCCCCCGGCGGAATGCCCGACCAGGATAATCCTCTGCGGATCGATGCCCCACTCCCGGGCGTGTTCGTGCACCCACAGGACGGCATCGGCGACATCGTCCGTCCCGCCAGGCCACGGCGCCACGTCGGCCAATCGATATTCCACGTTGACGGCCACAACGCCCTGCCTCGCGAACCAGTGGCAAACGTTGTCGTAAATCTCGCCGTTCACGCTCTTGCTGCCGCGTACAAACGCCCCGCCGTGAACGAAAATCACGGCATCGTGAAGGGCGTCGGGCGAATCGCTCGATTTGCGCACAGGGCTGAACACATCGAGTACCTGACGCGCGTGCGTGCCATACGGCAGATCGCGCGTCACATGCGGGCTCTTCGGTGCGGCCGCGACGACCGGCGTGTAGCAATCGATCACTATCTTGCGATTGCCGACGATATCGTCATTCCAGCGCGGGCCGATCTCCCGCAACTGCTGGCGCTGCGCCTGCGGCAATGCGCCGAACGGCTCCATGGCGACGTTGTCCGCATTCACCATGACACGCTCACATCGCCGTTGACGAACGTCTGACAGGCCATTCGGTAGCCTTCTGCGATCGCTTCGTCCGTCAGATGACGGCGCTCTTTGGCCTTGACTGCGTCGGTATGCGCGATGCCCGCTTCGACCTTGCATCGACAGGTGCCGCACAGCCCACCACCACACTTGAACGGTATACCGCCCTTCTCCCGCAGCGAAACCCTCAACAGATTGCTGTTCGGCGGGGCCTCGACGGTCTTGCCGCCATTCGTCAAGAAGGTGATCTGAACCGTCGTCGCGGCGCGCACGGTGTCGTCGCGCCGGGTCAGCCGCGCGGCCGCAGGATCGCCACCGACTAAAGACTGTAGTGACGCGAGCGCGTCGGGAACGCTCTCGAACTGCTCGAAGAATTTTGTCGGCACGAGGTTGGCGTCACCACCCGCCTCGTCGACGATGCGCACGCGCGTCGGCGTGTCGAGTCTGGCGACCACGAAGGCCGCGACATGGCGTTTTCCGTAAAAATAGTCGTGCGTTTCCAGCGCGGTGATGCCGGGTGTCGGCTCGCTGCGGTATTGGCCCGGGCGACTCGTCAATACAATGAACATGCGAACTCCTTGTCGCGATGGCGCTGCTTCTGCGCCTATTGCTTCTACTTCGCGCAGACTTCCGGAGCGGTAACGGCGACCTCGGCCCCTTGCTCCAGTTCGATATCGTGCTCGATCCACAACTGGCACACGAGCCTGTAGCCCTCGGACAACCGCTCGCCCAGTTGCTTCTTCTCTTTCCAGTTAGGGGCGGGCAAATGCTCGTCGCCCGCCAGCACCCGGCAGGCACACCGTGCACACTTGCCCATCCCGCATTCGTAGCGCAGATGCGGATACGGGAACTGCTTGATCCCCGCGCGCACCACGAGATTGGCGTTCGGCTTCACCTCTTCCTGAAAGGTCTGCCCGTTCTTGTGAAATACGACGATTGGCATGAAGCCCCCTGTCAGATCCGATGTTTCACGCGGCCGCATCGACCGGCGGCGCGTGGTGAAAGGTGAAGCTGTCGGCGTACAAGTACCGTACGCTCGCCCCGTTCGCGACGAACGATCGGGTCGCGTCGGCGATCATCACTGGCGAACCACACAGATAGATGGCGTGCTCCGACAGATCGGGCTGATCGGAAAGCACCGCGTCTTGCACGTAGCCCCGCACGCCCTGCCAGCCTGCGTCCGCACGCGAGAGCACCGGCACATAACGGAAGTCCTCGTGCGTCGCAGCGAGCGCTTCGAGTTCTTCGTGCAGATACAGGGCGTCGGCAGTGCGTGCGCCCCAATACAACGTGATGGGTGGCGTATCGCCCTCGGCCAGCATTTCGGACAGCATGCTGCGAAGCGGCGCGATGCCCGTGCCGGTCGCGACCATCACGATCGGACGATAATCGTCCGCGTGATAGCCAAAAGCACCGAGCGGCGCTTCGATGTCCAGCGTCTCGCCGGCGCGCAGCGTGCCGAGTCGCCGATGCGTGAAATGGCCACCGTCGATACGCCGGATGTGGAACTCCGCCAGCGCGGGATCGTCCGCCAACGTCGCTCGCGACGCCATCGAGAAACTGCGTACTCCGAGGTCACCCAGCAGTACGTTCAGGTATTGCCCCGGACGAAACGCGAAGGGCTGCCCATCGTCAAACGTCAGCACGAGACGCGTGACGTCACCGCTCAGGGGTTCGACGCTCAGCACCTTCGCCTGACGGCGCTGTGTCGCCGGAGCATCCAGCACTCGTTCGGTACTCACCACGAGATCGGAACAGGCACGTGCCTGACAGAGCAACGCGAAGCCCGCATCGGCCTCCTCCTGCGACAACGCAAGGGGCATCTCTTCGTATTGCACGTGTCCTTCGCGCAACGTCACACGACATGTCCCGCAGCCGCCGAACTCACATTCCGACGGCAGCACGACGCCCGCCCGGTGCGCCGCCGACAGCACGGTCTCGTCGGGCGATGCATCGAAGCTGCACTGCGCTTCGATCCAGGTGATTCGATGGGCCACGATTTTCCTCGCCGTCAGAGTTTGATGTCAGCCTGCACCAGCACTTCGCGAGCGCTGGCACCCAGCAACGATTGCAGCGCGGCGAGGCCCGCCAGCCCCGCCTGCGTGTCCTGCTCGCCGTTCCCCCCGGACAAGCCGATGCCGCCCACGACCTGACCATCGACCACGATGGGGAAGCCACCGACGAACGCAGCAAACCGGCCTTCGAAACTCCATTGAATGCCGAATGCCTCGTTGCCCGGCAGTGCAGGACCGTTCGGCGGTGTGGTGAACAAATGCGTCGAGCGCTTGTGTCCGGCAGCGGTGAACGCCTTGTTCCAAGCAATCTGCGGGCCAGTGATACGGCCGCCGTCCATCCGTTCGAGCGCGAGTGGAAAGCCGCCTTCGTCTACGACGCAAATCGATTCGAGTACGCCGATTTCGTGCGAGCGCGCGATGGCTGCGGCAATCATGTGACGCGCTTCGGCCAGTTCAAGTTTGAAGAAAGGTTTCATGTCGAAGTGAGAATCCTGTGTTGATCGGACGTATGCGGTCGGCGTCAGACGCCGCGATAGATCGTCTTGACCTGCAAATAGAAGTCGAGTCCGTCGCGCCCCGATTCGCGGAACGTCGCCGTGCTCGACCGCTTGAGGCCGCCGAACGGAGCGTTGATCAGATTGCCGGTCGTCGTGCGATTGATCTTGACGGTGCCGACTTCGATGTCGTCGACGAAGCGATGCATGAGGCGCGCGTCCTGCGTGACGAGCGAAGCGGCCAGCCCGTAGTCGCTGTCGTTGGCCACCGCAATGGCATCCTCATAGCCATCGACATCGATGACGGCGATCACTGGTCCGAAGATTTCTTCACGAGCGATGCGCGCGTCGCGAGGCACATCGGTGAAGATCGCGGGTGTCACGAAGTAGCCGTGCGCATAGGCACCGTCCACGAGCTGTGTGCCACCGCAAACCAGTTTGGCTTCGCCACGGCCAATTTCGACGTACTCAAGTACCGTCCGAAGCTGCCCCTCGGTGGCGAGCGGCCCGATATCGTTGCCCGCCTCGAGCCCCGGACCGATCTTGAGTGCCACCGTTCGCGCTACCAGTTTTTCGACGAACGCCGCACGAATCTCGCGGGCCACCAGCACACGACTTGTGCCTGTGCATGCCTGCCCCGTTAGCGAGAATCCGCCCTTTACCGTGAGCTCGACAGCGCGGTCAATGTCGCGGGCATCCAGCACGATCAGCGCGTTCTTGCCGCCGAGTTCCATTTGCGTGCGCGTCGACATCGATGCCGCGCGGTGAATCTGCTCACCTGCCGACGTCGAGCCCGTGAAGGAAATCGCACGAATCTCCTTGGCACCGACAAGCACCGGTCCGACGGCGCTGGCGCTGCCAGTAACGAAATTCAGCACGCCGCGCGGGATGCCCGCTTCGACGAACGCCTCGACCAGCCGCAGGCCACTCAAGGGCGCATCGGTGGCAGGCTTGAATACAACCGTGTTTCCGCAGATCAAGGCGGGCGCAATCTTGCGCGCCGGAATCGAGACGGGGAAATTCCACGGGGAAATGACGGTCACGACGCCGAGCGGTTCGCGAACGGTATACACCGCCATGTCTGCGTCGTCGTTCGGGAAGGTCTCGCCACCGAACGATTGGGCTTCGATGGCGTAGTAACGCAAGGTCTGGGACGCGCGCAGAAACTCGTCCTTGGCGAGCGATTTCTGCTTGCCCTCCTCGCGGGCAAGCTCATCGCCGAATCGCTCTGCGTGACGCTCCAGATAGGCGGCAGCGCTCAGCAAGACTTTGGCGCGCACGCCGGGTGCGGCACGCTTCCATGCACCGAATGCCGAGGCGGCTGCCTGAACCGCCGCTGTCGCGTCCGCTTCGCCGGATGCCTGAAAGACGCCGACGACATCGCGTGTGTCGGCTGGGTTACGATTCTCGAAGGTGCGTCCGGTCTGGCTCGCGCACCATTCGCCGTCGATGTAGTTGAAGAACGTGGGCACAGTTGTCATCACTGCAACAGTCCTGCAAAGAAGCTGAGGGGCCGCGCTCCCGTGCCTGCCATGCGCGGCACAGGAACGCGGCGCTACGTCAGTCAGGCCGCCAGCCCAAGCTCAGGCAGCGGCAATTCCTTCTCCACGTAGTCGTAGTAAAGCGCCGTGGTATACAGCAGGCGCATTTGCGCACCGATCTCGCAAATCTTCAGGCAGCGCGCCTGAAGCTCCGGCGTGTTCGCGTTCTCCAGCACGATCTGGTAACCGCGCTCGCCGTGGATCTCGTCGGACACGATGTGCAGATCGAAGAACTCGACTTCTTCGTCGGTGAACTTATAGGTGTCGCGCAGCGTAGGCGTCTGCTTGCGATAGATCGACGGGACTTGCGACTCAAGCCCCACCACCAGCCCGGCCACCGCGACCACCGGGTCTTCGCGCATGGCCACGGCGTAGCACCAGCTTTGCAGTCCGCGCGTCGTGGGCGACATATTGTCCGGATCGACCACGCGCTCACGCGTCGTGCCGCAGGCCTCGGCGAAGCGGATCAGCAGATCGGTGTGACGATCGCCACCGATCTCTTCCTCGTACATGTTCGCAAGCAGGAAGTCCTTCGCTTCGGTCATGTGATCCGGCGTACGCGCATACAGGTAGCCGAGATAGTCGGCAAACGGCCCGACGTAGTGGTAATGGTTCTCGGCCCAGCGGGCGAGATGCGCGCGAGAGAGCTTGCCGCTCGCCCACGCCACGCTAAACGGCGCCTTGTTCGCGCTCTTGCCCTTGATTGCCTCTTCGAGTGCCGCGCGGAAGGTTTCGCGGTCCATCAGCTCTGCCATGTCCAACTCCTTTGATTGCCAGGTGAACGATCCATAAGCGCTGGATCGGATGATTTTTGTATACGGTATACTGTTTTGCAAAAAATGCCAATACGACGAAACGAGTGAGTCAGTAGTCTTTCCGGGAAGGTCAGTCGGCCGAACGGCCGGCAGCGGCGGCCTGCGGCGCGGCATGGGTGCCGATGTGTGCAGCGGGTACTGCAGATGCGTTGCCATTGCCGACGGGTTCGATGGCGTCGAGCGCAATGCCGTTCGTCTCGGGCAGCATGATCGCCGCGATGACGACAAGTCCATAACCGACAGCGGCCACGACAGGAATCGCGAGCGTCAGCGTGGTGTGACCGCTGGCAAGCCAGCCCGCCATGAACGGAAACACGGAGCCGATCACACGCCCGGCGTTATAGGCCACGCCGTAGCCCGTCGCCCGAATCTCATGCGGATACGTCTCGGAGATGGTGGCGGCGACCCCGGCAAACGTCCCCTGCATCAGCACGCCCATCAGGAAACCCAGCACCATCATGACCGGCATAGGCGCGGGGATCAGCATGTACGCAATGCTCATCGCGAAGGCCCCGATCGCGAACAGGATGTACGTCGGTCGTCTGCCCAGCTTGTCGGTGCACCATGCGCCCACGACATAACCCACGATGGATCCGGTAATGGTGATGGCCAGCCACAATCCAGTGCCCGTGACCGAGAGGCCACGCTCGGTCTTGAGCCACGTGGGCATCCACGTTGCGATGGCGTAATACGAGCCGAGCATGCCGCCGGAGAGCAGACTGCACCACAGCGTACGGGCTGCGAGTCGGCCCTTGAACACGCCGCGAATCGTCGTCAAAGGGCTCGTCTGACTGCGCTCGGCCAGCGTGCGCGTGAAGGCTTCTGGCTCTTCGAGATTGCGTCGCAGCCAGAACACCAGCAATGCGGGTGCCACGCCGATGAACAAGCACACGCGCCACGCCCATTCCGGCGGCAGCCAGTTGAAAATCGCGCTGTAAGCCAGCGCCGCCAGCGCCCAGCCAAACGAATAGCTGCTGGCCGTGAATCCCGAGAACTTACCGCGATGCGCCGGATTACGGATCGTCTCCATGACCAGCACCATGCACAGCGACGACTCACCGCCGAAGCCCAACCCCTGAATGATGCGCAGCACGGCCAGTTGCGTAGGCGAGTTGGCCAGCCCGCACGCGAAGCATGCCAGCGCAAAGAGCGCGATCGTCCATCGCAGAATCTTCACCCGGCCGTAGCGATCTGCCAGCAGGCCGGCGCCGATCGCGCCGACGAGCGAGGCGATCAGTGTGTAAGTGACGATGCTGCCTGCCGTCGCCTTGCTCATATTCCAGGTGGTGAGCAACACCGGAATGAGGAAGGAATAAATCATGAAGTCGTAGACGTCGACCGTATGGCCGATGAACGTACCTGCAAAGGCACGCTTCTCGTTTCTCGATAGTGAGCTGAGCCAGGACATGGTGGTGTCCTCCTTGAGTTGTCTTGGTTCTGTGGGATCGTCGGTAATGAAAAGGGTGGTGCCTCAGGCGGGTGGAACAAAAGCGTAGCCGGCCGCTTCAAGCAGTTCGGCGACGCGGATGGCGCGCAAGTCGTGGTACAGCGGTGCCACGATTTGTACGCCGACAGGCAGGCCCTGCGCGGTGCGCCCGGCCGGCGCAACCGTCGAGGGCAAACCGCACAGGCCTGAATGGCCTGCCCAGAAAAGCTGAGTGGTGAGCGGCTGCGCGCGACCGTTCACGTCGAGGGTGCGTTGCCACGGTGCACCGGCTTCGTTCAAGGGAAATGCTGGCGTCGCGGCCACCGGACAGAGCAGAACGTCCACCTGCTCGAACAACGCGCGCCACGCGGCGGCATACCCCTCACGCAGCGGTTGCAGACGCAGCCAGTCGCGATGGCTCAGCACCGCGCCGGTGTGTTGGAGCGAGGCGTAGCGCATATCGTCGTGCGCGACTTCGCGCGCCGCCGTCTGTGCGGATGCGTAAGCCTCGTCGGACAAATAACCGCAAGTCGCTGCACGCAGGAGTAGCGTGTACACCCGCAAGAGTTCGGCCGCATCGAGTGCCGGACGCGCGTTCCAGACGACCTGAGCGCCTTCTCGCTCAAGCGTCTTGCCCAGATCCACGAGGCATTGCTCGACGGTGGCATCGACCTCGGCAACGGCATGATTTGGGAGAATGCCGAAACGAACCTGACGCAAGTCGTCGACGTCACAAGGCGGAAGCTCGATGCGTACCGCGCAGGCTGCATCGACCGACGGGCCAGCAAGCGCGCCCAGCACATGACGTAGGTCGGATGCGCTGCGCGCGAGTGGTCCGGCCACATTGATGTCGGGAAAGGTCACACCGCCGGGCAACCCGTGACCGTCGAGCGGTATGAGGCCGTGCGTGCTCTTATGCGAAAAGATCCCGCAGTAGTGCGCGGGATTGCGGATTGAGGAGCCGATGTCGGAACCGACGTCGAAGAACGCCATCCCCGAACAGACGGCGGCCGCGCTCCCGCCCGACGAGCCTCCGGGAGTGCGCGACAGATCGTGCGGATTGCGCGTGGTGCCGTACACCGCGTTGTAGCTCTGCCAGTCGCGCAACCAAAGCGGCACATTGGTCTTGCCAAGCAGGATGGCACCCGCATCGAGCAGACGCTGTACGACGGTGGCATGTCGCGTGGCCATGTTGTCTGCGAACGCGGGATCCCCCACGGTCGTGGGCCAGCCGAGCACATCGAACGATTCTTTGATGGTGAACGGCACCCCGTGCAACGGCCCTCGCGCAAGTCCTTCCCGTCGCTGCGCATCGCACTCCCGAGCGGTCAGGTACGCTCGCTCGAAATCGCTCACCACAACCGCATTGAGCCGGGGGTTGGCTTCACGCCAGACGCTTTCGCAGGCTTGCACAAGTTCGACGGAAGTCACTTCGCCGCGAAGGAGCGCCGCTTGAACGGGCCCTACTGAGGCGTGGTGCCAGGGGAAACCTATACTGACTGGCCTTGCTACGGGTTCAGCCAGCGTCGCTCCCGGGGGATGATCGAAAGCGTCAATCGTGAAGTTTGTCATGATGGGGTACGTATTTCAGTATTCTGTATACCATCTGCCGACAAATTACGACTGTCAAGGGACTGGGGGATCAGGGTTTGTGCGGAGTAGCCTGCCGAGTGGCAGGCGCTTGAGGGAGTGACCGGGTACTTCACCCGGTCGTTAGATGGCGCGTTACGCCTTGAGCAAGGCCGACGCGTTGCGCGTCAGGATGGCATGTCGACGCGACTCGTCGAGTCCGGACAAGTCGTCGTGCGGCTTGAGCAATCCCATCGGGAACGGCCAGTCGGAGCCGAACACGACATTTTCCGAACCGAAGACGGACTCACTCAGCGCCAACGCGACGTCATCGTGCGTAATGCAATCGACGTAGAAGCGGGAGAAGATGCCACGCGGAGAAGGAAGCGTCACATCGACGCCCGGTCGGGAGGTTCGATAGCCGCGCTCGTATCGACCGGCAAGCATGGCGGTGGCGCCACCGCCATGCGCAAGACAAAAGCGAATTTCCGGATGCCGGACCGCCACGCCCCCGAAAGCAAGGTGCGACGCCGCGACAGTCGTCTCTACCGGATTACCCATCAGATTCTCCAGGTAGAACTTGCTCAGGCGAGTGTCGCAGCACTGCCCCGGGTGAAGGAATAGAAAAGCGGATTGCGCATTCAACGCCGCCCAGAGGGGCTCGTATGCGGCGTCTGAGAGCGTGCCATCGTATCCCCCTGCAGCCCCCGCGTAGCGAAACGTTTCTTTGTTTTCCAGCACCAGCCGAGCCGCGAGCTCGGGATGTTCGAGCGGCAGATGCAGCAGCGCAGACAGACGCGATGAAAAGCGCTCACAAACCCTTCGCAACCCATCGTTGACATACGCGCACCACACCGACGACGCAGCCCGATCCAGCGATTGTCGATACATCGGTGGCGGTATCGACACCCATGCTTGCGCGACGCCTTGTTGATCCATCCACTCGATCAGCGCTTCGGGCGAAAACAAGGCACTCAGCCCGATCGTGTGACCGTCGAGCGTGAGCCGTCGTGCTGCGCTGTCCCATTGAACATTCGCCATCGTGGACAGCCGGGCCTCATCGATCGGGGCCAGATGCGCGTGAACATCCAGCGCAATGCGTGTGGTTTCCATGTCGACTCCGAACTCACTGCGTCTACCCATCAACTGGGTTCGAGATTTGCGTTCATTTCCTTGCCCCAAAACTCCGGCGACCAGCGCGGCCCCCATGTGTAAGGCAAATCGTTCCAGTCACGGCAAAGCCACCGGTCGGTGATCTTGTCCATGTCCGCGTAGAACTCCACCCAGCTCCCCCACGGATCGCGCACGTAGTGAAACAGATTGGAAGCGATCGCGTGCCGCCCGGGACCGAAGCCGTCACCGTATCCCGCTTCGCGCATTCGCCACGCCCCGTAGCCGATGTCGTCGAAGCTCGGCACCTGGAAGCTCGCGTGCTGGAAGCCCCGGTGGGAGCTATTGATCAACCCGAAACAATGATGATCGATGACGCCCTGACCCGCCGCCATGAACGCAACCTTGCCAGCGGCGCGGTCCGTCGTTCGCAAGCCCAGTACGTCCGAGTAGAACCGCTCGGCACGCGCCCATTCCGGTGTAAAGATAAGCAGGTGCCCGATTCGTAATGGCGGTCTGTCTTTCTCAAGGGTTTGCCACAAATTGATGTCGACACGATCGGCAGCACCACCGAAATTGAAGGTCGGGACCTCGACGCGCGGCAATGCATCGGCGGTCTCAGGATTCAGATGAATCCATGTGCCCCACGGATCCTCGAACCAGAGCCCCTCGCGCTGCCATCCGTCCGGGGCGCAGGGATAGACCTTGATTCCGGCGGCCTCGATGCACTGAGTCATGTCCGCAACCGACGTCGGCGCAATACGAAAGGACAGGTGATGCAGTCGCTTCTTCTCGCCTTGCATCAGCACGATTTCGTTGCTGGATCGACCCGGTGAGTTACACAGCAGCGCCCGGCCATCATCTGAGCGACGCACATCCAATCCGAACGTTGCGTAAAAGCGTTGTGCGACGTCCAGATCGGGTACGGTCATGCCGAAGCCGTTCAAACCCTCTACAGCAGACGTTGTCATAAGGCACCTCGATAGGGAAATTCGGTATCAGACACCGATCCGGATGCCGGATTTGCCGTGCAGATCAACGCGCGCCATCCGATTTCTGAGTTCTCCGAGGCCGCTTCCACGTACGATCACCTCGTCACCTTCATGGAGAAATACTTGCGGCTCGCGCGCATTGCCAACGCCGCTGGGCGTTCCCGTGAGCAACACGTCACCGGCACGTAACGTCATGCCAAACGACAATTCTGCGATCAGTTCGGGGATCGAGAACGCCATGAGTCGCGTGCTCGCCGACTGAAGCACCGTGCCGTTGACGACGCACTCAAGCTGGACGTTTGCGGGATCGATTTCGTCCGCGGGCACGATCCACGGCCCCAGCGGCATGGTTGCGTCGATACTCTTTCCCTTCAGCCATTGCCCGCCGTGACGTCGCTGGAGATCGCGCTGGGAGATGTCGTTGGCCAGGCAATAGCCCCACACATACTCCATCGCGTCCTCCACCGGAATGCTCCGTCCGGTCTTGCCGATAATGACCGCCATCTCGGCTTCATAGTCCCACTTGGCGGACAGCGACGCGTCGTACGCAATGTCATCGACCGGCCCGATCACGGTATCCGGCCCCTTGGTGAAAAACGTGGGGGCGGTAGGCGGGGGAACATCCTGCCCTTCCCGCTTTCCCTTGCCCTCTTCGAAGTGGTCCCAGTAGTTCCAACCGGTACAAAGTACGTCGCGATAAAAGCGCTGAATCGGCGCGAGCAGACGCGCTTCGCTAACCGCCACCCGAGGGGCATCGGGCGACGTCGCGTAGCGTCGGGCCTGCGCCAGTGCCTCCTTTCCACCGCCGATCAGCGCCACCATATCGCCCATCGACGCGGGCAGGATGATCCATTCGTCATCTTTTCTGACGGCGATGCGCTTCTCACCGTTGTATTGCAGCGTTGCGAAAGCCATGATGCTCCTCAGTGGGTAGTCACGATCTATCGATGCGATGTCTCAGACTTCAGACGTCAGACGTCAGGCCTGCGGCAAGACGGCGATGGCGTTGATCTCGATGAGATAGTCGGGCGAGACCATCTTGGTCACCTCGACCATCGTGGAAGCGGGCAGCGGCGGATGGAAATACTCGCGTCGTACCTTGTGGATGGCCTCGAAGTGCTCCATGTTGCGCACGTAGACGTCGACGCGACAAACATCCGCAAGCGTGCCGCCAGCGGCCGTGACAGCACTCTTGATGTTCTCGCAGACCTGACGGGTCTGCGCTTCGATGTCGCCAACACCGGCGATCGTGCCGTCGGGACGTCGAGCGGTCATCCCGGAAATAAACACGAGCTTGCCCTTCGCCTCGATGGTGGTCGCCTGCGAAAAGTGCCCGTTGGGCGTGCGCAGTGCGTCGGTGCTGATTTGCTCTTTCGCCATGATGAAAGTCCTGTTGTTAGCCTGCTGTCGTTAGCCTGCTGTCGTTAGCCTGATGAGGCGGTGAGTTGCTTCAGAGATCTGCCCATGCCGCTGGCGCTTGAACACCCGCGACGCTCGCCAGCCCGGCAAGCTGTCGTGCTACGTCGACGGCGACCGGGCATGTCTGCCCGTTTGCCTGAGCGACTTGCCAACTGATCTCCCCCGGGCTGTAAAGCCGTTCCGTACCGGCCGCGGGGGTCGACGTGCGGACCTTGGCGGCCAATTCGGATGCGCGCTGTTCGAGCGGCCGCTGCAAACCGAATTGCGAGGCATCGATTGCGAGAAATGCCTGCGCGCTGTTGTACGGCGTAGCGTTGGCACCGTAGAGCGGCCGCACCTCGTCGGCGACACCGCCGTCCGACAGGCCGCCGCATAGCAGATCGATCATGAAAGCCATGCCGAAGCCCTTCGGCCCCGCTGCTGGCAGCAGCATTCCTGCAATGGCCTTTGCTGCGTCCCGAGTAGGCATGCCGTGCGCGTCGACGGCCCAGCCCTCGGGAATCTCCTGCCCCGCCGCCTGCGCGAGCCGGATCTTGCCCATCGCGCTTGCGCTCATGGCCATATCGAGCTCTACGGGAATGTCGTCGGCGTGCGGCATCGCAATCGCCAACGGGTTGTTGCCGAGAACCCGTTCCGCTCCACCGGGGGCTGGCATCAACGGGCGGGTGTTCGCCATCGCAATGCCGACGCACCCCGCATCGGCTATTTTTCTCGCCCAGAATCCAGCTTCGCCGAAATGGAATGCGTTTCGTACGGTGACCATCGCCAGCCCGTAGCGTCGGGCTCTTTCGATGGCGAGCGTGATGGCCTGCTTCGCGCTCACCTGGCCGAGCACGTTTTCCGCATCGAGTACGACGACGGCCTTGGCGTCATGAGCGACCTGCGCGAACTCAGCCTTACTGACGGAGCCAGCGCGAATCCGCTCGATGTACATGGGCAACAGCATGACCCCGTGCGACGCTTTCCCCCCCAGATCGGCGGCAATCAGCGGGTCGGCCACCGACGTCGCCACCGCCATCGAGACGCCTTCGGCAACCAGAAGACTCACGACCAGTTCACGTAGTGTGTCGGTCGGCAAACGGACCGACGAGTTGTCAGTGAGCATCGCGTTCATCCGTGTACCAGTCGGGCTTCTGCGGATAGTGCGGACCGTCGTAGATCTCGACAACGACGGTCTCCTCATGCGCAATCGTCGGGCCGTGAACATTGCCCTTCGGGTTGCAATAGAAGCTTCCCGGCAACAGCGTGACGCCGGTGGACGTGTATTCGTACTTGCCGCTCAGGCAGTACATGAACTGATTGGACGCGTGGGAATGCGGGGCAGGAATGCCTGCGCCCTTCGAAAACTTGATCAGCGCGATCGACGCACCGGTTTCGTCGTCGCGCCAGAACATTTTCTCCGCCACACCGGCAAGCGATTTTTCCCGCCAGGGCATCTTTTCGCTGTGCAGCAGTATCTCGGCCATCGAAGGCATCGGCGCACCGGCCGTCGTTGTCTGCTTATCGTTACCGCTCATGAAATTGACTCCCGTTATGTGTCGACATTCACAAAAGCACGTGCGCTCAGATCGCTCCCGCCATCTCTGCCGTATGCGGCAACCACGGACGAAGCGCGAATTCGATGGCGGCAATCGCCAGATAAAGCAGCAGCCCGAGCAAAGCCAACGAAATCAGCGCAGCAAACGCGAGCGGCGTATTCAGCTGCGAATTGGCGACCAGCAGCAGGTTGCCGAGACCTTCGGTACTGCCCACAAACTCGCCGATCACCGCGCCGATCACCGCGAGCGTCACGGCGATTTTTGCACCGGAGATCACGTGTGGAAGCGCGGCAGGCATTTGAATCTTGAGAAAGATCTGCATGCGTGTCGCTCTCAGCGACGTGGCCAGTTCGATGAGATTGACCGGCGTGGTTCGTAGCCCTGTGGCGGTATCCACGACAATCGGAAAGAACGCGACCAGCCACACCAGTGCCAGCTTCGATTCGATGCCCGTGCCCAGCCAGACCAGCACGATAGGTGCGAGCGCCACCTTAGGCACCGACTGCATCGCGATGAGGAGCGGATAGAACATCCGGTTCAATATCGGCGAATTCGCAATGGCAAAAGCGATAGGAACGCCGACGATGAACGCCAGAGCAAAGCCATAGACGCATTCCAGGAGCGTGACCCACCCTTGCGACAGCAGCGCCGCCCGGTCGTCGACAAATGACTGTGCGATCTGAGTAGGCGTCGGAAGCACCGCAATAGGGACATGGAACATCACCACATACATCTGCCAGATGACCAGCAGCAGCACGATGCCGAACGCGGGATACCCGATCACGCGAAGGTTCAGTGTCTTCATTTCACGACTCCGAGTGCAGTGCTGGCCTGATGTTCGTAGGCCGTAAATTTCGGCGTGAACCGGAGTGCCTGCGTTCTGGGATAAGGGAAGTCGATGGCGATGCGTTCCGCGATTTTTGCCGGACGCTTGCTGAATACGAGGACTTCGTCGGACAGATAGACCGCTTCGGAAATGCTGTGCGTGACGAACATGACGGCAGCCCGCGTGTGTTCGCGAACAGACAACAGTAGATCGTGCATCTCCATACGTGTGAAATCGTCCAGCGCGCCGAACGGCTCATCCATCAATAGCAGCCGCGGCGCATGGATCAACGCGCGACACAACGCCACCCGTTGCTGCATGCCCCCGGAAAGCTCGTGCGGGCGAGCGCTGGTGAAGGCGTCCAGGCCGACCAGCGTAAGCAGTTCGTGTGCCCGGGTCTTGGCGGCTTTGTCGGCTTTCCCAAGGATCTCCATCGGGAACATCACGTTGGCCAGCACGTTGCGCCAGGGCATGAGATTGGCGCTCTGGAACACGAAGCCGAAGTCACGCTGTGGGCCGCTGATCGCTTTTCCATGGATCTTGACCACGCCCGTCGTGGACTTGGTCAATCCGGCCACGATCCGCAGTAACGTCGTCTTTCCGCAGCCGCTTGGCCCAAGCAGCGAAACCAGTTGTCCGGCGTCGAACGCGCAGCTCACCGCTTCGAGCGCGACCGTCTCGCCGTTCTTGCCGCGCGGCGGATAGATCTTGCTGACGTCTTCGATGGAGGCAAAAACGGCTTCGTTTGACGTAATGCCGCCCATGCCGGTCATGTCGAGCCGCGCGTTCATGCTGCCCCCTTGGGCAGGAAGTCGGTCGTGAACAGCGACGCCGCAGAAAGCGGTGCGCCCGGGATGCCGATGTTCTGCGCGATGAAATCGACGCTTCGCTGCATGCGGCCCGCGTCGATCCATCCCATGCCGAACCGACGCGTATCGGCACTCTGTGCGAGCGCGCTCAGCAGCTTGATCTCGCCGACGACGACTTCGCGATTGATACCCGGCACGTAGTTCGCCATGATCTCGCTGGCTGCTTGCGGATCCGCAATCGTGTCACGCCAGCCTTGCATGGCCGCCTTGACGAAGGCACGTACAGTGTCGGGCCGGGACTTGATCATGTCATCCTTGACCAGCAAACCGTTCGCGTACAGTTCGAGCCCGTGATCGGCGAGCAGCAATGTGCTCAGTTGCCCGCCGGGGAGCACCTTTTCCAACCCGACTTGCGTAAAGATGAAGTTTTCGATGGAGGGCACCTTCTTGCTGAGCAGCATGCCCACGCGCGCTGCACCATCGACGTTGACGAACTTGACGGAGCCCGGATCCAGCCGGTGCTGCTTCATGAAGCCCTGAATGACCTTGGGCGAGAAGCTTCCCGCGCCGCTGGCGATTTCCAGCCCGTTGAGTTGCTCGGGCTTGGTGACGTTCGCCCCTTGCGCGAGCGAGAAGACCGCGTAGGGAGCACTCTGATAGTTCATCGCGACGAACTTCGCGCTGCTTGCGCCGCGCCCTCTCGCCAGCGCAAGCGACACCACATCCGAAAACGCGAACTGCGCGATACCGGACTCAAGTGCCTGGATAGCTTGCGCAGTGCCCTGCCCCGGCACGATCTTGACGTTCAGTCCGGCCTGCTTGAAGTAACCCTTTCCCAACGCGACATACCACGGTGTGTGACGGCCCAGCGCGGTGAAATCGAGCGACAACGTCAGCTCGCCCTGACTCCGGTCTTGCGCCCCGGCCATCTGCCACCCGCCGGTAGCCCACCCTGCGGCGACAGCACCGAGACTTTTTACGACCTGCCGACGCTTGCTGTTCGTTGCCATTTCCGACCCCTAAGTAGAAATCCATGGATGACGCGGTCAAGCCAACTTCCCGCCGAGCCCTCACCGCGCGAAGTTGTATTTGTTCATGAGGCGTAATATAGTTTGTGACATACTGTGTGATATGTTACAGATTCGCAAGTGAAAAAATATTCCGATCGGAGCCTGTTGATGGATGCGCTGAAGTGGCCGCGGTGGCATCGTTTTTTCACCGAGCTGGTGATGCGTCGCTGTATGGCGGCGGCCGTCTACGGGGCGTTATCGGGTCGGGCGCACGTTGGTGCTCGGGTAGAATGCGATGCCCATCGTGGCCATCCGCACTGCTCGTGGTGGTTGATGCGGGGGATTGCTGTTTGTGCTCACCATCTTGCCCCGATTCGACGCGCGGGCACCGACATCCGTCTGGCGCACGTTCTGTCTCGCGTTGCGCCGCCGACGATGCTCAGCGATGAGTCCCCCACACCCGCACCACACGATGCACGCCCAGGTGGCATGAAGTCGCGTGAGGATGCAGAAGATGCATAAGATGCAGAAGTTGAGGAAGGAGATACCGTCAGAAATGCCCAAACCGAGTCCTATCGATCTCGAAACACCGAACGCAGCCCCGACGTCGTCGCCACTTCGACGTATCGCTAAGGGCGCGTCGCTCGCCGAGCAGGCGTACGTCGAGATCAAGCGACGCATTCTTTCGCTGGAGTTCGGTCCCGGCCAGTTTTTTAACGAACTGATGATTTGCGAGCTGATCGGTTTCAGCCGCTCGCCCGTGCATCACGCAATCCAGCGGTTGAAGCTTGAAGGACTGATCGACATCATTCCGCGCAAGGGGCTTCAGATACGCCGCGAGTCGATGGACGAGATACTGGATTTGCTCGAAGCGAGATGGGCAGTGGAAGCCAATGTTGCGGCATTGGCTGCGCAGCGGCGTACAGAGGCGCAGTTGAGCCGGATGCGGGAGCTGATCGAAGCGTCGCGCGAATTGAGTCGTGCGGACGACCGCGACAGATTCATGCAAATCGATCACGATTTCCACGCGATCATTGCCGAAGCGGCCGGGAACAGTGCGTTGACGGAAATCATGCGTTCGCTGCACGAGCGATCTGCGCGGCTTTGGAAGCTTCGCTTGCTCGCCCCGGGCGATCTCGCGCATACACAGGACGAGCACTCGGCAGTACTCGATGCCATTGCAACTGGCGACGCCCAGGCGGCCGCCAGCGCGATGGGGGCTCACCTGGCGTCGCTTCGTCGTCGGCGCGTCGCCCCTACGTCGTTTAGCGAACCGCTGCCATTGCATCCGATTGCGGAGTAAGCCGATACGCCGCGCCCGATTCCGGATGCGACGCTGAGGGATGGCATCGCGATGACGCGACGTGTCACCAAAAGAAAAGGGGTTAGCCGAAGCTAACCCCTTATTCCTTCTGTCCTGCTGGTCGGAGCGATAGGATTCGAACCTACGACCCTCTGATCCCAAATCAGATGCGCTACCAGGCTGCGCTACGCTCCGACGAAAGAGGACGAATTCTAGAGGCTTTCTTGCGCCGCGTCAAATCGTCGCGCAAGTTTCCGGCGTCTTCTGAGCATTTTCCCGATTTCAGCTGCACAATCATTACGCAATCATCGCGCCGATGACAGTCACGCGGCCGCCACGAAAACCCGCCATAGTGGGAGGTTCACCATGTCAGAACCCGTGTCGATGAACCTGATTCTCTGGCGTCACGCCGACGCCGAAAACCTGCCCGCCTCCCTCGCGCTCAGCGCACAAGCCGATCTCGCCCGCGAACTCACCGACCGAGGCCGCAAACAAGCCGAAAAGGCCGCCCAGTGGCTCCGCCCTCGCCTGCCCGACGACGCCCTCATCCTCACCAGCCCGGCTGTACGCGCCGTCCAGACCGCTCAGGCACTCTCACCTACCCCGCGCATCGTGCGCGACCTCGCGCCCGGCGCAAACGCCGTCACGCTGCTCGGTGCCATCGACTGGCCCGGCACCGCGCAGACCATCGTGCTCGTCGGCCATCAACCCGCCCTCGGCCAGCTCGCCGCACTCCTGCTGAGCGGCCAGGAAGCCTACTGGACAATCAAGAAAGGCGGCATCTGGTGGCTCGCCTCCCGTCGCCGTGAAGACGAGAGCCAGGTCGTCGTGCGCGCCGTGGTCAATCCCGATCTCATCTGACTCATTTGACGCTTGATCTGACATTTATCGACGGGCGACAAAATCGCCTCCGCTCGTCCCTCAATGCCCGGAAATGCCCGTGAATCGGACGATGTAAGGCGCCCGATAAGGGATCTGACTCATGACATCGGACGTTTTGTCATAGAATTGTCGCCTACCGTTCACGGAATCGACATTGATGCTTTTTAAAGTACGTCGCAACGCGACCGTCACAAAAAGGGCTTTTATGCGCGACCTGCCGAACCCCACTATGCCGCTCTCTTCGCTGACCCCTACGTCGCGGAGGCGTCTTCCTCGCCCTGAAACGCCTGTCAAACCGAATCTGGCTGTGGCGTGGGCACGCGACGAAAGCGAGCTTCGTGAAGCGCAGCACCTGAGATATCAGGTCTTCGCGGAAGAAATGGGCGCGTCGGTCAAGGGTCCCGCAGGCCTCGACGTCGACGAATACGACCAATATTGCGACCACCTGATCGTGCGCGATCAGGATTCGCTCAAGGTCGTCGGCACCTATCGCGTATTGCCCCCCTCGCAAGCCAAACGCCTCGGCCGTCTGTACTCCGAAGGAGAGTTCGATCTCTCGCGTCTGGATCATCTGCGCCCGAAGATGCTCGAAACCGGTCGCTCGTGCGTGCACACGGACTACCGCAACGGCGCCGTCATCATGGCCCTGTGGAGCGGTCTGGCCGAGTACATGCTGCGCAACGGCCTCGAGACCATGCTCGGCTGCGCCAGCGTGCCGATGGCCGACGGTGGTCACTATGCCGCCAGCCTCTATCGCAAGCTGCAAGACACCTCGATGGCCCCGGCCGAGTACCACGCCGTACCCCGTATCGCCCTGCCGGTGGACGAGCTGCAATCGACCCTCGACGTCGAGCCGCCCGCCCTCGTCAAAGGCTACCTGCGCCTTGGCGCCCGCATCTGCGGCGCACCGGCCTGGGATCCTGACTTCAACACCGCAGACTTTCTCACGCTGTTCCGCCTGTCCGACATGAACCCGCGTTACGCGCGTCACTTCCTCGGACCGGAACTCGTCAGCAAACTCCAACAAGCCTGACCGGCACCGATCTCCCCCCAAGTATTTCGTCCCCGCTCAATACCCTGAGGGACAACAAAAAGCCCGGCAAAAGCCGGGCTTTTTTGTGGCCATCTACGCGCCCTGAACTGGGCGCACCGCAGGCGTCAGGCGTACACCACCTTGTAACGCATCCCGATCTTCTCCCACTCCTGGGCCTCGCGTTGCAGGCTGTAATCGGTCAGCGGATTGGCTTCGATCCATGCACGCGGCACGGAGACCTGGAAACCATCGTCGAGGCGTTCGACATCGATACTCTCCGGCAGCGCATCGGTACGGCGGCGACAGAACAGCACCGCGAGCCGCAGGCAGAACAGCAACTGCCAGTCGACCTGCTGGGCTTGCGACGCCAGCTTGCCCAGCTTGCCGACGTGCCCCAGCAGCAACTCGGCGAGCCGCGCCTGATCCGGACGCGAGAAACCCGGCATGTCGGCGTTACTGCCTATGTAAGCCGAATGCTTGTGATAGGCGCTGTGCGAGATCGACAGGCCCATCTCGTGCAGCGACGACGCCCAATTGAGCAACGCTTCGCCTTCCTCGCGTCCGTCGTCCTGCGCGTCATCGGAGGCGTCATCGACGACATCGAAATCGACCGGCAACTGACGGTACAGCGACACGGCCAGACGCCCCACTCGCTCCGCCTGCGCACGGTCCACGCCGTAACGGCGCACGAACTGCTCGACGGTCACAGCGCGCATGTCCTGATGCTGCGTACGGCCCAGCAAGTCGTACATCACGCCCAGACGCAGCGCGGCGTCCGTCGTCTCCATATGGTCGACTTCGAGTTCGTTGAAGACAGACAGCATGATGGACAGGCCGCCCGGCAGCACCGGAATACGATCCTGCTTGAGGCCCGCCAGTTTGAGACGGTTGGCGTTCTCCGCTTTGATGAGCGCGCGTTTCAACCGCTCAAGACCGCCACGCGTGAGGCCATGTACACCACCGTCGTTGAAGCCATTGGCTTCGAGCAACTCAGCCAGCGCCCGCGCCGTACCCGAAGAGCCGATGGCCTGCGACCAGCCAGCTTCGCGGAAAGCCGACGAAATGATCTGGATTTCGCGACGCGCGGCCAGTTCGGCCTGCTTCATCGCATACTCGTCGACGTTGCCGCTAGGGAAGAACTGACGGCTGTGGCTCACACAACCGATATAAAGACTCTCCATGATCAGCGGTTCGTAATCCTGGCCGATGATGAATTCCGTCGAGCCGCCGCCAATATCCACCACAAGACGATTGCCCGGGCACGTCGGCACTGAATGCGCCGCGCCCGCGTAAATCAGACGCGCTTCTTCGCGTCCGGCGATCACTTCGATTGGGAACCCAAGCGCCCGCTGCGCTTCGCCCAGAAAGTCCTGCGCGTTTTTGGCCACGCGCAACGTGTTCGTCGCGACCGCGCGCACCTGGTCAGGATGAAAACCACGCAGGCGCTCGCCGAAGCGTTTGAGCACGTCCCAGCCGCGTTGCTGCGACGGATGATCGAGATACTTCTCAGCGTTCAGGCCAGCGGCGAGTCGCACCGGTTCGCGCAGCGCATCGACCTGATAGATCTGAGTGCCGGCGGAAGTCTCCTCCACGCGACCGATGATCAGGCGAAAACTGTTCGAGCCGAGATCGACGGCCGCTAACAAGGGCGATGGGGTACTCATGTGAGGGTGCGCCTGAGCGAAGAATGCCGTAATGTCCGATGCTTAACTTTAAAAGCATGACGGCCACTCGACAAATAAATGACGAATAAGTTACAAATCGAATATGACACGTCGTTGACAAATGTGAATGTCATATAACTGTAACAATACGGATGAAGAATTCACGCCAATCCCATGTCTTTCGCACGTTCAATATGAATTACCCGCTGCTCAACCGAGAGCTGGGCATTCTCGCGTTTAACGAACGCGTGCTTGCCCAGGCGGCCGATCCGGCCACGCCACTGCTCGAGCGCCTGCGCTTTGTCTGTATCGTGAGTAGCAATCTGGATGAATTCTTCGAAATCCGCGTCGCCGGACTGAAAGAGCAGATGCGCGAGAATCCGGGCATGCTCACGCCGGACGGCATGACTTTTCAGCAAGTTTACACGCAAGTCTGCGCCCGGGCACAAGCGCTCGTCGAAAAGCAGTACGCCATGTTCGACAGCATCCTGCCGCTGCTCGAAGCCGAAGGCATCGCGTTCCACCCGTCCGGCCAATGGAACGACGCGCAGGTCGAATGGGCCCGCGACTACTTCATGCGTGAACTCGTGCCGGTGCTCACGCCCATCGGACTGGACCCCGCTCACCCGTTCCCGCGTGTACTGAATAAGAGTCTGAACTTCGCCGTCGAACTCGAAGGCAAGGACGCTTTCGGCCGCGACGCCGAACTCGCCATCGTCCAGGCCCCGCGTGCCTTGCCCCGCCTCGTACCGATGCCGCCCGCGCTCGCTCCGCTGCCCAACAGCTTCGTGCTGCTCAGCTCGCTCATGCTGCGCTTTGCCAGCGAGCTGTTTCCGGGCCTCACCGCCAAGGGCTGCCACCAGTTCCGAGTCACGCGTAACAGCGACCTGTTCGTCGACGAAGACGAAATCACCAACCTTCGCACGGCGCTTCAGGGCGAACTCCCGGCCCGCCACCTCGGCGACGCCGTGCGCCTCGAAGTCGATGCCGGCGCCCCTGCCCGCCTCGTGCGCCGTCTTCAGACGGAATGCGGGCTCGCCGATTCGGACTGCTACCGCGTGAAGGGCCCCGTCAATCTCGTGCGGCTGATGCCGCTGCCCGAGATGGTCGACCGCCCGGACCTGAAGTTCGTGCCGTTCGTGCCTGCACTGCCCAAGCGCATGAGCGCGTCGCCTGCCATGTTCGATCTCATCGATCAGGGCGATCTGCTGCTGCACCATCCGTACGACAGCTTCCAGCCCGTGCTCGAATTGCTGCTGCAAGCCGCACGCGATCCCGACGTGGTGGCGATCAAGCAGACGATCTATCGCACCGGCAACGAGTCGTCGCTGATGGACGCCCTCATGGAAGCGGCCCGCAACGGCAAGGAAGTGACGGTCGTCGTGGAACTGCTGGCGCGCTTCGACGAAGAGACAAACATCAACTGGGCCGCACGGCTCGAAGCGGTAAGTGCGCACGTCGTCTATGGCGTGGTCGGCCACAAGTGCCACGCGAAGATGCTGCTCGTGGTGCGTCGCACGCGCCAGGGCAAGAAGACGTTCCTCAAGCGCTACGTCCACCTCGGCACAGGCAACTATCACCCACGTACCGCACGCTTGTACACGGACTTTGGCCTGATGACGGCCGACGAAGCGCTGTGCGCCGACGTGCACGTCGTTTTCCAGCAACTGACCGGCATCGGCCGTCAGACGCATCTGAACGGCCTCTGGCAGTCGCCGTTCACCATGCACACGCATCTGCTCGAAGCAATCCGCCGCGAGACGGAAGCGGCCGCTGCAGGCAAGAAGGCACGCATCATCGCGAAGATGAACGCGTTGCTGGAACCGACGATCATCGCCGAGCTGTACAAGGCGTCTCGTGCGGGCGTGAAGATCGACCTGATCGTGCGTGGCGTGTGTTCGCTGCGCGCCGGTGTGAAGGGATTGTCCGAAAACATCACCGTACGCTCGATTGTCGGACGCTTCCTCGAACACCATCGCATCTATTACTTCTATGCGAACGGCGACGAGCACGTGATGCTGTCCAGCGCCGACTGGATGGAGCGCAACTTCTTCCGTCGCGTGGAAGTGGCGTTCCCGGTGCGCGACAAGCGCCTGAAGGCCCGCGTGATTCGCGAGGGGCTGATGGTGCATCTGCGCGACAACGTGCTGTCGTGGCTGATGCGTCCGGACGGCAGCTACCTGCGCCGCCGTGCGGGCAAGACGCCGTACAACAGTCAGATGGTGCTCATGCAGGAGATCGCACAGCACGTGCAAACGGGTAACTAAGCCGACGGGCTTTGCACTCACCATTGAAAAAGGGGCCGAAAAAGCCCCTTCTTCATTTCAGCGACAAGTCACAGGTCAACCATTCACCGACGCATCCGACGGCGTATCGACCGGTGCGCGATGCACCACACGCGTCGGCGGGAAATGGATGGCGAACGTGCTGCCATGCCCTTCCTCGCTCGTCACGCGCAGATCGGCCTGATGGCGTGTGAGCACGTGCTTGACGATCGCCAGCCCGAGTCCGGTGCCGCCCGTATCGCGCGAACGGCTGCGGTCGATGCGATAGAAACGCTCGGTCAGGCGAGGAATGTGCTCGGCCGGAATGCCCAGCCCGGAGTCGATCACCGCGAAGCGAGCGCCGCCGTCGTCCGTCGGACCCCATTCGATGCGGATCTTGCCGCCCTGCGGCGTGTAACGCACGGCATTACTCACGAGGTTGCTGAACGCGCTATGCAACTCGCCTTCCGCACCGCGCAGATCGAGCCCCTCGGACCCCGTCACTTCGATCACGTGCTGACCTTGCGACAGGCCTTCGGCGTCGCCGCGCAGGGAACGCATCTGCATGCCCATGTCGATGCGGTCGTCCGAGGGCGGCTTGCCGCTGCCTTCGAGCTTCGCCAGCGTGAGCAGATCGTTCACGATGTTCTGCATGCGACCCGCCTGCTGACGCATGATTTCCACGTAGCGCTGGATCTCGTCCGGGGACAGCGGCAGTTCGCCCACCGTCTCGAGAAAGCCGGAAAGCACCGTGAGCGGCGTCTTCAGCTCGTGCGAGACGTTGGCCACGAAGTCACGGCGCATCGCGTCGGTGCGCTCAAGATCGGTCACGTCGAGCGAGATGATCAGCTTGCGATTGTCGCCGTAAGGAAATACCTGCATCGACAGCACGTTGTTGCGCTTCTCGCCCATGTGATGCATGAGCAGCGCTTCATCGTAGCGTTCGGACGACAGGTAATGCACAAAGGCCGGGGTGCGCAGGAGATGGGTGATCTGTTGACGCAGATCGCGCTTGGCGTCGATGCCGAAGTGCATCTCGGCAATCGCATTGCACCACTCGATCTGATTGTGCTCGTCGAGCATGATCACGCCGTTGGGCGATGCCTGGATCGCCTGAATGAAACGCGCGTGCTGTTGTTCCACCTGCTTGACCTGGTTATGCCAGCGCTTGGCCAGCTTGTGCAGCCGGTAATAGATTTCGCCCCACAACCCGAGAGCGCTCGGCACTTCCCCATAGACCGGGGCGTCGAGCAAACGCCAAAGGCGCTGGGCGTGATAGACGTTGAAGAAAAGCTGAATCACCAACAGGGCGACTGCGGTGACATAACCCACGCTTGCGCCAAAGAGCCAGCCGACGGCCACTGAAATGGCCGCTTGCAGGATCAGAAACGCCAGCGCACGGGCCCAGATGATATTCATAGACGATGCACAGGAATTTTGCCGCGCGTCGCCGGGAGGACGCGAGCGGCATGGGCACGGCAGCTTTCGACGGGGTCGACCGGCCGTGAGCCTGACCGGATCGCCCCGCCGCGTCAGACCGACTTCGTCAGTCGGTAGCCGCTGCCGCGTACGGTCTCGATCATAGCATCGTGGCCTGCCGGCTTGAGGGCAGCGCGAAGGCGCTTGATATGCACGTCCACCGTACGTTCTTCGACGAAAACGTGATCGCCCCACACCTGATCGAGCAACTGCGAGCGGCTGTGCACGCGCTCCGGGTGCGTCATGAAGAAGTGCAGCAGACGGAATTCCGTCGGCCCGAGGTCCAGCTTGATGTCGCCGCTCGACTGGTGGCTCGTCACGCGATGCGTGGCCGGGTCCAGCTTCAGGCCGTTCACGCTCACCACGTCTTCGGTCAGCTGCGGCGCACGACGGCGCAGCACAGCCTTGATGCGCGCCATCAGTTCCTTCGGCGAGAACGGCTTGGTGACGTAGTCGTCCGCACCGATCTCGAGCCCCATCACTTTGTCTTGCTCTTCGCTGCGCGCAGTGAGCATGATGATGGGCACGTGCTTGGTGCGCTCGTTCGCACGCAGCTCACGCGCGAACGTCACGCCCGACTTGCCAGGCAGCATCCAGTCGAGCAGAACGAGATCCGGCAGGACGTCGCTGATCAACGTGAGCGCCTGCTCAGCGTTGTACGCCCGAATCGGATAGTGACCCGCGTGTTGCAAGTTAACGGAGATCAGCTCGGAAATCGCCGGCTCGTCTTCCACGATCAGAATGCTGCTAGGCATCGGTTCCTCTCAAACCTTCAGTAATGTCGGGCGGTCTTATTCGCCTCAATCCCTTATTCGCCTTGCACTTTGCGCTGCAAGTCTTCGCGCGAAATGTGCCGGACGTCGGTGCCCTTGACAATGTAAATGATGAATTCGGCGATGTTCTTCGCGTGATCGCCGATACGCTCGATAGCCTTGGCAATGAACAGGAAGTCCAGACCGGCGGAGATGGTCCGCGGATCTTCCATCATGTACGTCACCAATTTTCGCACGAAGCCACGGAATTCATTGTCGATGGCCTTGTCGTCACGCACGATCTCGGCGGCGGCCACGATGTCCAGCCGCGCGAACGCGTCGAGCGTACGGCGCAGCAGTTGCGCCGCCATCTCGCCCGAGAGCTTGATTTCGGCGAAATTCACGCTTTGCGCCGCGCCGTCTTCCAGCAGGTGACGGGTACGTTTGGCGATCTTCTCGGCCTCGTCGCCAGCGCGTTCAAGGTTGGTGATCGTCTTCGAAATCGACAGCAGCAGACGCAGGTCACGCGCAGTCGGCTGGCGACGGGCGATGATCTTGCTGCACTCCTCGTCGATCTCGACTTCCAGAGTGTTCAGACGATGCTCGTTCGAGATCACTTCGTCGACCAGCGTGCGGTCGAACGTGTTCAGGCCCTGCATCGCCGTGACGATCTGGGATTCGACCAGGCCGCCCATTTCGAGGACGCGCGAGCAAACCTGATTCAGGTCGGTATCGAACTGGCTGGAAAGGTGTTTATCGTTCATGTCGCGGGTTTCCTCGTGGCATCAACCGAAACGGCCGGTGATGTAGTCTTCGGTCTCTTTGCGGTCCGGCTTGATGAAGATCTTTTCGGTCTCGCCGAATTCGATCAGTTCGCCCAGGTACATATACGCCGTGAAGTCCGAGCAACGTGCGGCCTGCTGCATGTTGTGGGTCACGATCACGACCGTGTAGTCGTCCTTGAGTTCGGCGATCAGTTCTTCGATGCGGCCCGTGGAAATCGGGTCGAGTGCCGAGCACGGTTCGTCGAGCAGCAGCACTTCCGGACGAATCGCGATACCGCGTGCGATACAAAGACGCTGCTGCTGACCGCCCGACAGGCCGTAGCCCGACTGTTGCAGCTTGTCCTTCACTTCGCTCCACAGCGCGGCCTTCGTCAGGGCCCACTCCACGCGATCGTCCATTTCCGAGCGCGAGAGCTTTTCGAACAGGCGCACACCGAACGCAATGTTGTCGTAGATCGACATCGGGAACGGCGTCGGCTTCTGGAACACCATGCCGACCTTGGCGCGCAGCAGCGCGATGTCTTGCTTGGCGGTCAGCAGGTTCTCACCGTCCATGTTGATCTCGCCCTCGGCGCGTTGCTCCGGGTAGAGGGCGTACATCTTGTTGAACGTGCGCAGCAGGGTCGACTTGCCGCAACCCGACGGGCCGATGAAGGCCGTCACCTTACGGTCGGGAATGCGCAGGTTAATGTTCTTGAGCGCGTGGTACTTGTCGTAGAAGAAGTTCAGGTTCTTGACTTCGATCTTCGAGGGCAGCTTGATTTCTTGAGTCGGGTTCGTCATGGTCTGTCTCAACCGTCAGGTATGCGTTGGTCGTCGCGTTATGGTCGCGTGATGTCGTTCGAAGTTGCCGATTACTTCTTGGCGAACAACGTACGCGCCAGAATGTTCAGGAACAGCACCCCGAGGGTGATGATGAATACGCCCGCCCAGGCGAGCGATTGCCATTCGGCAAACGGGCTCATGGCAAATTTGAAGATGGTGACCGGCAGGTTGGCCATCGGCTGGTTCAGGTTCATCGACCAGAATTGGTTCGACAGGGCCGTGAACAGCAGCGGTGCTGTCTCACCCGCGATACGCGCCACGGCCAGCAACACGCCCGTCACGATACCGGCGATGGACGCCTTCAGCGTGATCTTTACGATGATTCGCCACTTCGGCGTGCCCAGTGCGAAGGCCGCTTCACGCAGGTTGTTCGGCACCAGCTTGAGCATGTTCTCCGTGGTACGGATCACGATCGGAATTTGCAACAGCGCGAGCGAGATGATGCCTGCCCAGGCCGAGAAGTGGCCCATCTGCGCGACCACCAGTGCGTAGACGAACAGACCGATCACGATCGACGGGGCCGACAGCAGAATGTCGTTGATGAAACGCGTAATGCTCGCGAGCCACGACTTCTGACCGTACTCCGCCAGATACACACCGGCCAGAATGCCCAGCGGCGTGCCGACCAGCGTTGCAACCCCCACCATCACCAGACTGCCTGCGATGGCGTTGGCGAGACCGCCACCGGCCGTGTTCGGCGGGGGCGTCATTTCGGTGAACAGCGACAGCGACAGGCCGCCGATGCCCAGCGAAAGCGTGGTGTAGAGGATCCACAGCAGCCAGATCAGACCGAAGGCCATGGCCGCAAGCGACATGGCGATCGCGAACATGTTCTTGCGGCGGCGATAGGCTTGCAGACGCACGCGGGTGAAGGCGTCGGTGGGCTTCACGGCGGGCGTTTCCAATTCGAGCGCTTGTTGGGTCATCATTATTTACCTTCGCTTTTCTCGAGGCGCAGCAACATCAGTTTGGACAGCGCCAGCACCACAAAGGTGATGAAGAACAGGATCAGGCCGAGTTCCATCAGTGCAGCCGTATGCAGCCCCGGACCCGCTTCGGCGAACTCGTTGGCGAGTGCCGAAGTAATGCTGTTACCCGGCGAGAACAGCGAAATGTTGTCGAGCAGGTTCGTGTTACCGATCACGAACGTGACCGCCATCGTCTCGCCAAGCGCGCGGCCAAGACCCAGCATCACGCCACCGATCACACCCGTCTTCGTGAAGGGCAGCACCACGCGCCACATCACTTCCCAGGTCGTGCAACCGATGCCGTAAGCCGACTCCTTGAGCAGCACGGGCGTGACTTCGAACACGTCGCGCATGACAGAGGCGATGTACGGAATGATCATGATCGCGAGGATCACGCCGGCGGGCAGAATACCGATACCGAGCGGCGGGCCCTGAAACAGTGCGCCGATGATCGGCACACCGCCGAGCAGCGCGCCCAGCGGCTTCTGGAAGTACTGGCTGAAGATCGGGGCGAAGACCAGCAGGCCCCACATCCCGTAGACGATACTCGGGATCGCAGCCAGCAGCTCGATGGCGGTGCCCAGCGGGCGACGCAGCCACACGGGCGAGAGTTCAGTCAAAAACAGGGCGATGCCGAAGCTGACCGGCACCGCGATAATCAGGGCGATGACCGACGTGATGATCGTGCCGTAGATGGGCACGAGCGCGCCGAATTGTTCTGCGGGAGGATCCCATTCCTTCGTCCACAGAAAGGCGAAGCCAAACTTCTCGATCGACGGCAGTGCGCTGACGATCAGCGACACGATAATGCCACCGAGCAGGAGCAGCGTAATGACGGCGGCGGCGCGGGTGAGCAGCGCGAAGAGAAAATCGCCCAGGGAAGACGGAGCGCGCTGCGCGCCCGATGATGCGAGGGGGCTGGTGGCTTCTGCCATGATGTCGTCTCAGCGTGAGCGCGCCGCCAGCCGTTGCCAGATATCGATTCGGGCTTCGGAACAGGCGGCGCGGATATTGCCGGTTTCGAGGTGCCGGGCAACGCTACGTTGCATCGCCCGGTGCCTCATGCAAAGCGTTTTAGACGCCAGCCTTGGAGGCCGACTCGGCAACCTTCGCCTTCCAGCCAGCACGGATTTGCTTCAGGACGTCTTCCGGCAGCGAGATGTAGTCGAGTTCCTGAGCCGTCTGGGCGCCGTTCTTGAACGACCAGTCGAAGAACTTCAGCACGTCGGCGCTTTGCGCTTCCTTGCCAGCGTCAGCCTTCTGGTGAACCAGCACGAACGTGGCAGCCACGATCGGCCACGAATCCGCACCCTTTTCGTTCGTCAGGATCTGGTAGAACGTCTTCGACCATTCAGCCTTGCCAGCGGCAGCGGCGAACGTCTTGGCGGTCGGCTCAACGGTCTTGCCGTCGGCGTTCGTCAGGGCCGTGTACGTCAGCTTGTTCTGCTTGGCGTAGGCCGATTCCACGTAGCCGATCGCGCCCGGCAGACGTTGCACGAAGGCGGCCACGCCATCGTTGCCCTTGCCGCCCGTACCCGTCGGCCAGTTGACCGTGGTGCCTTCGCCGACCTTGCTCTTCCACTCGGCGTTGACCTTCGACAGGTAGTTCGTGAACACGAAGCTGGTGCCCGAACCGTCGGCGCGGCGAACCACGGCGATGTCGGTATCCGGCAGCTTGGCCTTCGGGTTCAGCTTGGCGATGGCCGGATCGTTCCACTTCTTGATCTTGCCCAGGTAGATGTCGCCCAGCACTTCGCCCGACAGGACGAGTTCGCCAGCCTTCACGCCCGGAACGTTGATCACCGGCACGATGCCGCCGACAACCGTCGGGAACTGGAACAGGCCTTGCTTGGCGAGTTCTTCATCGGTCAGCGGGGCGTCCGAACCGGCGAAATCGACGGTCTTGGCCTGGATCTGCTTGATGCCGCCCGACGAACCGATGCCCTGGTAGTTGACCTTGTTCTGGGTCGACTTCTGATAGGCGTCAGCCCACTTGGTGTAGATCGGTGCGGCAAACGTGCTGCCTGCGCCCGTAATCTCGCCCGCAATCGCGCCAGCGGCGAACAGAACGCCAGCCAGGCCGGCAATCGCAGTCTTCATCAGCTTCATGGATCTCTCCGAGTTGGTGTGGTACAGCGTGTGGATGGCTCGAAGAATAGATTCCGAATGTGACAGTAATGTGTCATTTTCGAAAGCTCACAATACCAATGTCACGGAGTCGTCCCGGAATCGTCACATTGCATGCGGATTCCGGCGTTCATGACAATTTTGCGAAGATCGTTGATTGGCGCGGGTTTCGGAGGATTCCCAGTGAAAATCAGGCAGTCGGAAACCCTTATTTTCAGCCTATGTCAGCGCCGTGACAGTGACGGATCGGTGTCGGAAATGGTCTGACGAATCTCAGGCAGTTGTCACAAATGTGAACGTCGACCGCTCAGATTGCCATGATGGTAGGGAGCCTGCGGAGGAAACCCAAGGAGGTGCGCAGTGCGTTCGCGCGGGGAGGCTTCAGGAAGGCAGGCGACGCCGCTGAGGGCGTCGCCTGAGGGCAATTACTGCACTTATTACGGCAATTACGCGGCCGTTTTGACGACGTTCGCCAGTTGCTGAGCGAAGGCCGACGCCTGCGACTCGTCGCGCGCTTCGACCATCACGCGCAACACCGGCTCGGTGCCCGAGGCGCGGATAAGCACTCGCCCCGCATCGCCCAGCGTTGCCTCGATGGCCTCGCGCTCGGCGCTCAGACGGGTATCGGCCTGCCAGTCGTAACCGGCCGGCGTACGCACGTTGATCATATGTTGCGGGAACAGACGCACACCTTCGAGCAACTTGGCCAGCGGCTTGTTGTCCGCGCGGCGAATCGCGGCCAGCACCTGAAGTGCCGAGACGATGCCGTCGCCCGTGGTGTGCTTGTCGAGACACAGAATGTGTCCCGAGCCCTCTGCGCCGATCTGCCAGCCGTGCTTGTACAACTGCTCCAGCACGTAGCGGTCACCCACCTTTGCACGCACGAACGGCACACCCAAGCCCTTGAGCGCCACTTCGACCGCCATATTGGTCATGAGCGTGCCGACCGCACCGGCCACGCCACCGTTCTCCAGCCGGTCCTTGACGAGCAGATACAGCAGTTCGTCGCCGTTAAAAAGACGCCCTGCGCTGTCGACGATCTGAAGGCGATCGGCGTCACCGTCGAGCGCCACACCCAGATCGGCGTGGTTGGCGCGCACGGCGCGCATGAGTGCATCCGGCGCGGTCGCACCGCAGTCTTCGTTGATGTTGAAGCCATTCGGCTGATTGCCGATGGCAATGACCTCGGCGCCCAGTTCGTGGAACACGTGCGGGGCGATGTGATACGCCGCGCCATTGGCGCAGTCGACCACGATCTTCATGCCGCGCAGGTCGAAGTCGTTCGGGAAGGTGCTCTTGCAGAACTCGATGTAGCGGCCTGCGGCGTCATCCAGACGGCGCGCCTTGCCGAGCTGCTCGGAGCGCACGCAGGTCATCGGATTATCGAGTTCGGCTTCGATGGCCAGTTCGGTCTGATCCGGCAGCTTGTTGCCGTCTGCGGAGAAGAACTTGATGCCGTTATCGTGATACGGGTTGTGCGATGCGCTGATCACCACGCCCGCGGCCAGACGCAGCGCACGCGTGAGATAAGCGACGGCGGGCGTGGGCATCGGCCCGGCCAGCATGGTATCGACGCCTGCGGCGGCAAAACCGGCTTCGAGCGCCGCTTCGAGCATGTAGCCCGAGACACGCGTGTCCTTGCCGATCAATACCGTGGGGCGGCCTGTGGACTGATTACCCGCGAGCACGCGTCCGGCGGCGTAGCCCAAGCGCAGTACGAACTCCGGCGTAATCGGGCTCTCACCTACCGTGCCGCGAATCCCATCGGTCCCAAAATAGCGTCGTTTCATCGTTGCATCGTTCCCAGTTGACGCGTCGCGCCGGTTGACTCTTCAGGCGTGCGCGTCATTCGTTATTTGTAGCGGCTTTTTTGCTGCGTATGTCGCGTATGCGGTTTGCACACTTACTCGGCATCGCGCACGGCTTGCCAGACCTTGAGCGCATCGACCGTCTCGGCGACGTCGTGCACGCGCACGATCGCAGCGCCCCGTTGCGCTGCGCAGATCGCCGCCGCAACGCTCGCCACGCGGCGCTCCTGCGGTGTCTGACGTCCGGTGATTTCACCCAGCATCCGCTTGCGCGACATACCGACGAGTAAGGGCAAACCGTCACGCGACAGCACGCGCAAATGTTTGAGCAAGGCGAGATTATGGGCGAGATTCTTGCCAAAACCGAATCCCGGGTCCAGATAGAGACGCGTCGGCGCAACACCGGCGGCAAGCATCGCATCGACACGGCCATCGAGGAAGGCCGCGACCTCGGTCACCACGTCCGTATAGATCGGGGCATCCTGCATCGTCTTCGGGTCGTGCAGCATGTGCATGACGCACAGGGCGGCCTCGCTGTCGCGCACGGCCTCGAGCGCGCCCGGCTGCTGGAAGCCCCAGATATCGTTGATCATGTCCGCCCCAGCGGCCAGGACTGCGCGCATCACGCCGGGCTTGTAGGTGTCGATGGACAGCGGCACGCCGCAATCGCGCAACGCTTCGACGATAGGCACGACGCGTTCGAGCTCCGCGTCTTCCGGCAACGCCTCTGCGCCCGGACGAGTGGATTCGCCACCGATGTCGAGAATGTCGACGCCATCGGCAATCAGCTGCTCCGCGTGGCGCAGTGCTGCGTCGCGCGCCACGAACTTGCCGCCGTCGGAGAACGAGTCGGGCGTCACGTTCAGGATGCCCATGACGTGAACGCGGCGCGCGTCGAGCCGGAAGCGCGGCCCCAGCGCCAGCGTGTCGGGTTTGACGGGCACCTCGGACGCGCTCGCCGGAAGGACGATGTCGTCGGTGACGCTTTGTGCGTCAGGAACGCCCGTGTGCGCTGCCTGCGCGGACGAAGAAAGGGATTGCGACTGCTCGGTGGACATTCGGAAGCTCGTAGCTCAATAAAACCCATATCGCGGCCCGTACGACTGAAGTGCGGGTCGGGCCGACGCGCCCGGTGTACCGGACGCCCCATATGGCCGTAATGTTACCGGATTCAACTGTCACATCGACGACGGAAACACTCGGTAACAACGAAATCCACGTTCGTGAAACGCCCGAGAAATGCTGGCTAAGGCGTTGCTCTTCGCCCGATATTCCGGCCTTTGCTCGCGCCGAGCGCCCAAAACGTCGCCCGACGTCTTCGGCTTTCGCGTCGGAAATGCAAAAAGGCCGGCGAAGTGCCGGCCTTTCTGGGAGACAGTCTTTCGACTGCCAGGGCGTCCGTCAGACGGTCGCCGGGGTGTTGCTGGGCTTGAGCGGCGGGTTGCCACCCGAAGCACCGCCGTTCGACTGGCCACCCTTCGGCGGACGCGGCGGACGGTCTTCCATGATGTCGCCAATCTGCTCGCCGTCGATCGTTTCCCATTCCATCAGGGCTTCGGTCATCGACTCGACCTTCGAGCGGTTGTCTTCCAGCAGCTTCTTCGCCAGCGCGTATTGCTCGTCCAGAATGCGGCGAACTTCCGTGTCGACCTTCTGTTGCGTCGCTTCAGACACCGACTTGGCGGACATCCGGCCGAACATCGAATCCTGCTCGGTATCGACATAGACCATCGGGCCCAGGGCGTCCGACATACCGTAGCGGGTCACCATGTCGCGCGCCAGCTTGGTCGCACGCTCGAAGTCGTTCGAAGCGCCCGTCGACATCTTATTGATGAACACTTCTTCTGCTGCACGGCCGCCAAACAGAATGGCGATCTGCGTGAGCATCGTGTCGCGGTACTCCGAGTACTTGTCGTGCTCCGGCAACTGCATCGTCAGACCCAGCGCCCAGCCACGCGGAATGATCGTGACCTTGTGCACCGGATCGGCACCCGGCAGCAGCATGGCGACCACCGCATGCCCCGACTCGTGGTAAGCCGTGGCTCGGCGCTCTTCGTCGCGCATCACAGCCGACTTGCGCTCCGGACCCATGAAGATCTTGTCCTTCGCGTCTTCGAAGTCCAGCATCTCGACGATGCGCTTGTTACGGCGCGCGGCGAACAGTGCGGCTTCGTTCACGAGGTTAGCCAGATCGGCACCCGACATACCCGGCGTACCGCGGGCGATCACCGATGCATCGACGTCGTTCGCGATCGGCACCTTGCGCAGGTGCACCTTCAGGATCTGCTCGCGGCCACGGATATCCGGCAGACCGACGTAGACCTGACGGTCGAAACGGCCCGGACGCAGCAGCGCCTTGTCCAGCACGTCCGAACGGTTCGTCGCGGCGATCACGATAACGCCCGAATTCGCTTCGAAGCCGTCCATCTCGACCAGCATCTGGTTCAGCGTCTGTTCGCGTTCGTCGTTACCGCCGCCCATGCCAGCGCCGCGATGGCGACCGACCGCGTCGATTTCGTCGATGAACACGATACAGGGCGATTGCTTCTTCGCGTTTTCGAACATGTCACGGACACGGGCAGCGCCCACGCCGACGAACATTTCCACGAAGTCCGAGCCCGAGATGCTGAAGAACGGCACCTTGGCTTCACCGGCGATGGCACGAGCCAGCAGCGTCTTACCGGTTCCCGGCGGGCCGACCAGCAGCACACCGCGCGGAATACGTCCGCCCAGTTTCTGGAACTTTTGGGGATCTTTCAGGAAGTCGACCAGTTCGCCGACTTCGTACTTGGCTTCGTCGCAGCCTGCGACGTCGGCAAAGGTGACCGGATTGGCATTCTCGTCGATGAGGCGCGCGCGGGATTTGCCGAAGGAGAAGGCACCGCCCTTACCCCCGCCCTGCATCTGTCGCATCATGTAGAACCAGAAGCCGATGATCAGCAACGTAGGTCCGAGGTAATACAGCGCGGACATGAGCACGTTCGGTTCGTCGTCGGCCTTACCCGAGACCTGAACGCCGTACTTCATGAGATCGCCGACCATCCAGATGTCGCCGGGCGACACGATGGTGTACTTCTGGCCGTCGCTAGGCGTCACCTGAAGACTGCGGCCCTGCACCACCACGTTCTTGATCTTGCCATTCTTGGCATCGTCCATGAACTGGGAGTACGTCACGCCCTCCTGGACGTGCGGCTTGTCGAACTGTTTAAAAACAGTAAACAAGACCAGCGCGATGACTAACCACACCGCCGCTTTGGAAAACATATTATTGTTCAAAGCGTTGCTCCTTCATGAAATCGCTTCGCGCCAGGAATTCATTCTAATCCACTCGCAGGCGCACCGCTATAGTGATTCTCTACCGCCACCATAGCGCCAGTGCGCTGTATTGACGGGCATCAAGCCGGATTTTTCAAACCCCGACCCAGAATGAACGTTTCGGAAGATTTGTCTCGCGACGCCTTTGGCTTGCGCGGCGCCACGGTTTTGAACTGGTGTTTGAATTTTTCGACAATCTGGCTATAGCCGCTGCCGTGAAAACATTTGACCAGTAACGCCCCTTCCGGTTTCAGGTGTCGCTGTGCAAAATCCAGCGCCAGATCGCACAAATGCTCGATCCGCGCCGCATCGGCCGACGCCACACCCGACAAGTTGGGGGCCATATCGGAAACTACAAGGTCGACTTTGCGTCCGGCGACGATTTCTTCGAGCTGCTCCAGCACGCTGTCCTCGCGGAAGTCGCCCTGCAGGAAGTGGACGTCGGCGATCGGGTCCATCGGCAGGATGTCGAGCGCAATGATCGTCCCGTCGATGCCACCCTCGACGCGCTTGCCACCCGCCAGCTTGTTACGGGCGTACTGACTCCAGCTACCCGGCGTCGAGCCGAGGTCGACGATGACCTGGCCCGGCTTAATCAGCCGGTCCTGCTCGTCGATTTCCTTGAGTTTGTAGGCGGCACGGGCACGATAGCCCTCGCGCTGCGCCATTTTGACGTAGGGATCGTTGATGTGATCGTGCAACCACGCGTGGTTGAAACGGTTTTTTGCCATATTTCTTCAAAAACACTGCGAATTTGCAGGATAATACGCCCTTGCGCGCCCAAAATCTTTTAGCCCGCCGGCAGCCTTCATCGGCCGCTAACGGTGTTCAGGCCTCGATTTGCGGGCGCATCCTACCTCGTTTGTCTCGTCTGTCTTCTGTCTTTTATGCCCGCTTTGACCCTGACCCCGGCGCAACGCGCCGACATGCGCTCTGCCGCTCACGCGCTGAATCCCGTCGTTCTGATCGGCGCCGATGGCTTGACGCCTGCGGTGCTCAAGGAAATCGACGGCGCACTGAAAGCCCACGAACTGATTAAGGTACGTGTGTTCGGTGACGAACGCGACACGCGCGTGGCCATTTACGAATCCATCTGCGACCAGTTGGGTGCAGCGCCGGTGCAACACATCGGTAAGCTGCTCGTTCTGTATCGCCCGACGCCGGACGAAACGGTCACGCCGGTTCGCGGCAAGTCCGGCGGCACCGGCGCTACGGTCAAGGGTCGCGCACCGCGCACCGTGACCGTCGTCAAGTCCAGCACCAACGCCGGGCGTCGCCCGACCGTCAAGAAAGTGACGGTTGCAGGCAACGAACGCATGACCGCCGGTGGTATCGTCAAGCGCGCCAAGAAGCGTCAGACCAGCGTCAAGCGCCAGCGCAACGACTAAGTCCCCGATGGCGGCGGACGTTGCAACTTCCGCCAGCCCTCAAAAGAACGCGCCCTGACATCGTCGGGCGCGTTTTTTTATGTGTGACACCATTGGACAGGATTGAAGACGATTTCCGTCTCTCCCTGCCCTGCTGCGGCAATTAGCCGCGCACCGGCTGGCGCCAGATCAGCGCAATTGCCAGCAAGCTTTGCAGCAGATAAAGGCCGCTCGAAATGCCATGAAGCATGCCAAAGCGCGAAGCATAGGCCGATTGGCCAATGTCGACGCCCGACGCTTCTGCCTGTGCGCGCAGATCGGCCATCAACGGCTGCAGGCCGAACGAGCTGATCAGCACACACACCATCATCGCCACCGCGAGCCAACGAAGACCGCGATAGCTGCGCGCTGCCTGTGCATCGGCCGTGCGCGCGATCAGCGCGGTGGACAGCCAGACCAGCAACACGCCGCACACCAGACTAAGCCAGGCTTGCGTGTGAAACAGTCGACCGGCAACCGTTCCGGCCACCATGCGCGATTCCAGCACAGCGAACAGTGTCGGGGCGACGATATAGCCGATCGCCCACTGGCTGCCGCACCAGACGGTGGCGATCAGGCGGAACAGTCGTTCCAGCCGTGGCGCACCGCTGGCAAACGTCACATCAGACGTAGCGGACATCGATGATCTCGTACTCGCGCACGCCGCTCGGGGCCTGCACTTCGGCCACATCGCCTGCGTACTTACCGATCAATGCACGGGCAATCGGCGAGCTCACCGAAATCTTGCCGTGCTCCAGGTCAGCCTCGTCGTCGCCGACGATCTGATACAGCACCGTGCCGCCGCTCTCGAGGTCTTCGAGTTCGACGGTGGCGGCGAAGACCACACGACCTTCGGCATCCAACACCGACGGATCGATGATCTGTGCTGCCGAGAGCTTCGATTCGAGATCGGCGATACGCCCTTCGATGAAGCCCTGCTTTTCTTTAGCAGCGTCGTATTCAGCGTTTTCCGACAGATCGCCCTGCGCACGGGCTTCAGCAATCGCCGTGATCACGTGCGGACGTTCGACGGTCTTCAGGCGGTGCAGCTCTTCCTTGAGCAGTTCAGCGCCCCGCTTGGTCAGAGGAATGGTACTCATGCGCGTTGTTCCGAAAGACAAAAAAATTGCCGCAGCGAAGCCGCATTCGCACTTTTTGCGAACGCCGCTCGACCGCGGCTGTGACACCTATGTTGCATTAGTGTAGCAGAGTTGCCGACGCTGCCAACCGGAGGACCGGCCGCGCGGCGCGTGGTCACACTGCGAGCACGTCTAAAGCATTTGGCGCGTCCGGTGGAGATCAGTTCCCCGACGAACGCGCCATTGTTTTGCGACTTTGCCCGACGCAGCCGACTCAACCTAACAAGCCGACCGCCCCGGGCGGACCTGCGTCACCTGCCCGACACTCAGGCAGGCAGTTGCGCGTGCAGGCCCTGGAGGTCATAGACCTCCAGGTTCTGCAGATACTTCAGGCCTTCCACCGCTGCGCGGGCACCCGAGATCGTCGTGTAATACGTGACCTTGTGTGCCTGCGCCGACATACGGATCGAGCGCGAATCGGCAATCGCCGTGCGGGTTTCGTCCACCGTGGTGAACACCAGCGCGATCTCGCCGTTCTTGATCATGTCGACAATGTGCGGACGACCGTCCTTCACCTTGTTGACCACGCGCACCGGAATCCCGGCCGCTTCGATGGCCGCCGCCGTGCCACGCGTAGCGACGATCGGATAGCCCAGCGAGTGCAGCATGCGCGCTACTTCGACCGCGCGCGGCTTGTCGGCGTCCTTCACCGTGAGCAGCACCGTGCCCGAAGCAGGCAGACGCGAACCCGCTGCCAGTTGCGACTTGAAGAGCGCTTCGCCGAACGTGCGGCCCACGCCCATCACTTCCCCCGTCGAGCGCATTTCCGGTCCGAGCACCGGGTCGACGCCCGGGAACTTCACGAACGGGAACACGGCTTCCTTGACGCTGTAATACGGCGGCACGACTTCGCTCGTGATGCCTTGCGACGTCAGCGACTGACCGGCCATTGCACGTGCGGCGATCTTGGCCAGTTGGCGGCCCGTGGCCTTCGAGACGTACGGCACCGTACGCGACGCACGCGGGTTCACTTCCAGCACGTAGATCGTATCGACGCCGTTGCCCTGCTGAATCGCGAACTGCACGTTCATCAGACCGACCACGTTCAGCGCCTTGGCCATCTCGGCCGTCTGACGCTTGAGTTCGGCAATCGTCTCGGCCGACAACGAGTACGGCGGCAGCGAGCAAGCCGAGTCGCCCGAGTGGACGCCCGCCTGTTCGATGTGCTCCATCACGCCGCCGATGTAGACGTCCTTACCGTCCGAGATGCAATCGACGTCGCACTCGATGGCGTCGTCCAGGAAGCGGTCGAGCAGCACCGGGCTGTCGTGGCTCACCTTGACGGCTTCGCGCATGTAGCGTTCGAGGTCACGCGGCTCGTGAACGATTTCCATCGCACGGCCACCCAGCACATACGACGGGCGCACCACCAGCGGGTAGCCGATTTCGGCGGCCAGCTTGAGCGCTTCGTCTTCCGCGCGGGCGGTACGGTTCGGCGGTTGACGCAGACCGAGCTTATGCAGCAGCTTCTGGAAACGCTCGCGGTCTTCTGCGGCGTCGATCATGTCCGGGCTCGTGCCGATGATGGGCACACCGTTCGCTTCGAGATCCAGTGCAAGCTTGAGCGGGGTTTGGCCGCCGTACTGCACGATCACGCCGACCGGCTTTTCGAGGTCGACGATTTCCAGCACGTCTTCCAGCGTCACCGGCTCGAAGTACAGACGATCCGACGTGTCATAGTCCGTCGACACAGTTTCCGGGTTGCAATTGACCATGATGGTCTCGTAGCCGTCTTCGCGCATGGCGAGCGCGGCGTGCACGCAGCAGTAGTCGAACTCGATACCCTGACCGATACGGTTCGGACCGCCGCCGAGCACCATGATCTTCTTCTTGTCGGTCGGCTGGGCTTCGCACTCTTCCTCATAGGTCGAGTACATGTAAGCCGTGTTGGTCGAGAATTCGGCAGCGCAGGTGTCCACGCGCTTGTAGACCGGACGCACCTTCTGCGCGATACGCGCTTTACGCACGGCGGTCTGATCGGTGCCGAGCAGCTTGGCCAGACGGCGATCCGAGAAGCCGCTTTGCTTCAGGAAGCGCAGTTCTTCGGTCGTCAGGCTTGCCAGCGTGCGGCCCGACAGCGCCTTTTCCTTCTTGACGATGGCTTCGAGCTGGGCGAGGAACCACGGGTCGATGGCGGTCTCGGCGTACACCTCTTCGAGGCTCATGCCCAGACGGAACGCGTCGCCCACGTACCAGATACGGTCCGGGCCCGGCTCACCGATTTCTGCCACGATCTCGTCGCGGTCGGTCGACTTTTCGTCCAGACCGTCCACACCGACTTCCAGACCGCGCATGGCCTTCTGGAACGATTCCTGGAACGTGCGGCCCATGGCCATCACTTCACCGACCGACTTCATCTGCGTGGTCAGGCGGGCATCGGCTTCGCGGAACTTCTCGAAGGCGAAACGCGGCACCTTGGTGACGACGTAGTCGATGGTCGGTTCGAACGAAGCCGGCGTTGCACCGCCGGTGATTTCGTTGCGCAGCTCGTCGAGCGTGTAGCCGACGGCCAGCTTCGCGGCAACCTTGGCGATCGGGAAGCCGGTGGCCTTCGAGGCCAGCGCCGACGAACGCGACACGCGCGGGTTCATTTCGATGACGACCATGCGGCCGTCCTTCGGGTTGATCGAGAACTGGACGTTCGAGCCGCCCGTCTCCACACCGATCTCGCGCAGCACGGCGAGCGATGCGTTACGCAGCAGCTGGTATTCCTTGTCGGTCAGCGTCTGTGCGGGTGCCACCGTGATCGAGTCACCGGTGTGCACGCCCATCGGGTCGAGGTTTTCGATCGAGCAGACGATGATGCAGTTGTCGGCGCGGTCACGCACGACTTCCATCTCGAATTCCTTCCAGCCGAGCAGCGACTCTTCGATGAGCAGTTCGCGCGTGGGCGAGAGGTCGAGACCGCGCTTGCAGATCTCTTCGAATTCTTCGCGGTTGTAGGCGATACCGCCGCCCGAGCCGCCGAGTGTGAACGACGGACGGATCACCATCGGGTAACCGCTGCCGCCGATCTCGGCCATGATCTGCGCCTGCACGGCGAGGGCTTCTTCCATCGAGTGGGCGATGCCCGACTTGGCCGAACCGAGACCGATCTTGGTCATCGCGTCCTTGAACTTCTGACGGTCTTCGGCCTTGTCGATGGCTTCCGGCGATGCGCCGATCAGTTCCACCTTGTACTTGTCGAGCACGCCGTGACGATGCAGGTCGAGCGCGCAGTTCAGCGCGGTCTGGCCGCCCATCGTCGGGAGAATGGCATCCGGGCGTTCCTTGGCAATGATGCGCTCGACGACTTCCCAGGTAATCGGTTCGATGTAGGTGACATCGGCCGTGTCCGGGTCGGTCATGATCGTGGCAGGGTTGCTGTTGATCAGGATGACCTTGTAGCCTTCCTCGCGCAGTGCCTTGCAGGCCTGTGCGCCGGAATAATCGAACTCGCATGCCTGACCGATGATGATCGGGCCGGCGCCGATGATGAGGATGCTCTTGATGTCTGTGCGCTTTGGCATAACGTTCTCAACAAAAATTTAACTCAGCGTCGCGGTCGCGAGCTTCACACCGAAGCCGACGAACAACGCGCCCACGCCGCCGGTTGCCCCGGCGCTCAACCGGCGACGTTGCCGGAAGTGCTCGGCCAGGCGGTAACCGGCCAGGATCAGCGTGCTCAGATACAGGAAACTGCAGGTCTGTACGATGACGCCCAGCACCGCAAACGACACGGCCGGGTAGGCGTAGCCCGGATCGACGAACTGGATGAAAAACGACACGCAGAACAGGATCGCTTTCGGGTTCAGCAGGCTGATGAACAGCGCCCGCTTGAACGGTTGATCGGCGTCGACCTGCTTCGGTGCGGCGACAACTGCGTCCGCTGTCGCTTCCGATTTCTGACGTGCCGCCCGCGCGTTGGCGATTGCCCCGCGCAGCATGTTCAGGCCCATCCAGCAGAGATACGCCGCGCCGAGGTACTTCACCACGAAGAACAGTGCCGGTTGCGTGTGCAGCAGCGACGCTACACCGGCGGCTGCCAGCGTCATGAGGACCGTGTCGCCCAGAAACACGCCGCAAGCGGCTGCATACCCCTGGCGAACCCCGCGCTGTGCGGCCACGGCCAGCACGTAGAGCGAGTTCGGCCCCGGCAGCAGAATGACGACCACGACCCCGGCGAGATACGTCCAGAGGTTGAGGATGCCGATCGAGTTTCCGAGCATGGTGCGTGTTTCCCTTTCTCTTGCTTGCTTACGCGGGCTGCTTGGCGTCGGCCATCGACTGCACGAAGCGGTCGAACAGGTAGCCGATGTCGTGCGGGCCGGGCGACGCTTCCGGGTGACCCTGGAAACAGAATGCCGGGCGGTCCGTCAGTTCGAAGCCTTGCAGCGTGCCGTCGAACAGCGACACGTGCGTGACACGCGCGTTGGCCGGCAGGCTGTTTGCGTCCACGGCGAAACCGTGGTTTTGCGACGTGATGACGACGCGGCCCGTATCGAGATCCTTCACCGGGTGGTTGGCACCGTGGTGACCGGTCTTCATCTTGAGCGTCTTCGCGCCGACGGCCAGCCCCATGATCTGGTGGCCGAGGCAGATGCCGAAGGTCGGGAAGCGACGTTCCAGGAACGTCTTCGTCGCCGCGATGGCGTAGTCGCACGGTTCCGGGTCGCCGGGGCCGTTCGAGAGAAACACGCCGTCCGGGTTCAGGGCGAACACGTCATCAGCCGAGCTTTGGGCCGGGAGCACCGTGACTTTGCAGCCGCGCTGAGCGAGCATGCGCAGGATGTTGCGCTTCACGCCGTAGTCGAGGGCGACCACGTGGAATTTCGGATCTTTCTGCTCGCCGTAGCCTTCCTCGAGCGTCCATTCCGTTTCCGTCCACGAATACTGCTCGGTGGTGGAGACGACCTTGGCGAGGTCCATACCAGCGAGACCGGGGAACGATTGTGCGAGGGCGATGGCCTTGGCTTCGTCGGCTTCTTCACCGGCGAGGATGCAGCCGTTCTGAGCGCCCTTATCGCGCAGGATACGGGTCAGACGTCGCGTGTCGATGCCGGCGATGGCGACCACGCCTTCGTCCTTCAGGTACTGCGACAGCGTCTTGTTGGCGCGGAAATTCGAGTCGAGGATCGGCAGATCCTTGATGATCAGGCCGGCGGCATGGACTTTCGTGGCTTCGACGTCTTCACCGTTGACGCCCGTGTTGCCGATGTGCGGATACGTCAGCGTGACGATCTGGCGCGCATAGCTGGGGTCGGTGAGGATTTCCTGATAGCCGGTAATGGCCGTATTGAAGACCACTTCACCGATGGTGTGACCGGCAGCGCCGATGGCGTACCCACGAAAGACCGTGCCGTCAGCGAGCGCGAGAATGGCGGGTGAGAATGACGGCAGCACGGGAAACTCCTGGAGGGTTCACCCCTGCTGCCAGCCTCACCGTCCGCTAGCGATGACATCAGCGCGGGCACCGGAATTGCGCGGAATATGCGCACAGCGGATGCTCGGGCGGCGGACGAGATGTCGGGCGGGTAGGCGCTAGGGTGAGGGTTAAATGACTAAAACCTTCAAAGTATAGCGCAAATCCGGATCTTCTCAAAGCTGAACGTGTGATGCACCAGTACGCTCTGCGGACTCCCGGGAGGTGACCCCGTCGGCAGACGGATACGCAGAGGGGATAGGGAAGTGAATACCGGCCCGCTGGGCCGCCAGCACGATATGGCGCTCCATTGAAGCGCCTGCGGCTGCGCCGTCGCGGCGTCGCAGTGCGTCGAGGATCTCCAGATGTTCATGATAGGTGGAGAGCACCAGTTCTCGCTGATAAAACGGCAGACGCTGGCTTTCCATGACGATTTCCGTGCTGCCGCGCAGGATATCGGCGATGGCGGCGTTTCCTGCGAGGCCGACGATACGCAGATGGAACGCGAAGTCCAGTTGTGCGGCGGTGTCGACGTCGCCCTCGATCAGCGCGCCTTTCATCGACTCGACGTTATCGGTCAACCAGTCGATCTCGGTGGCACTGGCTGCGAGTGCCGCGAGCCGGGCGGAGAAGCCTTCCAGTGCGTAGCGCAGTTGATAAGTGTCGGCGAGCGAAATCTGGTCGGCGAAGCGCCATGCGACGCCGAGACGGGCGGAGGCGTCGTTCACATAGACGCCCTTGCCGGGGCGGATGGCGACCATACCGAGCGCTTCGAGCGTGGAGAGGGCTTCGCGCAGCGAGGCGCGGCTGATGGCCAGTTCCTCGGCGAGTTGACGTTGCGAGGGCAGCATCGCACCGGCGGGATAGATCTGACGTTCGATGCGCTCGCGGATCGTGGCGACGGCGGCGTCGGTTACGGCATGCGCCGAATGCTTCATGGGTCCTCACAAGGCGTGTGGGTAGGCGTATGGCGCATTGTACGACGCCAAATTTCTCCTTACGCGAACCTCCCCCCACCGGCCGGGAAACCCCGACTACAGGGGCTTCCCGTTTACGCCATCCCGCCCTGCCCGCTGCCCCACTCTCCGATCACGCCGCCTTCACCTGATGCGCGTGATGTTCCGGGTGATCGCCAAGCAGACGCCGCACCACGCCGTTCGTCCAGCCGAATCCGTCCTGAAGCGGGTACTCGCCGCCGCCACCGCCACTGGCGCTCATCGCGTCGCTCGTGTGCAGCGAGTACTTTTCGACGAGTTTGCTCTCGCGTGCGTAAAGCGAGCCGACGGTGGAGAGCCAGCGATGGGCAATGTCCCCCGCGAGCCGGTTCTCCCCGTATTTGCGAAGACCGTGAATGGCCATCCACTGGAGCGGTGCCCAGCCGTTGGGCGGATCCCATTGCTGAAGGCTCGACGTCTGCGTCGTTCGCAACCCTCCCGCCGCCAGCAGATGCTCGGCCATCGCGAGCGCCGAGCGGTGCGCCTGTTCGCGTGACGCGAGGCCGACGAATAGCGGCGCGGCGATTGCCGCCGACAATTGCGCCCGTTGCTCGCCGAGTTGCCAGTCGTAGTCGACAAACGCGCCTTCGGCGTCCGACCACAGGTGTCGCGTCATCGCGTCCTGACGCGCCTGCGCCCGCTTCGCAAAGGCCAGCGCCGCGTCGACATCCCCTGCCGCTTCACTGAGACGAGCGATATGCCGCTCAGTGGCGAAGAGAAGGCTATTCAGGTCGACGGGCAGAATCGATGTGGTGCGAATCGACGAAAGGTCGTTCGCATCGCCCAGCCAGCGGGAGCTGAAATCCCAGCCCGAGGCCGCGCCGGCGCGCAGGTCGCGGTACACATCACCGGCGGGACGTTGCGGTGCATCGCGTGCGGTCGTCACGTCTTCCAGATAGCCCTCTTCACGCGGCGTGTCGCGCTCGTCCCAATAGCGGTTGAAGAGTGAGCCGTCGGGTAGACGAACGAGATGCCGATAGGCTTCGCCCGGCCGCAGCGACGCTTCGCCGTCCATCCAGTAGTCGTATTCGCGACGCAAATGCGGCAGATAACGGATGGCGCGCGCCACGCCATGCGATTCGAACAGCTCCACCATCAGACCGTACATAGGCGGCTGCGAGCGGCTCAGATAGTAAGTGCGGTTGCCGTTTGGAATGTGGCCGTACGTGTCGATGAGAAATGAAAAATTGTCGGCCATGCTCACGAGCAGATCGTGGCGTCCGCTGTTGGCGAGACCGAGCATCGTGAAATAGGAGTCCCAATAATAGAGCTCGTGAAAACGTCCACCGGGCACGACATACGCGCGCGGCAACGGGAGCAGCGAGCTATAGGCAGGATGCGCTTCCGGCACGCGTGTGAGCACATCCCAGAGACCGTCGATATGCTCGACAAGCCCTTGCCCCGGATCGGATACATATTCGCTGGGCGGCGTGCGCTCCAGCGTGAAATAGGTCCCCACGAAGCGCGACAGATCGAAGCCGGGTTTGTCGGCGTCTTCGCGATAGCGGCGGAGAATTTCTTCGGGCGCGAGCGAGGGGGCGCAGTCCACGAACGTCTTGCTGTCGGCAAAGATGCGTTGCGTTTGTACGGCGACGAAAAGCTCCTGATAGCGATCGTCCGGCGTGAGGATGTCCGACGGTGCGCAGTGGGCGACGTCCGCCGTCATGCCACCCGCCGCAAGCGTGCGTTGTGCGGTGTCTGTCATCGTTATTGCTCCGCGTAGTTCCAGAGCAGGCCACCGTCGACGAACAGCGTCGTGCCCGTCACATAGCTGGCTTCGGGCGACGCGAGGAACAGCACGGCGTTCGCCACTTCGCTGGGATTCGCGAGGCGTCCGAGCGGAATGTTCGCGACGAGCGCTTCGAGCTGCGCCTTGTTCGCGAGCAGTTGCTGATTGATGGGGGTGCCGACGGCGCCGGGCGCAACATTGTTCACCGTGATGCCGAGCGGCGCGAGTTCGATGGCGAGGTTGCGCATCATCATCTTCATGCCGCCCTTGCTCGCGCAATAGCTCGTGAAGTGGGGAAACGGCAGTTCCTCGTGCACCGAGCTGACGTTCACGATGCGTCCGCCGCGCTGCGTATCGCGCAGGTGCTTCACAAAGGCTTGCGTAAGAAAGAACGCCCCTTTGAGGTTGACGTTCATGACGAGGTCGTAATCGGCTTCCGTCACGTCGAGAAATGGGGCACGGCGTTCCACACCGGCGTTGTTGACCAAGACATCGAGGCGTCCCATTTTGGCGACGGCCTGCTCGATGACGGCGCGGTCGTCCTCCACGCGCCCGACGTCTCCCGCGATCACGCAGCCGTCGCTACCGGCGGCGCGAACCGAGTCGAGCGTCTGCTCGGCCATCGCGTTGTCCTGCCGGTCTTCCACCACGATGCGGGCCCCTTCCTGGGCAAGACGGATCGCAATGGCGCGCCCGATCCCCTGAGCACTACCGGTGACGAGTACCACCGTGTCCTTCATTCGCATGTCGCCTCCCTGATGAGCAAGAAGTGAGATCTTTGCGCCCTGCCCGGCGTCCTCGTGGCGGATACCGAAACAATGCACCAGATGCCAGTGCGACCGCAGGCGGGAAAGCGAAGTTCACACAAATCTCGCCCGATTCATCCAGCAAAACCAACAACTTAGGAGCGATTGCGAGCGATTTCCCCTCCCCGCACCAGCCAACGCAGTTGCATGCCTTCGCCCTAGGGAATCCCCTCAAACGACAGTCCTTGACCTGACTATATTGGCTTTCTAATATTCTCCATAACACCACTGGTCAGACCGGTATGACTTGTCGATTTACACTGATGAAATCTGGTGTTGGCGGCGGATGAAGACGCCGCGCGTGACCTGAAGTAAGACGTACAGCGTTAGAGAATCAGCCCCCGAGAGCAGTCCGTTCGATATCGAGATTGCGAAATCCTAGAGAGTGATTTGCGCAGGCAGAGGAGACAAACCATGCCCAAGCTGTTTCGTTCGTTGTTTGGCCGAGTCGTTATTGCGTTGATAGTGGGTGTGGCGTTAGGCATCTGGTTTCCGCAGTTGGGAGAGTCGTTGCGTCCGTTGGGCGATGGCTTTCTGAAGCTCATCAAGATGGTGATTGGCCCGATCGTTTTCTGCGTTGTCGTGAGCGGCATGGCGAGCGCGGGCGACTTGCGCAAAGTGGGCCGGGTGGGCGTCAAGGCCATCTTGTACTTCGAGATCATCACCACCTTCGCGCTGGTCATTGGTGCGGTGCTGGCGTGGGTGACGCGTCCTGGCGCGGGCATGAACATCGACATCCGCAGTCTGGACGCCGGTTCGATGGCCGCTTACACCGAGCACGCCAAGAGCCTGAAAGACACGGCGGGCTTCTTGCTGAAGATCATCCCGGACACCATTACCGACGCCTTTGCCAAGGGCGACATCCTGCAGATCCTCGTCTTTTCCGTCATGTTCGGCTGTGCGTTGGCGGCATTGGGTGAGCGTGGACGTCCGGTGGCACGATTCATCGAAGATCTGAGCCATGTCTTCTTCCGCGTGATGGCGTTCATCATCCGGCTCGCGCCGCTGGGCGTGCTGGGCGCGGTGGCGTTCACCACGGGCAAGTACGGTGCGTCGTCGCTCAAGCAACTGGGCTTGCTCGTGCTGGTGTTCTACGCGAGCTGCTTCGTGTTCGTGACGGTGGTATTGGGCGGGGTGTTGCGTCTGGCGGGCTTCAACATCTTCAAGTTCATCAAGTACTTCCGTGAAGAGTTATCGATCGTGTTGGGCACGGCATCGTCGGATGCTGTGTTGCCCGCGATCATGCGCAAACTCGAATGGATGGGCATCAAAAAGTCGACGGTGGGTCTGGTCGTACCGACGGGATACTCGTTCAACCTCGACGGCTTCTCCATCTACCTGACGTTGGCGGTCATCTTCATTGCGCAGGCGACCAACACCCCGTTGTCGATGCACGACCTGATTCTGGTGGTGTTGGTATCGCTGCTGACGTCCAAGGGTGCGCATGGGATTCCGGGCTCGGCGATTGTGATTCTGGCGGCGACACTGACGGCCATTCCGGCCATCCCCGTGATTGGCCTTGTGCTGATCCTGCCGGTCGACTGGTTCGTCGGGATTGCGCGAGCCATCACCAACTTGTTGGGCAACTGCGTGGCGACGCTCGTTGTGGCCGCATGGGAAAAGGACGTCGACTTCGCGAGAGCGCACAGAGTGCTCAATGGCGAGTTGCCATACGAGCCGATTGCGGCGTCTGAAGATGGCATCGAAGGTGCACCGGCAAACGCTGCACTGACACGCTGATGTACTGAGTGAAGCATGCGAGGGTCGCAGCGAATGCAGCGGCCCTCGGAACAACCAAGCAATTTCTGCCGACGCGTGGAACAACGGCGTCGGCATCATCATCTGGAGTAGATAGCAACATGGCTCTCGTCCCGCAAGACCCGAACGCACCGGACTTCGTGCGCCGTTATGTGAATCTGGCCGACCCGCGTCTGGGTGCTGAGGCGCTCGTCGCCACCGACGAATTCTTCGCGGCCAAAGAGCGCATGCTCAACCCGGAACCGGCTGTCTTCATCCCGGGCAAGTACGACGAGAACGGCAAGTGGATGGATGGTTGGGAGACGCGTCGCAAGCGTGTGAACGGCTACGACTGGTGCATCGTCAAGCTGGCGCGTCCGGGCGTGTTGTTCGGCGTAGATCTGGACACGAGCCACTTCACGGGCAACTTCCCACCGGCGGCGTCGCTGGAGGGCTGCTACAGCCCGGACGGCGCACCGAACGAGTCGGCCGAATGGTTCGAACTGTTGCCGTCGACCACGTTGCAGGGCAACTCGCACCACTACCATGCCATCACGCAGCAGCGCGCCGCGACGCACGTACGCGTGAACCTGTACCCGGACGGTGGGCTGGCGCGTTTGCGCTTGTATGGGTTGCCGCAGAGCGACTGGGCGGGCCGTTCGCGTGATGAGTTGATTGATCTGATTGCGATGGAAAACGGCGGCTACGTGGTGGCAGCGAACAACCAGCACTTCGGTTTGGCGTCGAATCTGTTGATGCCGGGCCGTGGCGTGAACATGGGGGATGGGTGGGAGACGCGTCGTCGTCGTGAGCCGGGCAATGATTGGGCGATTATTGCGTTGGCGCAGCCGGGTGAGATTGGCAAGATCGAAGTGGATACGGCGCACTTCAAGGGCAACTTCCCGGACCGCTGCTCCATCCAGGCGGCGTACGTGACGGGTGGCACTGAGCAGTCGCTGATTACGCAATCGATGTTCTGGCCGGTGTTGTTGCCGGAGCAGAAGTTGGCGATGGACAAGCAGTTTTACTTTGAAGAGCAGGTGCAGAAGTTGGGGGCGATCACGCACATCCGTTTCAACATCATTCCGGATGGTGGTGTGTCGCGTCTGCGTCTGTGGGGGCGGTTGAGTGAAAAAAAGGGAGCGTGACATGGTGGGACCGGCATTGAAGATCGAGCGATTGACGCGAGAGGCGTTTGA
>NZ_CABPSA010000002.1 GCF_902459615.1 Pandoraea commovens
TCAACAGTTTTTTTCGCTTTCTTCGTTCGTCGCCGTAGCGACTCACAAGCTTCAAAACCACTAACCACCGGGCTTTGCGGCCCGTCGCTTCAACCTCGTCGCTGCTTTCGCTGCGTCGCTGTCGTTGCGAGAGACGGAATATTAGTGAAAACCCGGAACGCTGGCAAGCACTTTGTGAAAATAATTTGAAAAGGGCAAAAAAAGGCCCGCGTCGTGAGCGGGCCAAGATCCATGGGACAGGACACATGGAGGAGACGAGTTCACTGTATCCGGGCCACCCCGGGCGACGCAACGAATGAAATCGCATATGCTTCCTGAAAGCTTTCCTATATGGAAAGGCGAGGCCTGCGTCGCAGTCTCCGTGCGTTCCCCTCTATCTCTATATAAGAGCGTTTGAGATGTTCCTAGCGCGCGCCCTTCTGTCTTGCCTCGTCCAGCCGTTTCGCCGTTGGCGCATCGCGACGCTCATTCCGCTCGCCATCCTGGCGGGGGCTTGCACGTCAGTACGTCCGCCGCCGGAGCCATCGCCGTGGACATCCCACACGCCAGCCGCCAAGCCCGGTGAACTGGCCACCGCCCTCGCCCCCGCCATTCGCACACATCCGGGCCAATCCGGCTTCCAGTTGCTCTCGACGGGTTCCGCCGCCTTCACCACGCGTCTCGCGCTCGTTCAGTCTGCCCAGCACAGTCTCGACGTGCAGTACTACAGTGCGGGCGAGGACATCACCGGCCGTCTGCTGCTCCAGTCGCTGATCTACGCGGCCGATCGCGGTGTGCGTGTGCGCATGCTGGTCGATGACATCAACCGTCGCCACACCGACCCGGCCTTCGCCGCGCTGGACCAGCATCGCAACATCGAGGTCCGGGTCTTCAACCCGTTCGGCACCCGCGACACCACGCTACTCGAACGGGCGGGCAACCTCCTCACTCAGTTCGACCAGCTCAACCGCCGTATGCACAACAAGGCGCTGATCGCAGACAACCAACTAGCGATCGTCGGTGGCCGCAATCTGGGAGACGAATACTTCGACGCCAATCCCGATCTCTCCTTCCGCGATTTCGACCTCTTGTGCGCCGGACCGGTGGTCGAGGCCGTCTCCCGAAGCTTCGATCACTTCTGGACGAGTCCCCAGTCATACCCCCTCAAGCAGGTCCAATCGAAGATCGACAAGGAGACGCTGGACGCCACGCGCGACGCCCTCGCCCAACACTGGCACGACGCCGAGAATGTCCCCGCCGGGCACGAAGCGCTGAACCAGCCGTCCCTCGCCGCCGGACTTCGCGACGGCACGGTCCCACTCTTCTGGGCGCCTGCCGAACTCGCCGCCGACACTCCGGACAAACTCGACGCCCCCGCCACCGAAACCCAAAGCGCCCCGGCCGACAAACTCCGCCAGCTCGCCGCCAAGGCGCAAAGCGAGGTGCTGATCATCTCGCCCTACTTCGTGCCACTGGATGGCGGCGTCCGGTTCCTGTCGACGCTGGCGCAACGCGGCGTCAAAGTCCGCGTGCTGACGAACTCGCTGGCGGCGACCGACGTCGTCCCCGTCCACGCGGGATACGCGCGCTACCGTCCGGCCCTGCTGCAAGCAGGTATCGAACTGTACGAATTCAAGCCAATCCGCTCCGATAACGGCGAACGCCCCACGCGACGCGTCACGTTCGGCGGGTCATCGAAGGCGAGTCTGCACGGCAAGGCGTACGTGATCGACCGGCGCGACGTCGTCCTCGGCTCGTTCAACCTCGACCCTCGTTCGGTGCGCCTGAACACCGAACTGGCGATCGTCATCCACAGCCCCGAATTCGCCGAGCGTATGGCACGCATCTTCGACCAGGCGACGTCGCCGCGCAGCAGCTTCCGGGTCGAGCTGGCGCCGCCGGGCACAGCGCCGCCCACACCGACGCCACCGACAATGCCCGCACTTCGCTGGGTCGGCGAGGAGAACGGCAAGCCGCGCATCTTCGACGTAGAACCCTACGCGACCTTCAGCCGCAACGCCGTCGCGGGCGCGTTCACGCTGCTTCCGAGCGACGACTTGCTCTGAGTACCGACCGTCAGTCGGCACGACGGCGACGCACCGACTCGGTGGACGAAAAACCGCCGCCCCGGCCTCCCGGGTGCGGCGGTTTCTATATATAGAGACGACGGAATGCCAGCCTGCGCCGTCGCTCAGAACTCGAACGTCGCCGACAACGTTGCGGAGCGTGCGTCGCCGATGGCCACCACCGTCTGGCTGACACTCGACGGGTAGTAGGTCTTGTTGAACACGTTCTTCACGTTGAGCTGATAGTGAACGGGATGCCGTCCGATCTTCGTGTCGTACGTCGCGAACACATCAGCGACGAAGTACGCGGGCAGCGTAAAGCTGTTCGCCGAATCACCCGGGCGCGCCCCGATGTATCGCCCCACCGCTCCGAGGCGCAAGTTGCCGCTCCCATCGCCCAGCACCGGCCCCCAGTCATACACCCCTGCCAGCGACGCCGTATGCCGTGCCGCATTGACCAGCGTGTTGCCGGTGTACATCGGATCGTCGGTGATCTTCGCATCGATGAATGCGTAGCTCGCGATCACGTTCCAGCGCTGCCCGATGCGTCCCGACACATCCAGCTCGACGCCCCGCGAGCGCGCCGCCCCGGAGGTGCGCCAGTCCAGCGTACTGCTCCCGGGCACCGCCTGCGACACGAGCACGTTGCGCTTGTCGATGTTGAACACCGCAAGGTTGCCGCTCAGCCCGTTCGGCATGTCGAGCTTCGCCCCGACCTCGTACGACTTCGCGTGCTCGGGTGCGACGTTCGAGTCGATGACCACGCCCGTCGACAACGGCGCAATGGTGGACGTCGGCTTGAGCGACTCGGAATAGCTACCGTAGAACGACAGATACTCCCGAGCCTTATAGACAACGCCCGCGCGCGGCAGCCACTTCGAGTCGCTGATGTTCGTGTTTGCCTTGAACGGCCGCCCCTTGCCTGCGACCTGGCTATACGTCAGCAACCGCACGCCACCGACGACAATCCAGCGATCGGTCAGATGGATGGCGTCCTGGAAGAACAGCGAAGCGTCGTGCAGCGTATCGGTCTGATCGCTATCGGCGGCAGACACCGTACTCGGGATCACCTCGCAGCCGTACACCGGATTCAGATAGGAGAACGTGCACTTCGCGGCCTGACGCAGCAGATCGCGCCGATAAATACGTCGATACTCCCAGTCTCCGCCGAATTGCAGGTCGTGACGCATGCCTGCGAGCGTCACCTTGCCGTCGAGATACGCCGTACCGAAGCTGTCGGTGCTGTCCGAGCCGAGCGTACCGTCATTACTGCGCGAGACGATCCCCGTCGTGGAATTCACGCCGGTAATGCGCAACTGCCCCGCGTCGTACGTCTCGGTGTTGTAGCTGTAGCCGAAGTGCGCCTTCCAGTCCGGATTGAACTGATGGTCGACGGTGATCTGCGCCAGATGGGACTGCCCGGCCATTTCGTTGTGGACGTCATCCAGACGCTCCCGTGCCGAAATCGCCAGCGGCCGGTTCGTCTTCGGGTCCAGCGCGGTGCCCCGGTCGAACGGGGTCAGAAAGTTACGGTACTCGTAGGAGGCGACGACCTGCGTATCGCGTCCGTAATAGGCGAGCGTCGGAGCGACGAGTGTCTCACGCTGCGAACCGAAGACGCGCCAGTACTGCTGATTGTTCTGATCGACGACCAGCCGGTAAGCCAGTCCCGAATCACCGATCGGTCCGGTCGTATCGAGCGTCTCCTCGACGCCGTTCTTACCGTGCCCATAGGTCGTGCCCGCCACGCTCACTGCGGTGTAAGGCTTGAGCAGGGGACGCTTGCTCACCACGTTGATCACGCCGCCGGGGTCCATGATCCCGTAGAGCAGCGACGTCGGCCCCTTGAGCACTTCGACCGAATCCGCGTTCGCGTTCAGTCCGCGGCCCTGCACGAGCGGCATACCGTTGTGCATGATTGAGCCGTCGCGATTGCCGCCGAAGCCGCGCTTGAGCAGCGTGTCCTGCGTACTTGCCAGCGTATTGCCCTGCACGATGCCGCTGACATTGATCAGCGCCTCGTCGAGCGTGCGGGCACGCTGGTCGGCGAGCACCTGACGCGGCACCACGTTGATGGCCTGGGGGATGTCGAGGATCGGGGTGTCCGAGCGTGTGACGTTCGCGTCCACCGGCAGACGGTAGGCATCGGACCACGCCTGACCTTGCACGTGGGTCGTCGGCAGTGCGACGTCTCCCGAACCGCCACCGGCGGCCAACGTCGCAGCCGCCGGGGCCGCCTGTGGCACGAGCGTGTAACCGGCCCCTTGCGGCGCCGCCGTCAGTCCGGTGCCCGCGAGCATCTGACCGAACGCCCCCGGCACATCGAAGCGGCCTTGCACGCCGGGACTCTGACGCCCCGCCGTCAGGGCAGGCGTGTACGTCAACAAGATGCCCGCTTCGCGTCCGAAGCGCGTGAGCACCGCGTCGAGCGCGCCCGCCGGGATGTCATAAGCCCGTGCAGCGGCAGCGACTTTGGCCGTCACGGGTGCCTGATCGGACGTCTGCGCATGAGCGACGCCCGCACCAAACGTCGAAGCGAACGACGCAAACGTCAGCGCGACGCCAGCGCAGACGCGGCGTCGACGCAACCCGGTAGCAGTGGATGGCAGGGCACGCGATAGTTCGGGGAATGCGGGTAAAGCGACGGCCATGATGTGAGATCTCGTTCAGGCAATGGAGAGAAGGTTTCACTTCCCTTGTCACGCGAGACCGGCAAATCAGCTCACTGACCGTAAAGAAATTTGAAAAAGAGGGCGGGACGTTCGCCAACGAGTACTCAGGCGTGGTGCGTCCGGCTGCTCATCCGCGAGGTCCGACCGTCGCCCAGTACCGCGTGACGGAAGACACCGATACGGGCAATGCGTGCGGCAGCACGCCGAGAATGGCGTCGATGTCGGCCAGCGGATAGGTGCCGGAGACGCGCAGCGACGCCACCGCCGGATCGCACCGCAAATAGCCGCGCCGATAGCGCGACAGCTCGGCGAGGAAAGCGTCGAGCCGCATGTCGACGGCGACGAGCATGCCGTCGGCCCACGCGCCGTCACCATCCGCCAGCGGCAGCGCCGCCTCGACGCCGCTGGCGTTGAACGTCGCCTGCTCGCCTGCGTGAACGATCCGCACGCTCGCAGTGTCGGTTGAGGACGTACCTTTCGGTGTCACGCGCACGGCGCCTTCGAACACTTGCACGGAGGCGTCGCTGCGTCCGTCGATCTGACCATCGATCTGACGCGCGACGAAACGCGTTCCCAGCGGCTGGAGCGTGCCGTGTGCCGTGGCGACGATCAGCGGCCGGGGCGGTACGTGCGTCACGTCCTTGCCGGTCGTCACCATGATTTCGCCTTCGACGAGACCGATGCGTCGCACGTCGCCGTCCATCGACAAACGCACGGCGCTGCGAGTATTGAGAACGAGCGTCGTGCCGTCGGACAGACGCAGTGTGCGTCGCTCGCCCGCCCCGGTGCGCGCATCGGCGCGCAGCCATTGCACCGCCATCGGATCACTGGCGACCCACGCGCCGGTGCCGACGAACAGCGCGCCGACGATGGCCTTCACCGCCATACGGCGTCCGCGCGAGCGGGGTGCGCGCAGCGCGGCCTGCGCAACGGCCGCCCCCAACGTGCCCGACACGTGACGCATACGGCGGTCGGCGTTCTCGATATGAAGCCACGCACGCTCGTGCTCCGGATTCGCCGCCCGCCAGCGCGCGCATGCGGTGCGCAACGTCTCGGTGGCGTCGCCGCTTTGCAGCGTCACCCACCACTCGACGGCTTGCTGGGCAATCGTCGCGTCGAAAGTCGCGGAGCGCGTCACGCCGTCTCCATCGCGAAGAAACACTGCGTGCCCGCGCGCACGAGATGACGTTTCACCGTCGCCAGTGAAATGCCGAGTTCGGTGGCGATTTCGGGATACGTGAGGCCGTCGAGTTGCGCCAGCAGGAAGGCGCGTTTGACGAGGGGCGGCAGACCATCGAGACAACGGTCGATTTCGAGCAACGTCTCCAGCACGATGGCGCGCTCTTCGGGAGACGGAGCAAGGCCTTCGGGTTGTTGCGCGAGGGCGTCGAGATAGGCGCGCTCGATCTGCTCGCGTCGCCAGTAGTTATAGAGGACGCGCTGCGCGACGGTCGTCAGGAACGCGCGCGGCGACGCCAGCTGGCGTGGCGGATCGCGCTCCAGCAGACGGACAAAAGTGTCATGCGCGAGATCGGCCGCGCGATGCGAACAGCCGGTCTTGCGATGCAGCCAGCCATGAAGCCAGCCGTGATGATCGTTGTAGAGTCCCCGCAGCGTACCCAGCGAAGTGTCGCGCTGCAGCGTGTCGTCGGCGGGCATACGCCCCTCCTGTCCCCGGGCCAGGTGTGGCCGCAAGGCTCAGGCACCGTTTTGCAAATGAGAATCGTTCGCAGTATAGCAAACAAGTTTCACTGGCATGGGACGGACGGTGCGCCACCGTCGCTACGCGTGGCGCGTATGCGACAGCGGCATCCGGCGATGCACTTAGTAATAGGCGTCCTCAAGCAGCATGTCTTCGAAGAACGCACCGAAACGCTGCTGCGGGTCACGCAGGTGAATCTCCAGAATCCATCGCATGGCGGACGGCGTGGTCTCGAAGTCCGCCAGCGAGCCGGTGTGGATCGCGGCGTGAGGGAAGTCCGAGACACGGTGGCCGGGCAGGTCGAAATTCAGCGCCCAGCCCATACGGCGTGCGACGTCGGCGGCGTAGGCATAGAGCGCTTGTCCGGTCGATCCTTCGTGCTGCCACTTTTGGCGGACGTCATGAAACAGCGCCTCGGCGTCGCGGGCGCAGCGCTCGTACTCGTCATGCTGACCGACGACGAAGCTCGCACCGCCGTCGCCTTCCCAAGCTTCGAAACGCGGCGCAATGTCGATGAAGAAGAGATCGTTCTCGCCGAGCACGACGCCCGGCTCGGACGGCCGGCGCATCGGCTTGAGTGTGTTTTTGCCGAAGCGAACGCGCGTCGGGTGCCAGCTCAGCTCCAGACCTGCGGACGTCAGCACGCCCTTGGCCATCGCGACGGCGTCTTCCTCGACCATGCCGGGACGCACGTTCGCCGCGATGTCGCGAATCGCGGTGCGGGTCTTGTTACGGGCGGCGAGCATGCCGTCGACGGAGAACGCGGGGCCGACGCGCTCGGCCAGCGAGGCTTCGTCGGGATAACGGACGGCGGCGGAAGTCACTTGATTGGACATCGAATACCTCTCGGTGGATGCGGTTGTTCTGGGGGGCATGCGACGGGGTTGCCGTCGCTCAGAGCATTCTCGAACCGCCGCTACGCCGCGCCGGGCAACGCGAGCGGGTCGATCAGGCCAACCAGCGGCATCTTCGTGCCAGCGTCCGGCCGACATCTTGCCGATGAGTCGCTTTCTGCCAAAATGGGTCGCATCAACGCCAGTGTTTCCCTGTCGCTTTGCCCCAACCTGAACCGTCTTCCACCGAATCGTCATGATCCGTAACGTCGCCCTGCTGGTCTTTCCCGGCGTGCAATCGCTCGATGTGAGCGGGCCGCTGGACGTCTTCGCCGAAGCCAATCGCTTCCTGCTGCCCGGTGATCAGTACCAGACGGAGGTCATCGGCACGCAGCACGGGGCCATTGCCTGCTCGAACGGCATGGCGTTGCTGCCGCGACGTCACTATCAGGACGTCGGCGGACACGTCGATCTGCTGCTGGTGGCGGGCGGCCCGTCGCTGCTCACAGACGATCTCGGGCCGAACGTCTATCGCTGGCTGAGCGACATGGTCCCGCGTGCACGCCGCTACGGCTCGATCTGCAACGGCGCGCTGATCCTGGCGGCGGCGGGCCTGCTCGACGGCAAGCGCGTCACCACACACTGGAACGATGTGGACGTGCTGGCCGAGCGCGCCCCTGGTGCGAATATCGAAGTCGACCGGCTGTTCATTCAGGACGGGAGTCTGTACACGTCGGCGGGGGTGACGGCCGGGATCGATCTGTCGTTGCATCTGCTAGCGCAGGATCATGGGCAGGAGGTAGCACTGAACGTGGCGAAGCGTCTGGTCGTCTTCACGCAGCGCGCGGGCGGTCAGTCGCAGTTCAGTCCGTACCTGACGCCCTACGCCGAGCCGAACTCTCCCGTCGCACAGGTTCAGCATTACGTGCTGGAGCATCTGGCGGAGCCGTTGTCGGTCGGCGATCTCGCGGCAGTGGCGAAGATGAGCGTACGCAATTTCTCCCGCGTATTCGCACGCGACGCGGGTGTGACGCCAGCCGACTTCGTAAGCGCCGCCCGCGTCGATGCCGCGCGCGTCATGCTGGAGAACGGCAACGCGCCGCTCAAGACAGTGGCGTGGGAATGCGGCTTCGGCGACCCGCACAACATGCGCAAGGTGTTTCAGCGTCGCTTCGGCGTGTCACCGCAGCAGTATCGGGAGAATTTTGGGCAGCCGCAGGGGTAATTCCGCGCAGCCCCGCCAACAGCGCGCCTCATCCGTCGAACACATCGTCCCCATCCGACGGGACTGTGCGCCCGACCTTCCCGTGTCTCCAATCACCATCAGGTGATGGCTGATGTCTCGATGGGCTTGCGGTGCACTCGCGTATCTCACGTTAGGCACACATTCCGTTTCAATCTTCGGAACAGACGCTCCATCGGCGAGTTGTCCCAACAATTTCCGCGTCGGCTCATGCTTTGCTCAATCCGGTCGCGCCGAAAATGCCTAGCCGACGACGCGGCACATCCGCCAAAGACGGCCGCCACAGACTGCCGATTCAGATGTTCGAAACCTGGGGGACGACGAGGGGACGTTGGTCAATTAATATCCCGCTCGATTCAGTCGCGTTGTTAGAGAGCACAGAAAAATACGCGAAATAAGCGGAGAAATTGGGACGTCCTTGTACGCGGCAGCAAATGATCGACGGATGATTGTTGTTGCCACAAGGTTGCTTTTTAGGTAGTACGCCGATTCATTGAACAGTGTTAGCGTCGCCGTTCCATTCTCGTGTCAACTAGGCCGCGCGCGGCGGACCAAGTAAAAAGCGCTGCACCACGTGCGCGTCAAGCAGACTCTGAATGGAATGATGAACGATGAAAGTTCTGTCTATTTTCGGAACGCGTCCCGAAGCCATCAAGATGGCTCCGCTTGTGGCTGCCCTTGGCCAGGAAGCGAGCATTAAGAGCGTCGTATGTGTGACAGGTCAGCACCGCGAGATGCTCGACCAGGTCATGTCGTTATTCGATTTAACTTCGAAGTACGATCTTGGCGTGATGGTCCCGAACCAAACGCTCAATGGGTTGTTCGCGCGCGCGGTCGAACGAATTGACGCAGTACTCGAGGAAGAGAAGCCTGATTATGTGCTGGTACATGGCGATACCAGCACGGCGTCTGCTTGCGCGCTTGGCGCATTTCACCGTCGCATTCCCGTCGGTCACGTTGAGGCGGGGCTGCGCACGGGAGATCTTGCCAGGCCGTTCCCGGAAGAAATGAATCGTCGTGTGGTCGATGCGATCGGCGACTGGCTGTTTGCGCCTACAGCCACCTCCAAAGCCAACCTGCTACGCGAACACCTGCAGGGCCGCATCGCGGTGACCGGCAATACGGTGATCGACGCACTCGCCATCCTCACATCGCGCCTTCGTGACGATTCGCCGCTCTCGAAGGACGTCGCCAAGCGATACCCTTGGGTCGACACTCATCGCCGCATGCTGCTCGTGACGGGCCATCGCCGCGAGAGCTTCGGCGATGGTTTCAGAAACATATGCGCTGCGTTGGCCGACCTGGCCCGGCGCCGAGATTTGCAAATCGTCTACCCCGTGCACCTTAATCCGGCCGTACGCGACGTTGTGATGAGGGAGTTGTCCGGCTTCGACAACGTGCACTTGATCGATCCGCTTGATTATGTCGACTTCGTCTGGTTCATGCAGCGGGCATACATCATTCTCACGGACTCAGGGGGCGTGCAGGAAGAGGCCCCGTTTCTTGGCAGGCCAGTGCTGGTCATGCGCGACGTAACAGAACGGCCCGAAGCCGTCGAGGCTGGCACAGTCGCGCTGGTCGGTGCCCATCGCGAGCGGATTGTGTCGGGTGTGACACGCCTGCTCGACGACCTCGCGTATCACGCGTCGTTTTCGCGACGAATCAATCCTTACGGCGACGGTCACGCAGCCAAGCGTATCGTCGACGCACTGTGCGGACGCCCATTCGCGGAGTTCGATCCCTGCTGCGAGAGCGCCAACAATGTTTGAGTTCTCGAGCGTCATTTCCGCGGCAATGCAGGTGCCGTTACATTTCGTGATGTCGCCGTTGCGCAACGTCACGCCTATTCACGGAAGAGCCATGTCGTTGTCCAACCCTATGCCCCTCCAGAGTGTTCCCTCCCGCCAGCCTTTGCGCGCATTGCGCACGGTGCCCCGGGCAACTTCGACCCTGCTGTGCTGCGTGCTGGCCGCCGGTGTGTGGCTGCCTGGCATGGCGAACGCCAGTGCATTGGGCGACGGTATCCGGTCGCTGGGCACGGGGGCGAACCTCACGCGCAGCATTGCGCTGGCCGACCTGGGCATCACGGCGCCGGTCGTTCTCTCGGGCGACGCCAATCAGGACTTCTATCTGCCGGTCCCCAAGGGCCTGCCGCTCTCCGATGCGTCGATCTCGTTCGACGGCCGCTATCTGAAGGGCGAAAAAGGCCCGGCGTCGTTCGTGCTGTCCATCGACGGACAGCCGATGACTTCGCAATCGATGCCCGATGGTGACGGCCCGCTCCAGCGCACGCTCGCCGTGTCCTCGCGACCGCGTGAGAACGGTTTCGTGCGTCTCGGCGTGAACTGGCATTCGCGCACGGGCAACAACCGCTGCGAGCCGGACCAGTCGCTGGCTAACTCGGTGACGATCACGCCGCAGACGCGCCTGACGTATCGCGTCGATCAGAAGTCGGTGAGCAGCCTCGACGACGCGTGGAGCACGCTGCCGGGCTCGCCCGCACTGCTCGTTGCGTCGAAGACGCTCACGAAGGAAGCCTTCGACAGCGCTTGGCGTATCGGCGTGGCGCTCGAGCGAAACGGCAAGCGCGTGGTGGTGCGCGCACTGCCTGCCGTCGGAGACACGGTCGACACGCGCGACGTGGTCGTGCCCGCGGCGCTGGCCGGGGTGCCCGCGTTCGCCGCGATCAAGGACAACAACGCAGCCCACAAGCTGGCTAACGACGCCGAACTGGGCGCGCTGCTCGCTGTCGGCGCACCCGCCGTGAGCGGTGAAGTTGCTGTGGCCGATGCCGCGCTGCGCACGCGTCTGGTCGCCGCCCTCGACGCACTGCAAGCGCAACTGACCAACGACAGCGATGCTGCTGAGGCGTTCAAGACGTGGCGCACACAACGTGCCGCACTCGCCACGGAAACGTTGGGCGCGAAGCAGGTCCGCCTCGTGTCGATGGGCGCTCAGTCGGTCATCGCCATCGCGGGCGATGCCGGCGCCCAGGCCGCAGGTCTGTTCGACGACTCGCTGCGCCGGATCCTGCTAAGCAACAGCGTGAGCGCGCCGATCGCACACACGCCGGACATTGAGGACAAGCAAGTCGTGCGTCTGTCGAGCCTCGGCGGCTCATCCGACAGCTTCGACGTGCTCGCGCGCGGCGACTGGACGGTGAGCTTCCCGCTTTCCGCTGTGGCTTCGGGCGGACGCATGCCGGGCGAAATCTCGCTGTATCTGTCGGCGGCGCCAGGACCGGCGGCCTCCAAGCCGGTGGCGACCGTGTTCTGGAACGGCATTTTGCTTGCGGCCAAGCAACTGGATGCGAATGGCCATCCGGAGCAGCTCAAAGCGCGCGTGCCGGGCTATGCGCTCGGCGTGAACAACACCCTGCGCGTGTCGGTACAGCGGCAGCCGTATTCGGCCGACTGTAACGAGATTCCGCAGGCCTTCCCGGTCAATGTGTTGCCTGTAGCCAGTTATGTTCGCCCGGGCAAGGCCGAGCCGGACGGCACGTTCGTCGGGTTGCTGCCGCTCATGGCGGGCAACCCGCAACTGATCGTGCCGGAGCGCTATCTACAGTCGGCGCCGGATAACATTCGTCGCGTGATCGGCATTGCGGCCGCTAGCGGTCTGTCGCCGTCGCGCGCCGAACTGACGATCGCAGCTGCCGGCAAGAGCGTGAAACCGAGCAAGCCGTTCGTCGCGATGGAAGTGGCGGTCGAAGGCGCGAAGCCTTCGGCAGTCGTGACCGATCGTCAGCGTCTGGAGATCGGCGGCAAAGACGCCAAGTGGCTCGATATCACGGGGCTGCAACGTCTGTCGACCGCAGAAGTCGTGCGTGGCGATGGTCAGGACGGTCTGCTCTGGTACGCCATTGGCGAGACGAAGGCCGACGTGGGCGTGCCGTTCCTGCTCAATCGCGGCAACCTGGCGATTATCGGACCGACCGGTCCGGTGGCCTGGATCGACACAAGCAACCCGGACGCGAGCGAACCGCCGGGCGCCGGCGAGAGCGCGTTCTACGAATGGCGTCGTTACGTTTCGTGGGGCGTGCCGGGCATCGCCATCGTGTTGCTGGTCATGCTGCTGATTCTTGTGCTGGCGCTGCGTGCGGGCCGCAAGAAACCCGACAGCCATTGATCGGTAGAGACACGTCGCCGTGATCTCCTCGCTCTATTGGCCCTATCTGGTCGCCGACTATTACCACGCGCTGGAAATTGCCAGCGCGGTGGTCGGCATCGTCATTCTGCTCTCGAGCGCCGACGATCTGTTCGTCGATGCCTGGTACTGGGTGCGCCAGATCTACCGGTCGCTGTTCATCCGGCGACGCTACACGCCATTGCAGGCATCGCAACTGCGAGAGGTGCGTGAGCAGCCGCTCGCGATCATGGTGCCGGCGTGGCTGGAGTACGACGTGATTGCCGCCATGCTCGAGAGCATGGTGGGCACGCTCGAGTACAAGAACTACATGGTCTTCGTAGGCACGTATGCGAACGACGCGAAGACGAAGACCGAAGTCGAGCGCATGCGCAGGCGCTACCGCCAGCTTGTGCATGTACAGGTGCCGCACGACGGACCTACCTGCAAGGCGGATTGCCTGAACTGGATCGTCCAAGCGATCTTCAAGCAGAACCAGTCGCAGCCTGAGCCGTTCGCGGGCGTGATCCTGCATGACAGCGAAGATGTGCTCCACCCGTTGGAGCTGAAGTACTACAACTATCTGCTGCCGCGCATCGACTTCGTTCAGTTGCCGGTGACGTCGCTGGAGCGCGAGTGGTATGAACTCGTCGCGGGCACGTACATGGACGAGTTCGCCGAATGGCACACCAAGGATCTGGTGGTACGCGAAAGCCTGTCGAAGATGGTGCCGTCGGCGGGCGTGGGTACCTGCTTCTCACGCAAGGCGCTCGAAGAACTGGCAGCCGAGACGAATAACCAGCCATTCAATACCGACACGCTGACCGAGGACTACGACATCGGCGCGCGCCTGGCGCGCAAGGGGATGAAGCAGATCTTCGGCAAGTTCCCGGTCGAATACGTGGTCAAGCGCGCCGGGCTGTTCGGTTTCGGCAAGGAAAAAGTCTCCACGATTCGCATGCCGCTGGGCATTCGCGAGTACTTCCCCAACACGTTCAGGACAGCATATCGGCAAAAGGCTCGCTGGACGCTGGGCATCGGGCTGCAGGGCTGGGCGCAGGTCGGGTGGCAGGGATCGCTCGCCACGAAGTATCTGCTGTTTCGCGATCGTAAGGGGCTCGCGACATCGTTCATCGCCATTCTCGCCTATGTGCTGTTGCTGAACTTCCTTGTCTTCCTGATCGCCGACAAGATGGGCTGGTGGACGATCTACTATCCGTCGGTATTTCCGCCGGGTGGATGGCTTGTAACCCTCATGGGGATCAATGCCTTCGCGCTGGCGCTGCGCGTAATTCAGCGCAGCTACTTTGTGTTTCATATGTACGGCTGGGAGCACGCGTTGCTTGCCATGCCGCGCATGGTGATCGGCAACTTCATCAACGCTATGGCCGCCGCGCGCGCCTGGCGCCTGTTCATCGTCCACCTTGTGACGGGCAAGCGACTGGTGTGGGACAAGACGATGCACGACTTTCCCACGACCGATCAGCTCACGCAGCAGCGTCAGCGTCTGGGCGAATTGTTGATGTCCTGGCAGGCCATTGACGAGACGAAGCTGGCCTATGCACTGGATGTGCAAAAGCGCGAAGGCCGTCCGCTTGGCGAGATTCTCGTCGAGCAGGGGTGGCTGGACGAAGCCACACTGCACGAAGCGATTTCATTTCAGCAAGGTGTTCCGGGGCTTCCGTCACCTGACGCAGAACCCCATATTTCAAGTAGCGCGGCCACATGACGTTCTTCTCCCGCACCCTTTGCTACACAGCCGTGTTAGCCAGTCTTTCGGCCGGCGCGGTTGCGGCACCCGCCAGCGCGGCGCGCGCCGAAGTCCCGCTGGAAGGCGAGGCGTGGCAGTTCGGAGACGCTGCTTTCAAGGCGTATAACCGTAAGGACTACGCCGCTGCCCAGGCGCAGGCCGCGAAAGCATTGGCTTTACGGCCGGACGTCACGCGCCTGTGGTTGTTGCGTGTCTACGCCTTGCAGAACATGGGGCGTACGAAGCAAGCGCTTGACGTCACGGAGCAGGCACTGGCACAAGGGCACCGGGATCCGGCACTAAGCGCGGCACGAGATAACCTGCGTATCGCACTCGCCCCCAAGGCCAGTGGCGGCAAGGGCGGCACAATGCAGTCCCCGGCGTATAAGGCGGGAGATGCGGCTTACAAGGCCTATGCTGCCGGCCGTTATGACGAGGCCGAGCGCAACGCTCGTGAGTCATTGCGCTACGAGCCGAACAGCGCGGGCATGCGCAGTCTGTTGATCTATTCGCTGGAGCGTCAGGACAAGGCGCAAGCGGCCGCCGACGAAGCAGATGCAGCACTACGTCTCACGCCGAGCGACGAAGCCCTTCAGGCGCTGCGCGACCGTATGCATCGCCGGCTGGCCACGGCGCCTGCGCTGGCCGCGTGGGACGCGTATCGCGAGCGCGACTACGTCAAGGCGGTCGGGCTGGCGCGCCAGGCCGTTCGTCAGGCACCCGACGTGCAGAGTTATCGCTACCTGCTGACCGGGGCCTTGCTGAGCGAAGGACAATACGCCGAGGCTGACGCCGCCGCTTCGGACGCGCTCTCGCAAGACGGGGAGGACGCACTTTCGCTCGCGATGCGCGGCTTCGCCCGCCAGAAACTCGATCGTCCGGACGACGCTCGCAAGGATTTCGACAAGGCAGTGGCGCAGGACTGGCTCTCGGAGCAGCAGCTCGCGAGCGTTAAACGCATTGCCGCCGACACCCAGCAACGCACGGGCCGACCGCGTGCGCGTAGCGCCGCGGATGAAGCGCCGGTGGTCTTCTGCACGTCTGACTCGCAGGACGTACTTTGCAACCTTCTGCCTGCCGGTTCGAGCCTGGCGGGTGCGGGGCCCGGGTACGAAGCCGCGTCGCAGGCGTATGCATCGATGGCCAGGAAGGACTATGACGCAGCGGCCAAAGCGGCTCGCGAGGCACTCGACGCCGCACCGGATAACCTCGCGTACCGTCTGCTGCTCGTCAACGCGCTGAGTCTCGCGGGGCGCAAGCGCGAGGCGCGGGAGGTTTATGCCCCGATTGCGACGTCGGGGAGCGAGGTGCCGCCCGAGAGTCTGCTCGACGCGGCTTACAGTGCGCAGCGCCTCTATGACAACAAGCAGGCGAGCTACTGGTTCTCGCGCGCGATCGACGCGGCGGATGACGGCCAGATCGAACTGGAACCGCAAGCGCGCCAGAACGTGCGTCAGGCCGTATCGGACCTGGATCGCACGTGGGGTTTCAACGCCGCGCTCGGGTACGGCACGGTCGGTGTCATGAACTCGGCCTTCGCGCCTTCGCTCAGCGCTCGCAAGACCCTGCAGTCGTCGCAAGAAATCTTCTGGCGCCCGCCAGTGATAGGCAACCGCGACGGCAGCACGTTCGAGCTGTATGCGCGGATGAATCAAGCGCTCTATGACGGCACCGGCGGTGTTACCGGACTCTCGACAAATCAGGGCGTGCTGGGCGCACGTTGGAAGCCGTTCGGTCGGCAGAATTTCGTGTTCGCGGTGGAGAAATTCATCCCTCTGGGCAGCAACAGCCGGACCGACTGGCTGCTGCGGGCCGCGTGGTCGGAAGGGGAAGGCGGGAGCCTGCGTGTCGACAAATCGAACTGGCAGTACTGGCAGTTGTACGCGGAAGGCGACTACTTCATCGATCATCCGCAAACGCTGGGCACTGCCGAAGCGCGCTATGGCCGGGCTTTTCGCATGGACAGCATCGACAGCAACCTCGTCGTCACACCTTATCTGGGCGCCACGGCCGGTTTCGACAGTCTGCTCGCGCAGCGCTTCACGATGGGTGTTGGCCCGGGCCTGACCGCACGCTGGTGGTTCCGCGAGGACAAATATCATGCGCCGCAATCGTTCATCGATCTGAACGTACAGTATCGCGTGCGCATCGCAGGCGACGATCGCTCTCAGGGCATTTTCGCCGGTCTCTATTTCTCATATTGAAGACGTGATAACAACCATGTTCGGATTCCTCAAACGCGTACCGTGCGCAAACCGGGCACTCGCCGCAACGGCGCTGGCGACGGTCGGTCTCCTGGCGCACGCCGCGCCCGCCGATGACATCGCCAAGCTGTATGCGTTGCCGCCCGAAGGATCGGTCTACGTGCGCGTGCTCAACGCGAGCAACGTGGCAGTCAACGTGCAATTGGGTGCTGGCGCGAAGGCCGAATCGCTCGCCGCGGACCACAAGATCGTGTCCGACTATCGCGTGTTGCCCGGCGCTCAGGCGTATACGCTCAAGGTCAACGGTCGCGCGGTGGAGGTGGCGGGCAAGTCGCCGAAGGGCGGTTTCGTGACGCTGGTTATCGACGGCTCGCACGCCAGTGCACCGGCCAGGGCAATCGTTGATGAGAGTCCTGCGGCCGATGGGCTGAAAGCGGAACTCGCGGCATACAATCTCGTGCCCGGCTGCCTGGCCAAAATCGGTGTGGCTAACGGTCCGACGGTCTTCCCGGGTGTGGCTGATGGCGCACGCAACGCGCGTGCCATCAATCCGGTGTCGGCCTCGCTGGTCGGGTCGTGCGCGGATCATGCTTCTGCGCCGCTGGCGCTGCCGGCGCTCAAGGGCGGTGACCGCTACAGCGTGTTCCTCGTGGGAACGACGCAAGCGCCCGTGCTGGTCGGTGCGACGAATCGGACGCAACCCTATCGCGCCAACTGAGGTGAATATCGAGGCTCCTGTGCGCGCGCTGCGCAGCCGGTCTCGGAGAACCGGACGCCGCCGCGGAGCGGTCGCATGTCAGCGCCAGAACACGACAATCCTTCTTCGTAAGCATTATGAAAATCAACGCTGATTTCCCGGGATTCGCCCGGAAACTGCTGTCCGGCCTGATGATTGCCGGGGCATGCCTGGCGGCCACGAGTGCGCACGCGCAAGCGGTGCTCATCGGCAAGGACGATTGGCTGTTCTACGCTCAGGACAACATGACCGACGCAGGCCGCGCCGGCATCGACAACTCCGTCAATTTGATGCGCGCCGCGCGTGATGCGCTCAAGGCAAAAGGTATCGGACTGGTGGTGGTAGTGGCCCCACTGAAGGCTCGCTTTTACGAAGACAAGCTTCCCGCAGGTACGGCAATCGCCCCCGCCGTGCGCGAGCGCTACGCGCAGATCATCGACAGCCTGCGTCGCGCGGATATTCAGACAGTCGATCTGATGCCCGTACTCAAGAGCGTGGAGCACGACGACCAGACCGCCTTCTTTCAGAAGGATTCGCACTGGACGGCCTGGAGCGCTGAAGCCGCTGCCGCCGCGACCGCTGAAGTCATCAAGAAGAACTGGACGCTTACCGGCCAGGCAGGCACAGGTAAGAAGCTGGGGCACTGGATCAAGGAGCGCCGCTTCGCGGACTTTGCCGAGCTGATGACGGCTGCGCAGCGCAAGGCCGTGGGCCAGGAGATTTATGTCGTGCGCTCCAACAAAGCCGATGAAGGTGGTCTGCTCGACGACGCGGCATCGCCCGTACATGTCGTCGGCAATAGCTTTGTCCAGCCATATCTGGGCTTCCCGCAGGCGCTGTCGGCGGACATCGATCGGCGCGTAGGCCTGACCTGGAAATATGGCAACTTCGGCCCGTGGGCCGTATTCGCTCAGTACCTTGAGTCGCCGGCGTTCCAGCAGGCGCGTCCGCAAGTCGTCGTGTGGCAGCTCAATGAAGTCCAGATGCTGTACGGCCCGAATACGAGCGGGCAGTGGGACGCAGCATCACTTATGACCGACGCTGCATGGCGCGACCGCGTCGCGGCCGCCATCGCCAAGTAACGCATATGAGTTTGTCGACTTCTTCGCGAGATGCGGTGGCGACACCGCCCGCGGCGACCTCCCATCTCCTGAGCGCCTTGTGCTTCGGGATGTTGATGGTCCTGGGGCTGATCTACGGCGTGTACGAGTCATCCAAGGCTGGGCTCGGTGACTACACGCCGAAAGCATGGCTGGACGGCACGGCGGGCAAACGTCTGGATACAACGCTGGCGCTACCGTACCGCGAACCGGTTGAAACCGCCGATGCGGCGTTGCGCTACGTGGCGTTGGGTCAACTCGGCACGCAGGTGCAGCAGGGCTGCCCCGGATGGCTGTTCTACACCGATGGCGTGCGTGCGCCGGTTGCCGACGTGCGTGCCGAGATCGGCAAGCGAATTGCGCTGATGAAGCAGCTCGCGGGCCGGCTGCGTGCCGCAAATGTGCAGGTGTTGGCAGTGACGGTGCCGGATAAGTCGCGTATTGCCGCGAATGCGCTGTGCGGCCTGACGCGTCCTGCGGACACGATGATGGGCATGACGATGTGGCAGCAGGCCCTTTCAGATGCCGGAGTTCCTCACGTCGATCTGATGCAACTGCTTGCATCGATGCCTGACGCTTTCTACCGAACCGACGTTCATATGAATCAGACGGGGGCAGCCGCCGCGGCGCAGGCAGTCGCCCGGGCTGCGCTTGCGTTACTGGGGCAGAAGGGTTCGTTACGCTACGACGTGTCGCGCGCGCCGCGTGCCGAGCCGCGCGTCGGTGACTTGCTGGTGCTCGCGGGGCTGGGCAAGGCGCCGGACGGCTGGCGCCCGGCGCCGGACAGCTACGTGCCGGAGACCTTTACGTTGCCCGCAAGCGGAGGCTTGCTCGACGACGGTCCACCTGTTGAAGTTTTGCTCGCCGGCAGTTCGAATTCCCGCCGAAGCAACTTCGCCGAGCAGTTGGGGCAGGCGCTCGGCCAACCGGTATGGAATCAGAGTCGCGACGGCGGCAAGTTCGCCGACGCGCTCGTTCACACCATGCAGGATCGTGATCGCTGGCCGAAGAGCCTGAGGCTTGTGATCTGGGAGATGTCGGAGATGTCGCTGCTCCAGCCGTTGACCGAGCAGGAGAAATCGCTGCTGCAGGGTGGCTAGCGCATGAACACGACGTCGGCGGCACAGAAGCGCAAGTTCCGACGTATCGATACGGACCCACGCTGTGCGGGTAGGCCCTGTCGGATTGCCTGGCGCGCACGCAGCGCCACCACTATTTCAATGGACACATGCTCATGCCGGAGCTGAACTGGTTGCCTCGCACGCCCGACTGGGCGAAGCAAGTGGATGCCCTTCCAAAGGACGTTGCGCCCGCATGGAGCGAGCTGGTTCGGCTCGCCAATGAGAATCTGGACTTCGTGCAGACGGGGAAGCTGGACAAGCGTCTGGTCAAGGCCTATGGCGCTCAGGCGCCAGCGGATCTGACAACAACCCCGGTGCGTCTGGCGGTCCTTGGCTCGTCCACGATGGATCATCTGCTGCCCGGTCTGCGGGTGGGGGCGCTGCGTCGTCAGCTATGGACACAGATGTACGTGCCGGATTACGGTCAATATCTGCGCGAGACCCTCGATCCGTCCTCCGGTCTGTACGCATTTGCCCCGAACGTCGCGTTGTGCGCTTTCGATACACAGCACCTGATCGGCAACGAGACGGCCGCCATGACGGCGGCGGACGCCGATGCGATGGTGGCGGGCGCCATCGATAACCTGCGCGAGCTTTGGCGCCGTCTGAGAGAAGATATTGGCGCCCATGTGATTCAACAAACGCTGATGCCGACCCACGTCGCGCTCATGGGCAACAATGAGCAACGCATGCCGGGGTCGGCGCGCTGGCTGACGCGCCGACTCAACGAGGCCATGCGCCAGGCGGCTGACGCGGCGGGGGTCGACATCCTCGCGCTGGACGATGCCTGCGAGCAGGATGGGGTAAGCGCTTGGCACGATCCACGGCTATGGCTGCGGGCGAAGCAGTACGTCACGCCTGCCGCGGGGCCGGCCTATGGCGAACTGGTGGCGAGACTTGTCACGGCGCGCCGGGGCGGCAGCGCAAAGTGTCTCGTGCTCGATCTTGACAACACGTTGTGGGGTGGGGTGATCGGCGACGATGGCCTGGCCGGCATTGTCTTGGGACAGGGCAACGGCGAGGGCGAAGCCTTCGCCGCATTTCAGCGTTACGCGCGGGATCTGACGCGCCGAGGAGTGATCCTCGCCGTTTGCTCCAAGAACGACGAAGCCAATGCGCTGCAACCGTTCACGTCGCATCCCGAGATGGTGCTCAAGCGAGAAGACATCGCGTGCTTCGTCGCGAACTGGCAGGACAAGGCAAGCAACCTGCGCTCGATAGCCTCGCAGCTCAATATCGGACTCGATGCGCTGGTGTTCGCGGATGACAATCCGTTCGAACGTAATCTTGTGCGCCGCGAACTACCGATGGTGAAGGTTCCTGAGATGCCGGAAGATCCCGCGTTGTATGCGGCGACCGTTGCAAGAGGCGGCTACTTCGAAGGGGTGGCACTGACCGCCGAGGATCGCGAACGCGCGGGCCAGTATCAGGCCAACCTGCAACGCGAAGTCATGCGCACCAGTCAGAAGGATCTTGCGTCGTATCTGGCCAGTCTGCAGATGGTGCTGGAATGGAACACATTCAACGAGACCGATCTTCCGCGCGTCGTTCAGCTCATGGGCAAGACGAACCAATTCAATCTGACGACGCGCCGTCATACCGAAGACGACGTTCGGGAGATGATGCGCGATCCGCGCGCCGTCCTGTTGCACTTCCGACTGAAGGACAGCTTTGGCGATAACGGCATTATTGCCGTCATCGCCGCCCTGCCAGAGGCGACGGCCGGGGACGATTGGCGCATCGATACGTGGCTGATGAGCTGCCGCGTACTCGGTCGCGAAGTCGAGCGCGCCACGTTGGGTGTGCTCGCAGAGCAAGCACGCGCCGCCGGGGCCAAACGCCTGATCGGCGAGTATATTCCCACCGCGAAGAACGGCATGGTCAAGGATCATTTTCGAAACCTTGGATTTACGCCGTTTGCCGGACACGAGAACGCCTCCGAATGGGTGCTGGACCTTGGCGAATTCTCTCCACAAAGTGCACCCATGGAAATCAGGAGCATGAAATGACCGACAACGACATCCTCGAAGCGCTGACCGACATCTTTCGCGACATTTTTGACGACGACTCGGTCGTGATTACGGCGCAATCGTCGGCTGCCGACTTTGACGCCTGGGATTCTCTGTCGAACGTGAACATCATGGTCGCGACCGAAATGCGTTTCGGTGTGCGGTTCAAGACGTCGGAGATCGAAGGCCTGAAGAACGTTGGCGAACTCATCGAGCTGATCAAGAAGCAATTGGCCGCGAAGGGCTGATCTCGATATAGCCGCAAGCGTCCCTGCGACCTTTTTGACACAGATTTCCCGGTATGCTGTTCAACTCCCTGCCGTTTCTCCTGCTGTTCCTGCCCATCTCTTTGGGCGGGTACTACCTCGCGGGAGCGTTGCGCCCCATCGCGGCGGCCGCATGGCTTTGCATCGCCTCGCTGGTGTTCTATAGCTGGTGGAACCCGGTGTTCGTCACGTTGCTGCTCGGGTCGATTGCGTTTAACTATGTCGTGAGCCTTGGCATTCTGTCGACGGAAAACCGTCCGCGTCTGCAATCATGGATTCTCGCGGGCGGCATTGTCGCGAACCTCGGGCTGCTGTTCTATTACAAGTATCTCGTCGCGTTGCTCGATTTCCTCGCGGGATACGGCCTCGTCTCGCATAGCGTGAGCGAGATGATCCTGCCGCTCGGCATCTCGTTCTTCACATTCACTCAATTGGGCTTTCTGCTCGATTGCCGCGCGGGTGTGGTCCGTGAGCGGGGCTTTGTCAGCTATGTCTTGTTCGTCACATTCTTTCCGCACCTGATCGCGGGGCCGATTCTGCATCACAAGGAAATGATGCCGCAGTTTGCCGACCGCGAGAGTTACCGGTTCAAGGCGGAGAATCTCTCGATCGGCGCGACCTTGTTCATCATCGGTCTCGCCAAAAAGGTGCTGCTCGCGGACAGCATCGCACCGTGGGCCGAAGCAGGCTTCAACGCACCGGGTGAGTTGCAGTTCATGGCGGCATGGGGAACCGCGCTGGCCTATGCACTGCAGTTGTACTTCGATTTTTCGGGGTACTCGGACATGGCGATGGGCCTGGCGAAAATGTTCGGCATTCGCTTCCCACTCAACTTCAATTCGCCCTACAAATCCACCGGCATCATTGAGTTCTGGACCCGGTTCCACATGACGCTCACGCGTTATCTGACCGCGTATCTCTATACCCCGGTGGCGATGGCGATCACGCGAGCCCGGGCACGCAAGGGACTGCCGGTTGGCCGCAAGGCAACGACGACCGCGCGTGGCTTCGGCAGCATGATCTTGTTTCCGACGGTCTTCACGATGGGGCTCGCCGGTATCTGGCACGGTGCAGGGCTTCAGTTTCTTATCTTCGGTCTGCTGCATGGCATGTACCTGAGCGTGAATCACGCCTGGCGCCAGTTCGGCCCGAAGCGCGCGCAGCCGGCGGCTGGGTTGGTGCGCGCCGGGTATATCGTGCTGACGTTCCTCTGTGTTGTATTCGCGTTGCTATTCTTCCGTGCCCACAGCACGCATGACGCGTTCATGCTCATCGGCAACATGCTCGGTTTGAACGGTCTGGAGCCCTTGGCGCCGGTGTTGTATCCGTTGCATGCCCTTGCGCACGCGGCGCCTGAGTGGACCACCGGCGACGTGTTGCGCCTGTTCCTGGAGCGCTGGAGTCAGGGCCTGCTGATCGCGGTGCTGCTCGTGGTGGTGTGGTGTGCACCCAACTCGAACCAGATCATGAACGTGTATTCGCCCGCGTTGGAAGGACCCGCTGCGGGCGCACCGCGCTGGCTGCAATGGCGCCCCACGCTCGCGTGGACCGCTTTGTCGATGGTCGTGTTGGCGTACGCCGCGCTCAACCTGCACAAGACGGCCCGCTTTCTATACTTCCAGTTCTGACGCCAGATCATGCTGACCGACCTTGGTTGTACCTTTCATCACATTGGGATCGCCTGTCGCGACCTGGACGCAGAGCAGGCCTACTGGGAATTGCTCGGATATTCGCAGGAGTCGGCGGAGTTCGAGGATCCTGTCCAGCGGGTGCGCGGGCGCTTTCTGACCGGGCCGGGGCCGCGTCTGGAACTGCTCGCACCCAGCGCCGAAGGCTCACCGGTCGAGGGCGTGCTCAAGCGTCGCACGAAGATGTACCACCAGGCATTCGAGACCCGCGAATTTGATCGTGCCCTCGCAGCACTGGAAGACACGGGGGCACGCCGCACGGCGGAACCTGCCCCAGCCGTTGCATTTGGCGGGCGTCGCATCGTCTTCCTGTTCCTGCCCAACGGCAACATCATCGAGATTATCGAAGGCGCGTGAGACGGCCTGTCCCAGCGGCGATTTCCGACTTCTCGGTCAGCGTAGTGCCGCTTGCCAGCGCCGCAGCAGTACATGTGCCTCTGGTGTGTCGCCCAGAACCCACGGGTCGATCGCGAAGGCGATCACTCGTTGGGCGCCGTAGTCACGCGCGATTTCCCATTGCTTCTCGATGCGGGTGAAGCTCGCCGCGTGTGCCTTGAAATCGGTGCCGTCCTTCTTGCCGTCGGGCGCGCTTTGGAACAGTTCGAGTATCAGATCGAATTTCGTGCCACGTGAGACGAACAGGTCACGCAGGGGCGCGAGTGCCACGTAATTTTCGATGCCCCACTCGCCCACACCGTCCTGAATCATCGGATAAACGTCGGAGCGATCGAGCAGCGCGCGCCACAGCTCCGCCAGCGATCCCGGCCCCGGAATATGACTGTAGAAAGTGGAGATAGCGGGAGCACGCGCGCAGGATTCGTGCGACAGGCGTGAGACTGCGTCGAGCCACGTCGCGAGTTTGTCGAGCCGCGTCGGGTCAGACCAACTGTATTGCTCGATCTCGTGCGGCAGATACCAGCCTCGAAACGCCGGGTGTCGTGGCAGAGCGCTGTTATGCAGCGTGAGCGCGATGCGCTCGCGTGCATCGTTCAGATAGCGCTCCAGCAGCCCGGCGTCGGGGCTGCCGAGCACGGTCCACCAACGCTCGTCGTAAGGCACCCCCAGATACACGCCCATGCCTTGAGCATGGCATTCATCGAGCAACAGCTTCAGGAGTGCGGGTGACGCCTGCCACTCGCTCGCGGGATTGCCGGTCAGCGCGATCCACTGAATGAAGAGTTCCCGGCACCCCAGTGCGCGCGTCATGGCAATGCGGGCACGCCATTGCTCGGGACGCCAGTCCAGATGCTCGCGCCAGAGCTGCAGGAAACTCCCTCCGATCTCGACACGCTCGCTACAGGCGGAGAGCGGCAGGCAAGCAGCGATCACCGCGGCCTGCATCAGACGGCGGCGCATCGGGGAGACGATGAGTTGGCGCATACAGTTCGAAGGAGTCAGGCAGACGAGAGTGTAAGCGCAATTGTTTCGCGCTTGAGTCTAGTTTTGACCTGTTCGGATATTCCGGGGACACATGACCTCCGCATAGCCCCGCCGCCAACCTCGGCGCGCAATCTCATTTCCACTGAAAAATCTCAAGCGCTGTAGAAAACCACACCTCTCCGGCCTAATGGAAAACATTTATTGACCGACCGGCCGGTCGGTTTATAATGCGTTCCATATCCCCACATGCCGCGGAGGCCTTCCTCTATGTATACGCAAGCCATCGATCTGGCCGGCAACAGCCCCAAGGGCGTGCAAGCCCTGAGCGAGGCCGAGCAGGCGCAGCAAGCTCGCTTCGACGCGCGCGTCGCCGCCGACCAGAAGATCGAGCCGCAGGACTACATGCCTGCCGAGTATCGCAAGACGCTCGTTCGCCAGATCTCGCAGCACGCGCACTCGGAAGTCGTCGGCATGCTGCCGGAAGGCAACTGGATCTCGCGCGCGCCCAGCCTCAAGCGCAAAGCCATCCTGCTCGCCAAAGTGCAGGACGAAGCCGGTCACGGTCTCTATCTCTATTCCGCCGCCGAAACGCTCGGCACGTCGCGCGACCAGATGATCGACGCCCTGCACTCCGGCAAGGCCAAGTACTCCAGCATCTTCAACTACCCGACGCTCACGTGGGCCGACGTCGGTGTGATCGGCTGGCTTGTCGATGGCGCCGCCATCATGAACCAGGTGCCCCTGTGCCGCTGCTCGTACGGTCCGTACGCGCGCGCCATGATCCGCGTCTGTAAGGAGGAGTCGTTCCACCAGCGTCAGGGCTTCGACGCCCTGCTTGCGATGATGAGCGGCACGCAGTCCCAGCGCGACATGGTGCAGGAAGCGGTGAACCGCTGGTGGTGGCCGGTGCTGATGATGTTCGGCCCGAGCGACAAGGAATCCATCCACAGCACCCAGACCATGAAGTGGGGCATCAAGCGCATCTCGAATGACGACCTGCGCCAGAAGTTCGTCGATGCCGCCATCGAACAGGCCAAGGTGCTCGGCGTGACCTTCCCCGATCCGGACCTGAAGTGGAACGAAGCCCGCAAGGCCCACGACTACGGCGAGATCGACTGGAGCGAATTCTGGCGCGTGGTCGGCGGTGACGGCCCGTGCAACAAGGAACGCGTCGGCACCCGCGTGGCCGCCCACGAGAAAGGCGCCTGGGTGCGCGATGCCGCCCTCGCCCACGCCGCGAAACAGCGCCAGCGCGCCGAGAAGCAAGCGGCATAAGCAGGCTGCTGAGCAAGCTGCATAAGCGGTTGCAAGAGCGCGCCGCCCTCACAAGACATCAGGAACGATCATGACGCAAGCAAGCAACAAGGAATGGCCCCTCTGGGAAGTGTTCGTGCGCAGCAAGATGGGCCTCGAACACAAGCACAGCGGCAGCCTGCACGCCGCCGACGCCGAGATGGCGCTGCGCATGGCGCGCGACGTCTACACGCGCCGCCAGGAAGGCGTGAGCATCTGGGTCGTGCCGTCGGTCGCCATCACGGCCTCGGCTCCGGAAGACAAGGCCGAGCTGTTCGATCCGGCCGCCGACAAGATCTACCGTCACCCGACCTTCTACCAGTTGCCGGAAGAAGTGAACCACATGTAAGCGGCTGCGCGCCGACGTGACGAAACGCACGTCAATGGCGCGCCCCAAGCGAGACCCCAGAACATGAAACCGACGCAGGAACATCTGTCCTATCTGCTGCGCCTCGCCGACAACGCGCTGATCCTCGGTCAGCGCAACGCGGAATGGTGTGGTCACGGCCCCGTGCTGGAAGAAGACATCGCGCTCACCAACCTGAGCCTCGATCTCATCGGCCAGGCACGCATGCTGTATCAGCACGCCGCCCAGCTCGAAACCGAACTCACCGGCTTTGCGAAGCAGGAAGACGACTACGCCTTCTGGCGCGACGAATTCGCCTTCCGTAACTGGACGCTCGTCGAGCTGCCCCACTACGGCCCGACTGCCGGCACCACGGCTGCCGAGCGCGATTACGCCGTCACTATCGTGCGCAACTTCCTCTACTCGGCCCTGATGGTCGAAGTGTGGCAAGCGCTCGCGCAGTCGACCGACGAAACGCTCGCCGCCATCGCCGCCAAGTCGGTCAAGGAAGCGCACTACCATCTGCACCACGCACGCGACTGGCTCGTGCGCTTCGGCGACGGCACGGAAGAATCGCATCGTCGCGCACAGGCCGCGCTCGACTATCTCGTGCCGTACATGAACGAGATCTTCAAGCGCGACACGCTCGAAGACACGGTGGCTGCCGCCGGTACCGGCGTGACGATGGCCGATCTGAAGGACGCATGGCAAGCCACCGTGAGCGACGCCCTCGCGGAAGCCACGCTCACCGCGCCGGTCGGCGGTGCGTTCGAGAGCACGGGCAAGTTCGGTCATCACTCCGAGCACATGAGCTATCTGCTCGGCGAGATGCAGGGTCTGGCCCGTCAGCATCCCGGCGCCACCTGGTAAGCCACGCGCGCACATCATGCCTACGACGAACCTGTTTGCCGACGCGATGACGAATCTGCCGCTCACCCCTCCCGTTGCGCCCGACGTGCTCACGCCGGCCTCGGAGGCGTCGCTGCCGCTCGCCTGGCAAACGCTCGAAGCCGTGCCCGACCCGGAGATTCCGGTCGTGTCGATTCGAGAGCTCGGCATTCTGCGCGATGTGCGCGTGGTGACGAACGACGAAGGCCGCGCGGCGTTCGAGATCGTGATTACACCCACGTACTCGGGCTGCCCGGCGATGCAGCAGATCGCCGAGGACATCGCGGCGGCCATGACGCGCGCAGGCCTCGGCCCGTGGCACGTCAAGACCGTGCTCGCGCCCGCGTGGACGACGGACTGGATCAGCCCGGAAGCCCGCGAAAAGCTGCGCGGCTACGGCATCGCGCCGCCCACCGGGGCGCAAGCGGTGTCGGCCGACGCGCCGCGCAAGATCACGTTCTATGGCCGTCCGAAAGACGGCGTGCCGTGCCCGCACTGCGGCTCGACGCATACCGAAGTCGTCTCCGCCTTCGGATCGACCGCCTGCAAGGCGCATTACGTTTGCCGCACGTGCCAAGAGCCGTTCGACTACTTCAAGCCATATTGATTGGCGGATTGACCCCGCGTTGACCCCGCGTTTGACCCAATTGGGAAGCTGACAATGACGACCCCGCAATTCCATTCGCTGACGATTCGCGAAATCCGGCCCGAGACCGCCGACGCCATCTCCATCGCCTTCACGGTGCCGGACACGCTGCGCGACGCCTATCGCTTCACGCAAGGCCAGTTCCTCACGCTCAAGACCGAGATCGACGGTGAAGAAGCCCGTCGCTCCTACTCGATCTGCGTAGGCGTCCCCGAATACGAAGCCACGGGCGAACTGCGCGTGGGCATCAAGCGCGTACCCGGCGGCAAGTTCTCGAACTTCGCGAACGATCAGCTCAAGCCGGGACAGCAACTCGACGTGATGACGCCTGACGGCCGCTTCTTCACGCGTCTGTCGGCCACCAACGCCAAACATTACGTCGGCTTCGCCGGTGGCTCGGGCATCACGCCGATGCTCGCGCTCATCAAGACCACGCTCGCCACGGAGCCTGACAGCCAGTTCACGCTCGTCTACGGCAACCGCTCGGTGCCCGCGATCATGTTCGCCGAGTCGCTCGAAGACCTGAAGAACACGTATCTGGGTCGTCTGCGTCTGTATCACGTGCTGTCGGACGAAGCGCAGGAAGTCGAGCTGTTCAACGGTCTGCTCAATCAGGACAAGTGCAGCGCGTTCCTGGAGACGCTGATTCCGGCAGCGAGCATCGACGAAGCTTTCATCTGCGGCCCCGGCCCGATGATGGACGCCGCCGAAGCCGCGCTGGCCGCCGCCGGTGTCGCCAAGGAAAAGATTCACGTCGAGCGCTTCGGTGTGCCGTCGCCGCAAGCGGGCGTGAAGCCGGTCGTGATCACCGACGACACGCCGATGGCCGAGTTGGTCGTCGTGATGGACGGCAAAGAGCGTCGCCTGCGTCAGCCGTATGAAGGTCAGAGCATTCTGGACACCGGTCTCGCCGCTGGCCTGTCGCTGCCGTACGCCTGCAAGGGCGGCGTGTGCTGCACGTGCCGCGCCAAGGTGCTCGAAGGCGAAGTCGCCATGGAAAAGAACTACACGCTCGAAGACTACGAGGTCGAACAGGGCTTCGTGCTGACGTGTCAGGCGCGTCCGCTCACGGAACGCGTCGTGGTCAGCTACGACGAGCGCTAATCGAACGCCTGTTTGCCGCCGCGTGCGAACGCGACGGCAACGCGAGCGAAACTTGCGTGAAATCCCGCCAATGCGTCGATTATTCCGGGCATTACGGGAGCGTCAACCCGAGGTAGCGGGAATACCGTAAACTACCGGGCATGAATACCATCCATGTCGTCTGTGGCGATATCGCCGCGCAGCAATTGCGTGCGGCGATGGCGCAAGCGCAACGCGCCGACCCTATCCTGGTTCTGCGCGACGATCTGGCCATCGGCCCGTTGCGTGAGATCGACGAGAACGAACGTCAGCGCGCCGCTTTCTGGCAACGCGTCATCCCGTCGGCCGGTCGCGACTACGCCGGCGAGCTGCGCGAGGAACTGGCGTCGCTGCAACGCCTCGTCGAAGGCGACAACGCGGTGGTGTGCTGGCACGGCGACAGCGCGTCCGATCAGTTGACGCTGCGTCGCGTGGCCTTCATGCTGCGCGGCACGCCCGCCCGCCTGAACGAGATCGTGCTGCGAGGTAGCGACCTGACGGGTGCGGTGAACGGGAGCGACGCGAACCGTCGCACCAGCGTCGGCATGTACGCCCCGGAGGTGCTGGCCGAGCGCTTCGTTCGCATCGCCCCGATCTCGCTGCTGCGCATTGGCCGTCTGTCGCTGGAATGGCGGGCGCTCAAGCAAGTGAATACGCAGGTCCGTCGCTGGGTGCACAACACGTTCGAAGGCGCGACGTTCGCCGAGATCGACGATCAGATTTTGACCCGCGCCCCGGTGGCCTGGACACCGATGGCGGCATTTCTCGGCGAAATGATGCCGCGCGTCGAAGGTTTTTTCGCCACCGACAGTTTTCTTTTGTGGCGCTGCCGCGAACTCGGTGCGGCAGGCCGACTCGCGTTACGCGGTGACACCACGGCCGCCGCCGCGTGCGATTTACGACTGGAGTAACCCCCGTTTATGGCACGTACCAAAGCGCCCGATCACGAATCGCAGCGCGAACAGATTCTCGACGTCGCCGCCGACGCCTTTGCCCGCGCGAGCTATCCGAGCACGTCGATGTCCGAACTGGCCGCCGCCTGCGGCACCTCCAAGGCCCGGCTGTATCACTACTACGCCAGCAAGGACGCCATCCTCTTCGATCTGCTCGAGCGCTACACCAAGCGCCTGATGCTGATCGTCACCGAGGTCGAGGCGCTCGGCCAGCGTCGCGGCCTGTCGGAGCGCGACACCTTCCACGAACTGATCCGTGCGTTCCTCGACGAGTACGAGACATCGCAGACGCGTCACATCGCCCTGCTCAACGACGTCAAGTTCCTGAACGACGAACAACGCGAGATCGTGCTCAACCGCCAGCGCGATGTGGTCGCCGCATTTGCGCGCCAACTCACGCGCGCCTTCCCCGACCGGGTCGCCAAGCACAACCAGACCGCGCTGACGATGATGCTGTTCGGCATGATCAACTGGACCTTCACCTGGCTCAAACCGGGCGGCCGCATGCGTTATCGCGACTTTGCCAATGAAGTCATCGCGGTGCTCGAACATGGCCTCGCAGCCCCGCTGCCTGACGGAATCGAAGCCGCCATCCCGGCCCCGGCGATACCTGCGAAGCCATAATCGGAGTTAGTGGTCACTTATGCAAAAAGGGCGAACTCTCGCTCTTTTTTGTTGCCTCGCAGCAACTCTTATAGAAGAGCCGTCAGACGAGAAATCCAGAAAAGACGCCATTCTTCAGAGACTTAGACACTTCCTTCCACGGTCGAGGCTTAATTTCCTAGGGTTTTTACCTAGCCCTTCGGGTATAATTCTTTTGCGTCGCACAATCAGGTGGACGCACTAAAGATTACCCAAGGATTACGCCATGACTGCCCCGAACCACACGCCCGACGTCGCACGCGCGACGGTTGCCGCCAACGAGCGGTCGAGCGTGTTGATTCGTGAGCTGACGTCCGGCGACATCCATCGACTCCAGCGCCATTTCCTGGCGCTCGGCGAAGAAGACCGCCTGCTGCGCTTCGGTCAGGCCGTCTCCGACGACATCGTCACGCGCTACGTCGCCAGCCTCGATTTCTCCCGTGACAGCGTCTTTGGCGTCTATGACGACAATCTCGCGCTCGTCGCCGTGGCTCACGTCGCCCAACTGCCGGAAGGCAAGAACGGTCGTGTCGCGGAGTTCGGCGTCTCGGTGCTCGAATCGGCCCGTGGGCTGGGCATCGGCTCGCGCCTGTTCGAGCGCGCTGCGATCCATTGCCGCAACAAGCGCGTCGACACGCTGTACATGCACTGCCTCTCGCGCAACGCCCGCATGATGCGCATTGCGAAGAAGGCCGGTATGGAGATCAACTTTGCCTACGGCGAGGCAGACGGCTACCTGAGCCTGCCCCCGGCCGACACGCAATCGATGCTCTCGGAAATGATGCAGGATCAGATCGCCGCGTTCGACTACGCGCTCAAGCGGCAGTTGCGCAACGCGCGTCGTCTGGTCGGTGCGCTGCTGCCGAATCAGCGCGCAGCCTGAACCGCGGCCTGACGCTTCGGCGTCGCCCATGAAAAAACCCGGCCTCAGCCGGGTTTTTTGCTTTCTCGCGTTCGTCGAGCGCGATTCAGGGCAACGGCAGCGCCGTCGTTTCCTTCAACTGATCGAGCACGAAGCTGGTTTTGACGTCCACCACGCTCGGGTGCACAAGCAGTTGCGTCTGCATGAAGCGCGAGAAATGCGCCATATCGCGCACATGTACACGCAGGAGATAATCCATGTCGCCCGCCATCGCGTAGCAGCCAACGACCTCCGACCACGAATCGACAACGCTGCGGAAATGTTCGATCACCGAACCGCCCTCCCCGTCGCCCGGGTGACGCTTGTCGAGTCGCACATTCACATAGGCCAGCAGTCCGAGCCCAAGCCGTGTAGGCTCCAGCAAGGCGACGTAGCCACGAATCACGCCAGCCTCTTCAAGGCGACGAATGCGACGCAGGCAAGGGCTCGGCGAGAGCCGCACCTGTTCGGCGATTTCGAGATTGGAAAGACGCCCGTTGCTTTGCAGCAAGGCGAGAATCCGCCGGTCGATCTTGTCCAGTTCCAGCTTTGACATACCCCCTCCCTGTTTTTGGTATTTATGCGCAATATTATTGCGCATAAACTCACTTATGAGGAAGTTGGTATCAAAAATAGCCGGTTACGGGAAATTACAGCGGATGAGAATCGAGAAAGCGGGCAAGAAAAAGGCGCCCGCCGCTTCCGGCTGCGCCCTGTGTCCGTCAATAAATGAGGGGTTTGAATGGAACGCCGACGTAGCCGTTTGGCGCCCGATTCGGGTGGATCGGGCCGATGGGATTATCGGCGCTGGAATTCTCGCGGATCGATCGTGCGCTGGTCGAGCGGGCCTTCGTAACGCTGCGGCGTTTGGGTGGTGCGCTGCTGCGTAATCGGGGTAGGTTCGGCCGTCTTGTCGCGCGCCAGTTCGTCGGCGCGGGCGACGCTCACTTCCAGGGTCAGGAACGAAGCGGAAACCAGCAGGAATTTGGCGATGTTTCGTTGATTCACAGTGACTCCTTCTTACGTGTCGCTTTGTTGTTGCTGCGTGCTTTCACAGCACGCTATGAATGTGCCCGAGGCGACGATAACGGCTTTGTCACGCATCGGGTAACGCATTAGTGAGCATTCTGCCCGCTGCGTTCCCATTCGCCCCGCACCGTTACACGTTGTTACCCCCGTGTCAGAAGGCACCGACAAGCGTACGGTTGCCGACATAATCGCGACACATTGCCGCCATTTTGGGGAGGATTCCTAAAGCACGGAAGCGGCTCAATGCCGCACCTGTCGCTTATATGGGGGGTGTCCGGCCGGAAGACCAGACAGGGTTTACGCCATGCGTCTTACGTTTACGTAAACGTCATAATCCTCGTTATACTGCCGTCGATCGGCAACCCATGGAACGTCGCCGCCAACGTCATCCGCCGTCAGGCAATGGCATGACACCGGTGCTACCATGAGTCCGACTGGCATCAGCATCACGAAAAAAGGCCCCGCCCGACGAGTGACATCACGAATGTGAGCCCTCGGAAGCGCAAAATCAAAAGGCCGGCATTCACGCTGCCGTCCTGCTTCACGAGAGCGGGAGGGGCAGGAAGTTTTGGCGATCCCAAAATCAGTGAGAGTGAGGAGCACACCCCATGAACGCCCCCGTCAATCCGAGCTTGCTGGCCGCACTAGAATCGGTCACGCTCGACGACAAATACACGCTCGAGCGCGGTCGCGCTTACATGAGCGGCATCCAGGCCCTGGTTCGACTACCGATGTTGCAGCAGGCGCGCGACGCCGCTGCCGGGCTCAATACCGCAGGTTTCATCTCGGGCTATCGCGGCTCGCCGCTGGGCGGTCTCGACCTCTCGCTCTGGAAAGCGAAGCAGCACCTCGCCGGTCATAACATCGTCTTCCAGCCGGGTCTGAACGAAGACCTCGCGGCCACGGCCGTGTGGGGCTCGCAGCAGGTCAATCTGTATCCCGCCAAGTTCGATGGCGTGTTCTCCATGTGGTACGGCAAGGGCCCGGGCGTCGACCGGTCGATGGACGTACTCAAGCACGGCAACTCGGCCGGCTCGTCGAAGCACGGCGGTGTGCTGGTGCTCGCAGGCGACGACCACGCCGCCAAATCCTCCACGCTCGCGCACCAGTCCGAACACGTCTTCAAGGCGGCCGGCATTCCGGTGCTGTTCCCGTCGAACGTGCAGGAGTATCTCGACTACGGCCTGCATGGCTGGGCGATGAGCCGCTACTCCGGACTGTGGGTCGCCATGAAGTGCGTGACGGACGTGGTCGAATCGTCGGCCTCGGTGATGATCGATCCGCACAACGTCGACATCCGCCTGCCGAACGATTTCATCATGCCGCCCGACGGCCTGAACATCCGCTGGCCCGATCCGCCGCTGGTGCAGGAAGCGCGGATGATCGACTACAAGTGGTACGCCGCCCTCGCCTACATCCGCGCCAACAAGCTCGATCGCGTAACGGTCGACTCGCCCAACGCGCGCTTCGGCATCATGACGGGCGGCAAGGCGTATCTCGACGTGTGTCAGGCACTCGCCGACCTCGGTCTGGACGACGCCACGTGCCAGCGCATCGGCATCCGTCTGTACAAAGTGGGCTGTGTGTGGCCGCTCGAAGCGCAAGGAGCGCGCGCGTTCGCACAAGGACTTCAGGAAATTCTGGTGGTCGAGGAAAAGCGTCAGATCCTCGAATACCAAATCAAGGAAGAGCTGTACAACTGGCGCGATGACGTGCGTCCGCGCGTGTACGGCAAGTTCGACGAAAAGGACGGTGCCGGTGGCGAATGGTCGGTGCCGATGGCCAACTGGCTGTTGCCCGCACATTACGAACTCTCGCCCGCGCTCATCGCGAAAGCCATTGCCACGCGTCTGGAAAAGTTCGAGTTGCCGAGCGACGTGCGCGAGCGCATCGCCACGCGTCTGCGTGTAATCGAAGCGAAGGAACAGGCGCTGGCCAAGCCGCGCATCGCCGTGGAGCGTAAGCCGTGGTTCTGCTCCGGTTGCCCGCACAACACGTCGACCAACGTGCCCGAAGGGTCGCGCGCCATCGCAGGCATCGGCTGCCACTACATGACCGTGTGGATGGACCGCAAGACGGACACCTTCTCGCAAATGGGCGGCGAAGGCGTGCCCTGGATCGGTCAGGCGCCCTTCTCGTGCGACGAACACATCTTCGCGAACCTCGGCGACGGCACCTACTTCCACTCGGGTCTGCTGGCGATTCGGGCAGCGATCTCGTCGAAGGTCAACATCACCTACAAGATTCTGTACAACGATGCGGTCGCGATGACCGGCGGCCAGCCGGTCGACGGCACGCTTACCGTGCCGCAGATCGTGGCGCAGGTCGATGCCGAAGGTGCGGCAAAGATTGTCATCGTGACGGACGAACCGGAGAAGTACGACGGCGTGAAGCTGGTGGGCGACATCCCCGTCTATCACCGCAGCGAACTCGACCGTGTACAGCGCGAATTGCGTCTGGTGAAGGGCACGTCGATTCTGATTTACGACCAGACGTGCGCCACCGAGAAGCGCCGCCGCCGCAAACGCGGTGCGTATCCCGATCCGGCCAAGCGTGTGGTCATCAACGAGTCGGTCTGCGAAGGCTGCGGCGACTGTTCGGTGAAGTCGAACTGTCTGTCGGTGGAGCCGCTGGAGACGGAATTCGGCACGAAGCGTCAGATCAACCAGTCGACTTGCAATAAGGACTTCTCGTGCCTGAACGGCTTCTGCCCGAGCTTCGTGACGGTAGAAGGCGGCCAGCTCCGTAAGCCCAAGACGGCACAGGTCGACAGCAGCGGTCTGCCGCCGTTGCCGGAACCGGCACTGCCGACGATTGCGCGTCCGTACGGCATTCTCGTGACGGGTGTGGGCGGCACGGGCGTGGTGACGATCGGTGGCCTGCTCGGCATGGCGGCGCACCTGGAGAACAAGGGCGTCACGACGCTCGACGTGACCGGTCTCGCCCAGAAGGGTGGCGCAGTGACGAGCCACGTGCAGATTGCGCAACAGCCCGAAGACATTCACGCCACGCGTATCGCCATGGGCGACGCGCGCGTGGTGATCGGCTGCGACGCCATCACGACCGCCAGCGACGACACGCTCTCGCGCGTGCAGCACGGCGTGACGAACATCGTCGTGAACAGCGCGCACACGCCGACGGCCGAGTTCATCCGCAACCCGAACTGGCGCTTCCCCGGCGCAAGCACGGAGAACGACATTCGTGCAGCGGCTGGCGAGAACGTCGATTTCGTCGACGCGAACCATCTCTCGCTGCGACTGCTCGGCGACACGATCTACACGAACCCGTTCGTGCTGGGCTACGCGTGGCAAAAGGGTTGGGTGCCGCTTTCGTACGCAGCACTCACGCGCGCCATCGAACTGAACGGCGTCGCCATCGAGAAGAACAAGCAGGCGTTCGAGTGGGGACGTCGCGCCGCACACGACCTCGCCACGGTGCGCAAGCTCGCGCAGCAAGGTGAAGCGCCCGAGTCGTCGGCCACCGGCGGCAAGCTGATCACGCTGCATTCGCCGCGCGCGCTCGACTTGCTGATTCAGCGTCGCTACTACCAGCTCGTCGCGTATCAGGATCGCGCTTACGCAGAGCGCTTCAAGCAGACGGTGGATCGTGTGCGTGCTGCTGAGTCGGCCCTGCCGAACGAGAGCTCGCAAATGCCGCTGACCGAAGCCGTCGCCCGTGCGCTGCACAAGCTCATGGCCTACAAGGACGAGTACGAAGTCGCGCGTCTGTACACCGACCCGGCGTTCATGAAGAAGCTCAACGAGCAGTTCGAAGGCGACTTCTCGCTGCGCTTCCATCTCGCCCCGCCGTCGCTCGCCAAGCATGACGACAAGGGCCATCTCGTGAAGAAGGCGTACGGTCCGTGGATGATGAAGGCGTTCGGCGTGCTGGCGAAGTTCAAGGGCCTGCGCGGCGGTGCGTTCGATATCTTCGGTCGGACGGAAGAGCGTCGCACCGAGCGTGCGCTGATCGGCGAATACGAGGTGCTGGTGAACGAACTGCTGTCGCGTCTGAACGAGCACAACGTCTCGCTGGCCGTGCAACTCGCGGAGCTGCCGCAGGAGATTCGCGGTTACGGTCACGTGAAGGAGCAAAACCTTGCGGCCACGCGCATCAAGTGGACGAAGTTGCTCACGCAGTTCCGTGACGGCGATTCGCATCGCGTCGCCGCCTGATTCGTCGACACTGACGACGGCTGTTCCATAAAAAATCCCGCCAGCGCGTAAGCGACTGGCGGGATTTTTTTATGCGTGTCCGACGGTGACGTTCACCGGTGATCCACCGGCGGATGCCTCCATCAGCCCAGCATCAACGCGTGACGTTCGCCGCAGCGACGGCCGTCATGTTGATGATGCGGCGCACGGTCGCGGCGGGCGTCAGGATGTGAACCGGCTTGGCGCAGCCCAGCAGGAACGGACCCACCGTCACACCTTCGCCGCCCGTCATCTTGAGCAGGTTGTACGTGATGTTGGCCGCTTCCACGTTCGGCATGACGAGCAGGTTCGCTTCGCCCGACAGACGCGATGCCGGGTAAGCAGCGCGACGGATCGTCTCCGACAGCGCGGCGTCGCCGTGCATTTCGCCGTCCACTTCCAGCGACGGGGCACGTGCGGCCAGCAATTCGGCGGCGCGAGCCATGCGCTGAGCCGATGCCGACTTCACGCTGCCGAAGTTCGAGTTCGAGAGCAGCGCCACCTTCGGGGCGATGCCGAAGCGCTCGATTTCCTTCGCGGCCAGCACGGTCATTTCGGCGAGCTGTTCCGACGTCGGCACTTCGTTCACGTACGTGTCGCTGATGAACAGGTTGCGGTTCTCCAGCATCAGCAGGTTCATCGCCGCGTAGTTCTCGACGCCCGCTGCACGGCCCAGCACCTGATCGACCACATCCAGATGGCGGTGGTACGTATCGATCATGCCGCAGACCATGCCGTCGGCTTCGCCCAGATGCACGAGGATCGCACCGATCAGGGTGTTGTCCTTACGCATGGCGGCCTTGGCGACTTCCGGCGTCACACCGTGGCGTGCGCCAAGGTTGTGATACGCCTGCCAGCAGCGCTGATAGCGCGCGTCGTCTTCCGGATTCACGATCTCGAAGTCGACACCCGGCTTGAGCTTCGAGCCGATCTTCTGCAAACGCATTTCCACCACGGCCGGACGACCGATGATGATCGGCTTGGCGATACGCTCGGCCAGCACGAACTGCGCAGCGCGCAGCACGCGCTCGTCTTCGCCTTCGGCGAATACGATGCGGGCAGCGTCGTTACCGAAGCGGGCACGCGCGGCAGCGAACACCGGACGCATGATGAAACCGGTGCGATACACGGTCGTGCCGAGTTGTTCGCGGTAGGCGTCCATGTCCTTGATCGGACGCGTGGCCACCCCCGAATCCATTGCAGCTTGCGCCACGGCCGGGGCGATCTTGATAATCAGACGCGGATCGAACGGCTTCGGAATGATGTATTCCGGACCGAATTCGAGCGACTGGCCTTCATAGGCACGCGCGACTTCTTCGCTTTGCTCTTCTTCCTGCGCCAGTTCGGCGATGGCACGCACGGTGGCGAGCTTCATCTCTTCCGTAATGGTGGTGGCACCCACGTCGAGCGCGCCACGGAAGATGAACGGGAAGCACAGCACGTTGTTGACCTGGTTCGGGTAGTCCGAACGGCCCGTAGCGATGATGCAGTCCGGACGCGCAGCCTTGGCGATTTCCGGGCGGATTTCCGGCTCCGGGTTGGCGAGCGCGAGAATCAGCGGCTTCGTGCCCATCGTCTTGACCATGTCGGCGCTCAGCACGCCGGCGGTCGAGCAGCCGAGGAACACGTCTGCGCCGTTGCTGGCGTCGGCCAGCGTACGGGCTTCGGTCGCCACGGCATAACGCGCCTTGCTCTCGTCGAGCTTGTCGCGACCCGTGTGGATCACGCCCTTCGAGTCGAGAACGAGAATGTTCTCTTTCTTGAGGCCGAGGTTCACCAGCAGATCCAGACAGGCGATGGCGGCAGCGCCTGCGCCCGAGCAAACCAGCTTGACCTTCGCGATGTCCTTGCCGACGACCTTCAGGCCGTTGAGGATAGCGGCCGAAGCGATGATGGCGGTGCCGTGCTGATCGTCGTGGAAGACCGGAATCTTCATGCGCTCACGCAGCTTCTTCTCGATGTAGAAGCACTCCGGCGCCTTGATGTCTTCGAGGTTGATGCCGCCCAGCGTCGGCTCCAGCATGGCGATGGCTTCGACCAGCTTGTCCGGGTCGTGCTCGGCGAGTTCGATGTCGAACACGTCGATACCGGCGAACTTCTTGAACAGGCAGCCCTTGCCTTCCATGACCGGCTTGGCGGCGAGCGGGCCGATGTTGCCCAGACCCAGCACGGCCGTACCGTTGGTAATCACGCCCACGAGGTTGCTGCGCGACGTGTAGCGATTGGCGGCGAGGGGGTCTTCCGCAATGGCTTCACAGGCGTAAGCGACGCCGGGGGAGTAAGCCAGCGACAGATCGATCTGGTTCGACAGCGGCTTGGTCGGCGTCACCGAGATTTTGCCCGGACGCGGGTTCTCGTGGTACGCCAGGGCGCTTTGTTTCAGTTGTTCATCCATATCTCGATACCTAAGAACTGGGCGACGGCCGGGCCTGTGCCGCATGCGGGCAGCGTCTGGACTCAGCCGTCTTTTGACGGATCACGGCGGGGGGAAGAGCCAACCGGAGGGATTCGGCGATTGTGTCGTCGACGGGGGTTCTTCGCAGCGCAATGGCGTGATGACCATCGCTTCCCCGATCCTGAATACCGCGCTCGCGCGCGTCGGACCGTGGGACTTGCGGTGGCCGGTGCTCACCGCAGGACGCAAAGTGTACACCTTGCGCCGCAAGCGTGATGCCGCACGCACAGCAAGGCTGGCGTGCGGCTGGGAACGAAATATCGCCTGCCGGAGCGCCTTACAGCAGCGCTTCGCCGCGACGCTCCGGAATCAGGAACAGCGTCGCGAGAATGTCGAGCACATAGATGCCCGCAAGGAACACAAGCGCCATCTTGAACGAGTACGCCGCCGCCAGCGCACCGACCGTCAGCGGGCCGAAGCCGCCGACCGCACGGCCGATGTTGAACAGCACGTTTTGCGCCGTGGCGCGCGCTGCCGTCGGATACAGCTCCGAAATCAGCGCGCCGTAGCCACCGATCATGCCGTTCACGAACATGCCCATCACCGCGCCGCCGATCAGCAGCGCGAACTGGGACTGAAGCTGTGCGTAGACGAACACCATCACGACCGCGCCGATCTGATAGCCGATGAACGTCGGACGACGCCCGAACCGATCGGCCAGACGGCCGAACAGCCAGATGCCGAACGCCATGCCCAGCACGGTCACAGCCGTCCACATGGCCGACTTGGTGAGCGAATAGCCGAACGTCTTCGACAGATACGACGGCATCCAGATCATCAGGCCGTAGTAGCCGAAGTTCTGCACCGAACACAGGATCGCCACGCCGAGGCTCGCGCGCGTGGTCGCACCATCTTTCACCAGCAGCTTGAGCGGCGCATGTTCGCGCGGCTGTTGCTGTTGGGCGAGGAACATCTCCGGCTCGCCCAGCGTGCGACGCATGACGAACGACACCACCGCAGGCAGCAAACCGACGGCGAACATGCCGCGCCAGCCGATGACCGGCAGCAGCAGCGGCGTGAGGAGTGCGGCAGCCAGCACCCCGGCCTGCCAGCCCAGACCGACGAACGACGACGCGCGCGCACGGCGTTCCGGCGCGCAGGCTTCCGCCGCCAGCGCCATGCCGATGCCGAACTCGCCGCCCAGACCGATACCGGCGATGGTTCGGTACGCCAGCAGATCCCAGTAGCCCTGCGCGAGCGAGCACAGACCGGTGAACACCGCAAACAGCAAAATCGTCCACGAGAGCACGCGCACGCGGCCGTAGCGGTCCGAAAGCATGCCGAAGACGATGCCGCCGACGACCGCACCGATGAGCGTCCACGTCACGAGCGCGCCGGACTGCGCGCTGGAAAGCGCCAGATCGGCCGCGATGGCGGGGAGGATGAAGCCGAGGATCAGCAGATCGAAGCCGTCCATGGCGTAGCCGATGGCCGAAGCCCACAGGGCGCGGTTCGCGTAAGCGGTGTCATGCTTCGCGACGGCGGAGGCCGGTGCGGCAAGGGAAGGCGAGGAATCGTTGGGCATGGGAATGGTCTGGACGGGTCTGATTTTCGGCGAGAGTGTATGCCTGTCATAAAGGCTCGGCAACTGTCTCTTTTTTTGGACACATCTGTCGGAGACGCTTTCTCATATGCGCCGTGCGCGCACACTGTGCGTACTAGTGCGTCGACGAATGTACGCTCAGTGCATAATTGACCTCGCATTTGCTGAAACTTGTGGCATAATTCGCGTTTAAGCGCAGGCCGTTCGTCGCAAGACGCGCCGCCCGCTGCCTCAGACGGTGTCCCGCCGCAGTAAGCTGTTCATCTGCGTAGCGTGTTTTGCGCGGTATCGGGCGCGGCACACCGCTGACTCATCAACGACTCCTGGCTGCACGCCGCGTGGCGGGCAGCTATGCTAAGGAACCGCATCATGATTGGCATCGACCGCCAGGCGATTTCCGACATCACCGCCAAGATCCTGCTCGAAGTGGGCGCGGTGCATTTCAACGCCGAGAAGCCGTACATCTTCACCTCGGGCTGGGCCAGCCCGGTCTACACCGACTGCCGCAAGCTGATCTCGTACCCGCGCGTGCGCCGTACGCTGATGGACTTCGCAGAGGCCGTCATCATTCAGGACGTGGGCTGCGAGCAGTTCGACACAGTCGCTGGCGGTGAAACCGCAGGCATTCCGTTCGCTGCCTGGATCGCCGACAAGCTGATGCTGCCGATGCAGTACGTCCGCAAAAAGCCGAAGGGTTTCGGCCGCAATGCGCAGATCGAAGGCGACCTGCCGGAAGGCTCGCGCGTGCTGCTCGTCGAAGATCTGACGACCGACGGCCGCAGCAAGATCAACTTCTGCAAGGCGCTGCGCGAAGCCGGTGCGAAGGTGAACCACGTGTTCGTGGTGTTCCACTACGACATCTTCCCGGAAAGCCGTCAGGTGCTGAAGGACATCGACGTGGAGCTGCACTCGCTCGCCACGTGGTGGGACGTGTTGCGTGTCGCGAAGCAGCAGAACCACTTCGACACGAAGACGCTCGACGAAGTCGAGAAATTCCTGCACGCACCGGCCGAGTGGTCGGGCGCGCACGGCGGCGCCACGTCGTTCCCGAAGGACTAAGTCCTTTGGCCATGTCAGTGGCATCGCACGCAGTATTCGCTTGAGAGGCGAGGACGGTCAGCTCGAAACAGCTGGCCGTTTTTTTTTCTGTGGGATGGTCGGGAGGAATCACACATGCTGGCTTCGGTCGTCGCCATCAGCATTGGCGCTGCCCTCGGCGCGCTGCTGCGCTGGGTACTGAGCGTGCAACTCAACGCCATCCTGCCGACGCTTCCCCTCGGCACCCTCACCGCCAATCTCGGCGGCGGCTATCTCATCGGCATCGCCGTTGCGCTGTTCAGCTACATTCCGTCGATCCCCGTCGAGTGGCGGCTGTTCGTCGTCACCGGGTTTCTCGGCGGCCTCACCACGTTCTCGACGTTTTCCGCCGAAGTCACCACGTTGCTACGCGAAGGCCAGATCGGCTGGGCGTCGCTCGTCGTCGTCGTGCATGTGGGCGGCTCGCTCGTCATGACGCTGCTCGGCATGGCGACCGCCACGCTGCTCGTGCAGTGGCTGCGTCCGGCGGGTTAAGCAACGCATTGGCGACGCGTCGACTCGGCCTTTCGGCGTCGCGGCTCACGCCAGCAACATCACCAACTTGACGTCGTCGTGCCCCGACAGCCGGAACGTCACCTGCGCGAAATCGATGTCACCGCGCTCGGGGTGATGGAAACCACGCCGTCCGCCTTCGCGCTCCACCACGTCCTGCTGCGACCACAGCGCCGCAAACACGGGGCTCTCCCGTTGCAGCGCATCGGTCAGCGCGCGCACCGGCGTGTCGTCCAGATACGCGCTGCACTCCGCACGAAACTCGGCAACGACGCGCCGCGCACGGCTTTCCCAATCCTGAATCAACGTGCGCGCGCCCGCGTCGAGGAAGATGTAGCGCAGCAGGTTCTTCGTGCCAGCAGCCCCTGCACCGCCTGACACGCCCGGCGCATCGAGCCAGCCACGAAAGATGTCGGCCGCCGCCGCGTTCCAGGCGAGCACATCCCAACAGCGGTCCAGCGCGTAGGCAGGTGCGGCCACCGCCGCCACCGCCGCTTGCACTTGCGCCGTCGCATGATGCGGCAGCGGTGCTGCGCCCCGCTCCGGATCGCGTTTGCCCGCGAGGTCGAACAGATAGGCCCGCTCGGCGCGCGAGAGCCGCAGCGCGCTCGCCACAGCCGCCAGTGCCCCCGCCGAGATCGATACCTCCCTCGCCTGCTCGATCCACGTGTACCAGGTCGACGACAAGCCGCATAACTGTGCGACCTCCTCACGGCGCAGCCCCGGCGTGCGACGTCGGCCCATCGGTGGAAGACCGACGGCGGCAGGCGTCAGTCGTTCGCGATGGGCACGCAGAAAGTCACCGAGCGCCCGACGCTGGCGAGCATCGTCGTTGTGGGGCGAAGTCGGCGTATGCTCGGCCGAAGGCGAGGAAGGTGCGGGCATGGGGGTAGTTTTCATACCAGGATAAACAGGCAACTTGTACCGGTATCGGTGAGCCATTATCGTGAGACCCATCGATGTCGCGCAAGCCCCCCCGTACATACGGAATACACGGAACATGCCGAGCAAGACGCGACAGATTGCACCCCGCCCCACAGACGAAGGAGACTCCCCGTGAGCAACATGAGCGACACCCACCGGTCCAAAGCCACCCCCTCGCATGAGGCGCACAATGCCGTCGTCACCGGCCAGTTCGGCCCTCAGGCATCGGCCTATCTGACGAGCGCCAACCATGCGCAAGGCGCCGATCTGGAGCAACTCGCCGCGATTGCCCGCGCGCACCCGAATGCGCAAGTCCTCGATCTGGGTTGCGGCGCAGGTCACGTGAGCTTCTTCACCGCGCCGCACGTCGCCCGTGTCGTGGCGTATGACCTCTCGGCGGACATGCTCGGCGTCGTTGCGGGCGAAGCGGCCAAGCGCGGGCTGACGAACGTCGACACGCAACTCGGCGCAGCGGAATCGCTGCCGTTCGCCGACGCGTCGTTCGATCTCGTTTTCAGCCGCTACAGCGCGCACCATTGGGCGGACGTCGGTGCGGCACTACGCGAGATGCGCCGCGTGCTCAAGCCGGGCGGCCGCGTCGTGATCTGCGATGTCGCCTCCAGCGGACAGCCGTTGTTCGACACCTACCTGCAAGCGGTGGAAGTGCTGCGCGACACCTCACACGTGCGCGACTACACGTCGGGCGAATGGCTGACGATGGCGGCAGGCGCGGGCTTCTCGGTGGCATCGCTCACCCCGCGCACGCTCGACCTCGACTTCAAGACGTGGACGACACGCATGCGCACGCCTGAACCGATGCAAGTGGCCATCCGCGCCCTGCAAACGGCGATGGCGGACGGCGTACGACAGCACTTCAAGATTCAGGACGACGGTTCGTTCACGCTCGACACGCTCACGCTCGAACTGATCGTCGGCTGACGACGACGGAGGACGTCAAAAAAGGGCGCTGCCCGAGCTGCTTCGTTCGCGAAGTCAGCTCGGGCAGCGCCCTTTTGCATGCATTGCGCCTAACGCGCGTAATGCGCCTAATGCCGCGCCGATTACTGCATGCGTGTCGGTCCTTCACCCTCGTTCCAATCCTGCATTTTGTTCTCGTCGTTCGCACCGCTGATCTCGGCGGCGTCTGCGAGCAACGCCACGTAGTGACGTAGCGCACGCGCACGCGCCTGCTCGTACAACTGCGCGGCAATACGGTCGGCCACGCGCTCGAACGGCGGCATGCGGCCTTTCACGCGACGCTCGATACGCAGGACATGAAATCCGTAACGCGTATTGACCAGCCGCGGCAACACTCCCAGCCGGTCGCCGCAGAACAGCACCAGTTCGAACTCCGGCGCGCCGCTGCCACGTGCGAGCATGCCGAGGCTGCCGCCACTGCGTCCCGACGGACAATCCGACATCGCCTGCGCGACGGTTTCGAACGACGTCGGCTCAGCGAGCACGGCATCGAGCGCAGACTGCGCGCGCCCCAGCGTGCTGGAGAGCGGCACGCCTGCCGACAAGGCAAACAGGATGTGACTCGCCTGCACTTTGTCGCCCACGCGGAACTGCCCGGCGTGATCGTGAAAGTAGGTCCGGCACTCAGCTTCCGTGGGATGACGCACCTGCACGTCGCGTGTGAAGAGCGCGTCGACGACCGCGTCGTCGCTCGCCCCGGCGTCCTCAGCCAGCAGGCGCAGATCGCGCGCCCGCTGGCGCAGCAACTCGCGACTCACGAGTGCACGTTGCGCCGCCGCTTCCGGATCGGCCGCGTCCCGATGCTGATCGATCTCATCGGCGACGCGGCGTGCGTCGATGACAATACCGTTGACACTCAAAGACATGACGGACTCCAACAAAACGTTCATGGCCACCGCGCACTCGCCAGCAACATGCTGGCGAGTCGCCACCTATCGTCAAAACTCGTTCTGAATCCGACGATAGGCGCGCGCGAGCTGCACATTCGTGCGGCTCACCGATTCGGAGAACTCGCGCGCATCGACAGTGACCTTCGGGATGGTCGCGAGATCGGTCTCGCGGCTGATATGTGTGGTCGAGGGAATGTAGAAGTTTTCAGGAATATCTCGCCCGTCGATCACGCTGTTGTGTCGCACCACCACGCCGTCGTGCACGACGCAGTTGAACAGCACCGAATTGAAACCGATGAAGACGTTGTTACCGATCACGCAAGGTCCATGCACGATGGAGCGATGGGCGATGGACGTGTTCTCGCCGATAGTCACGCGTGCGCCGTCTTTCGAATGGATCACGACCCCGTCCTGAATATTGGAATTTGCGCCGATCACGACCGGCTCCATCTTGCCGTCTTCGTCGACCTCGTCGGCGCGAAGCACCGCATAAGGTCCGATGAAGACGTTCTCACCCACGATGATCTGGCCGCACAAAATGGCCGTGGGATCGACGAACGACGTTTCGTGCACCACGGGGTAATCCCCGCGCGGATTCTTTCGCAACATGCTTGAGTCACTCCAGACCGCTCGCTCGTACGCCGGACCACGACAGCACATCGCGCAACAAAGCCATACGCGCAATGCGGACTGTCGGCGCTGGTCACGCCGGAATACGCCCTGTGGGCGAGCGGGGGAAGGGAAACACGGACGGGCGCCGTGCTACAGACTCTCTCACCGCCGCGAACGGTATATCGAAGTTGTAGGCGATGAGAGACGGAAAGGCAAATGTCCGCGATGACGGTGCGGACTCCCGTTGCGCGCTGCACACACCGGTGTGCGGCACGCAGAAAACTCGATGCGAAACTCAGTGCGTCGGACGCGTTGCCGTCGCCTGGTTGTCGTTGGCTGTGCCCGTCGGGCGACCGCGCCAGTAACCCGCGAGCAGCGAGCCCGAGAGGTTGTGCCAAACGGAGAACAGTGCCCCCGGCAATGCCGCCAGCGGCGTGAAGTAGACCTTGCCGAGCGTGGCGGCCAGACCCGAGTTCTGCATACCGACTTCGATGGCCAGCGTGCGGCAGATCGATTCGTCGAAGCCCAGTAGACGACCGCCCCAGTAACCGCCGAGCAGCCCCAGTCCGTTGTGCAGAATCACGCCCACCATGACCAGCGGACCCACCGTGGCAATGTTGCCCTGATTCGCCCCGACGACGGCGCCGATGATGAGCACGATCGCCACCATCGAGACCAGCGGGAGAACACCTTCGATGGCACGCACCACGCGGCCGAAGAAGTGATTGATGAGCAGACCCGCGCCAATCGGCAGCGCCACGATCTGAAGAATCGACAACAACATACCCTCGACGTCCACAGCAATCGAGGCATCGACGTACAAGCGCGTGAGCAGCGGCGTCGCGAACACGCCGACGAGGGTCGACATGGCACTGATGGTGACCGACAGCGCAACGTCGCCGCGGGCGAGATAGATCATGACATTCGATGCCGTGCCGCTCGCTACGCTGCCAACAAGCACCATGCCTGCCGTCAGATCGGGGGGCATGTGAAGCACGCGTGCAATGATCCAGGCGGCCAGCGGCATCACCAGATAGTGCAGCACCACACCCGCAACGATGGGGGCGGGACGGGTGAATACACGCTTGAAGTCGTCGAACGTCAGCGTGACGCCCATCGCAAACATCACCACGGTGAGCAGTGCCGTGACATGCGGCGTAATGCCGGTGAAACTGCCCGGCGAGAAGAAAGCGAAAACGGACAGCAGCAAGGCCCACAAGGGGAACAGCCGGGTGACACGGGCGATCATGAGAGTCTCGGGCGCAAAAAGTTAATATTTTACTTATTTTGCGCAGCGCACCCGTCGGGGCTGACCCTGAGTCACCTGACAGCACTCGCGAAGGCGCGTCTTTGCGCTCGTTCGCGTGCGTGCCGGAGCATGCATGCCGAAGCTGCCGGGCGGCATCTCTCAGACCCATGCCGCAGCTCAAATTCACCGGAATGTTGAGCTGCGTGCACATCGTCGATGCCTCCGGCGAAGCGCTTAATCGCGCTTCGGTTTGCCCATCAGCAGCGCGCCACCGGCGCCGTCGCGGCGCGCCGGACGCGGACCGCGCTGGCCGAAGTCGCCGCGCTCGCCGCCACCGCTGCCGTTCTGCGTGCGCGGTGCGTTCTGTCCCTGACGCCCATTGCCGCCACCTTGTGCGGCGCGCGCGGGTGCGCGCTGAGCGTCACCCGGATTGCCCGGACGCTTCGGTGCCTGTTCGCGGCGTCCGGCGGACTGCGCGACGTTGATGCTGTTGCCAGCATTACCACCGTTCCCGCCATTGCCACCATTGCCACCATTCCCGCCCTGACGGCCGCTGCGTTCGCCCTCGCGACGCGGCTTTGCTTCACCGCTCTGGCGCGCGCCACGGCCACCGTCACGAGATTCGCGAGGCGCACGTACGCTTTGACGCGCGTCGTCGCCACCGCCATTGCGGCCGCCACGACCACCGCCGCCACCTGCGCCACGACCGTTACCCTGCTGATTCTTGCGAATCGGCTGTGCGACGGCGTGCGGATCCGGCTCAAAGCCCGGAATGACTTCGCGGTCGATGGTTCGCTTGATGAGACGCTCGATTTGCTGGAGCAGTTGATGCTCGTCCACGCACACGAGGGAGACGGCTTCACCGTTCGCGCCTGCACGACCCGTACGGCCGATGCGGTGCACGTAGTCTTCCGCCACTTCCGGCAGATCGAAGTTCACGACGTGCGGCAGTTGGTCGATGTCGATACCGCGCGCAGCGATATCGGTCGCGACCAGCACTTGCAGCGTGCCGCTCTTGAACTCGGCGAGCGCACGCGTGCGTGCGCCCTGACTCTTGTTGCCGTGAATGGCGAGTGCGGGAATGCCGCCCTTCGTCAGTTGCTCGGCCAGACGGTTCGCACCGTGCTTGGTGCGCGTGAAGACCAGCACCTGAAACCAGTTGTGCTCGCGCACGAGGTGTTCGAGCAGTTCGCGTTTGCGATCGCGGTCGACCGGATAGATCTTCTGGTCGACGGTCTCGGCCGTAGTGTTGCGACGCGCGACTTCGATCAGCGCGGGCGACTTAAGCAAGCCGTCGGCCAACTGTTTGATTTCGTCGGAGAACGTTGCCGAGAAGAGCAGGTTCTGGCGTTGTGCGGGCAGCACGGCCAGCACACGACGGATATCGCGAATGAAGCCCATGTCGAGCATGCGATCCGCTTCGTCGAGCACGAGAATTTCGACGCCGGACAGATCGACCGTCTTCTGTTGCATGTGGTCGAGCAAACGGCCCGGCGTGGCAACGAGGATGTCGACGCCGCGTGCGAGTTGCTTGACCTGCGGCACCATCGACACGCCGCCGAACACGGTCATGGAGGTCAGACGCAGGTACTTACCGTATTGCGTGACGCTCTCTTCGACCTGAGCGGCCAACTCGCGCGTGGGGGTCAGCACGAGAGCGCGCACCTTACGCTTGCCGTTGGCGGCAGCCGGTTGCGAACGCGACGAGAGCATTTGCAGGATAGGCAGCGTGAAGCCTGCCGTCTTACCGGTTCCGGTCTGTGCACCGGCGAGAAGATCGCCGCCTTGCAGAACGGCCGGAATCGCTTGCAGTTGAATCGGGGTCGGCTGCGTGTAACCGAGATCGGCTACCGCACGCAAGATGTCGGCCGACAGGCCGAGCGTTTCAAAAGACATATAAAGACCAATGCGCGGACTCCACGATGTGTGTCCCCGCGCGTATCGATGTTGTTTGTTCTTGATGGAATGCCCGCGTGGGCGTGCGACACGCATCGCGCTCATCCGGGCGACGCGTCTGAAGACGCCAGCAAGACGACCCGCCAGCGGATGAAACTCTGGGGCTTGGCGGGCGAGACCGTCGCGGGTACGGCCGTGTCTTGAAAGCGCGTAGTTTACCATGCGCCCTTGCCCAAGTCAGTCGACATCGCGCCCGGACGAACCGCTACACTGATGGCACACCGTCCTGCATCCGTGCCCAGCGCCTGTCCATCTCGTGCCCATCTCGTGTATCTCTCATGCGATTTGACCTGACCGATCTGCGTCTTTGCCTCCTGGTGGCCGAAGCCGGCAGCATCACCGGCGGCGCCGAGCGCGCACATCTCACACTGGCCTCCGCCAGCGCCCGCATTCGCGGCCTTGAAGAGACGCTGGGCGTTGCGTTGTTCATGCGCCATCCTCAGGGCGTCGTGCCCACGCCCGCCGGACGCGCTCTGCTTGCGCACGCTCGACGCGTGCTGCTTCAAATCGAGCAGATGCGTGGCGAACTCGGCGAGTACGCCGCTGGCCTCAAGGGCAACGTGCGCATCGCGTCGAACACGGTCGCCATGTCCGAATTCCTGCCCGATCTGCTGGGCGCGTTCCTCACCGAGCATCCCAACGTGGAAATCGCCTTGCGCGAACAGACAAGTCCCGCCGTCGTGCAGGCCGTACTCGAAGGCGCAGCGGACATCGGCGTGGTATCCGACTGGATCGAGCTGACGGGGCTGGAGACGGTGCCGTTCCGGCAGGACCGTCTGGTGATCGTTACGCCGCCGGGACACGCGCTGACAGCACACGAAGGCGTGGCGTTTGCCGACGTGCTCGACGCGGAGTTCATCGGCCTGCCCGCGCAGAGCGCGCTGGCCGAGCACATCGACGGTCATGCCAGACGCGCGGGACGCGCCCTGCACTACCGCCTGCGGCTGCGCGACTTCGACAGCCTGTGCCGTGCGGTGGCGACGGGCGCTGCGCTGGGCATCGTCCCGTTGAGCGCCGCCCATCGCTCAGCCGCCGTACTGGACATCGGCATCGTGCCGCTGATCGACCCGTGGGCGCTGCGCACGCTGGTGCTGTGCATGCGCGAGCGCGACGCCCTGCCCGTCTACGCACGCCAGTTGCTCGATCACTTGCAAGCGCCGCCCGTCGACACCAACCACACAAACAAAAACGGCACGACGTAATTGTCGTGCCGCTTTAGTCTCACGCCCCGGTACTCACAGGCGTAGGGTGAACCGTTACATCGCCGCCGGGCGCGACGCACCGCGTCCGCGCAGCAAGGCGTACAGAATGATCGCGCCGAACGTCGCGCAACCGATGCCGCCCAGCGAGAAGCTTCCGAACTTCAGCGTGAAGTCGCCCGCGCCCAGCACCAGCGTCACTGCCGCGACGATCAGGTTGCGATTGTCCGAGAAGTCGACCTTGTTCTGCACCCAGATGCGCGCGCCAGCCACCGTAATCAGACCGAACACCACAATCGATACGCCACCCAGCACCGGCCCCGGAATCGTCTGGATCACTGCGCCGAACTTCGGCGAGAAGCCCAGCACCAGTGCCAGCACCGCCGCGACCGCGAACACCAGCGTCGAGTAGATCTTCGTCACGGCCATCACGCCGATGTTCTCGGCATACGTCGTCACGCCCGTGCCGCCGACGCTGCCCGACACGATGGTCGCCAGCCCGTCGCCAAGGAATGCGCGCCCCATGTAACGGTCGAGGTTCTGTCCCGTCATGGCGCTCACGGCCTTGATGTGCCCCAGATTCTCAGCCACCAGAATGATGGCGATGGGTGCGAGCAGCACCATCGCTTCCGGCTTGAACACCGGTGCGGCGAAATGCGGCAGACCGAACCACGCGGCGTTGGCCACGACAGCGAAGTCGATGGGCTTACCGAGTCCCATGCCGTTCGTCAGCACGGCGTAGAGCACGTAGGCGAGCAGCAGGCCGACCAGAATCAGCAGACGCTGGACCATGCCGCGCGCGAACACGGCCACGAGACCTACGCACAACACCGTCGCCAGTGCCATCCACGTGTCGAAGCTGGTGGCCGAGACGCCCTTGACCGCGACCGGGGCGAGGTTCAGGCCGATCACCGCGACGACCGCCCCCGTCACGACCGGCGGCATGAGCGCTTCGATCCAGCGTGTGCCGACGACCATCACGATCAGCCCGATGATGGCGTAGAGCACCCCGCACGCAATGATCCCGCCGAGCGCGACGGGAATGTTCAGGTTCGGGCCGCTGCCCGCATAGCCCGTCACCGAAATGACCAGACCGATGAACGCGAAGCTGGAGCCGAGATAGCTGGGCACGCGTCCGCCGACGAGCACGAAGAACAGCAACGTGCCGATACCCGACATGAAGATCGCGAGATTCGGATCGAAGCCCATGAGCAACGGGGCCAGCACGGTCGAGCCGAACATGGCGACCACGTGCTGCACGCCCATCGCGATGGTCTGCGGCCACGGCAGACGCTCATCGGGGGCGATCACGCGCCCCGAGGCGGTGTCCTGCGATTGCCACTTCGGAAAGTAACCCTCGGCCATATCGATCTTCTCCTGTGTGTCGTGCCGTATCGTGTGGTCCCTACCGTGCGCATCACACGCCAAACACGCTAAGTGTGTGAGGCGATAGGGAAAAACTGGCCGCAGTGTACGGAGCGCCCGCACGGAAGGCAAGGCGAGAAAGCGCGGATACCTCGCGGTTACCCGATACGTTGGGACGGCACGACAGATGAGAGAGCGTCTGCCCGGCCGCGACCGTCCGTCGATGCCGGGCGGGGCGGACGGGCGTGGATCAACGCTTGGCGAGTCCCTGCAGGATCACGTCCGCCAGCGCGGTGTAGTTGCCGTCGAAATGGTGCCCGCCGGGCATCTTCACGACCTGCACCCGTTTGGGATCGAGTCCGGGACAGTTGCTGTCGTCCTCGTCCGCGCCATAGATGCACATCGCCATGCCATCGGGCAGACGCTCCACCTCGGGCCGGATCGGCAGCCCGTTCTGGCTCGACATCACCCAGTTGGTCATGCGGAACTCGAAATCGGCCTTCTGACCGAGTCCCATCAGCACCAGCAGGCCCACACGCTCACGCGCCGGCGGCGGCATCCGGTTGACCATGAACGGCAGCACATCGGCCCCCTGCGAGTAGCCGATCAGGATCGCGCGCTTCTTGTTCCAGCGAGTCTGATAGAAGCGCATGAGACGGTCGATGTCGAGTGCGCCCGACGCGGGGGTGCGCGCCGACCAGAAGTACCGCAGCGAATCGACACCCACGACGGGAATGCCATGCGCGGCAAGTGCCCCGGCGACATCGCGATCGAGCCCGGCCCAGCCGCCGTCGCCCGACATCAGGATGGCGAAGGTATCGGCCAGATTCGCGGCAGGTTTGCCCGTCGCTGGCACCTCGATCACGGGTAAATCGGCCACGGCCGCAGGCGGTCGCGCCGTGCCTGCCACATGGTGCGCATTCAGACGCCGGAACGCATTCTTGTACTGCGTCACCCAATCGGCCAGCACCGGCGTGGACGAAGCGCCGGTCGCCGAGGCGGACGTCGTACCGCTCGTATCCATCGCCCCCAGACTGCCCGCCAACCCGCCCACGAGCCAGTTTGAATTGGGTGTGCGCGCGGCGAACTCCTGCGCGACGTGGTCCGAGCAACGCGGTGCGCGCGCAGGACTCGCAGGGCCGCCGGACGGGCCGCCCATCGCCAGCCACGGAGCGCTCATCACCGGCGCGGGTAGCAGACGCATCGGTGCGCCGCCCGGCGTGTGTGTGATGCCGCGCCCAAAATGCACGCCTTCGCCCTGACACAGCGGGCGCGACATCGGCAGCACCGGACAGAAGTCGACGGACAACGCGCCGGAGAACGTGTCGCTACCGGCCTGCGCGAGCATGGCGTACGCGAACGTGCCGCCCACGCCATCGCCCACAAGAATCGGCGGGGTGTAGCCCGGCAGTTTGACGGCGGCCTCGACCCATCGGCCGAAGTTATCGAGATCGCCCGCCGCGTAGACGCACGCGATGTCGTCCTTGGTGTAGTTCGCCATCAGCCGCGCGGTGTCGATGCCCGCGACCAGCGCGCCGGTGTCGGCCAGCGCACGGGCCATGCGTTCGGCGCGTGGCGTCCAGCCGTCGTCGTCGGAGAAGAACAGCACCGTCGCGTTGGGTTCGCCCTCCGGCCGGAAAATGGGAACGCTCTCGAAGCGTCCGTGCGTCATGATCTCGGGGGCAGCGCCGCCCGAGCCTGCATTACCGGCGCTACGAAAGGCCGCCGCGCCAGCCGCCGCAGCTGCTGCCTGCGGCATGACCGGTGCGGGGACGCTCGACGCTGCGGCGCGCGATTGCGCCACCGGTCCGGCTTTCGGCGCGGGCTTGAGCACGTTCAATGGATTGCCGCCATTGGCTGCTGGTTCGGCGGGCTTCGACGTCTGCGCTATCGCGCAAGTGGCGGACACGGTGATCGCGAGCGCCGCCGCATACCGCGCAGCCCGCGTCATGCGCGCGCGTCCGACGTCCGGTTTCACCGATCCCGCTCGCCCGCCGTCGCCCTTGCCATCCATCGCCATCGCGCTCCCTGTCATTTCGTAATCATCCCTTTCCAGCCACCGCCCACGAGCGCGGCGACGTCGGCCAGCGTCAACATCGGTGCAATACCGCCCGGTGTCATCAGATAGCGCGCCTCCCATTGCGGATCGAATTTGTCCTTGAAGCTGCGCAGCCCCCGGAAGTTGTAGAAGCGCGCGCCGTGCGCGAACATCATCCGCCCGAAGCGGTGCCAGCGCGGCGCAAGCTGATGCGTCTCCATGCCCGACATCGGCGCCATGCCCAGACCGAAGCGTTGATAGCCCTGCGCCTTGAAATGCAGCATCAGTTTCGCGAAGAGGAAGTCCATCGTGCCCGGTGGCGAATCGGGCACCTGACGCATCAGATCGATGCTCGCTTCGATGCGCTGCACATCGGGGCACATCAGCGTGGCGAACGCGACGAGCCGGTCTTCGCGCCGCACGAGCGCCACCGGCTGACGCGCGACGTACGTATCGTCGAACGCCCCCAGCGAAAAGCCCTTCTCGCGTGTGTGCTGACGCGCAAGCCACGCATTCGACACAAGCCGCATCTCCGCCAAATGAGGCGCAACGTTCTCCGGCGGCACAATCTCCAGCGTCAGTCCTTCACGCTCACCGCGCGTCACACCATGACGCAGATTCGCACGACGCGCGCCTTGCAGACCGAACTCCGGCAGCGAGACGAACGCCTCCTCACCCAGTTTGTACGCGCGCAGTCCTGCGTCGATGTAAAGCGGCAACGCCTGCGGACGCGTCTTGTAGAACGCCGCGCGACCACCGTGCGCATCGGCCAGTTCGATAAACCGCCAGATCAGCTCCGGCCATTCCTTCTGATCGCCGACCGGGTCCGAGAGCGACACCCACGAGCGGCGATGCTTCGCGTACATGATGAATGCGTTACCCGACGGTGAGAACAGGAAGCTCTTGTCGCCCATCAGCGCGAGGCACGCGTCGGCGGCAGGTTGCTTGCGGATGACGGCCTTCGCGCGCGCCAGTTCGTCTTCCGTCGCGGGCACCATCGCGCCCGGCGATTGCCGCAGCAATTGCCATAACGACAACCCCAGTCCGATTACGGCGACGACCATCAGCGCACGCATCGAGCGCGGCGCATCGCCGTCGAACGTGAATTGCCACCAGAGTTGATTCGCGTAACCGACGCGTCGGTACGACATGAACATCAGCCAGGTACACGCGCCCAGCACCGACAGCACGGCGATGATCCAGCCCGGTTCGAACGACTGCGTGAATAGCGACGAGCGCCGGTCAAACTGCTTGCGCGAGACGAGCAGCAAGGTCGCGAGTACGGCCAGCACGAAGAATTCCGACAGCGCGATGCCCTTCGGAATCGCCAGCACCGCCGCGATGACGGTGAGGCCCAGCGAGCCCCACCACGCCGCGTCGAGCCGGTGCAGCAGTCCGCGCGCGAGGAACAGCATCGACAGCCCCGCCACGCTGCCCAGCAGGTGCGACACCTCCACGAGGAACAGCGGCACATGGCGTCTCAGGAAGTCCTCGGCATCGCGCGTTGCAGGCGTCACCCCTGAGATCAGCAGCATCACACCGGCCACGAGCGTGAGTGCCGCGAGCAAGCCGGGGAAAAGGCGCACGGCGGCACGTCCGATCGGGGCGGCCGGTCCCTGCCGCAATTCGAACGCCGCGAGCAGGCACGCGGCGAAGATCAGCGGCAGCAGATAGTAGATGCCGCGATACAGCACCAGCGCCCCCGCGACCTGACTGATCGGTGCGTGGCCGTTCGTCGCCAGCAGAATCACCGCTTCGAACACGCCGACGCCACCCGGCACGTGGCTAAGCACGCCGAGCGCCATCGCGATGGCGTAGAAGACGACGAACGTCGGCAGATCGACCACACCGGCGGGCAGCAGGCACCAGAGCGCGGCGGCGGCCATGCCGAGGTCGGCGGCGGAAATCACCAACTGACGCAACGCGAGGCGCAGCGGCGGCAACGGCATCGACCAGCGGCCGAAGATCGCGACCGAGCGTTTGCGGGCGCACAGGACGAGGAACGCGGCCGCGCCCGCCAGTAGCAGCACCGCGAAGGCCTGCAACATCCACGCGGGAATCGGCACCAGCGCCGAGACGCGCGACGCGCCCCACAACATCCCCAGCGAGCCGAACACCGTCATCCCGAGACCGAACGCCCCGGCGTTGAACGCGACGGCCTGCGCGACCTTCGAGGCATCGACGCCCGCTGCCGCGTACATCCGCATGCGCACCGTGCCGCCTGTCAGCACGCCCAGACCGACGGAGTTGCCCAGCGCATAGGCGATGAACGACGTCAGCACGACGGTCGAGCGCTTCACCTTCGCCCCGGCGAACGCCAGTCCAGAGATGTCGTAGCCGGTGAGCGCCGCATAGCTCGCCAACGTTGCCAGCATGGCAAGCACGAGGCGCGTGACCGGCGTGGCGTGAATGGCCGCGATCACGTTGTCGTAATGCACGTGTCGCAACATGTGATGCAACGCGTCGAAGACAAACAGGCCAAGCAGCAACACACCGGCGACGATCAGCCACGGGCGGGCCGCACTCCACGGAAAGCGTCTGATCAGGCGGATAGGCGCAGGCAAGGCCTGCCAGGCGGCCTCGACCGGCGACGGGGAGGAAGCACTGGGTAATTCGGGCGGGTTGCCGTCACCCCCGCCAGCGGCAGAGGCCGCAGCGCCGTGTCCGGCAGTGGCCGGAGAAAGCGCCACAGGGGAAGCTGGATCGGCGGGCCGGCTCGGGCGCGCACGGGACGGTTCAGTCATGTTTCGGTCGTTCCTTCGGCCGGCACGACGTCATCGGGACGCCGCCCTTAAGGCCTGTGGGCGAGTCGGAGCCTGTCAATCTTGGGAGATAGCTTACACCGCGATGCGTAACAGGTCTTGTCGGTGCGCCACTGACAAGGGCTTCACTTACGATGCCGGAACGCCCGCAAAACGCCGCCGGACGGGCGTCTGCGGTCGATGCTTCACGTTATGAGGAAGTTTCGGCAGCGCAATATCGGTGACGTTCGCTGCGCCATGCCCGTCGCACGGGGCTGCGCCCGGCCGATTGCATCCGCCTATCGCCAGAAATGCGCGATATATGCAACTTAATGTAAAATGCGCAGGTTTTGCTGGGTATTTACCCGAAGTTTTTCCTACACTTCGATTTCGAACATCGCCGCAAAGCGGCACGTGCGCACTCCGAACCATTCCGACTCCGAAGAGAGTTGATTCGCGGTTCGAAGTTTTGTGCGCGGGGGGAGTTAAGTAATGAACGTCGAACGGCATAGCCGTCCGGCAGCAGGGGCACGTTGTACAAAGCTATGGGCGATGTCAGGCGATTGGCATGACATGGCACGGGCTATGGGGCGTACCGGCGCGTCTGCACGCCGTGTTGTCCTGACTATCCTGCTGGGCGCTGCCACACTGATGACGGCGAGTCACGCGCTCGCCCAGACGCCGTCAAGCGCGTCGTCCGCCGCATCCGCCACCGGTGCGGTCGTCGCCCTGCCATCATCGGGCGCGGTCACGCCGATCAAGCCCGCCGTGCCGATCGGTCAGTCGACCATCGCGCAGGGTGTCGCGCAGCTCAAGGAGCGCTACAACCTCTCGCATGTCTGGCTGCGCACCGAGTCGGACGGCGGCGTCGCGCTCGAAGCCGCCACGCCGGGCGACGAAGTCCAGCAATTGCTGCCCGTCGCGAGCCTGTCGAAGTCGGTGACGGCTATCGGGATCGCGCTGCTGGTACAGCAAGGCAAGTTGTCGCTCGACGCCAAACTCAGCGATCTGCTCACCGACTACGCAAAGGAACACGGCAAGCCGCTCGACCCGTCGTTACGCGATCTGACGGTGCGACGCCTGCTCGCCCACCGCGCGGGGCTCGCAACGAACGGTTTCAACGATCCGGTCAACGGTCTGTTCAGCGGGCTGGCGATCCGTCGTGTGGGCGGTAGCGCCGACTTCTTCAACTATCTGGATGCGGGCGAGGCCAGCCATTCGACGGGCCGCTCGGACTTCGTCTATTCGAACGTCTCGTATCTGTTGCTCGGGATGGTGATCGAGGCGGTGTCCGGCGAGGATTACAAGGACTTCTGCGAGAAGAACATCTTCGCGCCGCTGGGCGTGACGGATGCGAAGCTGCCCGAAAGCTGGCGTCTGCTTGCACCGTTCGCGGGCTGGCAGATGTCGACGGGCGCGTTGCTCAAAGTGTGGCGCGTGTTCGACGTCCGTCACCCGAGTCTGCTCACGGAGAAGACGCTGCGCACGTTGTTGCTCGATAAGCAGTCGGGGCCGGTGAATTCGGATCGCGATGTGTATTACACGCTCGGCGTGTTCCTGCTGCCGGGGGCCGGGGATCGAAGCTATCGCATCAGTCACGACGGCATCGCCGACTTCTTCCGCACGCAGTCGACCTATTACACCGTGGTGGAAAAGACCGTGCCGGGTGACAGTTGGGCGCTGGTGGTTTCGCCGATTCCGTCGCGCGGCCAGTTCGGTGCGCTGCAACGCGACGTGCGACGCATCATTCGACAGGCGCGTCTGGTGCCTTGAGGGATGACTCGGCGACGGGGGCGTCGCTGAGGAAATCTGAGAAGTCGCAGACGTACGTCCCCGCAATCAGGCCGCGTTTCTGCGACGCACTCAATTGCTTGATGCGGTACTCGGCACGCGAGGCCGTCGACCGGTCGGAAAACGACAGTGAGAGCAACACCCGCGACGGCGGATACGCCCGTGTGAAGCGCGCCCCCTTCCCCGCCACATGCGCCGCATAACGCGCCTCCACGTCGACCGTGATCCCCGTGTAAATGCGTCCACCGGCACACTCCAGCAAATAGAGATACCAGGGCTTCGGTGCGGCGACGATTGCGACTTCGTTCGTTTCCAACGTCTGAATTTGCTTCTGAAGGGATGCCCGTATTGTAGTCGCACCATCCCATAGACCGAACCATGTAAGATCGCTGTTCTGGCCCATCATCAAAACGACAAGCGCCATGAACGAAACGGTTTCGTCGGAGACACTGCACGCTTCGAATCTCTTGCGTCGCGAACGATTGCGCGCCCGGTTGCGGGCGCTCGGCGGTTACGCCGCGTTCGCGCTTCTCGCACTCGCGCTTTGGGCTGCGAGTCACGGAAGTACAACGCTCGGGCTATCGCCCACGGCGGCGCAAGCGGCTGTCCTCGTGCTCTTCACCATTGGCGCGTGGGCGTTCGGTCTGTTCCCCGAACCCGTCACTACGTTGACCTTCTTCCTGCTCGCAACGCTGCTACACGTCGCGAAGCCCGAAGTCATCTTTGCCGGTTTCCATTCCGCCGCATGGTGGCTCGTCTTCGGCGGTGCCGTCACCGGGCTGGCCGTGCGCACGACCGGGCTCGGTTCGCGACTTGCGTCCACGGTGTTCGCGCTCAAGCGTCCGACGTACCCCCGCTATGTCGCGTCCGTCATGGTGGCCGCCGTCGGCCTCGCCTTCGTGATGCCCTCGACCACCGGCCGCATTCTGCTGCTCATCCCCATCGTGCTCGCGCTCGCGGATCGCATCGGTCTCACCGAAGGGCGACGCGGACGCACCGGTCTCGTGATGATGGTCGCCGCCGCGAGCTACATGCCACCGACGACGATCCTTCCCGCGAACATTCCGAACAGCGTGCTGATGGGCGCGGCCGACGCCTTCTATGGCGTGAAGCTGCATTACGCGCCGTATCTGCTGCTGCACTTCCCTGTGCTCGGAGCACTCAAGGCAGTCATTCTCGTGTGGGTCGTCTGTCGTCTGTTTCCGGACGACGGTCCGCTCACGAACACATCCACCACGACCCCGCCTGCGCTGACGAACGACGCCCGCCATCTGTCCATTCTGCTAGCGCTTGCGCTCGCAGGCTTTGCGACGGACGCATGGCACGGCATCTCCCCCGCGTGGATCTCCGTGGCTGCTGCGATCATTTGTCTGCTGCCCGCGATTCATATCGTGACGCCGAAAACCTTCACCGATCAGATGCAGATCACACCGCTCATCTACGTCGCAGGGTTCCTCGGGGTAGGCGCCGTCGTCGCGGATAGCGGACTGGGAGAGAAAGTTGCGCGGCTATGTCTGGACGCCGTGGGCATGGTGCCCGGCACGCCGGTCATCAATGCTGCATGGCTCATCGCCATCGGCGCGGCCATCGGGCTTGTGGCGACCCTGCCCGGTCTGCCCGCCGTACTCACACCGCTCGCGGGTCAGCTCTCCACAGCGAGCGGCCTGCCGCTCTACACCGTCCTGATGCTTCAGGTGCCGGTGTTCTCCACGGTGTTGTTGCCGTATCAAAGCCCGCCGATGATGATTGCGATGCACCTCGGCGGCGTCGGCATGCGCGACGGCACACGGCTGACCGTCGTGATGACGGTCATCTCGCTCGTGCTGCTTTTCCCGTTGGACTATGTGTGGTGGCGTGTGCTCGGCATGTTGCCGTAAGCTACCGGAGATGAAGACGACGACGTGTCGCGAGCGGCCATGCGACGCGTCGGAACCCCTTGATGATCGCGGCAGAACACCAGCCAGCGATCGCCGTCCTCGTCGCGCCAGAATGCGCCTTCGCGCTCCAGAATCGCGCCCAACCGAAGCCTCACTTCACGCAGATGCGCGTCGCTCACGCCCGGCAGAATCATCCCGCGCACGTAGCTCAGATGCGGCACCGTTCGCAACAACGTACGGATCAGCTGACAGAATCGCCTCACCGCCTGATCGCTTGACCGCGCATCGGCATCCAGCCGGAAATCGGTAATCGTCAGCACGTAGCCCGCAGCGACTTTGTCGAGACGATGACAAAGGGACAACTCGCCGTTCTCGACGCGTTGTCCCAGAGTAATGTGCATGCGTTCGCAGACCTCCGCGCGCGCCGTGAAACGGTGAGTCCTGAAAAATGCCGCAACGGCGCGCTCGCAGACTGTCATGAATGGGTCACTGGATAAGTCACTGGCTGAGTTAGCGGATGGCTTCGTAAAGCTTGGTGAGATGTTGCCCTGCGAGGCCGTACAACTGACGCGTGACCTCGCGCAACTCACCGCTCGCCGCATCGATACGCTGACGCAAACGGTCGTTGCTCTTGCGCGTCTCGTCGGTCAGTCCGGTGGCGAACTCGCCGACCACCTCGTTATCGCGTCCCCGGTTCGATAGGTCGGCGGCCGCAAACTCGAACGCCGGTTTTCCGAACTGTCCGACGCCGCTCACCACACCACCGAACATCTGCCCGATCTCCATCTTGTCGCGCATGCCGTAGCGCGCACCGATCACACTGCCGCCGAGCGACATGAAGCCCGTGAAGAGCGACCCGCCAGCGGAGGTCATCGCAGACTCGTAGTGCTTCTTGTTGGCGCGATATTTCTCGTCGCGCGCCGCCACGCCTCTCGCGAACAGCATCACGTCGTGACGTGATCGGTACGACTGATCTGTGTTGCGCTCGCCGGCGCGAATTTCCATCATCAGCTTCACCAGTTGCATGAGCGTCACCAGTCCGTCGACGGCACGTCCGCCACGATCCGGCATCCGAACATCAGACACCCACGCGCTGCGCTCACTCTGCGCCGTGGTCTGCCACGACGTCGTCGTTGCTATACCTGCCATTTATGTACCCCTTTTTGGAAGACGCGACCGAAGCCGCGTCGATGATCGATAACACGCACCGCTCACGCCATCGAGGCAGCGATGCGAATGCGCACAGCGCCCGTCTTGGTCACCGCGTCGCTGGCCGATTCTGCGATCTCGCCCTGCTGCGCCGACAACGTCTCCATGCGTTTGGCGACACGCTTCTTGTCGTCGCCGTTGAGCTCCATCAGGAACTGCAACCACATCATTTCCGTTCCCATGTCGCGCGCCTGGCGTTGCAGCTTCGCGCGCTGAATGCCGATCGCGCCCGCCGTGATCTCGCGCGCGCCGACCACGCCACCGCGAATCACACCGGAGAGCGACCACATGCCACGCACGATGGCCCGACGTCCCTGCGAGCCGATCTGCTTGCCGAACGACTTCGTCACATCGGTCGCCGTCACGCGTGCGCCCTTGGCCACTTGCTTGCCCGTCGACTTGACGACGTTGTCGAACGACCGCGACACCATCCGCTCGACCATCTCCTGCGTGAATTGCTCGGCCATGCGGTTAAAGCCGCGCTTGACCAGATTGCGCGCAGTGCGCGTGCCGTTCTGCGCGAGCGACTTGCCGACGCGTTTGCCGACTTCCATACCGACCTGATACGAGACCTCGGAGACGACACGCTGTTTGATCGCGCCAATCGCTGCGTCGTCACCCGCCTTCACCGCTTTCGTGAGCGCGTCGCCCGCGCCGCCCTTCATCACACGCGTGGCAGTCTTCGTCACCGAGCGAGATGCCATGAATCCGCGCACCGACGTACCGAAGCCAACGATCATCCCAAGCGCCTGAAACGCCATTTGCGCGTAACCCCACTTCGTCGCTTCCGCCTCGTACTTCTCGGCGTTCTTCGGGTCGACGAGCGCCATCGTTTTGTAGACCGCCGCGCCGATGCCCGCAACGCCCGCGCCGACGTCCGCAATACCGCCTGCAATCATCAGCGGGTTCATCGTCAGCACGCCGGTCACGACCTTGACGGCGCCGACAACGACATCGATCGCCGCAACGACCCAGTCGAAGATCACACCGAAGATGCCGCCCTTGCGCGCCTTGTCGGCGTCTTTCGTGGCGGCGTCCATCTGCTCGCGGAATTTCTGGAGGTCTTCCTGCCGCAGCTTGTCCTGACGCTCCGCCAGCAGCTCCAACGCCTTCTGTGTCGACTTCGCCGTGTCGCCCATCGCTTGCATCGATATCATCGACGCCACCATCACGAGTGTGGACGGATCGAGCGTTTCGAGACTCGCCAGATCGGTCACACCGAACTGCGATGAGGGACGCATGCCGTCCGCCGCCATCGCATTGCCCAGCGAGTACAGGCGTTGCAGCAAGCGAGCAAACGCACCCTCCGCGTCTTGCCACGCCCCGGCGTCGGTCGCATCGGGAAGGAAGTCTTCCAACGCGAGCCAATCGTCGGACATCGTGTCGTTTCGCACGGCATGCGGCGCGGGCGTGTCCGTGCGCTGCCTCGTTGGCTCCCGAACATCACCCAGGGATGACGGACGGTATGCCGCGCCTACTGCGCCAATCACAGTCATGTGTTTCCTTTCGATGGAGAAGTTGACAGCGCGTCGCACCGGGCGCGCGCCGAATGTGCGAGCTTGCGATGTTGCGCGTTCTCGCCGCAAAGCCTCAGCGTCGCGAGGTAGGCCTTCGTCGCGTAAGACGCATTGCCCACGCTCTCGTAACTCATGCCCGCCAGATACGACGGGCGTGGGTCTGCCGCGCGGATCACACCGGCCTTGGCGAAGCACGGCAGCGCGTCGTCGTGCTGGCCGAGTCGCTGATAGCACAGGCCAAGACCGAACCAGTCGTCGAACGACCATTGGTCGAGCGTGGCGAGCATGAAATAGACGCGCTGGGCGGCCGCGATCTCGCCTTCCTTGAAGCGCTGAAGCGCGTACGCACGAACACACGCCAGATCGCCTTCGTCCAGATCCGCAAGCATGCGCAGCGCGCCGCCCCGCTCGAAGAAGCGCGAGAAGATCGCCGCTGCGTCGGCGGCTGACGCGTCATGCGTCTCACACGCCTGCGCCGAGGACGTCAATGAAGAAGCGTTCACGAGCGCATCGAGCCGTTGATCTGATTGAGCTGCTGCCCGCGCGAACTGATGATCGTGTTGGCGAGCGTCGAGACGCCGTTGTATTCCTGCAGGAACTTGTTGATTTCGATGTTCTCGATGGTGCGGCTGTCGGTCGCTTCTTCACCCCGGCTGTCCGCTGCTGCCTTGAGCGCGCGCAGATGGTCGGCGCGGTAGTCGCCCGACGACCCTGACGGTCCTGAATAACCGTCCTCGCCGATCTTCTTGCTGCGCGACTCCCAGTCCATTAGCGTCTTCTTCGTGCCACTGTCGTCGATGCTGATCTTGAGGTCGTGCTTGTCGAAAAATTCACGGATACCATCGCCGACTTTGGTCGTTGCCGTCGTGCTGGTGCCGAGCTTGTTGATGAGCGTCTCGATCTGATTCGCCACATCGCGCGCCTCGCGACCGTGCGCCTGACGCGCGCGCATCGAGTCGATCTTCAGCTTGGCGTCGCCGCAGCTGGCCTGCATGAGCGTGGCGGCGTGCGCCAGCAACAGCGAGTGAATGTCGACGGTGCGCGCGGACGTCAGCGTGACGTCCGGCGACATCTGCTGCGAGGCCGACGCGCCGTAGCGATACGCGTTCGATTGGATTGAAGTCATGAGGTCGTTCCTGAATTCGATTAGATATGAGGGAGGCAGACAGAGATGAGACGTGAAGTTAAAGACAGCCGTCAGAGGCTGCTGGTGATCTTGCTCATGATGTCGCGCAACTTGACGATGACCGCGTTGCTCAACGTCAGCGCGTTCTCGTAGCGCGACAGAAACTGCTTGAGTTCGATCTGTTCGACGGTGGTCGACTCGCTCGCGCCCGACGCCATCGACTGCACGCTGGCCCTGAGGCTGGCCAGGGCGGCGGTGCCAAGCGCACCCGACGCGGGCGACGTCGACATCAGCGCGTTGCGCACCACAAACTCACGCAATCCATCCGGCAAAGTCACTGTGGATTCGCCTGCGCGCAAGCGCCGCTGCATCTCGTCAATCGACGTCAGCCAGTTACGGGCATCGCGAGCGTTCGCCGAACGGGCGCGCGCCTTGCCCAGCCATTCGTCGACGCGCACCTGCAAGCCGTCCATCTGCTCGCTTGCGCGCTGCATCGTGCTCAACAGCGGGTTGTCGCCTGCGCGGCTTTGCGATGCGGAACTCGCACCCTGCGCAAACGCGCCACCCAGTCGCGGCGCGTGGTGCGTGGAGGGCATGTCGATGGTTCGATAGATCATGAAGCCTCCGTCACGCGCAGGTCCGATGCATCGCCCGGCTACGCGCCGGGACGCGCCCCGCTTCAGCGTCCGTCGCGGGCACCTCGGCGTTCAACCGTTCGATCACACCGGCCAGAGCGACGGCCATGCGTTCGATCTCGCGCGCTTCGCGCTGAAATGCTTCGCTGTCGAGGAGGGCATCGAGACGGGCAAGCTTGTCCGTCGCCTGCGGTGTCCCAGCCTTTTCCATCCGCTCGATCTCGTCGAGTACTGTCTGATAGTCGAGCGTCTGACGTGCCAGCTTGCGACCGGCCATCTGGATTTCGCCACAAGCGCGCTCGTACTGCGCGAGCAGGGCATCGGGGTCATGCGTTTCCGGGAGCGGGGAAGAGGACGTCGCCTCAGTGGCGTTCAGAGCGTTCGGCTCTTGGGGTGTTGCGGACATCTGGGACATTTCAGGGCACCTCCGTACGTTTCGTAGCGGTTGTCATCACGACAACGGCATCGTACGGAGGTCCTCATGGTGCGCCTTTGCAAAGCCCGCAATCCCTTCCGGGAACCGGTCTCACTTCAGTCATTTCCCAGTGACGAAGCGGTTACGCGCATCGCGTTGCACGATGCGCAGCCCCTTATCCGGCGGGACGTTCCGGTCACGCGACTTTAGATCGAGCCTTCGGCTTCACGCCTGCCCGAAGCCACCGCCTCCCGGCGTCTCCACGACAAAGATGTCGCCCGGCTGCATCTGCGTGCGTCCGATGTGTGCCAACTCCTCGCGCGAACCGTCTACGCGTTCAACGTAGTTGGCACCCAGAGCGCCCGTCCCACCGCCCTGTGCACCGAACGGTGCGTGCACACGATTGTTGGAGAGAATCGACGCCGTCATCGGTGTGAGGAAGCGAATGCGTCGCACCGCGCCGTTACCGCCTTGCCAGCGTCCGCTGCCGCCCGACCCCGCACGAATGCGATGACTCTCGAGACGCACCGGATAGCGCCACTCCAGCACTTCCGGATCGGTCAGACGCGAGTTCGTCATGTGCGTCTGCACAGCATCCGAACCGTTGAAGCCGTTGCCCGCCCCGCTGCCGCCCGAGATGGTCTCGTAGTACTGGTACGTCTCGTTGCCGAAGGTGAAGTTGTTCATCGTGCCCTGGCTCGAAGCCACGCTGCCGAGCGCACCATAAAGCGCGTTGGTGATCGCCGACGACGTCTCCACGTTGCCCGACACCACTGCCGCCGGATACACGGGGTTGAGCATCGACCCCTCCGGCACGATCACCGTGAGCGGTTTCAGACAGCCTGCGTTGAGCGGGATGTCGTCGTCCACAAGTGTGCGGAAGACATACAGCACCGCCGCCATGCACACCGCACGCGGGGCGTTGAAGTTGTTCGGCAGTTGCGCCGACGTACCGGTGAAATCGATGGTGGCGCTTCTCGACGCCTGATCGACACGAATCGTCACGTCGATGACCGCCCCGTTGTCGAGCGGATAGCGGTAGTGCCCGTCGCCCAGCGCTCCGATCACGCGACGCACCGCCGCTTCGGCGTTGTCCTGCACGTGCCCCATGTACGCGAGTACGACGTCGCGCCCGAAGTCGTTCACCATGCGGCGCAGCTCGTCCACGCCCTTCTGGTTCGCCGCCACCTGCGCGCGCAGATCGGCCATGTTCTGGTCGATGTTGCGCGCCGGGTAGCGTGCGCCGCCGAGCAGCTCGCGTGTCTCACGGTCGCGCAGCTCGCCTGCGGCCACGAGTTGCCAGTTGTCGATCAGCACGCCCTCTTCTTCGACGTGCGTGGAATCCGGCGGCATCGAGCCCGGCGTGATCCCGCCGATATCCGCGTGATGGCCACGCGATCCGACGTAGAACAGCGGCTCCGCCACACGTGAACCCGATGCACCGTCGTCATCTTTGACGAACACTGGCGTGATGACAGTGACGTCCGGCAAGTGCGTACCGCCGTGATACGGGTCGTTAAGCATGAAGACGTCACCCTCGCGCATGCGCCCGCGATTGCGCTCGATCACCGTCTTGATGCTCTCGCCCATCGATCCCAGATGGACCGGCATGTGCGGTGCGTTGGCGATGAGGTTGCCGTCACGGTCGAACAGCGCGCACGAGAAGTCCAGACGCTCCTTGATGTTCACCGAGTACGCCGTGTTTTGCAGACGCAACCCCATCTGCTCGGCAATCGACATGAAGAGATTGTTGAAGATTTCAAGGCGCACCGGATCGGCCTGCGTGCCGAGTCCGCGCTGTGTCTCCCGGGGCACCACGCGCGTGAGCACGAGGTTGCCCTGCCCGGTCATCTGCGCCTGCCAGCCCGGCTCCACGACCGTCGTGCCGCTCTTCTCCGCCACGATGGCGGGACCGTCGAGGGTGTCGCCCGCGAGCAGCGTGTCGCGCTCGAACAGCGCCGCGTCGTGCCACGTGCCAGCGGCGTAGAGCTTCACCTGATCGATGGCTTGCGGCGCACCGGACGTGCGTGCTTCGAGCGGGGCAATGTCGACCGGCGCATCCGACAGTCCGATGGCCTCGACCGATGCCACTTCGACGATCAGCGCCGCCCCGTCCATCAGGAACGAATAGCGCTGACGGTACGCGGCTTCGAACGCGTCGCGCATCTGCGCCACGCTGCCGAACGGCACGGCGATGGCCGAGTCCGTGCCCGCATAACGCACGTGCACGCGGCGCACCGTCTCGATACGCGACGGTGGCACGCCCTGCGACAGGAGCGCATTCACCGCATCGTCGGCCAGCGCGCCGAGCGCGTCTTCGAGGGCCACAAGACCGTCATCAGCCAGCGGCGCTTCGATCATGCGTTCGCGCATCGCCGTCTGGTCGGCCAGACCCATGCCGTAGGCCGACAGCACGCCCGCGAGCGGATGAGCGAAGACCTGGGTCATGCCGAGCGCGTCGGCCACACCGCATGCGTGCTGACCGCCCGCGCCGCCGAACGTCGTCAGCACATAGCGGCTCACGTCGTGACCGCGCTGCACGGAGATTTTCTTGATGGCGTTGGCCATCGCGCCGATGGCGATGTCGAGGAAGCCCTCGGCGAGCGCCTCGGGGGTCTGACGGCGGCCCGTCGCCTTCTCGATCTCGGCGGCCAGTGCCGTGAACTTCGCGACCACGACGTCGCGGTCGAGCGGTTCGTTGGCGTGCGGACCGAAGACCTTCGGGAAGTGCGCGGGTTGAATCTTCCCGAGCATGACGTTGCAGTCCGTGACCGCGAGCGGGCCACCGCGACGATACGCCGCCGGACCGGGGTTCGCGCCCGCCGACTCCGGCCCAACGCGCAGGCGCGTGCCGTCGAACGACAACACCGAGCCGCCCCCCGCCGCCACCGTGTGAATGCTCATCATCGGCGCACGCATGCGCACCCCGGCGACCTGCGTCTCGAACACGCGCTCGAACTCGCCGTTGTAGTGCGAGACGTCCGTCGACGTGCCGCCCATGTCGAAACCGATCACGCGCTCGAAGCCCGCTGCGCTCGACGCACGTACCATGCCGACGATGCCGCCTGCGGGACCGGAAAGAATCGCGTCCTTGCCCTGGAAGTTGTCGGCGCGCGTGAGGCCACCGCTGCTCTGCATGAATTGCAGATTCACGCCCGGCATTTCCTTCGCCACCTGTTCGACGTACCGGCGCAGGATCGGCGACAGATACGCGTCCACCACGGTGGTGTCGCCGCGCGAGACCAGCTTCATCAGCGGCGAGACTTCGTGTGAGACGGAGACTTGCGTGAAGCCGATGTCGCGCGCCATCGCGGCGAGCGTCTTCTCATGGGCCTGATAGCGGTAGCCATGCATCAGCACGATGGCCATCGCGCGGATACCCTTCGCGTAAAGCGCTTCGAGCGCACTACGGGCGGACACCACATCCAGCTCGCGAACGACTTCGCCGTGCGCACCCACACGCTCGTCGATTTCCACGACGTCGGCGTACAGCGCTTCGGGCAGTGCGATGTCGAGATCGAACAGTCGCGGGCGATTCTGATACGCGATGCGCAGTGCGTCGCGAAAGCCGTGCGTCGTGACGAGCGCCAGCGGTTCGCCCTTGCGTTCGAGCAAGGCGTTGGTCGCTACGGTCGTGCCCATCTTCACCATATCGACGAGATCGGGCGTGATCGGCTCATCGGCGCTCAGCCCCAGCAGGTGCCGGATGCCCGCGACGGCTGCGTCGCGGTACTGCTCCGGGTTCTCCGAGAGCAACTTGTGCGTGACGAGCGTGCCGTCCGGGCGGCGCGCCACGATATCGGTGAAGGTGCCGCCACGGTCGATCCAGAACTGCCAGCGCGACGCGGTCTGATGCGCGGGTGCGCGGTTTTGGGCGGAGGGCGTGAGAGCGTTCGTCATGATGTCATTCGCAAAACGGGGGGTGTCAGTCAGGGGATCAGGCGAGAAGCGATAACGCGGCGATAACGTGGCGATGACAGGCGGTGCGCGGGGCACCGCCTTGCGTCAGTCGATCAGTGCGTGGTGGTTTCAAGCGATTCGAGTTCGCGACCGCGCGTCTCGGGCAGCGTGAGTGCTGCGATGATCAGCACGCCGTAGGCCACACCGGCGAAGATGCCGATGGTCGTGCCCAGGCCGTATTCCTTCGAGAGCATGCCGATCAGGAACGGGAACAGTGCGCCGACGGCACGGCCGACGTTGTAGCAAAAGCCTTGCCCTGAGCCGCGAACCCGCGTGGGGAACAACTCGGTCAGGAACGCGCCCATGCCGCTGAAGATGCCCGATGCGAAGAAGCCGAGCGGGAAGCCGAGCCAGAACATCGCGCTATCGGTCAGCGGCAGCGAGGTGTACGAGAACGCAATCACCATCGAGCCCACAGCGAACAGAATGAAGTTCGGCTTACGGCCAAGACGGTCCGTCAGATACGAACTCGCGAGGTAGCCGACCCACGAGCCGAAGATGATCATCGCGAGATAGCCGCCGGTGCCCATCACGGTGAGGTGGCGCTCCGTCTTCAGGAACGTCGGCAGCCAGGTCGTGATGGCGTAGTAGCCACCTTGTGCGCCGGTCGTGAGCAATGCAGCGCGAATCGTCGTGGAGAGCAGCGCCGGGCTGAAGATGGCGGTCATGCCGGGCGCGTCTTCCGACTTCGTCTGCTTGGCCTTCTCCTTCTGGTACACCTCCGGCTCCTGCACATAGCGGCGGATGAACAGCACGAGCAGTGCAGGCAGCAGCCCGATCAGGAACAGCGCACGCCATGCCAGTTCGCCCGGCATCAGCGAGAACAGCACCGAGTAAAGGATGGCCGTTAGCCCCCAACCGATGGCCCAGCCCGATTGCACGAGACCCACAGCTTTGCCGCGGTCCCGAGCACGGATGACTTCGCCGATGAGCACAGCGCCCGCCGTCCATTCGCCGCCGAAGCCGAAGCCCATGAGCGCACGCGCGGCGAGCAGTTGATGGTAGTTCTGTGCGAGGCCGCACAGCCCGGTGAACACGGCGAACCACAGCACCGTGAGTTGCAGCGTGCGCACGCGGCCGATGCGATCCGAGAGGATGCCCGCGACCCAGCCGCCGAGGGCCGAGGCAAGCAGCGTGAGTGTGCCGATGAAGCCCGCGTCGGCGAGGCTGATGCCCCACGTGGCGATCAGCGTCGGGATGACGAAGCTCAGCATCTGGGTGTCCATGCCGTCGAGCATGTAGCCGACCTTGCAGCTCCAGAACGCGCGCTTCTCGCGCGGTGTGGCGTCGCCGTACCAGCCGAACAGGCTACCGCCCGCTTCGGCGGGCGCAGAGGAATCTGTGCCTACGGGGGGCGCGAGGGGGGTTTTGCTTTCCATGAGAATAAGACTCCGGTGATGTCCTGACTTGCCGTGTGATGCACTCGGGCCGCGCTCATCCGACAGGCGTAAGTCGTCACCGGCGGGCAATACCTCTCCCGCCGCAGCCCTTTATGGCGCGGTTCTTTTGCTGATTCGTTAATGCCGGGTGGTGCGAGTGATGCGGGTATTGCGGGTCCTGAATGACTTCAGAAGACGGCCAGCGACGCGTTCGTGATATCCGTCATCAGCATGTAGCCGGGACGATGCCCGATCGCGAGCGGCAGCTTTGCGCCCATGAGCGCCGTTTGCGGCGTGACGCCACAAGCCCAGTACACGGGCAGCTCACCGTCGCGAATCGTCACGGCGTCGCCGAAGTCCGGTTTCGCCAAGTCCGCAATGCCCAGCGCCGACGGGTCGCCGATATGGATCGGCGCGCCGTGCACGCCGGGAAAGCGGCTCGTGATCTGGACAGCGCGAATGGCGTCTGCGCCCTTCATCGGCCGCATCGACACGACCAGTTCGCCACCGAACTTACCGGCGCGCTGATTCGCGATGTTGGTGCGGTACATCGGCACGTTGCGGCCCTCATCCACGTGACGCAGCGGAATGCCCGCCTTGGCCAGCATGTCCTCGAACGAGAACGAGCAGCCAATGGCGAACACCACGAAGTCGCTCTGCCAGAACTCGGCGAGGTTATCGACCTGGGCGTCGAGCTTGCCGTCGCGATAGACGTTGTAGCCCGGCACGTCGGTGCGGATATCGACTTCGCGGCCCAGCGCGGGCACGTGCCATTGTCCGGGCTCACCAACGCCCAGCAGCGGACACGCCTTCGGATTGCTCTGGCAGAAGCGCAGGAAATCGTGCGCATGCGCTACCGGCACGATAGCGAGATTCGCCTGTGCAAAGTCGCCGCAATAGCCAGCGGTCGGCCCACGGAACTGCGCCGAGCGCACGGCCTGACGAAATTCGTATGGCGTAATGGTGTCGCGTTGCGAAGTGAAGTCGTGCGGGGTGGCTCGGTGGTTCATGGCAGATCCAGCTTGAGGGGGAGACGCCAATGCGGCATCGGATGGGAGAAGCATAGGAAGAAAAAAAAGTTGCCGCTAACGAGTTTTTGTTCGCCTCTGTGTATAGAATTTCTTAACGACCTCGGGGGTTTTCCCGAGGTCCGTTGCATTTATTTTCACTGCACCGTTCAGCACACTGCACACCTTGCGTCGCAGACTTTGGGCCGCTTCCCGCCCCCTCCCGGTCCATCGACGCTCACGGAGCCCCATGAACACGCGCTTTCTCGAAACCTTCGTCACGCTCGCCAAGCTGCGCAACTTTCGCGCAACGGCCACGGCGTTGCATGCGACGCCTGCGGCCATCTCGCAGCGGCTCAAGGTGCTGGAAGAGGAGTTGAAGACCGAGCTTGTCGACCGCGACAGCCGCGAGTTTCGACTCACACCGAACGGGGAATACCTGCTGGGCTATGCGAAGGCGGTGGTGGAGGCTGCGCGTCGTTTGCAGGCGGCGGCGTCCGGGGAAAGCACGTTGCGAGGACGGCTGCGTTTGGGGGTGATCGAGACGGTCGTGCACAGCTGGCTGCCGAACTATCTGCGACGCCTCGCCGCCGACTATCCGACGCTCGAAGTCGAGCTGACGGTCGACGTCTCCGTGCAGTTGCAGCGGCGTCTCATGGCCGACGAACTCGACCTCATCATTCGTGTGGAAGGCAGCGACGACAGCAGCGTGGTGTGCAACGCACTCGCCAACTATCCGGTGCACTGGATTGCGCGCAAGGGGATGTTTCCGAACACGCGCAGCGGGCTCGCGAAGCAAGTCTTACAGCATCCAATCCTGACCTACGGACGCGGGACCGCGCCGCATCGCGCGCTGGAAGACATCGTGGCCAAGCTGGCCGGCGTGCACGGCGTGCCGCTGTCCGAGACGCGCATTACCGGCTCGCCGTCGATTGCCGTGATCGTGCAACTGGTGCGCGACGGGTTCGGCGTCGCCGCAATTCCGCGTCTGTTCGTCGACGCGTTGATCGCCAACGGGGAAGTCGTCGAGTTGCCCTTGCAGCCAGCGCCGCCGTCCATCGTGGTGTCGATGTCGCGCCGTGCCGATGCGCCGCTGTTCGTGCACGGTGCGGGCACCGCCGCGCGCGCCGCATGTGCGGAGTACTGTCAGAAGAGCGACCGGCGGTTGGTGGAATTGCTGTGAGGCGCCGACGTTGCTGACGTTGCTGACGTTGCTGACGTTGCTGACGTTGCCGACGTTGCCGACGTTGCCGACGTCGCTAACGAATCGCTATGCCACTCAGTGAAAGTGCGCCAGCCGCGTGACGAACGTGAAGTCCGCCTCCGACGCCATCAGCGACATCAGCACTAGCAGCGCCAACGGCGGAATCAGAATGGCGTAGACGAGCGCGAGCCGCTCCCATCGCATGTGCATGAACACCGCGACGATGAGACCCGCCTTGGCGATCATCAGCGCGAGAATCAATCCCCATCGCAGATAGCCCTGGAGATTCGCGTAGTCGACGAGATACGAGAACGTCGAGAGCACGAACAACAGCCCCCATACCTTCAGGTAGAGGCCGACTGCGTGTTGTTGGCCGGTGTGACCGGCACTTTGCGTCGCTGCCGCAGAGGATTCCATCGCGCCTCCTACCAGAGATAAAACAGCGCAAAGATGAACACCCACACGAGATCGACGAAGTGCCAGTACAGGCCCGCGATCTCCACCAGTTCGTAATTGCCGCGTCGCTCCAGCGTGCCGTTGAGCACTTTACGCATGACGGTCAGCAAATAGATCACGCCCGCGCTGACATGCAGCCCGTGAAACCCCGTGATCATGAAGAAGCACGCGCCGAACTGCGCCGCCCCCATCGAATTGCCCCACGGACGAATGCCTTCGTGCACGATCAGGTTCGTCCATTCGAAGGCTTGCATGCCGACGAAGGCGATGCCGAAATACGCCGTCGCGAGAATGCACGCTGCGGTCTTGTCGCGGTCGCGCCGGTAGGCGTAATTCACCGCCATCGCCATCGTGCCGCTGCTCGTGATGAGCACGAACGTCATGATCGCAATGAGCAGGAGCGGCACCGGATGTCCGCCCACGTTGAGCGCAAAGATCTCCGCCGGATTCGGCCACGGTGCAGTAGTCGACATGCGCACCGTCATGTAGCCGATCAGGAAGCTGCTGAACACAAAGGTGTCCGAGAGCAGGAAGATCCACATCATCGCCTTGCCCCACGGCACACGGAACGTGGCGCGGTCGCCGGACCAGTCGGTGACGACGCCGCGCCAGCCGTCAGGCGGTGTGATGGCAGACGCAGCGGAGGATGGGGTGGACGATGGCGTATTCACGGGGCGTCTCCTGGCCGGGCCGATGTATGGACTTACGGCGCAACGCCGGTGCCGCACAAACGCTGCGCGATCTCCGGCGTGAGATTGACGATGGCCGCGAACAGCACCACCCACAACACAAACAGGAAATGCCAGTACTGTGCGGTGAGCGAGAGACGTCTGGCCCGTGTGGTGTGCGTCACACGACGCGGAATCAGCAACGCCCACGCCACCACACCGCCGATCAGATGCAGCGCGTGCAGCCCTGTCAGCAAGTAGAAGAAGCTGTTGGCCGGGTTGCCCGACACGCCGTAGCGACGCAGCGCGAGATCGCGCCATACCCAGAGTTGTCCGGCAATGAACGCGAGTGCGAGCGCACCGGCGAGTGCCCAGTCGCGCCGCGAGCGTCGTAGTTCACCTCGCTTTGCCTGCGACGCTGCCGACTGCATCACGATGCACGCCGCCGCCAGCACGCCTGTGTTGACCCACAGCGCATTGACGGGCGGCAACGGACGCCAGTCGCCAAGGCTCATGCGCATGACGTACGCCACGAGCATCAGCGCAAACAACATGCCGATCACGCCCATGAGCCACCAAAGCGCCACCTGCGACGCCGCACGTCGACGCGGTTGCATCACGGGAACGCCGCCGGGAATGCCATCCGGTGGCATCGGCGGCCACGACGGAACGGGCCTCATGGTGTCGCTCCTTTCGGGGCATCGGGCGAAGGCGGTGCTTTGCCGCCACCGCCGTGCAGCGCCGCCGAGTCGCCATCCACCAGCGTGGCGGGACGTCGCGGATCGGGGGCGAGATTCTGCGGCACGAAATCGTCGATGTCGCCCGGCACGCTGTATTCATAGGGCCAGCGATATGTCGTCGGCAACACCGCGCCCCAGTTGCCGTGGCCGGGTGGCGCATGCGGTGTCTGCCATTCGAGCGACGCCGCGCGCCACGGATTCAGACCGGCCGGTTTGCCGTGTCGCACACTCCACGCGAGGTTGAACAGGAACAACAACTGCCCCAGCGCGACGAAGAACGCGGCGACCGAGATGTAGGTGTTCATCGTGTGCGCGGACTCGGGGATGAAGCTGTAGTTCTGGAACTCGTAGTAGCGTCGCGGCATGCCGAGAATGCCGAGGTAATGCATCGGGAAAAAGATCGCGTAAGTGCCGAGGAACGTGATCCAGAAGTGCCACTGACCGAGGCGGTCGTTCAGCCGTCTGCCGGTGACCAGCGGATACCAGTGGTAGATCCCGCCGAAGACCACCAGCAAGGGGGCGACGCCCATCACCATGTGAAAGTGCGCGACGACGAAATAGGTGTTCGACAGCGGCATGTCCACACTCACGTTGCCGAGGAACAGCCCGGTCAGTCCACCGATCACGAACGTGCTGATGAAGCCGATGGCGAACAGCATCGGCACGGTCAGATGGATGTCGCCACGCCAGAGCGTGAGTACCCAGTTGTAGACCTTGATCGCAGTCGGGATCGCGATGATGAGCGTGGTCGTCGCAAACAGAAATCCGAAGTACGGATTCATGCCACTGATGAACATGTGGTGCGCCCACACGACGAACGACAGCACGCCGATGGCGAGAATCGCCCAGACCATCATGCGGTAGCCGAAGATGTTCTTGCGCGCGTGAACGCTGATGAGATCGGACACGATGCCGAACGCAGGCAACGCGACGATGTAGACCTCGGGGTGGCCGAAGAACCAGAAGAGATGCTGAAACAGCAGCGGACTGCCGCCGCGATAATCGAGCGGCTGTCCCATCGACACCACCGCAGGCATGAAGAAGCTCGTGTGCAGCGTCTTGTCGAGCAGCATCATCACGCCGGAGACGAACAGCGCCGGGAAGGCGAGCAGCGCCAGCACCGTCGCCATCACGATGCCCCACACGGTGAGCGGCATGCGCAACAACGTCAAGCCTTCGGTGCGCGCCTGCAAGGCCGTGGTGACGTAGTTCAGGCCGCCCATCGTCGCCGCGACGATGAAGATCAGCAGAGAGACGAGCATGAGCACGATGCCCCACTCGGTGCCCGGTGTGCCGGGCAGGATGGCTTGCGGTGGATAGAGTGTCCAGCCTGCACCGGTCGGACCGCCGGGCACGAAGAAGCTCACCATCAACACGATCACGGCCAGCAGATACACCCAGTAACTGAGCATGTTCAGGAACGGGAAAACCATGTCGCGCGCGCCGACCATCAGCGGAATCAGGTAGTTGCCGAAACCGCCGAGGAAGAGCGCTGTGAGCAGATAGATCACCATGATCATGCCGTGCATGGTGACGTACTGATAGTAGTGACTGGCGTCGATGAACGAGAATTTGCCGGGGAAACCCAGTTGCAGACGCATGAGGTTAGACAGCACCAGCCCGACCAGTCCGACGGCAATGGCGGTGCAGGCGTACTGCACGGCGATCACCTTGTGGTCCTGGCTCCAGACGTACTTCGTCCAGAAACTCTGCGGGCCGTCGTGCCCACCATAACCACCATGGTCGCCGTGGGCACCGGCATGGGTGGAACCGTCGGCATTCTCGGCATTGCCAGTCATGACGTTGTCTCCCTTTGTTGCCGGTGCGGCCCGCGCGTGGCGCTTTGCGACGCGCGTCGGGCTATGGCGCCGGTCTGATCATCGGCACACTCGGTTGCGCCGGTCCCGACGATTGCGGACCGGTGGACTGCCGCGGCGGGATCGCCAGCGGCGGGGCGTATGTGTTCGGATCGTTCTGCAACGGCAACCCCGGCGTGCCCCCTTGGCGGCGCGCAGGCTGTGACGGCGGCTGTGTGCCCTGATTCGTCTGGTTGCCAGGTGCGGATGGCGTCAGCGGTGCGTATTGCACCGGCGGGCGCGGCGACTGAAGCGTGTTCTGCGCGAGCAGCATCACGGGCGTTTCGGTGCGGGGCGAAGACTGCGCGGGGACGACGGCAGCCGCCAGGGCAGCGGCGGTGAGCGCAATAGCGAGATGTCGGACAGGTTTGGGCATGGCGGACGAATGAGGTGTGTCGGATGAAGCAGACGGCGTGGTCGGCGTGGTCGGCGTGGACGGCGCTGGCGCCCCGGGCTGCGCCGCCGGTTGGGCGCTCAGCGTCCGGATGTAGGCGATGAGCGCCTTCAGATCGTCGTCGCTGAGTTCCAGTTTAGGCATGATCGGGGCGAAGCCCTTGGGCACGCGTGCCGTCGGGTTGCGGATGAATTCGGTGAGATAAGCGTCGTCGACGTGCGCTGAACTGCCATCCTGAAACGTCTCCGTCTTCCCGTAAAGCCCGTGCCAGGTCGGGCCGACGCCTGCCGAACCGTCCACCGAATGGCAACCGGCGCATCCTTTGGCTTGCGCTAGCAACTTACCCTTCGCGGCGAGCGGGTCCAGCGCGCCCGCCCCGGCGTGCTTCGTTTGCAGTGCAGCAAAGGTGGGGAGCTTGGCCACCCAGGCGTCGTAGGCGGGCTTGTCGTCCACGACCACCACACCACGCATGTTGGCGTGACCCACGCCGCATAGCTGGGCGCAGAGGATGTCGAAGCGTCCGGTGCGGGTCGGTGTGAGCCACATCTGCGTGACCATGCCCGGGACCATGTTCATCCGCGTGCGAAACGGGGGAACGTAGAAGTCGTGAAGCACGTCTTTGGCGCGCAGCAGCAATTTCACCGGCTGGCCGACGAGCAGGTGCAGCTCGGGCGCGTCGACGATGCGATTGTCCTGATTCGCCGGATCCTTGGGGTTCAGACCTAGCGGATTGTCGGCGGTGACGTAGCTGGGATCCGACGTGCCGAGCCGCCCGTCCGGCCCCGGCAGACGGAAGCGCCACTGCCATTGCTGGCCGACGACTTCGACGACATGGGCGTCCTTTGGCGCGTCGATCAGCTTCGCGTAGACGAATAGTCCCGGCGCGAGCATCGCGACGATGCCGACCGTCGTAATGCCGATCAGCCAGAATTCGAGACGTCGGTTATGAGGTTGATACGCCGCACGGTGCCCGTCGCGATGGCGGTAGCGAAAAATCGCCCATGCAACGAAAAGATTGATGACGACGAAGGCTACGCCGGTGATCACCAGCGTAAGGGTGAGGGTGTCGTCCATCTGGTGCCAGTTCGACGCCAGCGGGGTCTGCCACCACGGACTCCAGAAATGAAACGCGAGCGCCGCAGCGACAACGACGATCAGGAGGATGGGCAGGGCCATGACATGCCTCGACGGCTCGCCGCACGGTCGCGCGCGGCGCACCTTCTCTAGGCTAGACGCTGGCTTCCCGGAGTCAAGTCAATTCTGACCACCCGACGCGATTGTCGGGTCTGCGCCGCTGCGGCGCATCAATCCATGAAAGCGGCTTGCATAAGCGGACGCCCTGCGCCCGCTTACAGCCTTACGACGCGCGGCCCTGCGCCTTGCCGAGCAGCGTTCTGGCGAGATCGCGATATCCGTCGAGCAGCGGGCGCACGCGTTGCGGGTCGTCCATATGCGGCAACGTTTCGTTCGCCCCCTGTTCGACGACGCGCTCGAACGCCGTCGTCATTTCGTCTGCCGTGTGCAGGCAGAGGCTCCGTGCGCAATACGTTTCGAGCAGACGGTCCACGTCGGAATTCTGGTGCAGCGAAACCGGATAGATCGGCTTGCCCAGTGCCATGTATTCGAAGATCTTGGTCGAGACCACGCCCTTGTTACCCGGCGCGAAATACGCCAGGAACATCAGCACGTCGGCGTTCTGCTGAATTGCGCGCGCCGTGTGGTGATTCACGTGCGGCACGAAGATCACGTCGTTGCCGCCGCCCAGTGCTTCCCACGCCGCCTGCACCGGTGCGCACGCGCCGACGAAGATCACCTGAAGACGATCGGCCGCCGCCGGGTTGCGCTCGCGCAACTGGCGGATGCCGCGCGTGAGCGAATCCAGATCGTAGAATCCGATCGGTGTGCTGCCCGTATAGACGGCCTTGATGCGGTTCGGATCGATGTCAGGATTCAGCGCACGCCAGTCGATCTCGCGCGGTGCCGACGGCTCGAAATAGTGCGTTGCGACATTGAACAGCGTGCCGACCTTCACACCGTAATTCGATTCGAATTCTTCGGCCAGTCCGTAGGACACCGTGGTCACGGCATCTGCGCGACGGAGCACCGCCCCTTCGATGGCACGCTTGATGCCACGGTTGCCGCCCAGCGAATCGTGTAGCGCCCAGGCGTCGCGCATATCGACCGACAACGTCACCTTCTGCGGAAACCGGCGCTTGAGCAAGGCCCCCACGACGGCCATCGAGAACGGTGGCGACGACGCCATGATGACCACGTTCCCCTGCGTCTCCCGCAGCAACTGCGCGCAGCGTCGATACAGCGCAATGACGTTGGGCAGATAGAGATCGATGAAGAACGTGTGCTTGATAAAGCGAATGATGTTGATGACCGTGCCTTCGCGCACCGACGCCTTGGCCACCGACACGTTCATCACGGCCTCGCGAAACGCTTCGATTTGCTCCGGCGAATCGAACGTCTTCTCCAGTACGCGATTCGCTCCCTGCACATTGAACACGCGCACCGGACAGTTCAGACCGGTGAAGACCTTGCTCCAACGTTCTTGCCGGAAACTACCGGCGCGCTGCCCTTCGAATTCGGAAGTCAGGAACCAGGTCTCGATGGGCTGGCTGGCGCTCGCTTGCGAGGGCATCGCGATAGAAGAAGTCATGAATAGGGTCTGAATGAAAAAATCGATCCGCGCGCTTAGTTGCGCCGCGTAAGCCTGTCGGCGACCGGCGCAACATGCACCACGTTGCCGCCGGACACAGCGGGCGTCGGCGCAGGAAGGCCCGGGCCGGTGATTTCGCACAAGTGGTCGCGAATCTTCTCGCCGTAATTGAAGCCGGACACACAGCGTCGCAGATAGTCGATGATGGCGGCGTGATCGCCTCGCTCGCAAGCGCGGCGCAATCCGCTGAGCAGCCCGTTGAGTTCGCTCAACGGGAAGAAGTGTTCGTTGGCCATCATGATCTTCTGATGTGCCGTGCCGGTCGTGTCATCGCCGATCAGCAATTCCTCGTAGAGCTTTTCACCGGCGCGCAGTCCGGTGAACTGGATCTCGATATCGCCGTGGGGATTGGCTACGTCGCGCACCGAAAAACCGCTCAGGTGAATCATGCGTCGCGCCAGATCGACGATGGTGACCGGCTCGCCCATGTCGAGCACGAAGACCTCGCCGCCGCGTCCCATCGCGCCCGCCTGAATGACCAGCTGCGCCGCTTCCGGGATCGTCATGAAGTAACGCGTGATGTCCGGATGCGTGACCGTCACAGGCCCACCATCGCGAATCTGGCGGCGGAACAACGGCACGACCGAGCCGGAAGACCCCAGCACGTTGCCGAATCGCACCATGCAGAAGCGGGTGCGACCGGTCGCCGCGGCCGAATGCGCCTGCAGGATGAGTTCGGCGCAGCGCTTCGACGCGCCCATCACATTGGTCGGACGCACCGCCTTATCGGTCGAAATGAGAACGAACGATTCGACGTCCGCTGCCAGTGCCGCGTTGACGGCAGCGAGCGTACCGAAGGTGTTGTTCAGCACGCCTTCGGTCAGATTGAATTCAACGAGCGGCACATGCTTGTATGCCGCAGCGTGATAGACCGTCTCGATGCCATAGCGTCGCATGATGTCGGTGAGACGCGTCTCGTTGGCCACCGAGCCAAGCACCGGAATCACCTGTGTCGTCGAGCGGCGCAGCGATGCCAGTCCCTGAAGCTCCTGATCGACCGAATACAGCGCGAATTCCGATTGCTCGTAAAGTACAAGGATTCTGGGCTGATGCAGGATGATCTGACGGCACAATTCCGAGCCGATCGATCCCCCCGCGCCGGTGACCATCACGGCCTTGCCACGAATGTTGGCTTGCAACAACGTCTGATCCGGCGGCACGGCGTCCCGGCCGAGCAGTTCGTCGATGCTGACTTCCCGGATATCGGAGAGCTGGACTTCACCGCCGACCAGATCCTCCATGCCGGGCACCACGCGAACTTCGACCTGCAGCTTTTCCAGCTTGCGGATGATCTCGTGCCGACGGCTGCGGCTGGCAGACGGAATCGCGAGCAGCACCTGTTCGACGTTGTAACGGGCAATCAGATGCGGCAACGCGTCGCTCAAGTGGACTTTCACGCCCAGGATTTCCAGCCCTTCCATGCGCTGTGCGTCGTCGATGAAAGCGACCGTACGGTACTGCGCGCCGGCGCGCAGTGCCATCGCCAACTGGCGACCGGCGCTGCCCGCGCCGTAAATGGCGACTCGCTGCGCATTCATGGCGCGCGATCCTTCGGCCTGCCGCAGGATCGCGCGTGCGATAAAGCGGCTGACACAAATATAGAAAACCGAAATGAACCAGTAGATGGCCAATGCGCCGCGCGGAATCGGTGCCAGTTGCAGCAACGTCAGCACGCCGACGAACAAGCCGATCGACAGCGTGACCCCAACGGTCACCATCAGCAGCGCGCGCTCTTCGATATAGCGCACGACCGCCCGATACAACCCGATTCGGATAAAGATGGGAATCGCGGTGAGCGACGTCAGCAAATAGACCCACGGCGCATGAAGCTGTGGAAAATGCCACGCATCGAGACGAAGACCGATGGCAGTCCACAGGGAAAGCGGCAATAGGAAAGCATCGGCGGCCAGCATCACGGCGCCCTTCACCGAGCGAGGCATATCTGCGATGTATCGAATCATGACATTTCGTCCCGGCTGATCAGTGCGCTACACCTTCGCGAACCACGACTTTGAGGAAGGTCAGCACCAGAATTCGGAAGTCGAACACGAACGAACGGCGCTCCATGTACTCCACGTCGAACTGCACTTTGACGGGAATCGGCAAGTCGTCGCGACCATTGATCTGCGCCCAGCCGGTCAGGCCGGGACGCAGCACGTCCACGCCTCGCTCCGTGCGCAGTGCAATCAGGTCGTCCTGATTGAATAGCGCGGGGCGCGGTCCAACAAAGCTCATTTCCCCGGTCAGAATGCTCCAGAGCTGCGGCAGCTCGTCGAGACTCGTCTTGCGCAGGAAGCCACCCAGTGGCGTGATATGCGACTTCGAGTCCTTCAACAAGTGCGTAGCGACCGCCGGCGTATCGATGTACATCGTGCGGAACTTCGGCATCCGAAAAATCTTGTTCTTCCGACCCACGCGATCGGACCAGTACACAGCCGGCCCGCGCGACGTGACGCGCACAAGAATCGCTATGACCAGCATCGGCACCAGCAGGACAACGCCTGCCGACAACGCCAGAATAAAATCAAACGCACGCTTCATCGCTTCTTCCGAGGGGTAAGTCGACACGCCCGGGGGCGTCCCCGCTTACGTATCCTTGTTATTGTTTTGTCGAGTGCTGCCCGGCATACCACTCGCCGGTGCGGCGCAATCCCGCGCCCGACGTCACGGGCGCCTGCCAGCCCAGTTCGTTGCGCGCAAGAGACGCGTCGACGACCAGACTTCCGCACAATTTGCTGTACAACGCGCCCTTTCCTGCGAGCGTCGCCGCGCCCTGCAACAATGCTTGCGGCACCGGCAAAAGTCGCGCGGACCGACCCATTCCCGACGCCAGCTCGCGCAATACCTCCGGCAACGCCAGTGGTTTGTCGTCGGCGATCACAAACGTCTTGCCAGCCGCACGCTCATCCTCGATGCACACACGCAGGAAATCGCAGAGATTGTCGACGCCGACATAGCTGCGCAACGCGGACACCGACCCAAGGGGCAGCGGCAGACCGGTCGCGACCAGCTTCAGAAGTCTCAGGAAATTGCCGGGACATCCCGGGCCGTAGACGAGCGGCGGACGGACCACGACGACGCCCATGGACGTCTCCCCCTCCAACCGCTTCAGACCCTGCTCCGCCTCCCACTTCGAGACGGCGTAATCCTCGCTCGGCTGCGGTGCGTCGCGCTCCGTGAACGGTCCGCGGGCATTGCCGAGCGCCCCATTCACGCCGATCGAGCTGACGAAGACAAAACGCTTTACGCCGGCTTCGCTCGCCTGACGCGCAAGGTTCAGCGTGCCGTCCGTGTTCGTGCGACGGAATTCCGTGAGCGGATCCTGCGCGGCATCCTGTAAGACGTGCGCGCGTGCGGCAAGATGCACGACCGCGTCGCAACCGCTCAGTGCCGCGCGCCAATCCGTGTTGCCATCGATGTCGCCCATTGCGACGGTGCCGTCGCGACCATCGCGCGAACCGACGACGACATCGAATCGACCTGTCGCACGCAGCGCCCGTACGAGCACCTGTCCGACAAATCCCGTCCCTCCCGTGACCAAAACTCTAATCATTGTTCTCTCATCTCGACACGTTCCTCATGAAACAAGGATCAATCTTCCAGTGTTTCGTCCATCCATCCCGCGATACTGTACTTTCGGTAAATTTCAGGAGCGCTGGCACGATACGGAGTCGTGAGAAAATCCGCAGGAATTTCCGGCCGGTGCCGGTCGATGCAGCAAACGTTGCTGGCATCGTAGAAATCATAATCTCGGATGCGCTGATTCGTTGTAACGAGTTTTTTCTGCGCGCCGAGCGTTTCCAGCGTACGGATCGTCAATCCCGTCTGGCTGGGGTGCTCGATGTCGAGAATGCCTAGCGAACGACGGAAAACCGACTGAACATCGCTTTTGGCGACGGGTGCGAAGCGGAAATCCGACTTCGGCGCCTGACGCATCGTGGCGTTAGTCACCCGATACGCCCAGTAGACCCAAGGTGCCTGGAGATACAGGTAGAAGAAGCAATTTGTCTTCGCCGGCACCGCCTGCTTTACGCGTGAGGCCACGGCCCAGCGATCCGTATGCGCTGTGCCGATAAAACTCAGATCATACTCGTGTGAATCGGATTCAACCGGTGTTTGCTCAAACCCCGACGAGAAAAACAATGGTCGGAAGACCATGCCATAGGTTTGCGCGGACTTGCGGTCGAACGAGAGGGTGCGGTCGAACAACGGCAAATTGGGCAGCACAGCCGCCCGATTGTCCATCGAATCCCACATATAGAGCACGAATCGTGCGCCCGGATAAGCGGCGCGCAGGAATCGCAACATCTCCGGCGACAATGTCTGCCCGTTGACCACGAAGATGAGGTCGTAGTGCGTGCGCCCGAAGGTCTCGAGCGACTGCTTATAGAGACGGGTTGCCGCCCCGATGACCCAATCGCGCCGGAACCGCGTCACTGCGGTCATGAACGGCGTATCGAACGGGCGATCGGCGAGGACATCCACCTTGGCACCACGCCGTTCGAGTTCGGCGCGAATTTCCTGATCGTAGCCAAAGAACCGGGGAGCGATCAGTAGTGCTTGCTTGCCTTGCAGAGATTCAGACATTTTCAACGTCACGGGGAATGACAACCTTCGCCGGGACACCAACAGCAAGCGCGCCTTCGGGAACGGATTCCACCACCACGGCATTCGCGCCCACGCGCGCCCGGTGGCCAATACTGATACCGCCGAGCAACTTCGCTCCGGCGCCAACGATCACATCGTCGCCCAATACCGGGCGTGCGTCTTCCGAATACCCGATGTCGAGTTCCTTCGCACCGAGCGTCACGCCCTGGAAGATCGTGGCATTCTCACCGACCGATTTCGCACCGATGACCGTGCCCTGCGTATGCGGGAAAAACACGCCTTTCCCGATCGGGCAACGCGGTGAAATCTCGATGCCGAAGACCACGAAGTTAAGCAACGACACGATTTTCGCGAGCGGCCCCAAATGCCAGCTCTGTAACCGGAACGCGCAGCGGCACAGCAGCACCGGCGCGAAGCGCGGCGACAGCATGTGCAGCCAGAGGCCCGGGGACGCGTTGACGTGCGCACCGGTCATCAGGAACCGGTATCGCAGCAAATCCGCGCGCAAGTATTGCCTTAAGGAAAACGTTGTCGAAGGCATCGGGTTCGTCAACCCATCAACTTGCGTTCGACCAACTCCTTGTTGGCTTGCTCCAGCTTGTCTTCCGGCAACGGCTGCGTCTTCACCCATGCGGCGAATCGCGACAGTCCTTCGCTCAGCGACACCTGGGGCTTCACGCCAAGGCGTTCGTTCAGTCGCGAGACATCCGCAAAATTGTGACGAATGTCGCCAAGGCGGAACTGACCCGTGACCTTTACATCGGGCGTACCACCCAGTGCGACGGTCAGCTCGCGCGCGACCTCTTCCACGCTCGTGCCCACGCCGCTGCCGACGTTCAGCACGTCGTTGGCCGGCGTTTCCGAGCGGATGCCCGCCACCAGTGCTTCGACCACATCGGCCACGTGCACGAAATCGCGCGTTTCCTTGCCGTCTTCGAAGATCGGGAGCTGCAGGCCACGGCGAATGCGCGTGGAGAAAATCGACAGAATGCCGGTATACGGGTTCTTCAGCGACTGCCCTTCGCCGTACACGTTTTGCAGACGGAAAATGGCGTAACCCAGACCCATCGAATCGCACGCGATACGCACCAGATCTTCCTGGGCGAACTTCGTCGCTGCATAGATGGATGCCGGGCGAACGGCGTCGCTCTCGGTCGTCGCGACTGCCACGAGCGGCACACCGCAATGCGGGCACAACGGCTCCCACTGGTGCGCACGCAGTTGATCGGCCAGACGTGCGCCCGGATAGACGTGCTCCGCGCCGCAACCGTCGCAGCGGTAGGCCCCTTCGCCGTACACCGAGCGGCTCGACGTGAGCACCACGCGTTGCACGCGACGCTCGGGCATGCGGCCCAGCACGTCGAACAGCAAGGCGGTGCCCATCGAATTGACTTCGCAGTAGCGCGCCACTTCGTACATCGACTGGCCCGTGCCGGTCTCGGCGGCCAGGTGGACGATGTGGTCGACGTCGACGAGCGCACGGCTCCAGTCGGCGGCAGACGTCACCGAACCACGAATGAACTCGACATCGCCCGACATCAGCCAGTCGACGCCGGTCGGCACTTCGCCGTGCACCTGCGCGGTCAGCGGATCGAGAATGCGAACCTGATAACCCAGTTCCAGCAAACGCCGCGACAAATGAGTACCGATGAAGCCAGCGCCGCCAGTGATAAGAATTCGTTGCATTTTCAAAGTTGAAATCAGAAAACTGTTGCCGCTATACGGTGCGATCAATTCGTTTCGACGACTTAAGTCGCACGAATACGATGATCATCAAAAGAACGATGAAGCCGTTACTCAGCATTGTCCCGATCAATCCAGCAGTATACAGGCCAAGCGCGAAGAGGAGCCAGCATGCACCCGCAGCGACATCATGGGACCGCACCAACAACCGGAGAATGCAACCGGCCATCAACGAGAAGAAAACGACGCCCAAAATACCGAAATTTACATACGATTCGATAATAAAAACCGAATTCGCGGAACCGGTACCCGTCTCGTTTTGGCCCCATTGCAATGCAAAGACCAGTTGCTCGAAAGGAATACGCACCTGGCCGGTCAAGCCGGCAAGAAAACTGCTGGTTGCGCCGTCGAGCAGCGAACCGCTGAACTGCGTATCGAACAAGCGCAGACCGTCGGCCGCCGTCACCATGGGAATGACGATCGTTCGCCAGACCACATGCTCGAGCGGACTCGACGGAACGTAGTTGGGCGAGAAGAAACTGACAGTCGATGCCACCCCTGTCTCGCCTGCGCCTGAAACCACCGCCATGAAAAGCACCAGGCCGACCATGGCGAGCAACAGTACGCCTGGGCGAATTCGCGATCGGATATGTCCCGCGACGACCAGATAGAACAGCGGAATGAGCGCCTTGAGAAAGAACGCTTTTTCAAGAAAACTGATGGAATAGAAAAAGAAGAAGAACAGGCCCAGCCATCGCCCCCGCATGCGGCTAAGGAACATGCGTGCAAGGCAATAAGGAATCAATGCGCCGGTAAAAAGCGCATTGATGTAGACAAAACTCTGCTGCCATCCTTCGCGCGCTTTTAGAAAACGCTCGCGCAATTCCGCCAATGTCGCCGGATCTGCACCGGCAATGGCCGCCAAAATAGGAATGCGTTCGGCGGTCGCCCAGGCAAGCACGGCGAATAACGCAAAGGCAATCCATACCGGCCAGACGAATCCCTTCTCGCTCAACACCAGGCGTTTGCGGTGCGAAGAGACCAACGGATCGAAAATCGGCGTTATCGAACCCAGCGTAATGCACAGCGCCGAAATGATCGAAAGGAACGAGAGTTCGAGAAGATACGGGTAGTCGAAGAACAACAGGCTAACGACGAGCGGCACAAGACAATAGCCGATCACGATCATCAGCGGAAACACAATGCCCGACGACCGGATATCGACGATAGCTTCCAACGCTGTCCGGCGACGTGACTTCGTTTTCTGACGGTCGTCGGAAGTGAGGGCATTCGCGCTAACGGGTTTAACCATAAGTTCCTATGTTTCGTGGACGCGCCAGCCAATAGCCCGCTGACGCTCTCTCCATTGAAATCCCACGTGAGGGGGCGCGGTCTGCATGATCCACAGGCCCATGCCGCCGGCCGCCGACGTGGAAGATCAAGCGGCCACGTCGAATGTCTTTGCCCACTTACCGGCGGAAATGGTTCGCCAGTAACGGAAATCAAACTTCTTCTCGCCACGCACCACGGCGTCGAAGCGATCGACGATGCCCGGCGAGACGTATCCCGGCAACCGTGCCACCGACTCCTCAAGCTCGCGCCGGAACATCTGCACGTACGCAGGGTCGCGCACCCATGCCGGCTCGGCGGTCACAAACCCCATCTTGTCGCGGCGATCCAGCACCGCGTCCGGGACCAGCCCGCGCATCGACTCGCGAAGCACACGCTTGGACACCCCGCCGCCGACCTTCTCGGCGTCGTCCATCGCCAGCGCGCATTCGACCACGCGATAGTCGAGGAATGGCACGCGAGCCTCAAGGGAGAACGCCATCGAGTTCCGGTCCTCCCAATGCAGCAGGCGCGGCAGGTTCGTGGACACCAGTTGGGCCACAGACAACTCCCGGACCGACGTGGTGCGCCCACCCACAACCTCATACGGGTTGCGCTCCAGCACGCGCCGTGCGCCCGGTGCCAGCCAATCCTGGTCACTGTAGGCACGACCATCGAACTTGCCGAGCAGGCTGACGAGTTTCGGGTACAGATACGCGGCAGTGTAGCCTATCGAACGAACGCCCGAGAATCCGATCTCCTGACGCATCGCAGCCGCCTCGCGCATCCACCCCGAGAGATTTCCGCTGCGCACGAGTCCTGCCAGATAGGCACCGAAGAATCCACGGTAGCCGCCAAAGATCTCGTCGGCGCCCTGGCCGTCGAGCATCACCACAATATCGTTACGGCTTGCCAGATCGAAAACGCACCATTGCGCGAAGATCGACGTCGAGCCGAAAGGCTCGTCCTGATGCCAGACCAGCTTGTCGACCTGATCGAACAGTCGCGAAGGCTCCGGCGTGACGAAATGCGCTTCCGTGCCCGCCGCCTCGATGACCGTGCGTGCGAATCGGGTCTCGTCGAAGGCGGCGTCGTTCGAGCCGGCCGTGAACGTCTTCAGTGCCGCCGTACTGCCGACCGCGCTCAGTCCCTTGCGCATCAGGCAAACAATGGCAGACGAATCCAATCCACCCGACAGGCAGGAGCCGACCGGCACATCGGCACGAAGGCGCAGCGACACGGCACTCGCCATCAGCTCCGGCAGCATGTCGACCGCCTCGCGCGACGAATAGCTCGCCGGCTTGACCTCGTACCAGCGCTCGATGTGCAGCGCCTGTGCACCGGCCTTGCCCGTCGGCGACTGCCAGTCCTTCAGGTTCAGCACCATGAAGCTTCCGGCCGGCAACTGACGGACGCCAGCGAACGTGGTGCGATCCGTATGGTCCGTGATGTCCCAGGCGAGGAAATCGAGCAACTGCGTCTCGTCTGCCCGGGCCTTCCAGCCGTCGGCCTGTGCAAGCACCTTGATCTCCGATGCGAAGGCAAACCGACCGCCTTCCACCGTGTAATAAAGCGGCTTCACGCCGAAGCGGTCACGGGCGAGGAACACCTCTTGCGTGCGCGCGTCGTAAATCGCCAGCGCCCACATGCCGTTGAACCGGCGCAGGCAGTCCTTACCCCATGCCATATAGGCGGCGAGAATGACCTCGGTATCCGATTCGGTCTCGAACCGGAAACCCTCGGCCTTCAGCTCTTCGCGCAACTCGATGTAGTTGTAGACCTCGCCGTTGTACGTGATCCAGTAGCGGTCGCCGTACATGCACGGCTGGTGGCCGCGCAGCGACAAGTCGACGATCGACAGGCGGCGATGACCGAACGCCAGTCCGCCCGCCGCACTGCGCCATTGCGGGTCGATACGCTCGCGCGGCGTGTACGCCAGATCGGCCTGCATGACGTGGTCGGGCGTATCCGCGCCACCGAAATGCACCTCGTGGCCGTCCGAAATCACCATGAAGCCCTCGTCGTCCGGCCCGCGGTGACGAATCGACTGGCTCATGCGAATGAGCTCGTGCCCGTTAAAGGGCTGCGACTGAAGTAAACCGAAGATCCCGCACATACTTATTTACGAAGAGCCCAAAGAATGATCTTGAGATAGATGCCGTAAAGTACCGCTTCGTGTACGGCATACGCAGTGGCGTACGAATTCAGGTCCAGATGCCTTGCCAGCCACGGCAAGATCGTGACGGCCGAACAGAAATACAGAATCTGCCAGGCCAGCGCCAGATCGAACCGGCGTAGCGAAATCAACACGGTACTGAGCGGCGACACACACGCCCGCACCGCCACAGCAAACGTGACCGCCACGACCAGCTCACGGTCGATCGTCCACTTCGGACCGAGAAAGAAGCGAAGGATGTCGGCCCCCGCGAACCACACGACCGGTAGCGCAACCACCAACCCCGCGCCCATGAGCATCATCAGACGGCTCACAAGATGTCGGATGGCCGGCTTGTCGTCGCGAATCTCAGCCGTGTGACGCAACATGATCTGGCCGAGACTGATGCTCGCCAGCATCATCGGCGCGCCGATCAGACGTTGAACCTGCGAATACACCCCGGTCGACGCGGTGCCGTAATGGGACACCACGATCCAGATGCACAGGCTGTATCCGACCACGTCGAGTACCGCCCCCGGCAGACTCAGCATCGGCAATTGCCGGTGTCTCGCCGCCGCTTCGCGCCAGGGCACCGCATCGGTGGCCGCTTTCGCGAAATATCGCCCGCTACGCCAGCCCGCGACAAGGAACGACAGCGCGTAGGCCCACAACACACCCACGGCCGGAATCGAGGCCAGCGCGATAAACACAATGCCCTGGCTGGCGCGCTGAATGCCCGCGCCGCGATAGTCGCCCTGACGCAGCAAGTAGGCGTTCGTCGCCTGAAAGATCCCCACTGCCGCCACACACACGCCGATCAGCCAGGGGCGCTGCGCCATCGTGTCGAGCACCGCGCCCAAATGCCATGAACCGGGAAGCAACGCGAGACAAACGGTCACGACCACGGCAAGCAACAGACACGACATCACGGAGACCGACATCAGGCCGCGAATCTCGTCCTCGTTCGCGCCCGGAATCGCCATGTCGTAACGAAGGCACGCGAGCGCCATCGAAATATTGCCCACCGTGAGCAACACGGCCAGCGTGCCGAAATCGGCCGGCGAGTAGATACGCGACAACAGCGGCGTCGCCAGAACGATGGCACCTTGTCCGACCGCCGTTCCGATCGCAACGGCGCCTGCACTGCGAAACAATCGAGCTAGCAAAAACTCACCTTGATGAAGTCGCTTCGTCCCGGATGCGTTAACCCTCGGGACGCGCAATGCAATGAACGAAGCGGCATCGTCTGCCGGGGCATCCGCACGACATGCGCCGGCACCCGGGCCAGTGCATACCGCAACATGCGGTATGCGTGCCCTGCGTGTGAAGCGGATCGTGCTTACTTACCCTCGTCGAACGCCTTGATAGCGGCGACCACGATGTCCATCTGTGCGTCGGTCAGTTCCGGGAAGATCGGAATCGACAGAATGCGCGACTGATTGGCGTAGGCGTTGGGGAAGTCGGCAGGCGTGTGACCCAGACGTTGATACGCCGGCAGGAACGGCAAAGCGACCGGGTAGTTGATCACGGTCGGGATGCCCTTGGCGCCCAGATACTTCGCCAGCTCATCACGACGCTCATGCTCGATGACGTACAGATGCCAGACCGGCTCGCGCCCTTCGGCGATATGCGGGACCTTGATCGAGGGCACGTCAGCCAGCAGCTTCGTGTAGCGTGCGGCGCGCTCCTGACGCTGCGCCGTCCACTTCGGCAGATGCGGCAGCTTGACCGACAGAATCGCCGCCTGAAGACCGTCGAGGCGGCTGTTGATCCCTTCGATCTGGTGATCGCCCTTCGTCAGACCACCGTGACGTGCAAACATGGCCATCTTGTCGGCCAGCGCGGAATCGTTGGTCGTTACGGCACCGGCATCGCCCATCGCACCGAGGTTCTTGCCCGGATAGAACGAATACGAGGCGGCATCGCCGAACGTGCCCACTTGCTTGCCCTTGTACTGCGCGAGGTGCGCCTGGGCGCAATCTTCGAGCACCCAGAGCTTGTGCTTGCGGGCGATTTCCATGATCGGATCCATGTCCGCCGCCTGACCGTACAGGTGAACGGGGATGATCCCCACGGTCTTCGAGGTGATCTTCGACTCGAGCGAACGCGGGTCCATCGTGTAGGTTTGCGCGTCCGTATCGCAGAAGACCACCGTGCCGCCAGCCTGCGTAATCGTCTCGGTCGTCGAGATCCACGAGTGCGCCGGCGCAATCACTTCGTCACCCGGCTTCACACCCAGCGCGAACATCGCGATGTAGAGCGAGTCGGTGCCGTTGGCGCACGACACGCAGTGCTTGCTTTGCATCAGTTCGGCGAACGCCTTTTCGAACTTGTCGACGTACGGGCCGCGCACGAACATCGATTTCTCGATGACTTCGGCGATCACAGCGTCGATATCGTTCTTGATGCCCAGATACTGGGCGTGCAGGTCGACGAAGGGGATGTTATTGCTCATAGCGTCTGCTCAATGTCCAGTTTTTTGACGAGGCGTGCGGGATTGCCGGCGTAGATGCCAGGCACTTCGATGTTCTTTGTCACAACGGCGCCGGCGCCGATCACCACACCGTCGCAGATCGTGACCGGCAAAATGGTGGCATTGCTACCGATGGAAACGCGATTGCCGATCCGGGTACTCTTCCAGAGCGACTTGTTGCCACGCGCCGGACCGCCGGTCGAAAACACGTCGTTGATGAACATCACGCCGTGCCCGATGAAGCAGTCGTCGCCGATGTCGACCAATTCGCAAACGAATGCATGCGACTGCACCTTCGTGCGATGACCGATGGTGACGCTTCGTTGAATTTCGACGAAGGGACCGACGAATACGTTGTCGCCGATGGTGCAGCCGTACAGATTGGCAGGCTCGATGACCGTCACGTTCTCACCGAACATGACGTCGACGATGCCCGACTTCAGAATCCGGGGCGAACTCAAAAGGTGCCCCCGAGCTTGCAGTGCTGCGGACGGAAGCGCAGATGCACTTCCTTACCGGTCTCGATGGACTCGTAAATGGCGTTGATCAGTTCCAGGCTCTTGCGCCCTTCCAGACCGTCGACCAGATGGCGACGATTGTTCTGAATGCAGTCCACCACGTGTTCGTAATAAGCCTGGTGACCGAAACCGTACACGTTCGGCGGATTCACGGAGTACTTCTCCATGACGTCTTCGTCGCCCGGCATCGGTTCGGTGAAGTTCCAGACCTTCATCTTGTTCACGGCGAATCCGCCCACTTCCACGGTACCGGTCTCGCCCAGCACCGAGATCGAACCTTCGAGGTCTTTCGGACGCACGGCCGTGGTCGCCTCGATGACGCCCAGTGCCCCGTTGCGGAACTTGAGCGTGACAACTGCCGTGTCTTCGGCTTCGATCTTCGCCAGTGCCGTCGTGCCGCGAGCGAATACGCTGTCGACTTCGCCGAGCATCCATTCGAGCATATCGACGTGATGGCTCGCCTGATTGGTCAGCACGCCGCCGTCCATCGCCCAGGTGCCGCGCCAAGGGGCCTGATCGTAATATTCCTGCGTACGGCACCAGCGCACGCGCACCGTGCCGAGCACGAGCTTGCCGAAGCGGCCTTGCTCAAGCGCTTCGCGAAGCTTCACCACCGGCACGTTGAAGCGGTTCTGCTTCACGACGAACAGCTTGACGCCCGCGTTATCGCACGCGCGAATCATGGCGTCGGCGTCGTCGAGCGTCAGCGCCATCGGCTTTTCCACCACGACGTGCTTGCCGTACTTGGCCAGGTCCACCACGTTGCGGGCGTGATTGCCGCTTTCCGTCAGCACAACGACCGCATCGATGTTCTTCACGGTCTGCATCATTTGATGCATATCCGTGTAATGCGGGACCGAAAAGCGCTCGCCGAAGTCCTTTGCTTTCGCTGCATCGATATCGCACACGGCAGACAGCTGTGCACCTTCAATCTGCTTCAGACCGAGAAGTTCTGCATGTCGCTTGGCAATGCGACCACATCCCACCAACGCAAAATTCAACATCACACCCACCTGTATGTATGCAAATCAAATGATCATTCGTGGATTTCGCAAAACCCGTTGGCTTTGCTCACGACGCTTGTCGCTACGCCCCGGCGGAGATCATCGGGCGAATTAATCGCTGCCGAAAAGATCCCGCGTATATACCTTGTTCAGAACGTCCGCCAGCGCATCCGTTTTTCGGTTAGCGATGATAACGTCTGAATCTCGTTTGAACTCGTCCAGATCCCAGACGACGCGGAAGTGATTGAATTCTTCTTCTTTCAGCGTCGGCTCGTAGACGATGACTTCAATCCCGCGCTGCCGGATCTTCGTCATGATTTCCTGAATACTCGATGCGCGGAAATTATCGGAACCGGCCTTCATGATCAGACGGTAGACGCCGACCACCTTCGGCTTTTGCCGACAAACTTCATTGGCGATAAATTCCTTGCGCGTCGCATTCGCTTCCACAATCGCGTGAATCAGATTCTGCGGAACGTCGCGATAGTTCGCCAACAGCTGCTTGGTGTCCTTCGGGAGGCAGTAGCCCCCGTAACCGAAGCTCGGGTTGTTGTAGTGCGTGCCGATGCGCGGATCGAGGCCGACGCCGTCGACAATCTGACGCGAATCGAGGCCGTGCGCGGCCGCGTAGCTATCGAGCTCGTTGAAGTAAGCGACGCGCATCGCGAGGTACGTGTTCGCGAACAGCTTGATCGCTTCGGCTTCCGTACTGCCGGTGAATAGCGTCGGAATGTCCTGCTTGATCGCACCGCGCTTGAGGAGATTCGCAAAGGCTTCGGCACGCGCGGACTGCTCACCCACGACGATCCGCGAGGGATGGAGGTTGTCGTAAAGGGCTCGACCTTCGCGGAGGAACTCGGGTGAAAAAATCAGGTTTTCCGTACCGAATTGCTCGCGAGCATTGAGCGTATAGCCGACCGGAATGGTCGACTTGATGATCATCACAGCGCTCGGATTCACGTCCAGAACATCGCGAATCACCGCTTCGATCGACCGGGTGTCGAAATAATTCGTATCGGGATCGTAGTCCGTCGGCGTCGAAATGATGACGTAATCCGCACCGGCGTACGCTTCGTGCTTGTCGAGCGTAGCGCGGAAATTCAACGGCTTGTGCCTCAGGTATTCCTCAATCTCCGCGTCGTCGATGGGCGACTCGCGGCGATTGAGCATATCGACCTTTTCCGCAACGATATCGAGGCAGACGACTTCGTTATGCTGGGCCAGCAGAATGCCATTGGAAAGGCCAACGTATCCGGTTCCCGCGATGGCGATCTTCATTGGGTCACTCCCTGAAAATCGCCGTCCTGCTCGTCTTTGACTTCCTGCTTCAACGCCATGATCTCTGCTTTCAGCAATTCGTATTCTTCCATCTTGCGTTTGAGGAACCGGCTCGTCAGCGCCGCCTTCTGCGAAATACCGCGCGGCGTAAGAACGTAGACGTATCCGAACTTATTCTTCGAATTCGCAAAGTTCTGCATCTTCACCCAGCCCTTGTCCATCAGCGCTTTAAGGCAGTAATTCAAACCGCCTACACTGACGCCCAATTGCTCCGCCAATTCGCGTTGGGTCAGGTCCGGATTTTCATGCAGTATTCGCAATACCCGAAAATAGGTGTCCTCTTGTGTCTTGGCTTGTCGGCTTTGCATAAAACTGCCCATATCCCTCTGAATGGCACAGAACTCGACACATCTCGGTATACGCCACGCCTTTGCCCGCCCGGGAAATACCGGCGCACGACAAATGAGGTTTGTTTGAAGTTGAACAATTGTACTCGGAATCCCATTTGCCGGTCCAGCGCACTGGTTTCACCTTGGTGAAAGCGACCGGAACGGCACGGAAACCCGAAATTGATAAGCAGAAAAGACCGGGACGCCGAAAGCAAAAAACCTTGGAACACATTGTGCTTCCAAGGTTTTCCGATTCGGGTGGTGGAGCGGAGGAGGATCGAACTCCCGACCTTCGCATTGCGAACGCGACGCTCTCCCAGCTGAGCTACCGCCCCACACGAAGCTCTAATTATAGCGATTTTTCCGGGCGCGGCGAGCCGCCGACAAAATTGCTCGGGATTGCCCGTCCGGCGAGCCATCCCTGCGTTTTCGGAACGCTTCAGGCGGACCCCAGATTGCCCTTCATCCCCTTGATGACAGGGACTTTCGGCGCTTTCGCGACAATCGTCTTTTGCGCCTTGAGATGGCGAGCCACGACGTCCCAGACCGGCTCACCCTGCGCGCCTTCCGCCACCGGCGCCCAACCGGCCACCTTGTAGGTCTTGCCCGCCTCGATGAGCTTGCCGTTCAGGCGCATTTCCGAAATCCGCTGCCCCATCGGCGCCATCGGATCGATGGTGTAGTCCATGCCGCCCACGCGCACCATATCGCCGCCCTGCTGGTAATACGGGTCCGGGTTGAACAGGTTGTCCGCCACGTCTTCGAGCACCGTCTTGATCGTCTCACTGGTCATGGGGGTGAGGGTCGTGTACGGATAGGTAATCGCCGTCTGGTCGAGCAGTTGCTCCATCGTGATCGCCTGGCCCGGCAGCAGCGACGTCCCCCAGCGAAAGCCCGGCGAGAAACCGATCTCGGCGTCCTTCTCGGCCATCACGGCGTCGAGCAGCAACTGGTCGAAGGTGCCATTGAAGTTGCCTCGGCGGTACAGCGTGCCTTCGGTGACCGCCAGCGGCTCGGCCAGCTTCGCCGCGAACGGTGCGCGCACGCGCTCGATGAGCGTCTGCATTTGCGCGTCCGCCGGCAGCAGGTTCGCGAACACCGGCAGGAGCTTGTAGCGGAAATCCACCGGCTTGCCGCCCTTCACGTCGAAGTCCAGCACCGCGAGGAACTTGCCGTTCGAGCCTGCATTGGTGACGAGCGTCTTGCCGCCAGCGTTTTCCACCACGACCGGCTTGGGCACGCCGTCATGCGTGTGGCCGCCGAGAATCGCGTCGATGCCGCGCACGCGCGACGCCAGCTTCAGGTCGACGTCCATGCCGTTGTGCGAGAGCACCACGACCACCTGTGCGCCCTTGCCGCGCACTTCGTCGACCATCGACTGCAAACGCTCTTCCTGAATGCCGAACGTCCAGTCGGGCACGAAGTAGCGCGGATTCGCGATCGGGGTGTACGGGAACGCCTGACCGATGATGGCCACCGGCACGCCGTTCATTGTCTTGATGGTGTACGGTGCGAACACCGGATCGCCGAAGTCGTTCGTCTGCACGTTCTGTGCGACGAAGTCGATCTTGCCCTTGAGTTGCTCTTCGACGACGGACTTCACGCGCTCCGCGCCGTAGGTGAATTCCCAGTGCGCCGTCATGACGTCGACGCCGAGGGCCAGCGTGGCGTCGACCATGTCCTGACCCTTCGTCCACATGGCGGTGCCGGAGCCTTGCCACGTGTCGCCGCCGTCGAGCAGCAGCGCCCCCGGGCGCGACGCCCTCATGCGCTTGACCAGCGTCGCCAGATGCGCGAAGCCGCCGACCTTGCCGTACGTGCGCGCAGCGGCGGCGAAATCGAGATAGGTGAAGGCGTAGGCATCCTGCGTGCCAGGACGCAATCCGTAGGCCTTCAGGAAAGCGTCGCCCACGAGGTGCGGTGCCTTGTTGGCCTGCTCGCCAATGCCCAGATTGACGCTCGGTTCACGGAAGTAGATCGGCAGCAACTGCGCGTGGCAGTCGGTGAAGTGCAGCAGATGCACGTTGCCGAATTTCGGCAGATCGTAGAACGCGGCGGCTGCCTTGGCCGCTGCCGTCTCATGATGCGACAGCGCCATCCCGCCTGCGGCCGCCACTGCCAGTACTTGCATGAACTCGCGTCGATTCATCTCGTCTCCGTTGCATCTGCGGGGCGAACGCATCTCACAATGCGTCGCCGCTGTTATTCGTGCGCGTTGGCTTTTGCGTCGATTCGCTCGTCGCGCCAGTTCACTTGCCTGCGTAGTCCGCGAGCGCCGCCACGTCCTCACCGAACATCTCGCCGACTTCCTTGCGCAAGACCTTGCCGTTGCGTCCGATCACGTACAGCTCCGGCAACCCGCGACGCTTGCCCAGCGCCGCCTGCCAGGCGTCCGTCTCCATCCCGGCGGGGAACGTGTAGCCGTGCGCCTTGATGTAATCGATAGCCTCTTGCGGCTTCTTGTCGATGGACAGCGTGACGATCTGGATCGGCTTGCCGCGCGTCGCTTCGTAAAGCTTCTGCACGTGCGGATTCTGCTGCGCACAGAACGGGCACCACGACGCCCAGTACTCGACGATGACCGTGCGGTCCTTGAAGGCGCTGGCGGGCAGCGTCTTGCCATCGAGCAACGTGAGCGACGGCAGTGTCACGGTGTCGCCGACTTCGACCGCCTGCGCAGGCGCGCTCGCGAGCATCGCCACCGCACTCAACACGATGGCCAGTCCATTAGCAGCGCGTGCCATGCGTGCGCGCACACGGCCGGGCCGTTCAGACCGGGCGAAAGCGTCAGATAGGGAAGTCATGCGGCACTCCGGAAGCCGTCGGCGGAGGTTGCCCCTCCGCCCGCACGGCAAAGGACAATCGCCTTATTGATTGACCGGCGAGGCCGGGTCGAGCAGCAGTGCCATGACATCCTTCAACTGCTTTTCCGTCAGGATGCCTGCCGCCCCGAAGCGCGGCATATTGGAGCAGGCCATGTAGCTGTGCGAGTCGTAGACCTTCGCCCACGTGTACTTGACCACTTCGGGCGAATCGCCGCGCAGCTTGCCGTAGTTATAGAGCGACGGACCGATGTTGCCGAACGAGATCTCGCTCTTGGTCAGTTGATGGCAGGCGTAGCAGTTGCCGCCGTTGACGGTGTCGGCCTTGTCGGTGAACTGCATGCCGCGTCCGTTCTGGGCGACCTTCTCGCCCTCCTTCCAGTCGCCGAGGTACTTGCCGTCCGCCGGTGCCTTGACGTTCGCCAGTTCGGCCTTTTGCAGACGCTCGGCGATCTTCGCCGGCATCGGCTTGGTCGCGTACTGCGTGCACAGCTTCTGCAATTCGCTCTGATCGATGCGATCGAGCTGCGCGATGCCCGAGCCACGGAACGAGTCGCGCAGTTCCTGCACGACGGCCGCGTCGGTAGTGCCGGTGACGCGCTTCACGCCGTCATCCTGAGCGAAGGCTGCGCCGACGACGAGAGCCCCGGCCGCTGCCAGCGCGACACACGTCGCGCGCAATGCGAATGATTTCATGGGTGTGCCTCGCAATCGGTCAGCGCTTCAGGCCGGGGGCGTCCATCTTGCCGCCGTTGGCCATCACACCGAGGAAAGTAATCAGATCGATCGACGCCTGCGAACCATAGTTCAGCTCGGGCATGCGCTGCTGACGGAAGCAGTCGTACATGCGCCACTGAATCGTGCGCAGCGCGCCTTGCGAGACACGGTAGCCCGGCCACGTCGCGAAGGCCTGACGTGCGGCCGCCGGTTTGGTCAGGTTCGGCAGATCCTGCAAGCGAATGCGCTTGTCGTCCGCCCCGTGGCACGAGGCGCACGAGAAGTCGTACGGACCGGCACGGTAATAGAAAATCTTCTGGCCGCGCGCGTAGGCTTCCTTCTCTTCCTTGTGCGACTGCGGCACGCGAATGAGTGCACCGCGCGACTGACCTGCCACGTAAGCGGTAAGCGCTTCGAGATCGGTCGGATCCTGGCCTTCCTTGGAGAACGGTTGCTTGATGACGTCCGCGCGCTTGAAGCCTTGCAGATTCACCATGCATTCGACGATGCGCGACTCGCCATCGAGCACACGTTTCGTATCCGGGAAGTAGCGCGGCAGTTGCGCGTAGGCGTCTTTCACGACACCGGCGCCGAGCCCGAGGTCGCACTGCGCGAGCGACACGTTGTTCGGGCCACGCGGCGTCTTCCAGAGTTCTTCGCCGCGCATTTCGATAAGTTCCGCCGGGTTGCCGTCGGCGAGCATTTCGCGATATTGCGCGATGGCGTCGGCCGTCGAGTTGTCGGCCGCGTTTGCGGTGCCGACGAGCGTGGCGACGGGCACGCCGACGCCCGCAATGGCGAGCAGGCCACCCAGCACGGTACGGCGCAGCCATGCCGCCGATGTGATGTCGCGTGGGGTGCTCACCCGTGCGCTATGTTGCGCCTCTAGCATCTGACTCTCCTCTTTTTGTGGGTTGTTCGGCGCACCACGGGCAGACGCGTTTCGTCTTCCCGCGAGCGCCACCGCACAGCTTCCCGGCATCGCCTGTCAGGCGACGGTCACCTCGTCGGTACGCGAGTCGCCCTTGTTGTCGGTCCACGTCACCGCGACCTTGTCGCCCTTCTTGCCGCCCTTGAACTTGAACGACATGAACGGATCCTTCGACACGGCCGGACCCCATTCGGCCGTCAGCACCGTCTTGCCGTTGCAGGTGACCGTGACCGTCTGGATGAAGTGTGCGGGGACGATGTTACCGGAAGCGTCCTTGCGCTGGCCGGTTTCCATGATGTGGCTCATCAGCGCCTTCACTTCGACGACACCGCCGGCCTCGGTTGCGCGAATGCGCATCGGATTACCCATGTTGTGCTCCTCTAGCCTTATTCGATGCGTCGCTCAACCGCCGCAGCCACCCAGCGTGACCTTGATTTCCTTCTCGGCCACGAGGTACTTGTTGTCTGCCTTGACCAGCGCGTAGACCTTCGACGTCTGGCCCATCTTCACGCGCGTGGTGACCGACGGCTCGGTGCCGTCGGGAATATCGAACGACGCGGCGAGCGTGTTCGGATTCTTCTCGATCAGGATGGCGATCGATTGCGTATTCGGGGCCTTGCTCGTCACTGCCACCGGCACGACCGCGCCGTTTTCGGCGATGTCGGGAGCCGTCAGCACGACCAGGTCGCTGGGGCTCGCGCTCGTGCCGCCGAGCGCCTTGACCGTATCGGCCACGCTCTTGGTGGCAAACGCCGCCTTGTTCCATTCCACCTGTGCCGCGCGGGCCTCTTCGGGCTTGATCAGCCCGGCGGCCACCGCCAGTCCCATTACCGCGGAAAACCGCAGCATGTCGCGTCGCTGTTGGTTCATCTCTGTGTGTTTCCTCTTTGAAGGCCGCCGGCGCACGTCTGAACACTTCATGCGTGACGCCGGCCGCCGTTCGCTCGTCCGATGTTCCGGCGAGCCCCCTGCCCCTGCTTACTTCGCCGGGGCGCCAGCCAGAACCCAATCCACCAGGATCTTGGCGTCAGCATCCGACATATTCGGGTGAGCCGGCATCGGGATCGGCCCCCAGACACCCGAACCACCACTCTTCACCTTCTTGACCAGCTTGGCCACCGCATCCTTGTCGCCCTTGTACTTGGCAGCGACTTCCTGATACGACGGGCCCACGAGCTTCTTGTCGACCGCGTGGCAACCCATACAGGCGTTGGCTTGCGCGAGCTTGGTCGCAGCGGCGACATCGACACCTGCATGAGCCAGCGAAGTACCGGCAAGCATGGCCGCAGCGATGAGCATCTTCTTCATTCTTACTCCTTCGGTTTGTGTTGGGGACGGGGTCCTGCGGCGGCCTGGAGAGTCGGCGCATCCGTCGGACACCCTGCCCGCTCAATGTGCACCACGAAGAATCCAGTCGACCATCGTACGGATATCGGTTTCTGCAACCTGTGATTGCGGCGGCATAGGCATGCTGCCCCAATTACCGGCACCTCCGGCACGTATCTTCGCCACCAGTACATCAGTCGCATTCGACTGCCCATGGTACTTGGCGGCGACCTCCGAGAAGGCGGGCCCGATCTTCTTGTCGGTAACGCCGTGACAGGCCAGACAACCGTTCTTATCCGCAAGCGTTGCTGCCGGTGACGTCGCAGCGGCGGTTTGGGCCGGCGCGTCCGGACTCGCCATACCGAGCGTGGCGAGAGCCGCAGTCCTGCGCACCGACGCATTTTGCGCGGCGGTGCCCGACAGCGGCGGCAGCTTCGTATCGACACCACGCACCGGGCCGATGACCCGGTTTTGCGCGGCCAGATCTCCATGTGCGTCGCGGGCGTACGCAGGGAGTGCGGACGTCACGATACCAGCCTCAGGGCAATCCTGCATACACGCCTTGTTATGGGTATCCGGTTTGTCGCCCACGCGCCACATGCCGTGCGCACGCGTCATGCCGTTGCGATTGGGCATCAGTTTCTGCACGTCGCCGATGTTCTTATCCGACAGCACGAAGTCCGCCGGCACGATCTCGCCGAGGTTCAGGATGTAGGCCGTCACCGCGTACACCTCGTCGGGTGTGAGCGAGCGCGGCGCGTTCCACGGCATGGCGCGACGGATGTAGTCCCACATGGTGGAGACCGTATCGACCTTCATGAGCGTGGTGCGCACCGGCTGATTGTTCGCGCGCAGCGAGGCGACGTGGCCCGTCTTGATGTCGTCGGCCGTCGTGCCGCCCACCAGTGGATTGAAGACCTCGTTGCTCTCCCCGAACGTGCCGTGGCACGACGCGCAGCGCGCATCGAACAGCTTCTGCCCGTCGGCGACCGAACCTTGCCCCTTGGGGAGCCCCTTGAAATCGGGACGTACGTCAATGTCCCACGCGCCGAGTTCTGCGGGCGTGGCGTCGCGTCCGATACCGCCCGGGGCTTTGATAGGCGATGCAGGCGTCGCCGACGTCACGGAGGCGGCCTGCGACGCCTGCGTTGCCTTCGCGGCGTGTGCAGGCGTTGCAAACCACGTGGCGACGGTCAGTCCCGCGACGGCCAGCGCACCGGCCCAGAGCGCAGCAATCGCGGTGGATTGCGCGCGACGGCGCAGCGTTCTCATGGACACGCGCATCGGCATGCGCTCAGTCGACGTGAACATTGGTCACCTCCCCGTTCGCTGCCACCTGCCACGTCTGGATCGCATTGTTGTGATAGATCGACTTGGTGCCGCGCACTTCGCGCAGTTGTCTGTAGCGCGGTTGCACGAAGCCGGTTTCGTCGACGGCACGGCTTTGCAGCAAGGCGGGCGAGCCGTCCCACTGCCAGTCGAAGTTAAAGCGCGTGAGGCATTTCGGGAGCACCGGCGATTCGAGCCGCGCGGCGCGCCACGATTTGCCGCCATCGGTGGAGACGTCCACGCGTTTGATCCGTCCTCTGCCCGACCATGCAAGGCCCGTCACATTGAAGTAGCCCCGGTCGAGCAGGGCCTGTCCACCCGAGGGCGACGTGATGACGGACTTGCACTCCTGAATCGACGTGTACTGACGGTGCTGGCCGTCGGGCATCAGATCGACGTAGTGACTGGTTTCATCCTTGGTATTCCACGGCGCGTCGCCGACTTTGATGCGACGCAGCCATTTCACCCACGACACGCCCTGCACGCCCGGCACCACCAGACGCAGCGGGTAGCCGTTCTCCGGGCGCAGCATTTCGCCGTTCATCCCCCAGGCGACGAGTACGTCCGAGAGCGCCGCCTCCATGGAGATGGTGCGCGTCATGCCGGAGCCGTCGCCCCCTTCAGCCAGCACGAACTGGCCTTTCTTCGTGTCTGCGCCCACATCGTCGAGCAACACGGACAGCGGCACGCCGGTGAACTCGCAGCACGACAGCATGCCGTGCGTGTACTGGACGGTCGGCACGGCGGCATTGCCCCACTCCATGCCGGTGTTCGCCCCGCATTCGATGAAGTGCATGCGCGAGACGGACGGCAGTCGCATGATGTCGTCCATCGTGTACACCTTCGCTTCGCGCACGAGGCCGTGCACCATCAGTCGGTGCTGCGTCGGATCGATCTCCTGCCAGCCCTGATGGTGACGCTCGAAGTGCAGGCCGCTGGGCGTGATGATGCCGAACAGGCCCTGAAGGGGCGTGAAGGCGACCGAGGCCTGCGCCGTCTGCGTAAGCCCCGGCGACTGACGCCGTTGCAGGTTCGCCTCGTACTTCGACGGCATGCCATAGGGACGTGCCGCCACCGGCTGGCCAAGCGACGTGGCCCACGGGCGCGGCTCGAGAATCATCGGGTCACCGGCACCCGGCACGCCGTTGGGCGCGTCGGCGGCAAATGCCGCACCGCCCGCGAGTGCCGCGCCTGCGGCGAGGAAACTGCGTTGCAGAAAGCCGCGTCGCGAGGGGTTCAACCCGTCGCGCGTGACGTCGGCAGCGAACGTGCCGTCGATGAAATTCTCCGGAGCCCGGCGCAAACGGCCGGCTCGCGATTTGTCATCGCTTGTTTTGCTCACCCCTGTCTCCTCGCGTTTTGTGGCGTCCGCCAGCATCGCGAGGACACTGGCGGGTTACAGCTTATGTATTAATTTCCGCGTGGCATGAAGCCATCGACGGCACGCTCTGGCAGCGCTTCCTCCTCGATTCGGCCAGCCACCTGCACGCACACGGCGCGACAGATCTCGACCACCCCGGTATCCGCAATCGTGTAGTACACCTGGTTCCCGTCGCGACGCCGCGAGAGCACCCCCGCCTGATACATCGCGCCGAGATGCCGGGACACGTTGGTCTGCGACGACCCGACTTCCGTCACCACCTCGTTCACCGAGCGCTCGCCCCCGCACAGCGCGTGTAGGATCTTCAGCCGCGTCGGCTCGGACAGCAGGCTGAAGTAGTGCGACACCTTTTCGAATACGCGATCGAGTTCTTCCATGACGGTCAGTCTTCAAGTTCGTGCGAAGGCACATAGAATTTCGTATATGCCTACATACGCATATACGGATAATCAAAATAATGGGCGAAGGAAGCAAGCTGCACTGCAACATATCGGACACCGATCTATCGGCTGCGCGATGATCGCGGGCGTCCGAAAAGGCGAAGTTTCCGTGTATACGGCTGGATATAGCGCGCGACACTGCAATCGACTGCGAGACGCACGTCGCCATCGGCGTCAGAAGACGCGTCGGAACACACGAAGACCGAGGGAGCATCGGCATCAGGGAAAAACCTGATAAGAAAATTGATGAGGGACGACACAAACAATCGGGGCGACGCTCATGCAGATATTGCACGAGCGTCGCCCCGCAGCATCCTACCGGACCTGGCGGTCCCCCGCTTATTCGAACTGATACGACCAGTTCGCGTTAAAGCGCACCGGACGGTTCGGTGAGTTGGTCGGCGCGTCTGCCATCGGCTTGGCGACCGACAGGTCGAGCGTGTAGTACTTGCTGTCGGAGATGCGCACACCGAGGCCCACGGACGCCAGTTGATTGTGGAACAACTGACCGGCGTTCAGATAGACGCGGGCAGTGTCGAGCAACAGATACGGCTGAATCGTCTTCAGATACCGGAAATCGGTGCGGAACATGCGGTTCAGCTCTATGGATGCGCCCCAGCCCTTGTCCGCCGCAATTTCACCCGCCGGATAGCCCAGACCGTAGCGCTGACCGCCGAACGTCGCTTGCTCGGACGTCGGCAGCGTGTTGCTGCTGTACTGCGCGCCCGCCGAGACGACGACACCGAAGTCCCACGGCAACACCAACCCTTGCTTGGCGTCGAGGTTGAAGCGCCAGAAGGCGAGATCGTACGGCCCGAGAATCTGCTGGATGCCCGCAGGCTGCGTCGTGTACGACTGGCTCGCCCCCATCCCGTTAAAGCCCTTGAAGACGCCCAGCGTGGCGCTGCGCGTTTGCTTCTCGGTCACTTCGTTGTACGCCAGTTGCACCTGTCCGGCGCGAACGTTCGTCTGCGAGTTGATGTTGTTCGGCGAGTTCGGCACTTCGTAACGGTCGCGGGAGTTCACGCCATACATGCCGCCGCTGACCGTCAGGCTGCGCTGGTTGTTGAGCAGGATCGGATACGACAGGCTCACCGCGACGCGCTTGGTGTCGAGGTGACGCGTGAGGCCCGCGAGCGCCTGATCGTCCGGCTGGCCGCGATAGTGCGAGGCGTCGAGCCGCGCCTGAAGCCCGTTCGAGCCCAGCGGCTGTACGTACGACGCTGCGTAGAACTCTTCGTCGTTGTGTCCCTTCGGGGCGATGGCCGTCAACTGGATCTGTTCGCCCAGCGGCGTGAGCGCGTTGCTCGTGACGGTGAAAACGCCGCGAATGCCCGGGTTGTTATACGTGAGCGACGTGCCCAGCGCGACGGGCTGACGCTGCACGTCCAGCGACAGTTCGGTCGCGCCATCGGTCTGCGTGGGTGGCTGCACGTCGGCCTTGATCTTCATGCCGGGCACAAGCGTGAGCAGATTCAGATAGCGCTCGAAGGTCGCGCGCTTGAGCGGACGCTCCGCCTCGATGTGCGCGGCGATGTCGCGCAACCGCTGCTCCGACGGCCCGGGCTTGCCGCTGATCTTCGTGCTGGAGATATACCCTTCGACGATAGTCACGCGTACGAAACCGTCGTTGAAATCCTGCGCGGGGACGAAGGCGAACGACAGCAGGTAGCCCGCGTCCTGATACATCTTCGTGACCTGATTGGCCTTCTCGACGAGATCGCCGACGGTGACTTCCTTGCCAGCCATCGGCGAGAACAGCGCCGCGATCTGCTCGAACGGCAGCGACTTCACGCCCTCGATACCGAAACGCTGCGGGGTGATCTTGCGCGCGAGCAACGACTTGAGCGCGTCTTCCTGTGTCGGCGGCTGGATGTGGATGGTGGCCGGTGCGGCTTTGGGCGCTTCGATCTTCGGCAGACTCTGCATCGGATCGCCGCGCACCGGACTGGCATCGGCCCAGGCGTACTGCGTGCCGAGCAGACTCAGGGAGCAAAGCGATACGGCGACGATCTCGGCAACACGTACGGCACTTCGGCGTACGGTATTGCGGTGTACGACATCACGATTGCGAACAGACTTGACCGAGTCCTCACGCGCGACGCGTGACGCAAGACGGGACTCTCCCTGGCGATACGCCATCCCTATGCCCCCCAACGCTTATTTTTTCGTGGAGCCAGTGTAACCGCGAGGGGTAAGGCCCCGTCAACGGGGGAAACCGGGGGATTGCAGCGCGCCGACAACACGTGCGTCGGGCGCGTCGTAAGGACGTAGGTTGCGCCGCTTAGAGACTCTCCTCCAAACGCGATTCGACCGCGTCGAACGTCGCCCAAACCCGCCTGAACACGGCGTCAGGCCAGCATGTCGGCCCAGATACCCTGCGCCCATGCGAGTCCCAGCGCGAATTCCTCTTGCGTGGCCCGTGGCGACGCGCCGCCCGTGCCTTGCACCGGCATCATGGTGTGCTGCGCTGCGTCATAGCGATGCACGCTGGCGACGTGCATCGCTTCGGTGGACGAAACGAACGTGTAGCAAGTGTTGCTGTATAGCGGTTCGGGATTGACGGGACGGCCGGCTAACGTCGCGACGATGGCCGCCGCGCAGACCTTGCCGTGCTGATTGGCCATGTGACCCGATTTCGGCATTTGGGGCGCGATCTGGATGGCGTCGCCGAGGATATGGATGTCGGGTTGCGCAGCGGAGGCAAAGGTCAGGAAGTCGACGTCGCACCAGCGACCGTTGGCCGTCGCCAGTCCGCTTTGCACGGCGATGTCGCCCGCGCGCATCGGCGGAATGACGTTCAGCACGTCGGCGCGGATTTCCTCACCCAGCTCGAAGCGCGCCAGCGGCGTCTTGCCGTCGGCCACGACCTCCGTGCAGTTGAACTGCGGGTGGTACTCGACCATGTCCGCGAATTGGGTTCGCCAGACGTCGTGGAACTGCTCCGCTTCGGCCAGCACTTCGTTGTTGGCGTCGAAGATCAGCACTTTGGCGCGCGGATTGTGCTGTCGCAGCCATGCCGCCGCCTGACACGCGCGCTCGTAGGGCGCGGGTGGACAGCGGAACGGCGCTTCGGGAATCGTGATGGCGAACACGCCACCGTCGGGCATCGCCTTCAGCCGCGCGTGCAGCGTGGCGGTCTCGCGCGCGTCCGTCCAGCCGACGGACAACGCCTCGCGCGTCGCGGCATCGTTCAGACCGGCGATGGCGTCGCGACGAAGCGAGACGCCGGGCGCGACGATCAGCTTGTCGTAGGCGAGGCTTGCGCCGTCCGCCAGCTTGACCTGCTTGCGCGCCGCGTCGATGGCAGTGGCACGCGTGCGTCGCCAGGCCACGCCGTGCCGCGACACGAGCCGGCCGTATGGCACCGTGAGGTCGCTTACGCGCAGGTTGCCGCCGACCACGAGGTTCGATAACGGAGACGAAACGAAGGCGGGATTCGGTTCCACGAGCGTGACGTCGATCGTGTTACCGGAGAGCACGCGCAGCGCTTTCGCAGCCGTTGCCCCGCCGAACCCGCCGCCAATGACAACCACGCGGGCGCGGCTTTTGACAGGCGTCGGCCAGAGTGGCGCAGCGGATGCAGCGCACGGGATGGACATGCCGACCGTTCCGGCGAGCGCGGCCGTCGAACTCAGGCCGAGAAGGAATTGGCGGCGGTGCATGCGCGGGCGGCCTATCGGGACGAAGCAGAGGGTTGGGGCTGCGCAGCGAAGTACGCGGCGATGCGCTGCAATTCGTCCTCGCGATAGCCCTTGAGCAGTTGCGGCATCAGCGTCGCGGGACGCTTTCCATCACGCAGGGATCGGAGCGAGTCCATCAACTCTGCCGCCGGACGTCCGTCTAGCACGGTCAGCGTCGCCTTCCCCGCGCTGACCGGGGCCGACGCGTTGTGGCAACTCATACAAGCCATCGCCCAATCGCGCGCCTGCCAGTCCGGTTCTGCGCGCGAAGACTGCGCCGCAGAAGGTGCCACGTACACCGGTGACGCCGCGCGTACGCCCGAAGCGGGCGACGCCTCGGCTGCCGAAGCAACCTCCGATACGGCAAACCCAAGGCTTGCCGTCAAAACGAACGCCGCCGCAATCGTCCGGCTCGCCTTGCGGCGAAGGGGACGATTGCGGCGGCGTGTGTCCGGGCAATACCCGGTAAGCATGCGCAAGGAGAAGCTCCGCAGCGCTGCGTCGATCAGTTGCCGGTCTTGTTCGACGGACCCGGCTTGACCGGTCCTTCGCTGATCGGCGCGGGCGACGAGAGCGGCTTGGCCGTCACGGTGTCGTTGCCAATGGGCGTAGTCGTGACCGTGGCCGCATTGGTGTCATCCTGCACCGGCGCCGGGTTCTTTTCGGCTTCGGTCGACAGGCGCTGCGCCTCTTCCGGCTTCACGTATTCATACAGCTTGACGACCTTCTGCACGCCGTCGATGCGGCTCGCCACGTTCGCGCCGATGGTGCCCTCTTCCTGCGACACCAGCCCCATCAGATAGACGTCGCCACGCTCCGTCACGACCTTGAAGACGTTGGCCGAGATTTCCTTCGTGTTGATCAGGTTCGCCTTGACCTTGCTGGTGATCCACGCGTCGTTCGAGCGCGAGCCGAACGAGCTCTTCGGCCCGATGGCCAGTTCGTCGACGATGCCGCGCACGTTGCTGATCTGCTTGACGATGTTCACGGCGGCTTGCTTGGTGGCGTCGTTCGGCACTTCGCCGGTGAGCAGTACGCGACGGTTGAAGACGGTCACATTCACGTGCACGGCGTCGTCGGTCAGCGTATTGGCGATGTTGGCTTCGGCCTTGACCTGAATCTCGCGGTCTTCCGTTTGCGCGCCGACCGAGCGACGGTCAGTGGCAACGAGTGCGCCTGTCGCGGCGCCGCCGAGGATGATGGGGGCGCAACCGGCGAGGGTTGCGGTAATCAGGGCTGCCGCAATCAGCGGCTTAATCACACGTTGCAGACTTTGAACGCTTTGGGCGCGTCGGAAACTCATCGGGCTTTCTCCTTCCAGGATGTTCGGACGGGACGGCCCCCGCCGCGCCCGGTCGGCACCGCTCGCCCCCGCGACCCGGTGCCCGTCACATGATCTTGACGCCTTAAGATGACAATAGGTTCACTCGTCGCCAAGCAGCATCGAGTCGATCAGGTCGCACAGACAGTGAATCGTGAGCAGGTGCACTTCCTGAATACGGGCCGTGCGCTGGGCCGGCACGCAGATGTGCACGTCCAGTTCGCCCAGCACGTCGTTGGTCTTGCCGCCACCCTTGCCCGTGAGCGCGATCACGTGCATGCCGCGCTCGTGTGCGGCCTCGATCGCCTTGAGCACGTTGCCGGAGTTGCCCGACGTGGTGATGGCCAGCAGCACGTCGCCTTCCTGGCCGAGCGCGCGGACCTGCTTGGAGAAGATGACGTCGAAGTTGTAGTCGTTGCCGACGGCCGTCAGGATCGACGAGTCCGTGGTCAGGGCGATGGCCGGCAGTTCGGGGCGTTCGCGCTCGAAGCGGCCGACGAGTTCGGCGGCGAAGTGCTGGCAGTCGGCGGCCGAGCCACCATTACCGCATGCGAGAATCTTGTTGCCGTTGGCGAGGGCCTCGACCATGACGTCCGCAGCGGCGGCGATATGGTGAGCCAGTTCGTCGCGCGCGGCCAGCTTGGTCTCGACGCTATCCGTGAAGTGTTGCTGAATTCGTTCGATCGACATGGTCGTTTGCCAGGGTGTCGCAAAAGCTGCCAGCCTTGCGTGGGCTGGCGTTCAGATGCCGTCAGTCTTGAATGGCGGCAATTTCGCAAGTGTAACAGGGCCGACGGGCAAGGGTTCGGCCGCGCCCCGACTCAGAGGTCGTCCGCTTGAAACGCGTCGGGCAGCCAGTGCACCACGGGCGGACGCCCGTCGAACGTCACCACATCGAAGCGGCATCGCGCCGCCGGACGCCGCAGCAGATAGTGCCGGGCGGCGAGTGTGAGGCGTCGCCGCTTTGCGAGCGTGATGCTTTGCGCCGCCCCCCCGAAGTCGCTGCGCGCACGGGCGCGCACCTCGACGAATACCAGCACGCCGGTTCGATCCCGCATAATGAGGTCGATTTCGCCGCCCCGACACTGATAATTGCGGGCGACGAGCCGCCAGCCGCGCCGCTCCAATAGCGCCTGCGCGCGCCCCTCGAACGAAACTCCTAGCTGATTCGACATGGTTGTTCCGATGCTTTTCGTGACCGGCAAGGCCGGCACTGTCCGAATTCCGATGCACGTCATGCCCTGCATGCCGGTGCCCACACGTATGGGAGACCGATGCGATGGATGAGCGTCTGATGTCGCTGGCCGAGGGTCAGCACTACCCCCCAGGCACCCTGTACGTCGTGGCCACCCCGTTGGGCAACACGGCCGACATCACTGTGCGGGCCCTGCATATCCTCGGCATGGTCGACGCCATCGCCTGTGAAGATACGCGCAACAGCGCGTTGTTGTTGCAGCGTTACGGCATCGATAAGCCGCTGATTGCGGCCCATCAGCACAACGAAAACGAAGCGGCGACGCGACTCGTGGAGCGCCTGCGCGGCGGCGAACGGATTGCCTACATTTCGGACGCTGGCACGCCGGGCATCTCGGATCCGGGGGCACGACTGGTCGATGCGGTGCGTGCGGCGGGCCTCGGCGTGGTACCGGTGCCGGGCGCGAGCGCGGTGATCACGTTGCTGTCGGCGGCGGGCGCGTGGGTGGAGACGTTCACGTTCGTGGGCTTCCTGCCGTCGAAGTCGCAGCAGCGCGCACAGGCGATTGCCACCCTCACCGGATCGACGGCCGCGCAGGTGTTCTACGAAGCGCCGCACCGGATCGTGGAGACGGTGGCGGCACTGGCCGAGGGGCTGGGCGGCGAGCGCCGCCTGCTGATCGGACGCGAATTGACCAAGCGCTTCGAAGACATTCACGAGTGCGCGTTGAGCGAAGGTGTCGCGTGGCTGAAGGCGGACGCGAACCGTCAGCGTGGCGAATTCGTACTGGCGGTCTCGGGTGCGGCGGCAAGTGAGAGCGACGATGGCGTGGATGCCGAAGCGCAGCGCATCCTCGCACTGCTGGTCGCGGAGCTACCGACGAAGAGCGCCGCCAAGCTCGCCGCCGCGATTACGGGAGCGCCGAAGAACGCGCTGTACGAGCGGGCGCTGGCGTTGAAAAACGGCTGATCGAGCGACGTCTGACCGCCACATTCAAGCGCACAAAAAAATCGGAATTCTCTGGTGGGATTCTCGGCCATCCCCCAAAGCCGAGAATCGACAAACGACCTATGATTGGCTCGTTCTCAGGGTCTCGGCCAATGCGCGCAAGCGGATGGGCCGCCTCCCCCCGGGCCTGATGAGACATGACATGAAAATCATCCTTGCCAGCGCATCGATCGGAATCAGCGAATTGAAATCAAACCCCAGCGCCGCCATCAACCGTGCCAACGGTCCCGTCGCCATCCTGAATCGCAACACGCCGGTGGCATATCTCATTCCCGCCGCGGATTGGGAAACGATCTGCGAACGCCTGGACGACGCCGACCTCGCCGACATCATCCGTTCACGCGCCGGTGAAACGCCGGTGAGTACGAAGCTTGACGACTTATGACCTGCAATTTCTCCCTTCTGCGCTCAAGGAATGGCAGGCTCTCGACGCCTCGATCCAACGCCAGTTCAAGACAAAACTGCGCAGGCGCTTACAGCAACCGCAGGTGCCTGGCAGTCGATTGAAAGCCATGCCCGACTGCTACAAGATCAAACTTGCCTCAGCGGGCTATCGACTTATCTATCGAGTCAATGAATCAGCCATCACCGTGCTGGTCGTGGCCGTAGGGACACGAGAGAACCTCAAGGTCTACCGCAACGCCAGTGAGCGATTGACATAGGTGCGCGAACGCCCTCGGCCAAACCGAGGGCGTTTGCATGAGCGGTTAGCCCTCAAGCAGATCCCTGACGAGCGGACCGTAGAACTCGTGCGTCAACGTCCGCAAGACGACCGGGCCGGCTTCGCGAATCGCATCGGCGTCGTCTTCCATGCCGGTGTCCTTCAGGTGCGCCTTCACCCGCTGCTCGAACGCCTCGGCATCCGCTGTGATGTCGGTCAAAGCGTCCTCTGCCTTGGCGAATGCCTCCGGGTATTTATTTTTGATGGCTTTCTGCATGGGAGCAGAGTTCGACAGGTAGCTGTCGAAATGCGTCTTCTCCACGGCCAATACCCGCGCCTTCGCGGCCGCCAGATCCGCCTCCGTCACGCCAGAGATCGCGAAATAGCGCATGTCGGTCGCATCGGTCGGCAACGACAGCGGGCCGCGCAACTTCACCTGATAAGCCAGATATACGTCGATTTCGTCGCCGCCGCCCATCGCCCTGAACTTCTCGCGCGCGATCTGCTCAAGCACCTCGAGGTCGAACAGGCCGCGCATCGTCTCGCGCAGCAGCTTCGGATCGTCGTTGTACACGCCGTTTGCGACATCGGCAGCCAACAACACCTGCTTCATCTGACCATGCGCGTGCGTTACGCGATCTTCACACGATGCGGTCGCACACAAGCTGACAGGGAACGTATCGTCGCGCAGCGCCTTGTCGGCCTCCAACCGCTCCAGCCATTTCTGCACCCGCGCACGGAACGCCGGCTCGTTGAAATTCACCGTTCGACGCAACCGATCGAGAAATGCGGAAAAATCCATCGCGTTCGCCTCCTCCGCGAAAGCCTCCCAGACCTTCCGATGTGCGTCCTGCGTCAGTGCCGGGAACCAGTCGAACACGGCATCGGCAAGCGGGCGCGCCTCCAGATGCGCAAACGGATTCGCCATCGAGAAGTAGATTCGCGCTTCGTTATTGATTTGCACACGCCCTGTCCACTGCCTAATGCGTTCCTCGGAAATCGGATTCTCTTCCAGGTAAACATTGAGTCGCCGCGCAAAGATGTTCTCCGCCGGGCTTTCGCCACGCCAGCCCGCCACCGACGCGGGAATGCTGGCGAACTGGTTTCGATCCAGATTGAGCGTCTGCAAGTGCGGCGCGTGTGGCAAACCGCCGAGCGTGGCGATACGGTTGTTGCGCACATTGAGCGTTCGCAGCGTATTCATGCGATGTTCGGACGTCACCGGAAATCGTGTCAGATCGTTGCCCGCGAGATTCAGGTTCAGCAACTGAGGCAATTCAAGCGGCAACTCGATCTCCTGAAGTCGTCGGTTGTTCAGTATCTCGATCACCAGCGCGTTAGGCAGCGCATCGACAGCGCCCGGCGGCGCAGACGCCACGACGACAGAGCGCAGCGCTGAATTGCCGTCCATCCCTATATTGCGAATCCCGTGGCAGCCATAGGGAATGCGAATGGTGTGCGCGTTCGTCGCATCGATGACGACGGTGGTCGCGCGCGCCCCGACCGGCACGCTGAAGTCACGCGGTACACGAGCGCCTTTAACGATGAACGACTTGATCTTCGGCAGTTCCACGGGCAGCGTGAGATCGATGGGGCCGGTAATGTGCAGGGTTCTCAGGTGTGGCATCACCGTTGGCAGTTCCAGACGGCCCGCTTCCGAAGCATGGATGGTCAGACTGCCGATATTGCGCGGTATCCGATCCGGTCCGAACAGCGCCAACACGTCTTGCGCTTCTACCAGCTCGAACGACCATGCGGGTGGCACCCCCTCGAGAATGCGCGTCAGTGCGATCTGCTTTATTTGATCGTTCATCAGCTTGCGCCTGAGCGGGTTATACGTTGTGAACTTCGACAGGTACGCGCTGGCCGCCCGTTGGGTCGGGAATATCCCGGCATCGATCAGCATCTTCGATGCCGGTTTGCGGATATCGATAGGCGTTCGCAGAAACTCACCGAGCCCCAAGGGCGTCGCACCGGACAGCAACCGCCGTTGCGCAATCCACTCGCGGGCGTCGCCATGTATCTGCATCTTCGAGATGTCGAACTGACTCAGGTAATTGCGGACCGCACTATCGCTCGCAAACGCTCCCGTCGCGACGAGCATCTGCTCCGCCGTCATCCCTTCGCTTCTGAGTACGGCTATCGCCTCGGTGGGACGCAGGTACGGATAAGCCCACTCCGGTGTATGCCGCAGCCCCATACGGTCGTTGGCCAGACGCGTGCGATCAGACGCATCGAGCGGGTCGAACGAGGACAGATATCGCTCCGCCGCCTCGGGACTGTCGAAGATCCCCTTGGCTGCCAGCACCTCCTCGGGAGCGAACATGCCGTCGAGCGTCTTCGCATACTTCGCCGCCCACGTCGGACGCTCCCCCTTGGACAACGCCAGATCGAACCAGTCCCACATCGCGGCGTTCGGAAATTCGAACTGATCCCGATTCAGCCGCCGTGACGGATCGACGGAGCCGCCCGATTTCCCCAGTACCTCGACCGGCGTCTGCCCCATGCTGCCGAAGACTTGCCCACGCTCGGACGCGCGAACGTAGCGGCGCGCCCAACCCGGGACTTGCAGACCGCCATGCATTTCCTGCACGAGTGCAAGGCGTCGCGAATCCTCCACTCCCGGCGGAAAAACGAAGGCGTCCAGGAAAACACGTGCATCGCGGGCAGACATGCCGAGGTCGACCAGATAATTGACAGGGTCGGCAATCCGGGGGCGTTTGGCCGACGTCGGCGCGCCACCGAGCAATCCGCCGTCGTCCCATTGCCAGCGCCCGTTGCTGAACGTCACCGGCACGCCCGGCCCGTTCACGCGCTGCGGATCACGCACGCGAACTGTCGACCACGCATTGTCGGAGAACACTTCGAAAACTCGACCGCGGTCCTTGATGTAGTCGCGCCCCTCATGTTCGTAACGCACGCCGCCGCTCACAGTACCGGCGCGGATCGGCGTCGGTCGGGCGGCCCCGATGTCGATCCCGTGACGCGCCAACGTATCGCGCAGATGCCCGGCATCGTCGAACGCCGCACGCTGGCCCCTGACCTGACTCAGCACCTCGCTGACTTCCCCCGCGTTGGCAAAGTGAGCCTTCCCCGCCCACTTGAGCAGACGTCCCGGATTCACGACGCGCAGCGCCGGACCGATATCGAGCGCATCCGCCCACAGGAACGCCACGTCGAGCAGTGCACCGTTCATGTCGCCACGGCGCACGTTCGATACTGCGCTCTCGATGTCGATACCGGCGAGCACCGCCGTATCGAGCCCGCACAGCAGAAAGCCAGCGCCACCCGTCGTCGCGACGCAAAGCGGCATCGCTGCAAATCGAAGCCCCTTCACCACCTCGCCCCAGATCACTTCCCCACGGCTCGTGGTGTCTTCCTGCGCGTTAGAGATGCGGTCGAGCAGACGCTGGTCACTCAAGCTTGCGAAGTCGGTCAGCGGCTGTGTCTTCACGCGGGAGGCATCGACGCCCCGGCCGTGGTTTAACGCGTTGTCGATCACGACGCGATCCGGGTGGAGCACGCGCCCACGCAAGTCGTCGTCGTACGGCGACTGGTGCATGACCTGGCGATACTCATCCAGCGGCAGCCATTCGGTGCCATAGGGCCCCTCCGGCAACCACACGAAATCGCGGCGCAGCACCTCGCTTGTCGTGTCGCTCGACGAACGCTTGCGCTGCGTGAACACCAGCAGCCCCGGAATGCGGCGATCGTCGATCGACAGTTCGCTGATGAAGGTATCTCCGCTCGCGACGTGCAGCGGCAAGCCATCGACGAGCGTCGTCATCCACGAGGCATCCTGTTGCTCGATACGGCCGTTCGCGATCTCCCGCGAAAGCGTCACCTGCAATTGCATACGAATCGCGGCTTGCGTCAGGCGACGAAATGTCTGCGACTCGGCGTCGGTCGATGCCAGCCAGTCACGCAGATGCCTGATGAATGCATCGCCCGCATAGGTCGCGCGCAGGTTGCTCTCGAGACTCTGCTTGTACGCTGGCGTGCTCAGGCGAGCTGCAACTTCGGCGTTCCCGGCCGAAATCTGCGCGTCGCGCTGGAAGTTGTTTGTGCTCGCAAGCACGTTATCGCCATGCTTGCGATAGCCTTCGAGCACCCAGTCGGTCACCGTCATGTTGCGCCCGTTGAAGTCGATGAAAATCCGGTCCGCGTCGATTTCACCCAGATCGGGCAACCCCTGGCCACGCAGCCCGCGCGTGAGCTTGGTGCTCTCTATGCGACGGGTGAATTCGCGCAGCGGCGGGAGATGTTCGTCCTCATAGGCTTTGAAGTGACGCTCAAGCGCGGCGGCATCGACCAGTTGCGACGCCAGACCGGGCACTCTCGCCAGCGGTTCGAGCTGCTGCGTATGCAGTTCCAGTTGTCGCTGCGCCCACGCTTGCATGCGCGTGGTGAGGCGCTCGCCCTCGTACGCTTCGAACCGCAGGTATTCGGGCTTCCAGTTCGACGGGTTCTCGGCCTGCGTCCTGAAAAACTTGCGCAACTCGGTGCGATGGCGCGGAGCGGCCGATTCGAGTGCGACCTGCGGCATCAAGCGCAGCGCGTCGTCCCCCCCGGTCGTGACCGTCGCCGGGTTCATCTCACCGGCCAGCGTGTTGCGCATGCGCGCCACGTCGAGGTACTGAAACAGTTCTTGCCGACTGTTGAATACCGACCACCTCTTTTCAATGGGTCGGTACAGCACGACGCAGCCGTTCGGATCGGTATCCGGACGCGGCTTGTCGGTGATGACCAGCCACGGGACCAGCGCAATTTCCGACATACCCGGTGGCGCGAGACGCAATTCCCCAACGCTGACATCCGGCGCATCGCTCATCGCCTTATGCATCAGATCCAGCGCGCGAATCCACGCGTCTCGGCCTCCCGTCAGATGGCCTTTGAGCTTGGCTTCCAGAATGTCGCGATGAAGTTCGCTTTCGAGGAGCGCAGCGAGGTGGATCTTCAGCGACGGAATGTTGGACGTCATCGACATCAGGCGCGCTTGCGGCGACGTGCGGCACTCACTGGCACCCAGCAACTCGCGCATGCGCCGGGTCTGGTCTGCCGACGCGGGCACGCCGTCGATGAAGCCTTCGAACTTTTGCGGATCGCGTCGCGTATCGCCCGCAAGGCAAGCTTCGATGAGGGTTTGGCGCGCGGTGATAGGCGTCTGTAATCCGGGGACTGTGACGGGATACGTGACCGACCATGCGGCGGGCAAGGCATCGAGCCCCAGGTTCGCGAACGCCGCGTAAATGCCGTCGAGCGGTTGGGCGTCGTTGATGGCTTTCGAGAAGCTGTTGAAGCGGTCGTTAGCCTTTTGCACCGCATGTACCCAAAGCTTCTGCTCCGACTCGGGCGCTCTTGAGAGCCAATCCAGCGCCGGATCGGTCCGCCAATGAGCGGGCAACGCGCCGAAAAGAAGCTTCTCGTCGTTTGACGAGGCGGATTGCTGGTGCTGAGCGACGGCATCGATGATTTCGACGACGCGCGCCTTTGTCGCCCGGTCTTCCGCTTCCTCGGAGCGCTGTTGTTCCAGCTTCTGCGCGGCACCGCTCTCATCGACGGCGCGACGGAATCGCCGGTGCGGCAGATCCTCGGCGTCGACGTCGTCCGGCACATCGAATTCACCGAAATCGTCAGCTTCGCCGAGACTGCCGAAACCATCGATGAAGCTTGGCCCATCGAAGTCGTTCGCGTACACCGACGCGACATCATTGAAATCCTCACGCAGCACTACCGTCACACTGGCGATCACTTGCGGCGCGTGAGGGTCGGGCTCACCGCGCAGGATGACTGCGACGGCATCGAGTGTGGAACCCCACGTTCCGTTCTCGTTCGCGTGAACGCTGCCCGCAAGTGTGTCGATCAACGCTTGCTGTAGTGGCGTGAGTGACGACGCAGCCAGACCGGCTTGCGAAGCCGGTGACGGTTGCGCGCCCGATGGGCCGCGACTGTGCAACCATTCGAGGCCCGCGTAGCCGGTATAGAGAGACGCGCTTCCTAACGTCGTCTTCAATGCCCCTGCGATCCACGTCCGGACGGCACTCTGCGGCGCCTCCACGACCCTCACCGCACCTTCGATGTCGACGGGCGCGGCGACCGGCCTGCCATCGCGGAAGTCCGTGAGCGGCGTGCCCTGCTCCACGTCGGCAGATCGTGTGTTGGGCGAATCCGGCGCGAATATCGACGCGACGAACGCACCGATCGGGCGGCCGATGTGACCTAACGCACGCGACACCGACTGCAACGCACCACCATGCCGAGGGGCCGCAGACATGGCCGTCATGAGTGGCTCGCCTCCCACGAATATGCCGCTACCGCTTTCGTTGCACGCCGATGCCTCGCTCACAGAGACAACGCGGCGCGGTTCCGGCAGGGTTGGGGGAGCGAACGGCGCGAGCCCGACACGTTCTCTGTGTTGGGCGGTGCGCTCGCCTTTCGTCAGATGCCAGACGTCGATGGCTTGCTTTAGCTCGCGCAATTCTCCACGCAGCACATCGCGTTTGGCCGGGATGGGCTCGCCAAGCAGCGCTTGCTGGAGCTCAATCGCTCGTGCCTGACGCGCCAATTGGCGGCTGTGTGTGCCCGCTTTGATAGGGTCTTTCTGCTCGAGCAAGGCGTCGCGCTTGCGGCGCAGCACGTCCTGAGCGGTACGCGCCTGCCAATCGCCCAGCGCGACTTCGGCGCGTCCGGCGTCCATGCCTCGCAGGTCGTTGTTCTCGATCCATGCGCGCGCATCCCGGTGTTCGACTGCCGTGCGCTCGGCCTGGGCCGCACTCACCGGCGTCGGATCGACCGGCGTGGGGCGAAAACTGCCGTACAAGTGCGACAGCACTTCTCGCGCTGCTGTCGCCAGCGGCTTTTCCACGCCGACTTTGCTCGGATCGAATTGCCGGGCGTTCTCCGCTTCCTGCGAGCCGACCCAGTAGCCCACGGGCAGCATTCGCAGGACTTCGTCGGGATTGCGCTGCGGTGCCAGATTGAGTGCCTGTCGCAGTTGGAAGACCACTTTGCCGAAGTCGAGTAGCCGATACGCGTCGAGTCGCTCGACGTCTTTGAGCCACATCGCGAGTGCCGGTGACGACAACTCGGGAAAGATAGCGTGAAGGAGCGCGGCCTGCGATCGGTTGTCGCGACACACGCCTGAGAGTTTTTCGATGTCGGTGTCGGCTACCCCGGCCGCGCGCATCTCCGTGACGAGCTCCTGAAAGGCCGCTTCCCGCGCAGCCGAGTCCGTCGGCCCCCACTTGAGCAACGCCGAGAACGCGCCACCCAGCGCCAACCCGACGCCAAGAATCGGCGCACCGCCGGTCGCAAGACCGGCAGCCGTCCCGAGAACCGCGAAGCACGACAGCACGTCACGCTTCATGGTGGGCCAAGGATCGTGACGGGCGATTGCAAGCGAGTGCGCGCCGTCGTCGGCAGGTGTTACGTCGACAGGCGAAGGCGCATCGAAGCATGACTGATGCAACGCTGCCGACGTACTGGGAACACTGTTTGAGGCGTTAAGCATAAGACACTAAAAATCCAAATTCGAAAGCCGGGATTTTTTTGTGAATGCGTTAGCGCGTCTTTCAGGATCTGTCTCCCGCGCGGAAATTGCCCGATTTGGATGGGGATTTGGCGCAAATATGAAATTACGCAGGCGCAAAAAAACCCCCGGTTCGACCGGGGGTTTTCTCTCTTTCTCAAACGCCGTTCAACTCAGCAACAGCGCATCGTCATCGAGTTGTTCGCCGCGCGTGCGCTCGAACATCTGCAGCAGATCCGGCACGTCCAGTCCCTTGCGCTCTTCGCCCGAGACATCGAGAACGACCTTGCCCTGATGCAGCATCACGGTCCGCTCGCCGTAGTCGAGGGCCTGACGCATGCTGTGCGTGACCATCATCGCCGTGAGCTTGCTCTCCTGCACGATGCGCGCCGTCAGTTCCAGCACGAACGATGCCGTCTTCGGATCGAGTGCAGCCGTGTGCTCGTCGAGCAACAGAATGCGCGACGGTTGCAGCGACGCCATCAACAGACTCACGGCCTGACGCTGACCACCCGAGAGCAACCCGATACGGTCCGACAAGCGATTCTCCAGCCCCAGGTTCAGAAGGCTGAGCTTTTCGCGGAAGCGCTCGCGCAGATCCTTGTTCAGAGCGATGCGAAAGCCGCGACGCTCGCCGCGCTTCACCGCCAGCGCCATGTTTTCCTCGATGGTCAACGCTTCGCACGTACCTGCCATCGGATCCTGGAATACACGCGCCACCTGATTCGCGCGCTGATACGCGGTCTTCTTTGTGACGTCACTGCCGTCGATGGAAATCGTGCCCGAATCCACCGACAGGTCACCGCTGATCGCGTTCAGGAAAGTCGACTTGCCTGCACCGTTCGAGCCGATCACGGTGACGAACTGGCCCGTCGGAATATCGAGCGACATGCCGCGCAGCGCGCGATTTTCGATGGGCGTGCCCGGGTTGAAAGTGATCTTGAGGTCTTTTGCGCTCAGCATGATCAGGCACCTCCGTTCTTGCGCGGGAACAGCTTGCGACGCGTCGCAGGCAGCACGAGTGCCACCGCCACGAGCAAGGCCGTCACCAGGTTGAGGTCCTGCGCCTTCAGACCGATGAAATCGCTATTCAATGCGAGTGCGATGAAGAAGCGGTACAGCACGGCCCCGACGACCACGGCCAGCGTGGTCAGGATGAGGCGTCGCGCCGGCAGAATCGTCTCACCGATAATCACGGCAGCCAGACCGATCACGATGGTACCGATCCCCATTGAGATGTCAGCGCCGCCCTGCGACTGCGCGAACAGCGCGCCTGCCAGCGCCACGAGGGAGTTCGACAGCGCCATGCCCGCCAGAATCTCGCGACCGGTGTTCACGCCCTGCGCACGCGCCATGCGCGGGTTCGCGCCGGTCGAACGCATCGCGAGACCTTGCTGCGACGAGAAGAAGTAATCCAGACCGAGCTTCACCACGACCACGACCACCAGCAGCAGCAGCGGACGCAGCACATAGTCCGGCAGCCAGTCCGGGGCGTTCTCCGGCAGCAGCATCGTGAAGACCGTCGGCGAGGTGATCAGCGGCACGTTCGGCGCGCCCATCACACGCAGGTTGACCGAGTACAGCGCGATCATCATCAGAATACTGGCAAGCAGATCCATGATCTTCAGGCGCACGTTCAGCCAGCCGGTGATGAAGCCCGCGCAAGCGCCGGCCAGCATGGCGACGAGCGTTGCGACAAACGGATTGGCCCCGCCCGCGATCAGAATGGCCGCCGTTGCGCCGCCAAGCGCAAAGCTGCCGTCTACGGTCAGGTCGGGGAAATTGAGGATGCGAAAGGAGATCAGCACCCCGAGCGCCACGAGGCTGAAGATCAGACCGATCTCCAGAGCGCCCATCATCGAGAAAAAGGACATGTTCGTAATTCCACTGCGCAAGACGGCCCATACCGGGTCTCGGCATCGGCGCCCGCACGGCCGAGTCGGCCAGTTCAGGTCATAGCCGGTCGTTGTGCGACCGCGTTTCGGGGGGAGCCATCTCGCCCGTTCGATAGGAAAAGAGCGGCGGGGACAGATCGTGTCCGGACGCCGCCCTGTCGCTCGCCAATGCTACGGGCGTTAGCCCGCAGCACCGGTGTCACGCATACACCGCCACAGCGGGATAACCGTCGTGGTGCGCGTGAGTCGCGGGTGAGTCGCTTACTGCTTGATGACCGTCTTGGCTTCCTTCACCAGATCGTCCGACAGCTTCACCCCTTGCTTCTCGGCAGCGGCCGTGTTGACGAACAGTTCCAGATTCGTGCTGGTCTGCGAGGCAATCGTGCCCGGCTTTTCGCCCTTCAGGATACGGCCCACGACCTTGCCCGTCTGACGACCGAGGTCATAGTAGTTAATGCCCAGTGCCGCAATCGCGCCGCGCTTCACGCTGTCCGTGTCCGAAGCCACCAGCGGGATCTTGCGGTCGTTGGCTACCTTCACCAGCGATTCGTATGCCGACACGACGTTGTTGTCCGTGTTGGTATAGATCACGTCGACCTTACCGACCAGGCTGTTCGCGGCCGAGCTGATGTCGACGGTGCGCGGTGCGGCGGCTTCGACCAGCGTCAGGCCAGCGTCAGGCAGCAGCTTCTTCAGTTCGTTGACGACCACGACCGAATTGGCTTCGCCCGGGTTGTACACCATGCCGACCTTCTTCGCGTTCGGCACGACGCGCTTGATCAGCGCAATCTGCTTATCCAGCGGCAGCTTGTCCGACACGCCGGTCACGTTGGTGCCCGAAGCACCCCAGCTCTTGACCAGTTGTGCAGCGACCGGATCGGTCACGCCCGAGTAGACGAGCGGCACCGACTTGGTGGCAGCGGCCACGGCCTGAGCCGTCGGCGTTGCAATGCCGATGATCGCGTCCGGCTTGTCGCCCACGAACTTGCGGGCGATTTGTGCTGCCGTACCCGTGTTGCCCTGTGCGCTCTGGTATTCCCACTTGAGGTTCTTGCCGACTTCGTAACCTTCGGCCTTGAGTTCGTCGCGCGCGCCATCACGGATGGCGTCGAGTGCCGGGTGCTCCACGATCGCCACGACTGCGACCGACTTCGTCTCCGCCGCGAATGCCGCGCCGGTCGTCCCCAACAACGTTGCGGCCACCGCGCACAGCACGGTGCGCTTGGCGTATTTGCCCATCGTCGACATCAAAACTCCTCCAGGAATGCTTCTTGATAGGTGCGCCGTGCCCGGGTCTCGGCGGGCCTCTTTCGGATGCACACAAAGCGTGCACCTGCGCGTGGGGCACAGTCTACCCACATCCCCGGCAGCGAACAACGGTTGCCAACGCAACTTCCCGGGACGCCCGTGGAACATCGGATTGCGCCCAAACGCTGGCATTTTTATGCGGCAATCGGAAAAAAATTAGCCGATTCGGTCGTGCGCAATTCGATGCGCGCACGTTCGTGCGAGGCGTTCAGCCAATGGGATGCGCCGAAAATCGAAAGAATGCGGCGTGTTTCACCCGCAATGTGCGTTGTTTGCACAATAAATGCGCAGTGGATGTCCCGCTTTTTAAGACACGTCCGAAAGGAATTCGGAATGACGTTCGGGATTGAGGGAGGTAGCCGGTGGAATTACTGCACTTTGCTCGGGGTGCTCGGCGTGTTGTTCTGCGCGCTGCTGGCGTCGTCGAGGCCGAGGGCTGCGACTTCGCTGCGCGAGAGGCGGCGAATTTCGACCTTGGTATGTCCGGCGCGAATGAAGTCGAGTTGCTTCGCCGCGCCGTAGGACAGATCGATGATGCGATTGCGGGTGTACGGGCCGCGGTCGTTGATCTTCACAACGACGGTCTTGTTATTGGCGATGTTGCGCACCAGCGCGAAGCTGCCCAGCGGCAATGTCGGATGTGCGGCGGTCGGTTCGTTCATGTCGAACGCTTCGCCGGTTGCGGTGCGGCGACCGTGAAACTTCTTGCCGTACCACGATGCCGTGCCCGACTGGAAGAAGGTGCCTGCGTCGGCGCGCAGACGCGCTTCGCCATCACGCTCGGGAGCATCGGGATCGCCGGGGTTGAGACCCTCGTTTCGATAGGATCGGCCCGGCCATTGCAAATCGAAACTGGACCCGACGGGTGAATTGGCTTCGCGCGCACGGGCGCGCGCGCCTGTCGCCGAAGTGGCGGCAGCCGTCTGGCTGGGAGGTTCGAGCGGCGTTGTGCAGGCTGTCAACGTCAGGGCGAGGGCGCAGCAGACCGCGAACCGTGTGAGCATGTCGCGTGTTCGCATAGCCCGCAAGTCTAACACGCCACAAAAATCAACCTAACAGCGAGCGTTCACTTACGCGTTGAGACTTGTTTACAATGCGTTACCTTGAATTGGGCGCGGCAAACGGGACAGGGCTGCGGGCGACGACACGCGTGGCCGAATACAATAGACAAAAATTGCGTCCCCGATAGCCCAATGAACGTCACTCTGATACCTGTCACGCCCTTCCAGCAAAACTGCACCCTGCTCGTCTGCGACGCCACGAAGCGCGCTGCCGTGGTCGATCCCGGCGGCGACATCGACCGGATCGTGGGCGAGATCGAACGTCAGGGTGTGACGCTCGAAAAGATTTTCCTGACGCACGGCCACCTCGATCACTGTGGCGGCTCAGGCGCACTGGCGGCCAAATACGACGTGCCCATCGAAGGCCCGCATCCGGACGACGCGTTCTGGATCGACCAGCTTGAGGCGCAAAGCGCGCGCTTCGGCTTTCCGGAGCCGGAGCCGTTCACCCCCGACCGCTGGCTGGGCGACGGCGACACCGTCACCTTCGGCGAGGTCACGCTCGACGTCTTCCATTGCCCGGGCCACACGCCGGGTCACGTGGTGTTCTTCTCGAAGGACGAACGGTTGGCTAGCGTGGGCGACGTGCTGTTTGCCGGGTCCATCGGGCGCACCGACTTTCCGCGCGGCAACCACGCCGACCTGATCGCTTCGATTCGCGACAAGCTCTGGCCGCTGGGCGACGACGTCACGTTCATTCCGGGTCACGGCCCGGTGTCGACCTTCGGTCAGGAGCGTCAGACGAACCCGTACGTCGCCGATGCCGTGCTCGCCCGGAGCGCTTCATGAGCGAGGCGATGTCCCGTACCCCGTCGCGCATCATTCCCGTGGACGAGGAGATTTTCGTCAGTACCGACGTCGAGGCCGATGGCCCGATCCCGGGTCCGCATTCGATGTTGAGCTTTGCGTCGGCTGCGTATACGGCCGATAAGGAACTGATCGGCACGTTCAGCGCTAACCTGGAATGTCTGCCCGACGCCAAGGGGCACCCGCTCACGATGAAGTGGTGGAAGACCGAGCCGGAAGCGTGGGCAGCCTGTCGCGTGGATCCGGAAGACCCGGCCAAGGCGCTCAAGGCTTACGTGAAGTGGGTGGAGAAGTTGCCCGGCAAGCCGGTCTTCGTGGCCTATCCGGCGGGCTTCGACTTCACGTTCATGTTCTGGTACATGATGCGCTTCGTCGGCCGTTGCCCGTTCTCATGGTCGGCGCTGGATATCAAGACGCTCGCGTTTGCGATGACGGGCATGCCGTACCGCAAGTGCATCAAGCCGCGTCTGCCGCAGGTCTGGCTCGACCCGCTACCGCACACGCACGTGGCGCTGGACGACGCGCTCGAACAAGGTGCGCTCTTCTGCAACATGCTCGCGGAACTGCGCGAGCAGCAGAAGACGCTCGCCGAGTTACCCGGCTGGCGTGGCGCGGGCCTGACGGCCAATGCCGACGCCCCGGTGTTCGGTTCGACCACAGCGAAGGCCGCAGCGCAAGCCGAGGCAGCCGAATCGGCGGAATCCGCCAACGACGCAGAATCCCCGGCCACCGGCCCCGGCAAGGACAGCACGGTGCATCGCTAACCTTGCGCGCACAGGGCAGGCATCAAGTCCCTGCCCTGCTGCCCCTAAAGTTCCTCCGCGCTTACAGCACGCCGCTGACCAGCTCCGGCGGCCGTGCGATCACCGCCTTGTTGCCGTTCACGACGATGGGCCGCTGCAACAGCTTCGGATGCTTGGCCACCGCAGCCAGCAGTGCATCGTCGCTCAGCGCCGTATCGGCCAGTCCCAGTTCCGCGAATTCCGTCTCGTTGCTGCGAATCATCTCGCGCACCGGCACGCCCAGCAATTGATGCAGACGCTTGAGATCGGCAAGCGTCGGCGGCGTCTTCAGATACTCGACGATTTGCAGGTCGTGGCCCGCCGGGGAGCCTTCGACGAGAGCCAGCGCTTCGCGCGACTTCGAGCAGCGCGGGTTGTGGTAGACGGTAATCATGGTCACTCCAATGCGTTCGAAAAGCGTCCGGTGTGGCGCCGTCGTGATGACAACGCGATCCGCGGTCCGGCTGCGAGTATGCCCGATCGCTCCGTGAGCGGCCAATCCGTGGCGTGCGACCCGCCATAACCGTGCCCCAAATCACGCGCCGTGATCGCCGCAATGCGCCCCAATGCGCCCCAATGCGCCCATTTCCCGGCAACTTCAGGGCGTTTACAACAACTCCGTTCTGTCGACGCGTCATATTTGGCCGCTCACCTCGAATGGAGATCGTCCTTGATCGACCCCGCCGCCTCGGCTACTTCAACCTCCTCGCCCCTTTCCCCTTTCTCCGATGTCTGTCCCCTCGTCGTTGCGAGCCAAACGACCGGCCACGCTCCCCACCCAATGGCCAGGCAACTCTCCGACGCCGTCAACGTTGCCGCGTCCCGCGAACTGCAAGGGACTGCACCGTCCATGCTCGATCCGACCGGATGGGAAGCATCCCTGTTTTTGGAGTTGCGCCCGACCCACCGACTGCACCTGACCTGGCGCGACTTCTCCTCAAGCGGGCTAACAGATGCAGCGGCTTCGCAGTTGGATATTGCGAAAGTGGAATTTCTCAACTTCCGGAATAACGGACTGACCGGTTTCGTTCCTGGCCCGGCTACCGCAGGCGCTATCGGCATCAATCTCGCGAACAATGCGGTGACGACGCTGGTCTTTCCCGATAGTGGCCTGCCTGAACTATGCGCACTGAATATCTCGGCGAACCCGCTCGACGCGCTTCCCGAGGGGTGCGCTGAGCGCATGCCGCATCTCGTGCGTCTGCACGCCTGGCAATGCGGACTGGCAGCGTTACCTCAAGACTTTCATCGACTGACGCACCTGAGAGCGGTCAATCTGGCGGGCAATCGGTTGACGTCGTTGCCCGCCATGCCACCGCATCTGCGAGAAGTGCACTTGTCCGGCAATGACTTTCACGACATCCCGTCGTCGCTGAGGTGTTTGCATCCCGGTTGCCACGTCTACCTGCACGACAACCCGCTAAGCAGCGAGGCGATAGCCGGGTGGCACGCCGTGCGCGGCCCCAAGCCGATCCTCCATGTCTCTGCCGCCTGAACGCCCGCCGCCGGATGCCTCACGGCCCTCGGCGATGTTCATCGCGTTCCGGTAGGCGCTAAAGGTCTCGCGGATGTCTGGACAAAGTCTTTCGACTGCCGCTGCGACACGTCCATAAAGCTGCTGACGGGCATTCGTTTTCACGTTGACAGAAAACGTCTCGCCATCGGCAAGTGCGAAACTGAGCGGCAGCACCTCGACAAACGTGTGGTATCCGCCGAAGTTCATGAACGACGCAATGCCCAACGCGGCGGCTTCCACCATATCTCGCTTGCCGCTCAGTGACTCACCTTCCAGATAAGTCAGCGCGTAAAGCGTTTCGAACGCACTGGCCGAGTGCGCGCATGCCACCGGCATGCCCGCGTCGCGACTCTGCCTACCGTAAGAACCCATCACGATCCATCGATTGATGGCATTGCCGTGTGTAAGCTCATGCGACGCCAGCGCCGGGATCAGGCGCGCCCTGAACGGTTCGGGCATACGTGCGTAGCCATCGTCGGTCAGCACCCCAGGGCGTCCCATTTGCCGGATGGGTTCATGAACGCGCGCCATCGCCATGCGTCCCATCGCCCGCACCTGGGCTTCATGCCGCGTACTTCCCGCCTGCGTCGCAAAGCTCGGTGCCGCGTAGACACGGCCCGTCCCCGCGTTGTGCGTGCGACCATCGACCCGCTTCGCGCCGGTCGTCAAATCGACGCCGTTTTCATCGCGGACCATCGGTCGACGCTCCCATCGATCCCGTGTTTCGGGCGAGTCGAATGCCGCGTGCCGCAATGAGCGCATCATCTCGTCGTGCAGCGTCTGAACCGCGCCTTCGTTCATTCCCATCAGGCGCGCGATGAATTGACGGTTTTGCCCACCGGCGTCGGCGTCCGTCAGGAGGTCATACAGTAGCGTGCCGAAACTGCTCAGCAACCAGATCTGAGTCAGCGTGTTTCGCCATTGGCCGTCACCCGGCACATTCCCGTCGCGTTGCAGGACCGATTCGACCCACGTCCAACCCGATGGCTTCGCGCCGGTCATCCAGCTTTCGTTGAGCTCCATCGCTGCGCATCGGCCGATCTCATCGCCGACGGGAGCGACTTTCTTGAGCATCTTGCTATCGAACAATTGACGCCACGAGTACGTTTGTCCCGCAAGTCCCAGCGCAAGGTCGGAGAATTTCCCATCGTTGTATATCGACGCAAGCACCCGATGAAGCGCCCGAGCCTTGTCGTTCAGCACATCGCCCACTGCGCCCGGGGAATCCAGAATCGCCAGCGAAACACCGGTCTCGAAACACGTCGCAGCGATGGGATTTAGGACGGTGTCGTGCAACACGGGAAGCGCATTGAGCGCGTGAGACGAGATCAGATCGCCGGCCAGCGGCACCGCATGCCGCGTACGTGGCTGAGTAACAGCGTGCAAGGCGCTCGCCAGTTCTGCGGCACCCGAGGCGACGAGTGGCCGCTTGGGTCGACCGGAGGCAGGCAAATGCTGAAGCACCCTGCCTGCGTTGGCGGCGGAGTACGGCGGCGGGTCCGATCTCGTACGACCTCGCAGCGCGACGCAGGACAGGTCCGCGGCCAGGTCATTTTTGACGATGGTCTTGAAAAGCGCGGGCAGAACAGATGCAGCGCGAGCCATATCGCTTGCCGGAAAGTAGGTGTGATTTGGCATGGAATTTCAACGTCCTTTGATTTCGAATGAGAATGCGCGGATGCCGTGCCGCCCGCCGTGAATGGCAGTGAGCGGGACGACATCAGTCCAGGAGATGTCTCTCTTGTACGAACCGGGTCATTAGAGGCGAGACGCTCGATAAGTGCCGCTATGCTTCGCGGTTTGGGTCACCGCAATCGTCGTAGACCTTCTTTTGTCCCCCTCGGGCGCGATACCTGTAGTTCTGCACGCTTTTAGAAAGCCGCCCACCTGGATTGCGGAATGCGGCGTCCCGATTCAAAATCGGTCGGTCAGATCACGGCATGGCTATCCGCAAACCTTTCGGAGGACAACGACATGGCAGGACGCTTCATCAGCATCAAGTCACGCGACGGCAAAACCTTTCAGGCCTATCTGGCGACGCCCGACAACAAGGGTTCTAGCGCAGGCAAGGGTCCGGGACTGGTGTTGTGTCAGGAAATCTTCGGGGTGAACGCCTATATCCGCGAACTCGCCGATCGTTACGCCGAAGAGGGTTATGTCGTGCTGGCCCCCGATCTGTTCTGGCGCATCGAGCCGGGCATCGAGCTCGGGTATTCGTCCGGTGACTGGCAGCGCGCGTTCGCGTTGTTCCAGAGCTTCGACGTCGATCTCGGGATGGAAGACGTGGGTGCCACCGTCGACGCGCTGCGGGCACTGCCCGAATGCGTCGGCGGCGTGGGTGTGGTCGGGTACTGCCTGGGGGGCAAGCTCGCCGCGCTGTCCGTGACGCGAACGAGTGCGGACGTCGCGGTCGGGTACTACGGCGTGGGGCTGGAGCAGCATGTCGAAGAACTCGCGGGCGAGCATCCGCCCCTCGTATTGCATATCGCCGAACTCGACAAATACGCGCCCGCAGAAGTGCGCGACGCGCTGACCGAACGTCTCGGCAAGCATCCCAGCGTCACCCTCTACAGCTATCCGGACGCCGATCATGCGTTCGCGCGTCCCGGCGATCACTTCAACCGCTCGGCCACGCAACTTGCGCACCAGCGCACCATCGCCGCGATCCGCAACGTCGTTGGACCGCATTTCGACTTCGCGTCGCTTTGGGAAACACATTGTGCGTATGAGTTCGCCATTCGTGAGATCGACCCGCTCATGAAGACGATGGTGCCAGAGCCTTACGTCAATCACATTCCGACGATGACCGGCGGCGTGGGTCACCAGCAACTGGCGCACTTCTACCGAAATCACTTCGTCAACAGCAATCCGCCCGATACCCAATTGATTCCGATCTCACGGACCATCGGCGCGACGCAACTGGTCGACGAATTGCTGTTTTGCTTCACGCACACGACGCCGGTTGACTGGATGCTGCCGGGGGTCGAGCCGACGGGACGCCGGGTCGAGATTCCGCTGGTCGCCATAGTGAGATTCCGGGGAGACAAACTGGAGCACGAACACATATATTGGGATCAGGCGAGCGTGCTGGTGCAGATCGGTCTGCTTGACCCGAAGGGATTGCCCGTCGCGGGTGTGGAGACTGCGCGCAAATTGCAGGACGAGAATCTGGCATCCAACGCCCTGATGCCGAACTGGTCGTTCGGCACACGCGCCGGGTAACCCCGGTAGTCCCGGTAGTCCCGGACGGTGTCCCGCCCGTGCCCTGCGTCGGGCGCGGATGCCGTTCGTGCAGCACCGGTAGTCAAAACAAGAACAGTGTCGCGATCGTTGCGGGAGACAAGTCATGAATACGCAACTTTCCCGGTGCGGGCATTTGCCGCGTACCGCCCGCATCGCTTGCACCGCCGTGCTCGGCGGGTCCGTCGCCGTTGCCTGCGCTCTGCTGGTGACGGGCTGTGCCAACCCGGACTTCGAACCGAAGAAACCGCTCATCCTGAACTTTCCATTCGGTCAGGCCCCGCTCACGGGTCTCGATCAATACAAGATCGCGGCGGCCCGGCGCATCGTTGAAGTCAACGCGCGCGAAATCACACCGGGCAATCCACAGCCAATGTTGCGCTCCGTGGTGTCGCTCGAATACTGGGTGGACCGCAATGGAAACGTGACCGGCGTGGCGCTCTACCGCAGCAATGACGATCACGAGGCCGAGCGCATTGCCATCGCCAGCCTGCGACGGGCGAGCCCGCTCCCGGCACCGAGCCGTGCGCTGGTCGACAGCAGTGGGCGCGTGCGTGCTGTCGAGACGTGGCTCTTCAATAACGACGGACGCTTCCAGTTGCGCAGCGTGGCGGCGCCCCAGATCGACGGGCAGTGATATCGTGGGGGTCATCCGCCCACCCTGCCCCGCCGGAAGTCGGCGACGGAGACTCCCATGCCGCGATTTGCTGCGAACCTCACCCTGCTCTACCAGGAAGTACCGTTTCTCGACCGTTTTCGCGAAGCGGCGAGCGATGGCTTCCGGGGCGTCGAATTTCTGTTTCCGTACGAGCATCCGGCGCAGGAAATCCGGACCCGTCTGAATGACACCGGCCTCACGCAAGTGTTGTTCAATGCGCCGGCAGGTGACTGGGCCAGTGGTGAGCGCGGCCTCGCAGCGCTGCCTGGACGCGAAGCGCAGTTTCGCGATGGCATTGAACTCGCCCTCGACTATGCCGACGCGCTCGGCTGCCGTCAGTTGCACGTCATGGCAGGCTGTCCCGATGCCACCGAGTCACCCGAGCGTTGCCGGGCCACGTTTCTCGAGAACCTCGCGTATGCGGCGGGGCAGGCGGCGGCGCACGGCGTCACCGTCATGATCGAACCGATCAATCCGCGCGACTTTCCGCGCTATTTCCTGACGCGTCAGGATCAGGCCCATGCCATCCGCTCGGAAGTTGGCGCAGGCAATCTCAAAGTCCAGTTCGACGCTTACCACTGTCAGATCGTCGAAGGCGATCTGGCGATGAAGCTGCGTCAGTACATCGGCAACATCGGCCATGTGCAGGTCGCCGGGGTGCCTGCACGGCACGAACCCGACACGGGAGAGGTGAACTACCCGTTCCTGTTCCGGTTGCTGGATGAATTGGGATACGCGGGATGGGTGGGGTGCGAGTACCGCCCGCAAGGCGAAACCCGTGCGGGACTGGGCTGGCTCAAGCCATGGCTCAGAGCGACTGCGTCGCGCTGACGCGGCGACGTCTTATGCAGGCGCGAATCGATTTCCGAAAAAAAAATCGGATGTCGAAACAATCGTCGGGTGAATATCGGGAAACGTCGGGAAACGTCGGAGAAAGTCTTAGGAAAGATGTAGGACGAAACAGGCAAAAAAAATGGCGGGACACACGGGCCCGCCAAAACCACACGCTACGGGGTTAGCGCGAGGAGACCAGATTCGGAGCACTGCATCGAACCACTTGCAATTCGCGCCGGGGGACGCCTCTTGCCGATACAGTCGCGCTGCTGTGTTACCGGGGGATAAGCACTTCAGCGTTGAGATGCATTGTGGTGGAAAGGTTTGGACGGAGGGGTAACAAAGTGTTTCAGGTTGTAACACCTTGAGCGTTACATCATCGCAGCGACACCCCTGAGAGCCTTATCCGGCAAGGACTTCAGAGGAGACACAAATTGCTCGTGTTGGTTCGTCATCCTGAATAACTCGCCGGATAAAGCATTTCGTCGTCACCTCTGCGTCACCTCCCAGACATCTCATCGACATCTCGGAATTCACCTACTCAAGCCCGACAATCATCCGCTATTGCCCTGCCCGGACTTAACTGCGCGAGGTGTCACGTCTTGCACGTCGTCGGTTGCGATGTGCTACTTTCAATCTTTGTGCGTGGCAACAAAGTGAGCAATGGAAACCATTGAACGACTGGGGCAGATTCTGGCGCGAGACCGGGTGATCGCTGTCGTGGGATTGTCGCCGCGACCGGACCGGCCGAGTTTCACCACATCGCGCTATATGCAGCAGCATGGCTACCGGATCGTGCCGGTCAATCCGCAGGCGGCGGATTCGGGCGAAACGATACTGGGCGAAACCGTTTACGCGAGCTTGAGCGAGGCGGCGGACGCTTTGCGGGCCGAGGGCGTGCGCATCCAGATGGTCGACTGTTTTCGGCGCAGTGCGGACATTCCGCCCATTGCGCAGGAAGCCGTGGACATTGGTGCGACAAGTCTGTGGATGCAGCTGGGCATCGAGAACGACGAAGCCGCTGCGGTAGCGCTGGCGGCGGGGCTGGATGTCGTGATGGACCGCTGCGTGAAGATCGAACATCAACGTTGGCTGATGCAGGGCGGTGGTTAGCCGAGTCAGCCAAAGCAGGTCGGCGACCGACGCAATGTCGCATCGCCACGTCCCGAAAAACAAGAAATCCCGACGTCCTCCGCTCCTCCTAAAACGCCAACCTATTGCTGCCATGACCATCGATGCCGATTTGCTCGCTTACTACGACCTGATGGCGCGTAAGTACCCCACCCCTGAGAACGCGCCCGCACCGACGCCGCAGGAAGTCCGGGCCAAATTCGCGACCGTCGCGGTCGAGGCCTTGCGTCCGTTACCGGCGGGTTTGCGCAGCGAGACGTTCGACATTCCTTTGCCGGGTCGCAACCTGCGCGCGCGCCTGTATCGTCCTGTGGGTCGCACCGTCCCGCTGGTCGTGTACTTCCACGGGGGTGGCTGGGTCGTCGGCGACGTCGACACGCATGGCACCGTGGCGGCCTTGCTCGCGCAGGATGCGGACGTCGCGGTGTTGAGCGTCGACTACCGTCTGGCGCCGGAGCACCCGTTCCCGACGCCCATCGACGATGCGCGAGAAGCGCTTGCCTGGGCGGCGGAGCAGCGAGCGCGACTGGGCGTGAGTCTTGACCGTCTGGCTGTCGCGGGCGACAGCGCGGGTGGTCATCTGGCGGCGCAGGCGGCAGCGTGGTTCAACGACAAACATCCCGGAATGGTCGGTGCTCAATTGCTCATCTACCCGGTGGTGCAGTATCGGTTCGACACGCCGAGTTATGAGCGATTGGCGGACGGTGTGGGATTAACGCGTGACGAGATGCGTTGGTACTGGAAGGAATTTCTGGGTGACGTAGAACCTGCGGAGGACGATGTCCGGGTGAATTTGATGGCGGAGGCACCACGTCATCCGTTGCCGAACAGTTTGGTGATTGCGGCGGAGTATGACCCGTTGCATGACGAGGCGGTGGAATATGCGCGGTTCGTTGCACGGACGGGCGCAAGGGCGGAGATCATCGAAGCGGCGGGCCTCACGCACAGTTTTGCGAGATTGCAGCCGTTTGTGCCGCAGGCGAGGATGGTGATGCACGACGCTGCGCAGCGACTAAGAGAGTGGTTGGGATAAAAGGAAAGGCGGCGGCCCCAGAAGACCGAGGGGTTTTCTGGGCCCTGGGCAAGGCAGGCCGGAACAAGGGGGGCGCTCACCGCAGTGACTTAAAGGTAGTGGAACGGAGGGGAGCGCCCCCCTTGTTTCGGTGTCGCTGCGGAGTGGGGAGGGTGAGGCGTTGGCCTTACCCGACAGCGTTAGCCCCTCACTTCAGCCACTTATCGACAACGGCTTGATACTCACCGGTTTTCTGGGCGAGGTTGAGCCACTGATCGACGTAGTGTTTAAAGACGTCATCGCCGCGAGGCAGCAGGTAGGCCTTCTCGCCAAACTGAAGCGGCTTATCGGGATTGACCGGGCATAAGGCAGGATTGAGCTTGTGCTGGAGCAGCGTCTCGGAGGAGTCCGTGACCATGACATCCGCTTTCCCGTCGGCGATCTGTTGGAAGATCGTGACGTTATCCGGGTAGATGGTGAGGGTGGCGTTGGGGAGGTACTGACGGGCGAAGCGTTCATTGGTGCCGCCGGGGTTGGCGATGGCGCGCGTGCTGGGTTTATTCAGATCGGCGAGCGTCTGGTACTTCGACACGTCGGCGCAGCGAACGATCGGCGACTTCCCGTCGATCATGACCACCTTGCTGTAATAGGCGCGTGCGGCGCGATCGAGCGTCACCGAGATGCCACCGACGGCGATATCGCACTTCCCGGCGGTGAAATCGTCCATCAGTGCCTTCCACGTCGTGGGAACGATCACCGGCTTCACGCCGAGCGACTTCGCCAGCGAGGCGACCAGATCCACGTCGATGCCTTCGAACTGGCCGTCCGGGCGGCGGAACGAATAGGGCTTGTAGTCGCCCGTTGCGCAAGCGCGCAGGGTGCCCGACTTCACGATGTCGTCGAGCCGGGAGTGGACGGCGGAAGGCTGGGGCGTGGCGGACTGTGCCTGCGCGAGGGTGGCAGTGGCGATACCGGTGGCGAAGGTGACGGCGAGCGCCGCCCCTGCCATGAAAGCCGCGCGGGCGGCCGTCTTCATGACTGTCATGCTTGTCTCCGTATTGTTTTACTGGCGTTGTGACGCACGAGTTTCCCGCGTCGTCTGTGGCGGCGCGTGGGCCTCTCATACTACGGGTTCGGACGCGACGCCGCCAACCCGCGCAAAAAAATCGACGCCACAGCGCACGTCCCTCCCAAGCGCTTATCTGCGGCATAACAGCCCGGCCCGCGACCAGCCCCCGGATACCCGAGTAAAATGACCGCTTGCCCAAAACCAACCGACCCTCCCTGCGACGTGTCCCAAGCTCTGCAAAACGATACTTTCCTGCGCGCCCTGCTGCGCCAGCCGACCGAGTACACGCCGATCTGGCTGATGCGTCAGGCGGGCCGGTACCTGCCCGAATACAACGCGACCCGTGCCAAGGCCGGCAGCTTCCTGGCGCTGGCCAAGAACCCTGCCTACGCCACCGAAGTCACGCTTCAGCCGCTTGAGCGCTTTCCGCTCGACGCCGCGATCCTGTTCTCGGACATTCTCACCATCCCCGACGCCATGGGCCTCGGCCTGTCGTTCGAAGCGGGCGAAGGCCCGCGCTTCGCGCATCCGCTGCGCACCGAAGACGACGTGCGCGGCCTTCAGGCCCCGGATCTGGACAGCCTGCGCTACGTGTTCGACGCGGTCAGCGAAATCCGCCGCGCTCTGAACGGCCGCGTGCCGCTCATCGGCTTCTCGGGCAGCCCGTGGACCCTCGCGTGCTACATGGTCGAAGGACAAGGCTCCGCCGACTTCCGCACCGTCAAGACGATGATGTACGAACGTCCCGATCTGATGACGCACATCCTCGAGACCAACGCACGCGCCGTCGCCGCCTATCTCAACGCTCAGATCGAAGCGGGCGCGCAGGCCATCATGGTGTTCGACACCTGGGGTGGCGCGCTGGCCGACGGCCTGTATCAACGCTTCTCGCTCGCCTATATGAAGAAGGCGCTCGAAGGCGTGCACCGCGAATGGAACGGCGTGCGTATTCCGCACATCGTCTTCACCAAGGGCGGCGGCCAGTGGCTCGAAGCCATCGCCGACACCGGCCCGGACGCCATTGGTCTGGACTGGACTGTCGATCTGGCGGCGGCCCGTCGTCGTGTGGGCGAGCGTTGTGCACTGCAAGGCAATTTCGACCCCACCGCCCTGTTTGCCGCGCCCGACGCCATCCGCACCGAGGTGCGCCGACTGCTCGACGCGTACGGCAATGCACCAGGCCATGTCTTCAACCTCGGACACGGCATCTCGCAATTCACCAACCCCGAGCACGTTGCGGCGCTTGTGGACGAGGTACACAGCTATAGCCGGAAGATCCGTCAGACGGCGTGATCAAAAATACGCGCAAGCGAAGACGCGGGTTCGCGGGGCATTTCGCCCTGCAAACCCAACCGCCGTTTCAAGTGGGGAAAGTCAAGGGATAAGCGGTCGAAGAACCCCTCCAATTTGCGGAGTTGTCCCGAAGACTTATGCACAAATTCTCGCTGCGCCGCCGCAAGTGAGAGACGTCGATAAGGCACCGTCGACGTCATTCATAAGCTATTGATCAAAAAGCAATTTTGATTCAAGCAAAGTCGGGGGTCCAAGCGATGCGAGGGCCGCGTAGCGAGGCTGGCGCGCCATAATCCCCACAGTTCTCAACATAGTTATCCACAAGCGTTTCGAAGCCGCCGGAAAGCCGACTCAAATCCGGGGTTTACCGAGACTTCTCAGGATTCACTTTAAGTTTGACCCGCACCGACGACCTTTCCGAACCGAGCGACGCATCGCACGACGACGCACTTGCTCCGGCGGCCCCGCCCCGTGCGGGTACGCCCGCCATCGCTCGCGTTGCGCTCGATACGCCGCTGATCACGCTGTTCGATTACCGTCTGGATCAGGCGGCGAGCCTCGGTCAGCTGGTGCAGGTTCCGTTCGGACGACGACAGGTTGTGGGCGTTGTCTGGGAATTGACGCAGCGCAGCGAAGTTGCGCCTGCGAAGCTGCGAGAAGTGACGTCTGTTTGGCACGAATTGCCGCCGCTCGGTGATGACTGGCGCGATCTGATGCAGTTCGCGTCGCGGTACTACCAGCGCGGTATCGGGGAAGTCGCACTGCCCGCGATCCCCGGCCACCTGCGCACGCCGATGCGCTGGTCGCGTCTGCTCGCGCAGCGCGGCGTGCAACGTTTTCGCATCGCCGACGGCGCGCTGTCCACGCTGATGGAGAACGTCCCGGCGCGACTGCGCGCACAGCGACGGCTCGCCGAAGGGCTTGCGCAGGCGGGCACGCTCGATGCCGACGAAGCAAAGGCGTTGTGTTCGAAGGCTGCGGACGTGCTCAAACAATGGGCTGCCGCCGGATGGGTCGTCGTCGAGACCGTGCCGTTCCATGAAACGGTGCGCGATATCGAGGATGCAGAGGATGCAGAGGACGACGAAGCTACCGACGTCGGCGACGCGTCGCCCGCCGCCCTCGCCGAAGTGCTGGACGATGACACCGACAGCGCCAGCCCGCTCGGAACGAAGACGCTTACCGTCGGACAGGCGGACGCAGTCGGTGCCATCCACGACGCCCTGATCGCCGCTGGCGCCCAGCGTCTGGACCAGACGACGGCCACCGACGACGCACCCGACACCCCCGCTTGCCCGCCCTTTCTGCTCTACGGCGTCACCGGCAGCGGCAAGACCGAAGTCTATTTGCGCGCGGTCGCCGAAGCGTTGCATACGCGGAACGTGCGCGATGCTCAGGTGCTCGTTCTCGTCCCGGAAATCAACCTGACGCCGCAGCTCGAAGGCGTGTTCCGCGCGCGCTTCCCCGACGAGACGCTCGTCACCCTGCACAGCGGACTGGCCGAAGGCGAGCGCGCCCGGCACTGGCTCGCCGCCCATCGTGGCGAAGCGCGCATCGTGCTGGGCACACGGCTGGCGGTGATGGCCTCGCTGCCCCACCTGCGGCTGATCGTCGTCGACGAAGAACACGATCCGTCCTACAAACAGCAGGAAGGCCTTCGGTACTCCGCACGCGACCTTGCCATCTGGCGGGCAAACCGCCTGCGTATCCCTGTGGTGCTCGGCTCGGCCACGCCGTCGCTCGACAGTTGGAACCGTGCCGAGCAAGGCCGCTACGTGCGTCTGGCCATGCCCGAGCGCGCCACCCCCGACGCCGTGCTGCCGCGCGTGTCGCTCATCGACATGGAGATCGAGCGCAAGCGTCAGCGTGTCGTCCACGAAGGGCTGTCGCAGCCACTGCTCGCGGCCATCCGAGCGCGGCTGGAAGCGGGCGAGCAAAGCTTGCTGTTCCTCAATCGTCGCGGTTACGCGCCCGTGCTCAACTGCGATGCCTGCGGATGGATCAGCGACTGCCGCCGATGCAGCGCGCACATGGTGCTGCACAAGCCTGAGCGGCGCCTGCGTTGCCACCATTGCGGGGCAGAATCGCGTATTCCGCATGCGTGCCCCGATTGCGGCAACCTCGATCTGGCGCCGCTCGGACGCGGCACGCAACGGATCGAAGAAGCACTCGCCGAACACTTCCCCGACGCGCGGCTCGCGCGGATCGACGCCGACAGCACGCGTCGCAAAGGCAGCGCACAAGCCCTGTTCGCACAGGTGCATGCGGGCGAGGTCGACATCCTGATCGGCACGCAGATGGTGGCCAAAGGACACGATTTCCGTAACGTCACGCTGGTGGGGGTGGTCAACGCCGACAGCGCCCTCTTCTCGCATGACTTCCGGGCTGCCGAACGTCTCTTCGCCCAGCTCATGCAGGTGGCGGGCCGTGCCGGACGCGCCGCGCGGGCCGACGGCCCCGGCGACGTGCTGATTCAGACACGCTACGCGTCGCATCCGCTGTTCGCGTCGCTCATGCGCCACGACTACGCGGGCTTTGCCGCGCAGCAACTGGAAGAGCGCCGCGTCGCACTCTTGCCGCCGTACACTCATCAGGCCCTCCTGCGCGCCGAAGCCCGCAAGCTCGACGACGCCATGGCGTTCCTGAAGCAAGCCCGCGAAATCGCCGCCACCCCGGCGCTGAACGACCCGCGCATCTCGTTGTGGGACCCCGTCCCCATGACGATGGTCCGCATCGCGGGCACCGACCGGGCGCAACTCGTGGTCGAGAGCCCCCACCGGGGCGCGCTCCAGCGCTTCCTCACCCACTGGATGAGCGAGTTGCGCGCGTTAAAAGCGCCTGTTCGCTGGCATCTCGAAGTCGACCCTCTCGAAATATAAATCGGTATATAGCGTTCCGGAAATTTGACAACATCGGAAGAATCTCCGACGATGCGGCCATAAGAACGCTGCACGTCGAACGGTTCACGTCATCTGCACTGCATTTGAACGATAAGAAGTCCCTACAGGAGACATCCGATGAAGTCGCACGACCGGAGCGCCGCCCCCACGGCGCCGCAAACCGCATCCTCTCTCGTTCCTCCCGAATACGCCTTTTCCGAGTCACCGGCCGAGTCCGCTGTGGCTGAAGTGTCGCGCCGTCGATTTTTGCGACGTGCCGGTGCGCTCGGCGTCGGGGCCAGCCTCGCGGGCCGCGCACTCGATGTGCTCGCCGCCACCACCGCACCGCAGACGGTGACGCTGCCGTTCGCGAATGGCGAGCGCGAACTTGTCGCGTATCCGCAGAAGCGTCCGCTGATCCGGCTGACCGCACGTCCGCCGCAGTTGGAAACACCGTTCGAAGTGTTCAACGACGGCCTGATCACGCCGAACGACGCCTTCTTCGTGCGCTATCACCTCGCGGGCATTCCGACCGACATCGATCCGGCGAAGCATCGGATTCGCGTCGGCGGCAGCGTCGCGAAGCCACTCGACATCTCGCTGGCGTCGCTCAAGAAGGATTTCGGCGCACCGGTCGAACTGGTGGCCGTGCATCAGTGTTCGGGCAACAGCCGGGGCTTCTTCGAGCCTCGCGTGGGCGGCGGCCAGATCGCCAACGGTGCGATGGGCAACGCGCGCTGGCGCGGCATTCCGCTTAAGCGCATTCTTGAGCGCGCGGGGGTTTCCGCCAGCGCGAAACAAGTGACGTTCGAAGGCCTCGACCGCCCGATCGTCCCGGCGACGCCCGAATTCGTGAAAGCGCTCGACCTCGATCACGCGATGGACGGCGAAGTGATGGTCGCATTCGCGATGAACGGCAAAGACCTGCCAATGCTCAACGGCTTTCCGGTGCGCCTCGTCGTGCCGGGCTACTACGGCACGTACTGGGTCAAGCACCTGGCGGACATCAACGTCGTGGACAAAGTGTTCGACGGCTTCTGGATGGCTACCGCCTACCGCATTCCCGATAACGACTGCAACTGTGTCGAACCGGGCAAAGCACCCGAGAAGACCAAACCGATCGGTCGCTTCACCGTGCGCTCCTTCGTCACCAGTCACACCGACGGCCAGCAAGTGGCGGCGGGCAAACCGATGCGCGTGCGCGGCATTGCGTTCGACGGCGGCGAAGGCATTCGCGACGTGCAGTTCTCAACCGACGGCGGCCAGACATGGCAGGCCGCAAAACTCGGCAACGAGCTGTCGAAGTACTCCTTCCGCGAATGGACGGCGTCGTTCACACCGCCGCAAGCCGGCGAGTATGTTCTGAAAGTTCGGGCGACGAATCGCGCGGGGGTCACGCAACCGCTGCAATCGTTGTGGAATCCGGCGGGCTATCTGCGCAACGGGGTGGAAACCGTGCGCGTAGTCGCGGCTTAAGGCGGGGGACGATCATGAACTTCTCGAAACTGATGCGCGGCACCGCCCTGCTGTCCGGCCTTTGCGGCTTGTTCGGCGTCTTCGGCCTGACGGCCGTCACACCCGCCCATGCACTCGACATCAAGTTGCCTCGGGAAACGTCGCAACTCAAGGCGTCGACGCTCGCAGGCCATCAGGCCGCCAGCGCATGGTGCGCGATGTGCCACTCCATCGACTACATCAATTCGCAGCCGCCCATGCCGTCCGCGTTCTGGCACGCCGAAGTGACCAAGATGGTGAAAGTCTACGGTGCACCGATTCCCGAAGATCAGGTCAAGCTGATCTCCGAGTATCTGGGCACGACTTACGGCACCGACCACAAGTAACGTCGTTGGTTAGCCCATGAGCAGTACCGGGGTGCAACCCTAATTTTGACTCTGGTTGCACCTCTTTCGAAACCCGGTTACGATGCCGCCATTCACCCGCTATGGGTGTCACGCATTTTTGCGTTTTCGCGTCATCAGGGTCCCTTCTCATGGCTAATACCACTCTCGGCGTCAAGGTCGACGATATCCTGCGCACCCGTCTCAAGACGGCCGCCCAGCAAATCGAGCGCACTCCCCACTGGCTCATCAAACAGGCGATCTTTGCCTATCTGGAGCGCATCGAAAGCGGCGCGCTGCCGCCCGAGCTAAGCGGTGCAACCCAGTCGGGCACCGAGGTGATCGACGGCCATGCCGGCGACGACACCGTGCCGCACCCGTTCCTGGAGTTCGCGCAGAACGTGCAGCCGCAATCGGTGCTGCGTGCGGCCATCACGGCTGCGTACCGTCGTCCGGAACCCGAGTGCGTGCCCGTGCTCGTCGGTCAGGCCAAGCTCGCACCGGCCACGGCCACGCTCGCGTCCGATCTCGCCCGCAAGCTCGTCGTCGCCCTGCGCGGCAAGAGCACCGGCGGCGGCGTCGAAGGTCTGATCCACGAATTCTCGCTGTCGAGCCAGGAAGGCGTGGCGCTGATGTGTCTGGCCGAGGCGCTGCTGCGCATTCCCGACAAGGCCACGCGCGACGCGCTCATCCGCGACAAGATCAGCAAGGGCGACTGGCACGCTCATATGGGCAACTCGCCGTCGATGTTCGTCAACGCCGCGACCTGGGGCCTGATGATCACCGGCAAGCTCGTCACCACGACGAGCGAGGCAGGTCTGACCAAGGCCCTCACGCGCCTGATCGGCCGCGGCGGCGAACCGCTCATCCGCAAGGGCGTCGACATCGCCATGCGTCTGATGGGCGAGCAGTTCGTCACCGGTGAAACCATCTCCGAAGCCCTCGCGAATAGCCGCAAGTACGAAGCCCAAGGCTTCCGCTACTCGTACGACATGCTCGGCGAAGCTGCGACGACGGAAGAAGACGCGCAGCGTTACTACGCCAGCTACGAGCAGGCGATTCATGCCATCGGCAAAGCGTCGGCCGGACGCGGCATCTATGAAGGCCCGGGCATCTCGATCAAGCTCTCGGCCCTGCATCCGCGCTATTCGCGCAGCCAGCACGAGCGCACGGTCACCGAGCTGCTGCCGCGCGTGCAGGCGCTGGCCAAGCTGGCCCGCTCCTACGACATCGGCCTGAACATCGACGCCGAAGAAGCCGACCGACTCGAAATCTCGCTCGATCTGCTCGAAGCGCTGTGCTTCGATCCGGAACTGGCTGGCTGGAACGGCATCGGCTTCGTGGTGCAGGCGTATCAGAAGCGCTGCCCGTTCGTGATCGACTTCATCATCGATCTGGCGCGCCGCAGCCGTCACCGCATCATGGTGCGTCTGGTCAAGGGCGCGTACTGGGACACCGAAATCAAGCGCGCGCAGGTCGACGGCCTCGAAGGCTATCCGGTCTACACCCGCAAGATCTATACGGACGTCTCGTACCTCGCCTGCGCGAAGAAGCTGCTCGCGGTGCCGGATGCCATCTATCCGCAATTCGCCACGCACAACGCGTACACGCTGTCGGCGATCTATCACCTCGCGGGCAATAACTACTACCCCGGCCAGTACGAGTTCCAGTGCCTGCACGGCATGGGTGAACCGCTGTACGAGGAAGTCGTCGGGGCCATCGCCGCAGGCAAACTGGCGCGACCGTGCCGCGTGTACGCCCCGGTCGGCACGCACGAAACGCTGCTCGCTTACCTCGTACGCCGTCTGCTGGAAAACGGCGCGAACACGTCGTTCGTCAACCGTATTGCAGACGAAACCGTCAGCGTCGACGAACTGATCGCCGACCCGATCACCGAAGCCGAGAAGGTGCAACCGCTCGGCGCACCGCACGCCAAGATTCCGCTGCCGCGCGATCTGTACGGCACGTCGCGCGCCAACTCGTCGGGCTTCGATCTCTCGAACGAACACCGTCTGGCCTCATTGTCGTCGGCCCTGCTCGCCAGTGCTGGCACGCCGTGGCGCGCCGCCCCCATGCTGGGTGACGGCGAACGCACCGCAGGCACGCCGCGCGCCGTACGCAACCCGGCAGACCTTCGCGACATCGTGGGTCAGGTGATCGAAGCGACGTCCGCCGACGTGGAAGCCGCGCTCACGCACGCCGTGGCGGCGGCCCCGATCTGGCAGGCCACGCCGGTCGAAGAACGCGCCGACTGCCTGATGCGCTCGGCCGATCTGCTCGAAGCCCACATGCCTACGCTCATGGGCCTGTGCGTGCGTGAAGCGGGCAAGTCGCTGCCGAACGCGGTTGCGGAAGTTCGTGAAGCCGTCGACTTCCTGCGTTACTACGCCGCACAGATCCGTCAGGGCTTTTCGAACGATACGCACCGTCCGCTGGGCCCGGTCCTGTGTATCAGCCCGTGGAACTTCCCGCTCGCCATCTTCGTCGGTCAGGTCGCCGCAGCGCTGGCGGCCGGCAACCCGGTCATCGCCAAACCGGCCGAGCAAACCCCGCTCATCGCCGCCGAAGCCGTGCGTCTGATGCAAGCTGCCGGTGTGCCTTCCGGCGCACTGCAACTGCTGCCGGGCACGGGCGAGACCGTCGGTGCTGCGCTCGTTGCCGACGCCCGCACCAAGGCCGTGATGTTCACCGGTTCGACCGAAGTCGCCCGCATCATCGCGCGCACGCTGGCCGATCGTCTGGACGCCAATGGCCGTCCGATCCCGCTGATCGCCGAGACCGGCGGTCAGAACGCCATGATCGTCGACTCGTCGGCGCTGCCCGAACAGGTCGTGTACGACGTGCTCGCCTCGGCCTTCGACTCGGCCGGTCAGCGCTGCTCGGCCCTGCGCGTGCTGTGCTTGCAGGACGACATCGCCGACAAGACGTTGCACATGCTCAAGGGCGCGATGCAGGAGCTTGCCATCGGCAACCCGGATCGTCTGTCCATCGACGTCGGCCCGGTGATCGACGCCGAAGCGCAGAACGGCATCACCCGTCACATCGAACAGATGCGCGGCAAGGGCTTCCCGGTCGAGCAACTGACGCTGCCGGACGCCGCTCGTCACGGCACCTTCGTGCCGCCGACGCTCATCGAGCTCACCGACCTGAAGTCGCTGCAACGCGAAGTCTTCGGCCCGGTGCTGCACGTGATTCGCTTCAAGCGCGCGCAACTCGACAAGCTGCTCGACCAGATCAACGGCACGGGCTACGGCCTGACGTTCGGTGTGCACACGCGGATCGACGAGACCATTGCTTATGTGACGGAGCGCGCGCACGTCGGTAACGTCTATGTGAACCGTAACGTGATCGGTGCTGTGGTCGGTGTGCAACCGTTCGGCGGCGAAGGTTTGTCTGGGACGGGTCCGAAAGCGGGCGGTCCGATGTATCTGCCGCGACTGCTGGCGACGCGTCCCGCCGCCCTCGCCCCGGAGCTGAACCGCAACGAAGCCGCGCTCTCACCGCTCGTGAACTACCGCGACTGGCTCCGTCAGCAAGCGGACAGCGCCCCCGCCATCGATCGCGTCGACCGTTATCTGGCGACGTCCGCACTGGACGCCACCGCCGTGCTGCCCGGACCGACCGGCGAGCGCAACACGTACGGTCTGGAGCCGCGTGGCCCGGTGCTGTGCGTCGCGGCGACGACACTCGGTGCACGCACGCAACTCGCGGCCGTCCTGGCCACGGGTAACAACGCGGTGTTCACCGACAGCGCCGCCGCCCGTGAACTCGTGGGTGCGTTGCCCGCGACGCTCAAGGGACGTGCATCGGTGCTGGCGGCCGGCGCAGACGCCGCAAGCGAAGCGGCGCTGGCTGCGGTGCTGTTCGAAGGTGACAGCGACGAGTTGCGCGCCCTGAACCGCCGCATCGCCACGCGCAACGGTCCGATTCTGTCGATGCAGGGTCTCGCCCCCGAAGCACTGGCGGCTGGCGACGACTACGCGCTGGAACGTCTGTTGTGCGAACGCTCGGTGTCGGTCAACACGGCCGCCGCTGGCGGTAACGCCAACCTCATGACCATCGGCTGATCTTTCGAGCCATCGATGTCACCCCGCCGGATTTGGCGACGTCTCCTCCCGGATTCGTCCTAAATCTGGCGGTGTCGTTTCCTTCAGTTATCCCGTCATTTCCCCGCTAACGCGCCGGTTTCACCCTGAATCCGGAATGCGTCGTCACAGCAACGCCCGCCTCAAACGTCTCGCACAAGACCGCTCCCAGCGCACGCCGCAGCCTCTGTAATACCGTCCGTAATTCCTGCGCACTATCGTTACTTCACTTGCGCCTTCGTCGCACCGCTAATTGCGTACATGCGCAATTTGAGCGAAATCGGGGTATCGTCGCGCCCGCCCCCGACATATAACGCGTCTCACCGCCTTCGAGCGGTTAACCCGTGCCGACGACACGTATCGTCGGCCATTGCGGTCTTCAGCACGCGTTTGCCCCTTTCGTCATGCCGGAAGACAGGCACGGCGCGCTCCTGAGCCGTACAAGGAGGCAACATGTCCCTTTGGAATCCCACGGCGGTCTCGTTCACCGTCTATTTGCTGTTGATGCTGGTGATCGGCTGGCTCGGTTACCGATCAACCAACAACCTCTCGGACTACATTCTGGGTGGACGCCGTCTCGGCAGCTTCGTTACCGCGCTGTCCGCAGGCGCCTCCGACATGAGCGGCTGGCTGCTGCTCGGCTTGCCCGGCGCAATCTACGTCGGTGGCCTGTCCGGTGTCTGGATCGCCATCGGTCTGGCCATCGGCGCGTGGGCCAACTGGCGTCTCGTGGCGGCACGGCTACGGGTACACACGGAAGTCTGCGGCAACGCGCTGACGCTGCCCGAATACCTGACGCAACGCTTCGGCGACCGTAGTCACGTATTGCGCATCGTCACGGCGCTCGTGATTCTCACGTTCTTCACGATCTATTGCGCCTCGGGCGTGGTGGCCGGTGCACGTCTGTTCGAGACGATGTTCGGACTCGACTATCACACCGCCCTGTGGATCGGCGCGGTCGCGACCATCGCTTACGTCTTCATCGGCGGCTTCCTCGCTGTGAGCTGGACGGACACGGTGCAGGCCTCGCTGATGTTCGCAGCACTCGTCGTCACGCCGATTGCCGTCATTACCATCGACGGCGGACCGGTCGCGGCGGTCACAGCAGTCACGGCCGTGCATCCTGCACACACCGACTGGTTCGGCGATCTCGCGCCCATCGGCGTGATTTCGATGCTCGCGTGGGGCCTCGGCTATTTCGGCCAGCCGCACATTCTGGTGCGCTTTATGGCCGCGCGTTCGGCAGCGGCAATTCCGCAGGCGCGTCGCATCTGCATGACGTGGATGGTGCTGTGCCTGGCGGGCGCGGTGGCCGTGGGCTTCTTCGGTCTGGCGTTCTATAGCGCGCGTCCCGAGCTGGGTGCGGGCGTGCAGGCGAACGCCGAAACCATCTTCATGGCGCTCACGACGCAACTCTTCACGCCGTGGCTTGCGGGCGTACTGCTGGCCGCGATTCTCGCAGCCGTCATGAGCACGCTGTCGTGCCAGTTGCTGGTGTGCTCCAGCGCGCTCACGGAAGACCTCTACAAGACCTTTGCGCGCGGGCCGGTGAGCCAGAAGCGTCTCGTGTGGATCGGTCGCGCCATGGTGCTGGCCGTGGCCGTCGTGGCCGTGCTGCTCGCGATGGATCCGGAGAGCCGCGTGCTGGGCATGGTCAGCTATGCCTGGGCGGGTTTCGGAGCGGCCTTCGGTCCGCTGGTACTGGCTACCCTGCTGTGGCCGCGCGTCACGCGTAACGGGGCCCTGGCGGGCATCGTGGTCGGGGCGGCGACCGTCCTGATCTGGAAGCAATTCGGCTGGTTCGACCTGTACGAAATCGTGCCGGGCTTCGCGCTGGGCGGTCTGGCACTGTATGTCGTCAGCCGACTGGATCGTGCGCCGAGCGCCGAGGTACTGGCCCGTTACGCCGCCGCCGAAACGATGCTGAAGGACATTCGCGAAGGCAAATCGACCGGCGAAGTTATGGGCGGTGGCACCGACGCTCCGGTGGCGCAACCTTCGCCATAAGGCGGTAGCACCTTCTATCGGAATTTCTCCCTCTTGACCGACGCGAGCAGCCATCCAATACTGCCGCGTCGGACGCATTTTGCGTTTGATTGCGATTGATGCCGCCACGGGTCAACCGGCCCGATGTTGACGGCGTTTCAAGAAAGGCGTGCCGCGGCGATCCCGCAGACACGCCACTCACGACAAACACATGCAAGGAGAGGGTTGATGCAATCGAAGCTTACGGCTAGCGCCGTCGCAGTCGCGGGGCTGCTCGCATTTGGCGCGGCTAACGCGCAACAGGCGCAGGAAGTGAAGGTTGGTTTTGCCGCACCGCTTACGGGCGCACAGGCCCACTACGGCAAGGACATGCAGAACGGCATTCAACTGGCCATCGACGAGTACAACGCCACCAAGCCGACCATCGAAGGCAAGCCGGTGAAGTTCGTGCTGCAATCCGAAGACGATGCGGCCGACCCGCGTCAGGGCGCGCTCGTTGCACAGAAGCTGGTCGACAACGGCATCAAGGGCATGCTCGGCCACTTCAACTCCGGCACGACCATTCCCGCGTCGCGCATCTACGCGCAGGCCGGTATTCCTGAAATCGCCATGGCCACGGCCCCGGAATACACCAAGCAGGGCTTCAAGACGACGTTCCGCATGATGACGTCCGACATCCAGCAGGGTTCGGTCGTCGGCTCGTTTGCTGTCAAGAAGCTGGGCTTCAAGAACATCGCCATCGTGGATGACCGTACCGCTTACGGTAAGGGTCTCGCAGACGAGTTCGAAAAGGCCGCCAAGGCTGCCGGCGGCAAGATCGTGCGTCGCGAATTCGCCAACGACAAGGCCGTGGACTTCCGCGCCATTCTCACGAACCTGAAGCGCTCGAACCCGGACGTGGTGTTCTACGGCGGTGCCGACGCACAAGCTGGCCCGCTCGCCAAGCAAATGCGCGAACTCGGTATCAAGGCCACGCTGATGGCTGGCGAAATGGTCAAGTCGGACGCCTTCCTGAAGATCGCCGGTGACGCCGCCAACGGTTCGGTCGTCTCGCTCGCCGGTCTGCCGCTCGACAAGATGCCCGGTGGCGCCGCTTACGAGTCGCGCTACAAGGCCAAGTTCGGCGCTGCTCCGGAAACGTACTCGCCGTACGCTTACGATGGCGCAATGGCCATGATGTCGGCCATGAAGAAGGCCAACTCGACGGACCCGGCCAAGTACCTGCCGGCGCTGGCGAAGACGAGCATGCCCGGCGTAACCACGCGTGAGCTGGCTTACGACAACGTGGGCGATCTGAAGTACGGCTCGATCACGCTGTACAAGGTCGTGGACGGCAAGTGGACCGTGCTGGAAACCGTCAGCGGCAAGTAAGCCATCGACGTGCCTGAGCGTCGACACTTAGCGCGCAAGGCACCGCAGTAAAACGGCAAGGGCCGGTGAGGATGACTCACCGGCCCTTGTGCTTTTTGACGCGTCTGGAACGATGGTGCGCTCCGGACCGCGCCGTTCGATCAGACAGCGTTCGGGGTTATTGCATCCTCGGCATCTTCGCCGCGCCGACCGGCCACCTTATCGCCAGCGGTCTTCGACTCGCGCGTCGCGGGCCAGACATCCGCGGGCAACTTCGCGCGCAACTCGGGCGGCAATGCGTCGCGTGCGAAGACGGGTTCGGCAACCCCCGCCTTGCGTTGCGTCTGATAGTCGCACCACGCCGCCTGCGCGTAACGTATCAACAGGCCAATCGCGACGAGGTTGATGAACGCCATCAACGCCGTGCCGACATCGGCAAAGCTCCACACCAGCGGCAAGCTCGCGACGGAACCCAGCATGACCGCGAGCAGAACGAAGGCACGGAAGATGTTGAGGAGCCACACGCGTTGCGTCAGGAAGTCCATATTCACTTCGGCAAACGCGTAATTGCCGAGCACGCTCGAATATGCGAGGAAAAATACGGTGATACCGGTGAAGATCACTGCCCAGTCGCCGAAGTGCACGCCCAGCGCGCGTTGCGTCAGCACAGCGCCTTCCGGTCCCGAGCCGGGGATGAACTGCCCCGAAAGCAAAATCATGAATGCCGTGGCCGAACATACGACGATGGTGTCGAAAAACACGCCGAGCATCTGCATGAGTCCCTGCTGCACCGGATGCTTCGTCGTGGCCACCGCCGCCGCGTTGGGCGCACTGCCCATGCCAGCCTCGTTAGAGAAGAGGCCGCGCTTCACGCCCATCAGCATCGCCTGACCGACAGCGTATCCCACAATGCCGCCCGCCGCTGGCTCAAGGCCGAACGCATGACGCCAGATCATGGCGATCATGCCGGGGATTTGATCGATGTTCACGAGACAGACGTACGCCGCCATACCAAGATACAAGACGGCCATGACCGGCACGATCCATTGTGCGAAGCGAGCCACGCGCCGCACCCCGCCATAGATGATCGGCGCGGTCAGCAGCACGAGCGAGATACCGATCCACTGCGGCTCCCAGCCGAATGCCGCTTCGAGTGCATTCGCAATCGAATTGGACTGCACGGAGTTCAGCGCAAAGCCGAACGTGTAAAGCAACACCACGGCGAAAACGACGGCGAACTTGTGCGAACCGAGTCCGAGCCGGATGTAATACGCCGGTCCGCCGCGAAACGTGCTGTCGTGGTGAGGAATTTTGAAGATTTGCGCGAGCGTCGATTCGACGAACGCCGAGGCCATGCCCAGCAACGCCGTCATCCACATCCAGAAAATAGCGCCCGGACCGCCAATGGTCAGCGCGACCGCGACACCTGCGATATTGCCAGTGCCGACGCGGCTGGCGAGCCCGGTCGCGAAGGCCTGAAACGGGGAAATGCCAGACGTACCGCCAGAAGTGCGCAGCAAGCTGACGCTATGCACAAATGCGCGGATCTGAATGCCGCCGAACCGCAAGGTGAAATACAAGCCCGCGCCAAGCAGGGCAATGACCAGCGGGTAGCCGGATAGCGTCCCGCCAATCGCGTCGACCGCCGAATTGAGCCAACTTTCCATCGATTGCGTCTCCTTTCGTAACCGCCTGTCGTCCCCCGGGAAATCAGGGTGTGAGGCAGGAGAATCGCAACATTTCGCGCAGTTCGGGACTTTGTCGCTGCACTTTACGTTTATTCCTAATCGCCGACGCCTTTGAGGTCACCACCCTCCGCGCGCGGGCAATAAAAAAGCCGCTCGGCATTCGCCGGGCGGCTCAAAGACAAGGCAAGGAGACATCGGCGGGTAGATTAACCGGGGAATATGTCGAGGGTGTGACGCGCGGAAGGACTTGCGGTGGGGAGGGTAATCGGCAGGCGGCAATTCAACGCAACGGGCAAGTTGAGAAAGTGCATTCGCTCATACCTCTCGGCCAGTCAGCTTGTCTCATTATTGCGCATTGCAGGACGATATTTGCGCCGTAGGCAGCACGCCGATGGAACCAGATGCCGCCCGGTTCGTAAGTGAGTGAAGCATCGTCGCCGGTGAGCCTTCCATTAAAATTTGCCCTGATCTTGCATGAAGCCATATTTGCAGGCCTCGAAAAAAGCCACCATGAATTGCCGTCGGAGCGTCCGTTGACGGTTGTAGTTACCATCGCAATGCTGTAGTTCAGCTGAGATCGGGTGCTCTCCAATCCAAACGTGCGAAAGAGTACCTGCAATTCCTCGTTGAACTTCCGCGCATCCTTGTCGGCAACCACACTAATCGGTTTGACCGACGCCTCGTGAATTGGCGGCATCGTGCTGTAGGTCCGGGTATAGTTCCACCTCGTGGATTTGCGTCCACTTTCCAAATAGCCTCCATGCTCATCGAAGGTCGGCCATCCCCACCAATACCAGGCATTTTCACCCACGTTCGGTGTACCGGAGCCCTTGGACAGGCAGATCAATTGCTCACGTCCACTCGGGGACTGCGTGACAATAAAATTTCCCTGATCTTTCGCAGCCCGCAACTCCGCGCCCTGTCCGTTTCCATTGACGATCGTGCACGCCAGGACTTTGGCGTCTCGACGAGACGAAACGTAGAAATACAATGCCGATCCAAGCTTCGCCCCCTCCCGGCTGGGTGCAAGAGAAAACCGCGAGACCCTCCACTGCTGGTCGACCAGAATTGCTTTTTCGATCTCCTTGATGATTTCCTTCGGCACCTCCTTGACGCTGCCCGGGGTGCTGGCGAGTTTCCACACCCAATAGTTGCTGCCCGGCGAACTCCGTTGGCATGAAAGCAGTTTGCCGTCGTCATCTCGCGTCAGGCCCCACACGTCACAGGTCGTGCCAGCCATTTTGCCCTTCTTCAACTGCACGACTCCGGACTCCGCCGAAAACGACTCCGTGAGCAAGTTCTTGGCCGATACGTCGCCAGCCTCATCGATGTTCTTGCCCTGCATCTTCAATGCCCCACCCAGCGTTGCACCTTTCGACGCATGCAGACTCCCGACGTTAGCGGTGCCGGTTACGTTGGCCTGCCCGACTTGAAGGGTGCCCGTACCCGTAATGTCTTTCGCGCCAACGATACTGTGATTCGTGCCCTGATCGCTCAGGTCGAGTTCACCTTTGATGTTCGCACTGCCCGTGATCTCGATCTGCTTCGCTTTTACTTTTCCGTCCGCAACAATGGTGTTCGCCTTAACTTCGCCAACACCAACGATGTTATGTCGGGTAATCGTTTTGTCGTTCTTGTCACGTTCCTCAAAATCCAGCGGCCCTTTCATTTTGGAACCATCGCGTCGCACGAAAACGCTCTGGGCACTTGTGGCGTACCCCCCTCTGATGGCAACCAGTCCTGCCGCACCAACCGGGTTGAATACACGACCGGTACTTCCGCCAGAATCCAGGAACCTGAATTCCTTCTTGCCCTCGTCTGAAGACACGCCGCCCAACGCACCGATTTTGCGTGCGGCAATGACCGCTGCATCGATATCCGGTTCCGCGGAGTAGCGTTTCAACATGGGCTTACTGATGTAGGTCAATGTCTCGACATTGCAGGTGCCTTTCGCGTCACACGCGGGATACACGCGAATAGCGTACTCTCCAACGTTACCCGGCGGCGTCGTCCCCATACCGACTGCTCCGGTCACCTTGATGAGCGTCGTCGCATCCAGATTGCCGACGAAACGGCCTAACGCATCGCTTTTCTGAACGAACGTGACGCCGTTCACTTCGAAGGTTCGTTTCGAGTCCCTCAAAAGCGCGTCGATTTCATGGTGATGCGCTACGACAAAGCTCTCCACCCGGCCACCCACCGCCTTTAACGCCTCCCCCACACGCTCGGCTTTCTCGATACGCATATGCCTCGATTGATTGATCCCCCAGAACGAAATCAATAGCCCAACGACAGCGACGGCCACCGCCGCAGAAATCAAGAAGACACCCGATTGTCTCTTCCGCATCGCCCCTCCTCTGACGAAACTTTATTGCGCCATATCGCGCGTGGCAGCAAAGTCGTCAAAAAATCGGACATTTTGCGAGCGGACATGCCCCCCGAAAATCAGGGAACCCCTGAAATTTGGCATCGGAGATGTCCGAAAACTGAAGCGATTACCCAAAAAGAAAAATGCCGCACAGTGGTCGCGCGCACCGTCGCCATGCAGGGCGATGCGGGTGGCGTTCATGTGCCGGACAGATGAGCATTCGGTAGCGAGTCGCGCGCTTCGACGCAGAGAGGCATGACGTGGGGAACCCGACTGCGCTCACCACGTGGATGCACAGTTGTTGCCGCCGTGACTGCAAACGGAGAAACCTGCGGCTAATGCGTCTGCCTTCGTGGGAAATGCACAGGTCACCTCGCCATACGTATTGCCAAAGTCGACGATGGGCGTTCCGTCGGCATCCATCTCAACAGAGGCCCGTTTGGAACCTCCGGATGTCGAATAGCACCAGTTCCGCTCCATCACTGTGCATGCCAGCGCACCTTTCATTCGGCCCCGATAGCTACCGGTGCAATTTTTCCACTCGTAGCTCCAGATGCCCATCACGATGTGCTCTTGTTGACGGCGCGCAAATATGGCGATGGCTTTGTCCTGGAACTCGGAGGTATAGCTAGCGTACAGTTCACGCGGTGGAATGTTGACGTAATTCCATGCATTCGAACTGATTATCGAGTACACCTCCGCTTTTATATGTTTCGATCGCGATAAGCACGCAACGGCGGCGCCATTTCCGGTCCGGGAAAACGATATCGAGCCGTCGGACATCAACGTAATCTCAGGACTGCCCGCATGGTCGCTGCCCGCAAGGAATGTTGCGGACGTCATGTTACTGCGCGGCATGTCGACCAGCGCACAGGCCAACGCGCCCCAGACACGGGACATCCCCTGATGCTGGGCCGGCCGAAAAAGGGAGAGCCACATCGCCTCATTTTTTCGGATGACCTGAATAATGGGATCCGGCACTTCCGTTACGGTTTTCGGCGTACTCGCCAATTGCCAGGACCCGCTTTGACATGAGAGCACGCGCCCACGGGCATCGAGCGCGATGCCGTTGGACGCAGAACGGTCGATGCCGCCGACGCCACTGCAAGCGCCACCAACGCGGTACTCCTGTTCCAGCACGACCACACCTGATCCCGACTTCAAGGCCTGCCTCGACGTGATCGTGTCCGCAACTGCCTTGCCTGCTCGCAAATCGCCGCTGACCTTCAGATCCTTTGAGACCTCGACGCTTTCCGCACCCAGCGCACCATCGACCTTTGCACTGGCGACATCGAGTCTCTTCATCGTCAGCGTTCCGTCTCCCGTAATGTCTCCCGCCCCAAGGATATTGCTTCGCTTCTTGGTGGTCGGATCGGTCAGATTCAGCGGGCCGCTTATCGTGGCACCGCCCATATTCACCGTGCCTTTCACGGTCGCACTCGTTACCTCAAGGGACTGTCCCTCGATCTTTCCCGCGCCCACGATGCCGTGCTTGCCCATCTGCAGATCGCCAGTCATTGCGCGCGAACCGTCGCGACGAAGATAAGCGTCCGCCGCACCGGTCGAGTAACCCCCTCGCATTGCCACGAGGCCGCCCGTCGTCGCGAACTTCTCAACGGTACTGTTGCGTCCATTAGCCTCAAGAAATCGGAACGCGTGCCCCCCTCCCATCTGCGATACGCCACCTAACATGCCGATCTTGCGCGCAGCAATCGCCGCCGCGTCCATGTCCGGCTCAGACGCATAAGGTTTTGGAATCGGCTTCTCGATGTACGTCAGGGTTTCGACGTTGCAGTTGTTTCCCTTGCCGTCGCATCCGAGATAGACCCGAATGACGTAGTCCCCGACATTCCCCGGCGGACGCTCACCGATGCCGGTCGCGTTCGTCGCCTTGATCAGCGTAGCGGCCGTGAGTTTGCCGACATATTCGTTGCCAAGCGCATCCGTCTCTCGTTGGAATGTCATTCCACCGGCTTTGAGCTGCTTCTTCCCATCGCGTAACAACGCATCGATCTCATGATGATGCTCGACGACGAAACTCTGCACTCTGTCGCCGATAATCTTGAGCGCCTCGCCGATACGTTCGGCTCTCTCGATTCGCATCTGACGCGCGTAATTCACGCCCCAGAACGAGATCAGTACGCCCAGGATGGCGACCGCAATCGCGGCCGAAATCAGGAATGCGCCTGTTTGCTTCTTTCGCATTGTCCGTGCCCTCTCTCTCAGTCACGTCACTGCCGCGCAACGCGATATCGTGCGTGGCAGTAAAGACGTCAAGCCCGCTATTCTCTAGGCAAGCGCCCGAAAGAGGTCTGGGAGGTGTCCGAACTTCGCGAACCGCGCTCCCGAAACCGACAGTGCGGGCCTCAAAAAGAAAAAAGCCGCACGGCGAAAACCGTGCGGCTTTGATGTTGCTACGCAGAACGCGTCAGCACTCGACGATATTCACCGCCAGTCCACCGCGCGCCGTTTCCTTGTACTTCGTCTTCATATCGGCACCGGTCTCGCGCATCGTCTTGATGACGGAGTCGAGCGACACGTAGTGCGCACCGTCGCCGCGCAGCGCCATGCGGGCGGCATTCACCGCTTTCACGGAGGCCATCGCGTTGCGCTCGATGCACGGAATCTGCACGAGGCCGCCGACCGGGTCGCACGTCAGGCCCAGGTTGTGCTCCATGCCGATCTCGGCCGCGTTCTCGACTTGCTCGACCGTCCCGCCCAGCACGGCGGCCAGTGCACCGGCCGCCATCGAACACGCCACGCCGACTTCGCCCTGACAGCCCACTTCCGCGCCTGAAATCGACGCGTTGAGCTTGTACAGAATGCCGATGGCCCCGGCCGTGAGCAGGAAGTCGATCACGCCCTGTTCGTTCGCGCCGTGCACGAAGCGGTCGTAGTAATGCAGCACCGACGGGATGATGCCCGCAGCACCATTGGTCGGCGCCGTGACCACACGACCGCCCGCCGCGTTCTCTTCGTTGACGGCGATCGCGTAGAGGTTCACCCAGTCCATCACCGACAGCGGATCGGACAGCGTGCGCTCCGCACGTTGCGTCAACTGACGATACAGTTCCGGTGCACGACGTCGCACATGCAGCGGCCCCGGCAACTCGCCGTCGGCCTCGTCGTTACCGATGCCGCATCCGCGCGTCACGCACGACTGCATTACGTTCCAGATGTTGAGCAAGCCGCGACGAATGTCCTCTTCTGCGTTCTCGCCGTGATGCCAGACCTTTTCGTTCTCCCACATCAGCTGAGCGATCGACTTGCCGCTCGCGCGGCACATCTCCAGCAACTCCTTGCCCGTTCGGAACGGGTACGGCAACTGGTTATGCGCGGCGAGCACCTGCGCGTTCGACGCACCGGCCGTCACCACGAAACCGCCACCGACCGACAGATAGCGCCCTTCGCGCAGCTTGTTGCCCGAACCGTCGAACGCATGGAATTTCATGCCATTCGGATGCTCCGCCATCGCCTCGCGACGGTAGAACACCATGTGCTCCTTCTCGACGAACGGCACCTCATGCTTGCCGAGAATCGACAGCACTTTTTCCTTGCGCATCGCGGCCAGACGCGCGGCAATCGTCGACGGATCGACCGTGTCGGGCGCTTCGCCCATGAAACCGAGCAACACGCCCTTGTCGGTGCCGTGACCCTTGCCCGTTGCGCCGAGCGAGCCGTACAACTCGGCACGCACCGACGCCACTTGCGGCAGCAGGCCGTCGCGCTCCAGACCCTGAACAAACATCAGCGCCGCGCGCATTGGCCCGACGGTATGCGAACTCGACGGTCCGATACCGATCTTGAACAAATCGAAAACTGAAACGGCCATGGGGCTTTCCTGAAGTGCTGAAACGAAGTTGTGACTCGACGGATACCGCTAATCTGACGCATCCGCGTTACATCTATAGAGACAAAAAGGGGCCAGCAATGTTTCTGCCGGCCCCCGTTTGTCGAATTATCGCGACGTTTTACTCATAGTCGCTCATCGGCACGCAGGCGCAGAACAGGTTCCGGTCGCCGTAGACGTTATCGGCACGTCCGACCGGCGGCCAGTACTTGCGCTCGCGCAGGGCCTTCACCGGGTACGCCGCCTGGCTGCGCGCGTACGCGTGCGTCCATTCGTCGGCGGTCACGACATCGGCGGTGTGCGGTGCGTGCTTGAGCGGGTTGTCTTCGCGATCGGCACGGCCTTCTTCCACCGCACGAATTTCCTCGCGAATCGTCACCATCGCCTCGATGAAACGATCCAGTTCGTGCTTCGATTCCGACTCGGTCGGCTCGACCATCAGCGTGCCCGGCACCGGGAAGCTCATCGTCGGGGCGTGGAAGCCGAAGTCCATCAGGCGCTTGGCCACGTCATCGACGCTAATGCCGCTGGTGTCCTTGAGGGGACGCAGATCCAGAATGCACTCGTGAGCCACCAGACCGCCCGGGCCCGTGTACAGCACCGGGTAGTGCGGCGCGAGCTTCTTGGCAAGGTAGTTGGCGTTGAGGATGGCCGTCTCGGTCGCAGCCGTCAGGCCTTGTGCGCCCATCATGGCAACGTACATCCACGAGATCGGCAGAATCGACGCCGAACCGTAGGGTGCCGCCGACACCGCACCGATGCCATCGGCATCGCGCGAATAGCCCGTGGAGCGCTGGTTCGGCAGAAACTGCGCCAGATGCGCGCCCACCGCCACCGGACCGACGCCCGGGCCGCCACCGCCGTGCGGAATGCAGAACGTCTTGTGCAGGTTCAGGTGCGAGACGTCGCCGCCAAATTCGCCCGGTGCGCACAGGCCGACCATCGCGTTCATGTTCGCGCCGTCGACATACACCTGGCCGCCATTGGCGTGCACGATTTCGCAAATCTGACGCGCACCCGCTTCGAACACGCCGTGCGTGGACGGATACGTCATCATGATCGCGGCCAGACGGTCGCGATGCTGCTCGGCCTTCGCTTGCAGATCGGCCAGATCGACGTTGCCGTTCGCATCGCATGCGACGACCACGACCTGCATACCGGCCATCTGCGCCGATGCCGGGTTCGTGCCGTGGGCCGACGCCGGAATCAGGCAGATGTCGCGATGCGCTTCACCGCGCGACGCGTGATAGGCCTGAATGATCAGCAGGCCCGCGTACTCGCCTTGCGAACCGGCGTTCGGTTGCAGCGAGACGGCAGCGTAGCCGGTCGCGGCGACGAGCATCTGCTCCAGCTGGTCGATCATCGTGCGGTAGCCGACGGTCTGCTCGGTCGGTGCGAACGGGTGAATCTGACCGAACTCCGGCCACGTCACCGGCAGCATTTCAGACGTTGCGTTGAGCTTCATCGTGCACGAGCCCAGCGGGATCATCGTGCGATCGAGCGCGAGATCCTTGTCCGACAGGCTGCGCAGGTAACGCAGCATTTCGTGCTCGGAGTGATAGCGATTGAACACCGGGTGCGTGAGGTACGCGCTCTGACGCGAGAGCGACGCCGGGAAACCGTTGGCGACGGTGGCTTCGATGGCGTCGAAGTCCAGCGACACTGCGCTCTTGCCCAGACCTTCCGCGACGACTTCCCACAGCGCGATCACATCGGCGCGCGTGCTGGTCTCGTCGAGCGAGATGCCCACGGTGTCGGCGTCTTCGCGACGCAGGTTGAAGCGGCGGGCCGCAGCCACCGTGTGGACGGTGTCCGCACGACCGGCGACGGGCACCGTCAGCGTGTCGAAGAACGTCGCGTTACGCGGAGCCGCGCCCAGCGTTGCGAGACCGGCGGCCAGCGTGGCCGTCAGACGGTGCACGCGCTCAGCGATCACACGCAGGCCCTGCGGGCCGTGATACGCGGCGTACATGCTGGCCATGATGGCGAGCAGCGCTTGTGCGGTACAGATGTTCGACGTCGCCTTCTCGCGACGGATGTGCTGCTCGCGCGTTTGCAGCGCCAGACGCAATGCAGGCTTGCCCTGCGAATCGACCGACACGCCGACCAGACGGCCCGGCATCGAGCGCTTGAGTTCGTCGCGCGTCGCCAGATAGGCGGCGTGCGGGCCGCCGAAGCCCATCGGCACGCCGAAACGCTGGCTGTTACCGACAGCGACGTCAGCACCCCACTCGCCCGGCGGCGTGAGCAGCGTGAGCGAGAGCAGGTCGGCCGCTGCAATCAGCATGCCGCCCTTGGCGTGGATCGCGTCGGCCAGCGCACGGTAGTCGCGCACGTCGCCGCCCACACCCGGGTATTGCACCAGCACGCCGAAAGCATCGATTTCGGTGGCGGCGGCCACCGGGCCGACCTGCACTTCGATGCCCAGCGGCTTGGCGCGCGTCTGCACGACTTCGATGGTTTGCGGCAGCACGTCGTCGGCCACGAAGAACGTGTTCGACTTCGACTTGCCCGTACGCTTGACCAGCGTCATCGCCTCGGCGGCGGCGGTCGCTTCGTCGAGCATCGACGCGTTGGCAATCGCCAGCCCCGTCATGTCGATGATCATCTGCTGGTAGTTGAGCAGCGCTTCGAGGCGGCCCTGCGAGATTTCCGGCTGGTACGGCGTGTAGGCCGTGTACCAGGCGGGGTTTTCCAGCACGTTGCGCAGAATCACGCCCGGCGTGAGCGTATTGAAGTAGCCCTGACCGATGAACGACTTGAAGACCTGATTCTGGTCGGCCAGCGCGCGCAGTTGCGCCAGCGCCTGCGCTTCGGTCTGCGGTGCGGCGAACTGGCCGAGCGACGTGGCGAAGCGCGCGCTGTCGCGGCGGATCGAGTCGGGCACGACGGCGTCGATCAGCGCGGCGCGCGAGGCGTAGCCAAGCTCGGAGAGCATGGCCTGTTGTTCGGGAGTATCCGGGCCGATATGGCGCGCGGAGAAGTTGTCGCGCTGCTCAAGCTCGGCAAGCGAGCGGCGCGCGGCCTGCAGGTCGGTCAAAGCATTCATGGGTCAAATCTCTCGTTCGATCACGGCAAGTGACGGCGTAGGAGGTATTGCGTAATTCACGTCGACGCAGAGACGGTTTGCGAACAGCGCCGCGCGAGCCGAGGCCACGCAGCGCCGTCCACCGACCGGACTCGGTCGTCAGACCGGTCGCAGATTACGCGCCGATCTTCTTGGCGTAGGCGCCAGCGTCGAGCAGCTTGTCCAGCTCAGCTACGTTCGACGGCTTCACGCGGAACAGCCAGTTGCCGTAGGCGTCGCCGTTGATCAGGTCGGGCGAGCCCGGCACTTCTTCGTTCACTTCGAGGATCTCGCCGCTGACCGGCGAGTGGACGTCCGCAGCCGCCTTGACCGACTCGATCACGGTCGAGGCTTCGTCAGCGGCCACCGTGCGGCCGACATCCGGCAGCTCGACGAACACGATGTCGCCCAGGGATTCCTGTGCGAAGTCGGTAATGCCGACCGTCACGGTGCCGTCGGCTTCGAGACGCGCCCATTCGTCGGATTCGGTGTACTTCAGGTTATCGGGGATGTTCGCCATGTTGACGCTCCGGGATTCAGTGTTTGGGGTATTCGGTTTTCGGTACTTCGTGTCGCCGTGCCGTAATGGAGTCTTGCTCAGGCCACCACGGCCTTGCCGTGACGCACGAACGGTAATTTGACCACACGTGCGGGCAATTGCTTGTCACGAATTTGCACATGGACGATGGCACCGTCCGGCACGCCCTTCGGCAGGCGGGCAAAAGCGATCGATTGCTCGAGGCTCGGGCTGAACGTGCCGCTGGTGATTTCACCGTCGCCCGCGTCCGTCACCACGACCTGATGGGCGCGCAGCACGCCGCCCTTGCCGTCGAGCACGAGACCGGCGAAGCGCCACGTCTGGCCACGCGAGATCAGCGAGTCCTTGCCGACGAACGTGCGGTCGCTTTCCTTCTCGACGGTCCAGCCCAGACCGGCGTCGAGCGGCGACACGTCGTCGTCCATGTCCTGACCGTAGAGGTTCATGCCCGCTTCCAGACGCAGCGTGTCGCGCGCGCCAAGACCGGCCGGGCGCACGCCAGCGGCGACCAGCGCCTTCCACAGCGCCGCCACGTGATCCGAGTTCACGACGACTTCGAAGCCGTCTTCACCCGTGTAGCCGGTGCGCGCGATCATCAGCTCGCCGAAGGCGGTGTCTTTGGCGAACGCGGCGTTGAACGGCTTGAGGGTTTCGCTGACTGCCTGGCTGCCCGGCACGGCCTGCCACACCTTGGCGCGCGCGTTCGGACCCTGCACGGCCACGATCGACAGATCGCGACGCGGGGTGATCGTCAGGCTGTAATCGCCGTGGGCGTTGAGCTGACCGATCCACGCGAGATCCTTGTCGGCAGTACCGGCGTTCACGACGATGCGGAACCAGTCTTCGGCGATGAAATAGATGATGAGGTCGTCGATCACGCCGCCGCTCGGATTGAGCATGCAGGTGTAGAGCGCCTTACCCGGGGATTGAAGCTTGTCGACGTTGTTGGCGACGGCGAAGCGCAGGAATTCGCGGCAGCTCGGGCCGTGCAGGTCGACCACGCACATGTGCGAGACGTCGAACATGCCTGCGTCGGTACGCACGGCGTTGTGCTCTTCGATTTGGGAGCCGTAGTTCACCGGCATGTCCCAGCCGCCGAAATCGACCATGCGGGCACCGGCTGCGCGGTGCGTCTCGTTGAGCGGAGTACGTTTGAGTTCGGTCATCGGGGCGTCTGTCCGTAAGGCTCCAAGGTTCATGAATTCCGGACGACGTCTGGCGCGTGTGTCATTCGCCGATTTCGCCGTCCGAAAATGCAAAAAGGGGTCATCTCGACGACCGGCACTTGTCGCGCGGGGCGCGTGCCTGTGCACTAGCCCGGCGCAATGCCAGTTGGCGAGATGACCCCTCTGTCCTTGGTACCTGAGAGATTGCCCGGTTCATTCGATGACCGGCCCCTTCGGTGGGTTGCCCGCGTGCCATGCACGCCGCAACCGCTCTCCAGAGATCGAAGGCGATGCCTTCGGCGCGGCCGGTCCTTGATGCCTGAGAGTTTGTGGGTATTACCCCTTCGGCGGCGCCGGCATGTGCTTCCCGGCGCGCTCTCCCGACCACGCTCGCGCACTTTACGGGGAAAGCCGGGGACTGTCAATTTGGGCCAAAAACGGCTCGACGTGCCGTACGCGCTCGGCGCAATTTCAATGCCGATTCAATGTCGGCTCAGTGTCGATTTAGCGCGATTCGCCCGGATTCGTACCCGCCGGACACCCATCCCGTCCCCATCGTCCACTGCACACCGCCCAGATGCAGCGCTGCTTCGGAATCACTTCGAACCAGCGATAGCGGTCACATTGCGCGAGCGCTGCGGCAATCGTCGCCGCCGCCGTTTGCGCCGTGGGTGCAGACGCCACCGCAGCCGAGGCCACCTCGGACTGCCCTTGCGCTTGCTGCGCGGCGGCAATCGCGCCGATGTCGTCGTTGTCGTAATGGGCTGGCAGATCGGAGTTGGCCGCCGTCCGGGGCGGCGCACTGGGCCCAGCCCCTGCCGCCCTTCGGCTGAGCAATTGCATCATCGGATCCGGAGCACTATTCGAGGTCACCGTCGATGGCGACGTCGATGGCGACGTCGCAGCCGCCGTCAGCGCCGCCGTGGCCGCCGATGCGGTCAATGGCGTACCTCCTCCGGCCGTGGTCGCTGCGATTTCGGCCGCCGCGCCGGACGCCGCCGCATCCACCGCAGCGAGCGCCTGTGCACGCGCCAGGGCAGCCGACGCCTCGCTCGCCGCGCCAGCCACGGGGCTCGACGCCAGCGGCGCGTCGTTACCGGAATTGAAAGGGGTGACGGCGATTCCGCCGGGCGGCTTCGGCACCGGATCGACAAACGGCGCGCGCAGGTTCCACCAGATGCCGAGCAATGCGATGGCGGCGAATATCGCCGTGCCGATGACGAGCGCGCTGTTGAGCCAGCCGGGCTCTTCGCCACGCGCACGACGTTCCCGACGCGTGGGCTTTAGAGAGGGAGGAATGTCGGACGCAGCGGCGTCGGGTTCGGCAGACACCGCAGGCGAGCGCATCTCGGGCATCGCCCCGACGGCAGCCACGCTCAGCCCGTCATCCGGGAGGAATCCGGGTTCGGCATCCGCGAGTGTTGCGCCGCACTTCACACAGTGCAGTGCACGCGTCGCATTGTTCGTCCCACAGGTTGGACATTGCACGGCGACCTCACCACGATGGCAACGTTTTTCATTATAGGCACCCGGTCGGCGTCGACGCCAGCGCGACACCTTCTGCCAGCGGTCACGCGTCGCGCCGGCCCCACAGTCGGGCCCCCACGCTCAGCCCTGCGCGGGCCTTCACACGCGCGTCGTTAGGGACAACCCCTCGATGTCACGGCGGCGTGCATCCTGCGTGATAGACTTGCCCACCACCCGGCGCATGCCCGTTTTGACCGACGTTTCGACCGAATCGCGGAACCTCCATCAGGCATGTCGCACGCGGCCAGCGCTTTCAATCTTCGTCCCCATCGCTTCACACCATGTCGTCCTTTCCGCTCAATCCTGCCCAGAACGAAGCCACGCACTATTTCGACGGCCCATGCCTCGTGCTGGCTGGCGCGGGCAGCGGCAAGACGCGCGTCATCACGCAGAAGATCGCATGGCTCATCGAAGCCAAGGGGTTCGAGCCCAAGCACATCGCCGCCGTGACCTTCACGAACAAGGCGGCCGCCGAAATGCGCGAGCGGGTGGCGAAGCAGCTCGAAGGCAAGACGCTCACCACGCCGGGCAAGGTCGGACGCAAGGTGCCCGTCAATCAGCTCACCATCTGCACGTTTCACTCGCTGGGCGTGCAGATCCTGCGGCGCGAAGCGGAAAACGTCGGCCTCAAACCGCAGTTCTCGATTCTCGACGCCGACGACTGCTTCGGCCTGATTCAGGAACAGCTCGGCACGACCGACAAGGCGATGATTCGCGGCGTGCAAACCGCCATCTCCCTGTGGAAGAACGGCCTCGTCACACCGGAAGTGGCGCTCGCCGCCGCCGAGACGGCCGACGAGCATCAGGCGGCTGTCGTCTATCGCAATTACATGGCGACGTTGCAGGCCTATCAGGCGGTCGACTTCGACGATCTGATCCGCCTGCCCGCCGAACTCTTCGAGCGCGACGAAGAAGTGCGCGAGCGCTGGCAGAACAAGCTGCGCTATCTGCTCATCGACGAGTATCAGGACACCAACACGTGTCAGTACCTGCTGCTCAAGCTGCTCGCCGGTCCGCGCGCGGCGTTCACCGCCGTGGGCGACGACGATCAGGCAATCTACGGCTGGCGCGGCGCGACGCTGGAAAACCTGAAGCAGCTGCAAGTCGACTTCCCGACGCTCAAGGTCATCAAGCTCGAACAGAATTACCGCTCGACGTCGCGTATCCTGACGGCGGCGAACAACGTCATCGCGAAAAATCCGAAAATCTTCGAGAAGAAGCTCTGGAGTGAGCACGGTCTCGGCGATCCCATCACCGTCACCGCGATGAACGACGAGGAGCACGAAGCCGAGTCGGTCGTCTTCCGCCTATCCGCGCACAAGTTCGAGCGACGCGCGGAATTTCGCGACTACGCCATCCTTTATCGCGGCAACCATCAGGCGCGCATCTTCGAGCAGGTGCTGCGCCGCGAGCGCATTCCGTATGTGCTCTCGGGTGGTCAGTCGTTTTTCGATAAAGCGGAAATCAAGGATCTCTGCGCATATCTGCGACTGCTCGCGAATCCCGACGACGATCCCGCGTTCATCCGCGCCGTGACGACACCGCGCCGGGGCGTGGGCAGCACCACGCTCGAAGTGCTGGGCAGCTTTGCGGGTCAGGCGAAGGTGTCGCTGTTCGAAGCAGTCTATATGGGCGCGGTCGAAGCGCGCCTGCAACCGCGTCAGCTCGATCCGCTGCGCGCGTTCTGCGATTTCATTCAGCGCATCGCAGCGCGGGCCGCCCGCGATCCGGCCAACGAGGTCATCGACGACCTCATGGAAGGCATTCACTACGAGGCGTATCTGTACGACACGTTCGACGAGCGTCAGGCGCAATCGCGCTGGACCACCGTGCTCGAATTCCTCGAATGGATGAAGCGCAAGGGCACGCGCAGCGAGACGTCGGCGACCGCCGAAGGTCTCGATTCGCTGGAAGATCAGGATGACGACGCCAAGAGCCTCATGGAACTCACGCAGACCATCGCGCTGATGTCGATGCTCGAAGGCCGCGATGGCGACGATCCGGACGCCGTGCGTCTGTCGACGCTGCACGCGTCGAAGGGGCTGGAGTATCCGCACGTGTTTCTCGTCGGCGTGGAAGAAGGCATCCTGCCGCACATTCGCGAAGACGAGGAAGTCACCGCCGAGAAGATCGAAGAGGAGCGCCGGTTGATGTACGTCGGCATCACGCGGGCGCAGCGCACGCTGCAACTGTCGTGGTGCAAGAAGCGCAAGCGCGCCCGTGAGACGTACACCTGCGAAGTCTCGCGTTTTGTGCCCGAAATGCAACTGGACGAAGCGCCGCCCCCACCGCCCGAAGACGCACCCATGTCGCCCAAGGACCGGCTCGCCAGCCTCAAGGCGATGCTCGCTGGTGGCGCGAACAAGACGCCGTCTGCCTCGGGCGCTTAGCGCTCAAGCGTCGCCCGTCCTCCACAAGCGAATAGCCCCCGCGAGCGGGGGCTGGACCAGGACACGGCCAGACTGCGGGCCGGATGGCGAATTACGGCGACATACGACGACGTCCTTACCGAGGCTGTCGGCGGCGGCAGGCACGCCGGGAACGCGATGCTTACCGCTACTACTTGCCACTACCTGAAGACGTTTGGTCACATGCGGCAGCCGGGCTCGTTGCCACGACCACACCCGCCAGACCGGTCATACAAAGCAGGACTGCAACCATCACTTTTCGCATAGGCACGCCTCCTCTCGTCAGGTGAAGTTTCACTATAGGAGCGCATCCTTTCGAAGACAAAGACATCTTGACCATCGGCGCGGGCCGGGTGATAGTCGGTAAAAAACGGGCGAAACGATACGCAAGTTGCGTCGATTTCGATCCAATGCCCACACCCTCCGCATCTTCGTCAGGCGCTTTGTCAGGCATGCCGTATGTTTGACGTGCGGTTTGACGTGCGTCGCGGTCGCGCGTGTGCGGCGCCGATCCCCAGTTTTTGTGGAGCGTGGTGCGTGAGACTGCATATTCTGTCCGACCTGCATTTGTCCGTGGCGCCGTTGGCCATCCCCGACGTCGAGGCCGACGTCACCATCCTCGCCGGTGACATCAGCCGCCCGGCGCAAGCCATCGAATGGGCGACGCAATTGCCGCGCCCCGTCATCTACGTTCCCGGTAATCACGAGTTTTACGGCGCGACGCTCGCCGGCACGCTGGCCGAATTGCGACGGCTGACGACTGGCACCAACGTGCATCTGCTCGAACGCGGCGCGGTCGTCATCGGCGGTGTGCGTTTCGTCGGCACAACGTTGTGGACGGACTTCGCGCTTTACGACGCCGAGGGCAAACACGACGCGGCCGTCGAAGAGTCGCTGAAGTTCGTGCGCGACTTCACGCGCATTCGCGTTGGCGATCCCGCCGCGCCGTGGTCCGATCTGCCCTTCTTTTCGCCGGACGACTGTGCAGCGCTGTGTCGCGAGAACGTGGCCTGGCTCGCGCGCACCTTCGCCGCGCCGCACGATGGCCCGACGGTGGCCGTCACGCATCACGCGCCGACACCACAGAGCATTCACCCGCGCTTTGCGGGCTCCCTCGTCAATCCGGCATTCATTTCGGATCTCACCTCGCTCATCGAGCAATCCGACGCCGCACTGTGGATCCACGGCCATACGCACGATTCGTTCGACTATCGCGTCGGGCACACGCGGGTGTTGTGCAATCCGCGCGGTTACTGCTTCGAGGGACGTGTCGAAAATCCGGCCTTTGACCCGCAGATGATTATCCGCGTGTAACGCGGCGGGTGAAACACCGGCTTCACGCGAACATAGAAGCAAAAATCCCCGCCGAAGCGGGGATTTTTCGTTGTGACGTGCGCAGCCGCGAAGCGCTTACTTCGCCGCGCTCACCATATAGTCGACGGCAGCCTTGACGTCGTCGTCCGACGCGTTGGCTGCCCCGCCCTTCGGCGGCATGGCGTTCAGGCCCTTGAGCGCGGCGTTGTGCAGCGTCTCGATGCCGGTCGCGATACGCGGTGCCCATGCGGCCTTGTCGCCGAACTTCGGTGCGTTCATCACCCCGGCGGCATGGCACGCCATACACACGGTGTCATAGAGCTTCTTGCCTGCGTCGAGGTTGCTGCCTGCGCTGGCGGCGGCCGGGGCGGCCGTCTTGAGCGACGCCATCGCGGCGGCGGCCGCTGCGGCCGAACCTGCGTCGGCGCCCGAAGCGGCGGCCGGCGCCGCAGCCCCCGACGCTGCAGCGGCACCCGATGCAGGTGCCGCCGGCTCGGCAGGCTCCTGCAACTTGCCGCCCGACGCGTTCGCCATATAGACGATAGCGCGGCCGATTTCGTAATCCGTCACGTCGTCGGGGTTGGTACCCCCGCGCGCGGGCATGCCACCTTTACCGGCCAACGCGATCTTGAGCATGTCGTCGTAACCGGGCTTGATGCGCGGGGCCCAGTCTTCGGACGAACCGACTTTCGGCGCACCTGCCACACCGGATGCGTGGCAGGCCGCGCAAACGGCCTTATAGAGTTGTTCGCCGGTTTGATAGACGCGCGGAGCGTTAGCGTCTTTGACCTCGACGTGCGCCACGGGCGCAATGCGCTCGGCAATGGCTTTTTCCGTCATGGCGGAACTACCGGCGCCGGTCAGGGCGTTGTTGCCCACGTAATTGACCAGCAAAACGATGATGACGATCGGGACGAGAAAACCGGCAATGACTGCGGCGATGAGCTGCTTGGGTGTTTTAATCAGGGACTCGTGCTCGTTATGTGCTTCACTCATGCGGGATCTCTCAATAGTTTTTGTGGAAACCGAGTGCATCACACTGGATAGTTCGCATCGGCCGCGGGCACCATCCAGTCAAAATAACGAACCATTGTAGCAACAAACCCTCAGCCGATGACGTGCCAAGGCAGTGCGCAGACGCCGCAAAAGTCCCGTATTTTCCCTAACTTACGCGAAAGCAAAAGCGGTGTTCCGCGTAGTTCGTGCGCAAAGTGTGGGCGTGTTGCATACACGTCAAATCCGCGCGGGATGGGCGTCCGACAGAGAATCGCCGCATTGTGAGGCGAGAGAATGCACGGGGCATGGACGTCACGCGGCAAAACCGCTATGCTTCTACCTCTTTGCCTGCCGGTACGCGCGTTCGCGCCTTCTCCCCCGGTGGTCAGCACAGCGCCCGTAGCTCAGGGGATAGAGTATCGGCCTCCGAAGCCGAGGGTCACTGGTTCGATTCCAGTCGGGCGCACCAATCTGCCGTTTGCCTCCCCCGTTGGACGCCCCCCGCTCTACCCGCCCTCCCTCTCGACTCAAAACACCACCAGCCGGTCCACCAGTTGCGCCATCCGTGAATTCGACGCCGACCACGATTCCACCGTCGACGACCGTCCGTCGAAATACACCGTATTGATCACTGAGCCGTCCTGACTCAGCGTCAGCGTCGCGTAGGCGAGGTACTCGCTCGGTGAGTTGCCCCACAAGGAATTACGCCATGCACGGCGCACGGTGTAGTTGAGCACGACGCAGCCCGTCGGCCAGGTGCCCGGACTGTAGATCGTGCTGATGATCCCGTAGGCCCGCAAACGCCCCTGAATCGCAGGCAGCAAATCGGAAATGCCGTCCGGGGCCAGTTCGATGCACATGTTGCGCGAAAGCAGCTCGGGGGCCGCCGGTTGCGTGGGCGGCGAGACGGATGGCAACTGGTCCGAGAGCACCACCCCCGTCGATACGACGCTCGCCGCGACCTGCGCCGCGAGGATCGGCGCGGGCGTGGTGAAAAGACAACCGTTAAGCGTCGCGCTGGCCGTCGCCGCCAGCGCCAGCACCCTCGCGAGGCGCTTCATCAGAACGGTGAAACGCCAAGGAGAATCGTCTGCAACCAGCCGCCGTTGCTGCCATCGGCGACCTGGCCGTCGTCCACGCGCGCCACCTTGGCCTGCCCGACCTTGCTCGACGCCACCACATTGGCGGGCGAGATATCGAACTTGTTGACCACGCCGGTGAAGCGGAACGTTTCCATATTGCGTCCCTGCATGACCTGCTTTTCTCCGCCGACCACGTAAGCGCCATTGGGCAGCACCTCCACGATCGCCACCGCGATCGTGCCGGTCATCGCGGAACTCGACGTATTCGTGCCGTTGCCCTTGAAGCTGCTCGCCTGCTGGCCGATGTTGAACCAGCGCTCCAGCACCGAATCGGCGCCGTCCGCCTTGGCGCTCTTGGCCGTCATGCTGGCGTTGCGCGACGTGTCGCTCTGCGATTTGCTGTTGCCCGTAGAGTTCTCCGAGACGGCAATCGTCAGCAGGTCGCCAATGCGGTGCGCCACCGGCGTTTCGAACCAGTTCGTCGCGGTGGTGGACTGGTAGATGGAACCGCCGGTCTGGACGTTCGCGACGCGCGGCATCGGCATGACCGCCATCGGCGTTGCCGTGACCTGCGGCCCCACACAACCGCTGAGCGCGACACTTGCGCTCGCGATCATCGCCAGCCAGGCCAGCGTACGGGTCAGAACGCGCGTTGCCGCGCTCGGTAGCATCGACAGTTTCGACATGGTGAGGCGCCCCCGCGCCGGTCCCGGATGCCGTATCCGGATGTCTTTCGAAAGTGGTGAACGGTTGGGCAGCGGCACGGCCCCCGCCAGACGAAGGCAGCACGGCGGCCAGCTTCGTGATGGATAGTAAGAACCGCGCGTGCAGCCACTGCGCACAAATAGAGGAAAATTTGTGGAGGCACGACGCGCGGCGTCCCGAAGCTGAGAGAATGGCGCGCCGACCACGGGAGGGCCGCACTCGCTTGCCCGGTCGTCACGCGGTCGACACGGTCGCCAATAAGGCAGCAGTCAGCTTCAGCCGCTAACTTCGTCAGAACACCCAAGCGCATGAACTCAGGCATCACCCGCAAGCTGTTCCTCGCGATCTTCGCGACGGGTCTGGTCACCATGGCGGCCACGACGGCCGTCGTGCGTGCCGCTATGGGCGGGCACAGCTGGTTGCGCGGCGACAACCTGATGTATCTGGCGATCCTCGGCGTCGCCCTGCTCGGCGCTGTCGCGCTGCGGCTCGCCCAACGTCTGCTCGTGCCCGTCACACCGCTGCTCGAAGCCACGCACCGCATGGCGATGGGCGACTACAGCGTGCGTGCGCCCACCGCCGGGGCGGATGAACTCGCGCGGCTCGCCGTCGATCTGAACCGTCTGGCCGACACGCTGGCCCAGAACGACCGCCTGCGCCGCAACCTGCTCGCCGACATCTCCCATGAACTGCGCACGCCGCTGTCGATCCTGCGCGGCGAAATCGAAGCGATGGAAGACGGGGTGCGCCCGCTCACGCAGGACGCGCTCGCCTCGCTGCGTGTCGAGATCTCCCTGCTCTCCAAGCTGATCGACGACCTGTACGAACTGTCGCTCTCCGATGTGGGCGCGCTGACCTACGAGTTCGCGCAGGTGGACATGACCGAGCGCGTCGCGACATCGGTCGCCGCCTTCGGCGACTGGTTCGAAGCCAAGGGCATTGCGCTGAACGTCCACCTCCCGGACGACACGCTCACGGTCGACGGCGACCTGCACCGTCTGACGCAACTCATCGGCAACCTGTTTGAGAATTCGTTGCGCTATACCGACGGCGGCGGCGCAGTGCGCGTCTATCTGTCGGCGACCGAGACACAATTGCGTCTGGAGATCGAAGACTCCGCGCCCGGCGTGCCGGACGACGCCCTGCCCCGCCTGTTCGAGCGTCTGTTCCGGGTGGAAGCGTCGCGCAGTCGGCGCAGCGGCGGTGCGGGCCTCGGACTCGCGCTTTGCAAACATATTGTCGAAGCGCACGGCGGTCAGATCGCCGCGCGACACTCGCCGCTGGGCGGTCTGGCGCTGGCGATCACCCTGCCGCGTCAGAACCCGGCCGCCACCGGCGCTTCGACATCGACGGCCTGCGCGTTGAGCGCGGCCGCCAGCTGTTTTGGCACCCAAGCCCTGACGACCCTGAGTTGAGCCTGCCCTTTATGCACACGCACTCGTCGACATCCCTGCAAAGCGCATCAAACCTTTCCTCCCTCACGCCCACGCCGCCAGCGCATTCGGCAGTCGTCTCGACGCCCGTCGGCATGGCGCTCTCGGACGCCGCGCCGATTCTGATCGTCGAAGACGAACCGAAACTCGCCGCGCTGCTCGCCGAGTATCTGCGCGTGGCGGGCATGCCGTGTCGCATCCTGACGGACGGACGCGACGTGCTGCCAGCTGTACGCGTGACGCAGCCGCGTCTGGTGCTTCTCGATCTGATGCTGCCGGGCATGGATGGCCTCGAAGTCTGCCGCGCCGTGCGCGAGATTTCCGAAGTGCCTATCGTGATGCTGACCGCACGCGCGGCGGAAACCGATCGCCTGCTCGGACTCGAACTCGGTGCCGACGACTACATCTGCAAGCCGTTCAGTCCGCGTGAAGTGGTCGCGCGCGTCAAGGCGATCCTGAGACGCGTGCGTGGCGGCGCGATGGCCAGCACCGGCACCGCAATGCCCACGCCCGCCGCCCCGCCGATGCCCGCGCTCGTGATTGACGCGGTGCGTCATCACGCGAAGCTCGACGGGCACGAACTGCCGCTCACGCCGGTCGAGCTGCGACTGCTCGCCACACTCGCGAGCCATCCCGACAAGACGTTCCCGCGCGCGCATCTGCTCGACCGGATGTACGACGATCACCGCGTGGTCGCCGACCGCACGGTGGACAGCCATATCAAGAATCTGCGTCGCAAGTTGCAGGCGATCCGGCCGGACGAAGAGATCGTGCGCTCGATCTACGGCGTGGGTTATCGGCTGGAGTTGCGCACGGACGTGCCCGCAGTGCCAAGCACTCCGTCGGTGCCGACAGTGCGACCGGGCGTCGCGGCTATCGACAACCCGGCCGGGGCGGTGCCAGAATAGGCGCACCCGCTGCCCAAGCGGGATTCATTGAGGAGAATGTCGATGCCACGCCGCACCGCCACGCTGTCCCCGATGTTCCTGAGCGCCGCTTCCCCTGCCACACACCGTGCGTCGACAATCGTTGGCACTGCCGAGTTTGACGGCGCACCGTCGTCCGCCCAATCGTTCCACCGCCTGCTGAAGATCACTGCCGCATCCCTGTTGCTCGGCGCGAGCGGCTTTGCCTTTGCGCAAACGCCGGTATGCTTCGATAGCGTCGGCCGCGCGCTACCGCCGGAGCAGTGCTCGCAAGCCGCCCGCAATCAGGCCGCGGCACAGGAGGCATCTTCCGCCGCTGCCGCGCCGACCAAACGCGACTACTGCAAGTCGCTCGCCGACAAGATCGCCAATACACCGGACAAGCCGGTGTACACCCGCGATCAACGCGTCGATTCGCCCGCAGGCAATCGCGTCGACATTCCTACACGCACAAACCCGCGCAAAGCGCTCAAAGAGCAATACATGCGCGAGTGTACGTAGGCGGACGCCTACAAGTTAGCGAAAGATGGCAACACGTTAGCGGAACTTATCGCGTGATTTTCTTGACAATACCGACAGAGACCGCATAATCGACGTCACGCCGATGCATTGATTTCCGCCCTCGCGACACCGCAAAACACGCCGCGAAACGGACATCACGCTACGCTCTCTGGCCGGTCAACTGTCACCATCGGCATCCGTCGGATGCCAAACGATCGTCCTCATCACCCGCTTCAATGCTGCGGGGCCCCGTGCCGAAAGGTGCGTCCCCATCGGCCTGACGTTTAATCCACATCCACGCCGCTACGCTTTGCGCACGGCACACGCTTTCCGGAGGGAGAAAAATGCAAAAACGCGAATTCCTGATGAAAACTTCCGTCGCTGTCGCCGCTGCCGCCTTTGCGCTTGCAGGCTGCACGACAACCACGCCATCGCAATCCGATAAGAGCGACAGTTCGCCCGCTGCGAACGCCAGCAAGCGTCAGACGATCGACGCCTCGGTGAATGGCGCGCTCGACAAGATGTACGCCTCGGTGAAGGGCTCGCGCGAACTGGTGAACAAGGCGCGCGGTGTGCTCGTCTTCCCGTCGGTGCTGCAAGCGGGCTTCGTGGTCGGTGGCGAATACGGCGAAGGCGCGCTGCGCGTAGGCGGCAAGACGCAGGGTTACTACAACACGGTGACGGCGTCGTTCGGTCTTCAGATCGGTGCGCAATCGAAGGCCGTCATCTTCCTGTTCATGACGCAGGACGCCCTCGACAAATTCCAGCGCACGGACGGCTGGACGGCCGGTGCCGACGCCTCGGTCGCCGTCGTGAAGATCGGCGCGAACGGTGCAGTCGACCTGAACACCGCGACCTCGCCGGTGGAAGTGATCGTGATGACCAACGCCGGTCTTATGGCCAACCTGAACATCGAAGGCACGAAGGTCACCAAGCTGAAGATCTGACGCCCGGCTGTCGTCAGCGTCTCCAAAGGAAAAGCGGCGTCACTTGCAAAAGTGACGCCGCTTTGTTTTTGAGTCGGACGAGAAGATTACTCGTTAGAGAACGCCGCCGGACGCCACTTCAACAGCCGTTTCTCCAGCGACGTCAGCAACCAGTCCGCGCCCAGCGCAACCACGGCCAGCACGATCATCGCGGCGAACACACCGCTGGCGTTAAATGCACCCTGTGCAGTCGAGATCAGCAGACCGATGCCTTGCTTCGACCCGAGGAATTCGCCGACGACCGCACCCACGAGGGCGAAGCCGAAGCTCACGTGCAAGCTCGCGAGAATCCACGACAGCGCCGACGGAATCACCACCGACATCGTCACCTGACGGCGCGACGCACCGAGAATCTGTGCATTCGCAATCATGTAGCGGTCGGCCTCACGTACGCCCTGGAAAGCGTTCGCGAACACGACGAAGAACACCATCACCACGGCGAGCGCCACCTTCGACGCCATCCCCAGTCCGAACGCGATCACGAAGATCGAGCCGAGCACCACACGCGGAATCGAGTTGGCGATCTGGATGTAGAGACTGAACACATCCGAGAGCAGCTTGTTGCGACCGAGCACGATGCCGCAGATCACACCCGCCACACCGCCGATCAGAAAGCCCAGCACGGTCTCTTCGAGCGTGACGAGTACCTGCGTCCACAGCGGCCCTTGCGACGTACCTTCCACGCACCAGTCGTAAATCTGCTGAACGATCAGCGTCGGCTGCGAGAAGAAGAACGGATCGATCCAGCCGATGCGCGCCGCCACTTCCCAGCCGCCCAGCCCGACCACCAGAATCGCCACGCGCAGAAACACCACCAGCGCGCGACGTTGTTTGATACGGCGTTGCGCGATAGCTTCTTCGCGTGCCAGATCGGCGTCGCCGAGTCCGGCGGGCATCGCCGCCTGCATAACTTGTTCACTCATGTTCATATCCTCCGTGCGGTCCGTGCCACTTAACCGATCTTCACTTCTTCACGCAGATCCGCCCAGATCTCGCGCGAGATGTCGATGAAGCGCTGTTCGTAGCGGATCTCGGACATCACGCGCGGACGCGGCAGATCGATCGTGTACGTGTTCTTCAACGTCGCCGGGCGCGCCGTGAGCACGAACACCCGGTCGGCCAGCGCAATCGCTTCTTCGAGATCGTGCGTGACGAACACCACCGAGCCCGACGTCGACGACCACAGTTGCAGTAGCTCGTCCTGCATGAGCGTGCGCGTTTGCATGTCGAGCGCGGAGAACGGTTCGTCCATCAACAGGATTTCGGGGTTGTTGATGAACGTCTGCGCGAGCGCCACACGCTTGCGCATCCCGCCCGAGAGCTGGTGCGGATAGTGACCACCAAACTTGTCGAGCCCGACGCGCTTGATCCATTCGTCAGCCAGCGCATAAGCAGCTTCCTTCGACTGACCGCGAAACAGCGGCCCGGCGGCCACGTTATCGCGCACGCTGCGCCACGGGAAAACCGCGTCGTTCTGGAAGACGAAGCCGATGCGCGGATCGATGCCGTTGACCGGCTGACCCATCACGCGCACGCTGCCAGCGGTCGGACGCAGCAGGCCGGTAATCATCGACAGCGTGGTCGACTTGCCGCAGCCGGTCGGGCCGACGATGGCGACGAATTCGCCACGCGCCACCGACATGCTGAAGTTGCGCAGCGCGATGGTGGCTTTGCCGTCCGGCGAGATGAAGCGGCACGACACATTGTCGAACTCGATGGCGGGCGTGTCGCGTGACACGGCGCTTGCCGCGCGCGCCGGTGCCGTGGGGGTAATGGTCTGGGTCATGCCCGGCTCCTGAATGACGTCGGAACGGTGTTAAGCACTGATATTGCGTTTGCTAGGGCTGAACCGGTCCGCACACCGGACATGGGTCGGGTGCGGGCGGCCTGGCGTTTTACGGGTAAGGGCTGCGCGTCGTGGGGACCGCGCGCCGGTACTACAGGGTCAACCGATGCAAGTCGGTGCAGCGAGTCGTTTCAAACCGGCTTACTTGGCCTGATCGACGAACTCGTTGGTGTACGTCTTCGACAGATCGATGTGCTTGCCCTTGACGTTCGGGTTGAACGCGGAGAGCACCTTCAGCACGGTCTCCGGACCGTCCTTCGGCATGCGGCCGTCCGGCGAGTACATCGGCAGCGAATTCTGCAAGGCCTGCACGTACAGCGCCTTGTTGTTGCCGTAGTAGTCCTTCGGCATCTTCTCGGTGATCTCGGCCGCCGAGTGCGTGTTGATGAACTTGAGCGTCTTCACGAAGGCGCGGGCGAGCTTCTGAGCTTCCGGCTTGTGCTTGTCGAGCCACGCGCGCTGCACGTACAGGCTCGATGCCGGGTAAGCGCCGCCCAGCGCAGCGACGGTGCCTTCCATCGTGCGCATGTCGACGAGCACGGCCGCGTCGCCGGTCTTGATCAGTTGCGACGCGGTCGGCTCGGTGGTCATGCCGGCGTCGATGCGGTTTTGCTTGATGGCCGCGATGAACGTGTTGTCCGCGCCCACCGGCAGCACCGAGTACTGCGCCGACGTCAGACCGTGCTTGGCGGCCAGATACTGCGTAAGGAAGTTCGTCGACGAACCCAGGCCGGTCACGCCGAGGGTTTTACCCTTCACGTCGGCCATGCTCTTGATGGTGTCTTTGCTCTTGGCGTTGACCAGTTCCACTTCGCCCGGCACCTGCCCGAACACGACAATCGACTGGATCTCCTTGCCCTTGCTCTGCAAGTCGATCGAGTGATCGTAGAAGCCGACCACGGCCTGCACGGCGCCGGCAAGCAATTCGTTTTCGGCGTCGACACCGGCCGGCTGCGACAGCAGCTCGACGTTCAGCCCTTCGTCCTTGAAATAACCAAGCTGCTCGGCAAGCTTGGCCGGGAGGTAGATCATCTTCGTGATGCCGCCGACCATGATCGTGATCTTGCCGCTATCGGCAGCGAAACCCGGTGCGGCGCTCAGCGCCAGCGACACGCCGAAAACGGCGGCCAGAACGGGTTTCACGAAGGCTTTCGGCGCACGCACGCCAAGGCTTGCTCGCATTGTGGTGTCTCCATCGTTTTTAGGGATAATGGCCCGAACCGATTGCGGTGCCGGCCGGCCCGTCGTGATATCTCTGTCACTGGGCCCGGGCAGCGGTCCTCTGATGCGTATCCTCTGCCTTGGAGCAAATTGTAGAAAACCGAAGCTTTCATCAAGCTTTCGCCCCCTGCAGGTTTTCGCCCAATGCTCATGGGTGTTTACCCGCTGTTGGCGCGCCCACGTTCCACGGGCACACTCGCCGTCGCATTCTGCATTCGCCGTCATGAAACTGCTGCTGATCGAAGATAACGAGACTCTGGCCCACTGGCTCGCCCGCATGCTGCGCGACGACAACTTCACTGTCGACGCCGCACGCGATGGCGACGCCGCCGACCGTCTGCTGCAAACGGAAACGTACGACGTGGTGCTGCTCGATCTGATGCTGCCCAAGCTCGGCGGCAAGCACGTCTTGCGGCGGCTGCGCGAGCGGCGCAACAACGTACCCGTCATCATCCTGACGGCCAGCGGCTCAGTCGACGAAAAGGTCGATTGCCTTGGGGCCGGGGCCGACGACTATCTCGTCAAGCCGTTCGAAGTGCGCGAACTGATCGCTCGCGTGAAGGCGCTGGCGCGTCGCCACGCCCCCGAGCAAAGCGCCGATCTCGTGTGCGCCGATCTGAGCTATCACGCAGGCACGCGGCAATTCACGATTGCCGGTGCACCGCTTGCGTTGCCGTCGCGCGAGCACGCCGTGCTCGAAATCCTTATGCGCAAGCAGGGCAAGACCGTGGCGAAGAGCGCGCTGGTCGATGGCGTGTTCGGACTGGACGACGAACCCAGCGCCGACGCCATCGAGATCTACATCCACCGGCTTCGCAAGAAGCTCGAAACGAGCCGGGCGGCCATCATGACCCTGCGCGGTCTCGGCTATCTGCTGCGCGAGAAAGATGCTTAGTCTGCGCGTCCGGCTGCTGATGTGGCTGATGCTGCCGCTCTCGCTCTACATCGTGGCGACTGGCTGGCAGGCTTATCGCAGCGCACACGACACCGCCGAACTCGTGCAGGACCGGGCATTGCTCACCTCGGCGCAGGTCATTGCGGGCGAGCTGACTTGGGTGGACGGGGCGCTGCGTGCAACGGTCCCGCCTTCAGCACTGGAGTTATTCGCGTCGCCCGCGCGCGACCGGGTGTTCTATCAGGTGATCACCGAAGACGGAAAGCTGCTCGCCGGACCGCCCGACTTTCCGCATCCACCTCTGTTTCCGCAGACAGTGCCCACTTATTCGAACGTCACAGTGAACGGCGAGCCGCTGCGCGCGATCAACTTCGTGCGTACGATGTACGACTCCGGCCAGCCGCATCGCGTGGCCATCGTGGTCGCTGAGACGATGCATGCACGTGACGAGATGCTCGCGCAGTTGTGGAAGCCTTCGCTGCACAGACAGATCGCCATGGCCGCTTTAGCCGCCGTGCTGGTACTCATCGGATTGACGGTCGAGTTGCATCCGCTCATCCGGCTCAAGGACGAAGTGGCCGGACGCTCACCGCAGGAACTGGTGCCGATTCGCGCCGGACAACTGCAAACAGAACTGAGACCCATCGTCGACGCCATCAACCTGTGTATTCAGCGGCTCTCGGCACAGGCGCAACAACAGCGTCGCTTTGTCGCCGATGCTGCCCACCAGTTGCGTACGCCGCTCACGCTGCTCGACACGCAGTTGCAGTTCGCCGCGCAGCTCGACGACCGCGCCGCGTTGGCCGATGTGCTGGCCGCCATGCAGACGAGCAGTCGCGGCCTCGCCGATCTGACGAACAAGCTGTTACTGCTCTCGCAGGCCGAGGCGGCGGACACGCCGGCGTTCTCACGTTCGCGGGTGGATCTGGTGACGGTGGCCGCCGGGGTGCTGGAAGAACTGGTCGGGCTGGCGCAGCGACGCAACATCGATCTCGGGCTGGAGACGTTGGATGCGCACGTGTGGGTATCGGGTAATGGCGAGCTGTTTCATGCGATGGTCATGAATCTTGTCGACAATGCGATCCGCTATATCCACGAGGGTGGACGTGTGACCGTCGCGATCGACTGTCCGGACAGCACCGCCCGCCTGCGCGTCATCGACGATGGACCCGGCATCCAGGCCGAGGCACGTCAGCGCGTATTCGAACGTTTCTACCGTAACGCGCCGCCGGGTCAGCCCGGCACGGGTCTGGGGCTGGCCATCGTGAAGGAAATCGTGGCGGCCAGCCATGGCACGGTGACGCTGTCGCCGGGCGCGCAGGGTATCGGACTGATCGTCAGCGTGACGCTCCCCTTAGATTCGGAGACCGAAAGCAACGTCTCATAGGGAACGCCACCCGAGGCGGTTCACCGATGAGGCGCGTGGTATACCCGCGCCCTCAGCTGAAAGAAAATAACAATCGTATGAAATAACATCGTAAATTCAGGCGTTACGACTGTTTTGGACCGAGAATGTCGTTTGAAACATACGCTCGACTGGATACGCTAGGACAAACCCTGATATATTCAGGGTCTTCGCAGAAATCCCCTCAAGCAAGCGAAAACTTCTTGATCCAAATCAAATAGTTACGCATCGCTGTCAACCATGCGGGTGCCCGCCGCGTGTAATTGTGACGAAATGTAAAGTTTGTTAAATTGAATGTGGGTCTCGCCGCGTGGGTTGCGGCACGGGACTTTTTCTCTCAGGGATTTGCCTCCATGCCGTTTCTCGTCGATCCTGCCGCACAGGCTGCGAGACGTCGCGTGTCGATTGACGACGCGTTGCACACGCGCGCCACGTCGCCGCAGACGGTCGCACGCAAGATCGACGCGGCACGCGAAGCCGAGCGCACGCGACTCGCGCAGGAGATGCACGACGGGCTCGGCGCTCACCTCACGGCATTGCAACTGGTCGTCGCACGTCTCACGACGCGCGCGCCCGCAGACGCCGCCGAGTGGCAATCCTTCTGCACCCAGATTCAGAACGTAGCGAACGCTGCACAAGACGCGGCCGACGAACTCGTCGGACGCAACCGCCCACCCGTGCTCGATGCGGGCCTCGTCACTTCGCTGCGCGTATGGCTGCGCGGCTTTGGCGAGCAAAGCGGTCTCACGTGCATCTGGCGCTGCGACGACGTGACGCGCGAGCGCGTTGCGAACCTCACTCCCGACGCGGTGCTGGCGTTGTATCGCATCGCTCAGGAAGCGCTGACCAACGTTGCCCGTCATGCCCGCGCCACGCGCGTGGTCGTGGCGCTCGATGGCAGCCACCGTTCACTCAAACTCACGATTTCCGACGACGGTTGCGGGCTGGCCCGCGGCTCGCGTCGCAAGCAGGGACATTTCGGATTGGTTGGCATGCGCGAGCGCTGTACGGCGCTCGGCGGCACGCTACGTATCGGCAGTGTTCAAGGATCGGGGACGCTCGTCAGCGCACGGCTTCCCTGGCATCAGATCCTGCCTGCCCCGACCGGCCAGCACGGCCCGGAATCGCTTGCTCTTCACGGATACGCATCATGACGCTTAGAGTGCTCATCGTCGACGACCACGCCATCGTGCGCCAGGGCGTCCGGCAATTGCTCTCCGATAGCGGGAGTATCGCCGTCATTGGCGAAGCCGACTGCGGCGCAGAAGCGCTGGAGATGACCGACGCGGCGCAGTGGGACATCGTCCTGCTAGATATCTCGCTGCCGGACACCAACGGTCTCGAGATTCTCAAGACCCTGCGACGCAAACACCCGCGTCTGCCGATCATGATCTTCAGCATGTACGGCGAAGGTCAGTTCGCGCTACGCGCGCTCAAGGCGGGTGCCGCCGGCTACCTGAGCAAACGCTCGAATGCCCAACAACTGGTCTCGGCTGTGCGACAAGTCGCCGCGGGCCGCAAATACGTGAGTCCGATGGTCGCCGAAACGCTCGCCGACTATCTCGGACCGGACGCCGACCAGCCGCCGCACGAACGTCTGTCGGATCGCGAATACCAGACGCTGTGCATGATCGGCTCGGGCAAGCGCCTCACCGACATCGCCAACGCGCTGTCGCTCTCGGTCAAGACCGTGAGCGTGTATCGCACGCGTCTGCTAGAGAAGATGCGTCTGAATAACAACGCCGAGCTGACCTATTACGTGATGCAACACGGTCTGGTCAGCGCGGAGATGGGGCCGGTCTGCGCCTGATCACGGCGAGGGGCGCAACAGCGTCACCACATTTCCTGCCAGATTCCGCCGGGAATCCTAAGAACTAAGTACTCACTTCGTGGCCCGCAATCGCGGGCCACGCGCATTTCCGGGGACACATTCGACGGTCGATGCGCGGCCCTTAGAGGAATTTTCACGGCGACGCGAAAATTTTTTTCATCCACCGGGCGGGGTTTCCGCCGCTTGAGAATTACCGACCGCGCCATCGGGAATCGCCGACGGCGGTCAGCGCCTCGTCACCTCTCCGAGCCTTACAGGGCATGAATAGGCGGCACATTGCCCCTTTCCTTGACGGATCAATCGTGGAGGAATTTTGTAGACTGGCTTACTAGCGTTTTTCCGACATCGGCCTGGCAAGTCGATGGGGGCTGGCAAAGCATTTTGCAAATCCACCCTAAATTTTCCCAATGGCCGTCCGATATCCCCTACAACGGCGGCTTTCGGCGATTGGCTGGTGAGCCAAAGTTACGGCGCTTAAGCCGGAGCCAAAAAATTTTGGGAAAGGAGTGGCTAAATGTCATCTGTCATCAATACCAACATCTTCTCGACGATCGCCCAGCGTAACCTGAGCACGTCGCAATCCAGCCTGCAAACGTCGATCACGCGTCTGTCGTCGGGCCTGCGCATCAACAGCGCCGCTGACGATGCCGCCGGTCTGGCCATTACCGACCGTATGACGTCGCAGATCAACGGTCTGACGCAAGCTCAGCGCAATGCCAACGACGGCATCTCGCTGGTGCAGACCGCTGCTGGCGGCCTGTCGTCGATCTCGGACAACCTGCAACGTATCCGTACGCTGGCAGTGCAAGCAACGAACGCCACGAACTCGGCTTCGGACCGCGCCGCTATCGACCAGGAAGTTCAGCAACGTCTGTCGGAAATCACCCGCACGGCACAACAAACGCAGTTCAACGGTCTGTCGGTGCTCAACGGCACGATGGGCACGGCGAACTTCCAGGTTGGCGCTAACGCCGGCCAGTCGATCTCGGTCTCGCTGAGCCAGAACATGGGCGCCGGCTCGATCGGTGGCGTTGCTCTGGCAACGGCAACGACGGCTGCCAAGTTCGGTTCGATCACGCTCGACGCCGCCAACTCGATCTCGGTCGGTGGCACGGCAGTTGCGAACGGCACGTACAACACGGCAGCCGACCTGGCCGCCGCGATCAACACGGCCGCTGGCACGAACATCGCCGCCGCTAACGCGACGACGGGTGAAATCGACTTCACCAACACGACCGCTGCTGCGATCAACATGACGACGACCGGCCTGACCGGCGTCACCGTCCCGGCCACCCTGGCTGCTACGACGGGTACGGGTTCGTCGACCGGCGTGAAGACGGCTCTGTCGCCGCTGACCCTGACGGGCACCGACCTGACGCTGCAAGCCGCTGGCTCGGCCACGGCTACGTCGATCACCGGCACGTTCAAGACCGTGGGCGAACTGGCTGACGCCATCAGCGCCAGCGGCAGCGGCGTGACGGCATTCGTCGACTCGACCGGCAAGCTGAACCTGGTTTCGAGCCAGAACTTCACGGTCGGTGGCACCGCCGCCAAGCTGACGCAAATCGGCGTGGCAGCAGGCAGCTCGGCAGTGAGCGGCAGCCTCTCGACGGCTAACGCACTGACGGTTGACTCGGCTACCAAGCTGGTCGCTCAGATCGACGCCGCCATCGGCACGGCTGACTCGTTCAACGCAACGCTGGGCGCAATTCAAAACCGCTTCCAGTCGGCTGTGAGCAACCTGTCGGCAACGACGCAAAACCTGACCTCGGCACGTTCGGGCGTTCAGGACACGGACTACGCAGCGGAAACGGCTAACATGACCCGCTCGCAGATCCTGCAACAAGCGGGTATCTCGATGCTGTCGCAAGCTAACCAGCTGCCGCAGCAAGTGCTCAAGCTCCTCCAGTAATACCGGAGTAGTGCTTGACACACCCGGTGGGCGCGAGTCCGCCGGGTCGACGGCGGCGTCACTGCGAAACGGTGCCGCCGCCGCGTGTTTTACGGGCCATCGCATTTTTGGGCGGTCCGGGTAGCAACGATCAATTCAACGGAGTGAGAGCACATCATGGCAACTTCTAACGGACCGGGCACAATTTCCTCCCCAGGGATCGGGTCAGGCCTGGACGTCAATGCACTCGTCAAGAGTCTGATGACGCCTGCCACGAACAAGCTCACTCTGCTGCAAAACCAGGAAGCGGCGTACAACACGAAGCTTTCCGCCATCGGCCAGCTGCAATCGGCGTTGTCTGCGTTCCAGACCTCACTCAACACGCTCTCCAGCGCTTCGCAGTTCCTGCAAGTCGCAGCGGCAGTCGGCGACAACACGATCCTGTCGGCCACCGCCGACTCGACGGCCAACGTCAGCCAGTGGTCCATCGCCGTCTCGCAGCTCGCTCAGGCGCAAAGTCTGACCACATCGGGCTTTTCGAGCCAGACGAGTACGATCGGCACGGGCACGTCGACCAAGGTGACGATCACCCTTGGCACGATCACGGGCGGCACGCTGACGGACGGTAAATATTCGGGCGCGAGCTTCGCCGCCAACGCCAGCTCCTCGCCGATCAACCTCACGATCGACAGCACCAACAACTCGCTGACCGGCATTCGCGACGCGATCAACGCGCAGAACGGCGACGCCGTAGCGACGATCGTCAACGACGGCAGCGGCACGCCTTATCGTCTCGTGCTCACCTCGAAGACGACGGGCCAGAACATGAGCATGAAGGTCGATGTGGCCGCTGGCGGCGACCCTACGGTCACCAACCTGCTCGCCAACGATCCGACCGGCACGCAAAACCTGACGCAAACGAGCGCCGCGCAAAACGCTAACCTGACCATCAACGGTCTGGCGGTTACCAGCGCCACGAACACTGTGACCAAATCGGTCACCGGCGTCACGCTCAATCTGACGAAGGTCGGCTCGACCACGGTGACGACCAGCCGCAACTCTGCGGCCGTCACGCAAGCCGTGCAGTCGTTCGCCTCGGCTTACAACACGCTGCAATCGACGATCGGCAAACTCACCGCGTTCGACTCGGCCGGTAACGGCGCGAACAACGGTCCGCTGATCGGCGACTCGACGGTTCAGCTCGTGCAGAACCGTCTGACCCAGATTCTGAACGGCAAGCTGCCGGGCGTCGGCTCGACGGGCCTCGCATCGCTCGCGCAGGTTGGCGTGGGCTTTAACAAGGACGGCACGCTGTCCGTCGACACCACCGCCTTGAACAAGGCGATGAACTCGACGAACGGCTTCAACGCGCTCGCCTCGCTGTTCGCGACCAACGGTCAGACGACCGACAGTCTGGTGAGCTTCACCAGCTCGACGAACGCGACGCAGCCGGGCCAGTACGGCATCAACATTTCGCAGGCCGCCACGCAAGGCACCACCACCGGCGCGATCACGCTGGGTGCGACGACCACGATTGCCGCTGGCAGCAACGAACTTCAGATCTCGCTCGATGGCAACATCGCCAGCGTGCTGATCCCGCCGGGCACTTATACGCAGGACAAGCTGGCCTCGGCCATTCAGTCCGCGATCAACGGCAACAGCAAGTTCACCACTGCCCAGTCGGGCGTGTCGGTGGCGTCGAACAACGGCATTCTGACGATCACGTCGAACCGTTACGGCTCGGCGTCGAAAGTGATCGTCACAGGTGGCTCGGCCTACAACCAACTGTTCAACGGCAACAACACCACGACCGGGCTGGACGTCGTCGGCACCATCGGCGGTTTCACCGCAGTCGGTAGCGGTCAGACCCTTACCGGCGCCGCAGGCACCCCGATCGACGGCCTCAAGGTCACGGTGTCGGGCACGGCCACGGGCAATCGCGGCAACATCGGCTTCTCACAGGGCTTCGCATCGCTGCTGAACACGCAGGTCGGCGACTTCCTGAGCGCCAAGGGCGCGGTGACAAGCGCGACGAACAACCTGAACACGTCGATCAAGCAGATCAAGCAGCAGGAAACCGACTGGCAAGACCAGATGACGCAGATGCAGAACCGTTATCTGGCGCAGTTCACGGCGCTCGACGCGACGATGGCTAAGCTCCAGAACACCAGCGACTACCTCAAGCAGGTGCTCGGCGGTTCTTCTTCCTCGTCTTCGAAGTAAGCGGGGCAAAGAGTCATGTACGGTCAGAACGCCGCCAATGCGTATCGCAAAGTCGGGCTCGAAACCGGCGTCGTCGCCGCGAGCCCGCACCAGCTCATCGTGATGCTGTTCGACGGTGCCAAGGCTGCGCTCACCAAAGCCCGCATTCACTTCGAAGCTGGCCATATCGTCGAGCGCGGGCAAGCCATCTCGAAAGCCATCGAGATCATCGGCGGTCTGCGCGATGGTTTGAATATGGAAGTCGGCGGGGAACTGTCGCGCAATTTGCGTGATCTCTACGACTACATGGGGCGACGTCTTCTCGAAGCTAACCTCGAGAACAACGTAGCCAAGATTCAAGAAGTCGACACCCTGCTCGAGACAATTGCATCGGCCTGGCGAGCGATCGCCCCGGCTGCCGGCACGGGTGCCCCCGCCGCGCAGGCGGGCACCGGAGTGCGCTATGAATGAAGCCACGACTTTGCTGAACTGCTACGAAAGTATTGCCGGTCTCACGGAGCGCATGCTCGGTGTGGCGCGCGATGGCGACTGGGATGCCCTCATCGATCTCGAGACGCAGTATCGCGCACAGGTCGACTCGATCAAGCAACTCGACGCCGATCTGCCGTTGTCCGACGACGAGCGTACGCGCAAGCACGCCATCATCCGCCGCATTCTGGCCGACGATGCTGCCATTCGCGATCTCGCGGTGCCCCATCTGGCGCACCTGGACGCCATGATCAACAGCACGCGCCGTCAACGTGCCCTGCACGAAGTCTACGGCCTGAACCTGGGCGCCTGACGCGCGCCGCGCGTCACATCGCCCGCATTTCGGAGTAAGGCATGGCCGGTCTCGACTCGGTTCTGGCCACGACACTCGCACGGCGGCTCGACACATTACTCGGCGTGGGGGTGTCTTCGACGACCGCGCCCAACGCCGTCGCCGGTTCACAGCCGACGGGCGACGCCACTTCCGCACTCGGCGACCTCGCCACCAAGACCTCACCCACAGCCGTCGCGCTGGGCAATGCAACGTCGCAAACGGCCGCGCGTGTCCCCACGCCGGTTCAGCAGGCGACGCTGTCCGCCGCTGCGCGCACCATCGATACCATTCTGCGTCTTGCCCCCGACTCGCCCGGCCCCGTGCAGGCGAGCGCGCCGGTGTGGCCTGCGGCACCCGGCACAGGCGCTCCGGCGCTGGCACCGCTCGTTGCTGCCGCGCTGAAGGAAGCGTTGTCGGCGAGTGGCCTCTTCTATGAATCGCATCTGTCGCAATGGGCCTCGGGCAGCCGCTCGTTCGAGCAGTTGCAGGCCGAGCCGCAGTTGCGCTGGCCAGCGTCCGCCAATCTTGCCGCGCAGTTGCGTGCGGCCGGTGCGGATGCCACGTTGCCCGGGCCCGGGCCGCTGACGCGCCTGCTCGGCCCGGCAGGCGGCGAGGCTGCGCTGGCCACTGGCTGGCCGACGTTGAGTCCGTCCGCCCTGGCACCGTCCCTGCCGTCGGCCACGCCGAATCCCACACCCGGCCAGCACGGCACGCCCCCCGCTCAGGGCGATACCAGCGACGGTGGACTGCGCGCCAGTGCGAATCTTCCGAACACGGCGACTGCGCTTGCGCACGCCGCAAGCGTGGCGCATACGACAAGCAGCGTGCTGCCGACGGGACATGACGGCGGCGATGCCTCGCTGGCGGCAAGTGGCACGTCGGCGAACGCACAACAGCACGGTGCGGCGGGTGCGATTGCGGCCGTCGCGAATACGCCAGCGGAGAGCGTGACGCTGGTCCGTCAGCAACTCGACATGCTGGTCAATCCGCAGTTTCAGTGGAACGGTATGGCATGGCCCGGCGCGCCGATGGAGTGGCGCGTCGAAGAGCGTCCCGGACAGCAAGCGCCGGGCGAGGCCGCTGCGCCGTCGACGTGGCATACGCATTTGCGTCTGACGCTGCCGTCACTGGGCACCATCGACGTCACGCTGGGCTTATCGGGTCAGCAGTTGCAGGCACGCCTGCTCACCGACTCGACGGCGTCGACAGATGTACTGTCGAACGAAGGCGAAGACCTGCGCCACCGGCTGGCGGCCGTCGGCCTGATCGCGAGTCAGTTGTCGTTCGGCGCGTTGGACGAAGCCGGTGAGGTCGCGGCGCAGGGGGATACCACGGTGCCCAGCGTGTCACCCGCCGATGTTGAAGTCGCAGCGTTACCCGTACCCGTGACAGATACCCCGCCGCAAACCGGAGGTGAGGCATGACGTTGCCACCGGAACGCCGCACTGCGGTCGCCCTCGCCTACGGCGCAAAGGATTCCGCCCCGCGTGTCGTCGCGAAGGGTTACGGCCTGCTGGCCGAGACCATCGTGCGCACGGCACGCGAGCATGGCCTGTACGTGCACGAGTCGCCGGAGCTGGTGAGTCTGCTGATGCAGGTCGACCTCGATCAGCGTATTCCCGCACAGCTGTATCAGGCAGTCGCCGAGCTGCTGGCATGGCTCTACAAGCTGGAAGCCGGACGCGGCGGCAAACCGCCCCCGCTCCCCCCGGGCATCCTGCCCCCGGAAGTCCCGGCCGACGCATCCGCCGAAAACCCGCCACGACTCCCCGCCTCACCCCCGTCCGCCTGACACCGCAAGCGCTAGGTCGCGCCATACACGCTTGATGCGTGTGTGGCGTGAAGCTTCCGAATTGCACTCCATGCGAGTGCGTGCTACTCGCTTGATTTTCCGAGGTATTTGACGTTGCTGACGCGTCGGGATTCGACACGCCCGTCTCGTCGTTTGCACAGGTCAATAGCATGAGTCTTCGGACGTTCACGCGAAACGCCCGTCTCTCCAGACAGCTTTCTTGACCGAAGACTATGCAACTCATCTCTTTTCCCGACGCTCGTCGGTCCGGCGCAATGCCTTGCGCCTCACATTTCATGTCCCCGCCTATGCCGACGCTTTCGCACGACGCATTTCTCGATTGGATTGCCGCAGAGAAATCCGGCGTGTTCGCGATATCAGAGGCGGAATTCTGGCGAATCGAAGTCATCGTCGACGATGAGATTCGACTGCTGGCGGATACGACATCGACTGCCGCAAGAGCCTTTGCGACGTTGAGCGACGTCTCCGATTTCCTGCTCGCCCTGGGCATCAACGAATTCTCCGTGATCCCGAATCCTTCGGCGTTACGCGCCGCGGACTATGACAACTGGGTCTTGCAGGCGATTCAGGAAGCCGTTCGCGAAGCGGATGCCCCCGATACGAAGTGGGTTGCTAACGACGAGGTTGAGGAAGCGACCAAAACCTGATCGAGGGCAATCACGAGCGATCCCGATCGTCTGGAGTGCCATGGCGCTACAGCCAAACACAACGCTTTGCTTACCTCTTTTTAGAACCCCATCGCAATGGACGGCATCTTAAGCCCCTTTAATCCCGGCGCTGGCGCAGCCCCACCCGCCCTGACCGGTCGCGATGACATCCGCGAGGAGGTTCGAATTTGTATCGAACGCCTTCGTATCGGGCGGCATGCCAATGGTCAATTGCTAGTCGGACTTCGCGGCGTTGGCAAGACCGTTTTGCTTGAACGATTGCTATACGAGGCCGAGCAACGTGACTCGATTACGCTTCGGCTCGAAGCGCCGGAATTCAAATCGTTGCCCGCTTCACTCGCTCCGGCGCTACGCGTCGCTTTGCTTCGCATGAACAGAATGCGGAGCGCAGAAGACGCCGTCACCCGAGGGCTGCGAGCACTCGCGGGCTTCGTGACGGGACTGAAAGTATCGTTCGGCGATATTGAAGTCGGAATGGATTACCCTCCGGAGCCCGGACTGGCCGACTGTGGCGATCTGGAGTTGGATCTTTGCGCATTGATGGTTGAAGCGGGGCGTGCAGCCCGCGCCGCGCAAACGGTGCTTGCAATCTTCATCGACGAGTTTCAGGGGATGCCGCAGCGCGAGTTGTCTTCGCTGTTGTACGCCCTTCATCGATGCACCCAGCTTCAGTTGCCGGTCATTCTTATCGGCGCAGGGCTTCCACCAATGATCAAGCACATTGGCGACGCCAAGTCCTACGCCGAGCGGATGTTCGATGTCCATCGCCTTGGACCGCTTACGCTGGAAGCCGCTCGAGATGCGATCACCGAGCCTGCCGCTCAGGCGGGTGTCGCGATTCAGCCAGCCGCACTTGACGCCATCGTCGAGCAGTCGGGGGCTTACCCATACTTCCTGCAACAGTGGGGAAAGCTCACGTGGCGAGCGGCAAGCGTGAGCCCGATTACACCCGATCATGTCGATAACGTCTCGGATGCCGCCATCGCCGCGCTAGACGACGGCTTCTATGGATTTCGTTTTGAACGCCTGACTCAGCCGGAGAGAAGCTACTTGCGTGCGATGGCAGAACTCGGTGAGGGGCCTCACGACTCACGCCGCGTCGCTAAGGCGATGGGGCTACCTTCAGCGCTTCTCGAACCCGTTCGCAACGATCTCGTCACCAAGGGCATGCTATACACCGCCCCACTTGGGGACGCCGCGTTCACCGTACCTCGCTTCCACGAGTTTCTGATGCGAATCATGCCAAACACGGTCGAGGCCGAGCCGGTATGAAATCGGCTTTCGGGCCCTAACGTGAAACAAAAAAGCCCCGTCAAAGACGGGGCTCCTTCAGCAGTCATTCAGCCAGCCATCAAACCTGCATATTCATCACAGTTGTGTAGGCCGAAACGAGCTTGTTGCGCACTTGCAGGCTCATCTGGAAGCCGATGTTGGCTTTTTGCATGTCGACCATCACGTCGTTCAGCGCTACGCCCGGGTCGCCCATTTCGAAAGCCTTGGCCTGCGCTTCGGCACCGTTCTGCGATGCCGACACGCGCTTGAGCGATGCCTCAAGCTCGGACGCGAAACCGCCCGACTTCGACGCAGAACCCACGCCAGCACTGGACGTGCCCATGATCGAGCCCGCCGCCTGCGACGCTACGCCGCCCAGCTTCTGCAGTACCGATTCGATCCCCGGAATGGCCATTTTGCTTGTCCTTGCTTATGTCGATGCGTCGATACAACAACCCCGGTACCCCGCGAAACATCCGCAGCCCACACCGGATTGCCTTTTATCAGTCACGTCGGAGCTTACCACCCCTTGGCAAGCCCTCAATAGCTTAATTAACGGGAAAAGACCCGCCTAATCCTCAGAACGATTCCACATTCACCAACGAATAATCAGGACCATCGGCATCGTGCGCACCTGTACCAGGTTTCTTTCCAATCCTTAGCAACTTGAGGATGTGCGCCCCGATGCCACGCGTACCCGGAGAATTCTGTCGCATGTTAGTGAGCACTTCCACCGCGATGACCGTCATCACAATGCCCCTGGCGTGGAGCCGCGCATGAACGCCGCCACCCAGACGGCTGACGTCGCCGCCAAGCCGCCCCTGCTCGCGCAGCTACGCTCGCGTGAGCGCCTGCCGTTGCTCATCGGCGGCGCGGCCATCGTCGCATTGCTGATCGCCGTCTTCCTGTGGAGCCGTGCCCCCGATTACAAGGTGCTGTACAGCAACCTGAGCGATCGTGACGGCGGTGCCATCATCACGTCGCTCCAGCAGATGAACGTGCCGTACAAGTTCGCCGAGGGCGGCGGGGCCATTCTGGTGCCGTCCGAACAGGTGCACGACGTCCGTCTGCGTCTGGCCTCCCAAGGCTTGCCCAAGGGCGGTCTGGTCGGCTTCGAACTGATGGACAACCAAAAGTTCGGTATCAGCCAGTTCGCCGAACAGGTCAATTACCAGCGCGCCCTCGAAGGCGAACTCGCGCGCTCGGTCGAATCGCTCTCCGCCGTCTCTGCAGCTCGCGTACACCTCGCAATCCCGAAGCCGTCGGTGTTCGTGCGCGAGCAGCAAAAGCCGAGCGCCTCGGTGCTGGTCACGCTCTACCCGGGCCGCGTACTCGATGACGCGCAAGTGAGCGCCATCGTGCACATGGTGGCGTCGAGCGTGCCGGAACTGCCCGTCAAGAACGTGACGGTGCTCGACCAGAACGGCAATCTGCTCTCCGCCCAAAGCGGTAACGCGCTGGGTCTGGACGCCAGCCAGCTCAAGTACGTCCGCGAACTCGAACAGTCCTACGCACGCCGCATCGAAGCAATCCTGAACCCCATCGTCGGGCCGGGCAACGTGCATGCGCAAGTCACGGCAGACGTCGACTTCAATCAGGTCGAGCAGACGTCGGAGAACTACAAGCCGAACTCGGGCGAACAAGCCGTTCGCAGCCAGCAAAGCAGCGAAGCCTCGCAGATTGGCGCGAACGCCGCCGGTGGTGTGCCGGGCGCGCTGTCGAACCAGCCGCCGGGTCAGGCCACTGCGCCGATCACGCAGCAGCAGCAACAACAGCAGTTCGCCCAGCAAGGCGCCAACCCGGCAAGCGCCGCCAGCGCTCCGCAAGGCCCGCGCAGCGACCGCAAGGACGCCACGACCAATTACGAAGTCGACCGCACGATTCGTCACGTGCAGCAGGCGACCGGCGGCCTCAAGCGTCTGTCGGCGGCGATTGTCGTGAACTACCGTCCGGGCACGGATGCCAAGGGCAAGCCCGCGATGGTGGCGCTCACGCAAGCGCAGCTCGACCAGATCCAGAATCTGTCGAAGGAAGCCATCGGCTTCTCCGGCCAGCGCGGCGACACGATCAACATCGTCAACAGCGCGTTCACGGTCGAAGAAGATCCGGAAGCGAACCTGCCGTGGTGGCGTCAGCGTCAGAACATCGAACTGGCCAAGCAAGTCGGCAAGTGGGTGCTGATCGGTCTGATCGGTCTCTATCTGTGGTTCGGCGTGATTCGCCCGGCCATCCGCAAGCACCTGACCCCGCCGCCGCCGGCCGAGCCGACGATGGCAGGCGCAGGCGGTGCGGGCGGCGCAGCAGGCGCAGACGGCGGTGAAGGCGAAGGCGCAGACGGCGAAGGCGGCAAGCGCGGTGAACTCAGCGCTTACGAACGTAACTTGCAGTACGCGCGTCAGGTGGCGCGACAGGATCCGAAGATCGTGGCAACGGTAGTCAAAGCATGGGTGGGTGGTGGCGATGAGCGCGGCTGAGGGACTCCAACGCAGCGCCATCCTCCTGATGTCGCTGGGCGAAGATGAAGCGGCGGAGGTCTTCAAGTACCTCGCGCCGCGTGAAGTGCAGAAGCTCGGCGCAGCGATGGCTCAGCTTCGACAGGTCACGCGCGATCAGATCGCCGACGTGCTGCAGGACTTCGTGCTCGAAGCGGAACAGCACTCGGCGCTGTCGCTCGATTCGTCCGAATACATTCGCTCGGTGCTCAACAAGGCGCTGGGTAACGACAAGGCCGCGGGCCTGATCGAACGCATTCTGCAGGGCGGCGACACGAGCGGCATCGAGGGTCTGAAGTGGATGGACTCCACGGCCGTGGCCGAACTGATCCGCCACGAACACCCGCAGATCATTGCGACGATTCTGGTGCACCTCGACCGCGATCAGGCGTCGGAAGTCCTCGCGCTCTTCACGGAACGTCTGCGTAACGACGTGGTGTTGCGTATCGCCACGCTCGACGGCATTCAGCCCGCCGCGCTGCGCGAACTGAACGACGTGCTGACCAAACTGCTCTCGGGCAGCGAAAACATCAAGCGCAGCCCGATGGGCGGCGTGCGTACCGCTGCGGAAATCCTCAACTATCTGGGCGGCGTGCACGAAGAATCGGTCATCGAGGCCGTGCGCAACTACGACTCGGACCTCGCGGCGAAGATCGTCGAAGAGATGTTCGTGTTCGAAAACCTGCTCGACGTGGAAGACCGCAGCATTCAGGTGCTGCTCAAGGAAATCGAGTCCGAGTCGCTCATCATCGCGCTCAAGGGCGCGCCGGCGGAGCTGCGCGAGAAGTTCTTCAAGAACATGTCGGCCCGCGCGGCCGAACTGTTGCGCGAAGACCTGGAATCGCGCGGACCGGTCCGTGTCTCGGAAGTCGAAGCCGAACAGAAGAAGGTGCTGCAAGTCGTGCGGCGCCTGGCCGATCAGGGCGCCATCATGATCGGCGGCCGCGGCGACGACGCGTACGTGTAACGAAACGGGGCCCGCGCGCATGTCGACCATCATCCCGAAGGAACGCCTTTCTGCCTGGCAGCGCTGGGAGATGGCGTCGTTCGACCCGCCGCCGCCCCCGGCCCCGCCGCCGCCGCAACCGCCCAGCCCGCTGGACGATCCAGCGCTCGTCGAGCAGATCGCCGCGTGGCGCGAAGAAGCGCGCGCCGCCGGACACGCCGAAGGCTATGCCGCCGGTCACGCGCAAGGTTATGCCGCAGGTCAGGCAGACGGAAAGCACGAAGTCGACACGCGCGCCGCACAACTCGCAGATATCGCGCATGGCTTCGGCAACGCCGTGAACGCCATTGACCGCGAAGTCGCCGAACCGTTGCTTGGACTGGCGCTCGACATCGCGCGTCAGGCATTGCACCAGACGCTGACGATTCGTCCGGAAACGCTGCTGCCGATCGTGCGCGACCTGCTGGCCAACGATCCGCTGACGGGCTCGCCGCGTCTGCTGCTCAATCCGGAAGACGTCGAACTCGTCGAGTCGCACGTCGGCGCAGAACTCCGCGCCGCCGGCTGGACCGTGCGCCCCGACCCCACCATCGAACGCGGTGGCTGCAAGGCCGAAGCCGCGAGCGGCGAAGTCGACGCCACCATCGCGACCCGCTGGCAGCGCGTCATGGCCGCACTGGGCAAGGATCTGCCGTGGTGAACGCCGAACTCACCCCACTCTCCGCGCATGCGCCGGTGCTGCCCAGCACCGAGAATCTGCGTGACGAGGCGACGCCGTCCACGCCCGCCCCGGCGAACGATGGCACCACGCCGACCGTGCGTTTGTGGGATGAGATCGACACGCATACGGTGCAAGCCGGTGCGTTGCAGCCCGACGATCACGATCACGATCACGACGCTGACGACCACGCCGAATCTGCCGCGCAAGCCAGCGACGACGCTTCTATCGACGCAATTTCCGCGACCGACGTCGACACGTCGGCCGCCGCAACACAGCAACCGCACAACGCGCTGAACGCCCGCGAACTCGCGCGCGACGCACACCTGCGCCGCTGGCAGAACACGTTGCGTGAGCGCATCGCGCACGTACACGCCGTCGAGCCGACGCGCCGCTGCGGTCGCCTCACGCGCGCCGCCGGTCTGGTGCTCGAAGCCGTCGGTCTGCGGTTGCCGGTCGGTGCGGGCTGCCTGATCGAGTTGCCCGTGCACGACGCCTCGCGCGAACCCGCCACGGCCGAAGCCGAAGTCGTCGGGTTTGGTGGCGACCGCCTGTTCCTCATGCCGCAAACGGAAGTCGCCGGGCTGCTGCCCGGTGCGCGCGTGTTCCCGATGGAACCCGCCGCCGACGGCCCACTCCCTTCGCAACGTCACAACGGCAAGCGCCTGCCGGTGGGCGAAGCCCTGCTCGGCCGTGTGGTCGACGCCGCAGGTCGCCCGCTGGACGACTTCGGCCCGCTCGGCATGACCGACAGCGCCTCGCTCGCGTCGGTGCCGATCAATCCGCTGGGCCGTGCGCCCATCGAGTCGGTGCTGGATGTCGGCGTACGTGCCATCAACTCGCTGCTCACCGTGGGACGCGGCCAGCGCATGGGTCTCTTCGCAGGTTCAGGCGTGGGCAAGAGCGTGCTGCTCGGCATGATGGCCCGCTTCACGCAGGCCGAAGTGATCGTCGTCGGTCTGATCGGCGAGCGCGGACGCGAAGTGAAGGACTTTATCGAGAACATTCTCGGACCGGACGGTCTGGCGCGCTCGGTCGTCGTAGCCGCACCCGCCGACGTCTCGCCGCTGCTGCGCCTGCAAGGCGCGGCCTATGCCACGACGCTGGCCGAGTACTTCCGCGATCAGGGCAAAGACGTGCTGCTGATCATGGATTCGCTGACCCGTTACGCGATGGCGCAACGCGAGATCGCACTGGCCATCGGCGAGCCGCCTGCGACGAAGGGCTACCCGCCTTCGGTGTTCGCCAAGCTGCCCGCGCTGGTCGAACGTGCCGGTAACGGTCCGGACGGCGGCGGCTCCATCACCGCGTTCTACACCGTGCTGACCGAAGGCGACGATCAGCAGGACCCCATCGCCGACTCGGCCCGCGCCATTCTCGACGGGCACATCGTGCTCTCGCGTCAGCTCGCGGAATCGGGTCACTACCCCGCCATCGACATCGAACAGTCGATCAGCCGGGCGATGGCCGCACTCATCGACGATGCGCAGTTCGATACGGTGCGTCGCTTCAAGCAGATGCTTTCGCGCTACCAGCGCAACCGCGACCTCATCAACGTGGGCGCGTACGCGCCGGGCAGCGACCCGATGCTCGATCAGGCGATCGAGCTGTATCCCCGTCTCGAAGGCTTCCTGCAACAGGGAATGCGCGAGCGGGCCAGTTATCCGGACGCCGTGCAGCAGTTGCGCGGACTGTTCCACTAATTGGAGGCGGCCATGAATTCCACCCTGCCCCTCAAGTTGCTGATCGAACTCGCCCAGAAGGACGTGGACGAAGCTGCGCGCCTGCTTGGCGAGCGTCAGACGCAACGCGCCGAAGTCGAGCGTCAGCTCGAAGCGCTGCGTCAGTATCGTCACGAGTACCGCACGCGCATGCAGACGGCAACGATTCAGGGCATGGCGGGATGCGACTGGCGCAACTTCCAGCAATTCATCGATACGCTCGACACCGCCATCGGGCAGCAGGCCATGCTGCTCCAGCAAGCGGAAGAGCGTCTCACCGTCGCGCGCCGGGAATGGCAGGCACAGCAACGCCGCCTGAACTCCTTCGGCACGCTCGCCTCGCGCGAAGAAGCCTGCACCGCTGTGCGCGTGGCGCGTCGCGAGCAGAAAGAAAACGACGAGTACGCCGCGCGCAGCCTGCGCCGTCGTGCCGAATCACCGATTTGAAGGAATTGAGGGGCCCACTATGTCGATTCTGAGCTTCCTGACCGATGCCGCCGGCGCTGCCCGGCAAGCCGTGAACCGCGCCGGTTCGTCGAACAGCGACGATGCCAGCGCGTTGCCGTTCTCCACGGTACTCTCGCAGCAAACGCGTCAGACCGTCCAGCCCTCGGCCAGCAGCGCGAATAACAACGCCGCGCAGGCCGGTCAGACCAAGCAGACGAATGCGTCCAGCGACTCGTCGAACAGCACCAAGTCGACCGACAACACGTCGTCCGGGCAAACCGGCCAGACGGCGCAGTCGGGACAGACCGGCCAAACCGGTCAAGCGAACGCTTCGAACAAACCTTCGAAATCCTCGAATGCCGATGATGGCAAGGACGAGGAAGACGACACGCAAACGGCTGCCGCTCCGGGCGATCCGGCCGCGGCACTGGCCGTCGCCCTCGCTGCGATGAACAACGCACCGCTGCAAACGGCCGCACCTGCCCCGGCAACGCCGACGGGCGACGCAGTCGCCACGGCGACCGACGGCAAGCCGGGCACCGGCGCTGCCATCACGGCCGCCGTCGCTGGCGCGATTCAAGCGGCAGGGGCCGCCCAACTGACAGGCCAGCCCCCGGCAGGCACCGATGCCGACGCCAAGCCGGTGAGCACGGCCGCCACCACCACAGCGCCGGTCAAGGGCACCGTCACGCCCGCCGCATCGACGACCAACCCGACGGGCGGCATCTCGCTCGACACGCTGGCGAAGAACGCCACCACCGCACACGCCGCAACGACCGCCCAACCGGCGGCAACGGACGCAAAGGCCGCAACGTCGGTCGCCGGTACCGATGCGCAGGCACAACAACGCGTGGCCGACGCGCTGGCACAGGCTCAGGGCAATCGCGACGCCGCCTCGCAAGCCGCCACCGCCGCGACGCAAGCCGCCGTGCAGGCGGCCCAAAGCGCCACTCCGGCCGTCGACGCCCAGCCGCAGCTCCAAGCGCAGGCCAACCTGCCTGCCGCCCTTGCGCTGAACGCACGCGTTGGCACGCAGGACTGGAACAACCAGCTCTCGCAGCAAGTCGTGTGGCTCTCGAGTGCTCATGCACAAACGGCCCAACTGAGCCTGAACCCGCCCGATCTCGGTCCGCTGCACGTGGTGCTCAACGTAGCGAACGACTCGGCGCAGGCCATGTTCGTCTCGCAACACGCCGCCGTGCGCGACGCCGTTCAGGCTGCGCTCCCGCAGTTGCGCGACAGCCTTGCCAACAATGGCATCGCGCTCGGCAATGCGACGGTGAGCAGCGACAGCTCGCAGCAACAGGCCTTCGCGCAGCAGGGTGCGAACGGCAATGGTGGCGGCAACGGTAGCGGCAATGGCAACGGACGCGGCACGCCGGGCTTCGGCCAGACGGCGGACGACGCCCCGATCGCCACGACCGTGAACGTCCCGGTGCGTGCCAGCAACGGCTTTGTGGACACCTTCGCGTAAGTTTTCCTGAGACTGGCGCCGGTCACACGATAGGTGCATGACCGGCGCGGAAGTCGGCGCAAAACGCCATGCCACGCGGGCTGCCAGCTGTCGCCATAGGTGCGACAGGGTGACGCGGCGCCGCAGTGTGGCGGCAAAGTACCCTAAAGCAAGCGGGTTTTTCTGCCGTTAAGACAAAGACGCGAGTTAGACGCGATTGTCCCTTCTTTTCGGCCGATCACCCCCAGGCGGGTTGGCCGACAATCACTACCCAATAGCAGGCGAATACATGGCAAATCCCGCACCGACGCAAGCCGCGGCTCCCTCCGGAGGGGGCATGCGCAAATGGATTCTGTTGATCGTGGCGGTAGCGCTCATGGCAGCGGCCGGCGCGGCAACGGCCGTGTATTTGCTGACAGGACGCAGCGAAGCGGCCAAAGCACCGCCGCCCCCGCCGCCGCCCGTGTTTGTCGGCATGGATCCGTTCACGGTGAACCTCTCGGGCGAAGACGGCGAGCGTTACCTGCACATCGGCCTCTCGCTCAAGGTGGCAGATGCCGAAACGCAGGCCCGCATCACGCAACATATGCCCGAAGTACGTAGCCGAGTGTTGTTGTTGCTGTCGTCGAAGCAGCCGCAGGATCTCGCAACGATTGACGGCAAACGCCGTCTGGCGAGCGAAATCCGTGCGTTGGTCGCACAGCCGTTCGCAGCCAACATGCCGCAGCAAGCCGTGGGCGACGTCCTGTTCACCGCGTTTGTAATTCAGTGAGTGATTCATGGCGCATGAGGAGTTCCTGTCGCAGGAAGAAGTCGATGCCCTTCTGAAGGGTGTCACCGGCGAACAGGATGAACGGTCGGAGTCGGAAGATCATTCCGGCATTCGGCCATACAACATCGCGACGCAAGAGCGCATCGTGCGCGGGCGCATGCCCACGCTCGAAATCATCAACGACCGCTTCTCGCGACTGTTCCGCATTGCGCTGTTCAACTTCATGCGCCGCAGCGCCGAAATTTCGGTCAGCCCGGTGCGCGTGCAGAAGTACAGCGAGTTCATTCGCAACCTGCCTGTCCCGACCAACCTCAACCTGGTCCACATCAAGCCGCTGCGCGGCACGGCGCTGTTCGTGTTCGATCCGAACCTCGTGTTCCTCGTGGTGGACAACCTGTTCGGCGGCGACGGCCGGTTCCATACCCGCGTCGAAGGGCGCGACTTCACACAGACCGAGCAACGCATCATCGCCCGTCTGCTCGATCTCGTCTTCGAGAACTACGGCGCGTCGTGGAAGCCGGTGTACCCGGTCGAGTTCGAATACGTGCGCGCCGAAATGCACACGCAGTTCGCCAACGTCGCCACGCCTAACGAAGTCGTCGTCACGACCACGTTCGACATCGAGTTCGGCTCGGTGGGCGGCGAATTCCACATCTGCATGCCGTACTCGATGATCGAGCCGATGCGCGACCAGCTCTCGAGCCCGCTGCAAGGCGAGACGCTCGAAGTCGACAAGCGCTGGGTGCGTCTGCTCTCGCAGCAGGTGCAGGCCGCCGATGTGGAAATCGTGACGAACCTCGCCCAATTCGACATGACGCTCTCGCAACTGCTCAACATGCGCGTGGGCGACGTGATCCCGCTCGACGTGCCTGAGGTGCTCGAAGCCAAGGTCGACGGCGTGCCCGTGATGCACTGCAATTACGGCGTCTTCAATGGTCAATACGCGCTGCGCGTGAACCAGATGATCAACCATTCGCACAGCGATTACAGCAAGGACAACGAGTGATGAGCGATACCCCTCAAACGCCCGGTGAAGACGCCCAGGCCATGGCGGACGAGTGGGCCAGTGCCATGGCCGAGCAGACCGCTTCGGAGCCGGCACCTGCCGCGGCCGCTGCACCGCAACCTGCGGCAGCCCCCGTGTTCCAGCCGCTCGCCGCGACCGCCGGCAATCCGGCCGGTGCCGCGCACAACGACATCGATCTGATCCTCGACATCCCGGTCCAGATGACCGTGGAGCTGGGCCGCACCAAAATCGCCATCAAGAACCTGCTGCAACTCGCACAGGGTTCCGTGGTGGAACTCGACGGCATGGCCGGCGAGCCGATGGACGTGCTGGTCAACGGTTGCCTAATCGCCCAGGGCGAAGTGGTGGTCGTGAACGACAAGTTCGGCATCCGCCTGACTGATATCATCACGCCATCCGAACGCATCCGTAAGCTCAACCGATGATTGCTTTGAAAGTCCGCGGCACGCCCGTGGGGCGCGCTGCGGCAAGCGCCGCCAGTGCCATGCAACGGCTTGCACGCCCGCGCTCCCTTCTGACCGGTCCGGCCGCAACGGCTGCCATGACAGCCACCGCTGGCATGGCCCTCCTCCCCATCTCGATGGCTCACGCACAAGGCACCGCTTCGCAAGCAGCGGCCGTGCCGAGCCTCGGCGGTGCGGGCATCGTACAAACGGGTTTCGGCCTCGTGCTCGTGCTGGCGCTGCTCTTCGGGCTGGCGTGGCTCGCAAAGCGCTTCGGACTGCAACGCCCGCTTGGCGGCGGCAACGTGCGCATCGTGGGTAGTGCGGCCGTCGGACAACGCGAACGCGTGGTCGTCGTGGAAGTGGCTGGCGACTGGGTCGTGCTCGGCGTGGCACCGGGTCAGGTCCGCAGCCTTCATGTGATCGACGCCGATCGCGTTGCCGACCATGTCGCCGAATCACCGGCCCCTGCCGTCACCCATCCGGGTGCGCAAGCCAACCGCGCCGCGCAAGCTTTTGCGCAAAAGCTGCGCGAAACGATGAAAAAGGACACCTGATGTCACGCGGCGTGTTGCTGGCCGGACAAACACCGGGCCCGGCGCGTATTTCCCGTCCGATGGCCGGTCTGAAGCCGGGTCTCGCACTCGCCTTGCTCGCGTGCCTGCTTTGCCTGATCGGGCTGACCCTGCCCGTCTCCGCTTTCGCGCAGGCCACCCTGCCCGCCTTCACCACGACACCGGCACCGGGCGGCGGACAGACGTACTCTCTGTCCGTGCAGACGATGCTGCTGCTCACGTCGCTGGGCTTTCTGCCCGCGATGTTGCTGATGATGACGGCCTTCACGCGCATCATCATCGTGCTCTCGCTGCTGCGTCATGCCATCGGTGTGACGACCTCGCCGCCGAACCAGATCCTGATCGGCCTCGCGCTGTTCCTGACCTTCTTCGTCATGTCGCCCGTGTTCGATCAGGTCTACACGAACGCCTACCAGCCGTTCGCGGCGAACAAGATCAGCTTCGAGCAGGCCATCGACACTGGCGCTAAGCCGTTTCACTCGTTCATGCTCAAACAGACGCGTGAAGCGGACCTCGCCCTGTTCGCCAAACTCGCCAAGACGCCGCCGATGAACGGTCCGGAAGATGTGCCGATGCGCATTCTCGTGCCCGCCTTCGCCACCAGTGAACTGAAGACGGCCTTCCAGATCGGTTTCACGATCTTCATCCCGTTCCTGATCATCGACCTCGTGGTGGCCAGCGTGCTGATGGCCATGGGGATGATGATGGTCTCGCCGTCCACCGTCTCACTGCCGTTCAAGCTGATGCTGTTCGTGGTGGTCGACGGCTGGCAACTGCTGCTGGGCTCGTTGGCCCAGAGCTTCACGACGTAGCGGGGAGGCCACCGAGATGACTCCGGAAACCGTGATGGCGCTGGCCCATCAGGCCATGCAGGTCTGTCTGCTGCTCGCCGCACCGCTGCTGATCGTCGCCCTCGTCTCCGGTCTGCTCGTGAGCCTTTTTCAGGCGGCCACGCAGATCAACGAAATGACGCTGTCGTTCATCCCCAAGCTGCTCGCCGTGTTCATCACGCTCGTGGTCGCAGGTCCGTGGATGCTCAACCTGATGGTCGACTACATGCGCCAGTTGCTCACCGGCATTCCCGGCCTCGTCGGGTAAGCCGGGGCATCGGGCATCGGCCAGCCTTGATCAGCTTCACTTACGACCAGCTCTCGGGCGTCATTGCGACGTTCCTGTTCCCGTTCGTCCGCCTGCTCTCGCTGTCCATGACGGCGCCGATCTTCGGCGACTCGCGCGTGCCCGGCACCGTGAAGATCGGCCTGGCGGGTATCGTCGCGCTCACGCTCGCACCGGTCATTGGTCCTGCGCCGTCGGTCTCGCCGTTCTCGTGGGAAGGTCTCTGGATTCTCGCGCAGCAAATGATGATCGGTGCTGCGCTCGGCTGGTGCATGCAGCTCGTGTTTTCCGCTGTCAGCATGGCGGGCGACTTCGTCGGCCTGCAAATGGGCCTGTCGTTTGCCACGCTGCTCAATCCCAATGCGGACGGCAGTACCGCTGTGCTCGGCATGCTGCTCAACGTCGTGATCATGCTGGTCTTTCTCGCGACGAACGGGCATCTGGTGATGTACGCCACGCTGGTGCAAAGCTTCACGGTGCTACCGATCTCCGGCACGCCGATCTCGGTCATGGGCTGGCATTACCTCGCCATGCTCGGCGGGCAGTTGTTCACGCTGGCACTGATGTTGTCGCTGCCGCTCGTCGCCGCGCTGCTGATCTGTAACCTTGCGCTCGGTATTCTGAACCGTGCCGCGCCGCAACTGAACATCTTCGCCGTGGGCTTTCCGCTCACGCTCGGTGTCGGTCTGGTGGTGCTCGAACTGATGATGCCGCGTCTCGCGCCGGTGATGGACCACTTCGTGTCCATCGGCATCGACATGATGATGCGCGCCACGGCCGCGTTCGTGCCGAAGGCATAGCGCCTCGGCTGCGTCGACACTCGACAATCTCCGCCGCCCAAAGCAAATCAGGCCACCCGAAGGTGGCCTGATTTGCTTTGGTGCCAAACAGTCCTGCGATCAGAGCAGGCTGAACAGCGAGAGCTTCTGCGTCTGGATGAAGGTCTGCTGCGAGGCTTGCAGCGCGGCCTGTTGCTGCGCGAACTGGCTCGTCGCCGAGATGATGTCCACGTCCAGCAGATCCTGCATCTGCGACGTGTAAGCGAGATCGTTGGCGCTGCCGATGTCGTTGAGCGTCGAGATCTCGTTCATGCGCGAGCCCACGGTCGTGCGCACGGTCGTCACGTTGTCGTAGGTGTTGCTGAACATCTGGTTGAACGTGGTCAGCGCGTTGCTCAGGTTAGCCGAACCGGCCTGACCTTGTGCCGAGATCGGCGTCTTGAGCGTGTTGATCAACGCTTGCAGGTTGTCGAACACGTTCGTGCTGGACTTGCCCGCAGGATTTACGTTGTAGGTATCGCCCGTGGCCGGAGCGCCCGTGAACGTCACCGACTTGCCTGCGAACGTGATCGGCTGGCCCGACGTGTACGCGCCCGTCACATCCGCCGCGGTCGTGTCCGTCAGATCCTTGACCGTGTAGTTCGTCGTCGGCGGCGTGGTCGTGTTGTCGATGGCGAAGCTGATCGAGAACTGGTGATCGGCCGCCGCGTTGCTCGCGTCGGTCGTCGAGACCGGCGTGAACGTGGCCGTGCCGGTGTTCGTCAGGCTTCCGCTGATCACCGTGCTGGCGGTGGCGGGCTGAATCGCCTGGAAGATGTTCGAGCCGATGTCGTTGATCGGAATCTGACGCCCGCTGCTCACCTGCACGTAACGAAGACCGGTGTCGCCTGCGTAGCTGGCACCCGTCGGCGTGGCGACGTAAGCGGCCGAGCTGCCCATGAAGCCGGAGAACAGGTACTGGCCGTTCGCGTCGGTCGTGTTAGCCAGCGAGAGCAGTTGCTGGTAGCTCGATTGCAGATCGGTGGCAATGGCCGTGCGATCGTTGTCGTTGAGCGACGGGCTGCCCGCGGCGATCACTTGCGACATCACGTGCTGCAGCGTGTTGACGATGCTGCCGAACGTCTGGTCTTCGAGCTGAAGGGCCGTCGTCGCCGAACCTCGGTTCGTCGCGTACTGCTTGTTCATGTCCTGGGCTTGCGACACGGCCACGGCCTGTGCCGACGCGAGCGGATCGTCGCTCGGCGTGGTCACGCGCTTGCCCGACGAGAGCTGCGCCTGCGTGTTGAGCAGATCGGAGACGTTACGGCTCATGGCCGACGACCCCTGATCGAAAATCATGCTGGTGCTGATACGCATTTTTCCGTCTCCTCAGCCTTAATTGACCATCTGCAGAATCGTGTCGAACAGCTGCGACGCGGTCTGGATGACCTTTGAGTTGGCCTGATAGAGCTGCTGGAACTTGATCAGGTTGGCGGCCTCTTCGTCGAGGCTGACGCCGGAATTGGACTGCTGGGCGCTCTTCGCCTGCGTGAGCAGCGTTTGCTGCGCGGCGCTCGTCGCCTTGTAGGTGTTCGTGGTCGAACCGACGTACGAGACCAGATTGGCGTAAGCGGACGCATAGCTGTCCTTGCCGCCGACCTTGGTCTTGTCGTTCTGCAGCGCCGAGAGTGCGAGGCCGTTACGGTTGTCCGTCGTCGCGCCCGCAGCATTCGGGGAGATCGTCAGCTTGTCGCCGTCGGCCGGGGTACCGCTCACGTTCACGGTCATGCCGTTCATCGTGATCTTCGCGCCGTTGGTAGCGTCGTACGGAACGGTGTCGCCAGCCGCGTACGTGGTCGTCGTGCCGTTGACCGTCACGGTCATCGGCGACGGCGCGACCAGCGTGATCGCGCCAGTCGTGGCGTTCTTGCTGAACGTGAACGAGACCGGCGCGGTCAGCACATTCGACAGGTAATTGGCGTCGACGGAACCCTGATCGGTCTTGAGCGAGCCGGTGTTGGTCGTCGGCGTGGACGCGAGGATCGGCGCGGCCAGGGCGATCTTGCCCGGGTCGGTGATCGCCACACCGATGTTGCCAGCGGCATTGCGCGTCGGCTCGATCGTGAAGCTGTCGCCCGCGACGTTGTTGCCGACGGTGACGTTGAAACCATCGTTGAACGCGTTACCGCTGCTGTCCGTGAACGCCAGCGGTGCGCCAGGGGTGCCCGGCACCGGGGCCGTCCACTTCGCGCCGTCCGACGAGCGGGTCATCGTGTAGTTCGTGCCGTCGAACGTGACGTTGTAGTCGCTGGCCGTGATCTTCGAAGCGTCGGTAATCGTCGAATTGAGCACCGCGCCGTTCGAGTTCTTCGTGTTGGCGACGATGGTCGGGTTCGGCACCGTGAACAGATTGCCGCCGAGCTGGCCGTACAGGTCCAGACCGAGCTGGTTCTGCGCGTTCATCGTGCCCGCGAGCGACAGGGCGATCTGACCGAGCGAATTCTGGGCTTGCGTCAGCGCGCCGCTACGGAACGACAGCAGACCGGCGAGCGAGCCACCCGTGATCGACGATTCCGGCACCGGCACCTTGGTGCCGTTGGGCGTTACGTAGGCAATCGTCAGTTCCGACGGGTCGTTGGTCGACGCCATGGTCGTGAGCTGGTAAGCCGAGTTGCCCGTCACGAGCGACTGGCCGTTACCGACGTAGACGTTGTACGTGCCGTCCTGCGCCTTGACCACATTGGTCTGGATGATGGCGTTCAGGTTGGCCACTGCCTGATCGCGCTGGTCGAGCAGGTCGTTCGGCGAAGCGCCGCCGCCATTGGCTTGCGCCTGCACGATAGCGTCGTTCAGTTGAGCGATCTGCTTGGCGTAGACGTTGATCTGGTCGGTCGACTGGGAAATGCTGGCATTCGTGCTGGAACGCAGCGTCGACAGCGTGCCGGAGAGCGACTGGAACATGCTCGCCAGCGTTTGCGCCGACGACACGACGGTCGCGCGCGTGGCCGAGTTGGCCGGGGCGGACACGATGTTCTGCAGGTTCGTGAAGAACTGCGACATGGTGGCCGACAGGCCGGTCGTCGAGCTACCCAGCGCGTTGTTGATCTGCGAGATCTGCTGGTAGTACGTGTTGAGCTGGCTGTACTGGGTCTGTGCCTGGTTCGTCTGGTTCGACAGGAATTGGCTGTACACGCGCGAGACGTCGTTCACCAGCACGCCTGTGCCGATGTAGCCTGCGCCGGAATACTGGCTGGCGGCCTGCGAATAGTCGACGATCTGACGGTTATAACCGGCCGTGCCCGCATTGGCGACGTTATTGCCGGTGGTGCTGAGGGCGAACTGGGCGGCGTTCAGCCCGCTCATGCCAGTATTGATTAGGCTCATGATCTCGCGGCTTGAGTTAGAGGCACGCCCCGCGGTGAAAAGCCCGCTCGCGCACCGTTACCGATGTGTTTACGGCAGTCCGGCGACAAAATTGAGGCCCGGACTCGCTTGAATCTCAGGAATCCCGCGACGTCAGGTGAAGTGCTTCATCACTTTCATGAGCTTGCTGGCGTACTGCGGATCGGTCGCGTAACCGGCGCGTTGCAGATTGTTGGCAAAGCTCGCGGCATCATTGGCGCTCGCGACCACCGACGAATAGCGCGGATTGTTCGAAATCAGCTTGGCGTAATCGGCGAAAGCCTCGTCGTACGAGCCGTAGGCGCGGAATTTGGCCATCACCTTGCGCGGCTGGCCGTTCACGTACTCGGTCGTCGCCACTTCCACGGTCGGGCCGTTCCAGTTCTTGCCCGCCTTGATGCCGAATACGTTGTGGCTCGTGCTGCCGTCCGCCCGGCGGATCTCGCGCTTGCCCCAGCCCGACTCGAGCGCCGCCTGACTCAGCATGAAGCGCGCCGGAATGCCGCTGTTGGCGCTGGCGTTCTGGGCGGCCGTGGCCATCCGGTCGACGAATTCGCCTGCGACGGCCGGGGCGTTGTCGGCCACACCGATGGCGTCTGCCGAGTTATACGCACGTCCGGCCAGCGGCTGCTGACGGCCCATGGCCGCCGGCGGCAGCGTGGTGCCGGTCTTGGCCAGTTGCTTGAGCATAAGATCGGCCAGCCCGATGCCTTTGTTGGACGCCAGTTGCTGGGCGAGCTGGTCGTCCAGCATGCCGTTGAACATCTTTTCCTGATCGCTGCCGAGCAGGCCGCCGGACATGGTGGCGTCGCGCATGCTCTTGACCATCATCTGCGTGAAGACGGCTTCGAACTGCTTGGCCGCCTGCTGCGTGGCCTGCGGCGTTTGCTGATGGGCGGCGGCGCGCAATGCCGAGAGGCCCTGCATTTCGTAGGACGCGCGCTGCGTCAGGTCGGGCAGAGGGGCGCTCGCAGCCCCCGTGAGACGATTGCTGTCGGCCATATCAGATGATCTCCAGGTCGGCGCGCAGGGCGCCCGAGGCCTTCATGGCCTGCAGAATCGACATCAGGTCTGCCGGACTCGCACCCAGCGAGTTCAGCGCCTTGACGACGTCGGCGAGGTTGGCGCCCGCTTTCACCATCTTGAGCGCGTTGTTCTCCTGTTGAACGGAGATTTGCGAATTCGGGGCCACGACCGTCTGACCGCCCGAGAACGGCGCCGGTTGGCTCACATTGTTTTGCGTGTCGATGACGACCGACAGGTTGCCGTGCGCGACCGCGCATTGCTGGATCGTCACGTTCTGGTTCATCACCACCGACCCCGTACGGGCGTTGATGATGACGCGTGCGGCCGTGTTGTCCGGGCGCACTTCCAGGCTTTCGAGCTGCGCGAGGAATTGCACGCGCGAGGACGGGTCGGTCGGCGTGCGCAGCAGAATCACGCGACCGTCGAGCGCCTGGGCGGTGCCGTAGCCAAAGCGCCGGTTCACGGCGTCGACCACGCGCTGCGCGGTCGAGAAGTCGGTGGCGTTCAACTCCATCTGCACGGTGCCCGGCTGACCGCCCATGGCGGTCGGCACGGCGCGCTCGACGATGGCGCCGCTCGGAATCCGGCCCGAGGCCAGTTGGTTGATGGTCACGCTCGATCCGTTGGCAGCCGCGCCCGCGCCGCCGATCAGCAGGTTGCCCTGCGCCAGCGCGTAGACCTGACCGTCCGGCCCCTTGAGCGGGGTCATCAGCAGCGTGCCGCCGCGCAGACTCTTGGCGTTACCCATCGACGAGACCACCACGTCGATGGCCTGACCGGGACGCGTGAACGCCGGCAGCGTGGCCGTCACCATCACCGCGGCCACGTTCTTCAACTGCATGTTGGTGCCCGGTGCGACCGTGATGCCCAGCTGCGAGAGCATGTTGGTCATACTCTGCACGGTGAACGGCGTCTGGGTCGTCTGGTCGCCCGAGTTGTCGAGACCGGCCACGAGACCGTAGCCGATCAGTTGGTTGTCGCGCACACCCTGAATCGACGCCAGTTCCTTGAGACGCTCGGCGTGGGCCACGCCCGGCGCAAGCAGCACAGCGCCGCCCGCGACGCTCATCGCCGCAGCCACAGCCAGCGCGGAGGCGGTGCGACGAAGTTGGCGGATGGGGCCGAAGGAGCCGGTTGAGCCGGTGTTAGGCGCGCGGCGCGACAGGAACGACATGATCGACATCAGAAGGGCGAAACGTTAAGGAAGAAGCGCTGCAGCCAGCCCATGGTTTCGGCTTCGTTGATGTAGCCCTTGCCACGGTATTCGATGCGCGCATCGGCCACCTGCGTCGAAGGCACGGTGTTCGCGCCCGAAATGGTCTGCGGGCTGACGATGCCCGAAAACTTGATGTACTCCGTGCCCTGGTTGATCGCGATCTGCTTCTCACCAGCGACCGCGAGGTTGCCGTTGGAGAGCACGTCCATCACGGTGACGGTGATCTGCCCCGAGAACACGTTGTTGGCGTTGGCCGCGCCCTTGGCGTCGAACTTGTTCGCGCCGCTTGCGTCCAGTGCCTGATTATTGAGCACGCCGCCGATCACGCCCGGCGTCTGGTTCAGCGTCAGATTGCCACTGCCCGCGCGCGTGGTGTTCGCGGCGGAGTTCTTGCTCGCCGCCGTGTTTTCGTTGATGACGATCGTGAGAATGTCACCAACGTTGCGCGGACGACGATCTTCGAAGAGCGGCCGGTTCGAGTACAGCGGACGGTAGATCGAACCTTCCGGGTCGGCAGACACGGGCGGAGGCGGCGGACGCGTGGTCGTCGGTCCGGTGACGACCGGCTCCTGCGGCACGTAGGCGCAGCCCGCCAGACCGGTCAACGCCACGGCAGCCGCGAGCGCGAGGAACCGAGCGAGGCCCGCGCTGCGTGGCTTGCGTTGAGATGCGGTCGTGCTTGCGGACATATCGACGTTCATTTCCTAAGTGCTGAGTACGTTCGGCGGCTGTCGCCCCGATTACATCTGCGTCAGACGTTGCAGCATCTGATCCGATGCCGTCACGGCCTTCGAGTTGATTTCATAGGCGCGCTGCGCCGAAATCATGTTCACGAGCTCTTCCACCACGTTCACGTTCGACGTTTCGACGTAGTTCTGGTTGAGCACGCCCGCGCCGTTGGTGCCCGGCTGTGCGACGTTCGGTGCGCCCGAGGCGGCCGTCTCGGCGTACAGGTTCTCACCCATGCTTTGCAGGCCAGCGTTGTTGATGAACGTGGCGAGCTGGAACGTACCGATCTGCACGTTGGCCGTGTTGCCCGGCTGCGTGACCGAGACCGTACCGTCGCGCGCGATGGTCAGCGACAGTGCGTTGGCCGGGATCGTGATCGCCGGTTGGATCGGGTAGCCCGAAGCCGTCACGAGCTGGCCGTTGTTATCGACCTGGAACGAGCCGTCGCGCGTGTAGGCGGTCGTGCCGTCCGGCATGAGCACCTGGAAGAAGCCGTCGCCGTTGATGGCCACGTCCTTCGCGTTCGCCGTCGACGTCAGGTTGCCCTGCGTGAAGATGCGCTCGGTCGCGGCCGGACGCACACCCGTGCCCAGTTGCAGGCCCGAGGGCAGCAGCGTCTGCTGCGACGACTGAGCACCCGGCTGGCGGATCGTCTGATACAGCAGATCCTCGAACACCGCGCGGCCTTTCTTGAAGCCGTTCGTGCTGGTGTTGGCGAGGTTGTTCGAAATCACGTCCATGTTCGTCTGCTGGGCGTTCATGCCGGTGGCAGCGATGTAGAGCGAACGGATCATTTGATGTTTCTCCCCGTGTACGGTGGCTGGCGTCGTCTGGCGACTGGCCGTCCGTTAGCTGAAGTTCAGCAACTGGTTGGCGGATTGTTCGTTGGTGTCGGCCGTCTGCAGCATCTTCATCTGCATCTCGAAGGCCCGCGACTGCGAAATCATGTTCACCAGACCGCTGACCGGATTGACGTTGCTGGTCTCGATCGAGCCTGCGACCACCACGACATTCGGATCGACCTGCGCCGGTGCGTTATTGCCCATGCGGAACAGTCCGTCGTCACCACGCACGAGGTTGCCCTCGGGCGGGTTGACCAGCTTCAACTGGCCCATCACGGCGATGGAGTTAGGCGGATCGCCCTGCCCCAATGCCGAGATCGTGCCGTCGGTGCCCACGGTCACGGCAGCGCCCGGCGGCACGGCGGCCGGACCGGCGTCGGTCATGACCGGCAGGCCATGCAACGTGATCTGGCCGTCGGCCGTCATTTCGAGGTTGCCGCCACGGGTGTAGGCTTCGCGGCCCTGCGCGTCGCGCACCGCCAGCCAGCCCTGCCCCTGAATGGCCACGTCGAGCGCACGGCCCGTCTGCTGCATGGCGCCGGGCGTGAAGTCGGTGCCCGGCGTGGACGTCGTCACGAACGTGCGCGTGCCGGTCGAACCGTCGGCCCCGCGCACCGGCGCCTGGCGAAACGCCGAGAGCTGGGCACGAAAGCCCGGCGTCGAGACGTTCGCCAGATTGTTGGCGGTGGTCGACTGCTGCTCCATCGCCTGCTTTGCGCCGGTCATGGCGATATAGATCAGACGATCCATCGACGCCCCTCCTGCAAGTTACGCATACGCGCCGCTCCGTGTCTTACAGGTTGACCATCGTTTGCATCAACTGGTCTTCCGTCTTGATCGTCTGCGCGTTCGCCTGATAGTTGCGTTGCGCGGTGATCATGTGGACCAGTTCGGCCGTCAGGTCGACGTTCGACGCTTCGACGGCACCGGCTTGCAGCTTGCCGAGGTTCGTACCGCCCGGCACGCCGACGATGGGGATGCCCGAAGCTGCCGATTCCGACCAGAGGTTGTTACCCAGCGGGATCAGGCCGTTCACGTTGTTGAAGTTCGCGAGTGCGACCTGGCCGAGCACCATCGATTGCGTGTTCGAGTACGTACCGACGATGGTGCCGTCCGCGTTGAACGTGAAGCCGGTCAGACGACCCGACGAATAACCGTCTTGCGTCAGCGTGTTCGGCGTGTAGCTGTTACCGAACTGCGTGGTGCCGGTCAGGTTCAGCGTGAGGTTGCCCTGCGCCGCGCCGTTGCCGTAGGTGATCGTCGGCAGCGTGATCGGACCGGTCACGGCCGCGCCGGTCGAATCCGTTTGCGAGACGAGGCTGCCCGACGAGTTGAACGTCAGCGTGCCGATCGGGCCAGCGCCGACTTGCGTCGTGCCGTCGACCGAAGCGTATACGGTCCACGTGGCATTGTTGGTCGTGGCATCGACGCTCGTCTTCTTGAAGTACAGGTTGACGTCGTGCGAATTGCCCAGCGAGTCGTAGACCTTGAGCGACGTGGCGTTGGTGTACGAGTTCGGGTCGGTGATCGAGAACGGCGTGGTGTTCACGGCGCTGCGCGAGTCGAGGTTGAACTGACCCGTGATCTTCTTGGAGGCCGTCGGGGCCAGATCGCCCGTCGGGATCTGCAGATCGACCGGCGAGACGCTGTTGATGATGCCGTTCGGGCCTGCCAGATAGCCGGTCAGGTGATCGCCGTTCGAGTCGACGATGTAACCGTTCTTGTCGAGCGAGAACTGGCCGTTACGCGTGTAGGCGATGGTGCCGTTGTTCGACACGCGGAAGAAGCCGTTGCCGGAGATCGCCAGATCGAGCTGACGGTTCGTGACCGTGATGTCGCCCTGCGTGAACTGCTGCGCGATGGCGGCCACACGCGTACCGATACCGACGGTGTTGTTGCCTGCGCCGAACAGCGAGTTGGCGTAGATGTCGGCGAACTGTGCCTGACCCTGCTTGAAGCCGACGGTGGCCGCGTTGGCAACGTTGTTGCCGATGACGTCCAGGTCCTTGGAGGCGGCGTTCAGGCCGCTCAATCCGGTCGAAAAGGCCATGGTGTTACTCCTGAAATTCGGTTGTCGACGACGGGTATCGCGACGAATACGGTTCGAAAAGAGTTAAGCGCTTACGAATCAGAGCTACGGATCAGAGAATTTCGCGAACGTCGGAGAGCTTGATGTTCGAGCCCGTACCCACGTTGAGCAGCGGCGAACCGGTCGTGCTGGCGACAACGCTTTGCACCTGCGCGTACGAGAGCAGCGTCGGCGTCACGGCCTTGCCGTTGGCGGTCGCCGTCACGCTCAGGGTGTACTTGCCGTCTGCCACGTCCGTGCCCGAATCATCCTTGGCGTCCCACGTCAGGGCTTGCACGCCCGCGTCGAGCGCGCCCGCGTTGACGGTGCGGATCGTCTTGCCGGTGCTGTCCTTGATCTCGATCTTGACGGTGTCGGCGTCGCTCGGCAGTTCGAAGCCGAACGGCGTGGCCGTCTTGGTGACGGTGCCGTCGTCGGCCTTGGTGCTGCCCACACCGATGTTGGTGCCCGGGATCAGCACGCCCTTGCCGACCAGTGCCGCGGCTTGCAGGCTCTGGGTCGAATTCAGTTGCGAGGTCACCGACGACAGGGTGGTGTTGAGCTGCGTGATGCCCGAGACCGTGCTGATCTGCGCGAGCTGCGACGTGACCTGCGAGTTGTCCATCGGATTGAGCGGGTCCTGGTTGTTCATCTGAGCGACGAGCAACTTCAGGAAGCTGTTTTGCAGATCGTCCGCGCTGCCCGCCGACGACTTCGAGCTGCTGCTGTTGGCAGTGCCGTTGATCGAGTCGAGGAAGTTCTGCGAAAAGTTCGCGGCGTTCGACGTATTGATGCTGGCCATTTCTTCTGGTCTCCGCGCGGCCCCTTACTGGCCGACCGTGAGGGTTTTGAGCATGAGTGTCTTGGCGGTGTTGAGCGCTTCGACGTTGGCTTGGTACGAGCGGGAAGCGGAGATCATGTTGACCATCTCTTCCACCGGATTCACGTTGGGCATGGTGACGTAGCCCTGTGCGTTCGCGGCCGGGTTCTTCGGGTCGTACACCGTCTTGAGCGGCGACGGGTCTTCCACCACACCGGCGACCTTCACACCGCCGACATCGGTGCCCGTGACCGGATTGACCTGAAACACGACCTGCTTGGCGCGGTACGGCTGACCGTCCGGGCCGGTCACCGATTCGGCGTTGGCCAGGTTGCTGGCCGTCACGTTCATGCGCTGCGACTGCGCAGTCATGGCCGAACCGGCAACGTCGAAGATGCTCATGAGTGGCATGGCGCTTACCCTTGACTGGTGATGGCGGCCAGCATCGTCTTGATCTGGCTGCTCAGGACCGTGAGGCCCGTCTGATAATGCACGGCGTTGTCGGCGAAGTTCACACGCTCGGCATCGAGTTCGACGGTGTTACCGTCGACGCTTTGCTGATACGGCACGCGGTAGAGCAGCTCCGGGCCGCCCATCGGCGGTGCCGTCGTCACACCGCGACCGGCGATGTGGCGCGAGGACGTGCGCGAGAGCGATACGCTCGACTCGGTAGCGAGCTGCTGCTGCGCGCCACGCTCGACGGCCTGATTCAACGCGTTATTGAAATCGACGTCGCGCGACTTGTACCCCGGCGTATCCGCGTTGGCGATATTCGACGAGATCACCTCCTGACGGTAGGCGCGCATAGCCAGCGCCTGCTGGGAGAATCGCAATGCCGCGTCCAGTTTGTCCATGATCTCGTCTCGCCCGATGCTTGCCTTGATGCTGGGTACTTGGGTAATGCTCAAGAAACTTGCCCGTGCTGCACGTTCTGGCTGCTGGGCCTGCTCAGTCGTTTGCTGCGCTGACTGGCGGCCATCGCGCGGTGCGCAGACGGGGTGCCCTGCCCGGTCCGGAAAAAATAGGGACCTTTTGGCATGCTTCGCATCGTATGCGTACCCCCCGGGATTCAATCGGAGGAATAGGAAGGAGATTGACCGCCATTTCGAGCCATGCCCCGTGACGCGACATCTCTAGAATGGCTTCCTGACGGCATCGGGCGGGGTTCGCCCCCCAGGCACAGGGACACTGCCCGGTGTCGTCGGCTTCGCAACGCGAAAGCCGTTCAAGCAAGGAGAGTGAGCATGGCAGGCAAATTCGGCGACCCATTCGCCAATGCCCCGCGCACGTTTGGCGTGCAGCGGCCCGGCCAGCGCTCGTCCGCAAAAATGTCCCCGGACTTTCAAATACTTACGAGTGTGCGACGTGGCTTGATGGCCGCGATGCTCGCGACCGTAAGCATGGCTGGACTCGTGACGTCCGTGCAGGCTGCCACGGGTGCGAACCCCGGCGTCGCCACCGACCCTGCCGCCCAGAACCTCGGCAATACGCTCGGCCCGAGCGCCATCGTCATCCCCGGCAACAATGCCGCTGCAGGCGGTGTCGCGTCCAACGTGCCGAACATGGTGCGTCCCGCGACTGCCACGGCGAACGCGCCCGTTTATACGCAGCAGGCCCCGGTTGCGACGGCTGCGCCTGTGCAACCCCAGCCGCAACCTCAGGCATCCCAATTCCAGAACACGCAGGTGATCCGGCAGACCGCCGAGCGCTTCCTGCGTGAGCAGACCACCGGCTTGCCCGGTCAGGTCAACATCACCGTGGGCGAATCGGTCTCGGACCGCATGCCTGCGTGCGCGGCACTTGAGCCGTTCCTGCCGCCGGGTGCGCGCCTTTGGGGCACGACCAGTGTGGGCGTGCGGTGTGCGGGGGAGCGTCCGTGGACGCTGTATCTGCAAGCGCGCGTGAGCATCAACGCCACGTATTTCGTCGCCGCACGCCAGATCAATCCGGGCGAGACCATCGGGCCGACGGATCTGTCGCCGCGTCAGGGCGATCTCACGCTGTTGCCGCGCACGGTCGCGACCGATGCCGGTCAGATCGTCGGCACGGTGGCCGTGAACCGGATTACCTCGGGGCTGCCGATCCGCTCCGACCTGCTGCGCAGTGCGATTGCCGTCCAGCAGGGACAAACCGTGCGCGTGGTCTCGCGGGGTTCGGGTTTTGAAGTGAGCACGGAAGGTCAGGTGCTCTCACGTGCCAGCGCGGGCGATCCCGTGCAGGTGCGCACGCGTGCCGGACAAGTCGTCAGCGGCACCGTGAAGTCAGGAAAAAATGGCAACGTCGAAGTCGAAGTTGCACTGTAAGAAACAGGAAGAAAGCGATGGAAGTAATCGCTTACTTACGTTAAGTATTCGCTGAAATCACCCGGGCACTTGAACTGGTAACAGGATGTTACTTGCCTAAAGTTATGGCGGATAATGCCGTTACACAGGCAGGTTTCTGGGGAAAGCACATGAAAATCGAACCACCCGCCAATCCGCTGACTGGTGTCGGCGCGAGCAAGGCGACGACGGATCGGACGACGGCCGGCGCTGTGAATAGCGACGCTGCGGCGGCACCTGCTGCGAGCACTGGCGGTGCCAGCGTGAGCACGAGCGCCTTGTCGTCGGAGATGCGTGCCTTGCAGGAAAAACTGGCAGCCAGCGGCACGGCCGACATCGACGTCGCGAAGGTCGAGCAGATCAAGGCGGCGATCGCTAACGGCCAGTTGGCTATTGATACCTCCAAGATTGCGGACGGTCTGATCTCGACCGCACGCGATTTGCTCTCTGCGCAATCGAAGTCATGACCACCGATGCCCTGCTGAACGCCCTGACTGCTGAAACGGCCGCTATCGGCACGTTTTCGACATTGCTCGGGGAAGAACAGCAGGCATTGGTCAACGGCACGCTCGACGCGTTGCCGGATCTGACCGAACGCAAGACGCGCGCCGTGGCGGAACTGTCCGCTCTCGGTCGTGAGCGCGATGCGCAGTTGAAAGCGTTGGGCTACTCGCCTGACGAAGCAGGCGCGACGGCAGCAGCAGCAGCCGATCCCAAGGTCGACACGGCGTGGAAGGCACTGCTTGCGGCTGCCGCCGAGGCCAAGCGCGCGAACGACACGAACGGCCTGCTCATCAATACCCGCCTGACGTACACCCAGCAAGCGCTGAACGTCCTCTACGGCCCGGGCAACAACACTCCCCTCTACGGCCCCGACGGCCGCACCACCCCGCGTTCTAGCGGGGGGAGTGTTACGGCTTAACTCTGGCGCGCTTCCGGGACCGCTTCACCGTTCGTCCGCATATCGTCGACGACTTCGCAGACCGTCTTCCGAATACCCTCCAGCGCCTCGTCCGGGGTTGCACTCAGCCAGGATAAGGCGGGGAATTCTGCGCATCGACCGACATGCTCGCCATCTTCCGACGACCAAGCCAGGTAGTAAGTGTAGTGATTCGTGTCCATTCCGGAATGGTGGCAAAATCGGCACCATTCATTCAAGCAGCCATTGTCCGAAAAATCTGCCGACGGATCCTCGGGCAATAGAAAATCCCTCGAAGCCAAACGCATTCGAGGGATTCTTTCGAGCCTTGCTACCGTTCAACGCGCCGAAGTCCAAGCCTTCTCACGCAGCGTTGCGCGCAAGCGCGAAGATCGCCTGGCTGTGCACCCGCACACGCGGCACTCTCCAACTTCGTTCCCCAGCTTAGGCACCGTCCGAAAACATGCTTCGGCGGTCGGACCCGACGACTCACGAGGCCCCCCTCCGGCGAAGCGTGCCACGGCAAACACGAATCGATCCACACCATATCGTCCGTTCAACACCTCTCGGTTGAGGGCAAACTCGCCAATCCCTCAACGCTATTGGACTTGATCGGAGGCACTATGAACGTTGATCACGAATTCGTCGTCATTCCGAACGTCATTAGGCAACAGGCCCGTATGCGCGCCTACGAAGTCACCTTCGATGTACCCGCATTTCGCACGAATGAACATCTTCATCCATCTGAACAGAATGTCGCTCGGCTGAAATTCAGATATCACCCGCGCAGACAACTCGTCGAGTTCTTTTCGTTTCAGGAATACCTCTCCAGATACGCAGGACTCGCGATGACACTCGAACAGGCCTGTTGGTCGATTGTCGACGACTTTTTCGAGTCGTTAGAACCCATTCGATGTGACCTGATCATTCAAAACGAACTATCGGACAGCGCAAACGTCACGATTCACGCTTCGCGTGGATGGACCGATGCGATCCAACTGACGGCCGGGTCAGTTTCTCCGTTCGAAAAGAAAATCGCGGCCCCCATCTGACATGACATCAATAAATGCCTCCGACGTCATTGGCATTGCGGGTGCGCTGACCGTAGTCATTGCCTACTTTCTAAATCTGCACGGGACGCTCAGCACGACATCGTACAAATATTCGGCATTCAATCTGGCTGGATCGCTAATGATTGTTTACTCGCTGATCTACCACCCGAATCCAGCCTCGATGCTGATCGAAGGCTTCTGGGCGTCGATCAGCCTGTATGGTTTGTACAAAGCTCATAAGAACAGGAGGGCGAGGTGATGCAAAGGCGAATCCTTCTGGGCACGACTGGCAACATCGGTGCGAAAGATACGATCCAACTCGTCGAGTTGCTAGCGTTGACGTATGACGTCCAAGTCGTGGCCTCCACGCCGTCGCTAGCATTTTTCGATCTCGCCACGGCAAGACGAATGACTGACGTTCACACCGATGACGACGATTGGTATACATGGCGCCAGCGCGGCGATCAGATCCTGCACATCACGCTGAGAAACTGGGCGGATCTCTTCGTCATCGCCCCGTTGACGGCCAACACCCTGGGGAAGCTGGTATCCGGCATTTGCGACAATCTGCTGACAACCACGTACCGGGCGTGGCAAGTGAAGTCAAAACCATTACTGGTGGCTCCCTCGATGAACAAATATATGTGGGAGCACCCGCTAACGGAAAAGCAACTTGAGCTGCTTAAGTCTTGGGATGTTGGCGTGATACCGCCGAGAGAGAAGTGGTTAGCGGGCGGGGATTTTGGCCCCGCCGCTATGGCGACTCCCGAGCAGATCGTCGAATCTGTCGAGAGCACCCTTTCAATACACAAAGCGCCTTAATTCGCCGAAGTCCAAGCCTTCTCACGCAGCGTCGCGCGCAAGCGCGAGATCGCCTGGCTGTGCAACTGACACACACGTGACTCGCTGACTTCGAGCACGGCGCCGATTTCGCGCAGGTTCAGACCCTGCTCGTAGTAAAGACTCATCAGCAACTTCTCGCGCTCCGGCAGACGGTCGATGGCGTCCACCACGCCGCCGCGCAAACCTTCATCAAGCAGCATCGTCAACGGATCCGCACCCGGGTCCGCGCAAATGCGGTCGATGAACGGCTCTTCGTCCGCCGATTCGAAATCTTCGTAATAGATCAGCTGGCAGCCGTGCACGTCCTGCAGCATCTGCTGATACTCGGTCAGCCCGATCGACATCTCGCCCGCAATCTCGCTTTCGGACGGACCCCGTCCCAGCCGCTGCTCCAGTCGCTGCACCGCTTTCTCGATCTCGCGCGCCGTCTTGCGAATGCCGCGCGATGCCCAGTCCAGCTCGCGCAACTCGTCAAGCATCGCCCCGCGAATGCGCTGGCTCGCGTACGTTTCGAACTGCGCGCCCTGCGTCTCCTGATACCGGTTCGCCGCATCGAGCAGCCCCAGCATGCCAGCCTGAATCAGATCTTCCAATTCAACGCTCGCCGGCAGCTTCGCCATCAATTGCAGCGCCAGGCGGCGCACCAACGGCGCGTATTGGGTCAGCGTGTCGTTCGTGTCGACCTTCCCGCGCGCGGTATACATGTTTCCCTCCGCTTCCTCTCGACGCGTGCCGTGACGCTCAGGCCGTGTGCGCGCTCACCGCGCCCACGCCATGCGTCATCTCGGCACCGCGATCGCCGCCGCAATCGCCCACCTGACCGATCCCGGCACCCAACGCCGCCGGTCCCGTGTCCCGAATGGCCAACGGCCAATGCATCACCTGCGCGGCCAACTGACGGTAAGCCACCGCCGCCGGCGCCATCGGAAACGCATCGACCACAGTGCGCGTCAATTGCCGCGCCCGCATGACCTGACGGTCCGACGGCACATGCCCGGCCAACTCCAGCGACACCGCCAGATAACGACTCGCCGTCGTGGCCAGATTGCGGCACACGACGCGTGCCTCCATATCCTCCGCCCGGTTCACCAACACCCGGAACTGCGCCAGCGCATATTCGTAATGCGCCTGCTTAATCCACGAGTACGCGCCCGTAATCGACGCCGGTACACACCCGAGCACCACCAGCACGTCGTGCGCATGCGCTGCCAACGGACTCAGCACGCCACCGGCGTGCGTACAGTCGACGATCACGACGTCCGGCTCGCCAAGGGTCAGCACCGGCAGCGCACGCTGCGGATCGATGCGCTCGGGATGCCGATGCGCCACCGGCACCAGCACCACGTTGTCGCGCGTTTGCACACGCACCGCGTCGGGCGAAACGCGCCCCGCCAGCACATCGTGGATGTCGCCTCGCAACGGCAGACCGAGCGCCGGCGCTGCATGGCCGCTCTCGTCGGCCAGCACGACATCCTGACCGTGATGAGCCAGCGCGCTGGCCAGATTCAACGCAACACTCGTCTGACCGGCTTCAGGCGCACTTCCTACCACCGCGACGATGCGCGTGGTATGGCGCGCCACCAGTCGGCGCAGCCCCTCAGCTTGATCGAGTACGAGTTTAACCAAAGCAGGCCTCGCCTGAAGGTTGTGCGGGCGCAAACAGCCCGCTGTAGTTGGGATCGACCCCGCGCACCACTGCCGGCAAATCTTCCTCGGACGGCACGAACGGCGAACCCGTCACCGGCGCAGACAGCGCCGTATCGATAAGGAACTGTCGGTCCGCCACGTGCAGGTTCTCCGGTACGCGCTGCCCCGTCGAGACGTAATGCACCGGCAGACGGTGACGAATCACCGTGTCGAGCACCGAACCCAGGTTGGTCGTCTCGTCGAGTTTCGTCAGAATACACCCGGCGAGGTCGCCACCGCCCTCGGCGCTCGCGCTGCGATAGGCGTGCACCACTTCGTTGAGCGTGTCGCCGTGGCTCGTGGCATTGAGCAACAGCAGACGCTGCACCGGCGTCTCCGCCCCGCACAGCATCGCCACCTGCTCCGGCACCGTGCGGTCACGCTGGCTCATGCCGACCGTGTCGATCAGCACCATGTGCTTGTTGCGCAGTTCGGTCAGCGCCAGACGCAGATCCGTCGCGTCCTTCACCGCATGCACCGTCACGCCCAGAATCTTGCCGTAGATGCGCAGCTGCTCATGGCCGCCGATACGATAACTGTCGGTCGTAAGCAGTGCGAGCTTCTCCGCGCCGTGACGCATCACGCAACGCGCCGCGAGCTTGGCCGTGGTCGTGGTCTTGCCCACGCCAGTCGGCCCCATGAGCGCATACACGCCGCCGCGATCCATCAATTCGTCTTCGTTCGGCATGATGGGCAGATTGCGCTTGAGCGCGTTCTTCACCCAGTCCAGACCGCTCTCGCGGTCGCTACCTTCCGGCAGATGCTCCAGCAACGCCCGGCCGAGCTGCGCCGAGAAGCCCGCCGCGAGCAACGTGCGCAGAATCTCGCCCTGTGCCGGGGAACGACGTTGCTTGTCGTTCCACACAAGACCTGCGACCTGCTCTTCGAGCAACCCGCGCATGCTTTGCAACTCGCCCATCATCGACTGCGCGAAGGCGCTGGTCGCGGCGATGTCGTTCGCGGCGGTGGCAGGACTCGCCAGGGGTGCCGGGGCCGGTGCGGCAGGTCGGGGACGTGGCCGATGCGTCGGCATGTCGCCACCCGCGAGCGCGTCCAGATCCTCTTCCGCCAACGCCACGATCTCGACGCCGTTGGCGACCGAGCGATTGGACAATACGACCGCGTCGGGTCCGATTTCCTCGCGAATCTGGCGCAGTGCGTCGCGGCACGTGCCCGCAAAGAATTTCCGAATCTTCACGCTTGACCTCCGATGAGTGCCGTCATTTTCACGTTACGGGTGTCTGGCACTTCCGCATACGACAAAACCTTGAGCTGCGGCAGGCTGCGGCGCAGGAAGCGCGAGAGCAGCGAACGCAGCGGATGTTGAACCAACAATACCGACGGCAGACCCTGACGCTCCTGACGCGTCACGGCTGCCTGGGTTTCACGCAACAGCGTATCGGCGAGGCCCGGCTCCAGACCGGTGCCGCCGCCGGCCGACAACGCCTGCGTGAGAATTCGTTCGAGATTGGCGTCGAGCCCCACGACTTCCAGATCGCCACTGCCCGGGAACACGCTCTGCGTGATCGCGCGACCCAGCGACAGGCGCACCAGCGCCGTGAGGTCGTACGGATCCTGCACGCGTGCGCCATGCTCGGCGATGGTATCGATGATGGTACGCATGTCGCGAATCGGCACCTGCTCTTCGAGCAGGTTCTGCAACACCTTCTGCAACGTGGTGAGCGCGATGGTCTTCGGCACCAGGTCTTCGATGAGCTTCGGCGCGTCCTTGCCGATGCGCTCGATAAGCTGCTGCACTTCCTGACGTCCCAGCAATTCGTGGGCGTGCGCGTTAATCAGGTGATTCAGGTGGGTCGCCACGACCGTACCGGCATCGACCACGGTGTAGCCGTACGCCTGTGCCTGATCGCGCTGGCCGACGTCGATCCACGTGGCGGGCAGACCGAAGGCCGGATCGCGCGTCGGCGTGCCTTGCAGCGGTGCACTGACCTGCCCCGGATCGATGGCCAGCAGTTGGCCCGGGTACGCTTCGCCTTCGCCGATGATCACGCCCTTAAGCGTGATGCGGTACTGATTCGGACGCAGTTCCAGGTTGTCGCGGATGTGCACCACCGGCGCCAGGAAACCGATCTCCTGCGCGAACTTCTTGCGGATGCCCTTAATACGCTTGAGCAGTTCGCCGTCCTGATTGCGGTCGACGAGCGGGATCAGGCGATAGCCGACTTCCAGCCCCAGCGGATCGACCAGCGCCACGTCGTCCCAGGACGCTTCCGCCACTTCGGGCGCTGCGGTCGCCGCGACCGGCGTCGGACGCGTTGCCTGCACCTTGGCGGCAGCTGCCTTGCGGAACTGCCAGCGGGCCAGTGCGCCGAGACCCAGCGCGAGCAGCAGGAAGGCGAAGTGCGGCATGCCCGGGATCAGGCCCATCAAGCCCAGAATCGCGGCCGTGATGCCCAGCACCTGCGGGTTGTTGAAGAGTTGCGAGACGACCTGCTGGCCGACGTCTTCGTCGGTGGCCACACGCGACACCACCACACCGGCGGCCGTCGAGATCACCAGCGCCGGGATCTGCGCGACGAGACCGTCACCAATGGTCAGCAGCGTGTAGTTCTTGGCGGCGGTCGCGAGATCCAGATTGTGCTGGACCACGCCGACGATCAGCCCGCCGATGATGTTGATCAGCATGATCAACAGGCCAGCGACCGCGTCGCCGCGCACGAACTTGGACGCACCGTCCATCGAGCCGTAGAAGTCGGCTTCCTGCGCAATCACCTTACGACGGGTGCGCGCTTCCTCTTCCCCGATCAGACCGGCGTTCAGGTCGGCGTCGATGGCCATCTGCTTACCCGGCATGGCGTCCAGGGTAAAGCGTGCGCCCACTTCCGCGATACGCCCCGCGCCCTTCGTAATCACCATGAAGTTGATGACCACGAGGATGATGAACACCACGATACCGACGGCGTAGTTGCCACCCACCAGGAAGTGACCGAACGCCTCGATCACCTTACCGGCAGCGTCCGGGCCAGTGTGGCCTTCGAGCAGCACCACACGCGTGGACGCCACGTTCAGCGACAGACGCAGCAGCGTGGAGAACAGCAGCACGCTCGGGAATGCCGCGAAGTCGAGCGGCTTCTGCGTGTACATGGACACCAGCAGCACCATCACCGCGAGGGCGATGTTGAACGTGAACAACAGATCCAGGATGAACGGCGGCAGCGGGAGGATCATCATGCCCAGAATCATGATGATCAGCACCGGCGCGGCGAGCGACTTCAAGTTGCCGCCGAGGAGCAGTTGCGACGCACGCAATAGCTGGTTCGCGCGAGGGTTGAGGTTCATTCGTTACACTCGTTTCGACCCGAGGCGCCGGGGCGCGTCGAGCTCAGTCGGCACGGGCAGATCCGACGGGGTCAGCGGCTCGATGCCCCCCTCGGTACGCCAGCGGCGAAGCTGGAAGACCCACGCCAGCACTTCGGCCACGGCCGTGTACAGCGTGGCCGGGATTTCGTGACCGATTTCCACGTGACGATGCAGCGCACGGGCCAGCGGCGGGGCTTCGAGGATCGGGATGCGGTGCTCTGCCCCCATCTCACGGATACGCTGCGCGACCAGATCGGTGCCCTTGGCGAGCACACGCGGCGCGCGCATGTTGTCCTTGTATTCGAGGGCGACTGCAAAGTGCGTCGGGTTCGTCACGATCACGTCGGCCTTGGGCACGTCCTGCATCATGCGACGGCGTGCAGCCTGACGCTGCAACTGACGGATCTGTGCCTTGACGTGTGGATCGCCCTCGGTTTCCTTGTTTTCCTGACGCACTTCCTCTTTGGTCATGCGCAGCTTCTTGTAGTGCTGCCACAGCTGGAACGGGATATCGATGGCCGCCACCAGCAGCAGCGACGCCACGATAAACGCGCAGCACACCACGATCATCTCGCCGACGTACGGCAGCGCCACGCGCGGCGACTGCGTCATGAGGCCCATCACGGCTTCTTTGTCGCGGGCGATAGCCCAGTACGCCACGCCGCCCACGAGCACGGTCTTGGCCACGGCCTTGACCAGCTCGACCAGCCCCTGCGTCGAGAACATGCGGCCCAGCCCCTTGAGCGGGTTCAGGCGGCCGAAGTTGGGGGCGAGCGATTTGGTGGTGAACAGCCAGCCGCCCAGCGCCATCGGTGCGACGATGGCCGCGATCACGAGGGCGACGAAGAGCGGTGCGATGACCATGAGGGCGTCCGCGCCCGAGTGCGCTGCGTACGACAGCATGCGGCGCGTGTCCATCGCCGTGCCCGGCTCGAACTGCATGCCGTGGCGCATCAACTGGGCGAATCCCTGCGAGATACGGTCGGCCGTCATCCACATCCCGGCGACACCGGCGGCCAGCAGGGCGAACGTCGAAAGCTCGCGCGAACGCGCGACCTGCCCTTCCTCGCGCGCCTTCTCCAGACGCCGGGGAGTGGGTGATTCCGACTTTTCGAGATCGCTTTCCTCAGCCATGCCCTATCCACAGCGGGCGGACGAACCCACCCTATCGCGACCGATTATGGCCGTAACCGTCAAGTCACAAAGGGGGGAATAGAGGCGGGATTGGGCGGTATTTCGCGCAAGCGCGATTCCGCCAGCCGGGGCGCGGCTGGCGGCGGGGTCAGAAACCGAGGCTGGCGAGCAGGTCGTCGACCTGTCCCTGATCGGCCACGATGTCGGTGCGGCCTTCCTTTTTGACCTGCGGCCCGTTGAGCAGCGAGTCTTCGGCTTCCTTGCGCTTCTCGGGCGGCATGTTCTCGAGCAGCGTCTGGAGCAGATGGCTCTCGATCTCCTGCACCACTTCCATGATCTTCTTAATGACCTGCCCGGTCAGATCCTGGAAGTCCTGCGCCATCATGATTTCCATCAGATGGTTGTTGGTCGCGCGGGTGTCGTCCGGCACGCGACGCAGGTAGGTGCGGGTCTCGGTGACGAGCTGACGCGCGTCTTCGAGTTCCAGCGGCTGGTCGAACCACTTGGCCCAGCGCGCGTCGAGCGCATTGGCGTCCGCTTCGAGACGGTCCTGAATGGGCTTGGCCAGTTCGATGGCCGTCAGCGCCCGCACGGCCGCCTGTTCCGTCATGGTCGCGACGTAGTTCAGACGGTCGCGGGCATCGGGAATCGCCTCCGCCGCCTGCTCCAGTTGCTTGTCCAGACCGAGTTCGCGCAGATTGTCGCGCAGCATGCGCGTCAACTGCCCGATGCGCATCAGCATGCGCTCCGCCGGATCGGCCTCGCCGGTCACGTAAGCGCCGCCCGGCTCAGCCGGCCATTCAGTGCTCGACTCGTGGGTCACGTTCAGGCCCCCGTTTTTTCCATTTTTTCGAAGATCTTGCCCAGCTTCTCATCGAGGGTCGCGGCCGTGAACGGCTTGACCACATACCCGCTCGCACCAGCCTGGGCGGCGGCGATGATGTTTTCCTTCTTGGCTTCGGCCGTGACCATCAGCACCGGCAGCTTGGCCAGGTTCGGGTCGGCACGGATCGTCTGGAGCATCGTCAGGCCGTCCATGTTCGGCATGTTCCAGTCGGACACTACGAATTCAAAGCTACCGCCGCGCAGCTTGGCCAGCGCCGCCACACCGTCTTCCGCTTCGTCGACATTGGAGAAACCCAGCTCCTTGAGCAGGTTTCGCACAATGCGGCGCATCGTCGGAAAATCGTCGACGACCAGGAATTTCATGTTCTTGTCTACCATCATCACTCCAATTCTGCCGGTCCCCCTTTGGGGGGCCGACAATATTCAGGGGCAAGTTCCGCCATCACTCAGTGCCCTGAGTGTGAACGCAAATCGTTGCGGACCATACGGCGAAAACAAGCCAAAAACAACGCCAAAAGCCGAACTATACCCGTTGCGTGCGTTCGCCGAATTTCGCGACCTGATGAAGCACTTTTCGGGCCATCTCGTGCAGCGGCACCACTTCCTCGGCGCCGCCCATGGCAATGGCTTCGCGCGGCATGCCGAACACGATGCAGCTCGCTTCGTCCTGCGCGAACGTGTGCGCACCGGCACGGCGCATCTCGACCAGACCGGCCGCACCGTCGCGGCCCATGCCCGTGAGAATCACGCCGATGGCGTTACGTCCGGCATGCACGGCCGCGGAGCGAAACAATACATCGACCGACGGACGATGTCGATTCACCGGCGGTGCCGGATCGAGCAGTGCCACGTAGTTCGCGCCGCTGCGCGAGAGTTGCAGGTGGGTGTCGCCGCCCGGTGCAATGTAGGCGTGGCCCGGCAACACACGCTCACCGTGCTCGGCTTCCTTCACCGTAATGCGGCACAGCCCGTTCAGGCGTTGCGCAAACGACTTGGTGAAGCCCGCCGGCATGTGCTGCGTGATGAGAATCGCCGGTGCGTCCGGCGGCATCGGCACGAGCACTTCGCGAATCGCTTCCGTGCCACCCGTCGACGCGCCGATGATGATCAGCTTTTCCGTCGACACGAGCGGATTGCGCAGCATCGGCGCGGCTTCCACCGCCACCGGGGCCGCGCTCTTGGGCGGGGCGCTGCGCACACGGGCACGGGCGGCCGCACGAATTTTGTCGGCGATCATCTCGCCGTATTCGAGCATGCCGTCACGAATACCCAGTCGCGGCTTCGTCACGAAATCGACCGCGCCGAGTTCGAGCGCACGCATCGTGACTTCCGAGCCACGCTCGGTCAGCGACGACACCATGAGCACCGGCATCGGGCGCAGGCGCATGAGCTTCTCAAGGAAGTCCAGCCCGTCCATGCGCGGCATTTCGACGTCGAGCGTGAGCACGTCCGGGTTGTGCTGCTTGATCAGATCGCGCGCCACAAGCGGGTCGGGTGCGGTCGCCACTACGGTCATGTCCGGATGCGCATTGATGATCTCGGTCATCAGGCTGCGCACAAGTGCGGAATCGTCCACGCACAGGACTTTGATTGGTTCGCTCAAGCCTCCTCCATTTTTCGGTTGTCAGGCCCCGGCCGAGGCTTGGCATTTCTGGCCGGTGGCGCAAAGAGTTCTACGGAGCCCCGTACTTCGCGTGCGCGCAGACGCTGCGCGTACGCCTGTTCCCGCTGGGCGATGGCCGGATCGCCCCGGTCGCCCAGCTTCTTGACCATCACCCGCCCGGTGCGCGGCAAAAAGCACACCTTGCGCGGATGCGGCCCGAGCAGATCCTGCGCCGTCACGCGAATCTGCTCCATCTCGAGATAGCGCAACACGAAGTTCGCGTTGCGATCGCCGATATTCAGGGTGGTCATGCCCGCGAGCACCGCGCCGCCGCCGAAGACCTTCGCCTCCAGACGCTCGCGCCGTGCGCCGAGCTTGATCAGCTCGTTGATGAGCATTTCCATCGCGTATGCGCCATAGCGCATGGACGCAGAGAGTAGCCGATCGCGCTCGCTCTCGCCATCGTCCGGCAGCATGAAGTGGTTCATGCCGCCGATGCCGGTGACGCTGTCACGCACGCAGGCGGCCACGCACGAACCGAGCACCGTCACGAGCATGATGTCTTCGGTCGTGACGAAATACTCCGACGGCAGCAGCTTCACCGCCTGCGTATTGAACGCATTGTCGAAGTAGTGGTTGGTCGCGAGTGCTTCGGCCAATGGCTGTGCTGCCATGTCAGGCTCCCCGTGCTCCAGCGCCTGCCAGTTCGTACACCGTCTGACCACGCAGACGGAACGCCCGGCTTACATAAGTGAAGTTCTCCGAATGCCCGGCGAACAGCAGGCCGTCCGGTTTGAGCAAGGGGACGAAGCGCTCGAGAATGCGCGCCTGCGTGGCCTTGTCGAAATAGATCATCACGTTGCGGCAGAAGATCACGTCGAACGGCCCGCCGATCTGCCACGACGGTGCGAGCAGGTTGAGCGGCTCGAACGTCACCAGTTGCTGCAATTCGGGACGCACCTTGATCTTCCCCGAGTTCGCACCTGTGCCGCGCAGGAAATGCTTGCGCAGCTGTTCCTGCGAGATCTTGCCGGTCTGCTCGCCGTTGTAGACGGCGGCCGACGCGCGGGCCAGGACCTGCGTGTCGACGTCGGTGGCCAGCACCGTGGCGTTGGGGCGCGAGCCGAGCGTGTCGACCAGCGTCATCGCGATCGAATACGGCTCTTCGCCGGTCGACGCCGCGCAGCACCACACCGAGATCGGCTTGGGGCGATTGCGCACGAAATCGGCGAGCAGCGGGAAATGGTGCGACTCGCGAAAGAACGACGTGAGGTTCGTCGTCAGCGCGTTGGTGAACGACTCCCACTCGCTGTCGCCGGTGTCGGCTTCGAGCATGTCGAGGTATTCGGTAAAGCTCGTCATGCCCAGCGCACGCAGACGTCGCGCGATGCGGCTATAGACCATTTCGCGCTTGTGCTCCGCCAGCGCAATCCCGGCGCGCTGGTAGATCAGATTGCGAATACGGCTGAAGTCGGCCAGCGAGAACGCAAAGTCGCGCTCGCCCGACAGGGCGGCGCCACTGGCGCGCGCGAAATCCGCGCTGCGCGAACCCGCGTCGCCATCGGGGCCGGAGCCGCCGCGACGCGTCAGATGCGAGGTGTTGCGCGAATCGGTCATGATGTCTCGGTTGCGTCGAATTACGTCGGACAGCGGTTATGTCTTATGCCGCCTTATGCCGCACGGGCCAGCGGCTGTGCCGCCGGCTCGCGCCGGGACGTGCCAATCGCATGCACGCTCCCCGCACCTGCCCCTGCGCTCGTCTGGAAGACGGACACGGCCGCGCGCAGCTCCTGCGCCTGCGACTCCATCGCGCCGGCGGCAGCCGCCGCTTCTTCCACGAGCGCCGCGTTCTGCTGCGTCACCTCATCCATCTGCGTCACCGCGCGATTGACCTGTTCGATGCCGCTCGACTGCTCGGCAGATGCCGCCGAGATCTCGCCCATGATGTCCGTCACGCGTTTGACCGCCTGCACGATCTCTTCCATGGTCTGACGCTGACGCGTCACGAGCGCCGTGCCGTCCTGCACGCGGCGCGACGAGTCTTCGATCAGCGCCTTGATTTCCTTGGCGGCCGACGCGCTGCGCTGCGCCAGCGTGCGCACTTCGCCTGCGACCACGGCGAAACCACGACCCTGTTCGCCCGCACGCGCCGCTTCCACTGCGGCGTTGAGCGCGAGGATGTTCGTCTGGAAAGCGATGCCGTCAATCACGGCGATGATGTCGACGATCTTGTTCGAGCTAGTGGAGATGCCGTCCATCGTCGCCCCGACCTGCCCCGAGACTTCGCCGCCACGCGTGGCGATTTCCGATGCATTCACCGCCAACTGGCTAGCCTGACGCGCGTTGTCGGCGTTCTGGCGCACAGTTGCCGTGAGCTGCTCCATCGACGAAGCGGTTTCTTCCAGCGACGCGGCCTGCTGTTCGGTACGGGCCGACAAATCGGTGTTGCCTGCCGCGATCTCGTGCGCCGCCGTGGTGATCGACTCGGTCCCCTGACGGATCTGCGAGATGGTCTCGGCCAGCGTGTGCTGCATGCGTTGCATGGCGTAAAGCAGGCTGTGCGTGTCGCCCGGGGCCACGTTCACGCGGCTGTGGAGATCGCCGCTGGCGATGCGATGCGCGATGCCCGCCGCGTACTCCGGCTCGCCACCGAGGCTGCGCTGTACGTTGCGGATGATCACGAGCATCGCCGCCGTCACAATGCCGCCGATCAGCAGAAGTGCAATGCCGAAGCGAATGAGCGTGGCGTAGAACGCCTCATCGACGTCCTGCACGTACACGCCGCTCATCAGACCCCAGTCCCAGGGCGCGAAGTATTTCACGAACGAGACTTTGGCCATGCGCTTGTCGCTGCCCGCGATACGGCCGTAGTAGTCGACGAAGCCGGTGCCCTTATCCTTGGCCACACGGGCCATTTCGACGAAGAGCAGCTTGCCGTTCGTATCCTTGTAGTTGGAGACGTCTCTGTTCACCAGATCCGCGAGTGTCGGATGCATGAGGACGACCGGCTTGGTGTTGAAGATCACCAGATAGCCGTTGCCGCCTTCGCCGTAGCGCATGACTTTCAGTCGCGCCATGGCCTGTTGTTTCGCCTCGTCGACGGTGATCTTCCCGGCCGCTGCCTGCGCGGCGTAGTCGCGCAGAATGCCATCGGCACTCGTGACGACGTTTTCCACTGCCGCGCGCCGCTCCGACATCATCGTGCTGCGCTCGTGAAAGGCAGCCCAGCCACCGAGAATCAAAAGCCCCAGCCACATAAGCGCAAGCGCCGACCAGAGTTTTGCCTTGAGACTCAACTGCATCATGATGTGACCTCCACTACCCGCCTGCCGTGGCGCTGCATGAGATGCAGTGCGCACGACGGCTTTGTCTTACCGATTGTTGCCACTTGCCGACACGCCCCTCGGGGTGCCCGGCGGTACTGAGTCGCCGGGCGAGGTGCGTGCACCGTTCCTATAGGTACTGCTTTGTTGCCGCGTGCATTGAGGCACGACGGCAACCGTCTCGTCATACGATCAGAAGGTTTCCCAATCGCCGTTTGCGTCGTCCGTGCCCGTGCGGGAAGCGGCCGGTGCAGCAGCAGCCGGTGCAGGCTTGCGCAGCGGTGCCGGTGCGGGCGCCGCCTTCGGTGCAGCGGCCGACGCCGGTGCTGCCGATGCGGCGGGGGCTGCGGCCTTCTTCTTCACCGGCGTCGGGCGCGCGGCAGGGGCTGCCGACGGGAGCGCCGCCAGCGCCGGGGCTGCGTAGCCCGTCGCGACCTGGCTGGCGTCCACACGGAACACCGAGACCGTCGTCTTCAGACGATTGGCCTGCTCTTCCAGCGAACCGGCGGCCGCGGCCGCTTCTTCCACCAACGCAGCGTTCTGCTGCGTCACTTCGTCCATCTGCGTGATCGCGCGGTTGACCTGCTCGATGCCGCTCGACTGCTCGGCAGACGCTGCCGAGATCTCGCCCATGATGTCCGTCACGCGCTTCACGGCCTGCACGATCTCGTTCATCGTGTGGCCTTGCTGTGCGACGAGCGCCGTGCCGTCCTGCACGCGACGCGACGAGTCTTCGATCAGCGCCTTGATTTCCTTCGCGGCGGCCGCGCTGCGCTGTGCCAGCGTGCGCACTTCGCCCGCGACCACGGCGAAGCCGCGACCTTGTTCGCCTGCACGCGCCGCTTCCACCGCAGCGTTCAGCGCGAGGATGTTCGTCTGGAACGCGATGCCGTCGATCACGCTGATGATGTCGACAATCTTGTTCGAGCTGGTCGAAATGCCGTCCATCGTCTCGCCGACCTGGCCGGAGACCTGACCGCCACGCGTGGCGATTTCCGAAGCATTCACCGCCAGTTGGCTGGCCTGACGCGCGTTATCCGCGTTCTGGCGCACGGTCGCCGTGAGTTGCTCCATCGACGACGCGGTTTCTTCCAGCGATGCGGCCTGCTGTTCGGTGCGTGCCGACAAGTCGGTGTTGCCTGCGGCAATCTGCTGTGCCGCCGACGTAATCGACTCGGTGCCCGAGCGAACTTCCGCCACGGTGCGCACAAGACTGTCCTGCATGTGCTTTACGCCCTTGAACAGGCGTCCCGTCTCGGTCTCGTTCCACACGTCGATGCGTTGCGTGAGGTCGCCACCGGCGATCTTCTCGAAGTGACGGATCGCGTCGTCGATCGGGCCGACGATGGCGCGCGTGAGCGTGATCTGCGTGATGATGCCGACGATCAGGCCGAGGCCCAGACCGATGCCGACCATCCACATCACCATCGTGTAGCGGGCCTGTGCGGCCAGATAACGGTCTTCGGCGTTCTTGACCTGCAAGTCGGCCAGCGCGGTCATCGCTTTCGTGTAGTCGGCGAACAGGCGCGGCACGTCCATCACCGTCTTGGCATGGAAGTCGGGGATGTCGCCCGATTCGATGGCCTTGAGCGCGGGGAGGATGCCGTCGTTGTTGACCTTGCCGCGTGCCGCGATGACGGCGTCGGCGAGTGCCTTCTCGCCGTCGTTCATCGGCAAAGCGGCGTAGCTTGCCCACGAATCGTCGGCCTTCTTGAGGTTGTTGCGCACACTGTCGATCGCCGACTTGATCTCAGTCGGATCGGCGATGAACTCGATGCGCGAGAGCGTCACGCGTGCGCCCAACGTCGAGATCGTGGTCTGTGCCAGCGATCGCGCCGATGCCATGTCGTTCGTGTAGATCTCTTGCAGCGACGCATTGCTCTGTCGCAGCGAGACGAGACCCACCGCAGCGCCCACGACCAGCAGCACCATGAAGAGTCCCAGCGCCAGCGTAAGCCGCGCCCGGATGGTGACATTCTTAAACATAACGACCTCTACCCCGTGAAGACCGGCCCGTAGCCGGTTGATCCATCACAACAATCTCGTCTCTTTGCACCAACAAACCGTCAAAACTCTTCCCAGTCGCCCGGGTCGCTCGCCGCGTTGCTCGACTTCGTATTCGAAGACGACCCCGTCGCGCCGTCGGGCTGTGCCTTGCCCCGGCGCGCCGCCAGTTGCAGCACCTGCGCATCTTCTTGTGCGTTGGCTGCGGGTGCGCTGGCCTGCGGACGGCGCGTAGCCGTTCGCGTGGCAGCGCCGCCAGCGCTTGCGCGAGCAGGCGCGGCGCAGGCGTTGTTCTGTGCGGCTACCGGTGCCGCTGACGCTGCTGCCACCGGCTTCGCGACCGCCTGACGCACAGCGGCCGTGGCTTGCGTTTGCTGAACTTGCTGCCCTGCACCGTTCGCCACGCGGCGCACCGTCGGTGCGCCAGCGGCCTGAAGCGCGTCGCCCACCCGGAAGACGGACACGGCGTCGCGCAGACGATGCGCCTGATCTTCCAGCGATCCCGCCGCTGCCGCCGCTTCTTCCACGAGCGCCGCGTTCTGCTGCGTCACTTCGTCCATCTGCGTCACGGCGCGGTTGACCTGTTCGATGCCGCTCGACTGCTCGGCCGATGCGGCCGAGATCTCGCCCATGATGTCGGTGACGCGCTGCACGGCCTGCACGATCTCGTTCATCGTCTGACCAGCTTGCGCCACGAGGGACGAGCCGTTTTCCACGCGTCCCACCGAATCTTCGATGAGCACCTTGATTTCCTTCGCGGCGGCCGCGCTACGCTGTGCCAGCGTGCGCACTTCGCCTGCGACCACAGCGAAGCCACGTCCCTGCTCGCCCGCACGCGCCGCTTCCACGGCGGCGTTCAGCGCCAAAATGTTCGTCTGGAACGCAATGCCTTCGATCACGCTGATGATGTCGACGATCTTGTGCGAGCTCGTCGAGATGCCTTGCATCGTGTCGACGACGTTGCCCACCACCTGACCGCCACGTGCAGCGATCTCCGAGGCGTTCACGGCCATCGCGCTGGCCTGACGGGCGTTGTCGGCGTTCTGCTTGACGGTGGCCGTCAGCTGCTCCATCGACGACGCCGTCTGCTCCAGCGACGCCGCCTGTTGTTCGGTACGCGCCGACAGATCCGTGTTGCCTGCGGCGATTTCACGCGAGGCGATGTTGATCGATTCGATGCCTTCGCGCACATCGGAGACGATGGACAGCAGGCTGTTCTTCATGACCGACAGGCCGAACAGCAACTGGCCGATTTCGTCGCGGCCCACGCCTTCGGCCTTGCCGGTGAGGTCGCCCGCCGCGATCTGCTTCGACATACCGAGTGCGACGCGCAGCGGATGGTTGATCGCACGACGCAGGATGCTGCCCAGCAAGAACAGCACGACGATGCCGCCCAGCACTGCGACGACCGTCGCCGCACGCACGATCGTGTGTTCTTTCTGCGACTGCTGATACAGATCGGTCGCCTGCGTGAGTTCGAGACGCGTCAGCGCGTTCAGCTCGTCGCGCATCGGCCCGTAGGCCGGTTTCACTTTTTCGAGGTACGTCTGTTGTGCGCCTTCGGCCGAACCGACGCGCAGCATCTCGACCGTCTGCAACAAGCCGTCGGACGTAAAGCGCTGACGAATCACGTCGAAGCGCTCGGCTTGCGCACGCGTGCTGTCGTCGACCGTCTTCATGTACTCCGCCCACTGGCGGTTGATTTCGTCGAGGCTGCCCGCGATTTCGTCACCGGCGCGCTTCATCGCGTCGAGATTCGGACTGCCGACGGCTTCGGCGACCAGCAACACGTCGCGGTCGAGCTTCTGACCGATGACGCCGAGCGTGCTCACCGGCACCATGCCGTTGCGGTACACCTTCAACAGCTTGTCGTTGCTGCTCGACACGCCCCACAGCCCCAGGCCACCGACGATGGCGAGCAGGATCGCACCGAGCACGATGATGCCGGTCAGGCGTGCGCGCAGCGTGTCGAGACGCACACGGCGCGCGAGCGCTGCAATGCCGCCGCGCTCGACCTGACCGCCGCGAATGCGCAGATTGCCCGCCTGTCCGTTACGGAAGCGGGCGTAGATCGCTTCGGCCTGTGCCGTAGCACCCGCAGCCGGGCGCACGCGCACGGACGTGTAGCCGACGACGGCGTTGTTTTCGAGCGTCGGCGTGACGGTGGCCAGCACCCAGTAGAAGTCGCCGTTCTTGCGGCGGTTCTTGACCAGCCCGGTCCACGTGTCGCCGCGCTTGATCGTCTCCCACAGATCGCCGAACGCCTCGGAGGGCATGTCGGGATGTCGAACGATGTTGTGCGGCGCCCCCAGCAGTTCATCACGCGAATAGCCACTCACCTCCACGAAGGCGGGATTGGCATACGTGATCCGCCCCTTGAGATCCGTCCGAGAGATCAGATACTGATGCTCGCCGATGACGAATTCGTTTTGGGTGACGGGCTGGTTATCGCGCACGTGCTCGGTCTCCGTGGACTGGGTGAGTGGGTTATGTCTGTAAGGGTGACGCGGCGGGTGTCTCGGCCCCGCCTGCGGTTAGTACATGAGCAACTCTGCCGACATGGGCGACGTCGGCAATGTCGCAGCCGGGCTTAGCTCCCCAGACGCTCGATGAGCGCCATGTCGTCGCTGGTCATCAGCTTTTCGATGTCCATCAGGATCAGCATGCGGCCTTCGACCGTGCCCAGACCCGTGATGTATTCGGTCGCCAGTTGTGCGCCGAACTCCGGTGCGGGCTTGATCTCGCCGCGTGCGAGCGTAAGCACGTCCGACACGCCGTCGACCACCATGCCGACCACGCGGCCCGCTACGTTCAGAATGATCACGACCGTCTGCGTGTCGTACTCGACGCGGCCCAGACGGAACTTGATGCGCATGTCCACGATCGGCACGATGATGCCGCGCAGGTTGATCACGCCCTTGATGAACTCGGGCGCGTTCGCGATGCGGGTGACGGCGTCGTAGCCGCGAATTTCCTGCACCTTCAGGATGTCGATGCCGTATTCCTCTTCACCCAGCGTGAAGACGAGAAATTCCTGACCGTCGCCATCGGTCTGCATGGCGCCTGCGTGGCGCGACACGGCCTGCTCTTGCGAAAGGTTGTCCATCTAACGCGTCTCCGACTTCAGTTGAAGATGGTGGCAGCGGCCGAGCGCTGGCCGCGCTGGAGCGCCGCCACATCGACGATCAATGCCACACTGCCGTCACCCATGATGGTGGCGGCGGAAATACCGTGAATACGGCGGTAATTGGTTTCGAGGTTCTTCACCACGACTTGCTGCTGACCGACCAACTCGTCGACGAGCAGCGCGAAGCGGCGGCCTTCGGCCTGGAGGATCACGATGATGCCCTGCGTCGGATCGAGGCGCGCCTCGGGCACTTCGAACGCGCGGTACAGCTCGACGAGCGGCAGATACTCGCCGCGCACCAGCACGACCTGGCCTTCGCCCGTCACCGCGCGGATATCGTCGCGACGCGGTTGCAGCGACTCCATCACAAAGTTCAGCGGCAGGATGAAGATCTCCGGGCCGACCTTGACGGACATGCCGTCGAGAATCGCGAGCGTGAGCGGCAGCACGATGCGGATCGTGGTGCCCTTGCCGCGCGTGGACAGAATCTCCACGTGGCCGCCCATCTGCTGGATGTTTCGCTTCACGACGTCCATGCCCACGCCACGGCCCGACACGTCGGTCACGGCTTCGGCGGTAGAGAAGCCCGGCGCAAAGATCAGTTGCCACACTTCCTCGTCCGCCATCGACTCGGACACGTTCATGCCTTGCTGCTGCGCCTTGGCGAGAATCTTCTCGCGGCGCAGGCCTGCGCCGTCGTCGCTCACTTCGATCACGATGTTGCCGCCCTGATGCGCAGCCGACAGCACCAGCTGACCGACCGGGTCTTTGCCCGAAGCCAGACGCTGTTCCGTCGTTTCGATGCCGTGATCGAGACTGTTACGCACCAGGTGCGTGAGCGGATCGATGATGCGCTCGATCAGGCTCTTGTCGAGTTCGGTCGCCTGACCGAACGTCACGAGTTCGATCTGCTTGCCGAGCTTGGTCGCGAGATCGCGCACCAGACGCGGGAAGCGCGAGAACACGTAGTCCATCGGCATCATGCGGATGGACATCACCGCTTCTTGCAGGTCGCGCGCGTTGCGCTCCAGCTGACCCATGCCGTTGAACAGGCGGTCGTGGAGCATCGGGTCGAGGCTGCTTGCGGTCTGCGCGAGCATGGCCTGCGTAATCACCAGTTCGCCCACGAGGTTGATGAGCTGGTCGACCTTCTCCACGCCCACGCGAATCGAGCTGTTCTCGTGACCGGCAGCGCCGCCTGCGGCGGGTGCTGCGGCACGCTTCTCCGGCGGATGCTGCGCACCACCACCGCCCGAGGCGGCTTGCGGGACAGCAGGCGGAACGACGATCGGTTCGGCGGCGGCCGGCGGCACGACGGCTTGCGGTGCTGCCGGTGCGGCTGCGGCCGGGACTTCGATGGGTGCCGAAGCCGCCGGGGCCGGAGCGGGTGCCGGTTCGAAGATTTCGACGGTTTGAACTGGCGCGGCCGGAGCAGCCGGTGCAACCGCTGGCGCAGCTGGTGCGGCGGGTGCGGCAGCAACGGCGGACGCGTCCTGCACGTCGATCTGCGACGGTTCGATCACGAAGCAGCACACGGCGAGGATGTCGTCGGCGTCGCAGGTGGTGTCGAGCCACAGGTGCAGTGCGTCGCCCACGGTATTGCGACCGGCAACGGCGCCGAGGTTGCCCAGTTCTTCCGCGAGCAACGCCTGATCTTTTTCGCCCACACCGGAGAGCGTGACTTTCAAGCGCTTCTGACCCGGCGGGATGTCGCTGGTCGGCGCACCGCTGGCGTCGACGGCCGGGGCCGCTTCCGCTGTCGGCGCCGCAGGTGCGGGCGCAGGCGCCGCCGCCGGGGGCGGTGCGAAGGGCGAGGTCGGCGCGGCGGACACCGGCGCACCGTCGCCTTCGGCGGCGAGTTGCTGGAGCACGGCGCAGATGCGCTTCATGGCCTCGGCATCGGGTTCACTGGAGGCGCGGTAGGCATTCAACTGTTGATGCAACACGTCTTTGGTTTCCAGGAAGGTGTCGACCATCTCGGTGCGCAACTGCAATTCGCCGCGACGGGCGCGGTCGAGCAGGTTCTCCAGCAGGTGCGTGGTCTCGGTGAGCGCGGTGAAGCCGAACGTCGCGGCGCCGCCCTTGATCGAATGTGCGGCCCGGAAGATCGCGTTGAGTTGCTCGTTATCGGGCGCGCTTACATCGAGCGCAAGCAGGAGGTGCTCCATCTCTGCGAGCAACTCTTCCGCTTCATCGAAAAAGGTCTGGTAGAACTGGGTGATATCCACCGGTTTCCTCGTCCTAACTTGGTTGTGCCATCGACGCCATCGACTTCATCGTCATGCGCCTTCGCCGACGAGCGATGCGACCACGTCGACCAGTGCTTCGGGGTCGACCGGCTTGATCAGCCAGCCGCTGGCGCCCGCTTCGCGGGCCGCCGTCTTGTATGCGCCGTCGACTTCCGTCGTCAGCACCAGAATGGGGGTCTCGGCAAACGCGTCGAGCTCGCGCAGCGCGCGAATGAGCGACAAGCCGTCCATGCCGGGCATGTGCTGATCGGTCAGCACCAGATCGAAGACCGCGTTCGTGGCGAGCGTCAGCGCTTCCTGCCCGTCGCGGGCGGTCGTCACGGCGTAGCCGGCTTCATCGAGCGTGGCCGCCAGGATCTGACGCATCGACGCGGAATCGTCGACGGCGAGAATCGTGTTGCGAAGGGCCTGCATGCGTCTCCTCTTGTCGGTTATCGCGACGCGCCGGGCGCCGTCGGGGCCGCCGGAGGTGCTGGCAGCGGGGGCAATCCCGGCATGGCCGGCCCGCCAGACATCTCGCCACTCATGGCGGCACTCACCGCGTTGCTGCCTGCGCCGCGCGCGTTTGCGGCGTCGATCGTCGGCTGATCCACCTCGTGCTTGACCGACTGCTCTGCGCGGCGGTTGAGCACGACGATGCTGATGCGACGGTTGATCGGGTTGTAGGCGTCGTCGCGATCGAGCGGCACCGTGGAGGCCAGGCCCACCACGCGCAGCACCTTCTCGCCATCGAGCCCGCCTGCGATCAGTTCGCGACGCGACGCGTTCGCGCGGTCCGCCGACAGTTCCCAGTTGCTGTAGCTCTTGTCGCCCTGCGCGTACGCCGTAGCGTCGGTGTGGCCGGACAAGCTGATGCTGTTGGGCACACCGTTGAGCGACTTGCCGATTTCACGCAGGATGTCGCGCATATACGGCTGCACCTGCGCACTCGCATTGGCGAACATCGGCCGGTTCTGATCGTCCACGATCTGGATGCGCAGCCCCTCGGTCGTCACGTCGATCAGCAGTTGCTTGCGGAACTGTTTGAGCGTGGGGTTACTTTCGATCGCTTTCTCGATACGCGCTTTGAGATCGCGCAAACGTTGTGCATCGGCACGCTCGGCCATCTCGGCGGTGGTCGCCTGACGCGAGCGCGTCTGGTCGCCGCGCGACTTCTGACCGTCGGTGCGTGTGGTGTCGGTGCCGCCGCCGGGAATCACGCCGCTGTTGTCGGCGGCGTTACGCCCCCCCGTGAGCGCCACCTTGAGCGGCGTGCGGAAGTATTCGGCGATCCCCGTCAGTTCCTTGCTGGTCACCGAACTCAGCAACCACATCAGCAGGAAGAACGCCATCATGGCCGTCATGAAGTCGGCATAGGCAATCTTCCACGCACCGCCGTGGTGGCCGTGCCCGCCGGCTTTGCGGCGCTTGACGATAATGGGCCGCTCGTCTTTCTCGCTCATTTCTCGCGCCCGTCAACGTGCCTTGACCTGTCGCACGTGCTCTTCGAGCTCGGCGAACGACGGACGTACGGTGGAATAAAGCACCTTGCGGCCGAACTCGACCGACAGGGCCGGTGCGTAACCGTTCAGGCTGGCGAGCAGCGTGACCTTGATGCACTCGTAGAGCTTCACCGATTCGTTGATCCGGTGTTCGATGAGCTGCGCCAGCGGCGAGATAAAACCGTAGGCGAGCAGAATGCCGAGGAAGGTCCCTACGAGGGCCTGTGCGATCAGGGCACCGAGCACGGCCGGCGGCTGGTCGGCCGAAGCCATCGTGTGCACCACGCCCATCACGGCCGCCACGATACCGAAGGCCGGCATGGCGTCACCCGTTTTTTGCAGACAGTGCGCGGGCACTTCGCCCTCGTGACGGTACGTTTCGATTTCGTGATCCATCAGGTTCTCGATCTCGAATGCATTCATGTTGCCGCTGACCATCAGTCGCAGATAGTCAGTGAGGAATTCCATGATGCGCGGCTCGCCGAGAATGCGCGGGTATTGCGAGAACACCGGGCTCGATGCCGGATCTTCGACGTCTCCCTCGATGGCAAGCATGCCGTCCTTACGCGCTTTCGCGAGCAGCACGTACAGGAGCGCCATCAGCTCCATGTACAGCTCTTTGGTGTATTTCGAGCCCTTGAACAGCATCGGCAGCGCTTTCATCGTCGCTTTGATCGCCTTGCTGTTGTTGCCCACCACGAACGAGCCGACGCCCGCGCCACCGATGATCAGCAGCTCGGTCGGCTGAAACAGCGCGCCCAAGTGGCCCCCGCCAATGACGAAGCCGCCAAAGACCGATGCCAGAACGATGATGTAACCAATGACGACAAGCACTGCCGGATACCTCTCGCAAAAATACGTCTACGGAAAATTGTCCTTCCTGTTCAGAGGGCTTAACGGCAGACACGCAGGGAAACTGTAGGGGCGGGATTACCTCGATACGCTCGGTGAGGAAGGCTCCGTTCAGGCGGCTAACGGCGAAATCGCGGCATCCGGCTCACCCGACGCCACGGCGGGCGCGAGATCGGCGGCATGTGCGTGCTTCGCTTTCCGGGTCTTTCCGGCGCGCGACGGCGGCGCGCACAGTCCGCAAACGTACTGGCCATGCGGCTCGTGCGCGTGCGTGACGAAGTGGCCGCCGCAGCGGGTGCACGGCGTCATCTGCAGCATCTTGCTGTCGAAGAAGCGAACGAGCGTCCACGCGCGCGTGAATCCGAGCACCGCTTCCCAACCGTGCAACTCCACATGCTCCAGGTACAGGCGGTAAGCCTTGACGATGGCTTCGATGCCCTGGCATCCGCCGTATTGCACGAGGTGGCGGTAGATGTTGTGGAAAAGCGACGAGTGGATGTTCGGCAGCCACGTCACGAACCAGTCGGTCGAGAACGGCAGCATGCCCTTGGGCGGCGAAGCGCCTTTGAGCTCTTTGTAGAGTTTGATGAGTCGATCACGGCTCAGGCTCGTCTCCGCTTCCAGCAACTGGAGGCGGGCGCCGAGTTCGATCAGCTCGATGGCCAGCTGAATTTCGCGGGCCTCGAGGACGACGCTTTTGGTACGCATATACAGGCTTCCTGGCAAATCACGCCAAGCGCGGCCCCGATGACATCAGGCTGCGCGAGGCGTGCGTCGCGTATGTCGTACGCTCAGCCGATCTGCTCGACGGGCTGACCCGCGAGCAAAATCGAAGCGTGTGACTGCTGCATACCCACGTCTTTCGCACCGTGCGTAAGGGTCGAAAGAATCACGTGGTCGTCGAATCGAAATCGGCACAGAAGCTGGTTCGACCCCGCGAACTTTACGAGCTGAGCCAGTGTGAGACTGCCGAGCACGTCGGCAAGCTGGTCGCTGATGCCCAGGCGGAACATTGCCGCCGCGCGATCCTCACGGATCAGGCGCTGAGCCAGGACTAGGTAGGAGAGATTCAACTCACGAATCTCGTTCAGTGTTTCGCTGTTTCGCATGCGGCCCCCCGGCGCAATGGATGAATCTGGCGGTACTACTGTCTATTCCCTCGCATTGTGGACAAGGGCGAAAGATAAAGAAATCGGAGAAAAACTACAGAAAGGGGCGAGAAAAGCGGAAGTTTATTGTAGGAATTTTTCCTACATGAGCGGCGCGCAGGGATCCTACGACGCGCTCGGGGGGAACGTTCGATGACAGAGTGTGACGGCTTCATGAAGATGTCACGAAGCTGCGCTCTACTACTTGACTGTATTTCGGCGGACTTTTGCCGAACTTTAGGCATCCTTGCAAAAAATTTCAGGGGACTTATGCAAGGGATGTCTGGATCGTACTTTGCCTATCGAGCGGGCACCGGAACAGAGCAATTACAAAGTGTTACAGATGTAGTGCCGCTCGCCGAATCTCAGGTTTGGAAGCATTGTTCTGCTGCCGGTTCCCGTCGTCTCGCCGGAATCGGGAAGCGACATCTTACAAATCCTTCCCGAGGGGACTGTCCCGTTATCCCCAATTCCGTCGTTTCGACAGCCAATCTCAAACAGACGTCAGAAACCGCGCAACGTTCCCGACACTGCGAGAAATGTTACGCGTGATGCGTTTGGACGGCGTTCAGAAGGTGTTCGGGATGTCTTTGGCGCGTGTCGCTCAGGCCGCGTCTGCTGCGGGCGGCAGTGCGGGTTTAGCGCGTCGGATCAGCACCGTGTGGAAGCCCCACGACAGCACACCGCATATCGCCATGACGGCCGCCATCGGCACCGCCGAGCGGGCGTGCAGCAGGCCAACCGCCGCACCGGCGCTGGCGGCCGCGAGGAATTGCAGCGCGCCCAACAAGGCAGACGCCGCACCGGCACGCTGGTGCTGCCGGTTGAGTGCTTCGGCGATAGCGTTCGGCTGCGAGAAGCCGAGGCTCGTGACGAAAGCGAACAACGGCACCATCAATCCGATCAGCCCGCCAAGCCTGAGCGCCGCCACGGCAAGCATCAGCAGACCGAGAATCGCGACCAGATTGTTGGTACGACGCAACACGTCGGCCGGACGCCGCGTACGTAACAGATACGCGTTGATCTGCGAACCGCCGATGATCCCGCAGGCGTTCAGCCCGAACAGCCAGCCGTAATGGGCCGGATCAACGCCGTACAGATTGATGAAGACGAACGGCGAGCCCGTGATGTACGCGAACATGCCCGCCTGCGACACGCCGCCGGCCAGCGCATTGCCCATGAATTCGCGGTCGCGCAGCAAAGTGCCGTAGTTGTGCCACGCCGTCATCAGCCAGTTGCGCGCCTGCTTCGCGGCCTGACGCGTCTCCGGCAGCCAGTAGGCCGCCATGCCGAAGCACATCGCACCGAAGACCGTCAGCCCCCAGAAGATCCAGCGCCAGCCCACGAACATCAGCACCTGCCCGCCGATCAACGGGGCGAGGATAGGCGCGGCACCCATGATGAGCGTCATGCGCGACAGCACACGCGCCACCGTCGACGTATCGAACAGGTCGCGCGCCATGGCCCGGGCGATCACGAAACAGGCACATCCGCCAACCGCCTGGATGAAGCGGCTGACGATCAGCGTTTCGATGTTGGGGGCGAGCGCGCATCCGGCAGACGCGAGCGTGTAGAGCGCCAGTCCGGCGTAGAGCGGACGCTTGCGTCCGTACCGGTCGGCGAGCGGGCCGTGCAGCAACTGGCCGAGGCCGAGCCCGATGAAGAACGATGCGAGGGAGAATTGCGCCGCTGCATCCGTCGTGTTCAGTTCGCGCGCGATGCTCGGCAGCGCAGGCAGATACATGTCGATCGACAGCGAGCCGATGGCCGACAGAATGCCGAGGATGAAAACGGTACGGAAGGTGTGGGAGGGCGCGGACGCCGTGGCAGCGGACATTGGGCGAGGCCTAGGGTAATCCCGAATGATACGGCATTCGCCCCGAGTTCGCTTAAAAATTGGGCAGGGATATCGTCCGATCGATCCCCTGCCCTGATGCCTTCATTCGGCAGCGATGCCGTCAGGCCGTCTTCTCTTCGCGCAACCCAAGCGATTCGACCATCTTCTCGCGCATGATGAACTTCTGCACTTTGCCCGTCACCGTCATCGGCATTTCGTCGACAAAACGGATGTAACGCGGGATTTTGTAGTGCGCGATCTGATCTTTGCAGAAGGCGCGGATGTCGTCCTCCGTCGCGCTCTGCCCCGGTTTGAGCACGATCCAGGCGCAGACTTCCTCACCGTACTTCGCGTCGGGCACACCGAACACCTGCACCGCCTGCACCTTCGGGTGACGGAACAGAAACTCCTCAATTTCGCGCGGGTAGATGTTTTCGCCGCCACGAATGAGCATGTCCTTCACGCGGCCGACGATGTTGCAATAGCCGTCCTCGTCGAGCGTCGCTAGGTCGCCCGTGTGCATCCAGCCGTCGCGAATCGCTTCGCGCGTGCGTGGCTCATCGTCCCAGTAGCCCTGCATCACCGAGTAGCCCTTCGTGCACAGCTCGCCCTTCTCGCCGACCGGCACGATCTCGCCCGCGACATCGACCAGCTTTACTTCCAGGTGCGGCTGCACGCGGCCGACGGTCGTCACGCGCTTGTCCAGCGGGTCGGTCGTAGTGGTCTGGAACGACACCGGGCTCGTTTCCGTCATGCCGTAAGCGATCGTCACTTCGCTCATGTGCATCTGGTCGATCACGCGCTTCATCGTCTCGATGGGGCATGGCGAGCCAGCCATGATGCCGGTGCGCAGCGTGTCGAAGTGATAGTTGCCGAAGTCCGGATGATCGAGCTGCGCGATGAACATCGTCGGCACGCCGTGCAACGCGGTGCAGCTTTCCTCCGAGACGGCGGCCATCGTCGCCTTCGGATCGAACGCTTCGCCGGGGAAGACCATAGTCGCGCCCGTCGACACACAGGCGAGCACCGCCAGCACCATGCCGAAGCAGTGATAGAACGGCACCGGAATGCACAGGCTGTCGTGCTCCGAGAAGCGCATCGCCATGGCGATGTAACGACCGTTGTTGACGATGTTGTGGTGCGTGAGCGTGGCACCCTTCGGGTTGCCGGTCGTGCCGCTCGTGAACTGGATATTGATGGGGTCGAAGCAGTCGAGCGCGTCGGAGATCTTGCGCAGCGTGGCGAGGTCGGCGTCTGCACCGAGCGTCACCACGTCGCTGAAGTTCATCATGCCGGGCGTGTGCTCCATACCCATGCGAATGATGGTGCGCAGCGTCGGAAGTTTCTCCGACTTCAGCTGGCCGGGGGCGCACGCGACCAACTCGGGAGCCAGCACGTTGAGCATGTCGAGATAGCGCGACGACTTGAACGACTCGGCCGCGACCAGCACCTTGCAACCGACCTTGTTGAGCGCGTACTCCAGCTCGGCCAGCCGATAAGCCGGGTTGATGTTCACGAGAATCAGGCCCGCGCGCGCGGTGGCGAACTGCGTGACCAGCCATTCGACGCGATTGGGCGACCAGATGCCCACCCGGTCGCCCTTCTTCAACCCGAGCGCAATAAGGCCGGCGGCAAAGGTGTCGACATGCGCGATGAACTCACGCCACGTCCAGTCCACGCCCTGCTCGCGGAACACGACCGCCTGCCGTTCGGGAAACTTCGCCGCCGTCTCGGCAAGCAGTCCGAATACCGTCAACGTCGAAAGCGGTACGGTGGTCTCACCCTTCACATACGACAGTCCATTACGAGGTACAACGCCCGCACCTTCCCGGCTTTCCATGCTTTTGTCTCCTGAAGCAATGCTGAAGTGGTGAATGCTGTCGCGCGACGATGAACGGCTTCATATAACAATAGCGCGTCACGCTGGGTTGACGTTTACGTTAACGTAATTTGAGTGACGGATCGAGTGGGGATGGCCCTGAGTGAATGGTAAGACGCACGTCATTCGGCGCAAGCACGACGGCACGCAAGACCTCGACGCAAAACAAAAGCCCCACACATTCGCATGTATGGGGCTTTCGCAGACATTGCGCGGCGCGAGGCCAGCGCAACGCCGGTGTTACTTCGTGCGACGCAGCTTCTGGATTGCAGCGAGTTGGGCGATCGCTTCGGCCAGTTCGGCTTGAGCGGTTGCGTACTCGATGTTCGAATCCTTGTTCGACATTGCTTCTTCTGCACGACGCTTGGCTTCGTTAGCCTTCGCTTCGTCCAGATCCTTGCCGCGAATCGCGGTGTCGGCGAGCACAGTCACCGTGCCCGGCTGCACTTCGAGAATGCCGCCTGCGACGAAGACGAAGTCCTCGTTGCCTGCTTCGTCCTCGATGCGAACCGCACCCGGCTTGATGCGCGTGATCAGCGGCGTGTGGCCCGGCAGAATGCCGAGCTCGCCGGCTTCGCCGGGCAGCGCGACAAACTTCGCCTTACCCGAGAAGATCTGCTCTTCCGCGCTGACGACGTCTACGTGAATGGTTGCCATAATCGCTCCCGTTGAGTGTGATGAAGCGGCAGGCGCGCCAGTCCGGACGTTGCCGCCCTCGCCTCGCTACCCCGCCCCGCAACAGTCACCTGCCGAGCTGCGGTGGCGCCTCTTGCGAGACACCGCCGTCGCCCGGCACTCAACCGTTTACTGCATCTTCTTGGCTTTTTCGAACGCTTCGTCGATCGTGCCAACCATGTAGAACGCTTGTTCCGGCAGGTGGTCACATTCGCCGTCGACGATCATCTTGAAGCCGCGGATCGTTTCCTTGAGCGGAACGTACTTGCCCGGCGAGCCCGTGAACACTTCTGCCACGTGGAACGGCTGCGACAGGAAACGCTGGATCTTACGAGCGCGGGCCACGGCCAGCTTGTCGTCCGGCGACAGTTCGTCCATACCCAGAATCGCGATAATGTCGCGCAATTCCTTGTAACGCTGCAGCGTCGATTGCACACCACGGGTGACCGCGTAGTGCTCTTCGCCAATCACGTTCGGGTCGATCTGACGCGAGGTCGAGTCGAGCGGGTCGACTGCCGGGTAGATACCCAGCGAGGCGATGTCACGCGACAGAACGACGGTGGCGTCCAAGTGACCGAAGGTGGTTGCCGGCGACGGGTCGGTCAAGTCATCGGCAGGCACGTACACGGCTTGCACCGACGTGATCGAGCCGGTCTTGGTCGACGTAATACGCTCTTGCAGCTTACCCATTTCTTCAGCCAGCGTCGGCTGATAGCCCACGGCCGACGGCATACGGCCGAGCAGTGCCGACACTTCGGTACCGGCCAGCGTGAAACGGTAGATGTTGTCCACGAAGAACAGCACGTCGCGACCTTCGTCACGGAAGTGCTCGGCCATCGTCAGACCGGTCAGTGCGACGCGCAGACGGTTGCCCGGCGGCTCGTTCATCTGGCCGTAGACCAGTGCGACCTTGTCCAGAACGTTCGAGTCCTTCATTTCGTGGTAGAAGTCGTTCCCTTCACGGGTACGCTCGCCCACACCGGCAAACACCGAATAACCGCCGTGTTCCTTGGCAATGTTATTGATGAGTTCCATCATGTTCACGGTCTTGCCCACACCGGCGCCACCGAACAGACCCACCTTACCGCCCTTGGCGAACGGGCAGATCAAGTCGATAACCTTGATACCGGTTTCGAGCAGTTCCGTCGACGGCGACAGCTCGTCGAATGCCGGAGCCTTCTGGTGAATCGAACGGGTGTTTTCCTGGGCGATCGGACCGGCTTCGTCGATCGGACGGCCAAGCACGTCCATAATGCGGCCCAGCGTCGGCTTACCGACCGGCACCGTGATCGGCTTACCCGAGTTTTGCACCGTCATACCGCGGCGCAGGCCTTCGGAGGAACCCAGACAGATGGTGCGAACCACACCGTCGCCCAGCTGTTGCTGGACTTCGAGCGTCAGTTCCGAACCTTCCATGGTGAGCGCGTCGTAGATCTTCGGCATGCTTTCGCGCGGGAATTCCACGTCGATAACGGCGCCGATGCACTGTACGATTTTGCCTTCAATCAAAGCAGTACTCATCGCTTTTCCTTTAGATACTCAAATTCATTTCGCCTTGCGGCGCATCGGCCCGTGCCACCGCTTAAACTGCGGCGGCGCCACCCACGATTTCGGACAGTTCCTTCGTAATCGCTGCTTGACGGCCCTTGTTGTAGACCATCTGCAATTCACCGATCACGGTCTTTGCATTGTCCGACGCGGCCTTCATGGCCACCATGCGGGCGGACTGTTCCGACGCCATGTTCTCTGCGACTGCCTGATACACGACAGCTTCGACGTAACGCACCAGCAGGGCATCGACGACCGTCTTCGCGTCCGGTTCGTAGATGTAGTCCCACGAGTGCTGCGCCGGCACGGCGCTCGCGTCGTCCGACTCGCCTTCGAACTTCTCGGGCAGCGGCAGCAGCTGTTCGACCACGGCTTCCTGCTTCATCGTGTTGACGAAGCGGTTGTAAGCCAGATAAACGGCGTCGAGCTTGCCTTCGGCATACGCGTCGAGCTGCAGCTTCACAGCACCGATCAGCTTGTCCAGATGCGGCGTGTCGCCCAGTTGCACAACGTGCGATACCACCTTCGCGCCGATACGGTTCATGAAGCCGAAGCCCTTACCGCCGATAGCGGTGGCCTCGATCTTCAGGCCCTGTGCTTCGATTTGCTTCATCTTGCTCACCACGGCACGCAGCACGTTGGTGTTCAAGCCGCCGCACAGGCCCTTGTCCGTCGTCACCACGATGATGCCGGCCGCTTTCGCGTCCGCATGCTTCACCATGAACGGGTGGTGGTATTCCGGATTCGCCTGGCCCATATGCGCGGCGATCTGGCGCACCTTGTCAGCGTACGGCCGGGCATGACGCATGCGTTCCTGCGCCTTGCGCATCTTCGACGCGGCCACCATTTCCATGGCCTTGGTGATCTTGCGCGTGTTTTGCACGCTCTTGATCTTGCCGCGAATTTCCTTCATTCCAGCCATTGCTTACTCCTTGTCTCGGCGCGACGTTCGTTGCTGCCTGAACATCGCGCCTTCCCGGGTCCGTTGAATAGTTGCCGATTCAACCGGATTAGTAAGCGCCGGTCTTCTTGAAGTCCTTGATCGCAGCGTGCAGAGCAGCGTCGTCGTCCTTCGAGAGATCTTTGGTCTCTTCGATGCGGCCGATGAGCGCGCCATGGCTCGTCTTCAGAACTTCGCGCAGACCCTTTTCGAACGGCAGAACCTGAGCGATGTCGAGATCGTCCAGATAGCCGTTGTTGGCGGCGAACAGCGACACAGCCAGTTCCCACACTTGCAGCGGCGCGTATTGCGGCTGCTTGAGCAGTTCCGTCACGCGGCGGCCGCGCTCGAGCTGCTTGCGGGTAGCTTCGTCCAGGTCCGAGGCGAACTGCGCGAACGCAGCCAGCTCACGGTACTGTGCGAGGTCGGTACGGATACCGCCCGACAGCTTCTTGATGACCTTGGTCTGAGCAGCACCACCCACACGCGACACCGAGATACCGGCGTTGATTGCGGGGCGGATACCGGCGTTGAACAGGTCGGTTTCCAGGAAGATCTGGCCGTCGGTAATCGAGATCACGTTCGTCGGAACGAATGCGGTCACGTCACCGGCTTGCGTTTCAATGATCGGCAGTGCCGTCAGCGAGCCGCTTTGGCCCTTGACTGCGCCGTTCGTGAACTTCTCGACGTACTCTTCCGAGACGCGGGCAGCACGCTCAAGCAGACGCGAGTGGAGATAGAACACGTCACCCGGGTAAGCTTCGCGGCCCGGCGGGCGGCGCAGCAGCAGCGAGATCTGACGATAGGCCCAGGCTTGCTTGGTCAAGTCGTCATAAATGATCAGCGCGTCTTCGCCGCGATCGCGGAAGTATTCGCCCATCGTGCAACCGGAGTACGGTGCGATGAACTGCATGGCGGCCGAGTCCGAAGCGGTGGCGGTCACGATGATCGTGTATTCCATCGCGCCGTGCTCTTCGAGCTTGCGCACCACGTTCATGATCGACGAAGCCTTCTGGCCGATCGCGACGTAGACGCAGGTCACGCCCTTGCCCTTCTGCGAAATGATCGTGTCGATGGCGACAGCGGTCTTACCCGTCTGACGGTCACCAATGATCAGCTCACGCTGGCCGCGGCCGATCGGCACCATGGCGTCGATAGCCTTCGTACCGGTTTGCAGCGGCTGCGAGACCGACTTACGCCAGATCACGCCCGGGGCAATCTTTTCGATTGCGTCGGTTTCCTTCGCGTTGATCGGACCCTTGCCGTCGATCGGCAGGCCCAGTGCGTCAACGACGCGGCCCTTCAGTTCCGGGCCGACCGGCACTTCCAGAATGCGGCCCGTGCACTTGACGGTGTCGCCTTCGGAGATGTGCTCGTATTCGCCCAAAATCACGGCGCCGACGGAGTCGCGCTCGAGGTTCAGTGCCAGACCGAACGTATTGCCCGGGAATTCCAGCATTTCGCCCTGCATCACGTCCGACAGGCCGTGAATGCGGCAGATGCCGTCAGTCACCGAGATCACGGTGCCTTCGTTACGGACTTCGGCGCCGCTATCGAGACCTTGAATCCGGCTCTTGATCAGTTCGCTGATTTCAGAGGGATTGAGTTGCATATGTGCTCCTGATATTCAATTCTTCGCAGGCGTTTCGCGCCGGCCTCAGGCCGTCAGCGACGTCCGCATAGCCGCCAGGCGGGCGCGCACCGAAGTGTCCAGCACCTCGTCGCCAACCACCACACGCACGCCGCCGATCAGCGACGGGTCTACCGTCACGCTCGGGTTGAGCTTGCAGCCGAACTTGTGCTCGAGGCCCTTGACCAGCGAGGTCAATTGCTCGCCTTCGAGCGGGAAGGCGCTTTCGATCGTGGCGTCTGCCGAACCGGCAGCAGCGTTCTTCAACGCTTCGAACTGTTCGGCGATTTCCGGCATGGCAACCAGACGACCGTTTTCGACCACAGCGGCGACGAAGTTGCGCACTTCGGCGTCGGTCGATTTCACGGCAGTGGTCAGCACGTCGACAACTTGCGACGGCGTCACTTTCGGATCGTCGGCCAGGTTGGCCACTTCGGGCAGCGCTGCCACTTGCGACAGTTCACGCACGAGCTGCGCCCAGCGATTCAGATCGCCGGACTTGGCCACGCGGAACAACGCTTCGGCATACGGACGAGCGATGGTTGCGAGTTCGGCCATGATCAGAGCTCTGCCTTGAGTTGGTTCAGCAGGTCGGCGTGTGCCTTGGCGTCGACTTCACGCTTCAGGATCTGCTCGGCGCCCTTCACTGCCAGACCAGCCACGTCTTCGCGCAGCGATTCACGGACCTTGACGGCCTGATTCTCGGCTTCTGCTTTGGCGTTGGCGATGATACGAGCCGCTTCGGCTTGCGCCTGCGTCTTGATCTCTTCGGCCACGGCCTGAGCGCGCTTCTCGGCGTCGGCAATACGCTTCGCGCCTTCGTCGCGGGCTTCCGCGAGGGCTTGCGTGGAGCGCTTGTTGGCGGCTTCCAGTTCAGCCTTGCCCTTATCGGCAGCGGCCAGACCGTCAGCGATTTTCTTCGCGCGTTCGTCGATAGCCTTGATCAGCGGCGGCCACACGAACTTCATCGTGAACCACGCCAGGATCAGAAACACGACGGTTTGCGCGAACAGAGTTGCGTTAATGTTCACGGTGTTTCCTTTCGGTGATGCGAATCGATTGGCAAAACAGCGCGCCCCATTATGCCTGCTGGCTTGGGCGCGCCGTTCATGTCCAGTTGGCCGCGCGGGTCATGGCGCGACCGGCCGAAAGTAACTTAAGCGAGCTTCGACAGCAGCGGGTTCGCGAAGGCGAACAGCATGGCAACGCCCACGCCGATCAGGAATGCAGCGTCGATCAGGCCGGCCAGCAGGAACATCTTCGTTTGCAGCGGGTTCATCAGTTCAGGCTGACGTGCGCATGCTTCGATGTACTTGCCGCCCATCAGTGCGATACCCAGGCAGGCACCGATAGCACCCAGACCGATGATGATACCGATACCGATAGCGGTCAGACCCTGGATGTTGGCGATGAAAGCTTGCATGATTACTCCTTATGGATAGAGACTTAAAACTTGAAAATTTGAAAAACTAAACTTGGAAAACTCGTAACTACCGCATCGACCGATCAGTGATGGTCGTGCGCCTGGCCGATATACACCAACGTCAACATCATCATGATGAACGCCTGGAGCAACACGATCAGGATGTGGAAAATCGCCCATGCGGTGCCGGCAATGATGTGACCGACAAAACCCAGCACCGACGCATCTGCGCCAAAGCTCCAGATACCGCCCAGCAGAGCGATCAGCAGGAACACCAGTTCGCCGGCGTACATATTGCCGAACAGTCGCATACCGAGCGACACGGTCTTGGCACAGAATTCGATGATGTTGAGCAGCAGGTTCGGGATCCACAGGAGGAAGTGGTTACCGAACGGTGCGGTGAACAGCTCGTGCATGAAGCCGCCGGCGCCCTTGATCTTGAAGCTGTAGTACAGCATCAGAATGAGCACGCCGACCGCGATACCGAGCGTGCCGTTAAGGTCGGCCGTCGGAACGATACGGTGATGCGTGATGATGGAATCCAGACCCACCCAGCCGATCACCTTCGACGGCAGATCGACCGGCAGCAGGTCCAGCGAGTTCATGAGCGCGACCCAGACGAACACGGTCAGCGCGAGCGGGGCGATGAAGGCACGATTGCCGTGCACGATGCTCTTCGACTGGTCTTCGACCATTTCGACGAGCATTTCGACCGCAGCCTGGAAACGGCCCGGCACGCCCGAGGTTGCCTTGCGTGCTGCCATCCACAGAATGAAGCAGCCCAGAACGCCCATCGCGATCGACCAGAACATGGTGTCCCAGTTGATGATCGAGAAATCGACGATGCTAGTCTGAGTCGAGCTCGCAAGGTTCTGCAGGTGGTGCGAAATGTACTCCGACGGGTTCGGAGCGTGGCCGGCTTCTACTGACATAGCGATCAAACACCCAATTATGAAAATCCGCACACGGTAGCGTGTCGACGCGTGAGCGGTTTCTCACCGCTACTTCAGTGCCATCGCCAGCCAATAGGCCTTGAGCGTAAGCACGAAGGTGACCAGGAACGCTACCCACTGCACACCGGGGTAACCGAACGCTACTGCCACCAACAACGCGATCGTCGTAACTACCTTGACCGCTTCTCCCATCACTAACGAACCGACGGAGAGGCGATCACCTGACATTCTTAACCGCAGCGCAAACAATGCGCCCGGTATCCATCCAATCATTCCGCCCAGCCATGCAGACACCGCCGCGTCTCGTGGCGATGCCGAGAGCAACCACCAGGCCAGTGTCGCTATCAGCGACAACAGCACCTGGGCTCCCACCACCCTGAATGGAGTCACACGGGATGCGCGCCCCACATCGGGACCGAACAGGCGCTCGGCCTGCGCACGCGTGAGCGGAACGATAGTTTCTTGCTCCTGCTCGTCGTCCCAAGCCTCTGTTGCATGCGCCGGCGCTTGCGGTTTCGGTTCCAAGTTCGACCGGTTTTGATCGGTCATCTCGTAGCCTCCCCGCCCGACTCGTGCAAACGAATGGGCTCTTCAAGCAGTTAAACCCGCGAGATTTTACGGGAAATTACGAAGGCCAGTCAATCTAAACGCGCAACAAATTCGCCGAAACTGCACAGTGCATGCTTCGATTTGGCGGCAACTCTCACGGAGTGCAATTTTCCTCATGGTGCAGCGCGGTATTACGCGCAAAGGCCGCACATTCCCCGCAACTGGGCTACGTTCCGTGCGCGTTCAAACCCATTTCAGAGCAACAAAGCCGATGAGCAGTGCCACCAGATAAAACGGTATCGAAAGGTAATGAAAGTGCCACCAGATCTTCTGCGATTTCGCCATGCGCAATGCAATCAGGTTCGCGAGCGACCCCACAGCGAGCCCGAAACCACCGACCGCGACGCCATGCGCCAACGCAGGCCAGTTCTGCGTGTATTCGGCAAGCAGAATCGCTGCAGGCACGTTACTGATGAATTGTGACAACACCGCAGCCCCGCCGTAGGCCATCGCATTGCCAGTGAAGTCGAAATGCCCGAGCGCCGTACGAACGTCCGGCAAACCGGCCACACCGCGCAACACCACGAACATCAGCACGAAGATCGCCAGCAGCAGCCAGTCGATGCCCAGCACTGCATTGCGACGCGCAATCAGTAGCACCGCCGCAACGCCCGCGCATGCCCACGCGGCGAACCCATGATCGGCCATCGCCACGAAAGCGACGAACAAAGCGAGCGCGATCCATAGCAACGGCCAGCGCACATCGTGTGCGGGACCACGTCGCTGAAAGTGCAGCGCGCGCGAATCGAAGGCGAAAGCGCAAACGACGAGCAACAAGGCCATGAGCCCGAGCGTCACGGGCGTCATCATGACGACATAGGCACCGAAGCCCATACCGCTGTGTTGCCAGAGGAAGAGGTTCTGCGGGTTGCCGAGCGGCGTGAGACTTGAACCGGCATTGACGGCCAGTGCGAGGAAAATGATCAGTCGCTCGATGCGCACGGGGGCGATCCGTGCGAGCGACTGCGCGAGCGGCACCACGGCGAAGAGCGCGACGTCGTTGGTCAGCAGCGTCGACAGTGCCGCAGCGAAGGTGACCATCAACAATGCAAGACGACGTTCAGTGCGAAACGCGCGCAGCAATCGTTGTGCGAGCCAATCGAGAAACCCGCTCTGATCGATGGCCCGCGTGAGCATCAGCAAACCGGCGAGCGTCAGAATCGTGTGCTGGTCGATGCGCGCGAACAGCTCGCCAACGCTTGCGGGCTTCGCGATCTGAAGCACGACGAAGGCGATCAGCAGGATGAGCAGCACGCGATCGCTTCGCACGCGCTCAAACGTCGCATGCAAAACATGCCTGACTCGCACAACACCTGATGCGACGTGCGGGTGCGGTGCCGCACTCGACGTCCCTTCCGACGCCGCTAGCGGATCATCGGACGGATCGCTCACGAGAGTATAGTCAGGATACCGAAATTACTCGGCACGAATGCGCGCGAGGATACCGTCGAGTGCATCGAGACTGCCGAACTCGATCGTCAATTGTCCGGCCCCTTTGCGGCCGACCTTGATCTTGACGTTCGACGCGAGCAGATCCGAGAGTTCCTCTTCGAGGCGTGTCACATCGCGACCGCCCTCTTCTGCCGAGCGGCGACGAATGCCATCGCCCTGCGGCTTGAGCGATGCGTTCACGATGCGTTCCGTGTCGCGCACCGACAGACGCTTGTTCACCACCTGGTTGGCGAGCGTGATCTGCGTGGCCGCGTCGACGGCGAGCAGCGCGCGCGCATGGCCCATGTCGAGATCGCCAGCGAGCAGCATCGTTTGCACGGGATTCGCGAGGTTCAGCAGACGCAGCAGGTTCGACACTGCGCTGCGCGAACGTCCCAGCGATTCGGCGGCTTGCTCGTGGGTGTAATTGAATTCGCCGAGCAGACGTTGAATGCCCTGCGCTTCTTCGAGCGGATTCAGATCTTCGCGTTGAATGTTCTCGATGAGCGCCATCGCGGCGGCGGCTTCATCGGGAACATCGCGCACGAGCACCGGCACTTCGGAAAGGCCAGCGAGACGTGCAGCGCGAAAACGTCGCTCGCCCGCAATAATTTCGTACTTCTCACCATCGACACGACGCACCAGAATCGGCTGCATCAGACCTTGCGCGCGAATGCTCGCGGCGAGTTCCTGCAGCGCGCCTTCGTCCATGCGCGTACGCGGTTGATACTTGCCTGCCTGAAGGCGATCGAGCGCCATCACCGACGGCGCGCCTTCGGCACTCGCCTCGGTCGCGCCGTTGTGGTTATCGGCGTGAGCGCCCAGCAGCGCTTCGAGGCCGCGGCCCAGGCCCTTTTTTTTCAGTGCGTTGGTCTTGGTCGCCATGACAATGCGTTCCTGCGCGAATGCGCCTTACATAGTTTGAATGCGCGCGATCATTTCCGCGCCGAATTGCAGATACGCCTTCGCGCCGCGCGAAGCGGGATCGAAGACGACACCCGGCATGCCGTAACTCGGCGCTTCGGCGAGTCGCACATTGCGCGGGATGATCGCGTTGAAAACCTTGTCGCCGAAGTGCTCCTTGAGCTGCTCCGAGACTTGTTGCTGAAGCGTGATACGCGGATCGAACATCACGCGCAAAAGGCCGATCACCTTCAGGTCGCGGTTCAGATTCGCGTGCACCTGCTTGATCGTGTTGACAAGATCGGACAGCCCTTCGAGCGCGAAATATTCGCACTGCATCGGAATGATCACGCCGTGCGCGGCGCACAGGCCGTTGAGCGTAAGCAGCGAGAGCGTCGGCGGGCAATCGATGAGGACGAAATCGTAGGCGTCGTCGACCTTCTCAAGCGCCTGCTTCAGGCGCGTATCGCGATTTTCGAGCGACACGAGCTCCACGTCGGCACCGGCCAGTTCACGGTTCGCAGGCACCACATCGTAGTTGCCGGACTCCGAACGCTGGCAGCTCGCGCTCACGTCGATGCCGTCAACCAGCACTTCATAGATACTCGTCTCGAGCGCGGCCTTGTCGATGCCACTACCCATCGTCGCATTGCCCTGGGGGTCCAGATCGACCAACAAGACACGCTGCCCGTGCGACGCCAGTCCGGCAGCGAGGTTCACCGTGGTGGTCGTCTTGCCGACGCCGCCCTTCTGATTGGCCACGCAGAAAATTTTCGCCATGCCGATGTAGTCCTCCGATTGCTGCCGTGTTGATGCGATTGATGCAGATGGTGCCGGGATGCAAGTCCGGGCGCGAACGCTTCATGCTGCCCGTAGCGGATGCATCCCGCTAATTCGATTATCTGAGCAAAGCTCAGTTATTGCCGAAGGTGCTCAGGGTGCACTGGCCTTTTGCGGCGTCAACACCAGTTTGTCGGTGTCGTAGCCTTGCTTGCGCAACTGGGCACGCATTTGATTCAGCGTGTCGTCGTCGATCTTTGGCGAGCGCGAAAGGATCCAAAGATACTCCCGCCCTGGCTCTCCGACAGCGGCATACTGATAGTCACCGTCGAGCACGATAACCCAGTAGTTGGCCCAAAGCCAGGGAATCCAGCGCAACCAGTCCGGTGCAAACGTCACTTTGAAGCGTGCGGTGCCTGTGCCCTGCCCATCCGTACGTGCCAGACCGGTATCGCTCACCCAGGTGCCATCTTCCTTACGACACTTGTTGGTGACTTCGATCTTGCCGTCCGGACGCGCCACGTATTCTGCGGTCACGTCCGACACACATTTTCGCTCGAAGAAATTCGGGTAGCGTGCTATTTCGTACCAGGTGCCGACATAGCGCGCCTTATCGATCTTTTGCACGGGACGCACGCGCGTCGTGAGCGATTCCTGCCCGGATTGCGCCCAGGCCACGGCAGCCACCACCGACAATCCGACCATCACAGCGCCGGTCCAACGTGTCACGCGGGTCATGCCGCCACCTTCACGCGGAGCAGATGACGCTCGGCGTCGAGAAATGGCACGTTCAGCGCCAGCCGTTCGACCAGCGCGTAGCCATCAGGCAACGTCAGTTCGCTTTCGGCCGCCACGCCCTTCATCGCCCAGAAGCTGCCACCGGGGGCCAGCAAGTTACGGCCGAGCGTGACGAAGTCGTTCAATTCGGCGAAGGCGCGCGAGACGATGGCATCGAACGGTGCGGGCACTTCTTTGCCGACGACGAGCGACTCAACCCGGCCGGTCACGACCGTCAGATTGGTCAGCTTGAACGTGGCACGGGCTTGCGTCAGAAAGGCGGTTTTCTTGTGAACGATGTCGTTCACCGTCACTTGCCAGTCCGGACGCACAATCGCCAGCACCACACCGGGCAGGCCGCCGCCCGAACCGACATCCAACACACGTGAAATCGGCTCACAATCCAGTCGCGGCAGAATCGAGAGCGAATCGAGCAAATGCTTGACGACCATCTGTCGCGGATCGCGGATCGAGGTCATTTGCAGCGAGGCATTCCACTTCGCCAGCAGCATCTGATAGTCGAGCAGGCGTGCTTGTTGCTCGGCACCGATCGTCAGACCGAGCTGTTCGATGCCGTCAGCCAACAAAGTAGCGAGTTCGTTGCCGCCTTGTGCGGCATTACGCGGAGCAGTCATGAGGTCTCCGCGTCAGGCAGCGTGCTGACCGCCGGTGTCGCCATCAGTGGCAACATCGGTGTCCGCCGTCGCTTCCCCTGACGCGCGACGGCGTCCGAGTCCCTTCTTCAGGTGGATCATGAGCAGCGAGATCGCCGCGGGCGTAACGCCGGAAATGCGCGAGGCCTGACCCAGCGTTTCCGGTCGTTGTGCGTTCAGCTTCTGACGCACCTCGATCGACAGGCCGCGAACGTCGTTGTAATCGATGCTGGCGGGCAGCACCGTGTTCTCGTTCGCTTCCTTGCGCACGATCTCGTCGGCCTGACGGTCAATGTAGCCCTGATACTTGACCGCAATCTCGATCTGCTCGCGAATCTGGTTGGCTTGCAGTACGTCGTCCGACAGCGCGGCCTCGGGCGCGAGACGACCGCCCTGCACTGCCATCAGCGCGTCGTAGCCGACTTCCGGACGGCGGAGCAGGTCGGCCAGCGAATACTCATGATCGATGGCTTTACCGAGCAGCGGCACCGCATCTTCCGCCGGGAACGTCTTCGGATTCACCCACGTCGATTTGAGACGTTCTGTTTCACGTGAAACAGCATCGCGCTTGCGACAGAACGCTTCCCACCGAATATCGTCGACAACGCCTAATTCGCGGCCCACTTCCGTCAGACGCATATCCGCGTTGTCTTCACGCAGCGACAGGCGATATTCCGCGCGGCTGGTGAACATGCGATACGGCTCGGACACGCCTCGAGTGATCAGATCGTCGACCAGCACACCAAGGTAGGCCTGATCGCGACGCGGACACCAGGCTTCGCGGCCCTGCACTTGCAGTGCGGCGTTGATACCAGCGAGCAGCCCCTGTGCGGCGGCTTCTTCGTAGCCGGTGGTGCCATTGATCTGTCCGGCAAAGAACAGTCCCGAAATCACGCGGGTTTCCAGCGAACTGCGCAGACCGCGCGGATCGAAGTAGTCGTACTCGATGGCGTAGCCGGGACGCAGAATGTAGGCGTTCTCCATCCCCTTCATCGAGCGGACGAGTTCCAGTTGCACATCGAAAGGCAGGCTGGTGGAGATACCGTTCGGGTAGTACTCGTTGGTCGTCAGACCTTCCGGTTCGAGATAGATCTGATGGGACGTCTTATCGGCAAAGCGATGGATCTTATCTTCGATGGACGGGCAATAGCGCGGCCCGACGCCTTCGATGACGCCCGTGTACATCGGCGAACGATCGAGGCCGCCACGGATGATGTCGTGCGTCCGTTCGTTGGTATGTGTGACCCAGCACGGTACTTGGCGCGGGTGCTGTTCGGGGCGTCCGAGGAACGAGAAAACCGGCACCGGATCCAGGTCACCTGGTTGTGCTTCGAGGACGGAAAAATCGATGGAACGTCCGTCGATACGCGGCGGCGTACCCGTCTTCAACCGACCTTGCGGCAACTTCAACTCTTTCAGGCGCGCGGAGAGGCTGATGGCAGCGGGATCACCGGCACGGCCGCCGACGTAGTTGTTCAGACCGACGTGAATCTTGCCGTCGAGGAAAGTCCCTGCGGTGAGCACCACAGCACGGGCGCGGAAGCGCAGTCCGACTTGCGTGATCGCCCCGACAACGCGGTCGCCTTCGACAATAAGATCTTCCACGGCTTGTTGGAAGAGCCATAAATTCGGCTGATTCTCGAGGCGATGGCGGATGGCTTGCTTGTAGAGAAGCCGGTCGGCCTGAGCACGGGTCGCACGAACGGCGGGCCCTTTGGACGAATTTAGAATACGAAACTGAATCCCGCCCTCGTCGGTAGCGGCAGCCATCGCGCCGCCGAGCGCATCCACCTCTTTGACGAGGTGGCCTTTGCCGATCCCACCGATGGAGGGATTGCAGCTCATCTGGCCGAGCGTCTCGATATTGTGGGTGAGTAGAAGTGTCTTACAGCCCATGCGGGCCGAGGCGAGCGCAGCCTCGGTACCGGCATGGCCGCCACCCACCACGATCACGTCAAACTCGGTCGGATAAAGCATCGCAATATTGCCGCTGACGGCAAACTCTCTGGATTCGGTAATTGCGGAATTATAGCGGTATTGCGATGCATCATTTGTAACTGCACTCGTGTTTCACGTGGAACGTTGATGTCTTTTGATGCTTCGACGGGGAGTTGACCGTTCTTCAGGCGAGAAAAAACCCTGCGGTGCGAGCACCTCGTCGCACCCACAAGCTTCCGGGCAGTGGGGATCGGGGGCACTCGGCTGTGCTCCACTTAAAAGTCGCTTCGCCAGAATGCCCCCGATCCCCACCACTCAATTGCCCAGGGCCAGCCGCCCCCGCGATGATCGTGGCACTGTTTCACGTGAAACATCGAAGCGGTCGGTCGATTCGAGCCGACTATTCAGCACTCCGCCAGACCTCCAATATCAGTCCCTGCCCTCGCTCGTATGAATGCTATGTGCGGCATGCTAAAACCACTGGGTGCCAACATCGCGCCGTCCTCTCGACCATCCGGGCAGTGGGAATCGGTGGCACTCGGCTGTGCTCCACCTGAAAGTCGCTTCGCCAAGAGTGCCCCCGATCCCCACCACTCAATTGCCCGGGGCCAGCCGCCCGCGCGATGATCGTGACACTGTTTCACGTGAAACATCGAAGCGGTCGGTGAACTAGCGCCGACGATTCACCGCTCCGCCGGGATTCCCAATTCGGCCCCTGCCCTCGCTCGTATGAATGCTATGTGGGGCATGCTAAAACCACTGGGTGCCAACATCGCGCCGTCCTCTCGACCATCCGGGCAGTGGGAATCGGTGGCACTCGGCTGTGCTCCACCTGAAAGTCGCTTCGCCAAGAGTGCCCCCGATCCCCACCACTCAATTGCCCGGGGCCAGCCGCCCGCGCGATGATCGTGACACTGTTTCACGTGAAACATCGAAGCGGTCGGTGAACTAGCGCCGACGATTCACCGCTCCGCCGGGATTCCCAAATTGGCCCCTGCCCTCACTCGTATGAATGCTATGTGGGGCACGCCAAAACCACTGGGTGCCAACATCGCGCCGTCCTCTCGACCATCCGGGCAGTGGGGATCGGCGGCACTCGGCTGTGCTCCACCTGAAAGTCGCTTCGCCAGAGTGCCCCCGATCCCCACCACTCAATTGCCCGGGGCAGCGGGTGTGGAAGTGGCGATGTCGGTTTCACGTGAAACGATAGGGCGTTGGTTGCCGACATATCTCGGGCTTACCGTTCCTCGTTAACCAAATCGCCGATCCTCGAACGACTTCCCCTCCCCCGCCTCTAGTTCCGAGAAAACCGTTCGCGGATCTGATCGGGCGTATCGGCAACCACTGCAGGGGCTGGCTGCCAGCAAGTTCACCGGAATGTTTCACGTGAAACGCCACGAAACCTAACCGGGTAGATCACGGGGCTATAGCTTGTTTCTCCGTAGAGGCCTCGGCTCTTTGGATAACTCCGCCCTATTCCACTTCTCTGACATGGCATATCGAACGCGTGGCGTCGGCTCGGCCTGTGCGAACCACCACCTCTGCCCTTTCTCCTTTACACGCCGTGAGGGCTAGCTGACCCATGACATTTGCCTAGTGACATTCAAACCAGACAACTGGCGCCTCTCATCCAAAGCAACACCGTTCCACGTGAAACCAACTTCGCATGAGCACGTGAGGGTGGAGTCGGGCAATTGAGGGGTGGGGATTGGGGGCACTCTGGCGAAGCGACTTTCAGGTGGAGCACAGCCGAGTGCCTCCGATCCCCACTGCCCGGAAGCGTTTGAGGGCGACACGGTCATAGCACCAAGCGGTTCGTCTAACGGTGGCGAGCACAACTTCCAGATCGGAAGCGAAGAGATTACGCCGACCAAGCTAGTGTCAGCGACAACCGTAGTCAAAGAATGATCGGGAGATTGAGGGGTGGGGATCGGGGGCGCTCTGGCGAAGCGACTTTCAGGTGGAGCACAGCCGAGTGCCTCCGATCCCCACTGCCCGGAGGCCAACAAGAACAATGCCGCGATAGCACCCGACGGTTTTCAGAAAGGCATGCATCCTACTTGTATGGAGCGAACTCCACGTGTCACCCCACTTCGCCACATTTAGCCGAAAGGCCGAACCGAGACGAAGTCTCCGGGAATATGAGAGGTGGGGATCGACGGTACTCTGGCGAAGCGACTTTCAAGTGGAGCACAGCCGAGTACCGTCGATCCCCACTGCCCGGAAATGAGGGAGAACGGCACCGTCTTAGCGGGACGTGGTGTTAAGACCCCCCCCCAACCCCACCCTCGTTCCACGTGAAACCAAGAACCGAAAATAGCCAAACAAAGCTGAAAGCAAACACCACCGCCGTCTTGGCAGCGATCATTTATCCGCGTTATCCACATCCGGGCGCCAAACACAAAAATCCGCCGTAGGAATTTGCTTTTCTGTGGATAACCTCAACAGCGAATTCCACAAGAATTTCGAGAAAATCTCGCAACCCCTTATTGCGGCAGTGCGCCATAGATTTGAGTTACCCACACATATCCACAAGCAACTGTGAATAAGTGACTTAGCATGGTTTGACGCGAAGCCCCGGTGTCGACCAAAAAAATTAGGGACGGATAGTGCCATCGAACGACCGTTCAGATTGCATCTCCGGCTAAAGCGAACACCCCATCGCCCGCGCCAGAAACGAAAAAGGCCCGCTAAACCGGCGGGCCTTCTCAACGTATGTCGAACTACATACCGACAGCAAACGACCGTCAGGCAGCCTTTTTAGCCAGCCCCAGATACGTCTCAATCACCTTGGGATTGGTAGCCAGCTCCTGCGCCGGTCCTTCAAGGGCCAGCTCGCCCGTCTCAATCACGTAGGCGTAATCGGCGACCTGCAACGCCGCGCGTGCGTTCTGCTCGATCAGCAGCGTGGCAACGCCCGTCTTACGCAAGTCGTTGATGATGTGAAAGATTTCCTTCACGATCAGCGGCGCCAGACCCAGGCTAGGCTCATCCAGCATCAGCAATTGCGGCTTGGCCATCAACGCACGGCCCACCGCAAGCATCTGACGCTCCCCGCCCGACAGCGTCCCCGCCTGCTGCACGCGACGCTCCTTCAGACGCGGAAAAAGCTCATAGACCACGTCCATCTGATCGAGGAAGTTCTTCTCCCCCGCCTTCTTGCGACGGTAAGCGCCGAGCAGCAGATTGTCCTCAACGGTCATCGTCGAGAACAGCTCACGCTTCTCCGGCACCAGACACATGCCGCGCGACACACGGGCCTCAATCGTCAGCGCCGACATCTCCTGACCGAGATAGGCCACGCTGCCCTTGCTCGACCCGTTGTGCGGCAGTGCGCCCATGATCGCGTTGAGCATCGACGACTTGCCCGCACCGTTCGGACCGATCACGGTGACGATCTGCCCCGCCCCGACACGAAGATGCGCACCATGCACCGCCTCGACTTTGCCGTATGCGACGGCGAGGTCCTTAACCTCCAGAATTGCGTCGGCCATCACTCCACTCCTCCCAGGTACGCTTCGAGCACCGCCGGGTTCTTCTGCACGTCTTCCGGCAGCCCCTCGGCGATCTTGGTGCCGAACTCCATCACCACCAGGTGATCGGTCAGATTCATCACGAAGTCCATGTCGTGCTCGACCAGCAACACGCTCATGCCCTCGTCCTTGAGCTTCTTGAGCAGATCGCCCAGCGCCTGCTTTTCCTTGTAGCGCAGGCCCGCAGCCGGTTCGTCGAGCAACAGCAGCGTCGGATCGCACGCCAGTGCACGCGCGATTTCCAGAATACGTTGCTGACCCAGCGCCAGACTGCCCGCCTCGTCGTACATGTGCGCACCAAGACCCACACGCTCGATCTGCTGCTTGGCTTCGTGCAGCAGCATCGCTTCTTCGTGACGATCCAGACGCAGCACGCTCGACCACACGCCACCCTGCGGACGACGACGCAGGCCGTTCTTGTCGCGCAGATACGCGCCGATAGCGACGTTCTCGAGCACGCTCATGTGCGGCATCAGACGCACGTGCTGGAAGGTCCGGCCGATACCGCGCTTGACGATCTCACGCGACGGCAGACGGTCGATGCGCTCGCCGAGGAACGAAATCTCGCCACGCGTTGCCTGCAATACACCGGTCACCAGGTTGAACGTCGTCGACTTGCCCGCACCGTTCGGACCGATCAGGCCGACGATCTCGCCCGCCTTCACTTCGAACGACACGTCGTTCACCGCAACCAGGCCGCCAAACTCCTTGCGTGCCTTCTCAAGCTTGAGCACCACCTCGCCGACTGCTGGCTTGGGACGGTGTCCCAACGGCTCAGCCTGCTCAGGCGCCTTCGCGACACGTCGGGCCGGGAAGATCTTCCCGAAGAACGGCCACACGCCATCGCGCGCATATTGCAGCAACAACACCAGCAAGATGCCGAAGACGATGGTTTCGAAGTTGCCGTTCGCGCCCAGCAGCACCGGCAGAATGTTCTGCAGGTAGTCCTTGAGCACCGTCAGAATCGCCGCACCCAGCACCGCACCCCACACGTGGGACACGCCGCCGACCACCGCCATGAACAGATACTCGATGCCGTGGTTCAGGTTGAACGGCGTCGGGTTCACGGCACGCTGCAAGTGCGCGTACAGCCAGCCCGAAATCGCAGCGAGTACCGCCGCGTAGACGAACACGACCACCTTCATCCACGCCGTGTTCACGCCCATCGCTTCGGCCATCACGCCACCGCCCTTGAGCGCGCGAATCGCACGGCCCGGACGCGAATCCAGCAGGTTCTTGATCGACACCACCGCCAGCACCACCACGATCCAGATCAGGTAGTACATCTGACGCCCGCTCGCCAGCTCCAGGCCGAACAGGTTGATCGTCGGAATGTCGTTCAGGCCGTCGTACTTGCCCAAGAACTCCAGGTTGCCGAACAGGTAATACAGCGCCAGACCCCAGGCGATCGTGCCCAGCGGCAGGAAGTGGCCCGACAGACGCATCGTGATCGCACCGATGACCAGCGCCGCAGCCGCCGTAATCGCCACGCCGACGATCAGACCGAGCCACGGCGATGCGCCGTAAGCCGTCGTCAGATACGCCGTCGCGTAGGCACCCAGACCGACGAACGCCGCCTGTCCGAACGAGGTCATGCCCGCCACGCCCGTGAGCAACACGAGACCGATGGCGACAATGCTGTACAAGCCGATGTAGTTAAGCAGCGTCACCCAGTATTCAGGCAAACGCACCGGCGCTGGCAGTACCGGCAACACCGCCAGCAGCACCAGGAAAATCAGGAAGTATTTGTTTTTCATTCTGTGGTCCGCCCCGGCTTATTCCTCGTCTTCTTCAACGTGCTTGCTCGTGAGCGACAGCCACAGCAGCACCGGAAGAATCAGCGTGAAGACGATGACCTCCTTGTACGCACTCGCCCAGAACGACGAATACGACTCCAGCAGGCCCACGAGAATGGCGCCGAGCGCCGCGACCGGGTAACTCACCAGACCGCCGATAATCGCGCCCACGAAGCCCTTCAGCCCGATCAGGAAGCCCGATTCGTAATAGATGGTCGTGATCGGTGCGATCAGAATGCCGCACAGCACACCCAGCACCGCCGCCAGCGTGAACGCCAGTCGGCCAGCCTGCACCGTGCCGATGCCCACCAGACGCGCGCCCAGACGGTTCACGGCCGTCGCGCGCAACGCCTTGCCCGACAGCGAACGGTCGAAGTAGAAGTACAGCGCCAGAATCATCACGACCGACACGCCCACCACCCACAGACTCTGTCCGGACACCATCACCGAGCCAATGTTGAAGCTCGCGTCCGAGAACGCCTGCGTGCGCGAACCCTCGGCACCGAACATCACCAGTCCCAGGCCCGTGAGCGCAAAGTGCACGCCGACCGAGACGATCAGCAGCAACAGCGTGCTCGCCTCCGCCAGCGGCTGATAAGCCAGGCGATAGAGCATCGGCCCCATCGGCACAACCAGCAACAGCGTGACGGCAATCTGCACGAGCATCGGCAAGGTCATCGGCGAGATCGCCTTGACCACGAAGAACACGGCGATCGGAAACACGAGATATTTACCCGCGAACACCGGCACCAGGCGGCCCGCCAGCTTGCGCCGCTCACTGTGACGCAAGACGCTTGCCGTCTCCACGATGAACGTGCAAATGCCCATCGCCACGAGCAGCCAGCTCGTCAGCGGAAACTTCTGGGTCTGGATGGCCGCGAGCGTGAGCGCGCCGTACGACACGAACTCGCCCTGCGGAATGAAGATGACGCGGGTGACGGAGAACACCAACACGAGCGCCAATGCCAGCAAGGCATAAATCGCACCCGTGGTGATGCCGTCCTGCGCCAGGATGGCTGCAATCGAAAGATCCATGCTCCTCTCACTTCGTTTGAGTACTTCTTGAACCGGCTGGCGAGACAGCCGGTGTGATGCACGGTGCAGCGCGCTGCCACCCCGTTCCCCTTCAACTTCGGCGCACCCCGCACGATCCCCGTGTCGCAGCGCAGCGAATTATGAATTGTATAAACCGTTATGCATTGGTAAAACCCGGGTGACTACTGAGATGACGACATCTCAACCCGTTTTTCGACGTCGGCGGGGCTTGGTCGGCAACGACGGCGCGTCGGCCAGCACCTCCGGCGGCAGGGCTTCGCGCACGACATCCATCAGCCGGTAGATCTCGGCGAGCGTGTCACGTCCCACTTTGTCTTCCAGATAGCGGTAGCGCTCCTCGACCAGCGGGCCGAGCTTCTTGCACAGCGCCCGGCTCGATGGCGTCAGCGAGACCATCACGCGACGCTGATCCGCCGCCACGCGACGGCGCATGATCAGACCCGACGCCTCCATGCGTTCGAGCATGCCCGACAGGCTCGGGCTGAGAATGCAGCACTCGCGCGCCACCTGCCCGATCTCCATTTCCCCGGATTCGCTATCGTTGACGGCGCGTATGACACGCCATTGTTGTTCCGTGATGTCGTAGCAATTGAGTAACGGCCGGAACAGGCCCATTACCGCTTCACGCGATTGCAGCAACAACAGGGATAGGTTGCGGTGTTCGAATTCACCCGTCATGGATTTACGCTCGAAAGGATCGGCCGTTCAGCCCCCCGGCTGCGGCGATCAGGTTGGGACAATGCGGCCTCTCATGTGCCGCTCGCAAATGCATGTCCTGCCGTCTCTTTGCGATGCGCGAAACTACCACGCTCAAAAAAAACGGGCGCGAACGCCCGTTCTTTAGGCCCGGCTGGTCAAACCGGGCACTTTTACCGCAGATGTTTCCGATGGAACAGCGGGGCATGCCTGCATGCTATAGGCAGCCCCGATGCGCATCAGTTCGCCAATTTCCACTTGCCATCGACGATTTGCACCATCACACGCGAGCGCTGATCCAAACCGTTGTGGTCGTTCTTGCTCATGTTGAAGATGCCTGCCGTGCCCGGCATGTCCTTCACGTTCTCCAGCGCCTCGCGCAGGGCTGCGCGGAACTCCGGCGTGCCCGGCTTGGCCTTCTTCAGTGCCACCGGAATCGTGGCTTGCAGCAGCAGGCCGCCGTCCCAGGCGTGACCGCCGAAGGTCGAGATCGAACCGGCGCCATACGCCTTTTCATAAGCAGCCTTGTACGCGGCCGCCGACTTCTTCACCGGGTTGTCGTTCGGCAGTTGCTCGACGACGAGCAGCGGACCGGCCGGCAGATACGTGCCTTCGCAGTCCTTGCCGCAAACGCGCAGGAAGTCGTTGTTCGCCACACCGTGGGTCTGATACAGCTTGCCCTTGTAGCCGCGCTCCTTGAGCGTGCGCTGCGGCAGTGCTGCCGGCGTGCCCGAACCAGCGATCAGCACGGCATCCGGGTTCGCGCCCATGACCTTGAGGGCCTGACCGGTCACCGACGTGTCGGCACGGTTAAAGCGCTCGTTCGCCACGACCTTGATCTTGTTCAGATCGGCAGCCTTCTGGAATTCCTTGTACCAGCCTTCGCCGTACGCATCAGCAAAGCCGATAAACGCTGCGGTCTTCACACCGTGATCGGCCATGTGCTTGGCGATAGCGGTGGCCATCAGAATGTCGTTCTGCGGGGTCTTGAAGGCCCACGTGCGCTTCGCGTCGACCGGCTCGACGATGGCAGCACCGGCGGCCATCGAGATCATCGGAGTCTGCGTTTCGGCTGCGACGTCGACCATGGCCAGCGAGTTCGGCGTGACAGTCGAGCCGAGCACGGCGTCGACGTGGTCTTCGCTGATCAGCTTGCGCATATTCTTGACGGCGGTCGTGGTGTCGGTCGCATCGTCGAGCACGATGTACTGCACCGTCTGGCCAGCAATCGTCTTGGGCATCAGAGCGATCGTGTTCTTCTCGGGAATGCCCAGCGAAGCCGCCGGACCGGTCGCCGACAGCGACACGCCAATCTTCACCTGAGCGTTCGCCACGCCCGCGACGAGCATCATGGCCGATGCCATGCACAGCAACTTCAGTTTCATTTGGGTCTCCTCACAAAAATTTCGAATTCGATTTTTGACGCATTTTTTTGACATTAACCGACCGCGCAGTCGGGAAATTGTCGCCCATCTTACGGGCACGGATGCCGTTTCGTAAAGTGCGGTTTCCCCACCTGTGGCATCTGCCACAGCGGTTTTGCCACTAGCCGCGCAAAAACGCGTCGTAGCCCGTTTTCACGATCAGCACCGCAAGCACGCCCAGAAACATGCGCCGCACGAAGCCAACACCGTGCTTGAGCGCGAGGCGGCTGCCCACCAGACTGCCCACCACGTTCATGATCGCCATGCCCGCGCCGACCAGCCACAGTACATGCCCGCTCATGCCGAACAGCAGCAGCGCGGCCAGATTCGTCGCGACGTTCACGATCTTCGAAGACGCCGACGCATTCACGAAGTCCTGCCCGAACAGCCGCACAAACAGAAACACCAGAAAGCTGCCCGCACCGGGGCCGAAGAAACCGTCGTAGAAGCCGATGACGCCGCCCACGGCGATCGCCATGAGCGTCACCCCTGCCCCGCCCTTCACAGGCGCGTGGACCGTCCCGAAATCCTTCTTGCGCAGGGTGTAGATCGCCACGGCAACCAGCACGAACGGCAGCACCTTGCGCAGAATGTCGGCCGGGACATGGGTGACAGCGTAGGCGCCGCAGAACGAGAAGACGAACGCTGCGACAGTGGCAGGCAACACAAGGGCCCAGCGCAGCTCGATACCGCGCGAGTAGCGCATTGCCGCCGAGGCCGTGCCCCAGATGCCAGCCATCTTGTTGGTGCCGAACAGCAGCGGCGGTGCAGCATTGGGGAAAACGGCGAAGAGCGTCGGCACCGAGATGAGGCCGCCGCCACCGACCACGGCATCGACCAGCCCTGCGAGAAACGCCCCGCCAGCGAGCATCAGCAAATCGGTCAGCGACCAACCCATCAACATACATTCCCCATACACAACACCTCAGTCGCTGCGCAACTGGAAGCCAGCCGGACGAAAACGCCGAGCATAGCGTCTTTATTCCGCATTGCGCGTACTTATTGCGGTAGAAATCGGTGCAATTCTCGCAATGTGGCGTAAAGACGGCTGAAATTGCGGATGGGGTGCGGCAAAACCCGCAAAAAATGTAATGCAGTGCGCGAGAGCCGCGCGAGAAAGCGTCATGACCGTTGAATATGGCATGGCTGACGAAGGCCTGGCACAGCGCAATGCGGCGCCATGCGGAAGGTGAAGCACAATATAAAAAGCGCTGTCGGAGTCTTCTCCGACAGCGCTTTCTTTTTTGGCGGTGCGCGTTATCGCGCTTGTTGTCTCCTCGTTCCTCGCCCCTATATCCTGCTGTGACGCGAACTGAGGGAGAGAATAAAGGAGCACCCAATGCACCACAAGTCAGCATTTACCCCTACGAATTAGGTTTTTTCTGACATTCGTGCGCCAGAGTGACGAGCGGACGCGCCACACAGGTGCATCCGCCGACATTCCAGCTTCCACGAATCGCTCAATTTACGCACTTACCACGCACTTACCACGCACTCACGACGCCTGCGACATCGACCGGAAGAACCGGCTGCGCGCAATAAACTCGCCCACGAGACCGCGTCGGAACGCCAGCACGCAGATGATGAAGATCGCACCGATCACGATGGTCACGGATTCGCCGAGCGTCTGAAACCACGTCACGCCGGTCGCCGTCGCGAGCCAGTTGCCGATATCGCCGAGCTTGTTCTCGAGCACGATGATCACTACCGCCCCCACCACCGGCCCGAGCATCGTGCCGAGCCCGCCCACCAGCGTCATCAGAATCACCATGCCCGACATCGTCCAGTGAACGTCGGTGAGGGTCTCGAAGCCCAGCACCACCGTCTTGGTCGAACCGGCGAGCGCAGCGAGTGTGGCCGACAGCACGAACGCCAGCAGCTTGAAGCGGTCGACGTCGTAACCCAGCGAGATCGCGCGGGGCTCGTTCTCCTTGATCGCCTTGAGCACCTGACCGAACGGCGAGTGCACGATGCGCATGATCAGCAAGAAACCCAGCGCGCAAATCGCGAGCACCACGTAGTACAGCGTGAGATCCGAGTCGAGCGGCAGCAGACCGAAGAGCGAACCGCGCGGCACGCCTTGCAGGCCGTCTTCCCCGCCGGTAAACGGCGCTTGCAGACAGAAGAAGTAAAGCATCTGCGCGAGCGCCAGCGTGATCATGGCGAAGTAGATGCCCTGCCGCCGGATCGCCAGCAAGCCGATCACCAGCCCCAGCACCGCCCCCGCCACCACGCCCGCAAGAATGCCGATCTCCGGCGTAAAGCCGAGGTTGCGAATCGCATAGCCCGTCACATAACCGGCGCTACCGAAGAACGCAGCGTGACCGAACGACAGAAGGCCCGTGAAGCCGAGCAGCAAGTTGAAGGCGGCGGCGAACAGTGCGAAGCACAGCACCTTCATGACGAAGACCGGATACGCGCCGACAAACGGCGCGACGATCAGCGCCAACAGCAGCAGGGAATACAGCACGCGTTGTTGCATCTGTTGTTGCATGGTTTCGTCCCTTACTTTTGTTTGCCGAACAGCCCCGCAGGGCGCAGCAGCAACACGATCACCATGATGAAGAACACCACGGTCGCCGACGCTTCCGGGTAGAACACCTTGGTGAAGCCTTCGATCACGCCGAGCATCAGCCCGGTGACGATCGAGCCCATGATGGAGCCCATTCCGCCGATCACCACCACCGCGAACACGGTGATGATCATCGACTGGCCCATGAGCGGCGAGATCTGAATGACGGGCGCGGCGAGCACACCGGCGAACGCCGCCAGCGCCACGCCGAAGCCGTACGTCAGCGTGATCATGAGGGGCACGTTCACGCCGAACGCTTCCACGAGCTTCGGGTTCTCCGTACCCGCGCGCAGATACGCGCCGATCTTCGTCTTCTCGATGATGAACCACGTCGCGAAGCAGACGATGAGCGATGCCACCACCACCCACGCGCGATAGTTCGGCATGAACATGAAGCCGAGGTTGGTCGCACCGGACAGCGCGTCGGGCGCATCGAACGGCTGCCCGGACACACCGTATATCGAGCGGAACACGCCTTCGAGCACGAGCGTGATGCCGAACGTCAGCAGCAGCCCGTAAAGATGATCGAGCTTGTAGATCCAGCGCAGCATGGTGCGCTCGATCACGATGCCGATGATGCCCACCACGACGGGGGCGAGGATCAGCATGACCCAGTAATTGAGGCCGAGATAGTTGCCGCCCATCCAGGCGAGCATGGCCCCCAGCATGAACAACGCGCCGTGCGCGAAGTTGATCACGTTGAGCAGACCGAAAATCACCGCCAGGCCGAGACTCAGCATGGCGTAAAACGAGCCGTTCACCAGTCCCAGCAGCAGTTGGCTCAACAGCGCCGGCAGGGGGATGCCTAGAAAGTCCATCGAAATCGATTCTCTGGGAGAAACCTTGGAGAAAGGTCGCGACGGGACACGCGTCCCGTCGCTATCCGTGCATCGCTTACTAAAGAAGTGCTGCGCTTACTTCAGCTTGCAGGTCGATTCGGCTTCGGTGGTGAAGGCCTTCTCGCCCGGGATCGTCGCGACTACCTTGTAGTAGTCCCACGGCTCCTTCGATTCCTTCTTCGACTTCACTTGCATCAGGTACATGTCATGGACCATCGTGCCGTCCTTCCGGATGTAGCCCTTGCTGAACATGTCGTCGATCTTGATCTTGTGCAACTGCTCCATGACCTTGTCGGCATCCGTCGTACCGGCGGCCTGAACGGCCTTGAGGTACGTCATCGTGGCCGAGTAGTCGCCTGCTTGCAGGCTCGACGGCATCTTCTTCATCTTGCTGAAGTAGCGCTTGGCGAATTCACGCGACTTGGCGTCCTTGTCCCAGTACCAGCTGTCGGTCAGGTACATGCCTTCGGTGTTATCCAGACCGAGCGAGTGAATATCGTTGATGAACACGAGCAGACCGGCGATCTGCATCTTGCCCTTGATACCGAATTCCTTCGCCGCCTTGATCGCGTTGATGGTGTCGCCACCGGCGTTCGCCAGACCCAGCACCTGCGCCTTGGACGCCTGCGCCTGCAACAGGTACGACGAGAAGTCCGAAGCGGACAGCGGGTGACGCACCTGCCCCACCACCGTGCCGCCGTTGGCCTTCACCACGTCGGACGTGGACTTCTCCAGCGCGTGGCCGAAGGCATAGTCGGCGGTCAGGAAGAACCACGACTTGCCGCCCGCCTTCACCACGGCCGAACCCGTGCCGCGTGCGAGCGCGACGGTGTCGTACGCGTAGTGCACGCCGTACGGCTGGCACTGGTCGTTGGTCAGTGCATCGGAGCCTGCGCCCACGTTGATGTAGACCTTCTTCTTCTCGGCGGAGACCTTGTTCATCGCCAGGCCGGTGCCCGAGTTGGTGCCGCCGATGAGCATGTCCACGCCACCACGGTCGAACCATTCGCGCGCCTTCGACGCCGCGACGTCCGCCTTGTTCTGGTGGTCGGCCGTGACCAGTTCGACCGGCTTGCCGAGGACCTTGCCGCCGAAGTCGGCGATGGCCATCTTGATGGCTTCCGCGCCGCCCTGTCCGTCGATGTCGGTGTACAGACCCGACATATCGGTAATGAAACCGATCTTCACCGTGTTGCCATCGGCGTGGGCCTGCGAGGCCATTGCCGCAAAACCAAACGCAGCCGCAACGGCCAACGCCTTCATCCGCATCGTCATCTTCGTCTCCTTCGTGGATTTGATCGCCTGGGTCCATCGCCCGGCACGCGTACACGCCGGGTAGCTCACCTCATACGCCCAACAACTCGTGCAGCACCGGCATCTTCGTCTCCAGCTCCGGAGCGCCGAAGCGCTCCACGATCTTGCCGTGCTCCATGACATAGAAGCGATCGGCCAGCGGAGCCGCAAAACGGAAATTCTGTTCCACCATCACGATGGTGTAGCCACGCGCTTTGAGCGTGGTGATCATGCGCGCAAGCGTCTGCACGATCACCGGCGCGAGGCCTTCGGAAATCTCGTCGAGCAACAACAGATTCGCACCCGTGCGCAGAATGCGCGCCACCGCGAGCATCTGTTGTTCGCCACCCGACAGGCGCGTGCCCTGACTGTGACGGCGCTCTTTCAGGTTCGGGAACATGTCGTAGATCTCGTCGAGCGACATGCCGCGCCCGCCATCGTCGCGACGATTGCCACTCATGCCGATATACGGCGGCAGCAGCAGGTTTTCCTCACACGACAAGCTCGCGAAAATGCCGCGCTCTTCAGGGCAATACCCCACGCCGTGATGCGCGACCTTATACGTCGGCAGATGAATCGTTTCTTCACCGGCAATGCGAATCGATCCCTGACGCTGACCGGTCAGGCCCATGATTGCGCGCAGCGTCGTGGTGCGCCCGGCCCCGTTGCGGCCAAGCAGCGTGACGACTTCGCCACGCCCGACCGTCAGGTCCACACCGTGCAGGATGTGCGACTCGCCGTACCACGCCTGAAGCCCTTCGACTTCCAGTGCGGGCACGTTGCCGCCGCTCTTGCCACCCTGGTTGTTGCCGCCGTTACCGTACATAGCCGTCCTCACCCGTGGGCTCCCTGCATTTCGCCGTCCGCCGTGCCCATGTAGGCTTCCATCACCTGCGGATTCTTCGAGACTTCGTGATACGGCCCTTCGGCGAGCACCTCGCCGCGCTGAAGCACGGTGATGGTGTCGGAGATGCCCGCAATCACGTTCATGTTGTGCTCCACCATCAGAATCGTGCGTCCGGCCGACACTTTCTTGATGAGTGCCGTGACGCGATCGACGTCTTCGTGACCCATGCCTTGCGTGGGTTCGTCGAGCAACATTAGTTCGGGTTCCATAGCAAGTGTGGTGGCGATTTCGAGCGCGCGTTTGCGGCCGTACGGCAACTCCACGGTGAGCGTATGGGCGAATTCAGTGAGGCCGACTTCCGCGAGCAACTCCATGGCACGCGCGTCGAGCTGGCGCAGCGTACGACTGCTGCTCCAGAAGTGGAACGCCGTGCCGAGATTGCGTTGCAGACCGATGCGCACGTTCTCGAGCACGGTGAGGTGCGGGAACACGGCAGAGATCTGGAACGAGCGGATGATGCCGCGTCGTGCGATTTGCGCAGGCGCTTCACGGGTGATGTCTTCCCCGTTGAAGGTGATGGAGCCAGCACTGGGCACAAGGAATTTCGTGAGCAGGTTGAAGCAGGTGGTCTTGCCTGCACCGTTCGGCCCGATCAGCGCATGAATGGTGCCGCGCGCGACGCGCAGGTCGACCCCGTTCACGGCGGTGAAGCCACGGAACTCTTTGGTGAGCCCGCGGGTTTCGAGAATGTAATCGTTGTTCGCCATGTCTCCTGCCACATTCCTGGTTGGCGGTGCGAAACGTCGTGCGCGCTTCAGACACCATCGTCTGTGACAACCGCAAGGCAGGCGGGTAACGCTATGGTTGGCGTCGCCGGCAAAGTGCCCCGCGTCCCAAAGGAAGCGCCGAATTCTTGGTTCGATCACTCATAGGGAAACGTTATTGTGTGTGGTTTGCTGCAACGCGATCATTGGGATTTGCACTTAGCTTCGCACCCCTCGAAACGCGCATGCTCACACGCGTTGCAGAACGTTCGGTCACATGGGACGAGACGATGCACCGCCCTTGTGCGACAAGGCTTTTGCGGCACATGCAAATGTGCAGGCGATAGCGAATATCGATGAGATACCGCACCGGGCACTCATCGATATTGCGCGACATTAGGTATTACTACGTAAGTTTTGTAAAACCGAGGGAAAAGCCGTTACCTGACGCCAACCTTACGCGCAGCGCGAATCATGTCGCTGGCGCGCTCCGCGATCATGATCGTCGGCGAGTTGGTGTTACCTGACGTGATCGTCGGCATGACGGACGCATCCACCACACGCAACCCCTGTACGCCGCGCACACGCAACTGCGGATCGACGACTGCGTCGGGGTCGTCGTGACGCCCCATGCGACACGTGCCGACCGGATGAAAGATTGTCGTACCGATGTCGCCCGCGGCGCGCTTCAGGTCGTCGTCGCTCTGGTACGACGGTCCCGGCAGATACTCCCGCGGCTCGTAACGGGCGAACGCCGGCGCGCCCACAATGCGGCGCGTGAGCTTGATGGCGTCGGCGGCGACTCGCAAGTCCGCTTCCGTCGAGAGATATTGCGGCGCGATGTTCGGTGCCACGCGCGCATCGGGCGACGTGAGATGCACGTGGCCGCGCGACGTCGGTCGCAGATTGCACACTGACGCCGTGAACGCGTTGAACTTGTGCAGCGGCTCGCCGAACTTCTCCAGCGACAGCGGCTGGACGTGATACTCCAGATCGGGACGCGTCACGTCTTCGCGACTGCGCGCAAACGCACCGAGCTGCGACGGCGCCATGCTCATCGGCCCACGCTGCGTGAACGCGTATTGCATGCCGATCGACAGTTTGCCCAGCAGACTGTTCGCGGTGAGGTTGAGCGTCTTCGCGCCGCGCAGTTTGTACACGGTGCGCAATTGCAGATGGTCCTGCAAGTTCTCGCCGACAGCGGGCACATGCGACACGACATCGATGCCGAGATTGCGCAACCGTTCACCGTCGCCAATGCCGGACACTTCGAGCAGATGCGGCGAATTCACTGCGCCCGCCGCGAGAATCGTCTCGACGTTCGCCAGCGCCACGAAGTCTTCATTGCCACCGCGATATGCGACACCCGTGCAGCGCGTGCCGTCGAACGTCAGACGGCTCACGCTCGCGCCGGTAATCACCGTCAGATTCGGACGTTGCGACGCCGGTCGCAAAAACCCCTTCGCCGCACTCCAGCGCACACCGCGCCGCTGATTCACTTCGAAGTAGCCGATGCCGAAGTTGTCGCCGCGATTGAAGTCATCGGTTTTGGGAATGCCGATCTGCTCGGCAGCATCGGCGAACGAATCGAGCACGCGCCATGACAGCCGCTGCTTCTCGACGCGCCATTCGCCACCGCTGCCGTGAAACTCGGAGTTTCCGTTGTAGTGATCTTCGCTGCGCTTGAACAGCGGCAGCACGTTGTCCCAGCGCCAGCCCTCGTCGCCGGTCGCATCGGCCCACACGTCGTAATCTTCACGCTGACCGCGCATGTAGATCATGCCGTTGATCGACGAACTGCCACCCAGCACCCGCCCGCGTGGATAGGCAAGCGAGCGACCGTTCAGCCCGGCCTCCTCTTGCGTGCGATACAGCCAGTCCGTGCGCGGGTTACCGATGCAGTAGAGATAGCCGACGGGGATGTGAATCCAGTGATAGTCGTCCTTCCCGCCAGCTTCGAGCAGCAGCACGGTGACGTCCGGGTCTTGCGTGAGACGGTTCGCCAGCACACAGCCCGCTGACCCGGCCCCGACGATGATGTAATCGAAGCGCTCCTGCTTGTCGCTATGCTTGTCCGTCTGCTTGCTCATTCCCGCATGTCTCCGTCGTTGGCGCGGCACTCGCCATAGTGCGGTGCCGACACTGGTGCGGCACCCGAGTGGGGTGGACTGCCGCCACCCTCACCGGGTTCATTTTTGTCGTTGTGTTGTTTGCCGCGTCGCGATTTACTTCGCCACCGGCATCGTGAACTCCGCGCCCTTACCGATGCTGTCGGGCCAGCGCTGCATCACGCTCTTGAAGCGCGTGTAGAAGCGAATGCCCTCTTCGCCATAAGCGTGATGATCGCCGAACAGCGAACGCTTCCATCCGCCGAACGACTGCCACGCCATCGGCACCGGAATCGGCACATTGATGCCCACCATGCCGATCTTCACCTGACGCGAGAACGCGCGTGCCACGCCACCGTCGCTCGTGAAACACGATACGCCGTTGCCGAACTCGTGGGCGTTGATCAGCTCGATGGCCGAGGCCAGATCGGGCACGCGCACAACGGCCAGCACCGGCCCGAAGATTTCGTCGCGATAGATCGTCATCTCGGTCGTCACATGATCGAACAGCGTGCCGCCAAGGAAGAAGCCCTGCGCGTGCCCCGGGACTTGCAGGCCGCGACCGTCAACCAGCAGCGTCGCCCCGGCACTCACACCTTCCGCAATATAGCCCTCGATCTTCGCCTTGTGGGCGGCGGTCACGACCGGGCCCATCTCCGACGCGTCGTCCGCGCCCGGCCCGACGCGCAGCGCCTTCACGCGCGGCACCAGCGCGTCGACGAGACGATCTGCCACCTGCCCCACCGCGACCGCCACCGAGATCGCCATGCAGCGCTCGCCCGCCGAGCCGTAGGCCGCGCCGATCAGCGCATCGACGGCCTGATCGAGATTCGCGTCGGGCATCACCACGAGATGGTTCTTCGCGCCGCCCAGCGCCTGCACGCGCTTGCCGCGTCGCGTGCCTTCCGTATAGATGTACTCGGCTATCGGCGTCGACCCGACGAACGACAGGGCTTCGACGTCCGGGTGATCGAGCAGCGCGTCCACGGCGACCTTGTCACCCTGCACCACGTTGAACACGCCGTCCGGCAGCCCGGCTTCGCGCAGCAGGTCGGCAATCAGCAGACTCGCCGACGGATCGCGCTCCGAGGGCTTGAGCACGAACGTATTGCCGCAGGCGAGTGCGATCGGGAACATCCACATCGGCACCATCACCGGGAAGTTGAACGGCGTGATCCCCGCGCAGACGCCGACCGGCTGACGCAGATGCCAGTTGTCGATGCCGCCGCCGATGTTGTCGCTGTGCTTGCCCATCAGCAAATTCGGCGCCCCGCAGGCGTACTCGACAATCTCGATGCCGCGCGTGACTTCGCCGCGCGCGTCGGAGAACACCTTGCCGTGTTCGCGGGTAATGATGCGGGCGAGCTCGTCCTGATGCTCGTCGAGCAGTGCCTTGAACTTGAACAGCACACGGGCGCGCTTGAGCGGTGCCGTTTCCGACCACGACGGCAGCGCCGCTTTCGCCGCCGCCACCGCCGCATTCACGTCCTTCACGCTGGCCAGCGCCACGCGGGCGCTCACCGCCCCCTCGGCCGGATTGAAGACGTCGGCGAAGCGCTCGCCCTCACCCGCCACACGTTGGCCACCGATGAAGTGCTGGACGGTCGGAATATCAGCGTTGCTCATGTTCGTTTCCTGTGGATTTCAAGGCATCGGCGCTGGTGTTTCCCTGCTCAGCGCCACGAGTAGCCCCAAGCGTACTGCCGCGAGGGGCGGCAATCCAATGAGAAAAAATCAAAAGCAATATAAGATCCGCTTATATTGCCCCGGTGAAATGCCTGCTTTCGTCCTCCCTCCATGGAACTCGCTCATCTTCGCGCCTTTGTCGCCATCGCCCGTGAGGGCAATCTCACGCGTGCCGCCCAACGTCTGCATCTGACGCAGCCCGCCGTGAGCCTTCAGGTGAAGGCCCTGCAAGAGACGCTGCGACTCACCCTCTTCACGCGTACCGCGCAGGGGCTGGCGCTCACGCGGGACGGTCAGGCGCTGCTGCCGCTCGCCGAGCGCATGCTGACGGCGCTGACCGACCTTCAACAGGCCGCCGGTGCGCTGCGCGATACCGTGCGCGGACGCCTGCGCATCGGCACCATCCTCGATCCCGAATTCACGCGTCTGGGCGCGTTTCTCAAACGTCTGGTGGAGTCGTATCCGCAGATCGAGACGGCCCTGCGCCACAGCATGTCGGGCGACGTGCTGCAACGGCTTGAGCGCAGCGAGCTGGACGTCGGCTTCTATATCGGCAGTCCCGACCCGACGCGCTTTCACGCGATTACCCTCACACCCTTCTCCTATCAGGTGCTGGCACCCGCTGGCTGGCGCGAACGTGTGTCCCGGCGCGGCTGGCGCGAACTCGCCGCCCTGCCGTGGATCTGGACACCGCCCGAATCGGCGCATAACCGTCTGCTGTCGGCGGTCTTCGGCGAAGCCGGGGTATCGCCCGTCAAAGTGGCGGAAGTGGATCAGGAGCCGTCGATGCTCGATCTGGTGAAGTCGGGCATCGGTCTGTCGCTGGTGCGCGACTCGATCGCGCTGCGCGAGGCGCGTGCGCACGGCCTGGTGATCGCCGACAGCGTGTCGGTGCCCACGGAACTCACGTTCGTCACCCTCGCCTCGCGGCGCGAGGAGCCCGCCATTGCCGCTGCACTGCAACTGGTCACGGCGGTGTGGGCCTGAGCCGACTTTCGGGCCAGAACGCACGCATTTCACCCCGTCTCGCGACACCCTCGCTTCGCAATTCCGGCGCATAATCCATGCCTGCTCAGGCCTTCACGCTCAAGACATTCGAAAAGGCCCATCTCCCCGCAATTCATTCCCACGACATGGCACGTCCCCCAACGGCCTGCCATGCCGGATCCTTTCTAAAGCTCTAGAATTTAATTCTCTCTTCGAGGAGTCGATCATGTCTGATGTGCGAATGGAACGCGATACCTTCGGCGAAATTGCCGTGCCTGCCGACCGTCTGTGGGGTGCGCAAACCCAGCGCTCGTTGCAAAACTTCAAGATTTCCACCGAGAAAATGCCGCGTGAACTCGTGCGCGCGCTCGCTCGTGTGAAGCGCGCGGCAGCCGAGGTCAACAAGGATCTGGGCGTGCTGGACGCAAAGAAGGCCGACGCAATCATCAAGGCTGCCGACGAAGTCGTCGACGGCAAGCATGACGACGAATTCCCGCTCGCCGTGTGGCAGACCGGCTCGGGCACGCAGTCGAACATGAACATGAACGAAGTGCTCGCGAACCGCGCCAGCGAACTGCTCGGCGGCGTGCGTGGCGAAGAGCGCGTCGTGCATCCGAACGATGACGTGAACAAGGGCCAGTCGTCGAACGACGTCTTCCCGACCGCCATGAGCGTGGCCGCCCTCGACGCCCTCGTGAACCACCTCAAGCCCAGCGTGGGCCAGCTGCGCGACACGCTGCACGCAAAAGCGCGCGCCTACGACGACATCGTCAAGATCGGCCGCACGCATTTGCAGGACGCCACGCCGCTCACGCTCGGTCAGGAAATCTCCGGCTGGGTGGCGCAGATCGACCACGGCCTGAAGCACGTCGACAACGCGCTGCCCCACGTCGCCGAACTCGCCCTCGGCGGCACCGCCGTCGGCACGGGCTTGAACGCGCACCCCGAATTCGCGAAGAAAGTGGCCGACGCGCTCGCCCGCGACACCGGCCTGCCGTTCGTCACCGCACCGAACAAGTTCGAAGCGCTGGCAGCCAACGACGCCATCGTCAACGCCCACGGCACGCTCAAGACGCTGGCCGCCAGCTTCATGAAGATCGCCAACGACGTGCGCTGGCTGGCCAGCGGCCCGCGTTGCGGCATCGGCGAGTTGCAGATTCCGGAAAACGAACCGGGCAGCTCGATCATGCCGGGCAAGGTCAACCCGACACAATGCGAAGCCATGACGATGCTGTGCTGTCAGGTGCTGGGCAACGACGTCGCGATCAATATCGGCGGTTCGATGGGTAACTTCGAGCTGAACGTGTTCAAGCCGATGCTCATCCACAACTTCCTGCAAAGCGTGCGCGTGCTCGCCGACGGTGCGGTCAGCTTCAACGATAACTGCGCGATCGGGATCGAGCCGAATCGCGAACGCATCGGCACGCTGCTCGAAGAGTCGCTCATGCTCGTGACCGCGCTCAACCCGCACATCGGTTACGACAAGGCCGCGCAGATCGCGAAGAAGGCACACAAGGAAGGCACGACGCTCAAGGCATCTGCCCTCGCGTTGGGCCACGTCACGGCCGAGCAGTTCGACGCCTGGGTTCGCCCGGAGCAGATGGTCGGCAAGCGTTAAGCCTCCTTCCCCGCTCCCGACCCGTACCCAGCATTAACCGTCACCGCGCATGCCGATTTCGCCCCTGCCGCCGCTGCACTGTCTGATTGCGTTCGATGCCGCCGTGCGGCATGCGAACTTCACCCGGGCCGCTGCGGAACTCAACCTCACGCAAAGCGCCGTGAGCCGGCAGATCGCGCAGCTCGAAGAGTTTCTCGGGCGCGCGCTGTTCACACGCGAACATCGCACGCTGCGGCTGACGGTGGCCGGACAACGCTACGCCGAGCAGATTCAGCGTCTGCTCGGCGAATGCGCCGAAGCCACGGCCGACCTCATGAAACGACGCGGCGATCTGGAACTCACGGTCGCGTGTTCGTCCGGCGTGGCCGTGCTCTGGATGACGCCGCAACTCATGCGCTTTCGCGCAGCCCACCCCGACGTCAAGATTCGCGTGATCGTGAAGGACGGCATCACGTCGCTGTCCGCGTCCGAATTCGATCTCGGTGTGTACTACGTGCGTAACGACCTGCCGCCCGATTTCGCCGGACGCCGTCTGTTCGACGAGGAAGTCTTCCCCGTCTGCTCCCCAAGCTATCTCGACGGACGCCAGCTCACCCCCGCCGATCTCGTGAGCGAAACGTTGCTCTTCATCGAAGACGGTCAGCGCAAGTGGATGTCGTGGCCCGACTGGTTCGAGCTGCAAGGCGTGAATGCGCCGAAATTCCCGCGCATGGTGAGCGCCAATTACTACCCGCTGCTCGTGCAGATGGCTATCGAAGGCGGCGGACTCGTGATGGGCTGGCGTCACATGATCGACCCATGTCTCGACGCCGGTCTGCTCGTCCCTGCGTGCGACGCATCGGCCAGCCTGGGTGGCGGCTACTACCTCGTATGGCCTGCCGAGCGCCATGAGCATGCCGCAGCACGAATTTTCCGCAACTGGATCTACTCAGAAACTCGTTTCCCATCATAGGGGTTACGCGTGTTTAGAAAAGTTGCCATGCGCTACACGCATGGCAACATGCAGAATTATCGTTTTGCCTGTCATTTTGTCTGAACTACTTTCTGTCTTATCCGCGCACGTCCGGTAGCGGCATGGAATTCCCATTGCCTGCGAACGAACGTGATCCGACAAAAAAGCAGGCGTATTACCGGCATGACGTGACAGCAAGACACGCAACGGACGCCACCCATCCTCCGGGAGACCCAGATGCAGGCGACCTACGCAGTGCCTCAAGACAACCTGGCCCGCCAGCGCCGTCACGCGATCGTGGCGACGGTGATCGGCAACGGGCTTGAATGGTTCGACTTCACCGTCTATAGCTTCTTCGCTGCGATCATCGCGAAGCAGTTCTTCCCTACGGGCGACGACCTCTCGTCGTTCCTGCTGGCCGTGGCCACCTTCGGCGTGGGCTTCTTCATGCGCCCGGTCGGCGGCATCGTGCTCGGCATCTACTCCGACCGCGTGGGCCGCAAAGCCGCGCTCTCGCTCACCATCCTGTTGATGGCAGCGGGCACGGCCATGATCGGTCTGGCGCCGACGTACGACCAGATCGGGCTCGCCGCACCGCTCATCATCGTGTTGGCCCGTTTGCTGCAAGGCTTCTCCGCTGGCGGTGAAATGGGCGGTGCAACGGCATTCCTGACGGAATACGCACCGGCCAATCAACGCGCTTACTACTCGGCATGGATTCAATCGAGCATCGGCTTTGCCGTGCTGCTCGGTGCGGCCGTGGGCACGTTCGTGACGACCGAACTCGACAAGGCGTCGCTCGAATCGTGGGGCTGGCGTGTGCCGTTCATCGTCGGCATGCTGATCGGCCCGGTCGGTTTCTACATCCGTAACAAGATCGAAGAAACGCCGACGTTCCAGAGTGCGGAGAAGTCCGACACGCCGCTGCGCGACGTCTTCTCGCAATACCCCAAGGAAACGCTCGCGAGCTTCTCCATGGTCGTGCTGTGGACGATCTGCACCTACGTGCTGTTGTTCTACATGCCGACGTATGCCCAGCGCGTGCTGCATCTGCCCGCGTCGAACGGCTTCACCGCCGGTATGGTCGGCGGCGCGATGATCCTCGTGTTCGCTCCGGTCGTGGGACGTCTGGCGGACCGTCTCGGCCGTCGCCCCTTCCTGACAGGTTCGGCACTTCTGATTCTGGTGCTCGCCTGGCCGATGTTCACGTACCTGAACGTGTCGCCGGGTCTGCAATCGCTGCTCACGTTCCAGATCGTGTTCGGCCTGCTGATCGCCTGCTACACCGGCCCGATTCTCGCCGCGTTCTCCGAGCTGTTCCCGGCGAAGGTGCTCTCGACCGGCCTGTCGGTGGCGTACAACTTCGCGGTGACGATCTTCGGCGGCTTCGCTGCGCTGATCATCACGTGGCTGATTGCCCGCACGGGCAGCAACATGGCCCCGGCGATCTATGTGATCGTGGCTGCCGCCATCAGTCTGGTCGGCACGTGCTTCGTCAAGCCGCTGCCAAAGACCGGCAAGGTCTGAGTTTCCCCTAAACAAGGCGCGCCCTGACCCGGCGCGCCTTGTGCTTTTTCCAAGGAATTCCCCCATGTCCTCTACGACCGCTACTTTGCTTCGCGGCGGCAATGTGCTCGACGCAGCCACTGGCCGCCTGCTCGAACGACACGATGTGGCCATCGTTGGCAATCGCATTACGGCGGTGAGCGCCACGCCGCTCGACATCGCCGACGCCACGGTGATCGACGTCACCGGCAAGACCGTCATGCCCGGCATGATCGACTGCCACGTGCACGTGCTCGCCTCGCATCCGAACCTCGGCACCAACGCGAGCCAGCCGAACGTGCTGACCGTGCTCAAGTCCCTGCCGATCATGCAAGGCATGCTCAACCGCGGCTTCACCACCGTGCGCGACGCAGGCGGTGCCGACTGGGCGCTGCAACAGGCCATTGAACAAGGCGTGATCCCGGGCCCGCGAATTTTCCCGTCGGGCAAGGCGTTGTCGCAGACCGGCGGCCACGGCGACTTCCGTCCGCGCAGCGACGTGCTTGAGCCGTGCTCGTGCGCGTTTCGTGCGGGCGCCATCGGCCGCGTGGTCGACGGCGTCGACCCGATTCGTCTCGCTGTGCGCGAAGAGATTCAGAAGGGCGCAACGCAGATCAAGCTGATGGCATCGGGTGGCGTTGCTTCGCCGGTCGATCCCATCGCCAACACGCAGTACTCGGAAGACGAAATCCGCGCGGCCGTAGCGGAAGCGGAAGCGGCACAGACTTACGTGATGGCGCACGCGTACACGCCGAAGACCATCGCGCGCGCTGTGCGTTGCGGCGTGCGCACCATCGAGCACGGCAATCTGTGCGACGCCGAGACGGCGAAGCTCATGGCCGAGAAAGGCGCTTACGTGGTGCCTACGCTCGTCACCTACGACGCCCTCGCCAAAGACGGTGAATCGCTGGGCCTGCCGCCGGAATCCGTCGCCAAGGTGGAAAGCGTGCAACGCGCCGGTCGCGAATCGCTCGCGATCTACCGTGATGCTGGCGTGAAAATGGGCTTCGGCTCGGACCTGCTCGGCGACATGCACAAGTATCAGTCCGACGAACTGACGATTCGCGCCGACGTGCTGGGCGCAGCCGACACGCTGCGCTCGGCAACGGTGATCGGCGCGGAAATTCTGAATCGCGCAGGTGAGCTGGGCGTGATCGCGCCGGGCGCGCTCGCCGACGTGCTGGTCGTCGATGGGAATCCGCTCGAATCGATCGATGTGCTGACAGGTCAGGGCGAGGCCATTCGCTGGGTCTTCAAGGACGGCAAGGTCGCGAAGCAACCGTAATCGCATGACCGCTTCGTAGGAACAAGAAACGCCGCGACGGGCATGATGTCGCGGCGTTTTTGCTTTCGACGCACGCGCCAGCCCGACACCAGAGCAAAAAGTAAAAGCGGCACGCAAGTTGGGGGTCTAGTCTCATCTCATAAACGTAAAGAACAAGGTCCCCCCATGACAATCGTTCTGACGCCCAAACCGCAGTCCATACCACCGTCCTTCCTGCGCCAGCTTTCGACGTCCAGCACGAGAAGCAACGCCTCGCGGTCCTTCGTCGGTGACTGGATCGTCAGCGTCACGCAGCAAAACGTCATGTCATTGGAGGAGGCCTGTGAAGCGCATTCGCTGGAGACGCTCCGAACGTCTATTACCGACGGGCTACGCGCGATCAGCAACGCGTGGAACGAGATCGAGAGCATGGTGAAGGTCGATGCCGACGACGTACCGCTGTCGAAGGAATTTGCGCCGATCAACGCACTCGTCGAGCGCGTGAGCGCGGCCTCACGCCATTACGGCGACGGTCTCGTCGCCGTCGAACCTTTGATCAAAGGTCTGGAAAAAGCAATCTCGCGCATCTACCGTTCGCGCCAGGTGCCGTGGGGCTCATGGCGAACGATCGGCTCACAAAAGACCCTTCCTGCGTGCAATGGGCTCACCCTCAATGCCACCGCTGCCTTCACGGTCTTCTATCACTTCGAACATGCCGTGAATGACATCCTGGCGACATTACTCGCCGTTCGGTGTGTGGAAGCGCGAAGCGCTCCGATTCCGTTCGAGTCACTGCAATACAGCAACGACACGGCAACCGGCGATCTGCCAAAAGACGAGGATCTGATCAAAGCGCAACGGCTCGCCGTTGCCACTCGAAGGGCAGGACGCGCGCTGGACAAGATGCGGCCGATCATCGACAACGCGCTGCATCAGGCCTCGGCCGCCATGCCGCCTGAACGACGTCGATGGAAGCTAAGAATCGCCATTCTTGTCGGCCTTTTCGTGCTGTCGGCCACGCTCATCGTCGCGACGATATTGCTGCCGCAGATGTTTCCGGCACTCGTGATCATCGGTGTCGCGCTGAAAATCGCGTCAGGGCTTCTCAGCGGTCTCAGTCTCGTCAACAGCGTGTTCACCCTTGTCGCCTACCCGCGTAATCGAGGTTGGGACGATATGTCGTCGTGCATCGTGAAAGTGCGGAATCTCTACGGATCGATGAACTTGCGAATTAGAGAACAACAGGACGCCGTGTGCGAGCGCGAAGAGGAAATGATGAATCGAAGGATCAGATATTGCGGCACCCAGATTGGGCTTGCCGCAGGCAAACACAAGGACCTCATGAGCGAGATCGATCGTCTCAACGACGCGATGGCACACGCGTCAGTTTGATCGCAACGCTGCCGTCCGTTTCACTCACCGTTTTACCTTTTGGATAAGCGACGTCATGCCAGAGATTTCCAACCAGAACCCGCCTCCTCATCAATACGCAACGTGTTCGCTGCCAGGCACCGCAGGACCAACAGCGGCCTCAATCGTCAGACGTGGGACGCTGTCGTACCGCAACAATCAACTGCGGCTGCAAATGGCTCAGGTCAAGCAGCTTCTTGCGAGTCAGGACTACGCGTTGCAGATACTTAACCGACTCGAAGCACGGGCTCAGCACCTGATGAGTCGAGGCGACTCGTCACACAAAGAAAGCGCGCGCACGACATCCCGCGCAGACTTTCGAGCGGAGATCGAGCGCTGCCAGACAGCATTAGGTATGGACCAAAAATAACGGCCCCCGGGCATTGGAGACATCTCCAATCCTCCGGGGGCCGATGCGTCACACGTCAGTTATCGACGCGCAACGCGTGACTCACTTCTTCCAGCCCGGCGTGACGAATACCGAGCGTACGTCGTCGAGCGTCTGCGAGACCGTCTCGCGGGCGCGTTCGGTGCCTGCGCGCAGCATGTCCCACACATAGTCGGGATTCTTCGCGTATTCCTCGCGACGCTCGCGCATCGGACGCAGCATTTCCTGCAGCCGCTCTTCCAGACGCGCCTTCACCTTCGAGTCGGCCAGACCGCCGCGCACGTAGTGATCCTTGAGCGCTTGCAGGCCTTCCTTGTCTTCGTCGAAGGCGTCGAGATAGGCGAATGCGACGTTGCCTTCCAGATGCCCCGGGTCTTCGACCTTCAGGTGCAGCGGGTCGGTGTAGCACTTCTTCACGGCCGCGCGGATTTCGTCCGGCGAGGAGGAAATGTTGATGACGTTGCCGAGCGACTTGCTCATCTTCGCTTTGCCGTCGATGCCCGGCAGACGCCCGATCGGCGGCACGAGGGCCTTGGCTTCGGTGAGGATCTCGCGACCGGCCATGCGATTGAGACGACGTGCGATTTCGTTCGTCTGCTCGATCATCGGCAACTGGTCTTCGCCCACGGGGACGAGCGTGGCGCGAAACGCGGTGATGTCCGCTGCCTGGCTCACGGGATACGTTAGGAAACCGGCCGGAATGTCGCGCTCGAAGTTGCGCAGGGAGATTTCCTGCTTCACGGTCGGGTTGCGCTCCAGACGCGCGACCGTGACCAGATTCAGGTAGTAGAACGTGAGTTCGGTCAGTTCGGGCAGCCAGGTCTGCACGCAGATGGTCGTGACGTCCGGGTCGATGCCGACGGCCAGATAGTCGAGCGCCACCTCGGAGACGTTGCGATGGACCTTGTCGCGGCCCTTGCCTTCGTCGTCGGTGTTGTCGGTCAGCGCCTGAGCGTCGGCGACCAGAATGAATTGCTTGTACTCGTGTTGATACGCAACACGGTTCTTGAGACTACCGACGTAGTGGCCCAGATGCAGCGGGCCCGTCGGACGGTCACCCGTGAGGATCACCTTGCGATCCGCAGGCGCCTTCGAAACACTCATTTTCCTCTCCGTAATCAAGCGTCGTTCCCGAATGGTAGCGCGTCGGCCCGATGACGGTACAGAAACCCCTTCCCGCAACCCAATGACATGGCGACTGCCTCAGCAGCAGCGGCCCCATAAAAAGCTGGGGGACGAAGGCCGAAAACGAACAAGAAATTGGTCCCATCCGACGCCAGATGGGCTTAACCAGACACGTTCGCGAGCACCGAAAAGAGGCGTTCAAATCGAATAGCGGCGTCCGGCGACGGATATCAGAATTCGGCCTCCCGAGTGCCATCTGCACCGGGAAAACTCACTTAACGGAGAAAACCAGATGCAACTCATTCAGATCGAACCCACGTTGTCCAACCAGTCCAATGATGCCTACAACACGCCGCACACTGCACCGGCCAAGAACAGCTAAGCATTAGACCTTGCAACGGACGCTGGGCCCGGCGTCCGGTCTCAGGCACAGATATACCAATGACACCCACATTGTTCTTGAAAATTCTAGACGGGCGACTCGTTCTCTGGGACTACCAAAATCACAAGCAGTATCAGGTCGACACTGCGCATGTGACGAGACTTCTCGAATTGGCTACAGGCTCCGAACGTCGCGACGACGCAATCGATACCGAGATAACCGAGGCAGGCCTGCTATCCACATCCGACCCCAAAGCATGGGGATGGGACTGCTTGTCTAGGATGTTCCACGTGGGCACACAGGTACCCAGGAGCGAACAAGTCCCGGAAGCAATTCCATACTTGGGATACATCGAGCACTGCACTTCTGTATCCGACAAGATTCCCGACAACGAAGTACTTCGCGGCGGAACGATTACGGCGCTCCCAGCCCCGCGCAACATCGACGGCGCGGATTTGGATACAACATTGAAGGCACGATACACCTGCCGCGCCTTCATTAACCGTCCCGTATCGCTTCAGGATGTGGCAGATACGCTGTGGGCAACATTCGGTGCCGTCCATGGAAGCTCGCGCATGGACCTGTCCCAGTTAGGAATGCGCTCTGTCGGCTATCGGCGCACCTCGCCTTCTGGCGGATCCATGCAGCCCAGCGAACCATTTCTCGTCGCGCTCAACGTCTCCGGGCTTTCACCCGGCGTATACCACTATCGATCAATCCGCCACGAGCTCTCCTACGTCGGAGATGCGCCGAGTGTCGATACGGTTTGCCGATTGCTCTGCGGCCAGACGGTTGCAAAAGAGCTAGCGTATGGGGTGTTCGTGACCTCTCGCTTCGACAAGCTTTGGTGGAAATACCCCCACTCACGCGCTTACCGTGTTGCCCTAATGGATGTGGGATGCCTAGCGCAAACATTTCAATTGGTATCGACGGCACTAGGCATCCAGTCATGGGTCACCGGCTACTTTATCGATACTGACGTCAACGCACTTCTCGCGGTCGATGGCGTGAAAGAGTCGGCCCTCTTTTTTCTGGGTGCCGGCTACGGCGAAGGTGCAGTCGCGCGCGATGCGATTGAGGCGATGAAACATTTCTCCGAGAGGAAAAGTCAATGAAAATTCTCTCGTTCAAACCGGGACACGATGGCTGCTCGGCATTTGTCAGAGATGGGGTTCTGCAGTTCTCGCACGAAGCTGAAAAAGACTCTGCGGCCCGATATGCGGCACTTGATCCATCGTCGATGGTTGGCGCGTTGCAGGAGGTGAGTTCCGCTCCCGACGTCATCGCTATCAGCGGATGGGAGGAAAAGAGAGGAGGTGTCTCAAGATCGATTGGCAGCGGATACATTGGGCTTCAAGTGCCCCCCGCTACAGCAGTAACCATTTTCGATCAGTCAACCACGCTGTTCTCTTCGTCGCACGAGCGGTCGCACATTATGTGCGCATACGCCCTTTCACCTTTTCCTCAAGGAACCGCGTGTTATGCGTTGGTATGGGAGGGCCATATCGGCCGCTTCTATCACGTGGATGAGGCACTGAATATTCAGTTGCTACGCGATGTCATGTGGGGACCGGGAATTCGATATGCGTTCGCTTACGGCCTTATGGACCCGTCCTTCAAACTACAGCCTGGTGCAGTGAGATTATCCGACGCAGGAAAACTAATGGCACTGGCGGCCTACTGCGATCACATCAACCCGACCCCGGAAGAGCAACGGTTGGTCGATGTGTTGCTATCGCGCCCCGATGAGATCCCAAAGTTTGTAAAAGCCGATTTTCAGGAATTCTCGCAGCACAATTGCGGAGTGACGTCGAATGCAGGAAAGCGATTGGCGCGCCTTATTTCCGATGCAATCTACAAGCACTTTGAATCTGCAATTCGCGACTGTGTAATACAACGCGCACCTTTACTGATTTCTGGCGGATGCGGCCTGAACTGTGAATGGAATTCTGCTTTGGAAGATTCCGGAATGTTCTCGGACGTATTTGTTCCTCCTTGTGCGAACGATAGCGGTTCCGCCATCGGCACGGCTGCAGACGCACAGTTTCATTTGACTGGTTCGGCCAAGATAAAGTGGTCTGTATATTCCGGCCCCGCCTTCGTTCTGGATGAACTAGAGCATGCAGACTTCCATCTGACTCCCGCTACTCCATGTGAGATAGCCAAACATCTTCATGCCGGCGCGATCCTCGGATGGGCAAACGGAAACGCGGAAATCGGACCACGTGCACTGGGAAATCGCTCAATTCTCGCCAGCCCATCGAATCGGGGGACGCTCGAAAGAATTAATCGGCTGAAGCGACGTGAAGGATTCCGGCCAATTGCTCCCATTTGCCGCGAGGAAGAGGTCTCCGAACACTTCCTTCCTGCTACGCCAAGTCCTTATATGCTCCACTTCCGGCGCGTATTGGGTACTCACCTGCCCGCAGTCACCCACGTTGATGGCTCAGCCCGGGTCCAAACGTTATCGATTGAACAAAACCCCGCGCTTCATGAAGTTCTTTGCGAATTTCGCAAACTTTCGGGGTTTGGCGTCCTTTGCAACACGTCGCTGAATTTCAATGGAACAGGATTCATCAACAGAGCGTCGGATCTAGCCCGCTTTGCTTTGGACGTCGGGTTAGACGGCTTCGTCGTCGGAAGAAGCCTTTACATGCGTAAGCAGGATGCAACATTGACACCTAGAGATCAGCCTTGAAACACACCTCTCGCGCACAGAGCTATTCTCGTCTGCTAGCGTCCCGCGCGGTTGGAGCGTCGATCCTATGGATAGACTTCACATTGATTTTCGAGAGTCTCGCATTTCGCTGGGATGCCGATGCTGTAGTCATTGGACTAGCCATGACGTTTTACGGAGTTCCTGGCGTTCTCGCCGGTCCATGGATCGGTGCCTTCGTTGACCGTCATTGTCCCTGGGTCATGCTTCGTTGGAGCTATGTCGTTCGCGCGGTCACCGCGATAGCCCTTTTGCTCGCACCCACACTTCAACTATTCCTGATTTGCGTGGCGATGAAAGGGCTAGCCAATCTGGTTCCCGGCCCAGCCGAACAGCAGTTGTTTCGCCGCTTGCTTTCCAATGATGCGCTTGCCGGAAACACTAGCAAGGTTACCTTGATCGACCAGATGGCCAAGCTCTTCGCACCACTCGTTGCGGCGATGCTAGCAGCATGGCATTTGCCAGGATTCGCACTGTCCGCTGCACTTGGACTTGCGGGTGTCGTTCTGCTTCCAGGCCGCGAAGTGTCCACGAAGCCGGTCAGAGTCAACATCCACGGACGTCCTGTGTGGGCAGTGTTCCATACCGTACTGCGGGACCACCCCCTTCTACGACGCGTATTCACAATTACGCTTTGCCAGGCATTCGTTTTGGGCTTTTACGACGCTTTGCTAGCCCTGTTTCTCAAGGCGAGGGGTTATCCCGACGGCACTTTTGGCAGCATCGTGGGATGTACCGCAGCGGGTGCCATCATTGGCTCACTGGCCTTCAAAAGCGCAATCAAGAGATGTTCTCCGACCACTCTGTTAACTGTGTCGTCGATACTCTTCGGCTTAACCGTACTGACGCCCGCAGCAATGGTGTTCGCACAAACCGAAGTGCCCGTCTTTGCGATGTTCTCGTTATGGATCGGCAACGGATTCGGGTATGGACTGGGGGTTATGTTGGTGATGCTCATGTTCCAACAATATTGTCCGCGCGAAGTATTGGGAACGGTCACGTCTACGGGCAGAAGCCTCCAATTGCTTCTGATGATCGTCGCGCCTCTGCTCGGGGGCGCTCTATCAAACGTGACTAGCGTTGAGTTTGTTTTCTTGTGCTCAGGCATGACCGCCATTGGCCTTGGGATATTTGCACGAATGGTCCCGGTCTCACGCTCTCCGTCGATCCACTGAGCCGCTTCCCTAAACTCGCCGATTGTCACTGGAGTAAGCGGCGCGACCAACAAAAAAACGACGGTGGAACAGCGAATCGTATCGCTTGCTCCACCGTCGTTTTCGTCTCAAACCAAATCATTCCTGCTGCGAACAGCGAAAAAAATTCTGCTACTTACCGCGACGTCACCACCGGAATGCCCTTAAGCGACTTCCCGCTGCTGCGCGCGTGAGCGAGGGCCTGTTCGACGGCGTCGCCGGTGGCCGGCGTCACGCCCAGACGGCCCGCAATCGTCGCTTCCACGCGCTTGGCCATCGCCAGGTTCGCCAGCTTCACGTGCCCGTAACCACGGATCTTCGCCGGGGCTTCGGCCAGCGCAATCGCGTCGGCCAGCGTGTCGGCCGAGAGACCGGCCAGCACGCGCTCCATCGTCGTGCGATAGTCGGCGATCAGCTGACGCTCCATGCGACGCTCCAGCGTGTAGCCGAAGACGTCGAGCGCGCCGCCGCGCAGACCACGCAGCTTCGCCATGCCGCGCAGCACCGGCCAGAGCCACGGTCCGATCGTCACCTTCTTCGGTACACCGCCGTCCTTGCCACGCGCGATGAGCGGCGGCGCCATGTGGAATTCCAGACGGAAGTCGCTGCCCGGCTTGCCTTCGAACGCCTCACCCAACGCATCGGTGAACGTCGTGGCAGCGTACAGACGCGCCACTTCATACTCGTCCTTGTAGGCCATGAGACGCGAGAGCTGCTGAGCTACGGCACGCGACAGACGTCCCGGCGCACCGGCCACACGCGTTTCCGCATCGACCACCTGCTTCACGAACCCCGTGAATTGCGAGGCGTATGCCGCGCTCTGGTACTGCGTCAGCAAGTCCACACGATGTGCGACGAGCGCGTCGAACGTCATGTCGTCGGCAACCGGTGCATGCATCGGCGCGTGCGTCGCCTTGGCGGTCGTTTCCGTCAGCGCAGCAGGATCGCCTGCGGCAAGACGACCGATCGCCAGCGCCAGATGGTTCATCGGCACAGCCACGTTGTTCAGTTCGATGGCGCGTTGCAGCGCATGCAGCGAGACCGGCACCAGACCCAGTTGCCACGCATAGCCGAGCATGATGATGTTCGAACCCATCGTGTCGCCGAGGAAGCGCTGTGCGAGGGCTTGCGCGTCGCAAGCGTCGAGCTTGTCGTTGCCTGCCGCGTGACGCATCTTCTCCAGCAGCGCCCCCGCGTGTAGATTCGCGTCCGGGTTCTGCACGAAGGTCGCATTCGGAATGGCGTGCGTGTTGACGACCACGCGCGTGCGGTCGCGGCGCACCGTCTGCAACGCATCGGCACTCGCGCCCACCACCATGTCGCACGCGAGCAGCACGTCGGCCTGCTGCGTGTCGATACGCACCTGATTGAGCGCTTGCGGCGTGTTCGCGAATCGCACGAACGACAGCACAGCACCGCCCTTCTGCGCGAAGCCCATGAAGTCGAGCACCGACGCGCTCTTGCCTTCCAGATGCGCGGCCATCGTAATCAGCGCGCCGATCGTCACCACGCCCGTGCCGCCCACGCCCGTGACCATGATGTCGAACGGGGCATCGCCCGCGAGCGCCACCGGCTGCGGCAGCGCGTTCAGACGTCCCTCGAAAGCGGCCTGATCGAATGCTGCGGCCAGCGCCTTCTTCAACTGCGCGCCCTTGACCGAAACAAAGCTCGGGCAGAAGCCGTTCACGCAGGAGAAGTCCTTGTTGCACGACGACTGATCGATGCGACGCTTGCGCCCCATCGCCGTTTCCACCGGTTCGACCGACAGGCAGTTCGACGCCACGCCGCAATCGCCGCAGCCCTCACAAACGGCTTCGTTGATGAACAGACGTCGATCCGGATTCGGGAATTCGTTTTTCTTGCGACGGCGACGCTTCTCGGCCGCACACGTCTGGTCGTAGATCAGCACGGTCGCGCCGGGAATCTCGCGCAGTTCGCGCTGCACGGCGTCGAGTTCGCTGCGGTGATGGAACGTCGTGCCCTTCGGGAATTGCCCTTCGTGGCCGATGTACTTCTCCGGCTCGTCGCTCACCACGACCAGCTTGGCAATGCCTTCGGCTTCCACCTGACGCGCGATCTGCGGCACGGAAATGGAGCCGTCGACCGGCTGTCCACCCGTCATCGCCACGGCATCGTTGTAGAGGATCTTGTAGGTGATGTTCGCCTTCGACGCGACCGCCTGACGAATCGCCAGCAGCCCCGAGTGGAAGTACGTGCCGTCGCCCAGATTCTGGAAGACGTGCGCACGCTTCGTAAAGTGCGAATGCGCCGCCCAGTCCACGCCCTCGCCACCCATCTGGATCAGCCCGGTTGTGTCGCGATCCATCCACGACGCCATGAAGTGACAGCCGATGCCCGCCTGCGCGATGGACCCCTCGGGCACCTTCGTCGACGTGTTGTGCGGGCAGCCCGAACAGAAGTACGGCACGCGACGCACGCCGTCGGCCGCATTCGACAGGATGTCGTGCGCGACGAGATCGACCACGCGCGCGCGTCGGTCCAGCGTCGGACGATGCTTCGCCAGCCAGTCGGCAAACACCGGCAGCACGCGCGACGGACGCAGCTCGCCCAGCGCGGAGAGCAACGTACGGCCTTCGGCGTCGGTCTTGCCGAGCACGACGGGACGCGTGCCCGTGGTGCGGTTGTACAGGTACTGCTTGATCTGCTGCTCGACGACCGGGCCCTTCTCCTCGATCACGAGGATTTCCTTCAGTCCGGCGACGAAGGTGTCCAGACGAGACATGTCCAGCGGGAACGACTGCCCCACCTTGTAAATGCGCACACCGGCCGCCGCGAGGTCGTCGACGGTGATGTCCAGACGGCGCAGCGTCTCCATCAGATCCAGATGCGCCTTGCCGCAGGTCACGATGCCGATGTCGGCGTCGGGTGCCGGAGCAATCCACTTGTCGATGCTGTTCACGCGCGAGAAGGCGCGCACGGCGTCGAGCTTGTCCGCAAGACGCGCTTCGAGCGCCAGACTCGGCAGATCGGGCCAGCGATTGTGCAGACCGCCCGCCGGTGCCACGTAGTCGAGCGGCTCGGCCCAGTCGGTGCGGATCTTGTCCAGATCGACGGTGCCACGCGACTCGACCGTCTCGGAGATGGCCTTGAGGCCCGCCCAAGCACCGGAGAATCGCGACAGCGCGTAGCCGTACAGACCGAACTCGACCAGTTCGCCGATATCGGCCGGATTGAGCACCGGCATGCTCCACGACATCATCGTGAAGTCGCTCTGGTGCGGCATAGACGACGACACGCAACCGTGATCGTCGCCCGCCACCACGAGCACGCCGCCATGACGCGATGCGCCGTATGCGTTGCCGTGCTTGAGCGCATCGCCCGCGCGGTCCACGCCGGGGCCCTTGCCGTACCACATGCCGAACACGCCTTCGACGGTGCGCTCGGGGTCCGCTTCGACGCGCTGCGTGCCCATCACGGCCGTGCCACCCAGTTCCTCGTTGATCGCAGGCAGGAACTTGACGCTCGCCGCGTCGAGCAGCTTCTTCGCCTTCCACAGTTGCTGGTCCACACCGCCCAGCGGCGAGCCGCGATAGCCGCTGATAAAGCCAGCCGTGTTCAGGCCGCGTGCGGCGTCGAGCTGGTGTTGCATCAGCAGGATGCGCACCAGCGCCTGCGTACCGGTCAGGAAAATCTGACCGCTACGCGCGGTAAGCGCGTCGGAGAGCTGGTATTCGGGATGGGCCAGAGGGTTGGCCGTGGGCGTCGCAAGAGCGGCGCGCATGGGGGCATTCATCGGGTATCTCCTGATCCCCGCGTCCGGCTGGCAACGTCATCGGTGTACCGACTCGCCAGCGGTGCTTCGGGGTTATTTGTTCTGTTCGTCTCGACGCCTTTGCGCATAGCGCGTGAACGCGTCGGTTATGGAAGCAGTGTATGGGGAGGCCCGAGAAAGATTTTTACTATTTCACTCCTTTCGGCGCACAATAAGAAACGTTCATTTCGCAAAAGGCGATTTAGGGAAATGGAATTACTCGACAACTTTGCGCGGCAGATCCTGCGTCTGCTGCAGATCGACTCGCGCCGTTCGGCACAGGAACTGTCTGAAAACGTCGGCCTGTCGGCGACGCCTTGCTGGCGACGCATCAAGGACATGGAGCAAAGTGGCGTGATCCAGCGGTACACGGTGCTGCTCGACCGGGAAAAGCTCGGTCTGCATGTGTGCGCCCTCGCCCATGTGCAACTCACGCGTCACACGGAAGGCGGCACGGAGCAGTTCGAGCGCGAGATCCGCACCTGCCCCGAAGTCACCGAGTGCTACAGCACCACCGGCGAGGCGGATTACATCCTCAAGATCGTGGCACCGGACATCAAGGCGTACGACGCCTTTCTGCATGAGCACATCTTCCGTCTTCCTGCGGTTTCTAACGTTAAAACCAGCGTTGTACTGCGTGAAATCAAGTTCGACACAAGTCTGCCCATCTGACGTCCGGCAATTTCCGTAGGCTTTCCGCAACTTCCCATACGTTGACATTGCGCAACATCCCCTCTTGACGGACCGGAGGATCTTCGCTAAAAATGCAAATGATTCTCATTTAAGTCTTTATCCAAGCTCTTCGTCTCAAGGCCGAACAATGCGGCCGGGTGGCGTGAGATTTTTTCGCCAGCCGCGCCTGCCAGCGTGTAGTGAAGCGTCGAGAGACGCCGCTCACACGCCGATTGCCACGAGCGCTCGCCAGCCAGCAACGGGTTTTTTTGCACTGGGAGCCAGCAGTGAAGCAGTCGTCTTGCGGCGGGGGCCGCGCCTTTGTCATGTCCATGCGTCGGGAACACGGCGCCAACGGTTCAACCAGCGCCATGCATGGCGCACGAACCGAAGCCTCGCGACGCCAACCGGCGTCCGAGTCACGTCGGCGTCTGCATCCGCTCGCAGGCGCGGTGCTTGCCGCGTTCTGGCTGCCTGCCGCTTTCGCGCAACAGGCCCCGGCCGACGGTTCGGCGCAGCCCGCCAAACCCGTCCAGTCCGCCCAGACGATTCAACTCGCGCAGGCATCGCCCAACGCACCGATTCAGCTCGCCGAAGCCAATCTGCGAGAGGTGAACGTGACGGCAACGCGCACACCGACGGCCAGCGAACGCACGCCGGCCTCGATCTCGGTCATCACCGATCAGGACATCGAGGAACAGCAGGCGCAGGACATCAAGGAAGCGCTGCGCTACGAGCCCGGCGTGACCGTGCGTCGTGCACCGTACCGTCCCGCCTCCGCTGCCGCAGGTGGCGGTCGCGATGGCAACTCCAGCATCAACATCCGTGGCCTCGAAGGTAATCGCGTCGCGCTGTTCGAAGACGGCATCCGCATGCCCTCCTCGTACTCGTTCGGTCCGCTGGAAGCCGGTCGTGGCGACTACATGGGCATGGATCTGCTGCGTCGCATCGAAATCCTGCGCGGCCCGGCATCGTCGCTGTACGGCAGCGACGGCCTGACCGGCGTCGTCAACTTCCTCACCAAGGATCCGCAAGACCTGCTCGATGTGTTCGGCAAGTCCACCTACTTCTCGCTGCGTCCGTACTACAACTCGATGGATCGCAGCTTCGGCATGACCGCGCAGGCCGCATGGGGTGGCGAACAGTGGCAAGGCATGTTGATCGTGGACGGCAACAAGGGCCACGAACTCGACGGCAAGGGCTCGAACAATTCTGCGAGCACCGCGCGTACGACGGCGAATCCGCAGGACACCAACGGCGACTCCGTCCTCGGCAAGCTCGTCTTCAAGGCCACGCCCTTCTCCACGTTCAAGCTCACCGCCGAAAACGTGCGCCGTCGCACCGATTCGGACGTGCTGTCCGCCGTCAATCCGCCCACGACGCTCGGCCTGCATACGAGCGATCGTCTGGAGCGCAACCGCGTCAGCCTCGATTACGACTTCAACGACGCCTCGCAGGCATACGTCCAGAACGCACATGCGCTGGTGTACTTCCAGGACGCGAAGAACAGCCAGTACTCGTACGAAAAACGCACGGCGGGCGACCGTACGCGCGACAACACGTACAAGGAACGCACCGTGGGCGGCTCGCTGCAAGCGGAAAGCAACTTCACCACCGGCCCGCTCGCGCACAAGCTGGTGTACGGCACCGATGCGAGCCTGGCCTACATCACGAGCTACCGTAACGGCACCGTGCCTGGCGTGGGCGAGTCGTTCCCGAACAAGGCCTTCCCGGACACGAACTACACGCTCTTCGGCGCGTTCCTTCAGGACGAAATCCGCTACGGCGCGCTGACCGTCACGCCGGGTATCCGTTACGACGCCTACTGGCTCTCGCCCAAGCAGAATGACCCGCTGTACGTCTCGCAGACGGCATCGGGCGCACGCGTGCAGCCGACGTCGTCGAACGACTCCGCCTTCTCGCCGCGCATCGCGGTGATGTACGAGATCGCGCCATCGCTGATTCCGTACGTGCAATACGCGCGCGGCTTCCGCACGCCGACGCCCGACCAGGTGAACAACGGCTTCTCGAATCCGATCTTCGGTTACATGTCGATCGCGAACCCGAACCTCAAGCCCGAGACGAGCGACACCATCGAGCTGGGTTTGCGCGGCCGTCTGGCGACCACCCTCGGCCCGGTGACGTACAGCACCGCCGTGTTCGCGGGTAAATACCGTAACTTCATCTCGCAGCAGAACATCAGCGGCTCGGGCCGTCCGAACGATCCGCTCATCTATCAGTACGTCAACTTCAGCCGCGCCAACATCCAGGGTTGGGAAGGCCGTGCGACGTGGGCGCTCAAGGGCGGCATTACGTTGCGCACCGCCATGGCGTACGCGCACGGCACGACGGAAGACAACGGCGCGGCGAGCCAGCCGCTCAACACCATCAACCCGTTCTCGATGGTTCTGGGTGTGCGCTACGAGCCGAACAGCACGTGGTTCGCGCAGGCCGACCTGATGTTCCAGGCCGCGAAGTCGCAAAGCCAGATCGCGAAGACGTGCACGGCCGGTACGCAGCAGAACCAGAACTGCTGGGCGCCGCCGACCTCCATCGTGTTCGACTTGTCCGGCGGCTATCACATCAACAAGCACGCCACGGTGTACGCCGGGATCTACAACGTGTTCGACCGCAAGTACTGGAACTGGTCGGACGTTCGCAACCTCGCCGACAACTCCAACGTCAAGGACGCCTATTCGGCACCGGGTCGCAGCGTGGCTGTGAGCCTGAAGCTTCAGTACTGATCCTTCGGGATCGGTCGTCAGAACCGCGCCGACGCAAGTCGCTCAACGTGTGAGCTTCACCCCGTCGGCGCATGCCAGCCATCCGCTATCGCCAGCAAACACGCTATTCAAGGAATCGCCATGATGAACGCTCAAAACGCCACTTCCACCGCCCGCCCGGCATTCCCCGCGCTCGCCGACGTCACCCGTCTGCGCAGCGAATTCCAACGAGTGAAGACGGAACAGAACCTGCGCGATCGCGACGCCGCCGCCGCGCTCGGTGTGTCCGAAGGGGAGACAGTCGCGGCATTCGTCGGCGAGCACGTCGTGCGCCTGCGTCCGGAATTCGTCGAGATCGTCGAGGCGCTGCCTGCGCTCGGACGCGTCATGGCGCTCACGCGCAATAACGCCGCCGTCCACGAGAAGGACGGTCAGTACGAAAAGCTCTCGCATCAGGGCACCATCGGTCTCGGTCTGGGCAAAGACCTCGACCTGCGCATCTTCTATCACCAATGGGCCTACGGTTACGCCGTCGAAACACCGGCGGAAAACGGCCCGCGCCGCTCGCTGCAATTCTTCGACAAGTCGGGCACCGCCGTGCACAAGATGTTCCTGCGCGATCACAGCGACGTCGCCGCCTTCGAAGCGCTCGTCGCCCGTTTCCGCGCGGACGATCAGACGCCGGGTCAGCACGTTGTCGCTGCCGACGCCCCGAAGGCCGAGACCCCCGACGCCGATATCGACGCCGACGCCTTCCAGCGCGACTGGCTTGCGATGACCGACACGCATCAGTTCTTCGACATGCTCAAGCGCCACGGTGTGTCGCGCGCGCAGGCATTGCGCCTCGCGCCCGCCGGTCATGCACAGCGCGTGTCGTCCGCCTCCGTGCGTACGCTGCTCGAAGATGCCGCCGGTACCGATCTGCCGATCATGGTGTTCGTCGGCAATGCGGGCATGATCCAGATCCACACCGGCCCGGTGAAGAACATTCGCATGATGGGCCCGTGGGTCAACATCCTCGATCCGGGCTTCAATCTGCACCTGCGCGAAGACATCGTCGACACCGCGTGGATCGTGCGCAAGCCGACGGCGGACGGCATCGTCTCGTCGCTCGAACTGCTCGACGCCTCGGGCATGGTGATCGCCATGTTCTTCGGCGAGCGCAAGCCGGGGCAGGCAGAACGCGAAGACTGGCGCGCGACGCTGGTGCGTGTGGAGGGTTCGCAAGGGGTCGCGGAGGCATCAGCGTGAAACCCGGCGTGAACAAACCTAACGACGCACGCGGCGCGCTTCGCCTCTCGCGTCGCACCCTGCTCGGCGGTGGCGCGACGCTCGCCGCCGGCGCATGGCTCGGCGCGCTGCTCCCGCATGCCCTCGTTGGCGCAGCGCATGCGGCGACGGATGCCTCCGTCGCCAAGGACGGCCCGAAGCGCGTGATCGTCGCCGGTGGCGCGCTGACGGAAATCGTCTACGCGCTCGGCGCGCAGAATCGCGTGATCGCCAACGATCTGACGAGCCTGTATCCGGAAGCGGCGACCAAGCTGCCCAAGATCGGCTACCTGCGCACGCTCTCGGCCGAGGGTGTGCTCTCGCTGCATCCCGATCTGTTGCTCGCGGGGGCCGAAGCCGGGCCGCCCAACGTGCTCTCGCAGATTGCGGCCGCAGGCGTGACCGTGCAGCACTTCAAGCACGGTTATACGGCTGAGCTGGTGCGCGACAACATTCGCGGTGTCGCGAGCGCAATGAAACTGAACGACGAAGGCATACGCGTGGCAGGCCGCTTCATGTCCGACTGGATTCAGGTGCGGGGCAAGGTCGAGGAGATGTACGGCATTCAGAAGCGTCCGCGCGTGCTGTTCATCCTCGGTCATACAGGCAATCAGGTCATGGTCGCGGGGCAGGACACCGCCGCCGATGCGATGCTGGCTTACGCCGGTGCCGAGAACGCGCTGCGCGGGTTCAACGGCTACCGTCCGCTGACCGCCGAAGCCGCTGTCGCGGCGCAGCCCGACGTGCTGCTCACGACCACGACGGGACCGTCGCCCGCCGACCCGGCCGCAGCGCTGCTCGCGCAGCCGGGACTCGCCAACACACCGGCGGGTCGTGCCAGACGCGTCGTCAGTTTCGACGCTCTGTATCTGCTCGGCTTTGGCCCGCGTCTGCCTCAGGCGGTCGCGGAGCTTGCCAGGCGCGTGCATACCGCCTGAGGGCCGCTGCGTGAGCGTGGCGTGACGTTGTGAGCGACTTCGTGACGTCACGCCAATCCCGGTCCTCCAGCCCCGAACCCGTCATTCGCCAGCCACTCGCCAGTCATCGTTGCCATGTCAGCCGCTCCTCCGATTCCGAAGCCCATGTCGTCACACACGTCGAGTTCTTCGAGCGCGTCCAGCCGCAGCCGTGCAGCGACGCCGAATGTCTCGACCGACCGTCCTGATGTGCCGCGCCACACCGGTGCTGCACGTCGGCGTCCGCCGCGCTGGATCGTCATGACGGTACTCGTCGGCCTGCTCGCCGCCGCCGTGCTGGCCGCGTTGTGTGGCGGCGCATATCGTATCGCTCCCGCCGACGCCATCACCGCCTTGTTCCGCGGCGCGACGGGCGACTTTGCGCAGGATCAGGCGCGCAACGTGATGTTGCAGATCCGTTTGCCGCGCATCGTGCTGGGCGTTCTTGTCGGCGCAGGCTTCGGCGCGGCCGGTGCCGCGTTGCAGGCGCTCTTTCGCAATCCGCTGGCCGACCCGGGGCTGATCGGCGTGGCGAGCGGCGCGGCGCTCGGTGCGGCTGGCGTGATCGTGCTCGGCGGCGTGTTGCTGCCTGCCGCGCTCGCGGCCTCGCTCGGCTTGTGGATGCTGCCGCTGGCGGCGTTCGTGGGTGCGCTGGGGGTTACGGCACTCGTCTATCGTCTGGCCGCCGGACGCGGCCGTCTCGCCCTGCCGTTGCTCTTGCTCGCAGGTATCGCAATCAATGCTGTCTCCGGGGCCGCCATCGGCTTGCTGACGTATCTCGCAAACGATACGCAATTGCGCACGCTCACCTTCTGGACGCTGGGCAGTCTCGGCGGCGCGCAATGGTCGATGCTCGCGGTGATCGTGTGGCCGGTCGCGCTGGGCATCGTCGCCCTCGCCTCGCAGTGCCGCTCGCTCAATGCGTTGCTGCTCGGGGAAGCCGAAGCGCTGCACCTCGGCGTGGCGGTGCAATCGGTCAAGCGGCGCGTGATGGTGGCGTGCGCGTTGTGCGTGGGCGCGTTGGTGGCGTCAAGCGGCATGATCGGTTTCATCGGTCTGATCGCGCCGCACATCGTGCGTCTGGTGGTCGGCCCTGACCCGCGCGCGGTGCTGCCTGCGGCGGCCCTCTTCGGCGCGATTCTGACGTTGCTCGCCGACCTCGTTGCCCGCACATGGGTCGCGCCTGCCGAATTGCCGTTGGGCATTCTGACGGCGCTGCTCGGCGCCCCCTTCTTCCTCATGCTGCTGTGGCGACGCCGCGGGCAGTTCGGTCTGTGACCGCCGACGACATCAGCCAACATCAGGACATCGCCATGCTCAGTGCCTACGACCTCACCATCGCCCACTCGGATTCGCCCGTGCTCGACGGCCTTTCGCTCGACGTCCGTCCCGGCGAGTTGCTTGTGTTGCTCGGCCGGAACGGTGCGGGTAAAAGCACCCTGCTCAAGGCGCTGGCGGGCGAGCCGTTGCCGCCGCGCACGCACATGAGCGGCGCGATCATGCTCAACGGTGCGCTGCTCTCGCAATACTCGACGGCGGCGCTCGCACGTCTGCGCGCCGTGCTGCCGCAAACGGCGCAGTTGTCGTTTCCCTTCAGTGCGCTGGAGATCGTAACGATGGGTCGTCTGCCGTTTCCGAAGGCGAGCCGCAGCGACACGGAGATTGCCGCACTCGCCCTCGAACAGGCCGGTGCGCTGTCGCTGATGCATCGCGACGTGATGACGCTCTCAGGCGGGGAATGGGCACGCGTGCAGTTCGCGCGGGTGCTCGCGCAGTTATGGCCCGACGGTCCGAACGAGAGCGCGTCGGCCCCGTCGGTGCCGCGCTACCTGCTGCTCGACGAACCGACGGCGGCGCTCGACCTCGCCCATCAGCATCATCTGCTGTCGCTTACGCGAACGTTGGCAAAGTCGTGGGGATTCGGTGCGATGGCCATCGTGCACGACGTGAATCTCGCGGCGCGTCACGCCGACCGTATGGCGTTGCTGGCCGACGGACGCATTCTCGCCACCGGCACGCCGCGCGAAGTGATGCGTGCCGATCTGATCGAAACGACGCTGGGCCTGCCGGTGCATGTGATTACACCGGAGACGGCAGCGGGATACCCGGTGCCGACGGGGACATCCGCCGGTGTGCCGTTCGCGTTGCCCGCTTAATGGCTTAGGCAATCAAGCGGCAGGCACACCATCCTTCGCAAGATTCGCGCGCGCGCACAGCACCGCCGCGAGATCCCACAGCGCATAGCCCACACTCTTGAAGAGCACCGGCCCGCTCGATCGAAAACGGTCGGGTGTGATGATGGCATCCATCAAGGGCGCGGCGCGTCCCCAGTCGATGGCGGCGTGCAGCAGATCGCCCGCCTCGTGCTTCACTTCCCACGTATCGACCACCAGCGTGCCGCGCACGGCGGCGTCGCGGCATAACTGCGGCGGCAACTCGCGCATGTCCGGGCGAAACGCGCCCACGCCCGCGACGAAAATGTCGTCGCGCCAGCGCGTCACGTCGCTGTCCGGCAGAACCGGTTCGCTGCTGGTCGTCGCCGTGATCACGATGCTGACGGTATTGAGTACAGGTTCGATGGCGTCGACCACGGTCGCTTCCACACCGAGCGTCGCGGCGTGATCGGCCAGCGCATGCGCACGCTCCGGACTGCGCGAGAAGATCATGAAATGACGCGTGCCCATGCCTGCCGCGAAGGCCTCCAGATGCGCCCTCGCCTGCACGCCCGCACCGACGATCAGCACCGGCCCCTTCGGGCGTGGCGCAAACTTTCTCGCAGCAAAGAGCGTGACGGCGGCAGTACGACGCCCGGTGACGGTCGGTCCGTCGAGCAGCATCTGGCGCTCGCCCGTGTGCGGGTCGAACACCATCACCTCGCCGATGATCGACGGTTTGCCCGCACGGCAATTCTCGGGATGCACGGTGATGTGCTTGGTCATCGCGACATCCCGATTGACGGCAGGCATCACCAGCAGCACGCCGGTGCGGCGGCCGCGTTCGGGTTCGGTCAAGGGAAAGTGCAGACGCTCCGGGGCGCGCGCGGTGCCCGAGCGCATCTCCATGAGCATGGCCTCGATGCCGTCGGCCAATTGAGGATAGGGCAACAACTGCGCGGTTTGATGCGCATCCAGCGTGATCATCGATTGTCTCCGCTTCGGGGCGTACGCCTTCGGGCGGCGGAGTTCGCACTCGTCGTCGTCACATTGCGTCACGCTTTGCCAAGTCTGATTTCAGTGTAGCGCGCATCGCGTGAACGCGTCTGCCACATCAAAATTTAATCGTGACATTTCGTGTCGTCGCGACGCGTCAGACCGTGCGCGATGTCAATGCATCATCGCGCACATGCGCTCAGCGGCTCGCATTGCGCATGCGTTTGCCGTCGTTGACGGTCGCACCGCGTACCTCGAAGCGAACACTGTCGCGCACCGCACCAGACGCGTCGATCAGCTCAAGCGTGTGACGTCCCGGCCACGGCAACCACCCCACACGCGACGTACCGGATAACGGCTTTCCGTCGAGTCGCCACGCCGCGCCTTTGGGCCACGCGGCGGCCACCTGAAACCACAGTCGCTGGTTGGCGGGCGGGATATCGGGATCGAGTGCGACGATGGTCCCGTCCGTCGGCCCGGCAATGCGCCAGAGCGGGCCGCTCGGGGCCTTCGTGGCGAGTGCGGACAACGCAATCGTGCTCTGCGACGTCCCTGGCAAAAACCACTCCTCGCGCGCGGGTTCGACGTGCTCGGCGTACTGCACTGCGACATGCTCTACACCGGGTGGAGGCACGGGCGGCAGGCTGGCGGTTCTACGATGCAGATAGTCCATCACGCGATGCCAGATCGGGGCGGCACCGGAGACACCGGAGACGTCCCACATCGGCGCGCCGTCTGCGTTGCCGACCCAGACACCCACGGTATAGCGACGCGAATACCCGACGGCCCAGTTGTCGCGCATATCCTTGCTGGTGCCTGTCTTCACGGCGGTCCAGTAGCGTGTCGAGAGCGGACTGTCGAGGCCGAACGTGCGCGTTCTCGCCTGCCGGTCTGCGATCATGTCGGACACAATGAAGCTCACCTGCGGCGAGAAGACCGGCGTGCCTGCCGCCGGGTGCGTGCGGTTGTCGTCCTTAGCCTTCTTACCCGCCGGTTTATCGTCCGTTCGCGCGCGCGACGTCGATGCGACACGCTCAGGCATGCGTTCGCGAATGCCGCTCGCCGTGCCGCCGTTCGCCAGCGCTCGATATGCGTTCGTGAGTGAGAGCAACGTCACGTCGGCACTGCCGAGCGCCAGGCTGAAGCCGTAGTAATCACCGCTTTGCGTGAGCGGCAAACCGAGCGAGACGAGCGTCTGCGCAAACCGGCGCGGTGTGACCATCACGAGCGTGCGCACGGCGGGCACGTTGAGCGACGAGCCGAGCGCGGTGCGCGCACTGACCCATCCCTTGAAGTGACGATCGTAGTTCTGAGGGATGTACAGACCACCGCCCGTAGGCAGATCGATGGGCGAATCGTCCAGCAGCGACGCCGCCGTCAGACGCTGCTCGGCAATCGCCTGCGCGTAGAGAAATGGCTTGAGCGTGGAGCCCGCCTGACGCAACGATGTCGCGCCATCCACCTGTGCCGCAGACGACAGCGCACCGGACGAGCCGACCCACGCGAGGATGTCGCCGCTCGCGTTGTCGATCACGACAATCGCCCCGTCCTGGACGTTGCGCGCACGTCCCGGCGTGCTCAGCTCGCGCAGCGTCTGCCCCAGCGTGTTCACCGCCATGCGCTGAAGATTCGCGTCCAGCGTGCTGGTGATGCGTGTGCCCGCTGGCGGACGGCTTTCGCTGAAAACGCGGCGTGCGAAATGCGGTGCGAGACTCACGGCGTCGCGCGTCGTCATCACGCTCGCGGGACGCGAAAATACCAACTGCGTATAACCTTCCAACCCGCTGCAATCCGCCCCTTGCCCCATGTCCTTCAGAATGCCGCAGGCGCGCTGGGAGACGCGCCCGGCAGGCGCATTGGGGGCGCGCAGCAACGCGACGGCAATCGCTGCCTCACGCGCGTCGAGACCGATGGGCAGCTTGCCGAACAGCGTTTGCGAGACGGCCGAGATGCCGACGAGTTCGCCGCGAAACGGCACGAGATTCAGATAGGCTTCGAGAATCTGGTCCTTGCGCCAGCGCTGCTCCAGCCAGAGCGCCGTTGCGGCCTGCCCGATCTTCTGCGTTACCGACCGGTTGCGCGCACTGGGGCGCAGGTCGTCGTCAATCAGGCCCGCCAGCTGCATCGTCAGGGTGGACGCGCCACGCGTGCGTGAATGCCAGAGATTGCCCCACGCGGCAGCGGCAACACCCCGCCAGTCGACCCCGCTATGCTCGTAGAAGCGTTTGTCTTCCGAGACGATCAGCGCCTCACGGAACGCGGGCGACACGTCGGCCAGCGTCACCCAATCGCCGCGTTGCGCCTGCATATCGGCGCGCAAGCGCTGCAACGGCTCGCCACGACGGTCCAGCAGAATCCAGTCGGATGCACGCCAATCCTGACGCACCTCTTCGAACGACGGCACCGCGTGTGCGACGACCGGTGCCTGAAGCAACCCGAGCGCCATCGCGACGCTCAGTACGACTCGACGCGCAACACCTCCACGACGCCCATCAGGCACTGCGCACATTGACTTCATCCTTTCTCATTCGACGACGGTGCCTGTCCGGGCGTGCGGATGGCCATGATGCCCGCCACGAGCAGCAACTGCGCGAGCGCATACAGAATCCAGATCGCGTACTCCTGCGCGGGCACCGAGCCAACGAAGCGGGTGGTACCGATGAGCGCATCCGATACGGCGAACAGCAGCACACCGACAGGCGCCCATTCGCCTCGGACGTCAGCCAGTAGCGCCGCCGAGGCCATCATGGCGAGCACGACGACATAGCACGCGACCGGTGCCTTCAACTCCCCCATGCCAGGCCAATACAGCGCGTACAGAAGCGCCGCTGCAATCCACACCAGGACGATGGCGACGCGATGCCAGCGCGGCACCTGCGCCCACGGCCGACGCACGCGCCAGAACAGCATGAAGTACGCGAGGTGCGCCACCAGAAATGCGCCCAGTCCGAACACGAAGCCCTGCGCAAGCGCCGGGAGCGCGAGCAGCACATCGCCCGCCCCCGAGAAGACGAGCGCCGCACAGAGCCAGACCCGCTCGCGTGGCACCCGGTGATACAGCGCCGCAAACAGCAGCAGCGCGCATAGGAACACTTTCGCGATGGCCTGATCCGCATACGGCGTGCCGCGCAACGAGACAGCATAGGCGGCCCCCGCCACTGCGGCGAGCCACCAGAAGCGGCGAGCCTCGCGCGGCAGCGCCGCCGCTGGCGCAAAGAAGTTCGACGTCATTGCAATCGGTCTCCCGTGCGTTATTGCTTGGCTGGCACAACCTGCACCGGCGCGTTCGGCGTCTCGCCATACATCGCCGGTTCGTACATCGCTTCTACGCGCGTCGGCGGCGTGGCGAACTTGCCGACGTTGTTCAGACGCACGGTGTACTCGATGCGATGCTGCCCCTTCGGCAGATAGTCGTAGTACGCGCGGTAGGCGTCCTGCGCGCGCTCTTCAAACGCGGGCATCGCGCCTTCGCTCTTCTCGCCTTGCGTCGCAATGACCGAGTCGCGTCCAAGTCCTCCACCCAGTACCGACGCCCCGCCCGGTAGCGGATCGCTCACCACGACCCAGCGCATGTCGGCCTGTGCATCGATATCGAGTCGCACGCGCAACACGGCACCTCGCACGAAGCTGTCGCCGGACTTGTCCGCCGCATCCTGCACCTGAACGCTGCGCGTGACGCGATAGCCCGCCGCAAACGGCGCTTTTAGCGGCACCGCCGCGACACTTTGAATCGTCGCCCACGGTTTGCCCGCACCGGCCTGCTCAAGGCGCAACACATCGCGCGCGTTGTCGGTACCGGCGGCCGCGTTGCTCAGCCACGGCAGCGACACGGTCGGCGGCACGGTGCCTGCCTTGAGCTTGTCCCAGTCGACGCTCTGCACCCCGCCACTCGTCTGGTTGTCGCGCTGCCACTGGACCGTGGTCTGCCCGGTCGGCGTATCACGCTCGAAGCGCGCCGAGAAGCGGTCTACCGCCAGTCCACCCCAGACGTTGGCCGTCGTCGTCGACCATGCACCGCGCGACTGAAGGCCCAGCAAGCCGATCACGAGACGCGGCATGTCGTCCTTCCATGCCGGGTTCGCGTTCATCAGCAACGCCAGCCGCGCCGCGTTGGTCTCCGGACCGACCATGAGCCACCAAAGTCCGTCGGTGCCCTGCGTCGAGAACCCCACCCGCGTGCCCTGATACGACAGGCGCGCCCGCAGAATCTGCTCGGCCTGCGCCATGCGTTCGGCCCGTTGCGGCGCATCGGGCAGACGTTGCAAGATCGCGTACCAGTCGATCACGGCGGACGTCGGCCAGTCGTTCGGCGCAATCGTCAACGAACCGAGCATGCGGGCGTTGGCGCGACCGTAGCGCGAGAGCGCTTCGATCGCACTGAGCTTGCGCAGCGTCAGGTCATCGCGCGGTGCCCAGAAGCGTCGCGTGAGACGGCCTTCCACGAACGCCGTCAGTCCGTCCTCCATGCGCGCGAGCGCGTCGTCCGGCAGACCGTAAGCGGGATCCAACGCTTTCGCCTCGTTGCTCATGGCGAGCAGATAGGCCGTCAGCGTATCGCTGCCCTGATTGGCGAAGCCCTCCTGCGGCGGGAAGTAGCTCGCGAGGCCATCTTCGTCGAGATACGACGGCAGCGTGCCCATCACGCGCTTCCACTGCGCAACGTCGCGCAAGCCGAGCGCCTTTGACGCCTGCTGCTCCAGACACGCATACGGATACAGCTCAAACCAGCGCTTCACCCCCGGCAGCCCCTGCGACAGACGGGGCTGCAGGTTGACGCGCACGCCGCCCCGCAGCTTGCCCGTGCTATCCGCCACCGCCCCTGCGGGCGGCGCCATCGGCAGCGTGAGGCTGCCTTCTACCTGCGTGAGCACCGACTGCTGCACCGTCGCTGGCAGGGACGGCTGAATGTCCTGCCCGACCTTGATGGCGTCGCTCGCAGCCGGCGCACCGCCCGCTGCCGGTGCCTGCGCACTGACCTCCCAAAGCACCCGCTGCGCACGCGTGTCGGCCAGCCCCGTCGGCGCGGTGACTTCCCACATCACCTCACGCGACTCCCCGGCCGGTACGTCAATGCGTTGCGGTGCGAGCGTGAGTTGCGTCGCACGCGCGGTTAGTTGCACCTGCATGGTGTGCTGCGTTGTATTACGGACGGTGAACTGCGCACGGTAGTTATCACCTTCGCGAACCAGCGGCGGCAATCCCGAGATCAGTTGCAGGTCCTGCGTCGAGCGGATCGTCGCCGAGCCGGTACCGAACCAGCCAAGCGCCTGCGTACCGGGCTTGCCCTCATCCGCCACTGCCACGATCCGGAAACTCGACAGCGAGTCGTTGAGCGGCACGTCGACCGTCGCTTCGCCCTTGTCGTCGAGCACCACGCGCGGCTGCCACAGCAATAGCGTGTCGAAGAGCTCCCGAGTCGGACTCTTGCCCCCGCCGCCACCGGCAGGCACCGCCTTGCGCCCGTAGTGACGACGACCAATGATCTCCATTTGCGCCGTCGCCGTCGTCACCGTGTAGCTGCGACGTTGCCACATGGCATCGAGCAGATTCCAGCTTGTGTTGGGTGCAAGTTCAAGCAAGGCCTCGTCCACTGCGGCGACGGCGACCTCGGACCCTGCTGCGACCGGCTTCCCGTCCGGCTGTGTGACCTTGATGCGGACCTTCGCGTGGCCGCGCACGGGATACGTCGCCGCGTCAGGCTTCACTTCCACAGCGAGGCGCTGACCCGCCGTCCCCACGCGCAACTCGGTCAGACCGAAGCGGTATGCGGGCTTGCCCAGGTCGACCAGACCGGTCGGGGCCTGATATTCGCGCCCCTCGTACCAGAACGCACGGAACCACTCCAGGGGCTGTTTCCATCCCCACTGGAAGAAGGAGTACCACGGCACTTCGTGGATACGACCACGTACCGCGAGCACCGAGACATAGACGTTCGGTCCCCATGTCGGATCGACCTTCAGGGAGATGTTCGGATCCTTGCCCGAAATCTCCACCGTGCGCGTCTCTATCACGCCTTCGCGTTCGATGGCCACCAGCGCCATTGCCGAACGGAACGGCATGCGCACCTGCAACTTGGCCGTCTCGCCCGGCTCGTAAGCGCGACGCTCCGGCAGCACGTCCATCCGGTCGGTGTTGTCGCCGCCAAACCAGACTTCGCCCCGGCCCGTGACCCACACACCGGTCGTCGACGTGCTCAGGTTGCCCTTGTCGTCCTTCGCCTGCGCGACCAGCGTGATCTCGCCCGGCTGGGAGAGCGATACGTCGCACGACAACTCGCCACGCTCATCCGTCTTGCCGCTGCACACCTTGCCGAGATCCTTGACTTCGGTGCGGTTGTCGTAGGCATAGAAGCCGCCCACCATCCGCTTGCGGCTGCTCGTGGTGATACGCGCCTCCGCGCGCACCTCCATCGCCACGCCGGACTTCGGCTTGCCCTGCAAATCCAGGGCCAGTGCCTTGACCGGCAGCTTGTTGGTCACCGACACCCAGCTTTCGCTGCGCACGCCGGTAATCAGATTGGCCGGCCACAAGGTGGCATTACCGCGAAGCGTCTGAATCTCGCCGTTCGGATCGGCAAAGCTCGCTTCGAGCACCAGATCGCTCGGACGGTCGACCTTCGGCAGATCCTTAAGCGTCAGCGTGCCCGCCCCGTTGCGGTCGAGCACGAGACGTTGCTTGTCGGCCACCAGCTTCTGGTCGCTCGATCCCGAACTTTCGTCGTTACCCTGATCGTCATCGTCGCCGCCCGATTGGGCAGACGGCGGGCGATAAGGCGTGAAGCTGTAGTCGTCGTACCCGTCGAACGTGAGATCGCGCACACGCATCAAGGCCGACACGCGCACCGGCAGGTTGCCCGCCGGTCCTCCGGCGACGTAGTTCACCTGCACATTCACCGGCGCTTCGGTCTTGTTGATCAGCGGCGACTTCACTGCATCGCGTACGCCAATCGATCCGGCCAGCACCGGCAGGCGGAAGGCCTCCACGCGGAAGTGCCCGGCGTCGAGCGACTGCGGGTAGGTCTTCGGCCGCGAATCGTTGTCCGTGTAGTCCAGCGTCACCGCGTATTCACCCAGCTTCGCGCCCTGAGGAATCTGGAAGGTGTTCTCGGCCAGCCGTCCGTTGCGCCACGTGACGGGCTGCGTGTACGTCTGTCCGGAACCCTCGTGCGTGATTGTCATTTGCGACGGCAGGCTCGCAGGCAATGCCAGCCCCTGCATCGTCTCCTGACGGATGAAGTGCTTCATCGACACCGTCTCGCCCACACGGAACAGCATGCGATCGAACACCGTCTGCGCACGCACGGTCGGGCTGTTACCGCCGTCGGTCGGCACATGGAAGCGCCACGGCTCGATGCCGCGATCCCAATCGGACGACACGAACGCCATATCGGGATCGTTGCCCTGCGTGCGGGCCACCACGAAGTACCCCGAGCGGCTCGTCTTCTGACAGTACTTGTAACGTTCGAGCGCCTTGTCGATCTTCGCCACGCCCGTCTTGTCGGTGACGGCCGTCGCAACTTCGCTGCCGTCACAGTCGAGCACGCGTACCTTCGCGTTGGCGACCGGCTGCCCCTTGTCGAGCGTCGTCACCCATGCGACCGCGTTCTCGCGGCCCATCTTGAAGTGCACGCCGAGATTCGTCACCAGCACCGTGGTGCGCACGTACATCGGCAACGACTTGCCCAACAGCGCCGCCCCGAGCGAGGGGGACGCCAGTTCCACGACGTAGAAACCGGGCTTCTGGAACGGAATACCGACCACTTCGAACGGCCGGGGATCCTTCTCCTTCGGCACGGGCAGGGTCAGCGCCTGAACGCCTTGCAGCCCCGAGAGCAGGGACAGACTGCGAGTGTCGTATCGCGTGACCTTCTCTTCGACGATGGCCGCTGCGTTGGGTCCGAACGCTTCCTTCGCCGCTGGTGCCGTCAGGATCGATGGCATTTCCTGCGCGATCTGCTTGCGCGTCATCGTCGTCTCGTCGAAGCGACGCACGCGCGACATCCACGTCAGCACTTCGGCATCATCGTCGACACGCAATTGCAACGTCCGCCCCGCGTCACCCACTTTCGCCGCTTCGCCAGCCACGCCGAGACCGTTGATTTGCAGCGCAGGCTCAACCTTGCGCAACGTCACCGGCAACATCGGCGGCATGCCCGGCTCCGCGAACCGCTCCACGATGCCGAAAGGTGCCGCAGCAAATTTGGCCAACGGCGGCATCGTTGCCGTCTTCGTCTTCAACGGAAATTCGCTGGCGTTCTCGAGCGCACGGCCACTGTCATCCGTAAAGCCTTTCGGCAGGGTGATCGTCAGCTCGGCCTTCTCTGGGAACGGCGCATCGAAGGTAACCTCGCTCACGCTCGACGAGCGGTCCGAATCGCTAGCCTTCGGCGACCGTTCGGCCCCTGCCCCCTGCAGGCGAATCTTCGCGGCCATGTCTCGCGCTACATGTGAACTGAACGACAGACGCAGCGGACGCAACGGTGTGCACGGCGCATTGGCATTCTCGCGCTCGCAACTGAAGCTCGCAGTGAATGGCTCACGTACTTCGTATTCGAAACGGCGTGCCTGTTTGGTCGGCACCCCGGACGGCGTGGCAATCCCCGCCCCCCAGACCAGATGCATCTTCGCACCGGCCGCAAGCATGCGATTGCATTGCAACATGACGACGCGCGCCGACTGCTTGTCGAGATTGAATCGCTTGAGCAACGCGGTGCGCGTGTCGCCCTCGATCCACTTGACACCGATACGCTCGCCAACGCCCTCGGTTTCACACCAGGCGTTTTGGCGCACGCTGGCAGGCGCAGCCGCCCCGTTGAGCGTAAGGATGAAAATCTGGTTTTCGTCGATAACACCGTACGACGGACGGATGGACGAGACGGCCGGACCGCCCGTGTTGAATGCGTATTTCGTGGTGCCGGAGAGTGCCGTGCCCGAGACGGCGGACAGACCGCTGCGCATCTCGACGGAACACTTCGCGCCCGGCGGCAAATCGCTCTTGAAGTCGAAGACCCAGATCTTGGGTTCGAGCCAGTGACCATCACCGGTCAGCGACGTATCCGTACACCGCACGGCAGCGGGCGCGGTCGCCCGGGGATCGCCTGCGGGCACCATCGCTTCGTCGAACTTGACGACGACCTGATTCACACTCGCGACCTCGCCCTGCGGGCTGACGCTTACGACGCGAGCGGCCTGTGCCGGCGACGCCACGATCATTCCAAGACTCAGCGCCGCCCACGCCAACGGCGCGGTCGGCCAGACGCGTTGCGTTCGGCTATGCATGCCGGACTCCTCCCGGGTTCTGGTGAGGCGATTCTAACCCGCAGTCATTGGCATATCGAACCGTTTCCCAACAGAACTTGGACGGAAAACGATATTTGGGATGGGATCCCCGACCGGGTCGGAATCGTCCGGACAGTCGTTCGGAATTCGCTTCGAAAGTCTTGCGAATAGGCAAACAGGAAGGCGGCCTATGTCACACTGACGCTTCCCGCATTCGTCACCCGCGCTGCCCATGTCCGTTGCCTTTCTGCACCCGAAGAAGAACGCGCTGGTCTATCTCGTGAAGATTCTTAGCGGGTCGCTGATCGTCTGGTTCGGCCTGCGCGCCGCAGGCTTTCCCGAACCGTACTGGGCGATGATCTCGCTCATCATCGTGACCGAGCCCGATCCGTTGCAGGCCCGCAGCAACTTCAAGGCGCGCTCGATCAACACGATCACCGGGGCGGTCGTGGCGTGTATCGTGCTGTTGGTGATGGGGCCGGGTCTGGCGGCGATGCTAGTGGGCATTACGATCGCGACGCTTGCGGCCATGCTGGTGCAGAACTATCCGGCGAACTGGCGACTTGGACCGGCCACGGTGGTGATTCTGATGTCGGCGGCGCTCAGCGGACAGGGGCAAGGACTGCACGAAGAGCTCAGCCTCGCCATGCTGCGCGTGATCGAAGTGTTGATCGGCTCCACCGTTGCGCTTATCCAGTCATTGATCTACGGACGCTACGTGAAGCCGTGGCTAATGCCGGAGGATTGAGCCCCGTGCGCAGGCACCGCGGCGGCCGATGCCGCGCAGCGTCACCATCGTGCAGACATCGCCAGCGATCAGCGTGACGCCGGACGGTTGTTCGACAGATAGCTCAGTGGCAACGCGTTGCTGCGCTTGAAAGCGCTCAGCACGATATTCGAGCGCACATTCTCCACGCCCGGCACCTGCATCAGCCGCTTCATCACGAACGCCGACAAGGCGTTCAGATCAGGCACCACGATCCTCAGCAGGTAATCGGCCTCGCCCACCACGGCGTGGCACTCCAGCACTTCGGGCAGCAAATCGATCTCCGCCTGAAACCGTTCGATGACCTGATCGCCGTGATGTTGCAGGCGCAGGGTCGTGAACGCCGTCACCGCCAGGCCTAACGCCTCGGGGCGCAACACCACGCGATACCCCTCGATCACGCCCGCGGCTTCGAGCCGTTGCAGGCGTCGACCGATCTGCGACGCTGACAACGCCACATGCTCTGCCAACTGGTGATGGGTGGCCCGGCCTTCCTTCTGCAAGGCGTCCAAAAGGGCCAAATCGAAGCTATCCAGATCAAGCATGACGATTCTCCGCAATAAATCACATTTTTATGCGAAATTTATGCAAACGACTTTCACCACAGGCGCATTATGCGCCCATTTCGCATGCCATGCGCAATACACTTTCAATCATTGTCACTGCTTAATTGAGTCGTTCGCATCATGTCCCTTACTGCCATGCTCCAGGAGCAATTCGACGCAGGTCTCACGACCCGCTCCGACTTCACCATCGATCAACCCGTCGAGCAATACGGCGCGGTCGATCACGCGGTGTGGCAGCAGCTGTACGAACGTCAGACGGCGATGTTGCCCGGTCGTGTCTGCGATGCCTTCATGGAAGGCATTCGTGCTCTCGACATGGACGCGCGTCGCGTGCCGGAGTTCGAACGTCTGAACGAAAAGCTGATGGCAGCCACCGGCTGGCAGGTCGTGGCGGTGCCCGGTCTCGTGCCGGACGAAGTCTTCTTCGACCACCTCGCCAATCGCCGTTTCCCGGCGACCTGGTGGATGCGCCGTCCGGACCAGCTCGACTACCTTCAGGAACCCGATTGCTTTCACGATGTGTTCGGTCACGTGCCGCTGCTCGCCAATCCCGTGTTCGCCGACTTCATGCAGGCCTACGGGAAGGCAGGCACGGTTGCACAATCGCTCGGCGCGCTGCCGCTGCTGGCACGTCTGTACTGGTACACGGTTGAATTCGGTTTGATGCGTGACGGCGACGGACTGCGCATCTACGGCGCGGGCATCGTGTCGAGCCGTGGTGAAACGGAATTCTCGCTGACCTCGCGTGAGCCGAATCGCATCGGCTTTTCGCTTGAGCGCGTACTGCGCACGCAATACCGCATCGATACGTTTCAACAGACATACTTCGTCATCGACGACTTCGCCCAGCTGTTCGACGCCATGCGCGCGGACCTCCCGGCGCTGTTCAAGGCGTTCTCCGAACAGCCGTCGTTCGAAGCCAACGCACGCCGCCCGGAAGACACGCAGATTCTGCTGCCGGCATGATGGCACGGCCCGGGGCGACCCGGGCGCTTTCCTCCCAAACCCCTTGGAGCGCTATCAGACAGCGCTTACACACGTGCGCCGCCCGCCTGTGAAACAATAGGCCAAATGAACCGGCGAACCAGCCGTTCATGGTTGCAAGCAACGTTTTGAAAGGAATGCCATGACAACACGACTCTCATCCGAGGCACGCGCCAGCCTGGCCGAAGTGCTGCCCGAGTGGCACCAGGTGGTCGGACGCGACGCCATCCAGCGTAGCTTCACGTTTCACGACTTCAACGAAGCCTTCGGCTTCATGACGCAAGTCGCGCTCAAGGCGGAAAAGATGGACCATCACCCGGAGTGGTTCAACGTCTACAACCGTGTGGACATCACGCTCTCGACGCACGACGCCGATGGTCTGACGCAACGCGACGTCGACCTGGCGCTGGCCATCGACCAGTTCGCCGGCGACCGCACGTCGCACTGACCGTCCCCTTCCTTCACGCGCTCAGCGCTTCGGCGCGAGCAGCGTGCCGCGACAGGCCTTGCTGCCGCAATGGCAAGCGTATTCGCGTTTGAGTTTCTTGGTATAGCGGGCGTCGATCACAAGACCGTAATCGTAGAAAAGCTCTTCGCCCGCATCGATATCGCGCATCGCATAAATATAGACGTGCTCGCCTTCCTCGCGCGCTTCGCAGTTCGGCGAGCAGGCGTGGTTGATCCAGCGAGCATTGTTCCCATCGACCTTGCCGTCGATGCAGCGACCGTCTTCCAGGCTGAAGTAGAACGTATGAGTCGGATGATCCGGATCGTGCGGATGGCGACGCAACGCTTCGCGCCACGAAATGATCTCGCCCTTGTACTCGATCACGCGATCCCCCTTCTTGAGGCGCTTGACCGCATACACACCTTTACCGTGGACGCCCGACTTCCTGACTTCGATTCTGCGCTTGGCTGCCATCTCTATGCGATGAGGTTTCGTGGATGCAAAAAAGCGCAGTGTACAGGCACGCGACGGTCATGTGCGTGACAACGTCCGACGAAAAAAAAACGTCACCCGGTCGCGGATGACGTTCTCCCCCTTGATTCGCCCAGCGCCGGGATCCCACCCGAGCGCAGCGAATACCGGCCCGGCGTTCAACTCTTGCTGTAAATCTTCCAGACCTTGTTGCGCGTCGCCAGGTCGGCTTCCTGGTGCGCATTGCAGTCGATCGCAAGACGCGAATCGTCGTACGTCGTATTGAAATAATTGCAGTGGTACATGCCCTTGCCGCGCGGCGCAGCTTCGAAGTGCTCGCACGTCAGGCACATGCGTTGCTGCGGCATGTCCCCGCGGCTCTCCATCGTGGACATGAGCTTGACGAGCATGCGGTAAAGCTGTGCCCGGTCTTTCTCGCTCAGCACGTCGGCAGCCGTCGTCACGAAGCTCGCCCATTGCGAAGCCCGTTTGGCGGACGTGCGGCCCTTGGTCGTCAGGCGCAAAGCCAGCGCGCGACCGTCGTTGGCATCGCGACGTTTCTCGACCAGGCCTTTGCTCTCAAGCGTACTCACGGCCTCGCTGACCGTGGCCGATGTGAGCGCGGCATCCTCCGCAATTTCGCCCAGTCGCATCGGCACGCCGCGCATGAGCAGGAGCGTGAGAATCTCACCCTGCGTCGGCGTCAATCCAGACAGTGCCGCGCCTTCCCAGGCGTGGCTCCGTAACGCAGTTCCCATGCGCAGCAAGCTTGCCGTGACGCGCTTGGAAAGCGGTTCATCAAGTGGGGTCGGGGTAGCCATGATTTTCGTTAGGATTTCTAAAAACTATACGTCGATAAAACAGCTTGTCAAATGAACTCACAGGCGGTGCATCACACGTCTCTGCCTATTGCTTCGTATATCTCGGCGCCCCGCCCGGGGGAAACCCTAAGCCACTTCCGTGTCGATACTCGACGGCGAGTCGCTGTTGAACCTGCCGCCCCACCACGATTCCATTGTGTGTTCTGAGTTTAATTTTGGCGTATCAGTTCTTGTACTGATCTCCCAAATCCTACTCATGATGTTTACAAAATATTGGTGTCCTGCGCACTTGTGCAGCGAAGCGTCGCATCGAAAAAAACGTTTCGCATCCCATGCGAATTACATCGCTTGCTGAATTGATGTAACGCGCGGCAGCGTGTCGAAGCACGTCGTACCCCAGACCAATTCTCCCCCCGCTCGCAAAGCCTCTCCAGACGTGGCTCGTAGACCGTAACGACGCGCAGCACGTGCGCAGCGTCCCTGTTACGTCCCCTTCCAAAATCACTAGATATTCGAGACAACGCCGTCTTGCTCGTGTCATGGCGCGCGCGCACAGACTCCCCTGCGTTTAGGACAGAACGCAAATGGTTTGAAACACAACCGTCGATCGTCAGTGGCCGAGAGTCGTGCTGCGCGAAAAAAAAGGGAAAGAACTGATCGGCGTGTCGGCAAGCGAACGCTGCGGAACACGCGAATTGAGAAATTTGGCGAAAAGTAGGCTGTCGCTCGTTACGGCCAGCAAAACCAACATCATTCACTTCTTACACCACGTACGGCAGGTCCGGGATTCGGCGTGGCGAGATTGTAGCCGCGAACCGACCAGCCCATGCGAGAACGTCAAAATTATCCACAAAACCGTGTTTTCGGGGGTGCTTTGCACAATATTTAAGCGCCTGTGGATAACTTTATGGATAAGTTATCGGACTAGTTGTGCATGGGTTCGGGATAAGTCGCGAATCTTTCCACAGGGGTCGAAAACTGTTCAGAGTTGTTCTCTGGATACCCGCTGTTTGTCCATCCAGTTCTCATTCCGGCAACTTCCTGTTTACTCAAGGTTTACTGTGGTTATCCACAGAAGTTGGCTGCCTTTGTTAACTACTACTATGTATACATACAGTAAACCTATTAAAACCTTAAAACCTTGCTGTGAGCCACGCGAAAACGGCAAAAAACCTGTTGGCCCAAACAGTGGAAAAAGTGGAGAGCGCAGCGCTTGCGATGCGTGATTCGACGGATTTCGGTCCTGCAGAGCGGCAAGGCGCAGAGACTCGCCTCTGAGTACGACACAAAGCCGCGGCTGAGCCCCTCTGCAAAACCGTCGGGCAAGAAAAAACCCCGCCAGGGCGGGGTTTCGTCAAACCGGTCGTCAGACAACCGACAGAGCTTGCAACAAGTGTTTCAGATCATGCGGCCCAGCGAAGACACTGCTGACGAACCATCTCGTTGAGCGACTTGGCGTCCGCATGGATCTCGCGCAGCCAGACAGCGTCGTTCTTTCCTGACGACACGAGCTGACGGATATCCTCGCAAGCCGCTTCAGCTTCCAGAACCGCTGCATGCGGTTTGATAAGCTCCAGGGTCTTCGCGATGTGGTCGCCCAGCATCGAGCGCTCACCCGTCTGCGGATCCACGTAAGCGCCTTCCAGACCGAAACGGCAGGCCTCGAAGCGATTGAACGTGTAGACCAGGTAATCGTCCTCGCTGAGATCGAACGGACGCTCGTTTAACAAATAATGGGCCAGAGACTGGATATAACAGGCGATAGCGGCCGCCCGGTCCACCGACAAGGGGGTATCCATCACCCGGACCTCAATCGTCCCAAAACCCGGTTTAGGACGAATATCCCAATAGAAGTCCTTCATGCTCTCGACCACGCCCGTCTTCACCATCTTGTCGAAGTAGGTTTCAAAGTCGGACCACTTCAGGACAAACGGCGCACGACCCGACAGCGGGAACGCGAAAACCGAGTTCAGACGGGCCGAATGAAAACCGGTGTCCACCCCCTGCACATAGGGCGACGAGGCCGACAGCGCGATGAAATGGGGGATGTAACGCGACATGGCGTGCAGGAGGTACAACGCGCTGTCCGGATCCGGGCAACCGATGTGGACGTGCTGACCGAACACCGTGAACTGCTTGGCCAGATAACCATAGAGTTCGGACAGAAAGTGAAAGCGCGGCGAGTCGTAGATCGTGCGCTCGCTCCAGCGCTGGAAGGCATGCGTGCCGCCGCCGCACAGGCCGACGTTGAGCTGGTCGCTGGCGGCTACCAGCACGTCGCGCACACGACGCAACTGGGTGACGGCATCGCTGTGGTGATGGCATATGTCCGTCGACAGCTCGATCATGCTTTCCGTCATCTCAGGCTTGATCTCGCCCGGATGCGTCTCCTTGGCGACGAGCCGCATCACGTCGGACGCGGCCTTGGTCAGATCGTAATCGTGACGATTGACGATCTGCATCTCCAGCTCCACCCCGAAGGTGCAGGGCTTCGAGGGAATGAATTCTTCTAATGACATGGCTTAATCCTTCCGTTCACCGACAAGGGCCAATGCCCAATAGACCACCAGCGGCCCGGCCAGTTGCAGCAATGCGATGGTGCACATCACCACGGCCTTCAGCATCGGATCGAACTGCGGGTAGATGTCGTACGTGTCGGCGACGAGTACGAACGCGAGACTGGCCATCGGGCACAACGACATCCCGAGCGCGACGGCCTGCTTGTAACTGATACCGGCCTGATGGGCGACCGCCACGGTGCCTACGACCTTGGCGACACCGCGCACGACGATGATCGCCAGCGCCGCCACCCCACCCAGCACGACGTATTCCCACTGGAACGCCAGCGAGGTCAGCACGAACAGCACTACGGCAAGCAACCAGCCGGCCGTGCCGAAGTACGCCGGCCAAAGCTGGGGACGCTCATCCAGATTCCGGAAAATGATCCCGGCAAGCAGCAACGTGAGCGAGTTCGGCAGCTTGAGCATGTGCACCAGCGCGACCATCAGCATGATCAGACCGATCAGCATCACGAAAGCGTGATGGTCCTGGCTGCCGAACTTGCGGAAGACCAGATTGCAGGCCTTCGCAAGCACGAACGCCAGCACGATCGAGCCGATCAGCAGATACAGCGGATGGAACAGCACCACCCAGAAGCTGGAGTGGTAGGCCTGGTGCATCCAGCCGTAGACGAGCTTGACCGCCACGACCGCGTAGACGCTGTTCAGAGCGGCCAGCGCCAGCAGACGCTCCGTCACTTGCCCCTCGGCCCGCAACTCGTTCTTGAGCTGGATGACCACCGCTGGCGAGGTCGCCATGCTGATGGATGCGATCAGGACCGCCGTGAGTGGCGAAACGCTGAACACGCGCAACACCACGTAGACCGCGATGAAGGTGAGCAAAGCTTCGAGCGCGCTGGTGACGATGATCCAGGGATTGGCCCGCATCCATTTCAGGTTAAGGCGGCTACCCAATTCGAACAGCAGCAGGCCCAGCGCCAGGTCGATCAGCAGCCGGATGGCCGCGCTTTGCTGCGCGTCCAGCATCGAGGAAAGACCCAGGGCGCCACCGACCAGCCCGACCACGGCGTAACCGGTGATGCGCGGCAGGCGCAATCTCCGGAAACAGATTTCCCCCGCGAGACCGGCAAATACCAATGCCAGCCCTGCGAAGAAAACGGGATCGGGCGCCGGCGGCCAGCCCGGAAAAAGGGACAGTTCCGACGTCATTAATGCTCGCTTTGCGCCGCTTGACGGCGCATCAAGTGGTGAAAAGGAAAGAAAGTCGCGCGCGGGGTTGCAGATGAAAGGACAAATGCGCGACGGACCCGAAGGGTTGGGGTCATTTTGCCACAGACGGTTTCCGAGGCTTTCAAACGGTCGTCTCGATGGCCACTGCCCCGCCGCACGGGCGTGTCCGGGCACTTCATCGACGACGACCGGATTTCTGCCAAGCGTTCAGGCAGACCGACCGACCTTCGGACGCCTGAGATCGTCGCTGAGACAGGAAAGTACGGGGGCAAGCGCCGACGGCGCGCCGCCCCCGCATGGGGCGGACGTTGAACCCCTATAGGGTCAGATTCGATTTATTGAGGGTGTCGGCAATTTCAGAGAACCGGCCCATGACGCAGCGAATTCGTGAGCGTCTAAGGGCGCGAATAACGGCTAGCGTTGGGTTTTGCCTGACGATTCGGGCGTCCCGTCGCTCCCATCACGCTTTGCGCAGCGCGTGCATCAGATATCGCGCCGGATCGATGGCGTCTGCCAGATCGCTGCCGATGGGCCACGGCTCGCCCTCGATCTGGCTGGCGACCAGCTCCGCACACAACGACGCGAATACTAGCCCCCGCGACCCGAAAGCGAAGCTCGCGTACAGGCCGTCGAGGCGTGGCAGATCCCGCAGATGCCCGCCGGTCAGACGCCGCCGCATCGGCTCGATGGCGCTCAGGTCCGGCAACTGCCCCGCCATCGGCAGACGGTCGGGGACCATCGCGCGAAACGCCGTGCGCCCGCCCAGTTCGGCGGCGGCGCTTTCATTGGATAGGCCCGTATCGCCAAAAAGCTCGGCATGGGCGGGAAGCATCGCAGCGAGACGTCGCAGGTTCGCCTGATGGTCAGCCAGACGCACTTCCTCAGCCGGATCGTCGAAACCGTAGGTCGCACCTGTGATGGGGCCAGCACCGCCCAGAGGAGACGGCGCGACATAGCCGTCGCCACAGACCGGCACGCGCAGGCCGGGCAAGACATCGGGCGGCAGAAAGGTGAGTTGCCCGCGCACCCGCCGTACGGGGAGGAACCCGGGTGCGAGAAAAGGCGAGAGCAGCGTTTGGGAGACGTCGGCCGCCGTCACGATGACGACATCCGCTTCGGCCAGCACACGACCCGCGTCGTCAAGCGCCGTCCAGCGGCCATCGTCACGGCGTTCCAGCCGCTCGACGCTCACACCGTAACGCGCATCGAGCGACGGCCCGGCAGCGACCAGCTCGGCGCGGCAGAGCATCGACGGTGCCAACCACCCGCCCTCCGGATACCAGACGCCGCCATACGCGAGCGTCTCCCCGGCGAGCGCCGAGGCCTGCTCGACGTCCACCCACTTCGCATACGACTCCGGATACGCGTGCGCATCCATGAGTTGCTGCAAGGATTGCGCTTCCGTGTCGGACGTGGCGACCTGAAGCAAACCGTCGGCGTGTCCGGGCAGACCACCGGGCAGCGTCCGCCACTGGGAGAGCGCGTAGAGAAAGCCGGCGCGCGTCAGTCGCGAGAGCACATTGTCGTCGGCCGATAATTGCGGATGGAAGACGCCTGCCGGGTTGCCCGAGGCGGCGGTACCTGGGGCCTGCGCTCGTTCGAAGAGACGCACGCGCCAGCCGCGCGCGACGAGCCGACGTGCCATCGCAGCGCCCGCCATGCCTGCGCCGACGACGATGGCTTCCCGCGCACGTGGCGCGGGTGCGGGCGGCGGATCGTAGCGTCGCATGCGATACGGCGGCATATACAGTCCGGTGAGCGGCCCGGCGGGCATCGAGCGCCTCGGCCCGTCGCCGTCATGCTGCCCGACCTGAAACCCGGCGGCCACGAGGTCGCGTCTGACCTGTTCCTCTGTGGTGTACGTCGCCAGCGTTGCGTCGTCGCGCGCAAGACGTCCGAGCGCCTTGAAGACCTCAAGTGTCCAGATATCGGGGTTCTTCGCCGGGGAGAACCCGTCGAGATAAAACGCGTCCGCCCCGACGCGCGCCGTAGGCAGCAGATCGGCGACATCGCCGAAGCCCACGCTCAGCACGACTCCCGGGGCCAGTTCCAATCGATGCCAACCCGCCACGGGGGCGGGCCACACGTCGCATAGTCGCTGCACGAGCGGCGCGAGTTCGGTCATACCCGGCTGCACGAGCATGGGTTCGAGCATGCGTCGCAGATCCACCGGCCGGAACGGAAACTTTTCGATCGAGACGAAGTGCAGCCGCGCGGGACGTTGCGGGTCTTCGCGCCAGGCGGCCCACGTCGCCAGAAAGTTAAGGCCCAGACCGAAGCCCGTCTCGACGATGACGAACTGATCGCGCTCGCGCCAGCGCCCGGGCAGGCCGTTGCCTTCCAGGAAGACATGGCGGGTCTGACCCAACGCGTCGTCGGCGCTGTGATAGACGTCCCCGAACACTTCCGAGTAAGGCGTGCCGTCTTCGGTCGTCGACGCCTGGGCGGGAACGAGCGGGCCAGTGCCCGGACGGTGGCTCATTCCCCGCCCCGCTCTTCGGTCACGATTTCAATCAGCCCGGGCAACGAGACCACGCCCAGCCACTTCCCTTCGACGTCCGTCACCGGCACCCAGTCGGCGTGCATCTTGCCGACGGAGCGAAGCGCGCTGACCAGCGCCATATCGCCGTCGAGCGCCTTGCACGGCGTGACGGTTTCCGTCCACAGTTCCGGTTTGCCGGTGGCCTGTCGACGCCACCAGCTTGCGGCATCGAGCGTGCCGATCAGGCGGCCGTCTTCCGCGCGTACGACGAGGTTGCGGTAGCCCGTCTCGACGAAGCGCTCGCCGATGGCGTCCGAGCTGTCGGCGGCGCTCACCACGGCGTCGTTATCCACCGCCAGCGACGACAGCCGCATCTCGCTGCCCTCTCCCGTCATCGAGAGCCAGCGGCCCGCGACCAGATTGCGCCGCAGCGACTTGGCATACACCGAGTCGGCGCGCAGCGTGTGCGCCGTCAGATAGGCCGTGACGCACGCGAGCATGAGCGGCAAGACGACCTGATAGCTCAGCGTCATCTCGAAGATCATCAGAATCGACATCAGCGGCGCGTACGTCGTGGCCGCCAGAAAGGCCCCCATGCCGACCACGGCGTAGCTGCTCGCGACCGATGCCGTCGACGGGGCCAGCGCGTTCATCGCCAGCCCGTAGAGGCTGCCGAGCGCGGCACCCACGAAGAGCGTCGGCGTGAAGACCCCGCCCACTGCGCCCGAACCGGCGGACGAAGCCGTCGCCAGCACCTTGAAGACCAGCACCATCGCGAGCGCCTGCCACGCCCAGTGCGTGTGCAGAATCGAGTTCACGACGCTGTATCCGTTCCCCCAGACCTGCGGCACCTGCAACGACAGCACGCCCACGATCAGGCCGCCAATCGCGAGACGCAGGAACAGCGGGACGGGCAAGGCGCCGAAGCGTTGTTTCGCGGTGTCGAGCAGGCGCAGGAACAGCGGCGCAAGCACACCGGCCAGCACGCCGAGACCGACGTAGAAAAAGACTTCCCAGCCGGAGACGAAGTCGAAGCGCGGCATCTGATAGACCGCGTCGTAACCGAGGAACTGGCGGATCACGATGTTGGCGATGACCGACGCCACGACCAGCGGCCCGAGTGTGGCCGTCGAAATCGAGCCGTAGACGATTTCCGAGATGAACAGCGCGCCCGCGATGGGGGCGTTGTAAGCGGACGTGATACCGGCCGTCGCACCGCACGCGACCAGCAGGCGCAGCCGCTCGGGCGGGAACGCGAGAATGCGACCCACGAGCGACGCGAACATCGCGGCGAGCTGCACCATCGGCCCTTCCCGGCCAATCGACGCCCCCGACGCCACCGAACACAGCGACGACAGGCTTTTGACGAGCGTCTGACGCAGACTCAGGACGCCCGTGCCGATGGCAATGGCTTCCATATAGTCGTCGGAACCCTTCTTGGGCACCCAGAGCGTGGCGTACTGGAGGATGAGCCCGGCGATCAGACCGCCTGCGGTGGGTAGCAGCAGGCGCTGCCACCAGTTGAAGTTCAGCGCCAGCTCGACCATGCCGCTGTGATGACCGGCGAGGAGAAATTGCAGACCGGAGAGTGCTTCACGAAACGCCACGGTCGCCAACGCCCCCAGCAGCCCGACGATGCCAGCGAGCAGCAACGTAATTTGCAGGGTGTTCGGTGCGAACTGACGCCGCACCCACACAACGACGGGCGATTTGGCCCAGGCGGACACTGCTGACACGGATAGAAGACAGTTGTGGTCGTAGTTGGGCCTCATGGTATCGATCGACGCCTTTTTTTGAAAGCGCACGGCCCGACGGGTGATTTTTGCCGCAAAAACTGAGGATTGCTCAGGTAACGTAGTTTTTGGACGGAATTTTGTCGGGGACGCGATACAGCGAGGCTCGCTGGGGCGAACCGGGCGAGATTTGGATGGAATGAATCCTAAGTGGATTTTTTCGAATCGAATTCCGACGCTTCATTTTGTTCGGCGCGATTTCGGGGCGAGTGATTTGCCTCCCCCGCCGTCCGCATGGATTTGGTGCCCACGGATTCCGGAGACGTCGATTTCCCGGCGGACATTTCACCGGTTAAATGAAAAACTGAGGGTTGCTCAGATAAGGCATTTTTCCGTGCCTCGTTTGCGCCGAATCGAGTGATTTCGCGGCGCAGCGCCGCGACCGGCGATTTCCCCCTCCCAAGCGTATTTGCCTCGATGCATTCCGATGGCTACCGCTCAGGCAGGGCATTTCTGAACCGTATTCAGATAAAGGTAATTTTCAGGGCTCGAACGCGATTCGGAGAGCGATTTCCGGACGTTTTCCGGCGTTGGTTTGCGGCCAGGCCCTGGGCAGACGGATGCCGCAATGGCTTCGGTCCTGATGCCTTCTCGGCCCTGTCGACCGGGAGCAAGACCAGGCCGTCGTTGCCCCTCCCTGCCAACGGGCGCAGCGGATGCGATGCGCCAGCGTCAACGTTTCCGGCCGCGCCAAACATGCCATCGTGCTTATCTCCCGACCGGTCTTGGTGCTGGTCACATTCCACGCGGTGAAATAGAATGGCGCGCAATTGAATTGGAACCGAAGCGTAATACCCGAATGGCAGTGAGCAAAAAAGCCGCACAAAAAACGCCCGTGCGTCTGGAAGATCAATTGGGCTTCGCGTTGTACTCCGCATCGCTGGCGATGACCAAAGCACACAAACCGATGCTCGACAGACTCGGTCTGACGTACTCGCAATATCTCGCGATGGTGGTGCTCTGGGAGCAGGACGATATCGCCGTCAATCAGTTGGGTGCACGTCTGGGACTCGACTCCGGCACGCTGACACCTTTGCTGAAAAGACTGGAAACCATGGGACTTTTGACGCGTCGTCGCGGTGAACTCGATGAGCGTCAGGTGTTCATCGATCTCACGCCGCGCGGCGTGAATCTGCGTCGCGAGGCGCGTCAGGTGCCCGCGCAGGTGCAGGCAGCAACAGGGCAATCCGACAGCGCGCAAAAGACATTGCGCAACCTGCTTCTGCAATTGCGCGACGCCCTCAACGACGCGTAATCAAAGCAAAACGCGCGCCTCCTTGCGGAAAAGCGCGCGTCATTCAGTTGTGCGCAATCGAATGCGCCGCTGTCGGATATCAGTGCGCAGGCACGAGCATTTCCATGCCGTCGATTTTCTCGACCGTGTAGCCCGCGTCACGCCATGCATCGAGCCCACCGAGCAGCGGACGCACCTCCGAAAATCCCTGTCGACGCAGTTCTTGCGCCAGCTTCGCCGCCGTCACTTCGTTGGGACATGCGCAGAACACCACGATCCGGCGATCGCGCGGGATGTCTTTTAGCTTGGCTGCGATCTCGTCCGGTTCGATGGCCAGTGCGCCCGGAATCGTGAATGGGTCCACGGCGCGGCGCGCGGCCGAGCGTACGTCGATCACGACCGGCGTGATGTCGTCCTTCATCCACGATTCGAGCGTTTGCACGCCGATGCGGGCCATGCGCAGCGAGCGCAGCAGCCGGTAACGGTTCAGCCAGCGGTTGAGCAGGTACAGCGCGAAGATCAGCACTACCAGCCAGAGCACACCGCGACCAAGCGTGTCGAAGGCGTCGAGCACCGCGACGATGTGCGAGGCGAAGCCGACGCCGAGCGCCACCGCCAGCCCTGACCAGAGCACGGCACCGATGGCGTCGTACATCAGAAACGTGCGCCACGAGATACCGAGCGCGCCGGCCATCGGCACCGACAATGCCGAGAGGCCCGGCACAAAGCGCGCGAACATCAGCACCCGCACCCCGTGACGTCCGATGGCCCCTTCGGTGCGGCTCACGCACGTGTCGGGCGAGATCGACAGTCGGCACATGAGGCGCAGAATGTGGTGGCCGTAGCGGCGTCCGGCGAGGAACCAGAGCGCGTCGCCCAGCAGTGCGGCAAAGACCGCCAGCGCGACAATCGTTACCGGCGGGAACAGGGACGTCGAGGCCGTCACGATGAGTGTGGGATAGGCGGGCAACGGCAGCCCCAGCGCCTGTCCGAAGATATTCAGAAAGACGAGCCAGAGCCCGAAGCGGGCGATGAGATCGAACAACATGCCGGGTACCTGTTGGCAGAGAAACGTTGCGGGGGGAACCAAAACGCAAATACGCCCAATCGGGCGCGATACCGCATGTTAACGCTGTGTCGTGACGCTCAGAAGCCGTGAAGTCGAAAAGTATTGTTGCGGATCTGGAACGATGGCCGTGATGTCCAGGGAACACACGGCCCTATCGCGCCAATAGTGCCCGGTGCGATTGGCCGACCGGGCGTCAGTGACCCATCGCTGCCGATGTCCCTTTTTTCGGTTTGGTCAGCCAAACCAGCGCCGCCATCGCTAAAAAGACATATCCCGACAGATGGAAGATGTCGTTCGTCGCCAGCATGAAGGATTGCCGCGTGACAAGGTCGTTCAGCACCCCAAGGTCCGCGCCGTTCGTGAGTCCGAGCCCCTGACGGAGCTGGTCGAGGTAGCTCGTCGTGGCGTCGGAGTATGGCGTGACGTGCTCGACGAGGCGCGCGTGATGGTAGATCGCACGATCCTCCCACATCGTCGTACTGACCGCCGTGCCGATGGCGCCTGAGAGCGTGCGGAAGAAGTTCGACAAGCCGGAAGCTGCGGCCAGACGATCATCGGAAATACTGGAAAGCGTAATCGTCGTGACCGGCACGAAGAAGCACGCGATGCCGATGCCCTGCACGAGTCGCGGCTCGATGACCTTCGCGAACGACAGATTCAGCGCGAAATGCGAGTTCCAGAACGACACCCCCGCGAACACGAAGAACGCAAACGACGCCACGGCGCGCAGATTCAGCCGGTTCATGTTCTGCCCGATGATGGGCGAGAGAACGAGCGCTAGCAGGCCCACCGGCGCTGTCGCAAGCCCTGCCTTGCCCGCGGTGTAGTCCATCACCGTTTGCAACCACAGTGGGAAGATGACGACCGACGCGAAGAACGTCATGAAGCCGAACGAAATCACCACCACACCCAGTGCAAAGTTTCGGTCCTTGAACAGGGTGAGGTCGACGATCGGTTTGTCGGATGTCAGCTCCCACAGGATCAGGAACGACAGACAGATCGCGGCGGTGAGCGCGAGGGTGACGATCAGGCTGTTGTTGAACCAGTCGCGATCCTTGCCGAGGTCGAGCATCATCTGCAACGAGCCGACGCCGATGGCCAGCAGCGCGAGACCGATCAGATCGATGGGCAGTTTCTGCGTCTTCGTTTCATGCCCGCGCAGCAGGATCCAACACGCTACGGCGGAGAAAATGCCGACCGGCACGTTGATGTAGAAGATCCACGGCCAGGTGTAGTTGTCGGTGATCCAGCCGCCGACGACGGGACCGAAGATCGGGGCGACGATGACGGTCATGGCCCACAGGCCCAGCGCAAGACCGCGTTTTTTCTCCGGGAAGCTGCGCAGCAGAATCGTTTGCGAGAGCGGCACCATCGGGCCGGAGACAAGGCCTTGCAGCAGACGGAAGAAGACCAGCGACTCCATGTTCGGGGCGAGGCCGCACAGCATCGATGCGATGGTGAAGGCTGCCACCGACATGACGAAGAGCTTCGCTTCGCCCACGCGCCGCGCGAGCCATCCTGTGAGCGGCACGGCGATGGCGGCGGCCACCGCGTACGAACTGATCACCCACGTGCCCTGGCTGTTCGACACACCGACGCTCCCGGCGATGGTCGGCACGGCAACGTTGGCGATGGACGTGTCGAGCACCTCCATGAACGTGCCCAATGCGAGGCCCACGGTAAGGATCGCAAGTCGTGCGCCGGTAAGCGGTGCGCCTTGCGGCGGGGCGGCGGAGGATGCCGTGGCGGCGTCTGCCATGTAAAACGTCTCCCTGTATCGGTGGCCGGACGATGTTGGCCCCGGTAGCGTCCGGCGTCCGTTACATCGCGGCGAAAGTGTTCCCCGGATGGTGCCGCACATCCCGCGCGCTGTGCGACGCAGGTTTGGAAGTGAGTCTCTAAATTGTCAGCTTGCGCTCGTAACTCTCTCGCAATTTAGCTCATCTTGCGTGAATCACGCGCCCTGCAAGGGTTTGCGACCGGCGCGGATCGGGGCGTTCGGGGCTGGCGCGGCGATTCACCGGTGGCGGCCGAACGTCGGACGTTTTTGCCCCTTGACGGCGTTCGGGCGGCGGGATTGAATCGCCGGTAGCGCCCGACGTTAGCGATGCAACGTCGCAGTCCCCGGGGCGCTGTCGTCGCTTTATCGATGTCGTGCAGGCTCAAATAAGAAACGCTCGTCCACCGCCTACCGGCGTCCCGGCGACAGCAAAATCACAGGATAAGCCCATGCAGCCAGGTAGCGTCGTTCCTCTTTATTACAGCGAATTCCTTGTCCTGCTTTCCTTCGTGATATCGGCGTTGGGGGCCTATGTCGCGCTGGTCGCGGCGTCGCGCATTCGTGACGAAGACGGACGCATCAGCCTTGGCTATCTCTCGGTGTCTGCACTGGCGCTTGGCGGCATCGGCATCTGGGGCATGCATTTCATCGGGATGGCGGCGCAGCGCATGCCGTTCCCTGTCTCCTATTCCCTCTGGCCTACCGTTGGCAGTCTGGTGCTTGCCGTCGTCGTCTCCGGGGCGGCGCTCTGGTTCGTGGCTCGTGCATCGTATCGCAACGTCCTCCAATGCACGATTGCGGGTGTTGGCGCGGGGCTGGGCGTGGCCGGTATGCACTATCTCGGCATGAGCGCGATGCGCACGCAAGCGTATTTCGAATGGGACACCACGATCATTGCGCTGTCCGTGCTGATCGCCATTGTGGCGGCGAGCGTGGCGCTGTGGCTGGCGTTCCATCTGGAAACGAGTCTGCAACGCGCACTGGCGGCGCTGGTGATGGCGGTCGCCGTGTGCGGCATGCACTACACGGGCATGCGCGCCGGGACGATCATCTGCACCGCCGAGACGCGCGCGCAGGTCAGCCTGCGACTCGGGGGCGATACGCTGCCGTACGGCGTGTTCGCCATTGCGTGCGTGGTGCTGCTGGGCATGGCGGTGCTGCTGTATCGCACGTCGCGCAGACGGCGTGAGCGCATGGCCGCGCGGCTCGATGCGCTCATGCGTCAGCGTGCGGGGCATGTCTGAGGCGCGCCTTCCGGACGTCCCGCCACATCCATTGAATCAATGAAAAACGCCGACCCGTCGAGAGACAGGTCGGCGTTTTTCATGTGTTGCCTATCAAGCGCCTCGCGGCGCAGCACGATATTCAGTGCAGGATCGGGCTTCCTCCGATAGGCATGACATCGCCTGTAGGGATCAGGTCGACGATATCGAACGGTTCAGTGTTGAGCTTGCGCGATGAACCGGGCTGCCCGGCATACCACTCAACCATCGCCATATGACCCAGCACACGGATCACGATGCCAATGGCACCACGCGGCACTGCGATGTGATTGGATTGGACGATCGTTCCGACTTTCACTTGAGCCTCCTACGAATGACGAGAAACCGACACGCCGACCGGACGGCCGGCACATCGTCATCCGACTATACCGTATTGCGTTGCGGGCATTGCCGATTTCTCGGCGGACGTCTCGAAAAAGCCGTCGGGTTGCCCGCCGGGCTGTCCGCTATGGTGCTCGGCCAGCAGGCGATAATGCGGCCCGCGCGGTGTGCGCACCGAATGCACGAGGACGTAGCCGTCGCAATGCCAGGTCAATGGAGGCGGATAGAGGTCCGACGGCGCGCGCCGCGCATGACGCAGCAGCGACACGTGGGGACGAAAGGACTGCGTCACGACCCGCGCACCGGTGGCGCGCCACTGAGAGAGCAGCGTGTCGCGGGTGGCGACGAGATTGTCAGGCACGCTTGGCGCACCCGCCCAGACGATCTTCCTGTCAGACCAATAGCCCAGATGATCGAAGGTCAGTGTGAACGGTTCGAGCGGCGTGCGCTGCATGAGTGCGAGCAACACGGGCAGACGCGCAGGATCGACCTCGTCGAGGAAGGCAAGCGTCAGATGCAACGTCTGGGCGCGGAGCACGCGTCCGCCGCATTCCGAATGCGCCGACAAGGCCCACTCGTGAAGCTGCGCGCGCACACCCGGCCCCGGCCAAAGCGCAAGGAAAAGTCGCATGGGAACACCAGGGAATGAATCCGACTGATGATTCTCATAGTAGGCGGGCGCTCAGGCGAATGCCAGGTGCATGCCCTGCCCGTTTCGGCACCCCGAGACGTGGCCCTTTCGTTCGATTCGGGCGATTCGTCCGATATCAGTTCGTGGAGATGCCCGGCGTGATGCCCCGGCGATTGCGGCGCGGCGTCTCGGGCGGCTTCTCCTCGGCCTTGGGCGCTGGCGGACGCGTGATGCTGTTCCAGTTGTTCTGGATAGCGGTGTCGGTGGTGTCGCGGGAGACAGCGCGCGAGATATCGGCGCTCGGATTGAACATGGACGAACCGCCTGCGGGGGCCGCGCTATTGGCGGGCGCAGGCGTGTTTTGCGCGTGTGCGTGCGGGGTGACGAACAATGCGGCGGCGATGGCCGCGGGCAGCGTCAGCCATAGCGCTTTATGAAGCGACTTACGGAGCGACTTATGCAGCACAGATGCGCTCGGTGTGCGGGAGTTAAAGCGGGACGTCGAGTCGTGGGCCATCGGATGTCTCGTGCGAGAACACGTACGACGGCCGACGTCTGTGCCCAGGTGGGCTAACGTCGGCTGACGGCTGTCTCCTCGCTATTGTCGATAGGGGTCAGTAGCTGCCGGGCGGCGGCTTCCAGCCCGGGGGCGGAGGCGGCGGCGGTGCATAGCGCTGAATCGGTTGCGACGATACCATGTCGCCGCGCACGGGAACGCGATTACCTGAGGCGTACATGCACTGAACGTAGGCCTGATCATAACGGCTTTGCGTCAGGTATGCAGACGACTGCGCACTGCCCGCGCCGACGGCGCCGCCCGCGAGCAGGCCGGCCCCGGCCCCGATGGCAGCACCCGATCCGCCGCCGATGGCTGCACCCGCTGCCGCGCCCAGCGCGGTGCCGAGCACGGCGCTACCGATGGCACTGGTGTTGGCGGCCGTGGTGGTGTCCACGCCACCGTTTTGTCCGGACGCGTATTGGCGGCAGTTGAAGTCGTCTTGCCGGAACTGATCGAACGACTTCCCGGTGCCGGGCAGCGCCATCATGCTCGGCCCGTTAGGGACCACGACGCAACCCGCAAGCGTTGCTGCTGCGATAACAGCGGCGACGGGGGCCGCAAGACGTTTCAGGCGAGGTTGCGAGTCGAATGACATCACGTGTTTCCCGATCAGTTCGATGCCGGTTGCGCGGGCACTTCGCGCCATCCGGCCGGACACGTTTTCACGTAGGGATAGTAGGCACCCGCCTTGTCGCAGTAGTACCAGGTGTCGCTGTTCGCGCCGGGCTGATCGTATTGCGCACCGGTTTGCGGTTGCTCGATGTACTGCTGCGGTTGGCTGGGCACGACGACGAGGGGCGGTGCGTAATACGGCGACGGCGCGGCGTACGGATAGGCGTAGGGGTATGGGTAATAGCCGGGACCGACCCAGACGCCGACGCGGCCATGCCAGGCGAAGGCGCTGCTGCTGGCCATAGCAGCGGCCACGGCGACGAAGCCGAGGACAACAGGAAGACGTTTCACGACACGGACCTCGAAGAACCCTGGAGCTGACGTCTCCGAGTCTAGGCCCGACGCCCCCGCGGAGCAATTACGATGCCTGTTAGAAGTGTTTCAAAGCATTACCTTTCGGGGGCTGGCGGGGGTGCGGAAGATGGCGTTGACTGTGTATCGAAGCGTGTACCGCAAGCGGTCAGCTACATGTGGTTACACGTGCGGTGATTGGGGGTAAGCGTCTTAAGATCCGCTTAAGCTTGGCTTCGCATACTGGGTTCGTCACTCGCACATCACTCGCATCGCAAGTGCCGCTCACAGAGGCCCATCATGAACTCGCAAGAAATGCAGACCCTTCAGAGCTTTCTGACCCAACTCACGCAAGCGCAGGCAGGCGTCAAGGACGAGCAAGCCGAGGCGTTGATCGCCGACGCCGTGCGCCGTCAGCCGGATGCCGCTTACCTCCTCGTGCAGCGTGCGTTGCTGCTCGACCATGCGCTGGTCTCGGCGCGCGCGCAGATTGCAACGTTGCAATCGCAATTGCAAGCAGCGCAGGCTGCTCAGGGCGCTCAGGGCGGTGCTCACGATTCGTTCCTTGGCGGGGGTAATGCGTGGGGGAGCGGTGGGAATGCTGCGGGCGCAACGGGCGCGGTGGGTTCTGCTGGCGTAGGTGGCTATAGCGGTGGCCCGGCGGCTGTGCAGGCTTCGTATCCGGCGCAGATGCAGGCACCGGCTCAGGCGTCGCCCCAACCTGCGGCACCGGCTCAGCGTTCCGGATGGCTGAGCGATGGCGCACGTGGCACGCTCGGCAGCATTGCGACGACCGCCGCTGGCGTAGCGGGCGGCGCTTTCCTCTTCCAGGGCATTGAGAGCCTGTTCCACCGCAACGGTGGCGGCGGCTTCTTCGGTCAACCGGCGATGGGTGGATTGGGCAGCGGCATGATGCCGTCAGAGACGATCATCAACAACACGATCTACGAAGACGGAAACGGTAGTGGCAACGGCGGCGTGAATGGCAATGGAAGCGACAACTTCATGGACACGTCGAACTCGGATTTTTCGAACATCGACGACGGCCTGATGGACACCGGCGACTACGACGACGATTCGAATTTCATTTGATGCGTGAGGCGGCGGGCGCGGTTGGAGCGCTCGCTGCCTCAGCGTAAATGTTGGCGAGCTAGCGCTTCTGATAGTGGTCGCCCGTTCCGGCGTTTTTATAAGTACCGCCCTTGTGAGACGATCCCTTGCCGCCCGCGTAGTGCCCACCTCGGCTGGCATGGCTGCCTCCGCCGCTACGACCGCCGCGAGCCTCCGAAAGGAGTGGTGCCCCAGCGAACACCAGCGCAAGCGCAACGATTAGAAGCGTCCTCATAAATCCCCTTTTCGATTTGATTTTCTTGTTGATTGAGCCAATCGCTTTGGATAACAAACGATTAGCCAAGCCATGCTATCACGGGGTAGTGGCGTGCAATGGCAGGGAGATTTGGGCGGGAAACTTCGGATTTAATCAGGGCAGTGCGGCTCACGTGTCGTTTGCATTTTCACGCAACACATCATTCGGGAGACCTCGCCGAGCAAGGGGAGGCCGATATCCCGGCCCCGTGCCTGGGCGTGGCGTCACGAACCAGCCGCCCGCATGTGAATGACGGGGGACGAGACCCACCCCTGTATGTGTGTACAGTCGAGCAAACCGTGCCGACATGACCCGTCAGGCTCGAGCCATCGCAACATCAAGATGTTGTGCAAGGCTATATCAAGATAATACTTATTGATGCCGGTTGTATGTGTTTGTAATCTAAGAACTTTGCTAGGTAAATTCAATATACTCGCCCGGGCGAGTCAAGAAGATGCAGCCACAATTTGCCCATCATGACCTCCGCCTGCTGAATCCTTCGTTCGACTCCCCGCTAGTCGATGTGCTGACGGAGCTTGAGCATCTTCGGCGTCTGGAGTTGGCAGGCGACACCCCGCCCCAGATATTCTTTCAGCTCAAGAGCATTTTCCATACGTTGGAGAGTCTAGGATCAGCTCGCATCGAGGGAAATCACACCACGCTTGCCGATTACATCGAAAGCAAGATGGAGGGGGCTCAGGACGCAAACGACCAGTTGCGCGAAATCTCGAACATCGAGCATGCGATGAATTACATCGACGAGTCGATGAATCCGGGAGATGCGCTCTCGGATATTTTCATTCGAGAGTTGCATGCCTTAGCCGTGAAGGACCTGGAGCGTGAGGGCGACAAGACGCCTGGCGCATATCGAACTGGGGGAGTGCTCATTAACGGTGCCGCTCACTTGCCACCTGATGCGATCCGGGTGCCGGAGTATATGGCGGCATTAGTCGAGTTCATCAACCGCCCCGACCAGCCAAAGTACGGCTTGATGAAAGTTGCGCTGGCCCATCATCGCTTTGGTTGGATACACCCATTTGGCAATGGGAATGGCCGGGTTGTTCGACTACTCACATACGCGCTACTGATCAAGTACGGGTTCAATGTTCGTGACGGAGGGCGCGTCTTGAATCCCGCAGCGGTTTTCTGTAACGATCGGGAAAAGTACTATCAAATGCTGTCGTTAGCAGACAGTGGGACCGAGGGTAGCCTGGAAGCTTGGTGCATTTATGTGCTTCAAGGGATTCTGGCAGAACTGAAAAAAGTCGATCAGCTCACTAATTTCAGGTTCTTAAGAGAAAGCATCCTGCTACCAGCACTTCGATATGCCGAGGAGCGGCACCAAATCACGGCGATGGAAGCAGCAATCCTTTCGAGAGCGCTTGGTCCCGCGCCGGTTAAGGCGGGGGATTTCTCTGACCTGTTCCAAGGCATGAGCGGAAATCAACGCACGTACCAAATCAAAAAGCTGGTTGACCGGAATATGCTGGAGCCGGTCGCATCTGGGGCACGGAGTTACGTTGCATGCTTTGCCAACAGTTTCCTGCTTCGCGGTGTCATGCGTGCGCTGGCACAGCATGGCTTTATTTCTGCTTCGCTGGCAGGCGCGTCGGCAGTGCGTAACGTGGTGGAGCCCCCGCAGGGCGAAATGGACTTTGACGACAGGCGAGCGTGAGGTGACGATCTTCGACTTGCGCGCCAGTTATTTTCCAATACAAAACCGACTGAAAATCACCCCCAGCAAATCGTCCGAGGTGAACTCGCCGGTGATCGTGCTGAGTTGTTCCTGGGCGAGACGCAATTCCTCGGCGAAGAGGTCGAGGGCACCGGCGTTCTGACGCGCATGAGCGTCCGCCATCTCGACGTGATCCCGTGCCGCGCGTAGCGCTGACAGGTGACGCTCCCGCGCCAGGAACACACCTTCGTTGCCCGCCTGCCATCCCGCGATCTTCAGTAATTCGGCACGCAGGAAATCGATCCCCTGCCCGCCCTTCGCCGACAAGCGAACACCCAGCGGCGCGGCGCCTTCCTTCGGCAGTACCGTCGCCGGTTCGCCTGCCAGATCCGTCTTGTTGTACACACGCACGATAGGCACGTGCTTCGGCAATTGCGTCGCGATGACTTCGTCTTCCGGGGTCATGCCGGTGCGCGTGTCGAGCAGATGCAGTACGGCATCCGCCTTTGCGATTTCGCTCCAGCTGCGCTCGATGCCGATGCGCTCGACCTCGTCCTCCGTCTCCCGCAATCCCGCCGTGTCGATGATGTGCAACGGAATGCCGTCGATCTGAATCGTCTGCTGCACTTTGTCGCGCGTGGTCCCGGCAATCGGCGTGACGATGGCCAACTCAGCGCCGGCCAGTGCATTGAGCAACGACGACTTGCCCACGTTCGGCTGACCTGCCAGCACGACGTTGATCCCCTCGCGCAGCAACGCGCCCTGCTTCGCCTGCGACAGCACTTGCGCCAACTGCGCGCGGATGCGTTCGAGTTGCCCGAAGGCGTCGGCAGCCTCCAGAAAATCGATCTCTTCTTCCGGGAAGTCGAGCGTCGCTTCCACCAGCATGCGCAGATGAATCACCAGATCCACCAGCGAATGAATTTCGCGCGAGAACGCACCGTCCAGCGACCGGCTCGCCGAGCGTGCCGCCGCCTCGGTGCTCGCCTCGATCAGGTCGGCCACCGCCTCGGCTTGCGCCAGATCGAGCTTGTCGTTCAGGAACGCGCGATGGGTGAATTCCCCCGGTTCCGCAAGACGCACGCCAAGCTCAGCCCCTTCGTCGATACAACGCTGCAACAGCAATTGCAGCACGATGGGACCGCCGTGGCCCTGCAGCTCCAGGACGTCCTCGCCGGTGTACGAATTCGGACCTGGGAAGTACAGCGCGATACCGCGATCGAGCGCGTCGCCCGCACCGTCCAGAAACGGCAGATACGATGCGTGACGCGGCTTGAGCGACTGACCGACCAGACGTGCGATGACACGCTGCACAGCTTCGCCGCGATGCTTGCCGAAGGAGACGCGCACCACGCCGATACCGCCGCGTCCGGGGGCGGTGGCAATGGCGGCAATCGGAACGGTGGAGACGGTAGCGCTCATGGAACGATTCGTTGAAAAACAGTGGCTTATTTTGACATGCACCAAACAAAACCGCCCGCGAGAGACTCGCGGGCGGCTATGTCAGTCAGACGGTCGGACCTGAATCGTCAGGCCGCCTTTTCCTTCTTTTTGGTACCGAGCATCCGGTTGATGGACCATTGCTGCGCAATCGACAACGTGTTGTTGACCACGTAGTACAGCACCAGACCCGACGGCAGGAAGAGGAACATGACCGAGAAAATCAGCGGCATGAACATCATCATCTTGGCCTGCATCGGATCCGGCGGCGTCGGGTTCAGCTTCGTCTGGATGAACATCGACACGGCCATCAGCACCGGCAGGATGTAATACGGATCCTGCGTCGAGAGGTCATGAATCCAGCCCAGCCACGGCGCGCCGCGCATTTCCACCGACGAGAGCAGCACCCAATACAGCGCAATGAACACCGGAATCTGAATCACGATCGGGATACAGCCGCCGAATGGATTGACCTTCTCGGTCTTGTACAGCTCCATGAGCGCCGCGTTCATCTTCTGCGGGTCGCTCTTGTAGCGCTCGCGCAGCGCTTGCATGCGCGGCGTGATTTCCTTCATGCGCGCCATCGACTTGTAGCTTGCGGCCGACAGCGGGAAGAACACCAGCTTGATGATCACGGTCACGGCGATGATCGCCCAACCCCAGTTACCAATCAGTGCGTGCAGCTTCGAGAGCAGCCAGAACAGCGGCTTGGCGAGGATCGTGAAGTAACCGTAGTCCTTCGTCAGTTCCAGGCCCGGCGCGATCTGCTCGAGCATGTGCTCTTCCTGCGGACCCGCGAACAGACGTGCATCGACCGTCGCGCTGCCATTCGCCGGAATGCTGGCGAGCGGCTCCTTCACGCCAACGCGGTACAGGCCGTTGTCGAGCTTGCCAATGTAGTTGTCGCGCGTCGCGCCTTCCTTCGGAATCCAGGCCGTGGCGAAGTAATGCTGCACCATGCCGATCCAGCCATCGCTCGACTGCTTGACGTACTTCGCCTTGTCCTTGTCGATATCGCTGAACGTGATCTTCTGGAATTTCTCGTCGCTGCTGTAGACCGTCGGGCCCGTGAACGTGTGCGAGAACTTCGCGCCGCTGATTTCACGACCGTCACGCACCAGTTCCATGTACAGCGTCGGCTTGATGGCGGCGTCGGTCTTGTTGACGATCGTGTTCGATACGTCGATCACATAGCTGCCGCGATGGAACGTGTAAGCACGCACCAACTGCAGGCCGCCCTTGACCGGCGATTCGAACTTCACGGTCAGCGTGTCGCCCGTCATCGTGGTCGGGCCCGGCACTTGCGTGAAGATGTCGTTGTGGTTCGGGAAGTCGCCGCCGATCAGACCCGTGCGAGCGTAGTACTGATGGCTCGGGGTGTTGTCGAACAGCACGACGTGCTTGTCGGCCTCGTCGGCGTCCGGCCACTTCGTGAGCGCGAGGAACGACAGCGTGCCGCCCTGCGTGCTGATGTCGGCTTCATAGACGTCGGTCGTGATGCGGACCTTTTGCGCGGTGGCCGTGGCGGGTGCATTACCCGGCGCGGCGCCTGCGGCGGCAGCGGCGTTGGCCGATTGCGGCAGGTCGTTCGCCGGCGTCTGGTTGTTACCCGTGGCGGCCGGGGCAGAAGCTTCTGGCGTCGGGAAGAACAACGACGAATGGCCATTGGCGCGTTGCCAGTTGTCGAAAAGCATCACGACAGACAGCGCGAAAATGACCCAGAGTACGGTGCGTTTGATGTCCATGCGGTAACTCGTGGTGGACGAAACTCAGAAATGGCCCGGCGCGCGGCGCGTAACTGCCGATGCGGCCGCGGGCCCGGACGAGACAGTCTGCTTAGCTCGCGACGTGTCGCTTCCGGCGGCCTTGTCGGCGCCATCGGCGGGGGTGTCGGGAACGTTACAGACGTGTCGAGCCGGCGGTACGGGATCGAAACCGCCGGGATGAAACGGATGACAGCGACATAGACGCCGGGCCGCGAGATAAGTGCCGTAACCGGCACCGTGCTCGACGATGGCGTCGCGTGCGTAGTCGGAGCAGCTCGGATGAAAGCGGCAACGGTTCCCCAGCCAGGGACTGATCACCAGCTTGTAACCGCGCAGGAGCAACAACAGCACGCTTCGCATCTCGATTCCGCCTGTCAGTCCGGTCACAGGGTGACCGGGTGGGCGGCGCATGCCCGGGGTCGGGCGCTACCGTGTGGGGACTAACTACCTTCCGTCTTGTCGTCGGACGCGCGGCGCTTGCGGGCAGCTTTCTCGGCTGCGTCGAAGAGCTGCGCGAACTCGGTCTGGCACAGTGTGTTCAACACTGGCGCAGCGGCCGCCGTATACGTCCCCTTGTCGAATCGCCGGGTCAGTCGCAGTACGAAGTCCCAGCCGGCCAGTGCCTCACGACGCTGACGGAACATCTCGCGAGCCTGACGTTTGATCAGATTGCGAGTGACCGCGCGCGGCGCATGCTTCTTACCGACGACAATGCCGATGCGGCCTTCATGAGGCGTGGCATCGGCAGGGGTGTCCGGCGCTTCTTCGCGCCAGCGCATATACAACACGAAGTGCGCGCTGCGACGCAGAGGGCGCAAACTAAAAACGGATGAAAACTCATCCGTTTTGAGAAGTCGCGCGGCTTTGGGAAACCCCAGTGCCGGGACTTCGCGTCTTGCGGATTTAACGCGCAAACCGCGGTACGACCGAGAACCGCGATTAGACGGCCAGGCGCTTACGGCCCTTGGCGCGACGAGCGGCGATGACCTTACGGCCGCCACGGGTCTTCATGCGAACCAGGAAGCCATGGGTGCGCTTGCGGCGCGTCACGGAAGGCTGAAAAGTACGTTTCATGATGCACTCACTGTGTGAAAAAATTCCCGCGCAGCAGCATCGTAAAACGCCACAAGGACACCGTGAAAACCTGCAAATTCAAGGACTTTCACGCGCGGCCCAGCCGTCGGGAGTTGGATAGGAATCCGGTTATCTTTCTAACGAACCCGCTATTTAATCGGCTTTTCCGTTGTGTGTCAATAGGTTAGCCATCGCCCCGATGGCATCCGCACACGATCGGTGCCGCCGTTGTCGCGGAACCGCCAGCCCGTGGGGCTGTGGCTGTGGATAATGGCGGAAATTGCCTGATGCTTCACTTTTTGCCGGTGGATAAATGGGAAATCGTGAAGATGTTCTGGCGGTCGCGGCAAATCGTCGCAATTGCCGGTCATTTGCGCAGCCATCGCGCGAAGTCAGACGGGTTAACGCGGTACGCCCGCCCGGAGATGCGCGTGCTGTGGGCATTCCTGTGGATAACTCGCTTTGCGGACGCTTTGGCGGTAAAATCCCCCATCAATTTTTTTCCCAGCAGAGTACCGGTGACGCCGCCATGTGGATAGCGCGCCGGGTTTTGTCGTCTGCGCGCGCCGGAGCGACCGGTTGCACGCGCGAGACCAAGCCCGAGCGCCGCGCCGTGGTTCGTCGAATGCCGGACGTCTGCAATGCGCCGCTGGTCCGACTCGATCCCGGCCGGTCATCCGTCCCCCAGCGTTGGCGGACGGATTTCCGGCTTGGTTTGGCGCGTTCTGCCCCCATATCTGATGTAACGGATAGTGGACGGCAAGAGCGCCAGACGAAGCAGTCGGATGGGCCCCGCGCCACCTGGACACACGCTGCATGAACGACTTCTGGCAACACTGCGCGACCCGTCTCGAACAAGAGCTCACGCCTCAGCAGTTCCGTACCTGGATCAAACCGCTGGCGCCGCTCGATTTCGACGAACAGGCGCGCACGCTCAAGATTGGTGCACCCAACCGCTTCAAGCTGGACTGGGTGAAGAGCCAATTCTCCGGGCGCATCCAGAGCATGGCGTCGGACTATTGGAATGCCCCGATCGAAGTGACGTTCGTCGTCGATCCGAAGGCCAGTTTGCGGGTGCCCTCTTCCACGACGGTGACCCCGCCGCCGACACCGAGTGCCGCGCCCGCCCCCGTGCCGACGACTGTCGCGCGCGCTAACCCGACCGCTGCCGCAGCCCACTCGGCTGTGGCAGGCGCGAATGGCAGCCATGCGGCAGATGCCGTAGCGCTCGACGGCGAACGTCCCAATCTGGAAGCGAGCGAAGCCGAAGCCGTGCGCCGCAACTGGCGCGTCACGCCGCAGGAGCCCGCACAAGTCGGCGAAGTTGAGTCGATCTACGAGCGCTCGAAGCTCAACCCGGTACTGACCTTCGACAACTTCGTGACGGGTAAGTCGAACCAGCTCGCCCGCGCGGCCGCGATTCAGGTGGCGAATAACCCGGGGACTTCGTATAACCCGCTGTTCCTGTACGGTGGTGTCGGTCTGGGTAAGACCCACTTGATCCACGCCATCGGCAACCAGTTGCTGGCCGAGAAGCAGAACCCGCGCATTCGTTACATCCACGCCGAGCAGTACGTATCCGACGTGGTGAAGGCGTATCAGCGCAAGGCATTTGACGAATTCAAGCGCTATTACCATTCGCTCGATCTGTTGCTGATCGACGATATTCAGTTCTTCTCCGGCAAGAGTCGTACTCAGGAAGAATTCTTCTATGCGTTCGAGGCGCTGATCGCGAACCGTGCGCAGGTGATTATCACGAGCGATACGTATCCGAAGGAAATCACCGGCATCGACGACCGGCTGATTTCGCGCTTCGATTCGGGGCTGACGGTGGCCATCGAGCCGCCCGAACTCGAAATGCGTGTGGCGATCCTGATCAAGAAGGCACAGGTCGAAGGCGTGGGATTGTCGGAGGACGTGGCGTTCTTCGTCGGTAAGCACCTGCGCTCGAATGTCCGTGAACTGGAAGGTGCGCTGCGCAAGATTCTGGCGTACTCGAAGTTCCACGGCCGCGAGATCACGATCGAGCTGACGAAGGAAGCGCTGAAGGATCTGTTGACGGTGCAGAATCGTCAGATTTCCGTCGAGAACATTCAGAAGACGGTCGCCGATTTTTACAATATCAAGGTCGCCGACATGTATTCGAAAAAGCGGCCTGCCAATATCGCACGGCCGCGGCAGATTGCCATGTATCTGGCGAAGGAACTGACGCAGAAGAGCTTGCCGGAAATCGGCGAACTGTTCGGTGGCCGCGACCATACGACGGTACTGCACGCGGTACGCAAGATTGCGGAAGAACGAGGCAAGGATGCGCAGCTCAACCACGAGTTGCACGTGCTGGAGCAGACGCTCAAGGGGTAACAGCCAGCGAAGGCGCAGGGGGACGGGCGGGGTTGCCTGCATCCCTGTGGATAAGCTGGGTGCGGTTTGGGGGGAACTGGTGTTTTCGGGCACAATAGCGGATCGGCGCACAATGCGTCCCCGGCTCGTCCACAGCGTTTTCCGCCCTGTTATCCCATCTGCAAGCGATTGATTGATAAGGGAATCTTCGGGTTTTCAGCAGAAACTGGCACCCGTTAACAGTTACTACGAAGGATAAATATGCAATTGGTCAAAACTCAACGAGACAATCTGCTGCGGCCGCTGCAAATTGTGAGTGGCATCGTCGAGCGTCGCCACACGTTGCCGATTCTGGCCAATTTGCTGATTCGCAAGCACGGACAGGACATTTCCTTCCTGTCGACCGACCTTGAGTTGCAGATCACCACGACCGCTGACTGCGGTGCCGGCGCCGATGATGTGGCGACGACCGTGGCGGCGCGCAAGCTGCTCGACATCCTTCGCAACATGCCGGACGCCGAAGTGGCGCTCTCGCTGTCGGACAAGCGTCTGACGGTGCAGGCAGGCAAGAGCCGTTTCCAGTTGCAGACGCTGGCGGCTGAAGATTTCCCGACGGTGGCCGAAGCCAACGACTACGCCGCGAGCTTCGCGCTTCCGCAGCGTGCGTTCCGCCAACTGCTGGGCATGGTGCACTTCGCGATGGCGCAGCAGGACATCCGTTACTACCTGAACGGTATGTTGCTGGTGGTCGAGGGCGAGAAGATAGAAGCGGTTGCGACGGACGGTCACCGTCTGGCGTACTGTAATACGACGATTGCCGGTGAGAAGTTTGCGCGTCAGGAAGTGATCATCCCGCGCAAGACGATTCTCGAGTTGCAGCGTCTGCTCGAAGACATCGACGATCCGGTACAGATCGACGTGGCGCCGAGCCAGGTCAAGTTCCGTTTCGCGAACGTCGAGCTGGTATCGAAGCTGGTCGAGGGCAAGTTCCCCGATTTCAATCGTGTGATCCCGAAGGGTTACAACAAGAGCTTCGTGATCAGCCGTGAAGAGCTGCATCGTTCGCTGCAACGTGCGGCGATCGTCACGTCGGACAAGTTCAAGGGTGTGCGTTTCCTGGTGAGCGAAAACCAGTTGAAGATCAGCGCGAACAACACCGAAAACGAAGAAGCGCAGGAAGAAATCGAGATCGATTACACGGGCGAGTCGGTGGACATCGGCTTTAACGTGACGTATCTGCTCGACGTGTTGTCGAACCTGAAGGTCGAGCAAGTGAAGGTGAGCCTTGGCGATGCCAATTCGAGCGCACTGATCACCCTGCCGGACAACGACGAATTCAAATACGTCGTCATGCCGATGCGCATCTGAGCGGATATTCCGCCATACGCGCCGTCACACATGCGCGAAGGGGCCGAGCGCCCCTTTGGCGTTTCTAGAGAATTATCCTTTTGCGGGATAAGCGGCCTTCGGAGCGCCAAAAGCGTGCGGGGGGCGGCAGGTCATGAAGCAGTAATTCGTCAGCAATGACGCAGTAACCGGAAGATTGTCATGAGCGAACAGCAAAAGCAGGCCGAAAACGGCTACGGCGCAGCCTCCATCCAGATCCTCGAAGGTCTGGAGGCTGTACGCAAGCGTCCCGGCATGTACATTGGCGACACGTCGGACGGCACGGGCCTGCATCACCTGGTTTTCGAGGTGTTGGATAACTCGATCGACGAGGCATTGGCGGGTTACTGCGACGACATTCACGTCGTCATTCACGCCGACAACTCCATTTCCGTGACGGACAACGGTCGCGGCATTCCCACGGGCATCAAGTTCGACGACAAGCACGAGCCGAAGCGTAGCGCGGCGGAAATCGTGATGACGGAACTGCACGCGGGCGGCAAGTTCGACCAGAACAGCTACAAGGTGTCGGGCGGTCTGCACGGCGTGGGTGTGTCGTGCGTGAACGCGCTGTCGACCTACCTGAAGCTGACCGTGCGTCGCGACGGCAAGAAGCACTTCATGGAGTTCCATCAGGGCGTGCCGCAGAACCGCGAGCTCGAGATGGTCGACGGCGTCGAGACGTCGCCGCTGAAGCTGCTGGGCGACACCGACAAGCGTGGTACGGAAGTGCACTTCCTGGCCGACGAAACGATCTTTGGCAAGGTCGAATACCACTACGACATTCTCGCCAAGCGCATGCGCGAGCTGTCCTTCCTGAACAACGGCGTTCGTATTCGTCTGACGGATCAGCGCACGGGCAAGGAAGACGATTTCGCCTTTGGCGGCGGCGTGAAGGGCTTCGTCGAATACATCAACAAGTCGAAGACGGTGCTGCACCCGACCGTGTTCCACGTGATGGGCGAGCGCGACGGTATCGGCGTGGAAGTCGCCATGCAGTGGAACGACAGCTACAACGAAACGGTGCTGTGCTTCACGAACAACATTCCGCAGCGTGACGGCGGTTCGCACTTGACCGGTCTGCGTGCGGCGATGACGCGCGTGATCAACAAGTACATCGCTGAGAGCGAGATTGCGAAGAAGGCGAAGGTCGAGACGACCGGCGACGACATGCGCGAGGGTCTGACCTGCGTGTTGTCGGTGAAGGTGCCGGAGCCGAAGTTCTCGTCGCAGACGAAGGACAAGCTGGTGTCGTCGGAAGTGCGTGCGCCGGTGGAAGAGTATGTGGCGAAGGCGCTTGAGGACTTCCTGCAAGAGACGCCGAACGACGCGAAGATCATCTGCACGAAGATCGTGGAAGCGGCGCGTGCGCGCGACGCGGCACGCAAGGCGCGTGAAATGACGCGTCGTAAGGGCGTGCTCGACGGCGTGGGCCTGCCGGGCAAGCTGGCAGACTGCCAGGAGAAGGATCCGGCGCTGTGCGAAATCTACGTGGTCGAGGGCGACTCGGCAGGTGGTTCGGCGAAGCAGGGCCGCGACCGTAAGTTCCAGGCGATTCTGCCGCTGCGCGGCAAGGTGCTGAACGTTGAGAAGGCGCGTTTCGACAAGCTGATTTCGAGCGAGCAGATCGTGACGCTGATCACGGCGCTGGGCTGCGGTATCGGGAAGGACGATTACAACATCGATAAGCTGCGTTACCACCGCATCATCATCATGACCGATGCTGACGTGGACGGCGCGCACATCCGCACGTTGTTGCTGACGTTCCTGTACCGTCAGGTGCCGGAGCTGATCGAGCGTGGTTACGTGTATATCGCGCAACCGCCGCTGTACAAGGTCAAGCACAATAAGGACGAGCGTTACATCAAGGACGAGAGCGAGCTGGCGCAGTACATGCTGAAGCTCGCGCTGAACAATGCCGAGCTGACGCCGTCGACGGGCGCTGCCCCGATCTCGGGCGACGCGCTGGGCGAGCTGACGCGCAGCTATCAGCTGTCGGATGGTGTGATCGAGCGTTTGAGCCGCTTGTACGAGCCGTCGGTGCTGACGGCCGTGACCGAAGGCGTCGAGATCAATCTGGACACTGAGGAAGCGGCAGCGAAGTCGGCGAAGGCGCTGGAAGCGGCACTCAGCAACGACCCGCTGGCCCCGGAGATCACGATCACGGCGGTGACGGAAGAAGTCGAGAACGCCGACCCGGTGGTCTCGCTGCGCGTGGATCGTCGTCATCATGGCAACGTGAAGGTGACGGTGCTCGATCCGGACTTCCTGCAGACGGCGGATTACGCGCAACTGCTAAAGACGGCGGAAACGTTCAAGGGTCTGATCGGCGAAGGTGCGACGATCAAGCGCGGCGAGCGCTCGCAACCGGTGACGAACTTCAAGTCGGCCATGAAGTGGCTGATGGCGGACGCCGAGAGCAAGCTCTCCAAGCAACGCTATAAGGGCCTGGGCGAGATGAACGCGGAACAGCTGTGGGAAACCACGATGGACCCGTCGGTGCGCCGCCTGCTGCGCGTGCAGATCGAAGACGCGATTGCTGCGGATGGCATCTTCACCACGCTGATGGGTGATGATGTCGAGCCGCGTCGTGCGTTTATTGAGAGCAATGCGCTGCGGGCTGGGAATATTGACGTTTGATTGCGTGTAGATCGCTCAATAGCGAAAAAGAGCCCGGAGATTCTCCGGGCTCTTTTCATTTCCACCGCCTTCACCCTGTTCACATCGAAATCGGAATTCTTCCAAGCGCCACGGCACAGGCGAGTAGCACGACAGAGAATCCCCAGACGGTCAGCAGTGAATAGCGGATGTGCCGTCCCATTTCGAGATTTGCTAACCCGAGGGCTAGCCATAGGGCGGGAGAGAATGGGCTGATGAAGGTGCCGACGATGTTGCCGATCGTCATCGCATAAAGGGTTGCCGAGGGTGACACACCGAAGCTCGATACCACCTCCTGAACGATGGGCAACAAGCCGAAGTAATACGCATCCGTGCTCAACACCAACTCCATCGGCGCACCGAAGAATCCCAGCACAAGGTGCAGATGGGGCGTCAGCGCGGTTGGCAAGACTCGCGTCAGATCGCCGGCCATCGATTTGAGCATGCCGCTACCGTCCATAATGCCCAGAAAGGCACCGGCAGCCATGATGATCGAACTCATCACCAGCGCGTTAGGGGCATGCATCTTGATGCGCTCGATCTGGTCGCGCGCGTTTGGGAAATTGATGGAGAGCGCCACGGCGAGGCCGATCATGAAGACATAGGTTGACGGCAGCGCGCCTGTGACAAGTCCCGCCAATACCATGACGAAGATCGCACCGTTGAGCCACATCAGTCTTCGATGCCCTAACCCCTTGCACACAACAACGTCATCGACAGAGCACGGCTCACCGCTCGATTCGCCAGCCCCGGCGTCTGCCGAACGCCAGTCGTCAAATCGTTCATCGTCCCCTCCCGACAACGACACACCAAGGGCGTTTAACGCACGTGCCCGCTTTGCCTCCCTGACGCCAAGCAGCACCGCCAGCATCACCAGCAACACCGCGCCGATCGCCTGAATCGCGATCAATGGCCGCCAAAGCTCGGTTGCCTCGATGCCAGATACGACCGCAGCCCGACCGAGAGGGCCCGCCCACGGCGTCATATTGAAAATTCCCGCACCAAGGGTGAGCAGCATGAGCATCAGGTACGGACTCATGTTCAATCGCCGATACAGCGGTAGCAGCGCCGGAATCGTGAGAAGAAACGTCGTAGCGCCCGCGCCATCGAGATGCGCGACCATGCCGAGCAACGCCGTCCCGACCGTGACCGCGATCACGTTGCCGCGCGTCGCCACCAACATTGCGCGCAATAGTGGGCGAAACAGGCCGGCGTCCTGCATCACGCCGAAGAAGACAATGGCGAACATGAACATCGCCGCCACCGGCATGACCTTCAGCAAACCCGAACTGAAGAACGCACCGATCTGATCGACGCCGAATCCGGCAAGGACGGCACCGATCAGAGGCACCAAGGTAAGGCCGACGATGGGATTACTTCTACGCGTGAGCAACAACCCAACTACGACAACGATGATTGCGACACCGACTGCTGTAAGCAAATCCGTCTCCTGTTATGAACGGTGTGGATGTGGAGCGGCATCAGGAAATGAGCCGTTGTTTGCATCGGATCGTGACGCGTGAGGCACCGTGTCGGAACCCTGACAGGCATTAGGCGGGAAGATGGCGGACGTTCAGCAGTCTATCGTCTGAAGCAACGGCGATTTCAGGGAATCATCCCAAATGTTGATGAATCGACGAGGTTGGGCGATTTTCCGAAGCGAGGGGATGTGGACTGTGTCTCAAACAAAAAGCCCCTCGAATCCTGCGACCCGAGGGGCTATCACCCGTCAAACCGGCATCAAACCAAAAGCGCTAATGACTGATCATCCACGGCCTGCCTGCCGGACGCTTAAGCCCCTCTGACGCCGCTGCCCCAGCGAGAGCAACCTTCCCTCCCGAGCAACAGCGACACCCCGCCCGATGTCTCGGTGCGGCGCCATCCCCAGACTGACGCGGCGCATTCGCAGCGCGTTCATTCGTCGCATGCGCAGAACGGCTTGCATTCCCCATCAGCGCCAACGCTGGCGCGGTGATCACTCTCGACCCTTCCCCTCCACACTCGGGGCAATGACACGGGTCATCCCGATCTGCAATCCGTCGCATCACCGCAAACGTCCCGCAGTCCGCACATTCGAAGTCGTATATCGGCATTGCTATCTCCGTCACGTTCGACGCATCAGGACTTCGCCAAATCCGGCGAACACGGCATATCGACGCCACCCTTCACGTGCTTCACCGGACCATCCGCGTTCGGGCGGATATCGAAGTCGAAGATCTGCGTGGGCAGCCAGAGCGTTGCGCAAGCATTCGGAATATCGACGACACCACTGATATGCCCTTGCACCGGCGCGCATCCCAGAATCGAATACGCCTGCGCACCCGAGTAGCCGAACTTCTTCAGATACTCGATGGCGTTCAGACACGCCTGGCGATAGGCGACCGTCACATCCAGATAGTGCTGGCCGCCCTTCTCATCGACGGAGATGCCTTCAAAGATCAGGTAGTCGTTGTACGTCGGCGTGATCGGACTCGGCTGGAACACCGGATTCCGAATGGCGTACTTCTCCATTCCGCCTTTAATCACGTTCACGCGCATGTGCACCCAGCCAGCCATTTCAATCGCGCCGCAGAACGTGATCTCTCCATCGCCCTGGCTGAAGTGAAGATCGCCAACAGACAGCCCGGCGCCATCCACATACACCGGGAAGAAAATCTTCGAGCCGCGTGACAAATCTTTGATGTCGCAGTTGCCGCCATGCTCGCGCGGCGGTACTGTCCGCGCACCGGACGCCGCCGCTTTCTCCTTCGCCGCACCCGACAATTTCCCCATGTGCGCGGTCGCGGCAAACGGCGGGTTCGCGAGCGGCGGCACCCGCTGCGGTTCCTTCGCGATCAAGCCGGTCTCACGCGCATTCCACGTCTCAAGCAACTTCGGATCCGGCAAACAACCGATCAATCCCGGGTGAATCAGCCCCGCGAAATTCACACCCGGAATGTGGCGCGAACTCGTGTACAGCCCGTGAAAGTCCCAGATCGATTTCTGTGCGTGCGGATAGTGATCCGTCAGAAATCCGCCGCCGTTCGTCTTCGAGAAGAAGCCGTTGAATCCCCACTGACTGTCCGCCTTCGCGCCGATGTCCAGCAGATCCACCACGAGCAAGTCGCCCGGCTCCGCGCCTTTCACACCGACAGGACCGGACAAGAAATGGACGATGGAAAGATCGATGTCGCGAACGTCGTCCGCGCTGTCATTGTTCTTGATGAAGCCGCCGGTCCAGTCGTAGGTTTCGAGAATGAAGTCGTCGCCGGGTTTGACCCAGCAGGCCATTGGAATGTCCGGATGCCAACGGTTGTGGACTTGCTCGTTTTCGTAGGCGGATTGGTTCAGGTCGACCTTGATGAGAGTTTCTGCCATTGCGCTCGCTCCTGGTAATGGGCCAGTGGGGGACACCAGCGATCAAACAGACGCCTGATGGCGTCGGATTCACACAGAGAGGTATTCGAGAACTGCGGACATCAACAACACAGCCAAAGACTGATGCGAAGAACGGACGTGAAAAATCGATGTATGGAGATAAATAGGTAAATTGCCATCGGGCAGCACAATTACTTTGCACTACGTCGAATAACAGCACAAACCACCGTATTTCCCCTGATATTTTTGTTTTCCGATCATATCGCGATCCTAATTGGTGCAAAATACTTTCTCTGCACAAGAATAAGCACCATCGATGGGCATCCGAGATGAAATATCAATCACTTGACGATTTTCTGCGCTCCACCGCCGAGCGCAACCCCGGCCAACCGGAATTCCTGCAAGCTGTCACAGAGGTGATGGAAAGCCTCTGGCCATTCATATCGCAACATCCCAAATACGCCGAGCATGGTCTGCTGGACCGTCTGGTCGAGCCGGAGCGCGCCGTCATGTTCCGTGTCTCGTGGGTTGACGATCATGGCGACGTGCAGGTCAATCGCGGGTATCGCATTCAGCACAGCTCCGCCATCGGTCCGTACAAAGGTGGCCTGCGGTTCCATCCGTCCGTCAATCTCTCGATCCTGAAATTCCTGGCCTTCGAGCAGACTTTCAAGAACGCGCTCACCACGCTGCCGATGGGCGGCGGTAAAGGCGGCTCCGACTTCGATCCGAAGGGCAAGAGCCCCGGCGAAGTCATGCGCTTCTGTCAGGCGTTCGTCACCGAACTCTTCCGTCATGTCGGCAGCGATACCGATGTGCCTGCGGGCGACATCGGCGTCGGTGGTCGCGAAGTCGGCTTCATGGCGGGCATGATGAAGAAGCTTTCGAACCGCGCCGATTGCGTCTTCACCGGGAAAGGGTTGTCCTTCGGTGGCTCGCTGATTCGTCCTGAAGCTACCGGCTACGGCACCGTGTATTTCGCAGAAGAAATGCTCAAGCAGACGGGCCGCAGCTTCGAAGGCTTGCGCGTGAGCGTCTCCGGCTCGGGCAACGTCGCGCAGTACGCCGTGGAGAAGGCGATGGCCCTTGGCGCGAAGGTCGTCACCGTGTCGGATTCGAGTGGCACGGTCGTGGATGAAGACGGCTTCACCAGTGAAAAACTCGCTGAGCTGATGGATGTGAAGAACCATCACTACGGACGCGTGAGCGACTACGCTAAACGCACCGGGAGCAAGTTCCTGGCGGGCGAGCGCCCGTGGCACATTCCGGTCGACGTTGCGCTGCCCTGCGCCACGCAGAACGAACTCAACGCTGACGATGCCGAAACGCTCATCGGAAACGGTGTGATCTGCGTCGCGGAAGGCGCCAACATGCCGTCGACGAACGAAGCGGCGAAGCGCTTCGAGAGCAAGGGGATTCTGTACGCACCGGGAAAGGCCAGCAATGCCGGTGGTGTCGCGACGTCAGGGCTTGAGATGAGCCAGAACGCCATGCGCATCTCGTGGCCGCGCGAGGAAGTCGATGCGCGTTTGCACGACATCATGCGAAGCATCCACGAAGTCTGTCTGCACCATGGCCGTCGTGCGGATGGCTCGGTGAGCTACGTCAACGGGGCCAACGTCGCCGGCTTCGTGAAGGTCGCCGATGCCATGTTGGCGCAAGGCGTGATCTGATCGGGACGTTCGTATCGCAACACAAAAGCGCTGTCGTAAAAGGCAGCGCTTTTTCATTTGCGGAAGATGTGGCGTAACATACGCGACATCCCTTCCTTTCGGCCGGAGTCCATCAGAATGAACAAGTAATGCCGGATGTGCTTTTGCATCACGTCCTCTCGCTGCCTGTCACGCGAGCGCATTGCTTTTAGTTTTGATGATCGAGTTTCGGCCGAAGACTGACGCCCTCATTGTCAGTCCTGTCGCCTTCGCGCATCGTCTGCGTTTCGCGCTTTCAACGGCAGTTTTCCGTCCTTTCAACTGGAAGACACCATGCCTGAATCATCCCCCCACCTCCCCGACGTCGCAGAATACAACCGCACTGCATGGGATCGCCAGTCGGCGAAGCAATGCGAATGGTCGCGTCCGGTCAGTGAACACGTTATCGCCGCTGCACGCGAAGGCGACTGGCGCGTGCATCTCACGCCGTCGCTGCTGCCCGACGGATGGTTGCCGAACAACGTTCGCGGACTTCGCATTCTGTGCCTAGCGTCTGGCGGCGGTCAGCAAGCGCCTGTGCTTAGCGCTGCCGGTGCAGACGTCACCGTGATGGACATCTCGTCAGCGCAACTCGCCCAGGACGACATGGTCGCGCAACGCGACGGCCTGACGCTCACGACGCTGCAAGGCGACATGCGTGACCTTTCGATGTTTGAAGACGCTTCATTCGACATCGTCTTCCATCCGATATCGAATCAATACGTGCCGGATATTCGCCCTGTCTGGCACGAATGCTTTCGCGTGCTTCGCCCGGGCGGTCGACTGCTCAGCAGCTTCTTTAATCCGGTGGTCTTTGTCGCTGACCGAAATCCCGAGGACGCGAAGCAGGGCATCATTCGCCCGCGCTTCAAAGTGCCGTATTCGGACGTCCGCGATCTGACGCCCGACGAACTCGCCGCGAAGCAATCCGCTGGCGACGCGCTCGTCTTCGGTCATAGCCTCAGCGAGCAGATCGCCGGACAACTCGAAGCGGGGTTTGTATTGAAGGGCTTTCTGGAAGACGAGCAACCGAATCCACGCTTTGTCATCGACCGGTTCATGCCGACATTCATCGCGACCTACGCGATGAAGCTCTGACGTCGATTCGCCCCCACATCACCCCTGCACCGGTATCCAGATCTCCAGCGTTCCCGTGCCGGTGACGGGGTCGAAATCGGCGCTGTAGCGCTCGAAGTCGGGCGCGTCGGCGGCTTGTAGTCCCGACTGCGGCAGCCACTGGTGCCAGATCGTGTAGACGGTCTTGTGAATCGTCGAGATGTGCCCCTTGTGTTCGAACACGGCGAAGCGTACCGACGGAATCTCCACACAGCGGAACGACGCGGGCAAACGATCGCGACGCGTCACTTCCACCCCAGCGATATATTCGAATCCACCGTCGCCATCGGGGTTGCAGCACACCCCGTACGTCACATCGTTCACCTGATCCGGCACGTGACCGATATGAGGGCCGAAGGCTTGCCAAAGCGCGGGAATGCCCTCGTTGGTCGCGAACGTAAAACGGTCGCTCATGCCTGCAATCAACATGGGCACGGGTGTCTCGAAGCGCGGCGCGGGCAAGGCGACGAACTCAATCTCTTTCATGCGAAGGGCCTCCACGAGTCTCAAACCATCAAGGTGACGACGCGCGCGCAACCGCTCGGGCGTGATGCCGAAAGCGTCGGAGAACGCGCGTGTGAACGCCTCGTGAGAGCCATAACCGGCATCGAGCGCTACGCCGAGAATGTCCGGTGCACCGTCGGCCAGCGCGTACGCCGCACGCGTCAGACGACGGGCGCGCACATATCGCATCACCGGCCATCCCGTCGTGACGGAGAACAGGCGCGAGAGCGAGAAGCGAGTCATCTCGCTCGCGTCGGCGATGTGATCGAGCGTCAGCGCGTCACCCAACCGGACTTCGATAAACCAGAGCGCTTTGGCAACCGGATGCATGGTAATTCCGAGAACGTGTCGGCGTGACTATAGGGCAACGCTAATGCGCTGATTTGATCGTTCTTGCGTGCCAAGCTCATTCGCTGGATTTCATCAATCGCCAGAGCGTCGTGCGGCCGATCCCCAGCGCGCGGGCGGCGGCGGCGCGATTGCCGCTGGCGGCTTGCAAGGCGGCAAGGGCGGCTTCGCGCGAGACGGCTTCACGTGGGCCAGCGTCCGCCGATGAGGATGCCAGCGACGGGTCATCGCCCCTGCGCTTCTGCGCACCGAGTCGCGCCAACTCCGGAAACACCTCGTGAAGCGTCTGTGCGTGACGCGCGACGTCGGTATCGAGGTAGATGGCCGCACGCGCCAGCAGATTTTCCAGTTCGCGCACGTTGCCCGGCCAGTCATAGCGATCGAACAGCGGTGCGAGCACGTCGAGAATGGGCTTCGACGCTCGCGCGTCCAATCCGTAATGCGCAGCGCTTCGCGCAAGCAATGTCTGCGCGAGCAGACGAATGTCGTCGCGACGCTCCCTCAGTGCAGGCAACGTCACTTGCAGAAGATTCAGACGGAAGTAGAGATCGGCACGGAAGCGTCCCTCGGCGACCAGCGCGTTGAGATCTCGATGCGTGGCGGCGATCACGCGCACGTCTACCGGCACCGGACGCCCCGAGCCCAGCCGCATTACCTCGCGCTCCTGCAATACGCGCAGCAGTCGGCTTTGCATCGCCGCTGGCATCTCGCCGATCTCGTCGAGAAAGATGGTCCCCGTGTGCGCGATCTCGAACAGCCCGGCCTTACCACCGCGGCGCGCCCCCGTGAACGCCCCCTCATCGTGCCCGAACAACTCGCTCTCGATCAGTCCCTCCGGTAACGCCGCACAGTTGAAGGCGACGAACGGATTGCCGCGTCTTGCGCTCGCGTTGTGAATCCCCTGCGCCACCAGCTCTTTCCCTGTGCCGCTCTCGCCCGTCAGCAGTACCGTCGCGTCGTGCGCGGCCCCCGCGCGGGCGAGACGTCGCACCTTCTCGATCTGCGGCGAGTCGCCGACCAGTTCGACAAGCTCGTGCTTCGCCACGAGATGCTTCGGACGCTGCGTCGTGCGAAGCGACCGGTCGATGCGCTGCGCCATCTGTGCGTCCTGCACGGTGACCACTGCCCCCGAGCGCATGCCGTGCTCGTAGATCGGCACGCAACTCGTGATTAACGCGCGCCCGTCGATATGCGCCAGCCGCTCCTCGACGGCAACGCCATCGTCCGACAACTCGCGGAGCAACGGTCCAAGCTTGCGCGTGAGTTCGAACTGGCGCGCGCCGTGCGTGGCGACCCGCTCGGCGTCGACCCCCAGCAGCGTGAACATCGCCGGATTCACCGCTTCGAGCTGACCGTTGTCGTCGAACGCCGCGACGCCGTCGCGCATATGCGCCACGATGGTGTTCAGACGCATGCGTTTCGATTCTTTCTCGCGACTCACGCGGGCGAGTTCCACCGAGCGCTCGAAGGCTTCTTCCACCGCGCCGAGCGAGTAGAGGAAGACGTGTTCAAGCCCGGCCTCCTGCGCGAAATCGCACGCCATGCCGGGGCCGATGATGACCTTGCAGCCCTGCGCCGCCAGCGTGTCGACGGCGTCCTGCACCTCGTCGACGGAGCGGTACGCGCGCTGACGGATCTGGATCCTGAGCAACTGCCCGAGGTCGTCCAGTTCGCGTGAGACGGTCTCGTGCAGCACGAGACCGAGCGGCTGGTCGGGCCAGGTCGTCGTCGCACGCGTGATGGCGCTGAGCACGTCGAAGCCGTTGACCTTGACCGTCACGACCGGCACGGCGAGGTTCTCGCGCAGATACGCGCCGTTCGACCCGGCGGCGAGCACCACGTCGACCGCCCCCGACTCCACATACGACTGCAACGCCGTGACCGCCGCGCCATAGCCTTCACGTACGGAGTAGAAGCGCGCGCGGTCGGTGTAACGCGGGGCGACCGTTTCGCAAAGCGTCTGCAAGCGGCTGATGCTCACGAGCGCGATGCCCGGGCGACGGGATCGAGGATCGAGTGGCGCGGGCGCGACGTGGTGTGGCGGCACCGCACCGGAATGGCTGGGGGGCATGACGTTGTCTCCGGACTGCTCTGACGGCTCGATGGAACGTTTCAAAAAGTGTTTCATGAAACGTTCCAAATTTTGTTCGCCGATTTTGCCACATCCGCAGAAAACGGACTTCCTAGCGCAAGTCGCTGATTCGACGACGGAATTTTCGGCATTCTCAAGTGATGCCGCGCCTGGCACGCAGATTGCGAACGGTATCTCCATTTACCGATAACTCACACGGAGACCGTCATCATGACTACTGCGACTGCACAACGCCGCGCCGAATTCCGCCGTAAGGTCGAGGCCCGACAGGGTCTGCTTGTGCCCGGCGCTTTCAATGCCCTTTCGGCACGCGTCATCGAAGACGCCGGTTTCGAGGCGCTTTATCTGACCGGCGCGGGCGTCACCAACATGTCGCTCGGTCTGCCCGATCTGGCATTCGTCGGACTGTCCGAGATGGCCGAACACACGGCGCGCGTGCGCGATGCCGTGTCGCTGCCGATCATCGTCGACGCCGACACCGGCTTCGGCAACGCGCTGAACGTGCGTCACACGGTGCGCGTGCTGGAGCGCAGCGGTGCGGATGCCATCCAGTTCGAAGATCAGGTGCTGCCCAAGAAGTGCGGCCATTTCAACGGTAAGGCCGTGATCTCTGCCGACGAGATGGTGGGCAAGCTCCACGCCGCCGTCGATGCTCGCGAAGACGGCAACCTGCAAATCATCGCGCGCACCGATGCAGCTGCCGTCGAAGGGATCGAAGCGGCTATCGAGCGCGGCCGTCGTTTCATCGAAGCCGGTGCCGACATCCTCTTCATCGAAGCGACGGAGACGCTGGCCGACATCGAACGTCTGCCCGCCCTGTTCGACCGTCCGCAACTGATCAACATCGTCATCGGCGGAAAGACGCCGACGCAATCGCAGCCGCGTCTGGCCGAACTGGGCTACGGCATCGTGCTGTACGCGAACGCCGCGCTGCAAAGCGCCGTGCTCGGAATGCAGAAAGCGCTCGGCACGCTGCGCGACAGCGGGCGTCTGGACGAAGACCCGTCGCTCGTGGTGCCGTTTGCGGAGCGTCAGCGTCTGGTGAACAAGCCGTTCTACGACGCCCTCGACAAAAAGTACGCCGCCGACTGACCGGTACCGCTTTCGACATTCGCAAGTAGGTGACGCATCGATTCGGGTGCGTCGCCGGTTCTATCCCAAGCCGCACCGCAATGCCGCAATTCCGCATCACTGCAAGACGGCATCAAACAAAAAGTATCGGAGACAGATTGTGACGCCCCCCTCGGATTCCCTCACCGCACGTCAACCGCATTCCCGCAACGCTTCCACCGCCACCACTCGCGCCCCCGTCAAGATAGGCTCCATCGTCGGCGGCCTTGCGGGCAACCTGATCGAGTGGTACGACTTTCTCGCCTACAGCATCTTCTCGATCTATTTCGCGAAGGCCTTTTTCCCCGGCGACAACCCGACCGTCCAGCTGATGAACACGGCAGCCATTGCGGCGGTCGGTTATGTGGCGCGTCCGTTGGGTAGCTGGCTCATCGGCCTGTACGCCGACCGTCGCGGCCGCAAGGCGGCCCTCACGGGCTCGGTGCTGGCGATGAGCGTCGGCTCGATGATGATCGCGCTCACGCCCGGTTACGCGACTATCGGCATCTTCGCGCCTATCGTGCTGATCGCGGCACGCCTGCTGCAAGGTCTGTCGATGGGCGGCGAGTACGGCACCAGCGCGACGTATCTGAGCGAAGTCGCGCCGGAGAACCGCAAGGGCTTCTTCCTCGGCTTCCTGCAAGTGAGCGTGGTGGCGGGGCAACTCGTCGCACTGGGGCTCATGCTGGTGATGCAGCGCTGGTTGCTGACGGCCGAGCAGATCGAACACTGGGGATGGCGTATTCCGTTCGTGCTGGGCGGCGTGCTGGCGCTGTTCGCGTTGTACATGCGTCGCAACGTGACGGAGAGCGAGGCGTTCGTCGACAGCGCGAAGAAGCGCGAGACGTCGATTGCACGCGAGGTGTTCGCACACTGGCGTCAGATTCTGCTTGCCATCGGTATCACCATCGGCGGCACGGTCGCGTTCTACACGTTCACCGTCTACATGCAGAAGTTCCTGGTGAACTCGGTCGGCCTCACGAAAGAGACGTCGACGTTCGTCTCCACGCTCGCCCTGCTGCTGTACATGCCGCTGCAACCGCTGTTCGGGCTGCTGTCGGACGTGATCGGCCGTCGCAAGGTGCTGATGATCTTCGGCGTGAGCACCACGCTCTTCTCCGTGCCGCTCTTCACGGCGCTCGCCCACACGAAAGACCCGCTGGTGGCGTTTGCACTGTCGTTCGCCGGACTGGTGATGCTCTCGGGCTTTACATCGGTGCACATGCTGGCGAAAACCGAACTGTTCCCGCCGCGCATTCGTGCCCTTGCCGTGGGCTTCCCGTACGCGCTGACGACAGCGATTCTCGGCGGCACGACGGAGTTCGTGGCGCTGCGCTTCAAGGCGAGCGGTCACGAGTCGTATTTCTATTGGTACGTGACGATCTGCGCGGCGATCTCGCTCGTCGTCTATCTCAAGATGCCGGAGACGCGCGGTCGCAAGTTCGACTGAGACCTTTCCCGCGCGTTTTGACGGGCAGATTCCCAGCTTCCGCCGGATTCGCGAAATCCGGTGACGGATCCGCAAAGTGCGTTGGCCCACGCGTGGCATCGTGGGCCGACTATTGCTGCGGAGTTCCGCCCATGATGCCGTCGCCGATCCTCGACCTCAGTCTTGTCCTGCCCTCCGATGCGGAGGAGTTGTGCCGCGGGAGTCTGACGCCAGATGTGGCGTGCGATCTCGAAGGTGCGTTCAATGTCCCCGGACCGTCGTGGTCACTGCCATTTCCGACCGTGCCGCCTGACACCGACACGGCGTTTCGATTCCAGACCGATTTTCTGGGACTGGGCGACGATGCGTACAACGACATCATCACGCAATGGATCTGCGCCGTGCAGCACGGGAGCGGCACGTCAGCCTGGCGCGCGTTCGTTGCCCGATGGCAAATGCGTATTCCGGGCGAGCATGGCCGCTACACGCTGTTCGGGTTTCTGATGCAGAAGTTCGGCAGGATCGACATGCGCCTTCGCCCCGCCGCGCTCGAATGCTTTCTGACGGATGGCCCCGACGGGCGTGCGGCGGTGCAACGTCACTGGCACCGGGTCGGCCTGGGGACGTTCTCGCGCGAGCACTGGCCGCGGGTGCAACGGCTGCTGCGCCGGGCAGGCATGCTGCGGTGACTGGCACCGAAGAAGCGTGACGCAGAAAACGAAAAAGGCAGAAGACCTTTCGATCTTCTGCCTTCTGAAACCTTGGTGCCGACGGCGAGACTCGAACTCGCACAGCTTTCGCCACTACCCCCTCAAGATAGCGTGTCTACCAATTTCACCACGTCGGCTTTGTCCTGCAAGGGAGCGCGATTGTAACGGGAAAATTGGATTTTGTGAATGCTTCGCGCGCCGCGCAACCGTCTTGCGCGCGCGACGCGCTCACTACCGACACACCGCCTGGGGAGATATACGTGCGGTATATCTCAGGCCGCCAGCCGTTGCGACCCGCTGACAACCGTCAGCGCCGGTGTGTGGATGCCGCCGAAGCCGTGCGAATCCATGGCGTGTCCTTCGCGCAGACGGAAGCGGGCCACCGTCTCCGCCAGCATGCGCGCCTGCTCGCTGAGCATGGCTGATGCGGCCGCCGACTCTTCCACCAGCGCGGCGTTCTGCTGCGTCGCCTGATCCATCTCCGACACCGACCGGTCGATCTGGCTGATGCCCGCGCTTTGCTCGGTCATCGCGCCGTGAATCTCGCTCACCAGACGCTGGACGCGCGTGATGCCGTCGACGATCTCATGCATCGTGGTGCCGGCCGCCTGCACGCGTTCCGTGCCGCTCTTCACGTTCTGAACCGACGTCTCGATCAGGCCCTTGATTTCCTGTGCGGCGGCGGCGCTGCGTTGTGCCAGCGTACGCACTTCGCCCGCGACCACGGCAAAGCCGCGGCCCTGCTCGCCCGCGCGTGCCGCTTCCACGGCGGCGTTGAGCGCCAGGATGTTCGTCTGGAAGGCAATGCCGTCGATCACGCTGATGATTTCCGTAATGCGCTCCGACGACTGCGTAATGGCGGCCATCGTGCCCACGGCGTCGGTGACGACCTGGCCTCCGCGTGCGGCGGCGGCGCTCGCGTCGTTGGCCAGTCGCGTCGCATGCTCGGCGGTGTCGGCCGTCTGCTTGACGCTCGACGTCAGTTCGGTGAGCGCGGACGACGTCTCCTGCAACGATCCGGCCGATGCTTCGGTGCGCTGCGACAGATCGCGGTTGCCCATTTCGATCTCGCTCGTGGCCGACGTCATCGACGATACGCCGGTGCGCACATCGAGCATGACCGTGCTGATCTTATCAACGAAGGCGTTGAACGACTTCGAGATCTGCGCGACTTCGTCATGACCGGTGACGTCCAGACGTTGGGTCATGTCGCCGTCGCCCGAGCCGATGGTGTCCATCGCATCGCGCACGATCGACAGGCGCTTGAAGGCGCGCGACGTGAAGATCGAGGCGATGAGCAGGGCGACGAGCGTGAGCACCACCAGCGTGACGATGGTAGCCGTGAGCACGTGCGTGAGACCCGACGTGGCTTCCGCGCGGTCGAGCGCGACCACCAGATACCAGTCGGTGCCGGGAATGCGCTTGGCCTTGAGCAGCTTGACCGCGCCGGACAGGTCCATCGATACCGGCGCCGCGCCGTCGGCGGCCATGCCGGGCAGCGAGTCGGCGGTGAGCGTGGCGGAGACGTCGGTCGACGGCTTGAGCGAGTACTTGCTGTCCGGGTGAGCGATCACCTGACCGTCGCTGGCGACGACCAGCGCGAGGCTCGACGGCGTGGGGTGAACGGCCTTGATGATGTCCTGCACGCCGGTAAGCGCAACCGCACCGCTGATCGCACCGGTCGTCTGACCGTCGCGCACGAGCGGCGCAGTGAAGGCCACGTAAGGAATGCCCGTCGACGAATCGCCGTACGGCTTGGTGACGGTCAGCTTACCGGCTGCGACCGCGCTCTTGTACCAGGGGCGCGCGGTCGGATCGTAGTCCGCCGGGGTGGGCGCGGTGGAGAAGAACGTTTTGTCCGACCAGCCGATGCTGGTGATCGGGAAGTCGTTGGTCTTGCCCATGAGCTTCACGAGGCCGGTGGGGTCACCCTTTTCCACCACTTGCGACGTGGCGACGACCGCCTGCGCCTTGTCGGCCGCCCAGCGCTCGACGGTGCCCGCGTTGCCGTTAGCCACGGCCGAGAGCGTGTGCTCGATGCTGGACATCATGCTGTCGCGCACGATCACGTAGGTCGTGACGCCTGAGAGGATCAGCGCGCCCACGACCGTCAGACAGGTGATGAGCAGAATCCGGGTTCGCAACGAAGTGACTTTCATGGGCTTTCATCGGTAGGCCCGCGTGCGAGCCGTTGATTGGGGGCGGCCGCTCAGGCGATTTGGGGGCACCCGAGCAGCGAAACAGTGATTCCATTACGTCCTTGCTCTCTGGGCTTACGGCTGGGTGGCGCAATAACTTTAGTGAGCAGGAATCAACGCCCGTGTGCTGCGCTTCAACGGCGGGTCCGATGCCCTTCAACGGTGCTTTCTACCGGTAGCTTTCTATTTCTCATTTCGGTCGTTGAAACGTAGATGACTTTGCGTTTGTGTCACCGTCCTCGTGATCGCCTTCATCGATGAATGGCGAATCGGTATCGGGGGTGCCCTTTCGCAACGCAAGGCGCGCGTCGTTCGCAAGCGCTTCGTAGCGCTTGCGGAAGCGGGTCAGTTCCTTTTCGTCGAGTTCTTCGAGATCGAGCAGGGCGTTGTGTGCGCCTTCCATTGCACGGATCAGCTCGTCGAGTTTGATGTGCATGGCCGCCGTATCGCGGTTCTGGGTGTTCTGAATGAGGAAGACCATCAGAAAGGTGACGATGGTGGTCGAGGTGTTGATGACCAATTGCCACGTGTCGCTGTAGCCGAACAGCGGTCCGGTCACCGCCCAGATCAGCACCAGTGCGACCGCCAGGACAAACGAGGCCGGACGCCCGGTCAGTGTGGATAGGTAGCTCGAAAACTTCGAAAACCATTTGCCATTCATGACCGTCTCCCGTGGATTGAAGCGATAGACGGATGATGGCATAGGTGCGTCGGGCGTTGAATTCGCAATGCCTAAGCGCGTTCGCAATATCCAAGGGTTTCCCCAGACCGCTAACGCGCCAATGTCACAAGCGACTCCCTACGGCTTCAGGTTGCCAAAGGCACGGGGCATAAAGCGAAAGTGCGCCGCGCTATTGGTGCCAATCTGAAACTCCCATCTGTACGAGGAGTTGAGTCATGCCAATGGTTGAAAGCGCGAATGCGAATACGGCGGCTTATGCCGCGCAAGTGTCGTCCCAGCCCGTCAAGTCGGAGGCCAGTCCACAGGAACATCCAACGATGGCCCGTGATCTGTGTTTTGTGTGTCACGGGCAGTGTCACTCGATTCTGTGCCCGCCCTGCGGAACTGGAGACATCCAGCTATTGGTGACGACGCACTCAGTCGGGATTCGCCACCTTGCTGTGTCGATGAAGATGGATCCGAACCCGACTGGCACAGACGAGTCGGGGAAGGCGATCGATGAGACGAAAGAAGGTCAGGATAGCGGCCACATAGAAGATTCGTACGTCGACATTGAAACTGCAAAGACAGAGATGCAGAAGGTGATTCATCGGCGATATGGACACATCGATAGTGAAAGTGCCGAGACGACCGAGGTGCCGGAATCGTTTATCACGTTGACTGAAAATGGGAAGCGAGCGGTTTTCGCGTCCACCGTTGATTGGGTGCTTTCGAACTCCAGTGAACTAACGCCAAAATGGTTTGCAGTGATTCTTGACCTCGCTGCGGAAGAGGGGCTCGTTGGCCACTTCGCCAACACCGTTTCACAGCACACGTATGACAAGCTGGACGAGCTAGCGGAAAACCAATTGGTGAAATCCGTGATCAATACGTTCGGTATGCGAATCAAATAATTTCAAGTCTATTCCTGGTTCGCCACGTGGTTACGTCGGCAAACCTTGTCATGCGCCCAATCCCGATCTATCGCCAAGGAGTCAAATCATGCAACAGATTTCCGTGAATTCAGCCGCCTACGCTGCACCACTTGTCCCCCAGGATGCCGACCCAAACAAGGTTGGCACGTCGATTTCGCAAATAGGAGCCGACCTGCGTCGGGCAGGCCACGGAGTGAATGAGTCGATGAAGATATTGCCCGGAGATACGGATGTCGTTGTCGTAATACCGGTGGATCGGCTAGGAAGTAGAGAACTCTCCTTCAGGATACTCCTGGGCCAGGAGGGCAATGGCGCAGGAAGCGTGCTGCAGGACGAGAAGAAAGCGAACGAAGGTGACGAAGTCAGTGATGCCAAAGACTCGAATGAGGCAATCGAACTGGCGAAAGAGGACGTGAAGAAGGCAATTCGAGAGCGCTATTACGGAAAGGACGTCAGGTCGGACCCCGCTTCGGTCCGGGGTCTGAGCGATGACGGAAAGCGGCAAGTTTTCGAGGCCATTGTCAATTGGACGTTCGAAGGCTTTGACGACAATACGAATGCCTGGGTGGCCGCGTTGGCCGAGCTTGCCGCCGATAGTGGCTTGTGCGAATACCTGAGCAATACCGTGCCGCAATCCACGTACAACGAGCTGAGCGGCACCCAGCAGTTTGCGTTAGCGAAAGCCGTCGTCGACGCGGCTGGGATGGTCGTGAAGTAAGTCGGAGCGCGTGGGCGAAGAATCGAAAAGCCCCGCGGCTGTAACCGAAAGTGCGGCGTTTTCGCCGTCACTTACTGGAACTCCCAATCACTTAGGAATCGAATCATGGAAAACGCCATCAATTCAGGCCTCTCGCCGATTCAGCCCCATTCCCCGCCAGAGGACGTGCAGAGATCATCTTCCGAGGGGGCCGGTGTTGCCGGAAATCTTGTCGGGGCGAAGCAGGCCTCGTCAGATGCGGCGCTGCGACCGGGCTCAACGTACATAGGGGATCCGTTGCCGCTTCAGAACGTAGATTTTTCGAAAATCCTCGACGTATGGAAGCAGGTGTCCGATCGACCGACGAAGGGGAGCCTCGAGTCGCAAGTCGCCGAGCTCAAGGCCGCCATTGGCGCTGAGCTAGCTTCGTCACAAGACATGAAGGCATCGGCCAAATCGCTGATGAGGGAACTGTTGTGGCGCATCGACGAACTCCCCGAGAACCTCCGAGGCAGGGGGCTGGAGACGGTCCTGGAATCCTTTGAGCAACTGATGTCGAAAGCCTGGTTTGACGACGTACTGCCGCAAGTCATCGCTAGTTTCGACGGACCGGAATGGCTTGAAAAATTTCCGGAGAGCGCGCGCAGGACCGTTCAGCTCTTTATGGACAGTGTTGAGAACAGCTGACGGCATCATTCGCGCACCGTAGTTCTCGCAAGACGGCGCCATACGCATGGCGCCGTTCTCGCGGCGATTGGTGTACGTCACAGGTCGCGACACTGGCGCGACGTGAAGCTGGTGGAGCTCCCATGCAACCGGGGCTCCCAATCTCTCAGGAGTTGAATCATGGAAAACGTCACAAGTTCGGGCCTTTCGCCGATTCAGCCCCCCTGCGAGCCGGATGCCGCGCAGGGGCCGTCGTTCACACGAACGGGCGTTGCCGGAGACCTTGCCCGGGCGAGGCAGGCATCGTCGGATGCGAAGCTGCAACCGTACGCATCGTCTCTACGGGAGCCGCCGATCCTTCGGGATGTCGATTTTTCGAAGATCTATGACGTATGGACAGAAGTGTCCGAAAGGCCGGAGCAGGAGAGCACCGAGTCGCAGATCAGCGAGCTTAAGGGCGCCATTGGGGTTGAGATCATTTCATCGCAGAACATGAACGCAACGGCCAAAGCGGTCATGGCGGAACTGTTGTGGAACATCGACAAACTCCCGGAGCACGACCGTAGCAGAGGGCTGGAGATGGTTCTGGACGCGTTTGATGAGCTGTTGGAAAAATCGTGGTTTGACGCCTTGATTTTGGAAGTTCTCGCCGACTTCGACGGACCGGAATGGCTCGGCAAATTTCCGGAGAGCGAGCGCAAGACCGTTCAACTCTTTCTGGATGCCGTCAAAGAGAGCTGAAGCCGTAAGTCGCGAGAGGTATGCCGGGGTCCTGTGACCTATCGCGCGAATGCTGCGGGAAATGCGAGGGTCGTCGCCCGACATCCCTCGGCCAGTTCATCGTCGTGTGTCGAGAACAGAACGCAGTGATCTTTGCCGAGCATAGAAAACAAATCGATCAGCACCGCGCGTGAAGGGCCGTCGAGGCCACCGGTAGGTTCGTCTGCCAGGATCACTCGCGGTGTACCGAACAATATCGCCGTCAGATAGAACTTGCGACGCGTGCCCGTCGACATCTGCTCGAAGCGCTTCTCCATGTGCGGCATCAGGCTGAAGCGCTCGGCGAGATCAAGGACGCCTTCGCTCACCGTCACCTGACGTTGTGCCGCACGTTGCTCAAGGAAGCCACGTCCGGTTTGCATGGGTTCCGTCATGCAATCGAACGGCACCACGGCGAGCGCGGCCTTGGCAACGTGCGGCGCGCTCTGCATCGAATGCCCATCGATCCACACCTTGCCACAGCCCGTATCCACTGTGCCTGCGAGCATGCCGAGCAGCGTGGTCTTGCCACCGCCGCCTTCATCGCGCAATGCGAAGCAACCGGGGCCAGCATCGAAACGCAGGCTCTCGAAAAGCGTGAAACCGTCGAAACGTTGGGTGAGCCCTTCGAAGCGAAGCAGTGACGCGTGGTGCATGACTTCGCTCATTTCAGATAAGCCTTGATGACGTGAAGTAAGGGGGCCAGTTCGGCTTCGCGCTGCGCCTGATCCGGTTCGTTGATGACGTGATCGACGAGATGTCCCTCGATGACAGCGCCCATCAGCCCGTTGATCGCACCGCGAATTGCAGCGATCTGCTGAAGGATTTCGACGCAGTCGCCCTCTTCGCTCAACTGCCGCTCCAACGCCTGCGTCTGCCCTTGAATGCGACGCACCCGTGCCAATAGCTTGTTCTTGTCCCGAATCGTATGCACGGCTTGTCGCGCCCCTGTCCAATGAAAATCGAATGAAAAAATCCTAACACAAATATACTGGTGGGGGGTATATTGCGAGACATCGCACAACCCTACCGAGTTTCCTGAAATGGCTGATTTCCCAACCCTTCTCCAGCAAGGCAGTGCCTGGCTGTTCATTCCGAGCGCGATATTGCTCGGCGCGTTACACGGTTTGGAGCCTGGCCATTCCAAGACGATGATGGCGGCGTTCATCGTTGCGATTCGCGGCACCGTCGGACAGGCGGTGTTGCTCGGTCTTTCGGCAACGGTGTCACATACGGCGGTGGTCTGGCTCGTCGCCATGGCGGGCATGTATTTCGGGCGCAACTGGAACCCCGAAGCGTCCGAGCCGTACTTCGAAGTGGTCTCGGGCGTTCTGATTCTCATGGTTGCGGGATGGATGCTGTGGCGCACATGGCGCGACGGTCATCGTGCGCACGCGCATCATCATGCCGACCATGACCACGACCACGACCACGACCACGACCACGACCATCGGCATGCTCACCCGCAGGTGCTGACAGCCATCGGCGACGGCTATCAGGACGCCCACGAGCGTGCACACGCCCGCGACATCGAGAAGCGCTTCGCCGGACGCGAAGTCACGACAGGCCAGATCGTCATGTTCGGTCTGACGGGGGGGCTCGTGCCCTGTCCTGCGTCGATCACCGTGCTGCTGCTGTGCCTGCAACTCAAGCGCTTCGCACTGGGTGCGGGATTGGTACTGTGCTTCAGCATCGGACTGGCGATGACGATGGTGGCGTCCGGCGCGCTGGCAGCGCTGAGCGTGCGCCATGTGTCGCGCCGCTGGAGCGGGTTTGGCGAGTTCGCGCGCAAAGCACCGTACTTCTCGGGCGCGGTGATCGTGTTGGTCGGTGTGTACGTCATCTATCGGGGCGCGTCGCACCTGCTGCTGAACGTTTGATTTGCGCAGCTTGAAGCGATCGACAGGCGAACGCATCGAGAAGCGCAATCGGGATTGGGCGAAGTATCGGCAATCATCAAGGCGAAGGCCCCAACGTGGATTCGCCGCAAGATGAATCCGACAGGCCCATGTCGGCAACCCAAAGAGCGTAGACCAATCGGAACCACTATGAAATCTCCATTCACCGAAGGAGATAGATCATGGAATCGATTTCATCTGATTTGGGCCCCAACAAGACATTGTTGGCGGCCGAAATCGTCAACGAGCGTGCCGATGGCCACTCCGCCACGGCACAGACAGTCCCCTCGGATCTGACGCTCGCCGCCCCAGCGCCGCCGGATGTGGCGAAGGGCGAATCGCCGGAACTGGTTTCCCGCTACTGGATGTACGACAAATCAAGCAGTGAGTACGAAGGCCTCAAGGCCGATTTTCAGAGGGCTCTAAAGTTAAGTGGAAATGCGGCAGACAAAAATGAAGTGCGAGACGGATTGGAGCTGATGCGCAGCAGTCCAGCGCTGTTTCGAGGCTTCCCTGCAGGTGACTATCATGAACTGTTGCGCAAATCATGCGATCGCGGGGAGAGTCGATTGAGTCGGTTGATGGAATTTTCCGCCATCACAGGATCCGATTCACAGTGGCCGATGCGTCGAGAAATTTTTTACGAACTCGATTATTCCCTTCGTTATGAAGACCGGCCGGAGATGAGGGAAATTCTGGCGCGAGACTTAAAACGTTCTCTGGATGAGTGCTTCAGAACGATGCGGGGCGTCGACGAAGATTCATTGCGCAAATTTGTATTTGGTCTGCTTACCGATATCATTGAAATTAGGAGGCATCAACGTCTTAACGCTCTGATGAAATATTGCGAAATTATTCCGGATAAAATCAAGGAAATCCCCCAGTCGGATCTTCAGGAGTTACCGGAAATTCTCGCGCTTAACGGAGCGGATGCTTCCGAAGCAATCAAATGTCTTGGAAAAGCTACCGGTTACGTTTTTCTACCCCACGGGATATTGGTGGGTTGGAAGGAAATTCCAAGTCTGAACCCGGATATTCCCGAAGATCAAAGAAAGCGAACCGATTTTGCTGACGAACTGAGGCAAAGAATTGACAAGATTGTTGGCGACGGACGAGACGCGAATCTTGTTCTGAGGGAGGTCGTTCTGAAGCTGGCCCACATGGACGAAGAGACTCAATCGGCCGGTGTCAAACTGCTATGCGAATTCTTCAAAAATGATCTTTCAAGTATGTTTGCTGCATCTGGAGATAGAAAATCGCTTGGAATAATCGCAAGTTATTGTGAAAAAGCCAGGTCGGAGTTCGATGAAATATCAGAAGAAATTAATGATAGATTGAGATCGAATGGGCAGATGGGTTTGCAGGAGAGTTTCAAGGATTCTGTGCAGGAAAGGGTCAGAGATTATAGTAATTGGAGTCGCAATAGAGATCGATATTTAAGGGAAATTAGATTTAACCTAGGAAGTTTGTTATACGGCAAGAGCGACGATGAGAAACGCGCCGCCGGAATAGACGTTCTCCTTGGTTTCAGTGAGTGGGCGGACGGTTATGAAAAGCTCTTATGCCTACAAGATTTCGCAAGAATCCTGTCCGCAGACCATCGAGGAACCATTGTAGATATTGTCGGCGAGAATGCGGCGAAGGAATGGTTGTTGGGGAATTTCCCGGTGTCCAACAGAGACTTCGAGTTTGCCAGGATGCAGTTAGGTCTCGACGAGAAAGAAACGGCGCCGGAGGAGGTTGGTGAGGAGTTTGTCATTCCGTATAACCCCTCGGAAAGAGTGAAATGGGCCGAAAGAGAGCTTATGTCAATTTGTAATAGGGGGATGAACGGCAGCGGTACCGCGTTTCAGATGCATTCTTCCTTCAACAATATGTCGTGGCAGGACAGAGCGGATGCGATGCAGTTGACGGTCAACTGGACAATGCAGCCGTTGAATAACGACACCCTCAAGAAGTTGAAGGCGATGGCGGCTTCGGTGGACCTTCGGGGGCTCATGGCCAACACGGTCACGAAGCGGAAATTTGCAGAAGTAACGGATGAGAACCTTAGGTCGTACATGCAGCAGCGCAACATGGTGCGGTCGAACTAAAACGCACGCAGCGTTCGTCGGCTCGCTTGGCGTCAGCACAGTGGAGTCGGCGTATCCACCGCATTCGATTCGTGCAGTCAACGCACAAATGCTGTGCGCGGCGCCCTCTGGTTCGACGAAGGGCGCGTATCTACACTGAGCTCCTCTCAAACACCGATGGAGGACTCTCATCATGATGCAGCCCCTGCTCAAAGCCCTGAAACTCGCGACGATCGGACTGTCGCTCTCGATGGCGGCTTCCGTCGCCACTGCGGGCGAATCGAAAAAATCGCCCGCACCGACGATCCGCGCCATGCTCGGCGCGACGCCCGTCGATCATCTCGATCCGAAGCGCACGGCAGTGCTCGTGATCGACTTCCAGAACGAATACTTCACCGGCCGCATGCCGATTCGGGACCGCGCGTCGGCGCTTGCCAATACGCAGAAGTTGCTAGCGCTGGCGGATCGCACCGGTATGCCTGTCATCCAGATTCAGCACGTCGCCCCTGCTGGCGCCGCTGTCTTCGCCAAGGATGGCAAGACGGTGGGCTTCGCGCCGGGCGCTGCGCCGCGCGCTCGCGACATCGTATTGCAAAAGACGTCCGTCAGCGTCTTCGCGAGTACGGATATCGATGCGCAGCTCAAGAAGCTCGGTGTCGATACGCTGCTGATCACCGGCCTGATGACGCATGCGTGCGTCGCAGGTGCGGCACGTGACGCGGCCCCGCTGGGCTATCGCGTCGTGGTAGCATCGGACGCAACGGCAACCCGTGACATCGTGCGTGCCGACGGCACTCGTGTGAAGAGCGACGCACTGCATCGCGCGGCCCTCGCGGAGATCGAAGATACCTTTGGCGACGTTATGACGACCGGGCAGATCCTTAAGCTGCCGGTGCGCTAAACCCGGTCCCAGCGCCAATCCCTTGCTTCAGCGGCTCGACGGCTCGACGACATGGATCAATTGCTGGCAATGCGCATCTTTCACGCACTCGTCGAAGCACGCAGCTTCTCGGCGGCGGGTGAGATGCTGGGCATGTCGCATTCGAGTGTGTCGCGTCAGTTGAAGCAGACGGAAAGTGCGCTGGGTGTGGCGCTGGTCAATCGCAGCACGCGTCAGTTTTCGCTCACGCCCGCCGGTGAAAGGTATCACCGGCATTGCATCGATATCATCGCGCGCGTGGACGCCATGACGCACGCCATGACCGACGAGCGCGAACAGCCCAGCGGCCCGTTGCGCGTGACGGTGCCGCTGGCCATCGGCACGCTCGAACTTCCCTCATGGTTGCCTGCGTTTCGTCTGCGCTATCCGGATATCGAGCTGATGCTGTCATGCAGCGATCAGTACGTGGATCTGCTCGCAGAAGGGTTTGACGTCGCGCTGCGGATCAGCGGCACGCCGTTGGCCGACAGCAGCCTTCAGGCAAAATTACTGACGGCATCGGAGACGGTGCTCGTCGCGTCTCCCGGTTATCTCGCGCAAGCGGGACTACCGCGCACGCCGGAAGCCTTGGCGTCGCATCAGTGTCTGCGCTTTGCAAGGGCCAATTCGCCCGACGCCTGGACGATCACCGCGCCGGACGCGCAGATACATCGTGTATCGCTCTCTGACGCATTCGCCACCGACGCCATCACCGCGCTCTTCGCCGCAGCGCTCGCAGGGACGGGCATCGCGGCATTCACCGAGCGCACGGTGCGCGCCGAACTCGCGCGCGGCACGCTCGTGCGCGTGCTGCCGCAATGCACGCTCGGTCGCAGCCACTATTACGCGCTTTATCCGCAAACACGCCACGTCAATCCGAAGGTGCGCGCGTTCATCGGCTTCATGGCCGAGCACTATCGCGAGTCGTGAGCGCACCAGTGGCGCGCTGAGCGCGACGGCCAGACAAACTTGCGCACCTCGTGCAAGAATCCGGGAATTCGCTCCGATCCCGCGAGGCTGTTCTCATGACCGATCCGAAAGACATCGCCCCCGAAAGCACCGCCGCACGTGTGGCGCTGTGGCGCGCGTTGCATCTCGAAGTCGACGCCGAGCCACCTGTGCTCGCCGATGACGTCGGCCTGCGTCTGCTCGCGCCCCCGGACGACTGGCGCGAGCGCGGCGACATGCATCCGGCGTTCACACGGCCGTTTCGCGCGTCCATCGTCGCGCGTGCACGGTACATCGAAGACCTCGTCATCGCCGAAATGAAGCGCGGTGTGCGGCAGTACGTCATTCTCGGCGCGGGGCTGGACAGTTTCGCGCAACGTCATCCCGAACTCGCCGGATCGCTCTCGATTTTCGAAGTCGACAAACCGGGACCGCAGCGCTGGAAACACGACCGTCTCGTGGCTTTGGGCTACGGCGTGCAGGACTGGCTGCATTTCGTCCCCGTGGATTTCGAGGCGGGAGAGTCGTGGCGCGACGCGTTGTTGCAGCATGGCTTCGACGCGAGCCAGCCCGCCGTGATCGTTTCGACGGGTGTGAGCATGTATCTGACGCGTGAAGCCAACGGGGCGACGTTGCGCGAGGTGGCGTCGTTCGCGGGCGACGGATCGACGCTGGCGATGACGTTTCTGTTACCGCTGGAAATGGCGGATCCGGAGGTGCGTCCCGGGTTGGAGATGGCCGAGAAAGGTGCGCGCGCGAGCGGCACGCCGTTCATCAGCTTCTTCACGCCGGACGACATGATGGCGTTCGCTCGGGAGAACGGCTTTGCCGACGCGCAACACGTGTCTGCCACCACACTCACAGCGCGGTACTTCGCCAACCGTACCGACGGCCTGCATCCCCCGGCGAACGCCGAGGAGTTGCTGATCGCCACGACGTAGTGCGAAGGTCGAGCAGTTTTTTCGATGTCCTGTACTGCGAAACGTGCGTGTTCGCGATATGCTGCCCCGGCGGTGCGGTTTGCCGCACATATTCAGAAAAGTCCACCGGAGGGACCGCATGACGCTGACTGAACTTCTCATCCCTACATTCCTGCACATGCTGCGTGGCCAGTCCGCGTGGCTCGACAAGGCGGCCGCGCACGAGCAAGCGCAAGGCAAGGACGCCGATGCGCTGATGACGCTGCGTCTCGCACCGGACATGTACCCGCTCGCCGCGCAGGCGCGCTTCGCGAGCTACCTGTCTATGGAGCCGGTGCATCGTCTGCGTGGCGAACCCATTCCGGAAGCGACGAAGGAGATTCAACGCGAGGGCTGGAACAGCGCCCAGCGTCCCGGCACCTTCGCCGAAGCCAAGGCGCGCCTTGCCACCGCCATCACATTCCTCGAAGCGCTGCCGGGCAACGCGCTCGACGCCGGTGAATACATCGATATCGCGCTTGAGTTGCCCAACGGCGTAGTGTTCGACATGACCGGCGAGCAATACGCGCGCGACTGGGCGCTCGCGCAGTTCTACTTCCACACCAATACGGCCTACAGCATCCTGCGTCAGCACGGCGTGGAACTCGGCAAGGGCGAGTACGTGGCGCATGCGCTCGCGTACCTGCGTCCGGGCACGCTGCCCAAGGGCTGAGTACTCCCTGGCGGAATGGACAAAGGGCGGAAGCTTCTCCGCCCTCCGCCCTCCGCCCTTCTCGCTTCTCACGTCCTACTTCTCGCGATACTCAAAACACACAACGCAGCGCGATCAGCGCACCTGCCTGAACGCCAGACGAAGATCATGAGTCAGCGCGTCCGGTTGCTCCCACGCAGCGAAGTGCCCACCCTTGGCCGGACGGTTGTAATAGATCAGGTTAGGGAATGCCTTTTTCGCCCAGCTCTCCGGCGCTTGATACAGCTCGTCCGGGAAGGCGCTGACGGCGACCGGGATCTTGATGCCCTTCGGCGCGAAGAACGCAAACTTGTTCTCCCAGTACAGCCGCGCTGACGATACCGCCGTATTCGTGAGCCAGTACAGCGTGATGTTGTCGAGTACGTCGTCGCGCGTCAGACCTTCCTGCTTACCGTCGAATACGCGTGCAATGAGTTCGTAGCTGCGCGCATCGTGGTCCAGCATCCATGCCGCCAGACCGACGGGCGAATCCTCGATGCCGTACAACGTCTGCGGACGTGCCGTCATCTCCTGCGCATAGGCGAGGCCATGCGAGTAGAAGAAATCGAGTTGCTCGTAGGCGCGCTTTTCATCCGCCGACAGATTGGCCGGTGCCGGTTTGTGGGCGTCGAGCGAGCGCTGGATCTCGTCGGGCACGGCACCGGGCATGTTCGTGTGAATCGCCAGGAGTCCCGCCGGCGCTTGCACGGCCATCTGCTCGGTCACGGCATCGCCCCAGTCGCCACCCTGCGCGACGTAATGCTGATACCCAAGCCTGTGCATCAACTCCGCCCATGCTCGGGCAATGTGCGCCGGGTCCCAGCCCAGTTCGTTGGGTTTGCCCGAGAAGCCATAGCCCGGCAGCGAAGGAATCACGACGTCGAACGCGTCGTCGGCGCTGCCGCCGTGTGCCGTCGGATTCGTGAGCGGATCGATCAGCTTCAGTTGCTCGATGACCGACCCCGGCCACCCGTGCGTCACGATGATGGGTAATGCGTTCTTGTTCTTTGAGCGCACGTGGATGAAATGGATGTCCACGCCATCGATGTTCGTCACGAACTGCGGCAACGCATTCAGCTTCGATTCCACGCGACGCCAGTCGTAGTCGTTCGCCCAGTACTGCGCCAGCTTCTTCATCGTCTCCAACTGCACGCCCTGCGTGCCGTCGTTCACCAGTTCGCGGCTCGGCCATTTGGTGGCGGCGATGCGCTGGCGCAAGTCCTTCAACGATTGCGCCGACGCATGGAACTGGAAAGGACGGATCGACGTGTCGATGGCTTGTGTCGACGCGCCTGCCGCAGGCGTTGTCTGCGTCACTTCAATCGGCTGCGCCGCATTCGCCCATGCGGGCATGGAGAGGCCGATGGACGCGAGCGCAGCCGTTACCGCCAGCGCACGCATCGAACGCGCAGGACCGGCGCGACGGGGGAGTTTTGCTGAATGCATTTTCTGTGTCTCGGGGGGAAGAGGCGTCAGACGAGATTGAGTTCGACGTCGATGTTGTTGCGCGTGGCCTTCGAGTACGGGCACGTCTGGTGCGCAGCGTCGATGAGCGACAGGGCGACGTCGCGCTCAAGTCCCGGCAGGCTGACGTTCAGGCGTGCCTTCAGGAAGTACGCGCCGTCTTCATTGGCGAGATCGACTTCGGCGTCGACGGCCGTGCCGACCGGCAGTTGAATCTTCAACTTGCCAGCGGCGAGCCCCATCGCGCCAATGAAGCAGGCGGACCAGCCCGCAGCGAAAAGTTGCTCAGGGTTCGTGCCGGGACCGCTCGATCCGGGCGACGACAGTTGGACGTCGAGCTTGCCGTCGGAACTGCGGGCCGAACCGTCGCGGCCGCCGGTGGTGTGGGTTTTGCCGGTGTAGAGGATCTTGCTAGCCATGATGTTTTCCTTTCGATTTGGGTTGAGATTGCCTGCGAATCTTATTTTATTCGCATCCGATTTGATCGGATGCGATGAATAATGCGATAGGCGAAATCAAAAGTCAACACCTTCCGATTAAATCGGATGCGATGTATATTGTGACGAAATCGAACGAACCCACGAGAACTGAACATCATGAGCAAATCGAAGCCCACCGAGACCGCGTTGCCAAACCTCAGCGACTTCATGTGTTTCGCGGTGTACTCGGCCAATCTGGCCTATGGGCGTGCCTACAAGTCCATTCTTGACGAGCTGGGTGTGACCTATACGCAATGGATTGCGATCGTGGCGCTGTGGGAGGAAGACAATGTTTCCGTCAAACGGTTGGGCGAGAAGCTGTTCCTGGAGTCGAACACACTCACGCCTATCCTGAAGAAGCTCGAAGAACTCGGCTATCTGCGTCGTCGGCGCGATCCCGCCGACGAGCGGCAGGTCATCGTCAGCCTGACCGAAGAAGGGAAGCAACTGCGCAAGAAGGGTGCACAGCGCGATCTGATTGCGGCGACCGGTCTCGATCCCGAGGAATTCGACCGCACGCAAAAGACCATCGCGAAAATGCGCGACAGCCTGCTCAAACACGCTAACGGCGATTGACCGGCCGAGCGTCGTCGGCCCCGCATCGCGCTTGCATCACTCGCCGATCAAAAACGGCGGCCCGAAGCGCGTCGCAATGTGTTCCGTCGACTCGAACAATTCGCGCAAGACCTGACTGGTGCACGTCGGTTGTACGTAAAGATAGAACGCGACGTCGGGCAGACGCGGCAGCCCGTCGGCCTCCGAGAGCACGCGCATGTTGGCGTCGAGCAATTCGGTGGTGCGCGCTGTCACGCCAAGGCCTGCGCTGATCGCAGCCTTGATGCCGGTGAGCGTCGGTGAGATGAAGCTCGTGCGCCACGCAATGCCCGCCGCATTCAGCCGTTCGATGGACAGACGTCGGAACAGACTCAGCTCGTCCGCCATCACGAGCGGCACGGGGGCCGACGAGTTGAAGATGAAGTCGTCGGCGCAGATCCACACCATCGGCGAGGTGCGCAACTTGATGCCGGGAAAGCCTTCGTCGTAGCGCGTCGAGATCGCGAGATCGAGTTCGTTGTCGCGCAGCGCGTCCATCAGATGCGGGCTGCGTCCGACGATGATCTCCAGCTGCAATTCCGCCGAGAGTTTCGACAGCCGTCGCAGCATGCTCGGCAGAATCGACTCCGCCACATCGTGCGGCGAGCCGATGCGCAACTTCTCCGCCGGTCCACGCGTTTGCATGACCTGCACCGCCTGATCGTTGAGCGCGAGAATCTTGTTGGCATACGCGACGAGACGCACGCCGTCCGTCGTCATCGTCTTCTGCCGCCCCTGCTTTTCGAACAGCGGGCAACCCATTTCCTGCTCAAGCCGCTGCATCTGCTGCGTGATGGCCGATTGTGTACGACCCACGCGCGTGGCCGCCGCCGCAAACGTTTCATGCTGCGCAATTGCGACGAAAGTCCGCAGCAGATCGATATCGAGATTTCGCATGGTCGTCCGCCCAGATACTTCAGAAACGTTAATGTTTCCCGGATAAAAATTAAATTGTTCTGAGCAATTTTGGTGGATAACCTGCCTGACACTCAAGCAATATTTATGTGACCGGGGGTGGAAGCCGGCATTGATCGGTCCCCCGCTAATCGATTCGCGTCATTTGCTTTCGCGCATACGACAATGAATCGACACCCTTCGGTCAAACCCAAGGAGACTCAGGATCATGTGGCAACGACACCTTGCTGGCGCGCTGTTCGCAACACTCGCCATGACGGGCATCACGAACCTGGCACACGCCGACCAGTTGGCTGACATCAAGGCGCGCGGCACGCTCGTTTGCGGCACGCAAAACGCCAGCGAACCGTACGCCTTCCCCGATGCCGCCACGCGCAAGATCGTCGGTTTCGACGTCGACGTGTGCACCGCGCTCGCGAAAGGCCTCGGTGTGAAGCTCGAACACCGCGCCCTGTCGACCGACGCCCGTATCCCCGAACTCAAGACGCGTCGCGTCGATGTGCTTGCCGCTGCCGTCGCCTGGATGCCTGCCCGCGCCGCGCAGGTCGACTTCAGCGATCAGTACTTCGTCGCCCCGATTCGCGTGTTGGTGCGCGCCGACTCGCCGGTGCAGACACTCGATCAGCTCTCGGGCAAGAAGATCGCCGCCTCGGAAGGCTCCAGCTCGGCGGCGGTGTCGGTGACGCGCCTGCCCGACTCGAATCTGCTGACGTTCCACGACATCTCGTCGGCGTTCCTCGCGCTGCAACAAGGCAAGGTCGAAGGGCTGGTGGCCGGACAACTGATCCTTGCGCGCTTCGCCAACGAAGCGGCAGCCAAGGGCGGACAGCAATACCGTCTGCTGACCAAGCCGGTGTTCGAAGAGCGCTGGGGCGTGGTGATGAACAAGGGCGAGCCGGCGCTGCGTGACGCCGTGAACAAGATTCTGGTCGACTACGACAAGACGAACGGCTTGCAGGACAGCTTCGAGAAATGGCTCGGCAGCAAGTCCGTGTACAAGTTCACGCGCGACTACAAGGTCGAGCCGATCAAGGTGCAGTGAGCGAGACGTCGCACAATGTTCGATCTCTCGTTTCTGCTTGAAGACGGTTACCTGAAGCTGTTTCGCGACGGCGTACTGACCACGCTCAAGCTGTTCGTGGTCTCGGGAATGCTGGCCATCGTCGTGGGCATCGTGCTCACGACGTTGCGCGCCCTGCCGGTGAAGCTCTTCAAGGGCTTCGTGATCGTGGTGGTGGAGTATCACCGCAACGTGCCGGTGCTGGTGCAGATTCTCGTCTGGTACTTCGGCGTGCCGCAATTGCTGCCGGACGGTCTGCGCGACTGGATCAACGCGGGCAACACCGAGTTCTTCTTCGCGACGGTCGCGCTGGCGCTCAACGCCGGTGCGTTCATCTCGGAAGACCTGCGCTCGGGCCTGCGTGCGATTCCGCATACGCAGCAGGAAGCCGCGTGGTCCATCGGTCTCACGTACTTGCAGTCGTTCCGCTACGTGATCCTGCCGCAAGGCATTCGCGTGGCGCTGCCTGCGTTGCTCAACCAGTCGTTGCTGCTCTTCAAGAATAGCTCGCTCGCGATGGCGATCGGTGTGCATGAGTTGCTGTATCGCACGCGTCAGATCGACAACCTGACGTTCCGTACCTTCGACGTGTTTCTGGTGGCCACGATTCTGTATCTGATCGGCACGCTCGCGCTCATGGCGCTCTCCGAGCACTTCTCCAAGCGCCGCACGGCGCCCTCGGGAGTCTGACGATGTTCGAGATTCTTCACGACTATCTCGCACTGTTCCTCGTCGGCAGCTGGCCCAACGGACCGCTCGGCGGTGTGGCAATCACGCTGATTCTGTCGGCGCTGGGTTTGGTGATTTCGTTTCCGATTTCGGTGGTGATCGGTCTGGCGCAGGTCTCGCCGTGGCGCTGGATGCGACGCCTCGCCGGTATCTGGACACGCTTCGTGCGTGGCATTCCGTTGCTGATGATCATCTTCTGGGCGTACTTCGCGGTGCCGTTGCTGGTGGGCGCCGAGGTCTCGGCGTTCACTACGGCCGTGTGCGCGATCATCGTCTACGAAAGCGCGTTCCTGTCGCAGATCGTGCGCGCAGGTCTCGAAGGGCTGCCGCGCGGACAGATGGAAGCCGCGCGCTCGAACGGCCTGTCGTGGCTGCAAAGCATGCGTTACGTGCAACTGCCGCAGGCGCTCGCGAATATGCTGCCGTCCATCGTCAACCAGTTCGTGTCGATCATCAAGGCGACGTCCCTCGCCTACGTGATCGGTGTGCCGGAACTGACGTACTCGGCGGCGCAGGTCAATACGATCACGCTGACCAAGCCGCTGCAAACATTCCTCGTGCTCGCAGCGTTCTATTTTGTGTTGTGTTTCGCCATTTCCCGATTCGCAGGCTGGCTGGAGCGACGTATCGCCCGCCAGCGTGCGGGACTGGCGTAAGCGCAGGATTCAAGACGGTTTAAGAAGGAGAGCGCGATCATGACCATGCTCGCATTCGAAAAAGTCGACAAGTTCTACGGCGAACATCATGTGCTCAAGGGCATCGACGCGACCATCGGGCGCGGCGAAGTCGTTGTGGTTTGTGGCCCGTCCGGCTCCGGCAAGTCGACGCTGATTCGCACGGTGACACGACTCGAAGCCATCCAGAAGGGACGCATTCTCTTCGAGGGCAAGGACGTCAATGCCCGCGACATGAAGATCAATCAGTTGCGCGCACGCATCGGCTTCGTCTTCCAGAGTTTCAACCTGTTTCAGAACCTGTCGGTGCGACAGAACCTGATCCTGGGGCCGACGAAGGTGCTCGGCATGTCGCGCGACGAAGCGGTCGCGCAGGCCGAAGCGCTGCTCACGAAAGTGGGCCTCGCCCACAAGATTGACGCGATGCCCGCGAACCTCTCGGGCGGCCAGCAGCAGCGCGTGGCCATTGCGCGAGCGCTGGCGATGAAGCCGCCGCTCATGCTGTTCGACGAACCGACGAGCGCGCTCGATCCGGAGATGGTGCAGGAAGTGCTGCAAGTCATGCGCTCGCTCGCGGACGAAGGCCTCACGATGATGATCGTCACGCACGAAATGGGCTTCGCACGCGACGTGTCGAGCCGCGTGTGGTTCATGGATCAGGGCCAGTTGCTCGAAGACGCACCGCCGTCGGAGTTCTTCAGTCAGCCGAAGCACGCGCGTGCGCAGAGATTCCTGCAAGACGTGCTGCGGCCGTCGCCGATGATCAGCGTGCCGCGCGATGCGGTGCCTGCCTGATCGCGTCCCCTCACATAACAAAGCAAAGCACTACGGAGAAGACTTTCATCATGTCCACGACTCAACTTCCCGAACAACGTCAGGCCGCTGTGAGCGACGCCATTGCCGCCATGAAGGCCGCGCTGGCCCCGGCGGGCGAGACGCGTCCCGCACTGGCCGAAGTGCTCGAACAGGTCAAGGCGCTCGCCGCACGCACCGCGCTCTGGAGCGAAGCCGACTTCCCGCCGCCGACCGACGGCGAGCTGCAAGCGCGCTATCTGATTCATGAAGATGCCGACAAGACCTACGCTCTGTATCTGAACGTCATGCGTCCGGGCAAGAAGATCACGCCGCACAACCACACGACGTGGGCGTGCATCGCGGCGGTCGATGGCGTGGAATACAACTACGTCTATCGCCGTACCGACGACGGCAAGACGCCCGGCGTCGGCACGCTCGAAGTGAGCGACACCGTCGTGGTCGACCCGGGCCACGGCATTGCGCTGGCGTCGGACGACATTCACGCGGTCGAGATTCAGGGCGACGCGCCGATCCGCCATCTGCACATGTACGGCCGTGCGCTGGAGACGCTGACCGAACGCATCACGTTCGATCTCGCCAAGGGCACGTACCAGGTGATGGACATCGGCGTGAAGACGCGCCGCTGATTCCCTGGCTTCGTCACCTCTTGACCTCCTGACCTCTTGATGCAGCACTGACCGTCGGCACACGTATCGCCGACGGCAAGCGACAAGACTCACCGACGGCGCGACTCTGTTCGCGTCACCCGAAGCACACCGCCCATGCCACTGGCACGAGCGGTGCGGGCCTGCTCATGCCTACGTTTTCGCGTGCCTTCGCGCGCGCTGACATGCGGCAGGCGAAATTGATCAACGACCTAACGTTACGACACCGGCTATGACTTCGTTCACCCCTCATTTTGTGTCGCCAGCCCTGCTCAAGGACTGGCTGCACGACGGCACCGAGATCGCCGTGTTCGACGTGCGCGAGCACGGCCAGTACGGCGAAGCGCATCTCTTCTACGGCGTGACGCTGCCCTACAGTCGTCTTGAACTCGACATCGTGCGTCTGGCGCCGCGTCGCGACGCACGCATCGTCGTCTACGACACCGACCAAAGCGTGGCGGTGCTGGCGGCGCAGCGTCTCGATGCGCTGGGTTATTCGGATGTGTACGTACTGGAAGGCGGCACGCAAGCGTGGCAAGCGGCGGGTTTTACGCTGTTCGCCGGGGTGAACGTGCCGTCGAAGACGTTCGGCGAACTCGTCGAGATGGCGTATCACACGCCGCGTGTCACGGCGCGCGAGTTGGCGGCCATGCGTGAGCGCGGCGACAACGTGGTGATTCTCGACGGACGTCCCGTCAACGAATATCTGAAGATGACGATTCCGTCGTCCATCTGCTGCCCGAACGGCGAACTGGGTTATCGCATTCGCGATCTGGTGCCGGATACGACCACGCCCATCGTCGTGAATTGCGCGGGTCGTACGCGCAGCATCATCGGCGCGCAGACGCTCATCAACCTCGGCATCCCCAATCCGGTGATGGCGCTGGAGAACGGCACGCAGGGCTGGTATCTGGAAGACCTCCCGCTGGAGCATGGCAGCACGCGTCGTTATCCCGACGCCGTGTCGCCGGCCAGCGTCACGCAAATGCGTGAAGCCAGCGGTGCGCTCGCCGAGCGCTTCGCCGTGCCCGAAGTCGATGCGTCGACGTTCGCACAATGGGCGAAGGATACGTCGCGCACGCTGTTCCTGTGCGACGTGCGCACCCCCGAGGAATATGCCGCAGGCACGCTGCCGGGGGCGCAGCATACGCCGGGTGGCCAATTGATTCAGGCGACGGATCAGTACGTGGGTGTGCGTCATGCGCGCGTGGTGCTGTTCGACAACGACGGCGTGCGCGCACCCATCGTCGCGAGCTGGTTGCGTCAGCTGGGTCACGATGCTTACGTGTTGCGCGACGGTCTTAACAGCGGGGCATCGCTGGCTGCGCCGACGCCGGGTGTTGAGACGACGCTGCCGGAGATCGACGTCGCGACGCTGAAGACGGCACTGGCCGATGGCAGCGCGACGGTGATCGACGTGCGTCCGAGCATGAGCTTCCGCCGTGAGCACGCGACGGGTGCGCGATGGGCGATTCGTCCGCGTCTGCCGAAGCTGCCCGCGTCCGGCAATGTGGTGCTGATCGCCGACGAGCGCGGGGTGGCCGAGTTGTTCGCGGCGGATTGGCGTCGTGAAAACGCGCAGGATTCGCGCACGTTCTCGTTGCTTGCGGGTGGGTTCAAGGCATGGGCTGCTGCCGGACTGCCTGTCGAAGCGACGCCAGACTCGCCGCCGGACGCCGATTGCATCGACTACCTGTTCTTCGTGCATGACCGTCACGATGGCAACAAAGCGGCTGCGCGTCAGTATCTGGCGTGGGAAACCGGCCTGCTCGCGCAACTGGACGAGCATGAGCGCGGTGCTTTCCGTATTGGTGACGCCGCCGTCGCCAAGTAAGCTGTGACTTTCGGCGCGCAGGTGACCGCCCCGGTCCTGCGCGCCAGTGCTGCTTGACCTGAACCGTCCGAACCGCTCTCTCTAAGCCAGACCATGTCCCGACAATCCCCCCCGTCTTCCTCGCCTGATTCGTCCACGCCTTGCGCTGAACACGATGCGCCGCAGCATGGCCGCTCGGGTCGCGTTGCAACGCGCCTTGTTAAGGGCGGTATGGATACTGCCGTCATTGGTGGTCGTGCCGTCAACCCGCCTGTGGTGCGTGCGTCCACGGTGCTGTTCGAATCGATGGATGACCTGAACGATGCGCGTCGTCGTCGTGGCACCGAGCGCATGTTCACGTACGGCGCGCGTGGCAACCCGACGGGCTTCGCGCTCGAAGATGTCGTCGCCGGGCTGGAGGGCGGATATCGTGCGCGACTGTTCCCGACGGGGCTGGCGGCGATCTCGATGGTGTTTCTTGCCTATGTGCGTCCCGGCGACCATGTGTTGATCGCGGATTGCGTGTATCAACCGGTGCGCCATTTCGTCGAGACGTTCCTCAAGCCGTGGGGTGTGCACGTCACGTTCTTTCGTGCGGACGGTAGCGACGCCGCCGAGCACATGACCGCGCGCACGAAGATGATCTACGTGGAAGCCCCCGGCTCGCTCGTCTACGAGATGTGCGACATTCCGGCGCTGGCCGATCTGGCGCATCGCCACGGGGCGCTGCTCGTTGCGGACAACACGTGGGGATCGGGCGTGCAATGCCGACCGCTGATGCTCGGAGCGGACATCTCCGTGATGGCCGCGACGAAGTACCTGAGCGGCCATTCCGACGTGATGATGGGCACTGTCACCACGACACAGGAAGTCTGGCAGACGCTCTCGACGATGGCCGACGCGCAAGGCGTGGCCGTGAGTCCCGACGATGCTTATCTGGTGTTGCGTGGCACGCGTACGTTGGCGGCGCGTCTGGCGATGCACGAGCGCAATGCGCTGGAGGTGGTGCATTGGCTGGATGGATTGCCCGATGTCGCGCGTGTGTTCTGTCTGGCACTGCCGACGGACCCGGGGCACGCGTTGTGGCGTCGGGATTGTCTGGGCACGAACGGGCTGGTGTCGTTCGAGTTTGCCAACGCGACGCCCGTGCAGGCGGACCGCTTCGTCGATTCGCTGAAGCTTTTCGGCATCGGTGCGTCGTGGGGCGGCTTTGAGAGTCTGGCGACGGTATCGAACGTGGTCGGCACCCGCACGTGCGAAGACTGGTCACATGCCGGTCCCATCGTCCGTCTGCACATCGGTCTGGAAGATCCGCAGGATCTGATCGATGATCTCGCTGCGGCGTTTGAGACGGTGTTTGGGAAGTGATGTACCGGTCGCGCGCGGCGGGTTGGCGCGCGACCTAACCGAGCTGCGCGATTACTTCGCAGGTGCTGCCGGTGCGGGACGGCTGCCGTCGAGCGTCGTCAGAATCTGATGGGCGGCGCGCAGCCGTTCTTCCATCGGGTAATTCTTGTTGGCGAGTAACACGATCGCCATCTGCTTCGACGGGACGAAGGCCACATACGTGCCGAACCCGCTCGTCGATCCCGTCTTGTTGACCCACGACACCGGCGCCGGTGCCATCGGTGGCGTGAGTTCGCGCGCAGGGGTCGATTCCGTCGACATCCGCGTGGAGTTGCCCTCGATCAGCGCTTCGATCGTGACGGGATACGGATACTGTTCCCACGCGAGGTCTTGCGTCATCGGCGCATCGAAGAAGTAACTTGTGCGCGTCGCGTAGATCGCGTGACGCAGACGCCGGTCATAGACCGCCTCGCCGAGGTTGGCGTTGACGAAGCGCAACAGGTCGGAGGCGGTTGTCTTCACACCGTATGCCTCCTGCTCGAACACACCGGGCGAGACGCGAATCGGCTTGCCGTTCTTATATCCCCACGCGTAGTTTGCTTGCTGATCTTCCGGCACCTTGATGAAGGTGTGCTTCAGGTCGAGCGGCTTGAAGACGTGATCCGACATGAGCGTGGCGAAATCGCCGTGCATGGCCCGAGCGGTAATCCAGCCGAGCGCGCCGATGCTGATGTTCGAGTACGTGCGCGCGGTGCCGGTCGGCTGGGCGGGCTTCCACGCTTTGAGGTATTGCGTCATCTCCTCGATGTTGGTGACGTTGTCCGGCACTTGTTGCGGCATGCCGCCGGTGGTGTGCGTGCCGAGATTCAGCAGTTTGACGTCGCCGAACGGCGTGCCCGCGAACTCGGGGGCGCGACGGCTGACTTTGTCGGTCAGGGAGAGTGAGCCCGCGGCTTGCGCGTACGTCGCGAGCGTAGCGGTGAACGTCTTGCTGACGGAGCCGATCTCGAACAGGGTGTCGTCGGTGACGGGCTTGTTGGCGGCCTTGTCTGCGACACCGTAATCGAAGACATAGGACTGCCCGTCGAAGATGATGCCGACGGCCATGCCGGGAATGTCCTGACGCGTCATCAGCGGCGCGATGGTCTTATCGACGAGCGATTTGATCTCGTCTTGCCGGGGATTCGTCTGAACTTGCGCACCGGCCTCGGCGGCATAACTGCGCGCACTGAAAGCCATCCAGCTAATAGCGGCGGTCGCCGCAAGGGCGGCAAACAGGGTGATATGGGGTTTGGTCATCGACGCTCATCTCCGTTGAGGGCTCACCGGGGCGTACATTCTGCATCGCCGTGAGCTGTGGACGAAGCGTAAACCCAAAGGGGATCGGGTTTGTGGTGGTTGCATGTAACCGTTGTAACGGTTGCAACGCTCTGTTGAACTTACGTTCGTGCTCGACGGCATTTCTCAAAATGCCTAAGTTGTCGTTTGACAACCGTTGACGTCCTGACTAACCTTTCGCAGTTGCCAATGATTCGCCCGAGACACTCCAACAAGGATATAGAGAAAGCCATTTGCTACGCCGAGGCGCGTGGCTGGGCAGTGAAGGTACGCCCCGGAAGGGGGCACGCGTGGGGGTCCTTGTTTTGCCCCGACAACGATTCCACCTGTCGCAACGGTCGATTCTGCATCAACAGTATTTGGTGTACGCCGAAGGATGCTGACGATCACGTCAATCAATTGAAGCGCGCAATCGACAACTGCGTGAGAACCAAGAATCTAGAAGCTCCGCAAGATACGGAGTCGGCCAAGTTCTTGAGTGAAGCTTCTTGAACGAGATACCCGATGAAATACGAATTCACATTGACGTACAAATTAGATCCGGCGGATTCGGATCTGGATGATTTGATCGAGCGTTTAGGCGAAGCGAGATGCACCGATGCACTGGTAGGAATGGGACTCGCCGGGCATTTGTGTCTTGATTTCACCCGTAATTCCACATCTGCCGAACAAGCGATGCTAAGCGCGATCTCCGATGTAAATCGCGCGATTCCGTCCGCGAAACTCGTTGAGGCGGGGCCGGACTTTGTTGGACTGACCGACGCCGCCGATCTTGTCGGTGTGACACGACAAAATTTGCGGAAACTCATGGTTATGCATTGGGCTGCATTCCCTTCGCCAGTCCATGCCGGGAGTACGTCGATTTGGCACCTTGCTCTAGTCCTGCAATTTCTTGAGGCGCGCAGGTACAAGTTCGGGCGCCCTTTGATTGATATCGCAGTAGTCGCCATGCAGGTGAACCGCGCCAGAGAAGCCGTGCTGATGGGACAGCCCGTCGACGCCAGATTCGCCACGGCCAACCTTGGATTCAAGGCGTGAGCGCCGACCTTGACTCGAAGGCCTCAACCGCACTCCCGATTGATTTTGGAAAGACGAAAAAAAACCGCCCTCAAGGGGCGGCAACACGCTGAAATCAAACAGGGGGAGGGGGGAACTACTTTTCAGCGCGCGGGTATGAACGGTAGAAAGTGTGGCGTGCGATTACAGCGCCGGTTCGGGTTCGCGGTTCTCGGCCTCGCGCATGACGCGGATCGCTTCGGCGGAGATCATCGCATCGGCGTTGAGCGGCGGGATGTCGCCGAACAACGGGCGATAAACGAAATCGCCCACGTCGATGGTCTCGTTCGTCAACGCGCATACGCCCGGATGGTGCGCCTTGCGGATGCGCCAGATCTGCGCGCCGTAGTTGCCGCCGGTGGCGTCGTTCCACGACACCGTGATCGTCAGCTCGCTGGAAATCTCCAGCACGCGCACGATAGGCGCGCGGCGCGTGTACGGGATCACCGGTCGGCAGACGACCGGCTCGGCGTCGAGCATGGCAACGGTGTGCTGCCACACGCCCTGATCACGCGATGCACGTGACGAGCGTGAGGCACGAGACATCGGTGCGGACACCGACGAAGAAGAGGACGCTGCGGTCCCAGAGGCGCGGCTGCTGCCGCTTCGGTTCGGGCAATTGGTTCGATCGCTTCGCATGTTCAGGCCAGCCGGATGCGCGGCCCGCGAAGGCCGCCGAGTTTTTCCGCGCCCAGCAACACCGTCGCGCGGGCGAACCCGTGCAGCGCGTGCTGATGACGCCGGTACAACATGGCGTGGCTCCACTGCGCAAAGCGTCCGCGCACGATGCCACCTTTGAAAAAGCCGAATCGCCCGAGGGCGCCAGACGCGTTGTAGCCAGACAGCGACAACGACGCGCCAGGGTCGCGATAAGCGAACGGCGGAATTGCGCGGCCTTCAAGCCACGCGCCCAGATGACGGCCGAGATGCGCCGCCTGTTGCGTTGCCACCTGTGCCGTCGGCGGCAATGCATACTCGTCCTGCCCCACGCCCGACGACGTGAACGACGCACAATCGCCCAGCGCGAAAATGCGTTCGTCCTGTGCCGTCTGCAACGTGGCGCGCACGACGACCTGATTCGCTGCGTTGGTCGTCAGTCCACCGATGCCGCGCAGACAATCCGGCGCTTTCACGCCCGCCGCCCACACCAGCAAATCGCCGGGAATGAGCTGGCCGTCGTCGCGGTAAAAGCCGTCACGGTCGGCGCAAACGACGCGCGTATCCGTCAGCACACGAAAACCGAGTTGTTCGAGTTGATCTTGCGTCGAAGCGGAGACGTCGGGCGGAAACGCGCCAAGCAGACGCGGCCCGCGCTCGATCAGCGTGAGCTTCAGCCGCTCGCAAATCTGCGGATCGCCGTAACCGGCCGCCATCGCGAACGTTCGGCTGAGTTCTGCCGCCAGCGCAACGCCTGTGGTGCCGCCACCGGCGATGACAATGCGCAACGCATCGTCGTTCACGGCGCTGCGCAGCGATTCGCAATGCAATGCAGCGTTGAATGCCGTCGCCTGCGGCTGGCTGTCGATGAAGTGACAAACGTCACGCACACCGGGTAGCGAGGCGTCGTCCGCTTGTGAGCCCAGCGCGAGCACCAGCGCGTCGTAAGGCACACGGCGCTCGCTGAGCAAACGCTTGCCGTCGTGGCCTTCCATTTCCTCCAGCACAATCTCCCGGCGCTCGCGGTCCAGACCGCTCATGCGTCCCGCCTGATACGTGAAACCGTTGCTGCACGCATGCGAGAGGTACGCCACCTGGCTGTGCGCGACGTCGCACGTGCCTGCCGCAACGGTGTGCAGCATCGGCTTCCAGAGATGGGTGGGATGACTGTCGACGAGTGTCACGCGCACAGCACCGGCACGGCCGAGCGTTCTGCCCAGACGAGTTGCCAGCATCAAGCCGGCGATACCGCCACCGACAATCACGATTCGGTTTGCGCGAGACATTTGGGGGGGAAATGTCCAATTCAACAAGTGATGAATAAGCGCATAATAGCGAGCGTGTACCCGGCATGTCAAATAGGACGTGTCTGGGGAGGCAGGTACGTTCGGGTCGGGTAGACTTGGCGTATTGCTGTCGCGAAATCCGTCCCACCCCATCGCTCAATGACTCCTGATAAAGCCCTTTCGCAAGCCGAACCGCCCCGCAAACGCACGCGTGGGCGTCCTACGTGCGACTGCACGCATGGTGCCGACGCGTTGCTTCTGAACGCCCGTCGCATCTTCGCGCAACGAGGGTTCTATGCGAGCAGCGTGCGGCAGATCGCCGAAGCGTCCGGGGTCGATGCTGCGTTGATTTCGCACCATTTCGGTTCGAAAGAAGCGCTTTGGGTCGCGGTTGTCGATCAGATTGCGGCACTCACGCATGCAATGGTCGAAGAAACGCATGCCCTGCGCGACGCGCCGGGCGACGCGTCCGAGCGAATCGAAAAGGCCGTGCGTGTATTCGTGGAAGCGGTGTTCGATAACCCGGACGTCGGTATGTTCTTTTCGACGGCGGCGACCGAGGAAGGCGAGCGGCTCGACATTCTCACGCAGCGGCTCGTGCGTCCGTATCGCGACGCGATGGTGCCGCTCGTTGCCGACTGGCTCAAGGCGCAGAATCGTCCCGTATCCGACGCCGACGTGATGTTCTTCATGCTGACGTCGGCCATCAGCAAGACCGTCTCTTACCGTCACATGATGGGACCGTTCCTGCCCCCGGAAGGCATGGCCGATCTCAAGCGCACGGTGCTCGATTGCGCGATGGCGTTGATCCGGCAATGAGGCAACGCTGAGAAGATGGACGTCCCAACGCGGGAAGTCCGCAAGCGTCGTATAAGATAGCGGCACCCGGGCCGACTCCCGGCCCGCCTTTTTCTTTACGGTGCCCCCCTATGTCGAACGAAATCAAGCGTCTGCACACCAACGCTCGCATGAGCCAGATCGTGATCGCCAACGGCGTCGTGTATCTGGCCGGTCAGGTCCCCGACACCGCCAACGTGTCCGTCACGCAGCAAACCACCGAAATTCTCACGCGCATCGATTCGCTGCTCACTGAGGCGGGTGTGAACAAGTCGCGTCTGCTGACCGCGAACATCTGGCTGTCGGACGCCAAGCACTTCGCCGAATTCAACGCCGTGTGGGACGCCTGGGTCCCCGAAGGTCACGCCCCGACGCGTGCCTGCGTGCAATCGCCGCTCATGCGTGCTGGCCTGGAAGTCGAAATCGCCGTGACCGCGCTGGCGTAATTCCGCCGTTCGTCACCTGTCCGTGCGCGCGCAGCGCATGGATGTCGGGCTCATTCGCGCGTCGTGTGATGCGCATGAGCCCGCTCCCCCTCCTTCTCTGATGGTCTGACGGCTCGTCGGACACCCGCTCATGACGTACGACGCCCTAGTGCTCGGTGCCGGTATCGTTGGTGTTTCCGTGGCTGTGCATTTGCAGCGACGCGGCATGTCGGTCGCGCTCATCGACCGCAAGTCGCCCGGCAACGAAACCTCGTTCGGCAACGCCGGGCTGATTCAACGCGAAGGCGTCTATCCGTACGCATTTCCGCGCGACCTCGGCACGCTGCTGCGCTACGCGCGCAATCGCTCCACGGACGTGCGTTATCACCCGTCCGCCATGGGGACCGTCGGGCCCTTTCTCGCGCGCTACTGGTATCACTCGGAACCCGCCCGTCATGCGGCCATCGCGCGCGACTACAGCACGCTGATTGCGCATTGCGTGACGGAGCATCGCGACCTGATCGCGGCGTCACGCGCCGGGGCGTTGCTGCGTGAAGGCGGTTGGGTGAAAGTGTTTCGCACGGCGTCTGCGATGGACGCTGCACAACGTGACGCCGAGCGTTGGCGCAACGAATACGACGTGCCGTTCGAGCGTCTCGATGCGACGCAATTGCGTGCGGACGAGCCATCGCTCACGCACACGTTGGTGGGCGGATTGCGTTATACGGCGTCCGATTCGGTGAGCGACCCCGGCGCGCTGGTCGCCGCCTATGCGCGTTACTTCGAATCGCTCGGCGGGCGCATTTTTACCGGCGACGCGACCACATTGCAGCCGCACTGGTCGGTGCAGACCGAAGTCGGTCGTATCGAAGGCCGTCGCGCGGTCGTTGCATTAGGACCGTGGGCGGACACCGTGACCCGAGCGCTCGGCTACCGCTTCCCGCTCGCCGTCAAACGCGGTTATCACATGCACTATCGCGCCCAGCCGGATGCGAAGCTGAGTCAACCGGTGCTCGATGCCGAGTACGGCTTTCTTATCACGCCGATGACGGGCGGCATTCGTCTGACGACGGGTGTCGAGCTCGGCCTGCGCGACACGCCGCCCACGCCGGTGCAACTGGCGGCCGTCGAACCGCTGGCGCGCGAGACGTTCCCGCTCGGCGAGCGCGTCGATCCGGTGCCGTGGCTCGGACGCCGTCCCTGCACACCGGACATGAAGCCGATCATCGGCCCCGCGCCGGGGCATCGCGACCTGTGGTTCGCGTTCGGTCACGCGCATCACGGCCTTACGCTCGGGCCAGTGACGGGACGCCTCGTCGCCGAGATGATGACGGGCGACACGCTGGTGGTCGATCCCGCGCCGTTCCGCGCCGAACGTTTCTGATCACTGCGGCATCTCCTCCGGGGAGTCGACGCTGGGCGATGGCGTCGACTCGTTCGATGCGCTACCGTCGATTAGGCCTATCACGCTGATCTCGAACAGCGGCTTGCCAGCGAGCGAACGCACCGCCGGGTCTTCCGGATAGGTCTTGAGCAACGGCAGGATCACCGATCCGCCAATGACATTGCGACGGCTGTTATCTGCTGGCGATAATCCCCACACGTTCTGATACGTCATCGGCACGCTCACGCCGTCACGCTCGGCATTGCCCAGATACAACATGATGTGACCGTTGATGTGGATCAGCGTCATGAGCGGCCGACCGCGCTCGGCGAGCGTGCGCAGGCGTGTGTCGATGTCGGCATTGCGCAGATCGGTGCGCCGACCTGCACGCAACTGATCGGACGAATGCCGCGGTAGCCACACGCCGAACGGCGCGAACAGACTGCGCGTCTCGGCCGAGCAATCGTTATAGAAGAGCGTGTTGCCCCATCCGTACGGACGTCCGATCTGTTGCTTCATCACCTGCGCCATATGACGCGGCGTCAGCGTCCACGGCATCCGCACGAAGGCCGATGCATCGAGCGCAGCCATGCGGACTTGCGCTTGTCGCTGCGCGTCGGCGATGGGGAACATCGCCATCTGACGTCCGTCGCGCGACTGCACAAGCGGCAACACCGTGCCGATGGGGGCGAACGTCCGGTAGAGGGCCGTGGTGGTGCCCGGCACCGTGTCGCTCAATGTCGCATCGCCACGCACGATGGCACCGAGACTGCGCTGTGCGGCGTCACGCCAGGTGGCAACGAAGCGCGCGTCGACGGACGCCACCGTGCGTGCGTCGATCCAGCCGATGAGGTCGGGCGAATACACGAGCAGCCACGCGCCGTCCTGACTGCGCGCGAGTGTGTAGACCGGCGTGCCGGGGCGCAGCGCGGAGTCCTGCAAGGCGTCGAACGGATAGCCTTCGCCCGCTTCACGGAAATCGTAGAACGCGGGATCGTTCGTCGGCAGCAGGCGCACGAGCGCGTTGTCGACGGTGATGCCACGGCGGCGCGGGTCGTATTGCCAACTGGCGTGATCGGCGTCGAGTTGCGCGAGCGCCATGTTGGACTCGATTGCGCGGATCCACGCCTGCGTATGCGGCTGGAAGTTCTCACCGTAGGTCTTGCGAATACCGGGGCGGCTATTGTCGAAGCGGCTAACGCGACGTGCCTGCGAATCGGCGAGCTGCGCTGCGCCGCCCGCATTCAGGAGCGACGTAGAAAGCCATGTGCCGTTCCACGGCGACGGATCGCGCGGTGCGGTGCCGAAGTAGCGAGCGCGGAATACGTCGAACCGGCGGGTCTGTTCCTGCGCGGAAAGCAGCGGCTGATCGTAACCGGGGGCGTCAGGCCGAATCCAGTGATCGACGTCCTGATCGTAATGCTCGATGGGGAAGCGGCTGACGTTGTACTGCGCGGGAGGCGGCGCTGATGCCGTGTGCCCCGCCGCAGGCGGCGATTGGGGGGCGGGAGCGCTGGCGCACGCCGCAAGCATGATGAGCGGCAGGAAGGCAGCCAGCCATGTGAAGCGACGCTGGCTGTCTGAAGAGACGGCGGTGCGGGACGAGAGCGCGCGCTGCAAGGTGCCGCGCGCCGCGAGAATTGCGCCCATGTCGTGCAAAGGAGAGCCCGGATGCCGCCATGCTACTCCATTGACGCGAGGCAACTCCCGAGACGACTGCGCGTTGGGGAAGCGGCTTGCGCGACGCCTCGTCCCCAACGCGTCGGTGACTTACCAGCGCGCCGTCACGCTGCCGATGACCGTGCGGCCCGTGCCGTAGTAGCACTGCACGGTGGTGTTGCAGCCCGCCACGTAGGTGCGGTCGAACAGGTTGGTTGCGTTCAGTTGCAGACGCCAGCGCCAGCCGATGTCGGCGTGCAGCGACGCGTCGACGAGCGTCACACTGGGCACCGAGAACGAGTTCACCGAGTCGCCCGCCGTCTGGCCGAGATAGCGGATACCGGCCCCCGCGCCGAGCTTGGCATCGCCCACACTGCCGAAGTTGTAGTCGGCCCACAGCGACGCCATATTGCGCGGCACGCCATACGGACGCTTGCCCAGATCGGTGTTGTTGCTGCGCGTGACCTCCACGTCCTGATATGTGTAGCTTGCCACCATGTTGAGCTTCGACGTGAGGCTCATGCGGGCTTCGAGTTCCACGCCACGCGAGCGCACTTCGCCCGTCTGAATTGTGTTGCGCGTGTTGGTCGGATCGGCAGTCGAGACGTTTTGCTGCGTCAGGTTGAACAGCGACGCCGTGAAGATGGCATCGGTGTTCACCGGCTGGTACTTCACACCGATTTCGTACTGCTGACCCGTGGTCGGCTCAAGCGGCGTGCCCGCGAGGTTGGTCGAGAGCGTGGGCAGGAACGACGTCGAATAGCTGAAGTACGGCGACAGACCGATAGCCGATTCGTACAGCAGGCCCGCGCGCCACGTGAACTTGTTCGGCGTTTGCTTGACCGACGATTTGTTGAGGTTGTTGTCGGTCGTCGACCACGTGAAGTCTTCCCGGCCACCCAGCGTCAGATACCAGCGGTCCCAGCGCATCTGGTCTTGCAGGTACAGGCCGAGTTGCGTTTGCGTCTGGTCGGTGCTGGTCGTGGGGTTGGCGGGCAACACGCCCTTCACGCCATAAACCGGCGCGTAGAGATCGAGCGACGGTGCGGAGCCCGACCACACGCGGTTCAGGAAGCGCTGCGTCTGGAAGTCCGCGCCGCCGACCACTTTGTGCGCGACGGGGCCGGTCGTCGTGTCGTACTGCACGTTGTTGTCGAGCTGCCAGCCGTTCAGGATCGGCGCGGCCTGATAGGCCGTGCGTTGCAGTGTGCGTTGATCGGCCAGCAGCGCGGTGCCATAGATCGACTTGTAGTCGAGATCCATGTGCGTGAAGCGCGCCGTCGAGCGGAATTGCAGCGCGTCGTTCACGCGGTGTTCAAAGCGGTAGCCGGTGGCGACCTGCGTCTTGCGATAGCGGTCGAACGACGGATCGCCGGTGAGCAGATCGCGGTCGATGCGGCCCCAGCGGGAGTCCTTCACCATGCCCAGCGCCGGGCCATAGCTGACCGATGAGCCCATGTTGTCCTGCATGTAGTTGACGAACCACGTGAAGCTCGTCTGCGCGTTCGGACGCCACGTGATCGACGGCTGAATCATCAGACGGTCGTCGCTCACATTGTCGGTCTGCGCGTTCGACATCCGACCAAGGCCGGTGATGCGATAGAGCAGCGTGCCGTCTTCGTTGGCGGGGCCGGTCATGTCCACACGCAGTTGACGACGGTCGAACGTGCCGTAGTCGACGCCGATCTCGCGGTAGGCTTCCGCGCTCGGTGCCTTGCTCACCAGATTGACGAGACCACCGAGGTTGCCTGCGCCATAGAGGATCGAGCTGGGTCCGCGCAGCACTTCCACACGCTCGAGCGTGTACGGATCGACGCGAACGGCGGCGTAGCTGCCAGGGCGATTCGCGATCTGCGGCACACGCAGGCCGTCCCAGTAGACATCGGCGTTGAAACCGCGAATGTAAAACCAGTCGGCACGGGTGTCGCTGCCGTACGGATCGGCGTTCACCCCGGCGGCGTACTTCAGCGCGTCCGTCACGGTCTGGACGGCCTGATCGTTCATCTGATCGCGCGGGATCACGCTGATCGATTGCGACGTCTGCATGATCGACGTATCCGACTTGGTCGCCGTATCGCTGCGTGTGGCCACATAGCCGACCACTGGACCGCGTGCGACGTCGCGCTCGGCGCGGGCGGTCACGTCGGTCTGCGGCAAGGCGACGGCCGCACCGGTGGTGGTGGCGGCCGATGCGTTCGGAACGGGCGCGACGATGTAGCCGCCGTTCGGCTGGCCGGTCGCTTGCAGGCCCGTGCCTTCGATCAGGATCGCGAGGGCGAGCGACGGCGTGTACGTGCCGGAGGCGCCTGCCGTGCGCTTGTCGGCGATCTGGGCGGCGTCGTACGAGATCATCAGGCCTGTCTGCTGCGCGAAGGCGACCAGCCCTTGTTGCAGCGAACCGGCGGGGATGTGCAGCGACTGCGCGGCGCGTGCGGCGGTGGCCGCTTGTGCCGGTGTCTGTGCATGAGCGTCCGTCGTCGTGAGGACGGTCAGTGCCGACAGGGCGGTCAGCGTGAAGAGCGCCCCGGCGGCGAGGGTGACGGCGCGGTGTGTGTGACGGGCGGGCGCGCGGGCACGTGCGGCACGCGAGAGCGTGTGGCTGACGTGAGAAGACATGACGGCGGTTTCCTTTCCTGGGAGCATCGAAACATCGAATTGGGCTTTCCTGTCTATGCCCCGCGAGATTCGAAAACCCCTCAGTCCGACGTCAAAAAATTTTCGGTGCGTGGGTGACGGCCGTTTCAGGTGTGCGTGCGGTCGCCGCCGATGGCGCGGCGCGTGGGCACTTCGGTGGGTGAACGGCCAGTGTTTGCGCTGGCGTTGTTGCCCGGCTGAACGCGCACGAACCAGCGGGTGTAGCGCTGGACGTCGACGGGCAAGGCGCGCGAGAGCATGTCGAGCACGCGATCGGTGTCGTCGACCGGATAGATGCCCGACACCGGCAAGCGGGCGATCTCCGGCGCGCAGCCGAGATGCCCGCGTCGATAGCGACCCAGTTCGGCAAGGAACGCGCCGAGCGGCATGGCGTGCACGACTAGCATTCCTTGTGTCCACGCGGCAGCTGCATTGGCGACACCGACATCGTCGAAGCGTGAGCGCAGGGCCGTGGCGTCGAAGGTGGCGCCCTGTCCGGCCGTGAGAACGACGGCGGCGTCGGTCGCGTTGGCCGGGACCACGCGCACCGCACCTTCGAGCACGGCCACGGCGGCGCTGTCGTCGTGCTGACGGACGGCGAAACGTGTACCGAGCGCCTGAAGACTGCCCTGAGCGGTGTCGACGAAGAACGGGCGATGCCCGTGATCTGCGTCCGCGCCTGTGGTGACTGCGATTTCCCCGCGCACGAGTCGCAGACGCCGCACGTCCTGCGAGAAGTGCAGGTCGACGGCGGAATCGGTGTTGAGCGCGAGGACAGTGCCGTCAGCAAGCTGTACCGTGCGGCGCTCGCCCACGCCGGTGCTCAGATCGGCACGCCAGGCGTGCACGGTGTTCGAGTCGCTGGCCGACCAGACCGCGCCCGTCACACCCGCGACCGCGATGAGGCCGAGCACGCGGCGTCGACCCTGATTCGCGTTGGCCCGCACGAGCGTGTTGTGCGCAACCAGCGGAGGAATTGTCCGAAGATGTGCGCCGAAGTCCACCAGACGTTGCCACGCGAGCGCGTGTCGTGCGTCGGCGTCATGCCAGCGTTGCCAGTCGGCGTGCGTGTCCGCGTCCGCCTTGTCATTTGTCCCGACAGCTTGCAGGCGGACGAACCATTCGGTGGCCGCAAGCGTGACGGCTTCCGGTAATGACGTGGTGGCTGCGAGGCGGGCGGAGCTCTCGTTGGAGGGCATCGGGCGGATCATGCGGCATCTCCGAAGCAGCAGGCGTGCAGGGCTTTGACGATATGGCGTTGCACGGTCGCGATGGAGATGCCGACGGTCTCGGCGATGTCACGCTGTGCGAGGCCGTCGAGTTGCGACATGAGGAAAACGCGGCGCACGACAGGCGGCAGGCCGTCGAGGCGACGATCGATGTCGATGAGTGTCTGGAGCAGGATGGCGCGGGTCTCGGGGTCGGGCGCGATGGCTTCGGGCTGTGCGGCGAGCGCGTCGAGATAAGCAGCTTCGATCTTGCGATGGCGATGCAGATTGGCGACCAGTCCTTGCGCGACCACAGTGAGAAAGGCGCGGGGTTCGCGCGGGCAGACGGGGGTGTCCTTGCTGAGCAGACGCACGAAAGTGTCGTGCGCGAGGTCGGCGGCGTCGCCGTGATTGCCGAGTTTGCGATGCAGCCAGTTGCGCAGCCAGCCGTGGTGATCGTGATAGAGCGCGGCCACGCCGGACGCGTCCGCGCGTGCGTGATCTTTGCGTCCCCCGTTGTCGTCACGCATCATGATGTTGGCTTGGTCGCCCGAACCGGCAACCGTCGCTGATCTAGCAGCTTTTGAGGTTAATGATAATCATTCGCATCATATCATGACCTATCGTGCGGTGACGGATGGAGGGGGGATTAAGACCACCGCGAATGGGGGATTGGGTTGATGCTGTACAAATGTACAGTACAATCGCAGCGTGCCAGCGACGTCTGGATGCTGCCAGCGGCTGTCGCATCGGCCTGATACAGTAGTTCCCCCGAGGCGCTTATGCGCTCTGTCGTTTTGTCGCTTTGTCCTTTTCGCACTGATACGGCTCTGATACCCAGTGGACAAGTCCTCCTCGAAACCCGACCCGTCGGCCAGCCACGCCATTCGTATTCGTGGCGCCCGCCAGCACAACCTCAAGAATCTCGACGTCGATCTCCAGACCGGTGAGATGACCGTCGTGACCGGTCCGTCCGGTTCCGGCAAGTCCAGTCTGGTCTTCGACACGCTGTTCGCCGAAGGCCAGCGCCGCTATGTCGAGACGTTCAGCGCTTACGCGCGCCAGTTCCTCGACCGCATGGATCGTCCGCAGGTCGACCACGTGGAAGGCGTGCCGCCCGCCATCGCCATCGATCAGACCAACCCCGTGCGCAGCTCGCGCTCGACGGTCGGCACGATGACCGAACTCAACGATCACCTCAAGCTCCTCTTCGCCCGCGCGGCGGCGCTGTTCGATCGCGAAACCGCCCAGCCGGTGCGTCACGACACGCCCGAGACGATCTACGCGGACCTCATGGCGCGCACCGCCCAGAGCGATCCGCGTCTGGTCGTCACCTTCCCGGTCGAGTTGCCCGGTAGCGTCACGCCCGACGAAGTGGAGCAATGGCTCTCGGCGTCCGGTTACACACGCGTGCAGGCTGAGCGCGAAATCACGACCACCGAGGGCACGCGAAAGGTGCTCGACGTTGTCGCCGACCGCTTCCGTCTTCAGAACACGGAGAAGGCGCGCGCGATGGAAGCCATCGAGTCTTCGCTCAAGCGCGGCCGTGCCCGGGTGAACGTCTATGTGCTGGCCGAAGAAGGCGAGCCGGACATCTGGCGCTATTCGCAGGACCTGCATTGCCCCGACAGCGATCTGCATTACGCCGATCCGCAACCCGCGCTCTTCTCGTTCAACTCTGCGTACGGCGCGTGCGAAGCGTGTCGCGGGTTCGGTCGCGTGATCGGCGTCGACCTCGGTCTGGTGATTCCCGACGAACGCAAGACGCTGCGCGGTGGTGCGGTCAAGACGATTCAGACGCCCGCGTGGAAAGAGATTCAGGAAGACCTGCTGGAGTACGCAGGCAAAGCGGGCATCCCGCGCGACACGCCGTGGTCGAAGCTCTCGCCCGAACATCGCGAATGGGTCATCGAAGGCGACCCCGACTGGCAAGGCGAGTGGAACAAGCAGTGGTATGGCATTCGCCGCTTCTTCGGCTATCTGGAGTCGAAGGCGTACAAGATGCACATTCGCGTGCTGCTCTCGAAGTACCGCAGCTACACCACGTGCGACACATGCGGTGGTGCGCGTCTGAAGACCGAAGGTCTGCTGTGGCGACTCGGCTCGAAAGAGAATGCCGACGCCGTGCTGCCGCCCGCCCAGCGCTTCATGCCGCGTGGTGTGTCGTGGTCGCGCGAGCAACTCGAAGCGCTGCCCGGCCTGACGATGCACGATCTGATGCTCATGCCGATCACGCGCGTGCGTCAGTTCTTCGATTCGCTGACGTTGCCGTCCAGCCTGCTCGATGACGCGCTGAAGTTGCTGCAAGAGGAAGTCGGCACGCGTCTGAAGTATCTGTGCGATGTCGGCATCGGCTACCTCACACTCGACCGCCAGAGCCGCACGCTCTCCGGCGGCGAAGTGCAACGTATCAATCTGACGACGGCGCTCGGTACGTCGCTGGTCAACACGCTGTTCGTGCTCGACGAGCCGAGTATCGGTTTGCATCCGCGCGACATGGACCGCATCGTCGCCGCGATGCATCGGTTGCGCGATGCGGGCAACACGCTGGTCGTCGTGGAGCACGATCCGGCTGTGATGCTGGCCGCCGATCGCGTCATCGACATGGGGCCGGGGCCGGGCGAGCGCGGTGGGCAGATTGTGTTCGACGGTACGCCCGAGGAAGTGCGTCACGCCGACACGCTGACCGGCAGCTATCTCGGCGGTCGCAAACATGTGGCGAACGCGTCGAACTGGCGCGCGCGTCCGGTGGACGAGGCGACGCCGCGTCTGACGCTGACCGGTGCCCGCGAGCACAACCTCAAGCACGTCGACGTCGACATTCCGCTGGGACGCCTCGTGTGCGTGACCGGCGTCTCCGGTTCCGGTAAGTCGACGCTGGTGCAGGACATCCTCAGCCCGGCGCTGGCGCGTCACTTCGGTGACCCCACCGAAGCACCGGGTGCGCACGACGAACTGATCGGTGCCGAGCAATTGTCGGGCGTCGTGTTCGTCGACCAGTCGCCTATCGGCAAGACAGCGCGCTCGAATCCGGCAAGTTACGTCGGCGCATTCGACGAAATCCGCAAGCTGTTCGCTGCTGAGCCAGTCGCGCTGCAACGCGGTTACAACGCCAGCACGTTCAGCTTCAACTCCGGTAATGGCCGTTGCCCGACGTGCGGCGGCTCGGGTTTCGAACACGTGGAGATGCAATTCCTGAGCGATGTGTATCTTCGTTGCCCGGATTGCGACGGCAAGCGCTACCGCGCCGAAGTGCTGGACGTGAAGATCCAGCGTGCCATTCCCGGCGAAGCGATGCGCGAACTGAGCGTGTCGGACGTGCTGGAACTGACCGTCAACGAGGCCGTGAAGCTGTTCTCGTCGGATCGCGACGTGCTGCGTGTGTTACAGCCGATCGTGGACGTCGGCCTCGAATACGTGAAGCTCGGCCAGCCGGTGCCGACGCTCTCCGGTGGCGAAGCACAACGTCTGAAGCTCGCCGGTTTCCTTGCAGAAGCGGCGCAGAAGAAGACGGCGAGCGGGCAGAAGGTTGCGCATCGTGGCCGTCTCTTCATCTTCGACGAACCGACGACCGGGCTGCACTTCGACGACATCGCGAAGCTCATGCGCGCGTTCGGCAAGTTGCTCGACGGCGGCAATTCGCTGCTCGTCATCGAACACAATCTGGACGTGGTGCGTGCGGCGGACTGGATCATCGATCTCGGGCCGGAAGGCGGCGAAGGCGGTGGTGAAGTGTTGTGTGCGGGGACACTCGCGCATGTCGTGGCGTGCGAAGGGTCGCACACCGGGCGCGCACTCGCCGAGTACGAACGCACGGTGGTCGCACCTGCACAGGCCGTGGCAGCGGGCAAAGCGTCGAGCGATGTCGGGATGCCGCTGCAAACGGCGTTGCGTACCGCGCGCGCACATCGTAAGCCTGCGGGCGGCGACGACATTCGCATCGTCAATGCGCGCGAACACAACCTGAAATCGCTCGACGTCGCGATCCCGCGTGGCAAGTTCAGCGTCATCACCGGTGTGTCGGGCTCGGGAAAATCGACGCTCGCGTTCGACATTCTGTTCAACGAAGGACAGCGGCGTTACCTCGAATCGCTCAACGCGTATGCGCGGTCCATCGTGCAGCCAGCGGGGCGTCCGGAAGTCGACGCCGTGTATGGCATTCCGCCGACGGTCGCTATCGAGCAACGTCTGTCGCGTGGTGGACGCAAGAGTACCGTCGCGACGACCACGGAAGTCTGGCACTTCCTGCGTCTGCTGTACGTGAAGCTCGGCATCCAGCATTGCATCCACGACGGCGCGCCGGTGACGGCACAAAGCCCCGACTCCATCGTCGCGCAACTCATGCGCGACCGTCGCGGCCAGCACGTGGGACTGCTCGCACCGCTCGTCGTGGGACGTAAGGGGATTTACACCGATCTGGCGAAATGGGCCAAGGCGCGTGGACATTCGCATCTGCGTGTCGACGGCGTTTTCCTGCCGGTCGATCCGTGGCCGAAGCTCGACCGATTCCGCGAACACACCATCGAGTTGCCGGTGGGCGATGTCGTGGTGACGCCTGAGAACGAAGGCTTGCTGCGCACGTTGCTGGCGGCGGCGCTGGAATTGGGCAAGGGCGTGATGCATCTGCTCGCCCCGCTCGACGGTCTGGGCGACACGATGACCGACGAGCAACCGGGCGAAGGCGTAGGCGAGATCGAGGTGTTCTCGGTCAAACGTGCGTGCCCGGTCTGCGGCACGAGCTACCCGGATCTGGATCCGCGCATGTTCTCGTTCAACAGCAAGCACGGCTGGTGCACGACGTGCGTCGGTACGGGGCTCGCACTCACGCGCGAACAGCGTGAAGCGTTCGACGACACCGTCCTCAATCAGGACAATCGTGGTCGCGAGCACTCGCTGCCGTCGCAGGATCAGGAGCCGGAAGATGTGGGCGATCAGCCGTGTCCGGATTGCCACGGCGCGCGCCTGAACGGTGTGGCGCGTGCGGTGACGTTCGACGAACACGCCATCTCCGACGTCGCGCAATGGACCGTGACGGACGTGCGCCAGTGGATTCAGGGCCTCGAACTGCAAGGGCGCGATGCGAGCATCGCCCGCGATCTGATCAGCGAGATTCAGGGGCGTCTGGAGTTTCTGGAAGAAGTGGGCCTCGGCTACCTCACGCTCGACCGCGCCGCACCGACGCTCTCGGGCGGCGAGTCGCAACGTATTCGTCTCGCGGCGCAACTCGGCAGTAACTTGCAGGGCGTGTGCTACGTGCTGGACGAGCCGACTATCGGCTTGCATCCGCGCGACAACGGCATTCTGCTCGGCGCGCTGCGCAAGCTTGGCGATCAGGGCAACACGCTGGTCGTGGTCGAGCACGATGAGGACACGATTCGTCGCGCGGATCACATCATCGACATCGGTCCGGGGGCAGGCAAGCGCGGCGGCACGCTCGTCGCGCAGGGCAATGTGGAGGATCTCGCCTCGCATCCCGATTCGCTGACCGGCAAGTTCCTCGCCCATCCGTTGCAGCATCCGCTTCAGCCGCGCCGCGAAGTCGTTGCACCGGCAAAGGGGGCAAAGGGGGCGACGGGTGCTGAAGCCGTTCCGCCGAACTGGCTGACGGTGCACGGCGCGACGCTTCATAACCTGAAGAACGTGACGGCCTCGCTGCCGTTGTCGCGACTCACGGCGATCACTGGTGTGTCCGGTTCCGGCAAGTCGACGCTCGCGCGCGATGTGCTGATGACGAACCTGCTCGATGCCGTGGGGCGTTCGGTGTTGTCTTCGCCTGCGGAGCGTCGTGCGCGCAAGGGCACGGTGCGCCATGCAGTGAAGGCGGACGGCAAGCCGCGCGCGAAGTCGGAAGCGACCGCAGAGCCGCGTCGTCCGGTGGTGCATGCGTGGCACGGGTGCGAATCCGTCACGGGCTGGGAGACGATCGATCGTGTGCTCGAAGTCGACCAGACGCCTATCGGCAAGACACCGCGCTCGTGCCCGGCCACCTATATCGGGTTCTGGGACACCATCCGACGTCTGTTCGCCGATACGCTCGAAGCCCGCGCGCGTGGCTACTCGGCCTCGCGCTTCTCGTTCAACACGGGCGAGGGCCGGTGCCCGGCCTGTGAAGGTCAGGGCGTGCGGACCATCGGCATGAGCTTCCTGGCGGACGTGAAGGTGCTTTGCGACGTCTGCCACGGGCAGCGCTTCAACGCCGAAACATTGGCGGTGACGTGGCGCGGCAAGAGCATCGGCGACGTGCTGACGATGGAAGTCGATGAAGCCGTGGAATTCTTCGCGTCGATGCCCAGCATTGCGCATCCGCTGCAACTGATGAAGGACGTCGGGCTGGGGTACCTCACGCTGGGGCAGCCGTCGCCGACGTTATCGGGCGGCGAAGCGCAGCGCATCAAGCTGGTGACGGAACTGACCAAGGTGCGCGACGACATTACGCGTCGCGGACAGAAGTCGCCGCACACGCTGTACGTCCTCGACGAGCCGACCGTCGGGTTGCACATGGCGGACGTGGCACGTCTGATCAATGTGCTGCACCGACTGGTGAACGGGGGGCATACGGTTGTCGTCATCGAGCACAACCTCGACGTGATTGCCGAAGCCGACTGGATCGTCGACATGGGACCGGAGGGCGGCAAGGACGGCGGTACCGTGGTCGCCTCGACGTCGCCGGACGAACTGGCGAAGGTCAAGGCTAGCCACACCGGCATCGCACTCAAACCGGTGCTCGCTCAGACGGCTGGAACCGGTGCCACGGTGGTGACGCCGGAGGAAGTGACCGCGAAGTAGTAGTAAGCGGCTGCGACCGAGCGCCATTCGGCATTTGCCAGCGAGTCAGACGGGACGCCTGCATCAGGCGTCCCGTTTTCATTTGCGGCTTTCAATGGGGAATATCGTATACGATTTCATGTATTAATAAATCTTCCGATATGCCTGGATTTTAAAAGAGGCGTGCACTTACTTCCGGCGCGATTGATGCTTCATCGGACTTAGCCATAAGTTCCTAATTATTTCTAAAATAGAAATTAGAAATAGACAATTATAGACTTTATTGCGATAGGTGCGACTAATACACTTCAACTGTCGACGATGAATTGAACATCGCCTCTTTCAAACAGACAGGAGAAATACCATGAAGCGCACTCTTATTACCTCGGCCCTCGTTTCCGCAATGCTGGCTGTCTCGGCTGGTTCGGCTTTCGCTAGCGACGCTTTCGACGGTCCCTCGGAATTCTCGTGGGTTCCGCAAACCAGCGTGCTGACCCGCGCTCAAGTTCGTGAAGAACTGGTGCAAGCGCAAAAGGCCGGTCTCGTGGTCCAACACGACACGGTGTACCCGAAGGCAGCCCCGAGCGCACAACCGGCAACGGCCAGCGCCCCGGTCACGATGGGTTCGGTTGGCGGTCTGCAACAAGCCGGTACGACCTACTTCGGTAACTAATCGCACTTGCGAATCGCTGTACTTGCCGTAACCCCGTGAGCCAGCGCTAATTCAGCGCGACGCGACTCCGGGAAAGCAGTCTCCGATACCAAATCGGCCGCCTTGTTTGCGGCCGATTTTGTTTTGGGCGCTCGCTTTTCACTTCATCCTCTTCTGCCAGACAGCGCAGCACCTGTGGACAAGCCTGTAGATAACCTTGTTATCAAGCTGTGTCAGGGTTGTGGGTAAGCCTGTGGATACCCGTGGGATATGCGGTGGAAAAGCGGGGTGAAAGTCGGCAAAAAGACGTGGATAACCCGTGAGTATCCGGTGGATATGTGGTGAATATCCTGTGCATGACCCCGGGGCAATCCTGTGGATTTCCTGTGGGGATCTGCGAAATTTCTGTGATTAAGCTGTGGATGGCCTGTGAATAGATTCGCGCGAGCGAGTCGCAGATGCCCGCCTGACGTGCCTCTGCGGCAAGACGTCCATCGTCCGGTCGGAAAAACCGCAAAACTCACTTCCCAAAAGCCATCGCCAAAAATTCGGTAACGCGTTTTATCGCGTCGTCGCGTGCTTCGAGCTGGGTGCCCGTAATCGGCACGACGTGGGTTTTGGGATTGGTGAACTCCGGGCGTGAGTGGACCGGGAGATTCGGATAATCGAAGTCGTGATACGCGCCCGGATAGATGTGGAGCGTAATCGGTGCGCCTTGCGCGGTAACGTCTTTCACGAACGCGTCGCACGGGGCCGCTTGGGTCCAGACGTCCTCCGCGCCCGTGAGTATCAGCAGCCGAATCGTTGTCGACCAGTTCGCGCCCTGCGCGCGGGCATTGCACCAGCCGGGATAGAACGCAACAGCGGCCACGAAGTCGGGCGCGGCTGTCGCATCCTGCGTGCGACCGAGGCTTTTCGGGCCGATGGCGAACAGCGTGGTCCCGCCACCATGCGACCAGCCCATCAACGCGATCCGGTCCGGCCGGATACCCGGTATCGATTGCAGGTAACGCAACGCGCCATAAGCGTCGCGTGGGCGCTCCTCCCACGGGCGCACCGGCCCGCCTCTCGCACATTCGCTGCCTTGCCCCCGCGAGGTGAAACTGTCGACCATGAGCACCGCATACCCTTGCGCATTGAACCGCTGCGCCCAGTCCAGTTCGCGACGGTCGATGGTGCCCTTGCGCGAGAACATGCCGTTGCAGCCATGCATGAAGACCACGGCCGGTGTCGGCGCGCTGGCATTGGCCGCAAGGAACAGATAGGCGTCGATCATCACGGGGCGCCATTGGCATCCTTATCGAGCGACGGGATGCTGAGCTTTTCCTGCGCCTCGGCGTTATCGGCCCAGGCGAAGGCGAGCGCGGACATCGCTACGAGGGCGATGGCGAACGACGCGACAGCGCGGCTCGCGCGAGCGGCAAAAGGCAGTGACGTAGCGGGCATAGGGAGTCTTCGCCAGGACGTGCGGCCGCCGGTATCGGCACCGCTCTTTGCCGGACTTTAGCGCGTGTTCTCGCCACCGTGTCGCTCGCCATATTACGAACGGTTGCAACCCCTTCGGCCGTTCCTCGCTAAGCATCCATGCATCCGAGATAAGGCGGCGCGGTGCTGCAGATTAGAATGCCATCGGAGACCTAAGCAATGCATCGATCCGTTCCGTCACTGGAACGTCCTATCTTCCCGGAGACTTTCGACATGGCAGACAACAACGACAAACGCGACACCACGTCACAAACGCCGCAATGGCGACTCGAAACACTGGCCGTGCACGGCGGCTACCGTCCCGACCCGACCACGCGCGCCGTGGCCGTCCCGATCTATCAGACGGTGGCGTACGCCTTCGACGATACGCAGCACGGTGCGGACCTGTTCGACCTCAAGGTGCCGGGGAACATCTACACACGCATCATGAACCCGACGCAGGACGTGCTGGAACAGCGCGTCGCGGCGCTCGAAGGCGGGGTGGCGGCGCTGGCGCTCGCGTCCGGTCAGGCGGCTGTGACCTATGCGATTCAGACGATTGCCGAGGCGGGCGACAACATCGTCGCGGCCAGCACGCTCTATGGCGGCACCTACAACCTGCTGGCGCACACGCTGCCGCTCTCGGGTATCACCACGCGCTTTGCCGATCCGCGCGAGCCGGAATCCTTCGAGCCGCTGATCGACGAGAAGACGAAAGCCATCTTCGCTGAGTCGGTCGGCAACCCGCTGGGCAACATCACCGACATCGCGAAGCTCGCCGAGATCGCGCATCGTCACGGCATTCCGCTCATCATCGACAACACCGTGCCGTCGCCTTACCTGCTGCGTCCGTTCGAGCATGGCGCGGACATCGTGGTGCATTCGCTGACGAAGTATCTCGGCGGGCACGGCACGAGCCTCGGCGGCGCTATCGTCGACTCCGGCAAATTCCCGTGGGCAGAGCACAAGACCCGCTTCAAGCGACTCAACGAACCGGACGTGAGCTATCACGGCGTGGTGTACACGGAAGCGTTCGGTCCGGCCGCTTACATCGGCCGTGCGCGTGTGGTGCCGCTGCGTAACACCGGTGCGGCCATCTCGCCGTTCAACGCGTTCCAGATTCTTCAGGGCATCGAGACGCTCGCGCTGCGCCTCGACCGCATCACCGACAACGCGCTGAAGATCGCCCAGTATCTGAAGATGCATCCGAAGGTGGAGTGGGTGAACTATGCGGGTCTGCCGGAGCATCCCGACCACGGGCTGGTGAAAAAGTATCTGTCGGGACGTGGCCCGGGCATCCTCACCTTCGGGGTAAAAGGCGGCCACGCTGCCGGTGCCGCGTTCCAGGACGCGCTGCAACTCTTCACCCGTCTGGTCAACATCGGCGACGCCAAGTCGCTCGCCACGCATCCGGCATCGACCACGCACCGTCAGTTGTCGCCGGACGAACTGCGCAAGGCCGGGGTGAGCGAGGAAACGGTGCGTCTATCGATCGGCATCGAGCATATCGACGACCTGCTCGCCGATCTGGATCAGGCGCTTCGCAAGTAAGCGGGCTCTGTTTCGACAGGCGTAACGAAGATCGTTGCGCCTGTCACTGCGAAATACCGCGAAATGCGGCAAGAAGCCGTGCGTTATCGCCCGGATTCGCGGCCTCTCTTCAACCTCATTTACCGCCAATTCTGACGGAGTATGATGCGCGGCAGCCGGTTGGGGGCAGGTGACCGGCACCGCTGCCATATGACTGTCACAAGAACGTCATTTTGGCGGCGTACTGTCCTTGCCCATTTCTCAAGGATCGCGCATGGACTATTTGCAAGTGCTGGTGCTCGCCATCGTGCAGGGCGTGGCAGAGTTGCTCCCGGTGTCGAGTTCGGCACACGTCATCATGGCCGAGAAGCTCATGGGGCTCGATCCGTCGACGCCCGCCATGACGCTGCTGCTCGTGATGCTGCACACCGGCACCATGCTCGCCGTGATCGTGTACTTCTGGAAGTCGTGGCGCGAACGTTACTTCTCGTCGAAGCACGATTTCGTTCACAACGCGAAGCAGGTCATCATTGCGACGGCCTTCACCGGCGTGATCGGTCTGGCGCTGATGTTCTTCATCGAGAAGGTGCTGATGCGCGGCTCGGAGCATGCCGAGATCGAGCATCTGTTCGGCAATCTGTACATCATCTCCGCTGGCCTCGCGATGGCCGGCATTCTGATTCTGATCTCGGGCCGCAAGCGTCCGCCGATGGGCGACCGTCCGATGCGCGGCAGCGACTCCGCATGGATCGGCGCCGTGCAGGGTGTCTGCCTGCCGTTCCGTGGTTTCTCGCGCTCGGGGTCGACCATCTCGACGGGCATGCTGCGCGGTCTCGACAAGGTGCGCGTGGAGGAATTCAGCTTCGCGCTGGCGGTGGTGCTCACGCCGCCGGTCATCGTCAAAGAGGCTTACCGTCTGTACAAGTCGGGCGGCGCACAGACGCTCTCCGGTCACTTCATGTCGGTGCTCACGCCGAGCCTCGTCGGTATGGTGTTCAGCTTCCTCGCGGGGCTGATTGCGCTGCGCTGGCTGTCGCGCTGGCTCGAACACGGTCGCTGGTATCTGTTCGGCATTTACTGCCTTGTGGCGTCGGCCGTCGTGCTGGCCGCCAGCCAGTACCTGTAATCACACCAGCCCGGCGACGACGTCCAGAAAGGCTGCGATGGCGCGCGATTCGCGCCGCTCGGCCAGACAGACGATGACGGTGGTCGTCTCGACACGTGCGTCGCCGATGGCGACCGTCGCCAGCCGCTCGTCCGGCGTGTGTTCGCGTGCGGACACCGCCGCGATCCCCAGCCCGAGGATCACCGCTTCGCGGATCGCCTCGCGGCTGCCGATCTCCATCGCCACGCTCGGCATCACGCCCGCCGCCTGCATGGCCGCTTCGAGCGCGTGACGCGTCGTCGACCCCGGTTCTCGCATCAACATCGGCTCGTCCGCCAGATCGGCGAGTTTGACGCTGCGACGTCGCGCGAAGCGATGCGTACGCGGCACCAGCAGCACGACCGGATGCGTGCGATACGGCACGGCGTGCAGACGCGCGTCGTCGTGATAGCGCGCCAGCACAGCGACGTCGGTGCGGTACGCCAGTAAGCTCTCGATCATCTCCTCCGAATTGCCCGGTCGCACTGAGATGCGAATCCCCGGAAAGCGTGGCTGAAACGCCGCGACGATCTCCATCGCGTGATGCGGCCCCACCGCCCCCAGACGTAATTCTCCAGTACGCAGCCCGCCGTGCTCCTTGAGCAGGCTGAGCGCTTCCGCTTCGTCCGAGAAGATGCGCAGGCTTACCGAGTACAGCGCGCGGCCGGTCGGCGTCAGCGTCAGCCCGCGACCGTGGCGATAGAACAGCTCGACCCCGTACGTTTCCTCCAGCGCCCGGATCTGCGTCGTCATCGTCGGCTGACTGACGTGCAACGCCTGCGCAGCACGCGTGACGCTGCCGTGGTGCGCCACCGCGTGAAACGAACGCAACTGGGTAATCCGCATCGATGTCGCTCCCGTGACGAGGTATAGGTTTTATCAATAGATTGACGAAAAAATGTGAATTGGAAGTATAGGACGGCGCTCACCATAATCCAGCTCAATCTTCGCCAATCGATCGCAACGTCATCCGGCGCGGCGGCCCAAACACCATCATGACTGCACGTTCGCGTTTCCATAATCCGGTCGACGTCCACTTCGGTCCGGGCGCGCTCGACGCTCTGCCCGAGCTCGTCGGCAACCGTCGCGCGGTGCTCGTCACCATGCCCGAGGCGCGTGCGCTCGGCATGACCGGACGTATCGAAGCGCTGTTGGGCCAGCGACTCGCCGGGGTGATCGATCAAGTCAGCCCGAACCCGGACGTGCGCGAACTCGCGCCGATGTACGGCGACTTCTGGCGGCGCTACGGGCAATGCGAAGTCATCGTGGCGCTGGGCGGCGGCAGTGCGCTCGACACGGCCAAGCTGCTGATGGTCGCGGGCGACGACGACCGATTCGCCACGCTGGTGGACGCGCTCGATGCCGGTGGCACCTTCTGCCCGACGCGCACCAAACGGCTCATCACCATTCCCACGACGGCGGGCACCGGTAGCGAAGTCACGCCGTGGGCCACCCTGTGGGACCGCCATGTGAAGCGCAAGAAGTACTCGCTGCATCTGCCCGAGACGTGGCCCGAGGCGGCCATCGTCGACCCGGTGCTGACGCGTTCCCTGCCGCGCAGCATCACGCTGCAAAGCGGTCTCGACGCCCTCTCCCACGCGCTCGAAGCGATCTGGAACGTGAACGCCAACCCCGTCTCCGACACCTTCGCCGTGACGGCGGCGCGCGACATGATGCGCGTGCTGCCGAGTCTCATGGCATCGCCGGGCGACATGACGCTGCGCTCGCAGGCGGCGCTCGCTGCGCTTCAGGCGGGCATGGCGTTCTCCAATACCAAGACGGCGCTGGCGCACTCGATCTCGTACGACATGACGATTCGTCACGGCCTGCCGCACGGCATTGCTTGCTCGTTCACGTTGCCAGCAGTGATGCGCCTGGCCATCGGCCGCCGCGCCGATCGCGACGCGGTGCTGGCGCAAGTGTTCGATGGCGATATCGCAGGCGCACCCGACAAGCTGACGACCTTCCTCAACGGTCTGGGCGTGGCGACGGAATTCTCCGCGTACGGCGTGAGTGAGCCGGAATCGACGGCCATGATCGCGGCCGCCCTCGATGGTCCGCGCGGGCGCAACTTCATCGGTGCTGCTGCCTGAACCTTGAACCCTATTCGAACGGGCGGCGTCGCGTTCGTCGCCCGGTGTTGTCGACGTTGTCGCTGTCCCAGTAGTCCCCGCATGCGTGTTTTCGCGTCTTACCCGCAGTCCCCGCAGCATCCATTATCAAAACGATAGCCGTCCACCGGTCACCGGCATGGGCGGCACCGAGACATCCAGGAGACAGACGCCCGGCAAAGACCGGTGCGTCGTAGCGCGCCGCCGGGGCGCGGCGCATCAACAGGAGGCGCAATGGAACAGGTTCTCACCGGCGTTGGCGCGCGGGACGCCGTCAACGACGAAAAAGCGGTGCGCACGGTCGCGCTGGCCAGCCTGATCGGCACGACCGTCGAGTGGTATGACTTCTTTCTCTACGGGACCATCACCGGTCTCGTGTTCAACAAACTCTTCTTCCCCAGCGGCGATGCCTTCGTCGCCACGGCACTCGCCTACACGGTGTATGCAGTGGGATTCGCGACGCGACCGCTCGGCGGCATTCTCTTCGGGCATTTCGGGGATCGACTCGGACGCAAACCGCTGCTGATCGTCACCCTCACCATCATGGGTGTGTCGACGTTCCTCATCGGACTTGTACCGACCTACGACAGCATCGGTATCGCCGCGCCGTTGATCCTGCTGTTCCTGCGGTTGCTGCAAGGCATCGGCCTCGGCGGCGAATGGGGCGGTGCAGTACTGATGGCGTTCGAATACGCGCCACGCGACAAGCGCGGTCAGTTCGCGGCGTATCCGCAGATCGGGCTGGCCGTCGGACTGTGTCTATCGACGGGCGTCGTCGCCCTGCTCTCGTCGACGCTGACCGACGCGCAATTCATGTCGTGGGGATGGCGTCTCGCGTTCATGCTGAGTCTGGTGCTTGTGGCTGTGGGTATGTTCATTCGGTTGCGCGTGCTGGAGACGCCCGAATTCGCACGCATCAAAGACAGTCAGCACGTGGCGCACGTGCCGCTCTCCGAGATCGTGCGCGACTATCGTCGCAACGTGTTGCTCGGCTGGGGTGCGCGGTATATCGACGGCGTGGTGTTCAACGTCTACGCGGTGTTCGCGATTTCGTACCTCGTCGGCACGCTGCATTTTCCCAAGACACCGATTCTGCTGGCCGTCACCCTCGCTGCGCTCGTGCTGATCGTGACGATTCCCTACGCGTCGAAGCTATCGGATCGCGTCGGGCGTCGTCGTGTGTTTGCGTGGGGGGCGCTGGCTTGTGGCGTGTCGTCGATTCCCGCGCTCGCGGTGATGCACTTCTCGTCGAACGTCTGGTGGGTGTCGCTTGCCGTGATCGTGCCGTTGGGCGTCGTGTACGCGTTCGTGTACGGCCCGGAGGCGTCGCTGTTCTGCGAACTGTTCGACACACGCGTGCGCTACACCGGCATCTCGGTCGTCTATCAGGTCTCGGGCATCGTTTCGAGTTCGATCACGCCGCTGATTGCCGCGACGCTGCTCGAATACGGCGGACACAAGCCGTGGTGGATTGCGGTGTACGTGCTGGGGGTGGGATGCCTGTCGGCCGCGTGCGCGAAGGCGATGAAGCGGACTTATTGAAGCGGGCTTATTGAGGGGAGAGGGTCAAGCTTGGGGGAGGAAGGATCCCGCGCTGCGGGAGCACGGCAGGCCGGTGGATGGCTCCCCGGCTTGCCGATTTTTTGTGCTGCGCGGATTACTGACCGAAGTAGATCGAACCGGCGCGGTTCACGCGACCCGGCACTTCATACACCGGCGAGACCACCGAACCGGCTTGCGCAGCGACTGCGCCCGATTGCGCCTGCACCTGCGTCTGTGCCTGAGCTTGCTGTTGAACTTGTTGCGGCTGGGCGGGCGGCTGCGTGTTTTCTGCAGCGCTCGCGCTGGTCATGACGCCTGCGCTCAGCAGGACGGCGGCAAGGGTCGATGCGAACAGAGCGTGTTTCATTTTCATTTCTCCTGTCTGGCGAGACGTCCACCATGGGCGCCGTCATTGCCGCCAATCTACGCTCGCGGCACAAGGAGAAAAACGCGGTCCTGGATAAGGACGCATTGCTGAAAATGAAATAATCAACCGCCATTCACGCCGATACGTTTCGGTCGCCGTGCAATCGACGGCCGACGGACCGGTCAACGGTCCATTAGCGACGCGTCACGCGCACTTCCTGCTGACGGCGCGAACGGGCGGCACGGCTGCGAAGATACGACGCGGTAAGCAACGAAGCGCTCGCCAGCAAAAGGAAAGAACCGAGGGCAGCCATGGTAATGCTCCTGTACTGACCGGCATCGTCCGCGGTGCGGCGCACCCTGCGAGCCACGATGTCGGCTGACTTCATCATGTTGTCACTCTACTGCTGACGCACTTCGCGATAAACCCCATCGCGCTAAAGACCCTGTTGCGCACAGCGGCATGCTGGTCGAAAACGGCTCAAAAACACGCCGAAATCACCTCACATATCCTGCTTAACGGCATTAAGCAGTTGATTTTCAATAGTTTTTTCGAATCGGACGATCGGTTGCATTTCGTAGACGCTCAGTTGCGAAAAAACCACGGGTTTTCCCTAAGATTCAGTCATGCCAACGCGACGGACACCGCAACGCAGCAAAACGAAGTGCCCCCCGGCCTCGACGCTGATGATGCCCCGAACGCTAGCTGAACCCGAAGTATTCAACCAAATTGACAGGAGTCTCACCATGAACACCCGTATCCTTGCTGCCGTTGTTGCCGCCGCTTCGTTTGTTTCTGCCTCGGCTTTCGCAGACGCTCGTTACAACGACAACACGCCTGACGTCGCCGCCGCAACGCAAAGCCAGGTCAGCCGCGCTGAAGTCCGCGCCGAACTGGTTCAGGCCGCCGCAAACGGTCAACTGCTGCAAAGCGAAGCCGGCGCACCGCTGGTGGCCGCTGCCCAAACGCAAGGCGCCGCTCCGGTCGCCGCAGCGCTGACCCGCGCCGACGTCCGTGCGCAACTGAGCGACCGCAACGTGTTCGCACAGGACAGCCGTTCGTAATCTGACCGTCTCTGTAGTACAGCAGCACAGCAGCACCCACGCATCGTCCCCAAGCGATGCGAAGCCGCCGACCGGAATCAGGTCGGCGGCTTTTTTCATGGCGTCTGGGAAAGGACGCAATGGGCATGCGACGCATCGAGCGCCCGCTGGTTACGGACGTCACGCAACAACTTCGGTATCAAATGCAGAAGCAGCGCAAACGGGCCTCCGTAGAATCCAGCGTCGCTGGCATCCGACACAACCCTTCCCGGATTTCCCCGAACCATGCCCACCGCTAATTGCTTGCGAACCTCGCAGGGCGCCGCCTGTCGTCCCGAACCGATCAACGAGGCGACGGGAACAGCCACCGCCGACACGCTCGCCCACTCGCTTCGCAACGCGCACGCAATGCCCGAGTACGAAGCCTCGGCGCTCGACGCGGCCATCTCGCGTGGGGTCGCCACTCATTGCGCGCCGCAGACGTACCCCGCTCGCTATTACTTCCTCAGCTCGTCCGACGTGTCGCGCATTGCACGCCGTCGCATCGATCCGCCCGCACCCAAGCGCTATCTCGGCTTCGACCGCGTCACGCAGTCGCTGCGGCATATCGCCATCGCCGTGAACATGACGATGCGTGCGCGCTTCGACATCGATCCGCTGGAAGTTCAGGTGAGCGTGTTCGGCGGACGAATGCACATCGCGTCGAATTTTCACGCCGGACGCATTCGCGAGGCGCTGCATCTCGCGCTGACGGACGACAGTCTGATGACGGGCGCGCCACGGCGTCCCGCACGTGAGGACATACACAACTGGGACGCTACGGTGATGTCCCGCCGCGTGCGCGATATCGCCAGATTGCGACACCACTACATCGACGGTCACGGGTTGGCGGACATGCGCGCAGCGGCGCGTGCCGAAGTGACGGCGGGCATCGGACGGCCATCGGAAGGGGCGTTGCCGGTGGACAGCGCGTTACGTCAGCTCGACGATGCTTTCGACACTCTGCACCGTGTGGTGCATGACGCTGCGAGCGCAACACCGACGTTCCGTGATCTGATCGTGCACACTCCGATGCAGGACGGCACGCCGAAGCTGACCTCATTGCCGGACGGCGTCACGCAAACCATGCACGCCGAGCAATGCATCGAGTCGGCCATCGCCCAGCATGCCGAGGAATGGCACCGCGAGGCGACCACACGTCTTGGCTTGCCAGACGACGCATTGATCACCGTACCGATGGCCGGGCGCTTCGTGCCATGCGCCGCATGCGCCGAAGTCGAAGCGGAGAGTCGCACACAGGGCGGGCTGTTCGATCCGGCAAACGGCAAGTTCGTGCTTCACCGCAGTAGCCGACGCATCGGCATGGCGTTCGCGAACGAAGTGCAGCACATCGCGCAGCCGACATTGGCGTCGACGCCGGAAGTGTCTGCACGTCGTGCGCAGGCCATTGCCAAGCGCTTCGTCGACGCGCCGCAATCGCTGCGCGCCTACGGTGAACCGGTAGTGCTCGACTACTCACTCGATACCGAAAGCGAAAGCTCGGGCGACGAGTCGTGATGCTGGCTGACGTCACGCCCGTCCCCCGCCGCTTCGAATCGCTCCGTTAGGCTTTCACCTGCGCGTCGGCATGCATATGACGCGCTTCGTCCTTCAACTTCGATAACAACTCGGCACCGAGCGCCGTATCGTTCAGATCCGCGTACGTGGCGCGGTCGCGATAGTGAAGCATTTCCATGCCGTCCGAGACGCCAATCGATGCGGACATGATCTCGTGATACGAGTGGTGGTTCTTCGGTGGCATGAGGTTTGCCATCATCACCATGCGGGCGTCGGCGAGCGACGGCCAATCCGAAACGTCACCCGAATACGCCGCTATCTCACGGCACTGCGCATAGTGATTCAAATAGCGCAGCGTATGTCCGCTCGGTCCCGAGATGACCGGCTTGTCATGCAGGATGGCCCCTAGCGCCCAGGTACCGATCGCCGGATCGTTGCGGTCCGACGTCCTGACCATATTCGAGCGGTCGCCCGTGCGATGTTGCCGCACATGCGAGCCAATGGGATTCAGCCAACGCCCGTTGTCTTCGTCGTTGATGTATTCCGCCGTGCTCCACGTGATGTCCAGCACACCATGGAGCAGCTTGCGACGCTCATCCAGGTCGCATCGGAACATGTAGTCCACGACATCCCGACATGCTGAGAAGCCGTCTTCACGCATCACACGGTCTGCACCCGCATGCGAGAGAACTTTGAGGAACGTGTCTTCACCCTCTGGGTTGTGTCGCAACGTTTCCCAGCGCGATTGCATGACGTCGCGGATACGGTCGGGCAACTGGACCGGCGACTTGATCTCAGCGATGGGCACGTCGAACTCGCGAAGATTCCACGGATGCATGGGATTCTCGGGATGCGGCGCGGCATTGAACATGTTGCGGCGGCGCTTCGCGTCGGGTGCGTGCGGATCGTCGTAATGCGAGGCTTCGGCCTTGATCAGCGTGGCGAGCACATGGGCATCGAGCGTATCGCGGGAGTTCAGACATTCGTCTGCGCCGCCGATCCCAACCTGCTCGTCGATGATCTTCGCTTGCGCCTTGGCGTCGAAGTCCTCGAACCGCATCGGTGCACCGGTTAGCTCACGGATGCGTCGCGCAATGTCGCGAATCTCCGGGGCGTCGCACAGCGTCTGCCCAAGCTTGCGCTCGAACTCCACGCGTGCCGAGGCCTTCGTGTAGTAAGGCGCGCAATCGAAGAGATTGCGTCCCGCGTCGAGGCGCCGAAAGTCGTCGAACGCCTTGGTGTCGGGCAACGAATCCACAGAATCCGTCGAATCGGTGCGTGTGCCCAGACCGAAGCCCAGCTTCAGGGCGGGCATGGGCTGCTCCGGCGCCATTTGTACGTGCCGCTCCAGTGCGCGATTGTCGAATTCGCTGGTGACGCGTGCGCGGCGTAGAAACTGCGCACCCAGCGCCAGTTCCAGCAGGGTGCCGGTGGAACGGACGCGCGCAACGTTCGAATGAACTGTCAACATAATGACTTAATAAACCTCGTTTCTTAGAAATTGAACCAGCTTTCGGTACTCGGAGAAAAGGTCGTTGATCTGTCCTTCAACATTTTTATGAACATCTTCATAATCGATGCCCGAGAATCTGAGCAATAAAATGCCCTCCGTCGCTTCGATAAAAATCATCGGCGGGCGGGTGATATCAGAAAAACAGTTTTCCGATATCAGATGAATTAGATGGGGCTGACCCAGCATCGCGGGCGGAACGTCGACACGGAAATAGACGTCGAACGTATCGACCGATTCGTTAGCGCGGAAATAGAGTGCGTCGCCGTTCTCGAGCGTGATGCCTGCACCCGGAAGCGCTTGTGCCTGAAGGCCATGTAGGCCGAAACGCTGGGAAATGACGTCGAGTATTTCGTTCAGCCGACGCTGTGGCATTACCGGGAGTGGCGAATGTGGCGGGGAGCTGTCGGTGCGTTCCGTGCCGTGTGGCAGCGCGCGGAATGGGTGTTGCATGATGTAGTCGTCCGGTCAATGTTTTAACCGGGACGCATGTTAAAGAATTGCTGTCACGTCGAATAGACAAGTGCGCGGATTTGGGGTGAATCATGTCAAATGATTCTGAAATTTCCCGACTGGCGGATTCGCGCGAATCGAATTGAAATTTTTTAGCGTCAGGCGGGTCGCCGGGAAAATCGTCAGGCAAAAAAAAGCCGCCCGAAGGCGGCTGAAGGTCGGGTGAGACCAAGGAAATGGGTTGCTGCGGGGTGTCAGCCCGCCAACGAATCGGTGAGCGCACTGCGCGCGACATCGAAGTCCACAGCGAAGCTTCGGTGCCACTCGCGTCGTGTGCTGTCGTCGATCCACGCACCATCCAGACCGTTGTGCATGAACTCGCGCAGGTCGCCCAGCGAGAAACCGAAGTGGCTGAACATCAGCTCCCAGGCTTGCGCGGGGTTGACCTTGTGCAGGGTCGGGTCGTCCGTATTCGGATGAATCTTCAGGCCGAGGCCGGGCATGCGCCGGATCGGGTGATCCTTGGCCCAGCGCTCCGGCGTGAGCGTGCGCAGGTAGTACGAATTCGTCGGCACGACCGTGAAGACGATGCCGCGCTCGGCGCATTCGCGTGCGAAGTCCGGCGCGTCGACGATGGTGTAGCCGTGATCGATGCGGTCGCACTTGAGCAGCTCGACAGCGGTTTCGACGTTCGTCCACGGCATACCGAATTCGCCCGCGTGCGCCGTCGTCTTGAAGCCTGCAAGACGCGCGTTGCGATACGCCTTCCAGAACAGTTCGGGCGGACGGTCGTTCTCGCGATAGTCGATGCCGATGCCGATGACTTCGTCGGCGCGATGCGCGCGCATCCACTCGACCATTTCGACGGCTTCGCCCGGATCGGCCTCGCGGTCGATGCTGGGAATCAGACGGCCGACGATGCCGTGGTCGCGCTCGGCGTCACGAATCGCAGCGACGATGGCATCCTGCGCCATCGCGTAGGGAATGCCGGACGTGCGCACGGTGCCCGTCGGGTTCCAGAAGAACTCGCTGTAGCGCACGTTGTACGCGGCGGCGTCCGCCAGATATTCGTAGGCGATGCGGTGCAGATCGTCGGGCGAGGTCAGGAGATGTTCGTCGAGCGCGCGCAACACACGCAGCACGCCCACGGGCTTTTCACCACGGGTGTAGAAGCCGTCGATCTCGGCGCGATCGATCGGCGCGTTCGATTTTTCGGCGAGCGCCACGAACGTGTCGTGACGCACTGCGCCGAGCAAATGGCAATGCAATTCCACCTTCGGCATCGCATGGAAGAACGTGCGATGCGCTTGCTGAATCTGCACGCCGGTGCGTGCGACGGGCACGTGGCCCGGTGTCTCTGTCATAACGTCTTGTCTTGGTGAATTCATCGGCATGGGGGGCGGCACAACGCATGTCGTTCGCCGCCAGGTCGATCAGTGACGCCCCACGACCGTCCAGAAGTAATACGCCAGCGGCAGCGCCAGCACGTAAAGGCCCCACGGCAATTCCTTGAAGCGGCCCATCAGTGCCTTGACCAGCACGTAGCACAGCAGGCCGCCAGCGATACCGGTGCCGAAGCTGTTCGAGAGCAGCGTGAGCAGCACCATGGCGAGCACGGGGAACGCGTCGCTGAAGTCGTCGAAGGGCACATGACGGATGGTGCTGAACATCGACAGGCCGATCAGGATCAGTGCGGGGGCCGTGGCTTCCTTCGGAATGGCCAGCGCCACCGGCACGAAGAAGCACACCAGCGCGAACATCACGGCGGCGGCCACCGACGTGAGACCCGTGCGCCCGCCCGCTTCCACACCAGCGGCAGACTCGACCAGCGCGGTCAGTGCAGGAATGCCCAGCAGTGCACCGCCCGTCGCGGCAATCGAATCGACGAGGAACGGACGGTTGATGTTCTCCATGTTGCCGTGCTCATCGAGCAAACCGGCCTTGCCGCCGACGGCGAGCGTGGTGCCCAGCGTCGAGAAGAATTCCGCCGCGAAGAAGGCGAACAGATACGGCAGGGCGGAGATCGTCAGTGCGCTCTTCAGATCGAGCTGGAACGCCACCGGCGCAATGCTGTGCGGCAGCGAGATGAACGACTCGGGCACTTTGGTCACGCCGAGCGGTACACCGGCGAGCGCGGCGACCAGGATCGACCAGAGGATCGCGCCCGGCACCTTGCGGCCTTGCAGCAGCACGGCCACGCCCAGGCCGATCAGCGCGACGATGGTGCCCGGCTTGCTGAAGTCGCCCAGCGCGAAGGCATTCGTCTTGGCATTGGCGATGACCATGCCCGCGTTGCGCACGCCCAGCACCGCAATGAACAGTCCGATGGACGCGCCAAGGCCCAGCTTGATGGCTGTCGGAATCAGACGCGCCACGACGCTGCGCGCGCCGATCACCGTCAGCAGCAGGAACAGCAGGCCGGAGAGGAACGCAATGGCGATGCCCGTCTGCCAGGCGACGTGTTCGGTGGCCGCAAGCGTGACGCCCACGATGACCGAGCCGCCGATGCCGGGGCCGACGACGAACGGCAGGTTCGCGTAGAAACCCATCAGCAACGAGAACAGCACGAACACCAGCATGACCGACGTGGTGGCCGCGCCGCGATCCATGCCACCCGTAGCGAGCAGCGACGGAATCACGACGAGCAGATAGGCTGCCGCCAAAAATGTCGTGATACCGGCGAGCACTTCGGTGTGCACGCTGGAGCCGCGTTTGCCGATAGCGAAACGGCGCTCAAGCCAGCCGCCTTGGGCGGTGACTGTATGGGATTGGCCGTGCCCGGCCGGCGCTACGCGCTCGTTGTGCTCAGGAGAAGAGGTCTGCATAAGCCAAGAATAGAAGGTCTTTGCGTGGCACTTTACGTGCGTGCGACTATAAATAAAAAATGAAATTACTTATGATTCGATAATTCGAATCTATTCTTCGCGACGCTGGCGGATTCCTGGGCTTCCCCGGGGCCCCCCCGGCTGGCTGACGTCGCAAAACTGTTGTGTCCGACACACTGCTGGTACCTCTGGAGCGCGCCATGGCGACTTCGTCCCGTCGTAACGAAAACACTGCAAGCCGTGCGGGCGAGACGCCCACGTCCAAAACGCCCGTCGCGTCCACGGCTTCCTCCGCTGCCACCGCTGTTACCTCTACGCCGCAGGTGCCACCACTGCCCGCGCTGACGCTTCGGCAGGTGCAGTACTTCGTCGCCCTCGCCCACTCGCGCAGCTTCACGCAGGCAGCGCAGGCGCTCTCAGTCACGCAACCGGCGCTCACGGCCGCCATCCGTCAGATCGAGTTCCTGCTCGGCGGACGTCTCTTCGAGCGCTCGGCCCATCGTCTGACGCTGACCGAAGCGGGCACTACCATCCTGCCGCTGGCGGAGCGTCTGCTCAACGCCGCACGCGGTACGTTCGACGACATGACGAGCACCTTTACGCTGCAGGCGCAGACGGTGCGCATCGGTTTCATTCCGTCGGTCGCCGCCCGCCTGTTGCCGGTGCTCGGCAGCTTGCGGGACGCCCATCCGAACGTGCGCTTCGCCCTGTCGGATCTGCCGAACAGCGAACTGGTCGCGGCGCTCGCCCGAGGCGAAATCGACCTCGGTGTCGGCATTCGCGACGAAGCCGACGAGGCCGGTCATGCGGCCAACACCGAGGGCTTTCGCTGCGACGATCTGTTCGACGACGAGATCGTGCTGGTGGCGCGTCGCGACGATGCGCTCGCGTCCGCCGAGTCCGTCAGCTGGTCGCAACTCACCGAACGCGATCTGGCCGTGTTCGTGCGCGGCAACGTCAGCGATTCCTTGCAACGCACGGGCGGGTCGCAAAACCTGCGGCTCGAACCGAAGTACCGCATGGAGTACACCGAGCCGCTTTATGCACTCGTGCGAAGCGGCCTCGCGCTGGCGATACTGCCCAAGCTCTACACCCTGCACCTGCACGACCCTGCGCTCGTGGCGCTCGACGTCATCGCCCCGCGTGTGACGCGCACCGTCGCGCTGATGTCGCTCGTCGGCAAGGAGCGTGGCCCGCAGGTGAGTGCGTGCCGCGACTGGATCGCGCAACATCTGGCGACGTGAATCGAATGCGCTTCGCGCGCGTCCCTCGTGCGTCCATACGTACGAACACGGCGGCCGATCTTTTCGATGGGCCGCCGTGTTCGCTTGCTTCTACCGCCGTCCTGCGATGCCGCGCGATTACGGCAGACGCGAAATGCGCTCAAGCAGCGTTGCGTAGAAGCGGTCGGCGTCGATATCGGTGAGCCACAGGGCGTTCACCGGACGTTTCGTGCGACCGTTCCAGTCCACCACCGTCTCACCCAGCGTGAGTTGGCCCGTCGTCTCCACAGCCACGTTCACGCGACGGCCGCCATACATCGTCGGATCGATCAGATAGCCGATGGTGCACGGGTCGTACATCGGGGCTTCGTCCACGCCACGGCGGCGCTTCTGATATGCCAGCGCGGCGTTGAAGATGTCGCCAACGATCGGGCCGCAGCGATTCTTCAGCGCATAGAACGGGGCGACGCGCTCAGGCGTAATCAGCGTCTTCAGGCTGACGTCGCGCGGCACGATGGTCACGGGCACGCCTGCGCCGAGCACGATGCTCGCGGCTTCCGGGTCGACGAAGATGTTGAATTCGGCGGCCGGGGTGTAGTTGCCGCGCTCGAACCACGCGCCACCCATCAACACGATTTCACGGATGGCCTTCGCGCCTTCGGGCGCGGCCGTCAGTGCCGTGGCGATGTTGGTGAGCGGGCCGATAGCGACAATCGTGATGCTGCCCGGTGCCGCTGCGCGCAGCGTGTCGATCAGATACGTGACGGCATGCTGTGGTGCGAGCGGCGCGCGCGGGTCGTGCAGCGGCGCACCTTCGAGACCTGAGCGGCCCATCACGTTCGCTACCGTCACCAGTTCGCGCATGAGCGGCTTCGGGCAACCGGCGTACACCGGCAGCGTTTTGGTCTTGTCGGCCCAGTCGCGCACGATGCGCGCGTTGCGCTCGGTCAGGCTCAGCGGCACGTTGCCGCCGACGACGGTCAACGCCTTGAGGTCGATCTGGTCGCTCGCGCCCAGGGCCATCAGGATCGCGACGGCGTCGTCCTGACCCGGATCGCAGTCGATGATCACCGTGCGACGCGGCGAGCCTTCCGCAGTGAGCGGCGACGCGCCTTCGGTTTTCGTCATTTGGGCGAAGGCGCTACCGGCCATTGATGCACCGACGGTGGCCATCGATGCAGCCAGCGACGTGCGCAGGAAGCTGCGGCGGCTGTGCTGACGGTTGTCGGTGGTCGTATCGTTGTTCAGTTCGGTCGTTGTCGTCATGTTGTCGAACCCGCTTGAATTAGAACGTGTGACGCATGCCCAGCGTCACAGCCATCTGACGCTTGGTGCTCGACGCGGCGTAGCCGAAGAGCTGCGCGTACTTGGCGTCGCCAGCGGCTTGCTGTGCGTTGAGCGTGAGTGCGACGTCCGTGCGCTTGGACAGCCAGTAGTCGGCTTGCAGGTTGACCTGATGCCATTGCGGACGCGTATTGATCACATCGTACTTGCCGGACGTAAAGCCGTACGCCGCGCCCAGCACCAGCGCCGGGGTGACGTTGTAGTTCAGCGTCAGGTTGTAGTTTTGGAGATGCAGGTGCGAGTTGTCGATGTACGTGTAGTGCACGTCCGAGAACATGGCGCCGATGAGTGCCGGGCCCCAGCGGTAGAAACCGCCCGTGGCGAAGATGCGTTGCTGGTTCGCGAAGACGTTCGCGGGCGTGGCGCTCTTCGAGAAGATCAGCAGCGGGCTTGCGTAGTCGTTGGCGATGGCGCCGTCGTTGTTGGTGCCGCTGAACGGATTGTTGTACTGCGCGTAGGCAGCGTTCCAGTCGAAGTCGCCGTACTTGTAGCCGAGGCCGAAGCTGTAGGCGTTGTTGTTGCGAAAGCCCGTGGCCGAGTTCGAGAAGCCGTATTGCGCCGTGCCGTGGAAGCCACCGACCGTCGGGCTGACCCACTTGACCGAGTTCTGCATGCGCAGGTCGTTGTAGCCGTTGTCGTTATCGCCGATGTTCACGCCGTTGCTCGAAATGATGATCGGGCCGACGTAGTCGTGAAGGGTGTCGTACTGGCGACCCAGCGTGAACGTGCCCCACGTCTTGTCCGAGAGGCCGACGAACGACTGACGACCGAACGCGCGACCGTTCTGTGCACCCGTGCCGTTCACGATGCTGAAGCCCGCTTCGAGCGTGAAGATGGCCTTGGTGCCGTTACCGAGGTCTTCCGAGCCACGCAAGCCCCAGCGCGGATTCTGGTTGGTGCCCGAGAGTGCCTGCCAGTTCTTGCTGCCGCCCTGATTGCTCACATACCCCACGCCGCCCGAGATCAGGCCGTAAATCGTGACGTTGCTTTGTGCGTGTGCGGCGGTGGCGGCGACGCCAATGGCGGCGATAAAGCTGGCACGGCCCAGGCGGGCCAGAATCGTGGTCTTCATGAGGTGTGCTTCTCTAAGGTCTAAGTCCGCGCGCTTGCGAGAGTTGGCGCGATTCGGACCGAACTATAGGGAAGGGTCTTGTATAAATATAATTTTGATTTTTTATATATCGATAAATTCTATCGATATTAGCGCGACGACCGCGTCAGGGCTTGCTGGGCAGGGAGGATGCCCCAAAACAGGGCTATGCGCCGGGCGTTGCGTGCGGCAGACACTTGCGTCTGACGCACAAGCGATGTGATGAGCGGTAACTGCAAGTTTGCCAGCAAGCGCATGTCCATGATGCCAGCGTGCGAGTCTTTCTATCCGGACGCAATGTCCGAAAGCTCGCGCGGCATGATTCGCGCCAATAAAAACCACAGGAACGTTACGAACGCAGAGTGCTGAGTCACGCCCGAGTGAATCTTCCCTAAACGTTTGAAAGGAGCATTGCCATGCTTTCTTCTATTGCGAATGCCGGAGCGACTCAGCAACTCAATGCCAACGCCGTTTCACAGACGGGCGGACCCGTTGCAACCGACGGCGCCTATCGCGCGACGCTGGCAGAGGCCATTGGATCGAAATACCTCATGGTGCTAGGCGATTACGGAACAGGTTCCGATGAGGCGACGCTGAATCGCCAAACGGAAACTTTCACCCGGATGCTAACGCTATTGAAGACGCGCTTTCACGAGTCCGAAGGTGGACGAGCGAAAGATGGAAAGCGTCCGTATCCGACCGACCAGCTTGTGCTGCTGACGTATGGCAATAGCAACCGGGTAAGTGCGTTCATCCGCATTGCCAACGACCTCGCGAATCAGCCTGGCAAGCCCATCGAATCCATCGGTATCGTGTTTCCCGGCGATCCGCAGCGGGTTCGCGATCTCCCTTGCTCGCACTTCATCGAGGTCGCGCATGCCCCCGCAGCCGGCGAGCCGGCGCGCTTACCGGAATCAAAGGAACCGCTCGTAGTTGAAGCGTTGAAGATCGCGGTTGAAGAATGGCAAAAGGCATATCCCGGCGTGCCAGACCCCGGCGACAAATTCCACGGCATGTACGCGACCCTCGATCACAGCAACGTGGAAGCACAGGAACACGCGCTGATCCAAGGCAAGTGGGGCTGGATGGATATGAGCACACGCTGAACCGTCAACGAGCATGAAGCGAGCGTCGCTTGTCGGCTCCTTTGAGGGCAACCTGCCATCCGAATCGGAGCCGACGCGAACGCGCAAACTGCCAGCGTGCGAGTGTCTCGAGCCCGATGCAATGTCGGAATGCTCGCACAGCGTGATTGCCGCCGACACGAACGATAAGAGAAGGATAAGAGAACGATACGAATGCATGGCGACCAGTCACGGCGAAGTGAATTTTTCACAAACGCTTGAAAGGAGAATTGCCATGTTTTCAGTGACGAACACCGGGGCGGCTCTGCCACCGAATGTCAGCGCCGTTTCTCAGGCGAACACCCCTATCGCTACCGATAGCGCTTATCGCGGCGCATTAGCGTCGGCCATCGGGTCGAAATACCTCATGATGCTTGGCGATTACGGCGCACCTTCCGATGAGCCGGCGTGCTTGCCGGAATCAAAGGAACCGCTCGTCGTTGAAGCGATGAAGATCGCGGTCGAAGGATGGCAAAAGGCAAACCCCGGCGTGCCAGACCCCGGCATCAAATTCCACGGCATGTAGGTGACCTCGATCACAGCAACGTGGAAGCGCAGGAACATGCGCTGATCCAAGGCAAGTGGGGTTGGCAGGATATGAGCTTGGCCTGAATTGCCCCGTACCGTCCCATCAACACCGGCGCCTGTGCCACCAGATACAGCACGGCGCCATGCGCTCGGCGACATCTCTGAGTTGTGCGTCGAGCGCCTTTCGTAACGATTCGCTGCGGTCTCTTGTCCTATATCTCGCCCCAAGCGGGTTTTCGCCGAATTGGAACCGTGCCGAATAACGGTGGCGCTTGTAAAAGAGGAGGGCGAAAACGCAGCGCGGCAAGAGCGGATCCTGCAAGTTTCTCAAGTGCGAGGGGACAACGATAGGCCCGTGCGTTGGCGATCCAAGGAACGGCGACCACGTCGCGGCTTCGACAGATTTCCTGATTCTGCGCGGTCGCTCTCCGAAACCCAATCTCGTTAGGAGCATCAACATGGAGTCGATTCAAAGCAGCACCCAGCAAGTTTTAAATCATGATTCTCATCCGGTGGAGCAGACTGAAGCTCGCTTTGAGCCGTTGGAATCCGTACTGTCTGAGCACGTCCGCGGAAAAGAAGTCGTCATGGTACTTGGGGATCGAGGAGTGAGAAATGCTGAAGGCGACTTGCTTAAAGAAATGCAGTCGGTTTTGTCTGCAAAGCATATCTTTGGAAATCGAGAGATTGTCTTCATCGGAGGGGGCAAAGACAAAGGCGGATCGCTTGCGTCGAGTCTTGCCTCGAGCATTCGCGATAGTTCATGCATTCAAGTCGGATTTGTCCCCGGTGAAATTTCGGATGAGTCGGAATTCGACATTAATGCAGCCAATTTTGAGATCAACAGCGAAGCACCTGGCGATGTGCGCCCCACAATATATAGTGATGTTATGAGGAACATTGATAACGAAATAAATGGGGGGAAACTCAGGCCGATATTGCTGGTATTTGGCTCGGATTGTGGAGAAGTTTCTGAGAGTGTGATTGCAGAGGCAAAGCGAGGAACCCAGGTTGTATTGATGACTGAAGCGTTGCCCGATGGTAGTGCTGCGGATAACGGCGCCAGCTTTAATCGTCTCTTCACCGAGCTTAAGGAACTCTCGTCCAGCCCGAAGACCAATATTCACATTGTCAAAGCGGGTCTGAACAAGGGGTGCTGCACATCTGAATGTGCTTCAGATAATGAGGTGGTCATGGCGCTCAGTCTGGACTTAAGCAACCTGCGCGCTTCTATTACGGCGGCCGATATTCGTCGTGCACACTTGAGCGCTGTAACAATCTCAAAGGAATGTATGACGCCGTGTAACCTCAAAGAGATCTTGGCTCAGCCAAACGATACGGTGCCCCCGTCGATCGAACCCCCCCGGAATCAGTCGCAGTCGTCACCGACGTTGCACTGATTCGACAACCTCAGCATTACCGATTCAGCAACACCGGCGCCTGCGCCACCAGATACAGCACGGCGCCGATCAGTCCCCCGACGAGGGTGCCATTGATGCGAATGTACTGAAGGTCCTGCCCGACGCTCAGGCGGATCTGTTGCGACAAGTGCTCTGCGTTCCAGCCATGCACCGTCGCGCGGATGTGGTCCGTCACAAAATCGGCAAAGCCCGGGGCCATGCGCTCGGCCGCATCTCTGAGTTGTGCGTCGAGCGCCTTTCGCAATGACTCACTGCGCGCGAGTTCCTGTCCGATCCACGCCGCCGCGCCCGTGATCTTCGTGCCGATCACCGAATCTTCTTTCGCGAGATCCCGCTTTACCCAACTGCGCCATTCGTTCCAGAGACCGCCCACGTAAGCGTTCAACGCGGTGTCGCCCTTCAGCTGCGCTTTGAAGCCGTCGAGCTTCGCCTGAAATTCGGCGTCATGTTTCAGACGCTCTATCAGCCCGGCCACTGCGCGGTCGAACGCCTGCCGCAACTGATGGGTTTCGTCTGCTTCCATCTGCGCAAGCAGCCGTGTCACGGCCGCCGAGATCATGTCCGAGCCTTTGTTGCCGATCCATTCCGACGGCAGCACCTTCTCCTTCTTCGGATGATCGGATTTGAGCCATTCGACGATACGGGCCGAAATGAATTCGCGCGTTTGCGGCTCGTTGAGCAATTCGACGAGATAGTCGAGTGTTTCGTCCAGCAGTGCCTGATGACGTCCGTCGCGCGTGAGCGTGTCGAGAATCGCTGCTGCCGATTGCGAGAGATCGAGGCGGTCGATCATCGTGTCGAGCGCGCGGCGGATGAAGGCCTGCACGTTGCGCTCGTCCATCACATCGAGCACACCGCTCGTCACCTTCACCAGCACAGCGCTCAACTGACGCGTGTTCTCGTACGAGCCGAGCCAGCGCGTGAGCGCATCGGCGGGATTCTGCTGTTCGATGAGACGCACGACGGACGGCGTGTCGAGAAACTTCTCGCGGACGAAGCGGGCGAGGCCATCGCCGAGGGCGTCTTTCTTGCGGATCAGGATGTTCGTATGCCGTGCGAGTCCAGGGATCGGAATGCGACGGAACAGCGCTTCGACCGCGAACCAGTCCGCCAGCCCGCCGACCATCGCCGCTTCGGCCGCAGCGCGAATCCAGCCGGTGAGGAAGTGAACGGGCATAAAAAGCGTGGCGATGAAGATCGCCAGCGCGACGAGAAGGAATGACAGCGCGCGCCGTTCGGCACGTTGCAGAGCGATGGCGGGGTCCATGCGTAGCGTGCTTTCGAGTGGACGGGGAGGTCTTGCAAACAAGTGGAAAGACTACCTCATTCCGCGCTCGACTTCGATACGAGGCGAAAAGTGGAAGTCTGTGCTTCGACACTGCGCGCACGATGAGTGCCGCACTCATCTCCCGCTCCCTTATGTTCTCTCCTTCTGCATTGCCTTCGCCTGTCTTAACGTCTGCTTTGCGCCAAACGTTGCCCTCGGACGATATCCACGCGCCGGTCAGACAGGCGCTATACAACGTACTCGCCGACAAATACACCGTACTGATCGATTGCGCGAGCGAGAGAGGCGTCTTGCCGCCGGACGTTCGGGAGCGCGTGTGCGGCGATTTGGGCAGGGCGATCCTGCGTGCCTGTGTCAAGGACCCAACCCGATTGGAGAGCGCCGTCGTCCTCCTATATGGCGACGCAGAGGCGTGTGCGTCGACCCGGGCGTTAATCAATGAAGCATTCCCGGTCATTGTCATGGTGCCCACGGAGCGCGATGTGACGTTGTATCGCGACGATGAGGTCATTGCGACCTTCGGCAAGGTGCCGCATAAGCCATGGACGTTTCTTCGCGTGGCGCTCGACATCGCAGGCGAGGCCGGGAAGGGTGCCGAAGTCCTCTCCTACGCCGGGCCGTACGGCGATGCCGCCATGCACGACGCCATACCCGTGAGCTTTCCGCTTCAGGACCGCGTTGGCGTATCGACCCACCCCGCTCGCCTGACGACGTGACGACATCACAACGTAAACGCGAAACGGCACATTCGTCATGTGCCGTTTCGCTGGGTATCGCCCTATTGGGTGACACCCGTTCGCGCGACTGAGCCGCGCTACTTGCTTACCCGCGCTGCTTTGCCTTCAGTTCCAGACGGTACTTGTGCAGCAACGGCTCGGTGTAGCCGTTCGGTTGCGTCAGACCTTCGAACACCAGCGCGCTTGCAGCCTTGAACGCCAGCGAGTTGTCGAAGTTACCCGCCATCGGCACGTATTGCTTGTCACCGGCGTTTTGCTTGTCGACGACGGCAGCCATGCGCTTCATGGTCTCTTCGACCTGTTCGCGCGTGATCACGCCGTGACGCATCCAGTTCGCCAGATGCTGGCTCGAAATACGCAGCGTTGCGCGGTCTTCCATCAGGCCGATATCGTTGATGTCCGGCACCTTCGAGCAGCCCACGCCCTGATCGATCCAGCGAACGACGTAACCGAGAATGCCCTGCGCATTGTTCTCGATTTCCTTGCGGATTTCTTCGGCGCTCCACTCGGCCTTGGCCACGACCGGCACCGTCAGCAGACCGGTGAGCAGCGCGTCGCGCTCCTTCGCATAATCGATCTTTTCGAGTTCTTGCTGGACGGCCTGAACGTCGACCACGTGGTAGTGCAGTGCGTGCAGCGTAGCAGCCGTCGGCGACGGCACCCACGCGGTGTTCGCACCGGCCTTCGGATGCGCGATCTTCTGTTCGAGCATGGCGTGCATCAGGTCCGGCATGGCCCACATGCCCTTGCCGATCTGTGCGCGGCCACGCAGGCCCGCAGCCAGACCGACCAGCACGTTGCTCTTCTCGTACGCGGTGATCCATGCCGACGACTTCATGTCGCCCTTGCGCATCATCGGACCGGCTTCCATCGCGGTGTGCATTTCGTCGCCCGTGCGATCGAGGAAGCCCGTGTTGATGAACGCCACACGTGCGGCAGCCGCTGCGATACAGGCCGAGAGGTTCACGCTGGTGCGGCGCTCCTCGTCCATGATGCCCATCTTGAGCGTGTTGCGCGGCAGGCTGTACAGGTCTTCGACGCGACCGAACAGTTCGTCGGCGAACGCGACTTCGGCCGGGCCGTGCATCTTCGGCTTGACGATGTAGATCGAGCCGGTGCGCGAGTTCAGGCGATGCTTGCGGTCGTGCAGCGAGGCGAGCACGGTCACCACGCCGTCGAGAATGCCTTCCGGAATCTCGTGGCCTTCACGATCGGTGATGGCGGGGTTCGTCATCAGATGGCCGACGTTGCGGATGAACAGCAGCGAGCGGCCATGCAGCTTGAGCGCGCGGCCGTCGGCGCCGGTGTACTCGCGGTCGGCGTTCAGGCGACGCGTGAAGGTCTTGCCGCCCTTGGCGACTTCTTCCGTCAGCGTGCCTTGCATCAGGCCGAGCCAGTTGCGATAGAGGTCGACCTTGTCGTCGGCGTCCACGGCGGCGACCGAGTCTTCGCAGTCGATGATGGTCGTCACCGCGGCTTCGACGAGCACGTCCTTGATATGGGCGGCATCGGTCTTGCCGATCGGGTGATTCGCGTCGAACTGGATTTCGAAGTGCAGGCCGTTGTGCTTGATCAGCACGGCGGTCGGCTTCGCAGCGTCGCCTTGATGACCGGCGAACAGCGCCGGGGTGGCGAGCGTCGTTTTGCCGCTCTTGGTCGTCACGACGAGCTTGCCGTTCTCGACGGCGTAGCCGGTGGCGTCCTTATGCGAGCCGTCGGCCAGCGGAGCGGCCTGATCGAGGAAGCCGCGCGCGAAGGCGATCACGAGTTCGCCGCGCTTCGGGTTGTAGCCGGTGCCCTTCTCGGCGCCGCCGGTCTCGGGGATGGCGTCGGTGCCGTACAGCGCGTCGTACAGGCTGCCCCAGCGCGCGTTGGCGGCATTCAGGGCGTAGCGGGCGTTGGACAGCGGCACCACGAGCTGCGGGCCGGCCTGCTCTGCGATTTCGTAGTCGACTTGGGCCGTCGTGGCCTTCACGCTTGCCGGGGCCGGCAGCAGGTAGCCGATCTTTTCGAGAAAGGCGCGGTAGGCGGCAGCGTCGGTAATCGGGCCCGGGTTGGCGCGATGCCAGCCGTCGAGTTCGCCTTGCAGGCGGTCGCGCTCGGCGAGCAGTGCGCGGTTCTTCGGGGCGAGGTCATGGACGATGGCGTCGAAGCCTTTCCAGAACGCGTCGACATCGACGCCGGTGCCCGGCAGGGCTTCCTTTTCGATGAACGCGATCAGATTGTCTGCGACCGTCAGGCCGCCACGCTTGGAAGTGGAAGTCATGATGCTGTACTCGAGTTTGAAAACCAGGTTGACGCGACTCCGTCCGGCCGCTTGCCGGTGCGCCGACGCTTTTCGCGACGGTCACATCGTCAGGAGAACGGACGTTATGGGGCAATCGGGGTCAGTCTTATATAAGACTCTGAGTGTAATCCTTCTCAGGTCACTCGGAAACCCGGTATTTCGCGTCCTCACACCCGCGCGGCTTATAGGTGGGATAAGGGTTTGCGTATGACATCGACGCCATAAGGCTTTGCGGCCGATGCCCGATTTTTCGTGTGCAGTTGCAGCATTCGGTATGGCGTTTCACTTTATGAGAAATGAAGGGGTGACGTCGAGAATGCGGCGTGGCGTTTCCTTTCGATATGAATTTGATTGTTCGTGCGACGGGTACACTCGATATTTCCCCCAAAAAGACCATCTGCCCGGGAGGCATGAAGTCGTGAAACAGATCTTGATGATGAGCAGCTCGCGCAAGGGCGTGTCGGGCTATCTGGAGCATGCAGAGGATCAGGTGCATACGGTGCTCAAGGGGCGCGCGAAGCGGGTGCTGTTCGTGCCGTACGCGGGTGGCATCACGTTCAGCTTCGACGAGTACGAATCGCGTGTGAAGCCGTCGTTCGAGCGATTCGGTTACGAGTTGACGTCGATCCATCATCACAAGGATGCGCGGGCGGCGGTGGAACAGGCGGAAGCGGTGGTCGTCGGCGGTGGCAATACGTTCGTGTTGCTCGACCGGATGTACAACGCGGGCATCGTGGGGTTGCTGCGTGAGCGGTTGAACGCGGGCATGCCGTATGTGGGATGGAGTGCGGGCGCGAACGTAGTGTGTCCGACCATCCGCACGACGAACGACATGCCGATCGTGGAGCCGCCGACGCTCAAGGCACTGGGCGTGGTGCCGTTTCAGGTGAACCCGCACTTCATCAGCGGCAAGCCGTCGGGACATAACGGCGAGTCGCGCGAGGAGCGTCTGGCGGAGTATCTGGCGATCAATCCTGATGAAGGCGTCGTCGCGATTCCGGAGGGCGTGGCGCTGCACGTGCACGGCGACAATGCGACGGTCCTCGGCGAATTCGACGCCCTTCATTTCCGTCAGGGCGGCGCCGTCGACAAGATTGCCACGGGCAGTACGTTTGCGCTGGCGTCGATTTGAGTTTTTAGGGGCGACGTTGCGTCGCCTTCGTTGAAGGATGACGCACCGCGCGCAGCGTCATCCGTAAATTCCGAAATCGCTCATTCGGTGCTGAATTGGTCTCAGCGAATGGGCATCTGCTGGCACAATCCCGACTCGAATTTTCTGGCAACGCTTTCCCCCCGAAGCGCACGGCTTATCGAGGGGATCGTGGAGCAAAGAGATATCAATATCAAGCCGACCGAAGCGCCCGAAGCGCCTGAAGCGCGATTCGGCTCAGAAGCTTGCGCGCTGGTGGCGGCCGGTCTGAATGGGACGATCGGGGTGTTGACGCGCATCGGGTTCGAGCAAGGGGCGACGTCGGCGTCGCTGGCGTTCTGGAAGTGCTTCGGGGCGTTCGTGCTGGTGGCCGCCCTGTGCAGCCGTACGCACGCGCTGCGCAGGCAGACGGCGGCGCTCGCTTCCCGATGGCCGCGCTTTGCCTGTCTCTCGTTCCTCGGCATCTTCTGTCTTTATTTCTTCGAGACCAAGGCGTTTGCGCAGGCGTCGATTCCACTCGTCTCCTTTCTTACCTACGCCGCCGGTGGGGCCACCATCGTGCTCTCAGGGCTTTGCCTCAGGGAGCGCATCACTCGCCAGAAATGGGTGGCTTTCCTGGCCATTGTCGCGGGCGTCGGTGTGATGAGTTTCGCTGAGGGCGGTGTGACGGGTACCTTGGACGGTATCGTTCTGGCATTGGTCGGCGGATGCGGCTACGCCCTCTTCATCTTCTTTTCGAAATGGTTTCGCATCGGTGCCGGGCTGCCGCAGTTGGTCTGGCTGTTCGGGTTCGGAAGCGCTTTTCTGTCCGTGCCGCTGATGCAGGAGGGATTCGCGCTGCCCGTCGGCTGGCAATGGTTGACGTTGAGCGCCCTGATTCTGCTACCCACGATTGGCGGCTTCTATTTCACGACGCGTGCCGTGGCACACGGACAAGCGAGCAAGGTGCAGATCATCGAGACGAGCGATCCCTTGTTCGCCACGACGTTCGGCTTCCTCGTCTTTGGGGATGCGCTCAGCCAGACCGGCCTACTCGGTGCTGCGGCGATTGCGACAGGACTCGTGATTGCCGTCTGGCAACGACACCCACGTACGAGGCGGCGCGATGCGGTACAGCGTCAGTAACGCCCAAACGAAACCGCCGCCCCGGCGTGAGCCTCGGGCGGCGGTTTCAGGTGCGTGCGACGCGAGGGATGGCAGTGATGCCATCCCTCGTTTGCATCGATGCAGCGCTTAAGCGTCGTCGTCGAGCCAGGGCACTTCGACGTCGGTCAGGAACGCAACCATCGCGAGCGGACGCGCTTCCTGGCGGCCGATCTTGCCGTCCGCACGGTGCCACACCGCCACGAACGTCTCAGGATGCTTGTCGGCGATCAGTTGCACCGTACGCAGTTCTTCTTCGTCCATCTCTTCGATGGGGCCGTCGAACGACACCACGAGTGCCTGCGGCCAGACGCCGTCTTCCGGATCGTAGACCTTGTCGCCGTTCGGCACATCCACCGTAGCCTCGACGCCGATCGTCGCCGACGCCGCCACGATCATCTCGCCAAGCGAGCGCAGCAGCGCGGTTGCACGGGCGGAGTTGATCTGGCGCATGGCGAGGTCGCCGCGCGTCAGGGCCTGTTCAAGCTTGGGGTCGGTTTTTTGTTTGGGCATGCGGGGTCCTCGGTAAAACGTTAGCCACCTCGCGGCAGCCGTGCCATGTGACTGCGACACCGGCCCGCACGCGGGGTTCCGATGCTACCACCGTCGCGCTCGCCGGGGCGCATTACAATGCGGGTTTTCTTCACCGGCCGCTGTAATGAACCCCGCCAAGCCCACCGATTCCGCCGACGCAAACCCCGCCACGCCGTCCGATGCGTCCGCGCAGCCCAGCGAGGTCTATCTGCGCCTGCTCGGCGAAACCGCCAAGATCGACTGGAAGGATCTGGAGTCGTTCTTCGCACGCGGCGTTCTGTTGTTCGTCACGCCCGGCGTCGACCTCGTCTCCGTCGCCGAAGCCGTCGCCAACGACGACAAACCCACCGTCACGCAATGGCTGACGTCCGGCATGGTGCAACGCATGCAGGCCGACACGGCCGCCGATTTCGCCGCACGTACGCCCGAACTGTGGGCCGTCGTCGTCGCGCCGTGGGTGCTCGTGCAAGAGCGCGGTATCAAGACCTGACAACGTATCCGGCCGTTCTGCGCGCAAATGGCGGCGCTTTCGTGGGCGATCGGCTTATTCCGTGATGCCCGCTTCAACGAGGCGTCGCGTGCAATCTTCCAGCAGATCCTGCGCCACCACCGACGCGTACGCATAGTCCGCGTCAAGCGATTCCGTCATTTCGTGCGCCGTGTACAGCCCGGCTTCGCGTGAGAGCGTGCCCGCCAGCTCGCGGGCGAAATCGTCGCTCAACGACGACAACAAACGGCGCTCATCCAGCGGCAATTGCAACTTCGAACGCGATAGCCACATCTGGGCGAGCGTCGCGCCCTGCTTGTCCGTCATCCATTGCCCATGCTCGTAAAACGCCGACAGACGCTCTGCCGTCAGCGCGAACAGCAATGCGCGACGAGTGTTGAAATTCAGACGAATCGGTTGATTGGGCGTGGGTTCCGACATGACGACAACCGCAAATAGCGGACAAGAACGAGATCAGCGGCAAAGGTATCACGCGAACAGCCGCAGCAGCGCATTGCGCGCATGCCGGATCAGGTCGGTTTCATCGGCGCGTCCCGGCAGCAGATGGAATTCGGCGCGCGGCAGCGGCGGCAGCCCGAGCGACGGCGGGCAGACGATCAGCTCGGGCGTGAGCGCTGACTCATTCAGACAGGACACACCCAAGCCTGCGGCCAATGCTAACTGCATGCCCGCGACCCCAGCCGCCGAATGCGATACCCGGTATGCCACCTTGTGCCGTTCCAGCACGCTCGCGACGAGCGTTTGCAACGCGCACGTGCGAGGGAGCGTGACGAGCGGCAGCGGTATGTCGACGGGTGCCGTCTGCGTCGCGGCCATCGCCCACACGAGCCGCTCGCGGCGCACCAGTGTGGCCGACGCCACGCCGAGGTCATCGTGGGGTGCGGTGCCATCGGCGACATCCTCGTTCATCAGCCGTAACGCCAGCCCGACGTCGAAATGCTCGCCCGTCATGGCTGAGCGCTCGATCTGCGAACTCTGCATGGCGCTCACGTGCAGGCGCAGACGCGGATAGAGGCTCGTGAATCGTTTGAGGACACGGGCGACGTCGTGCGGACGGTAATAGTCCGTGATCGCGATGCGCAGCTCACCGTCGAGCAACACCCCCTGAAGGTCCTCGAACGCGGCTTCCGACAACGCCGCGATCTGACGCGCGTACGCGAGCAGCCGCGTACCGGCGGGCGTGGCGCGCATGCCCTTTCGCGAGCGGACGAGCAGCGGCTGTCCGGCGCGCTCTTCGAGCTTCTTCAGTTGTTCGCTGACGGTCGATTGCGACAGGAAGATCTGTTCGGCGGCGGCCGAAATGCTGCCGGCATCGTGAATGGCGATAAACGTACGTAGCTGGGTCAGATCGAAGGCGCGGACATTCATGGCAGCACTCGGTAGAACGACAATTCGTGGGGCGGACACCTAACGAACGAGGAGAACGAGGACGGATGGCGCGTCGGCAGGCCATCGGAGTTAATCCGGAAAACACGATATATGTCATCGCGTTTTCCCGCTTTTCCGAAGGATTGTACCTCCGTAGGATGCGGAGCATGGCATCCGGATTTACGCGCAAGCGCGACCCCGGGATAAGGCCTTTCCCCCTCCCCCTTTCAGAGCCGCGTGTTGACCGCCCGCGCACCGTGTCACTTATGAACGAACGTCTTTGCTCTGCCTCTGCTGCGGCGAATCGTCTTCCGGCCACCGCTGTGCCTCGTGCCCCGGATGTCGCCGTCCCACAACTCAATCGCGACCATCGCTGGAAGGTGCTGGGCGTTGGCGTGGCGGCCAATGCGAGCTTCGCAGCGGCGATGGGCGGTATTCCCGCCACGGCCGTACAGATGCGAAGTGCCTACGCGCTGGCCAACGGCGACCTCGGCCTCGTGCTCGGCATGATCGGTCTGGGCATTGCCGTCTCGGAATTGCCGTGGGGCATGCTCACGGATCGATGGGGCGACCGACGGGTGTTGCTCGTCGGGTTGCTGGTGACGGCGGCGGCGCTGCTCGGCCTCGGCCTGTGGGTGGTGCCGACGACGCACTTCGTCCCGTCGATGCCGATGCTCGCGGCCGGGATGCTGGTCATCGGCGTGCTGGGCGGCAGCGTGAACGGTTCGAGCGGACGCGCCGTGATGCGATGGTTTCACGACAGCGAGCGTGGTCTTGCGATGAGCGTGCGGCAATGCGCGGTGCCGATGGGCGGAGGGATCGGAGCGCTGCTGCTGCCGGGCACGGCGGTCCACTTCGGCTTCAGCGGGGTCTTCATCGGCCTGGCAGTGGCGTGCGTGGCCGCAGCGGGCATGGCATGGCTGTGGTTGCTCGAACCGCCGGACGAGCTGCATGAAGCGGCGCGCCCGGCAACGGCTAGCGCTGGCGGCCGTCCTGCTGTCGCCTATACGCCGTTGCGTGATGCACGCCTGCTCAGCACCGCGCTCGGCATGGCCGTGCTCGCCATGCCGCAAATCGCTGTGCTCACCTTCGGCACGGTCTTTTTGCACGACTTCGCCCATGTGAGCGTGCTGACGATTTCGCTGACGCTGGGGGCGGTGCAGACGGGCGCGGCAATCACCCGTGTGTGGAGCGGACGTTTCACCGACAAGCGCCGCAACCGTCCCGCCTATTTGCGCGTCTGCACGCTTGTGGTTGGCGTGGTGTTCGCGATGTTGGGCGCGCTGGTGGGATTACTTTCGATGCGTCCCGAGTGGCTCGCTCACGGCACGCCGGTGATGATCGCACTGCTGATTGTCGGCGGGGTGGTCGCCTCGGCATGGCATGGCGTGGCTTTCACGGAGCTGGCCACGCTCGCCGGGGCGTCCCGCGCGGGCACGGCGCTGGGCATCGGCAACACCGGTGTCTTCATGACGATGTTCCTCACGCCGTTGGTGATTCCACTGCTGCTCTCGCTAGGCGGATGGGGACTGGTCTGGGCCGGGGGCATGATCTGCGCAGCACTCGCATGGCCATTGTTCGTCTGGTCGCATCGCGCAGTGAAGACGGCATGAAGACGACGTGAAGCGAACGTAAGCGCGCGCCGCTTCAAAGACATCAACACGGCAGGTGCACGTTCTCCACAAGGAAGTCGAGAAACGCACGGACGCGGGCGGGCAAGTGGCCGCCCTGTCCCACATAAACGGCGTGCACCGGCTCCAGATCGCCGGGGTTGTAGTCTTCGAGTACGGTCACGAGACGGCCGTCGCGCAGATCGGCGTCGACGTGATATCGCGAGTGACGCGCGAGTCCCAGCCCTTCAAGCGCGAGTTTGCGCATCGTTTCGCCGTCACTCACCAGCACGTTGCCCGCAGGCGGATACAAAGTGACACCGCCCGCGCCGTCGAGGAACGGCAACCCCTGAATCTGACGCTCGAAATTGAACGCCATGACGTTGTGACGGATCAGGTCGGCCGGCGTCTGTAACGGCGCATTGCGCGCCAGATACTCAGGCGACGCCACCACGTGTACGCGACTCTCGCCGAGCTTGCGCGCCACCAGCCGTGAATCTCGCAATGCGCCAGCGCGCACCGCCACATCGGCACGTTGTGACAGCAGGTCGACGACCGTGTCGGTGAGTGTCAGGTCGAGCCGGATCTCGGGGTACTTCGCGAGGAATGCCGGGAGCACCGGCAGCAGATACAGCGTGCCGATGGGCACACTCGAATTCACCCGCAGCAAGCCGCGCGGCACCGCGCCCGCCGCCGCTTCGCGCTCGGCAGCGTCGATGTCGGCGAGCACGCGCAACGCACGCTCGTGAAATGCGGTGCCTTCGGGGGTAAGTTGCAAGCGGCGCGTGGAGCGATTGAAGAGTCGTGCGCCCAGCCGCCCTTCGAGCCGCGCGACGAGCTTGCTCACAGCCGACGGTGTCATGTGCAACGCGCGTGCCGCTGCCGAGAAGCCGCCCAACTCGACCACCCGCGTAAAAACTTCCATGTCGCCTGAGCGGTTGACGTCCTGTCGGCCCATCGGAGGTGTCCTCGACTGTTGAGGTGATGACTTTCGCGCAGTCTTGTGATTTGAAGTCACAAATGATTTTCCTTCGCGCAGTCTATTTCATCAATGAAGGGACGTCTATATTCCGCACATCGGTTCACGCGCGTCGGATGGCCTGAGCATTCGGTCCACATCCGGTCCATCGATTCGACGGCGGAACCCGCCCCGATATTCAGTCTTCAAGACAGGAGTTTTCCGTGCCTATCGCCCTCTATGCCCTGACCGCCGGTGCCTTTGGCATTGGCGTGACGGAGTTCGTGATCATGGGCCTGCTGCTCAACGTCGGCGCCGATTTCGGCGTGTCGATCGCGGCCGCTGGCCTCTTGATTTCCGGCTACGCGCTGGGTGTCGTCGTCGGCGCGCCGATCATGACGACCGCCACCGCCCGCTGGCCGCGCAAGACCGTGCTGCTGGTGCTCATGGCCATCTTCACCATCGGCAACGCCGCCTGTGCGCTCGCGCCGAGCTATGGCGCGCTGATGGCGGCGCGTGTGCTGACGTCGTTCGCGCACGGCACCTTCTTCGGCGTCGGCTCGGTCGTCGCGACGGGCCTCGTGCCGCGTGAGCGCCGTGCGTCGGCGATTGCCGTGATGTTCATGGGCCTGACCGTCGCCAACATTCTCGGCGTGCCGTTCGGCACGTGGCTGGGTCAGCACTTTGGCTGGCGTGCCAGCTTCTGGGCCGTGACCGTCATCGGTGCCCTCGCGTTCCTCGTGATCGCCCGCTTCGTGCCGAAGATCGCGGCCCCGGCGGACGCTGGCGACTGGCGTGCGGATTTGCGAGCGCTGGCACGTCGCCCGGTGCTGCTCGGGTTGCTGACGACCGTGCTGGGATGGGTGGGGGTGTTCGGTGTGTTCACGTACATCGCGCCGTTGCTCACGACAGTGACGGGCTTCTCCGAAGGCGCGGTCTCGCCGATTCTGCTGATCTTCGGTGGGGGTCTGGTCATCGGTAATCTGCTGGGCGGCAAGCTCGCGGATCGTCATGTGGTGCGCACGGTGCTGGGCAGCCTGCTGTCGCTCTCGGTTGTGCTCGGACTGATGACGTTCGCGCTGCACTCGCAATGGCTCGCCATCGTGTTCGTGGCACTGCTCGGTGCGACGGCGTTCGCCACGGTCGCGCCGCTGCAAATTTGGGTGATGGAAAAGGCATCTGGGGCGGGCGAAAGCCTCGCGTCGAGCTTCAATATCGCCGCGTTCAATCTTGGCAACGCCATCGGCGCGTGGCTCGGCGGCTTCGTCATTGAACATGGCCCCGGGTTGACGGCCGTGCCCTGGGTGGCGGCGCTGGTGCCGCTGGTGGGGGTGGGCGTCGCGCTGCTGAGCCTGCGTCTGGATCGCCGGGATGCGGGTCGCCAGCCTACGCCGGTTTGTGAAACCCCTGCAATGTAAAGACGACGCAGCACAATGAAGAAGGCCCGGCGCGTCGATGCACGCGCCGGGCCTTCGTGTTTTGGCGTCAGGCCGTCAGGCCATCACGCCGATGATCACACTGACGGCGGCGAATGCGGCTGTCGCGCCGATGCCCGCCGTGAGGCCGCGCGCGGTGAGTGTGTCCTGCGGCATCACGGCCGCGAGACGGCTGCCGCCGGGTAGCGCCAGAATCACTTCTGCCTGCCCTGAATCGTCGCTGACGGCGTCCACGATGCCGGACAACCGGTTCGCCGTGGGCAACCCCGCGAGATCCGCGCCGCGCGCAATCTCGATCCACGGCGCTTTGATCAGAGCGAACGCTTGTCCGCCGACCGCGAGCCCGAGTGTTTGGGTACTGTGGTGGGTGAGCGACGCGGTGATCGCTTCGCCGCCGGGCAGCGTCAACGTCACTTCGTCGTTCACACCGCAGTGCCGAACGGCCGTGATCGTTCCGTGCAACTGATTGCGCGCACTGGTCTGAAGCCCGAGCCGCGCGATGACCGGCCACTGCTCGTCGAAATGTTCGAGATCGTTCGCGACGCGCGCGAGAAACTGCTGCTGCGCCGCTTCCACGGCACGAAATGCCGCGACCAGCTTCGCGCCGCGGGCGGTGAGTCGCGTGCCGCCACCGCCGCGTCCGCCGGTGCTGCGCTCGACGAGCGGTTCACCGGCGAGCTGGTTCATGGCGTCGACGGCGTCCCACGCCGCCTTGTAGCTCATGCCCGCCGCCTTGGCGGCCGCCGTGATCGAGCCTTGCGACGCAATGTGTTCGAGCAGCGCAATGCGTGCCTGTCCGCCAAGCGACGAATTGCCACGATGCAGCCACAACGAGCCGCTCACCTGGAGGGCATCACCCGTTCCGTTGCGTAAAACACTGTCCGGCGTTGAAGAAGGTTCGGAAACCATAATGATTTTTTCGATCAAACACAGCAGGTGGCCGCATTGTAGAGGGTGGGCGAACCAGCGGGTACGAGGGCTGGACGGGGAACTGTTGCGGCGCACCAACGAAGCTCGCTTCGAACGCCCATTTGGGGGACGAATGGGGGACGTTTCTCCACTACATTGATTTTTGCCGCATGCCCCCCCCAAAGCCGGTTCGTATTGCTTCAGACCTGAAATACTCAAGTCTTCAACAAGTCTCAAGCGGGATGACCGGGAATGCGACGTTTACCGAAGTGAAGTGCCTACTCACCTGACACAACAGAAACGGGGTGAAATGATGCGCGTCAGGAATATCAAGGAAACGGTTGACGGGGCTCGATACTATCGTCTGGTTCGCACGCTGCCCAACGGCAAGCGACATCAGATGCAAATCTCTTTCTCCGCAGGTGAAATGCGCTTCAGACGTTTCGTCGCGCAGCGATTGTGGCTGTTGCGTGCCGAAATGCGAGATAGCACACGCGCGGCGGCCGCACCTGCGCCACGCAGCAACATGCCGCAGTTGGTCTTCTGACCGGTTGCGGTGCCGTCTGGCAGAAACGCCTGACCGGTGACGACCGGCGTCAGCCGTCATCTTCACGGGTCCGGCGTTTTTGTACTGCATGACGGCTCAGCCTGCCTTGCGGGGCGTCAGCGACGTCGTGGGCGTGCGTGCCGGCGCGCCGGTCTTCACCGCCGTCAGTCCCGTGCCCGCATGCGCAATCGCGTATTGCACCAGCTCATCGAACGCAATCGGCCGCGCAAACAAATAACCCTGTGCATACGTGACGTTGCGCCCGCGCAGGTAATTCGCCTGCATCTCGTTCTCCACACCCTCCGCCACGATCGTCATATCCAGCCGCTCGGCCAGATGAATGATGGAATCGCAGATGTTGCGCGTGACCACATCGTCTTCCGTGACGGGCAGGAATTCCTTGTCGATCTTCAAATAGTTGAAGTCGTAGCGCTTCAGATACCCAATGGAGTTGTTTTCGGCCCCGAAGTCGTCAAGCGCCGTTTCGATGCCGCGCCGCTGTAACTCAGCCATCACGTTGCGCGCGGCGGCCGTGTCGCGAATCACGTAGCGCTCGGTGATCTCGGCCACCATCGGGTACGTGTCGTTCAGTGTGCCGTAATACCGCTCGATGTCGTGAATGATGGTGGTGTCGCGCAGATGCCGTTCCGCGAGGTTGATGCCGATGTGAAAGCCTTGCGGCAGCGCGCCCTTGGCGACGTCGTTGCGAATCTGGCGCAGTAGCGAACGCGTCAGATCGATGATGAGCCCGTTGTCTTCGGCAATGGGGATGAAGGCGTCCGGGCGCACCAGTCCGGCCACGGGATGGTGCCAGCGCATCAGCGCTTCGGCCCCCGCGCAACGGCCGGTGGCCAGCTCCATGACCGGCTGGTAGTACACCTTGAATTCGTTACGCTTGATGCCGTGCGCGATCTGACGCTTCATGAATTGCGCCGGCCCGAAATGGCGGAAGGTCAGCACGCCGAGCAAAAAGGCCACGATGCCGCCAAACGACAGGAAGATCGGTGCCTGACTGCCGGCGAGCGAGCGCATCAGCGAGGGGCTGCCTGCGAGCGACGTCGTGAAGTGCTCCGACGCGAGCGAAATCTGCGCCCCGCGCGTCGCGATACCTGCCGATTCCAGACGCGGCCCTTCCGAGGTTAGCGCGACGTTGCCCACCGTCATGGCCGTCCACGCCAGATCGCTGCTCTTGACGCTGTGCAGCGTCTCGGTGAGGTAAATGCCATCGACGAACCCGAGCACGCCGTCCGTGGCCGAGGTCGGCACGTAAAGGGCCAGCGCGGGGGTCTCGCGTACATAAGGCGTGCCGCTGACAAGCAACGTGCGAGTCCCCGTCAGCATCGGCACGAGGTCGGCTGGGAGAGGCATATTGAGCGCCGCGTTCGAACGAATGACCGACGAGCAATAGAGCTGGCCGCGCGAGACGAGCCAGATGGAACGGAAGTAGGGACTGAGCGTGCCAGCGGCCTGGAGTGAGGTACTCACTTCGCTGCACGAGCGGCCGACCCACGGGGTGGCGCCACGCAGCGTACTTTCAGCTTGCGCGACGATGCGTTCGAGCGCGTCGCGCTGACGGACCGCTTCTTCCTGAAGAATCGACTGCGACATGTGATAAATGCGCAGCCAGCCCAGGAAAAGGACGACAGCAAGCGTGACCGCCACGACAAGTCCGGTCACCAGCCACTGCACGACTCTGGAGTGTTGAATCATGTTTGCTGCCAACCAAGGAAAGAGTGGGGCCCTACGTGTGCTGCGGTGCATTTTTTGGGTGCACGCGTGCTGCACGGCACAACTCGTCAATTGACTCTACACGAATCCCTGACGGTGTCCGACCCCCGATAAACCCGCACAACGCCCGGCAGATGGGCGTGAGCGGCGCTTGCCGATCCTGCACGCGGCCTGCTTCCGGTGGGCTTGTGAGGCGTCGTCAGCGGGCGTTCTGACCGCAATTTGCGTGACACTGGGATGGCGTAATCGCGACAAAAGTTGGCGCAACGACGATTTACGCATGCTCTACACTTCACTCATTAAATTTCTGGCAGAAATTGGGATTAATCCCAACTTTCCTGCATAGGTCGGTCGATTCGCATCCATTTGCCCGAATGCCGACTCTCAGCACCCGTTTTCTTAAGCCTTAGACGTCAATCCAACCCATGTCGAGTCAACCTGCAACGTCCATTCCCGGTGCCCAGACACCGGCGGCGCAGGGCACAGCGTTCCGCGTGCTGTCTGCGATCAGCTTCTCCCACCTGCTCAACGACATGATCCAGTCGTTGATTCTCGCGATCTACCCGCTGCTGAAGTCCGGCTTCAATCTGAGCTTCGGGCAGGTCGGCCTGATCACGCTGACGTACCAGATCACTGCGTCGCTACTTCAACCTGTCGTGGGCCTGTACACCGACAAGCATCCGAAGCCGTATTCGCTGCCAGTCGGCATGGGTTTCACGCTCGTGGGTCTGCTGCTGCTGGCTGTCGCCCCGAACTACGGCATGCTGCTGGTCGCGGCGGCGCTCGTGGGCATGGGCTCGTCGGTGTTCCATCCGGAGTCTTCGCGCGTGGCGCGTATGGCCTCGGGCGGACGCCACGGCATGGCGCAATCGTTCTTCCAGGTCGGCGGTAATGTCGGCTCGTCGCTCGGGCCGTTACTGGCGGCGCTGATCATCGTGCCGAACGGCCGTGGCAGCGTGGCGTGGTTCTCGGTGGCGGCGCTCGTCGCGATTTTCGTGCTGTATCACGTGAGCCGCTGGTACGCCGTGCAGCGCGCCGCGAATCAAGGCAAGAAGGCCGCGCGCCGGGGCGGCACTGCGCACTTGTCGCAGGGCAAGGTGCTGTTCGCCATTGGCATCTTGCTGGTGTTGATCTTCTCGAAGTACTTCTATCTCGCGAGCATCAGCAGCTACTTCACGTTCTATCTGATCAGCAAGTTCCACGTCTCCGTGCAGAGCGCACAGGTGCATCTGTTCGTCTTCCTGTTCGCCGTGGCGGCGGGCACGATGATCGGCGGCCCGCTGGGCGACAAGATCGGCCGCAAGTATGTGATCTGGGGCTCGATCCTCGGTGCTGCGCCGTTCACGCTGATGCTGCCGTACGCCAACCTGTTCTGGACGGGCATTCTGACGGTGCTGATCGGTCTGATTCTGGCGTCGGCGTTCTCGGCCATCCTGGTCTACGCGCAGGAACTGATGCCCGGCAAGGTCGGCACGGTGTCGGGTCTGTTCTTCGGCTTCGCGTTCGGGATGGGCGGGGTGGGCGCTGCTGTGCTGGGCCAACTTGCCGACACGACGAGCATCGACTTCGTCTATCACGTGTGCGCCTATCTGCCGCTGCTAGGCATCGTGACGATCCTGTTGCCGGACGTCGAAGGGCACAAGAAGACAGCCGCTGCATAACGGGGTGCTCTGGCTGACGGTGTGGCAAGACGCCGTCAGCCAGCATCGTCCGCCATAGAAAAATCGCCGGTCCGACATCTCGGAACCGGCGATTTTTTTATCCGGCAGCGTCTGTCGCGGGCGACAGATCGAGACCGATCAGGGCGTGCCGCGCTTTTGCAGCTTCCATTCGGCCTTGTCGTTCGCCTTGCAGGCCGGGAGCTTGAGCGTGACTTCCTGACCCTTGGCCGTGAGCAGCACGACCAGATCGCGGCAGGTGCGCTCGCCGTCCTTTTGCGTGTTCGTCGGCGTGATCTGCGCAGCGATGGCCACCGAATTGCCGGTGCCTGCGTTGGTCCAGTCGGTGGTCTCGTTGTCTTGCTTGTCCGTCAGCACGGTGCGTGCGGCCTTGGCGAACGACGCGGTGTCGCGTTGCTTCCAGTAGGCCAGCGGCGAGTTGCCCATGAAGGAGAGGTTCGACGCAGCGAACGCGGGGGCGGCCAGGGCAGCGCCGACGACGAGCGCTGTGCCAAGCGCGAGCGAACGGGCGCGGGAGAAGTGGATGAGCGACATTCGGAGTCCTTGGTATTGTCGACAGGGGACGAAGCCTGCGCGACGCCTGGCGATGGCGCACCGGATGTTGCGCCGGGCGTGCGGCCGCAGGAAGCAGGTCGATCATAAAAGAAACCGGCAGCGGCGTCATCTCAGCGCGTCGCCGTGTGACGTCAGTGATTTCAGAGACGCCCGGCTGTCCTGACGACATCGGCTACCTGCATGAGCGCAGCCCGTAGCGTCTCGTCGCTGCCCGGCGAACCGAGGGCGACGCGAATGGCCGACGGTGCGGTCTGGCCTGGGGCAGCGAACGCATCGACCGGCGTTACCGCAACGCCACGCGCTTGTAGCGCGGCCACGATGTCGTCGCAGCGCAGGGCGGGCGTCGACGTAGGGATCGGCACCAGCCGGTGGAATGCGCCGGGATACCCCGTCGACTCCAGCCCGGACAGGCATTGCATGGCAATCGCCTGCCGCTGGGTGGCCAGTGCGCGTTTGTGGGTGATCCAGCGGTCCATCGTGCCGTCCGAGAGCCAGCGCGAGGCCAGTTGCGCCATCAACGGCGCGGCGCTCCACACACTGGCTCGCATCGCCGCGTGCACGCGCGGCAGCAGGGTGGACGCGGCGATGAGATAGGCGATGCGCAGCCCCGGTGCGCCGGGCTTGGACAGGCTGCACACTTCGAACGTCCGTTCCGGTGCGAGCAGCCGAAGCGGCGGCGGGGCGTCCTCGACCAGAAAGCCGTAGGCGCTGTCTTCGACGATCAGCAGGTCGTGACGCCGCGCGACTTCCACCAGCGCGAGACGCTGTGCGAGCGGCATCACGCTGCCCAGCGGGTTGTGCAGCGTCGGCATGGTGTAGACGACGCGCAGCCGTCCTGCATGGTGGCGGCAGAGCTTGTCCAGCGCTGCGGGATCGAGTCCATCGGCCGTCATCGAGACGGCGGCGAGCGGCACGTCGCGCATGGCCGCGAGCGCCTTCCAGCCGGGGTACGTGAGGGCCTCGACGGCGACCGGTTCGCCCGCGCGGCACAACGCCAGTTGCAGCACGTCCAGCGCATGCTGCCCGCCCGCGCAGACGACCAGCGAGTCGGGCGATACCGTGACGCCGTCGCGACGCGACAGCCATTGCGCCGCTGCACGTCTGTCGGCCGGTGGCCCGTCGTGCGGTGAGTGGGCGAGCAATGCGCTCAAATCTCCGCCGGACGCCATCTCACGCAGCGCCTGGCGCAACGCCTCGGTTTGCTCCGGCAGCACCGGGTAGTTGAACGCCAGATCGACGCCGCCCAGCGCGCCCGGCGCAGGTGCCCACTGCGCGAAGGCAGCGGCTGCGCCCACGGCAGGCGAGCGCACGAAGGTGCCGCGTCCGATCTCGCCCACGGCGAGGCCGCGTCGTGCGAGTTCGGTATAGATGCGTGTGACGGTGGACGTGGCGAGCCCGTGTGCGTCGGCGTAGTCGCGCTGCGGCGGCAGGCGCGTGCCCGAGGCGAGTTCGCCGGACGCGATGGCGGCGGCAAGTCGTTCGACGTGTTCGAGATACCGGGCAGGGGCTGACATGGAGGCGAAAATTGATCTCAGGACAATTCAATAATTGCACTGCATTAAGGTGCTGGCAATACTGACCACTGCGCTGAGCCCTGCGCAGTCTCCCCCCGATGTTCTCTTTCCGATCATGCTTCCCACGACCTCTTCGTCGCCCCGCTGGGCGATCCCGCTCCTCGCCGTACAGCTCTTCCTCGTGACGTTCTCCGTCAATCTGCAAGCGCCGCTGGTGCCGCACTACGCGGCGGCGAGCGGTTATGGCACGGGGGCGCAGGCGCTGGCGTTTGCGTGTTACGTCGGCGCGCTGGTGCCAACGTTATTGTTTCTCGCAGGGCTGTCGGATCGTGTCGGGCGTCGGGTACCGCTCGCCGCCGCGCTCCTGCTGGGTCTCGTCGGCACATGGCTGACGCTGGAGTGGCCTACGCTGGTCGCGCTTGGTGGCGCACGCGCCTGCTACGGACTGGCGACCGGCCTCGTCGCGGGCAGTGGCACGGCTTATATGACGGAGTTGTACGGAGATCGCGAAGACGCTGCCACGCGTGGCGCAGCGCTGGTCGCGGCGGCGACGTCGCTCGGCTTCGGCACCGGCGCGCTCGTCACCGGCCTGTGCCTGATCGTCGCGCCATCGATGTTGCCGCCGCTGAGCTTGTGGACGTATCTGCCGCTGGCGCTTGTTGCGGCACTCGCCGTCGCCGCGTTGCCTGCACCAGCGCGTCACCCGAACGTGCCGTGGTTGCGCTGGCCGGTGCTTGCCCCCGGGACGGTGCCGCTGGGCATGGCGATCCTGCTGGCGTGGGCAGCGGTGGGTGTTGTGATCGGTGTAGTGCCGTCGGCGCTGGCCGCGCACGGACATGCCGCCTGGGCGGGATTCGCAACGTTCTTCGTCGTCTCGACGGGCCTGCTGTTTCAGCCAGCGGCTCGCCGCATGGCCCCGGTGCGTGCCGTTCGGGTCGGGTTGGCGCTGGTGCCGCTGGGCTTCGTCGTGCTCGCGCTGGGGGTGGTCTACGTCAGCCTGCCCGCGATTCTCGCCGGGGCAGCCATCGCCAGTTCGGCGTGCTATGGCTTCACGTATCTGGGGGGACTGGCCGCCGTCAATTCGGCGGTCGCGCCAGCATTGCGTGCGCGGGCGGCCGCCGGGTACTTCCTGTTTGCGTACTTCGGCTTTTCGGTGCCGGTCGTCACCAGCGGCTGGCTCGCCGATCGCTTCGGCATGCCCGTCGCCCTCGCTTTGTTCACTGCCGCGTTGATCGCGGGAAGTGCAGCGCTCGCAGTAGTGCTGCGTCGCGAGCGCGCGGCGCTTACGCGTCCGGTTTGACCCGAGGGGCGGGATTGCTTGGGTTGTTCGTGCCGCTCCCCGACGGGCTGACGTAAGCCCCGGTGCCGTGCAACTGGTCTTCGGCCAGTTCCAGCGCGCGCACGGCGCCGCGTCCCTTGCGGGCGAGCAGCATCTCGACGAGCGTCTCCACCACGGCAATCCCCGCCGTGATCGATGGGAAGAACGACGGGCTTTCGTGCGAGAACAGCACCGTCACGTCCGCATCGAGCGCGAGCGGCGAGACCGTCGAATCCGTGAGTGCCAGCACACGGGCACCGGCGGCGCGCGCTGCGCGCGTCACGATCAGCGCTTCGTTCGAATACGGGGCGAAGCTGATCACCACCACCACGTCGCGCGCCGAGAGCGCCCGCAATTCCATTTCCAACGTGCCCGCTTCGCCACGGATGAGGTGCACCGTAGGCCGGAACAGCCGGTAGATGTACTGGAACGTGAAGGCGATCGGAAAGCACGCGCGAAAGCCTGCCACGTGTACCGTCCCCGCATTCGCGAGCAGATCGACGGCCGCGCTCAGCGAGTCGTTCGCACCGGCTTCCGTCAGATCGAGGTTGTTGTGCTGCACGCGGAACATCTCGGGCACCATGCGCGCGGCGTCGCCCTCGCGGATCACCTGTCGCGCGCGGCTCGCGTACGGCTGCGGTCCGAGACGAATCGATTCGAGGAACAACTCGCGAAGGCCGTGCCATCCGTCGAAGCCGAGATGCTGAGCGAGTCGCACGAAGGTGGCCGGTTGCACGCCCGCTTCGGCGGCAATCGCACGCATCGAGCTGATTGGCACACGTTGCGGATGGTCGAGAAGAAAGCGCGCGCCCGCCTGAAATTGCGGACTTAATTGGGAGTAGCGCTCACGCAGCAGAGCGTTGAGCTGGTCGAGCGTCTGCGGCAGCGCTGTGGCTTGTGTCATTGGGGGATGGCAACACGGCGGCGAAAGAATGTAACGATTGTTGCATGAAATGCCGCAAGCGCGCACGCCCTTTCCTCTGGGCCTGTGGCCTGCGGTGAAACATCAAGTGTGGTAATGGTCTTGAGCGAAGTGTTGCGTCCGCAAAACACGTGAAACATATGTTGCAAACGATGGGCGATGCGCCTACACTGAGCGGCATCGTTCGCGAGACCGATGGCCCGGCGGCCACCCGCCGGTCAGTCTCGTTTTGCACCATCTTTTCGTCAGAGGTTCAGGCATGACTCACGTGTTTCATCGCAATCCGCGCCAGACGTTGCCCGTCGCGGTCGGCGGTCAGGGAATCGAGTTGATCGACAGCAACGGCAAGCACTATCTCGACGCCTGCGGCGGCGCTGCCGTCTCGTGTCTCGGTCACGGACATCCCCGCGTGATCGAGGCGATGCAGCAACAGGCGGCGCAACTGGCGTATGCCCACACGTCGTTCTTCACGACCGAAGTGGCCGAGCAGCTGGCCGACACGCTTGCTGCCAGCGCGCCCGGCGATCTGAACCACGTGTACTTCGTGAGCGGCGGTTCCGAGGGCGTGGAGGCGGCGCTCAAACTCGCGCGTCAGTACTTCGTCGAGATCGGTCAGCCGCAGCGACAGTTCTTCATTGCGCGTCGTCAGAGCTATCACGGCAACACGCTCGGCGCGCTCGCCATCGGTGGCAATGCCTGGCGACGCGAGCCGTTCCTGCCGTTGCTTGTCCCGGCGCATCACGTCTCGCCGTGCTTCGCCTATCGCGAGCGTCTCGACGGCGAAAGCGACGCCGCGTATGTGCAGCGTCTGGCGGACGAACTCGAAGCGAAGATTCTCGAACTCGGCGGCGACACGGTGATCGCATTCGTTGCGGAAACGGTGGTCGGCGCGACGGCCGGCGCGGTGCCGCCGGTGGGCGACTACCTCAAACGCATGCGCGCCGTGTGCGACAAGTACGGCGTGCTGTTGCTGCTCGACGAAGTGATGTCGGGCATGGGCCGCACCGGCTATCTGTTCGCTTGCGAAGAAGACGGCGTGACGCCGGACATCCTCGTTATCGCCAAGGGCCTCGGCGCGGGCTATCAGCCGATTGGCGCGATGCTGTGCTCGGACAAGATCTTCGACGCCGTGGTCGGTGGCTCGGGCTTCTTCCAGCACGGTCATACGTACCTCGGACACGCGATGGCGTGCGCGGCGGCGCTGGCGGTGCAGCGCACGATTGCCGACGAGAATCTGCTGGATAACGTGAAGGCGCGCGGCGAGCAATTGCGTGCCCGTTTGCGCGAAGTGTTCGCCGATCACCCGAACGTGGGTGACGTGCGCGGACGCGGGCTGTTCGTCGGCGTCGAATTCGTGGCCGACCGCGCCACGAAGCAAACGCTGCCGACGGCCGACAAGACACACGCGCGTTTGAAGTCGGCCGCCAAAGAACGCGGCCTGCTGATCTACCCGATGGGCGGCACGGTCGATGGCGTTCACGGCGACCATGCGCTGATCGCGCCGCCGTTCATCTGCCAGCCGGGCGACATCGACCGCATCGTCGAGCGACTGGCGCTTGCCGTGGCGGACGTCACCGGCGTGAAGGCCGGAGGCGTGGCATGACGAGACCTTATGCGCTGGCCGTCGCACCGAACGGCGCGCGGCGCACGCACGCCGACCATCCGGCGCTGCCGATGACGCCGACGGAACTCGGCGAATGCGCCAAGGCGTGTCTGAATGCAGGCGCGGCCATGATTCATCTGCATGTACGCAAGGCAGACGGCACGCACAGCCTGGAAGTGGCGGACTACGCGGCGGGCATTGCGGCCGTGCGTCGCGCGGTGGGCGACGCGCTGGTGTTGCAAGTGACGACCGAGGCGGTCGGCATCTACACGCCCGAGCAGCAGATTGCGACGGTGCATGCGCTGCATCCCGAAGCGATTTCGGTAGCGTTGCGCGAAGTGTTGCCCGATGCGGCGCACGCGAGCGCTGCCGAGGCGTTCTTCGACTGGTTGTGGCGCGAGCAGATCACGACGCAATACATCCTGTACGACACCGAAGACGTGGCGCACTACTGGCGCTTGCGCGCGAGCGGCGCGATTCGTCCCGGCCGCCATTGGGTACTGTTCGTGCTCGGCCGCTATAGCAAGGGGCAGTTGTCGTCGCCGTCGGACTTGCTGCCGTTCCTCGCCGCCTGGCAAGCCGGTGCGGACGGCGTGGGCGAAGCCACCGACGTCACGCCGTGGGCGATGTGCGCCTTCGGGCCGCGCGAGGCCGAGTGCGCGCTGGCCGCAGTGTTGCAGGGCGGCCACGCCCGCATCGGCTTCGAGAACAACCTTTACCTGCCGGACGGCAGCGTCTCTCCGGGCAATGCCGCGTCGCTGGGTGCGCTGACGGCCGCCGCCACCCCGCTCGCCCTCGCGCCCATGACGGCGGACGCTCTGCGCGAACTGACCCGCTGATCGCCGGGACATCCGGCGGCATCCGGTGACATCCGGACAGCGGTCCACCCGGGCGCAAGCCGTGTCCGGGAGAGCGCGACAAATCAGAAATAAACCCAAATACACGGCCTGACCGGCGTTGCCCGGCCGGGCCGCTGTAATAGAATCGGCGTAACCTCAAAAAGGCCCGCGTCGCCCTCCCCGGCACCGGGCGTGAACACGAACGGGAGCGCGGCGTGAAACACTGGTCGATCCGACATCGCATTCTGGCCAGTTTTGGCCTGATCCTTGCCCTGATGGCCCTGATGGCTGGCATCGCTTACACGCGACTGTCCGCCATCGAAGTGGAGGCGCACAGTGTGGAAGACGACTCCACGCCGGGCCTTTACTACAGCACGATGCTGCGCGGCGCGTGGTTCGAGAGCTATCAATTGCTCCAGCAGGTCGTCGCCATCGACGACAACGACAAGACCCGCGCAATCGACATCGATACCTTGCGCTCGGCGGATGCCCGCATCGACGGCTGGATCAAGGATTACGGCAAGACCGTCAATCGCGCCGTCGACCGGATGCAATACGACGAGGTGCGCGGCGTGCGCACGCAGTACGGGCGCATCAGCAATCAGGTGCTCAAGCTCGTGGCCGACGGTCAGTTGCCCGCCGCCCGCGCCATGCTGACCGACCAGCTTTACCCCGAATGGGGTCGCGGCCGTTCGGCGATTCAACGCCTGGTCGATACCAACAAGGCCTATTCCGACGAGTCGACCCACAATATCGGCGAAGCCGTTGCCGCAGCCAAGGCCACGCTGCTCATCACGTTGTGCGTGACGCTCGCGGCAGCCATCCTGGCTGGCTGGATGCTGTTCCGCGCGATCAGCGTGCCGCTCGCGAGTGTGATGCAGATTCTGGAAGTCATGCGCGCGGGCGATCTGACCAAGCGCCTCGATCTGGCGCGTCGCGATGAGTTCGGCGCACTGGAGTCGGGCTTCAACCGAATGACAGACGAACTGACGGGTCTCGTCGGGCAGGCACAGAAATCGGCCTTGCAGGTGACGACGTCGGTGACCGAGATTGCCGCGACGTCGCGTCAGCAACAGGCTACGGCGTCGGAAACGGCGGCCACCACGACCGAAATCGGCGCGACCTCGCGCGAAATCTTCGCTACGTCACGCGATCTGGCGCGCACCATGACCGAAGTGGCGGGCGTGGCCGATCATGCGGCGTCGCTCGCGGGCACCGGCCACGTGGGCCTCACGCGCATGGAAGATGCTATGCGTCATGTGATGGACGCGGCAGGCTCGGTCAACGGCAAGCTCGGCATCCTCAACGAGAAGGCGGGCAACATCAATCAGGTGGTGACGACGATCACGAAGGTCGCGGATCAGACCAACCTGCTTTCGCTAAACGCGGCCATCGAAGCCGAGAAGGCGGGCGAGTACGGTCGCGGCTTTGCGGTGGTGGCGACCGAGATCCGGCGTCTGGCCGATCAGACGGCCGTGGCGACCTACGACATCGAGCAGATGATCAAGGAGATCCAGTCGGCGGTGTCGGCCGGGGTGATGGGCATGGACAAGTTCGCCGAGGAAGTGCGCCGCGGCATGGACGAAATGCGTCAGGTCGGCGATCAGCTCGCGCAGATCATTGCGCAGGTGCAGACGCTGCCGCCGCGCTTCCAGGTCGTCAACGAAGGCATGCAGGCGCAGGCCACCGGCGCGGAGCAGATCAATCAGGCGCTGGTGCAGCTCTCCGAGGCGGCGCAACAGACGGCCGAATCGTTGCAGCAGTCGAGCCAGGCGATCGAAGAGCTCAATCACGTCGCCAACGGTCTCAAGAGCGGGGTGTCGCGCTTCAAGGTGCAAGCGTTGCCGCCCACGGGTCTCGTCTGACGTCGTTTATTTCGCGGACACCGCCATGTTGTTCCTGCGTTTTGCCATCGCGACCGATCATTACGTCATCGAAGCGGGCCACGTCGCCGAGGTGCTGCCGTGGCTGGCGCTCAAGCGTCTGCCCGCCGCACCGGCATGGGTGGCGGGCGCGTTCAGCTATCGTGGCGAATCCGTGCCGGTGATCGATCTGACGCGGCTCGCGACAGGCCGTGATGCGCCTGCACGTCGCTCCACGCGGCTGGTGCTCGTGCACTACCCCGCGCCCGGCCCGAACGCCCGGCGTCTGGGGGTGCTTGTCGAGCGCGCGACCGATACCCTGCGCGCCGATCCGGCCGCGTTCCAGACGAGCGGCGTCGACCTGCCCGAAGGCCGCTATCTCGGTCCGGTGCTCGATACCGACGACGGACTCGTGCAGTGGGTGCGCGTCGACCAGTTGCTGACGGCCGAGGCGCGCGCCATGCTGTTCGACGCGGCGAAGGACGTACTGGCCGATGAAGCAGAGGGCGCAGGTGCGGCGAACGCAACGGAGGCGTCGTCATGAGCCACGTGCGAGACATCGAACGCTTGCTGTACGACACGATGGGGCTGGACGCCGAGACGCTCGGCGCGAACGCCATCGAACGTGCGATACGCGTGCGTCTTGCCGCTCTTTCCACCACATCGCCGGACATGCAGGACGCGCCGCCGTACTCGCGTTACTGGCAGCGCTTGCAGCAATCGCCGCAGGAATTGCAGGCGCTGATCGAGGCGGTGGTGGTGCCCGAGACATGGTTCTTCCGGCATCGCGACGCTTTCAACGCACTGACGCAGATGGTCCGTGATGAGCGTGAATCTCGCCGGGGCACCGCGCGCGAAGGACAGGCGCTGCGGCTGCTGAGCTTGCCGTGTTCCACCGGCGAGGAACCGTACTCGATGGCGATGGCGATGTTCGACGCGGGCCTCGGTGCGAACGACTTCACCATCGACGCGCTCGACATCAGCGAACGCGCGCTGACCGTTGCCCGCGAGGGACTTTACGGACGCAATTCGTTTCGCGGCCCACCGGGCACGTTGCTGTTCCGGGATCGCTACTTCACGCCCGAGGAAGAGAGCTTTCGTGTGATCGGTGCGCTGCGTACGCAGGTGCGCTGGCACGCGGGCAATCTGTTCGATCTGTCGCTCGTCGATCGGCTGGGCACGTTCGATTACGTGTTCTTCCGTAACGTGCTGATCTACTTCGACCGCGACGGGCAACGTCGTGCCATCGCCGCGCTCGAGCAACTCATGCGCATGGGCGCGACGCTCTTCGCCGGACCGGCCGAGGGGGGAACGCTGACCAGCAACGGGCTGGCACCGACCGGGCACGTGCAGGCGTTTTCGTTCCGCGTGGCGGGGCCGGTGCGCGATGTGCGGACGCCGGCAAGTCTGTCGCGGCCGACGGGCACGCTCGACGCCTTCCGTCCCGCGCCGCCGGTGAGTGCCTTCGACGCAGTAGCGCAGCATCGCGCTGCGTTGCCGCACATTTCGCACGTGCCACCGTCGCCCGCGCAAGCGCAGTCCCCGCTCCCGCCTGCGACCGGCGCAGGCCCCTCGCGCACGTTTGCGCCGATGACGCCCGTGGCGTCGGGGACGCCGCCGCCCGATTCCGCGCGTCCCGGCGTTTTTCAGCAGGTCGACGCCACCACCCGAACGGACATCGCTGTGCAACTAACGCAGGCGCAAACCGCTGCCGACGCAGGCGACCTTGTGGGCGCAGTGGCGTTGTGTCGCGCGGTGCTGGCCGTCGACCGGGCCAATGCGCAGGCTGAGTATCTGCTGGGGCTGGTCGAAGATGCGCGGGGCGACGCACAGGCCGCACTCATCCATTACCGTCGCGCGCTCTATCTGGAGCCGGGGCATTACGAAGCGCTGGTGCACTGCGCTGCGCTGCTCGACGCGCGCGGTGACGCTACCGGCGCACGACGTTTGCTCGAGCGTGCCGAACGCACCGAACGCACCGAGCGCGCGAGCACTTCGCGCACGACCACCGAATCGCATGATCAGACGCATCGCCACGGGAACCGACATCGATGACCTACCGCGAATCCGCGCCTGAGACCGGTCCTGTGTCCGGTGAGCGCAAACCTGCTTCGCAAGCGAACGGCAACACGCTGCATCGGCAGGCGGCCGAATTGCTCGACCGTCTGCCCGTGGTGCCGGTCGACCCGGCACCGTGGCGCGCCATCCCCGGCGAGCAGGAGCGCGAGCGCGGTGCGTCGCTGCTGCTTTTCCGACTGGCGGACGAATGGCTCGCCCTGCCCGCCTCCACCATCGAAGAAGTCGCACCGATGCGCGGCTGGCATTCCGTGCCGGGCCATCGGCAACGGGCGTTGCTGGGGCTCGTCAATCTGCGTGGTGCGCTTGTGCCGTGTCTGTCGCTCGGTGAACTGCTCGGCGTGCAGCCCGCACCGCAAACACAAACGCCGACGACGAATAGCCTGCGTGCGAGCACGTCGCGACTGCTGGCGTTGCGTCATGGACATCATCTGAGCGCGTTTCCTGTGACGGAAGTGCATGGTACGGTGACGCCCGCACGCGCATCCATGGGCGCAGTGCCCGCGACGGCGCTCGGTGCGTCGGACGGCTTTGCCGTCGCCGTGCTGCCGTGGCGCGACCACATCGTCGGTGTGCTGGACCCGCTGCGCGTCGGCGCGGCGTTCGATCGGAGCCTCGCATGAGCGACGATCTGCAGAACGCCACACTGCTCGACCTGTTCCGCATGGAGACGGAGACGCAGGCACAAGTCCTCGGCGACGGTTTGCTGGCGCTCGAACGCGCGCCCACCGACGCGGCGCGACTCGAAGCATGCATGCGCGCCGCGCATTCGCTCAAGGGGGCGGCGCGCATCGTTGGCGTCGAGGCGGGTGTCTCGCTCGCTCACGTGCTGGAGGACGCATTCGTCGCGGCTCAGCATGGTTCGCTTGTACTCAACGTATCGATCATCGATCGCCTGCTGCAAGGTGTCGATTTGCTCATGCGTCTCGCGCACCCGCCCGGGCGTGATCCGAACTGGGTGCAAGGCGCAGGCAAGGCAGAGATCGACGGGTTCGTCTCATCGTTCGCCAGCGAGCTTTCGACATTGACGGGCGATGCGGCGCAAGCGCCCGGGGTCTCGGGCGAACTCACGGCGTTCGATTACGCCAGCTATGGCATGGCGACGGGGGATAGCGACGCTGCGAATACCGAAGCGCCTGTCTCTCACGTTTCGCCTGCAACTCCCGCGTCTGACGACGGCCACGTGCAGGAGGGTCTCGCACTCCCACGCTTCGTCGAGCACACGGTGCGGCTGACGCCTCCCGATACACGCGACGCGTACATCACCGAGCCGGGCGTACACGCGGACACCGGCGACGGCGCTTCGCGTGCCTTGCGTGTCTCTGCCGACAACCTCGACCGGCTGCTGCGGCTGTCGAGCGAGGCGCTGGTGGCGTCGCGCTGGTCGCAACCGTTCGCGCAATCGTTGCAGCGGCTGAAACGTCATCAGCACGACGCGGGCGACGCGCTCGACCGCGTGAGTTCGGCGCTCGCACAAGTGGCCGACCGCTCCGACGATGATCGTCAGTTGTTACTCTCGGCGCTTGCAGACCTGCGGCGCGCGCTCGGTGTCGGCGGTCAGTTGCTGGCTGAACAGATTCACGAACTGGACGACTTCGACCGGCGTTCTACGCAACTGTCGCAGCGCCTGTACGACGAGGCGCTGGCGTGCCGCATGCGACCCATCGACGACCGCCTTGGCGGATTTGCCCGCATGGTGCGCGATCTGGGTCGTGCGCTTGGCAAACCGGCGCGGCTGGAGATTCGTGGCGCGGATACGCAGGTCGACCGCGACATCCTCGATCAGCTCGAGGCGCCGCTGGGACATTTGCTGCGCAATGCCGTCGACCACGGGCTGGAGCGCCCGGAAGTGCGTGCGGCGGCGGGCAAGCCTGGCGAAGGCGTCATTACGCTCAGCGCTCGCCATAGCGCCGGGCTGCTGCTCGTGAGCGTGTCCGACGATGGCGCAGGTATCGATATCGAGCGTGTGCGCGAGGCGGTGGTCAAGCGTGGGCTCGTTGCGCAAGAGACGGCTCGTCATCTCGACGATAACGAGTTGCTCGAATTCCTGATGTTGCCGGGCTTCACGTTGCGCGACACGGTCACGGACGTTTCCGGGCGAGGTGTCGGTCTCGATGCGGTGCGCGCGATGGTCGCGATGGTGCGGGGCACGGTGCGCATCGAACACACGCCCGGGCGTGGTACGAAGTTCATCCTGCAACTGCCGCTCACGCTGTCGGTGGTGCGCAGCCTGCTCGTCGAGATCGCGGGCGAGCCGTACGCGTTGCCGCTTGCCAGCCTGTCGCGCACGCTGGCGCTGCCGCAGGAAGACATCGACATGCTCGAAGGGCGTCCGCATTTCACGCTCGACGGCAGACAGATCGGACTCGTGAGCGCGCAGCAGGTGTTGTGCGGCACCGAACCGGCAGGCACCTCCGGCGATCAGCCGGTCGTGGTGTTCGGCGACGGCGAGGCGCGCTACGGGCTGGCCGTCGATAAATTTCTCGGCGAGCGTATGCTCGTCGTGCAACCGCTCGACACGCGGCTCGGCAAGTTGCCCAACATCGCCGCCGGCGCATTGACGGAAGACGGCTCGCCGCTGCTCATCATCGATACATCCGATTTGGTGCGCTCGATTGCGAAAGCCGTGGAAATGGGTTCGTTGGAGCGCTTGCCGATGCGCGCCGCCCAGACCAGCGGACGCGGTCGCAAACGTTTGCTGGTGGTGGACGACTCGCTCACCGTGCGCGAGCTTGAGCGCAAGCTGCTCGCCGCGCGCGGCTACGACGTTAGCGTCGCGATCGACGGAATGGATGGCTGGAACGCAGTGCGCAGCGAAACGTTCGACATGGTGATCACCGACGTCGACATGCCCCGCATGGACGGCATCGAGCTGGTGACCCTGATCAAACGCGACCCGCGCACGGCGGAATTGCCCGTCATGATCGTTTCATACAAGGATCGCGAGGAAGACCGGCAGCGCGGACTCGATGCGGGTGCCGATTATTACCTCGCGAAAGGCAGTTTCCACGATGACACGCTGCTGCGCGCTGTCGTGGATCTCATCGGGGAGTCGGGGGCATGAAAATCGGCATCGTGAACGATTCGGTCATCGCGGTGGAGGCGTTGCGCCGCACGCTCGCGCAGCGTCCGGGCCTGGAAGTGGCGTGGGTCGCGCACGACGGCGCGCAAGCCGTACAGATGTGCGCGCCTGTGCCACCCGATCTCGTGCTGATGGATCTCGTCATGCCGGTCATGGACGGCGTGGCGGCGACGCGCGAGATCATGCGTCGCACACCGTGCCCGATTCTGATCGTGACGTCGGACGTCGGCCATCACGCGAGCCTTGTGTTCGATGCGATGGGTGCCGGTGCGGTCGATGCCGTCGATACGCCTGTGCTGGGGGCTGCGGAACTGGCGCGCCCGGCGTCGTCGTTGCTCGCGAAGATCGAAGCCGTGGCGGCGCAGCAGGCCGACGCTCGCATACCGCAGACGGTCGTGGTGCCGCGCGTCGTGCCCGAAACGGACGCACTGGTGGCCATCGGCGCGTCGGCGGGCGGCCCGGCCGCGCTGGCGACCCTGCTCGGACGCCTGCCTGCGAACTTCGCAGCCGGTGTGATCGTCGTACAGCATGTGGACGATGCCTTCGCGCCCGGCATGGCGGCGTGGCTCGATCAGCAGACACCGCTTTCTGTGCGGCTGGTGGAGGCGGGCGAGCGTCCCACGGCAGGGGTGGTGCTGCTCGCGGGCGGCAATCGTCACCTGCGGGTGGACGCCAGCGGCCGCTGCGTGTATACCGACGAACCCAGGGATGCGGTGTATCGTCCGTCCATCGACGTCTTCCTGCGCAGCGTGGCCGAGAACTGGCGCTCGCGCGCGGTGGGCGTGCTTCTGACGGGCATGGGCCGCGACGGCGCCGCAGGGCTGGGCGCCATGCGCACGCAGGGCTTCATGACCATCGCGCAGGATCGCGCGACGAGCGCGGTGTACGGCATGCCCAAGGCGGCAGCCGAAGCCGGCGCCGCGTCGCAAATCCTGCCGCTGAACATCATCGCGCCACAATTGGTGACGCTGTTCGGCACCGTATGACTGTGGGACAAGAACAGAGGGACGAATAACGATGACGACAACCCCGCGCCAACCCAAACCGGCCACGCCGCCCATCGGCACAGAAAGCAGCCTGAGCGAATCGTCGGCGATGGTATTGCTCGTCGACGATCAGGCGATGGTGGGCGAAGCGATTCGCCGTGCGCTGACCGGCGAAGCGAACATCGATTTTCACTATTGTGCGAATCCGGACGACGCGCTGCGTGTTGCCGAACAGACACGCCCGACCGTGATCCTCCAGGATCTCGTGATGCCGGGCACCGACGGGTTGTCGCTGGTGCGTCAGTACCGCGCAAGTCCGCTTACGCGCGACATTCCGATCATCGTGCTCTCGACCAAGGAAGAGTCGACGATCAAGCGCGAGGCGTTCGCGGCGGGGGCGAACGACTATCTGGTCAAGCTGCCCGACACCATCGAGCTGGTCGCACGCATTCGCTACCACTCGCGCTCGTACATGAACCTGCTGCAACGCGACGAAGCGTACCGGGCGCTGCGCGAGAGCCAGCAACAACTGCTGGAGACGAATCTGGAGTTGCAGCGTCTGACGCATTCCGACGGCCTCACCGGGCTGGCGAACCGTCGTTACTTCGACGAGTACTTCGGTGCCGAATGGCGTCGCGCCTTGCGTGAGCAACGCGAGATGGCGCTGCTGATGATCGACGTCGACAACTTCAAGATCTACAACGACACCTACGGCCACATTGCGGGCGACGACGTGCTGCGTCGCGTGGCGCGCACCATCGCCGAAGCGGCGGCGCGTCCGGCCGATCTGGCGGCGCGTTTCGGCGGCGAAGAGTTCGTGATGGTGCTGCCGAACACATCGGCCTCTGGGGCGGCGGCGATTGCCGAGAAAGTGCGCGCGCAGATCGAAGCGATGGCAATTCCGCACGTAGGGTCGGCCAACGGTCGGCACGTGACGATCAGTCTCGGCGGCGCGGCGCTGGTGCCGCGCACGCACATGGCGTCGACCTCGTTGATCGAGTCGGCGGATCTGGCGCTCTATCGCGCCAAGCAACAGGGCAAGAATCGCGTGGAGATGCAGCCAGGCGCTTCCTGAGCCTGAGGAGGGAGCATGACCTTCGAGCTGTTCTATTGGCCGGGCCTGCAAGGGCGCGGCGAGTTTGTCCGCCTCGCCTTCGAGGCCAGCGGCACGCCGTATGTCGAGATCGTTCAGGAGGATGGCCCGGGTCAGGGCATGGACGGTCTGCTGCAAACGATGGACGATCCGGCCTGCATGGATCCCCCCTTCGCGCCGCCTTTTCTTCGTGTCCGGCACCCGTCCGGCGACGAACTGATCGGACAGACGGCGAACATCCTCGCGTATCTCGGACCGTTGCTGGGCCTTGTCGGTGAACCGCCACGTGCGCGACGCTGGGTCAATCAGTTGCAGTTGACGCTGGCCGATCTCGTCGCGGAGGTGCACGACGGTCATCATCCCATCGCCAGTCGTCTCTATTACAGCAATCAGAAGACGGAGGCGCGCAAGCGCACGGCGGACCTGATCGACTACCGTCTGCCCAAATTCTTCGGGTATTTCGAGCGCGTGCTGGCGAACAATCCCAACGCCGGGGGATGGCTCAGCGAAGGCGCGCTGTCGTATGCCGACCTGTCGCTGTTTCAGGCGATCGAGGGGTTGTATTACGCGTTTCCCCGTGCCATGTCGGGATTTGCGAAGGCGTTCCCGCGCTGTCAGTCAGTGCGTGACGCCGTCGCTCGCGAGCCGCTGGTTGCCGCCTATCTGAAGTCGTCGCGACGCATTGCGTTCAACACCACGGGCATCTTCCGGCACTACAAGGAGCTGGATCGTGCGTCTCCGTTTTGATGCCGTTCTGACGGTCTGCCTTATTCCGGCAGCGAGGTATCCCCGGCGTTGAGCGGGCGCTGCATCAGCACGGTGTCGATCCAACGGCCGAATTTGAAACCGACGGACTTGAGCGTACCCGCATGCTCGAAACCGCATGCGATGTGCAGCGCGAGCGACGCCCGGTTGCCGCTGTCGCCGACGTTCGCAATCAGTTGTCGCCACGGACCGCCTTCACATCGCGCGATGAGTGTGAGCAGCAGCGCACGTCCGACCCCTTGTCCAATGGCATCGGCGGCGATGTACACCGAGTCTTCCAGCGTGAAGCGATAGGCCGAGCGCGGGCGGTAATGCGTGGCGTACGCATAGCCGAGCACCCTGCCCTCATGTTCCGCCACGAGATACGGCAGACCTGCGTCGCGAACCTTCGTGCAGCGCGCACGCATCTCCGCTTCGTCGGGCGGTACTTCTTCGAACGATGCCGACCCGGTGAGCACGTGATGGGCGTAGATGGCCGTGATGGCGGGCAGATCGTCGTCACGCACCGGCCGCACATTGCAAGCGCAGCGTGTGAGTTCGGTGCCGACGCATCGCGATTCGGCCGATGCCGGTGAGACGGGCGCCGTCGACGACGAGCGGCAGGAATGAGCAGGACGGGACGACGACATACCAAAGAACCAGTAGCGTTGAAATTCACAACGGGCCGGTCTTCCGGCCCGTGACTGTCGGCAGTTTGCGCCGCTACTTGCTATAAGAAAAGCTTGTGAAAATTATGCGTTGCATAAGTCATTCTTTGAGGTGACGTTCAAGTCTCTTTCGACGTCTTCTCTGTCGCTGCGTCACCTGCCGAATCATCTGCTTGCGGCGGCACGCCACCGGCTCGCTGGACGGCATCGCCGCCCGCAACTCCTGACGCATCCGAGGCACCCGGTTCGGCATTCATCGCGTCGAGCCGAGCGCGCACGAAGCCGATGTGTTCGCGAAGCACGTAAAACTGATCGGCATACGCGAGCGGAATTTTCAGGCGGTTGACGGCGGCTTCGACGGCGTCGAGCCGGTGCCGCAGGTTCTTGTATTCCGTATGAGCGTCGTCGGCCAGCGCCTCGCGCTCCAGCGCGATGAGCGCACCGTACCAGCGATATAGCCGCGACTTCACACGCCAGCTATACAGCGACGGCACCAGCCGGAATGCCGGAATCAGCACCACGATGATCGGCACGAGCAGTACGACGATCCGGTCCGCGAGGCTCGCAATCCAGAACGGCAGGTGCCGGTACAGGAATCCCTTGCCTGACTTGTAGTAACGCGCGGCGTCGTCGGAAATCGGGAACTCATGCACTTGTGCGGACGGGAATTCGCCCGCGCGTTGCAGCAGGTTGGCCTTGCCGTGGACCTCGCGCGCCGCTTCGATGAGCAGATCGGAGAGCGCGGGGTGCAGACTTTCGCGCGCCACGAGTTCGACCGTCGGGCTGATGACGTGCACCGGCTGCGCCGGTAGATTGCGGCCGAGATCGAAGACCCCGCGCGGCAGCGTCAACTGATTCAGATAGGTGAAGCGACGCGTGTAGGCGTCGGCTTGCGCGAAGTCCATCAGCCGCACGCCGGGGGTGCGAATCAGCTTGCCCATCGTGGGGCCGGTGGCAGTGTCGCCGGTGAGCATCGCGGCATCGACACGTCCATCGATCAGCGCTTGCGCGGCTTCCTGCCCGTCGTAAGCGGTGAGCGTCGTCGGGCCGCCGGGCTCGATGCCGTTCGCCTTGAGCAGCGTGAGCGACAGCGCGCGTGCCCCGCTGCCTTCGCGGCCGATGGCGATGCGCTTGCCCGCGAAGTCGGAGAGCTTCGTCACGCGTTCACCGCGATAGAAGACGGAAATCGGTGCGTAGAACATGCTGCCGAGCGAGACCAGCCCCTCGGTATCGAGACCTTGCGATACGCCGCCCTGCACGAGGCCGAGGTCGACATTCTCCTTGTCGTCGGCCAGACGCTCGACGTTCTGACGCGAGCCTTCGGAGGTCAGCACATTAAGCGTGATGCCATCGCGCGCGAGGATGGTCTTGTAACGTTGCGCGGCGGTCCAGAACGAACTGCCTTCCGGTCCGGCGCTCAGCGTGACGGTGCGCGGCGGGGCCGGTTGTACGAGCCAGACAGCGAGCCAGATGGCCGCAATCGCGATGAGCACGACAGGGCCGAAGGAGACGGCGAGATCTCGCCAGGAAATCGCGACAAAACGCGCGCGGAGTCGCCGGTGGGCGGGTTGGTTAGAGTCAGTCGTCATGAATTGATCGGGCGGGCTTAGCCAACGGGTCCAACATTCGGCCGATCATACGCCATCTACGGCGTCGATCCCGAGGCTGGACCCAAGCCGTCCCCATCCAACGCAGACATCGTCAACTCATCGATTCGCGAGACTCTGCGCGAGTTGTTTCCACAGATGGTCGGCAGCAGGCGAGAGGCGGCGTCCCACGCGGGTCATCATCTGGCTGGAGAAACCGGCGGCAATCGGGTGGTCGATGGGCACCGCGACCAGTTCGCCGAGTTCGATGCCGCGCCGCGCGGTGATGGCCGACATGAAGGCGACACCCAGACCGGCTGCGGCGAGCGTCTGCGCCGTATTGAACAGGTCGACGCGATACGCGGGCGTTACGTTCAGACGCGCTGTGTCGAGCACCGAGTGCACGAAGTGCTGCACGCCGTGGGCTTCGGTCATGAAAATGAGCCGCTCGTGCACCAGTTCCGAGGGCGGCACGCTCTCCATCTTCGCGAAGCGATGCGTCGGTGCGACGACGGCACACAAGGCCTTGGCGGCAAACGGATGGATGCGCATGGCGGGATCGTCGTCCGAGCGGGCGCACAGGCCGATGTCCACCACATCGTCGCGCACCAGCGAGAGCACGGCCGGTGTGGGGCCAGAGCGGATTTCCACGAGGATGTCCGGATAGCTCATCGAAAAGCGCTGTAATGCCTGCGCGATCAGGCGGCCGATAAACCCTTCGCCCACGCCGATGGCGACACGTCCGCGCTTCAGATGCCGGTACTCCTCCAGTCGCGCCGACAAGTCACGCTGACGCCGTTGGCCGTCGCGGTAATAGTCGATGAGCACCTGACCGATTTCGGTGACGATCACGTTGCGTCCGCGTCGTTCGATGAGCGGAAATCGCAGCCGCCGTTCCAGCGCCGCGATCTGTCGGCTGACGACGGAGGGATTCACGCCGAGCGACTCGGCGGCCATGCGCACGCCCCCGGTCGAGGCGATCTCGGCGAGATATTTGAGCGGACGCTCACCAATGTCGTCCATCCACGATTCGTTGTTCATGTTTGTTTCACTGTTGCGTTCGAGCGGATGCACCGGTCTGGCGCATGAGACAGCCAATGATCGCCAAGGTGGCATTGTGCCCGTCAGCGGTTAGCGACAACCTATTGAATTAACAACGGTTTTGCTTGCCGATACCGACATCCGATCTATATCGCCGCTTCAAGAATTGTTGCCTTGAAAGCAACATTTTGACCTGTCGAGGGTCATCGGTGGGAAATTTCGTCGGTGCAATACTCCGCGTTAATCAAGAATTAGCAAAAACTAGAGAGGAGCCCCCGATGAGCGAGATTCGCTATTGCGAGGTGAGCGATCTGGCCGACGCGCGCGAGCAGTTGGCCGACATTCGTCACCACATCCACCAACACCCCGAGCTGTCCTACGAGGAAGTCGACACGTCGCGTTACGTGGCGCAGAAGCTGGAAAGCTGGGGTTACACGGTCACGCGTAACGTCGGTGGTCACGGCGTGGTGGCCTCGCTCACTGCGGGCACGAGCGGTCGCACGGTCGGTGTGCGCGCCGACATGGATGCACTGCCGATTCACGAACAGACGGGCCTTGCGTACGCAAGCGTGCACGACGGCAAGATGCACGCCTGCGGTCACGACGGTCACACGACGGTGTTGCTTGGCGCAGCACAACATCTCGCCAAGACGCGCAACTTCGACGGCACCGTCCATCTGATTTTCCAACCGGCGGAAGAAGCCGGTTCGAACAGCGGTGCGGAGCAGATGATCGCCGACGGCCTGTTCGAGCGCTTCCCATGTGAAGCGATCTTCGGTCTGCATAACCACCCGGGCGTCGCCACGGGCACGTTCGGTTTTCGCGCCGGTCCGCTGATGGCTGCGTGCGACACCGTCAAGATTCGTATCCACGGCCGTGGCGGTCATGCGGCGCGTCCGCATTTGGCCATCGACCCGGTGGTGATCGGCAGCGGTCTCGTGATGGCGTTGCAAACCGTGGTGGCGCGCAGCATCGATCCGACCGAAGCGGCGGTCGTGACCGTCGGTACGTTCCATGCCGGTTTTGCGCCGAACGTCATTCCGGAAGACGCCACGATGGAGCTGAGCGTGCGCTCGTTCTCGGCGAAGGTGCGCGCGACGCTCGAAGAGCGCATCTGCGCGCTGGTGAAGTCGCATACCGAAGGCTTCGGCGCGAGCGCCGACATCGAGTACATCCGTGGCTATCCGGTGCTGGTGAACAGCGAAGCGGAAACGGAATTTGCCCGCAGCGTGGCCGAGGAACTGGTCGGCACGGAGCACATCATTTCGCCGTTCCCGCCCATCGCGGGCAGCGAGGACTTCGCGTACTACCTGCAAAAGGTGCCCGGCTGCTTCATTCGCCTGGGTAACGGCGAAGGCAAACCGATGTTGCACAACGCCAAGTACGACTTCAACGACGACAATCTGACCATCGGTGCCGCCTTCTGGACGCGTCTGGTCGAACGCTTTCTTGCCAAGGACCGCGCATGAGCACCGCCACGCAATCGCAATCGTTTCAGGGTGACGGCGCAGCGTCGTCATCGGCCGTGCAGATGTCGCCTGCACAGCAACGCAAGATCGTCTTTGCCGCCGTCATCGGCAACCTGCTGGAGTTCTTCGACTTCACGGTGTACAGCTACTTCGCGCTGACGATCGGCAAGCAGTTCTTCCCGGCGGACGACCCCATCACGTCGTCACTGCTCGCGTTCGCCGTGTTCGCGGTGGGCTTCGTGATGCGCCCGCTGGGCGGCATCGTACTCGGCCGTTACGCCGACCGCGCTGGCCGCAAGCCTGCGCTGACGCTGACCATCCTGTTGATGGCTGTGGGTTCGGCGGCCATCGGTCTTGCGCCGACGTATGCGCAGATCGGTCTCGCGGCGCCGCTGCTGATCGTGAGCGCGCGTTTGCTGCAAGGCTTCGCGCAGGGCGGTGAGTTCGGTGCCGCGACGGCCACCCTGCTGGAAGTGGGCGGCGCGAAGAGCCGTGGTTTCCGCGCAAGCTGGCAGTTGGCAAGTCAGGGCGCAGCCGCCCTGCTCGGCTCGGGTCTGGCGGCGAGCCTTGGCTTCCTGCTCTCGGACGACACCATGCATAGCTGGGGCTGGCGTATTCCGTTCCTGCTCGGCACGCTGATTGCGCCGGTCGGTATCTACCTGCGTCGTCACATTCAGGAAGAGCCGCCGAAGGCGAAGGCCGTCGCCGGTCGCGACGATCCCAAGCGTGCCCTGTATGTGCGCAACTGGTTCCTCACGATCTTCTCGATTGCGGGCATGTCCGTGTCGACGTACGTGATGATGTACTACATGCCGACGTACTGCATTCAGTACCTGGGTCTGCCGCCGAAGATGTCGATGCTCGCGGGCGTTGCCGCCAGCACGATCTCGCTGGTGATGTGCCCGATCTACGGCGCGTGGTCGGACAAGATGGGCAAACGCAAGCCGCTGACGATGTTCGGCCGCGTGGCGCTGATCGTGCTGCTGTACCCGGCGTTCTGGGTGATGATCAACTACCCGTCGCTGCCGGTGGTGCTGGCCGCGCTGATCGTGCTGATGCTCTGCTACACGATGGGGTCGGCCCCGGCGTATGCGCTGATGCCCGAGAACTTCCCGAAGCATCTGCGTGCGGGCTACATGTCGAGCGCCTATGCGATTTCGGTGTCGGTGTTCGGTGGTACGGCACAGCTCGCCGCGGGTTGGTTGATTCGTGTGACCGGCAACAAGATGGCTCCGGCGTGGTACATGATCGTTTGCGTGATCGTGTCGCTCATCGCGGTGTCGATGTTTGAAGAGACGGGTAACAAGGCGCTCGACGAGTAATTGCGCGGGACGCATACCGTTGTGCAGTCCCTTGCGTTCAGGTGAGGGGAAAAAAAGAACGCCACGCATGAATGCGTGGCGTTTTTCGTTGTTGACGCTGTGCGACGTTGAGACGGCGGGTGGGACACCGGCGCGGATCACGCAGCGGTCGAAGTCCTGGAGTCGACCGACGGGATCATGCGTCGAGAACGTCGGCTTTCAACTTGTGACACTCGCAGACGAGTTCGACTGTCATGTCTCCAAGCGCTTCAAAGATTGCGAGGAGGAACCGATGGGGTATTTCTCTGCCTGTGTCCGTCACCGTACAGGTCGTGAGCGCAAGAATGCGCTCGGAGAGATGGTTGAGTTTGTCGACGACTTTATGCAACAACGCCCGTTTTGAAAATTTACTTAACTTCGTCAAGCAAGCTTCTGACGGCGTCAATCAGTTGCATGTGAATTGGTGGTCTACCTTCACGGATCTTTTGAATCGTGGTCGTGTGTTCGTCTGGTCTTCCATTTATCTTGAAAATGATCACCAAATGATCACCGTAGTTTGTAACTGAAACAATCTCAACCATGACTTCCTCCTTGTGGTGGTAATAACGATTATTTCCGACTGCTTAAGCCTCGAGAATGAGGGGGATCTCGCCGTCGCTACAGCCGCTCGAAGATCGCCGCAATCCCCTGTCCGCCGCCGATGCAGGTCGTCACGAGTGCATAACGCGCGCCGGAACGCTGTAACTCATGCACGGCCTTGGTCACCATAACTGCGCCGGTCGCCCCGACCGGATGACCGAGCGCAATGGCGCCGCCGTTCGGATTGACGCGTTCCGCGTCGAGCGACATCTCCTTCAGAAATGCCCCGACGACCGAAGCGAAGGCTTCGTTCAGCTCGATTACGCCCATGTGGCGAATCGAGAGGTCCGCGCGCTTAAGCACTTCTCGCGTAGCGACGACCGGTCCGATACCCATTTGCGCGGGCAGCACACCTACGCGCGCATGGGCGACGAGGCGCGCCAATGGCCGCAATCGTCGCAGCTTCGCGTTTTGTAGCGTCGTCACCAGCACGGCCGATGCGCCATCGTTGATGCCGGACGCGTTTGCCGCCGTAATCGTGCCGCCGTCGCGACGAAATACCGGTTTGAGTTGAGCGAAATCGTCGCCGGAAGGCGCTCGTCGCGGGTAAAGGTGGCGGGCTTGCGTGACGAACCGACGTCGATAGGTACGATCTGCGCATCGAAGTAACCCGCCTCGATCGCGTGAGCGGCGCGTTGATGCGAGGCGAGCGCGATGGCGTCCTGCTGCGCCCGGTCGATGTCGTAGGACGCCGCGATACGCTCGCCGAGTTCGCCCATGTGAGCACCGGTCATCGGATCGGTGAGGCCTCCCATCAGGGAGTCGGTGGCGACGACATCGCCGGGGCGCGATCCGAAACGATTCGCCGGGAGCAGATAGGGTGCGAGGCTCATCGTCTCCGCTCCGCCGCCGATGGCGGTCTCGGCTTCACCCGAATCGATGAACTGCGCGGCCAGGAGCACGGCTTCCAGACCGGAGCCGCAGAGCCGGTTGACGGTCAGCGCACCCGCGCGCGGTGCAATGCCGCCGCCGAGGGCGACACGTCGCGCAAGGTACATATCGCTTGCTGCGGTCTGATGGACGTTTCCGAACACGACCTGATCGACCCGGTCGCCCGCGATGCCGGTGCGTTCCAGCAGTGCACCCACGACCGCACTTCCGAGGTCGACGGGCGGTTTCTCCCGCAATGTACCGCCGAATTCGCCGATGGCGGTGCGTGCGGCGTCGATGATGACGATGTCGGTGCGCATCGTGAGGCCCTCCGAATCGTGACGATCAGAGCAGTTCGGCCGAAGACCGTCGCCGCCGATTGAATCGGCACCGACCGTTGCGACCCAAAACCTCAGCTTAGGACGCGACGTCGCATCGCGCACCTGACAACGTTAACAGGAGACGAACCGGGAAGGCTCGCCACCGCGCGACTACTTGCCGAACGTCACCTCGGAATCTAGCGGATACACCGGACGATTCACGCGTGAGAACGGGAACAGCGCGTAGTTCGAACTCGTCACACCGTTGCTGTCGCATTCGACCAGACCGGCCGAGATGGGCACGAACACCGGGCGGCAGTACATGCGCGATTTGAGCAGCAGGAACTGTTCGTTGCGCGGGTCGAGCCCCACGCACGTGAACACACCGTGATCCCACGGCTCGTGCGTGCGCTCCGTCACCACAATGCGGGCTGCGCCGATGTCGAACAGCACCGTACGCCCCATGTAGCAGCGCTGACCCGTGTAGGTCGGACCCGTCACGACGTATTCGCCGTCGCTGATCTTGCGCACGATGCCGGTCAGCACCGGCGGCGTCTTGGTGATGCCCAACTGAGTGAGCGGACGTTTGTTTCCTACCGCCAGCGTGACTTCGGCACCTTCACCCGCGGCGATCAATGTCGCCACGGCCTCGGGGTCGCACAGCGGGCCAACGCCGATCCCGGTCAGACCGCCTTGCAGTGCGGCCTCCAGTACATCCATCGTGTCGCATGTGCCGCCCGACATGCAGTTGTCGCTGTGATCGAGCAGCAGCACCGGTTTGTCGGCACCTTGTGCCAGCCGCTTCGCTTCGGCAATCGACTCGTCCAACGGTGCGCTGCGATAGACGAAGCCGTCGCGCTCGTCCCATGCTTGTGCCGCGATGCGATTGGCGACTGCTTGCGCACGCGCGACACCGTCCTCACCTTCCTCGGCCGTCACCACCACGCTGATGCACGGCGCCGGAATGTCAGCGAGCGAAAAGCCCGAGAACACCGATACCGCCGGGATGCCCTCCTCGGCCTCGGCGCGGCGCGCGGCGTCCAGCGCCCGCTTCATCGCGCCGCCATGACTCGTGCTGCGCAGCGAGTGCACCATCAGCGGCGGCTGTTGCCACACCACCTTCGGGCGACGCTTGCCTGCCAGCATCTCGAACAGCAGACGCCCGGCATGCTCGCCCGTCTCGTACATATCGACGTGCGGATACGTCTTGAAGCCGACGACGATGTCGGCGTTCGCCACGATCTTCGGCGTGACGTTCGCATGCAAATCGAGCGCCACGGCAATCGGCGTGTCGGGCGCGGCGGCGCGAACACGCGCGAGCAGATCGCCTTCGCCGTCGTCGCTGTTTTCCGCGACCATCGCGCCGTGCAGATCGAGCAGAATCGCATCGACGCCGGTGGCCGCCGCCACGACGCGACGGCACAGTTCGTCATACGCACTCGCCGCCACCGGACCGCTGGGATTCGCACTCGCGGAAACGGGCGTTACCATCTGCGCGCCCGCCGCTTCTGCCAGATCGATGAACGCGGACATCGCCGTGCGCATGCCCTTGTTGTCGCGATAAGCGTCGGCATCGAACTTCGGTCCTTCATTGCCGAAGGCTTCGAGCGGCGTCGGGACTGGCGAGAACGTGTTCGTCTCGTGATTCATCCGCGCGATCATGACTTTCATGCGGCACCTCCGGCGCGTTGCAGCATCGCTTGCAGCAATACGTTGCAACCGGCTTCGAGGTGCGCCGGATCGGCGTCTTCTATCTCGTTGTGGCTGATGCCGTCCTTGCACGGCACGAAGATCATCGCCGTGGGGGCGACACGGGCGAGATACACCGCGTCGTGTCCTGCGCCGCTGATGGCGTCCATCGACGAATAACCGAGCGTCTGTGCGCCGGTGCGGATGGCGTCGACCAGTTCCGGCGCGAACGGCTGCGGCGGGAAGTACACGACCTGCTCGATGGCGACGTCGATGCCCTTCGTGCTCAGCGCGGTACACTCGGCGCGCAGCTTCGCATTGAGGGCGTCGAGCGTGGCGTCGTCCGCTGCGCGCAGGTCGACGGAGAGCGTCACGCGACCCGGAATGACGTTGCGGGAGTTCGGATAGTTGTCGACCCAGCCCACCGTGCCGCGCGCGTGCGGCGCATGTTCGCAAGCAATGCGGTTTACGGCCTGAATCAGCTGTGCCGCCGCCAGCAAGGCGTCGCGACGCAGTTCCATCGGCGTCGGGCCCGCGTGGGCTTCCATGCCGGTGATGGTGACGTCGTACCAGCGCTGGCCGAGCGCGCCCTGCACCACGCCGATGGTCTTCTCGTGCGCTTCGAGGACCGGTCCCTGTTCGATGTGCGCTTCGAAATACGCGCCGACGTCGCCCGTCTTCCCAACGGCAGACGTCTTGCCCGCATACCCGATGCCGCCCAGCGCTTCGGCGACACTGATGCCGTCGCGATCCTTCTGCGTGAGCGCGTGTTCGAGCGTGAACGCGCCCGCATAGACCCCCGAGCCCATCATCACGGGCACAAAGCGAGAACCTTCCTCATTCGTCCAGACGGCGACTTCGAGCGGCGCTTCCGTCACGATGTCATTGTCGTTAAGTGTGCGCAGCACTTCGAGGCCAGCCAGCACGCCGTAATTGCCGTCGAACTTGCCGCCGGTCGGCTGCGTGTCGATGTGGCTGCCGGTCATGACGGGCGGCAGCGCGTCGTTACGCCCGGCGCGTCGCGCGAAGATATTGCCGATGGCGTCGATGCGCACCGTGCAGCCGATCTCCTTGGCCCACGTCACGAACAGATCGCGACCCTGACGGTCGAGGTCCGTGAGCGCGAGACGGCAGACGCCGCCCTTCTCGGTCGCGCCGACCTGCGCGAGTTTCATGAGACTGTCCCACAGACGCGCACCGTCAATGCGCACTGCGGCAGCCGGTTGATCGAGACGTTCCATGTTTTTCTGTCCTTGAGAATTGCCTATCGACGCCAGCGGGGACGCCAGTCGGGCGGGCTACGCCACGCCGACGCCGAGATAACGGTCCTTGACGACCTCATCGGCGAGAAACGCCGCGTTGTCCGCGCCATACACGATCACGCCCTGCTCGACGATGTAATGCCGGTCGGCGAGCTGCGTGCAGACTTCCAGATTCTGTTCGACGAGCAGGATGGCCACGCCCGCCTGCTTGATGAGCTTCAACTGCGCCACGATCTCTTCGACGATCACCGGCGCCAGCCCTTCGACGGGTTCGTCGAGCATGAGCAGACGCGGGTGATTCATCAGCGCGCGCCCGATGGCGAGCATCTGCTGTTCGCCGCCCGAGAGTTGCGCACCGCCGTTCTTGCGACGCTCCTGCAAGCGCGGAAAGATGCGGTAGATGTCGGCGAGCTGCCACGGCGAATCGCGTCGCGCGCCGAGCTTCAGATTCTCCTCGACGGTGAGCAGCTTGAAGATGCCGCGATGCTCCGGCACGAAGCACACGCCGCGCGCGGCGATGCGATGCGCGGGCTGCCCGGCGACCGGCTTGCCCATGAAGGTGATGCTGCCCGCCTTGGGCGTCACCACACCGGCGACGGTCTTGAGCGTCGTCGACTTGCCCGCGCCGTTGCGACCGAGCAGTGTGACGAGTTCGCCGTCGCCAATCTGAAACGACACACCTTGCAGGATGTGGCTCTTGCCGTAATAGCTGTGAACGCCTGCGACGTCGAGAATCATGCGCGGCCTCCCGTGATCATGTTGCCCAGATAAGCGGCGCGCACGCGGTCGTCGGCACGAATCGCATCCGGCTTGCCTTCGACGAGGACACGGCCTTGCTGCATGACGGTGATCGTGTCGGAGATGTCCATCACGATGTTCATGTTGTGCTCGATCAGTACGACGGTGTGGTCGTCGCGCAGGCCACGAATGAGTTGCTTCATGTCGTCGAGATCGTCGATGCCCATGCCGGACGTCGGCTCGTCCAGAAAGATCGCCTTGGGACGCGCGGCGAGCGCCATGCCGACTTCGAGACGTCGCTGCTGCCCGTGCGAGAGCAGACCCGCGGCGGTGTCCGCATGACGTGTGAGCGCGAGTCGCGTGAGCACGTCGTCCACGACGGCCGCACAGGCGCGCGCGCCGTCCGCCTTGTGCCAGGTCGACAGCGCCTGACGCGGCGTCACGCCCAATGCCGCCAGACGCAGGTTCTCGCGCACAGACAGGTTCTGGAACAGTGCCGTCACCTGAAACGAGCGGGCGATGCCGCGTTGCACACGACGGTAATCGGCTTCGGTCGTGACGTCGTGACCGTCGAACATGATGCGTCCGCCCGAGACCGGCACAGTGCCCGTGAGCATGTGGAACAGCGTGGTCTTGCCCGCGCCGTTCGGTCCGATCACGGAGTGCACCGTGCGCGGAGCGACGCGCAGATCGACTCCGTGCAGTGCGGTGAACTTGCCGTAACGTTTGACGATGCCCGAGGCTTCGATAAGAGCGTCGCTCATGTCGGGTCTCCCTGCGTACTCTGTGTATCCAGCTTGTCGTTCGACGTATTGCGGCGGCCCGTGATGCGGTACCACAGCGATTCGCCCACGCCCCACAAGCCGCGATGCATGAACAGACTCACGGCGATGAGCAGCAGGCCGAGCAGCAACAGCCAGCGCGGCCAGAGCGTTGACAACCAGTCGGCGGCCAACACGTAGAACGCCGCGCCCAGCACCGAGGCGAACAGATTGCCCGTGCCGCCGATCACCGTCATCACGAGGATCATCTCGCTCGTGTGGTACTCGATGTTGGACAGCGGTGCGATGCCCGTCATCAACGCGTGCAGCGCGCCAGCCAACGCTGTGACGGCGCCGGAGATGGCAAACGCCACGAGCTTGAACGTCTTCACGTGGTAACCGATGGCTGCTGCGCGCGTTTCGTTATCGCGAATGGCCAGCAACGTGCGGCCGAACACCGAGTCCGCCACGCGCAACAACCAGGCGAAGACGATCAGGAAGATGACCGCGACGAAGGTGTAGTACTGCCACGGCGTCTCCAGCGGAATCAGCGTCTTGCCGCCAATGGCGAGCGATTTGCGCGGAATGTCGAGCAGGCCGTTGTCGCCGCCGGTCCAGTCCGTCGCGGTATAGGCGAAGAAGTAGAACATCTGCGCGCACGCAAGCGTGAGCATCACGAAGTAGGTGCCCTTCTGCCGGATGGCGAAGCTGCCCACGAGGGCCGCTATCGCCGCACCCAGCACGATGGAGGCAACGATGGCCACCGGCATCGGCAACGACCAGCGCGTGAGCATGATGCCCAGCGTGTAGCTGCCCAGCCCGAAGAAGATGCCCTGACCGAACGACAGCAGACCGGTGTAGCCCAGCAGCAGGTTGCAGCCAAGGACGGCGAGCGCGTAGATCAGCACTTCGGTGGCCAGCGTGCCCGACGAGAGCGCGACCGGCAGGATCAGCGTGACGGCGGCGGCGAGCCACCAAAAACGGTAACGTACGAGCATCATCCCCTCCCGAGCAGGCCGTGCGGACGCATGAGCAGCACCGCTGCCATCGCCACGTAGATCATGAGACGCGCGCCTTCCGGCCAGATCGTGCTCATCAGACTCTGCACGATGCCGATCACGAGACCGCCCACCAGCGCCCCGGCGAAGCTGCCCATGCCGCCGATGACGACCACCACGAACGCAATGCCCAGCGCTTCGATGCCCATGAACGGCTCTACGCCGCGCACCGGTGCGGCCAGTACACCCGCGAGTGCCGCTGTGCCTGCGCCGAGGGCAAACGCCAGACTGAACACCCGGAACACGTTGATGCCCAGCAACGACACCATCTCCGACGACTCGCTGCCCGCGCGTACTGCGCTGCCGAGACGCGTGCCTTCGAGCAACCACCACAGCACGGCGGCGAAGACGGCGGTGAAGCCGATGAGGAAGAGGCGGTACTTCGGATAGATGAAGCTGCCCCACATCACCACGCCGTCGAGGATTTCGGGCACGGCGACGTTATCGCCCAGCGGCCCCCAGATGATGATGACGGCTTCCTGCACGACGAGTGCCAGGCCGACCGTCACGAGAATGTGGAACTCGTGCGCCTTCTCGTAGATGTGCGAGAGCAGCACCTTCTCGGCAATCCAGGCGAGCGCGCCCACGACGATGGGACACACGATGAGGGCGAGCCAGAACGACATGCCCCATTGCATTGCCTGATAGCAGAAGTACGCGCCGAGGAGATAGAAGGCACCGTGCGCGAAGTTCACGAAGCGCAGCAGGCCGAAGATGATCGATAGGCCGACGGCGAGCAGGAAGTACAACATCCCGATCCCGACGCCGTTGATGACTTGGAGCAAGTAGACGTTCATGCGCGTCCCGGAGAGCTTTGGAGCAGACGTGGAACACCTTGTGCCGTGCGAGTTGCGCAGCACAGACGACACATGCGGGGACGACGTGCGTCCCCGCGAGCGACAGACTTCAGATAGCGTAACGAAGTGAAACGGCGTCAGGCCATCTTGCACTCGGTCTTGTCGAGCGGCAGGAACGACTTCCCTGCACTCACGATGTCGGCGTAGTCGTCGGCGTTCTTCATCTTCGCCTTCGCCTTGCCCTTGAGCAGGTAGTAGTTCTTGAGCACCTGATGGTCACCCTTGCGAATCTCTTCCGGTCCGGTGAGACCGTCGTACTTCAGGCCCTCCATCGCTGCGATGACCGCCTTCGGATCGGCGCTCCCCGCCTTGACCATGCCGTCGAGCATGAGCTTGGTGCAAATGTACGAACCGGCAAGGCTGTAGTTCGGGTTCTGCTTGAAGCGGTCCTGCGTGCGCTTGACCAGATCGAGGTTCAGCGGCGAGGCCACGGCGTGCCAATACTGCGCGCCGAAGTACACACCGTCGCACAGATCCGCGCCGAGCGTCTCGAACTGCTCCAGACCCGAGGCCCAAGCCATCAGGATCGTGCAGTTCTTCTTCATGCCGAAGCTCACGGCCTGACGCAGCGTGTCGGACGACTGCGAGCCGAAGTTCAGGATCAGCAGCACGTCGGGCTTCGCGGCAGCGGCGTTCGTCAGATAGCCCGAGAACTCCTTTTCGGTGAGCGAGTGATAGCTGTTGCCCACGTGCTCGATGCCCTTTTCCTTGAAGATGTTCTTCGCGGCGGTGAGCAAGCCTTCGCCGAACACGTACTGCGGCGTGATCGTGTACCAGCGCTTGGCCTTCGGCATCGACTCGATGAGCGGACGCACCGTCTGCTCAATCGCACCGAAGGTCGGCACGGACCAGCGGAACGTGGCGTTGTTGCAGTCCTTGCCGGTGATTTCGTCAGCCCCGGCCGTGGTGATGAAGATGCCACCGGCCTTCTCGACCTCCTTGCCCATGGCGAGCGCTTCCGAGGAGAGAATGCCGCCAGCGAAGAAGCGAGCGCCCTTCTGCTGCGCGATTTCCTGCACGCGGCGAATCGCCGTTGCGGGTTTACCTTCGGTATCGAGCGTGGTGTAAGCGAGCGGACGGCCGAGCACTTTGCCGTACTGCTCGACGATGAGCTTCATGCCCAGATCGGCGAACTTGCCGTTGGCGGCAAACGGTCCCGACATGGGCACCGGACACGCCAGTTGAATGGCCCCGGTGCTTTGCGCGAACACGTCGCGAGCGGTGAATAGAGAGCCGGGCAGAGAGGCCGCGGCGGCGAGCTTCAACAGTTCACGACGATTCAATTTGGTCTCCATTCGGGGAGCAATCGTTCATGGGGTCAAACGCCTTTTTCCCTATCCGTCATATTTATTATGATAAATAGGATGGATTGGATCGTAGGTATAATGATTTTCCGTGTCAATCGGAAAAAATTCCGATCCGGGACAACCCGGAAAGCAAGACACGACGTGCGTTCACCGCTGCGGTGACGCACGTTTCAAGTGCGAACAGACTCCTGAGGCGCTACATGGCATTGGATGCACAAACGGTGCGAGAGCCGTTGGAAATCAAACAACAAAAGCGGGGCGATCTGGTCGCCGAAGCCATCAAGCGTCTGATCACGGAAGGCAATCTGTTGCCCGGCGATCGTCTGCCGCGCGAAGTCGAATTGCAGCAGATGTTCGGCGTATCGAAGAGCACGATTCGCGAAGCGCTCAAGTCGCTCGAAGTGCAGGGACTCATCAAGGTGAGCACCGGGCCGTCGGGCGGTGGCATGGTCGTGGAAGTGCCGCTGGAGCGTACGTTCCAGCTCATGCAGAACTATCTCTTCTTCAAGGAAGTGAGCATCGACGACATCTATACGGTGCGTCAGTTGCTCGAACCCGAACTCGCCGCCGGTGCAGTGCCGCATCTGACGCAAGCCGATTTCGCTGCGCTCGAGAACAACATGTCGTGTTGCAGTCCGGCGTCGCACGATCGTCGTGAGTTGCTACGTCAGCGTCAAGCCGATGTCGACTTTCATGACATCCTCGCGGCCGCCAATCCCAACAGTTTCCTGCGCTTTACGTGCGAACTCGTCAACGAGATGATTCGTCAGCTGATCGTATTCGGCAACGAGACGCCGCGTCGCGAACACGAGAAGTTCGGCACGGCCAACGTCAACATCCATCGCGAGATCACGGATGCGGCGCGCGCTGGCGATGCCGAGCGCGTGCGCGAACTCATGCATTTCCACATGCAGGAGGCGCGCACTTACATCAAGCGGATGAACGGTAAGCTGCGCGGCCGTCTGATTCTCGATTCGGATATCGCCGACATGCAGCAGCGGGTGCGCTCGCAGTTGGGTGCGAATGCTGCGCCGGTCTCGCGCCGCAAGCCAACGGCGAAGACGGAGAAGATCGCGACGGCGGACGCCGCACCGGCACCGAAGCGCATGACGCGCAAGGCGACGGGCGAGGGCATGGTAAAGAAGGTCGCGACGAAGAAGGTAGTAACGAAGGCGCCGGTTGCGAAGAAGGCCGCGACGAAATCTGCCGCGAAGACGGCAACGTCGCCCAAAGCGCGCACTGCGCGGCGCACCTCGTCAAACTGAAACGGTAGGCAGTGCAGCGCGCAGCATCACGTCAGCACTGCCGCCGGTTGCTGTTGCGTGCAGCAGTGAATGCCGCCGCCACGCCGGGCGACAGCGCGTAACGGCAACTGCACGACGCGTCGCTCGGGAAACGCCTGCTGCACGATGGCGCGGGCATGCGCATCGGCCTTCGCGTCGCCGAAGGACGCCATCACCACACCGCCGTTCGGCAGGTAGAAGTTCACATACTCCGGCGCGAAGTCGGCATCGCTCGCGAGATCGACGGGCAGCGCGTCGAAGTCCGGCGCACGTAGCAAGCCGATATCGAAGTGCCTTCCCCGGGCGTCTCGCGCGAGTAGCAGGGCTTTCAGATTTTCACGCATTTCCCTCGCCCGCTCGTCGTCACCTTCGGCACCCGTCGCCAGCAGCACGCCGGGACGCACGAAGCTCGCGATGCCGTCGATATGCCCATCGGTGATCGTATCGAGTACCGATCCCGGCAGCCAGACGACTTTCGTCACGCCGAGCCAATGACGAAACACCGCGTCGGCTTCGCTGCGCGTCAGACCCGGGTTGCGGTTCTCGTTGAGGATCGATGTCTGCGTCACGACCAGCGTGCCGTCACCGTCGACCAGCAGCGATCCGCCTTCGGCCACGATGGGTGCGAGCGATGCGGTCATCGGTGTCCTCTCGTCAAGCGCATGCGCCACACGCTGCGCGACCTTCGCGTCGGCATCGATGCATTGCATCCTCGGCTTTCCCCAACCGTTGAAGTTCCAGCACAGCGCGTGCGGGGTGAGGGCGTCGTCGAGCAGAAAGGTCGGGCCGGTGTCGCGCATCCAGTGATCGTCGACCGGCATGGGGTAAAGCGTGACGTTATCGGGCAGGGCGCGACGTGCTTCGTCCAGGTGTGCAAGATCGACGGCGACGCGTAGCGGCTCGAACAGGGCGATGGCGTGGGCGATGCGGGCCAGTTCGCTCAGGAGCGGCTGGCGCTGCGCGGTTGAGATGACTGAGACACCCGGCCACGCCATCCAGCAAGCGGCGTGCGGATGCCACTCCGGCGGCATGCGCCAGTGGCCGATGGCGTTCGTGCCTGCTGCGAGGGACTTTCCGGAGGATGCCGTCATGATTCGCGTCGCCGTGAGGAAAAGTGCCGCCAGTGTAGGCGGCGCACGCGCGCTGCGATTGCCCTCAGAGGGCTGCCGGTTCAGCCAGATGGACGGTGAGGCGCTTGAGTGCACGCACTTGACGCAGTGCGACGCGCAGATCGCCAGTCGAAATTAGGCCGATGCCTCCCTCGTCGTCGCTAAGCGGCTGACCGTCGCGCTCATAGACGACCAGTGCGCCGATACCGATCGACGTGTTGTACAGCTCGTGCCACGAGAACATGACGGTGTAGCCGTCCGCGCCCTGTGCGAGCACATACGCTCGCGTGAAGTCGCGGGCCTGTGGTAGACGCCATTGCGCGACGTCGAGCAGCGCCGTGAGCCGCACGCCCTTGTACTCGCTCGCGCTGCGCACTTTGCGACCGGACAGACAGACGACGTCGAGCGGCCCGGTCAACTGCGTGGGCAGGCGCATGAGTGCGCACAGATCGAAGGAGTGACGGCGTTTGACACTGCCCGAGACGACGACTTCGCGCGACGTGTGCAAAGCCGTCGCGGGCGGTGGCACAGATGTCGGTGAGAGGCCGGTCGGCGCAGGACTGACGAGCGTGAGCGGTGCGCCGAGGTTCGCGCGCAAGGGGTCGATGGGCATGGTGGATTCGGTGTGTCGGCCTGGGGGAGCCGGTCGCCCCAATATAGCGGCCGACCCCGGCGCAGACATACGAAGTCGCTGATAGCGGCTATTCGCGGCGCAAAAGCACGGAAAAAAGCCGGGCCGAAGCAGGCCCTGCATAGGCTCACTACTGCCGATGGGCGTCACGCACCGCACCGCGACGCCCGCAAGCATCAGCTGCCGTAGCGGGCAGGGCGTGTCGCCCCGGCGATTTTACCGGTATGACGTGCGGCGACCTCCGCCAGCGTGGCGCGCGCTTCCTGCACGTCCGCCAGCGTCTCGCCACCTTGCAGGGCGTCGAGCGCGTCGCGCAGCACGGTCATGCATTCGGCGTCACTCAGCGTTTCCGGTGCGTTGCCACCGCCCAGACGCAACAGACTGTGCGCGGCGCGCAGCGTCAGCATGGGCGATGCCTGCGCCCGCGCGATTTGCAGCGCGTGTTCGAGCCACGGACGGATCGCGTCGTCGGCGTGATGTCCGGCACGCAGGAAGTTTCCCTTCTGACGCAGGAACTCCGCCTGCCAGTGCCCGTCGCTACGACGCGCCGACAAGTGCGCGCCGCGCTCAGCCGCATGCAAACCGAGTGCGATATCGCCGGTGCCCGCGCACGCTTCGACGAGCAGACCGAAGAACATCCCTTCAACGCCACCCATTGTTTCGCTGAGCCGACCGACGCTGTCGGTAATGCGCTCCAGACCGTTCACATCGCCGCGCGACGCGAGTGCCCACCCGCGAATCGTCTGCCCGGCGAGCGCCCAGAGGGCCACGCCAGCCTCGGACGCCACTTCGGTCGCCTCGCTCGCCAGCGCTTCGGCGGGCGCGACTTCGCGGCGCAGACGTCGCAGCATCGCCGCGAACACCAGCGCAAAGGCGAACGAGTATCGGCGGCCCTGCTGACGTCCCATCGCCAACGCTTCTTCGCTCGCGGCGAGCGATGCGTTGTGGCGCCCTGTGAACCAGTAAGCCCACGAGAGGAACGACAGGCCCGTAATGCGCGCGTCTTCGCCGAGGCCGGTGTCGGCCTGTTCGGGGCGGTAGTGCGCCAGACCGGTTTCCAGTGCCGTGATGGCCCCGCCGAAGTCACCGTGGCAGCACAGGCTATTGCCCAGCGCGTAGTACGCGTGTGCGAGCAGCGGTGAGGCACCGGCTTGCTCGGCAATCAGGATGAGCTTGCGCGCGAGTTCCACGCTGCGCTCGAAGCCGCTCCACGAGCTTGAACCGAGCCACAGTCCCCAGTACACGGGGAAAAGCGTGACGTCGTCGCCCATTGGCTGTGCCAGCGCCAGTGCCGTCTCGAAGTTGTGACGCGCAGGCTCCGAGCCGTAACCGTGCAGGGAGACGAGCGGCACGCCCAACGCCATGCGCAGTTGCAATTCGCGCGCGGCGGTCTGTGCGCTGGTACCGGTCTGACGCAGCACGTCGAGCGCGCTCTGATAGTGGGCACACGCCTCACGAAATGCCTGACGGCCGGTCGCGTACTCGCCCGCAAGGCGGTAGTGCTCAATGGCGGCGTCGGGTTCGTCCGCCTGACGGAAGTGCCACGCCAGCACTTCGGGTTCGGTCTGAACGGAAGCGTGATCGCGCATCGCCAGTGCAATGCGGCGGTGCGCGTCTTGTCGGCGCTCTTGCGGCTGTGCGTCGTACGCGGCTTTATGCAGCAGCGCATGACGGAAGACGTAGCGTCCGAAATCCTGACGCTGCACGAGGGCGCAGGCGACGAGCGTGTCCAGCGCGCGCTCGACGAGCGCCATCGAACGGCCGCTCGCGGCGGCCAGCAATTCGGCGTGAAACTCATGGCCGAGGCACGACGCGAAGTGCGCCACGGGCTTGGCGCTGCCCGCCGCGTCGATGCGCGCCATCATCAGTTCCTGAAGGCTCGCGGGCATCGGCATGGTGTTCACAGCGTTGCGTCCGCCTTGTTGCGCGGCCGTCGCGCGTGCCAGCTCCTGAAGGAACAGCGGCACGCCTTCGGCCAGATGCACGATGCGCTCGCGCATGGCGGCAGGCAAGGCGACGCGCGGCGTGGCGGCGCGCACGATGGAGGCTGCCGCCCCCGCATCGAGCGGTGCGAGATCGATACGGCGAAGTCCGACGGTATGCCGCCAGGGCAACTCGAATTCGGGGCGCGCGCCGACGATCAGCAAGCGTCCGCCCGGCGCATTCTCCGCCATCACGGCGAGCAATTCTTGCGTGGACGGATCGGCCCAGTGTGCGTCGTCGAGCGTAATCACACCGCCGTCAGGCAATAGCGCGGCGAGGAGTGTGGGCGCTTCGTTGAGCACAGCCTGCTTCCACGCATGCGGCACATTGCCGTCGGCGTGCATGTCGAACAGCGCGCGCAGACGCCTCAGGGCGAGCAGCGCGGGTTGGGGCAACTGCGAGGCCTCGACCGTCGACTGGGCACGCAGCCAGCGCGCGATCGGATGGAACGGCGTGCCTGCACCGTCCTGTGCGCAGGCGAGATCGATGGAGCGCAGACCGCCCGTCTCGACGAAGTGACGCACGAGCGCTGTCTTGCCGATACCGGCTTCGCCGATGACCAGCGCCAATACGTCGTGGCCGGTGCTGGCGTCGCGCATGGCCGCATGGGCGGCGGTGAGTTCTGCCAGTGCGGCATCGCGACCGAAGAGCGTGGCCGCTCGGCGGCGCGAACGACGCTCGGGGGTGGGATCGGGATTGACGCGAAAGACCGGAATCTCGCGATTGCCGTGACGCTCGCGCACGCTGCCGTGCGCCGTTGTGGCAATGGCAACACCGATGAGGCGCTGCGTGGCGTCGCAGATCACGACTTCGCCGGGCAACGCCATGTCGGCGAGCTGCGTGGCCGAGCGCGAGACGCGACCGCCCGTGTCGGGACTGTCGTCGGCTGCCGAGCTGATCACGAGGCCTGTGTGAACGCCCACACCGATGCCAACGCGTACGGTGCTCGCTTGCACGCAGCGCATGGCGGCTTCGACGGCATGACGTCCTGCACCTTCGAGTGCCGTGGGGTAACCGAAGTAGCCGAGCAGGCCGCCGGTCGGGGTGCGCAACGTGTAGCCCCACGACTGTCGCAGGATCGTTTCGCACTGCACGAGGGGCGGGCGCATCATCGCGACGAGCTGGTCGGGATCGTCCACGCCATTGGGGGCGAGTTCGATCGCGACGACGGTGATCTGGCGGCGCTCGGGGCCGGTCGCGCGCTGCTCCATGCGCGCAGGCGGCGTCTCGAGCAGTTGCGTCAGCGCGTCGCCGGGCAATTCGCCGAGTTCTTCATGCAGGATGTCGCACAGACGGCGGTATTCCGTCTCGGCGTCGTCGCGACGTCCGGCGCGTAGCAGCAGCGCGATCAGGCAATGCCAGCCGGCTTCGTCGAAAGGGGCCAGCGCTACGAGCTGACGCGCGTGAGCCAGCGCCTGATCGAGATCGCCCAGACGAGCGTAACCGTCCGCAAGCAGACGTTCGCCGAAGACACGGCGGCGCTGATATTCGTCGCGTTGCAGTTCGATCCACTGTTCGAGATCCGGCGTGTCGCGCACCGAAAGGCCGTGAAGGAACGGCCCCTGATATAGCGCGACGGCATCTGCCAGATGCTGGAGGTGCGCCGCGAGATCGAGTCCGGTGACGCCGTCGAGCGTGCGGTTCGCCTGCTCGATCATGCTCGCGAAGACATGCGCGTCGATCCACAGCCCGGTTTCCGGACGCAGACGCACGACCTGACGATCGGATTCGAAGAGTTCGTCGCCGAGGGTGTCGCGCAGATGGAACAGCATGCGCTTGAGCTTGTCGCGACCGCCCTGGCCGTCTTCGTCGGGCCAGAAGAGGTCGGCCAGCGCGCCGCGTGTGTGATAGCCCGGTTGCAGGGCGAGATAGGCGAGCAGGCCGCGCGCTTTCGTGTATTTCACGGCGCAGGCCTGTTTGCCTTGTTCGACCCGCATCGGTCCGAGCAAGTAGAGCGATCTGTTGGCTTGCATTGTCCTTGGACGGCAAATAAGCAAAACCGGCGGGGCCGCGGGGGCATGCGCCGGTATTGCGAATTTCATGATGTCATCCCGTCGGCATGCCAACGAGACGCCAAGGCCGTTCCGGGGGGGCTCCGGCCGAATGCTTTAGGTATTACATACCGAAGTATAAACAGGTGTCTTAATTCCGTCGGAAATACCTTAAAGAATCGGTAATGAATACCCAGGGTGTCATGCGCGCGCCACGGTGATGTGCGGGGGTGTCCGGAACCCTCAGGCGGGGGCTTGCCAGATGGTCGCATCGGCGGCGTCGATGCGACGGGGCAGTAGCCCCGCCTGCGTGAAGACGTCCGCAATGCGCTGCTGCTCGGCGACGGCGTCGCGCACGACCGGCTGCACGTCGTAGCTACGGCGCTTGTTGGCGGCTTCCACGGTGGCGACGTCGAGTCCCCATACCGGCGACAACTGAGCCGCCGCCCCGCGCGGGTTGGTGCGTACCCACTGACCGGTCTCGCGCAACGTGCGATAGACGTCGCGCAGCACGGCGTCGTGATCGCGTGCGAAGGCGGGCGTGGCGAGGTAGTAGCGCTGATAGCCAGCCAGTCCGCGTGCGGTGGTCAGCGTGCGCACCTTGTCCTGGCGCTCGACGCTCGCGAGGAACGGATCCCACGTCACCCAGGCGTCGACATTGCCGCTGGCGAACGCCGCACGGCCGTCCGCCGGAGTGAGGTAGGCGGGCTGCACGTCGTTGATTCGCAGACCAACGCTTTGCAGTGCCGCGATGAGCAGATAGTGCACGCCCGCGCCCTTCGTCACGGCGATGCGCTTTCCCTTGAGATCCGCGAGCGTCTTGATGGGTGAGTTCTGCGGGACGAGAATCGCTTCGGCGTCCGGCGACGGGGTCTCGCGCGCGACATAGGCGATGCGCGCCCCCGCCGCCTGGGCAAACACCGGCACCGTGTCCGCGACGTCCGCCGAGAAGTCGATGCTGCCCACGTTGAGCGCTTCGAGCAGTGGCAATCCGCTCGTGAATTCGTGCCACGTCAGCGTGACGTTGTGCGGGGCCAGCGCCTGTGCCAGCGTGCCGCGCGCCTTGGCGAGCACGATGAGCGTCGACGACTTCTGATAACCGATGCGCAGGGTGAGCGGCGCGTTGGCCGCGCGTGCCTGACCGCTGTGCGTCAGCACACCGGCCGCCCCCGCGATGCCCAGCGCGTTGAGCGCACCGCCCGCGAGCATCGCAGTGCCCGCGCGCTGAAGGAAACGTCGGCGCGCAGGGGGCAGCGGCGAAAGAGTGGTGTCGTCTGTGTTGTCGACGGCGGCAAGGTGGGCGGGATCGGGCTGGCGGGTCATGAGCGATGCTGGGTGAGGGCGGTGGGTGGGAGCGCAAATGCGGCGCGTTGCGCCGTCCCCACTTGTATCGCGACGCATCGTGCACGCGCCAATAAGCGATTCGGCTTTGCTTAGCGACGTCATTGGCATATCGATAGCGACTGGCGTGCTTGCGGTGGGGCCCCGAGAGGAAACGTACTCGAACGCGGCGATATCGTCAGTCAAAACCGCCGCAATGCCCTTCAAGCCCGTAAATGGCGTGGAAGTCTCGTATTCGTTGCGTCTTCACCCTTAGTGAAAACCCTGCGTTTCAGGGGCGCGAGACGACCAATAGCGATTACAGGTCGACGAAGCAATCTGAATGCTTTCATCGCCTTACCGAACATGCGCACCGAACTGGTGCGAACGTGTTACGACGTATTACAAAAAATCGAGTGATTTCAGTGAGTTACCGCGGTGCGCGCACCTTGTAATGAAAATCATTCTTATTTATATTCGCGCCCCAGATCACTCCTGTGACGTTGTGCCGTCGAGCACGCATTCGTACTCACTCGTTCCGTCGTACTTCAATCACCATGATGCAACGCAAGCCGCTGGCTCTGGCGATGATGGCGATCTTCGCCACGCCGCTCGCCGTCACCTACGCCTCGAATGCGATGGCACAAAGCACCGCACCGAACGCGCCCGTCACCAATACTGCGACCCCGGCGGCCACACCCGCCGCACCTGCTGCCTCCGCCCCTGCGGCGGCGCTGCCGCAAACGGAGGTCTCCGGCACGTCGATTCGCGAAGAGTACATGCGCGATATGTCGACGGCCGGCGGCAAAGTGCCCACGGCGATCCGCGACATTCCGCAAACGGTCACGGTCATCGACAAGGCGGTCATGCAGGCGCAGGGTGCGACGTCGTTCGCCGATGCATTGCGCAACTCCCCCGCGATCACGCTGGGCGGCGCCGAGGGCGGGCAGATCGGCAACAACATCAACCTGCGCGGTTTCAACGCGCGTACGGACATCTATCTCGATGGCTTCCGCGACCGGGGTCAGTATTATCGCGACACGTTCGATCTGGACGCCATCGAAGTGCTCGAAGGCCCGTCGTCAATGCTGTTCGGGCGCGGATCGACCGGGGGCGTCATCAATCAGGTGAGCAAGCAGGCGAACCTCAAGCCGTTGAACGAAGTGTCGGGCACGATTGGGACGAACGACCGGTATCGCGGCTCGTTCGACTTCAATCATCCGCTCTCGGACACGGCCGCGTTCCGTATCAACGGCTTCGGTCAGGACATTCACTCCACGCGCGACGTGCTGTACAACCAGGACTGGGGTGTCGCGCCGACGCTCAAGCTCGGTATCGGCACGCCCACGGAAATCACGCTCTCTGCGCTGGTCCAGCACAACCGTGACATGGCGGACTATGGCACGGTCGGTTTCAACGGCAATCCGCTGCCCATCTCGAAGAATCAGTTCTACGGGCTGACGACCGACCGCACCGTGCAGGACGTGGTGAGCGTTACGGCCAAGATCGAGCACAAGGTCGACGACAGCCTGAAGATCACGAACCAGACGAACTACAGCCGTTATTCGATCGATGCGATCGAGACGTCGCCGCACGCGGTCGGTATCTCCAACGGCAAAGGCGGCTTTACGACGCTGCCGACCGGGCCGACGCCGGGATTGCCTTCGTATTCGCTTGATCAGCTCTCTGTCCAGTTGCAAAGCCACGACCGTCAGATCACCGACACGGCGCTGTTCAACCAGACCGACGTGGTGAAGAAGTTCGATACGGGACCGATCAAACACACCCTGATCGCCGGTGCCGAACTGGGCCGCGACACGTACGAGAATCAGGCTTATCTGCGCACGGGTGCGGGGCAGGCGTCGGGCTTCCTTGGATGGATTCCGGCGAACAGCACGGCGTACCTCGCCAGCCTGCCGAACGTCACGACGTCGACCGGCAACCTCGCGCAAGGCTCGGCAGAGACGGTGGCGTTCTACGCGAACGACACGATCGAACTGAACAAGCAGTGGAAGATCATCGGCGGTCTTCGCTGGGACCGCTACAAGGCGCAGCTCTCGAACTCGATCAGCGCACCGGGCTATGCGACGCAGACTGTCAATTACACGAGCGTGCGCACGGGGGTGATCTATCAGCCGAGCGAAGCGCAGTCGTATTACTTCTCGTACGGCACGTCGTTCAATCCGTCGCTTGAGACGCTGACCGTCACCAACAACACGCAAGCGTTGCCGCCGGAGACGAACGAATCGTTCGAAGTCGGCAGCAAATGGAATCTGTTCGACGACAACCTCTCGATCAACACGGCGCTGTTCCAGGTCACGAAGAACAATGCGCGCACGCAGACCGGCACGAGCGGCGAGTACAGCGACGCAGGCAAGGTGCGCATTCGCGGTGCGGAAGTGAGTGCGACGGGTCACATCACGTCGAACTGGCAAGTGATGGGCGGCTACATGTTCCTGAACTCGCAGGTCGTGCAGGCCAACGACGGTACGCAGGGCAACGTGCTCGCGAATACGCCGCGCCACTCGCTCACGCTGTGGTCGACGTACACGCTCGGCCACTGGGAAGTGGGCGGCGGCATGAACTACATGTCGATGCGTTACGCGGCGAACACCAACCTGATTCGGGTGGGCGGCTACACGCGTTGGGACGCCACTGTGGCCTATCATCAGCCGAAGTACGACATTCGCTTCAACCTGCTCAACGTGTTCAACAAGACGTATTGGGATGGGCTGATTCAGTCGGATGGCGGACGCGCGACGCCGGGGATCGGACGCACGGCGCTGCTCACCGGGACGTATCGTTTCTGAAGCTTCTGACCGTTGCCCGGGAAGGCTGAAGAGTGGCCTGAGCGCTGTTCGTCAAGCCATCCCGCGAAGCACAAAATGACGCACAATACGAGGCGCGAACCGGCATCACTGGCCGGGTTCGCGCCTTGTGCTTTCTTCGAAGGACGCCGCCCATGCAGCTCCGAATACCGAATGTCCTCTGCGCCGATCAGGTGCGTTGGGTCCGTACGAAGCTCGACAACGCGGGCGAAGCGTGGGTCGACGGCCTTGCCACGGCGGGGTATCAGGGGGCGCCCGTCAAACAGAACCAGCAGATCGACGAACGCTCGCCCGTCGCGCACGAACTCGGCGACATGATTCTCGCCGCGCTCGAGCGCAATCCCCTGTTCATCAGCGCCGCGCTTCCGAACAAGGTCTACGCGCCGATGTTCAACCGCTACGGCGAAGGCATGCACTTCGGTAACCATGTGGACGGCGCGATCCGTCTGCAACCGGGCAGCGGCATGCGCATCCGCACCGACATCTCTGCCACGCTGTTTCTTGCGTCGCCGGATGAATACGACGGCGGCGAACTCGTCATCGAAGATCAGTACGGTGCGCATCAGGTGAAGCTCGCGGCGGGGGACATGGTGCTGTACCCGGCGACCAGCCTGCATCGTGTCAATCCGATTACGCGCGGTGTGCGCGTGGGGTGCTTCTTCTGGGTGCAGAGTCTCGTGCGCGACGACACGCAGCGCACGTTGCTCTTCGATATGGATAACGCCATTCAGCGTCTGAACACGACGGACGCGGACGAGACGGCGCGTCGCACGCTCGTGGGCTGTTACCACAACCTGCTGCGGGTCTGGAGTGAGACCTGAACGAACGGAGCGCAAAAAAACGCCCGGCCCTTGCTAGGGTCTGCTCACACTAATTCCGGGCTCGTGTTGCCCGGCCAAAGGGGCGAGCGCAAGGAATGAGCCGAAGCGAATATCGGGAATATTCGCGAGGATCATGACGCCGCGATCGCCCCTTTGGGTGGACAACCCGGAGGGAACGTGCCCTACCGGCCGCCTGGCCGCGTTACCGCCAGCTTGCTTGGGGCGACCAAGCGGCGCTGTCGGTGCCTTGCCAGTCAGCCGGTAGAACACGTTCACGAGTCCGGAATTAGTGTGAACAGACCCTGGGGACCGGGCGTTTCACAATATGCCGGGCGTTCGCGCCCGGCGGCGCTGGCCTCGCGCTTATTGTGCCTGACCGGCAGGTGCCGGCGTCGGTGCCGGAGCCGGGGCTCCCTTGTGCATCTGGCCGCGATGCTGCATCGCCTTGTCATGCCAGGCCTTCATCTTCGCCCAGCGTGCCTTGATGGCATTGCTCACAAGCACCTTCTGGTCGTTGTTCAGGCCGTTGTACACGTTCAGCCACGCATCTTCGGTCTGGCTGCGAAGCTGGCGGTTCTGATCGAACACCTTTTCGCGGGCGGCACGCATGCCGGCCAGATCGAGCACCTGCTGGTCCTTCGCCTGACCGATCATCTGACGGAATTGCTCGCCGTTCTTACGCATGGCGTCGCGATTCTGCTTCGACGTGGCGACCGCTTGCTGCCAGGCCTGTTCCTGTTGCGCGTTGAGCTTCAGTTGGTCGTGCAGCTTGCTGATGTTACCCAGCCCCCAGGGGCCGTGGTCGCCACGCATGTGATGCATGGCGGCGTGCGGTCCGGTGGCCGGCGCAGGGGTGTCCGCGGCATGGGCGACGCCGAACATCGCGGTGGCGGCAACGATTGCCGACGCGGCGGCGATCTTCAGTTTGCGCATGGTGTTGACTCCTTTTGATACTGCCGGAATTGGCAGTTTCAGAGTAAGTCATCAGTGAACCTAACAAGTTGCAAAGTGCAACGGCTGTATTACTCAGCGTTACCAGCGCCCGCGTTTGCAACATTCCGAAACGACTCGGCCCGCCGTTGCCGGGGTCGGCAACGGCGGGCCGTGCTGACGAAACGCGCGACATCGCGCGCGTCGTCCGGTTCCCGAGAGGGACGCTTTAGCGCCTTTCGGTGCCTTGCGGATCAGTCCCAGGCGCCGCGACCGCCGGACACGCTGTAACGGCCAGCGCCGAAGAGGATGACGCACAGGCCCATGAACAGATAGAAGCCTTGCAATTCCAGCGCCCAGCCGCCCGTCTTCGACAGATCGCCCAGCTGGCTCAGGTGAACCAGTGAGAAGGCGACCAGCATGTTGCCCACGACGAGCAGGCCACCCAGACGGGTGAGCACGCCGAGAATCAGCAGGACCGGGGCGAGGACTTCACCCAGATATGCGCCATAGGCGAGAAAACCCGGCAGACCGTGCGATGTGATCATGCCCTCGATAAATCCGACACCGTTGATGACTTTGCTGACGCCGTGAAACAGCAGCAGGATGCCGAGGGTGAGGCGCAAGATCAGTTTGCCGAGATCGTCTCTGGTGCTCTGCATGGTGAAGGCTCCTTCTTGACTCGCTTGTTCGCGTAAGGGGGCTGACAGACAACGGAGTGGTGCGCCCCCTTCGATGTTTGCAACGTCGGAACGGGTGGGGCGTACCGGCCAAATGGGCACCACTGTATCAAAACGTTACGGCGCTGTCTGCGGGTGCCCCAACGATTTCATGGACATAGCGAAGGACGCCCCCGTCGGCGCGATTACACGCCGTTACTTTTCGGACTGCCGCGTTACACGACGGCTGTCGGCGGGCGGCCTTCGGGCTTCGTTATTACGGTCAAGGACGCAGCAAATCGCCGGCAATTCCGCCGGCAGGTGCGATCCCCCCGTCGAGTCTCCGACGAAGCAAAACACCCTAAGGCATAAGGATTCCATCATGAACGTCCGTAAAACTCTGATTCTGAGCGCCGTGACCGTGGCTTTCGGTGGCTTGTTCGCCTCGCAGGCGTTCGCCCAGGGCAGCGCGACCGAAACGGCGCGCGACATCAATCAGCAGCAACGCATCGAGAACGGTCTGAAGAGCGGCCAGTTGACGACCAAGGAAGCGTCGGGTCTGGAGAAGAGCGAAGCGAAGATCGACAAGATGCAGGCGCATGCCGATCGCACGGGCGACACTGCCGCGCAGAAGGCACGCATCGCCAACGCGCAGAACAAGGAAAGCGCGAAGATCGATCAGCTCAAGCACAACGACCGGGTGGCGAATCCGACGTCGAAGTCGTCCGAGCGTTTGCAGTCGGACGTGCAGCGTAACGTCAATCAGGAGAAGCGCATCGCCCAAGGGCAAGCGGCCGGGACGTTGAATAACAAGCAGGTCGGCAGCCTTGAGAAGGGCCAGGCGCATGTCGATGCCGCCGAAGCGCACGCCGCCAAGAACGGTCACGTGAGCGCAGGCGAGCAGTCCGGCGTTCAACACCGCGAGAACCATCAGAGCCAGCGTATTCATCAGGACAAGACGAACGGCTAAGCACTCTGCCTCGGGTGTCCTTCAGTCGTCCTGAAGGCTTCCGAGCTGCTCCGAGTGATTGCTCTATGCGCCACCCTTTACCGGGTGGCGCGTTTGTTTTGGGGCTATCATCGGCGTCACGAAAACACGCATGACGATGGAGGATGGACAGGATGGAGCTGGTGCAAGCGCAAAAGATGCTCGAAGAACTCGTCTCGCCGTGGGTGCGGCAACTGAATCTGCAAATCGAGGCCGTCGGCCCCGACGAAAGCGAGCTACGGTTGCCGTTCGATGCCGCGTTCAAGCACGGTGGCGGCGTGATCTGCGGACAGGTGTTCATGGCGGTGGCCGATACCGCAATGGTGGTGGCGTTGTCCGCCGCGCTCGGCGGTTTTCAGCCGATGACGACGGTGACGCTCAATACGCAGTTCATGCGTCCCGTCACGGATGGCGATCTGCGCGTGATCGCGCGGATTCTGCGTCGCGGCAAGAATCTGGTGTTCGGCGAGATCGAGATTTTCGACGCGTCCGGCAAGATGGCCGTGCACGCAACGACCACCTACGCGCTGCTGTGACGAATTGACGGCGGCGCTGCGGCGCTGCTAGGCCGCTTCAGAGGAGACCCCGATGTTCGATCAGATCGTCTTTGCCGGTGGTGGTAACCGCTGCTGGTGGCAGGCCGGATTCTGGGAGCGCGTCTCGCGCGACGTGCCGCTGCGTCCGCGTGTCATCACCGGCATTTCGGCCGGTGCCGCCACGGCGTGCATGCTGCATATGCGGGCGTCGGACTGGGTGATGGATTACTACCGGCAGGCGCTCGCGGGCAATCGCAAGAACGCCTATTGGGGCAACCTCCTGCGACGCGAGCGGGTGTTCCCGCATTACCGCATCTATCGTCAGGCATTGCTCGACATCTACGACGGTCAACTCGACAAGCTCGCCGCCGGACCGGAGATTCGCGTGGGCGTGTCGCACATCCCTCGCTGGCTGGGACCGCGCAGCGCGACGGCGGCCGGACTCGTGGCGTACAACATCGACAAACATTGGCGGCGCACGCTGCATCCGACACTCGCCCGTAGCCTCGGTTTTCGCCCGGAATTCGTGCGGGCGCAGGACTGCCGCACGACGGAGGAACTGGCGGATCTGATGCTGCAATCGTCGTGCACGCCGCCGTTCACGCCGATTCTGCGACGTGGCGGCCGGGCGGTGCTCGATGGGGGTATGGTCGATAACGTGCCGGTCGATGCACTCGATGCAACGCCCGGGCAAGTGCTGGTGATGGTGACGCGACGCTATCCGCGTCCGCAGATCTTTACCCAACATCATGGCGGGCAGGACCGCCTGTACGTGCAGCCGTCCGAGCCAGTGCCGATTTCAAGCTGGGATTACACGCGCCCCGAGAACATGGCGCCGGCGTTCGCGCTTGGCCGCAAGGACGGTGAGACCTTCCTGCGGCATCTGGCGTCGATGTAACTGCGCGCCAGACAGCCGGGTGGTTGCGCCGACGTTGCGTCGACGCTGCAATGATTTTGCGCAGGCTTAACGTCCGAAGCCGAGCAGAGCCGCCGGATTCGCGACGTGCGAACGATCGCCGTTCAGGAAGTTGACGATGTTCTCGAACGCGACGCGGAAGTACAACTCGTAGCTCTCGCGCTCGACGTAGCCGATGTGCGGTGTGCACACACAGTTCTCCAGACGTAGCAGCGGATTGCCTTGCAGAATCGGCTCGCTCTCGAAGACGTCGATGGCGGCCATGCCGGGGCGTGCGCGGTTCAGTGCGGTGATGAGGGCGTTCTCTTCCACCAGTTCGGCGCGGCTCGTGTTCACGAACAACGCCGTGGGCTTCATCTGCAAGAGGTCTTCCAGTTTCACGACGTGACGCGTCTCGTCGTTCAGACGCAGGTGAAGCGAGAGCACATCGCTTTGCGTGAAGAGCTCTTCCTTGCTGTTCGCCACACGCAGACCGTCGGCGGCGGCCGCTTCGCGCGAACCTTCGCGTCCCCACACCATCACTTCCATCCCGAACGCCTTGCCGTAACCGGCGACGAGGCGACCGATCTTGCCGTAGCCCCACAGGCCGAGCGTCTGGCCGCGCAGCACCTGACCCAACCCGAAATTCGGTGGCATGCTCGACGACTTCAGGCCCGACTGCTGCCAGGCGCCATGCTTGAGGCTGGAGACGTACTGGGGAATCCGGCGCTGGGCGGCCATGATCAGTGCCCAGGTAAGTTCGGCCGGTGCGATGGGGGAGCCGACCCCCTCGAGCACGGCCACGCCGCGTGCGGTACAGGCATCGATATCGATGTGATTGCCGGCGCGACCGGTCTGGCTGATGACCCGCAGGCGCGGCAGCTTGTCGATGAGTTGCGCCGTGATAGCGGTGCGCTCGCGAATCAGAACGAGCACCTCGGCTTCTCCGACCCGGGCCGCAAGCTGCCCGACACCTTTTACCGTGTTGTTGAAGACCTTGACGTCATGTCCGGCCAGAAGGGAGAAGGAATCGAGCTTGCGAACGGCGTCCTGATAGTCGTCGAGAATGGCAATTTTCATGGCAAAGCGTAATCGGATCGACGCAGAACGATGACGTTCTGCGCAGACGGAACAATTGTCGGAGCCCGCCCACACGGGCAGGCAAGCTTGTTCTTGACGTGGTCGGCGCGAGACGGGGCAACCCCCCCGCTACCTTGTTGCGACGCAGCACCGACGCAATTTTTGCGGTGGTATGCTGACGCCTCGTTTTGCATAGTATGGCAGGTGTCCTGGCAACCATGGCGAAACCGCCTAAACACGATGGCAAAAAGTCGAACCCACCCCGCAAATGCATGTCGGACCTGGTGAGTGAGACGCCAACTGTGACGTCCTTCCGGTATCCCCAACCGGACGGACCGCCCGGTCACGCAGGGCGCCTGCACGGTGCTCTTATATAAGGACGACCGGTGCTCGCACCCACCGGCGCTTCAACGTCCGCTTCGATTTCCCCGACTCTGCATGGAGACAACCCCCATGACGCAAGCCAGTGTGAGCGCTAACGCGCTCAACGCCTCTTCCTCGTCCAATGTTGCCACGCGTGATTTGCCCGGTTGGGTGCGTCACCGCAAACTGATCGACTGGGTCTCGCATATCGCGGCGATCACGCAACCCGAGCGTGTCGTCTGGTGCGACGGCTCGCAAGAGGAGTACGACCGTTTGTGCGAACAGATGGTCGCCGCCGGGACAATGCAGCGGCTCAATCCCGCCAAGCGCCCCAATTCGTTCCTCGCGCTGTCCGATCCGTCGGATGTCGCGCGCGTGGAAGATCGCACGTTCATCTGTAGCGAGAAGCGCGAAGACGCCGGCCCGACCAATCACTGGATCGATCCGGCCGAGATGCGCACGACGCTCGACGGGCTTTTCCAGGGCTGCATGCAGGGCCGCACGATGTACGTCGTGCCGTTCTCGATGGGCCCGCTCGGCTCGCCGATCGCGCACATCGGCGTGGAATTGTCCGACACGCCGTACGTCGCTGTGAACATGCGCATCATGACGCGCATGGGCCGCGCCGTGTACGACGTACTCGGCGACGACGGCGAGTTCGTGCCGTGCGTGCATACCGTGGGTGCACCGCTCGCTGCTGGCGCGAAAGACGTGGCGTGGCCGTGCAACAGCACGAAGTACATCGTCCACTTCCCGGAAACGCGTGAGATCTGGAGCTACGGCTCAGGCTACGGCGGCAATGCGCTGCTGGGCAAGAAGTGCTTCGCGCTGCGCATCGCTTCGACGATGGGTCGCGACGAAGGCTGGCTGGCCGAACACATGCTGATCCTGGGCGTGACGTCGCCGCAGGGGAAGAAGTACCACGTCGCCGCGGCGTTCCCGTCGGCCTGCGGCAAGACCAACTTCGCCATGCTGATTCCGCCGAAGGGCTTCGATGGCTGGAAGGTCGAGACCATCGGTGACGACATCGCATGGATCAAACCGGGCAAGGACGGTCGTCTGTACGCCATCAACCCGGAAGCGGGCTTCTTCGGCGTAGCGCCGGGCACGAGCCAGAAGACGAACCCGAACGCGCTGGCGACGCTGGGCGAGAACGTCATCTTCACCAACGTCGCGCTCACCGACGACGGCGATGTGTGGTGGGAAGGTCTGACCGACACGCCGCCCGCGCACCTGATCGACTGGCAGGGCAAGGACTGGACGCCCGAGAGTGCGAAGGAAACCGGCCGCAAGGCGGCGCATCCGAACTCGCGCTTCACTGCGCCGGCGTCGCAATGCCCGTCGATCGACGCCGACTGGGAGAACCCGGCCGGCGTGGCGATCGATGCGTTCATCTTCGGCGGACGCCGCTCGACCACGGTGCCGCTGGTCACGGAAGCGCGCGACTGGACCGAGGGCGTGTACATGGCGGCGACGATGGGCTCGGAGACGACCGCCGCGGCCGCTGGCCAGCAAGGCGTGGTGCGTCGCGATCCGTTCGCGATGCTGCCGTTCTGCGGCTACAACATGGCCGACTACTTCCAGCATTGGCTCGACACGGGCGCGCATCTCGACAAGACGGGCGCCACGCTGCCGAAGATCTACTGCGTGAACTGGTTCCGCAAGGGGGCCGACGGCAAGTTCGTGTGGCCGGGCTTCGGCGAGAACATGCGTGTGCTGGCATGGATGCTGGGTCGCATCGATGGCACTGCGCAGGGTACGGAGAACGCCTTCGGCATTACGCCGCGCTACGAAGATCTGAACTGGGACGGTCTGTCGTTCACGGCCGCGCAGTTCGATGACGTCACCTCGATGGACCCTGCCGCGTGGCACGAAGAACTCAAGCTTCACGCCGAACTGTTCGACACGCTCAAGCATCATCTGCCGCAGGCGCTGCTCGATACGAAGGCCGACATCGAGCGCCGTCTGAAGTCGTGATGGTGGCGGTGATGGTTACATCGCGAACGTCGACAACGTCACGATAGCGCCGCTGTCACCCTGAGTCCGCAGCACGATCCCGCCGAGGGAAACTTCGGCGGGATTTTTTATTGCCTTGTGATCCTTCCGAAAGGTGCGCCAGTCAACGCGTCGGCCGGTTTTCGAAAGTCCTCCGGTGCTAGCATTTATCTCGTCATCCGAATGTTTGATTTGGATGACGGTTTTTGGATATGCATAGAAGGAGAAGCTTATGCACATGATGTTGATTGAAGGGATCGACGAGCAGTTGATGCGGTCGATTGAGTCGCGGGCTGCGCAGGGCGGAAGGACGCCGGAAGAGGAAGTGCTGCAGATTCTTGATCGAGTGGCGCGGGTTCCGCGCTTCCGATCGCTGGGAGAAGCACTGCGAGCCATGCCGAACGTCGGTCTGGATAGCGACTTCGAGCGGATTAACTAAGTCGGTCTATCGTCATGTACCTACTCGATACCAACGTCGTCAGCGAGAGTCGTAAGCGCGGTGGTGGCGACGAGGGTGTTCAGCGTTTCATGCGAATGGCAGAACGGCGTCGAGCGCAGAAATTCATTTCGGTGATCACGATGGGTGAGTTGCAGCGCGGCATGAGAGTGCTGCGGCACAGAAACGATGTTCGACAAGCGTCGCTTATCGAATCATGGTTGGAGCAGCTTCACATTGAATATGCCGACGACATTTTGCCGATAGATCTCACGATATGTAACGCTTGGGCGCGCATGCGCGTGCCCAACGAGCAACATCCGATAGACAAACTCATTGCCGCGACTGCGCTGGTGCACGAACTCATCGTCGTCACACGCAACGTCAAAGATTTTTCCGACACCGGAGTGGAGGTATACAACCCGTTTCAGCCGTAGCAAGGCAACAATGCACGACCGATTTACAGCCGATTCTCCACCGCAAATTTGATCAACTCCGCTTGCCCCTCGATGCCGAGCTTGCGTTTGATGTTGAGGCGATGGGTTTCCACAGTGCGCACAGAAAGGTCCATTTCCGTCGCGATCTGCTTGTTCGCGAGGCCATGTGCAATGCGCGTGAGGATTTCGCGTTCGCGAGGCGTCAGCGAATCGATGGGGGCGTGCGAGGTGGAGGCCTGCACGACACGCGCCGCAATCGCGGCGCTGTAGTAGGCATCGCCGCGTGCCACACGTTCGATGGCCGTCACGATCTCGTGTGCGGGCGCATCCTTGAGCACGTAGCCGCGCGCACCGGCGCGCACCGCCTGACGCACATACTCCGCGTTGTCGTGCATCGAGAGAATCAGCACAGCGATATGGGGAAACTGCTCCCGGAACTGCGCCGTCAGCTCGATGCCGTTCGTGCCGCGCATGCTGATGTCCATCAGGGCGAGATCGGGCGACGCCGTCTTCGCGCGGGTCAGGGCTTCCTGCGCGTTGCCCGCTTCGCCAACGACCTGCAAGTTGGGTGCCGCGTCGAATCGCGCGCGCAGGCCGTCGCGCACTAGCGGGTGGTCGTCGATCAACAGAAGTCGGATGGGGTGGGCTTGCATCATTTGCGAGTGGTTGCGCGAAGTGCCGCTTTCACGGCGGCCGGCGTGAGCGGGACCCACGCGCTGATGGTCGTGAGGCCGGGCCAGGATTGAATGCCGAGGGCACCGCCTACGGCGTCGAGCCGTTCGCGCATATTGCGCAGGCCGATGCCGTGACGAGGATCGTGATGCACGTCGGTGACGTCGAAACCGCGTCCATCGTCGGCAATCGACAGATGAATGCCGTCGGACTTGAAGATGAGCAGAATCGACACGCGCGACGCATTCGCGTGACGCTCGATGTTCGTCAGCGCTTCCTGTGCGATTCGGTAGAGCATCGTCTTGATGTTGTCGTCGAGCGTCGGCGCGTCACCCTCGACGTTCATCTCCACGGGAAGCCCCGCGTGCGAGCCGAACTCCCGGGCGAGCTGCTCGATCGCGGCCGCGAGCCCCAGATCGTCGAGCATTGCGGGGCGCAACGCTTGCGAAATGCGCCGGACTTCGCCGAGCGTGCCATTCAGCCGTTCGATGGCCACGCCGAGTGTGGCGCTGGCGGCGGCGGGCGATCCGGGCAGACGCATCGACGCCGATTCGAGCAGTAGCTTGACCGAGACGAGCAACTGGCTGATGCCGTCGTGCAACTCGCGCGAAATGCGCGAACGCTCCAGCTCCTGCGACTCTACGACCTGACGGGCGAGTTGCCGCAGCTTGGCGTCGGCGGTCTTGAGTTCGGTGATGTTCACCACCAGGCCGCACAGGCCAACGATGGCGAGACACGACGATGCAATCAGCGTGATCCAGATCAGCGTGCGGTCGATATTCGCCTGCGCGCGATCGTCGGACTCGCGCAAGGTCGCTTCGACGTCGTCGAGGTAAATACCCGTGCCGATCATCCAGTTCCAGCGCGGCAGGGCGATCACGTAGCCGAGCTTCGGCGTCATCTGTTGCTGACGCGATGGTTTCTCCCACGCGTATTGAACGTAGCCGCCACCTGCGCGGGCGGCCGCGATGAGGCGCTGAATCGTGGGCGCACCGGACTCGTCCTTGAGCGACCAGAGATTGTGGCCGACGAGTTCCGGCTGACGCGGATGCATCAGGCTGCGGCCCTGGAGGTCGTAGACGAAGAAGTAACCGTCCTGACCGAATTCCATGCGGGCGAGCGTGGCCAGGGCGGCTTCACGCGCAGCGGGTGTATCCGGGCCGTTATAGAGCGGCTCGATGGCGTTGCGCGCGAGCCCCACGTAATGCAGCAGCTCGGCTCGCTTGTTGGCCAGCGATGTGGTTTGTACGGCCTCGTGCTGCGCGCGCGATAGCTCAATACCCTGGTGTCGCACGGCAAGCGCGATGGCGACCATCGCCAACGCAACCGGCAGCAGCGACAGGACGAAAAATTTCTGTCGGAGATTCATGGCATTCGATAAGCCTGCAATGCCGCGACCGCTGGTTTCAAGGGTACGCGCTACGTACTAGCACGTAGCGAGCCTGCGTAGTTCCGCGCTTGTGGCGCGTCGGGCAAACGCCAATACTACACGCCGAATCGTGGCTGGGGCTGCCGAGTGTAACTCGCAAGTCTGTTCCCGGTGTTGGCAAAGTGCCTGGCAGCCGCGCATGCGTGCAGGTGCGGACCGGGCCGATTGTCAGAAGTAAAGGTCACCAGCTTCGCCACCGGCCTTCGTTGTCGTCACCCCCCTACAGAGGGGCGCGCCAGCGAGCCGTAAGCGAAAGCGCTCCGCGCTGCGATTCGGGACACCGACACGGTGTCACACCAAGAGGCGGGACAGTGCCGCAACGGCGCCGTTCCGGGTTGCTGCCTTAAGCAGGCAGTTCCGAGGAGAGACAATGAATCGTATCTGGCAACAACTGCCCTGGGCAGCCGTGGCCGTCGTCGGCGCGTGCGCGCTCGGCACGGTGGCGCTATCGCGCGGCGAAACCGTCAGCGCACTCTGGATCGTGATCGCAGCTGTCTGCGTTTATCTGATCGCTTACCGTTTCTACAGCAAGTTCATTGCCACCCGTGTGGCGCAACTCGACGGCACACGCATGACGCCCGCATGGCGTCACAACGACGGCCTCGACTACGTGCCGACCAATCGCTACGTGCTGTTCGGCCATCACTTTGCCGCCATCGCCGGTGCCGGTCCGCTCGTCGGGCCTGTGCTCGCCGCGCAGATGGGCTACCTGCCCGGCATGCTCTGGATTCTCGCGGGCGTGGTGTTCGCGGGCGCAGTGCAGGACTTCATGGTGCTGTTCATCTCGACGCGTCGCGACGGCCGCTCGCTGGGCGATCTCGTGAAGTCCGAGCTCGGCATGATCCCTGGTGTGATCGCACTGTTCGGCGCGTTCCTCATCATGATCATCATTCTCGCTGTGCTGGCGCTGATCGTCGTCAAGGCGCTCACCGGCTCGCCGTGGGGTACCTTCACGGTCGGTCTGACGATCCCGATTGCGTTGTTCATGGGGGTCTATACGCGCTTCATTCGTCCGGGCCGCATCGGCGAAGTTTCGATCATCGGCTTCGTGATGCTCATGGCGGCGATCTACTTCGGCCAGAGCGTGCACGACAGCGCCACGCTGGCGCCGCTGTTCACCTTCGACGGCAAGCAACTGACGTGGATGCTGATCGGCTACGGCTTCGTGGCGTCGGTGTTGCCGGTGTGGCTGCTGCTCGCACCGCGCGACTATCTGTCGACGTTCCTGAAGATCGGTACGATTCTGGCGCTCGCCATCGGTATTCTGGTCGTCGCCCCCGAGCTGAAGATGCCTGCACTCACGCAGTTCGTCGACGGCAGCGGTCCGGTCTGGTCGGGCAAGCTGTTCCCGTTCCTCTTCATCACGATCGCGTGCGGCGCCGTATCCGGCTTCCATGCGCTGATCTCGTCGGGCACCACGCCCAAGCTGCTCGACAACGAAGTCAACGCGCGCTTTATCGGTTACGGCGGCATGCTGATGGAGTCGTTCGTCGCCATCATGGCGCTGGTGGCCGCGTCGGTGATCGACCCGGGCGTGTATTTCGCGATGAACAGCCCGGCAGCGGTGATCGGTACGACGCCGGAAGCCGTGGCGCAAGTCGTCTCGGGTTGGGGCTTCACGATCACGCCTGAGGTGCTGACCTCGACGGCGAAAGCGGTTGGCGAGAACACCATCATTTCGCGCGCCGGTGGCGCACCGACGCTCGCCGTCGGCATGGCCCACATCCTGCATCAGGTGGTGGGTGGCGAAGCGATGATGGCGTTCTGGTATCACTTCGCGATTCTGTTCGAAGCGCTGTTCATTCTGACGGCCGTCGACGCAGGTACGCGCGCTGGCCGCTTCATGCTGCAAGACCTGCTCGGCACCTTCGTGCCGTCGCTCAAGCGCACGGAGTCGTTGCCCGCGAACCTGATCGCCACGGGCTTGTGCGTGGCGGCGTGGGGTTACTTCCTGTATCAGGGCGTGGTCGATCCGCTGGGCGGCATCAACACGTTGTGGCCGCTGTTCGGCATTTCCAACCAGATGCTCGCCGCCATCGCGCTGATTCTCGCGACCTGCGTGCTGTTCAAGCTCAAGCGCGAGCGCTTCGCCTGGGTGACGGTGTTGCCCACGCTGTGGCTGCTCGCCTGCACGCTCACCGCCGGGTGGCAGAAGATGTTCGACGCAGACCCGAAGGTCGGCTTCCTCGCGCACGCTGCGAAGTATCAGGCAGCGCTCGCCGAGGGCAAGCTGCTTGCCCCGGCCAAGTCGGTGGCACAGATGCAGCAGATCGTGTTCAACGACTATGTCGACGCGACGCTCGCGGGTGTGTTCATGTTCGTCGTGGTCGCGGTCGCGGTGTTCGGGGTACGCACCATCCTCATTGCGCGTCGGGAAAACAAGCCGACGGCCCAGGAAACGCCGTTCGAGCCGATGCCCTCCGGGCAGCAGGTCTGAGCACGGCAGACGTTTTGACGCACAGCGGAGGACGCCCCATGCTCGATGAAGTCGGTAAGGTCGGAAGGTATCTGGGACAGGCCATGCGATTGATGGTCGGCCTGCCCGATTACGACACGTATGTGGCGCACATGCAGGCCACGCATCCGGATCAGCCGGTCATGAGCTACGAGGCGTTCTTCCGCGAACGGCAGGAAGCGCGCTACGGTGGCAAGAGCGGTGGCCGCTGCTGCTGAACGAGACTGAGCATTCGAACGCGGCATCGATCACCCTTCGATGCCGTCGAGAATGAAAAACGCCCGGTGGAGATCCCACCGGGCGTTTTGCTTTCATGCGACGGCTTTGGTGACCCTGCGCCTGCGTTCTGTCGACGTCACATGACCTTGGCGCACCGCGCATTGGCGGCGCTGCGGCGGTAGCCGTCGAACACTTGCGCCACCACACGCACGAGCAGGCGTCCGGCAGGCAGCACGCGCAATCCGTGCGCGTCGATGGCCACGAGCCCGTCTGCTGCGAGATCGGCCAGCTCGCCGAGTTCGGTCGCGAAGTATGCGACGAAGTCGATGTCGTGGGCATCTTCGATCGCGCTGAAATCCAGCGTCATATGACACATGAGTCGCGAGATGACATCGCGTCGGATGTGGTCGTCCCGATCGAGTTGCACGCCGCGCGCAATCGCGAGACCGCCTGCGTCGATGGCGTCGTAATAAGTTTTGAGCGTCTTGGCATTCTGTGCATAGCTGTCGCCCACACGACCGATGGCCGACATGCCCACACCGATGAGATCGCAATCGGCGCGCGTGCTGTAACCCTGGAAGTTGCGATGCAGCGTACCGGCCGCTTGCGCGAGCGCGAGTTCGTCGTCGGGGCGCGCGAAGTGATCCATGCCGATGTAGACGTAACCGGCGGCCGTCAGCCGCGCGATGATCGTTTGCAGCAGCGCGAGCTTTTCGGGGCCATCGGGCAGCGCGTCGGGCAGACAGCGCTGCATCTTGAATTGCTCGGGCAGATGCGCGTAGCTGAAGACCGACAAACGCTCCGGGGCCATCTCGATGACAGCATCGAGCGTGTTCGAGAAGGAGGCGGTCGTCTGATGCGGCAGGCCGTAGATCAGATCGAAATTGACCGACTTGAAGCCGCACTTGCGTGCCGCGTCCAACGTCGCTTCGACGAGCGCGCGCGGTTGCACGCGGTGAATCGCCTCCTGAACACGCGGATCGAAGTCCTGCACGCCGATGGAGAGCCGGTTGAAGCCGAGGGCACGTAGCGCACGAATCGACGCCGGTCCCGCGCTGCGCGGATCGATCTCGATGGCGTATTCGGCGCCGTCGTCGGGCGTCATCACGAAGTGACGGCTGATCGCGTCGACGAGCGAGGCGATCTGTTCCAGTGAGAGGAACGTCGGGGTGCCGCCGCCCCAGTGCATCTGTGCGAGCGTGCGGCCCGCGCCGAGCAACGACGCCTGACGCGTGATTTCCGCGTGAAGTCGTGCCACGTAGGCTTCTGCGTGTGAGCGATTGTTCGTCACGATCTTGGTGCACGCGCAGTAGAAGCACACCGTGTCGCAAAACGGCACGTGCAGATACAGCGAGACCGGGCGGCCGGTGCGCTTGGATTGCGCGGCGGCGCGGGCGTAGTCGCCGACACCGAAATCGTCGTGAAATTGCAGCGCGGTCGGATACGAGGTGTAGCGCGGTCCGTTCACGTCGTAACGACCGAGCAGACGTGCGTCGAACTGAACGGGACTGGCCGATGCCGGAGACGGCGACGCCGTGCGGGAAGATGCCGCTGCGCGGGACTGGCAGCGAGAGTGTCCGGGATCCTCTCCCAAACCGCGGGATGTGCAGCCCGGGCACGGTTTGCCGACATGCGGATCGTCAGGGGCGCTGGCGCAGGGCGTCGACAAAATGGGAAATGGGTTCATGACGAGGCGCGTAACAGTAGGAGATATTCGACTGTAGTCCTGCCGAGAACCGCGCGCCGTGACCTGCGTCAAACACCCCTGTCGGCGGCATGCCAGCCGCGTGAGACGCCTGCAATGCGGGACGTCATTGCGCAAATTGCCGCATTGGAAGTGGATTCTTGCGTCGCGGTGCGCACGCGGCACGCCTGACGTGCACCGAAATCATTGCCGCGGCAGGCAATTTTTTGTCGTCTACGGTAAGCTAGCGCCTTATTGAAGTCCCCGCCGTGTCGACAGCCCTGGCGGCACGCGCGAGGCTCGCCCCGGAACCGCCGGGGCGGCGGTCCGACCGGTGCCCGCGGGTTTTAGCGAGTTTCCCCAGGTATCCGCAGTGCTGGCAGCTCGCCGGTCTGCCCATACGCGCATACGCCCATATGCGCTTCTGCCGGAACGACGCGGCACATCACGATTGGAAACAACATGGACCGTCTGCAATCGATGCGCGTTTTCGTCAAAGTGGCCGATAACGGGAGTTTCGCCCGTACGGCCGCCCAGATGGATCTGTCCGCCGCTGTGGTCACGCGGCACGTCGCAGAACTCGAATCGCACCTCGGCGTTCGCTTGCTCAACCGCACCACCCGCAGCCTGTCGCTGACCGGCGCCGGGCAGGTGTATCTCGAACGCTGCCGGCAGATCATCGACGAAGTCGACGAGGCCGATGCCCTCATCTCCAGTGCGTCACGCGACCCCAAAGGCACTTTGAAGGTCGTGGCGCCCGTATCGTTCGGGGTGCGCAACCTTGCACCGCTGGTCAAGAAGTATCAGGAGCTGCACCCGAAGGTCGTGGTCGATCTTACGCTGACCGACAGGGCCGTCGACCTGGTCGAAGAAGGTTACGACTGCGGCATTCTGCTCACGCGCATGATCAACAGCGAAAGCCTGATTTCGCGTGTGCTCGCGGAGACGCGTGTGATGCTGTGCGCTTCGCCCGCTTATATCGCCGAACATGGCGAGCCGGTCACGCCGCAAGAGCTGGGCGAGCACGGCGTGCTGGGCTTGCCCAGCGAGTTCTGGAGCGACGACCGTGTGTTCGCCGGGCCGGACGGCGAGGTGCGTGTGCGCGTGCAGAACAAGCTCATCTGCAACAACACGGCGCTGCTGCGTCAGTCGGTGTTGCTCGGGCATGGGATTGCGTTCCTGCCGTCGTATCTGGTGGGTAACGATGTGCGCGACGGCGATCTCGTGGCGCTGATGCGCAACTATTCGCAGACGCCCATCGACGTCTCGCTCGTCTACCCGAGCCGCAAGTACCTGTCGGCAAAGACGCGTGGCTTCATCGATCTGACGGTCGAGTACTTCCGCCAGAACGAAGGTATTTCGGCCGCCGAGCGCTGGGTGCCGCCCAAGATGTCGGCTCCCGCCACCGAAATTCAGATGTAACGCAGCCTGGCGCGGCGTTGGCGACCTTAGCGACGTTAGCGACATTAGCCGCTGGCTTCGGATAGCAAAACGGCCACTTCCGCGAGGAGGTGGCCGTTTTTTTGTCTCGATCCGATGAGGCCGTCGGGCTTCATCGGAGGAGTGACGTACTTAGAACGGTGCGTCGTCTTCGTCGAAGGCGGCATCGTCGGACTTCGACGCGGCCTTCTTGGTCGCCGGTTTGGCCTTGGCCGTCGTCTTCTTGGCGGCCGCCTTCTTGGCCGGTGCCTTGGAGGCTGCGGTCTTCGACGCCGTCTTGCGTGCCGGGGCGGCCTTCTCGTCGCCTTCGTCACCCTTCGCGTCGCCGTCGCCAGCCTTCGCTGCGGTCTTCTTCGGGGCTTTCGCCTCGAATTCGAAGCCGATCTTGCCGTCCTTCTGCTTGGCCAGATACGCCTTGAACGTGCGACCGGTGCGCGACGACTTGAAGTTCGTCAGCAAGTCCGTCTTGCCCTCGGTGAGCAGCTTGTGAATCTGCTCGCGCGTGATTTCCTGCTGGAGAATCACCTTGCCCGACGTGAAGTCGCAGGTCTTCGGATTCGCCACGGCGTTTTCGCACACGTAACGCATACCGTGCTCGAACACGCGCCCATTGCACTTCGGGCAATGACCGACCGGCTCCTGACCCGTGAAGTCCGGGGCTTCGCCATCCTCGTCGCCGTTGTCCTGACCGAAGTCGAATTCGAGCTTGTAGCCCATTTCGTCATCGGGGGAGAGCTTGATGATGGCCGAGAACGGACGTCCCATCTTGCTGCGGAAACCCGACAGCGGTCCGATCGTCTTGTTCTGCAGCAACTCTTCGACTTCCGGGATTTCGAACTGACGTCCGCCCGGGATCTTCGAGATCGAGAAGTTGCAGTTCGTGCAGGCGAAACGGCGGTAGTTTTCCTTGACCACACCGCCGCAGTGCGGACACGGCGTCGTGAGCGTCGCGTAATCGCCGGGGATGGTATCGGAATCGTATTCCTTCGCGCGCTTGACGATGGTCTGCGTCATTTGCGCGATTTCGTGCATGAACTCGTCGCGCTTGAGGCCGCCGCGCTCGATCTGCGAGAGCTTGGCTTCCCATTCGCCCGTGAGTTCCGGCAGCGTCAGTTCGTCCACGCCCAGGCCGCGCAGGAGCGTCATCAACTGGAACGCCTTGGCCGTCGGATGCAGCTCGCGGCCTTCGCGCACAAGGTACTTTTCCGTCAGCAAGCCTTCGATGATGGCCGCGCGCGTGGCCGGTGTGCCCAGACCCTTGCCTGCCATCGCTTCGCGCAACTCGCCGTCTTCCACGAGTTTGCCCGCGCCTTCCATGGCGGAAAGCAGCGTCGCTTCGCTGTAGCGCGCAGGCGGCTTGGTTTGCAGACCGACGGCCGCGACCTTGTCGACACCGACCTTTTCGTCCTTGGCGACCGGCACGAGATTCGGCTGGTCTTCCTTGGTGTCCTTTGCGTCCTTGCCGTCGTCAGCGCCTTCCTTGCCGTAGATGGCGAGCCATCCGGCCTGCACGAGCACCTTGCCTTCGGTCTTAAAGTGATGACCGACCACTTCCGTGATGCGGGTCGTCACCTGATACTCGGCGGCCGGGAAGAACACCGCCAGGAAGCGCTTGACCACGAGGTCGTACAGCTTCTGCTCCGGCTCGGAGAGGTTCTTCGGCGCTTGCAGCGTCGGGATGATGGCGAAGTGATCGCTGATCTTGCTGTTGTCGAAGATCCGCTTGTTCGGCTTGACCCAGCCCTTGTTCAGAACCTGATTGGCGAACTGATGATAGTTGTTGCTCTCCTTGAGTACCGCCATCGTTTCCTTGACGGTCTCCAGGTAGTCTTCCGGCAGCGCGCGTGCGTCGGTACGCGGGTACGTCAGCACCTTGTGCTTTTCGTACAGCGCCTGCGCCAGACCGAGCGTGTTCTTCGCGGAGAAACCGAAGCGGCTATTGGCTTCGCGCTGCAAGCTGGTCAGATCGAACAGCAGCGGCGAGAGCTGGCTCGACGGTTTCGATTCTTCCGTGACGGTGCCGTGCTTGCCACGCACCGCGGCGACGACCGACTCAGCGGCCGCCACGCTCCACAGACGCGAATCGCGCTGCTCGGGATCGAATTCGTTGCGCTTGAAATTCGGGTCGAACCAGCGGCCTTCGTAGAAGCCTGCTGCGGCAACGAACTCGGCTTTGACTTCCCAGTAGTCGCGCGACACGAACTTGCGAATCTTTTCTTCGCGCTCGACCACGATCGACAGGGTCGGCGTCTGCACGCGACCGACCGTCGTCAGGAAGAACCCGCCGCCCTTGCTGTTGAACGCCGTCATGGCGCGCGTGCCATTGATGCCGACCAGCCAGTCGGCTTCGGCACGGCTGCGCGCGGCGTCGGCCAGCGGGAGCATGTCGTTGTCGGTGCGCAGACGCTTGAAGCCGTCGCGAATCGATTGCGGCGTCATCGACTGAAGCCACAGACGCTGGACCGGTTGCTTGGCCTTCGCGTGCTGCGCGATCAGACGGAAAATCAGTTCCCCTTCGCGCCCCGCGTCACAGGCGTTGATCAGGACATCGACGTCCTTGCGCTTGATGAGGCGGGTGAGCACCTTCAGACGCGACTCGCTCTTGGCGATCGGTTTGAGGTCGAAGTGCGGGGGAATCACGGGAAGGTTGGCGAAGCTCCACTTGCCGCGTTTGACTTCATAGTCTTCCGGCGCGCCGATTTCGACGAGGTGGCCAACCGCCGACGAGACGACGTAATCGTCGTTCTCGAAGTACTCGTCATGCTTGGTAAAGCCGCCCAGCGCCCGCGCGATGTCATTCGCGACGGACGGTTTCTCGGCAATGATCAGAGCTTTTGACATGACGTTAAGTAATGTTGAGGGGGTGTCGCCAGGCGACATTCGTTGGCTTTATAACATATAGCCAATCCGGCGTTGCCGTCGGATCGGGCACAAGGCGTGCCTGAAAGCGGCACATCATAAGCGCGTCGCAAGCCGTCGGCAAGGGTGGGGCGGATGCGGACTCACGCGGCCCGCAGGTGCTCGCGCAGCGCGGGGGCCGCGACCGTGGCGTTGCCCAGTACGTCGGCGTCGAGCATACGTTCGAGAATCCCGATGGCCGGCAGCACCGGGCCGAAGAAGCGGGCCTGACCGGCCGATTGCGGTGCATCCTGAACCAGTAATGTCGGGAAATTCTCGATGTCGTGGTCGTCGAGCCAGTCGGCGTGCGTTTCGATGTCCACCCAGACGAAACATAGCTCGGGATGCTTCGCGGCCAGTTGCTCGAAGGTTTGCGCGTATTCACGGCAGGTGCCGCACCACGCCGCGCACAGACAGGCCACGAGACGCGTGTTGCCCCCGGCCAGCGCGGCAGCCAGTGCAGAACGGTCGGCGACGGGATCGAAAACGGGCATGGTGTCGGTGATATCGGTTGCTGTGTTTTGGGGGTGACGGGCAGAAGCGCGTTGTTTGACCCTCGTGGCAGGACTTCAGCGGGCCGGCATCAGTCGGCTAAAGTCAGTCGGCTGAACCGGCCGCCCGGCAGACGGGCGACATGGCCGCCGAGTTCCAGTGCGCCCAGTTGCGCCAGCACGTCAGCGATGCCGAGGCCAGTGCGCTCGCAGAGGGTGTCCGCGTTGACGGGATCATACCCCAGCGCCTTCAGAACCGCTGCCGTGCCCGCGTGGGCGTCTGTCGCTCCGACCGTGCTCATATCCGCTTTTGCCTGCTTCGGGCTCACGTGGACGCCCGGCAGGGCCGCTGCGTTCCCGTCATTGCCGCCTTGAGCGATCCGTTTGCCGTGCTCCGGCGTTTCGCTGCCCGCGCGGGCGGGTGAGGGCTGGCGTTGACGCTTGCGCTCGCCACGGGCGGCGCGTTCCGGGGCGGATGGCGTCATACCGAGGGCCTCCAGCACGTCGTCCGGCGAAGTGACGAGGGTCGCGCCGTCCCGAATGAGCACGTGACAGCCCTGACTGTGCGGCGAGTGGATCGATCCGGGCACGGCAAGGACGTCGCGTCCTAGTTCACCGGCAAGGCGCGCTGTGATGAGCGAGCCGGATTGCGTGGTCGCTTCGATGACGACCGTACACCGGGCGAGTGCCGCGATGAGCCGGTTGCGACGGGGGAAGTGCTCGGGGCGGGGCGGTGTGCCGATCGGGAACGCGGACAGCATCAGGCCCCGTTCCGCGATCTGTTCGGCCAGTGCACGATGGCGCGTCGGGTAGACGATGTCCGCGCCGGTGCCGATGACCGCGCACGTGCCCCCGGACGTCTCCAGTGCGCCCTCGTGGGCCGCCGCGTCGATCCCGGCGGCGAGCCCCGACACGACGGCGACACCGGCGTCCCCCAGCACCCGGGCGAAGTGCCGTGCGTTGTCGCGTCCCTGCGGCGAGGCGCGACGGCTGCCGACGATGGCCACGGCCCGTTCGCCGCCGTCTCCCGACCGGTTGGCCCGTGTCACGTCTCCCCGGCAGTACAGGACCGGCGGTGGGTCTCCGAGCGTCAGCAACGCGCGCGGATAGGCGGATTCGGACAAAGTGACGACGGCGCATCCCGGTCGATCCGCCCATTCGAGCGTGACGGCGATTTGCGTCGACAATTCGGCAGACGTACGCGCCAGCAACCGCCCGACGACGTCTACCGGCACCACGTCGGACAACGCGCCGCGCGACGCCCCGAAGATCGCGTCGGGTGGACCGAAGGCGGCCAGCAGACGTCGGACCGCCGCGGCTGGCACACCCGGCGTGTGGCACAGGCGCAACCAGTCCTTGATTTCCTCTCGGTCTGCACCGATCTGTCCATCAGGGTGCGTCGCCCCCAAGTGTGCGGAATTCTCGTTTTCCGCCGTGCAGGAATGGCTCGCGAGGCAGGCGGGGCGGGCGTCACGAGTGGCCAGGGGCGTGTCGGCCGCCAGCGTCGACGATAGCGCTATGCTAAAATTTTTCATCATCCGGTAAGCATTGACCGGGGGGCCAGAGCAGACGGGGCGCGCGACAGACATTGCCGTACGCCTGCGTGATCACACGATTTTGCGTGTGCGGCTGCCCGTAGGGCAATGCGGCGAATTCCCGTTTTCATCATGGCATTACTGACAATTCTTCAATATCCCGATCCGCGTCTGCATAAGGTGGCCAAGCCGGTCACCGAGGTGGACGACCGGATCCGTCAACTCGTCAAGGACATGGCCGAGACCATGTACGACGCCCCCGGCATCGGCCTCGCGGCCACGCAGGTCGACGTGCACGAGCAAGTCATCGTGATGGACCTCTCGGAAACGCGCGACGAACTGCGCGTGTTCATCAACCCGAAGATCGTGTGGCGTAGCGACGAACAAAAGGTCTACGAAGAGGGTTGCCTCTCCGTGCCCGGCATTTACGACGAAGTCGAGCGCGCGGATCGTGTGCGCGTCGAAGCGCTCAACGAGAAGGGCGAGAAGTTCGTCATCGACGCCGACGATCTGCTCGCCGTGTGCATCCAGCACGAGATGGATCACCTTAAGGGACGCGTGTTCGTCGAGTACCTCTCGCCGCTCAAGCGCAACCGCATCAAGGCGAAGATGAAGAAGCAGGCCGAACGCGCCTGATCGCCACGGCGCGCCCCGTCACCCCTCGGGGTCAGGTTTGGGCGCGCCCGGTAAAGTCCTCTATACTTGCAGCGCTCGCGGGCCATGCGCCTGCCTTCTGCTGCTGCGACGGGGCGTCCAGAACGTCTGCCGTCGGGCCAATCACCCCGACTGTCTGACGAGATGTCCATCGCCACGCCTAAGCTGTCTTCCCGTACCCGTCTTGTTTTCTGGCTGAGCGCCGCACTGCTGTTCGCGTTCCTGCTCGCGGGCCTGTTCGACCGCGACCCCTGGAAAGCCGACGAACCGTATTCGGTTGGCATGGTGCTCAACTTCTTCCGGGGTCACGATCTGATCGTGCCGCGCGTGGCTGCCGATCCGTTCGTCGAGAAGCCGCCCGTCATGTACTGGACGGGGGCGATGTTTGCGCGTGCGACTTCCGCCGTACTGCCGGTGTTCCAGGGTGCGCAGTTCGCGGTGCTTGCGTGGCTCGTCATTGCAGTGATCTGCGTAGGACGTCTGGCGCAGCGCCTCTATGGTTCCGACACCTTCAACTGGCTCGCGCCGATGCTCATGGTCGGCAGCTTCGGGGCCATCGAAAACATTCACAAACTCACGGCCGACGTGCCGCAACTGGCCGGTGCCGCACTCGCGCTGGCGGCGCTCGCGCGTCTGGCGCGGGCCGAGAATTCCGCCCGTCTGTGGGGGCTGCTCTTCGGCACGGGCGCTGGCATCGCGTTCCTCAGCAAAGGCTTGCTCGTGCCCGGTGTGCTGGGCCTCACGGCGCTGTCCGTCTTCCTGTTGCCCGCGTATCGCACGCGTCGTTACGCGGCGGCGCTCGGCTGGGCGTTGCTCGCCTCGCTGCCGTGGCTGATCGTCTGGCCGGTGCTGTTCTGGCACGCGTCTGAGCCGCTGTTCATCGAGTGGTTCTGGGATAACAACTTCGGCCGGTTCTTCGGCTTCGTCCATCTCGGGGGCGAACGCAAGTCGTACTGGAACGACGTGACCAGCTTGCTCGGGCTGACCTTTCCGGCGGGCTGGCTCGCCGTGGGGGCGTTGATTTCGCAGCTGCGCCAAGGCGCAGGCGGGCGTCTGCGACGCTTTGTCGGCGAGCGCCCGGAACTCGCCATGCTGTGGCTGTATGCCGTGCTGTTCGTGTTGACGCTGGTGGTGTCGTCGGCCATCCGCGATATTTATATGTTGTCGCTCTTTCCGGCCATCGCCGTACTCGGCGCAGGCGTGCGCCTGCCGTCGTGGCTGGAGAAGACGTGGTCGGGCGTCGCGCTCGTACTCATGAGCGTGCTCGGCGTGTTTCTCTGGGTGCGCTGGGGGCTGCAACTGACCGGGAACGGGCACGTTGCTGCGGGTCCGATCGGCAAATGGTTGCCACTCGATTACGTGCTGCCGTTCTCGCCTGGGCTGTTCCTCGCAGGTCTCGTGATCGCGGCATTATGGGTGACGGCCATTGTGCATCGTCGTGCACTCGGCGCACTCGTGTTCGGTTTCGCGGGACTGATGTTCGTCTGGGGAACGCTCTCGACGCTGCTGCTGCCGTGGGTCAACGAAGCGCGCAGCTATCGCACGCCGTTCGCCGCATTGAACGAGGCGCTGTCGCAAGTGCCGCGGGCAACGAAGGCCATGAAGGCAACGAATGCGACGCAGGCAGGCACATCCGAAGCGAGCGCTTGCATCGGATCGTTCAACGTGGGCGAATCTGAGCGGGCCATGCTCGACTATTTCATCGACGTGCGCCCGGTGCAGCTCCCGAGCCTCGACGACGCTTCACGCTGCGACACGCTGCTGGTGCTCGACAAAGCGGCGTCTCGCATCACCGTGCCAGACACCTGGCGCGAGATCTGGCAGGGCGGCCGCGCAGGCGACACGAACGAGCGTTTCCGCGCATTCGTACCGGCCACGCCCGCCACGGCTTCCGCCGCTTCGGCGGCACCCACCGCCGTTCAGTAAGTCGTCGCAGTCGCCGGGATCTCCGGCAGCACTACGTCAGCACCAGTCAGCACCAGTCAGCACTACGCAGGAGGAAGTCCATCATGACGCTTCGCATCGTTTTCGCCGGTACACCGGAATTCGCACAAACCGCGCTCGCCGCCATCGATGCCGCTGGCTTCCCTGTGGAGTTGGTGCTTACTCAACCTGACCGTCCTGCAGGACGTGGCATGAAGCTTCAGGCCAGTCCCGTCAAACGCTACGCGCAGGAACATGGCATGCCGGTGGCGCAGCCGCCGTCGTTGCGCCGTAACGGCAAGTATCCGGAAGAAGCCGCAGCGGCCATCGAGCAATTGCGCGCACTCGCGCCCGACGTCATGGTGGTCGCGGCCTACGGCCTGATCCTCCCGCAGGAAGTGCTCGATCTGCCGCGCTACGGCTGTCTGAACATCCACGGCTCGCTGCTGCCCCGCTGGCGCGGCGCTGCGCCGATTCACCGTGCCATCGAATCGGGCGACGCCGAGACCGGCATCACCATCATGCAGATGGACGCCGGGCTCGACACCGGTGCGATGATCTCGCGCGAAGCCGAACCCATCGGTCCCGAAGATACGACGGCGACGCTGCACGACCGTATGGCGGCGCTGGGTGGAAAAATGATCGTCGAGGCGTTGCAGCGGCTCGCACGCGACGGCCATCTGCCGTCGGAAGCGCAGCCCGAGGCGGGCGTCACGTATGCCGAGAAGATCGCCAAGCAGGAAGCGGTGCTCGACTGGAACAAGCCCGCCGAAACGCTGGCACGGCAGGTGCGGGCGTTCGATCCGTTCCCCGGTGCGCTGGGTACCGTGCACGACACGCCCGTGAAGCTCTGGCGCGCGAGCGCCGTGACGGGCAAGTCGGGCGCTGCGCCCGGTACGGTGCTCGAAGTGAGCGCTGACGCCATCGTCATCGCCTGCGGTGAAGGCGCGCTGCGCGTGACCGAGTGCCAGAAGCCGGGCGGCAAGCGCTTGCCGGTGCGGGAGTTCCTGGCGGGCTTCGCCCTGGCGACGGGCGACATATTTGTGGCAGGTGCGGCTGGCGCGGCGAGCTGAGCGTTTCGTGCCTCTCGGGTGATTTGGGATTCGACGTTCCGAGCATCAAAACAGCGCGAAAATGGCGTAAAACGTCTTCGAAGTCGCATGCAAACCCGGTGAACGTCTGAAAAATTAGTCGACGCCGGTGCGGGGGACGTTGAATTTTCGGCAAGCGACGCCATCTAACGCCCGAGGACACGCAAAGTGCGTGATCCGTGAGGTCATCAAGGATTTGCAGAGGAGAACACTATGTTCAATTGGATGAAGACCACCCTGCTGATGGCGGCCATCACCGCGTTGTTCATGGTGGTGGGCGGCATGATCGGCGGCAAGCAGGGCATGATGCTCGCGCTGGCGTTTGCGCTCGCGATGAATTTCTTTTCGTACTGGTTCTCGGACAAGATGGTGCTGCGCATGTACAACGCGCAGCAAGTCGACGAGACCAGCGCGCCGCAGTTCTACAACATGGTGCGGGAGTTGTCGCAACGTGCTGGCCTGCCGATGCCGAAGGTCTACCTGATCAACGAAGACGCGCCGAACGCGTTCGCGACCGGCCGCAATCCAGAGAACGCTGCGGTGGCGGCCACGACCGGTATTCTGCGTGTGCTCTCCGACCGTGAGTTGCGTGGTGTGATGGCGCACGAGCTGGCCCACGTGAAGCATCGCGACATTCTCATCTCGACGATTTCCGCCACGATGGCCGGTGCGATTTCCGCGCTCGCCAACTTCGCGATGTTCTTCGGCGGACGTGACGAAAACGGCCGTCCGGCCAATCCGATCGCCAGCATTGCCGTGGCGATTCTCGCGCCGCTGGCCGCCTCGCTGATCCAGATGGCGATCTCGCGCGCTCGTGAATTCGAAGCCGACCGGGGTGGTGCCGAAATCTCCGGCGACCCGCAGTCGCTCGCGATGGCGCTCGACAAGATTCATCGTTACGCGCAGGGGATTCCGTTCGATACGGCCGAGCAGCACCCGGCTACGGCGCAGATGATGATCATGAATCCGCTGTCCGGCGGACGTCTCGCGAACCTGTTCTCGACCCACCCGGCGACCGAAGAGCGCGTGGCGCGCCTGATGGAGATGGCGCGCACCGGCCAATACCCCGTCTGATATCCTGTCGGCCGACAGCCGTCCAGTTACCCTCCCATGCCCGCCGTCGTGCGGGCATGTTTGTTTGTAGAACGCCCATGCCGCAACCGAGTCTGCCCACCGAATCCCTGGCCTATGTGCTGCAACGCGCCGCACAGGTCGTCGAATCCGTCCAGAAGGGCACCGCATTGCCGCAGGCGCTGACGCAAGCCACCGCCCAGTGCGCACCGACCGTGCGTGCCGCCACGCAGGATCTCGCTTATCGCGCTGTGCGACGTCTGGGCAGCAGCCGCGCGCTGCTCGCCGTGCTCGTCAAGCCCGCTTTGCAGGCACGCGTGCGCGACATCCTCCTATGCGCGCTCGCGTTGCTGCAAGACGATGCCGAAGGTGCTGCGTACACCGAATTTACGGTTGTCGATCAGGCGGTCGAAGCCATTGCCGCGCAGCGTCGCACGGCGGCGGCGAAGGGGCTGGCCAATGCGGTGCTGCGCCGCTTTCTGCGTGAGCGTAGCGCGCTGATGGCGCAGATCGAGACGCAACCCGAAGCGCGCTGGAATTACCCTGCGTGGTGGATCGACACCGTGCGCCGCGCCTATCCCGACCAATGGGAGACGCTGCTGGCCGCTGGCAATGGCCGCGGACCGATGACGCTGCGCGTGAACACGCGTCGTGTCAGCGTGGACGCCATGCTGGCGGCGCTGACGCAGGCGGGCATGGAGGCCGAGGTCATCGGCCCGGTGGCGCTGCGTCTGGCGCACGCGGTGCCGGTCGATCGTCTGCCCGGCTTCGCCGACGGATGGGTTTCGGTGCAGGATGCCGGTGCGCAACTGGCTGCGCCGTTGGTACTCGGCGACAATCCGAAACCGGGCATGCGCGTGCTGGACGCCTGCGCAGCCCCTGGCGGCAAGACCGGTCATCTGCTGGAAATGGCGGACGTGCAGGTCACGGCGCTCGAATCGGACCGCACGCGCGTGCCACGCATCTATGAGAATCTGGAACGTCTCGGGCTGGAAGCGGATGTGCGCATCGGCGATGCGGGCAATCCGTCGAAATGGTCGGGCGGGGGATGGGACGGCGTGCCGTTCGACCGCATTCTGGCCGACGTGCCGTGTTCGGCAGCGGGGATCGTGCGCCGTCATCCGGACATTCGCTGGTTGCGTCGCGAGGCTGACATTGCCGCGCTGGTCGAGGAGCAGCGCCGGATTCTGCTCGCGCTGTGGGAGACGTTGGCTGTGGGCGGCGAACTGATCTATGCGACGTGCTCCGTCTTCCCGGCGGAAAACGAGCAGCAAGCGCAATGGTTTGAACGTGTTCGCACAGATGCGGTACGATTGGACGCTCCCGGGCAATTGCTGATGACCCCTGGCGGCGCCCACGACGGCTTCTACTACGCTCGCTTCCAGAAACGGTGACTTTCTCCCAACGGCTACTGGCCTGCCTGCTGCCACTGCTGCTGTGCGTTTTTGCGCTCGGCTACGCGGCACCCGCGCGCGCCGAAAACGAAATCCAGGTGCGCGAGGCCCGGCTCGAACCGTCGGACGGCGGCTGGTCGCTCGACGCACGCTTTGCCTTCGAGCTCAATAGCAGTCTCGAAGATGCCGTCAATCGCGGCATCTCCCTCTATTTCACGACGGACTTCGAACTGACCCGCTCGCGCTGGTACTGGTTCGACGAAAAGGTCGTGAATACGTCTCAGAGCGTGCGGTTGTGGTTCCAGCCGCTCACGCGTCAGTACCGTGTCTCCAGCAATAACGGCAACAGCAATAGCGGCGGCCTGCAACTGGGATTCGGTTCGCTGCGTGAAGCGCTCGCGCTCGTTCGCAATGTCAGCGGCTGGCGCGTGATAGAGAAGGGCGTGGCCAAGCCGGGCACGCAGTATCAGGTGTCGGTGCGCATGCGGCTCGACAACGCGCTCATGCCCAAGCCGTTCCAGATCGACGCAGTGAACAATCGCGACTGGAACCTCAGTTCGGACTGGACGCGTTTCTTGTTCACGCCCGCGCAACCGTCGGCATCGGCGAGCTTGTCGGTGCCGAGCGTGGCGGCATTGCCCGTCGCAACGTCCGCATCGGCGCCTGTGTCCGCCGCACCGATTACGCTGGCACCGTCCGCAGCCTCTGGGAGCTTCGGTCTGACATCGCCCGATGCAACGAGTCCTGCGAACGCCACGAATGCCGCCTCGCGCTCGACGGGCAAATTGCCACTGGCCTTCAATGCGGCCCTCCCGCCCGGAGCTGCCCGTGTCAAATAACGGCGGCGGCCTGCTCAAGCACATCGTCATTCGCACGCTGATCGTCACGATGGCGCTGGTCGCCATCGGCCTGTTCGGCCTGCTTGCGCTCGCGTCGGCCAATACCGAATTCTTCGATCGCTATTATTCGCTGCTCTACACTGCGAATATTGCGGTCGCATTCATCTTCGTCTTCATCGTCGGCGCGCTCGTCTGGATCATTCTCGTGCGGCTGCGCCAGCGACGTTTCGGCACGCGACTGCTCGCCAAGCTTGCGATCTTCTTCGCGCTGGTGGGTGTGCTGCCGGGCGGCATCATCTATCTCGTATCGCTGCAATTCGTCTCGCGCAGCATCGAATCGTGGTTCGACGTGCGGGTCGAAACGGCGCTCGACTCCGGTCTCGAACTCGGGCGTGCGATTCTGAACAACGGTCTGTCCGATCTGAGTGCGAAGGCACAACTGGTGGCCGACAATCTGGCGTCGAGCGGCGAGAAGGGCGGCACGCTCACGCTGCTACGCATGCGAGATCAGTTCGGCTTGCAGGACGCGACCATCGTCGACGGCAACGGTCGTGTGCTGGCCTCGGCCTCAGGCAACTTCAACGCGCTGGTGCCCGATCTGCCCACCGCGCTGATGTTGCGACAGGCGCGCACGCAACCGCGTGGCTACACGGCCATCGAAGGCGGTAGCGAGGGCTACGACCGGCACGAAGGACACGATCAGTTGCGCTGGCGCGTGGTGATCCGCATTCCGTCGAGCTACACGTCGTCGTTGCAGGACGACGAACGGTTTCTGCAAGTCACCCAACTGGTCCCGGCCAATCTGGCCAAGAGCGCCGAGGCCGTGCAGAACGCTTATCGCGAGTATCAGGAGAAGGCGCTGGGACGCACGGGCCTTCGCAAGATGTACATCGGTACGCTGACGCTATCGCTGTTCCTCGCGACCTTCGTGGCGATGATGCTCGCGCTGGCGCTCGGTAGTCAGCTGGCGCGTCCGCTGTTCCTGCTCGCGCGCGGCACGCAGGAAGTCGCGGCTGGCGACTTGTCGCCCAAGGGGGAAGTGCGCACCAATGACGAATTGGGTTTTCTGACGCAGGCGTTCAATGCGATGACGCGTCAGTTGTCCGACGCGCGCGCTACCGTGGAGCGCAACCGTCTCGCGCTGGAAAGTTCGAAGGCGCACCTGGAGTCCATTTTGTCGAGCCTGACGGCCGGTGTGTTCGTGTTTGATCGCGATTTCCGACTGACGACGGCCAACGCCGGCGCCGAGCGCATCTTCAAGCAGAGTTTTCAGGGCGAGTTGAATCGCTCGCCCGCACATATTCCGGCGCTGGTAGAGTTCGGTGAAACGCTGCGTCGAGCGTTCGCCGATCGCGACGCCAATGCCGACCTCGGTCCGGGCGGGCACTGGCAGCAGCAGATCGGTCTGACGCTGCCAGGCGAAACTGACGGTGTGACGCTGCTGGTACGTGGCTCGCATTTGCCGGAGCCGATGGTGGCGGTGGGCGGAGTGCCGACCAGCGCAGGCGGCGGCTACGTGGTGGTGTTCGACGACATCAGCGACGTGATCTCCGCGCAGCGCTCGGTGGCATGGGCCGAAGTGGCGCGGCGTCTGGCGCACGAGATTAAGAATCCGCTCACGCCGATTCAGCTCTCGGCGGAGCGTTTGCAGATGAAGCTGTCCGACAAGCTGCCGCCGGCCGACGCCGAAGTATTGCGCAAGGGCGCGACGACCATCGTCAATCAGGTGGCGGCCATGAAGCGCATGGTGGACGATTTCCGCGACTATGCGCGACTGCCGCCCGCGATCATGCATCCGTTGCAACTCAACGAGCTGATTGGCGAGGTGCTGACGTTGTACGGTGTGGATGAAGGACGCGGCACGATCCGTCCGTACCTCGATGCGGAGCTGCCGGAGATTCGCGGAGACTCGACGCAATTGCGGCAGGTTATCCATAATCTGCTGCAGAATGCTCAAGATGCGGTCGGCGGAACCGAAAACCCTCTTATCACGGTGGAAACGAAGACAGTAGAATACGCAGGAACGGATGTGCATCCCGGCGAACCGAAGCGCACAGCAGTGCGTCTGACGATCACGGACAATGGGCCGGGCTTCCCGGCGCGCATTCTGACCCGCGCATTCGAACCCTACGTGACGACCAAATCGAAGGGCACCGGGCTCGGGTTGGCGATGGTCAAGAAGATCATCGACGAGCATCAGGCGCGTATCGATATCCGTAACCGGTCTTTACCCGAGGGCGAAGGCAGTGCAGGTGCACAGATTTCGATCTTGTTTACTCAATTGGCTGACGACCAGGAACTGCCGCGCAGCAAGCCGGCAGAACACACGAAGGTAGCGTAAATGGCAACCATTTTGGTGGTGGATGACGAAATGGGGATCCGGGAGCTGCTCTCGGAGATTCTGAGCGACGAGGGGCATGCCGTGGAGGTGGCGGAGAACGCGCAGGAAGCGCGCGCTTTCCGTGCCGCACACACGCCCGATCTCGTGCTGCTCGATATCTGGATGCCCGATACCGACGGCGTGACCTTGCTCAAGGAATGGGCGGCACAGCAGTTGCTGACCATGCCCGTGATCATGATGTCCGGACATGCCACGATCGACACCGCCGTCGAGGCGACGAAGATCGGTGCGCTCAACTTCCTAGAGAAGCCCATCGCCCTGCAAAAGCTGTTGCAGGCGGTCGAGCAGGGGTTGGCGCGCGGCAAGCGCGAAGCGTCCGGTGGGGCGGCAAGCGCCTTCGAAGGCGACGACGACGCACTCGAAGCCGGTGTCTTCGGCGAGAGCGAGCCGCGTCACGCCGGCGCGGGCCTGAACGGTACGGCCTCGCATCACGTGCCGCTCGGCGTGAGCGATGCGGACGGCGTGAGCGGTCTGGGCGGTGCGGGCATGTCGGCGGACATCTCCTTCGACGTCCCGCTGCGCGAAGCCCGCGACGCCTTCGAGCGCGCCTACTTTGCTTACCATCTGGCCAAGGAACACGGCAGCATGACGCGCGTAGCCGAAAAGACCGGGCTGGAACGTACGCACTTGTATCGCAAGCTCAAGCAACTGGGCGTCGAACTTTCCAAGAGCAAGACCTGATGGAACGGCGGTGTGGCGCGCGCAAAGGTGCCGTCATGCCGCTTCGCTGCAGATTTTTTAGATTAGGGGCTTGCGCAAAGCGTATTCGTTCTCTATAATCGCTTTTCTCTTGGCCCGGTAGCTCAGTTGGTAGAGCAGCGGATTGAAAATCCGCGTGTCGTTGGTTCGATTCCGACCCAGGCCACCAAATTCGAAGGGCTTGCGCATATCGCAAGCCCTTTTTGCGTTTGACCGAAAACGCTGCCCGATGATGGGTATAACGGCCCGGCGATAGCTGCGCGGGGCAACGCGGTTCAAAATCGCGTGACAACTCCCGCACGCGGGTTGCCCGGAAGGTCCGGGGACGTTCGAGATAGCGATGTCCGTACGTCCCGAATGTCCGAAAGGTCCGATCTTCGATGGCAGCCGCAAGCGCGTGCCCCGGCCCCCGCTGTCGCGATGCCTCGATGCTCCGACGGCAAGGGCGATACTGCTAGCGCATGATCATGACGACAAGCACCGATTCCGCTCTGGTTCTGTTCTCCGGTGGACAGGATTCGACCACCTGCCTCGCGTGGGCGCTCTCGCGCTACGCGCGCGTCGAGACGCTGGGTTTCGATTACGGCCAGCGCCATAGCGTCGAGCTGGAGTGCCGCACCGACGTGCTGGCCAAGCTCCGCGAACGTTTTCCGCAGTGGGCGCCGCGACTGGGCGACGATCACATGATCGACCTGTCGATTCTCGGTCAGATCAGCGAGACCTCGCTCACGCGCGAAACCACGATTGCGATGGCGGCGAACAATCTGCCGAATACCTTCGTGCCGGGACGAAATCTGCTGTTTCTGACGATTGGTGCGACCATTGCGTATCGCCGAGGTTTGCGGGTACTCGTCGGCGGTATGTGCGAGACGGATTTCTCGGGCTACCCCGATTGCCGCGACGACACCATGAAGGCGCTTCAGGTCGCGCTCAATCTGGGCATGGACCAGCGCTTCATCGTCGAGACACCGCTGATGTGGATCGACAAGGCCGACACGTGGCAGATGGCGCAGGATCTGGGCGGCAACGTGCTCGTCGAGACCGTGCGAGAAGACACGCACACGTGCTATCTGGGCGAGCGCAGCGTGCTGCACCCGTGGGGCTACGGATGTGGCGAATGCCCGGCGTGCCAGTTGCGTCAGCGCGGCTACGAGCAGTGGCGGGCGCGCGATAACCAGAATCAGGGTCGCCAGGCGGTCTGATTCTTCATAGTCGAATCGAGAGCATCATGACGTACGCGGTAAAGGAAATCTTCTACACATTGCAGGGTGAGGGCGCGAACGCCGGGCGCCCGGCCGTGTTCTGCCGGTTTGCAGGCTGCAACCTGTGGACCGGGCGCGAAGAGGACCGTGCCGATGCCGTCTGCCAGTTCTGCGATACGGACTTCGTCGGCACCGATGGCGAGAACGGCGGCAAGTACCGTACGCCGGCCGACCTCGTCGCACAGGTCGTCGCGCTGTGGCCGCAGGACGATCGCGCGCACCGCTTCATCGTGTGCACCGGCGGCGAGCCCCTGCTTCAGCTCGACGCCCCGCTGATCGCTGCGCTGCATGCCGAGGGTTTTCGCATTGCCGTGGAAACCAATGGCACGCAAGCGATTCCCGAAGGCATTGACTGGGTGTGCGTGAGCCCGAAGGCAGATGCCGAACTGATCGTCACGCGTGGCGACGAACTGAAGGTGGTGGTGCCGCAGGATCGTCAGCGTCTGGCCGATTACGAAGCGCTCGACTTCACGCACTTCTATCTGCAACCGATGGATGGCCCGTTGCGGGACACGAATACCAAGCTGGCGATCGACTATTGCAAGTCGCACCCGCGCTGGTCGTTGTCGATGCAGACGCACAAATACCTGAATATTCCCTGAGCCGTTGCTGTGATTACGATTACCCGGAAACTCGAATTCGATGCGGGCCACCGCATTCCCGATCACCGAAGCCAGTGCCGCAACCTGCACGGGCATCGCTATGTGCTGGAGATCACGCTCGCCGGTGAAGTGAGCCGTGAGAGCGGTGCGTCCGACAACGGCATGGTGATGGACTTTGCCGACGTGAAGGCGCTCGCCAACGAGCATCTGGTCTCGGTGTGGGACCACGCGTTCCTCGTCTATGAAGGCGACACGGCCGTGCGGACTTTCCTTGAGACGATGCCCGACCACAAGACCGTGGTGTTCGACCGCGTGCCGACTGTCGAGAATCTCGCCGCTGCCGCATTCGACAAGCTGAGCCATGTGTTCGATGCGCATTACGGTCGCGACCTGCGTCTGGTGCGTCTGCGTCTGTACGAGACGCCGAACTGCTGGTCGGAAGTGACCGCCTGAGCTACGGCTTGCGCGAATCGGCCGTTATCCTCTGGGATGAGGCCCGAGATGTCACAGAACCGATACTTCACCCGCAATCGCGACGGCTGCGGGTGAAAGCATGACCGAAAGTCGAAACCCGCCAGATACTGGATCTGGCGGGTTTTTTATTTTTCGGAGAAGCGATGGTGAGAGCAAACACTATGGTAAGTATTCCCGGCGCCTGCAATTTCGTTGCCGGAGACTCGGAGACGGATGTCCGTCTGTGTTCGGTTCGCCGCCTCGATTCGGGATTCGATACGTCGTCGTTCTCTCGGGCGGCGAACCGGTTGAGCGTGACGGCTCCGCCTGCCTCGGCATTGAACGCGGTATGTCCCGGATATGACGGGTTTCGCAACGACCTCACTGGCGTGCGTCCGTACGGCGATCCGCCGCCACCGTATGCGCTACCGGGCCAAGTGCCCGAGGTGCTGCCACCCGGCCCGCCGCCCGCCTACTCGGCAGAGGATGCCTGGCAAAGCCACTTTGTCAGGCCGTCTGCGCCACCGCTGGACGACGATCGGTCCACCATCTCCCGCTATCTCGACGCAGGTCATCCCCGCTCCGATGTGTGACATCGCGCTATGATGCGGCTGGTTACACGTAACTCGCATCTATAACGTCAATCGCCAACACCCGATATCGCGAAGGGGGACTCTCATGATCAAGACATTGCTGCGCGGCCTGCTGACCGCATTCCTGTTCACTGTTTTTGCTGTACCGGCTACGTCGGCCTTTGCGGAAGACAAGGTCGTGTATCACATCAACGACGCCGAGCATCAGGCGCTCGCAGGCTTGCGCAACATCCGCAACCAGCTGGACACGGTGCCGGACACCAAGATCGTGGTCGTCGCGCATTCGCAGGGTGTCGATTTTCTGATGGAGAGTTACAAGGATGCGGCGACCGTCGGGCCGCTGATCTCGGCGCTGCATGCACGCGGCGTCAAGTTCGAGGTGTGCGAAATCACGCTCAAGCAGCGCAATCTGAAGAAGGATCAGTTCGTGCTGGACGCGGACTTCACGCCGTCCGGCGTGGTCGAACTAACGCGCTTGCAGCAAAAGGGCTATTCCTACATCAAGCCGTAAGCACGATAGCGCGACAGCGGTCTCACCCCGAAGCCCCGGTTTAAGCCGGGGCTTTTTGTTTGGCGCACAATAGGCGTACGTCCGTTCCCGGAGGTGTGCCATGACCCGTGCCGTCCCGACGTCTTTCGCCCTGCGCCGCGTGTTTGCCGGTGCCGTCATCGTGCTTGCAGGCGTTGCGTGCGCCCCGGTCCCCTACGCGGTCGCCGCCGCACAGGCGCCGGCGCAGGCCCTCACCGACCAGGCCGTGCATCAGTACGAGGCGGGCCAGCAAACGCAGGCGCTCGACGCGTTTCGCCGTGCCGCCGAGCAGGGCAATCGCCTCGCGCAGTTCGACTACGCGATGATGCTGCTCAACGGCGAAGGGGTGACGGCCGATCCCAACGGCGCTGTGCAATGGCTGGAACGTGCCGCCAACGCGGGCATGACGCAGGCGCAATACGTCTACGGCAAGATGTTCGACGACGGCTACGTTGTGAATAAATCGATTCCTCAGGCCAACCTCTGGTACGAGAAAGCAGCGAAGCAGGGCCATGTGCAGGCGCAGGCGGCCATTGCCAACGAGTACTTCATCGGGCGGGGCGTGCCCAAGGACTACAAGACCGCCTTCACCTGGTACGAGAAGGCGGCGCGCGGCGGCGACCTGCCGTCGCAATACATCGTGGCGAGCTATTACGAGCGCGGCTACGGCGTTGTGACGCCCGATCCCGAGCGCGCACGCCTGTGGTACGAGAAGGCCGCTGCACAGGGCGACGTCGCCGCGCAGGGCAAGCTCGAGGCCATGAACCGTGAACGCGCGCAACGCCCATCATCCGTTCTGCCCACTCAGCCTGCGCCAGCCGTGCGATAGCGCAGCGGACTCTTGAAATCCTGATCACGCATCTCCCGGATGCGAAGAATCCCATCATGAATCGCTGATCCCGGGTCGGTATTCTCAGCCTCAACGAATTCATTGTTGAGGAGCGCGAACGACGAACACCGCCGACGTCGACTGACAGTCCGGTATCGCTTGCCCGCGAAGAGATGATGGAATCAGACCTCCGAACCGACGAGATCGACGACATCCCCCAAGGGGCGGTGCTGCGTCTGCTGACTGGCCCGATGCGCGGCTGCGAATTCGCGCTGCCGCCCGGGGTGACGCTCTTCGTCATTGGCCCCAGCGATCCCGCTTTCGATCGCGGCTGGCAGACGGAAATGCCGCCCAACGCCATCTATGTGCCGATGGATGGCGAAGGTGGCGACAACTTCGAAGTGCTGGTCGACGACGCCGGGCGCGATGGACTGTTCGTGCGCGTACTCAGTGAAGGTGCCGGTGCGGAAGTCGCTATCGACGCCTCGCAGATCGCCCGCATCGGCGATGTTCGCGTGGGCGTGAAGCGCATCGATGCGGCGTGGTCCGACGAGGTGCAGCGCAGCTTGTGCGCCCACACGCGGCCCGACGACGAGGTAAGCCCGTCGCGTACGCGCCGCCGCTGGCAGCGAGCGTTCTGGTCGTGCGTTGTCGTCGTGCTGCTCGTCGCAAGCGCGTTCTTCTACTGGCGCTCGGAGCCGCAACGTCAGGCGCAGAGCATATCGGAATATCTCGAATCGCTCGGCGGTCGCGCCATCGTGCTGCCCGGCAACGATGGCCATCTCTACGTGCTTACGGAAGACGGCGCCGCGCGTAACGCATTGGCGCGCGCGCTCGGCGCAGAGGTCATGAAGCGGGAAAAGCTGGTGCTCGTCGCACTCGACGAAGAGAACGCGCGCATCACGCAGTGGATCGATACATCGCGCACCGAGGTGCTGTATTTCAAGCTCTCGCTCGACGACCCGGCCGTGCCGGAGCTATGGATCAATCGCAAGCAGAAGGGGTTGTCCGACGTGGAGATGGCGCAGTTCCGCCAGGCCCTGCTGGAGCGGATTCCCTATGCCCATCGCGTGAACATCACGCTGCATGACGAAACCGAAGCCAACGGCGAAGCCGAGGACGCGCTCAAACGTCAGATGGTCCCGTTCCTGCGCACCGATACGCCGGAAGGCGTGACGTTCCACATCAGCACGGAACTCGATGATGTCCAGCTGCGCCGTCTCTACGGCTTTATGCAGACCTTCGAGAAGCGATGGGGCAAGCGTCTGGTGCACTTCAACGTCGACCTTCGCGACGACTGGACGGCAAAGCAATCGTATGCGTACGGTCCGGCCGCTTATGTGAAGGACGGACCACATCAGTGGCGATTTATTAACCGGCAGTAATGCCGCACAGGAGCTTGGAAAAACCATGACTGGAAGCATTCCGGGAATCAGGAGCGAAGATCTGACTTACCTTGAGCAGACGTCGAAGGAATTCAACGGACCGACGTCGGCCTTGAAGAAGCGCATGGACGAGGCGATCGACAAGATCAAGAGCAAGCCGACCGAATCGGAGGGTATGGCCGAGTTTCAGGCGGCGATGGCCGCCTACACGACGATGCGCGCCGCACAGTCAGGCACCGTCAAGACACTGAAGGACACGGTGCAAGGGGTCATCTCCAAGTACTGAGGCACGCGTCATCGCGTGTCATCGAACGCTCATGCGTTCACCGCTATATCGAACGAGGCTGCCATGCTACTTGATCCTTCGCTCTTATCGGTCCGCTCGCTGGACTCCCACGCATCGGTGTCTGCGACCGATCCCGCTGCAGGCCAGACACTGGAGTCGCGTTTCATGAACGCGGTGGCCAATCTGTCCGCCGATTTCGAAGCGGACCGCGCAGGCATCACGGCAGCTGTGTCGCGCTTCGATCCCAGCAATTCGGAGAGCGCGATGGACTTGCAAAATCGGCTGGCCGTCTACGGCATCGATGTCGGCATGGCGAGTTCGCTCGCGCGTAAATCGGTAGCGGCCGTTGAGGCGCTGCTTCGGTAATGCGTCGCTACGTCTTTCTCCTCGTCGCCGTGCTGGCACTCACGGGATGCCGCAAAGCCGAGACGCTGCTCAGCGCGCTCGACCAGCAGCAGGCCAATGAAGTGGCTGCCGTCCTTCTGCGTCACGACATCGCGACGCAGAAGACCGACGGGGGAAAGGCGGGTTATTCGATTTCTGTCGACGCTGCCGATTTTCCACAAGCGGTGGACTGGCTCAAGACGTACGACTTGCCGTCGCGTCCCCGTATGGAAATCGCCCAGATGTTCCCGCCCGATTCGCTCGTGGCGTCGCCCCGCGCCGAGCGGGCGCGTCTGTACTCCGCGATCGAGCAGCGGCTGGAGCAGTCCGTCCGATTGATGAGCGGCGTACTCGCGGCGCGCGTGCACGTGAGTTATGACGTGGACGCGCAAGCGGGTAACGCACCGATGTCCAGTCCACATATTTCTGCTGTCGTCGTATATCGGAACGACTTCGATGCGACGGCGCTGATCAACGACATCCGACGATTTCTCAAGAACAGCTTCGACGATGTGCGCTACGAGAACATCTCCGTCGTGCTCTCGCGGCAGCCGGTCTCGCTCAGTGCGGGTCCGTCGTTGCCCGTCGAGAAGCGAACGAACGAAGGCCGCCCGCTCTGGCCGCTTCTGGTGGTCGGCGTGCTGGCTTGCGCGGGGCTCGCTGCGGCGCTGAGAGCGCGCACAAGGTGGCCGCGACGCCGTGACGTCGCGCAAGTGCCGGAGGGCCGATGATGGCCTTGTACCCGACACCCGACCTGCACGAGTCGCCGAGTCCGATTGCCGTGAGCTGGCGCACGATGATGTTCGACCCGGTGTCGTACATCCATCCGGCGCGCTTTACTTATCCGGTGCAGTTCTCGTTGCCGCGTCAGCGAGCCGTGATCAACGAAATGCTCATGGCCGGATTTCGGCTCGACAGGCACTGGCCGTTCGATCAGATCGGCATCGTCGAGCGGCCTTGGGTACTCAACTGGCGACTGTTGCCGCAGGTGGCCTATCTGATGGGATGTCAGGTGCACAAGGCGAGTCTGTGTCGTCGCGCTGCGCTGCTCGGATTGCCCCGGTGGGCCTATGCATACGCCCGGTTGCCGGTGCTCGATGCGATGCCGTCCGCCGTGGCGGCGCCGCCGTCGCACAGCGAATTGCTCGGGGAAGGGTTTGTGCGGCTCATGGCGTTGAGTGCATCGCTTCGTGAACCGCTTCGTCAGCGTTTGCCATTGCTGTTTCCCCCCCTCGACTCTTGCGCCGCCGACATGCCCGACGCGCGTGACGTGCGACTTTTCGTGACGGCTCTGCAATATGCCAAGAAGCATCCCTATTCCCCCCCAGACACGCGTCATTGACGGTGTCGTCGTGAGCCGCGAGGAGTTGGTCCGCGGGACGCTGACCGAACGCGTCGACGACGACATTCGTCGGTGGGCGAAGCGGCGTGTCGCAGAGACGCAGCACACGATGGCGGGGCAACGAGCGCGTGCGACGCACGCCGGGTATCGCGACGGTATGGCCATGGCGCTCGAAGACGTGGTGGCACATCTGATGCGCACCGAGCAGATGTGCCTGCGCTGGCGCGGCGAAATGATCGAACAGGTGCGCGGCTTGCTGACGTGCGCGTCGCGCCATCCGGAGGCACTGCTCGCCGCGCTCGACGACGCGCTTCGCACTTTCGCCGACGTGCCGTCCGACGTACCCGTGACGATTGCGTTGCCGGTGCGGCTCAAGCCTCGTCGCGACGACATTCGTGCGCGGGTGGAAGCCGTGTGCCCTGCACCGCTCAATCTCGAATTCAGGGCGACGGACGAGCGCATCTCCGTGCACCGGGGAAGCACTGTGATCGAGTACGACCCGCACGACTACGTCGCACGGGCTGAGGCGGCGCTGGACATCGATCCGAACGCATCGAAAGCGGACTTGCACGCGATGCTGGCACCCGCGCTCAGGTCGCTCGGTGAGCACGTCGCCGCGCTGGCGACGGACTTGACTCAGACAGGAGGCGACGATGAACACTGTTGAAGGCGTCTCGACGATCTCACCGATGTCCGCAGACGTTGGCAACGAGCCGATACCGATGTCGCTCGCCGAGCGCGTACGCGGCATGCAAATGGCGTCGCAGGGGCAGCCGCCCGTGTCGGACATCGATGCGCCGTCGTCCGACGTCGGTACGCACGAGGACGACAAGGATGCGGACCCGCCCAACGAATGGCGAGCGTTGTTCATACGTCAGCTATGGCTGGCGTCGTTCGAAAGAAGCCAGGAGCAAGCCGAGGAAATTGGCGACATGTGACGCGCCGGCGGCACATGCCACGGAATAGTGAAACGGAAGAACCGTCGAGCTTCGACGGGAAGTGAGGTGGTCGATGAGAAGCATGAAGATCATGGAAGAAGCGCAAGCGCTGTGCGAAAACCAATCGTGCGCGCTGGCATGCGGCGGCGTGTGGTTCGTGTGTTCGCCGCCGTCCACCCGAAGCCTGTTGCTGGAGCTGCAACCGACCGGCAACGTGGGGCCGACGCGACTGGAGCTGAGCCCCGGGTATTGCGGATTGCTGATGCACGGCAAAGGCACGCTGCTGGTCAGAGGCGGCACGCTGCACTACCAACGGCTGCACTGCAACGTGCTGGTCAAGCTGCTGGCGTTCATGGACGAGGCGCACGCGATGGGCAACGACTCGGACGACCACTACCGGCGCTGCGCCGTGCCTGCGCTGCATCGGGTGCCGGTTGAGACACCGTGGGCCGACCGTCGGCAGTGCGAGTTGTGGTTCCTGAGTCAGATGGCTGCGCCGGGCGAGGGCTTTCGCACGATGCTCGACGTGCTGCGCCGTTGCGAATCGTACGACCTGATCCGCTTTCTGCTGACGCGCGCACCCGCCGGCGGCACGTTGCGTCACATGTGCACCAAGTACGGCGTGTCGTACTCGCACTTTCGGCGACTGTGCCGTGGCGCACTGGGGGAATCCGCGAAGATCGCGTTGCGCGATTGGCGCATGGCGCGCTCGATGCTTGAAGTCGCCCAGGGGAACGACAGCTTCACGGAGATCGCGCTGCGCAACGGCTATGCGTCGTCGTCGCATTTCTCCACGGAGATCAAGGAACTGATCGGGATGTCGCCGACCAGTGCCGCAGGCGCGTTGCGAACGTTGGCCCGATGAAGAAGACGCACTACGTCGTCTGCGCGATGCTCGCCGCAGGCGCTTCGAACGTTGCCGTCGCCTCGTGGGCGACGGCGTTGTCCTCGGCAGGCGCGCTCGACGGTGCTTCGCCAGCGTCGGCACCCCCGGCCGTGATCGAGCCGCAAGCACAGACGCAACCGCAGACGCCGGAACCCGTGCGTGAGCGTGCGCCCAATCCGGAGCAGGCGGCGCAGGAGTTGCAAGCCGTCGCTGCCGTACCGACGCCGGTGGCACAGGTAGCGCAAGGGGCTGGCGCATCGGGTGGCTACGTGGCACGCAATGACAATCTGCGTGTGTTCTTCGCGGCGCTATCGCCGTATCTCGGCCGTCCGGTCATTGTCAGCAATCTGGCCGCGAAGAAGCAGGTTTCCGGCGATTTCGACTTGAACAACGCCCGTGCGCTGCTGGAATCGATGGCGAACCGGCTGGGCCTCATCTGGTATCACGACGGGCAATCGATCTTCATCTACGACGCGTCCGAGATCCGCAATGCAACCGTCTCCATGACGCACACGACGCTGTCCGATCTCGTGTCGTATCTGCGCAGTGCGGGGCTTTACGACCGACGTTACCCGATACGCGGCGAGGCGAGTCGCAAGGTGTTCTACGTTTCCGGTCCGCCGGTCTTTGTCGATCTCGTGCTCGCAGCGTCGCGCTCGATCGATCGCACGACGGTCAACGACGTTCCGGCCGCCGGACCCGACCGGATCGGGGTGGTGCGCATGGAAAACGGCTTCGTGTCCGATCGCACCTATCAAATGCGCGACGAGAAGATCGTCATCCCCGGGATGGAGTCCGTGATCAAGGAGCTGGTGGAGACCGCCCGGGGAGGCGCGGGTAGCCTGGGCGGCCTGCTACCGCCGTCGACGCAGTTACCCCTCTCACCTCAGGACACACGGGGTGTTCCCGCACCGCTATTGCCGCCGGGCCCTAAAGCCGACACAACTTCCCCGCCCGCAGCGCTCAGTGCCGCATCGCCGCTCTTGCCCCCCGCGCGCCCCGGTGGCGTTGGCGAGGGCGGGCGCGGCCAGCTTATCGTGCAGGCGTATCCGGCGGGAAATAGCCTGTTGGTGCGCGGCACGGCCGAACAGGTCGAGCGCATCGAGCGCCTTGTCTCGCGCCTTGATGCGCCACGTCGTCATATCGAGTTGTCGCTATGGATCATCGATGTGCGCAAGGAAGCGCTCGATTCGCTGGGCGTGGACTGGTCGGGCGGTGTCGCCATCGGGTCTCACGTGGGCGTGTTGCTCAACGCGACGGCGCCGGTCAGTACGCTCGACGGCGTGCGCTTTCTGGCGAAGATTCAGGCGATCGCCACGCGTGGACAGGCGACCGTGGTGTCGCGTCCCGTGATCCTGACGCAGGAGAACATCCCTGCGATGTTCGACGGTAGCCAGACGTTCTACGTGCCGCTCGAAGGCGAGCGCACTACGGATCTGCGCAGTGTGACCTACGGAACGATGATCAGCGTCTGGCCGCGCTTTGCCGGGCGCGACGAAATCGAAATGACGCTCAACATCGAAGACGGCACGAGTGCGCCCGGCAAGGAGAGCGATGCCGATAGCAAATACACCGTGCTGCCGACGGTATCCCGCACACGCATCAGCACCATTGCGCGTGTGCCCCAGGGCAAGAGTCTGCTCATCGGCGGCTATACGCGAGACGGCGGCGACACCGTCGAGAAGAAAATCCCGCTGCTCGGCGATATTCCGTGGATCGGCCGTGCGTTTCGCTATACGAGCAAGGCCCAGAACAACGAGGTGCGCGTTTTCCTGATTCAACCCCGTGAGATCGACGGCCCGCTTCAGCACGACGCCAGCGATATCGCGGGCGACACCGTGGCGACGTTGCCTTATCCCATCGACGGGGTGTCGAAGGACATTCGCGCAACGACCGGGCTCGATCCGGCGCGTGCAGACCAAGCTGCCGACGCACGCGAAGCGCCGGGCGCATCCCCTTCCCAACCCCCGACCGACACGAGCGCGGAACAGAACACGCGCACCGAGTCCGTCATTCCTAACACGGGAGCCGACCGTGGCCAGTCTTAATGCTATTCAGCCGTCATCGTCGTCAATCTCGCAGACTTCCGCCACGTCGCAGGGACGGCAACGGGCAGCGCGCTCGCACGACGATGACGACGGCCCCCAGCGGATTCTCTCGGGGGGGCCGGTCGCCGACATCCGAAGGACACTGGAGTCCGCCGACGAAATGTCGTCCGTCATGGCGCAGTTCCGGCTGCGCACGATGCGCAAGGAAGAGAATCGCGGCATGGCGCAGAGTTACGACTACATTCTCGAAGAGGACGCGCCGAACAAGATCCTGGCGATTCTCGGCGCGTCGTGGGTCACGGCCGAAGGGTTGAACCGACTGCTGAAAGACGCCTTCGACGACGTCACCGACCGATGGCTCGCCCTTCAGGCGCTCGACACGCAGCGTGAATCGCTCGACAGCGCCCAACAGCAAGCCCTGACCGAAGCGATCCAGCTTGCGCAGGACGCGCCCCGCAAGGAGATCCGCGAGCGCAAGGCAGGCATTCATTGCGCGATCAAAGCACGCCTGAGCGCGAAGCAGATGCCGCTTGAGTTCGGCCCGCGTATGTTGCGCGCGGCATATCGTGAGTTTCTGATCAACGACGCCGAGACGCCCGACATCGATATCTACCAGTCGTGGATCTCCCGATTCGGCTATACGCGACGCGAGCAGGTGCTCAATTTCATCGAAGAGGCGTTTGTCGACGACATGCGCTCGCTCGACCCGAGTAGCACAGAGGCGGAGGCGCTTTCACCGACGCAACGCCTGAGCGTCCTGAAGCGCCTGCGCACGTGCGAGCGCACGTTCGTGCAACGGGTCAGCACCAGTCCGTTTGCCAAACCCTTCAATTCCAACGAAGAAGACTGGCTGCATTTCGTGCTCGCGATTCTGACCGACCCTCGCGCGCTCGACGAGTGCATGAGCGCAGTCGCAGGACCCGCCGCATTGCTGCAGGACAACGGCGCGCACGGTCGACTGATCGGACTGCTGTACCGGGCTTGCAGCGAGTTGCCGGGCGAGCCGTTGCAGACGCAGCAGGCGCGCGACGTGCTGCTCGACGGCTTGCGCGATCTCGCCGACGCGGCATACCGCCGCGAGCGCAGCGATCGTGCGTCCGACCCCGTGTCGCGACATCGCCGGAGCGCGTAATGCCCGCAGCGTTACTGAGCGAACTGCGGGGTCGTCCCGAGGTCGTCATTCTGATTCTGATGTCGTGCGTGATCGCCATGCTGGTGATCCCGTTGCCGACCTATCTGGTCGACTTTCTCATCGGCGTGAACATTGCGATTTCCGTGCTGCTTTTCCTCGGCGCGTTTCACATCGAGCGGATTCTGAACTTCTCGTCGTTCCCTTCGATGCTGCTCATCACGACGCTGTTTCGGCTGGCGTTGTCGATCAGCACCACGCGCCTGATTCTCATCGATGCCGACGCGGGAAAAATCATCGATTCGTTCGGCCAGTTCGTCATCGGCGACAGCCTGGCGGTCGGGTTCGTGGTGTTTGCCATCGTCACCATCGTGCAGTTCATCGTGATCGCCAAGGGTTCCGAGCGCGTGGCCGAAGTCGCTGCCCGCTTTTCGCTCGACGGCATGCCGGGCAAACAGATGAGTATCGATGCCGACGTGAAGGCGGGCACCCTCGATAACGACGGCGCCCGCGAGCGTCGCAGTGTGCTGGAGCGCGAGAGTCAGTTGTACGGATCGTTCGATGGCGCGATGAAATTCGTCAAGGGCGATGCGATTGCGGGCATCGTCATCATCTTCGTCAATCTCATCGGCGGCATCATTGTTGGCATGACGCAGCGCGGCATGGAGTTGGGTGGCGCACTGGAGACCTACACCACGCTGACCATCGGCGACGGTCTCGTCGCGCAGATTCCGGCGCTGCTCATCTCGGTGTCGGCGGGCTTTGTCGTCACGCGTGTGAACGGCGAAGCCGACAATATGGGGCGTACGATCGTCAGCCAGTTGATGGGCAACCGCTTCGTGCTGGGTGCGACGGCGCTCCTCACGCTGATCATCGGCACGCTGCCGGGCTTTCCGTTTCCGACCTTTTCTCTGCTGGCTTGTCTGCTTGCGCTGGCTTGCTACTTCGCAAAGCCGGACACCGCTGCGGCGGGGCATTCGGGCAACGCGACGAAGGCGGGCAAGGGTGACAAGAGCGACAAGAGCGCCAAGCCGGGCGATGGTGCCGCAGGCAAGGCGGGCAAGCCCGGAAAGGCACATCCCAATGCGAAAGCGGACAGCTCGCTCATGTCGATCGACAACCTCGACAGCGTCGCGCCGTCGACAGCGCCGCTGGCCATCGTGATTCCGTCTGCGGAACTGCCGTCGTTCGAAGCGGCAGGCTTCACGGAGCGGGTCCGCAGTCAGTTCTTCACCGACTTCGGCGTGCACCTTCCGGAGATCCTCTTGCAGGGCTCGTCGTCGCTCGGCGAAGCGCGCGCCGCTGTCTATATCAACGAAGTGCGTGCCGACGAGTTTGTCATTTTCTACGATCGCGTGCGCGTGGACGCCTACACAGGCGAAATCGCGGCCCTGCAATACGACCCGGTCTTCTCCGGTCCCGAGCGCGGCCGTTGCGCGTGGGTGACGCCTGCGCAGGGCGAGGCGCTCGCTGCGATGCGACACCTCACGCATCCGCCAGCTGACGAGTTGTATCAAGGGATGGCGGTTCTGCTCACGCGACACGTGAACGAGTTCTTCGGCATTCAGGAGACGAAGAAGATGCTCGATCTGGTCGAGCAGCATTACCCGGATCTGGTCAAGGAGGTGCTGCGGCACGTGGCATTACAGCGGGTCTCCGAGATTCTGCAACGTCTTGTCATGGAGCGGATCTCCGTGCGCAACATGAAGCTCGTGATGGAAGTCCTCGCCATGTGGGCCCCACGTGAGAAGGATGTGCTGAATCTTGTCGAGCACGTGCGCGGCGCGCTGGGCCGCTACATCTGCAACAAGTTTCTGCGCAGCGGTGAGTTGCGCGTCGTGATGCTTTCCGCGGAGATCGAGGAGAGTGTGCGCCGTTCGATCCGGCAGACAGCCGGTGGCGCGTTCGTCAATATGGACCCGAAGGACGCCGAGGCGCTGCTCGACCGCGTAGCACTCGCGCTCGACGCGTCCGGGCGGCCCCACAAGGACCTGGTGCTGCTGGCGTCGGTCGACGTACGACGCTTCGTGAAGAAGCTGGCGGAAACGCGCTTTCGCGATCTGGAAGTGTTGTCTTTCGGCGAGCTGGTCGACGGTGTGTCCGTCAACGTGATCAGCACGATCTGAGAGTGTCGATGCCCACCATGAAGCAAACGCCGATTCAAACAAAGACCCGGGGCAACCCGTCGTTCATCCGACCTCTCTCGCTGATCTCACGCATCGCCGGACACACGGCCGAGGCGCACATCCCGGGGGTGACCATCGGCGAGATTTGCGATATCCGCCGCACGTGGCGAGACGCGCACGTCGTGGGGCAGGCGCAGGTGATCGCGGTGCACGACGAACGCGCCATTCTCAGCCTGTTCGCCGCCACACAAGGGTTGTCTTGCGATTCGGCATTGCTACCCACGGGACGTCAGGCATCGTGCCGCCCGCATGAGGCATGGCGCGGGGCCGTGCTCGACGCTGGCGGCGGTATCGTGGACCGCATCGACGGGCAGCCGCTGGCGCCGGTGCGTGGGGGGGCGACGGAGCGCGCGCTGCTGGCACCGGCGTTGCCCTATCTCGAACGCGTGGGCGTCGATAGCGCCCTGCATACGGGCCTGCGCGCCATCGATGCGCTGATGCCCTGTGGCGTAGGGCAGCGTGTCGGCATCTTTGCGCCCGCAGGGTGCGGCAAGACGTCGTTCATGAACGCGCTGCTGGCCGGCGTGGAGGTCGACACGACGGTGATTGCGCTGATCGGCGAGCGGGGGCGCGAGGTGGTGGAGATCGTAGAAGCGCTGAGAGCGTCGCCGGGCGCGCAGCGCTGCGTTGTGATCTTCGCAACGTCGGATGCCCCTGCCGTCACGCGCCGCAACGCTGCGCTGCTGGCGACCACGGCCGCTGAACACTTTCGCGATCAGGGGCAGCGCGTGGCGCTGTTCGTCGACTCGCTGACCCGCTACGTGCGCGCGTGCCGCGATCTGGCGCTGGCGACCGGCGAGCTGCCCATGCGCGCGGGCGTGCCCGCATCCGTCTACACGAGCCTGCCTCAGCTGCTGGAGCGCGCTGGGGCCTCCACACGCGGCAGCATCAGCGCCTTCTACACAGTGTTGCTGGAAGACGACGAGATGCCGGACCCCATGGCCGAAGAGATTCGCTCGATCCTCGACGGACACATCCATCTGAGCGCCCAACTGGCGCACCGGAACCACTATCCGGCCATCGACGTGCTACGGAGCGTGAGCCGAGTCGCGACGCGCGTCGCGCCGCCTGACCAGATGCGCACGGCGGGCGAGGTACGCGCATGGCTCGCGCGTCTCGAATCGTTGCAGACGCTGGTGGACCTCGGCGAATACCGGCCCGGCGTGAATGCGCAGGACGACCGCGCGATGGAGGCGAAGCCGTACATCGAAGCTTTCCTGAAGCAAGGGGCGCACGAATGGTCGTCCGCCGAGGAGACGCTGAGGAGGTTGCATGAAATCGTGGGGTGACGCACGACGACTCTATCGCGGTGCGTCGCAGATCAAGGAGATTCAGGAGCGTGCGCTGCGCAGCATCTCGTTCAGGGACGCCGATCTTGTCAGACAGTCCGACGAGATCGTGGCGCAACGCGACGCGATTCTCGCGTTGATCGCTTCGTCGAAGCCGTCGCAGCTGGAATCGGATATCAATGGACTGCGCGGCGGCATGCGCGTCACGGGGCTGTTGCGTCAGCAGGTGCGCGATCTCGATGTGAAGCTCGCGACACTGGCCGAATCGCGCGAGCAGTTGGAGACCGACCGCGAACTGACCGAGAACGAGCGGCGTCGATGGTGGCGCAAGGAGACGAAGTACACACGTCTGGCGAAGACATTGCGTAGCGACGCTCGCAAACGTCAGGCGTATGTGGAATGTAGCGAACTTGAGGAACATCAGTCATGGCGCAGGTAAGCGTGGCAGGCACGGCCGAGGTATCGGCAAGTCCGGACGAGACCGGGCGACAGCAGGCGAGCGACAAAACGATGGCGCAGCGTGTGGACGAAGCGCTGCGCAGGCGCGCGTCCGAGCATCGGAGTGCGGATGACATGCCGGGCGCTGCGCCGCTTTGGGTCTTGGCGATGCCGATGGATCGCCCGCCACCGTTGCGGCTCGACGCGGTGTCAGGGGGCTCGACATCATCGGGCGACGGCGCGTTGTCAGTTCGGCAAACGGGCGCAACATCTGTCGACAGCAGGGATGCAAACGACACGTCGACAAGTCACGACGGTGCGCGTAAGGCGCTTGTCGAGTTGCTCAGGACGAACCGACTGGTGAGTGACGGCCCGACACGATCAGTCACCGCCAAGCGCACGGACGCATCGCTTGTCACCGGTATCCCCCAAGTCGAAGCCGACAGTGCTTCGGTGCAACGTCGCAACGCACGGTCGCCGATGACCGACGGCGTTGGCGGTACTGGTGGTACTGGTGGTACTGGCGGTACTGGCGATGTCGGCGAATCGATCACTGCGGCCGTGGACGGTCGCGCCGTGACGGCGTTGGGTGCAGCATCAGAGGTCGGGCAGGATGCCGGGGCGGAAGCTGGACCACGTCACGACGCACGTGAGCGGTCGCATCGCGGGGAGGGCGGCGTCGGCGCGCCCGGCACTTCGACGCCACAAGTCACGCAGGGACATGCGCTCGCGCTACATCCGGGCGTGCGTCGATTCGCTGCGCAGGTGCCGCACAAACCCATGGCACCGCGTGCACCTGTACACCCGTCACCCAGCGATGTTGCACACAGGTCGATCACCGGTGGCGACGGCATGCGCTACGCATTCGGGAGTTGGGGCAAAGGGCACTTCGTCAACGTGCGGGTCGTGCAAGTGGACGGCAGACGAGGCTTTGTGCTTGGCGCATCGGACGCGATGGTGCAGCGGCGGTTGTCGGCCGCGCTGCCGGGGGCGGCGTCTTCGTCGGACGAAGGTGCGTCGCGCCGCGTCGGTGTGCGCGCCATCGAGGCCGTCGAAAAACTGGACAGCACAAACGATGAGGACGCCGGATGCTGAAACTGCGGCGCATCGACGAGGGACTGTTGCGGCTCACGCTGGCAGCGGATGCCTGGCAAGCGCGGGGCTGGTCGGCATCGCTTGAATATCTGCCACGCATGGGGTCCTGGATTCGCGTGCAGGACACAGCGCACACGTGGCAAGGGTGGGTGGAGCCCGGCATGTGGCTCGAAGGTGCCGCGCATGAGTTGGCCTCGCTCGCGTGTTGCGCCGATTCCGAGCAACTGGCGGCGAGGTTGTTCACGGTGACGGCAACCCCGTTGCATCTGCCGATGCCCGAATTACGTTACGACGTGCTCGATGTCGGCACGCCGATCGACGGTGCGGCGCTACCCGAAGCGATGCTGCTTAAGGTGCGGGCGGCGGAGTGCCCCGTATGGCTCACGCGAGTGCCCGAGGTACGGGCCACGATGCCGCTCGACGTGAGTGGTGTGCGCTTCTCGCTCGATGTGGAGATTGGCCGTAGCCCGGCCCGGCTGGCGACGCTGCGTAGCATCCGTCGCGGCGATGTTCTGATCGTTCGCGACGTGAAGCGTCGGTTGAGTTGTGCGGGAAGTGTGATCGGCGGTTATCAACAAGAGGAGGGGAGCGGGATGCTGGAAACCTATTTGCACGACGAGATCGAGGACATGATGCCTGAGCGTGCGCGAGAGGGCGACGACTTTGGCGACATGGCAGCGACCTCCGGCGGGGCGACGTCGCTGGCCCAATTGCCTGTCGAACTGGTGTTCGTGCTGCAACGCGAGCGCATGACGCTTGCCGAACTGGAGCAACTCGGCCGCACGCGTGTGCTTGCGTTGCAGCCGGGCGCGGAGCAGCACGTGGAGGTGCGCGCCAACGGCACGTTGCTCGCGCGTGGCGAACTCGTGCAACTCGATGGACGGCTGGGCGTCGAGATCTTCGAGTGGCTGATGGAGACGGATGACGCGCAACGGGAAGCAAAGGGACTGAGTCATGTGGAGTGATGTACCGGCGATTGCGGTACTGAGCTTCTTCACGCTGCTGCCGTTTCTGGTGGCGTCGGGTACCTGCTTCGTCAAGTTTTCCATCGTGTTCGTGATGGTGCGCAACGCGCTCGGGCTGCAACAGGTGCCGAGCAATATGACGTTAAACGGCGCGGCGTTGCTGATCTCGGTATTCGTCATGCTGCCGGTGACGACGGCGGTGCTCGACGCGTATCAGGCAAACCCCGTCAACTTCGCCGATCCGAATTCGGTGCGTCGCTTTCTCGACGACGGCCTCGCGCCCTATCGCGATTACCTGCTCAAGTACGCCGACCCGCAGTTGACGCAGTTCTTCGCGCGTCAGGAAGTGACCCGCGACGGCGCCAGTGTGCCCCTCGACGCGACTGCACCGTCCATCTTCGCGCTGCTCCCGGCGTATGCGCTCACCGAGATCAAGAGCGCGTTCACGATCGGCTTTTATCTGTATCTGCCGTTCGTGGTCGTCGATTTGGTGGTCTCCAGCGTGCTGCTCTCGCTGGGCATGATGATGATGAGTCCGGTGACGATCTCCGTGCCGATCAAGCTCATTCTCTTTGTGGCGATGGACGGATGGTCGCTGTTGTCGCAAGGGCTGGTCAGCCAGTATCTGCATTAGGTCGCGCGCTATGGATAACCTGATCTATGCGGGCAACCGCGCGCTGTACCTGGTGCTCATTCTGTCGGCCGGTCCTGTCGCGGTGGCCACGCTCGTCGGTGTGATCGTCGGCTTGCTCCAGACGGTTACACAAGTGCAGGAGCAGACGTTGCCGTTCGGCCTGAAGTTGCTCGCTGTCTCGCTGAGTCTGTTTCTGCTCGCCGACTGGTTCGGCGAGACGCTGGTCGGCTACGGCGCGGCGATGCTGAAACTGGCCATGACGGGCAAAGCCTGACATGGATGTGTCGCTCGTCTTCGCGCACCACGACGGCATTCTGGCGGTCGCGATAGCGTACGCGCGTGTCGCGCCGTCGGTGTTCTTGCTGCCGATCCTCAACGGGAATGTGTTATCGGGCGTCGTGCGTACGACCGTTTCCATGTGGATGGCCGTAGGTGTCTGGCCTTACGCCTATGGGGCGCCGCTCCCGCTGGACGGCTACGTGTGGGCGCTACTGCTGCGCGAGGTAGCGCTGGGGCTGGTGATCGCCGTGGCCGTGGCGATGCCGTTCTGGGTATTCCATGCGCTGGGGGCGTACATCGACAACCAGCGCGGCGCCACGCTCAGCAGCGTGATCGATCCGGCGAACGGCATCGATACGTCGGAACTCGCCGGGTTCTTTCAGTGGTTCGGGGCGGTGATCTATCTGCAACTGGGCGGCATGACGTTACTGCTCGAAGTGCTGGCACGCAGTTACCGCGTGTGCGAGCCATTCGGGCAGTGCACGATCTCGGTTTCGCGCGTTCACGAATTCCTCGATGTGCTGGTCAGTCACGCGATTGCGCTGACGGCGCCGGTGGTCGCCGCGCTGTTCCTGTCCGAACTGGTGCTGGGGCTGTTGTCGCGCTTCGCACCGCAGGTCAATGCTTTTGCGCTGTCGCTGACGATCAAGAGTCTCATCGCGTTTGCCATCTTGCTGATCTACTTCTCCGCGACGTTGCCGGACGCGCTCGTGTCGATGTTCATGCGTCCCGACGACGTTGTGCGCTGGCTCACGCCGGTCGCGGGACCGTAGACGCGAGCGCGGTATGGGCGAGAAAACCGAGAAGCCGACACGCAAGCGACTGAAGGACGCCGCGAAGAAGGGGCAAGCGTTCAAAAGCAAAGAACTGACGATGGTCACGCTGGTGTTCGTCGGCCTGATTTTCGTGCTGTCGAGCGATCCGCTGGTGTGGCTGATGCAGGAATACCGGCAGGTGCTGGCGAATGGCGAATTCACCGATCCGCAAGCCTTCGCCGTCAGACTGTTCAAGCATGGCTTGCAGATGTTGATGCCGGTGCTGCTCGTATGCGTTGTGGCGGCGGTGCTGCCAGCCTTGCTGCAGACCGGCTTTGCGTGGGCGAGTGAAGCGATCAAGCTGAATCTCGGGGCACTCAATCCGATGGCGGGCACCAAGCGCATCTTCAGCTTGCGCACACTCAAGGATTCGCTCAAGTCGGTGCTATACCTGCTTAGCTTCGGTGCCATCGTCGTGGTGCTGTGGTCCAGCGCCAAGGGATTACTGTTCGCGCAGATTTACATGAGTCCGGCGGGTGTGGGCGCGGCGTGGGCCGAACTTGTACGTAAGCTGATCTGGATCTCGCTCGCGTGCGTGGTGCCCATCGCCGTGCTCGATGCGATGGTCGAGTTCTGGTTGTTCATGCGCGAGCAGCGCATGGAGCGCCATGAAGTCAAGCGCGAGCAAAAGGATACCGACGGCAATCCCGAAATCAAGCGACAGCGCAGGACGCTGCACCACGAGTTGCTGTCCGAGGCCGTGAAGTCCGACGTGCGCGACTCGCGTCTGATCATCTCGAATCCCACACACATCGCGGTGGGGATCTATTTCCGTCCCGATGTCATCGCACTGCCGTTCATTTCCGTCATGGAGACGAATGCACGCGCACTCGCGGTGCGCAAATACGCCGAGTCGCAGGGCATTCCCGTGATCGGCGATATCGCGCTCGCACGGCGTCTGTATCGGACGCACCGTCGTCATACGTTCGTGGCGCTCGAAGAACTCGACGCCATCATGCGGCTGCTCATCTGGCTGGAAGACGTCGAGCGCGCAGGCACGCAGGATGACGAGATCGGTGATGAGAGCGACAACCTCGGCGAAAGCGACGACGACGCGCCAAGTCAAAACGTTAGTCCCCATATTCAATAGAACGCTTTTTGGAAGTCTCCCAAGGAACGCGTTGCTTAAATGGTAGCTATCGGGATGCAGTTATGAGACGACGAGCGACACATTGCGGCCCCCCGAATATTTGAGACCACGGGAGGAAAGATGGTGCGCGAGGACATGTGCCATCTCGCGATGCTGCGCAACGCGGGCACGTTTGCGAGTTTTGCCGAACCGGAGGGAACATCCCCGCAACGGGAGTGCCTGCGCGCACTGGCGTGCGATGCGCTCGCCGGATTGCGACGGTCCTTGTGCACCGGTGCGCGTGAAGCGACTTGTGCACCGACGATCGACCTTCCGTCCGAACGCGTGCTGTTCCCCGGTGTGTTGCCAACGCGAGCGAAAGCGGAGGTGAGCCACCGGTTGGCCCGCGTGAGACTGAGCGACGCCGCTCGCCGTATTGTTGCCGCCTATGGCCGCGCTCAGACGGCCTTCGAGCGAAGTCAGGCGCAGGCGATGAGCGCAGATGTGGCGGTGGCCGAAGCACAGATCGTGCTCGATGTTTTATCGCCGCGCGATCCGCAGTACGCCCGTGCAAGCCAAAAGCGTCAGACCGCGCTTGCACAGGCGACGGCAGCGGCTGCACAGGCAGACCGCTGTTATCGATGGGTGCGCGAGAGCGGTATCGAATCATGGGTTCGGTACCTCGCGCGATTGCCGGATTTTTCGCAGATAAGCGAGATGCGGCAGGACAGCGAACCTGTCGGGAGGCGTAGCCGCAGCGATTTCCGTTCGTTTCGGACACGCCCCGCATCGGGAGGTCGGCGCACCGCGGGCCCCCGACTCGCATTTATTCCAGCCGCCCGGCTGGCAGACAGAAGATCGACCCGTTTTCGGGGATCGGAAGGAGGTAATTCGATGACACAAGCGGCAATGCAAGCAGAGATGGACGAAGGGCGCGTCACGAGCGCGATCTGGGACGCTGTCGTCGCCGGCGCAAGCCTCAAGGACATCCACGGCATTCCAAGCGAGACCATGGACGGCCTGTATGCGCACGCCTACGACTTCTACAGCAACGGTCAGTTGGCGCAGGCCGAAGCCTTCTTCCGCTTCCTCTGCATCTACGACTTCTACAACCCCGAGTACATCGTCGGACTAGCGGCGGTGTGTCAGCTCAAGGAGGAATACCAGAAGGCGGTCGATCTGTACGCGATGGCGTTCGCCGTCGGCAAGAACGATTACCGTCCCGTGTTCTACGCAGGTCAGTGTCAGATGATGATGCGCAACACGCCGCTTGCACGCGAATGCTTCGGGCTGGTGTGCGAGAGCAGTAGCGATGCCGATCTGCGCACGAAGGCCAAAGCGTATCTCGACGCCATCGGCGCGGACGACATCAAAGACAAGGCGCCCGGCGCCAAGGAGGCGGCATGAGCACGATCACCGCCGCTTTACCCACATTCGTGTCCCCTACGGACGGTTCGAGCGATATCGACGGGACTGTGGGAGGCAAAGGCCTCGACGGTACACAAACGTCGATACCGGACATCCGGGAGGGCATGCAAACCGTCATCCGGCAGATCATTGAGAACATGACATCGACGCAGACGTCGACGGGTGGAATGCCGAAGACGCAAGCCGATGCTCCCGCGCTCAAACCGCCGTTGGGCGATGCACGCGCGAGCCTGACGTATCTGCTGGGTCGCCTGACCGAGTTGTTCAGCGATTCGTCACTGTCCGATATTCAGAATCGTCTCAAGCAGTCGCAACTGGAAGCGGCATCGCGTCAAGCCCTGGCCGAGCAGAGTCAGGCCGAGTTCGATCAGGCGGTGGCCGCCGCGACGCACGCGCTGGACGCGCTCGACCAGGCCGCCCAGCACCTTGCCGACGCCGAGCAAGCGCTGGCAAATGCGCAGGACACGCTCGCCAGCGCGAAGGCCGCACTCGACGGCGCAACCCCGGGCACGCCCGAATACGACGCGGCCACGCAGGCATACGAGGCGGCGAAGTCGAGCTACGACGCCGCGAAAAGCAAGCACGACGATGCGAAGCGCGAAGTAACGCAAGCCTTCGATGCCGCCAAGGAGGCGACGAGGAAGGCGGACGACATTCTCGGCAAGTTCCTCGGAAATCAATTGCCGGGGACGCTGGACAAGGCGTCCATCGAAAAGAACGGCGAGAACATGGACGAGCTGATCCTTCTGATGGCGAAACTCGCAAAGTTGCTCGGCGACAGCGCGAACGATGCCATTCAGGAAGACATGAAGTTCTTCGAGGCGATTCGCAAGGCGCGGCAGGCCGACCTCGTCAGGCAGAACGAGGAGTACGAAGCCAAAGTCAAGCAGGCCCAGAAGCTGAGCAACATATTCGGCATTTTCGGCAAGATTCTGGGGGCCGTGCTCGCAGTGGTCGGTGTTGTCGGTGCGGTATTCACCGGCGGCCTGAGCACCACGATGACGGTGGTCGGTGTCGCGCTGCTGGCCGATTCGGTCATGGGCGCCGCGACTGGGTTCTCACTTGTCGGTGAGGCAATCAAGCCGTTGATGACCCACGTCATTCAGCCGCTGGCCTCGGAGATCGGCAAGTTCGTCGGGTCGATGCTCCAGGAGCTGGGCGTGGGGAAGGACACCGCTGAGATGATCGGCAACGTGGTGGGCGTGGTGGCCGCCGCAGCGGTCGCAATCGCTTTCATCGCCGTCTCGGTTGTGGCGGGCGGTGCGGCGGCGGCGACGAATTTCGGCAAGATGCTCGGCACCCTCGTGAGCGACTTCGTGAAGAAAATGGTGCCTGACATGCTGCGCGAGGCAGGCAAGGCTGGCGCAAAGATGGTCGCTCAGGGCATGTCTTCGGCGGCTTCGCGACTGGGTGTCAAGGAAGGCAACGAACAAATGCTCGCCAACACGCTCAGGAGCGTGGTGACGTTCGGGGAACTTGCCCTGGGCGGCACGCAGGCCGCTGGCAATGCAGCCACTGGAACGTATCAGAAGCAAGCCACCGATGTCATGGCCGACATGATGGTCGCGCAGGACACGCTGGACAAGATTACGGACTCGGTGAAGCAGTCGGCGGACCGCTTCGGCGCCGCACAGACTGTTGTGTCCGCGATCATCTCTCAGATGTCCGACGCGGCCAAAGTCCAACAGGAAGCACGGAAGTTTGTGCTCAACAACGTACGTGCTTGAGTGAAAGGAGAAGTTCATGAGCCTCCCGATTCAGGATGTAACGTATCAACCGTTTGTGCCGATGCTGGACGCATTGGACCAGCCCCGGTCGCCGTCGTCGGTGCTGAGTCCCTCGCTCTTGTTCACGCCGAATTTGAATGACGAGGACGCACGGCGGCCATCGCTCGCGAATCCGCCACCGGACGCCAATCGCCTCGACGCCGTCGACTGGTTGCGTCAACAGGACGACAAAAAGCGTATCGGCGTCGACACCCCGGCGAAAGACGGCAACAAGGACATCGGCAGCAAGGGGCTCGTCTCCGACGCTGCACTGATCCTGTCGCTTGTCTATGCGTTCTACGTGCGCGCTTATGAAAACTCGGTCAAGCTGCGCAACAAGATGGCGGAGGTGAATGTCAACTCGGTGATCGCCGCATCCGACGCTACCCGACGTCAGGGCGATGCGGCGTTGTGGGGCGGTATTTCCTCCGGCGCTGTGCAACTGGCGTTCACGGGCATGGGCGCGTTCCAGAGCTTGAAAGGCCTCTCCGGAGAGCGCACGGCGATGAAGACACCGACGTCGACCCCGGATGTGACGCCGCCACCACCGCCTCCGGCCTCGCCCGACGTGCCGCCCGCTGCCAATGCGTCGACGGCTGCCGCAGGGCAGTCTCCGGCCAGCCGTCGTAGCAGCGTGGACGCCAACGTGTTGGACGATGCGCCCGCGCCCCCGCGCCCGGATGCGGGAGACGGGGTTGACGTCCCGAATACCCCACCGCCCGTGACGAACACCGACGCCGACGTTGCGTCCGGATCCGATCCGCTCAATCAGGAGGCGTTGGTCGATAACGGGCGACGGGCACAGACCTCAGGGCAGGCGCTGATGATGTTGGGGGGACCGCTTGCAGGCGTGACGAACGGCGCCAGCCGCTACAGCGAATTGATTGCCGCGCAGGAGCAGAAGGTCAATGACAGTGGCGCGCAACTGTCCAAGGACGGTGTGAACACCATGCAAGAACAGTCGAACCGGGACAACTCGACGCTGACGGAAATGCTCCGCGCATTCGACAGCGTTTCGCAAGCGTCCATCGGTTCGGTCTCGACCATCGCGAACAATCTGCGCGCATAACGGCGACGCTTCAAAGGACGACCGAATGACCAGTATCACCACCGACCGTTTTTATCCTGTCGCGACGCTCCGACCTGAAGACGTCGTGCCGCCGGAAAAACCGGAAAACCCATTGAACGTGGTTCCCGGCACAATGCTGTTCGATGCACCGTCTCCCGACAATGCGCTGATCGACAGCGTGGTCAAAGGCACTCACCGCTTCTGGGAGGCGTTTCAATTCGCAGGGCAAGACATGGGCGACGACGCCTGGGACGACGCACGCATGGCAGGGCACGATCTTGTCGCACGGGCACAGGGCCTCGCGGACAGCGACATACCTATGCCGCAGGACCTGCGCGACCGGCTTCGCGGGATCGCACCGCAAAGCGCGGTCGATAGCAAACCGGATGCCCCTGGCATTCGCTCCCTTGGCAACGAACCGCCTCCCTCGGCGAACTCGTTGGGGAACGAAGGCATCGGCGCGGACAACGATGACGATCCGGCGAACTGGAGCGACGCCGAGTTTTGGGACAAGCTTGCTAAGCTGATCGGCGAGTTGAAGAGCAACTTTCTCGACACCTTCCAGGACGCCGCGAAGAAGTATCTCGAATTCAGTCAGGCACTGACGGACATCATGTCCAAATTGTCGTCGTGGATCACGTCCAAGAACGACGGCAAGGAGGTGGAGCTCGACGTCGGGAAACTGAAGGAGGCGCTAGACAAGTTACTCGAGAAATACAAACTGCCGAGCAAGGATGCGGTGCTGTGGCCGCCTCAGAAAAAAGACGGTGACGGCAAAAATGACGAGATCGAAGGCGGCAGCAAGGAAGATGCTGAGAAGTGGGCAAAGGATCTCGGTCTGCCGGACAGCAGTGTGGTCGAGCAGCCACCGGGCAGCGGCAAGTACGTGGTAGTGATCGATACCGGTCCGATCCAGACCATGATCGATACGTTGCCCAAGGCGGATGACAACGGCAAAGCGACGATCACCACGCAGCAACTCGAAATCTGGCGCAACGGCTTCACCGGGCAGGAGAATCAGGTGAAGACGACGTTGCAGTCGCTGTCGCAGCGCTACACCACGGCGAACGCCAATAACGAGAATCTGGTGAAGGTGCTGAGCGGCGCGATCGCAGCCATGAGCGAATCGGCGAAGGGCTTCTACCGGTAATGACGACAGCGGGTGGGCGTTGTCGCCCGCGTCCCCGTTTCATCTCCAACCCCGCCCGTTCCGGCGGGGTTTTTCATGGACGCCCGAGTCGGCTGTCGTCAGGCAGAGAACAACGTCTCCAGACGTGGGTCATGACGATACAGGCGTTGCCACGGATACCAGTCGGTGCGCATGCGTCGCCATGCGTCGCGCGCCGCACCGATGCCCTCTGTGTGAAGGATCAACGGCAGCAGTCCCGCGCGGACCTGGCGCGAGTCGATTTCCGAGAGTAGTTGTCGAGCGGCCCGCTTCGCAGGCTCCGCGCCACGTGCGAGTTCCACGTAATGACGGTTCACCCGCAACAGGCCCGCGTCGTCGCCGGTCTCGCGCACAGACCGCACCAGCGCTTCGGCCTCGGCGTGGCGGGATTGGTAAGAGAGCATGATGGCCATGGCGCTGGTGAGCACCGGGTGATGCTGGCCAAGGCGTTGCAGACTTTCGCGCGCCACGACGATGGCCTCGTCCGTACGGCGGTCGAAGAACATCGACCAGATCTTGAGAATCGTCGCCGCGATCATGCTCGGGTCGTGCTCCAGCGCAATATCGAGCGCCATCTCCGCTGCCTTGGCTTCTCCTTTCAGGATGCAGTGCCACGCGTGGTGATAGCGCACGTAGGGGTTCGACGGCGCAGACCACAGCGCCCGGTCGAAAAGAATGTTCGCCACGCTCGATTCGAACTTCATGCTGTGCAGCAACGCAAGCAGACTCACGGCGTGGGGGTCGCGAGGTGCGAGCGCGAGTGCGGCTTCGACGGCTGCGCGTGCGCCTTGCAAGGCCGCTTTCTGATCGAACAGTCCGAGATGCGCGAGCGCGAGGTAGCACTCGGCCTGCCCGCAGTACGGGGCCGTTCGCGACGCACCTTCGCCCACGCACTGATGAAACAGCTGCAACGACTTCCGCAGGCTCGAAGGCGTGTGTCGTTGAAGATTGAAGCGTGCGTGCAGGAACGTGGTGGCGCAGTCGAGCGAATCGAACGATTGCGACAGATTTACCGACGCGCAAAGCCCCGGTACATGCTTGGTCACGATATCGGTGATGCGGGTCTCGAGCGGCAGCGTGTCGTCCGTGTCGCTCAGTTCGAAGTCTTCGCTGCACAGCAATTGATGACATTCGGAGCTCACCAGCTCAATGCGTAATCTGTCGCTTTCGATGGCGTGACCGATAACGTAGTAATCGGGAGAGAAGCGTTCGACGAAGCGCGCAATGTCGTGGCATTCGAGCACCGAGCGCGTAATGGAGGCGGGCAGGACACTCAGACCATACGCTGTGAATTCAAAGAATCGCGTGACGAGCCGGTCGTGCAGCATCAGCGTCTGCGCTACGTTCGGCAGACGGAACGGCATGATCGCAAGCGTGCATAACGCGGCCGCGCGTGTGGCCGCCGACACAATGGCGACAGAGCGGCGAATCCGGTATCCGGTGCCGTACACCGTCTCCACGATGCGGTCGGACTTCTTTTCGCGAAGCACGCGTCGAATGGCGTAGATGCAGCGCGTGAGCGATTCCTCGCTCACATCCTGATGAGGCCAGACGAGCGATAGCAGCCGGTCTTTGCTGACGTTTTCGCCGGCGGCGTCGAGCAACGTGCGTAGTACCGCCACCTCCTTGGGGGGCAGGCCGATCTGGCGGTCCCCCTGCTTGAGCACGCCATTCGCGTCCAACGAGAAATCGTCGAACAAATAGACTTTTCCATTCTGCGGCGAACTGATCTGGTTCACTTGCCGATTCTCCTGCCAGCGAACCCCACTCGACGCGAGCGAAGACGACTGCAGATCCGATCGGCCGCAAACCGGAAGTGTGCGAGACCTCTGCGCTCGGAATCATCGCCGCGGGGGGCACCGGCGAAATCATGTTCCTCAAAGCGTGGAGACTATGCGAGGAACCACCGATTCTGGGGGACTCGGCGCAGCAATTTGGGCAGATTCCCGACGAATTTGGGCCGGAAGCGCATTCCGATCTCGTCGGCATGGGCGAAAGATGAAATGCACTCACGGGAGAAGACCGGGATCATGCCCAGAAGCAAGACATGTTCCCGAAAGTCCCCAACCTATAAGAATTCATGGAAGCAGACCGTGAGTCCGGCACGTCGATTTCGGCATCAGCGCTGCGCCGGCTGGCAGCTACCCGTCAGCCGGATCGGTCTCTACCCGTGGTGCAGGGCGAAGTGGCCTTAGCACGAATCTGCGCAGCGATGCACGAGCGTTGGCGGGTCGATGTGACGATGCGTCACGAAACGATCTTCTTCGAGGCACGCGATCTGGACACGTGTTCGATTCGGCAGTCCGCCGGCATGCTCATCGAGCGATGCATGCGCGCCGTCGACGACGAAGGCGCAGTCCGCGCTTTGACGATGAATCTCATGCTTTGCCGACGAGGCTTTCTCTTTGGCACGCGTGGACCGCTGCTGGTACTGCATCGATATGTCGCGCCGTGGGAGACCTTCGAGACGTGCATGGACGCGATACACGATTTTCTGTACGTCTCGGACCGCGTCAAACGTGTGGTGATGCCGTTATGACACATGCCATTTCCACGCTGCTGCGCAGCGCGCTGCCGCAGACGTTCGGCACGTTCCTGCAAGCGCGCTCGGCGGTGGGTGTCGAGCCGTTCTGGCTGCTCGAATACGCGCATGGTCATCTGACGTTCATGGTGTCGTTCGCAGGAGGGCGTCTGCCGGACGTGCGATTCGGCGGACGTACGGCGCAGTGCGAATCCTGGCTGTATGGTCCTTCACTGTTCGAGTCGCGTCGCATGCTGCTGATGTATGGCAGCGCGGTGCGGGGCACCCGTGCAGATATCGTGGCTTGCATCGACATGATCTTGTCAGAGGTGCTTATGCGGTGACGCCGGCGCAAACGCCTGCTTGCAGCAGTGCAAGAAGGCACCGGTATTTGAGAGGGGACACAACTTTATGGCATATATGGTGCAGTCGACGCCGGGCGTACACAATGCGGTCGCAACGCCAGCGTCAGATCAGGTCGACATTTCGCAAAACGAATTCGACACGTGTATCGGGAACGACGATCGCCTCTTCCAGGCGAGCAACGACAGCGACGACGTGCCCGCCACGCGGGTGCAACGCGAGGCCTGGATATCGCCGCTATCGCGTGCCGACACCCGCGTGGCGATCTCCGCGCTCTGGAACGTCTATCAGGACTGCCGGACCACCTTGGGGCAGCCCGATAAGGGGCGCGCCCACGACAGGCTCAAAGCGCAAGTGCGAGACTTCTTGCGCGGGCCGTCAGACGCACAGTTGTCGGCGAAAGAGATGCGGGCGTGCTCGGAACTCTTTCGGTCGTTGAACCGTGCCCTCGAGTGCCACATCACCAAGAAGACCTGGGGGCAAAAACTTGTTCCCGCAGCATTGCGCGCCAGTCGCTCCCTGAAATGGCACTTCGATGTCGCCGTCGGTGGGTACGCCAAACGGCGTCTGAACGACGGGCTGAAAGACCGGCTGGGTACGATGAAGCCGGGTGCGTCGCAGTCTTTTAGGATGCGCGTCGGCGTCGGCGCCAACGTGGTGCCGGGCGTAGGCGCGGGTGTCACTTACGCAAGCGATTCGACCTTGTCGGTCACGCCTACAGAGTGGGTGGTCGATTCACGTACTGACACGGTCACGCTCTCGGCCGACGCGGACGTGCTGTCGTTTGTCGAGGCAGAGCTGGGGCTGTCGGTCGCGGCGTCGCGCTCGGAAATTTACGCATCGTTGGTCGACTACATCACCAGCACGAGCCACAAATTCACGACGTGGATCAAGCATAGTCCGATCACGCTGATCGCCAAGATTCGCGACTTATTCACGATCTCTTCGTCCTACGAGTCCGATCGCGCACGTGCGGATTTCAGTAGCGATTGTCTGGAGGAAGATCTGATCGCGCTGTGCGGCAGGAGCCTCGACATTGCTCGCTACGGTTTGGCCGCACAGCCCCTCGAGCGTCAAGATACTTACATGGGGGAGGTGCACGCCGGTGTGTCCGCCAATATCGGCATTTCGGCGAATCTCTCGGCGGCCGGTCGGAAGTTTGTGACGATCAAGCATGCGCGTCAGGACATTCTCGCGCTGGCCGACTCGAAGCCGGATGTCGCGCGCCGACTGTTGTCCGGGTCGACCCTTGTCTGTACGCCCGAGAAGTTGCTGGAGGTGATGCGGGCACACCTGAAACAGTCGAGCAGAGAGATCACGTCCGAGTTCATGACGGGGCGAACAGGGAGCGGCATTAAGGACATGGAGGCGCGCGCGCAATATGTGCTCGAACAGTTTGCATTGCTCAAACTCAGCGGCGATCTGGCACCGGAGGTGGAAGCGATCTTCATGGAGCTGTTCAAAGAGTGCGAGCGCATCTTGCGTCCCCACTCGCTGGCCGTCTACGAACTGAGCAGTCGACAAAGCAAGTGGCAAGCCGAGCTGAATGTGGGCGTCGGTCTGGGCGCGCTATTGCCGGACGGCATTCACGGAAATATCACGTACGAGAAAGTGACGGAGGACGAAGACCCTTATTACTGCGGCAGCTTTCTCACGATCGACCTCGCTGGCACTGTCGACGTCGCAAATTCCGTTGCACAGGCGCTCGACGCGGTAGGCGTGCGCTCGGGTAGCGTATGGGGCGTGGCTGAAATCGGCAATGCACTGAGCAACGTGGGCATCGATGCAGACGCAGGCGTGACGACGACGATGCGTTTCAAGCTCAAAGAGGACGGCGTCGCGCTGATGTATTCCGTTCGCGGCGTCAAATCGTCGTGCGGCGTAGGCGGGAAGACACCGACGCCGGTGTCCGTGACGGCGGGCGTGGCGTGGGCCAGTCATTCGGCGGACGTGCTGACCATCGGTAGCCATTGTCTCGACATGCTCGCGCCGATGATGCGCCAGCGCCTGACAAGTGCGATGGATGGCGGTGGCGCCTGGTGGCAGGACTTCTCGACGCGTCATAAGGACGAGCTCGACGAGATGTATTTCCAGATGGCGACCCCTGTGCCGGGAACGACACTCGAAGCCGATCTTCAGCGCATCGTGCAGGAGGTGCCCGCCACACGGCAATTGCTGGATGCACTGCGCGAGGCCGCCGGAGATCTCGCGCAAGCGCCGACCCCAAACCACAGGGCAAAGACAAGTGCCGCGATGGCCGAGTTCATGCTCGCCTACGTGAAAGGTGGCTACGGCGAGAAGGTATCGCGAAAGTGGCACCTTTCGGTGGGCGGCAAGCGGTTGCCGGACCTCGAAAGCGAGGCCGACAGGGCCGTGAGCGGGAACCGTGGAAATGGCGGCAATGGCGGCAATGGCGACACCTCGGCGCTCGCTGCGTGAAAGCGATAGGTGAGACCCCGCAGTAAGGAAGGAGCAGGGCGTGGTGGACACCGCGCCCTGCGACGACGTCAACGGTTCGTGTTGTGCGCTACTACCGGCGACGGGTTGGATGGTTTGGGCGGAACCAGATTGGGGGGCGGAACCCCGATGGAGGGCCGTGCTGGCGGTCGTGACGAAGGCGACGATGGAGTCGATGGCGTCACCGCATCGTGAGTGTTGCGTCGCACGGAACCTTGGGTGAACGTATTCGTTTTCGCTACCGCATTCGCTGCCGCATTCGCGCCAAGCGGTGAAGGTGCCACTGCGATGGGCAAGGTCGGCGCACCGGCCTGATTCTGCGCATTGCGCGCGCGAAACGCAGCAAGTTTGGCTTGTGCGGCATCGATCAGGCGGTCATCGTTGGCGGGGCCTTCGAATCTGAAGGGACGGGTGGATCGTAACGAATGCAGTGTTCCCAGCGCAGATCCGCTAAAGCCGCTTCGAACCGAGAGACGCTCGACAGACTGCACTGCCCGGCCGTTCAACGCCCTAAGCAACCGGGATGCCTTCACGCCCGAGAATACAGCACGTATCTGCGTGGCGAATCGGTTCCACGCCGAGGGCATGCGTTTGGGGGAGAGCTCCCGATTCAGAATGAAATTGCATGCCCGCACGCTCTGCTGCGGATGAAGGTGATAGTCGAACCCTCCGAATTGGACGACAACACCGCATTTGTCTATGCCGATCTTCGCGTCCGTTGGCATGGCGCTCAGTTGCATACGTAAATCATTGGTGTCTCTCGACAGTGGAACGGCCATGATTAGCTCCTGTGAATGATGGGATCAGTGGGCCGCAGGCAGCGCTTGTGCGACATCCAGCAGTTCGCCGAATGCGTCGGCCAGCGTGGCGCGGTCCTGTCCGTTGAGCGGCATCTTCATCCAGCAATTGAGCGTGCCGTTGTCATTGAGCGAAAACACCGGCTGTCGGAAGTCCGCGCGCAGATGATTGGCCTGCAGGGCGGCTGCCAGGGCGTCGGTCGTCGGCGTTTCGTTGATCTCGGCAAGCATGAACCAGGACACCTGATCGATCGCGCCGAAGTGCAGCGACATGCGGTCTTCGACATCGAGACTCACGACTTCCTGATCCGGGGCCGGGTCGAATGCGAAAAAGCCGATGTGCTGCAGCAACTCACCGACAACGTTGTGAAAGGAATGCAGGTCTTGCATCGGGGAACGTCCTTGAGAGAGGGGATGAAAGGGAGTCGCTGCCGGGCGCGGTGTCGGCGTCGCCGACATCGCTGACATTGCTGCGGTCGGTTGTCGACGTGACTTGCGCAGGTCTCGTCGCGCCGCGCCGATGGCGAGTGCGCGCGAGGCGCGTCAGCTCCTGATGCTGGCGGAAGGTCGGATCGAACTTCGTCGACCCGATGCGGATGTCGCGCAACACGGTGTCCAGCGAGGGATTGCCCTGGTCTAGCAGCACGGTCGCGGCGAGCCAAACGCCGAGGCGCGCCGTGCGGTGCGTCGATTGCACGATGGGCAGGTGTTTTGGCGCGACCAGCGTCTGCGTCCGATAGAAATCCTGACGTCGCAGGTGTTGTGCGGGCGTCGTCGCCTTGAGCCGTTCGGCGGCCTGATACAGATGTGACAGGGCTTCGGCGCCCACGATGGCGTCACCGTCGTCGGTCCATGCCTGCAGTGCTGGAAACGTGACGACGTCGCGGCCTTGCGTGATTGAGACGACGCAGGTGCGCAAATGTGTGCCCTGCTGTCCGCAGTCGCTTTGCGTCAACAAATAGCTGCTGTAGCCGATCTCGCCGAAACGGCGGCTCATTGGCGCGAGCAGCGGATAGGCGGCGTTGCGGGCGAGCAGTTCGTCGTCTGAGGCGAGCGTGATCAGGAGGGCGGGCGGCGCAGTCAGCCAGCGCCGCAGATAGCGCTCGATGTCGGGCGCACGGGGCGGCTCGCGCCGTACGGCCAGCGTACGCTTCGCGTGCTTGAGCATCTGCGAATCGCGGGGCGATTTCTCGTCCGTCGGCTGACGCGTCAGCGTTAGCGCCTCGGCCGACGGCACGCGAGCCGAACGCCGGGATGCCACGGTCGCGGTGCGTCCGGGGGAGGGGGGCACGGTGGCCTGGGGCGACATGGCAGGTCTCCTGTTGCGATCGCGTCGCGTGAAGGGGGCAGGAAGGAACGGCGCTTCGTATCGTTCCTCGGGGTGTTGCGAAGACATTGCGTGACGTGACGACGCCGACGCAGCAGATCGACGAATCGACGAATCGGCAAATCAGCGATGTCTGAGCAACGGTCTTCGCAGGTCGTCGGCAAACGCGCCAATGACGTCGAGCTGGTGGTGGGTGCCGATCAGGTGCGGAGAAGCCGTGAGCCGGATATCGGTGACGATTTCCTCTACGCTGAGATGCTCGTGAACGTCGCGCGACATGGCGAGCGCCGCGACCAGTACCCCGGCGATGCCCTCGGGTTCGTCGAAAACGATCACGGGGTATCCGTTGGGGATGCCGCCGATGGACTTGCCGCTCGCGTCGTCCGGCGGCGACACATGTCGCATGGCGTTTTCGACGAACTGCAACGTTTGCGTCACGTACAACCGGTCGGACGGCACATCCGGCGCATGTCGGTAGGGCGCGTGCAGTACCGAGAACGTGACCTCGCTCGCGCTGGTGCGAAGCGTCGTGGAGTACACGCTGAAGTCGGTGACGAAGGTCGCGGCCGTGCTGGTGGTGATGTGGCGTCGGCTCACGCGAATGGCACCTTCGTGGCGCTCGGCGCCGTGCGGCTCGCATTGCGGAGTGACGTGCACGACGACCGATGGGCGCAACTTCATCATCAACCACAAGAAGGCTTCGAGCGCGCCCGGCTGCGGCGTCTGGCAGACGACCGCCAGGGGGAGATGGTTCACGCGAATGACATTGGCCGGGAGCAACGCGCCGTCGAAACTCCGCAACGCCGTTTGACGCGCAACCCAAAGCGTGCGGTGGTGACGGGTCGACAATTCGCGATGATAGTGATCGCGATAGGACGCGTTACTCTGCGTGACCAGCTTGTAGTGGCCAACCACATGCTGGGCTGATCCCATGCGGTGTTTGAGCTCGGACAGCGCGTCCTGCGGCCGGTCGTTGCCGAGGAGATCGACGCCACAGGTATCCGGGTTGCCGCGCCAGTCGAGCTGCCGCTTGATACCTTGCAGCAGCCGAGCTCTCACGGCGGCTGTGGCGTTGCGCAGCAGCCAGACGATGACGAACGGCTGATCGAGCCGCATGGCGCGCACGCCGGGGCGCACGGCGTCCGGTCCGCCTGTGCGTGCGTCCGATGACGCATGCGTGCGCCACTGGGCGGACGCGTCGGCATCTGCCAGCGCGGCGAGCGCCATGTCGCGCGCGCGACGCCACAGATGCGGATGTCGGTAAGCGCTCCATCCCACGAGCAGAACCAGCTGACCGTCGCGATTCACGCCGACGGTCGTACGGGCGGGATCGACAGCGTGTCGACAGATCAGACGATGAAGCTGCTCGGCTTCGTCACTGGTCATGGTGGCGGCGTTGATCTGGGTATGGATCGATGCCATGCGTTGAAATGCCTCCCGATTCCAGAACGTTCGAAAGACAATGGTCGTGCCCGCTGCGCTAAGCCGCTTGCAGGTTTGGCTCATCGTATACGCCGATGTATGGCAGCTCGGGCCGCTCGGCAACGGCGTGCGCATCGCGGCGAGGACGCATGGCGAAGGGCCGTGCAGACTACGAACCGCTGTTCACGAGCATCGTTCGGATCAATGCGTCCTTGGCTACGCCACCCAGATGCAAGTCGTCGAGGAATGCCGGGAAGTCGCCGGTACTGCGGGCGCTTGTCTGCGCGTCGTCGGATGACGCCGATGTGCGCGTTTGCGGTGGTGTGCCGGGTAAGAACTCGAACGAGTGCGACGACACCGTAGACGGTGAGGGGCTGGACGGCAGCGGATGATGCACGAAGGGCGGGTCGATCTTGCGCGGTGGCCGCGTCGGTGCGTTCGCGGGCACTGTAGGGCGAGGCTTCGGAACGGGGCTGCGGTCGAACGTCGCTTCCGTTGTCTGCTCAGGACCGGTCCGATGGTTCGCGACGTTGTTATCGACGGTCGGTGGCAACCATTTCAGTTCCTGCAACCCCATCGGCGGTTGCGTTGTAATCCGCACGCACGCCTGCGATTGCGGCGAACGTCTCGACAAGATCTTGCCCATCATGCCCGTGAGAAGCGATTCGTAGCAGACGGGTTTGTCGGACGCACCGACGAACTTTCGCAAGGCATTGGTCAGGTTCATCCGCCTGATCAGCGTATCGGTGGACTGCTTGCCCAGTCGGAGGTCTTTGAACTTGAGCTCAGAGCGCAACGACGCGCTTGCGTGCGTCGACAGGTCGTTCGCTTTGATCAACTTGTCCGCCCGGTAACACTGCTGGAGGTGTAGCAGGTACGTCCTGCCCTTGAAGACAACGAGCTGACCTTTGTCGTTGATGCCGATGCGCCCATTCTCGATGGTCGCGCCGTTGCCCGGCTCCCCCAACCTGTCGAGCGTGGGGCGCGAATTGTATGCGACCGATTGCAGCGAGATACTGGTCATAGCCTGATTTATCCTCTCGATAGGGCTTTAGTCGGGGTGACGCTGTGAGACGGGCATCGGGGCGCCGTATGCCATCCGTGCACGACTGACGTTCCTCTGCAGGGCTGACTGGTTGCTCTTGGGCGGGAGCGCTGGCTTTGCATCGCATTCGGTCGACGCTTCCGGGCGGGCGTCGCTCAGCGGATTGGCCGCTACGGCGGAGGTATCGTTGCCAGCAGGTTCGCGGTACTTAGCCCAGATCTTCTCCGCCTCCGCCATGACCGTGGGAAAGAGCTCTTCGTGCTTGGCCGGAACCGTCCACGTCGCGGGCTCAATCGATGAAACGGCTGCCGAGCGCGTCGTCAGCAAGACCTGCGTCGCAGATCCGGTACTGGTCTGGCGGTCCATGACATTGGACCGGTTCAGCCTGACGATCAGTTGGCTCACCGGCCGCTTATCCAGCCGGACGCTGTTGAGCTTGAGCGAGGACACCAGCGAAGAGACGGGGGACTTCTTTTCGGTGATCAGTTCCTGCGCTTTCAGAAGCTGTTTCGCGCGGTGACATTGCCGGAGATGCAGGACAAACTCCATGCCTCTGAAGACAGTGATCTGCCCGTCCTTGCGAATGCCGATTCGTCCTTTCGCCACACCTTCGTTTGCCTGGGCGTTCAGCATGTCGAGGATGGCGCGCGAATTCTGCGCAACGGTTTGTAGCGAGATGTCCATGCCCATCGCGAAGTGCTCCTTCGGTTGTGTGCATGACGCCTGTCGGGCGACGTCTCTCGATGAAGACGGCGAACTTGGCGAATGCACGTGTGTTTCGTTTAAGCCTCTTTTTTATCGAATTTGGACTAAGCGGAATCCCATGATTCGCTCATTGAGATCGACGAACACTTCGACCGAAAACAAAAACGGCAGAGCGTAGGCTCTGCCGTTTTGCGGGTGACGCATCGATGCGTCGAAGGCGGTGCGGAGGTGCTAGCTCTGCATGAGCCGCTTCTCGCGCGCCACGCTCATGAGAATGCCGACCCCGAGGCCGAGCGTCACCAGCGCCGTGCCCCCGTAGCTCATGAACGGCAATGGCACCCCGACCACCGGCAGAATGCCGCTCACCATGCCCATGTTCACGAAGGCGTAGGTGAAGAAGATCATCGTGACCGCACCGGCGAGCAATCGTCCGAATAGCGTCGCGCCGCTCGCCGCGATCATCAGGCCGCGTGCGACCAGCAGCAGATACAGCAGGATCAGCACGCCCTCGCCGATCAGACCGAACTCTTCCGCGAACACGGCGAAGATAAAGTCGGTGTGCTTCTCGGGAATGAATTCGAGGTGGGCCTGTGTGCCCTTGAGCCAGCCCTTGCCGGTCGTGCCGCCGGAGCCGATGGCAATGACCGACTGAATCGTGTGGAAGCCCTTGCCGAGCGGATCGGACGTTGGGTCCAGCAGCGTGCACACGCGGTGCTTCTGGTAGTCGTGCAGGATGTGCCATTCGACATCCGGCTGACAGATCTTGTCTTCCAGCGCGAGGATCGTGCCGATGCCGATGACACCGGCAATGAGCACCGGCAAAATCAGCTTCCACGACAATCCGGCCAGATAGATGACGTACAGACCGGCGGCCGCCACGAGCAGACCCGTGCCGAGGTCGGGCTGCTTCGCGATCAGCCCGACAGGCACGCCGAGCAGCGCGATAGCCGCCAGGTAGTCGAACCAGCGAATATTGCCTTCGCGCTTCTGGAAGTACCAGGCCAGCATGAGCGGCATGGCGATCTTCATGATTTCGGACGGTTGAATCACCATACCGACGTTCAGCCAGCGCTTCGCGCCCTTCTTCGTCAGACCGAACATCGCCACTGCAATGAGCAGCGCCACCCCCGCTGTATAGAGCGGCACGGCGAACTTCATGAGGGTCTGGGTGGGCATCATCGCCAGCACCCACATCAGGATGAAGGTCAGCACGATGTTGCGGATCTGGTCTTCTACGCGGCCGGGGACGTCGATGCTGGCGCTGTAGAGCGTGACCAGTCCGACGCAGAGCAGCAGGAAGACGATCAGCGCGAGCGGCTTGTCGAAGGCGGCGAACAGGCGCTTGACCTGTTCTTTCCACGTGTGTTTGTCGAGCGCCATCATGGCGTTCCTCCTTGCCCGCGCTGTGCGCGGATCGCGGCACGGTGACGTGCTTCGTCGGCGACGGTCGGGCTTACGGCGGGCTTTTGCTGAGGGGGGGGCGGCGTCTGAGGTGTCGCAGGTGCCGCCGCCGGGGCCGACGCCTTGCCGCCTGCGGCGCGCGGTGCGGCGTTGGCGGCAGTGGCCGCCGATGCGCCCGGTGCCACCCGCGACACGGTCGTCGTGGTAGCGCCTGCGGTGCGGTCGAGTTCGGCGGCGCTGGCCGGCGGTGCGTCCGGTGCGGCAGAGACCGCTGATGCGGCACCTGCACCCGACGCGGCAGCTTGCAGTGCGGCGGCTTCGGCTGCGCGCTCCTTAGGTTCGTCGATCAGGTAGTAGTCGAGCAGACGTCGCGCGACCGGACCGGCCTGTGCGCCACCCCAACCGGCGTTCTCGACGATCAGCGCAATGGCGATCTTCGGATCTTCTGCCGGGGCGAAGGCGATGAACAGGGCGTGGTCGCGCTTGAACTCGGGAATCGCGTTGTGGTTGTACTTCTCGTTCTTGCCGAGCGAATACACCTGCGCCGTGCCCGTCTTGCCGCCTGCATCGTACGGTGCGCCGGCGAACGCCTGACGTCCCGTACCTTCCTTGATCACGCCGACCATCGCCCGTTTGACGAAGTCGATGTCCGCCTGCTTGTACGGCAGACGCGCACTTTCATGCGGCACGGTCAGCTGGCGCGCATGCGACACGGGATCTTCGACCGCCTTCACGAGGTGAGGCTTCATCACCACGCCGTTGTTCGCCAGCGTGGCCGTGGCGTGCGCGAGTTGCAGGATCGTGAACGAGTTGTAGCCCTGTCCGATGCCCAGACTGATCGTCTCGCCGTCATACCACTTCTGTTGCGCTGGCTTCTTGTACGCCTTGCGCTTCCATTCGGTCGACGGCAGGATGCCACGTGCTTCGCCTTCGATGTCGATGCCCGTCAACTGACCAAAGCCGAGCGGTGCCATGAAGTCGTGAATGGCGTTCACGCCCAGATCGTGCGCGAGCATGTAGTAATACGTGTCGTTCGAGACCACGATCGAGCGGTACATGTCGATCCAGCCCTGACCGTTGCGCACGTCGTTGCGGAACGTGTGGTTGCCCAGCGTGAACGAGCCCGTGTCCTGGAAACCCCAGTTCGTCGTGCGCTTGCCGAGTTCGAGCGCGGCGAGCGCCATGAACGGCTTGTACGTCGAACCGATCGGATAGGTGCCGCGCAACGGACGGTTGAGCAGCGGCCGGTCGGCCGAGGTGTTCAGAGCGTCCCAGTTCTGCTGGTCGATGCCTTCGACGAACAGGTTCGGGTCGAAGCTCGGTGCGGACACGAAGGCGAGCACGTCGCCGGTCTTAGGTTCGATGGCGACCACCGCACCGCGACGTCCGGCGAAGGCCTGTTCGGCGACCTGCTGGAGTTTGATGTCGATGGACAGCACGAGGTTGTCGCCCGGCGTGGCCGGGGTGCGCGAGATGGTGCGCACCGGACGGCCCCCGGCGGTCACTTCGATTTCCTCGAAACCGGTGATGCCGTGGAGCTGCGTCTCGTAGCTTTGCTCGACGCCGATCTTGCCGATGTAATCGGTGCCCTTGTAGTTGTTGACGTCGCGGCGGATATCGTACTTGGCGCTGTCGCTGTCGTTCTCTTCGCTCATCGCGTCGATACGCTGACGATCGCGCTGCGAAATCCGGCCGATGTAGCCGATCACGTGCGCGGCCGTCTCGCCGAGCGGGTATTGACGGAACAGGCGCGCGTGCACGTCAACGCCGGGGAAGCGGAAACGCTGGGCAGTGAAGCGGGCGACTTCCTCGTCGGTCAGCCGCGTGCGGATCGGCAGGCTCTCGAAGCTCTTGCTGTCATCCATCAGCTTCTTGAAGCGGGCGCGGTCGCGCGGCGTGATCTCGATCACGTCCGACAGATCGGTGACGAGGTCTTCGAGCGGACGGCCGATCTTCGACGGCGTGATTTCGAGCGTGTAGGCGGAATAGTTGCGCGCCAGTACTACGCCGTTACGATCCATGATCACGCCACGGTTGGGCACGATGGGCGCGAGCGAGACGCGGTTTTCGTCGGCTTGCAGGGCGTACTGGTTGTGACGGAAGACCTGCAGATAGACGAAACGCACCGCGAGCAGGCTGAAGCAAATCAGCACGAAAAACGCGGCCGCCGTTACCCGCAGGTGAAACGTCTGCAGTTGTTGCTGGGGATTCTTGAACTCGGTCATGCTGGCTGGGCGGGGCTCGTAGGTGCGATCTGAGGGCGGGAAGCCCGTCAGATCGGACGCGTATCGTCGCGGTCGACGGCGCGTTTCTGCGGCGCCAGCAGCAAGATACTGATCACCGGCCAGAGCACAGCTTCCACGAAGCTGGCCGCGAGCGGCCACCAGCCCGGAAATGCTGCGCCGGTCGCCAGACGAATGATGAACGGCACCACGTGCGCGAGCAGCAGCAACGGCAGCACCGTGAGCGCCTGACCGAGCAGCGTGAAGAACAGAACGCGGCGGTGAATCATGATCGCACCGTACGACAGCAGCGTGTAAGCGAGCGCATGCTCACCCAGCAGCCCGGCGTTGTGCACGTCCATGAGCAACCCGACGAGAAACGCCACGCCCATGCCGACCTTGCGCGGCTGGTGGATGTTCCAGAACATCAGCACCAGCGCGACGAAGTCGGGCATGGCGGGGGCGTGCCCCCACGGCATCAGGTTGACCAGAAACGCCACCACGAGACTGAGCGCGATGAAGTACGGATTGACCGGCAGCAGGATGTATTGCGGTCGTGGCATGTGAATTCCTCAATGACCCTTGCGGGCGCCCGGCGCGAGCTTCGGATCGGCACGCGTGCCGCCCTTCGGCGCGGGTTTCGCGCCACTGGCCGACGGATCGGAGGCGCGTGCGAGATCGGCCGCGGCGTCCGGATGCAGCGCCAGCGGCGTGGTGTATTGCAGGACCAGCACCTGACGCTGGCTGCGCAGATTGGCCACCGGCTGACACAGAATGCGCGCGAACGCGGTGTCCGACACCCGGTCGACCTTCGTGATGCGTGCGACCGGCAGACCGGCGGGGTACACGCCGTCCAGACCGCTGGTGGCGATTTCGTCGCCGACCTTCACGTCGGCCGACAGCGGAATGAAGCGCAGATCGAGCACGTCGCCGCGCAGGCCACCGTAAATCACGCTGTGCACGCCGCTGCGCGTGACCTGCACCGGCACGGCCTGTTCCTTGTCGGTCAGCAGCGTGACTTCGCTTTGCATCAGGAACACGCGCGAGACCTGACCGAGCAGGCCTTGCTCGGTGACGACCGGTGCGCCGAGCTTGACGCCGTGTTTCGTGCCGCGATCGATGACCACGCGTTGCGTGAACGGATCGCGCGTGTCGTATTCGATTTCTGCCGGGATACTGGGGACGGGCAGACGCTCGCGTAGGGCCAGCATCTGGCGCAGATGTTCATTCTCGGCCACCAGCTGGTTATTGCGCTGTGCCTGGACGGAGAGTTCGAGATTGCGCGCGCGCAGCGTGCCGTTTTCGGTGGTGAGCTGCGATTCGGTCGAGAAGAATCCCGCTACGCCGAGAATGGCGTCGCGCGGCAACAGCATCATGCGTTGCACGGGATAGAGGGCGGTGCCGACGACGCTTCGCACCCGCTCCAGCGTGTTGTAGTGCGAGTCGACCACGAGCAGGCCGATGGCGAGCGCGACGAAACAGATTAGCCGGGCCAACGCCGACGGTCCCTGTTTGAACAGTGGCGGCGGACTGTACTGCATGGTGGGCCCTTCAGGGAAGCACGCGCAGCGAGACGCTGCGGTGCGCGAGTGGTGTCAGTCGGGCGCGACGAAGCGGCGTGACAAGCGGCATGACGCCTGACTCCGTGCGCGAGATCTTGCTGCGCGGTCTGTCGTACCGGGCGAGGTGTGTTGGGAAATGTCCCACCGCGCCGGACGACGAACCACGCACGTTGGCTTACTCGTAGGAGAAGATGCTGCCGAGCTTGTCCATGCGCTCAAGCGCCATGCCCGAGCCACGCACCACGCAGGTGAGCGGGTCTTCGGCGACGAGCACGGGCAGGCCGGTTTCTTCGGCGAGCAGACGGTCCAGATCGCGCAGCAGCGCACCGCCGCCCGTGAGCATCATGCCGCGCTCGGCGATGTCGGCGCCCAGTTCCGGCGGCGTCTGCTCCAGTGCGATCTTCACCGACGACACGATCTGGTTGAGCGGATCGGTCAGGGCTTCGAGGATTTCGTTGCTGGAGATGGTGAAGGCGCGCGGAATCCCTTCCGAGAGGTTGCGGCCCTTGACTTCCATTTCCTTGACTTCCGAACCCGGGAAGGCCGAGCCGATTTCCTTCTTGATCGCTTCGGCGGTCTGTTCGCCGATCAGCATGCCGTAGTTGCGGCGGATGTAGTTGACGATGGCTTCGTCGAACTTGTCGCCACCGACACGCACCGAACCCTTATAGACGATGCCGCCCAGCGAGATCACGCCCACTTCGGTCGTGCCACCGCCGATGTCGACAACCATCGAGCCCGTGGCTTCCGAGACCGGCAGACCGGCACCGATGGCAGCGGCCATCGGCTCTTCGATCAGGTACACCTGCGAGGCGCCGGCGCCGTGCGCGGCTTCCTTGATGGCGCGACGCTCGACCTGGGTCGAACCGCACGGCACGCAAATGATGATGCGCGGTGACGGCGAGAACAGACGCGACTCGTGAGCCATCTTGATGAACTGCTTGATCATCTGCTCGGTCACGGTGAAGTCGGCGATCACGCCGTCCTTCATCGGACGAATGGCTTCGATGTTGCCCGGGACCTTGCCGAGCATCTGTTTGGCTTCTTTACCGACGGCCTGAATCGTCTTCTTACCGCTCGGGCCGCCTTCCTGACGAATGGCGACAACCGAAGGTTCGTCGAGAACGACGCCCTTGCCGCGCATATAGATCAGGGTGTTGGCCGTGCCCAGGTCAATGGCCAGGTCGTTGGAGAAATAGCTGCGAAGAAAACCGAACATGCAAAATCCTGTGTTTGCTTGAGGCCGCCCAATGCGTTTGACTGGGACGGCTGCCTGTCGTCTGGGTTCCGGCCTGTTCGCAAAAAAATCGCCAGGCGCCACGCGGCGGCTCGCGAAACGTGCGGACAAACCGAGGAATGCGGTACCGGGCAGGAGGCGGGGCTGCCGTTAAAAAATCCGTCGCGTCAGGGTCTTCCACTGGACTGCGCGATCGTCTGTCGCGCCCCCCGGACTGGCCGTGGCCCACCTGCGCGACAGCGGCGGAGGGTGCAAAAACACGCTCCGACGCAAATTTAATGCGCAATGATACCTTATAATTTCGCAGGTTTTGCAGGAAAAACGAGCACGTTGACGCCACATTCGACCCCCGGGGCAAACTCGCGGGGAGCCTCGCGGTGCGGCGTGTCCGACGTCCTGCGCAGTGCAGTGCACGGAGTAAAACGGCAGACGGGCACGACCTCGTTCGCAGATTCTCCGCATTCTGTCCCTAATTTTGGCGGCAGGCGTGCATTCGGCTGCTCTCCAATGCGCATTTTTTTGGGATTTCTTCATGGCTTTGAATCTCTCAGACGTCAAACGCATCGCTCACCTCGCGCGTCTCGAGCTGGCCGATGACGAGGCGGCTCACATGGAAAAGGAGCTCAACGGCTTCTTCGCGCTCGTCGAACAGATGCAGTCGGTCGATACGACGGGCGTCGCACCGCTCGCGCATCCCATCGAACAAATTCAGGAAGTCGCTCAGCGCCTGCGCACCGATGCAGTGACGGAGCTGGTCGATCGCGAGGCGAATCAGCGTCCGGCACCCGCCGTGCAGGACGGCCTCTATCTGGTGCCGAAGGTCATCGAGTGAGTCCCGCGCGAGACGCGAACGCTGTCCGATGGGACATGCGCGTCTCATGCACCAGGGGCCTCATGCCTTCCGCCTTCATGCGCTACCCAGTCAAGCCGCCATCATGGAACAAGATCTGATTCATTTGCAGGATTTGCGCGCCGCGCTCGACGCCAAGCGCGTCTCGAGCGTTGAGCTGACGCAGCATTATCTGGACCGCATCGCCGGTGCCGCCGATCTGAACGCCTTCGTGCATGTCAATGCCGAAACCAGTCTCGCGCAGGCGCGCGCGGCCGACGCCCGCATCGCTGCCGGTGACGGCGCGAACCAGCCGCTGCTGGGCATTCCCGTCGCGCACAAGGACGTGTTCGTCACGCGCGGCTGGCACAGCACCGCCGGCTCGCGCATGCTCAAGGGCTACGACAGCCCGTACGACGCCGCTGTCGTCGAGCGTCTCTCGAACGCGGGCATGGTCACGCTCGGCAAGACCAATATGGATGAGTTCGCCATGGGCTCGTCGAACGAAAATTCCTACTACGGACCGGTCAGGAACCCGTGGGACAAGCTCGCCGTGCCGGGCGGTTCGTCGGGTGGCTCGGCAGCGGCCGTCGCTGCGCGCCTCGCACCGGCGGCGACCGGCACCGACACCGGTGGCTCGATCCGTCAACCGGCCGCGTTCTGCGGCGTGACCGGCATCAAGCCGACGTATGGTCGCGTATCGCGCTACGGCATGATCGCGTTCGCGTCGTCGCTCGATCAGGGCGGCCCGTTCGGTCACAGCGCGGCGGATTGCGCATGGCTGCTCAACGGCATGGCTGGCTTCGACGCCCGCGATTCGACCAGTCTCGAACGTGCGGACGAAGACTTCGCGCGCGGTCTGGGCAAGCCCCTGGACGGCGCAACGGCCGACAAGCCGTTGGCCGGTCTGCGCATAGGTCTGCCCGCCGAATACTTCGGTGACGGTCTGGACGCCGACGTGCGCGAGTCCATCGACAACGCGCTTGCCGAGTTCGAGAAGCTGGGCGCCGTGCGCGTGCCGGTGACGCTGCCGAAGACGGAACTCTCGATCCCGGTGTACTACGTGCTCGCCCCGGCAGAAGCGTCGTCCAACCTGTCGCGTTTCGACGGCGTGCGCTTCGGCCACCGCGCGGCCGAGTACCGCGATCTGCTCGACATGTACAAGAAGTCGCGTGCCGAGGGTTTCGGCACCGAGGTCAAGCGCCGCATTCTGGTGGGCACGTACGTGCTCTCGCACGGCTACTACGATGCCTACTATCTGCAAGCGCAGAAGATCCGCCGTCTGATCGCGCAGGACTTCCAGAACGCGTTCGCGCAGTGCGACGTGATCATGGGGCCGGTCGCGCCGTCCGTGGCGTGGAACCTCGGCGAGAAGAGCGCCGATCCGGTGCAGATGTATCTGGCCGACATCTACACGCTGTCGGTGAGTCTGGCGGGTCTGCCGGGCATGAGCCTGCCGGTCGGCCCGGGACGCAACGCGCGCCCGGTCGGTCTGCAAATGATCGGCAATTATTTCGACGAAGCCCGCCTGCTGCAAGTGGCCGACGCGTTCCAGCGCGCGACCGACTGGCACAAGCGCGCTCCGGCGGGCGTCTGATCATGAGCCGCCAGCGCATGCAACGCGACATGACGGCTCCCGCCTCGACCGGCGCACGCACGGCGTCGCGGGTGTCTCGCGGACTGATGCTTGTCGGCATGGTGCTCACACTCGCGTCATGCTCACTGCCGTTCTCGCGCCCGACGCCCATCGCCTATCGAGAAGTCAACCTCTCGGGTTACTGCTCGCAGACCGACGAAGACGGTTTTCGCGAACAGGCGACGCTCAAGGTGCAGGGCAACGCGGTGCAGGCGCTGGACTGGCGTCTGTGGGTCGGCAGCCGTGGCAGTTGCCACTTCAATCTGGCGAACTTTCACCAGACGCAGTGGAAGCCGAGCATCGAGCTGCGCGCGAACAGCGGCAGTTGCAAACTGCTCATCTGGCAGGACCCGGGCAACGTGACGATCGGCCACGCGAACTGCGAGGCGTATTGCACGGGCGACGTCTACGACAACGCATGGCCGGTGAGCTTCGATCCGCAGTCGGGCGCGTGCGCACGCGACACGCGTAGATAAGTCCGGGCCAGCGCTGGCAGGTATCGACAACGTCGACGAACAGGAACAGGCCGCACCGTCACCTCAGGGGAATCTGAGAGACGGGTGGCAGCAAAGGCAGGGCGACATGCGCCGTGCCGACAAGTTGAGACAAGGGTGAACCTTATGCAATGGGAAGTCGTTATTGGTCTGGAGACGCACACGCAGCTCTCCACCGCTTCCAAGATTTTCTCGGGCGCATCGACGCAGTTCGGCGCGGCCCCCAATACGCAGGCATGCCCTGTGGATCTGGCGCTGCCGGGCGTGCTGCCGGTGCTCAATCGCGGCGCTGTCGAGCGTGCGATCGAGTTCGGTCTGGCCATCGGGGCGACGATTGCGCCGCGCAGCATCTTCGCGCGCAAGAATTACTTCTATCCCGATCTGCCCAAAGGCTATCAGATCAGCCAGTACGAAATTCCGGTGGTGCAGGGCGGATCGATGAAGATTCAGGTCGAAGCCGACCCGCGCACCGGTCGCGAAGCCTATGAGAAGGTCGTCACGCTCACGCGTGCTCACCTTGAGGAAGACGCGGGCAAGTCGCTGCACGAAGACTTCGCAGGTATGACCGGTATCGACCTGAACCGTGCTGGCACGCCGCTGCTCGAAATCGTGACGGAGCCGGAAATGCGCAGTGCGGCCGAAGCCGTGGCGTATGCCAAGGCGCTGCACGGTCTGGTGGTGTGGCTCGGGATCTGCGACGGCAACATGCAGGAAGGCTCGTTCCGTTGCGACGCCAACGTGTCCGTGCGCCCGGTCGGTCAGAAGGAATTCGGCACGCGCGCCGAAATCAAGAACCTGAACTCGTTCCGTTTCCTCGAAGAAGCGATTCAGTACGAAGTGCGTCGTCAGATCGAACTGATCGAAGACGGCGGTACGGTGGTGCAGGAAACGCGTCTGTACGATCCGGACAAGAAGGAAACGCGTTCGATGCGCAGCAAGGAAGACGCGCACGACTATCGTTACTTCCCGGACCCGGACCTGATGCCGCTCGTGATCGACAGCGAATGGGTCGAGCGCGTGCGTGCGTCGTTGCCGGAACTGCCTGCCGGTATGCAGGCGCGCTTCGTACAAGCGTACGGTCTGTCGGACTACGACGCTGCTGTGCTCACGCAATCGAAGGCGCAGGCTGCGTACTTCGAGGCGGTGGTCGCCAAGGCTGGCAAGGCAAGCGCCAAACCCGCCGCCAACTGGATCATGGGCGAACTGTCGTCGCTGCTGAACCGCGAAGACATCGGCATCGACGTCAGCCCGGTGTCGAGCGCACAACTCGCCGGTCTGCTCGCCCGTATCGCCGACAACACGATCTCCAACAAGATCGCCAAGGAAGTCTTCCAACTGATGTGGGAAGAGCGCGCGACCGACGAAGGGGCCGCCGACCGCATCATCGAAGCCAAGGGCCTCAAGCAGATCACCGACACTGGCGCGATCGAGAAGATCATCGACGAAGTGCTGGCGGCGAATGCCAAGTCCGTCGAGGAGTTCCGTGCGGGCAAGGAGAAGGCGTTCAACGCGCTGGTCGGCCAGGCGATGAAGGCCACGAAGGGCAAGGCGAACCCGGCGCAAGTCAACGAGCTGCTCAAGAAGAAGCTCGGCGCTTAAGATGCAGGGACTGACAGGCCGAAAGGCCTGAAGGGAAGAAGGGCGCGGTAGCCGGATCGGCACCGCGCCCTTTTTTTATGGCCCCCGCAATTTGCGCCATACTGCCAACTAACTTTTCACGCAGGAGTTGGCGATGTTCGAGAAATACCGCGTACCGTTCGGCAAGAAGCTTGACCTCTCAAGCTTCGACCCTGCCGACAAGCCGTTCTCCGGCGACAACAAGGACGACGACAAGACGCGCCTGGCCGAGCTGGCGATAAAACTCGACGAATTGCAGACGATCCTGCACGCCAACAGCAAACATCGTGTCCTGCTGGTGCTTCAGGGGATGGACACCAGCGGCAAGGACGGCACCATTCGCGCGGTGTTCCAGAACGTCGATCCGCTGGGCATCCGCGTGGCCAACTTCAAATCGCCCACGCCCATCGAACTGGCGCGCGACTTCCTCTGGCGCGTGCACATGGTGGTGCCGGCGGCGGGTGAGCTGGCGATCTTCAACCGTAGCCATTACGAAGACGTGCTCATCACGCGGGTGCACGACTGGATCGATGCGGACGAGTGCAAGCGCCGCTACACGCATATCAATAACTTCGAGCAGCTACTCGTCGACAACAACACGCACATCATCAAGTGCTTCCTGCACATCTCGTCGGAGGAGCAACGCAAGCGGCTTCAGGAACGCATCGACGATCCGAACAAGCATTGGAAATTCGAGCTGGGCGACCTCAAGGAACGCAGCTTCTGGCCGCAATACACAAAGGCCTATGAGGCGGCTTTATCGGCGACCTCGACGGAACACGCACCGTGGTATATCGTCCCTTCCGACTCAAAACGCCACCGTAATCTGATGGTGGCAGAGTTGCTGGTGCACGCGCTGAGCGAGCTGAAGCTGACGTATCCGCCGGGCAGGCCCGAGTTGACGGGCATGAAGGTGGAGTAGTGAGGAAATGCGGCAGTGCAGCGCCGCAGCGAACATAACAACGGACAAGCAGTGAACGGCCGCGGTAAGTCACGGCTGTTTTATCAGTAGAAACAGGCGCGACCGGGAGGGCGGGGGCTCGACCGGCGTCGCATGGGGAAACGGGGAAGAAGATGAGTGACGAGAACGCCCGCCGGCCGTTGCCGGGGGACGCGGCTGCCCACGGGCACGGCGGCCAGCCGGGCAGCGGCGCGAAGGGTACGAAGGGAACAAAGGGTTCCCGTCGCTGGGTCGTAGGTCTGGTCGCCGTGTCGATCATCGCTGGCGGCGCTACGTGGCTGCGCTCGCGCGGTGCCGAGAAGACCGTGAAGACGGCAGCTGCACCGTCCGTTACAGCCGCGAGCGTCGAAACGCGCGACGTCCCTGTCCGGCTCATCGCCAACGGCACGGTCACGGCGCGTCAGACCATCGACGTTCGCCCGCAAATCTCCAGCACCATCCGTCAGGTGCATATCAAGGAAGGCGATTTCGTCAAAGCCGGGCAGCTGCTGTTCTCGCTCGATGCCCGCATGGACGAAGCGAACCTCAAGAAGGTGCAGGCGCAACTGGCGAAGGACGAAGCCGATCTCGCCAACGCACGCCGCACGCTCGCGCGCACCAAACAACTGATCGCCGAACACTTCGTCTCGCAAAGTGCGCTCGACACGGCGCAAAGCGGTGTGGACAGCCTTACCGCGCAGGTGGCCGCCGACCGGGCGGCGATTGCCGCGAGCCAGGTGGCGGTCGACTACAACCAGATCCGTGCGGGCATCGATGGCCGCACCGGCGCGATCAACGTGCATCCGGGCAGTCTGGTGACGCCGGGGGGCGCGGCGCTCGTGAGCATCACCCAGCTCGATCCGATCGACATCAGCTTCACGCTGCCCGAAGGGGCGCTGGCCGAATTGCAGGCAGCGCGTGCGGGCGGCCCGGTCGCCGTGACAGCCACGCTCGGGACCACGGGCGTGAACGTCACCGGTCAGCTCAGCTTCATCGACAACGCGGTGGATTCGCAGACGGGCACGATTCGCCTGAAGGCCGCCTACGACAACCGGGACGCGAAGCTGTGGCCCGGCATGTATCTGAACGTCGCGGTCATTGGCCGTGTGCTCAAGCAGGCGAGCGTCGTGCCGCCGCAGGCGGTGCAGACCGGGCCGGACGGCAAGTTCGTCTACGTGATCGGCGACGACGGTAAGGTCAGCGCCAAGCCGGTCAAGGTCGGCTACGTGGAAGCGAAGCTCGCGGTCGTCGACGGCGTGCCCGCCGGGGCGAAGGTCGTGCAGGAGGGCGCAGAAAACCTGCGTCCGGGTAATAAGGTGACGATTGTGGCGTCGCGCGAAGACGGTGCCGGTGTTGGTGCTGGCGGCGGCTCAGGGAAAGCGCCATGAACCTCTCAGAACTCTGTATCCGCCGGCCGGTCATGACGATCCTGCTGTGCGTGGCGGCCGTCGTCGCGGGTCTGATCGCATACGGACAGATTCCGATTTCCGCCCTGCCCAGCTACAACTCGCCGGTGATTCAGGTCACGGCCACGCTGCCGGGCGCGAGTCCGGAGACGATGGCCGCGTCGGTCGCCGCCCCGATGGAAAAGCAGTTCTCGACGATTGCGGGTGTGGCGGTCATCAGTTCGACCAACACGCAGGGCACCACGTCGATCATCATCGAATTCGACAGCGACCGCGATATCGACGCGGCGGCCGTCGACGTGCAGGCGGCGCTGTTCCGCGCGCAGCGCAAGCTGCCGGTGGAGATGACGACGCCGCCGTCGTATCGCAAGGTCAATCCGGCCGATGCGCCGATTCTGTTCCTCGCGATGAACTCGCCGTCGATGTCGCTCGCCGAGCTCGACGACTACGCGGAAAACCTCGTCTCCCCCACGCTCTCTACGCTGCCCGGCGTGGCGCAGGTGCTGATCTTCGGCCAGAAGCGCTTCGCTGTACGCGTGAAGGCCCGCCCGGACGCGCTCGCCGCACGCAAGCTCACGCTCGACGACGTGGCACGCGCACTCGCCTCGGCCAACGCGAACAGCCCGGTGGGTACGCTCGACGGCAGCCGTCAGACGCTGACCATCGAGGCCAACCGTCAGATGACGAAGGCCGACCAGTTCGCGAACCTCATCATCGCCAGCGTCAACGGCAGCCCCGTGTATCTGCGCGACGTGGCCGATGTGCAGGACAGCGTCGAATCGGTGAAGACAGGCAGTTGGGTCAACGGCGAGCGCTCTATCGTGCTCGCGGTGCTGCGTCAGCCCAATGCGAACACCGTGGCGACGGTCGATCAGGTGAAGGCGGCGCTGCCGCGTCTGGCCGAACAGATGCCGCAGTCGATTCAGGTCAAGCTGCTCAACGACCGCTCGGTGTCGATTCGCGAGTCCATCGACGACGTGCAGTTCACGCTCGCGCTCACGGTGATTCTCGTGACGCTCGTGATCTTCCTGTTCCTGCGCCGTCTGGCCGCCACGCTCATTCCGGTGATGTCGCTGCCGGTGTCGCTGATCGGCACCGTCGCGCTGATGAAGGGCATGGGCTACTCGATCGACAACATCTCGCTGCTGGGCATCACGCTTGCCGTGGGTCTGGTGGTCGACGACGCCATCGTCATGCTCGAGAACATCGTGCGGCATATCGAGAACGGCGTGCCGCCGTTGCGCGCCGCGCTCGTCGGTTCGCGCGAAATGGGCTTCACGATTCTCTCGATCTCGATTTCGCTGGTGGCGGTGTTCATCCCCATCTTCTTCATGCCGGGCGTGATCGGGCTGATGTTCCATGAGTTCGCGGTGGTCGTGTCGCTGGCGATTCTGGTGTCCGCGGCGGTGTCGCTCACGCTGATTCCGATGTTGTGCAGCCGCTATCTCAAGCACGAGCAGGACGAAGGCCTCGGCCTGCGCGCCACGCAGTGGTTCGAGGACGGCTTCGTCTCGGTGCAGGATGCCTACGTGCGCAGCGTCGATTGGTGCCTCGCGCATCGCAAGTGGGTGATCGGCGCGGCGGGGGCCACGTTCATTGCAACAGGTGTGCTGTTCGCCACGATCCCAAAGGGCTTCTTCCCGAGTGAAGACATCGGGCAGGTGCAGGTGACGGCCGAAGGCGCGCAGGACATTTCGTTCACGGCGATGTCGGCGCTGCTGCGTCAGGCGGGCGACATCATCCGTGCAAATCCGGCGGTGGGGACCGTGATCGTGTCGGCCAACGACAGCAATCAGGGCCGCATGTTCATCAACCTGAAACCGCACGGCGAGCGACCGCACATGAGCGAAGTGCTCGAAGAATTGCGGCGCGACGTCAAACAGGTGCCGGGCCTGAACGTCTACTTCAATCCGGTGCAGAACCTGCAACTGGGCGGCAAGCAGAGCAAGAGCCGCTATCAGTATGTGATGCAGAGCGTGAAGCCGGGCGAGATGCAGTTGTGGTCCGACCGGCTGATGAACCTCATGCGTGCCGATGCGATCTTCCGCGACGTGACGACGGACGCACAGATGAAGGGCTTGCAGGCGCAACTGACCATCGACCGCGACAAGGCGAACACGCTGGGTGTCGCCATCGGCGATATTCGCAGCGCGCTTTACAGCGCGTTCGGCGAGCGTCAGGTGTCGACGATCTACACGCCGAGCGACAGCTATCAGGTGATTCTTCAGGCGGACGACAACGACCGCCGCGACGAAGGCGCGTTCGACAAGATCTACGTGCGCGGGAAGGGCGGTGCGCTGGTGCCGCTCTCGGCCGTGGCGACCGTCGAGCGCAAGATGGGGCCGGTGTCGGTCAACCATCAGGGCCAGTTGCAGGCCGTTACGCTGTCGTTCAACCTTGCGCCGGGCGCAGCGCTGGGCGACGCGTCGAAGAAGATCGTGGGCTTCCAGCAGCAGTTGGGCTTCCCGCCAAGCATCATCACAAGCTGGGGCGGCGATGCGGCCGCGTTCCAGAAGTCGCAATCGAGTCAGGTGGTGCTGCTGGTTGGCGCGTTGCTGGTGATCTACGTGCTGCTCGGCGTGCTGTACGAGAGCTACATCCATCCGATCACGATTCTGGCCGGTCTGCCGTCGGCGGCGGTCGGCGCGTTGATCACGCTGCGTCTGTTCGGCATGGACCTGTCGCTCATCGCGGTGATCGGCATTCTGATGCTGATCGGTATCGTGAAGAAGAACGCCATCATGATGATCGACTTCGCGCTCGACGCGCAGCGCAATGGCGGCATGACGCCGCTTGAGGCGATTCGTCAGGCCTGTGCGCTGCGTTTTCGTCCGATCATGATGACGACGCTGGCGGCGCTCATGGGCGCGTTGCCGATTGCGCTGGGGCTGGGGGCGGGGGCGGAGCTGCGCCAGCCGCTCGGTCTGGCTGTGGTCGGCGGGTTGCTGTTCTCGCAGGTGATCACGCTCTACATCACGCCGGTCATCTATCTTTATCTCGACCGCTTCGCCGGTAAGGGGCCGCTCGTGCTGCCCGGCGACAAGGCGGCGAACGACGGTGGTGGCAAGCACGATGGCAGCGACGACGGCAGCCACGACGCCACCGACATCCATGTGCACAAGACCAGTCACGCCCACTAAGCGTTGACGAAACCGACGGCGCGCAGCGGCATCTTCTGCCCATTGCGCGCCATCGACCCTCCTCTACGGCGCCACGCCCCCTCCCGTTTGCCACGCAAGCCATGCAAATTGGCTTGTGAATCCGCTGATTCCTGACGTTTGCGCACACTTTTGTAGGCCCTTTGTTTGCGTTTGGTCACATTCCTATTTTTCATTTGATGTAGCCGACGGCGTCCTGCTGTCCGGTATCCACAGCCCGCCTTGTTTTCACGGCCATTTCGCGATGATTTTCGTGACTGTCGAGGCGTGTCCGGAGGTATCGGAAATGGCGCACGAATGGGCGATTTCATGCTTGCGTCGAATGTCAATTTGCGAAAGCTGCGCGACGCACGCGACAACGCGACGACGCACATTCGGGCATAAATCGCCCCAGCCGTTGCGAGCAAGTCTCTCGAATCGTGACGTCGTTTCCTTAAATCTTTCCAATCCCTCAAACCTCGGACTCGAAAAATGAACGTATTCACAGACGCGAACGCCATCGCGCACATCAAACACAAGCTCGCCACGCGCCTGAACAAGCGCGGCCAGCGTGGGGTCACGCTGGTGGAACTCTCGGTAGCCGTCGCCGTGATGGGCCTGATCATGGCCGGCGCAATGGTCGGTGTGCCACGCCTGATGAACAGCGTGAAGCTGTCGCAAGAGATGAAGGACTGGCAGATGTCGGTGCTTGCGGTGCAGAACGCGGTGGCGTCCGGCACGCTTATCGCGGGGAAGACCAAGCAGGTCGATATTCGTCCGACGGCGATTGCCGAGCCGTTCAACCGGCCCGCTGGCACCACCACGATCCTGAATCGTTTCGGTGGAGAAATCACGATCGACGCGGTTCAAACGGGTGGCTATCCGTCGAGCGGCGTCACGGTGACATCGCTCGGGTATCCAAGCTCCCAATGCGAAGACTTCGCCGCCAAGATGAACGGTCTGTTCGCCACGCTGACCATCAACGGCAACGTCATCAAATCCAAGACCGAAAACAAGATCGATCAGATCAGCAAGTCGTGCACGGAAGACAGCAATAGCGCTGCCATGACGCAAGCCGATCTCGAATTCACCATCGCTGGCTGAGAAGTCATCTCGGGGATCTGACCAACGACCAAAGGCGGACAGAACATGACTCTTCCAGGAATGCGTGTTGCGGTGCTCGCTTCGATGTTGGGCGCAGCGGTGCCATCGGCGCTGGCGGCGGAAGCGGCGTCCGGCACTGGCGGGACGTGGGTGCTCGCGAGCCACAAGCCGCTGATGCAATCGCTGGGCGGCGGTGCCGATGCGGCGCCCGTGCCCGAGTCGGCCGGTGCGCAGCAGCTCGTGCAAGACGGCAACCAGCCCATCGACGACTCGGAGCGCGACGTGCAGACGGTGGGCGTTGCAGCGCCGTTGGCGATTTCACCGCCCGTCCCCGTTGCGATGGAGCTTGCCCTGCAACCGTCTGACGGCCGCGTCTCTCAGGCCGTCCGACGGTATGCGGAGCGCAATGGCTGGCAACTTGCGTGGGAGATCGAGCGTGATTTCCCCATCGAGTATCCCGCGACGTTCCGCGGGGATTTCCTCGGCATCGTCGAGCAGATCGTGCGCTCGTTGCAGAACACCGACGCGCCGATTCGCGTGAAGGTCTACGAGGCCAACCGCGTGTTGCGCGTCGTGCACGCCACACAATAACTTCCGCCTTGCCTCGCGCACGGCGACCCACATCGGAAGCGGTCATCCATGAGAAAGCATCTCGGCGTGTTGTGCGCCATCACGTTACTGACAGCGTGCGGCACGCCGGGCCTGCTGTCGAAAACCGACGAGAACGTTACAGAGGTGCGCGAGACGATGCGCACCGCCAACGACACCCACGCAGCAACGGCCATAGGCGCCATCGAACATGTCGATGGCGCCTGGCTGTCAAAAAAATCAGTCGCGGTCAACGCGACGATCGCACTTCCCGAATTCTTCACGCGTCAGGTGCGCTTCTCCACCGGCGCGCCCCTGCCCATGTCGGTGCTGCTCGCGCAGGTGGCGCGTGGCCATGGCCTGACGATTCGCATGGCGTCCGATGTCGCTTGCGATGGCGGCGCGTCGTCTCGCGATGGCCGGGGCGGTCGCGGCGAGGCCGCAGGCGTGGCACAACGCTTCCAGATCAATTGCACCGAGAGCGGCGAGCCTGCTGTGCCGTTGCAATATCACGGTTCGCTGTCCGGGCTACTCGACACCATCGCGCATCGCTCGGGCACGCACTGGTCTTATCGCGACGGCGTCGTGCAATTCGCGCGCTACGTCACCCGGACGTTCCAGATCAAGATGATGCCGGGTAGCTCAACGTACACGGCGTCAGTCGGCAAGGCGTCCAGAATGAAAGCGGATCGCGGCGCGTCCGGCGGTGGGGGGACGTCGTCGGGCGGCGTCGATCTGAGTTTCAATGCCGACGCGAACGTCACGGTCGAGTCCGAACTGGACTACTGGACGGATCTGGTCAAAACCGTCGCCGACATGCTCTCGCCGAGCGGCCGCGTTACGCCGTCGGTCGTCACCAGTTCGCTCGTCGTCACCGATACGGCCGATGTCGTCGAGCGTGTAGCGCGATACGTCGAATCGGAGAATGCGGTGCTTGGCCGTCAGGTGAAGCTGCGCGTACAGGTCTATTCCGTCACGCTCGAGGAAAACTCGGCGGCGGGCATCGACTGGGATCTCGTCTATCGATCCGCCAGCGGCTTCGTGGCGGGCCTGAGCGGTCCGGCACTGGGCGGCGCGCTCATGACGCGCAAGGGCGGGTTGGGGATCCGCACGATCCCGAACGGCCGTCTGGCCGGGTCCTCTGCGTTCATCAAGGCGCTGAGCAAGCAAGGGCGCGTGAGTACGGTGATCGACACGACCGTCGTCACGCTGAACAACCAGCCTGCGCCTGTCGCCGTCACACAGAACCGGGGGTTCGTCGCGCAGACCAAGATGACGCCCGGCAACTACGGGGGACAGGCCGTCGTGACGGCCGAGCAATCGGTGCTCACCACGGGCTTCGTCATGAACCTGTTGCCGACGTTGATGGATAACCGCAGCGTGATGCTGCAAGTGCAGATCGATATGTCGGACCTGAAGAAGCTCGACAAGATCAATCTGCGCACCGGTAAGGAAGCGCCGAGCGGCAGCGATGCCGGCGCGTCCGGTGGCGGCAGCGGCCCGAACGTGCGCGCGGACATCGACGGCAAGGGGGCCAGCATCGATATCGGCGGCAAGGATGATGACCGTCGCCGTGACGATGACGGCCTCGGCGCGGGCACGTTCATGCAACTGCCCATTACGGCGTCCGTGCAGACCATGCAGCGTGCGTCGCTCAAGTCGGGCGACACGCTGGTGCTGAGCGGCTTCCGTCGCAAGGACGACAACACCGAGCGCGATGGCATCTTCAACTACGAAGGGGGGACAAAAGAGGCGAATCAGCACGTGAACGAGGTCGTCATCATGATCTCGCCGGAACTGACCGAGGGCGTGTGAGATGGGGCGCGCACTGTCCAACCACCTCGTGATCGGCGCGCAATGGGAGACGCTGATCGGTCTCGAAAAAGAGATGGCCGAGATCCGCAGTCTCGCGCGCAGCCGCGACGCCTCGCACTTCACCGTCACCGATGACGGGGCGGGCACGCGCACCGTCGGGCTGGTCTCACTGCCCGACGCGATCGATACGAACGCCACTACGACCCGGTACGCGCTTGCGGCGGTGCTGCGCACGCTGGTCGACGGACCGAACGTCGCGTTCATGCACCCGGATCCCGACGATCCCGCCAAGGCGATATTCGTGACGTTGCGCGACCATCGTCCCGAACTGGATCTGGAGGTCCCGGCGTCGCAGTTGAAGCAGCGTCTCGATCAGTGGGCGGCCGAAGTCGAGGGCCCGGTGAAAGTTGCCGGGGTGATGCGCACGGATCTGCCGCATGCCGACGTCAACCTCACGCTCGACGACATCGCTGCCGCTGCGGTTCGCGATGCAACGCCGGAGATGCGTATCAAGCCGGTGCGTCAGTCGCTCCCGACGCGACAACTGAAAATCGCCGCTGCGGCGGTGACGTTGCTCGCGGTCATCGCTGGCGCAGCCTACGGGGGGTGGCAATGGTACGAGGGCGTTCAGCGCGAAAAGCTCGCCGCCGCCAATCGCATCGATCCTGTCGAAGCATACAAGCAGGCGCTGACGCGGGCACTCGCCAACGAGTCGTTCTCGACCGGCGCATCCTATGCAAAGCATTTGCAGCGCGCGGTGCAGCAACTGCCCGCGAATGCCGGTGGATGGCGACCGGCGTCCATCGACTGCAAGGCGCGAACTTGCGAGATCGAATGGCGGCGTCTCGAAGGTGGCACCTTCGACCTGCTGCTGTCTCACCGTCCTCGTGCGCAGATTGTCGATCTCGACCATGCGAAAGAGCGCTTCGTGCTGCCCGAGGACGATGCCACCTCGGCAAGCACGGTCGCCGCATCGCTCGGCGCGGCGAAAAGCGAAGCGCACTCACCGGCAAGTACATCTTCCATCGAAGCGCTCGAAGACGATGGCGATGCCCGCGTCGCCCCCATCCCGCGCAATCAGTTTCTGCGCACGGCAGGGGCGCGGCTGCAAGCGCTCGGCGACTACGGCATGGATATCGCGCTGACGATGCCCGAGCCGCTGGTGCCGGTCCCACCGGGTGCGGCCTCACGCGACGACATGCCGCCGCCCATCTCGAAAGGTGAATGGAAGATGGCGGGGCATCTGGCGTTCTTCGACTCTGTCGCGGGCCTGATGATGCGCGCGGGCAACATGTCCCTCGGCGAATTGAAGATCGTGATCGATGACGGCAAGCCCGTCTTCTCCGCACAAGGAACCTACTATGTTCACTAAGTTGCTCCGTGACGCCGTAAGGGCGACGGCGACGGCGACGCTGCTGTCGGCGAGTGCCCATGCCGAAGAGACGATCGACGCCTTCGCGCGGGCGCATCTGAAGGCCTCGCAAGAGGCGCAGGATGCCAAACAGGCACAAGCCGACGCGCAGGCACCGGGGAACGCGCAGACGCCGACATCCGCCAAGCCCACACTGGCCGATGCGCCGCCCGAACTGCTGTTTATCTACGGTGTGGAGAATGCTTCCGTCGCGTATCTGCGTGTGGACGGAAAGTTCGGACGCAACGTGACGAAAGGCGACAAGGTCGGGCACTGGCAGGTCGTGCAAATCGGTGACGATTTCGTCGACATGCGACGCGGTGCGCGGCAACAGCGCTTGCTCTTGCCCAATGCCTTCGGCGCCGCGCCGTCATCTTCAGCGCAGACGAGCCAGCGCGTCCCGGGGCAAGCGCATGGCGACGATTACTGAACGGCTGCGCGCCACGCTGGCGCACCTCGGACGACGCGGGCACACGCGCGCCGTCGTCCGTCCTATCGCCGATCTGCGCGAGTCCGACATTCAGGCGTTCGGCTGGCGACAGGACCTCGGCATCACGCTCGCAGGCGCGGAGCATGGCGCGCTGGTGCTCGTTGCGATGAAACCCCGTCTGTACCTCGTGCTGCTGGAGAGCAATACGTTCGTGCGCATGCAGGGCTCCGATCTGCTCGAACGCTTCGATCGTGCCGTGCGCTCGAAACACCGGCTGGACCTCGAAGGCATCTACGTCGGCACGACAGAAGAAATCTTGCTGATGCAGTCGCGCCTTCAGCAGCAGGGAGACGACGGCAGCCAGATCGGCGAGCGGCGGACCGGTGCGTATCGCAATTTCGATCTGATCATCGAGCGCGCGGTGGAAGCCGGGGCGTCGGATATTCACTTCGAGTTTCGTGACGGACGTCATGTTCAGGTGCGCATGCGCATCCACGGCAAACTGCGCATGTCGGCGGAGAGCGATCGTCTCGCCCGCGACTATCACGCCATGCTCGACGCCGTCTCGGCCGCGTATAACTCGCGCGCCGATCCGAGTAGCCGCAGCCACAATCACTTCGACGACGCGCAGCACCAAAGCTGCTCGATTCCGCTGACGATCCGCCAGCGCAAGTACCAACTGCGTTTCCAGAGCGTGAAGGAGAATCGCGGTGTGGACGTGGTGCTGCGTCTGCTGATCAACGAAGCCACGGACGGCGACGTCCTCACGCTCACCCAACTCGGCTATGCAGACGATCAGGTCGAGATTCTGGAAGACGCCGTGCACCGCAGCCCGGGCCTCACGATCATCGCGGGCGAGACCGGCTCCGGCAAGTCCACGACGCTGCGTACGCTGATGACCTACGAGCGCGATTCGGGCAAGAAGTTCTTCTCCATCGAAGATCCCGTCGAGTACATCCAGCCGCATATGACGCAGATCCCGATTCAGCGCCGCGCGGAAGACGGCCCGGGAGAATCGCCCTTCGGCGCGGCGGCCAAGGTCTTGCTGCGTGGCGATCCCGATAAATTGATGCCGGGCGAGATTCGCGATGCAGAGACCGGCTCGTTCGCCAAGTCGATGACGGAGACGGGCCACCAGGTGTTGTCGACGGTGCACGCGTCGAGCGCGTTCGGCATTGTGTCGCGGTTGGTGAGCGACGAAATCGGCATGCCGCTCTCGGCCGTCGCCTCGCCCAACTTCCTCACGGCCATCGTCTATCAGAAGCTAATCCCGGTCCTATGTGCGCACTGCAAGCGTGCCGCGCTGGATGCGCCGGACGTCATCGACGCCGCCACGTTGTCGGTGATCGGCGCACTCGGCATCGACACGTCGAAGGTTTGCGTCGAGGGGCCGGGCTGCGAGCGTTGTTCCGGTCGCGGCACGAGCGGACAGACGGTCGTGGCCGAAGTGTGCGAACTGACCGACGAGTTGCTGGACCTGCTGCGCGAGGGGCACTACTGGGACGCCGAGCGTCACTGGCGCGTCTGCCACGATGGTGACCTGACCAGCCCGCACATGACCGGCAAGTCCGCGATGGAGCACGCCATGTACAAGATGTCGCAGGGACTGGTCGACCCGCACGATATCGAAGCCGCCTTCTGCAAACTCAAGAAATTCCATTTCCGTCAGTCGACGTCCTTGAGCGCCGCTTCGACACGCCGTCTCGCCAGTGTGTGACGACACGCTGCACGCGTCGATGTCGGCGTAATTCCCCCTCCGATGTTCAGCACCGAATGCCATGATCGAAGCCGCTAACCGTCTGCTCGCCAAACTCTCTCCCGCACGCGATCCGTATCCTGGCCTGACGAAGGCCAAGCGCCAGTTTCGCAAGTCCCGCGCCAAGTTCTACAGCGACTTCGCCGACGCCATCGAAGACGGTGCGAACCCGTTCGAACTGTTCTCGCGCCGCTATGCGCGGGCGAAGGAGCGTCGCAATCCGATGGCGCCGTTGTACGCCGTGTGGCGAGACCGGGCCAGTTCGAAGAACCTGCAAAAGTCGTGGGCGGGCACGATTCCCGAGGAAGACCTCGTCGTGATTGCGGCAGGCGAGAAGGGTGATTTGCCCGGCACGTTGCGCTTTCTCGCGCGCGTCGTTACGCTCCAGCAGCAAACGCGCGCGGTCATCGCGGGTGCGGTGGCGTTGCCGATCTTCATGTCGGTACTACTCGCGGCGATTCAGTTGGGCGTGGCCTACGGCATGATGCCGATCATGACGGAGATCATGCCGCCGGAGAAATTTCCGCTGGTCGGCGCGGGCCTCTATGCGATGTCCAGCTTTGTCGCGAACTGGTGGCCGCTCCTGTACGGCCTGCCGTTCGCGCTTGTCGTGCTGATGTCGTACTCGTTCAGCCGGTGGACGGGACCGCTTCGCCGTCGCCTGGACAACTTCGGCCCTTACGCCGTGTATCGCGACGTGCGCGCGGGCGAGTTTCTCGTGGCGCTCGCCGCGCTCACAGGTGCGAAGACCTCTGTGTTCGACGCCGTCTCGCTGCTGCTTACGCGGGCGTCGCCTTGGTTACGGTGGCATCTGCTGCGTATGCGGGCGTCGCTCAAGAGCGAGCGCAGCATGATCAAGGCGATGGACACGGGCATCTTCAACGAGGAGGTGTTCGATCGGCTTGTCGAGTACTCCGGGCGGACCAACTTCGACGCGGGCATTCGCAAGATCGGGTTGATGACCATCGAAGAGGTCGCGGAACGTATCCAGGCCCGCTCGGCCACGTTACGCTCCGTGCTTCTCGCGCTCGTCGGCCTGACGATCATCTTCACCGTGGGCGGCATGTTGCAGATTGGCCATGCGGCGGGCGAGTACGCGCAATCGATGTTCTGACGATGGTCTCTCTTTTCGAATTCCTGTGGTGCGAATTTCAGGCGCTGCCGCGTGAAGCGGTCGCTGCGGCGATGGCCGTGCTGGGACTGTTTGCGGGCAGCTTTCTGAACGTTGTCGTCTACCGGTTGCCGCGCATGCTGGAGACGCAGTGGGCGGGCGAAGTCGCCGCGTGGTCGGGACAGATTCCGCCGGTGACGCCGGTCTTTAATCTCGCATGGCCGCCGTCGCGCTGCCCGCATTGCGAATTGCGCATTGCGGCGCGTCACAACTTCCCGGTCTTCAGCTATCTCTGGCTGCGCGGGCGATGCGCCGCTTGTGGCGCACGGATTGCGCTGCGTTATCCCCTTGTCGAAATCGCCGTTGGCGTGCTGTTCGCTGCGATGGCGTGGACATTCGTGCCGTCGAAGCAATACGCTGCGATGCTCGTATGGTGCGGCTTCGGCGCGACATCGCTGGCGCTTGCCCTCATCGACATCGATACGCGATTGTTGCCGGACTTGCTCACGTTGCCGTTGCTTTGGGCGGGACTGTTATGCAGCGTGATGGGCGTGACGCTGCCCGTCGACGAAGCGGTGTTGGGGGCCGCGCTCGGGTACGTCGTGATGTGGACGATCGGATCGGCGTACCGCGCGCTGACGCACCACGAAGGTCTCGGCGGCGGCGACGCCAAGCTCGTCGCCGCCTGTGGTGCGTGGCTCGGATGGATCGGCGTGCCGCTTACGCTCGCCTTCGGCGCCGTGGCTGCGACGCTGGCGTTCGCCGCCTATGGGTTGGTGCGTGGCCGCGTGCTGCGCGAGCCGATGCCGTTCGGCCCATGGCTCGTGCTTGGTGCGTTGGCGAGCGCGCTGTGGGGCGAGCCGTTCCTAGACCTGTGGCTGCGCACGAGCGGCTAATGGGGTGGAAGCGGTCATCGTTTCGACGCCGGATGCGCCGTCGGGCGAAAAATCGGCAACGGCGCGTGCCTCGCCACGCGCGCTGAGGTTCTTCCCTGCGTCCTGATTCGATGCCCGCGCACTCGCGAGCATCATGTCCGCCGCCTTCTCTCCGATCATCATCGACGGGGCGTTGGTGTTGCCCCCGATGAGCGTCGGCATGATGGACGCATCGACTACGCGCAAACCTTCCACGCCGCGCACCCGCAGTTCCGTGTCGACGACCGACGCCGCATCGCTGCCCATCCGGCAAGTGCCGACCGGGTGATAGATGGTGTCGGCACGCGCACGGATCAAAGCCGTCAGCGCTTCGTCCGATTCCACGCCCCGGCTGTGTAGTTCTTCGCCACCGAACTTCGCGAGCGACGGCGCCGCGAGAATGCGCCGAATCACGCGCGCACCGCGCAGCAGCGTGTCGACATCTTCCTGTGCTTGCAGAAACGCCGGGTCGATGTGCGGCGCGTCGCGCATGTCGGCGGACGCCAGCGTGACGCGTCCGCGACTCTTCGGCCGAAGCACGCACGCGTGCAACGACAAACCGCGCCGCAAATGCAGACGCCGGTTGTGGTTGTCGCAAATGCCCACGAGAAAGTGCATCTGCAAGTCGGGCCGCGCGAGCGACGGTTCGCTTTTCAGAAAGCCACCGGCTTCCGCCACGTTGCTCGCGAACAGACCGCGCCGGTCGCGCAGGTATTCCATCCCTTGCGTGAGCAGATGCCACAGCCCTGCGGGCGTGTAGCCCACGAGATCACGATGCGCGATGTACTTGTTGACGATGAAATCGATGTGATCCTGCAAGTTTTCGCCCACGCCCGGTGCGTCCACCCGAACGTCCAGGCCGTGCGCGCGCAGCTGATCGGCCGGGCCGATGCCCGAGCACATCAGCAACTGCGGCGAGTTGAACGCGCCTGCGCTCAGCACGACTTCGGCGCGCGCATGAATCGTTTGCACGGTGCCTTGCCGTTGCAGCTTGATGCCCGTCGCGCGCTTGCCGTCGAACACGATGCGCTGCACCAGCGCGTCGGTGATCACATGCAGGTTGTTGCGCGTCTTGCCGTGCAGATAGGCGCGCGCCGCGTTCCATCGCTGACCGTCTTTCTGCGTCACCTGATAGATGCCCGCGCCTTCGTAATGCTCGCCGTTGAAGTCGTCGCTGACGGGGAATCCCGCTTCGCGCGCGGCGTCGACATAGTGTTGGGAGAACGGATTGACGGTGCGCAGATCGGCGACGTTGAGCGGGCCGCCTGCGCCATGCCATGCGTTCGCGCCGCGCTCGTTGTTCTCGTTGCGACGGAAGTACGGCAGCACGTCGTCCCATGCCCAGCCGGTGCAGCCCGCCTGTGCCCAGTCGTTGTAGTCGTCCGGATGCCCACGCGTGTAGATCATCGCGTTGATCGAGCTGGAACCGCCGAGACCGCGTCCGCGTGGCTGATAACCCTGACGTCCCGCCAGTCCCGCCTGCGGTGTCGTGCGATAGCCATAGTTGCGGCGCGATGCGAACGGCACGAGTGCTGCGAGGCCGAGCGGCAGACGCACGAGAAAGCTGTTATCCGGCGGACCGGCTTCGACGAGTGCGATGGTGCGATCGGGCAACCCGTCCGCCAGACGCGCCGCGAGTGCGCAACCGGCTGAGCCGCCGCCGACAATGACGTAGTCATAGTCCATGCTGTCATCCTCCCTTGGATGGCACTGCTTCAACTTTGTTGTTGAATGCGTTCGCTGCTTCGTGTGCTGCTCGTTTTTATGATGCTTGGCGATACCTGTGCGGCATGTGTGCGTCGATCTCTGAGGCGTCTCGTCGACGTCACTTTGCAGCGGCACTCATTGTAGGCAGACAATGCGTGTGCCCGGGGGGGAAGTGAAGCATTCCTCTAATTTGTGCGAGCACGAGGGCTTAGCCGCTATGATGAAATGATCGACTTGAAGTGACCGTCCCATGTATGGCATTCGGGATGACGCGCAAGGGAGACACGGATGACTGAAGCCTGGCAGACGCATGACGTCACCAATCAGGTGCCGCCGCTCACGGACTACAACCTCTACGCGACTGACGCCGCGCTGCAAGCCGCTGTGGCGGCGTTCGATGCGGACTGGCATGCGAAGGAGTTGCATCGTCAGGGCGCACGTGTGGGCGAGGCCGAAGTGCAGCAGTGGGCGCAGGACGCCAATCGTCACGAGCCGGAACTGGAATCCTTCGATTCGCAAGGTAATCGTATCGACCGCGTCGCGTTTCATCCCGCGTGGCATTCGCTCATGGGGCTTTTGCGCGGTGCACAACTGCAATCGCTGCCGTGGGCGCATCCGCGCGGCGGGGTGATGGCGGCGCGCACGGCGTCGTACTTTCTGCATGCGCAGAACGAAGCCGGTTCGCTGTGCCCTACGACGATGACGTTCGCGAGCATTCCGGTGCTGGCGAAGGAACCGGCGCTCTTCGCCACGATCAAGGACAAACTGCTCGCGCCGCAGCACGATTCGCGCGACGTGCCGCTCGCGCAGAAGCACACCATGCTCATCGGCATGGGGATGACGGAGAAGCAGGGCGGCTCCGACGTGCGCACGAACACCACCGTCGCGACTGAAGTGGGCAATGGCGAATTCTCGCTCGTCGGTCATAAGTGGTTCTTCTCCGCGCCGCAGTGCGACGCGCATCTGGTGCTCGCGCGCGATAGCGACAGCGACGCGTTGTCGTGCTTCTTCGTGCCGCGCTACCGGCCTGACGGCCACAAGAACGCAGTCCAGATTCAGCGTCTCAAGGACAAACTCGGCAATCGCTCGAACGCGAGCAGCGAAGTGGAATTTCAGGGCGCGTATGGCACGCGTGTGGGAGCGCCCGGCCGCGGTGTGCCCACGATTATCGAAATGGCGACTTACACGCGCCTCGACTGCGTGCTAGGTAGCGCGGCGATGATGCGCGCGGGCGTCGTGCAAGCGATTCATCATGCGCGGCATCGCACCGCGTTCGGCGCAAAACTCGTCGATCAGGACCTGATGACGGCGGTGCTTGCCGATCTCGCGTTGGAGTCGGAGGCGGCGACATGGCTGGCGATGCGACTCGCGCGTGCTTTCGACGCGAGCCTGTCGGACGACGACTCACCCGTCGAGCGGGCATGGCGACGCATCGTGCTGCCCGCCGCGAAGTTTTGGGTGTGCAAGCGCGCGCTCGAACTCGCGGGCGAATGCATGGAAGTGTGGGGTGGCAACGGGTATGTCGAGACGGGGCCGCTGGCGCGTCTGTATCGCGAAGCGCCCGTCAATTCGATCTGGGAAGGTTCGGGCAACGTGATGTGTCTGGACGTGCTGCGTGCCATGAGCCGCGAACCGGACGTCGCGCAAAGCTGGTTTCAGTGGCTCGGCGAACGCGTCGGATCGCACGCGACGCTGCGTGCCGCGCTCGCGCAATTGCACGGCTGGCTCGCTGCCGACCCCGCGTCGCACGCGGTGCGCGCGCGTGCCATCGCACAACAGATCGTGCTGCTGTCACAGGCCGCGCTGTTGTTGGAACATGCGCCGTCCGAACTGGCGCACGGGTTCATCGAGAGCCGTTTCGCGAACGCAGGCGGACGTGTCTACGGCGTGATGCCGGACACGATTCCAGTCGGTGTTCAACGCGCGTGGCTCGACAGAGCGTTTCTTGCGTAGGGCATGACGTAAGACACGACACATCGACTTCATATAACGACAACATATCGACACGACAGCGGCCGGAGCACTCACGCACCGGCAGTCGCAGGGAGGAATGGCATGGGACACATGGACGAGATGGGCGGGGGCGGGCTGCACGAAGCAGCGACCTTGCAGACGTCGCATGACGACGATCTGGCGCGCGCCTTGCTGTTGCCACGCTTTGACGCAATGCGTCACGCGCACGATGCCGCCCCGCAAGTCGACTGGCCGACCCGCAAACGTCATCTGACGGCGCTGATGGACATGTTGCACAAGTATCGTGCGCCCTTCGCGAAGGCCATCGATGAGGACTTCGGCGGGCGGTCGCAAGAAGAGACCGACATGCTCGAATTGTTTCCCTCGCTGGGCAATCTGAAGCATGCGCTGTCGCACACACGTCGCTGGATGCGTGGCTCGTCGGGTTGGGCAAACCTCTGGCTCCTGCCTGCGCGCCGCGCGATTGTTCCCCAGCCGCTGGGTGTCGTCGGTGTGATCGTGCCGTGGAACTACCCGCTGTTTCTCGCTGTGGGACCGCTCACCGACGCACTGGCCGCAGGCAACCGCGTGATGATCAAGGTTTCGGAAGTCACGCCGCGTTTTGCGGAAGTGTTTGCGTCGGCCATCGCCGAGACGTTCCCGCCGGAATGGGTGACCGTCGTGACCGGCGACGCGCAGGTTGCACGCGCCTTTTCGTCGCTGCCGTTCGACCATCTGCTGTTTACCGGGGCGACGTCGATCGGCCACCACGTGATGCGCGCAGCCAGCGAGCATCTCACGCCGGTGACGCTGGAACTCGGCGGCAAGTCGCCCGCGATCATCGGCCCGGGTGCGCGCTGGGAACACGCCGTGGAGCGCATCATGCTCGGCAAGCTGCTCAATGCGGGGCAGACGTGCGTCGCCCCCGACTACGTGCTGGTGCCGCGCGAAAAGCTCGATACGTTCGTGGCGACGGCGCGGCAGGTGGCGTCGCGCCTCTACCCGGATGCCGTGAACAACCCGCAATACACGAGCATCGTGTCGACGCGTCACTTCGAGCGGCTGTCCGGGCTGGCGGATGAGGCGGCCGCGCAGGGCGCTACGTCCCACCCCTTGTGCGACGCCCCGGCACAGGCGGCGCGCAGACGTCTGCCGCCGGTCGTGCTGACGGGTGTGCACGACGGCATGCGCGTGATGCGTGAGGAGATCTTCGGGCCGCTGCTGCCGGTGGTGCCCTATGACGATCTGGACGCCGCGATTGCGTACGTGAACGAGCGTCCGCGTCCGCTCGCGTTATACATGTTCGACACCGACAATGCGCGCATCGATCAGGTGGTGGACGGGACCATCTCTGGCGGCGTGACGATCAACGACACGTTGCTGCACGTGGCCGAGCATTCGTTGCCGTTCAGTGGCGTGGGGCCGTCGGGTATGGGCGGCTATCACGGCGAGGCGGGATTCCGCACCTTCTCGAAGGAGAAGCCGATCTTCCGTCAGGCACGCTGGAATGGCGGCGGTCTGCTCAACCCGCCGTACGGCAAGCGGTTCGCCGCGATGATGAAGCTACTGCTGCGCTGAGGGCCGGGCATGTCGTCGCAGTACGATCAAGCAGCCCAAAACAAAACCCCCGCCGGTTTGACCCGGACGGGGGTTTTGTCTGACTGACGCCGGTCGAAACCGGCGCCAGCCGTGAAGCGACTTCGCCGAATCAGGCGACAGCGCGCAGACCGGCGTCGGCCAGCAGGGCGTCGGCACGATCCGTGGCTTCCCACGAGAATTCCGGCTCTTCGCGGCCGAAGTGGCCGTAAGCGGCGGTCTTCTCGTAGATCGGACGCAGCAGGTCCAGCATCTGGATGATGCCCTTCGGACGCAGGTCGAAGTGCTTCTCGACCAGCTCGGCGATGCGCTGATCGCTGATCTTGCCCGTGCCGAAGGTGTTGACCATGACCGACGTCGGACGCGCCACGCCGATGGCGTACGAGACCTGAATCACGCACTTCGACGCCAGACCTGCGGCGACGATGTTCTTCGCGACGTAACGGCCAGCGTAGGCTGCCGAACGGTCGACCTTCGACGGATCCTTGCCCGAGAACGCGCCGCCACCGTGCGGTGCGGCACCGCCGTACGTGTCGACGATGATCTTGCGGCCCGTGAGGCCGGCGTCGCCTTGCGGGCCACCGATCACGAAACGGCCGGTCGGGTTCACCAGGAACTTGATGTCGCCCTTGATCAGGTCGGCCGGCAGCACCGGCTTGATGACTTCTTCGATGACGGCTTCGCGCAGCGCTTCGAGCGCGATGTCCGGCGCGTGTTGCGTCGAGAGCACCACCGTGTCGATGCTGTGCGGACGGCCGTTTTCGTACTTGATGGTGACCTGGGACTTGGCGTCCGGACGCAGCCACGGCAGACGACCGTCACGGCGCACTTGCGACTGGCGCTCGACCAGACGGTGCGACAGGTAGATCGGCAGCGGCATGAGTTCCGGCGTTTCGTCGCAGGCGTAGCCGAACATGAGGCCCTGGTCGCCTGCACCCTGATCGAGGTTGTCGTCGTGTGCGCGGTCCACGCCCTGAGCGATGTCCGGCGACTGGCGGTCGTAGGCGACCAGCACGGCGCAGCCCTTGTAGTCGATGCCGTAGTCGGTGTTGTCGTAACCGATGCGACGGATCGTTTCGCGTGCGACTTGCTGATAGTCGACCGTGGCAGTCGTGGTGATTTCACCTGCGAGCACGACGAGACCCGTGTTGCAGAGCGTTTCCGCAGCAACGCGCGCGTACTTGTCTTGCGTCAGGATGGCATCGAGAACGGCATCCGAGATCTGGTCGGCGACCTTGTCCGGGTGACCTTCGGAGACGGATTCGGAGGTAAAGAGATAGTCGTTCGCCACTTGTGGCTCCTCTAACGTATTTGGCGACTCACGTTGCCGTCATCGGAGGAGAAGCGGCGACGCTTTAGCGGAAAGTTGGTCGAATGGGCTGCCTATGTATGGTGGCTCACTCGAATCGCCCCGCAAGTTGTCAGTTAACTCGGCGATGTCGCTTATTATACGCCCCTGAAGAAATCCTGCTTGCGACATGGCTACCACTCCCAAGAAATCCCTCGGGTACTACCTCAGCGTGGGTTTGCTGCGCGGACTCAACCTGCTGCCCTATAGCTGGGTCGCGCGCTTTGGCGCAGGCGTCGGCCATGTGCTGTACTCGATTCCCAGCTCCCGGAAGCGGGTGGTGCACACCAATCTGCGGCTCTGTTTCCCCCATTGGGACGATGCCACCCGCGAGCGCGTGGCGCGGGCGTCCTTCGTCCATGCGATCCGGAGCTACGCCGAGCGCAGCTTTCAGTGGTTTGGCAGCGGCAAGAAGCTCGAACGGCTTATCGAACTCGATTCGGCCGTCGATCTCCGCGCCCCGGACATGCCCCCCACGATTCTGCTCGGCTTCCACTTCGTGGGCATCGAGGCGGCGTCCGTGTTCATCAACTACTCGCTGCACCGGCCCTGCGCCTCGCTCTATACGCCGATGTCGAACCCGGCGTTCGACGCCATGGCCCGCGAGCAACGCGGCCGTTTCGATGCCGAGATGATCCCGCGCGGCGACAGCGCGCGCGACGTGCTGCGCATGTTCCGCAAGAAGAAGCCGGTCATGCTGGCGGCCGATATGGACTACGGCGCGCGAAACTCCACGTTCGTGCCGTTCTTCGGGGTCGAGACCTGCACGCTGACGTCGGTGTCGCGACTGGCGGAAGTCGGCCGGGCGCAGATTCTGCCGTTCATCGGCGAAGTGCTGCCTAACTTCAAGGGCTACCGTCTGAAAGTGTTCCCGATCTGGGAAAACTACCCCAGCGGCGACCCGGACGCCGACGCACGCCGCATGAACGCCTTCCTCGAAGAGCAGATTCTCAAGATGCCGGAGCAGTATTACTGGGTCCACAAGCGTTTCAAGACGCGCCCCGAGGGACAGCCGGGCGTCTATTGACCGGCACCGGATGCGCGTCGACCTTCTCCACTACAATAGCGGCATGAAGCTCAAATTCACCAAGATGCAAGGCGCCGGGAACGACTTCGTCGTGATCGACGGCATCTCGCAGACCATCGATTTCACGCCCGAACAGTGGCGTGCGCTCGCCGACCGCCACTTTGGCGTTGGCGCGGATCAGTTGCTGCTCGTCGAACGCTCCGCCATGCCGGGCGTGGACTTCCGCTATCGCATCTTCAACGCCGACGGCGGCGAGGTCGAGCATTGCGGCAACGGCGCGCGCTGCTTCGTCAAGTTCGTGCGCGACACCGGCCTGACCGACAAGCAGACGGTGCGGGTCGAAGTGCAGCAGGGCGTGATTACGCTCACGATGCGTGAAGACGGCCAGGTCAGCGTGGATATGGGCGCACCGATTCTCACGCCGTCCGATGTGCCGTTCGACGCGTCCGGCCTGGAAGGCCGCCGCGAGGGCGACGACACGCTCTGGCCGCTCGACATCGCCGGCAAGACGACCTGGATTTCCGTGGTCTCGATGGGCAATCCGCACGCCGTGCAGGTGGTGGATAACGTCGACACCGCGCCGGTCGAGACGGACGGCCCGCTGGTCGAGCGTCACCCCCGCTTCCCGCGCCGGGTGAACGCCGGTTTCCTGCAAGTGGTGAGTCAGCACGAAGCGCGGCTGCGCGTGTACGAGCGCGGCGCGGGCGAAACGCTGGCCTGCGGTACGGGCGCGTGCGCGGCGGCAGTGGCGGGCATCCGTCGCGGTCTGCTCAAGGCACCTGTTGCCATCGAGACGCACGGCGGCACGCTCACCATCGACTGGGACGGCGCAAGCGGTCCGGTCATCATGACGGGACCGGCTGCCACGGTCTTCGAGGGTACGATCGAAGTCTGACGTCTTCGGCGTCAGGGCAGGCAGCATGGCATTGGTTTCAGACGGATTCTGATTTAGCGACCCAGGCGGCCGCACGTCACCCTTGTGTTCGGCGTATCGAATATGAGGTACGACAGGCGGCAGTTGACGAACAGCAGACGGACATTCATGAACGACCGAGATATTGCGGAATACCTGATTGCGCATCCCGACTTCTTCGAGCGCCATGCCGAATTGCTGGCTGGTGTGCGGCTCACCAGCCCGCACGGCCAGCGGGCGGTGTCGTTGCAGGAGCGTCAGATCGAGATGCAGCGCGAGAAGACCAAGCAGATCGAGCGACGCCTCGCCGAACTGATGCGCTACGGCCACGAAAACGACGATATCTCGGGCAAGCTGCACCGCTGGACCCTCGGTCTGCTGGGCGAGCGTGACCCGCACGCGCTGCCCGAGGCGATTGCCCGTGGTCTGCGCGACGTCTTCAATGTGCCGTTCGCGGCTGTGCGTCTGTGGAACGTGGCCGCGCCGTATCAACCGGCCGAGTTCGCCCGCAGCGTCAGCGAAGAAGTGAAGATTTTCGCGACGAGCCTGGTCACGCCGTACTGCGGCGCGAACACGGGCTTCGAAGCGGTGACATGGTTGGGCGCGCCGAGCGATCCCGCGTCCGTCGCACTGCTCGCGTTGCGCGACCCGCAAGTGACCGACGGCCCGGTCTTCGGCCTGCTCGTCATGGGCTCGGAAGACGCACGCCGCTTCCATGAAGGCATGGCAACCGACTTCCTCACGCAGATCGGCGAACTGGCCGGTGCTGCCCTCGGCAAGCTGCGCGCCAACGACTGAAATGCGCTCCGGAGCGGCGGCTGGCAAGGGAAAGGGGACGCGCGGGGCGACCGGGGTGACGCACGACACGTCGCCTGAATTGTCTCCTGACTCGCCGCCTGACTCGCCGCCTGAACCGCCGCTTGAGCCGGGCATCCGCACCTATCTGACGTCGCTGGCCAGCGAGCGCAAGCTCGCGGCGCTCACCCTGGAAAACTACACGCGCGACCTGCGTCAGTTGCAGCGTCTCGCGGGCGGTCGTGCGCTCGAATCGCTGCAACACGGCGACATCCGCCGCTTCGTGATGAAGCTGCATAGCGAGGGGCTGGTCGGCCGCTCGATTGCCCGCAAGCTCTCCGCCTGGCGCGGCTACTTCGCGTGGCTCGCTCAGCGCACCGCGCTCGCTGCGAATCCCGTCGAAGGCGTGCGCGCACCCAAACAACCCAAACCGTTGCCCAAGGCACTGTCGCCCGATCAGGCGTCGGCGCTTGTCGAGTTCGCGACGGGCACGTCGGCCGAGGCCGTGCGCAATCGCGCAATGTTCGAACTGCTTTACTCGTCGGGTCTGCGTCTGTCGGAACTGACGGGGCTTGACCATCGTTACGTCGAGGCCGACGGCTACCGTTCTGCGAGCTGGCTGGATCTGGCCGAGCGCGAGGTCGTCGTGACGGGCAAGGGCAACAAGCGGCGTCGCGTGCCGGTGGGCGAGAAGGCCGCGCAGGCGCTGGCGCAATGGCTGGAGATGCGCACGCCGCTGGCGACGGCCGAGCCGCACGCCCTGTTCCTGTCGGCGCGCGGCAAGCGCATCGGCGCGCGCGCGGTGCAGCAGGGGCTGGAGCGGCATGCGCTGGCCGCCGGACTGCCGACGCACGTGCATCCGCACATGCTGCGTCACTCGTTCGCGACGCATGTGTTGCAATCGTCCGGCGATCTCCGGGCCGTGCAGGAAATGCTCGGCCACAGCAATATTTCGACGACGCAGATCTACACGAAGCTCGATTTCCAGCACCTCGCCAAGGTCTACGATCAGGCGCATCCGCGCTCACGCAAGAAGCCGTGAGGCTGGCCCCGATGTCGCATCGCGCTGACGATGCGCTTTACGGCGTGCGCGCCGAGTCGGTGTAGAATCGCGTCCTTCCCCAGCAAGTCCCGCACGTTGTGCGTTGTGCCGTCCGTGCGCCGGAGGCCTCCCGCGTGTGGCCGAGCCGTAGCAGCTGCATCGGCCCGCCGTGCCGCGAGACTTGCCCGTCACCCGAATGCAACCGTTGGTCCGTCCCGCATGAATACCTTGACCCTCAAGCCCGGCAAAGAAAAGTCCTTGCTGCGCCGTCACCCCTGGATTTACGCCACCGCCGTGGCGCGTGTGGACGGCAATCCGGCCTCCGGTGCTACGGTCGTGGTGCGGGCCGCCGACGGCCGTTTCCTCGCGCGCGCCGCGTTCAGCCCGGTGTCGGCCATCCGCGCCCGCGTGTGGACGTTCAACGAAAACGAGCCGGTCGATCACGCGTTCTTCAAGCGTCGCGTGTCGGCGGCGCTGGCGTACCGCGAAGAGATGGTCCACGACACGGGCGCGACGCGTCTGCTCTTCGGTGAGGCCGACGGCCTGCCGGGCCTGATCGTCGACCGTTATCAGTCCGCGCCGGGCCAGCCGGAGACCGATCAGCTCGTCTGCCAGTTCATGGCGGCGGGCGTTGAAGCCTGGAAGGACGCCATTACCAAGGCGCTTGTGGGCGCGACCGGCTGCCCGAACGTCTATGAGCGTTCCGACGCGGCGGTGCGCGAGCGCGAAGGGCTGCCGAGCATTACCGGCGTGCTGGCCGGGGCCGAGCCGCCCGAAGCCCCCGAGTTGCTGACGACCCACGAAAACGGCGTGAAGTATTACGTCGACGTGCGTAATGGCCACAAGACCGGCTTCTACGTCGACCAGCGCGACAACCGTCGGCTCGTTCAGCAACAGGCCAAGGGCCGCGACGTGCTGAACTGCTTCTGCTACACCGGTGGCTTCTCGCTGGCGGCGCTGGCAGGTGGTGCGCAGAGCGTGCTGTCGATCGATTCGTCGGGAGAGGCGCTGGCGATTGGCGCGCGCAACGTCGAACTGAACGGTTTCGACGCCGCCCGTGCCGAGTGGCGCGATGCGGACGTCTTCAAGACGCTGCGTGCCCTGCGCGAAGAAGGCCGCACGTTCGACATGATCGTGCTCGACCCGCCGAAGTTCGCGCCGTCGGCGCATCACGTGGACCGCGCTGCGCGTGCGTACAAGGACATCAACATGGCGGGCTTCCGTCTGCTGCGTCCGGGCGGTCAGTTGCTCACCTACTCGTGCTCGGGCGCGATCGATGCCGATCTGTTCCAGAAGATCGTGGCCGGTGCAGCCGTCGATGCCGGTGTCGACGCGCGTATCCTGCGTCGCCTGTCGGCTGGCATGGATCACCCGATGCTCACGCAATTCCCCGAAGGCGAATACCTCAAGGGACTTTGGTTGCAGCGGATGTGAGTGCTTGCTTTCTTGGTGTGGCCCGTCCGCCGGGTATCAACCCAGCGTCAGACCGACCACGCCCAAGGCGATCAGTACGGCACCGCCCACGCGGCGGTGCATCTCTCCCTCTCCCAGCACCCGCACGCCGAGCAGCGCGGCGACCATCATCGACATCTCCCGCGCCGGGGCGACGTGCGAGACGGGCGCGTACTTGAGCGCCGTCAGGATCAGGAAGTAGGACATCGGCGAGATCGTGGAAATGATCAGGATCTTGCGCCAGTTGGCCTGCCACAGCACGGCGATGCGGGTCGGACGGGAGAGTGCCGTCGGCGCGGACAACACGACCCGCAGCACGTTTTCCAGGTAGTAGTAGACGAGCGGCGCGAGCATCAGGGTGCGGATGGCGTAGGCATCTGCCAGCGTATACGCCGCGATGAATCCGCCCGTCAGCACGCCCCAGCCTGCGCCCGCGTGCATGCTGCCGCGCCGGAACAGGCGTTCGCCACCGGCGATCACCAGCACGCCACACACGACCAGCGCAATGCCCACCAGCGCCAGCCAGCCCGGGCGTTCGCCCAGCAGCACGATGGCGCCGATGGACGACAGCAACGGGCCTGTGCCGCGTGCGAGCGGGTAGACGACCGAGAGATCGCCCACGCGGTAGCCGCGCTGCAAGACCAGGGTGTAGCCGTAATGCAACAGAGCGCTGACGGTGATGACACCCCAGCCGAGCGCTGACGGCCAACTGGCTTGTCCCGCGAGGAAATACAGCGCCAGCGGCGTGTAGATCACGACGGTCAGCAGGGCGTAGAGGAAGACCAGTTGCGGGCCACCGCCTTCGCGCGTATCGATGCGCTTGGCGACGAAATTCCAGGTGGCGTGCAGAAACGCGGCGGTGACGACGAGGGCGAGGGCGGTGAGCGACATGACGAAGGGGGTTTTTTGTGTCAATTGTATGACGCATTGCCGGTTCACTTCCCGTCACGTCGCCCCGATCTCATCCCATTCGTCGGCTAATATCCCGCCATTCCTGGTCCAAATGAGGCAACCTCGGGGCCGTCCGGACCAATTTGCAACTCGGTTGCAGCGCTGACGGCGCTGTGCTTAAATCGATTCATGAGCCTTACTCAATTACAACCGTATCTGGAAGCCGCCCGCACGAGCTTGCAGGAGCAATCGGGCCGCGTGACTTCGGGGCGTGTTCGTGTGCTGGCCTTGCTGCTCAAGGCAGGCCGCCCGCTCACACATCAGGAAGTGCTGGCCGATCTGGCCACCGACGCCGATCCGCTCGACCGCGTGACGGCCTACCGCGTGCTCGACTGGCTGGTCGCGCAGGGCTGGGCGATCAAGCAGGCGGGCGACGACCGTATCTTCCGCTTCGTCATGGCCGAGCACGTCGATCCCGAGCGTGCGAGCGCGCCGCGTCCGCATACGCAGCACGGTCATTTCCGCTGTGTACGCTGCCATCGAACTTTTTGTCTTGACGATTGGCCCCAGCATCCCCAATTGAGTGAGCGCGAACTCAAGCGTCTGCCCAAGGGTTTCGTGGGCGAACAGGTCGAGCTGCTGATTCATGGCACCTGCGCCCAATGTGCGGGCGCCACCAACTGACACGGCACACGCCGCCGCCGGCGCATTCCGATGCGCCGCATCATCACAGGACATTGCATTCATGACTCCCGTCACCATCCTGACCGGCTTTCTGGGCAGCGGTAAAACCACGCTGCTCAAGCGCATCCTGACCGAAGCGCACGGCATGAAGATCGCCGTCATCGAAAACGAATTCGGTGAAGAGAACATCGACAACGACATCCTCGTGCAGGACAACGCCGAGCAGATCGTGCAGATGAGCAACGGCTGCATCTGCTGCACGATCCGTGGCGACCTGGTGCAGGCGCTTTCGGATCTGAACAGCCAGCGCGACGCCGGTTCGATCCAGTTCGACCGTGTGGTCATCGAGACGACCGGCCTGGCGAACCCCGGCCCGGTGGCGCAGACCTTCTTCATCGACGACGAAGTGGCCGACACCTACCGCCTGGACGCCATCATCACGCTGGTCGACGCCAAGCACGGCCAGCAGCAGCTCGATCAGCACGAAGTGGTGCAGCGTCAGGTGGGCTTCGCCGACCGTCTGTTCATTACGAAGGCCGATCTGGTGACGCCGGATGCCCTCGACGACCTCAAGCACCGTCTCGCGCACATGAATCCGCGTGCGCCGCAGCAGGTAGTGGACTTCGGTCAGGCCGATCTTAAGCAGATCTTCGACATCCACGGCTTCAACCTGAACGACAAGCTCGACATCGATCCGGACTTCCTGGCCGCCGACGAGCACACGCACGACCACGACCACGGCCATGACCACGATCACGCGCACTGCGACCATGATCATGGGAAGTGCGACCACGAAGGTCACGACCACGGGCACGCTCACCACCACCATCACGCGCATCACGACGACGCCATCAAGTCGTTCGTCTTCCGCAGCGAAAAGCAATTCGATCCGGCCAAGCTGGAGGATTTCCTCGGGAGCATCCTACAGGTGTACGGCGAACGCTTATTGCGTTATAAAGGCGTATTAAACATGCGCGGTATCGACCGCCGGGTCGTGTTCCAGGGCGTTCACCAGATGATGGGTAGCGACGTGGGCACGAAGTGGCAACCCGGTGAGACGCCGAACACCAAGATGGTGTTCATTGGCGCGGAACTGCCGAAAGACATCATCCTGCAAGGGCTGGAGCGCTGTCTGGTCTGAGCGGAATCGCCGAATCCGGTGACGGGAAAGCCCTTAATCGGGACTGTCGAACGATTCGGTTACAATACCTGCCCACTGGGACCGCCGCCAGCGAATCGACGCGGCATTCCGGGGGGTAGGCAGGGGAGCACCGTCATGGCCACCGCCTCTCGCAAGACTGCCACCGCACGCCCCACGCGCCGGTCTGAACCGGCACTGGGCGCGGGCGCCAAGCGTGCTCCAGCAGGCAAATCGAAGACGGGCGACGAGGCCGCCGCCAAGAAGAAGGCGCCGCCCAAATCGCCCGGCAGGAAAGTAACCCAAGAAGCCGCCCGCGGCATTGCCGGTAAGCAAGACGTGCCACCCGCTACAGGGGCATCGCCGGATCATCCGAAAGAGACGCCACAGAAACCCATGAGCAAGCAACGACTTTTGACCGAGGCCGAAATTCTGAAGATGTCCGACAAGGACTACATGAATGCGGCTCAACTCGAATTCTTCAAGAATCGTCTGGAAGAGCTGCAAGCCGAAATTCTGCGTAACGCCGGGCAGACGACCGAGAACCTGCGGGAAACCGTGGTGGTTCCGGATCCGGCCGACCGCGCGACCATCGAAGAGGAACACGCGCTCGAGCTGCGCACGCGCGATCGCGAACGCAAGCTGCTGAAGAAGGTCCAGCAGTCGCTCGCCCGCATCGACTCGGGCGATTATGGCTGGTGCGAAGAAACCGGTGAGCCGATCGGCGTGCCGCGTCTGCTCGCCCGCCCGACGGCGACGCTGTCGCTCGAAGCACAAGAGCGTCGCGAACTGCGTCAAAAGCTGTTCGGCGACTGATCGTCGGCCAGCCGGCCCCGGCAACCGCGCGGTGGCGGTGCCCGGTGGCCTCAGTCGATCAAAGGCATGTCTTCGCGACATGCCTTTTTTCTTTCGCGGCTGTCACCGCTCAGCCGTTATCCCTGCGCTGTCATCCCTCATAGCGCTCGCGGGTGTTGTCACTTTATGGCAGAATTGCAACTCAGTTGCAATTCCTGTCACTCATGCCTTCCATCGACTCTGCTTCCATCCCGTGGTGTGTGCGTTCGCGCACGCGCATTGGACGTGGCCGCAGCGGATGGATCGTCTGGCTCATCACCGCACTGCTCTGCGTGCAGATTTGGGGCCTGCAACATGAGATCGCGCACGCACGCGAGCTGTCCGGCATCGGGCAACACACGTCGGGGCGCAGCGGCGCGCCAGCCGCAACGAACGCCGCCGAGGCTGCCGTTGCAAATATGGCGGACACCGCCGACACCGCCGACACCGCCGACACCGCCGACACCGCCGACACCGCCGACACCGCCGACGACGCCGACGACGCCGACGACGCCATCGCGGCCGACTGGTCCGCGCAATCGTCGCGCACGACGCCCGCCAGTTTCGGCACTCACCACCATCATTGCCATCTCTTCGAAGGGGCGACGCTCTCGGCTGCGATGGCCGTGGCGGTCCTCCAATGGGCAGGCGACGCCAGCGCGGCGCACGCACCGTTGCAGGTCAACGGACGAAGCCATGCGAGCGCTGTCGTCCTACCGTTCGACTCCCGCGCCCCGCCGGTCACGGTCTGAATCCCCGCGCATTGCCCTGTGAATCGTCGACTCGTCGACTCGCCGACTCGTCGACTCGCCGACTCGTCGTCTGAGACGTGCGGTCGACGCATTCGCATTGCCTTCGCGCGCACCTGACGAATTTCCACCTGCACGCACGCCGATCTGCGCCGCCAGACGGATGCCGCGCGTCCATTCGTCCCGTTGCTGCGCCGAAACACGGGGCCCCGGCCCCATCAGACCGAATACAAACATAAGACCGACATGGCCATCTCTACCCTTCGCGTCGCGCGTCAACGCGCGACGACCTCGCTCGCCCTGACTTCAGACGTGGCATCCGCAGCACACCGCCGCACGTCGCCCAGACTTGCACCGCTGCCGCTGGCGGCGGCGCTCACCTTCAGCGCTTTCGCCATCACCAGCCTGTCCGTTCAGGCGGCGGAAGCGTCGACGGACTCCCCGGCAGTCGCCGCTGCACCGGCCAGCCCCCCGGCCGCGCCCGAAGCTGCGCTGCCCGTGACGTTCGTCACGGGCAACCCGCTCGGACGCGCCGCCGCCGACCTCGCCGCCCCGCTCACGGAACTCGACGGTCGCGCGCTGGCGCTGCGCCGCGCCACCACGCTGGGCGAAACGCTGGACGGCCTGCCCGGCGTGTCGGCCACGTCGTACGGCCCGAACGTCAGCCGCCCGATCATCCGCGGCCTCGACGGCGACCGCATTCGCGTGTTGCAAAACGGCACGGCTTCGCTCGACGCTTCGTCGCTCTCCTACGATCACGCCGTGGCGCAGGACCCGCTCTCCATCGAGCGCGTGGAAATCGTGCGCGGTCCGGCGGCGCTGCTCTATGGCGGCAACGCCGTCGGCGGTGTGGTCAACACCATCGACAACCGCATCCCCCGCGAAGCGCTCAACGGCATTTCCGGCGCGACCGACTTCAGCTACGGCGGTGCGAACCGCGAGCGCGCCGGTGCGGCGCAACTCGAATTCGGCAACGGCCAGTTCGCGTTCCATGTCGATGGTTTTGCACGCAAGAGCGCCGACCTGCGCATTCCCGGCTTCGCCCGTTCGGCACAGCAACGCGCACGTGACGACGAAGATACGAAGCAACCGTCCGGCACCCTGCCCAATAGCGATGGCCAGACCAGCGGCGCGGCTGCGGGTGCTTCGTGGACGTGGGCCAATGGCTACGCCGGACTGTCGTACTCCGGATACGACTCCGACTACGGCACCGTTGCCGAGGAGAACACGCGCATTCGTCTGCGTCAGCAACGTCTCGCGCTCGCAAGTGAAGTGCGGAACCTGAGCGGCCCGTTCACGGCGTTCAAGTTCGACTTCGGCTACACCGACTACGAACACAAGGAAATCGAGAACGGCGTGACGGGCACGACGTTCAAGAACCACGGCTACGAGGGACGCATCGAGGCGCGTCACGCGAAGATTGGTCCGCTCGAAGGCGCGGTCGGTGTGCAGTTCTCGCAGAACACGTTCTCCGCACTCGGCGAAGAAGCGTTCGTGCCGAAGAGCGATACCACCAACGTGGCGTTGTTCGCGCTCGAAGAATGGGCCGTCAATCAGGCTGTGAAGCTCTCGTTCGGCGCACGCATCGAGCATTCGAGCGTGAAGCCGAGTTCCGGTGGCAACGAGCGCTTCGAGAACCTGCCGTCGCGTAACTTCACGCCGGGCAGCGTCTCCGCAGGCGCAGTGTTCGCGCTGGCACCGGCATGGTCGGTGGCGGTGAACACCTCATACACCGAGCGCGCGCCGACGTTCTACGAGTTGTACGCGAACGGCCCGCACCTCGCGACCGGCGTGTACGAGATCGGCAACGCGCAGGCGAAGATGGAAAAGGCCTTCTCCACCGACCTGGCGTTGCGCTACGAGAACGGTCCCAACAAGGGCAGCGTGGGCGTGTTCTACAGCCGCTTCTCGAACTTCATCGCGCTGAACAATACGGGGCAGACAGTGGAAGGCGAAGAGAAGCCGCTGCCGGTGTATCAGTACGCCGGGGTGCCCGCCGACCTTTACGGCTTTGAAGCGCAGGGCCGTGCACGCGTGTGGCAGGGCTACGGCGATGTCGACGTCGAACTGCGCGGCGACTACGCCATCGGCCGCAATCGCGACACGGGCGAGCCGCTGCCGCGTATCGCGCCGTTGCGTCTGACGGCGGCGGTCATTTACGGACTGGGCCACTGGGGCGCTCGTCTGGAAATGGTGCATGCGAGCAATCAGGGACGTGTCCCGTCCAACGATCTGACGACGAACGGCTACACCACGCTGGGCGCTGCGCTCACCTATCAGTTCAAGGCGGGCGGTGCGCAGTGGCTGGCCTATCTGAAGGGCGAGAACCTGACCAATCAGGAAGTGCGTCTCGCGAGTTCGGTGCTGCGCGACATTGCGCCGCAGGGCGGCCGCGCCGTTCGCGTGGGGTTGCGCACAACGTTCTAAGCGGCGTGGCGCGCTGAGCGTCCCGCAAAATCGAGGCAATTTCCGAGAAATTGCTTCGTGGCTTCCAATTCGCGCGGTGCAATGCCGCGTGAATGTCACGATCCATGCCGCTTCGCGCGGCATCGGTCCGTCGTCGACGGCACGTCTTGCGCGATGCCGTCGACGCCTCTTGATATTCTTTCGATTGCCCTAAACTACAGTCACGTCTCGCCCGGCAGGGCGCGTCGTCACCGATCTCACCGCTTTTCAACGGTGGTTCGGCGGTGATGGACGCGACGTCCGGGCCAATCGTTACGGGGCGCATGTCGCCCCCCGAAAAGGAACAGGCATGGAGCAATATCACGGCACCACCATCGTCTCCGTTCGGCGCGGCGATCAGGTCGCGCTTGGCGGTGACGGACAGGTCACGCTCGGCAACATCGTGATGAAGGGGACGGCGCGCAAGGTCCGCACGATCTATGACGGCAAGGTCATGGTCGGTTTTGCGGGCGCCACCGCAGACGCCTTCTCGCTGCTCGATCGTTTCGAGGCGAAGCTCCAGAAGCATCAGGGGCACCTCACGCGCTCGGCCGTCGAACTCGCCAAGGACTGGCGTACCGATCGTATGCTGCGCCGCCTCGAAGCGATGATGATCGTCGCCGACGCGGAAACCACGCTGGTCATCACCGGTAACGGCGATGTGCTCGATCCGGAAGGCGGCGTGGCGGCCATCGGTTCGGGCGGTTCGTACGCACAGGCGGCAGCACGCGCGCTGGTCGAGAATACCGATCTGACGCCGGCCGAGATCGTCAAGAAGGCGCTGACGATCGCGGGCGAAATGTGCATCTACACCAACGACAATCACATCATCGAATCGCTGCCGCCCAAGGCCGCGAAGTAACGACGGACGACGCACGTGCCGCAGCAGGTGGACTCCTGCGGCACGCTCTGCCGGCCGGTGGCTGATCGGGGTATCGACAGCCGTCCGGCCGGGCGTCGCCCTCCTTGCGAACCCCTAATCTGGCGAACGTCATGACCCATATGACCCCCTCCGAGATCGTTTCGGAACTCGACAAACACATCATCGGCCAGCACAAGGCCAAGAAGGCTGTTGCGGTGGCGTTGCGCAACCGCTGGCGTCGTCAGCAGGTGGCCGAGCCCCTGCGTCAGGAAATCACGCCGAAGAACATTCTGATGATCGGACCGACGGGCGTCGGCAAGACCGAAATCGCCCGCCGTCTGGCCAAACTCGCCGACGCGCCGTTCATCAAAGTCGAAGCCACCAAGTTCACCGAAGTCGGCTATGTGGGCCGCGACGTGGACAGCATCGTGCGCGACCTCGCGGAAATCGCGATCAAGCAAACGCGCGAAGCGGAAATGAAGAAGGTGCGCACCAAGGCCGAAGATCGCGCCGAGGACCGCATTCTCGATCTGCTGCTGCCGACGGGCCGCGAATCGTCGCGCGACATTCGTTTCGGTTCGGCGTCGGTGGAAGCCGAGCCGGGCGGCGAAGATAACGCCACGCGTCAGACCTTCCGCAAGCGTCTGCGCGAGGGTGCGCTCGACGACAAGGAAATCGAACTCGAAGTCGAGATCCCGGCGCAGGGCATGGAAATCATGGGCCCGCCGGGAATGGAAGAAATGACCGAGCAGATCAAGGGCATGTTCGCGAATCTGGGCAACCAGAAGAAGAAGCGTCAGAAGCTCAAGATCAAGGACGCGCTCAAGATCCTGACCGACGAAGAAGCGTCGAAGATGCTCAACGACGAAGAGGTCAAGCAACTGGCGCTGCGCAACGTCGAGCAGAACGGCATTGTGTTCCTCGACGAAATCGACAAGATCGCCACGCGAAGCGAAGTGGGCGGCGGTGACGTCTCGCGTCAGGGCGTGCAGCGCGATCTGCTGCCGCTGGTCGAAGGCACGACCGTGAGCACGAAGTTCGGCATGATCAAGACGGACCACATTCTGTTCATTGCGAGCGGTGCGTTCCATCTGGCCAAGCCGAGCGATCTGATTCCGGAACTGCAAGGTCGCTTCCCGATTCGCGTCGAACTCGAATCGCTGTCGGTCGAAGACTTCGAAGCGATTCTCACGCAAACGGACGCGAGCCTCGTGAAGCAGTATCAGGCGTTGCTGGCGACCGAAGACGTGAATCTCGAATTCGCACCGGACGGCATCAAGCGTCTCGCGGAGATTGCGTTCTCGGTCAACGAGAAGACGGAGAACATCGGCGCACGCCGTCTCTACACCGTCATCGAAAAGTTGCTCGAAGACATTTCGTACAGCGCAGGCAAGCAGTCCAACGAAGTGGTCACGATCAACACCGAGTACGTGAACCGCTTCCTGGAAGAAGTGGCGCAGAACGAAGATCTGTCGCGCTACGTGCTGTAAGCGTCGTCATCGCTGCACCATGAAAAAAGGCCCCTCGGGGCCTTTTTTCTTTTCTGCGTCCGGCTTACTGCTTGACAGGTCGCTTGAGCAGCTTGCGTTGCAGCGTGCGTCGATGCATGTTCAGCGCGCGGGCCGTGGCCGAGATGTTGCCGTTGTGCTCGGCGAGTACGCGCTGAATGTGTTCCCACTCCAGTCGCGCGACCGACAGCGGCGATGGGTTTTCGATGGCTTCGTCCGCCTGCGTTTCGCTCGCATCGCTGCGCAGCGATGCGAGGATCGTGTCGGCATTGGCTGGCTTGGCCAGATAGTTGTCTGCGCCGTCCTTCACGGCCTGCACGGCGGTGGCGATGCTCGCGTAACCGGTCAGCACCAGCATGCGGGCTTTCGGTTGCAGCGCGCGCAGCGGCGCGATGAGCGGCAGGCCGGAGTCGTGGCCGAGATGCAGGTCGACCGAGATGAGATCGAACTGACGCGTGCGGGCCGCGAGCAAGGCGGCGGCGCTGTCTCCGGCGATCTGCACGTCGTAGCCGCGGCGTGTCAGGGCGCGGGCGAGCGTTTCGGCGAACACGACGTCGTCGTCGATAAGAAGGAAGTGGGAGGCGTTCATGTCTGACTCCGCGAACCGAAGAAGAAAGTGGCCATCGGCAGGCGCAATTCGGCGCGCGTGCCTTGCGGCATGTTAGGGGTGAGGGTGATGTCGCCGCCGAGACGTTGTGCGCTGGCAAAGGCGAGATACAGCCCCATGCCGTGTCCGCCGTGCGTGCTCATGACGGGCGAGTTGCCCAGCCGGGTGCGCAGCTCGGCGCTCATGCCGGGGCCTTCGTCGCAAACGGTGAAGCGTACGTCGTCGGGCGTGGCGGCCACGTCGAGCGTGACCGACGACGGACTGAAGTACGCCGCGTTATCGAGCAGGATCGTCAGGATCTGTCCGACCTGCACGGTATCTTCGATGCGCGTGGTCAATTCCGGCGGCACGTGTAACTGAAATTGCACCTGCGGATGACGCAAGCGCCACTGCGTGGTGAACGCAGGCAACCATTCCGCCATCGCCTGACGCACGGGAGCTGCCGCGCGCATCTGCACATGACCGATCGCGCTCTTGCATAGCGCAATCTGTTGCTCCAGCGTTTGCAGATCGGGCTCGAAGGACTTCAGTGCGTCGTTGCCGAGACTTTCACTGCGAAGCTCGCCGACGACCACGGCCATCGTCGAGAGCGGCGTGCCGAGTTCGTGTGCGACGCTGGCGGCCTGCGCGCCGAGCGCGGCCATCCGTTCGTCGCGCAACAGACGCTGTTCGGCACGGGCGAGTTGCGCGTCGCGAGCGCGCAGGGCACGCGACATGCGCGAGACGAACCACGCGATCACCAGCACGCTGACCACGAAGTTCACCCACATCCCAGCGAGATGAAGACGCAGCAGGTTGCCCGGATCGGCGAGGTCGAGCGGCACATACTGGAAGTTCAGCGCGCCATAGGCGACGAGCGAGAGCAGCGCCAGTTGCGACGCATTGCGCCACGGCAGCACGGCGGCGGCAATGGCCAGGCCGGGCAGGAACAGCGAGACGAAGGGATTTGTCGCGCCGCCGGAGAAGAACAGCAGCGCCGTGAGCGCGGCCAGATCGACCAGCAACTGGCTCATCAGATCGAGATCGGTGCGACGCTTGGCTCGCTCGACACCGCGTCGGGCACGTATCCACGTGAGCACGTTGAACAGGACTTCCAGCGCGACGATGGTGAGCATCGGCTCCAGTGGAAGCCGCACGCCTAACCAGAGTTGCGCGACGCCGATGGTTGCCAACTGGCCGACGATAGCCAGACAGCGCAGCCAGAAAAGCTGGACGACGTTCGTTCGCTCGATAGGAAAATGAGTCATACGACAAGTGTACCAAGTCCGGGTCACGCGCCATCGGGCGTTGCGGGGCGCTGCGACACTCTGCCGCATCGGTCTGAGGCTGGGTATTACACGGGCGGCACACGCATTGACCGACGCACGACTACAATGGTCGTTCACGTTTTGCGCGACATCTCGCCGCGCAATGTCTTCATCCGAAAGACAGACATGGATTGGGATGGACCCGCGTCGGACAGGCTTAATCGACGCTGTCATTCATCCGCCCGTCGACAACAAAAAGGAGTTTGCATGAAGCACAAGCTTTTGGTGGCGGCCGCATTCAGTCTTGGCATGGCGTCGGCCTCGGTCTTCGCGCAGTCGCAGGTGGACGTGTCCGACGCGTGGGCGCGCGGTACGGTCCCGGGTCAGACGTCGTCGGCCGTCTACATGACGCTCCAGGCGCATCAGGCGACCACGTTGCTCAGCGTGAGCACCCCTGCCGCAGCGAACGCGGAAGTGCATGAGATGAAGCTCGAAGGCACGGTGATGAAGATGCGCGCCCTGCCCAAGGGACTGCCGCTGGACGCCAACAAGCCGGTGGCGCTCAAGCCGGGCAGCTATCACATCATGCTCACGGATCTGAAGGGCCCGCTCAAGAAGGGCGACACTGTGCCGGTGACGTTGAAGTTCGAGACGGCCGATCACAAGACGTCCGAGCAACTGGTGAAGGCCACCGTGCGTGATCTGACGGCGGCGGCTCCGGCCGGTGGCGGCATGGCTGGCATGGCGCACGGCGCGCACAGTCAGTAAGCCTCGCGTCTCTAGATAGACGTGTCCGGATCGGCGGCGGTGCCGTCGACCGGCACGCCAGCGGCGACGAGCGCTGCGCGCAGGCAGGCCGGGCAGAGGCAAGCCCCCACGCCTAGCCGGGCCGACGCAGGCAGGCGCGGCCAGTCGAGGCACCAGCATTGCACCTCGTCCGCTGCGCCGTCGCTTCCCATCTTTCCGCTTCCCAACGCGACAGCCCCACACGTCACGACCGTGCCGCACTGAGGGCAGCGCGACGGATCGACCGGCTCAGTCGCTATGTTGACGGTCATGGGCGCCCCCGGTCGGCGTCACCCCAATCCCCTGCATCACCCAGCGATTTCCGTCCTGTGAGAGACGCGTCGCCGCTCATGGCCGCCTGCCAGTTGTACAACTGCAACAGCCCGGCCGCTTTCATCGACCGGCCACACGCGCCCGGGTACGGCGCGCAAACCGGGTGGCTAGCGGGGCAGAGAAGGAACACGGTAAAAATCGGCCACTGACGGGCGTCCATTAATAAGTGAAAGGGGTGATACGCACGAACGGCGCTGTGCCGCTGACGGGGCGAAAATCGCCGCTTTTGCGTTTGCGGACCGACCTGTGGGGAAGGGTAGCCACGGGCTTTTGGCGACGCAAGGGGCAGACCCTTCCGAAACCCGTCAAACCCCCGCACGCCAAGGCTTCTTGGCTGTACAATTCGCCGTGTTTCCTGGTCCACCTGCTCCATTTGTGAGAAGAACCTTCCTGCCATGTCCGATCTGCAACTGAATTCCATCGACGACATCGCACCCGCTCTCAAGGCCGAAATTCTGGCTGAGGCGATGCCGTATATCCGCAAGTATCACGGGAAGACCGTGGTCATCAAATACGGCGGCAACGCCATGACCGAAGAGCGATTGAAGCGCGGTTTCGCGCGCGACGTCATTTTGCTCAAGCTCGTCGGTATCAATCCGGTGGTGGTGCACGGTGGTGGCCCGCAGATCGATCAGGCGCTCAAGAAGATCGGTAAGCAGGGCACGTTCATCCAGGGCATGCGCGTGACCGACGAAGAGACGATGGAAGTCGTCGAGTGGGTGCTTGGCGGCGAAGTCCAGCAGGACATCGTCATGCTGATCAACGAGTACGGCGGTCAGGCGGTGGGTCTCACCGGCAAGGACGGCGGTCTGATCAACGCCCGCAAGATGATGCTGCCGGATCGTGAGAACGCCGGTCAGTTCCTGGACATCGGCTACGTCGGTGAAGTGGACTCGATCAATCCGGCGGTCGTGCGCGCCCTTCAGGACGACGCTTTCATCCCGGTGATCTCGCCGATCGGCGTGGGCGAAGACGGTCAGGCGTACAACATCAACGCCGACCTCGTCGCGGGCAAGCTCGCCACGGTGCTGGGCGCCGAGAAGCTGGTGATGATGACCAACATCCCGGGCGTGATGGACAAGGACGGCAATCTGCTAACCGACCTGTCGGCCCGCGAGATCGACGACCTGTTCGCAGACGGCACGATCTCGGGCGGCATGCTGCCGAAGATCTCGTCGGCGCTCGACGCGGCGAAGAGCGGCGTGAAGTCGGTGCACATCGTCGACGGCCGCATCGAACACTCGGTGCTGCTGGAGATTCTGACGGAGCAGCCGTTCGGCACGATGATCCGCTCGCACTGAGCCGGACGTCATGACGACAGACTGATTCAAGCGGCGGACCCTTCGGGGTCCGCTTTGCATTTGTGCGCCATGCCCCATGCGGTGAGCGTGCAACCTCACTCTCAACCTCACAAGACACCATGTCGACGCCTGCCTTCTTTTCCTGGAGTGGCGGCAAGGATTCCTGCCTTGCCCTGCATCACGCGATGTCGTGCGATACCGGCGGCGAACCGCATTACGACGTGCGGCGTCTGCTAGCGATGTTCGACGAGACGGGCGACAGCTCGCGCTCGCACGGTTTGCCGCGCGAGTTGATGCAGGCGCAGGCCGATGCACTCGGCATCGCGCTCGACATCGGTCTGGCAGGCTGGCGCGAGTACGAAGCGACGTTCGTCGCGCGGTTGCAGGCGATGCGCGCGGAGGGCATCACGCACGGACTGTTCGGCGACATCGATCTTCAGCCGCATCGCGACTGGGAGGAAAAGGTGTGTGCGGCGGCGGGCATGACGGCGGTATTGCCGCTCTGGCAGCGCGAGCGTCTCACGCTCGCGCACGAGTTCATCTCGCTGGGGTATCGCGCGGTGATCGTGTGTGTTGACGGGCGGCACCTCGGGCCGGAATTCGTCGGCCGCGAGTACGACGCGTCACTGCTGGCCGATCTGCCTGAGGGTGTCGACGCCTGCGGCGAGAGCGGCGAGTTCCACACCTTCGCCTACGACGGCCCGCGCTTTGCGCAGCCGGTGCCGTGGCGCATCGAACGCGTCGAGACGATTCATGGCCCCAAGGAGTACGGCGGCACGCCGTACCACCGCGCCCATATCGTCGGCGCTGGCGCTTGAGGACGTCCCCTCAATCCGGCGCAGTCAGCTTCCGTAACTCGTCGAGCAGCTTGGCGGCGGGGCTCGGCAGAATGCCCTGACGACGTCGGAAGGCGGTGAGCGTGCGCGTGGCGCGCACGGTCGCAATCGGCAGCGTGTCCATCACGCGTGCCTGCGCTTCGACGTCGTACATCGGCTCGGGCATCCACGTGAGGAAACCGCATCGCGCGACCATGCTCTTTAGCACCGGCACGGAGCGCGTCTCCACCACGATGTTCGGCAATCCCAGTCCGTGCGCGGCGAACACGCTTTGCATATGGGCGTAGGGCGCGGTGCCGCGTGGCGGAATCGCCCAGCGCTCCTCAAGCGTGTCGGCTAGCGTGATCGTCTTTCGCTCGCGCAGCGGATGGTCGCACCGTGCGACGACATAACTGTCGTCTTCCCAATGGCAGTCGGTGATGGCGACGATGTCGTCGGTATCCGGCGCGACGGTCGACAACGCCAGATCGATCTCATGCCGCATGAGTCCCTGCGCCAGTCGATCCCAGACTCCTTCGATAATTTCCACGCGCAGATTCGGCCAGCGCGTGAGCACCCGGTCGACGGCGAGCGGCAGCACGTGACTCGCGATGGCACCGACCGCGCCGACCTTGATCGTGCCTTTGGCGAGGCCGCGCAATGCGTCGATCTCCTCGCGCGCATGTTCGGCTTCGCGCGCGAGCAGCATCGCGTGCGGCAGCAGCGCTTGCCCGAACGCCGTCAGTTCCATCCCTTTGCTATGACGCTCGAACAACGGTGCGCCCAGATCCGCTTCGAGACGCTTGATCGTCCGGCTGAGCGCGGGCTGCGTGAGATGCAGTATCAAAGCGGCGCGCCCCAGACTGCCGGTCGCAACGATGGTCGTGAAGGCGCGCAGTTGCTGAAGATTGAGGCTCATGGCGGACGACGGAACTCCCGGAGTTGAGACGAAACCGACCGAAGGATGACGCGATAGACGGCTGACGCAAAGTCATGCAAAAGCGTAATGACTTCGGCACGCAAAAGCAATTCCGGTGCATATATCGTCTGCCTATACTCGCAAAATCGCTCGCCCAATCACGTACGTGAGCGCGCCGCGAGCCACCACCAGAACCATGCCGTCACGCCCACACGTCGACGGCAGCACGAGACAACCGAATCCATGAAAGACAGCCGAGAACTTCGCGCCGGTCAGCCCGCTGGCACCTCCGACACACTCACCGTGCGCGAGGTCGTCATCGATCTGATGCGCCGCCACGGCATGACCAAGGTCTTCGCCAATCCGGGGTCGACGGAACTGCCGCTGTTCCGCGATTTCCCGGAAGACTTCGAGTACGTGCTTGGATTGCAGGAAGCGGTTGTCGTCGGCATGGCGGACGGTTACGCACAGGCCACCGGCAACGCGGCGTTCATCAATCTGCATTCGGCCGCCGGTGTCGGCAACGCGATGGGCAACATCTTCACCGCGTACAAGAATCAGACGCCGCTCATCGTGACGGCGGGTCAGCAAGCCCGCTCGATTCTGCCGTTCGATCCGTTCCTCGCGTCCGTGCGGGCGACCGAACTGCCGCAGCCGTATGTCAAATTCAGTCTCGAACCGGCGCGCGCCGAAGACGTGCCGCTCGCGCTCGCCCGCGCCTATCACATCGCCATGCAGGAGCCGAAGGGGCCGGTGTTCGTGTCGATTCCGGTGGACGACTGGGATCGTCCGGCCGAGACGTTGCCGCCGCGTCAGGTGAGCACGCGGGTGCAGGCCGACCCGGTCGCGCTTGCACAACTCGCGGCGGCGCTCGATGCATGCGAGCGTCCGGCGTTCGTCGTCGGCTCGTCGATCGATCGTGCGGGGGCTTTCGACGCCGTGGTCGCGCTTGCCGAGCGTCACAGTGCGCGCGTCTTCACTGCACCGATGTGCGCGCGCTGCGCGTTCCCGGAAGACCACCGTCTGTTCGCGGGTTTCCTGCCGCCGATGCGCGAGAAGATCGTCGGCCTGCTTGGCGGGCACGATCTGATTCTGGTGATCGGGGCACCCGCGTTCACCTATCACGTTGAAGGCGCTGGCCCGCACGTGCCGGAAGGCGCGTCGCTGTTCCAACTGATCGAAGACCCGGGCGTTGCCGCGTGGACGCCGGTCGGCGCGTCGGTTGTGGGCAACGTGCGTCTGGGCGTGGAAGCGCTGCTCGCGCGTGATGTGCCGAACGAGCGTACAGAGCCGCCTGCGCGCGCGGTGCCGCCCGTGGCTACGGCGAATGCCTTGGGTGAGCCGATGACGACGGCCTTCGCGCTGCAAACGCTCGCCGAAGTGCGCGACGCACAGGACATCGTCGTAGAGGAAGCCCCGAGCGCGCGCTCGGTGATGCAGCAATACCTGCCGTTCACGCTGCCGGGCACGTTCTACACGATGAACAGCGGCGGTCTGGGGTACTCGATGCCTGCGGCGGTTGGCGTGGCGATGGCGAATCCGGGACGTCGCATCATCGGCCTGATCGGCGACGGCTCGGCGATGTACTCGATCCAGGCGCTGTGGAGCGCCGCGCAAGCACGCCTGCCGATTACCTTCGTCATCCTGAATAATCGACGCTACGCCGCATTGCAGGACTTCGCGCCGTCGTTCGGCTTCGGTCCGAAAGACTCGGTGCAGGGCACCGACTTGCCCGATCTCGACTTCGTTCGCATGGCCGAAGGCATGGGACTGCGCGCGCAACGCGTGGAGCAAGGCAGCGAGTTGCGCGACGTCTTGTCGCACGCCATCGCCAGCGGCGAGACGCGTCTCGTCGAACTCGTGGTGGCATGATGCACGGCGACAGCGGGCTGTCTTGCGACGGCGTCGCGCGACCCACAACGAATTAAGGAGACGTCAAACCATGTCCATCCAACAAGATCCGCAAGCCCTCACGATGCTGATCGCTGGCAAGCGCGTCGGCGCCACCCATGGCGCAACGTTCGAACGACGCAATCCGCTCGACGGTGGCGTCGCATCGCGAGCCCCCGCTGCCAATGTCGAAGACGCCCGCGCCGCGGTGCGTGCTGCGTGGGACGCATTCCCCGCGTGGTCGAACACAGGCCCCGGCGAGCGTCGCGCGCTGTTGATGAAAGCTGCCGACCAACTCGAAGCGAAGGTCGAACAGTTTCAGGTCGCGATGGCGGCGGAGACGGGGGCGTCCGGTCTGTGGGCCGGTTTCAACGTCCATCTCGCCGCGCAGGGCCTGCGTGAAGCCGCTGCGATGACGACCCAGATCGCGGGCGAGATCATTCCGTCGGACGTACCGGGCAGTCTCGCGATGGGCGTGCGTCAGGCAGCAGGCGTAGTGCTGGGCATCGCACCGTGGAACGCGCCGGTCATTCTCGGCGTGCGCGCACTGGCGCTGCCGCTCGCCTGCGGCAACACCGTCGTGTTCAAGGGTTCCGAATTGTGCCCCGCCACGCACGGTCTGATTGCCGATGCGCTGGATGAAGCCGGATTGCCGCCGGGCGTCGTGAACTTCATCACCAACGCACCGAAAGATGCGGGCGCTATCGTCGAAGCGCTGATCGCAGAACCGGCCGTGCGCCGTGTGAACTTCACCGGCTCCACGCGCGTGGGACGCATCATTGCGGGCCTTTGCGCAGAGCATCTCAAACCGGCCGTGCTGGAACTGGGCGGCAAAGCGCCGTGCCTCGTGCTGGACGACGCCGATCTCGATGACGCGGTGAACGGCGTAGCGTTCGGTGCGTTCGCCAACTCGGGCCAGATCTGCATGTCGACGGAACGCATCGTCGTGGCCGAGTCGATTGCCGACGCTTTCGTAGACAAACTCGCCGCCAAGGCGCGTTCGCTGCCGCTCGGCGATCCGCGTAACGGCCCGGTCGTGCTCGGTTCGGTGATCGACATGGCTACGGTCGAGCGGTGCAACGCATTGATCGAGGACGCCCTTGCCAAGGGCGCGAAGCTGCTGTGCGGCGGCCGCGCCGAAACCACGCTGATGCCCGCGACGCTGCTCGACCACGTCACGTCGGACATGGCGATCTACGCGGAAGAATCGTTCGGTCCGGTCAAAGGCATCGTGCGCGTAAAGGACGACGAAGCGGCCATCGCTTGCGCCAACGACAACGCGTACGGCTTGTCGTCCGCCGTGTTCAGCCGCGACATTGCGCGCGCGATGGGCGTGGCCAAGCGCATCGAGTCGGGCATCTGCCATATCAACGGCCCCACCGTGCACGACGAAGCGCAGATGCCGTTCGGCGGCGTGAAGTCGAGCGGCTGGGGGCGCTTCGGCGGCAAAGCAGGCGTTCACGAATTCACCGATCTGCGCTGGATGACGGTGCAGACCACCCCGCGTCATTACCCGTTCTGACGTTACGTAAGACCACCATACCGCCGCAGCCGGGACACCGGAATAGACGGCCGGAGGAGACAACCGTGTCACAACCGTTTGAAACCGCCCCTGCGGGGGTGAGTGCTGCATCCGCTACATCCGGTCAGCCGCATGCCACAGATGCCCCGGCCGCTGCCGCCCCGAACTTCGGTCGCGTGGTCGCAGCGAGTTGTTTCGGCACCGCTATCGAGTGGTACGATTTTTTCGTCTACGGCTTTCTTGCGCCTATCGTGTTCGACCGGCTGTTCTTCCCGCAGCTCGATTCGATGACGGGCATGATCGCGGTGTTCGCCACCTTCGCCGTCGGCTTCCTCGCGCGGCCTATCGGCGGCATCGTCTTCGGTCACTTCGGCGACCGCATCGGACGCAAGTCGATTCTGTTGTTCACGCTGATTCTGATGGGCGTAGCGACCACGCTTATCGGCCTGCTGCCCACCTATGCGATGGTCGGCATGTGGGCACCCATCATGCTCGTGACGCTGCGCTTCATTCAGGGCTTCGCGCTCGGCGGCGAGTCCGTCGGCGGGCTGTTGATGACGGTGGAAGGCGCACCTGCGCACTTGCGTGGGCTTTTCGGCGGGCTGATTCAGGCGGCAGGGCCGACGTCGATTGTCGGCGCGTCGCTCGCCATCGTGCTCATCACCCGTTTGCCGGAAGAGGACTTGCTGTCATGGGGCTGGCGTCTGCCGTTCCTCGTGAGTCTGCTGCTGGTGGCGCTCGGCACCTACGTGCGTCTGAAGGTCGAGGAGTCACCGACGTTCAAGGCAGCGGAGCAGCATCGCGATATCGCAAAGGTGCCGGTGGCTGAGGTGCTCACGCACTACTGGCGTCCGACGCTCGTCACGTTCTTCATCTGTCTGGCAGAGACGAGCTTCTTCTATCTGGTTGCAATCTTCTCGCTCTCATACGGCACGAAAACGCTAGGCCTGCCGCGCAACGTGATGGCCGATGGTGTGCTGTACGCCAACATCCTCGCCATGCTCACGATTCCCGCGTTCGGCATGCTGTCCGACAAACTCGGACGCCGTCCGATGTTCCTGATGGGACTCGCTGCCACGGCGCTCTTCATCTACCCATTCTTCCTGATGATGGGCAGCAAGGAGACGGCGCTTGTCGTGTGCGCCATCGTGATCGGCGCGGGAATCATCCACCCGATGATGTTCGGCCCGGAAGGCAGCTTCTTCTCGGAGTTGTTCGATACGCGCGTGCGCTTCTCGGGCGTGTCGCTCGGTAAGCAGATCGGGACAGTGCTCGGTGGCGGTCTCGCGCCGATGATCGCGGCAAGTCTGTTGGCATGGAGTCACGGTCAGATCTGGCCCGTGATCGTCTACTTCCTCGTGCTCGCGGCGATGGCCCTGATCTCGACGGTGCTCGTGCGCGAGACGCGGCATCGGGTGATGTAACGCACTTAGCCATCGATGAAAACGAACAGCCCCGCTCGGACGACGATGCGGGGCTGTTCGCTTTTTACGGGAAGCTTTCGATCAGAGATCGAGGACCAGCACAGGCGATTTGCTGCGCGAGCAGCACGGCAGGATCTGATCGTTGGCGGCGCGTTCGTCGTCCGTGAGATAGACGTCGCGATGGTCCGGCGTGCCGTCGACGACGCGCGTGAGACACGTACCGCACACGCCTTGCTCGCAGGACATCTGCACTTCGACACCCTGTGCCGCGAGCGCGGCGACGATGGTCTCGCCGACCTTCACGTCGATCACGCGGCCGCTCGAATGCAGCTTGACCTGAAACGGCTTGTCGCCTTCGCCGTCGGTATTGGCCGACACCGGTGCGGCGAAGTACTCGCGATGCACGTTGCCTTCCGGCCATTGCGCTGCTTCGGCACGGGTGAGCACGGCGTCGATGAAACCCGCCGGGCCGCACACATACAGATGCTTGCCGCCGGACGGCTGCGCGAGAATCGCATCGAGATCCGCACGCGCGCCTTCACTGTCGAAGTAGAACTGCGTCTTATCTGCGATGCCAGCGCTAGCGAAGCGATCGCGAAACGCCGTCCGTGCAGGTTCGCGCGTGCAGTAATGCACTTCGAACGACGCACCACTCGCCGCCAGCGCTTCGGCCATGCAGAGGATCGGCGTCACGCCGATGCCGCCCGCGAGCAGAATGCTGTGCTTCGCGCCATCCTTGAGCGGGAAGTGGTTGCGCGGTGCGCTGATCTCGATCTCGGTGCCGACCGCAAGCGCATGCATGCCCACGGAGCCGCCCCGCGATTGCGGATCGCGCAGCACGCCCACGCAGTAGCGATGGGTCTCGCCGGGCGCGTTGCACAGCGAGTACTGGCGGATGAGGCCGTCGGCCACGTGCACGTCGATGTGCGCCCCGGCGGTGAAGGCGGGCAGCGCGCTGCCGTCGACACTTACCAGTTCGAATTCGCAGATGTCGGTCGCGACATCGCGCTTGTTCGCCAGCCGGACTTTCATGCTGCGTTCTCCACACCGCCGGTCGCCGCACCTGCGCGCTCGGCGTCGATCAGACGGTCGAGTACCTTGCGCGACTGCACGCCACCCGCGTCGATATTCAGCTTGAGAATCTTCTTCTCGGGATACGCCGAAAGATTGCGCTGCTGCGCTTCGAGCACTTCCTGGTCTTCGGCAAAGATGCCGCCCTGTCCGCGCTTGATGGCGGCCGTCAGCTCGGCGTCTTCCGGCTTGAAGTTGCGCGCCATGCCCCAGAAGTACCAGATCGATTCGTCGGTCTCCGGCGTGATGAAGTCGACGACGATGCTGCCCGCCTTCTTGTCGGCAGGCGCGTCGTAGCCGCCATGACCCGCATGCGCAACACCGACCTCGATCATCACGTGACTCGGCGGCGTGAAACGGCAGACCTGCCAGCGGTCGCACGGCACCTGATCGTCCAGACCGTTGGCACGCAGTGCGCTCGCCCAGAACGGCGGGGCCTTGATGCTTTCCATGTGGCGTGCCGTGATGACCATGTCGCCTTCGACGGTCGTCTTCGGCGGCGCTTCTTCAATCTCTTCCTGACCGATGCTCGTCGCGTGCACGTAGGTCTCGTGCGTCAGATCCATCAGGTTGTCGATCATCAGACGATAGTCGCACTTGATGTGATACAAGCCGCCGCCGTAGGCCCACTTCTCGCTCACGGCCCATTCCAGATGCGGGATCTCATCGGGGTTCGCCAGGGCTTCGTCGCCCGGCCAGACCCACACGAAGCCGTAGCGCTCGACGCAAGGGAACGAGCGCGTCTTCGGGAAGCCACCGACGCGCTGGCCGACCATTTTCGTGCACTTGCCGCCGCCGTCCACCGTCAGGCCGTGATATCCGCACACGAGGTGGCCGTCCTTGACGAAGCCCAGCGACAGCGCGGCGCCGCGATGCGGGCAGAAGTCTTCGAGCGCGGCGACTTTACCGTTGCCGTCGCGGAAGAACACCATCGCTTCGTTGCAGACCTTGCGGCCCAGCGGCTTCTCGGCGAACTCGTCGGCCGTGCATGCGACGTACCAGGTGTTTTTGAGGAACATGATCGTTTGTCTCCTTGGTGCGCCTTCGTATGGAGGGTTTGGCGCACTCTCGTTTCAAATCGGATGGATGGGATAGGGTGGCTTAGGGGAGGGCGTGCGGGGCCTGTGCTAAAGCAACTGCGCGCCCATGCTGTGTTCCTGTGTGACGATGTGTTCGCGGCACATGAATTCGGCGCGATCGGGCTGACGTGCGGCAATCGCCTCGACAATCGCGTGATGCTGACGATGCGCGTACGCGATGATGTCGGCGTACTGGCGTCGGTCCTCATGACCGAACGCGACCGTGCGCGGGGCCACGAACGGCACCAGATTGCAGCGCGCGATAAACCCTTCGAGGAGCGGATTGCGCGCGCCGGTGACGAGCAGATCGTGAAAGCGCGCATTGAGCGACGCGTAGCCGATCTGCACTTCGGGCGTCATCTGATGGTCGGCGAGCAGCGCATCGCCTTCGGCCAGCAGTTCGCGCAGTTGCGTCAGCAATTCCGCACTCGCGCCTTTCTCGGCGAGCAAACGTGCGGCATAACCTTCGAGCGCGCCGCGCAGGTGCAACGCTTCGACGCTCTCGTCGCGGGTGTGCGCCCGCACTGCGTAGCCGCGTTGTCCGGCACGCACCACCAGCCCTTCTTCCGCGAGCACCGGCAACGCCTGACGCACCGGCATGCGCGAGACACCCAGTTGCTCGGCCAGCTTGGCTTCGGCCAGACGCTCGCCCGGCGCGAGTTCGCCCTTGAGGATCATTTCGCGCAGTTGGACCGTGGTCGGTGTGGGATGCAGCATGCGTCTCCTTTCGTTCGCTTACACGCGTGCCGGACAGACTGGGTGTGCCAGTACCGGCTTTTTTTCATTATGGGATCCCGTAATTCATAAACGCATCAGTAAATACCCTTGTTTATGCCAATACGGGATCCCGGATAGACTCGGGCCTGCATAAATTCGGGCGGTTTCATTCTGCGGCCCGGGCATGACAAGACAAGAAACGGAGACTTTCAGCGTGGCAAAGATCATTGGAGGGATCGGGACGTCGCACGTGCCGACCATCGGTGTGGCGTACGACAAGGGCAAGCAGCAGGACCCCGCGTGGGCGCCGCTGTTCCAGGGCTACGAGCCGGTAGCGAAATGGCTCGCGCAGAAGCAGGCGGACGTGCTCGTGTTCTTCTACAACGATCACGCCACGACGTTCTTCTTCGACATGTACCCGACGTTCGCGCTCGGCGTGGGTGAGTCGTTCCCGATTGCCGACGAAGGCGCGGGACTGCGTCCGCTGCCGCCGATTCGCGGCGATGTGGCCTTGCAGGCGCATATCGCCGAGTCGCTCGTGAACGACGAGTTCGACATCACGGTGTTCCAGGACAAACCGATCGATCACGGCTGCGCGTCGCCGTTGCCGCTGCTCTGGCCGCACAAGCCGGACTGGCCGGGCACGGTCGTGCCCATTGCCATCAATGTGCTGCAATACCCGCTGCCGACGGGCCGCCGTTGCTATCGCCTCGGGCAGGCGGTGCGTCGCGCCATCGAGTCGTACCCGGAAGACCTGCGTGTGGTCGTGGTGGGGACGGGCGGTCTCTCGCATCAGATTCACGGCGAGCGCGCGGGCTACAACGACGAATCGTGGGATCGCGAATTCCTCGACCTGCTGGAGAACGCACCGGAGAAGCTGACCGAGCTCAAGCACGTGGACTACGTCGAGCGTGGCGGCGCGGAGAGCGTCGAACAAATCATGTGGTTGTCGATGCGTGGCGCGATGGGTCCGCGCATCAAGCGTCTGCACCTGAACTACTACCTCGCGACGACGACCGCCATGACCGTCGCGCTCTACGAGGATGACGCCGCATGAATCCGCAACTCGAAGGTATCGAAGCGATCACCGGCACTTACGCGTTCGATCTGCGCGTGAGCAACCGCACGCTCAAGCTCAACCGCTTCTTCTGGCACATGATTCGCGCCGAGCATCGCGAGACGTTCCTGAACGATCCCGTCGCGGCCATGACCGCAGCCGGTCTCACGGTCGACGAGCAGGCGATGGTGCAGGCGCAGGACTGGCTCGGCCTCGTGCGTCACGGCGTGAACTTCTTTGTGCTGGAGAAGTTTGCGCGCGTGGTGCGCAAGACGAACCTCGAAGTCTATGCGCTCATGCGCGGCGAATCGCTCGAAGCGTTCATGGCCACGCGTCGCGTGCCGACCATGCGCTGACATGGCGATCGATACCGCCATCAGTCTGACCAACGCGCCGCCCGCGCCCCGGCTCGCGTGTCACGAACGCGGCACGTGGAGCCGTGCGCCGCAGAGCAACGACGCTACGCTGCTGGTTCGCAAGCTGCGCGGGTTGCGCGCGATGGTCGCGGTGCTGGAGTGCGATTCCGTCGCGCGCGCGGCCCGCATGCTGCATCTCTCGCAATCGGCCGTCGCCCGTTCCATCTCGGATATCGAGGCGGAATTGGGCTTTCCGCTGTTTCATCGCAGCGGGCGCGGGCTGATTCCGAACGCGGCCGGGCAACGGCTCGGCGTGCGCGCGACGCGTGCACTTGCGGAGCTGGCGAACGGCTATCGCGAAGCCTTCGCGGCGACGGCATCGCAAGCGGACGGCGGCGCGCGTGCCGCGAGCCGGTTCGCGGCGGTGGTCGCGCCGCAGCAACTCACGAGTTTCATCGCCGTCGCGGAACTGGGCAGCGGTCCGTTGGCGGCGACGCGTCTGCAATGCTCGCAGCCGACCATCCAGCGCAATCTCGATCAGCTCGAAGACCTCATCGGCATCAAGCTTTTCCGGCGTACGCCGCGCGGCACGCGTCTGACCGACGAGGCCGTTGCGCTGCTCGGTCCCGTCAAACGCGCGCTTGCCGAACTGGCGATTGCCGAAGACGAACTCGCGCCGTTCGGCGGACGCCAGCAAGGCACGGTCATCGTGGCGGCCTTGCCGCTATCGAGCGGCTTTCTGCTGCCGAAGGCCATCGACAGTCTGCTGCACAAGTCGCCGTATCTCACGGTGACAGTGGTCGACGGCACCTACGAAGCGCTGGTGCGTCAGTTGCGTCAGGCGGACGTCGACATGATCGTCGGCGCGCTGCGTGCGAACGACGTGCCGCCCGATATCCGTCAGGAAGCGCTTTTCGAAGATCACCTGTCGGTCGTCGCACGCGCGGACCATCCGTGCCTGACGTCCGGCAAGACGCCCACGCTCGCCGAACTCGCCGAGTACGGCTGGGTCAGCCCGCTGCCGTGCACGCCGGCGCGCGGGGTGTTCGAGCGCGTGTTTCACGCAGAAGGTCTCGCGTTGCCGAACACGCAGGTGCACGCGAGCAGTTCGCCGGTGGTGCGCGGATTGCTCTCGTCGAGCGATCGTCTCGCGTTGCTCTCGCCGGTGCAGATCACGTCGGAGTTGCGCACAGGGGAGCTGGCCGTAGTGCCGGTGACGTTGCAACATGCACGCCGTTCCATCGGTGTCGCCACGCGCCGCGATGGTTTGCTCTCGCCAGCGGCGGAACAGTTGCTCGACGAATTGCGCGCGCTTGCGCCGACGATGCAGCATCCGACGTAAATCCTTTGCAGGTCGCTTGCCGATGCCTCGGCGAGCGCGGCGAAAATCGCCGGATTCGCCATGACTTGCATGTCTCGCTTCACTCGCTCGCGCACGATTTTTCGACGGCGCGACGCCTCCTGACGACTGCCCGCCGTGCCTTGTGCGGCGGGCGTTCCACTCGCGGAACGTCTCTCGTCCCGCAGCGCGAAATTCCCCTCGCAAAAAACGTCTCGCAACGTAGGGGAAATCTCGGGGATATACGAAAAACGCAACGCTCGACGCGAGAAGGTCGTTCGACGCGCTCATTTCGTCTGCCTAAGCTGTCCCGGATACATAGAAAAGGCGCGCCAACCCCCGGCGCGGCTTCATGAAAAACGGATCGGTGCTACGACGCCGACGAGGAGACGACACCATGATGAAGCGCCATCTCTGGCTCGCTGTGGCACTTGCGAGCGTTTGCCAATTCACCGCTGTTTCGGTCGCGCGTGCCGAGGAAATCAAGGTCGGCGTGCTGGGTCTGTTCTCCGGCTCCGCATCGTGGTGGGGCACCGAGTACCGTCGCGGCCTCAACCTGTGGATGGAGCAGAACAAAAGCAAAGTCGGTGACGACACGATCGTGCTGCTGGAGCGCGACGAGGGCGGCGTGAACCCGCAACGCACGCGTCAGCTCGCTCAGGAACTCGTGGTGCGCGATCAGGTGCAGTACCTGTTCGGCGGCTCGTTCACGCCGAACGTGCTGGCCATGGCCGATGTCGTGAACCAGACCAAGACGCCGCTCGTCATCGGCAACTCGGGCACGTCGAGCGTCACGCTCAAGTCGCCGTACTTCGTGCGCACCGGCTTCACGCAGTGGACCGTGAGCGTGCCGCTCGTCGAGTACGCCGCGAAGAAGGGCGTGAAGAACGCGGCCATCGTGGTCGCCGACTTCGCCACCGGTTACGACGCCATCGATGCCTACAGCGAGACGTTCAAGAAGGCGGGCGGCAAGGTCGCCGTCGAAGTGAAGGTGCCGCTGGGCACGACGGACTTCTCCAGCTACCTGCAACGCGTGCGTGACGCCAAGCCGGACGCCGTCTTCATGTTCATGCCGGTCGGCCCGATGTCGGCAGGCTTCGTGAAGGCGTTCAAGGAGCGCGAACTCGACAAGGCAGGCATCCAACTGTTCGCCACGACCGAGACGATGGAGTCGGACCTGCCCGCGATTGGCGACAGCGCCCTGGGCACGATCACCGCACTGCACTACTCGCCGTTCCTCACGACGCCGGAAAACACCGCATTCGTGAAGGCCTACAAGGCGAAGTACGGCCCGGGTGCACTGCCGTCGATTGCTTCGGTGTCGGCTTACGACTCGATGACACTGATCGCACAGATGATCAAGGCGACCAAGGGCAAAAAGGACGCCGATAAGGCAATCGCCGCCGTGAAGGGTTACTCGTGGGTGAGCGCACGCGGTCCGGTGTCGATCGATCCGAAGACGCGTGAAATCGTGCAGAACGTGTACATCCGTCGCGTAGAAACCATCGACGGCAAGCTCGGCAACAAGCCGATCGACACGTACAAGTCGGTGGTCGAGCCGTGGCATATCAGCCACCCGGAAGTGGCCGCGAAGTAACGCAGGCGACGCCCCCCAAAGTTCGCTCTGTTCGTTAGGTTTCGGTAATTCCTCATGACGCAATCGCTTGCCACTTTCCTGTCGTTGTCGATTGACGGTGTGGCCTACGGGATGCTGCTGTTTCTCATCTCCGTGGGCCTCACGGTCACGCTCGGCGTGATGCGCGTGGTCAACCTCGCGCACTCCGCCTTTGCCATGATCGGCGGTTATTTCACCTTGTGGGCCATGCAGCGCGCCGGCCTCGATTTCTTCGTCGCCCTGCTCGTCGGCGTGCTCGGCACGATGGTGCTGGGCGCGATCCTTGAGCGCACGCTGTATCGCTGGGTCTACACGGCCAACGGTCTGGGGCAGTTGCTCATGACGATCGGCCTCGCGTTCATCATCTGCGCGCTTGCCAAGCACATTGCAGGCACGGAGTTGCAGACGATTCCGGTGCCGCAGGGTCTGCGCGGCACGTGGGACTTCGGGGCGTTCTCGGTGTCCGTGTATCGCATCTTCGCGCTGGTGTGCAGCGCGGTTGTGGCCTTCGGCATCTGGCTGGGGCTTGAGCGCACGTCGTTCGGTGCGAAGCTGCGCGCCGCCGTCGACAACCCGCGCATGGCGCGCTGCGTCGGCATCGACGTGCCGCTGGTCTTCTCGATCACGTTCGCCATCGGCTGTGGTCTGTCGGGGCTTGGCGGTGCGCTGTCGAGCCAGATCCTGCCGCTGGAGCCGTACTACGGCCTGAAGTATCTGGTGCTGGTGCTGATCGTGGTCGCCGCAGGCGGTCTGGGCAGCCTGCGCGGTTCGCTCTACGCCGGTCTGCTGCTCGGTCTGATCGACACGCTCGGCCGCTACTACGTGCCAGCACTCGGCGCCTTCATGATCTATCTGGCCGTGCTGGCCATTCTGCTGATCCGCCCGCAGGGGCTGGTCGGTCGTGCCTAAGCGGAGGGTGACGATGTCTCATACGAAACCCTCGCAAGCGCTGAACGGCGTGGTGCAAGTGGCACCGGCGCTGCGTCGCAAGCGCCTTGGCATGCTCGACGCGCTGCTGTTGCTCGCCGCCGTCGCCACGTACTTCTTCGCCGATCTGTATCTGGCGCTCGCCACGAGCGTGCTGATCATGATCATCTTCGCGCTCTCGCTCGATCTCGTGCAGGGCTACTGCGGCATTGAGACGCTGGGACACGCGGCGTTCTTCGGTAGCGGCGCGTATGCGGCCGGTCTGTTCGCACTGCACGTGTCGCCGAACCCGTTGCTGGGTCTGGTGGCCGGTGCCGTGGTGGCGGCCGTCGTCGGCCTGATCACCGGCATCGTGGTGCTGCGTGTGAGCGGGCTGACGCAGATCATGCTCACGCTTGCATGCGCCACACTGCTGTTTGAGGCGGGCAACATCGCCAAGTCCATCACGATGGGCGACGACGGTCTCACGGGCTACAGCATCGCACCGGTGCTCGGCATGTTCGAGTTCGACATCTACGGTCACACGGCGTATCTGTACGCGCTCGCGGTGCTGCTCGTCATCTATCTGTTCACGCAGTTTCTCGTGAACTCGCCGTTCGGTCTGACGGTGCAGGGCATTCGCGAGAACGCCATGCGCATGTCGCTGTTGGGTGTGCGCGTCGGTCTGCGTCGTCTGATGCTTTACACGATTGCCGCCGCTGTGGCCGGTGTCGCAGGCGCGTTGTCGGCGCAGGTCAACAACATCGTCGCGCTCGACACGTTGTCGTTCACGCTTTCGGCCAACGTCCTCGTGATGCTCGCCCTCGGCGGCACCGGACGCCTCTACGGCGCAGTGCTCGGCGCGGTCGTCTTCATGGTGCTGTCCGACCGTATCGCCGCCTTTGATCCGACGAACTGGCTCGCTGCCCTCGGCGTGTTGCTGATCGTCGTCGTGCGCTTCGCGCCGGACGGTCTCATCGGTTTGGTGGATCGGTTCGCGGCGCGTCTGCGTCGTTCGGCATCCGTGCCTGCCGCCGCACCTGCTCCGGCTGAGAACACCAAAGCAACGACCACGGACAAGGAGGTGACGCCGTGAGCGCTGCACTCGAAATTCAGGGACTGTCGAAGCGCTTCGGCCAACTCGACGTCACCCGCAACGTCACGCTGTCGCTGCCGGTCGGCGCACGTCACGCGCTGATCGGACCGAACGGCGCGGGCAAGAGCACGTTGATGAACCTGCTCACAGGCGTGCTCAAGCCGAACGCGGGCGTGGTGCGCGTGGGCGGCACCGACGTCACGTCGATGCCGTCGCACAAGCGCGTAAAGCTCGGTCTTGCACGCACGTTCCAGCTCAATACGCTGTTCGACACGCTCACGGTCGCCGAGAACGTAGGCCTCGCGCTCACGTCGCGACGCGGACTCGACGGTCGCATCGGCCGTCCGCTGGCGAATCGTCCGGCGGTGGTCGAGGAAGCGGCGGAGCGTCTGCGCGAGCTCGGAATGATCGATCTGGCAGGCAAGCGCATCAACGAACTCGCTTACGGCCAGCGTCGTCAGGTCGAGATTGCGCTGGGTCTCGCGCTCGATCCGAAGGTGCTGCTGCTCGACGAGCCGGTCGCGGGCGTGCCGTCGGGGCAGGGCCGCAAGTTGTTCGAACTGCTGGAACGTTTGCCCGCAGACGTCGCGGTGATGGTCATCGAACACGACATGGATCTGGTCTTCCGCTTCGCGCGCCGCATTACGGTGTTGGTCGAAGGCGCGGTGCTGATGGAAGGCGAGAAGGACGAAGTGCGCAGCGATCCGCGCGTGCGCGATATCTATCTGGGGCGTCGCCATCATGACTGACATTCTGCTCGAAGCCGGTGGGCTCAGTGCCGGGTATGGCGAAACCATCGTGCTCGAAGACCTGAGCCTGCGTGTGGCTGCTGGCGAAGCCGTCGCGATTCTCGGACGTAACGGCGTCGGCAAAAGCACGTTGCTGCTGAGCCTGCTCGGCCTCACCACGCGGCACGGCGGCGTGCTGCGTTATCGCGACGACGACATTACGTCGTGGCCTGCCTACAAGCGTGCCCGCGCCGGACTGGCGCTGGTGCCGCAGGAGCGCGAAATCTTCAAGTCGCTCTCCGTCGAAGAGAACCTGCAAGTCTCGGCGATGGGCGATGTCGCGAATGCTGCTGACGACAAAGGGGCCTGGACGCTGGAGCGCGTCTACGACCTGTTTCCGCGTCTGAAGGAGCGCCGTCGCAATCTGGGCAATCAGCTCTCGGGCGGCGAGCAGCAGATGCTCGCCATCGGCCGCGCACTGATCGGCAACCCCCGCGTGATTCTGTTCGACGAGCCGTTCGAAGGGCTCGCGCCCGTCATCGTCGATCAACTGGTCGACGCGTTCTGGAAGCTGCGTGCAGACGGCGGCATGGGCGTGGTGCTCGTAGAGCAGCACGCAGAACTGGGATTGGAACTCACCGACCGCGCGCTGGTGCTCGACCGGGGCCGTCAGGTCTGGGCGGGCCGCAGCAGCGATCTGGCCGCGTCGCCGGAATTGCTCGGCACGCTGGTCGGACTGGAAAGCGCCTGAGCGAGCGTCGCCGGGCCGCGCAACACGTATCAGAGTCAAACACATGAGCACAACACAGCACAGCAGCAACTCGGGATTGGCGGGCCTCGTCGTCAGCGCCCACTCGGCGGACTTCGTCTGGCGCGCGGCGGGCACGATCGCCACGCACGTCGCGCAGGGCTATCGCATGAAGATCGTCTGCCTGTCGTTCGGCGAGCGCGGCGAGTCGGCCAAGCTCTGGCGCAAGGGCGCCGAGATGACGGAAGCGAAGGTGAAGACCGCACGCCGTGAAGAGGCGCAACGCGCGGCCGACATTCTCGGCGCTGAGATCGAGTTCCTCGACATCGGCGACTACCCGATGCGCGTGTCCGACGAAACGCTGTTCCGACTCGTCGACATCTATCGCGACGTGCAACCCGCCTTCGTGCTGAGCCATTCGGAGAAAGATCCGTACAACTTCGATCACCCGCTGGCGATGCACGTCACGCAGGAAGCGCGGGTGATTGCGCAGGCCGAAGGCCACAAGCCCGGCGAGAAGATCATCGGCGCACCGGCGGTGCTGGCGTTCGAGCCGCATCAGACTGAGCAATGCGAGTGGATTCCGAACACCTTCGTCGACATCACGCCGGTGTGGGACAAGAAGCGCGCCGCCATCGAATGCATGGCCGGTCAGGAACACCTCTGGGATTACTACACGCGCGTGGCGCTGCAACGCGGTGTGCAGGCCAAACGCAACATCGGCATCACCGCGTCGCGCGACATCAAGTACGCGGAAGGGCTGATGCGTCTCACGCCGGTCGTTACGGAGCAACTGTCATGATTCGCGGCGTCGTCGTTCGTCAGATTCCCCGTGTCGATGCCGCCACGCTCGACATTCTGCGCAGCGCAGGCAGCGCCACCGTGCACGAGGCGCAAAGCCGTCTCGGCCTGATGGCCACCTATCTGCGTCCGATCTACGCCGGTGCGGCGGTGGCCGGTAGCGCCGTCACCGTGCTCGCGCCGCCGTCCGATAACTGGATGCTGCACGTTGCGGTCGAGCAGGCACAGCCGGGCGACATCGTCGTGGTCGGCGTGACGTCGCCGTGCGACGACGGGTACTTCGGCGATCTGCTCGCCACGTCGATGAAAGCGCGCGGCGTTGCCGGGCTGATCATCGACGCCGGTTGCCGCGACATCGGCACGCTCACGCAGATGCAATTCCCGGTGTGGTCGAAGGCCATCTCGTCGCAAGGTACGGTCAAGGAAACGCTCGGCTCGGTGAACGTGCCGGTCGTGTGCGCGAACCAGATCGTCAACCCGGGCGACGTGATCGTGGCGGATGACGACGGTGTCGTCGTGGTGCCGTTCGCCACGGCGCAGGCCGTCGCGAAAGCGGCCGCGGCACGCGGTGCGGACGAAGCCTACAAGCGCGGCGTACTCGCGGGCGGCACGCTCGGCCTCGATTACTACAAGATGCGCGAACGTCTTGCCGCGAAGGGCCTGCGCTACGTCGACTCGCTCGACGAGTTGCAAGGCGAGTGAGGGGCGCGACTTGGGCGAGCTAAAGCATTCTCAGACGCGCATTTGCGCCGCCGTCATGCGGGGAGGCACCTCGAAGGGGTTGTACTTCCTCGCGGACGACCTGCCCACGGACGCCGCCACGCGCGACGCCGTGCTGCTCGCTGCGATGGGTTCGCCCGATGCGCGTCAGATCGACGGCATGGGTGGCGCGAACCCGCTCACGAGTAAGGTCGCCATCGTCTCGCGCGCTACGCGTGCGGACGCCGACGTCGACTATCTCTTTGCACAGGTCGTGGTCGACGAAGCGCGTGTCGACTACGGACAGAACTGCGGCAATCTCCTCGCGGGCGTGGGACCGTTTGCGATTGAGCGCGGACTCGTCGCGGCAACGGGCGATGTGACCGACGTTGGTATTCACATGGTTAACACGGGACAAGTGGCGGTCGCTACCGTGCAGACTCCGGGCGGCGTGGCGAAGTACGACGGTGACGTGGCCATCGACGGGGTGCCCGGTACGGCCGCCCCCATTCCGCTAATGTTCCGCGACACCGCCGGGTCGTCGTGCGGCGCGTTGTTTCCGACGGGCCAGCGTCAGGACGTCGTCGAAGGCGTCACCGTCACGTGTATCGATAACGGCATGCCGCTGGTGCTGATGCGCGCTACGGATCTGGGTTGCACGGGCGCCGAGTCCTGGCAGCAACTCGAAGCGGATGCGCAGTTCCAGCCGATGCGTGAACGCATCGAAGCGATTCGTCTCGCCGTCGGCTCGCGTATGAATCTGGGCGACGTGCGCTCGCGCACGGTGCCGAAGATGTGTCTCGTTGCGGCACCCCAAGCTGGCGGTGCACTTGCGACGCGTTGCTTCATTCCGCATCGCTGCCACTCGTCCATCGGTGTGCTGGCGGCTGTGAGCGTAGCGACGGCGGCCGCACTGCCAGGCACCGTCTGTCACGAGATGGCCGTGGTGCCGGATGGCGATGCGCCGCTCGTGTCCATCGAACATCCGACGGGCGAATTCACCGTACGTCTGACGCTTGGTCTCGATGCCGAAGGGCAGACCGACGTCACGGGCGCGGGCTTGCTGCGAACCGCGCGTTGGCTATTTGACGGCGACGTGTGCATTCCGACTCGCGTGTGGGCGCAAGGAGAGGCGTCATGAGTCAGGAACGTTTGCCGTTGCTGCTGTTGCCCGGCCTGCTCTGCGATCAGGTGGCGTGGGCTGCCACTGCCGCGTTGCTACCGGCATTCGATTGCCGCGTGCCCGCATGGGGTGCGCTCGACACCATCGGCGCAATGGCCGACCACGTGCTGGCCACCACGCCGGAGCCGCGTTTCGCGCTGGCCGGACATTCGATGGGCGGGCGCGTCGCGCTTGAAGTCGTGCGCCGTGCGCCGCAGCGCGTGAGCCATCTCGCATTGCTCGACACCGGCTATCAGGCGTTGCCCGACGGTGAGGCTGCTGAGAAGGAGCGCAGCGGTCGCGCTGCGTTGCTCGCTCGTTCGCGTGAGGAAGGCATGCGCGCGATGGGGCAGGTCTGGGCGACGGGCATGGTGCATCCGGACCAGATCGGCACGCCGCTGTTCGACGCCATTCTCGACATGATCGAGCGCAGCAACCCCGATCAGTTCGCTGCGCAGATCCATGCGCTGTTGGGCCGTCCGGATGCGACCGCCCAGCTGAGCGACGTGCGTTGCCCGACGCTCGTGCTGTGCGGACGACAGGACACGTGGAGCCCGCTCGCGCGTCACGAAATCATGGCCGGGTTGATTCCGGGCGCGGTGCTGAGTGTGGTGGAGCACAGCGGTCACATGAGTCCGATGGAACGCCCTGAAGCCGTGGCTGCCGCCATGCGCGCGTGGTTGTCGTTGCCGTCGACCGACGGGGTGACGTCGTGACGCAGTACACGCAAGCCACACCAACACCCGAGGCCGTCGACCAGCAAACGCTCGACGCGTTGCTCGCCAAGCAAGCGTGTCACGACCTCGTGATGCGCTTCGTCATGTGCAACGACCGTCGCGATCCGCAGGGACTGGCGGCGTTGTTCTCGGAGAAGGGGGTGCTGGTGCGCCCTAACGGCGAAACGCTCGTCGGCCCAGCGGCGATTGCGGCGGCGTACGCCGAGCGTCCGGCTGACCGGTTGACGCGGCATCTCGTCGGCAACGTGCTGATCGAGGTGACGTCGGCTACGGGTGCAATTGGCAGCAGCACCGTGCTGCTTTGGAGTGGCTCGGCGCAGGACGTGCCGGGACCGTTCGGACGTCCGGCGCAGGGCCGTCAGGTGATGGGTGAATTCGAGGACACGTTCGTGCGCACGGCGCAGGGATGGCGCATCGCGCGGCGCGAAGCGCGTTTCACTTTCGTACGCGAAGCATGAAGCAAGGCGTGAGGCAAAAACAGCACCTCACGTCGCGCCATAAAACAACGGGGACCGAGGCCGGTGTGCAGCACAGGAGGCGGCAGCGGTGACCCGAAAGAGCAAGCAATGCAGTACCGGAGGCGGCCGCAGTGCCGTCCCAACAAGGCCGGACCGGTGACGCTGTCGATGGTCCGGAGGTTGAGGTTTGGAGTAGCTGTGTATTCAAAAACAAGGGGACAGAAGTGAAAGTGAAACACGCATTGGCCGCTGGCCTGCTGCTGGGTGCAGGCCTGGCGCACGCGCAAAGCAACGTGACGCTGTACGGGATCGTCGATACCGGCATCGCCTATTACAACAATGCTGCCAATGGCGGCAGCTTCGTCGGCGAACCGACCCTCACGGGCAAGGTGCCGTCGCGCTTCGGTTTCAAGGGTGTCGAAGACCTGGGTGGCGGTCTCAAGGCCGTCTTCACGTTGGAAAACGGCTTTCAGCCGGGCATCGGCAGTCTGAACTACGGCGGACGTCTGTTCGGTCGTCAGGCCAACGTCGGTCTGTCCAGCTCGTGGGGCACCGTGCTCATCGGCCGTCAGAACAACATGACGTTCTACGTGACGGGCAATGCGGACGTGATCGGACCGTCGATTTTCTCGCTCGCCAGCATCGACCCGTACATCGCCAATGCGCGTAGCGACAGCGCCATCGGGTACATGGGCAAGTTCTCCGGCGTGACGGTCGGTGCGACGTACAGCTTCGGGCGCGATGCATCGTCCGCAGGTGGTCCGTCGGCCACGAACTGCGCGGGCAACGTCGCTGGCAACTATCAGGCCTGTAAGCAATTCACGGGCTTGCTCGGTTACGACTACGAGAACTTCGGCATTTCGGCGTCGTACGACCAGATGCGCGGCAACACCGGCGCGGCTGCACCGCTGACCAGCTCGCAGTACACCGATTCGCACTCGGTCATCAACGCGTATTACAAGTGGTCGACGGGGCGCGTGGGCGGCGGCTGGATTCACCGCAACGTGAGCGCCGATGCCGCATCGCTGCGCTCGGACATCTACTTCATCGGCTTCACCTATCTGCCGACGATCACCTGGGCGTTCGACGCACAGGCCATCCGTTATCAGTTGAAGAGCCGCGCTAACGCCACGATGCTCATCGGCCGCGCCACGTACTCGCTCTCGAAGCGTACGTCGCTGTATGGCATGGCGGGCTGGGTGGCGAACAGCCAGAACGGTGCAGTGGCGATTGCCGCTGGCGGTTCGGTGGTCACCGGTGGCAACCAGTTCGGTACGATGCTGGGCATTCAGCACACGTTCTGACGCTTGAGTCTTAGCAAGCGCGGCACCGCGCAGCGAGCACGTGTGGGGCGTCCGGGGGGGCGAATCGCACGTGGCGCGGTGCTGCGTCACTCCCTGTTGCGCGGCGGCGTCGTGGTGGCGTGCCGCGCATAACGAGCGAGTGATCCGGCAGACGTCGTGCGGCGTGACCGTGTGCAGCCGAACATTCCCCGAGCGGCACCATTGCGCATGATTTTCCTGCCCGGCCCGGGCTATGATGCCAAGCAGGCACTGGCGAGCGAGAAGCGAATCCCGGGCCGAGGTTTTTTCCTCATGAACCCCTCCGTATGACGCAACCGATGGCCCCCTCCGCGACGCTGGCCGAAGGCCTTTCCGTGAGCGCACGCCGTATTGCCGTGCCATCCATTCTGCTGGGCACCTTCCTCGGTAATCTCGATGCATCGATTGCCAATGTGGCATTGCCGACCATTGCGCGCGATCTTGTCGCCGATCCCGCCTCGACGGTGTGGGTCGTCAACGCTTACCAACTGATTTTTGCGATGGCCGTGCTGCCGCTGGCGGCGCTGGGCGAAAAGCTCGGCTATCGGCGCGTGTTCCTGCTCGGCGTGGCTGGCTTCACGCTGGCATCGCTCGGCTGTGCGCTCGCCCCGTCGCTCTCCTGGCTTGTCGCGGCGCGCGTGGTGCAGGGGCTCTGCGGTGCGTGCATGTCGACCATCGTCCCCGCGTTGCTGCGCATGGTGTTTCCGCCGCACATGGGTGGACGCGCGATCTCGCTGCTGGCGCTGACCGTTGCGCTGTCGACGGCGGCCGGGCCGAGCGTGGCGGCGGTCATTCTCACCCTGGGCGACTGGCGCTGGCTGTTCGCCATCAATCTGCCCATCGGGCTGGTTGCGCTGGGCGCGTCGTACCGGTTCCTGCCACGCACGCCGGCGGCCGAGCGGCGCATCGACGTGCCCGGAGCGTTGCTCAATGCCGCAACGCTCGCGCTCATCATCATCGGACTCGGTCATATCGGCGAAGCCGGGCATCACGGTGTCGCCGCGTTGCAGATCGCGCTTGGACTCATCGTGGCGGTGGTGCTCGTGCGGCATCAGCGCAGTCGTCAGACGCCGCTGCTGCCGCTCGATCTGATGCGGGTGCCGGTGCTGGCGCTGTCGTCGCTGACGTCCGTCGCCTGTTATATGGCGCAGACGCTGGCCTACGTCGGCATGCCGTTTCTGTTGCAGCACACGTTCGCGCGCAGTGAAGCCGCGACCGGCCTGTTGATTACGCCGTGGCCGCTGGTGATCGTGTTCATCGCGCCGCTCGCCGGACGGTTGTCGGATCGCTTCGACAGCGCGCGCATGAGTGCGCTGGGACTGGGTATGTTCGCGGTGGGGCTGGCATCGCTGGCGTGGTTGCCAGCGGACGCGAGCGACTGGGGCATCGCCTGGCGGATGGTGATCTGCGGGGTGGGCTTCGGCTTCTTCCAGACGCCGAACAACCGCATCATCATGATGGGCGCGCCGCGCGAGCGTAGCGGCGCGGCAAGCGGTCTGATGACGATGGCCCGGACCGTTGGCATGACGCTCGGGGCGGCTGTGGTGGCGCTGCTGTTCGATCTCTATGGCGATCACGGGGCGCACGCGGCGATGGTGAGCGCGACGATACTCGCGGCGCTGGGCGGTGGCGTCAGCCTGCTGCGAGTGCGGGCGAAGGCGCGCGCGGGCTGAGCCAAGGGGGCGCCTCGATGGCGCACCCGACGTTCGGCACCTCGGGACGTAATGCCCGCGCCGAGCGGAGTTTCTGATACTGCGATGCTTACTTCAACGCCTCAATCTTGGCCAGCCAGGCCGCGAAGTGCGGGCAATCGCGTCGAATGGCGTCCATTCCGATGTCACAAGCAATCAGCGGTCCATGGAACGTTTTCTGATATTCGGACATGGCGGCAAGAATGCGCTTTGACGGTGCCGTTTGAGGGCTATCGTTAATATCTTCCGGTGACGTCGTTTTGCGAATGGCGCGCAACGGATCGAGAGCGCGATCTTCGTCTGTCCATTGCTCGAACGCCGCGATATCTACGAACAAGAGGGCCTCGAACTCGTGGACTAGCAGGTTAGGTATGAAGTTGGGTCGGCCAATGTCTTTGGCGAGTTCTGCTTCAAGGAAAGAGGCCTTGTCCCTTCCACTCCTGTTAGCCGGATAGGCGGGAGATGCCTTTCCCGGAAAGTCTTCGGGAAGCCCGTAGAGATCGAAAAATGTCGTGACATGAGCTTCTCGATGCTGCTTGCACAGTTGCTCGATCTGCCATCGGACCTTTCCATAGCTCACAACCCCGCCTCGGTGGCCGGGGCTAGTGCGTACGATAATCGGTGTCAGGTAATGGCCCAACGGCGAGTAATGTGGGACCAGCAATTCATTGACGAACGCTTCCTCGGTTTGCCCCTCCACTAGTAAGTAGACGCGGCTCATCGACCGGGCCTCCCGCCGAGGACATTCTTCTTCCAGAGTTCGCCGAGCGTGTAGTCCTCCAGCCACTCTGCCAATGCTCCGGTGTCGGGGCGTTTGAATGTTGATGCGCCACCACGTTTGTCGACGACGATCAGGTCTTCTGCGTCGAATTCGTTAACCAACTCTACCGACTGGGTAGAGGCGATCAACTGATGTTCTTGCGATGCTGACTTCATCAAACCGGCCAGTACGGAGATCGCGAATGGGTGAAGACCGAGTTCGGGCTCGTCGATCAGAATGGCGGCAGGCATAAATTCCTTCGGCTGAAGCAGAACGGTCGCAAGACAAATGAATCGCAGCGTGCCGTCTGAGAGAGCACTTGCTGTGAATGGCTCGTCTTGCCCGCTTTCCGTCCACTCCAGTTGGATCGTGTCCTTGTTGGCGACGGTGGGTCTCAAATGGAAGTCCCCGAAGAATGGCGCCACAAGGCGTGTCGTTTTCACGATTCGCGAGTAGTGTTCCGCGTGATGATCTTTCAGTCTTAATAAGAAGGCCGCCAGATTCCTTGCGTCGTCCCGGAGATACTCGTTGTCATTGATGTTGTGAATCTGTTTGACGAGGGCGCTGCTGCTAGTGTCATGAAAGTGATACAGACGCCAGCTGCGCATGGCGGGGACCACGTACGAGTAGATGCGCGTAAGACCTTTTTGAGATTCGGCATAAGATTCGAAGTGACCGGACGTGGGGTTCCAGTCTCCGTGCATGTTCCACCAAAACGCCTCTCGATAGAACATCATCCGATTGTCTTGCGTTGGACGCAGCCTGAAGCGATAACCGTTATTTCCGAAATACAGTTCGGCTTCCAGTTGCTCGGTCTTCTTGCGCCCAAAGTGCAGCAACGCATCCGGGCCGCCAGCCAGACCAACGGCGACCTGCAATTGTCGGTCGAGAATTTTATTGATCAGGCGGAAGAAGCCAATGAAGTTGGACTTTCCTGCCCCGTTGGCACCGATTAGGATGTTGAGACGCCCAAGATCCAGAGAGCACTCCGCGATCGACTTGTAGCCACGAAGAACCAGTCGTGAGATTTGGTCCGAGTCATTGACTTGTTTCATGTTGTTCACCCATAGCGTTCTAGCGGGTATGCGCTCAACGCGGTGCAATACGCGGTGAACGACGACTATTTGTGAGGATTGTATCAGTCGGTTTCCATTGATTTCGCGGTGTACGCGCGCTAGCATCTTGCCTTGCTGAGACCCCCGTCGCGTTCGCGACGATGGTCATGTTCACGTATCTCCTCGCAAAAATCCGCTATCTCCGTGTCTTCTTCTCACGTTCTGAGCCGGCGACGCCGGGCGCACCTCGCCCGTAGCGAGCACGGCACGCGCGGTCCGGTCTGGCTGTTCGATCTGGACAACACGCTGCATCGCGCGTCTCACGCGATCTTTCCGCGCATCAACCGCGCGATGACCGCCTATATCGTCGAGAAGCTGGGGCTGCCGCACGACGAAGCGAACCTCCTGCGCTCGACGTACACCGAGCGCTACGGCGCGGTACTGCTCGGGCTGATCCGACATCACGCCATCGACCCGCACGAGTTTCTCGCGCAAGTCCATGAACTACCGCCGCTGGCCGAGGTGCTGCGCGCCGAGCGCGGCATCGCTCGTCTGATGGCCGGTCTGCCGGGGCGCAAGATTCTGCTGACCAATGCACCGGCGCACTACGCCATGCCGATCGTCGAGGCGTTGGGAATCGGCCGTCATTTCGAGCGGTTCGTGAGCATCGAGGACATGGCGGACCGACGTGGCTGGCGCGCCAAACCCGACCCGACGATGTTGCGCCGTCTGCTTGTGCGCGAGGGACTGACACCCTCGAACACCTGGCTTGTCGAGGACACGCGCTCGCACCTGAAGCACCTGCGGCATTTCGGCATCAAGACGGTTTGGATCACGGGACATCTGCCGGTGAGAAACAGTCTTGGCAAGGTTATGGCGCGAAGTGGCCGCCCACACTTCGTAGATATCAAAGTACAATCTCTGCGCGAGTTAAGGGCGTACCTGGCGACCGGGGCAGGTGCCAGGCATGTGAGGGGCAAGTGACGGGCCGGTAAGGGCTCCGTCAGGTTCCCGCGCCCAGTCCCTGACCGCGCGACGATTACATAATCCCAACTGATAACGACCAGACGATGCAGCAGGAAAACTCTTCGAACGGCGCCGGTTTCGGCACCGCCGACGCGCTGGAGGCCATGCCCGCGCCCGCGCCGGTGAAGACCACCCGTCCCAAACCGGGCGAGCGCCGTGTGCAGGTGTTGCAGACCCTCGCGGCCATGCTTGAGACGCCCAAGGGCGAGAAGATCACCACGGCCGCCCTCGCGGCGCGTCTCGATGTCTCCGAAGCGGCGCTCTATCGCCACTTCGCGAGCAAGGCCCAGATGTTCGAAGGCCTGATCGAATTCATCGAGCAGACCATCTTCGGCCTGATCAACCAGATTTCCGCACAGGATCAGGACGGCGTGACGCAAGCGCGCGCCATCGTGCTGATGCTGCTCGGTTTCGCCGAGAAGAACCCCGGCATGACGCGCGTGCTGACCGGCGAAGCGCTGGTCGGCGAACACGAGCGTCTGCAAGAGCGCATGAACCAGTTGCTCGACCGCATCGAAGCGTCGCTGCGTCAGGTGCTGCGTCTGGCCGCGGCGCAAGGCACGCTGCCCGAGACGTTCGACGCGAACTCGCGCGCCAACCTGCTCGTCTCGTACGTGCTGGGTCGCTGGCACCGTTTCGCCAAGAGCGGCTTCAAGCGCTCACCGACCGAAGGCGCCGAGCCGCAAGTGGCTGCATTGCTGCGCTAATACCGGCAGCAGCAGCTCGTCTGCGCCGAGTGCGCAGATTACGTTATACTTTTGCAACGCGTGGCAGGGCTGACGACACATCGTCCGGCCTTGTTGCGATGACTGGCGCGCCGATTTGGTGACTCGCTTGCGGGCGCGCGAATGACTCGGACGGAGGATCTCCAGGATCTTCGGTTTGAGACATTCAATAAAAATGCGGCTAAAGAGGTCGTTCGCGCACCCCGCCGTTTTTCCGTCGACCCCTTTTCCCGCACAGTTCAGGACATCGTCCGTCGATTCGTATTGACGATGACGCTGACCCCGGCATGTTTCGGACAGGGATTTATGGAATCTTCAATCGGAATCGTCACGCCGCAGCGGATGCATTTCGCTGAGCCGCTGGCACTGCAAAACGGCAGCACCCTCGCAGGCTACGACCTGATGGTCGAGACCTATGGCGAGCTCAATGCCGATCGCAGCAACGCCGTGCTGGTGTGTCACGCGCTCAACGCGTCGCATCACGTAGCGGGCATCGCTGCCGACAACCCCAAGGACATCGGCTGGTGGGACAACATGGTCGGTCCGGGCAAGCCGCTCGACACCAACCGCTTCTTCGTCATCGGCGTGAACAATCTCGGTTCGTGCTTCGGCTCGACCGGGCCGATGAGCCTCGACGAAACCACCGGCACGCCGTACGGCGCGCGCTTCCCTGTCGTGACGGTCGAAGACTGGGTCAATGCGCAGGCCCGCGTGGCCGACGCCTTCGGTATCCGCAAGTTCGCCGCCGTGATGGGCGGCAGTCTGGGCGGCATGCAGGCGCTGGCGTGGAGCATCATGTATCCCGACCGGGTGGGGCACTGTCTGGTCATTGCGTCCACGCCCAAGCTCTCGGCGCAGAACATCGCCTTCAACGAGGTTGCACGCTCGGCAATTCTTTCCGATCCCGATTTCCACGGCGGCGACTATTACGCGCACGGTGTGGTGCCGCGTCGAGGCTTGCGCGTGGCGCGCATGATCGGGCACATCACCTATTTGTCCGACGAGGACATGGCGACCAAGTTCGGCCGTGCGCTGCGACGTGCCGAAGCGCTGGTCGACGAGGTGAAGGACGGCAGCGGTAACGGTAATGGCAACGGCAAAGACGACGGTTATCGCTTCAGCTTCGACGTGGAGTTCGAAGTTGAGTCGTACCTGCGCTATCAGGGCGACAAGTTCGCCGAGTACTTCGACGCCAACACCTACCTGCTGATCACGCGCGCGCTCGATTACTTCGACCCGGCGCGCACGGTCGGTGGCGATCTGGCGAAGGCGCTATCGCACACGTCCGCGAAATATCTGATCGTGTCGTTCGCGACCGACTGGCGTTTCGCCCCGGCGCGTTCGCGCGAGATCGTCAAGGCGCTGCTCGACACGCGCCGCACCGTGAGCTACGCCGAGATCGACGCTCCGCACGGTCACGACGCCTTCCTGCTCACCGATGCGCGCTATCACAATCTGGTGCGCGCTTACTACGAACGTATCGCTCAGGAGGTCGGCGTATGAGCCAGTCCACCGCCCCGATCGACAGTGCGCAGGCCGCGCAACTGGCGGCGTCGCGTCATCGCATTTCGGCCTCGCTCGCGGATCGCCCCGACTTTCGTGTCATCGCGCGATGGATCGAGCCGTCCTCGCAAGTGCTGGACCTCGGTTGTAGCGACGGGTCTTTGCTGCGTCTGCTGACCGACGAACTCGACGTGAGCGGCTACGGTATCGAGATCGACGACGCGGGCGTGCTGGCGTCCGCGCAGCGCGGCATCAACGTCATTCAGCAGAACATGGAAGACGGCCTGAAGCTGTTCGAAGATCAGAGCTTCGATACCGTCATCCTGTCGCAGACGTTGCAGACCATTCACCGCACGGCGGACATTCTGCGCGAGACGGTGCGCGTGGGACGCGAAGCGATCGTGTCGTTCCCGAACTTCGGCTACTGGCCGCATCGGCTGTCGGTGTTGCAAGGACGCATGCCGGTGTCGAAGAGCCTGCCGTTCCAGTGGCACAACACGCCGAACGTGCGGGTGCTGACGATCAAGGACTTCGAAGCGCTGGCGCCGGACGTCGGTGTGAAGATTCTGGATCGTGCGGTCCTGCACAATGGGCGACTGGTCTCGGTGGGGGCGAACTGGCGTGGTAGTCTTGCGGTCTATCGCGTCAAGCGTTCCTGAACCGACGGCAGCTTGCGGGGCAGCGTAGCGCCGGACCCCGCGTAGCCATAGACGTCGGGGGGCCGGGCGCCGTGCATCGCAGGCGGCTGGCCCCAATTGTCCTTTCCATGACCGATTCGCTGCGGCCCGACGACGGGCGCGTCTTCCACCCCACGCGGATGCTCATCTGCGTGATTCTCGGTTTTACCTCCGGCTTGCCGCTCTTCATCCTGCTCAATCTGGTGCAGGCATGGTTGCGCAGCGAGCACGTGGATCTCAAATCGATCGGCCTGTTCGCGCTGATCCAGTTTCCTTACACGTGGAAGTTTCTGTGGGCACCGCTCATGGACCGCTTCGCGCCCAATTTTCTGGGATGGAAGCCGGGGCGGCGTCGCGGGTGGATGTTCGTCACGCAATTGCTGGTGGCGGGCGCGGTCGCGATCATGGGCACCTATTCGCCGCAGCGCGATCTGATGACGATTGCTGCACTGGCGGCGGCGCTGGCGTTCTTCAGCGCGAGTCTGGACATTTGTCTGGATGCCTACCGACGCGAGTTGCTGTCCGATCGCGAGCAGGGGCTGGGCACGGCGATGCACGTGAACGCGTACAAGGTGGCGGGGCTGGTGCCGGGGTCGCTAGCGCTGATCATGGCCGACCATCTGCCGTGGTCGCAGGTGTTCTTCGCGACGGCGGCGTTCATGCTGCCGGGCATCGTGATGACGCTGGTGGTGAAGGAGCCGGAGATTCGCGGCACGCCGCCGAAGACGTTGCGCGAGGCGGTCGTGGAGCCGTTCCACGAGTTCGTGACGCGCGGCGGCTGGTCGCAGGCGTTGCTCGTGCTGGCGTTCATCTTTCTGTACAAGCTGGGCGACTCGATGGCGACGTCGCTGGCCACGTCGTTCTATCTGGATCTGGGCTTTACGAAGACGCAGATCGGCGTGGTGGCGAAGGCGACGAGTCTGTGGGCGAGCGTGGCGGGCGGCATCATCGGCGGGATCTGGCTGATCAAGCTGGGCATCAACCGTGGGTTGTGGGTGTTCGGGGTGTTGCAACTGGTGTCGGTGCTGGGCTTCGCGTGGCTGGCCGAGGCCGGTGCGGTGGTGGCGGGACTGGGCGCGGTGATCGCGTTCGAGGCGTTCACGGCGGGGCTGGGAACGGCGGCGTTCACGGCCTACATTGCGCGCACGACGGACCCGCGTTACACGGCGACGCAGTTCGCGCTATTCACGAGTCTGGCGTCGGTGCCGCGCACGTTCGCGAACGCGGGGACGGGCTACATCGTGGACGGCGTCGGCTGGTTGACGTTCTTCCTCATCTGCACGGTATTGGCCGTTCCGGGCATGCTCCTTCTGCCCAAAGTCGCGCCGTGGGGCGCCGACGACGACGGCGGCGATGGCGTGCCTGCTGCGGGTGGGGCGCGGTAAAACCCCGTTCGGCGTCGACAAAACAAAAAGGCCAATCCCTCATCAAGGATTGGCCTTCGCTTTTCCGGCTTCTACGACGTGCCGTGCTTACAGCGCGTGGTCGTAATCGACGATCAGCGGAGCGTGGTCGCTGAACTTGATGTCGCGGAACACCGAGGTCGTCTTCGCCTTGCCTGCGATGCCCGGCGTGGCGATCTGGTAGTCGATGCGCCAACCGACGTTCTTCGCATACGCCTGTCCGCGATTGCTCCACCACGTGTACTGCTCCGCACGCTGATCCAGCGTGCGGAAAACGTCCACGTAGCCGTGGTCGTCGAACAACTGCGAGAGCCACGCGCGCTCTTCCGGCAGGAAGCCCGAGTTCTTCAGGTTGCCCTTCCAGTTCTTGATGTCGATTTCCTTGTGCGCGATGTTCACATCGCCGCACAGCACGACTTCGCGTCCCTCGGCCTTGAGCGCCAGCAAGTGCGGCATGAAGTCGGCCATGAAGCGGAACTTGGCTGCCTGACGCTCTTCGCCGCTCGACCCCGACGGAATGTATACCGAGATCACCGACAGATTGCCGTAACGCACTTCGACATAACGCCCCTCGGCGTCGAACTCGCTGTTGTTCCAGCCGATCACGATGTCGTCGGGCTCGCGTCGCACGTACACGCCGGCGCCGCTGTAACCCTTCTTCTCCGCATAGTGGAAGTAGCCCTGATAGTCGTGCGGCTTGAGGAAGTCCGGCGTCATGTCCGGCAATTGGGCCTTGATTTCCTGAACGCAGAGGATGTCGGCGTCCTGATTGCCGAACCACTCGAAAAAGCCCTTCTTGGAGGCGGATCGCACGCCGTTCAAATTCGCGGTAATGATGCGCATGAGTCTCGATGTGTCGCGCCGCTCTCGCGCCCGTGGAACGCGATGCAACGGCAAAAGGGGGAAATTTATCAGCGGCAAGGATACCGCAATCGCCGATTCCCGTCGGATGACAGCCACGTCCGCTATCCGCGAATCACTTGCGTCGCGCACCACCTGCGATAGCCGCCTTCGTTTCGCCGTCGCCACCCGGCCCGAGGATGTCGCGCGCCAGCGCGAGCCAGCGTCGCGCCGCATGCGACAGATACGAGTCGCGTCGCCATGCCATCGCCAGATCCCACGGAATTTCCGGATCGCGTACGTCCGTCATCACGAAACGTTTCGGGTCCAGCCGCGCGCAGAACGGCTCCGGTAGCAGTGCGATGCCTACGCCGTTGTCCACCATCGACGCAATGAAGTCCCACTGACTCGAGCGTCCCGCGATCTTCGGCGTGAAACCCGCGCGCTGACACGCGGCGATCACCAGCTCCGATAACGCAAACCCCTCGCCATAGAAGACGAAGGGCTCGTCGCGCAGCTCGCCGAGGCCGACAGAGGCGCGGCCCTCCCAACGCGATTCCCGGGGCGCGATCAGACGCAACTGGTAATGACAGACAGGCAGCACATCCAGCACGGTCGGGTCGATGGGCAGCAGCACCGCGCCCAGCTCGATCTCGCCCGCCAGTAACGCCTGCTCGATGGCCCGCGAGCCGGTCTCGAACAGCTTCATCTCGATATCGGGGTAGTGCTGATGGAACGCGCCGATCACCGGGATGAACAGGTCGCCGCCCAATGGCGGGATGCCGATCGACAGCTCGCCGCGCGACACCGTCTCCAGATCCGCCAGCTCCTGTTGCAGACGGGCATGGGCAGCGAGCACGTCCTGACCGCGCTCGAAGACGACGCGTCCAGCGTCGGTTAACTGAAGCCGTCGACCCATACCGCGCTCCTCGCGCAACATGAGCGGTGTGCCCAGTTCGTCCTCCAGCGCCTTGACCATTTTGCTCACCGTCGGCTGGGTGACAAACAAGGCTTCGGCCGCCGCCGTGAAGCTCTGCTGTCGCACAACCTCCACAAATCCTCGCAACGCACGCAGTTCCATTTTGGTTCTCTCGTCTGCACCTCAATGGTGCAATTCCCCCAAAAGCCTCGTCCAGCAAGGCTTTCTTATGCACTATTAGGGTTAATGCTTAAATTATTCCAATTTGGAATCGTTTTAATACGACTAATTCATTATATTTATGTTGCGCCGCTTCCTATACTGCTTTCCATATCCAGGAAAACCCTTAGGGAGTCAGCCATGACCAAGATGATCGCCAGCCGTCTGTACAGCCGTAGCAAAGGCGTCGTTGGTGTGCTTTGGCAAATTGCGCTCCTGACGGGAATCTATCTGGCGGCCGATGCTGCGTCGCGTCATTTTCATCTGCCCCTGCCGGGTGGCGTGCTGGGCTTGCTCGTCGTCGTCGCGCTGCTCATGAGCGGCGTGCTGAAGACGGAGAAGATCAAGCGTGGCGCAGACTGGTTTCTGGCCGAGATGATTCTCTTCTTCGTGCCGCTGGTCGCCGCCGTCATGCAATACACCGATCTGCTGCGTCAGGAAGGCCTGCAACTGCTGGCCGTGATCGGCGTCGGCACCACGCTCGTGATGATCTCGACCGCGCTGGCCGTCGACTTCGCCTGCCGCGCCGAGCGCCGTCTGAAGCTGGCATTCGCCCGTATTCCGGCCCGCCGTGCGCATGCGCACGATGGTCGCTGATGTATTACGTACCCGACGCCGTTCGCGCCGCTATTCAAGCCGATCGCACTCGCAGGGAATTGTCATGAATCATACGGCGCTCCTGCTGCTCGCTCTCACCGTCTTCTTCTATTACGTGTCGAAGCGCCTTTATGCGCGCTTCGGCAAGGTGTGGCTCGGCCCGGCGATTCTTGCGCCGATCCTCGTCATCGGCGTAATGATTGGCGGCGATATTTCGTATACGACGTACATCGCCGATTCCCGCTGGCTTGTGTGGCTGCTGGGGCCGACGACCATCGCCTTTGCGGTGCCGATTTACGAGCATCGCGACATCATTCGCCGCCATGCCTTCGCGTTGACGTTCGGCGTGCTGGTCGCGATGGTCGTGGCGGTGGGTAGTTCCTATGTCCTCGCGAGGCTGTTCGAATTGCCGCCGGAGATGGCGCGCAGTCTGCTTGCCCGTTCGATCTCGACGCCGTTCGCGCTCGTTGTGTCGGATCAGGTCGGCGGTTCGCGCGATCTGGTCGGCCTCTTCGTCATCATCACTGGCCTGATCGGCATGTTGCTGGGCGAGGCGCTGCTGTCGTGGCTGCCGTTGCGTACGCGTATGGCGCGCGGTGCCCCGTTCGGCGCGGGCGCTCATGGCTTCGGCACGGCCAAGGCGCGCCAGATCGGTGGCGAAGAAGGCGTTGTCGCCAGTCTCGTCATGATGATCAACGGCGTGCTCATGGTGCTTGCCGCCCCGCTGATTGCCCATCTTCCCGTCTGACAAAAATAACCCTTCGGACGTCGCTTCTGCCGTAACTTCGCGCATCAGTTTTGCTACAATGCCGGGGTCTTGAGGAGCGTTGCGACAGCCGAAGTGCTGCCAGGCTCAAGATCCTTCCTATTGGCCCCGCCGGCCGCCGGATTACCCCCCGGATCGTTGGCGCGTGGGCCCCAAGAACGGCGCTCACGTCCCAACTATCTAGACTTTAGAGAAAGGAGGCGTGATGAACGCCGTAGTCGATTCGAAATTCTCCGATTTCCACGTTGCCGATATCAATCTGGCGGCATGGGGCCGTAAAGAGCTGACCATTGCCGAGAGCGAAATGCCCGGTCTGGTCGCTACGCGTGCCGAATTCAAGGCCAGCCAGCCGCTCAAGGGCGCGCGCATTGCCGGCTCGCTGCACATGACCATCCAGACGGGCGTGCTCATCGAGACGCTGACCGCGCTGGGCGCCGAAGTCCGCTGGGCTTCGTGCAACATCTTCTCGACGCAGGACCACGCCGCCGCCGCCATCGCGGCCGCTGGCATTCCGGTCTTCGCGTTCAAGGGCGAGTCGCTCGACGAATACTGGGAATACAGCCATCGCATCTTCGAATGGCCGAACGGCGAGTTCGCCAACATGATTCTCGACGACGGCGGCGACGCTACCTTGCTGCTGATTCTCGGCAGCAAGGCCGAGAAGGATCTGTCGGTCGTGGCTAACCCGACCAACGAAGAAGAAGTCGCGCTGTACGCCGCCATCAAGCGTCACATCGAAATCGATCCGCAGTGGTATAGCAAGCGCCTGTCGCAGATCAAGGGCGTGACCGAAGAGACGACCACCGGCGTGCACCGTCTGTACCAGATGGAAAAGGACGGCACGCTGCCGTTCCCGGCCATCAACGTCAACGACTCGGTCACCAAGTCGAAGTTCGACAACCTGTACGGCTGCCGTGAGTCGCTGGTCGACGGTATCAAGCGCGCCACCGACGTGATGATCGCGGGCAAGATCGCCCTCGTGGCCGGTTACGGTGACGTGGGCAAGGGCTGCGCGCAAAGCCTGCGCGGTCTGGGCGCGACGGTGTGGGTCACGGAAATCGATCCGATCTGCGCACTGCAAGCCGCTATGGAAGGCTACCGTGTCGTGACGATGGAATACGCAGCCGACAAGGCCGACATCTTCGTGACGGCGACGGGCAACTTCCACGTGATCGATCACGACCACATGGCCGCCATGAAGCATCAGGCCATCGTCTGCAACATCGGTCACTTCGACTCGGAAATCAACGTGGCGTCGACCCGCAAGTACGAGTGGGAAAACATCAAGCCGCAAGTCGATCACATCATCTTCCCGGACGGCAAGCGCATCATCCTGCTGGCTGAAGGCCGCCTCGTGAACCTTGGTTGCGCCACGGGCCACCCGTCGTTCGTGATGAGCAACTCGTTCACGAACCAGACGCTCGCCCAGATCGAACTGTTCGTGCACGGTGCCAAGTACAAGAACAGCGTGTACGTGCTGCCGAAGCATCTGGACGAGAAGGTCGCGCGCCTGCACCTGGGCCGTATCGGTGCCGAACTGACCGTGCTGAGCGACGATCAGGCGAAGTACATCAGCGTCGACAAGAACGGTCCGTTCAAGCCGTCGCACTACCGTTATTGATCGATTGACGTTGCCGCGCGGGTCGTCGGCACGTTGCATGGAGGAATGCGACGTACCGACCCGGCGCGGTAACGCGTGGTGAAGCCACGGCGGTGCGATGGCGTCAGTTGCCGTTGTGTCCGCCGGAGCTCGCCGGACTCGAATTTCCCACCGCCGGTGCGGGCATGAATGCCGTGCACCGGCAAGTTTTACGGAGCTTGCCATGCGTTTGCTGCTGATTTGGCTCATCAATGCCATCGCGCTTCTCGTTTTGCCGTACATCGTGTCGGGCGTTCAGCTCAAGGGCATCGGCACGGCGCTGATCGTCGCGGTCGTGCTTGGCCTGATCAATGCGTTCCTGCGCCCGCTGCTCGTCGTGCTCACGCTACCGGTCACGGTCGTGACGCTGGGGCTGTTCATCTTCGTCATCAACGCACTGTTGTTCTGGCTTGCGTCGCATGTCGTCAAGGGCTTCGAAGTCTCCGGCTTCTGGGCGGCGCTCTTCGGCTCGCTGCTGTACAGCCTGATTTCGTGGATTCTCTCGGCGCTGGTGTTCGGCGACCGCGTCTCCAACGTGTAAGTGTCGACGGCCTCCCGTCGACGGTTCTTTGCAGGAAATTCGTAGTCATGTCGCAAGCTCTTCGTGCCGATCAGGCCCTCGTCTCCCGAGGGCTGGCGGCGTCGCGCACTGTCGCTCAACGTCTGATCGATGCCGGACGCGTGTATTACACCGGCACCGAGACGGCGCTCAAGAAAGCCAGCCAACCGGTGGCGAGCGACGAAGAACTGGAAGTGCGTGCGGCGGCGGACGGATTGCCGGACGAAGACCGTTACGTGTCGCGCGGTGGCCTCAAGCTGGCTGGCGCACTGACCACGACGGGACTCGACGTGACAGGCCGCGTGGTGCTCGACGTCGGTCTGTCGACCGGTGGCTTTGCGGACTGCCTGTTGCAGGCGGGCGCGGCGCAGATCGTCGGCGTCGACGTGGGGCACGGACAACTGCATCCGCGTTTGATGGGCGAGCCCCGGCTCGCGTCGCTCGAAGGGATCAATGCGCGGCATCTGTCGCGCGAGATGCTAGACGAGCGTTTGACGGACGTTGTATCGGATGGCGGACTGAATGCTGTCCCCGAGGCAGGTTTCGATCTGATCGTGGGCGATGTGTCGTTCATCTCGCTCACGCTGGTGTTGCCCGCTGTAGCGCCGTTGCTTGCGCCGGGGGGCGACCTGCTGATGTTGGTGAAGCCGCAATTCGAAGTGGGACGGGAGCACATCGCACGCGGTGGCCTCGTGAAAGACACCGCGCAGTATGCGCAAGTGGAGACAAAAATCCGCACCGCCTGTGAGGCGCTCGGACTGACGGTGGCCGCGTGGCTCGACAGTCCCATCGCCGGCGGCGACGGCAACCGGGAGTTCTTCGTGCACGCCAGACGCGCGGCATGAACGGCTCCGACGATAACAAGACGATCATGACGCAACCTTCCTTCAGTTTCGAATTCTTCCCGCCCAAGACCGCCGACGGCGCGGAGAAGCTGCGTGCGACGCGTGAGCAACTGTTCCCGCTCGGCCCGAAGTTCGTCTCCGTGACGTTCGGCGCGGGCGGCTCGACGCAGCAGGGCACGCTCGACACCGTCATCGAAATCCAACGCGAAGGCGTGGACGCCGCACCGCACTTGTCGTGCGTCGGCTCGACCCGCGACAACATCCGCGACATTCTCACGACGTACCGCGATCACGGCATCCGTCACATCGTGGCGCTGCGTGGCGACCTGCCGTCGGGCATGGGCGAGATCGGCGAGTTTCGCTACGCGTCCGAACTGGTCGAATTCATTCGCGCCGAGACGGGCGACTGGTTCCACATCGAAGTCGCGGCTTACCCCGAATACCATCCTCAGGCGAAATCGCCGCGCCACGATCTCGAGCACTTCGCCAACAAAGTGAAGGCGGGCGCGAACGCGGCCATCACCCAGTATTTCTTCAATGCGGATGCTTACTTCCGCTTTGTCGACGACGTCGCCCGCCTCGGCGTGAACGTGCCGATCGTGCCGGGCATCATGCCGATCACGAACTACTCGCAGATGATGCGGTTCTCGGAAATGTGCGGTGCGGAAGTGCCGCGCTGGATCGCCAAACGGCTGGAAGGCTTTGGCGACGACCGCGAAGCCATTCGCGCCTTCGGTCTCGACGTGGTGTCGGCACTGTGTGAGCGCCTGCTCAAGGAAGGCGCACCGGGCCTGCACTTCTACACGCTCAATGCGGCGGCAGCGACCAAAGCCATGTGGCAGCGGCTCGGCCTGTAAGGACGGATGGCAAGGAGCGGAAGGGCAGAAATGGGCTAAGGGGCGCGCAATCTTTTCTGCCCGATGACCGATCGGGAAGTCAATCCTAATCAAAATTGAGTGATTTCCTAATCAAAAACGCCACAAATACGCGGTTTAGTAGGGATTTGGCGTGTTGTTACGTAGGTGAAGGTTAAGTAATATCCCTCGTGGGCCCGGTGGCTGATCGTTGCCGGGCGTCAACTCAAAAATACGAGGAGCCTATGAAACAGACTCACACCCTGCGTTTGCTGTTGGCTGCAACCGTGCTCGCCGGAGCGGCAGTGATCCCGCCCGCGGCAGCCGTCGAGCTCCCGAACAAGACCCTCGTCTACTGCTCCGAGGGCAGCCCTGCCGGTTTCGATCCGGGACAACTGACCACCGGCACCGACTTCGATCCCGCCGACGCCATTTACAACCGCCTCGTCGCCTTCGTGCCGGGTGAGACGGGCACGATGCCGTCGCTGGCCGAGAAGTGGGACATCTCGCCGGACAACAAGATCTACACCTTCCACCTGCGCAAGGGTGTGAAGTTCCATACCACCGAATACTTCAAGCCCACGCGCGACTTCAACGCCGAAGACGTGAAGTTCACGTTCGACCGCATGGGCGACCGCGAGATGCCGTTCCGCAAGGCTTACCCGGCGGAATTCCCGTACTACGTGGACATGGGCTTGCAGGCCGACATCGAGCGCATCGAGATCGTCGATCCGTACACCGTGCGCTTCGTGCTCAAGAAGGTCGACGCGCCGTTCATCCAGAACCTGGCCATGTCGTTCGCGTCGATCCTCTCGAAGGAATACGCAGACAAGCTGATGGCGGCGAACAACCCGCGCGACATCGCACTCAAGCCGGTCGGCACCGGCCCGTTCATCTTCCGCAGCTACACGAAGGACGCCACGCTGCGTATGGACGGCAACAAGGAGTACTGGAATACGAACTTGCCGCCGAAGGTGGGCAAGCTGGTGTTCGCCATCACGACGGACGCCAACGTGCGTATCCAGAAGCTCAAGCGCAACGAATGCCAGGTGGTGACGTATCCGCGTCCGGCAGACGTCGACGCGCTCAAGGCCGACATCCAGGCGCAGGGCAAGGCATCGAAGATCAAGATGCCGGACCAGGTGGGCTTCAACCTCGGCTACGTGGCGTACAACGTCAAGAAGGCACCGCTCGATCGCGTGGAAGTGCGTCAGGCGCTCGACATGGCTATCAACAAGAAGGCGATCCTCCAGTCCGTGTACGGCTCGGCCGGACAGTTGTCGAACGGCGCGCCGATGCCGCCGACGCAATGGTCCTACGACAAGAACATCAAGTCGGCCAGCTACGATCCCGAGAAGGCCAAGGCGCTGCTCGACAAGGCAGGCGTGAAGGGTATCGAGATCACGCTGTGGGCCATGCCGGTGCAACGTCCGTACAACCCGAACGGCAAGCTGATGGCCGAGATGATTCAGGCCGACTGGGCCAAGATCGGCGTGAAGGCGAACATCGTCACGTACGAATGGGGTGAGTACATCAAGCGTGCCAAGGCGGGTGAACACGATGCCATGCTCATTGGCTGGACCGGCGACAACGGCGATCCGGACAACTGGCTCGGCGTGCTGCTCGGCTGCGACTCGATGAACGGCAACAACTTCTCGAAGTGGTGCTACAAGCCGTTCGACGATCTCATCAAGCAGGCGCGTCAGACGACCGACGTCAAGGAGCGCACCAAGCTCTACACGCAGGCGCAGGACATCTTCGCGCAGCAACTGCCGTTCTCGCCTATCGCGCACTCGACGCAGTACAAGCCGATGGCCACGAACGTGAAGGGCTTCAAGCTCAGCCCGTTCAGCCGTAACAGCTTTGCTGGCGTATCGCTTGATTAAGCTTGATTGAGCTTGATTAAGCGCGACTAAGCCAGATCACGTTTCAACGACAAGAAGAAAGCCGACTGGCCCGGCCGCCGCGCCCGGGCCAGTTCGCAGCACCCGGACGGAAGATCGTCCATGACTGACAAGATTCACTAACGCGGCAATGCGCCACTTGTCCCTGCGCCGGGGACGGGCGGCGCGCGACGCCCCCACGGAACATTCCTATGCTGAGATTCGTCCTGAGACGACTAGGCATGGTGATCCCGACGTTCATCGGCATCACCGTCCTCGCGTTCGCGCTCATTCACCTTATTCCTGGCGATCCGATCGAAGTGCTGGTGGGCGAGCGCAATCTCGATCCCGTCATGCACGCCGAAGCGATGAAGCGGCTCGGGCTCGACCAGCCGCTCACCACGCAGTATTTCGTCTACCTGAAACACGCCGCACAGGGCGACCTCGGTCGCTCCATCGTGACCAACGAAGGCGTGCTGCATGAGTTCTTCGCCCGCTTCCCGGCTACGCTTGAACTCGCCCTCTGCGCGATGATTTTCGCGCTCGCCGTCGGGTTGCCGGCAGGCGTTGCTGCTTCGCTGCGGCGGGGGAAGATGCTCGACCATACCACCATGGGCGCTGCGCTCACCGGCTACTCCATGCCGATCTTCTGGTGGGGGCTGCTGCTCATCATGCTGTTCTCCGTCGATCTCCAATGGACGCCCGTGTCCGGGCGCATCGGCGTGGAATACGACGTGCCGAGCGTGACCGGCTTCATGCTCATCGACACCTTGCTCTCGGGAGAGGAGGGTGCGTTTGCCTCGGCGGTCAGCCACCTGATTCTGCCGACCATCGTGCTCGGCACCGTGCCGCTCGCGGTGATTGCCCGCATGACGCGCTCCGCGATGCTCGAAGTGCTGCGTGAGGATTACATCCGCACGGCACGCGCGAAGGGGTTGTCGCCGTGGCGCGTGATCGTTGTGCATGCGCTGCGCAATGCGCTGATTCCCGTCATCACGGTGATCGGTCTGCAAGTCGGCACGCTGCTCGCAGGCGCGGTGCTCACCGAGAACGTCTTCTCGTGGCCCGGCATCGGCAAGTGGCTGATCGATGCGATTCTCCGACGCGACTATCCGGTGGTGCAGGGCGGCATTCTGCTCATCGCGACGGGCGTGATTCTGGTTAACCTGCTGGTCGACGTGCTTTACGGCGTCGTCAACCCGCGCATCCGGCACTGAAGGAGGTCAACAATGAGTGACACGCCTGCTACGCTGCCGCCTCCCGCCGCCGTCACGGCCACGCCGCGCGCGCGCCTGATCCGGGAGTTCCTGCGCAGCTTTACCGCTAACCGTGGCGCAACTGTCGCGGCCATCATCCTGTTGCTGATGTTCGCGGCTGCGCTGCTTGCCCCGCTCATCGCCCCGCACAGCCCCATCGAGCAATACCGCGACTTCGTGAAGATTCCGCCAGCGTGGTTCGAGGGCGGCAACGCACGTTTCCTGCTCGGCACCGACGAAGCGGGACGCGACATTCTTTCGCGCCTGATTTACGGCGCGCGGCTGTCGTTCTGGATCGGTCTGTCGTCGGTGGTGCTGTCGCTGATTCCGGGCATTCTGCTCGGGCTGCTGGCGGCGTTTTTCCCGCGCTGGCTCGACACGCCGATCATGCGTCTGATGGACATGATGATGGCGCTGCCCTCGCTGCTGCTGGCGGTCGCCGTGGTGGCCGTGATCGGCCCGGGTCTGGCCAATACGACTATCGCGATTGCGATCGTGACGTTGCCCGCGTACGTGCGTCTGACGCGCGCGGCCGCCATCGGCGAATTGCAGCGCGAGTACGTCGTCGCCTCGCGCATGGCGGGGGCGGGCACGCTGCGCCTGATGTTCTCGACGGTGCTGCCGAACTGCGCGGCGCCGCTCATCGTGCAGGCGACGCTGAGCTTCTCGGTGGCCATTCTCGACGCAGCGGCGCTCGGCTTTCTCGGCCTTGGTGTGCAGCCCCCGCTCGCGGAGTGGGGCTCGATGCTCGCGTCCGCACGCGACTATATGGAAAGTGCCTGGTGGATTGTGACGCTGCCGGGACTTGCGATCGTCATCTCGGTCCTTGCCATCAACCTGGTCGGCGACGGCCTGCGCGATGCCCTAGACCCCAAACTGAAACGCATCGCATGAGCCTGCTCTCCATTCGAAATCTATCGGTCGACTTCGACGGCGCACGCGCCGTCGACGCCATCGACCTCGACGTCGGCCAGGGCGAAATTCTCGGCGTGGTCGGCGAATCCGGTTCCGGCAAGAGCGTGACGATGCTCGCGCTCATGGGCCTGATCGACGCCCCTGGTCACGTCACTGCCGACGAAGTGCGTTTCGACGGCCGCGACTTGCTTCACGCGTCCAAACGCGATCGCCGCAATATCGTCGGGCGCGACGTCTCGATGATCTTTCAGGATGCGCTCACCAGTCTGAATCCGAGCTTCACCATCGGTTATCAGATCGGCGAGGTACTGCGCCGTCACATGGGATTGCGCGGACGGGCGCTGCGTGAGCGGATCGTCGAACTGCTGGAACAGGTCGAGATTCCCGACGCCGCCAACCGGCTCGGCGCTTATCCGCACCAGCTGTCGGGCGGGATGAACCAGCGCGTCATGATCGCGATGGCGATTGCGTGCCGTCCCAAACTGCTGATTGCCGACGAGCCGACGACTGCGCTGGACGTCACCATTCAGGCGCAGATCATGGCTTTGCTGCTGCAACTGCAAAAGGACTACGGCATGTCGCTCGTGCTGATTTCCCACGATCTCGCGGTCGTGGCGGAAGTCGCGCACAAGGTGGCCGTCATGTATGCGGGGCAGGTCATCGAAGTCCAGCAAGTGCCTGCGCTGTTCGATGCGCCGCATCATCCTTACACGGAGGCGCTGCTCTCCGCGATTCCGGAACACAACCGGGGTGTGCGTCGTTTGCGTACGCTTGCGGGCGTGGTGCCGGGGCGCGACGACCGGCCGGCGGGCTGTCTGCTGTCGCCGCGCTGTCCTTATGCCGACGATCATTGCCGCGCAGTGCCGCCTGCGCTGACGCCCTATGTCGGGCCGAGCGCGGTGGGTTCGCCGATGGTGCGGTGTTTCAAGCCGTTGCCGCATGGCACGGGTGAAGTGGCGATTGGACAGTCGACGGGAGGGGCGCAATGAGCGAAACGGTATTTGCGACGCCTCCGGCCAGTCCGCAGGCGAGTGCGCCGGACAACCGCGTGGTGCTGGCTGCGCAGGATCTGACGCGTTTTTACACGGTTAACCGTGGGTTGCTGCGCGGGCAGGCGAGCGTCAAGGCGCTGAACGGGGTGTCGTTCGAGCTGAAAGCGGGGCGTACGCTGGCGGTGGTTGGCGAGTCGGGGTGCGGCAAATCGACGCTGGCGCGGGTGCTGACGTTGATAGAGACGCCCACGTCCGGCAGACTCTTTGTCGACGCGACCGAGACCACGGCGGCGTCGGCGGGCGAGCTGGCGCCGTTGCGCACGCGCATCCAGATGGTGTTCCAGAACCCGTACGCGTCGCTCAACCCGCGCAAGACGGTGGGGCAGGCGCTCGACGAGCCGCTGGCGATCAATACGTCGCTCAGCCGTGCCGAGCGCGGCGAGAAGATCGCCGCGATGATGCGCACCGTCGGCCTGCGTCCGGAACATGTGGCGCGATATCCGCACATGTTCTCGGGCGGCCAGCGTCAGCGGGTGGCGATTGCCCGGGCGATGATCCTGTCACCGGCGATTGTGGTCGCCGACGAGCCGGTTTCGGCCCTGGATGTCTCAATTCAGGCACAGATCCTGAATCTTTTCATGGATTTGCAGGACCGATACGCGACGAGTTACGTATTCGTGTCGCATAATCTCGCGGTGGTCGAGCATGTGGCCGACGACGTCATGGTGATGTACCTCGGCCGCGCGGTCGAACACGGTCCCAAGGCCGCCGTGTTCGGCAAGCCGCTGCATCCGTACACGAAGGCATTGATGTCGGCGACCCCGGCTATCAAGGCGTCCGAGCGGCGGGTGAAGATTCCGCTGATCGGCGAATTGCCGTCGCCGCTGCGCCCGCCTCCGGGGTGTGCGTTTGCGCCGCGCTGTCCGTATGCCGTCGACCGATGCCGTCAGGAAGTGCCGCAATTGCGAGAGATCGAAGGACGTCGGGTGGCGTGCCATCGGGTCGAAGAGATAGAGGGATAAAGAGATTGGGTGGACCACCACGCGCGACGTATGTGCGCCGGGGCGTTGCATTGACCGGCTGGCTGCTGGGTTGCTTGCTGATGACGCTGGCCGTCACGCTGGACGCGGCGACGACTGCCGTTCCGCGCGCGGTGGCGCCGCGAACGTTCCCGTTGGTGGTGCCCGAGCCCGGCGAGCCGCCGCCGGGTGCCAATCTCCCGTTCTACGAAGCACGCAAGGGCGACATGACCATCTACGTGATGGGCACGTTGCACGTGGGCAAACCCGACGACTATCCGTTCCGCAAAGTGGTGGTCGATGCGCTGCGCGTGTCGAAGGTGGTGGCGTTCGAGCTGTCGCCCGACGACCTGACGATGTCGCAGGACGACGTCCAGAAATACGGCATGTGCTCGAGGGCCTGCCTGCCGAAGCTGATCCCTGCGCCGCTCTGGCGTCAGTTGCGTGACCGTCTCAAGGGCAATCCGGCGATGCTTGCCGAGATTCGCCACATGCGCCCGTGGCTGGCGGCGCTGCTCGTCGAGACGCTGGATTCGATGGGCGCCGACCTCCAGACCGAGTACGGCACGGAAAACCAGTTAGAGAACATCTATCGTGGCCGCATTGTCGGCCTCGAGTCGCTTGCCGAGCAGATGGACGCGTTCACCGGCCTGACGGCGGCGCAGCAGAACGAGTTGCTGGCGCAGGAGCTGGTGCTCACGCCGAAGAAGGCGACGGCGCAGGTGGAGGAGTTGCACCGCTTGTGGCGTGCGGGCGATGCCGAGCTGGTGTTCGACTGGTCGCAGAGCAAGGCGCTGCAAGTGCGACGCAATGCGACGTTGGCGGACGCGATCGACGAGCGCATTCTCTACTCTCGCAACCGCCGCTTTCTGGCGCGGATGCTGTTCCTGGCGGATCCGGGCAAGCCGGTGTTCGTCGCGGTCGGCACGTTGCATCTGGGCGGCCCGCACGGGATTCTCCAGCTGCTTCGCGAACACGGGTTTTCGGTCGCGCAGCGATAACTCGGTCGGGTCATCAGAAGAACGGGCGATCCGCTTAGGAATCGCCCGAGAAATCTCCCGCCCCGATTGACTCGCCCCCTTCCTGACGATTAATTTGGCAACACTCGCGTGAGTGGCCCCCCGCCCAAATCCTAGTCAGGAATCACGATGCAGATTGTTGAACAGTACGATGCTCCCTACCCGATCGGTCGCAGGAATTCGAATTACACACCTGTACCTGCGCCGGAAATCCACCCGCTGAGCGCCGAGGAAGAAGCGCAACTCTGGCGTGAGGCGCAAATTCTCCACGACGCGACAGTTCAAGGTCTGGCGGATGTCGCCTCGGGACGAAAGTTGCCGAATGAGGTCATCAAGACCGGATGCTCGATTGATCTCAATCCTGAGTACTTCGAAACGCCGCATGATCCCGATGAAATCGATGTCGAAGAAATCTTCGGGGTGCTCATGGGACTGCGAGATATCGAAGCCGGGCGTACGGTGCCGGATGAAATTGTTAGTGCTGAAGCCGAGGCGTGGGTGCGAATGCTCGAGGAGGAATTGTGTGCGTAACGATTCTTTGGTCGACGCTCGCCCACCGGGACCGCGTCATGGCCAGAACGGGCTTGCTGAATTTCAGTGCGAGGGCCGCGATTGCTTTTGAGAAGTCCGTGGCGCGCACATTGAACATGCTTCGTACCTTTCCCGCGATTGGGCGTCTCGGCCACATTCCAAACACCCGCGAACTTGTCTCACACAAGCGTTACCGACTGATCTATCGACTTAAGGAAAGAGAAGTGACCATCATCAAACTGCATAACGTGAGCCGACCCTGGCCGCCCAAGAACCATTATTTGCACGACTGACATTGAGGTCCAAGTGGCGGCCCGAGTCTCACCTCACGCCAGCATTCCTCGCGCTTCGATGAAGCTGATGATCTCCTGAAGGCCTTTGCCTTCTTTCATGTTGCCCATCACGAACGGACGCATGCCGCGCATCTTCTGGGTGTCGGAGCGCATGATGTCGAGCGACGCGCCGACATAAGGTGCAAGGTCGGTCTTGTTGATCACCAGCAAGTCGGACTTCGTGATGCCCGGGCCGCCTTTGCGGGGAATTTTCTCGCCGCCAGCCACGTCGATCACGTAAATCGTCAGGTCCGACAACTCGGGGCTGAACGTTGCGGCCAGATTGTCACCGCCGGATTCGATGAACACGACGTCTGCGTCCGGGAAACGATCCAGCATGCGCTCCACGGCTTCGAGATTGATTGACGCGTCCTCGCGAATCGCCGTGTGCGGACAGCCGCCCGTCTCCACGCCGAGAATCCGCTCAGGCTCCAGTGCACCGGCGACTGTGAGCAGTCGCTGATCTTCCTTCGTGTAGATGTCGTTGGTGATGACAACGAGATCGTAGCGATCGCGCATCGCTTTACAAAGCATCTCGGTCAACGTGGTCTTGCCGGAGCCGACCGGGCCTCCGATGCCGACACGCAGCGGCGGATTCTTTTTGGTGCGACGGGCGTTGGCGGATGTCGTCATGGCGTATGTCGTGGTGGCAGTGATTGAAAGATGACGCAGGAAATGACGAATAGGGCGACGCGAAAACCTGCGTCTCAAGAACGGAACAGCCGTGAATACTGTGTTTCGTGACGCGACGCCAGAATGGCGAGCGCCGGGGAAAACGTGTTGATCTGATCGTCCGGCAGCGACGCGGCTCGATGGGCGGCGTCGACCACGCGCGGACGCAATGCAACGATGACCCGCTGCGCCGCCAACTGCCCGAGCGGCACCGCCTTGAGCGCACCGGCGACCTGATTCTCCAGCCAACTGAATGCGTAAGCGACGAGCGTGTCGGGCAGCGGTGCGCCATGCGTCAGCGCGGCGAAGGCGAAGGCCGTCGGTAGCGCAATCGGCTTGAGCGACGACAGATGCTCGCGTTGCTCGGCATCGCCCCATTCGAGCGACACTGCCAGTTGGGTGAGTGACCAGCCCATCTGCTCGGTCTCGGCGCGTAGCTCTGCGGTCTCACGCGTGGCGAGCAACCAGTCGTTGATATGGCGTAACGCCGCGACGTCGCGCGCCTGCCAGTGACGCCACTGACGCGCGAGCAGCGCCATTTCACCCGTCGTGAAGACGCCGTCGAGCTGATTGGCGATCCAGCGCTCGGCGCTGGGGGCGTCGTGAATGATGCCGTGCTCGACCGCCGCTTCGAGGCCCTGTGAATAGCTGAAGGCACCGATGGGTAGCGCAGGCGAGGCGAGATGAAGCAGCGCCGCAAGCGATTGCAGCGACGCCGCCGCGACCGGCTCAGTGAGAGGGCTGGGCAGGCTTGCCGTCATCGGTCGGACTCACTGAAGCGGGTTCGTTGCCGCTGCCGCTGCCGCTGCCGGTGCGGGCGGCATGGTCGTGGCCACAATCCGGGCCATGCACATGGTCATGGTCGTGCGCATGGTCGTGACCATGCGAGTGACCATGACCGCAGCCGGGTCCGTGCACATGACCGTGATCGTGGTCGTGACTATGCGAATGCGAGTGATCGTGACCGCAGCCCGGACCATGAACATGTCCGTGGTCATGGCCGTGATCATGATCATGACCGTGATGCTCGTGAAACACGCGCTGTGCGAGTTCGAAGTCTTCGGCGTAGGTCGCGTCGTGACCGTGCTTGTGACCGCCGCCGTACGCACCGGCTTCCGGCTCGAAGGGCATCAATGCTTCGGCGACGTCGACATCGAGGCGCAGCAGCATGTCGCGCAAGACCGGGTCGTATTCGAGCTTGAGGTATCCGTCGCCCACTTCCACCGGGGTATGACGATTGCCGAGGTGATATGCCGCGCGGGTGAGCGCGAGGGCGGTCGGCGCGCTCACGAGCAGCACGGTTTCCGCCGCCGCTTCTACGCGGATGAACTTACCGTCGTCTGCGACGAGCACATCGCCCCCGCGCAACACGGTGCCACGCGGCAAAAACAGCGCGACCTCTTCACCGGTCTCCAGCGTCGCACGAAGACGGCTCTTGCTGCGCGCGTCGAACGGCAGCACGAGCGCCGGGGCGCGGCGCGCGAGCGGGGCGGCGATGTGTCCCGCTTCGAAGCGCTTCTCGACACGACGCAAAGCCGTGGTCGACGACGGAGGGTTCTCGGATGCGGAGAGTTCGGAATCTTGCGACATGGCTCGGCAGAATCAGAAAAGAAAGTAGCGTTGGGCCATGGGCAACACGGTGGCGGGCTCGCACGTCAGCAGTTGTCCGTCCGCGATGACCTGATAGGTCTCGGGATCGACGCTGATGTTCGGCAGCCAGTCGTTATTGATCATGTTGGCCTTGGTCACCTGCCGGATATTGCGCACCGGCACGATGCGTTTGGCCAGCCCGAAACGACCGGCCACGTCGCCATCGTACGCTGCTTGCGAGACGAACGTCAGCGACGTCCGCGCCAGCGCGCCTGCCCGTGCGCCGAACATTTCGCGGTAATGCACCGGCTGCGGCGTCGGAATCGACGCGTTCGGGTCGCCCATCAGCGCCGTCGTGATCATGCCGCCCTTGAGAATCAGCGACGGCTTCACGCCGAAGAACGCCGGTTCCCACAACACCAGATCGGCCCATTTTCCGACTTCGATGGACCCGATTTCATGCGCCATGCCGTGCGTGATCGCCGGGTTGATCGTGTACTTCGCCACGTACCGCTTCACACGGAAGTTGTCCGACGCCGACGGGTCCGTTCCCAGCGCGCCGCGCTGCACCTTCATCTTGTGCGCCGTCTGCCAGGTGCGCATCACCACTTCCCCAACGCGCCCCATGGCCTGCGAATCCGACGAGATCATCGACAGTGCGCCGAGATCGTGGAGGATGTCTTCGGCCGCAATCGTCTCGCGACGAATGCGCGACTCGGCAAACGCAATGTCCTCTGCAATCGCCGGATCGAGGTGATGGCAAACCATCAGCATGTCGAGATGTTCGTCGAGCGTGTTGACGGTGTAAGGCCGCGTCGGATTGGTGGACGACGGCAGCACGTTCGGTTCGCCGCAGACCTTCAGAATGTCCGGCGCGTGGCCGCCGCCCGCACCCTCGGTGTGATACGTGTGGATCGTACGGCCCTTGATGGCCGCAACCGTTGCTTCGACGAAGCCGCCTTCGTTCAGCGTGTCCGTGTGAATCGCGACTTGCGTGTCGGTGGCGTCGGCCACCGAGAGGCATGCATCGATGGCCGCAGGCGTCGAGCCCCAGTCCTCGTGCAGCTTCAGACCAATCGCCCCCGCTTCGATCTGCTCCATCAACGGCTCGGGCTGACTGACGTTGCCCTTGCCGAGAAAGCCGAGGTTGATGGGCCAGCCGTCGGCGGCCTGCAACATGCGTTCCATGTGCCACGGCCCCGGCGTACAGGTGGTCGCGTTGGTGCCTGTTGCGGGCCCGGTGCCGCCGCCGAGCAGCGTCGTCACACCCGAGGACAGCGCTTCCTCGATCTGCTGCGGGCAGATGAAGTGAATATGCGAATCGATGCCGCCTGCCGTGACGATCATGCCTTCGCCAGCGATGACTTCCGTCGCGCCGCCGAGCGGGATCGTCACGCCGGGTTGGATGTCGGGATTTCCGGCTTTGCCGATGCCCCAGATGCGCCCGTCCTTCAGGCCGATGTCGGCCTTGACGATGCCCCAATGGTCGATGATGACGGCATTGGTAATGACGGTGTCGACGACGTCGGCACGCGTGCGTTGCGATTGCCCCATGCCGTCGCGAATCACTTTGCCGCCGCCGAACTTCACTTCTTCGCCGTAGATCGTGTAGTCGCGTTCGATCTCGACGATGAGTTCCGTATCGGCCAGACGCAACCGGTCGCCCGTGGTCGGGCCGAACATTTCCGCGTAGGCGCGGCGAGAGATCTTCATAGCGCCCCCATGACGCGACCCGCAAAACCATAAACGCGGCGGTCCCCCGCCAGCGCGACGAGTTCTACCGTGCGTTGTTGCCCCGGTTCGAATCGAACGGCGGTCCCGGCGGCGATGTTCAGCCGAAAACCGCGCGCTGCTTCACGGTCGAATTGCAGGGCGTCGTTGACTTCATAGAAGTGGAAGTGCGAGCCGATCTGAATCGGACGGTCGCCGGTATTGGCCACGGTCACGCTGACGGTCTCACGCCCCTCGTTGAGCGTGATGTCGCCAGCGGCGGGGAGCAGTTCTCCGGGAATCATGAGCGTCTCCTGGCGGCAGCAACCGGCGTCAGGCCGCTGCGACGAGCAGCGTCACGCCATAGGCCAGTACGCCTGCACCCAGCACGCGCGGCGCCCACACCGTGCGATGGCGCAGCGCCACACCGGCTGCGATGCCGAGGCAGTGCAGCATGCCGGTCGCGACGAGGAAACCGGCCATGTAATGCATTGCGCTCGCTTCGGTGGGCAGCTCGGCACCGTGGGCGAAACCGTGGAAGACGGCAAACGTGCCGACGACCGCTGCGCCTGCCCATCCCGGCAGTTGCGCACGCGTCGCGAGCATCAGACCGAGGACGAGCAACGAGACGGCGATCATCGGCTCCACGCCGGGCAGGGAGAACCAATGCATCATGCCGAGCAGGCCACCGGCCGCGAGCATGGCGACGAACGCGAGCGGTGCCGCCCAGACGCGTTTAGACGTCAGCGAACTCCACAGCCCCACGACGATCATCGCGCAGAGGTGATCCGCGCCGGTCAGCGGGTGCACGAAACCGGCGGCGAAGCTGCTCACGGCGTCGTGACCCGGATGCCCCGGGTGGGCCAGCGCGACACCCGATGTAGCGAGCAACGCAAGGCCGGTCGCCACGCGGGCGCGGACCGCATGGTGGCGAGGACGACGAGCGCCGGTTGAGCGGGCAGAGACGGGGAGCGCAACGTGCGCGTCAATCGAGTTTTCGAGGCGGGCCATGGGGGGCATCCTTAAAGTGCAGCGAAGTGTTGTTGTCTATGGTTACCGATGACAGGCGAAGCGATCGAGGCGGACCGTCACGTCATGGAATCGGGTGATGCACGGTGACGAGCTTGGTGCCGTCTGGAAACGTCGCTTCGACCTGAATGTCGGGAATCATCTCGGGCACCCCTTCCATGACGTCGTCACGCGTGAGCAGCGTTGTTCCGTAGTGCATGAGGTCGGCGACGGTGCGACCGTCGCGTGCGCCTTCCATCAGCGCGGCGCTGATGAACGCCACGGCTTCCGGATAGTTCAGCTTCAGGCCGCGCGCGCGTCGGCGCTCGGCCAGCAGGGCGGCGGTGAAGATGAGCAGCTTGTCTTTTTCGCGAGGAGTGAGCTTCATCTTGACGAGTGAATTTCAGTGCGAACGTTGGGTAAAGGGTGGAACGTCATTGCGCGATGAACCGCTGCAATTCCGGCGTTGCGGGCTGCGTGAAGAGCTGTTCCGGGTCGCCGGACTCCCAGATCTTCCCCTGATGCATGAACACCACGCGATCCGACACATGACGTGCAAAGCGCATCTCGTGCGTGACGAGAATCAGCGTCATGCCTTCGGCGGCGAGGTCCTCCAGCACCTTGAGCACTTCCGCGACCAGTTCGGGATCGAGCGCCGAAGTGATTTCGTCGCACAGTAGCACCGAAGGATGCATCGCGAGCGAACGGGCAATCGCCACGCGTTGTTGCTGACCGCCCGAGAGTTGCGACGGGTAGCTGTCGAACTTGTCGGCCAGCCCCACTTTGGCGAGCATCGTGCGGGCGACTTCGCGGGCGTCGTGCTTCGTCGTCTTCTTGACGACCTTCTGCGCGAGCATCACGTTCTCACCCGCCGTCAGATGCGGAAACAGGTTGTACTGCTGAAACACCATGCCGACCTTCAGACGCAGCGCGCGAAGATCGGTGTCGCGTGCGCCGACCAGCACGCCGTCCACGTCCACGCTCCCCGCATCGAATCGCTCCAGACCATTGAGTGTGCGCAGCAGTGTGCTCTTGCCCGAGCCGCTTTTGCCGATGATCGACACGACCTGACCACGCTCGACTTCCATGTCGATGCCACGCAGCACGGGGTTCTCGCCGAAGCGCTTTTGCATGCCCCGGACCTTAATTAGCGACATGGAGTTTCCTTTCGAGATGACGCGCCCACAGCGACAGCGGGTAGCAGGCAGCGAAGTAGAGCAGCGCGACGAGGCCATACACGGTGAACGGCTGGAACGTCGCATTGGTGAGCATGGTGCCGGTCTTGGTGAGTTCGTCGAAGCCGATGATCGATGCGAGCGCAGTGCTCTTGACGACCTGCACTGAGAAGCCGACGGTCGGCGCAATGGCGATGCGCAGCGCCTGCGGCAGGATCACGTGACGCAACTGTTCGCCGTAACGCATCGCCAGACTGGACGACGCTTCCCACTGACCGTGCGGGATGGCGTCGACGCAGCCGCGCCAGATTTCCGTCAGGTAAGCGCTGGTGTAAAGCGTGAGACACACGGTTGCCGCTACCCACGGCGACACTTCCAGCCCGAGCAACGGTAGCCCGAAGAACACCAGAAAGAGCTGCATGAGCAGCGGCGTGCCCTGAAACACTTCGATGTACAGCGCCACGGCGCGCGCGGCCCATTGCACGCGTCCGACGCGAATCACCAGAAGCAGCAGCGCGACCAGTCCCCCGCACACGAACGCGATAGCTGAGAGTGCGAGCGTCCAGCGTCCGGCAAGGATCAACCCGCGCAGCATGTCCGCTATCGAAAACTCGATCATCGTGCGCCTCCCTTCACCATGCCGCGAAACAGACGGCGTGCGGCACGCATCAGCACACGACGAAGCGCGATGGCGAGTACCAGATAGAGCGCGGTGACGATCAGATAACTCTCGAAGGCGCGGAATGTGCGCGACTGCACGAAGTTGGCTGCATACGAGAGATCGGGGACGGAGATTTGCGAGACGACGGCCGAGCTGAGCATCACGATGACGATCTGGCTGGCGAGCGCCGGGAACACCTTGGCGAATGCTTGCGGCAGGATCACGTGACGCAGGATCTGCCCGCGCGTCATGGCGAGCGAGAGGCCGGCTTCGGACAGTCCGCGCGGCACAGCGCGCATGCCTGCACGAATGATCTCGGTTGCGTACGCACCGAGGTTGAGACTCATGGCGATGATGGCGGCGCTCGTCTCGTCGATATGAATGCCGACGCTGGGCAGCCCGAAGAAGATGAAGAACAACTGAACGATGAACGGCGTGTTGCGGAACAGCTCGACGTACAGTCCGGCGAAGAACCTGAGGCCGTTCGAGCCCTGCTCGCGCGCAGCGGCGCACAGCGCACCGATGACCACGCCGATGACCGTGGAGACGGCCGTGAGCGCAATCGTCAGCGCGGCACCGCGCACGAACAGCGCGAAGTACTGCCGCAGGTCGGCGAAATCAAGGACGTAATGCATTAGGCGGCATGAGGTGAAAGGGGGGGATGCAAAGGATCGGCGCGTCTGGTCAGACCGGTCGATACAGTGAGGTAGCAGGATTCGTGCCTGACCCCATCGAGTGGTGTGCCGCTTTGGCGGAAGTCGCGGCGGGGTCCGTCGGCCAACGCAGCGACCGATGCGCAGACGGACTGGCGACTTTTCGGTGTGCCCGATGTTGGTGCGAAATGGACGGTGTGCTGACGATGCGACCCGGGGTTATCACCGAAATGGTGCGAAATGGTGCGTCGAGGCGGTGTGTGACGCGCATCGCCGCGATGACTTGACGCAGGCGAGCGGGGCGAAGACAGTGACGGCGTTGCGACTTGCTCGCGCGCAGAACTTACCGGAGCTACGAAGATGTCGACGCTGTCATCCCCCCTTCACCTCGATCCCACGAAGACCGCCTTGCTCGTGATGGATTACCAGCACTTCATTCTGCAAAACAATGTGGCCGCCGAGCGTCACGCCGAAGTCATCGGCAAGACGGCGCAACTACTGGGGGCCGCGCGCGCGGCGAAGATGACGGTCGTCTACGTGATGGTCGGCTTTCGCACCGGACATCCGGAGGTCAGCGCGCGCAATCGCATCTTCTCCGCGATCAAGGCCAACGGCGTGCTGACGCTCGATCAGCCCGCCACGGCCATCCATCCCGACGTCGCGCCGCAGGACGGCGAGGCCGTCGTCGTCAAGAAGCGCATCGGCGCGTTCAGTGGTACCGACATGCAGACGCTGCTGCGCTCGGCCAATATCGACACGCTCGTGCTGGCGGGCGTGACGACCAGCGGCGTCGTGCTATCGACCACGCGTCAGGCGTTCGATCTCGACTATCGCGTCGTCATCGCTCGCGACTGCTGCCCGGACCCGGACGGCGAGGTCGAGCAGGTGCTGCTCGATAAGGTGCTGACGCGTAACGCGGATATCGTGCGGTCGCAGGACGTGCTGGCTGCGCTGTCGGCATGACCTTGCATCGGTGATGTGTGTGCGTGTAGCGGCCTCACGTCGCCCAGATTCGAAGCGGCTCGGCCGGTGCTCCATGCACGATCGGGCGCAGCTTGAGCCAATGCGCGATCAGCAGTTGGCGCACCGCCTCCATCTCGCGGCCGAGCACGCGCAGGACGAGGACGTTGCCGGGCAGGCACGTAATACCGGCACGGATGTCCTCGCTGAACGGCAGTCCCTCGGCCAGGGACTCGGCCAACTCGCGCGTACACGCCGGTCCGACCGCCCAGAGCGCCGCGAAGACGGGGAAGCTTGCAAGGCCGGTCGCGCCGGTGCGCTGTGGATCGTCCGCCCCGAGCACCGCCTGCTCCGCCCACAGCAGACGATCCTGCGCGTCGCGCAGTGCGAAGTTCGAACGCCAGCGGCCTTGTGTCCACTGCTCCCCTGCCGCCTGACGGCCGAGCAGCGTCGCGTCCCAGCCGATGACGGTCGCGTTCTCGCCAAGACGCACGGTCACGCGCTGACGCGCATCCGCATGCTCGAACACGATGTTCTCCAGCGGCAGCCAGTCAAGCTTCGCGCCGTCGTGCACCGTCAGCGTAATGTCCTGTGTGCCGAAGCGGCCTTGCGACTTGTACCACTTCGTCGCACCGGGCGTCGTCAGCACGGCATGGCTATCACGACCGACGTCGATATCGATGGACAACGCGTCGCCGCCCGCGATGCCGCCGGGCGGATGCACGACGACCGCATGGCAGATGCCGGGGCCTTCCGGATGTAACGACTTCTGTACGACGAGCGGTCCCTGATGTCGGCGCGTTGCGAGCACCGTGCGGGCGTCATGGCGCTCGAAGCCGAGCGTCAGCTCGGCGTGCCAGCCGGTTTCCGTCGACGCCATCACACCGCCACCATGTGCCGCACGCCGTCGGCTTCCATGTCCTTGCCCAGCCCGCTTGCGACGATGGCGCCGCGGCTCATTACGCGATAGTGGTCAGCGAGTTCGAGCGCGAAGTCGTAGTACTGCTCGACGAGCAACACCGTCATGCCGCGCTCGTCCACCAGACGTCGCAGCGTGCGACCGATGTCCTTGATGATCGACGGTTGAATGCCTTCCGTCGGTTCGTCCAGAATCAGCAGTTGCGGGTCGCTCATGAGCGCGCGCCCGATGGCGAGTTGCTGCTGCTGTCCGCCGGACAGGTCGCCGCCGCGCCGCTGCTTCATGTCGCGCAGCACGGGGAACAACTCGTAGATGTCGTCCGGCACGCCGCGCTTCGCCTCGCGCGACGGGCGGCTCGCGGCACCGATCAGCAGATTCTCTTCGACGGTGAGACGCGGAAAGATCTCGCGACCTTGCGGCACGTACGCCATGCCGCTCGATACGCGCGCATAGGACGGGGCCGACGTCAGCGTCTTGCCGCGCCACGCGATGCTGCCCGACTTCACCGGCACCACGCCCATGAGGCATTTGAGGAGCGTGGTCTTGCCCACGCCGTTACGCCCCAACAGCACGGTGAGTTGCGCGTCGGGCACCGTGAACTCCACGTTGCGCAGGATGTGACTGCCGCTGTAGAACTGATTGAGTGCGTGAATTTCCAGCATGGTCAGCGTCCCAGATACGATTCGATCACGCGTTCGTCGCGTTGCACCGCGTCGAGCGTGCCTTCGGCGAGCACCCGGCCTTCGGCCATCACGGTGACGAGACCGGTCTCCCCCGCTAGCGCGGCGACGAACGCCATGTCGTGCTCGACCACCATCATCGAACAATGCCCTCGCAGACGGTTGAGCAACTCGGCCAGTTGCGCCGTCTCTTCGTCGGTCATGCCAGCGGCCGGTTCGTCGAGCAGCAACAACTGCGGCTGCTGCATCAGCAACATGCCGATCTCCAGTCGCTGCTTTTGCCCGTGCGACAACTGCCCCGCACGCACATGCGCCTGATGTTCCAGGTGCGTGAGCGCCAGCACTTCCTCGACACGACGTTTGATGGTCGGCGTCAGCACGGCCCACAGCGCACGGAACCAGCGCTTATCCCCCGCACACGCGAGTTCGAGATTTTCCCAGACGCTGTGATGCTCGAACACCGTCGGCTTCTGAAACTTGCGCCCGACGCCCGCCTGCGCGATGGCCGGTTCGTCCAGACGCGTGAGGTCGAGCGTCTGACCGAGGAAGGCGCGTCCCGAGTCGGGGCGCGTCTTACCCGTGATTACGTCCATCATCGTCGTCTTGCCTGCGCCGTTGGGGCCGATGATGCAGCGCAGTTCGTTGGTCTTGATCGATAGCGACAGATCGTTCAGCGCGCGAAAGCCGTCGAACGAAACGCAGATGTTCTCCAAATAGAGGATGAGGCCGTGCGACGTGTCGATTTCGCCGGGCACCACGAGGTGCGACATGCCCGTCGCGTCGCCACTGACCGAGACGGAAGCCTCCGGCGCATCGGCCTGTTGCCAGCTGATGTCGTAGTCGGGTCTCATGCGCGGTCTCCGGAAACGGAATGGGGTACGTCGCCTTCCGCAGCGATAGGGGCGTGGCGGTCGCGCTTACGCGTGAGTTGCGTGACCAGACCCATCACGCCCTGCGGCAGCAGCAGCGGCACCAGCACGAACATCGCGCCGAGGAAGAACAGCCAGTATTCGGCGAAGTAGGCGGTGAAGAAGCTCTTCGCGCCGTTGACGATGAACGCACCGGCAATCGCACCGACGAGCGAGCCGCGTCCGCCGATGGCGACCCAGATCGCCATTTCGATGGAGTTGACCGGGGCCATCTCGCTCGGGTTGATGATGCCGACCTGCGGCACATAGAGCGCACCGGCAATGCCGCACAGCATGGCCGACAGCGTCCAGACGAACAACTTGTAGCTGAGCGGTCGATAGCCGAGGAACATGGCGCGGGACTCGCCGTCGCGAATCGCGGTGACGACGCGTCCGAACTTCGACACCACCAGTGCGCGGCACAGCAGGAACGCGCCGACCAGCACAGCGAACGTCACCAGAAACAGCACCGTACGCGTGTTCGCCGAGGTGATCGAGTAGCCCAGAATGCGCTTGAAATCGGTAAAGCCATTGTTGCCGCCGAAGCCGGTCTCGTTGCGATAGAACAGCAGCATGGCGGCGAACGTGAGCGCTTGCGTGATGATCGACAGATAGACGCCCTTCACGCGCGAGCGGAACGCCAGATATCCGAAGAGCCACGCGACCACACCCGGCAGCGCCACGACGAGGAACATCGCCCAGGCGAAGTGCTCGGTGCCGGTCCAGTACCAGGGCAGTTCTTTCCAGTCGAGGAACACCATGAAGTCGGGCAGATCGCTGTGATACACGCCGTCGCGACCGATTCCGCGCATGAGGTACATCCCCATCGCATAGCCGCCAAGCGCGAAGAACAGGCCGTGACCGAGGCTCAGAATGCCGCAGTACCCCCACACGAGATCGAGCGCCAGCGCGGCAATCGCGTAGCACATGATCTTGCCGACGAGCGTCATGGCGTATGCCGACAGATGCAACGGATGTGTGGCGGGCAACACCAGCGCACACACCGGCACGATCACCATCACCGCCAGCACGAACGCCAGCAGCACCGGGGCGACGTGTTTCGGCAGCAGACGGGCGCGTGCGGGCACGTCCAGTGGCATCGTCGGGGCGACACCTTCGGGAAGAAAGTTCGACGTCTGCATTCAGGCCTCCGCACTGCGCCCTTTGAGCGCAAACATGCCCTGCGGGCGTTTCTGGATGAACAGCACGATCAGGATCAGCACGGCGATCTTCGCAAGCACGGCACCCCACACGGGTTCGAGCAGCTTGTTGGCGATGCCCAGACCGAATGCGCCGACGATCGTCCCCGCGAGTTGGCCCACGCCGCCCAGCACCACGGCCATGAACGAATCGATGATGTAGCTCTGACCGAGGTCCGGGCCGACGTTACCAATCTGCGAGAGGGCGCAGCCGCCGAGACCGGCGATGCCTGCGCCGAAAGCGAAGTCGTAGCTGTCGACGCGTCCCGTCTTCACGCCGACGCACGCCGCCATCGAGCGGTTCTGCGTCACGGCGCGAATGAATAGACCCAGGCGCGTGAGATTGAGCACCGACCATGTGAGCGCCACCACGACCAGCGCGAACACCAGAATCACGATGCGGTTGTACGGCAGCATCAGATTCGGCAGTACGGCGACGCCGCCACTCATCCACGACGGATTGATGACTTCGACGTTCTGCGCGCCGAACAGCGTGCGCACCGCCTGAATCAGGAGCAGGCTGATACCGAACGTGGTGAGCAGCGTCTCCAGCGGACGTCCGTACAAATGCTTGATGACGGTGCGCTCCAGCACGAAACCGAGCGCGGCGGCCACGACGAACGCGGCGGGCACGGCGGCGACGAGATAGAAGTCGAACGCCCCCGGCAGGAAGCGCTGGAACAACGTTTGCACGACGTAGGTGGCATACGCGCCGACCATCAGAAACTCGCCGTGCGCCATGTTGATGACGCCGATCAGGCCGTAGGTAATCGCCAGCCCGAGTGCCGCGAGCAACAGCACGCTGCCGAGCGACAGACCGGCGAACACCGTCCCGAAGAACTCGCTGCGGCGCTGTGCGGCGGCCAGTTGCGTGAGCGCGATGTCGGCGGCGCTGCGCACGGTGGCGTCGGGCTCGGCGTAGGTGCCGTCGGCCTGCTTGGCGACGATGGGCAGCAGCAGATCGCGCATCTGCGGATCGCCCGCAGAGGCAATCAGATCGATGGCTTCACGGCGCTTCTTCGGATCGGTGTCGTGCAGCGCCGACTGCGCCCAGAGCTGATCGAGACGTTTGCGCAACGCAGGATCGGTTTCCTTCTGGCGCGCTTGTTCGATCAGCGTCTTGAACGCGGGCGACGGGTTCTGCAACATCGTGTCGATGGCTTGCGCACGCGCGTCGCGATCGGTCGACAGCAGCGTACCGGCGGCGGCGGCCGTCGCAACCTTTGCGCGCAGCACGTTGTTCAGCGTGAGCGACCCGGCGTCATCGGCTTTGACCGGCGCACCCGTGATCGGGTCGACGTACTTGTCGTCCTTCTGAATCGCGAGGCGCTCGCCCACGGTCACGGCCGAGTCGTCGGCGAGTGCCTTGAGGAGTGCGGCCGCCTGCGGCGAACCGTCGGCGGCGAGGTGATCGATGGCTTGTGCCTTGGCGTCGAAGTCGTCGCCCGCGAGGGCGGTGAGGTCGGCGTCGGTGACGGCGGCACGGGCGGGGTGGGAGATTGTCAGCGCAGCGCCCAGCGAAAGCAGGACAAGGGCGGCAGCGGTCCAGCGTCTTATCGTTATCATGCGAAACCTCTGCATGCGCCGGAAGCGCGGTGTGCGGCTCCGGCGCAAGGAATGGAAGGAAGATCAGACCTTGTCGGGCTTGCCTTCGTTACCCGCGATGAACGGGCTCCACGGCTGGGCACGCACAGGCGCCTTCGTCTTCCACACCACGTTGAACTGACCGTCCGGGCGGATTTCGCCGATCATCACCGGCTTGTGCAGGTGGTGATTGCCGTCCATGACCATGTCGAAGCCGTCCGGCGACTTGAACGATTGACCGATCATGGCGGTGCGAACCTTGTCGACGTCCACGCTGCCCGCCTTCTCGACGGCCTGCTTCCACATATGCATGCCCACGAAGGTGGCTTCCATCGGGTCGTTCGTCACGCGCTTGTCGCCGCCGGGCAGACCCTTGGCCTTCACGTAGGCAAACCATTCCTTCTTGAACGCTTCGTTGGTCGGGTTCTTGACCGACATGAAGTAGTTCCATGCGGCCAGATGCCCCACGAGCGGCTTGGTGTCGATGCCGCGCAGTTCCTCTTCGCCGACCGAGAACGCCACGACCGGCACGTCCGTTGCCTTGATGCCCTGATTGCCGAGTTCCTTGTAGAACGGCACGTTCGAATCGCCGTTGATCGTGGAGATGACGGTGGTCTTGCCGCCCTGAGCAAACTGTTTGATGTTGGCGACGATGGTCTGGTAGTCGCTGTGGCCGAACGGCGTGTAGACCTCCTGAATGTCCTTGTCGGCGACGCCCTTCGAGTGCAGGAAGGCGCGCAGGATCTTGTTGGTCGTGCGCGGATAGACGTAATCGGTGCCGAGCAGGAAGAAGCGCTTGGCGCTGCCGCCTTCCTTGCTCATCACGTATTCCACAGCGGGGATCGCCTGCTGATTCGGTGCAGCGCCCGTGTAGAAGACGTTCTTCGACATCTCTTCGCCTTCGTACTGCACCGGGTAGTAGAGCAGACCGTTGAGTTCTTCGAAGACGGGCAGCACCGACTTGCGCGACACCGACGTCCAGCAGCCGAATACGGCGGCGACTTTGTCCTTGGTGAGCAACTGACGAGCTTTCTCGGCGAAGAGCGGCCAGTTCGAGGCGGGGTCGACGACCACGGCTTCGAGCGGTCGGCCCATCACGCCGCCTTTGGCGTTGATGTCGGCAATGGTCATGAGGGCGACGTCCTTGAGCGACGTCTCCGAGATGGCCATCGTGCCCGAGAGCGAATGCAGGATACCGATCTTGATGGGCTGCTTGCTTTGCGCGAACAAGTTGGGCGCCATGCCGGTGAGCGATGCGGCGCCCGAGAGGGCCGCCATCTGGAGTAGCGTGCGTCGTTTCATGGTACGTCTTCCCCTTTCCTGGTTAGACCGGTCGATCCGGTATAGGGGGAATTAACGCAAGGGTCGTGCCAGCGTGCTGCCATTAGGGGCGCAAGGCGTGTCGACGGGGGCGGGGGGATGGATTTTCAGGAAGCCCGCTATGGGCGCGAGACACGGTGGTGCGACGGCGCGCCGTATTGGTGCGCACCGACTTGGCGCGCGAACCTGTCCGTTCGCGCGTGAGAGGGTCAGGCTTTGGGCGGCGAATCTAAGGGCGGTGTGCCGTCATGAAAGAGGGATGTCAGAAGCGAACGCAGTTCCGCCGAATCGGTGTGCTTGTGGACCGTGACCGCGTGCTGCACGGCCGCCTCCAGCAATTCGTTTTCGGAGTCTGCGCAAAGCGCGACCGAACAGTTCATTTCGCTGGGGAATTCCCGGCAATCGATGAATTTGCGAGCCATGATGCTCTCCTCGCACAAACAGACAGATGACGCATGCATGAACCACAGCGAGCGATGAACGCCACGCGAAGTGGTTCAAAAAGTATAGGCCGCAGGGGATAAGGCGACGGTAACGAGACGGGTTTCCCCAAGGGGTAGTCACGCGCCAGGTGCGCACCTTAGATCGAGGTGCGGGAATGCCCCCACCGGGGGGTGTCCGACATGCCGCTCTGGCATTTTTTGATGCATGATTGGCATTCGTGCCAAATTGGCTGACGGCAAGATGACGGCGTCCGAAGACTTCTCACCGACTCGACATCACACCATGACCGATACCGTTGCCGGGCGCACCGCGCCACCTTCCGAACCCGCCGGGCATCAGCGCCGTCGACTGGGCCGACGCTATGCCGCCGTCCTCGCGGCCTGTCAGGCGCTCTACACGGCGGCGTTGTCGGTCGACCTCACGCTGACCGGCCTCGTCGGCTACATGCTGGCGTCCGACAAGGGGTATGCGACGCTGCCGTTCTCGCTCATTACCGTCGCTTCGGCAATTACAACGATCTTCGCGTCGATGCTGATCCAGCGCTTCGGCCAGCGGCTCGGCTTCGCGCTGGGCGCGCTGTTTGGCACTGTGGGCGGTCTGGTGTCGGTGATGGCGATTTACGAGAAGCACTTCGCGATGTTCTGCGCGGGGACGGCATGTGTGGGCGTGTTTCAGGCGTTTGCGCGTTACTACCGGCTTGCGGCGGCGGATGTCGTGCCCGTCGAAGACAAGCCGCGCGCCATCTCCGTCGTACTCACGGGCGGCGTGCTGGCGGCCGTGATCGGACCGGCGCTCGCGGCGGGCAGCAAGGACTGGCTCGCGCCGGTGACGTTCGCCGGTTCGTATCTCGTCGTGACGATCCTCTCGGGCATCTCGTTGCTGCTGCTCGTCGGCTTTCTGCGTGACTTGCCGGTGCACGCAGCGGGTGGGGCGGCGGGCGGTGCGACGGAGCTTCCGGCGCGTCCGCTGGGCGAGATCATGCGCCAGCCGATTTACGTCGCGGCGCTCGCGAACAATCTGATCGGCTTCATGGTGATGATGTTCGTGATGACGGCGACGCCGATTGCAGCAGTCGCGTGCGGTCACAGCATCGACGATGGCGCACACATCATCGAGTGGCATCTGGTCGGCATGTACGCGCCGTCGTTCTTCTCCGGTCATCTCGTGAAGCGTTGGGGTGTGGTGCCGGTGCTGCTGCTCGGCATCGGCATGTCGGCGCTGTGCGGTGTGCTCGCGCTGATGTCGACGAGTCTGGCGTACTTCTATGCGGCGCTGGCGTTTCTCGGCGTCGGCTGGAACTTCATGTTCGTGGGCGGCACGACGTTGCTCACGATGTCGTACCGTCCGGCCGAGCGTGCACGCGCGCAGGCCGCGAACGAATTCATCACCTTTGCGGGTACTGCGCTGGCGAGTCTTTTTGCCGGGCAATTGCTGGCGCGTTTCGGCTGGGCCACGATCAATCAGGCGACGTTCCCTTTACTGACGATCGCGGCGCTGGCGACCGTGTGGTACGCCGTCGATGCGAAGCGTCGTCCGGCGCACGCGACGGCTTGATATCGACTGACCGTTCACCATGAGCCAACCTCGTCTCGTCGCGTTTCTTCTCGTGCCGCCGTTCGTTCTGCTGGATCTGGCGGGGCCGCTCGACGCGTTTCACGCCGTCGTCCGCAACTTCACGGAGCTGGGGCAGGAAGCACCGTACAAGACCATCGTTGTGTCGGAGCATGGCGGCCCGGTGGAGACGGGGTCGGGTATCACGTTGCACACAGAGCCGATGCGGGCGCTGGATGCGATGCAAGTCGACACGCTGATCGCGGTGGGCGGTGCGGTGGCGCATCGTCCGGCGGTGCCGGGGCCGGTGGGTGAATGGTTGCGTGGCTACGCACCGCGTGTGAGGCGCGTGTGTTCGGTGTGCGTGGGCGCGTTCGTGCTTGCGTCGGCGGGGCTGCTCAATGGGCGGCGCGCCACGACGCACTGGCTGGACACGGCGATGTTGCAGGCGTGCTATCCGGAGGTGCTGGTCGAGTCCGATCCGATCTACGTGCGTGCAGACCCGGTGTGGACGTCGGCCGGGATCACGGCGGGCATCGATCTCGGGCTGGCGCTGATCGAAGACGATTGCGGCGTGGATGTCGCGTTGCAGGCGGCGCGTCGGCTGGTGGTGTTTCTCAAGCGCGCGGGCGGGCAGTCGCAGTTCAGTCCGCCGTTACAGGAGCAGGTCGCGGCGGGCGCGCCGTTCGGCGATTTGCATGCGTGGATGTCGGAGCGGCTGGACGGCGATCTGTCGGTGATGCGGTTGGCGGAGCAGGCGAACATGAGTCCGAGAACGTTCGCGCGCAGCTATCTCGCGCGCACGGGGTCGACACCTGCGAAGGCGGTGGAGCGCATGCGTCTGGAAGCGGCGCGTTTCGCGTTGCTCGATTCGGATGCGTCGCTCAAACGCATCGCCGCGCGCGTGGGCTTCGGCGACGAACAGAATCTGCGCCGCGCGTTTCAACGTCAGTACGGCGTGACGCCGGTAGCGTATCGGGAGCGGTTTGGGGTGGGGTTTGAGGCGTAGGGATCCGCCCCGCGCTAATCAAGCCGCCAACTTCCCCGCCGCCGCCTTATCCAGAAACCGGAACAGACGTGCGTCGTCCGAGTATGCGACGTTGAAGCGGAACCAGTGGCAGGGTTCGTTGTGGGCGAGGAAGAACTCGCCCGGGGCGAGCATGATGCTCTCCAGTAGCGCCGCTTCTGCCAACTCGCGGGCGGGTTGGGTGGCGTCCGGCAAGCTGCCGCACACGAACATGCCGCCTTCCGGCTGCGCTAGCAGCGTCACGCCGTGCGATTGCAATTGGGTGATGAGACGTGCACGGGAGCGCGTCAGTCGATCCGACAGACGTTCGATGTGCTTACGGTGGCGTCCTTCGGTCAGGATCGCGTGCACGATGCGCTCGTTGATCTCGGACGACGTCAGCCCTGCGACCATTTTGCTGCGCGCGATCTCATGTGCCAGATCGCGCGAACACGCCAGATACCCCACCCGCACCGACGGTGAGATCGTCTTCGAAAAACTGGAAACGTAAATCACGCGCGACAACCCGTCCATCGCCGCCAATGACGGTGTGCCCGCTGGCGCAAGCTCACGATAGATGTCGTCCTCGACGATCCAGAAACCATGCTGCTCGGCGCACTGCAAGATGCGATGCGCCGACGCCGGTGTGAGCGACGTACCCAACGGGTTCTGCAACGCCGGATTCACGAACAGCGCGCGCGGGCGATGCGTCTGCGCCGCCTGCTCCAGCGCCGCGAGGTCCAGCCCGGCTTCCGTGCGGGGGATGCCCACGACGTTCAGTCCCGCCAGACGCAACACCGCCAGCAGATTGCAGTACGCGGGGGCTTCGACCAGCACCGTGTCGCCCGGCTTGAGCAATGTGCGCACCACGAGATCCAATGCCTGCGTTGCGCCATGCGTGAGCACGATCTGCTCGGGCGGCGCTTCAATGGACAACTCACCAAGGCGGCGCGCGAGCCACTGACGCAACGGTCCATAACCGTGCGGATGCCCGTAGTGCGCGAAATGCGCGCCCGGTCCCTTCGACAGCGAACGCAGCGCGCCATGCAGACCGTCCTCGTCGAGCCAACTGTCGGGCAACCAGCCGCAACCGCTTTTCACCGCGATGGAGTCGTCCGCGAAGATCTCCGAGAGCAACCAGGCGTTGGTGACTTCGCTCGCGGCGGCCCCCATCGACAGACTCCCGCCGAGAGTGGACGAACCGGCCTCGCGCGCGTCTGCCGCACCCGCCACGAAGAACCCCGCGCCGCGCCGGGCCACGAGCGTGCCGTGTGCGACGAGACGGTCGTACGCCTCCACCACCGTGAACGTGCTGATGCCGTGCGCCTTCGCCAGCGACCGGATCGACGGCATGCGCATGCCCGCGTGCAAGGTCTGACGCTGCAACGCCCGCTCGACCTCCCGCACGATCTGGTCGACGAGGGCTTCGGGTTGCGCGCGGTTCAGGGTAAAGGCGAGCGGCTGGACCATGGTTTGACGAAAGTACGGGTAAGGATGGCGAGCGAGCGTGCGGATTACGCACTCCGTCGAACACTCAATCTGCGGTGTACGGGTAAATCCCGAGCGGCATCACATCCGGCCCCGGCCCGCGTGGTGCGGGGCGGGCGGGTGTCCGCTCCATCGGCTGTTGCCAATACAGTTGAGGCAATTGACCGATACAGAATAACCATTTTCCGGGAGACTGTACATGTCTGTACCGGTTCGCCTCTCGTAGCATCCATTCCATCCACCCGTGGAGCGGCTTCGCGTCGCCAACCCGGGACCTCCTGATCGTGACATGCCCCTGGGGAGACCCCGCGATGAACATGAAAGACCTGAATCTCGATATGACGGCGTTCTGGATGCCGTTCACCAACAACCGTCAGTTCAAGAGCTCGCCGCGCCTGTTGGTCAAGGCCGAAGGCATGCACTACACGTCGTCGGACAATCGTCAGATTCTCGACGGCACCGCCGGTCTCTGGTGCGTGAACGCTGGTCACTGCCGCACCGAGATCGTCGAAGCGATCCGTCAGCAGGCCGGTGAGATGGACTTTGCACCGACGTTCCAGATGGGACACCCGAAGGCGTTTGAAGCGGCGGCCAAGATTGCCGAGATCACGCCGCAGGGTCTCGACCGTGTGTTCTTCACGAACTCGGGGTCGGAGTCGGTCGACACCGCACTCAAGATCGCGCTCGCCTATCACCGCGCACGCGGCGAAGGCCAGCGTACGCGCCTCATCGGTCGTGAGCGCGGCTATCACGGCGTGGGCTTCGGCGGAATCTCGGTCGGCGGCATCTCGCCCAACCGCAAGGCGTACTCCGGCCAACTGCTGCCTGCCGTCGACCATCTCCCGCACACGCTCAACATCAAGGAAGCCGCCTTCACCAAGGGGCAGCCGACGTGGGGCGCGCATCTGGCCGACGAACTGGAGCGCATCGTCACGCTGCATGACGCGTCGACCATCGCTGCCGTGATCGTCGAGCCGCTGGCCGGTTCCACCGGTGTGCTGGTGCCGCCGCAAGGCTATCTGCAAAAGCTGCGCGAGATCTGCGACAAGCACGGCATCCTGCTGATTTTCGACGAAGTCATCACCGGCCTGGGCCGCCTCGGCAAGCCGTTCGCCGCGCAGTACTTCGGCGTGACGCCGGATATCATCACGATGGCCAAGGGCGTGAACAACGCGGCCGTGCCGATGGGCGCCGTCGCTGTGAAGACGTCTGTGCACGACACCATCGTCGACGCCGGTAACACGGGCGCCATCGAGTTCTTCCACGGCTACACCTACTCGGGGCACCCGCTGGCGGCCGCCGCTGCCTGCGCTGCACTCGACGTCTACAAGAACGACGGCCTGTTCGAGCGCGCCGCCAAGCTCGCCCCGCACTTCGAAAAATCGATCCACGGTCTGCGCGACCTGCCGAACGTCGTCGACATTCGCAACCTCGGTATGGTTGGCGGCATCGAACTGTCGACGCGCGACGGCAAGCCCGGCGCCCGTGCGCACGAGATCTTCGTCAAGTGTTTCGAGAAGGGCGCGCTGATCCGTTACACCGGCGACATCCTCGCGTTCTCGCCGCCGCTCATCATCAGCGAAGCGCAGATCGACGAGTTGTTCGGCATCGTCGCGGAAGCCATCCGCGAGACCGCATAAGCGGGCCCCCCGCAACACCTGAATTCACAAAGTATTTACGGAAATCGACATGAACCAACGAGTCAGCACCGAACGTATCGAGCATTGGATTGGCGGCGCAAGCGTCCCATCGGGTGAAGCCGAACTGCGCTTTGGCGAAGTGACGAACCCGGCGACCGGCGAAGTGATTCGTCAGGTGGCGCTGGGCGGTACGAAGGACGTCGCAACGGCTGTCGCCGCCGCGCGTGCTGCGCTTCCGGGCTGGCGCGCCACGCCGCCGATGAAGCGCGCTCGCGTGATGATGAAGTACCGCGAACTGCTTGAGACGAACCGCGAAGCGCTTGTGCAACTGATCACGCAGGAACACGGCAAGACGCTCGACGACGCCCGTGGCGAAGTCACGCGTGGCATCGAAGTGGTCGAGTTCGCCATCGGTATCCCGCATCTGCTCAAGGGCGAGATTGCACCGCAGGTCGGCACCGGCGTCGATACGTACTCGATCCATCAGCCGGTGGGTGTGTGCGCAGGCATCACCCCGTTCAACTTCCCGGCCATGGTGCCGCTGTGGATGTTCCCGATGGCTGTGGCGTGCGGCAACACGTTCGTGCTCAAGCCGTCGGAAAAGGTGCCGTCGGCGGCGCTGCTGCTGGTGCGTCTGGCCAAGGACGCCGGTCTGCCCGATGGCGTGCTGAACGTGGTGAACGGCGACAAGGCCGCGGTCGATGCGCTGCTTACGCACCCGGACGTGAACGCCGTGTCGTTCGTCGGCTCCACGCCGATTGCGCAATACATCTACAGCACGGCGTCGGCACACGGCAAGCGCGTGCAGGCGCTTGGCGGCGCGAAGAACCACGGCGTGGTCATGCCGGATGCCGATCTCGATTTCACCGTCGACGCACTGATCGGCGCAGCGTACGGTTCCGCTGGCGAGCGCTGCATGGCGATCTCGGTGGCCGTTGCGGTGGGTGATGTGGCCGACCAGTTGGTGGCTCGTCTCGCACAAGCCGCGAAGGCGCTGCCGGTCGGCGATGGCACCGACCCCGTCGCGCAAATGGGACCGCTCATCACGCGTGTGCATTGCGACAAGGTGAAGGGCTTCGTCGATGCCGGTGTGGACGAAGGCGCGAAGCTCGTGGTGGACGGTCGAGGCCTGAAGGTCGCCCAGCGCGACGACGGCTTCTTCATCGGCCCGTGCCTGTTCGATAACGTCACGCCGGAAATGTCGATCTATCGCAACGAGATCTTCGGGCCGGTGCTGTCGGTCGTGCGTGTGAACACGCTGGAAGAGGCGATTGCGCTCATCAACCGCAATCCGTATGCGAACGGCACGGCAGTGTTCACGACGTCGGGTGGTGCTGCGCGTCGCTTTGAGGACGAAATCGAAGTCGGCATGGTCGGCGTGAACGTGCCGATTCCGGTGCCGGTCTCGTACTTCTCGTTCGGTGGCTGGCGCAATTCGCTGTTCGGCGATCAGCACATTTACGGGCCGGAGTCGGTGCGCTTCTACACGCGCTCGAAGGTGGTCACGCGTCGCTGGTCGGAGGGACGTCCGGCGAACGCCACGTCGTCGCTCGTCATGCCGACGCTCGGTCAGTAAGTCGTCAGCTTCAGCGCGATGCAAAAACGCCGTCCCGGGGCGCCCGGCGACGGCGTTTTTTAAGCGTCGACGATGATTGTGTGAGCGATCAGCGCACCGGCGCGATCTCGATGCCTTCGTCCAGCAGGAAACTACGGATGCGCTGCGCGAATTCGAGCGCGTGTTCGCCGTCGCCATGCAGACAGACGGTCTGCGCCTGGATCGGGACGAGCGTGCCGTCGATGGCGCGCACGCGCTGCGCCTGCACCATCATTAGCGTTTGCGCGAGGGCGTCCTCTTCGCGCTCGATCAGCGCGCCGGGGGTGCCGCGTTTGACCAGCGAGCCGTCCGGGTTGTAGCCACGGTCGGCAAACACTTCCTCGACGGCTTGCATGCCCGCCGCGCGTGCCGCCTTCACCAGTTCGCCGCCCGCCAGACCGTAGACGGCGAGATCGGTGTCGAAAGCGCGAATCGCTTCGACCAGTGTTTCGGCCAGCGCGGGGTCGCGCGCCGCCTGATTGTAGAGTGCCCCGTGGGGCTTCACGTGCGTGAGCCAGCCGCCTTGCGCGCGCACCATCGCCGCGAGCGCGCCGATCTGATACAGCATTCCGGCACGGATTTCGTCGAGCGGTAGCTGCATTTCGGTGCGTCCGAAATTCTCGCGGTCGGGGAAGCTGGGATGTGCGCCGATGGCCACACCGTTCTCCAGCGCCCAGCGCACCACTTGCTGCATCGTGCCAGCATCGCCCGCATGCCAGCCGCACGCCACATTGGCCGAGCTGACCAGCGCGAGCAGCGCTTCGTCGTAATCGCAACCTTCTCCGAGGTCGACGTTCAGGTCGATCTTCATCATGCGTTCTCCCGCGGGGACAGCCTGTCCTGCGTGTTCAAGTCTGCGTATTCAAGTGCGTTTGCGCGTAATGGCCGGTACCTTCGGCGTACCCAGAATGCCGCGGTCGTGCCAGGCGAGTGCGCGTTCGATCTGGTCAAGATAGCGCAGTTGCTCACGCAACGCTTCACGTGCCTCGGCAGCGGTGCATTCCGAAAAGTAAAGCGTGCTGCCGAGCCGTGCCTGCCCGAGCCGCCAGAGGTCGGCCGTGATGACCGTGCCGATCTTCGGATAGCCGCCGGTCGTCTGCGCATCGGCCAGCAGAATGATCGGCTGGCCCGACGGCGGTACCTGAACCACACCCGGCAACACGCCGTGCGAGAGCAGGTCGTGCATGCGATTCTTCTTGCGCGCAAGCGGCTCCGGGCCGGACAGGCGATAACCCATGCGGTTGCTGTTGGGCGTGACCTGCCACGGGTTCTCCCAGAAGCTTTTGTGCGTGACGGACGTGAAGTCGTCGTATTCCGGGCCGGGCAACACGCGCACGCGGTGTGCGAGCGGGTCGGACAGCCACAGCGGCGGGCGCACGCCCAGCGGTTCGGCCTTGCGTGCGGCGGCGCTCGGGTGGCCGATGGCGATGCGGTCGCCGTCATGCAGCGCGCGACCCTCGAAGCCGCCGAAGCCACCGTTCAGATCGGTGCTGCGCGAGCCGAGCGTTTCGGGCACGTCGATGCCACCGGCCACGGCCAGATAGGTTCGCATGCCGAAGCGCGAGGGGCGCAACGTCAGCGTCTGGCCTTTTGCGACGGGGAAGCGCCACCACGACCATACGGGGGTGCCGTCGAGATCGGCGTGGCAGTCTGCGCCTGTCAGCGCCACGAGGGTGGCCGATGTGAAACGCATCGCGCACGTCCCCATCGTGATTTCGAGGGTGGCGGTGTTCTGGTCGTTGCCGACAAGCCGGTTGGCGACGGCGCAAGCGAGCGGGTCGAGGGCGCCGCCGCTGGCGACGCCGAATGCCCGCTGATGGGTTCGGCCCAGGTCCTGAACGGTGGTGAGCAGGCCGGCACGCTGGATGTCGATCACAGGTCGAGACTCGCGATAGTGAAGCGCACGCGGTCGCCCGGCGCCAGCAGGGCGGGGGGCGTCGCAGCAGGGTCGAACAGGGCGCTGGTGGCGTGGCCGATGATCTGCCAGCCGCCGGGCGATTTGAGCGGATAGATGCCGGTCTGATTGCCGCCGATGCCCACCGAACCGGCGGGCACGGACAACCGGGGCTCTGCGCGACGCGGCGCGGCAATCGAATCGTCCAATCCGCCCAGATAGGCGAAGCCCGGCTGGAAGCCGAGGAAGTAGACGATGTACTCCGGCGCAGTGTGGCGCTGCACGACCGTTTTCGGTTGCAGGCGCGCATGCTTGGCGACGTCTGCGAGATCCGGGCCGTGCTTGCCGCCGTAGTGGACGGGAATCTCGATGTCGCGTCCGACTTCTCCGGCGACCGGCTGCGTCTGCCAGGCCTCGCGCAACCGCTCGCTCAGCACGTCGATATCGGTGGCGAGCGGGTCGAAGAGCAGTGTGAGGTTGTTCATGCCGGGTACGACTTCACGCACGTCGGGCCAGTCGCGGGCCAGCGTCGCTACGTGCCAGACGCGGCGCTGCGTAGCGAGATTGGCCGAAGTGGGGCTGGTGCCCGCTTCACACACGAGCGCGCTGTCGCCGAGCGGCAGGATCTTGAGCGTTGTCATGAATTAGCGTGAGTTGCCGGGAGGGCGGGCGTAGGTGGCCGATTCCGTCACGATGACGTCGAGCGCCAGATCGTGCGCTTCGGCGTTGAGGTCCTGAACTTCGAGCAGGTCGTAGGCGACGCCGAGCGTTTGCGGGGCGGGCTTCATCGCGTGCAGGGTGCGGTCGTAGAAACCCCCGCCGTAGCCGAGACGCAGGCCGTCGCGCGTGAAGCCGACACAGGGCACCAGGAGCAGGTCGGGAACCAGCACTTCGGTGTCGCGCGGGACCGGAATGCGGTAGCGGCCTTCCATCATGGGCGTGTCGGGTGTCCAGCGATGGAAGACGAGCGGCGAGGCCGGGGCGGTGACGACCGGTAAGGCGGCGAATCTGGGCGTATCGGGCGACGCAGCGGCCAGCCATGCGGCGACGACGTCGCGCGCGTCGAATTCGTCCTGAATGGGCCAGTAAAAGCCGATGCAGCGCGGGGCGCAGTGCGAAAGTTCTTCGGCCAGCCGGGTGGCGAGTGCAGCGTCACGCCCGGCGCGTGCGTCGAGGGTGCTGCGGGCGTCGAGCAACGCGCGGCGCAACAGGGCTTTCGCGCGTGCGTTCTCAGACGTTGCGTCCGCCCCATTTCCAGACGTCTGGGCCGCCGATTGGGCGGGGTCCCGTGCTATGCTTGAATTCACTTTTTACCCGACGCTCCACGAAGATGTCCGAACGTTTGACCCGAGTATATCGCGCCGCCGCGCTCGCCCTGACCGCTGCCGCGCTGGTGGCCTGCAGCACGACCCAGGCGACAGGGCGTCCCAAGGCTCAGTCGGCGGCAAGCCGCTCGGCGCCGTCGGCCGATGCGCTGTCGCAGCGCTCGCCGGACGACATCTTCGTCCAGCTGCGCGAAGCGGCCCGTAGCAACGACGCACCGCGCGCCGCCGCACTCGCGGCCATGCTCACCGACTACGACGTGCCGTCGTACGTCCAGTATTTCCAGATCAAGCCGCGCATGTTCGACCGTTCGGGCAAGGCGCTGCTCGATGCACCCGACGACGATATCCGCGCCTTCTTGCGCACGTATGACGGTCAGGCCATTGCCGATCGCATGCGCAACGACTGGCTGCTCGTGCTGGGCAAGCGCCACGACTGGCGCACGTTCGACGCCGAATATCCGAAGTTCGCCCTCGACGACGACACCCAGGTCAAGTGCTATGCGCTGATGTCGCGTGCCTCGCGCGGGGAGAACGTCACGCAAGCCGCCATCGATCTTCTGACCACGCCGAAGAACTACGGCGAGGGTTGCATCGACATGATCAATACACTGGCCGCGAGCGGCCAGTTGCCGCGTCAGGAAGTCTGGCATCAGATTCGTCTGGCGTACGAGGAGAACTACACCTCGCTGGGCAAGCAGATTGCCGATGCGCTGGGTACGGCGCGTCCGGACGACTCGCTGCTCGACATGGCGGCTTCGCGTCCGGCGCAGATTCTGGCACGCGGCGTGGATGGCTCGGAGGCGTCGCGTCAACTGGCGCTACTCGCCACCGTGCGCATGGCCCGCTCGGACGCCATGCTCGCCGCGAGCAGCTTCAGCAGCATCGCGGGCAACCTGTCAAAGGACGAACGTGCCATCGGCTGGGGCGCGATCGGCATGCGCGGTGCGCTCTCGCAGAACCCGATGGCGATCAGCTGGTATCGTCAGGCGGGCAACGCCAAGCTCTCGAACACGGCCCAGGAATGGAAGATTCGTGCCGCATTGCGCGCAGGTGACTGGAATCTCGTGCGCACGGGCATCGAAGCGATGCCGGCCGCGTTGCGCGACGACGGTGTCTGGACTTATTGGTACGGTCGCGCGCTGCGCGAAGCCGGGCAGGGCGACGCCGCGCGTGCACAGTTCCAGAAGATCGCGTCGCAACCGAACTTCTACGGTCAACTGGCGAACGAGGAACTGGGTAACAAGACGATGCTGCCGCCGAGTACGGTGGTCACGCGTGCCGAGATTGACGCCAACCGCTCGAACGCCGGTTTCCTGCGCGCCGCCAAGTTCTACGACATGGGGCTGCGCTTCGAAGGCAACCGCGAGTGGAACTGGGAATTGCGCAACATGACCGACCGTCAGTTGATCGCTGCGGCTCAGTACGCCAACGGTATCGAACTGTTCGACCGCGCGGTGAATACGGCGGATCGCACGAAGGTGGAACACGACTTCTCGCTGCGCTATCTGATGCCGTTCCGCGACAAGGTCGATCGCTTCTCCAAGATCGTCGATCTCGACGAAGCATGGGCATACGGCCTGATCCGTCAGGAATCGCGTTTCATCATCAATGCCCGTTCGTCCGCCGGCGCCGGTGGCCTGATGCAGGTAATGCCCGCCACGGCGAAGATGGTCGCCAAGCAGATCGGCATCGACTACAGCCCGGGCATGATGCACGACATCGATACCAATATCCGTCTGGGTACGAGCTACCTGTCGGATATTTATAACAAGTTCGACGGCTCGGCCGTACTCGCGTCGGCCGGATACAACGCCGGTCCGGGACGGCCGCGCACGTGGCGCTCCACCCTCGACCGCCCGGTCGAAGGCGCGATCTTCGCTGAGACGATTCCGTTCAACGAGACGCGTCAGTATGTCGAGAACGTGTTGTCGAATACGACGTATTACTCGGCCATCATCACGGGCCGTCCGCAATCGCTCAAGGAGCGGCTCGGCGTCATCCTGCCCCAGTGACGGCCAATGGCTGTCCTCGGGGTATGGCCGGGTCCGCGAACCCATAGTCATAACGCGGAGGTGACGCATGCGCTATAACGTTTGTGTCGTCGGTGGCACCGGCTTCATCGGCAGCCATCTGGTGGCCCGGCTGGTCACGCTGGGACACGCCGTGCGTCTGCCGACGCGGCGTGTCGAAGCCGCCAAGGCGCTCGGTGTGCTGCCCGGCGTGGAACTTGTCGAGTGCGACGTGCACGACCCGCGCGCCCTTGAGCGCGTGATCGCGGGCAGCGACGCTGTCATCAATCTCGTCGGTATTCTGCATAGCGACCGTGGCACGCCCTACGGCCGCGCGTTTGCACGGGCGCACGTGGAACTGCCACGCAAGATCGCGCAGGCTTGCAACGACCGTGGCGTTACCCGGCTGATCCACATGAGCGCGCTCGGCGCGGATTCGAACGGCCCGAGCATGTACCAGCGCTCGAAGGGCGACGGCGAGGCGGTCATTCGTGAGTCGGGCATTGCGGCGACGATCTTCCGTCCGTCGGTGGTCTTCGGCCCCGGCGACCATTTCCTGAATACGTTTGCGAAGCTCCAACGGCGTCTGCCGGTGGTGCCGCTGGCCAGTGCGAACGCGCGCTTCCAGCCGATCTATGTGACGGACGTTGCGCAAGCGTTCGCACGAGCACTGGAATGCGACGCCACCATCGGCAAGACGTACGAACTCGGTGGGCCTGAGGTGTACACGCTCGAAGCGCTGGTGCGTTTCGCGGGTGCGGCCTGCGGCTGCGAGCGTCCCATTCTGCCGCTGCCGGACAGCACCGCACGGCTTCAGGCCGCGCTCTTCGAAAAGCTGCCGGGCGAGCCGATCATCACGCGCGACAATCTCGATTCGATGACGGTCGATAACGTGCTGACCGGCCCGCTGGCCCCGGAACTCGATCTGACGCCGAACGGTCTGGAAATCGCCGTCGACTATCTCAACGGCGGCAACTGGGAAAAGCGGATGGCGGACTATCGCCGCTTCGCCGGACGCTAGCGCCTACGCAACGCCGACGTTGCGCCGTCATACGCAACATCGCTTCATCGATTCGCCATCACAAGCCAACGCGCGGCGCTCAGGCGCTGCGCGGGCAAAGAAGGTCCTCATGCAACTCATCATCGCCAACAAAAAATACTCCTCGTGGTCGATGCGTCCCTGGGTGCTGCTCAAGCACTTCGGCATCGCGTTCGAAGAGAAGAACGTGTGGCTCGCGCAGCCCGATTCGCGCGAGCAGATCCTGCGCTATTCGCCCACGGGCAAGGTGCCCTGTCTGATCGATAACGGCATCACCGTCTGGGATTCGCTCGCCATCTGCGAATATCTGGCCGACGCCTATCCGCATCTGCCGCTGTGGCCGAAGTCGCTGGGCACCCGCGCACATGCCCGCAGCATCTGTGCCGAGATGCACAGCGGTTTCACCGCATTGCGCACCAATATGTGGATGAACGTCGCAGCCCACTGGCCCGGTGCCGGTGCGACGCCCGAAGCGCTCGCCGACGTCCGTCGCGTCGAAGCGATCTGGGAAGACTGCCTCGCGCGCTACGAAGGTCCGTTCCTCTTTGGTGACTTCTCGATTGCCGACGCGTTCTATGCCCCCATCGTGATGCGCTTCACGACGTTCGAGCCTACGTTGTCGGCGCATGCGCAGGCGTATGCCGAGCGCATTCGCGAAGTGCCTGCCGTGCAGGCGTGGGTGGCGGCCGGTCGCGCGGAGACGCAGAGCGTCGCTTTCTACGACGTGCGCCCATGAAGATTTACGCCGTCGGCGGCGCGATTCGCGACGCCATGCTGGGGCTGCCGGTGAAAGACCGCGACTATGTCGTGGTCGGTGCGACGCCGGAAGAGATGGTGCGACAGGGCTTCCGTCCGGTGGGCCGCGACTTCCCGGTGTTTCTGCATCCCAAGACACAAGCCGAGTACGCGCTGGCGCGCACCGAGCGCAAGACGGCGCGCGGTTACCATGGCTTCTCGTTCTACTTTGCACCGGAAGTCACGCTGGAAGAGGATCTGATACGGCGCGACTTCACCATCAATGCCATGGCGCGCGAAGTGCTGCCGGACGACAGTCTGTCCGACGTGCTGGTCGACCCCTACGGTGGCAAGCGCGATCTGGAAGCACGCGTGTTTCGTCATGTCGGCGAGGCGTTTGCGGAAGATCCGGTGCGCATTTTGCGCTGCGCACGGTTTGCCGCGCGCTTCACCGACTTCACCGTCGCCGCCGAGACGATGGCGCTGATGCAGACGATGACGGCCAACGGCGAGGTCGATGCGCTGGTGGCCGAGCGCGTATGGCAGGAGATCTCGCGCGGGTTGATGGAGCATCGCCCGTCGCGCATGTTCGACGTCCTCCGTGAGGCGGGGGCGCTCGCGCGCATTCTGCCGGAGGTCGCCCAGTTGTGGGGCGTGCCGCAACGTGCCGACTTCCATCCTGAGGTGGACACCGGCGTGCACGTGATGATGGTGCTCGACTACGCCGCACAGCAGCGCTATTCGCTACCGGTGCGTTTCGCCGCGCTTACGCATGATCTCGGCAAGGGCACGACGCCCGAGGACGTCCTGCCGCGTCACATCGGACACGAGGGACGCAGCGTCGGCTTGCTCGGCCCGCTGTGCGCGCGCTTGCGCGTGCCGGTTGAGTGTCGTGAACTGGCGCAGGTCGTGGCGCGCGAGCACGGCAACATCCACGCGAGTCAGAAGTTCGGCGCGGGTGCGTTGGTGCGTCTGCTGGAGCGGTGCGATGCGCTGCGCAAGCCGGAGCGCTTCAATGAGGTGCTGCAAGCGTGCGAAGCCGATGCACGTGGACGTGGCGGCGACTTCGCGACGGCGCCGTATCCGCAACGCGAGCGCTTGCTGGCGGCGCTGGAAGCTGCGCGCAGCATCGATGCCGGGGCGGTGGCAGGTCAGTATGCAGACAATCCGGGGAAGATTCGCGAAGCGGTTCAGGCCGCGCGCATCGATGCCGTCGAAGCGGCCGGGTTAGGCGGCGACGACAGTTAAGCCATTCGCCGGACCGTACGACAGAGGGGCATGCGAGACTTTCAAATCTCGCATGCCCCTCGTCGTTTGCTTCGCTATCGCGTCGCTTTCCCGCCGCCCGCGTCTGAATTACTCGAACGCCTTGTCGTTCGGGTTCGCGTAGAGCTGCTTGAGCTGCTCGCTCATCGGGAAATTGAAGTTGATGTTCTTCGGCGGCACCGGCGTCTCGAACCACTTCTTGTACATGGCGTTGATCTCGCCGCTCTTCATCACACCGGCGAGTGTGTCGTCCACCAGCTTTTTGAACTCGGTGTCGCCGTGCTTCATCATGAAGCCGTACGCTTCGAACGACTGCGGCTTGCCCGTCACGATCCAGTCGTCGGGATTGCGGCCCATCGTGCGCGCACCGGCGAGCAACACGTCATCCATCATGAATGCCTGAACGCGTCCGCCCTGAAGCATGGTGAACGACTCGCCGTAGTCCTTGCCGGAAATGACGTTCATGCCCATCTTCTTCTCGTTGTTCATCTTGTTGAGGATGCGCTCCGAGGTCGTACCGGCATTGGTCACGACCGGCTTGCCCGCCAGATCCGGGAAGTCCTTGATGCCCGAATTTTTGTTCGTGAGCAGGCGCGTGCCCGCGACGAAGAACGTGTTCGAGAAGTTGACCTGCGACTGACGCGCCGTGAGGTTCGTCGTCACGCCGCACTCGATGTCGACCGTGCCGTTCTGCACGAGTGCGATGCGGTTCTGCGATGTGACGGGGATAAAGCGGACTTGCAGATCGGGCTTCTTCAGACGCGTTTTGACCGCGTCGACGACCTTGTTGCACAGATCCTGCGAGTAACCGATGACGTTGTGACCGTTGTCGTAATACGAGAACGGAATCGACGATTCGCGATGACCGATGGAAATCACGCCGCTGCTCTCGATCTTTTGCAGCGTCTCCGATGCGCCCTGCGCCAGCGCCGCACCGGCAGCCAACGTCATCGCTACGGCCAGCGCCCCGTGCATCACCCCGGTCAATCGCGTCTTGATCATGTCCTGCTCCTGAAATGGTCTTCCCGTGATTCATGATTGAATCATTTGTTTCATGTTAATTTTTTTGCAACAAATGATCAAATCATAGTTAACCCGCAAAAACGACAGCGGCATACCCCAGGTCGTGAGACGTGACGGTGCGGCGAACCGATGGCGGGGACTTACGGGGGAAGACGAGACGGTGCGGTGGGAACGAGCGAGGCGCCGCTGACGTGCGGCGTTGCAACGGGTGTTGCGACGGTTGCGGAGTGTGGCGACTGCTACAGCAAACGAATCAGCAGGTTGAAGACGAGCGAGAGCAGCACGGTCGAGGCAAACGGGAAGACCATTTCCTTCCCGCGCCAGCGCAGTCGCACGTCACCGGGCAGGCGGCCGATGCCGAGTTTGGTCAGCCAGGGCGCAGCCGCCGAGAGGACGCAGATCGCGAAGAAGATGGTGAACATCCAGCGAAACATCGGGGCGGCCTCTCGGTTGGGCGTGATCAGAGCGCGTGACTGCGGTCGCCGTTGACGAAGCCGACCAGACCGGCCCATTCGTCCATCGCGCGTCCGAAGGCGATGACCTTGAAGAGCTCGCCCATCTCGGCCTCGGAGAGCAGCTTCTGTGCGGCGGCGGCCGCAGGCAGGAACGTCTTCTGATCGGTAGGGTCGAGCGTGCTCATCAGATCGATGATGCCCGCATTCATCAGGAAACGCGCCTGCGACGTGAAGCCCAGCAGGTCGAGACCGGCTTCCACACCGGCGTCGGCGATGCCCGAAAACTCCACATGCGCGGTGATGTCCTGCAAGCCGGGGTAATAGAAGGGGTCGTCGTGCGCGTGGTGGCGGTAGTGGCACATGAGCGTGCCGCCTGCGCGCTGCGGATGGTAGTACTCGCGTGCGGGGAAGCCGTAATCGATCAGCAGCAACAAGCCACGCGCCAGCAAGGGGGCGACGCTGCGCACGAAGGCCGCGGCAGCTTCGTGCGTTTCCGTCAGATATTCCTGCGTCGGGGGCAGATCGGCCAATGCGTCGAGCGCTTCCGGCAGCGGGCCGGTGTATAGCCGCTCTTCCCACGCGAAGCCTTCCGGTGTGAGCACGACGCCGCGCTCGAACCAGACCGGCTGACCGTTGGCATCCGGACGGCGTGCCCACAGGCGCACGGGCATGGCGTCGAGGACTTCGTTGCCGATCATCGTGCCGTGGAAGGCGTCGGGCAATTGATCGAGCCACGTCACGCGATCCAGCAAATGCGGTGCCGCTTTCTCGATGGTGTCGCGCTGGCGGGCGCGAAGTTCGCCCGAGAGCTCCATGATCGAGTACTGCTCGCAAGGCGTACCTTCGGCTTCGAGGGCGAGCAGCAGATCGGCGGCGAGGCGTCCGGACCCGGCACCGAACTCCAGTACCTGCGCGTCGCCCGTCTGTTCGAAGACTTCGCCGAGCTGGCGCGCGAGCGTGCGCGCGAAGAACGGCGTGAGTTCCGGCGCGGTGACGAAGTCGCTGCCATCGGCGGCGAGGCGTCCGAACTTGGCGGCGCCGGCGGCGTAATAGCCGAGGCCGGGCGCGTACAGGGCCAGTTCCATGAAGCGATCGAACGGCAACCATCCGCCGTCCGCTTCAATGGCGTCGGCAAGATATGCCGTGAGGCGGCGCGAGTGTTCGAGCGCGTCCGTCTCCGGAACGGGTAAACTATGGGGTTTCGGTGCGGCCTGATTCATGCGGGCATTGTAACGGAGACGGTGCAGACTGGCTGCTATGGTTGAGATAGTGCGTCTGTGGGCGAATTCAACGTGTTTTGCGCCGATTTTTGCTGGTTTTCGATTGTTTTTGCGTGTTTTTCGCCAGTTTGCGCAACGCTCGGCCTCCGCCAGGAGCCCTGTCTAAGGTTCGCAGGCTGTCGTGTCCCGCTACCGCTGAAGCCTCAAGCCGCCCGAAGTTCGTTCATCCGCCCGCTGTGAAACAGGAATTCGCCGCATGACCGTTGCATCGACGCCACGCCCTGCCCACGACGCAAATGACGCCGCTCGCACGTCCGACGTGCTGCACGCGTCGCATGCATCGCGCGTTGCGTTGGTGACCGGCGGCGCGCGCCGCATCGGACGCGCCATCGCGCTGAAGCTCGCGAGCCTGGGCTGGGACGTTGCCGTGCACTACGAGCGCTCGCACGACGAGGCGCTTGAAACCGTAGCCGCCATCGAGGCGATGGGTCGCCGCACGCTCGCGTTGCAGGCGTCGCTCGCCGACGAGGCCGCCACCGTCGCCCTGATCGGGCGTTGCCGCGAGGCGCTGGGCGTGCCGACGTGTCTGGTGAACAATGCGTCGCGCTTCGAGTACGATTGCGCCGACGATTTCGGCTATCAGGCGCTGGAGCGTCACATGCGCGTGAATGCAGGCGCGCCGCTGGTGCTAGCGCGCGAGATGCACGCGGCGCTCGGTGAGTCGGGGCGAGGGGTCGTCGTCAATCTGCTCGATCAGAAGCTGGCGAATCCGAACCCCGATTACCTGTCGTATACGCTGTCGAAAGCGGCGCTCGATGTCGCGACGACCTTGCTGGCACAAGCATTTGCACCGCGCTTGCGTGTGGTCGGCGTCGCCCCGGGCGTCACGCTCCTGTCCGTCGACCAGACGCCAGCGGGCTTTGCCGCCGCTCATGCGTCGACGCCGCTGGGCGCGTCGTCCACGCCGGAAGACATCGCCGAAGCCGTCGCCTATCTGGCGCAGGCGCCCGCCGTCACCGGCACGGTGTTGTATGTGGACGGTGGCCAACATCTCGCGAGTTCGTCGCGCGACGTGAAATTTCTGACCGAGCCGGCCGATGCCGACCGGTCTCGTTGATTGTCATTACGAGTCTTCAAAATGCATAGCGCTCTTTCCCACCCCCGCCTGATGGACTGCCGTCGCATGTTCCTGCGCGACTACGAGGTGTTCATCAACATCGGCGTGCACGATCACGAAAAGCGTGGCGAGCAGCGCGTGCTGATCAACGTGCAACTGTTTGTGCCGCTCGCCGAGAGCACGCCCACGGAAGACAAGCTCGACGAAGTCGTGGATTACGACTTCATGCGCGAGACCATCGCCAAGCGTGTGGGGCAGGGCCACATTCACTTGCAGGAAACCCTTTGCGACGACGTCGCGCGTGCGCTGTTGGCGCATCCGCGCGTGCGCGCCGTGGGGGTGTCGACCGAGAAGCCCGACGTCTACCCCGATTGCCACTCGGTCGGCATCGAAGTGTTTCAGATGAAGGATGCCTGACATGAGTGCCGTCATGCCCGAGACCGGCGCGCCGCTGGCCGCGACCGGCAATGCCGCCGCCGCCGACAGCGTGAAGAAAGCGCAGAAGCTCGCGTTCGAGAACAACAAGCTCGAAAAGCGCCTGTTCCGTCTGACGGGGCAGGCCATCGGCGACTACAACATGATCGAGCAGGGCGATCGCGTCATGGTGTGCATGTCCGGCGGTAAGGACAGCTACGCCATGCTCGACATTTTGCTCAAGCTGCGCGAGCGCGCGCCGATCGACTTCTCCATCGTCGCCGTCAACCTCGATCAGAAGCAGCCCGGCTTCCCCGAACACGTGCTGCCGGATTACTTCCGTTCCATCGGCGTGGATTTCCACATCGAAAACCAGGACACGTACTCCATCGTCAAGCGTGTGGTGCCCGAAGGCAAGACCACCTGCTCGCTGTGCTCGCGTCTGCGTCGCGGCATTCTGTATCGCGTGGCTGGCGAACTCGGTGCGACGAAGATCGCGCTGGGCCACCATCGCGACGACATCATCGAGACGCTGTTCCTGAACATCTTCTACGGTGGCAAGCTCAAGGGCATGCCGCCGAAGCTGCAATCGGACGACGGCAAGAACGTGGTGATCCGACCGCTCGCGTATGTGCGCGAACCGGATCTCGAACGTTACGCCGAGTACAAGCAGTTCCCGATCATTCCGTGCACATTGTGCGGCAGCCAGCCGAACCTGAAGCGCGCCGAGATGAAGTCGCTCATCCGCCTGTGGGAAAAGCAGCACCCGGGGCGCATCAAGTCGATTTTCAGCGCGTTGTCGAACGTGGTGCCGTCGCATCTGATGGACACGAACCTTCACGACTTCCGGAATTTGCGTGCGACGGGGCAACCTGATCCGCTCGGCGATATTGCGTTCGACGAAGCGCCCTGCGGCGACGAGGACGATGCGGGCATCATCCGCATCAATCAATTGACGCAATTCGACGACTGATCGACATCGACGGCTGACGCACGACCGGCGCGTATTTTGCGAACCGAATCGTGCGCCAGACGGCATCTTCAGCGATCCCCGTGCTGACATCGGCCGGGGACGCGAGATCCCGACACACTGACAAACGCCTCCCACTTTCGAATCGTCACGACGCCATGAATATTGTGATTCTCGCCGCCGGCATGGGTAAGCGCATGCGCTCGAAGTTGCCCAAGGTGTTGCAGCCGCTGGCCGGTCGCCCGTTGCTCTCGCACGTGATTGCGACAGCGCGTCAACTCGCGCCGGGCAAGCTCATCGTAGTGATCGGGCACGGTGGCGACGCCGTGCGCGAAGCCGTTTCTGCGCAGGACATCCTGTTCGCAGAGCAGACGCAGCAACTGGGGACCGGGCATGCCGTGCAGCAAGCGGCGTCGCAGCTCGACGAATGGGTGCCGACCCTCGTGCTCTATGGCGATGTGCCGCTCACGCGCGTCGAAACGTTGCAAGGGCTGCTCGATGCGGCGGGCAACGACAAGCTGGGTGTGCTCACCGTCGATCTCGACAACCCGACGGGCTATGGTCGTATCGTGCGCGACGCGGCAGGTAACGTGCAGCGTATCGTCGAACAGAAAGATGCCAATGAGGCCGAGCTGGCGATTCGCGAGATCAATACCGGTATCGTCGTCGCCCCGACGCGCGCGCTCAAGGGATGGCTCGGCGGTCTGAAGAATCAGAATGCGCAGGGCGAGTACTACCTGACCGACGTGATCGCCTGCGCGGTGGCGGACGGCGTGCCCGTCGTCACCACGCAGCCGGCGTTTGCGTGGGAGCCGAACGGCGTGAACGACAAGGCGCAACTGGCCGCGCTGGAGCGCGACTATCAACGTAACGCGGCGGGTGCACTGCTCGCGGCCGGCGTCACGCTGATCGATCCGGCGCGCTTCGATGTCCGTGGGGAGATCGTCTGCGGCACCGACGTCTCCATCGACGTGAATTGTGTCTTCGAAGGCAAGGTCACGATCGGCGACGGTGCGACCATCGGGGCGAACTGCGTCATTCGAAATGCCACGATCGGTGCGGATACCCGTATCGAAGCGTTCAGTCATCTGGACGGCGCAGTGGTCGGGGCGAATGCCGTCATCGGGCCGTACGCACGTCTGCGTCCGGGTGCCGATCTGGCGGACGATGTGCACATCGGCAACTTTGTGGAAGTGAAGAATGCGTCGATGGCCAAGGGTTCGAAGGCGAACCATCTGGCGTACGTCGGCGATTCGACCGTGGGCGCGCGCGTGAATATCGGTGCGGGCACGATCACGTGCAACTACGACGGTGCGAACAAGCACCGCACGATTATCGAGGACGATGTCTTCATCGGTTCGGACACGCAGCTCGTAGCACCCGTCACGGTCCGACGCGGTACGACGATTGCTGCTGGCACGACGGTCTGGAAGGACACGCCGGAAGACGCACTGGTGCTCAACGGCAAGACGCAGGAAGCGAAGGCGGGTTATGTCCGCCCGCGCAAGCAGAAGCAGTAAAATCGGCGGTTATGTGCTGGCGCATGGCCCATTGGCGTGCGCTGGTGAGTGAATACGGATCTCATCCGATTGGATGAGCCAGAGTTTCTGGCACTTAGGAAAGCGAATATGTGCGGCATTGTCGGCGCGGTGGCGCGACGTAATGTAGTACCGGTGTTGGTCGAAGGTTTGCGTCGTCTCGAGTATCGTGGCTACGACTCCTGTGGCGTGGCTGTGCTCAAGGACGGCGTGCCGCAACGTGCACGCAGCGTCTCGCGCGTGGCTGACCTCGACGAGCAGCTTGCCCAGACGCAACTGACGGGCGAGACGGGCATTGCCCACACGCGCTGGGCAACGCACGGCGCACCGGTCACGAACAACGCGCACCCGATTTTCTCGCGCGACGAAGTGGCGCTGGTTCATAACGGCATCATCGAGAATCACGAAAGCCTGCGTGACGAATTGCGCGGTCTTGGCTATGAGTTCGTGTCGCAAACCGACACCGAAGTCATTGCCCACCTGATTCACCACATTCTCTCTAACGGCGCAGCTGGCGATCTGTATCAGGCGGTCCGTCTGGCGACGCGTCGTCTGCATGGCGCCTATGCCATCGCCGTGTTCCGCAAGCAGGAACCGCATCGCGTCATCGGCGCACGTGCGGGTTCGCCGCTCGTGGTCGGTGTGGGCGAGGGCGAGAACTTCCTCGCGTCGGACGCGCTGGCGCTGGCTGGCACGACCGACCAGTTCATTTATCTGGAAGAGGGCGATGTCGTCGAACTCACGCTGGACGGCGTGAAGATCGTGGATCGCAACGATGCGGCTGTCGAGCGCGAAGTGCGCACCGTTCAGGCTTACACGGGTGCCGTGGAGCTGGGACCGTATCGTCACTACATGCAGAAGGAAATCTTCGAGCAACCGCGCGCGATCGGCGACACGATGGAAGGCGTCGAAGGTATCTCGCCGACGCTTTTCGGCGAGAAGGCCGAAGCGATGCTCAGCAACGTCGATTCGATTCTGATTCTGGCGTGCGGCACGAGCTATTACTCGGGCATGACGGCGAAGTACTGGCTGGAGTCGCTGGCGCAGATTCCGACGCAGGTCGAAGTGGCGAGCGAGTACCGCTACCGCGACAGCGTGCCGAATCCGAAAACGCTGGTCGTGACGATCTCGCAATCGGGTGAGACGGCCGACACGATGGCGGCGCTGCAACACGCGCAATCGCTGGGCATGACGAACACGCTGGCGATCTGCAACGTGGGGACGAGCGCGATGGTGCGTCAGACCGCGTTGCATTACCTCACGCGCGCGGGTACGGAAATCGGTGTGGCGTCGACGAAGGCGTTCACGACGCAGCTCACGGCGCTGTTCCTGCTGACGCTGACGATTGCGAAGTTGCGTGGTCGTCTGAGCGCGGCGCAGGAGGCAGATTACCTGACGCAACTGCGTCACCTGCCGTCGGCGCTGCACAGCGTGCTGGCGCTGGAGCCGCAGATCATTGCGTGGGCCGAAGAGTTTGCCCGTCGCGAAAATGCGCTGTTCCTGGGGCGCGGTCTGCACTACCCGATTGCTCTGGAAGGTGCACTCAAGCTCAAGGAAATCTCGTACATCCACGCCGAGGCGTATCCGGCTGGCGAGCTGAAGCACGGTCCGCTGGCACTGGTGACGGATCAGATGCCTGTCGTGACGGTGGCGCCGCGCGACGCGCTGGTGGAAAAGCTGAAGTCGAACATGCAGGAAGTGCGTGCCCGTGGCGGTCAGCTGTATGTGTTTGCCGATTCGGACACGGAGATCGCGAATGCCGAAGGCCTCCATGTGATCCGTATGCCGGAGCACTACGGCCAGCTGTCGCCGATTCTGCACGTTGTGCCGCTTCAACTGCTCGCGTATCACACTGCCTGCGCTCGTGGCACCGACGTCGACAAGCCGCGCAATCTCGCGAAATCTGTCACGGTGGAGTGAGGTGACCGACGGAGGGGCTGGCGTTCGCCGGCCTTGTCGGCAAGCTCGAAAAGAGGCACCTGCGGGTGCCTCTCTTGCTTTGTGCGTTCAGCGATGTCGACGTGAGTCGTTTCCGGACATCGGTGGGTTTACGTCGCTGCGGACCAGACCGCGAGTTCGTAACCATCGGGATCGAGGAAGTGGAAGCGGCGGCCGCCGGGAAACGAGAACACGGCACGGCTGATCGTTGCACCGGCCGCTTCGACACGCTGTTGGGTTCCAGCGAGGTCATCGGCGTAGAGGATCACCAGCGGGCCACCGGGGCGAACCGCTTCTCCCGTCGTGAAGCCACCCGTGAGGCGTCCGTCAGTGAATTCGGTGTACGTCGGGCCGTAGTCGGTGAAGGTCCAGCCGAACACGCTGCCGTAGAACGCCTTGCTGCGTGCGATATCGGAAACATTGAACTCGATGTTGTCGATCTGACGATCGCGGCCTTGGTGGCTCATGCTTGTTCTCCTGCGGAAGACGGTTCGTCGGGAAGGGCGTAGCGGAAGTCGTAAGCGTGCGTGCCGTCGGTGATCTCGATGACGAGACTGCCGGTCAGGCCCGTCAGCGCGTCGGTCCCGGAATCGGGCACGACGGTAATCGACTGCGTGGGCACACCGCGCGTCATTGTCGAGCTGTGTTGCAACACAAACGTCCCGTTGCGCCCATGAAGCGCACCGCGCACGGTTTCCATGGCGACGTAACCGGCTGAGCCGGGTGTGCCGCTGCGAAATGCCAGCATCTCTCCCCGACCGGTTGCGCTCAGATCCCCGTGGTACGTCTTGTCCAGCGAGAGACGACCAAGCCCGGTGTCCTGCGCAACGGCACTTAACGCTTCCGGCCCGAGCTGAACATCGAAAAGCCCTTTGGCGGTCTGATTCACTTGTGTGCTCCTCCAGCTGAATACGAGTACTGTGTTTTTGTACAGTATTAAGTGTACTCAAACCTGAGCAAGATGCAAGCTGGAATCGTGTCCATCGCCTGACCTCAACAAAAAAGGGAGTCCCTTTCGGGACTCCCTCAACTACTGGAGCACTCAAATCAACGGCTAAACATCTCGCGAAGCGTTTAGCTTAGAACTTGTGGCGCAGGCCCGAGATCACCGCCGTTTGGGTCTTCGTGCTCGACGCACCGCCAGCACCGTTGATCGATGCGGCCGAGGCGTCGCCAGCGGCCTTTTGATAGATGCCGACCAGGTACACGTCGGTACGCTTCGAGAGCAGGTAGTCCACTGCGGCGTTGACCTGGTGGTACTTCGGGCTCAGGTTGGCGAGCGTGGCGCTACGCGTGCTGGCGTCCGTGTACGTGTACGACAGGCCCAGCAGCAACGACGGCGTCAGGTTGTACGTGCCGTTCAGTTCGTAGTTCGACACGCGTGCGCCCGTGCCGCCAACGTACTTCAGCTGCGTGTTGCTGTAGATGAAGCCGACGTTAGCCGGACCGAACTTGTAGCTGCCGCCCGTGGCGAACACGCGCTGCTTGTCCACACCGACCGTTGCCGTGCCGACCTTGGCCGAGTAGAAGTCGCCGCTGTAGTCGCCAGCCACTGCGCCGCCGGTGTTCGCGCCGTTCGGCGTGCCGACTTCCAGGTAACCGATACCGAACTTGAACGGACCGTTGGCGTAGCTCGCACCCAGGCTCCATGCGCGGTTGTTCGAGAAGCCCGTGCCGTTACCGCTGTTGGCCTGGTTCGAGAAGCCATACAGGCCGCCGAACGAGAAGCCTGCGTAGTTGGCGCTCGTGTACTTGATCGAGTTGTTGATGCGGAACGAGTTGTACAGGTTGTCAACGTCGCCGACGTGAGCGCCGAGCTTTGTTGCAAACTGCTTGGCCGACGTCAGGCCGCTCACGTAATCCACCACGGAGTCGTACTGACGACCGATGGTCACGCTACCGAACGTCTTGTTCGACAGACCGACGAATGCCTGACGGCCGAATTCACGGCTGCCCTGACCCAATGCGCCGTTCGTGATGTTGAAGCCGTTCTCCAAAGTGAAGATGGCCGACGTGCCGCCGCCCAGATCTTCCGAACCCTTCAGGCCCCAGCGGTTCCCCGATTGCAGGCCGTCGGCCGTCGTGAAGTTCTTACTTCCGCCGACGTTGCTCACGTAGGCCAGACCGCCATCGAGAACGCCATACAGCGAAACGTTGCTTTGCGCATGTGCAGCACCTGCTGCAGCGACTGCGATCACGCCAGCCAGTGCGGCGGCCAGTTGCGTCCTTTTCATCGGTCGAATCCTCTATCGAAAACTTATTAATCAATTCGAACCCTTCGCCTGTGGACGGGCGCCCCGTGGGTTCGGGCCGAACTATATCGAACGACGCCGCAATTCCATAGGTGTATTAACGAAATGAGGCGTGCGATGTCTGCTCGACGCAACGCATCGCGGCACATCGCGACGAATGCTCTCAAATTCATTTTCATGACACATGAATGCCGTAAAAAGGAATCCGCGAGAGGTCCAACGTGCAGACCGCTTGCGCTGAATTTCACCGCAGCGTCATCTGCCTTTCACGCTCGGCTACCAGCACCGCATAGCGCTTGCGAACCTTATCGGCGTAGCGCTGGCGCAGCGTGGCGCGTGCCTCACCGCTGCCGGCGTTATACGCGCCCACGGCTTCCCATCCATACCCGTACTGACGAACGAAGCCTGCGAGAATCCACGCGCCGGTGACGATCGACGCACAGGCGTCTTCACGCAATCGACGTTCGGTCAAACCGTAGCGGGCGAGTGTCGGCAGGTGGGCGCTGTTGATCTGCATCAGCCCGATATCGTGCGTGCCGTTGCGGTTGACGTTGCTGGCGTTCACGTCGAGATTCGATTCGACTTGTGCGATGGCGTACAGCAGCAGCGGATCGAGACCATAGCGATCGGCGGCGACGTCCCAACAGTCGGCCCGTGCAGGTGTCGACACAAGCGCAACGAGGACAGCGGCTGCGGCGCAGGCATGACGAAGACGAAGGTGACGAAGGAGAGGGGAGATCGGGGGGGATGACAAATCGAGACTCCTGACAGTGCCACGACCGCGCGGGTGGGCGAGATTATCGATAAACGCTCGCCGCCTCGGCTTTCAGAACGTGCTCATCCCTGTGCGAGTCGTGCGTCGATTCGCAGACTCAAGGTGCTGTCGGCTCAACGTGTCAGTCGTCGCATGGGGGCTTCCGAAATGACGATATGAATTGATATAAACGACATATCGTCATAATTATCGTATTAATAGACGAATTAACGCTACATTTCATCTGAAGCTCTCCCTAGAATTGAGGCATATCGCGTCGCGCGGCAAACCGTGACGACGCGTCGACCGACGTTCCTGAATTGGGGGAAAACATGAAGAAGATCGCCTTGCTGGGTGCGGGACACATCGGCCAGACCATCGCGCGTTTGTTGCACGACAGCGGCGACTACCGCGTGACGGTGTTCGACCGCAACGCGCAGTCCTATGAAGCGGTGCGCGACTATGCGCACGCATTCGTCGAACTCGCCGGCAATGACACTGGCTCGCTGCAACGCGCTGTTACCGGTTTCGATGCCGTGGTCAACGCGTTGCCGTACACGATGGCCACGAGCGCGGCCACCGCCGCCGTGGCAGCGGGCTGTCACTACTTCGATCTGACCGAAGACGTGGCGGCCACGCACGCGATTGCGCAACTGGCCGAAGGCGCGTCGACAGCATTGATGCCGCAATGCGGACTCGCACCGGGCTTCATCGCGATTGCGGCGCATCACCTCGCGGCGGCGTTCGATCGCGTCGACTCCGTGAAGATGCGCGTAGGTGCGCTGCCAGCCTTTCCGACTAACTCGCTGAAGTACAACCTGACGTGGAGCGTCGATGGTTTGATCAACGAGTACTGTCAGCCGTGCGAGGCGATTCGTGATGGTGCGCGTCTGAGTGTGCAGCCGCTGGAAGACCTGGAACATTTCTCGCTCGACGGTGTGGAGTACGAGGCCTTCAATACTTCGGGCGGTCTCGGCACGTTATGCGAAACGCTGGCGGGGCGCGTGCGCGACCTCGACTACAAGTCGGTGCGCTATCCGGGGCACGGTGCGTTGATGAAGGTGCTGTTGAACGAGTTGCGTCTGAAGGACGATCAGGAAACGATCAAGACGATTCTCAAACGCGCGATTCCGAGCACTTTGCAGGACGTGGTGCTCATTTTCGTGGTGGTGAACGGAATCCGTCGAGGCGTGCTGACGCAGGAAGTATTCGCGCGCAAGATCTTCGCGGAACGCAACAACGGTCACAGCGCGAGCGCCATCCAGATCACGACGGCGTCGGCCATTTGCGCCGCCGTCGACATGTTCTTCGCAAAGCAACTCCCGCAGCGCGGTTTCGTGCGTCAGGAACAGATTGCCTTGCCGGACTTTCTGGCGAATCGCTTCGGTCAGGTCTACGCGCACTCGACGCATATCGAGTCGCTTTCCTGACGTCGCGGACGTAGCCCAGGACACGAAAAAACACGACGGCCCGGCAAGCGGTGCGCCCCGCCATCGGCGGGCCGTCGTTGAGGAAACGCATTGGCTGACGCGAATGCGAAGAGGTTTGAAGCGGTTTAAATCGGTTTAAAGCGGTTCGAAGCGATGTGAAACGTCGTTACGGCGTTTTAGAAGCGATGCTGGATGCCCGCCGTCACGCCGACCTGCGTATCGGCTGCGCCCGTCAGGTCACGCGAAAGACTGACCTTCTGGCCGTGCTTCGCGAAGGCATAGCCGCCGGACAGATACAGCGCCGTGCGCTTGGACATCGCATATTGCGCGCGCAGGGAGATGAGCGTCGGATCGGCGTCGCCCGCGTCCTTGATGTCCTGATGGTAGATCGCGCCATACAGCGTGAACGCCGGGGTGAAGTCGTACGATGCGCCGAGCCAGTACATGTCGCTGCGCAGCGACGCGGTGCCTGCGCTCACGAACGTCTTCTTGTAGTTGCGATACCCGGCCATCACCTTGGCCCCGCCAAAGCGATAACTCGCGCCCGCGTGGATCCCCTGAATGTAGTCCGTCGTGTCGGCCGGCGTCACGCTGTTGCCCGCGCCGTTTTGACGGTCATACGTTGCGACGACGGCGAACGGACCGTTCTCGTAGCCGATGGCGAAGTCGTACTTCGACGACGTCTTCATGCTGTCGGCCACGTTGCCGAAGCCATACATCGCGCCGAGTTTCAGGCCGTTGAACTCGCCGTCGTAGCGCACGGCGTTAGCCGAGCGGGAGAACAGACCGTCTTTGCGTGCGCCGGTGGCCGTCGAACTCGTCGCCCACGAGTAGTTCGGCGCATAGCCCATCGGGTCGAACTGGAGCATGTAGTCGTACGTCGTGGTGAACGTGCGGCCGAGCGTGAACTGGCCCCACTTCTTGTGCGACAGGCCCACGGTGGCGCGGCGGTCGAAGATCGCGCCGGGGCCATCGTCGAACTGGCCGTTCACGACGTTGATGCCGCTCTCGAGGTTGAACACGGCCTTGAGATCGCCGCCGAGATCTTCCGTGCCCTTGAAGCCGAAGCGCGACGTGTTCTTGCCGCCCGAGACCGCACGCATTGCACCGCCGTTATCGGCAGCGTGATTCACATACTCGACACCGGCGTCGACGATCCCGTAAATCGTCACGTTCGATTGGGCGTGCGCCTGAGCGGCCAGTGCGCCCACAGCGATCAGCGCGGCGCGCGCCATACTGCTTCGTTTCATTGTTGTCTCCTCTCTTCTCTTTCTCGTGGTGTTGCGCGGGAGAGCGCCCGCGCGTCGCATGAAAAGCGTGGCTACGTCTCCCTTAGCCGTTCGATTGCGCAAACGCCCAGCAGTCGTTGGCGGGGAATTCCACCCAGTGATTGCCGGGTTCGCGTGGGACGTGACCGAATGCGCGGAAGCGCAACGCGCCGCAATGGAACAGGTACTCCCAGCGGTCGCCGAGATACATCGACGTGACGAGCTGCGCGTTCACACGGTTGTGGCCCGGACCGTCGGCCACTTGCACGCGCTCAAGACGAATGACGGCCTGCGCATCCTGCCCCGGGGCGAGCGTGTCGCGTGCACGTGCTTGCAGTGCGAAGCCGTCGCCCGCGAGCGTGACGAGATCGCCGTCGACGGCGCTGACCGTCGCGTCGATGCGGTTATTGCTCCCCATGAATTCCGCCGTGTAGAGCGAGCGCGGCGAGCCGTACAGTTCTGCCGGTGTGCCTTCCTGCTCGATGCGGCCGTTGCGCAGCAGCAGAATGCGATCCGACATCGCCATCGCTTCGGTCTGATCGTGCGTGACGCACAGCGCCGACAATCCCAGCGACACGATCAGCTCGCGCAGCCAGGCACGGGCTTCTTCGCGCAGCTTGGCGTCGAGGTTCGAGAGCGGTTCGTCGAGCAGAATGACGGGCGGGTTGTAGACGAGCGCACGTGCAATGGCGACACGCTGTTGCTGACCGCCCGAGAGCTGGAACGGGAAGCGTTCGGCGAGATGGCCGAGACCCAGTTGGTCGAGGGCGTTCTGCACGCGTTCACGACGCTGCGCTGCGCCCACTTTGCGCAGCTTCAGTCCATAGCCGACGTTGTCCGCCACGGTGCGGTGCGGCCACAGCGCGTACGACTGGAACACCAGACCGAGCGAGCGTTGCTCGACCGGACAATCGACGCCTTTGGCGCCGTCGAAGAAGACCTGATCGTCGAGCGCGATGCGGCCTTGCGACGGTTGTTCGAGGCCAGCCACGGCACGCAGCAAGGTGGTCTTGCCGCTGCCCGAAGCGCCCAGCAGACACACGACTTCACCGGCCTTGAGTTCGAACGAGACACCCTTGAGGATGGGGTTGGCGCCGTAGCTCAGAAAGAGGTTGTCGACGATGAGCTTATCCATGCAATTTGACTCCGAAGCGCAACGCCACGCCCAGACCGGCGCCGACCATCGCGATGTTGATGACAGAGAGCGCGGCGACCTGATCGACGGCGCCGGTCGCCCACAGCGACACGAGCAGCGAGCCGATGACTTCCGTGCCCGGCGAGAGCAGGTAGACGGCCGTCGAGTATTCGCGCTCGAAGATCATGAAGATGAGCAGCCACGCAGCGAGCAGGCCGAAGCGCACCAGCGGCAGCGTGACGTCGAGGCTCACACGGCTGCGCGTGCCGCCGACGCTGCGCCCGGCTTCTTCCAACTCGGGGCCGACTTGCAGCAGCGCGCTCTGGATGAGGCGCATGCCGTAGGCGAGCCACACCACCGTGTAAGCCACCCAGATGCTCCACATCGAGTTCTTCAGTTCGCGCAGCCCCGGAACGAACAGGAAGATCCAGAGGAATGCGAGACCGGCGAGCAGGCCCGGCACCGCACGTGGCAGCAGCACGAGGTAGTCGAGCAATTTCGCGGCCCAGTCGTTGCGGCGATGACCGGCAAAGGCGACGAGCGAGTAGAAGCCCACCGCCAGCGCACCGCCGATCACACCGATGCCCAGCGTGTTGACGATGGCGCGCACGAGGTTGTCCTGCTCGAACAGTTCGGTGAAGTTCGCGAGCGTGAGTACTTCGGCGAGCGCGACGCCTTCGCCCCAGTGCGTGACGAACGAGCGCAGCACGATGCCGGAGATCGGCACGAACACCGTCACGATCAGCCACACGGCGACGATGGCCAGCGCGATCCAGCGCCAGATGCCCAGCGGCAACACCGTCTGACGACCCGCTTTGCCCTTGACCGTGACGAACTTGTTAGCGCGCTTGAGGAGGTGGCGTTGCAACAGCACCAGCGGGAAGGTGATCGCCACGATGCACATCGCCACGGCTGCCATCAGGTGATACGACGGCACGCCGAGCTTGTTGGTCAGCTTGTAGAGGTAGGTGGCAAGCACCAGATGGCCCTCGGGGTCGCCAAGCACCAGCGGCAGACCGAAGACTTCGAAACCGAGGAAGAACACGAGCACGCCCGCGAACAGCAGCGCAGGCATGGTCATCGGCAGGCTCACGTCGAGCGCCACGCGGAACGGGCGCGCACCGGCCACGCGGGCAGCTTCTTCGACGTCGGAGCCGAGATTACGCAGCGCGGCCGACGAATACAGGTAGACGTGCGGCACGTGCGTGAGGCCCACGATTACGGTGATCGCGAAGATCGAGTAGACCGACCACGGGGCGTCGAGACCCGTCAGTTCACGGAACCAGACCGAGTAGAAGCCGACGGGACCGGCAGCCACCACGTAACCGAACGCGAGCACCATCGGCGAGACGAACACCGGCGTGAGCAGCAGCGGTTCGAGCCAGCGGCGGCCGGGCAGGTCGGTGCGCACCATCAGGAAGGCGAGAATGCCGCCGAACGGGATCGAGATGAACAGCATCCCGAACGCGATGATGAAAGAGTTCTTCACGGCCGACCAGAAGTCGGGGTCGGTGAAGATGAAGCGGTAGCCGTCGATGCCGAACGTGCGGCTGGCGTCGAAGAACGGTGCGGAGAGCAGACTCTGCAACACGATGAACGACAGGGGCAGCAACACCGCAATCGTGAGCACGGTGATGACGAGCCAGCGCGACGTAGCCGCGAGTGCGCGCCAGGGGGGCGCTACGTGAGGGGCGGCACCCGCTGGCGGGCGGCCAGCAGGGGCCGCTGCGCGGTTGGCAGTAGAGGACGACAGCATGAGGGTCTCCCTGCACCCCGCAGGGCGCATATCGAGAAAGGCTTGGGGAGAGGCGGGCCGCGCGTTACGTCGTCAGGAGACGAGGTGAGGGCGCGGCCGCCGGACTTGAGGCCTGGGGCTTAGAAAAACTGAGGGCGGATGCAGCGACTTCGGTCGGCGCCGATCAACGCTTGATCGACTGCTGCCAGCGCTTGAGGAATTCAAGACGCTTCGACTGATCCAGATAGACGAGCAGACCCGCGCCGATGGGGATCGGCTTGAGCGCTGCACCAAGCTGCTGTGTGAGGTTCGCCATCGAGGTTTCGCCGTCGACGTCCGCACGGATCGAGAACAGGTTGGCCTGGTTGGCGAGCAGCGTCTGACCACGCTTGGAGAGCAGATAGTCGACCCACAGCTTGGCGGCGTTCGGGTTCTTCGACTGCTTCGAGATCGTCACGAGACGGCTCACGACCTGCGTGTAGTCGCGCGGATAGACATAGCCGATGGACGGATCCTTCTTCGCCTTGGCGAACGCATACGAGCCGAGAATGTTGTAGCCGATCAGGTTTTCACCCGACGAGATGCGCTCCATCATCGCGCCCGTGCTCGATTGCAGCTTGGGATTGAGCGCGCCCATCGCGCCGACGAGTTCCCACGTCACTTCCGGGTTCACGCGTACATCCTGCGTCAGATAGTTGAAGCCCACACCCGACTTTTCGATGTCGTAGGTCGTGACCTTGCCCTTGAACTTGGCCGCATTCGTCTGCAGCAGCTTGATCAGCTCCATGCGCGTTTGCGGCACTTCGCCTGCAGGCAACAGGCGCTTGTTGTAGACGATGGCGAGCGGCTCATACGTCGTGCCGTAGGCCTGCTTCTGGTACTGCGCCCATTGCGGAATGTGGGCGGCTTCGGGCGATTCGTAGCTCGCCATCGTGCCGTCGTTCACGAGCTTGACCTGGAGGTCCATCGCGGAGCTCCAGAGCACGTCGGCGCTGGTGCTGTTCGCGGCGTACTCGCTGATGTAGCGGTTGTACAACTCCGTGCTGTTCATGTCGTTGTACTCGACCTTGATGCCGTACATCGACTCGAAGTCTTTGATGAGCGGGCGCACCAGCGCGGTGTCCGTCACCGAATAGACGATCAGCTTGCCTTCCTTCTTTGCGCCGTCGATGGTGGCCTGATAGTTCGCCGGATAGCCGGGCGGCACCTGAGCGTGGGCGGCCGGGAGCGCTGCCGTGAAGAGCGCTGCACCAAGCGTCGTCGCGAGCAGGGCGCGGGGCATTGTCGTTTGCTTCATGTCATCCTCCGGAAGACCCCTTGCAAGGGGTTTGTCGTTTTCGCGTGGCGCATGTTAATTTGCCGAAACTTTCAATTCGCTTTCGATTTCGTGTCGAATCCGGCCCGAGACCCGATTTTCGGGTCATGGATTTCCCTAGGTCTCATGCGCATCCTGCTTGTCGAAGACAATCCGAGTCTGGCCAAATCGCTCTCCGAAGCGCTGACGCAGGCGAACTTCGCCGTCGATTGCATGCACGACGGCGAGGCGGCCGATCACGTGCTGCGTACGCAGGAGTATTCGCTCGTGATTCTCGATCTGGGGCTGCCGCGACTGGACGGGCTAGAGATCCTGCGCCGACTGCGTGCACGCCGTAATCGGGTGCCCGTGCTGATCCTCACCGCACACGGCTCGCTCGAAGATCGCGTGAAGGGCCTCAATCTTGGGGCCGACGATTATCTTTCGAAGCCGTTCGAGCTTGATGAACTGGAAGCACGTGCGCGTGCGTTGATTCGCCGCTCGCAGCATCACGAAAGCGCGGACGTGACATGCGGGCCGCTCGTGTTCGACGGTGTGGAGCGCAGTTTCCGGCTGGATGGCGAGCTGCTTGCGCTGACCAAGCGTGAGCGCGCCGTGCTGGAAGTGCTGATCTTGCGCGGTGGACGCGCGATCAACAAGGAAGCGCTGTCGGAGAAGCTCTTCGGTATCGACGAGTCCGTGAATCCGGACGCCATCGAGATCTACGTCTACCGTCTGCGCAAGAAACTCGAAGGCAGCCGCGTGGCGATCGTCACGTTGCGCGGGCTGGGGTATCTGCTGGAAGAGAAGGCCGATCCTGCCCCCCCCGCACCTTCCGTCGACTGACATCGGACGTACCGTCACCTCATGCCGCAACCGAACCTTCGCCGTCAACTGGCGCTCTGGCTGCTGTTCCCATTGCTGGGACTGCTTGCGCTCGATACCTGGCTGACTTATCAGCGCGCAATGAGTGCGGCCAACTCGGCGTTCGACCGCTCGCTGGAATTCTCGATCAAGTCGATTCGCGAAGGCACGCAACTGATCGACGGCGAGGTGCAGGTCAATCTGCCGTATCTCGCGCTGGAGATGTTCGAATCGGATCGTGGCGGCAAGATCTACTACGTGATTCGTGAAGGCGGCGACGGCGTGCAGGGCGGCGATAACGACGGCCGTGCCGTCACGGGCTATCACGACCTGCCGTTGCCGCCCGCACGCGTCACGCCGGAGCCGTATCACACGGCCTTCTACGACGCGACGTATCGCGGTGAGACGTTGCGCATGGGCGCGCTTCAGTTGCCGGTCCACGACGTCCCGAACGCGAAGACGCGTGTGGTGTGGATCGTCGTCGGCGAGACGACCGAGGCGCGTCACGAGCTTGCCCGTCAGATTCTGACCGGCGCACTTCAGCAAGAGGTGCTGCTGGTGGTGCTGGCGCTCGCGATCGTGTGGCTCGGTGTGACGCGCGGCCTGCGTCCGCTCAACCGGCTCTCGGCCAAGGTCGCCGCGCGCGAGGAGGACGACACGACGCCGCTCGAAAACGTCGATCTGCCGACCGAGGTCAAGCCGCTCGTCGAGTCCATCAACCAGTACGTGGGACGGGTGGGACGCATGCAGGCGTCGCGTCAGCGCTTCTTTGCGGATGCTGCCCATCAGTTGAAGACGCCGCTGGCGATCATCCAGGCAGAGTCCGAGCTGACGCTGCGCGAATCGTTGAGCGCACAGGCGCGTGAGCGCGTAGAGCGCCTCAATCAGGCGGTGAAGCAGGCGGCGAAAAGCGTGCGGCAGTTGCTCTCGCTGTCGCGTCTGGAGGCGGAGGACGGCCCGCCCGTGGCGATGGTGCCGACCCGGCTCGACGAGGCGGCACGCAGCGTCACACTCGACTGGTCGCCGGTGGCGCGCTCGCGCGGGATCGATCTCGGCTTCGAGAACGACGGTGCCGTGACGGTGCTGGCGCAACGTGAGTTGCTGGCCGAGTTGTGCGGCAACCTGATCGACAACGCCATTCGCTACGCGGGGAACGGCGCGATGATCACAGTACGTACACGGCGCGGCGGGCAGACGGGCCGTGTGGACGATGCGGACGTTGCAAACGTTGGGCAAGCGTCGACTGGCGCGCACGACAACCTTGACGGGCCGACGCTTCAGGTCGTCGACAACGGCCCCGGCATTCCGGCGCACGAGCGCGACGCCGTGTTCGAACGCTTTTATCGTCGCGAGTCCGCAGCGCTCACCCCATCCACCGCCGACGGCTCCGGTCTCGGGCTCGCCATCGTCAAAGAAATCGCACGCAAACATCACGCCGTCGTGACGCTTGCAGAAGCCCCGGGGGGCGGTCTGGAAGTCACCGTCCGATTCCCGGCAAACGAGGCTACCTAACTGCCAATGGATGAAATTTCCTCGTTATTCCGTTCTGCGGGAAAAATATTCCATGAAACTGCATAACGAAGGGTAATTCTGCAAGCCTTTTCCCCGTTCCCGCGCGTACGATCGATGCACTCTTTTTTGGCGGGGGCCGATCATGCGCGAGAACGAAACACTTCACTACTTCGATTACGCTGCGACAACGCCAGCGGACGCCTCCGTCATCGCGGCGATGGCCGACTGTCTGGGCATCGACGGTGTTTTCGGTAATCCCGCGTCCAGTTCGCATTCTGCGGGCGTGAGCGCCCGCCGTCTCGTGGAACGCTCGCGTTCGCAGGTCGCGTCGCTGATCGGCGCAGATGCGGCCGAGATCGTCTGGACGTCCGGCGCGACCGAATCGAACAATCTCGCGCTCAAGGGCTATGCCGAGTTGGGGCAGGCGCGTCCGCATCTCATCACCAGCGTGCTGGAACACAAGGCGATTCTCGATACGATGGCGTGTCTGGAAAAGCGCGGTGTGCCCGTCACCTATGTGAAGCCCTCGGCGACCGGCGAGATCACGGCCGAGACCGTGGCGGCGGCGCTGCGTCCGGATACGGGGCTGGTGTCGGTGATGCTCGTGAACAACGAACTGGGGACGCTGACCGACGTCGCGGCCATTTCGAAGGTTGTGCATGCCGCAGGCGCGTTGCTGCACGTGGACGCCGCGCAGGCGCTCGGCAAGACCCCCATCGACGTGAAGGCCATGGGCATCGACATGCTGTCGATGTCGGCACACAAGGTGTATGGCCCGAAGGGCATCGGTGCCCTGTATGTGAGCAAAGACGCGATGTCGCGCATCGCGCCGCAGATGCATGGTGGCGGCCATGAGCGCGGCCTGCGCTCGGGCACGCTGGCGACACATCAGATCGTTGGCATGGGCACGGCGTGCGAGTTGGCGATGCAAAACATGACGGTCGACACCCATCGCATCGAAGCGCTGAGCCGTCGTTTGCTCGACGGTGTGCGCGTGCTCGATGGCGTGGTGCACAACGCCGCAAAAGCCCGCCGCATTCCCCATACGCTCAGCCTGACGATCCGCCACCCCGGCTTCTTCACGTTCATGCTCAATGGCAATCTCGCGGTGTCGTCGACGTCGGCGTGCAATTCGGCCTCCGGGCAACCGTCGCACGTGTTGAGCGCCATCGGGCTGGACAGCGAAGCGGCGAGCCGCACCGTGCGCCTGAGTCTCGGACGGTTTACCTCCGAGGCGTCCGTCGATTTTGCGATTGCGTGCTTCGAGCGCGTGGTTTGCCAGTGCCGCGCGCTGGCGGCGTAATACCTTTGGGGGCACTGCGGTCGGTGCCGTCGGTGCCCAGCGCGGCGACTTCTTGCTGCAACCACTCGCGAAACGCCACGAGACGCGGTAGCGTGGCGCACTCCGCGCGATACGCCACGTAGTACGCGAGCGGCGACGAACAATCGACCTCGGGGTAGAGTCGTACCAGACGATTCGCCGCGAGGTCGTCGCGCACAAGCACGCTGCGTGCGAGCGCAATGCCGTGTCCGTCGACCGCCGCCTGCAATACGGCCGCCGAGTTGTTGATCTTCAACCCGGCGCGCGTCTCCAGCGAGGAGAGTCCCGCCCGCTCGAGCCACGTCGGCCACGTCACGTAGCCGGTGCTTCGGTCGACGGATAAGTCGTGAATCAGCGTCATCCCCTTCAATCCCGCTGGCGTTTTCAATGCCGGATGCGCGCGCAATAGCGACGGCGCGCAGACCGGAAATACCGCCTCGTCCATCAACTTCTCTGCCACCAGTCCCGGCCAATGGCCGAGTCCGTAGCGCACGCCGATATCGATGCCCTGTGCGACGAAATCCACCGGCTTGAGGTTGGTGTCGAGCCGCACGTCTGTGTCGGGCCACGCGGTCTGGAACCGGTCGATGCGTGGCAGTAGCCACTTCGCGGCAAAGGCCGGGCTGACTGCAACGGTCAGCACGCCGACGGTCGAGCCTTCGCGCAACTTGGCGAATCCCAGATTCAGACGGTCGAAGCCGTCGCGCAGATCGGGCAGCGCGCGCTGTGCGGCCTGCGTCGGCACCAGTCGCGCGCGTCCAGACGCGCTGCGCTCGAAGAGCGGCACGCCGAGCCATGCTTCGAGACTGCGGACCATCTGGCCGACGGCCGCCGGCGTCACGTTCAGTTCGCCCGCAGCCGCGGAAAAGCTCTGGTGTCGGGCGCTGGCTTCGAACGCGCGCAAGGCGTTCAGGAATACGGGCGCTTTCATGTGAGCCCCTATGAGAAAGATTTTCTTTCGATGCGACGCAGAATAACTGATTTGTGAAGCCATTGCCCGAGGCGAACAATGCGGTCATCGAAGGACGGCATTGTTTGCACAAGATGTGGATTGCGAAACCGTCCGGCGACACCTCAACGTTTCCCGGGAGTCAGAAAATGCATAGTTTTTCTTCTAAGGTTGCCATCGTGACGGGTGGCGGTTCGGGCATCGGCAAGGAAGTGGCGGCACGACTCGTCGCTGCCGGTGCGAAGGTCGTCATTGGCGGGCGCGACGAAGCCAAGCTCAAGTCGGCCGCCGCGCAGATCGATGCGAGCGCTGAGAACGTGCGCTATCTGGCGGGCGATATCGCGCGTCCGGAGACGGCACAGGCGCTGGTAGATCTGGCGACGTCGGCCTTTGGCGGTGTAGACATTCTCGTGAATAACGCTGGCGTGTTCCGTCCGAAGGCGTTCCTCTCGCTAACCGAAGCCGATTACGACGGTTTCCTCGACATCATCCTCAAAGGCAAGTTCTTCATGGCGCAGGCGGCGGCCAAAGCCATGTCGGTGCGGGGCGGTGGCGCAATCGTGCAGACGGGGTCGCTGTGGGCATTGCAGGCAATCGGCGCGACGCCGTCCTCCGCCTACTCGGCCGCGAACGCGGGCGTGCACGCGCTGACGCGTAATCTCGCGATCGAGCTTGCGCCGTTGAACATCCGCATCAACACGGTCGCCCCCGGCGTTGTCGAAACGCCCGTCTACAACACCTTCATGAGCGACGACGAAGTGAAGGCGACCCTGCCCGCATTCAACGCGTTTCATCCGCTTGGCCGCAATGGTCAGCCGCGCGATGTGGCCGAGGCCATTCTGTTTCTTGCCTCCGACGCGGCTTCATGGATCACCGGTACGGTGCTTCCGGTGGATGGCGGCGTGATGGCCGGTCGCCACGCATAACCATCGTCAGGAGAATGCGAATGAAGCTCGAAGGCAAAACAGCGCTGATCACCGGCGCGACAAGCGGCATCGGTCTCGCGACGGCGCGGCTGTTCGTGGAAGAGGGCGCACGCGTTGCCATCGTGGGACGCGCTGCCGCCAAACTCGACGCCGTACGTGCCGAACTCGGCGAGCGCATCGTCACGATTCAGGCGGATGTGCGAAACGTCGATGACCTGCGGCGAATGCAGGATGTCGTCAAGCAGACGTTCGGTGTGCTGGACGTCTTCTTTGCCAACGCGGGCGTCGCTTTCTCGACACCGCTCGATGGCACAACGCCTGCGCAGTACGACACGCTCATGGACATCAACGTGAAAGGCGTCTTCCTTTCGATGCAGGCGGTGACGCCCGTGCTGCGCGACGGTGCGTCGGTGATCCTGAACACCTCATGGCTGAATCAGGTCGGCACGCCGGGCTTGTCGTTGCTTTCGGCGTCAAAGGCGGCCGTGCGGTCGCTGGCGCGGACATGGTCGAGCGAATTGCTGTCGCGAAGAATTCGGGTGAACGCCGTAAGTCCCGGTGCGACGGACACCCCGATTCACGCGCGCGGGGGCGCATCGGCAGAACAGGTCACGCAGACGAAGCAGAAGATAGCATCGCGCATTCCCGTGGGCCATCTTGGCGCACCGGAAGACATCGCCCGTGCCGCGCTATTCCTGGCGAGCGACGATTCGCGCTACATGCTCGGCGCTGAAATTGTGGTGGACGGCGGGTTTTCCACGCTGTAGACCTTGCGACAGGTAGTCTGGGAGATGGGAAACGAGGGAGTGTTACTTGATCCATAGCAAGTTGACGAATATTCAACGCACTGGGTGCCGGGGAGTGCATTTCGCCGTCTTGTATTATGCTTTGAACGACTTGCGATATTGCTGACTCTAATTCTCTCCCTCTCCCCACCCACCTTCATGTCGGAGGTATGTATGAGCAAAGAGAAAGACCGTCTGGACACCGGCTCGACGACCGGTGCCGGTGCACCGGCGGCAAGCGACCGAAACACGCTTTCGGTCGGAGCGGATGGCCCGCTTCTGTTGCACGACGTTCATTTCCTCGAACAGATGGCGCATTTCAACCGGGAGAAGGTCCCCGAGCGCCAGCCGCACGCCAAGGGCGCAGGTGCCTTTGGTGTTTTCGAAACCACGGAAGATGTGAGCCGTTACACCAAGGCGTCGTTGTTCAAGAAGGGCGCGAAGGTCGACATGCTCGCGCGTTTCTCCACGGTCGCGGGCGAAGCCGGGAGCCCGGACACCTGGCGCGACGTGCGCGGTTTCTCCCTCAAGTTCTATACCGACGAAGGCAATTACGACCTCGTTGGCAACAACACCCCAGTCTTCTTTGTCCGCGACCCGATGAAGTTCCCGCACTTCATTCGCAGCCAGAAGCGTCTGCCGGACTCGGGCCTGCGCGACAACCACATGCAGTGGGATTTCTGGACGAACAATCCGGAGTCCGCGCATCAGGTGACCTATCTGATGGGCGACCGTGGTTTGCCACGCACCTGGCGTCACATGAACGGATATGGTTCGCATACCTACATGTGGGTCAACGCCAGCGGCGAGAAATTCTGGGTCAAGTACCACTTCCACACACAGCAGGGCATGGAGTTCTTCTCCAATGCAGAAGCTGCGACCATGTCCGGTCAGGACGCCGACTTCCACCGTCGCGATCTATTCGACGCCATTGCGCGTGGCGAAAACCCGAGCTGGATCCTGTCGGTGCAGGTCATGCCGTACGCGGACGCGAAGCAGTACCGCTTCAATCCGTTCGATCTGACGAAGACGTGGTCGCACAAGGACTATCCGCTGATCAAGGTGGGCAAGATGACGCTCAACCGCAATCCGGAGAACTTCTTCGCGCAAATCGAGCAAGCGGCGTTCTCGCCAGGCAACACCGTGCCGGGCATCGGTCTGTCGCCAGACAAGATGCTGCTCGGTCGTGCGTTCGCCTATAACGACGCGCAACGCAATCGCATCGGCACCAACTTCCACCAACTGCCGGTGAATCGCCCGAAGGTGCCGGTGCAGACGTACATGTTCGACGGTCACATGGCTTACGAACATAGCGGTAACGCCCCGGTGTATGTGCCCAACAGCGGTGGGCGTCCGTATGCCGATCAGACCGGTGCGGCCGAAGACGGATGGGAATCCGACGGCGCCATGGTCCGCAGTGCCTACACGCTGCACAAGGACGATGACGACTTCTCGCAGCCGGGCGACCTCGTGCGTAACGTGTTCGACGAGGCGGCCCGTACGCGTCTCGTTGAAACCGTCTCCGGTGCCCTGCTCGGCGGTGTTCGCAGTCCGGTGCTGGAGCGCGCGTTCGACTACTGGAAGCAGGTCGACGCTGATGTCGGCGCGCGCATCGAGAAGGCGGTGAAGGCTGGGAAGAAGTGATGCGTACTTGGTAACGCTGTATCGATGTCGATGACGGTGAGGACAATGCAAAGCATCGTCCTCGCCGTTGTTTTATGTGAAGAGTTTCTCGTCGAGCCGTTCAATTCGTTTAAGGATTCGCTGTGCCGTGGGCGTCGCGCGGAGCAATTCGCGAGTCTTTTCATCGACGCGAGCAATGATGTCGTCGACGGTTGACCCGGCTTCCCTTATCGCGCGATCAGGCTCATAGGAACCAATCAACTGGAGCCGGGACGTAGCCTTGTCGCGAAAGATTGATTCGAAGAGTTCCGGTGTCTCGAAAAGCATCCATTCAAGCGCAGGCGCTACGACCTCCACTTCGAATCGTCGCTCTGACGAATACAGAGACAGCATCTCCTCTGAATCGCCTTCCATGTCTAGGATCAGCTCCTCATGATAGGTATAGGCGTTGCGAATCAGCAGAAGTTGTAGTTCGTTCTCCCGTAGGATCGGCGCGGCATGGCAGTCGGCGAGCGTCTGACTCGTGCTCAGATAGAAGAGTGACGAGTCCACAATGTGTTGCGGTAGCCAGGCTTTGAGGAGCTTCGCGTCGTCCGATGACGGGCAAACGATATTTCGCTTCAACATGTTCACGCTCCGCTGTGATTTGGTGAGATGTGGTAGTGCGTAGCGTCTTCCATACACGCACGAAGCTTGCTTTTTAGCGCGTCAGAGAAGTCTTTCCGACGAACGCAATGGTCGATGTCGCGACCGGTCCAGCACAAAATGGTTGATGGCTTGGTGAAGTTGACTAACGCAAGCGTTGATCGACTGAATTCTCCCGTGGTGAACAGACAGCCGATCAGCGCAGAAGGACGCCGCGCGAGTTGTCCCTGCAATTTCGCAATGGGACCGTATGCCAACTTCCGGCTCGCCCGACTTGCAGGCGTCGAATAGTCTTTGCATTCGATCATCGCGGCGATGTTGGCCACGTACACGACCCCGTCGATCTGCTCGACGTTCTTTGTTCCAAAAAGGTCGACCCTGTACGGCCATCTGACCTTCGCCCCACTCAACTCGAATCCCTTGATCACCAAATACTCAAGCGCTTTCCCCGGATCCCATCCGGGCGTTGAACACTGCCGGACGTCCCGCCACAAATCACCGACATCCTCCCACCCGTAATCCCTCACCCGTTCCACATATTCCCTGTCCGCCACCATGCTGTCCTCCGTGAATCTGAGGCCGATTCTAGGGGCGTGAGCCGGGGAAAAGCGGCGATTGGCCGATTTATCGGAATCCGCCGATCGGGTTCGGCATTTGGTCCCAAAAAATGTCACTTATTGTGAGTGCGCGCGGTTCCTGATAGCATCGTGACTGCTGCACGGAGATGGCATTCCTCCGGCGTTCGTTTCGCAAACCGCCCTGCAACGGGGCTGATGATGCCTGCAAGATCCTGGCGTGCCGGGAGGTTGCGGGCTATGCAAACGAGCGTTTTTCTCGTTCCCCTGAAGTCGCATTCCCCAGACCGTTCCCCTTCACGTTCAGGCCATGTGTCGACGGCATTGTTCGTCCTTGTTTGAACCTGTGAAGATGTTCCGCGATTCTCCTTTGTGGTCCTCCATGCGCGATCTGTTAGGCGTATTGCCGCGCGCTGCCCATGCGAGCGCGCTCGCAGCACTCGTCGGCGTGATGGCGGGCAGTGCATCGGCGTTCTTCCTCGTCGTGCTGGATCTTGCGACGAATACGCGCCTCGTCCACCCCTGGCTGCTATGGCTGCTGCCGCTCGCCGGATTCGCGGTCGGCTGGCTTTATCTGCGGCTGGGCGCGAGCGTCGAAGCGGGCAACAACCTGCTGATCGACGAGATTCACGATCCCCGGCGAGTCGTGCCGTTGCGCATGGCACCCCTCGTGCTTTTCGGCACGGTTGTGACGCACCTCTTCGGTGGCTCAGCGGGACGCGAAGGTACAGCCGTGCAAATGGGCGGCGCGCTCGCCGATCAGTTGACGCACGTCTTCCGCTTGTCAGGCGAGCAGCGCCGTGTGTTGCTGATGTCGGGGATCGCCGCAGGGTTCGCGTCGGTGTTCGGTACGCCGCTCGCGGGTGCGATATTCGGTCTCGAAGTGCTTGCCATCGGCCGATTGCGTTACGACGCCTTGCTGCCGTGCCTCGTGGCCGCCCTCGTGGGCGACGCGGTGACCCGCGCGTGGGGCGTGCACCACACCGTCTACACGATTACGCCGACGGCATTCGCGCCGTCGATCACGCTCGCCGGTGCCTTCAGTGCCGCGGCGGCAGGCGTGCTTTGCGGACTGGTCGGCATGGCGTTCGCACAGGCGACGCACGCCACGTCCGCCTTCATGAAGCGGCGTATCGCGTACGCGCCACTGCGTCCCCTCGCGGGCGGTGTGCTGGTGGCAGCAGCGGCCACGATGCTCGGGACGCCCCAGTATCTCGGCCTTGGTATTCCGACCATCGTCGACGCCTTCCATACGTCGCTGCCGTGGTACGACTTCCTCGGCAAGACGATCTTCACGGTGATCACGCTCGGAACTGGATTCAAAGGCGGCGAGGTGACGCCGCTGTTCTATATCGGCGCGACGATGGGCAATGCGTTGTCCCATGTGCTGATGCTGCCAGCGGCAGTGCTCGCGGGCATCGGCTTCGTCGCGGTATTCGCAGGGGCGGCGAATACGCCCATTGCGTCGACGTTGATGGCGATCGAGATTTTCGGTCCGCAGATCGGAGGCTACGCAGCTATCGCGTGCGTGCTTGCGTATCTGTGTTCCGGACACACGGGCATCTATCGTGCACAGCGTGTGGGCCACAGCAAACATGGTGCAGTGCCCGAAGGCACGCGACTCGCGGATCTCCCGGCGTGGCGCAAGGCGCTCAGGGCGAATCCGTCATCGTCGGACAATGCGCATCGCCCTTAAGCACGCAGGCGAGCCAGCTCGGCGAGGGCACGTTCAAACGCAGACGCGTTTTTCATCCCCTGATCTTCGTGATTGGTGTTGAAGAGCACATGAGTGTCGTCGGCGAGCGCGGCGATCCGTTCGACGCGCGCCGAGATGTCGATCAGTTCACTCGCGCTGTACTCGTAGACGAAGCGGCCCGACGACGCCGTGATGCCTCGCCGGTTCCACGCGGCAGCATTGCGCCCGTGCAGACGCACGACGCACAGGTCGTCGCGTGTCGTGGCCCATACGGCGGGCACGGTGTTGTCGAATCCGCAGGGGCTGTCGACGATGGTGTGCGCCGCGCCCGTCTCGCGCAGCATGGCGAGCGTGGCTGCCTCGCGCGATGGCGTATCGAACCAGCTCCGGTGACGAAATTCGATGGCGTGGCGCTCCCCGTCCAGCCGTCGCGCGGTCTCGAAAACGAGGGCGCGTCCGGCGCGGTCGTTCTGCACCCTTGGCGAGAACTGGAAGTGGATGGCTGTCAGTTGCCCGCTTTGACGCAACGGCTCGATGGCCTCGAGATAGCGTCGCCACAACTCGTCGCGCAACTCGGCAGGTATGTCGGTAGCGGCAATTTGTGCGCTTTCCGGCGATGCACGGTGGTGCTGCGCTTCATGTGACGGTAACGCTCGCGCGATATCGGACGGCAACGCGGCGACAGGCGTGCTGTGCCCGGTAAAGGCGCGAAACGCTTTGATGTGAAAGCGAAAGGCGGAGGGCGTGCGCTGCGTCCATCGCCAGGCAACGTCGGCGGCGGGCAGCCGGTAATAGCTGCTGTCGACCTCGACCAGATCGAACGTCGACGCGTAGTGGCGCAGGCGCGCGGCCGGTGTATCGACGCCCGGCGGGTAGAACCGGCCGCACGCGATGAGCGTGGGGTCGGTCCAGGACGACGTGCCGGTGCGGATTGTCATAAGGGCCGTAGGCGGGGTGATGAGTGTGGTGGGTGGTCAACGCGGGTGTCAGCGAGGATTCGTCCGAATTTCGCAAGGAGCTCGATGGGCGTAAAAGCCATCGTTATAATGTATAAATATACAGTACTCTTTGAGCGTACCTAACCCGTTTTCCTGCCGTTCATCCGCCAACTCGCATGTCAGAACAGCCGTCCGCCGCCGCCCGCGATCCTTGGGCCGAACTCAACGACCGTCAGCGTGAGGCCGTCGACTTCGGTGTGGGCGACGATGGCGCGCCCGGCGGCCCGTTGCTCGTGATTGCCGGGGCGGGGTCCGGCAAGACGAGTACGCTTGCGCACCGGGTCGCGAATCTGATCGTGCGTGGCGCAGATCCCAATCGCATCCTGCTGCTCACCTTCTCGCGTCGTGCCGCTGGCGAAATGGAGCGTCGCGTGGGGGCCGTGTTGCAGAAGGTGCTGGGGCTGGCGTCGACACAGCCGCCATCGCTGCCGTGGGCGGGTACGTTTCACGCCATCGGCGCACGGCTGCTGCGCGATTTCGCGCCACGTATCGGGCTGTCGGAAGCGTTCACCATCCATGACCGCAGCGACGCCGAGGATTTGCTCGGGCTGGTGCGGCACGATCTGGGTTTTTCCGCGACGCAGTCACGTTTCCCGCTCAAGGGCACGTGTCTGTCGATCTACTCGCGCGTGGTGAACAGTCAGGCGCCGCTGGCCGAAGTGCTTGCGAAGCATTTCCCGTGGTGTGCGCAATGGGAAGCGCAGCTCAAGCAGCTTTTCGGCGGTTATGTCGACGCGAAGCAAGCGCAGCACGTGCTCGATTACGACGACCTGCTGCTGTACTGGGCGGAGACGATGGGCGCACCGGAACTGGCGCGCGAGCTCGATGCCCGCTTCGATCATGTACTCGTCGACGAGTATCAGGACACCAATCGCTTACAGGCGCAGATTCTTCTCTCGATGAAACCGGACGGGCGTGGCCTGACGGTCGTGGGCGACGATGCGCAATCGATCTACGCATTTCGCGCGGCGACGATCCGTAACATCCTCGATTTCCCGGGCCAGTTCGCCGAGCCGGCGCACGTGGTGACGCTGGAGCGGAACTACCGGTCGACGCAGCCGATTCTCGATGCGTCCAATGCTGTGATCGCCGAGTCGAACGAGCGTTACGCGAAGGCGTTGTGGACGGACCGACCATCGGACCGGTTGCCGCAACTCGTCAATGTGAGCGACGAATCGGGGCAGGCGCGCTGGGTCGCCGATCAGGTGCTGGCGCAACGTGAGACCGGCACGCGACTCACGCAACAGGCGGTGCTGTTTCGCACGGGCAGTCACAGTGCGGCGCTGGAACTGGAGCTCACCCGCCGCAATATTCCCTTCGTGAAGTTCGGTGGGTTGAAGTTTCTCGAAGCGGCGCACGTGAAGGACATGCTGTCGATCTTGCGATGGGCGCATAACCCGGCGAGCCGGTTGTCGGGTTTTCGCGTTGCGCAGTTGATCCCCGGCATCGGGCCTGTAAGCGCCACGCGCTTGCTCGATGCCATGGCGCAGTCCGCGACACCCGCGCAGGTACTGGCCGAGTTCAAGCCCCCGTCGGGTGCCGCGACGCAGTGGCGAGCGTTCGTCGAAGTCTTCATGACGTTGCACGACACACGGCTGGCGTGGCCGGCAGATGTGGACCTGGCGCTGCGCTGGTACGCACCGCTGCTCACCCAACGTTTCGACGACGCCGCCGTGCGTCAGGCCGATCTCGAACAACTCGCGCGCATCGCTAACACCTACTGCTCGCGCGAGCAATTCCTCACCGAGCTGACGCTCGATCCCCCCGATGCCACGAGCGCGCAATCCGGTCCGCCGCTCCTCGATGAGGACTACCTGATCCTGTCGACGATTCACAGTGCCAAGGGGCAGGAGTGGCATTCGGTGTACGTGCTCAACGTGGTCGACGGCTGTATTCCCTCCGACATGAGCACCGGTGACGACGAAGACATCGAGGAAGAGCGACGCCTGCTCTATGTGGCGATGACGCGTGCAAAAGAGTCGCTGCAACTCGTTGTGCCGCAGCGCTTCTACGTCCATCAGCAAACCGGTCTGGGCGATCGCCATGTGTATGGCACGCGCAGCCGTTTCGTGTCCGACAAGATGCTGCCGCTGTACGACATTTTCCCCAAGCCGCGCGAGGACGATGTGCCGCGCGGACCGGTCGGCGACGTCACGGTGCACATCGACGTCGCGAGGAAACTTCGCAATGCCTGGTCCTGAACGTTGTCCCGACATCGTGCTGCGCGAAGCGCGTGCGTCCGATATCGATGCGGTGACGCAGCTTCTCATGCAGACGTATCGCACGACGTGGGCGCCGATGCTGCGTCCGGAGGTGGCGGTGGCGTTCGCCTCCGGTGAACGCACGCGTGCCTATGTGCAGGCGCATTGGTCTGAATTCGTAGTGGCTGTCTCGACTGCGTCGGATGACGATGTCCTCGGCATGGTGCACGTTGTCGGCGATTTCATCGATGCCCTGCACGTAACGCCTTCGCAGCAGCGACGCGGTGTCGGTGCGTTGCTGCTCGCACATGCGGAAGCGAAAATGCGGTCGCTCGGCCATCCGCTCGCACGACTCGAGACGGACACCTTCAACGTACAGAGCCGCGCGTTTTATGTCCGCAATGGGTATCGGGAAGTGGCCACCTATCCCGACGAGGAGTGGGACAGCGGCTTCACCACGGTGCTACTGACGAAAGCGCTTTAGGCGCAGTCTTCTGCGTCGCGCGGCGTTGTGAAATCTTTCGTCACGTTTCCGCTGTCAGGCGCGGAAATTTTCTAAAGTTGCCGTCTTCCGTGCATCAGGTATAGTCGCCGCATCGGCGGCGGAGCATTACGCTCACGCTGCCCGGAATACCTAAGAAATGGATTGTCGTCGCGGCATCGTAGATGTCGGAAGACACGGAGGCGATGGATGGTGGATCAGATGACGTTGCTGCCGACGGGGCTACTGCTCGTCGGCCTGGCGCTCGGCACGGCGGGGCTTGCCGTTGCCGTGGCCTGGCTCGCGCGCGTCGTCCTGTTCGACCGTCTCGCAGACCCGACGGAGGTGCGCGGCACGGTGGCTGACGTGGTCCACGGGAGCCTGCTTGCGTTCATCGTCTTTGTGCTTGCCCATGTGCTGACCGATGTGCGGGCCAACCTCGGCCATGCCGACGATCAGGCGTTGCACGAAGCGTCGGTGGTGCGACGCCTCGATCGTGAGCTGAAAGCGGTGGGCGACGCCGACGCGCAGTCGGCACGTGTGCTGCTGCGCGGGTATGTGACCTCTGCCGTCACGGACGAATGGAAAACGTTGAGTACCGCCGATCCCGATCTCTCACCGGACACCGAATCTGCGCTGACAGCATTTGTCGGTGCCACGCGGCGCGTCATTGCGCGGCACGAAGACAGCGCGAGTTCGATACGTACGTTGCTGGATCGACTCGAAGAGGCGAGACAGGGGCGGTTTGAAAACGCGACGAAGACGGTGCCGGGCGTGTTCTGGTGGGTCATCTCGTTGTTCATGCTCGCGGCGATGGCGATGAACGGCCGCTATCCGGGGTCGTGGAAGAGCAATCTCATCATCGCCATTCACATGGGCGCGATCGGGATGGTGGTCGCACTCATCGTGAATCTGGATGAACCGTTTCGTGGCGCCTCGGGTATTTCGCCCGCGCCATTGGCGAAGTCGGTGGGAATCGTGGTGCCGCGCTGAGTTGCTGAAGCACTGAGGCCCTGAGGCCCTGAGGCGTCGAACTCGACGCTTAGGCAGGGTGTCTCATGCGCGGCGGCGCGCGGTAGTCGTATGTAGGAATGCAGGAGAAGAGAACGATGTTTTCGAATGTGCCAGCGGCGTCGGCGGAATCGACGCCTGAAATCGAGGCGTTTCGCCCCGGTGTCTATCGTCACTACAAAGGGAATTGCTATCTCGCGCTCGGCATTGCCCGTGCCGACGAGACGGACGAACCCGTGGTCGTCTACACACGGCTCTACCCGCGTGAAGGCTTGCCGATGAGCACGCGGCTACTGCGCATCTGGAATGAACCGGTGATGACGGAGAGTGGCCCGGTGGCCCGTTTCACGTACATCGGACACACGACGCCTCCCGCGTGAGGTATTTGTTCACTGCGCGCCGTCAACGACCGTAAGGCGATTGCCCGACCTCCGAACTGACAGAACTCACCCGAACCGCTGGTAATTCCGGCACCTAGCCCTTCTCAGGACGCCCCCCATGACGACGCTTCATACGATGAGCCGAAAGGCCGTCGCGACTCCTTACGCCCATACGGCCTGTACGATTGAGACGAGCGATGCATCCGCTCTGCGTGAGCCTCGCCGTTCGGCGGGTTCGGACGACTCGGACCTTAGCGGTCGGCGGGCATCGAAGCCCGCACCGCGCAATTTGCGTCGTTGGTGGGCGCTATTCGCGATTCTGCCGTTCGTGACGTCAGTGGCGGGATGTGGTTTGCTGGCGGCACCCTGCCGTGTAGTGTCGGCGGGGCTGAAGATCATTCCGGGGGTAGGGGGCGCACTGGCGACGCCGACGGATGCATGCGCGGCAGCCATCGACTGATCGTAGAAAGCGCTCGCAGAAAAAAAGAAAGCCCGCGCGTTGCGGGCTTAATCCATATCAGGAGGAGACATGGAGGAGACGAGTTCAGTATAGGACGACGTGTTGCATCGCACCATATGTATTTTTACGTAAGTGTCTCCATGTTGCGTAGGCGCAACGAAAAACAAATAATATAAAAAACAATGATTTGCGTCGCTTTCCGTGAGCGATGAGCTATCGTCGCGCCCCGTAGCTTTCCGAGTCGTTCCTCTAGTTATTGTGCGGATGCACGCTTTTTCGTCGACATCAGTTGCAGGATGAACGGCACCGAGTCGCGCAGTGACGGGTTGACCGTCGCGTCGTGATCGAGTCCGTCGTACATGCGCACCGTGGTCTTCGTGCCCGCCTTGGTGACATCCCGCGCGAATGCCTTTTGCATGATGACCGGCACGTCGATGTCTTCCATTCCCATGCCGATGAACACCGGATGTTTAATGCTGAGCGTCGGATAGCGCAGTGACGGTGTCTGGCTATCCAGCAGCTTCTGAATACCCGGCTGCATGCTGTTCCCGGCGTTCAGACCGGCGGCCGTCGAGTGATCGGTCAGCGTATCGATGCACAGCGTGCGGGCCTCATCGAGCACCGGTAACGCCTGTGGAGAGAAGTACTTCGCGGGATTCAACGACGGATCGCGGTCGGCGGCCGACAGGAAGATGTACATCGCGTACGGAATCTTCGGGTCCGGCGCGCCCGGATCGGGCTGACCCGCGAAGAGGGTGGCAGCCGACGTCTGTGCATTGAAATACGGCGTGCCGGTAAGAACTGTGGCGATCACCTTCACGTCCGGGGCGTAAATCGGCTGAAAGCCTGCCGCGGCGAACGCTGCATGAGCCCCCTGCGATTGCCCGACGAAGATCACACGGTTCTGCAACGGAAAGACGCTGCGGGCGGCGAGCAGGCTGTCCAGCACGCTATACGCTTCGGCGCGGGCGTTCAGATAGTGATGCAGCCCTTGCGAACCAAGACCCGCGTAGTCGGGGGCGACGACCGCAAAGCCGAGCGACAGCCAGGTGCCGAGGTACTGAATGTCGCGCGTACTGCGCACGTTGAGCGACGGCGCACACTTGCTGGCAATGCCGACCGTGCCATGTGCCCAGACCACGACCGGCCAGCCGCCGGGCGGTGTCGGTCCCTTGGGCAGGAAGACGGCGCCGGTGTCTTCACGGGCTTCGATGCCGCCGACGCCGTCGATGGAGCTGTAACGGATACTGAATTGCTCACCGGCTTCCGGGAGTCCGTAGTCGGCTTTCAGTGGTTGTCGCTCGACAATCGCGCCGTGCGGAATGGTGATGGGCGCGGCGTCGGGCGTGATCGCGTGTGCGGCGCGGCCGATGACCAGACTGGCGAACAGGGCGGCACTGACATAGCGCCACAGGCGATTGAGCATGTTGAACTGTCCTCGTATTGGGTAATGCGTCTGAAGCTCGGGCGGGCAGCGCTTACGCGTTGCCCGGATGCCTGCTGCTCTTGCGTGTGCCAATACGGGTGACGTTACACCGTCCCCCTGGGAAAGTCTCGACCCGACGTCAGCCGTGTGGTGCGTGAGATGCGTGCGTTGCGTTCTGCGCTTGCGATGCGGCTGCCTGCTCGGCCTCGCGCCATGCGCGGCGCGAGCGACGCATGCGACGCAACGCCAGCGAGGTCATCGTGATCCAGCCGAACGGACGCGGATCCACCAGCATGCTCACTGCACGCGCGTAATCGAGCACCAGACCCGGTGTCCAGGCCATCGTCTTCGCACGCTTGCGCAGTTGTGCGGCCACCCACAATTCGGGCGTAAGCCACAGGCGGACGAACGTCCACCAGCCAGCGTCGCCGCCGTCGTGCAACTGCCCCACACGGCCCTCGATCGCGGCTTCGAGCGCCTTGGCCACACTGCTTGAGCAGTTACGGTGCGTGAGGTTATAGGTGGCGTTCTGCTGATAGGTCTGCCAGAAAGCGCTCAATTGCTGCGGGCTGTAGTTGCGGATACGCACCTTGACCGTCGACGGGCACCACGCTTTCGACTCTGTGGCGTAGTTCGGCTGGAAGGTGCCGGGCACGTCGTTCTCGCGCGTCGCGCGCAGCAACTGTCCGAACTGGTCCGGCGAGCGGTCGATTTCCTTGGCGGGGTAAAGACTCACGTACACGCCTTCGTGACTCTCCAGCGCCGCGTGCCCCGTCGAGATCACGCCGTTCTTGTCGACAGCCGCGATGTAGCGATCGATGACCGGATGACGGCGCGCCGGTGCTTTGGACGACCCCGAGGGCGTCCACACGTGCACCGTGAGCGCTGGCTCGGCGTCGGTGGGTGGGCCGTCCCAGCGCGGCGCACGGGGGCGCTCGCTCCACAGGCGGCGCTTGTCTTCCGGGCTGCCGAGAATCTGTTCGACGCGGAAATCGCCGCGCATGCGACGCGCCCGCATCGCCAGCACGAGTACGTTCCACCCGGTGAAGACGAGTCCGAGTCCGATGGCGTACGGCAGGGTGCCCTTGTAGTGCGTCGGGTAGGGCTGATAGAAGAAGATCGCGACGACGATTTCCAGCGCACCGCCTGCAATGGCCCACGCCCAGCGCGGGTAGCGCACCACGTACGCCGCCACGCATTGCAGCAGGCCGTCGGCGAGGAACAGCGTGCCGAAGAGCATCGATAACCAGAAGTTGCCGTTGTGTTGATCGAACAGCAGGACCAGCAGTGCTGCAACGGTAAAGGTGCCGCCCTTCAGCCCCCGTACGAGACGCTGACCCCCCACCCCGATGGTGGCGATGGCAAGCGTCGCCAGTCCTTCGAGCAGCAGCAGCCACGCGAAGACCTTGAGCGGGAAGTGCACGACGCCGTCGAGTGCATCGACGATCAACGCCATGCCGAAGGCGAAGAAGATCGCGCCGATCCAGATCAGCGCCCGGGCCCGGCGACGCAAATAATTCACGCCAAGCAATAACAGAATCAGACGTACCAACGCAGGGTCTCCGACGCATGCGCGCGTCCCGGTGTCCGGGGCCGACGCGCACCCCGATTGCGGGGAGGGTTTCGATTAATTTGGGATGCGGCCTATTTTTGTGCGCATTTTCGTCCGTATCTTAGCGCGTCAAACGTGACAGGCCAAAAACAAAAGCGGCGCGCTCCTTTCGGGGCGCGCCGCCTGTTGCAGCAGGTAACACGTGGCGCACCGCTCTCGCGAGCGATGCGTCGGATGACCGCTTAGTCCTTCTTGCCTTCGAGCTGCGGCAGTGCGTCGTCGCTGGTCGACGTCAGCAGACCGGCCTTGGCGTACGTCATCAGCTTTTCGCGCGTGTCGACGATGTCGAGCGTACGCATCGTGAGCTGACCGATACGGTCGAGCGGCGTGAAGACCGAGTCGCCCTTTTCCATCGTCAAGCGTTCGGGCTTGTACGTCAGGTTCGGCGACGTCGTGTTCAGCAGCGAGTAGTCGTTGCCGCGGCGCAGTTCAATGGTCACTTCGCCGGTCACGGCGCGGGCCACCCAGCGTTGAGCCGTCTCGCGCAGCATGATCGCTTGCGGGTCGAACCAGCGGCCCTGATACAGCAGACGGCCCAGACGGCGGCCGTTCTCGCGGTACTGCTCGATGGTGTCTTCGTTATGGATGCCGGTCACGAGGCGCTCGTAAGCGATGAACAGCAGCGCGAGGCCCGGAGCTTCGTAGATGCCGCGGCTCTTGGCTTCGATGATGCGGTTCTCGATCTGGTCGCTCATGCCCAGGCCGTGACGGCCGCCGATACGGTTGGCTTCTTCGAACAGTTCGACGGCGTTGGCAAACGTCTTGCCGTTGAGCGCCACCGGCTGGCCTTCTTCGAAGCGCACGGTGACTTCTTCGGCCTTGATCGCGCAATCATCGCGCCAGAACGGCACGCCCATGATCGGCTGAACGATCTTGATACCCGAGTTCAGGTGTTCCAGATCCTTGGCTTCGTGCGTCGCGCCAAGCATGTTCGAGTCCGTCGAATAGGCCTTCTCGACCGACATCTTGTAGTCGAAGCCGTTGGCGATCAGGAATTCCGACATTTCCTTGCGGCCGCCGAGTTCGTCGATGAACGTCTGGTCCAGCCACGGCTTGTAGATTTGCAGGCCCGGGTTGGTCAAGAGACCGTAGCGATAGAAGCGCTCGATGTCATTGCCCTTGTACGTGCTGCCATCACCCCAGATATTGACGCCATCTTCCTTCATGGCAGCCACGAGCATCGTGCCCGTGACGGCGCGGCCGATCGGCGTGGTGTTGAAGTATGTGACGCCGGCCGTCGAGATGTGGAACGCGCCCGATTGCAGGGCGGCGATGCCTTCGGCCACGAGTTGCGCACGGCAGTCGACCAGGCGGGCGTTCTCGGCACCGTAACCCATCGCGCGACGCGGGATTTCTTCGTAGTCGGGTTCGTCCGGCTGACCCAGATTGGCCGTGTAAGCGTAGGGAATCGCGCCCTTTTGGCGCATCCAAAGCAGCGCAGCGCTGGTGTCGAGACCGCCCGAAAAGGCGATGCCGACCCGTTGTCCCGTGGGGATGTGTTGCAGAATCGTGGTCATCGGCGTGAAAAAGCTGGGTTTTTAACCTGTCAAGTATCCCCGTCCGGGCTATGGATGGTCAAGTCTGATGGCCTTTTGGGCGCGATCCGATCATGTTTTCTCCACCATTCATCCACCATTTATCCGCCATTTGTCCGTGACTCCGGTCGGATTCCCGCACGCCGGGATGACATTCCCACGCTGTCATCCCTCACCGTTCACCACTGCGTGCCCGCGACGCCGCACGCCGCCGCCAGAAAGTCCGAAAACGCCCGGATCACGAGCGATGCCTGACGATGCTGCGGGTAGACGACATAAATCGACGACGGCGGTGGTTCGAAGTCGTCGAGCACCGTCACGAGACGACCGCCCAGCAAGGCGGGGGCGACGATAAACACCGGCAGCCACGTCACGCCAAGCCCGGCCACCGCCGCATCGCGCGCCAGTTCGCCGTTGTTCACGCGGAGCCGTCCGGACACCGGAATCTCAAGCGGCTGCCCGTCGCGCGAGTAATGCCAGCTCACACGCTGGCTGTGACCGTAGGGTAACAACGTGTGATCGCTCAGTTCTTCGGGCGTTTGCGGCGCACCGTGGGTTTCGAGATAGCGAGGACTGACGCACGTGACCATGCGCATGGGCGCGACCGTACGGGCGATCAGCGACGAGTCGGCCAGCGCGCCGATACGCACCGCCACGTCGTAGCCTTCGCCGATGATGTCCACCGTGCGGTCGTTCAGTTCGAGTTCGATGGTGACGTCGGGATAGGTCGTGAGAAACGACGGAATCGCCGAGCTGAGGAACATCGTCCCGAACGACATCGGAGCAGACACCCGCAAATTACCGCGCGGGCGCTCCCCCTGACTGCTCACCGCCAGATTCGCGGCTTCCACATCGTCAAGGATGCGCCGGGCGCGCTCGTAGTAGACCCGACCGAGGTCGGTCACGGCCAGTCGTCGGGTCGTTCGCAGCAGCAGGCGCACGCCGAGCGATTGCTCCAGCGAGGAGATGCGGCGGCTCACGAACTGCTTCGAGAGTCCGAGTTTCGCCGCCGCCCCGGTGAAGCTCATGGCGTCCACGGCGCTGACGAAGATGCGCATGTCGTCGAGCAGGTCCATCGGCAAGATTTCCGTCTTCAATAAATTGCGGGTGACAACGAACGCACTTCGATGCGCATTGTCACCCTGAGAAAGACAATCTTAGCCGAGATGCCGACGGCGTTCGCGACTCAAGCTATCGGAGCGCCAGCCGCAAGCCCATCAGAATCGCGGCGGTGCCCGCGACGGCCAGCGTCGTCGGCCGGTGCCCGAAGATGCCCCAGTCGAGCAGTGCGGTCACCACGGGCACCAGATAGAACAGGCTCGTCACCGTCACCAGATTGCCGGACGCGATCATTCGATAGAGCAGCAGCGTCGCGCCGACCGAAATCACGAGACCCATGTAGAGCAGCGGCAGCCAGAAGCCCAACGTGTTGTCGATGTGCCACGGCTGCGTCGGCGCGACGAGCAATGCCAGCGCCAGTCCGACCGCGTACTGCAGCGGCAGCACGTCGAGGGGCGTTTGTCGCGACCCTTTTTGCGCGAGCGTGCCGAGCGTCATGCAGGCGAGCGCGGTGAGCGCCCACACGGACCCCGCTGCCGATAGCCGTGCCGACATCAGACTTTGTGCGACCACGAGCGCCAGCCCGACCAGCGCGACCGCCAGCCCCAACAGACGTCGCGCACTATGGCGCCGCTCCAGCACCACGAGCGTGAGAATCGGCTGGACGCCAAGCACCGTCGCGAGCGCCCCCGGGGTGATGCCGCTGGCGAGCGCCAGCAGATACGACGCCTGATAGCCGCCGATGAGCAGCACACCGGTGCCCGCCACCTGCCAGCCGGTGCCGGGTGCGGGCCACCATTGGCGACGGGTCAGTGCGATCAGCGTGAGCGCCGCGAACGCGACCCCCAGACGGATGACGAGAAAGGCAAACGCCGACGCGTGCGCCAGCCCCCATTTGGCGGCCAGTGCGCCGCCGCTCCACAACAGAACAAACAAGAGCGTCGCGCCATGGCGGCGCAATGCAAGACCATCGAGTTGCATCGATCTTCCCCTGAGCAGCGTGTCCGGTGTGGCGTGCAATGTTTGTGCCGCGACGTCATGACGAGATCGCTCACGTCGCGCGCCTGAAGTGGCACACAACCGGGGCGACATAATCTAGACGACAGCATCGAGGCATCGACACAAGATCATCGCGGCTGGCGCAATGCGCGCAGACCACTTGAACCCGCTGAAATTCGAATGAAAAAGTGTTGTGCCGGGTGACGGACACCCAGCGAGCCGTGTGTGGCGTCAGGCCACGACCACGTCGGCGACCACCACGGTGGGCGGTGCCACGCCGGACGGCGGGGGAGGTGCCACGGCTGCAAAACGTCCGCGCAGTCGAGCACCGACACCGCGTTGCGGCGGCGAAATCGATGCTACGGCGAGGTGGACGAATGCGTGAGCAGTCATGGATCGATGGAGGGATCGAATGGGTGTTGATTCGAATGTCGAATCACGCCCGTCACTCGACGAGCGTGAACACACTTTACACGGAGGTATCCACGCGGGCAAGCGCCCATCGTCGCGTGCGTCAGGCGGTTGGCCACGCGCCCGTGCGCTCGACGCTGGGCGATGCCTCGCCGTCGCGCCAGGCGGCCGGTAGCGCACCTCGTACGCGTCGCACTTCGCGCACATGCAGACGCACCAGCCGCAGCGCACCTTCGAAGCCGCTTTGTGCTTCGTCGTGCCAAAGGACTTCGGCGTCTCCTGCGACGTGCAAGAAGTCGCCCGACGCGAAGTCGACGAACACCAGCCCGGCGCGCGGGTTGGCGTGCAGATTGCCGAGCGTGTTGTAGAACGAGTTGCCGCGAAAGTCGGGCCACACCAGCGTGTTGGCGTCTTCCACGCGCACGAATCCAGGCTTGCCGCCGCGATGCGAGACGTCGGTGCCTGAACTGCGCGCTGTCGCGCCATCGCCTGCGTAATGCGTGGCGATGAAGAACGTGTCGGCACTCGCGATTTGCCACTGCGCGTCGTCGTCGAGTGAGCTTTGCGGCGGTTCGGCCACCGGTGGCGCATCGTGCGCTTGCGGCGTTGCTTCGCGCTTGCGGATGTACTGCGGGCAGTTGCCGAAACTCTGGGCGACCCGCAGCGTGAACCCTTGCGCATCGACTTCATCGATGGAGCCGTTGACGCGATTGCGACGCCGCGTCGAAGGCTCGATCCCCAGCAAGCCGATCGGTGCGCCCGACGTCACCGCGCCGTAGAGCGGATCGGTCGGGGGCGGAAACGCATTCACACGCAGCAGCGTCGGATCGGGCGAATGCGCGAAGCCGGGGGTGCCGCTGAGCAGCGTGGCCCACGGCTGATCGTCGGCATCCAACCCGCCCATGACGAGAAACGGCAACTGCGCGAAGAACTGGCGATGCTGATCCGGCATAGCGAGACGAATCACGCGCGCCCCCACCTCCGCCATCTGCTCACGGGAACCTGCGAGCGTCTGCACGTACATTTCGCCTGCGTGAAAGGGCGATTCCAGTTGAAGCGGTGACGGGGTGGGGGCGTTCATGATGCTCTCCTTCGGTTCAGGCGGCGCTCGGGCAATGCATCAGGCACTGCACAGGCGACGCGAGCAGCCTTCATTCAGTCGTTATGCGGCAACGGCGTTCAGACCGCACGCCGTCGACGGCATCGGCACGAAACGCGGCAGCGCTTCGATGCGCGCCAGCCAGGCGCGCACGGCCGGATACGGTTGCAGCGACACGTTGCCTTCGGGCGCATGCGCCAGGTACGTGTACAGCGCGATGTCGGCAATCGTCGGCGTGGCGGCCGTGACGAACGGCGTGGCGTTCGCTGCGGTGAGATGCGCTTCGAGACGCGTGAGCAGCAACACGCCACGCTCGACCATCGCGGTCGTATCGACGCCACGGTTGAAGACGACCGCCACGCGCGCTGCCGCCGCGCCGAACGCCAGATCGCCAGCGGCCACCGACAGCCAGCGTTGCACGTGAGCAGCAGCCACCGCATCCTGCGGCAGCCAGGCGTGCTTTGCGTCGTAGCGGGTCGCGAGGTAGACGAGGATCGCGTTCGAATCGGCGAGGATCACACCGTCGTCGTCGATGGCGGGCACCTGACCGAACGGGTTGATGGCGAGGTACGCAGGTTGCTTGTTCTCACCGGTCGCCAGATCGACGTCGATGGCCTCATACGGCAAGTCGAGCAGATTGAGCATCAGCTCGATGCGATGACAGTGGCCCGAGAGCGTGAAACGGTAGAACTTGATCGGACGCGCAGGGCGGGCGGGCGCGTAGGCGTGAATATCGGTAGGGCGGGTCATTGGGCATCTCCGTGGGTGAGTGGATGCGGCAGCGCCGGAGTCGGAACCGTCACGCAATAAGCCAATTCTCCATCCAGTCGATTTCCGGATAAATGGCGTGAACTTGATTTGACTACTCCGAAAAACGGAGTAATTATGCGCCGCATGGACAAACTTCGCGCAATGCAGACGTTCGTTGCCATCGTCGATCAGGGCAGCCTGAGTGCGGCGGCACGCGCGCTCGATTCGTCGCTGCCCGCTGTGGTGCGGACGCTGGCGGCGCTTGAAACTTCCCTGGAAGTGCGGTTGCTCAATCGCACGACGCGCCGCATCGCCCTCACGGAAGAGGGGCACACCTACCTCGACACCTGCCGTCAGATCCTCAGCGAGTTACACGAGGCTGAGGCGCGGCTGGCGGCGCGTCACGAGGCGCCGAGCGGTACGCTGGTCATCACCGCTCCGGTGCTGTTCGGACAGATGCACGTCGCCCCGGCGATGTTCCGGTTCCTGCGCGCGTACCCGAACGTCAAATGCAGGCTCCTGCTCAACGACCGCGTGGTGAATCTATGGGAGGAGGGCATCGACGTCGGCATCCGGATCTCGCCGCTCGACGACTCCACGCTTGTCGCGCAGGGCATCGGGGCGATTCGCCGCGTGGTGGTCGCGAGTCCCGCGTGCATTGCGGAGCAGGGCGAAGTGGCGCATCCGCGCGATCTGCTCGGCAAGAACTGCATCCTCTCGCACGGCGGTGGTTACGGCCAATGGCGTTTCTGGGAAGGGGGACGGGAGTTCGTCGTGCCCGTCGACGGCAATCTTGAAATCAGCCACGGCATGACGGCCGTCGAAGCGTGCGCCGACGGCATGGGCTACGGTTGCTTTCTGTCGTATCAGGTGGCGCAGGCGATGGACGAGGGGCGGCTCGTGCGCGTATTGAAGGACTACGAAGGACCGGCGCGACCGGTGAACATCGTCTATCCGCATGCGCGCCTGTTGCCGTCGCGCACACGTGCGTTCGTGGAGTGGATGAAGCGGGAATTGCCTGAAGTGGCGACGCGGTGGCGCTGACGTGACGTCGCGTCGAGCTAGTCGACGAGCGAACGTCAGATAAAAGAACGCGGAAAGCGACGGAGCCGCTTCCCGCTAAAAAAGCCCGCCGACGCCAACCGGCGGGCCGCTTCGTTCTTTTGTCAGTTCAGGCGAGTATTAGTCGCGGTCTTCGCGCCAGCCACGGTGCCAGCCGCGATCGTGACGACGCTCCTCCCAGCGGCGCTCGCGCCAGTCGTCATAACGGTCACGACCGTAGTACACCACCGGTTGCGGCGCGCGATATACGGGTTGTGGGGCCACATACACCGGTTCCGGTGCGACGTAGACCGGCTGCGGCGCCACGACGACCGGGGCAGGCACGCCGAGATAGAGGCCGACATCCACGTGTGCCGAAGCGGCGGTGGAAGCGACGGCGGCAGCAGCGCCAAGGGCAGCGATGATCAGAATGCGTTTCATGGTGTCCTCCATGAGTCCTGCTTTTGTTGATTCGGTAGTGGCGTTGGCCACGTTGTTGAAACCGTTGAAGCCAGTCTAGCGACGGCCTTGCGTAGCAGGTGCTACGAGTGTGTTGGGGATGTGTCGTTTTGTAACGCCGGTGGACGGAGCGGCGAGGCGCGCGGAATGCGATGAGCGGGGAAGTCGAGCAGCGGTGGTCGACGAAAAAATCGGGCGCAGAAAACACAAAAGGCGTCACACGAAATTCGCGTGACGCCTTTTGCATTTAATCGTTGGTAGGCTCGATTGGATTCGAACCAACGACCCCCACCATGTCAAGGTGGTGCTCTAACCAACTGAGCTACGAGCCTAGAAAGACCGCGAGTATATGGGGTATTTCTGAGGCTGGCAAGCGTTTTGCGAAAAAATCTTAACGAAACGCGCGTGGATGCCCCGTCGCGTGCTCATTCTCCCCGTTTGGCGGCGGCACCCGAAGCACCGCGCTTCGGCTTGATGCGCACCCAGATACCCTTGTTGCCGCCGCTGCCCGAGCGCTGTTCCACGTCGAACAGCCCGATGGTCGCGACGAGATCGCTCAGTTTGCCGAAGCCGTAGTTGCGTGCGTCGAAGTCGGGCGCTTGCTTCGCGATGTGACTGCCCATCGCGCCGAGGCTGGCCCAGCCGTCTTCGTCCGACACGCCGGTCACGGCGTTGCGCAACAGCCGAACGAGCCGTGCGTCGCGTTTGAGTTCGGCGGCGCTGCGACGCTTGCGCGGTGTGGGCGCTTCGTCGTCGTCCGGCTCATCGTCCTGACGCAGCAGTTCGGTGTAGATGAACTTGTCGCATGCGGTGACGAAGGGCTGCGGTGTCTTGCGCTCACCGAAGCCGTACACGATCAGGCCCTGTTCGCGAATGCGCGACGCGAGCCGCGTGAAGTCGCTGTCGCTGGAGACGAGGCAGAAGCCGTCGAAGCGCCCGGTGTAGAGCAGATCCATCGCGTCGATGATCATGGCGCTGTCGGTGGCGTTCTTGCCGACGGTGTAACGGAATTGCTGGATGGGCTGAATCGAGTATTCGAGCAGGCACTTCTTCCAGCCGTCGAGATTCGGCTTGGTCCAGTCGCCGTAGATCCGCTTCACGCTGGCGACGCCGTACTTGGCGACTTCGGTGAGCAGACCTTCGACGATGGCGGGTGCAGCGTTATCGGCGTCGATGAGCACGACGAGCGTGGGGCCCTGAGCGGCCACCGGTGTTGTCACGGGCATGGCGGGGTTCCTTGGACGCAAAGATGTGTCGGATCTTTCGGATCGGTCGGACGCTTTGCATTATGACCCGGAACTGTGACCGCCATGCCTAACCTGAGTGACAGAGATGAATGCGAGCGGCTAACGCGTGCCTCGCTGCCCCAGCGGGGCGAACCACAACACGCCGATGCCGACGAGCAGGCTCACCGCCGCGAACATCAGCCCCGAGGTGAACGAATGCGTCCAGTCCTTGAGCACGCCGACCACGATGGGACTCAATGCGGAACCGAGGTTGCCGACCGCATTGATGACGGCCAGCCCCAGCGCGCGGGTGTGCGGCGCAAGGCTGCGATCCGGCACCGTCCAGAAGATCGCCATCGCCGTGTACGCGCCGGTCGACGCCATCGCCACCCCCGCGAGTCGCAGCGATGGTTCCGGTGCGAAGCAGGTGACGACCCAGCCCGCGGCGGAGAACAGCATCGGCAGCACGAGGTGCCAGCGTCGCTCTTGCAGACGGTCGGAGCGGCGTCCCCACCAGATCATGCCTGCGATGGTGCAGACAGACGGGATGGCGGCAAGCAGACCGATGGTGACGTTGCTGCTCGTCGTACCGAAGCTCTTTACGATCTGCGGAATCCACAGCGACGCCAGCGAGAGCGTGTTGACGAGACAGAAGTACCCGAGCGCGAACTTCGCCACGCTCGGCGTGCAGATGGCGCGCCACATGCTGGTGTTTGCGCTCGACTTTGTGCCTGCTTCGCCCGCTTGTCGTGCCGTCGCTTCAGCGCGATCACGCTCGATCATCGCGCCAAGCGTCTGCTTCTCGGTGGCGCTCAGCCAGCGCGCGTCGGACGGCTTGTCGTCGAGATACCACCAGGTGACGAGGCCGAGCAGCACTGTCGGCAAGCCTTCGAGCACGAACAGCCACTGCCAGCCTGCGAGTCCGGCCACGCCGTCGAGGCGCAGCAGATAGCCCGATGCCGCAGCACCGAGTGCCGACGTCACAGGCATCGCAATCATGAACCACGCGTTGGCGCGTGCGCGCGCGGCAGACGGGAACCAGTCGCCCATGTACAGCAGCATGCCGGGCAGGAAGCCCGCTTCGGTAATGCCGACGATGGCGCGAATCAGATAGAGGCTGGTGGCGTCATGCGCGAACATCGTCGCGCTCGATGCCAGGCCCCACGCGATCAGAATCGCGCCGATCCAGCGACGCGCGCCGAACTTCACAAGCATGAGGTTGCTCGGCACGCCACACAGCACGTACGTCAGATAGAAAACCGTCGAGGCCATCCCGAACATCGTGCTGGTGAGCCCGAGGTCCTGACTCATCGTAAGTGCAGCGAAGCCGACGTTGATGCGGTCGAGGAACGAGAACAGGAACAGGACGAACAGAAAGCCGAGCAAACGCCGCGAGACCTTGCGCACGACGGCGCGCTCCATCGCCTCGCTGGCGACACGGTGGACCGGGGCGTCTGCGCGAACGCGAGCGTCGGGTACGGATGCGGCAATGCCGCCGGCAAGACCGGCGGCGGGCGTGATACGACTCATGATGGGGGTCTTCTCCAGCGCTCCCCGCCTTGTTTGATGTGGCGGTGTTTTGAGATGGGGTCCGCCATCGAGGGCGGACGCCGAAAGGAACTGAACGAACGATATGAACGATTGGGCGTCGCGTACCGCCGTCAGGCGGCTTGCAATTGCGTGCTGCCTGCGGCCTGCGCGATGAGATCGATCGCGCGTTGCGGATCGCGAATCTCATTGGCGAGCAGCAGCGCGACTTTGGCGAGGAGCAACTCGCGCTTGTCGGCCGGGGCGGCGTCGATGGCTAGCGCGAGCGTGTCGTAGATGTCTTCGAGGCCTGCGATGGCGGTTTGTTGAGCGGTCATGACGAGCTTCCTTGGAGAGCGGGGCGTTCAGGCGAGCGCCGTCGCCTGCGCAAGGGCGCTGGCCAGACGCGGGGCGTCGAGCTGCAACCAACGGGCGCAGATATGGTGATCGGGGCGTACGAGGTACGCCGTGCCATCGGCCGCGCCGTACTTGGCGGCGGCGTGGCCTGTCGGGTCGGGCAACGTGAGATCGGCACCGGCCACGGTGTTCTCGGACAGCGCGAAGGCGATGACCTTGACGGGCACGCCACGCTCGCGCCACGTCACGATGGCCTGACGCAGCGCATCGTCGAGCGGTGCATCGCCGAACGTTACGAGATGGAACGCCGCACCGAGGTGGTCGTAGAGATAGTCGTTCTCGGCGAGCTTCACGTTCGGTGTGGGCGCGCCGACGCTCGGGCCTGCCGTCATCGTCGCGTTGTCGTCGTTCGGGCTGTTGAGCGGCGAGTGACGATAGTCGTGCGCGCGCGACGTGCGCCAGTGGAACAGCGGACGCACGAATTCATGATCGAGCGAGAGATCGAGCACGGCGTCGCGCAGCACGCGGAATCCGTGTGACGGCGGCGTCATGAAGCGCGTACTCTTGCCCGCTTCCGAAATGATCTCGCGCGCAGCACCCACACGGTCGTGCGTGTACGACGCGAGCAACGGCGTCGGGGCCGCGCCCTTGACCACGGCCGCGAGTTTCCACGACAGATCGATAGCGTCCTGGAAACCGGTGTTGGCGCCGCGCACGCCGAAGATCGGCAGCAGGTGGGCAGCGTCACCCGCGAAGAGCACACGTCCGTGCACGTAGTCGGGCAGCGTCAGCGCTCGCGCCGAATACACCGAGCACCAGTCGAGTTCCCAGGGCTTGCCGCCGAGACCCATCATGTCCAGTTGCGCGTTGATGCGCTCGCGAATCGTTTCCGGTTGCAGCGCATGTTCGGACGTTTCGTCGACCGGCAACTGATAGTCCACCCGCCAGATATCGCCCGGCTCACGATGCATCAGTACGGTGTTGCCCGGGTTCCAATCGGGGGCGAAGAAGGCAAGGCGCTCGGTCGGCAGATCGAGATCGATGCGAATGTCGGCGATGACGAAGCGGCCCTCGTAGCTCGCGCCTTCGAAGCGCAGGCCCAGCGTTGTGCGCACCGTCGAGCGCGCGCCGTCGGCGGCCACGAGCCAGCCCGTGCGCTGCGTGTACTCGCCCTCGGGCGTGTCGATTTGCAACGCGACACCGTCGTCGTCCTGCGTTAGTCCGATCAGCTTGTTGCCCCAGCGCATTTCGACAAGCGGCTCGCGCTCGATGGCGTCGACCAGATAGCTCTCGAGCACGTTTTGCTGGAGGTTGATGAGCGGTGCGAAGCGGTCGTCCTCATCGACGGGCGACTCCATGCGGAACACGCGCTGGCCGCGATAGTACGAGTTACCGCTCGTCCACGGCAGACCGTTGGCGACGACGGCATCGGCCACGCCGACTGCTTGCAGAATCTCCTGCGAGCGGCGCGTGAAGACAATCGCGCGGCTGCCTTCGGAGACTTGCTGTTCGGCTTGCAGCACAACGCAGCGCACACCGTGACGCGCCAGCGCCAACGCGGTGACCATGCCGATCGGACCGCCGCCCACGATGGTGACGGGCACGGCAGGGGTGTCGCTCTGCGGCGCAAAATGGGGATAGACGCGATACGTGTGATACAGCGACGCGCGCGGGGTGGTCTCTGGTTTATGCATGGTGATGCGGCACCCGAAAAGCCGCTCGGCGCGTGTGTTGCGGGGCCTCGTGTCAGCGGAGAGGCGGCGCAGCCACAGCGCGCGAATGACGGGAACCGTCATCGAGCATTTAGTTGCTAACGCAACAATTCTAGTGTGCTAAGGTTGCGTTCGCAACCAAATATCGACCCATTTCGTCTAGGGGAAAACACTGAAATGCGGCCATCCCACAAATCGCTCGACCAGTTCCTGACGTACAAGATGCACCGCCTGATGAAGCAGCACGACAGGCGCGTTGCGCAGTCGTACGCGGACGGTGCGCAGTTGAGTCTGGCGGAATCGCGCGTGCTGGCGGCGGTGGGCACGGCCGGGGCGTTGTCGAACTCGGAACTGGCGCGCCGGGCGAATCTGGACAAGAGTCAGGCGAGCCGTGGGGCGGACGGGCTGGTTACGCGCGGGCTGGTGCGCCGCGCCCCGGACGAGCACGACGGTCGCGCCGTCAAAGTGACGCTCACGCCGGAGGGCGAGCGTGTCTGGCGCGTGGTGATCGATGCCGCACGCACGCATTACGAACGGCTGTTCGAAGCGCTGAGCGACGACGAGATGCGCGTGTACGAACGTCTGCTGGACAAACTGCTGCTGCGCTCGGACGAGCTCGATGAGCTCGAGTGAGTAGGGGGAGTAGGGGGAGTAGGCGTCACCACCATGAATCAGGGCACCCGAAGGTGCCCTTTTCTTTATCGCCGACGTCTAAGCCGATTACGCAAAGTTCAGCGTCTTCGTCAGATCGCCCGGCGGGTTCGTGCCGCGCGCTGCGAAGGCGGCGTTGCGATACGCGATGCCTTCGAGCGTCGGCAGATCGTGCAGACGCGTGACGAAGCGCAGGACCGACGTGGTGTCGTAGAACGTGTGATCGACGTTGCCGCGCTTGGCGAACGGCGACACCACGACGGCCGGAATGCGCGAACCCGGACCCCAGCGGTCACCCTTCGGCGGTGCCACGTGATCCCACCAGCCGCCGTTCTCGTCATACGTGATCACGACCACCATGTTGTTCCACTGCGGCGACTTCATCAGGTGCGCAAGCACGTTCGCCACGTGCTGGTCGCCGGACTCCACGTCCGAATAACCGGCGTGCTGATTCAGGTTGCCCTGCGGCTTGTAGAACGTGACGGCGGGCAGCTTGCCCGCAATCGCGTCGGCGATGAATTTGTTCGAGATCGGGCTGTCGCCTTCCCCGCCATCGCGCAGGTGTTCTTCGCGTGCCGCCGTGCCCGGTGCGAACTGGGCGAAGTAGTTGAACGGCTGATGGTGGTACTGGAAGTTCGGCTTGTCCGCGCCACCCTTGTGGTCGAGTGCCGACTGCCATGCGCCCGCATACCACGCCCACGAGACACCCTTCGTCGAGAGCAGGTCGCCGATGGTGGCGTAGTTCTGCGGCGGCAGCGTCGCCGGGTTCGACGGATCGGCCAGACGCTTGTCACCCGACGCGGCGGGCTTGATCGGCGACGGTTGATACGCGGGCATCATCGTGTTCACGGCGAAGTTGTCCGGCGTGATCGCACCGTCGCGCACGAACTTCGGCTTGCCGTCGGCAGCCGATGCGGGTGAGTCGGGCGCCACGGCGAGACGCACACCCTGCGGACCGTCGGCCAGCACGGCGATCTTGTCTTTGGCCGGGCTCTGCGCGGCGTTCGGATACATCGGCGGGCGTGCCGTCACGAGGAACTGGTGGTTCAGGAACGAGCCGCCGAAGGCCGCCATGAAGAAGTTGTCGCACATCGTGTACTGCTGCGCGATCTTGTAAAGGTCGAGCGTCTTGGCCGTGTCGCCGTAGTAGCCCATGACCAGACCGCCCGAGTCCGCCCAGGCGGCGAACTGGTTGTTCGCGCCGTCGTTGATCTGCATCTGGTTCTGCCAGAACAGGTGCCACAGGTCGCGCGTGATGACCGACTCCGGCAGCAGCTTGCCCTCGGCGTCCTTGAGCATGAACGGTGCGTTCGGCTGGCGCGCAATGTCCTTCTCGGTGATGTGGTACTTCTTGCCGCCGATCATCTGCGCGCGCGGCACCAGACCGTCGAACACCGGCGGGAGCAGCGACATCGGCGTCTTGCCGTCGCGATCGAGCTGCGTGTAGCTCGATGCAGCTACCTTCGAGAGCGGCTTCTCGATGCCGGGGAAGTCGGCGAACAGGTTGTTGAAGCTGCGGTTCTCGAGATAGATCACGACGACCGTCTTCACATTGGCCTTGAGCTGGGCGTCGAACGTGCCACCCGCAGCAACGGCGGTCGGTGCACCGGCACCGCCTTCGGTCGCGCAGCCACTCAGCGAAGCGCCTGCGGCACCGGCGGCGCCGATGGCGGCCAGACCTTGCAGAATGCGGCGGCGCTGCGGATTCGTCGGATCGTCGTCGTGCGAGAGGTCGGCGTCGAGTGCCGGATCGTGAGGCTGGGGCGTGGTGTCGTGCGTCATGATGTCCTTGTTTGACGTGTCGGGCAGTGGGGCGCGCGTGAGCGCCCGCGACCGGTCGGCAAGGACTGACGGGCAGGGACCGCAGGTAACTACGAACCCTTAACGTGTCGGCTTGCCCGGGCGGGCGAGGCAAGCGACGGTTTTACGCGGGGAATGTGACATTTCGGTGACATCGCCGATGCGTCACGCAGTGTGAAACAGGATGGGGCCATCGGGCTCGCAGGTCGCGCGAATCTTAACGAGACGATGAGCGAGACGATGAGCGAGACGATGAGCGCGACGACGGGCAAAAAGCGGCGCGTTCGGACCGACTAGGCAGCCCGACGTCCCGGATAGCCCGTGTCCTGAAAGAGCCCCGTCTGGAATTGCTCGACCAGATCGTCGAGCAGCGCGCGCAGGGCGCTGGGCATCTGCTTGCGCGAGATGTACACGCCATAGACGGTCATTTCGCGCGGCACGTAGTCGGGCAGCAGTGCGACGAGCGAACCGTCGCGCAGATGTGGCAGCGCCGAGTAGACCGGCTGCATCGAGATGCCTGCGCCGGCGAGCGTCGCAGCGAACACCACGTTCACCTCATTGGCCGACAGATTGCCGCCCACCGGTACGCCGAGCGGCACGCCGTCGTGCGTGAATTGCCAGAGGCTCTTGCCGAAGTAGGTGTACGTCAGACAGTTGTGAAGCGCGAGGTCTTCGGCGCGCGTCGGCGTGCCATGACGTTGCAGATAGGACGGCGCGGCGCAGATGACGGAATGGCACGTCGCCAGCTTGCGGGCAATGAGGCCGGGAGACGGCTCGGTTGTCACGCGAATGGCGAGGTCGATGCGTTCGTCCACCAGATCGACGGTGCGGTCCGCGACCACGAGATCGATCGCCACGCCCGGATGCTTCACGATGAAGCGCGTGACTGCCGCGGCCAGAAACGCCTGCCCGAGCGACGTGCTGCACGCCACGCGCAACAAGCCGCGCGGCGTACTGTCGGCGTTCGACGCGCACGCCAGATCGTCGGCGATGCCGAGCATTTCGCGACAACGCGGCAGGGCGTCGTTACCCGCGTCGGTGAGGCTCACGGCGCGGGTCGTCCGATGCAGCAGGCGAGTGCCGAGCCACGCTTCGAGTTCTGCGAGGTAGCGCGAGACCATCGCACGCGACATATCGAGCCGTTGCGCCGCCGCCGTCAGCGAGCCGCGCTCGGCCACTTCCGTAAAGACCCGCATCGCCGTCAGACGGTCCATGATTTGCTCGATCGGTGCAACAAATTGATCGTCATTATGGGCTTTTTTTGCGCGAGTGGCGCGACTACGATGGCAATCATGGAAAGCGCGAAATTGTCCCCTACGGTCCTGCAAGGGCTCTGGACGCCGCGCTGCAACACACAGGAACCCCGCCATGACCTCAGCCGCACAGCAAACCGCCCATCAAGCCACGCTGCATTACATCGCCGACCCGCTGTGCGGCTGGTGCTACGCCGCCGCGCCCCTCGTGCGTGCCGCGCGCGACGTGGCCGGTCTCGACGTCGACTTTCACGGTGGCGGCATGATGGCCGGTCCGAACGCCCAGCCCGTCACGCCGCAGTTGCGCAACTACGTCATGCCGCACGATCACCGGATCGCAGCGCTGACCGGCCAGCCATTCGGCGATGCCTACTTCGAAGGCCTGCTGCGTGACGGCACCGCCGTGTTCGACTCCGCACCGCCCACGGCAGCCGTGCTGGCCGCCGAAGCACTCGCGGGACGCGGTCTCGACATGTTCGCCGCCGTGCAGCGCGCGCACTACGTCGACGGCAAACGCATCGCCGATCGCGACGTGCTGATCGATCTCGCGGCGGACCTCGGGCTGGATCGCGAGGCCTTCGGCAAAGCGTTCGACGCACAGGACGCCAGCGCGCTCATGCAGCACTTCCGCGACAGCCGCGCGTGGCTCACGCGCCTGGGCGGCAGCGGCTTCCCGACATTCGCGCTGGAGATCGACGGCCAGTTGGAACGGCTCGAACCCGGCCGCTATCTCGGTCAGCCGGACGCGTGGCGCGATGCGCTTCGCGAGCGCTTGCTGGCAGCACACCCCGCCGCCGTTGGCGACGCTGGCGCATTGCCGCAATGCGGCCCCGATGGCTGCGCAATCTGAGTCTCACGGCGTCTCACTCGTCACCCGAATTTCACCCGCAAGTCATCCCCCCTCATCCGCAGGAGCATCCTGATGAAAGTCGCACTGATTGGAATTACTGGCCGCGTCGGAACGCGCGTTGCCGAAGAACTGCTGCAACGTGGTCACACGGTTACGGGCATCGCACGGAATCCGGAGCGTGTCGAAGCCGAGAACGGTCTCACCGTGGTCAAGGGCGACGCGTCCGATCCGTCGTCGCTCGCGCCGCTGCTCGCCGGTCACGACGCCGTGATCAGCGCCGGTCGTTTCGTCTCGATGGACGCCGCCAAACTCGTCGACGCTGTGAAGCGTGCAGGCGTGCCGCGTCTGCTGGTGGTCGGCGGTGCGGGCAGTCTCGAGATCGCACCGGGCAAGGCGCTCATCGATACGCCGGAATTCCCGGACGCGTACAAGCCCGAAGCGAGCGCCGGTCGCGTGTTCCTGGAAGTGCTGCGCGCCGAGCCGAAGGATTCGTCGCTGAACTGGACGTTCCTGTCGCCGTCGGCACTGTTCGAGCCGGGCGAGCGCACGGGCAAGTTCCGCATCGGTGGCGACGGACTGCTCGTCGACGCGAACGGCAAGAGCTGGATCTCGATGGAAGACTACGCGATTGCGCTGGTCGACGAGCTTGAGAAGAACCAACACCCGCGCGCGCGTTTCACGGTCGGTTACTAAAACGCAGGCGGCAGGTGACGCTGACGCTCACGGCGATCAGCGCGCCTGCCGGAAAGTGAGGTTGTAACGCACGGCTTGCGCGTCGAAGCTGCCTTCGACGCTTGCAATGCCGTGATAGACGAGTCGCGAGGGGCCACCCCAGACGACGACGTCGCCCGGCTCCAGCCGCACGCGCCGCGTGCGGTCTCCTCGTTGCAGGCCGCCCCACAGAAAGACAGCGGGCAAGCCCAGCGAGACGGACACGATAGGCGCGCCCAACTCGCGTTCGTCGCGATCCTGATGCAACGTCAGTCGCGCGTCGAGCGTATAGCGGTTGATGAGGCACGCGTCGGGCGAGAAGTCGCGATATCCGGCGGCCTCGGAAGCGTCGCTTGCCAGCGCCACGAACGAAGCAGGCATCGCAGGCCACGGCTGTTTCGAGAGCGGGTCGTGCGTGCCGTACCGATAACCCATCTTGTCGCTGATCCACCCTACGTCGCCGCAATTGGTCATGGCGACCGACATCCGCTTGCCGCCCGGCGTCAGCCAGTGACGCAACGGGGCCTGCGCAATCACCGCATCGATATCCGTTTGAAGCGTCGCGAGACGCGCGCGTGCGAAGCCGCGCAGCACAAACGCGCCCGGGCCGAGTTCGTCGGTTTGCGGGGCGTTGGTGGTGTCGTCGTCGGCATCGTTGCCGAAGAGGTCGAACGTCATGGCGATGTCATGGGGGGCGGAGGATGTCAGGTGGCGTCGTGCAGGATCACGCCGAGCGTGTGGCGATGGCCGCTGCGCAGACGGCTCACGCCGTGCCGCATGTTCACGCGATACACGCCGCGTGTGCCATTCACCGGCCGGTGGTGCACAGCGAAGACGACCGCGTCGCCGCGCGTGAGCGGCACCACTTCGGCACGTGACTGCATGCGCGGACGTTGCTCCGTCAGCACGAACTCGCCACCGGTGAAGTCCTCGCCGGGTTGCGATAGCAGAATCGCTACCTGCAACGGGAAGACATGCTCCCCGTAGAGATCCTGATGCAGGCAATTGTAGTCGCCCGCTTCGTAACGCAAAAGCAACGGTGTCGGGCGGCGCTGACCGGCGTCGTGGCATTGCGCGAGGTAGGCGCGATGCGTCGGCGGATAGCGCGTGTCTATCCCCATGACCTTGTGCCAGCGGTGCGCAATGTCGCGCAACGGCGCGTAGAACGCTTCGCGCAAATCGGCGACGAGCGACGGCAGCGGGTAGGCGAAGTACTGGTACTCGCCTTGCCCGAAGCCGTGACGCGCCATCACGATCCGGCTGCGAAAACGTTCGGACGTCGGTGCGATGCCGGTACGTCCGTTCGTCTCTCCGTACATTGCGCACAGGTCCGCGCACTCGTCTGCATTCAGCAGCTTCGGGATGCGCGCCGCGCCGAAGGCGTTCAGTTCGTCTTCCAGCGCGGCCCAGTCGAGCGATGTGACGCGAGCGCTCACAGCTTCACCTTGGCAGATCGATTGTCGCTGTCGTGTCGGTCGCCACGCTCCTCATGCTCGTGTACGAGCAACGCGCGTTTGCGCTCCACGCCCCAGCGGTAGCCCGACAGCGCGCCGTCGTTGCGCACGATCCGGTGACACGGAATTGCCACGGCGAGCGTGTTGGACGCACACGCCTGCGCCACGGCGCGCACGGCACGCGGCGAGCCGATGCGCTCGGCGATCTGGGCGTAGCTCGCTGTCTCCCCGGCGGGCACGTCGCGCAACGCTTGCCACACGCGCTGCTGGAACGCGGTGCCGCGCACGTCGAGCGGCAACGACAGGCCGATGTGCGGCGATTCGACGAAGCCGACCACCTGCGCGACCCAGCGCTCGAATTCGGCATCTGCGCCGACGAGTTCCGCCTTGGGGAAACGATCCTGCAACTCACGCACGAGCGCGTCCGGATCGTCACCCAAAGAAATCGCGCACAGACCGCGCGAAGTCGCCGCCACGAGCAGTGCACCGAGCGAGCACTGCGCGACAGCGAAGCGGATCGACTCGGCCTTGCCGCCCGCGCGGAAGGCCGCAGGTTTCATGCCGAGCAGGGCGTCGGCACTCGCGTAGAAGCGGCCGTTGGAGTTGAAGCCAGCGTCGTAGAAGGCCGACGTCACGCTCTGCGCCTCGGGCAGCGCGTCGCGCACCCGTTCGGCGCGGCGGGCGTTCGCGTAGCCACGTGGCGTGACTCCCGTCACCGAGCGAAAGAGCCGGTGAAAGTAGTGCGGGCTGAGTCCGGCTTCAGCCGCGAGCGTTTCGAGCGACGGGGGCACCTCGGCCGCCTCGATGCGGCGGCAGGCGGCCGTCACCAGCGCGGCATGACGCGCATCGAGCGCGCCCTGATCGGGCTTGCAGCGTTTGCAGGGACGAAAGCCCGCGCGCTCGGCCGCCGTCACGTCGGTGTGGAAAGCGACGTTCTCGCGGCGAGCCAGCCGCGCGCCGCACGATGGACGGCAAAACACACCGGTCGTGCGCACGGAGTAGAAGAATTCGCCGTCCGCCTGTTTGTCGCGTGCCACGACGGCGGCCCACTTGGCGTCGTCGGTGGCGTAGCGGGACGTCACTGACCCCGCGTGTGCATCCGACATATCCGACGTTATGCGGTGCGAGGCGTCGTTGTCGTGCGGGTCGCGGTGCTTGGGTGACGGACGTTTGGCGGTCATAGGATAGAAGTGCATCACAAGGATCTCCCGAGGGCTGATGACTGGCTTTCAGTCTAGGGAGACGGTCGCGATGCTGCGCTCCGTTTCTTGCTATCGAATTCGAAGTCCTTCGTCACACGCCCGGCGGCATGGTCGTGCCGAGCTTCGCGGCGAAACTCATCACCATCACCAGCACGAGGGCTTCGATTGCAACCACGCGTGCGAAGGCGCTCGTATCGAGCGTCGTGTCGCCGGTGTCGAGCGCCAGACGCGGCAGAAAGTGCCAGCGGTTCCACGCGCCCAGCAACGCCGCACACGCGACGAGGACTAACTTCGTGATCAGCCACGCCAGATAAGGGGCATTCTGATCGCTGAACCAGAGCGACGCATTCTCACCGAGCGTGCGCCACGCGTTGAACGCACCGGTGACGAGTGCGACGAGCATCGCAAGTGTGGCGACCGACGACAACCGTTCGCCGTAGGCGGCTCGCGCGCCGACGGGCCAGTGACGCCAGCCCGGGATCACACATCCGGCGACCAGCACCAGGCCCGTCCACGATGCCGCTGCCGCCACGTGCAACGTATGCACGCCGATGGCGAGCCACGGCATCGACGCATCGGCGGCGTGCCCCGTGCTCGCGCGCGCCAGCGCAAGAATCACGGCACCGGCAGCATAGACCCACCGGCCATAACGTTCCTGACGATGCTCGCGACGGTGATGCCGGTCGCGCGGATCGTCGGCAATCGGCATGACGGCGCGCAGACGCCGCCGCGCTTCGTACCATGCCCACGCGCCCGCGCATAGCAGCGCCACACCGAGTCCGGCCACCCACTGCGCGCGGCCGAAATGCGTCTGCGTGAGCACGACCCACACGTCGCTGAACATCGCCGACGAATCTTCCCAGTCGCCACCCGTCATCGCCTCGGTGCTTGCCAGCACATAGGCGATCCATGCGAGCACGGCCAACCCGGCCGCGAACGCCGGTAGCACGCGACGCGTGAGACCACTGCGCACCGCGTGCGGGCTGCGCAGCAGCAACACGCCGAGCGCCAGCGCCAGTGCGAGATTCAGCAAGCCCGCCGTGGCGGGCTGCCAGGTGCCCGCGGCCAGATCCGCTGGCATCACTTCACAGTGAACTTGAAGCTGCCCTGGGTGCGGTGACCGTCGCTCGCGACGGCCACCCAGTTCGCCTGATATTCACCGGCGGCGAGTGTCGGGACGGCGAGCGTGAGCGTCTTGCGGGCGGCATCGAGTTCGGGCTTCGCTTGCGTGACGGCGTTGCCCTTGGCGTCCACGACGGTGAGCTTCGAGAGCGCGCCTTCGAGCGCCGAGTCGAACGTTACACGCACCGACTTCGGCGCCTCGACGGTGGTCTGCGCCGCCGGTTCGCTCGACGCGATGTGCGCGTGCGCCCAGACTCCCTGCGACAGGCTGGCCAGCCCGATGACGGCCGCAGCAGTAAGGCCCTGCGTCGCGCGACGCAGCGCACCGGTTGCGCGACGGGCCTGAACAGCGGAGGAAGCGATTTTGGAGGTGCGCATATCGAATTTGGCTAAAAAGACGGGAACAAAGCGGCCATCCGGCAGCGGCGGCACGCGAGGATTGTCGAACTGCGTGAGCCAACCGTCAGAGGCAATGGCGCGTGAAGCGCGCCGCTCGCGCAGTATCGCAGACCTTGCAGACAGGCGCAGCGGCCCACCGGTTCCACCGCCGGACGCCTTGCGCGGCTTCGCGTCGCGCCCTTGCCAAGGGCCTTACACAATCGAACGTCCCGACGGAAACCTGTGGGTTATGTGCAACTGAGTTGCAAAACTGAAGGACTCGCCGTATCATCGCGCCATATTGCAACTCGGTTGCATTTAATCGGCTGCCGAGTTGGCTGCGCGATGTCCGGTGAATGGCTGGCATCGCCAAGAATGCGCGCTGACGCGCCTGCGAAAAGCGTGACGCTGCGCCGGTCCCCCCGACGGCGTGCACCAGCGGCGTCACGCTTCGCCGTACCGGTCAACCCAGGCACCGGTGCGGCGCCACCCGCCTCCAGTGGGGCGACGTCGGCGCGCATCCTTCGGGCGAACGCCTGCCCCACAAGACCACAGGACTTTGTTGTCATGACACACCCTCTCTCCCAAACCGGCGCCGCCGTCGATGCAGATCGCCGTCTGCCCGTCACCGTCCTTTCCGGATTCCTCGGCGCCGGTAAAACCACGCTGCTCAACCATGTGCTGCGCAATCGCGAGGGCTTGCGCGTGGCGGTTCTCGTCAACGACATGAGCGAAGTCAACATCGACGCGTCGTTCGTGGAGCGTGGCGCAAGCAACGCCGGAGCGGCCCTCTCGCGCACGGAAGAGCGCCTCGTCGAGATGAGCAACGGCTGCATCTGCTGTACGTTGCGCGAGGACTTGCTGATCGCCGTGCGTGAACTGGCACAGGACGGTCGCTTCGACTATCTGCTGATCGAGTCGACGGGCATTGCCGAGCCGATGCCGGTGGCCGCGACGTTCGAATTCCGCGACGAAGCGGGACAGTCGCTCGCCGACATTGCACGTCTGGACACGATGGTGACCGTCGTAGACGCCCTGCACGTGCTGAAGGATTTCAACGGGCTGGACACGCTGGCGCAACGCGGTGAAGTTGCTGGCGACGAGGACGAGCGTCGTCTCGCCGAGCTGCTGACCGAGCAGATCGAGTTCGCCGACGTGGTCGTGGTGAGCAAGGTGGATTGCGTCGACGCGTTGCAACTCGACGCCGTCAAGGCGCTCATCACCGGCCTCAATCCGTCGGCCAAAATCGTGTTGGGCGAGCGCGGTCAGGTGCCGCTGAACGAAGTGCTGGGCACTGGCCTGTTCGACCCTGTGCGCGCGGAGCAGATGGCCGGTTGGGCGCAGGCGCTCGTGGGCGAACACGATTCCGAAGCGGATACGTACGGCGTGACGAGCTTTGTGCTGCGTCAGCGCGAGCCGATGCACCCGGCGCGTTTCGCCGCGTTCATGTCGATGCCGTTCGACGGGCTGATCCGCGCGAAGGGTTATGTCTGGGCGGCGAATCGTCCGGCATGGGCGCTTGCGTACTCGCGTGCGGGCAATACGGCGACGCTGGAGTCGGTCGGTCAATGGTGGGCTGCGGCCGATCCGGACTTGTGGCCGCCTGTCGGCGACCCGCAACGCACGGCCATCGAATCGAACTGGGAAGCGCCGTGGGGCGACCGCATCAACGAGGTCGTGTTCATCGGGCGCGATCTGGATCGCGACGCCATCGAGAAGGCATTCCGGGATTGCCGCCTGAGCGCCGTCGAACTCTCGCAGGGCGACAAGGCGTGGCGTGACGACGAACACGCACTGCCGCTGGAAATGGCCGACGAGGCGTGAGCGCATGAGTCGTACCCATGTGCAGAAGCCCGTAGCGGCACGCGAGCGCGCGCTGAAGCGAACGCCTGAACCGTCAGAGCGGAGTGCGCGTGCACATGCCGCTACTGAGACGCGGGCCCGGTTCACGTTGTCGCGCAGTTTTGTGTTCGAAGCGGCGCACACGCTGAACCGCCGCGACATCGATCCGCCGAGCATGGACGCGAGTCGTCGCATCCACGGTCACAGCTATCGCGCGACCGTGGAAGTGACCGGCGCGCCGATGGGCGAGTCGGGCATGGTGCTCGATCTCGCGCAACTCGACGCCGCCCTCACGCGCGTGAGCGAGCGCCTCGACCACCGTCTGCTGGACGATGTCGCAGGACTCGGACCCGCAACGCTGGAGAATCTCTGCGCGTTTATCTGGCGCGCACTCGCGCCGCATCTCGTGGGGCTATCGCGCGTTACCGTCAGTCGCGATGCGCGCGGGGACGCCTGCTCGCTCTCCATGCGCGAGGCATGAAGCGCGAATGCTTGTCGACGCGCGTTAGCATTCGTCGACGTTAAAAAAGATGCGACCGGCACCCTGAGGTACCGGCCGCGTGGACACCGAGGGAAGGCGGTGCCCGAGGTGTGGCGCACGGCGGGAAGCTACCCGTACGCCACGACCACTGTTGTCGACCAGGCGGTATTGCACCTTAAAAGTCGGGCGTTTCCACCGGACGCAGGTCGAACACAAGCACTTCGGCATCCTTGCCGCCGGACAGCGTGAGTGCCGTTTCATCACGCACTCGCACACCATCCCCTTCACCCAGCGCCACACCGTTCACGCTCACACTACCGCGTGCAACGTGCACATAGGCGTAGCGGTTCGGCGCGAGTGTCAGCGTGGCCGATTCGTCACCGTCGAACAGCCCGGCATACACGCGCGCATCCTGATGGATGTGCAGCGAGTTGTCGCTGCCGTCCGGCGAGATGATCTTGCGCAGCTGGCCGCGCTTTTCTTCTGCCGTAAAGCGTTGTTGCTGATACTCCGGCGCGATGCCCGTCTGGTTCGGCACGATCCAGATTTGCAGGAAGTGCACCGAATCGGTCTTCGAGTGGTTGAACTCGCTGTGCGCCACGCCACGTCCTGCGCTCATCAATTGCACGTCGCCCGGCTCGATCACGGAGCCCGTGCCCATGGTGTCCTTGTGTTCGAGCGCGCCTTCGAGCACGTACGAAAAGATCTCCATGTCGCGGTGCGGGTGCTTGCCGAAGCCCTGTGCCGGCGCCACGCGGTCGTCGTTGATCACCAGCAGGTCTGAGAAGCCGACTTGCTTCGGATCGTAGTAATTAGCGAACGAGAACGTGTGGTGCGAGTTCAGCCAGCCATGGTTGGCAACGCCTCGGTCTGCAGCTTTTCTGATGTCCAGCATGATGGGCTCCTGTCACTTCTTCGTTAAGTTGGGAGGCTGTGTTGGCCTCGATGAATGACATTTTAGAGTCCCCAACGAGAACCACAATCCGTCTGATTTGAGAATTATTGTCTCGTTATGGTTGTCAATAGAGGGCGACCGATCCGGCGAGTTTTCCGCCCGGACATCGGACGATTCCGAACGCAGGGGGTACAAAACACCGAAAGTGGGCGTGAGCGCCGCGCGGGACGCGCGTGCTGTGGCGCGATGTGCGAGACTACGAGCCTTCTTTCGAAAGGCCAGACGACCGGCCGTCCGGCGGCGGCCCGCGCTCACGAAGCATGGGCGACCGTGCCAATGTTCGATTCCGTCACGATCCACCTCTTACTGGAGCATCGCCATGAGTCGCAGTTACGCATTCCGTATCGTCAATGTCTTCGCCGAATCCACGTTCGGCGGTAATCCGCTGTGCGTGTTCGAAGACGCCCGGGGCATGAGCGACGACGAGATGCGATTGCTGGCGCGTCAGTTCAACCTGTCCGAGACGACGTTCATTCTTCCCTCGGAGACGGCCGACGCTCATGTGCGCATCTTTACTCCCGGCTACGAAATGCGTTTCGCGGGCCATCCGACGCTAGGGACCGCGCACGTGCTGCGTTCGCTGCGCAGCCTGGGCGATAACGTCACGCTTCAGTTCGCCGCCGGTCTTGTGCCCGTGCAGGCGCAGGGCGACCACTGGACGTTGACCGCACCGTCGTCGGGCGAGCCGAAGATCCAAAAGGCCACCGAAGCGGATTCGGATATCGCAGCGCTCGTGCGACTGAGCCGTGACGATCTGGCGCAATCGCCGCAGTGGGTCGATACGGGGGCTGATCAGTTGCTGATCCCGGTGCACGATGCCGACGCGGTTGCACGTGCCCAGCCCGACAGCGCCAAGCTGGAGCGCTGGCCGCTCTCGAGCCTTGAGCGCAAGACCGGATACGTGTTCTCCATCGACGACCGCCAAGGCAACGAGTTGCAGGTCACGGCGCGTTACTTCTTCACCACGCAGGGTGGCGGTGTCAGCGAAGATCCGGGCACGGGGTCGGCATGCGCCAATCTGGGCGGCTGGCTGATCGGGCAAGGCTATCCGTTGCCTGTGCGTGCGCGCGTGTCGCAGGGCGATGCCATCGAGCGTGCGTGTCGTCTGACGCTCGAAGTCACGGCGGACCGCGAGATTCGCGTGGGCGGCAACGTGATCGAAATCGCGCGTGGCGAGGTCACGCTGTAAGGGGAATATCGTCGTATGTACGCTTTGGCAGCACCGGTCGAGACCGAGCTGGAAATTAGAAAGAGCCGGTTTATAGGCATCGTTATGCCTGTGGCATCGCGCGAAGCGGCCATGCGTGAACTGGATGCGCTGCGGGTGCGTTTTCCGAACGCCACGCATTACTGCTGGGTGCTGTTGTGCGAGGGAGCGTCGGGATTCGATGACGACGGCGAGCCGGGAGGCACCGCCGCCAAGCCGATGTACAACGTCCTCATGCACAAGGGATTGGCGAACGTGTTCGCGGTCGTGGTGCGCTACTACGGCGGGATCAAGCTGGGCGCGGGTGGGCTCACGCGCGCGTACGGACAAGCGGTGAGCGAAGCGCTGAAGCTCGCAACGCTCACCGCCGTAGAGCCGACGATCGAACCTCGTTACCGCTGTTCGTTTGCCCATGAGGCGATGTTGCGCCGGTTGGCGGAACGTCACGCTGCCGAGGTGCTCGACGCCGCTTACGACGACGCCGTCACCTTGCGCCTGCGGCTCAAAGTGCGCGACGTCGAAGCGTTCGAGGCCGACGCCACCGAAGCGCTCAGCGGCGGCCTTGTGCGAAGCGACGACTAACGAGACACCTCGTCATCGCCCATCGTCGCTTGCCGTCGCTTCTCATCGGGCACTAGCGCACGTTCACAACCCCTCGCATGCCTGCTTCGAAGTGCCCCGGCTCGAGGCACGCGAAATCTACCGTTCCGGCTTGCGTGAAGTGCCACACCAGCGTCTTGCGCTGACCGGGCTCGACCGTCACTGCATTCGCCTCGGCGTGGGTCATGCCCGGCATCTGCTGCATCATCTTTGCGTGCTCAGCGAGCGACGCCGCCGTGCCCAGCGTCAGTTCGTGACGGATCTTGCCGTTGTTCGTGACGACGAAGCGCACCGTGTCGCCACGCTTCACGGTCAGCGTGGCCGGTGAGAAGCGCATGGTGTCGCGCATGTCGACGTCGACCGTGCGCGTGGCTTGCGCATCGTTGCCAGGCTCGCCGATCGCAGCCGCCTCGCTGCTGTGGCCGTGCTGCATATGCATGGCGTGCGGGTCGTCGGCCATCGCGGGCAGACTGAGCACAAGCGTGGCGGCGCCAAGGACGAGAGGGGCGGCGACCGAGCGGGTGAACATCGATGTGAAGTGCGGACGAATCATGATTTGACTCCGGTTTTGCCTGCGCTTGCGGGCGGGCGATGGGTAGAGGGTAACGCTGAAGTGCTGCCTTGCCACGGACTTGCGACGGTACCGCGCGGCGCGCGATACCAGCCTGGATCGCGATAGCTGTCGCACGGCAGGTCTTGCCGCACTTTGAGCGTGGTGAACATGCCGCCCATTTCGATGGGGCCGTAAGGGCCGGTGCCCGTCATCATCGGTAGCGTGTTTTCGGGAATCGGCATTTCCATACCGTTCATCGATGCGCCGGTTTCGCCCATCGCCATGTAGTCGGGAATGATGCGGGTGATCTTTTTGGCGATCTCACGCTGATTCACGCCGAGCATGGTCGGCACGTCGTGACCCATCGGGTTCATCGTGTGGTGCGACTTGTGACAGTGGAAGGCCCAGTCGCCGGGTTCGGTGGCGTCGAACTCGATGGCGCGCATCTGGCCGACGGCCACGTCGGTGGTGACTTCCGGCCATTGCGCAGTGGGGGGCACCCAGCCGCCGTCGGTGCCTGTGACCTTGAACTCGTGTCCGTGCAGATGAATCGGGTGATTCGTCATCGTGAGGTTGCCGATGCGAATACGCACCCGATCGCCCTGACGCGCCACCAGCGGATCGATGCCCGGAAACGCACGGCTGTTCCACGTCCAGAGATTGAAGTCCGTCATCTCGTTCACGCGCGGCGTGCGCGTGCCCGGGTCGATGGCGTAGGCGTTGATGAGGAACACGTAGTCGCGATCCACTGGCATGAACGACGGGTCTTTCGGATGCGTGACCCAGAAGCCCATGAGGCCCATGGCCATCTGCATCATTTCGTCGGCGTGCGGGTGGTACATGAACGTGCCGGGACGCTTCGCTTCGAACTCGTAGACGTACGTCTGGCCCGGCGCGATGGCGCGCTGATTGAGGCCCGCTACGCCATCCATGCCGTTGGGCAGACGCTGGCCGTGCCAGTGCACGCTCGTGGCCTCCGGCAGCCTGTTCGTCACGTAAAGGCGAACGCGGTCACCTTCGACGACCTCGATGGTCGGCCCCGGACTCTGGCCGTTGTAACCCCACAGGTTGGCCTGCATGCCGGGGGCGATTTCACGCACCACGGGTTCGGCGACCAGGTGGAATTCCTTGACGCCGTTGCGCATGCGCCAGGGGAGCGTCCAGCCGTTGAGCGTGACGACGGGGCGGTAGGGGCGTCCGTTGGGCGGAGCGAGCGGTTTGGCGGTGCTGGCGTCGCTGCGGGTGGCGGCGTCCGGCAGCGCTGCGAGGCTGGTGCGTTCGACGGCCGCCGCGCCCACGACGGCGAGGCTGGCGTCACGCAGGAATCGTCGGCGCGAAGTCATGCGCCACCTCCGTGTTGGTGAGACGGGTGAGATGAAGCAGGCTGCGCGGGGGCAGGCGGTGTGGTGGGCGTTGATGGCACGGCTGACGAGGGCGATGCGATCGGTGCGACCGGTGCGACCGGTGCGGCAGCTTCCGCTGACGAGCGCGATGGCGACGATTCGGGCATGCCGCCGCCGAGACTCTCGCGAAACGCTGCATCGGCCAGCCAGTAATCGGACGTTGCGTCGATGTAGCCAAGGACGGTATCGCGTTGCTCGCGTGCGTCCGTCAGCAAGTCGAAGACGCTGGCGAGCATGCCGTTGTAGCGCAGCAGCCATTCGTCGGACACGCGCTGACGCATCGGCAAAATGGTCGTGCGGTAATGCTCGGCGATGTCCCACGCAGCGAGCGTCTGCGCGCGACGTGTGCGAACTTCCGCGCGCGCGGCAACGGCCGTGTCGGCCAGATGGTCGACGCTTTGGCGATACCGCGCTTCGGCCCCGGCAATGCGTGTCGAACCCCAGTCGAATAGCGGCACTTCCAGCGAGATCTCGTAGCCGCGCTCGCTGGGTGAACCGGTGGCGCTGTTGTTGCGATACGCCGTGTCCAGCACGTTGACGAAGCGCGTGACGCGGGTCAGGCCGAGATCGCTCGCAGTGGCATCGAGCGCAGCGCGTGCGGCGCGCACGTCGGCACGTTCGCGGATCGCCTGCGCTTCGGCGTCGGGCCATGCAGGGCGGTTCGCGGGCAAGGTGGGCAGACGTTGCGGCAACGTGAAGCTCAGTTGCTGGCCCCAGAGGCCCATTTGCCGCGCGAGCTGTTCGCGTGCCGTGTTCGCCTGTTCGCGGGCGCGTGCGAGACGCGCGGCTGTATCGGCATAGACGAGGTTCTCCTGCGTGCGCCGCATGGCGCTGAAGTTACCCGCACGCGCCATGCCGTCGGCGAGTTCGCTGGCAGCCTGTGTGGCGAGGCTCGTCTGCTCAAGGATCTGCACGCGTTCCTGTGCGGCAACGGCGTCGATCCATGCGCGGCGTGTGAGCGTCGCCTGCTCGACGATGGCTTGCGTCACCTGCGCCTGCACCTGCGCGAACCGACGCGCTTCGACGCGCGAAGCGAGCGGCATCGTGAGGACACGGACGAAGTCGATGCCCCACGTGCGCTCGATGCTGACGTCTCCACCGCCCTGCACGCGCTGAAACGAGAAGCGGGGATTGGGCAGACGTCCCGCCTGAACGAGTGAGGCTTCGGCAATGCCGAGTTCGGCGTATGTGGCTTGCAGGCCGCGATGGTTCAGTAGCGTGAGCTGGACGGCGGTGTCGATGTCGAGCGGGCGCGCCAGCAAGTCGTCGCGTCGTTTGGCGAGCGCTTGTGCAGTGGCGTCGTCGCGCGCCCAGACGGCCGATTTGCCGAGGCGCTGTTGCGTGGCGTCGGCGACCGGTGTGAAACCGCCGTCGTCGCTGAATGTTGCGCAACCGGACAGCACCAGTGTGGCAATCGCGACGACGACCAGCGGCGTCCGACGGGGCCGATGTGCCGTTCGTGCGACGCGATGATGCGGCCGGGATGCTGTGGCGTCGCGCGTAAGAGACGTGGAAGCCGTCGCTGTCATGAGCGACAAATGAGCGCTTGTCATTGCAGCCCTCCCTGTCCGCCGTGACCGCCATGGCGGCCATGATCGGCGTGCGGATCGACGGGCACGCCGGGAGGCGACGTCATGGGCATGGTGTGCCCCATGCCTTCGTGGCCCGACGGTGTTGGCGTAGCGGTGGGAGCGGACGTCATGGGCATCGTATGTCCCATGTTTTCGTGGCCCGGTGCCACGGGGGCGGACGAAGGAGCCATCGGCATGGCATGCCCCATCGCTTCGTGGCCTGTCGTGGCGGGTGGACTCATGGCATGCCCGCTATGGCTCGCCATGTCATGACCCGAACCGGACATCCCGGGCATGCCCGACACGCTGGCGTTCACCATGCGCCAGTCGCTTGTCGCGACGGATAGCGCGGGCCGGGCGAAGTCGCTCAGCACGGCGGCGGGTAATGGTCCGGCAGGGGCGTCGGCAGACGCGGGATCGTCGGAGACGACCATTGTTGTCGCCGGTTCAGCGGCGACGGCGGGTAGCGAACTCACGCCCCACAGCGATAGCGCGACGGGTACACACAAGGTGTGCCGTCGAATGGAAAGAAACATCATCGAAAGACTCGTCGATCTGGCGATGCCGGGCGTGGAGACACGCGCCTCGGAAGGCAGCGCGTACGGCACGGCACCGCATGTTCATCGGGCAGACGGACTTACGACGCGCGTGACGAATGTGACGCAAGCGGCAGTCGCCTCAATAGCAGCGACCGCAACGGACACATCGACGGCAACTGGCAGATCAGGCGTAGTCATGCCAGTCACGAGGCGGTTTGTAAATCAGTCTGACGGAGAGCGGAGACGGCGGCATCCGACGGGAGCGCACGGGCGTCAGAGGGCGTCAGATAACGCTGCCGCGACGCGTGTCGCAATGCGAAGCCGTCAGATGGCGAGGGCTTTCGGAGGACGTTCGAGGACGGCGACGATGGCGCTGGCGGCCGACGTGCGAAGGAACGGAATGGCGGCGGACGGCTGTGCGTCCGGTAGGCGCAGCACGACGCTTTGCGGCAGGGCGGTGCAGACGACGCACGCCGCGCAGGCCGAGCAACTGGCGTGTTGACTGTGCGATTTCTGCGAGGTCTGTGATGACGCATGCGTCGCGTCACCCGTGTCGCTGGTCGCGCCTGTCGCCGCGCTTTCGTCGCTGTGATGATGCATGCCGGACATGTCGTCACCGGACATCATGGCGTGATGCATCGCCATGATTGCCATGGCGTCGACCGTCGCAACGGCCGGGCTCTGCATCGAAGCCGCGGGCGATCCCGGTGCACAATGCGTACGCAGTGCGGCCATAGCCTGTAGCGGCATGGTCACGCACAACAGCAACAGCACGAGGAGTTTGCGCCAGCGATTCATGCTGCGAAGTCTAGCATCGCCCGCGCGTCGCTCGCAAATCGACGTGTGGCGCACCATCGTGCACATCGACGTCCGCCGACTGCCACGCAGGCTTCCACCAACGTCGACGCCACCTGCTACGCCGTCCATCTCAATGCTCGAATAGATGGAACGTCTCGAAGTGCGTGCGCCGTCTCGAGAGCGCGACGAGGTTGACGACGCATACCAGCGCGACGAGCACGAACAACGGTGCGGAGACCTCGATGGTGTCGCGCGCGAGCAGCGAGACGAGCGTGAGCGCGACCATAAGCGTCAGCAGCACACGATGGAGCCACGCCGCGAGTTTCAAGTGCCGCTCGGACTGTGCGACGAGCACGACCAGCGAGACGTAAAACGGGGCCGCAATGACGGCGAGCACGCAGAGGGCGAGCAGCACGCCCAGCACGCTGGTCAGCAGTTCGTGCCCGTCGGCGGCGCTCGATTGCACGCCCACAACGGTTGCCGCCGCCAGGTAGAGCAGCATCAGTCCATCCAGAACGATCGCGAGTCGGTTCATGACATCTCTCCGGCGTAAAGAGTGCGGAGGTACAGAGGTGCGCAGGCTTAGCGCCCCGCGCAGTCAAATCGTCTGAGTCATATAAGAAAGCGGGCCGAGATCCCGCCGGTGTCATGAATCGGTCACCGGCGGCAGGCCAGACTAGCCGCGAGTCACGATATTCCTGTGACAGCGGCCGACGACGCGAGTGCCGTCGTCAGCGTGGCGGCGCAGGCGTGGCGGAGGGGCGAGGTCGACCGTCCGTTTGCAGCGCCTCGGGGAGCATCAGACCCAGCCAGATGGCCGCAGCGTCGACTTCGGCCGGATCCGACGCCACCTGAACGCGGTAGATCGCGACGTTGCCGCAATCGTCCCCGCAAAACAGATCGCGCTCCAGATCGGCGATGACGTCGAGCCGCTGCTGAACGCGGTAAAAGCCGAGCGGCGTGAGATCCTGCACCAGCGCAGCAAGCGTTTCGGGATAGAGAAACAGGCGCGACGGCCAATGGCCGTGACGATGGCGAAATTTACCGAGCGCACCCAGCACGTGCGCGAGCGTGCCACCGTGACCGCGAACGAAGTCGATCAGGTGCGGCGTGCCGTAACCATTGGTGTACACAAACGCTCCGTTGACTTCCCGAAGGTGAGTGCCCGGTAAATATTGGTCTTGTGATTCGATAGTTGCAGACCGGCACGCGCGGCGAAATCCGCACTTTCGCTTAATCCTTCGGCATGAGGGTCGGCGCAGAGGCGTCAGCACAAATGGAAACCGGCGGGCTAAGCCGCCGGTTGAGGCCCCATCGGGGCATCGCCAGCCGCGTGTACCGGCGCGGCATGGTATGGGCCAAGGAGACTTGGCACCGAGGGGCATTGCCGTCATGCATCGGACCACCATCGGTCCCCGGCCGTGCCTATGCAGTTTGACTGCGCTTTGAGTATAGGTCGCGAGCGTCGCTCGCCAATCGGCTTTTTGGATGAGCGCGCCCTCAACCCACAATGCGAACTATCAGGCACTTCCGGACTCGAAATGGCGCACGATTTCCCTTGTGACCGTGGTTTCGTCCGCGCACACTTTGCGTTCTAATGTCACCATTCCAGGCGATATCGAAAGTGGTCCGCGCCCGCACGACCCGGTCACCCCCGGTCATCGCTGACGCGCCGTACCCCAGTCAAACATTCCAATAATGGCAACGAAATCTTTTCAACGATGGGCTTTGCTGGCATGCCTGTGTACTGCACAGTCGGCGTTTGCCGCCGACCAGTGCGAAGGCATTCTGATGCTGGCCAAGAGCGCACAAACCGGCTTTGAAGACGTCTCCGGTCCGCTGGTGGCGAAGAACGAGCGTGGCGAGAGCTATCAGGCGACGTATTCGGTGCCCGGCGGCGATTGCAAGGTGTTCCGTGCGACCGGACTCGCCCCGACCTACGAGTGCATCTGGGATTACCAGAAGATCACGCCGATGGATTTGCGCAATCAGGCGCAGAAGTTCGCGACCGACATGGCGCGCTGCACGCGCGGCGTGACGACGATGCGCACGACCACGACGAACCCGGCCGGGCTGCCCGCCGAATGGCAGAGCGCGAGCCGGAAGTACGCGCGTCCGGTCAATTTCACCATCACTGCGCAGGATCTCGTCACGCCGCGCGGCGACCGCATGCGTGAGATTTCGTTGTCGGTGGAAAAGCAGGTCGGCGACAAGTGATCCGACGCGCCGTCGTCTGGCGCGTCAGACCGCTTCAAGACGAGTGCGTAGCGGCAAGATGTGGTGACACGGCGTGCGCTTTGAGGTCGTGCGGCGCAACCGCCGTCGCCCGCGCAGGCATGCTGGGCATGGGTTTGTGCTGATTCATTCGGCAAGTCCGAATCGCATTCGTCGCCCGGTTACAAACGGTTGCAGACCGCATCGCGTATTAACATCTTTTCAGTCGACGCTCATTCGACTGTCCCGGTAAAGTCATTCATGAGGTGTATGGCGCATTGGCAATCCGCCGATGCGGGGCGCACCTCGTGCAACCGGCCCCACCGTAGCGGCCGGGAGATGTGGCTGAACCCAAATGAGTGCGCGACTTCGCTGTTGTTTCCTGTTACTGCTGGTGTGTGCCTACCCTGCCTGGGCCGATGGCGGGCGTGGGCGCGAAATGCTGGACGTGAACAAGGCGTCGTTGCGCGAAGACATCAGCCGTTTCAACGCGGACCGTGGCCGTGGACAGGCGGCTTACCCGAACTGGGCGTCGCCCGCCGAACCCCGTGAGCGTCAGTACACACCGCAAGGCGAACCTCGCGGCCAGCGCGGCAATGAAGGCGGCGGACGCCGAGGACGCGGCTTCTAAGGCGACTGCACCACGCGCACCTGCGCACCCGATGAGTGCACCCCCGACGCCTTGCCAGTTCCACCGCTCAATCCTGTAGTACCCCTCCGTAGCCATCCCCGATCTGCACCGAATGTTGCACATGTGCAACATTGGATACGTTCCTCCCTCCCCAAAGACATCCGTCAGTCGCACTTGAGCGACGTCCATGATTCGCGCATCACACGGCGAATGTGAGCGGTTGCTAACCCCGAAATATACGCCTTATATCGATCCCGTTATACCGGGATTAATTGTGGCGCGGATGGTCGTCTGAATTTTGTCTCCCCACCATTTCCCAGCCACTTCGTGTGGTGCATTTTTCCTTGCCGTTCCGGTCTTTCTGCGCACGGCGGGGCTGTGCGAGAATCACGGCCGTTTATCAGGGAGGCGCTTCTCGAAAGGGCGCCAGCAGGGTCCCGTGCAGGGCGGGAGCAGGCACACAAAATACATAAACCAAGGAGAAGTCAATGAAGCGCAGTATGGCCAAGGGCATGGGTGGGGCACTCGTTCTGGGCGCGTGCATGGGGGCGGTGAGCGCACCGGCACTCGCACAATCGAACGTCACGCTTTACGGTCAGGTCGACGCCTGGGTGGGCGCGGTCAAGAACCCGGGCGGCGACCGGGCATGGACGCAGGGCGGCGGCGGTATGTCCACGTCGTACTGGGGCATGAAGGGTAACGAAGACCTCGGCGGCGGCCTGAAGGCTGTCTTCGTGCTAGAAGACTTCTTCCGTCCGCAGAACGGTCAGTACGGCCGCTTCCAGGGCGACTCGATGTTCTCGCGCAACGCCTACGTCGGCTTGCAGTCGGACACGGCCGGAACCGTCACGATCGGTCGTCTGACCACGTCGTACTTCGTCTCGACGATTCTGTTCAACCCGTTCGTCGATTCGTACACCTTCAGCCCGATGGTGTTCCACACCTTCATCGGCCAGGCCGGTCAGGGCGTCGTGGGCGACTCCGGCTGGAGCAACGCCGTGATGTACACCACGCCGAACTTCAAGGGGCTGACGGGCGCTGTCTCGTACGCCTTCGGTAACAAGGCAGGTGAAACCGGTCAGAACAAGTGGAGCGCCTCCGCGCTGTACTTCAACGGGCCGTTCGCGGCGACCGTCGCTTACCAGCAGGTCAAGTTCGACTCCGTGCCGGACGACATGGCCGGTATCACGGGCTTCCGCAGCCAGCAGGCGCTGCAACTGGGCGCGACGTACGACCTGCAAGTCGTGAAGTTCTTCGGCCAGTACCAGTACATCCGCAACAACATCACCGGCGGCGGTGTGTCGGAGAACGGCGGCCAGCTCGGCGTGTCGGTGCCGTTGGGCAACGGAAAGGTGCTCGCCTCGTACGCGTACACGAAGAGCTCGGGCGCGAGCAACGTCAACCGCAAGACGTGGGCGCTGGGCTACGACTACAACCTGTCCAAGCGTACCGATATCTACGCCGCGTACATGAACGACAAGGTCAGCACGATGTCGGGCGGCGACACCTTCGGCGGTGGCGTTCGCATGAAGTTCTGATGCCACGGCGTGCGCGCATCGCATGCACGTGACGGTGGAATCGGCGAAGGGGCGAAGGGGCAGACCGTGGGGTCTGCCCCTTTTTCTTTGGGTGACGACGACGTACAGGAAGCACCCCGTCAATCGCATCGGCCATTCCGCACAGCGGTTTCATGTGTCACCGATTCGACGTGTCCGCGCTATGATTTGTGCACCGCGCAAGACGGTATTCCCCGCCACCTTTCAAGCACAAACGGAGCAGAGACGACATGACGATTCAACACGTAGGCATCATTGGCGCTGGCACGATGGGTAACGGCATCGCACAGGCCTGTGCGGTGGCCGGACTGCCGGTGACGATGGTCGACATCAGCGACGCGGCCGTGCAAAAGGGCGTAGCGACGATTGCCGGTAGCCTCGAGCGCCTCATCAAGAAAGACAAGCTCACCGCTGCCGACAAGGACGCCGCCCTCGCGCGCATTACGACGTCCACCGATTACGCCGCGCTGGGCACGGCCGACATCGTGATCGAAGCGGCCACCGAGAACTTCGACCTGAAGGTGAAGATTCTCAAGCAGCTTGAAGGGGCGGTGAAGGACGGGGCGATCCTCGCGTCCAATACGTCGTCGATCTCGATCACGAAGCTGGCGGCCGTGGTCGCCAATCCCGACCGGTTCATCGGCATGCACTTCTTCAATCCGGTGCCGCTCATGGCCCTCGTGGAGCTCATTCGTGGACTGCAAACGAGCGACGAGACGCATGCGCGCGTCGACGCGCTGGCGCGACAGTTGGGCAAGTCCCCGATCACGGTGAAGAATGCGCCGGGCTTCGTCGTCAACCGGATTCTGGTGCCGATGATCAACGAAGCGTTCTTTGTGCTCGCGGAGAATCTCGCGTCGCCGGAGGAAATCGACGAAGGCATGAAGCTGGGTTGCAATCATCCGATCGGCCCGCTCGCATTGGCCGACATGATCGGCCTGGACGTCTGCCTGTCGGTGATGAACGTCTACTTCGAGGAGTTCGCGGACTCCAAGTATCGTCCGTGCCCGCTGCTCAAGGAGATGGTTGCGGCCGGTTATTTGGGACGCAAGACGGGACGGGGCGTCTACACGTACTGAGTGACTTGAATCCGGCGCGTGCAACGCGCGCCGGAGGTGGCGAGCGACGGGCGGCGCTCATGCGCCGTGCGCTTCCTCGTGCCCGTTCGCAAGCGGCAAGTTAGGGGCGTCGAGAGACGTCAGCCCGCTTGACGAACCCGGTGTCCCTGACGATCCCCCCGTACTTGACGTTCTCGATACCGATCCGGCACTTCCCTGGCTGGCCAGACTTCCTCGTCGGCTTACCCCGGTGCGGCGCGGTCCGAGCGGGCGCGTGAGCGAGACGCGGTAGGCCTCGCCCGGCCGGTGCCCGACGTCGACAAGGGCCTCGTCGAGCACGCGCCGCGTTTCCTGCGGGTTTTTCGACATGGCAAAGCCGACAGCCTTCACCCGGCTCCAGGGATCGAGCAAAAGCGTCGTGTCGTGCGCATTCATGATGAGTCCGGCGAAATTGTCGCCGGAGATGCCGTCGGCACCGGGCCCCTCGTATTCGACCGGTGTTGCAATTTCCAGGGCATCGATTAATTCTTCGGATTCCGTATAAAGTACGAGCGCGTGAGGCGAGCGCCCCTTCGGATGAATGGTGATCATGCGGATGCAGTCGCCGTGAACGCCGTTTTCGATCAGGAAGTGAAAAAGAATCTCCGCGTTCTCCTGACAAAACGCTTCCGTGCCCAGATTCAGACGGTAATGACTTGCGGTGATGACCGCGGCGAGTCGTTGCTGTTCGTAGAGAGGCGTGTCGGGCGGAATGTGTCCGAGGGCGGTGCGGATCGCCTCCCGATTCGGGATGATCGAGTAGTCGCGATATTGCCGGAGGTCCGGCCGGTTGGAGCGCATCAGCTTCAAGCGTGACACATCGTTGTAGGCCGAGAGAATGGCGTTTTGCGCGTCGTCGTTACGCAGATGACTGAGTACCGCGTCGACTTCGTGCCGATTCAGGGCGATGCTGTCGGGCGTTGTGATACGGCTGTTTCCGCAACCGCCACCGCACAGTCGCAGTGCCTCATGCGCGACCCACAGATCCAGATGTGGGTCGTACGTGACCGGCACCTGCGCCTTCGCGCGGCGCGGCGCGTCCACGAGCCAATGGTCGGTGTTCGATGCCTGACTCGCGAGGTAGAAGCCGTTCTGGCCGCGCAGGTATTGTTGACCGTCGATGGTCACCAATCGCGTAGCGTGACCGGGCGGGAGGCGGTGTGCAGGAATGTGTTGCGCATATCCCTGCAAATACGTTTGCTCACCGGCGATGAACAAGTCGGGCGTCCCGTTAGACACATCGCCGAGCGAAACCTCCTGCGAGGGGGCGTCGACGCTGGCAGGGTCGAGCATGCGCTCCAGATCGTTCGCAGCCGCCTTCTTCTCGACATCCTTCAAGGCTTTCTCGGGAGACTCCATGTGGACTGCGGGCGACGGCGCGCCAGGCTTTTCCACCGTCGCTTGCGCGGCCTTCTTGCCCGCCGTACTCAGCCTCGCCGGTCGCAGGGCACTGCCGAGCGGACGCGCCAGCACGCGCGGATCGGCGCTCTGCACAATGGAAATGATCCGATCTGCGGTGATGGGTTTGCCGTCGATACCATCGGCCACGGCATCCGCCACCTCCGAGGGAAGGCGCAACATCGCGACTTCGGGAATCAGGCCCGTGGCCACATCCACGAGATGAGCGCGCTGCTGAATCTCTTCGCGCATCTGTTGGCCGACCGGGTTGCCCGTCAGTAGGGAATACATGTCCGCGACCGAATCGCCGAAGTGCCGGAACGGGGCGCTGCCGGTGCCGATCGATCTGAGCACGTCCTGTGGCGAATACTGATCTTTGAGCGTCATCGGCGCATCGACCGGCTCGACGCGAACGGCCGCGCCGACGTCGCTTGGCATAGGCTGCGCCTGATCTGGCAGCGACTGTGGCGCGCCGCCGGGCGCATTGCCTTCCGCGTCATCATTTCCGTGGCAGGGACGCGGGACTTTCGGCACGAAGGCGGAGACCGGACCGACGGATGCGACGGGCGCTATCAGATTGGCGACGAGCATGAGCGCGAAAGCGGCGGGCCAGACGGTCGGCGTGGCCGAGCCTGCGGCTTTACGCCGCGCGCGACCTTGCAGCAGTGGCGAATGTGTTTGCGATGTGTACGAAGCATCTGATTGCGTCGCGAGCCGTGCGTGAGTGAACGCGGTACTAAAGTGTCGTTTCGTTTGCACATTCACACCGCCGTCGGCGCGCGCCGACGCCTTGCGGTGCTGCACGGCGTGCGAAAGCGAATAGGCGGGTGCACTGGAGGTGGCACGACGATACGAGGCGTAAGGCATAGCAACGTCTCCGAAGAAAATGGATGAAGCGGGCGATGCGTCAGTCGGCTTGCGATACAGGTTCGGACGATTCACTTCCGGGTGGTTCGATATCCCACTGTGCGGACGCGCGACGCTGTCCCGCCGCAGGCCGGACCGAGGCGCTCAGTCGAGGGCTTGAGGACGACAGCAGCGAGCTGCGCGAGGTACCCGAACTCGCCCCGGAACTACCGGGACTCCCCAGACTGGACTGACTGCCGGGCGAGCTTCGACGTGAGGCAAGCGGCCGGGTGAGCGATACCGTGTATGGACTACCGGTGCGATGGCCGATGTCCGCGAAAGCGACGTCCAGAATGTCGACGACGTCCTGTGGCTCGTTGGCCCACACAAATGAGATGGCCTTGTTGCGGCTCCACGGATCGAGCAGCAGGGTCGTGTCGCGCGTCATGTAGGCGGCCCACGCAAACTGTCCCGACGAGAGGCCGTCCAGACGCAGACTCTCGCGAAGGCGCGGCGTCGACGCGTCGAGCATGTCGATGAAGCGGTGCGACTCCGTGAAGAGCACCATCACGTGTGGCGAACGATTCTTCGGCTGCACGGTGATCATGCGAAGCTGGTCGCTGCTCACGCCGTCCTGAAGCAGGAAGTGATAGAGAATTTCGGCGTTTTCCTGACAGAACGCCTCGGCGAACGGATGAGAGTAGTAGTACCGTGCCGTGGCTTCGGCGACGAGACCTTGCTGTTTGACGAGCGGCAGTTGCGGGTCGATGTCGCGCATCGCCACGCGTAGCGCGGCACGGTGATCGATGATCGAGTTGTCCCGCAGCATGCGCAGATCGGGACGATTGGAGCGCACCAAATGCAGGCGGCTCAGATCGGCGAAGGCGTTATGAATGGCTTCCTGTGCACCTTCATCGGTCACATGCATGGTGGCCGAGAAGATGCTGTCGAAACTCGTGGCGATGCTGTCGGGGCTGATCGGGCGGCTCGGCCCGCACCCACCGCCGCACACGCGCAGCGGCTCGTGCGCCCGCCATTGATCGGTCACGGGATCGTAAGTCACGGGCACCTGCGCGCGCGTTTGACGAGGCGCGTCGATGAGCCAGTGATCGCCGCTGAGGCCCTGCGATATGCGGTAGTAACCCGCCTCTCCGCGCAGGTAGCGATGGCCACCGACGAGGGCTAGACGTGTCGCTTTGTCGGTGGGCAACTCGGCCTGCGTGAACGTTTGCTCGTAGCCGTCGAGATGGTCGAACTCGCCCCGGATAGCGAAGCGGCTCGTCGGCTTTTCTGCGGCCAGATTGTCCTGCAAGTCGACGACCCCGATGCGTTCGTCTTTCGGGGCTAGCCACAGCGGGGACTTCGGCGGACGGCGGACGCCCGACTTTGCGGCAAGTCTCGGCGGCGCGGGCTCGGGCGCGGCAGGTGAGCCACTGCCGCGCGGGGACGCGAACTGCGTGAGTCCGATGATCCGGTCGATGGTTGGCGGCTTGCCGTCGATGCTGTCCACGGCCATATCCGAGACCTCCGCCGGTAGTCGCAACATCTGGACTTCGGGAATGAGGCCGGAGGTGATGTCGATGGCCGTCCCCCACGCTTTGACCGTCTCACGCGTCTCGTGCGGGATATCGCGGCCGGTCATGAGCGAATAAACGTCGGTCATCGACTCGCCGGTGCTCGCGAACGGCGTCCGCGCGGCAGCGACTGCCCGGAGGACATCGACTGGCGTGTACTCGGATTTGACCTGGACTTGTGGCAAGGGCTCGGCGACAACCTCGCCGGGTATTGACGCGGCCTGGGCGTCGTGATGCCCGTCCGGTGTCAACGCGGGCTCGAAGCGATCGCGATATCCTCGCGGCAGCGATGCGGTGGCGTAAGCACCGTAGTTCGTCACCAGAAGAATCGCAAAGGCGACGGTCCACGGCGCGCTGTGGGACGAGCGCGACGGTGCGTGCGGTTCGATAGCGTTGTCGAAAGCTCGCGCGGTGCGCGCGCGACGAAATGCACGGGGGAAGCCGGCGGCATCGCATTTACGCATCACGGTGTGCGATGGGCCATAGCATGGTGTCGTGCGCACGGCGCGACGATGGGTTGTCAAAGACACGGCGAGATCTCCGAAGGACGTGCTGCGTTAGTGACATTCTCGGTATCGACGATCAGCGCGCTACAGGGCGCTCCCCGTTCCCGTAGTACGAACTTAGGCGATCAAGCCGCCGACCGAACTCCCGGACCCGCCGGACGAGCCACCGCTGCCCGCACTGCCAAGACTGCTCGCGCTGCCTCGGCGTTGCCCCAGAGGACGGGTAATGGAGACCCAGTACAGGCTGCCCGGTCGATGTCCGATCTCGGCGAAGGCGCCGTCGAGTGTGTCGACCATCGCGACGGCATGTGTGGCAAGAGCGAACGATGTGGCGCGCGAGCGGCTCCACGGATCGAGCAGCACAGTGGAATCGCGGGCTTCATAGGCTTCGCGGGCGAAGAGCATGTCGATCAGGCCGTCCGGTCCCACGTTGAGTGGCGGGTGCGGCGTCGCTTCTTCGAGCAGTCCGATCAGGCGCTCCGACTCCGTGTAAAGCACCAGCACGTGCGGCGGCCGGTTCTTGGGTTTCACTGTAATGATGCGAAGGTTTTCGAGCGGAACGCCGTTCACCCGCAAGAAGTGAAAAAGGATCTCTGCGTTTTCCTGACAGAACGCCTCGGCGTACGGGTTCCAGTGATAGTGCATTGCGGTGATCAGGGCCGCTTCTTCTTGTTGTCTGGCCAGCGGAAGGTTGCGTTTAATTCGCTTCATCGACGAGCGCAATGCCGTCCGGTGATTGACGATGGAGTTGTCGCGTCCCGCTTGAAGATCGGGACGATTGCTGCGAGACAGGTGCAGGGCGGCGAGATCGTCGTATGCGAAGACGATCGCGTCGCGTATGTCCTCGTTGCGCAGATGCGCGACGGCGTCCCGGACTTTCTCCCGGTCGAGTGAGATGCTGTCGGGGGTGGCCTCCCGACTAGGCCCGCAGCCGCCGCCGCAAAGCCGTAGCGGCGCTTCTGCGTGCCAGCGCCCGGTGGCTGCGTCGAAATGCACCGGCACGAGCGCAGCACGGCCGCTGCCGCGTGGTGCCGAGACAAGCCAGTGGTCGAGGCTCCGGCCACGGGTCGCACGGTAGTAGCCGGTCGCGCCTCGAAGGTGGAGGTACCCGTCGATCGTGACGATTCGACGTTGCTGATCGCTCGGCAGTTTGTCGGGCGCCAGAGACCGCGCATAGCCGTCCAGATGCGTGTCCTCGCCTTCGATGCGCCATTCCTGAGGTGAGTACGGCTGGTGGTGAGCCGGGGTGTCGTCGGGGGAATTCGCGGCGAGCTGCATGTCCTCTTCCAGGGCGGCCGTAATGCGATCTCTCTCTGCGTCGATCTGCGCTTCGTTTCGGCGGCGCGCGATGGCTTCCGCCCGGGCGACCGCCGCGCGGCGTGATTCATCGGCGTGCGCTTTGCCTTTCGACGTTTGACGCCATTTGGCTTCAATTGCGGAAAAATCCGGTGGCTTGCGCATGACGCCCCGGCTCGCCAGATTGCGAGAGTCGGACGCCTGAATCATGCTAATCAACCGATCCGGGGCTACCGGGCGCCTCTCCATCTGATCGGCGGCAATGCCGGCCGCATCGCCCGGGATTCGCGATATCCCGACATCCGGCACCAATCCGGTCGCAAGATCGAGTGCTTCGGTCCATTGACTGATTGACTTGCGCGTATCGATACGGACCTCCTCGCCAGTGACGAGCGTGTACATCTGAAGTAGCGATTCACCTGTGTTTCGGAAGGGCTCGCTTGACGCTGCAACGGCGTACAGGAATTCCGACAAGGTGTAGTTCGACTTGATAGCGGGCGTCTGTACAGGCTGAACGGCCACGACATCCGGCGCTCGGCAATGCATCGGTGCGTCACCCGTATGGCCCCCGACGCAAACCTGGAGCGAACCGCCTTGCGTGCCAGGTCCCTCTGGTGCCGATTCGCGCATCGCGCCCCAGGGGACGGCGCTCCTTGCCGGTGCCGTCAGATTGGCGACGAAGAGGAGGGCGAATGCTGCGGGCCATGCGCCTCTGGCCACCGGGGCTGCCGACGCAGCCGGGGCAGAGTGAGGGGGGGCCCTGCGCGATATCCGAGTGCGGTCTGCACGACCGGTGTCGAGGGCGCGGGCCGTATGAGCATGGCGGAATGTTCTGGCGAGCGGGTTGCCGGACGCACCCCGCGTTCGCGAAGAGAACTCCGAAGCACGCAATCCGTAGCGAGGCACGGACCCGATGACATGGCAATGTGATGGATAAAGCATGGCAACGTCTCCGAAGGTGCGTCCAGTCACGACGCGCGATGAGCATGAATGGGGAAATCGAACAGTGCGCGTCGCGTGATGACGCAGACATTCACGTTCAGCGTTCCGGCACGCCTGCCGCCGGCGCCTCGTCCGGCGACGATGGCGTGTCCGGTGGTATCAGCATGTTGAGGATGCTGTTGCTCTCACTGCCAAAACTCATCGGGCTGTTGCCGCTACTGCCGCTGCTGCCACTGGCGGCGCTGGCCGCGCTACGCGGCCGCGAGCCTTGGTGCGATCCCGTCAGAGGGCGCGTGATCGAGACGGTGAAGGGATGACCTTCGCCGTGCCCCATCGTGGCGAGGACTTCATCCAGTTGGCGCTGAATGTCGAGGTCGCTGTCCGATTCGATGAACCCCGTGGCTTTGGCTCGACCCCAGGGGTCGAGAATGAGTGTGGAGTCGCGTGTAAGAAGGATCGCGCGCGCAAACACGCGTCTGCCGATGCCATCCGGACGGCCATAGATCGCCGGTTGCGGGGTGGCCAGATGCAGCATGTCGATGAGCGCCTCCTCTTCCGTGTAGAGCACGACGACGTGCGAGGCGCGGTTCATCGGATTGAGCGTGATCATGCGAATCCTCTCTTCGGGCACACCGCTTTCGATCAGCAGATGGAAGAGTATCTCGGCGTTCTCCTGACAGAAAGCCTCGGCGTGTGGATTGTCGGAGTAATACATTGCGGTGGCCGCCGCCGTCTCCCGCTGCTGTTGCAGCAACGGCGCTTCGCGGTCGATGTTGCGCATCGCTTTGCGCAGTGCGGCGCGGTGTCCGACGATCGAATAGTCGCGTGTCGCGCGCAGGTCGGCACGGTTGCCGCGCAACAGTTGTAGGCTGCTCAGACTGCCAAAGGCGGTGTGAATGGCGTCTTGTGTGTCGATTTCGGGCAGATGCGAGATCGCCGCTGCGATGGTCATCCATTCGTCCACGATGCTGTCGGACCCGGGTATGTTCTTGCTTTGCCCGCACCCGCCGCCGCATAGCCGCAATGGGGCATCGGCGCGCCACTCGCGGGTCTCGGGGTTGAGCGTCACCGGCACCTGAGCCTTGTCGTGACGCGGGGCATCGACGAACCAGACGTTTTCGTGCGCTCCCTTCGTCACGCGGTAATAGCCGTTGTCACCCGAGAGATAGTGGTGCCCGTCGATCAACGTCACGCGTCTGGCGTCGCCGGGCGGCAGGCGATCTGCGGAGATGGTCTGCTCGTAGCCGACCAGATACTCACGTTCGCCTGCAATCGTCGGGGATGAGGCCGGTGCTTCGATAGGTGCCGCCGACAAAGTGTCCGCTTCGCGTCTGAGACCGTCGACATCCAGCGCCTGCGCATCTGATGGGGGCGGACGACGAATGACCTGAGCCTGGCCTTGACCGGCATGCGGCTTCGGTTCAATGGGTAGGTGAAGCGTCTCGGCGTCCGAGGCCGCCACGCGAGGCGCCGCGACTTCCGTCTGTTGGCTGCCTTGCCACGCGCGCGGATCGAGCACTCGCGTCAACATCACCATGTCCTCCCCAACGGGCGGCTTGCCTTCGATCTGCTGGGCCGCGACATACGAAACGTCGCCGGGTATGCGGCTCAGGCGCACCTGGGGAATCAGGCTCGTGGACAAGTCCAGCACCTTGCCGCCGCGCTTGACGGACTTGCGTGTTTCGCGCGCAATCGATTCGTCGGCGAAGACCTCGTATGCGTCGCCCAACGAAGCGCCGAATTCCTCGAACGGCGCGCGCGATGCGGCGATGATCCTCAGCAAGTCCAGCAACGTGTAGTCGGTCTTGAGGTATGTGCGCTCGACGAGACGGATGTCGACGTCGTCAGGCGTGGACGTACCGTTCGCCGACGCTTCGGTCTGCGGCGCGAGTGCCTGGCCTGATCCAGGTTGCGAAAGAAAGTAGTTGTCGTCATTCGTATCGGCGACGAGATGTCGACGCGGAATGGCGCCAGCGCCCGGTGACACAAGATTTGCCACGAACAACACGGCGAATGCGGCCGGCCAGATGCCGGGCGCACGCTGCGCCGCGCTCGACGCGCAGGTCGTTTGTGGGACATCGTGAGTGTGATGGGCGGTACGATGTGCATATCGCGCCCGACGGAATGTGACATGAAAGCTGTCGGACACTCCGGCCGACGACGCACGATGCTGACGTGCGGGTGACAGCCCGTAGTGGGGTGTGAAGTGCCGGGGACTGTGATGCAAGGCGTGCGGCATGGCGTCCTCTCCCGAAGTAGTGGGCCACCGTTTTCGGCGCATGTGCAGCACCATGACGTTTCGGTGGCCCGGGAGATGAAGACTGCCATCGCACCGATGCGCAGGGCTTACGCATCGGTCAGAGCGTCTGTCGTTTTTGGATGCTAGTTATTTCGGATGGCGATGTAAATGATGGATACCCGCGAAGCGTTTCATCCGGTGAAAGAGACCGCTTCACGTCGCCGTCGACGCCGGATTTCCGCTACTTCCGGAACTGCTGGACCCTTTCGAACCCCGCGAGCCACGTGATTCGCTCGGGCTCGGCCGCTGTGCGCGTGCACGATCACGAGGGGCCGGATAAGGGCGCGTCAGCGAGACCCGGAAAGGCTTCCCGGGCCGGTGTCCAGTGTCGGACAACGCAATATCCAGCTCGCTCATCAGTGCCTCGATACTGTCCGCATCGACGAACGAGGAGGCTTTGACACGGCTCCACGGGTCGAGAAGAACGGTGGAGTCGCGCGTCAGGAACAGCGCCGCAGTGAAGCGCTCTCCACTGATGCCGTCGACGTAGCCCTCGACCGGTGGTTGCGGCGTCGACAGATCGAGAAGATCGATGAAATGATCCGACTCGGTATAGAGCACCATGACGTGCGCGGGCTGACTCTTGGGTTGCACCGTCATGATGCGGATGTGATGACTGGGAACGCCACGCGCGAGCAGATAGTGGAACAGAATCTCGGCGTTCTCCTGACAGAACGCTTCCGGACTGAGGTCATAGATACCGGTGTCGATATAGGTGTCGTAATGAATCGCCGTGATCTCGGCGGCTTCGCGCTGTTGCTCAAATAGCGTCGCGTACGGATCGAGACGCATCAACTGCGGCACCAGAATCTTCCGGTGGCCGACGATGGAGTTGTCGCGTAGCGACCGCAAGTCTTCACGATTGGTGCGTAGCAGATGCAGGTGACTGAGATCGTGATAGGCAAGCTGAATGGAGTCCCGCACGTCGCGGTCGGGAATGTGGCGAATCGCATCGGCGATCTGGTTCTGACTCATCGCAACGCTGTCGGGCGTCGACTCCCGGCTCGGACCGCAACCGCCGCCGCATAGCCGCAGCGGTGGTTGTACCTGCCATCGCCCGGTCTGCGGATCGTACGTCACGGGCACCTGAGCGCGGGTGCCGCGTGGCGCGTCGACCAGCCACTGATTCGCACGCGGTGAATTGGTCAGACGATAGAACCCGGCCTCTCCGCCGAGATAGTGGCGAGCATCGACGACGAACAACTGTGGATGTGACGTGTCTGGGTGCGCCCCGGGCGGGAGCGCCTGTTCGTACCCCTGGAGATGATCGCGCTCGCCTTCGATGCGGGGTTCGTCAAGTCTCTCCGAGACACTGGCGTCAGCAGGCGCAGCCGCAACGACGTCGCCTTCGGCGCTGCCTGCGACATCGAGAACCTCGTGAGCCGACGCGGGACGCTCAGCGACCAACACTTCCGAAGCCACGAGACCTGCCGAGGAATCACCCGTGCGTGTCGGCAATGACGCACCTAGCGTGCGTGGATCGCTCATCTGGATCAAGGAAGCGATGCGTTCGGCATTCGTAGGTTTGCCCTCGGCCGCATCGGCCGCCGCTTCCGCTAGATGGCCGCCGAGACGCGCGCTTTGCACCGACGGAATCAACGCAGTCACCATGTCGATAAACGCGCCGACGTCCTTCACCGTCTCCAGCGTTTCCCGGTCCAGTTCTTCGCCAGCGACGAGGACATGCATCTCGTTGATCGCCTTCCCCAGATTCTGGAACGGTGAGCTCGATGCGCCGAACGCGCGCATCAACTGCGGCAAGGAGTAGTCGGACTGGATGGCGGCGTGTTGGACGGGCGCGCGTTGCACATCGTCCAGGGTGCCTGCGGCGACATCGGAGATATGGAGCGCAGCATCACCGCCGATGTCCTCTGCGGGGCGGCGATCGTTACGCGAGAAGGGAAGTCGCGGCCCCGCCAATGTGTGGGGCACGAGATTGGCGACGACGGCCAGTGCGAATATCGTCTGCCATTGGCCGACGGACGACGCTCGCCCCGATGCGCTGCGGCACGGACCGGTCGCCGCTGCGACGTGCGTACGCGGCGAGGCGCGCGTCCCGCGAAAATGACGCGGAAACTCATGTCCACCGTAGCGGCTGCTCTGGCGACGGTTGGCGGTAGGGGAAAGTCTGTAGCAGGGCGCGGAACCGATCGCGCGATGGTGTGGCATATGCGACATGGGATGGCCTCCTTAAACCACATAAGGGCACAAAAGGCGGGCCGTGCATGTATTGCCGAAGACAGTGTCATGCGCCAGCCCGGGTGGAGGAGCTTGCCACTGGCAGGCGCGCGGATGCTTGCGTTTCGTTGGGTCGCGCTGTCGATTCTGCGAATTTGCGAGGGGATGCCGATGTTGTCATACGGCGCGAGACGAAAGCCGCCTCGCGCCGCGATACATCAGCCTGCCAGACGCTTGCGCGTGTCGTCGTACTCCTGCTTCAGGCGCGCAACGATGTCCGCCGCCGGACGCACATCGTCCATCAACCCCACGCCCTGACCCGCACCCCAGATATCCTTCCACGCTTTCGCCTTGGAGAAGTTCATCGCGGTCTTGTCGGCGGTGGGCAGGTTCTCGGGATCGAGACCCGCATTCAGAATGCTCTGGCGGATGTAGTTGCCCGACACGCCGGTGAAGAGGTTCGTGTAGACAATGTCGTTGGCGCTGGCGTCGACGATGGCTTGCTTGTAGGTGTCGCTCGCGTTCGCCTCGGTGGACGCGATGAAGCGCGTGCCGATGTAGGCGAGGTCCGCGCCCATCGCCTGCGCAGCGAGAATCGACCCGCCGTTGGCAATCGAGCCGGAGAGCACGATGGGGCCGTCGAAGATCTTGCGCACTTCGCCCACGAGCGCGAACGGCGAGAGCATGCCTGCATGACCGCCCGCGCCGGCGGCCACGAGAATCAGACCATCCACACCGGCTTCGAGCGCCTTGTTGGCATGACGCAGATTGATGACGTCGTGCAGCACGATGCCACCGTAGCTGTGCACGGCGTCGAGCACTTCCTTGGGCGGTGCGCGCAGGCTCGTGATGAAGATCGGCACGCGATGCTCGACACACACGCGCACGTCATGCTCAAGCCGTTGATTCGACTGATGCACGATCTGGTTGACGGCGAGCGGGCCGACGACGGCGTCCGGATTCGCCGCCTTGTACGACGCAAGTTCTTCGGTGATGCGCGACAACCAGTCTTCGAGAATCTGCGGCTCGCGCGCGTTGAGCGCGGGGAACGAGCCGACGATACCGGCCTTGCATTGCGCGAGCACCAGTTCCGGGTAGCTCACGATGAACATCGGCGACGCCACGACAGGCAACGCCAGGTTTTGCAGAATCTTGGGAAGGGCCATGAAGTCTCCTGAGGCAGGACGTTCGGTGTGCGCTCGCCGGTACGTGAGAGTCGGGTCGCGGCATGGCTGTCACGGCAATTTCGCGAACGATCGTTCGATTATAGGGGGATTCGGACGTCGCCCGGTGAGCGGTCACTCGAAGAAAGCTTCGGTTCCGATGCGCTGATTGCCGCCGTATCAGGGAAAGTCCTCTTGGGTCGATGCCCTGTGCTGACTACGATATAGACGCGTGCCCGGGGGACACCGGTAGCCGGTGTCGCAGGACGAGCGCCGCGTTAGCGACCGCAGCGCTCGTCCGGCACGTCACGTCCTCAAACGCCGCTTGCCGTCACTGGCGAGCGGCGTTATTTTTTTGCCACCGAAAAGGGGGCGTGCACCCGCTCACACGGCGTGCAACGTGTCCGTCTCGGCGTCGTAGCGCAGCGCACCGGCTTTGACCAGTTCCGCGACGAGCGTGTCGAGTAACGCAGGCCACCCGGAAGGCGGAGCGAGCATCGCTGCCGCATTACGCCAGGCGCGCGCCGTGTCGAGCGTCGCTTTGAGCATTGCGCCCGTCATCTGTCCTTGCGCCATCAACTTGAACACGATCAGCACCTTCAGCGCGTTGCGGGCATTGCGGGCGGGATCGCTTTGCAGATAGTCGAGTCGTCCGCGCGCGGCGGCGAGCGCACCGTCGATGTCGTCGAACGGCTTGCCATGTCCGGGAATCACCAGCGAGACGTCGAACTGCTCGATGAGGTCGAGCACGGCGGCCTGCTCGGTGAATCCCGACTCGCCGTCGAGTTCCGGGAAGATCACGCCGAAGCCGCGCTCCCAGAGCGCGTCGCCGGAGATGAGAATGCCGTCGGCGGCGTTGTAGAGCATCAGCGCGTGCGGATCGTGTCCCGGCGCGCCGAGTACCAGCCATTCGTGCTCGCCGAGCGCGATGGTGTCGCCGGGCGAGAGCGTGTCGTCGAACGTAAAGCGTGCGCATTGCTGGCCGGTCGCGTCGAACGACAGGCGGTGCTCGTCCCAGTGACGCACGGGATCGGCCTCGGCGGCGGGCACCCACGTGCGGCAGCCGTAGCGGGCCTGCAACGCCGCATTGCCGCCACAGTGGTCGGAATGCAGGTGCGTGTTGATGAGGCGGGCGAGGGTTCGGCCTTCGGGCAGCGCGTGCGCCACGAGGGCCAGCGTTTGCTCCGAGTGACTGACGTAGCCGCTGTCGACGAGCGCGGGCTCGTCGCCGAGGAACAGCACATTGTTCGATGAGAGCCAGCCGCGCTCGAACACGCGCAACCCGGCGGGCAGGGTAAGCGAGGTCATTGGGCGTATCTCGTTAGGCGTTGGAGATGTTCTTTAGCTTGCGCCAGCGATCAGGCGGGCTTGGCGCAGACGAGGATCTTGGCTGTCGCCGCAATCACCGTCTCGCCGTGCTGATTCACGGCCTCACCGTCGAGCGACACGATGTCGCCTGCCAGCTTCTCTTTCCACAGACTGTCGGTGACCGTCCAGCGCACGGTGATGTCGTCGCCCGCATGCACGGCGCGGCGAAGCTTCATGTCGAACTCCAGACCGAGCGGTTGCGCCGTCTTCGAGTAGTGCGTAGCGAGGAGTGCTGCGAGATACGACATCTGCTGCGTACCCGACGAGATCAGTCCCCCGAAACGCGGATCGGCTGCGGCGTACTCGGCGTCGAGATGCAGCGGATTGAAATCGTGCGCAAGCGTGGAGAATTCGCGGATCGAATCCGGCGAGAAGTGGTGGCTGGCGGAGAACGTCTCGCCGACGGCAACGATTTTTCCCATGAGTAATGACGATAGTTGGGCAGAAATTGCGTGAGTGGCGTGAGTGGCGGTGCGTATCGCGAAATGGGCTAGGCGTCGCCCGCGCCCGGCTTGCTCACGACCACGCGACGATGCATCTCGGGCGGCGCTTCATGCTCCGCGCGGCGTGCGGGCAGCAGCGACCAGACGAGGCGTTTGGCGTCGTCCGCCATCGTTGACCATGCGGCGATCTCGTCGAGGGTGCGCCAACAGCCCGAGCACCAGCCCGTCGCAGGATTCATGCGGCAGATGTTGGTGCAGGGCGACGGGACAGGAGAGTCGAACGAGGTCATGAGCGTGCGTCGGGCGCGTGAGGTATCGGTTTCAGATGGGCAGGCCGAGCTTGGCCGCTTTCTCGCGCAATTTGCCGTGAAAGCGTTCCTGATCGACGATCACGCGCTCATGCGTGCCTGAACTGACCTTGTCGAGACCGTCCCAGGCGGCGACTTCGAAGCGCAGCGTGCGCCCGTCGACGTCGATCAGCTTGCCCCGGATGCGCAACGTGTCACCCGCAGGCGTCGCCGCCAGATGCGTGAAGGAGACGAGCGTGCCGAGCGATTGCTCGCGCGGCCAGTCCAGATACGGACGGATCGCCTGGAGACACGCGCACTCGAGAATGCCCGCGAGATAGCCCGTGGCCAGCACCGCAGGCATGTCGCGGCAGAGTTCGACATCGTCGTAGAGTTCGGGGACCACGGCCTTCTTCGGCACGCGATACGTCCACTCGAATGTCAGGCCCGGCACAAGTTCTGGGCTCGGCATGGCAGGTCTCCTTGTTCTTGTGAGCGGTGACGGGGCGTCGACCGTGCGTCGTCAGCTACGCAGCGCGACGTCGACGACCGGTGCGCCCGTCATTGCCACCAATTGCTGCGGCGTGAGGTTGAACACGGCGTGCGGGTGCCCGGCGGCGGCCCACAGGCTCGCGAGCTTCAGCAGGTCTTCGTCGATCAGCGTGACGGGGGAGACGACGTGCCCGATCGGGCTCACGCCGCCAATCGAGTAACCGGTCTTTTCCTTGACGAAGCGGGCGTCGGCGCGGGCCAGTTCGCCCACCTGCGCGGCGACCTTCTTCTCATCCACGCGGTTGATGCCGCTGGCAATGACGAGCACCGGCGTGTCGTCGGCCGCGCGACGGAAGATGATCGACTTGGCGATCTGTGCGACTTCGCAGCCCAGGCCTGCGGCCGCTTCCGCCGAGGTCTTGCCGGTGGCGGGCAGCAGCACGATCGGCTGGTCGTGGCCCATGCCCGCGAGCAGCCGTGCGACGTGGCGCGCACCTTCGGGCAGTTGATGTTCGTCGGCGGATTCGGGGATCTGTGGCGAGTCGCTCATGGTCGGGTCGGTCGGGTCCGTGGGGCGCTTCAGGGGGCCGCGTTAATTAGTCGAGGCAGCGGCGTCTTTCAGCTTCGCGAGCATTGCGCGGCCCACGCGCGAGGCGTTCGGGCGGCCGATGGCTTGCGAAATGAAGTCGCCCGTGTGCACGACCGCTTCGAGATCGATGCCTGTTTCGATGCCCAGCCCTTGCAGCAGATACAGCACGTCTTCCGTCGCCACGTTGCCGGTCGCACCCTTGGCGTACGGACAGCCGCCGAGACCGGCGACGGACGAATGGAAGATCGAGATGCCCGAAAGCAGCGCGGCGTAGATGTTAGCCGTCGCCTGACCGTAGGTGTCGTGGAAGTGTCCCGACAGACGCTCGATGGGGAACACCTTCGCGCAGGCGTCCATGACTTCGCGCGTGCGGGTGGGCGTACCGACCCCGATGGTGTCGGCAATGTCGATCTCGTCGCAACCGAGTGCGGCAAGTCGCTTGACGACGTCCACCACGCTCGCGACCGGCACTTCACCCTGATACGGGCAGCCGAGTGCGCACGAGATGCTGCCGCGCAGACGCAGACCTGCCTCTTTGGCGGCGCGGGCGACCGGCTCGAATCGCGTGATGCTCTCTTCGATGGAGCAGTTGATGTTGCGTTGCGAGAAGGCTTCGCTCGCGGCGGCGAAGATCACCACTTCGTCCGCCTTCGCGGCGACCGCGCCTTCGAAGCCGCGCATGTTCGGGGTGAGCACCGAATAGATCGTGCCCGGACGACGCGTGATGCCAGCCATGACTTCGGCCCCATCGGCCATCTGCGGCACCCACTTCGGCGACACGAACGACGTCGCCTCGATGTTGGCGAAGCCCGCGGCCGAGAGACGGTCGATCAGCGCGATCTTGATATCCGTAGCGACGGGCTGCTTTTCGTTTTGCAGGCCGTCGCGCGGGCCGACTTCGACCACTTTCACACGTTGCGGCAGATGAGATGCGGACATGGGGATCGGTCTCCTCTAATTCGTCTGGTGGGATCGGCCGCGACGCGCCCGGCGGCGGCTCAGTCGTTTTGTTGGTTCGCTCGTTCGCTCAATAGCCGCGCGTTAGGTCGACGATGCCGGTAATGGCTTCGCCGCGTGACATCGCGGCAATCTTTCCTGCGATCTGCGCGACCGTCTCGTCACGTAGCGTCAGCGCCGAGATGTGCGGCGTGACGGTGACCTTCGGGGCGCGCCAGAACGGATGCTCGGCCGGTAACGGCTCGGTGCGGAACACGTCGAGCGTGGCACCGGCGATCTGGCCGCTGTCGAGGGCGGCCAGCAGGTCGTCGTCGACCAGATGTGCGCCGCGTGCCACGTTGATCAGGTACGCGCCCTGCGCGAGCTTCGCAAACAGGTCGGCGTTCAGCGCGTCTACCGTTTGCGGCGTGAGCGGCAGCAGGTTGACGAGAATGCGTGCGCCCGACACGCAGGCGTCGAACCCTGCATCGCCGTGATAGAGAGTGATGCCCGTGTCGTCCTGACGCTCGCTACGGCTCCACGCGCGCACCGGAAACCCGAACGTCTTCAGCGCTTTGGCCACGTGCGCGCCGAGCGTGCCGTAACCCAGTACCGCGACGGGGAAGTCGGCGAGCCGGTTCGGCTTCTGGAATTTCCACTGGCGTTCGGTTTGCTGGGTCTGGAAGTCGTCGAGGCGGCGGAAGTACCGCAGTGCGGCGGCGCTGACGTATTGCGCCATCTGGTCGGCCATGCCCGCATCTTCGAGGCGCACGAGCGGAACGCCCGGCGGCAGACGGTGCGCGCTCTCGCCGTGCGCACCGAGCACGCCATCGACGCCCGCCCCCATATTGAAGATCGCCTTCAGGCGCTCACGAGGTTGCAGGACTTCGGCGTTCGGCTTCCACAGCACGATGTAGTCGGCGGGGGCCGTGTCGCCCGGCTGCCAGCCACGGATGTTGGCCTGCGGCAGATGCTCGGCGAGGCCGGTTTCATAGGCGGCAGTCTTGCCGTCCGGAGAGAAGATCAGGATGTCCATGAGGTGCGCGGCAGGCGTGGGTGGACGCGTGCCGTCGCAACAGCTGCGTTCACTCGATTTACGTTAACGTCAAGTGTAACGCAGCTTCGGCTCGCCCATGTATTGGGGCGAGGCCTGAGCCAGAGGCTCAGTCGCGGGCGGCCGCGCGCAGGGTTTCGAGCTTGACCGCGAAATTGTGGTTGTCGTCCGCGACCCAGACTTCGCCGTCCTGAATCGTGCATTGCAGGCGCATCGTGCGCGAGGCCAGCGCCGTCAGGGCTTCGGCGGATTCGTCGTCGAGCATCCGCACGGTGAGGTTCGACAGACGGTTGATCTCCTTCTCGGTCGCCTGCCACCACACGGCGGCGGGCTTGCCGCCGTAGGCGATCACGTCGACATGCTCGGCACGGCCTGCTGCTTTGACCAGACGACGGGCATCCGGCTGGCCGACATCGATCCAGCGAACGATATCGCCGCCGAAATCGTGCTCCCAGAGGTCCGGCTCGTCGGCCGTGGAAATGCCCTTGCCGAACGAGAGGCGCTCGCCCGCATACAACATGAATGCGAGCACGCGCACCATCATGCGCTCGTCGGTTTCCGACGGATGACGGGCAATCGTGAGGTTGTGGGATGCGTAGTAGTGACGGTCGAGGTCGGTGATTTGCACCTCGGCCTTATAGATAGTGGCTTTGAGCGCCATGCAGGGAAACCGCAGGATTGAAGAAAGTCGCAAGCATACACCAGGCGGTGTGGCGTTCTGTGTGAGGCCCCGTCACGTCCGTCACGTCCGTTACGCCCGTGGCGCACCGCAGCAAAGGGTTTGCAAGCTCGGTATACTGGCGCCTTCGTCTTACCTGATGTATCCCCCATGCCGGTTCCTGCACCGCAAACGATCGACGTCAACGGCTACCCGATGGCCTACGTCGAAACCCCCGCCCCCGCCGACGCTGTCGGCGCGCCGCTAGTGCTGGTTCACGGATCGCTTTGCGACTACCGATACTTCAAACCGAATATGGCCCCGCTGGGGCAGCGTCGGCGCGTCATTTCGGTCAGCCTGCGTCACTATTTTCCCGAAGCCTGGAATGGCCACGACGGTGAGTTCTCCGGTGAGCAACACGCCGAAGACCTCGCGGCCTTCATTACGGCGCTCGGGGTCGGCCCCCTCCACGTGCTGGGCCATTCGCGCGGCGGCTATGTCGCGCTGCGCACCGCGTTGCTCGCACCCGACACCGTCCGCTCGCTGATCCTCGCCGACCCGGGCGTAGAAATCAGCGGCGGCCCGGTGCAGATTCCGCTCGACAGCGAGCGCGGCAATTTCCGTGAAGCGGCATTGAAAGCCATCGAAGCGGGCGATATCGACGGTGGTCTCGCACTCTTTATCGATACGGTGAGCGGTCCGGACACTTGGCGTCGCATGGTGCCGTGGTTCAAACAGATGGTGCGCGACAATGCGCGCACCCTGATCGGGCAGGTCGCCGAACCGCGCACGCCGCTGCCGATCGACGCCCTCGGCGCACTCCACGCGCCGGTGCTGCTGATGGGCGGCGCCGAAAGTCCCGCGCCGTATCCGGACGTGCTCAATGCGCTGGCGTATGCGATGCCCGAAGCGCGTCGCATGGTGATTCAGGACGCGTCGCACGGCATGAATCTCGCCAATCCGATCGCATTTCACCGCGCGGTCGACGCCTTCCTCGGCACCGACTGATCCGGCGAGCGCAGCGTCGGGCCTGGCGTCCTGCCCTCGCGCTGCCTCACGCGCATTGCCTGTCGTACGCGCTTTCTGCCGGTCGCGACTTCCAATTTCATTCGTCACGCAACAACCCGTGACCCAGCCGCAGGCTCAGGGTGCGGACCAGATCGGCCATCCATGCCTGATCGCGATCGGACAACTTCTGCATGGCACGATTGAGCGACGGATACGGATCGCAGGGGACCGACACGCTCGGGCCGATGTCCGCCGCCATGCCGCTCGACGCGTCGAATGCCAGCAACTCATGCGGGGGCAGTCCCAGCGTGTCGGCAAGAATACAGATGTTGCGCAGCGAGATGTTGCGTTTGCCGCGCTCGACACCACTCAGATAGGAACGTGCGAGACCGCTCTCCAGCGCAAGTTTGTCCTGCGCCCAGTTGTACTTCTTGCGCAAACCGGCGAGATGTCTGCCGAATCGAAATAAATTGGTGTCCATAAAAAAGTTTCCTTGTTCGGGACGAGAAGATTGGAACAAAAAGTCCGGCATCGGGGACGGTGCCTCGGGTGTCCCTCGTTTGTGAGGCACGAACTACCGGGAGCGTCGCGCAGATTTTTTGCGGACTTTCGGAGAAGGCACAACGAGTGCAGTCGCTCTGACGGTGACGGCGGCGCTATTTCGCGTACCGCCGTACTGCACCGACGCGCTGTGAGGTGTCGTGTCGCTCTCCCGTCAACCAGCGCCGCGCAGTGTGACACTGGTCTGACCGGTAGAAGTAGAGCGGGGATTCTGAAAGGTTCCGCGTTGGGATGTCACTCGATGATGACGAGCCGAGCCGGATATTGTGTCCAGCGTCGTGGAATTGCGGTAGGCGTCGACTCGCTGTCGCTCCTGTCGTCGTTGACGCGCACGTCGCCGCGTTCTCTTCGTTCGGTGACGACGCGGTCCGCGCAAGAGCGGCTATTTTTAATAGGTTAATCAGTCACTTTTACGAGACGAATCATCGCGCAACGCCCCCCGTGTGGCAGAGGGACTTTGCGCGATGTCCTAAGCACTAATGGCGTGGCGATGGCACACGCTTTCGACCATGCCTCGTTCGCGCACTCATTCGCGTTCTTCTCTGCTGGCAGGCCAGCGCAGTGGGTCCTCTTGCGCCACGACGTTCGTGCCCGGCGCTGTGGCCGCGCGGGGCGATCGATCCATTTCGCCGTCCTGTCGACGGTCCGGATCGCCGATGCGGTGAGAGACCTCGCTCGCCTGCGCGTCGGCATGCGTCACGTTGACTTCTGAAGACGCTTCCGAGATGGCCGGGTACCGGGTGGGCGAGGTAGAGGGGGGGTGATGGTGGACGGGAAATCCGGCGTCCAGGTCCCCACTGTCGTCGGGCGTGTCGTCGTCGAATGCACCCGCATGCGCGCCGACGGACGTCGTGCCGTGGGAAGACTGCGCGTAGGCGCTCGTGGCGGACGGCGGCGCCGCGTGACTCAGGCGTGAGCTGAGACTGCGGATGATCTCTGCGAGCCAGACCTGATCGCGGTTCTCCAGCTTGCACAGTGACCGGCTGATCTGCGGCAGCGGCGTGCGCTCGGAGGCCACCGCCACGTCTTCTGCACCGCCTGCGGCGGCCTGAGCGAAACGCAGCATTTCGGACGTTGGCACGCCCAGCGTGTCTGCCAACACGCAAATGTTGACGAGAGCGACATTGCGTCTGCCCCGTTCGATACCGCTGACATACGAGCGTGCCAGACCGCTCTCTAGGGCAAGCTTCTCCTGCGACCAGCCGCGCGCCTTACGCAAGCGGGCCAGATGGTCTCCGAACAGGGCGAGTGGATTGGTTTGCATGGCGAACTCCGTTGACGAGTCACACAGCGTAATCAATCCCCCCGCGCCCTGCGACGTTATATCGCTCTCCTCCCCATGCGTGACGGGCGGGCCTCTATAAAGAGTCGGTGACGCTAATAGCGCAAAATTTATCGGACGCTTCCCAATTCATCCGCCACAGCGGGCATCGGTTCACGCGCTTTGCGAATCGGCAGATGCCAGTTTTCGCCGAGTGCCACCCCCGCGAGAATCAGCGCGCCGCCCAGAAGGTGATAACCGGCGAGATGCTCTCCGAGACCGAAGGCTGCGATCAGGGCCGTGAAGATCGGCACCAGATTGATGACGACGGTCGCGCGACGCGGGCCGATGCGCGCAACGCCGATCATCCAGATGAACGGGGCGGCGATGGACACCGGGATCGTCGCGAAGGCCAGCTCCGGCAGGTTGTCCATCGAAATGCCTGCCTTCTCCGAGATCAGATAGAACGGCAACAGCGCGATGACCGCGAACATGATCTGCGCGTACAGCGACGGCAGCGGGGCGAGCGGCAGATGCCATTTGCGCAGCAGCACGCAGTACACGGCGTACGCGAGCATGGCGGCGACCATCATGGCGTCGCCCACACCGATGCCCTGATCGGCGAGATGCAGCAGCGAGCCGTGTCCGACGACCAGCAGCACGCCACCGATCGACATCAAGCCACCGGCCAGCGCACCGGCGGTGAGGGCGTCGCCCAGCAGCATGACCGCGAGCGTGAGGGTCGTGAGGGGCAGCAGCGCCAGAATGATCCCCATATTGGTGGCACTCGTGTAATGCGCTGCCGAATAGGCTAGGCCCTGATAGATCGCCATACCCAGCACGCCAAGGGTGGCGTATTGCGCCATATGGGGCGCAAATTGACGGCGGGCGCGCCACAACGCGGGCAACGCAAACGGCGTGAGCAGCAACGCGGCGGCGAACCAGCGCAGGAACGCAATCTCAGCAGGGAAGATGTGACCGACGGCAAGCTTGTTGACGATCACGTTGGCCGACCAGATAAGCACTGCGGTCAGCGGCAGAATGAAATTAGCCATGATGTATGCGATGTGCCGGTCGGGGGGCGACCGGCGGGTGTCTTACGAACTGAGGCAAATTGTCCGCCCTAAAGGTATCCGTCGCATAGCGAATTTCAGACAAACGATAAGGGATTTCGGACGTGACGTCCGTGGCTATATTGACCACCCTCAACGTCAGGCGCTTCGGAATCGCTCGCCGACGTTGCCGCAGGTAGAATGGCGCCATCGGGTCCTTGCGGTGACCGTAAGCCAATGTGTTCGCACGCACAAAGCGCGATGCCCGGCCCCACGGTGCGATGACATCGTGCGCGTATTTCGTAGTCCGTCGTTCTTGATTCGTGGTCCGTGGTTCGTGCAGGTTGATCGGAGCAGCATGGTGTCAGTGAGTCAGCAAGACAGCAACGCGCGCGCCGACGGCACGCTACAACACCGAAGGACGGGGACCGCCGCTTCGGCGTCTGCCGCTGCCGGTGTCGATCCCGCCGTCGCAGGCAAGGGCAAGCGTTTCGTACGACGCATCTACCGTCTGCGGACCATCGGTCTGGGCATCGGATTCTTCTGTGTCGCAGGCGTCTTCTATCGACTCGATCCCCCCACGCCGCTGTGGCTGTGGGCGCTTGTGATCTTCCACGGTTTCGTCTGGCCGCATCTGGCCTGTGTACTCGCGCTGTCGCGCCCGGTCCCTTACCGCGCCGAGCGCACGAATCTGATGATCGATGCGGCATTCGGTGGCTTCTGGGTCGCTGCAATGCAGTTCAATCTGCTGCCGAGCGTCGTCGTCCTCGCGATGATGTCGATGGATAACATCGGCGCGGGCGGCGTACGGCTTTTTCTTCAGGGGCTGCTGGCCAATGTCGTTGGCGGACTGATCGGGATCGCCTTGCTTGGCTTTGTCTGGGCCCCCGCGTCCGATACCTTCAATGTCATCACGAGTTTGCCGATGGTGATTCTGTATCCCGTCGCACTCGGCAAGGTGACGTATGACCTCGCGCAGAAGCTGTCGCAGCGCTCTCGGGAAATGGAGCATCTGTCGCGACACGATGGCCTGACGGGCCTGCTCAATCGGCGGGCGTGGGAGCAGCGGCTGGCCGACATCCACGAGCATTGCGCACACACGGAGCAACCGGCGTGTCTGGTGCTGATGGATCTGGATCACTTCAAGCGCATCAACGACACGCTTGGCCACGCAGCGGGCGACTCGGCGCTACGGCGCTTTGCCGGACTGCTGCGTCAGCGTCTGCGAGAGATCGACGCGGTCGGGCGATATGGTGGGGAAGAGTTCGGTGCCGTGCTGGTCAACACCGGCGAAGTCGCGGGACGCGATCTGATGCATCGGCTGCTCGCCGATTTGCGCGCCCGTGTGGCGCAGGCAGAAGCGCAAATGCGACAGGACGAAGCGCTTCGCGTGTCGCTCACGGAGTGCACGGTGAGTATCGGGCTGGTGCCTTTTTCGAGCGCTTTCGACACCCCGCAGGCATGGCTTCAGCAAGCCGATCGTGCGTTGTATCGGGCTAAACGTCAGGGGCGCGACGGGATGGTGGTGCTTGAAGCCGGTGCCTTCGGTATGTCCGGCGCAGGGGCTGCGCCGAATCGCGAAGACGCTACCGGCGGTACAGATGCAGCAGGCGCCAAAGACGTATAGCGCCTGATGCTTACCGGCTCAACGCGTGCACAGGCGTGCAAACGCGCCACGCAGCGCCGCAGGCAGACCAGCGGCGAAATTGAACGGACGGGCCAGTGCGGCCAGACCCTCGCCATTGAGTACTCGCGCGCCTTCCAGATGCGTGGCCAGCACGCAGAAATCTTCACGGCGCATGCCCACACGCTGACACGCGTGATCGAGTTGCTTCAGGTCGTTCGGATGCAGACTGATGGTGAGGGTAATGCGCTCTGGGTCGGTGTTCATGACTTTCAATTTTCTCTTTTTCGATACATCGGGCATGACGCACGGGTAGGCGCATGCCAAACGCCCACGCGATAACGCGGGCGAGCCGGATCCGACTGCGTGGGATCGGGCCTGTAGGGCGCACATGGCGGACACGTCGGGCGAACGAAACGTCGTCAGGGTAAAGACGATTTCGGTCCGCCGATGCACGCGATGTCTGATCGTGGCGTCGGGTTGTTTTAAGTAACGCGTGGGCAATACGAGGCTGTGGGCGCGTAATCCGCCGCCTGAGTGCTGCGCGGGCGGCGGTACGGCACTAACGCGTGAGAGCGATGCCTCGTAACAACAGGGAGGGCTGACTCTCCATCCGGCCATCGCACAAGCGCCGGAATACAGCATGAGTACTGCGGGACTGCGAATTGCAACTGCGGTATTGCTTTGATGTTGCTTAGATATTGCTTAGATATTGCAGGGTACTGCGGTGATGCGAGACCTTCTGAACTACAGGACTGCGATTGATGCGTGTACAGCGATGCAGACTTCAAACGACCAATACTGCGACTTGCTGAACTGCTACTGCGGATAAAGCGGAACTACGAGTAATACAAGACTTCCGAACTGCTACTGCTACTGCTACTGCTACTGCTACTGCTACTGCTACTGCTACTGCTACTGCTACTGCTACTGCTACTGCTACCACCTGCTGCAAGACGACGCTGAGTTATGCGGCGTCCTTAAACTGAATACGGGGGCACGGCGTGATACGGTGGCTGCGGCGGTAGCGCAACACGCGGTCCATATGCGCTGCCGAGGCGTTGCGCACTGCACGGCGGTGCAACTGCTTCACACGTGCTGCCGACACCGAAACGGCCAATGCCGCGACAACCAACCAACTGACGAAAACCACAACACTTCTCCCCGTTGAGTGCAGCGCCGAGACGATCCGGGATGAACCAGTACGCATCGAATTCGAAGGGAAATCAAAAAGCGTGGTGAGCGCCGGTCGCTAACTTCAATGGAGTGAATTCTAAATAGATTCCCGAATAGGGTAAACCCTTAAAATCGTAAATAGTGTATTTTTTTAGACTCATTAATCCAATATTCCAAACGGTCGTTTGAATGTGGATGCCATTGAATCCGGGGAGAAAACGGCTCAAACCCGCATGCCTTCACGGGTTCGAGCCGATTGGCCGATTTGGCCGGAGACGGACGATCAGAAGCTGTGCTTCAGCCCCATGCCCAGCAGTAACTGCGTGCGGGCACCGGCGTCGATCCCATAGGAGCCGACCGAGGCCGTCGCTTCCACGGCCTGTCCCTGATTCAGCGTTTTGCCGACCGCTTGCTGATAGCCGCCAATCACATAAGTGGACGTGCGCTTGGACAACGCATAGGTGACGCCCGCGTTGAACTGGTTGTAATGCGCACCGAGGGTGCCGTCGGCGCGCATGCGCGTGTAGCTGTAGCCGATACCGGTGTTGATGGCTGGCGTAAGCGCATAGGTGGCGAACGCATTCACGCTGTCGAACTTCGCAGTGCCGGTGAACAGCGACATGGCGTCGCTCGCGTACTGCGCGTTCGAGAACGTCACGCCGAGAATCGCCGGACCGATCGCGTACTTACCGCCCACCCGTGCAATGCTCACCTTGCTTGCCGTGCGGAAGCCGGCGTTGATCGGCGAGTTGAACAGCGACCCCGCGCTGCTCGTCCATTCGCGATATGGCCAGTCACCGTTGGTGAGCGGGTTGCCGCGGTTGCTGCCGCCATCTGCGAAGAAGTAGCCGGCCGCGAGAGCGACCGGGCCATTGCTGTAGGCTCCCGCGAGGCCGTATGAGCGTCCTGCGCCTGTCTTCCCTGCGACGTTGCCGGTCGCATACATCCCTTCGAATTGCAGACCACCGAAATTCGGCGTGGCGTAACGGATCGAGTTGTTGATGCGTGCGCCGTTGTCGTAGTTGTCTACGTCGCCCGGCGTGGCGAAGAAGCCGCCGAAGTAGCCGTCTGCGGTCAGGCCCTGCACGAGATTGACGACCGGATCGTACTGACGGCCGATCGTCACTTCGCCCCATTCGCTGCTGCGCAGACCGACGATGGCTTTGCGCCCAAACGCGAGACCGCCGTTGCCCATCGATCCGTTGACAGCGTTGAAACCGCTTTCGATCTGGAACAACGCCGAGAGGCCGTTCCCCAGCGATTCCGTGCCGCGCAGGCCCCAGCGGCTGCCGCCGATGATGTTGCTCGTGATGCCGGTGAACGACTCAGGGCCGTTGGCGACCGCCGTGTGATTGGCGTGCACGATACCGGAGTCGATCGTGCCGTAGAGCGTCACATTGCTTTGTGCGCTGACGCCGCACGGCAGTGCGAGCAACGCGAGCGTCGCGGCGAGCGCGAGGGTGCGCAGGCCGGTGTTCAGGTGTGGACGTTGGTTCATGATGTCGAGCGCGTTGGCGCGCATGGTTGAAATCGACATCGAGAATATTGGCGAACACCTATTCGGATTCCTTATGAAAATTCCGAAACCCCGGAGATCCGCATGGCAGCGACCATCGTCCGAGGCCGCTGCCAGATTTTCTAGGAACCCTCCTTAGGCGCCTCGTGCAAACACCGCGATAAGCGTGCTGACGAAGCTCCCCGCTGGACGCGTAGCTGACGTCAGGATCCGTCGTTACCTTCCTCGCTGCCTTCACCCTGACCTCGCGGCAAACCCGCACGCCGCAAGGCGACACGTGAAAGCGCGGCCCAGTCGAGTTGTCCTTCATCGTGCGCGAGGCTGTCGAGGTGGTTGTCGCGCAGCACGCTCGCGAACGGCATGGGAACGTTCGCGGCTTCACCTGCGAGCAACGCCAGGCGCACGTCCTTCGCGCCGAGCGCGAGCTTGAAGCCCGCGGGTTCGAACACCTGCTTCGAAATCGCCCCGCCGTATCCGGTGTAGGCGGGCGTGTTGAAAACCGTCGACGTCACCATCTCGAGGAAGTCGCTGCCTGCAACCCCGTGACCTTGTGCGAGCGCGGCTGCCTCGCTCATCGACTCGATGGCGCTGGCGATCATGAAGTTCGACGCGAGCTTCACGACGTTCGCCTGCTCGGGCGTGTCACCGAATCGCCAGGTGCGCTGACCGAGAACATCGAACAGCGGCTGCACCGTATCGATGACCGACGCCTCGCCCGCCACCAGCACGTTGAGCTTTCCGGCCTCGGCCACATTCACGCGTCCCAACACCGGTGCGGCCAGATACCGCAGACCTAGCGTTTCGCACTGCGCGTGCATCTCGCGGGCGAAGTCGAGCGAGACCGTGGCCATGTTCACCACGATGGCACCGCGCGTGAGGGCATGAAGCGCACCACCGTCGCATAGCACCGTGCGCGAGGTGTCGTCGTCGGCCAGCATGGCGATCAGCACGTCGACACCGAGCGCGGCCTGCGCGGGGCTCGCCGTCGGCGTGGCGCCCTCAGCGGCGAGGGCGTCCACGGGGGCGCGCGAACGGTTCCACACGCGCAGCGCGTAGCCTGCCTTCAATAGATTGCGCGCCATCGGGGCGCCCATCGTGCCGAGTCCGAGAAATCCGATATTCATACTTTCTCCTGATGTAAAGGAATGTGTTGCAGCGCGTGGCGCTAAGGGCCACCGGCCGGTCGAGTCCATCGAGCACCCGCACGGGTGACGCGCGTCAGCTAGCAGCATGACACCGGAAGCGAGTTTTCGCAGAGGAGACCGGCGAACGGTAAGATGGACGCCATCGACCCGCACAGGCAGGCTGCCCCTCAACGTCTGCGCCCTCACCATGACCGTTCGCTACAACTGGCCGACCTTCAAGACGCTGCCTTACCCGGTCTACTTCCGTTACGACGAGTTCGACGCGCAGACCGCCTGGGTGCCGCATCGCCATGACTGGGGGACGTTCAGCTACGTGGCGAACGGCGTCATGCAGATCGAGATCGAGGGCGCGCGTTTTCTCTCGCCGCCGCAATACGCCGTGTGGGTGCCACCCAAGGCGACGCACGCGAGCTTCAACGCGAACGCCGTGATCTACCGATCCGTGTACATCGACGCCTCGCTCGCGAGTGCCCTCCCGACGAAGGCGGCGACGTTGCGCATTAGCGGCTTGCTGCGCGCGATCCTGCTGGACTTCGCGGAGCGCGGCGTCGCGTGCCCGCAGACCGATGCCGACCGACGGCTTGCACAGGTGCTCATCGACCAGATCGCGCTGGCCCCGGCGGAGCCGCGCTTCTTGCCGCAGGCGAGGTCGCCCTCGCTGGTGCGTGTGCTGGATGCGTTACAGAGCGAGCCTGCCGATAACCGCACACTCGCCGCGTGGGCGAAGACGATGTCGATGACGGAGCGCACGCTGGCGCGTCACTGTCTGACGGAGCTGGGGATGACGCTGGGGCAATGGCGGCAGCGCATGCGCTTTCTGCGGGCCATCGAGGGGTTGGAGGCGGGGCGGACGGTGAAGTCGATCGCGTTCGATCTGGGCTACGCCACACCGTCGGCGTTCATCGAGATGTTCACGCGCCAGTCGGGACTGACGCCGGAGCAATTCCGGCGTCAGACGATCCTCAGCGCGTCCGCGCACGATTCGGCATGATTTCAGCGTGATACCTGGCCTTCGTGTGCGAGATGGTCCTTACGACGCGATAAAACTCACCGCTTGAACGCCAGCAACTGCGCGCCTTCCGGCACCTGATCGCCCACGGCGTACAGCACTTCTTCGATCTCGCCGTCGGCCGGTGCGCTGATGGTGTGTTCCATCTTCATCGCTTCCATCACGAGCAGCGGCGCGCCTTTCTCGACCTTCGTACCGACGGCCGCCAGCACGGCGATGACCTTGCCCGGCATCGGTGCGGTCAGACGGCCTTCGCCGCCTTCCTGCGCGCCTGCCTGTGCGAGCGGATCGTGCCAGCGCAGCGTCCACGACTGACCGTCGGCGAAGACGTGAGCCGTCTCGTGTTCGAAGTCGACGTGGCCCTGCACGCGGCGCTCGCCGAGCGTCACGCGGTACACGCCCGCGTCGTGGGCATAGCGGTACGGGTAGGTCTGTCCGTCGACCGTCAGCGTGCTGGCCTGCGCACCGCTCGTGAGCACGACGTCAAGGCGCGTCTCGCCATGATCGAACGAGAGCGTGCGCTGATAGTCGCCGTTCAGCCGCCAGCCCGTCGCGAGTTGCCACGGCGAATGACGGTCGATGCTGTCCTGATACTTACGGAAGCCGACGACCGTCTCGCGTGCGAGTTGTGCCGCAACAGCCAGCGCGAGCGTCGTGGCGGGCACTGGCGCTGCGGCCGGGAACAGCGTGTCGCGATGGCGTTCGATGAGGCCCGTGTCGAGATCGGCCCCGGCGAACGGTTCGCTCGCCACGAGACGTCCGAGGAATGCGATGTTCGTCTGCACGCCGACCACACGGTACTGGCCCAGCGCACGACGCATGCGTGCGAGCGCTTCGTCGCGGTCCTGTCCCCACACGATCAGCTTGGCGATCATCGGGTCGTAGAACGGGGAGATGGTATCGCCCTCGCGCACACCCGAGTCGATACGCACACCCGCCGGGGACGTTGTGCCACCGATTTCGAACTGCACCGCTGCGGGCGGACGCAGCGTCGAGAGCGTGCCCGTCGACGGCAGGAAGTTGTTATCCGGATTTTCAGCGTAAATACGCGCTTCGAGCGCATGGCCGTGAATGCGCAGCTCGTCCTGCTTGCGGGGCAGCACTTCGCCTGCGGCCACACGCAGTTGCCATTCGACCAGATCGAGGCCGGTGATCATTTCGGTGACGGGGTGTTCGACCTGAAGACGCGTATTCATCTCCATGAAGTAGAACGAGCCGTCCTGATTGGCGATGAACTCGACGGTGCCCGCACCGACGTAGCCCACGGCGCGCGCGGCATTGCACGCCGCTTCGCCCATCGCACGGCGACGTGCTTCGGGCATGCCCGGCGCGGGCGCTTCTTCCAGCACCTTCTGGTGGCGACGTTGCACCGAGCAGTCGCGCTCGAACAGATAGACGCAGTTGCCGTGGGTGTCGGCAAACACCTGAATTTCGATGTGACGCGGACGCGTCAGATACTTCTCAACGAGCACGCGTTCGTCGCCGAAGCTACTCGCGGCTTCGCGCTGGCAAGAAGCGAGCGCGGCGCGGAATTCTTCGCTGCGCTCGACCACGCGCATGCCTTTGCCGCCACCACCAGCGCTGGCCTTGAGCAGCACCGGGTAGCCGATCTCGTCGGCGCGTGCGTGGAGGAAGGCGGCGTCCTGGTTGTCGCCGTGATAGCCCGGCACGAGCGGCACGGCCGCGCCTTCCATCAGCGTCTTGGCGGCGCTCTTGCTGCCCATTGCGTGGATGGCGCCGACCGGCGGGCCGATGAAGACGATGCCGGCCTCATGGCAGGCAGCGGCGAACGCTTCGTTCTCGGACAGGAAGCCGTAGCCCGGGTGGATGGCCTGAGCACCGGTGGCCTTGGCGGCTGCGATGATGGCGTCGATGCGCAGGTAGCTCTCGCGAGCGGCCGCACCGCCTACGTGCACCGCTTCGTCGCACACGGCGACATGCTTGGCGTGCGCATCGGCGTCGGAATAGACAGCGACCGTGCGGATGCCCAGCCGTGCGGCCGTGGCAGCCACTCGGCAGGCGATTTCGCCGCGGTTGGCGATGAGGATTTTGTCGAACATGTTGCCTCCGGAAAATGATCGATTTGGGCGGCGTTGGTGACTAACGTCTCCGCTTGTGACGGAGGGGCAGCGCACTGACACCATTCTCTTTGCTATTCAGCTCTGCCGCCACAACGGATGGAGCGGATCGTCTGTTGCGATCTGGTCGTTGTGGTGGCACTTATCCTTCAACACCTGCGCGGCGACCGCGTTGCTCCGCTTAGTGGGTCGCGCAGGGCTTCAATGCGTCGCACTCGCTCGCGTCGCCCGCATTCTCCGCACCGAGCTTCTCTTCGGTCGACGTGCGCATGCCGAGGCGTGCGAGCAGCGCGCGGTCGGCTTCGGCTTGCGGGTTCTGCGTGACGAGCAGCTTCTCGCCGTAGAACATCGAGTTCGCCCCGGCGAGGAAGCACAGCGATTGCAGTGAGTCGTCCATCATTTCGCGCCCAGCCGACAGACGCACCATCGCGCGCGGCATCGTGATACGTGCCACGGCGATCATGCGCACGAAGTCGAACGGATCGACGCTCTCGTTGTTCTCCAGCGGCGTGCCCTCGACCTTCATCAGGTTGTTGATGGGCACCGACTCCGGATACGGCGACATGTTCGCGAGTTGCGCGATCAGACCGGCGCGCTCACGGCGCGTCTCGCCCAGACCGACGATGCCGCCGCAGCACACCTTGAGACCGGCGTCGCGCACGCGGGCGAGCGTGTCGAGACGGTCCTGATACGTGCGCGTCGTGATGATCTGACCGTAGAACTCGGGCGACGTATCGAGGTTGTGGTTGTAGTAGTCGAGACCTGCGTCGCGCAGTTGCTGCGCCTGACCGTCGCGCAGCATGCCGAGCGTCACGCACGTCTCCAGACCCAGCGCCTTCACGCTGCGGACCATCTCGCCCACGGCGTCGACCTGATGCGGCTTCGGGCTGCGCCACGCAGCGCCCATACAGAAGCGCGTAGCACCGGCTTCCTTGGCGCGTTGTGCCGCGGCGACCACTTCCTCGACTGGCATTAGCTTCTCGGCTTCCACGCCGGTGTCGTAGCGCGCCGACTGCGGGCAGTACGAGCAGTCTTCCGGGCAACCGCCGGTCTTGATCGAGAGCAGCGTCGAGAGCTGGACGGCATTGGCGTCGAAATGCTCGCGGTGCACTTGCTGCGCGCGGAAGATCAGGTCGTTGAACGGCAGGGCGAACAGCGCTTCGATGTCGGCGACGGTCCAGGGCGTGTCGTTACGGCGCAGGGCTTCGTCGTGGCCGTGGGCGGCGGTGTGGGCGTGAACTTGCATGGTGAGATTCCTTGAATTCTGTGTGTTCGGTGTTGGCGCGATGTCGGTGTGTGGATCGCGCTCAGGGAGCGGTATGTGGGCGAGGGCCGGACGATGTCTGCGCAGTGCGATGCAATGCGGTATCGACCAGCGGCGCAATGTCGAGATAGCCGGAGGCGGTCGCCGCGTCGGGGTGCGGCAGATGTGGCACGCGCCCCAGTAACGGCGCACCCAGTCGCGCGGCAATCGCCTCGACGTTGGCATCCACATGACGCATGTCCGGATCGACGTGGTTCGCGACCCATCCGGCAATCGTGAGTCCGCGCGACGTAATCGCCTCGGCGGTGAGCAGCGCATGGCTGATGCAGCCCAGACGCAGGCCGACGACGAGGATGACCGGCAGGCCGAGCTGACGCGCCAGATCGGCGGTGTCGGGCGCGCTGGCGTCGGGGCCGAGCGGCACGCGGAAACCGCCGACGCCTTCGACGATCACGAGGTCCGCGCGCGCGGCAACCCGCGCATAACCTGCCCGGATCACGCTGCAATCGAGGTCGATGCCCTCAGCGGCGGCCGCGATGTGCGGTGCGGTCGCGTCCTTGAGCACGTACGGGCAGTACCAGTCGTCGGGCAGCTTCAGATTGCTCGCGTCGTGCAACTGCTCCACGTCTTCATTGACGAAGCGACCGTTGTGTTCCGACGCGCCTGCGGCCACCGACTTGAGCCCGGCGCACACCAGCCCGCGACGCGCGGCGGCATGCAGCAACGCCGACGAGACGAGCGTCTTGCCGATCTCGGTATCGGTGCCGGTGACGAAGAACGCGTGACGCGCGGGCGTTGCACGCTCGGTCGGGGCATCGGCGGCGGTGATGAGGTTGCGTTCAGCCATGCGCGTGCTCCGTCCAGTCGTTGTCGAGTCGATTGATGGCGCGGGTCAGGCGCGTGACGTCCTCGGCCGTATGCGCGGCGCTGAGCGTGAGGCGCAGGCGCGACGTGCCAGGCGCTACCGTCGGCGGGCGAATCGCGGGGACCCACAATCCGGCCTCGGCCAGCCCGGCCTGCGCATGCAGTGCAGCCGCGTTCTCGCCGAGGATGATCGGCTGCACGCCCGTCGGCGAGACCATGTGATGCCAGTGCTTCAGCGTGAGCGAATCGCGCAGTTGCGCAATGCGCGCCTGCAACGTCGCGCGACGCTCGCGACCTTCGTCACCCGCGATGATTGCGAGACTCGTGAGCAAAGCATGCGCCTGCGAGGGCGCTGCCGCCGTCGTGAAGATGTACGGACGGGCGCGATTGATCAGCCACTCGATCACGCTGCGATGGGCCGCGACGAACGCGCCGCCGACACCGGCGGCCTTGCCGAGCGTGCCGATGATCACCAGATTCGGCGAGCGCATGTCGAAGTGTTCGAACACGCCGCGTCCGTTCTCACCGACCACGCCGAAGCCGTGCGCATCGTCCACGATGAGCCACGCGTTATGACGCTCGGCGAGCGCGAGCAACTGCGGCAGCGGCGCGATGTCTCCGTCCATTGAGAAGACACCGTCGGTGACGATCAGCTTCGTCTCGGCGGTACTGGCTTCGAGCAGGGCGGCGAGGGCGTCGACGTCGCCGTGCGGATAGACGTGCGTCTTCGCGCGCGAGAGTCGTGCGCCGTCGATCAGTGAGGCGTGGTTGAGCGCTTCGGAGAAGATTTCCGAGTCCTTGTTGGCGAGTGCGGAGATCGTCGCCAGATTGGCCATGTAGCCGGTGCAGAAATACAGCGCGCGACCGTCGACCAGATGCGGCGACATGAAGTCGGCGAGGGCGTCTTCGAGTTCCGCGTGCGCCTGCGAATGGCCGCTGATGAGGTGCGAAGCACCGCTGCCAGCGCCGTAACGTTGCGCACCTTCGATGAGCGCTTCGACGACCTTCGGGTGTGCGGCCAGCCCGAGATAGTCGTTGCTCGCGAAGGCGAGGACGTCGCGCCCGTCAGCACTCAAATGCGGCTGGCACGGCGTGCTCACCACGCGATGACGGCGACGCAGGTGCTGACGGTCGATCTCGGCGAGTCCGGCGTCGAGGCGGTCGAGCAGGGGATGGGTCGTCATGCGGCCACCTCCTGTTGCATCGTTGCGTCGAAAGCAGCGAGCGTTTGCGTCGCCAGCCAGTCGGCGGTGCCGTCGTCGAGCACGTACGGCGGCATCAGGTAGACCGTCGCGCCGATCGGACGCAGCAGCACGCCGCGCGCGCGAGCTTCGGTGTAGAAGCGCTTCGCGAAGGCACCCGCCGCGCCGGGGGCATCCGGCAATACGGCGTCGAACGCCCAGATCATGCCGCGATGACGGAAATGCTTCGCGCGCGGATCGTCGGCCAGCGGTGCGAGGGCTTGCGTCAGACGCGCAGCGCGCACGGCATTGCTAGCGAGGACGTCGTCGTCCGCGAAGATGTCGAGCGTGGCCAGCGCGGCACGGCACGCGAGCGGATTGCCGGTGTACGAGTGCGAGTGCAGGAAGCCACGCGCGGTGTCGTCGTCGTAGAAGGCGTCGTAGATCGCGTCGCGCGAGAGCACGAGCGAGAGCGGCAGATAGCCGCCGCTGATGCCCTTGGAGAGCGTGAGCAGATCGGGCCAGATACCGGCCTGCTCGCTCGCGAAGAACGTGCCGGTGCGGCCACAACCGACGGCGATTTCGTCCGCAATCATGTGTGCGCCGTGCTTGTCGCACAGCGCGCGTACGAGGCGCAGGTATTCGGGGTCGTGCATCGCCATGCCTGCGGCGCACTGCACCAGCGGCTCGACGATGACGGCGGCGATGCGTCCTTCACGTTGCGTGAGCAGCGTGTCGAGTTCGGCAGCGGCGCGGCGGGCGACGTCGATGGCCGTCTCGCCATCGCACGCCTGACGCGCATCGGGCGATGCCACGACGTGCGCATGCCGCAGCAGCGGATCGTAGGCGTCACGGAACAGGGCGACGTCGGTGACGGCCAGCGCGCCGAGCGTTTCGCCGTGATAGCCGTTGCGCACGCAGACGAATTCGCGCTTGTCGCTGTGGCCCTGATTGCGCCACGCGTGAAAGCTCATCTTCAGCGCGATCTCGACGGCCGACGCACCGTCCGACGCGAAGAACGCATGACCGAGCACGCCGCCGGTCAATGCCGACAGACGTTCGGACAAGGACACGACGGGCTCATGCGTGAAGCCCGCGAGCATCGCATGTTCGAGGCGGCCCAACTGATCGATCAGCGCCGCGTTGATGCGCGGGTTCGCGTGGCCGAACAGATTGACCCACCACGAACTGATGGCATCGAGGTAGCGTTCGCCGCCGGTGTCGACGAGCCAGGGCCCTTCGCCGTGAGACAGCGCGACGAGGGGCAGCTTTGCCTGTTGCTTCATCTGCGTGCAGGGGTGCCAGACCTGTCGCAGACTGCGCGCGGCGAGATCGCCGGGACCGTTGGGGGGGCGCGGGGAGGCGTCCATCTTTGACTCCTTGGAGGGCCATGACGGGCGAGAAGCCGGGCAAGATGCCCGATGCTCGTCGTCCGTCTGGCTGGCCGGTGCGGGGCATTGCGCGCTGCGCTGCTGCACGTGGCCGGAGGTGGGGGATGGGCGCATGGTAGGCAAAGCGATTTGGCAGGGCAATAGGCGGATTTGGTGCGAAAACTCGCTGTTTTGCGAGCCGTAAAGAGACGTTATCGACAATTTCGTAAAACCCGCCGATAACGTTCAGGCATCTCCGCCGTCACCCCTCCCAAAAAAATTTTGTAACCGTCGAAATGGATGATTTTCGTGCGTTCGCTCAGGAGGCGTCGCGCCATGACGGCGAACGCTTCTCCAGGAACGAACGCACCCCTTCGCGACCCTCGTCGGAGGCGCGGATCTTCGCGATGCGCTCGGCCGTGTCGGCGATGGCCGCCTCGTCGATGGCGCGCCCGGCGAAGTCCTGCACAAGGCGCTTGCACTCCTTCACCGCGTTCGGGCTGTTGTCGACAAGCGCCTTCGCCAGCGCGCCGATGGTGCTGTCGAGCGCATCGGCGGCAACGACCTCGTGCACCAGGCCGAGACGCTGCGCCGTGGCGGCCGTGAAGCGTTCCGCCGTCACGAAATAGCGACGCGACGCCTGCTCGCCCAGCGCGCGAATCACATACGGGCCGATGGTGGCAGGAATCAGGCCGAGCTTGGCTTCGGACAGGCAGAAGTGCGCCGTGTCGACGGCGACCACAATGTCCGCCACGGCCGCGAGTCCGACACCGCCCGCGTACGTATCGCCCTGCACGCGCGCGATCACCGGCTTCGGGCAGCGGTAGATCGTGTTGAGCATGACGGCGAGCGTCATGGCGTCGGCGCGGTTCTCGGTGTCCGAGTAACCGGCCATCTTCTTCATCCAGTTCAGATCGGCGCCGGCGCAGAACGCGACGCCTTCAGCGGCGAGCACGATGGCGCGCACGTCGTCGTTCGTCGCCAGCGCGCGAAACGTGCCGGTCAGTTCTTCGATGACGGTTTCGTTGAACGCGTTGCGCACGTCCGGACGGTTGAGCGTAACGGTGGCGACGTGGGCGTCGACACTGAACTTGAGCGTTGCGAGTTGCATGACGGAATTCCTCGATGGACCGGTGTGGGCGATGACGCTCGATTACATGCGATTACATGCGATTACATGCGATCACATACGGAACAGGCCGAAGCGCGTTTCCGGAATCGGCGCATTGAGCGCAGCCGACAGGCCGAGACCGAGCACCGTGCGCGTGTCGGCCGGATCGATCACACCGTCGTCCCACAGGCGCGCGCTCGCGTAGAACGGATGCCCCTGACGTTCGTACTGATCGCGGATCGGCTGCTTGAAGGCGTCTTCTTCCTCGGCGCTCCACTGACCGCCCTTGCCCTCGATGCCATCGCGCTTGACCGTGGCGAGCACCGACGCGGCCTGCTCGCCGCCCATCACGGAGATGCGCGCGTTCGGCCACATCCACAGGAAACGCGGCGAGTAGGCGCGACCGCACATGCCGTAGTTACCCGCGCCGAACGAGCCGCCGATGATGACGGTGAACTTCGGCACGTTTGCGGTGGCGACGGCCGTCACCATCTTCGCGCCGTGCTTGGCGATGCCTTCGTTTTCGTACTTGCGCCCGACCATGAAGCCCGTGATGTTCTGCAAGAAGATCAGCGGGATCTTGCGCTGGCAGCACAGTTCGATGAAGTGCGCGCCCTTTTGCGCGGACTCCGAGAACAGAATGCCGTTGTTCGCCACGATGCCGACCGGATAGCCCCACAGATGCGCGAAGCCGCACACCAGCGTGGTGCCGTAGCGCGCCTTGAATTCATCGAATTCGGAGCCGTCGACGAGACGCGCGATCACTTCGCGCACGTCGAACGGCTTCTTCGTGTCGGCGGGAATCACGCCATACAGTTCACGCGCGTCGTACTTCGGTTCGACCGGCGTCTTGGTGGCGACGGTCGCAGGCTTGCGACGATTGAGGTTCGCGGCGATGCTGCGCGCGATGGACAGCGCGTGTGCGTCGTTCTGCGCGAAGTGGTCGGCGACACCCGACAGACGCGTGTGGACATCCGCACCGCCGAGATCTTCTGCGCTCACTTCTTCGCCGGTGGCAGCTTTCACCAGGGGCGGGCCGCCGAGGAAAATCGTGCCCTGTTCCTTGACGATGATCGACTCGTCGCTCATGGCGGGCACATACGCGCCACCTGCCGTGCACGAGCCCATCACCACGGCGATCTGCGGAATGCCTTGCGCCGACATTTGCGCCTGGTTGTAGAAGATGCGGCCGAAGTGATCGCGATCGGGGAAGACGTCGTCCTGATTCGGCAGGTTCGCGCCGCCCGAGTCGACCAGATAGATGCACGGCAGATGGTTCTGCTCGGCGATCTCCTGCGCGCGCAGGTGCTTCTTGACCGTCATCGGGTAGTACGTGCCGCCCTTGACCGTGGCGTCGTTGCACACGATCACGCATTCCTGGCCGGACACGCGGCCGATGCCCGTGATGATCCCCGCGCCCGGTGCGTCGTCGTGATACATGCCGGTCGCGGCGAGTTGCGAGAGTTCGAGAAAGGGGGAACCCGGATCGAGCAGTTGTTGCACGCGATCGCGCGGCAGCAGCTTGCCACGACCGGTGTGCTTCTTGCGCGCAGCCTCACCGCCGCCACCGGCCAGTTGCGCGATACGGGCGCGCAGTTCGTCGACCACGGTCTGCATGGCGGACGCGTTGCGTGCAAAGTCTTCGCCGCGCGGGTTGAGTTTGCTTTCGAGAATCGGCATGTGACGAAATCCGGTGGAGTGTGAGTTTTAGTTGAGTGCTTGTGCTTGGCGACGTGGCGAGCGATGTGCTGAATGACGTCGCGAGATCAGTCGAACAGGTCGCCGTCGATGTAGCGCCAGCGGCCGTCGTCGGTGCGCTCGAAGCGACTGCGTTCGTGCAGCCGGTGAGCGCGTCCGCCGACCTTGTAACGGGCGACGAATTCGACTTCGGCGTGGTGCTCGTCTCGTTGCAGATGCGCCTTGACCTGAAGGCCGAGCCACTGCGGGGCGTCGCCAAAATCGAGCGTCGCGGGACGCGTGCGTGCCGCCCACGTATCGAGCAGATACGGTGCGTTCTGACGCACGAACGCCGTGTAGCGCGAGCGCATCAGCGCTTCGGCCGTGGGCGGAATCTCGCCGTGTTCGAGATAACGTGCGCAGCAATCCTCGAACGCGAGGCCGCCGCACGGGCAGCCTTCACGGTCCTTGTTTTGCGGCGATTGGGGGCTTGCCATCGTATGTCGTGCCTTGTGGTGTTTCAGTGTCAGATCTTGCCGTGCTTCAGACAGGCCTCTACCTGTGCGAAACGGTCGAAACCCCAGAACGGTTCGCCGTCCACGATCACGAACGGCGAGCCGAACACGCCGCGCGCCATCGCCAGATCGATCTCGGCTTTGAGATGGTCCTTGGCGGCGGGCGAGTGCATGCCGGTGTCGAGGGCTGCGCCATCGATACCCAGCGCTTCGCCGAGCCGTACCAGTTCCGCCGGGTCGCCGATGTTCACGTCGTCGACATAGAGCGCGCGAAAGATCGACTTCGCGAACTCCGCCGACAAGTCGCCGCCGCGATGGTCCTGTACCCACAACACGGCGCGCTCGGCGGCTTGCGTGGGGATCGGGAAATGCGTCGGCCGCTTGTAGTCGATGCCGTGAAAACGCGCGGTGCGCGCCACGTCGTTCTTCAGATACTCCGTCTTGATCGGATGCTGCACCGGTGCGCCCGTGCCGTTCACCTTGTAGACGATGTCGAGCAGGATCGGATGCCACGCGACGCCACGCCCGTTGCGCGAAGCGATGTCGTCGATGCAGGTGCTCGCAAAATACCCATACGGGGATGCGAAGTCGAAATAAAAGTCGATGGCGGACGTCATGTTGGCTCCGTTTCCGAGTGACGTTTCTGGCCCGCGAATCAAAAGATACGGCGGTGTGGCAACAGCGTTTTATGGGTGCTACCGGTGATGCAAGTGCTACGGTACTGCGTGGCTTACCAAGGGAACGGCGTGCCGTCGTAGTTGTAAAAGCCGCCGTTGTGCGTCGCGCGTTCGCCTGGGGCGCGAGCCAGCACGCGACGCATGCCGGACACGCTCGTCTCGACATCGATGTCGGCGTTCTCGCCGCCCATGTCGGTGCGCACCCAGCCCGGGTGCATGGCGACGCACGTCGCGCGCTGGGCTTCGAGCGACACCGCTTTGACGACCGAATTCACGGCGGCTTTACTCGCGCGATACAGCCAGCTACCGTTCGACTCCATCAATTCGACACTGCCCATGCGGCTCGACAGAAAGCCGAAGCTGCCGCCCGCCGCTTCCACGAAAGGCAGCACGAGCGGCGCGACCTGCATCGCGCCGAGGACGTTGGTGTGGAACACGCGGTCGAACTCGTCCTTCGTGATCGGTGCGAGACCGGTCGTGCGTTCGGAGTTCACGCCTGCGTTGTAGACCGCCACGTCGAGTTCCACGCCGTCGAGTTGCCACGACAGGCCGGACAGCGACTCCACGCGCGTGACGTCGAGTTTCAGGGCTTCGGCATCGAGCTCGCGCAGCGCGGCCAGACCGTCTTCGTTGCGTGCGGTGGCGAACACGCGCCAGCCGTCTTCGCGATACTGCCGTACGAATTCCATGCCGATGCCGCGTGAGGCACCGATGATGAGCGCTGTTTTCATGACGTCGATATGTCCCCGTAGAAACGGTGAACCGGCGTTGGACGCCGGTGTGAGTTCAGACGCGTGAGCCGGTCGAACGCGTCGGTCAGACGAGCTCGATGGCCATCGCGGTTGCTTCGCCGCCGCCGATACACAGGCTCGCTACGCCGCGCTTGCCACCGGTCTTGCGCAGTGCGCCGATCAGTGTGACGAGAATACGTGCGCCGGACGCGCCGATCGGGTGGCCGAGCGCACACGCGCCGCCGTGAATGTTGACCTTGTCGTGCGGCAGATCGAATTCATGCATCGCGGCCATTGCGACGACGGCGAACGCTTCGTTGATCTCGAACAGATCGACGTCGGCCGTCGACCAGCCGGTCTTCTCGAACAGCTTGCGCATCGCACCGACCGGGGCGGTCGTGAACAGGCCCGGTTGTTGTGCGAAGGTGCTGTGACCGGCGATGCGGGCGAGCGGCGCGAGGCCGAGGCGCTTGGCCGTCGATTCGCGCATGAGCACGAGCGCGGCAGCGCCGTCGGAGATCGACGACGAGTTGGCGGCCGTGACCGTGCCGTCCTTGCGGAAGGCGGCCTTGAGCGTCGGAATCTTTTCGGGATTGGCCTTGAATGGCTGCTCGTCCTGCTCGACGACGGTGTCGCCCTTGCGGCCCGGCACCGTCACAGCAGTGATTTCCCACGCAAACGAGCCGTCTTTCGTGGCGTTCTGCGCGCGCTCGAGGGAGGCGATGGCGAAGGCGTCTTGCGCTTCGCGGGTGAAGGCGTAACGGTCGGCGCACTCTTCGGCGAAGGTGCCCATCAGGCGACCTTTGTCGTAAGCGTCTTCCAGACCGTCGAAGAACATGTGGTCGATGACCTGACCGTGACCCATGCGCATACCGGCGCGCGCTTTGGGCAGGAGATAGGGGGCGTTGCTCATGCTTTCCATGCCACCGGCGACGATGACGTCGGCACTACCGGCGACGAGCATGTCGTGGGCGAACATCGCGGCACGCATGCCGGAGCCGCACATCTTGTTGACGGTGGTCGCACCGGCTGCGAGGGGCAGCCCGGCGCCGAGCGTGGCCTGACGCGCAGGCGCTTGCCCCTGACCGGCGGGCAGCACGCAGCCCATGACGACTTCGTCGACCTGCTCCGGCTTCAGGCCAGCGCGTTCGACAGCCGCGCGAATGGCGGCGGCACCGAGTTGCGGCGCGGCGACATCGCCGAATACGCCTTGCAGGCCACCCATCGGCGTGCGGGCAGCGGAAACGATGACGATCGGGTCTTGTTGCATGGCAATCTCCATAAAAGGGGTTGCGTGGCTGACGCTGCGTCCTTGCGGATCGGTGCGTCAGCCCCGAATATCCAATGCTTCAATCTTCCGTCGTCCACGCGCCCGCTTGCGCGCCTGACTGGCCTGGGTTCGCCTAAGCGATCAGGCGCGTGGATGACGTAATTCGGCCATCGCTTCCACGCAGCGATCATAGATACGCGGCAGGGATTCGAGGCTATTCACCGACATGCGCAGGTCGCGCACCAGACCGTCGCGCAGGCCGTACACCCAGCCGTGCACGGTGACCGGTTGGTTGCGGGCCCAGGCGTCGCGCAGGACGGTGGTGTGACAAATATTCACGACCTGTTCGATGGCGTTCAACTCGCACAGGCGATCGTGACGGGCGTCGCGCGAGGGCAGCGCGTCGATCTGGTCGACGTGGCGCTCGTAGACGTCGCGCACGTGGCGCAGCCAGTTATCGACGAGGCCCATCTTCGCGCCGTCGAGTGCTGCGCCCACACCGCCGCAGCCGTAGTGGCCGACGACCATGATGTGACGCACTTTCAGCACTTCGACAGCGAACTGCAAAACCGACAGGCAGTTCAGGTCGCTGTGGACCACCACGTTCGCAATATTGCGGTGGACGAACACTTCGCCCGGTGCCAGTCCGGTGATCTGGTTCGCGGGCACGCGCGAATCCGAGCAGCCGATCCAGAGGTATTCTGGCGTCTGTATCTTGGACAGCCGCTCGAAAAACGCGGGATCTTCCGCGTTCACGCTGGCAACCCAGGCGCGGTTGTTATCGAGCAGATGGATGAGAGGTTGGTCTTTGTCTTCGGTCATGATCGTGTCATCCGGCGGGCATGTCGTGAGCTGGGAGGCGTCAATGGCGAGGAAGTCCGGCGCTCAGGCGGCTGCCGCGCGAGGCGGAGCGGCCGAAGCACCTGAATCCGTGATGCCGCGGGCGGCACCGTAGCGATTGACGAAACGCAGCGAGACATCGTACGGATAGAAGTCGTGCATCTGTCCGGCTCGCACCCGATCCTGAAAGCCTTGCCACAGGCCGGGGTCGAAGAAATCCGGATGATGCTGGCTCAGATAGTGCCGCACGCGCGCGTCTCCCGTCAGAAACGTCTCAAACGTCTGCGGAAACACGTCGTGCGGGCCTACACGGTACCAGACTTCCCCTGACATCGCCTCTTCTTCGTTACGTGGTTCCGGCACTCGACGGATGTGGCAATCCGTCAGATATTCCAGTTCGTCGTAATCGTAGAAGACCACCCGGCCGTGACGCGTCACACCGAAATTCTTGTACAGCATGTCGCCCGGAAACACGTTCGCCGCCATCAGCTCCTTGATCGCGTTGCCGTATTCGCGCATGGCGTGGTCCACCTGGTCGTCCGAGGCGGATTGCAGCCACAGATTGAGCGGCGTCATGCGACGCTCGATGTAGCAGTGGCGGATCACCAGCGCGTCGCCGTCGAATTCGAGCAGCGAGGGCACTTCGGTACGGAGCTGGGCGAGCAGGGCATCGTCGAAGCGCGAGAGCGGGAAGGCGACGCTGGAGAACTCCAGTGTGTCGGCCATCCGGCCCACGCGATCGTGCTGCTTGACCATCAGATACTTCGCTTTCACTTGTTCGCGTGTCGTCTCCTTGGGCGGCGCGAAGCGCTCGCGAATCAGCTTGAAGACGTACGGATACGAGGGCAGCGTAAACACCAGCATCACCAGTCCGGGAATGCCCGGTGCGCTCACGAACTTGTCGCTCGAATGCTTCAGGTGATGCAGAAAATCGCGATAGAACAGATTCTTGCCGTGCTTCTGCAAGCCGACCGACGTATAGATCTCGGCCTTCGGCTTTCCCGGCATGATCGTGCGCAAAAACTGCACGTAGGCCGACGGCACCTCCATGTCGACCATGAAGTACGCGTGCGAGAAGCTGAACATCACACGCAGTTGCTCGCCGCGCAGCAAAGCGGCGTCGAGCGCCAGCTTGCCGTGGGCGTCGTGCATGATCGGGACGGCGAAGGGCGTCGTGGTGTCGCCGTTCACGATGCGTCCTACGATATAGGCCGCCTTGTTGCGGAAGAACAGCGACGCCAGCACGTGAATCTGAAAATTCGGCGCAGCGTCGAATGTGCCGAACGCCTCTTCGATGGCGCGCATCACATAGCCCACGTCGCGCGACAGATCGGCGAACGGGCGCTTAAGCTGGAAATTCGTGACGATGCGCGCGAGCGTGGCGGCCATGCCGTCCTGCGCGGGATAGTAGACGCGGTACGTCGGCTTCGCGGCGGGCGCGTCGTTCTCGATGTACTCCGTCGCCACGGCGGGGCGCACGAAGATGAAGCGGTTATTGAAGTACGAGCGGTGCAGGATCTTGCAGCACACCGAGTTGAAAAACGTCTCGGCCAGTTCGGGCTGACGATGCTCCGTGAGCAAGCCGATGTAATGCAGCTTCACTTGCTGCCAGACATCGTCGTCTAGCGACTGTGCGTCGAACTCGTCTTCCAGCGTCACGATGCATTCGCGCACGCGCTCGTCGTAATAGGCGATGCGGTCGCGCTGGAGCTTCTGGATGCCCATGAAGTCACCGGCTTCGAAACATGCCTGCGCCGCGACACACACCTCGCGGAAGATGCGGTAATGCTTGTCGAAGCCGTCCAGCATCGTGCGGGCGACGTCGAAAGCAAACTGCGACGACAGGAGTTTCGGGAAGTGATTCATACCGGTCGGGACAGGCGCAGGGCGAGGCTTGTGAAGATTGTAGCGCCGCTGCCTGCGTCTGAATGTCCGTCTCTTCTGTGGGCTTTCCTTGTGGTTACATCGTCTCGGAGAACAATTCGCGGCCGATCAGCATGCGGCGGATCTCCGACGTGCCTGCGCCGATCTCGTACAGCTTGGCGTCGCGCCACAGACGACCGACCGGATACTCGTTGATATAGCCGTTGCCGCCGAGAATCTGGATCGCTTCACCGGCCATCCACGTCGCCTTTTCGGCCGTGTAGAGAATCACCCCGGCGCAATCCTTGCGTACCTGACGCACGTGATCGCTGCCCAGCGATTCCAGCTGACGGCCCACGGCGTACAGATACGCGCGGCTTGCCTGAAGGATCGTGTACATATCGGCGACTTTGCCCTGAATCAGCTGGAATTCGCCGATGGACTGACCGAACTGCTTGCGGTCGTGGATGTACGGCACGACCACGTCCATGGCGGCCTGCATGATGCCGATAGGACCGCCTGCGAGCACGGCGCGCTCATAGTCCAGACCGCTCATGAGCACCTTCACGCCGCCGCCGACCTGACCCAGTACGTTTTCTTCCGGCACTTCCACGTTCTCGAACACCAGTTCGCCCGTGTGCGAGCCGCGCATGCCGAGCTTGTCGAGCTTTTGCGCGACCGAGAAGCCCTTCATGCCTTTCTCGACGATGAACGCCGTCATACCGCGTGCACCGGCTTCGATGTCCGTCTTACCGTAGACCACCAGCGTGTCGCAGTCCGGGCCGTTCGTGATCCACATCTTCGTGCCGTTGAGCACATAGCGGTCGCCGCGCTTCTCGGCGCGCAGCTTCATGCTGACGACGTCCGAGCCAGCGTTCGGCTCGCTCATCGCGAGGGCGCCTACGTGTTCGCCCGACACCAGCTTCGGCAGGTACTTCGCCTTTTGCGCGGCCGTGCCGTTGCGGTGAATCTGGTTCACGCACAGATTCGAGTGTGCGCCGTACGACAGGCCGATCGAGGCGGACGCGCGCGAGATTTCTTCCATCGCGATCATGTGGGCCAGATAGCCCATGTTCGCGCCGCCGTACTCTTCGGAGACTGTCATGCCGAGCACGCCGAGGTCGCCCATCTTGCGCCAGAGATCCATCGGGAACTGGTCGGTGCGATCCACTTCGGCGGCGCGCGGGGCGATCTCCTTCGATGCGAAGTTCGCGACCGATTCGCGCAGCATGTCCAGGTCTTCGCCGAGCATGAAATTGAGGCCGGGCAACGTCGTCATGACACAGTCTCCAGAGGTGGCGCGTGGCGGTTGGCCCGCGCGTATGTTCGATGGTGCTTGAAGGTGCTTGAAGATGCTTGGTAAGCGGTGTGAAGCGTTCGTCAGGCGGACGGATTAGGTGCCAGCACGAAAAGCGTTTGTTGCATGAGGGCGCAGAGCGTCCATTTACCGTTATCGATGGCGAACAGTTCGGCGGTGGCGACGATGAGCGTGCGTCCGGATTTGACGACCTGACCGCGTCCGACCAGTGTATCGCCCTTGCCGGGCGCGAGAATGTTCAGTTTGTATTCGGCGGTGACCAGTTCCTGATCGGGCGAGATGCGTGTGTAGCCTGCGTAACCGCCTGCCGAATCGGCGATGGCACCGATGACACCGCCGTGGAAATAGCCGAGCTGCTGATTCACCTTGTCGGAGAACGGCAGCGAAATCTCGCAAAAACCGTCGGAGATATGCGTGAGTTGTGCGCCCCAGTGGGTCATGACGCCTTGTTTGTCGAAGCTGGCGCGGATTTTCGCGTCGACGGCGGGGTCGACGGGGGCGGCATGAACAGCATGAGACAAGGGGACGTTGTGCATGATCGTCGGGGTGCAAGCGGCTGAAAAACCAGATTCGCAGATACTACTTAACGTTTACGTAAACGTAAAGTAAGGACTTTCCTGAGTCCGGAAAATGAGCTGGGATCTCAGCCAAACGGGCGGTGTGGGGAAATGGATGGGCGGGGATCGGTGCTGCCCTGACGCAGTGACTTTCAGGTGGAACGGAGTCAGGGTAGTGCCGATTCCCGCGGCCCTGGGGGTGAGACAGGGCTGGGGGAGGTTGGAGCGGGATGTGGTGAAAAAAAAGTCAGTGAGAAGCCGCAGCAGCCTTAACCCGTCGAGCAGAAGGCGGCACAGTTTCGCCAGCGGCCTCGAGCAAAGCGAGGCATTGCGCTTCGTGCTGGGAGACTTCGTCGAGTGTGGCGTGGAGGTCTTCGAGTTGCTGCTCCAGCACCTGACGGTGTTGGGAGAGCGTGTCGAGAAACACCTTGAGCTGCGGCACGGTGTCCTTGGGCGACTCATAGAGATCGAGAATCGTCTTGATCTCGGAGAGTGTGAGGCCGAGGCGTTTGCCGCGCAGCGTGAGCTTCAGGCGCGTGCGGTCCTGTCCGGTGTAGACGCGGTGACGTCCGCCGGGGCCTTCACGGGCGGGCGTAAGCAGACCCTGATCCTCATAAAAGCGGATCGCGCGGGGCGTGATGTCGAACTCGCGGGCGAGGTCGGTGATCGTGTATGTGAGCATCGGATCGGCAGGGGATCGGATTGGCAAGTTTAAGCGGGTGCTTACCATTGCAGATAGAATTGCCGTTTACGTTAGCGTCAACTTGCATCGTATGCAATCGGTGATGGCGTCAACCTGACAACAAGAGAACAAGCCCATCTGGAGCGTGGCCCCCGTGAATGCCCTTGAACAGCAACTGAACTATCCCCTTGGCGAATTCCTGCCCGATGGCGGCACTGTGCATGAAGTCGTGCCGGGCGTCTTCTGGGTGCGCATGCCGCTGCCGTTCGTGCTCGATCACATCAACCTGTGGTTGTTGCGCGATGAAGTCGATGGGGTGAGGGGCTGGACGGTCGTCGATTGCGGGATCACGCATCCGCAGATCAAGGCGTACTGGGAGCAGGTGTTCGACAGCGCGCTCGGCGGCGAGCCGGTGCTGCGGGTTGTCGTCACGCACTGCCACCCGGACCACCTCGGCCTCGCGCACTGGATTTGCAAGGGCGGCGACAAACAGCGCTGGCAAGCGCGGCTCGCCATGTCGCTCGGCGACTACGCGTGGGGACGTCTCATGTCCGAGGGCGATAACAACAATGCCGCCAACGCCGGTGGTGAGTTCGCCGTCGCGCACTTCATCGCACATGGTCTCGCCGACGAAGCCATGATCGACCAGATTCGCAATCGCAAGTCGTACTTCAGCGACCTCGTGCCCGAAGTGCCGTCGCGCTACTTCCGTCTTAAGGATGGCGACACGCTGCGCATCGGCGGCAGCGACTGGCGTCTGATTGCGGGCTACGGTCACTCGCCCGAGCATATGGCGCTGTACTCCGAGCAGCACAACGTGCTCATCTCCGGCGATATGGTGCTGCCGCGTATTTCGACCAACGTCAGCGTCTTCGACATTGAGCCGGAAGCCAACTCGCTGCAACTGTTCCTCGACTCACTGGGCGTTTATTTGGATTTGCCTGCCGACTGCCTCGTGCTGCCGTCGCACGGCCGACCGTTCACGGGCTTGCACACGCGCATCGGTCAGCTTCGCGATCACCATGCGGCGCGCTTGCAGGAAGTGCGCGATGCGTGTGCGAAGTCGCCGCAAAGCGCGGGCGATATCGTGCCCATCATGTTCCATCGCAAGCTCGACGCGCATCAGACCACGTTCGCAATGGGTGAAGCACTGGCGCACTTGCATATGCTGTGGCGCTCGGGCGAACTCAAGCGTGAGCGTGATGCCAGGGGCGTCTGGCGCTTCTCGCCTGTGTAAGGATCACGTAGTCCTGAGCGGCTGACGCAAGCGTGTTGCTCAGAAGACAAAAAAACGCCCCGGAGACGGAAGTCCCCGGGGCGTTTTGCATTGCGTGGCGAGCGTGTCGCCAAAGCACTCAGGCGTGCTGCGTCGAGGCTTGCATATTGCGTCCCTCACGACCGAGCAGACCGTACGTCACGAGACTGATCGCGACGGTCATCAGAATGTAGTACGCCGGGGCGAGCGGATTCTGCGTGACCTTGATCAGGTACGTGATCCAGAACGGCGCGAGGCCGCCGAAGAGCATCACCGAAACGTTGTACAGAATCGAGACGCCCGTCGAGCGAACGCCGACCGGGAATACTTCTGTGACGGCGGTCGGGAATGCGCCCCACACGAAGCCCATGCACACCGCCGGGAGAATCTGCGCGAGCAGCAGATTGCCCATCGACGGCGAACCGTGCAGACGCGTGAACATCCAGAACGACGTCAGACCGTAGAGCAGCACGAACAACAGAATCAGCGGCTTGCGGCCGACACGATCCGAAATCCATCCCGTGAGCGGGCAGAGCGCGGCGATCAGCATCGCGGAGATGAACGTCGACAGGCTGGCAGAACCTTGCGTCAGGCCGAGTTGCTTGACGGCGTAAATCGGCGTGTAGATGAGCGTGACGTAGAACGACGTCGTGGCCGCCACCGTCAGACCGAAACCGGCGATCAGCGAGCGATAGTGCTTCGAGAATACGTCGGCGAGCGGCGTGCGACGCGTCGGTTCGCGCGTCGCGGCGTAGGCCAGAAACTCCGGCGACTCCGTCATGCGGCGTCGAATGTAGAAGCCCACCGGCCCGATCAGAATCCCGAACAGGAACGGCAGACGCCAGCCCCACGATTCGAGCGCTTCTTTCGACAGTCCCGTCGTGAGTACGTAAGCGCACAACCCAGCGAGCGCTACGGCCAGCGCCTGCGAGCACATCTGGAAACTGCCGTAGAAGCCGCGCAGATTCGGCGGCGAGAACTCGATGAGCATGGCCGTCGAGCCACCGAATTCGCCGCCCGCCGAGAAGCCCTGAATCACGCGGGCCAGCAAGATCAGCAACGGCGCCGCGAAGCCGATGGTCGCGTACGTCGGCGCAATGCCGATCAGACCCGTACCGAGCGCCATGAGCAGCACCATGACCGACAGCGCCGACTTGCGACCCGCACGGTCGGCATACAGACCGAAGGCCAGCCCGCCGATGGGGCGGAAGAAGAACGCGACGCCAAGCGACGCCACGCTCGCGAGCAGCGACGTCGTATCGTTATCTGCAGGGAAGAAGAGTTTCGCGATGACCACCGCGAAGAGACCGTAAACCGTGAAGTCGAACCACTCGAACGCGTTGCCCAGGGTAGAACCGATCACCGCTTTGCGTCGCAACGCCGGATCGATGACCGGCGTACCGGCGGGGGTTGTCTGCATGTGCCTCTCCTGCTTGGTTGGGAGTGCCGCAGTCGGATCGGTATGGACCGGCGCATCGCCGTCTGCACACGCGTCCGCTCTATGGCGGCGAATCCGGTTTAACGTCGTGTATACCTCTGTTCAAGTTACACGAGCACTCTAACGCAGGTTTGGAATGCACCACAACGGGTCAAAATTACGACCGAATCTTGCGTGAGACGGCGCATTTTACGCATGGAATGCGATAGCTGAGGTCAGCGGGGTGTCAGCGATTCCCCCTACTGCCTTTCCATCGATAGTCGCGCTGACCGACCCAGCCCCAGGTGCCCGTGGACGGATCGAACGCGTAGCCTTCCCGATACTCGCTCGTATAGCAGCCACCCTTCTCGAGATAGCAGCGCTCGCGCAGGAAGTGCGCCGCGTCGCGCGACGAACGGGGTTGCGCTGGCACGATGACGACCGGTGCAGGCTGCACGATGACGGGCGCGGGTCGAACGATGGCAGGGGCGGGCGTGACGAGGACGGGCGCAGGTTGAACCAAGGCGGGAGCGGGTGCCACGATGACCGGCGCAGGGTGAACGATGGCCGGTGCCGGGCCGACGATGACGGGTGCAGGCCGGACGTATGAGGATGGCGGTCCGAAGACCTGCCAGTTGCCCGGATCTGCGGCAGCGCAACCCGTCAGGATCGCTGCGGCCGTGAGTCCGGCAAGACGCAATGTGATGCGAGAGAGGACGACATTCATTGGGGCACCGCGTGTTAAGAAGGCGGGGCACTCTAACGCGCGAGGTCATGCATTTCCCCGTTTCGTCCTGCATTTTGGGGGATGTCCGAGTCAGCTGTCCCGGTCTTTTGCCGCCTCGCGTGCCTGTCGTTGCGCCATCGTCGGCTTGCGCGGGGCGCGGGCGAACAGCATGTCGTAAAGCCAGCGCGGCAGGCATCGCATGCCAAAGGCCGCAACGCCCATCTGCCAAGGCAGCACAGCGAAGCGCTTGCCGCGTGCAATGGCCGCTGCCGCCTTGCGCGCGAACTTGTCCGCGTCCATCAGGAACGGCATCGGGAACGGATTGCCGTCGGTCATCGCTGTGCGGATGTAGCCCGGCGCAATCGTCACGACTGCCACCTTGTCCGCGCGCAGTTCGACGCGCAGGCTTTCGAGATACGTCATCGCCGCCGCCTTGGAGGCGCTGTACGCGCCGTGCCCCGGAAGACCGCGCACACCGGCCACGCTGCCGATGCCCACGAGCGTGCCGCGCTTGCGCTGACGCATCGGACCCACGAAGGGACTGAACGTCGCGACCATCGCCATCCAGTTGGTGTCCATGACGGAGGCGAAGTGCGGCAGATCCGCAGGGTCTTCCGTGTTCACGCCGTGGCTGATGCCCGCGTTGGCGATCACGATGTCCGGCACGCCGTGGCGCGCCATGAAGTCGCCCGCTGCCGCGCGCAGTGCGAGGGCGTCGCGCACGTCGAGCGCGTAGCAATGCACGGCATGCGGATGCGGCAACGTGGCGGCGAGATCGGTGAGCTTGTCGCCACGGCGTCCGACGAGCCCGAGAATCGCCCCCTGCGCCGCGTAGTGACGCGCGAGCGCCTGCCCCAGCCCGCTGGACGCGCCGGTGATGAAAACCTTCGGTGATGTCGTATGTGCTGCCATTGTCGCCATAGAACGCAAAAGCCCGGCCGGGGCCGGGCTTCAGGAGCCGCGAAGCTTACATCTTCTTCGCGCGGATCTGATTGATGATCGAGTCGGCCGTCTTGAGCGCCGCGTCGAACGTCTGCTGTTCGGTCGTCGCCGGTTTGCCCTGCTTTTGCAGTGCGTCGCCCGACGTCGCCGGGGAGACGAGGTACTTGCCCTGGATCGCGATCGTCGGCACGCCGTCGATCTTGTAGTCCTGCCAGGTCTTGTTGGCAATTTCCACCGGAGATTCCTTGCGTGCCATCGCCGGCTTGCCGGCAGCGTCATAAGCGTTGCCGTATGCGACCTTGTCGACGCCGAGCGTTGCGAGGAAGTCTGCTTGCGAGTCCTTGGTCAGCAGGTAGTTGTGCTTGACGTGGATTTCGTTGAAGACCTTCGGCGTGAGTTCTGCATCCTTACCCATGGCCACGAGCGCGAGGTACATGCGCGTATGCGGCTCGAAACGGCTCTGGAAGGCGACCGGCACGCGCTTGAACACGACGTCCTTGCCCTGCGCCTTGACCCACTTCTCCAGCGACGGCTCCAGCGCATTGCAATGCGGGCAGCCATACCAGAAGAACTCGGTCACTTCGATCTTGCCCGGACCCGCCGTCAGCGGTTGCTGGGAAATCGTCAGATAGTCGGTCCCCGCGACCGGTGCTTCAGGCGACGCCGAGGCGACACCCGAGAGGAAACCGAAAGAAATCAGAACGGCACCAAGAAGTTTTTTCATGATCTTTGTATAGGAGTGAGTCCAACACGCCGGTTTGTCCATCATCGGTGAGCGGCGCGCCAGCAAAACCATATCCCGGATTCAGCCAAATTAGCTAGTGCGTATGACCGGCGATGTCTCGCCGGGTTCAACGTCTCGTCAGCGTGGATATCGCCGGGCCCCCAATGATGCGGGCTTTTGCGAATCCTTGCCGGGCGGCGCTGAGCGAATGCTCAGGCAGTGCCCATGCGATGCGGCAGAAACAAAAGGCGTTGCCTTGTGGGGCAACGCCTTTCGCGTTCATTGCTTCGTGAAGCGGATCACTGCCGTGTCGTACCCGCCGTCCTGCAGGCGTTGACGCACGTGATTCATTTCGTCGAGCTTGCCGTACGGGCCGAGGCGCACACGATAGAGCGTGAGGCCGTTGGCGTCGCGCTGCGTGACCTTTGCCTCGAAGCCTGAGAGGGCCAGCTTGGCGCGCAGTTGCTCGGCGTCCGTTTGCGATTTGAACGCGCCGACTTGCAGGTAGTAACCCGTGCTGGCGTTATCCGTGGCGCTCGCGGGCGGCGTGGTCGGCGGAGCGACCGGCACCGTCGACTTGCCGTTGAGAATGTCGGCAGGCGAGGGCTTCGCCGGCGCGGTCGGGGCCGTCGGTGCAGAGGCGGTCGGCGGCGTCACTGGTGTTACCGGATTGCCCGGCACGAGCGGCGACGTTTCGGCTGCCGAAGGCGCTTCCGGCGCGGTGGAACCCGATGCGGCGCCCGGCAGCGGGGTGCGCGGCTGCAGCGACTTGTTCGGGTCCGGCGCCTGCGAGGCCGGCGAGTTCTCGGCCGGACGCGGCGGCGTCTTTTCGACGAACGGGGTTGGCGTCTTCGTAATGTAGAGCGCGACGACGACGGCAACGGCCAGCCCAACGATCAGGCCGAGCACGATGCCCAGAAAAGTACCGCCCCGCTGGCGGGGTGGTCGACGTGTGTTTGCCATCGAGTCGATTCCGTCCTTACAGAGTTCCGATGCGTTTGCCGTTCGGAGTGGTTGGATAACTTACATCTTGGCCGGGGCCGACACGCCCAGCACGGCAAGCCCGTTGCGCAGCACCTGACGCGTCGCCGCGAGCAGCGCGAGACGCGCATGCTTCACGGTCTCGTCGTCGACCAGCACGCGATCCGAGTTGTAGAAGGAGTGGAACGCGCCGGCCAGATCCCGCAGATAGAAGGCCACGGCGTGCGGCGCAAGTTCCTCGGCGGCACGCGTGAGCATGTCCGGGTACTCGGCGAGCAGTTGCAGCAGCGCGAGCGCGCGTTCGCTGTCGAGCGGCGCGAGATCGGTATTCGCCAGCGACGCCTCGTCACCCGCCCACTGCGTGAGGATCGAGCAGATGCGCGCGTGGGCATATTGCACGTAATACACCGGGTTCTCGTCGTTCTGCTTGAGCGCGAGATCCACGTCGAACACGAATTCCGTGTCTGCTTTGCGCGAAATTAGGAAGAAACGCACGGCGTCGCGGCCACGGCGCAGGGCATCTTCACGCTCGGCGGGGTCCGTCACCGGCGTTTCTGCCGTAATGCCGCCCGACCATTCGATCAGATCGCGCACCGTCACGTAGCTGCCTGCACGCTTGGAGATCTTCACCTCTTCGCCATTGCGCATGACGGTGACCATCTTGTGCAGCACGTAGTCGGGGTAGCCCTTCGGAATGCCGATGCCCAGTGCCTGCAGACCGGCGCGCACGCGCGCGATGGTGCCGTGGTGGTCCGAGCCTTGCACGTTGATGACCTGATGGAAGCCACGGTCCCACTTGCGGGTGTGATACGCGACGTCCGGCACGAAGTACGTGTAGGTGCCGTCGGACTTGCGCATCACGCGGTCCTTGTCGTCGCCGTAATCGGTCGTGCGCAGCCACAGCGCGCCTTCCTGTTCGTACGTCACGCCTGCATCGATGAGCGCCTGCACCGTGCGCTCGACGCTGCCGTCGGCGTACAGGGACGATTCGAGGTAGTACTGATCGAAGATGACACCGAACGTTTGCAGATCGATGTCCTGCTCGCGACGCAGATAGGCTACGGCGAAGGCGCGGATCGAGTCGATGTCTTCGACGCTGCCGCTGCCCGTGACGGGCGCGCCGTCGGAGGCCTGCACCGTCTTGCCCGCGAGGAAGTCCTGCGCGATGTCGCCGATGTAGTCGCCGTTGTAAGCCGATTCCGGCCATTCGGCGTCGCCCGGCTTGAAGCCACGGGCGCGTGCCTGCACGGAAGTCGCGAGCGTCTGGATCTGCACGCCGGCGTCGTTGTAGTAGAACTCGCGGTGCACCGGGCGGCCTTGTGTGCCGAGCAGTGCCGAGATCGTGTCGCCGAGCGCGGCCTGACGGCCGTGGCCGACGTGCAGCGGGCCGGTCGGGTTGGCCGAGACGAACTCGACGAGCACCGGAGCGGCTTCGTTGCTCGCGGCGCGACGACCAAAGGCAGCGCCTTCGGTCAGGATAGCGCGCGCGACCGATTGCTTGGCGGCGTTGGCCAGACGCAGGTTGATGAAGCCGGGACCGGCGATTTCGACGGCGTCGACGAGGCCTTTGGCGCGGGTGTCGGCGAGGATGGCGTCGGCAATCTTCTGGGCCAGTTCGCGCGGATTGGCGCGCAACGGCTTGGCGAGCTGCATGGCCACGTTACAGGCCAGATCGCCGTGGGCGGCCACTTTGGGGCGTTCGAGCAGGATGACGGGCGCGGCAGGCGCGGTGCCGTCCGCAGGCATCAAACCGGCGACGACGTCGCCGATCAGCGCGACGAGAGCATTCTTTTGTGCGGGTAGCATTGGCGGGTGTTTCGGGTGCGTCCGGACGCGTCCGGACAGGCAATTGAATCGTCAGCACCGGATTTTAACAGGTGTATGATGAAGTCACGGTGCCCGCCGGTACCCCTCATTGCGTAACAGGCTCACTCAGGCCACACTCAGGTGCCACGCAAGCGCCACACGACCCTCAGGCAGACGACGGGCCGTGGAGGTTCGGGGCGGCGGTGGTGATAACTCGAAAAGGGAGCCAACCATGCTGGTAACGTTTAAGGCGCACTCATCGCAGAGGATCGACATGCTCGAGAATCTCGCGCAATGGCTGCTGGGTATCGTCGGCAAGAAGCTCGGCGAGCGCGGTGCGATCGGATCGGACGAAACAGGCGAAGCCATCGCCAAGCTGGAAGCCGCGATTGCCGCGGACAAAGCCGTCGCCGACAAGGAAAACGAGGGCAAGAAGTCCGACGATCGTGACGATGACAATCGTCTGCGCCTCTCGCAGCGCGCCTACCCGCTGCTGAACATGCTCAAGGAAGCGCAAGCTGAGAACTGCGCCGTGATGTGGGAAGTGAGCGCTAGATAGTCGTCTGGCGTCGCAGGCGGCATCGCCTGCGACGGCTACAAAAAAAGCAGGCCGCGAATCGCGGGCCTGCTTTTTTTATGTGCTTCGAGACATGATCGGACCGGGCCGCCCCCGGGCGAGGGGTTTGAATCAGGCCGCGAGGGCCTGAGCAGTGGCGGCGCGGGTGCCGGTCCGAGGGAGGCGACGCCTGAAGCTACGACGTCGGTCCCGCTGGATACTCGCTTACTGGGCCTTGCCCGGAGCGTTATCCGGCGCGTTGGTCGCACCGTTGCCGGTGTTACCGTTACTCGGCGTCTTCTTGGTGCTGTGACGCGGCTTTTGGGCCTTCGAATTCGGGTGCGGATCCGACGGCGTCATCGTTTGCGCGCCCGGCGTCGGGGCCGACTGCCGCGCATTCGGGTTCGCCTGGCTAGGCATCGTGGCCGACGGGTCCGTCGTCGTGCCGCCGCCAGGACCGGCAGCGCCACCGCCCGCAGAGCCTTGAGCGAAACTCAGTGCCGAAGCACCGGCGAGGGTCAGGGCAGCAACCGAAATAATCAGCTTCTTCATCAGATGGACTCCTTTGCTTTGCGTTGCACTGGGTAGGAACGTCTTTCGTGCAGGCATCACTTGCGTTAGTGAGATTCCAGTCTAAGAAGCTGCGACGTGCGGTGCTGTAAGGGTTTGTAATTGAATGTAATTCGGCTTTTTCCTAGGCCATTTCCCACGCATATGCGCGGGAGACGTCCCATCGTATTCGCCTATTGATTAGTCATCCGAACGGCTTGACCAGAACACCTGATTCACGCCGGGCAGCGTTTCGAGATGATCGGTGAGGGCGTCGAGTTCGCCCGCCTTGACGGCCGTCGGCAACAGCAGTGCTTCGATTTCGACTTCCGCTTCGCCGAACGGATGGATGTCGAGCGCGCGCACCGGATAGTTCGACGCTTCGAGCCACGCTTCCACCTTGTCGAGCACTTCACGCTGCGTAGTGCGGGCGCAGATGACGGACAACGCATAGGTGGCTTCCGAGGTCGCCTCGTTGATCGGCGCGCGGTTGATACGGTTCACGACCGGGCGCAGCAGCGTGTTGGCGGCCAGCACGAAGAACGCCACGACGACCGCTTCGACGATCAGACTTGCCCCGGCGGCGGCCCCTACGGCGGCCGAGCCCCATAGCGTGGCGGCGGTGTTCAGGCCGCGTACCGACGCGCCGTCTTTCATGATCGCGCCCGCGCCGAGGAAGCCGACGCCCGACACCACATACGCAATCACACGCGTATCGCCCGGCATGAGCCGCATCGACAGATCGACGAAGGCGGCCGCACCGACCGCCACAAGCACGTTGGTACGCAAACCCGCCGTTCGCTGGCGCACTTGCCGTTCCACGCCGATGATCGTGCCGAGGATAAACGCGACGGCGAGCGAGATAAGCGTGTTGAGCAGCGGGAGGAGATGGAAATTCTGGATGCTGTGCAGTGCTTGCATGGAACGTCTCGACTTGAGGCGGCTGACATGGGCGGGTGCAACGGGCCAGGCGGGCATGTTGCGCCGCCGCATTATGGCATTGGGTTCTGACGGACGGAAGTCATCCCGCCGGAATGGCGTTCAGGTATCACATGGCGAAACATGGGCCACACCGGGAAGGTGGGGCAGATGGGGCGGCGGTGCGCGGGACCGGCCATCGGACGTCACGTTCGACGATGGCCGGTCTTGATGACAGTGTTGTTACGACAGTTGCGGTGCCAGCAGACGTCGTGCCGTCGCTTCGTCCACGCCGGTGCGTTCCATGAAGTCTTCGACCTGATCGGGGCTGATCTTGCCGACGCTGAAGTAAGTGCTGTCCGGATGCGAGAGGTAGAAGCCCGACACGCTCGCCGCAGGCAGCATGGCGAGGGATTCCGTCACGCTCATGCCGATTTCATGCGCTTGCAGATAGTGGAACATCGGCCCCTTGACCGAGTGCTCGGGGCAGGCCGGGTAGCCCGGTGCGGGGCGGATGCCGACGTACTGTTCCTTGATGAGCGCATCGTTGTCGAGCTGTTCGTCGCTCACGTAGCCCCAGAAGTCGCGGCGCACGCGTGCGTGCATGCATTCGGCGAACGCTTCGGCCAGCCGGTCGGCCAGCGCCTTGAGCATGATCGCGCTGTAGTCGTCGTGCGTGGCAAGGAAGCCCGCTTCTTTAGCATCGACACCCAGCCCTGCCGTCACGGCAAACACACCGATGTAGTCAGCCACACCGCTGTCCTTGGGGGCGACGAAGTCGGCCAGCGAGCGGTTCGGACGACGCACGCCGTCCACCACCGGGCGCTCGGTTTGCTGGCGCAGGTTGTGCCACGTGAATGCCACTTCCGAGCGCGACTCGTCCGTGTAGATCTCGATGTCGTCGTCGTTCACGACGTTCGCGGGCAGCATCGCGATCACACCGTTGGCCGTCAGCCAGCGGCCCTTGATCAGGCGATCGAGCATCTCTTTACCGTCGGCGAACACGCGTGTTGCCGACTCGCCGACAATCTCGTCCTTGAGAATCGCAGGGTACGGACCGGCGAGGTCCCACGTCTGGAAGAACGGACCCCAGTCGATGAATTCGGCCAGCTCGGCCAGATCGTAATTCTTGAATACGCGCCGACCGATGAACTTCGGCTTGGGCGGCACGTAGCTCGACCAGTCGATCTTGTACTTGTTCTCGCGCGCGGTCGCGAGCGACACCATCGGCGTGGCCTTGCGGTTCGCATGCTGCTGACGCACGCGTTCGTAATCCGTCTTCACGTCTGCGAGATAGCGCTCGGCGGCTTCGTCGGAGAGCAGGTTCGACGCCACGGAGACGGAGCGCGACGCGTCCGGCACGTAGATCACCGGGCCTTCGTAGTTCGGTGCGATCTTCACGGCCGTGTGCACGCGCGAGGTCGTGGCACCGCCGATGAGCAGCGGAATGTTGCGCAGGCGGAAGTAATCGTCGCGCTGCATTTCTGCGGCGACGTAAGCCATCTCTTCGAGACTCGGCGTGATCAGGCCCGACAGACCGATGATGTCCGCTCCTTCTTCCTTCGCCTTGGCGAGGATTTCGGCGCACGGCACCATCACACCCATGTTGACGACTTCGAAGTTATTGCACTGAAGCACCACGGTGACGATGTTCTTGCCGATATCGTGCACGTCGCCCTTGACCGTGGCGATCACGATCTTGCCCTTGGAGCGGACGTCTTCGCCGGCGGCGGCCATGCGCGCCTTCTCTTCTTCGATGAACGGCACCAGATGCGCCACGGCCTGCTTCATCACGCGGGCGCTCTTCACCACCTGCGGCAGGAACATCTTGCCCGCGCCGAACAGATCGCCCACGACGTTCATGCCGTCCATGAGCGGGCCTTCGATCACCTGAATCGGACGGCCGCCCGCGTCGGCGATCTTCTGACGTACTTCCTCGGTGTCTTCGACGATGAATGTCGTAATGCCGTGCACCAGCGCGTGGGCGAGGCGTGCCTCGACCGGCTGATTGCGCCATTCCAGATTCTCTTCGCGCTTGGCCGCGCCGCCCTTGAAGCGGTCGGCGATTTCCAGCAGCCGCTCGGTGCTGTCGTCGCGACGGTTGAGCACCACGTCTTCCACGCGCTCGCGTAGTTCGGGGTCGAGGTTCTCGTACACGCCGAGCTGACCGGCGTTGACGATGCCCATGTCCATGCCCGCCTGAATCGCGTGGTACAGGAACACGGTGTGGATGGCCTCACGCACGAGGTCGTTGCCACGGAACGAGAACGAGACGTTCGACACGCCGCCGCTGATCTTCGCGCCGGGCAGGTGCTCCTTGATCCAGCGCGTGGCGTTGATGAAGTCGACCGCGTAGTTGTTGTGTTCCTCGATGCCGGTGGCCACCGCGAAGATGTTCGGGTCGAAGATGATGTCTTCGGGCGGGAAGCCCACTTCGTCGACCAGCACGCGATAGCTGCGCTGACAGATTTCCGTTTTGCGAGCGTAAGTGTCGGCCTGACCTTGTTCGTCGAACGCCATCACGACGGCGGCTGCGCCATATCGGCGAATGCGCTTCGCGTGGTGCACGAACGCTTCGTGGCCTTCCTTGAGCGAGATCGAGTTGACGATGGCCTTGCCCTGCACGCACTTCAGACCCGCTTCGATCACTTCCCACTTCGAAGAGTCGATCATGATCGGCACGCGTGCGATATCCGGCTCGGACGCGATCAGGTTCATGAAGCGAACCATCGCGGCCTTGGAGTCGAGCATGGCCTCGTCCATGTTGATATCGATGACCTGCGCGCCGTTTTCGACCTGCTGACGGGCGACCGCGAGCGCTTCGTCGAACTGGCCGTTCAGGATCATGCGCGCGAACGCTTTCGAACCGGTGACGTTGGTGCGCTCACCGACGTTCACGAAAAGCGTGCCCTCGCCGATGTTGAAAGGCTCAAGGCCGGACAGGCGCATCGGCGGGACCGGCGCATTGAGAGACGTTTGGCTCATGGGGCAATCCGTTCTGTATTAGATGTTCGCGTCGGCGTCGATGGCGCTGCTTGCGTCGTTGCGATACTGCGAGGGCCAGCGGCGCGGCTTGACGTCCGACAGCGCCTTCGCGATCTCGGCGATGTGCTCCGGCGTCGTGCCGCAGCAGCCGCCTGCCAGATTCACCAGACCCGCCTGCGCGAACTCCCGCAGCAGGCCGGACGTCACATCGGGCGTCTCGTCGAAGCCCGTGTCGCTCATCGGGTTGGGCAGACCGGCGTTCGGGTAGACCGACACGTACGTGTTGCACAGCTTGGCCAGCTCGGCGATGTACGGACGCATGAGCGTCGCGCCGAGCGCACAGTTCAGGCCGAACGTGAGCGGGCGCGCGTGACGCAACGAATTCCAGAACGCCTCGACCGTCTGGCCGGACAGAATGCGCCCGGAGGCGTCCGTCACGGTGCCGGAGATCATGATCGGCAGAATCTCGCCGGTGTCCTCGAACAGTTCGTCGATGGCGAAGAGCGCGGCCTTGGCATTGAGCGTGTCGAAGATGGTTTCGACGAGGAACAGATCCACGCCGCCTTCCATCAGCGACTTCGCCTGTGCGTAGTACGCGTCGCGCAGCTGATCGAAGTCGACGTTGCGCGCGCCGGGGTCGTTCACGTCCGGGCTGATGCTCGCGGTCTTGGGCGTCGGGCCGATGGCGCCGGCGGCGAAGCGCGGCTTGTCCGGTGTGCTGTACGCCGCGCAGGCTTCACGCGCGAGACGCGCCGACTCGCGGTTCATCTCGTCGGCCAGGCCTTCCATGTGGTAGTCGCCCTGCGCGATCGTCGTTGCCCCGAAGGTGTTCGTCTCGAGGATGTCGGCACCGGCGGCCAGATACTTGCCGTGGATTTCGCTGATGACGTCCGGGCGCGTGAGCGAGAGCAACTCGTTGTTGCCCTTCACGTCGTGGGCGAAGTCGGCAAAACGCTCGCCACGGTACTGCGCTTCGTTCAGCTTGTACTGCTGAATCATCGTCCCCATCGCGCCGTCCAGGATCAGGATGCGCTTCTCAAGCAGTGCGGGCAGCGCCTGACCGCGCGTGTATTGCAGTGCCGATCGTGCGATCGAGGCGGGTGGGGTTGCGGTGGTCATGACGGACGTCGCCCTGGAGTGGCCGGAAAACCTATAATTGTAATGGTTTTCGTGCGTATCGCCTCGCGCTGCCGCCGGATGGGCGGGGCCGTCGGACGATTCGCTATTTTTCCGCCAACTTCTTGCCAGTGTTTGCACAACGACATGGAATTCTTGCTCCCGAGCGCCGCACACAAGTTCCTGCAAGCCAACGCCAACGCGCTGTTCGTCGATTGCCGCAGTGAAATCGAGCATCTGTTCGTGGGGCACCCGGTGGGGGCGATCCACGTGGCCTGGAACGACGGCCCGGACTGGGAAGTCAATCCGCACTTCGTGCAGAGCGTGCGCAAGCTGGCGGGCGCAGGCGGTGAGCGCCCCGTGCTGCTGATCTGCCGTAGCGGCAATCGCAGCACGGCGGCCGGCGAGGCGCTGGAGGCGGCCGGTTTCCTGAACGTCTACGGGGTGTTGCACGGCTTCGAGGGCGATCTGGACGCCTCGCATCACCGAAACGCCGTGAACGGCTGGCGGTTCGACGGTCTGCCGTGGCAGCAGTGCTGAGCGGGACGTCGCGATGAGGTCGTGGCCGTCACCCGTCTTTCCGCCGGACCGCCAAACCCTGACATCGCGTCAGGTTCCCGCACCATGAAAAAACCCTCGCCTTGGCGAGGGTTTTTCGTGGGTACTACCGAATGGAGTCGGTATCAGTGGAGCACAACCGGGTTCGTCATGAAGGTGTCGAACTGCCCGAGGAATTCGTCGACTTCGTCCTCCGACGGTTCGCTGGCGATCAACTTCTGCACTTCTTCACGGAATTGCCGGGCAAGCGAGCCGTCGAGGAAAATCTCGCGGCCGGCGGATTTGTCCACGATTTCATAGCCGCCGGCGGACAGCGAGTGATTGCCGTTATCCGCGGCAAACTCAACGACACAGTAGTTCGGGCTGTTGTAAATCATGAGCATGGCAACTCTCCTGGTGTTCCTGCATGGTCCTGAGTAACCCACATAGGGGCGACGCGGCGCGATTTCAAGAGGCAACGCCCCATGATTCGCTTATCGGCACACCGGCTGACGAATTCAATGGTTTTGGCCCTCCTTTTGTAAAGGTCACGCTACAAGTCCTGCAAGTACCCCCTGCAAGTCGTTCTTTTTGCAGGGTTCAGACGTTAGATGCGGCCCCGAGCAAAAACGTTGCAAGGGCATTCGTTACGAACTGTTTCTGCTCGACGATCGACAGATGGGCGGCGTCCGGCACGATCTCCAGCTGCGCGCCTGGAATGCCGCTGGCGATCCGGCGCGCCACGGCGGGCGGCGTCGACGGGTCGTTTTCCCCGACCAGCACCAGTGTCGGCACGTCGATCTCGGACAGGCGTGCGCGCACGTCGAACGCCGCGAGCGCCTCACAGGACGCCGCGAAGCCCTCCGGGGAGGCTTGCGCGACGAGGGCGCGGATGCGCTCGGCCTGCGCGGGGTGATGCTTGCGAAAGTGCGCGCCCAGCCAGCGTTCCAGCGTACCGGCCGCAAGATCCTTCATGCCGTGCGCGCGAGCCGTCGCCGCGCGCTCCAGAAATACCTTGGCATCTGCCTCGTCGTAACCGGCCGTGGTATCGATCAGCGTCAGGCTGGCGATGCGCTCGGGCGCGTCCAGCGCCACTTGCTGCGCCACCGCGCCGCCCATAGAGATGCCGACGAAATGCGTCGAGGGGATCTCCAGCGAATTGAGCAGGGCGGTTGCATCGGCGGCCAGTTGTTCAATGGAGTACGGGCCGTGCGTAATATCGCTGCGGCCGTGGCCACGGCTGTCGTATCGGAGTACTCGGAAGTGGGCCGTCAGTTCGGGGACGAGGTCGTCCCAGACGGTGAGATCTGCACCCAAAGGGTGCGCCAGCGTGAGCCACGGACCGTGGCCGTCCACCGCGTAATGAATCGATGCTCCGTTGGCACTGACTTTCATGGGCGGCCCCCTGGGTTCGTCGATGCGTTGCGAGGTGATGTCGATGGGCGTCGATGCACTGGGATGACTCTGATTATGTCAGGAACATCGGGATTTTGCAGACCGTTTCGTCGTAGTTGGGCAACACTTCGCTGCCCACCCGCATGCCGCCTGCATCACTCAAAATTCTAAGGAATTTTGCGTCGATTTTCGGGACGGAAAACCCTGTGTCACGAGGGGTTTAGTCCTTCATTACGGGGCCGATTTCTCCGTGAAGATCAGCTCGAACTCGTTGCCGGACGGTTCCGTCTGCTTTACGCGCACCGGCAGCCAATCGAGCGATGGCGCGAGCCAGATATCCACGCGCCGCTCGTCGCCCGCCTTGCGCGGCAGACGCGTGAAATGGCGCGTCTCGACGTAGCCGTTGGGTGTGGCCATCGTCTCGCTGCCGACGTACTGCACCGGCCACACCTCGCTACTGTCGGTGTCGACCACGGTGAACTCGTGCGTCACCCCGACCTGGGTATAGCGTTCGGGATTGCCCCGCGCGTAGCTCGCCAACTGCATCATCACGCTGAACCGGTCCTGGGCGCCGGGTGCAAGCGGCACCGACTGCCCCGAGCGGGAGAAGTGGAGTGTGGGCGTGGCGTCACGATGGAAATCGGTGATGTATTCCGCGCGCCGCCCGCGTTTTTCCACATAACGGGACGGCGCGATGCCGTTCGCGTCGTAGCCGCCTTCGCTGATGAACTCGAACGTGCCGAAGAAGATGATCGGCACGGCCACCCGTAGCGCGTAATGCCCGTTCTCGTTGATCCAGTGGAGCTGACCCGTCTGGTTGCGCACGCCGTTCATGAGCGCGTCGTAGGTCAGCGTGACGGAGGGCGGCGGATCGAACTTGTCGCCATTCGCGGCGGCGGCCGTGAGCGGCACGCTGGGTGCGGCTGCGGCGTCCGAAGCCTTTGCGCCGGGCGTATCGCCTTCGCCCGCCACGGTCTCCGACGCCGCCATCGGCCCGGGCGTATCCGTCGCAACCGGTGCGGCGAGCGTGTCGGGCGGCGCAGGGGCATGCGGACGTGGCTTGGCGACCGGCTTGGGTTTGGGTGGCGGCGGTGCTGGCGGTTCAGGTGGCGCGACCGGCTTGAGCGGAATCAGCGTGATCGGAATGCTGGGGATCGGCGTGTCGTCGAGCATCGTGCGATGGACGGCGACCCAAAACGCGATGAGCACGTGTGCGACGAACACCGCCGTGAGCACGGCGGCCCACAGACCCCAACGTCTGCCCGGTCGCTTAGCGCCCGACGGCCGCGCAAGCGTCTGCCCGGCGACGTCAGTCATGCCCGGGGTCGCCGAGGAATCGGTGACCGCAGGCATGTCGGGTGTCGCTTGAGGCGGCGTACCAGTGGGCGGCAAAGACACGAGATGGAATCGATCGGGACGTCAGAAGCTCAGGATCTCATATTGCGATGAACTGAGTTCGACAGTCCCTGCTGTCTGCCGTTCATCCCTCAACTCTCAGCGCTTTCCCCCGGGCGCCTGCGCGTGTCCGAGGTCGGCGGACAGATTCTGCGCGAGCGTGCGCAAGGCCGTGTCGATGGGGCCGCCCCAGCGCGCGTCGAAGCGACTCTCGGGGCCGAGCGCCATGAGACCCATCACGAGTTGTCCCGTCGCGTCGAACACCGGCATGCAGAACGCATTGACGGATGGCAGCACCGTGCCTTCGACGCGCGCCGCCCGATGCGCGCGCACGTCGTCGAGTACCGCTTCGTATTCCGCGCGCGTCGCGGGCAGATGATGACGCGACGCATGTTGCAAATCAGCGAGTGCGGCGTCGATGAGCGGCGCGGTCTGACGCTCGGGGAGATAGGCGGCGAAGAGCCGACCGGCAGCCGATTCGAGCATGGGCATCACGTCGCCCAGACGCAGCGGCACACGCATCGGGAACGTCGATTCGAGCCAGTGCACCACGGTCGGCCCCTGATTGCCCCAGACGGCCAGTCCCACGGTCTGATCGATGGCGTCGCGCAGTTCCGACATGGCGAAGCGCGCGGCCTTGAAGGCGTCGATGCGCGCGAGGTGCGCGAGTCCCATGCGCAGCGTGAAGGGGCCGAGGTCGTAACGTCCGCTAACCGGGTCCTGAACGATGAGTCCGAGCCGTTGAAAGCTCACCAGATAGCGGTGCGCTTTGGCAGGGTTCATGCCTGCCGCGTGCGCGAGGTCGCGCAGCATCATGGCGTTCGACGCTTCGGTGAGGACTTCGATCAGACGGAAGCCCACTTCGATGGACTGAATGCCCGAGCGGGTCTTCTCCTCGTCGGGGGCTGCGCTGCCGTCCTTCTCACGCTCGATCTCGCTCTCGTTGTGTTGTTCAGGCGCTGTCATGTGTCTCTTGAATAGTTGTCATGGCCGCTCGCCGGGGCGCTGCTCGACCCGTGCCCGGTCGATGCGCTCAGGTAGAATCGTCGGCGTCAAGCGCCATTCTATCGGGCCAAAATCGCCGGGCCTCAAATTGGAATCCGCTTTATCCGAATCCGCTAAAACTCCCGTAATTGCCTGCAGACGCCATCACATGAAACTCGCTACCCGTAAGGACGGCACGCGCGACGGTCAACTGATCGTCGTCTCGCGCGACCTGTCGACCGCCTGCATCGCCGACGCCATCGCCCCCACGCTGCAACGCGTACTCGACGACTGGACGTTCTACGCGCCGCAACTGCACTCGCTCTATACCGAACTCAACCACGGCCGCGCGCGCAACACCTTCGCGTTCGATCCGGCGGATTGCATGGCGCCGTTGCCGCGCGCGTATCAGTGGGCCGACGGCTCGGCCTATGTGAATCACGTCGAGCTGGTGCGAAAGGCACGCGGCGCGGAAATGCCTCCCGAATTCTGGACCGACCCGCTGATGTATCAGGGCGGCAGCGACGACTTCATCGGGCCGACGGACGACATCGTCTGCGCCTCGGAAGACTTCGGCATCGACTTCGAAGCCGAGATCGCCGTGGTGACGTCGGACGTGCCGATGGGCGCGAGCCCGGCGCGCGCGCTCGAAGGCGTGCGTCTGCTCATGCTGGTCAACGACGTGAGCCTGCGCAACCTGATCCCGGCCGAACTCGCCAAGGGCTTCGGGTTCTTCCAGAGCAAACCGGCCAGCGCATTCTCGCCGGTCGCCATCACACCCGACGAACTAGGCGATGCCTGGCGCGACGGTCGTGTGCATCGTCCGCTGACGGTGAAGTGGAACGACAAGAAGTTCGGCGCACCGGAGTGCGGCGAAGACATGGTGTTCGACTTCGGTCAGCTGGTTGCGCACGTGTGCAAGACGCGTAACGCGCGCGCCGGGACCATCGTCGGTTCGGGCACGATATCGAACAAGGATCGCAGCCGTGGCAGCGCGTGCATTGCCGAGAAGCGCATGCTGGAGACCATCGAGAAGGGTGCGCCCGTGACCGAGTTCATGCGTTACGGCGACCGTGTGCGCATCGAGATGTTCGACACGCAGGGCAAGACGATCTTCGGGGCGATCGATCAGGCGGTCGCACCGCTGGACGAGTAATCGTAGTCCGAACGGTACGGCCAACGAGTACACCAACCGCGCGGACGGGAAAAGTAAAGATGGCTCCAAGCCATATCCGGCGTGACTTCACGGGGTATCGGACGATACGTCCATAGGGTGAACCCGGATATGGCGGGGAATTCTGCCTCCGCTATTCTTTGTCTCCTTGAGTCGGTGCGCATGCTTGGCAGGTTTGCGCACCGGCCGTTACTTTCGCCGGCGCGGCGCGAGGTGTCCGTCCCGGGATGCCCGCGTTACAAAAATCCAGCGCAGGCCAGACCAGGAGAATTCCATGCGAAACCCCGTGCGCACTGCCCTGCTGGGTGCGATGTTGCTGGCGTTGGCCGGCGGCGCTGCCGCTCAGGTCAAGATTGGTGTGAACATCTCGCTCACCGGCCCGGCGGCCTCCCTCGGCCTGCCCGCGCGCGACACTGTCGCCATGCTGCCGAGGGAAATCGGCGGACAGAAGGTCGATTGGATCGTGCTGGACGACGCGTCGGACACCACGACCGCCGTTCAGAACACCAAGAAGCTCATCTCCGAAAACCACGTCGACGCCATCATCGGCTCGTCGATCACGCCGAACACGCTGGCGATGCTCGATGTGATCGCTGCCGGCACCACGCCGACGATCTCGCTCGCCTCGTCCGCCCGCATCATCGAGCCGGTCGACGCCAAGCGTTACTGGATGTTCAAGACCCCGCAGACCGACGCGCAGATGGCCTCTGCGATTGCCGAGCATGCGAGCCGTCACGGCGTGAAGACGATGGCCTTCATCGGACAGGGCGATGCGCTGGGCGAAGCCTTCTATGAAGAAGTCGCCAAGTTCGCCGGTCTGCACAAGATCAAGATGGTCGCGAGCGAGCGCTTCGCACGCACGGATGCGAGCGTCACCGGCCAGATCCTGAAGATCACGGCGGCCAACCCGGATGCCGTCGTCGTGGGCGCCGCCGGTACCCCGGCAGCGATGCCGCCTAAGGCACTCGCCGAGCGCGGCTACAAGGGCCTCGTGTATCACAACCACGGCGTGGGCAATAACGACTTCCTGCGCGTGTGCGGCAAGGACTGCAACAACACGTACCTGCCGGCCAGCCCGGTGCTCGTGGCATCGCAACTGCCGAACGATCATCCGGCCAAGGCGGTCGCGCTCGACTACATCAAGAAGTTCGACGCCAAGTACGGCGCGGGCAAGGTGGCGGCCTTCGGTTCGTACGCCTGGGACGCGGGTATCCTGCTTGAGCGCGCGATTCCGATTGCGCTGAAGACGGCCAAGCCGGGCACGCCGGAATTCCGCAAGGCGCTGCGCGACGCGCTGGAAACGACCAAGGACGTGCACGTCTCGAACGGCATCACCAACATGAGCCCGACCGATCACCTCGGCCTCGACCAGCGCGCCCGCGTGATGGTCAAGATCGAAAACGGCAAGTGGGTGATCGCCCCGTAATCACTGCGACTTCCGAATGCGGGACGTCATGTCCGTCCTGCATCATCCTCGCATTTGACCTGTTGACCGTCGGTGGCGCTGGCATGTCCGGTGCCGCTGTTTCCCATCCCCGCCTGTGCGGGGATATTTTTTTGGAGCGGTAAGCCATGTCGCAAGACCCGTATCAACACTACCAGTCGCTGCAATTCAAGCGGCATCCGAACGGCGTGCTCGAACTCATCATGGGCGCCGGGGCGAACAAGAGCGGTCTGTCGACGGCCGACCATCGCATGCATCAGGAACTGGCCGACGTGTGGCGCGATATCGACCGCGACGCCGAGACGCGCGCCGTCGTCATTCGCGGTGAGGGCAAGGGCTTTTCCGGCGGCGGCGATCTGTCGCTCGTCGAAGACATGGCCGACGACTTCGCCGTGCGAGCGCGAGTATGGCGCGAGGCGCGCGATCTCGTCTACAACGTGATCAATTGCAGCAAGCCCATCGTCTCCGCGATGCACGGCCCGGCGGTCGGCGCGGGGCTGGTGGCGGGCTTGCTCGCCGATATCTCGATTGCCGCGAAGACGGCGCGCATCATTGACGGACACACGCGTCTGGGGGTGGCAGCGGGCGACCATGCCGCCATCGTCTGGCCGCTTTTGTGCGGCATGGCGAAAGCGAAGTACTACCTGCTGCTGTGCGAGCCGGTGACGGGCGAGGAGGCCGAGCGCATTGGACTCGTGTCGCTCGCCGTGGACGAGGCGGACCTGCTGCCGAAGGCGTTCGAAGTGGCCGACAAGCTCGCGCGCGGTTCCAGCACGGCGATTCGCTGGACGAAATACGCACTGAACAACTGGCTACGCAGCGCCGGACCGGCGTTCGACGCGTCGCTGGCGCTCGAATTCATGGGTTTCTCCGGACCGGACGTGCGCGAGGGTCTGGCGTCGCTGCGGGATCGCCGCGCACCGGACTTCGGTGGCGACGCCCCGTTTTGACACACCGCTGGCGCAAGCTCGGCGTATGATCGATAGCCATACGCCCTGTGTGCTTCACCTGCCGTCCGTGCCCGACTGGAGACTGTAATGAGCGATTCGACGAGTGCCATGCCCAACGGCTTCGACATTCTCAAGAAGATGTGGGAGGCGTTCAGTCCGCCCGCGACATTCACCTCGCCGCTGACGCAGTTGATGCAAAGCGCCGCGCCGTTGCTCGATCCCAACGAAATCGAAAATCGCATTGCCGAGATGCGTGCGGTGGAACAGTGGCTCACACTCAACCTGAACGTGCTGCGCTCGACGATTCAGGCCTTCGAAGTGCAGCGCGCCACGTACGCGACGCTGCGCGCGTTCGGCACGGGCAGCTTCGGTGCGACGGGCACGACCGACACCGGGGCCGCCGACACCGGTGCATCCCCGTTCGGACAGGCGGACGCTGCCAACCTTTGGCGTTCGCCGTTTGCCGCCTCCGAACCGGCGCAGGACGTCGAGCCGGAACCGCAGGCGAGTGCGCCCGAACCTGAACCGCAAGCCGAGCCGGGCGCTGCACGTGAAGCCGGTGCCGAGAACGAAGCCGCGTCGGCATCGCCTTTTGGGCAGGCGAGCAGCGCCTACGGCGCGCTGGACCCGTCGATGTGGTTCAACGCCATGCGCGCGCAGTTCGACCAGATTGCCGCTGCCGCGCAGGCGGCAGGCGTCTCGGCCGCGCAGATGACCGAAGCCGCAGCGGCACAAATGTCCGACGCAGCGGCCAAGGCAACGAAGGCCTCGGGAGCCACGAAGGCCGCAGCGAAGGCAGCCGACAAGACGGCGGCACCCGCAAAGCGCGCCGCGACGGGAACGAAGGCAGCACCGAAGACGGCGGCTAAACGCGCACCGGCCAGCAAGAAGACGTCCGCCAAAACGGCGACCAAATCCGCTGCGGCCAAGACGTCGGCCAAGACATCCGCTAAAACGCCGGGACGCACGTCGTCGGCAAAGGCCGAGGGCGATACCCCGACGCAAGCGTCCGCCAAGGGCCGTGCATCGGGCAGCACAGGGAAACAATCCGCCTGGAAGTGGTAGGGCGCGCGACTTCGGTCGCTTGCCCGGACGGCTGACGGCGAGGGAAAAATAACGACAGCGAAGGCAGAGGAGGCCCCCCATGATCTCAGGCGAACGTACCGGTCTCGTCCTGATGGGCGGAGGCGCACGCGCCGCGTATCAGGTCGGCGTGCTCGCGGCGATTGCCGCGATACAACGCGAGGTCCTGCCGTCGCGACGGGCGATCCCGTTTCCGATTGTCTGCGGGACGTCGGCGGGCGCGATCAATGCCGCTGCACTCGCTTCGCATGCTGACGATTTCCAGCACGGGGTCATGAAGCTCGATGCCGTCTGGCGTCAGTTTCACGCCGGTCAGGTGTTTCGCGCCGATTCGCTGGGCATGGCGGGCACCGGTGCGCGCTGGCTCGCCGCCATCTCCCTCGGCTGGGCGTTGCGCCGCTCGCCGCGCTCGCTGTTCGACTGGTCCCCCCTGGCGGATATGCTGCGCCAGGCTATTCGTCTGGACCGGTTGCCTGATGTTTTCGCCTCCGGTGCGCTCGAAGCCCTGTCGGTCACTGCGTTGTCGTACTCCTCGGGCAAACACGTCACCTTCTATCAAAGCGCCGAGCCGATTCAGGCGTGGAAGCGCTCGTTACGGCTCGCGCGCGCTGTGCCACTCACTGTCGAGCACCTGCTGGCATCGAGCGCGATCCCGTTCCTCTTTCCGGCCATCGAACTCGATCTCGACGGGCAGCCCGAGTATTTCGGCGACGGCTCGATGCGTCAGATCGCGCCGCTCAGTCCGCCGATTCACCTGGGGGCCTCGCGTGTGCTGATCATCGGAGCGTCGCACGGACAGTACGGACTCGATAGCAGCGGTGAGCGCATCAGCGGTTATCCGAGCCTCGCGCAGATCGGCGGGCAGGCGCTGGCGAGCGTGTTCATCGACGGGTTGTCGGCGGATCTGGAGCGTCTGCAACACATCAACAATGTGCTGCGATACGTGCCGGAGGCGCAACGGGAGTCGAGCGGATGGCGTCCTATTGAGACGCTGCTGATTTCGCCGAGCCAGCGTCTCGAGCCGATTGCGGCACGACATCTGAAGCAACTACCGCGCGCAGTGCGCACGATGCTGGGCGCGATCGGCGCGGATGCCGAGCGTGGTGCCGCGTTTGCGAGTTACTTGCTGTTCGAGTCGTCCTACACGCAGGAGCTGATCGCGCTCGGCGAAGCGGACGCGTACGCGCAGCGCGACGCGATTGCCGCGTGGCTCGTCGCCGAAGCCGATGGCACCAGCCCGCTCGACGACGTCGAATCCGGTGCGGTCGGCGGTGCCGCGCCACCGGCCAACTCGCCGCTGTCGATCGATCCCGACACCGTGGCGGATACCGGGAAGCCTGCGGCATGAGACGGACGGACGCCACGTCTCCCACGTCTCCAATGTCCCGCTATCATTGCCGTCTTCACTGAGCCGCGCGTATGTCGAAATCGTCCCGTTCCGCTGTCGCATGCCCCGCTGTTAAATGTCCATACCCGTCGACGTTCTGGCGCGACCCGGCGTTGCCGTTCATCGAAGCCCGCGAAGTGCTCGACGGGCGGCGCGTGTGCTACGCGTTGCACAGTCACGAGACGTTTTCCATCGGCGCGGTGACGGGCGGTCGAAGCACGTATCTGAACGGTCACGCGCGTGAGACGGTAGGGCGCGGCAGCGTCGTCGTGATGAACCCCGACGCGGTACACGCCTGCAATCCCATCGGCGACGAGGCATGGGCCTATCGCATGCTATTCGTCGACACCGCGTGGTTGGGCGATCTTCAGCGCGAGCTGGGGTTTGCGCGCGGGCAGGATTTGCATCTTTTCGACCCGATGTCGTCAACCGACCCCTCGCTGTATGACGGACTGAACCGGCTTTACGATGTTTGCACCGACGCGTCGCGTGATCGGCTGGAACGCGAGAGCGTCGTGCAGCAGTTCTTCATCGATGTGCACGAGCGGTTGAATCCTGCGCCGAAGCCGATGCGCGACGACTCGCACAAACTGCGCGACGCTGCGGATTTCATCCGCGCGCATTGCTGCGAGGCGTTGACGCTGGCGCAGATCAGCGCGGCGGCGGGCTTGTCGGCGTCGTATCTGACGCGGGCATTCCGTGCGCAGTTCGGCCTCGCGCCGCACGCGTTTCTCATGAACCAGCGCATTCAGTATGCGCGGGCGCGTTTGCGGCGCGGACACGCCATCGCCGAAGTCGCGCTCGATGCGGGCTTTGCCGATCAGGCGCATTTCCAGCGGACCTTCAAGCAGTTTCTCGCCGCGACGCCGGGACATTATCGCGAGACGCGTGTGGTCTGAGCGTCATGCCACCGCATCATCCCGCCGCGACCAGATACACCGCACTTCCCGCCAGCAGCGCGGCCATCACGCGATTGAGCCGTCGCACCCGTTTCGGATCGCGCATGCGATGGCGCAGCATCGCGCCCGCCGCCGCCCAACACCCGACCGACAACCAGCACACGACGAAGTAGATCGCGGCGAATTGCCAGATACGTGTGGGGTCGCCGCCCGTGTAAGCGCCCATGCCCGCGAGCGCGGCAAGCCACGCCTTCGGATTGAGCCACTGCATGACGGCACCGTGCGACACGGTCGGGCCGCGTTGCGTGCTTGCGTCGCCGAGTTCGCCGTCGTCGACGGCGAGCTTGTACGCCATGTACAGCAGGAAGGCCACGCCGAACCATTGGATAGCATGCAGGAGTACCGGCGCGCGTTGCAGCAGTTCGTACACGCCGAAACCCACGGCGACGAGCAGCGCGACGAAGCCGACGGTCGCCCCCGTCACGTGACGCAGACTCGGCACGAGCCCATAGCGCGCGCCCGAGCCGAGCGCTACGACGTTGACGGGGCCGGGCGTGATGGAGGCCGCCAGCGCGAACGCGGCCATCGAATAGAAAACGGTCATCGGAATCCTCATTGCGAACGAGTTCACAACATCACGTCCGCCACGTGGCGGCGTGTGTGAGGTTCCGACTGTAGGCGGGGGCTTGCGCGGTGTATTGAAGAAAACTGCTCTATGCCGGGCGGTGGCGGCTCAAAGAAACATGCGCTCACGCAGCCAACGTATCAAACGTCCCACAAAAGGGAGTTTCAGATAGACGTCTTCAGTCGCATCCCAATAGTCGCGCTGATAGGCGACGCGACCGTCGACCGCGAGCCGAAGATGCGACGCGCCATGGATGACCTGTTCGTCGTCGAGCCAGCGTTTGGCGTGAAAGTGGAGGTTCCAGACGAGTAACGCCTGATTGTGCTGGAGCAGTTGCGCCGTGATTTCGAAGCGCGGCACGTCGAGGCGCTCGAACAGATGCGTGAGGAGCGACGCGACTTCGGCGGCGCTGCGTACTTCGTGCAGCGGTGTCTTGACGTAGACGTTGGGGGTGTAGAACTCCCCCAGATTCCCGAGGCTCTGGCGGGTCAACGTCTCGAAGTAGTGGGTCAGGCGCGTGAGCGCGGCAGCGTGATCGATGTCCATAGGCACGCGTTTCCGGGCGCGGGCTCAGCGGGCGTCGCTGATCAGTTCCGCGCGAAGGTCGGGCGCGCTGGTGCGCGGGTCCAGCCAGATGGCGAAGAAGGCGCGTCCGAAGGCGTCGCCTGCGATCTGACCGATGAGCTTGCCGTCCGAGAAGAAACGTGTGCCATCACCCGGGCGGAAGACGCCGGTGAGATGCTGCCCTGCCGAGACGTCGGGCAAGATGCGCGCAAGTTCTTCGGCCCAGTGCTGGCGCTCGGCGTCGGTTCCCACTTGCAGCTTGCTCATCTCGATGAGGCTGCGTTGTACGAGCGTGTGGGACTTGAAACTTCGCGCGTAGCGCACGTCGAGCACGAGCGGATGCGTACTCCAGTTGGCGCTGAGGGGATTCGCTCCGGAGAAGAGGGCGGCGTCGTATAGATGGAATCCCATTCGCGAGAACGATCCCTGCCCGACGAGATGTGCAGACGGGATTTCCTGCGAGGCGAGTTGCCCGGCGTCGAACGCCAGAGCGCCAGGCGCTGCCGCCACTGCCATCAAAAAGCAGGCGGTGCGCAACCAGGCGGCAAAGTGGGGACGATGAACTGCGTGCGCCCGGTTTGCCCGATGTGCTTGAAGTGCCATGCTCGGCTCCCTATCGGTGAAGGGATCAAGGATTAAGTCGAGTCGGTAGGCCCATTGGCGGCGCCCGGTTCGTTCAGCCGGTGCGTCTGCCCGTCATACGTGTTGCGTAATTGCGACTGAGAACTATCCTCAAAGTGACGCGTGGCGAGCGGTGGTTGCCGGGGCGGCCTGAGGTGGTGTCGTCGCGAATTCGGAACGATTGTTTTCAGCGTAGACCATGAGCGCGGCCTGCGCAGGCCCGTGGCACAAGGACATACCCTGACGCCTCACCTGAAATCACCCTTTGGACGGCCGGGGCAGGGTAAGCATCGACTGCGTGCAACCGTCTATCAGGAGGTGCGCTGGGAATTCTCTCGTTCCCTCAGCTTAGGAGGTTTGCGTGACAATTTGACAAGCGTCAAAATTACGACGCATTACCGTCACGCGAGTGTCAGACGTCACGGTAATGAAGGGGAATTATGTTATGATTCAAGAGTTTGCCCATATTTTAGTAGGGTCGCTCTAAGCCATTTTGCCAGGATGCGGCCAGAGAACAGGCGTGAAATCGCCGTCCTTCTGCGACGGCAGGGTTCAAGACGTGGAACCGGACGGCGGGGGCCGACCGAGACCCGCTCACCGTTTTGTCTGTCGAAATTCGGCGTAAACTTTCACAATACTATCTTGAGTCCTGGTGTAAGGTCTCGCGACCTTGGGGGTAATTGAAATGACCGAAATGCTGTATCCCGAACTGTACAAGTCGCTGGAGGCAGTGCGTTGGAACATGGAGAAGGACATTCCGTGGGACAAATTCGACGCCAGCCAACTCACCGACGATCAGGCGCGCACCATCAAGATGAATGCCATCACGGAATGGGCCGCACTGCCGGCTACCGAGATGTTCCTGCGCGACAACCGTGACGACAGCGATTTCTCCGCCTTCATGAGCGTGTGGTTCTTCGAAGAGCAGAAGCATTCGCTGGTGCTCATGGAGTACCTGCGCCGCTTCCGCCCGGAACTCGTGCCGACCGAAGCTGAACTGCACGCTGTGCGTTTCCCGTTCGACCCGGCACCGCCGCTCGAGACGCTGATGCTGCACTTCTGCGGCGAAATCCGCCTGAACCACTGGTATCGCCGTGCTGCCGAATGGCACACCGAGCCGGTCATCAAGCACATCTACGAAGTCATTTCGCGCGACGAAGCGCGTCATGGCGGCGCTTACCTGCGCTACATGAAGAAGGCCATGACGACCTTCGGCGACAACGCACGTGCTGCGTTCGCGAAGATCGGCGTGTTGATGGCTGCGGCGCGTCGCACGGAAAAGCCGCTGCACCCGACCAATCTGCACGTGAACAAGGAACTGTTCCCGAACGATACGGTGCAGTCGCGTCTGCCGGAGCCGGAGTGGCTCGAACACTGGCTCGACGAGCAAATCAAGTTCGACGACAGCTGGGAAAAGAAGGTTGTCGAGCGCATTCTGCACAACATGTCGCTGCTGTTCGAGCGCACGTTCGCGACGGCGCAAGACCTGAACCGTTACCGCAAGGAAATCACCGTCCGCCTCGCGGCCGTGACCGCACCGGCACCGGTCGCGGCGTCTGCATAAGCTGCTTAGCAGACGAACTTCGCTGTATCGGTATCAACAAGAAAGGGGCTTCGGCCCCTTTTTTGTTGCGTTGGCGGTTCGTGGCTCGGCGTATTGCCAGGCTGCGCCCATCGAACGAACCCCGACCTCGACGCCTGCGCCGTCCCGTATACAGCGACGGTGTTGCTGCGCATGAGGCGGTGTACCAACAAGGCGTTCGACATCAACGACGCCGGCCCGGTCGCTCGTGGGACAATAGCGGCCATCTTCGCGAATGCGCGTCCACTTCGAGCGAGCGTCATGTCAACTCCCCAAGTCATTCCTCCGGCCGATTTCGAGGCCAAGATCCTCTCGCGCGAAGCGCTTGCCGCGCTGGCGCCGACGCTGCCGCGCCCGCTGGTGTTCACCAACGGCGTATTCGACATTCTGCATCGCGGTCATGTGACCTATCTGGCGCAAGCACGCGCGCTCGGCGGATGTCTGATCGTCGGCGTGAATACCGACGCGTCTGTGCGCACGCTCGGCAAGGGCGACGATCGCCCTATCAACAATGAGAACGATCGTGCTGCCTTGCTCGCGGCGTTGCAAAGCGTCGATTACGTGGTGACGTTCGGTGAAACGACGCCCGAAGCGCTGATTGCCGCAGTGCGCCCCGACATTCTGGTAAAGGGCGGCGACTACGACATGGACAAGCTGCCGGAGTCTGCACTGGTGCGCGGCTGGGGCGGCAAGGCAGTGGCCATTGCGTTCGAACATCAGCGCTCGACGACGTCGCTGCTCAAGAAAGTGCGGGCCCAATCATGAGTCTCGCGCCTCTCGTTGAAGTCACGCGCGGTGCGAACGGTGTCGACACCGTCGAGTGCATTCATTACGGTTCGGTGGCTGTCGTCGACGCGCAGGGGCGCTTGCGCTATGCCGCAGGCGATCCGTCGTTCCTCACGTTCTCGCGCTCTACGCTCAAGCCGTTTCAGGCGCTGCCCTTCGTGGAAGGCGACGGCGTGGCGCACTTCGGTTTGACGCAAGCTGAGCTTGCGCTGCTGTGCGCGAGCCATTCCGGTGAGTCGTTTCACGTCGACGGCGTGAAAAGCCTGTTGAGCAAAGCCGGGTGCGACGAACACCACTTGCAGTGCGGATGCCACGTGCCGACGTTCTATTCCGCGACAGGCAAGCGCGCACCGGCCGATCTGAAGCCGACGCCGTTGCACCACAACTGCTCGGGCAAACACGCGGGCTTCCTCGCGTACTGCGCGCAACACGGCTTGCCGCTCGACACCTATCTCGATCCTTCGCACCCGTTGCAGCAGCGCATTCGCGCACGTGTGGGCGACGTTGTCGGCGTTTCGGGCGATGCGCTGCCGCTGGGCATCGACGGTTGCTCCGCGCCGAACTACGCGTTGCCGCTCGACAAACTGGCGGCGGCCTACGCGCGTCTCGCGGCAAGTGACGACGCGGCGCTCTCGACGCTGTTTGACGCGATGACGCAGCAGCCGGAGATGGTGTCGGGGACTGCACGCAACGACCTGGCCTTCATGCGCATGGCACCCGGTGACTGGGTGGCGAAAATCGGCGCGGACGGTGTGCAGACCATCGGCGTTCGCTCCGCTGGCCTGGGCATTGCCATCAAGGTGGTCGACGGCAACATGCGTGCGCTCTACACCGCAGCGGTAGCCGTTCTCAAAGCGCTGGGCCTCGTCGATGCCCCGGAAACCACCGGTCTTGCCCCGTGGGTGTCGCCTGTCGTCAAGAACGCACGCGGTACGCAAACCGGCGTTGTGCGCCCGGTCGTTGACTTGAAGCGGGTGAGTTGACTCTGACAAGTTGACGAATGGCGGGCGGGACGATGCGTCTGCGCGGCGTGCGGGACGTTTCGCCACTGCGCGTACTCACATCCGCCATTTTCCGCGAGTGACCGTCGATTCGCGCGCAGGCCTGCTAATGAACCCCGGCGGGTGGACTTCCCGCCGGTGCCGGGCATGCTTTCACCAGTTGCGCCGACCATTGCTGCGTGACGACGCCACGCACCTGCGTTGCCGCGTTCGCATTAATACCGGCAATGCGATAGATGATCCGGCTCTTGGCATTCGGCCTTTCGCTCAATTGCGGCGTCAGGCCTTTCTTTTGCGCGGTCGCCATCAGACGCGTCGCACGATCCTTGTCGTTGAACAGCCCGAGCGAGACGACGATATTCGAACCCTCGTCGTTGAGCAGGAAGTATTCGGTCACACCTGCCGAGCGCAATTGCGCCACCTGTTTGTCTGCGGCGGCCTTGTTCGGTACTGGATCGAGATGCACCCAGTAACGTTTGTCGACGGCGACCGACTGAATGTCGCCCTGACCGGCGGGCAACGCGGCGAGCAGCAGACCGCGCGCCTGTTGTGCGTCGTTTGCGGCAAACGGGCCGATATCTAGGCAGGAAGACGTCGCGGCGGCTGCGGCCGCCTGCGCCGCGCTGGCATCGCTCGCGACGACGCTTGGCGTAGCCGCCGCCACCGCCTGAGTTGCTGCCGATGCGGCTGCCGATGATGCGGCGGTGTCGGGAGACGCGGCACTTCCGCTTGCGTTGCCCGGTGCTTCTGCCGCAGCAGACGACGCACGTACCGGCGTCCCGCCGCTGATGTCCGCGCCCGTCAGCCGGATGTGCGTAGGGTCGAGTTGCGTCTTGACGCGGGCCGGTTCGCGGCCGGTTTCCGGCAACACGTCACGCCATTTCAGCCAGCCCAGTTGCACGGCCGCAAATGCTGCGTTTGCCGCGAGAAACATGACGAGCAACAACGCGCGCAACATCTCAAACGCCTCCTCGTGCTTGTCCGGCATCGTGTGAAGCGTCTGCCGGGGTATGGGGCTCGGTGGCTTTTGCCGCCGACGATTCAGCCGCATGTAACGCGACTTCATAGAGTCCTGCTGGCACAAGCTGATCGTGCTCGGTAAAGGGCAGTGCGAGCGTTTGTGCGAGCGCATGACGCGCACCGCCGGAAAGCACGCAGCGCACGGGCGCGCCGAGCTGTGCTTCGAGCTGTGCGTAGCTGCGTTCGACGAGACCGGCCTGAGCGGCAGCGCATCCGCGAAGAATGGCCTCGGTCGTGCTACGCGCGAATGCCTGGCCACCCGAAGGCATCATGGCGTCGAGTGTGGGCAACTGCGCGGTGCCCTGCGCGAGCGATTGCAGCATCAGGGCCGGGCCCGGGGCGATCAGCCCGCCGAGATAGTCGCCGTCGCCGCGCAACGCTTCAATGGTCGTGGCGGTACCCAGTGTCACGATCAGGAGGTGTTCGCCCGGCCATGCCGCATGCGCGCCAATCAGGCTGGCCCAGCGGTCGCTGCCGAGCTGTGAAGGCGTGTGATAGCCGTTGCGCACGCCTGCCCGCGCGTCGCTCGCGCGCAGCACCTGAAGCCAGTCGGACGACGCCATGCCCCACAACGTCTGCAACGTCATGCGGACGGCTTGCTCGGCAGCATCGCCCGCGACATTGGTGAGCCACACGCCGGCGGGTGCCGGGCAGATGAATCCGTCGTGTTGCCCGCCCTGCCCGATGGCGAGCGGCGCAGCGTTGGGCGCGAAGTGTCGACCGCCGGTTTGGCTCCCGTTGCCGTCGGGATCTGACGTCGCAGAGGTATCCGCTGCCAATGCCGACCAGCCTGCACGAATTTGTGTCGCTAGCGTGCGCCACTCGGCGTGATCCACCGCGCCGCTGGCGAGGAAGGACGGCGAGGCAGCACGCCAGTGTGCGGGTCGCACGGCCGGTGCCAATGCCCACTTGATGCGGCTGTTCCCGGCATCGACCAACAGCCAGGGGGCGGCACTGCCATAGACGCCGCCGTTCGATGCGGCAGGCATGCCGTCCGCGCCCTGCATGCTTGCGGGTGTCGGTGATGCTGATGACGCTTTACGGGGCGCGGACATCAGCGGCCTCCCTGCGTTCCGGGAAGCGTCGCTGCGGTAGACGGGTCGAGCAAACGTACCGAGACTTCTCCGCTGGCGATCGTGCGCTCGCCTTCGGTCGTCGCGACACGCAGGCAGCCCTGTGAATCGACGCCGAGTGCGACGCCGTGCAACACGTCGCGTCCGTGTTCGATCACACGAATCGACGACCCACTGTAGGCATGCATCGCTTCCCAGTCTTCGCGGAACGCGTCGAAGCGCTGCGCGTCGAAACGCGCAAGCATGGCCGCAAGCCGCTGAACCAGGGCGACGAGGACCGACGACATATCCGGATCCACGAGGACCGACTCGAGCGCAGCGGGCGGCGTGGCAGGGACCGCTGGCGTGGCGGTGCTGGGCGTGGCCGTCGCCGCGCTCTGAACAGCTGCGCTGTCGATGCGCGTCGCCACATCGCCCGCATGACGAAGATTGACGCCAATGCCGATGACGACGCCGATGCGCCCCGGCCCTGCCGGGACCGTCTCGATCAAAATGCCCGCGAGCTTGCCGCCGCGCAGCAGGACGTCGTTGGGCCATTTGAGGCCGAGCGCCTGCGGAGCGGATACCGGTAGATCCGACAATCCTTCCACGACCGCGACGCCGGTTGCCAGCGACAATCCGGCCAGTTGTGCCGGACCGCCGGTCATGACGTACGCCAGTGAGAACGTCAGGCTGTCGCCCGGCAAGCTCTGCCATGCGCGCCCGCGTTGGCCGCGACCGGCGGTCTGCTGCATGGCGGCGCGCACGACCGGCGCACACGTTGCGTCTTCACGAAGGCGCGCGAGCAGGTCTAGATTGGTGGAGCCCGTGGTGTCGACGACTTCGATCTGCCAGTCGCGGCAAACCGCCGTCAGACGCGAGCGAATGCGCTCACCGTCGAGCCGACGCGCGGCGGTGTCGTGGGCGGACGTTGCCCCCGCGCTGGCGCGGCTTTCCGGCGAACCGGGAGCCATGGCGTCGAGCGGAGCGGGGGGCGAAGAAGGTGCGGCGTTATTCATGGCTGCTATTGTAGCGGCGAGGTTGGCGCCGCGCCGGTCTGTCCTGCGTCGACGGCCGTATTTCGGCATCATCCGATGCGCGCGTCGGACAATTCCGGCAGGTTTTCAGCCGCCACCGGGTTGCCATCGTATGGCCGCGCCTGTACCGTACAATGACCGCGTTTTGCCGCGCATTTTGCTGGATCCATGCCGGATCCACGCTGGATTCCGGCGAGTTTGTTGTCAGGAGATCCTCAGTTTTGAACCTCGATGCCGTACCCACTCTCGAGCTGACCACCTCGGCACAAGGCCCGGTGGTCATGCTGCGTGGCCTGTGGACGGCGTTGGCGCTTTCGCAGCGCAAGAAGACGCTCATCGGGCTGGTGCGTGCGTTGCCTCACGGCGAGCTGGCGTGGGACCTCACTTGTGTGGAGCGGCTCGATCACGTGGGTGCGCAGGCGCTGTGGCGCTACTGGCAACGCAAGTACCCTCAGCGTATCGCGCTGACCGCCACACAGCGTGCGCTGTTCGATCACCTCGCCGAATTCGACCGCACGCGTCAGAGTGCGGTGCCCAAGCGCCGCGTCGATCCCGTCAGCCAACTGGGCTATTCGCTGTTCACGTTAGGTGAGCATTTGCGCGACGGCATCTCGATGTTCGGCCGATTCGTGATCGACCTCGGCCGTGTCGTTCGCCATCCGTCGCGCGCGCCATGGCTGGAAATGTCCGCGAACATCTACAGTGCCGGGGCGAAGGCGCTCGGCATTACGGCGTTGGTCGCGTTCCTGATCGGCATCGTTCTGTCCTATCTTTCTGCCCAACAACTGAAGTTGTATGGGGCAAGTACGTTTATCGTGAACATTCTCGGCCTGTCGGTGATCCGGGAACTGGGGCCGGTGCTTTCCGCGATTCTCGTCGCGGGGCGCTCAGGATCGGCGATCACGGCGCAACTGGGTGTGATGCGCGTGACCGAAGAGCTGGATGCCATGCGCGTGATGGATATCCCGCACGGTTTGCGACTCGTGCTGCCAAAGGTCATCGCGTTGGCCATCGCCATGCCGTTGCTCGTGATGTGGACGAACATCGTCGCGCTGCTCGGCGGCGCCATCGCAGCGAAGTACGAACTCGGCATCGGACTGCATTATTTCTTCACGACGCTACCCAACGCGGTTCGTATCGCGAACTTGTGGATCGGTCTGGGCAAGGGCGTGGTCTTCGGCATGCTGATTGCGCTGGTGGCGTGTCACTTCGGCATGCGCGTCAAACCCAACACACAGAGCCTTGGCGAGGGCACGACACAATCGGTCGTCACGTCGATCACCGTGGTGATTCTGGCGGATGCCGTCTTCGCCATCCTCTTCCGCAACGTGGGGATCGGCTGATGAGCGAACCTATCGTGCGCGATCCTGCCAACACCGCTGCGGTCTCGTCGCCGCTGGCCCAGAGCGATGTGCTGTTCGGTGCGTCGGCCAGTTGCCCACCGGTGTCGTCGACGTTGCCGGGCGAAGCCGAGCCGGTCATCGAAGTTCGCGATCTCACGAAACGCTACGGCACGCACACGATTCACGAACATCTGGATCTCACGGTGCGTCAAAGCGAGATCATTGCGCTGGTCGGCGGGTCGGGGTCGGGCAAGACCACCCTGATTCGGCAGATCATCGGCCTTGAAGGTCCGACCAGCGGCCATATCAGTATCTTCGGGCACGACATCACGATGATCGACCGGCGCACGGCGCATCTGCTGCGTCGTCGCTCGGGCATGTTGTTTCAGCGCGGCGCGCTGTTCTCCGCGATGACGGTGTTCGACAACATCGCGCAACCGCTGCGCGAGCTGCATACGCTTTCGGAGGATTTGATTCGCGATGTGGTGATGTACAAGCTGGAGATGGTCGGGTTGTCGGGGCGCATGGCCAATCGCATGCCGTCGGAATTGTCGGGCGGCATGATCAAACGTGTCGGCATTGCGCGCGCCATCGCACTGGAGCCGGAGCTGCTGTTCCTCGACGAACCGACGGCCGGGCTCGACCCGCAGGCGTCGGACGAGTTCGTGGACATGGTTCGCGGCCTGCATCGCTCGCTCGGCCTGACGGTCGTGATGGTCACCCACGATCTCGACACGGTAATGATGCTGGCGACCCGAGTGGCAGTGCTGGCTGATCGCAAGGTACTCGTGAACGCGCCGGTCGAAGACGTGGTGCGTGTCGATCACCCGTTCATTCACAGCTTCTTCCTCGGTGAGCGCGGCAGACGCGCGTTGCTGGCTTTGCCTGCGGCACGGCGCGCCAAGATTTCGGAGTTACTCGACGATGGAAAATAAATCGCACGCTTTCATGGCGGGCCTCTTCACACTGGTATTGCTCGCCACCGTCGCCGCTTCGGTGTACTGGTTCAATCGCGACAACCGCGTCCGTGTGCCCTACGACCTGGTCTCGCGCACGAACGTGACGGGCCTCAATCCGGAGTCGGCCGTGCGTTATCGCGGTCTGGGCGTCGGCAAAGTCGAGTCGATCAAGTTCGATCCCCGCACGCCGGGTCAGATCCTGATTCGCATTCTCGTGAATGAAGGCACGCCGATGACCAAGTCGACGTTCGCCACGCTGAGTTATCAGGGCGTGACTGGGCTGGCCTTCGTGCAACTCGATGACGATGGCCACGACCGCACCCTGCTGTCGTCATCCGAGACACAGGTCGCGCAATTGCGTTTGCGTCCGAGCTTCGTCGACGAGCTTCAGCGACGTGGCAACAACCTCGTGCACCAGCTTGAGGAAGCGACGTCGTCGGTCAACAAGTTGCTCGATCCCGAGAATCGGCAGGCGATCGTCGATTCGATCAATAGCGTGAAGACCGCCGCCCAGAGCGTGAACCGTGTGGCGACGCAACTCGAGCCGGTCACCAAGCAACTGCCGGAAACGGTGCGCGAACTGAATGGAACGCTCGCTGGCGCGCATCGTCTGACGAACCAGCTGACGGATCCGCAGGGGCCGCTGGTGCGTAATCTGGATAGCGTGGGGCGGGCGGCGGATCAGGCTGCGTCGAGCCTCGCAGCGTTCCAGGGCACGATGCAGACGTTCGAAGGTTCGTTGCAACAGGAAGCGCTGCCGCGTCTGAATCGTCTGTCGGACGATCTGCGCTTCACGTCGCAGGCGGTGGGGCAAGCCGCAGAGACGATCAACCGCAATCCGCGCGCATTGCTCTTCGGCACGTCGCCGCCGCCGCCGGGGCCGGGCGAAACCGGTTTCGCGTGGCCGAGTGGGGCCGGGGCAGGTCAATGATGCGCGACACCGTCACGCAAGGGGATATCGAGATGAATAACGGTAAGGGCGGCTTCGTCACATGGCTGTTCGGTCTTGGGGCCGCGCTGGGGACTGTGGTGCTGGTCGCCGGATGCGCCGCACCGACACCGTCGGGTGCATTGGCGCGCTTCGATCTGGGTCCACCGACGATTCCTGCGTCGGCCGTGGCCGGCGCGAATGGTGCGAATGGTGCAGCCGGTGCAGCCGGTGCTAACGCCCCCGCCTCCGACGTCGCGGCTGCCGGTGCGCAGCAACTGTCGCCCCTCAAGGTCGTGGTCAACGCACCGAGCTGGCTCGACTCGGACATGATTTATTACCGCTTGCCCGCCAGCGAGGGCGATCAGGCGCGCGTGTATGCGAACAGTCGCTGGCTTGCGTCGCCCGCACGGCTCTTTGGTGATCGTCTGCGAGCGGCGCTGTCCGTCGACCGTGTGGTGCTCGCCGCGGGCGACCCGGCGGCGGCCCCCGCGCTGCGTGTCGAGCTTGAAGAGTTCGCGCAGTACTTCGACAGCACGTCGGCCAGTCATGGCGTGGTGCAGGTCCGTGCGACGTTGTTCGACGGGCCGAAGCTGCTCGCGCAGACGACGTTGCGCTCCCAAGCCCCCGCCGCCACGGCGGATGCTGCCGGTGGCGCGCGTGCGCTGGCTACCGCGAGCGATGCGGTGCAGAAGCAGTTGATCCAGTGGCTCGCCGGACGTGTACCGGCACCTTCGGCAACAACACGTGCGCCTGCGCAGTCGCGTGCGTTGCCCGCCGCTTCTTCCGCCGCTTCTTCCGCAACTTCTTCCACAGCCTCGTCGTCGGTGAGCGCTTCGGCGCCGTCGCGATAGCGGGTCGTCTCGCCGATGCCCGAGCACGAAGTCAAACCCTGGCAACGACGCGCTTCTCCGCTTACGCGTCAGGCGCTGCTGTGCCTGATTCTGCTGATGGCCTACGCCAGCCTCTACCCGTTTGAGTTTCAGCGGGCGGCGGTCGGGCCGTTCGACTACCTGTTCGCACCGCTGCCCCGCTGGATGACGATGTTCGATGTCGTCACCAACGTGCTGGGCTACATCCCGCTGGGTGTGCTGACCGTGTGGGCGTTGCACCCGGCATGGCGCGGCACGCGCGCGGTGATCGCGGCGTTCGTGCTGGGCACGCTGTTCTCGTGCGGCATGGAGGCGTTGCAGACGTATCTGCCCACGCGCGTAGCGTCGAATGTCGATCTCGCGACGAATGCGCTGGGCGCGCTCATTGGCGGTGCGATGGCCGTACCGCTCACCAGCCCGTTGCTCGATCGCGGATGGCTCCGTCATTTGCGCTTCGCGTGGTTCGAGCGTCATGCGAGCCTGCTGCTCGTGTTGCTGGCGCTGTGGCCGTGGGCGCAGGCGTACCCGCAGCAGTTTCTCTTTGGCGACGGCGACCTTGTCCGGCAAATCTGGCTCTGGCAGGACCCGGATGTCACCGATCTGGTCTTGGACTGGGTGCCGAAGCTCGGGGAATTGCAGGACTATCTGTCGGCGCTGGATGCCGTCGCAAGCCACGCCCTGTGGGAGACGGTCGTGACCGCGAGCGGCACGATTCTCGCGGGGTTGCTCGCGACGCTGGCCATGCGTCGCACAGCGCCGCGTGTGCCGCTGCTGTGCGCGATGTTCATCAGCGCTTTCGCGATCAAGGCCATTGCGGCCGCGTGGCAGTTCTCGCCCGCACAGGCGTTCGACTGGGTGACGGCAGGCGCGATTTACGGATTGGTCGTCGGCGCGCTCGTGCTGAGCGTCGCCGGGCGCGGACCGCGTTTTCTGCGGGGCGCCGTTGCGCTCGCGGCGCTGGTCGTCCTGCTCGTCTTCGTCAATCTTCTGCCTGCGAATCCCTATTACGAGGCGGCGCTTCAGTCGTGGCGTCAGGGGCAGTACGTGCACTTCAACGTGCTGGCGCGCTGGCTCGCGTGGACATGGCCGTATCTCGTGCTGATCTACCTACTCGCGATGTTCGACCCGAGCCATCGCGGTCCGGCGCGTCGCGGCGGCAAGCCGGACTGACGCCGACGAGCGCCCGGAAATTCGGCATTTTTTGCGGGCGCATCGATGCGCCCGCCTGAAGGGTGAAATGTCCGTCAATGCCCGTCCGATAAGCGTTTCCGGTCGATTTCCCAGCGCCATTGTTTCCAAATTGGAAATAGCGTATTGGCCGTCTGCCCATTGGTGAGGCCGCCCTCGACTCCTAAACTCTCATGTAAGGCGTACTGACACTGGCGCGCCACGACCGCCCGGCATCTACAGGCAGATCCCGGGCGGTTTTCATTGGGGAGCGAAGATGAGTACCTGGGGATTGGTGTTTGCGCACAAGACACGGCAGCGCGTGCTGATGGCCGTGATCGCGGCGGCCACCGGCATCGAGATGCTGGAGAACGGCATGTTCGTGTTCGCGTCGTCGCATATCGCGGGCGGCGTCGGTGCGGCCCCGGAAGAGTACGCCTTTGTCTCAACGCTTTACGCCGTCGCTGGCATTCTCGTCATTCTCAAACAACGCTGGCTCGCGTCGCGTCTGGGTTATCGCGGTTTTCTGACCGGTGCGCTCACGCTCATGGCGTTCGGCGCGTGGATGTGCGGCATGGCGCACAACCCGGTGGAGCTTGCCGTGGCGCGCTTCGTGCTCGGACTGGGCGCAGGGTCGCTGTTCACGGCGAGCCGCATTCTGATTAACCTGTGTTTTGCGCCCGAATTGCGGCTGCGGGCGTTGTTGTTCTTCACTTACGGCTTCTTCGGCGCGCAGATTTCCGCGCCCTTGCTCGCGAGCTATCTCGTCGATCATTTCATGTGGTCGTCGGTATTTCTTGTCATGGTGCCGATTGCGCTGGCCGGGGCACTGGCGTCGTGGCTCGTCATTCCGGATTTTCGCGAACGTCTGCGCGACGAAGGCGAATTCGAAATGCGCGGCATCGTGTTCTTCGCGGCGGGTGTGCTGTTCGTCGAAGTCATGATGCAGCGCTCGCGCTTCGACTTCTTCTCCAGCCCGCTGCATCTGCTCGAACTCTGTCTGGTCGGGGCAATCTGCGCCATCGGCTACATGTGGCATCAGTATTCGCATCACAAGCCGCTGATCGACTTTCGCGTGCTCGTGCGCAACCCCGTGTATGTGCTCGGGCTGGGCGGGTATGCGGTGTACTACTTCTTTTCGTATTCGACGTCTTACTTGTTCCCTATCTACATGCAACAGGGGCTGAACTGGAGCGTCGAGCACACGGGGTATCTGCAAGCGGTGGCGTCGGTGACGAGTCTCGTCGTGGCCGTGATTTACACGATGGCGCGTCCGAAGTTCGTGAAACTCAAACCGTTCGTGCTGCTCGGCTATCTGTGCCTGCTCGGCTACGCATTCCTGCTGTCGCAGAGCTATCAGGGCGTGTCGAGTCAGTGGCTGATTCTGCCGATGGTGCTGAGCGGTCTCGGCGGTGTGTTCGCGATGATTCCGATTGCCGAGCTGACGTTTCGCGGCATGGACGAGTACGTCTTCCAGCATGGCTATCAGACGAAGAACATCGTGCGTCAATTGGTGAGTTCGATGTCGGTGTCCGTCATGGCCGTGCTGATGCAGGACCGTCAGGCCGTCTTCATGCATCAACTGACGCCCGCGATGACGCCGCTGAACCCCGCCTACAATGCGGCCGTCTCGCAGGCGCAGCAGACGTTCGGCGCGAGTGTCGATGCGACGACGGCGGCGCATATGGCGTCTGCGTGGGTGGGCAATCTCGCGTCGCAACAGGCGCTGGTGCTCTCGTGTGTGAACGTGTTCTTCGGCTTCGCGTGTCTGGCTGCCTTCTGCGCCTTGTTCATGGCGGTACAGCGGCGTCTTCGCTGATCTGTGTCCAGGTGTCCCGGAATCTGCATTTCCTCGTCTCTTCGGTGCGGAGCGCTGAGTGCGCCCGCCGGGGCCGCCCGCAAGCCTTAAGCAGGTCGGTTAGAATGCCCGCAACACGTCGTTACGTTGCCAATTCCCCCACATAAAAGCACCGACATGGCCACCACCCAGTCGCAGTACTACAAGCATCACGTGTTCTTCTGTCTCAACCAGCGCGAAGCGGGCGCCGACCGTCCGTCGTGCGCGAACTGCAATGCGCAGTCGATGCAGGAATACGCCAAGAAGAAGGTCAAGCAACTCGGTCTGGCCGGTCCCGGTCAGGTGCGTGTGAACAAGGCCGGATGCCTGGACCGCTGCGAGCTGGGGCCGGTCGTCGTGATCTATCCCGAAGGGACCTGGTACACGTACATCGACGAGACCGATATCGACGAAATCGTCGAGAAGCACCTGGCGCAAGGCGAGATCGTCGAGCGCCTGTTGATCGACTGATCGACTGACCAGCCGCATTGTCGATGCATGCGTGCGGCTTCGCACTCCAGACCTACTTCGCTCATGAACGCTCAGACTGAACGCTTCACCATCGACGGCCCGGTCGGCGCCATCGAAATCGCTATCGACCGCCCGGCCGGTGGGCCGGAAAATCTGCGCGGCATCACCCTCGTCGCGCACCCGCATCCGTTGTTCGGCGGCTCGCTCGACAATAAGGTGGCGCAGACGCTCGCGCGTGCTTTCGTCCAGCTCGGTTACGCCGTGGTGCGTCCGAACTTCCGTGGCGTGGGCAAGAGCGAAGGCGAGCATGACAAAGGCATCGGCGAGCGCGACGACCTGATGGCCGTCATCGCCTGGATGCGTCAGCAACCGGGTTGGGAAACGGTGCCGCTCGCACTCGCTGGTTTCTCTTTCGGCACGTTCGTGCTCTCGCACGTGGCCAAAGCGCTCGAAGCCGCAGGTACGCCTGCCCAACGTCTGGTGTTCGTCGGCACGGCCGCGAGCAACTGGGACGTAGCGACCGTGCCCGCCGACACGCTCGTCATCCACGGCGAGAAGGACGACACGGTGCCGTTGCAATCGGTGCTGGACTGGGCGCGTCCGCAAACCTTGCCCGTCGTGGTAATCCCCGGCGGCGAACACTTTTTCCACGGCCTGTTACCGCTGCTGAAACAGATCGTGGTGGATGCGTGGCGTCATTGATACATCTGGCCCGAATTTCGGGCCGTTTCGTCTGACAGCGACCCGCTTCGCTGGGGACGTCGGATGGCGACGGGTATAATTCGCCTCTGAACCTTGTCGTGCCGTGACGGGTCTATTTCCCGAACGGCATGGCTCCGGCGCTCCGGTGCCGCCGTCTTCTTCGCCGTGCCGCGCTCGCCAAAGCGTGGGTTGCACGGTGCCTTCAAGCGCAGATGCCTCTGAGTTTTGCTTCGCTCACTTCGTTTTTCTCATCGCCAATGAAATTCAACGCTTCGCTGTCCCGTGCCGCCGCCGCCGCGGCGATTGTCGCTTATGGCTCGCTCGCTACGCTTCCCGCCCGCGCTCAACAGATCCCGCCGCCGCCGATGTCGGCCAAGGCGTGGACCATTGTCGACGTCACCAGCGGTCAGGTGCTCGCCGCCGGTGACCCGGATGCCCGCGTGGAGCCGGCTTCGCTCACGAAGATCATGACGACGTATCTGGTCTTCGAAGCCCTTCGCGACAAGCGCATCTCGATGGATCAGACCGTCATTCCGGGCGACTCGGTTCGCAAGGTGGGTCGCGACGAATCGCGCATGTTCATCGAAGCCGGCAAGCCGGTCTCGGTGCGCGATCTGGTCTCGGGCATGATCATCCAGTCGGGCAACGACGCCTCCATCGCGCTGGCCGAACTCGTCGGCGGCTCGCAGCCGGGCTTCGTCGAGCTGATGAACCGCGCCGCGCAGCGCATGGGCCTGAAGAACACCCATTACACGAACGTCGACGGTCTGACCGACCCGCAGCACTACACGACGGTCGCTGACATCGCCACGCTGTCGACGCACATGATTCAGGACTTCCCCGAGTACTACAAGATTTACTCGGAGAAGAGCTTCACGTACAACAACATCCGACAGCCGAACCGTAACCGTCTGCTGTCGCTCGACCCGACGGTCGATGGCCTGAAGACCGGCCACACCAAGGAAGCGGGCTACTGCCTCGTGTCGACGGCATCGCGTCCGTTGCCGGGCGCAGCGGGCGTGAACCGTCGCGTGTTGTCGGTGGTCGTGGGCGAGCCGACCGAACGCGCGCGCGTTCAGGACAGCCTCTCGGCGCTGAACTACGGTTATCAGAACTTCGACACACTGCGCGTGTACGGCGCGAATCAGGTCGTGGCCACCCCCAAGGTCTGGAAGGGTAAGGACAGCGAACTGAAGATCGGCGTGAAGAAGGACACCTTCATTACCGTGCCCAAGGGCATGGCCGACAAGATCAAGCCGCAACTCGAACTGCGTGAGCCGCTGATCGCACCGATCGCCAACGGCGCGCAGGTCGGCACCGTCAAGGTCATGGCCGATGGCAAGCAACTGGCCGAATTCCCGGTCGTGGCGCTGGCCGACGTGGCGCAGGCCAGCTTCATCGGCCGTGCATGGGACGCCCTGCGTCTGATGTTCGTGAAGAAGTAACCGGGAAGCCATTCGCATCATGAACAACCCCACCGTCTGGCTCAACGGCGAACTGATTGCGCTTGCCGACGCGAAGATTTCCGTCCTCGACCGAGGTTTCCTCTTCGGGGACGGAATCTACGAAGTCGTGCCGGTCTATCACGGCAAGCCGTTCCGTCTTGCGCAGCATCTCGACCGCCTGGAGCGCAGTCTCGCGGAAATCCGCATCGCGAACCCGTACACGCGTGCCGAATGGGAAGCGCTGTTCGCGCGTCTGTCGGCCACGTGTGCGGCCGATCCGCACAGCGTCTACGTGCAGGTCACGCGCGGTGTCGCGCCGCGTCAGCACACGTTCCCGAAGGACATCACGCCGACCGTGTTCGGCATCGCCACGCCGCTTACGCTGCCGAGCCGCGAGAAGGTGGAGCAGGGCGTCGGCGCGGTCACGCATGAAGACCGTCGCTGGCTGAACTGCCACATCAAGTCGACGTCGCTGCTGGGCAACGTGCTGATGGCGCAATACGCGGCCGATCACGATGTGCAGGAAACGATCCAGTTCCGCGACGGGTTGCTGACGGAAGCGTCGTCGAGCAACGTGTGGGTGATCAAGCACGGTGTAATGGCCGCGCCGCAGCGCGATAATCGGATTCTCGAAGGCATTCGCTACGGCGCGCTCGAATCGTTCGCGCAGGAATGCGGGATCGCGTTCGAGGAGCGTGCGGTGAGCGAAGCGGAAGTGCGCGACGCCGACGAACTGCTGATCACGTCTGCCACGAAGGAAGTGCTGGCTGTCGTCACGCTCGACGGCAAGCCGGTGGGCGACGGCAAGCCGGGCCCCGTCTTCCGCGCGCTTTATGCGGCGTATCAACGCGCCAAGGAGGCACTATGACGGAAGAGAAGAAGAGCCTGATCGAGTTTCCGTGCGACTTTCCCATCAAGGTGATGGGACATGCGCAGGACGGCTTCGCGCAGGCCATCGCGGAGCTGCTGCGCGAGTTCGATGCGCAGTTCGACGCGGCTACGATGGAAATGCGTCCGTCCAGCACGGGCAAGTATCTCGGTCTGACCGTCACGGTGCGCGCGCATTCGCAGGCGCACCTCGACGACATCTACCGCAAGCTGACGTCCCATCCGATGGTGAAGGTGGTGCTGTAAGCGACGTAGTACCGACGCGTGCCCGAGCTTGCCTCAGGCGCGCGTCTTCCGACTTCCGATCCCCGGATCGATCAGGCGTGCGTCGGTGCCCCGTCGTCGGGCAGCTTCGCAGGGTCGAGACCCAGTTGCGCATCGGTCGCCATCTCCCCGGCCGTCGCGGCCATCCCGGCCGCCAGCGCAGCACGGCTCGGCTTCGTCGGACGCTGCCGCGTGTCCTTCACCAGCTCGAACGCCGCCACTTCCTCCAGAAACCACGTCCTGAACGCCTGCACGCGTTTCGTCTCCAGCACGGCTAGCGGACACACGAAGAAGTAATCCCATTCGCACGGCGTATCGACGTCGGACAGCCGCACGAGGCGTCCCGCCATGATGTCGCCGACCGCGAGCGAGCGACGCACCAGCGCCACCCCCTGACCGACGATGGCGGCCTGCGAGAGCATGCCGGAATCCTCGTACATCATCCCTTGCATCGGCTCGGGGATATCGAAACCTGCGGACGCGAACCACGGGGCCCACGGCTCATCTTGCGAGCGCAGCAGCGTGCTTTGGCGAAATTCGTCGGCGGTCTGCGGCAGCTTGCCGTCGTTATAGGATGGACTGCACGCGGGGAAGAAGACGTCGTCGAGCACCTTCTCGATGTGCAGCCCCGGCCAGTTACCCTTGCCCATACGAAGGGCGATGTCGACGTCGTCGCGCTCGAAATCGGTCAACTGCGCGCTGCATCGCAACTCCACTTCCAGTTCCGGATGCCGGTCGATGAAGCGGCCGATGCGCGGGGTCAGCCAGCGACTGGCGAACGACGGCATGGTGGTGAGCACCAGGCGCCGCTCGCTGCGCGTGCCCGCTTGCAGCTTGCGCGTGGCCTGCGCAATGTCGGTGAGGGCGGCCCGGATCGACGCAGCGTACTGACGCCCCGCAGGCGTGATGCTGATGCGCTTGCCGTTGCGGGCGAACAGGATGGTGCCCAGCTCCTGCTCCAACGCGCGAATCTGATGGCTGATTGCGCCGTGTGTGACGAACAACTCTTCCGCCGCACGGGAAAAGCTCTCCAGGCGGGCAGCCGCCTCGAAGGCGCGCAAGGCGCTAAGGTTGGGAAGTCTCCGAAGGTCCATGTGAGTTCTATTCGCAAGGCCGTGAAAATATGTCGTTTGATACGGCGCCTGCCAGTCCCTATGATTCAGTCATTGTCTCGCACTGAGTGGGGGTCGTAAAATGCAAAACAATTTGACAAAGGTTCAGTACTTCTACGGTCTTCGCCCGGGCGAAGTGATCACGCTCGATCTGCACCATGAGCATACGCTCGTCGCACGTGGCTCGTCGGTCTGGGTGACGCGTGCCGGCGATCCGCGCGATTACTGGCTCGCGCCGGGGCAGCGCCTGGCCGTTGAGCCGGGACGCCGCTACTGGGTGTCTGCGGATACGCCCGCCGAGGCTCAACTGGAGCGCGAAGTCTCGCGTCGCTTTCCGGTGATGCGCCTGCTTCGCAAGTGGCTGGCGGGCCGTCGTGCGGCGCGTGAAGCGAATTCCTGCACCTGCGCCGCCTGATATCACTGGCAATCCGATCGATGTGCCGGGCTTCGGCCCGTGAAACCCACGCGCTCCAAGGCGATAGTCGCCGGACGAGCGCGTGTTTCGTTTGGGCCATCGAAGTCCGACCCTCGGTGCTGTTAATCGAATTCACAACAAGACGCGCAATAATCGAATCAAAAGCACAGCGATAACGCGTCGAAACAAGAGAAGTCGTCCCCCGATGAGCCAAGCTTCGCCCCCTGCACCGATGCCGTCCTCCGCCACACCGAACCCGCAAGCCGACGAACGCCTCGGGCGTTTGCTGATGATCGCCGCGATGGTGATCTCCGGCACGATCGGTTACTTCGTGCTGATGTCGGGCCAGCCCGCGCTCAATGTGGTGTTCTTTCGCTGCCTGATCGGCGCGCTCAGCCTGTGCGGCTGGTGTGCGCTTCGCGGTTACTGGCGCGGCTTGCGCATGACACGCTGGCAAGTGGTGAACGTGACCCTTGGGGCGATTACGCTCGTCTCGAACTGGTATTTCCTGTTCACGGCTTACCGGCTGACCTCGGTCGGCATTACGACCGTCGTCTACAACGTCCAGCCGTTCCTGCTGGTGCTCGCCAGTGTGATCGTCACGCGCGAGCGGCCGTCGCTGGCCACGCTGGGCTGTCTGGGTGTGGCGTTCGCCGGGCTGGTGATCCTGGCCGAGCCGGGGGGCGTGCATGGCGCGGGTTATCTGATTGGCGTGGCGAGTGCGCTGGCGGCTGCGTCGCTTTACGCCGCGACCACGCTTTTCACCAAGAAGCTGGCCGGGACGATTCGTCCCGAGATCATCGCTGCGCTGCACATGGTCATCGGGGCGGTCGTTTTCGTCTGGATGGCGGACTTCCAGCATTTGCCGTCTGCACCGCGTGAGGTCGGCGCCATCGTCACGCTGGGCCTTTTCCACACGACGTTCATGTATTTGTTGCTCTACGGGGCGTTTCAGAAGGCGTCGACGTCGAGCCTGGCTGTATTCGGCTTCGTCTACCCCGTGGTCGCCGTGGCGGTGGACTTTCTGGCGTTCGGCATCGTGCTGCACCCGACGCAGTGGCTGGGCGGCGTGATGATTCTGCTCGCGGCCGGGTGGTATGCCCGAGGTCTGGGCGCGGCACCTGCCCGAAAGGCGGCCTGAGGCTGCGGCGCTGACGCCGGTGACCGTTGCGGCCGGGCAACACCGGGCGCCGCGTCCTGCCGGACATGGCTTCGAGCAAGACTGGCGTGGTTTCGCTAAAATTGCGTCCATGACCTCCCCGATCGAAGTTTGCTGGCGCGGCACAGAAGACTACGCCACCTCGTTCGACGCCATGCGCGCGTACACCGATGCGCGTGGCTCGCACGGCCCCGACCAGCTCTGGATCGTCCAGCATCCGCCCGTCTACACGCTCGGACTCGCTGGCGATCCCGCTCACCTGCTCGTTGCCAACACTGGTATCCCGCTCGTCAAAGTCGACCGCGGCGGCCAGATTACGTATCACGGCCCCGGTCAGGTGGTGATCTATCTGCTCGTGGACCTGCGACGCCGCAAGCTCGGCGTACGCGAAATGGTGCGTCTGATCGAGCAGGCGGTGATCGACACCCTTGGGGCGTATAATCTCGACGTTGAGCGCCATGCCGGCGCGCCGGGGATCTATGTGAGCCCGGGCGACGGCACTGTGGCGCATGCCGGCGCGAAAATCGCTGCGCTCGGGTTGAAAATCCGCAATGGCTGTAGTTATCACGGCGTTTCGCTGAACGTCGCGATGGATCTGCGTCCGTTCGACTGGATCAATCCGTGCGGTTACGCCGGTTTGCAAACCGTAGACATGGCCACGCTTGGCGTGGCTCCCCGCTGGGATGAAGTGGCCGCGCGACTGGCGCAGCAACTCGGTCATCACCTCGAACAGCACCCCGCGACGACAGTTGCCGCGCCGCAGGCCGATACGAATTCGGCCGCCAGCGCAGACGCCGCCGCCTGATTGGACGCCTGGAAAGCCCCCATCATGACCACCGTGACTCAGAACGACAGCACGAACAAAGAAGTTCGCACGATCGACGGCGATTACGACGCCACCGCGAAGCAGAAGTCGCAAGCCAAGACGGCGCGCATTCCGATCAAGATCGTGCCGATCGAGCGCCTGAAGAAGCCGGACTGGATTCGCGTGAAGGCGGCCACTCATACCTCCCGTTTCTACGAGATCAAGCAGATCCTGCGCGAGCACAATCTGCACACGGTCTGTGAAGAGGCGAGCTGCCCGAACATCGGCGAGTGCTTCGGTAAAGGCACGGCTACGTTCATGATCATGGGCGACAAGTGCACGCGCCGTTGCCCGTTCTGCGACGTCGGCCACGGTCGCCCGGACCCGCTGGACGTCGACGAGCCGCTGAACCTCGCGAAGACCATCGCCGCGATGCGTCTGAAGTACGTCGTGATCACCAGCGTGGACCGTGACGACCTGCGCGACGGCGGTGCCCAGCACTTCGTCGATTGCATCCGCCACGTGCGTGAGCTGTCGCCGTCGACCCGCATCGAAATCCTGACGCCGGACTTCCGTGCGCGTCTGGACCGCGCTCTGGGCATTCTCAATGCCGCACCGCCCGATGTGATGAACCACAACCTCGAAACGGTGCCGCGTCTGTATAAGGAAGCGCGCCCCGGCTCGGACTACCAGCACTCGCTCACGCTCCTCAAGGAGTTCAAGGCGCAGCATCCGGACGTCTCGACGAAGTCGGGCCTGATGGTCGGTCTGGGCGAGACGGACGAAGAAATTCTTCAGGTGATGCGCGACATGCGCGCACACAACGTCGACATGCTTACGATCGGTCAGTACCTGCAACCGTCGGAGCACCACCTGCCGGTGCGCCGTTACGTGACGCCCGACACGTTCAAGATGTTCGAGGAAGAAGCGTACAAGATGGGCTTTACCCACGCGGCCGTGGGCGCGATGGTGCGTTCGAGCTATCACGCCGACGTGCAGGCGCACGAAGCAGGTGTGGCCGACGCCATCTGAGCGGAGTCCTTCCGGCACCCGTCCGGACGAAAGCATCACGAAAGCGGATCGTCGAAAGACGGTCCGTTTTTTTTCGTCCGTTGTTAGCCCGACCCCCATACTCAATTACGGGACGTCACAAGTCGCGCCCGGTTTAATAGCCGATACGCACCACGGGCATCCCCGGATGCCGACTAACGCGTTCGAATGCCTACGATACGCACCGCCATTTGCAACGATCGTCGCCGAACGGCCAGCGTTACCCCCTCCCGCCAGCTTCATCTCCCTCGAAATATGTTGTAACAACCGTCACCTTGTGGCGCCGGGTGCGTTGTTCCAGAATATTGAAACTTTGTTTTGCTTGGCAAAACACTGCGCACGTCATGGTTATTGGGCGAGCGGATGTTCCGGATGCACGCCAGGAGGCAGCATGTCCCGTCAGGTCACTGAGGGCCGATTTTTCGTTGAAGCACCGCAAGGTGGCGCAGTGCGCCACGGGGGGCACTTGCCTCTGGTGATCGACGCGCCTCACAGCGGCCATGTGCTCCCGCCGGACTTCGACACCATCGCCCCGACCGCCGCGATCCTCGCTTGCGGCGACGCCTATGTCGACGAACTCTGGTCCGTCGCGACGCATCATGGCGCCACGCTCGTCGCAGCGCTTTTCCCGCGCGCCTATATCGATCCGAATCGCGCCGAGCACGACATCGACCCCGAATTGCTGGCGAGCCTGTGGCCGCACGATGCGCGTCCGCAAGGCTATAGCGAGCGTGGCGTCGGTCTGCTGCACCGGTTTGCTGCTCCCAACGTACCGCTCTACGACCGCCGCCTGACGGTGGCCGAAGTCGAGCGACGGATTCACGACTACTACGTGCCGTATCGCCACGCGCTGCGCGATGCACTCGATTCTGCGTGGCAGCGTCACGGCGTGGTCTGGCATCTGGACTGCCATTCGATGCGCTCGCGCGGCGGCGCACTCGATCCCGATGCCGGTATGGCGCGCCCCGACGTACTGGTGAGCGACGGCGACGGCACCACCGCAGACCCCGCGTTTTCGCGCTGGGTGATGGCCGAATTCACGCGTCTGGGATTGCGCACCGCATACAACGTGCCGTACCGAGGTGGCGATCTGGTGCGTCATTTCGGACGCCCCGCCGAGCGACGTCACAGCGTGCAGATCGAACTGAATCAGGCGCTTTATCTGAACGAATCTAGCGGCGAGAAGCATGACGGCTTTTCGACGCTGCAATCGCAACTTGGCCAATTTGCGGCGGCGCTTGCCGCCTATGCCGAACAACATAGCGAGGAAGTTTGAGATGGACTACACAGTCGCTTCGGTCGACACGGCGCTTTCGCTGCTGTCGCTGGTCGGGGAGTGCCCCGGCCTGGGTGTGACGGAACTGGCGCAGCGCGCCGGCCTGAACAAGTCGCGGGCGTTTCGTCTGCTGGCGACGCTCGAACAGCACCGCTGGGTGGTTCGCGAGGGCAGTCCGGTGACCTACGTGCTGGGTGCGCAGGCATTGGTACTCGGCGTGGCAGGCCATGAACAGGTCAACCTCGTGAAGGTCGCCCATCGTCACCTGCAAGCACTCAACCGTGCGCTCAACGAGAACATCCAGTTGCGCGTGCGCGACGGTCTCGAATCGCTGTGCGTTGCCCGCGTGGAATCGACGCACGAACTGCGCGTGCATGGCGTGGTCGGCAACCGTCGCCCGTTGTACGTCGGCGCGTCGGGCCGCGTGCTGCTGGCTTTTGCGTCGGACGACGTCCGTGCGCAAGTGCTGGGTCGTCCCCGCAAGCGCTTCACGGCGGGTACGCTGATCGAGCGCGACGAACTGGCGGCCGAACTGCTGAACGTGCGTCGTCAGGATTGCGCGGTGAGCTTTGGTGAACTCGCGCCGGAAGCCGTCTCGGTCGCGGTGCCGGTGCGCGACGCGTCGGGTGAGGTGATTGCCTCGCTGTCGGCCTCGGGCCCGTCGTCGCGCATGACGCGTGCGTTGCTACCCGATATCTCGTCGCGTCTGTCGGCCTGTGCCGCAGAGATCTCGGCCGCACTGGGCTATCACACGCCGGTCCCGGAAGCGCTTTCCGCCTAAGTGCGCTGAGCGCAACCTGCGGGGCGAGCAACCGATGACGGTTGCGCAACCCCGCCGGAATCAGAACCTCCCATCGAAGGCCCTGCCGCCACAGGCAGGCGCTTTCAAGGGAGGTTTGTCTATTTCAACGGTCCGTTGTGACGCATCGAGCCTCGGACTCACCCGGCCTTAACGCGTGATAACGCGTGAAATCTCCCAATTCCCCGAGATTTTCCGGAAAACCAGAAACAATCTGTGCTTGCTTTCCGATTTTCCGTATAAGCGATCATCGGGTTTTCCACAGCTTCCCACAATAAAATCAAGCACTTGCATCGCTAGCATAAGTATTGCTTTCTATCGCGCGTGCTGCCGTCGTTTCCGAATTCCCATGGGAATTCCGGAAACCCAGAGCAAGCCGTTCTAATAAAGAGAGGAGACCTTATGTTCAAGCAATGCCTTGCCGCCGCTGCGCTGTGTGCAGCTTCGCTACACGCTTTTGCCGACGATCTGGTGCGTCTGGGGAACCTGAAGTTCGCCCACTACGGCGCCGTGTCGTACATGAAAGTGATTGGACCGAAGTACGGCCTGAAGATCGAGGAACGGATGTTCGCCAAGGGCGTGGACATCATGCCGGCCATCGTGGCCGGTCAGATCGACGTGTCGGCAAGCGCGCTTGATGCCGCTATCGCAGGTCGCGCTCAGGGCGCACCGATCTACGCGGTGGCCGGTTTCGCCAAGGGCGGCGTGCGTCTCGTGGCGAAGAAGGGACTGCCGGTCACCAAGGTGGCCGATCTCAAGGGCAAGAAGGTGGGCGTGGCCCGTGGCGGTGCTCAGGAAATGATTCTGTACGCAGAACTGGCGAAGGCCGGTCTGACGTGGTCGGATCAGCCGGGCAAGGACGTGCAGATCATGTTCATGGCCTTCGCCGATCTGAATCAGGCACTGGCCGCTGGCAGCATCGACGCGATGTGCCAGTCGGAGCCGCAAGCCTCGCAAGCCATCAACAAGGGCTTCGGCGTGGAAATGCTCAAGCCGTACGACACGCCCATCGGCGAGCCGGTGCGTGCGCTCGTGATCACCGAGAAGCTCTATAAGGAAAAGCCGGACGTTGCCCAACGTCTGATGTACGCGTTCGTCGAAGCGACCGATTACTTCATCAAAAACCCGAAGGCGGCCGAGAAGTACGTTCGCGAGGACATGTTCAAGAACCAGATCACGGAGCAGGACTTCACGGACGCCATCGGCAACTCGCCGTATAGCTACGACCTGAGCCTCTCGCACGTGCAACTCACGACCGACCTGATGAAGAAGTACGGCGTGGGCAAGTTGCAGGATCCGGTGCCGCAGGCGGGAGACTGGGTCAAGCTCGACCTCCTCGCCAAGGCGAAAGCCAAGCTGAACATTAAGTAAGGCGAGGCGAAAGGATGTCCGCAGTGCTCCCCCATTCGGGTGCTTCACGCGCCGCGCGTATGCTGCGCGGCGTGCTGATCCCTGTCGCGGTCGTGGTGATCTGGCAGATCGTCACCGGCCTCGGCTGGATCAACCCGATCATTCTCCCGTCGCCGCTCGCTGTTGTGACCAAGTGGTGGCAATACCTCAAACCTACCGTGGCGATGGCCGAAGGCTTCGGCGCGTGGCTCGAATCGAGCGAACTGCTCATGGACGCCACGCATAGCCTTTACCGCGTGATCATGGGCTTCATCGTGGGCGCAGGCATTGCGCTGCCGCTCGGTCTGCTCATGGGCACGAGCACGCGCGTCTACGGCCTGTTCAACCCGCTGGTGCAAGTGGTGCGTCCGATTCCCCCGATCGCGTACATTCCGCTGGCCATTCTCTGGTTCGGTCTGGGCAATCCCCCCGCGTTCTTCCTGATCGCACTGGGCGCGTTCTTCCCGGTGCTGATGAACACGATTGCCGGTGTGCGTCACGTCGACGGCATCTATCTGCGTGCCGCGCGCAATCTAGGCGCGGGTCAGCTCACGATCTTCCGTCGCGTGATTCTGCCTGCGGCCACGCCCTACATCCTGTCGGGCGTGCGTATCGGTATCGGCACGGCGTTCATCGTTGTGATCGTGGCCGAGATGATCGCCGTGAACAACGGTCTGGGCTATCGCATTCTGGAAGCGCGCGAGTACATGTGGTCGGACAAGATCATCGCCGGGATGCTGACCATCGGTCTGCTCGGTCTGGTGATCGACCTCGGCATGGATCGTCTCAACAACCACCTGCTCAAGTGGCACCGTGGTCTGGAAACCAAGTGAGGCGACTGACATGCTGATTCAAATCGATCACGTCAACAAACAGTTCCCGATTCCCGGCGGCGTCGTCGACGCGCTCAAGGACATCGACCTGAACATCAACGCAGGCGAGTTCGTCTGCCTGCTCGGCCCGTCGGGTTGCGGCAAGTCGACGTTGCTCAACGCACTCGCCGGCTTCGTGCAACCGACGTCGGGTGCGATTCGCATCAACGGGCGTGCCGACGCCGCCGCCGAGCCGGGCCCGGATCGCGGCATGGTGTTCCAGGAGTACGCACTGTTCCCGTGGATGACCGTGGCGCAGAACGTGGCGTTCGGTCTCGAAATCAAGGGCATGAAGCGCGCCGAGATCAACGAGCGCGTGAACCTGCTGCTCGGCAAGCTCAACCTGCGCGAGTTTCGCGACCGCTATCCGCGCGATCTCTCGGGCGGCATGCGTCAGCGCGTGGCGATTGCCCGCGTACTCGCGCTCGACAGCCCGATCATGCTTATGGACGAGCCGTTCGGCGCGCTCGACGCCCTCACGCGTCGCACGTTGCAGGACGAGTTGCTGCGCATTTGGGAGGAATTCAGGAAGACGATCATTTTCGTCACACACAGTATCGAGGAGTCGATCTATCTGGCCGACCGGGTCGTCGTCATGACGTACCGGCCGGGCACGGTCAAGCGGGACGTGGTCATCGAACTACCCCGTCCGCGCGACACGGCAGGCAGCGAATTCAATGAATTGAAGAAGGAGCTGGCCCAGATGGTGATGGAGGAGCAAATGCGCTTTGCGCAAAGCGAGATTCGCGGCGTCACCGCGGATTAATAAGAAGGGCGGTGGCTTGCCCCGCCGCCTGAAGAGGAAACAACATGCAAACCCAGACCAAAAAACCCTTTTACCGCATCCTGTACGTGCAGGTGCTGTTTGCCATTGTCGTCGGCATTCTGCTCGGGCACTTCCGGCCCGATCTGGCCGTCGAGATGAAGCCGCTCGGTGACGCGTTCATCAAGCTCATCAAGATGATCATCGGTCCGGTGATCTTCTGTACGGTTGTGACCGGTATCGCCGGTATGGAAGACATGAAGAAGGTCGGCCGCGTTGGCGGCAAGGCGCTGATCTACTTCGAAGTCGTCTCGACGCTCGCACTCGTGATCGGCCTGGTCGCCACGCACGTGCTCAAGCCGGGCGCTGGCTTCAATGTCGACATCAGCACGCTCGATCCGAAGGCAATCGCGGGCTACGCCGCGAAGGCTGCACACGGCGACACGTTCACCGACTTCCTGCTGCACCTGATTCCGAACACGATCACCGACGCGTTCGCCAAGGGTGAAATCCTTCAGATCCTCGTGATCGCAATCCTGTTCGGCGCAGCGCTGGGCATGATCGGTGAGCGTGGTCGCGTGGTGACGGGCTGGATCGACAGCGTGTCGGGCGTGCTCTTCCGTGTTGTGCACATCATCACCAAGGTCGCTCCGCTGGGCGCTTTCGGTGCGATGGCCTTCACCATCGGCAAGTACGGTATCGCCTCGCTGGTGCCGCTCGCCAAGCTGATGGGTACGTTCTACCTGACGTCGTTCCTGTTCGTGATCGTCGTGCTGGGTCTGATCGCCAAGTTCACCGGCTTCTCGATCTTCCGCTTCCTCGCGTACATCAAGGAAGAACTGCTGATCGTGCTGGGTACGAGCTCGTCGGAAGCTGCGCTGCCGCACCTGATGGAAAAGATGGAAAAGGCCGGTTGCTCGAAGTCGGTGGTGGGTCTCGTGATCCCGACCGGTTACTCGTTCAACCTTGACGGCACGAACATCTACATGACGATGGCCGTGCTGTTCATCGCACAAGCGACGAACATCGACCTGACCTGGGGCCAACAGCTCACGCTGCTCGCCGTGGCGATGCTGACGTCGAAGGGTGCTTCGGGCGTGACCGGCGCAGGCTTCATCACGCTGGCCGCAACGCTGGCTGTGATCCCGACGATTCCGGTCGCCGGGATGGTGCTGATTCTCGGTATCGACCGCTTCATGAGCGAATGCCGTGCGCTGACGAACATTTGCGGCAACGGTGTCGCGACGATCGTCGTGTCGGCCTGGGAAAAGGAACTGGACCGCAAGAAGCTGGCCGAAGCCATGTCGGGCAAGCAAGGTCCGGAACTGGCCTGACGGCCGGCGGCAGGGGCGGGCGGTGCTGCGCGTGATGTGTTTCGCGCGACACTGCCGACCGGTTCGCCGGCTCCCTGCCAACCTGTATCGACCGTACGTTCGCCACCGGGCGGCGCGGCACAGGCACAATAGCGCCTGAGCTTCGCCGCCCGGTGGTCCTTTGAGCATCTCACGCAACACCTTGTGCCCCAATGGCCACCCCGCACGACAACACGATCCGCGCCCGCCACGCCCACGGCAGTCACGCACCCCAAGGTGCCGCTGCGCCCGTGAGCCATAAGGACGGGAAGGACGCAGTGGGCAATCGGCGCGACGAAGTCCCCATCGATCTCGAGAGGACCGTCCCGATGCGCCGTTGGTCATGGATCGTCGTCATGTTGCTGGCGAGTGTCCTGTTTTGCTGGTTGACGTACGCCCTGAGCTGGCAGCGGGGTGTGGCCGACCTGCGCGTGAATGCCGGCGCGCGCGTCGAGCGTTACGCAGGCAGCCTGCGTAGTACCGTCGACCGCTACGAATTTCTTCCGTATCTGCTCTCGCTGCACCCGTACGTGCACGACCTGTTGCTCAATCCGAAAGACAAGGCCGTCGTGCAGCGGGCCAACGATTATCTGTTCGACGTCAATCAACGCGCCAAGGCATCGGCCGCGTACGTGATCGACGCGAACGGTCTGGCACTCGCCGCGAGCAACTGGCGAGAGAAGGCCACGTTCGTCGGACAGGAGTACCGCTTTCGTCCGTATTTCATCGACGCTATCAAAGGTGCTTTCGGCCGCTTTTACGGTGTGGGGACGACCTCCGGTGAGCCAGGGTATTTCGTCTCACAGCCGATTCTCGTCGATGGTCAGATCCACGGCGTGGTCGTGGTAAAGCTGAACCTGGAGTGGTTCCAGCGCGCGGGGGCAGATGCCTCCGAGCCCGTTGTCGTGGCCGACGACCACGGCGTGATTTTCCTGTCGTCCGAGCCGCGCTGGCAATATCGTTCGCTCACGCCGCTCGCCCCGGCCGTGAAGGCCGCGCTCGACAGCACGCGCCAGTATTACAACCAGAACGTCACGCCGCTCGCATGGAGCGAGGACGAACGGCTCGATGCCGACGGCGAGGTCGTGACGGTGCACGACGGCAGAGGCGTGGGCAAGAACCGGCGCTTTCTCGCCGTGCAGCGCAAGCTGGGCGAGCCCGACTGGACGCTCATGTACTTCGCGCCGCTCGATCAGGTGATCGCCAATGCACGGATCGCGGCGGTAGCCGCGGCGTGTCTGGCGGCGTTTACTTGTTTGCTGGGCGTGGCGTGGAATCAGCGACGTCAGCGTGTGCGCGACATGCTCAAGAGCCGCGAACTGTTGCAGTCCGCCTATGCCGAACTGGGCGAGCGTGTCGCCGAGCGCACGGCCGATCTGCAATCCGCCAACGAGCGTTTGCAAACGGAAGTGCAGGAGCGCTCGCGCACCGAACACGAATTGCGCGAGGCACAGAGCGAACTCGTGCAGGCATCGAAACTCGTGGCGCTGGGGCAGATGGCCGCCGGTATCACGCATGAACTCAACCAGCCGCTCTCGGCGCTGCGCAGTTTCTCGGACAATACGCGCGTGCTGATCGAGCGCCGTGAGTACGACGCCGCGCAGGAGAACCTCGAAGCCATCGCGTCGCTCACCGACCGTATGGGCAAGATCACCGGGCAGTTGCGTCTCTTTGCGGGGCGCGCGCGGCGTGGTGACATGGAAGCTTCGGTGCAACGAGCGCTGGACAATACGCTGATGCTGCTGCGCGTACGTCTGGCCGGTATTCAGGTGACGACCACCTTCGCGCGCGGCCTGGACGATGTGCAGGTGGCGTGCGAGGGCTTGCGCCTTGAGCAGGTGTTGATCAATCTGGTCGGTAACGCCATCGACGCCGTGGTGGGGGCAGCTCACCCGCAAGCCTCGCCGTCGATATGGATCGACGTGGACGCGGACGACCTGTGGGCGCGCATTTATGTGCGCGACAACGGGCCGGGCATTTCGGAGGCACATATGCCGCGTCTGTTCGAGCCGTTTTTCAGTACCAAGGAGGGCGGTCAGGGCATGGGGCTCGGACTCGCAATTTCGTCATCCATCGCACAAGAGAACGGCGGCCAGTTGGTCGCCCGCAACGTTCCGGGCGGTGGGGCTGAATTTCTCGTGACGCTGCGCCGCGTGCAACGCACCGGCGCGACAATCGCATGATGTACAAGAACCTCCAGATCCTATTTGTCGAAGACGACGAACTCGTGCGGCGTGCCACGCTGCAAAGCCTGCAACTCGCCGGGCTCGATGCCTTCGGACTTGCCTCGGCAGAGGCGGCGCGAGAGCGCATCACGCCGGACTTCGCCGGTATTGTCGTGTCGGACATTCGTCTGATCGGCATGAGCGGGCTCGAATTGCTCGCGCATCTGCGTCAGCACGCGCCGGAAGTGCCGGTCATTCTCGTCACAGGTCATGGCGATATTTCGATGGCGGTGCAAGCCATTCGCGACGGCGCTTACGACTTCATCGAGAAACCCTTCGCGCCGGACCGTCTGATCGAGTCGGCCAAGCGTGCGCTGGAAACGCGCAAGCTCATGCTGGAGAATCAGGCGCTGCGTCGTGAGTTGGCGGAGCAGGGCGGACGCGCCTCGCGCATCATCGGACGTAGCCCGTCGATGGAGACGTTGCGCACGTTGATCGCCAACGTCGCCATGACGGATGCCCCGGTGCTCATCAACGGCGACACCGGCACCGGCAAGGAGCTGGTCGCGCGTAGTCTGCACGAGTTGTCGCGTCGCCGCGATGCACCGTTCGTCGCGCTGAACTGCGGCGCATTGCCCGAGGCGATCTTCGAGAGCGAGATGTTCGGTCACGAGGTCGGCGCGTTTACCGGCGCGGCGAAACGTCGTATCGGCAAGCTGGAACATGCGTCGGGCGGCACGTTGTTTCTCGACGAGATCGAGAGCATGCCCGCCGCGTTGCAGGTGAAGTTGCTGCGCGTGTTGCAGGATGGCGTGCTGGAGCGCCTCGGATCGAACCAATCGATTCGTGTGGACTGCCGCGTGGTGGCGGCCGCCAAGGGCGACATGGAAGCGCTCGTGCGCGAGGGGACGTTCCGTCGCGACCTTTACTACCGTTTGAACGTGGTGACGCTTGCGCTGCCACCGCTGCGCGAGCGTCGTGAAGACATCCTGCCGCTGTTCGAACATTTCATGCTCGATGCGGCCGTGCGTTACGGACGCCCCGCGCCGGTGGTGTCGGACCGGATGCGTCAGGAGTTGCTGCAGTCGGACTGGCCGGGCAACGTGCGCGAGTTGCGCAACGCGGCCGACCGTCTGGTGCTGGGTGTGGCGAGCGCGCCCGAAGGGGAGTCGCTCGCACCGCTGCCGCTCAAGGAGCAGGTGGAACGGTTCGAGCGGGCCGTGCTTCAGGAGGCGCTGGAACACAGCAAGGGCAACGTGGCAGCGACGGCCGAGGCGTTACATGTGCCGAAGGCAACGCTGTACGAAAAACTCAAGCGCTACGGCTTGCATACGCGCGGGCACGGCGAGGGGGGAGACGGGCGCTGAGTCGTTGTTGGCGCGTTTCAGTTCCCGTATCCCCGGCATCCCAGGTATCCCCCCTATCGACGTCGCAGTGAGGTCAAATCAGGTCGACCTTTCCGCTACCGAGGCGGTACACGCCGCCTATGATCTTTAGCGCGCCTTTCGCCTCCGCATCTCGCAAGATGGTCGACGCGGCACGCAGCGCGCTCACGTTATCCGACACGTTTTGCGAGACGGCTGCTGCCAGTCGGTCGGGTGCCTTATCGACTTTGCGCACCGTCGGCAGCATTTGTTCAACGATAGCCTGGATGCTGCCCGGATAGGTCGTCCCTTTGGTGTGCGCGCTGAGTGCGGCATCGACGGCGCCACATTTGTCATGCCCCAGCACGACGATGAGCGGCACCTTGAGCACAGCGACGGCGTATTCGAGACTACCGGTCACGTCGGTGCTGACGATATTGCCCGCGACGCGCGTGGTGAACAGGTCGCCGCGCACGCTATCGAATGCGTACTCCGGCGCGACGCGCGAGTCTGCGCAACTCAGCAGCGCTGCATAAGGGTTTTGTCCTTCCGTGAGCGCTTTACGCTCGGACGCGAAATCATGACGACGCATGAGCCCGGCGACATATCGCGCGTTGCCCTCTTTTAGTCGGGCGATGGCGTCGTCCGGTGAGACGATGTTATGCGGTTTGGGGGGCGTCTTGGCAGCCCAAGCGGAGGTCGAGATGCTGCTCGTCAATCCTGTGATCGTGGCGGCCAATGCACTCGAACCGCGAAGGAAAAGACGTCGCGTCGAAGGTTGCGCCACCGGGGATTTCGTCTCGCACATCTTGCACCGTCCTAAAAGCAGGTATTGGGGGGAGATGCATTTTTGCATGCGTCTTGTCCGGTGAATTGCCACCGGTTGTGCGACGTTTTGAGTGCATCGCCGGGACAAGATGTACCGGCAAGTGTTTGAGACTTTGCGTCCGTCCCGACGCGCTGAGAAATTTGGGAAGTTGCTTGCGTATTTCGTCCCAGTCTTCTGCTTTTGTGCAATGACGGGCGAACAATGCATGTGCTGCCGGAAAACAAAAAGCGCCCTATACGACTATAGGGCGCTTTTTTGTCTTCAGAGAATCGCGCGGGTGGTGTCCCGCAATCAAGCCGATGATTTAGGCTTGTTTTGCGAGTGCGGTCTCGATGAGTTTGTTGAGTTCCGCATACTCGGGCTCGCCGACGTATTGCTTGAGCACCTTGCCGTTGCGATCCACGACGAACGTCGTCGGCGTGAGCTGGACGTTGCCGTATTGTTTGGCGACGCTGCCGTCGGAGTCCATTGCGACCTTGAACGGCAACTGACGCGACTGCGCGTAGTTCATCACGTACATCGGCGGGTCATAGCTCATGGCCACTGCGACAAACTCGAGCCCCTGGCCTTTGTACTTCTCGTACGTCTTCACCATCGTCGGCATTTCCTTCATGCACGTGACGCAGCTCGTCGCCCAGAAGTTGACCAGATAAACCTTGCCCTTGAGTTGTTCGGTGCCGAGCTTCTGACCCGAGAGCAGCGTGAACGTCGCTTCGGGCGCACGCTTCTGACCGGCGAACGTGAAGTACGCGGCGATCGCCACGGCGGCGATAACCACGACGGCGAGGATCTTGCCGATGGGAGACTTGCGGGAGGTCGTAGCGCTCATGACACAGCCGTGTGGGTAGTGGAGTTCGTTGGGGGGGCAGAGATACGCCGTTTTGACGTCGATCCGCCCTCGAATTGCCACCGATTCTACTCTGAATCTCAGCGCGTCGTGGCGCCGCTGCCCGGGTGCAGACGGGTGCGTCCGCGTTCGATGGCGTCGTCGAGATACGCGCCGTAGAAGTCCGGCAGACCTGCGCCGATCAACGGGTCTGCGACGGGGCGTCCGCTGGTATCGAGGAACAAAACCGTCGGCGACACCTTGACGCCATGGGCACGCGCCCACGCAACGCCGGTGGTCGTCGTGCCATCGAAATTGCGCACGGGTGTCGTGCTGTCCATGCCGATTTCGCGCACTTCATATTTGCCGCTGCGCACGAGCGGGGCCAACTCACGTTGACGGATCGGGCCGCAATAGACGCAGTCCCGCAACGACACGAGCACGATCAGCGGCGCGTCGAGCGAGGCCGCGCGACGCGCGTGCGCCGCGAAGTCGGTAGCCAGCGGCACGGCCGCCTGCTGTTTGGCCGCTGTCTTGTTGTCGAGCGGTTTTGCCGCCGCGCCCTCATGCGGATAGGTGACGCCGGTTGCCTGTGCGAGAACCAACGTCGAGGCGGGGGACGTCGGGTGTCCTACAGACGGGTTGACGCCGTCGTTAGCGCTTGGCGTGCCTGGTGACGCGAAAGCGGTGACCGTCGCGATGATCGGCAGTGTGATCACAGCGCTGGCGATCAGGGACTTCAGCGCCCGTGCGCGTCCCATCGCCCGCGGTAAAGCAGCCGGGGCCGTTGGGGCGGACGAGGTAAGGGACTCGGGAGCGCAGGCGTGTGTCATGCCGCAGATGATACCGGGAACCGCGCCGTGCCGTTTTTCCCTGCTGCACCGCATGGCGGATAATGGCGGCTCCCCTTTCTCCAACCTCACTGACGTCTATGAACCGCGTTGTCCGTGTCTGCGCTCTGCTTGCCGTGACCGTCGCGACCCTCGTGATGGCCGCGTGCTCCCCTCGCTACGATTGGCGTGAGGTCCACGACAAGGATGGCGCGTACGCCGTGACCTATCCCGCCAAGCCGACGCAAGACGAGCGCGAGGTGAAGTTCGCCTCCGGGCCGCTGCCGATGCGCATGCAGGCCGCGCGCGTCGACGCTGCGCTCTTCGCGGTGGGTGTGGTCACGCTTCCCAGCGATGACGCCACGCTGCGCCAGACCGTCGTCGACGAACTGCAACACGGCTTGCTTGCCAATGTGAACGAGCGGCAGGTGTCGCCCTCGCAAGTGATGGTGCGTCAGGCGGGCGATGCGCCGTCGCTTCCCGGCATGGCGGTCTCTGCGCAGGGCATGGCGAGCGACAAAGCGGAACGCTACGTCTCTGCCCGTTTCGTCGGACGTGGCAACCACGTCTATCAGGTTGTCGTCATGGGAACGAAGGCACCCGGCAAGGAACAAGTCGACCAGTTTCTGGACTCTTTCACGCTGGAGTGAGTCGAGGCGTACAAGTCCTCGTCACGGCGACGCGAGTTACGAGCGAGGAACAGATCGCCCCGTTTCCTGATTCGTTCGTGTTTGTGCTGGGCACCTCCTGCTATTCCTCCGTCTGCGCTTGGCTGCGAGTGGGTATCGTCGTTCACCCCGGTGCCTCTCGATATTGCACCGCCTCGGCGATGTGAAACGCATCGATCGCGTCGCACCCGGCGAGGTCCGCGATGGTGCGCGCCACGCGCAACACCCGGTGGTAAGTGCGTGCCGACCAGTGATGTTGCGTCACCGCGCGGTGCAGAACCTCCTGCGCTCCCGGTTGCAATGGACATTGCGCTTCAAGCGCTCGATTCGACAGACCGCAGTTCAACTGACCCTGACGCGCCAGCTGGCGCGTCTGCGCTTGCCTCACGCGCATCGCCACGACTTCGCTGTGCTCGCCGGTGGCCGGGGCGGCGAACGTCTCCGCGCTAAGCGCGGGTACTTCCACATGCAGGTCGATGCGATCGAGCAGTGGGCCCGACAGGCGATTGCGGTAACGGGCCACCGCGTCGCTCGTGCATCGGCAGTTGCTCGACGGGTGCCCCAGATCCCCGCATGGACACGGGTTCATCGCCGCCACGAGTTGAAAGGCTGCGGGAAACGTGGCGTGTCCCCCTGCGCGAGAAATCGTGACGTGCCCCAGTTCCAGCGGTTCGCGCAGCACTTCCAGGACACGACGCTGAAACTCCGGCAATTCGTCGAGGAACAACACGCCGCGATGCGCCAGACTGATCTCTCCCGGACGCGGCGTGCTACCGCCACCTACAAGCGCCGCTGCCGATGCCGTGTGATGCGGTGCCCGAAAGGGACGTCGTCCCCAATGCCGCATGTCGAAGCCCTGTGCGCTCAGGCTCGCGAGCGTTGCCGCCTCCACGGCCTGCGATTTGGTCAGCGGCGGCAACAGTCCGGAGAGCCGCGTAGCCAGCATCGATTTACCTGTACCGGGTGGCCCATAAAGCAAAAGATGATGGCCGCCCGCAGCCGCGACTTCCAACGCTCGTTTGGCATGCTCCTGTCCCTTGATATCGATCATGTCGGCGATTTCGCGCTCCGGGGGCGCTGCGCCGTGCACGTCCGCGCGCGCAACGTTGCGCATTCCTGAGCGCTTACCGCCGCTGTCGAAGGCTGTCGTGTCATCGGTCGCGTCGGGCGATGCCGTCACGACGGCACGTGGGAGCGGTATCGCGACATCCGGCTCCGCGAGGTGGGCACAGACGTCGAGCAATGCGCGCGCGCCATAGACCGTGGCGTCTTCCACGAGCGCTGCTTCCTGCGCGCTCCCGGCAGGAAGCACCAGCGCGCGTGACGATGGCTCCGACGCCATCGCGCTCGCCATCGCCAGCCCGCCGCGAATGGGGCGCAACTCGCCAGTCAGCGACAACTCCCCCGCGAACTCGTGCGTGCGTAGCCCAGCCTCCGGCAACTGACCGCTCGCCGCCAGAATGCCGAGCGCAATCGGCAAATCGAAGCAACCTGAGGCCTTGGGCAGATCGGCGGGGGCCAGATTGATGGTGATGCGTCGCGCGGGGAATTCGAATCGGCTGTTCTGCAAGGCGGAGCGCACCCGCTCGCGGCTTTCCTTCACTTCGGTATCGGGCAGCCCGACCAGCGACAGGCCCGGCAAGCCGTTTGCCAGATGGACCTCGACCGTCACCGGTCGCGCCGACATTCCCGTGATCGCACGGCTACTCACCACTGCCAATGACATGACATCCCCCCCGAAAGCGCAGATCGCGCCGATTTCAGATTGCAACGCGTCAGACGTGTTGCCTCGATGTCGTCGATGGTCGGCCTTTAGCGCGGTAATGCGCAATGCTATATCCGCGCAAATGCGCGACTGCGGAACGTTTTGGGGAGGGAGGCGATGGGTACCCGGAATTGCCCGTCAGTCAGCTAAGACAATTCCGATAGTGATTTGCGAATGTGTGAGATTCGCGAGGACGGGGCGGGCAACGCGCGTACGAGCGAGCGTCCCCATGTAACAAGGGGCGCTTTCGCGCCCCTTTGGATCGTCAGTCTTGCGCTTCGCTGCGCAGGCTTTCGAGCTCGGCCACGCGCTTTTCCAGCGCTTCGAGCTTTTCGCGTGTGCGAGCGAGCACTTGCGCCTGCACGTCGAATTCCTCGCGCGTCACCAGATCGAGTTTGGTGAAGCCCTGACCCAGCAGGCTTTTGACGTTGCGCTCGATATCCTTGGCGGGCGATTGCTTGAGCATCTCGCTCACCTTGGCTTGCATGTCTTGCAGGATCTCGTTCGGTTTCATAAGCCTTCCTCTCGTCGTTTCTCTGCACCGATGTGGTGCTTGCACCGTCAACGTGCTTCGTCGTGCCAGCCAGACCGGTGCAACGTGGTGCATTCCGGCGCGGCCTCTCAATGTTGGCGCAACTCTAACACCGTTTTTTGCGCCCAGCCACTCAAGCGGCCCGGCCAGCCGCGCCCGCGTGCCCTTTTGACACGATTTACCGCGCTTTGTTGTTCCTGGCTGTCGTTTGCACGCCTCACGTCCCCCCGAATTTTGCCAATTTTTTATCCCGAAATTCGTATCTTGCGCGTCGCAGCATACGCGGTCGAAGGACCTGGCACGGGAGTTGCTCTACCCAGTTCAGAACCTGCCGCACGCTGTACTAAGACGTGGAACGTCAACTTAAGGGGAAAGTGATGAGAAAAGTGTCAACTGCGATGGCTGGCTTTGTGTTCCTTGGTGCAATGACGGCGTCTGCCGGCGCATTTGCGCAAGCGGCCGCCGAAGGCGCCGCACCGGCAGCAGCACCCGCAGCACCACCGGCCGACGCAGCTGCGGCTGCCGCCGAACCGCTGACGATTACCGCCAACGTCGGTCTGTTCTCGGATTACCGCTTCCGCGGCATTTCGCAAACGGCCAAGCGTCCGGCGATTCAGGGCGGTTTCGATATCGCGCACGAGTCCGGTCTGTACGCCGGTGTGTGGGCGTCGAACATCAGCTGGATTTCGGATGGTAATCCCGCCGTCAGCGCACCCATCGAGATGGATTTCTATGGTGGCTGGAAGAAAGAAATCATTCCCGACTGGACCATCGATGTCGGTGGTTTGCAGTACTACTACCCGGGCACTTATCCGTCCGGCCAGTTTTACGCACGCCCGCATACGTTCGAGCTGTATGCCGCGGTGGGCTGGAAAACCGTAACGCTGAAGTATTCGCACTCGATGACCCGTCTGTTCGGTCTTACGAGCCCTGACGGTCAGGACACGACCAACAGCGGCTATCTCGACCTGACGGGCACCTACGATATCGGCTTCTGGGGTCTCTCGGCCGTCGGACACGTGGGTCATCAGTGGGTGCACAACTTCAGCGCCGCAAGTTACACCGACTGGAAGATCGGCCTGTCCAAGGACCTGGGCAAGAACTTCAGCGTGTCGGTCTCCTACATCGATACGAACGCCGACGAGAAGTACTACACCGCCGCGAATTCCGGCAAAGTGCTTTCCAAGGCGACGGTCGTCGTAGGGTTGTCGAAGACATTCTAAGGAGCGACTCATCATGAAGCTGATTACCGCAATTGTGAAACCCTTCAAGCTCGACGAGGTGCGTGAAGCCCTCTCGAACATCGGCGTGGCAGGGATTACGGTGACCGAAGTCAAAGGCTTCGGCCGCCAGAAGGGCCATACCGAACTGTATCGGGGCGCAGAGTATGTCGTCGATTTTCTGCCGAAGGTGAAGATCGAGGCGGTAATCGGCGACGCCTTGCTCGATCAGGCGATCGACGCCATCGAGCAGGCGGCCCGTACCGGCAAGATCGGCGACGGCAAGATTTTCGTGTCCAACGTCGAGCACGTGGTCCGTATCCGTACTGGAGAGACCGGCGAAGACGCGCTGTAAAGGTCCCACATAAGAGACAACAATCATGAAAAAACTACTTGCCAAACTCCTGCTCGCCGCCGCCTTCACGGGTGTCGTGGGCCTCGGCGCCAGCGCCGCACTGGCCCAGGACGCTTCGGCGCCTGTCGCCGCTTCGGAATCCGCTGCACCCGCACCCGCCGCGGCTGCCGCAACGCCAGCGGCCGCACCCGCACCTGCTGCACAAGCCGCTGCGCCGGCCGCTCCTGCGGCTGCGCCCGTGCCGCCAAACAAGGGCGACACGGCCTGGTTGCTGACCTGTACCGCGTTCGTGATTCTCATGACGCTGCCCGGTCTGGGCCTGTTTTACGGCGGTCTGGTCCGCTCGAAGAACATGCTTTCAGTGCTGATGCAGTGTTTCATCATCTTCTCGCTGGTAGTCGTCCTCTGGGCGATCTACGGCTATAGCATCGCGTTCACCGAAGGCGGGGCGTTCTTCGGCGGCTTCGATCGCTTGTTCCTCAAGGGAATGACGCCGGACTCGGTGGCGGCCACGTTCAGTAAGGGCGTGAATGTGCCGGAGTATGCGTACATGGCGTTCCAGGCTGCGTTCGCCGCGATTACCTGCGCGCTGATCGTCGGTGCTTTCGCTGAACGCGCCAAGTTCTCGGCCGTGCTGTTGTTCACCGTCATCTGGTTCACGTTCTCGTACCTGCCGATGGCGCACATGGTCTGGTTCTGGGCCGGTCCGGATGCCTACATCGACGCGGCAGCGGCTGACGCGGCCAATGCCCACGCTGGCTGGCTGTTCCAGAAGGGCGCGCTCGACTACGCTGGTGGCACGGTGGTGCACATCAACGCGGCTATCGCAGGGCTTGTGGGTTCGTACATGGTTGGCAAGCGCGTCGGTTTCGGAAAGGAAGCCTTCAAGCCGCACTCGCTCACGATGACGATGATCGGCGCGTCGCTGCTCTGGTTCGGCTGGTTCGGCTTTAACGCCGGTTCGGGTCTGGAAGCGAACGGCGGTGCCGCACTCGCCTTCGTCAACACTTTGCTCGCCACCGCTGCTGCCACGCTGTCCTGGACGGCAGGTGAATGGATCGGCAAGGGCAAGCCGTCGATGCTGGGTGGTGCGTCGGGTGCCGTGGCCGGTCTGGTGGCGGTGACGCCGGCAGCGGGCTTCGTCGGTCCGATGGGCTCCATCGTGCTCGGTTTGATCGCCGGTCTCGTATGCCTTTGGGGTGTGAACGGTCTGAAGCGCCTGCTCAAGGCCGACGATGCGCTCGACGTGTTCGGCGTGCATGGCGTGGGCGGCATGCTCGGCGCGATTCTGACGGGCGTGTTCGCCGCGCCGTCGCTCGGCGGCACGGGGATCTACGACTACGTTGCCAACAAGGTCGCACCGGATTACTCGATTGCGGGGCAGGTCTGGATTCAGTTCCAGGGCGTGCTGACCACGCTCGTGTGGTCGGGGGTCGTCGCCTTCATCGCCTTCAAGATTGCCGACATCGTGCTGGGTCTGCGTGTGCCGGAAGACGAAGAGCGTGAAGGTCTGGATATCACCTCGCACGGCGAATCGGCTTATCACAACTGAAGCAACAACTGATGCAACAACTCAGGCCGCTGAATTCGCCTGAGTGACATCTGTCTCATCGCACCGTTTAGCCCCGGCTTTCGTCCGGGGAAAGCCCGGGAGCGTCGGCGAGTCGGCAAGGACTCGCCGACAACGGCCAGACGGCCCGTCCCGGGTGACGCGAGAGGAGTTGCCGGAAGCCGGTCGGACAGCCGGCCCCGGCATTGCGCGGGCACCCAGGCGGTGCCCGTTTTTTTCGGCCCGCCTCCGGAAATCGTCCCCGCGCTTGTGATTCTCGGTTTTGCCCCCATGTCTTCTCACCGCGGCATCGCGCCGCGCTCCCCATAAACGTTGTCGACGCGTGCTCGTACGCCGGAAATCGTCGCCTGATCGACGGTGTTCCTGCGTGATCGGCCCCGCGTCCCGGTGCCCCTTCCCGGGGCATGGCGAAGGGCGGGGGCGCTGAGCGTATGCTCTACAATCGATATTCCATCTGGATATGAGAGAAGCATGGTTCCGCATCTCGTCACGGCCCTGAAAGGCCCCTTGCTCGACCTGGAAAAGAAGATCCTCGATGCGACGCCCGCCATCGAGCGCTGGTTCCGGCTTGAGTGGCAGGAACATACGCCGCCGTTCTACTGTTCGGTCGACCTGCGAAATGCCGGCTTCAAGCTCGCTCCCGTCGACACCAATCTCTTCCCCGGTGGCTTCAATAATCTGGCACCCGAAGTGTTGCCGCTCGCTGTGCAGGCCGCGATGGCCGCCATCGAGAAGATTTGCCCCGATGCGAAGAACCTGCTCCTGATCCCCGAACGCCATACGCGGAACTCGTTCTATTTGCAGAACATCGCGCGGCTATCGACGATCATGCGTCACGCCGGACTGAATGTGCGTCTGGGTAGTGTGTCGGACGACATCACCGAGCCAACGACCATCGAGTTGCCGGACGGGCAGCACGTCGTGATCGAACCGCTGGAGCGTACGCCGCGCCGTCTGGGGCTCAAGAACTTCGATCCCTGCTCAATTCTGCTCAATAACGATTTGTCGGCGGGCATTCCGCCGATTCTCGAAAATCTGCACGAGCAGTATCTGCTGCCGCCGCTGCACGCCGGTTGGGCGGTGCGTCGCAAGAGCCAGCACTTTTCGGCCTACGACGATATCGTCAAGAAATTCGCCAAAATGATCGACGTCGATCAATGGATGCTCAATCCGTACTTCGCGAAGTGCGAGGGCGTCGATTTCGACGAAGGCGTCGGTGTGGAGAAGCTTGCCGATACCGTCGACGCCGTGCTCAAGAAGATCAACAAGAAGTATCGCGAGTACGGGATCACCGAGAAGCCGTTCGTCGTCATCAAGGCCGATGCCGGGACGTATGGCATGGGCGTGATGATGGTGCACGACGCCGCCGAGCTCAAAAACCTGAATCGCCGTGATCGCTCGAAGATGAGCGTGGTGAAGGAGGGGCTCGAAGTGCACGACTTCATCGTGCAGGAAGGTGTCTACACGTTCGAGCGCATCAACGAGGCGGTCGCGGAGCCGGTCGTCTACATGATCGATCGCTACGTGGTGGGCGGCTTCTACCGTGTCCATACCGGGCGCGGCACCGACGAAAACCTCAACGCCCCCGGCATGCACTTCGTGCCGCTTGCGTTCGAGCATACGGCGCTGCCGGATGTCCACGCGAAGCCGGGGGCAGCACCGCCCAATCGCTTCTATATGTACGGTGTGGTGGCGCGTCTCGCGCTGCTGGCGGCGTCGGTCGAACTGGAGCGTACCGATCCGGATCCCGAAACGTACTGATCGATCCCGACGGGTGTCGCGCAATGCGGCACGTTGCGCGGCGAGTGACAACTTGCCGCGCGCTATCGGTTTCGGCGGGCTTCGGCGTCGCTTTGAGAAGTTTCTGAATTTGGCGTGAGACGACGTCCGCTTGACGATGGTCTCAGACGCCTCTCGTCCTGAGAGGCGAAAAGAAAAAGACGCCCGGCTGGCCCCCCGACTAGCCGGGCGTCACATTTACCGGTCGCCTCATGCAACGACCGGAAATCGGGGCTTCCCTGGGCGGTCCACCCCGCAAACTGGCTCCCTGCGCATCCCCTTCACCTCCTGGATCGGTGTACTGTGCCGATCCGTCCCGGTTCGCGTCAGCAATGGAGCGATGATGCGGCCGTTTGACGCAACAAACATCCCCCGAATGGGGGATGTCCGTCTGTGTTCACGTGGAATAGGAAATTTCCCCGGAATCAACTTTGATTGGGAGTCGCATGGGAGTGCAGGGGGACTTGCGCGCGTGCCTTCGCCAAATACATCAATTGCCAGTCCACACACTCGGCTACCTGCCGCTGTGGCTGGAGACGCTGCGCGTGTGGCTCTCGGCCGACAGCGTTGTCGCGCTCTGGTGCCATGCGCACGACGGTGCGAGTCCGGTGAGCGATCCATCAGGTGCCGCACAGGTTACGTGTGGGTACGCCCCGCACGCACCGTTATCGGCGTGTGAGCGGTTGGCATCGTGCGGTTGGGCGATGCCGTCTGCGGCCGAGTTGCGACGGTCGTCGATTCAGTCGCCGCACCACGGTGGCGTGCTGTTCGGGCACGCGCGCAAGCGTTCCGGTGCGGCGAGACGTTCGTCGTTGCCGAGCCATCTTCACCGCCCGCCGGAGCTTGATGCTTGTTTGGCCGATGGTGATGTGCTCGACGCCTATCTGCTACCCACGAGTCGCGTGGCCGACGAACGCCTGCAACAGACGCCTTCCCACGGGGGCGAAGGGGCCAGTCCGACAGGGCAGACGCCTCCCCTCGGCGCGTTGCGGTTACTCGTGTCGCGCAGCCGGACGCGACAGGCGTTCAGCGCGCGAGACGTCGCCGCGTTCGAGGCGGTGGCCGCCGAGTTTGCCAAAGCTCCGGCACGTCCGCATTTCCCACCGCTTCCGCCGCTCTCATCTCTCGCGAGCGCGATGCATGCCGTCGAGGGGCAGGCGATGCCGGAGGGGGCGGGGACTGTCTGTGCCGACGTATCGGGCACGCTCGTGTGGCACCGGCGTGAGCCCGAGTGGGCCGATCCGGGCGCGTTGGCACTTATGCGACGCGTCTGGCAACTGGTGCCGGGGCGTGCATGGCCCGATGCCTGTGTGGTCGTGCGGGCTTGCCAGCGGCTGGCCGACGAATTGACGCTGCATCCCTGCGGTATGTCCGGTGCGGTCGTCCCGGGGGCGCAAATCGGTACGACGTTGTCGGTGCCGGGCGGCACGTTGCACCTGCACGCCACTTATCTCTGCGGCATGGGCGGGCGCGCCACGGAGCGCGTACGCATCTCCCTGCATCTCGCCGTGCCCCCCGTCATTCGCCTGCTGGCGCGGTTGTGGGATACGGCGCTGACGCCCGTGCAGCGGGAGATCGCGATGCGCTTGCTGGCGGGGCAGTCTCGCACGCAGACGCGCGAAGCTTGCGCGATAGGCGTGCAGACGCTCAAGACGCATCTGTCGCTCATGCGGGCAAGGCTGGATCCGGTGCGCGACGCGTCGCTGCTCCTGGGACTGCGCAGCGGCAAAACGACGCCTCGGCTAGAATAGACGCCTGTCGCCGCAGCTTGCGGTGTGTGCATCCGAACCCCCAAGACTCCCTCCGATCGATGCAGATTCTCTTTATCGCCGACCCGCTCGACCAGTTCAAGATTTATAAGGACACCACGTTCTCGATGATGCGCGAGGGCGCACGTCGCGGGCACCGCATTTTTGCGTGCGAGCCGCACGAGATGGCATGGCAAGGCGCTACGGTCGATGCGCGCGTGAAGGAGATTCGTCTGACGGGTGACGCCGACGCCTGGTACGAAGTCGTCGACATTCGCGTGGCGGCGCTTACCGAGTTCGACGCGGTGATCATGCGCAAGGACCCGCCGTTCGACATGGAGTACATCAACTCCACGTGGTTGCTTGAGATTGCCGAGCGCGCTGGCGCTCGTGTGTTCAACAAGCCGAGCGCGATTCGAGATCATTCCGAAAAGCTGGCGATTGCCGAATTCGGCCAGTTTGTCGCACCGACGCTGGTCACGCGCGACGCTACACGTCTGCGCGCGTTTCACGCCGAACATGGCGACGTCATCTACAAGCCACTCGACGGTATGGGTGGCACGGGCGTGTTCCGTATCGGTCCGGACGAGCGCAACCTCGGCTCGGTCATCGAAATGCTCGGCGAGAACGGCGCACGTTCAGTGATGGCGCAGCGTTTCATTCCCGACATCAAGCTGGGTGACAAGCGCGTGCTGGTGATTGGCGGCAAGGTGGTGCCGCATTCGCTCGCCCGGATTCCGCAAGGCACCGAAGTGCGCGGCAACCTCGCGGCCGGTGGCCTGGGCGAGGCGCGCGATCTGACGGCACGCGATCGCGAGATCGCCGAGACGCTGGCGCCGGTCCTCTGGCAACGCGGCTTGCTGCTCGTGGGTCTCGACGTTATCGGTGACTACCTTACGGAAGTGAACGTCACGAGCCCGACGTGCTTCCAGGAAATCACCGATCAGACCGGTTTCGACGTGCCGAAGATGTTCATCGACGCGCTGGAACTGGCGGTCTGAGACGTCCGGATCGTGGCAGCGCGCGGCGACGCATGGGATTGCCGCACGGAACTCGCGTTATTTGGGCCGGCCCTGCGGAGAACCCGCTTGGGGCGGTCCCTAACCCAATGAAATTTCAGGGTTAATTCGGGATTTTGGCGCGCCTGCTAAAATAAGAATCCCAAAATCGACAGGTTCGCGTTCGTCGTTGTGTTTGTATCCCGAACACCCGCGGCGCCCGGCGTGCCTAGCATCATGGCTGGAATTCTGATCATTGCCCACGCACCGCTGGCTTCGGCCCTTCGCGAGTGCGTTTCGCACATCTACGGTGGTTGTCCGTCGCGCATCGGCGCGATCGACGTGGTCCCCGACCAGGACACGGCGGCGCTCGTAGACGTCGCAAAAGAGCGCCTCGCGCAATTGCGCGAAGAGAACGGCGTGCTGGTCCTCACCGATTTGTTTGGCGCGACGCCGTCGAATGTGGCGGCACAACTGGTGGGTCCGAAAGTGCGCGTGCTCGCGGGGGTCAACCTGTCGATGCTCATCAAAGCGGTGTGCTACCGCTCGGTGCCGCTCGATACGCTGGCGGAGAAGGTGCTTTCGGGCGGATCTAAAGGTATTCTGGAAGTCGGCGCGGGTGCGCCGGCCACACACACTACGTCACACTGAAACATGCTTCGACAAGAAACGACGATCGTAAATAAATTGGGCTTGCACGCCCGGGCATCCGCAAAACTGACGCAACTGGCGGCGAAATTTCAGAGTGAGGTCTGGCTGACCCGGAACGGTCGGCGTATCAACGCGAAGAGCATCATGGGCGTCATGATGCTGGCAGCCGGCATCGGCTCGACGGTGGAAGTCGAGACCGAAGGCTCGGATGAGGCTCAGGCCATGAAGGAAATCCTCGACCTCATCGCGAACAAGTTCGGCGAAGGGGAATAAGGCCTTGCGGAAGTGATGTGGCGTCGGCAGGCGCGCCGCATCTTGCAGCACACCGGCATCTTGCGGGCCGTGCTGTCGCCGCACCGCCGCTCGCTGTCCCGAGGGCAGTAATACACATAGAATTCGGTCGAATCACCGCCTCTGAACTGGGGAGACTTCCTTGTCTTTCACCCTGCACGGCATTCCCGTTTCCCGCGGCATCGCGATCGGACGCGCTTATTTGCTCGCGCCCGCCACGCTCGATGTCCCGCACTACCTGCTCGATCCCAGCCAGATCGATGACGAAGTCGCGCGCTTCCAAAGTGCTCAGGCGACTGTCCAGCAGGAACTCGACACCCTCAAGGAAGAACTGCCCGACGATGCGCCCGGCGAGATGGGCGCGTTTCTCGATGTTCACTCCCTGATTCTGAACGACACGCTGCTGGTCGACGCCGTCGTCAAACTCATTCGCGAGCGTCGCTACAACGCGGAGTGGGCGCTGACGACGCAACTCGAAGTGCTCGTTGCACGCTTCGAGGACATTGAAGACGAGTATCTGCGCGAGCGTCGCGCCGACATCGAACAGGTCACGGAGCGTGTGCTCAAGGCCCTTGCGGGTGCACCCGGCATTCGCCATGCTGTGGCCGAGACGCCACGCGACGACATGATCGTCGTGGCCCGCGACATCGCCCCGGCGGACATGCTGCAATTCAAGTCGCAGACGTTCAAGGGGTTTGTCACGGATCTCGGCGGCAAGACGTCGCATACCGCCATCGTTGCCCGAAGTCTCGGCATTCCGGCGGCGGTCGGCGTGGCGCAGGCGAGTCTGCTCGTCAAGCAGGACGACGTCATCATCATCGACGGCGATCACGGCATCGTCATCGTTGACCCGGCGCCGATCGTGCTCGAAGAGTACAGCTACCGGCAAAGCGAGCGTGCGCTGGAAGAGCGTCGCTTGCAGCGCCTGAAGCACTCCCCGGCACAAACCATCGACGGCACGCCCATCGAGCTGTTCGCCAACATCGAATTGCCGGAAGACGCCAAGACGGCCGTCGATGCGGGCGCGGTCGGTGTGGGCCTGTTCCGCACCGAGTTCCTCTTCATGAACGAGGAGGAAGCGCCGGAGGAAGAGGCGCAGTTCGAGGCGTACAAGCGCGCGGTGGAGGCGATGCACGGTCTGCCCCTCACGATCCGGACCATCGACGTAGGGGCCGACAAGCCGCTCGACAGCCACGAGACGTACGAAACCGCGCCGAACCCGGCGTTGGGACTGCGCGCGATTCGCTGGAGTCTGTCGGAGCCGCGTATGTTCCTCACGCAACTGCGCGCGATTCTGCGGGCATCGGCGTTCGGCAAGGTGCAGATTCTGTTCCCGATGCTGGCCCACGCGCAGGAAATCGATCAGACGCTCGAACTCGTGCGTGAAGCGAAAGCGCAACTCGACGCCGCCGGTCTGCTCTACGACCCGAACGTGAAGCTCGGCGCGATGATCGAGGTGCCCGCCGCCGCCCTCACCGTGCCCATGTTCCTGAAGCGGCTCGACTTCCTGTCCATCGGCACGAACGACCTGATTCAGTACACGCTGGCGATCGACCGCGCCGACAATGCCGTCGCGCATCTGTACGACCCGCTGCATCCGGCGGTGCTGCGTCTCATCGCCATGACGATTCGTGAAGCACACGCTTTCGGCGTGCCGGTCGCCGTGTGCGGCGAAATGGCGGGGGATCCGACGGCGACGCGTCTATTGCTCGGCATGGGGTTGCGCGAGTTTTCGATGCACCCGAGTCAGTTGCTTCAGGTCAAGCAGGAGATTCTGCGTGCGCATTTGCCGGATCTGGAGCGGCCGGTGCAGGAGCTGCTCGCCGCGACCGAACCTGAAGAAATGCAGGCCGCACTGGCGAGACTTGCGGTGGCCTGATCGGCCGACGTGCGTCGCACAACGCAAAAGCGGACGCTCCCGTGAGGAAGCGTCCGCTTTTTCTTTCTCGCTGATCGATGGCGAGGCGCGTGGCCGAAATTTAGGACGACGCCGGGCGCGTCCTCAGCCATTCCCCAAGCAATCAGTGCCGCTGCCCGCAGACTTTACATTCCGGATTGCGGGCGCAATGCATGGTGTGCCAACTCATCTTGCGACCGTCGAGCATCTGAAGACGGCCCACGAGCGGCGTGCCGATGCCAGTGATCAGCTTGATCGCCTCGGCGGCCTGCATGCTCCCGATGATGCCGACGAGCGGTGCGAGCACGCCCATCGTGGCGCAGGCTTGCTCGGGGAACGGCTCGTCCGCCGGGAAAATGCACTCATAGCAGGGCGACGCGTCGTTGCGCACGTCGAACACGCTGATCTGTCCGTCGAAGCGCAGCGCTGCGCCCGAGACCAACGGCACACCGGCAGCGACGCAGGCGCGATTGACCGCGTGACGTGTCGCGAAGTTGTCTGAGCCGTCGAGCACGACGGTGGCACCGCGTGCGATTGTCGTCAGACGGGCTTCGTCCACGCGCTCGTTGATGACGTCGACGACCACACCCGGATTGATGCGCGCGATGCGCTCGCGACCGGATTCAACCTTCGGCTGTCCGACGCTCTGCGTATCGTGAAGAATCTGGCGTTGCAGATTGGTGAGATCGACGGTGTCGTCGTCGATCAGCGTGATGTGTCCGACGCCTGACGCTGCGAGATAGAGCGCAGCGGGCGAGCCGAGACCGCCCGCACCGACGATGACCGCGTGCGCGGCAAGCAGACGCTCCTGGCCCTCGATGCCGAGTTCGTCGAGCAAGATATGGCGGGAGTAACGCAGCAACTGATCGTCGTTCATCGCAAAACGGAAAGGGATAAAAAAACCGTGCCGGCTTTCGCGGGCACGGTTTGTAGTGTAAAGCCGTTGCTTATTTCTTGTCCGCAGGCTTGGCCGGCACGACGGTGTCCGTCTTCGGATCCGTCTTGGCACCGGCAGCCGGTGCTGCGGCCTTCGAAGCGTCCTTCGGCAGCGGGCCGGCGTTGGCTTCGAGGCGCGACTTGGTGCGCTGGACCGGTTCGCCCTTGATCTGGTGAACGGCCTGCTGGAGCATGAAGTCGTCGGCACTGCCCAGATCCGGCAGACGTTCTTCGCGTTCCTTCTTGCGCTCGTCCGGCGTCTTCTTCGCGTTCTCTTCTTCGAGGCGGCGCAGTTCTTCCAGACGGCGGGCTTCGCGTGCGTCGATTTCCTTCTGCTCGTCAGGCGTTTGCGTGTTGTGCAGGTGGTTCTGGTAATCGATTTCGCGCGTAACCAGCACGTCGTCCGGATCGCCCTTCGGATTCTGGTCGACCGGCACGTCCGGCTTGATACCGATGGACTGGATCGAGCGGCCGCTCGGCGTGTAGTAGTAAGCCGTGGTCAGACGCAGTGCCGTGTCCGGGCCCATCTGACGTACGGTCTGGACCGAGCCCTTGCCGAACGTCGTCTTGCCCATGATGATGGCGCGCTTCGAATCTTGCAGGGCGCCGGCCACGATTTCCGAGGCGGACGCCGAGTAAGCGTTCACCAGCACGACCATCGGCACCGTCTTCCAGATCGGGGCTTCGCCCTTGAGCGGATCGTCCGGGCTGGCCGACAGACGGTAGTTGTCGAAGGTCGCCTTGTACGTCTGCTTGGCGTCTTCGATCTGACCGTTGGTGGACACGACCACCGCGCCTTCCTTCAGGAATGCAGCGGACACGCCGACAGCCGACTGGAGAATGCCGCCACCGTTGTTACGCAGATCGAGGATCAGGCCCTTGAGCGGTTGGTCCTTGGCCAGTTCCTGGAGCTTCTTGGCCAGATCCGGCACGGTGCGTTCCTGGAAGCTGGTGATGCGCACGTAACCGATACCCGGTTCGAGCAGCTTGCCCTTGATGCTCTGGACACGAATCTCGGCACGCACGATCGAGACCGGGAACGTGCGCTCTTCCGACTTGCGGAAGATCGTCAGCGTGACCTTGCTGCCCGGGGCGCCGCGCATGCGCTTGACCGCCTGATCGAGCGTCATGCCGCGCACGGGCTTGTCGTCGATGCGGGTGATCAGGTCGCCGGGCTTCAGGCCGGCCTTGAACGCGGGGCTATCTTCGATCGGGGAGATGACCTTCACGAGGCCGTCTTCCTGCGAGATCTCGATGCCGAGACCGGCGAAGCGGCCGCGCGTCTGTTCCTGGAGTTCTTTGTATTCGTCCTTGTCGAGATACGACGAATGCGGGTCGAGGCTTGACACCATCCCCTTGATGGCAGCGGTCAGCAACTTCTTGTCGTCGACCGGCTGCACATATTCGCGCTTGATCTGGCCGAACACTTCGGCCAGCAGACGAAGCTGTTCGAGCGGCAACGGCGTGGTAGCGCTTTGGGCGGATGCCTGCGAGAACGCGAGGGTGGCAGCCGCACCGGTCGCGAGGCCCAGCACGATCAGGCCGATGTGTTTGAGGGTTTGGCGCATATAGGCGTGGAATTCCCGGAATTTTGGGGCGCACGCCAATGGGCGCGCGCACTTTGGCGAAGTATAACCGTTTGCCCGCAGGCGGGACATTGCCCATTCGACAGGGACTTTTCCTGAGTGGTTCTACGAAAAGTTCCGTTCCAGGCCATGTTGCACGGCGAATTTCGTCGAACGTCGCCCGATAGTGTGTCGCTTTCGCCGGTGGGGCGTGCCCGCGCCAAGGATCGCCTGACTGCGTGCAGACGCAAGGGATGCGCGGAATTCGTGTTACCGCGTATTACGGATGCCTACGCGCGCTTGGGGAAATGCACAGAAAAGCGTAGGGATTCCCCCGAGAGATCGGAGATTTCGGGGGTCGCGAAGGCCGGCTGCATGGTGAGTCTGAAGCGAGGGCGCGTGCGGCGAGATGGCGGGAAGATGGCGAGAATGCCAGAGAGCGGCTGCGACGTTCGCCCGAAAGAGAGCGTCGCAGCCGTCAGCACGTTGGCTGAGACTTACTTCGACTTGCCTTGCGCAGCGACGGCAGCCAGTGCACCGGCGATCTTGTCCTGATCGCCCAGATAGTAATGACGGATCGGCTTGAGATCGGCGTCCAGTTCATACACGAGCGGCGTGCCGTTCGGAATGTTCAGGCCGGCGATGTCGTCGTCCGAAATATTGTCGAGGTGCTTGATGAGGGCACGCAGCGAGTTGCCATGCGCGGCGACCAGCACTTGCTTGCCCGCACGCACGGCCGGGGCGATCGACTCGTTCCACAGCGGCAGCACGCGCGCCACCGTGTCCTTCAGGCACTCGGTGAGCGGAATCTCTTCACGCTTGAGCTTGGCGTAACGCGGATCGTTGTACGAGCTGCGTTCGTCATCCGCGGCCAGCGGCGGCGGCGGCGTGTCGTAGCTGCGACGCCACACATGGACCTGATCGTCGCCGTACTTCGCGGCCGTCTCAGCCTTGTTCAGACCGGCGAGCGCACCGTAGTGACGCTCGTTCAGACGCCAGCTGTGCACCACCGGAATCCACATCTGGTCCATTGCGTCCTGCACGTGCCAGAGCGTGCGGATGGCGCGTTTGAGCACCGAGGTGTAGGCGAGGTCGAATTTGAAACCGGCTTCGGCGAGCAGATTGCCGGCCTGGCTGGCTTCGGCGACGCCCTTTTCGGTCAGGTCGACGTCGACCCATCCCGTGAAGCGGTTTTCTTTGTTCCACGTCGATTCGCCGTGGCGGATAAGAACGAGCTTGTACATAAGCAAACTTCAGTCAGAGTAGGAAAGCGGGGGCAGCCGACGGAGGCGGGGCAGTTCGTTGCATCGGGCGGAGCCAGGCCCGGTAAGGGTTTGGCGTCACTTCGCGGTGACATTCGGGGCTTCGCAAAGGGAGCCGCCGACGCCCGGCGCAACGATTGGCAACGAGACCCGTCGGCGCAATCACGGAATATTTTATAATGATCGGATTCTTTTGATATTTTTCAGGTGGTTTGTGAAGTTCTTTGCCGATTACACCAACCTCGCGCTGATCGCCATCGCCCTCGTTTCGGGCGGCATGCTGGCCTGGCCGGTATTCAAGCGCGGCGGTCGCGGTCTGTCGACCGTGGAAGCAACCCAGCTCATCAACCGTAAGGGCGCCGTGGTGCTCGACGTGCGCACGGCTGAGGAATTTGCCGCTGGCCACCTGCCGTCTGCACGTAACGTGCCGCTCGACGACGTGGAGCAAAAGGTCGCGGGCGTCATCAAGAACAAGGCGGCTCCGGTCCTGATCGTCTGCAAGAGCGGCCAACGCTCGGCGCGCGCTCAGACGCTCCTTCGCAATCTTGGTTATGCTGAGGCGTTCAGCCTTCAGGGCGGTGTTGCCGCCTGGCAGGAAGCCGGTTTGCCGGTGATCAAGTAATCAAGGAGTTGCAGTCATGCCGAAGATCGTGATGTACAGCACGCAAGTGTGCCCGTATTGCCAGATGGCGGAGCGCCTGCTGCGTCAGCGCGGTGTTCAGGAGATCGAGAAGATCCTGATCGACAAGGAACCGGCCCGTCGCGAAGAAATGATGTCGCGCACGGGGCGCCGCACCGTACCGCAAATTTACATCGACGAGCGTCATATTGGCGGTTACGACGATCTGTCGGCACTCGATCGTGCCGGTGGTCTCGTTCCGCTCTTGCAAGCTGCCTGATACCGCCTGCAAAATAGTCGCCCAGCCGCGTTATTGCGCGGCTGTCTCAATTCCAAGGAAACGAAATGTCCGACCAGAATCAGCCGTTTTTCAGCATCCAGCGCGCCTACCTGAAAGATCTGTCGCTCGAGCAGCCGAATTCGCCCGCGATCTTCCTCGAGCAGGAGATGCCGACCGTTGAAGTGCAGTTGGACGTCGCCGCCGAGCGCCTGGCCGAGGAAATCTTCGAAGTCGCCGTGATCGCCACGGTGACGGCCAAGATCAAGGACAAGGTGGCCTTCCTGGTCGAAGGTAAGCAAGCCGGGATTTTCGAAATCCGCAACGTGCCGGTCGAACAGCTCGATCCGCTCATCGGCATCGCCTGCCCGACGATCGTCTACCCGTACCTGCGCGCCAATGTGGCCGACACCATCAGCCGCGCTGGTTTCCAGCCGATCCATCTGGCTGAAGTGAACTTCCAGGCGCTGTACGAGCAACGTCTGGCACAACTGGCCGAGCAGCAAGCGGCCAACGGCGAGACGCCGGCCCCGGGCATCGTGATGCCTGACGGCTCGTCCGCCCAGACCCACTAAGCGCTTGCGCTGCTTCGACGCCGTGGCCAGTACGCTAACCGGCCGCAGCGTCGAGATTTCCACATGAAGATTGCCGTATTCGGTGCAGGTGCCTGGGGCACCGCGATGGCGAGTCACATGGCAACACGCCATGACGTCGTCTTGTGGGCGCGCGACGCCGCGCTTGTGACGCAACTGGCCGCTACGCACGAGAATTCCGCTTACCTCCCCGGTTCCCCCTTATCTCCCCGTCTGCGTTTCGAAAGCGATTTCGAGACGGCGATGGCGCATGGCGCGGGCGATCACGCCTTGTGCGTTGCGGCCGTCCCCGTCGCCGGGTTGCGGGCGCTGGCTGGCCATATGGCCAAGGCCGCGAATGCGCCGAAAAACCTCATCTGGCTGTGCAAGGGTTTCGAAGCGGATACAGGCCTGTTGCCGCACCAGATCGTGTCGGACGTTTTTCCTGCCGTCGCTGGTGGTTCGCTCTCCGGTCCCAGTTTTGCGCGAGAAGTTGCGAAGGGCTTGCCCGCCGCGCTGACGATTGCGAGTGCTGTCCCGTCCCTTTGCGAATTGACGATCAAGGCGAGCCACTTCGGCGCGTTGCGTATCTATTCGAGTGACGATCTTGTTGGTGTCGAAGTCGGCGGGGCCGTGAAAAACGTGCTCGCGATTGCGACAGGCGTGAGCGATGGGTTGGGTTTGGGGCTCAACGCACGTGCGGCTCTGATTACGCGCGGTCTGGCTGAAATGACCCGTCTGGGCGTTGCGCTGGGCGGCAAGCCCGAGACGTTCATGGGGCTGACCGGCATGGGCGACCTGATTCTGACCGCTACCGGCGATCTGTCACGTAACCGCACTGTGGGTTTGCAGCTCGCATCGGGTAAGTCGCTGGATGAGGTGTTGGCCTCGTTGGGCCATGTTGCCGAAGGCGTACGATGTGCGCGAGCGGTGCGCGATCTTGCCCGTGCGCATGGTGTCGAGATGCCGATTACGGACGCCGTTTGTGCAACGCTGTTCGAAGGGCTTCCGGCGCGTGCTGCGGTGGAGGCATTGCTACGTCGCGACGCCCGCGCAGAGCGCGAAGACGACGCCTCGCAGGACTGAGCGCAGCTTTCGCAGCACATCGAAGTTTTGCCGGACTTTCCGGTCGTTCGTCTGACCGCGAACCGACGGAAGGTCGTTCCCCTGCCACGGCTTTGGGCCGTCGGCACTCGCAACAAGGGAGAGATGCCCATGTCGCAAGTTACCCGCCCCCATCGTCACCTGCACGCTTCGCAGGGTGACATCACGCAATCCACGCTCGATGCCATCGTCAATGCCGCGAACGAATCGCTGCTGGGCGGCGGTGGCGTCGACGGTGCGATTCACCGCGCCGCAGGTCCGGAACTTCTGGATGCTTGCCGTAAGCTTCACGGTTGTCCGACCGGACAGGCGAAGCTCACGCCGGGTTTTCGTCTCAAGGCAAAGTTCGTGATTCACACCGTGGGCCCGGTGTGGCACGGCGGTGCGAATGACGAACCCGCGCAACTCGCGAGTTGCTATCGCGAAAGCTTGCGTCTGGCGGCCGAGCAAGGGTGCCGGAGCGTGGCGATCCCCGCGATCAGTTGTGGCGTTTACGGATACCCGCCGGAGCTTGCCGTGCCGCTCGCCGTCTTCACCGTGAGTGACGCGCTGCCCCATTTTCCCGGCATCGAGCACGTTGAATTCGTGTGCTTCGACGCGGCGATGTTCGCGCTGTACCGGCGCGAACTGGAAAATCAGGATCCGCCAGCGTAATCCTGCTGACGCCATGCCTCGAAAACGACGACGGCGACGGTATTCGAGAGATTGAGACTCCGGTTGCCGGGACGCATCGGCAGACGCACACGTTGCGTCATGGCGAACGTGTCGAGCAGGTCCGGGTCCAGTCCCCGCGTTTCGGAGCCGAAGACGAACCAGTCGCCCGGCGCGAACGACAACTCGCCGAAGGGGCGCGATCCGCGTGTGGTCAGCGCGAACATGTGCGCAGGGTCGGGCGCTTCGGCAGCGAGAAACGCGGCCCAATCCCGATGCACTTTCATCTCTGCGTACTCGTGATAGTCGAGCCCGGCGCGTCGCATGCGCGCGTCGTCGAGCGGAAATCCGAGCGGTTCGATCAGATGCAACCGGGCACCCGTGTTGGCGCACAGACGGATGACGTTGCCGGTGTTCGGCGGGATTTCGGGCGAGACGAGAACGACGTTGAACATGAGTGTGAGCTAATTAATTGAGTGGGCCGAGGGCGGCGTGCGCAGCACGACGGCCGCGAGGACGTGTGTGGCGCCCGCCCGCTTGAGCGCGGCGGCCGCAGCGTCGCAGGTGGCGCCGGTGGTCATCACGTCGTCGATCAGTACGACGCGGCGCCCTTCGATACGCTCGCTAGCGACAAAGACGTCACGCAGATTGCGCTGGCGCGCGTCACGCGACAACCGACGCTGCGCCGGTGTCGTTCGCTCCCGGTGAAGCATCCCGACACTGGCTGGCAGCCGTGCCCGCCGCGCCGCAACGCGCGCCAGCTCCCATGCCTGATTGAAGCCGCGTGAGGCCAATCGCGAGGGTGCCAGGGGCACGGGCACCACAAGCGGCATGGCGTCTCGATGGCGGCTTGCCGGGACGATGTCTCTCAAGGCATCGCCGAGGCGTTCGCCGAATTCCCGTGCGAGCGGCAGCGCACCGCGGTATTTCAGACGAATCATCAGCATATCGAGCGGCGGAACGTAGTCTGCGAGCGTCAGCGTGGCGTCGAACGCGGGCCGGTCTTGCAGGCATTGTCCGCAGAGGGCGGATGCTGGGGTGCGACAAATTGTCGCATCATTCGCCGTTGGTGCAACCGTTCCGTCCAGTGCCAACACCGGCGACAGCAAAGCGACCGCACATCGTGCACAGCGCGGCCTGCCGTCGGGTTGGCTCGCGTCGAATGCCGTCGCGCAGGCGTCGCAGATCTGTCTCAGCGCTCGTCGCCGACAAATCGCGCAATGATCGGGCAACGCAGTGCGCAGCAATCCGCTCGCTAGCCGAGTCGGCGTCAGGAGGAGCGAAGAGAGGATGGGCACGGCGAATATCCGGGATGAAAGGCAGAGGGCGGTGGATCGATAGCGGCGGTTTAACAGGCGCGTGGTGCGGAATGGGGCGGAGCGGCGCGGGCGTGTCCGATGCGTTCCGACAGCAGCGAGTATACTGCCGACTCGCCTTTTCGCCTGTCCCATGAAGCCTTCCGACGCTCCCCAAAACCCGTCCTCTGCGTTCTCCGCACGCTTTTTGCGCACTGCGTTCGACCGTCGCGCGCCGAACTGGCAGGACGCCGATTTCCTGATGCGGGAAGTGGCGTCGCGACTCGCGAGCCGGCTCGATTACATCAAGCTCAAACCCAAACGTGTCCTGGACGCAGGCTGCGGCACGGGCGGCGATCTGCAGAGCTTCGGCGAACGATATCCCGATGCCTACCGTGTCGGCCTCGACGCCTCGTTCGGTATGGCGAAGGCTGCTGCTGCGGCTGGCGCGACAACCGGCTGGCGGCGTCTGCTGCGTAGCGCTCCTCCGTATGGAGTGGTTCAGGCCGATTTCGCTGCGCTGCCGTTTGCGTCGCGTGCCTTCGATCTCGTGTGGTCGAACCTTGCGCTCCATTGGTACCGTGAACCACATCGCGTGATCCCCGAGTGGCACCGCGTGCTGACGACGGACGGATTGCTGATGTTCTCGGCCTACGGTCCCGACACGCTGCGTGAGTTGCGTGCTGCGTGGGCGGAAGTCGACGGCCTTCCTCACGCGCTGGAACCGACGGACATGCACGATCTGGGCGACATGATGGTGGCGAGTGGATTCGATACGCCCGTGACCGACATGGAGCGCCTGACGCTGACGTTCGAATCGCCCGATACCTTGCTGCGCGACGTTCGCCTGCTTGGGGTAAATCCGCAGCCCGAGCGTCGTCAGGGATTGACGGGGCGGGCGCGACTTGCGGCATTGCGAGCGGCGCTGGAGCGCCAGCGTGGCCCAGATGGCACGATCGCGCTGACGTTCGAGCTCGTCTACGGTCACGCCTGGAAGATCCCCGAGAAGACCGATGCCGCAGGCAATGCTGTCGTGCGTCTTCAGGATATCGGTCGCGGCGGACGTCCTCGCTAAGCGATCTTTCGTTCCCTTCGCCAGCACCGCATCGGCGGCGTTCCGCCGATGCCGAAGCCTCTCCCACGCTCTTGCATCACGCCGCGCGATAAGTCGCGCGATGCACCGCCGCAGCCTGCGTCCTACACGACTATGCAGGTGTTCCGCGTTCGTCCAGTTCGCTTAAATGATGCTTCACGGCGTGATTGATCGCAGGACCTGGAAGTCATCCCTCCCTGCGCCTCTTCACGCAAAAGCGTTGCTTGCGGGCGAATACTCGGGAGGTGGGCGGTGGACTTTCAACACGAAGCGTTATCGGTACGGCAAGACGTCGAACGTGCGCCATGCGAGCGGTCGCGTCACGCGGGCGCGTCGACGGCGCTTCGTATCGATGGCGAGTTCCTTCGCCCGACCGTCCCCGTCTTCACAACCATCGAGGGTTTGTGCGCGGCCGCCGTTCACCTGAAGCTGGAAGGGTTTAACGCCGCAGGTTCAGTCAAGCTCAAGACGGCGCTGCAACTGATCGAAGACCTTGAAATCGCCCATCCGATTCGGCCCGACACACAGATCGTGGAGTCTTCATCGGGCAATCTCGGCGTGGCGCTCGCGATGGTCTGCGCCAATCGAGGCTACCGATTCACGTGCGTGACAGACCCCAACACATCGCGGCAGGCCATCCGGGCGATGCAGGCGGTCGGTGCGCGTGTCGTGCGTGTCGACCGCCGCGACGCACAGGGAGGCTATCTCGCAACGCGCATCGCGTGGATTCGGGAGCAGGTCGCGCGCGATCCGCGGTGCATCTGGGTCAATCAGTACGCGAATCCAGCCAACTGGCGCGCGCACTTCCGGTGGACGGCGCCGGAGATTTTCTCGGCCTATCCGGACGTCGATCATCTTTTCATCGGTGCCGGCACGACCGGCACACTGATGGGCTGTCTTCACTATGTCCGTGCACATCGGTTGCGAACGCGTGTGGTCGCCGTCGACGCAGTGGGGTCCGTCACGTTCGGTGGTCCGCCTGGGCCGCGCTTTATTCCGGGGCTTGGCACGAGTTGCAAGCCACCGCTCAGTGAGCTTTCGGACTCGGAGCCGCCGGACGCCATCGTCCACGTTTGCGAATCCGACACCTTGCGCATGTGCCACACGCTGGCGCGACGAGGGCTGCTGGCTGGCGGGTCGACGGGGAGCGTGCTCCATGCCGTTCAGGCCTCGACAGCAGACATTGCTGCGAGCGATACCGTCGTTGCCATCGCGCCCGACATGGGCGACAAGTATCTCGACACGCTTTACGACGGTGACTGGGCTGCTGCGTGTTTCGGCGACACGTCGGGCATATCTGGCGTATCCGGAGCGCCCGACATATCAGACGTATCCGGCACTACCGCCGCTTCCATCGAAATCGTTGCACCCTCGCTGTCATGAACGCCCGCCCCATTCCGCAATTCCGCGTGTTCACGGGCGAGCAGATCGATACGGCCGTCCGCCACGGAAAGCGTGCCATCCTCGACACCGTCGAAGCGGCGTATCGCGCGCATCACGCGGGCCATACCGTGAATCCGGAAAGCCAGTTTCTCCGGTTTCCCGACGCACAGCGCAATCGCATCATCGCGTTGCCGGCGCACATCCGCGGACGTGGCGAAGACCGCGAGAGTGTGACCGGTATCAAATGGATTTCGAGCTTCCCGGAGAACATCGAGCGGGGCATGCCGAGGGCGTCTGCGGTGCTGATCCTTAACGATGCGGTGACGGGGTACCCGATGGCCTGCATGGAGGCGAGCATCATCAGCGCGGCACGCACGGCGGCGAGCGCCATCAGCGCGCTTCGATGTCTCGCGCACGACGACGCCGCGCGTCCTCGGCGTGTGGCGCTCATCGGGGCGGGGGTGATTGCGCGCCATGTCGCCGAGTGTTTGCCACTGGCGGAACTGAGCGTCGGCGAGGTCATGGTCCATGACCTGAACATGCGATATGCAGAGTCGCTTGCAAGTCGAATCGAAACGCAAATCGGATTGAACGCCCGCGTCGAAGCGTCGCTGGAAATCGCGATACGCGATTCGGACGTGATCGTTTTGACGACCACGGCAGTGTCTCCGCATATTGAAGATCCCGGATGGTTTGCACACTGTCCGATCGTGTTGCATCTGTCGTTGCGGGATCTCGCCCCATCGATTGTCGTGGCGTCGCACAACGTGGTTGACGACATCGACCATTGCTTGCGCGCCTCGACATCGCTTCATCTCACCGAAATCGCGACGGGCCATCGACGCTTCGTCACGACATCACTGCCCCACTTGCTGTGCGGCGGTGAGCCGCCAATGCGCGATCGGCCCATCGTGTTTTCTCCTTTCGGACTTGGCATTCTCGACATTGCCGTCGGTCGCTGGGTCTACGAGTGCCTGGCGGCCGAGCAGGCGCCCGTCCCCCGATTCTTCTTTGACTTGCACCGCGCATGACCACAGCTTCCACCGCTCTCATTAGTTCCTCATCATCGTCGGATCAACACGCTTCGCTCGCTGCCGAAGGGTTCGCGGACGTCCTCGTCGGGCTGCAATACGGCGACGAGGGTAAGGCGAAAATCATCGACGCCCTCGCACCGGGGTACGACGTGATTGCCCGCTTCAACGGCGGCGCCAATGCGGGCCACACCATCGACACGCCGCAAGGACGCATCGCGCTAAAGCAATTGCCGTCGGGTGTATTTCATCCTCATACCACGCTGTATATCGGGTCGGGTTGTGCCATCAATCCGTGGAAGCTGGCGGATGAGATCGGTCAACTGCGCGAGATGGGTATTGCCCTCGAAGGGCGGCTTCACATCAGTGCACGCGCGGCATTGGTGCAACCGCATCACATTGCGATGGATCGCCGCAATGGCGACACAATCGGCACGACTGGCAACGGTATCGGACCGTGCTACGCGGACCGCGCCTTGCGAGTTCGAAACGATATGCGCGTCAATCTGATGCTTGGCGACCTGATCGCGAACGAATCCGAGGCCGTGGCTTCGATGCGAAACATCTTTACGCGCATGGTCAACGCTGAGGGCGGCACCTCGCCGTGGATGGCCGAAATGTCAGATTTGCTAAGGGACTTGCCCAGGGCGGCAGCGACTTTACGGCGGTACATCCAGTCGGATCGTGGATGGCTCGCGAATCGTGTCAGGGCGGGCGCGAGCGTGTTGTTTGAAGGCGCACAGTCGGTGTTGCTCGACGTGGTCGAGGGAAGTCAGCCCTACGTCACATCGAGCCACACCGTGCCTGCCTACGCGTATGTGGGCGGCGATCTTTCGCCGAAGTACCACCGGCAAACGATCGGCGTGGCCAAGGCCATCATGTCGCGCGTAGGGCGCGGGCCATTTCCTTCGGAGCTTGGCGGCGAGCGTTCCGCACAGTACTGCCACGACGCGTCGCAGTCCCGCATCGGAAAAGCCGAGGAGCAGTCATGTTTCTCCGCCGACACATTGCTTCGTTCCAGCGATCCATTCGACGTGGGTACGGCGCTTCGCATGCTCACAGCGGAGTACGGAACGGGCACCGGGCGTCCGCGTCGTATCGGCATGCTCGATCTCGCTCAGTTGCGAGACGTTATCCGAACGCACGCCGTGGACTGTGTGTATCTCAACAAGGTGGACTGTCTCGCGTACTTCGCAAAGTCGACGTATCAAGGGGTGCCGATGCGAGTGCATCGCGATGTGCTGACAGCAGATGCCATGCCGGATGTGCTGATCTATCCCGGGCTGACGGCGCCATCGCTCGATCAGGCACGGGAAGGGACGCTGGACGCCGCCATGCACGGCTTTGTCGACTTCGTCGAGCGTCACATCGGGGCACCTTTGGCCGGGCTCGGGCTGGGGCCTGAGCGCGCCAGTCTCGTGCCGCTGGCGCCGCATCAAATAGCACCTGTCGCGTCATCGATGCCTCATGACGCATAAGCAGACCGGCATCGGCGCATATGGTGTCTCCGGCGGACACGGTGCGTCCGTATTCGAGCCCAAACCCTGGCGTGACGTTGCGGCAGTCACCCGCTGCGCCACGGGGTTGCCGTTTCCGCCGTTGCTGCCCGGCCATCTGTTCTTCAATGTGTCGCTCATGCCGTATGCGACGCATCCGTTGGTCTGTGCGCAAGGTCAGGCGGCGCGGCAGCGGTTGAGTGCACTGCGTCTCGGAGACTACCTGAACAAGACGGAGCGGGTCGAGTTGTTCATCGTTAACCGGGCCATTGAGCAGATGCTCGATAGGGATGACATCACGGCGGTGAGTCGCGACGATTTGCTGGCGATCTACACGGACGAAGGCTTTCACACCTGGATGATGGAGCGTTTCCGTTTGCAGATGTTGCGCGCGGCGGGGCACGTCATGGAGAAAGGGGCATCTCGGGGTGTCGCGCGGGTACTGGCGTTGTGCGAATCGGTTTCGCCAGCGCATGCGGGCATCGCAAGCATTGCCGCTGCGACCGTGACGGAGACGCTGATCACCGGAACGTTGCGTCAGGCAGGCGCGGGCGAGGAGATCTACCCGCCGGTACACACCTTGCTGTCGGAGCACGGCGCCGACGAGATGCGGCATCAGGCAGCGTTCGTTCGTTTCGCAAGCGAGTGGGTGCCTGGGCTTTCGCTCGATGAGCGGGAATACCTCGATCAACTGTTGCCGGACCTGATGATGGCATTTCTTGCGCCCGAGATCGAGACGTGGCGCGAACATCTCTGTGCCATCGGGCTCGGGGAAACCGAGGCCGATCAGGTGCTGCTCGAGAGTGTCGATCCGTTGGCGGTCGGCGTGCAGATGATGGAGGCCGCGCGGGTGCCACGCCGTCTTTTCGAACGCCTGGGACTCTCATGCGGAGAACGGTTTGCACAACTGGCGAGCCGGTGGCGACCACCTTGATGGTGTGGCGCTACAGGACTTAGGCGTGAAGTCTGCGTAACGCCCGTGAGACGGTTGAGGCAAGGTTCAGACGAGGTTGAAGAACGGCGATCAGGAGGGACATGTGACGTGTCATTGGCTTGCGCCCGATTTGACGATGAGTGCCCCGGACTACCGGGCGTTGCTGAGTGCGGCGCTGTCGTTCAAGCGTCGATATCCCCTGCATACCGAGGGGGCGCTTCGTGACAGGACGATCTACTTTCTTTTCTACAACGCATCGCTGCGCACGCGTAGCAGCTTCCAGACGGGACTGGCGAGATTGGGGGGGAACGCCATCGTCCTGGATCCGCACACGGGGATCTACACACCGGCGCTTCCTGACGCGGAGATCCCCTACACGACGGAGCGTGTGGCCGACGTCGCGCGAGTGCTGTCGTCCTATGGTGACGCGATAGCGATTCGCATGTACGGCGCTCCCGCAGGCTGGGTGTACGGTGCGGCGCACCGGCATCTCGAAGCGTTCGCCGAGTGGAGTCAGGTACCGGTCATCAACATGGAGTGCGATCGGTTTCATCCGTGTCAGGCACTCGCGGATGTGATGACGCTACGTGAACAACTGGGTGGACTCACCGGGCGCAAGCTGTGCATCAGCTGGGCTTACTCGGGAAGCTGGCACAAGCCTGTCGCGGTGCCGCAAAGCCTGTTGCTAGCCGCCGTCAAAACCGGGATGGACGTGACGCTCGCCTATCCACCGCCGTTTGCGCTCGACTCTCGGATCATGGCGGCCGCTGCGCAGTTTGCGGGGCAGACGGGGGCGCGGATTCGCGTGACGCACGATTTGCGCGATGGCGTGACCGACGCGCACGCCGTCTACGCCAAGTCGTGGTGCAGCCTCAATCACCTGCCACAGCACTCGGGAGAGGGTGTCGACGAAGCGGGGATGCACGCGGCGTTCGAACGGCATCGCGACTGGTGCGTGGACGCAGACATCATGCGGCTTGCCGCACCGAATGCTGGTTATCTCCATTGCTTGCCGGTGGACCGGGAGCAGGAGGTGTCGGATGACGTCGTAGAAAGCCCGGCATCGTGGGTGTTCCAACAAGCGGCCAACCGACTGCATGCGCAAAACGCCGTGATGGCGCACCTCTTGAATCCGGGGAGTCTGACGTGATGCCGTCGTTCTCTTATCGCTATACCTGCGTGCGCTGCGCGACCCCACAGACATGGGGGGCGATTCGCTATCGATGCCATGTGTGTGGTCAGAACTTGCGAATCCAGCGCAAGGCCGATGCGGACTCGCCGTCGGCGATGGATATCGTGACGACGTTCCGAGAAAGTGGAACGGAAGGCATGTGGCGGTACGTCGCCTTGCTACCCGTCGAAGCGCATTGGGGCAGCCGCCTGCGTGTCGGCGGAACCCCTTTGATCGATTGCGGGGACGACGGCGGTATCCACCTTCGGATCAAGGACGAAGCGCGCAATCCCAGCGGCTCGCTCAAGGACCGGGCCACCGAGCTGGTGCTGGCCGTCGCTAAACGCGCCGGGTGCAAGGGGGCGGTGACGGCCTCGACCGGCAACGCAGGGGCATCGCTTGCGTGCATCGCCGCCGCGCAGGCAATGGCGGCAACGGTCGTGGTGCCCGCCAGTACGCCCTTCGCGAAGCTTGCGCAGATTCGGGCATATGGCGCGAACGTCTGCGAGATCGGGGGCACTTATGACGACGCCTTTGAGATTGCCGAACGCATGGCAGACGACGCGCTGGTGTGTTGTCGGAACACCGGTGTGAATCCATTCACACGCGAAGGCAAGAAGACATGTGCCTACGAGATTGCCGAAGCGATGGCGTGGCATGTCCCCGACTGGGTCATCGTGCCGACGGGGGACGGCAATATTTTGTCAGGCATCGCGGCGGGATTTCTCGACCTGTTTGCACTGGGTATTACCTCGGCGATTCCGCGTCTGATGGCAGCGCAAGCCAACAGCGCCGACAGCATCGCGCGCGACTGGACGACGTACGACGAGACCGTAGCGTTGCCTGTGTCGCCCACCGCTGTTACGCCGAACACGGTGGCCGACAGTCTCTCGGTCAGTCGACCGCGAGACCACTTTGCTGCGCTGCACGCCCTCAGAGCCACGCGCGGCACCTGTGTGGTGGTGAACGACGAGTGCATTGCGGCCGCGTCGCGCACGCTCGCCCAGCGTTTCGGTCTTTGGTATGAACCGTCGACGGCGGCAGGCTACGCCGCGTTGCGAGCGGGTCTCGCCAGCGGGCGTATCCAGTCGGGGGCGGAAGTGGTGTTGCTTGGCACTGGCAGTGGATTGAAGTCACCGCAATGCTTCGATGGCGTGACCTGGCCACCGGCTTGCGGGTTGGCGGTGCCGCCGGAGGGGCATGCGCCCGGCGACCACGGTCCGTTGCATCGCGGGGCATGCCCATGAGTGCGATGTCGGGGGTGGACGTCATTGTCATAGGCGCGGGTGTGAGCGGCCTGACGACGGCAGTGGCGATGTCGCTCGCAGGTCGTCGCGTTGCCATTTTCGCAGCTGAGGGGCCATCGCAAACGACGTCGGCGTTGGCGGCAGCGATCTGGCATCCGTTCTATCAGGCCCCGGATCTCGTCTATCTCGCTCGCGCCCGGCACACGTATGCAGCCATGCATCGATTGTCGTCGGATGCGATGTCCGGGGTGAGCATGAGGCCATTGACCGAATACTTTCGACGCGACGCTGGCGTGCCCTGGTGGGCGGAATGCGCCAGCGGTCTGTGTCGGCTACCGCAGGCGCGCGTGCCATCGCGCTTCGCCTGCGCGTACCGCATGGACGTGCCCGTCGCGGTCACTGAGACCTACCTGCGTTATCTGATGAACATGTTCCTTGAACTTGGCGGGCAGTTCGTGCCACGTCGCATCGAGGATCCCGCTGCATTGCTCGAAGAGGTCGAGATCGTGGTGAATTGCTGCGGCTACGGCAGCCGCCAGTTCGGCGACGACGCCTTGTCGCTGTCGCGGGCCGTTGTGTTGCGTGCCACGCGTGACGACGCCGTGCAAGGGTGTTTCATCGATGACTCGGATCCTTTCGCGCCGACGTACATCGTGGAGCGCGACGACGACATCGTACTTGGCGGTATGGCAGAACCCGACCTGACATCGACGGTCATCGGGCAACGGCAGATCGATGACATCGTTCATCGCTGCACACGACTTTGCGAGGGCGTTGCGGCCCTGCGTGTCATCGATGCGCGCGTCGGCTTTCGTCCGGTGCGTCGTTCGCCGCGTGTTGTCCGGGACGAGCGGTACGCGCGCTTGCTGCACAACTATGGACATGGCGGGGGCGGCTTCACCTTGTCATGGGGATGTGCGAACGACATCGTTCGACTCGCGGGCGAGGTGTCGAGCGACGCGTGAGCGCCTTCACACCGCGCTTGTCACGCACGATTCAATGCAACCGTGTAAGGAGACCCGATGGAACTGGATCCGTCGACGCTGGACGAGGCGCGCATCTACAACTTCATGATGAGCACGATTCTCCCGCGTCCGATTGCGTGGGTGAGTACGGTCGATGCGCTGGGGCGATCGAACCTCGCGCCGTATGCGTACTTCATGGGCGTGTGCTGTGTGCCGATGACGGTGCTGTTCTGTCCTGTGGTGCCGCCGCGGCCGAGGCGAAAGAAGGACACGCTGCACAACATCGAGGCGGTGCCGGAGTTCGTCGTGAACGTGGCGAGTACGTCATGCATCGATGCCGTGAATCTCTCGGCCGCGCCCTTGCCACCCGGGGAGTCGGAATTCGACCTCACGGGCATGACGCCGGTGCCGTCTTCGCGTGTGCGACCTCCGCGTGTTCGGGAGGCGTCCGTTGCCTTCGAGTGCGAGGTGCGCGACATCATCGAGATCAGCGCTGCACCCGGCGGCGGATGGGTCGTGCTCGGCACGGTGCTTGCCGCGCACGTAGACGACGCGCTGCTCGATCCCGTCACCTGTCATGTCGACTTACACGCCCTCAGTCCGGTGGGGCGTCTTGGCGGTGGCTCGTTCGTGAATGCCGCTACCGATACGTTCACGTTGACACGCTACAAGACGCTTGCCGATCTTGCGTCGCGAAAGTGATCTCCTTGACCTTCGGGTGCGGCGGCAACGCAACATCGTCGAGCAGTCCGTAGTCGCTTGCCATCTTCGCGGCGCGATGGCGGCTCGATACGTCGAACTTGCGCATGGCACTGCGCAGATGGAAGACCACGCCATGTTCGGAAAGCGTGAGGATGCGACCGATTTCCCACGATGTCTTGCCGCACGCCACCCATCTCAAGCACTCGCGCTCGCGCGGCGTCAGTGCTGGCGCGCAGCGACGAGCCGCATCGCGCTGAACGATGCGCCACACGGCTTCATGCACGTGGGCTGCGAGTACGACGCCGGCATGCGACGCCCACACATGTGCGCCCGAATCGCTGACGTCATGCGTTGGCCGCGCGGAGTAGCGCGCATCGTGGCGACCCTGAGGTTGTGCGTGATGTTGTGCCGATGGGCGGGCGCAATGCGCGGTGCGTCTCGGTGACGACAGACTCAATGTGCCCGATGCCCCCGATGGCGTGAAGACCGGATACGTGATGCCGAAGCGCAACCCGGCAGCGCGCTGTTCGTGGAGCAGCTGTCGCGCCTCGGGGGACGCGTACAACCCGGCCGTCCATTCCACCGGTGTCAGTTGCCGAGCAGCGAGCGAGAGGACAGGGTCGACGGTGTCATAGCGTTGTGCGTCATAGCGTTGCTGCCACACACGGGGAAGATTGCCGAGGCGCGGTGTTGCGAAACGGCCGTCGGGCAATGCGAAGTGGCCGCGATAGCTGAAGTAGCGTTGGCCGAGCGCGCTGCAAAGCGAAGGGAGCAGCGTGTGAAGGACGTCGAAGCCGGTGGCGTCCTGCAGGGCGCTCAGGCCGTCGGCAAACGAGCGGGGAGAGAGAGGGCGCGTGGCTCGCATGGCAAAGCGATGTAGGGAACATGTTTCGCTTGTAGCATGCGTCTGATGGCAGTGCGCATCGGGCTTCGCTGCAACGTACGTGGTCCGTGCGTCGAGATGCCGCGATGGCGGCATTATGCCAACGCGACACCGGACGAAAGCTCGGGGCAAAGTCCCTTGATGACGCGGTGTCGCCATAGTATTGAGGTCGTATAGGCGGGCGCGACATAACGTCGCACGCGAAATCCGGCGCAGCGTCTACTGTTGATGGATATCGGAAGAATCCCGCATCGCAACGAAGCCGCCGATGTGAAGACGAGGCGGTGACGAGATGCTGACGTGTCGTTCGAATGTGTCGGTTGGCAGGGTATTCAGGACACCGCAACGAGTCGCCGCGTGTTGCAATGTGTCAAACGTGCGACGCATAGGGAGTATCCCGTAGTCGCTCGGCCGTTGGGATTTTCGGCTAGGGGATTAACCGGATTTCCCTTTTGCATCAATGAGTTCAGGAGGATGCTATGGCGCGCCAAATACTCGGTATCAATGTTGTCGCTTCGAGAATGCGCGTTCTATAATGCGGCAGTTTGTCGCGGCCCGGACGCAACTAGTTCCCGGCCGTCGGACATGAAAGACCCAAAATGCCCCACGGGTGACGGCGATGCTCGCAGCCTCTTCTTCCGAGACCGGAAACGGTTCGGCGATGAAGGAATGGACGCATAAGCGCAACTGCGCGATATCGCCGCGCCAGTTTGTCCTGTTCTACCTGTCGTTGGCCGCCGTCTCACTGGGTGTTGCCTTGATTGCGGCGTGGCGCGGTGGGTGGTTGGTCTTGCCGTTCACAGGCCTGGACTTGCTCGTGGTGGGCGTTGCGTTCGTCATTCATGCCCGGCATGCCACAGATTACGAGGTCATTCGGTTGTCGCCCGTGAGCCTTGTGGTCGAGCAACGTTCAGCACAGAGGTTGACGCAGTTCGAGTTCAATCCCCGCTGGGTACGCATCGACATCGAGAAGCCGCCGCGAATGCGCATCGTCTTGCGCTCGGGTAGCCGCTCGGTCACTGTCGGTGCCTATCTTGCGCCGCATCGCCGCGAAACGTTTGCGCGCGAGCTGCGCCGTTGTCTTGCCCAACAGGCCTGAGAGAGATGGAGACGATCTCGGGCGACCGCCAGGGAGGATTTGGATGGTAATTTTGGGTAAGGAAGCTATGAAAAAAACGAAACACGCCTTGGCGGCTTTCCTTGCGGGCGCCTCACTGCTCGCCGGCGCTCCGGCCATCGCGGCGGGAGTCGCGGATATGCCGGGGGGGCCGGCCGTCAACGAACTCAACTTCCAGCCGCCGGTCACGAAACTCGCGGAAGAGCTTCACAGCCTGCACACCATGATGCTGATCATCTGTCTGGTGATCTTCATTGCTGTGTTCGGCGTGATGTTCTACTCGATCATCAAGCACCGCAAATCCAAGGGCCATCAGCCTGCGAATTTCCATGAAAGCACCACGGTCGAGGTGATCTGGACGGTCGTGCCGTTCATCATCGTGATTCTGATGGCATTGCCCGCCACGAAGACCGTCGTGGCCATGAAGGACACCACCAACGCCGATATCACCATCAAGGTGACCGGCTATCAGTGGAAGTGGGGCTACGACTACCTGAAGGGCGAAGGCGAGGGCATCAAGTTTCTCTCGACGCTCACCACGCCGCGCAGCCAGATCGACGGCGCGGAGCCGAAGAGCAACACGTACTTGCAGGAAGTCGATAACCCGATGGTCGTGCCGGTCAACAAGAAGGTACGTCTGATCACCACGGCCAACGACGTCATCCACTCGTTCTACGTGCCTGCCTTCGGTATCAAGCAGGACGCCATTCCGGGCTTCGTGCGCGACACCTGGTTCAAGGCGGAGAAGGTTGGCGAGTACCGCGGCTTCTGTACCGAACTGTGCGGTAAGGAGCACGCGTTCATGCCGGTCGTGGTGAAGGTGGTCTCGGAAGACGATTACAACAAGTGGGTCGACACGCAGAAGAAGCAGATGGCGGCCTCGGCAGACGACCCGAACAAGACCTACACCGTGCAGGAACTGATGGAGCGCGGCCAGAAGGTCTACGCCTCGAATTGCGCGGTGTGCCACCAGCCGAACGGCAAGGGCGGCGGTGCGTTCCCGGCGCTCGACGGCGGCAAGATCGTGACGGGCCCGGTGGCCGATCACATCAGCATCGTGCTGCATGGCAAGAATGCGATGCCGAACTGGTCGCATCTGAACGATGTGGAGCTTGCGGCCGTCATCACGTTCGAGCGCAACTCGTGGAGCAACAAGACCGGCGACGTGATTCAGCCGGCACAGGTGCGCGAAGCACGCGGTAACAAGTCGGCGAATGCCGCCGGTGCCGCGGCCGACGCAGCGAAGAACAGTTAAGTCGTTCGACCAGTTCGAAGCAAGGAGATTGGGTATGAGTTCCATCGCTCACGATCACGTGGCGGGTCACGACGATCACGCGCACGACCATCCGCACGGATGGCGTCGCTGGCTGTTCGCGACGAATCACAAGGACATCGGCACGTTGTACATGATCTTCTCGTTCGTCATGCTGCTCTCGGGCGGCGTGATGGCGTTGATGATCCGTGCGGAATTGTTCGAACCGGGCCTGCAGTTCATTCGTCCGGAGTTCTTCAACCAGCTCACCACCATGCACGGGCTGGTGATGATTTTCGGCGCGATCATGCCGGCGTTCGTGGGATTCGCGAACTGGATGATCCCGCTGCAAATCGGCGCGTCGGACATGGCGTTCGCGCGCATGAACAACTTCAGCTTCTGGCTGCTGCCGGTGGGCGGTCTGCTGCTGATCTCGTCGTTCCTCGTGCCGGGCGGTGCGACCGCAGCAGGCTGGACGATGTACGCACCGCTGTCGGTGCAGATGGGGCCGGGTCAGGATCTGGCGATCTTCGGGGCGCACATTCTGGGCGCGTCGTCGATCATGGGCGCCATCAACATCATCGTCACGATTCTGAACATGCGCGCGCCGGGCATGACGCTGATGAAGATGCCGATGTTCGTGTGGACGTGGCTCATCACCGCCTACCTGCTCATCGCCGTGATGCCGGTGCTGGCCGGTGCGATCACGATGCTGCTCACGGACCGTCACTTCGGTACGTCGTTCTTTAACGCTGCGGGCGGCGGCGACCCGGTCATGTATCAGCACATCTTCTGGTTCTTCGGACACCCGGAGGTGTACATCATGATTCTGCCGGCGTTCGGGATCGTGTCGCAGGTGATTCCGGCGTTCTCGCGCAAGCCGCTGTTCGGCTATAGCTCGATGGTGTACGCCACGGCGTCGATCGCGATTCTGTCGTTCATGGTGTGGGCGCACCACATGTTCGTGACGGGTATGCCGGTCACCGGTCAACTGTTCTTCATGTACGCGACGATGCTGATCTCCGTGCCCACGGGCGTGAAGGTCTTCAACTGGGTCGCCACGATGTGGAAGGGCTCGCTCACGTTCGAGACGCCGATGCTCTTCTCCGTCGGCTTCCTCTTCGTGTTCACGATGGGCGGCTTCACGGGCCTGATTCTCTCGCTCGCACCGCTCGACATTCAGATGCACGGCACTTATTACGTGGTGGCGCACTTCCACTACGTGTTAGTGGCCGGCTCGCTCTTCGCGCTATTCGCCGGGTTCTATTACTGGGTGCCGAAGTGGACGGGCCATATGTACAACGAGTGGCGCGGCAAGTTCCACTTCTGGGGTTCGCTCATCACGTTCAACGTGACGTTCTTCCCGATGCACTTCCTGGGTCTGGCGGGCATGCCGCGTCGCTACGCCGATTACCCGGCACAGTTCACGGACTTCAACCAGATCGCGACCATCGGCGCATTCGGCTTCGGCCTGATGCAGGTGTACTTCCTGTTCTGGGTTGCGATTCCGACGTGGCGTGGCGGCAAGGCGGCTGAAGCCAAGCCGTGGGACGGTGCGGAAGGGCTGGAGTGGACCGTGCCGAGTCCGGCGCCGTTCCACACGTTCGAGACGCCGCCGAAGGTGCATTGAACATGGCACTCAGTCCTGAACAGCGGGCGAGAAACCTGCGCACCGGGCTGATTCTCGGCTCGGTGGTGCTGGTGTTCTTCATCGGCGTGATGATCAAGACCAAATTGTTAGGCGGTATCTGATGGCCGGCATGCGACGTCTCAACGTGCGCACCTTCAGCAAGCTCTTGCTGCTGGTCGCGGTGATGTTCGGATTCGGGTACGCGATGGTGCCGTTCTACCGCGCGTTCTGCGATCTCGTGGGCATTAACCAGTTGGGCGATCGCACGACCGAGATCAGCGCACGCAATTCGCAGGTCGACGAGAGCCGCACGATCACTGTCGAGTTCGACGCCAATGCGCAGGGGCCGCTGCGCTTCAAACCGGCGAAGAGCAGTCTGACGGTGCATCCGGGGGAAATCGCGACCATCGAATACGAAGTGGCGAATCAGCAACCGCATGAAGTCCGCGCGCAGGCGATTCCGAGCTACGCGCCCGCACAGGCGGCGAGCTACTTCAAGAAGATCGAGTGTTTCTGCTTCACGCAGCAAACGCTCAGGGCCGGAGAGGCCAAAGAGTTTCCGGTGGTGTTCGTGGTCGACACGAAGCTGCCCAAAGATGTGAATACGATCACGCTGTCCTATACTTTTTTCGATCTCGGCAAGAACGACGCCAATCAACGCGCGGACGCCCCGACGGGCGCCCAGGCTGGCGAAGTCACCGGAGGAACGTTAGGGGGAGGCAAGGGCGGGAATGGATGACCTGAAGGAGGCGACCCGGCGCAAGCTGTCTTTCTTCCAGACCATCGGTGCGGTGTTCTGGTCGTTTTTCGGTGTGCGCAAGGGGCGTGATCACGACCGCGACATGGCACAGCTCAACCCTGTGCATCTGATCGTGGCGGGGTTGATCGGGGGCATTCTGTTCGTTGTGGCGCTGGTGTTTCTGGCGAAGCTCGCCATCCGGCTCGCGACGTGATTGGTACAGACAAAGAGAACCAAGCCTGGAGAGATAAGAATGAGTGGTCAACACCAAACGGCGCCGTACTACTTCGTGCCGGCCCCCTCGCGTCACCCGGTGAGCTGCAGTATCGGCCTGCTGGTGGTGCTCGGCTCGGCCGCCGCGTGGGTCAATGGACTATCGTGGGCACCGTGGACGGCGCTGGCCGGCCTGCTGTGGGTGCTGTGGGTGCTGCGCAGCTGGTTCGGCGACTCGATCGCCGAGTCCGAGGGCGGCCTGTACAGCAAGCGCATCGACGTGTCCTATCGCTGGGGCATGAGCTGGTTCATCTTCTCCGAAGTGATGTTCTTCGCGGCATTCTTCGGCGCGCTGTTCTACGCACGTACGCTGGCCATGCCGTGGCTCGGCGACCTAGATAACAAGCTGCTGTGGCCCGACTTCAGCGCCGTGTGGCCGAACACCGGCCCGGCCGGAGTGGTCGACGCGTTCGAGACGATGGGCCCGTGGCCGATCCCGACGCTCAACACCGCACTGCTGCTGACCTCGGGCGTCACGCTCACGATCTCGCACCACGCACTGCGTGCGAACCATCGTGGCAGCGCGATCTTCTGGCTGTTCGCCACCGTCGTGCTCGGCTTCGTGTTCCTCGGCTTCCAGGCGTATGAATATCACCACGCCTACACCGAACTGAATCTCAAGCTGACCTCGGGCGTGTACGGATCGACCTTCTTCCTGCTCACGGGCTTCCACGGTTTCCACGTGATGCTGGGCGCGATCATGCTTTCCGTGATGCTGGTGCGTTTGATGAAGGGCCACTTCACGCCGGATCATCACTTCGGTTTCGAAGGCGCGGCGTGGTACTGGCACTTTGTGGACGTGGTGTGGCTGGGGCTGTACGTCGTGGTCTACTGGCTCTGACGTCGGCATCGGAACATGCTTTGGGGGACGCCGCCGGATTCCGGCGGCGTTTCCATTTGGATGCGGCCTTATGTCGCACAAACGGCGCGACACTGGCGGTGACGGCATTGCGCCACTGCCGTGAACGTCGGCAGAGGTTATTCCGGGTAAAGCAGCGTGGCAGGGATGAGGTGCGGCGATTTGCCGCAGGAGCCCGGCGCGGGACTCAGTATCGTATGCCCGTGCTGTGAATCCAGCCCATCCAGTTGGCGAACAGGATGAGCAGGAACAGCGTCACCGACAGGCCGACGCGCACCATCAGCGATTGCACGGTGCGATTCGATCGGCCCTTGTCCCGCATCATGAAAAACAATGCGGACGCCAGACTGCCGAGAATCAGGACGAAGGCGATGGCAACGATGATGCGCATGATCTGTCCGATGACGGGAATTCGTCATTATCGGGCAACGCACACGCGCTGGCACGCTGCATTGCAGTGTGGACAGCCTGCGTTGCGCAACATCGGGCGGCAGCCGGACAAGGAACGTACGTGTTGAAAACTCTCTTGCGCGGCATGCGCCCTGTGCCGGCCGTGCTGATACTGCTGGGCGTGATGCTCACCGCTGCACTCGGCGTGTGGCAGTACCAGCGCGCGCAGTTGCGTCTGGCGCGTCAGGCGCAGATCGAGCAGGCGGAGCGCGCGCCGGTCATCGCGCTCGGGGCGCAGGCCTATTCGCTGGACGATGTGAGCCATCGGCGCGTGCGCGTCACGGGCCGGTTCCTGCGTAATCGCGTGGTGTATCTCGACAACCGTCCGCGCAACGAACTGCCCGGCTTCTATGTGGTGATGGCGTTGCAAGTCGCGCCCGATCACGTGGTACTCGTCAATCGCGGATGGCTGCCGCGCGACCTGCGCGACCGCGCGTCGATCATGCCGTATGCGACGCCGGCGGGCGATATCACGGTCGAAGGCCTGGCCATGCCCGACCCGTCTCGCGCCTTTGAACTGGGGCATGGCGGCTCGGCGGCGGGGCTGTCGATTCGTCAGAATCTCGACGTGGCGGAATATGCGCGCGAGACGTCGCTGCCGCTGCAACCGTTCGTCGTCATGCAGACGAACGACACGGGCGATCACCTGCTGCGCGACTGGCCGCAACCGGCGAGCGGCGCGGATCGCAACTATGGTTATATGGCGCAGTGGTTCGGCATGTCGCTGATTCTGGCGCTGCTGGGGCTGCGTCTGGCGTATCGACGTGGCCGTCGCATGGCGACGGCGACAAACAAATTCACGCGGGCATAAGACGCGCATAAGGCGAACATGAGTGCAAATGTGAGTACGGATCGCAGTGGAAGTCCTCCCATCGACCCGGTGCAACGCCGCCGCGCGAGGCGCATGCTCGTGCTGCTCTTCGTGGTATGCGCCGCGCCTGCGGTAGCGGCGTATCTGATGTATTTCGTTTTCAAGCCGCAGGGTGGCACGTCCGCCTACGGGAAGCTGATCGAGCCGCAGCGTCCGTTGCCCGCGCTCGTCGTGCATGACGACGAAACGGGTGAGAACCTGCCGCTGTCGTCGCTCAAGGGCAAATGGCTCATGATCAGCGCCGACACGGCCACGTGTGACGAGAATTGCGTCAGCAAGTTGTTTTACATGCGGCAGATCCGCGTCCTGCAAGGCAATGAGCGCACGCGGGTGGAAACGCTGTGGCTGGTGACGGACGCCTCGAAGGTGTCGCAACAGATCGACGACGCCTATCCCGATACGCGCCGTCTGCGGGCCGATCCCGTCGCACTCGCCTCGTGGCTGCCGACGCAGGAGGGCACCGGCCTGCGCGATCACATCTATCTGGTCGACCCGCTGGGCAATCTGATGATGGCGTTCCCGAAGAACGCCGATCCGGGCAAGATCAAGAGCGACCTGTCGCGACTGCTGAAGTGGTCGGGGACGGGTTGATGGGGGGAGGGAACGTTCCTCCCACGATGAATGAAACGAATGGCCCCGGGGCGCACGTGCGCCCCGGCCATATTGAAGAACTGACGTAAAACCGATGCTTTACCTTCTGGAACTGGGCTTCATCGGCCTATGTATCGCGGTGCTGCCGCTCGGCTGGGTGCTGCTGCGCCGCGACGCGAACAAGTACCGCAAACTGGCCTGGGTGACGACCTTTCTGACGCTCGACCTGATCATGTTCGGCGGCTTTACGCGTCTGACGGATTCGGGTCTCGGATGTCCCGACTGGCCGGGGTGCTACGGCACGTCGTCGCCGTTCGCCGCGCATGCCGACATCCACGCGGCGCAGTTGATGCTGCCCAGCGGCCCGGTGACCTTCGTCAAGGCGTGGATCGAGATGATCCACCGGTATTTCGCGATGGCCGTCGGCGTGCTCATCATCACCCTGATGGTGATGGCGTGGGTGAAACGTCGCGAACTGAAGCAATCGCCGTGGCTGGCTACGTGGCTGTTGGTGCTCGTGTGCGTGCAGGGCGCGTTCGGGGCGTGGACCGTCACGATGAAGCTGCAACCGGTGATCGTCTCCATCCATTTGATGTTGGCGCTCACTCTGCTGGGGTCGCTGGCATGGCTTGCGTGCCGACAAATGCCGCTGACGAGCGTTGCGGCCGACGCCGGGGCGTTGCGCTGGCGGTGGGCGGCGCTGATCGGGCTGGCGTTGCTGGTTTTCCAGATTGCCCTTGGCGGATGGGTAAGCACCAACTACGCTGTATTGGCATGCACTGACTTCCCGACGTGTCAGGGTCAGTGGATTCCGTCGATGGACTTCCATAACGGATTCAAGCTATGGCGAGAACTGGGCAAGACGGCGGGCGGCGAGGTGATTCCGATGGATGCGCTCGTGGCGATCCATTGGGTGCACCGGACGTTTGCCGTAGTCGTGGTGCTGTATCTGGCGTGGCTGGCGAGTCGCCTGCGACGTCATGCCGCGCTCAGAAAGCTGTCGATTCTGGTATTCCTACTGGTGCTCGTGCAATTCGCGACCGGATTGTCGAACATCGTTTTCCAGTGGCCGCTGCTCAACGCCATCGCCCACAACGGCGGCGCGGCGGTCCTGCTGCTTTTGCTTGTCATGTTAAACTACCGCATTCGCGCCGCCCGCCTAGTCGCAGCGGCGCCCATTGCGGCCAGCCTGATAGATCAGGCAGACGTCCCGGCCCGCCAGAAGCCTTTCTCCGCAGCGGAGCCGGCTGCCGCACCGCTCGGCGCCCCGTCTGGCCCGGCGTAGCGCATTGCCTTCAGAGTGTATGAAAAGCACGACCCTTCCCCATCCGCCGGCTAGCCGTATCGCGCAATACTGGGCGCTGACCAAGCCCCGCGTGACGCAGCTCGCCGTCTTCTGTGCCGTGATCGGCATGTTCCTGTCCACGCGCGGCATGGTGCCGTGGCAGGTGCTGATCGGCGGCACCATCGGCATCTGGCTGCTCGCCGGATCGGCCTTTGCCGTGAACTGCCTGATCGAGCAACGCGTGGACGCGCTCATGCGTCGTACTGCGTGGCGTCCGTCGGCACGCGGCGAGATCGCACCGTGGCAGATCATCGTCTTCTCGACGATTCTGGGTGCGGCGGGCATGGTGGTGCTCTACACGTTCACGAATCCCCTGACGATGTGGCTGACGCTCGGCACGTTCGTCGGCTACGCGCTCATCTACACCATCATCCTCAAGCCCTCGACGCCGCAGAACATCGTGATCGGCGGTGCAGCTGGTGCGATGCCCCCGGCCCTCGGCTGGGCCGCTGCGACCGGCGCAGTGCCTGCCGACGCGTGGATTCTGGTGCTCATCATCTTCGTCTGGACGCCGCCGCACTTCTGGGCGCTCGCGCTATACCGCCGTCAGGATTACGTGAATTCGGGGCTGCCGATGCTGCCGATCACGCACGGTGAGAAGTACACGCGTTTGCAGATCCTGTTGTACAGCGTCGTGCTGTTTGCCGTGTCGCTGCTGCCGTTCGCACATCGCATGAGCGGCTATCTGTATCTCGTGTCGGCGGTTGTGCTCTCGGGCATCTTCCTCGGTTACGCGGTCAAGCTGTGGCGCAAGTATTCCGATGAGCTCTCGCGCTCGATGTTCCGCTATTCGATCGTCTACCTCTCGCTGCTGTTCGCGGCGCTGCTGGTCGACCATTACGTGCAGATTTACCTGCTGGGCTGAACCTCCGGGGCATTTGCCCGTCACAGGCTGAGTCACGACGACAGGCGCGTTACGGTATTCTTCGCCGGCGCGCCTGTTGTGTTTTCCGAAGGCGTTTTTTCCATACGTTCTGGGGTCATTCGTTCATGAATCTTGCTGTCATCTGGTTGCGCCGTGCGATGTTGCTGATGGGGCTGACGGTGTTTCTCGCCGCCTGCGGTCAGGAAGGTCCGACGTTCACGAGCCTCGATATCACCGGCAACAAGGAATTTGCCAAGGACTTCTCGTTGCAGGACCCGCAGGGCAAGACGCGCACGCTCGCCGATTACAAAGGCAAGGCCGTGGTGATGTTTTTCGGCTACACGCATTGCCCGGATGTTTGCCCGACCACGATGGCGGAACTCAATCAGGTGATGCAGAAGCTCGGTGCGGACGACGCCCAGCGCGTGCAGGTGCTGTTCGTGACGGTCGATCCGCAGCGCGATTCGGCCGAACTGATGGGCCAGTACGTGCCCGCGTTCAATCCCGCGTTCGTGGGGCTGCGTCCCGCGAATGACGCCGCGCTCAAGGAAGTGACCAAGTCGTTCCGCGTGGTGGTCAACAAGGTAGAAGGATCGACACCGAACAACTACACGATCGATCACACCGCTGGCATTTACGTCTTCGACCCGAACGGGCAGCTGCGTTTGTTCATGCGTCCGGACGAGCCGGTCGATGCGATGGCCAAGGACCTGAAGACGTTGCTGAGCTAAGGCTTCGATCCGTCGCAGGATCTCACTGCATAAAAAAATCGCGCCCCTGGAGGCGCGATTTTTGTTTCTACGTTCGCTACGACGCCGACCTGTGAGGGCTCAGCGTCGTCAGGCTCAACTGCCTTCCTGGCTGCGACGTTCGAGGTCGTCGTGCGCTTCGAACCACATCACGTTGATGATGCCGAACGCGAGCGCGAGGCCAAGGCCGAGAATCCAAGAGAAGTACCACATGTCGCGACTCCTTGATCAGTACATCGTGTGCGGGTTGTCGTTGACCGTCTCGATCGTCACCCGCCCACGGATCACGCGGTACACCCAGCCGGTGTAGAGCAGGATGATGGGCAGGAAGACGACCACGGCTATCAGCATGATTTGCAGCGTGAGCTGGCTCGATGTGGCATCCCAGACCGTGAGGCTGCTGCCCGGCGCAGTGGCCGACGGCATGACGAACGGGAACATCGAGAAACCGGCGGTGAGGATGATGCCTGCGATCATCAGCCCGGTGACGACGAACGTCCATGCATACGCGCGGCTCGTGGCGAGCAGGGCGGCGAGCAGCGCGCACAGACAGGCGACGACCGGGGCCGCAATCATCCACGGGTAGGTGTGATAATTCGTGAGCCACAAGCCCGGGCCGGTCGTGACCTGCTTCATCAGCGGGTTGGCCGGTGAGTCGGTCGCGCCCATCTGCGTGATGGCGAAGCCGTCGACGTGCGTGGCGACCAGCACCCCGGCCACGAGGAACAGCAGCAGCGTGCCCAGTGCGGTGAGACGCATGATGCGTCCGGCGCGCTCGGCCACGAGCGGATCGGCCTTCATGCGCAGGTGCGCTGCACCGTGCGTGACCAGCATCAGCAGGCTCACCAGTCCGCACAGCAGCGCGAACGGGTTGAGCAGGGCCCAGAACGACCCGGTGTAGGTCGAGCGCAGGGTGTTGTCGAACGAGAACGGCAGGCCGAGCAACAGGTTGCCGAAGGCTACGCCGAATACCAGCGACGGCACCGTGCTGCCGACGAACAACGCCCAGTCCCACGAGTTGCGCCAGCGTGCGCTCGGCAGCTTGTTGCGGTAGTCGAAGCCGACCGGTCGCAGGAACAGCGCGAAGAGCACGAGCAACAGCGCCCAGTACAGGCCCGAGAAGGCAGCGGCGTAGACGAGCGGCCACGCGGCGAACATCGCGCCGCCTGCCGTCACGAACCACACCTGGTTGCCCTCCCACGTGGGGGCGACGGTGTTGATGATGACGCGTCGTTCCGCGTCGGTCTTGCCAAGGAAGGGCAGCAGCGTGCCGGTGCCCATGTCGAAGCCGTCGAAGAAGGCGAAGCCGATCAGCAGAACGCCGACGAGCACCCACCAGATCAGCTTAAGTACGGTGTAATCGATCATCATGATGTGTGTCTCCCTGACGATCAGACCGAAGCCGCCGGACGGTCGCCCGCAATCGCGGCCCCGCCTGACCCTTCCGTCTCGAAGTGATAGCGGCCGGTGTGCAGCGACGACGGGCCGAGCTTGACGTACTTCACCATCAGGAACATCTCAATGATGAGCAGCGCGGTGTAGAAGATGATGAAGCCCGCGAGACTCATGTACAGATCGGTGGCAGACAGCGACGACGTGGAGAGATGCGTCGGCAGAATCCCGGCGATGGTCCACGGCTGACGCCCCATTTCGGCGACGATCCAGCCGAACTCGGCGGCGAGCCACGGCAGCGGAATCGCCCACACGCACCAGCGCAGGAACCACGCCGAGCGCGGCTTGAGCAGACGGCGTCGTGCGCACAGCCAGAACGCCCACAGGAACGTGAAGAGGAACAGGAAGCCGAGGCCGACCATGATGCGGAACGACCAGAACACGGGCGCCACCGGCGGGATCGTGTCGTTGGCCGCCATCAGAATCTGCTCGGGCGTGGCGTCGACGACGTTCGGCGTGTACTTCTTGAGCAACAAGCCGTAGCCGAGGTCGTCTTTGTACTTGTCGAACTCTGCGCGAACTGCTGGCGACGTATCGCCGCCACGCAGCTTTTCGAGCGCTGCGAAGGCGATCATGCCGCGCTTGATGTTGTCCTTATGCTCGTCGCGCAACTGTGTGAGGCCGATGACCGGCGTGTCGACCGAACGCGTGGCGATCAGACCCATCGCCCAGGGAATCTTCACCGCGTAGTCGGTGCGTTGTTCTTTCTGGTTCGGGAAGCCGAACAGCGTGAACGATGCGGGCGGCTTGGCCGTCTCCCATTCCGCTTCGATGGCCGCGAGCTTCACCTTCTGCACCTCGCCTGTGGTGTAGCCCGATTCGTCGCCCAGCACGATGACGGACAGCGTGGACGCCAGACCGAAGCCCGCTGCGACCGCGAACGAGCGCAGCGCGAACGGCACGTCGCGACGCTTGAGCAGGTACCACGCGGAGATGCCGAGCACGAACATGGCGGCGGTCACGTAACCGGCCGAGAGCGTGTGCACGAACTTCACCTGAGCGACCGGGTTGAACACCACTTCCCAGATGCTGCTCAGCTCCATGCGCATGGTCTCGTAGTTGAAGTGCGCCCCGATCGGATTGTTCATCCAGCCGTTGGCCACGAGAATCCACAGCGCCGAGAGGTTCGAGCCGAGCGCCACCGCAAAGGTCGTGGCGAGGTGGCCGATGCGCGAGAGCTTGTTCCATCCGAAGAAGAACAGGCCGACGAACGTGGCCTCGAGGAAGAAGGCCATCAACCCCTCGATGGCGAGCGGCACACCGAAGATGTCACCGACGTAATGCGAGTAGTAGGCCCAGTTGGTGCCGAACTGGAATTCGAGCGTGAGACCCGTGGTCACGCCCATCGCGAAGTTGATCAGGAAGAGCTTGCCCCAGAACTGGGTCATGTCCTTGTAGATCTGCTTGCCGGTCATCACATAGACCGATTCCATGATGACGAGCAGCCACGACAGGCCCAGTGTGAGCGGGACGAACAGGAAGTGATACAGCGCCGTTATGGCGAACTGCAAGCGCGAGAGGTCGACGACTTCGCTACTGATCATGGCGGACACCTTGATTTTTGGTGGGGGACTGCGCTTCGACGGCCTGCGGCCCGATGAGGGCGCGGGCCACGACGTCCGGCGGCAATTGCATGTGCTTGGCCATTGGAGCGTCGAAGAACGCGTGCTTCAGAATGAACAGGAGTACTACCTTGATCGCCAGAACGATCAGGATTTCGAGGGCAAAACGGGAAGGGCGGGTGCGCCAGCGCCGGATCGTCCAGGCGACGATGCCCGTGGCTGCCGGTGAGGCCGTGGCGTGAGGCTTCAGACTGCTAGGAGAGTGGGTGTCCATCCGTGACGGCTCCTGGCGTCGAAAGTCGTGTTGTTGGGAACAGCGTCGACTTTCGGCGCATTTTGCCTTATCGCTTGAAAATGTCAAACCGCAGCGCACGGGGGCGGATGACACGCAGATGACGCTGGTTCGATGCGGATCTGCCGTTGCGAGCAACGGCGGATGAGAAGCGGATTCGAGACAAGGGTCCGGCGCGGCGAACGGCCCCCGGGCCGTCCTTCGCACGCAGCATGGCTACGTACGAGCCGATTCTATCGACGGGCTCGATCGCAGACCTTGCGATGCATCAAGTCGGGAGCAGATGGCGGATGAACTTTCGAAGTCCAATAAAAAAGCCCCGCGAACCTCTCGGGGCTTCACGGGGCTTAGCTGTCGGCGAAGTTCCGTCGACTTGGGAATCGCAGTGTCATGTGGCAATTTGTCGCTGCCGTCGACACCCGATCCCGGTATTACGCGTAGGCTTGCAACGCGCCTTTCATCTTCTTCATGGCGGCCACTTCGATCTGACGGATACGCTCGGCGGACACGCCGAACTCGTCTGCCAGTTCGTGCAGCGTGGCACCACCGCTGCCGTCGTCGGCGACCGACAACCAGCGCGCTTCGATGATGCGGCGGCTGCGCGGGTCGAGACGGCCGAGTGCCGTTTGCAGACCGTCGCTCTGCAGATGGTCACGCTCGCGTGCGGCGATCACGGCGGTCGGCTCCTGATGGGAGTCGGCCAGATAGGCGATGGGGGCGAAGCTCGCGCTTTCGCCGTCGTCGCTGTGACCTTCGAGGGCGATATCGCCGCCCGACATGCGCGTTTCCATCTCGATGACGTCTTCACGCTTGACGTTCAGATCGCGTGCGACCTGATCGATCTCTTCCGGCGTGAAGGCCTGCAAGCCTTGCTTCTGGCTACGCAGATTGAAGAACAGCTTGCGTTGGGCCTTGGTCGTGGCGACCTTGACCGTGCGCCAGTTCTTCAGCACGTATTCGTGAATCTCGGCCTTGATCCAGTGCATGGCGTACGACACGAGTCGGACACCCTGCGTGGGGTCGAAGCGTTTGACGGCCTTCATCAGGCCGATATTGCCTTCCTGAATCAGGTCGGCGTGCGGCAGACCGTAACCGAGGTAATTACGCGCGATCGAGACCACCAGACGCAGGTGCGAAAGCACGAGCTGGCGGGCGGCTTCGAGATCGTCGTTCTCACGCAGACGCTTGGCGAGCGACTGCTCTTCCTCGGCGGTGAGCAGGGGAATGCGATGGACAGCCTGAATGTAGCTGTCGATATTGCCCAGACTGCCCGGCAGCATCAGCGCCGACGGGGCAAGTGCAAGGGCACGCGAATTCGGCGCCGTGCCGGTGGCCGGCGTCGTCGGATGCTTGGTGGCGGCAGTACTCAAGTGGTGGACTCCTGGTTAGCCTCTGGGAAAGCATTTTAGCACTCTCTTTCGATGAGTGCTAAAGACGTTAGAACCCTTACCGGACGGGAAGTTTCCGGCTTCTTGGGGTTTTCCAGCACCCCCCGTTAAACGGGAGAAGTCACTGGCGCAAACGTGACTCGGATGGTGTAAATTGCAACCCAAGCCACGAGCGTAAAGTGATGGCGAAGGATGGGAGGTCAGCATGGCGGGAAAGCACATTGACGCGGTACGACAACTCGAATCGGCGCGCTTCGAAGCGATGATCGAAGGCGATGTCGATGAGCTGGAAAAGCTCCTCGCGGACGATTTGTTCTACGTGCATTCGAATGGCAAACGCGAGACGAAGCGCGAATTTCTCGACGCGATCAGCTCCGGCCGCCGCCGTTACCTAGACATCGACGTCGACCCGAAAGCGCAGGAACTCCGCCAGTTCGGCGACACGGTGGTCGTCACCGGCAAGCTCAAGGTCGAACTGGAAACCGCGACCGGTTCGCTCGCGTCGCAAATGACCTACACGGCAGTGCACAAGCTGCTGGCTGAAGCCTGGCTCGTCATCTCCTGGCAGGCAACCCGCATGGCGTCAGCCGACTGACCCGCCCGGTACTCTCCGGGCGTCCTCTCCAAAACAGAATATTTGATGTGTTTCGGGATGAAATGTTCCGGAAAAATCGAATTTTTCTGTGATATTTCGATTTTGTGACGAAATTCGCGCGAGTTATCCGACGTTGCGCGCGTAATTCGTTTCAATGCGTCGATGACGCACTTAGCCCGATGGCCTGACGGATCACTTCAACCTGGCGGGCGATGGGGGCGGGCACCGGAACCTCGCCAGCGAGAACCGCCTCGATCCACCGGGCAGTGGCCGGGGCGTCGGCCGCAGGAAGCGACGGCGGTACGCCGGTAGCGCCTTCCTCGGCTTCCTGCCATGAGCGGTATGCCCCATCCGAAAACCCATCGATTGCCGCCTGACGGCGGGCGTCCGCGACCGGTTCGCCTTCCGTTCCACGCGCTAGCAGCACGCCCGGGGCGGCGCTATTGGTCGCATCGGCAAACATCTCGCTCAGCGTCTCCCGGTACTCCGGGTGCGTGTAGTTCACGAGGCGCAGCGCAGGCCCGGCGAACGGCTGCAAAAGCTTGACGACGGTGTGCCCGGAATTTCGCACGCCGAGTGCCGCACGCATCTCCAGCAGACGTTCCAGCGCAGGCGACAACGCTGCAATCGGCAGATAGGCGACGCGGCGAGTGCGCAGCGCCTCCTCCGCCTCGGCGGCCGATTGGCTCGCGGGATGACCGAGTTCCGCGAAGATCGCCTGCGTGCCGACGCGATTCGCGCCGCTGTGATGTTGTCCGTGCACCAGCACCGGGATGCCGTCGCGCGCGAGCAGCAGCGCCAGCAACGGTGTGAGGTTCGGCTGTTTGCGTGCGCCGTTATAGCTCGGCAGCAGCACCGGCGGCGGGGCGTCGGCCGGGGCGACGAGCGGGGTGAACGTGGCGTGCGCGGCGTCGAGCATGGCGCGCAGTTCGACGGGCGTTTCGCCCTTGATGCGGTACGCGATCAATACGCCGCCCAGCTCGGCGGGCGAAACCCGGTCGGCGAGGATGGCGTCGAACAGCGTGCGGGTTTCGTCCGCGCTCAGCGCGCGAGCGCCTTTCGCCCCGCGGGCGATGATCTTGAGCAGCGGGGCGCAGGCAAAGGGGGCGGCAGAGGTCATGACGCGGTTATCCGGGGTGTGCACGCGGTATGGGGCTTCAATCTACGTTCGTGGGCGAGTCGTCATCCATCATACGCAATCAGGTGTCATCGGGGCCAGCGCTTGCAGTACCATCTCGTGTTCGGGCGCGCTTGCGGACCCCTCGGATTCTCACGATCCCCCGGTTGCCGCGTCGTCCCCCAATTTCCGCTTTTCCGAATCTCCGCTTTCGAGGTCAGCCCCATGTCCACGCTCACGCTGTACAGCTATTTCCGCAGTTCTGCGGCCTATCGGGTGCGTATCGCCCTGAACCTCAAGGGACTCGACTACGACATCGTGCCGGTGCATCTGGTGCGCGACGGTGGCGAACATCTCAAGCCCGCCTACCGTGCGCTCAACGTCAATGCGCTGGTGCCGACGTTCGTCGACGGCGACGTGAACATTCATCAGTCGCTCGCCATCATCGAGTATCTGGAAGACGTGCATCCGACGCCCGCGCTGCTGCCGTCCGACCCGGCCACGCGCGCTCAGGTCCGTGCACTGGCGCTGGACATCGCGGCCGACATCCACCCGATCGACAACCTGCGCGTGCTGCGTTTCCTCAAGCACGACATGGGCGTGACGGAAGAGCAGAAGAACGCGTGGTACGTGCACTGGATCGTGGAAGGGTTCAAGGCGCTTGAAGCGCGTCTCGCGGCGCAGACGTCGCCGGGCAAGTTCGTCGTTGGCGATACGCCGACGCTGGCGGATTGCTGCCTCGTGCCGCAAATCTACAACGCTAATCGCTTCAAGGTCGACATGACGCAATTCCCGCGCATCTCTGCCATCCACGCGCATTGCCAGACGCTCGAAGCCTTCCAGCGCGCTGCACCTGAAGCGCAACCGGACGCCGAGTAAGTCCCCGATGATCGATCCGGCTTTCTGGCGGGGCATGGCGCTTGGCGCCAGCCTCATCATGGCAATCGGCGCGCAGAATGCGTTCGTCTTGCGTCAGGGGATTTTGCGACGTCACGTGGGCATCGTCGTGACGGTCTGTGCGATTTGCGACATGACGCTGATCGCGGCGGGCGTGGCGGGTATGGGGGGCCTGATTGCCGCCTATCCGCGCTTCATCACGATCGTGACGTGGGGTGGCGCGGCGTTCCTGTTCCTCTACGGTCTGCGGGCGTGGCGTGCGGCGTTTCGCGGTGCGGGGGCGTTGCAGGCCGACGGCAGTCGCGCGGCGACGCAGGAGATGTCGTGGCAACGCGCCATCGGCCTCGTGCTGATGCTTTCGCTACTCAACCCGCATGTTTATCTCGACACGGTGATTCTGCTCGGCGGCATCGGCGCACGCGAGCCGTCACCGGGCAATGTGTGGTTCGCGGGCGGCGCGATGATCGCGTCCATCCTGTGGTTCACGGCGCTCGGTTACGGCGCACGTCTGCTCGCACCGCTCTTCTCGCGCGCCCGCGCGTGGCAGATTCTCGACGGCGTGGTCGGCCTCATGATGTGGGGGCTTTGCGCTGGACTCGTCGCGCAGCAGATGTAACGTCGTACTGCAGATGAAAAACAAACGGCCCGCCACGTGAGTGTGCGGGCCGTTTGTTTTGATGCGTCGGCTTCGTGATGTTGTTCGCGGCTTACCCCAGCAGGGCGTCGGCGAATTCGCGGGCTGAGAACGGTTGCAGGTCTTCCACCTTCTCGCCCACGCCGATGAAGTACACCGGGACCGGACGCTGACGGGCGATGGCCGCCAGAATGCCGCCCTTGGCCGTGCCGTCGAGCTTGGTCACGATGAGACCGGTGAGCTGGAGGGCGTCGTCGAATGCCTTGACCTGCGTGAGCGCGTTCTGGCCGGTGTTGGCGTCGATGACGAGCAGCACCTCGTGCGGCGCGCCGTCGGCCGCTTTGCCCAGCACACGCTTGATCTTCTTGAGCTCTTCCATCAGATGCAACTGCGTGGGCAGACGGCCAGCCGTGTCCGCCATCACGATGTCGATCTTGCGCGCGCGTGCGGCGCTCACGGCGTCGAACACGACGGCTGCCGGGTCGCCGCTTTCCTGCGCGACGACTGCGACGTTGTTGCGTTCGCCCCAGATCGCCAGTTGTTCACGGGCCGCTGCGCGGAACGTATCGCCTGCTGCGAGCAGCACGGACTGTCCGTAGTGCTGGAAGTGCTTGGCGAGCTTGCCGATGCTGGTCGTCTTCCCGGCACCGTTCACGCCTGCGATCATCACGACCATCGGCGCTTCGCGGCCCAGCACGAGGCTCTGTTCGAGCGGTTGCAGCAGGTCGACCAGCAGGTCGTGCAGCGCGCGCTTGACCTGTTCGCCTTCGGTCAGACGCTCGGCCTTGACCTTCTTGCGCAGGGCGTCGATCAGATAGGTCGTGGCGTCCACGCCCGCGTCGCTCATCAGGAGGGCGTCTTCGAGCTCTTGGAACAGGTTCTCGTCCACCTTTACGCCGACGAAGATGCTCGTGATGCCTGAGCTCGTCTTCGACAGCCCGGCCTTCAGACGGGTGAGCCACGAACGCTTGGCCGCCGGTTCGGGGGCCGGGGCCGAGACGATTTCGCCGATGGCTTCGCCCTGCGCATCCTTCACGACGACAGGAGCGGGCGTGGTGACCGGTTCAACAGGTTCGACAGGTTCGACGGGCGCGCTCCGAACGGCGGGGGCAACCGGCGTCGGCTGCGGGGCAGGCGTCGGCGTAGCCGCAACCGGCGTTGGTGCCGTTGGGACATTGACCCGAGCAGGCTCGGAATGCGCCGAATTTTCGGCAGGGCTGACGGCAGGTTGAACGGGCTGGGCGGCTTGCGTCGGCGCGGCTGCGGGAGCGGACGGCGTAACCGGTGCCGGTGCAGCGGACTGGATCGGCGTCGTCGGCTGGTTTGCGGACGGTTGCGGCATAGCGGCCGGTGCAACAGGTGAGACAGGCGCAGCAGGTGCCAGCGGTGCCGACTCGCCTTGCGTCGGCGGGCTTTCCAGTTGCTGCGGTGCTGCAAACGTCTGCGGCGCTTGTTTCTGCGCAACGTCTGCGGAAGACGCTTCGGATTCGGGCGATTCGGTCGGTGCGGGGCTTGTTTCGGCGGCCTTGTTGCCGCCCGACTTGAAGCGCTTGAAGAAACTGAACATGGGGTGAGGAACTCGACGTGGGGGCGCGCTATCGGCGTGCGACTATGATTTGTCCTGCCATTCGCGCCGCACAAAACGCCCTACAATGGGCAGGTCGTTGTTTCCGACGCGGGAAATGCGACGTATTTTATCAGACGCGAATCGACGTCCATGATGGGCGAAAGGGGATCCATGACGGGAACCATGCGCTGGCGACACGCCTTGGCCGGAATGGCTCTGGCTGGTGTGATGAGCCTGGGCCACGCCGCTGACACCGGCGGCAGCAAGACGACGGATAACACTTCGGAATTCACACTCTCGAACGGTCTGCGGCTGATCGTGCGCGAGGACCACCGGGCACCGACGGTCGCACACGTGGTCTGGTATCGCGCCGGGTCGCTCGACGAGTTCAATGGCACCACCGGCGTCGCCCACGCGCTTGAGCACATGATGTTCAAGGGCACCAAGACCGTCGGCGCGGGGCAGTTCTCCCGCCAGGTCGCCGCCCTCGGCGGTCGTGAGAACGCCTTCACCAGCAAGGACTACACCGGTTACTTCGAGCAGACGGAGAAGTCGCGTCTGCCGGAAATGATGCGTCTCGAAGCCGATCGCATGGCGAATCTGACGCTCTCCGCCGACGAGTTCGCGAAAGAGATTCAGGTGGTGATGGAGGAGCGTCGTCTGCGCACGGACGACCAGCCGCGCGCACTGCTTTATGAGCAACTGATGGCGACCGCGCTCGTCGCGAATCCGTATCGTCGCCCCATCGTCGGCTGGATGGACGATCTCCAGCACATGACAGTTCAGGACACGCGCGACTGGTACGAGCGCTGGTATGCGCCGAACAATGCCGTGGTCGTGGTGAGCGGCGACGTCGATCCCGCGCAGGTCAAGACGCTTGCCGAGAAGTACTACGGCCCGATCAAGTCGCACACGCTGCCGGAACGTCGCCCGCAGAACGAACCGGCGCAGATCGGCGTGCGCCGTGTGTTCGTGAAGGCACCGGCCGAGAACCCGAACGTGATGCTCGCGTGGCGTGCGCCGCGTCTGAACGATGTCGAGAAGGATGACGACGTCTACGCATTGCAGGTGCTCTCCGCCGTGCTCGACGGTTACGGCAACGCGCGTCTGACGAGCCGTCTGGTGCGCGAGCAGCGCATTGCGAACGACGTCGGTGCGAGCTATGACGGCGTAGGTCGCGGTCCGCAGTTCTTCATCATGGACGCGACCCCTGCGCAGGGGAAGACACCGGAGCAGATCGAGAAGGCCTTGCGTGCGCAGATCGCCGACATCGCAGCACACGGTGTGACGGAGGCCGAGCTCAAGCGCGTGAAGGCGCAGGTGGTGGCATCGCAGATCTACAAGCGCGACTCGGTGTTCGGTCAGGCGATGGAAATCGGGCTGAGCGAGATGTCGGGCATTTCGTGGCGTCAGATCGATCGCATGCTTGAAAAGGTGAAGGCAGTCACGCCCGCGCAGGTGCAGGCGGTGGCGGGCAAGTACTTCGGCGATGAGTCGCTGACGGTTGCCACACTCGTGCCGCAGCCGATCGACGAGGCGACACGCAAGCGCCGCGCCCAAGGGGCGCAAGACCTGAAGAACATGCGCTGAGAGGGCCACACACGATGATGAAAATTTCCGCACTGTTGCGTGCGTTCTCCGTGCCCGCGCGAACGGGTTTCATGGCTTGCGCAGCCGCTGGCGCGCTGGCGGCCGGTCTGCCGCTCACGGCCAGCGCCGCGCTGCCGATCCAGACCTGGGTCGCGCCGTCCGGTGCCAAGGTGATGCTGGTCGAGAGCCGTTCGATCCCGATGATCGACGTGAACATCGATTTCGATGCAGGCAGCCGATACGACCCGAAGGGCAAGTCGGGGCTGGCGTTGCTGACGGCGGGGTTGCTCGACGCTGGCGCGTCGGCCGCAGGTGGGCGTCCTGCGCTGACCGAGGCGCAGATTGCCGACCGTTTCGCGGACGTGGGCGCGATGGAGGCGACGAGCGCCGGACGCGACGCCGCGACCGTCACCATCCGCACGCTGTCGTCGGCGGCCGAGCGCGATGCGGCCGTGAGTACGCTGGCGCAATTCCTCCAACATCCCACGTTCCCCGATGTCGTGCTCAAGCGCGAGACGGCGCGTCTGTCGTCCGCGATTGCTGAATCGGATACGAAGCCCGAGGCGATCGCCGAGAAGGCCTTTCGTAGCGCGATCTACGGCAGCCATCCGTATGGCGTGACGCCGACGGTGGCGAGCGTCAACGCCGTGAAGCGCGACGATCTGATGCGTTTCTATCGCGATATGTACAGCCCGAAGCGGGCGGTCGTCTCCATCGTTGGCGACATTGACCGCGCGCAGGCCGAGAAGCTTGTCGCTCAGTTGACGGACGCGATGCCTGTCGGCGTTACGCCGCCCACGATGCCGCCGGTGGCGGCGCTGCGTAGCGCCATGCAGATCGACCTGCCGCATCCGGCCGAGCAGGCACACATCGCGACGGGGCAGGCGTCGATGGCGCGCAGCGACCCTGACTACTTCCCGTTGCTCGTGGGGAACTACGTGCTGGGCGGCGGCGGTTTCGTGTCGCGTCTGACGGCGGAAGTGCGTGAGAAGCGCGGTCTGACGTATGGCGTATCGAGTGGCTTCGTGCCGCAGTTGCAGGAGGGGCCGTTCGAGATCAACTTGCAGACGCGTCGCGAGCAAGCGCCCGAAGCGCTTAAGGTCGTGCGTGAGACGCTGGCCAGGTTCGTTCAGGACGGCCCCACCGCCGAGGAAATGCAGGCTGCGAAGGACAACCTGACCAACGGTTTCCCGCTGCGTCTGGACAGCAACCGCAAACTGCTGGCAAACGTCGCGGCCATCGGCTTCTACAACCTGCCGCTCGACTACCTCGACACGTGGACCGCCAAGGTCGAGGCCGTGACGGCGGCGCAAGTGAAGGACGCGTTTGCGCGTCACGTGCAGCCGGATCGCCTCGTGACTGTCGTCGTCGGACCGAGTGATGTGTTTGGTGCCGCGAGCGCAGGAGCCACCGCGCCGAGCGCCACGCCGACAGCGGGCAAGCCTGTGAAGTGACGACAGCGTGTAGTTCGCACGTCTGATCGCGTCTGAAAAAACGGCACCGGGATTTGACGTGTCCCCGGAATATCCGAACAGGTCAAAACTAGAGGTAAAGTTGCTTCTCAGCGCCCCGAATGGGGCGAGGA
>NZ_CABPSA010000003.1 GCF_902459615.1 Pandoraea commovens
TCAACAGTTTTTTTCGCTTTCTTCGTTCGTCGCCGTAGCGACTCACAAGCTCCAAAACCACTAACCACCGGGCTTTCCAGCCCGTCGCTTCAACCTCGTCGCTGCTTTCGCTGCGTCGCTGTCGTTGCGAGAGACGGAATATTAATGACGTTCACGAACGAGCGCAAGCCCTTTGTGAAACTATTTTTACGAAGGCGCGTTTTCCTCGGCCTGTCGCGCGTCGCATACGTCATCGCTCTATATATAGGGACGACTCGACACCCCCTCACGCGCGCCCTCACCTTTGGGCACAATAGCGCGCATGAACACCGATCTCCCCCATGGCGCCGACGCGCCCCAGCACCCGTTCGCCGCTCTGCTCCCCGACACGGTCATTACCGCCGTGGAACAACTTGGGAGTTATAGCGATGGGCGTCTGCTCGCCCTCAACAGCTACGAGAACCGCGTCTACCAGGTGGGAATGGAAGACGGTCCGCCGCTGATCGCGAAGTTCTACCGTCCGCAGCGCTGGACCGACGACGCCATCCTCGAAGAGCACGCCTTCACCCAGACGCTCGCGCATCAAGAAATCCCGGTCGTCGCCCCGCTTGAGATTCACGGCGCGACCCTGCACCACTTCGACGGTTTCCGCTTCGCCCTCTTTCCGCGACGCGGCGGCCGCGCCCCTGAGCTTCAGGATCCTGACACGCTCAACTGGCTCGGCCGCTTTCTCGGACGCATCCACGCCCAAGGCGCAACGCAGCCGTACCAACACCGCCTCACGCTGGACATCGACACCTACGGCCGCGCCCCCGTCGACTATTTGTGGACGAACGACTTCATCCCGTCCGACTTGCGCGACGCCTGGCGCACCATCGTAGACCTGGCGCTCGATAGCGTCGCCCGCGCTTATGAGCGAGCGGGAGACGTCAAACTGCTACGGGTGCACGGCGACTGCCACGGCGGCAATGTCCTGTGGACGGATACGGGCCCGCACTTCGTCGACTTCGACGACACCTGCATGGCCCCGGCGATGCAGGACCTCTGGATGCTGCTCTCCGGCACGCGCGCGGAGATGACCGGTCAGTTGAACGAAGTCCTCTCTGGCTACGAAGACTTCGCCGACTTCAATCCCCGCGAACTGCATCTGACGGAAGCCTTGCGAACGTTGCGCCTGCTGCACTACAGCGCCTGGCTCGCCCGACGCTGGGACGACCCCGCGTTTCCCGCAGCATTTCCGTGGTTCAACACGCAACGTTATTGGCAGGACCGAATCCTCGAGCTTCGCGAACAAGTCGCATTGATGGATGAACCGCCGCTGACCTGGCGCTAACCGTCGCTCGGTGAGTCGAACCACTCAACCTACGCCGCCCGGCACCCACGCCCGACGTACGACGTCGTCGAACGCGTGCCGCCGGGCGCACTACCACCACCGCCACATCGCGAACGCCAGCGCCGCCACGACGCACCACTCCGCACTCGACCCCGTCGTCACATAGAGTGGCGACCGAAAGCGCGTTCGAAGCGGCCAACAGAGCGGCACACCGGAGGGCGTCAACCAGTCGGCCAGCAGATGCGAGAGATATCCCGCACATAACGCGAGCATCCACGGCGGCACATGCCCCCACCCATAAATACATGCAGCGATGGCGAGCGCGGGCAGCAAAAGCGAGTGCGTCATGCCGCGATGTCCGAACACCCCGGAGATCACCAGTGACACCGGGGCAATGCGACGCCCCAACATACTCTTTGGATGATCGATGTCGGGCAGCAACGCGCCGACGAGCGTAAGCGGCCACGCATGAACGCTGGCAGCCCAACCGGTGCGATGCATCAGCCACGTGGCAGCGACACCGAAAATGAGATGACTTCTGGCTTGCATAAAGGGCGAGTGAACAGGTAACGGCCCGCGAAATCGCATGCGATTCCGCGCCTGAAAAGGGGCCGAAGTCTACCACCGCGCACGGCCTGTGACTTTCACGATTGCGCCGTTCGTCACCACACCGAAAACCAACGCGCAAGGCCTTCGCCTTCCCAAACCGGAAACATCGGCAAATACGACACGTTCGCCGTTTTTTCACTGCAATCCGATTGACGGTGTCATATGCGGCCCGTACGATCCCGCCGACCGATTACACAATCGATTGCGCGTCCGGCAAATCGACAGGCGGATTCACCGCAAATCCGCCACAGATTCACAGCAAGACGACGCCGCACACAGAGAACAGGTCCCCGCCGGAGTTTTCGATGAAGAAGTTTCTGATCCTCGCCGCGACACTCGCGCCGCTGGCCGCACACGCGACGAACCCGCTCGTCACGGACGACACCGGTACGCAAGACACGGGCAACTGGCAGCTCGAACTCAACAGCGAATGGCTGACGCAGCCGACCTCGCGTCAACAGCAGTGGACCAACACGCTGACCTACGGTGTCCTGCCAAATCTCGACGTCGCCATTCAAGCCCCCTATCAGCGCACGCACCCCGACGGCGACGGTTGGACCAGCGGCTTCACCGATCTCCAGTTGCAAGCCAAATGGCGCTTCCTCGAAGGGGAACAGTGGAGTCTCGGCTTCAAGCCTTTCATCACACTCCCGACGGCCAGTCAGGACCGCGGCCTGGGCAACGGCCGCGCGACGACCGGGGCGAATCTGTTGATGCAGTACAACCTCGATCGCTGGACGTTCCTCGCGAACGTCGGCTACACGTGGAACAACAACGGCCTGGGCAATCGCACAAGCTTGTGGAATGCGTCGACGGCCGTGCTCTTCAGCGTGACGGAGGAGGTCCGACTCGTCGGCGACATCGGACTGGCCACCAATCCCGATAGCACGACATCGACCAAACCGGCCTACGCACTGGTCGGCGTCGTCTACAGCCCGACGAAGGATCTCGATCTGGACGTTGGCTACAAGCGCGGCCTGAACCCCGCATCCCTGAGCCATTCCGTACAGGCGGGCGTCACGATTCGGTGGTGAGCGGTGAATGCGCGGGATGCTTAAAAAACGCACACCTCGCGCATGAAATTCGGGAGCACCTTAAATTTAATGTCATAAATGCTTGACACAATGCACAGAATACCCGTATTATTCTTCTTCTCAGACGCGGGGTGGAGCAGTCTGGCAGCTCGTCGGGCTCATAACCCGAAGGTCACAGGTTCAAATCCTGTCCCCGCAACCAAATACGAAAAGCTCGTTGATCGCAAGATCAACGAGCTTTTGTCATTCTGACGTCGATTTTCAGGCGTCCGCCGACGACTCTCCCGATCGGTGATCGAACCTACCATTCGCGTGTCGCCCGCCTAAAATGAAAACGGCACCATCGCCAACGTTTTCATGCGGAGCGCATCATGCCCGACCATGACAAGCGATTCTCCGGCACCATCGCACAGTGCTACGACACGTTGATGGTGCCACTGATCTTCCACGCCTACGCGACAGACACGGCCACGCTTGTCGCAGCGTCACATCCCGCAACCGTCCTTGAGACGGCGGCGGGCAGCGGCGCAGTGACACGCGCCCTCGCGCCGAAGCTCGACGCCCATGCACACTACATCGTCACCGATTTGAACCGCCCGATGCTCGACTACGCCGCAAATCGGCAACCTGTCGATGACCGGCTCGAATGGCGTCAGGCCGACGCGCTCGCCCTGCCGTTCGATCCCGCCTCGTTCGATGTCGTCGTCTGCCAGTTCGGTGCGATGTTTTTCCCCGACCGCACGCAGGGATATGCGCAAGCCCGACGGGTGCTAAAGCCGGGCGGGCGTTTTGTCTTCAGCGTCTGGGATCGCATCGAGGAAAATGATTTCGCCAACGAAGTCACCGACGCACTCGCCACACTTTTTTCCGACGACCCGCCGCGTTTTCTCGTGCGTACTCCGCACGGCTATTACGACGTCAACCGTATCCGTGACGATCTGACACGCGCCGGATTCACTGACATCTCGATCGAGACGCACGCCAAGACCAGCCACGCGGCTTCCGCCCGCGACGCCGCCACCGCCTACTGCCACGGCACGCCGCTCCGTAACGAAATAGAAGCCCGAAATGCCTCGGCTCTTCCGATGGCGACCGACCTCGCAACGAAGGTCATTGCCGCGCGTCATGGCGCCGGACGCGTCAGTGGGAAGATTCAGGCGCACGTCATCGTGGCGACGGGATAGCCCGCATGAGGTATGAGCACGCCTCATGCCCCACGCGTGCGCCCATCAATCGCGCAGCCGAACAAACCGTTGCTCTACAACGCGGCTTCCCCATTGCTCGCCTTCCGCTTCCTCGGCGAGACGAAAACCGAACGATTCGTACAGATGACGAGCCGCGTCGAGCCCTTTGAACGTCCACAGATAGGTTTCATTGAAACGCGCGTCGACATACGCCATGGCCGCCGACATGAGACGCCGTCCAACGCCCGAGCCACGCAGCACGTCGTCCACGATGAACCAACGCAAATGCGCGACCCCCGTCTCCAGATTTCCATCGATGGCGAGCGAGGCCAGCGTGCGTCCGTTCTCGACGTACAACCATAGCGCCTTGCCCTCCGCAGGCAACGCCCCGGCAAACTCCGCCAGCCCCGTCGCCACTTTCTTCTCGAAGTAAGCGCCGAAGCCCCAGTGCTCTGCGTAGTAGCGAGCGTGCAGGCTCGCGATATCGCCGATGCATCCGGGCTGATATCCCTCCGCAATCTGCGCATCGATCCCAGCCTCGTCCACCCGTTTTGCCGAATTATCCTGGGCAAGCGCATCCGCATATAACGCGAGTGAGCGGACCAGCGCCTCCTGATCTGCGGGCACGATGCGTCGCAACGCACTTGACACCTGATCCGTCGCGAAGCGGTCGATCTTGCGCCGCAGCTTCTGCCCGGCCTCGGTCAGCGAGAGCTCGGAGGTTCGCGCGTCGTCGTTGGCTGTCGCGCGCCGCACGAGGCCGCTGGCCTCCAGCTTCGCCACTTGCCGACTCGTGTTCGATTTGTCGAGGCGCAGAATATTGCCGAGGTCCTTGGCGCTGATGCCGGGCGTCGCGCCGATTTCGATGATGGCGTGGACGGCCGAAGGCGCGAGGTCGCTGTCGGCCAGTGTGGTTCGCATGAACCCCAGCTCACGCACCAATTTCCGAGAGAAATCGCGGAGTTCAAGAATCTCCGCTTCGCGGGGCTTACCGGGCAGATCGACGAGGTCCATAGGGCATCTCACACAAGTGGCGAATGACGTCAGACGTGACGGTGACGCATAGAAGTTGCGTCACGCAACCAATATAGTTGCGATTCGCAACTTGTGCAAGGCAGTCGATTCCCGCGATGCCGGAGAACCGGCGAATCCCATCAAAACGGCATCTGCTCAATGACCTCACGCACCTCGGCGAGCACAGGTGCGACCTGCGCCTCGCTCATCGAACTCAATCCCAGCCGAAGGGCATGAGGCGCGTGCCGCGTGGTCGCGTAAGCCTGCGCCTTCGAAACAGCGATACCGCGCGCAGCCAGCGCGGACGCCACCCGATCCATACGCAACCCTTCGGGCAGCGGCAGCCAGAGAAACAAAGACGACGGATTCGCGACCACCTCCATGCCGCGCAACGCCTCACGGGCAACCGTCTGACGCCGCTTCGCCTGCGTGCGCTGACGTCCCTCCAGACGCTCGACGTCACCACTCGCGAGCCAGCGTGTCGCGATGGCCGTAACCACACTCGACAGACTCCAGTACGACGCCCGCACCACACGTTTGACCTGCGCTGCATACGTCTCAGGCGCAACGACATACCCGAAGCGCAAGCCCGTCGCCACGCTCTTCGAGAGACTCGACACGTAAAACGTACGCTCGGGCGCGAGCGTGACGATAGACGGTCCCGCGTTATCAACGAGATACGCATAAGTCGCATCTTCAATGATCAGGCAATCGTAACGTCGCGCAATCTCGACCAATCGCCGGCGCTGTGCCGTGCTCAACACCCAACCCAACGGGTTGTGCAACGTCGGCATCGTATAGATGGCCCGCACGGCATGGCGACGGCACACCGCTTCCAGCGCGTCGAGATCGGGGACCACATGCCCGCTTCGCGCGCTTGGCGCGCTTGGCACACTACGCTCGCTATGCCCCGCCGCGACGGGCTTCAACGCCAGCCCTGCCAGCGACGCCGTCATCTTGAATCCCGGATACGTCAGCGCGTCGACAGCCACAGCATCGCCCGGGCGCAACGCCGTTCGCACCACGACGTCGAGGCCTTGTTGCGCGCCACCGACGAGAAAGACGCACTCCCCCGTCACGTCGATCCCTCGCGCACGACGCAGATACGCCGCCACCGCCTCGCGTTCATGTTGCCGACCGCCGGGCGGCTGCTGATGCATCAGCGCACTGAGATCGCCAGCCGTCGCCAGCTCACGCAATGTCGCGCGCAGCAACTCGCTCTGATCCGGCCATGACGGATGGTTGAACGACAGATCCACGGCGCTGGAACTCAACCGCGCCTCGTCGTCGACGTCCCACTCGCGTTGCATCGGACGATCTCGCACGAACGTCCCCCGCCCCACCTCGCCGACGACCAGCCCCAGATCTCGCAGCTTCGCGTAGACCTTGGTCGCGGACGCAATTGCAATGCCGTACTGCGACGCAAGTTTTCGATGCGTCGGCAGTGCCGAACCCGGCGACAGCACACCGCTGCGGATATCGTCCGACAGGCGTTGGACAAGCGAGGAGACGGGGGAATCGGTCATGACTGTACGTAGGACAATTTCTTGATTGTCCGATTCTAGGCGGCGACACTGCAGATCGCAAACGTCAAACGAGACCGCCATGCCCCAGACGACCGACATGCCCCAAGACGCGCAATACCCGGTGCTGACCTACTTGCAGCGGATGCTTGACGGCACACTCAACGCAGACGAATCCCTCCACATGCGCTACCCGACGGCGATCTCGCAATTCCTCGGCTTTCGAATCGTGGAAGTCGGCGAGGCGCTCGCCGTCATCGAACTCAATACTCACCCTGAGATCCACGGCAACCAGCAAGGCACCGTACACGGCGGCCTGCTGTGCGAGCTGGCAGACGCGGCCATCGGCACCGCGCACTCGACGCTCATGGGCGAAGGCGAGACGTTCACGAGCATCGATCTGAAGGCGACGTTCTTGCGCCCGGTGTGGGACGCATGTCTGCTGGCACGCGCGTGGGCGACGCATCGCGGGCGCACCGTCTCGCACTATCAGTGCGACATCCTGCGTGAGGACGGCAAGGTCGTCGCACGCGTGGACAGCGCCGTCATGACCCTGCGCGGCGAGCATGCGAAGGGGCGGTGACAAAAAGTAAAAAGCCCGCCGATCACGAGACCGGCGGGCCTGTTCAACCAATGACGACGACCTTCAGAACGGTGCCGTGAACGTCAACCGGAAACCTTGCTGCAAGCCGCCCATCCCCGTCGTTACGCTGTAATCCAGCCCGAAGATGAGCGTACCGGTGCGCAGTTTCGTTCCCGCGCCGACTTGCACACGGTCGCTGCCGTACGGACTGCCCGGCACGAAGTACACCGGGCCGCTCGACGCGATATCCGCATACGCCAGCCCCGCCAGACTCTGACCGTTGAAGTCGTGCTGCAACTCCACGCGAATGTAGGGCGAGAACGTCCCGATGCGTGTCGCTTTCGCGAAACCTGCGCGCACGCCCAGTGTGCCGGAGAGCGTGTTCACGTTCTGCTTGAAGTACGTGAGCGCGTTCAGCCCCGCACCGGTTTCGCTGTACTGATCGAGCGTGGAGCGCGATGCCGTCAGACGTCCGTACGGCGAGAACAGCCAGTCGTCGGTCCGGTACTCGTAGCCCGCCGACAAAGAGCCGAAGAACTGTTGCCCGTTGCGCTTGCCGCGCGCGAAGTCGTTCGCGTCGATGACCCAGCGGCGCGAATCGAAGCTCAGCGTGCCGTAACCTGCGACGGCATCGACGAAGAGCACCGGAATCGGACGATAGCTCGCGTACAACGCACCGCTGTAGCTGTCGCCCGTACTGCGCGTGCCGGAACTGCCGATGTCGGTCGAGTCGTGTCCGTAACCGACGCCTGCCCCCAGCGAGAACTGGTCGGAGAAGCGATAGTCCGCGCCCATCGTCACACCACCGGTCGTGAACTTGAAGCCAGAGCGCTGGGCGGCGGTATTGGCGAAACCGAAGTCCACCGTACCGGCCGTCCAGTAGGCGAAGCGTTGGTCGCCATTCTCGCCTTCGCCGGGCAGGTCGGGACCGTCGCCCGTGGCAATGCCGCTCGTGCCGCTCGTGCCCGCAGTCTTGTCCGACTTGTCGCGCACGTCGAGGCTCTTCGCCTTGTTCATCGCCGTCGGGCTCACTTCTCCACGCAGGCAGGCGTCGCGATCCGTAATGCCGACGACGTCCTGGCAGCGCGCCGGGTCACGACTGTTACCCCGATCCGCCGACGGTAATACCACGTTCAACCCATTGCTCGACGGCGCACGTCCCTTACCGTGCAGCATTTCAAGACGCTGGTTGTAGTTGCCGATCTGCGTCGTGGCGAAACGACGAGCGGCCTCGACCTGTGCGCCGATGAGGCCGGTCACATCGGGGTCGGTCGTCGGGTCTTTACGCGGCGCGACCGTCACCTTCGCCGTGCCCGGGGCCGACGTCGCGTTGGCGTTCGACACCGTGTACGTGATCACGGCGACACCCGCGAACGCCGCCGCCGGTACGAAGCGCAGCGTGTACTTATTACCCGTGGCGACGGCGGCACGCGCGACACCCGCTGCGGCGGGTGCTGCCGATGTGCTGACGATCGTTGCCGTCCCGGCATTCGCAGGCGAGATCGACACAACATTCGCGCCAGTGAACGGTCCGCCTGTGGCACCCGTGGTGATATCGAAGTCCGCCGTGCCGTTAGCGGCGACGGACGTCTCTTGCGGTCCGGCCGTCACCGGTACGGCACGCACGGTCACCGTCACCGGAATCGGGGCGGACGTACCGATCGCGTTGGTCAGCGTGTAGGCAAACGTCACGTCGCCGTTGGTGCTCGGCGTCGGCGTATAGACGATGTCCTCACCGTTGACCACAGCCGTGCCGCTGGCAGGCGGCGTCGCAATCGCAATGCGCGTGAACGGCCCACCCACGGCATTGGCCGTCGCGCGGAACGAAACAGGTGCGCTGGAGAGCGTCTGCGTCTGCACGGCCGGGGCCGATGCGACCTGGCCCGTGATGTTGACGTTGTAGCTTTGCAGCGCGCTTAACGGCGTGCCCGGCCCGGTACTCGAATCCTTCACCGTGACGGTGAACGTGCTGGTGCCGGTCGACGTCGCCGTGCCGGACAACACGCCACTGACCGGGTCGAGCGTGAGCCCTGCGGGCAACGCACCGGTGGTGACCGTGTAGCGATAAGGTGCAACACCGCCCGTCGCCGTGAACGTCTGGGTGTACGCCTGACCGGCGATGGGCGTGGGTAGCGCGCTCGGCGTCAGCGTCATCGATCCCGTGTTGACGTTCAGGGGCAGCGTGACAGTTCTGGAGAACGGTGCGCCGGTGCCTGTGGTCGAGTCATCGAGCCGGATCGTGACGGAGAATGCCCCCGCTGCGGTTGGCGTCCCCGTGATGGAGTAATTGCCGCCGGATTGCGTGAGCTGCAAGCCGTTCGGCAGCCCGGTCGCCGTCACCGTGTAGCCCGCGTTCGCGCCCGAAACGGAGATGCCTTGGGTATAAGCCACGCCCAGCGTCCCGACGGCCAGCGAACTGGTTGTGATGTTCAGATTCGGCCCCAGCACGCGCAAGCTGTATCCGATCGAAGCCGAGAAATGGTTGGCGTCCGTTGCCGAGAGCGTCACGGAAGTGCCGGCCGATGTCTGCGTCGGTGTTCCGCTGATCGTGCCCGTGGTCGGGTTAAAACTCAGGCCCGTAGGCAATGTCCCGGTCATCACATACGTATAAGGCATCGCGCCGCCAGTTGCCTGAACCGTCTGCGAGTAAGGGACGGCGGCGGTCGCATCCGCCAGGACCACCGGCGTGAACGTGATCGTCGGTACGCCGATCGTCATGGTCAGCAAGCTGCTGGTGACCGGCGGGTTGGTCGTCGTGACGGTGTCGGTCGCCTTGATCGAGAAGCTAAAGGTGCCTGTCGCGCCGGGTGTACCGGAAAGCGTACCGTTGGAACTCAGCGTCAGACCGGTCGGCAAAGCGCCTGAAACCACGACATAGCTATACGTCCCCGATCCCCCCGATGCCGACGCCAGCGACGTGGTGCTGTAAGCCACGCCGACCGTACCGGCAGCAGGTGCCGATGGCGTGTACGCAAATGTCGACGGCAGCACCGTGACTGTGACGGTCCCGGGGGTCGATGTCCCGGCCACGTTCGTCATGGTGTAGGTGAACGTATCCGTTCCGGAGTAACCGGGCGTCGGTGTGTAAGTCAGCGTCGTACCCGTCGCCGCGGCCGTGCCGTGGGCGGCCCCTGTGCTAACAGCCACCGACGTGATGTGATTCGAGAGATCGACCGGAATGGGCACGGCTGAACTGTTGAACGGCACGTTGCTAAGCGATATCGACGCAGCGCTCGGCGGCGCAATGTACGTGAAGCGGTCGACCGCCCCTGTGGTGCTCGTCCCCCCGGGACCGGTGACGGTGACGTCCACCACCCCGGCCGATCCGGCGGGTGACGTGGTCGTGATCGACGTGTCGCTGCTCACGGAGAACCCCGCCGTCGTTGCGCCGAACTTCACGGCCGTCGCCCCGGTGAACCCGGTGCCCGTCACCGTCACGGACGTGCCGCCCGCAGTCGACCCGATGTTCGTCGACAGACCTGTGACCGTCGGCGCAGCAATATACGTGAACCTGTCATTGGCGCTGGTCGCGCTCGTGCCCCCCGACGTCGAGACGGTCACGTCGACCGTGCCGGTACCCGCAGGTGCATTGGCGGTCAGCGTCGTGCTGCTGTTGTAAGAGACGTTCGTGGCATTGGTCGTGCCGAACTTCACGGTGGACGACGGGGTGAAACCGGTACCGGTGATCGTCACGCTCGTACCCCCGCTGCCGCTGCCCGACGTCGGCGAAATCGACGTGACCGTCGGCACTGCGGTGTAGGTGTATTGATCGCCGGGGCCGGTAGCGCTCGTGCCGCCGGGCGTCGTCACGCGGATGTCGACGGTGCCGACGGAGTGCGGCGGTGCCGTTGCGCTGATCTGTGTGGCGTTGACGACGACAAAACTTGCCGAAGTCCCACCGAACGTCACCTGCGACGCGCCCGTGAAGTTCGTCCCGGAGAGGGTCACCGCCGTGTTCCCGGCGGTCGGCCCTTCCGTGGGCGAGACGGACGACACTGCCGGGGGCGATATGAACGTGAACCCGCCGACCTGCGTCACGGACCCTCCCGCCGTTGTCACGACGATGTCCGCTGCGCCTGCCGCGTGCGCAGGTGTGGTCACGGTCAGTGACGTCGCGCTATTGAACGTAACTGAGCTGGCCGCTGTCCCGCCGATGGTCACCGTCGATCCCGAAGTGAAATTGGTGCCTGTGATGGTGACGGACGTCCCCCCTGCCGTTGGACCTGTCGAAGGTGAAGTGGCTGAGAGCGAGGGCGGGGCGACATAGGTGTACTGGTCGCTCGCGGCCGTAGCACTGGTCCCGGCAGCGGTCGTCACGGTGATGTCGACCGTGCCCGCAGCACCGGCCGGTGCGATGGCCGTCAGCGACGAAGCGCTGGAGACGCTCACGCCCGAAGCCGTCGTCGCGCCGAATTTCACCGTTGTGCTTCCGACCACAAAGTTAGCGCCGGAAATCGTCACCGTCGTCCCGCCACCTGTGGGCCCCGAACTCGGCGAGACATTGGACACCGTAGGCACGTTGACGTATGTGAACTGATCGGCGCCACTCGTCGCGCTCGTGCCGCCGGGCGAGGTCACCGTGATATCGACGGTACCTGCACTCGCCGCAGGCGCTGTTGCGACGATCTGTGTGGTCGTTTTCGATGTGATGCTGCCCGCCGATCCTCCGAAGCTAACGCTTGTGACATCGGCGAGGTTCGTGCCGGTGATCGTCACGCTCGTGCCGCCGGCCGTCGAACCCTGCGTCGGAGAAACCCCTGTCACCGCCGGTGGCGGGACGTACGTGTACAAATTGCTCCCTGCCGACGACCCGCCATTGTTTGCCACCCCCACGCTGACCGGGCCTGCGGCGTGACTTGGTGCGACGGCTGTGATTTGAGTCTGACTGTTCACCGTCACACTCGTGGCCGCATTGACGTCGAAGAAAACCTGGGTCCCCTGGACAAAGTTCGTCCCGGTGATGACAACTGTATTGCCTCCTCCCGTCGGCCCGCTGGAGGGAGAGGTGCTGCTAGGTAGCGGGACACCGAGTTGACGCGTGATATTGATCGTGACCGGGCTCGCTGCGCCGGTCACCTGATACATCGTGAACGTCCAGCTCGTGTTCGTTGTCGCCGGGCTCGGCGTGAATATCAACGGGTAATCCGCTGTCGCAACAGTAAGATCCGCCTGAAGGGTTGACCCGTCTGCGGCCACGAGTGCCGTCGTGTCACCACCCGCTGTGCTGTAAAGACCTTCTCGCGTAGGGTCGCAAGCGCCCAAATTAGGGTCGGCCGTTGTAATCGTATAGACGGACTGTCCCGCCGGTGCCGCGTTCCAGTTGAACGTACACGGCGCAGCAATCGCAGACGACGCCCCGACGCTCGCGACAATCGCCAGCAAAACCTTCAGCCAGAAAAGCCAAAGCGTGGATAACCCGGGACGAGCGCCGGGCTCAGCGCGGCGCAAGCGAATGCTGGAAGACATGTTTTCCCCGAACCCCTGACCTGCACAGGCCCAGGGGTCACATTGTTATTTTTACCAATCGCTTCGATATCGCCAAATAAAACGCCAAAGCGCTTTATCACACATTTCGGTACTTTTTATTAATCGTTACCGACACCTCACGACACCGTGCGAACGCGTGGGAAGGGTAAAAAACATGAAAATGCGTGTCAAGGAGTACTTACAAAATTCAAACGCAGCGCCAGCGAATCAAGGGTTTTCACCGACGCTTTCACCCTTCATTTTTCGGCACATGAGAAAAATTAAAACGACCGTTTCAAATAATGAAACTAAAAAATAGCACTGCCAAAACAATTTAAATCACCGGATCTCGATGGCACAATTCGCGCCAACAACTCATCAAAAAATCGTGGCACTGCCACATAACGAGGAAGAACCAGTGGAAGCTTATCTCGGGGAAATTAGGTTGTTTGCGTTCGGTATGTCGCCGCGCGATTGGGCGCCATGTGCAGGACAACTGATGAACGTCAATATCAATCAGGCGCTGTTTTCGGTCCTGGGGATTCAATACGGGGGAGATGGCAGAAACACCTTCAAGCTGCCGGATTTGCGCGGGCGCGTCGCAATGCACCGTCTGCCGGGGACTTACGCACAAGGCGTTCCCGGTGGCGAAGAGACCGTCACGCTAACGCAGGCGCAAACGCCCGTTCACACCCATTCGTTTCAGGCCGCGACGGACAGCGGAACCCAGCCTATCGCCAGCACCGACAAGAACCGGCTGTTTGCGAAAAGCGCTGTGGTCGCCGATGGAAAAACGGTTGACGGCGCTGCGTTGTATGGCGCGCCGACGGAGCAAACGCTCGTCAAGGAATCGCCTGAAGCCTGTAGCACAACGTCCGACGCGGTCGGCCACAACAACATGCAACCGTCGCTGGTCATGAGCTACATGATCTGCATCAACGGCATTTACCCGTCGCGCGGCTAGGAGTTCGACATGACACCTTACTATGGAGAAATCCGCTTGTTCGCGGGCAGCTACGCCCCGGTTGGCTGGATGATCTGCGATGGGACGCTCGTCAACATTTCGGATTTTGAAGTCTTGTTCTCGTTGATCGGAACGACCTACGGCGGCGACGGCGTTAGCCGGTTCGCGTTGCCGGATCTGCGCAATCAGGTGCCGATCGGCATGGGGCAGGGATTGGGGCTGAGCAATCGCGTGCTGGGGCAAAAGCTCGGCAGCGCCACGGTCACGCTCAAGTCGACCGAGGTGCCGGGCCACGTGCATGACGTCTATGCGACGACCGGCGATGCCACCACGCCGACGCCGGGCGAAGGCGTCATGCTGGCCAAAACCGCAGCCAACTTCTACGACACGGGTGCGCGCAATCCGGGCGGCAAGGCCGCGTTGTCGCCGAAGGCCATCAAGCCGTCGGGCACCGCAGAACCGACGCCTCACAACAACCTCATGCCCACGGCGACGCTGAACTACATCATCGCCGTGGACGGCATCTATCCGTCGCAGGGCTGACCAGAGCAAAAAATGGACGAATACTACATTGGTGAAATTCGCATCTTCGGGTGCAACTACCCGCCTGCCTACTGGGCATTTTGCGACGGCTCGCTGTTCCAAATACGTTCCTATCCGGTGTTGTTCGCGGTGATCGGCAATCGCTTCGGTGGTGACGGCAGGCTCACGTTCGCCGTTCCCGATCTCCGGGGATATGTGGCGCAGGGGATGAATGCGGCGGGTGACTTGGGCAAGATTCAAGGCGCGACGACGGTCACACTGACTGACGAGAACATGCCGTCGCACACGCACACCGCTTATACGAACAACACGCGCCCGGGCAATGTGACCGGCGACGACAAGTTGCCTGCCCGATTCATCTCGGCGGGCGCGAACGCCTTCGTGGAGGATTCTGCGTCATCGCTCGTGTCGCTGTCGCCAAAGACGATGAGTGCCGTTGGCGCAGGCGCGGCACACAACAATATGCAACCGTTCCTGCCGATGAATTTTTGCATCGCATTGGAGCGTGGAGAATACCCGCCGCGTCCGTGAGGTCGGACGACAATGGTCAAATAACCAGCGCCCCACAGATAAGAGATATCGGTGCGCCATTGAAAGCCCGTCGGCAGTTAGCGACGGGCTTTTTTATCGATGCGGCATCAAATCCCGCCAAGCAAATCGTGCGAGTCGAGAATAGCGAAGGCGATTTCGGGGCGGGCGTCGAGGCAGCGTCGAATGGCCGCAGGAATGTTGGCGCGGGTTTTCCGACACAAGCCGGGTTGCGCGTCCAATTGAATGATGATGCCGCGAAGGGTTTTGACCTCGTTCGGGCTTGGCGTGATGCGCAACTGAATGCCGAGCTGAGCATGCATCAATCCGATCATGCGATTCAGATCGCTGTAGCTGGAAATCGCCTCGATGCGAGCGATCAGCTTCTTTTCCTCGGTTTGCGTGAGCTTCAGAATGGGCGGGATGCTTCCCGCACCCTGCAAGAGCGTTTCCCGCTCGCAGGTGCAGGCACCGGGCGGGCACTCCGTACGAATGGGAATCTGAATCTCGGCGGCCATGACGGGGACAGCGCAATTAAGGGGGCGTACGACAGGGAATGGCGGGCGTGGCGCCCATTATCGGCCAAACCAGTATCGCCGGTGTGACGCCCGGGAGCCATTAGGGATTTCAACGCCTGTGTGCGCCCCCCCAAAAAACGGCACAGGCTACGAGATCGCGCGATAACCCTGATCTGCGAGATGTTGTTGCAGCCACGCCCCACCGGACCGAGCGACAACTACGTTCTTCACGATAAACACGGCACTCCCGGCCAACATCGTCGCCGGATATCCGATGGACCAGAGAACTCCAACAAGGCAGTCAACGGCAACCAAACGCCCACCTCGGCGCACGAGCCCTTCCGAAAGTGCCCACAGAGATCCAAAAAGCAGCGCGGCCCAGTTGAAACCGGGCTTCACGCGACGCTCCGGCTTAGTGGAATGGATCATCAAAGTCGAAGGCATGACATCTGGTGGGAAAGAGTGAACACAGGCCATTTAACGTCTTACCATCGGCATTCTTTAGCCGATGGGACTTGTACGCGCGCTTCAGGATCACCCCCGCCCTTGAGCCAACGCAAGGAATCCCCCGGCCGACACCGTTATACTCTCGCGCTCTTATTGCCTTCGCTTTACTTCAGGGAAATATCTAATGAGCGCTCTGCCCCCGTGCCCGAAATGCAACTCCAAATTCACGTATGAAGACGGCGGGATGTGCATCTGCCCGGAATGCGGCAACGAATGGTCTGCGCAGGCCGAAGCGGCGGCGGCGCCGACGGAGCGCGTCTATCGCGATGCCACCGGCGCAATTCTGCAAAACGGCGACACCGTCACGGTCATCAAAGACCTGAAGCTCAAAGGCGGCGGCGGCACGATCAAGATCGGCACCAAAGTGAAGAACATCCGCCTCGTCGACGGCGACCACGACATCGACTGCAAGATCGATGGCTTCGGTGCAATGAGCCTGAAAGCGGAGTTCGTGAAGAAGGTGTAAGGAACGAGAACCGCCCGCCGGCCAACAACTCCGCGGGCTTCCGTTCTCTACAGAAAGGCTCGGATCGAGCCACTATAACCATATCGAATTTCTGAAGAAAAAAAGCCGCCGCACTCCGCCTTCCTTATACAAGGCTCGCACTCTTGCGCGTATTCGTTCTTCCAATCAGAAATCGACTTGACGTACGCAGGCTCAATATCTTCGTTCACTAGACATAACTGATGATTGTAAACGGACGTTTTCAGCCCATAACTACGAAGGATCTGCACCGCCTTACTTAGCTCATCCCGGTAAGCAGCTGGGTCAATCCTAAGAACATCCAAGTTCGCTCGCGTGAATCCGGTCATTTCCAACCCCATCAACGCGACATGGTCCACAAACAACAGATTTCTAGCAATAAATTCAGCTAGATCCGGAAGCCCCTCGTACGTTTGCTTGTGCACGACGACGCGAATTTCTACCTTTTGGTTGAAGCGCTTCAGATTGAGAATGCCTCTGATTGTTTCGTCAAACGCCCCCTTTGCTTGGACGACATAGTCATGACGTGACGGATCAGAAGAGTACACAGGAATTCCCACCATTACGTCGTGGTGATCGATCGATGCATATCGTTCAGCGAATCCAGCATCGGAGAAACTTCTGCCGTTCGAGAGCACATGAAGTGAAGTGCGCGGGAGCCAATGCTTGGTTTGGCGAAGTAGATCCAGAAACCCATCCCCAAACAAGGTTGGTTCGCCTCCAGTGATTCCCAGTGAACGAGTGCTGCGAGGAATCAACCGTATCGTCTCCATTGCTTCATCAAGCAACCATCGGTCATCAACTGCCTTCGGCGGCTGAGAACACATCAGACAATAGTTATTGCACTGCTCCGTAACAAGGATACTGTTGTGGTCGGAATTGGCACGAAAGAGCACTCGTACTCTTCCGTCCACGCCAACACCAATCACGTCACCATCAGCCAAGTACGAAAACTCTTGTCCCAACAAGGTGCACGAGGCGCTGTCGTCAAGTTCGGTCGGACGGCTACCAAAGGCAAAGTAGTGGTCAAATCCCTCCGGTACCTTTTGAGGACTCCGACACAGAAACGCAGACTTTTCTCTAAGCGCACGAGGAAGATTTGGATTGGTCCGCAGTCGAAATTGACGGCGACCGGAAGGCAAGCGTTGACGCTCGACATCCTCGTCGCCTGCGCGAATCACGCGCCCAGAAAGTGTCAGCATTTGTTCACCCAGCGCAGGAAGATTTCCTCGACCTCCGAGTCGCTTCGCATGCGCTCCAAAAGGTATTTGGTAACACCCATCGTGCGCTTGCAAAAGTCAGACTCCGGCTTCCGGCCGAGCACATCACCGTACATGCCATGATGGAAAACCGGATCCGCTCCGCACCAGGGCTCGAACGCGCAATCGATGCACATCGGTGCCGATCCGGTAAATGAGTCGTCGAGCGCGGTAAGCAACGCATCGGCAGTGAAAATCTGCTCATATCGATGTTGATGAACATTTCCGATACGAAACGTCGTGTCCCCCATTTCGCGAAGCATCCGACTTTCGTCTGAGGCATACACGTCACCATCGTAGTTGAATACCACCGCGGCGATACCGATACCAGCAGGATTCATCAAATCAACAAAACCAGGATCTTCGACTGACAGCATTTTGGTCAGCAGGAGCGTTGAGTAATACTCTCTGAAGGGAATTCCTGATTTATTGAGCTCCAGTATGTACTCCATCCCCTCTCGATAAAATTCGAGCCAACGCTCCGTGTTGTAGGCCTGAAAACTCTTCGTTTTCAGAGCGAATCCGTACGGAGAAAGGTGACGAAGAAATATCCCATCGAAACCATGCGCTAGATACTCGTCCACGATGTCCCGCACGCGCGTCAGACTTGACGGCGACGTGGTCATCAGCGCTGAGACCGAGTCGTAACCCACCAAGTCGCGAGCTCGGCTCAGTCCTTCGACGAAGCGTTCATGGCTATCACGCCCAGGCCTCGGACGATTCTTATTGTGCAGATCCGCAGGACCATCCAACGATGCTGAAAGAAGAATTTTGTGCGCTCGGCAAAACTCCAAAATCTCGTCGGTGGCAAGCGACAACGTGGTTGTGATAACGAACTGGAGCTCCCGACGTTCGATCTTGTTTCTTTCCTCCGCCTTCGTGACAACGTGCCTGATTAGATCGAAATTCAGCAACGGTTCGCCCCCCTGAAATTCGATCTTTAACGCTTGGTTCGGCGAACGAAAAACCAAATCAAGTGCCTTGTCAGCGGTCTCTATCGTCATATCGAAAGCAGCCTTGTCTTCCGATTGCCGAGACACCTGACAGTACTGGCAGCTATGATCGCATCTCAGCGACGCAACAAAAATATGAAGATTCGTGAAGTTCGCCAGCTTGCTGTATTTCGTACGCATCTTCAACGCGAGTAGTTCCAAGCTAACCTTGTCACCGTCTTCGCGAAGAAAGTGCCGAGATCTCAGCACAGCGTAATCGGGATCTGTCGGACTTAGCTCGCGTCCGACGAACTCCTCCAATTTCTGACGAGATAAGAAGACAAACTCGCCAACGGCATTGGTGGCGACGACATCTCCATCCCCGAGTGCTTCAAATCGGAAGGGAAGTAGCTGGTACTGCTTAGATTCACTTTGGAAGTGCTCTATACCGAGAAACTTGCTCATTTTTGCAAACCCGTGCGCGAGAATGCGTAGGCAAGAATCAGGTTCCTTACCGGCTCGGTTTCCGCCTTGATCTGCGCACGCAGTTGCTGATCGAGCAATTCTCGCTTGAAATTGGCTAGAAGGTTATCCACCGACGTCTCAATTCCGTTGTTCACGTCAATTTCGCAAATTACGTCCCCCCCCACTCGAGAGATCACCACGGTCAGCCGGTCGATAAATCTGTACGCCGACTTTTGAACCGCTTCTGGACTGTAGAACTCTGCGTCTAATTCCAATCGTATTGTCATGGCAGTCTCTGAAGGCCGACTCACAAGGAGTCGGCTGCGACGTTAATCAGCTGTCGTTAATAACGGCTGGAATAGTGGGACGAATGCGAAGAATGTGATGAATGAGACGAGTGCGAACGGTGATATGCCATGAGCGACGCACCTTCTTCGTTTGATCGCTTCAACACGAAGCTGAAAGTGTCTCCCGTCGAAGTGGTCACAGCGATTGACTCGGGACTTACTGCGTCGGCTGATGCGACTGATGTTGTATCAACCGTTTGCGTGGGTGTGTGAACCGGAATCTGCACAGCATTGCTGCTTTGAGCAGCAAAGCCTGCAGCCACGGCCGCGAATGTTTTTAAGAACCCCTTCATGTGCTCTCCATTATTTTGTGCGTCTCTCATGTATGGAAAATCACGGGCTCATATCTATGATTCTCAATATGGCTCGCCAACGAAGTGTAGCGACACCCCAAATGATTTGTAATCATTTGTAACCCTTAGGATCATGAACGCTCCTCTATTGACGATTTAAACACTTGTATACATTGTGTTTTCCGAAGTTGTTATGGCCCGGAGCAGGCCTGCCGTAGATTTTTGAGTGCGAAAATTGCCATCCGTCTCGAGACCATAGCGAGATGACTTTAAGCTGACCAGACGTCAACCGTCCCGCGGCAACAGGTCCTCAATCTCATACCAAGACGCCTTCGACGCCACATGAAGATGCCGCTGCCCCGGGGCGGCGAAAGGGGTGTCGACCGTCCCTAACGCTACCGAGATCCAATCGGCCAACTCCGGGGTATTGCTCGACCAGAAAAGAGAAGACCCGCAGTCCGCGCAGAACTCCCTGCGGACCGATTCGGACGAGGCGTATGCTTTGATGCGCTCTTTACCCGACAGGACGTAAAGGTCTTTACGCTTCGTTCGTCCATAGCTCGCGAATGCCGCGCCGTGTCCCTTGCGGCATTGCGTGCAATGGCAGTGACTGAATTTGACCATCGGCTCGCGAATCTCGAAGCTGATGGCACCGCATAAGCAGCGTCCCTCAAGCACCTTCGACATACGACTCCCTCCCTGACATGATTCCCCTCACTTTACGCAAGAGAGGCTTTCATTTTCGCGCGTTTATCGAAATGAGGCGGCTCCCTACACTGTCACACATGCTGTGATGCAGTGAGACGGGAGGAGACGCCCGCCAAAATGGAAAAACCGGCGCACATCGGTGCGCCGGTTTCCGTTAAGAACCCAACCGTCTCCAGCAGGTGCGTCCTCACAACGCCCTCACCACACACGACGGCCATGAAAAAGAAGATTGCTTTAGCGGCGTTTCTCGCAGTGCCCGGATCTTTCGCGATCCTCGCCCTCGCCTGTCTGCACCCCGTCCTGCGCCGTGAACTGGCCCGCGCAGCCGGGCTCGAACCCGTGTTCGCCAACGTGTCGCGACAAGTCGTCCTGCTCGCACTCGTCTATCACCTGAACATGCATCACCGTCACCGCGAACGCGCCGTGCGCGCCTGCCTTGCGCGTGGCGGCGTCGATTGCGACGTCTTCGCACAGTAAGACGCCGACCGCTCAGCGCGCCCGAATGGCGAATCCATCGATGTAAGCCGTCAGATCGGCAGCACTCGCCGCATCCCACCGGCGACCATCGCACAACACTTCGCCGCTAGCCTCCGACACCACCGGCACCGCCTCCGCGCGCGCCGCCGCCGCGAACAGGTCCGTCTGATTCACTTCCGCCGCCGTTTGCGCGGCATGAATGACCGCATCGTCCCCCACCATCCCCCAACGACGGTACTGCGAGACGAACCACATCCCGTCCGACGGATGCGGGTAATTCACCACGCCACCGTCAAAGAAGCTCACCGGCAATAACGCGTGCCGACCGGACAAGCGTCCGAAATCCCCCAGCAAGCGCGCCGCGATCAGATCGCGCGGCGCCCCCACCCACGCCGGCTCCGCCAGCCAGCCCGCCGCTTCCGCCCGGTGCCCCGGCATGTCCAGCCACCGGCACGCGCTCAGCAGCGTGCGCACCAGCGCTTGCGCCGTCTTCGGATAACGGGCGACGAAGTCCCGTCGGCAGGCGAGCACTTTTTCCGGGTGATTCGGCCAGATATCGCTCGACACCGCGACTGTCCGGCCCAACCCGCGCGCCTGCGCCACCGCGTGCCACGGCTCGCCGCAGCAGAAACCGTCCAGCCCGCCCTCTTCCATCGCCGCGACCATATGCGCGGGCGGAATCACCATGCTGGTAATGTCGCGCAACGGATCGATGCCCTGCGCAGCGAACCAGTAATTCATGAACATCGCGTGCGTGCCCGTCGGGAACGTCTGTGCGAATACCGGCTTGTGGCCGAGCGACACCAATGCCTCACGCAGATCGCCCGTCTCAGCCAGTACGTCCGCTAGCGACGGTGTCACCGTCACTGCCTGTCCGTTGCGGTTAAGCACCATGAGCACGGCCATATCCTCGCGCGGCCCACCAATGCCCAGCTGCACGCCGTAGACCAGCCCGTAAAGCGAATGTGCCGCGTCCAGCTCACCGGTGAGCAGCTTGTCACGGATCGCCGCCCAGGACGCTTCCCGGCTCAGTTCCAGCGTAAGTCCATGCTCGTGCCCTAGCTCCAGACGCTTTGCCACGACCAACGGCGCAGCATCCGACAGCGCGACGAACCCCACACGCAAATGACGCTTCTCCGGCACATCGTCCGAAATTCGATCTTGCCGGTCCGGCGATGGCCCATCGGAAGCCAACCATGATGACGTCGACATGTGCAGTGTCTATCCCAGTAATTCGGCAATCGAGACGAGCTGGCGCGCCACTTCGACGAGCTTCTCGCCCTGATCCATCGCCCGTTTGCGCAGGATGGCGTAGGCCTCCTGCTCGGAAATCCGCCGCCGGTCCATGAGCAGCCGCTTCGCGCGGTCGATCAGTTTGCGGTCGGCCAGTTCGCTTTCCGCCTTGGCCAGTCGCGCGCGCAACTTCTCCTCATGGGCGAAGCGCGCGAGCGCGACTTCGAGAATCGGTGCGAGACGGTCCGCTGCCAGCCCTTCGACGGAATACGCCGTCACCCCGGCGTCGACGGCCGCACGAATGAGCGACTGATTGCCGTCGGCGGAAAACATCAGCACCGGACGCGGTGCGGCCGCATTCATGACCGCCAACTGCTCCAGCGTGTCGCGCGACGGCGACTCGGTATCGATGATGACCACGTCCGGCCGCTCGCTCTCCACCACGCGCGGCAACGCCTGCGGCTTGGCGACCTCGGCCAGCATCTCGCATCCCAGACGCGCGAGCGCCGCCCGCAACTCGCCAATCGGCTTGTCGGTGTCGGTCACGAGCAGCACGCGCAGCATGCCGTGCTCGCTCTTGGTGACGGGAACGTCAGGCGGCACGAGCGACAACTTCCTCAGCGACTACGCCCATCCCGCCCATCGCTACCGACGCCTCACCCACGGCTCCGCCGACGAGCAGAATGGACGGACTGGCGAATCCTTGCGCGCGCACGTCGGCCGCCAGTCGCCCCAGCGTCGTCACCATGCGGCGCTCCTGCGGTGTGCCCGCCCACTGCACCGCGCCCGCCGGTGTGTCTGCATCGAGATGCGCCAGCAACGTCGCGCTCAACGCCTCCACCCGATGCAGTCCCATGTAAATCGCCAGCGTGGTGCCCGTCGCGGCGAGCGCCGACCAGTTCGGGGCACTGCCGTCCTGCCGGTGCGCCGTGACGAAGGTCACGCCCGCGCAATGATCGCGGTGCGTGAGCGACATGCCCAGACCGGCCGCCGCCGCGAACGCCGACGAGATGCCGTTGACGATCTCGACCGGCACGCCCGCACGCCGCAACGCCGTCATTTCCTCGCCCGCGCGACCGAACATCAGCGCGTCGCCGCCCTTGACCCGCACCACATGCGCGCCGCGCTTCGCGAAGCGGCACATCATCCGTTCGATGAACGCCTGCGGCGTCGAGCGGCAACCGCCGCGCTTGCCCACGGCAATCACGCGCGCCCGCGGTGCGAGCGTGGCGATCTCGGGATTGGCCAGATCGTCCACGAGCAACACGTCCGCCTCGCCGAGCACGCGTGCCGCGCGCAACGTCAGCAGATCGAGCGCGCCAGGTCCGGCGCTGAGCAGAGTGACTTTGCCGTTCTTCATGATCGTTCTCCCTTGATTCCTTTACATCCTCGATGTCGTGCATGGAGGCTCGTCGCTCACGACACTTAAGCTGCATTCGTCGTCACCGCTGACGCCGCACACATGCGCTGCAACTCCGGCACGCACGAACCGCAAACCGTCCCGCAGCCAAGCTTCCCCTTCAGTTGCGCGACATCGGCCCCGGCGGCAATCGCTGCGTCGATGCTCGACGCCGTCACCGACTTGCACTGACATACGGTGCGATCTCGCGGCACCGCTGGCCCGCTATCGGCGACGAACACCGCGTGACGTGCGCGCGTCCACGGCGATGCCCCTTTCACACGTGCGAGCAACGTCGTCGATCCCGCAATATCCGCCTCGCTGCCCGCGACCAGCACACCGTCGATGAGCGTGTTGCACCAAGCAACGCGCTTGGTCATTGCACGGCGCGCGTCGCGATACTCCAGCAGCGATTCGTCTCGCGGCAGGGCCAACGCCGTATGCAGACGCTCCAGCCAATCGGCATCCGGTTCAGCGTCGGCAGCCGTCACCACCAGCCGGTCGTCGCCCTCCAGCCGCACCGTCGCGAACCGTCGCTCCGCGAGCAACGGCTGCACGGTCGCGTGCAATTGCAGCGCATCGCCACGACGCACCGCCGCCACGCGCCACGGCAACGTCACGGGTTCGACGCGCACCGCTGCATGCTTCAATTCCGGTTGCTTCGAGTATTTGTCGACGGTACCGATCGTGGTGTCGTTCACGCCACCGCCACCGAGAAACTGACCGCTCCAATGCATCGGGACGAACACCGTGCCCGATGCCACGTCATCGCTCACCGTCAGCGTCAGCACCCGTTCACCGCGACGGCTCGACAGGCGCACGAAGTCGCCCGCCCGCAAGCTGCGACGCGCCGCATCCGCCGGATGCATCGTCAGCGCCGGTTCAGGGGCATGCTCGAACAACTGCCCCACGCGCCCTGTGCGGCTCATGCCGTGCCACTGATCGCGCAACCGTCCCGTAATCAGACGCAGCGGATGCCGTGCATTGATCGGCTCGGCCACCGGCCGATACTCGAACGCGTGAAAGCGCGCACGGCCGTCGCCGGTCGCGAACACGCCGTCCTCATAGCGCCGGGCCGCACCGCGCGCTGCGCCCGCCGGATACGGCCACTGCTGCGGACCGTCACGCTCCAGCAAGGCGTAATCGATGCCGCCGATGTCGAGATCGCGGCCGAGCGTGAGCGTGCGATGTTCGTTGAAGATCGTCTCGATGGACGAAAACGCGAACGGCTCGGGCGACGCGTCGAGCTTCGGTGCGAGACGCCGCGCCACTTCGCTCGCAATCCACCAGTCAGCGCGCGCATCGCCGGGTGCGGGGATCGCCGCACGCACACGCGAAATTCGGCGCTCGGAATTCGTGACGGTACCGGCCTTCTCGCCCCAACTCGCGGCGGGCAGCAGTACATCCGCGTAGGGCACCGTATCCGTCTGATGAAAAGCTTCCTGCACGACGACGAACTCCGCCGTTGCCAGCGCTTCGCGCACGCGTGCGCTGTCCGGCATCGAATGCACAGGGTTCGTACAGGCGATCCAGATTGCTTTGATACGTCCGTCGCGCACCGCATCGAACATCTCCACAGCGGGCAGGCCCGGCGTGTCGGAGAGTCCCTGCACGCCCCAGAGCTGTTCGACTTCGGCACGATGGGCCGCATTGCCGATATCGCGATGCGCGGCGAGCATGGTGGCCAGTCCGCCGACTTCGCGTCCGCCCATGGCGTTGGGCTGACCGGTCAGCGAGAACGGCCCGGCACCGGCGCGTCCGATCTGCCCCGTTGCCAGATGCAGATGGATGAGCGCAAGGTTCTTCTCCGTGCCGTGGCTCGACTGATTCAGTCCCATGCAATACAGCGAGAGCGCCGCCGGGCTTTCCCCGAACCAGTCCGCCGCCTGACGCAACGCCGACTCTTCGATGCCGCAGATATCCGCGACGAGCTGCGGCGGATAGGCGCGCAGCACTTGCTTGAGGGCGTCGAACCCTTCCGTGTGCGCATCGATATAGCGACGGTCGATGCGCCCTTCCCAAATGAGGTGGTGCAGCATGCCGTGAAACAGGGCGACGTCCGTACCCGGCACGATCGCCAGATGCAGGTCCGCCATCGCCGCCGTATCGGTGCGGCGCGGATCGACCACGATCCAGCGAATCGACGGATCGGCGGCCTTCGCCGCTTCCAGACGCCGGAACAGCACCGGATGCGCATACGCCATGTTGCTGCCCGCGAAGATCACAGTGCGGGCGGCTTCGAGATCGTCGTAGCACGTGGGCGGGCCGTCGGCACCGAGCGCCATCTTGTACGCGCTCACGGCGCTCGACATGCACAGTCGCGAGTTCGTGTCGATGTTGTTGGTGCGCACCAGCCCTTTCGCGAGCTTGTTGAAGACGTAATAGTCCTCGGTCAGCAACTGCCCCGAAACGTAGAACGCCACCGAGTCCGGTCCGTGACGGCGAATGACGTCGGCAAAGCGCGACGCCACCGTTTCCAGCGCGGCGTCCCACGTTGCGGGGACGCGCTCGGCATCGCGCGTGGCGCGCATCTCGGGCATCAGCACGCGTCCGGCGAGCGACTGCGCTGTCAGCGGCAGCGTCATGCCTTTGCTGCACAGTCGTCCGTAGTTCGCCGGGTGGTTCGGATCGCCCTGCACACCGACGATGCGCTCGCCGTCGCTCTCGACGAGCATGCCGCAACCGACGCCGCAGTAGCAGCAAGTGGTTTGCGTGAGGGTTGTCATGGGGACTCCGGCGCTTGTTTGTATGTGTCGTGGGTGTTGCGCAAACCGATGAAAAAGCGGCAACCGTCAGGCCGCTACCGTCTCGGTCGCGGAAGTGCTCACCGTCTCGTCAATCGACAGATACACCTCGCCCGCGTCGATCCGCACCGGGAAGCGCTGTGCGCAACCGACGTCCGGTGCGCAGGCTTCGCCCGTCGTCAGATCGATGTTCCAGGCGTGCAGCGGACACGTCACCTTCTCGCCGTGCACGATGCCCAGCGACAACGCGCCGCCCTTGTGCGGACACTTGTCGCGCAGCGCGAAGACGTTGTCGCTCTCGGTGCGAAACAGTGCGATGTTGCCGCTTGCGTGGTTCAGCACACGCGTGCCCAGACGCGGGATCGCATTTACGTCGCAGACATGCAGCCAGATCGGTTGGGATGACGTCGTCATGGGATCTCCTCAGGCAGTCGTGGTTTCGGTCGCGACGTCGGCAGGCGTTGCGCTCTGCGCCGTCGCCGTGAGCGGCCGGTACTCGTTGGCTTGCGCGCCGTTGATACGCGCCTGCCACGGGTCGGGCAGTCCGTCGAGCGAGAACAACAGACGCTCATACAGTGCACGACGATTGGCGGCGTCCGCCACCACGCGCTGCTTCACGTAATCGAGGCCCACGCGATCGAGGTAATGCACCGTTCGGTCGAGGTAGTAGGCTTCCTCACGATACAACTGAAGGAACGCGCCGGTGTACTCCTTGACCTCCTCGGCCGTCTTCACCTTCACGAGGAACTGCGCCACTTCCGTCTTGATGCCGCCGTTGCCGCCCACATACAGCTCCCAGCCCGAGTCGACGGCAATCACGCCCACGTCCTTGATCCCGGCTTCGGCGCAGTTGCGCGGGCAGCCCGACACGGCCAGCTTCACCTTGTGCGGCGACCACATGTTCGCGAGCATCGTCTCCAGATCGATGCCCATCTGCGTGCTGTTCTGCGTGCCGAAGCGGCAGAACTCGCTGCCCACACACGTCTTCACCGTGCGGATCGACTTGCCGTAAGCGTGACCCGACGGCATACCCAGATCGCGCCACACGTTCACCAGATCGTCCTTCTTCACGCCGAGCAAGTCGATGCGCTGACCGCCCGTGACCTTGACCATCGGAATCTGATACTTGTCGGCCACATCTGCAATGCGGCGCAGTTCGCTCGCATTCGTCACACCGCCCTTCATCTGCGGGATGACGGAGAACGTGTTGTCCTTCTGGATGTTGGCGTGCACGCGTTCGTTGACGAAGCGGCTTTGCGGATCGTCCACCGCTTCCTTCGGCCACGTGCTGAGCATGTAGTAGTTCAGCGCCGGACGGCACGTTGCGCAGCCGTTGGGCGTGCGCCATTCGAGGAAGTCGAAGGCGGCGCGGTGCGTGGTCAGGCGATGCTCGCGCACCGCACGACGCACATCTGCGTGCGACAGGTCGGTGCAGCCGCACACGGCCTTCTCCTTCGGCGCGGCGTCGTAGGTCGAACCGAGCGTGCTCATCAGAATCTGTTCGCACAGCCCTGCGCACGAGCCGCAGGAACTGGCGGCCTTGGTGTGCTTCTTCACTTCGTCGAGCGTGAACAGGCCCTTCTCGGTGATGGCCTTAACAATGGTGCCCTTGCAAACGCCGTTGCAACCGCAGACCTCGTCGGTATCGGCCATGGCCGACGCGCGGTTCTGCCCTTGCGTGCCGACGTCGCCCACGCTCGACTCGCCGAACATGATGCGCTCGCGCAACTCGCCCAGCGTGCGCCCTTCGCGCAGCAGCTTGAAGTACCACGCGCCGTCCGCCGTGTCGCCATACAGACAGGCGCCGACGAGCTTGTCGTCGCGAATCACGAGCTTCTTGTAGACGCCGCTCGCCGGGTCCGACAGCACGATTTCCTCCGTGCCCTCGCCGCCCAGAAAGTCGCCCGCCGAGAACAGATCGATGCCCGTGACCTTGAGCTTCGTGGAGAGCACCGAGCCGCGATAGCTGCCGATGCCCATCAACGCGAGGTGATTCGCGCAGACCTTGGCCTGCTCGAACAACGGCGCGACGAGACCGTACGCCACGCCGCGATGGCTCACGCATTCGCCCACGGCGTAGATGCGCGGATCGTAGGTTTGCAGCGTGTCCGACACCACGATGCCGCGTGCGCAGTGCAAACCGGCCGCTTCCGCCAGCGTGGTATTCGGGCGGATGCCTGCGGCCATCACCACGAGATCCGCCGCGATTTCGTCGCCGTTGCTGAACTTCACGGCGCGCACGCAGCGGTTGTCGTCGCCGAGAATCTCGGACGTCTGATGCGACAGACGGAACGCGAGGCCGCGCGCTTCGAGCGACTGTTGCAGCAGCTTGCCCGCCGTGCTGTCCAACTGACGCTCGAGCAGCGTGTCGGCCAGATGCACGACCGTGACGTCCATGCCGCGCAGTTTCAGGCCGTTGGCCGCCTCCAGACCGAGCAGTCCACCGCCGATCACGACCGCGTGACGCTTCACCTTGGCCGTCTCGATCATGATTTCGGTGTCGCGGATGTCGCGATAGCTGATCACACCATCGAGATCCTTGCCCGGCACCGGCAGAATGAACGGGCTGGAGCCGGTCGCGATGAGCAGACGGTCGTAAGGCGCTTCGGTGCCGTCGGCACAGCGCACCACGCGGCTCCGACGGTCGATCTGCGTGACTTCGCGGCCCAGATGCAGCGTGATGCCCTTCTCCGCATACCAGTCGAGCGGATTGAGCACGATGTCCTTGAACGCCTGTTCGCCAGCGAGCACCGGCGAGAGCAGGATACGGTTGTAGTTCGGATGCGGCTCGGCGCCGAACACGGTGATGTCGTATTGGTTCGGTGCAATCTCAAGCAGCTCTTCGAGCGTGCGGATGCCGGCCATGCCGTTGCCGATGACGACCAGACGAGGTTTGCGCATGCTGTCTTCTCCTGTAGCGCCTGCAGCGCCCGAAAAACAAAACGGCGTCCATCCGTGCCGAAGCACAGAGGGACGCCGTTGTCCTGTGGGTACGTCGCAGGCTGTCCCGCCTGACGTCGCACCTGAATTCTTTGCCGGCGACGCCTTTGCCGCTGGCACTAACGCTAACGCAACAAGCGTGCCAGCACGTGGGATATCGCCCGCCGGGCGTTACCGGGCAAGGAGAAGATCAGAAGTTGTCTATGGGAAACGCCCGAAAGTGGCGCTAAAAAACGTTAAATCTGCTGCACCGCACCAGTGCATGACGCTGGGCCGCAGCCCCGCGCGCACCAACTTGATGCCTGCACGCGGTGCGTCAACTGGCTTCCTTCGGTTTGGCACCTGACGATTTGTGTCCGCTGACTTGCGCGCCAGCGTCGTGCGGCAGGCGCATGCCGTCGATCAGTGCGAGTAACGCAATCACCGCCATGACGACGAACGTCCAACGGAAACTCGCGGTGCTGAACGGTGCGACACCCGCCACTTCCGTGAACTTGAGGATGAGCGCACCAAGCGCGATGCCCATGCCCGTCATCATCTGCTGAAGCGCGGAAGACAGCGTCGCAGCGCCGCTCATGTCGGCAGGTGGCACGTCGGCGAATGCCATCGTGGCAAGCGTGGTGAACTGCATCGACCGGCAGATGCCCCCGAACAGCAGCACGAGCGCGACGAGCCAGAACGGGGTCGTCGACGACAGCGCGGCGCACATCAGAAAGCCGATCACGACAAGCACACCGTTGCCGAGCAGCACACGACGGAAGCCGAAGCGCTTAAGGATCGGTGTCGTTGCGGGCTTGATGCCGAGATTGCCCGCGAAGAGTGCGAGCATCAGCAGGCCGGACGTCACCGCGCTCAGACCGAACGCCAGTTGGAACATGAGCGGCAGCAGAAACGGCGCGCTGCCGATCGTCATGCGAAAAAGCGAACCGCCCCACACCGTCACGGCAAACGTCTGTACGCGCATGGCCGCCAGATTGATGAGCGGGTGCGGCGTGTGCAGGAAGTGCCGGATCGACCAGCCCATCGAGAGCAATCCGATGGCGAGGCAACCGATCACCATCGGCCAGTCGGCAGGCGTGCGGCTTGCCAGCTCGACGCCGAACATCAGCAAGCTGGCACCGACGCCGCTCATCACGAAGCCCGGCAGATCGAACGGCTTGCGCTCGCCCGGCGAGGGGCCGACCAACCACAACGCGCCCGCGAATGCCGCGAGGCCCAGCGGCACGTTGATCAGAAAGATCCAGTGCCAACTCCACGTCGACGAGATGAAGCCCCCAAGCGCGGGACCGAGGACGGGGGCGGCGAGGCCCGGCCATGTGATCGTTGCAATGGCACGCACCAGCTCCGGCTTGGGGGTATTGCGCAGCACGACGAGTCTCCCGACAGGCACCATCATTGCCCCGGCCAGCCCCTGAAGCACCCGGCAGGCGGTGAACATGCCGAGGCTTGTGCTCATCGCGCACAGCACGGACGCCAGCGTGAAAAGCGCGATGGCGGCGGGGAACACGCGGCGCGGCCCGAGCCGGTCCGCCAGCCACCCGCTCGCCGGAATGAACGCAGCGAGTGCAACGAGATAAGCCGACAGACCGATGGACAGTTGCGACGGCGCGACGCCGAAGTCCGTCGCCATGGCGGGTAGCGACGTGGTGATGATGGTGGCATCGAGGTTCTCCATGAAGAACGTCGACGCCACCAGAAAGGGTAGCGCGCGTCGGCTCACTCAGTCCCTCTGCATCAACGCGCGGCCAATGATGAGCTGCTGAATCTGCGTGGTGCCCTCGTACAGACGCAGCAGACGCACGTCGCGATAGAAGCGCTCGACCTTGTATTCATTGATGTAGCCCGCCCCGCCGTGGACCTGCACGCCGCGATCCGCCACGCGTCCGACCATTTCCGTGCAGAACAGCTTGGCGCACGAGGCCCGCGTGCTGACGTCGGCGTCGCGCTTGCCCACGGGCTTCGCGTCGTATCGCGCGGCGCAGTCCTGCACCATCGACCACCCGGCGTAGAGTTCGGCCTGACTGTCGGCGAGCATCGCCTGCACTAACTGGAAGTCGCCGATGCGCTCGCCGAACTGCTTGCGCTCGCGGGCATAGGCCACGGACTCGTCGAGAATGCGCTGCGCCATGCCGCAGGCGAGCGCCGCCACGTGCAGACGCCCCCGGTCGAGTACCTTCATGGCCGTCTTGAAACCCTTACCGGCTTCGCCGCCGATGATGTTCGCCGCCGGGACGCGCGCGCCTTGCAGCACGACGTCGCAGGTCTTCGTGCCGCGCTGGCCCATCTTCTTGTCTGCCTTGCCCAGCGACAGGCCCGGGGTGTCAGCGGGGACGATGAACGCCGAAATGCCGCCTGCGCCCTCGCCGCCGGTACGCGCCATCAGCGTAAACGCCCCGGCGCGCGGCGCGTTGGTGATGAAACGCTTCACGCCGTCGAGCACATAGACGTCGCCGTCGCGCACCGCGCGGGTCTTGAGCGCAGCCGCGTCCGATCCCACGTCCGGCTCGGTCAGCGCGAACGACATGATCAGTTCGCCACTCGCCACGCGCGGCAACAGATCGCGCTTCTGCGCGTCGGTGCCGTCCATCAGAATGCCCTGCGAGCCGATGCCGACGTTCGTGCCGAACACCGAACGGAACGCCAGCGACGTCTGCCCGAACTCATAGGCCACGCGCACTTCCTGCACCATCGACAGACCGATCCCGCCGAACTCCTCGGGAATCGACAGGCCGAACAGTCCCATCTCTTTCATCTCTTCGACGATGACGGCGGGCACTTCGTCGTGCTCCTCGACGTCGTTCTCGGCGGGCACAAGCCGCTCGCGGATGAAGCGTTGGACCGCAGCGAGCAGCAGCTCGAACGATTCGCTATCCAGTCCCTTGGATGTCATTGGGCGTCCCTTGAAATATGTCGTAACACTTGGCGACGGGCGTGAAGCCTGCGCGCCGGATGCCGCTATCTTACCCGCCGACATCGCCGAAAGGCACGCCACGTCAGCCTCTGCCAAGGATGCTGCCCGAGGCTTCCCACGATTCCCACGGATTTCGCAACAGCCTATTAGCTAGCATCCTAATTATTAGTTAACATATAATCTTTCGCCATGACCTCCCTAGAATCGCTCCGCTTTGTCTTCACCAGCCATCTGCTGCTGGCGGGCAAACAATGGCGCCAGTTATCGCAGGGCGCGATTGTCGAATACGGCATCTCCGCGGCGAGCGCCGGCCCCCTGCTGTTCATCCGCCGTCTTGGCCAGGGTGTGCGTCAGGTCGAGCTGGCCGAGTACGTCGGGCTCGAAGGCGCGTCGCTCGTGCGCCTGCTCGATCAGTTGTGCGCGGCCGGTCTGGTCGTGCGCGAAGTGGACGCCAGCGACCGTCGCGCCAATGCGCTGCGGCTCACCGAAGCGGGTGAAACGCTCGCCGAAAAGCTCGAAGTCGAACTCAGCCAGTTGCGTGCCAAGGTGTTCGCGAATATCCCCCGGGAAGATTTCGATGCCGTGCTGCGCGTGTTCGAAACGCTCAACCGCGCGGCGGACCCGGACGGGTCCATCCTCGCGATGGAACTCCCCAAAAAGTAGTCAAAGACGTCGACCGTGCTTACCTGGCCTTCCTCCCGCGACTGGATTTTCTCGATCAAGGCGTTCGTCGCCTCGATGCTGGCGCTGTACATCGCGCTCGCGCTCGGCCTGCCGCGCCCCTATTGGGCGATGGCCACCGTCTACATCGTCTCGCATCCGCTGACGGGCGCAACCCGCTCCAAGGCGCTGTACCGCGTGCTCGGCACGCTGCTGGGTGCTGCGGCGTCCATTGCGTTCGTGCCCGCGCTCGTCAACACCCCCGAATTACTGATGGCCGCCGTCGGTCTGTGGACCGGCACGCTGCTCTATATCTCGTTACTGCATCGCTCGCCTCGCAGTTACGTGTTCTTGCTGGCGTCGTACACACTGCCGCTCATCGCCCTGCCCGCCGTGAACACTCCGTCGGGCATTTTCGACATTGCCATCGCGCGCTCGGAAGAGATCATTCTCGGCATCGTCTGCGCCAGCGTCGTGGGCGCGGTGATTCTGCCTACGAGCGTGGCGAAGGTGCTGCACGACCGCTCGGCCCGCTGGCTCACCGACGCCGCGCGCTGGACCACCGACATGCTGTCGGCCGACCCCGAAGGTAAAGCTACGCGCCACATGAGCCGTCACCGCATGGCGGCCGACATTCTGGCTCTCGACCAGTTGATCAGCCAACTGTCGTATGACGCCGATACATCGGAGCGCGTGCGCGACGCACAGGAACTGCGCGGACGCATGACGATGATGATGCCGGTACTCTCGACCGTGGCGTCGCTGGTGCAAACGTTACGTTTGCATCCGAACGGGGCGCCCGAAGCGCTCGAAGCCAAGATGGCGGAAATCGTCGCGTGGCTACGCCGGGGTGCACCGTCACCCGCGCCCGCCCATCTGCTCAAGCCGCCACAATCGGCCGGTGAAGCGTCGGACTGGTATGGCGCGCTCGTGTCCGCGACGGAAGACCGTCTTCGCTCGCTCGTGCAGTTGTGGCAGGACTGCGCCTCGCTGCAACGCCGCTTCGGACAGCATGAAGGCGCCCCCGAATGGACGCCCGCCTTCCCGCACTGGGAACTGGGCGGTGCACGTCACTACGACCACGGCCTGCTGCTGTTCTCGACGATCTCGGCGGCACTCTGCACGTTCCTGATGGGCATGGCGTGGATCTACACGGGCTGGAACGACGGCGCGGCTGGCGTGTCGCTCGGCGCGGTGGCCTGCTGCTTCTTCGCGGCGATGGACGAGCCCGCACCGTTCATCCGCTCGTTCTTCTGGGCGACGGCCGTGTGCGTGGTGTTCGCCGCCGTGTACGTGTTCTTCATCCTGACGAACGCCCATGACTTCGGTCTGCTCGTGGCGCTCTTTGCCGTGCCGTTCGTGCTGCTCGGCACACTGATCCCACAGCCGCGCTTCACGATGGTGGCCATGCTCGTGGCGGTGAACACGGCGACTTTCGTGGGGATTCAGGGCGGATACAACGCCGACTTCCAAAGCTTTCTAAACAACAACATCGCCGGTCTAGCCGGGGTTCTGTTCGCACTGTTGTGGACCTTGCAGACGCGCCCGTTCGGCACGCGCGTCGCCATGCGTCGACTGATTCATTCGAGCTGGCGCGACATCGCAAAGAACGCGATGGGCCGCTCGGTGAGCGAACACAACCGCCTGCGGGCACGGCTGCTCGACCGGCTCGGCCAACTGGTGCCGCGTCTGGCGGCGAGCGAAAGCGAAACGTCGAGCGACGGTTTTACCGAAGTGCGCGTCGAACTCTCCGCGCTCGCTCTACAACGCGAATTGCCGAATCTGAATCCATCGCAACGCAATGCGGTCGAGGCCGCGCTGTCCGACGTGGCGCGCTTCTACCAGTCGCGACTCGACGCACAGGTGAGCCAGCCCGACGCCACGCTGCGAGACAAACTGCTGGGCGCCGTGCGCTCGCTGGTGGCCCATAGCGATCAGGCCTCGCGCAGCGCGCGCGCCTCGCTCATGGACATCCACGTCGCACTCTTCCCGCCTACGTCCCCCACCTCCACAGCCTTGACCCGGAGTCCCCAATGAGCGGCGAGATCGACATCTACGGTGTATTCGTGCCGACGCTGCTGGCCCTGATGGTCGTGGCGTTCGTGCTGACGGGGGCGCTGCGCTTCGTGCTGGCGCGCATCGGCTTTTACAAGCTCGTCTGGCACCGCTCCTTATTCAACCTTGCTGTGTACATCATCGCGCTGGGCGGCATCGTCGCCATCGCGCACGCCTGCCAACCATGAAACTGAAACTTCGCTCTCTCGGTCCCGTCGTTCTGACGCTCGCGGTCTCCTGCGTGGCGGTCTACGTGCTGCTGCACCTCTGGGACTACTACACGGTCGCCCCGTGGACGCGCGATGGTCGTATTCGCGCCGACATCGTGCAGGTCGCCCCCGACGTCTCCGGTCTGATTACCGACGTCGAGGTCAAAGACAACCAGCCGGTGCACCGTGGCGATCTGCTGTTCGTGATCGACCGTGATCGCTACACGCTCGCGTTGCAGCAAGCCGAGGCGACCGCCGCCGCACAGCGCGCCACGCTCGCGCAGGCACGTCGCGAGAACGCACGTAATCATCAGTTGACGGAAGTGGTGGCCAAGGAAGTCGTCGAAGCCGGTCAGGCCAAGGTCGAATCCGGTGAAGCGGCCGTGGCGCAAGCCGACGCCGCGGTGCGCCTTGCGAAGCTCAACCTGGAACGCACCCGCGTGGTTGCGCCTGCCGATGGCTACCTGAACGACCGTCTGCCGCGCGTGGGCGACTACGTGACGACGGGCCGTCCGGTCCTCTCAATGGTCGACGCTGGCTCGCTGCACGTCGAAGGCTATTTCGAAGAAACCAAGATGCGCGGCATCCATATCGGCGACAAGGTGGAAATTCGCCTGATGGGCGAGCGTCACGTGTTGCACGGGCATGTGCAGAGCATCGTCGCCGGTATCGAGGATCGGGACCGCACCAGCGGCGCGTCGATGCTGCCGAACATCAACCCCACCTTCAACTGGGTCCGTCTCGCGCAACGCATTCCGGTGCGTATCGCGCTCGACGACGTGCCCGCCGACATGCGTCTCGTCGCCGGTCGTACGGCCACGGTGACCGTCGTCGAAGGTCAGGACAAAGCGCAGCCGAAACACGCAGAACACGCAGCGCAGCCTGACGATGCAGCACCGACGGCAATGGCCGCCGTCACGCGAAGCGACGCACCGGCAGGAGTGCGCAAGTGAGCGCGACGAAGACCGCCATGAAAGTAACGCGGCCCCGTCTCCTTCTGCTGAGCGCAGTGGCAGTTGCCGCCGCGCTCGTCGCGGGATGTACGACCGTCGGGCCGGACTATCACTTGCCGGAGAACTCCTTCATGCGTTCGTCCGAGGCAAACGGCGCACTCGCGAATGTCTCGAAGCCGGGCGTGGTCTCCATCGAAGCGGTGCCGGATGACTGGTGGCAGCTGTACGACGATCCGAAGCTCGACGCACTCGTGAAAGAAGCGCTCGCCGCCAATACGAACGTGCGCGTGGCGCTGGCCAATGTGCAGCGCGCCGTTGCGCTGTATCACGAAGTGGAGTCCGAGAATCTGCCGCAGGGCGGTGTGCAGGCCGAAGCGGCCCGCGCACAGATTTCGGGCGAAAGTCTGCTCAAGGAAGAGAAGCTGCCGGTGGTGAACATTGCCGTCGCCACGCTCGGCATCTCCTATCAGATCGACTTCTTCGGCAAGCTAGCCCGTGCGGACGAAGCCGCACTCGCCGCCGCCGAAGCGAGCCAGGCTGCGCTCGATGTCGCTCGCGTGAGCGTGGCGGCCGAGACCGTTCGCGCGTACGTGCAAAGCTGCGCGGCCAATCACGAGTACGACATTGCCAACGAGCAACTGAAGTTGCAGGAACGCAGCGTCGCGATCACTCGCAAGCTGGTCGACGCCGGACGCGATCAGCCGACCGATCTGCTGCGCGCGCAGGCGCAAGCCGACACGTTGCGCGCCGGGCTCCCGCATTATCTGGCGCAGAACGAAGCCGCCAACGACCGGCTGGCGGTGATGCTCGGCAAGGTGCCGGGCACGCTCGACGCGAGCCTCACGCAATGCCGTCGGATTCCGCAACTCACGCAGGCGCTGCCCGTCGGCGACGGCACGGCGCTGCTTAAACGTCGCCCGGACGTGCGTCAGGCAGAGCGCGAACTGGCATCGGCCACGGCGAAGATCGGCGTAGCGACGGCGGACCTTTATCCGACGATTCGCTTCGGCGCATCGATTGGCGCGAACGGCGTGCTGGAACACTTCGGTCAGGGACGCACCGAACAATGGACCGTCGGTCCGATGATCTCGTGGTCGCTGCCGACCAACGGCGTGCGCTCGCACATCAAGGGCATGGAGGCTGGCGCGAACGCTGCGCTCGCGCACTTCGACGGTGTGGTGCTCAAGGCGATTCAGGAAACGCGGACTTCGCTCTCGGCGTACACCCGCGAATTGCAGCGCGACGATGCGCTGCGCGACGCGCGCGACAAATCCCGTGCCGCTGCGCAACAGAACCACAAGCTCTATCAGGCGGGCCGTGCGCCGTACCTCACGAGCCTCGACGCCGAGCGCACGCACGCGAGCGCCGAAGCAGCGCTCGCTGCGTCCGAAACGCAGGTCGCCATGGATCAGGTCAATCTGTTCCTGGCGCTGGGCGGCGGATGGCAATCGAGCGTCGCAAAGGACAAGGCCGCCATGGCCGAATCTCATTCGTCCGACGCATCTACGCTTTGATCCACGCATTGAAACGAGGTCGCTGGCGCCTGTCCCACGATATGCACGATATGACCTCGGATACGCTGCCGGGCCTCCAGAAACACACAAGCCCCGTCGGGACCGAGGTCCTCTGGCGGGGCTGTGGCAAGTGACGCGCTAGGGCGTCGTGAGGAAGATTCGCGCGGCGCGGGCGGGACGCGTAATGCTCGAACGGTCGATGCGATCAAACGAATCAGGCGGGCCGTCGGCGAATCGGGTGCAACTTCAGCACTTCAGTACATCTCGGGACTGACTGTCCCTCTTCCACACATCGAGACTTCAGTTGACTGCCGGGGCTTGCGGGGCAGCGCTGTGTTGCGCCGCTTCGATTTCGGCGGTGCGCTTTTGCAACTGAACCGATTGCTCGAAGGTGTACGGGAAGTTGAATTCCGTCACCGGCGACAGGCCGAGTTCGCGTGCGGCTTGCAGTTCGGCGCGCACATGTTCACGGGTCACACCGGTCGATTGATCGGCAGCGAAAGCCGAGCCAGCGGCTACGGTCAGGCTGACCAGCGCAATGGCGCTCAGCAGGTTCTTTTTCATGGAAAACTCCTTTTATCGTTCGTATGTCGTTCAAAGTGACGAAAACCGCTAACCGATCAGTTTTCGCCATGAGTAAATTATAGTTTTCCCTAGGAATTGAACTAGCCTCAAAGCGACAACACACCGTTTCGGAAAAGGTGTGAAATCCGCTGAATTCAGGGGAGGAATGTCTCGAAAATGGCGGGAATATGTCGCGCAATGGGCAAAGGCGACAGATGTGAAATCACAAGGCAAAGCGGCTTCGTGAACGCCCGGAATTGGCGCTCACGAACTCGTTTGGAAATGGATAACTTCAGGGAGAAATCAGACCGGTGCTGATCGCGGCGGCAATCGCCTGATGCCGGTTGACCGCGCCAAGTTTGCGCTTGGCGTTATTGATGTGAAACGTGACGGTGTGCTCGGAGATCTTCAGAATCAATCCGATTTCCCAAGCAGTCTTCCCGCGCGCCGCCCACAACAGACTTTCGATCTCGCGCGGGCTGAGCTTGCCGGTGCAACGACTGGCGACCCACTGCATGTCGAGTTGCTGAATCGCCTGATGGAAATACAGCGCCGTCAGATAGATTTCACCGACCATGCGCGCTTCGAGTTCGGCCGACTCTTCCGGCGATTTCGCAGTCGCCGCGCTGAAGATCGCCCGCTCGCCCGCAGCGCCATAGATAGGGATCGATACGCCGCTGGCCAGACCATGCGCTCTCGCGTCGGCAAAAATCGGATGCGGCCGCTTTTGCATGAGAAACGTGCGCCAGAGAATCGGCAGTGGCGACAGATTCGCCGCCACCAGCACAGGATCGACTTCAGCATATCCCGCGCTCTGATAGCGCTCGATCCAGGCAGGCGGAAACGTCGTGAAGATGTGACGGCTCGGCATGCCCTGCGCAGAAATGATCTGATCTTCCATCTGGAATGCGGCGGCTTCTCGCTCGCGACGCGGCAACAACGGAGCATAAAACAGCGCGTCGTATTCCAGCGTTTGCGTCAGCTTCTGAAACTCGGCGTCCAGCGCCTCGACCGAGCGGGCTCCCAGCAGCCCCTCATATCGATAAAGGTTGTGATGCATTGCGAGTTACACGTTCTCAATAATTGCCGGTTTGGATGCCGTTATTCGCGCATTGTAGTCCGAGCCTTGTGTTTTGCGGGGAGTAATTTTGCCCAATAAAACAACGACACTTTTTCACGTGGAGTGCGAATCATTTTCTCATTGAATTTCACAACACGCTGCCCAGCCCTTCCAATGCCGACAGGACTTTTCGCAATCCCGGCGTGAGCGGTTTATCCTGCCTGACGACAATCGCCAACGTTCTCGTTAGTTCCGGTGTGAGTGTCGATATACGCAATCCGCGTCGATGATGAACGGCATTCACCGACATTTTCGGCACGATGCTGTAGCCGAGTCCTGCCGCCACCATCTCTTTGATGGCTTCGATGCTGCCCAGCGCCATGACCGGACGCATGCGCAACCCGGCTTGCAGAAACCAGTCGTCGATTAGCAGACGGGTGCTGCTGCCGGATTCGAATGCGACCATAGGCGCGGCGGCCAACGTGTGCGGTGTGACTTCGTCGCCCCACGTGTTGTCGTTCGCCGGTGCTATGGCGACGAACTCGTCGCGCAAAACCGGCGTGACGTGCAGGCTGCGCCCCGCAGCGGGCAACGTCACGAGGCCGATATCGAGCCGGTTTTCCGTGACGGCTGCAACAACGTCGTCGGTATTGCCCGTGCTCACCCGGATGTCCAGTTGCGGATGCCGCTTGCGCATCGCGCGCAGCATGGGCGGCAGCAGGTGAATGCAGGCCGTCGCCCCCGTCCCGATAGCGACTTCCCCGGCCACACCCCGCGCGTGGCTCGACAACGCCTGCATCGCCTCTTCGACGGCGGCATCGATGCGGCGCGCATGTTCGAGCAACGTCAGCCCGGCCGACGTCGGCTTGAGCCGCTTACCCACCCGCTCTATGAGCCGCACGTTCAGGCGTTGCTCCAGTTGACGCACCTGAAGGCTGACGGCCGGTTGCGACAGGTCGAGACGCACCGCTGCCGCCGAGAAACTGCCAGCGTCAACGACTTCGGCGAAGGTATGCAACTGATCCAGATTCAGGCGTCGCATCTCAAAGTTTTCCTTATGAACCGGATAAGATGCCAAGACTTTACCAAGAGATGCGGCAGGCGCACCATGCAGAGTGTGGCGTCGGTCCGGGCGTCCTAACGCGCCAAAGCCTCGTCGACGTTTCGCGACGACGCCTGAATCCGGCCTGAATCCGGCCTTTTGCCCCCATATCGTCATGCCTCTCGTTCTCCGGCTCGGCCTCGCACAACTCATCAACTGGGGCGTGAGCTTCTATCTGCCCGGCGCCTTTGCGTGGCGCATCGCACGCGACACCGGCTGGGCGCAGACCTGGGTCTTCGCCGGTCCGTCGCTCGCCATGCTGGTGATGGCCGCCGTGTCGCCACTTTCAGGCCGCTGGCTCGAACGCATGGGGGGACGCCGCGTGATGTGCCTCGGCACCCTGATTTACGCCGCCGGATGCGCCACACTGGCCACGAGCACCACGCTCGCGCAGTTCTACGCCGCGTGGTGCCTGCTCGGCGTGGGCATGCGTCTGTCGTTGTACGACGCCGCCTTCGCCACGCTTGCCGCCCTCTACGGGCCCACCGCTCGCCGACCGATGACGCAGATCACCCTGATCGGCGGCCTCGCCACGACCGTCTTCTGGCCGGTAGGCAACTGGCTCGGAGACACATGGGGATGGCGACCAGGGGTGCTCGTGTATGGCGCATTCGGCCTGCTGGCGTGGGCGTTGCTGCGCAGCCTGCCGCCAACGCCGCCGCGCGCAACAGCCGCCGACGCCAGCAGCAAGACACGCGCCCCGTTGCCGTGGCGGCCCGCCCTGCTCTACGGCGCGATCATGGCGCTGGTCTCGATCCTGTCGTCGGGGCTGGCGGCCCACCTGACGTCGCTGTTGAGCGTGCAAGGGCTACCGGTCGGGCTCGCCGCGCTCTGGGGGCTGGGGCAGGTGTGTGCACGAACACTGGAGTGGCTTCAGCCGCGTCAGTCGAGCGCGGTGAATCTCAACGTGGTGGTCGGCTGCGGGCTGCCACTGTGCTTCGGGCTCGGATTGGCGGGGATGTCGTCCGTCATTGCCGCCGGGGTCTTCATCTTCTTCTATGGCGCACTGAATGGACTGGCGACGCTGCTACGTGCCAGCCTCCCGCTCGAACTGTTCTCGCACGAAGCCTACGCGCGGGCGCTCGGCACCTTGCTCACCCCCGCGTTCGCGGTCTCGGCCGTCGCCCCCTGGGGCTACTCGGTGGCTCGCGCACACTGGGGCGACGCAGCCATCCTCTGGGTGTCGCTGGTCATCGGCCTGCTGATCGCAGTGGCTGCGCTATCGCTGCGGCGTCTGGGGCAGACAGCGCCTGCTCCACAAATGTCCGAAGAAACTCGATCCATGTCTTGACCTTCGCGTCGAGGTACAGCCGCGACGCGTAGACCGCGTAGACATTCGTCCCCTGCAACTCGTAATCGGGCAGCACTCGCACCAGCGAACCGCTGCGCAGCGCCGAGAGTGCCGAGAGCAACGGCACCGGCCCCACGCCACAGCCGCTGATGAGTGCCGCCGCCAGCGAGTCGGCCGTGTTCACGCGCAGCCGCCCTGAGGGCACCGGCAGCTTCACCGCGCCGTCCGGGCCTTCGAAAAGCCAGTGATCGACGGAGTAATGCGGTGCGTTCAGGCGGACCTGCGTGTGCTGCGCCAGTTCGTCCAGCGAGCGCGGTGCACCATGCGCGGCAAGATACTGCGGGGCTGCGCACAGCACCGACGCCATCCGGCAAATCCGCGCCGACACCAGCCCCGAATCGGGCAACTGCGCCGTGGCGAGCCGCAGCGACACGTCGATGTTCTCTTCCAGCAGATCGGGCACGCGCGACGACAGCAGCAAGTCAGCCTCGACGTCCGGATACCGCTCAAGGAAGCGCGCCAGCGCGGGCACCACGAACACCTGTCCGAAGCTGGCTGGCGCGTGCAGACGCAGCGTTCCGCTGGGTGCGGCGCTCGCGGCCCCGGCTTCGGCCTCCGAGACATCGACCAGTGCGATGATGTCGCGGCAACGCTCAAGGTAGCGCTTGCCTGCGTCCGTCAGGGCAAGCTTGCGTGTCGTGCGATGCAGCAGCCGCGTGCGCAGGTGCGCTTCGAGTTCGGAGATGGCCTTGGACACTTGAGGCGTGGTCATGTCGAGCGCGCGCGCCGCACCGGCAAAGCTCGCGACGTCGGCCACGCGCACGAAGATCCGCATGTTCTTTAAGGTGTTCATGGAGGGCGATGATATCGCGGGACGGCGGTCGCACAGACGATGAAGCCACGGCGAGGACAAAGGCGTGCCCGCCGAGATAACCGCAAGTCATATGCACGTGCGGCGATATTCGTTGGGATCGCCCGTCGCGCAGGGTATCCTAGCGGCCCGATCAGAGGTATCTGACCGCACTGATTGCACTTTAGCCGACGAGACTATTCGCATGACCGATATCACCACCCGCCAAGCCGATCATCCTATCGACCCGCAATTCGTGGCCCGCTGGTCGCCCCGTGCGTTCAAGGACGAAACGATTCCCGAAGCCACCCTGTTGTCGTTCTTCGAAGCCGCCCGCTGGGCACCGTCGGCCTACAACGCGCAACCGTGGCGCTTTGTCTTCGCCCGCCGTGGCACGCCGCATTGGGACCAGTTCGTCGGCTTCCTCAATGAGTTCAACCAGACGTGGGCCAAGAACGCCGCCGCCATCGTCCTCGTGATCTCGAAGTCGACGCTCACGCCCCCGGGCAGCGACAAGGAAGTCCCGGCCCCGACCCACAGCTTCGACGCCGGTGCGGCGTGGGGCTACCTCGCGCTGCAAGCCTCGCTCTCGGGCTGGGCGACGCACGGTCTGGCCGGTATCGAACACGACAAGATCCGCAACGAACTCGATCTGTCGCCGAAGTACAAGATCGAAGCAGCCATCGCCATCGGCCGTCCGGGCGGCGACGTGAACGCACTGCCCGAAGGCCTGCGCGCTCGCGAAGTGCCGAGCCCGCGCGAGCCGATCGCGAAGATCGCTTCGGAAGGCCGCTTCGCGTTCTAACGCGCCTGCGCCTGTCGTCACCACGTGGCTGACGGCTACGCATGAAAAAACCCCGCCGGATCGCTAGACCCGGCGGGGTTTTTGTTTGACGGCAACCTAGCCGATCACGTTACGGTCGCGTCACGAGGCATCACTCTCCGGCTTCCATCCGCCACCCAACGCACGATACAGCGCCACGTGATTAACGAGCACCCGTTGCTTCACATCGATCAGTTGCTGCGCCGCGTGGAATTCGCTTCGCTGGGCGTCGAGCAATTCGAGATAGCTCGCCACGCCGTTCACATAACGACGTTTGGCCAGCCGCAGCCGCTCGCGTTCGCCATCGGACACACGCTTTTGTGCCTGATATTGACGCGAGAGCAGTTGCTGCGCTGTGAGCGCATCGTCGACTTCCGCGAACGCTGTCTGGATCGTGCGCTCGTACGAGACAACCGCCATCTCTTTGCGGACGTTCGCCAGATTGAGGCCCTGAATGTTGCGCCCGCCGCTGAAGATCGGCACGGTGATCTGCGGCATGAAGGACCACACGCCGGTGCCTGCGCCGAACAGATCGGAGAAGCTGGCGCTGGCGGTACCGATGTCGGTCGTCAGTCTGACCGACGGGAAGAACGCTGCACGCGCCGCACCGATATTCGCATTAGCTCCGCGCAGCTTCGCTTCGGCCTGACGAATGTCGGGACGCCGCATCAGCAGCGACGACGGCAAGCCCGCTGCGACCGGCACCACGAAAGCACCGTCGAGCGACGATGCCGCCGCAGGCTTCGCGCCGACGTCGCCAGTGAGCACCTGCAACGCGTGCACGATCTCGCTGCGCTGACGTTCACGTTCAGCGAGCGCCGCCCGCGCCACTTCGACCTGCGTCGTCTCCGTGTTCAGGTCGAGGTCGTCGACCAGTCCGCGCTCGGCGCGCAGACGAATGACGCGAATGCCGTCCTCACGCGCCGCCAGCACATCGCGGGCGTAAGCGATCTGCTCGTTCGCGGCGACCAGCCCGATGTAGGACGTTGCCACTTCCGCCACCAGACTCACTTGCGCCGCGCGTTGTGCTTCCTCGCTCGACAGATACTCCTGAAGCGCGGCGTCGCGCAGACTGCGCACGCGCCCGAAGAAGTCCAGCTCGAACGCACTCACGCCCACCGTCGCGCGCACGTCGTTGGCGACATAACCGCCCGGCATATTGCTTGCGCCATCGGGTTGCCCGGCCGAGCCGGAGTATCGCTGACGGGAGAACGCCCCGCCTGCCTGAACGCTCGGCAGCAGATTGGCCGACTCGATGCCGTACAACGCGCGCGCCTCCTGCACGCGCAGCGACGCCAGCCGCAAGTCGCGATTCTGTGCGAGCGCACGGCGAATCAGCGTCTGCAAGTCCGCGTCCGTGAAGACCTCGGCCCAATCGGCGTCGGCGGAGAGGGGATCAGCGAGTGCGAGATGCACACCGCTGCCTGTCGGCGCTTCGTACGTCGTCGGCATCGGCGCAGCCGGACGCTCATAAGTCGGCGCCATCGTGCATCCGGCCAGCAGCGCGAACAAGCACACGCCCGCCACAGTTATCCCGCGCATGCGGGGTCGAAACATCGTCATACCTTCCCCTCTACGGCCGGTGCGGCATCATTCGCGTCGTGCGGCGCATCCTTACCCGGATGCGAGCGGCGCACGAAGCGGCCCACCAGCAGGAAAAACAACGGCACCAGGAAGATCGCCAGCACCGTGGCCGTCACGATCCCGCCCAGCACGGCCACACCGATCGCGCGCTGCGCCCCCGACGCCGGGCCGGTCGCAATCGCCAGCGGCACCACGCCGAAGCCGAACGCCAGCGACGTCATCACGATCGGACGCAAGCGCAGTCGCGCGGCTTCCACTGCCGCATCGAACCATGTCATGCCCTGCTTCGCGAGATCGTTGGCCACTTCCACAATCAGAATGGCGTTCTTCGCCGACAGACCGATGGTCGCGATCAGGCCCACCTTGAAATAGATGTCGTTGGGCATGCCCATCAGACTCACGGCACCGAGTGCGCCGATCACGCCGAGCGGCACCACCATGATGACCGCCGCCGGAATCGCCCAGCTCTCGTAGAGCGCCGCGAGCGCGAGGAACACCACGAGCACCGACAGCGCGAACAGGATCGGTGCCTGCGCGCCCGACGCCCGCTCTTCAAGCGACTGACCGCTCCACTCGTGCCCGATGCCCGCAGGCATCTCCGACATCAGTTGCTCCATGCGCGCCATGGCTTCGCCGCTGCTCTTGCCCGGCGCCGATTCGCCCTGAAGCGTGAACGACGGATAGCCGTTATAGCGCTTTAACTGCGGCGAGCCGAGCTTCCACTTGAGCGTGACGAACGACGATAACGGCACCATCTCGCCACTGGCATTTCGCACGCGCAGATTGCCGATATCCTCCGGCGACACGCGCTGACGCCCGTCCGACTGCACGACGACGCGACGATTCTCGGCACCCAGCATGAAGTCGCCGACATACTCCGAGCCGAACATGGTGGCGAGCGTGGTGTTCACGTCGTCCATGTTGACCTTGAGCGCTTCCATCTTGCGACGGTCGATCGCGATGTCGATCTGCGGCACCTCGCCCTGCCCGGCAAAGATCACGTTCTTGAGCACGGGATCCTTGGCCGCCTTTTGCAGCAACTCGTCGCGCGCGGCGGTAAACACTTCCGTGCCGACACCTGCACGATCCTGCAAGCGCAGATTGAAGCCGTTCGACGAACCGAGTTCCGGCAGCGCCGGGCTGTTCATCGCGATCATCATGCGATCCGGCTGGCCGGTGAACTTCGCGTTCACGCGCTCGACGATGGCGTTCACGCCGTCATGCTTCGACGTGCGCTCGTGCCAGTCCTTGAGCGTGACGTACAACATGCCGCCGCCGGGGCCCGCGCCGAATTCGTTCCAGCCACCCAACACGAACACGTGCTTGACCGGCTCGTTCTGCATCAGATAGCTCTCGATGCGCTTGAGTGCCGTCATCGCCTCGGGCAACGTTGCGCCTTGCGGCTCGGAGGCCATCACCATGAAGCTGCCGGTGTCTTCCTCAGGCACGAAGGCCGACGGCAGACGCATGAACGCCAGCGGCACCGCGATCAGAATCGCGCCGTACACCAGCATCGAGCGCCACGGATGGCGCAGCGTCTTGTCGACCCGGCGCGTGTAGCGCTCGGTGCCCATCGCGAAGGTACGGTTGAACCAGCCGAAGAAGCCGCGCTTCTCGTGGTGGTCGTGCGCCACCGGGCGCAGCAACGTTGCGCACAGCGCCGGTGTCAACGAGAGTGCGAGGAATGCCGAGAAGCTGATCGACACCGCGAGCGTGACCGCGAACTGCCGGTAGATGTTGCCCACCGCGCCCGAGAAGAACGCCATCGGAATGAACACCATCACCAGCACCACCGTAATGCCGATGATGGCGCCGCTGATCTGCTTCATCGCCTTGACCGTCGCCGCGTACGGGGATAACCCCTCCTCGACCATGATCCGCTCGGTGTTCTCCACCACGACGATGGCATCGTCCACCAGAATGCCGATGGCCAGCACCATGCCGAACATCGTGAGTGTGTTGACGGAGTATCCGAGGCCCAGCAATACACCGAACGTACCCAGCAACGCCACCGGCACGACGAGCGTCGGGATCAGCGTCGCACGCAGGTTCTGCATGAACAGGTACATCACGATGAACACGAGCACGATGGCTTCGAGCAGCGTCTTCACGACCTTCTGGATCGACACCTTCACGAACGACGCCGTCTCGTAGGGCATCTGGTATTCGACGCCTGCCGGGAACAGCTTTGCCTGTTCGTCCATCACAGCGCGCACGGCCTTCATCACTTCGACGGCGTTCGAGCCTGCCGCGAGCTTGATACCCATCGCGGTGGCCGGAAGCCCGTCGACGCGCGACGAATAGTTGTAGTCCGACGCACCCAGTTCCACGCGCGCGACGTCACCCAGCCGGATGGCCGAACCGTCGGCGCGCACGCGCAACGGAATGCTGGCGAACTGCTCCGGCGTCGAATAGGTGGTGTCGGAGACGACGTTAGCGTTGATCGGTGCGGACGTCGGCGTCGAGCCAGCGCCGAGATCGCCGACCGTCACACGCGCGTTGTAGGCGCGCACCTTGGACACGATGTCCGAGGCGGTGAGATCGAGCGCGACGAGTCTGGCCGGGTCGGGCCAGATGCGAATGGCCTTCTCCGTCCCCCAGAACTGCACCTGACCGACGCCAGGCACGCGCTTGAGCTGGTTGACGACCTGCGACGCCGCCAACTCACCCAGATCGAACTCGCCGATGGCCGGATTGCGCGACGACAGTGTCACCACCATGTGGATGTTGTCGGCCGCACGTTCGACCTTCACGCCGTAGCGGCGCACGACTTCCGGCAAGCGTGACTCAACCGTCTTCAGCCGGTTCTGCACTTCCACGGCGGCCAGATCGAGACTAGTGCCCTGACGGAACGTGAGGTTGACCGACGACTCACCGTTACCGCTCGTGGCCGACGTGTACATCAGCCCCGGCGCACCGTTCATCTGACGTTCGATGATGGCCGTGACCGAGTCTTCGACGACCTTCGCCGAAGCGCCCGGGTAGCTGCTGTATACGCTGACCATCGGCGGAGCGATGTCAGGGTACTGCGCGACGGGTAGCGCCCGAATGGCCAGCAGGCCGACGAGCGTAATCATCAGAGAGATCACCCAGGCAAAAACCGGGCGATCGATAAAGAAACGAGCCATTTGGATTACGTCTCCGCATTGGAGGCCGGACTGCCGTTGCCCTGAGGCTTGGCGTCGGTGGACTTGGCGGTGTCTTCGCCAGCGTTCTTCACGTCCTTGGCATCTTTAGTGTCATTGCCTGCGACCTTGGTCTTGACCTTCATGCCGTCGGAGAACTGCGTCAGGTTCTGAACGATGACCTGCTCGCCGCCCTTGAGACCGTCCGTCACCAGCCAGTCATGACCTTCGATGGCATCGGCATGGACCTTGCGGTCGTGCACTTTGCCGTCGGCGCCGACCACACGGACGATGGCGCCCGCCGTCGTGCGCGTGAGCGCTTCGCGCGGCACACGCACCACGTTCGGGTTCACCGCGCCCTGCATGCGCACTTGTACAAACGCACCGGGCAGCAGCACGCCGTCCGGGTTCGGCAACAAGGCGCGCATGGCGATAGTGTCCGTGCCGGGGTCGACGGCCAGATCCGTGAAGAGCAGTTTGCCGGGCAAGGTGTACTCGCGCCCATCCGGCAGCGTGACGTGCACCTGCGGAGCGGCCGCCTCGTTGCCGTGCTCCAGCTTGCCTGCCCGCAGGTCGCGCGTCATCGCGTAGACCTGTGCGGCGGGCTGCGAGAAGTTCACGTAGATCGGATCGATCTGTTCCACCCGCGTGAGCAGTGTGGGCGAGTCGAGGCCGACCAGCGCGCCTTCGGTGACTTCCGCACGACGCACGCGTCCCGCGATAGGCGAGACGACGCTCGTATAGCCGAGGTTGAGTTCCGCTTTGCGTACTTCGGCGCGGGCGGCCAGCACTTCGGCACGCGTACGCGCTTCGGCGGCACGGGACTCGGCGTCTTCACGGGCGCTGATGGCACGCTCCTCAAGGAGACCACGATAGCGCTCGATCTTGTCTTTGGCGGAATCGTGTTCGGCTTGCGCCTTGGCGAGCGCACCGCGTGCGGCGTCGAGCGCAGCGGACAGCGGCTGCGGGTCGATGCGGAACAGCACGTCGCCCTTGGCGACCTTCTGGCCTTCCTGATATTTACGTTCCATGACGACGCCGCCCGCACGGGCGCGCACGTCGGCACTGCGGAACGCTTCGAGACGGCCCGGTTGCTCGGTCGTGAGCGGCTCGGCGCGACGCTCGACCGTGCGCACGACGGCCTCCGGTGTGGCGTCGGCTTCTTCCTTTTTGTCACGGCCAGAGCATGCGGCGAGAAGCAACACGCTGGCGATCAGAGTGGCGGAAACACCCGTCAGGACTCCGAAACGGGTACGGAGAGTTCGGTTATCGATTTTCGATGACATGTAAGCACGTTGGATTTACGACATCCGGTCAAGGGTGTCGCAACCGCGTTCGGTGCGCGGCGTCGAGCGACGGGCTGGCTGCAAGTGAGCCAGCGATGGGGGAGGACCGGGGGCCCCGCATCGCTCCGGAGACACCATGGGCGGCAGGTACGCGTTGCGCGAAGGAGGTCTATGCCCAAGACCACCGGACCGGGGGATCCGGTCGTCTGCCGCCAAGCCTATGTTGGCGTTTCAATCTGGCGTTTCATATTGGAGCTGCGCGATTCTCCCGCGAAATTGTTGTTAGAAAAAGTTGGAACCTATCTATAAAATGAATGGATGAACTGGACAATTGAACAATTGCGCTACTTTGTGGCGGCAGCGGAGGACGGCTCGATATCCGCTGCCGCCCGTCGTATGGGGAAAGCCCAGTCGGCGGTGAGCACGGCGATTTCGTTGCTCGAAGCGGATTTGGGATTTGAGCTATTCGACCGCAGCCGCCGAAACGCCCGCCTCACCGATCAGGGCGAGGTGATGCTGCTCGAAGCCAAGGAGTTGCTGCGGCAGGCCGAGGGGCTGAACCATCGGGCGAACGCGCTGGCGTTCGGCGAACAGCCCCAGTTGTCGCTGGCGCTGGACGAGGCGTTGCCGTATCAGGCCGTCAGCGAACTGGTGCGCGACCTCGCCTATCAGTTCGCCTACCTCGAACTGACGCTGCTCAACGGCACCTCGACGGAAGTCGCCGAGTACGTGGAGAAGCAGCGCGCGGATATTGGCTTTCACGTCGACCGTGGCGCGATTTCGTCGGCGCTCGGCCACAAGTACATCGGCTCGGCCGTGCAGGGCGTGTTCGTGGCAGGCGACCATCCGCTGGCCTATCGCGATCAGGTCACGCGCGGGGATCTCGCGAAATATCGTCAGATTCTGTTGCAAATGGACGACATTACGCCGTTGCAACTGAGTCCGTCGATCTGGCGGGCGGACAGCTCCTACGTCATCGCCAGCATGGTTGTGGACAAGCTGGGCTGGGCGGTGCTGCCGATCGATATTGCGGAATACGAAGATCTTCATGAACTTCGCTGCGACGATCTCGGTCTTCCTCAGTTACCGGTACGCATGCTCTGGCGGTTCGGTCGCGAACCCAACGATGTCATGCGCTGGTGCGAAGCACGTTTTGCCGAATTGCTGCGTGCGAGTGCGCCACAAGCGTGAGTTTGCGTGACAGGCAAGCAACGGCTTACGGAATCGCGGATTGCCACTCGTTGCTCAATCTGCGCGCCCACGGCGAGACACCGATGTTCTACGCCGCACGACTGCAACGGCTCGCCACGCTGCGTCTGCTGATCGATGCAGGTGCGGACCCTGCGATTGCCGACGACCGTGGCCGGGATTGTGTGGACATCGCCCGCGAACGGAAGCTGCCGAGCGATATCTTGGAGATGTTGGTGGCGTTGAAGGCGCGCATGCCTCGCGCAGAGGACTGACGACGCCTAACGAGGTGACTGACGCAGACGTGCCAGAAAGCGGTCCAGCTCACCGGCAAACGCCTTGCCGTCGCGCGGACTGAACGGGGCGGGACCGCCGGTCTCGATCCCGGCGGAGCGCAACTGGTCCATCATGTCGCGCACGGACAGGCGCTCTTTGATGTTCTCCGGCGTGAACCAGCTCCCACGCGGGTCGAGCGCACGCCCGCCCTTCTCGATGACCGCCGCCGCGAGCGGAATATCGGCGGTAATCACCAGATCCCCGGCTTCGACCATCTCAACGATACGCGCGTCCGCCACATCGAACCCCGGTGGCACCTGGATCGATTTGACGAACGGCGACGGTGGTGTGCGCAGAAACTGGTTCGCCACCAGCGTCACCATCATTTCTTCACGCTTGGCCGCGCGGAACAGGATGTCCTTGATGACTGCGGGGCAGGCGTCGGCGTCGACGAGGACTTGCATTTCAGGACTTTTCCGGGAGAGAGGCCGCCATGATACGGCAAGGCGAGACCGTCCCCAGTGATGGCCAATGTTAGACTCTGGCGCGACGCCGACCAACGGCACGCTTAGCGAGAGACTCATGTCACTGAATGTCACGTGTTTATGCGGAAGTATGTCCCTGGATTTGCATGGCAGTCCCGCCGCGCGGGCGAACTGCCACTGTTCGTCATGCCGGGACTTTTACGGCACGTCGGTCTTTTCCGCGACGGCGTGGGCGTCTGAGGCGGTCAGCGTTGGCGAGCGGGCCGGACGCACGTTCAAACATCCGGAAAAGCAGATGACGAAGACGTTCTGCGACGTCTGCGGCGAAGTCGTCTTCGGCACCAATCGCCTGGGCATGCGCGTGGTGCCGAACGCCCTCACCGCCCGCGCGACCGGCGGAAAGCTCGACGCCGCACTCGCGCCGACAATGCACCTGTTTTACCGGGAGCGCGTGGTGGATGTCGTCGACGACTTACCGAAGTACCTCGACGGCTGGGACGGCCCCACTTACGCCGCGGCGTAAGGTCTCCCGACGACGACAACGTGCAGCGCGGACATTCGGCCCCTGAGCCAACACGGCCATGCCCCACGCTCAGGTCCGCGGCTCCTGTTGTCTGACTTCTGGCGAATACGGGGCTTGTGTGACGCCGTGGTCATTGATATCAAAGGTCATCAAGTCCTCTCCAATGACGAAATTCCCGCGATAGGCCGCCTGAACGCGCTCACGCAACTCATCCACGGTGGCACGCGGAATGTCCGGACGGCTGTAAAGTGAAATGTGGGCAAACACCGCCAGCTTAGGTTGGGCTTCCGAAAGAATGCGACCCGCACTCTCCGGGCTGGCGAGATATCCGTAAAAGTGATTGACGTAGTCCGGTGCGGCCCGTTCGAGTGCGCGACTGCCAATGGCGACGCTCTGAACCATGAGGTCGGCATGCTTCGAATGTGCGACAAGGTTTTCGGAGTAAGTCGTGTCGTCGGTAATGACAACGGCGTGTCCGCCGTATTCGATGCGGTAACCGAAATCCGGTTTGACATGACCGTGCTCGATCAGGAAGGCCGAGACCTTCACCCCATCCTTTTCATAGACGATCCCAGGCTCGACTCGCTTTGCGTGGATATGCGTCGCCGGCTCGACCACCTCGCCTTCCAGCATTCGCATCCGGTTCTGGTCCTTGAACATCAGCTCGATGCCACGCGCCACGTTGTCGATGCCATCGGGTCCAAACAGGGTCATCGGCGTTTTGAGACGTCCGTCATCGGTCGGAAGCGGCGCGGTGGCATAAAGGTCGGGCAGCCCGGTGATATGGTCTGAGTTCAACAGACTGATGAAGACGGCGGAGATGTCACGCAATGGAACCTGCCGCTGATGCAGGCGCATCGCTACGCCCCGGCCGGCATCGAACAGCAGCTTTTGTGTACCCGCCTCCACAAGCACGCTGATCCCGAAGCGATTGATGTTCAGTATCGGTGTGCCGGTGCCGAGAAGCGTGACGCGCATCGTTTCAGCACTCGCCGAGGTACTCCCTATTGCGCTCAGCAGCGCCAGGATCACGCCACATTTTCGTAGCATCTTCTGCATACGGGGTCTCCGATTGGTTTGATTTATCGAACTATTTGCGCATGTAGAATTGCACGACCCATCCGCGCGTCAGTAATGCTTTCTTTTTGGGGACTGATAACTTCGCGATATCAGGGTATTCCATGCCACCAGTCATAGAACGACATCTTCTCGCCCGCCTGAGGGCACGACATCTGGCATTGCTTGTCGCACTGGCAGATACGCTCAGCATTCACCGTGCGGCCACGCGTCTTCACATGACGCAGCCTGCCGCGAGCAAATCGCTTCGCGAGTTGGAGACGCTGTTCGGCACACGATTATTTGATCGTCATCCACGAGGACTCAGGCCCACCGCTGCGACCCAGATCGTTATCGATCGTGCGCGGATTATGTTGACTGAGATGCAAAAGCTCGGCAGCGATCTTGAACTGATCTCCAACGGTGCCCTCGGAAAAGTTCGCGTGGGCATCATGCCGGTCGCGATTCCCGATTTTCTGAGCAAAGTGCTGACGCACTTATCGAAGAATGCGCCCGGCGTAGTGGCGGAGTTTCATGAAGGGTCGATCGACTGGATGCTCGGCGGATTGGCTCAGGGCAAGCTCGACTGCGTTGTCTGTCGACTAGGCGAAGGGACTGCAGCGACCCATTTTTGTCGGGAAGCGCTGTTCGAGGAGAGCGTTTGTATCGTCGCTCGTCATCACCATCCTCTGGCCCGGCGTAAAAAGATCACACCGGCGATGCTTGCATCCGCCGACTGGATATTCCCGGGCGGCGATGCACCATTGCGGACGTCGATCCGGCAATTCTTCGCCGACCATCTGACGACGGTCCCGATACCCAGGGTGGAATGTGTCTCGGTGCTTGCGAATCTGCAAATGCTGCAGGACACCGATTGGCTCGCCTTTCTTCCCCGGCCGATTGCCGTCCAATATCAGCGGCTCGGCGTCATCGCCATCCTGAACGCACCGGGCGAATGGCCCATGCCAGCCGTGGGTCTTGTGACGCGCGCGGAGACAAATCAAACGCCAGCGCTGGACGCGTTTGTAAGCGCTGTACGGCACGTGGGGGCCGACATCGCCACAATACGCGCGAAGGCCGACTCGTCAGACCACGACAGTACCGGGAATACACGACAGGCCAGACGTCGGCCAAGTTGAAGCACGTCAAATTTGCTGGCCTGCCCAGAGGGATTCGAACCCCCGACCGTCGGCTTAGAAGGCCGATGCTCTATCCAACTGAGCTATGGGCAGTGCGTGATGGCGGCGATCGAGTATCGCTGCCGGAGAGACTCGGGGGGCTGAGTGCACGTGAAACGTGCGCCACATCCGAGTAATCGGCGATTATAGCGCACGTACAGGCCAGTTTCATGCGCGGCGCTTCGGGAGTTGTCCCCTTTGCGTGCCATCTCGTTCGCATCTAGACTTCAGGTGTGGAGGAACGCGCTCATGAACGAGATCGAACGCGAACAACGCTTTGGTGCGCACAACTACTCACCCCTGCCCGTCGTGCTCTCGCATGCCAAGGGCGTCTGGGTCTGGGACGTCGAGGGCAATCGCTATCTCGACATGATGAGCGCCTATTCCGCCGTCAGTCACGGGCACGCGCATCCGCGTCTCGTCGCCGCGCTCACCGCGCAGGCGCAGCGCCTCGCCGTCGTCTCCCGTGCCTTCTACACCGACCGCCTCGGCGCTTTTCTCGAACGCCTCTGCGATCTCACCACGCTCGGCGGCGCCCTGCCCATGAACACCGGCGCGGAAGCCGTCGAAACCGCCATCAAGGCGGCGCGTCGCTGGGGCTACAGCGTCAAGCGAATTCCCGCCGAGCGCGCCGAAATCATCGTCGCCGACGGTAATTTCCACGGGCGCACCACCACCATCGTCGGCTTCTCGTCGGAACCCGCCTATCGCGCTGACTTCGGGCCGTTCGCACCCGGCTTCATCCGCGTGCCGTATGGCGACATCGACGCCGTGCGCGCCGCCATCACCCCCAACACCTGCGCCGTCCTGTTCGAAACCATTCAGGGCGAAGGCGGCATCGTCGTGCCGCCCGACGGCTTTCTTCGCGGACTGCGTCAACTGTGCACCGAGCAGAACGTCCTCATGCTGCTCGACGAAATTCAATCGGGTCTGGGACGCACCGGCCGATGGTTTGCCTATCAGCACGAAGGCATCGTGCCGGACGGCATCATGCTCGGCAAAGCGCTTGGCGGCGGCTTGCTGCCCGTGTCCGCTTTCGTCGCGCGACGCGACGTCATCGACCTGTTCGAGCCGGGCAGCCACGGCTCGACGTTCGGTGGCAACGCGCTTGCAGCCACCGTCGCGCTCGAAGCGCTCGACGTCATGGCCGACGAAGACCTACCGGGCAGAAGTGCGGAAATGGGCGAATACCTGCTTTCGCGCCTGCACGCGATTCATTCGCCGCTGATTCGGGAAGTGCGCGGACGCGGCCTGTGGGCTGGCATCGAAATCGATCCCGCTCGGGCCGACGCGCACGACCTCTCGATGCGGATGCTAAGACGGCGCGTACTCGCCAAGGAAACCCGCTCGACAGTGCTGCGTCTCGCGCCGCCACTCGTCATCGAACGTGCGGAAATCGACAGTTGTATCGGCGCGCTCAAGGCGGTGCTGGCCGAAGCCGAAGGGGATCGCTGAGCCACGTCTCAATGACATCAATGGCATCAATGACCTCAATGCGCCGACGACTTCGACCAGAGATTCATTACCAGTACCCCGGCGATGATGAGCGCCATACCGAGCAATGCCGGTACGTCGAGTTTCTGACCGAAGAGCACGCGTGACGCAATCGAGATGAGAACGATACCCAGTCCCGACCACATCGCATAGGCGATGCCCACCGGGATCGTGCGCAGCGTGAGCGACAGCATGTAAAACGCAATGCCATACCCGACGACGACCAGCGCCACCGGACCGACGCGTGAGAATCCGTCGGATGCCTTCAATGCCGACGTCGCAATCACTTCCGCCACGATTGCCACCAACAGGTACACGTACTCCATCGACACTCCTTTCGCTTTCGCGCTGCCCGGTTCAAGGCCGGTCATCTTAACCGACGGACTTGCTCAGCGCCGCTCACGTCGCGCGTCCTCCTGTGCAACACACTGTGCCCGAAGGCGCGTCCCCCCCATTGCAAAATTCGCTTGCAAGAATGTCTTGCCAAAGCGCCCGACGCCGCGCTACAGTCGCCGTCACGGTGTGGCCAGCACACCGGCGTCGCTCGGACGGTTCCGGGCGCTTACGTTCCAGGGTTCAACATGTCCAGCTCTCAGGGCTCGCGCAGCTTTGCGCGCATCAATCGTCTTCCCCCGTACGTTTTCAACATCACCGCCGAACTGAAGATGGCCGCGCGCCGTCGTGGCGAGGACATCATCGATCTGTCGATGGGTAACCCCGACGGGGCCACGCCGCCGCATATCGTCAATAAGCTCGTCGAAGTCGCACAACGTCCCGATACCCACGGCTACTCGACCTCGCGCGGCATTCCGCGCCTGCGTCGCGCCATTACGCGCTGGTACAAGGACCGCTACGACGTCGAACTCGACCCCGAGCGCGAAGCCATCGTCACCATCGGTTCGAAGGAAGGCCTCGCCCACCTGATGCTCGCCACGCTGGATCAGGGCGACACGGTGCTCGTGCCGAATCCGTCCTACCCGATTCACATCTACGGCGCAGTGATCGCCGGTGCGAACATCCGCTCCGTGCCGATGACGCCCGGTATCGACTTCTTCACCGAACTCGAACGCGGCATTCGCGAAAGCCATCCGAAGCCCAAGATGGTGATCCTCGGCTTCCCGTCGAATCCTACGGCGCAATGCGTCGAGCTGGAATTCTTCGAGCGCGTTGTCGATCTCGCGCGCAAACACGACATTCTCGTGGTGCACGATCTGGCCTATGCCGACATCGTGTATGACGGCTACAAAGCGCCGTCCATCATGCAGGTACCCGGCGCGCAGGACGTCGCCGTCGAATTCTTCACGCTGTCCAAGAGCTACAACATGGCCGGGTGGCGTATCGGCTTCATGGTCGGCAACGCGGAACTGGTCGCGGCACTCGCGCGCATCAAGAGCTATCACGACTACGGCACGTTCACGCCGGTTCAGGTCGCAGCCATCGCCGCACTCGAAGGCGATCAGACGTGCGTCGAGGAAATTCGAGAGCAGTACCAGCGCCGCCGCGACGTGCTCTACAAAGGACTGACGGAAGCAGGCTGGGCGGTCGATCTGCCGAAAGCGTCGATGTACATCTGGGCACGCATTCCCGAACCGTACCGTGCGCTCGGTTCGCTCGAATTCGCCAAGAAGCTGCTCGCGCAGGCGAAGGTGTCGGTCTCGCCGGGCATCGGCTTCGGCGAGTATGGCGACGAATACGTGCGCTTCGCGCTGATCGAAAACGAGTCGCGCATCCGTCAGGCCGTGCGCGGCATCAAGCATATGTTCCGTGAAGACGGGCTGGTGCAGCCGGTCACCGCATAACGATAACGGTAGCCGTCGAGTACGACGAAAAAAGGGGGACGCATCGGATGCGTCCCCCTTTTCGCTTTCTGCCACCGCTTACACGCTCAGGCTGGCAACCACTCCTGCAACGTCACCTCGATGGTGATAAACGAGAGATTGCCGCCGCGCACGAAGCGTCCCGCAAACATGCGGCCTTCGGTGTCCGCCACCATGCCGTGCAGCATCGGCATGGCACTCGCTGCCCCAGGACGCGCATCCACCTCGCCGAATACATTGAGGATCTCCACCCCTGGGCCGTTCACCACCTGCTCGCGCCAGCCGTCGCCAGCGCGAAACGCCAGCCTCGCATCGATCAGACTCCCGACCGCACCACGCACAATCGCGCGCGCAATCGAATGCTCGGCGCACAGCGCTTCGATGCTTTCCGTCAGATCCTGATTCGGCTTCAGACGTGCCACCACCAACCTGCCCAACGTGCCATTCTCGATGGCGACGGGAACATCCAGCGCGACACTCATGACAGTTCTCCCGCCACCGGACGCAACAGATGAAACCGCGTCTCCTCGTCGTCCCCCGTCACGTAACCGCCGTGCGCAAAGAGACAAAGACGAATCACCACCGGCTCGTCTCCGGCCCACGTGTGATCGAGAATCAGATGTCCGCCATGCAACTCGCCCGACGGATCGGAAAAGCCCGCATGGCAGTGCATCAGCGTCGCGCCGTCGGCCGTTCGGCCCACGGTAATCGCGCCGCCGATCAGATCGACTTCGCGCATCTCGTCGACCGGCTGACCATAGCCGAAGGGACGATCCGCATCCGTCGTGTTCTCGATCATGTGGTACCGCAGACCTCGCGCGGTCCCCGCACAGAAACGCCCGACGCCGCCGCCGTACGCATAGCGGGATAACGCCGCGCGCAAAGCCTCGCCGAGATTGGCACCAGTCCGGATCGTCACGCGCAGTTCGTGCTGCCCGCTCAACACGCAGTCTTCCACACGGGGTAACGTGGGGGCGCCAGCATGTCGATAGACCCGTGAAAGCGCAGGTTTCATAGTCGATAGTCTCCTTGCTCTTCGAGCATCGTCTTGATTTGCTTCTTCACGATCTTGCCGTAGCCCGATTTGGGCATGGCACTCCAGAACACGAAGCGACGCGGCCACTTGTAGCGGGCAATACGCGCTTCGAGATGTCCGAGCAGTTCATCGGCCTGAGCGGCCATGCCTTCCCGGGCGACCACCACCGCGAGCCCGCTCTCGCCCCACTTGGGGTCGGGCACGCCAAGCACCGCGCACTCCGACACGCACGGATGCGTGAGCAGCGCTTCCTCGATCTCGCGCGGGTAGACGTTCGAGCCACCCGAGATGTACATGTCCGAGGCCCGGCCCGTGATGTACAGGAACCCCTGCGCATCCACATGACCCAGGTCGCCGGTGTGGAACCAGTCGTCCTTGAACGCCTTGGCGTTGGCGTCCGGATTGTTGTGATACCCCATGAAGACGGCCGGACCGCGCACGCAGATTTCGCCCGACGCAAACGCCGGCTGACGCTGCCCCTGCTCGTCCAGAATCGCCACCTCCATACCGGTGCGCGGCACCCCGCACGTGCCGACGCGTGCATCGGGCGCATCGTCGTCATCGCTATGCAGCCACGGCGGCAGCACCGTGATGTTGCCCGTCACCTCGCCCAGTCCGTAGTACTGCACCAGCACGCGGCCCAGCTTCTGCAACGCGTACTTCTGATCGGCGCGGTACATTGGCGCGCCCGCGTAGATCACGAAACGCAGCGAGCTATGGTCGTAGCGATCCACCGCCGGATCTTCCACCAGCATCTTGACGATGGTCGGCACCGTGAACATGTTGTCGACCCGATGGCGCTCGATTGCCTGCCAGACCTGTTCCGCGTCCATCTTCTCGCCCGGCAGCAACACGCTCGCCGCACCGCGCGCCGTGTTGACGATGGCATGAATGCCCGCGCCATGCGAGAGCGGGGCGACGACCATCGAGCGGCTGCGATACGTGATGCCGGGCATCAGATCGGCCAGATGGTTGGTGACGACGAACGCCATCTGCCCATGCGAGAGTACGCCCGCCTTCGGATGGCCGGTTGTGCCCGAGGTGTAGAAGAACCACAAGGGATCTTCGTACTCCACCTCCTCCTCGTACCCGTCTGCGCCCATGTGTTCGGCAACGAGCGTCTCGTAATGCAGCTCGCCCGCACGCGGCGCACCGAGGGCGATGACGTGTCGCAATGCGGGCGACGCCGCCCGTACCGCATCGACGTGGCCTTCGAAACCCGCGTCGTAAATCATCACGCAAGCGCCGCTCGACTGCCCCAGATACGCCGCTTCGGGGGCGGTGATGCGGAAGTTCGTCGGCACCCACACGGCCCCGAGGCGAAACGCAATCCACGCGCTCTCGAAAATCGGCAGGTTGTTACGCGAATGCACGAGCAACTTGTCGCCCTTCTTCACGCCGAGCTTGCGCAGCGCGTCGACGGCAGCGTTCACGCGGGCGTCGATCTCGCCCCACGTCGCTACGTTGTCGCCGACGATCAGACCGGCTTCGTCCGGGTGCCGGCGTGCGACGTCGGCCAACAGCCGGCCGAGGTTCATAACCTTCTTGAGCATTTCTCGTCTCCTTGATGGCCCGGCACGCTTAGCGCGCTTCGAGAATGCTCACGTAGTTCGCCACGGCCGCGCCGCCCATGTTGAAGACGCCCGCCAGCTTCGCATCGGGAATCTGCATGTCGCCCGCCGTACCCGTCAGTTGCATGGCCGCCATGACGTGCATCGAGACGCCGGTAGCCCCCACGGGATGCCCCTTCGCTTTCAGACCGCCCGAGGGATTCACCGGCAGCAGCCCGTTCTTTTCCGTCAACCCTTCGGCGAGGACACTCGCGCCCTGCCCCGGCTTGGCCAGCCCCATCGCTTCGTATTCGATGAGCTCGGCGATGGTGAAGCAGTCGTGCGTCTCGACCAGCGACAGATCCTTGAGCGACACCCCGGCCACGCCCAGCGCCTGACGCCATGCATGCTGCCCGCCTTCGAACGCCAGCGGGTCGCGGCGCGAGAGCGGCAGATAGTCGTTGACCTGCACAGCGGCGCGGAAGCCGACCGCCTTGGGCATGCCGCGTGCAACGTCCGCCTTGGAGATGACGAGCGCAGCCGCACCGTCCGACACCATCGAACAGTCGGTGCGCTTGAGCGGCCCGGCCACGAACGGGTTCTTCTCGGAGACGTTGCGGCAGAAGTCGTAGCCAAAGTCGCGACGCATATGCGCGTACGGATTCACCGAGCCGTTGCGATGGTTCTTCGCGGCAATGCGCGCGAGCGCATCGGACTGATCGCCGTAGCGGTCGAAGTAGGCCTGCGCGATGGTGCCGAACACGCCCGCGAAGCCACCGGGAATCCCGGCCTCCTCACGTGCATACGAACACTTGAGCAGCACTTCACCGACCTGCGGCGTGGCGAGTTCGGTCATCTTCTCGAAGCCGATCACGAGCACATGTGTGGCTTTGCCCGCTTCGATGGATTGCAACCCGCCGTGCACGGCAGCCGAACCGGTCGCGCACGCATTTTCGTAGCGTGTGGCGGGTTTGAAACGCAGGCCGGGAATGCGGTTGAAGATGAGCGACGACGGGAAGTCCTGATACAGGAAACCGCCGTTGAAGGTGCCGACGTGAATGGAATCGATCTGTTCGGGCGAGAGGCCCGCATCGTCGAGGGCGGCCTGGGCGACGTCGGCCAGCAGGACCTCGGCGTCGACGTTATCGAGTTTGCCGAACTGGGAGTGGGCCCAGCCGGTAAGGCATGCAGCAACCATGAAGTGTCTCCGGAAAATTGGGGTCATCCAGACTCCGGTGAGCAATTTCGATGCCAGATCCCTGCAAGGCGTCTGCATGCGCGTGACGCGACACCCGATCTGCCACATCGACGGCCCGGTCAGTCGTCGTTGCGAGGTCATTCTCTTGCCGCGCTTGTGGCGCCTGTGCAATTGACGCAAGCGTAAAGCGGGAGTCACTAGCCCATCAAGTGAATTCTTAAGCACGCCAGGTGAAGCAAATTTGCTGTGCCGCAACAATGACTCGCACGCCGAAGTGCGTGCGACACCTGTCGCACCGGGCGCGGCGACATTTGCGACAAGTGTCGCAAGGCGTCGACGAAATGCGACAGGTGTCACACCCGCATGTTTGCTGGGTTCGGCCGAGTCGCGCACGCGCAGCAAAACGCGCCGCGCCCGAGACATCGCCGCGAAGGCTTGTTGCGCCTGATGAAAGGCCTGTGACAGGCGCACGGCGCACGCCCAGCACTCCCCCCGGGATTTCACTAATGCTTAACAACGTAAGGGTTTTCCCGTTCGGATGCCGAACTGGCATTCGATTTGCGTAAGATTAGCCAGCCACTTTTCCGAGTTGGCCGGGACGTTGCACGGCAGCACGTGTGCACGCCCTGCGCTTCAGACGCAGTCACCAAACCAATAAACAGGAGACATGCAGTATGAGCACCATGGATCGCCGCCACTTCATCAAGGTTGTGGCCGCCACATCGGCCGCCGCCGCTACGGGGTTGTATCAGACGCAGGCGCATGCTGCCGAATTCACACTGAAGTTCGCCAATAACCTGCCGGTCAGCCATCCGATGAACATCCGCGCCAAGGAGATGGCGCAGAAGATCGCGGAGCAATCGAAAGGCCGCATCGACTTCCAGATCTATCCGAACAATCAGCTCGGCTCCGACAGCGACATGCTGAGCCAGATTCGCTCGGGTGCCATCGACTACTTCACGCTCTCGCCACTGATTCTCGGCACGCTCGTACCGTCCGCACAGATTTCGGGCGTGGGCTTCGCGTTCAAGGATTACAGCCAGGTGTGGGCGGCCATGGACGGCGATCTCGGTGCGCACGTGCGCGGCCAGATCTCGAAGACGACCGTGTTCGCGTTCGACAAGATCTGGGAGAACGGTTATCGCCAGATCACCACGAGCAGCCGTCCGATCAACTCGCCGACCGACCTCAAGGGTCTGAAGATCCGCGTGCCGACGAGCCCGCTGTGGACGTCGATGTTCAAGGCGTTCGATTCGTCGCCCACGTCGATCAACTTCGCCGAAGTGTATTCGGCCCTGCAAACGCACATCGTCGAAGCGCAGGAAAACCCGCTGGCGCTGCTGACCACGGCCAAGCTCTACGAAGTCCAGAAGTACGTGTCGATGACGAACCACATGTGGGACGGTTTCTGGTTCCTCGCCAACAAGCAGAAGTGGGACAAGCTGCCGAAGGACCTTCAGGAGATTGTCACCGCCAACGTGAACGCTGCCGCCATGGCGCAGCGCGACGACGTGCGCAAGCTCAACGATGGCGTGATGGCCGAGCTCAAGCAGAAGGGTCTGGTGTTCAACGCCCCGAACAATGAGCAGTTCCGCGACAAGCTTCGCGCCGCCGGCTTCTACGCCGAATGGCACAAGAAGTTTGGCGACGAAGCATGGGCCATGTTGGAAAAGTACACTGGGAAGCTCGCGTAAATGGAAACGTTGACGATGACGGCCGAGCCGACGCACGCGCTCGCCCGCCTCTTCTGCCACGTCAACCGCGCGGTGATGAAAGTCACCGAGGCGGTTGCCGTGCTGCTGGTGGTGGCGGAAACTCTCATCCTGCTCGCGGGCGTGGTCTCGCGTTACGGGTTCGACAATCCGCTCACGTGGTCGGACGAGCTCGCGCAGATTCTGTTCATCTGGCTTTCGATGCTCGGTGCCGTGATCGCCCTGGACCGGGGCGAGCACATGCGCTTGTCCGCCATCGTCAACAAACTTCCCGCTGCCTGGCGCGACTGGTTCCAGACCATGGCCGCGCTGACGGTGTGCGTGTTCGTTGCGCTCATCATCATGCCCGCGTACACGCATGCCATCGAACAGATGGACATCACCACGCCCGCGCTGGAAATCCCCGACGGGCTGCGCGCAGCTGCCCTGCCGGTGGGCGCGGCACTCATGCTCATTGCCGCGATCTCGCGCATGGCGCGCTGCTCCAGTGCGCGTCAGTTCGGCCTCGGCGTGCTATTCGTCGCGGCCCTCGGTGCAGCCCTTTGGCTCGGCCGTCCCGCGCTGATCGCGATGGGCAACTACAACTTGCTGATCTTCTTCGTGCTGATCGTCGGCGCATGCGTGGCCGGTGGTATTCCGATTGCGTTTGCCTTCGGGACCGCCACACTCGCCTATCTGGCGCTCGTGACGGATGCACCGCTGCAAATCGTCGTGAGCCGCATGGACGAAGGCATGTCCGGCCTCGTGCTGCTGTCGGTGCCGCTGTTCGTGCTGCTGGGCGCACTCATCGAGATGAGCGGTCTGGCACGTAGCCTGATCGAATTCATGGCGTCGCTGCTCGGCCATGTGCGCGGCGGCCTGCAATACGTGTTGCTCGGTGCGATGTTCCTCGTCTCGGGCATCTCCGGCTCGAAGGCGGCCGACATGGCGGCCGTCGCCCCGGCGCTATTCCCCGAAATGCAACGTCGCGGTTCGAAGCAGGAAGACCTGGTGGCGCTGCTGTCCGCCACGGGCGCGATGACGGAGACGATTCCGCCGAGCCTAGTACTTATCACCATCGGTGCGGTGTGCGGTGTCTCGATCACTGCGCTCTTCGTCGGCGGTCTTCTGCCCGCCGTGATCGCCACGCTCGCCATCGTCGTCGTGTGCTTTGCCCGCTCGCGCAAGGAAGCGCCGAGCGCAGCACGTCGCGCACCGTGGGGCGTCATCGGCAAGACGTTTATCGTGGCGCTGCCTGCCCTCGCGCTGCCGATTCTGATCCGTACGGCGGTGATCGAAGGTGCGGCCACAGCGACGGAAGTCTCGACCATCGGTATCGCTTACACGATCGTGATCGGGCTGATCGTTCACGCCTTCAAGAAGCACCTGAATTTCAAACGTCTCTATCCGCTGCTCACGGAAACGGCTGCACTCTCCGGCGCGATTCTGCTGATCATCGGTATGGCGACGGCCATGGCCTGGGCGCTCACACAATCGGGTTTCTCCGCGAAGCTCGTCGGCCTGATGCACGGTGTGCCGGGCGGTCAAGTCGGCTTCCTGCTCATCTCGATGGTCGTGTTCATCGTGCTCGGCAGCGTGCTCGAAGGCATTCCGGCCATCGTGCTGTTCGGCCCGCTGCTGTTCCCGGTCGCCCGCTCGCTTGGCATTCACGACGTGCACTATGCGATGGTCGTCATTCTCTCGATGGGGATGGGCCTGTTCGCACCGCCGCTCGGCGTGGGCTTCTACGCCGCGTGCGCCATCGGCAAGACATCACCCGACAAAGTGTTCAATCGGATGTGGACCTACATGGGCGCACTGCTCGTCGCCCTGCTCATCGTGGTCTTCATCCCCTGGATCTCGATCGGTTTCCTGAAGTAACGCTAACCCCCTAACGGTTTCGCGATATCACCGACGGGCTCCGCCGCTTAGCTGGCGGCGGGGCCCGTGCTGTAGCCATCAGTATATTTAGGAGTCCATAGCATGACGGAGAAGGTAGCAGTAGTCACGGGCGGTGGAATGGGTATTGGCGCCGCCATTTGCGAACGTCTGATCAAGGATGGCATGACGGTTGTCGTGGCCGATCTGAACGAAGGCGCGGCGACGGAGACGGCCGCAGCGCTGAGTGCGTCAGGTGGCCGCGCGTGGGCGCTGGGCATGAACGTGGGTGAGGAGGCGTCGATTGCCGACGGCTTTGCACAGATTGCCAAGCGGCACGGGCGCTGCGACGTGCTGGTGAACAATGCGGGCGTCGCCAAAACGTTCCCGTTTCTCGACTACCCGCTCGATCACTGGCATCAGGTCATGGCCGTCAATCTGACGGGCACGTTGCTGTGCGGGCAGCACGCCGCGCGACTCATGCGCGAGCAGCGCTGGGGACGGATCGTCAATCTGGCGTCGGTCGCAGGCATTCTCGCCAGTGCCGGACGCACGGCGTACGGCACGTCGAAGGCGGCAGTAATCGGTCTGACGCGCCAGATGGCCATCGAACTCGCCCCCTTCGGCATTACCGCCAATGGGATCGCCCCCGGCCCCATCGACACGCCGCTGACCAAAGTGCTGCACTCGGACGTTTCGCGCCGTCACTATACGGAGACGACGCCGCTCGGGCGCTACGGACAGCCGCATGAGATTGCCGGTGCGGTGAGTTTTCTCGCGTCGGACGACGCATCGTATGTCACCGGCCATATCCTGCCGGTCGACGGCGGCTTCGTGGCCGCCGGGATTCTGGAAATCTGAGGAAGGCTGGCGCGACGCGATCGTCGCGCACAACGCCCTCTTAGCCTCAGAGCACGCTGGTGTCCGGCAGATCGGGCACCAGCCGCGCACCGGGCGCACGCTGCATCTCGCGCCACACACTGCGCGCATTCTCCACGAACGTCGCCACGCACGGGTTGTGATTGTCCCGGCTCCATAGCAGCGCCACCTCCGCCACCGGCGCATTGCGCAGCGGCTTGAACACCGCATTGCCGGACGCACTCGCGCTGCTCATCGACATCGGCACCATCGCCACACCCAGCCCCTCCCCCACGAGGTTGATGATCGTCTGCTGAAGGTTCGTTTCGAGCCGGATGTGCGGCGAGAACCCGGAGCGGCGGCAGTGGGTGACGACCAGATCGTAGACGAGCGGCGCGATCTCGCGCGGGATGCTCACGAACGATTCCTCGGCCAGTTGCGCCGCGTCGAGCACGCGCACCTTCGCCAGCGGGTGCGTGCGGGGAATCACCGCCACCATCTCTTCGCGAAACACCGTCGCCGTGTCGAGGCCGGTCAGGTCCTCTGGGCGATACATGATGCCGACGTCGGTCTGACCAGCGCGCACGGCCTCTGCCAGCAGGTTCGGCAGCGTCTCCGCAAGTTTCATGTCGACGCGCGAGAACGCCGCTGCGTATGTCCGCGTAAGCGCCGGGAGGATGTTGTAAGCCGAGGACATCATGAAGCCGACCGTAATCGCGCCATCTTCCCCCCGGCTGGCCGCCACCACGTTGCGACGCGCGCGATCGACGGCGTTGAGGATTTCTACCGCGTCCTGATAGAAGCGATTGCCCGCCCGCGTGAGTCGCACGCTGCGGTTCGTCCGCTCGAACAACTGAACCCCCAGCTCCGCCTCCATCAAGGCAATCTGACGCGAGAGCGGCGGCTGGGAGATGTGCAACTGCTGGGCTGCGCGGCCAAAGTGCAGTGTCTGCGCGAGCACCACGAAGTACTGAAAATGGCGCAACTCGATCATTTGATACCCCTGAGGTATTAATAGCGCATCAATATTGTATTGGATGTTATGACTGTGCGGTCGTATCCTGCTTTGGCGGTAGGTCACCCGAGCCAGCCGCAACATAAAGAGACGTCAGGAATCGCCAGGCCACAAGCCACCGACGGCGCCCTTTCGTACCAATACGAGAAGGAGACAAGTCATGCCCGCTCACCTCGCTGTAGCGTCCGCCCCCGCTCGACCTGTCGGCCACGCCGCCCCCCTCGGCGCAGCCAGTGCCCATAGTGCCAATACCGCATTCAACAACATCGCCGCGCTTGCCGAGCGTGTCGTGCGCGTGCCAGCCGCCGCCGCGCCCGCCTCGGCGTCCCGTCAGCTTCGCCCCGATTACCTCGCTATCGACGACTTGTGCGGCACCGATGCCCGCATGCGCGATCTGCTCGCGCGCGGCAAACGCTTCGTCGACCGTGGCCTGCCCGTGCTGATTCTCGGTGAGACGGGCACTGGCAAAGAGTTTCTCGCCCGCGCGTTGCACGAGTACAGCGAGCGACGCGCACAGGCGTTCGTCGCCATCAATACAGCATCGCTGCCTGAGCATCTGATCGAGAGCGAGCTGTTCGGCTATCAGCGCGGCGCCTTCTCCGGCGCGTTGCCTGGGGGGATGAAAGGGAAGATGCAGCAAGCCGATGGCGGCACGCTGTTCCTCGACGAAATCGGCGACATGCCGTACGCGATGCAGACGCGTTTGCTGCGCGTGCTATCGGAACGTGAAGTCACACCGCTAGGGGCAAGTCAGCCGGTGCCGGTCGATGTCCAACTGATCTGTGCCACGCATCAGGATCTGGCAAGCGCCGTCGCACAAGGCACGTTCCGAGAAGACCTCTACTACCGGATTGCCGTCGGCGTGCTGACGCTGCCCACCTTGCGTGAGCGCGACGACAAGCGCGAACTGATCGCGCGCATGTTGTGCGACGAATGGCCGGGGATGCGTGTCGATCAGGCGCTCGCGCGTTTGACGTCCGACGCGCTCTCGTGTCTTCTCACGCATGCGTGGCCGGGGAATTTGCGTCAGATGCGCGCGGCACTGCGGTACGCCTGTGCCGTGATGAGTGGGGAGCGTTTGTGTGTGGACGATCTTCCGCCAGAACTTGCGTCGTCGCGTGCATTGCACTCGACACCTCCGGTGAATCACCACGAGGAAGCGCGCGACGCTCGGATCGATGAAACGTCCTATGCCGCCAGCATTGCTTCGCACACGCAATATCGTGCACATGACGATGCTCACGCGCCGCACGATCAGGAACGTGAGCGCATTCTGCAAGCACTCGCACAGCATCGCTGGAACATTTCTGCGGCCGCGCGCACGCTGGGATTCTGTCGCGCATCGCTGTATCGCAAGCTCAAGCAGTTGAGCATTCCGCATGTTCGCGATTGCGGTGAAGCGCTCAGCACAAGGCATTACGCCTAGTTTTTCCGACACGAAAATCGCGGGCAAAAAAAAGCGCGGCCGATGAGGCCGCGCCAAGGTTTGGAGACTTTTCACTCAACGCAAAAGTCTACTTCTCGCGAAACGTAGTATAGGTGCGCACGCGAAAATCATTGTCATCATTCGACGCAATGAATTATTCGGCGACTCGCAATAGTCCGTAAAACCCCATAAATAAAGGCCTTTTTGGCACGCGACGATTTCACGCGCTTGCCAATATCTCAGAAATGGCTCAATACGCGCGAGTACGTGAGCCCCATGACAGTGAGATGGCAGCCACCTGACATGGCGATGAATCGCTCTCTATATAGCGACGTCGCACATCACAGCAACGCACTCACTTCTTCACACAAATTCACATCGCACTTTTCTCGCGACGCATCGGGCGCGCGAGCCGTCACCGCCGCGTGCATTCACTGCGATGGAACTTAACGCGAACATGCATGTCGCGCGCAAAACCAGTGCTGGCAATGCTTCGCGCGCGCTTTCACTTGCACATCACACTGTGTCCCGAGCGCAACACACATCGCTTGCATCGCGATTTCTCGCCTACGCTTAATCAAGCCAATCCCTTGTCCGACAACGCTTTAGGACGTGTCTCACAGATTCTTTTCATATCTGAAATAGATTCTTGCGGATTCTGAAATAGGCGGGAGTAGCGGTGACTCATACACTGCCCCCTGTCAACAGAGCAGTGCCGATAGCTGTACGGGTCCGCGAGTGATGAAGCGTGATGAATCGTCACCTCGACATGTTCTGTTTCGCCGCGTTCTGTTTACACGCGAATTCTGCGATTCGTGTCACGTTACTGGAGCTTAAACCATGAAAAAAACTCTTCTTGCCGCTGCCGTCGTCGGCGCGTTCTCGATGACCGCGCACGCTCAAAGCAGCGTCACCCTGTACGGCTTGATCGACGCTGGCGTCGCTTACACGAGCAACTCGACGACGTCGTCGGCTTCGGGTTCGAAGAACTTCCGTGCAACGAGCGGCCTGGTCAACGGCAGCCGTTGGGGCCTGAAGGGCTCGGAAGACCTGGGTGGCGGTAACAAGGCCATCTTCGTGCTGGAAAACGGTTTCTCGATCAACAACGGCACGTCGGGCCAAAACGGCCGCATGTTCGGTCGTCAAGCCTTCGTTGGTCTGCAAAACGATCGCTTCGGCGCTGTGACGATCGGTCGTCAGTACGACTCGCTGGTCGACTACCTGGCACCGCTGACCCTGAACGGTTCGTCGTTCGGCGGCACGATCGCTTCGCACCCGTATGACAACGACAACACGAACAACTCGTTCCGTGTGAACAACTCGGTCAAGTACTCGAGCGCCAACTACAACGGCCTGACGTTCGGCGGCCTGTATGGCTTCTCGAACAAGGCTGGTGACTTCGCCAACAACCGTGCATTCAGCGCCGGCGTGAACTACGCAAACGGCCCGCTGACGGTTGCTGCTGCTTACTTGGAGCGTCAAGGCAATCCGGGTAACAACAACGGCACGGGCGCTGTCGACACGTCGGCAGGTGGTGATTCGGTGTTCCAGTCGTCGAAGCAACGCGTCTGGGGTATCGGTGGTAACTACGCCTTCGGCCCGGCAACGGTCGGCCTGGTGTACACCCACACCCAACTGCAAGGTCTGACGGGTCTGAACTACAACAGCACCGCAGTTGCTTTCGGCAACGACGGCCTGAAGTTCGACAACTTCGAAGTCAACGGTCGCTACATGCTGACCCCGGCAGTCTCGCTGTCGGCCGCGTACACGTACACGATGGCCAAGCAAGATTCGACGGACAAGAAGCCGAAGTTCCACACCGTTACGCTGCAAGCTGACTACCGTCTGTCGAAGCGCACCGATGTGTACCTGACGGGTTCGTACCAGCACATCTCCGACAACGAAGGCACGGGCCTCCAAGCCGGTGTCGGCGCTGCCGGCGGTATGTCGTCGACCAGCTCGCAAACCGTTGTGGGCACGGGCATCCGTCACCGCTTCTAAGCATCGAAGTGGCGTGAGCACCGACGGTCGTATCGCGGTGCTCCTGACATGAAAATGGCAGCCTTCGGGCTGCCATTTTTTATTGCATCAACGTATGATCTGGGCGCTACGACGCTGCGTAGAACAGCGCCGCCCCCTTGGTCCGTCACATCAGAAACGCGTCTCGCGTGCGGCACGCAGGAAGTTGTCCAGCACCGGCGTGCAATCCAGAAACTCCGGACCGCCTGCGCGGTGGAATTCCGGGTGCCACTGCAAGCCCATCACGAACGGTGCCTTGCGGTAGCGAATCGCCTCCACCACACCGTCTTCCGCACACACCGCCTCTACGCTCAGATCGCGCCCCAGCGTCTTGACCGACTGGTGGTGAATCGAGTTGACGATCGGTACATCGACCGGCGCCAGCATCTGCGCGAGCGACGACCCTTCCGGGAATGTGAGCGTATGACGATTGTGTTCGTACGTTTCCGTGACGTGCGGGATCGCTTCGGGCAAATCCGTCGCAATGTCCTGATGCAACGTGCCGCCGAACGCCACGTTGATCAGTTGGCAGCCACGGCAGACGCCGAGAATCGGCTTGCCCTGCTCGACAAACTCATGGAGCAATTCCAGTTCGTACATGTCACGCATGCGGTCGCCCTGCCATTCGTGACGCGTCGCCACTTCCGAATAGGTCAGCGGTGAGACGTCGGCCCCGCCCTGCAAGACCAGCCCGTCGAGGTGCTTCGCGTAATCGTGAAGACGAATGTGGCTCGGGTGAAGCAAGCCTTGCGTGTCCACCGTCGGAATCATGAAGACGAGCACATCGCGCGACATCACCCAGTGCGCAATCGACTCTTCCAGGTATTGCAGCGTTTTGCTGCGCAATCCCTTCGAACCGGGTTCCGGATGGAAGATACGCGCCGAGATGCCGATCTTCAGCGTGCGTTGCGTAATGCGCTGACCGGCGCGGTCGTACCAGGCACGAAAGCGCGCGGACATGATCCGGCGCAGCACCGACCACGGCGAGTCGCCCGCCTGCAAGTACGACGGCTGACCGCCCATCGACGCCGGACTGCCAGGACGCGGCCCGGTTGCGCCGAACGACGGTTGATGCGGTGGCTCACCACCGCCTGCACCGCCGCCCGCACCACCGGCGGCACCTGCCCCCGTCTCGCCGATGTTGCCCCCGGCACTCCCCACACCGGCCGCCTTAACGTCGTCGCCGGATTTCGGAACGGGGGAGCCGATCGGATTGCGGTCGGACGCCACTTCGGCCGCCGAGGCAGGCGCAGCCGGCTTGGCCGCAGGCGCACCGGATGCGGGTGTCTCGGCCTTCGAATCGTCCGACCCATCGGATCGCACCGCGCTGCCTTGCTCGGCAGGCGGCGCAGGACGTGTCAGCGTGTCGGGATTAGGCGGCATATCACCCGAACCTTCGGCCGTACCGGCGACTGGCTTTGCCGTGGGACGCGGTGTCGCGGGCGACGCGGGTGCCACGTACTCGGACGAACGCGTCGCGGGCGAGTCCGCGGGTGAGTCGCTGTGTTTTGCAGATTCGTGTGCCGGGGCGGCCGGGGCCGTCGGCGAGGTTGCGCTCTTACTCGTATCGGATTCGGGCTTGGACGGCTGCTGCGGCGATTTCGGATCTTGAGCGTCGGTCATGATGGCGTTTGGGTGCGTCCGAAAAAAGGTGGACGAAGGGGGAAAGTAGGATTGACCACGTCGGCCCAGGAATTATCCCGCCGCCACAATCCCGCCGCAACCGCTATCCCAGACGTCCCTTTTTGCACGCCCCGCGACGTTAGCCTCGCCACCACCCTTTCCTTCCCCTTTCCTTCCCCTTTACTCCCCCTTTCCCGCGCCGATGAAACCGTCCCGGCCGAACGATGTCTTATTTCATTGTTACGCATGGAATACATGTCATCGGCGGTTGAGCGCGGCTCTGCACACAGCATGTCGATTGCGTATAATCGGGACAAATTGCACGATATTCAATTGATATTGAGCGACGTTCGTGTCGATAGAGTGAAATTGTTTTTGGGCGTCCAACATTGCCCGGCCCTGACCGGGGCTTCCTGGCGGACGCATTGGCACTAGGAGTCTGCAAGTGAAGCGTTTTCTTCGTCTGTGGCAAATCGCCCGTCATGATTTCCGCGTGCTCTGGCATGCGGCCCGTGACCCGCGCCGTCCGCGCTGGCTGTTGCCTGCCGTGGTGTTGCTCGCCGTCTATCTGCTCAGCCCCATCGATCTGATCCCCGATTTCGTACCGGTGTTCGGTTTGCTCGACGACGTGGTCGTGATCGGCATGGTGGTCCACTGGCTCATCAAGCGCCTGCCGGTCGATGTGCGCGAGGACGCGCGTGCGCATGTGTTCACCCAGCGGGCCTGATGCTCGCTGACGCTCACGCATCGCAGAAATCGAAAAAGGACGCCGAGGCGTCCTTTTTCATTGGCATCGCGCAAAACGTGCAAACCGCGCGCAAGTGCCTTAGGGCATCAACAACGTCGACCCGGTGGTCTTGCGCGCTTCGAGATCGCGATGCGCCTGTGCGACGTCGGCCAGCGCATAACGCTGATTCACCTCGATCTTGACCGTGCCCTTGCCGACGACGTCGAACAATTCGTTGGCTGTGGCCTCCAGATCGGCACGCTTGGCCGTGTAGTTGAACAGCGTGGGGCGCGTGAAAAACAGCGAGCCGCGCGACACCAGATCCGCCGTGTTGATTTGCGTGACGGGGCCGGACGCGTTACCGAAGTTCACCATCGTGCCCAGCGGACGCAGGCAGTCGAGCGAGCCGATGAAGGTGTCTTTGCCGATGGAGTCGTACACGACCGGCACGCCTTCGCCGCCGGTAATCTCTTTCACACGCTCGACGAAGTTCTCGCGGGTGTAGACGATCGGGTGATCGCAGCCGTGCTGACGCACCAGCGCGGCCTTCTCATCCGAGCCTACGGTGCCGATCACCGTCGCGCCCAGCGCCTTCGCCCACTGACACACGATCAGCCCCACGCCTCCTGCGGCGGCGTGAATCAGAATCGTGTCCCCGGCCTTGACCGGATACGTGCGACGCAGCAGGTACTGCGCCGTCATGCCTTGCAGCATCATGGCGGCGGCCTGATCGTCGCTGATGTTATCGGGCACACGCACCAGCGGTGCAGCGGGCATCACGCGCGCCTGCGAGTAAGCGCCGCACGGACGGCTCGCGTAGGCCACACGGTCGCCGGGCTTCACATGCGTCACACCCTCGCCCACCGCTTCGACCACGCCCGCCGCTTCCATGCCGAGACCGGCGGGCAGCGGCTGCGGATACAAGCCCGTGCGGAAATAGACGTCGATGTAATTCAGCCCCACGGCGTTGTGGCGCACACGCGCCTCGCCCGGACCGGGCTCGCCGACTTCGACATCGACCCACTTCATTACTTCGGGGCCGCCGTTCTGTTCGATGCGAATGGCTTTCGTCATGGTTGTCTTCCTCGCTCCTTTCTGTCTGGGTAGTGTCTTGCTGCGGCGTTGCCGTCGAACGTGTCGACGCTCAAGCGGATGGTTGTGCTGCCAGTCGCACGATCAACTGTTCGAGCAGCAGACGCGCCGTCGAGCTGTTGGTCGCACACGGTACGTTGTGCACGTCGCAAGCACGCACCAATGCGTTGATGTCGGGTTCGTGCGGCTGCGGTGTCATGGGGTCGCGCAGGAACAGCACCATGTCCACTCGCCCCTCGGCCAGTTGTGCGCCGATCTGCAAGTCGCCGCCGTGCGGGCCGGAGAGCATGCGCTCGACGTCGAGGCCGAGTTCCGTGGCGATGCGCCCGCCGGTCGTGCCCGTCGCGACGAGCTGGCATTGACGCAGCACCTCGACATAGTCGCGTGCGACCGCGAGGATCTCGTCCTTCTTCTTGTCGTGCGCGATCAGCGCAATTCTTACCTTGGGTACCGTCGAAACCGTCATGAATGCGAGTCCTGAGTGCTGATGCGTGCAGTGAGTGCGATAGATGAATGCGTCGTGGCGCGATTCAGAACGTGCCGGGATAAGCCCCGCCGTCGATCAGCACGTTTTGTCCGGCGATGTAGCCTGCGTGCGCGCTGCACAGGAATGCACAGGTCGCGCCGAACTCCTCGGGCTGACCGAAGCGCCGCGCCGGAATCGCGGCAGCGCGCTTGCTGCGCGTGTCCTCGACACTCTGGCCGCTCTTGGCTGCCGACGCCTGCATTGTCGCCGTCAGACGATCAGTGTCGAACGCGCCCGGCAGCAGATTGTTGATAGTGACGTTGTGCGACACGGTGGTGCGCGCCAGCCCGGCGACAAAGCCCGTCAGCCCGGAGCGTGCGCCGTTGGACAGCCCGAGAATATCGATGGGCGCTTTGACTGCGGACGACGTGATGTTCACGATGCGCCCGAAGCCGCGCGCCATCATGCCGTCGACCGTGGCCTTGATCAGTTCGATGGGGGTGAGCATGTTGGCGTCGAGCGCGCGAATCCAGTCGTCGCGCTGCCAGTCGCGGAAATCGCCCGGGGGCGGTCCGCCCGCGTTCGTCACGAGGATGTCGGGCTGCGGGCAGGCAGCGAGCGCCTGCGCACGGCCTTCCGGGGTGGTGATGTCGCAGGCCACTGCGGTCACGTTCACGCCCGTGGCCGCACGGATCTCGGCCGCGGTGGCGTTCAGCGCGTCGGCCGTGCGCGCGACGATCACGACATTGACACCGGCTTCTGCCAGCGCTTGTGCGCAAGCGCGTCCCAATCCCTTGCTCGCGCCGCACACCAGCGCGGTGCGGCCCTTGATTCCCAGATCCATGTTCTGCCTTCAAGACAAGTGATGCGTTGGTCGTTGGCCGCTGTGCGGCCGTCTTGCAGCGATTCTAAGTCGAAACCCGGACCGGCATCGCCCGCATCGGCTAAAATCGCGGCCATGCGGGCCGAACCGGGTCATACCGACCCGGCGATCCAGCGGCCCAGCCCCAAATTGCCTGCCATGAAACAAGACACCCGATTCCCGAACCTCTTCATCTGCGATCACCCGCTGATTCAGCACAAGTTGTCGCACATGCGCGACAAGGAAACGTCGACGCGCACGTTCCGCGGTCTGCTGCGCGAGATCACGCTGCTCATGGGTTACGAGATCACGCGCGACCTGCCGCTCACCACCGAGCGCATCGATACGCCGATGGTCGAGATGGACGCCCCGGTCATCGCGGGCAAGAAGCTCGCCATCGTGCCCGTGCTGCGTGCCGGCGTCGGCATGAGCGACGGTCTGCTCGATCTGGTGCCGTCCGCACGCGTCGGCCATATTGGCGTGTATCGCGACGAGCAGCATCGTCCGGTCGAGTATCTCGTGCGCCTGCCCGACGTGGCCGACCGCCGCTTCATCCTGTGCGATCCGATGGTCGCCACCGGCTACTCGGCCGTGCATGCCGTCGACGTGCTGATCAAGCGCGGCGTCACGCCCGAGAACATCGCATTCCTCGCACTCGTGGCCGCCCCGGAAGGTGTGAAGGTGCTGCTCGACGCGCATCCGGGCGTGAAGCTCTACGTCGCTTCGCTCGACGAGCGTCTGGACGACCACGCGTACATCATTCCGGGCCTTGGCGACGCAGGCGACCGCCTGTTCGGCACCAAGAACTGATGAAACGATGAAAAAAGCCCCGGTCCTGCCGGGGCTTTTGCTTTGGGGGCGCGTTCTGCTGCACCTACCTTATACGGCCTTGCGTCGCGTAGCCATCGCCACACCGATGGCCGCCAGCACCATCCCCGCCCACGCCAGCGGCGGCATATGCTCCCCGACCATGAGCCACGCCGCGAGCGCCGCCGAGGGCGGCACGAGGAAGAACAGCGCCGACACGCGCGACGCCTCGCCGCGCCGGATCATCGCCAGCAGCAACGAGATCGCGATGATCGAGTTGCCGATCACCAGGTAGACGAGCGTCAGGCCGAGTTGCCACGTCCATGCGACGTGCATCGGTTCGAGCCACCACGCAAGCGGCAGCGTCGCGGCGAACCCGACGAAGTACTGCACCAGATTCGAGGTCACCGGGTGCTGCCCCACGCCGAAGCGCTTTTCGTACAGCGTGCCGCACGTAATCGCGCCGAGCGCCACGAACGTCAATAGCAGCCCGACGGCCGACGTCGCCTCCACCGCCGAGCGCGCCACGATCACCAGCGCCGCCCCCGCCAGCCCCAGACCGAGCCCGATCCAATTCAACCCGCTCACGCGCTCGCCCACCAGATGCGGCACCGCCAGTGCCACCAGAATCGGTTGCAGCGACGTGATCAGCGCCACACTCCCCGCCGACACGCCGAGTCGCAGCGCCAGATACGTCATGCTGAAATACAGCGCCTGAATCAGCAAGCCGATGACGATGAGATGGCCCCACGCAGCCGCCGTCTTCGGCAAAGGCGGGCGCATGACGACCGCCAGCGGCGCCAGCACCACGAGCACCAGCCCGTAGCGCAACGCCAGGAAGGTCAGCGGATCGGCATACTCCAGACCGATCTTGGCGACGGTGAAACCGACGGACCACAGGAACAGGAAGATGAGCGGTGCGGCGCGCAGCCACAGCGGATCGTGTGCGACACCGGTTCGCACCGGCTCCAGCGAAGATTTGAGGGACATCGGCGAGTGAGCGACCTTTTATTGTTTGACGGGAACCGGATCTGCAACACGGGCAAAGAAGACGCGAGAGGCGATAAACGTGAAAACGCGGGCGCGCAATGCTCAATGCAACGCCCACATCCTCGTCAGTATCCGCCTTACCGGCGCTTGTTGCCGCCCAGGATGCTGCCCAGCACGCCGCGTACGATTTCGCGTCCGAGCTGACTGCCGACGGTGCGCATCGTGCTCTTGACCATCGCTTCGACGGGCGAGTCCTTGCTGCGCGACCCGCTGCCACCCAACAGACCGCCGAGAGAGTCGAGCCAGCCGCCGCCTCCACCCGCTCCACCCGCCCCGGCGGGTGCACTGCCCGCAGGCGTCGGCGTGCCATCGGGCTGCCGTTCCTGCGTACGGCCCACGAGCTTCTCGTACGCCGATTCGCGGTCGACGGCTTTCTCATACACGCCCGCAACGAGCGAGCTGGCCATCAACGCCGCGCGCTCCTGCGGCGTGATCGGCCCGATACGCGATGCAGGCGGCGAGATGTAGGCGCGCTCGGTGATGGCCGGACGCCCCTTTTCGTCGAGCAGCGACACGAGTGCCTCTCCGACACCCAATTCGCCGATCACCGTCTCGATGTCGAGCGACGGATTGGCGCGCATCGTCTGCGCAGCGACCTTCACCGCCTTCTGATCGCGCGGCGAATAGGCGCGTAACGCGTGCTGCACACGGTTACCCAACTGGCCGAGCACCGTGTCCGGCACGTCGACCGGGTTTTGCGTCACGAAGTACACGCCGACGCCCTTCGAACGAATCAACCGGACCATCTGCTCGATGCGTTCGAGCAAGGGCTTCGGCGCTTCGTTGAACAGCAGATGCGCCTCGTCGAAGAAGAAGACGAGTTTGGGTTTATCGGGGTCGCCCACTTCTGGCAGGCGCTCGAACAGCTCCGCGAGCAACCACAACAGGAACGTGGCATAGATGCGCGGGGCGGCCAGCAGTTTGTCCGCCGCAAGAATGTTGACGATGCCGCGTCCCTGCGCGTCCGTCTGCATGAAGTCTTCGATGTTGAGCATCGGCTCGCCGAAGAACTTGTCCGCGCCCTGTTGCTCCAGCGTGAGCAGCCCGCGCTGGATCGCCCCGACTGACGCGGCTGAGATATTGCCGTATTGCGTGGTGAAGTTCGACGCGTTGTCGCCCACGTGCTGGAGCATGGCGCGCAGGTCCTTGCTGTCGAGCAGCAGCAGACCGTTGTCGTCGGCGATTTTGAAGACGAGGTTAAGTACCCCAGTCTGCGTCTCGTTCAGGCCCAGCAGGCGAGAGAGCAGGAGCGGTCCCAAATCGGAGATGGTGGCGCGCACCGGGTGGCCCTGCTCGCCGAAGACGTCCCATAGCGTGGCGGGGCTGCCGTGCCAGTCGGGGGTGTCGAAGCCGAGGTTGGCGATGCGCTCCTTGAGCTTGGGCGTCTCGACGCCCGGCTGCGTAATCCCTGTCAGGTCGCCTTTGACGTCCGCCAGAAAGACGGGCACGCCAATGTCCGAAAACGCTTGGGCGATGACTTGCAGGGTCACTGTCTTGCCGGTGCCGGTCGCGCCGGTGATGAGCCCGTGGCGGTTGCCCATCGCAGGCAGCAGGCCGAGCAGGTGCTGCGCGTTGCGCGCGATCACCAGCCCTTCACTGGACTCGTGAGCGGAACTCGTTGACGCAGCGGATGTTGCGGCGGAAGAGCCGGGAGCGGCTGGAGTCGCGGTGGACGACGCTTGCGACGGCACGGGCTTCTTGGGCATGAGCGACCTCTGCGGTAGACGCGGCGTGGCTCGTGACACGGCGCAGCAAACACCCGTGGCACGGTGCGGCGGCATGATAAAATTGCCTCCGATTATAGCGGCACAGGTTGCCGCTCGGACTGCACCGCCCCGAAATGCCCCACGCGACCGACAGGATCCGTGCGAGACGACGGGGCGGCGAGGCAATCGGCGCCCGCGACCCCATTGGTGGCGGGCGCTCCCGTTTCAACGGTTGGCCGCGCCGGACTGCGCAGGCCGGCAGAGCATACTTCGCCGCTCAGCGCGGCACGACGGAGAAATTCATGGCGGGTCATAGCAAATGGGCCAACATCAAGCACAAGAAGGCTGCGGCAGATGCCAAGCGCGGTAAAGTCTGGACACGTCTGATCAAGGAAATCACGGTCGCAGCTCGTCTGGGCGGCGGTGACGCCGACAGCAACCCGCGCCTGCGTCTGGCCGTCGAAAAGGCTGCCGACGCGAACATGCCCAAGGACAACGTCAAGCGCGCGGTCGATCGCGGCGTGGGCGGTCTGGACGGCGCGAACTACGAAGAAATCCGCTACGAAGGCTATGGCATCAACGGCGCGGCCGTGATCGTCGACACCATGACGGACAACCGTGTGCGTACGGTGGCCGAAGTGCGTCACGCCTTCTCGAAGTTCGGCGGCAACATGGGCACCGACGGCTCGGTCGCCTTCCTCTTCACGCACTGCGGTCAGTTCCTGTTCTCGCCGGAAACCCCGGAAGACAAGCTCATGGAAGTGGCGCTCGACGCCGGTGCGGACGACGTCATCTCCAATGAAGACGGCAGCTTCGAAGTGATCTGCCCGCCCAACGACTTCCAGTCCGTCAAGGACAAGCTCGAAGCCGCTGGCCTGAAGGCAGAAGTCGCCGAAGTGACGATGAAGCCGCAAACCGAAGTGGAATTCACCGGCGACGACGCCGTGAAGATGCAAAAGCTGCTCGACGCGCTCGAAAACCTCGACGACGTGCAGGAAGTGTTCACCAACGCCGTCATCGGGGAATAAGCATGAAGATCATGGTTGTCGGCTCGGGCGGCCGCGAACACGCGCTCGCGTGGAAGCTTGCCCAATCGCCGCGTATTCAACTCGTCTATGTCGCACCGGGTAACGGTGGCACGGCGCTCGACGAACGTCTGCGCAACGTGCCGATCAGCGATCCGAACGTGCTGGCCGAATTCGCCGCACGCGAAGGCATCGCGCTGACGGTCGTCGGCCCGGAAACGCCGCTCGCCGCCGGTATCGTCAACATCTTCCGCGCCCGTGGCCTGAAGATCTTCGGACCGACCAAGGAAGCTGCACAGCTCGAATCGTCGAAGGACTTCGCCAAAGCGTTCATGAAGCGTCACGGCATTCCGACCGCCGATTACGAAACGTTTGCCGACGCAGCCGCCGCTCACGCTTACATCGACGCCAAGGGTGCGCCGATCGTCATCAAGGCCGACGGTCTGGCCGCCGGTAAGGGTGTGGTCGTGGCGATGTCGCTGGAAGAAGCGCACAACGCCGTCGACATGATGCTCGCGGACAACAAGCTCGGCGACGCCGGTGCGCGCGTGGTGATCGAGGAATTCCTGCAAGGCGAAGAAGCCAGCTTCATCGTGATGGTCGACGGCAAGAACGTGCTGCCGCTGGCCACGTCGCAGGATCACAAGCGTCTGCTGGACAACGATCAGGGCCCGAACACGGGCGGCATGGGCGCTTACTCGCCCGCGCCGATCGTCACGCCGCAGATTCACGCGAAGGTGATGCGCGAGATCATTATGCCGACGGTGCGCGGCATGGAGACCGACGGCATTCGCTTCACGGGCTTCCTCTACGCCGGTCTGATGATCGACGCCGACGGTAACGTCAAGACGCTCGAATTCAACTGCCGCATGGGCGACCCGGAAACGCAGCCGATCATGGCGCGTCTGAAGGGCGACTTCTCGGTGGTGGTCGAGCACGCGATTGCGGGTACGCTCGACAAGATCGAACTCGACTGGGATCGTCGTTATGCGCTGGGCGTGGTGCTCGCCGCTCACGGCTACCCGGACACGCCGCGCAAGGGCGACCGTATCTCGGAAGTCCCGGCGGAGACCGACGAATGCGTGACGTTCCACGCAGGCACTCAGCTCGAAGACAACGTGCTCAAGGTCACGGGCGGACGTGTGCTGTGCGTGGTCGGCCTGTCCGACACCGTGCGCGGTGCGCAAAGCGTCGCATACCAGACCGTCAATCAGATCAACTTCGACGGCATGCAGTATCGCCACGACATCGGCAACCGCGCACTTGCGCGCAAGCCGGAATAAGTCGCCAGCGTCCGGCGCTTAGCTGACTTGCGCCGGATCGTTTCGCCACGGCCCGGGGAACCTCGCGCTCCCCGGGCCGTTGTCTTTTGACGCAGGCAATTGCGTCGCCCGCCCCCACCTTCCTTGCGCCCCCGAAATGGGCCGCCTCACATCTTCATTGCCCCGCGATTGACAAGCGCAGGCCAAATTGGCACGCTGGCGTCGCGTGACATCGAAGGTTTACCCCGAGAGCGCGCGGCCGGCCAGCCCCGGCGGCATTCATGCAGTTTTCCCGACAGACCCTCGCTCGACGGAGACTTACATGTTCGACCTCGATAAGCTGGTCAACGATTATCTGGTGCCGTTCGGCCTGAAAATCGTGATGGCCGTCGTCATCTGGATCATCGGTGGCATCGTCATCAATCTGCTGGCGCGGCTCGTTCGCAGCGCGATGAATCGCCGCCACATCGATCCCACCCTCGTTCGCTATACCGAATCGACGATGCGCATTGCCTTGCGTATCGCGCTGATCCTTTCCATTCTGAGTGTCTGCGGCATTGAAACGACGTCGTTCGCTGCCCTGCTCGCCGCCGCCGGTATCGCCATCGGGGCCGCCTGGTCCGGACTGCTGTCGAATTTTGCGTCGGGCATCTTCCTCATCGTGCTGCGTCCGTTCAAGTCGGGCGACATGATCAGCGCAGGCGGCGTGACGGGCGTGGTCGACGAGATCGGCCTGTTCGTCACCACGCTCACGACGCCGGACAACCTGCGCGTGTACGTCGGCAACACGAAGGTATTCGGCGACAACATTACCGTGTACGACGCCAACGCCTTCCGACGCGTAGACCTCACGGCACAGCTCGCGCATACGGTTGACCTGCAAGACGCCGTGGCGCGCCTGAAGGCACGCGTGGCGCAGATTCCCAACGTGGTCGAGAAGCCGGGCGTGGACGTCGAGATTCTCGAGTTCAACCCGTCCGGGCCGGTGCTCGCGGTGCGGCCTTACTGCCACAACCGCGACTACTGGCAGGTCTACTTCGACACCAACAAGGCGATTGCCGAAGTCGGCGGCACAGCTCACTGGCCGGTACCCGCCACGCGGCAGATCCTCATGCCCCCGCCGGGCATATCGGGACCGGCGGCCAGCGGCACCAGCGCCGTGCCGCCGATCGTGCCGGGCGCGGGGGGCACGGCCCCCGCCGGGACACTTCCGAACGCACCAGCGCCCTGAAACGCCGGCGCATCCTCCTTTGATTCAGGTCATTCGGGCGGCACCGGCACGCGGTGCCGCCCGCCCGCGTCTGCCCTCGTGCCGGTACAATCGCGGATAAAACCGCAATTTGCATACACAGACCACGCAAGGGACGTCACAGAATGACAGCGCAAGACACCGCACCGGCGCCGGACACGGGCGCGGTACGCACGTATCTTCTCGGGCTTCAGGACCGCATTGTCGAGACGCTGGAGCGCCTGGACGGCAAACGCTTCTTCGTCGACGACTGGCAGCGTCCCGCCGATGGCGCGCTGCGTGGCGACGGCCGCACCCGCGTGCTCGACGATGGTGACTTCTTCGAGCGCGGCGGCGTCAACTTCTCTCATGTGATCGGCGACAAGCTGCCCGCGTCGGCCAGCGCCTCGCGGCCTGAGCTGGCCGGACGCGGCTTCGAGGCGCTCGGTGTCTCGCTGGTCCTGCATCCTCGCAATCCGTATTGCCCCACGGTGCACTTCAACGTGCGCATTCTGATTGCCACCGCGCCCGGCGAGTTGCCCGCGTTCTGGTTCGGCGGCGGCATGGATCTCACGCCGTACTACGCCCACGAAGAAGACTGCCAACACTTCCATCAGACGTGCAAGAACGCGCTCGATCCGTTCGACACCACGTGGTATCCGCGCTTCAAGACGTGGTGCGATGAGTACTTCTATCTGAAGCATCGCCAGGAGCCGCGCGGCATCGGCGGCATCTTCTTCGACGACTTCTCCGGCGGTGGCTTCGACACGGGTTTTGCCGTCATGCAAAGCGTGGGCGATGCGTTCCTCGACGCGTACGTGCCTATCATCGAACGCCGTCGCGGTATGCCGTATGGCGAACGCGAACGCGATTTTCAGGCGCATCGCCGTGGCCGCTACGTCGAATTCAATCTGGTGTGGGACCGTGGCACGCACTTCGGCTTGCAATCGGGCGGGCGCACCGAGTCGATTCTGATGTCGATGCCCCCGATCGTGAAATGGCACTACGACTGGAAGCCGGAGCCGGGCACGCCCGAAGAAAAGCTCTACACCGACTTCCTCGTGCGCCGCGAGTGGGTGTAAAGGCGCTGCACGCATGACCGTCACCTCTCCTGCAACGCAAGGCGTCCCGGCCACTCCGTCCCACCCAACGCGCAAGCGTATCGGCGTGCTCGGCGGCACGTTCGATCCGATCCACACCGGCCATCTCGCGCTCGGCGCGCTGTTCGCGCACACACTGGCGCTGGACGAGCTGGTGCTGATGCCCGCAGGCCAACAGCCGCAAAAGCAAGGCAGCACGGCCGCCGAGCACCGGCTGGCCATGACCCGGCTCGCCGCACAGGGGCTGGCAGCCGAGCTGGCCGTCACCCATGCGTCGACGCAGGTGATCGTCAGCACGCGCGAGATCGAGCGCGCCGGGCCGAGCTACACCGTCGATACCCTGCGGGACATGCGACAGGACGCCGGGCCCGACGCGTCGCTCTCGCTGCTCATCGGCTCGGACCAACTGGTGCGGCTCGACACCTGGCACGCGTGGCGCGAACTGTTCGATTACGCCCACGTCTGTGCGGCGGCGCGGCCCGGTTTCAGTCGCGAAACAGCATCCCCGGAACTGCGTCAGGTCTTCGGGGAGCGGGAAAAGTCCGCGCTCGGGGTACAATCCACGCCATGCGGCGGCATCCTGATCGACGACTCACTGGCCGTCGACATCTCCGCCACCGAGTTGCGCGCCATGCTGGCGCACGCGCGAGACACCGTCACACCCCCGGCAAACCTGCCCGAACCCGTGTGGCAGTACATCCGCACGCAACACCTGTACCGCGCCTGACGGCCCCACGGCAATTGCCGGGCCGCTATCTCGCACCCCTGTTTCACCAAATAGACGCACTATGGATATTCGTAAACTTCAGCGCCTGATCGTCGACGCCCTCGAAGACGTCAAGGCCCAGGACATCAAGGTGTTCAACACCGAACACCTCACCGCCCTGTTCGAGCGCGTGATCATCGCGAGCGGCACGTCCAACCGCCAGACCAAGGCACTGGCCGCGAGCGTGCGCGACAAGGTCAAGGCCGCCGGCGGCGACATCGTCAGCATGGAAGGCGAAGACGTGGGCGAATGGGTGCTGGTCGACACGGGCGACGCCATCGTCCACATCATGCAACCGGCCCTGCGCCAGTACTACAACCTCGAAGAAATCTGGGGCGAGAAGCCCGTCCGCCTGAAGGCCGCCGGCACCAAGGCCGGTGCGAAGGCCAGCGCGGAAGACGAAGACGAGGAAGAGGCGCCCGCTGCCCCGGCACCAGCCCGTCGCAAGACCAGCAAGTAAGACGCCGCAAGCGACACTGCCGACATGCGTCTGTTCATTCTCGCAGTCGGGCACAAGATGCCCGGCTGGATCGAGACCGCCTTCGCCGAGTACGCCAAGCGCATGCCGCCCGAGCTGCGCATCGAACTCAAGGAAATCAAGCCGGAGCAGCGCTCCAACTCCCGCACCGCCGAGACGGTCATGGCCGCCGAAGCGCAACGCATCGACGCGGCGCTGCCGCGCGGCTGTCGTCTCGTCTGTCTGGACGAACGCGGGCAGGATCTCACCACCATGCGTCTGGCCCAGTCGCTCACCGTCTGGCAACAGGACGGACGCGACGTGGCCTTCGTGATCGGCGGCGCCGACGGGCTCGACCCAGCCCTCAAGTCGCGCGCCGACACCCTCATCCGCCTGTCCAGCCTCACCCTGCCACACGGCATGGTGCGCGTGCTGCTCGCCGAACAGCTCTACCGCGCGTGGAGCATCAACGCCAATCACCCCTATCATCGGGTCTGACGGCATTCTGTCGACGGGACGGCACGTCACCTGACGTGATATCCGCCGTCCTTGTGTGACAAAAAAATAAGTCATCCATAAGTCATCAACGCGTTTTGCGGTGCAATGCAACGTTGTGCCAGACCCTCGACACCACGCCGGGCCTTGCTGGACGTGGCACTTCGCGGCGTGTCAATCCCCCCGTTGCACTCGCGTGCAACACGCATTGTGCAGTGCGAATGGAAATAACACGGTGACGTGTTAGTCTACGCGGCGCTACAGTTCGCACCGCGAACAAGTAGGGTCCACTCACACAATCAGACCCTTGACTTCTCGTGAACCCCCGGAGATTGGCATGAAGCAACCTTCCCTGCGCACGTTCGCCCTCGCTGGCGTTGGCGCCGCCCTGGCACTCGGCATGAGCACGTCGGCCCTGGCCGCCACGGAAATCCAATTCTGGCATTCGATGGAATCGGCCCTTGGCGATCGCGTCAACCAGATCGCTGCCGACTTCAACGCATCGCAAAGCGACTACAAGATTGTCCCGATCTACAAGGGCAACTACGAGCAGGGGCTGGCCGCAGGGATCGCCGCCTTCCGCGCTGGCAATGCACCGGCCATTCTTCAGGTGTACGAAGTGGGCACCGCCACGATGATCGGCGCCAAGAAGGCCGTGAAGCCCGTGTGGCAAGTGATGAAGGACGCCGGTGAGCCGTTCGACGAAAAGGCCTTCGTGCCCGCCATCGCCGGTTACTACGCCGACAGCAAGACCAATCACCTGATTTCGATGCCGTTCAACAGCTCGACGCCGGTGCTGTACTACAACAAGGACGCCTTCAAGAAGGCTGGCCTCGATCCGAACAAGGCGCCGAAGACGTGGGCCGACGTGAAGGCCGACGCCGAGAAGCTGAAGGCTTCGGGCATGTCGTGCGGCTTCACGATGGGCTGGCAAGGCTGGACGCAGCTCGAGAACTACAGCGCCTGGCACGCCCTGCCGTACGCCACGAAGGACAATGGCTTCGGCGGTCTCGACGCCAAGCTCGAATTCAACGGTCCGCAACAGATCAAGCACATCCAGTTCCTGGCCGACATGGCCAAGGAAGGCACGTTCACGTATGTGGGCCGCAAGGATGAAGTGACCTCGAAGTTCTACAGCGGCGACTGCGGTATCGCCATGACGACGTCGGGCGCGCTCGCCAACATCGGCAAGTACGCCAAATTCAGCTACGGCGTGGGCATGATGCCGTACGACGCCGACGTGAAGGGCGCTCCGCAAAACGCCATCATCGGTGGCGCCAGCCTGTGGGTGCTCGCCGGCAAGTCGGCCACCGAGTACAAGGGCGTGGCCAAGTTCCTGAACTACCTCGCTTCGCCGGCCGTGGCCGCCAAGTGGCACCAGGACACCGGCTACCTGCCGGTCACCAAGGCGGCTTACGAGCTGACCGAGAAGCAAGGCTTCTACGCGAAGAACCCCGGTGCCGACACGGCCATCAAGCAGATGCTCAACAAGGACCCGCTGCCGTACACGCGCGGTCTGCGTTTGGGCAACATGCCGCAGATCCGTACGGTGGTCGACGAGGAACTCGAAGGCGTGTGGAGCGGCAAGCAAACGCCTAAAGCCGCGCTCGACAAGGCAGTGGAACGTGGCAACGACCTTCTGGCTCGCTTCGCGAAACAAGGTAGCTAAGTCGCGCTCAACGTTCGATGAACGCGCGATAACGCACGCAATGCCGGGGCTTTTCCTGCATTTGCGGCGTGAATCGTGACGTTACAATGACGCCACCCCGGCTCGCGTGATACGCGGGCCGGTTTGGTTTTTTTCGGTCACTACGTTATGGCGCATACCTCCAGAGAACGTCCCCGCTTCGGCACCGGCTGGCTGCCCTACGCGCTTGTCGCGCCGCAGCTCATCATCACCGCCCTGTTCTTCCTCTGGCCTGCGGGCGAGGCCCTGTGGCAATCGACGTCGACGCAAGACGCCTTCGGCCTGTCGAGTGAGTTCGTCGGGCTCGACAACTTCACCTCGCTGTGGGGCGATCCGCTCTATCTCGCGTCGTTCAAGACAACGATGATTTTCAGTGGGCTGGTCACCGTCTGCGGACTGGTCATCTCGCTGTTGCTCGCGGCGATGGCCGACCGGGTCACGCGCGGCAAGCGCCTGTACCAGACGCTGCTGATCTGGCCGTACGCCGTGGCACCGGCCATTGCCGCCGTGCTGTGGGCGTTCCTCTTCAACCCGAGTATCGGTCTGGTCACCTACGGCCTGGCGAAGGTCGGCATCGAGTGGAACCACGCGCTCAACGGTGGTCAGGCGATGTTCCTCGTCGTGCTCGCCTCGATCTGGAAACAGGTCAGCTACAACTTCCTGTTCTTCTACGCCGGGTTACAGGCGATTCCGCGCTCGCTCGTGGAAGCCGCCGCGATTGACGGTGCAGGCCCGATCCGACGCTTCTTCGGGCTGGTGCTGCCGCTGATTTCGCCGACGACGTTCTTCCTGCTCGTGGTCAACCTCGTGTACTCGTTCTTCGACACCTTCCCGGTGATCGATGCGGCCACGGGCGGCGGTCCGGGTCAGTCGACCATGACGCTGATCTACAAGATCTACTCGGAAGGCTTCAAGGGGCTCGACCTCGGCAGCTCGGCTGCCCAGTCGGTGGTGCTGATGGTCATCGTCATCGTGCTCACGGTCGTGCAGTTCCGCTTCATTGAACGCAAGGTGCAATACGCATGATCGAGAACCGTCGCGGCCTGGATATCTTCTGCCACGTCATGCTGATAATCGGCGTGCTGCTGGTGGTCTTCCCGCTCTACGTGGCGTTCGTCGCCGCCACCATGAACGAGAGCGAAGTCTTCAACGTTCCCCTGTCGCTCATTCCGAGCACGCACCTGCTCGAGAACTTCTCGACGGTGTGGAGTGCGGGCACCGGCAACGCTGCCATGCCCTTCGGACTGATGCTCGGCAACAGTCTGTTCATGGCACTGGTCGTCACGATCGGCAAGATTTCGGTGTCGATCCTGTCGGCCTTCGCCATCGTGTATTTCCGCTTCCCGCTGCGAAATCTGTTCTTCTGGCTCATCTTCGTCACGCTGATGCTGCCGGTCGAAGTGCGGATTTTCCCAACGGTGCAGGTGATTTCGAGCCTCGGGCTCATCAACAGCTACGCCGGTCTGACGATCCCGCTGATCGCCTCGGCCACGGCCACTTTCCTGTTCCGTCAGTTCTTCATGACGCTGCCGGACGAACTCGTCGAAGCCGCGCGCATCGACGGCGCAGGGCCGATGCGCTTCTTCTTCGACGTGGTGCTGCCGCTGTCGAAGACGAACATCGCGGCGCTGTTCGTCATCACCTTCATCTATGGCTGGAATCAGTACCTGTGGCCGATTCTGGTGACCAACGCACCGGAGATGACCACGGCGGTCGTGGGTATCAAGAGCATGATCGGTAGCGGCGACACCGCTACCCAATGGCAACTCGTCATGAGCGCTACGTTGCTCGCCATGCTGCCGCCGCTCGCGGTGGTGCTGCTGATGCAACGCTGGTTCGTGCGCGGTCTGGTCGATTCGGATAAGTAATCATGGCAAATCTCAAACTCCATAGCGTCAAGAAAACCTACGACCAGAGCAACTACGTGCTGCACGGTGTCGACATCGACATCGAAGATGGCGAGTTCGTGGTCATCGTCGGCCCGTCGGGCTGTGGCAAGTCGACGCTGCTGCGCATGGTCGCCGGCCTCGAATCGGTGAGCGAAGGCAGCATTCTGATCGGCTCGCAGGTCGTCAATCAGCTGGAGCCGAAGGATCGCAACATTGCGATGGTGTTCCAGAACTATGCGCTGTATCCGCACATGGACGTGCGTCAGAACATGTCGTACGGCCTGAAGATTCGCGGCATCGACAAGAAGGCCATCGAAGAGCGCGTGCTCGCGGCGGCGCGCATTCTGGAACTCGAACCCCTGCTCGCGCGCAAGCCCCGTGAACTGTCGGGCGGTCAGCGTCAGCGCGTGGCTATGGGCCGTGCCATCGTGCGCGAACCGGCCGTGTTCCTGTTCGACGAACCGCTCTCGAACCTCGACGCCAAGCTGCGCGTGCAGATGCGTCTGGAAATTCAGCGTCTGCACAAGCGTCTGAAAACGACGAGCCTGTACGTCACGCACGATCAGGTCGAAGCCATGACGCTCGCCGATCGCGTGATCGTCATGAACAAGGGCTACGCCGAGCAGATCGGCACGCCGACGGACGTCTACGAGCGTCCGGCGTCGCTGTTCGTGGCGAGCTTCATGGGCTCGCCCGCAATGAACCTGCTCAAGGGCCGGGTCGATGCGGAAGGCCGTACGTTCGAAGTCGACGGTGGTCCGGCGCTGCGCCTGCCGCCGACGAGCATGGCCCACGCAGGGCGCGAACTGGTGCTTGGCGTGCGTCCGGAACATCTGGTGCCTGCCGAACAGCAGAACGGGCTGGGCGCGTTCGCCGCACAAACCAGCATCACCGTCGATCAGCTCGAACTGCTCGGCGCGGACAATCTGCTGCACGGCCGCTGGGGCGAGCAAAACTTGACGGTGCGTCTGCCGCACGAGTTGCGTCCGGCGGCGGGTTCCGTCATGCCGCTGGCGATTTCCGCCAAGGCGCTGCACCTGTTCGATCCTTCGACGGGCAAGCGGGTGGAAGCGTGAGCGGCACGACCTCAGACCCGGCAACCGGCCATTTGTGGCGCGACTGGCCGTATCCGCGCATCGTCTCGCATCGCGGTGGCGGCAAGCTCGCGCCGGAGAACACGCTCGCCGCCTTCGAGATGGGTGCCTCGCTCGGCCTGCGCATGGTCGAGTTCGACGCCAAGCTCTCGGCGGATAACGTCGTCTTCCTGCTGCACGACGACACCGTCGATCGCACCAGCAACGGTCACGGCGCTGCAGCGCAAATGACCTACGCCGAGATCGAAAAGCTCGACGCTGGCAGTTGGTTTGGCGCGGACGGCCGCTTTGCAGGCCAGACGATGCCGACGCTGGCGCAGGTGGCGGAGCGTTGTCAGGCGCTGGGACTCGCGGCGAACGTCGAGATCAAGCCATGCCCGGGGCGTGAAGCCGAGACTGGCACGTTGGTGGCGCAAGCCGTCAAGGCGCTGTGGGCCGGTCAGGCCCAGCCGCCGCTGCTTTCCTCGTTCTCCTATGAGGCGCTCGAAGCGGCGGCCGCTGCCGTGCCGGAACTGCCGCGCGGCATGCTGTACGAGGCCGTACCGGCGCACTGGCGCGACGATGCCCGTAAGTTGGGCACCGTCACGCTGCATGCGAGCCACAAGCATCTCGACGGCCCGCAGGTCGCCGAGATCAAAGCCGCTGGGCTGCATATGCTCGTCTACACGGTCAACGAGCCGGCACGTGCCCGTGAACTGGCCGCGTGGGGCGTGGACGCCATCTGCACCGACCGCATCGACCTGATCGGCGCGGACTTCCTGGCCGACCTCTGAGCGGTAGAGGGGGACGTCGTGGACGTTCCCCGCCCTGCACGGCCCTTTCGGCCTGTTCGGCCTGTTCGGCGCTTTGGCTCCACGGCCTCTACCGTCCCTGAAAGCCCCCTATCGCACGCAATTCCCTTGAAAAACGGCACCCGCCTGCCGCCGCCGCATGGTGGCGGGCGGGGTCGCAAGGCGGCATAATAGGGCGTTCCCCTCGCCCAGCCCATCCAGCGGCCCGGTGCGCGCGCTGCAAATTTCTGCAAAGCCGTGTGCCGGGCTGGACGAATTCAAGCCAAGCCGCCATGCCGTACATCTATCTCGCTTCGCAAAGCCCCCGCCGTCAGGAACTGCTGCAACAGCTCGGCGTTCGTTTCGAGTTGCTGCTGCCCCATGCCGACGAGGACGCCGAAGCACTCGAAGCCGTGCTGCCTGGGGAGCCGCCCGACGACTACGTGCAGCGCGTCACGCGCGCCAAGGCCGAAGCGGCGATGGCCCGTCTGGCGCGTGCCGGACTGCCCGGCGCGCCGATCCTGACGGCCGACACGACCGTCTGTCTCGACGGCACCATCCTCGGCAAGCCGTTCGACGACGCCGACGCCTGCGCCGTACTCGCCCGTCTGTCGGGCACCCGTCATCGCGTGCTCACCGCCGTAGCGGTCTGTGCCGACGGACAGGTCCATCAGGCGGTCAACATCTCGCACGTGTGGTTCCGGCCGTTGCGCCGCGAGGAGATCGAGCGCTACGTCGCCTCGGGAGAACCGAAAGGCAAGGCGGGCGCTTATGGTATTCAGGGGAAGGCTGCCGAGTTTGTGATGCGTATCGACGGCAGCTACTCCGGCATCATGGGACTGCCGCTTTGCGAAACCGCCGCGCTGCTGCGCCAGGCGGGCGTCGACTTCTAACGCTATTTGGCCCCGCGCATTTCGAGTCTGGTCGACAATTTATGAACGAAGACATTCTGGTCAATATCACGCCACAGGAAACCCGTGTGGCGCTTATGCAGCTCGGCGCCGTGCAGGAACTGCACATCGAGCGCACGCTCTCGCGCGGTCTGGTCGGCAACATCTATCTGGGCCGCGTCGTGCGCGTGCTCCCGGGCATGCAGTCGGCCTTCATCGATATCGGGCTGGAGCGCGCGGCGTTCCTGCATGTGGCCGATATCTGGCATCCGCGCACCAATAACGACACGTCCGTGCCGCATCCGCAGCCGCCCATCGAGAAGACGGTTTTCGAAGGGCAGACGCTGATGGTGCAGGTCATCAAGGACCCGATCGGCACGAAGGGTGCGCGTCTGTCGACGCAAATCAGCATTGCCGGACGCACGCTCGTCTATCTGCCGCAGGAGCCGCATATCGGTATCTCGCAGCGCATCGAGAGCGAAGCCGAGCGCGAGGCGCTGCGTAGCAAGATTCAGGCGCTCGTGCCGGCCGACGAGAAAGGTGGCTTCATCGTGCGCACTATTGCGGAAGATGCAGCGGACGCCGAACTCGCCAACGACGTCGCCTATCTGCGCAAGTCATGGCAGACGATTGGCGAGCAAAGCACGCGTGTGCCCGCCCCTGCCCTGCTGTATCAGGATCTGAATCTGGCCCAGCGCGTGCTGCGCGACTTCGTGCATGAAGAGACGGGCAAGATCCTCGTCGACTCGCGCGAGACGTATCAGAAGCTGGCCGAGTTTGCGGCGACTTACACGCCTGCCGTGCTCGGCAAGCTCACGCACTACACGGGCGAGCGTCCGCTGTTCGATCTGTACAACGTCGAGACGGAAATCGAGCGCGCGTTGTCGCGTCGTGTCGATCTGAAGTCCGGCGGCTATCTGATGATCGACCAGACCGAAGCGATGACGACCATCGACGTGAACACCGGCGGCTATGTCGGTGCGCGCAACTTCGACGACACGATCTTCAAGACCAACCTGGAAGCGGCGCTGATGATTGCGCGCCAGTTGCGGCTGCGTAATCTGGGCGGGATCATCATCATCGACTTCATCGACATGGAAAGCGCCGACCATCGCGACTCCGTACTCTCGGAGTTGAAGAAGGCGCTTGCACGCGACCGCACGCGCATCACGGTGAACGGCTTCTCGCAGTTGGGGCTGGTGGAGATGACGCGCAAGCGCACGCGCGAATCGCTTGCGCACGTGCTATGCGAGCCGTGTGCCGTGTGTCAGGGTAAGGGACAGGTCAAGACGCCGCGCACGCTGTGCTACGACATCCTGCGCGAGATTTTGCGCGAATCGCGTCAGTTCAACCCGCGCGAGTTCCGCCTGATCGCCTCGCAGGAAGTCGTCGATCTGTTCCTCGAAGAAGAGTCGCAGCACCTCGCGATGTTGATCGACTTCATCGGCAAGCCGATCTCGCTTCAGGTCGAATCTTCGTTCCATCAGGAACAGTACGACATCATTCTGATGTAACCGCCATTGCAAAAAACCGGGGCATCCGCCATACAATACGCAATCGATCCGATTTCGTCGTGCGCGAAAGCACGCCCCGGCCATGCCCTACTCGAACTACGACAACCTTGCGGCATCGAGCGAGGCGCTCGACAAACATGCCGTCGCTCGCCATTCGACCTGGGTCAGCATCTGGGTCAATGTCGTGCTGACGACCGCCCAGATCGTCATCGGGATATTCGCGCGCTCGCAGGCGCTGATCGCCGACGGCATCCACTCCCTCTCCGACATCGTCTCCGACTTTGTGGTGCTCGCCGCCGCACGCGGCAGCGCCCGGGCACCGGACGCCGATCACCCTTACGGGCACAACCGTTACGAAAACGCCGCGTCGCTATTTCTGGGCGTGATCCTGCTCGTAGTGGGTGCGGGGATGTTGTGGCGTGGCGTGGAGCGTCTGCTGCACCCCGAGGACATTCCCGAGGTGCATACCATCGCGCTGGTCGTGGCGGTCGTGGTGCTCGTCAGCAAGGAAGGACTCTTCCGCTACATGCTGCGCGCGGCACAACGGGTGCGCTCGGCGATGCTCGTCGCCAACGCGTGGCATGCACGTTCGGACGCCCTCTCGTCGCTCGTGGTGGCGTGCGGGATTCTCGGCAACCTCGCGGGCTACCGCATTCTCGATCCGCTCGCGGCCGCGCTCGTCGGGCTGATGATCGGACGCACCGGGTGGAAATTCGGCTGGAACGCCTTGCAGGACCTGATCGATCGCGGCGTGGACGACGACACCACCGTCACGATTCGCCAGCGTCTGCTCGACACACCGGGCGTGCGCGGCATCGACATGCTGCGTACGCGACGAATGGGCGATGAGATCGTCGTCGACGTCCACATTCTCGTGGACGCACGCCTGTCGGTCTCGGAGGGGCACTACCTGGCCGAACAGGCTCGGGCCGCAGTCATGAACGAACCGCAGATCCTCGACGTGCTGGTGCACGTCGACCCGGAAAGCGACACCAAGGGTACCGCGCTGCAACAGTGGCCGGCACGCGCCGTGGTGGTCGGTGCGGCCGAACTGCTGTGCCGGGCCAATGCGCTGGCCCTGCACGACGTCAAGCTGCACTATCTGAACAACGGGCTGGAAGCCGATGTGATCGTCGAAGGGCTGAACGGTTCGAACGGTTCGAACGGTTCGAACCGTTTGGCGGCGGGCGACGGCGGCATCGAAGGGCCGTCGCAGACCGTCGCCGATGCCCTGACCGCCCGCTTCGCCCCGCTGGGATTGCGGTTTGTGCGAGTGCTAAGGGTCACGGGCGAAACTCAGTCTTCGTGAGTGTAGTCGGCGAACAGCATGCCCTGCTTATCCTTGTCCGAGACGATCGGCGTGATGCCGTCGAGCGGCCAGGGAATCGCCAGTGTCGGATCGTCCCAGCGGATGCAGCGCTCGAACTGCGGCGCCCAGTAGTCCGTGGTCTTGTACAGCACCTCGGCCGTCTCCGACGTCACCACAAACCCGTGGGCGAAGCCCGCCGGAATCCACAGTTGCCGCTTGTTCTCAGCGCTCAGCACTTCGGCGACCCACTTGCCGAACGTCGGCGATCCTTCGCGAATATCGACGGCCACGTCATAGATCTCGCCTTGCAGCACGCGGACCAGCTTGCCTTGCGGCTGCTTGACCTGATAGTGCAGACCACGCAACACGCCGCGCGCCGAGCGCGACTGATTGTCCTGCACGAACGTGAGCGTCTCGCCAAGACCGTCGTTGAAATTACGCTGGTTGAAGCTTTCGAAGAAATGACCGCGCGAGTCGCCGAACACCTTGGGTTCGATTACGCGAACGGCCGGAATGGCGGTGGGAATCACTTGCATATTGAGGTACCGGTAAGAATCTGAGACAGAGAACTGAGACGGAAAAGCGCCGACCTTAGAACACGCGCTCACGCAGCATGGAGAGGAGATACTGGCCGTAACCCGTCTTCGCCAGCGGTTGCGCCAGCTTTTCGATGGCCGCCGCATCGATCCAGCCCCTGCGGTACGCGATCTCTTCCGGACAGGCCACCTTGAGTCCCTGACGCGATTCGATCGTTTGAATGAACGTGCTCGCTTCGAGCATCGACTCGTGAGTCCCCGTGTCGAGCCAGGCGTAGCCGCGTCCCATGATCTGCACGTTCAGCTTTCCGCGCTTCAGGTATTCGTTATTGACGTCGGTAATTTCCAGCTCGCCTCGTGCCGACGGCTTGATCGAGCGTGCGATGTCGACGACGTCGTTGTCGCAGAAGTACAGCCCGGTCACGGCGTAGCGCGACTTCGGCTCCGTCGGCTTCTCGACGAGTTCGATCGCCTTTCCGTGTTCGTCGAACGTGACCACACCGTAGCGTTCGGGATCGTGCACCGGATAGGCAAACACCGATGCGCCGTCCGTTTGCGCGTTGGCGGCCGAAAGCAGCGCAGCGAAATCGTGTCCGTAGAACAGGTTGTCACCGAGCACGAGCGCGCACGGATCGTTGCCGATGAAGTCGGCACCGATCAGGAAGGCCTGAGCCAGACCGTCCGGCGAGGGCTGAACCGCATACTGGAGATTCAGGCCCCACTGGCTGCCGTCGCCCAGCAATTGCTCGAAACGCGGCGTGTCCTGCGGCGTCGAAATGATCAGCACGTCCCGGATCCCCGCCAGCATCAGCGTGGTCAGCGGGTAATAGATCATCGGCTTGTCGTAGACCGGAAGCAGTTGCTTCGAGACGGCCAGCGTCGCCGGATACAAGCGCGTGCCGGACCCGCCAGCCAAGATGATGCCCTTACGTTTGATACTCATACGTTGCCTCAGTCGTTCTTCTGATAATGCGTTTCGATCCAGCGCTGGTACTCGCCTGACTGCACCTGACGCACCCACTCGCCGTTGGCCAGATACCACTGCACCGTCTTGCGCATGCCGGTCTCGAACGTTTCCGCCGGACGCCAGCCCAGTTCGCGCTCAAGCTTGCGGGCATCGATAGCGTAACGACGATCGTGTCCCGGGCGATCCGTCACAAACGTGATCTGATCGAGGTACGACTTACCGTCGGCGCGCGGCGACAACTCGTCGAGCAATGTGCACAGATGCTTCACGACCGACAGGTTGTTCTGCTCGTTCCAGCCGCCCACGTTGTAGACCTCGCCCAGCACACCCTTGGCAAGCACTTCGCGAATGGCCGAGCAATGGTCGCCAACGTACAGCCAGTCGCGCACGTTGCTGCCGTCGCCATAGATCGGCAGCGGTTTGCCGGCGAGCGCATTGGCGATCACCAGCGGAATCAGCTTCTCGGGGAACTGGTAGGGACCGTAGTTGTTCGAGCAGTTGGTCGTGAGGACCGGCAGACCGTACGTGTGGTGATAAGCGCGCACCAGATGGTCGGAGCCTGCCTTCGAGGCCGAATACGGGCTGTTCGGGGCGTAGGGCGTGGTCTCGGTGAAGGCCGGATCCGTCGGGCTCAGCGAACCGTAGACCTCATCCGTCGATACATGCACGAATCGGAAGTTATCGCGCGCTTCGCCTTCGAGCGAACCCCAATAGGCGCGAGCGGCTTCGAGCATCGTGAAGGTGCCGACGATGTTCGTCTGCACGAACTCGCCCGGACCATGAATGGAACGGTCGACGTGGCTTTCCGCCGCGAAATGCAGCACGGCACGCGGACGGTGTTCGGCGTACAGCTTGTCGAGCGCTGCGCGATCGCAGATGTCGACTTGCGCGAAATGGTGACGGGGGTCGCGCTCAAGACTTGCCAGATTCGCCAGATTGCCTGCGTAGGTGAGCTTGTCGATCGTCACGACCGGTTCATCGTGTTGCGCGAGCCAGTCGAGAACGAAGTTTGCGCCGATGAATCCGGCGCCGCCAGTCACGAAGATCATAGGTATCGAAGTTTTGTGAGAAGTAGGTTTAACGGGTGCGAGGCACGCGCCCCATCAAGAAGAATTCGTCGTTGGGCCGCATCGAAATGGCATTGGCGATTCGGTTGGACATACCGAAGAACGCCGTAATGGACGCAATGTCCCAGATATCCTCGTCGTTCAGCCCGTGGCGACGCAGCGTGGCGTAGTCTTCGTCGCTCACTTCATGCGAGCGTTCGCAGACCTTCATCGCGTACGCCAGAATCGCCTTTTGCCGTTCGGTCAGGTCCGCCTTCAGATAGTTGACGGCCACCTGATCGGCGAGCAACGGCTGCTTTTCGTAGATGCGCACCAGCGCACCATGCGCGACCACACAATACAGACATTGATTCACCGCACTGGTTGCGACCACGATCATCTCGCGCTCACCCTGGCTCAGATTGCCATCCTTGAGCATCAAGGCGTCGTGATATGCGAAAAATGCGCGAAATTCGTCCGGACGGTGCGCGAGCGTGAGGAAGACGTTGGGGATGAAGCCAGCCTTTTCATGGACCGCGACGATGCGCGCACGAATATCGTCCGGCAACGCGGCGAGGTCCGGCACGGGAAAACGACTGATCGGCGGCTGGCTCATCATAGTCTCCTCAAATCCTCAAATGCTGGGGTATGTGGTTTGGGGCATGACGTTGCGCCCCCCGCAGTGCACACGGCATCGGCGGGCGCCCCGGATGTCACGCTTCCTGCTGCTGTGCGTACTGAATGCGGTGCAAATGGGCGTAGAGGCCATTATGCGCCACGAGTGCCTGGTGAGATCCCTGCTCCGCTATGCGGCCATGTTCGAGCACGACGATACGGTCGGCGCGTTCGATGGTCGACAGGCGGTGCGCGATCACCAGCGTGGTACGGCCTTCCATCAACACTTCGAGCGCCGCCTGCACATGACGCTCGGATTCCGAATCGAGTGCCGACGTCGCTTCGTCCAGAATCAGGATCGGCGCGTCCTTGTAGATCGCGCGGGCAATCGCCAGACGCTGACGCTGGCCGCCCGACAGGCGCATGCCGTTATCGCCCACCAGCGTGTTCACGCCGTCGGGCATGGCGGCAACTGCATCGGCCAGATTGGCAGCGCGCAGCGCTGCCTGCACTCGTTCGGCGTCGACTTCCTGACCGTAGGCGACGTTTGCGGCAATGGTGTCGTTGAACAGCACGACGTCCTGACTCACGAACGCAATCTGACGACGCAGGTCAGCCAGACGCAGATCATTGAGCGGAATGTCGTCGAGCAGAATGCGTCCGCCGGTCGGATCGAAGAAGCGCGGCACCAGATTGACCATCGTCGTCTTGCCGCTGCCCGAGGGACCGACCAGCGCCACCATCTCGCCCGGCGCGACCTCCAGCGAAATCTTGTCAAGCGTCGGGCGCTCGCTCGCGCCGTAGTTGAAGCTCACCTGATCGAACGTCACTCGGCCCTTCGCGCGTTCGAGCGTGCGCTCGCCGCCGACCGGCTCGACTTCGACGTCCATCACTTCGAAGATCAGCTCGGCAGCCGTCACGCCGCGTTGCAGCGGCTGGTTGACGTCCATCAGATGCTTGAGCGGGGACACAACCAGCAGCAGTGCCGTGACGAACGCCGTGAAACCGCCCACGGTCATCTCGCCCGACGACGACTCGATCATCGCGACGGTAATCACGATGGCGAGCGCCAGCGAGGCCAGCGCCTGCGTGACCGGCTGCGCGAGACCGCCGGAGACCGTCACGCGCATGGCGTAGCCGCGCAGCGTGCTGGTCATCTTGTCGAAGCGGTTCTTCTCGTACTCTTCGCCATTGTGGATCTTCACGACCTTGTAGCCGCCGACCGCTTCTTCGACCACATACGACAACGCGTTGGTCAGCGTCTGCTGCTCACGATTGAGACGACGCAGGCGGCGGTTGATCTTGCCGACCAGCCAGCCGATCAACGGCAGAATGACGGCCACAACCAGCGTGAGACGCCAGTTCAGATAGAACAGATACCCCAGCAGGCCGACGACGGTGAGCGAATCGCGCACGAGCGTGATCAGCACCGTGGTAAGCACGCCGAGCACCTGATTGACTTCATAGACGATCGCGTTGATGAGCGTGCTGGTCGTCTCGCGCTGGTAGTAGGCGGCCGGGGCGTGCAGCAGACGCTCGAACATCTTCACGCGCAGGTCGAGCAGCACGCGGTTCGAGACCCACGACAGCATGTAGTTGGCCGAATATTGCGCCAGCCCCCGGATCACGGCCAGGCCGATCACGGCGGCCGGGACATACCAGAGCTTCCAGGGATCGCCGCCCGAGAAGCCCTTGTCGAGCACCGGCTTGAGGACTGCCGGGATGGCCGCTTCGGTGGCCGCCACCAGCGCCATGGCGAGAACGGCCAGCAGGCCCATGTGCCAATATGGCTGGAGATAGCCCAGCAGACGTCGCAGAATCGGTCCGGTGGGCTTGTGCGGTGCGCTCATGTAAGTCGGGGACAGCGGGAAAACCGCTATTCTAACGTACCGGCCGGTCCCGTCGGGACGTGTCCGAAGCGGACTCGGACCGCGCCCCAAAAATCGCCCTAACGCCGGATTTCCGGGGTCTTTGGCACGCCGGACGCCGGGTGGAACCGGTATACTCCGGCGCATGGCAAGCGCACTCGAAGTTCTCCGTACCGTATTCGGCTATAACGCATTCCGTGGCGATCAGGCCGCCATCGTCGACCATGTGGCCGACGGGGGCGATGCACTCGTGCTCATGCCCACGGGCGGCGGCAAGTCACTTTGCTACCAGATCCCCGCGCTGTTGCGCCCGGGCATCGGCATCGTCGTCTCCCCGCTCATCGCCCTCATGCAGGATCAGGTCGACGCCCTGCTGCAAGCCGGGGTCCGCGCCGCCTATCTGAATTCCAGTCTCGCTTTCGATGAAGCGGTCGATATCGAACGCCGCGCCGCGCGAGGCGAGCTCGATCTGCTGTACGTCGCGCCCGAACGGCTGCTGACCGACCGTTTCCTCAATCTGCTCGACCGGCTCGACGAACGCGGTCAGCTGGCGTTGTTCGCCATCGACGAGGCCCACTGTGTCTCGCAATGGGGACACGACTTCCGTCCTGAGTACATCCAGCTCTCGGCGTTGCATGAGCGTTATCCGCGTGTGCCGCGCATTGCGCTCACGGCCACGGCAGACGCCGCGACGCGCGAGGAAATACAGACGCGGCTCGGCCTGACGGACGCGCGCCTGTTCGTCTCCAGCTTCGACCGGCCGAATATCCGGTACGAAATCGTCGACCGGGACAACCCCCGCAAGCAGTTGCTGGCCTTTCTGAGTCGGCATCGCGGCGAAGCAGGCATCGTCTACTGCCTGTCGCGCAAGAAGGTGGAAGAAACGGCCGCGTGGCTGGAAACGCAAGGCATTCCCGCGCTGCCGTATCACGCGGGGCTGGACGCCGAGGTGCGCCGCACGCACCAACAGCGTTTCCTGCGCGAGGAAGGGCTGGTCATGGCCGCGACCGTCGCCTTCGGCATGGGCATCGACAAGCCGGATGTGCGCTTCGTTGCCCATCTGGACTTGCCCAAGAGCCTCGAAGCCTATTATCAGGAGACGGGACGTGCCGGGCGCGACGGCGAACCGGCCGAAGCCTGGATGACCTACGGCCTGAACGACGTGGTGGTCCACCGAAGCCGGATCGACGAGTCGAACGCGCCGGACCTCCAGAAGCGCATCGAACGCCAGAAGCTCGACGCGCTGCTCGGTTACTGCGAAGCCCCGCGCTGCCGTCGTACGGTGCTCCTGTCGTACTTCGGCGAGTCGAGTGAGCCATGCGGCAACTGCGACGTCTGCCTGAATCCCCCGGAAGTTTTCGACGGCACGATTGCGGCGCAAAAAGCGCTGTCGGCAATCCTGCGTACGGGCCAGCGCTTCGGCGCAGGCCATCTGGTTGACCTGCTGCGCGGGCGTAGCACGGACAAGATTCGTCAGTTCGGCCACGAAAGCCTGCCGACCTTCGGGGTCGGCGGCGAGATGGACGATCAGGGCTGGCGGGCCGTGTTCCGTCAACTGATTGCCCACGGCATCATCGAGCCGGACAGCAGTCAGTACGGTGCGCTCACGCTCAATGCGGCGGCGCGTCCGGTACTCAAGGGTGAGACGGTCGTGTCGCTACGACGCCAGCGTCCCACGGCGGGCAAGAAGAGCCGCTTTGCCGGATATGCATCGTCGCAGGCCATCGAACTGGATACGGCCGATCAGCAATTGTTCGAGAAACTGCGCACGTGGCGTCAGGAAATGGCGAAGACGCAGGCCGTCCCCGCCTACGTTATCCTTCACGACCGTACACTGCGAGAACTCGCTCAGCGCCGCCCGCGTCACCGCGAAGGACTGGTCGATATCACCGGCCTCGGAGAAGCGAAGATCGAGCGTTACGGCGAAGCGCTCGTCGAATTGTTGAACGCCTAAAGCCCACGCCGCGCCCACGCCCCGCCCACGCCCGCTCATGCCCACATTACCGCTGACCGTCACGATCCTCACGCGCAACGAGCGTCACAACATCGCCGACTGCATTGCATCGGTGAAGGCGTTCGCCTCGCAGATCGTGGTGGTCGATAACGCGAGTACGGACGGCACCGTCGATATCGCACGCGCCGCCGGAGCGGAGGTCCATGTCACGCCCGACTGGCCGGGCTTTGGGCCGCAGAAGAATCGCGCGCTGTCGTTCGCCACGCAACCGTGGGTGCTGTCGCTCGATGCGGACGAGCGCGTCACGCCGGAACTGGCCGCCGAGATCGCGGCGGCGATTGGCAGTGCATCCCACGCTGGCTATCGCATGCCGCGTCTGTCTCAGTTTCTGGGGCACTGGGTGAAGCATTGCGGCTGGTATCCCGATTACGTGCTGCGACTGTTTCGCCGCGAAGCCGGACGCTTCTCCGACAATCTCGTGCACGAGCGCGTGATCGTCGACGGCGAGATCGGCACCCTCACCCACCACCTGCTCCATTACAGCTACACGGAAGTCCGTCAGGTCGACGACAAGGTGCAGCGATACGCACGCGCCGGCGCCAGGGAGATGTCGCTGCGCGGCAAACGCGTCTCCGCGATCAAGCCGTGGATCAATGGCGGATGGGCGTTCGTTCGGACCTACGTGCTACGTCGTGGCTTCCTCGACGGCGCAGCCGGTGCCGCGATTGCCCGCATGAACGCTCGCAGTGCGTTCCTGAAGTACGCTTTGCTTCGACGCGGCGAAGTCTGACGACCGCCCCAAAGCAAAACGGACGCCCCTGGCGTCCGTTTCTCATTCCGCACTCATTCCGCACTCATTCCACGCTTACTTCGCCAGCGCTCGTTTGATGCGCGAGCGGAACAACTGCCAGCGCAGTTTGCTGTCATCGACCGGCTCGGCGAGGCGGCCATCGCTGCCCGACGGCACCGGCGTGCCGCGACGCAGATAGTAGCGATCGAAGATCGACTGCGTCATGCCCCACTTGCGCAGGAATTGCGTGCGTCCGTCGTTCTTGACCACCTTGCCGGTGCTCTTGCACTGGAAGTGATAGACGAGACTAGCACCCACGCCGACGAAGCGGCGCGCGCCTGCGGCCCACATCTTCATCGAGAAGTCGTTGTCGCTGCTCATGCCGGGGCTCAGCTCCGTGCTGTAGCCACCGACGAGGAACCACCAGTCGCGATGCACGAGCGTGGGCGGCCACGTCGCGCCGAACCAGTCGGGCTTCTTGTACGTCGGCACAGCGGCGAGCAGCGCCGCCTCATCGAACGTATCGACGTCACGGCCGAAGTCCTGCACCAGCACGCAAGGGTTGCCGGTATCCACCGGTTCGATCATCGTGCCCGACAGCATGAACGCCTTGTCCGGTTGCGCCTCCGCGCGCTCGATCAGCGTCGTGTCCCAACCCGGACAGCAATACATGTCGTCGTTCAGATAGACGATGTACTTCTCGCGCGCCAGCGCCGCCGCCTGATTCACCGCGTAGCAGATCCCGATGTTATCGGGCGAGGCCGTGTGCTCGATCCCCTCGGCCCGGACCCAGTCGAGCGAACCGTCGGAACCGTCGTTGATATGCACGATGATCTGATGCGGGTAGCGCGAGTTCTGTCGGATGCTGCGCACGCACAGTTGCAGCAAGGCAAGGTTGTTCCAGGTCGGAACGATGATGGAGAACATCCGGATTTCCTTGTGATATCGAACGGCGGGCGATGGACGCGATGGGCGCAATGGGGCAATGCGTCGCTACGCCAACGCGCCGGTTAGCGAAAGGCAGCCAACCGGCGCTGCCTTGCGCGAACCGATGCATCAATAGACGACTTGTACCGAGTCGGTGGTGAGCCACTGACGAAGCTCGCCCAGCAATTCGTCGCCGGGCTGCACCTTCCACTCGTCGCCGAGACGCGACTCGCACTCGGCGTCCGTGCGGCGATAGACGATATGCACCGGCAGGCCGTTTTGCTTATCCGCGTCGCCATCGCCGTTGCCATTACCGTTACGTCGGCCGAAGCCTCCGCCGCCGCCACCACCTCCACCACCGTTAAACCCACCGCCGCCATTGAAGCCACCACCACCGCCCGCGCCCGCCGTGGCGGCCACGCGGTACATCGTGCAGTGCGGCTGCAACGTGGCGCGAAGACGCGTCCAGTCGGCGTTGCCGTTAAACGACAGCTTGAGCGCCCGGGCGAAGCGCGCACGCGCGCGGCCGAGGTCCATGAGGCTTTCGACGGTGAAACGCAGGCCGCCCGTAAAGCTGTCCGGTCGCGCATTGCCGTGCACGATCAGCAGTTCGTCTTCCTTGAACAGGTGCTTGTTTGCCTCGAACTGCTCGTTGAAGATCGTGACTTCGAGCGTGGCCGTACCGTCGTCGAGCTGCACGATCAGCATCTTGCCGCGCTGCGTCATCATGGTGCGCATGCTGGAGATCACGCCAGCAACGAGACGATCACGCCCTTCGGACAGATCGCGAATACGCGTGCGCACGAAGCGTCGCACTTCGTCCGAATACGAGTCGAACATGTGACCCGACAGGTAGAAGCCGAGCGCCTGCTTCTCCTCCTGCAGCTTGCGCTTGTCGGTCCACGCCGGTTCGTCGGCCAGTTCCAGCGGTGCTTGCAGGCTTTCGTCGCCCAGATCGAACAAGCTGACCTGATTGGCGGCAGCACTCGCCTGCTCGGCCGCTTCCATCGCCATCGGCACCGACGCCATCAACTGCGCCCGGTTGTCGTGGATCGAATCGAACGCGCCCGCGCGAATCAGCGCTTCAATCGTGCGACGGTTCACCACGCGACGGTCGATCCGCGCGCAGAAGTCGAACAGGTCGGTGAACGGCTTGCCCTCACGGGCGCGCAGAATTTCCTCGATGGCCGACTGACCGCTGCCTTTGATGGCGCCCAGACCGTAACGCACGGTCTTCGAGTCCGCCGGTTCAAAACGATACGCCGAGACGTTGACGTCCGGCGGCAGCACGCCCAAGCCGTTGGCCGTGGCAAGGCAATCTTCGTAGAGAATCTTGACCTTGTCCGTGTCGTCCATGGCCAAGCTCATGTTGGCGGCCATGAATTCGGCGGGATGGTGGGCCTTCAGCCACGCGGTGTAGTAGGCGAGCAGCGCATAAGCGGCGGCGTGCGACTTGTTGAAGCCGTAGCCCGCGAACTTCTCCATCAAGTCGAAGATTTCGTCCGACTTTTCGCGCGTCAGGCCATTCTCGGCGGCACCCTTGGCGAAAATCTCGCGGTGCTCGGCCATTTCCTCGGCCTTCTTCTTACCCATCGCGCGGCGCAGCAAGTCGGCGCCACCGAGCGAGTATCCGCCGATGATCTGCGCCATCTGCATCACCTGCTCCTGGTAGACCATGATGCCGTAGGTCTCCTGAAGCACCGGCTCCACGCGCGGATCCGGATATTCCGTCTTCTCGCGACCGTGCTTACGCGCGCAGAAGCTCGGAATCAGGTCCATCGGACCCGGACGATACAACGCCACCAGCGCGATGATGTCCTCGAAGCGGTCAGGCTGAGCGTCCTTCAACATGCCCTGCATGCCGCGACTTTCCAGCTGGAACACGGCGACCGTGTTGGCCTTCTTGAGAATGCTGAACGCGGCCGGGTCCGTGAGCGAGACCTGTTCGAGCGACCAGTCCGCCATCTCCGGATGCAGGCGCTTGATGTAGCGCTCGGCCCAGTTCAGGATCGTGAGCGTGGTCAGCCCCAAGAAGTCGAACTTCACCAGACCGACGGCTTCCACGTCGTCCTTGTCGTACTGACTCACCACACCGCTGGCGTCTTCGCCGCTGCCCTGCGTGTAGAGCGGGCAGAAATCGGTGAGCTTGCCCGGGGCGATCAGCACACCGCCCGCGTGCATGCCGACGTTACGCGTGAGCCCTTCCACCCGCTGCGCCAGCTCGATCAGCTGCTTGACCTCGTCTTCCGTCTGGAAGCGTTCGGCGAGTTGGGGTTCTTCCTTGAGCGCGTCGTCGATGGTGACGTGCTTGCCCGGCTTGAACGGGATCAGCTTTGAGATACCGTCTACGAAGTTGTAGCCGAGATCGAGCACGCGGCCCACGTCGCGCACCGCTGCCTTGGCGGCCATCGAGCCGAAGGTGGCGATCTGCGAGACGGCGTCCGCGCCGTACTTTTCCTTCACGTACTGAATGACGCGGTCGCGGCCGTCCTGACAGAAGTCGATGTCGAAGTCGGGCATCGACACACGTTCCGGGTTCAGGAAGCGCTCGAACAGCAGGTTGTACTTGAGCGGGTCGAGGTCGGTAATGCCCAGCGCATAGGCGACGAGCGAACCGGCACCGGAACCCCGGCCCGGGCCCACCGGCACGCCGTTGTTCTTCGCCCACTGGATGAAGTCGGCCACGATCAGGAAGTAACCCGGGAAGCCCATCTTGATGATGGTGCCGGTCTCGAAATCGAGCCGCTTGTAATACTCGGGCCGCTGCTTGTCGCGCTCTGCTTCGTCCGGGAACAGCTGCGCGAGACGCGTCTCCAGGCCTTCCTTGGACAACTGGACGAGATAGTCGTCGAGCGACATGCCGTCCGGCGTGGGAAACAACGGCAGCTTCGGCTTGCCGAGTTCGAGCGTCAGGTTGCAGCGCTTGGCGATCTCGACGGTGTTGGCCAGCGCGGACGGCACGTCCTCGAACGCGGCCAGCATGTCGTCTTGCGTGCGGAAACTCTGATCCTGCGTGAAACGACGCACCCGGCGGGCATTGCCCAGCATCTCGCCTTCCGAGATACACACGCGCGCCTCGTGCGCCGTGAAATCGTCGGAGGTCATGAACTGAATGGGATGCGTGGCGACGACCGGGAGCCCGGCCTTCGCCGCCAGTTGCACCGCCTGTTGGACGTACGTCTCCATGCCCTGCTGACCAGTGCGTTGCAGTTCGATGTAGAACGCACCCGGGAAAACACTCTCCCAGTGTTTCGCACATTGCAACGCCAGATCGGGGTTGCCTGCGGCCAACGCTGCGCCCACGTCGCCCATCTGCGCGCCGGAGAGCGCCAGCAGGCCACGGGCGAGGCCGTCGGGCTGAAGCCACGACGGCTCGATCTCCGCGCGTCCCCGGTACTGGTTGCCGAGCCAGGCCTTGGACAGCAACTGGCACAGGTTCAGATAGCCTTCCCGGTCGCGCGCGAGCAGCAACAGACGCGAGGGCTTGTCACGGTCGGCCGGATTCGTGATCCAGGCGTCGCAACCGATGATCGGCTTGACGCCCTTGCCACGGGCTTCCTTGTAGAAACGGATGGCTCCGAACATGTTCGCGAGGTCGGTGAGCGCGAGCGCGCCCTGACCATCCTTGGCGGCGGCCTTGACGACGTCGTCGAGCCGCACGATGCCATCGGCGATCGAGTATTCGGAGTGGAGACGGAGGTGGACGAAGCGAGGTTCTGACATGGGCCGTATTGTAACGCGGCGTCGCCGGATTTCGCCGCGCGCCCGGGCTGTCTCGCGGCCACCCGCGTGCGAAGCCTGCGTCACACCTCATTTGCCCGGCTTTGTCCTGAATCAAGCGCGAACTTGCACCGAATCGGCGATAATGGCGGTTTATTGCTTCACGCTTTTGCGGAATTTCGTTGCCATGTCTATCGTCAACATCGCTGCGTACAAGTTCGTCACGCTCGACGACATCGCGACCCTGCGCCCGGCCGTGCTTGAGCGCTGCAACGCGCTCGACCTGAAAGGCACCATCCTGCTTGCGCCGGAAGGCATCAACCTGTTCCTCGCCGGTTCACGCGAGTCGATCGATGCCTTCCTCGCAGGCCTGCGCGCCGACGCCCGGTTTGCCGATCTGGAAGTGAAGGAAAGCCTGTCGGACGATCAGCCGTTCCGCCGGATGCTAGTGCGCCAGAAGAAAGAAATCATCACCATGAAGATGCCGGTCATCAAACCGGCAGACGGACGTGCGCCGGGTGTCGATCCCGCCACGCTCAAGCGCTGGCTCGACGCCGGACAGGACGACGAAGGCCGCCCGGTGGTGATGCTCGACACGCGTAACGACTTCGAAGTGGACGTGGGCACGTTCGACAACGCCGTCGACTACCGTCTCACGAAATTCTCGGAATTCCCTGACGTCATCGCCGCACATCGCGCAGACTTCGAGGGCAAGACCATCGTGTCGTTCTGCACTGGTGGCATTCGCTGCGAGAAGGCCGCCATCTACATGCGCGACATCGGGCTTGAGCACACATATCAGCTCGACGGCGGGATTCTCAAGTACTTCGAAGATGTGGGCGGCGCGCATTATCAGGGCGACTGCTTCGTGTTCGACTACCGCACGGCACTCACGCCAGACCTCGCCCCGTCAACGACCAAGCAGTGCTTCGCCTGCCGCGCCGTGGTGACGGCCGAGGACCAGCGCAGCCCCGATTACATCGAGGGCGAGCAGTGCCCGGCGTGCGTGGGTGACAAGGCAGGTGCCATCGCTGCGGATACCGCTGCGGCCGTCACGGCAACGTCGGCCTGAGACCCCGGGTGGCGCAGGCTTCGGCGCACGACGCCACCTCATCCGCCGCCCCGGCCACCGACGACCCGACGTCGGCGGCCCGTGCAGACGTCGGCGGCTACCGCGGACGCTTCGCCCCCTCCCCGACCGGGCCGCTGCATCGCGGCTCACTCGTCACGGCACTGGCCAGTTGGCTCGACGCCCGCGCGCACGGCGGCGTCTGGATCGTCCGCATGGAAGATCTCGACGAACCGCGCAGCGTGCCCGGTGCGGCTGACAACATTCTAGATACGCTGACGCGTCTCGGCCTGCATTCGGACGAACCGATCGTCTGGCAAAGCCGTCGTCATGCGCTTTACGAGCAGGCGCTCGCGGCCCTTACGGCACGCGGATTCGTCTATCCGTGCGGATGTACCCGTCGCGAAATCGCGGACTCGCTCACGCGCGTGCATGCGCGTCACAGCACACTGGCTTACCCGGGCACCTGCCGCGACGGTCTGCAAGGGAAGACGGCCCGCGCATGGCGCCTTCGGGTGCCGGATGGCGACGCCGCATGCATGCACTTCGAAGACCGCTGGATGGGATCGCAGACGCAGGATCTGGCGACGGAAGTCGGGGATTTCGTGCTCAAGCGCGCCGATGGACAGTGGGCCTACCAGTTGGCGGTCGTCGTCGACGATCAATTGCAGGGCATCACGGACGTCGTGCGCGGGGCCGACTTGCTCGACTCGACCGCACGTCAGATCTACCTGCAAGCCTGCCTCGGCGCACCGACGCCTCGCTATCTGCACGTGCCGCTCGTCATGGCCGACGACGGCGAGAAGCTGAGCAAGCAGAACGGTGCCGCACCGCTGTCGCTCGATACACCCGACGCGGTCCTCGCCTCCCTCAAGGACGCAGCCTCGCACCTCGGGCTGCCAGCGGTACTCGCCGACATCTCCCATCGCGCCGACTTCTACGCGGCGGCCACGCGCGCGTGGCAGGCGCAACACGCACGCTGACATCGTCGGCCCACTGTCCTGCCCGGTCCGGATATCGCCGTCCAATGAAAAAAGCCAGCGTGTGTACGCTGGCTTTTTTACGACGGCAAGGTGCCTGAAACTACCGCACCCGGCGCCTGGCCTTGGATTAGCGGTCCTGTGCCTTGCGCGGGAAGCCCGCGAGCAGTGCAGCGACCTGACGCTTAGGGGCCTTCTCCGACGGCGCGCCGAAGGTCGTCGGTGCAGCAGCGTCATGCGATGCACGATGGTCGCGCTGCGACTCACCGGCCGACGGCGACGGCTCGTACGGCTTGTAGAAGAATTCATCTTCCGGACGCACGCGACGCGGCGTGCTGCCACCGCTACGGCCAGCGCGCAGGCCATCGTGACGGCTGTGGCGCTCCCCGCGATCACCACGCTCGCCACGTTCCGCACGCTCACCGCGGTCGCTGCGCTCGTAGCGATCGCCACGGTCGTCACGCGAACGGCTGCGGCGCTCCATCACCAGCTCGCCACGCTTGAGTTCGCGCTTGATCAGCTTCTCGATTTCCACGAGTTGCTTGCGCTCGTCCGGTGCGCACAACGAGAGCGCTTCTCCCGACGCGCCAGCACGCCCCGTACGGCCGATGCGGTGCACGTAGTCTTCCGGGTTGTACGGGAGGTCGTAGTTGATCACGCCCGGCAGATCCGAGATGTCCAGACCGCGTGCCGCGACGTCGGTCGCCACAAGCGCGCGAATCCCGCCCTGCTTGAAGGCTTCGAGCGCCTGCATGCGCTCGTTCTGCGACTTGTCGCCGTGAATGGCGGCCGTCACGATGCCGTCGCGCTCAAGCTGACGCGCCAGACGACTCGCGCCGATCTTGCTGTTCACGAACACGATGACCTGCTTCAGATCGCGCTCGTTAAGAATTTGGACCACAGCCGCGCGCTTGTCGTCTTCATCCACTTCGTAGACGACTTGCTCGACCGTATCGGCCGTCGCATTGCGACGCGCCACTTCGATCGTGACCGGGTTCGTGAGGTAGCTCGATGCGAGCCGCTTGATGTCGTTCGAGAACGTGGCCGAGAAGAGCAGCGTCTGGCGCTGCTTCGGCAGCAAATTCAGAATGCGCTGGAGATCCGGCAAGAAGCCCATGTCGAGCATGCGGTCGGCTTCGTCGAGCACCAGCATCTTCACCTGGCTCAGGTTCACCGTTTTCTGTTCGACGTGATCGAGCAGACGGCCCGGCGTGGCGATGAGAATTTCGACGCCGCGGCGCAGCGCGTCCTTCTGCGGATTCATGTCGACGCCGCCAAACACCACGGTGTTACGCAATGCCGTGTGACAGGCGTACGAACGCACGTTGTCGGCCACCTGATCGGCGAGTTCGCGCGTCGGCGTGAGGATCAGCGCACGCACCGGGTGACGGGCGGGCGATGCGCTCGTGTTGGCATCGGGCAGCAGACGCTGGATGATCGGCAGCGAGAAGCTGGCGGTCTTGCCGGTCCCCGTTTGTGCGGCACCCATGACGTCGCGACCGGACAGCACGACCGGAATGGCCTGTGCCTGAATCGGGGTCGGTTGGGTGTAGCCCTGCTCGGCGATGGCCCGCAAGATGTCCGCATGCAGCCCAAAGCTATCGAAGCCGGGGGTCGGAACAGCATTTACATCAGCCATGATGAAGGGACATCTCTTTTAAAAAAACGGGGGCCGCCACGCGGAAGGGTTTCCGCATCAAAGCTCACTCGCGAAGATTCAAGGGGCGCTGCGCGCCATGCTCAAGGCTGGCGCGAGAGGGGTCTGTCATGTAACAGATGCGTCGGGCGCCGCCGGACCGGGGTGGTCGTCAAGAAGCGAAACAGACGCAATTCTAGCACTTGCGCACGACCAACGTGTGACAACGGCCCTTGACGGGCCGTGTCTATCGGACAACGCGTCAGGTTACGCGCTGGCGAATGCGTCGAAGGACGGGCGGTTTGGGCGCCTTGGGCGTTCAGCGGCCCGCGCCCGCATTGGCGCTGCTGCTCTCCGCCTTGCCCTGCTTGGCACCAGGCGCGGCCTTACCGGCCACGGCCTTCGCAGCCTGAGCGGCGCGTTGACGATTGGCATAACGTGTCGCCAGCACGGCGCACACCATCAGTTGCATCTGATGGAACAGCATGAGCGGCAGGACAATCGCGCCGAGCGGGCCGGTCGCAAACAGTACCTTGGCCATCGGAATGCCGCTCGCGAGGCTCTTTTTCGAGCCGCAGAAGACGATGGTGATCTCGTCTTCGCGCGAAAATCCGAGCCAGCGTGCCGAATACGTCGTGATTGCGAGCATGATCGCCAGAATGACTGCACAGCAGCCCAGCAGGCCCAGCAGCGCCAGCGGAGGAATCTGATGCCACAGCCCCGTGTTCACGGCTTCGCTGAACGCGGTATAGACAACCAGCAGAATCGAGCCCTGATCCACGATTTTGAGCAGCCCACGGTTGCGCTCCACCCATTTACCAATGGCCTTGCGCGACAACTGCCCGGCAATGAACGGCACGAGCAGTTGCAACATGATGTTGCCGATGGAGTCGAACGGCGACGCGCCGCTGTTGCCATCGTGATGGATCACGACCAGGCCGACCAGCAGCGGCGTAATGAAGATGCCGAACAAGCTGGACGCCGATGCGCTGCACACCGCGGCGGGCACATTACCGCGCGCCATCGACGTGAAGGCGATGGCCGACTGGACGGTGGCGGGCAGCGTGCACAGGAAGAGGATGCCCAGATACAGCTCGGGGGTGACCATCCACGACAGCACCGGCTTGAGCGCCACGCCAACGATCGGGAAGATAGCGAACGTGCTGGCGAACACCAGCAGATGCAAACGCCAGTGGGTCGCACCGGCGAGCACCGCTTCGCGCGACAGCTTCGCGCCGTGCAGGAAGAACAATGCGGCAATCGCCACGTTGGTCAGCAGGTTGAAGGCGACTTCGCCCTCGCCGTGCGCAGGCAGGAAACTGGCCAGCGCTACGGTAGCCACCAGCATCAACGTGAAATTGTCGGGAAGGAAACGCGGTCTGGCCATCGTTGCTCTTGAATACTCTCTCGGATACGTCTGAAATGACAAAGCCCGTTCCGCCAGAACACGGGACGCGATGGCATTGAGGGGCCATCAGCGATGGTCGACTGTCGATCCTGGGAGGCCCAGGCGTCAAAAAGTGACTGGAAGTGTGCGCTCGCGCTACGGGTTTTTACGTATTAGAGCGCAAGGGTAGTTAAAATACAAATTCATTTAAAAATTTTATTCATACCAAAGACGCATGAATATCTCGCTGCGCCAGCTCAAAGTATTCCTCGCAGTGGCCGAGCACGGCAGTTTCAGCCGCGCGGGCGAGGATATCGGCCTGACTCAGCCCGCCGTGAGCCGCTGCATCCGGGAATTGGAGCAAGAACTCGGGCTCAAGCTGGTGGACCGCACCACGCGGGAGGTCACGCTGACCGAAGTGGGCGCTAGCCTCTCCGCCACCCTCGCCCGGGTGCTCGACGAACTGGAGAGCGCCCTGCGCGACACGCACGGGTTGGCGGAAGAGCGTCGCGGCCGCGTGCGCGTGGCCAGCGCGCCGACCATTTCCGCGAATCTCATGCCCGAGTGCATCTCGGCGTGCGCCGCCCGCTATCCCGACATCACGCTGATGCTGCGCGATCAGGTTCAGACGCTCGCGACGGACAGTGTGCGGCACGGTGAAGTGGATTTTGGCGTGATCGTCGCCTCGGAAGGCACGGACGATCTGGTGGGCGAACCCATCATGGTCGAGCCGTTCCTCGTGGTGTGCGACCGCTCACATCGCTTTGCGAAGCAGGCAGAGGTGACGTGGAAGGAGCTTAACGGCGAGAAGCTGGTGTTGCTCGACTACGCGTCCGGTAGCCGACCGCTGATCGACCGCGCATTGGCCGAGCACGGCGCGTACTGTCAGGTAGCACAGGAAGTCGGGCACGCGATCACCGTCTTCCGGATGGTCGAAGCGGGTATCGGCATCAGCATCATGCCTGCGCTGGCGCTGCCCGCCATGCCCGGACTGGCGGTGAACGGCGCGGAAGCGGACAGCCGCCTCGTGGCCCTGCCGCTCACGCCGCAGATCGACCGGACCATCATGCTGGTGCGCCGCAAGAACCGGACGCTCTCCCCCGCCGCACAATCCGTCTGGGAACTGATCCAGCAGATCACGGCCAATACGCCGCACTCGCTTGCGTCAGGCACGCCCCGTAAGTGACGCGTCGGGCGACCCTCCCTGACATGATGGGAATAGCCAACGGATACCGGAATTTTGCGCACCGTTGAGCGAAATTCAGCAAAAAACCACCTGATCGGGATGGATCTCGACACATCAAAGTAAGTGAGCGCCTGCTACAATGCCGGTGCGTCGACTCCCCCCAAGTGCGTGACTGTGCCATCGGGCGTCTGCCCCGCCATCGTGCCTCGACGACATGCCCGCGCCCTGCGGGCATTGTGTTTCCGGTACGGCGTCATGGACTTGTTCATCAAATACTTCAGCCCGCTGTGGCTCTTCCACGCGGCAGCCGATCTGTCTTTCTGGCAGCGGCATCAACTCGACGCGCGTATGCAGATCGTGAGTCGCTTCATGTGGCGCTACGTCATGCGCTGGTGTGTCGTCAGCGCCATGCTGCTCGTGCCCGCCGCGGTGATGGCACATGGACTTGCGGCCACGGGACTCGCGCTGGCTGGCGGCGTCTCGGCGAGTGTGACGGTGCTCATGGCAGCGCTGACGCTGGGCTGCCTTATCGGGTCGCGCTTGCGCTGAGGCGGGTCGCACTTGCGCTGAGGCGGGTCACACTTTCGCTAAGGCATGCCCCGCCTGCGCTAAAGCGTCATCCGCGTCGACTATGATGGAACGGCTCGCCTCGCGCGGCCGACGGTCCGCGACGCCGGCATCTTTCGACCCCAAAGGAGAATTCCATGGCCAACGCCAAGATCCTGGTGGTGTTCTATAGCATGTACGGACACATCTACAAGATGGCCGAAGCGGTCGCCGAAGGCGCGCGCAGCGTCGCCAGCGCCGACGTCACTGTGATGCAGGTCCCTGAACTCGTCCCCGACGACGTGCTGGAAAAAAGTGGCGCAAAGGCCGCACGCGCCGCCTTCGCCAGCGTGCCCGTCGCGCGCGTCGACCAGTTGCCCGAATACGACGCGATCATCTTCGGCACGCCGACGCGCTTCGGTAACATGACCGCGCAGATGCGCAACTTCCTCGATCAGACCGGCGGCCTCTGGGCCAAAGGTGCGCTTGCCGGTAAAGTCGGCAGCGTGTTCGCAAGCACCGCGACACAGCACGGCGGGCAGGAAACGACCATCACCAGCTTCCACACCACGCTGCTCCACCACGGCATGATCATCGTCGGCGTGCCGTACACCGAGCCTGCGCTCACCAACATGAAAGAGATCACCGGCGGCTCGCCCTACGGTGCCACGACACTCGCTGCCGCCGACGGCTCACGTCAGCCGAGCGAGAACGAGTTGACGATTGCAAGGACGCAAGGCCGTCACGTCGCGGAAATCGCCGCGGCGCTCAAACACGGGCGCGCTCTGTAAAGCGCGTCGGTAAATCACCCGCAACGCGTGCGACACGACGTCATTCGACGTTCGCGTCGCACGGCGCCAGACTCAGATCAACTTCAGGTTCTTCAGCACCTCACGCACGATACGCGCGCGCTTCGGTCCGTCGGCGTCACCGTTCATATCGATGTTCAGCGCAATCATCGTCAGATTGCCGTCACGCTCGAGCCAGCCCACCCACCAGCCGATATCCGGCTTCTTGTCGACAAACCAGCCCGTCTTGCCGTGCAGAACATAGTCCATGTTCGCTTCGACGATGGAAATCTGCCGGACGATGTCCTGCGAACGGGCCGAGAACGGCAACGTGCCACGCGCCAGACGTTGCAGAAAATCGACCTGCTCGCGCGCCGAGATCTGCAAACTGTCATCCACCCAATAGGTGTCGTTCACGCGACCGATGGTCCGGTTACCGTACCCGACGGCGTCGAGCTTCGCCTGCGCATACGCGCGCGGAATCTTGTGCGAAACGACTTGGTAGCACGGGTAGCAAGACACACGAAACGCGTCGCGCAGATTCAACTCCGCATTCCACGCCTTCATCCGGCGTGGTTTGCCGTCCCACGGAATCGTCTCGCGCTCGTTGTCCAGCGCGCCCGATTCCAGCGCCAGCAGACTGTTGAATATCTTGTATGTCGACGCCGGTGACATACGCCGCTCGGCGCGCGCCGAATCGTATGCCTGATACGTCTGTGTCTTGCCGTCGAGCACAACGACCGTGCCCTTCACGTTTTCCGCCGCAAAGAACTTGCCCCAGTCGGCGCGCTCGGTCAGGTGGACGGGGGCTGCCACGGAAGGTGCTCCCGCTGCTGACGCCCGCGACAATTCCAGCGCGTGTGCTGGCGAAGGCAGCACACCATACGCGACGACCGACGACGCCAGGCGCAGCATGACGGCCACGCGGCGCCAGCGAGAGAGAATTCGTTTCATTTCGTTATCCTTATTTTCAAGAAGCTTGTGGGTGACATAGCGATGACACACCGAGGGTGGCAGCGACATCGAAACCGTCGTCGCTGCCGATACGCGTCGCGCTGGCCAGGCACTGCATTTTCGAAATGCGTTTGCAGCTTAGTGCGCGTTTCGACAGCTGCAAAGCAAAGCTACCGTAACCGACGTAACCGCCGTATCATCGGCTCGCCCCTTCCATGAACACGTGGAACGTGTGCACGCCGTTCGCGACGCAATGCGCGTCGCCGGTCCCTGCCATGCTTGCTGCCCGAGTCACTCAGTCAACATGAACGACACCACCGAACCGTCGCTCGCTCCCGCACTCGTCGTGCGACTCGACGCGCCGCAGAAAATCGACGGTCAGCCGGTGCGATACCAAAGCCTGTGGTTGCTGATGCGCGTCTATTACGCCGCGCATTTCGAGGCGTCGCCGGTGACGCTTGCGTCGCTCAAGATCCGCTTCGGTCAGGCGGGCCTCGGGGGCGATCTGCGCATGCTCATCAGCCGCGCGTTTTCTGACTTTGCGCGATGGGGCGTCGCAGTCGGCTGGGGCGACGACCGGCACGCCGATGTGCGTCTGCTCCCGACGCGCGGACGTGGCAAGGGCCCCTTCTGGCTCGCCGCGCACGAGATGTCGCGTATCGAAGTCGCCATCGGCGACACGACACCCGCCGATCCGCGCCGCGCGATCGCTGCGTTTCTCGGTTTGCCGCAGGACAGCACGCCCGACGCTCAGTCACCCGCACTCGATTACGTCATGCAGGACATTGCGTTCTGGCATCACCTGACGCTCGGCAAGCGCGACATGCAGGACGGCGTGTTCTTCTCGCCGTCACCGCCTGCGACGCCAAGCGAAGCCAGACGCCAGCGCACGGGCGCGATCCCGTCGTTCCACGCGGCGCAGGTGTGTGCCGTGGACGACGTACAGCGTGGCATTGCGCTGCTCGCCGAGACCATCGTGTGGCGTCGCATGGGAGACGCCGCGCGCACGAAACAGACCTTGGCCACACTCGCGGCCACCTTCGGCGCGAGCCAGCCCGGCTCGCCGACGTTACGTGCCATGCACTGGATCGTGCAGGCATGGCAGGCCTACGCATTGCGCGATGAGCCGGGCGCGTTCGCGCATCTGCAACGCATCAGCGACGACGCGTCGCTCGCCCCGTGTCTCGTCTACAACCCGCGCATTCGCTTCGAGAGCCGCAATCTCCAGGCGCTGCTGCACAAGTCGCACGCCGCGCGCAATGGTCCGATGCCTGCCCGTGCGCAATCCGCCGCCGACGCGCTGGCCGGCTTCTCGGACGCCCTGCAAGCCGCGTTCGAAGCCGACTCCATCGAGCTGGCTCAGCACGTGGCCGCCAACATCGGCCTGTCGCTCTGGCTGTTCTGGCAAGGGGCGCTGATCGATCCGGGCAGAAGGCTTGCAGCGGCCGAAGTCCAGCGTCAGGCATTGCGGTGGATCGGCTTATCGGAGTGGATTTGCGACCGCTTCGGTGTGGGCGGGAATTCCGTCTGGAATACGGTGTTCCTGCTGCGCATTGCACGAGGCGCTGTCCCGGTGCGACGCGATCCCGATCTGGAGACGCTGCGCGCGAGCACGCCCCTCGCAGTCGATGCCTTTCTCGACGCCGTCCAGCCATTCGGCGCGCCCTTCTCGCGCGCCAAAGGTTTCCTGCGCTGGACCGACGTTGTGGCTACAACGCTCGCCGACCACGAGGAGGGACGCGTACGTTTCGAGCCATTGCAGCTCGCCAATCTGTGGTTCGAAATGCTGTGGTTCGCGCTGCATCAGGACGGCGACTCGCCGCAGGCATTCCACGCCGCGCAATCGCTCGGTCGTGTACTCCCGATGCTGCCGCCGCCCGACCGGCGCTTTTTCCGCGATGCACTACGCCTGATGCCGCGCGACTTTCAACGCGAGGTGCGGGTCGCGCAGGACGGTTGAAGCGCCCGTCGGCATGTCGCACCGCACCATTTTCAGTTCACGTTTTTCGGGACACATCGTGCTTGTTTTGCCCGGCGTGTCGGTGTATCGTTGCCGCAAAGCTAAGCGCAGGGGTCCTGCAACGTGAGTTGTGGGTGAGAAATACCCTTAGAACCTGATCTGGATAATGCCAGCGCAGGGAGCGTAGAAATTCCTCGCCCCCGTTCATGCTCCTGAGCCGCTTTGCGCCGAAATTGTCGGCGTCAACACGTGCCCCGCCAGGAGACATTGCATGAACGCCAATCCGAAGTTCCTCTCAGCCAACGCGCGCGTGGACGAAGCTGCGATCGCACCGCTGCCCAATTCCCGCAAGATCTACGTCGAAGGCTCGCGCCCGGACATTCAGGTCCCGATGCGCGAAATCTCGCAAGCCGACACGCCCACGAGCTTCGGCGGCGAGAAGAATCCGCCGATCTACGTCTACGACTGCTCGGGCCCGTACACCGATCCGAACGCGACCATCGACATCCGCTCCGGCCTGCCCGCGCTGCGCGCGAAGTGGATCGAAGAGCGCGGCGACACCGAAGCGCTGCCGGGCCTGAGCTCCGCCTACGGCCTTGAGCGCGCTAACGACAGCGCCACCGCTGACCTGCGTTTCCCGGGCCTGCATCGCACCCCGCGCCGTGCCAAGGCCGGCAAGAACGTGACGCAGATGCACTACGCGCGTCAGGGCATCATCACGCCCGAGATGGAATACATCGCGATTCGTGAAAACCTGCGCCGTCAGGAATACATCGAAAGCGTGCGCGCCGCCGGTCCGCAGGGCGAGCGCCTGGCGAAGCTGCTCACGCGTCAGCACCCGGGCCAGCATTTCGGCGCCAGCATTCCCGCCGAAATCACGCCGGAATTCGTGCGCGAAGAGATCGCGCGCGGGCGCGCCATCATCCCGAACAACATCAACCACCCGGAATCCGAGCCGATGATCATCGGCCGCAACTTCCTCGTGAAGATCAACGCGAACATCGGCAACTCGGCCGTGACGTCGTCGATCGGCGAGGAAGTGGACAAGATGACGTGGGCGATCCGCTGGGGCGGCGACACGGTCATGGATCTGTCGACCGGCAAGCACATTCACGAAACGCGCGAATGGATTCTGCGTAACAGCCCGGTGCCGATCGGCACGGTGCCGATCTATCAGGCGCTCGAAAAGGTCAACGGCAAGGCCGAAGACCTGACGTGGGAAATGTTCCGCGACACGCTCATCGAGCAAGCCGAGCAAGGCGTCGACTACTTCACGATCCACGCTGGCGTGCGTCTCGCGTATGTGCCGATGACGGCCAACCGCATGACGGGTATCGTCAGCCGCGGCGGCTCGATCATGGCCAAGTGGTGCCTCGCACACCACAAGGAAAGCTTCCTGTACACGCACTTCGAAGAGATCTGCGAAATCATGAAGGCCTATGACGTCGCGTTCTCGCTGGGCGACGGTCTGCGTCCCGGCTCGATCTACGACGCCAACGACGAAGCGCAACTCTCCGAACTCAAGACGCTGGGCGAACTCACGCAAATCGCGTGGAAGCACGACGTGCAGGTCATGATCGAAGGCCCGGGCCACGTGCCGATGCAGCTCATCAAGGAGAACATGGATCTCCAGCTCGAGTACTGCGACGAAGCCCCGTTCTACACGCTCGGACCGCTGACCACGGACATCGCCCCGGGTTACGACCACATCACGTCGGGTATCGGCGCGGCCACCATCGGCTGGTACGGCACGGCCATGCTGTGCTACGTCACGCCGAAGGAACACCTTGGCTTGCCGAACAAGGACGACGTCAAGGAAGGCATCATCACGTACAAGCTCGCAGCCCACGCGGCCGACCTCGCCAAGGGTCACCCGGGTTCGCAGATTCGTGACAATGCGCTGTCGAAGGCACGCTTCGAATTCCGTTGGGAAGACCAGTTCAACCTCGGTCTCGACCCGGACAAGGCGCGTGAATTCCACGACGAGACGCTGCCGAAGGATTCCGCCAAGGTCGCTCACTTCTGCTCGATGTGCGGACCGCACTTCTGCTCGATGAAGATCACGCAGGACGTGCGCGATTACGCCGCCAAGCAAGGACTTACCGACGAAGCTGCCCTCAAGCAAGGGATGGAGGTCAAGGCGGTCGAGTTCGTGAAGAGCGGTGCCGAAATCTATCGTCGCACCTGATTAGCCCGTGAGCGACGGTGGCATCGACGCCGCTGTCGCGTACGGCAAATCATCGCCTAGCAAGCACAACGCGCCCGGGTAATACCGGGCGCGTTTTTTATTGCGATGGCGTTGCCGACTGCTCTTGCCCAAGTCAGGCGGACGATATCGCTGACAGGTTTGACACCGTCGTTATACGACGGAAGGCGACTCGCTGGTAACGGCGGCCGGCACCGTGGGCACGCCACGCTGCGTGAGGTAGTTGCGCAGCCGCTCTGTCGCGATGTGCTTGGCGACCGAAGACATCGACGTTGCCAGCGCGGTGAATGCCTCCGTGTTCGTCGCAGGCATGGCTGCGGCGTCCATCACTTCGGTGTGGCGCATCTCCCAGTGACGCTCCCCCAGTTGTTCGACGCCTAGAGCGAGCTTCGCCCACTCGTCCGTGCCCAACCCGATGGACGCGGGCAGATCGCCGCGCACAATCGCCTGATGCATCGGCAGACCGGCAGCAAACCCCACACGAAGCATCCACTCGGTGCTTTCGCTCGCGGGCATGGGCCGCGTGCCGGCTTGCAGGCGCGCGTTCAGCTTGCCGATGAATTTGTCCGGCGTCTCGCGCACCAGACATGCCGTCGACCACTCCTTCTTGCCTGCCAGTGCGGGCTTGCCGGTCCATCGACGCGCCGTGTCCGCCACCGTCTTCGTCACGTCGGCACGCGTCGGCTCGAACGGCACCGTGCCGTTGCGACCGTCCGTGCCGAGCAATGAACCATTGACGATGTCGCGACAGACTTGCGCGCGTTCGCTGCGTCCGTCCGGCATGACGACCGGGTGATTGCGCCCGTCCAGCGATGCGGCACGGGTGCTGACCTGATGCGAACTGGCACAGACGTGCAACGTGGCCACCGCCGCAAGCGGGAGGACCGGTTGCGCGACACGCGGTGCGAGAAGGGACGCCAGGGATTCACCGGTCATGGGTGCCTCAAGGACATCCACACTGTCGACATCCTCGAGCCCCCCTGAAGATGTCTCGCCCGACCGGTTTTCTTGCGACGAAACGCTCGCGAAATCGGCTTCGAACTGAAGACGACCCATCTCGCGAGCCGCGTAACTCGACGATTGCGCAACGGCGGTCGCCTGCGACGCATGCGGGGTCCCGGGATGGTCCAGGCGAGCGCTTCGTATATTTTCGATGCCCGTAAGTGGCATATCCACGACGTTATTGATTCCGCCGGGATGAAGTGTGACGGGCATCGGGGCAAGGCCGCCCATGACGGGGGCGTGATTCGCGAACTGCATACCGAAAGTCATCGATAAGTCCTCAAATAGGGGAAGGGAGAAGCGTGGTGTGCACCACTGTCTCGACGTCGCCGGGAGGCGTGGTCAAGACAGCGTCCACGATGCCCGAACGGTCGTTCGCGAATTTTCGGTTCTGCACGCTGACTCTCGCAGCTCGTGCAAGCGACCGCCTCGGAGTGGACAGCCGCGCCGCCTGAGAGCGTCTGGAGTGCGCCCGGTGCGGGTCGGGTACGCAGGGGTCGCGCTGTCGGAGTGCCCCGAACTTATGGCATGCTATCGGACAGCGGTACAGCCGACGCGGCTGACGCGCCCCGCCCAGCGGGTGCGCTGCTCCCGCGCTCTAGCCCGAAGGCATCTCAAAATGATGGCCCGCCGGCCTTGTTTTGAAATGTCTCCCTGCTCCCGGACCCACTCCCGTGCGAACCGGTCCGGCCTGCGTCGCGGCTATGTTTCCGCACTCGCACTTACAGGGACAACAATATGAGTGGTTACGGTTTTCTTTTCAGTATTCTTTTGCTGGTGCTGGCAAGCGCCTTCTTTTCCGCTGCCGAAATCTCGCTCACTGCGGCCAAGCGCACCAAACTTCAGGTGCTCATGGAGAAGGGCGACGAGCAAGCCGTCAAAGTGCTCGCGCTCAAGGAACAGCCGGGCAATTTCTTCACCGTCGTTCAGATCGGCGTGAATGCCGTCGCCGTGCTCGGCGGTGTGCTCGGCGAAAGCTTCCTCACCAGCTACCTGTTCAATTGGCTCTCGCCATTCACCGACGAAGCACTCGCCCTGCGACTGGCCGGTATCGGATCGTTCCTGTTCATTACGATCGCCTTCATCCAGTTCGCCGATCTGATTCCGAAGCGTCTCGCCATGGTCAATCCTGAGCGCGTCGCGATGGCCATCATCGACCCGATGCTGCTTTGCCTGAAAATCCTGCGGCCTTTGGTCTACCTCTTCAACGGCGTAGCGAACCTGTTTCTGCGCATGTTCAAGCTACCCACCCATGCGATCGACAACATCACGTCGGAAGACATTGCAGCCATGGTCGGTGCCGGTGCACAGGCAGGTGTGCTGCGCAAACAGGAACTGCACCTGATCGAGAACGTGTTCGAACTGGAGTCACGCACCGTTGGCTCGGTCATGACCTTCCGCGACGACGTGGTGTACTTCACCATCGCCGAAGACGAGCGCAGCATCCGTCAGAAAATCACGGAAAGTCCGCATTCGAAGTATCTCGTGTGTCGCGACGAAATCGACAACGTGCTCGGTTACGTCGACTCGAAAGACCTGCTCCAGCGCATTGCGAGCGAAGACCTCTCCAGCGTGATCCGCAATCTGGATCGTCTCTACGCCAAGAAACTGCTGGTGATTCCGGACACGCTCAATCTGTCCGAAGCGCTGGCACGCTTTAAGGAAACCCGCGAAGGCTTCGCCGTCATCATCAACGAGTACGGTCTGGTGGTCGGTGTGGTGACGCTTAACGACATCGTTGGCGCCCTCATGGGCGATGTCGTCCACCCGGCCGACGAAGACCAGATCGTGCAACGTGACGAGCACTCATGGCTTGTCGATGGTGTCACGTCCGTCGAGGACGTGAAAAAGGCGCTCGATATCGACGAACTCCCCGGTGAGGGCGAGTTCGAGACCATCGCCGGGTTCATGATCTATCAGCTCAAGCGCATTCCGAAGAAGTCGGAAGCCACCGAAGCGGCGGGCTACAAGTTCGAAGTGGTCGACATCGACAACTACAAGATCGACCAGTTGCTCGTCACCCGCATCGGTGCCGTCGCCGAGGCTGCTATCGCAGCGGCAAAGCTGAACGCGAATCCGTCGGAGAATCAGACATCGTAGCCAGCACCTCCGTCAGACGGTCGGTCAGACCGCCATCGCGCTGCGTCGGGCGCGCGATGGCCGAGGCGATCACCGGCCACGGCGCATACAGCCACGCCTCCCGGCGCGCACGCGTGACTCCCGTATAGATCAGTTCTCGCGATAGCACCCGGCTCGCCTGCTCCGGCAGCACAATCGCCACACGCTCGAATTCCGATCCCTGCGACTTGTGAATCGTCATCGCGAACGCCGTTTCGTGCGCGGGCAAACTTGCAGGCGAGTAAAGGCGATAGCCACCGTCCGGCGTGGCGAACGTCACACGCAACGTGCCGGAAGGACCCAGCGGCAAGGCAATGCCGATATCGCCGTTGAAGAGGTTCAGCGCGTATTCGTTCTGCGTCACAAGCACCGGACGCCCCGCAAACCACGCGCCGCCCCCCGCACCCAACGCCACGCCCGCACGACGCGCCAGCAGCGCCGTCAGTTGTGCGCCGAGAAACTCGACGCCCCGTCGGCCGCCCCGCGTCGCGCACAGCACGCGAAACTTCCCAAAAGCAGCAAAGACAGGCTGAGCGACCATCGCAATGTCTGCCGTTGTGGCCGCAGCGGGATCGCCTAACTGTTCAATCGTCGTAAAAGCCTGAGCGAGCGCATCAAGGTATTCGCCGTAGCCATCGGCCAGCGCGTTGAGTGTGGCTGGCGACAACTGAATTCCGCCATCTTCGCTTAGCAGCACGCGGTCCACCGAGTCGGCTTCGGCGTGTGCGGCACTCGCTCCTCGTCCGGTATTCGTGCGGCCGGACACGCTCTCGGCAACAGTGAACTCCTTACGGGCATCGATGACCTTCCCTGTCTTGATGGCCGTGGCCAGACGGCCAATCGCCGAGTTCGCGCCAAAGCGATAGGTGCGCTCCAGCCAGACGACGGCGTCCTCCAAACCGCGTCGCGCCTGAACTTGCGCCGTCGGCACAGCGCTCGATTTCGACACGCTGGCGCCGCTCACGGCCAGCGGGCCCGAGGTAGGTAAGTCGTTTGACGGCCAGCCGAGCGCCGACAGCAACTGCATGCGCATCGATGGCGAAAACCCTCGTTGGGCGCTCAGTTCACCGAACACCGCTCCCGCCTCGACGGCCGCCAACTGATCCTTGTCGCCCAGCAATACCAGACGCGCCCCCTCCGGCACCGCTTCCAGCAGTTGCGTCGCCATCGACAAATCGATCATGGACGCTTCGTCCACCACGATCAGGTCATAGGGCAACGGGTTGCCTGCGTGATGACGAAAGCGTCGCCCGACCTGCTCCGCCGACTCCGGCAATACACCGAGCAGTCGATGCAACGTCACCGCTGCTTCGGGGAGCGCGAGTCGCACGGTTTCCGGCAAGTCCTGACGTGCCGTCAAAGCTTCCTGCATACGCTGCGCCGCTTTACCGGTGGGTGCCGCCAGCGCAACGCGCAGGTTGGCATCGCGCTCGAGCAGACAGGCAATCAGACCGACGACCGTGGTGGTCTTCCCCGTTCCCGGGCCGCCGCTGAGCACGACCAGCGAGCGTTGCAATGCGAGGGCCGCCGCCGCCATTTGCCAATTCGGCTCGCGCTGGCCTTCCGGCGAAAGCAACACGCCGTCGCTGAAGTAGCGCTGCAAGCGCTTGTGGTCTTCCTCCGTGATCGCCGAAGTCGATGCAGTCGATGCTGACATCGCTTCGCCGCTCAGGGTCAGTTTTCGTCCCAGCGCGAGGGCAAGGCGCGCTTCGTAGTGATAGTAGCGAGCCAGATACAGACGGTCCTGATCGTCGAGCAAGAGCGGATAGGCGTCTGCCTGCACATCGCCCGTGAGTACATGTGCGAGGCTGGCCGGCGCACACAAGCCGCTTGCGAAGAGCGCATCTCGCCAGACCGACAACGCAGGCGCGTCACCGGGAAACAGCTCGCCGCTGGCCTGTTCGTCGAGCAGGTTGTCGAGCGGCACGCAAACGTGGCCTTCCGACGTCGCGAGGCTCACTTCGAGCGCCGCCCGCCGAACGTAGCGGCACGTAACCTCGTCGGCCCCGTTCCCTCGCGCGAGCAATCCCATGCGACGCGCGAAACCTTGTGCAAGTCGCACCACGCCGCTGTCCGCCAGTGGTGCCCCGGACGCATCGCCCATATGGCGTCTATCGCTCATGCGTCCTCCTCGTCGGTCCCGGCCGATGCGCCTTGCGTGTCCAGCGAGAGCGCCTGAGCCAGCGCCGCGTTTTCACCCGCGGCGAACAGTCCATCGAGTGCGTCGACCATTTCCCGCGAAGGCTTGTCGAAGAAAACCCCCGGGACTTCATCTCCGGCGAGGTGCGCGCTGGCCCAATCCGGGCGCACGCCGCGCACAAACAAATAGAGGCTGCCGCCCATATCGCGGTCGTAATCGTAATCAGGTAAGCGACGCCGCAAAAAACGATGCAGCGCCAGCGTGTAAAGCAAGTACTGCAGGTGATAGCCGTGTTCGGCCATGGCCTCGCGCAAGCCGTCGCCGCCGTAGTTCTCGGGGGCGGTGCCGAGGTAGTTCGACTTCCAGTCGAGAATCCACCATTGACCGCCGTGACGGAACACCAGATCGATGAAGCCTTTGAGATAGCCTCGCAGGACCGTCGCGTCCAGCGGTAGATCGGGATAGCCGAACTGGCGCAACAGGCCACGCAGTGCGTCGAGCGAGACCGCATCCGCCGGGTACGTGAACTCCATCTCGGTAAGACGCTCGGCCAGCGAGACATCCGCCAGTTGCATGCCGGGGCGCAACGGCGTGGCGAGCGTGTCGCTCAACATGTTCGTCATCATGGCGCGCCACGTGTCGTTTTGCTCCGCGCCACGTCCCGGTGGACGTTCGCGCAGCGCCCGCGACACCGCATGCGGCCACTGGGCACGCGACTGAAAGTCCGCCAGTTCGAACACTCGGTGCAAGCTCTCCCCGGCAGCCGGGCCACGCGGAAAGCGAAGAATGTCGTCCGCGGGCGGCCACGCGTCATCGCCTTCCGGCGGCAACGCAAACGTCGGTCCCGCATTGGCTTGCGCGTCGTAATCGGGACGCGTGCGTTCCGGTGCACTCAACTGGCCACCACTGAGTTGCGGTCCGGTGTGCATACCTGCAAGCAACCCAGAAAAGCTGCCGATGCGCCATGCTTCGCGCAAGGCTCGCGTACTCGCGCGCGTGGTCAGTTCCGGCGCGGCGTCGTGCACGATACGCGTGTCGCCGTCGAGCGCATCGCCCACTGGCAATGGCACGACGTCAAATGGCCCGCCAACGAGCGCCTTCCATGCCAGGCGAATCGCCTCGACGCGCTCATCGGCATCGATGGTCGAAGCGATCCAAGCGTCGAACGCCGTCCCTTGCCCGGCCGCAAGCCAGTTGAGCATGCCGCCGCACGCCTCCTTCACGCTACGACGCGACGAATAGATGCCCGCTGCGAGATAGCAGCGGTACACCGCGCGCGTCAGCGCGACGTACAGCAGGCGTGCCTGCTCTGCCGATTGCTCCTGCCGCAACGCGGCAGCGGCAGGTGATCCCTTGCCTGCCGCGTCGGTAAAGTCAATGACGGCCGTAGCACCATCGTGGTACTCCAGACCTTCGAGACCTCCGCCGTCGCGCACTGAACCGTCCCAAAGGAACGGGCAGAACACGACACCATACTCAAGCCCCTTCGATTTGTGGACGGTCACGATCTGGACCAGATTCTGATCCGACTCCAGGCGCAACTGAGCCTCCTCGCCTCCGCTGGCATTGCGCTGCGACGCCAGCCAGCGCAGCAGCGCGGGCATGCCCGGCTGCTCTGCCCATCGCGCTTGTGCAAGCTCAGCCAGATGCATGAAATTGGTCAGACGACGCTCTCCACCGGGCTGCGCAACCAACCGTGCCGCAAGTCCAAGCTCGCGCATGAGCGTGCGCCACATCGCGGAGAACCCACGATCCGTCCACAACTGACGATACCGTTGCAGGCGCTCGATCCACGCGATCGCCTCCGCATCGGAAGCATCGCTTGTCTGCATGCGGTAAAGCGCCGTGGCATCGAGTCCGAACAACTCTGTCGCGAGTGCTGCGCGAAGGGCTCGAACATCGCCCGGCGCCTCCACCGCACGAAGCACACGCAGCAAGGTTTCCGCCTCTTCGCTCGCGAATACCGAGTCCTGCGTCAACTCCACGCTCCCTACCGCGTGTTCGGCGAGCATCGATTTCATCAGCGCGCCCTGACGGTGCGTCTGCACGATCACGGCAATATCGCCAGGTGCGAGCGGCTCATCGCCGACCAGTACCTCGCCGCGCGACGCCCCCGCCAGCAAGCGCGCCACTTCGGCCGCCGTTGCGCGGGCGCACGCTTGCTGCGCCTCGTCCTTGGGTAGCGGCTCGTCGGCGTCGGGCAGCCACCAGACCGTAAAGTCGGCGACGTCCCGCACGTCCGTCAAGGGAGGACGACGACGCGTGCCCGAACGCACCGGTGGGTACGCCAGCCCGTCAAGTACGAACGCACGATCATTGGCACCGAACAAGCGGTTACCGGCTTCGATGATGGCAGGCGTCGAGCGCTGATTGACGGCAAGCGTGTACGCCGCGTCGGCGTTCTCGCGCGCGGCCAGATAAGTGTGCAGATCTGCCGCACGGAAACTGTAGATGGCCTGCTTGGGATCGCCGACCATGAACATCGGGCCGCGCCCACTGGCCGACAGCATTTGTTCCGTTGCTTCGCCCGAGGCGCCCTCCGATGCCGCTGCCCGATGTCCGTACACGGCACTAAAAATGGCGAATTGCAGCGGATCGGTATCCTGGAATTCGTCGATCAGTGCGCACGGATAGCGCTCGCGCAACGCGTCCGCCAGATCGGGATGCTGATTCAGCGCGCGCGCGATATTGCCAAGCAGGTCGTCGAACGACACCACGCGCAGTTCGCGCTTGCGCAGCGCCAACTGTTCCGGCGCCTGCATCAGCCACTCACGCAGGATTCGCAGCCACTGCATCGCGTAGCGCTCGTCGGCATCCGCGCGCGCCCGAACGAGTACGTCCGCCATTTCAAAGAAGCGATGGTCGGGAGGCGTCTCCCCCTTCCTGATGTCCTTGGCGAGTCGCGTTGTCGTCAGCAACTCGGCCTTCGGCCCCAGCAATGCACCGGCGTCTCGCGCGCCAAGATATCGCTGCCATGCCGAGACGGCCTGCGGGAGCGACGTCTCGTTGTAGATATTCTTCTTGTAGGAAGGCAGTACTGCGCGCATCAGGTCGGCAATCACCGATGCCTCAGCTTCCCAGCACTCGCACGCTGCCAAATATGTCGCCAGCAACGCCGAATCGGGCGACGCTTGCGCATCGCTTTGCACGGCCTCCGGCCAACGCAACTCGGACATCGGCTTCTTCAGACGACGCGCCAATTGATCCGTAAGCGTGCCCGGCGAACGCTTGCGGTCCACCAGCCATGCGGCGAAGTTGTCATCCTGTCCCGCCATCGGCTCAACGACGCGACGCCAGAACTCTACGGCCAGATCGTGACGCACGCCGTTGTCGTCCGGCACCAACTCATAAGCAAATGGCAGCCCGGCAGCAAACGGCACTTCGGCGAGTGCTCGCTGGCAGAAACCGTGGATGGTGTGAATCGACGCCTGATCGAAACCGCGCAACGCACGCTGGAGGCATTCGCGAATGGCCTTCGGCGACATCTCTCCACGCTCGATCAGCCCGGCGATCATCACGTTGAACAGGGGATCGTCGCTGGCGTCCGGATCGAAGTCGGGGAAGTCGTCTCCGTCATCGTCGCCGCCCTCGCCTCCGTCCTCGTCCTCATCGAAGATCGGGGCCATCGCTGCGACCAGTCCGGCGAGTCGTCCACGAATCCGTTCACGCAATTCTGCCGTTGCGGCATTCGTGAACGTCACGACTAAAATCTGCTCGACGGTCAGTTGCTTCTCAAGCAACAACCGTACATAGAGCGCGCAGATGTTCCACGTCTTGCCCGTACCGGCAGAGGCTTCGATCAGGCAGACACCATCGAGATCGCAACCGAAGACGTCGAGGTCGATGAGCTGCGTCATGCGCCCTCCACGATTTCAAGGTGCTGCACCATCGGCCCGAACATCGTGTTCGCCAGCAAGTCGAACGGCGACGTCAGCGGGTCTTCCACACCCCGCCAGATCAGCTTGGTATAGGGATCGTCGGCATCGCCGCGAGCGAATGCAGAGCCGGACCACGCGCTTTCGGCATCTGTCATTTTTCCGGTACTCGCCAGTTTCCACGCGCTCCGCACAAAGAACGGCAACGGCCGGGTCTGGCCAAGGCGATACAACGCCACCCATTGCGCGACCAGTGCCGCCGCATCGTCCACGGGTCGCAGCGCAAATGTCTCGTCCTCTCCATACCAGAGCGTTCGTGGTGCGACCTCAAGCCCCGCATGTTCCGGTTGCTGCAAATGTGCACATAGCGCGAGGTGGGCGAGCCAGGCGGCAAGCAGATCGCTCGGACGCATGCTGCCATAGCGATACATGACGAGTCCGTGGCGCGACACCGGGGCCAGACGCCCTTGCAGCAAGCAGTCTGCGCACAGCGTCGCATCGCCGTGCCAGATCGCATCCGTCGATGCCGTCCACGACGGTGGGAGCGAGGGCTTGAGCGACAACGTCACGAGCAATTCCTGTGTGCCCTCCGCCTGCGCTTCTCTCACTTGCGTAGCCAGTGCGCGTAACCCGCCGAGTTCACGTCGACGCCATACCGCCCCCGTCGCACCGCCTGGCAGCTCATGACTGACGTTCGCGATGCGCTCGATCGCCGCCGCCTGAGCTCGCGAATCCTGAGCGTCATCGCGCAACAGTCGCGGCAGCAGCCGCGCGGCGAGCGCGTCGCGCCCCGACCAGTCGAGTACGAACGGCTCTTCGTCTTCGACTTCGGTGAGCATTTCGCCGAGCGACAGGCCTAGCCGGTCGCGCGCCCACGCCCGCCCCGGGTGACGCCAGAAGCGCAGCAGGTCGTCCAGCGTAAGATGCGTTTGCACGATGGCGGGCAATGGCTCATTGACGAACGGCGTTGCGGCTGCGTCCGGTGCAGGGGATGCCAACTGACCCACCAGTTGCTGAGCAGCCTCGCCGTTAGCAACGTCATAGCTGTACAACGACGGCTCACGTCCATCGAAGTACGCGGGTGAGAACGGTTGAAGCGGATGCAGGACAACAAGCGTCTCACGAGCTTTGCGTTGCTCGTCGAGGTCGAATCCCTGCGATACCGGCGCGAGCAACTGTCCCGTGAAATCCAGCAATTCGTCCACGGCGGTGGACGGTGGCAACGGCGCGTTATCGCGAACGCTTCGCCCCGTATAGGTGATGAGAAAGCGGTCCTGCGCACTCAGCATCAAATCGAGGAACAGATTGCGCTCGTCATCGCGGCGCTGACGGTCGCCACGTTGTGGCAGCGCACGCATGAGATCGAACTCGTCGGCGCGCAAGCGCCCGGGCAACACGCCATCGTCCATGCCGATCATGCAGACCACGCGGTATGGCAACAGACGCAAGCTCGGAATCGCGGCGAACGTGACGCGTCCCGACGGTACCCCGCCGCGTGTCGGATCGTCGAGCGCGTCGGCCAGCACGCGCGCTACCACTTCCACCGGCACGCGCACCTCAGGCGCACCGTCGGCAATGGCCGTGCCGATTTGTTCGATCGCCATACGCACTTCGGCGACGTCATCGGCAAAACGTGGCTCATCCGAGAAGAACTGTTCCAACATTGCCAGCAACTGATCGCGCCACGCGAGGCCGGTCCGCTCGGTCTGGAGCGACACCGCCGTCATATCGAGATCGTCGATCAGCCGCGCCAGTTGCCCCAGCAACTCGGCCCTGCCGCCTTCGATTCCGCCGACAGGCAGCCAGTCGTCAACTGGCATGGCGTCGTCCGGCAAGGCATAGCCGAGGAACAGGCGCATCATGGCGTCGCCCAGCGTATGGCGCTCCAAGGCAGGAGGTACGCCAGCACCGGCTCCGGCCACCGCGCCATCACGTGACGTCTGTCCGGCACCGTCAAGCCGCAACAAGGCGTCTCCGCGCCAGCCCCGGCGTGCGCCGGCACTGTGCAGCCAGTTCTGAATGGCGTCGAGCACATTGCCGCCCAGGTCGTAACGCTGCGCTACTGCCTCTGTGCGTGCGAGTTCGACAAGGCTCGACGCCGCCACCCGCTGCTGCGGCAATGCCAGAATCGACGCGAAGGCACGTGCGACAGGGTTGGTCCGCGTCGGCGGCAGGCCGGTTACCAGATAAGGAATGCGGGGCGTTGCGGTGCCGAACACCGCGTCGATGAGCGGTGCCGCACGGCCAAGGTCCGGCACGGTAATCAGCACATCGTCGGGACGCAGATCGGGAATTTCGTCGAAGCACGCCAGCAGGCGGTCGTGCAGAACCTCGATCTGACGCGCAAGGCTATGGCAGACATGCACCTGCACCGAGCCATCGGCCGCGACACCGTCGGGTGCGCCATGACGACCATCGTCCAGGGAAAGAATGCCGTTCTGCAAGGCGGCCAGCAGCGTGGGCGCTGGATTCGGCTGAAACAACGCCCGGTCCTCCACCGCCTGCGGCGCAAGATCCGCGTATAACGCATCGATGTGCGACTGCGTCTGCCGTCCCCATTCCGCCAGCAACGGGTGGCCCACCTCGCGGTGGGCTTTGCCGTCACGTTGGGTCAGATACGACAGCCGAGACGGCGGCACGATGTCGAACCAGTAGCTCTCGCAGGGATTGAGGACATAAAGATGCACGTCGATCAGGCGGGACATGGCCTTGAGCAATGCCATCGAAAGCGGCGGCATCGACGACAGCGCGAACACGCAAACCCGGGACGGCCAGCCGACCGGAACCGCCTCCGGCGTGAGCTGTTCGATCCGGTCGATGGCCCGCAGCGTCGGATGGCGCTCGCGAATCTCCAGATGCGCCAGCACCTGCCGCCACAAAGCGCTTTGCCAAGCCTCGTCGGCACGCTGGACGTCGCCCCAGGTCGTCGACGCCCCCGGCGAAATAACTTCGCCGGATTGCCACCGTTCCAGCCAGTCCGGCCGGTAAGTCAGGTATTGATCGTAAATGTGGGCAAGTCGGTCGGCCAACTCGAACCGCATGACGTCGTCTGCTCCGGCCAGATAACCGGCCAGCCGCGGCGACGCCTCCACCCACGGCTGCGCGAGACACTGATACAGCGGCCAGACCAGCCGGTCGGGCGCGAACGGCGAACTTTCCGGCACGGTGAGCAGTTTGCCTGCCATGTCCCAGAGCCATTGCGCCAGATACGTCAGGCGGACGTTTGCACACACGCCGAAGACGTCCGCATAGTCCAGTTCGAGCCGGCGGCGCACAGCCACGCTGGGCACCACGATGGTTTCCGTCTCAAAGGGATTCCCCGCCCCCGACGACGCGTCAGGTGCCTGTGCGATGTCGCGCAACAGGGCGGCTTCGAGCGTGGTGAACCGGTTGGAGAAGAATAGATGGAGCATGCGGGCGTGGCGGCTTAGCGAGTCTGTTCGCAAGCATAACAAATGCCCTGTGCCAAAGCCTATCGGACAGATCCGAAAGCTCACCCCGTCATGGGTGACGGCGACCCAACGCCACGCGCGGCGTGCACGACCGGCCTCCATCGGCGGCCCGCGTGTAACCGGCGGTATCCCCACTTCGCGGCACGCCGGGCATCGGCTAGACTCTCACTGCGCCGCGCCCTACCCCATCGCGCGGTCGGCTTTGCAGCGGAACCCTCGCACCCGACGCATGGACTACCAGACCGATATCAAGAAGTTTCTCTATAGCCACTACTTTTTCAGCGGCACCCGGCAGGCAGTCGGCGTCATCCTGCCTGCGCTCGTCCTGTTCTGGGGGATGGATCAGCACCTGCTCGGCATCGAGGTCGCCTCCGGCGCGCTCTGCGCGAGCGTGGTCGACATCAACGGGCCGCTGCGTCACAAGCACACCGAACTGCTGAGCTGCACACTCCTCGGCGCGCTGACGGTCCTGATCACCGGTATGGCGACGGCCGCACAGCCATGGCAACTCTGGATCACCTCGTTGATTCTGACGTTCGGTCTGTCGATGCTTGTGGTCTATGGGTTGCGCGCGTCGCTCGTCAGTTTCGCCTGTCTCATGATGATGGTCCTCAACGTCGAAGCGGACCTCACGCGCCATCAGGCGGTGCTCGATGCCGGAGCCGTGCTGGCCGGGGGGCTTTGGTACACCTATTTCAGCCTGTTCGTCTGTCGCATCTGGTGGTTTCGCATCGAGCAGCAAACGCTCGCGGAGTGCTTCTTCGTCACGTCCGAGTATCTGGAAGCTAAAGCGGCCTTCTACGATACGTCGACCGATATCGACGATTGCTACCGCCGTCTGATCGCGGCACAAGTCAATGTGGTGGAAAAACAGCAGGCGGCGCGCGAGATCATTCTGCGCAACCTGCCCCGGCTGCGCATCGGTGCGCTGGAACCACGCCGCACCATGCTGTTCAATCTGTTCATCAACATCGTCGATCTGCATGAGACGGTGGTGTCGGTGCATACCGACTATCCGATGCTGCGCCGCGAGTTCGCCGACAACGACGTGCTGCTGTTCTTCCGCGACATGATCCGCAAGATCGCCATCGAAGTGGACGCGATTGGCTACGCCATTGCGACCAACGAGCCCTCGCGGGCACAACGCAGCTGGCGCGCAGAATTCCGGGCCATCGAGTACGAAATCGAACTGATGCGCAAGCAGTCGCTGCAACAGAAGTCCCCGGAAGCCTATCAGGCGCTCACCAGCACGTTCCGTCGTGTGTGGAGCACCACGCGTATCGTCGAGCGGATGCACCGCAACACCGATGTGAGCACGGCCGGCAGCGCGACCGAAGTGCAGATCGATCAGGCCCTGCAACGCTTTACGTCGCGACAGAGCTTTTCTCCGAAACTTCTCTGGAAAAATCTGACTTTTTCGTCGCCGAGTTTCCGTCACGCGTTGCGAGTGACGATCGCCATCGCCGCCGGGCTGCTCATCTGCGAAAACTGGTCGTTGCTCGCCGGGCAGGATCACAGCTACTGGGTACTGCTCACGATCATCGTGATTTTGAAGCCGGGTTTCAGCCTGACGAAGCAGAAGAACGCGCAGCGTCTGACCGGCACGCTGATCGGCTGCGTGAGCGTGCTGGTAATTCTCTCCTTCGTTCACAAGGCCTGGATCCTGCTCGCCCTCATGTTCTTCTGCATGGTCATGGGCAACAGCCTGTCGTTGTTCAACTACGGCCTCTCGGTTGTCTTTATGTCGTCGTACGTGCTGCTGCTGTTCCACTTCCTGTTGCCGGGCTCGCTCTCGGTGATCGGCGAGCGCGCCATCGATACGCTGATCGGATCGGCCATCGCGCTGGTGTGTTCGTATCTGTTCCCGTATTGGGAATACCGGTTGATGGGGCCGCTGATCCGCAATGCGGTGCAGTCCACGCGCACCTATCTCGAGTCGAGCGCCGCACTAGACGGAAAACGCGACGACTTCGCCTATCGCATGGCGCGCAAGGACATGCACATTGCCTTCGGGAATTTCGGTGCCGCCTTCAAGCGGATGATGCTGGAGCCGAAGTCCAAGCAGGTCGCGGTTGCAGAGCTGAACGATTTGCTGGTGCAGAACCACGTGATGGCGTCGTACATCACGGGCCTGTCGGATGTGCTGCCGCGACAGATCGCGGCAGACAAGAGCGGGGAGTTGGGGCAGGTGGTTGCCGCGATCAGCGACCTGCTTTCGCAAGCGGTCGCCGCACCGGCGGCGTCCGTGCCGACAGACACGCAAGCCGCCACCGAAGCGATGCGCGATTACACGAAGCGTCTCGATGCCCTGGTCGTCGCGCAGGAGCAGCAACCGGACGCTGTCGACGCGCACGTGCAGGAGATCAAGCAGGTCGTGCATCAGCTCAAACAGATGTTGCGCGCGGGTGAGCTGATTCTGCGCGACATGCGGGCGATTCGTCTGCCCGCTTGAACCCGTGATAGCGCGCGCCGGACCGGTTCGCTTGTGCTTCAGGTGATGCCCGTGCGCGTCGCGTAGTGATAGAGATCGACGTCCCGGTCCAATCCCAATTTGCGCATGGCGTTGGTCTTCTGAGAGCTCACGGTCTTGACGCTGCGACTCAGCTGGAACGCGATCTCGCTGATGGTCAGCCCGGAGACGAACAAGCGCACCACTTCGACTTCGCGCCCCGAGAGCTTCGACGCATCGATTTCGAGATCGTCGATCACCGAGTCGTGCAAGCGCGTTGCCAGGCCAGCGGGAATGTAACGGCTGCCATCGGCCACCACGCACACAATGTCTGCAATCGAACTCTGCTCATCGAGCTTCGAGAGAATCGAGTGCACGCCAAGCTTGAGCATGCCCCGCAGAATGGCGAGATTCTCCAGCATCGTGACGACAATGATCTTGATGTTGGGGAAGTAGCGGCGCACATAACCGATGAGAAAGAGCCCGTCCTTGAAGTTGCCGCCGGGCATGGAGAAATCGGTAACAAGGATGTCGCACGGCGCTTTGGCCAGCAAATTGACCAGCTCCGACGAATTTCCCGCCTCCCCGACCATGTGGATCATGTCCCGCTCTTCGAGCAGACGTCGTATTCCAAATCGCACAATCGGATGATCGTCAGCGACCACGACATTGATCGTCATTGTGTCCCCCCCTCGCTTCGTTTGGCAGACCGTGGTGACCGCGCGACGCACGCGGTGCTTCGCGTCGGCCGTCACAACGAAGCGGGTCCATTCTGGCAAAAAGAGAACAGGGCGACCGGATGGGAAACGTCACATAGTCATATCGGACACAGCGGCGTGCCACGCGGTGTGGTCCATCCACGAGAGGCCCGTATGCTGCCCGATAGAGCGGGTACTGCACGCTAACTACTTGAAGTGGCTTGCACGGACGTGAAATTGCACAGCCACATACTGCGGGAGTTTGTGCTACTCGCGTCACCGGCATTCGAAAGATTCACAGCGCGGGTTTCCGGCATTCCGATTGCGAAAGTCGGAATTACCTTAAACACCTGCGCTGGATTTAATGGTCGGCGCGTTGCACGCCTCCCGAGATGCGTAGTTATTCCTTCGCGGAAGGCCCCGACGCGTTGCCGCCGTTCGGCGCATCGGTCCCACTGCTGGCCGCGCCGCTTGCTCCCGCGCCGTCATGCGGCAATCCATGCCATCCACCGCCGAGTGCGGTCACGAGCAACACGTTCGCCGTGAACTGTCTGCCGAGAATGGTCAGGGCTGTACGCTCCGTGGTGTACGCAGTCGCTTGCGCCGTCAGCACATTCTGGAATCCTACGGTCCCTGCCTTGTACTGGTTGAGGATCAGTTGCGCCGCTTCCTGCGCCGACTGCACCGCCTGATTCTGAACGGCTGCCTCGCGCCCCAGATAGTTAAGCGCCGCCAGATTGTCCTCCACCGACTGGAATGCAGTGAGCACGGTCTGGCGGTACGTCGCGACTTGCGCGTCGTAGGCGGCAATCGCCGCGTCGGTCTGTGCGCGTCGCAGGCCGCCATCGAACAATGTGGCCGCCAGCGCCGGACCGACCGACCAGAAACGGCTCGGCAACGTCAGCCAATCGGCAAAGCTATTGCTCTGGAAGCCCCCCGTTGCCGAGAGGGAAAGCGTCGGGAAGAATGCGGCCTTCGCCACCCCGATCTTCGCGTTCGCGGCGACCACGGAACGTTCCGCAGACGCAATGTCGGGACGACGCTCCAACAGCTTCGACGGCAAGCTGACCGGCACAGGCGGCAAGGCGGCGCGCAATGGCGCAGGCGTCAGAGAGAACACGGCCGGGGCCTTGCCGACGAGCAACGCGATGGCGTGCTCCAGTTGAGCGCGCGTCACTTCGATATCGAGCGCGGACGCCTGAGCCTGTTGCAGTTGTGTCTGCGCCTGAATAACGTCCGAGCGTTGCGCGACGCCCACGGCATATTGGTTCTGCGTGAGTTTCAGCGTCTGCTCGTAGGCCGCGACGGTGCGCCCAAGCAGCGCCTTCTGGGCATCCGTCACGCGCAGGTCGAAGTAGTTCTGGGCGAGCAACGCCTGCGCCGACAGACGTGCGTTCGCCAGATCCGCCGCACTTGCCTCGGCGCTCGCATTACCGGCTTCCACCGACCGACGCACGCTGCCCCAGATATCGAGCTCCCAGCTTGCCGTCCCCGACAAGCTGTAGCTGTTGGAAATCCCCCCCACGCCCGAACCGCTGACGGCCGTATTGCTCACGCGCGAACTGCTGCGCGTCACACCGGCATTAGCACCAATCGTCGGGAAGAACGCCGCGCGGGCCTGCCCCGCCACTGCCAGCGCCTGACGATAGTTCGCCTCGGCCAGCTTGATGTTCTGGTTGTTGATGTCGACCTGGGACATCAGATCGGCAAGCACCGGATCCTGATAAATGGCCCACCAATCGCCCTTGTCGGCCGCGTCGTTCGGCTCGGCCAGCTTCCAGTCGCCGGTTTCCTTGAACGCCGCCGGTGTGTCGATCTCCGGGCGAACATAGTCGGGTCCCAGCGCGCAGCCTGCAAGCCACAGGACCGCGCTCGCCGCGAGGAACGTTGCCGAACGACGCACACGCGGCGACATTCTCAGGCCACGCCCTTGTCCGTTCGCAACGCTCACGGCAGCGGCGTGGAAACGAACGTTGGAAACTTGACGGTTCACGATACGAGGCATGGCAGACATCGGCCCTTCGGCCGCAACAGAGGTCACTGAATGAACTGGGACAGCAGAGGCTTCAATCGGTGAAGAGGCCCCGGAAGTCAAGGGAGTCAGGGCAGCCTTCGACGAGCGCGCATCGCGCATTGCATCAGCCATGGCCAACCTCCCCAACATCGCTGTGGCCGGTCTGGCCACGTGCGCGCCAGCGCATCCAGCGCAGCCGCACACGGTCGAGATACAGATACACAACCGGCGTCGTATAGAGCGTCAGTACTTGGCTCACCAACAGGCCGCCCACGATGGAAATACCGAGCGGCTGGCGCAGTTCCGCGCCGTCGCCGGTACCCAGCGCCAGCGGAATCGCGCCTAGCATGGCAGCCATCGTCGTCATCATGATCGGACGAAAGCGCAGCACGCACGCCTTGAAGATCGCCTCACGCGGCGGCAGGTTCTGACGCCGCTCCGCATCGAGCGCAAAGTCGATCATCATGATCGCGTTCTTCTTCACGATGCCGATCAGCAGAATCACGCCGATGAGCGCGATGATGCTGAACTCGGTATTGAACAGCAGTAGCGCCAGCAAAGCGCCAACGCCCGCCGACGGCAACGTCGACAGAATCGTGAGCGGGTGGATGTAACTCTCATAGAGCACGCCCAGCACGATATACACCGTCAGCAGCGCCGTCAGGATCAGGATGGGCTGCGAGGACAATGCCGACTGGAACGCCTGTGCCGTGCCCTGGAAGCTGCCCTGCACCGACGTCGGCATGCCAAGACGCCCCACCGCATCGTTGATCGACGCCTGCGCCTGCGAGAGCGAGACGCCCGCCGGCAGGTTGAACGAAATCGTACTCGCGGCGAACTGCCCCTGATGCGAGACGCCCAATGCCGTATTCGTCGGACGATAACGTGCGAAGGCCGAAAGCGGCACCTGAGCTCCCGCCGACGTCACCACGTAAATGTCCTTGAGCGACTCCGGACTCTGCCACCATTGCGGGGCAACTTCCATCACGACCTTGTACTGATTGAGCGGGTTGTAGATGGTCGAGACCTGACGCTGACCGAACGCGTCGTTGAGCACGTTGTCGATCTGGCTCATCGTCAGACCGAGCCGCGACGCCTGATCGCGATCGACGTCGAGCGTGGTCTGCAGGCCCTTGTCCTGCTGATCGGTGTTCACGTCGGTGAGATTCGGCAGACGCGAAATCGCGTTGCGCACCTTCGGTTCCCACTCCCGCAACTGCTGGAGGTCGTCCGCCTGCAGGGTGTATTGATACTGCGCGTTGCTCGAACGCCCACCCACGCGAATGTCCTGCACGGATTGCAGGTACAGCATCGCACCCGGCTCCTTGGCCAGTTTGCCCCGCAGACGCGCAATCACCTGATCGGCCGTAAGCTTTCGCTCGCCCAACGGCTTGAGCGTGACGAACATCGAACCGCCATTGCGATTCGACCCGCCGGTGAAGCCCGTGACCGTTGCCACATCGGGATCGGCCTGCACGATCTTGATGAAGTCCGAGAGCTTCTTCTCCATCGCCTGGAACGAGATCGCCTGATCGGCCTGAATGAAGCCGATCATGCGCCCGGTGTCCTGCTGCGGGAAGAAACCTTTCGGCACTACCATGTAGAGCCAGACGTTCAGACAGATCGTCGCCAGCAGAATCAGCAGCATGAGCGGGCCGTGGCGCAGCGCCCACGCGAGCGAACGCTCGTACTCGCGCAGCATCGCGTCGAACATGCGCTCAGTCCAGTTGCCCATACGCATCCAGATGGAAGGTGGTTTGGGCGGTTCAGGCACAAGCGGCGCGGTGCCAGCGGGCACACCCGGTGCGGCCCGCCCTTTGAGCAGCCTCGCGCACATCATTGGCGTGGTCGTCAGCGAAACGACCAGCGAGACCATGATCGCCGCCGACAGCGTGACCGCAAACTCGCGGAACAGGCGGCCGACGATGCCGCCCATGAGCAGCAGCGGGATGAACACCGCCACCAGCGAAATGCTCATCGAGAGCACGGTAAAGCCGACTTCACGCGTCCCTTTGAGCGCCGCCGCGAACGGACTTAAGCCCTCTTCGATATGCCGGGAGATGTTCTCCAGCACCACGATGGCGTCGTCGACGACAAAGCCGGTCGCAATCGTAAGCGCCATGAGCGACAGGTTATCGAGACTGAAACCGCACAGATACATGATCCCGAACGTGCCGATCAGCGAGACCGGCACGGCCACGCTCGGAATCAGTGTGGCGCGCCAGTTCCGCAGGAACAGGAACACGACCATGATCACAAGCGCAATCGAGATCAGCAGCGTGCGCTCGACCTCCTTGAGCGACGCACGGATCGTCGGCGTGCGGTCCATCACCACGTCGAGATTGATCGCCGCCGGAATCGAAGCGCGCAGGTTCGGCAGGATCTTGTTGATGCCGTCGACCGTCTGGATGATGTTCGCGCCGGGCTGCGTCGTAATGATGAGCAGCACCGAGGGCTTGCCGTTGGCGGAACCGGCGTTGCGCACGTCCTGCACCGAATCGACCACGTCGGCGATATCGGAGAGTCGCACCGGACGCCCGTCCTGATAGGCAACGATGACCGGCAGGTATTCCTTGGCCGTCTTCGCCTGATCGTTGGCAAGAATCTGCCAGCGGCGGTCGCCGTCTTCAAGCGCGCCCTTCGGTCGGTTCGCATTCACGGCCTGAATGGCCGTACGCACCGTCTCCAGCGGAATCTGATACTTGTTGAGCGCCGTGGGATTGAGTTCGACGCGCACCGCCGGAAGCGAGCTGCCGCCCACCGTCACATCGCCCACCCCTTCGAGTTGCGAGATCTTCTGCGCGAGGATGGTCGATGCCGCGTCGTACATCTGGCCGCGCGTCATGCTCTCGGACGTCAGCGCAATGATCATCACCGGTGCACTCGCCGGGTTCACCTTGCGGTAGGTCGGATTGCTCGGCAATCCCGTCGGCAGCAAGCTGCGTGCCGCGTTGATGGCCGCCTGCACGTCGCGTGCCGCGCCGTTGATATCGCGCGAAAGGTCGAATTGCAGTGTGATGCGGGTTGAGCCGAGCGAACTGTTCGACGTCATTTCCGTCACACCGGCGATGCGCCCGAGCGAACGCTCCAGCGGCGTGGCCACGCTGGCCGCCATCGTTTCCGGACTCGCGCCGGGCAGCGACGCCGAGACCGAGATCGTCGGAAAGTCCACCTGCGGCAATGGCGAGACAGGCAACAGCCCGAAGGCAACGATGCCCGCCAGCGTCACCCCGATGGTGAGCAGAACGGTCGCGACCGAGCGCTTGATGAAGACAGCAGACAGGTTCATCGTGCCGGACCGTCCGTGGTCACCGCACCAGCGGGACCGGTCCCCCCCGGGCCGCCATGATCGTCGTGGCCTTCGCTATCCGACGGTCCGAAACGGCGCTCGCGCCACGCCCGCGCCCGCAGCGCCAAACGGTCGAACCACAAGTAGATCACCGGCGTGGTGAAGAGCGTGAGCACCTGACTGACCATGAGACCACCGACCATCGTGATACCGAGCGGCTGACGCAACTCGGAGCCGACACCGGAGCCGAGCATCAGCGGCAGTGCGCCCAGCACGGCAGCCATCGTCGTCATCAGAATCGGCCTGAAACGCAGCAGACACGCCTGATAAATCGCCTCGCGCGGTGCCATGCCGTGTTCGCGCTCCGCTTCGAGCGCGAAGTCGATCATCATGATGGCGTTCTTCTTCACGATACCGATCAGCAGAATGATGCCGATGATCGCGATGATGCTGATGTCGTTGCCCGAGACCATGAGCGCAAGCAGCGCGCCGACGCCGGCAGACGGCAGCGTCGACAAAATGGTAATCGGATGGATGTAGCTCTCGTAGAGCACGCCCAGCACGATGTACATCGTGACGACCGCCGCGAGAATCAGCCACAGCGTATTCGAGAGCGACGCCTGGAACGCCTGCGCAGCGCCCTGGAAAGTCGTCTGCGTGCTCACCGGCAAGCCGATGGACTGTTCCGCTTCGGTAATCGCCTTCACCGCTTCGCCAAGCGATGCACCCTTGGCCAGATTGAACGAGATCGTCGCCGCCGGGAACTGCGCCTGATGGTTGATCGCCAACGGTGTGGGTTTCTCGATAATCTTCGCGAACGACGTGAGCGGCACCTGCACGCCAGTCGTCGACGCGACGTAAATGCCCTTGAGCGCATCCGGCCCGCGCTGGAAGTCGTTAGCCACTTCCAGGACCACGCGATACTGCGACGCCTGCGTATAGATCGTGGAAATCAGACGCTGACCGAAGGCGCTATATAGCGTCTGATCGACAGCCGCAGGCGTCACGCCCAGACGACTCGCCGTATCGCGGTCGATCTCCACATACGCCTGCAAGCCGGTGACCTGCAAGTCGCTTGTCACGTCGGCCAGTTGCGGCACGTGTTGCAGCTTGTCGACGAGCTTCGGCACCCAGACGCCCAGCGTATCCAGACTCGGATCCTGCAACGTGAACTGATACTGCGTGCGGCTGATGCGGTCTTCAATCGTCAGATCCTGCACCGGCTGCATATAGAGCGCGATGCCCGGGACCTTCGCGACTTCAGGCTGAATGCGGCGAATCACCTCGGAGGCGTCGATCCCGCGCGTCGCCTTGTCTTTTAGGTTAATGAGCAGACGCCCGCTGTTGAGCGTTGCGTTCACACCATCCACACCGATGAACGACGACACCGACTCGACTGCGGGATCCTTGAGCACCTCGGCGACCAGCGCCTGCTGACGCTCGCCCATCGCCGCAAACGAAATGGACTGCGGCGCTTCGGAAATGCCCTGGATCACGCCGGTGTCCTGGACCGGGAAGAAGCCCTTGGGCACCCACATATAGAGCAGCACCGTCAGCACCAGCGTGCCGAGCGCGACGAGCAAAGTGGCCGGCTGACGATCGAGTACCCACGTGAGCCATTCGCCGTACTTCGCAATAATGCGATCGAACAACTCGCCGGTCTTGCGATAGAACTTGCCCTGCTTCTCATCAGGCACGTGACGCAGCAACTTGGCGCACATCATCGGCGTCAGCGTCAGCGACACCACGGCCGAAATCAGAATCGATACCGCCAACGTCACTGCGAACTCGCGGAACAGCCGCCCCACCACGTCGCCCATGAACAGCAGCGGAATCAGCACGGCAATCAGCGAGAACGTGAGCGAAATGATGGTGAAGCCGATCTGCTCGGCCCCCTTGAGCGCCGCCTGCAACGGCTTCTCACCCTGCTCCATATACCGGGCGATGTTCTCGATCATCACGATGGCGTCATCGACCACGAAACCGGTCGCAATCGTCAGCGCCATGAGCGTCAGGTTATTGATCGAGAAGCCAGCGAGATACATCACGCCGAAGGTGCCAATCAGCGAGAGCGGCACCGCGACGCTCGGAATAATGGTGGCCGATACGTTGCGCAGGAAGACGAAAATCACCATCACCACCAGAGCGACGGCAAGAATCAGTTCGAACTGAACGTCCGAAACCGACGCACGGATCGTCGTGGTGCGATCGGTCAGCAGTTGCACGTCGATGCTGCCCGGCAGCGCCGCCTGCAATTGCGGAAGCAACGCCTTGACCTTATTGACGGTCTCGATCACGTTCGCACCCGGCTGGCGTTGTACGTTCAGCACGATGGCCGGGGTGGTGTCGGCCCACGCGGCGAGCTTGGTGTTTTCTGCGCCGTCGATCACATCGGCAATGTCGGACAGACGAATCGGCCCGCCATTCTTATAGGCGATGACGAGATTGCGGTATTCGTCTGCCGACGCCAACTGGTCGTTAGCGTCAATGGTCGAAGCGCGCAGCGGACCGTCGAAACTCCCCTTCGCCTGATTGACGTTGGCAGCCGCAATCGAAGTACGAACGTCTTCGATGTTCAGCCCATAGGAGGTGATGGCACGCGGGTTGACCTGAATGCGCACGGCCGGGCGTTGCCCGCCGGAAATACTCACCAGACCGATGCCCGGCAACTGTGAAATCTTCTGCGCCACGCGCGTGTCGACCAGATCCTGCAGCTTCGGCAGCGGCATGGTCTTCGACATGATCGCCAACGTCAGGATCGGGGTGTCCGCCGGATTGACCTTGTTGTAAATCGGCGGCATCGGCAGATCGCTCGGCAGCAGGTTGCTGGCGCTGTTGATCGCGGCCTGCACCTCCTGCTCGGCCACGTCGAGGCCGAGGTCGAGCGAGAACTGAAGCGTAATCACCGACGCCCCGCCCGAGCTGGTCGACGACATCTGGTTCAGCCCCGGCATCTGCCCGAACTGACGCTCCAACGGCGCGGTCACCGATGAGGTCATCACATCGGGGCTCGCGCCCGGATACAGCGTGACGACCTGAATGGTCGGATAGTCGACTTCCGGCAGCGCCGAGAGCGGCAATAGCCGGTAAGCGACGAAACCGGCGAGCAGAATCGCCAGCATCAGCAACGATGTGGCGACCGGTCGGAGAATAAACTGACGTGACGGATTCATTAGCGACGTTAATCTAGCTCACTGCGGGGTGTGACTCACTGCGCCTGACGGCGATGCGCACCGCCGTTACCGTTACGCTTCTCGCCCGGGGCACGCGGCGCAACCGCTGCGGCTCGGCTCTCTGCCGTGATCACTTCGACCTTCGCGCCATCGCGCAGTTTGTCCATGCCGTCGATCACGAGCTTCTCGCCCGGCTCGATCCCGGACTCCACCGCCATGTTCGTGCCGTCGGTCGGTCCGAGCTTCACCGTCTTGAGCTTGACCGTCTGATCCGGCTGAACGGTGTAGACAAAGCTGCCCTGCGTGCCGCGCTGCACTGCCGCGCTCGGAATGAGCGTCACACCCTTGAGCGTGTCCACCAGCATCTTCACGTTGACGAACTGATTTGGGAACAGCATGCCGTCGGCGTTGGCGAACTCGGCCTTGAGCTTGACCGTGCCCGTCGTCGTATCGATCTGGTTGTCGATGGAGGCGAGCTTGCCGTCGGCCAGCTTGGTCTTGCCTGCCCGGTCGAACGCCTCGACGGGCAGCGTCTCGCCGCCGCGCGAGCGCTTGACGACCTTCGGCAGGTTGTCTTCGGGAATGGTGTAGACCACGGTGATCGGCGTGACTTCGTTGATGATGACGATCCCGTTGGTATCCGAAGCGTGGATGATGTTGCCCGGATCGACCTGACGCAGACCCGCGAGGCCGGAGACCGGTGCCGTGACGCTCGCATAGGTCAGTTGCAGGCGAGCATTGTCGAGCTGGCCCTGATCGGACTTGACCGTCCCTTCGTACTGCTTGACGAGCGCGCGCTGCGTGTCGACCGTCTGCGTGGCAATCGAATCTTGCTTGAGCAGCGTTTCGTATCGTACGAGGTCAAGCTGCGCATTCTTGAGCAGCGCCTGATCGCGCGCCAGTTGGCCTTCCATCTGGGTGACCTGCACCTGGAACGGACGCGGATCGATCTCGGCGAGCAACTGCCCCGCCTTGACGAGATCGCCTTCCTTGAAGTGGACCTTCATGAGCTGGCCGTCCACGCGCGAGTGCACAGTGACGCTGCGTGTCGGCGTGACGGTGCCCAGCCCGTTGAGGAACACCGGCAGATCGCCGGTCTTCGCCGCGACTGCCGTGACTGGTGTAGCCGGTGCACCCGCGCCTGCCATGCCTGCTGGCGGACCGCCCCGGCGGCCACCGGCCTGTGCCGGTCCCTGCGCGTTCTGCGAGTGCAGACGGTAGTAAACACCCCCGGCGATAAGCACGACGATCATTCCGAGAATGCCCGGCACAAGCCAGCGACGCTTGCGCGACGGCTCGGTGGATGTCGGCGAAACCGGGGGTGTCGGCGGCACCTGCGGGGCAGGCGAACGCTCAGAACCGTTCGGTTTTTCGGAACCGTGGGGACCGTGCTCGGTCATGACTTCCTCGTAACAGCGGAGTAGTTGGCGGATTCGTCCAATGCGGACGACGTTCTTTTCTTTGGTTTGCTGCGGCGCGGCAAACTGCCCGGGAAGCCCCGAAACAGCGGCATGCACCTCATTGGCTGACCAGCATAGCAGACGGTTGTAACAGCTCGATGGGATGGCTTGTTACAAGAGTTTCCTCTGTGCCGTTGATCGGAATTGTCCGACGCTGCTAGATGACCGGCCGGACGAACGATGGTTCGCGCCTGCCCCCCCGATCGTGTCCACCGATGCCTTGCATCGCCTTGCCGTGCATCGCTGTGCAGTGCCTTGGCGCAGCGTCCCGTGAGGTGAGACGTGCGATTGGGTGTGCGATTTACTGCCAGACCGACCGCCCGTTAAGGACGACGCGCGACGAAACACTGGCAAAACCGATTCCGTCAGGGCTAATCAGGCAGTCTGATTAAGAGACCGAAGCTTACTCGACGCCGATGAAATTCGTGCGCGTTTCCTGCGTTATCGCGGCTCGCACTATTATTACGCATCGTTACAGGCGACCAAGACTGTAATTTCCGGAAACAAAACACGTACAAAGCCGCGCAGCGAGGCCACTATCATGACGACACAACCTGTCCGAGCGAATATGAAGATTCTTGTTGTCGACGACGATCCCGATCTGCGTGACCTGCTGCGCGAGTATTTGAGCCGCCACGGCTTCTCCGTTGCAGTCATGCACGACGGCGAAGGGCTGGCCGCACGCCTTGAGCGCGAGCGCCCCGCCCTGATCGTGCTCGACCTGATGATGCCCAAGGTGGACGGCCTGACCGCACTGCGCGACCTGCGCGCGCGCAACGACGACGTGCCGGTGATTCTGCTCACCGCACGCAGCGACGAGATCGACCGTATCGTCGGGCTGGAAATTGGGGCCGACGACTATTTGGGCAAGCCCTTCAGCCCGCGCGAACTGCTCGCGCGCATCAACGCGGTGTTGCGCCGTCGCAAGACGCCCGACGCCGCCGTGCCGGAGCAGCGCGAGAATTACGCGTTCGGCCCGTTCATGCTCGACTTCCGCAGCCGCACGCTGACCCGCGACTCGCAGCTGCTCACGCTCTCGGATGGCGAATACGGCCTGCTGCGGCTGCTGGTGAACCACGCGATGCAGGTCTTGTCGCGCGAACGCATTATCGAATTGCTTTACGGTGCCGACAGCGACGTGAACGATCGCGGCATCGACGTGCAGATCTGGCGCCTGCGCCGTCTGCTCGATGAGGACGCGCAAAGCCCACGCTTTATTCAAACCGTGCGCGGGCGCGGCTATATCTTTGTTCCCGACGGCCAACGCGCCGACATGGCCACCGCATGAAAGGTCGTTTTGACACGCTGTTCGGCCGACTCGCGGTGCTAATCATCGCGGCGCTGGTCATCAGTCACTTCTCGTATCTCACGATCCTTCGCAGCGATCACGACGAGACGCGCGTGCAGAACGCCGCCGAACAGATGGCGTTCATCATCAAGGCGGCGTCCGAAGTCCACGAAGGTAAATCGACGCTCACGCTCCCTGATCTCGTTCAGGTCGTGCCCGTCTCGTTCGCGCATGGCGATGTTTTCGAACCGGCCAGCAAGAGCGCGCGCCTGACGACCGAACTCGCCCGCCGTCTGCCCGCGGGCACGCAATTGCGCGTGGAGCGCACGCCGCCGCCACGGATCTGGGCGCGTCTGCCGGGTCGTGACTACTGGATCGCGACCCCCGTATTGTCCGTACGAAATCCGCCGGGGACGGCGACGATTCTGCCGGGTCTGGCCGCCGTGCTGGGGATTACCGTCATCTTCGCGTTGTTCGCCGCATGGCAATTGCAGCGTCCGGTGCGGGACATGGCGGCCGCCGCCGAACAACTGGCGACCCATCGTGTTCGAACGCAGGTCAAAGAGCGCGGCCCGCTGGAGCTGCGGCAATTGACGGAGCGTTTTAATCGCATGAGTCAGGACATCGTGCAGACGGATCGTGAGCGCAATACGATGCTCGCCGGTATTGCGCACGATCTGAAAACGCCGCTCGCGCGGTTGCGTCTGCGCGCCGAGATGCTCGACGACGTACAAATGAGTGAAGGCATCACCCGCGACGCTGAATCGATGACACGCATCGTCGACCAGTTCCTGCTGTTCGCGCGTGGCGTGGAACTAGACAGCGCCGCCTCGCCCGTCGAAGCCCGTATCCCGTCGCTGATCGCGCCGTTCCTCGATCAGGGATACACCATCGACCTGGACTTGCAGGCAGGACCCGGCTTCAAGCTGCGCCAGACGTATCTGGAGCGCATCGTGAACAACCTGCTCGATAACGCCGTGACGTACGGCCGCGCGCCGCTGACGATCCGCACGTCACAGGACGCAAGCGGCTGGCGTCTCGTGATCGAGGACAGCGGCCCGGGCATTCCCAACGAAGACATCAATCGCATCGTGCGCCCGTTCGTGCGCCTTGATCCGGCGCGCGGCGGCAATGCCCATTGCGGTCTCGGCCTCGCCATCGTCGATAAGCTCACGCAGCAACTCGGCGGACGCGTCTCCTTCGCCAACCGCGCCTCGGGCGGTCTGCAAGTCACGTTGATGTTCCCGCCTGACGATCCCAGCGCCGAGGGATAAGACGAACACGCCCACGCCCGCACCGATTCCCAGCCAATGAAAAAACCCGCCGTCGATTAACGAACGGCGGGTTTTGACTTTTACGGCACTGCATCACATCAAGCCACAGCCAGGCGATCCGGGTTGGGGGGCAATGCGACTACTGGGCTGCGCTTTACTGCTCACAGGGACACGATGGAGATGGCAAAGACTGTGCGAGTGAGGCACAGCGACATTGACTCCCCAACCTCCCTGGCATGTGACCGGCAATGCCAGTCCGGCTAACGCCGGCGAATTACTTCGCAATCAGGAATTTCTCGCGGCTCTTGCCAATCCACTTCGGCGCGCGACCACGGCCCGACCAAACTTCGCCGGTCTCGGGGTTGCGGTACTTCGGAGCGATGGGCGCACGGGCCGGGCGGCGGCGGCCGTCCGTCGTAGCGAGACCGAGATCCTTCGCGGTGAGCTCGTATTCCTCGATCTTCTGTTTGACTGCGGCAATGACCTGAGCCACTTCACGGGCGCGGGCCTCTTCGATCTGCTTTTCGATTTTGTCGCGTTGCGCGACGAGTTCCTTATAGCTTGCCATCTGGCGTGTCCTTACCTTGTTAAAAATGGATCGCCACTTAAAATAGCACGAGTTTTAATAATTTGAAAACCGCATTTCCATCAAATGAGTCTGTGGAGGCAGAAATTGCATTGAATTGTCCGAGGGACACTTCAGAAAATGCACAGAATCGGGGCATATATCCGTGATTACCGTCACAGTCCTTCACCCATAACCCCTCCGAAAACAAGTTGGGGTCACCGTCAATTTCCTTGCAATATGCGATGAATCCACTGGCCGGTGATGAGGACTCCACACGGCACTATTGGTTCACGCTTCATGCTGCAAGGGTTAGAAAGCTTTCCCCCGTCTATCCCTTCGAGTCGCCCGACGGATCGCGTTTTCACATAAATCGACGCATCAAAATATACGATCACAAATATTTAACTGCAATCCGATCATTCTGTTATCCGAAGCACCGTAATCATTCGGACAATTCTCAACCGACTGCCGCAATTTACGGATAAGTGGAGTTGAGGATTTAGCAAAATACGTCGACCTATCGACCGCATTTCAGGCGAAGAGCGTCCACAAGTCGGCATAGGGATAAATTGCGACGTGAGGCAAACTGTCATTTTTTGTTGACGTATACGTCAAACCCATACGGGAATCTGATTTCACGGATCCTGGAAGTTTTCGTAAGATAAGCTAATACGCCAACATCCCGATGCCCGCCAAAGCCAGCGCTGTCGGGCCATCCGGATGGAATGCCATAACCCCGACAGTCAAATTAAGCTTTTGCTGATTAACCGAAATCGCCAATTCCCGAATTGAATTGGCGTCGCTCTCCTACGGATTGGGACGCATGAAGGAACGCATGACGACATCGACGACGGCAACGGATTCACACTCGCCTTTCGACACCGAGGCACCCTCGATCACGACCGACCGCACGATCCTGCGACAGTGGCGCACCAGCGACCTGCCGCTATTCGCCGCGCTCAACGCCGATCGAGAAGTCATGCGCCACTTTCCAACGACGCTCGATCGAGCACAGAGCGACGCCGTCGCGCTCCGTCTGGCCCAGCATCTGGACACCCACGGCTACGGCCCGTGGGCGCTGGAGATCCCTGGCGTCACGCCGTTCGCGGGATTCGTCGGGCTGATGCGCGTCGGGTTCGACGCGCCCTTCATTCCGGCCGTCGAAATCGGGTGGCGGCTCGCGCGCGCCTGGTGGTCGGAGGGATATGCGACGGAAGCGGCCAACGCCGCTGCCCGTTACGCCTTCGAGACGCTTGGCATGGACGATCTCGTTTCCTTCACGGTGCCTGCCAACGTTCGCTCACGCGCCGTAATGCAACGCATCGGCATGCGCCACTGTCCCGACGAAGACTTTCTGCACCCGCTGATTCCGCCTGGCCACCGGCTGCGCCGTCATGTGCTTTACCGGCTGGACGCCGCCGATTGGCGGCACACAAGGGATGAACGTCGCTTGCGAGATTGAAGCGGACGCTTAAATCGTGGGAGAATCCGAGTCTTTGCGCCAGCCGTTCCCCCATCGTGTCGCGCGCCGTCATCATCCCGCTCATCATCGCCTGCGCTTTGTTCATGGAGAACATCGACGCCACGGTGATCACTACCTCGCTGCCAGCCATGGCACGCGACCTCCATCAGGATCCGATTTCACTGAAGATGGCGCTCACCGCATACGTGGTCGGGCTGGGCATCTTCATTCCGATCTGCGGATGGGTCTCCGACCGCTTCGGCGCGCGCAATGTGTTCCGCACTGCCATCGGCATCTTCATGGTCGGCTCTATTCTCTGCGCGGTGTCGTTTTCGCTGCCGACGTTCGTCTTTGCCCGCTTCCTGCAAGGCGTGGGCGGCGCGATGATGGTGCCGGTCGGCCGGCTCGTGATCTTCCGGGCGGTGCCCAAGCACGATCTGGTGAAAGCCATTGGGTATCTGACCATGCCCGCCCTGCTCGGCCCGGTCATCGGCCCGCCGCTCGGAGGCGCTATCACCGCCTATCTGCACTGGCGCTGGATCTTCTTCGTCAATATTCCCGTGAGTCTGCTCGGCATCTATCTCGCGGGGAAGTACATCGATAACGAGCGCGGCGGCGATGCAGGTCCGCTGGACGCGATCGGCTTTATTCTCTCGGCGCTCGGCAGCGGTCTGCTGATGCTGGGGTTGGCAATGATCGGCGAGCATCAGGTCAGCGACACGCTCGTGATCACTATGTGCGTGCTCGGCGGCGTATTCGTCTACGCCTACTGGCGACACGCTAATCGTGTCGAAGCGCCGCTGCTGGACTTTCGTCTCATGCGCATCCCCACGTTCCATGCGAGCGTGGTCGGCGGTTCGCTCTTTCGCATTGGCCTGGGTGCGGTGCCATTCCTGTTGCCGCTGGCGTTGCAGGAAGGTCTGCACATGGACCCGTTCGAGTCCGGCATGATCACCTGCGCCTCGGCGTTCGGCGCGATCTTCATGAAAGCGATTGCCCAGCGGGTGCTGGCGCGATTCGGCTTCCGCCAGGTGCTTATCGTGAACGCCGGGCTAGCCGGGCTGGCGCTCGCCTCATACGGCCTCTTCACACACAATACGCCGGTCAGCGTCATGCTAGGCGTCGTGGCGTTCGGTGGCTTCTTCCCCTCATTGCAATTCACCTGCCTGAACTCCATCGTCTACGCCGACATCGCGAGCGAGGATGCGAGTCGCGCCACCAGTCTCGCCAGCGTCGTTCAGCAACTGTCGCTGGGGCTTGGGGTGACGATTTCGGGGATGGTGCTTCAGGCGAGCAGCCGACTGGCTGGCCACACCGAACTGGTCGCCAGCGACTTCCTCCCGGCCTTCCTCGTGATCGGCCTGTTCTCCTGGCTATCCATTCCCATCACGCGGCAACTGCCTGCGGACGCCGGTACGGAACTCGCACGCAAGCACTGACCCCGGGGGACGTTACTTCGCGGCTTTCCCGCTGGCAGAGGAGGCCGAATGGCCTGAGGTGACGACGGCATGCACCGCCATGCCGACGACCATCGCGACGACGAACACCAGCGCTTTGCCCGATCCCGCGCCAAGCAGCACGAGCGCGGGACCGGGGCAAATCCCGGCGATCCCCCAGCCGACGCCGAACAGCAACGCGCCGCCCACCAGCCGCTTGTCGAGCCCCTTCAAGGTAGGCCAGACACGAGGCTCGCCGGTCCACGCCAGCGCCTGCGACTGTGCAAGCCGAAACCCCACGAGTCCCACCGCGACCGCACCGCCCATCACGAAGGCGAGCGACGGGTCCCACTTGCCTGCGATGTCCAGAAACCCGAGCACCTTTGCGGGATTTGCCATGCCCGCGAGGATCAGTCCCACCCCGAACACCAGACCGCCGATAAGGGCGAAGAGAATCTTCTTCATGCGGCACCTCCGACGTGAAGCACATGACGTACGACGTAGACTGTCAGGAATCCCGTCGCCATAAAGCACAGCGTTGCGACGAGCGAGCGCCACGACAGACGCGACAGCCCGCACACACCGTGTCCGCTGGTACAGCCCGAGCCGAGCCGGGTGCCAAAGCCGACCAGCAGGCCCGCAGCGACGAGCATCGCCGTGCTCGCCTCCACCTGCACGTCGGGCACGATCGCCACGGCGCGGTACACCCACGGCGCAGCCATCAGGCCAACGATGAATGCGACGCGCCAGGCCACGTCGCCCGCACGAGGCCGCAACAACCCGCCCGCAATGCCGGAGATGCCTGCAATCCGTCCGGCAGACAACATCAGCCAGACGGCCGCAATGCCGATCAGCACGCCACCGGCGAGCGATGCCCACGGCGTGAAGTGAAAGGAGTCGAGTGTCATGAGGTGAGGCTCCGTCGTGGTATCAGGATTTCGGACAGAACTGATCGTAGAGGCACGCCAGCACTGCGAGCACCGCGCCGTCGGCCACGGCGTAGTAGATGCGCTTGCCGTCGCGCCGCGTCGTCACCAACGCTTCGCTGCGCAAGACGGCGAGTTGCTGAGAGAGCGTCGGCTGCCGGATATCGAGCTGCGCTTCAAGCTCGCCCACCGATAGCTCGCCCTGTGTGAGCTGACACAGGATAAGCAGACGGTCCTCGTTGGCGAGGGCGCGTAGCAGCGCCGTCGCGTCATGCGCCGCGGCACGCAAGCGCGCGAGGTCGAGCGAAGCAGCCGGGACAACAGCCGCAGGAGGGTCGACAGGCGCAACAGGGGATAGCGCAGTGACTCGTGGCATGGCAGGATCGATGCAAATCAGGAAACCGGACCGCGACGAGATGCCGCGCCCTTTCGCAAGATGTCACGCGTAGCGCGTACACTTTACTGATTTATAATATATGAATTGATAAATTTTTGCAGGAGCCGGTCATGTCAGCCACGCCAGCACACATCGAAGCCTTTTTCGACACGACCACCGCTACGGTGACTTATGTCGTGTTCGATGCACCCGGCGGTCGCGCGGCGATCATCGACCCTGTGCTCGATTACGATCCCAAGGCGGGCCGCACGCACACCGGTTCGGCCGAGCGCGTACTCGAATTCGTCGCCGCGCAGAAGCTCACCGTCGACTGGATTCTCGAGACGCATGCGCACGCCGACCATCTGTCGTCGGCCCGCTGGCTCAAGGAACGCGTGGGCGGGCGCATTGCCATCGGGGCGCACATCCGCGACGTGCAACACGTCTTCAAGAAGCTCTTCCATCTGGGCGCGGACGTGCCGCCCGACGGCTCGCAATTCGACCATCTTTTCGAGGATGGAGAGACGTTTGCCATCGGCACATTGCAGGCCGAGGCGATGTTCGTACCGGGCCACACACCGGCGGACATGGCGTACCGGGTGGGCGATGCCGTCTTCGTGGGCGACACTCTGTTCATGCCCGACGTGGGCACCGCGCGGTGCGATTTCCCCGGCGGAAATGCACACACGTTGTTCCGCTCGATCCGTCGCCTGCTGACCCTCCCCGAATCGACGCGTCTGTACATGTGTCACGACTATCCGCCCGCCGGGCGCACGGCGCATTGGCAGACGACTGTAGGCGAGCAGCGGCGCGCGAACATCCATGTGCATGACGGCATCGACGAAGACGCCTTCGTCGCCATGCGCGAAGCACGCGACCGCACGCTCGACATGCCGACGCTGATCCTGCCCGCCGTACAGGTGAACATCCGCGCAGGCGACATGCCTGCGCCGGAGGCGAACGGCACGCGTTATCTGAAGATTCCGCTCAACGCGTTGTAACCGACGTGGCCGACGTCAGCGACGTAGACGTCGTCAGATGTTCGGCCAGCGCGTCGCGGGCCTGCGTCACCCACTCGGGCTCGCCACGCCGCGCCGGAAGCAGATGAAACTCGGCTTCGGGCAGCGGCGGCAAGCGCCGCCCCGGCATCAACTTGTCGACGCGGGCAAGCGACGGCCCCGCCGCCGACGTATTCAGACACGCCACCCCCAACCCCGCACTCAACGCCAGTTGCAAGCCCGCGACGCCTGACGCCACATGCGCGATCGTGTACGGGACCTGCTGCTCGTCGAGCCATTGCGTCGTGAAACGATGCAGCGCGCACGTGTCGGGCAGCACCAGCAGCGGTAGCGGCGCATCCGCGTCCAGCACGAAATCCGAAGACGCCACCCAATCGAGCGACTCGCGCCCGAGCGGACGGGTGCCCGCGACGGCATCGCGCCCCAACGACTTGCCAAGAATGCGCATCGACAAGCCGATGTCGAAGTCACCCGTGTCGTAACCGCTTTCGATCACGCCGCTTTTCAGAATCGTCACGTGGATGCGTAACGACGGATACGCGACACCGAGATGCCGGAGCATGCGCGCCACATCGCCGGGACGGAAGTAGTCGGTGATCGCCAGCCGCAACTCTCCCGAGAGCGAAAAGCCACGCACGTCGTGCCAGGCGCTTTCCGACTGCGCGAGCAGATGTCTCGCGTGCCCGAGCAACCGCTCGCCAGCGGGCGTCGTGGCCACGCCCTGCTTGCCACGCGTGAACAGCGTCACGCCGATACGCTCTTCGAGCTTACGCATCTGCTCGCTGACAGAGGACTGCGACAGAAACACGCGCGGTGCCGCTGCCGACAGACTGCCAGCCTCGGCGACCGCCACAAAAGTACGCAACTGGTCGAAATCGAATCCGGGGGCCATGATCCTACCCATTAAAGAAACCGATGGATGGAATCGTATATTCCCGCTTTTCCGATGTCAAACATCTCCCTAGACTGAAGTCGTTGTCACCGCACCGACTCTCACTCTCAAGGAGCTTCACCATGCCGCACATCGTCCTGCAACTCTCCGGCACGCCCGACGACACGCTCTCGCGCAATGCCGTTCGCATCGTCTCGCAACTGACTGTCGACACTTTGCACAAGGCACCGGAAGTCATCGCCGTGACCGTCGATTACATTCCGCACGAACGCTGGTTCATCGGCGGCGCGCCACTCTCGGAGCAAGGCAAGAACGCGTTCCATCTGGATATCAGCGTGACGGACGAAACGAATACGAAAGCCGAGAAGGCGCGGTTCATTTCGCAGGTGTTCGAATCGCTGTCCGGCCTGCTCGGTAACGTGCACGAGTGCTCGTACATCCATGTGATCGACGCGCGTGCCGCAGCGTATGGTTACGGCGGTCGCACGCAGGAGTACCGGCATCAGCGTGCGCCCTCACTGTAAGAGGAAATGTGCGCAAAGCCGACCGACGGTCAATCTCACCGAAGCTAATGTTCACGCGGCTTTTCGCGGGATGAAACGAAACAATTTCAACATTTTCTTACGACTATTAGCTTCGTAACCGACGCGCCCCCTCGTACGATGAAGGCGTACCAAAACTTCGCTTGCAAGGGGGCGAAAATGAAAAAACTGACTCTGACCATCGCGCTCGTTACTGCCACGCTCGGCGGCTTTGCCGTAGCACCGGCTCACGCTCAGGTGGGCGTGTCCATCAGCATCGGCGCACCGCCGCCGCCGCGTTATGAACCGGTCCCGCCGCCGCGCGCGGGTTACGTCTGGGCCCCGGGCTTCTGGGATTGGGACGGCCACCGTCACGACTGGCGCGCCGGTCACTGGGAACGTGCACGCCCGGGTTACGCCTACCGTGCACCGGCCTGGCATCAGGGCCCGCATGGTTGGGAACTGAACCGTGGCGGATGGGATCATGGTGGCCCCGGCGGCCCGAACCGTCATGACAATCGCGGCCACGGCGACCATGGCGATCACGACCACGATCATGACCGCTATCACGGGTAATCGTTACTGATTCAAAACGTGGCATCGAAACGCCGGCGCTTATCAGCGCCGGCGTTTTGCTAAGGAAAATCGGTTGGTTGGGCGCGAGTACGCGCACCGTTATCGTAGACATCCGCTCGCTGCTATCCGCCGCGACCTACGATAATCGGAGCCCAACAGGCCATGCAAAACAAGATTCGCCAGCCACGCACACGTCTAGCCGTTTCCTCCATCGCCGCAGCTCTGCTGAGCATCGCAGCCCTCGCACCGCTCGCCGCGCACGCCGACAAGCTCGACGACATCAAGAGGGCGGGCGTGCTGCGCGTCGCAACGTTCGACAGCAATCCGCCGTTCGGCTACGTCGACGCGAAGTCGCACAAGATCGTCGGTCTCGACGTCGATTACGCGAAGGCACTGGCCGACAAGCTCGGCGTGAAGCTCGAACTGCAACCGACGAACCCGGCCAACCGGATTCCGTTCCTCACGTCGAAGAAGGTCGATCTCGTACTGGCCAACTTCACGATCACGGACGAACGCGCCAAGCAGGTCGACTTCAGCATTCCCTATTTTTCCTCGGGCCAGCAGTTCCTCGCGAAGAAGGGCACGCTGTCGTCGCCTGATCAGTTGAGCGCGCTGCGCATCGGTGCCGACAAGGGCACGACGAACGAAATCACGCTTCGTGAGAAATTCCCGAAAGCGACCATCGTCGCGTTCGACGACACACCGTTCGCTTTCGCCGCGTTGCGTACGGGCACCGTGCAAGCCATTACGCAGGACGGGCCGAAGCTCGTCGGCCTGCTCGCCAATGTGCCGGACAAGCAGAACTACGAGATCCCTGCCTTCACGATTTCGAACGACTACATGGGCGTGGGCGTACCGAAGGGCGAGGCGCGGCTGACCGCGTTCGTGAACGACACGCTGCGCGATCTGGAAAAGGACGGCACCGCCGCCAACATCTACGACCGCTGGTTCGGTCCGAAGTCGGCCCAGCCGTTGCCGCGTCTGTTCAAGATCGGCGACAAGGCGTGACGGACTGGCTCGCTCCGAAGTATCTCGACTGGCTGTTCACGGGCTTCGGCGTCACCGTCGCACTGGCTGTCGCGGCCAGCGCGGCGGCGACGCTGCTCGGCTTCGGGCTGGCCGTGGCGCGCAACTCGCATAGCGCGTTGTTCGCCCGCCCCGCGACCGCGTACGTTGCGCTGATGCGCAACACGCCGCTGCTCGTCCAACTCTTCTTCTGGTACTTCGGCGTCGCAGCGCTGCTGCCTGCGAGTGCCGTGCAATGGCTCTCGCAGGCGCATGTCTGGCATGTCGTGCTGTTCGACATTCGCTGGCCGACGCTGGAAACGCTCGCGGGCTTCGTGGGCCTCACGCTTTACACCACGGCGTTCATCGGCGAAGAGATTCGCGCGGGTCTGCGCGGGGTGCCTGCCGGACAAACGCACGCGGCCGCCGCGCTCGGCCTGAGCCGCTTCGCGATCTTCCGTCATGTCGTGCTGCCGCAGGCGGTGCGCATTGCGATGCCGCCGTTGTTCGGGCAATACATGAACGTGGTGAAGAACTCTTCGCTGACGATGGCGATCGGCCTCGCGGAACTCTCGTATGCCTCGCGTCAGGTCGAGACGGAAACGTTCAAGACGTTTCAGGCGTTCGGCATTGCCACGCTGCTTTACGTCGGTGCGATTGCGCTGATCGAAGCCGTGAGCATGGTTACGACGCATCGTCACGCCACCGCCCCTTCACGCTGATTTCGCTGATTTCGCTGATCCCACCGCACCCGACGCCAGCGACCTCCCGGACGTCCTCATGAATTTCTCCGCCGTCTTCGACAACCTGCCCCACCTGCTTTGGGGCGACTTCCCCGACGGCCCGCTCTCCGGTGCCGCGCTCACGCTGGTACTCGCCACGGTGAGCGCCGTGGCGTCCGGTGTCCTGGGTCTGGCGGGCGGCATCGCCCTCGCAATGCTCGGCGGCCCGGCGCGCTGGGTGCTGACTTTCGTGATCGGCTTCTTTCGCGCCATTCCGGTGCTGATGCTGATCTTCTGGACGTACTTTCTGCTGCCGATCCTCTTCGGGGTCGACGTGCCCGGGCTCGCCACTGTGGCGTGCGCGCTCGCGCTGATCGGCGGCGCATATCTCTCGCACACGGTCTACGCGGGGATTCGTGGCGTGGGCACGGCGCAATGGCAGGCAGGCATGTCGCTCGGCCTCACGCGCGTGCAGACGTTGCACCACGTCGTGCTGCCGCAGGCGCTACGCATCATGACGCCGTCGTTCGTCAATCAGTGGATTTCGCTGGTGAAGGACACCTCACTCGCGTACATCGTCGGCGTGGCTGAGTTGTCGTTCGTCGCCACACAGGTGAACAGCCGGTTGATGGTCTACCCGGCGGAAGTGTTCGCGTTCGTCGCGCTGATCTACTTCGTGATGTGCACCGCACTCGAATGGCTTTGCACGACGCTGCTCGGCAAACCTCTGCAACCGCAAGCCAGCGATCCGGACGACGCAAAAGCAAAACCCCGGCGGGGCTGGCAGCGCATCGTATCGATACGGTTGCCGACCCCGCCGGGGCTTGCAAGAGTCACTCGACGGCTAAGCCGTCTGGCGCATCGCGACCGGCGGCGCGCCCCGGAACAACTGCCGGAGCATCGACGCCGGGTGGACTTCAGTCGCGATTGGCCTGGATGACGGTCAGGGCCGTCATGTTGATGATGCGTCGCACGGTCGAGCTGGACGTCAGCACGTTGACCGGTGCGCCCACGCCCAGCAGGAACGGGCCGACGGCGACGTTGCTGCCCGCGCCCGTCTTCAGCAGGTTGTAGGCGATGTTGCCGGAGTCGACGTTCGGGCACACCAGCAGGTTGGCAGCACCTTTGAGTTTCGACTGCGGCAGGATACGGCTGCGCAGACCTTCGTCGAGCGCGCAGTCGCCGTGCATTTCGCCGTCGATCTCCAGATCCGGCGCTTGCGCCGTCACCATCTCCAGCACACGGCGCATCTTCGTGCCCGACGCCGCACTACCCGAGCCGAAGTTCGAGCGTGAGAGCAGCGCGACCTTCGGGTTCAGGTTCAGACGCGTCATCTGCTTGGCAGCCGCCAACGTGAACTCGGTGATTTGCTCAGCCGTCGGATCGTCGTTCACGTGCGTGTCGACCAGTGCCACCGTGCGCTTGTCGAGCAGCAGGATGTTCATCGCGGCGTAGGTGTTCGCGCCCGGCTGCTTGCCGATGACTTCATCGACGAAGCGCAGGTGGTCGTGATAGGCCCCCACCGTGCCGCAGATCATGCCGTCGGCGTCGCCCAGACGCACCATCATCGCGCCGATCAGCGTGAGACGACGACGCATCTCGACACGCGCCATTTCCTTGGTGATGCCGTCGCGGCAACGCAGTTCCCAGTAGCTGGTCCAGTACTGGTGGAAGCGCTCGTCGTAGTACGGGTTGGTGACTTCGACGTCTTCACCCAGACGCAGACGCAGACCGAACTTTTCGATGCGAGCGAGCAGCACTTCCGGACGACCGACCAGAATCGGGCGTGCCAGCTTCTCGTCGACGATCACCTGCACGGCACGCAGCACGCGCTCTTCTTCGCCTTCGGCGAATACGATGCGCGACTTGCCGCCGTCACGCACGAGTTGCTTTGCGGCCGAGAAGATCGGCTTCATGAACGCGCCCGAGTGGTACACGAACTGCTGCAACTGGTCGGCGTAAGCGTCGAAGTCGGTGATCGGACGCGTGGCCACGCCGTCTTCCATTGCAGCGCGCGCCACGGCCGGGGCAATACGCACGATCAAACGCGAGTCGAAAGGCTTCGGAATCAGGTATTCCGGCCCGAACGACAGGTCGTAAGCGCCATAAGCATTGGCGACGGAGTCGTTCAGTTCTTCCTGCGCCAGACCGGCAATCGCGTGCACAGCGGCGATTTCCATGTTGCGCGTGATGGTGGTGGCGCCCACATCGAGCGCACCGCGGAAGATGTACGGGAAGCACAGCACGTTGTTGACCTGGTTCGGGAAGTCCGAACGACCGGTCGCGAGCACCACGTCTTCACGGGCGGCGCGAGCGTCTTCCGGGAAGATTTCCGGGGTCGGGTTGGCCAGCGCCAGAATCAGCGGACGTGCGGCCATGTTCTTGAGCATTTCCGGCTTGAGCACGCCACCGGCGGACAGGCCGAGGAACACATCGGCGCCGTCGATCACTTCCGCGAGCGTGCGCTTGTCGGTCTTCTGAGCGAAACGCGCCTTGTCCGGGTCCATGCCGACCGTGCGGCCTTCGAACACCACGCCGTCGATATCCGTCGCCCAGATATTCTCGAGCGGCAGTCCGAGGTCGATCATGAGGTCCAGGCAGGCGAGAGCCGCCGCACCTGCGCCCGACGTCACGACCTTCACTTCGCGGATGTCCTTACCCACGACCTTCAGGCCGTTGATGAACGCGGCGCTCACGGTGATGGCGGTGCCGTGCTGGTCGTCGTGGAAGACCGGGATCTTCATGCGCTCGCGCAGCTTGCGCTCGACGGTGAAGCACTCCGGTGCCTTGATGTCTTCGAGGTTGATGCCGCCGAAGGTGGCTTCGAGGCTGGCGATGATGTCGACCAGCTTGTCGGGGTCGCTCTCGGTCACTTCGATGTCGAACACATCGATGCCAGCGAATTTCTTGAAGAGGACGGCCTTGCCTTCCATGACCGGCTTGGAGGCGAGCGCGCCGATGTTGCCCAGACCGAGCACGGCGGAGCCGTTGGTGATCACGCCAACGAGGTTGCCACGGCCGGTGTACTTGAACGAAGCCGACGGGTCGGCCGCGATTTCCTGACACGGGATAGCGACGCCCGGGGTGTAGGCGAGCGCCAGATCGCGCTGGGTGACGAGCGGCTTGCTGGCCGTCACGGAGATCTTGCCCGGTGTCGGGAACTGGTGATACTCCAGGGCGGCCTGGTGATCGTTGCTGTTGCTCATGGCAATGTCGTCCTCGTAGGTTCTCTGAACTTGTGTCTCACTCTGTTTTGCGCGGCGAACCGTTCTGATGACGGCTGTCGACCTGAGCGCATAGAGGTGAGCCCATTCTAGGGAGCCGCCAGCGGGGGGCGATTCTGAATTACTATGGGGGCATCATATTTTCCATATAAGCCCCGAACATCGGGGGTTTCAGAGGATTCAGGACAGATGGTGGCGGTGCCTTTCGATACGGGGGAAGTAGTCCGGCGGCTGACGACCCGGCTCAAGATGCGTCATCTCGTGCTGTTGTTGCAGATTCAGCAGCACGGCTCGCTCACGCGCGTGGCCGAGCACATGGCGACGAGCCAGCCCGCCGTGACCAGCGCGCTGGCCGAGCTGGAAAGCATGCTGGGCGGCCCGCTCTTCGACCGCACCCCGCGCGGCATGACGCCGACACCGCTTGGCGACGTCGTGCTGGCCCGCGCACAGGCAATGGTCCACGATCTCGACCACCTGACCCGCGATATCGAAGCCGTCATGGCCGGGCATGCTGCCCGCCTTCAAGTCGGTGTGATCCCGTACATCTCCGGCAAGACCCTCTCCGCCGCCATCCAGCAGACGCTGGCCCAGATTCCCCAACGCCTGACCGTCACGCTGCATGAAGGCACGAGCGAGTCGCTGATGGCGCAATTGCGCGACCACACGCTAGACGTGGTGATCGCCCGCGCGGCAGCGAACGTCGACGTCACGCAAGTGCAGTTCGAAGTGCTGCACCATCAGGCCCCACGCGTGGTGGCAAGCCGTCGTCTGGCGGCCCGGCTGGGGCGCAGCGCCCCGGTGTGGGCGCAACTGGCAGAACTCGACTGGGTGATGGGCGCGCCGAATACGCCGATGCGCGACCAACTCTCCGACCTGTTCCTGCATGCCGGGGTGGTGCCGCCGGTGCCTGTGGTGGAGAGCTTTTCGTCCCGGTTGACGGGCGAACTGCTGGCCAGCAGCGAGCGCGCCGTGTCGCTGCTACCGGCCGATATCGCCGAGGAACTGGTTCGCATCGCGGGCGTAGCCATCGTGCCGTGGTCGCTCACGTGGACACTGCCGCCCGTGGCCATGTTCACCCGCCGCGAGAACCCGCGGGAGACGCACCGGCTCTTTACGCAGGCGCTGCGCACTCAGTATCAGTTGATGGCGGGGACGGCCTGAGCCGGTGCCGGAAAGGCATTGAAAGTCCCTTTGCCGTCAAAACCGGCGAATTTCGGGAAATGAAGCCTTTTCGGCTCGTTTCCCGCACGATTGCCCGATTTGTGTCCGTCGTATCGTGTGACCCATGAACGACGCCGTCCCCCTCTCCCCTCAGAACACCGCGACATCGGCCAACCCCGCATCGGCGGGGACGCCGCTTGTCACGCCGCCCACCACGCCGCCCACCACGCCGCCCATCACGCCGCCCGTCACCCCGTTCGCCGCGTCTCCGCAACAGATCTTTCTGGCCCCGGCGCTGCTGCCCACGCAGGTCGGCCCGGCCGGGCTGCGCTTCGACTTCAACGACGGCGCGCGCGTGGTCATCCCCGACTTCGGTCAGCCGCTGCCGTGGCGCGTGCGCATCAGCGATTTGCGCGACGACAGCACGCTCACGGAAGTCTCGCTGTCGTCGGGCGTGGTGCGCAGCCCGGCAAAGTACTACGTGCCGTATGGCATCACGATCTGGCTGAACGACGTGGTGGTCTTCGAGCATCGCTTCGACCTCCGCGATCAGGACGTGCTGATCCAGATTCCGCTGGCGGCCCTGGGCGATGTGTTGGGATGGATACCGTATGCCTTGCGCTTCAAGGACGTGCATGGCTGTCGACTGGCGTGCGTGGTTACGCCAGCGGTGGCCGCGCTGTTCCGCGACGCGCATCCCGACGTCGAATTCGTTGCACAGGACAAGGTGGAGCGGCGCAAGTACTACGCGACCTACAACATCGGCCTGTTCTTCGACGATAAGGAGTGCATCCAGCAACCTCGCGACTTTCGCGAGACGGGACTGCACCGTACGGCCGCGCACATTCTCGGCGTCGACGACGCGCAAGCACGCGCGAAGACGGCGTTGCCGGACGTGTCGCGTCCGATGACCGAGCCCTATGTGTGCATCGCCGTGCAGAGTACGGCGCAGTGCAAATACTGGAACCATCCCGGGGGATGGGACGCCGTCGTTGCAGGCCTACGCGAGCGTGGCTTTCAGGTCGTGTGCGTCGATCAGAAGCCGCGCTACGGCAAGAACGATTTCTGGCAGTCGATCCCCGAGGGGGCCATCGATGCGACGGGCGACCTGCCGCTGACCGAACGGGCGCGCTGGCTGATGCATGCGAGCGCCTTCATCGGCTTGTCGAGCGGCCTGTCGTGGCTGGCGTGGACGATGAACACGCCGACGGTCCTGATCTCCGGCTTCACCCTGCCGCACAACGAGTTCGCGACGCCGTACCGCGTGATCAACCCCGACGTCTGCACCGGCTGCTGGCACGACCCCGCCATCCGCTACAACCACGACGACTTCCACTTCTGCCCTCGCCACAAAGGCACGGAGCGCGCCTTCGAATGCACGACGTCGATTACACCGGAGGCGGTGTTGTCGGCGGTGGATCGGGTGCCGGGATTGACGGGATAGTTAAAAGAGATCAGCGAGTCAGACCAACGCTTTGCGCAAGGCCGCGCTGGAAATGGCGTCGATATGTCGAAATGCGGGCGCAATACGGTCGATATCATCAGCACCGACACCAAAGGCTTCGAAGTGGACTCGCCACTCCCGGACGTCTCGCCAAACCCGATCAATTAGTCGACAGGCATCGCGTCGCGACAGCGTAAAGCGCTCGTGGGCTTCCAGCGCATTATCAAGCGTTGCAAGACGTCCCTGAGGACCCACACCGAGATGTAAGAGTCTCTCTTCCGCCATGCTGGCTCGTGGCATGACGTCATATAGGGGGCTTAATCGCCAACCACCGATCTGTGCATCCCATAGGAATCCGTGATTGCGCAGATGATCGTCGTCGTTACTCACGAAGATGTTGAAGATCATGCGCTGGAACAGCTCTGTGTTGTTCTGCCGGACAACGCTCGGATGACAATAGCGACGAATGGCATCGGCAATTTCCGGATAAGACTTGGCGTGTGACTCCATCTCGTCGCACGCCAACAGCGTCAGCCCACTGACGAACGGCATACGCCGCTCGATTCGTCCCTCACCGGGTGACGCCGAGACGAGACCGCTCTCGGGATTCGTCCAGAAACGGTCGAAGCGGCGAATCATCATGATCTGCCGGTCTCCGATATTGCGAGTGACGACGTCCGGAACAGACAGTCCGATGTGTGCGCCGAGCTTGAGCGTTGCGCATTCAAGCGCTGGCACATTGATGGAATCGCCACGGCTAGGGAATTTCGCTAGCCAGAGTGCGCCTTCTTCGTCCCGAACTGAAGCTTTCGGTCGTGCTCCGCCTAGTGCAGAACCGTCTGCAAAAATGGCGTCGAGATGTGCTGGCACCGGTACGCCCGCTTCTATTCGTTCGGCCGCCTCGATCAGATGCGACAGCGATTGCACACCCGTCACGCCAGCGGTAGGCGGATCATTCAACGCTCGACGCACATCCAGTGCACCAACGCGCTCGCTGCCAGCGTGCAGCAGATACACGGACTCGGCAAGACTGTTCGCAGGCGCTTTGAGTTTGGACTCGATGACTCTACGCCCCCATGCGTCAGGCGCTGCGTCGCGTACACCACCAAATGACGTCAGGCGATTCACGGGAAACAGCCGCTTACCAGTGACGAGGTTGGAGTCGCCTGTGCCGAGGCTGACCGGGTCTATCTCAACGGCGTCTTTTCGTTTGAGATATTTCAGACCATACGCAAACGTCGAGGCCATCAATGTTGCGCCGGACTCGGTCAGGTCCAGTTGACCGCACGGTGCCCACCCTTGCGCCAAATGCGAAAAAACAATCAACCGTGTGGTCACCTCTGCCATGCATCGCGCCCCTTCGTTCGAGATAAGTTGCTGAAGACGTTAGCGGTTTTGCTCAGGCGTCAGAAGTCGAGGGCATCGAGCTCCGAAGACGACATGTCGCGCACACGCTTCGTCTGCTCCCGCACGCGCAGCATTGCAAGTGCAGGATCCGATTCAGCATACAGATCGCCGAGCGTCGTGCCTGGCGCGATGGCGTCGAGGTAACGCAGGATTTGACCAAAGGCAATCCCTGGATCGCCGTGTTCCATTCGATATACGGTATTGCGTGATAAGCCCGCACGGATCGCCGCATCGACCTGCTTTACCCGACGAGCGGTGCGCAGGCGAGCAAGCAACTGGCCGAGTTTCGAGGCTTCGGTAAGTTGCGCCGACGTAAGCGAGCTGCTTTGAGAAGTTTTCATGTTCGTAAAATCGCTCCTTACAGACTCAAAGAGTGATTTTACGAGCAATTCCGGAAAAATCAACAAAGTGAATGCTCGTTAAATCGAACATTAACGACTCAAAGATCGATTTTACGATCATCCGCATGCCTGTTTTGGTGCAATGCGTGCGATGCGCCATACGTTGGGCCTACACTACCCACACCGTCCCTGCGCCGTCAGCCCTTATGCCCGCTAAAGCACGCAGCCAAGCCTCTGACACACCCCAAGCCCCTGCCGCGGCCATCCCTATGCAGTCACCCGCACTGCTTCGCCGCTTACTGCGCGCCAAGGACCGTATGGATGCCGCATCGCATGAGGCGTGGCCCGTCAAGCGGCTGGCAGAGGTCAGTGGCACGTCCGAGGCGCACTTCTCCCGGTCGTTCAAACAGGCCTTCGGACTCCCCCCGCATCGCTATCTGCTGACCCGGCGCATCGAACAGGCCAGCACGCTCCTGCGCGATACCGACTTCAACATCACGGAAATCGCCTTCGCGACCGGCTGGGAAAGCATCGGCACCTTCGGACGGATCTTTCGCGACATCACCGGACAGAGCCCTGGCGAATTTCGCGAGCAGGCGCAGGCCAACGGCACGCCACTCGATCAGGTTCCGGGCTGCGTCCTGAAGGCGGCCCAGCGGCCTGATCTCAACATCGCAGTTTTGGAGAAGCGCCGCCGCATGGCCGACGGTAAAGTCCCTCCATCAACCAACGAGGAGGTCTTATGAACGAAGGAATTGGCGTGGTGGGGCTGTATGTCGACGATCAGGACGAAGCACTCGCGTTCTATGTCGACAAGCTCGGTTTTCGCGTTCACACCGATGTACGCAACGGCCCGTACCGTTGGCTGACGGTGCAGCATCCCGATCAGCCCGCGTTCCAGCTCGGCCTGTTTGCGCCCGGCGCACCGATTCACGACGACGCCACCGCGCAGACGCTGCGCGCCATGGTCGCCAAGGGCGCCATGCCGCCGCTCGTGCTCTACGTGGCCGACTGCCGCGCGCACTACGCGCGCCTGAAGGAGAAAGGCGTGGAATTCACGCAAGAACCGGTGGACCGTTACGGCAGCGTCGATGCCGGTTTCCGGGATCCGGCGGGCAACGGCTGGAAGATGATTCAGCCGCCGAAAGAAGCGAAGTAAGGAAGTGACGCAGGCAACGTGAAATACATGCGCCGCCACACCCGTCGGGTAAGCGGCGCATCGTTGCGAGAGACGTACAGACGCCGCGCTCAGGCTTGATTCAACTGACGTCCCACGTCGAACATCTCCCCGAATTCGACGGCAGGCATGGGCACCCCGAACAGGTATCCCTGCCCCTCGTCGCAACCGAGTCGACGCAGGTTGTCGCGCTGTTGCTCCGTCTCCACACCCTCGGCAATGGTGCGCAGGTCGAAGCTGCGCGTCATGTCTACCAACGCACGCACTACGGACGCATCGCGCTCCGACTCCATCATCCCCTGCACGAACGACCGGTCGATCTTGATACGGCTTAACGGATAGCGTCGCAGCATGCTGATCGACGCGTAGCCGGTGCCGAAGTCGTCGAAGGCAATACTCACACCGTACGCATGCAGACGCTGCAACGCTTCGAGTACGACGTCGTCGTCCAGCACGATGCTCTCCGTCACCTCCAGTTCCAGCGCCTGCGGTGGCAGCCCGTGCCGGTTAAGCACCGCGACCACCTCGTCGAAGATGCTGCCGATGCGAAATTGCAATCCGAATAAGTTGACGCCGATCCGGAAACACGGCGCACCGTTGCGTCGCCAATACGCCGCCTGCGCGCACGCCTCGTCCAGCACCCACGCGCCCACCGACGCCGCCAGCGGCCCGCGTTCGAGCGCCGGTAGAAACGCGGCAGGCGACAGCAGTCCACGTTGCGGATGCCGCCAGCGAATCAGCGCCTCGGCCCCTGTCAGCGACCCATCGGCGAAATCCACCTGCGGTTGATAGAAGAGCACGAACTCGCCGTCGTTCACCGCACGATGCAGTTCGATGTTATAGACGCGCCGCGCCGCCGCTTCGATGCGCAGTGCATCGATGAAGACGAACGTCTGCCCGGCCCCATGCTGTTTCGCCCGCGACAGCGCCAGATCGGCATTGCTGATCAGGCTCAGCGCCTCCTCCGCCTGCTGCGGGACGACTGCGATGCCGCAGCAAGCGCTCACGCGCACATCGAACCCGCCGATCACCATCGGTTCTGCAATCGCCAACAGCACCGCATCGGCGCGGCGACGCGCCTCCACCGCATCCGTCACGCCCCACAGCAGCAGCGCGAACTCATCCGCACCGATGCGCGCGACCGTGTCGACCGTGCGCACGAGACGCGTCAAACGGCGCGCTACTTCGCACAGAATGCCGTCGCCGACCGCGTGGCCCAGCGTATCGTTGATGTCCTTGAAACCGTCGAGATCGAATATCGCGACGGCTGCGCCGCGCAGACAGACCGACGCCACCTCCGCGTCGCGATAGAAGCTCGCGCGATTCGCGATGCCCGTCAGCACATCGGTGCTCGCGAGCCGCCGCAACACTTCCCCGCCCTCGCGCAGCGTGCTGAGGTCATGCACATGTGCGTTGAACGTCTGCACATCGTTCTCGACCCAGCAGAACAGCGAGAGACTCATCGGAAACTCACGTCCATCGCGACGCAGGCCATAGACCTCCGAGGGCATCGTCATGCCATCGACCGAGCCAGCGCTCACCGCCTGCGTGATCTGATCGCGAAGCGCCGAGCGGCTGCGCCCGGCGAGTAGCGTCTCCAGCGAACGCCCCGGTCCGTCGGACATCGCGTAGCCGAACATCGTCACTGCCGCATGGTTCCAGTCGAGGATTTCGCCGAAGGCATCGAAGCGGATCATCGCCGTGGGCGAATAGCGCTCCGGCTCGGCAAAGGTGCGCCGTTCACGTTCGATGAACAACTCCACACGACGCAATTCCAGACGGTCTGACGCCATGCGTCCCAGCTCGCGCAAACGCGCGCGATCCACGTCGGAGAATGTGTGATTCGGCTTGTTGTCGATGACGCACAGCGCACCGAGTGCGTGACCGTCCACCGACATGAGCGGCACGCCCGCGTAGAAGCGCACCTGCGCGTTGCCGGTCACGAGCGGGTTGTCGTGAAAACGCTCGTCGGCCGTGGCGTCGGGCACGACCATCACACCGTCACCATTGATCGCGTGCGCGCAGAAAGACGCGTCGCGGCTCATGTCGACATCGGTGTTGGTGGAGGAAAAGCCTGTGGCCGCCGCGAAAAATACGTGATCGTTGCCCACCATGTTGACGGCCGCCACCGGCACGCCAAACATGTGCGCGGCAATATGCACAACGGCATCGAGGCTCGGAAGCGGGCGTTCACTGCCCAGGCCGTACTCCGCCAGTGCAGCCAGCCTCTGCGTTTCCATGGGTAATACAGCGGGACACTTCATCGTCGGTCTCCTCGCCTGTGAGCGGCTTGATGGACAACTTCGGATGCCGTTGTGACGACGCGCGAGACACGAGCACCAAGTTCAACCCGGTGTCATTGCGCGTCATATGAACCGGTGATTGATGCGCACAACGCCATGCACCCCGTGATGACTTCGCAGGTTTGCGCGCGACCGCCCGGATATTCGACGCCCGATTCAGCGGATTATAAGGGGAAGACCGGAATTCATGCCTCCGGATTGTTCGTTATACAAAACTTATTGCCGACGAATTCCGATACCGGTTCATTAACATCTGAGGCGCTATACCCAATGGTGACAAGCCACGCCGCCGGGCCGCCCACATACCCTCGCCAAACATTCACACGATCGTTTGGAATTTTCATTTGAACCGGGGAATTGCATGCAAATCGCAAAGCATGACGCACACCATTTGCGTAATCGATATACGCGAATACTTTTAATTCATTACTCGATACCGCCGACATCCCGATTCAATTCACGCGCCAGATAGCGCTCCATAAACTCGACAAAGAGCCGTACCTTGGCCGAGAGATTGAGCCGCTCCGGATAGATCGCGTAGATGTCGGCGGCCGGTAACGCCCAGTCGCTCAGCAATTGCGTCAGTGCATTCGAAGCCAATGCGGATTGCACATCCCATTCCGATCTCACGAGCACACCATGCCCGTCGAGCGCCCAGCGCAGCGTCGCTTCGCCGTCGTTGCTGCTCATCGCCCCGTGCACCTTTACCAGTTCGTGCCGTTTGCCCTTGGTGAAATGCCACGTGCCGTACGCCGTGTCGTTCTCGCGCAGCACGATGCACAGGTGATTGCGCAGATCGTCGGGCACCTTGGGCACACCGTGGCGCGCGAGGTATTTGGGGGACGCGCACACCAGTCGCCGGTTCGCGGCGATGCGGCGTCCCACCACGCGCTGGTCGGGCAGTTCGCCGAAGCGAATACCGACGTCGAACGCGAACTCGGCCAGATTCATCGGACGGTCCGTCAGATCGAGCTGCACTTCGACCTCGGGATACTGCTCGCGAAATTCCGATAGCGCAGGCACGACATGGCGGCGTCCGAAGCCGAACGTCGCATTCACCTTCAGCAGACCGCGCGGCAAATCGCGGCTGCTCGACACCATGCGCTCCAGCTCCTGCACCTGTTCGATGATCTTCGAGCCAGTGCCGAGATACAGCTCCCCCTCATGCGTCATCGCCAGTCGCCGGGTGGTGCGGTTCAGCAGCTTGACGCCCAGTCGTCGCTCCAGCTGACTCAGGCGTGCGCTGATCGCTGGCGGCGTCACGCCAAGGTCGCGCGCCAGCGCCGACAGGCTGCCCAACGTCACCAGACGGGCGAAGAATTCCAGATCGGCGATGGCGTCCATTATTAACTTCAACTTAAAAATAGGTTAAGCGAATATGCATTTTGCGATTCTATGAACGAATTAGACTGCACGCAAGGTTGCGAGACATAGCAAAACGACGACCGCCCGCATCAAGGAGTACCTCATGGGACAAACGCTTTACCAAAAGATCGTGCGAAGCCATACGGCCTTCGACGTCGATGCGCAGCACGTCGCGCTCTATGCCGACCTGCACATCATGAACGAGTACACGAGCCCGCAAGCGTTCGCGGGACTCGCTGAGAAAGGCCTGCCGGTGCGTTGCCCGGAGAAGCAGATGGGGATCGTGGATCACGTTATTCCCACGCACCCGGTGCCGGTCGACAAACGCACCATCGTGATCGACGCCGCCGCCCATCAGGCCGCCAACTTCACCCGCAACTGCCAGAAACACGGCATTCACCTGTTCGACGTGACGGACCCGGAGCAAGGGATCGAACACGTGGTGGCCCCCGAACTGGGGCTGATCCGTCCCGGCATGGTGGTGCTTTGCGGCGACAGCCACACAACCACCTACGGCGCTCTCGGGGCGCTGGGGTTCGGCATCGGCACGTCGGAAGTCGAGCATGTGCTGGCGACGCAAACGCTCATTTACCGCGTGGCGCGCGACATGCGAATCCACGTCGACGGTACGCTGGCGAGTGGTACCACGTCGAAAGACCTCGTGCTGTACATCATTGCCCGTATCGGTGCGCAAGGCGCGCGCGGCTTCGTTGTCGAGTACACGGGCGCGGCCATCGAGGCGCTGTCTGCCGAAGCCCGCATGACGTTGTGCAACATGACCGTCGAGGCGGGCGCGCGCGGTGCGCTCATCGCGCCGGACGCCACCACGCTGCAATACGTCGGCGATCACATTCGCGATCTGTCCGGCGACGCGTTGGAGGACGCCAAGCGCCGCTGGCTCGCGCTGCGCTCCGACGAGGACGCAGCGTTCGACGTCACGCATTGTTTCGATGCCACCGACGTCGCGCCCTTCGTGACGTGGGGCACGAGCCCCGATCAGGCGATTGCGATCAACGCGCGGATTCCCTCGCTCTCGGAAGACGAGGTGGAGCGGCACAACGCGTCGAAGGCGCTGGGCTACATGGGGCTGGACGCCGGTCAGTCGCTCGACGGCTTGCCCATCGATCATGTCTTCATCGGGTCCTGCACCAACGCGCGTATCGAAGACCTGCGCGCGATTGCCGAGATCGTACGAGGTCACAAGGTGGCCGACGGCGTGCGTGCGATGGTCGTGCCGGGTTCGGGTCGCGTACGCGATCAGGCCGAGCGCGAAGGCATTGCCGATGCGCTGAAAGACGCGGGTTTCGAGTGGCGTCAACCGGGCTGCTCGATGTGCCTCGCGATGAACGACGACATTCTCAAGCCCGGTCAGCGATGCGCGTCGACCACCAACCGCAATTTCGAGGGACGTCAGGGACGCGGCGCACGCACGCATCTGATGAGCCCCGTCATGGCCGCCGCCGCCGCCATCGCTGGTCGCATCGTCGACATTCGCAAGGAGACCGCTCATGGCTGAGCACACGATCGTGGCCGGTACGGCCGCCCCGCTACCGCTGAACAATCTGGATACGGACCAGATCATGCCCAAGCAATTTCTGCTCGGCATCGACAAGTCCGGCCTCGCGCGCGGTGTGCTGTACGACCTGCGCACGAATGCCGACGGCACGCCCAACGACGCGTTCGTTCTGAACCGTCCCGCGTATCGCGACGCTCGCATTCTGGTGGCCGGGGCCAACTTCGGTTGCGGATCGAGCCGTGAGCACGCGGTGTGGGGTTTGCAGCAATCGGGCATTGAAGCGGTCATCGCGCCGAGCTTCGGCGAGATCTTCTACTTCAACGCGCAGAACAACCGTCTGCTGCTGATCGTGCTCGCCCCGCAGGACATCGCGAAGCTGACCGAGACCGTGAGCGATCCCGCGCAGAACGCTTTGACCATCGACGTCGAGCGCCAGTGTGTGGTGACGGCAAGCGGCGAGTCGTTCGCGTTCGATCTGCCCCCGCGTCAGAAGCGCATGTTCGTGGAAGGTCTCGACATGATCGGCATGACGCTCAAGGACAGCGACGCCATCACCGCATTCGAAGCCCGCCATCGCACCGATTTCCCCTGGATGCAAATCGATCTGCCCAGACAACAACGTACCGCCTGAGTGACAAGAGGCGCACGGCATTGAGTCAGTGCCGCAAGCGCCCTCACCCGGACAGGTATTCCATCCTTTCAGGAGACACCATGAAAAGTCAGGCCGCTCAGGCGAGCGCGACGCCGCTCGCCACCCCCTCTCTGATGTCGAAATTCACCATCGGCGGCGCACCGCTGCCGATGTTCGTCGCCATTGCCGTCATTACCGGTCTTGCGGCTGTCACCGGACGCCTGCCCGCCGACATGATCGGCGGCTTCGCGGTGCTGATGATTGCGGGCATGTTGCTCGGTGAGATCGGCGGCTCGATCCCTGTCTTCAAGCACATCGGCGGCCCCGCCATCCTCTGTCTGTTCGTACCGGCCGCGCTGCTCGGCAATGGGCTGATGGACGACGCGATCCTCAAGGCCATCACCGTCACGATGAAGACGGCCAATCTGCAATATCTCTACATCGCGTGTCTGGTGGCTGGCAGCATGCTCGGCATGAATCGGAAGATCCTGATTCAGGGCTTTCTGAAGATGTTCGTGCCGTTGCTGATCGGCACGCTCGCGGCCATTGCGGCCGGATGCCTCGCAGGATTGCTGTTCGGCTTCAGCCCGCGTCACACGTTCTTCTTCATCGTGATGCCGATTCTCGGCGGCGGTATCGGCGAGGGCATTCTGCCGTTGTCGATCGGCTATTCGGAGATCACGGGCGAGACGCAGGGGCATCTGATTGCGACGATGGTCCCCGCCGCGCTCATCGGCAACGTCGTGGCGATTCTCTCTGCGGGGCTACTCAAGCGCTTCGGCGAAAAACGTCCGCACTACAACGGCAACGGCATGCTCGTGCGCAGTGGTGAAGATCGCGCGCTGCTCGAAGGGCAGAACGTAGAACACGCGCTCGATCTGCGTCTGATGGGACACGGTTTGCTGCTCGCCTGCACGCTGTTCATTCTCGGCGCGTTGCTTGCGCCGGTGACGGGCATTCCGGGGCCGGTGCTGATGATCGTCGCAGCAGCGGTGTTGAAGGTCTCGCGGCTGATTCCGGAAAGCATGGAGACCGGCGCGTATCAGATGTACAAGTTTATGTCGACGAACCTGACGTTCGCGATTCTGGTCGGACTCGGGACGCTGTTCGTGTCGTGGGACAAACTCGTCGGCGCGTTCTCGACGGCCTATTTCGTGATCTGCGCATCGACGGTGATAGCGATGGTCGTCTCGGGATTCTTCGTCGGCATGTGGCTGAAGATGTTCCCGGTCGAGTCGGCCATCGTCACGGCCTGCCATAGCGGTCTTGGCGGCACGGGCGACGTGGCGATTCTGTCGTCGTCCAATCGCATGGGACTGATGCCGTTCGCGCAGATTTCCACGCGCATCGGCGGTGCCGGAATGGTGGTCATCGCAACGCTGTTGATGAAGTTCTGGCATTGATGCGACAGCGCAGTTAGTCCCCGAAGTCCCCCATCCCCTCGGGCAACGGCGGTCTGGACCTCAGTCCGGCCGCCGCCGGAACGCCCACCAGCCAGCGGCCGCAGTGCCTGTCGCGACGATAAACACGAGCACCCAGAAGCCATGCGGATGATCGGCGAGCGGAATGCCGCCGACGTTCATCCCGAAAAAGCCCGCCACGATGTTGATGGGCAGCGCGAGTACGGTGACGACCGTCAGCGTGTAAATGGTGCGGTCGGTGCGCTCGCTGACCATCGCCGCAATTTCTTCCTGAAGCAACTTGATGCGCTCCAGCAACGCCGACAAGTCGTTCAGGACGACGGCGAATTCTTCGGTTGCCTGACGGAATTCCTGAACGTCGTCGGCATGACCCCATATCGGCGGGCGACTCAGCAGACGAAAGAGCGCCGCCGGCTCCGGCGCGAGCAGACGTTGCAGGCGCACAAGCACCCGGCGCAACGACCCGAGGTCGGCTCGGTTGCTCTCGATGCGCTGCTGCAACAGGCGGTCTTCAACGGTGTCCACACGGCGGCTCGTCTCGCGCACGATGCGCTCAAGCACGTCCGCCTGATCGCGCAGCAGATGCACGAGCAAGGCGAGCGGCGAGCGGAAGGCGTCGCCACGTTTGACGGACGCGCGCAGCTTGTCGATGGAGCGCAGCGGTTTTACGCGCCCTGTCACGAGCAGGCGGGCGTTGGCCGCCACACGCAGCGTCGAAATCTCGGACTGCGCGATGTCGAACGCGAAAATCACGTCATTGATGACGGCCAGCAGCCAATCATCGGAATGTTCGATGCGCGTGGAGCGCGACCCTTCGCTCAGGCTTTCGTAGAACTCTTCGGGCAGGTGCATCTGCTGCTTGAGCCACTTCTCGCACGCGGCGTGCGCGAAGTTGAAATGCAGCCAGAGGAAGCCGTCGGCGCGCTCGCCTTTCGCCAGCCACGCCAGCGCCTCGGTCGAATCGACCGGTTGCGGGGGCGCGCCGTCAGTGAAACGATAGCCGTAGATCAGGCCAGCCTGATCACAGCCATATGCGTTGTGAGCTAATTCGGCGAACATGCGCGCGGTATCGGTGGCGAGGCGTGGGGAAAGGACGTGAACCGCACCGCAGCACGGTGGGACTTGCCATCATGACAATGTCATATTTCATTTTTGTGACAATTTAGGCATGCTCGCGAATCCCAAGAAATGCGGTGGCGGCACCGCCGGGCGGGGCGTGCGCGGGAACTACGTCACACGGCATTCGTCAACGCCATGCTGGTGTCATAAAATCGTCGCATACTGAAACGCATCATCGGGCGCGCATTTTGTCCGTCCGCCGTCACCCGGGCAGTACGGGGTGCCTTTTGTGTTTGCTGGCCGTAAGAGATCGTCGCCATGACTAAATTCGATTCCGACGCCGACCACGACGCGATGCTTGCGCGTCGTCTCCAAGATGACCTGATCGACAGTTACGACGAAGAGATCGAGATGGAAATCGACGATCTTCGTCTGCCCGGTCTGAACGATCTGAGCGCCGAGGCGCGCGACGACCGTCTGCACTATTTTCGCGAGCTGTTCCGCCTTCAGGGCGAGTTGGTGAAGTTGCAGGACTGGGTGATTCGCAGTCGTCACCGTCTGGTGGTGATCTTCGAGGGCCGCGACGCCGCCGGTAAGGGTGGCGCGATCAAGCGCATCACGCAGCGCCTGAATCCTCGCGTGTGCCGTGTGGCCGCACTGCCCGCACCTAACGATCGCGAACGCACGCAATGGTATTTCCAGCGCTATGTCCAGCATCTGCCAGCCGCAGGCGAGATCGTGCTGTTCGACCGTAGCTGGTACAACCGCGCTGGTGTCGAGCATGTGATGGGCTTTTGCACGGAGAACGAGTACGAGGAGTTCTTCCGCTCGGTGCCGGAGTTCGAGAAAATGCTGGTGCGCAGCGGCATCCAGATCGTCAAATACTGGTTCTCGATTTCGGACGAAGAACAGGAAGCGCGCTTTATGGCCCGGATTCAGGATCCGCTCAAGCAGTGGAAGTTGAGCCCGATGGATCTGGAGAGCCGCACGCGCTGGGAGAAGTACACAGTCGCGAAGGAAGTGATGCTGGAGCGCACGCACATTCCGGAAGCGCCGTGGTGGGTGGTGCAGGCCGACGACAAGAAGCGCGCGCGTCTGAACTGCATTCATCACCTGCTCAACCAGGTGCCGTATCACGACGTGGAGCGCTCACAGGTGGTGCTTCCCGAGCGCGCCCGCAGCGAGAGCTATATGCGTCACCCGGTGCCGTCGGAAATCATCGTGCCGGAGATTTACTGAGCATCGGCAGTTTGAGCGTCACACGCAATCCCCCGCCGGGCGATCGGTCGAGACGCACCGCACCGCCCAGCCCTTCCACGAGCCGCACGACGAGCGACAGCCCGAGACCGCAGTGGCCTTCGCCACCGCGCGAGGCATCGAGCCGCACGAACGGACGCATCGCGAGCGCCACCTGATCGTCCGGGATGCCCTTGCCGCAGTCGCTGACTTCGATGTATCCGGTCGCCTCGTCGCGCCACGTCGCCAGACGCACGGTCGGCTCACCGTGCTCCAGCGCGTTGTCGACGAGGTTCGACATCACGCGGTCGAGCAGCGTGCGCGGCAGCATGAATTCAGGCCCCGCGCGCAAGTTGCTGACGAATAGCGAGGCATCGTCCGTCGCTTCGGCGGCTCGCTCGATGGGACCGGTGACAGCGCCGGAATCGGGGGTCTCTTCGTCGGCCGGAAATTGCTCGCGCAGGAACGCATCGACGCCGATCAGTGGGCTGGTATCGGCTTCGTCTCTCGCATAGGCGAGGAATTGCTGAACGATGTGATCGATGGACGCGATATCGCGCACAAAGCCATCGCGAGAATTCTCGCTGTCGATGAGATCGGCGCGCAGGCGAAGACGCGTGAGTGGCGATTTGAGGTCGTGCGCAATGCCCGCGAGCATGATGGCCTGATTGTCTTCGGCTTCGGCCAGCCGCTTGGCCATCTCGTTGAATGCGTGAGTCAGGTCGCGCAACTCATGCGGTCCTTGCTCGGGCAACAAGGCGGGACGCCGTCCTCGAGCGATCACCCGGGCAGCATGCGCGAGCCGGGCAATCGGGCGCTGCATCTGCCATGCGACGAGCAACGCGAGCAGCACGGCACCGATGAGAATACCGACGGTCTCGCGCACGAACGGCGGCATCGGCGGAAGATCGAGTCCGATGACGATCCACTCGTCGCTTTGCGGCAACAGCACCCAGATATTGCTGCGTTTGCGTTCGTTGACGATGTGCAGTTGGGTGTCTGGCGGCAGCCGCGAGAGCAGTTCGTGACGAAGACGCGTGGCGCGCTCGTCGTCGGCTTCGTTGGTGAAGGTCGGCGTTTGCGCCACAGGAACGCGACGCACGGCATGCGGTGGCGCAAGGCTCCCGGGATCGACAGCCCGCTGATCGACGCTTTGAATAGCCACCAGCAAGCCTCGGGCGAAGCCGTCGACTTGCTGGCGCGGACGCTGGTAGAACACCAGCGCGCTCCACACGAGATGCATCACCAGCAAGACGGCAATGCCCAGCCATGCCATGCGCGCGAACAGGGAGTCGCGCAGCAACCAACGCAAATTCACGCAGCGGACTCCCGCCAGCCGCGCGCGGTGCGCTTGCCTGCCGATGCCGTAGTAGCGAGCGACATACCGCCGTCGCCGACATTGCCGATGTCGCTGGCGTCTCCCATACCGCCAGCGCGCTCGCGGGCCTCGGACGTCGCGCCCTCGGTCAGTTCGCCACCCGGCACGAACACGTAGCCTTTGCCACGGATGGTCTGGATGTAGCGCGGCTCCGACGGGTCAGCTTCGATGAGACGGCGCAGACGCCACACGGGCACATCGAGGCTGCGGTCGCGGAAGGCGATACCGTCGCCATACAACATGGCGTGCAGTTTGACGCGCGGCAGCACCTGCATGGGATGCTGGGTGAACGCCTTGAGCATGGCGAATTCGGTATCGCGCAGCGGCAGGCGCTCGCCCTCTCGCTGAAGGGTACGCAGCGTGTAATCCAACTCGAACGGACCGAATCGGTACGGCGCACGGGCGTCCGGCGCGCTGGCCGCGACCGGGCCACGACGGCGCAGCACCGCGTGGATACGCGCCAGCAACTCGCGCGGATCGAACGGCTTGGCAAGGTAATCGTCGGCACCCAGTTCAAGGCCGAGCGCGCGATCGAGCGGGCCACCACGCGCCGACAACATGATGACCGGGATATCCTCACCCGCCGCACGCAGATCCTGCAATGCTCGCAGGCCGTCGCGCTCCGGCATCATGATGTCGAGCAAAATGACGGACGGTCGTTCGAGCTCCAACCGGCGCAGCAACGACGCGCCGTTGTGAAGCACCGAGACCTGCATGCCATTGGCGTGCAGCAATTCGCGCAATAGGTCGCGAACGACGGGATCGTCATCGACCAGAAGAACATGCAGACTCATGAATATTTCTCGGTAAATTAGGTTGCGCGCGGTGCCGTCGCGTTTTGCGACAGTTTCACTGCATCGTCTTGCGTGACGGACACGGGCTCCGGCGTACTGGAGAGCGCCCGCAGCGCATTGGCATATCGATCTGCTCCAGACGCCGCACGATGTGTGCCGACCGTCGAAGCCGCCCCTTGTCCCGGCAAGCGCCAGGCACGATGCACCGCCGCGTCCGGCGAACCAATGGTAATGGCCATGCTTTGTACCCCTCCGTGACGAGATACACCGCAGTTTGCGCGCCCGTCCAGTGAAGCGTTGACCGAAGCATCCAACAGAATGGCGTCCAATCCTTATTTCAGAAAGGATTGGTAAGGCGGACTGAGATCATTTCACGACCTCACGGCGACGCAAAAGGCTCGAAAATCGAGATTTCGTAGACGTTAGGCGAATTAAGGCGAAATTATAGCGAATTTAGCGACCCAACATCGCTCCGACTGCCTTACATAACCCACCACGGATCGACGCCGTTCGCCGAAGACGACCCGCAATCTTCACACTGTGCAGATATTCCGTATCCACTCGCCCAGCACCCTCAATATCCCGCCATCCCTTACGGAATAAGGCGCTTAAGCCTTTTCCCACACCTAAACCACAACCCGCTCCTTTCCCTTTCCTACTCTCCACATTTCCCCCCCTCCCTCCGCTCCTAATACCTCCCCCCTAACGGACCGGAGCCCCTTTCCGCCGCTCAGACATAAACCCAACTCGCTGCAGAAAGGGGCCCCGGTCCGTCTCCCTCGAAGCACTCAGTGCCTCAAACGACACCTCCCGCTTCTCACTTCCTTGACCAAAACACTTGGTCCCGTCGACACCGCTCTACTCTCGCTCCATCGCGACGCCACACCCGCCCCGCACGTGCTCCGCAACTGCTGCGGGACGGCCGTGTCGTCGCCCACACACTTCCTGTCCCTCTACACGCATCACCCACCTCAATCACTCCCAGCACTTCTCTGCGCTTCACCCACTTTGCTTTGCCCTTCTCGCACCCCCCCCCTTTGTTTCTTTTTGTCTCCTTTGATCGCTTTTCTTTGTTTTTTCTCTCCCGTTATCTCTGTTCACAAAGTCCCAACAACTAAAAACAGTTTGTCTCCACACCTTTGTTTAGCATCCCCCTCACGTTCGCTTCTCCCCGCGACGGCTTTCGCCTTTTCTCTCCATCAATGACGCGCCTCTTTTCTCGCTTCTCTTCTTTTCGCTTTACCCGACGTCGCAAGATCGGCGCAGTCGTCGTCGCCCTGTTCACATCCCTCGTCGCCTGGCAATGGCCCCGGCCCACACCGCCCGCCTATCTCTCCGCTAAGGTCGCCCGCGCCGATCTCGAAGACGCCGTCCTCGCCACCGGTGTCCTCCAACCCATCAAACAAGTCGAAGTCGGCTCGCAAGCCAACGGACAACTTCGTTCTCTCAAGGTGGTGCTCGGAGACACCGTATCGAAAGGGCAACTGCTCGCCGTTATCGATCCGACCTCCAGCGATAACGACCTGCGCGAAGCCAACGCCGGACTCACCACACTCGCCGCCGACCGACGCGCCAAAGCCATTCGCCACGCCCAAGCCGCCCGCGAACTCGCTCGTCAACGCCAACTCGCCGCCGACGACGCTACCTCGCCCCGCGACCTCGAAAAGGCACGCACGGAAGCCGATGCCCTCACCGCAGAACTCGCCTCCCTCGACTCCCAGATCAGCCAGCAAAAGGTGAAGGTCGATAAGGCACGCACGAATCAGTCCTATACGCGTATTACCGCGCCCATTAACGGCACGGTCACCGCCATCACCACCCAGGAAGGACAGACGGTTACCGCCATCTATCAAATCCCGACGATCCTGAAAGTCGCCGACCTCTCGATGATGACGATTCGCGCTCAAGTCTCGGAAGCCGATGTCGTGCGCATCCGCGCGGGTCTTCCCGTCTACTTCACGATCCTCGGCGCACCCGACAAACGCTACGAAGGCAAGCTCCGCGTCATCCAACCCTCGCCCGAGAAGATCAATAACGCAATCTTCTTTAACGCCCTCTTCGATGTGCCCAATCCGGCCGGTGTCCTCCGTCCCGATATGACCGCGCAAGTGTCTATCGTGAGTGCTCGAATTTCGAATACGCTGACGTTTCCTTCCGTCGCCCTCGGTGAGAAACGCGCCGACGGCCGTTATCGCGTCCGTGTACTCGACGCCAAGGGCGTCGCCCACCCACGCTGGGTGAAGGTCGGACTCGACAACCGTCTCACCGCACAAGCACTCGACGGGCTCGCCGAAGGTGATCGTGTCGTGACCGCCGATCCGACCGACGCGCCGCCGTCCGGTAGCAACGACGCAGGTACGCTCCTGTGACGAACGCCTCCGCCCCGCTCCTGCGACTCTCCGGAATCTCTCGCTCGTTCGGCGAAGGTGACGGTGCAGTCACGGTCCTGCGCGATGTCGAACTCGTCATCGAGCGCGGCGAGATGGTCGCGATCATGGGCCCCTCCGGTTCCGGTAAGTCGACGCTCATGAACGTACTCGGCTGCCTCGACCGGGCAACCCACGGACGCTATGAAATCGACGGGCACGATGTCGCCTCTCTCTCGGACGACGCGCTCGCTCAACTGCGCCGCGAATACTTCGGCTTCATCTTCCAGCGCTATCACCTGATGGGCCATCTCTCGGCCCAAGGCAACGTGGAAGTGCCCGCCGTCTACGCCGGTATCCCGCGCTCGCAAAGGTCGTCGCGCTCCGCCGCGCTGCTCGAACGTCTCGGGCTCGGCAAGCATCTCTCGCACCGGCCTTCGCAAATGTCCGGCGGGCAACAACAACGCGTCAGTATTGCCCGCGCCCTCATGAACGGCGGCGACATCATCCTCGCCGACGAACCCACCGGCGCACTCGACAGTCACAGCGGGCTGGAAGTGATGCACATCCTGCGCGAACTCCACGCGCGGGGGCGCACAATCATCCTCGTCACGCACGATCCGAACGTCGCCGCATGGGCGCAACGCGTGATTGAAATCGCCGACGGACGCATCAAGTGCGATCGGCTAAACGACACGCCGCATGCAATCGAAGCTTCGGTGACGGACGAGACGCGTGATGCGTCTTCCGATCCCAAAAGTTCGGTAGATTCGCGGGTCGCCGATACGCCCGAAATGTCGCGCGGTAACGCGTTGACTCGCTGGATGAGTGGCTGGCCGACGTTCGCGGAAAGCCTGTCGATGGCGTGGCACGCGCTCGCCTCCCACCGTCTGCGCACCGGTCTCACGATGCTCGGCATCATCATCGGCATTACGTCGGTGGTCTCGCTGTCGGCCATCGGCGAAGGGACGAAACGACGCGTGCTTAACGATATCGGCAACATCGCCCCGAACACGATCACGGTACTGCGCGGCAAGGACTTCAACGACGACAAGGCCGCAGAGATTCGTACGCTCCTGCCCCGCGACGCCGATCTGCTCGCCGCCCAGCCCTACACGGACAGCGTGACGGCACAAGTCGGCCCGCGCACGGTCCGTATGCGCTTCGGTCGCATTGATACGGACGCGCAAGTTCACGGAGAGAGCGCCGACTTCATGCGCGCCAACGGCCTGAAACTCGCCCGCGGACGCAGCTTCGACGCCACTGAAGTGGAACGTCAGGCACAAGTTGCCCTGCTCGGTGAAAACACGCTGCGCAAGCTGCTGCCGAACGGCGGCGATCCCATCGGACAAATCGTGCTCGCTGGCTCGCTGCCGCTACGCGTAATCGGCGTTGTGCGCGATCGCTCGTCGATGTTCGTCAGCCGCTCGCTCAATGTCTATGTCCCCTGGACGACGGTCGCGAGCCGACTCGCCGGTCAGCAACATCTGGAATCGATCACGGTCCGCATTCTCGATGGCCACCCGCCCGCCGCCGCCGAAGCCGGAATCATTCGCCTGCTCACGCGCGCCCACGGCAAGAAGGATTTCTTCACGTTCAACATGGACACGATCGTGAAGTCGATCTCACGCACGAGCCAGATGCTCACGCTGCTGCTCTCGTTCGTCGCCCTCATCTCACTCGTCGTCGGCGGCATCGGCGTGATGAACATCATGCTGGTCTCCGTGACGGAACGCACCCGTGAGATCGGCATCCGTCGCGCGATCGGCGCGCGCCGTCAGGACATCCTCCGGCAGTTCCTCATCGAAGCCGTGCTCGTCTGCCTGATGGGCGGCGCAGTCGGCGTGGTGCTGTCTTACGCCATCGGCTGGCTGGTCGCGACGTTCGTGCCTCAAGTCTCGGTGGTCTTTTCGCCGAATACGTTTGCGGCAGCCGTGGCCTGCGCCTGCGCCATCGGCATGCTCAGTGGCTGGCTCCCCGCGCGCAGCGCCGCACGTCTCGATCCGGTGGATGCCCTGGCCCGTGAATGATTGCCCCCGCCGTCCCGCTGCATCCCCCCCTCAGGCTCGGGATGGCTTTTATACCCCGCGCGCGATTCGGTGTCGCGCGCGGGGGTCTTTTTGACAGATTCGATGAATTGCCTTTCAGGATTTTTCCGACCGCCCCCCGGCCTCGCTCCATCGCTCGTCGCGGTCGCCGTCTGCATGATGCTCAGCGCTTGCAGCCTGACCCGCACAGCCTATGAACGCTCGACGTTGCCCGTCCCGTCGCAATTCCAGACGCCCATCGACGGCACTGGGTCAGGTGAAGCGCAAGGGGAAAGCACACGCATGGCAGACGACGCGGATATTGCACCGTGGTGGCGCGCGTTTCGCGAACCTCAGCTCGACTCGCTCATTTCTCAGGCGCTCGCGGCCAACCCAGCACTCGCCCTCAAAGCCCTGCAAGCGGATCGCGACGCGCTCCAGGCCGGACTGACCGGCGCCAATCGCTGGCCGCAGTTCTCCGCCAACATCACCGGTTCGAAGGCGCGCGCGCTCGACGGCGGACAAGCCGCACAACGTCTGAATGGACAGACGCAGACGACCTCCGGCGCAAGCGTCGGTATCAGCTACGAAGTCGATCTCTGGAACAAGCTCGCCGCGCAACGCGACGCCGCCAACTGGCAGGCCGCCGCCAGCGCATGGGACCGCCGCGCCGCCGCCCTCTCGCTCTCGAGCCAGGTCGCCTCGCTCTACTGGCGCGTCGCTTATCTGAACGAGAATGTGCGCAGTGCAACGGAAGACCTCGCCGCAGCCGAGCGCGCCGTCGCGCTGGTCGCCGCGCGTCGGCGTGCCGGTTCGGTGTCGGCGCTCGACCCCGTGCAGGCACAACAGGATCGCGATGCGGTCGCGGGCGCACTCGCGGAATGGGAACGGTTGCGCGATGCCGCCCGGCACTCTCTGGCGAACGCGCTCGGACGTCCCGCGCAGACACGCTTTACTGAGCGCAATTCGCTCGTGGTCGCGCAGTTGCCCGAGGTCGCGCCCGGTCTGCCTGCGTCGCTTCTCGCACACCGCCCGGACCTCGCCGCCGCCGAGACGCGTGTTCGCGCGCGTCTGGCAGATGTCGACGCCGCCCGTCTGTCGTTCTATCCATCCCTCACGCTCACCGGCACCGCGCAAACCACCAGCGAGTCGCTCTCGCGTCTGCTCGCCAATCCCGTGGGTACGCTCGCCGCTTCGCTTGCGATGCCGTTCCTCCAGGTGCAAACGTCACGCTTTACAACGGCACTCGCGCGCAATGACTACGAGCAATCGGTCGCGACGTTTCGCAACACGTTGCTCACAGCGCTCGTAGAAGTCGAAGACGCCCTCTCGGCACGCGAGCGAACGACGTCGCAGTACACGTCGCTCGCCAGCGCCGCCGCCCTCGCGCAACGAGCGGCGGAACTCTCGGAGGCGCGCTACCGCGCAGGCGACATCGACCTGCAATCGTGGCTCGACGCCCAACGCCTCGCGCGTCAGGCGCGCCGCAACGCCGCGCAGTCCCGCCTCGCGCAGATCGACGCAACGCTCTCGCTCGTCAAAGCACTCGGTGGGACGTTGGAGAACGATGGCTGAGGCAGCGGTCAGATATTCGTCGTCAGGCTGCCGTGTTGGTCGGCGGCACGTCAGCGGATGGGCGCGACGATGGTGTCGGCTCAGGCGGCGAGAGCGGTGTCAACGTCGACAGCAGCGCCGCCACGTCGGGATACCTCAATGCGTACCCGAGTTCGCGCTTGAGCCGGGTGTTGGCAAGGCGTCGCGACTCGGACATGAAGGAGAGCAACGTCGGCTCCAGTACCCGTCGGGCCTCGTCACGCGACACACGCGGCGGCCGGGGCAAGCCCAGCGCATCCGCGACGCGGTCGAAGTACTCGCCCATGCGCCACTCGGTGTCGTCGCTCGCATGCACGACCCGCTGCGCCCTGCCCCGCCACATCGCGCGAATCAGAATCGCCGCGAGATCGTCGGCGTGGATATGGTTGGTGAAGACGTCGTCCGACGCCACTAACGCAGGCGTGCCCTTCTGCAAACGCGCCAGCGGCAAACGATCAGCCGCATAGATCCCCGGAATCCGCACGACAGACGCCCGCCACGACACGCGTGCATGCACCGTCCGGCGCCACGACGCCTTCGTACCGGACACCGACGCCGCACGCGCTCGCGCAGCCCCCGTCGTCAACACACGTCGCGGATGACGGCCATGAAAGGACGGACGGCCCAGCGTGCGCACAGTCCGCTCGGCGTCCACACGACGCTGTCCACGAGGCGAACGCGGCGCAGGTGTGCGGGTCTCGTCCACCACCGCGCCGCCGCAGTCGCCGTAGACGCCACTGGTGCTCGCGTAGACAAGAATCCGGCGCGACGCGGGGGCCAGGTGAGCCAAACCTGACAGGGCTCGAAGCCCCCCCTCGGGTACAATATTGCGTTTCGACGGCCGGTTCAGCGCAGCGCGCAAACGGCGTGTACGCAGGTCCTGCGTGCCGCTGCCCGCGACCCCGGCAGGCGGTGCCAGATGCAACACCCGTGAGGCCAGACGGCCCAGGCGTTGCAAGCTTGCAGCGTCATCCAGATTGGCAACGACGGGCACCGCGCCCGCCGCACGCAACGCCGCATGGCGCGCGTCGCTGGACGTCACGGCAAAGACACGAAAACGTTCGACGAGAGCCGGCAGTGCGCGCATGCCGACGTCGCCACAGCCCACGACCAGCAGGCGCGGGCGACCGAGAGGTTTGGACGGTTTTTTCATTTTTCGGATTGTAGTATGGCTTACAACGTTACCCTCGTGCCGAGCGGGCGCGAGTTCCAGATCGAAGATGGCGAGGCCGTACTCTCCGCCGCACTGCGCCAAGGCATCGGCCTGCCCTACGGTTGCAAAAACGGCGGTTGCGGCTCGTGCAAGGCCAAACTGGTCGAAGGCACCGTCGAACACGGCGCACACTCCAGCTCGGCCCTCTCCAAGGACGAGGAAACCCGTGGCTTCGCCCTGCTCTGCTGCGCCCACACGAAAGGCGATCTCGTCATCGAGTCGCGTGAGGTCAAGGGCATCGGCGACATCCCGGTCAAACGCCTGCCCTGCCGCGTGAACGCGCTGGAGCGCCGCGCCGACGACGTCATCGTCATGCGCCTCCAACTGCCCGCTAACGAGCGCTTTCAGTACCTCGCCGGTCAATACATCGAATTCATCCTGAAAGACGGCAAACGTCGCAGCTATTCGATGGCCACCGCGCCCCACGAGGAAGGCTTCCTCGAACTCCATCTGCGTCACATGCCCGGCGGCGTCTTCACCGACCATGTGTTCAACAACATGAAGGAGCGCGAGATCCTGCGCTTCGAAGGCCCGCTCGGCACGTTCTTCCTGCGGGAAGACTCCGAGAAGCCGATCGTGCTGCTCGCCTCGGGCACCGGCTTCGCGCCGATCAAGGCCATCGTCGAACATGCCGCACACAAGGGCCTCGACCGCCCGATGACGCTCTATTGGGGCGCACGTCAGCGCAAAGACATCTACCTGCGCGAACTGGCCGAGCAATGGGCCCGTGAGATTCCCGGCTTCAAGTTCGTGCCGGTCCTCTCCGAAGCCGCGCCCGAAGACGCCTGGGAAGGCCGCACGGGCTTCGTGCACCGCGCTGTCGCCGAAGACCTGCCGGATATGTCGGGCTACGAGGTCTACGCCTGCGGTGCGCCCGTAATGGTGGAGTCGGCCCGTCGCGACTTCATCGCTCACCACCAGTTGCCGGAAGACGCGTTCTTCGCCGATGCCTTCACCACCGAAGCCGATAACCCCGGCGGCGGTCAATGACCCTATGAACCTCATGGCCGTGACGACCGGCCGCCATCGAAGGGATGCGCAAAAGATGCATGCAAACCACACCGCATGCATTCCCTTTGACAAGCGCCGCGTCACCGCCTTATGCTTGCCAACATGAACCTGATTGCCATCGCCTCGATCCGACGTCGCCGTACGCTGCCCCAACCGGGATGCCGCGGCGCACGCTATCGACTGCGATAACACGCAAGTTCTCAAGCACAGCGAAGCCACGGGCAACCCCCGTGGCTTTTTTTATTCCCAAGTCTCTTCTCACCTACCTTCGGAGACCGTTATGTCGCTTGCTCAACCGTCCGCCGCTGCATCGTCAACCTCGTCCAAGGCGGCACGCCATGCCAAGTTCGCCGATTTGCCCACGCAGGCACTGCTGCCGATTACTACGCGTCCCGAACTCGTGTTCACGCACGGCAAGGGCGGCTGGCTGTACGACCACGAAGGCAAGCGATATCTCGACTTCATTCAGGGCTGGGCGGTGAACAGCCTCGGCCATTGCCACCCGGTCATGCGCGACGCCCTCGCCACACAAGGCTCGCTACTGCTCAACCCGAGCCCCGCCTACTACAACCTGCCGATGATCGAGCTGGCCGATCTGCTCGCCAATCTCTCCGGACTCGGTAAGGTCTTCTTCGCCAACAGCGGCGCAGAAGCCAACGAAAGCGCCATCAAACTCGCGCGCAAGTGGGGGCAACTGCACCCGAACAACGCAGGCAAGGCACGCTTCGAGATCATCACGTTCAAGAACGCCTTCCACGGCCGTACGCTCGCGACAATGTCCGCAAGCGGCAAGCCCGGCTGGGATACGATCTTCGCACCGCAGGTGCCCGGCTTTCCGAAGGCCGAGCTGAACGACATCGCATCGGTCGAAGCCCTCATCGGGCCCGAGACGGTGGCCGTGATGCTCGAACCGATTCAGGGCGAAGCCGGTGTCGTGCCCGCAACGACCGAGTTCATGAAGGCGCTACGCGAACTGACGACGGCGCGCGGACTCCTGCTGATCGTGGACGAAGTGCAGACCGGCTGCGGACGCACCGGCACCCTCTTCCAGTATCAGCAGTCGGGCATCAAACCCGACATCATGACGCTCGGCAAAGGCATCGGCGGCGGTGTGCCGCTCGCCGCCATGCTGTGCGGCGACGAGTTCGCCGTCTTCCAGCCGGGCGATCAGGGCGGCACGTACAACGGCAACCCACTGATGTGCGCCGTCGGACTCGCCGTGATGCGCACGGTCAGCTCGCCGGGTTTCCTCGAATTCGTGCGTGCGCAAGCGGATTATCTGAGCGCCGGATTGCAGCATCTGTCGTCGCGCTACGGCGGTCAGGGGGAACGCGGCGCGGGTCTGCTCCGTGCATTGCTGCTCGGTCGCGACATCGGCCCGCAACTGGTCGAAGCCGCACGCGACATGACACCGGACGGGCTGCTGCTCAACTCGGCACGTCCGAACCTGCTGCGCTTCATGCCCGCACTGAACGTGAGCCGCGAAGAGATCGATCAGATGCTGTCGATGCTCGACACGCTGCTCGCGAAGCACGTCTGAATGCACGCATGAACCCAGCGCTTCGCATGACGACACTCGCCCGAATGTGATTCGGGCGAGTCAGAACGACACCCCATTGGAGACTCCATCGATGAACGACATGAGCCAGGGCCACCCGACACCGCCCGCCGACGCCATCGTCGAAATTTCGGCCGATCCCGCACGGCTCGACATCGGCTTTATCCACAACGCCTTGTCGACGCAAACAGCATGGGCGCAAGGCATTCCGCGCAACACGCTCATGCGCGCGATCACGCATTCGCTTTGTTTCGGCGCGTATGCAACGCAGGTCGAAGGCGGGCCTGCACGCCAGGTCGGCTTCGCCCGCGTGATTACCGACCACGCCACGTTCGCCTATCTGGCCGACGTGTTCGTCGATCCGTCCATGCGCGGTCTGGGGATCGGCAAGCGCCTGTGCGAGGATGTGCTTGCGCATCCGGCACTGCAAGGGCTGCGTCGCTTTCTGCTCGCCACGACCGATGCCGCAAGTCTCTACGCGCGCTATGGCTTCGAGCCGCTCGGCGCGGTGAACAAGATGATGCAGATTCACCGGCCGGACATCTACACCGGCCAACAGGAAGCGCCATGACCCGCATGCCCGCCGACATCCATATCCGCACATTCGACGACGCGGATACCGACGCCGTCATCGCGCTCTGGCGCGAAGCCTTTCCGGAGTACAACCGCGCCGACAAGCCACATCGCGAACCGCGACGCTCGATTGCCAACAAGGTGGCCATGCAGGACGACCTGTTCTTCGTCGCCGTGCGCGAACGCAAGATCGTCGGCACGGTCATGGCCGGTTATGACGGACATCGCGGCTGGGTCTATTCGCTGGCCGTCGCGCACGCGTTGCGACGTCGCGGCGTGGCAAGCGCGTTGCTGCATCACGCAGAAATCGCGCTGGCCGCACGCGGCTGTCTCAAGCTCAATCTGCAAGTGCTCACGCAGTCGCGCGAAGCCCTCGCGTTCTACAACGCACACGGCTACGCCGCCGACGATGTCATAAGCCTCGGCAAACGGCTGCCGCTGGCAGCGATGGCGCAGTAGGCGCTACGTCGCGCAGCCTTCGAATGTCGTGAAAACACAAAGGGCGCCGGAAGTTGCCTTCGGCGCCCTTTGCTCATCCACGGACCGACTGGCGACGGCTCGCCGTCGGTCGGTCACGCGAATTCGACACTCACTCCCCCAGATACGCGGCGCGCACCTTCGGATCGTCGAGCATGTCCTTCGCGTCGCCGGTCATGGTGACCAGCCCGCTGTCCATCACGTAGCCACGATGTGCCGCTTGCAGCGCCAGACGTGCGTTCTGCTCCACGAGCAGCACCGTCACGCCCTCGCCCGACACCGTACGCACCACTTCGAAGATCTTCTCCACCATGATCGGCGAGAGCCCCATCGACGGCTCGTCGAGTAGCAACAGCTTGGGCTGGCTCATCAACGCACGCGCCATTGCAAGCATCTGCTGCTCACCGCCCGAGAGCGTGCCCGCGAGCTGATCTTTACGCTCCTTCAGACGCGGGAAGATGCCGAACATCTTGTCGATGTCCTGCTTGATGCCCGCGTTGTCGTTGCGCAGATACGCCCCCATCTGCATGTTCTCGAGGATGGTCATGCGCGTGAAGATGCCGCGACCTTCCGGCACCATCGCCAGCCCCTGCTTGAGCAGATCGAACGCCTTCACGCCGCGAATCGACTTGCCCAGATACTCGATGTCGCCATCGGCCCACGGCAACAAGCCCGTGATGGCCTTCATGGTGGTCGTCTTGCCTGCACCGTTCGCGCCGATGAGCGTGACCAGCTCGCCCGGCTCGATGCTCAGGTCGATGCCCTTGACCGCCTTAATCCCGCCGTAAGCGACTTTCAGGCCCTTGATCGTCAACATTGCGCTCATCAATGGCCTCCCGAACCCAGATACGCTTCAATCACCGCCGGATTCTTCTGGACATCCTGCGGCAAACCTTCGGCAATCACCTTGCCGTAATCGAGCACCGTCATGCGGTTGCACAAACCCATCACCAGCTTCACGTCGTGCTCGATGAGCAAAATCGTCTTGCCGTCGCTACGGATCTTGTCGAGCAAACCGCGCAGCTCGACCTTTTCCGTGGCGTTCATGCCAGCGGCCGGTTCGTCCAATGCCAGCAGCTTCGGATCGGTGGCCAGCGCACGTGCAATTTCCAGACGACGCTGGTGGCCGTACGAGAGGTTCGCTGCCGTGTAGTTGGCGTACTTTGCTACCCCCACGTATTCGAGCAACTCCATCGCACGATCACGGATGGCGCGCTCCTCGGCCTTCGCACCCGGATACCGGACGATGGCACCGATCACACCCATCTTCGTACGCACGTGACGCCCGACCATCACGTTCTCGACGACGGTCATGCCGCCAAACAGACGAATGTTCTGGAACGTACGTGCGATACCGGCCTTGGCGACTTCGTGCACGGCGGTCGGCTTGTAAGCCGCACCGTCGAGCCGGAACTCGCCGGAGTCCGGGGTGTAGAGACCGGTGATCACGTTGAAGAACGTGGTCTTGCCCGCGCCGTTCGGGCCGATCAGCCCGTAGATCTGCCCCGGCTTGATCTCCAGGCCCACGTCAGTGAGGGCCTGCAGACCGCCGAAGCGCTTGTTCACGCCCTTGACGGACAGAAGAATTTGTTCGCTCATATTCAGGTCATCTCCCTCGACTTACAGAGTCCGCTCTTCCGGACGCGGCGACGGCCACAGGCCGGCCGGACGGTACAGCATGATCAAAATCATGGCCAGACCGTACAGCAACTGCCGGATCACTTCGGGATCGACGATGACGCTACCGAACAACTTCATCTGCAAGGGTCCCAGGGTCGAGCGAAGCAACTCAGGGAAGGCCGAGAGCAGAACACCGCCCAGGATCACGCCCGGAATGTGGCCCATGCCGCCGAGCACCACCATCGAGAGCACGACGATCGACTCCCAGAAGGTGAACGACTCGGGCGAGACGAAGCCCTGGAACGCGGAGAACATGCCACCTGCCACGCCGCCGAACGACGCGCCCATCGCAAACGCAAGCAGCTTGATGTTGCGCGTGTTGATGCCCATTGCCTTGGCGGCGATTTCGTCTTCACGAATGGCCACCCAAGCGCGTCCGATACGCGAGTGCTGCAAGCGCACACACACAAACGCGATGAGTAGCGCGAGGATCACGAACAGGTAGTAGTACATGTACACCGAGTTGACCTGCACGCCGAAGAAATTGTGGGCCTTCGAAAAATCGAAACCCATCAGCGATGCCGGTTGAATCCCGGTAATCCCCATCGGGCCGTTGGTGATGTTCACCGGCCTGTCGAGGTTGTTCATGAAGATACGGATGATCTCGCCGAAGCCCAGCGTCACGATGGCAAGATAGTCGCCACGCAGACGCAGCGTCGGCGCCCCCAGCAAGATACCAAAGATCGCCGCAATAGCGGCCCCTATCGGTATCGTGAGCCAGACCGGTACGTGCAGGCCACCCGGGAACATCGAGGCAATCCAGGAGAAGTGCACGGTCAGGTGCGGCGAGCTGAGCAAGGCCGTGACGTATGCCCCCACCGCATAGAACGCGATGTACCCCAAATCGAGCAGGCCAGCGAAGCCCACCACGATGTTCAGGCCCAGCGCGAGCATGATGTAAAGCAGCGCGAAGTCGAGCACACGCACCCAGTAGTTGCCGCCGGCGTAGCCGACGAGCATGGGTGCGAAAATGGCAGCGATCAGGAAGAACGCAAGGCCGCGATAGGCCTTGCGGGTCGCGGCGGCGGCAGAAATCTGCGTCGCCGGCGACGTTTGCACGGGTTGATTCATGATGTCGATCCTCCCCGCTTATGCACGATCTGCCACGCGCTCGCCGAGCAGACCGCTCGGACGGAACACCAGCACCACAATCAGCACGACGAAAGCGAACACGTCCTGATAGTTACTCCCGAAGACGCCACCGGTCAGATCGCCGATGTAGCCCGCCCCCAACGCTTCGATCAGCCCAAGCAGCACGCCGCCGACCATCGCCCCCTGCAAGTTGCCGATACCGCCGAGCACCGCAGCGGTGAACGCCTTCATGCCGGGGATGAAGCCCATGTAGAAGTGCGCGTTGCCGTAGTTCGAGGCCATCATCACGCCTGCGAGCGCGGCGAGTGCGCCACCGAGGGCGAACGTCGCGGAGATCACGAAGTTCGGGTTCACGCCCATGAGACCGGCGACGTTGCGGTTTTCCGCCGTCGCACGCATGGCGCGCCCGAGCTTGGTGCGGTTCACGAGCTGGGTCAGACCGAACATGACGAGGAACGCCACGACCACGATCACGATGCCGGTGCCGTTAGTCACCGCCCCTGGGTGGCCGTCGCGCGGCGGAATGACGTTCATGGCGTCGGTCGGCAGCAGTTGCGGGAACGAGAGGGGGTTACGCGACCAGATCAGCATGGCGATCGTCTGCAGCAGCAGCGAGACGCCAATGGCGGTGATCAGAGGGGCCAGGCGCGGCGCGTTGCGCAACGGCCGGTAGGCCACACGCTCGATCACGAAGTTGGCTATCGCACACACGGGCATACACACGAGCGTGGCAATCGCCAGCATGAGCGCCGGGTTCATGTCCGGCGCGATCTTCAAAAGCAGGTTGATGGTGGACAGCGCGACCATCGCGCCGATCATCATCACGTCGGCGTGGGCAAAGTTGATGATGCCCAGAATGCCGTAGACCATCGTATAGCCCAGTGCAATGATCGCGTAGACGCTGCCAAGCACGAGGCCGTTCAAGATTTGTTGGATAAAGATATCCATGAAGCTAACTCCTTGTCCCGGAAACGGGCTCTCGACACGCTTGCCCGATAAGGCGCGCGAGGGGGCCGAGAGAACTGCGGGTTATGAGGCGTAATCCTGTGTCAGGAGGAGAGCCGTGCCCGTCATGCAGGCACGGCCTCTTTCCGCAGATAGTGATACGGCACCGAACGGGTAGGCAGCGGTGCCGTTTCATGGCGCGAGCGCCCGGGACTTACATCTTGACCACGTCAAGCACGCTCTTCTTCTTATCCTTGTAGTTGTAGAGCGTGATCACCGGCTCCTTCATGTCGCCCTTGCTGTCGAAGGCGATGTGGCCGATGACACCCTTGTAGTCCGTGGCCGGCATGGCCGCCAGGATCTTGGCCGGGTCTGCCGAGTTGGCACGTTTCATCGCATCGATGATCACGTTGACGGCGTCATACGTGAACGGGGCGTAGATCTGAATCGGCTGCTTGAAGCGGTCTTCGTAACGCTTCGAGAAGTCCGCACCGCCTTCCATTTTCGACAGCGCCATACCCGCTTCCGAGCAGACGATGTTGTCGATGGCGTCGCCAGCGAGTTCGGCCACCTTGTCGGTACACACGCCGTCACCGGCCAGCACCTTGGCGCCAATACCCAGTTCCTTCGATTGCTTGGCGAACGGACCGCCGGTGGCATCCATACCGCCGTACATGATGATGTCCGGCTTCTCACCCTTGATCTTGGTCAGAATGGCGCGGAAGTCCGTGGCCTTGTCGTTGGTCGCGTCGTGCGAGAGCACCTTCAGGCCGTTGGCCTTGGCGGTCTTCTCGAACTCGTCGGCCAGACCCTTGCCGTATGCCGTGGCGTCGTCGACGATGGCGACCGACTTGGCGTTGAGCGACTTGGTCGCGTAGTTAGCCAGTGCCGGACCCTGCTGTGCGTCGGTGGCGACCACGCGATAGGTTGTCTTGAAGCCCTGCAGCGTGTAAGCCGGGTTGGTCGCCGACGGCGAGATCTGCACGATGCCCGCATCGCTATAGATCTTCGAGGCCGGGATCGTCGTGCCCGAATTCAAGTGGCCCACCACGGCGACAACCTTCTCGTCGACCAGCTTCTGAGCAACCTGCGTTGCGGTCTTCGGATCGGCGGCGTCGTCTTCTGCTACCAGCTCAAGCTTGACCGGCTTGCCATCGATGGTCAGACCCGCCTTGTTGGCCTCTTCAATGGCCAGGCGTGCACCATTTTCGTTATCTTTGCCCAAGTGAGCAATTTGGCCCGTCAACGGTGCAACGTGACCGATCTTAATGACAACCGCATCGCCGCCCCCGCTGGCGGCAGTCGTCGCGGCAGGTGCAGAAGCGGCACCCGAATCGGCCTGCTTTTCTTCCTTCTGGCCGCAAGCCGCCAGCAGCGTCACCGCGGCGACTACGGGCAGTACCTTCGCGAACTTGAGTTGCATGTGATTATCTCCAGATTGTCGGCGATTTAATAACGCCAAATCGATGTTTCGTATGCGAAACGCGCGCATTGTAACTCCATTCTTTGCGGCTGCGACGCCCGTAGCCACAGGGTTTTCCATAATGGAGGACTAAGGTTTTATACCGACTTGTGCAACCCTATCTTTTCAAAAGCGCAACCCCGAATTTGTGAATGGTTTTACGCGCCCGCGCGCGATTCCCCGGGCGGCCTTATGGTGCAACCGGTGCACCATTCAAGGGCCCGGATGCCATACCAATCTAATAAGCAATTAGCATGCCCATTGGATTTGGAGGGTTCTTTCTAATTAAGCAAGCATATAAATAATTAGATTCCGGAAATCCAGACGATTTTTATTTTCTTTAATTCTATGTTCGTTGAATTATCAAGAATGTCATTCGGTTTTGGCAGACGAGACGTTAAAACCTCCAATTTCCGACATGCGGGGGTTGTGCGAAATTTGCGGTGACGGTGCGAAAATACCGCAATGGTTTTTTTGCAGCGTTCGACGGGCGGATGGACGAACGACGGTCGGCAACGTCAGGCGGCCTGATGCGACCGGCAGAGGATCGGGGGGGGGGGCGGGGCAGGAAGCGCAGGCGGGCGGGAGACGCGGGCGGACAGGCGTAAAAAAACCGGGGCCGTGAGGTACGGCACCCGGTTTATCGGCCATGCAGTGTGAGCACAGGCCGTGAGTTTTGCTGCGGGTGGTCGGTGCGCCGCTGGCGCCGCAGCCTAACCCGGCGTACTGCTTCTTAGCTCGCCATTTGGGTCAAGCCCTTGGGCAGCGGGAACGCGATGTTCTCTTCCACGCCGTCGAGCACCTTGACCTGATTGACGCCCAGTTCGCGCAGACGCGACACGATCGACTGCGCCAGCACCTCGGGTGCCGAAGCGCCAGCCGTCACACCGATGCGACGCTTGCCGTCGAACCACTCCGGCTTGAGCTGATCCGGAGAATCCACCATATAGGCGGGCACACCCATTTTCTCGGCCACTTCACGCAGACGGTTCGAGTTGGAGCTGTTCGGGCTGCCGACGACCACGACCACGTCGCACTGCGGTGCCATGAACTTCACCGCGTCCTGGCGGTTCTGCGTGGCGTAGCAGATGTCCTGCTTCTTCGGCTCGGTGATCAGCGGGAAGCGCTTCTTGAGCGCGTTGATGACTTCGGCAGCGTCGTCGACCGACAACGTCGTCTGCGTCACGAAAGCCAGCTTGCTTTCGTCGGCCACTTGCAGCGCGAGCACGTCTTCGATCGTCTCGACGAGGAACATGCCCTCGCCCGACTGCCCCATCGTGCCTTCCACTTCAGGGTGACCCTTGTGGCCGATCATGATGATTTCGAGACCTTGTCCGCGCATCTTGGCGACTTCGACGTGAACCTTCGTCACGAGCGGGCAAGTCGCATCGAAAATGCGCAGACCGCGCGATTCGGCCTCGGCACGCACCGCTTGCGAGACGCCGTGCGCGCTGAAGATCAGCGTGTTGCCCGAAGGCACATCGGACAATTCTTCGATGAAGATCGCGCCCTTCTTGCGAAGGTTCTCCACGACATACACGTTGTGCACGATTTCGTGACGCACGTAGATCGGTGCGCCGTACATCGCCAGCGCGCGTTCGACAATCTCGATCGCGCGGTCGACCCCCGCGCAAAAGCCGCGCGGCTGAGCCAGCAGGATTTCTGCATCCGACAACATCGGTGCTACGACTTGGGTGGCGCTCATTTCGATTCCTACAGAATGCCAATAATCTGGACTTCGAACACGATCGGCTGGCCCGCCAGCGGATGGTTGAAGTCGAACAATGCCCAGCCGTCGCCCAGTTCGCGCAGGATGCCCGCATAGCGGCCACCGCTCGGCGCGTTGAACTCGACCAGATCGCCAACGCTATATTCTTCCCCGAAGTTGCTGTTCTCCTGCAACGTCTTCATCGAGACGCGTTGCAGCAGATCCGGATTGCGCGGGCCAAAGGCCTGCTCCGGTGCCAGCTCGACGCGGCGTCGCTCCCCCACGGTCATGCCCAGCATCGCCTGCTCCAGCGTCGGCGCCATCTGGCCGCCGCCCAGCTGCATCGTCGCAGGGGTGCCTTCGAAAGTGTTGACAATGTCCGCGCCATCGGGCGCGCCAATCCGGTAGTGGAGCGTCAGATAGGAATTGTCTTGAACCACGGGGGTTGCAACAGAACTCATGGGGGTCTCACAGCAAGGTCAAGCTATTATTGTAAGCGACGACGCGTTGCGCGTCCGGCTCCCCATCAAAGCCGCCCCGAAATTTTCCCGTGGCGGCTTCCCGGTTTGTCTTTCCCTTGTCATCCGTGACACCCGCGATCATGCGCGTGGCCGTGTCCGATCATCGGTCCCCGATGCTGGAGTCGTCATGTCCATCGCCCACTGGCCGCTCGCTGAGCGCCCTCGTGAAAAAATGCTGGCCCATGGGCCGAATGCCCTGTCCGATGCCGAATTGCTCGCCATCCTGCTGCGCACCGGTTCGCAAGGCCGCAACGCCGTCGAACTCGGGCGCGAGTTGCTGGCACGCACCGGCTCGCTTGCCCGCCTGCTTGCCACCCCGTTCGAGACGCTGCGTCAGATACCGGGGCTTGGTCAGGCGAAGTCGCTCCAATTTCAGGCGGCCCTCGAAGTCGCGCGCCGCATGTTGCGCGAGGGAATGCAGTCGGGCTGCCTGCTCGATTCGCCCACCCGCGTGCGCGACTATCTGCGGCTCACGTTGCAGGATATGTCTCGCGAGCGCTTCGTCTGCCTGTTTCTGGATGCAGCACATCGGCTGGTCGGCACGCGCATCATGTTCGAGGGCACACTCACCCAGACATGCGCCTACCCGAGGGAAATCGTGCGTGCAGCGCTGGACCTTCATGCGGCTGCCATCATCGTGGCCCACAATCACCCGTCCGGCATCCCGACGCCAAGTGCAGCCGATCTTGCGCTCACGCGTCAACTGGGCGATGCACTGGCCCTGCTGGAGATCCGTCTGCTCGATCATTTCATCGTGGCGGGAGACACCGTCTACTCAATGGCCGAGGGCGGTGAACTGTGACGTGGAACAACACCCTGCACACAAATTCGGCAACCGGGTCGCTTTCGGGCCCGGCTTACGCTATACTCCTTCCCTTCCCGAATCTCCGACAGACGTTTCCCGCCAGGGACTCACGTCCTACATCGACTAAAGCGATTGATTTGTCTGGGATTTTTGTGGTATTATCGCGGTCTGTCTTTTCGACTCACCTTTTTTTACACAGAATTCTGGGTTAGGAGTGCTTCATGGCACGCGTATGTCAAGTGACCGGGAAAGCGCCGATGGTCGGCAACAACGTTTCCCACGCCAACAACAAAACCAAGCGTCGTTTCCTCCCGAACTTGCAAAATCGCCGGTTCTGGGTTGAGAGCGAAAACCGCTTTGTGCGTCTGCGTCTTTCGAACGCCGGCTTGCGCCTGATCGATAAGGTCGGCATCGATGTCGTTCTCGCGGACCTGCGTTCGCGTAACGCCATCTAAGTTTAGGAGCTCATCATGGCAAAAGGCGCTCGCGACAAGATCAAACTGGAATCGACCGCAGGCACGGGTCATTTCTACACGACCACCAAGAACAAGCGTACCCATCCGGAAAAGATGGCTATCAGCAAGTTCGACCCGGTGGCTCGTAAGCACGTCGAATACAAAGAAACCAAGATCAAATAAGATCAACAGGTTTCATCGCAGTAGCTTGCTACTGCGTTCAATACCCCGCCTCTGGCGGGGTATTTTCGTTTACGCGTCCCGAAAAGTGCACCGCTACGCTATGCGTAGTCTTTGCAAGCACGATTTCCCCGATGTGCGCATAGGGTCATGTGCCACGCGCGTATTGACTCGCTATACTGGGTCCTCTCCCATTACGAGGATCGCGCTCGTGTCGTCGCGTCGATCCCAGACACCGCGCGTATCATGAATTTCGATGTTGTCATCGTCGGCAGCGGGCTCGCCGGCCAGTCCGTCGCCCTGCATCTGGCCAATACCTGCCGTGTGGCGCTCGTCGCCAAACGTCCGATGCCCGAAGGTGCGAGCGACTGGGCACAGGGCGGCATTGCCGCCGTACTGGATTCGACCGACAGCGTCGACGAGCATGTCGCCGACACCCTGATCGCTGGCGCAGGCCTCTGCGACGAAGCAGCCACGCGATTCATCGTCGAACACAGCCGCGAAGCCATCGAGTGGCTCATCGAACAGGGCGTACCTTTTACCCGTGACTCAGAGGCCGAACTCGGTTTTCACCTGACGCGCGAAGGCGGACATAGCCACCGACGCATCATTCACGCCGCCGACGCCACCGGGCATGCCGTCATCGCCACGCTCACCGAGCGCGTGCGCAAACATCCGAACATCACGCTGTTCGAGAATCACTTCGCCGTCGATCTGATCACCTCCGATCGCGCCGACGACGCGCCCACAGTCGGCCGTCACTGTCAGGGCTTGTACGTTCAGGATCTCGGCACCGGCGAGGTGCACGCCATGACGGCCCGGCATACGGTGCTGGCCACCGGCGGTGCGGGCAAGGTCTATCTCTATACGACGAACCCCGATACGGCCACCGGCGACGGTATTGCCATGGCGTCGCGCGCAGGTTGCCGCATAGCGAACATGGAGTTCATCCAGTTTCACCCGACGTGCCTCTACCATCCGTACGCCAAGTCGTTCCTGATCTCGGAAGCCGTGCGCGGTGAAGGCGGCCGCCTGGTGCTGCCCGACGGCACCCGCTTCATGCTGCAACACGACCCGCGCGCCGAACTGGCACCGCGTGACATCGTCGCCCGCGCCATCGACTTTGAGATGAAAAAGCACGGCCTCGACTGCGTTTATCTCGACATCAGCCACCAAAGTCCCGAGTTCCTGCGCGAGCATTTCCCGACGATTCTGGCGCGCTGCGCAGAGCTGGGCATCGACATCACGAAGCAGCCGATTCCGGTCGTACCCGCAGCGCACTACACCTGCGGCGGAGTGGTGACCGATATGCGCGGCCGCACCGATCTGCCGGGGCTTTATGCCGTCGGGGAAGCGACATGCACGGGTCTGCACGGCGCGAACCGACTTGCCAGCAACTCCCTGCTGGAGTGCATTGTGCTGGGGAAGGCGGCGGCAGAAGATATCCAACGGGACGAAGCCAAACATCCGCCCACCACCGATGCGCCCGCCTGGGACGAAAGCCGCGTCTCGGATGCGGATGAAGAAGTCGTCGTCGCCCACAATTGGGACGAGCTGCGCCGCATGATGTGGAACTACGTCGGTATCGTGCGCACGACCAAGCGACTGGAGCGCGCGCAGCATCGCATTGCCCTGCTGCGCGAGGAGATCGCCGAGTACTACGCGAATTTCCGCGTCAGCCGGGATTTGCTTGAGCTTCGGAATCTGGTGGACGTCGCGTCGCTGATCGTCGATAGCGCGTTGTCGCGTCGCGAAAGCCGGGGACTGCACTTCTCCCGCGACTTCCCCGATACGCTGCCGAAGGCGCTGCCGACGGTGATTTCGCCACCGCTGCCGCGCCGCAAGCGGTAAGTCACGCGCTCAACCGATCACGCAAACAAAAAGGCCGCAGGGTCAAACCTGCGGCCTTTTTGCTTGCCACGCTATTTCAGCGCGGCGGATTGATCGAGACGATTACCCCACCGTCTCCAGAATCCGCATGGAGAAGTCGGTCGCACGGACATCCTTCGTCAGCCCGCCGATGGAAATACGGTCGACGCCCGTCTCCGCAATCGCACGCACCGTTTCAAGATTGATGCCGCCCGACGCTTCCAGTACAGCACGTCCATCCGAGATGCGCGCCGCTTCACGCATCATTTCCAGCGTGAAGTTGTCGAGCAGGATCGACGTTGCGCCGCATTCGAGCGCCGTCGCCAACTCTTCCAGCGACTCCACTTCGATCTGGACGGACGCTCCGTCAGCCAGACGATCGGCGTTTGCCAGTACCTGACGAATGCCGCCAGCGGCCGCGATGTGATTCTCTTTGATCAGAATGCCGTCGTAGAGCGCGAGACGTTGGTTCGTCCCGCCGCCAACGAGCACCGCAAACTTCTGTGCGAGGCGTAGGCCAGGCAAGGTCTTGCGCGTATCGAGCACGCGTGCCTTGGTGCCCTCCACGATATCCGCATACCGGCGCACGGAGGTCGCAACGCCAGAGAGCATCTGAAGGAAGTTCATCGACGTGCGCTCACCCGTGAGCAACGCACGCGCCGGACCCTGGATGTCGCACACCACCGAATCGGGCGCCATGCGCTCGCCTTCGCGGTAGTGCCACTGCACGCGTACGGACGCGTCCACGCCCTGCATGCAGCGCTCGAACCAGCGCACACCGCAAAGCACGGCCGACTCGCGCACGATGATGCGCGCATGCGCCATTTCATCCGGCGGCACCAGCAGGCCCGTCAGGTCACCGCTGCCGATGTCTTCGTCCAGCGCATCGCGCACATTGCGCGTCATTGCCGCTTCGATCGGTTCGCCGAAAACGGCGAATTCAGGGGAGAGTGCCTCGGCAGTGCTCAACGTTTTCGATTGCGTCATTATGCGGGGCCTACACCGGAAAAGAGTGCGCCGTCGCGCGCGAAATCACCGCTGGCGCGCACGTTCTGTTTGCGCGATTCAGCGAACGTCAGCATACGGTCGATACAGGTATGGGCGCGACGGCCGATCTCCGGATCGACGTGAATTTCGTTCGCCCCGGTCTCCAGCACGTCGGCAAGATTTTGCAGGCTGTTCATCGCCATCCAAGGGCAGTGCGCGCAGCTCTTGCACGTGGCGCTGTTGCCCGCCGTCGGCGCTTCGATAAAGCGCTTGCCCGGCGCTGCGGCGCGCATCTTGTGGAGAATACCGTTGTCGGTCGCCACGATGAACTCGGTGGCATCCATGGTCTGCGCCGCCGTGATCATTTGCGAGGTCGAACCGACCACGTCCGCCAGCTCGACGACCGCGGCAGGCGACTCCGGGTGCACCAGCACCTTGGCGTTCGGGTATTCGCGGCGCAGCAGTTCAAGTTCAGTGCCCTTGAACTCGTCGTGTACGAGACAAGCGCCCTGCCACAACAACATGTCGGCCCCGGTCTGCTTCTGGACGTAGCTGCCCAGATGTCGGTCCGGTGCCCAGAGAATCTTCTTACCCTGCGCGTGCAGATGCGCCACGATTTCGAGGCCGATGGACGACGTCACCATCCAGTCGGCACGCGCCTTCACGGCGGCACTCGTGTTCGCATAGACGACGACCGTGCGATCCGGATGCGCATCGCAGAATGCGGCGAACTCATCTGCCGGACAGCCCAGATCGAGCGAACAGGTCGCGTCGAGATCGGGCATCAAAATGCGCTTTTCGGGACTCAGAATCTTCGACGTCTCGCCCATGAAACGCACGCCGGCCACCACGAGCGTCTTGGCGGCATGATTCCGGCCGAAACGCGCCATTTCGAGCGAATCGGCCACGCAGCCGCCGGTCTCTTCGGCGAGATCCTGCAGGTCGGAATCGACGTAATAGTGCGCCACCAACACGGCGTCTCGCTCAACGAGCAAACGCTTGATCTTGGCCTTGAGCGCCGCGCGTTCCTCCTGCGACGGCGCATCCGGGACACGCGCCCAGGCGTGGGCTACGCACGTGGCGCCACTCGATGCGGGGCGCTCGAATTCTACGGATTTAAGTGAGGCATTCATTTTCGCGTGGCCCGAGGGGGACCGGGAATGACAAAACCCCGCCGTGGCGGGGTTTCGATTATGCGTCAAAAACAGATTTCTGGCTGAACCCGTTCACGCGTAGCGGCGCAGACGCGTCGCGAATTCCTGCAATGCGTGAATGCCGCTTTGCTCGGCGCGATGGCACCAGTTCTGCAACTGACCCAGCAACTGCTCGCGCGAAGCGTTCGAACGGTCCCAGATACCGGCCAGTTCGCGACGCAGTTCGTAATACGTCTTCACGGCGTTGCTGTGCGCGAAGATCTCGCCCAGTTGCTGCTTCTGCGGCTCTTGCAGCGATGCTTCGTCGTGATGCAGCCACTTGCGCGCACCGCGGAACAGCTGATATTCGCCATGCTGACGCTTGTCCTTGAAGCGCGCCAGTTCTTCACCGTAGGCACGCTGGAAGGTCTTCGCGTAACGCGCCATCACTTCATAGCGGTTCGAGAGCACGGCCTGCAACGTATCGTCGTCGCATGCCGCCTTGATCTTCGCGAGCTTCGGCGTCGGTGCAACCTTCTTCACCTTGGCCAGGCCCACAAACGACAGCGTACGGATGTACAGCCAGCCGATGTCGAATTCGTACCACTTGTTCGACAGCTTGGCCGACGTGGCGTACGTGTGGTGGTTGTTATGCAGCTCTTCGCCGCCGATGATGATGCCCCACGGCAGCAGGTTCGTCGACGCATCGGCGCAATTGAAGTTGCGGTAGCCCCAGTAGTGACCCAGACCGTTGATCACGCCAGCGGCCCAGAACGGGATCCACACCATCTGCACAGCCCACACGGTCAGACCGAGGGCACCGAACAGTGCGATGTTGATGATCATCATCATGCTGATACCCAGAATCGGGTAACGCTTGTAGATGTTGTTCTCGATCCAGTCGTTCGGCGTGCCGTGGCTGAACTTGCGCAGCGTTTCTTCGTTCTTCGCTTCAGCGCGATAGAGTTCGGCGCCTTCGGCCAGCACCTTCCACAGGCCGCGCGTTTGCGGGCTGTGCGGGTCTTCCGGCGTTTCGCACTTAGCGTGGTGCTTGCGGTGAATCGCAGCCCACTCGCTCGTGATCATGCCCGTGGTCATCCACAGCCAGAAACGGAAGAAATGGGCGACGATCGGATGCACGTCGAGCGCGCGGTGCGCCTGGCAACGATGCAGATAGATGGTCACACCGGCGATCGTCACATGGGTGACGGCCAACGTGTAGAAGAAAATCTTCCAGCCGCTCCAGTCGAGCAGACCGGTCGAGAGAAATCCAAGGAGACTGTCCAGCAAAATATCACTCCAAACTAATCAATACGGTAGGCATCACGGCTAAGCATCGAAATGTGCCGTGTCTTGTCTTGTCGGGCCGAAGCGGCCGATGTGGACATAGGCCGTCGCGTCAGGTCTCGTTCTTGCGCTCGCTTGACGCTTCGATTCGCTGGAGGTCGGCAAGTTGCGGATGCCGGTGCGATATGGGCGGTAAACGTGCCAGTGAACGTCTGGTTTTATGGTTTGGGACGCATTTTACCCGACGGACCGTTGCCCGTGTGTCGCCTTGCAGCCACGCAATTTGTCGCAGGTCAACCCGTCGGCTTAGGGAAAAGGGTCTATCGGGCCGTCTTTCCAGCGTCATCCGCCTGTGGCAAGGGCGTTTGGGGCGTCGCATTGGCCGAATCCGGCAATTCGCGCGCCCTCTCCGGCGAAACGGGGCCATCGACCGGCAGATGAGGGGCTTGCGCAGGAATCCCATCCGCCCAGTCGTTCAGGATACGTATTTCGCGCTGAGCATACGGAATTTCAATACCGTGCTCACGAAATGTGCGCCAAATCCGCAAATTGATGGTGGAGCGGATGGCGCCGCTGCCTTGCGCCGGATCCTGCACCCAAAATCCCATTTCCAGATCCATCCCATCGGCACCGAAGTTCAGCAACAGCGCCGAGGGGGGCGGATCCGCAAGCACGCGAGGAATGTCTTCGGCCGCCTTGAGCATGAGCGACATCGCCAGTTCGACGTCCGCGCTATACGCGACCTGCACGTTCACTTTGGCGCGTCCCCGGGTCTCGGTGAACGAATGGTTCTGCACGACGTTCGTCACCAGTTGCTCGTTCGGCACCAGCGCTTCCACGCCATCAAGCCCGCGCACGACCGAGTACCGCGTGTTGATTTGCGAGACGGTGCCGTGATACGTCGACACCGTGATCAGGTCGCCGATGCGCACGGACCGGTCCAGCAGGATGATGAAGCCCGACACGAGGTTCGAGGCGATCTTCTGCAAACCGAACCCTAACCCCACGCCAAGCGCGCCGCCGAACACGCCCAGCACGGTGATGTCGATGCCGACAAACGACAACGTCGCGAGCACGGCGATCAGCGTCAGCAGGCCCTTGACCACACGCGAGAGCACCACCTTCAGGTTGCCGTCGAGCGTGGTCGTGCGCATGATCCGGTCTTCGATCAGCGAGCCGACCCACATCGCCAGCACCAGCGTCACGCCGATCCAGAGCAGGCCGGACAGCATCGAGAGCAACGTCAGATGGCTTGAGCCGACCGCGAACTTCACGCCGGCGAGCCACTTGAGGATGTCGTCGTGCACACCCAGCACGTAGGCGAGCATCGAGAACCAGGCGAGCGTCGTGAACACCCGCTCGAACACCTTGAGCAGCCCAGAAGCATGGGGCGACGAGGCGAACAGCCTGCGGGCGAAGTAGAACGCGAGATAGATGAGCGCAGTGCCGAATAACGGGACTTCCGCGAGCATCAGCAGCGAGACGTGCGTGTATTCCTGAAGCACCACGCGCGTGAGCGCCACGCACATCCAGCCGAACATCGGGAAGAACGAGCGGCGCAGGCTCGACGAGCCCGCGCGGCGTGCAGGTGCGACGCGCTCGAAATGGCGGTCGAGGCGACCGATCATCCAGCGACGCAACAGAAGGGCGACGGCGAGCGCGCCCACGAGGGCGACGATCTGCCAGATGATCTGCGGATCGCCGAAGTCGCGAACGACATCCCGCACCAACCGCGCGAAAGCCGGACTTTCCTGCATCGCCATATCCTTCTATCTCTTCTTGTTATTCGTCGATATTAGCTGACGGCACGACTGAAGCCTTGGCAGCCGGACGACGCTCGAACACGGCGGCGAAAAAGCCGTCGGTCGCGTTGCGGTGCGGCAGCAATTCGAGGTACTTGCCCGTGTCGAGTCCGATTTTCTGCGCCGCCAGCAATTCGTTCGCCGGGAGCAGCACGAAGTCCGGATGCGCAGCGAGGAACGCCTCGGCAATCGCGCTGTTCTCTTCGGTCAGCACACTGCACGTCGCGTACACGAGGCGGCCGCCCGGCTTCACGAGGCGCGCGGCGCTCGCGAGGATGGACGTCTGCTTCTGCGTGAGTTCTTCGACCGACTGCGGCGACTGACGCCACTTCAGATCCGGATTGCGACGCAGCGTGCCGAGCCCGCTGCACGGTGCGTCGACCAGCACGCGGTCGATCTTGCCCGCCAGACGCTTGATCTTGCTGTCGTTCTCGCTGTCGATCATCACCGGATAGACGTTCGACAGGCCGCTACGCGCCAGACGCGGCTTGAGCTTGGCCAGACGCTTCTCCGACACGTCGAACGCATACAGACGCCCGGTCGAGCGCATGGCCGCGCCGATGGCGAGCGTCTTGCCGCCCGCCCCCGCGCAGAAGTCGACGATCATCTCACCACGACGCGGTGCGACCAGTTGGCACAGCAACTGACTGCCTTCGTCCTGCACTTCGATGGCACCGGACATGAACAACGGATGCTTCTGCAACGCAGGCTTGCCCGCCAGACGAATGCCGTTAGGTGCCATCGGGGTCGGCTCGGCCGAGAAGCCACTCTCGCGCAGGCCGGCCAGCACGTCGTCGCGGTTCGCCTTGATCAGGTTCACACGACAGTCCAGCGGCGCCGGCTGGTTCAGCGCAGCGGCGAGGGCTTCCAGTTCGGTGGCGTCGAAACGCGCGGCCAGACGGTCGTACAGCCACGCAGGCAAGTTAGTGCGCACTCGCGGCGCGAGGCTGGCCGGATCGATCTGACCGACGTGTTCGAGCCAAGTAGCTTCTTCGGGTGTGGCGACCAGTTCGACCGACGCGATGCCGCGCGTGAAGGCCAGTCCGAGCAGTGCCAGACGGCGCTCCTGCGAGCCCGTGCCGCTCACGGCATGCTGACCGAATTCAAGCTTGCGACGCAGGATGGCGAAGACCGTCTCCGCCAGCACACCGCGCTCGCGGTGGCCCAGCTTGTCGTTAGCGCGGAAGTACGTGCTGACCAGCGTGTCGGCAGGACCGGTGAACGTCAGCACGCTGCCGAGCAGGCGCTGCGTGTGTTCGAAAAGCGCCGGGGGCAGGCGCTCGCCGCGCATGCCGGTGCCACCGACCGGGGCGTCCGGACGGCGCTCGTAGCGCGTGCGGTCGTACTTGTCGGGACGGACGTAGCGCTCCTGGCGCTCGCCATTGCCACCATTGCCGCCACTGCTACCCTTGGACGACTGACGGCTATCGGAGGAACGGCCGCCTGAGCGGTGACCGGATTGTTTGGCGCCATCGCGGCGCTGGGTCGGGCGGGTGCTCATGCGTCCTCACCAAAAAGCCATTGCGAATCTTGTGAATCGGAAGTGCCGTCTGCACGTGGGGTCAGCGTGACGCGACCCTCGGCGATGACCAGACGGTCTTCCACGAACCAGCGCACGGCGCGCGGGTAAATTATGTGCTCCAGGGGCAGAATGCGCTCTGCCAGTGTCTCGGGCGTGTCGCCGTCGCGCACGGGCAAGGCGGTTTGCAGCACGTACGGACCGTGGTCCAGCTCGGCCGTCACGAAATGCACCGTTGCACCGACGATCTTGCAGCCGGCTTCCAGTGCACGGGCGTGCGTTTGCAGCCCCGGGAACGCGGGCAACAGCGACGGATGGATGTTGATGAGACGTCCGGCGTAGCGACCGGTGAATGCCGGCGTGAGAATGCGCATGAACCCGGCAAGCACAACCAGATCGGGCTGGTGGCGGTCGATCTCGGCGGCCAGCTCGGCGTCGAAATCTTCGCGGGTCTTGTCGCGGCTCGGGACCACGGCCGTGGGAATGCCGTTTTCCTGGGCAAATGCCAGGCCTTCGGCGTCGGGACGATTAGCGATGATGGCGGCCACGCGGGCCGGCCAGCCTTCTGCGGTACAGGCCCGGACGATGGCCTGCATGTTGCTGCCTCGTCCGGAAATCAGGATGACAATGTTCTTCATCGCCGGATTTTATCATTGGCGCGGCGCACCAGACAGCGCGATCCGCGCCGCGATGGCCCCGAAGCGTTTATAATTCAACGTTCTGCGGCGCCGCAATGTCGGTTCGAGCGCCCTGTGTCGACCGGTTGTCCCCGGGCGCGACAGGCCGCCAGACCCTCCCAGCCACGCCGCGCGGCTATTTCATCATTCAACGTCCTGTAGACGCTTCCTTATCGTGCGAGTCTTCCGGGGTCTACCCAACGCGCAAAGCAAAGCGCCCTGCGTGCTGACGATCGGCAATTTCGACGGCGTGCATCTGGGCCACCAGGCACTGCTCGCGCGCGTGCGCGCGGCGGCGGCTGCGCGCGGCTTGCCGGTGTGCGTGATGACGTTCGAGCCGCATCCCCGCGAATACTTCATGCCCGACCGGGCGCCTGCCCGCATCTCCAATCTGCGCGACAAGTTCGAAGCGCTGCGCTCGCACGGCGTCGACCGTCTCGTGGTGGAACACTTCAACGCCCATTTCGCCGGACAGTCGCCCGAAGACTTCGTGCGCAACATCATCGTCGACGGCCTGCACACGCGCTGGCTGCTGGTGGGAGACGATTTCCGCTTCGGCGCGAAGCGCGCGGGCGACATCGAATACTTGCGCGACGCTGGCCGTCGCTTCGACTTCGTCGTCGAACAAATGCCGACCATCGCACACGACGGCGTGCGCATTTCCAGCTCGGAAGTGCGTGCGGCGCTCGCCGACGGCAACTTCGAGCGCGCCCACGCGCTGCTCGGTCGTCCGTACGCGATCACCGGTCACGTCGTGCACGGCATGAAGCTCGGCCGCAAGCTGGGCTTCCCGACGCTCAATCTGCGCATCGCGCACAAGCACCCGGCCCTCTCGGGCATCTTCGTCGTTCAGGTACACGGTCTGGCGGACAAACCGCTGCCCGCCGTGGCGAGCCTGGGCCTGCGACCGACCGTGGACGATTCCGGTCGCGTGCTGCTCGAAGTGCATCTGCTCGACTTCGTGGGCGATTGCTACGGCAAACTGGTGCGCGTGGAATTTTTGCAGAAACTGCGTGACGAAGCGAAATTCGACGGACTGGCCGAACTCGAAGCCGCCATTGCGCAGGACACGCGCGAAGCCCGTGCCTATTTCGCCCATGCGCTCGACGCCAATGGCCCGAGCGTACGACGCGACTTCGCCACCACGGCGACCGACCGAATTAGTTGATCTTCGCCCGCGTGCGCCGGCGCCCTGCGCCTCGCGCGCGGCCCGCAGCCGTCTCTGGCACCTGCCCGGACGCCGCCCTTCATGGCCCACAAGGTCAGCAAGGCCCCGGCAACGCCACCGGCGCGAGCGCCCTACATCCGATACCCAAAATTCGATAGCGTTGCATCCATGAGCGAAAAGAAAGCCCCGAGCAAATACCCCGTCAACCTGCTGGACACGCCGTTCCCGATGCGTGGCGACCTGCCCAAGCGCGAGCCGCTGTGGGTCAAGCAATGGCAGGAAAAGAAGATCTACGACAAGATCCGCAAAGCCAGCAAAGGCCGTCCGAAGTTCATCCTGCACGACGGCCCGCCGTATGCGAACGGCGACATCCACATCGGTCACGCGGTCAACAAGATCCTCAAAGACATGATCGTCAAGGCGCGCAGCCTCGCGGGCTTCGACGCCGCCTACGTGCCGGGTTGGGACTGCCACGGCATGCCCATCGAAATCCAGATCGAAAAGCAGTTCGGCAAGCACCTGCCGGTGCGCGAAGTGCAGGAAAAGGCGCGTGCGTACGCTGCCGTGCAGATCGAGCGCCAAAAGGCCGACTTCGAGCGCCTGGGCGTGCTTGGCGACTGGGACAATCCGTACAAGACCATGAACTTCGCGAACGAAGCCGGTGAGCTTCGTGCGCTCGCGCAGATCCTGAAGAACGGCTATGTGTATCGCGGTCTGAAGCCGGTGAACTGGTGCTTCGACTGCGGCTCGGCGCTGGCCGAAGCGGAAGTCGAGTACAAGGACAAGACCGATCTGGCCATCGACGTGGGCTTCGCCTTCGCCGAACCGGAAAAGGTCGCCAAGGCCTTCGGTCTGCCGAAGCTGCCGCGCGAAGACGGGTTCATCGTCATCTGGACGACGACCCCGTGGACCATCCCGTCGAATCAGGCGCTCAACGTCCATCCGGAAGTGGAGTACGCCCTCGTCTCGACGGAGCGCGGCCTGCTGATCCTCGCGACCGATCGCGTCGAAGAGTGCCTGAAGACGTACGGCCTGCACGGCGAGATCGTCGCGCGCGCGAAGGGTGAAGCGCTCTCGCTGATCCGCTTCCGTCACCCGCTCGCCACAGCAGATGCCGGTTACGACCGCACCTCGCCGGTCTACCTCGGCGACTACGTGACGACCGATACCGGTACCGGTATCGTCCACTCGGCGCCGGCCTACGGCGTGGAAGACTTCGTGTCGTGCAAGGCGCACGACATGCCGGATTCGGAAATCCGCATGCCGGTGCTGGGTGACGGCCGCTATCAGGACAGCCTGCCGCTGTTCGGCGGTCAGTCGATCTGGGACGCCAACCCGCAGATCGTCGACGCACTGCGCGACGCGGGCACGCTGTTCCATTCGTTCAAGTACACGCACAGCTACATGCACTGCTGGCGCCACAAGTCGCCGATCATCTATCGCGCGACGAACCAGTGGTTTGCGGGCATGGACGTGAAGCCGGTCGACGGCGCGCCGGGTAACGGCCAGACGCTGCGCGAGATCGCGCTCGCCGGTATCGAAGCGACGGAGTTCTTCCCGTCGTGGGGTAAGCAACGTCTGCACAACATGATCGCGCACCGCCCGGACTGGACGCTCTCGCGTCAGCGCCAATGGGGCGTGCCGATGGCGTTCTTCGTCCACAAGGAAACCGGTGCCCTGCACCCGCGCACGCCCGAGCTGCTCGAAGCCGTGGCCAAGCGTGTGGAAACCGAAGGCATCGAAGCCTGGCAGACGCTCGACCCGGTCGAGCTGCTCGGCGACGAAGCCAAGGATTACGTGAAGAACCGCGACACGCTCGACGTGTGGTTCGACTCGGGCACCACGCACTGGCACGTGCTGCGCGGCTCGCATGCCCATGAGCTGGGCTTCCCGGCCGATCTGTATCTGGAAGGCTCGGATCAGCATCGCGGCTGGTTCCATTCGTCGCTGCTGACCGCGTCGATGCTCGACGGCCGTCCGCCTTACAAGGCGCTGCTCACGCACGGCTTCACCGTCGACGGTCAGGGCCGCAAGATGTCGAAGTCGATCGGCAACACGATCGTGCCGCAGGAAGTGGCCGACAAGCTTGGCGCCGAAATCATCCGCCTGTGGGTGGCCTCGACCGACTACTCGGGCGAGTTGTCGATCTCGGACGAGATCCTCAAGCGCGTGACGGAAGGCTATCGCCGTATCCGCAACACGCTGCGCTTCCTGCTCGCGAACCTGGCCGACTACGACCACGCGAAGCACGCCATGCCGGTGGATCAGTGGCTGGAAATCGACCGTTACGCCGTGGCGCTGTCGCAATCGCTGCAAACCGAAGTGCTCGGCCACTACGACCGTTACGAGTTCCACCCGGTCGTGTCCAAGCTCCAGACGTTCTGCTCCGAAGACCTCGGCGGCTTCTACCTCGACATCCTCAAGGATCGTCTGTACACGAGCGCGCCGGACGCCCCGGCACGCCGCGCCGCGCAGAACGCGCTGTATCACATCACGCACGGCCTGCTGAAGATGATGGCCCCGTTCCTGTCGTTCACGGCAGAAGAAGCGTGGCAGGTGTTCCAGCCGGGCAACGACACGATCTTCACGGAAACGTACTACGCTTATCCGGAAGTCGCGCAAGGCACGCGTCTGCTCGAGAAGTGGCATCTGCTGCGCACGGTGCGCGGCGACGTCACCAAGGCGTTGGAAGAAGCGCGCGCCGCCGAGCAGATCGGCTCGTCGCTGCAAGCCGAAGTGGACGTACGCGTCTCGGGTCGCAAGTACGACGTGCTGGCCAGCCTCGGCGACGACCTGCGTTTCGTGCTGATCACGTCGGCCGCGAAGGTCTCGCAAGTCGCATCGGAAGCCGAGGAAGGTGTGGTCGTCACGCCGTCGACGCATCAGAAGTGCGAGCGCTGCTGGCACTATCGTGAAGACGTGGGCGCAGACGCCGCTCACCCGACCCTTTGCGGACGTTGCGTGTCGAATCTCTTCGGCAGCGGCGAACACCGGAGCGCGGCATAATGGCAAGCAAAGCAGGCGCCCGTACGGGCGCGAAGCGTGGTGGTGGCAGCAACGCCGGTAGCGGCGCGTCCCTCGGACTGGCGCCGTGGCTGGGCATCGCGGTCATTGCGATCCTGATCGATCAGGTCACCAAACTCACGATTCTGAAGACGTTCCAGTACGGCGAATTCCGCCCGCTGACCTCGTTCTTCAATCTCGTGCTGGTGTACAACAAGGGCGCAGCGTTCAACTTCCTGGCGGCTGCCGGTGGCTGGCAGCGCTGGTTCTTCACGCTGCTCGGCATCGTGGCTGCGACGGTCATCGTGGTGTTGCTCAAGCGTCATAACGGTCAGAAGATGTTCTGCCTGTCGTTGTCGATGATTCTCGGTGGCGCGCTGGGCAACGTGATCGATCGGGTGGTCTACGGCCATGTGATCGACTTTCTGGACTTTCACGTCGGCGGCTGGCACTGGCCGGCGTTCAACGTGGCCGACTCGGCCATTTGCGTGGGCGCAGTGCTGCTGGTGATCGACGAGTTGCGACGCGTGCGGCGCGGCAAGTAGCGCAGCAGAACCGGGCCGCAGCGATCTGCGGCACGATGCGTCCACGGCGTGCAGCCGATGTGACGGATCGGTAAGCAGCAAACACCGTCGCGGCGCCCTGGAGGCGCCGCGCGGCACTTTGGAGGAGGCATTTCTTATGGAACGTGGTGAACTGGCTGGCAAGACCATCGTGCTCGGCCTGACGGGCGGCATCGCCTGCTACAAGTCGGCAGAACTTACGCGGCTGCTCATCAAGGCCGGTGCCACGGTGCAGGTCGTGATGACCGAAGCCGCCACGCAATTCATCACCCCGCTCACGATGCAGGCGCTCTCGGGCCGCCCGGTGTTCACCAGTCAATGGGACAACCGCATCGACAACAACATGGCGCACATCGACCTCTCGCGTGAGGCCGACGCCATTCTCATTGCCCCCGCTTCCACTGACTTCCTCGCCAAGCTCGCGCACGGCATGGCCGACGATCTGCTCTCCACGTTGTGTGTGGCGCGCGATTGCCCGCTGTTGGTAGCACCCGCGATGAACCGTCAGATGTGGGCCAATCCGGCCACACAACGCAACGCGGCAACGCTGCGCGGCGACGGCATCGCGATCCTCGGCCCGGGCAGCGGCGATCAGGCCTGCGGCGAAATCGGCGACGGGCGCATGCTCGAACCGGAAGACCTGTACGAAGCACTCGCTGGCTTCTTCCAGCCGAAGCGTCTCGCGGGACGCCGCGTGCTCATCACCGCAGGCCCGACCTTCGAGCCGATCGATCCGGTGCGCGGACTCACGAATCGCTCCAGCGGCAAGATGGGGTTCGCCCTCGCGCGCGCCGCCGCGCAGGCGGGTGCGGATGTGCATCTCGTAGCCGGACCGACCTCGCTCGCGACGCCCTACGGCGTGACGCGCAGCAACGTCCAGACGGCGCAACAGATGTATGACGCCGTGATGGCCGATGTTTCGCGTAACGACATCTTCATCGCGGTGGCCGCCGTGGCTGACTGGCGCGTGCGCGACGTCGCGCACGACAAGATCAAGAAGACGGGCGACGCCGACGTCCCGACACTCGAATTCGTCCAGAACCCGGACATTCTCGCCGCCGTGGCGCAATTGCCGAAGCCGCCGTTTTGCGTGGGCTTTGCGGCCGAGTCGGGCGATCTCGAAAAGCACGGTGCGCAGAAGCGCCAGCGCAAACAGGTGCCATTGCTTGTGGGCAATCTCGGCCCGGCCACGTTCGGGCAGGATGACAACGAAGTCATTCTGTTCGACGAAGCGGGACAGAAGCGTTTGCCGCGTGCCGACAAGCAAGCGCTCGCCCGCAGCCTGATCATCGAAATCGCCGCGCGGCTGCCGTCGCCGCACTGATCCCCCGTCCCAATACCCCTACAGCCAGTCCGTCTGTCATTGTCGTTGTCCGGCGACGCTGACAGACTGGCAGGCGCGGCGGCAACCTGCGACGACCTGCGATGGCATTACGCGCCCCACGACCTGCCGCCATCAGTACCCGGGCTCTCGGGCATCGCACACGATAACCATCAGATGACGCAACCTCCTTCCTCCTCGCGGCCAGCCTTCAGTGTCTACGGGACACTGAGCATGCTCGCCGCGATCATGTTCTTCGGCTTCATGACCATCGGCATGCCGCTACCCGTGCTGCCGGTGTACGTCCACGAAACGCTGGGCTTCGGCTCGTTCGTGGTCGGCGTGACGATCGGTATCCAGTCGGTCGTCACGCTCCTGCTGCGCTCCTATGCCGGACGCACCGTCGACACGCGCGGCCCGCGCAATGCTGTGCTGACCGGCCTGTGCGGCTGCGCAGCGGCCGGTGTGCTGTACCTCATCGCCTCCATGGTGCCGAACCCCTCGCTGGCGCTGGGCGTGCTGCTGGCGGGACGCGTCGTGCTCGGCTTCGGCGAGAGCCTGCTGCTCACGGGCGGCATGTCGTGGGGCATCGGCCTGCTCGGCGCAGCGCACGCGAGCAAAGCGATTTCGTGGCAAGGCGTGTCGATGTACACCGCGCTCGCCGTGGGTGCACCGTTTGGTGCGTATTTGCTGCAAGCGGCGGGCTTCACCGTCGTTTCGCTGGTCAACATCGGCCTGCCTGCCGTGGCGTTCGCTATTGCGCTGCGCCTGCCCGCTGCGGCTCCGGTCGGCGGCACCCGTCTATCGTTCTTCAAGGTGGTCGGGCTGGTGTGGCGTCCGGGTCTCGCGATGACGCTCGGCAGCATCGGCTACGCTGTCATTGCAGCGTTCATTACGCTGTTCTATGCGAGCCACGGCTGGTCGGGCGCAGCGTTCGCACTCACGCTCTATAGCGGCACGTTCATCGCGATGCGGATTCTGCTCTCGCACGCAGTCGACCGTTTCGGCGGACGCCGCGTCGCCATGTGCTCGCTCGTCTTCAGCGCCATCGGTCAGTTCCTGCTGTGGGGCGCCGTCAATCCGCATATGGCGCTCGCGGGCGCAGCGCTCACGGGGATGGGCTTCTCGCTGGTGTTTCCGGCACTCGGTGTGGAGGCGCTGCGTTCGGTGCCGCCGCAGAACCGCGGCGCAGCGCTGGCCGCGTACTCGGCGTTCTTCGATCTCGCGCTCGGCCTGATCGGACCGATGGCCGGTCTCGTCGCCAACTTCTTCGGCTACGCCTCGATCTTCCTTTGCGGTGCCGTTGGCGGCATCGTCGCCATTCTGATGATTGCGCGCCTGCCGCATGCAGGCCCCGGTGCCGCCCCGGTGGATTCGTCCGCCGGCAGCGCTCACTGATCGGAGCGACCCACTCGTGACGCAACCCACTGCACGTATCAAACTGTCGGTGCTCGATCAGACACCGGTCATCCACGGCCACAGTGTGGCCGACGCCATCGCCGCCACCGTCGAACTGGCGCAAGCCGCCGACGATCTCGGCTACACGCGCTACTGGTGCGCCGAGCACCACGGCCTGCGCGGCGTGGCCAACCCCGCGCCGGAAGTCATGATCGCCCGGCTGGCGAGCGTGACGAAGCGTCTGCGCGTGGGCTCGGGCGGCGTGATGCTGCCCTACTACAGCCCGTTCAAGCTCGCCGAGCAATTTCTGATGCTCGAAGCGCTGTTTCCGAATCGCATCGACCTCGGGGTGGGGCGCGCGCCGGGGGGCGACATGCGCACCGCGCGCGCCGTCGCCAAGGGGCCGTACGATGCAGGCGAACACTTCCCGCAACAAGTCGCCGAGCTGGCGGGACTCTTCGGCGACACGCTGGCCGACGATCACCCGTACCGTGGCGTGCTGCTGCAACCGGCCGTGCAAACGCGCCCCGAATTGTGGGTACTCGGCTCCAGCGAGTTCGGCGGATTGCTCGCCGCACAACTCGGCCTGCGCTACTGCTTCGCGCACTTCATCAATGCCCATTACGGCCATCGCGTGACGCAGGCCTATCGCGAACGCTTCACGCCGGGCCAGCTCGACAAGCCCTACTGCTCGGTCGCGTTGTTCATCATCTGCGCGGACACGGATGCGCAAGCCGAGGCGCTGGAAGCGGGCGTGGATTTGCGTCGCGTGCAGATGGCGTACGGCATGAACGAACCCATCCCGAGCCTCGATCAGGGTGCGCAGGCCAAGCTGCAATACCGGGAGCGGGAACTGTCCGTGATCGCCCGGGAGAAGCCACGTAGTATCATCGGCACCCCGGAGCGCGTGACCGAACGTGTGCTGGAGTTGCAGGAGCAGTTCGAAGCCGACGAAATCACCGTGCTGACGGTCGCTGGCAGCTATCGCGCCCGTCTGCGTTCGCACGAACTGCTGGCGCAGGCGTTTTCGCTGCGTGCCGATGACTGATCGGACCTGACGATTTGCGCCATCCTCGCCCGGAAAATTTTTGATTCACTCGCTTTAATTCACCGCCATACGCCATGAAACTCGACGTCAAGATCCTCGACGAACGCCTGCGCACGCAGTTGCCCGCCTATGCCACGCCGGGCAGCGCCGGCCTCGATTTGCGTGCGTGCCTCGACGCACCCATGACTATCGCCCCGGGCCAGACCGTGCTCGTGCCGACGGGTCTGGCCGTCCATCTGGCCGATCCGGGCTACGCCGCCCTGATTCTGCCGCGCTCCGGTCTCGGCCATAAGCACGGCATCGTGCTGGGCAATCTGGTCGGCCTGATCGACTCGGACTATCAGGGCCAGTTGATGGTCTCGACGTGGAATCGCGGCAACGAGCCGTTCGTGCTGAACCCGTTCGAGCGTCTGGCACAACTGGTGATCGTGCCGGTCGTGCAAGCCGAGTTCAACATCGTCGACGAATTCCCGGAAAGCGATCGCGGCGCCGGTGGCTTCGGCAGTACCGGTAAGCAGTAACGACACTGTAGTAACGACGCCGAAGTTCGCTCACACACCACGCGGACGACGGACAAAAGAAAAGCGCCGCATTTCGCGGCGCTTTTTTTTGCGACAGTGTCGAGTCGATTACTCGACTTCGGCAGCTTCCGGCTGAGCCTTGGTGTTGCCGTCTTGCGGGAAGGACAGCTGCACCTGATCGTGCTCGTCGAGATCGACGGTCACACGGCCTCCGCTCGTCAGGCGCCCGAACAGCAGCTCGTCTGCCAGCGCACGACGGATCGTGTCCTGAATCAGACGCTGCATCGGCCGCGCGCCCATGAGCGGATCGAAGCCCTTCTTCGACAGATACGCGCGCAGCTTGTCGGTGAAGACGACCTCGACCTTCTTCTCGTGCAGCTGGTCTTCCAGCTGGATGAGGAACTTGTCGACCACGCGCAGGATAATCTGTTCGTCGAGCGGCTTGAAGCTGATGATCGAGTCCAGACGGTTGCGGAACTCCGGCGTGAACATGCGCTTGATGTCGGCCATCTCGTCACCGGCCTGACGCTCGTTCGTGAAGCCGATGCTCGCACGGTTGATCGTCTCGGCCCCCGCGTTCGTCGTCATGATGATGATGACGTTGCGGAAGTCGGCCTTGCGACCGTTGTTGTCCGTCAGCGTGCCGTGGTCCATGACCTGAAGCAGCACGTTGAAGATATCCGGATGCGCCTTCTCGATTTCGTCGAGCAACAGTACGCAATGCGGCTTCTTCGTAACGGCTTCCGTCAGCAAACCACCTTGATCGAAGCCCACGTATCCCGGCGGCGCGCCAATCAGACGGCTCACCGCGTGGCGTTCCATGTACTCCGACATATCGAAGCGGATCAGCTCGATGCCCAGCGTGAACGCGAGTTGCTTGGCAACTTCCGTCTTGCCGACACCGGTCGGACCCGAGAACAGGAACGCGCCGATCGGCTTGTCCGTCTTGCCCAGACCGGCACGCGACATCTTGATCGCAGCGGACAGTGCGTCGATGGCCGGGTCTTGCCCGAACACCACGCTCTTCAGATCACGATCGAGCGTCTGAAGCTTGCCGCGGTCGTCTGCCGACACGCTTTGCGCCGGAATGCGCGCAATCTTCGAGACGATTTCCTCGATCTCGCCCTTGCCGATGGTCTTCTTTTGCTTCGACTTCGGCAGGATCCGCTGCGCAGCGCCTGCTTCGTCGATCACGTCGATGGCCTTGTCCGGCAGGTGACGGTCGGTAATGAACTTGGCCGACAACTCAGCCGCAGCCGACAGTGCGCTCGACGAATACTTCACGCCGTGGTGCTCTTCGAAACGCGACTTCAGGCCGCGCAGAATCTGCACCGTCTGCTCGACGGTCGGCTCGTTCACGTCGATCTTCTGGAAACGACGCGACAGCGCAGCGTCCTTCTCGAAGATGCCGCGATACTCGGTAAAGGTCGTAGCCCCGATGCACTTGAGCTGCCCCGAGGAGAGCGCAGGCTTGAGCAGGTTAGACGCATCGAGCGTGCCGCCCGACGCAGCACCTGCGCCAATCAGCGTATGAATTTCGTCGATGAACAGGATCGCGTTGTTGCGCTCCTTGAGTTCCTTCAGCACCGCCTTCAGACGTTGCTCGAAGTCGCCGCGATACTTGGTGCCCGCGAGCAGCGCGCCCATGTCCAGCGAGTACACGGTGGCGTCCTGCAGAATCTCGGGCACTTCGCCGCGCGTGACGCGCCAGGCGAGGCCTTCGGCAATTGCCGTCTTGCCAACACCGGCTTCACCCACGAGCAGCGGATTGTTCTTGCGACGGCGGCACAGCACCTGCACCACGCGCTCGACTTCCGATTCCCGGCCGATGAGCGGATCGATCTTGCCGTCGCGCGCCATCTGGTTCAGGTTCTGGGTGTACTGAGCGAGCGGGCTTTCCTTGGCGTTGGCGCCCTCTTCCCCTTCGGCACTACCTTCGCCAGCCTTGGCCGACTCGCCGGACGCGCCGGTCTTGGTAATGCCGTGAGAGATAAAGTTGACGACGTCCAGACGCGTCACGCCCTGCTGTTGCAGGTAGTAGACCGCGTGGGAGTCCTTCTCACCGAAAATGGCGACCAGCACATTCGCGCCCGTCACTTCCTTCTTGCCGTTGGAAGTGGACTGAACGTGCATGATGGCGCGTTGAATCACGCGCTGGAAACCGAGCGTGGGCTGTGTGTCGACCTCGTCGCTGCCCGGCACCGTCGGCGTGTTATCTGCGATGAAGTTGCGCAGGTTCTGTCGCAAATCGTCGAGATTGGCCGCGCAGGCGCGCAACACTTCGGCTGCAGTCGGGTTATCCAACAGGGCGAGCAACAGGTGCTCGACCGTGATGAATTCGTGTCGTGCCTGGCGCGCTTCCATAAACGCCATGTGCAGGCTGACTTCCAATTCCTGGGCAATCATGCTTCCTCCATCACGCACTGCAGCGGGTGCCCGGACTGCCTTGCATGGCTAACAACTTGCTCAACTTTGGTCGCCGCGACGTCGCGCGTAAAGACCCCACAAACTCCCCTGCCCTCGCGATGAACCTTGAGCATGATCTGCGTGGCAGATTCCCGGTCCTTATTAAAATATTCCTGAATGACCATCACCACGAACTCCATCGGGGTGAAATCGTCGTTCAACAGTACCACCTTGTACATGGACGGCGGCTTGAGCTGTTGCTCTTGCCGCTCCTGTACGGTGTCGTCATGCGTTGTCGGTAAGGTTGCCATACGTGGATTCTAAACAACTCTCGGGTGCAGGAAGCCATCGGAGCCCCAATGCCGCCTGCCGTCCGGTCGTCCACCGGCATGCCAACACTCGTCGATCAGCGCGTGCGTTGTCCAGCAAGGCGCTGCAGCCCCGACCACCGGGGGTGCCACACCCATATGAGTCAGCTTAACCCAAATTTCAAGGGCGTGTCTCCGCACGCCTTATACCCTCCAAGATATAAGGGTAAAACCTGATCGAACGTAACTTCTATCGTTCAAAAAGGGCTTGACACTATTGGTAGTTAGCGAAAACAATCGAACTGGCGCTTTTCCTCTATAAGTGGTTTAAAAGAAAAGATGCCTGGGTGAGCCTAAGAAGCCGCCGCCAGCCGGCGGGTTTTTCAGATGTGCTCGTTGTTGCGGTGATATGTAGTAGTCGTAATTGTTTAGGGGAAGTTTGTATGGCAACCGGTACGGTCAAATGGTTTAACGATGCCAAGGGTTTTGGTTTCATCACGCCGGACGAAGGTGGCGAAGATCTGTTCGCTCACTTCTCGGCGATCCAGATGAATGGATTCAAGACCCTGAAGGAAGGTCAGAAGGTTCAGTTCGAGGTCGTCCAAGGCCCGAAGGGCAAGCAGGCTTCGAACATCACGGCTCCGAACTGAGCCAGGCAGTTCGCAGCATTAGAAACCCGGCTTCGGCCGGGTTTTTTATTGCACCGCAACAATGCATGCGAAACGTTCATATATTTTGGATCCGTTTTTGCATGCAAATCGCACGCAACTTTCCGCTCCACCGGCAAATCTTTACGGTATTAAACTGCGATTAATCCCTTATAAAACTATATTCATCGCAACATTCCACTCCGTTATTAAAATACTCCTTACCTATCTCGAATTGCGGAAATCAATTACGCAATTACCTGAATTGACTAAGTAATCCTACGCAGTCGTCTGCGCCGCCGCTGCACAGAAATGACGCACGTTGAGTGTCGGCAACAAATAGTCTTTTAACGAATTCCAAAGCGCCGCTTGCGACAAAAGGACGGTTCATTCGATGCATCGCCCGGCACATCGTTGAGTTTTTTGAATCGACCGGTTCGTTTTATTCGTACCTCTTGTTCGTACCTCTGCCTGAGGGCAGCCACCCCCTGCCCATGCCCGCCCGCCAAGGCGATACGCGCCCCACAAATGCCACGGGCCGCCCGATAGGCGGCCCGTTTGGACATTTTCCCCTAAAGTCGGCGCCCGAAGCGACCGGGTGCCGGGGACGTCAACCCAGATCGACGTAGACCTTTCCGGCCTCGATGCGGATCGGGTAGGTTCTGACCCCTTCGGTCAGCGGCGCGCACATGGCTGCGCCCGTACGCACGTCGAATTTTCCCTGATGCAACGGGCACTCGATCTCGTGCCCCTCTAGGAAACCGTCGCACAACCGTGCATTGCCGTGCGTGCACACGTTGTCCGTGGCGAACACGTCGCCGTCCACGCCATACAGCGCGATGTCCCGTCCGCCGACGACCACGCCGACCACATCGTCCTCGGGGATCGCGTCGCGCGACGCCGCCTCAATCCAGTTGCCGCTCATGATGTCCTCTTGTCAGTCCTGTCAGCCGTATCAGATCGGATAAATGAGCGAGTTGGGAATCATCTCGCTGTCGAAAATGCATTGCCGCGACGCAAACTTCCAGCCGTCGTCCGTGCGTTTCACGATGTCCAGATACCGCCCGACCGACAGGATGTCCGTGAGCTGGTCGGGCTTCGTGCGAAACACGGCATAGTTCGCCTCGACGTGCAGGGTGTCGATGTCCTGCGCATGAATCGAGGGCAGCCCGATCACGTGACGCTGGTAGTACGGGTCGTGAAACAGCGTGTCGCGAATGCCGTAGATGCGGTCGCGCAGCATGCCTTTGCTCTCGAACGAGAGCGTGGCGAGCGGCAGGCCCATATCGAAGTTCTCGCGCGGCTGAATGCGATAGACGCATTCGTCCAGAAAGAACTCGGGCCAGGCGTCCCACTGCTGCGCGTCGAGCGCCGCCGCGTAGGCTGCATTGAGCTCGACCACGGCCTGAAACGTTGCAAAATCCACCATCGAATCGTCTCCCCAGATATCGTCAGACGCCCATCACACGACGCCAGTAGGCGTACATGCCGCGAATCAGCGTTTCCGTGACCATGTGTTCGGTGTTTTCCACGCCCGTGCCGCCCAACTCCGCCAGCACCCGGTGCCACGGCTTTTGCGCGAACCCCTCCTGCGAGCACTCGATGGCTTCGCCGTCGTCGGCAGAGACGAACCCCGCCGGGCCGAACAGATTGGCCTGACGCAGACGCCGCTGGGTCATTTCCTCGGTGTCGTCTTCGAATCCGAAGTGCGTCCACACGAAGTCGAACGCGTTGTGGCCGCGCGGCTGGATATGACGCGTGGACACCGAATTGACCTGCTGTTGAAGGATGACGCTGGGAAACAGCGTCATGAGGACCGCCGTCGGCCCCTTCCACCAGTCTTCCTGCACGATGTCGAGAAAGCGCATGTCGTTGAGCGCCATCGACTCCTTGAAGCTCGACACCCCGGACGTCACCTCACCGCCCCCGCCCTGTCCGCGCGTGGAAACCATCGCGGCGTGACGCCCATGCGCGTCCATCACCAGCCGCGACTTGTTGTCGGCACGCCAGAGGCCGAAGGTGACGAACCACGTATGCAGCAACCCCGGGTGATACGGATCCTTGATGTTCTCCTGCATCAGCTTCCAGTTACCCGGAATGCGTTGCTTGTTGTAGCCGAGAATTTTGAGCTTGCGTCCGTCGAACAGCCGGTCGAAGTACGCACAGATGTCCGGCCCCAGGAAGTCCTCCAGCGATTCGACGTCGTGATCGAACGACGCGAAGATCACCCCGCCACGCGTGGCGACCTTCAGTTTCGTGAGTCCGTGATCCTCCGGCCGGAAATCCTTCGGCATGCCGCCGTGGACCTTGCCGTCCTGCTTCACGCCGCGTCGGAACGGTACGCCTTGCAGGTTGCCCTTCAGGTCGTAGTTCCACTGGTGGTACGGGCAGTGGAAATCGGTGCGGTTACCGCGCTTCTCCCGGCAGAACTTCATGCCTCGATGCGCACATACGTTTTCAACCCCATTGATCTCGCCGCTCGCGTCGCGCGTCACGATGACGGAGCGCTCGCCGATCACCGTGCGCTTGAAGTCACCCGGATTCGGCACTTCGGCTTCCAATCCGACGTAGTTCCAGTGCTGGCGGTAAAAGCACTGCTCCAGTTCTCGCCGGTGCAGTTGTTCGTCGGTGTAGACCCGAAACGGGATGCGGCTGGAGCCCTCGGTAGGCCAGATATCCGAGGTCGCCGGGATCGCCGGCGCGGGCCCGGCCGCATCATGATCGGCACAAGGCGCCGGATCGAATCCGGTCTGGGGTGTTGTCGTCACGTTCGTCTCCTGAGGGATGCGGGGAATGCAGAGAAGCGGTGAAGGCGGTGAAAGCGGAATTCACGCGGCCTTTGCGTAAAACGCGTCGGCGTAGATGTGGGCACTGTCGATGCCGCGCTGGCGAAGCAGACGCGTCGCCGCGTCGACCATCGGCGGGGCACCGCACAGATAGGCGCGCCAGCCGACAAGGGATTCGGGGGCGGCAAAATCGGCGGCAAGCGCGTCGGTCACGTGGCCAGTGCGGTATTGCGGCGCGGCGCGTTCGTGCGCGCCAGACGCAGATGAGGCCGCCACCGTCGTCACGACGTGCAAGCGAATGCCGTCGTGACGCGCCGCGAGATCGCGCAACCACGCGAGCCCATAGACGTCCTCGGCCGAGCGCGCGCCGACATAGATCTCGATGGGATTGGTCATGCCGCTGGCCAACGCGCCGCGCACGATCGACAAGACGGGCGCCAGACCGGTGCCGCCCGCGACGCAGAGCATCGGGCCGTCGTGACGCGTACGCAAATACGATGTACCCAGCGGGCCGGACACGCGCACCGCGTCGCCCACCTTCAGTTGCTCGTCGACGTAACCGGTGACAGCGCCGCCGGGCACGCGGCGGATGTGGAATTCGAGCGTGTCGTCGGCTTCGAGCCCGGCCATCGAATACGGACGGATGTGTGCCGGTGTGAATTGCAGCGTGGCGTATTGCCCCGGCGAGAAGCTAAGCGGCTTAGCGGGCTTGAGCACCAGACGTTTGATATCGTGGGTCAGCGACTCGATGGCCAGCACCGTCGCCTTGAGAATTTTCGCCGGATGCACCACGACTTCGTCCAGCGCGGGCAACTCGATTTCGCAATCGCCGTGGAGGGTCGACTGGCAAGCGAGCACGTAGCGTTCGTTCGAATGCCCTTCGTCATGGTGACGATACTCAACGCCTTGCGCCTCACGCACGTCCCCCGACACCACACGGCACCGGCATGTTCCGCAACGGCCGGACAGGCAACTGTACGACACCGGAATATTGCGATCGGTCAGGACTTTGAGAAGGTTGTCGCCCGAGGCGACGTCAACTCGCTCGCCAAGCGGCTGCACGTGAACTTGCATGGGGATTGTCTCCGTTCTGACGGTGCCTTCCGGGCACCGCTGATGGCGTTAAGACGCCGTTTGCAAGAAGCATCGCGCAACGATCGATATAAACCAATAGAATCTTGTTTATATGCCCTATAAATTTCAGTGATTTTGCTGACGTCGGCGCCTCGCGTCGGGAAGACGCATATGGACCCGCTACGGACTCGATACGGACTCGCTATGGACTTGCATACCGTCGATCTGAACCTGCTGGTAGTTTTCCAGCACCTCTACAACGCACGACGCGTGTCCCGCGTCGCCGAAGCCCTCGGCGTGACGCAACCGGCCGTCAGTAATTCGCTTGCCCGTCTGCGTAAGTTGTTCAATGACGAGCTTTTCATCCGCACCTCGCGGGGCATGCTGCCCACGCCGATGGCCACCGAGCTGGCCGAACCGGTAGCGGCGGCCCTCGACGCGCTGCATGGTGTGTTCAACCGTCAACTGGCCTTCGATCCCGCCACGAGCCAGCGTGCGTTTCAGATTGCGATGACGGACATCGGCGAGGTGCATTTCCTGCCGAAGCTGATGCACGCCTTAGGGGAGCGCGCACCAGGCATTACGGTCAGCACGGTGCGCAACACGGCGGTGAACTTGCGTGAGGAGATGGCGGCGGGTCAGGTGGATCTGGCCGTCGGGCATCTGCCGGATCTCTCGGCAGAGTTCTTTCAGCGGCGTCTGTTCCGGCAGAAGTACGTGTGCATGTTTCGCCCCGGGCATCCGCTCGATCGCGTGACGACGTCTGCACGATCGAGGAAGACTTCGACGGCACGCATGACGCGCGAAGACTTCGAGCGCTCCGAACAAGTGATGGTGGTAGCCGCAGGCACCGGCCACGGACAGGTCGACGAGTTCATGGCACGCGCTCACGTGCAACGCAACATACGGCTACGCGTGCCCCACTTCGTCGCGCTGGCCGACATTCTTCATGCCACCGACCTCATCGCCACCGTGACGGAGAAGTTCGCGCAGCGCAGCGCGCAACACTTCGGCTTGCGTTACGTCGACCATCCCCTCGACATTCCCGACGTGCAGATCAATCTGTTCTGGCACGCGCGGTATCACCGCGAACCGGCAAGTCAGTGGATGCGTACGCTGCTGTTCGAATTGTTCTCTGAGTGACGAGGAAGCGACGAGGACGCGAAGAAGCAGCGACGGAGTATTCGTCAGTCACCGTTCAGCGCCCATGCCATGTTTCCCACAGCCCGCGCCAGAACGCATTCGCATTGCGACGCGCGCGCCAGCGCAGATTCGGCAGTGCGACGCCGAGCCATTGCGCAGCATCGTCGATGCGGCGCTCGCCGAAACGCCCGGGGGCTTCGAACAGATCGAGATAGGCCTGACGGTAGTGCCCGACCAGGGTGGCGTCGTGATAGTAGGTTTCCATCCACTTGCGCGACGCCGCACCGATCTCCGCGCGCAACGCCGCATTCGTCAGCAACGCCACCAGCGGTGCCTCAGCCGCTTCGAGCGGCACGTCGACCCAGGGCAAATCGCACGCCCCCGTGAGACGCCGTAATTGGGATTGCACGCGATTGTCGAGATGTCCCAGCGTGGGCTTGCCTTGCGATAACGCTTCGAGCCCGGAGAGGTGATAGTTGCCCGTCACGCATTCGTCGAGCGCAATCGCGGCACGCTGCTTGATTCGCAAACACTCGTCGTGCGGTGTGCCGGTGATCAGCCGGACTTCACACAGCCCGCGACGTTCGAGTTTTCGCAGCAGACGCAATGTCTGCGGCGCCCCCTTCGTCTCCCAGCGTTTGCGCCATCCGGACGAGCGCCCGCTTGGCGAGAACACGACCACCGGCCGCCCCGTCTCGCCCGCGCATTCGGGATGTGGCAGATAACGTGCGTCGTCGAGCGGCACGATGTTGGGCACAACGCGAGCGAACGGGTAGAAGCGCTCCGGCCCCTGCGCAATCACGAGTTGGGGGAGCGGGTCGTTGACGATGCGCTCGCGCATCGAAGCATCGTCGCGAGACCAAAGCTCGGGCGCAGAGTGAAACTGACGGATCAGCTTCTTGTTGCCGAAGCGCGTGAGCAGATCCGCGCCGAACGTCGTTTCCATCGGGAAAATCTGATGAATATGGATGACGTCCGCTTCGGCGAGGACGTCGAGCGCTTCCTCACGCTGACACTGCCAGTCGAGATCGACGGCGAACGTGCGCGATGCATACGCCGCAGCGTTGTAGACAACATGCCGCGCCGCGATGTCGGTGTGCCGGTTCAGTGCCGCGACGATATTGCCCGGACTGCCCGCTACCGGTGTGTGGGAGAGGTGAACGACCTTCATGCGCGCAGTCTAGATCGACGTTCGGCGCGTGAGTTTACGTACGACGGTGAGCCAGCTTACGTCGCGTTACGGCGGTAATACGTTGACGTCGACATTCCCACGATGGCCGACTTGCGGGTGACGTTCACCGAAGCCCGCAGTGACGCGGCGTTCGAAGCGACTCCCCTTCGGGACAACATGTCTTCGCAGCCCTTACGACCGCCTCCGAAGCCCCGAAGTCCGTTGCATTTCTTACGCTTACGACGCGCCAACGAGAGACGTGAAAATCCGACGTCTCCCAGTTGGCTTGCCTCGCGTGTCCCGATCGTCAGGCGTTGAAACCGCCGTCGATGGTCAGGCTCGCGCCCGTCACAAAACCGGCGTCTTCGCTGGCGACATACGCCACCATCGCTGCGATCTCTGCCGGGTGCGCATGACGCTTGATCGCCATCACGTCGTGCATGCTGCCCGCATGATCGCCAGCGGCCGGGTTCATGTCGGTGTTGGTCGGTCCCGGCTGTACGTTGTTGACGGTGATCCCACGCGGGCCGAGGTCACGCGCCATGCCCTTCACGAGACCGACGAGCGCCGACTTGCTCATCGCGTACGTGGCGAAACCGGGGAACGGAATGCGCTCGGCATTGCACGAGCCGATGTTGATGATGCGGCCGCCGTCGCCCATGTGCGCGAGCGCTGCCTTCGACGCGACGAAGACGGCTCGCACGTTGATGTTGAGCATGCGATCGAACTCGTCGAGCGCCAGGTCGGCGATGTTGCCCGTGGAGAAGACACCGGCGTTGTTCACCAGAATGTCGATCTTGCCGAGTTGACGTGCCGCCTCGTTCACCGCACGCGTGAGCGTTTCGGGGTCTGCGACGTCCGCCTGAAGGGCAATCGCCCGGCCGCCGGCGGCCTGAATGCGCGCAGCCAGCACTTCGGCAGCCTCCTTCGAGCCGTGATACGTAAAGGCGACCGCAGCGCCGTCGTCGGCGAGTCGCTGCACGACAGCCGCGCCGATACCGCGCGAGCCGCCCGTCACGAAAGCCACCTTGCCTTGAAAGTTCGTTGCCATGATGTTGCTCCACTGAGTTAGGAAGTGAACGCAGTATCGGCTTCGAATTACCTTCAAACTAGACCATAATGCTGATCATCACTTTCAACCCAATGGAACAGGTGAGAGATGGACGCGCTGCATCTGATCGAATCGTTCGTGCTAAGCGCCCGTGCCGGGAGCTTCTCGGCGGCTGCGCGTCGACTGGGTATGACGCCTGCCGCCGTCAGCAAAAACGTGGCGCGCCTTGAAGCGCAGCTTGGCCTGCGACTGTTCCATCGCAGCACCCGCAGCCTCACGCTGACCGCGGGTGGTGAACGATTCCTGCTTGATGTCGACAGCCCGTTCGCGGCGCTGACCGACGCGTTTTCACGTGCGGCCGAGCGCGAGAGCGCACCGTCTGGAACGCTGAAAGTGAGCGTGGCGCACTCGTTCGGGCGCGAGTATCTCGTCCCGATGTTGGGCGACTTTCTCGCCCGCTATCCGGACATCGTGCCTGACTGGCGTTTCGATAATCGCAGCGTGGACGTTGTCGGCGAGGGATTCGATGCGGCCATTGGCGGCGGCATCGAACTCACACCGGGCGTCATCGCGCGGCGTCTCGCACCGACCTATGCGGTGATGTGCACTTCCGCTGCGTATATGGCGGGACGCAAGGTGCCGATGCACCCCTCTGATCTAACGACGCTCGACGCGGTGATCCGCCGCTCCGGCATGACGGGACGTTTGCGCGCGTGGGACTTGCGCAATGTCGACGGTGAGCGCATCACCGTCGAAGCCCGAACGCGGATGATCTTCGACGATCCCGAGGCGATGGCGCACGCCGTTGCGCTGGGTTATGGCGTGGCGCTCCTGCCCATGCCTCACGCTGCCCCGATGCTCGCCGACGGCCGTATTCAGCGGCTACTGCCGGGATGGTTCGACGAGTACGGCGGTGTGTCCATCTACTACTCAAACAAGAAGTTGCTGCCGTTGCGCACGCGCGTGTTTGTCGATCACGTGGCGCAGGCGTTCGAAGCACAACAACTCGCAGCACGCTTCGACTGGCGATGGACTGCGACGGCGGGAAAGTCAAAGTAGGGGCGATCTGAACGCCCTTTAGCGATGCGCGAGGATGTTGAGCAGACGACCGAGCGGATCTCGGACGTAGAAACGCCGCACGCCCCACGGTTCGTCGGCAGGGCCGTATTCGATGGCGACATCCGCTTCGCGCATACGGGCGAGCGCCTCGTCGACGTCATCCACTTCGACGGACAGATCCGGCACCGGTGTGCCGCTGCCGCCTTCGGTAGCGACGCTCATCTGCACGGACATCTTCGACGCATTGCCATACGTCGCAATCCAGCCGCGGTCCATCAACAGATCCAGCCCCAGCAGTTCGCCGTAAAAGCGCTGCGCCGCTTGCAGCGCCTGTGGCGTCGGCGCGGCGAGATTCGCAACAATGCGGTTGACCTTCATCTTCGTCCTCTCAGAGATGGTGCAGATATCGGTGCCCGTCGTCGTCGGGGCAATGCCTGAGCGCTTGTCTTTGACAACGTTAAAAGCGTAGCACGCGACCTAGGATTGACCGCACCTTGCGTTGTCGCCGTCCGTGCACTGTAATGAAAGCGTCTGCCGACGCGGTTTTCGGGGAGGAGAACGCCCCTGCGTCGACTGCCACGGGGGTGGGAGATCCATCATGGACACCACCGGAAGGACATTGCGTACATTGGGTGCGTCACGTTCATCGCACATTCTGCATGTGCCACCGACGCAGCGCGGTCTGCACTGGCTGTGGAAAGCCGTGTGGGTGACGTGCGCCCTCGGGGCGAGTGCGGCGAGCGCCGAACCACCGAACTCCCCCTTTCCGCCGCCAACGCTGGAGGTGGAAGCTGCCGTCGGTCAGAAGGTCATGATTTGGGAGCAGACCAATCACAGCGTACTGTGCCGCGACCTTGGCTCACCGACCTTCGAACTCGACTCGCGCCCTACGCTCGGCGAGGTGGCGCCGGAGTGGATCAGCTACGTCGTCCCGAAGGGTCAGCGATGCGAGGATATGAAGTTCTCGGGCATGATCGTCTGGTATCAGGCGGGCAACGTGCCGGGCACCGATGTCGTGACATGGCGCGTCGGCTTCCCCCGCGAGTTCGGCAGCCACACACCGAACACGGGTGATCATCTCGTCACAACGCACATCGTTATACGGTGACGCAGTCACCCACTTCGGGATTATTCGGATTTGCCAGGCGATTTCTGACGAATCGCTTGCACTCGACGTATTGGGCCGAAATAGAATTTCCTCCGTGCCCCCTGCGCTGTACTTGTTCAGAAATCCCAATGATCAGACTCCCCTCCGAAACCCGAAAGAAACTCCGACACGTTGCGAACTTTGCGCTGATCGGTGCCACGCTGACCGGCGTCGCCGTTGGTCGTACGGATCTTCCCTACGACCCGCGCGACATTGTCGGCCTCATGACTGCGGCACTCGCCGCAATCTGGATTTTTCGCCGACGGTGACGCGATATGTGGCTGGATATTAAATTCGACGCCAACTGGGTCGATTGCGGGGCCGCAATCAGTGGCATTTCTTACGTTGCGTGGCAAACGTGGCGAACTCGGCGACAAGGCGTTCGCAGACCGATTGCGATTTCCCATGACTTCGCTTTTGGCGTTGCGTTTTTCCCGCAGTGGCTGCTGCTGATCTGTGTGATGTCGTCGACCATCGTCGACGGACTCGCCAACGCGAGTCGTATCAGTTTGTGCGTCGCAGGGAGTTATGCGCTCGGTGCAATGTGGGACGCCCAATTTGCTGGCCGGTCGTGCCACGAAAAAAGAAGTGGCTAGCCACGCTTCCGTCCTCCGGCCATCCCGACGTCGTTACGCAAAAAAACCCCGACGCGCATCGCTGCGTCGGGGTTTGCGTAAGTCATTGCAGGGCGACTCGCCCCGCGATGGCTTCTTTACATGTTCTCGATCATCACATCGCCGAAGCCGGAGCACGACACCTGCGTGGCGCCTTCCATCAGACGCGCAAAGTCGTACGTCACCTTCTTCGACAGAATCGATTTTTCCATCGACGCGATGATGCGGTCCGCAGCCTCCGTCCAGCCCATATGACGCAGCATCATCTCCGCCGACAAAATCTCCGAGCCAGGATTCACGTAGTCCTTGCCCGCGTACTTCGGCGCGGTGCCGTGCGTCGCTTCGAACATCGCGACCGAATCGGACAAGTTTGCGCCCGGCGCGATACCGATGCCGCCGACCTGTGCCGCGAGTGCGTCGGAAACGTAATCGCCATTCAGGTTCAGCGTGGCAATCACGTCGTACTCTGCGGGACGCAGCAGGATCTGTTGCAGGAAGGCGTCCGCAATCGAGTCCTTGATGGTGATCTCCTTGCCCGTCTTCGGATTCTTCACCTTGCACCACGGACCACCGTCGATCTCCGTTGCCGCAAACTCCTTCTTCGCAAGTTCGTATCCCCAGTCGCGGAACGCGCCTTCGGTGAACTTCATGATGTTGCCCTTGTGCACGAGCGTCACCGTGTCGCGGTTATTGTCGATCGCGTACTGAATCGCCTTGCGCACCAGACGCTCGGTGCCCTCGCGCGACACCGGCTTCACACCAATGCCCGACGTCTGCGGAAAGCGAATTTTGCTCACACCCATCTCGTTCTGCAGGAACGCGATCAACTTCTTCGCGCCCGCCGATTCGGCTTCCCACTCGATGCCCGCATAGATGTCTTCCGAGTTCTCACGGAAGATCACCATGTTGATCTTCTCCGGCTGACGCACCGGCGATGGCACGCCCTTGAAGTACTGCACCGGACGCAAACACACGTACAGATCGAGTTGCTGACGCAGCGCCACATTGAGCGAGCGAATGCCGCCCCCCACCGGAGTCGTCAACGGCCCCTTGATCGACACGACGTAGTCCTTCACGACCTGGAGGGTTTCGTCAGGCAGCCACACGTCCGGACCATAGATGCGCGTCGACTTTTCGCCCGCGTAGATCTCCATCCAACTGATCTTGCGCTTGCCGCCGTAGGCCTTTTCCACCGCCGCGTCGACGACCTTGAGCATCACCGGCGTGATGTCCACGCCCGTGCCGTCACCTTCGATGTACGGGATGATCGGATTGTCCGGCACGTTCAGGGAGAAATCCTTGTTGACGGTGATCTTCTCGCCTGCCGGGACCTTGATGTGCTGATACGACATGGTGGGGCTCCAATTGGATGGATCGGAATGCGTGCATCAGATGGCTTGCGTCGGACAGCATGAGCGGCCGGTACGTGCGCACCACGAAACCGCATTGTGGTCGATACGTGAACGCCCTGCGCAGCGCTGCCTTATTTTAGTCATAGCGCTTCGAAATGCGTGTGACACAAATCAAGTCTTATATAAGACATAAGAGTGACGTTTTCGATTATGCATTAACATGTCGCCGCTGACCAGCTTCCTCAGGCATCCCCCTCGCCATCACCCGGTATGACACTTCTCGCTCTCAATAAGCCTTTCGGTACGATCTGCCAGTTTTCGCCGCATCCGACGCGCCCGACGCTCGCCGAGTGGATCGATCTCCCAGACGTCTATCCGGCGGGCCGTCTCGACGCCGACAGCGAAGGCTTGCTACTGCTCACCGACGACGGCCGCTTGCAGGCGCGCATCGCAGAGCCCGAGCGAAAGCTGCCCAAGACCTATTGGGCGCAGGTCGAAGGTGCGTACGACGAAGCGGCCGTGGCCCGTCTTCGTGGCGGCCTCGATCTGGGCGACTTCGTCACGTTGCCGTGCGAGGCACGCGAAATCCCCGAGCCCGAGCATCTCTGGGCACGCAATCCGCCGATCCGCTACCGCGCCAGCATTCCGACGCACTGGCTCGAAATCAAACTCGTCGAAGGCAAGAATCGCCAGGTCAGACGCATGACGGCGGCCGTCGGCAAACCGACACTTCGGCTCGTGCGCGTGGCCATCGGCCCGGTCGACGTCTTTTCGTTAAATCTCTCACCCGGTCAGTGGTGCGAACTGCCGCAACAAATACTTACACTTTCCGGTCAACGTAGCCGTCGTCCATCTCGTTGAGGGAACAGGTGCGCAACATACGCACCACTACCGAAACGAGGAAACCACATCATGAACAAACTGCTGCTCGCACTGACCGCCGGCCTGATCGTGTCCGGTGCCGCGATGGCCCAACAATCGGCGCCCGCGACGGCGCCTGTCGCTCCGGCGGCGCCCGCAGCAGCAGCGCCTGCGATGGCGGCTCCGGCGGGTGACCATGCCACGCCGGCGAAGAAGACCACCAAGCACAAAAAGCATCACCACAAGAAGCACGCCAAGAAGCCGATGAGCCAACCGCCGGTCGGTAACAAGCCGTAATACTTGTCGTCGAAAAAATCCGCGAGCGGGTTGTCAACCGAAGTTCCGACGGGACGTTAAAGGAGATGACTCACTTCGCGGGTCAACGAGTACACCACCCAAACATCGAGCTCCAACGAGGAATCTCATGAAAAAACTGATCGCTGCCCTGGTCGCTGGCCTGTTCGCAACGGGCGTGTTCGCCCAAGCTGCTGCTCCGGCTGCTGCCGACACGGCTGCTCCGGCTGCTGCTAGCAAGCCGGCTGCCAAGAAGAAGTCGTCGACCCACAAGAAGCACGCCAAGAAGTCGTCGAAGAAGGCTGCTGCTGCCGAAGCTCCGGCCGCTGCAAGCAAGTAAGTACCGCGTCGCGCAGCACGCCTGCGCAACGTACGGTAACAAGCAGGTTGCTCGTGCAACCTGCTTTTTTTTCGTCCGGCAGATACAATGAGCCGCTATCCGCTCGAGGAAAATTCGGGCAAATTCGCCGGATTCCCGACGAATTTGCTGCGGAATTTCCACTGTCGTCCGACCGTATTCTTGACGTCCCCCCGATCTTCTCAGGAGTCTTTTGTGATCCGGATTTCGCGTCAACTGGCCGCGCTCGCCGCCAGCGCAACGTTCACCAGCATCGCCGCCGTCATGGCGCTCGCCCCGGCAAGCGCCATCGCGCAAATCAAGCAGCCCGGGGAATTCCCGACCGTGCAACTCTCTGCGGGCATGTACCTCATCAAGGCCGAAGTCGCCGCGAACGAGAAAGACCGCGAACAGGGCCTGATGTATCGCAAGGCCATGGCCGACAATGCGGGCATGCTCTTCGTGTTCGAGCAAAGCGCCGGTCACTGCTTCTGGATGAAGAACACCGATCTGCCGCTGTCCATCGCGTTCCTCGCCGACGACGGCACGATCGTGAACATCGAGGACATGGAACCGCAAACGGAAGACAACCATTGCCCTCGTGCTGCTGTGCGATACGCGCTTGAGATGAACAAGGGCTGGTTTGCGAAGAAGAAGATCAAAGCAGGTTCGAAGATCTCCAACCTGCCGCGCTGATCCCTTCCTTGCGCATCCTTCATGCAGCGCGCCGGTAGTCGCTATCGCGCGCCGCTCGATATTTCCAGCGCCGCACCGAGCGACTGCTCGAGAAATCGATCCAGCAACCACGGATCGAAGTGGCGTCCACGCTCGGCGAGCATCGCGCCGACGATCTGCGCCGGACTTAACGCCGCACGATACGGGCGATGGCTGGCGAGTGCATCGAAAACGTCGACCAGCGCCACAATGCGTCCGGCCAACGGAATGCGGTTGCCGGAAAGCCCATAGGGATAGCCGGTGCCATCGTAGCGTTCGTGATGCGTGCGCGCCACCGTGGCCGCCAACTCGCATGCAGCACCGCCGATGGCATTCAGCATCTCGGCCCCCAACTCCGGATGCATACGCATCGTCAATATCTCGTCGGGCGACAACCTGCCCGGCTTCTCCAAAATCGAATTCGGAATGCAAAGCTTGCCGGTGTCATGCAGCGCCGCCGCAAGCCCCAACGCCTGCGCCTTGATGGCGGACATCCCTAGCGTCTGTGCGAATCGCCATGCCAGCGCGCCGACGCGCCACATGTGTGTGGCCGTCCCGCCGCGCTTGTATTCGGCCAGACGAAAGAGCGTCCAGGCGGCGGGGGGCAGGCTGCGCATCAGATGCGGATCGGCGAGCCAGAAGCGGGGCGGTGTGTCTTGAAACGCGTCGGCACATCGGGTGTCGATCGCGAAATGCGCAATGGCCGTGGCGGCCTCGCACGATGGCGCAGGGTCTGGCATACGTTGTCCGTTCGGATTGAAGGGTTCACTCTAACGAGGTGCCCGCGTACGAATGTTGACGTCGATCAAGCGCGGCGCAAAAGCCTGCAATCCGGTGACCGTTGAAAACAATGGGAAACGATGAGACGCGTGAGACGTCTTGATGCGGGAAGGGTGTGTTGCAGCGATGTGGCGGCGGATGCGGTGAAACAAGCGCCGAAGTCGTGCGTTGATGTGGCGGACAGCGAGCTGAGGTTTGCCGGCGACGCCAGACGCTCGGGTTGGGCGTCTGACGTGCCCTTCAGTGAAGGCTCACCGAAGTCGACTCTGTGTCGGCCGGCAAATTCCGGGAACGTCGATTACGCGAAGTTCTTCGCGGCGAAGTCCCAGTTGACGAGGTTCCAGAATGCCTCGACGAACTTCGGACGCGCATTGCGGTAGTCGATGTAGTAGGCGTGTTCCCACACGTCGATCGTGATCAGCGGCTTGTCGGCTCCGGTCAGCGGCGTGGCAGCGTTGCTGGTGTTCACGATGTCGACCGAACCGTCGGCCTTCTTCACGAGCCACGTCCAGCCCGAACCGAAGTTGCCCACGGCCGACTTCGAGAACGTTTCCTTGAATGCGTCGAACGAGCCGAACTTGGCGTCGATGGCCTTGGCCAGATCGCCAGTCGGTGCACCGCCGCCGTTCGGCGACAGCGTGTTCCAGAAGAAGGTGTGGTTCCACACCTGCGCTGCGTTGTTGAACACGCCGCCCGACGACTTCTTGATGATGTCTTCGAGGCTGGCGTTTTCGAATTCGGTGCCCTTGATCAGGTTGTTCAAGTTGGTCACATAGGCTTGGTGGTGCTTGCCGTAGTGATACTCCATCGTTTCCTTGGAGATGGTCGGCGCCAGTGCATCGATGGCGTACGGCAGTTCAGGGAGCTTGTGTTCCATGGCAATTGTCCTTTGTGCTCTGAGGGGAACCCGATTTTGCGTTATCCGGAGCCATCGATTCTAGGGCAGATGCGAAAACCCCGCAAACCCAACGGGTACTTGGTTTGCCGCACTCTGCCTTAGCAATGTGACGATTGTTTGCCGATCCCGGCTAATCAGCGCACGATGCCTGCGATTCGCCAGCTTTGCCGAACCGCGCCGACTAAAAAGTATCGTCTAGCCTGACCTGGACATCACCAATGCCTACGTCGGCCGCCCCGTCTGCAAGGTGCATGGTCACTTGCTGACCACGCTGAAGTTTTCGAGGGTCTCGCAGCGGCTGCCCCTTCGCATCGAGGACTGCGGCGTATCCGCGTTGCAGCGTGCGACGCGGGTTGAGTAGTTCAAGCTGCGCGGTGGCGTCGGTCAGGCGCTGTGCCGAGCGCTCGGCACGGCGCGACATGGCCGTCTGAAGACGTTGTTCGAGCAATGCCACGCGCTCATGTTGCGACGCGACATCCGGCACAGCCCGTGCATGGCGCAGACGCAACATCTCGAATCGGCTGCGACGCTGGGCCAGCGGGCGTTCGAGGGCGTGGCGCATGCGATCGGCCAGATGCGCCAGTTCCCCACGCTGGCGCGCCAGACGCTCGCGCGGGGAGACCATCGCGCGCGACAGGCTGTCGAGCTGCTGGGCGCGCTGCTCGAGCGTGCGACGCATTGCACGACTCAGACGCTGACGCTCCCGATCGACTTCGCGCAGGCACTCGTCGCGCGCCGCCGAGATCAGTTCTGCTGCTGCCGTGGGCGTGGGCGCGCGCACGTCCGCGACGAAGTCGGCAATCGTGAAATCGGTTTCGTGCCCGACGCCGGAGACCACCGGCAGTTCGCTGCGCGCAATGGCGTGCGCCAGCACTTCTTCGTTGAACGCCCAGAGGTCCTCGATGGAACCTCCGCCCCGGCACAACAGCAGGGTGTCGACTTCGCCGCGCGCATTGGCCGTATCGAGCGCCGCCGCGAGCTTTGTGGCGGCGTCCGCCCCCTGCACGGGCGCGGGATAAATGACGACGCTCACATGCGGGGCGCGACGCGCGAGCGTTGTCAGCACGTCACGCAAGGCGGCCGCCTGCAACGACGTGACAACGCCCACGCGCCGGGCATACCGCGGCAATTCACGCTTGCGCCCGGCATCGAACAGCCCGGCAGCGGCGAGCTTTTCCTTCAGGCGCAGGAATGCCTCGTAGAGATTGCCCTGCCCCGCGCGCCGGATCGCTTCGACGTTGAGTTGTACCTCGCCGCGCGGCACATACATGGAGAGCAAGGCACGCACCTCGACGCGATCGCCCTCCTTCGGTGAGAAATCCGCATGCTGCGCGCGACCGCGGAACATCACGCAACGCATTTGCGCCTGTGCGTCCTTGATCGAGAAATACCAATGGCCGCTGGCGGCGCGCGTGAAGTTGGAAATCTCGCCGCTGACCCATGCCAACGGGAAACTCCGCTCCAGCACGCCGGCAACGGCCTTGTTCAAATCCGAAACACTGAGTACGCGATCCGCACCACCAGTGGGCCGGGCGTCGTCGAAAGATAGGTTCATGCGTGTGCGCTGACGAAAAACTGTCCACAGGCCCGCTAATTTAAGGGTTTTCGCGCCCGGATGCCCGACAATTCCTACGCACCGGGCGCAAACCCTTGATTTATCGGGCTTTGCGGAGGGCTTCCACGGCGTAAAAAGGCGTGCTTACGTGACACACGACAAGATATATCTTCCCAGGCCGACATGTACACATAGTTATCCACAGGCTGACGAGGAAATCTTGGGATTTGTGAGCTTGCGGAGGTGTTCATTTCTGAAACCGCTCATTGCCCATTTTTTCATCACGAACTAAAAAGTTCCACCGCGTCAAAGAGTTGCCGAGAGTATCCAAAGGTTGTCCACATCCTTGTGCTCGTCGGGTGTGGAAAACGGTGCTTGCCCATCCCCCCCCTGCACGCTACAGTTCGGACTCGTTTGCCCATCCCCCGCAACAAGCAAGAGGTCTCTTTGTTCGCCGTCATCCAGGCCGCCGGCTGGCCCATCTGGCCACTTCTCATCGCTTCCATCATTGCCCTCGCCCTGATCGTCGAGCGCGCCCTGTCGCTTCGCCGCGCACGTGTGCTGCCGACCGGCGTACTCGAAAACGCGATCACGCTCGCGCGCCGTGGCGCTGCCAAGCAAGACGCCACCGAAGCACTGGCGCGCGGCTCCATGCTGGGCCGTGTGCTCGCGACCGGCGTGCGCTACGTCGCCCACAATCCGCAGGGCCCGCGCGAAGGCGCGAAAGAGGCGCTGGAGGAAACGGGGCGTGCCGTCGCCCATGAACTGGAGCGCTTTCTGCCCGCGCTGGGCACCATCGCCTCGGTCGCACCGCTCATGGGTCTGTTCGGCACGGTGATCGGCATGATCGAGATCTTCGGTTCGCAGGATGCAACGGGCACCGATCCGGCCCAACTGGCGCACGGCATCTCCGTTGCGCTCTACAACACCGGCTTCGGGCTGATGATCGCGATTCCGGCGATGATCTTCTATCGGTACTACCGCACCCGCGTCGACGCCTTCCTCGTCGAACTCGAAACGCAGGCGGTCCATTTTCTCGATGCCACGCTGCCGCGGCACTGATTCGAGAGACATGCGATGAATTTCCGTCGAGGTCTCTCCACGCGCGATGAACCGGAGATCAATCTGATCCCGCTCATCGACGTGCTGCTCGTCATCCTGATCTTTCTGATGGTCACGACGACCTACACGCGCTACACGGCGCTGAAGGTCAATCTGCCCACGGCAGACGCGGAAAAAGCGGTCGTGCCGCCGCGTCAGATTGTCGTTTCGGTAGGCGCCGACGGCAGCTACGCGATCGACCGGCATGCGCTGGCACAACGCGACGTTGCCGGTCTGACGGCCGCGCTGCGTCAGGCGGCTGGCCCCGCCAATACCGGCGCTGAGCCGCCGGTGATCATCATCAACGCCGACGCCAAGAGCACGCATCAGTCCGTCATCAATGTGATGGAGGCCGCGCGTGAGGCCGGATTGTCGCGTCTGACCTTCGCCGCCCGTTCGACAACGGCGCACGGCGCACCTGCGCAGCCGTCCCGATGACACGACACCCGTCGCGACAGCCGGACACCGCGAAAGGCGCGCGCGCGCGCGCCCTCGTGCCGCGTCTGTCGGGCTCGCTGGTCCATTGGGTCACGGCGCAGTGGCAACGCCGGGGGCTCGCCGCCTGGCTGCTCTGGCCGCTCTCGTGGATCTTCGGCGGCATTGCGGCGTGGCGGCGCATGGGCTTTCGTCGTGGCTGGAAACCGTCGACACGACTTCCAGTCCCGGTCGTCGTGGTCGGCAATCTGACGGTGGGCGGCACCGGCAAAACGCCGACCGTCATCGCACTCGTCGGCGCGTTGCGTGAACATGGCTACACGCCCGGCGTGCTTTCGCGAGGCTACGGGGCGACGCTGACCCAGCCGACGGAAGTCGCGCGCACGGCACGTCCGGAAGCCGTTGGCGACGAGCCGCTGCTGATCGCGAAACGGACCGGCGCGCCCGTGTGGGTCTGGCCGTCGCGCGTGGAAGGCGGTCGGGCGTTACTGGCTGCGCATCCCGAATGCGACGTCATCGTCTGTGACGACGGTCTTCAGCATTACGCCCTCGCACACGACGTCGAAATCGCCGTATTCGATCATCGGCTCGGTGGCAACGGCTTCTTGCTGCCAGCGGGGCCGCTGCGCGAACCGCTATCGCGACAACGCGACGTGAACCTCATTAACGATCCGTATGGCCGAACGCTGCCGGATTGGCCGCATACGTGGCGTCTGACGTTGACGTTAGGCGATGCGTGGTGCGTCAGCCAGCCGTCGCTCAGCCGCGCGCTGTCTCACTTTGCGGGCAAGCGCGTGCTGGCAGCCGCGGGCATCGGGGCACCGGAGCGGTTCTTCGCGGCATTGCGCGCAGCAGGGTTGCAGATCGAGACGCTGGCGTTGCCCGATCATTACGACTTTGCGACCAATCCGTTCGACGGCGTGGCCGCGGACGCCATCCTGATCACCGAAAAGGATGCAGTAAAATGCGTCACCTGGTCCGACCCGCGTGTGTGGGCCGTACCTGCCGAGGCAGCGCTCGATGCGCGCCTCGTATCACTGGTAGTGGAGAAATTGCGTGGACAACCGACTGTTTGAGATTCTCGTCTGCCCGTTGTGCAAGGGCCCGCTGGAGCTGGATAAAAAAGCCCAGGAGCTGATTTGCCATGCAGACAAGCTCGCTTATCCGATTCGTGACGGCATTCCCGTCATGCTGGCCGACGAAGCACGTCAGTCTGTCGAAGGCACGCCCGTTCCGATGAACGACGACAAGTCCGCATCGTGAGCGATACGACGTTGCGTCCCGGCACCCAGGGTGTCGCTACCGCCACTGCCGCCGCCACCGATTTTGTCGCCGTGGTGCCTGCGCGCCTGGCGTCGACGCGTCTGCCCAATAAGCCTCTCGCCGATATCGGTGGCAAGCCGATGGTCGTGCGCGTCGCCGAACGTGCGCGCGAATCGGGCGCGCGCCAGGTTGTCGTAGCGACCGACGCCCAGAGCGTCGTCGATGCGGTATCCGCGCACGGTTTCGACGTGGTGCTGACCCGCCCGGACCACCCGACAGGCACCGACCGTCTGGCCGAGGTCGCCGTGGCGCAAGGCTGGCCTGACGACACCATCGTCGTCAACGTGCAGGGCGACGAGCCGCTGATCGATCCGCGTCTGGTGCACGCCGTCGCGGCTCATCTGGCCGAACACCCCGAATGCGCACTGTCGACCGCCGCGCATCCGATCACCGACAACGCAGAGATTTTCTCCCCGAACGTCGTCAAGGTCGTGCTCGATGCGCATGGCCGCGCGCTCTATTTCTCGCGTGCGCCGATTCCGTGGTCGCGTGACGCGTGGTCCGCCGGACTCGCGAGCGTCGCTACGTTGCCCGCCGCCACGACGACGGTCTTTCGTCACATCGGCCTGTACGCCTATCGCGCCAAGTTCCTGCGCAGCTACCCGAGTTTGCCGCAAGCCCCCATCGAGACGGCCGAATCGCTGGAGCAGTTGCGTGCGCTCTGGCACGGCGAGCGTATTGCCGTACTCGTGACGGACGACGCGCCGCTGCCGGGCGTCGACACGGCTGAAGACCTCGAACGCGTGCGCGCATTGCTGAAAAACTGACGTCGGCACGCGTCCCGGAAATCGCACCGACGCGACACCGCGCTGTCTGCAAAACGCCGCCGGGCGGGCATGACGTGGCATAATCGCTCTGATTCTCGCGAGCAGACCCCCGGTCGCGCGCGTCGCGCACTGCCGGGCGCGATGTCTGCGCGCAGCGCGGTTCGCCGGTCACAGGACCCGCAACCGCCGCAGAGCACCGGAGACGCACCTGCCTGCCGCACGCACAGCATTCACAAATCACAAACTTTCAGGAGTCATCGATGCGTCTGATTTTGTTGGGGGCACCCGGGGCCGGCAAAGGCACCCAAGCCACTTTCATCAAAGAAAAATTCGGCATCCCGCAAATCTCGACCGGCGACATGCTGCGCGCCGCGATCAAGGAAGGCACGCAACTCGGCCTTGAAGCCAAGCGCTTCATGGATGCAGGCGATCTGGTGCCGGACGGCGTCATCATCGGCATGGTCAAGGAACGTCTGACGGCCGCCGATTGCAAAAACGGCTATCTTTTCGACGGTTTCCCGCGCACCATCGCGCAAGCGGAAGCCATGAAGGAAGCCGGCGTCGCCATCGACTTCGTCCTCGAAATCGACGTGCCGTTCGATGAGATCATCACCCGCATGAGCGGACGTCGTACGCACCCGGCATCGGGCCGCACGTACCACGTCAAGTTCAATCCGCCGAAGGTCGAAGGCGTCGACGACGTGACCGGCGAGCCGCTTGTCCAGCGCGACGACGACAAGGAAGAAACGGTCAAGAAGCGCCTCGCGGTGTATGAGTCGCAGACCAAGCCGCTGGTCGCCTACTATTCGGACTGGGCCAAGCACGGCAGCCCCGGCGCGATCGTCGAGGCACCGCAGTACCGCAAGATCTCGGGCCAGGGCAGCGTGGATGAAATCCGCGCGCGCGCGTTCGACGCACTGAAGTAAGTCGACCGGGTCCATCGGTCGATGCCGCCCCGCGACTCCGTGTTGTTCGCAACGCGTGCGGTCCGGCAAGGGGTTCTGCCCCATCAGTAACGCCACAGAAGAAGGCGGCCAGTTCAGACTGCGCCGCCTTTTTTGCCAATGGAGGATGACGCATGGAAATTCAGGGCAATGTGTTTCTGATCACCGGTGGCGCCTCAGGGCTCGGCGCGGCAGCGGCGCGCTGGCTTGCAGGACTTGGCGCGAAGGTCGTACTGGCCGATGTGAATGTCGACGAAGGCGAAGCGCTCGCCGAAAAGCTCGGGGGCAAGTTCGTGAAATGCGACGTCACACGGGAAGATGACGGCAAGGCCGCTGTGGCAGCCGCACAGGCACTCGGCGGGTTGCGCGGGCTCGTCAACTGCGCGGGCATCGCCATCGGCAGCAAGACGGTCGGACGCGATGGCCCCCATCCGCTCGACGCCTTTGCGCGCGTCATCCAGATCAATCTGATCGGCACCTTCAACATGATTCGCCTCGCGGCCACCGCGATGAGTCAGGGCGAGCCGAACGGCGAAGGCGAGCGCGGCGTGATCGTCAATACAGCGTCGGTCGCTGCCTACGATGGTCAGATGGGACAAGCCGCTTACGCGGCATCGAAAGGCGGCGTGGCCAGCCTGACACTGCCGGTGGCACGGGATCTATCGCGCAGCGGTATTCGCGTGATGACCATCGCGCCGGGCCTTTTCGAAACACCGATGATGCTCGCCATGCCCGCCGAAGTGCAGGCGTCGCTCGGCCAGATGGTGCCGTTTCCGCCACGACTCGGCCGACCTGCCGAATACGCGATGCTGGTCGAACAGATCGTGCGCAACCCGATGCTGAACGGCGAAGTGATTCGCCTCGACGGCGCGATTCGCATGCAGCCGAAATAGCCGCACCGACGGTCGATAACACGTAGGGCATGGTGCAAACGGCGCGCTGCGGACACTTTGTCGCAGCGCACCAAAATGTCGTTCGGACTATGGCTACAATGGAATGCCGGACGCAGATTGCGGTCGGCTAAAGACACCGGTTTTTCATGCTCCAGCCGGTGCCCAGATATTCTCCCCGTCGTCCCCCGAGGCAGGAGGCTGGCATGAAATCACTGGCGCAACAGATGTCGTTCTATCAGCGCTATCACCGCAGTCCCAAGAACCGTCTCACGCATTTCTTCGGCGTTCCCATGATCATCCTCGCGGTGATGCAAGCGTTCTCGTGGGTGCCGCTCGGCCCCAGCGGCCTGAACGCAACGCACGTGATCGTGCTAGTCCTGCTGATGTACTACTTCCTGCTCGATGTACCGCTGGCGCTTGCCATGACGGCGTTCTTCGCCGTGTTGCTGGCGCTCACGCAACATCTGGCGAAGCTGCCTTGGCCGTGGGCGCTCGCCGTCTTCGGTGTGTTGTTCGTCGGCGGCTGGATCGTGCAATTGATCGGCCACCACTACGAGGGCCGCAAGCCCGCCCTGCTCGATAACATCTTCCAGATTTTTATCGCCCCGATGTTCCTCATGGCCGAAGTGTTCTTCCATTTCGGTTACAAGCCGGGGCTCAAGCGCGAAGTGCAGGAGTTGTCGATGCAGTCGGTGTAGTCGACGCAAGACGCGCGCGGGCCAGCGCCCGACGTCAAAACGCCAGCCGGGAATGCGGCTGGCGTTTTTTATGGATGACGCTGTGGGCGAAACTTACCCGTGGCTGCCCGGACGGCGGCTCAGGTCGTCGAGCACCTGACGAATCGCATCGGCGTCGTCCGCTTCGGGACGCTTGCCCAGATACCACTCCAGATCGTCCTGCGCCGGACGCACCAGACCCAGACGCGCATACGCCAGCCCGCGATCCCGCTTCTCGATGGGCTGATCGGGTAGCACGAGCACCATACGCTCCTGCACCGCCAGCAGCCGCTCCCACCGTTCGTTCTGTGTATAGATGGCCCGCAGATTGCGAAGCATGCGCGCCAGAATCTCGCGCGGCGTCGCGGGCTCCAGGAACGGGTGCAGCAACGCCCACAACGCCAGTTCCTGAATCGGCTCGGCGCTTTCGTCGCGATAGTGCTTCAGGTACGGTTCGACCATTTCGAGCAGGCGTTGCGGCGAAAGGGAATTGCCCGAAATGGGGTCGATGACGACATCCCCGGCGGGCACCGCGAGACGCAGCAGAAAGTGCCCGGGGAACGAGAGGCCACGCAACGGCAGCCCGATCTGATGACCGATCTCCATGCACAGCACGGCGAGCGAAATCGGAATCCCGCGACGCCGATCCAGCACCACATGCAGGTGGCTGTTATCCGGATCGTAATAGTCGTTCTGATTGACGGTGAAGCCGAGTTCGCGGAAGAAGAAATGGTCGAGCAGTTGCAGCTTTTGCAACGGCCCGGCGTCCGGCGGCAGACGCTTGGCCAGACGTGCAGCCAGCGCATCGATCTGGGTGAGCGTGTCCTGCACGTCGAGATCGGGATAGACGTCCTGTGCGATGGCAATGGCTGCCTCGGTCAACGGCAGGCCGTCGTCGGACGCAACCAGCGCAGCAAAATACTCCAGAATTCGATTCGCCATGCGGTATCCGTGAGTTCCGCCGCGACCGGCCCGCTAATGGATCACCAGGATCAAGAGCGGGTGCGCCGACGGAAGAACGAGAAGTTGAAACCCATGAGGAATAATGCCCCGAAATACACCACGGCGCATAGCACCAGACTCGCACCGAGCAAGGCAATGCGCGCCAGCGGACGCGCCCCCAGGGCCACCCAGTCGAAGCTCTGCGTGAACCACAGCAGTACGCCCGCCAGGATCAGACACGCCGCCAGAAGCTGGACGAAGAACAGACGCCACCCCGCCGCCGGCCGGTAAATGCCGCGCTTATAGAGTCCCGCGAAAAGCAGCGCGGCGTTCATGCATGCGCCGACGCCGATCGACAGCGACAACCCCGCATGGGCGAACCAGCGCACGAAAAGCACGTTCGAGAGCTGCGTGGCGATCAGTACCACGATGGCAATCTTCACGGGTGTCTTGATGTCCTGCTTGGCGTAGAAGCCCGGCGCGAGAATCTTGATGAGGATCAGCCCGACGAGGCCGACGCCGTAGGCGGTGAGCGCGTGCGCCGTCATCACGACGTCGGTCGCATCGAAGCGTCCGTACTGATACAGGGTCGCGGTGAGCGGCTCAGCATAGACGAACAGGCCGACTGCGCTAGGCATTGCCAGCAGGAAGGTCAGACGCAGCCCCCAGTCCAGCAACGCAGAATACTCGGCGGGATCGTCATCGGCATGCGCGCGCGCCAGACTCGGCAGCAGAATCGTGCCCAGCGCCACACCCAGCAGCGCCGTCGGAAACTCCATCAGACGGTCTGCATACGCCAGCCACGACACACTGCCCTGCGCCAATCGCGACGCAATGTTCGTATTGATGATCAGGCTGACCTGAGCGACCGACACGGCGAGCGTGGCCGGCACCATCTTAGCGAGCACCCGCTTGACGCCCGCGTTGCGAAGCGCCGCCGCAATATTGATCGTGATGCGGGGCAACATGCCGATGCGGGCGAGCGCCGGGAGCTGAATGATCAGTTGCAGCACGCCGCCCACGATCACGGCATACGCGAGTGCGTAGACCGGCGTCTCCAGATGCGGCGCCACCCACAGCGATGCCACGATCGAGCTGACGTTGAGCAGCACCGGTGCAAATGCGGGCATCGAGAACTGACGCCACGTATTGAGCACGCCTGCGGCGAGCGTCGTGATCGAGATCAGGGTGATATAGGGGAACATCACGCGCGTCATGAAGACGGCGGCATCGAACGTGCCGTTTTCGCGCGACAGGCCCGTCGCGACGGCGTAGACCACGCCTGACGCGCCGAGCACCCCGGCAATCGTGATGGACAGGAGCACCCAGAAAAGCACCGTCGTCACGGAGTCGACGAGCGTTTTCGTCTCTTCTTCGCTACGTTGCGATTTGAATTCGGCCAGAATTGGGACGAATGCCTGCGAAAACGCCCCTTCAGCGGACAGGCGGCGCAGCAGATTGGGAATACGGAACGCCACGTTGTAGGCGTCGGTCATGGGACCGGCACCAAACATGCGTGCGATAAGAATTTCACGAATCAGGCCGGTGATGCGCGAAAGCATCGTAAAACCGCTGACCGTAGCGAGAGCTTTGAGCAAATTCATGTTGCGCGTATTATACGCACAGCATTGCAGCAAAGAAGTTGCAATTTCCGTTGGGCTTCGTCTATAATCGTCGGTTTCGAAGTCAATGGATTGCTTCCTGGCCACCGTGTCTCCCAGGGAGCGGAGCCAAACTGCACAGAAGCCGCATTAGGCGGAGCAATTCAAGGAATTCACTGAACATGGCAAATACCGCACAAGCACGCAAGCGCGCGCGTCAAACCGTTAAGATCAACGCCCACAACTCGGCGCTGCGTTCGCGTCTGCGCACGGCTGTGAAGGCTGTTCGCAAGGCAATCGCCACCGGCGACCAAGCCGCTGCCAAGGAAGTGCTGCGCACTTCGGCAAAGACGATCGACATCATCGCTGACAAGAAGATCGTTCACAAGAACACCGCTGCTCGTCAAAAGAGCCGCCTGTCGGCCGCCATCAAGGCGATGTCGGCTGCTGCCTAAGTTGGGTATTCCCGCTTAGCTGCAAAGCACTACAAGTTGCTTGCCGGTTCCGACTACGGTCGGGACACTAAAAAGCCCGCTTCATGCGGGCTTTTTTCTATTCTGCATTCTTTTTTGCATTCACCTCCCTCATTCCCCTCGTTACGTCATACAAAACGCGCAATTCTGCCGAGCGTATCGAGCACTACGGGAGACAAGCTGGAAGGGGAACGTGCCGGAAGGGCGAAGATGTGACGAAGCGACGGTGAGTAGGGCCGAAGGCCCGACACTCACGTCTGGCCGACAGCGGCCAAGGGGGATTTATTTGACGTCGGGAACGAAGCAGGCTTCCGTCGTTTGCAACCCGTTGTCACGCGCAAAACTCATCACGAAATCGAACATTCTCGGCTCGATCTCTTTCAGTCGCTCATCGACAACGACGCACTTGACGTCACCCACCATCGTCGGACGCACATAGGGGGAGTACTGCATGTATGCGTTCGGGCCAGAATTGCTTCGGCCGCAGAACGACACGGCGCCGCACAGACGCTCCGCCCAGTCACTCGGACGAAACTTCTTGCCATCCAGAGTCAGCCCCTGAATGAAATACTCGCGCGCGGAAACCTGGTCGGTCATATCGCTCAATCACCTCAAAAAACACCTGGCCAGCCGTACGCGGGTAGCGTGGCCGACAGAGCCAGTATTATATCTTATATAAGACTGGAACCTGTCCCCCACCATTGCTGCGGATGTTTTTTTCGGTCTTGCCAGCCGATTTTGGCTGTGCAGCAGCGGGCTCGATCATACGCTTTTCGTGTGACGACAAAACGATTTGGTAGACTACGGGCTGTCCACCCTAAAGCCAGCACCGGTAGAGCACCTTCACGAGCCTGACCGGGGGGGACAGGCCTCAAGGCTTGTTCGTCGTGCCGAACGCGTTCGAGTTCCCAGCAAATCTGCGAGGAACGCACGCGGGATCGGCCTCCAGCAGAACATCCAAATGACCACCGCCAAACCCATCAAGCATTACCTTCAGTTTTCGGATCTGACGCTCGACGAGTATGACTACGTGCTCGAGCGCACCCGCATCCTCAAGAAGAAATTCAAAAACTACGAGACTTACCATCCGCTGCACGACCGCACGCTGGCGATGATCTTCGAGAAAAGCTCGACCCGCACGCGTCTGTCGTTCGAGGCCGGTATTCACCAGTTGGGCGGTCACGCCGTGTTCCTGAACACCCGCGACACGCAGCTCGGTCGCGGCGAGCCGATCGAAGACGCCGCCCAGGTGATCTCGCGCATGACCGACATCATCATGATCCGCACGTTCGGTCAGGAGATCATCGAGCGCTTCGCCCAGCATTCGCGTGTGCCGGTCATCAACGGCCTGACCAACGAATACCACCCGTGTCAGGTGCTGGCAGACATCTTCACGTACTACGAGCATCGCGGCCCGATCAAGGGCAAGACGGTCACGTGGATCGGCGACGCCAACAACATGTCCTACACGTGGATTCAGGCCGCCGAGATCTTCGGCTTCCAGTTCAATATCTCGACGCCGCCGGGCTACCGTCTCGATCAGGCGATGGTGGCCGAATCGAGCCGTCCGTTCGTGCGTGAGTTCGACGATCCGCGCGCCGCCTGCGAAGGGGCCGACCTCGTGTCGACGGACGTCTGGACAAGCATGGGTTACGAAGCGGAAAACGAAGCACGCAAGGCCGCGTTCGCTCAATGGTGCGTGAACGCCGACCTGATGCAGCGCGCGAAGTCCGACGCCCTCTTCATGCACTGTCTGCCCGCCCACCGTGGCGAAGAAGTGTCGGCGGATGTCATCGACGGTGCGCAAAGCGTCGTCTGGGACGAAGCCGAGAACCGTCTGCACGTGCAGAAGGCGCTCATGGAGTTCCTGATGCTGGGCCGCGTCTGACGCCTATAGCGCTCCAGCGCACCGAATGCAGATCAGCCGGGACACCCAGCCCGGCCACACCGCCCGGACTGGCGCAATGCCGTCCGGGCGGTTTTCGTTACCCCACCGCGATTAACGTTCCGCTATCATCGCTGACGCGCGCCGTCAGCCATTCTCGTGACGCCGCGCGCTTCATCGCAGCACGACACAGTACGCCCCGCCCATCAGAGCGTTTCGGAATTTGCACAGCCTTGCACCACACCGGGGCATATTCGTTGTGCATTGCACAAAATGCCGCCGGGTGGACGCTCGAAACGTGCTAGCATGAATTCACGCCTGGCCCTGAGCGGCCTGGCATATTGACTCTCTATCGCGGCATTCGCTCGCATTCGACACAGCATTCGGTCATGACGCAAATTGCAACTCAGTTCGACAACGTTTCCGTAATCAAGCGCGCCAACACGTACTTCGACGGCAAGTGCGTTTCGCACACCGTCCTGTTCCCGGACGGCACGCGCAAGACGCTGGGTGTGATTTTCCCGGCCACGCTCCAGTTCGGTACCGATGCGCCTGAGATCATGGAAGTCACGGGCGGCCGCTGCCGCATCCGCCTGGCAGGTCAGACCGAGTGGCAAGAGTACGCTGCCGGTCAGGAATTCTCCGTGCCGGGCAATAGCAAGTTCGATATCGAGGTCGTGGAGACGCTCGATTACGTTTGCCATTACGGCTAACCGTCCGGCCAGCATCGCGACGGCGCGGGGTCTCCCGCGTCATCGCCCTCTCGGCCGGTTCAGCGCGGCCCGGCGCCGCTTCCCACTATGTCGCGACTGCCTCCCGAATCGGCCGACCACGCTGTCGGCCAAGCGTCCGATGTGCCTGAATCGTCTGACGCTCCCCACACGCCCTTGTCCACGCTCGACACGTCTGCAGCGTCACCCCTCACGGCGGCAGAAGCGTTACACACGCCGTCCAACCCATCGGACACGTCCGATACGTCAGATACTCACCCGGACCTCGAACCGACGGACGTCCCGCTGCTTCCCGCTGACGGCCACCGCGCCAGCGCGAAAGCGAAGTCCTCCCGTGCACGACGCAACAACGGCGGACGCAAGGGCATCGATCTCGGCCTGCAAGGCGGTGGCGCGCACGGTGCGTACACGTGGGGTGTGCTCGACAAGCTGCTGGAAGACGGACGTCTGGAGTTCGAAGGCATCAGCGGCGCGTCCGCAGGCACGATGAACGCCGTGGTGCTGGCGCATGGTCTGCTCGACCGTCCCAACGTCGATCCGCGCGAGAAGGCGCGTGAGGCGTTGCACAGTTTCTGGCTGGGTGTTTCGCAAGCCGGTTCGTCGGCCACCGCATGGGCGCAAACCGTCTTCAGTTGGCTCAACGGGCGTCCGACCGAGTATCCCGTCTGGCATGACTGGATGCAGAGCATGCAGCAATGGATGATGCCGTTCGCGCAACCGCCGGCCGAGATCAATCCGCTGCGCACCGTACTCGAAGCGCAGGTCGATTTCGAGCGTCTGCGCGAGAGCACTGCGACACATCTGTTCGTCTCCGCGACGAACATCCGCACCGGCAACATCCGCATCTTCCGCACACACGAGATCACGCTCGACGTGGCGATGGCGTCCGCCTGTCTGCCGTGGCTGTTCAAACCGGTGAAGATCGACGAGGACTTTTTCTGGGATGGGGGCTATCTCGGCAACCCGCCGCTCTACCCGTTCTATTACGAGACGGTCACGAGCGACATCCTGATCGTGCACATCAACCCGATCGAGCGCAAAGAGAAGCCGGTGCTGCCGGGCCAGATCATGAACCGGGTGAACGAGATCACGTTCAACGCTTCGCTACAACGCGAATTCCGGGCGATCTCGTTCGTGCACAAGCTGCTCGACGAAGGATGGCTGAAGCCAGAGTTTCGCGATCGGCTGAAGTACCCGCTGATCCACTCGATTCGCGCCGACAAGGAGCTTTACGACTTGTCCTCGTCAACGAAATTCGTCACGGACTGGCACTTCCTCACGACGCTGCGCGATCGGGGCCGCGAGGCCGCAGAGCGCTGGCTCGCGGAGCATTTCGACGACGTCGGCGTGCGCTCCACGGTGGATCTGAAGCGCGATTATCTGCAACGCTTGCCGGACGCCACCGCCATCAAAGCATGAGCGGTTCGGGGTCGAGCGAGACGCCGAAGCGTTCCCGAACGCTGGCCTGCACGGCGCGGGCCAGCGCGACGATATCGGCCCCCGTGGCCCCTCCGCGATTGACGAGCACCAGCGCCTGACGCTCGTGCACGCCCGCGTTTCCGACGGTCTTGCCGCGCCAGCCGCACTGGTCGATCAGCCAACCGGCGGCGACCTTCCACGAGCCGTCGGGCTGCGCATAGCCGACCGCCTGCGGGAAACGCGCGCGAAGCGCCTCAAACGTGGCGGCGTCCACGACGGGATTTTTGAAGAAGCTTCCGGCGTTGCCGAGTTGCGCGGGATCCGGCAGCTTGCGGCGGCGAATGTCGACGACCGCATCAAAGATCTGGCGCGCATCGGGCTGTGCAATACCGGCATCGGCCAGCGTGCGCGACACGTCGGCATACCCGGTCACGGCCTGCCAGGGCTGCGGCAGGCGCAGCGTCACGGCCACGATGATGTAGCGGCCCGGTTCGCGCTTGAACAGCGAATCCCGATAGCCGAAAGCGCAATCGTCGCGCGAGAGTGTGACGAACGCCCCGGTCGTCGTATCGAGCGCACGCACTTCATGGAAGCGCTCGGCGAGTTCCAGCCCGTAGGCGCCGATGTTCTGGATCGGCGCGGCACCCAACGTGCCGGGGATCAGCGCCAGGTTTTCCAGGCCGGGACAGTCTTGCGAGAGCGTCCAGTCGACGAAATCGTGCCAGACTTCACCCGCGCCGCCGCGTACATAGCGCGCGGACGGATCTGCCGGGTTGTCCGGAAGACGCTCACGGTGGCGAATGGCCATGCGCAGCACCACCCCGTCGAAGTCACGCGTGAGCACGAGGTTGCTGCCGCCGCCAAGCACGAGGCGCGGCAGTCCGGCCAGTTCGGGCAAGGCAAGCGCGTCGAGCAGCGCCGCTTCGCTGTCTACGGTCACGACATAGCGGGCGGTGGCGGGCAGACCGAAGGTATTGAATTCGCGCAGGCTGACGTCGCGTTGCAACTGAAGCATGGAATATGGGCAGGCCAGTGGGTGTCGCCGTGCCGGACAGCGTCCCGGGGGGGGACGCGGGACCGACGGCTGAATTACAATGTCGGGCGAAAGAATTTTGCGCATCATTATACCGAGGCCGCCGAGGCTGCCGACCGCGCCGGCCGCCCCCGCCGCCCGCCGGACTTACACGGCACGCTGTGCGTGCCATTTCACGAACCCTTAGACATTCAGGAGAGCCAGATGCCATCGTTTGACGTGGTTAGCGAAGCCAACATGGTAGAGGTCAAGAACGCCATCGAGCAGGCCAACAAGGAAATCTCGACGCGCTTCGACTTCAAGGGATCGGACTCGCGCGTCGAGCACAAGGAGCAGGAACTCACGCTCTTCGCAGACGACAACTTCAAGCTCGATCAGGTCACGCAGGTGCTCATCGCCAAGATGGCCAAGCGTAACGTCGACGTGCGTTTTCTCGACTACGGCAAGGTCGAGAAAGTCAGCGGCGACAAGGTCAAGCAGGTCGTGAAGGTCAAGAAAGGTGTCGAAGGCGACCTGGCCAAGAAGATCGTGCGCATCATCAAGGACAGCAAGATGAAGGTGCAGGCGAGCATTCAGGGCGACAGCGTTCGCGTCGCGGGCGCCAAGCGCGACGATCTGCAAAGCGCGATGGCGCTGCTGCGCAAGGATGTCACCGACACGCCGCTCGACTTCAACAACTTCCGCGACTAAGCGTTACCGCGTTCGTTGCAGGCACAAAAAACCCGCAGACTCGCTGCGGGTTTTTTATTGGATCGACGGGCAATGCCTTCGCCCGTCTCCATGCCTACTTCTTCTGCCCGATGCGGCTTTCCTTGCCTGCGATCAACTTGCCGATGTTCGCGCGATGGCGATAGACCAGCAGGACCGCCATGACGATCACCGCCGGGGAGTACGGCCCGAAACCATACATGAAGACGTAGTAAAGGGGCGCAAACACGGCCGCGACCAGCGCGGCGAGCGACGAATAACGGAAGAAGATCGCAATGATCAGCCACGTCGCCATCACCGCCAGTCCCAGAATCGGGCTGATGGCAAACAACACGCCCGCGGCCGTCGCCACACCCTTGCCACCGGCGAAGCGCAGGAACACCGGGTACAAATGGCCAAGGAACACGGCGAGCGCCACTGCCGCCAGTCCGAAATCGCCCACACCCCAGGCGTCGGCAAAACGTTCCGCCAGATAAACCGCGAGCCAACCCTTGAGGGCGTCGCCGATCAACGTCAGGATGGCGGCCTTCTTGTTGCCCGAACGCAGTACGTTCGTGGCGCCCGGATTGCCCGAGCCGTAACTGCGCGGATCCGCGAGGCCCATCGTGCGGCTGACGATCACCGCAAACGGCACCGAGCCGATCAGATACGCGAGAACGATAAAAACCAGTGTGGCCATGAACTTCGTGCGAGTGGAGGACTTGTAATGGCCGCCATTCTACTTGAGACGCCGTGCGCCCCCATTCTGGCAAACACGGGGTTGCGCAAATGTACCTCCGTTTTTGGGAAATAGCACCAAGTGCGCTTGCGCAACGTAGATTGCGGAACCGCCCTTCGAACGCAGCGGTCCCTCAAATATGCGCACTATGCGTTCACGTGCTTTGGGGAGGTTCAAGAATGACACCGATCCGCGTCGCCATTGCTGACCACCATCCTGTCGTTGTGGCCGGGCTCGAACACGAGTTGGGCAAACGGCCCTCACTGGAGGTGTTGGGAACTGCGCGTCATGTGGCAGAAATCGTCGATGTCCTCAATCGCACCTCGTGCGACGTACTGGTGATCGACCACACCATGCCTGGCGGAAAGTACGGCGACGGCCTGTCGCTGCTCGCCACGTTGCGGCGCATGTTTCCCTGCGTTCGGATTCTGGTGTTGACGGCAATGGTGGACGCGCCGATGGCTCGCCAGATTACCGATCTCGGTGTTGCATCGACACTCTGTAAATCGCGCGGCATCGACGACGTTATCGCAGCCGTCCACGCGTTGCACGATGGATTGCGCCCGACGCGCCCGACGCACCTTACGCGCCGCACTGCGCCCGCAGGCGCAGTGTCCGACGCCCGCACGGCATTGCTGAGTCAGCGCGAGGTGCAGGTCCTGCGCATGTATGTGTCGGGAATGTCGATCACTGCCATTGCGGCAAAACTCTACCGAACGAAACAAACGGTCAGCGCGCAAAAACGCAGTGTCATGCGAAAACTCGGCGTCGACTGCGACGCGCAGCTCTATCGCTTCGCCCTCCAAACCGGCCTCCCGGATGACGGGCCGCTGGTGTCGCCCGAGCGCGACGTCGACGCGGCCTGACCCGCTCACCCGGCCCCCGACTCATACCAGCGCGGCGTCGACGAACATCTCGATTCTGAGTGGCCCCTCGTAGCTCCCGGCGTCCTTTTCGCTCTCGACGAACGGCACGACCTCGAAGACGAGCGTCCCCGGCGAACACGCCACTGGCGCCGGAATGCCCGGCAACCGTACGATCCGAATCGGCGCCTGCGCTACCGAAGCAAAGGTAGTGCCTACGGTGTCGCCCACGCTCACCCACTGATGCGCACCGGCATACGTCAGGCCGACCCGATACTCGATCCGCTGCCGGGGCTGCGAGCCGTCCGTCCCTTGCCTCAAGAGCAACCCGTTTCCGGGCGGTCGCGCAGGAAAGTTTGCACCTGCGTCGCTGGCGCGCACGCGTAATGCGCCGGGAGAGTTCGAGCCGAACCCGTCATAGAAGCACATGTCGACCGACCGACCGCCATACACGATTGGGACGAAGTTGGGTCCGGGGCGTCGCCTCAAGTCCAGCGCGACCCGTGGCGATGTGCTGGACAGCGTCGGAAAGTAAATCTGCGCATTCCGTTCGTCCGACACGCGAAGTTCGATGTCGTAGCTGTGGGCTGCGCTTCTCACCTGATTCCCCAGCTCGACGACGTCGAACTCAAGGCGTGCCCGCCAGATGCCGCCGACCGGAATCCTCTGCAACTCGGCACGGGGGATCGCCAGTTCGTATCGCGATACGTCATAAGGACCCGCTTGGCACCTTCCAAAGTTCCGATCGGTGTGAAACGGAGGTCTCACGTGAGTACATGTGCTGCCCGAAACGGTAGTGACTTTGGTGCCGCCCACCGTCAGATCGACCTGAAGTTTGGAACGCTCCTCGGTGAATCGCAGGGAAATCGGTGTCGGTACCGGCCCGGTCACGTTGGCGGGTCTGACCGGACAGGCGCCCAAGGTCGTATCGACGTTCGAGCGGCAAACATGTGCCGTGCGCGAACCAATGCCGACACCCGGCGTGTAATGCGACGTCACTTGCCCACTGAAAAGCCAGTTGGCTGGCACCGACGATCGGTCGAACGTCAACGAAACGCTCTCGTGGCGGTCGGAAGGCAATATCTGAGCGACGACCGGAGATACCACGCCCATTGCCCCTACCGCGGCGACAACCCACTTCGCGCGCCGGATCACGCGCATGCACTCATGCTTCATCTCGTGCTTCCTCTCGTGCTTGCTCTAGTCCTTCATTCGGCTCGCTCTATCGTTGACGTCGCAAATTAGTTCTCGCCGGTCTGCGCGTCTCGCATCGCCGCCTGTTGTTGCGGTCCCGACGACGCTTCGCCGAGCAAACGCTGCACGCGTAACTGCGCGCGCAGCGACTCCGGGATTGCCTGTTGGGCGACGTGGTCGCACTGCGTGACGCCAGTCAGGTGAATCACGTCCTGCCGCTCGGTCACGTTGAGTTCGCAACGCATCGGCTGGGCGCCATCCAGCAAATAGAGATGCTTGAGACGCTGCGCAGACTCGACCAGGAATGTGCCTTGCGCATCGAGCGGCGGCGCAACCACGCTCAGTACACGCGCGTTTTCCATCGAGAGGCCGTCCGGCCCCACGGCGCGTCCGACGTACGTGTAGATACGACCCGCTGCGACTCGGTGTACTTTTAAGCGCCCCGGTGTCAGGAAGTAGTCGTACTGCCCCGCCCCGCGCACCAGCGCCACGGAATGATCGATCTCGCCCTCGTGCGCCTCGGAGATTTCACCCTTGAGCGCGCGGTAACCGCTGACGGGACTCAGCGCCGACGCGCCGAAGTCGACCGGCAGCGAACGTCCCCCGACCTGCAACGTCGCGGCGGCGGCGCCTGTGGGGTCATCCTCGTCGAGGGCGTCGACCACCAGCGCAACGCCAGCAGGCGGCTCACCTGCCAGCATGGCCGGGCCCACCCGAAAGCCATCGCGCGACACCGCAAAACTCGACGCGTATCCACCGACGAAAGAACTCTGCCCTCCGCCACCTCCACCCTCTGCGCCGCCCGCACGAAGCAAACTGCGCGAAACGGCCGCGTGCGCGTCACCATATCGACCGTCGATCGCGCCTCGCAAGATCGCGTTACCCGCACCTTGTTCGTTGGCATTCAGACTCAGCATCAGCTCCCGGCGCGACGCGTCTTCCCAGACCAGCGAATACGTCCCGTGATAATCGGTACTCGCCCCGCGCTCGCCCCCGCCACCGGTGCGCACGTCGGCGCCTGCGCTCGCATAGGTCGACAGGCTCTGCCCAGCGGCGGCCGGGCGATGCGCGCTCAGCGATACGCTGACGAAGCCGCCGGTTTCCCGTCGCTCCATCCCGGCCTGACGCCGGTGATAGCCACCGACGCGCGCATTGATCAGGAGTTTGTCCCAGCGGAACGAACGACTGAGCGCGGTTTGCAAGGTCCGCGACACGCCACCGGCGGCGCGATCCGCGCCGAGCCAGGGATCTTCCAGTCCATCACCGGCCCACTGCCGAGGTTGTCCGAAAGACTGACTCTCGCTGTATGCGGCGACCGCCTGCCACTTTCCCAGCGGCGCGGAGACACTCGCATTGAGCACGTCGTAGCAGCCGAAATTCGCCCCCACCGCACCGGCCGCCGCAGCACTGCCGCGACATGCCGCATCACGCATCTGATAGCGATACAGACTGACGCCGAGGCCATTGGAAAACGAGATGGATTGCGTGTTGCCGCGCGCACCGTCCGAGCCGCTCAGCAATGCCGCCGTTGTCGTCAGGCGCCCCAACGCGAACTCCCGTTGCCAGCCGATCTGGGACTCGTTGTAGAGGCTCGACTGCAACCAGACGAGACCGCTCGTGAAGGTGAATCCGGGGCCGAAAGCGGCACGAATACCGGATTGAAACGTGAATCGCTGGCGCTCACGCTCCCCTTCACGCTGTTGCGCGGTATCGCTCGCATAGCCAAGCCGATCGACGACTCGCCCGGCCTGCACGAACCATTGCGTGCCCTTCGCGGACGCGCCGCCGCCCACCTTCGAGTAGGGCACCGTTTCGGTACGCACCAGCGTATCGCCCTCGAAGATTCGCAGGCTGACCAGATAACTCCCCTCCGGGAAGTAACGGGTGTCGAACGGCTGCACACCGGCCGCGAAATAGGCGCTCCCCAGCAGTTCGTGACCTCGATAGGCGTCGACGCGCGCCTCGCGCGTCAGTAACACCGTCAGCGGCGAGCCCAGCGACGCAGCCGATTCGTTGACGTAAGCCTGAGAGGTGCCGATCCGCGCGCCATCGAAGCGGCTCACGGGCAGTAGCGTGAAGCCGAAACTGCCGCCTTGCGCGCTGGACAGATTGCGCTGATCCATACGCCCCGATTGCACGTAATAGCGGGGGCCGAGATCGTGACGGTAATAAAGACTGTCGAGCGTCGCCTGCGTGCCGCCCGACGACGGCGCGCTCGTGGCAGGAATGGCGTTCGCATCGCTATGACGCCGGTTGTAGCTCGAATGCACGAGCGACCAGGAAAAGCCTGCGTAACTGGCGGGCGAGATGCCCAGCGCGCCGTTACCCATGACCGTGAGGTTGCGATAACGATCGGTCGTCGCCGCGTTCACGATCTGTGAGTGAATCAGCGCGTTTTCGCTGCCGGGCGTATTCGCGTGGAACTCGGGGCCATGAGCGCTTTTCGCCGGAAGCCAGGCTCGGGACAGAAAGAGTTCGAGCGTGCCCTGACTTTCGTCAAGGATGACACCGGCCGACTCGGTTTCCAGAAACCGGCATCCCGTGCCCGAACTCATGTCGTCGCACGCGAGATGACCATTGCGGGGCATGGGACGAGCCAGGGCCTCGACCAGCGAAGCCAGCGACACCGCCGCCGTGTCGCCGCGGGTGATGCTCATTCGTTCGTCGATGGTCTGTGCGAGCGCTTCGGGCGTTTCGAGACGCACATCGTCCGGTCGAACGAACACCGGGAACAACCCGAGCGACTGCCCCAGCAACCGCACTTCGAGATGCTCGACCTGACCAAGCGCAATGTCCTCGAATCCCGCAGGCACTTGCGGGCGGGGATTGGCATGTGCCGGGGCGTCGGTCACGACGAACCACGACAAACAGGCGAGGCACGCGCGGCGAAGCGTTTTCATGATCGATGAGAGGGAACAGACACGCGTTCCATCGTGTCTGCGCCCTTCTACTGATTCGCCGTTGCCTTAGTTACCACCGGCTGCCGACGCCAGGATCACCATCTCAAGACGGCCGACATAGCGACCGGCAACGGGCGGGTTCGCCCCTGCCGCGCGCCCCGAGACCGTCAGCGGCAGCGTGCGCGACTCGCCCACCCCGCTCCCCGTCCAGACCTCATTGGCGTTGAGCGTGGTCGCAGCGGTCGTGATCGTCTGACCATCGAGTCGCACCGTCAGCGGAATGGCGGCAACAGCGTTATTGGTCGCATGAACGAGCGACGCAGCGGAACCAAGCCGCACCTCCACGTTCCGGGTCACGTCGTTGGTATAGAGACGCGTCTGAATCGTCGGCGAGCTCAAATCACCCGTCGCCGCGTTGTAACCGAGGTCGAGATTCTGCGGCATGGGACTGCCATTCGCCTGAAGCACCGACAGGGTCGGATCGATATTGGCACTCAGATCGATGACGACATCTGCCGCGTGAGCGGCGGCCATCGGAAGTACCAGTGTCATCGCGGCGGCGAATTGCTTGAACGTCTTCATATTTGAAATTCCTTGGTTTGCTTGATGCGGGGGGGTGTCCCCGGTTCGGCCGGGCGATCCGACCGGATGAAAATGAGGCTCTTCGGCCCCATCGAATCGGGCTACGGCGCGCGCGGCAGGTCCATGACCTGTTCGTTCGTCACGCCATCGACGCGATATCGGATACGCACCTGCGCGTCGCGCAGTGCGTCGGGAATGGGTTGCGTCATGCCGGGATAGATACTGCGGCCGATGTCGTGCCACTGACAGGTGTGCTCGGCATCGCCGGTGCATCGGCCCATCGCAAGCACATGGGCCCGGACATTGCCGATGTTCCTGAGGGCGGTGTTGTCTTCGGTGGAGGCGAGACCAGGGGCGCGTTTCGCCGGCTCGACGCGCACCAGCGCCCCCCACACGAAGCTCACGTTGACGTCGTTCTCGAACGCTCCCTGCGTGGGTCTCGCCGGTGTGTCGTCCGGTGCCGTCGCGGGGCGGAAATAGACGCGATAAGCGGCCTCGACCTGGGGCCGCCCGAGGGCGACGACACGCACGAGTCGGGTGGCGCCCGCAGCCAGTACGAATTTCGCAGGCGACGCGACCAGACCGTCGCCCTGCTCGATATTCACGGCGACTTCATGCTCGTCGGGGGTTGCAGGCGCCACGATCCGCCTGACCGACACGTCCACGTATTGCGCCTGTGTCGATTGCGACGTAATTCTGATGATGCTGACCTGCTGCTGTCCGCTGGAAATCACACTCGCAATGGGCGAAATGGTGACGTTGGCCATTGCCGTGGTCTGTGTCATCGTCAGGGCCGACACCAGCGCTGCACCGACCATCGTGCGTGCACCGCGTCCGGTTCGGATGGCTTGTCCGGTTCGTTGGGTTCTGGTCAGCAGAACCCGCGTGACGAAGTCCGTCGCGTGGCGTATCGCGTCATACAGCGTCATACATTTCCATTCGTTGCACTCGTTGTCGCGTTGCGGCAAAGCGACGCAGACTCGCGAATTCGCTGTTGCCGAACTGGAGTCCCCATCTTAGAAACGAGCGCAGGCGAGCGAAATCTGACAAGTCAGATTTCGCTCAATGGCGTTGAAATGGGTGTTTTCTTAAAGACTTCTCATGCGCATCGAGGTATGCGCAATGACCGTCGATGGGAGACGGACGATCCGGGGATCAGGAGATTAGGGGGCTGTGGCTCGGTCAGTCGATCAGCGCGACGTTCACGAGCGTGGGCGCGAGCACTCGCACGATTTCCGAGGGCGCCATCGAGACGAGGTAGCCGCGACGTCCACCGTTGATGTAGATCTCCGGCAATTCGAGAATCGACGCTTCCATGAAGATCGGCATGCGCTTGCGAGTACCGAAGGGACTCGTGCCGCCGACCAGAAAGCCCGAATGACGATTGGCGACTTCCGGCTTGCACGTCTCGATGCGCTTGCGCCCGGCTTGCCGCGCCAGTGCCTTGGTCGACACCTGACAATCGCCGTGCATGAGCACGATCAGCGGATGCGCGTCCTCGTCTTCCATGATCAACGTCTTGACGACCGCGTGCTCAGGCACCTGCAACGCCTCCGACGAGACACGCGTGCCGCCATGCTCCTGGTACTCGTAGAAGTGGTTCTGAAACGCGACCTTGGCTTCGCGAAGCTGTTTGGTCGCAGGGGTTTCAGCGGTGGCCTTGGATTTCATATCGTAAAAAATGCAGTCGGTTCTCGGATCACGTTGCAGGCGTTCGGGCACGCGCGCAATGGGACCCCCAGGGTTCGTTAATTACGGATTGTAAGCAATCGCTTCATCGGGCATTACAATGCCGCCATGCCTGCCTCACATTTATCGCCCCTGCTTCCGTTGCCGACCGACGCCGACGCGGTGTCCTTGGCTTCGTCCTTGAACGCGTTCCTCACCGACTTGCCCGCGCGCATCGATAGCCTGCCAGCGCGCATCGCTGCGCAAACGCCGTCGCGCATCGCACTGATCGACGACTTCGGCCGGATGACGTACGGCGAACTGACGCATGCCGTGAGCACGTGTGCAACGCGCTTGCGCGAGCACGGCGTCAGAGGTGGCGACCGCGTGATGATCGTCGGCGAGAACGGCATCGCGTATGTGGTGCTGCTGCTCGCCGTCGCCTCGCTCGACGCGTGGCCGCTGCTCTGCAACGCCCGCCTCTCTGCCGCCGAGTTGCGGGTGATTCGCGAGCACGCGCAACCGCGTTGCGCCGTCTACGCCATCGATGCGTCTCCCGACGCCGCCGCGCACGCGCGTACCGATGCTGCCAAGGTGGCCTGGACCGAACTGGCGCTGGGCGCGCTGGCGGTGTCCGACGTCGATCCCGCGAGCGTGGCTGAGCCGGTGCAAAGCGATTCGTCCGAACAGTGCGCGGCGCTGATTTACACGACGGGCACGACCGGTGCGCCAAAGGGCGTGCGCTTGTCGCATCGCAATCTGATGTTCATTGCGGCGGTATCGAGCACGCTGCGACGCGTCGGCGCGGACGACATCGCCTATGGCGTGCTACCGATCTCGCACGTCTACGGATTGACGTCCGTGTGTCTCGGGACGTTGTACGCGGGTGGCACGTTGCGCCTCGCCGCGCGTTTCACCCCCGAGGCAGTGCTGGACTCGCTCGCACACGACGGGCTGACGATACTGCAAGGCGTGCCCGCCATGCACGCGCGCCTGATGGCGTACGTGACGACGCAGGGCACCACACCCGGTGCGACGCTTGTTGCGCCGCGTCTGCGTTTCGTCTACTCCGGCGGGTCACCGCTCGACGCCGCCCTCAAGGCGCGTGTCGAAGCGTTCTATGGCCTGCCCATCCACAACGGTTATGGCCTTACCGAGAGCAGCCCGACCGTCTCTCAGACCTTGCTGGACGCACCGCGCGAAGACTGCTCCGTCGGCACCGTGATTCCGGGCGTCGCGGTGCGTATCGTGGGACTCGACGGCGAGGATGTGACCGAAGGTGATGTCGGCGAATTGTGGGTGCGCGGACCGAACGTCATGCTCGGCTATTACCGCGCGCCGGAACTGACGGCCGCGACCGTGACGGAAGACGGCTGGCTGCGCACCGGCGATCTCGCCCGACGTGCCGCGGACGGCGCATTGTTCCTTGCCGGACGCGCAAAGGAACTCATCATCCACTCGGGCTTTAACGTCTATCCGATTGAAGTCGAGCAAGCGCTGGCAAGTCATCCCGACGTGCTTCAGGTGGCCGTACTCGGCCGTGCTGTCGACGGCAACGAACAAGTGATCGCGTTTGTGGAAGCGCGTCCGGGACATGAGGTCGACGTCGAAGCGCTAGCGGGATGGGCCGCACAGCGACTCGCGCCGTACAAGCGTCCCGCGCAGATTCGCGTGCTCGACGCCTTGCCTGCCGCATCGACCGGCAAAGTGCTCAAGCACAAGCTCAAGGCGATGCTCTGACGTTGCCCAACGCGGTTCGCGACCGTCAGCCGCGCGGGTGATGCTGCGCGTGCAGCGACTTGAGACGCTCGCGCGCCACGTGCGTGTAGATCTGCGTAGTCGAGATGTCGGCGTGGCCGAGCAGCAACTGCACCACGCGCAGATCCGCACCGTGATTGATCAGGTGGGTGGCGAACGCGTGGCGCAGCGTGTGCGGTGAGAGCGGCGCACGAATGTCGGCTTGCAACGCGTACCGCTTGATCAGATACCAGAACGCCTGACGCGTCATGCCCTCGCCGCGTTGCGTTACGAACAGCGTGTCGCACGCGCGTCCCGCGAGCAACACACCACGACTCTCGGCCAGATATCGCGTGAGCCAGCCGTTCGCCTCTTCGCCGAACGGCACTAACCGTTCCTTCGCGCCCTTGCCGAAGATCCGCAGCACGCCTTCGTTCAGCCCCACTTCGATGGTCTTGAGCGCAACCAGCTCAGACACGCGCAGGCCGCTCGCATACATCAGCTCCAGCATGGCGCGGTCGCGCAAACCGAGCGGCTGCGCGAGATCCGGCGCGGCGAGCAGCGCCTCGACCTGCGCTTCCGACAAGGTCGACGGCAGACGTTGCGCCCGCTTGGCCGACGCAATCCGCAAGCACGGATCCTGCTGCACGAGGTGCTCGCGCAACGCCCATTGATAGAAACGCTTGAAGACGGACAGACGGCGGTTCACGCTGCTCGCCAGACTCTCGCGACGCCATGCAAGATAGGCCGAGAGCGCCGCCTCGTCCACGGTGTCGAGGGACATGGCGGGCAGATTGTCGTGCGGGGTGTCGTGCAATTTGTCCGCGCCATTTGCAGTATTCGATGCCTTAGCCTCGTCCGCCAGCCACTCCGCGAACAGACGCAGATCGCGACGGTAGGCGTCGAGCGTGTTGCGCGACAGACCATCTTCGAGCCAGATCGTGTCGCAGAACTGGTCGATGAGCGACGTGCTGCGCGTGAGCATCGGCTCGGAAACTTGCGTGCGCTCAGTCATGCTCAAACCGGAACTCCTTCCTGGGCAAGCGCCCACTCGACATGTTCGCGCACCAGCGCGGAAGGGTGATCGCGACGCGCAAGCAACGCATCGCGCATGGGAATGCGGGCATCGGCATCGGGCGTCTCGCGTAGCGCATTGCCAAGGCCGACGGCGAGATTGCGCAGCCATCGCTCGTGGCCGATACGACGAATCGGGCTGCCCGCAAGCCGGTCCATGAATTCCGTCTCAGTCCACGCAAACAGCTCGACCAGCGACGCGCTATCGAGTTTGTTGCGCGGTGCGAAATCGGGCAGCGGCGACGGCTGCGCAAATTTGTTCCAGGGACAGTAGAGCTGGCAGTCGTCGCACCCGTAAATGCGGTTGCCCATCTTGGCACGCAGCGACTCAGGGATTGCGCCCTTGTGTTCGATGGTCAGATACGACACACACAGCCGTGCATCGACGCGAAACGCTTCGGTGATCGCGCCCGTCGGGCAGACATCGAGGCAGCGACGGCATTGGCCGCAATGCTCGCCGCGATCCATGCGAGTGCTTGAGCTGGCGCTGTCGTCCTCGTTGTCGCTTTCATCAGCGTCGACCGGCAGCGGAACGTCGACGAAGATTTCACCGAGGAAGAAAAGCGAGCCCGCGTCGCGCGAGAGCAACAACGTGTGTTTGCCGCGCCAGCCGAGCCCCGCCTTCTGCGCGAGTTCGACCTCCAGCACCGGCGCGGAATCGGTGAACGCGCGATAACCGAACGGCCCGATGGCCTGCGTAATGCGATCCGCCAGTTGTTGCAGACGATTGCGCAGCACCTTGTGATAGTCGCGTCCCCGGGCATAGAGCGACACGACGGCCTCGCCGGGCATCTCGGCACGCGCCATTTCGCGCTTGCGCCACTGGGCGAGGTCGGTGTCGCTGGGAAGATAATTCATGCGGGCGCTGATCACGCGCACCGTGCCGGGGACCAGCTCAGCGGGCCGCGCACGCTTCATACCGTGGGCCGCCATGTAGTCCATGTCGCCATGACAGCCGTCGTCGAGCCACTGTTGCAGACCCGCTTCGGCATGCGAGAGGTCGATGTCCGTGATGCCCACGTGACCGAAACCAAGCTCGCGCGCCCACCCCCGGATTTGCACCGCAAGCGCGGCCAGACCCTTCGGATCGAGGGTGGCAGCGAGGGCCGACGGCGTCGCAATGTCGCGCGAGGGCGACACTTCCTTTGCATTCGGAGGTGCCGATGGCTCGACTTGTGCGGCGGTAGCGGGGAAAATCACGGAAGCTTTCATCGACTCCATTTTACGCAATGCCCGCCATGCCCGACTCCTCTGCGCCGCTTCCGCTGGGCGAACGCATCTTCGCGCTGCCGGACGAAGCCGCCACCGAGGCCTTCGCCGCGGCATTCGCTCGCGCTGTCGTTGAGCGCATGGCGCATACCGACGCCGCGCACGCAGGACTGCACGTGCAGCTCTCGGGCGACCTCGGCGCGGGCAAAACCACCTTCGTACGCGCCCTGTTACGCGCGCTGGGTCACACCGGACGCGTCAAAAGCCCCACTTACGCGCTGTGTGAACCATACAACATCGACACACCACAAGGCGTGTTGCCGGTCTATCATTTCGATCTGTACCGCTTTGCCGATCCGGCCGAATGGCACGACACGGGCTTTCGCGAGCATTTTGCAGGCGACGCCCTGTGCCTGGTCGAGTGGCCGGAAAAAGCCGAAGGACTCCTTGGCACCCCCGATTTGCGCCTTTGGCTGGAACCAGTTGGCGATGCCCGCCGTCTCACGACGAGCGCCTACACGCCGGCCGGTCTTGCTTGCCTGAACTCATGCTGATCAAACGCTTCGCCCGTACCGACGACGCCTCATCGCCCAACGCCGGCCGCCGCCGCGCTTTGCGCGCAGGCGCATCGACCCTGATTCTCGCCCTCACCGGCCCCCGCTTCGCGTTCGCCAACGCTATCGTGGCAGTGCGCGTCTGGCCGGCGAGGGACTACACACGTGTCACGCTGGAGACCGACAACCCGGTCAAATTCCAGCAGCAGTTGATGGAGAGTCCGAACCGCTTCGTCATCGATCTCGACGAAGTGGACCTGAGTCCTGCGCTGCGCGACCTCGTTGCCAAGATCCAGCCGAACGATCCGCAGATCGCCCAGGTGCGCGTGGGGCAATTCAAGCCCGGCGTCGTGCGCATGGTGTTCGATCTGAAGGCGGGCGTGAAGCCGCAGTCGTTCACGCTGCCCCCGGTGGCGGGCTACAAGTACCGCACCGTGTTCGATCTGTACCCGGCCGTCGAGCCCGATCCGCTCATGGAGTTGCTCGCGCAAACCGCCAACAAGGCGCAGGCGCTCGCGCAGAATTCGCATCCGCCGCAGACCTCGGGCAACGCCAACACGCCGAGCAGCGAAGAGAGCGAAGCGTTCTTCCAGCGGTATGCGCAGCAAGGTCAGACGACGCGTCCTGCGCGCCCCGGACCCACGCCCGCTACGCCTGCCGCCCCGGACAAGACACCGCCGCTCGCCCAGCGCAACGACGACGACACCGACGATCTGCCCCCGCCGCCGCGCGGTCAGAAGACGGCGCGTCTGCTCACCATCGCCCTCGACCCCGGCCACGGCGGGGAAGACCCGGGGGCGATCGGCAGCAGCGGCACGTATGAAAAGGTCGTGGTGTTACAGATCGCAAAACGGTTGCGCGACAAGATCAATGCGCAGCCGAACATGCGCGCCATGATGACGCGCGACGCCGACTTCTTCGTGCCGCTCGGCGTGCGCGTGCAGAAAGCGCGTCGAGTGGATGCCGATCTGTTCATGTCGATTCACGCCGACGCCTTCACGTCGCCCTCCGCCAACGGCGCTTCCGTGTTCGCGCTGTCCGAACGGGGCGCGACGAGTGCGACCGCCCGGCTGCTCGAAAAAACGCAGAACGCCTCGGATCTGATCGGCGGCGTCAACATCAAGACCAACGACCGGACGGTGGCGCATGCGCTGCTCGATATGTCGACCACGGCGCAGATTCGCGACAGCAAGGTGTTCGGCACCGCGCTGCTCGCCGAGATCGGCACGGTGGCGGACCGTCTGCACAGCAAGAACGTCGAACAAGCGTCGTTCGCGGTGCTCAAGGCACCGGATATTCCGTCGGTGCTGGTCGAGACGGCCTTCATCAGTAACCCCAAGGAAGAGCAGTATCTGAACGATCCGGCCTATCAGGAACGGCTTGCAAACGCGCTGCTCAAGGGGATCCGGGCCTACTTCTCGAAGAATCCGCCCATCGCGAAGAATCGCACGGCCTGAGCACCTGAGCACACGAAGTCTCTGCCACCCAACAAAAAATGGCGCGTCGGAAACCGGACGCGCCATTTTTTTTGTACTGACCTGGACTGCTTCGGGGAGTGACGAACGTCCGCCGCTCCCTCGCAAATCGACTGACTTACTTGCTCTGCCCTTGTGCCGTATTGCTACGACGGCCGCGCGTGAACAGCTTCCACACCGCGCCGAGGGCGATGGGCACGACGGCGGCCGAGATACCGACCAGCACGATCACGTTCAGGTACTGCTTGACCAGCGGCAGGTTGCCGAACAGGTAGCCGCCACCCACGAGCAGCACCACCCAGATCGCGGCACCCAGCACGTTATAGAGCTGGAAGCGCGTCCACGGCATGGCCGAGACACCGGCCACGAACGGGGCAAACGTGCGCACGACCGGCACAAAACGCGCCATCACGATGGTCTTGCCGCCGTGGTGTTCGTAGAAGTCGTGCGTCTTACGCAGCGCGTCGCGATCGAGAAAACGCCAGTTCTTCTCATACACGCGCGGCCCGATCTTCGAGCCGATCCAGTAGTTGAGCGTGTTGCCCGTCACCGCAGCGATAAACAGCAGCACGCCGAGCAGCCACGGATCCATGGCCCCGGTGGCCGCGAAAGCGCCGCCGATGAACAGCAGGGAATCGCCCGGCAGGAACGGGAACAGCACCAGCCCCGTTTCCACGAATACGATCATGAACAGGAACAGGTACACCCAATTTCCGTACTGATCGATAAACACCCCAAGATGTTTATCGATATGGAGCACCATCTCCAGCAATTGCACCAAAGTATCCAAGTCGATTCCTCAAGATAAAGGACGCCGGCCCGTCCCTGCGGGCGCGCGACGAGTCGCATCATACCAGCATCCCACAGTCGAATTAGTTGCCAATTAAAGACGAAATAATGACAAGAAACGCGCCGATGGGGATACGTCAGAACGCATTAGATCACGTGTCACATGCCGAAACGGCGCCCGGCTTATGTCTTTGAGGGCAGCCTTTATAATGGTTCCCATGTCTGCCACCCCGACCCCCGCCCCCGAAGCGCAAGACCCGGCCGCCGATACGTCGGCCAACGCGCCCGAACGCCGTCCCGGCCCAATGCCAGCGGGCCTCGCGCCCGCGCGCGCCATCCGCGTACTGCCCGACCAGCTCATCAGCCAGATCGCCGCGGGCGAGGTGGTCGAGCGTCCGGCGTCCGTGGTTAAGGAACTGCTGGAAAACGCCCTCGACGCCGGTGCCCGTGCGCTCCAGGTCAAGCTCGAAGAAGGCGGCGTGCGCCGCATCGCCATTACCGACGACGGCGGCGGCATGTCCGCCGAGCAACTCCCGCTGGCGCTGACCCGCCACGCGACGAGCAAGATTCGCACGCTAGACGAGCTAGAGTCGGTGCTCACGCTCGGATTCCGGGGAGAAGCGCTGGCATCCATCGCCTCGGTCGCACAGCTCACGCTCTCCAGCCGTCAGATCGATGCGCCGCACGCGACCGCCATCGACGGCAACACCGGGGCAATCACCCCGGCGGCCGGTCCGGTGGGCACAACGGTCGACGTGCGCGACCTGTACTTCAACACCCCCGCGCGCCGCAAATTCCTGAAGACCGAGCAAACCGAGTTCGGTCATTGCATGGACGTCATCCGCCGTAGCGCCCTCGCGCGCCCGGACGTCGGGTTCTCGATCCTGCACAACAACCGGGCCGTGGAGCACTGGAACGCGTCGGACGCCGCCACACGGGTCTCGCGCGTGCTTGGCAACGACTTCGCCGACGCCCATCTCGCGCTGGACGAAGGCGCGGCGGAACTGCGTCTGTCGGGCTTCGTCGGCCTGCCGACGGCCAGCCGTGGCCGCGCCGACCAGCAATTCTTCTTTGTGAACGGCCGTTTCGTGCGCGACAAGCTGCTCACGCACGCCGTGCGCGCCGCCTATGAAGACGTGTTGCACGGCGACCGCTACCCGGCGTACGTGCTGTACTTCGAACTGCCGCCGCAGTTGGTAGACGTCAACGTTCACCCGTCGAAGATCGAAGTGCGTTTCCGTGATGCCCGCAGCGTCCACCAGTTCGTGTTCCACGCGGTGCAACGTGCGCTCGCGCGCGCGGCAGGCAGTGGCGGCGCAACGCACTCCGCGCATCTGACGGAAAGCGGTGGTCTCGCTGCCGGTCCCGGTGCGGCAGGCGGATTGGGGGGGCTTAGCGGTGGCCTTGGCGGTGGCTTCGGCGCACGTCCGGCAGGCGGCTTCGGCACGCCGGGCGGCAATAGCTGGAACGCGCGTGCGCAGCAAGGCTCGTTGGCGGTGCCGCAGCCGATGTCCGTCTACGACAATCTTTTCGGACGCACTGCGCCGCCCGCGGCACGTCCCTACGGACAGCCGGGGGTGACGGATGCCCCGTCACCGGCTTACGGTAGCGCGGGTGGTTTGGGTACTGCGGACGGCGCAGCACTCACCGGCGGTCTTGCCGATGCGTTGTCGGCCTCCGGCGGCGACACGTCCGCCGACGCCGCAGCCGCCATGCAACTCGAACAGCCGCTGGGCTTCGCGCTCGGCCAGTTGCACGGCATCTACATCCTCGCGCAAAACGCCTACGGCCTCGTGCTGGTCGACATGCACGCCGCACACGAACGCATTCTTTACGAGCGCTTCAAGCAGGCGCTGGTCGAGCGCAGCGTCCCCGTGCAGCCGCTGCTCATCCCGGTGACATTCTTCGCCGACCCGGTGGAAATCGGCACAACGGAAGAGCATCAGGAGACGCTGACTGCGCTCGGCTTCGACCTCGCCGCCATGTCCCCGACGACGCTCGCCGTGCGCGCCATCCCTGCGCTGCTCGACGGTGCCGACGCACAGGCGCTGGCCCGCGCGGTGCTGGCCGATCTGCGTCAGTACGGTGGCTCGCGCGTGCTCACCGAACGTCAGCACGAGTTGCTGGGCACGCTCGCCTGCCACACGGCGGTGCGTGCGAACCGACGTCTCACGCACGAGGAAATGAACGCGTTGCTTCGTCAGATGGAAGCGACCGAGCGTGCCGACCAATGCAATCACGGACGTCCCACCTGGTACCAGCTCACGCTCGGCGACCTCGACAAATTGTTCATGCGCGGACGTTGAGCGGTTCATGAAGGCAAACACTCCGATCGTCTGCTTGCTGGGCCCGACGGCTTCCGGCAAGACCGCTGCCGCGCTCGCGCTCGCGCAAACCACCCCGCTGGAAATCATCAGCGTCGACTCCGCACTCGTCTATCGCGAGATGGATATCGGCACAGCCAAGCCGAGCGCCGACGAACTCGCGGCCGTGCCGCATCACCTGATCGACATCATCGATCCGCGCGACGCCTACTCGGCCGCGCAGTTCCGCGAAGACACGCTGCGTCTGGTTGACGAGATCGCCGCACGCGGACGTCGTCCGCTGCTCGTCGGCGGCACGATGCTGTACTACAAAGCGCTCACGCAAGGCCTCTCACCATTGCCGTCAGCCGACGCCGATGTGCGAGCAAAACTCGATGAAGACGCCGTACGCGATGGATGGCCAGCGATGCATGCGCGGCTCGCAAGCGTCGATCCGGTGACGGCTGCACGCCTCGCACCGAACGACGCGCAGCGCGTTCAACGCGCGCTGGAAATTTTCGAGTTGTCGGGCAAACCGATGTCGCAGTGGCTGGCCGAACAAACGCCCGACACGTCCTCGCCACACACGTTCGTGCCTGTGGCGCTGGAGCCGGGCGACCGATCGGTGTTGCACGCGCGCATCGCGGAGCGTTTCCGGTTGATGCTCGCAGCGGGCTTCATTGAAGAAGTCGAGCGCTTGCGCGCGCGCGGCGACCTCGATCCGGGGCTACCGTCGATGCGCTGCGTCGGCTACCGTCAGGTGTGGGAATACCTCGACGGCGAGACCGACTACGACACCATGCGCGACAAGGGCGTCTTCGCCACGCGTCAGTTGTGCAAACGTCAGCTCACGTGGCTGCGCTCGATGCCCGAGCGTCACATCGTCGACTGCACCGCCGACGACGCCCCACAACGCGCCTTCGCGACCGTGCGCGCGCTCTGGGGCGACTGAACGCCTCATCCCCGACGCTTCGCTGGCTGTCGCCGCGAAGCGTATCTCCCTCCTGCTCGCCCTGCGCGTTCCGCCGTCCGAACCCCGTCTCCCTCGCCCGTCGAATCGCCCTGCGGCATCCGTTGAAACCCTGACAGCTTTCCGGTTTGCATGTCGATTTTGATATGCTAATTTGCATATCAACGTTTCGAGCAATGCAAATTTGCATCGAATCCACGATACCGGGAAGGGTGCCAATGACGCAGACTTCGATGGAGCCGAGTGGTGTGACGGGTGATGTGCTAAGGCGGCCGACAGGCAGCCCGAGGCGCGTGCCGGTTGCGGCATGGACGAAATGGGCGGTGCGTGCAGGGATCGCGTTGATCTACCTGTTCATGCTGAGTCCGCTGATCTTCGTCGTCTGGCTGAGCTTCTTCAAAGACGCGATCATCACGTTCCCGCCGAGCGGCTATACCGTGTCGTGGTACGTCAACGCGTGGCGCAACGCTGCGTTCGCCAACGGGTTCCTGCTTTCCCTGCAACTCGCTGCGTGCGCGGCCATCGGCGGCGTCATCCTCGGCGTGGCCGCATCGCTCGCGCTCGCCCGCTACCGCTTCCCCGGGCGTCGCACGCTGGGCAACGTTTTGCTATTGCCCCTCGTGGTGCCGGGCATCGTCGCGGGTATTGCCACCTATCTGTTCTATCTGCGCGCCGAGAACGCGCTCGACATGGACATCGTCGGCACGTTCGGCGGTCTCGTGATCGCCCACATCTGCCTGACGATTCCGTGGACGATGCGCCTCGTAGGTGCAAGCCTCGCGCAGATCGACGGCACCATCGAAGAAGCCGCACGTAACCTCGGCGCGGGCCCCTGGCGCACGCTGTGGCGAGTGACGCTGCCGATGCTGCGCCCCGCCATCGTCGCGGCCGTGCTGTTCAGCTTCATCGTGTCGTTCGAGAACCTCGAACTCACGCTGCCGCTCGTGGGACCGGGCAAGACCACGCTGCCCATCGCGATCATGCAGTACCTCGAATTCAACCTCGATCCGACGATTGCCGCCGTGTCTGCGGCGCAGATCGTGCTGCTCGGCATCGTCATGCTGATCACCGATCGCTTCGTCAAACTCAGCCAGGTGATCTGACATGGCCAACGTTTCGCTTCGCTCGCTGCGCAAGCAATACGGCAACGCCGCTGCCGTTGCAGACTTCTCACTCGACATCGCCGAAGGCGAACTCGTGGCCTTCCTCGGCCCCAGCGGCTGCGGCAAGACCACTACGCTGCGCATGGTCGCAGGCTTCGTCGAGCCGACGGCCGGTGAAATCTGGATCGGCGGCAAAGAGGTGTCGCGTCTGCCGCCGCACCGTCGCAACACCGGCATGGTGTTTCAGCGCTACGCCCTGTTCCCGCACATGACGGTCGCCGAGAACGTGGCGTTCGGACTGGAGATGCGACGCGTGTCCGCCGCCGACCGCGCCACACGCATTCGCGAAGCGCTCGACATGGTGCGTCTCACGTCGCTCGCCGACCGCTATCCGCGTCAGCTCTCGGGCGGTCAGCAGCAACGTGTCGCCATCGCCCGCGCGCTCGCGATTCGCCCCGACGTCTTCCTGCTCGACGAACCGCTCTCGAACCTCGACGCGAAGCTGCGCACCGAAGTGCGCGAAGAAATCCGCGCGCTGCAACGCCGTCTCGGCCTCACGACGATCTTCGTCACGCACGATCAGGAAGAAGCCCTCGCGATTGCCGACCGTCTGGCCGTGATGCACGACGGCTGCGTGCAGCAGATCGGCACCGCCGACGCGCTCTACGAACGCCCGGCGAACCCCTTCGTCGCCAACTTTCTCGGCAAGATGAATTTCCTCGCCGGACAGATGGACGCGGGCCAGTTCGTCACCGCGAAGGGCGAGCGCCTTGCGCTCCCGGGTGCGACACCCGACGCAAAGACACTCGGCATCCGCCCCGAACGCCTGCGCCTGACCGACGCCCCGGCGCAACACGAAACCGCCCTGCCCGTCACCGTCGATCAGACGATCTATCTCGGCTCGACGCTGGAGCTTCGGCTGAAGAGCCCGCAAGGCGAAATGCTCGTGGCGCATGTGCCGAATACCGCGCGCGACGACGCCCGTCTTTATGCGCCCGGCAGCGCACTCAAGGCGTGCTTCGCGAGCACCGACTGCCTGTTTTTCAACGCCTGACGTTTCACGACCAAGCCCTCATTCCAAGCATATTCCACGCACATTTCACGCACGCTTCGACCCATGCCAAGGCCCTCGATGGCCGACGTTTAGAAGGATGACGACATGACGCACGCCCTTAACCGCCGCACGTTCCTGAAGACCGCTTCCGGTCTGGTGATTGCCCCCGCGCTCGGACTCGATGCCCTCTCGGCGTATGCCGCCGAGGCGTGTCCGAACGTGGTAGTCGGCACCTGGGGCGGCGACTATCTGAACCTGCTCGAACAGAACATCGGCAAGCCGATCATCGAAGCCGCCGGCGGCAAGGTGACGTACGACTCCGCCGATCAGGTCGGACGCATGACGAAGCTGCGCGCCGAAAAGGCATCGCGTCGCGGCTCGCTCGACGTTGCGTGCCTCGCCGACCTCGACATGTACGACATCAACCGCTCGGGGATCCTCGAGACCGTCGACGCTAAGCTCGTGCCGAATCTGGCCAACACCCTCGAAACGCTGCGTCGTCCGTACTCGATCCCGCACATCTTCAGCGCGATGGTGATCGTCTACAACCCGGAAAAGCTCGGTACGAAGCCCGATTCGTTCACCGCCGCGCTCGATCCGAAACTCAAGGGCAAGGTCGGCTTCTCCGACATTCTTTACAACTTCAACGTGGTGAGCAGTTCGCTCGCGGCCGGTCACAAGGACGGCGATATGGCCGGTGGCGTGCAGTTCCTGCGCGAGTTGCGCAAGACGCAGCAGCCCAAGGTCTATCCGTCGAACGAAGCGGTCGCCTCGGCACTCAAGAGCGGCGACATCTGGTTCACGTGCATGTGGAAGGCGCGCGCGCTTCAGTGGAAGAAGGCAGGCGTGCCCATCGACTACGTTGTGCCGAAGGAAGGCGCAGTGCCGGTGACGTTCGAAGCCGCCGTGCCGAAGAACTCGCAGTCCAAGCCGTGCGGCTTCAACTATCTGAACGCGATGCTCGACCCGCGCGCCCAGATCGGTTTCGCCGAGACGATGGGCTACGCGCCGACCGTGAAGAACGCGAATCTGCCGCCGTCGCTGCAACAAAGCGTGGGCTTCACGAGCGCCGAACTCGACCGTATGGTGAAGCTCGACTATGCGCGCTTCACCGCCGACAAGCCCGCACTGCTCGACTTCTGGAACAAGGAATTCAAGGTGGGGCTGTGAACGTCGCCGACACGCCTGACACGCCGGACACCACCATGACGTCGCCTCGCCCGTCCACCGAAGCCTCCCGGGCCGCCACCGCACGCGCGGTGCGCGGCGCGTTCACCGGCGGCTCGCTCGCAGCACCCGCCACGCTCGTCGTGCTGTTGGTGATCGTGCTGCCGGGTCTGCAACTGGTGCGCTACAGCTTCAACCGGTTCGACCCCGTCGACATGATGCAAGCGGCCCTCACCGGCGCGAACTACATCAAGTTCTTCACCGATCCGTACTACCTGTCGGTGTTGTGGACGACGATCAAAGTCGCGTCGCTGTGCACGGTGCTCGCGCTCGTCTTCGGCTTCCCCGTCGCGTATGTGCTTGCGCGCACGCAAAGCCGTTTCAAGAGCCTGCTCGTCATGCTGCTGGTGTTCCCGTTGCTCGTGGGCAACGTGGTGCGCGCGGCGGGCTGGATGGTGATGCTCGGCAACGCTGGCTTCGTCAACTCGCTGCTCGTCTCACTGGGCATCGTGCCGCAGCCGATTCGCCTGCTGTACACGCCGTTCGCGGTCGTTATCGGCACCACGGCGGTCGTGCTGCCCTACATGATTCTGACGTTGCAGAGCGTGCTCGAAGGCATGGACTTTTCCGTCGAAGAAGCGGCACGCAATCTCGGCGCGACCTTCCGTCAGACACTCACCCGCGTGATCCTCCCGATGGCCGCACCGGGTATCGCGGCGGGCACGATGCTCGTTTTCATTCTGTGCATGAACGCATATGCCACCCCCGTGCTGCTCGGCGGCACCGGCATCACGATGATGACGCCTTCGATCTACGACCAGATCGCCAAAGCGAACAACTGGCCGTTCGGCGCCGTGCTGTCCATCGTGTCGATGGTCGTGACGTTCGCACTGGCCATCGCCTCTCACTGGGTCATTCACCGCCGTTACGCGAAGACGATGATGACCTGACTTCGCACATGCGCGCCAGCTCCGCTTGTCCTGCCCCGCGCGCATGTCCCCGACATTTCGCCTCTCGTTTGCAGACAAGGATTTTCCCATGCCGACTCTCTCCGATGCCACACGTCAGTACCGTCGCGGGCTGATGAACGATCTGATGGACCGCACGCGTGTCGATGCACTCGTATTCACCGCCGCAGACTTCTTCCAATGGGCCACCAACTTTCACGTCGACGTCCAGACGTGGGAGCGCCCCATCGCCGTTTGCGTGCCGCGTAACGGCGAGCCGTTCGCCGTGATGAACGAACTGTCTACGCATCATCTGATGATGGCGCGTGAGCGTCATCACCTGTGGCTCGATCTGGAACGCGTCACGCTCTACGCTGAGCATCCGCGCGTCACGCAACGTCAGCCGCTGCTTGCCGAAGTGCCCGCGCTCATCGCGGACACGCTGCGCGCCGCGGGGCTGGCCGCATCGCGTATTGGGGTCGATGCCGCAGGCGGTCCGCTTGCACGTGCAGGCGCCATGCTGCCCGACGCGAAGTTTGTGCCGATGCTCGCGGAGATGCGCGGCCTGCGCTGGGTGAAGCACGACGAAGAGATCGCCATCATGCGCGCGGCCTCCGAGTTGGCGGATTGGGTGCAGGACCGGTATCGCGAGAACATTCGTCCCGGGCGTCTGGTGCAGGAACTCGACTATTCGATGGCCGCGTTGATGGTCACTGAAGGTGCGAAACGCTTCCCCGGCGAGAACCTCGAAGTCATGCGCTGCTGGACACTCTCCGGCCCTGCATCTGCCTCGCCGCATGGCGATGGCGCATCGTGTGGTGCGCGCATCAGCGAAGGTGACGGCATGGTGAATATCGTGATCCCGCGTCTGAATGGTCTCGTCATCGAAAACGAACGCACGTGGTTCTGCGGCAAACCGTCGAGCGAACAGGCGCGCTTCTACGAAGTCGCGCGCGCGGCGAACGAAGCCGCAGTCGGCGCCGCGATCACCGGCAAGCCCGTGTCCGGCATCGACGCCGCTGCGCAGGCCGTCATCGAGAAGGCCGGTTGCGGGGAGTACATCCGTCACCGCACCGGTCACGGCATGGGCATCATCGGTCACGAGTATCCGGACGACATGGCGTTCAACCATCGTCCGTTGCTGGCGAATGAAGTGTATTCGGCCGAGCCGGGCATCTACGTCTACGGGCTGGGCGGCTTCCGCCTGGACGACTCGGTCGTCACCGGCGACACCCCGATCATGCTCACCCAGACCCCGCGAACGCTCGCGCACGCGACCATCGATTGAGAACGGAAGGCGGATGCCGACGTACAGGCGTCCGCTCAGAAAAACATCCCGGAGGAGAAGTCATGGAGTCGATTCTGCTGTCGAACTGCGCACTGCTGGACCCCGTCAAGGGCGAGCTTCGCGAAGATCACGCTGTGCTGATTGAAAACGGACGCATCAAGGAAGTCTCCGACAAACCGATTCGCGCGACGTCCGCACGCGAGATCGACGCGCACGGCCGCACCGTCATGCCGGGTCTCATCGATCTGCACGTGCACGTGCACGCCACGCAGCTCAATCTCTCGGCGCAAGCGCATCTGCCGAACGTGCTCGTCACGCTCAAATCGGTGCCGATTCTGCAAGGCATGTTGCGACGCGGCTTCACCACCGTGCGCGATGCAGGCGGCGCAGGTCACGCCATCAAGCATGCGGTCGAGAGCGGGCTGGCCGAAGGCCCGCGTCTGTTCGTGTCGGGCCGCGCGATCAGCCAGACCGGTGGACACGGCGACGGACGCCCGCGCACCGACTACATCGGCACCGACGGCCCATGCCCGTGCTGCGTGCGCGTCGGCGCGCTCTCCCGTGTGGCCGACGGCGTGGACGAAGTGCGCCGCGCCGTGCGCGAAGAGCTGCAAATGGGCGCAGACCAGATCAAGATCATGGCGTCGGGCGGCGTGGCATCGCCGACCGATCCCGTTGGCGCATGGGGTTATTCGGAAGACGAAATCCGCGCCATCGTTGCAGAAGCGCGCGGGCGTGGCACCTACGTGCTCGCGCATGCCTACACGGCGGCGGCCATCGAGCGTGCCGTGCGTTGCGGCGTGCGCACCATCGAGCACGGCAATCTTGTCGATGCGCCGACCGCACGCTTTATGGCTGAGCAAGGCGCGTATGCCGTGCCCACGCTGGTGACTTACGACGCACTCGCCAACGAAGGCAAGTCGCTCGGCCTGCCGGACGACAGCGTCGCGAAGATTGCCGACGTGCACGCGGCCGGTCTGCGCTCGCTGGAGATCTTCCGCGAAGCCGGGGTGAAGATGGGTTACGGCTCGGACCTGCTCGGCGAGTCGCAGCGTCTGCAAAGCGACGAATTCCGTCTGCGTGCCGAAGTACTGTCGCCTGCGGAGATTCTGCGCAGTGCGACGGTCGTCGGCGCGGAAGTGCTCGGACAGTCGGGGCAACTGGGTGAGATCGTGCCCGGTGCGCATGCCGATGTGCTGATCGTCGACGGTAATCCGCTCGCGTCGCTCGACTGCCTGCTCGGGCAGGGGGAGCGAATTCCGATGGTGATGAAGGGCGGTAAAATCCACGCTTTCGCGCTGTAAGGCAGTGGCTGCACCGGATGGGGAGGCGACGCGCCTCAAGGATTCGCGCGTCGTCGCTCACGTCTGATTCTGCGGCCTGACACGTCTGCCCACACGCCAACCTTCCGTGGAGAATCGATGGATTTCCGGCACATCGACGCCTTTCGGGCGCTGATGCTCACGCGCACGACCACCAAAGCGGCACAGGTGCTCGGCACGTCGCAGTCTGCGGTGAGTCGTCTCGTCGCCGATCTCGAACGCTCGACACGTCTCACACTGTTCGACCGTGCGCGGGGCCGTCTTGAGCCGACGACGGAAGCGTTCGCCCTGTTCGAGGAAGTCGAGCGCCGCTATGCGGGTCTCGACAACATCCGCGAGTTCGCGCTGAACCTGCGCAACCCCGACCGGGCCGTGATTCGTGTCGGCTCAGTCGTGTCGTTCGGGCTCGGATTCTCCGCGCGCGTGATGGCGGGTTATCGGGCGTTGTATCCGAGCGTGCAACTGGCGTTGACGACCGGCGCATCGGACCTGATTCGCGATCAGGTCGTCACGCATCAACTAGCGCTAGGACTGGTGACCGACACCATCGACGTGGCCGCGACGGACGCCGTTTCCTTTGCCAAACTCGACGCGATCTGCGCATTACCTGCGGGTCATTCGCTCGCGCGCAAGAAGGTGATTCGTCTGGCCGATCTGAAGGGACAGCCGATTCTCTCGTACGAGCCGACGGACATGATTCGCTGGGGCATGGACCAGTTGTTCGCCGACGGTCATCTGCACGAGCAGGTCGTGGCCACGGCGCGCTATTCGATCAACATCGGCACGATGGTCAAGGAGAACGTCGGTATCGGATTGCTGCACCCGGTGTCGGCCTACGACTTCCTCGATTCGGATCTCGTATTGCGACGCTTCGAGCCATCAATGCCCTTTCATACCCTGCGCATTACGCCGCGCGCCGCCGCCCCGAGCGCGCAGCTCGACGATCTCGTACGAGTGATGGAAACGACGTTGGACGATGTGATGGCGGCGGTGGAAGCGCGGATGAAGCGGTGATGCTTCGCTGCCCGCGAGCGATGCTCACAGCATCCGGTCGCACATGAAGTCGACGAACACGCGCAGCTTTGGCGAGAGATGCCGACTCGACGGCCAAAGCATCCAGAACTGCCCTGGGTTCTCCAGATACTCGCCAAGGAACGACTGAAGTCGTCCGGCAGCGAGCGCGTCGCGCGCAAGGAAGTCGGGCATGTAGGCAATGCCCAGCCCATGCGTCGTCGCGCTTAGCAACGCCTCCATGTTGTTGCATGTGAGGCTCGTGGGTAGCTTCGGTTCGTTCGTCACCTCTGCCACAAAGGCCCACGGCTGCAATTTCCCCGACGTCGGAAAGCGAAAACGGATGCACGCGTGCGCCACCAGATCGGCTGGCGATTGGGGCGTGCCACGCTTCGCGAGATAGCGCGGCGACGCACACAGGACGAACCGGAACGGCCCTGCCTTTCGCGACATGAGCGTGGAGTCGGGCAGGTCACCGCTGCGAATCACCACATCCAACCCGCTTTCGATCAGATCGACGATACGGTCGTCGAAGTTCAGATCAAGTTCGATGTCTGGATACTTTTCGGCGAAGGCAGGTAACAGCGGCATCACGAAGCGATATGCCGTGACCGGCAAACCGATACGCAATTTGCCGCGCGGCGTTTGCGACACCTGCGAAAGCATGGCGCGCGCGTCGGCCAGCTCATCGAGTACGCGACGGCAGCGTTCGTAGTACATCTGCCCGGCTTCGGTGAGATTCACGCGCCGCGTGCTGCGCTGAAAGAGCCGCACGCCGAGCGTCGTTTCGAGTCTCGCGATTTGCTTACCGATGGCCGATGCCGACACGCCCGTCGCGCGCCCCGCCGCCACGAAACTCAAGGTCTCGGCCGCCCGTACGAAAGCCGTAATTTCCGCCAGATTGTCCATCGTCGCTTACCTCTCACTCGCGGACCGCGCGCCGTTCGGCAGTGTCGCGTATCACGCGCCGTCAATTACGGAATTTTATTCCTGAATCTGAGAACTTTGCGCCTGTTTATTCTCGATTGACGATCTTCTAGCATGTATGACGTGACGTCGGCCGACGTTCCTCTTTCGTCTGCGACGCGTCGATTCGTATGGATTCGCGTCTTCTTCAGGATCTGTTCATGTCGATCACGACTTCTCGAGGTTCACCGCAAACGGACGCCTCGCTGCGCCGCCGGTTGCTGGGTTTGTTTTCCGTCTGCATCGCGGCGTTGTTGCTGCCGATGAGTTTTTCCGGCGGCGCCGTCGCCACCCCGGCCATCGGTGCGGCGCTGCACGGCAGTGCGCTGGAGATGCGCTGGATCACCAGCGCGTTCATGCTGGCGTTCGGCGGCTGCCTGATGGCCGCAGGGGCATGTGCCGACGCGTTCGGCCGCAAGCGTGTTTTCTTGCTGGGTGTCGGTGCATTGCTGCTGACATCGCTGGCATTGGCGCTGGCGCGCTCGGCGCTCGCCGTCGACTGGCTTCGTGCGCTGCAAGGCGTTGCGGCTGCGGCGACGCTTGCTGGTGGCGGTGCATCGCTCGCGCAGGACTTCGACGGTCACGCCCGCGCCCGCGCTTACGGGTTGCTCGGGACGACCTTCGGCGTCGGCCTGGCGTTTGGCCCGCTGCTTGCGGGCGCGTTGATTGCGCGCTTCGGATGGCAAGGCGTGTTCGGTGCGACAGCCGCCGTCTCCGCGCTGGCGCTTGTCATCGGCGCGCAGTGCGTGCGCGAATCGCGCGATCCAGCCGCCACGGGCCTCGACTGGCCCGGCACACTGACGTTCACCGGCGCCCTCTCGTGCTTCACTTACGGGGTGATTCAGGCACCGGCGCTTGGCACAACGGCACCGGAGGTAATCGGTGCGCTCGTGCTGGCGTTGTTGCTGGCGATTGCGTTTGTCTTCGTCGAACGGCATGTTGCGCATCCCATGCTTGACCTGACGTTGTTTCGCTACGTGCGCTTCATCGGCGTACAGATGTTGCCGATTGCGACTTGTCTTTGCTACATCGTGCTGCTGGTGTTGTTGCCCCTACGCTTCATCGGCGTGCACGGCGACAGTGAGATCGTGGCGGGGTTGAAGATGGTGGCACTGTCGTTGCCGATGCTTGTCGTGCCGTTCATCGCGACGCAACTCGCAAGGCGCATGCCTGCGGGTGTGCTTTGCAGTGCGGGACTGGTGATCGCAGCGGCCGGTCTGGGGTGGCTCGCGCGCAGCATCGGTGCACCGGAGACCGGCGTATTGAGCCCTTCGCTTTGGCCAATGCTCGTGATCGGCACCGGCAGCGCGATACCTTGGGGGCTGATGGACGGTCTGTCGGTCAGCGTGGTGCCGACGGAACGTGCGGGCATGGCCATGGGCATCTTCAACACGACGCGTGTGGCAAGCGAAGGTCTTGCGCTCGCGCTCGTGGGCGGGGTGCTGATCGCGCTGATTGGCACGCACTTGCCTGACGTGCATGGCGCCGTGGCTCCCGACATCACTCGTGAGGCGGTCAACCGCATCGTGGCGGGCGATCTTCATGGTGCGGCGGCAAGCGTCCCTGTGTGGAGCGAAGCGGTATTGCGCGACGCCTACGAACAAGCGTTCTCCGCCTTGCTCGAGCGCCTCGCCATGGCGACGATGTTGTGTGCAATCGTTGTGTTCTTCTGTCTCGGAGAAACACGCAGGCGGATGGCGACACAAGAGACGTCGTGCTGACATCGTCGAAGTGGCGACGGCGAACACCGTCCGAACGCAGACGATGACAACCCGCTAGCCCAAAAACAAAAAAGCCCGCCGGATCTCCGGCGGGCTTTTTGCATTCCTGACGACGGGTGTCTTACGACACGATCGTTTGCGCTTCGCCTTCCTTGCGCTCGCGGATCGTGCCCAGACGGTAGACCGTCTCGCCCGAGGCTTCGAGGTGCTTGACCGCAGCATCCGCGTCGGCAGCGGACACGATCACGGCCATGCCGATACCGCAGTTGAACACGCGGTGCATTTCGGCGTCGGCCACCTTGCCGTGCGCTTGCAGCCACTGGAACAGCGGCGGGAGCGTCCAGGCATCTTGCTTGATGTCGGCCGTCAGATGATCCTGCAACACGCGCGGGATGTTCTCGACAATGCCGCCACCCGTGATGTGGGCCATGCCCTTGACCGTCAGCGTTTCCATCAGCGCCAGCAGCGGCTTGACGTAAATACGCGTCGGCGCCATCAGCACGTCGCGCAGCGGCTGGCCGTGGAAGTCGGCGTCCAGATCCGGCTTGGCGACCTCGATGATCTTGCGAACCAGCGAGTAACCGTTCGAATGCGCACCCGACGAGGCCAGACCCAGCACCACGTCGCCCGGGACGATCGACTTGCCGTCGATGATCTTGCTCTTCTCGACTGCACCGACCGCGAAACCGGCGAGATCGTACTCACCGTCCGGGTACATGCTCGGCATTTCCGCCGTCTCGCCGCCGATCAGCGCGCAACCGGACAGCTCGCAACCCTGAGCGATGCCCTTGACGACCGTCGCGGCCGTGGCCACATCCAGCTTGCCGCAGGCGAAGTAGTCGAGGAAGAACAGCGGCTCGGCGCCCTGCACCAGAATGTCGTTCACGCTCATGGCAACCAGATCCTGGCCGACCGTGTCGTGTTTGTTCAGCGTGAAGGCCAGCTTGAGCTTGGTGCCCACGCCGTCGGTCCCCGAAACGAGCACCGGCTCCTTGTAGCGCTTGGGCACTTCGAACAGTGCGCCGAAGCCGCCAATGCCGCCCAGCACGCCGTCGCGCAGGGTTTTCTTGGCAAACGGCTTGATCGCTTCGACCAATGCGTCGCCCGCTTCGATGTCGACGCCAGCGTCGCGATAGGAAAGGCCGGAAGTTTCGTTAGGGTGTGACATGACGGGAATGCATCAAGGTTCGGTAAAATGCGATTTTACCCGATGCGCGTGTCCTTTCGGAACGCAATCCGGATATCGGACGCCAGGAATGCCCGGCGTGCCCTGCACAACCGTACTCTGCCGGCCTTTAGCCGGCTTTCTTCGTTCGTGATTCAGCAACTGTATCTCGACCTCGGCACCCCGCCGCCCGCGACGTTCGACAATTTTATTGTCGGGCCCAACCGCGAGGCGGCGCAGACGCTTGCCGACCTTCCCGCCGAACTCTCGTCGGGCACGGCGCGCGACCGCGGCATCTACCTCTGGGGAGCTGTCGGGTCCGGCCGCACCCATCTGATGGAGGCCCTGTGCCACGCCATGGGGCCGAGCGCGCGTTATTTGCGTCCCAACAGTCCGCTGGCCGCTTTCACGTTCGACGACGCCAGCACGGTCTACTGCGTGGACGACAGCGACAACCTCTCGCCCACGCAACAAATCGCCGCCTTCAATCTGTTCAACGAGACCCGCGCCCGTCCGCACTGCGCGTTCGTGGCCGCCGGCTCACAGCCGCCGGTCGACATGCCGCTGCGCGAAGACCTGCGCACCCGCCTCGGCTGGGGCCTCGTATTTCACATTGTGGGATTGGACGATGACGGCAAGAAGCAGGCCCTGCAAAACGCCGCACGCGAGCGTGGGTTGCAGTTGGCGGCCGACGTACCGGCCTATCTGCTCACGCACTTCGAGCGCGATATGTCGAGCCTGATGGCCTTGCTCGACCGGCTCGACCGGTTTTCGATGGAGCAAAAGCGGGCGGTCACGCTGCCGTTGCTACGCCAGATGCTCACCCATACCGACCCGGCCTCGCCGGACGGCAAACCCTGAGCGGTGGCCGATCGGAGACATTACCGGACACATCACATGAGGTACCTCTCGGTAACATTCGAGACCCGTTCCGCGCAGGTGCCAGCCCCCTCAATCACCGAACGACATTAGACGGCCCTTCGCTTCAGGTAAAATTCGCGCAATGACCAATTTAGCTCTCTTCGATCTCGATCACACCCTGCTGCCGACCGACAGCGACAAGGAATGGGGCCGTTTCCTCGTGCGCCAGGGCGCGGTTGAGCGCGACTCGTACGCGCAGGCCAACGAAGCCTTCTATCAGGACTACCGTGCAGGTCGGCTCGACATGCCGGCCTATCTGCGTTTCTGCCTCGCCCCGCTCGCGCGCTATCCGCGTGACCAGCTCGACGCCTGGCATGCGCAGTACATGGAAGAATCGATCCTGCCGCACGTGCGTCCGGAAGCGCTCGAACTGCTCGACATGCACCGCAAGGCGGGCGATCTGTGCGCCATCGTGACGGCGACGAACACGTTCGTCACCCGCCCCATCGCAAAGGCCTTCGGCGTCGACCATCTGATCGGTACCGAACCGGCGACCGTCGGCGACGACCCGAACGCGCGCTACACCGGCGAGTACGTGGGCACGCCGAGCTTCCGCGAAGGCAAGATCACCCGCACCGAAGCGTGGCTCGCCAGCCTCGGCAAGACCTGGGGCGACTTCAACCACGCCTTTTTCTATAGCGATTCCGCCAACGACGTCCCCCTGATGGAGAAGGTGAACCATCCGGTGGCAACGAACCCCGATGAGGCGCTGCGCGAAATCGCACTGGCGCGTCGCTGGCCCATTCTCGAGTTGTTCCAGTGATCCGCAAATTCATCAAGAAGCTGCTCGGCAAAGACGGCCAGACCGACGGCGGCGTAAATAGTCTGCCGCCCGGCACGCCGGTCGTCATTCCCGTTTCCGTGCACGGCATCGATCCGACGCTGCTGTCGAAGAACGCCGTGCGCGTGACCGACACGTTGCAGCAAGCCGGGTTCAAGGCCTTCGTCGTCGGCGGCGCGGTGCGCGATCTGCTGCTCGGCATCGCCCCCAAGGACTTCGACGTCGCCACGAGCGCCACGCCCGAGCAGGTCCAGCGCCTGTTCCGCCGCGCCCGCATCATCGGCCGCCGCTTCCAGATCGTTCACGTGCAATTCGGACAGGAGATCATCGAGACCTCTACGTTCCGGGCGTTGGTCGAGGCAGTCGATAGCGAGCAGATCGGTGCGCGTCGTCCGAAAAAGGGCGAGCTCGATCGCAAGACGCATGTCACCGACGAATCGGGCCGCGTGCTGCGCGACAACGTGTGGGGCGAGCAGGACGAAGACGCCGCCCGGCGCGATTTCACCGTCAACGCCATGTATTACGATCCGGCGACGCAGACGGTGCACGACTATCACCGCGGCTTTGAAGACATTCAGAAGCGCGTGCTGCGCATGATCGGCGATCCGGCCACGCGTTATCGCGAAGACCCGGTGCGCATGCTGCGCGTGGTGCGCTTCGCGGCCAAGCTCGGTTTCAAGATCGACGCAGCGACGGCCGAGCCGATTCCGCAACTCGCGCCGCTGATCGACAACGTGCCTGCGGCGCGTCTGTTCGACGAAATGCTCAAGCTGTTGCTCTCGGGTCACGCCTGGGCGTGTGTGCAGCAACTGCGCTCGCAAGGTCTGCATCACGGTCTGCTGCCGTTGCTCGACGTGGTGCTGGAGCAGCCGCTCGGCGAGAAATTCGTCACGCTCGCACTCGCCAATACCGACGCACGCATTCGTGCGGGCAAGCCGGTGTCGCCGGGCTTCCTGTTCGCGGCGCTGCTCTGGCATCTGGTACTGGAGAAGTGGCAGGCCTATCAGAGCGCTGGCGAATATCCGATTCCGGCGCTGCATCTCGCGATGGACGACGTGCTCGAGGCACAAACCGGCAAGCTGGCCATCCAGCGCCGTTTCGTCGCCGACATGAAGGAAATATGGGGCTTGCAGGTGCGTCTGGACAAGCGCGTCGGCCGTACGCCGTTGCGTCTGCTCGAACATCCGCGCCTGCGTGCCGGTTACGACTTCCTGTTGCTGCGTTGCGAGTCGGGTGAAGTCCCGGCCGAAGCTGGTCAATGGTGGACGGACTTCCTCGAAGGCGACTCGGTCAAGCGCGACGAACTGCTGTCGCAAGGCAGCGGATCGTCGGGATCGACGCCTGCTGCGAAGCGTCGCCGTCGTCGTCGCAAGCCCTCGGGCGGACGTGGCGGTGAAGGTGGTGAAGGCGGAGGCAATGAGGGCGGCGGCGGTAGTGAGAACGCTACCAGCGAGAATCATGGCAAGCGGGTATCATCGCGACAGCATGGTTCCGAAGGTGCTTAATGACTGTTGCCTATATCGGGCTCGGCGCGAATCTCGGCGACGCCCGCCAAGCGATTAAGGACGCCATCGTCTGCCTGGCGCAGCAGATCGGCGTCACGATCATCGGCAAATCCGACCTGTATCGCACCGCCCCCATCGAGTCGAGCGGCGACGACTATCTCAACTGCGCTGTCGCCGTCGAGACGAGTCTGAGCGCCCGCCAGCTACTCGCCCTGTGCTTGAAGATCGAATTGCATTTCGGACGTGAGCGGCCATACAAGAATGCGCCGCGCACGCTCGATCTCGATCTGCTGGTCTACGGCGACGAACGCATCACTGAGCCCGATCTGATCGTGCCGCATCCGCGTCTCGCGTTGCGTGCCTTTGTGCTGCATCCGCTCGCGGATATCGCCCCCGAACTCGACATTCCCGGCGTGGGACGCGTCAGCGCCCTGTTGCCCGACGTTGCCGATCAACGCATCGAACGCGTTGCTCAGGGCTGCTGCCCGACCAAGCGGGTTTGCACGTCATGAGATCGCCTGTACTCGGGCGATTTCGCTATCTCGCCGTCGAGGGTCCGATCGGCGTTGGCAAGACGTCGCTCGCGCAGCGTCTGACCGACGCAGCCGGTGCGGATCTGATGCTCGAACAACCGGTGCTCAATCCCTTTCTCGAACGTTTCTATCGCGACAGCGCGCGTTATGCGTTGCCCGCGCAGTTGTCGTTCTGTTTGCAGCGTGTCGATGAAGCGACGGAAATTGCTCGTCGTGAAATCGACGGCAAGCCGATCTTCACCGACTTCCTGCCGGAGAAGGACGGTCTGTTCGCGCGTCTTACGCTGTCTGCCGACGAGCTTGAGCTGTACCGCAAGCTTGTTGCGCATATCGAGCGTCCGCACCGTGCGCCAGACCTCGTGATTCATCTGCAAGCCAGTCCCGAAACGCTGTTCTCTCGCATCCAGAAGCGTGCGATTCCGATGGAACAGCAGATTCCGGACACCTATCTGCGCGCGCTGTGCGACATCTACGGCGAATTCTTCTATCATTACGCCGCTGCGCCGGTATTGACAGTCGACACAGAACAATTCGACCCGGCGCACGACGACAGCGACTTCGCCCTGCTGGTCGAACGCATCGATCAGATGCGCGGGCGCAAGGAAGTCTTCGTCAAGGGCGCTCGCCTCTGAACGCTGACCTCTGAAGCTCCGCCTTCCGCTGCGCTCATAGCGCACCCGTCGCATCTGTGCTGCCCGCGAACCCTCCTGAACCGAGGCTGACATGAGTTATCTGCAAGAATCCAACCGCAAGGCCGTGACCGTTCCCGGACTTGCCCAGATGCGCGCACGTGGCGAGAAGATCGCCATGCTCACCGCTTATGACGCAAGCTTCGCCGCGCTGCTGGACCGCGTGGGCGTCGACGCCATTCTGATCGGCGACTCGCTGGGCAATGTGATTCAAGGCCAGCGCACGACGCTGCCCGTCACGCTGCGCGACATCTGCTATCACACCGAATGTGTGGCACGTAGTGTTGAGAAGGCGCTCGTGCTGGCCGATCTGCCCTTCGGCACGTTCGGTACGAAGGAGCAGGCGTATCAGAGCGCCGTCGCCGTCATGCAAGCGGGTGCGCAGATGGTGAAGATCGAAGGCGGCGCGTGGCTTGCCGAGACGGTGCGCTTTCTGGTCGAGCGCAGTATTCCGGTGTGCGCCCACCTGGGTCTGACGCCGCAATCGGTGCACGCGTTCGGCGGCTTCAAGGTGCAGGGTCGTGAAGACGCGGCGCAGGTGCAACTGCTTGAAGACGCACGCGCGTTGCAAGCGGCCGGTGCTCAACTCGTGGTGCTCGAAGCGATTCCCGCCGCGCTTGCCACGCGTGTGACGCCGGAACTGCCGACGATGCCGACCATCGGTATCGGTGCGGGTGTCGACTGCGATGGTCAGGTGCTGGTGCTTCAGGACATGCTCGGCGTGTTCCCCGGCAAGTCGCCGAAGTTCTCGAAGAACTTCATGGACGGCCAGCCGAGCATTGCGGCGGCGATTGAAGCTTACGTGCAAGCGGTGAAGCACAGCACGTTCCCGACGTTGGAACATAGCTTCTGAGATCGGATGCAGGCAACGTCCGCGAGGACGAGAAAAAAGCGGTTCAGCGATGAGCCGCTTTTTTTATGCCGCGACCGGCAACGTCAGGATGACGGCAAAGCCCTCGCCATCCACACGCTCGAAGCTCATATGTCCTCCGTGGGCATGCACGACCTCCGCGACCATCGCCAGGCCCAGGCTTGCGCCTTCGCGTCCGTCCGCGCGCGATGAGAAGGGGGTGCGTACGCGTTGCCACTCCTGCTCCGGGATGCCCGGTCCGTCGTCGAAAAATCGCAAGCGCCACTGATCGCCGACACGCGTCACGTCCACATGAAGACGATGCGGTGCGCCGTAAGCCACCGCGTTGACCAGCACGTTCTTGATCGCCTCACGCAGACTCAACTCGTCGCCGACGATCATGCACGGCTCCTCCGGCGCATGCAGCGCAACGTCGATATCGCGCGTGGCGTACGACAACGTCTCGCGCATCGCTGTCTGCAACAGTTCGTTCAGATCGACGGGGATCGGCGCGACGCTCTCCGCCCGATGCTGCACCATCGCGTGATTGATCAGTTGATGGATCAGCCCACCCAGTCCGCGCGCCTGCTTCTGAATGCGGGCGATGTGCGTCTGACGCGCCGCCTCGTCCTGCGTCTGCGTCAGCATTTCCGCTTGCGCCGTAAGCGCAGTCACCGGCGTTCGCAGTTGATGGGCCGCGTCGCCGATCACGCGACGCATCAACGCTCGCGACGTCGCGAGCCGCTGCATGAAGTCGTTGATCGCACCGACGAGCGCCAGCGTTTCCGCAGGCACCGTCACGGCAAGGGGCGCAAGGTCGTTCGGATCCCGCGCGCGTATCGCCGCTTCGATTTGCTTGAGCGGTGCGAGCGCCTGACGCAGCGTCCACAACGCGGCGAGCATCGTCAGCACACCGGTCGCAATCGTGATGAGCAACGTGTTGTCGGCCAACCCGCGTGTGAAGCGTTCGCGCGCATTCTGCGTGTGTGCCAGCGCGACCACCGCCCACGGATGGGGCGACGTCACCGGCATGCGCCGTCCCACGACGGCGATGCGGATCGGCATCTCCTGATACGTGCCGTCGACCACGAGAGGACCGTCAGCCAGCTTGTCCCACGGAATCGGCGGACGGAACTCCGAATCACCCGCCACGGACCGGCCGTTCGGATCGAGCACGGTGTAAAAGATCTGATCGCCGGGAGCGAGCGCGGAAAAGGCCGCAAGCGGTACATCGACGTTCACTTCACCGTTCTGGTACCAGGTGTTCTCGGCCACCTGCAAGGCACTGCCGAGCAACCAGCGGTCGTAGGCCCGGTCGACGGCGGCGCGCGTCGAAAACCAGATGCCCAGCAGCACCGCAACGACGGCGAACGCCAGCACCGCACCCATGCGGATCACCAGACGCAGGTAAAGAGAGCGACCGGGGACGATCATGACAGGACGAGTTGGTAGCCCAGCCCGCGCAGCGTGCGAATCTGGAATTGCGCGCTGGCCAGCTTCTTGCGCAGACGGGCGACGTATTGTTCGATGGCGTTCGCATTCGGCGCGGGCTCGTCGCCGTACAAACGATCCATCAATTCGTCTTTGCCGAAAATACGCCCCGGGCGTCCGGCGAGAATTTCCAGCAGCGTGACTTCACGGCGCGTGAGTTCGATGGGCTGGCCGTCCACTTCGACGCCACGACTCTTGCGATCGAGCGTCAGATTGGCGCAGGTCAGACGATTGGTCGCGTCCTGCCCGGTGCGGCGCATCAACGCACGCACACGCGCTTCGAGCTCGCGGAAATCGAAGGGCTTGGTGAGGTAATCGTCCGCGCCGAGATCGAGCGCACGCACGCGCTCCTCGATCTCGGCACACGCGGTGAGCATCAGCACGCGCGTGGACAGGCCGCGCTCGCGCACGCGTTTGAGCAACTCGAATCCGTCGACATGCGGCAGCATGACGTCGAGGATCAGCAGGTCGTAGTCGTCGCCGATGCGGCCGGCGGCAACCGCCCCGTCGGTCTCGCAATCGAGCGCGTGGCCGAGCCTGCGCAATTGCGTGGCGATCGCTTCGGCGACATCGGCGGTGTCTTCCACCAGCATGATGCGCATGGTCTTCTCGTCTCCTAATCTTCCTGAGGCTTTCGTCTTCTGAGCGCGATTGTCTCGGAAATCCCAGTGAGCCACCTCAGTGTTTCCCCTGAATTCGGGCCGTGGCGCGGCCCGATGTCAGGTTCGCTACAGCTTCGCTACTTAGTATCGAGCCGACTACAAAAAAGCACTATCGCATTCTTCAGGAGACACGCAATGCACAACGCCCCCCATGCGGGCGCTGCGGGGACGACTTCGCCCGCAGTGCCGCCATTGCTCGAAATCGACGCCGTCACGCTGCAATACAAGACCGACGACTATCTCGTCACCGCCGCCCAGCAAGTGAGCTTCAACGTCTACCCGGGCGACCGCTTCGTGCTGCTCGGCCCGTCGGGCTGCGGCAAATCGACGTTGCTCAAGGCCATCGGCGGTTATCTGCCGCCGGTTCACGGCGAAATCCGCCTCAAAGGCCGCACGATCACCGAACCCGGCCCGGACCGCATGATGGTGTTCCAGGAGTTCGACCAACTCCTGCCGTGGAAAACCGTGCGTCAGAACGTGGAGTTTGCGCTCACGGCCAGCGGACGCCTCAAGGGACGCGACGCCGCTGAGCGCGCCGCCCACTACATCGAGAAAGTCGGTCTGGCGAAGTTTATCGACAGCTATCCGCACACACTCTCCGGCGGCATGAAGCAGCGCGTGTCCATTGCACGCGGCATGGCAATGGAGCCCGACGTCCTGCTCATGGACGAGCCGTTCGCCGCGCTCGACGCCCTCACCCGCCGCAAGATGCAGGACGAACTGCTGCGCCTGTGGGACGACACGCGCTTCACCGTGCTGTTCGTCACGCACGGCATCGACGAAGCGATCCGCATCGGCACACGCATTTTGCTGCTCTCGCCGCATCCGGGTCAGGTCAAGGCAGAACTCAACAGCATCGCCCCCGAACAACTCGGCACGGCGCATCAGAGCGAGCTTGAGACCCGCATCGATCAACTGCTGTTCGCGACCCACTGAGGATGACGGCCATGAATGCAATCCCTTCGCAATCCGCCACGTCGGCATCCCCTGCCCCGATCGAACCCGTCTACCGTCCGGAGTTCGTGCTCGAACCGGTGCAGGCCGAACTGTCGTCGATCCAGCGCCCGCTCTCCACCTTCGAGACCCTTTATCGACTGAGCTGGCTGCGCAAGACTGTGATTCTGTGTGTGCTGGCCATCATCTGGGAAATCTACGGACGCTGGCTCGACAACGCCCTGCTGTTCCCGAGCTTCACCGATACGGTCGCCGCGTTCGCAAGCGGTCTGACGAGCGGCGTGTTGCTGCTGCGCGCCGTGGTTTCGCTCAAGACGCTGCTTATCGGCTACGGCATCGGGATCGCACTCGCTGCGGTGCTGACGACGGTCGCCATCAGTTCGAAGATCGGCAACGATCTGCTGGAGACGCTCACCGCGATGTTCAACCCGCTGCCAGCCATCGCCTTGCTGCCGCTGGCACTGATCTGGTTCGGACTGGGCAACGGCAGCGTGATCTTCGTGCTCGTGCACTCGGTGCTGTGGGCCGTGGCGCTCAACACGCACAGCGGGTTCCGGGGCGTGTCGAAAACGCTACGCATGGTGGGCCAGAACTACGGTCTTAAGCGCTTCGCGCTGGTGCAGCACGTGCTGATCCCGGCGGCGTTCCCGAGCATTCTCACGGGCCTGAAGGTGGGCTGGGCGTTCGCATGGCGCACCCTGATTGCTGCCGAACTCGTGTTCGGCGTGTCGTCCGGCTCGGGTGGCCTGGGCTGGTACATCTTCGAGAACCGCAATTCGCTGGAGACGGCCAACGTCTTCGCCGGGCTGTTCTTCGTGATCCTGATCGGGCTGGCTGTCGAGAACCTGCTGTTCGCCCGCATCGAGAAGCGCACGTTGCACCGCTGGGGTATGCAGCACTGACACTCGGAGCGGACCGGATTTTCGGCCTGCTCCGATTGACGCCCTTTTTCATGGGCATGAATAATTCGAACAACACGGAGACAACATCATGAACCGACGCAATTTCACCCGCTGGGCAAGCGCACTCACACTCGCCGCGACGACTGCCCTGTCAACGCTCGGCAACGTGGCACACGCCGAAGCGAGCACCGTCCGCCTGTCGCATGGCTACGGCATTCTGTATCTGCCGCTCATGGTCATGCGCGATCAGCATCTCGTGGAGAAGCACGCGAAGGCGCTGGGGCTGGGCGATGTGAAGACGACCTGGACCATTCTCGACGGCGGCAACGTCATCAACGACGCCATGCTCGCGGGCAACCTCGACGTCGCGGGCACGGGCGCGCCGGGTTTCGTCACGCTCTGGTCGAAGGCGCACGGCATTCCGCGCTCGGAGGTGATTGGTCTGTCCGCGCTGTCGACGGGTCCGCTCTGGCTCAATACGAACAATCCGAACATCAAGTCGCTCAAGGACTTCACGTCGAAGGACAAGATCGCGATTCCGGGCATCAAGACGTCGCTGTCTGCCGTGCTGCTACAAATGGCCGTGGCCAAGACGTTCGGCATCGAGAACTACGCAAAGCTCGATCCGCAAACGGTCAGCCTGAGCCATCCGGAAGCTGTGAGCGCGCTGCTCTCGGGCAAGACGGAAATCACGGCGCACTTCACTTCGCCGCCGTTCTCGTATCAGGAACTGAAAGATCCGCGCATCAAGCGCGTGCTGAATTCGACGGACGTGCTGGGTAACATCACCATCGACGTCGTATTCGCGCCCAAGCAGTTCACCGTCCAGAATCCGAAGCTGGTGCAGGCCATTCTGGCGGCGCAGGAAGAGGCCGCGGCGTACATCGCCAAGGACCACGTGGGCGCGGCGCAGACGTTCCTTCGCGTGTCCAAGATCAACCTGCCGCAAGCGGAGATCGAGCAGATGCTGGCCGACCCCGGTCTGCAATTCACGACGACGCCGAACGGGCTGATGCAGTACGTCGAGTTCATGAGCCGCGCGGGCACGATCAAGACGCGTCCGGCGAAGTGGAGCGACCTGTTCGTGCCGCAGATGGCAGCGCGTCAGGGAAGCTGAAGGAAGTGAAGGATAGCGGCGCGTCGAGGGTATTGGCGCGCCGCTGTGTCAGGTGGCGGTCGTGGCCGCGATCGTCGCCGGTAGTGCGCCTCGCAGCGCATTGCACACGACGATGGCCTGCGCGGTGAGTAAGTCGTCGCGCGTGACGACCGCCTCGACGGCGGCCCACGACGGGTCGTCCAGTAGCACGCTGCGCATCACCCCGGGCAGCACGCCGGAAGACAACGGTGGCGTCATCCAGATGCCGTTAAGTCTGACGAACACCGTGCTGCGCCCGCCTTCCGTCAATTCGCCCCGGTCGTTGAAGAACAACACGTCGAACGCGCCTCGCGCTTCGGCCGCTTTCCAGGCGGCGTCGTAACGCGCGCGCACAGTGGTCTTGTGGCGCAGAAACAGATCGTCCGCGCGCGTCGTTTGAGAGGCATCGGCCAACAGCACCTTCACCCTGTCGCCGTGCAGCGGTGTGAGCACACCATGCGTGATCGCCGCCGTGCCGTTGTGAGACAACGCGAGGCGTACGCGATGGATATCGTCTTCACTCAGCGTTGCGACCACCGCGTCGATTTGTTCGCGCAACGCCGCTTCGTCAAACGTGAAGCCGAAGTATTGCGCCGACTTCTGCAAGCGCGACAGATGCCGTCCGAGATGGGGGACGCCGGAGGCACGGGTCGCCTGCATCGTCTCGAAGAGTTCAAAGCCCGGATCGAGTGCGCTCAGGAAGCGCGCCTTCAGGCGGCACTCGTCGCGTTCTTCATCGGCTTTACTGTCCAGCACGATCCCCGCGCCGACGCCCAGGCGTCCGCGACGCAGGCCGCTCGCGCCCGGCGCGTCGAGTTCGAGCGTGCGGATCGCAACCGACATGCAGAAGTCGCCCAGCGCCTGCGGATCGTCACTGCGCGCGTCGAGCCAGCCGATGGCCCCGGTGTAAAGACCGCGCGGCGACGTTTCCAGCGCACCGATCAACTGCATCGTCCGATGCTTCGGGGCGCCCGTGATCGAACCGCAAGGGAATAAGGCGCGCAGCACGTCGGCCATCGAGGTCGTGTCCGGCAACGTTGCGGTGACGGTCGACGTCATTTGCAGGACGCTGGCGAAGCGCGTCACCTCAAACAGCTTCGGCACTTTGACCGAGCCGGATGTCGCGAGACGTCCGAGATCGTTGCGCAGCAAGTCCACGATCATCAGGTTCTCGGCGCGGTTCTTCTCGTCGGCGGCGAGGGCTGCGCTGCGCTGTGCGTCAATAGTGGCATCGCCGCACGCGGGCGCCGTTCCCTTCATCGGACGTGCCTCCACCTGACCGCGCGAATGACGCAGGAACAACTCAGGCGACAACGAAAGAATCGCGCGACCGGCAACGCCTCGTGCGCCGGGCAGCATCACGAGTGCGCCGTACGGCACCGGCTGACGCGCGCGCAGGCGACGATACAACGCGACTGGCGAGCCGAACGCGTCGAAATTCAGACGGTACGTGTAGTTGATCTGATAGCACTCGCCTTGTGCGAGCCATTCGTGAATACGGGCGATGGCGTCGTCAAAGGCCGCATCGCTTACGTCGCTCTGCAATGCGCCGATGCCTGCAACGGCGGGGGCGGCGGTCACACGTTCACCGGTGTCCTGCCACGCGTCGGCATCGCCTCCGGCGTCCACCCACTCCTGACGCGCCAGCCACGCCTGCGTCTGCGCGGCGTCGAGCCGCTGCATCCCGGAGAACAGCATGGCGCGGAACTGGCCCGGCGCACGACGCGTCGCGACCGTATGCACGCCACCGAGGCGCACACCGAATTCGTAATCGGCCAGCAGCACGGCGTGCAGGCCGTGACGCGTGGCGTCTTCCACTTCGCGGAGCGCGTCGGAAAGCACAGCGGGCTCGTCGCAAGTTACCTCGCGTACGAGCCCGGTGTACAGACGCGCCCCACCGGCCGGATCCGCACTGTCGTCCAACAGCGCGAACGCGGCCAGGGGCGCTTCACTTTGCATGGAATTACTCGAAGAACTGCTTGACGCGGTCGAACCAGCCCTTCGACTGCGGGCTGTGGCGTGCACCGCCTTCCTTCAGCGAAGCATCGAAGTCGCGCAGCATCTGCTTTTGCGCATCGTTGAGCTTGACAGGCGTTTCCACCTGCACGTGCACGTACAGATCGCCCGGATAGCTCGCGCGCAGGCCCTTGATGCCCTTGCCGCGCAGTCGGAACGTCTTGCCCGTCTGCGTGCCTTCGGGCACTTCGAAGGTGGCCTTGCCGTGCAGCGTCGGTGCGTCGATATCGCCGCCGAGCGCCGCCGTCGCGAACGAAATCGGCATCTGGCAATGCAGATCGTCGCCGTCGCGCTCGAACACGTTGTGCGCCTTGATGTGGATCTCCACATACAGGTCGCCCGCCGGCCCGCCATTCACACCCGGCTCGCCGTTGCCGGACGAACGAATACGCATGCCGTCTTCGATACCCGCCGGGATCTTGATCTCCAGCGTCTTGGTCTTCTTGATCTTGCCCGAGCCGTGGCAGTTGGTGCAGGGCTCAGGAATGTACGAGCCCGTGCCGTGGCACTTCGGGCAGGTCTGCTGAACGCTGAAGAAACCCTGCGACATGCGCACCGAACCCGCCCCGTTACAGGTCGGGCAGGTCTCGGGCTTCGTGCCCGGCTTCGCGCCGTTGCCGTGGCAGATCTCGCATTCGTCCCAGCTCGGCACGCGAATCTGCGTGTCGAAGCCGTTTGCGGCCTGCTCCAGCGTGATCTCCATGTTGTAGCGCAGATCGGCACCGCGATACACCTGCGGACCGCCGCGGCCACCACGACCACCGGGGCCGCCCTGACCGAAGATGTCGCCGAAGATGTCGCCGAACGCGTCTGCGAAGCCGCCGAAGCCCTGACCGCCCGCACCGCCGAAGCCGCCCATGCTCGGATCGACGCCCGCGTGACCGTACTGGTCGTACGCCGCGCGCTTCTCCGGCTCGGAGAGCATCTCGTAGGCCTCTTTGACCTCTTTGAACTTGTCTTCGGCGTCCTTGCTGTCCGGATTGCGGTCCGGGTGGTACTTCATCGCCAGCTTGCGATACGCCTTCTTGATCTCTTCGTCCGAGGCGTTCTTGGCGACGCCAAGGACTTCGTAGTAATCACGTTTGGCCATAACTCTTTCCAATGTTGGCGCATGTCGCCATCAGGCAAAAAGCCGGGTCGACATTCCCCTTGCGGAGAACCTCGATACCCGGCCCACACGCGGTGCAACTTTCGATGCCCCGCGCGCCATGCACGCTTTACTTCTTGTCGTTGACTTCCTTCACTTCGGCGTCGACGACGTTGTCGTCATGCGGCTTGCCCTGCTCGGCACCTGCGGCACCCGCAGCACCGGCTTGCGCCTGCATGTCGGCATACATCTTCTCGCCGAGCTTCTGGCTTGCCGTACCCAGCGCTTCGACCTTGGCATCGATGTCGGCCTTGTCCGAACCGCGCAGCGATTCTTCCAGTGCCGTGATCGCCGATTCGATGGCTTCCTTCTCCGAAGCTTCGATCTTGTCGCCGTACTCGGTCAGCGCCTTGCGGGTGCTGTGCACCAGTGCGTCGCCCTGGTTACGGGAGTCGGCCAGCTCGCGTGCCTTCTTGTCTTCTTCGGCGTTGAGCTCGGCATCCTTCACCATTTGCTCGATCTCAGCGTCCGACAGGCCCGAGTTCGCCTTGATGACGATCTTGTTTTCCTTGCCGGTTGCCTTGTCCTTCGCGCCGACGTGCAGAATGCCGTTGGCGTCGATGTCGAAGGTCACTTCGATCTGCGGCGTGCCGCGTGCTGCCGGCGGAATGCCTTCGAGGTTGAACTCGCCCAGCGACTTGTTGCCGGCGGCCATCTCGCGCTCACCCTGATACACCTTGATCGTCACGGCCGGCTGGTTGTCGTCCGCCGTCGAGAACACTTGCGAGTGCTTCGTCGGGATCGTGGTGTTCTTCGTGATCATCTTCGTCATCACGCCGCCCAGCGTTTCGATACCGAGCGAGAGCGGGGTGACGTCGAGCAGCAGCACGTCCTTACGGTCGCCCGACAGCACCGAGCCCTGAATCGAGGCACCTGCGGCCACGGCTTCGTCCGGGTTCACGTCCTTGCGCGGGTCCTTGCCGAAGAACTCCTTCACCTTCTCCTGCACCTTCGGCATACGCGTCATACCGCCGACCAGAATCACGTCGTCGATGTCGCTGACCTTGACGCCGGCATCCTTGATCGCCGTGCGGCACGGTTCGATCGTGCGCGTGATCAGCTCTTCGACCAGCGCTTCGAGCTTGGCGCGCGTGATCTTCAGGTTCAAGTGCTTCGGACCCGAGGCGTCGGCCGTGATGTACGGCAGGTTGATTTCGGTCTGCTGGCTCGACGACAGTTCGATCTTGGCCTTTTCAGCGGCTTCCTTCAGGCGTTGCAGCGCGAGCACGTCCTTCGACAGATCGACGCCTTGTTCCTTCTTGAACTCACCGATGATGTAGTCGATGATGCGCTGGTCGAAGTCTTCGCCGCCCAGGAACGTATCGCCGTTGGTCGACAGCACTTCGAACTGGTGTTCGCCGTCCACATCCGCGATTTCGATGATCGAGATGTCGAACGTGCCGCCACCCAGGTCATACACCGCGATCTTGCGGTCGCCGCCTTCCTTCTTGTCCAGACCGAAAGCCAGTGCGGCAGCGGTCGGCTCGTTGATGATGCGCTTGACTTCCAGACCGGCGATGCGGCCTGCGTCCTTCGTGGCCTGGCGCTGGCTGTCGTTGAAGTACGCCGGCACCGTGATCACGGCTTCCGTGACCGGCTCGCCCAGGTAGTCCTCGGCGGTCTTCTTCATCTTGCGCAGCACTTCGGCGGAAATCTGCGGCGGGGCCAGCTTTTCGTTGCGTGCCTCAACCCAGGCGTCGCCGTTGTCGGCCTTGACGATCTTGTAGGGCATCAGCGCGATGTCCTTTTGCACTTCTTTTTCTTCGAAGCGGCGGCCGATCAGGCGCTTGACGGCGTACAGCGTGTTCTTCGGGTTGGTCACGGCCTGGCGCTTAGCCGGCGCACCGACCAGGATCTCGCCATCGTCCATATAGGCGATGATCGACGGCGTGGTGCGAGCACCTTCCGCGTTTTCGATGATCTTGACCTGATTCCCTTCCATGACGGCCACGCACGAGTTCGTGGTGCCCAAGTCGATACCGATGATTTTGCCCATTTAAATTTCTCCTAGCGTCCTTTGCGTCTTTCCGTCGGGCGTGTCGCCCATTCAATTCATTGATCTGCACGGGATATGGGTGCAGCCGGGAACATTTCAAGACCCTTCTTGCAGCCCGGTTTTGCCCCCCGCCGCCGCGATTTTCTCGCGTGCGGCGGCCACCGCCAGCCGGAACTGGGGCAGGCCCTGCCAGCCGGTCGCCCGGCCCAGCTTCTTCCCCGCATGGAAGAAGAAAAACGTCGGCACCCCATGCAGCGCGAAACGGCGACCCAGCGCCATATCCGCGTACACGTTGGCGTGAAACCAGCGCAGCCCAAGGGCTTCGATGGCCTCGCGCTGCGCGAGCATGGTCTTCTTGGCGACTTCACAGTTGAAACAATCGACGCCCCAGAAGAACACCACGGCGAGGTCGTCCCCCGCCGTGCTCAGCCCTTCGTCGAACGTCGCGGCCGTCAGCGCCTGCATCGAGAACGCCTCGAACGCCGTGCCGTCCACCCCTTTCATGCCCGTAAGATCGCCTGCCATGATGGTAAGCCTTCGAATCGGTGCCTTGGCACCGGCAGCGCCGCCACATTCGGTGTCGTTGCCTGCGCCCGGTCATTCGGGCCAATGGCCTGCGACAAACGTCTCCATGATGGAAGTGTTGTGCCGCCCGCCGTGGCCGGATGACCTTGAATTACTTGCCTGCGGCGACCGTCACCAATGCCGGACGCAGCACACGGTCGGCAATCAGGTAACCCTTTTGCAGCACGGCCACGACCGTGTTCGGCTCCTGTTCGGCCGGCACCATCGAGATAGCCTGATGCTGATGCGGATCGAACTTCGCGCCGGCCGGGTCGATGACCGACACCTTGCTGCGCTCCAGCGCCGACACGAGTTGACGCAGCGTCAGCGCCACGCCTTCTTGCAGCTTGGCCACATCGCCGCTCTTGTCGGCAGCGGCCGCTTCGAGGCTGTCGATGACCGGCAGGAGGTTCTCGGCAAAGCTTTCGACGGCGAACTTACGCGCCTTCGACACTTCCTCTTCCGCACGGCGGCGGATGTTTTCCATCTCGGCGCGGGCGCGCAGCGCCTCGTCGCGCATGGCCGCCGCTTCTGCCTGAGCCGCCTGAAGTTGCGCCTCGACCGAGGGCAGCGCGTCGTTCGCGCCCGCAGCGTCGGTCGGGGCCGCTTCGGCCTGGGACGGAATCGGCTGGTCGGGGGTGTTTTGCTGTTCAGTCATGAGTTGAGTCGTCAAAAGGTTCTTGCAGCGCACCACGACGATGCGCCGCCGGTTCAAATCCCTTTGGATAGTAGGGGCGTTCACACCGATTTCAAGAGCGGGCGGGCATTCTGTGCGCCACATCGGTGCGCGCCGCGTGCCGGTAAATATCCGGTTACACGCGTTACGAGTCCTCTATTGTATCGGCCGTTGCTGCGACCTAACATGAATAATGGTCCGGCGAATGGATGTGCCTATCCGATTAACCATTCGACGGACCCGGCCGCTCACCGGACACCCCCCGTCCGGTGAAGTGTTCTCAAGGAGCGCATCATGAAGCTGCCACTGGCTGTTGTCTTCATCCTTGCGTTGGTGACGATGGTGACGATTACGATCTGCCTGTCCGGCGCAGTCACCCGGCGCGACACCGAGTATGGTGGCGTGCGGGCGGTGCTGCATCACTATGTGGAAGTGCCGGGCCTGACGGGGCATTCGTCGAATTCGACTACCGGAATCCCAACACGCTGATCGCCCCCGGGGTGCATGATCCTTTGCGGTCGTGCGCGGTGCCGTTCCCCGGACGGTTCCGACTGAGTCGCTTGAATCGCCTGAGTCGACTGAGACGGAACACCTGATTCACGCTCCACCCCCTGCCCGCCGCTGCGCAATTTGCCAGCGGCGGCGTTCATTCAGGCGTTGAAAAGCTTGAGAGACGGGGCGGACGATCCTACTCGCCCACGCCACCGAGACGGCGGCGGTCGCGCTTGGTCGGACGGCCGTGCATCTGCGCCGCCGGTTCCTGGAACAGACGTCGGCGCTCGCTCTCGTCGGCACGCGCCTGAATGCTCGCTTCGGTCTCTTCGTACAGCGACTGCGCGACCGGCGCGGAGCCGCGCACCTCGGCGATCGCTTTGACCTTCACTTCCCAGCGCGTACTGCCGTTGTCGACCGACACGACATCGCCGGGACGCACGTCGCGCGCCGGTTTCACGCGGGCTTCGTTGCACAGCACACGGCCACGGTCGACCGCTTGCGTGGCGAGCGAGCGCGTCTTGAAGAAACGCGCCGCCCACAGCCATTTGTCGATCCGCGTAGCGGCGTGCGGAGAATCGTCTACCTTGACCGTCACGACCGTGCTCCCGCTTCTCCGTGCGCGCCTTCAGACGGCAACGAGGTCTGCATCTGCGCCTGCGCGGCGGCAGCAGCGGCCGCACTGGCTTCCTCGAATGCGGCCACGGCCGCCACCTGACGCTGACGCGTCGACGCCACCGCAGCCGCCGAGGCATCGGCCTCGCCCTGCGGCGAGAGCACCGGCCAGCCTTGCAGATGACGCGCTGCGATCTCGCCCAGCGCCGTAATCCAGGCGCTCGCGCCATTCAAGCAGGGAATGAAGTGGAACGACTTGCCGCCCGCCGAGAGGTAAGCGTGACGTCCTTCCATATTGATTTCTTCGAGCGTCTCGAGACAGTCGGACGTGAAACCCGGGCAGAACACGTCGACGCGCGGCGTGCCGCCACGACCGAGTTCTTCGAGCGTCGGGGCGGTGTACGGCTGGAGCCATTCGGCCTTGCCGAAGCGCGACTGGAACGTGAGACGGCACGTCGTCTCGTCCAGACCGAGGGCGGCCGCGAGCAGGCGCGCCGTCCTCACGCACTGATCGTGATACGGATCGCCGAGGTCGAGCGTGCGGCGCGGCACACCGTGGAAGCTCAGCAGCAGACGTTCACCGGCGGCAAAGTCCGGTCGGCCGTTTTGCAGCCAATAGCCTTCGACCTGCTGGCGCAGCGCCTCGATGTACGCGGGATGATCGTGATAGTCGCGCACCGTGCGCACGTCGGGCTGATTGCGCAGACGGCCGAGCACGCGGAACACGGCGTCGCTCGCGGTGGCGGTGGTGCTGCTCGAATACTGCGGATAGAGCGGCAGGACGAGAATCCGCTCGACGCCGTTCTGGCGCAACGCACGAATGCGCTCGGGAATCGACGGATTGCCGTAACGCATCGCGTAATCGACCACGACATCATAGTCGTTCGCGTGCAGCAGCGCGCGCAGGGCGTTCGTCTGATGCTCGGTGTTGACCTTGAGCGGCGAGCCGTCACGGGTCCAGACCGTCGCATACTTTTGCGCCGACTGACGTGAGCGGAAGGGCAAAATCACCAGCCGCAGCAACGGTTGCCACACCAGCGACGGGATTTCCACGACGCGCGGGTCCGACAGGAACTCGCGCAGGTATCGGCGTACGGCCGCAGGACGCGGCTCGTCGGGCGTACCGAGGTTAATCAGCAGTACGGCGGTCTTGCCGGACTGGCCATGCGAAATAGGTTCGGGATCGAAGCGCATGGAACGTACTTTACCGCAAACACGCGGCCCATCCGGGGTCTGTCATGCCTGTCGATACTGCCGGAATGCCCCCTCCGTCGGCCAGTCCACAGCCGGACGGAGGGAATCACGGTCATCTGCGCAGACGGGCCATCAAGCGCGCCATCAGCCGTGCCGATGCTCGTCGTCGTGAGACGACCGATGGTCGGCACTCGGATGTTCCTCATGTGCGGGCGCGCGCGCCCCTTCCGGTTTGCCCTCACGCTGCGTGGGTTGCGGGTGCGGCTGCGCCTGAGGACGTTCCTGCTGAGGTTGCGGACGCGGCGCGGGCTGCACATGCTCCACCGGCGGCTGCGGGCGCGGCGGCATACGCTCGACTTGCGGCTGAGGCTGCGGACGCTGCTGCGGCTGCGCTTGTTGTTGAGGCTGAGGTTCGGGACGCGGCTGCGCCCGTTCCACCTGCGGTTGCGGCCTCGGTTGCTGGAACTGCTGCGGCTCCGGGCGCGGCTGCGTCTGCCATTGCTGCGGACGGCGGGCCGGTTCAGCCGCCTCCGGTTGCTGTTGCTGACGTTGCGGCGCAGGCGTCGCTTGTCCGCCGCGCGCCTCCGGCTGGACAGCAGGTGACTGCGGCGCTTGCGGTGATTGGCGACGCATTTGCATCTCACGCTGCGCGGCGTCGTGCCCCGGCTGCGGAACGGCTTGCGGCGCTTCGCCGCGTGCCGACGGCTGCGCCTGCCCCTGAACAGCACCGTTCACGCCCGGCGGATGCGGAACACCTGAGGGCGCGGGCTGACGCTCGGTCGGTTGGGATTGCACCGCCGATTGCCCCGGACGATTCTGATAAACGCCGTGTCCCGGATAGCCGGGTTCACCCGGAACACCCGGCGTTCCGGGCACGCCCGGCTGACCCGGTACGCCCGCATGGCCCGGTGCCCCCGGGACGCCCGGTTGTCCGGGCACTCCCGGCGCGCCGTGCATCGGCGGCACGGCGCCGGTTGCAGGCAAGCCGCCATGGCCCGCCGTCGCCCCGACGGCACCGGTCGCGCCCAGCGCAGGCTGCGCAGGCATCGCACCGTTCGCCCCAATCGGCGCACCGACCGGCCCGTGCGTACTGACGACCGTCACACGGGGGGCGATGCGTGGCTGGCCATTGGGGCCATTGGGGCCATTGGGACCATTCGGACCGCCCGCGCCGAGATTGCGCACCTGCTGCCCGTTCTGACCGAACACCAGCGGCGCACCACCCGCGTTCGGCACGGCGTGCAACTGACTCGTCAGCTCACGCGACGGCATGCCACGGGCGACCGGCGCGCGCGTCGCCAGCACCTGCCGGTTGAACACGCCCGCAGGCGGCGCACCTGCTGCCGGACGGCTGTTGCCGAACACGCTTTGCTGCACCGGGGCCACGCCCGGCGTATTGCCGACGCGCCACGTCTGCGCACCACGCGGTGCAGCCAGAGCCGTCGGCGCACCCACGGGGCGTCCCTGCACGAACGCCTGCGCGGGCATCGTCGACACAGCGCCCCGCACATTGCGGTTCACGTAGATGTTGTTGACGTTGATGTTGTTGGTGATATTGGTCGTACGAACGATCGTCGAGCGATTGATGTTCGTGATGTACGACGAACTGGCGTGATACGCGGGACGGTACGGGTCATGGGGCCCAAGCGCAAACCACGCGAGTCCCACGCCCCCGGCGGCGAACGAAACACCCCACTGGTTCCCGCCGCTGCTGCCGCTGACCCAGCCGACCAGCGCCGGCGCATACACCGGACGCACTGCCACCGGCCCCGGCACCCAGCACCAGCGGGCATCCACGTAAGCCCAGCGCCCGTAGTGATACGGCGCGAAGCCCCACGGCGCATCGTCGACCCAAGTCCAGCCCCACGGGTCGACCCAGGCCCAATGCCCCGTGCGGTAAGGCGCCCAGCCCGAAGGCATGTTGGACGGCACCCACACCGCGCCGTAGCTCGGCGTTTCCTGCCACGAACCGTAGTCGTCCAGACTCTCGAAGCCGGTCATGTCGCGCGGCACGTAACGCGCGGAGACGGAGGCGTCTTCACGTGCGTCGCGATCGCGCATCCATTGATCGAAAGCGTCGGCCGTGAGCGGGCCGGTCTGCTGCTGCGTCAGGTTCTGACCGACGAACGCGACCCGTTGACCTTGCTGGAGCGGGACCGACGCCCCTTGTCCGTACGCCGTGCCCGCACCGCGCGAGACGCTCACCGTCGTCACCCCGTTCGGATCGACATCCACACGATATTCACCGGCCTGTTGCGGCACGAATGCCAGATTCGGCGTATCGATCTCGTACGGTTGATTCGGATCGAAGCTGCGCAGGCGCACACCGACGGTGCCCTGCGTTACGTTCAGTTGCACATTCTGGTCGGTGACGGCGGACAGCGTCAGGCTGGTCGACGCGCCCATGCGCACCGCCGTGCCGCCCACGTGCATCTCGGCCCGGCTATTGCGGTCGACCCAGATGGCATCGCCCGTCGTGAGCGGACGGTTGCGGTCCGCGTAGCGCCAGTCGCTCGTGCCTGCGGGGGCGTAGGTGACGGTGCCGTCGAACTCGGAGAGACGCGCCACGCGCCCCGGCGGATCGGCGCTCTGCGCCTGTGCCTGCGCCATCACCACCGCCGGCGCACCCACCGCGCCCAGCAGACCCAGCGCCAGCCCGACGCCAAGGGAGCGAACCGTCGTCCGCCAGGAAATCAGGGATTTCATAAACACTCCGGGCCCTTTCGGTGGGCATGCCGTGCGCGGCTTGCAGGCGTTGGCGTTCAGCCACCTTGTTGCTCTGTCCGAATCCTCCGGCGAGCCCGATGACAACTTCAGATGACCTCGCCGCAAGTGACGCTTCAAGCCTAAGCCTGCCGTGTGTGACAGCGTGTAAAGGAATGCTACGGGGTTGTAACCGGGAATGGGCGAATCGGCGGATAGGCCAAATGCGCGGACGCGCCAGCGCACCGCTCAGTGATGACTGAGCGCGTTGGAGAGCAGCTTGGCGGTGATGTCGACGATGGGGATGACGCGCTCGTACGCCATGCGCGTCGGCCCGATCACGCCGAGCGTACCGACGACCTCGCCGTCGACTTCGTACGGGGCCGTGACAACCGTCATCTCCTCGATCGGCACGAGACTCGACTCGCCGCCGATAAAGATCTGCACCCCTTGCGCGCGGCTCGACACGTCGAGCAGTTGCAGCAGGCCGGTCTTGGACTCGAACACGTCGAACAGCTTGCGCAGACGCTCCATGTTCGAGGACAGATCCTCCACGCCCAGCAGGTTGCGCTCGCCCGAGATCAGTACGCTCTCGCGCGTGGTGTCGGCCATGGCGTCGCTGCCCGCCTGCACGGCGGCCTGCATCAGCGCGCTCATGTCCGAGCGCAGAGCATCGAGTTCGCCACGCAAGTAAGTGCGCACGTCGTCGAAACTGTGACCGCCGAAGTTGGCGTTCAGGTAGTTTGCCGCTTCGACCAGTTGCGCCGGAGAATAATCCTTTTCCGTCAGGATGATGCGGTTCTGCACGTCGCCGTCGGGCGTGACGATGATGAGCAGCACGCGCTTGTCGGACAGACGCAGGAATTCGATATGACGGAAAGTCTGGCTGCGTCGCGGGGTCAGCACCACGCCCGCGAATTGCGACAGATGCGAGAGCACCTGTGCGGCGGAAGCCACCAGCTGTTGGGGTCCGGCCGGTTGCAGGCTCGTCTGCACCTGCGTCGAAAGCTGGAGCACGGCCTCTTCGAGCGGGCGCACAGCGAGCATCGTGTCAACGAACAGACGGTAAGCGCGCGGCGTCGGCACGCGACCGGCCGACGTATGCGGGCTGGCCACGAAACCCATCGCCTCGAGATCGGACATCACGTTGCGGATCGTCGCGGGAGACAGGTCGAGGCCCGAGAACCGCGAGAGCGTGCGCGAGCCGACCGGCTGGCCATCTGCGATGTACCGTTCGATCAGGGTTTTGAGAAGCGTTTGCGCACGTTGATCTAGCATGGCAAAAATTGTAACGCGAAACGCGGGGCCTGTTCCCCCTAAATCGGGCCTCGCTCTGCATGGCCACAGGAACCGTTGCAGGCCGTGCGTTGGCGATGGTTGCTGTCATCGACTTATGGTGTAATGGCGGCATGAAAACTGGGAGCCCCTTCAAGACTGTGGCGCTCGTCGGGAAGTACCATGCCGACGGCGTCGCCGAACCATTGCTCACGCTAGCGGCATGCATCGCCCAGCGTGGGCATCATGTCGTCTTCGAGCGCGACACCGCGCATAACATCGGCGCAGGTGCCGATCCATACCGCACCCTCGACATCCAGGAAATCGGCACGCAGGCCGACGTGGCCGTCGTCGTCGGCGGCGACGGCACGATGCTCGGCGTCGGCCGTCAACTGGCCGCATCGAAGGTGCCGCTCATCGGCGTGAACCACGGCCGCGTCGGGTTCATCACCGACATTCCGCTCGACGAGATGCGTCAGGTCGTGCCCGCCATGCTCGAAGGGCATTTCGAAGCCGAACAACGCACTCTTCTGGCCGCCCGCATCGAACGCGACGGCCAGACGCTCTTCGAGACGCTGGCGTTCAACGACGTGGTCGTGAACCGCTCGGGGATCTCGGGGATGGTGGAGCTGCGCGTGGACGTCGACGGCCGCTTCATGTACAAGCAGCGCTCCGACGGCCTGATCGTCGCTACGCCCACCGGTTCGACGGCCTACGCTTTGTCGGCGAGCGGCCCGATCCTGCATCCGCGCCTCGGCGGCGTGGTGCTCGTGCCGATCGCACCGCATGCGTTGTCGAACCGTCCGATCGTGCTGCCGGATTCGAGCGACATCGTCATCACGATTACCGGCGGTCGCGAAGTCGGCGCCAATTTCGATATGCAATCGTTTGCCGAATTGCGCCAGGGCGACCAGATTCTGGTCGGCCGCTCCCAGCATCAGGTGACGTTTCTGCATCCGGTCGGCTACAACTACTACGCGACGCTGCGCCGCAAGCTGCACTGGAACGAGCATATCTCCGACGAAGATACGCCGCAGAACTGACTCCACGCCTCACCCGACATCCCATGCTACGCAGTCTCTCGATTCGCGATTTCGTGATCGTCGATCGTCTCGATCTGGAATTCTCCGCCGGCTTCACCGTGTTTTCGGGGGAGACCGGCGCGGGCAAATCGATTCTGATCGATGCGCTGGCGCTCGCGATGGGCGAGCGCGGCGACACCAGCATGGTGCGCAACGGGCAAACGCGCGCCGACATCACCGCTGAATTCGCCGCCGACGCCGAAGCGCGCCCCGATCTCGAAGCCTGGCTGCAAGCGCAGGCGCTCACGCTCGAAGAACACGGCGGTGTGCTGCTGCGCCGTGTACTCGACGCCGGCGGTCGCTCGCGCGCTTTCATCAACGGCACCCCCGCCACGCTCACGCAAATGCGCGAACTCGGTGAAATGCTCGTCGACATTCACGGCCAGCACGCGCACCAGCAGTTGCTGCGCCCCGACGCGCAACGCCGCCTGCTCGACTCGCACGCAGGCGCGACCACCCTCGCCGCCGATACCGCCGCCGCTCACAAGGAGTGGCGACGTCTCGTCAAGCGCTGCGAGGAGGCGCATGGGCGCGACCGCGAACTGCAACTGGAGCGCGAGCGTCTCGAATGGCAGACGTCCGAACTCGACAAGCTGGGTCCGCAGGAAGGCGAATGGGACGACGTGAGCGCCGAGCATCGCAGGCTCTCTCACGCAGCGAGTCTCATCAACGGCGTGCAAGGCGCGCTCGACGCGCTCGCCGAAGCCGACGGTGCCATCGTCCCCTCGCTTGGTCATGTCGTGCATCAGATCCGCGAACTCGCGGAGATCGACGCCGGGCTGGCCGACACGCTCGCTGCGCTGGAGCCTGCCGAGATTCAGCTTCGCGAAGCGGTCCATTCACTCACCCATTACGCGCAACGCATCGATCTCGATCCGGAGCGTCTGGCGGTTGTCGAGCAACGACTCGACGCCCTGCATTCAGCCGCGCGCAGATTCCGTGTGACACCCGAGCAATTGCCCGCCGAGCTGGCAGAGCGTCGCGCGCAACTGGAAGAATTGACGGCATCGGCCGACACGGCGGCCATGCAGGCCGCAGCCGACGCCGCGCAGGCCGAATTTCTCAAGCTGGCGAAGGACTTGTCGAAGGCCCGCGCCAAAGCGGCGGCCTCGCTCTCACGCGAAGTCACCCGAGCGATGCAAGACCTCTCGATGCCCGGCGGACGCTTCGAAGTCGCACTCACGGCAACGCCGGAGCCGCAGTCGTTCGGGCTGGAGACGGTCGAATTTCTCGTTGCCGGACACCCCGGCGTGCCGACGCGTCCGCTCGCCAAAGTTGCCTCGGGCGGCGAACTCGCACGCATCAGCCTCGCGTTGCAGGTGATCGCCAGCAGCGCGAGTCTCACGCCGACGCTGATCTTCGACGAAGTCGATTCCGGGATTGGCGGCGCGGTGGCCGAAGTGGTCGGTCGCCTGCTTCGCGAATTAGGTCAGGGACGTCAGGTGCTGTGCGTGACCCACCTGCCGCAGGTCGCCGCTCTCGGCCATCAGCATCTGCGAGTGAGCAAACGCAGCGACGGCGATACGACGATGAGCGAGATCGAGCCGCTGGGTCGCACCGAACGCGTCGAGGAGATCGCGCGGATGCTGGGCGGCGTGGAGATTACGGCGACCACGCGCAAGCACGCGCGGGAGATGTTGGCACTCTGAGCGGCGTCGAGAACATCGACATTCCTCAATAAACAACGGGCGGCCCATCATCGGCCGCCCGTTGTTTTTCAAGCCTGTGCGTTCAAGCGCCGCCCAAGCGTCAGACAGTCAAACCGGCCCCGCGTCTGCGAACACAGAATCCCATAGCGCCATCACGGCCTGACGTTCTGCCTCGACGTCCGCGCCCGGCACGCGTGCCGCCTCCACCCCGTCCAGCCGCAACTTGTGTTGACGTTTGCGATACAACCGATACGCCGCCGCCGCGTCTTCCGCGAGCTTGGTATCGATCAGTCCCAGTTGCGCCGCCTCGCGCAGCAAGGCGATGTTGCCCGCGTTACGCAGCAGCGCCGGATGCGCGCCCGAGTGCAGCAGCACCAGATACTGCACGGTGAATTCGATATCCACCATGCCGCCCCGGTCGTGCTTCAGATCGAACAACTTCGTCCCGTTCGGATGCCCTTCGAGCACCTTGCGGCGCATCGCCACGATCTCCTGCGCCAGCGCCGACGCCTCACGCGGCGTGGCCAGCACCTGCGCACGAATGTTCTCGAACGTCGCGCCGATGGTCTCGTCGCCCGCGCAGAAACGCGCGCGCGTGAGCGCCTGATGCTCCCAGACCCACGCCGTGTTGGCATTGCCTTCGCGGAACTGGTACTGACGGAAACTCTCGATGTTCGTGACCAGCAGGCCGGACAAGCCGTTCGGGCGCAGTCGCAGATCGACATCGAACAGCATGCCCGCGCCCGTATGCGTGGTCAGCCACGTCACGAAACGGCGGGCGAGCGCGGCGTAAGCGTCCGGTGCGCGGTCGTCGTCATCGTCGTAAAGGAAGATCAGATCGAGGTCCGACGCGTAGCCCAGTTCCTTGCCGCCCAGCTTGCCGTAGGCGATGACCGAGAAGCGCGGCACCTCGCGATGACGCGTCGCGACGTGCGGCCAGACCGTCGAGATCGTCACGTCGACGATGATGTCCGCCAGTTCCGAGAGACGGTCGCCGATGGCCTCCACCGACAACGTCCCCTGCAAATCGAGCAGCAGGATTCGGAAGACTTCGGCGTGGTGTGCGCGACGCAGAATGTCCATCTGCACTTCGACGTTGCCCGCCGCCCCCGCCGCGTTCAGGCTCAGCAGCAGTTGTGTCTTGAACGACGGCCAGTCGAACGGCGCGGCAAGCGCTTCGTCGTCGAGCAGTTCGTCGAGCAGTTGCGGATGGCTGATCAGATAACCCGCCGCCCAGCGTGACCCGGCGAGCACCTTGACCACGCGCTCCAGCGCGCGCGGATACTCCGTGAGCAGCGCGAGATACGAACTGCGACGGCTGATGGTCGAGAGCAGATCGAGCATGCGGCCGAGGACAGCGTCCGGCTCGCCGGTGCCCGCCGCACCTTCCACGGCACGCTGCACGAGCTGGTCGAAGCGACGCCGGCTGATCTCGCCCAGCGCCTTGTAGCGCGAGGACGTCCACACGGCGCGCAATCGGTCGAGCGCACCTTCGGCGTCGTTGAAGCCCAGACGCGTAAGCTGATTGCCGAGGTCGCCCGTCTGCGCTTCGTCGGCCAGACATTCGCTCCACAGTTCCGGCGGGCACTCGCAGTCGCCCGTGCCCGACCCCGCGCCCTTCTGTCCGCTGCCGTTGGCCTTGTCCGCGAAAATCTCATCGAACTGACCGGCGACGAATTCGCGATGCTCGTCGAGCACCGTCATGAAGGTCGCTTCGTCAGGGAAACCCATGGCGCGCGCCACCGCGAGGCGGTCGTCGCCGGGCGACGGCAGGATATGGGTCTGCGCGTCGTCCAGATACTGAATGCGGTGTTCGAGCTTGCGCAGGAAGACGTAGGCGTTGGACAGTTCTTCCGCCACGTTCTGCGCCAGCCACCCGCGCCGCGCCGCCACGCCCAGCACCGCGAGCGTCGGCCGCACGCGCAGTTCCGGCTCCTGCCCACCGCGAATCAACTGGAAGACCTGCGCCGAGAATTCCACTTCGCGAATGCCGCCGCGTCCGAGCTTGATGTCGTTGATGCGCGCCGGTTTGGCCCGCGCGCGACGCTCCGCCTCATGGCGAATCTGCTCTTGCAACGCGCGAATCGCGCCGATCACGCCGTAATCGAGGTAGCGACGGAACACGAACGGCTGCACCAGCGACGTCAGCAGTCGCTCGATCCGGCGGCCGGGCTCGCTCGCAACTTCGGACACGAGGCGTCCCTTGATCCACGCGTAGCGCTCCCACTCGCGGCCCTGCACGTAGAAATACTCTTCGAGCATCGGCAGACTGCACACCAGAGGACCGGAATCGCCGTTGGGGCGCAGGCGCATGTCCACCCGGAACACGTAGCCGTCTGGTGTAAGCTCCGAAATCAGTCCGATCAGCTTGCGGCCGAGTTTCGTGAAGAATTCATGATTGGATAGCAGACGCAGGCGACCGGCGGCGGCCGCATCGGCACCGTCAGGCGCGGTTGTGTCGCCATCGTCTTCATATAGGAAGATGAGGTCGATGTCGGACGAGACATTGAGTTCCCGACCGCCGAGCTTGCCCATGCCGACGACGCCGAGCGTCTGACGCTCCCCTTCCGCGTTACGCGGCACACCGTGAATGGCTTCGAGGTCGCGCGAGAGCACCGCAATGCCCGCCTGCACAGCGAACTCGGCGAGCGCCGACATGGCCTCCGTCACTTCGGACAACTCAGCACGGCCGTCGAGATCGCGTTGCATGACGGCGCACAGCGCTTCGACCCGCAGGATGCGCAAGGCGCGTGCCAGCGCAGCCTCGTCCACACCGGAAATGCCGGACGGCTGGTCCGGCGGCGTCAGCAGCGTGCCGGTGATGGCTTCGAAGCGGCGGGCGAGCCAGCGCGCGTCGACGGGGTGCTCGGCGAGCGTCGGCAAGGCCTCGGCCAGCGCGGGGCGGGACGCCAGCATGCGCGCGGCATATCGCGAGTAGGACTGAATATCGATCGGAATTTCGGATGAACTCACTGGAGGGGTTCCGGTCTGCAATGAGAATGAAGAGACTTTCGCATGCTTACCCGTGCGTGATGAAACGCCGGATCACACGTTTTTTCTCCTACGGCAGGGCCATCGGAGGGCCTTGGGCTTGTGTTACAGTCTTTGCCACAGAAACTACCACATTCCCTCGTAGACGCGCAGCATGACCGACCGTAAGCCGCCCGCCTCGCCCACCGCGACCCGGTCCTGGTTCTCGTCACTGCCGCGTGGCTTGCGACTGGGTCTGGAATGGCTGCTGGCGCTCGTCGTCATCGTCTATTTCGGTCTTGGCGCAGTCATCCTCGCGACCCGGTACGTCATCCTTCCCCGTGTGTCCGACTATCGCCCTCAAATCGAGGCGGCAGCCACGCGCGCCATCGGTTTGCCGGTCACGATCGGGCGCATCGACGCCGTCTGGCGCGGCTGGCATCCCTACCTGACGCTGGAAGACGTACGCATCACGCCCCCGACGCAAGGCACCCCGCCCAAGGCATCGACGATTGCCCGCGTGGTCGCACCGTTGCATCGGAACAAGGCCGCCAGCGCTCCGCTAGCCTCGGTCGCTTCAGCCGCTTCAGCCGCTTCAGCCGCTTCAGCCGCTTCAGCCGCTTCGGCCAGTACCGCGCCCGCTACCACTGCTTCCACGGACAACTCGCCGGTGAGCTACGCCCCGCCGGGCGCGCCGCCGCCCGTGGAGCCGAGCCTCACACTGCACCGCCTCGACGCTGTGCTCTCCTGGACCAGCCTGATCCATTTCGACCTGCGTCTGTCGAACCTCACGCTGCACGAGCCGGACGTGACCATCGAGCGCCGCGTCGACGGCTCCATCCTCGTCGCCGGGATGCCGGTGACGGGCGGCGGCAAGACGAGCGATGCCCAGGGGGCCGACTGGATCATGCGTCAGGCGCGCGTCGTAATCCGCAACGGTACCGTGCGCTGGCGCGACGCCACGCGCGACGTGCCCGAGGTGGTCGTCACGAACGTCAACGCCATGCTGCGCAATCGCGGCTTCGAGCACCGCTTTGGGATGCAGGCGAACCCGCCGCAGGGGATCGTCGCGCCGCTGGATATACGCGCACGCTTCACCAACCCGCTGTTCGCCCGCCCCGGCGAAGTCAAACGCTGGCGCGGCCAGATTTACAGCGAAGTCGGCACACTCGACCTGTCAGAGCTGGCGCGTTACGTCGATTTGCCGGGCAAAGACTCGCGCGGCCGCGTCGCGGCGCGTGCATGGGTCGACTTCGACAATGGCGTCGTCACCGGCGCGACGCTGCGCGCGGCCGGGGCCAATACGTCAGTACAACTGGCGGACAACCTGCCGCCGCTGACCTTCGACGCCACGCAAGGCCGTATCGACGTCACGCGTGCCGGTGCTCAGGCCGACGCGGGCTGGAATCTGCGCGCACGGGAACTCACCTTGCAGGCAGCCGGACGTCCGACGCTCGACGTGCCGGACCTGAGCGCCAAATACCTACCCGCCAGCGACGATCAGGGCTTGCAAGTCGCGCTCACCGGTCAACGCTTCGACATCGGTGCCGCGATGGCGCTCGTGCCGTCGCTGCCCATCGACGCCCAAACTCGCGACACGCTCGCCAGCTTCCGTCCGCGTGGACGACTCGCCCATTTCGACGTCAGCTATCAGGCACCTAAGCCTCACGGGCCGGGCAATTGGCGCGATCTGCCGGGCATCAAGCAACTCCCGCCCGAGCGCGACCGTTACCGCGTCGTCGCCGATTTCGAGAGTCTCGGCATCGACAGTGCGCCGAGCCAGCATCCCCCTGCCCGGCCGAACTCGCCGAACGCAGGACGCCCCGGCTTCGCGAATCTGAGCGGTCATATCGACGCGGATCAGTCGCGCGGCAGCCTCACGCTCAATTCGAAGAACGCCACGCTGGACTTCCCCGGCCGCTTCGACCAGCCGCGCCTCGACCTCGATACGCTCACAGCGCGCACGTCATGGCGCGTGTCGCACTCGGCTACCAAGCGCGACGCCCCGGCGAACGTGCAGGTGCGTGTCGATGCCGTGCATCTGCAAAACGCCGAACTGACGGGGGACGTGAGCGGTACGTGGCAGAACGGCGGCAAGGGCAACGGGATCGTCGATCTGAAGGGCAATATCGTGCGCGCGAACGCCAATGCCGTACCGCGCTACCTGCCCACCGATATCGGCGCGAGCGTGCGCGACTATCTGCAACGCGCGCTGCTGGCCGGCACCGTGCAGAACGCACCGTTCGCGGTGCAAGGCGATCTCGAAGACTTCCCGTACGGCAAGGGCGGCGGCAAGTTCCGCATCGACATCCCGCTCGTGGACGTGACGTTCAATCCGTCGCCGCTGCGCCCCGGTCATACGGAAGTCTGGCCCGCGTTCGAGAAGGTGCGCGGCAATCTGCGCTTTGACGCCGACAAGTTGCACATCGCCATCGACAACGGCTCGGTATACGGCGTAACGCTCACGCAGGTGCAGGGCGACATCAACAACATCGGGCAGGACGACTCCACGCTCACGCTCAAGGGCGATGCGCGCGGGCCGGCGGCGGACTTCGTCAAATATCTGAACACCAGCCCTGTGGGGCACTGGATCGGCGACTTCACCGACGAGACGCGCGCGAACGGCAACACACAGCTCGCCATGCAGTTGTCGATGCCGCTCGATCACACCGACCGCTCCAAAGTCACCGGCCGCGCGCGCTTCCTGCGCAACGACGTGACGCTCATCAACGGATTGCCGATGTTCGGGGCGGTCGACGGTGAACTCGCGTTCACCGAGCGCGGCATTTCGCTCGACAACCTGCGCGGCACGTTCCTTGGCGGCGACGTACGCGCGTCTGGCGGCAGTCGCGACGACGGCACCATCGTCCTGAACGTCAACGGTCAGATGAGCGCACAGGGCCTGCGCGAGAATCGCGAGAACGCCACGCTGGCGCAACTGGCCAAGCGCATGACGGGCAGCACGCCCTACACCGCCACGGTAACGGTGCGTCAGGGCATGACGGATCTGGCGGTGCAGTCCACACTGGCCGGTCTCGCCGTGAACCTGCCCGCGCCGCTGGGCAAGAGCGCCGAGTCGTCGCTGCCTGCGCGCTTCACGATGCGTCCGCAGATGAATCCGGGGGGACGCCGCACCGACACGCTCGACTTCGCCGTGGGCAGCGTGCAGGGCAACTACGTTCAGCAACGTAGCGCCACGAATGGTTCGAATGGCGCACGCGTGGAAGTACTGCGCGGCGGCATCGGCATTAACCAGCCTGTGCCCGCACCGCGTGAAGGCGTGCAGGCGAGCGCCCAGTTCGATACGCTCGACGTGGATGCATGGCGCAGCGTGATCGCGTCGCTCAGCAGCACCGCCGTCACGCCCGGCACGCAAGGCACACCCCCCGCCCCCGCCACGACGGCAGCCGCCGCGCGCGACGAATTCGGTGCCCTCACGCCGTATCTGCCGACGCGTCTCGCCCTGCATGCGAAGCAGGTTCGCCTGTTGTCGCGTCAGTGGCCGGAACTGGTGGTCGGTGCGCAGCGCAACGACCGCGACTGGCAGGTAAGCCTCGCCTCCGAACTCGTCTCCGGATTTGCCGAATGGCACGCGCCGGACGAGAAGAACCCGTCGGGCGCGATCCGTGCACGTCTGGCGAAACTCGTGATTCCGCGCGAAGACCACGGCAGCGACGTGCTCACGCAAGTGCTCGACGAGCCGAGCGACGAATTCCCCGCCATCGACGTCGTCGCCAATGATTTCGTGCTGCGCGACAAGCCGCTCGGCCGCCTGCAACTCAACGCGCACAACGACATCGAGGACGGTGTGCCCGTCTGGCAACTCACCAAGCTGTCGCTGAGCAACAGCGCCGCCACGCTGGATGTGAAGGGCAACTGGCGTACGTCGCGCCGTCGCGCCGCCGTGGCAGCCGCAGCAGGCAAGGACGACGACGACGTGCCACGCCGCACGGTGCTCGACTTCAATCTCGACGTGAAGGACGCTGGCGGTCTGCTCGACCGTCTGGGCCTGCCCAAGACGCTCAAGGACGGCTCAGGCACCGTCTCCGGCCGCTTCGGCTGGCGCGGCGGCCCCGACGCGATCGACTACCCGACGCTGGGCGGGCGCGTGGCCATCGAGCTCAAGCGCGGGCAGATCCTGAAGGCCGATCCGGGGCTGGCGAAGCTGCTGGGCATTCTGTCGGTCCAGACGCTCGCCAAGATTCTGACCTTCGACTTCAACAGCGTGATCGGTAGCGGTCTGCCGTTCGACAGCATCAACGGCAACGTCACCATGCAGGGCGGCGTGGCAAATACCAACGATCTGACGATCAACGCCAGCATGGCGACTATCAAGATCGACGGCCACACCGATCTCGCGCGCGAGACGCAGGACCTGAATGCACTGGTGCTGCCGAAGATCAACGCGGCGTCGGCATCGCTGGCGTTTGCGATCATCAACCCGGCGCTGGGCATCGGCTCGTTCTTCGCGCAACTGGCGTTGGGCGATCAGCTCTCGCGCACACTCTCGACGACGTATCACGTCACCGGCTCCTGGGACAATCCGGTCATCGGACAGGCCTCCGGCAATAAGAGTAAGATCGATGCATCCCCGGAAACCCGGCCGGAAGCGCTCAACAACGCCTCGGGCGTCGCCTCTCCGGCCGGCATGCGCGGCAACTGAGCCCCCGACATCAGCAATCCATGACGAGTCCCGATACGAAGTCAACCGTCCAGCCCGCCCCGACCGGCGCGTCCGTTCGCGTGGCTGCCGCGCAAATGGTGAGCGCGCCCGACGTCGACCGGAACCTGCGCGAAGCCGCCCGTCTGGTGGCCGAAGCGGCAGATGCCGGGGCCGAGCTGGTGCTGTTGCCGGAGTATTTCTGCTACATGGGCCAGCGCGACACCGACAAGCTCGCACTGCGCGAAACGCCGGGCAGCGGTCCGATTCAGGACTTTCTGGCGGAAACGGCGCGCCGCTACGGCGTCTGGCTGATCGGCGGCACGCTGCCGCTGGCCGCGCCGGAGCCTGAGCGGGTGCTCAACACGACGCTGGTCTTCGCACCGGACGGCGCACCCGCCGCGCGCTACGACAAGATCCACCTGTTCAACTTCGTCAAAGGCGAGGAAGCCTATGACGAAGCGCGCACCATTCGTCCCGGCGACGCTGTACGCACGTTTGAAGCGCCGTTCGGGCGCGTGGGCCTGTCGGTGTGCTACGACCTGCGTTTTCCCGAGTTGTACCGGGCGATGGGCGACTGTACGCTCATGGTCGTACCCGCCGCCTTTACCTACACCACGGGCCGTGCGCACTGGGAATTGCTGCTGCGTGCGCGGGCCGTCGAAAACCAGTGCTACGTGCTGGCGTCCGCGCAGGGCGGGCACCACGAGAACGGGCGGCGCACCTGGGGGCATTCCATGCTGATCGACCCGTGGGGCGAGATCGTCGCCCAGCGCGAAGCGGAAGGCGCTGGCGTGGTCGTGGGCGAGATCGATCCGGCCCGGCTGGTCGGCGTTCGCCAGAGTCTGCCCGCCTGGCGTCACCGCGTGCTGCAGGGCTGACCGATATGTCCCGCACCTGCACCCCGCACCGCGTTGATTTCGCCATGTTGACTTCGACGAATTCGCCCTCATCTACCGAATACATTTCCTTGGCCTGACACCGCATGAAAATCATCGACACCGGCATCCAGAATCTGGCCACGGCCCGCGAGCTGCTGCTCACGCCGTACGGCCTCGACGAAAGCCATCTCCAACGCGCGCTCGGCGACATCTTCACGCACCGCGTGGATTACGCCGATCTGTACTTCCAGTACACCCGCAGCGAAGCGTGGAGCCTGGAGGAAGGCATCGTCAAATCGGGTTCGTTCTCGATCGATCAGGGCGTGGGCGTGCGCGCCATCGTGGGCGATCGCACCGCGTTCGCGTACTCGGACGACATCTCCGAGATTGCGCTCAAAGACGCCGCAGCGGCCACGCGCAGCATCGCCACGGCCGGACGCGGACGCGTGAAGGTCGGCAGCAAGCTGGCCAGCGCCACCGGCCACGGGCTGTACCTGCCGTCCGATCCGCTCGCCTCGCTCGACGCCAACGGCAAAGTCGCGCTGCTCGAACGTATCGAGAAGCTCGCCCGTGCGCGCGATCCGCGTGTGTCGCAGGTCATGGCCGGTCTGGCCGGTGAATACGACGTCGTTCTCGTGGCCCGTAGCGACGGCGTGATCGCCGCCGACGTGCGCCCGCTCGTGCGCGTGTCCGTCACCGTCATCGTCGAATCCAACGGCCGTCGTGAAATCGGCAACAGCGGCGGCGGTGCGCGTCTCGACTACGCCTACTTCACCGACGACCTGCTCGAAAAGTACGTCAAGGAAGCTGTGGACGGCGCCATCGTCAAGCTCGACGCCCGCCCGGCACCGGCCGGTGCGATGACCGTCGTGCTCGGCCCGGGCTGGCCCGGCGTGCTGCTGCACGAAGCCATCGGCCACGGACTGGAAGGCGACTTCAACCGCAAGGGCTCGTCGGCGTTCTCCGGACGTCTGGGCGAGCGTGTGGCGGCCAAGGGCGTCACGGTGGTGGATGACGGCACGCTGTCGAACCGCCGTGGCTCGCTGAACATCGACGACGAAGGCAATCCGACGCAGTGCACCACGCTCATCGAAGACGGCATTCTCAAGGGCTATATGCAAGACAGCCTGAATGCGCGCCTGATGAAGATGCCGGTCACGGGCAACGGCCGCCGCGAGTCGTATGCCGCACTGCCGATGCCGCGCATGACCAACACGTACATGCTCGGTGGCGACAAGGACCCCGAGGAAATCATCAAGTCGGTCAAACATGGGCTGTACGCCGTGAACTTCGGCGGCGGTCAGGTCGACATCACCAACGGCAAGTTCGTGTTTTCGATGTCCGAGGCGTACATGATCGAGGACGGCAAGATCACGTACCCGGTCAAGGGCGCGACGCTCATCGGCAACGGCCCGGAATCGCTCAAGGACGTGACGATGATCGGCAACGACATGTCGCTGGACTCGGGCGTGGGCGTGTGCGGCAAGGAAGGCCAGAGCGTGCCGGTGGGCGTGGGCCAGCCGACGCTGCGCATCGAAAACATGACGGTCGGCGGTACGGCCTGATCGACACGGTTTGCGCACTGCAAAAAATGCGTAAAGCTTAGCAAGGCGCCCGGGTCAAACCGGGCGTTTTCGCATGTTTTCAGAAAAACGTGATTTTTTGATGCAAAACGTCACGCAAAAATACGGAGATTCCGCGCGTTTTCCCACCGATCAGCGGCCCCACGCGGTTGCAGCGTCATTCGATTAGGCGTATAAAGTTGTTTCTGTGCACGGCAAACCGCCTGCAAAGCAATGTCCAAGACATCCTTCATGACCGCCAATAAGTTTTACTTTTACTTTTTTGCGTATCTCACACCGCTGGCGGATGGAGAGGGACAGTTGCAGCAGTAAGCACCGAACGAATCCTGAAAAACCGCCAGCGAGTCTGGCGGTTTTTTTTTGACCCGAATCCCGAGAAACGAACCGCAGTCCGAACTGCCCAGGAGAAAAAACATGCCTCCCCACAACACCGATGATGTCCGTATTCGTGAACTCAAGGAACTGACGCCCCCGGCGCACCTGATCCGCGAATACCCGTGCTCGGAAAAGAGCGCGGATCTCATCCATCGCTCGCGTGGCGCCATTCATCGCGTGCTGCACGGCATGGAAGACCGTTTGGTCGTCATCATCGGCCCGTGCTCGATTCACGACCCGAAGGCTGCGCTGGAATACGCGGCGCGTCTGGTCGAGCAACGCGAACGTCTGAAGGGCGAGCTGGAAATCGTGATGCGCGTGTACTTCGAAAAGCCGCGCACGACGGTGGGCTGGAAGGGTCTGATCAACGACCCGCACATGGACAACAGCTTCAAGATCAACGACGGTCTGCGTCTGGCGCGCGAACTGCTCGCCCAGATCAACGAGATGGGCCTGCCCGCCGGCACGGAATACCTCGACATGATCAGCCCGCAGTACATCGCCGATCTCGTGTCGTGGGGTGCCATCGGCGCACGCACCACTGAATCGCAGGTGCACCGCGAACTCGCGTCGGGCCTGTCGTGCCCGGTCGGCTTCAAGAACGGCACCGACGGCAACGTGAAGATCGCCGTGGACGCCATCAAGGCCGCATCGCAGCCGCACCATTTCCTGTCGGTGACGAAGGGCGGCCACTCGGCCATCGTCTCGACGGCAGGTAATGAAGACTGCCACCTGATCCTGCGTGGCGGCAAAGCGCCGAACTACGACGCCGCCAGCGTGCAAATCGCCTGCGACGACATCGCCAAGCAAGGTCTGGCCGCGCGCGTGATGATCGACGCATCGCACGCCAACAGCCAGAAGAAACACGAGAACCAGATCCCGGTGTGCGACGACATCGCCCGCCAGATCGCCGGTGGCGACGATCGCATCATCGGCGTGATGGTCGAGTCGCACCTCGTTGCCGGTCGTCAGGACCATGTGCCGGGCAAGGAACTGACCTACGGTCAGAGCATTACCGACGCCTGCATCAACTGGGAAGACAGCCTGAAGGTGCTCGACACGCTGGCCGACGCCGTGCGCGCCCGCCGCGTGGCACGCGGCGCTGGCAACTGATCGACATCAGTCAGCGAAGACGTAAGCAAGCGAAGGGCGGCCGATGAACCATCGGTCGCCCTTTTTGCATCCTGAATATGTCCGCAGTCGGCGAAGGCGTGAGCGCCCTGCCTTCTTACTCGACTTCGCCCTTCGTACGCTCTCGCTGCCAGAGCACGTCGCTGCCGCCACCTGCACGGTTGAGTACACGGGCGAGCACGAACATCAGGTCCGACAAACGATTGACGTATTGACGCGGGGCGGGTGCGACGGTCTCGTCGGCCCCCAGCGCCACCATCGCCCGCTCGGCTCGGCGCGACACCGTGCGCACCACGTGCGCAAGTGTTGCGGCGCGCGTGCCGCCCGGCAGAATGAACTCCTTGAGCGGCGGCAGATCGGCGTTGTAGTGCGCCAGCCACTCGTCGAGCTTGGCTACCTGAGCATCCGTCAGCAATGTGTGACGGGGCATGCTCAGTTCGCCACCGAGATCGAACAGGTCGTGCTGAATATCGAGCAGCATGGCCCGCACGTCCTGCGGCAGGTCCTCGCACAGCAGCACGCCGATATGCGAATTGGTCTCATCGATCTCGCCAATGGCGACGATCCGCAGGCTGAACTTGTCGACGCGTGCGCCGTCGCCCAGGCCGGTCTTGCCACCGTCACCGGTACGCGTGACGATCTTGCTCAAACGATTCCCCATCTTCTGACACCTACCCCTTGCGGCACATCTTGCCCGCCGGCCCCTGTTCGGGCACCGGACGACCTGCCTTTTTGATTGAAATTGACCGCACAGCCATCGCCTGCCCATTTTTCAGCCAATTCCGATGGCACTCAGATACGGCAAGTCCGTATGATATGACGCAAAGTGTGGGGAAAAACGCCGTCACAGCGTAAAATCCCCGCTCATGAGGTGTCAGGGCGTGCACCGCGCGCCCGAGACCCCGCCCGATATGGTGTCCGCCTGCGCCCACCGGCCGTGGCGGCCCGGAGACCCGAAGGAGAAAGCCGTGAATCATCCCCATCTGCCGTTCGCCGCAAAGCGTCCGTTCCCCGACGCCCTGCTCACCGAGTTGCAAGCCCTGCTGGGCGAGCGCGTGAGCACCAAGGAAGCGCTGCGCGAACATCACGGCCGGGACGAGTCTCCGTTCGACCCGATGTTGCCCGATGCGGTCGCCTTCGCGCACAGCACGGAAGAGGTCTCGCAGATCGTCAAGCTCTGCGCGAAACACAACGTCCCTATCATCCCCTACGGCGCGGGTTCGTCGCTCGAAGGTCATCTGCTCGCGGTCGAAGGCGGTTTATCGCTCGATCTGTCGGAGATGAACCAGATCGTTTCGATCAACGCCGAGGACCTGACCGTCACCACGCAGCCCGGCATTTCGCGCAAGGCACTGAACGAAGCGCTGCGCGACACGGGCCTGTTCTTCCCGATCGATCCGGGCGCTGACGCCAGCATCGGCGGCATGTGCGCCACGCGTGCCTCGGGCACCAACGCCGTGCGGTACGGCACGATGCGCGAGAACGTGCTGGCCCTGACCGTGGTGCTCGCCGACGGCCGCATCATCCACACCGGCACGCGCGCCCGCAAGTCGTCGGCTGGCTACGACCTCACGCGCCTGTTCGTGGGCAGTGAAGGCACGCTGGGCATCATCACCGAAGCCACGGTGCGACTGTACCCGCAGCCCGAAGCCGTCTCGGCCGCGATCTGCTCGTTCCCGAGCATGACGGACGCCGTGAACTGCACCATCCAGACGATCCAACTGGGCGTGCCGGTCGCACGCGTCGAATTCGTCGACGCGCTGGCCGTGCGTGCCATCAACAAGCACTCCAAGCTGGACTTGCCGGAAACGCAGACGTTGTTCTTCGAATTCCACGGCAGCGAAGCAGGCGTGCAGGAACAGGCGCAGACGGTCGAGGAACTGGCCAAGGACAACGGCGGCACCGGTTTCGAGTGGGCCACGCGCACCGAAGACCGCAACCGTTTGTGGAGTGCGCGCCATAGCGCCTACTTCGCGATGCTCCAGCTTCAGCCGGGCAGCCGTGCGGTGACGACGGACGTCTGCGTGCCGATCTCGCGTCTGGCCGAGTGCGTCGGCGAGACGGAAGAAGACCTCAAAGGCTCCTATCTGACGTGCCCGATCGTGGGCCACGTGGGTGACGGCAATTTCCACGTCGCGATTCTCATCGATCCGGACAAACCGGCCGACATCGAAGAAGCCGAGCGCCTGAATCAGCGCATTGTCGAGCGCGCCATCCGCATGGGTGGCACCTGCACGGGCGAACATGGCGTCGGCCTGCACAAGATGGGCTTCCTCGTGACGGAACATGGCGAAGACGCCATCGACGTCATGCGCGCGATCAAGACATCGCTCGATCCACACAATCTGCTCAATCCGGGCAAGATTTTCCGGTTGCGTGCTGCGGGCTGAGCGCCGCATGAACGCGCCCGTGACCCCGCAAGGCCAGCCCAACCCGTCCGGTGAAACGCCGGCGGGCATCGCGCCTGTCGACGCCGAAGCGCTGGCTGCACGCCAGCGCCAGTTGCTCGACGCGCTCGCCAGAATCCTGCCACCGCATTGCATCCTCCATCGCCGCGAGGACACCACGCCATACGAGTGCGACGGCCTCGCCGCGTATCGCCGCGTGCCGCTCGCGGTCGTGTTGCCGGAGTCCGAATCGCAGGTGCAGCGCATTTTGCAGGCGTGCCACCAGCTCGGCATTCCGGTGGTGCCGCGCGGGGCGGGCACGAGCTTGTCCGGCGGCGCGATGCCGATATCGGACGGCCTGGTACTCTCGCTCGCGAAGTTCAAGAAAATCGTCGAAGTCGATCCGTATGCACGCACGGCGACGGTGCAGCCGGGCGTTCGCAACCTCGCGATCTCGGAAGCCGCTGCCCCGTACGGGCTTTACTACGCGCCCGATCCGTCGTCGCAGATCGCCTGCACCATCGGCGGCAATGTTGCGGAAAACTCCGGCGGCGTGCACTGCCTGAAGTACGGTCTGACGGTGCATAACGTGCTGCGGGTGCGCGCCATCACCATGTCGGGCGAAGCCATCGAATTCGGCTCGCTCGGCCCCGACGCGCCCGGACTCGATCTGCTATCGGTCTTCATCGGCAGCGAGGGCATGTTCGGTGTCGTGACCGAAATCACCGTCAAGCTGATACCCAAAGCCCAGACGGCGCAGGTCATCATGGCGAGCTTCGACGACGTGGAGACCGGCGGCAACGCCGTCGCCGCGATCATCGCCGCAGGCATCATCCCTGCCGGGCTGGAGATGATGGACAAGCCGGCCACGCAGGCCGTCGAGGAGTTCGTCCACGCGGGGTACGACCTGGAGGCCGCCGCCATCCTGCTTTGCGAATCGGACGGCACGCCGGAAGAAGTCACCGAAGAGATCCTGCGCATCTCACACGTGCTGCGCACCTCGGGTGCGACGCGGTTGCAGATTTCACGCAGCGAGGAAGAACGCCTGCGCTTCTGGTCGGGGCGCAAGAACGCCTTCCCCGCCGCCGGGCGCATCTCGCCGGACTATTACTGCATGGACGGCACGATTCCACGCCGTGCGATTGGGACATTACTCAAACGCATCGAAGGTTTGGAACAACAATATGGGTTGCGCTGTATTAACGTCTTTCACGCGGGAGACGGCAATATGCATCCACTCATTCTTTTTAACGGCAACGATCTGGACGAATGGCATCGCGCCGAGGCGTTCGGTTGCGACATTCTCGAGGCGTGCGTCGAACTCGGCGGCACGATCACGGGCGAACACGGCGTGGGCATCGAGAAGATCAACTCGATGTGCGTGCAGTTCTCGGCGCAGGAACGCGATGCGTTCTTCGGCGTGAAGCGCGCGTTCGATCCTGTCGGGCTGCTCAATCCGGACAAGGGCATTCCCACGCGTGCGCGCTGTGCCGAATACGGCAAGCAGCACGTGCGCGGCGGTCTGCTGCCGCACCCCGATCTGCCGAGGTTCTGACATGCGTCCGCTGTCGGAGTGGCTGCCGCACGATTGGCGGCAGCGTCTTTACATCATCATTTTCGAAGCCGACACGCGCGAAGGCCGGCTGTTCGACATCGCCCTGCTGATCGCCATCGTGCTGTCGGTGCTCACGGTCGTGGTGTCCAGCGTCCCGGCAGTGCAGGCCACGATGCCGCTGCCGATGGCCATTCTCGAATGGTTCTTCACGCTGCTCTTCACGGCCGAGTACATTGCGCGACTGATCAGCGCGCACCGGCCGATGCGCTACGCGCTGTCGTTCTACGGTCTCATCGATCTGCTCGCCATCCTGCCGACCTATCTCGCGATTCTCGTGCCGGAGCTGCATGGGCTGATCGACGTGCGTCTGCTGCGACTGATGCGCGCTTTCCGGATTCTGAAGCTCACGGCCTACGTGAACGAGGCGGGCGTGCTGAGCATTGCGCTGTACAACGCGCGTCGCAAGATCCTCGTGTTTCTCGGGTTCATCTCGATCATCGTGGTGATCTTCGGCACGCTCATGCATATCATCGAAGGCCCCGAACACGGCTTCACCAGCATTCCGGTCGGCATCTACTGGGCGATTGTGACGTTGACGACGACCGGCTACGGCGATGTCGTGCCCGTCACCGGACTGGGCAAGGCGATCACCGGTTTCGTGATGCTGCTCGGCTATAGCGTGATCGCGATTCCCACCGGCATCATGGGCGCCGAGATTCATTTGGCCATGCGCCGTACGACCGTGACTACGCGCACCTGCCGCCAGTGCCAGACCGAAGGACACGACCCCGACGCACGCTTCTGCAAGCATTGCGGCAGCGAACTCGGGCCTTACCAGACCGACTCCACCCCGCCGCCCGAACCGAGCTGATGACCGACACGACCGACACCATCGAGCAATTCCGCGCCGTCATCGAACACGCCACCGCGCGCCGCGCACCTCTCCAGCTTCGCGGCGGCGGCACCAAAGCCTGGTACGGCCAGCAGCGCGTCGGTGAAGTCCTCGACACGCGTGCTTACAGCGGCATCGTCGCGTACGACCCGTCCGAGTTGGTCATCACCGCGCGTTGCGGCACCTCGCTGGCCGAGATCGAAGCCGCGCTTGCCGAGCGCAACCAGTTGCTGCCGTTCGAGCCGCCCTACTTCGGCCCGGGCGCGACCATTGGCGGGGCCGTCGCCGCCGGGCTTGCGGGGCCGCGTCGCAGCGCTGTCGGGTCGGTGCGCGATTTCGTGCTCGGCGCGAAGCTGATGGACGGCCGCGGGCATGTGCTGAATTTCGGCGGACAGGTCATGAAGAACGTCGCCGGTTACGACGTCTCACGCATGCTCGCCGGCTCGCTCGGCACGCTGGGCTTGATTCTGGAAGTGTCGCTGAAGGTGTTGCCGCAGCCGTTCGCGGAACTCACCCTGCAATTCGAGATGAACGCCATCGACGCGGTGCGCAAGCTCAACGAATGGGGCGGTCAGCCGTTGCCGATCACGGGCAGCGCGTGGCGCAGCGATCTGCTGGTGATTCGACTGGCGGGGGCATCGGCAGCGATCAAGGCGGCGCGCGTGAAGATGGGCGGCGAACTGGTCGACGCCATTCATGCAGCGAAGTTCTGGCACGCCATTCGCGAGCAGACCGACAACTTCTTTGCCGATGCGGGCCCCGGACAAGCCTTGTGGCGTCTGGCGGTGCCGTCGACAGCGGAACCTCACCGTCTGCCCGGCAAGCAACTCATCGAGTGGGGCGGCGCGCAGCGCTGGTGGATTACGGACGCCGACGCGCAAATCGTGCGCTCGGCCGCGCGTCAGGATGGCGGACACGCCACGCTGTTCCGCTACGGCGAGCCGGGCGTGAGTGTCTTCACGCCGCTGCCCGCACCGGTCATGCGCATCCATCGGAATCTGAAAGCCGTGTTCGATCCCGCTGGCATCTTCAATCCGGGACGGATGTACTCCGAGTTCTGACAGGCTCAGTCGTTCGGTCGCGTCAGCCAGTGGCGTCCAGCAGTCGAATGACTTCGGATGCCAGTGTGCGTACGGCGCGGTCGACGTCGCGCGTGAACGGTTGTCCGCCGTTGATGCGCAAAAAGTTGTCATAGCGCGACGAGTTGGAAAAGAGGCTGCCCGGCGCGACGCGAATGCCTTTCGCCAGCGCCGCGTCGAACAGCTTTTCGGAACTCACACTCCCCGGCATTTCCACCCACAGACTCAGGCCACCGGCGGGTTGCGTCAGACGAGTGCCCGCCGGGAAGTACGTGGCGATCGCTTCGGCCATCGCCCCGCGGTGTTCGCGCAACTGCACGCGCAGGCGTCGCAAATGACGGTCGAAACGCGGCGAATCCATGAATTCGCCCATCGCGATCTGCGCCAGCGCTTCGTTCGGACGCGTCTGCGCGTACTTCAGCATCTCCACCCGCCACTGCCATTTGCCACCGGCGATCCAGCCCAGACGCATGCCGGGCGCGAGCGTCTTGTGCAGCGACGCGCAGTGAATCACGTTGCCCGTCGTGTCCCATGAGCGAATCGCGGCGGGAATGTTGCCGTCGTCGCCGAGCGACGAGTAGGTGTCGTCTTCGATGATGGCGATACCGCGCGATTCGGCCCACTTCACCAGTTGCGCCTTGTGCGCGTCTGGCATGACGGAACCGAGCGGGTTCTGGAAATGCGGCACGACAATCACGGCCTTGATGTTGTCGTAGGTCTGACTGGCTAGCTCCAATGCGTCGAGCGAAATCCCGGTTTGCGGACTCGTTGGAATCTCCAGCACCCGGATGCCCATGCTCTCCAGCGTCTGCAACAGCGCGTAGTACGTGGGCGATTCGACCGCGACGACATCGCCCGCACTCGCCACAGCGCGCAGCGCCAGGTTGATCGCCTCGATGCAACCGTGCGTGACGACGATCTCTTCCGGATTGATGTTCATACGCGCTTCGAGCGCCCGACGGGCAATCGCCGAACGGAAACGCGCTTCGCCGCCGCCCGGCGGCGGGGTGCCGTAGAGCAACGGGTGATCGCGCAGCGCCCGCATGGTCGCCTGCCGTAGTTCGTTCACCGGATACAGAGACGGCGAGCCGTGCGCGACCGCGAGATTGACTTTGACGTCTGCCTGGAGACCGCGCGCGAGGATCGACGACACGCGCTGATTAATCCCCACATACTGCATCAGGTCAGGCACCCAAGGACGCGGCTCAGCCACCGGCACGACACTCGCCCGTGCGGGCGTGCGCACGAAGTAGCCGGAACGCGGACGCGCTTCGAGCAAGCCCTGCGCTTCGAGGTGACGACACGTCTGCAACGCCGTCGACAGGCTGACCTGATGGCGCTCCATGAGCGCACGCACGCTGGGCATGCGCGCGCCCGGGGCAAGCGTGCCCGCTTCGATGGCGTGACGGTAGTGATCGGCCAGTTGGCGGTAGAGGGGCGTGCGCTCTTCGGCGGCGGCAGACGGCGCTGTCGATTCAGGTGTCGACGCGGGCGTCAGGCCAGGCGTCGGGGCAACTGACGTCAAAGACATGGCAGGTGTCTCGTCGGAGACAGAAGGGTCGGAGAGGTTTGAGCGGGCGGCGTCCATGCGCAGATGATCCGGCATCAGGCACCACCAGAACAGATACAGATTTACTGATTCGGGATCGTAACAGATTGCCTCACGCCCATCTGTTACGGGCGAAACAGCCGGACTGTGTGCCTACCGGGGCGGCGGCGCGGCCGATACGCTGTAGTCGTCTGTTCACTGCACCGGAGTCCATCATGGCCAAGCCCTCTTCCACATCTCAGCCCCCTCTGCCCATCGACGTCACGCTCGCGCCGGGCCAGTCGTTTCACGGATACGTGAGCCAGGGCACGGTGCTGCACGTCGGGCAAGGCCGGGTGGTGCTCACACCGGCGTCGCGCTGGCTGGCCAATAGTGTCTGGCGCACCGATGTCTCGCTGGCAGCGGGCCACGTCTTTGTCACGGAGACCGGCGGCTGGATCACGCTCGCGAGCGATGTGGGCGCGCGAGTCGCATGCCGGGAAGAAGTGGCGGCGTCACCGTCCGGCGTTGCACCGGGACGGCAGTTGGCAGGACGTCTCGAACGCCTGTTCTGGCGGTTTGGACTTCATTTCCGGTAAATCCACGGCGAGCGACCGGCCGTTCCCCGACAAACGCTGCGTCGACAGGCAGATTCGGCCAACGACGGCTCAAGCCGGTAGCAACCTCTCAATGTCGGCACGAATCGCTTCGGGCTTGGCGGTCGGCGCATAGCGCGCGATCACATTACCCGACGCGTCGACGAGAAACTTGGTGAAATTCCACTTGATCGCCTTCGTTCCGAGCACGCCGCGCTTTTCCTGCGTCAGATAGTCGTAGAGCGGCGCTGCCTGAGGGCCCTTGACGTCGACCTTGGCGAACATCGGAAAGCTCACATGAAAGCGCAGATCGCAGAAGCTGCGAATCGCCTGCGCGTCGCCGGGCTCCTGTTTGCCGAACTGGTTGCACGGGAACGCCAGCACCTCGAAGCCGCGCGGGCCGAGTTGCTCGTAGAGCGTCTGAAGACCGGCGTATTGCGGCGTAAAGCCGCATTCGCTGGCCGTATTCACGATCAGCAGGACCTTGCCGCGATATTGCGACAGGCTCACGGACTCGCCGGCGAGCGTCTGGACGGAAAAATCGTACACGCGCTGCGGTTGGGCGCTCATCGGCGTCTCCCTTTGGATGTTGGCACCGCGCAGTCTGCCACAACGCCGGTCCGGCGGGCGCTCAGCGCGTCTGCCTCGCGCTTTTGTCGGACACCCGCCACGGGTAGCACCTAGTTATTTGCCGGGTAGCACCTCAGGTGCGTGCACGGCTATAATCGTTCGCTCAACCCCGATCCCGCCGATCCTGCCGAAGAATCTGCCGAACCCGCCGAACTTGTCTTATGTCGACCATCGCAGCACATCTCGACGACGTCCTCTCCCGGATTTCCCGCGCGACCGCCGATGCCGGACGACCGGCAGGCAGCGTGCGTCTGCTTGCTGTCTCGAAGACGTTCGGCGCGGATGCCGTGCGCGAAGCGGTCGCCGCCGGTCAGCGGGCGTTCGGTGAGAACTACGTGCAGGAAGCCCTCGACAAGATCGCGGCGACGGACGACGCCCGCGTCGAAGGCGAACCACTGGAATGGCATTTCATCGGGCCGCTGCAAAGCAACAAGACGCGTCCGGTGGCAGAGCATTTCGACTGGGTCCACTCCGTCGACCGGCTTAAGATTGCCGAACGCCTGAGTGCGCAACGCCCGGCGGATCTGCCGCCATTGCAGGTCTGTCTTCAGGTCAACATCAGCGGCGAAGCGAGCAAGAGCGGCGTGACGCCCGACGAGGTGCCCGCTGTCGCGCGCGCCATCGCGGCACTGCCGAATCTCACGCTGCGCGGCCTGATGGCGATTCCGGAACCGGAAGACGATCCATCGCGTCAGCGCGAGCCATTCAAAGCGGTGCACGAACTCTTCGACACCCTGCGCGCAGAGGGTCTGGCGCTCGACACACTTTCGATGGGCATGTCGGGCGACCTCGAAGCGGCCGTGGCAGAGGGTGCGACAATGGTGCGCATCGGCACCGCGATTTTCGGCGCACGCGATTACGGCTCACGGGCCTGAAACGCGAGGCGCGAACACAGCAGCAACGAACTACACGCAACGACATACGCAACGCAAAGGATGGTTATGAGAATTGCATTCATCGGCGGCGGCAACATGGCCAATGCCCTGATCGGCGGACTCGTCAAGCGCGGCACGGCACCGCGCGACATTCTCGCGATCGACGTCAACGAATCGACCCGTGAGGGCCTGGTCAAGCAGCACGGCATCGACACCGCCAGCGCGCCGAACGACCGCCTGCGCGACTTCGACACGCTCGTACTGGCCGTCAAACCGCAAGTGCTCAAGGATGTCGCACAAGCGCTTCAGCCGCATCTGAACGGCCAGTTGGTCATCAGCATCGCAGCGGGCATCCGCGCGTCCGATCTGGCCCGCTGGCTCGGCGGCCACAACCAGATCGTGCGCTGCATGCCGAACACGCCTGCGCTGATCGGCAAAGGCATCACCGGTCTAATCGCGCTCTCCGGCGTGGATTCGGATCAGCGCAAGCGTGCGGAAAGCGTGCTGAGCGCCGCTGGTGAAATCGTGTGGGTCGACAAGGAGAGCCAGCTCGACGCCGTCACTGCCATCTCCGGCAGCGGCCCGGCCTACGTGTTCTATTTCATCGAAGCGCTGGAGCAGGCGGCGCACGAGCTGGGCTTCACGCCCGAGCAGGGTCGTCAGCTTGCCATCGCGACGTTCACGGGCGCGTCGCAACTCGCGGCCGACTCCACCGAACCGGCCAGCGTGCTGCGTGAGCGCGTGACGTCCAAGGGCGGCACCACCTTCGCAGCCCTCACCTCGTTCGAGAATGACGCAATCAAGGCCGCCATCGTACGCGGCGTGAAGGCCGCCAACGCCCGCGCCAAGGAACTCGGCGACGAACTGGGCGATGCCTGATGGCATGCAGGCGATGTACCTGCGATGGGCCGCGTGGCCATCTCAGCGTCGCCTGAGTACGATCCGCACGCCGGTATCGCACAACGCGATACCGGCGTGAGCGTTTCCTAGAAGTCTTCGGCCTGGGACGACGGCCACACTGCCAGCGTCACAACGTCATGCCGAAGGCCAATGCCTCACTTTCGACAGACGCCGGACGACACGTTTGAGACGTCCGTACCGTCCCCACGCCGCAAATTCCTCACCGGGGCGACGGCCATCTCCGCCGCGCTTACCGCATCTCCATGGACGCTGCATGCCAGCGGCTCCCTCCCTTGCACGCCGTCGAGCTACAACATCGATACGTCGATCGCTTCGCCCAATCAAGCGCCTCGCATCCGTACGCTGGTGCTGCACTACACCGCGGTGAATCTGGCCCGGGCGCTGGAAATCCTGACCGACCCCAATCGAAAGGTCGCCGTGAGTTCGCATTACCTTGTCCCGGACGCCGCGGGTGAAGACGGTCGCTTTACCGTCTTTAATCTCGTCCCGGAATCGCATCTCGCTCACCACGCGGGGGTGAGTTGGTGGTTGGGGGAGCGCCTGCTCAATGGTTCCTCGATTGGCGTCGAAATCGTCAATCCGGGGTTCCCGGCAAGCGATAACCGAACGCCACTCGAGCGACGGCAATGGTACGAATATCCGGAGGCTCAGGTGGCCGTCGTCGCGGAACTGGTCGCGAATATCGTGCGGCGCTATCAGATCGCACCGGATCGGATCGTCGGACACGCCGACATTGCCCCGGGACGCAAGACCGATCCCGGCCCTTTGTTTCCGTGGAAAGATCTGCACGTTAAGTACGGCATCGGCGCGTGGCCGGACGCCGACACAGTGGACTGGTATGTGGGACGTCGACCGTTTACCGGGAACATCGCTGCACTACAGGCCAAGTTGCGAGAGTACGGCTATGACACGCCGCAAACCGGTGAGCTGGACACGGCAACGCGCAACGTGATCGAGTCGTTCCAGATGCATTTCTGCGCGTCGGCGCGCTACGATGGGGAACCCGATCCGCCAACGGTGGCGGTACTCGACGCACTGCTCGAGAAGTATCGAAACCGGCCCAGACCGTGCGAGGCGGGAGCGCGCGAAGCCGCGTGACACCGCGTGAGATCGCGATGCGAAGAACGAGGAACGAGAACGAGACATGAAAACGGCGAATCACGCGCCGTTTTCATTCTCGCGCCGACCGGATGGCTTACGCCGTCAGCAAATAGTGCCCGGCGATACCGGCAAAGACCGCAGCACCGAGCCAGTTGTTGTGACGGAACGCGGCGAAGCAAGGCATGCGCTCGCGGCCACGAATGAGGAAGTAGTGATAGATGGCGAAGCTGACGGCTACCGCCATGCCCAGCCAGAACGGCCAGCCAAAGCCGAGGTACACGCCCACGCCTGCCTGAATGCCCAGCGCGCCCACGTAGCAGAGCATGACGGCGATCACGTCGAAGCGTCCGAACGTGATGGCCGACGTCTTGATGCCGATCTTCAGATCGTCGTCGCGATCGACCATCGCATATTCCGTGTCGTAAGCGAGCGACCAGAACACGTTCGAGAGCAGCAGCACCCATGCGAGCACCGGCACCTGATCCTGCACGGCAGCGAACGCCATCGGAATGCCGAAGCCGAACGCTACGCCGAGATAGGCCTGCGGCAACGCGAAAAAGCGCTTGGTGTACGGATACGTGCCCGCCACGAACAATGCCGGAATCGACATCCACTTGGTCAGAGCGTTGAGCGGCAGGATCAGCAAGAAGCTCACGAGGGCGAGCGTGGCGGCCACGGCCACCGCCTCCCAGGCGCGAATGCGTCCCGACGTAATCGGACGCTCTTTCGTACGTTTGACGAATTTATCGAAGTCGCGGTCGGCGTAATCGTTGATGGCACAACCCGCCGAGCGCATCAGAAACGTGCCGAGCGTGAAGATCACGATCAGCAGCGGATCGGGATGTCCGTTCGATGCGATCCATAGTGCGCAAAGCGTCGGCCAAAGCAGCAGCACGGTGCCGATCGGCTTGTCGAGGCGAACGAGTCGGAAATACAGCGGAAGACGTTGAGCGAGCAACATGGGCGGGCGTCACACAGGAAGACTTGTGGCGCTATTGTAGGCCACGGGCCGAAGGCTCGCCAATTGGCGTTCCGGCCCCTGCGATTCGTTCGGGTGGCGCCAGCCGCTCCGGATCGTTACCAGATCCAGAACATCAGCAGCCAGAGCCAGTTGACGAGCGCGAGCGCCGCCACGATGCCGGCCATGCCCGCCAGACGCCGCACCATCGACGTCGCATGACGTCCGGTCACGCGCCAACCCAGCCACAGGCTCCACAACGTGGTCACGGCGAGGATGGTGGCGCGCACGTCGTTCGCCCAGTAGATCGGCAGGTGTTCGGCACGCAGCAGGCTGACCGTCGTCGCCGACAAGCCGATGAACACGCCCGCACCGGCAATCGGAATCAGCGACTGCACCAGATGATTGAAGCGCGACGTCTGCCACGCGCCCATCGCCCGGTTGGCCAGAGCGAAAATCAGCGTGAACGCCAGCCCCAGCACGAGACCGTTGCCGAGAATGTAGGTCACGACCATGCCGCCGTCGAGCCAGCTGAAAACGTCGCTCTGTTCGGGGTAATTGGTGAAGACGAACCACGGCGCATTCGTCTCGAACGGCCACATGATGCCGCGGTCGATCAGCCACGTCGCCAGTTCCGTCTTGGTCGCGACGAACCACGGGTTCACCGTCCAGTGGAATGCGCCGATGGCCACACCGAGCAGACCGAAATTGACCAGCACGCTATCCCAGACGCTGTTGTTCTCCGTCGCGCCGTACTTCACGATCTCTTCGCTGGGCGAGCGGCCCGTGAGTTCGATGGCGTCGCGATGCCCGGCGCAGCGGCCGCACATATGGCACTGCGCACCGCCCTTCATATTGCGCAGCGGCACGAGCGGCGCGCAATTGATCGGGATGATCTTGTGACCCTTGGTGTTGTACGACCGACGCCAGGCGTCTTCGTTGACCTTGAAGTGGAACGGTGCAAGACGCGCCAGCAGTGCGAACACGCCGTTGACCGGGCACAGATACTTGCACCACACGCGCTTGTCGCGTCCGTAGAAATAACCGATCACCATCGCGCCGATGGTCGAGCCGCCGAGCACCAGCAACACCGCCTTCGGATACTGGTAGACGCTGACCATCTGGCCATACAGCGTGGTCCCGGCGAAGGCGACGAACGGCCAGCCGCCCCAGCGCATCCAGCGCGGGATCGCGCGGCCCCGGCCGTGTCGGCTTGCGAATTCGGAGAGTGTGCCTTCCGGACACAGGACACCGCACCACACGCGCCCCATCAGCACCATGCTCAGCAGCACGAACGGCCACCAGATGCCCCAGAAGGTGAACTGCGCGAAAACGGTGAGGTTGTTGAGGATGTGCGCCGTCTCGTCAGGCAACGGCATGAGGACAGGCACGCAGATCAGGAACGCATAGACCAGCACGATGACCCACTGCACGCCACGTATCAACTTGCCGTGGCGTTGCATCAAGAGGCCCAGTCGGGCCAGTCGGTTCGGGACAGTGATGGCGATGCTCATGCGTAGCTCTTGCTCGGGTCTTGCGTCGGGGGATTACCTTTGCGGATTGACGGATCTCATGTGCGGCGTGTCCGTTCAGTCCGGTGCTGCTTCAATGTGCACTCACGTGCATCACCGGGAGGAATGCCACCCGGCTTGCACCGCCCGCTTACGCGGGCTTCACCTGCTTGGCCGACGGTGCGCCTGTCCGCTTGAGCAGCACCCACATGAACAGCCAATACACCGCATACACCAACAGATTCATGCCGGACGGATGCGCGCGATAGCCAGTCAGTGTAGCCACGAGGCTGCCGAACGGGCTGGCGTCATCCAGAATCGCGGAAGTATCCCACAGTTGGTCGACCAACGTCGGTACAAGCTCCAGCGAGATCAGGCGATCGAGCCCCGACTCCAGCAAACCGGCTGCGAGGAACAGCAGCATGATTTCGGTGACGCGGAAGAACAGACGCCACGAAAAGATCTTGCCGCCCAGTTGCAGCAACCAGAACGTGACGAGCGCCAGCGCGAAGCCGATAGCCACGGCGAGCCACATCGACATCGGCACGTTGCCGCCCTGGCCGAAGCCCAGACCGTAAAGGAAGATGGCGGTTTCGCTGCCTTCGCGGGCAATGGCCAGCGCGACGAGCACCAGCACGCCCCACCAGGTGCCCTGATCGTGATTCTTCTGCAGCGACGATTCCATGTCGCGCTTGAGCGTTCGCCCGTTGCGCTTCATCCAGAAAACCATCTGCACGATCAGCACGCAGGCCACGAGCACCATGGCCGTCTGGAAGTAATCCTGCGCGTCGCCCGAAAGCACTTCGGTGAAGCCGACGAGCGCGGCGCCCAGACCGACCGCTGCGGCGATGCCGAGCACGACCCCCGCCCACAGATAGGGCAGGCCGCGCTTCGCACCGTGATCCGGGTTGGCCAGCCAGGCATGCAGAATCCCGACCACCAACAATGCCTCGACGCTTTCGCGCCAGACGATGAACATGACCTGACCCATCGTGTGATTCCTTTTGTAATGCGTGTACTACCGTATGACTGAAACGACAACGTTCCGCTTGCCGGCTTACTTGGCGACGATCACGCCTTGCGCCTGCTGGTGGAAGTCATCGAAAAACTTGTACTCGCCCGGTTGCAACGGGGCGATCACGACGAACGACTGCGCGCCGGGTGCGAGCACCTTTTCCTTGCGCAGTTGCAGACTTTCAAACTCGACGGCATTCGTCCCGGTGTTGTGCACCTCGATCTTGATGCGCTTGCCGGCCGGCACTTCGATACGTGCCGGATTGAGTTTGCCGTTGTTCATTTCCAGCTTAAAGGTGGGCAGGTCGTCGGCACGCGCGGTTTGCGCTGCGCCCAGTCCGAACAAGGTCACCACCACGGCCGCCATCGTGGCCAGCAGGCGCGCGATGCGCTGATTCATCCTTCTGCTCCAAATGAAAACAGCGCTGGTCGGCTGACCAACGCTGCATCAGGTTATCCCGGCTTAGTAGCCGCCCTTCTTGCCAATACCCGAGAACGTGAAATCGACCGTCTTCGTGATCGGCTTGAACCACGGACCCACGCCGGTTTCCTTGTCGACGTGACGGCCGAAGCACCACGGGCCCATGCCGCCATGTGCTGCGTGCGCACCGGCTGCCGGCGTGCCGCCCATCTTGCAACCGAACTCTTGCAGCGTGCCCGGTGCGTTCACGACCATCGTCAGCTGATACTTGCCGATGCCCGTCAGCTTCACGTTGTCGCCGTAGTGCGGACCGTCGCTCGCGACCATCGGCATCATCAGACCTTCAACCGCTGCGCCGTCCGGCGTCTTGCCGTCCGCCTTCATCTTCTGAAGCTTGTACGTGATTTCCAGACCCGGGATCCAGTCGCCTTCGGCGTAACCGTTCGGGTTGTTCTTGATCGCGTGAATATCGGCTTCCAGGTGGATGTCCGACTTCGCGGCGTCGCGCATCATGCCGGCCGGTTCCATCGTGATCGGCTGGAGGTACACGGTGTTGATTTCCATGCCCGCTGTATTGAGCGGTTTGCCGATCGGGAATTCGGCGGCCTGAGCCATAGTGGCCGCACCGGCAAGCAGCACCGCTGCCACGAGGGATTTCACGCGCATACACACTCCAATGTTTTGTCGAGAAGTTAATGCAAACAATTCTCAATAAGTTTAGCACTATCGCCACAGGCAGACAAACCGGCGATGTCAAGGAAACTCGGGGAGAAACGGGAAAAATGGGGGAATTTTGAGGCTTGCGTAAGCCCCGGCGGGGGTGCCCGGCGATTCTTAGCATCCGGTTACGGAAAATTACCTAACGCCCCGGTGACGGACCGATCTGCCACGCGGCCGACACCATAACCGTCGATTGTTAGGAAAGAATTAGGGACGGAAGTCGCTCAGGGCAGCACCCCACCCCGATCGATCTTGCGCGCGAGCACCACCGATGTCGTGGTCCGGGTCACGCCGTCGATCTCGCCAATGATGTCGAGCAAGGCGTCGAGCTGATCGGCCGACGCGGCATGCAGCCACGCCACGTAGTCGAACTCGCCGCTCACGGAACACAGCAGATGGATCTCGGGCATCTTGTTGAGGCGTCGCAGCACGTCGCGCCCCGAGCGCGGCTGGACGCTGATGCTCACGCAGGCTTGCAGCCCGCCGCCAATGGCGTCCTGCCCCAGGCGCACCGTATAACCGGCGATCACGCCAGCCTGCTCCAGCCGACCGAGCCGGGCGACCACCGTGGTGCGCGCCACGCCCAAACGTCGCGCCAGATTCGCCGTGCTCTCACGAGCATTCACTCGCAGCAGCGCGAGCAGATTTCGGTCGAGTTCGTCGAGCGCCGTAGCGGAGAGCGTCATCGGGCCTCTCCAGGACAGCGACCAGCGGGCAGCACGAGCGGTTTTCTCTCTGTCATGGTTGTGATATCGAGCGGGACGTACGGGCAGTGAACCGTCAAACGACGATCGATCCGCGTTTTCGGCGATGCGAGATTATAGAGCGCTGGCGCAGTGCAATGCGGCACCCCTGCCCGCTTGTCCCGCAATGCCGCCCTCCATGTTCACATCAAGAGATACGATGACAAGGGTTTCAGTGCGCCCGCCATCAACCCGACGTTGAGGGCACTTCACGCAACCCGCGACGCCCCGCCACACCGTCTAAAACCGGCTTTAACCCTTGTCCTATCAAGGCAATAGCCAAGGGTATCCCCCCAAGGGATTGCTATTGACAACGCCGATGGGCGATGCGCAAAATCACATCACTTATATGACGACGTACAAGAAAGACCCACCACGGCTGCTGCGGAAGTCATAACCGCAACGATAGCTGCCTGGCGCGTCGGCCCCGAACGTCACCGGAGACAGGCGTTTGCCATGCATTTTTCGTTGAATTTCGCCCCACTGGTTCCTTACTGGCCGGTTTTCCTTGAAGGCGCGTGGCTCACGCTGAAGATGACCGTCTTCTCGGTCGTAATCGGCACCGTGCTGGGCACGCTGGTCGCTTTCGCCAAACGCAGTCCCAACCGTCTGCTCTCGCGTGTGTGCGGCATCTATATCGAGTCGGTCCGCAATACGCCGTTCCTCGTTCAGATCTTCCTGCTCTACTTCGGTCTCGCCAGCATCGGTGTGCACTTGCCGACATTCACGGCGTCGGTGCTCGCCATGGTGATCAACATCGGCGCTTATGCAGCCGAGATCATTCGCGCCGGTCTCGAATCGGTGCCGCGCGGTCAGATCGAAGCAGCCGAGTGCCTGGGGCTCTCGAAGTGGCGCATTGCGTGGCACGTGATGCTTCAGCCGTCCATCGAGAAGGTGTACCCGTCGCTCACGACCCAGTTCATTCTGATGATGCAGGCGTCGGCCATTGCGTCGCAGATCTCCGCAGAAGAACTCACCGCCGTCGCGAATACGGTGCAATCGGACACGTTCCGCTCGCTTGAGACTTACATCGTCGTGGCTGCGCTCTATCTGGCGCTGTCGCTGCTCGTGAAGCTCGTGGCGTGGGCGGCGGGCGAATACTTCTTCAAGCGCCGCCGCACCGTGCGACGCGCCGCCGCGCAAACCGCTCAGGCCGCACGTCGCCGCGCTGCCGCCTCGCGTGCAGCAGGGGCTGCCAGCGCAGCTCAGAACGCCTCCGGTACGTCCGCTGGCAACACCGCGCAACGGAGCGCTTCATGATCGGCAATTTCTCGTTCACCTATCTCGGGTACATGGTGCAGTCCATCGGCTGGACGCTGGTGCTTTCTGCCCTGGCCTTCGTGCTCGGCATGGCCGGTGGTTTTCTGGTGATGCTTGGGCGCATCTCGCCGCGCCGCTGGCTGCGTTTGCCCACGCAAGTGTTCATCGAAGCGATTCAGGGTATTCCGCTGCTGATTCTGCTGTTCATCGTCTACTTCGGTCTGTCGGTGTACGGCTTCGAGCTGCCTTCGATCGTGGCCGCCGCCCTCGCGCTGATGGTCTACACGAGCGCTTATCTGGGCGACATCTGGCGCGGTTGCGTCGAAGCCATGCCGCGTGCGCAATGGGAAGCGGCGGAGTGTCTGTCGTTCACCCGCTGGCAGACGTTGCGCCTCGTGATCATTCCGCAAGCGGTGCGTCTGTCGCTGCCGCCGACCATCGGCTTTCTGGTGCAGATCATCAAGATGACGTCGCTCGCCTCGGTCATCGGCTTCGTCGAGCTGACCCGCGCAGGACAGATCATCAACAACTCGATTTTCCAGCCCTTCCTCGTGTTCTCGCTGGTGGGGGTGTTTTATTTCGTGCTGTGCTACCCACTCTCCCGCTGGAGCGCATCACTGGAGGACAGGCTCAATGTCGGCAATCGTTAAGGTCAATGAAATTCACAAGCGCTTCGGCGACAACCCGGTGCTCAAGGGCGTGTCGTTCGAAGTAGAGCGCGGTCAGATGGTCGCCATCATCGGCGCCAGCGGCTCGGGCAAAAGTACGGCCTTGCGTTGTATCGACCGTCTGGAAACCATCGACGAAGGCTCCATCGAAGTGTGCGGCATTCGCGTGGAAGATCCATCCATCGATCTGCATCAGCTGCGTCGCGAAGTCGGCATCGTCTTCCAGAGCTACAACCTGTTTCCGCACCTGAGCGTGCGCGAGAACATCATGCTGGCGCTGCGTCACGTGAAGCGCATGGCGCGCAGCGAAGCCGAGGAAGTTGCCAAGCGCGTGCTCGCGCAGGTCGGTCTCTCGGACAAGGCCGACAGCTATCCCGAGCAACTCTCGGGCGGACAGCAACAGCGCGTGGCGATTGCCCGCTCGCTCGCCATGTCGCCCAAGGTCATGCTGTTCGACGAAGTGACGTCCGCACTCGACCCGCAACTCACGGGCGAAGTGCTGCGCGTGATGGAAGACCTCGCGGCAGACGGCATGACGATGTTGCTCGTCACGCACGAAATGGCGTTTGCCAAGCGCGTGGCCGACCAGATCATCTACATGCATCAGGGCAAGGTCTGGGAAGTCGGCCCCGGCGAGATGCTCGACAACCCGAAGACCCCCGAACTGCGCGCGTTCCTCGCGAACGGTCTGTAAGCAGCCCACCGGAACCCGTCAGTCCACATTGCAAGACAACAATCACCCGAAGGAGACCATTGCATGAAACTCAAGACGTTCTTCACCCAGGTCTGCGCCGCCGTTGCGCTTGGCGCGATGGCCCACGCAGCGCTTGCCGATCAGCTCGACGACATCAAGAAGGCGGGCAAGATTCGTGTGGCCATCGCCATGGGAACGCCGCTTTACTCGTACGCCGACGCCAATCTGAAGCCGGTCGGCTCGGACGTCGAGACGGCTGAGCTGCTCGCAAAAGACCTGGGCGTGAAGCTCGACATCGTGTCCGTGACGAACGCCGCACGCGTGCCGACGCTGCAAGCGAACCGCGCCGACCTCGTGGTGGCCGACCTGTCGATCACGCCGGAGCGTGCGCAGGTGGTCGACTTTTCGATTCCCTACGCCGTGATCTCGATCATCGTGGGTGGACCGAAGAGCATGAACATCAAGAGCTACGCCGATCTGGACGGCAAGCGCATCGGCCTCACGCGCGCGACCGTCAACGACACGCTGACCACGGCGAACGCCAAGGGCGCGCAGATCGTGCGTTACGAAGACGACGCCACGCTGATCACGTCGATGGTGACGGGTCAGGTGGACATCTTCTCGAGCACGCCGTCGAATCTCGGCGAAATGCAGAAGCGCGCACCGGCGAAGAACCTCGAACTGAAGTTCGCGCAGAAGGAGTTCGATCTGGGCATCGCGCTGAACAAGAATCAACCGGCGCTCAAGGACTGGGTCAACAACTGGGTCAAGACCAATCTGAAAAACGGCAAGCTCAACGAGATCTACAAGAAGTACCACGGCCGCGATCTGCCGGACAGCGTGACCAAGGGCGCGGTTTAAGGCTCACGGCACACGCCACACTCGCAGCACTGTCGGGCCGATAGCGTAATGCGACGGGCCGTCCTTGCCTCGGCAGGGACAGCCCGTCGCTCGCGACACGCGCGACACGATGCCGCACCGCCCCCCCTTTTGATTCACTGGCAGCGGTTCACGGAAAGGGGTAAGTTAGCGGCTTGCTTTCGTCACCGCTTCGTCTCACTTCTCCTTACTCGATCCAATGACCGCGCACGCTTGCCGCCCCGCTCTATCGCTCTCGTTCACCGCACGCCTGCGCGGCGGTCTCTTTGCGCTGACGCTGGCCGCCGTCACGGCGCCCGCCATCGCGGCGGGAGATATCGAAGCGGGCAAGGCGCTGTTCGCTTCGCGTTGCGCGTCATGTCATTCGGTCGGCCCGATGGCAGCCTCAGGCTTCGGGCCGCAACTCAACGGGCTGGCGGCCCGTCGCGCGGGCAGTCTCGCGGACTTCGATTACTCGAAGGAGATGAAGCAATCCGGCCTCCTGTGGGACGACAAGACGCTCGCCGCCTTCATCGCCAATCCCGGAAAGACCGTGCCGGGTACCAAGATGCGCTTCTGGGGCATCGGCAACGAACGCAAGGTCGCCGACCTGATCGCGTACCTCCACACGTTCAAATGACGCAGAAGCGAGGCGTCGCATCAGGCCTCGGCGAGACGCACACCTGCGCGCTCAAGCATGTGCTGATTACGTGAAGAAAGATTGACGAAACGCAGGTTCCTGCCAGCCTTCCTATAGCGCTCACGCAACGTCTCGAACGCCACGATGGCCGAGTGATCGGCCACGTGCAGATGACGGCAATCGATCACGACGTCATGCACGTCCGACAGCGGTCGGAACAGATCTTGAAAGTTGGCCGTCGATGCGAAGAACAACGTACCGTGTAGCACATACGTGCGTGCATCGACCGCTTGGCCGTCGACACCCTCTGCACCCTCCACCACTTCGGCGCGAATCTCGCGCGCATGTTGCCAGGCGAAGTTCAGCGCTGCAATCACGATGCCACACATCACGGCGACCGCAAGATCGGTGAAGACGGTGATCACCGTCACCGCGACGATCACCAGCGCGTCGTTGCGCGGCACCTTGCCCAGCACGCGTAGCGATCCCCACGCGAAGGTCTGCTGCGCGACGACGAACATTACGCCAACGAGCGCCGCAAGCGGAATCCGCTCGATCAGCGGCGACAGGAACAACACGAACAGCAGGATCATGATGCCCGCCGTCGCCCCCGAGACACGGGTGCGTCCGCCTGAGCTGAGGTTGATCATCGTCTGCCCGATCATCGCGCAGCCGCCCATGCCGCCGAACATTCCCGAGACGACGTTCGACACGCCGAGCGCGAGACATTCGCGATTGGGGCGTCCGCGCGTCTGCGTGATGTCGTCGGTCAGGTTGAACGTCAGCAGCGTCTCCAGCAAGCCCACGATGGCCATCAGCAGCGCGTACGGGAAGACGATCCGAAGCGTCTCCAGCGTAAGCGGCACTTGCGGCAGATGCAGCGTCGGGAACGCGCCCGCGATGTGAGCCATGTCGCCGAGCGTGCGCGTCGGAAGGTTCAGCAGTTGGCTGAGCACTCCGACGCCGACGATGGCCACGAGCGCGGGTGGCACCGCCTTCGTCAAGCGCGGCAGTACGTAGACGATCAGCATCGTCAGCGCGACCAGTGCACACATGATCGCGAGCGGCGCGCCGTGCAACCACACAGTGCCCTGCGGCGTCGCCTGCTTGAAGTGTTCGAGCTGCGCCATGGCGATGATGATCGCGAGTCCGTTCACGAAGCCGATCATCACCGGGTGCGGCACCATGCGAATCAGCTTGCCGAGCCGCAGCAGGCCGAACAGCATCATCAGCAACCCACCGAGCACCACGGTCGCGAGCAAATACTGCACGCCGTGCTCGACGACGAGTGCGACGATCACCACGGCCATCGACCCGGCCGCACCGGAGATCATGCCGGGACGTCCACCAAAGATGGCCGTGAGCGCACAAATGATGAAAGCACCGTAAAGGCCCATCAGCGGGTTGACCTGCGCGACCAGCGCGAAGGCGATGCACTCGGGCACCAGCGCAAAGGCGGTGGTGAGCCCGGCAAGCACGTTACCGGGGAGGTTCGGGAGCCACTGTTCCCGAAGCGTTTGAGACTTCATGAATGACGTTGAAGCGGAGATGCAGCGAATTGCAGCGGAGGCGCATTTTACCAGCCGGATGATTTTCGCCTTGATGGGCATGTTGCACGGGGCCTTTGAAACGCACTTGTATTTGTCTCAGTTTCGCCGCGAGACCATAACTCGGATACTTCATTCAACGGCTCACGCAACACCGCAACGAGCCCCACCCAAGGAGAAACACCATGCCCCTGCTGCCCCTGCTCGCCGAAGGCGCTCTGTACCTCGCTGGCCTCGTCTGCGCCGCATCGCCCTTCTGGCAATAACCGCCCGACGGCCAACGCAAATAAAGAAAGCCCTGACACGTCAGGGCTCTCTCTATTTGCGGCGGAAGCATCGTGCGCGGCTGAATCCCGATCTCAGATCCGCGCGTAATTGGCCGAGGCGAACGTCCAGTTCAGCTTCTTCGCAATCGTCTCCGCCAGATAGTCGGGACGACGATTCTGGTAGTCGAGGTAATACGCGTGCTCCCAGACATCGACCGTCAGCAGCGGCAACTGACCGCTACGCGTGAACGGCGTCTCGGCGTTGCCCGTCTTCACGACAGCCAGTTCGCCCTTGTCGACGACGAGCCATCCCCAGCCGCTACCGAACTGCGATGCGCTGACCGTCAGCAATTGCTTCGACAGCGCCTCCGTTGAGCCGAACTTGCCGACGATGGCGCGGGCGAGACGCTCGTCCGGCGTGGTTTGTACGGGGCTGAGCGACTTCCAGTAGAAGTTGTGATTCCAGGCTTGCGCGGCGTTGTTGAAGATGTCCTCCATATCCTCGCGGCCGTGCGACTTCAGGATGAGCTGTTCGAGCGTTGCGGTGGCGAGCGGCGTGTCGGCGAGCAGCTTATGCAGATTCGTGAAGTACGCCTGATGATGCTTGCCATAGTGAATGCCGACGGTGCGTGCCGAGATCACGGGCTCCAGCGCGTCCTGCGCGTAGGGCAGATTCGGCAGCGATTGCGGCGACGCGCCCAGATAGGCGAGTAGCGCCGCCTCGTCAATCGTCTTGCCTTGCGACTTGGCGGTCTTCTGCGAAGACGTCGCAGCAAAACCAAGATTCGACATGACGAGTGCGGCACCGCCGAGCGAACCGCTGGCGAGCATCTGACGGCGAGACAGGAGCGTGTTGGACATAGTCATTTCCAGTTCGTTTTGGGGGGATCGAGAGCGCAGTTGCGAGCGCCGTCTCACTCACATAACGTCGGAGGACTTCGACTTATTCCATCCATTGAAAAAGAAACCCCGTGGCAACCCACTGTCGGCGCGGACTTCGCACAATCCAAATAAAGTGTGAGAACATCCGCGCCATCCGCATCATCGGCACCACTGGCACGACCCGCACCTGCAGCAGATCGATCCGATCCATCCACGGGAGTCAGAAATGCGAAAGTTGCTTTCGTTTGTGTTGTTGCTTGCGTCCCTCCATGCCTTGCCGGCGTTCGCCGACAAATTCTCGTTTCCTCCGGATTTCAAACAGCAGACCATCGCCACCAATGGCGCGAAGATCTACGTGCGCGTCGGCGGCCACGGACCGGCGGTCGTGCTGCTGCACGGATACGGCGAGACGGGCGACATGTGGGCACCGCTGGCTGCGAGGCTGGCAAAGACTCACACCGTCGTCGTGCCCGATCTTCGCGGTATGGGCTTGTCCGATCATCCGGCGAACGGTTACGACAAGAAGAACGAAGCGCGTGATATCGCGGGCGTTCTGGATACGCTCAAGATCGGCAAAGTGGATGTCGTCGCGCACGACATCGGCAACATGGTGGCGTATGCCTTCGCCGCCGAGCAGCCCGACCGGGTGACGAAACTGGTGCTGATGGACGCACCGATTCCCGGCGTCGGCCCGTGGGAAGAGATCCTGAAGAATCCGCTGCTTTGGCACTTCCGCTTTGGTGGCCCGGATATGGAACGTCTCGTGAAAGGCCGCGAACGCATTTACCTCGACCGCTTCTGGAACGAGTTCTCCGCGGATCCGAAGCATTTCGATGAAGCGTCGCGTCGGCATTACACACGCTTCTACGCCCTGCCCGGTGCGATGCACTCCGGCTTCGAGCAATTCCACGCCTTCGATCAGGACGCCATCGACAACAAGGCCTTCCTCGCCAAAGGACCGCTCCCCATGCCGGTGCTGGCCATTGGCGGCGAGAAGTCTTTTGCGACGATGATGGCGACGGTCGCGAGTGCTGCGGCGACCAACGTCAAGGGCGCGGTCATCCCGAATGCCGGACATTGGCTGATGGAGGAGCAACCGGACGCGACGATGACGGCGATTACCGAATTTCTTCAGTAAGCGCCTTTGCACTGCATCATCGATGCCCGCACACGACGCGTGAGTTTTTGCATCGTCTGACGTCGAAATTCGGGTAAATCACTCGGATACGCAGCACTTGCGAGGCGATAAATCAGGAGAGGAAATTAGAATTTCCTCTCCTTCGTCATTGCAACCGACTCAGATGTTCAACCACCGGAATGTGCCATTCGCCGCCGCGTTCGCGGGCATGGTCTCCGTCCAGACCGGCGCAGCATTTGCCAAAACGCTGTTTCCCCTCGTCGGCAGTGAAGGCGTTGCCGCGCTGCGCCTCGGCCTGTCGTCTCTCGTTCTTGTCGTCGCGCTTAAGCCCTGGCGATTGAATTTCCGAGACGCGGGTATTTCGTGGCTGACGATGCTCACCTACGGCATCACGCTGGCGTTGATGAATCTGCTCATCTATCGCGCGTTCGCGTACATCCCCGTCAGCGTCGCTATCTCCATCGAAGTCATGGGGCCATTGTGCGCGGCCTTGCTGACGTCTCGACGCGCGTCCGACCTTGTCTGGATTGCGCTGGCCGCGCTCGGCATGGTCGGGCTTGCGATTGGCGACATCAAAGGCGAGATAGATGTCCGGGGCGTCGCGTTTTCGCTGGCGGCCGCCTTGTTCTGGGGGATCTACGTGCTCGTGGGACGTAGAGCGTCGGCCGGTGGCGGGCAATCGGTTGCGGTCGGCATGACGATTGCTGCGGTGATTGCCGTGCCGCTGGGGGTGGCGCAGGCGGGCACGGCGCTCGCGTCCACACACGTGCTGCTGGTCGGCTTCAGCGTGGCCGTGCTGTCGAGCATGCTGCCGTTTCTGCTGGACATCTACGCGATGCGCCGTTTGCCCGCGCGGGTGTTCGGCGTGCTGCTGAGCGGCTCGCCCGCCGTCAGCGCCATCGCCGGGTGGCTCGTCCTGAACGAGACGCTGACGCCGACGCAGTGCGCCGGGATCGCGTGCGTCGTCGCCGCATGTGCGGGGTGTGCGTTGTTTTCGCGGCCACGCGCCGAAGCGTGACGTCGTTGCGTTGGTCCTTGCGCTATCGTCAGATCAGATCGAAGAGCGGAAGCTTCAGACCGGTCTTCACCTGATCGAGCACGATGAGCGTCCGGTAGGTGAGGATGTCCGGGTTGTCGGCGAAGTGCTGGCGGACAAGCTGTTCGAAATGCGGGATGTCGCGGGAAATCATGATGATGATGAACGAGACGCCGCCGTTGACGAAATAGCACTGTTGAATTTCGTCGACGTTGCGGAAGTAGCGCTTCGCGCGATCCATCACGATGCTTCGATCCTCGACCAGTCGCGACTCGATGACGGCCGTCACAGGATTGCCGATCATGGCGGGATTGAGCACGGCGACGTTGTCCCGGATGACGCCGCGTGCCTCCAGCCGACTAATGCGCCGCTGCACTGAGGCCGTGGAAAGCCCCACCTGCTCGGCGATGGCCGCGTGCGATAGCCGGTTGTTCGTCTGAAGCAGGTCGAGGATGTTCAGGTCGAACCGGTCGAGATCGGCTTTCTCGGCGCTTTTGTCGGCGCTTTTGTCGGCGATTTTGTCGGTTTTATTTCTCATTTACCGGGAATGTGACGAAAGGGGTTCGGCGCTCGCGGGCGACCGGTTCGCCATTCTACGACGCGCGTCGGCCCGCGTCGGGAGCCGGGGAAAGCCGTCGCCCTCGACGTCCGAGGCGGTCCGCCACGGCCTTGTTGTACCCCGACAACGTATCCTCACAGCCGATCAGACTGTCACGGACCGCGTGCTAGGATCGCGCCACAAAATCAGAACGTCACCTGAAACAGGGGCGCAAGATCACGCCGGGGAAGTAGTGAAGTCTGTCCATCGATCATCGCAGGCACGTCAACGTGTTGCACCGTCGGACGACGGTCGCCGATAAACACCGCCTCCTCGACGTCCCTCTCATCCATTTTGAAAGTTAGGCAACATGAATTGCAAGGCAATGGCTTTTGCCGTGGCGATGCTCGCGAGCGCCGCGCACGCGCAAGCCATCGAGGTGTATGGCGCGGTGGGTACGGAAGGTCTCGGCATTGGTGCCGGTGTCGGTGTGACGAATCACCTCGGGGTGCGCGCCGATGTGAATGGTCTGGCGCTGTCGCATAGCTTCACGGCGGGTCAGGTTCGCTACGACGGCCGCGCGCGTTTCGTGCACGGCGGCGTCTACGCCGACTTCTTCCCCGCTCCGGCGACGGTTCCGTTTCGTCTGACGGCGGGGATGCTGGTCGGCGACGACCATGTCGATCTCGTCGGCCATGCCGAGCAAAGCACGTACGTCTATCGAGGTGTCGCGTATCCGACCGCGGGTCAATCGGTGAACGGGCGCATCAAGTTGCCGACCGTGCGACCGTATGTCGGCATCGGCTTCGGTCATAGCCCGCTGGCGACGCCGGGCTGGTCGATGTCGTTCGACGCAGGTATCGCCTACGGCAAACCGACCGTGGAACTCGACGTCCCGCCGCTCATCACGGCTATCGTGGGACAAGCCACTGTCGACGATCAGCGTGAGCAGCTTCAGGACAAGGCCAACAAGCTCAAGTTCTACCCAATCGTGAAAGTCGGTGTGACGTACAAGTGGTAACAGGGGTGACGGAGTCGACTGGCGGCAGCGCAGGCTCGCGCGCAGCGTAACGCGGGCTCGGGTCGCCGCGCGGCCTTATTTCCGTCAGTGCGAGTGGCCGTGATCCTCATGGGAGGACTTGGCAGGCGATGACGCCGACGAGGCTGAAGCACCGTCGCAATCTGCACCGCCGTGGCCATCCGCACATTCCGCGTCTTCGATCTGAATCGTGGCGTGTTCGATGTTGAAGCGTGTGGCGAGCCGCTGCTGCACGGCAGTCATGGCGTCGCGCGCACTCACTCCGGATGCTGGCACGGCGTGTAGCGTGATCATGTGGCGCTCACCGGTAATCGACCACGCGTGAATGTGATGCACGCCCTGCACTTCCACCACGGTTGTCTCCAGATCGGCTTTGATCTCCGTCGGGTTGAGCGAATCGGGGGTGCCTTCGAGCAGGATATGCGCGGAGGACTTCACGATGCCCCACGCACTTTTCAGAATGATCACGGCGACGAAGATCGACAGCAGCGGGTCGATGGGTGTCCAGCCCGTGAGGAGAATCACGCCAGCGGCGACGATGGCCGCCGCCGACCCGAGCATATCGCCCATCACGTGCAACCACGCGCCGCGCATATTGAGGTTTTCTCGATTGCCCCCGTGCAAGACCATGAAGGCGGCAATATTGGCGAGCAGCCCGGCGACCGCGACGATGAGCATCGTCATGCCGACGACCGGCACCGGTGCGAAAAACCGTCTTATCGCTTCGATCACGATCCATCCGGCGATGACGAAAAGCGCGCAGCCGTTCACGAACGCGGCGAGGACTTCGAGACGTTTGTATCCGTAGGTCAGTTGCAACGTCGCGGGGCGTTTTCCGTAGTGAATCGCGATCCAGCTGAAGGCAAGCGCGGCGGCGTCGCTGACCATGTGTCCGGCGTCGGCCAGCAGCGCAAGCGAGCCGGACAACAACCCGCCGACCACCTCGACAACCATGAAGATCGCAATGATGACGAACGCGATCCCAAGCCGCTTCTGATCTGTGACGCCACTGGTATGGCTATGACCGGCATGACCGTGCCCGGCGTGGCTGTGTGAATGAGCGTGCCCGTGGTGATGCCCATGATCATGAGCGTCGTTCGGTGAGTGCGACATGGCAAACCTCGCGTCGAGATGAGAGGATTTTAATCCTGCGGCGAAGACTTCGTCGTCAACGACCTTTCAAGATCACGCCTGTCATGAATTGATGCAGATCGCGAAAATCCCGAACGCGCCTGCCGGAATGAAATCATTCGTGTGGCCAGCGCCACGTCGGTTCACTCAGATGCTCGGCGAAGTAGTCCGACAATGCGCTGACCTTCGCTGGCCTCGCGCGTGCCGACGGCGTAACGAAGTACAGCCCTCCCTTCGTCAACGACCAGCCGGTGAGAATCGCTTCGAGCCGCCCATCGCTCAGATATTCGGCTGCGATGAATTCCGGCAACTCGGAGATGGCGAGTCCCTCGAGCAGCATCGGCAGTAGCGCATCGGAATTGGTCACACGAAGCGGCCCGACCGGTGTCACCAGTTCTTCGTCTCCCGCATCGTTGGTGAAGCGCCAGACGTCGCTGCGCGCACGATAGGCGTACGACATGCAAGGCCGGTCCACCAACTCGCGCGGATGCGCCGGTCGACCTTCGCGCTTCAGATACGTCGGCGATGCGACGACGAATTGCGTCACCGCGCACAAGCGCCGGGCGACGAGCGACGAATCCGGCAGCGCGGCAATACGCAGCGCTGCATCGAATCCATCCGCCACCAGATCGACGGTCGAATCGGCCAGATGCAGGTCGACCTGGACGTCCGGATAGCGCCGGAAGAACTCTGGCAATAACGGCGCGACCCAACGCAGCCCGAACGACATCGGCACAGCCAGTCGCACCAGCCCGCGAGGCTGTACCGACATCTCACGGGCAGCGCCCTCGGCCGCCTCAGCCTGCCGGTAGATCTCGCCAGCTTTCTCGCACAACGTCCGACCGAACTCGGTCAGCGCAAGTTGACGCGACGTGCGATTGAGCAGCCGCGCGCCCAAGCGGTCCTCCAGACGCGCAACGCCGCGCGACACGGTGGCGACCGACACCCCCATCTCGCGCGCCGCAGCCGCGAAAGACCCCTCCTCGGCGACTTTGGCAAACATCGCGAGTCCTTCGAAATCAGGCAGTTTCGACACGATCACCCATCATTTCAAATTTGCAACGTTGATTTGCAATTGATTCTATTTCGAAAAAGTCGGCGCGTCGATATTCTCATCACATCGCAACCGACAACGCGCTGCGAACGCCGGACACCGGCCCGACCAACACACTGAATCGAACGAAGGGGCAATACCATGGCACGCAAACTCGACAACAAGATCGCGCTCGTTACCGGCGCAACCAGCGGCATCGGCCTGGCTACGGCACAACGCTTTGCCGCCGAAGGCGCGCACGTCTATCTGACCGGACGCCGTCAGGCCGAACTCGATGCAGCCGTCGCGTCGATCCGTGAAGTCGGCGGCAAGGCCACCGGTCTTCGCGTCGACTCGACGAAACTGGAAGAACTCGATTCGCTGTACAAGCAAATCGGCGAAGCCCACGGCCGTCTCGACGTGTTGTTTGCCAACGCTGGCGGCGGCTCGATGCTCGCACTCGGCGACATCACCGAAGCCCACTTCGATGAGACGTTCGACCGTAACGTGAAGGCTGTTCTGTTCACGGTGCAGAAGGCGCTGCCGTTGCTGGCAGACGGTGCATCGGTGATCCTGACGGGTTCGACGGCCGGTAGCTCGGGTACCGCAGCGTTCAGCGTGTACTCGGCCTCGAAGGCGGCGGTGCGCGCGTTTGCCCGCAGTTGGATTCTTGACCTGAAGTCACGCCGCATCCGTGTGAACACGATCAGCCCGGGCGCAACGCGCACCCCCGGCCTGCTTGATCTCGCAGGCGACGACGCAGCGCAACGTCAGGGGTTGGCCGACTACCTTGCCGCACAGATCCCGCTGGCGCGTCTCGGCGAAGCGACGGAAATCGCCAGCGCCGCGCTGTTCCTTGCGTCGGACGATGCGAGTTTCGTGAACGGTGCGGAGTTGTTCGTTGATGGTGGTCAGCAGCAGATCTGACAAAAGAGTGCTTACGTTGCACTCCGAATTATCCGCAGTATTCGGCATTGGCGTGGCTAGAACCAGGGGCCGACACGAATTCCGGATTACTGCGGCCGATTCTGCACTTGAAGGGTCGTTAACCGGTTGACAATGCAGTCCACCGCCTGACGTACGGAAACGCGGGCGGTGTCGATAACAAGGTGTTCGACGTCCCACGGATCGTACTGGCGTTCAATGACGCGCTTCCACGTGGGCAACTTGTGGCCGGGAATGTCGGCTTGTCGTGCCTCCACTCGCTGACGGTGCACTGACGCGTCGGAACAAATCAGTTCGATTTCCGGAATGCCTACCCCCATTTCCGTCGCCACTGATCGCCATGCATCCCGAGTCAATTGCAGTGCATTGACGGAATCGGCAATCACGGTCAGGCCGGAACTAAGGTTGTCTTCGGCCACCGCGTATCCTGCCATGTAGCCAGCGGGGCCGATATCCACGCCGCTATCGACCGAGCCGATAAACGCCTGCTCAAGCGTATCGATACGGATGTAAGCCGCAGCAAGCGCACGCGCGAGTTCCTTGGCAACAGTCGTTTTTCCAGTACCGGGGAGTCCGGCAAAGACAATCAACATTTCAGGCTCAATGTCTGGCAATGACGCTTGATTATCAAGGATTCAAGCTGACCTCGCGAATATCCCTAGGCGGCAGCTGGCTGGCGTTGCAAGGCTCAAGATTTCATATCCCGTGCCGATATAGCGTCAGTTAAACCATTATTTCGAGGGATTTATGCTGCGCTTTGCATTTGCACTGCTGTTCGCCGGCCTGCTTTCAGGTTGCAACTCGACGCTACATGTCGAAAAGCCGGATCCGAAAACCGGCCTTTATGCAACAAATAATGTATTGAAGTCTGATGACGTTCGCATAGCAGAGAAGTTTGATCCGGCATACGCCCAGATGGTCTATCTGAAAATCAACGCAGAAACGCCGAACCCGCGCTTTGTAGATTTCTTTGTTTCGGCTCTCCGAGAAACGAACACTTTCAAGAAGGTCGTGACAAAGGATGACTTGCAAGCCATTGTTATTGAACGCAACCTCGGCAGTAAGGTTCCGAGTGTGTCGGATCTCGTCGGACTCAATAACCTGAGTAAAGAGATCGGCCCTTTCCTGATCGTTGAGCCCAATGTGCTCTTCAAGGGGGGCTACAACTTCCAGGGAACGCTGAAGGCGATTGACGCCAGCACCGGAAAAACCGTTCTGCTGATAGACCGAACCGCCTTCAACATGGCTGGACTTGATGATCCGCTGTTGCACCCGATGCTCAATGGATTCGTCAATTGGACACGCAATCAGCCGCTCGCGCCGGAAACGCCAACGACCGCGCAACAGTCCAGCCCTGCAAAGCTTTAACGGTTTCGACACACGCCTAGTGTTGGCTGACGAGGTGACGTTCAACTGTCAGCGTTAGTCCCCGGCCAGCGTCGCCTCCTGGCCGGGAAGGGGCATTATCGGTGCACGTTTGGTGCACAGATACGAGAGTTTTCGCCGAAGGGGCATAGCCGTCGTGGATGACCGATTCCAACCCTAAGCGGACGTTGCCGATCTCGCAAAGCTCTCGCTCAACTACGGTGTACTGGGGAGCGCACTTAGACCTTCGCCTGATTACCGGTTAAGTTGCAAGCTGTATGACGGCCGATCCGAATCCTCCCTTGGGATCAAAACCAGCCCAGACCGCCCCCCAGGAATATGTGCCAACAAATAGGCTTTTGCTGGCAAGCCACGCGCTGATGCTCTGTGCTCGGAGGCGCTCTTGATGCTCAGAGAATGTGGACCAGCTATCACCAAACTTGGGGTTCGCGTCTGATAGTGAAAGTTGCCCAAGCTTCCCTGCACGGAATCCCAAGGCAATGGCAACAAGAATTTCACCATCTTGAAACGTTGGAAGCTGATACCAAACCCACGTCGTACCCATATCTCTACGCGAGCAACTGATGTCCGCAACTCCCGCTTCTGTGAGCGAAGGCGAGATGGTGACGCCAACTGGGTGGTGGAGACTAAATGCCCGGCTATCCATCTGCTCATCCTGACAACATGGCTTGAGAGGCTTCGATTGTCGACGATCTGAGTGGCCATGTCGAACGGCCGGTTGTGGCCGGTGATCTGCGTCTTCTTTCGACCCGAGGGGGACCTTCAGATTTGCCGAAAGTTGCCATTCACATTGCTTATAGGCCGCTCCGGCGTATGAGATCGGTCGAGGCGATCATTCAACACTCTAATTCGCTGGAGCGAGTCAGAGTAATCTTGCAGTGGGAATCCTCTTGAAAACAATCGCAAAGCGCTTCCTATTAGCGTTGATCGCCCTGATGGCTTGCGTTCGCTGTGGAGTTGCGTTGGCAGAAACCCCGTCCGGCCAGACCTTTTCCCCTGATGCAAAAATCCAGAAAATCGCGGAAGCGTACTCGCTAGACGCCGTTGACTTCTCCGCGAAACAGTTTGGAATAAAACTCGACTGGTCGGACGCGAGTATTGCAAGTGTCGAAAAGGTCTTGGCGCAAATGAGTTCATCCTACGTCAGCACTAGTCCCAAGCCAACGGACGCGCAAGTCATGTCATTTGCGAAAGCCTATGGAAGTTACGTCGGAGAAGTGTATCGCCGCAATCATGGTGGCGAATGGGGTATGGTCACCCTCGGCGAAAGCCGATTCCCGGGTTTTCGAACTACCACAAGTTCCAGTTTCTGGCCATGGAGACGGGTGTTCAATCGGATCACCAAGGGGACGGAGGACAATATCACCGACTACTACGCGGCCCTGTTGAAGAAAAGGTAGCTGACGGCGCATCCAGTCAACTTGGCCGTGAAGGTGTCAATGAATCAAGGCACGAAATTGACCGTCCGTTCCTATCCGTCACGAGCGTTCAGTGACCAGCAACTCACCATCGAACCAGACATCCTCATAGTCGGGCGCAAGCAATACACGCCATCCCGGCGGCAGTGCCAAGTAAGGGACAATGTTCGGACAACGCTCGATCAAGTGGGCGACATGGAGCGGCTGATAGAAGTCCGCGTCCGATGAGTAGTCACCGCCGTAAATATACCAACCGCACGTACCGTTTTCCGGGGTTAGCCGAACCGCGTGAAGCGGCACACCCTCAAGAGATCCAAGCGCGATCCCTACCTTCTGGCTCGCCTCTGGCGGCATGTATTCTGCACCGAATCGGTGGCAAACGGTTCGTTGATCGTTGGACATGGTTGCGCAATATATTTAGCTCGTCCCGATTGTCGCCAATTCTGCGGGATTTGTTGGATGTCCCTAATTGGCCGAGATCTGCCTGACGCGGTTAGTCGAAATGAATTCAATGGTTAGGTGCGCTGGACTTCGTGGTTGCGCTTTATGTCTGTTGCAATCTCCCACGCCTTAGTTCTTAAAGCATCTATCTCATCGTTCAGTTCAACGTACCCGGGTTTCCCGGTGGGATGCCCCTCTATAGCGCTCTGTGGCGCAACAAAGTCATTGAACGAGCCCATACCTCCGTACGCTTGAAGCAAATATTCAATACCGGAGTAATCCGCATTTTCTAAACGAGCTTTGGCACGAAGCAACCAAGCGCGCCAGTGCCGTCCGCCGTTGATTTCAAGTAGATCGGCGAGTTTGGCCAACACCTCAATAAGCTCTTGCCCGTTGGGTCCCATATTTGCCTCCATCCGTTCAACGCCGCTCTTGATAATGTCGAATTGTCGACGATCTGGTCGGGTCACGTCGACTGACCGAAATTGGCCGACTTCAGCCAGTCGCGCATCCTGGAGGCACACACTTGGACTAAGTCCCGCGACCCCGCAAGGCATGCCGGATAGCTGTCGATATCTCTAGAACATCTTTGCGTGCCGGTGCGCCATTCCATACCACGAGCCAACCCACTAGACACACGCCTGCCCCCCATACCAGCAGGAATCCGGTGACTGTCAGCGCATTGAGCAGACTGGATGCTTGTGTAAAAGCTTGATAGAGGCCACCGAACAGCCCACCGAAGAGCATAACGCCCACCAATACCAAGATCACTGCGGTAATGAAGCGGCTATAACCTGAAGACATAAACGATCCGACGAGTAACGACCCCTCGCCGCTTGTCAGTAAGCGCCCTCGGAACCGCGTGCCATTTCCTCGTATGAAGACATGCGAGATGCGCAACTCGATAGTGTCGGTACTCACAGAGCCCAACAAGGAATTTTTGTCAGGACGCCATTCGGTGAGCATTTGCAACTGAGCGAGCGCCTGCGCACAAGGCAAAGGACTTTGAACGTCGAACGGCTCGCCATCGAATACCTTCGAAAGGAGCCTTGCTGCCCCTTTTGGGACGAGGAGCGTCAGGACTTCCATCTGGCTTCAAACAGTTGAGAGTTCGCAAACCTTTTGGTGCAAATTTGGGTGCAAATCTGGTGCACTGACAAGCGAAAATAGCTTTCTTGGGCTACCTTTTACTACGCTACTGCACAGCTACTGAAACAGAACATCCAATACAAACCCCTGAAACAATAGGGATTACTGTGTTTGGCTTGATGTGGCTCGAAGCCTTAGTGGTACCGGGGACCGGACTTGAACCGGCAAGCCCGAAGGCGGCGGATTTTAAGTCCGCTATGTTTACCAATTTCATCACCCCGGCAAGGGCACGCATTCTAACATCCCCCACCGAGATACGTCAGTTGGGTATCATGGGGGTATGCACGCACTGTGCGCGTCAACGGAGATCGCCCATGCTGGAGAATCTCGACCGCATCGCCCTGTCGCTCGACGCCATCGAAACCGCCGCCCGCGACGTCGCCATGCATTCCCCCCAGAACGCGCAAGCCCTCTACACCGCGCTCATGGAAATCCGTAACGCCATCGCACTCGTCGCTCAGGAAGTCGTGCGCCTCGAACACGAACTCCACGGCCCCCTGCAAGGCCACAACCATCCCCCCGGCAACGGACAATCGTGACATCCCACGCTTCCCCGCCGTCAGACGCGTCACACCCCGCGTCGTCAGCCCCCAGTTCCGCTACCCCCAACCCCACCGAACACCCCACCTGCTGGGACCTTGCGCTCGCCTTCGGCACCGTCGGCGCGACCGGCTTCGGCGGTGTCCTGCCGTGGGCACGCCGTATGGTGGTCGACCAGCGCCACTGGCTCACCGACCGGGAATTCGCTGAATTGCTCCCGCTCGCGCAACTCCTGCCCGGCCCCAACGTCGCCAATATCGCCACCGTCCTCGGCCGTCGCTTTCGCGGCCCGCGAGGAGCCGCCGCTGCCGTTGCAGGTCTCTATTTCTGCCCGACCATCGTCATCATCCTGATCGGCTTCGCTTACGCCAAGTGGGGACAGACACCCCTCGTCCAACACCTGCTGTCCGGCCTGATGCCTGCGGCGACCGGTCTGGTGATTGCGACGTCGGTGCGTCTACTTGCCGGGTTAAAACGCCACTGGACGACACTCGCGTTCGCCGCCGCAACCTTCCTCGGCAGTTTCGTTTTCGGACTGCCGCTGTTACTGGTCCTCGGGGTGCTCGGCCCTTGCGCGATCCTGAGTGCCTATCGACTTGAGCGGCTCGACAAGCGCGACCGGCAGCATCATCAAGGCGACGCCACGCCCTGACCATCATGACCACGCTCATCGATCTGTTCCTGCATGGCTCGCTCTGGTCGCTGCTCGCCGTCGGTGGCACCAACGTCACGCTCGCCGACATCCATCGCTACGCCGTCGACACCCGACACTGGATTACCGACGCCCAGTTCGTCACCTTCTTCTCGCTCGCGCAGGCCGCGCCCGGCCCCAACGGCATGGCCGTCACCCTGATCGGCTTGCAAGCCGCCGGACTGCCCGGCGCATTCACCGCCACGCTCGCCAAATGCGCCCCGAGTTCGCTCCTTGCGTATCTGGTTGGCGGATGGGTGGACCGTCACGAACACTCACCCTGGGTCCGCGCCGTACGCGCCGGTCTCGCGCCAATCACCGTCGGTCTGCTCGCCGCCAGCAGCGCGCTGCTCGCCCGGGAGGTCGATATCAACGTGGCGCGCGGACTCGTGACGCTCGTCGCGGTCGGCATCACCCTGCGCACCCGCTGGAACCCGCTGTGGCTCATCGCCGCAGGCAGCCTGCTCGGCCTCACTGGCTGGTTGATGTAGGCATCCTCCGACACAGCGCTCAGGCTTATGGCGCGCAGCGATGCAGGCAGACGACCGCCAGCGTCAACCGTCGTTACGAACCGTCACATACTGGCCCCAAACTGGGGGTACATGACGCCCCGGCAACGGGTCTACAATAGGCAGCACGTTTCACAGCACGGTGTGTCCCCGGATATTTCCTATGACCGTCCCCTGTTGTACGTCGCAAGCCGAGGCGCCCTCAGGCACCTCCCCCAATGCATCCCCCTCGCGGACCGCTCGCGATGGGCCGTCTGCCAATGCGGCGACGGCCTCGCAGATCATGTCGCCCGTCACGTCGCCGGTCACGTCCCTGCATGCTCGCTTCGACGCCGTGCGTGCCGCGTCCGTCGCCTTCGCGCAAGGCCTCTCGGACGCCGACGCCACCGTCCAGTCGATGCCCGACGCGAGCCCCATCAAGTGGCACCTGGCCCACACCACCTGGTTTTTCGAGACGTTTCTGCTGAGCGAGGCGAACGTTGCGGCCGGGCGACCCGCCCCCCGTTACCGCCCCTACGACCCCCGCTTCGCCTACCTCTTCAACTCGTATTACGAAGCCGCCGGTCCACGTCATCCGCGTCCGCAGCGCGGGCTGCTCACACGCCCCACGCTCGACGAAGTGCTCGCCTATCGCCGCCACGTCGACGCTGCCATGCACGCGCTCTTGCAACAGCCCGATCTCGCGCCCGACACCGTCGCGCTCATCACGCTCGGCCTGCATCACGAAGAGCAGCATCAGGAGTTGATGCACACCGACCTGCTGCATCTCTTCGCGCAGAATCCGCTGCGTCCCGCCCATCGTCCGCCATCGGCAGCGCTTCACGCGAGTGCGCCGCTGCAATGGATCGAGCACGGCGGCGGTCAACACAGCATCGGGCATCCGGGTGACGACAGCCGTTCTGGCGGTCACTTCGCCTTCGATTGCGAGACGCCCGCGCACGACGTTTTGGTCCGACCGTTCGCGATTGCGTCGCGCGTGGTAACGAACGGCGAATGGCGCGACTTCATCGAAGACGGCGGCTACCGCATGGCCGGACTCTGGCTCTCGGACGGCTGGGCGACGGTACAGCGTGAAGGCTGGGGACATCCGCTTTACTGGGAGCTGCACGACGGCGAATGGCAGTCGATGACGCTCGCAGGCATGCAGCCCGTCGACGACGACGCCCCAGTGCAACACGTGAGCTATTTCGAAGCGGATGCCTTCGCGCGCTGGGCGGGCAAGCGTCTGCCGACAGAACAAGAGTGGGAGGTGGCGGCAAGCGGCAGTGGCCGTACTTCGTCACCAATGCAACCCACGATGGAGCAGCGCTTTGGCCCGGTATGGCAATGGACAGCCAGTCCATACGTCGCATACCCGGGATTCCGGACGGCATCGGGGGCCGTCGGCGAGTACAACGGCAAGTTCATGTGCGGACAGTTCGTGCTGCGCGGCGGATCGCTCGCCACGCCGCCGGGCCACGCACGCGCCACGTACCGTAACTTCTTCTACCCGCATCAGCGCTGGCAGTTCTGCGGCCTGAGGCTCGCGGAGGACCGCTGATGTTGCAAGCTACACAATCCCAACAAGCCACGGCGTTCGTTTGCCCGTCATTGCCGGAAAACGCCTTTGCCACCGACGTGCTCGCCGGTCTCGGTCACACGCCGAAGACGCTGCCCAGCGTCTGGCTGTACGATCAGCGCGGCAGCGAACTCTTCGAAGAGATCACCGGCCTCGACGAGTACTACCAGACGCGCACCGAAACCACCCTGCTCGGCGAGTGCTCCGCCGCCATCGCCGATGTCGTCGGACCAAACGCCGTCGTCGTGGAGTTCGGCAGCGGGTCGAGCCGTAAGACACCGTTGCTGCTCGACGCCCTCGTGACGCCACGCGCGTATGTCCCCGTCGACATTGCCGATGACTTTCTGGACGACGCCGTCGCCACACTCGCGCGCCGCTGTCCCGGCATTCCGATGCTACCGGTGCGTGCCGACTTCACCCGCCCGTTCCACCTCCCGCCGCAGTTGCACAACACGCAAGGGCCACGCCTCGGCTTCTTCCCCGGCTCGACGATCGGCAACTTCGCGCCCGCACAGGCGGCCGCCTTCCTCGCGCATGTCGGCAAGATGCTCGGACCGCACCGACGCATGGTCGTCGGCGTGGACGCGTGCAAGGATCCCGCCGTGCTGTTGCCCGCGTACGACGACGCGCGCGGGGTGACGGCGCAGTTCGATCTGAACGTACTCGTGCGCATCAACCGCGAACTCGACGGCGATCTGCCGCTGGACGCCTTCCGTCACGAAGCCCGCTTCAACGCGAAGGCTAGCCGCATCGAGATGCATCTGGTCGCACAGCGCGCATTCTCGGCCACCGTCCTCGGCCATCGCTTCGATTTCTCGGCAGGCGAGTCCATCCATACTGAGAACTCCTACAAATATGGACAGACGGAGTTCCGCGCACTCGCGAACTCCGCCGGATGGGATATCGAGCGCGTCTGGCTCGACGCCCGCTCGCGCTTCGCCGTCTACCTGCTGCGCCCCGCCAACGGGGAGTGATCCGGGGGCCGTCTCCACAAGGCGTTGAAAGAAAATGCGCCCCGGAGGCTAAAGTTTTTACACCGTTGTGCCGTTGATGCATGCAGACTCATGCTGCCCGCCATGGACGTGACAAACGTCCGGCGGGACAGCCCATCTCACAGCGCACGGCCATGACCGCAGCGCACCGTTGATACGAATCGCTGCACATGACTTCACGCGCAATGGGGATGCACGTGGCACGGGCTCCGGCGGCTCCGCCTGTGGCCCGCCTCACTCACACGGGCACTCGCACCGACACTCGACCGGCCGACGCGACTTCGTTCGCGTGGGGCGGACACGCTTTCTCCGCGACCGGGAGCCGGTCACGATGAGCCGCATCGCCCTTACGCTCTCCGACAGCGCGCTGGCCGACCTGCAAAAGGATTTCGACGCCTTCGTGCGCATCTCCGCTGCCGTCGACCGTCACTTCACGCCGCCGCCGTTCGACGACTTCCTGCGCGCCCGCCTGCTCGACAGCACCGTGCCGCTCACCGAAGCCGCCGTCGCCCAACTGCTCGCGGGGGGCCACTACGCATGGGCCAAACGCACGTTCGACAAGCAGTTTCCGGACGTCGTTTCGATCATCCTGAATCAGGCGCGTCAGCACGGGTTCTATTTCGTCTCGCGCCCGGAATGGTCGCGCGAAGACATGGCGCGTCAGGCCAGCCGCTGGGCCGAGGGCATCGTGCGGGAAGCGAAGGGAGAGGAGCGCATCGTGGAATCGCTCGCCGGTCAGATCGTGACGTCGGCGCAGGACCTGCGAACGCTGGAGGCCACGTTGCAGACGCCCGCATGGCGCACCGCGTCGGTGCTGCGCGAACGTGTGTTCGAAGCCAAGCGCGCGGTCGAAACCGCCCGCTCGCTGCAAGCCCGCGAAAAGCTTGGTGAGCTGCGCGCGCTGCTCGATCTTGCCGTCATTTACGGCTCGGTCGGCGCTCAGGAAGCGGATCAGATTCTGGAGTATCTGGGCGTGCTGCGTCCCGAATTGTTCAACGACGATCCGGGTGTCTTCGAGCGCATCGCCGCCTGGTTGCGACGCCTGCTCACGCCGAGCGTGCCGCGCCCCGCACCCGTACAGGACGTTCAGGTGCCGACGCTTGGCACCGAAGCGTCGCATCAGAGCGCCGACGCCCTGCAAACGCCCGTCACGCGCTAGGCGTTTCAGGCACCCCCTTCAACGTCAGCGGTTAAAGATCAGCGCCACCCCCGCGCTGGCGATCAGCGCACCCCACCAGGCGCCCGCTGCCGGACGCTGCCGGGTGCGAATCCACAGCAGCGGCAACACCATCACCGGCGTGGTCGCCGAGAGCGTCGCGATGACGCCCGTGTTGCCATGCCCCATGCCATACAGCAGCAACGTCATGCCGACGGCCACGCCGACGAAGCCGGAGGCCGCTGTGAGCGCGAGCGTGCCCGGCGTAAAGTCCGAGAAGATGCCTCGCCCGCGTCGCGCCGCAAGGATCGTCAACCCGAGCGCCGACACGCCAACACGCACCGCCGACGCCCCCACCGGATCCACGCCAGCCGCCATCACGGGCTTGGCGATGAGCGTCCCGATCGAGTGGCACAGCGCCGCCGTCAACCCGATGGCGACACCCACGCGCACGTCGCCGCGTACCGACTCCCAGTGGTGCGCATCCTCGCGACGGCCGCCGAAGGCGATGGCTAGCGCCACCCCGGCTGTCACCAGCGCAACGCCCGCAACCGCCCGCCAGCCCAGCGCTTCGCCTAGCCAGAAGTACCCAAGTACGGCCGTCATCGGCGCATTGGTTGCAAAGACGATGGAGTTGCGTCGCGGCCCCAGGCGCCCGAGCGACGTGTAAAGAATCGTGTCGCCCACGAGAATGCCGATCAGCCCCGACGCTGTGAGCCGCAACCATTGTTCTAGCGACAGCGACGGCCAGCCGCGCAGCACCGCGAGTGCGAACAGCAGCATCGCGAAGACCAGCAGCATGCGGGCGTAGTTGAAGGGGAACGAACCGGCCTGACGGACAGGCGTGATGGCGATCATGCCGCTGCAAGCCCAGCAGAGGGCGGCACCGAGCGCGGCGAGGTAGGCGAGTTGGGTTGTCATGGTCAGGGGGCGGACGGCGTGGAGCCGCAACCGCCCCCGCCGTTGGGACGCCATTATACGAGTGACATGCCCCAATCGGGGGCATGCGTTGCTCGCCGACCTCAGGACTGCGCAGTGCCTCTCTCATCAGAGCTCTTCGTCGAGCCGATGCAACGCGTCGAACATCGCCCGGTATGCCGCCGCAACCCCATACGCGCCACGCAACATCCGCAGCCGCGACGGCACGTCCGGCTCGCCCGCGTCTTCGACCCATTGCGCGAGCAGCGCCGTGCCACCGCACACGCTTGCGTCATGCCGGGCATGCGCGCAGACGGCCGCGAAGCCGTCGGCCGCCGACGGATAGCGCTGCGCGAGCGCCTCGAACTGCGCTTCGATCTCGCTGGCCGCGCGCACCGTTGCGGGCGCCTGACACAGCGCACAACACCCGACGTAAGCGGGCATGTCACCCGCCGCGCCGATGATGAAGTCGATCAGCGCGTGCGTCGCATCGAAGGCACCGCTGTCCAGAAACGTGCGCGCCGCCGGGCCGCATCGCAACAACCCTGCGGCCAGCATCGTCGACTGACCGCGCTGCTCCCGGTACTGACGTAGCAGCAGCGGCCGCAGCGCCGCGTCGGTGCAGCGCTCCACCGCAATGCGATTATGGACATCGGCCCCTGCCGCGCGATGGTAGAGCTGCGCGAGAAACGCCAGTACCTGAATGTCGCTCGACTCGCCCGCGAGGAAACGTGTCCAGAACGGTGACGCGAAAATGCCGCGCACCCATGCGTCGCAGATCTGCCCGAACGCGGGCACGATGTCCTGACTGTCGCGAGGTGTTGCAGGCAACACGTGCACCAGTGCTTCGTCGACAAGCGTTGCCAGCCACGTCCCGCGCACAGGTGCTTGCGCCAGCAACACGCCATGCTTCATGCGTTCGAGCCACAACGCCGTGTCGACGGGCGCCTCGTGCAGCGTGCACGACACCTCATAGGACGATACGGTCACGGCGTCCGGTGCACATGTCCATTGCGCGTGCGGCGAGGCGATCACCCACACCGCGCCACCCGCCGACACCGACGCCTCTCCGCCCGCATCGTCTTGCGCGCGCAACACCGGGCGAGTCGCAACGGCGCTCATCGGACGATGGCTCCAAGCAACGTCAGACATTCGGGCGCGATGCTGCGCACCACGTCCACCCTCAACGAGCAGCCGCCATCGCCGCCCATACCCGGCGGCTGTGCAGCCTCGACCACCGCCAGGCGACGGCTCGTGCGCGGCTTGCTACGTACGGCACTGGCACGGCTCGCAGGCTCCGACACCTCGGGCGACGCCGCTGAGCCGTGCGACGTTGACGCCTTGGGCGACTCCAGGACTACGGGAAGAAAGGGAAATGGCATCGGCGACGCATTTGACGTACGGGGTGGCATGTCGGCTCCTGTCGGGGGTGAATCGGGAATGGATCGGCAGAACGCCTACCTTAGGAAATCCGGACGGCCTTGGGAAAGAACCGAATCTCTAGGACGCTTCACATTGCAAGGAATGTGAACTGTCCGAAATCGCTGGGCGGCCGCTCAAAGTCAGCCTTTCCGTGCTACGGGACGTCTCGCGAAACGATGGAAATTTTCAGTGTTCGCCCGAGTGTTTTTGAGAGTTTTCCCAAGAACAATTGGCAATTTTGGAAAGACATTACCCGCGAGAGGGACGCCGAAAGCGGTGCCACATTGGCCAGATTCTCCGCGTCGATGCGTCGCCATGCCGCATCGTCATGCGCGCACCCCGTCCGCAATCGCCCTCGGGGCGCGAGTACAATCGGCCGCATGCGATACGTCGCCACACGAGGAGTGACAGCCATGCACCTTTACCAGCGTCTGCCGATGTTTGTTTTCGAAATTGAAGCTTGCGAAAACCTCAAATACATCACGATGGCGATTCGCTTCAATCTGGATCGTAACGGCCAGCATCTGTCGCTGGCGGACTGGCAACGCCTGCCGCAGGAAGCCCGTGAGACGCTCGCGTCGTGCGTGCCGGGCGACGAGGATTTTACGGCGCGACTCGACGAGATCGCGCGCGATCATCTGGGGCAGGCCGTCGAGCGCAGTGTCGACGCCGCCCCCACGGCGTGGCAGGACATGAACGCCCTGCCGCCGGGGTTGCTCAAGCAATGCGAGATGGCCGACCTGCTGGTGCCGGACGTCGGCGACTGGGGCACGCTCACGCCGTTTCGCCGGTACGTCCTCACGAAGCTGTCACGGCGCGACACGCTCAATCACTGCTTCGTGCCCGCCATGCTCGAATTCGGACTCGCGCAGACGCAAGCCGAACTCTGAACTGCGCGCCAGCACATCGACGCGCCGGTTTCAGGTCACCGGCGCCGGGTTGAACAACGTAAGCGCGTTGTGCAGCCCCCATCGCTCGGCCCACGTCTTTTCACCGCTTGCGACGGCCAGCATCAGGTGGAACAACTGCCAGCCCACGTCTTCGATGGTGGCCTCGCCCGTGGCGATCCGTCCGGCATCCACATCCATCAAATCGTGCCAGCGACGCGCCAGATCCGAGCGCGTCGCCACCTTGATGACGGGCACCTCGGCGAGTCCATAAGGCGTCCCACGCCCGGTCGTGAACACATGCAAATTGATACCTGCGGCCAGTTGCAGCGTGCCGCAGATGAAATCGCTCGCGGGCGTCGCGGCGTAGATCAGCCCGCGCTGGTGTTCACGGTCGAGCTTCGCGCCCGGGGAAATCACGCCGTGAATGGGCCCGCTGCCCGACTTCACAATCGACCCCATCGCCTTCTCGACGATATTGGACAACCCGCCGCGCTTGTTGCCCGGTGTGGTGTTGGCACTGCGGTCGACGCGCCCGCGCTCCAGGTATGCGTCGTACCAGGCCATCTCGCGAATCATCGCCTCGGCCACTTCCGGTGTGGCCGCGCGTGAAGTCAGTTGGTCGATGCCGTCGCGCACTTCGGTCACCTCGGAGAACATGACCGTCGCGCCCGCACGCACAAGCAGGTCGGTGGCGAAGCCCACTGCCGGGTTGGCCGTCACACCGGAGAACGCGTCGCTGCCACCGCACTGCACACCGACAATCAGCTCCGACGCGGGCACCGTCTCACGCTGACGCGCATTGAGTCGCTCCAGATGGGTGCGCGCCATCGTCAGGATCGAATCGATCATCGACAGAAAGCCGACGTGTGCGTCGTCCTGTAGACAGACGGTGTCGGGCTTCCCGTCGGCATCGGTGCTGCCGATGGGAATGCTGCCCGCCGGGAGCAAACGTTCCGGCTGCAACTTCTCGCAGCCGAGACTCACGACCATCACTTCGCCACCAAAGTTGGGATTGGTGGAGATGTTGCGCAGCGTGCGGATCGGGACGATGGCGTCCGGTGCGTCGATGGCCACGCCGCAGCCATACGTATGCTCCAGCGCGACGACGTCGTCGACGTTCGGATACTGGGGCAGCAACGTCTCCTTGATGCGTTTGACGGCGAACTCCACCACGCCTGCCACGCACTGCACCGTGGTCGTGATGGCGAGGATGTTGCGCGTGCCGACCGAGCCATCGGCATTCCGATAGCCCTTGAACGTGAAGCCGTCAAGCGGCGGCAATTCGGCAGGCACGCGCGTGCTGATCGGCAGACGGTCGAGCGACGGCGCTTCGGGCATCGCGATGTTCCGCTCGTTGACCCAACTGCCTGCGCTCAGATCGCGCGCCGCGTAGCCGATGACCACGCCGTAGCGAACCACCGCAGCGCCTGCGGCCAGATCGATCAGCGCCACCTTGTGGCCCTGCGGTACAGCATCGATGAGCGTGAGTCCGTCCGCAAACCGACTACCCGCGGGCAAGCCGCCGTCGTTCACCACGATGGCGACGTTGTCCTCTGCCTGCATCCGAATGTAGCGCGGCGCGTCTTTCCCGCCGGCCGTCTCCTGCGTTGCTGCCATGTCCCTCACCCCTCCCATCTCATCCCGCCAGCCCCGCGTTCCACGACGTTCGCCTTTCTCGATACCTGCGATCTGTCGCATCACCCGGGCCATGACACAAAAACCACGGGCGGTCGTTGATGTTCGCTCAACCACCCGTCACTTATGTGTCATCATACATCTAGAACCCCAGCCATGCGTGGCTTTACGGGCCTCTGCGCGAATCGGGAAAAACCCTTCCCACGCCTTTTGCGGGTTTATCCCACTGCCATTCGACGGGTCAGCCTCTTGTCCGGCCTCATCACATGTTATACGATGACATATAACTCAGCGCCGAGCGCTGGTTGAGCGCCTTCTTTATTCATCGAATCCGGCCCATCAGCCGACAGGAACTCTTGAAATGACCGCACCTCAAGAACTCAAGCAAATCGTCTCGGACGGCTTGTTGTCTTTCCCCGTGACCGACTTCGACGCGAACGGCGACTTCAACGCACGCGGCTACGCCGAGCGTCTGGAGTGGCTCGCGCCGTTCGGCGCGACGGCGCTCTTCGCCGCCGGCGGCACGGGCGAATTCTTCTCGCTCACGCCGCAGGATTACAGCGCCGTGATCAAGACGGCCGTCGACACGTGCGCGGGCAAGGTGCCGATTCTCGCGGGCGCGGGCGGCCCGACCCGTCTGGCCATCGAGTACGCAAAGGAAGCCGAGCGTCTGGGCGCGAAGGGTGTGCTGCTCATGCCGCACTACCTGACGGAAGCCAGCCTCGACGGCATTGCCGCGCACGTCGAACAGGTCTGCAAAGCCGTGAACATCGGCGTGATCGTCTACAACCGCGCGAATTCGAAGCTCGGCGCGGACCAACTGGAGCGTCTGGCCGAGAACTGCCCGAACCTGATCGGCTTCAAGGACGGCGTGGGCGACATCGAGCGCATGGTGCAGATTCGTCGCCGCATGGGCGATCGCTTCTCGTATCTGGGTGGCCTGCCGACGGCAGAAGTCTACGCAGCGGCCTACCGCGCGCTGGGCGTGCCGGTGTACTCGTCGGCTGTGTTCAACTTCATTCCGAAGACGGCGATGAAGTTCTATCGCGCCGTGTGCAACAACGATCAGGAGACCATCGGCCACCTGCTCGACGTGTTCTTCCTGCCGTACCTGGAGATTCGCAACCGTCGCGCAGGCTACGCCGTGAGCATCGTCAAGGCGGGTGCCAAACTGGTCGGTCACGACGCCGGTCCGGTGCGCGCACCGCTGACCGACCTGCTGCCGGACGAACTCGCCGCGCTCGACGCGCTGATCAAGAAGGTCGAAGGCTAAGGGGCGCCGCATGCAGATTACCGGTGAGATGTTGATCGGCCGCGCCGACGTGCGCGGCAGTGCGGGAACGCTTGAAGCGTTCGACCCGTCGCGTGGCGAACGCCTGACGCCGTCGTTCGGCGCGGGCACCGTGCAGGACGTCGAGCGTGCGTGCGAGCTGGCGCGCGCGGCTTTCGATCCGTTCCGCGCGTTGCCGCTGGCGAAGCGCGCCGAGTTTCTGGAAGCCGTCGCGCAGGCCATCCTCGATCTGGGCGACGCCCTGATCGAACGCGGCCACGCCGAGACCGGCCTGCCCGTCGCCCGTCTGCAAGGTGAGCGCGGACGCACCGTCGGCCAGTTGCGGATGTTCGCCCGCGTGGTGCGCGACGGCCATTTCCTCGACGCCACCATCGACCCCGCGCAACCGGCACGCGAACCGCTGCCGCGCAGCGACCTGCGTCTGTCGAAGATCGGTCTTGGCCCCGTGGCGGTGTTCGGCGCGAGTAACTTCCCGCTGGCGTTCTCCGTGGCGGGGGGCGATACGGCGTCGGCATTCGCGGCGGGTTGCCCGGTGATCGTGAAGGCACACTCCGCGCATTTGGGAACGTCGGAGCTCGTGGCACGCGCCGTGCGCTCGGCCGTGCAGAAGCTCGATTTGCCGGAAGGCGTGTTCTCGCTGCTCGTCGGCGAGCGTGCCGTGGGCGAGGCACTGGTGGCGCATCCCGCGATCGCGGCCGTCGGTTTCACCGGTTCGCGTAATGGCGGTCTCGCACTGCAACGCATCGCCCAGTCGCGCGCGGTGCCGATTCCCGTGTATGCCGAGATGAGCAGCATCAACCCGGTGTACCTGTTGCCCGAAGCGCTGGCCGCACGCGGCGACGCCATCGCGAAGGGTTTCGTCGATTCGCTGACGATGGGTGTCGGTCAGTTCTGCACGAACCCCGGGCTGGTGCTGGGCCTCGCGGGCGACGCGCTCGAACGTTTCTGCCAGACGGCATCCGACGCGCTGGCAGCCAAGGCCGCAGGCACCATGCTCACGCCGGGCATTCATCAGGCGTATGACAAGGGTGTCGCGCGTCTGGCCGATGAACCGAACGTGACGCTCGTCGCGCGCGGTCAGGCGGGCGGCGCATGTCAGGGTCAGGCGGCCCTGTTCCGCACGACGGCCGCCGAGTTTCTCGCCACCCCCGCGCTGCACGACGAAATGTTCGGGCCTGCGTCGGTCGTGATTGCTTGCAACACCGTCGACGAAATGATCGCCATCACGGAACGTCTGGAAGGTCAGTTGACGGCCACGCTGCAACTCGACGCTGGCGACACGGCTAACGCTCGCCGTTTGCTGCCGAGTCTGGAACGTCGCGCCGGACGCATTCTCGCCAACGGTTTCCCGACCGGCGTCGAGGTGTGTCACGCGATGGTGCACGGCGGCCCGTTCCCGGCGACGTCGAACGCGATGTTCACGTCTGTCGGCGCATCGGCCATCGATCGCTTCCTGCGCCCCGTCTGCTATCAGGATCTGCCGGACGCTCTTTTGCCTGAAGCCTTGCAGGAGCGCAATCCGCTCGGTCTGTGGCGACTTCGCGATGGCGCGCTCGCACAAGCGTAATCGCAATCGCTGTCCCGCAATGACAAACGCCCTCGGATTCGAGGGCGTTTGTTTTGGTGCGACGTACGGACAGAAAGCGACGGTCGTTATGAAGCCTTATACGGCGACTGCAGCGAGGTCAGGTCCCGCAGCATCAACATCCCGTAAAGCGGCGCGACGGGGCCGTCGGCCAGTGCTTTCGCCACGGCCTTGAGATCGGTCGACCCCGGCGCCCCGATGAGCGCATAGCCGATCTGTCCCTTGCGCCACGTCACCACGCCCATCTTGTCGATCTGCTGCTCCGCCACGCTCTGATCGGGACGCGTATCGCGCACCACACACAGCGCCACAGGGTCGCCCGTCGCCGGGAGATACACCATCTGCACCAGCGCCCGGTCCTGCCAGCGCAGACGCTGCACGCGCTTGAACGTCAGGCCCTGCGAACGCAGGTCGGGCACGCTGATGTCGAGCTTGTCGTTCTGATGGATCTCGTTGACGGTGCGCTCGGTGTCGCTGTCGTCGACGTGAATCGACGCCACCGTGTCACGCGCATACAACTGCTGATACTCGGCCGCTGCGCGCACCCATGTCCGGCCCTGCGCGGGCGCAGGGGTGACAGAGGCGGTCATGAAGCCCCCCGCACCCGAGCGATTCAGCACGCCCGACATCAACGGCAGCGTAATCGCCGTCGCCGCAACACCCGCCGCGAAGGCCGCCGCGAGCCACCACGGGCGCACGCGTCGTCCGGCAGGCGCATCGTTGGCAGCGGGCACGTTGTGCGTCGTGTCGACACGCACGGGCTGCAACGGTAGCGATGTCGTAGATTTAATGGCGTCGGGTGCGTGCGTGTCCTGTTGAACCGACTGAGTCGGCGGCGAGGCCTGACGTTGCGCGTGTTCGCGCAGGAGTGCGTCGAGACCGGCGCTCAGGCTCTGCGGCACCGGCGGAATCACTTGCGCCGCGAACGTCTCGAGATACGGCAGACGCGAGGCCCGCAACGACGCAACCGCGTCGGCCAGTTCGGGCGACGCGGCAATGGCCGCTTCCACTTCCGCACGCTCCGCCGGAGGCAGTGCGTCGTCCACGTAAGCGAGCAGGCGGATATCGTCTTCGTTCATCACGCGTCCTCCTCACGTGCGCCAGCGGCCGAGCCACCCCGAAGGGTGCGCTCTGCCGTGCGGGGTTGCCCCTCGGGGTTACGAAACTGGTCGCCGATGGTACGGCGTGCGCGTGACAGACGGCTCATGACCGTGCCGATGGGCACGTCGAGCACTTCTGCCGCTTCCTGATAACTCATACCCTCCACCGCCACGAGCAGCAACACGAGACGTTGCGCTTCGGGCAGACGGTCGACCGCACCGAAGACCTGATGACAACTGGCCAGTTCTTCGGGCGTGGATGCCTGAAAATCGGGAATCGCATCGACGTCGGCTTCGTCCCACGCCAGACTGCCGCGCGAACGCACGCGCCGCGCGCGGATCTCGTTGATCCACGTCGTATGCACGATGCTGAACATCCAGCTCAACGCCGAGGATCCCGGCTGCCACTGGTGCACGCGCTCCAGCGCGTGCACGCAAGCGCGTTGCACAAGATCCTCGGCATCATGGCGATCGCCCGTAATGCGCAAGGCGAACGCCCAGAGGCGTGGCAGCAAGCCCGGAAGCAAGCTGGGTAAATCCTGACCGGTCATCGGCGAATTTCCTGGCGGAGGGTGCGTGACGGCCACCCAGTCCGAAGCATCGCCAGCGAGTACCGCTGGCACCTGCCGCGAAATTATACTGAGCCGCCGCGACTTTGCATGCGCGTTCCCAGCCCGCCGATATGCCAACACGCGCCGCTCCCCGTCAGAATCCCGTCAGCGCCTGCTCAGGGCTTGACAACGTGCCACACGTCCTTGAAGCCGTCGCCCTTCTTGTCGCCTGCGGCCGCGTCCTTCGCGAACAGGTACAGCGGCTTGCCCTTGTAGGCCCACTGCTTCATACCGTCGTCGCGCGTGACGATGGAATAGTTGCCTTCGGCCTTGGCACCGCCATCGGCCATGACCGGCGGCCAGGCCGTCGCGCATCCGCCGTTGCAAGCACTCTTGCCGCTGCCTGCCACATCGTTGTCAAACGTATAGACGGTGCGGTTCTGCGCGTCGACGAGCATGCCGTCGGCCGTCTTGAGCGGGACTTCCGCGTGGGCCGCAGCAGCAGCGAACAGACCGGCGGCAGCCACGAGGCTGGTGAGAACAGCGGACATCGATTGACGTTGGTTCATGACTTTGGCTCCTGAGTGAAATGTCGTTGTCGACACTCTCTGAACGCTTCGCGCCGACCCTTTATTCCACACCTTTCTTAAGATATTTATTGTTGCGGCGCAGCACGCCAAGTGGCCGATATCGCGTCTGATCCGTCGGGAGTTCCAACAGGCACAACGCATACTCAAGCGCGTCGCCTCAACGGACCGTTGACCGCTATCGACTCTGCCTAAGCGGAATAATCGCCGTCTGCCAGACGTTTGCCCGTCGGGCAATGCGCCCAACCGCGCACCGACGCGCCGCGATGCACCGCCCATGCGCGTCAGGTATAAAAACGATCAGACCGGACACATTCACATGAACGCCTCATCCAGCGCATCTGCATTAGCCGCTCCGCACACCGCCTCACACACCTCTTCGCATACACCGTCGTTACCCCGTCAGTCCCGAATGAGCGTGGCCGCCCGGCTCGGGCTGAGCTTCACCGTCATCCTCGCGATGATGCTCGCGCTGGCCGCGCTCGCCGTGCTTCGCGTGCATGGCATCGAGCGCACGCTCACGAACATCAGCGACAACAACAATGTGAAGCAGCAGTACGCCGTGAACTTTCGCGGCAGCGTGCACGACCGCGCCATCGCCGTGCGCGACATCACGCTGGCCGACGACACCCATGTCGACGAAATCGTCGCGCTCATCGAGCGCCTGAACGCCGACTATCAGCGCTCTGCCGGACCGATGGACGCCCTCTTTGCGCCATCGAACGCCGAACGCGTGAGCGCAGAAGAACGCGACGATCTCGCCGCGATCAAGTCCATCGAAGCGCGCACGCAACCGATCATCGCGCAGGTGATCACACTGCGCCGCGCGGGCGACCTCGACGGCGCGCGCCGTCTCGTGCTCGAACAGGCGCGTCCGGCCTTCGTCGACTGGCTCGCGGCCATCAACCGCATGATCGATCTCGAAGACCGCACCAGTCACACGGAATCGATGGCCGCCGTCGCGAGCGCACACGGCTTTCAGACCGTGATGCTCGCGCTGGTGCTCGTCGCGCTGACGTGCGGCGCGGTCATGGCGTTTCTGATTACGCGTCAATTGCGACGTGCGCTGGGCGCAGAGCCGGACGACGTCAAAGCGCTGGCGCTGGCGGTGGATCGTGGCGAGCTGTACCACGAGTTCGACGTCGGACGCGCAGCATCGAATACGTCAAACGCATCGAACCGCGAACACGACACGAGCATCATGGCGTCGCTCGCGGAGATGGCGACGAATCTGCGCCATGCGGTCACGCAAGTGCGCCACGCGTCGCACGACGTCACGGCGATCAGCCACCGCATCGCCTCGGGCAACCGCGACCTCGCCGCACGCACCGCCGAGCAGGCCAGTTCGCTGGAGCAGACCGCCGCCGCGATGGAAGAACTGACGTCGACCGTCAGCCAGAACGACGACAACTCGCGCGGCGCGAACGATCTCGCCCACCGCGCGGCCGAGATGGCGGAGCAAGGTGGCGACATGGTCGAGCAAGTGGTCACGACGATGTCGTCCATTGACACGTCGTCGCGCAAGATCGTGGACATCATTGCGGTCATCGAAGGCATCGCCTTCCAGACGAACATCCTCGCGCTGAACGCCGCCGTCGAAGCCGCACGTGCGGGCGAACAGGGCAAGGGGTTCGCGGTGGTCGCAGCAGAAGTGCGCAGCCTCGCCGGACGCAGCTCAGCAGCCGCGAAGGAAGTGAAGCAACTGATCGACGCGTCCGTCGCAGAAGTCGCCTCGGGCACGACGCTCGTGCAGAACGCGGGCAAGACGATGCGCGAGATCGTGGCGCGCGTGAAGCAGGTCAGCAACGCGATGGACGAAATCAGCGCCGCCAGCCACGAGCAGAAGCAGGGAATCGAGGAAGTGAATCGCGCGATTGCGCTGATGGATCAGGTGACGTCGCACAACGCGGCGCTGGTGGAAGATGCCGGCGCGGCCGCGCAGATGTTGCAGCAACAGGCGCAGGCGCTCACGTTGTCGGTCGGTCGCTTCCAGCTGGAAGCGACCGGAGCCAACAATGCAGACGCCGCGATCACTCGCCCTTCGGCGCTTCCTTGACGCGGCTGACCAACTGCGTCGGACTCACGAATTGCAGCGCGATGAGCACCCAGAGCAACGTGATGGCCATGTAGATCATCGCCATCGCGTCGATAGACTGCGGGGCTCTCACGCCGGTCGAGAACACTGCGTAGTAGAGCGCGACGACCAGCGTCTGCGTGTCCGGACCGGCGGTGAAGAACGTCAGCTCGAACATGCCGATGGTGCGCACGAGCACGAGCAGCCCCGCCGCGAGAATGCCCGGCACCAGCAATGGCAGCAACACGTGACGGAAGTACTTCAGCGTGTTCGCACCGAAAATGCGCGCTGCGGCTTCGAGGTTCGGATCGATCTGCTCGATGAACGGGGTCATCACCAGAATCACGAACGGCAGCGACGGCACGAGATTCGCGAGAATTACGCCCGTGAGCGTGCCGCCCAGTCCGACCTTGTAAAGCACGGTCGCCATCGGAATGCCGTACGTCACCGGCGGCACAATCAGCGGCAACAGAAACACCAGCATCGCAAGCTTCTTGCCGGGGAACTGCGCTCGGGCCAGTGCATACGCCGCAGGCACACCCAGCGCAATCGACAGGAGCACGACTGCGCCCACGACTTCTACCGTCACCCATAGCACATCGGCGAGTTGAAAGTCGCGCCATGCCTGCGCGTACCAATGCAGCGTGAAACCTTCGGGCAGCGGCGTGCCGAACCAGCGCGTGGCGAACGAGTTCATCGTGACGGTGGCGATCATCAGCGCCACGTTCACGAGGAAGAAGATCATCGTGCCCCAGACGAGCACGCGCCACAGACGCGAGCCCGGCCCTTCGCGGCGCATTTTGCGCCTGACTTCGGGAACGGCTGCCGACTGGCTGACGGGCGCCTGCGTTGTCATGAAATCTCCGTTCTGCGCGGCCAGCGTACCGGCCGGATTCTTGTCTGCGACACTCATCCCTTGCCTCCCGTGGTCGGACCGCTATAGAACGCCCGACGCGCGCCGAGCATGCCCGCCACGATCAGCAACTGCACGAATCCCATCACAATCGCCACGCATGATGCGAGCGAGTAGTCGTAGCTCTCGAACGCGGCTTCGTACGCGGCAATCGACACCACGCGCGTCGCCCCTGCGGGCACGCCGAGCAGCACCGCCGACGGGAACACCGAGAATGCCTGCACAAACGACAGACACGCCGCCATCGTCAGGCCCGGCACCAGCAGCGGCAGATAGATCAGACGGAATTGCTGCCACGGCCCGGCACCCAGCGTACCCGCCGCGCGCGCGAGCGTCGGATCGATACCGGTGACGTACGACAGGATCAGCAGGAACGCGAACGGGAAGCCCGAGATCACCAGCGAGATCAGTACGCCCCAATAATTGTGCGTGAGACGCACTTCGTCGTGATACAGCCCCAACGCATGCAACGCCTGCGGGAACCAGCCGTTCGGCCCGTAGTAGGTCAGCATGCCGTCGGCGATGAGCACGGTGCCGAGCGTTACGGGAACGACCAGCAGCATCGTCACGAACTTCGACGCCCGCGTGCTCTTGCGCAACGCGAACGCCGCGGGGATCGATGCCCCCACGTTGATCAGCGTGGCGGGCACGGCGAGCTTGAGCGTGATCAGCACCGTCGGCCACAACGTCGGCTCGGTGAAGAACTTCAGATAGTTCGCGAAAACGCCGCCACCCTCCATCGGCTGGAAAGACAGGAACAGACCGTACGCGAACGGATAGACGAACATCGCGATCAGGCACACAAGCGCGGGCGCGACGAGCCAGCCGCGCCCGTCAGCACGCGCCGCCGGTGTCATCGACACAGAAGCGGCGGCACTCATGCGCGCTCCCCGGTGTAGACCAGCGTGCGGTCGGCCGGTACGCGCAGCGGCACGCGCTCGCCGACGGCGTAATCGCCCGGCAAACGCGCGTACAACTGACCGAACGGCGACGCCACGCGCAGCAGCGAATCGCGACCGCCGTACTCCACCGTCTCGACCACCACTTCGAAGGCGTTGTCGTTAGCGGCCGGTGCGCGCTCGAAATCGTCGGGACGAATCGCCACGGAAACCTTGCCTTCGACCTTGCCACCGCTGGCGGGCGGCTCCATCAACACACCGTCGAACGACGCCCCGCCGCACGACACGCGGGCATGCTCGCCCTGTGCCGACGTGATCGACACGTCGAGCACATTGCGATAGCCCATGAAGCGCGCCACGTGCAGATTGCGCGGACGGCCATACACGTCGCGCGGTGCGCCGATCTGCTGCACCACCCCCTCTTTCATCACGACGATGCGGTCCGCCATCGAGAGCGCTTCGTCCTGATCGTGCGTGACGTAAATCGTCGCGCGGTCGAGCTTGCCGTGAATGCGACGGATTTCGGCGCGCATCTCGATACGCAGCTTCGCGTCGAGGTTCGACAGCGGTTCGTCCATGAGCACAACCGGCGGCTCGATCACGATGGCACGCGCAATCGCGACACGTTGCTGCTGACCGCCCGACAACTGCCCCGGCAACTTGCGCTCGTGCCCGACGAGTTGCACGAGCTGCAAGGCTTCGCGGGCACGCTTCTCGATCTCGGCGCGCGGCGTGCCGCGCATCCGAAGACCGAAGCCCACGTTATCGAGCACGCTCATGTGCGGGAACAGCGCGTAGTTCTGGAACACCATGCCGAAGCCGCGCTTCTCGCTGGGCAGTACGTCGATGCGCTCGTCGTCGAGCCAGATCGCGCCGCCCGTGAGCGGCGTGAGTCCGGCAATGCAGTTGAGCGCCGTCGACTTGCCGCAGCCCGAAGGCCCCAGCAGCGCGATGAACTCGCCACGCTCGATGGTCAGATCGAGGCCGTTCAACGCGGCCACCGACTGCCCCTCGGCGTTGGTGAAGCTGCGCGCCACGTGATCGAGGCGCAGTTGTTGAAAGTTGTGCTTCATGACGCAGCCCTTATTTCGACTTCAGCGAACCGATTTCGGCATCCCACTTCTGGAATGCAGCCACCATCGCCGTCGCATCGAGCGGCACAGCGTGCGGGAAATCGGCGATGAGTTTCGCGTATTCCGGACGGCCGTACTTCGCGATCGTTTCCTGGCTCTTCGCCGGGGCGGCGGACAGCGGTACGTCCTTCACCGCCGGGCCCGGATAGAAGTAACCATCGTCATACGTGAGCGCCTGCTGAGCCGGTTCAAGCATGAAGTTGATCAACTTGAGGATCACGTCCATCTTCTCTTTCGCCACGCCCTTGGGCACGACCATGTAGTGCGCGTCGTTGACCCACGTGAACTTGTCGAACGATTGAATCTTGAACGTCGCAGGCACGATACCCAGCGCACGCGGATTGATATCCCAGCCGGTGACGGTGAGCGTCATGTCGCGGCTGCCTTCGCCCAACTCCTTCATCACCGCCGACGTGCCGCCCGGGTAGTACGGAATGCACGAATCGAGTTCCTTGAGGAACGCCCACGTCTTGTCCCATCCCTTGATCGGGTCGTGCGGATCCTTGTCGCCGAGCAGATACGGCAGGCCCATCAGGAACGTGCGGCCCGGGCCCGAGTTGGCCGGACGCGCGTAAATCAACTTGCCCGGATTTGCCTTGCACCAGGAGAGCAGTTCGGCAGGCGTCTTGGGCGGGTTCGTCACCTTGGCCGGGTTGTATTCGACGAGCGGTCCCGCAGGCATGAACGTGACGGCCAGGCCGTAGCCCTTCGACAGCTCCTGCATCGCGCGCACGTTCGGGGCGTACTTGTCGAGCACGCCCGGCAGCTTCGCGCTGTAGTCGGGGAGCAGACGTTGCCAGAGGTTTTGCTGGATACCGGCGGCGAGCGCATCGGTGCCCGTCAGCACGATATCGATATCCGAGCGGCCAGCCGCTTGCATGGCCTTGATCTTGCCCGGCAGTTGCGGTGCAGGCGCATTGGTGAAGGTGATCTTGGAGACGAGATCCGGGTACTTGTCGCGGAAAGCCTCGAAGCCCTTTTGCGTGAGCGCGAGATTGCCGGCCACGTCGACGATGTTCAGCGCAACCGGTGCGGCGGTTGCCGTGCTTGCGAAGCTACCCAGTACCGCGGCACATGCCACGGCACCGAGCGTACGTTGCCAGAATCCCCTGCGGCTGAAGCTCATGCTGTCTCCTTTGGTTAAATTTCTCGTAAGTCATCATATGACTGAGATTTCCAATTTGCAATTGGGAGACATGCCAAAACACCCCAGAGGTTTCCCTTATAAATCGAGAAATCCTTGTTTATACGGGGTTTAATCCCTGATTTCATCAGGACGCTGAGCATTTTGTCAGGGATTTCACCGATAGAGACACGGGCAGTGCGTCACCTAAATTACGGCCAGTCATACGATGACGTAAAAGTTACACAAACCGCGAGATAGACGTCGCCGCCGACACCCCGTTCCCGGTGGAGACCAAGGAAAAGTTGCCGTGAAAATTCAGCGCATCACGATCACCCCGATTGCCTTTCGCGACCCGCCGCTACTCAACGCGGCGGGTATTCACGAACCGTATGCCCTGCGCTCGATCATCGAAATCGAAACGGATAACGGGCATGTCGGACTAGGCGAAACCTATGGCGATGCGCCAGTGCTCGCCCTGCTCGAAAACGCACGTCCGCTGCTGATCGGCATGGACCCGTTCGACACGAATGGGCTGCGCGAACGGGTCGCCGCTGTGGTGCGTCAGGGCGTTCGTGGCGAGCGCGTGGAATACGAACTCGCGCCGGGCACCGACCCGCGCAAGGACACTGAGAAGCTCTACTCCGCGTTCGAAGTTCCGTTTCTGGATTTGCAGGCGCGGCATCTGGGGATACCGCTCGTCGAGCTGCTCGGCGGCGCCGTGCGTCAGGAAGTGCAGTACAGCGCGTATCTGTTCTTCAAGTACGCGCAGCACATCGATTCGCCGTACGCGCCGGATAGCTGGGGCGAGACGCTGAACGCCGAGCAGCTCGTCGCTCAGGCACGCTTCATGATCGACACGTACGGGTTCGGCAGTATCAAGCTCAAGGCCGGGGTGCTGGAACCGGCCGAAGAAGTGAAATGCCTGAAGGCCCTCAAGCGCGCCTTCCCCGACAAGCCGCTGCGTATCGATCCGAACGGCAACTGGTCGCTCCCGACGGCGATTGCGATGGGACGCGAACTGGCGGGCGATCTCGAATACTACGAAGACCCCACGCCCACGCTCGAAGGCATGGCGGAACTGCATCGTGCGACGGGCATGCCGCTCGCGACGAACATGGTCGTCACCGATCTGCGGCAGTTCCGCGAGAACGTGCGCCTGAACGGCGCGCAAATCATCCTCTCCGATCACCACTACTGGGGCGGACTGCGCGACACACAGCTGCTCGCGCGTATGTGCGAGACGTTCGACATCGGCCTGTCGATGCACTCGAACTCGCACCTCGGCATCAGCCTGATGGCGATGACGCATCTGGCGGCGAGCGTGCCGCGCCTGTCCTACGCCTGCGACACGCACTACCCGTGGCAGGAAGCCGACGAGGAAGTCGTGCGTGGCGGCAAGATCGCGATTCGCAACGGCGCGGTCGCCATCACGAAGGCGCCCGGACTCGGACTCGAAATCGATCAGGACCAACTGGCCAAGCTCCACGAGCAATACCTGCGCTGCGGCCTGCGCACGCGCAACGACGCGGTGCAGATGCGCAAATACCGGCCCGACTGGAGCGGCAAAGCACCGCGTTTTTAAGCGCGCTTTTGCGCGTTCATTCAGGCCAGCACTCACCCGACAGAACACCACGGCAGCACCACAAAAGCAGCACCCGCTTCACATAAAAACGAAGTACGCGAAGTCCAAGAAAACACATCACAAGAGGAGAAGTCGTGAGACATTCGAAACTGTTTGCCGGGCTCGTATTGGCCGGTCTCGCCGCCGGTGCAATGCCGGCGTTCGCACAGTCGAACGTGACGCTGTACGGGATCGTCGACGATGCACTGACCTACAGCAGCAACCAGAACGGCAAGTCGAACACCTATCTGCGCAACGGCAACCTCGCGGGCAGCCGCTGGGGCCTGCGCGGCACGGAAGATCTGGGCGGGGGCACCAGCGCACTCTTCCAACTGGAAAACGGCTTTGACGTGAACAGCGGCGCATTCAGTTCGTCGGGCGTGATGTTCAACCGTCAGGCGTTCGTCGGCGTGAAGAACGCACAAGCGGGCACTGTCACCATCGGCCGTCAGTACTCGCCGTATTACCTGATGGTCGGCACGATCGGTCCCGTCGCTTATGTCACGGGTGCGACCGGTGCGCACCCGGGCGATATCGACGGCCTCGACACGACCATCCGCATCAACAACTCGGTGACGTACACGTCGCCGGTGCTGTGGGGCGTGACGGCCAGCGTTCAATACGGCTTCGGCGGTCAGGCCGGTGCGATGGGCAAGGGCAACACGTTCTCCGGTGCGTTGCGTTACGACGGCGGTCCGGTGTCGTTGGCGGCGGGCTACCTGCGGATGAACAACATCGGCGGCGGCACGACCTGGAACAGCTCGTCTACCGGGGTGCCGGGCACGTCGGCCGTCAATCAGGGCTACGTTACCGCCGACTCGCTGCAACACATTGCGGTGGCCGGTATCTACACGCTCGGCAGTCTGACGCTGGGTGCGAGTTACAGCAACGTGCAGTACAAGCCGGGCGCCGCGTCGCTCTTCCACGACAGCGCGATCTTCAATACGGCGGGCGTGCACGCGTCGTGGATCGTCGCGCCGCAGTGGCGTCTGGCGGCAGCGTATAGCTACACGGCTGCCTCCAAGGCCAACGGCATCACCGACGCCGCGACTTACCATCAGGTGTCGCTTGCGCAGGTGTACTCGCTCTCGAAGCGCACGTCGCTGTATGCGCTCGAAGCGTGGCAACACGCCAACGGTAAGTCGATCTCGGCGAACGGCGTGAGCATCATCAACGCGGGTCCGGTGGTCGGCGACTCGCAGAACAGCACGCCGTCGGCGACGAGCTCGCAGTTCGTCGGCATGCTGGGGATCCGCGTCGATTTCTGATGCCCGTGCCTAAGGGGTAACGCCGTCCGGACCGACGCTGTGCGCGTGCCGGTCCGGATGGCAGCAAGTGCTTGAGAGTGGTCGCGAGAAGTCGCACAAAGCAGTCTTTTCGGCCGCCAGCGCCCGGTAACGTCTGGGCTGTGGCGTTGGCGGTCGATTCTTATCGGTTGTCGTATGTATGCGACGGTCGATAAGGTAAACTGGGGGCGTTTTTGCCATTTATCGTCACCCACAATTCCAACCGACGCCATGTCCATGACCAGCCCGTTGCCCGCACGTCCTCGCCGCAAGTCTCGCAGCCTCACGGAGGAGGTGGTGAGCGCCTTGTCCGAGCAGATTCGCGCCGGCACGTTCCGTCCGGGCGACAAGCTGCCGACCGAGTCGGCCATCATGGAAAGTCTGGGCGTGAGCCGCACGGTGGTGCGCGAAGCGATTTCGCGGCTGCAAGCGGCACAGCTGGTCGAGACGCGTCACGGCATCGGCACCTTCGTGCTCGAAGCCCCGCGCGAGAATGCGCTGCAAGTCGACACGAACAGCATTCTGACGATGCTCGACGTGATGGCGATTCTGGAGCTGCGCATCTCGCTCGAAACGGAAGCGGCAGGTCTGGCGGCAAACCGTCGCACGGACGGACAACTCAAGGCGATGCGTCAGGCGCTGGACGACTTCGAGATGCACGTGCGTCAGCGCACCGGCAACGCCGTGACGGCCGACGTCGCCTTCCACCTGCAAGTGGCGAGCGCGACCGGCAACCGCTATTTCCACGACATCCTCGAACAACTCGGCAACACGATCATTCCGCGTACGCGCGTGAACTCGGCAGCGCTGGCCGACGACGATCAGGTGTCGTATCTCAATCGCGTGAATCGCGAACACGAAGACATCTACAACGCGATTTCGCGTCGCGATCCGGAAGCCGCACGCGCCGCCATGCGCACGCACCTCACGAACAGCCGCGAGCGTCTGCGCCGCGCGCAAGAGTCGGCTGGCACCCAGAACTAAGCGCTATGGCACAAGACCGGCACACCGGTCGTCAATAAAGGTCGCCGCGCACCGCGCGGTAGTACCCCGCATCGATCTCGCTGGCGCGGGCAGGGTCCATCCCCGTGAGCGCCGCCTTCATATCTCCCATCGACGGTACGGCCTTGCGGTCGAGTTGCGACTCGGCACACCAGAGCTTCGCGCGATTGATCGCCTTGCCACAGTGAAACAGCACTTCGTCGATGCTCACGACGATGGCTGTCTTCGGCGTACGCTCACCTTCCTTCAGTTGCGCGAGCAACATCGGGTCGACGGCAATGCGCGCATGACCGTTGATACGCATAAAGACTTCCAGCCCCGGGAACAGGAACAACATGCCGATGCGGTCGTCTTCGGTCAGATTGCGCAGCGAGGCGATACGGTTATTGCCGGGCCAGTCCGCGAAGACGACAGTCTTCTCGTCGAGTACTTTGACGAAGCCCGGTGCGCCGCCGCGCGGCGAGGCGTCGAGCCCTTGCGCATTGCCGGTGGCCACGCAGAAGAACGTCGCGACATCGAGATAAGCCGTGTGGAACGGCAACAGGCGCGACATCACGCCTTTGACGATCCCCTCGGACGGCGGATCGTACAGGGCATCTAGATCGACACGAGCGGGATCGGGGGATGCCGAAGACGCAGGCGACTGCACGGCGTCACGCGAACCGACGGGATAGATTGGCAACGACATGGCGATGCTCCTTCAAAAACATGTGCCGAGCTTATCGCGTTGCCTGATGGCGCTGATAGACTATCCAAGCCATTCAATAGCGAAATGACGCCATGGAATTTCCCGACCACCTGAAGCCGAAAATGGCGCGCGTACAGATTATGGACGCGCAGGACCCGCCGCTGATTGCGCTCGTCGGTCGGGAAAGTGTGCCGCGTGTCTCGCAGACGCACCAACACGCGTCGGGACAGTTGCTCGGGCTGTTCAGCGGCCTGATCTCCGTTCGCACCAATCTCGGCACGTGGGTCGTGCCGACGTCGCGTGCCGTCTGGGTACCGCCGCACTGCCCGCATGCGGCCTTCTCGCATGGCCCGTTCAATGGCTGGGCGGTGTATGTGCGTCCGGATCAATGCGCCGGGTTGCCGGATCAGCCGCGCGCGATCGCGGTGTCCGGACTTCTGCGCGAGGCGGTGGCGCGTGCCGCACAGTGGGCGCTGGGCGAGCCGGATCGGGCGCAATTGAGCATCATGCACGTGATACTGGACGAGATCGCCGTCAGCCCCGCCGACGCCTTCCGTCTCCCGATGCCAAGCCACCCTCGCCTGCGACGCATCGCCGCCGCCCTCATCGACGATCCGGCCAACGACCGCTCGCTCGACGCATGGGCCAACTGGGCCAGCACGTCGACGCGTACGGTGAGCCGCCGCTTCGTTGAGGAGACGGGGCTGACGTTCACGGCGTGGCGTCAGCGCGCGCGTCTGTTGCGCGGGCTGGAACTGCTCGCCGCCGGGCAACCGGTCGGGGCCGTCGCGCTGGACCTCGGGTACGACAACGCCAGCGCCTTCATCGCGCTGTTCAGACGCACCTTCGACACCACACCTGGCCGCTATTTCGCGACGGATTCGACGGAGATCGTCGACGTGGCGAACGCCGACGACGACGGCATCGAAGCCGTCGACTGAAGCAACATCCTCAGCCGTTAGAATGAGTGCCGCTGTCACACAGTGCGAAGTACGATAGCGTCGGTTTGCAAGCCCACCTCGCTCATACAACACGATCGTCCCTCATATGACACGCTTCGCTGCATGCGCGCTCAAGCGCACCGGCTCGCTCTGCGCCATTGCGCTGACGGCACTTCTCGTCTCGATGCCGACGTCGTTCGCGGCGACGGACGACAACTCGACACCGCCTGCGAGCGCCGCCCCGTCGCAGACGGACGTCAAGCCTGAAATCGTCGGCATCGTCGTGCCCGGGGCGAATACCTTCGGCGGCGACATCGCCATGCACACGGAAGTCTACAAACCGGCGGGCAACGGCCCGTTCCCCGTACTGATCTTCGAGCACGGACGCGCAGGCGATCCGCTAGTTCGTGCGAAGCTCGACGCCCCGATTCTCAAGGGTCACGTACGGTTCTGGCTGGCGCGGGGGTTCGCCATCGTCGCGCCGATTCGTGTCGGCTATGGACTGACGGGCGGGCCGGATCGGGAGAACTCCGGTTCGTCGTTCAAGAACGGCCAATGCGTGCGACGTCCCGACTTCGAGAAGCTCGCGAAGGTCACGGCCGAAGCGAACCTCGCGGCGTTGAAGTGGGTCCAGGCGCAACCCTGGGCGGACAAGCATCGTGTGGTGCTGGAGGGCCGCTCGGTCGGCGGCTTCACGACCGTCTCCACGGTGGCGACGAATCCGCCGGGCGTCGTCGGTTACATCAACTTCTCCGGCGGCGCAGGCGGGTCGCCCGAGTTGTCGCCGCAACACAGTTGCGATCCCGAGCAGATGAAGACGGTCTACGGCGAATTCGGCAAGACGACGAAGATCCCGGGGCTCTGGCTGTACGCGCACAACGACCAGTATTGGGGACCGGACGCACCGAAACAATGGTTCGACGCGTTCGCTGCGTCGGGCAGTCCGGCGAAGTTCGTCCACACGGAGGATATCGCTGGGCACGACGGTCACATGCTGCTCACCTACGGCGGCAAGATGTGGTCGGGTCCGGTCAACGAATTTCTCAAACAGATCGGATTCTGAGCGTCAATCGCTGCGAAGCTCCTTCACGGTGCGACCGAGTTTGCGTCTGAGCAGGTTGCGCAGGGTGGAGGCATCCGCATAGCCAACCTGCGTCGCGACGGTGTCGAGATCGCAGCCGTTCGACACCAGTTGTCTCGCGCGCTGAATGCGCAGGTCCTGAAAGAACGCCAGTGGCGACTTGCCGAGCACCTGCTCCGTGCGACGTTGCAACGTCCGCACGTGCACATGCAACGCCTGCGCGGCGCTCTCCAGCGAGAAACCCTGCGACATGTGCTCGCGCGCCCATCGCTCGAAGCGTTCGACGAGCGGATCGGCATGCGCGAGGAAGTCCGGGATGATGTACTGCGCCTGCGACGAGCGGTTGTCGATCAGCAGGAACCGCGCGACGTGCGACGCTAGCTCAGGGCTGGCCTGCCGCACGAACCACAGCGCAAGGTCGAGATGCCCCATCGCCGCACCGGCCGTCACCAGCCCGTTCGACTCCACGACCATTCGCGAATCGCTCAGCTTCACCGTCGGATATCGCTCGCGGAACAACGGTGCAAGCGACCACGTGGTTGTCGCTTCCTCCCCGTCGAGCAAGCCGCTGTCGGCCACCACGAATGTGCCGATACAGGCCGCCGCGATGCCGACGCCCTGCTCGCGCCACGTGCGCATATACGACTTGGCGTCTTCGACGTCACGTCGCGCTAACGCAGGCACGAGGATGTCCGGCAACTTGGCGTTCAGCGCGGGGACGACCACCCAGTCGGGCAACTGGGACGAGTGTTCGACGTCACGCGCCGGTTCGACGGCCATCGTCATCCCCAGTGCCGTTTTGATGCGCGACTTCGTGCCGACAACGCTCACGTCGAACGGCAAAACATCGGCCCCGCGCAGCATCGCGAGTTCGTTGGCCGTGCAGAGCGTATCGAGGATCGCAGTCAGGCCGGTGTCGAACGCGCCGTCCAGTGCAAAAACGCAAATCTTCATGTCGTAAATGACTCAAATATTGTCATTTGCGACTATATTCCTGTCGCCCCCCGAAGTCTAGAATCGCCTCATATTCAACGACTTCCAACAAGGGGGCACCATGAAGCTCACGCCGGAACTGTATTACCTCGCCCTCGTGGCATTGCTGACGGCGGCCATGTGGATTCCCTACATTCTGGCTGGGATCGTACTGCGCGGACCCATTCGCGCGATGGCTAATCCTGTGCCGGAAGTTGCCGGACAGACGCCCGGGGCCGCCACGCCCGCATGGATGCAACGCGCCAAACGCGCGCATGCCAATGCGGTAGAAAACCTCGCCGTCTTTGCGCCGCTCGTGTTGATTGCCGCACTGGTCGGAATTTCGACACCCGCCACGGTTTTCACGGCGAAGCTGTATCTGATCGCACGCATCGTGCATTACGTCGTTTATGTCGCCGGCATTCCGGTCGTGCGCACGCTGGCATTTCTTGTGGGTTTCGGCGCGACGGTCTCGTTCGCCACGGCGATTCTCGGACACGCGGTGTAAATCGACATCAAGGCATCAGCAAGGAAAACGAACATGGAATATCCGAATCATTGCCGTCTCGACAACCCGACGTGGAATGCGCTGGTGACGCAGCAATCCGCACTCGCGCAAGGGACTGAATTGGCACGTCGATACGAAGCCGATGTGGCGCCGTTTGCTGGCGTGGCGAATACGACGCAGGCGGCAATTCATGCGCTGGCGTCGATCATTTCGCGAGGTGGCTTTGTGTTTCTGCCGTCGCTGGAAGCATTGCCGCCGATGGACGGCATTCATCACGATCACGTGTTTTCCGTGATTCAGATGGTGGATGCAGGCAATGTCGGCGCGCTTAACGACGAAGGCGTTGTACAACTCGGTGTGAGCGACGTACCAGAGATGATCGCGCTCACGGAGCGAACACGTCCCGGGCCGTTCGGCAAGCGCACGATCGAGATGGGCAACTACATCGGGATTCGTGCAGACGGCGAACTGATTGCGATGGCGGGCGAGCGCATGCGTCTGGACGGTTATGTGGAAATCAGCGCGGTGTGTGTGGATGAGCGTCACCGCGGCAAATGGCTGGCGGGCCGCCTGATGAACATCCTTCGCCAACAAATCAAAGCACGCGGCGATACCCCATTCCTTCATGTGAAGGATGACAACGAAGCGGCTATCGCGCTTTACAAGCGCATGGGGTTTGAAACGCGTCAGACGTTTGTGATGAATCGGATAGCGCTAGCCTAAGCGTTGAGGATTCGGCACGCGATTCGCTAGTTCATTCGCTTGCTTACCCGTTTATCCCGCTTTTGCAATGCGTTCGCGCGTGGCGTCGTCAATTCGCTGACGAACGTCACGAAGCGGCAATACGGCACCGGTATACTTGCGTCCCGCAGAAACTATGCTGCAGCGAGGTTCGCGCCCGCACATTCCGTTACCACGCGCTTGAGCTGCGCCAATGCGGGTGGCGTGTCCCGATGGCCCGTATGCAGGCAGAGGGCAACCGACGGCAGCGGCGGCAGGCCCTCTTTTGCGCCGAGCCGTTTTAGCGACGGCGGCAGACCGGCCGCCGTTCTCAATGTGATGCCTAGCCCTGCGGCGACCCCCGACCAAAGACTCTGAAGACTCGCCGTCGTGTAGGCCAGCCGCCACGAAATGCCTGCGACATCGAGCGCCTCGATGCCCGCACGACGGAAGAAGCACGGCGGGTTGTAAAGCGCGAGCTCCAGAGGAAGCCCCGGGGTTAGGGCAACGTCGACGCCGACAGGTCCGATCCACGTCATCGGCAACGTTGAGAGCGGTTCGGCATCGGACCGGCTTTCGTTGCCCATCACAAGCACGAGGTCGAGTTCCCCTCGGTCCAGCCGTTCAAGCAACACGCCGTTGCGTTCGACGGCCACTTCCACGCGCACGCCCGGATGCGTCTTCTTGAATTGCCCAAGCGCCGCCGGTAACCACGTTTCGGCGAAGTCGCCTGGCAGACCAAAGCGCACCGCGCCTTCGACCGACGCCCCGCGAACCGCACGAACGGCTTCGTCGTTGAGATCGAGGATGCGGTGCGCATAGGAGAGGATCAGTTCGCCCGCATCGGTGAGCACCAGACCTCGTCCTTGTCGACGAAACAGCGACTCGCCGACCTGCTCTTCGAGCTTGCGCATCTGTTGACTGACGGCCGATTGCGAACGTCCGACGCGTTCTGCCGCGCGATTCAGACTGCCCAGATGCTGGGTCGCGAGGAATGTCCGCAGGGCATCCATGTCGAGATTCGGGATCGCCATTATTCAGTTTCTCTGAAGCATCGATGCCGAATTATCGCATTTACTGCATCGTTCATCTGGCTATCATCGGTGACTGTGCCGGGTCGATCCGCGTGTCTCGCACGATCTGCGCGCGCCCTCCCCGGCCATCCCTCTTACCTCCTTCCGGTCACGGAGAAATCACCTTATGAACGGTCAGACGATGCTCAAGCGCGGCATGCTCGGCGCGGTCTTCTCAGTGTGCACGATATTGACGACGGGCTCACACGCCGCGACGCCGACGGTTGCGCCGTCACTCGCGGGCACGTGGACGTTGGTCGCGGCTGACGTCCTGCATCCGGACGGCTCTCGCGCACGCGACTATGGCGCGGCGCCCAAGGGCCTGCTTGTCATCGACGCGAAGGGAAACTACTCGCTGCAAATCTTCAAGGCGGAACGGCCTAAGTTCGCGTCGGGAGACAAGAGCGCGGGAACGCCCGCCGAGTACAAGGCGGCAGTCATGGGCTCCAGCACACACACGGGCACGATCAGCATCGATCCGGCCGACGGCACGCTGACGTTCCACATCCATAACGCTTCGTTTCCCAACTGGGAGGGAGAACAGCAAAAGCGCAACTACGAACTCAAGGAAGGCGTGCTGAGCTACCGCGTGAGGCCGCGGCCAAACGGCGATACGCCGATCTCCGTCTGGCAGCGGGTGGACTGACACAACAGCATCGAAATCGCGCGAGATCGTCTCCTGAAGACCACTGCCACATGACCGGATCGGTAGACGATCAAGCGAGGGGGTGAGCATCCGTCTTCGGCAAACAGGATTCGTTTCGAAACGAGCTGCATGCTGCCTTAAGCGCGTCGAACAGCACACGCGGCAATGGCTGTGCGCAGATCGCGATTCCGGCAGGTGTACGATGTGTCCAAACGTACCGAGCAGAACCCGCTGCCAACTTGATTCGCTCGTCACCATCGCCAAGACGATAGTGCTCGAAGCGCAGTTCGAGCCCGTCGGCGTGCAACGCCTGAAGCGCCATGACAACTTCGATCCTGTCGAACGGCATGGCTTCACGCAAATGGTCCACGGAAGCCGAACAGCAATGGAACCCCTCTCTGGCAGCAGAAGGATGTGGCATTTCGGACGAGATCGACCGGAAATACTGCTCAGCGATGAGATCCTGCCAACGGTAGTAGTGGGCGAAGTACACGTTCCCGACCAAATTTCCGCTGCTGAGTGACGTCTCAAAGATCTTCCGGCAGAGTATCGACTCCAACGCGGGGGCCAAGCATGCCACATACGAGGCCGCCGTACTCCATTCAAACGAGGGATGCGGCGTATCGATGGACGGATGTGATTCCAGCCAATCGCGCAAACCGGCAAGACGCGGCGCAAGCCAGTCACCATAGAACGCGGGCAGGTTCACCGGCTCTATCACGCCATGGCTCACTATTGTCGTCGATGACGTCGTCATCTTTGCGCGGGCGATCAACGTGCTGTTCCCCGCCGCGTCGATCCGGTGCCACTCGAGATTTTGATCAAGTGTCGAATCACCGCGGCCATATTGGCGGGTAAACCAAAATCGGCCCTCTACGAGATCAGTGGTATCCGGTCGTGCAATCGACTCGACGCTGGAATGATTGGTGGCCATGCCGAACACACCGGTATCGAACTTGTCCAGAATCTGCCGCCCGAAATCAACGGCATGCTCCTCTCTAAGCCGTCCCATCCATTCGGCGATCGTTCCCGAGCTTAATGTGAGCACAGGTGGCCATGTATCCTTGAATGCCGCGCGGAACCGAGTTTTCGTAATGAAGGTGGGCTGCTGAGACTCAGAATGCTCCGGCCCCGAACTTTGCGCAGATGTTGCACAGGACAAGGCGACACCAGGCACCCGACCGGCAGGCTCGCTCTGCACGCCACCACGATTCACGACAAATGCGAACATTTTCTTCGGATGCCGCGTCAACTCGCAGGGCAAAGTGAGGACGTTCACCCCTCGCGCCCCGCCCGCGCCTTCGCCGCGCAACATGACGGCATCGCCGGACCGTTGCGTCAGCGCGAGTTGGATATCTGTTTTCCCCAAGGACTTGACGGCAGCTTCCATCGCACACCACAAACGTGTGCCGGCCTCGTCCAGGGTGTCGCCGTCGCGGCGTAAACCTGGCATCAATCCGAACGAAACGTCTCCTAGAATTCGACGCCACATGGACTCATCTCGACACGTTATCTCTTCGACGTCACACCCTTGAATCCATGCTCCGCACACACACAAGCAATGTGATGTGTCATGCGCAAGCGATACACCGAAGCGCTCTCCAATCGCTCCAGTTAGATAGGGCCTGCCATTGTCGTCCCATGAAACGGTGGTGTCTTCGGCGGAAAAATTCACTTGCCTGGCGGTCAGCGCCGCCTCGATCACGGCAGCCAGTTGAGGACGTTCCTCCGCATGGCGTTTCGAGCGTTGCGCCCCCTGCAATTCAGGTGTGTAACGCAGCAGGACTTGTGGCGATTCACACGTGAGTGCCTCGGAAGCGACACGCAAAGCACGATGGAGAATCCCGCTGTCGCGGCAACTGGGGTCGACCCAGTCCAGAGGCGTCGGATTTCGCTCGTCGCCAGATATTCGTTGAATTCGATAGCCGGTGATTTTCTCGACAACACGGCCGTCCGCCGACACTGCCACGACGTTCGATACCACGGAATCGTCCGTACGCGATGTCACGTCGTTTCTGACCAGGTAAGACGTCCGTTCGTCGGAGATCAGGCCGAAGCGCTCAATGCGCTCGATGTGCGCGGGCAAGAAATCCCCCTGAATCACGAGCAGAGAGGTTTGTAGCAAGCCATCGCGGAAATACGGATCGCCAGTGATAAACGACGACGCCCGCTCGGAATCTCGGGTCTCGACGCTGACCCGCGCCCCAGACCAGTCCATCATATGGAGGGCCTTGATGCGCTGAAATTGTGGTCCCTGAAACAACTGTCGGCCGTACAAGTCGCTCGGCGAAAGGTTTGAAATCGTATCCTCAGGCCACGTCATTTCATCCGGTGTCTGCCGGTCGTTCTCGAACACGACTTCGCAAGAAAAGTGACGCGGTCGATACCCAGTCTGTTCGGCCGCGATGACGACATCGACCCGCAGAGGTTCCTCGCTCGATTGCTTCTGTCTCACCAGTGCGCGTATTTCGATGCGGGTGTTGCCCGTCGGACTCGCGATCACCGGCCGCTCAAGCACAACGTTCTCGAATCTGAATCCCGTCCATCCCGCGGATGCCGAAATACCGAGCACAGAGTGTGCGCACGCCGCCATTGCCTCAAGTCCGAAGACCGTAGGAAACAAGAGAGCTCCGTGATACTCATGGTCCTTCAAATAGGCGTCGTGAGCCAGGGAAAGATCCGGGCGGCAGACGATCTCCACTCCCGGCTGATAACGAATTACGCGTTCGACGAAGCGGCCATTCACCACAGGATCAGGTAGCATCGCCTGCCAGGTCTCGAGTCCGGAGAGGCTGCCGGCGACGACGATTCGCTTCGCCGGCGGCAAGCGCAAGATCAGGCCGAGAAAGCTTTCGACTCCGATATTTTTCGGTATGGCGCCGACGCCGGTCTTCGAGAGACGCACGTCGCTTCCCATCCTCGCCCCCATGCCAACATCGGACCAAACACTGAAATCGATGGTGAGCGTCGATACCTCGGGTCGCTGAACGGCAAGATTGTTCAGCACCACGTCCATCGCCTGATTTGCGAATCCGTACCACGCATTCCCGGGCATCCCTGTTACACCGATAACAGAGCCAAGTCCAACCACGAGCTTGAGGGGGTGATCCCCGAGTGCGTGAGCGAGGGAAAGCGCTGACTGCAACTTGGGAGCGACTTCCTGAGTGGCGTCATCGACACTGGCCTGTTCGATACGCCTCGGGACATTGACGCCAGCGCCGTGTATCACAGCCGTCACGGAGCCAAACTGTCCATCGATGCTTCTGACGAGGTCCGCAACGCCTCCGGCGTCGCATAAATCGCAAGCGAAGTAGGCGACGCGGAGATTCTCCTGAACGTATCTGGCCACGGTAGCGCGAACCTCTGCGTTATTCGCCGGGCTCTTTCCGACCAGCACTACGGTCGCATTGGTTTGCCTGGCAAAAGCCAGCGCCAGCTCAGCAGTAATCCCTTTCGCTCCCCCAGTCGCCAGCAGGACGTCTTTGGACGACCATGTCAGCGTCCGATCCGGCAGTGAGGCGATGTCGAGAACGCGAGGCGTCAAAGCGTATGGCTGCCCCGCCTCATCATGAAGCGAGAACCGGTACCTGGACGCGTCCGACGCACTTTCCAAAATGCGTTGCACAACGACTTCATCAGGCACGACAGATGGAAAATCCAGAATGTGGACGCTCAGCTCCGGGCGCTCCATACGAAGACTGGACGCGAAAGCCTGAGCGCAGGACGTCTCTGGCGACGGGGATTCGCCGCCGTGCGACGGCAATCCGAACAACTGACCCAGCTCGAATTGCACGAAAGTGACGCGTTCGCATCTCATTCGCGTCAGAAAATCGACTGAACTATGCAGCGGCTCGACAATCGACTTGATGTAATCGCGCCTCGGGGCGGGAGCGCTTCGCGCGCGGCGAGGTAGTACGATCACGGCGTGCTCGACTCGTTCGACGCTAACGCTCAACCCGTCAAATACCTTCACGCCCACCGACGCCAACGCCTCCATGAGGGTCGGGCGCATCGTACCGACCGGATCGATCGCCATAACGCGCGAGCGCACACCGTCCCCTCTCTCCGAGACTTCGGGCGCAGTTGCCGGAACACAGATCATTTCATAAGCGCGCACCCACTTGGGTGATTCGGTGTCGTTCGCCTGGGTTGGCGTAACGGTTTGCACAGGGAGGTCGGGCGCGGTAGAGGGATCAACAACGCGCTCGGCCAACCCGGATACGTGTGCGGCAATTTCTTGCAGCGTCGCGTTGGCGAGCCTGACAAGTTCGCCGCCCCCTTCGACCCCGGTAACGCGCATGATGCCAGCGAGCAATGCCGCAGCTTTGATGGAATCGAGATTGAGATCGTCCAGCAAGCGAGCATCCGGGGTCAGGCGCGACTTGTCGAATCCTGTGACCCGAGAAACCTCGTCGAGCAACACGCTCATTACCGAGCGTTCCTCAGCGGGAGCCCTCGCACATCCTTTGACACTCGTCATCGCGTCAGCGATCTCGCCAAGCCGCTTCGCAGAAAGTGCGACCGCGTCGAGTGTTCCCGGAGCAATACCCACGGCTTCGCTTGCACGTGAGATAAGATTAGCCGTCTTGATCGAATCCATATTCAGGTCGTCGAGCGGGCGAGACTCGCGGACAATGGCCGCCTCGGCAAAACCTGTAATCTGTGCAGACAAGCGTCGAAGGACCGGCCATGCGGAAACGTCAGCGGCAGGCGTCAGCGATTCAGAATCGAATGCGACATCTTTAGCTGACGTTTTTTCGGCTTCGCGAGCTGTATCGGAAGTTGCAATCTCGGGCGGCGAAACGATCTGATCACCGGGCACGCATGACGGCAACGTCTCCCCGGCCAAGCACTCGCAAGGATTCGCGATGAACACGCGACTGCGCGCAGGAATAAACGGCCGGATAACTCGCTCTGCGTGCAACTCCCGCCAGACGATGGGAGAACCCAGTACGTGCAGGTTGGCAAGCGCCCAGTTGATGTCGCGCCAAGTTTCCGACTTGCTCTCCACCGGAAAGCATGGCAAGTCCCTTGTGCCAGTAACGTTACGCGACAAATTCGTGAGAACGTTTCCCGGTCCGACTTCAAGCACGACGTCGACATGCCTTGCCAGTGAGTTCAGCGTTTGCACAAAGTCGACGGGACTGACGATTTGGCGAGCAAAATGCTCTTTCAGCTCAACTTGCGGCGATAGTTCCAGACCATCGATACTCGAAATCAACACGCAGGTCAGCGCGTCGCAGTCGCGAGCGATCGGTGCGCACTTGCCTACGGCATCGGCGGCGTGTTCGACAAGTTTCGAGTGAAATGCGTGACTGACGGGCAATCGAACTGCGGCTGTACCGACCGAGATGGCAGCCTTTTCAATGACGTCAATGGCAGCAATCTCCCCCGACACAACCATCTGGCGCTCACTGTTGATGTTGGCCAATACGGCATAACCGGACGTTTTTGCCTCGCCGATGAGGCGTTGAGCCTGAAGGCGGGTACATGCGAGGCTAAGCATCGCTCCTGCGGCACCGGTACCTGCCGCCATCTCGCGCCCTCGCACAGCGGCCAATTCGACGGCGGTCTGCATGCCGTACGCCCCTGCCGCATGGAATGCGACCAGCTCTCCGAGGCTGTGCCCCGCGACGCAGTTGGGCCGAATTCCCAATCGCGTCAGCATTTGCAGCCAGATCAGAGACGCCAGCACAATAGATGGTTGCGCCCATTCGGTGCGTTGCAGCGTGTTCATGAGCGACTCGCGTTCCGCCTGATGGGGAAACCGGTCCAGCTCCGGGTGCATTGTCTTCAGAATGCTTGGCGCGCCATACCTGGCCGCCCATTGTTCGGCTTGCTCCGCGCTCCGGCGCGCCCAACGATAGCGCTCCATCAGCGCGCCTGCCATGCCCAGTCGTTGGGCACCCTGCCCCGGGAACAACAAGCCGACCCGAGGCGATTCGGTCACGCGCCCGAACGTGAACTCGTGCTCGCGATCCGAGACAGGACTTACAGAATTGGCATCGATGAGTGCCGTATCGAGCCGCGCCAGTCTTTCGGACAATTGCTCCGGCGACGCCGAGACGATTGCAGCACGCCATGGGGCTGATAGATCGACATTTCGCGCGCAGTGCGCGGCCAGATCGGAAAGTTCGGCCAGACTGATTCCTTCGACATCACGTCGAAGGTTCGCCACGCGGTGTCTAAGTTCCGTGGAAGACGATGCCGTCAAAGGGAAGACTTCGCTGTCCTGCCAACTCGCCATCGCACTGCGATTCTCCAGGTCGCTACGCAGATGCGAGGCCGGCGGGGAAACGTAGGATCTAAGCGTAACGTGCACGTTGACGCCGCCAAATCCCATCGCCGAGACACCGGCCCGTAACACATCTGCTTCGCAAAATGCCCGGCCGCGTATCGCTGGGAACAAAGCACGTGCACTGCTGGAAAACGCCTGATGCGGCTCATCGCACCCTGCCGTCGGGGGCAAGACACGTTGATTGACTGCGATCACGCTCTTGATGAATGCACCAATCCCCGCAGCTGCTTTGGTATGACCTACGATGGACTTGAGTGACGTAATGCCACAAACGTGTGCGTCGTCCGACGAGGAAAGCGTCATGCCGAGGGCATTCAATTCAGCCCTATCGCCTACGGCAGTGCCGGTGCCGTGCCCCTCTACAAAATCAAGCGCTTCCGGTGAAACACGGGCTAAGCGATAGGCGTGCGCCTGCGACAGGTGCTGACCCCGTGCGCTCGGTGCAATGATCCCCCCTCGACCATCGGACGACATCCCCCAACCGTCGAGCACTGCATAGATCTTGTCATGACTCTCAATCGCGTCACTCAGGCGTTTCAATCCGACGAAGCCGCTCCCTTCTCCTGGAATAAACCCGTTGCCGCGATCGTCATAGACGCGCATTTGTGTCGGTGTGAGCGCACCTGCCTTTGCGAAGCCGACCAGTTCGAATGGGTCGAGACTGATGTCGACACCACCTGCGATCACAAAATCGCACTGCCCTGCGATCAGACAGGTCGCCGCTGCGTGAATTGCCAATAGGGAGGACGAGCAGGCACCGTCTATCGTATAGCAGCCCCCATTGAGGTCCAGGTAGTTGGCTATACGTCCGGCAATGGTGTTGGAAAGCCCTCCGGCCAGGGAGTCTTCGTTGGCTTCCGGAAATGAACGCTTGTAAATCTCTTTGAGACGATTTTCGAACGAGATGGTCGTGTCGGCGTTCCAACCGGAAGATGCCAACGCCTTTCGCACGCAAGACAACACGTACGGCCAACGCAAGCGCAGGTCGTAGGCACGCGTCGTCTCGCCTGTCAGGGTATTGCCTACGATCACCCGGGTAGATTCCCGGGGTAATCGCTCGCCGCCCACATAGCCAGCATCCTCAAGCATGCTGATCGCGGTATCGAGCGCCAACCAGTGCGCAATGTCAGTGGACTCGAATGTACTTTTAGGAATGCGGCGCGCCTGCCAATCGAATGCATATCCGTCGATTACGGCTGCCTGCCAGGCGTAGGTTTGATCCTCTGCCCTTCGGTCCGATGAAAAGTAGCCTTGCTTCGAAAGCCGACACGCCGGAATCGGCCTGAACTGCTGTCGCTTGGCAAGAATGTTTTCCCAGAACTCTTTAACCCCTTGCGCGCCGGGATACCGACATCCGATTCCGACAACGGCGACTTGATCACTCGCTCGCTTCGACTGATTTAATTGGGCTCCGTGGTTCAAAATAAGTACTCCTTATCAATTTACGAGATTTCCGTACTCCTGTTGATCGTTTAGTTATGGACGTATGCTGCCTGCCGAAACAATATTAGGTGACGCCGACGAAGGCAGCGCCGTGCATTTTCCCGAATGAGCTTGGTTCGCCCGCCCCCCCGCCTCCGCATACGGCTAACGAGGATGAAGGAAGCGGGATGGACAGGACGCGGTGCAGAAAAAGAAAAAGCCCTGACAAGTCAGGGCTTTGAATTTCTGGAAATCGAGGCTGGAATGGATGCAAACAGCTACACGATCCGATGCTTCACACGAAGGGCGCGGCGAGCCCTTCCGTCTTCAACATACGTTGAACTGCAGGTCGTGCAAGCATCCGCTGCAAATACTGACCGAGCAGCGCCCGCTCGCGTGCCGGTTGCGTGAAGCCTCTTGTCCAACGACAGAGCATGAACGCGTACGGATCGAGGATCGAGTATTCGTCGCCCAGCAACCAAGGGCCGCCGCTCGACTGAAGCTGTTGCTCCAACTGTTCAAGCAAAGCGCCGATCTTCGATTCGGCATGCGCCCGCACCTGATCAACGCCCGCCACGTTGCCGACGTCCACCCAACGCTCCGGGTAGAAATAGACAATCAATGTCGACTGAAGCGTATTCGTCAGCCACATGAGCCACTTGTAAAACTCGGCCCGTTCCGGCGTTGCCAGCTTGGGTGCCAAATCGCTTTCAGGCGATGTATCTGCCAGATGCAGGCAGATAGCGGCTGTCTCGTACAACACCATGTCGCCATCGGCCAGCACCGGAATCAATCCGTTGGGATTCAGGCGCAGATATTCGGCTGACTTGTGTTCATTGTGCTTACGATCTACCAGCACAAGTTCGAATGGCTGGCCGATTTCCTCCAGAACGATATGAGGGGCCATGCTGGCGTTACTGGGGTAGTAGAACAGTTTCTTCGCGGTCATGTCTGTCGTCGATTTCTGAAGTCTGGATCAATTCTGACGATAGTAACGCCGACTACCCCCGCCGTTATCGAATATCAGTGAACTCTTGCCGTCGCGGGGGCACCCCACCCATCAGACCGACACCAGCCGACGGCGGCGAAGTCCTATGAACGTCAGTTCGGCGAACACCAGCACAGTGACGATCTGCACACAGATGAAGGCCACGCCTAGACCGTTGGGCGCGATCCAGTCCGATGCCAGCAACAAGGCACAATCGAGTGCCCAGATCACGTTGATGCCGATGACCGCCCACGCGGCTCCAGCGGGTAACGCGGTGCGTCGCACCATCCAGACGAGCGCAGCCCCGTAGACAAGCAGGACAAGGCCCGTGATGCGCAGCCCGACGGCCGGCAGATCCAGCAGCTCTGCCAGTGACGTTGCGGCGAGTACCTGCAAGAGTCCGACGGCACCGCTCACCAGCGCGTCAGTGAGCATGACGCGAGCAAGCATCGAAGCGCGGGAGGAGGAATGAAGCGAATGGCGGCTAGAAGCCTCAAGCGAGGACTGACGGGATGACATCATGATGACCTCCATTGGAGTGGGTCCGATCCCGACAACGCGCGCATGGCAGCGTTGCTCAGGATGACGAGACATCGTGTCCCGCTGGCTATAATCTTCCCGATTGCGCGACGCACCGTCGATTACCTGCGAGGTAATGGCTGCTCGTCCTCTAACCGCGCCACACTCCGCATCATGACGACACCTGCTATCGGAACCCTGTTGCGCGACTGGCGTCAGCGTCGACGCATGAGCCAGCTCGATCTCGCGCTGGAAGCCGAGATTTCCACCCGCCATTTGAGCTTTGTGGAGACCGGCCGCGCGCAACCCAGCCGCGAGATGCTCCTGCATCTCGCGCAAGCGCTCGACATTCCACTGCGTGAGCGCAATGCCCTGCTAGTCGCGGCGGGCTTCGCGCCCCGCTTCGAGGCTCGTGCGTTCGACGGCCCCGACATGACCGTCGCCAGAGAAGCCGTCCAGCGCGTGCTCGATGGTCACGAGCCGTATCCGGCACTGGCCGTCGACCGACATTGGACGCTGCTCGCGGCAAATCGCGCGGTGATGCCACTGCTCGCGGGCGTCGATCCTTCGTTGCTGAGCGGTGCTGTGAATGTGCTGCGTCTATCGTTGCACCCAGACGGTCTCGCGCCGCGTATCGCCAATCTGCCGGAATGGCGTGCGCATCTGCTGCATCGCCTGCGTCAACAGATTCACGCGAGCGGCGATACGACGCTGAGCGAGTTGTACGAGGAGCTGAAGGCGTATCCCGTGGCAGAGCGCGGGCCAACACCGGCGGTACCGCCCACGGCGAACATTTTCGTGCCTATGCAATTGCACGCAAACGAGGGTCTGCTGTCGTTCTTCAGCACGACCACGGTATTCGGCACCCCGGTGGATGTGACGCTCGCCGAGATGGCGCTCGAAGCGTTCTACCCGGCCGATGAGGCGACCGGCCGGATTATGCGTGCGATGGTGTTGTGAAGCCGGGCTGCGCTCAGCCTTATTGCGCAGCGAGGATGCTTACAGACGAGAAAACCGACGCAGAAAAAGAAAAAGCCCTGACAAGTCAGGGCTTTTGAATTTTGGAGGCGGGAGACGGAATCGAACCGACGTAAACGGCTTTGCAGGCCGCTGCATAACCATTTTGCTATCCCGCCATCGAGACATGCTGCCGCATTGTAACCACTCGCTGTTGCCATCGAGGGCGCCCGTCGGATCGATCGCCGTGGGCTTTTCGGCAAATAAAAAGGGAAGTCAGGCTTCCCTCTGGATTTGGAGCGGGAGACGAGTCTCGAACTCGCGACCTCAACCTTGGCAAGGTTGCGCTCTACCAACTGAGCTACTCCCGCATTGTCATGCGTACTACCAATCCATCGACTTCTAAAAACTTCGCTGCCGGGCTAACGCCGTAGCAGCGAGAAGGAGATTATGTCTAAACGACGATTCAGTGTCAAGCACCTGCACTGAAAATTTGTGAAGTTTTTTCTCCTCCACCGCACAGATCCCGCGCACTTCCCGCATATTCAGAGACTTACGCTCACATCTGTGTGCCGCCACGCTCACGAATCTGCGGCCACGCGCGGCGCAGATAATACAGCATCGACCACAACGTGAGAACCGCCGCCACGTAAATCAGCCACGTGCCCCAGAATCGCGAGTCGAAACGCAATCCATTCCACGCCACCGTGCCGTTGAACAGCAACAACGGAATCGCCACCATCTGCGCCGCCGTCTTGATCTTGCCCAGCTGATGCACCGCCACGCTGCGCGACGCGCCAATCTGCGCCATCCACTCCCGCAGCGCCGAAATCGTGATTTCCCGCCCGATGATGATGAGCGCCACCAGCGCGTTGATTCGTCCCATTTGTAACAGCATCAGTAGCGCCGCCGCCACCATCAGCTTGTCGGCCACCGGGTCCAGAAACGCTCCGAACGCCGACGTCTGGTTCCAGCGGCGTGCCAGAAACCCGTCAAACCAGTCGGTTAGCGCCGCCAGCACGAACACCGCGCACGCCACCCAGTTCATCTCGACGGACGACAACCACGTCGTCGGCAAATAGTAGACGCCGACCACCAGCGGGATCAGCACGATCCGGAGCCAGGTCAGGAATATGGGGACATTGAAAGGCATGGCAGCATGAGTTCGGCAAACGTCGACACACGGCGCACTCGGCAGCCGTACCAGACCCGCATTGTGCCGTGTCTGCCCCGTAGCGACAAGGCCGCGGCACCGCACACCTGTTGACATGTGCGCCAGTGTGACCCTATCTTGCTCGCAACATCCCGCCAATAGCGCCGATCTCGTGAAACTGCACTCGCCCCTGCCCGCCCTGCGTAGTGCCCTGCACCGGCCACCTCTCGGGTCGCTCATTCCCCGGCACGTGCTGATCGCAGGACTCGTCGGCATCGACGGCCTGCTGCTCGTTGCCTCCGTATTGCTGCGCGTGCCCGGTTCGCTGCTCATCGACCTCTTCGTGCGCGGCGACCTCTCCGCCCTCGAACATATCGAAGCCACGCACCTGCCCCGGCTACTGTTCGGGTTGAACGCCATCGAGCGCATCGACTTCTCGCATCTGCCCCGCGCGCTCGTCGGCACGGCGCTCGTCGCACTGTCCTGCGGACTCGTGATTCGCGCGCGCACCGCGTGGGCTTTCACGCTGGTCATGCTCGCGCTTGCCGCCGCTATCAATTTCCACCTCAACATCCGCTTCGACTTGACGTTCGTTCTCTCGCTCGTCTGCTTCGGACTGTTGCTCTGGTACTGGCGCGAATTCGACCGGGCCAGCTTCGCCGCCGCCACGCTCTACACGCTGGTGGCCGTGTTCGCCCTGGTGATCTACGCGACGTTCGGCACGATGTATCTGGGGCGCGAGTTCAAGCCGAATGTCAGCGATCTCGCCACGGCGTTCTACTTCGCCATCGTCACGATGACGACGGTCGGCTACGGCGATATCGTGCCGGTATCGACCGACGCGCGCCTGTTCACCGCGTCGGTCATCATCTTCGGGATCAGCGTGTTCGCGACGTCGCTCTCCGTCGTCATCGGCCCGCTCGTCGGGGGTAACCTCAAGAAAATTCTCGCCGGGAGATTCACGCACGTGATACGAAAGAACCACTTCATCGTGGCCGGTGCCTCGCCGCTGGCCGTCAACGTCCACCATGAACTCACCAAGCGCGGCTGGCCGGTGACGGTCATCATCGCGAGCGGTGCGGACAACCCCTACCCGGAAGAAGCGGACGTCATGCACGGCGACGCCAGCGACAACACCGTGCTGACCCATGCGGGCATCGAGCACGCCAAAGCCGTGCTCGCACTGCGGGCGGACGATTCCGAAAATGCGTTCATCGTGCTCGCCTCGAAAGAGATCGCGCCGACCGTGCGCACCATCGCCTCAGTGAACGACAGCAAGCACCTGAGCAAACTCAAGCGCGTGCAGCCGGACATGATTTTTGCACCGCCAGTCGTCGGCGGCGAGTTGCTCGCCCGCACGCTCTCCGGTGAAACCGTCGATAACGACACCGTGATGCGATTGCTGTTTCATGGTGATACGTGACGAGGGGGTGACGAGGGGGTGACGAAGGGGTGACGAAGGGGTGACGAAGGGGTGACGAGGACCGCCGGGGGAGGTAGCGGCCCGGCGTCCCTGGTGAACTGACCGAACTAGTGAAGCTGGCGATAGATCTGCTCGGCGAGCGTTGTCGAGATGCCCTCGACACTTGCCAATTCATCGACGCTCGCGGACACCACACCTTGTAAGCCGCCGAAGCGCATCAGCAACCGCTGACGGCGCTTCGCACCAATGCCTTCGATCTCCTCCAGCCGCGACGTCTGACGCGCCTTCGCACGCTTCGCCCGCATGCCTGTGATCGCGAAACGGTGCGCCTCGTCGCGGATCTGCGCGATCAGCATCAGCACCGCGCTTTCACGACCGAGTTCGAGTGGTGCACGTCCGTCCGCGAAGACCAGCGTCTCGAGACCCACCTTGCGTCCCTCGCCCTTCGCCACGCCGACCAGACGGCCAATATCGATCCCTAACTCGACGAACACCTGACGCGCCACTTCCACCTGCCCCTTGCCGCCGTCGATCAGCACCAGTTGCGGGAGATTGGCTTCGACGTCGGCGATATCGGAGGTAGTCGATGCACTCGATTCGATGGCGTCACCTGCTGCCACGACGGAGGTGTCGGCCTCGGCACGTGCGACGTCGGCGGCCACAGACGACGGATCCGCTGCGTCGCTTACCGTCGCAGCGGCAGCCTCCATCAAACGGCCGTACCGGCGCGTGAGCACCTGACGCATGGCCGCATAATCGTCGCCCGGCGTAATACCCGTGATGTTGTAGCGCCGATACTCGCTCGTCTGCATCTTGTGATGATGGAACACCACGCACGACGCCTGGGTGGCTTCACCCTGCGTATGGCTGATGTCGAAGCACTCCACGCGCAGCAACGCGGGATCGTCGATGTCGAGTCCGATGGTCTGGATCAGCTCGCTGGTGCGCGCCTGCTGGCTGCCCTGCTCCGTCAGCAAACGCGTGAGCGCAAGTTGTGCGCCTTGCAACGCCATGTCGAGCCACGCGCGTCGCTGGCCCTGCGGTTGGCGCACCATCGCGATACGGCGGCCCGCTTGCTCCGAGAGCGCGGTGAGCAACTCGTCGTTCGGCAACGCATGGCTCACCACCAGCACCGGCGGCACCGACTGGCCGAGATAGTGCTGCGCGACGAACGCTTCGAGCAGACGCGACTCGAGCGACGCTGACGGTGCTTGCTCGACTTGCGTGGACGGATCGTTGTCGCCCACGTCCGGCTTGGCCACAGCATCGTCCGAATCATCGGACGGCAACTCGGCCAGCACTTCGTCTTCCTCGAATTCGTCGGCAATCCCGCCTTCGACACCCCGCTCGACGTGCGCCGGGAAATACGCCTTGTCGCCCAGATGACGTCCGCCGCGCACCATCGCAAGGTTCACGCAAGCTCGACCGCCAGCGTAGGCCACGGCAAGAATATCGGCGTCGACATCGCCCGCCGTTTCGACGGACTGTTGCTGCAACACGCCGGAGAGCGCCTGCATCTGATTGCGCACGACCGCAGCCTGCTCGAACTTGAGCGCTTCGGCGTAGGCCATCATCTTGTCTTCGAGCGCGCCGAGCACTTCCTTTTGACGTCCGGAGAGGAACGCGGCGGCGTTGTTCACGTCGCGTGCATAGTCCTCGTCGTCAATCGCGCCCACGCACGGCGCGCTGCATCGCTCGATCTGATTGAGCAGACACGGACGCGTGCGATTCGAAAAGACGGAGTCTTCGCAAGTGCGCAACTGGAAGACCTTTTGCAGAATTTGGATGCTCTCGCGCACCGCCCATGCACTCGGGAACGGTCCGAAATACTGACCACGACGATCCACCGAGCCACGGTAATACGCCATGCGCGGGTACTTGTGTTGCGTGAGCTTGAGGAACGGATACGACTTGTCGTCCCGAAACAGGATGTTGTAGCGCGGATGCAGCGCCTTGATCAGATTGTTTTCAAGGAGCAGCGCTTCCGTCTCGGAGCGCGTGACCGTTGTTTCCAGCTTCGCAATGCGCGCGACCATCAACGCAATACGCGGCGACAACTGCGTCTTGTTGAAGTAACTCGATACGCGCTTCTTCAGATTGCGCGCTTTACCCACGTAAAGAACGTTGCCCGCCACATCGTAGTAGCGGTAGACGCCAGGCAGGTTCGGCAACTGCGAGAGTGCTTTGCGCGCATCGAACAACGGCGCGTCGTTGACGTCGCCCGGATCGCTGGCGTCGTCCGCAGGCATCTGGGGCCCGTCGTTGCCGTTGCGGCGCTCGCGCTTTGGCGTTCCGGGTTTGGCGACTTTGCCAGCTTTGCCGGATTTGCCGGATTTGGCCGACTTGTCTGGCTTGGCGGACGGTGAAGCTGTTGTCTCGGCCGACGCCTCCCCAGACACGTCATCCTGTGCTGACGGAACCGACGGCTGCGCGACGTCCCCGGCCGCGGCCGATGGCGTGGGCTCGGCAGGGTCAGTGGCTTTGGCTTTGCGGGACTTACGCGGTGGCGTGACGTCGTGGGCGTCTTCGGTCATGAACTCTGGCGATCTGAGCGTCCCTTGTGTGCCTCGATAGATACAAGGAGGGACTAAAATCAGAAGTTTAGACCAATCCGCGTCACGGCTTCTCAATGCCCCTGTCTACTATGTCCTCGTCCGCCACCACGATCTCAAGCCACCTTCCGTTGGTGCCGCGCTGCGACCTTTTCTGCACTGTCGTCGACAACTTCGGCGACATCGGCGTGTGCTGGCGACTCGCGCGCCAACTCGTGCGCGAACACGGATGGTCGGTGCGGCTCTGGGTCGACGATCTCACGAGCTTCCGCTATCTGCGCCCGGACATCGATCCGACGCAGGCACAGCAGCGCTGCGATGGCGTCGACGTGCGGCGCTGGGACGCCGACTTCGGCCCGATCACGGACGACAACTCGCCCGGCGACATCGTGATCGAGGGGTTCGCCTGCCATATTCCAGACGCCTATCTCCACGCGATGCACGCCCGGAAACAGGCAGGCAACGCGCCTGTGTGGGTCAATCTGGAGTATCTGAGCGCCGAGTCCTGGGTCGATGAATTCCATCTGCAGAAGTCGCTCCATCCGCAGTTGGGCCTCGTCAAAACGATTTTCATGCCCGGCTTCACCGAACGCTCCGGCGGGTTGATCCGCGAACGCGAACTGTTTTCCCGGCGCGACGCATTCCTCGCGTCTTCCGACCTGCGCGACGCCTGGTGGCAACGCACGCTCGGCCTGTCTACGGCACCGCAAGAGGCGCTGATCGTGTCGCTGTTCGCGTATGAGAACGACGCGTTGCCAGCGTTGCTCACGCAATGGTCGGAAAGCGAAACGCCCATTGTCTGCCTCGTCCCTCAAGGTCGAATCGCCCCGGCTGTCGGCGAGTGGCTCGGACGCGAGGCGCTCGCCCCGCGCGAATCGGCGACACGTGGCGCCCTGACCGCCTACGGTCTGCCGTTCGTCCCGCAGCAGGAGTTCGATAACCTGCTTTGGGCGTGCGATTTGAATTTCGTGCGGGGGGAAGACTCATTCGTACGGGCGCAATGGACGGCGAAACCGTTCGTCTGGCATATCTATCCGCAAGCGGAAAATGCCCATCATGGGAAGCTCGATGCGTTTCTGGAACGGTATCTGGCGGACCTGCCTACCGACGACGCCGCTTTGGGACACCCCCAACGCGAAGCGCTGCGTACCTTCTGGCACCTCTGGAACGGTTACGCCAGCACCGCGCCGGACTGGTCGGCACTGGCAGCGGCATTGCCCGCCCTGACGCGCCATGCGCAGGCATGGGCAAACGCTCAGGCCCAGCTTCCGGACCTCGCGCGACAGTTGGCAAGCTTCGCGCAAAATCAGGTAAAATAGCTGGTTTTTCAACGCTTTGCTGCTGAACCTGCTGCTCCGAGTCGCCCTTGGCGGACACGGGAATCAAGCGGCGAATCGGCGTATGGAAGCGCTCAACAAGCGGCAAATCGCTTATTTCGTCACAGGATCTCGTTTTTTATGAAAATCGCTCAAGAACTCCGCGTCGGTAACGTCTTCATCCTGGAGGGTGAGCCGAACGTTGTGCTCCGCACCGAATTCGTCAAGTCGGGCCGTAACTCCAGCATGGTCAAGCTGAAGTGGAAGAAGCTGCTCAAGGAAGGCCGCGGCGAGTGGACCTACAAGGCTGACGAAAAGTTCGAGACCGTCAACCTCGACAAGAAGGACGTGACGTACTCGTACTTCGCCGACCCGATGTACGTGTTCATGGACGCCGACTACAACCAGTACGAAGTCGAAGCCGAGAACATGGACAACGCCATCAAGTACCTCGAACCCGACATGCCGTGCGAAGTCGTGTTCTACAACGAGAAGGCTATCTCGGTCGAACTGCCGACGACGCTCGTGCGCGTGATCGAGTACACGGAACCGGCTGTGAAGGGTGATACCTCGTCGGGCAAGGTTCTGAAGAACGCCAAGATCAACGACCTGCTGGAAGTTCAGGTTCCGCTGTTCGTGAACACTGGCGACAAGATCGAAATCGACACGCGTGACGACTCGTACAAGAGCCGCGCCTAAGCGATGGCTTGCGACCGCAGCGCTCTCGGGCGATGCGGTTCGTCAGGTAACAAAAAAGCGCTCGTCCCTTCGGGGTCGAGCGCTTTTTGTTTGGGGCGACCGGTTTGCACCGGCCTTCCGCAACCTTAGCCGCCGAACGTCTCCGCGATCAGACGCTTCGCCGCCTGATACTCCGGCTGCGCCAGCAGCTTCTCCCAGCCGTGCACCTTGCCACGTCCCAGAAGGTGCTTGATGCGGCGCTGCGAGACGGTGTCGGCCACCGGCTTCATCTCGCGCAGCAGACGATCTGCCTTCTCCGGACTATTGCAGATGAGCACCATGTCGCAGCCAGCGTCCAGCGCCGCGTGAGCGGCCGTCACGACGTCGCCCGCCGCACTCGCGCCCTGCATCGACAGGTCGTCGCTGAAGATCACGCCGTCAAAACCGTATTGGCCGCGCAGAATCTCCTTGAGCCACTTGGCCGAGAAGCCTGCCGGGTTCGGGTCGACCTGCGGATAGATCACGTGTGCTGGCATAACCGCCGCGAGCGACATGCCGAGCCAGTCGTACGGTTGCGCATCGACGGACAGAATCTCGTCGAGCGAGCGCTCGTCCACGGGAATCTCGTGATGTGAGTCGGCCGCCACAAAACCATGCCCCGGGAAGTGCTTGCCGCAGTTCGCCATCCCTGCGAGCAACAGCCCGTGGTTGAGGCTCTTGGCGAGCATCGCCACCACGCGCGGATCCGCGTCGAACGCGCGGTCGCCGATCACGGCAGACGTTCCATAGTCCAGATCCAGCACCGGCGTGAAGCTCAGGTCGATGTCGCACGCGCGTAGTTCCGACGCAAGCACGTAGCCTACGGCCGTCGTGACGCGCGTTGCCTTGAACACGTCCTCATGCCAGAGCTTACCCAGCTTGCCCATCGCGGGCAGGTGCGTGAAGCCGTCGGTGCGAAAGCGTTGCACACGTCCGCCTTCATGATCGACGGCAATCAGAATGTCGTCGCGCACGTCGCGAATTTGCTTCGTGAGCGAGCACAGTTGCGCGCGATCGTCGAAGTTGCGCGCGAACAGAATGACACCCCCGGTCAACGGGTGATCGATGCGACGGATGTCGTCTTCGCTGAGGGTCAGCCCGACAACGTCCAGCACCACCGGGCCCGGCCTGCGCTTCGTCATTGCGATTTCTCCGATGCAATATTGCCAATGTTGCCTAAATTACGTGACGCGATCGCAAAGGCGACCGCGTATTCCTTTTCGTCTGTGATCGAAATCTCGATCGACAATTGCCGCTCAGCGAGCCACTGCACCAACTCGCCCGACGCGATCACTACCGGCTTACCTGAGGGCGCGTTCAGCGTCTGCACGGCACGCCACGTCATCGGCCAGCGCATCCCGAGACCGATGGCCTTCGAGACGGCTTCCTTAGCGGCGAACCGTGTGCACAGATAAGCCAGCCCGCGCACCTCGGAGCGCTTCTGACGAGCGTAATAAACCTTGAGTTCCTCCGGCCCGAGCACGCGCTCTGCGAATCGGCCTTTCGTGCGCGCCATCACGCCCACGACGCGACTGATTTGCAGGATGTCGGTGCCCACGCCGTAGATCGTCGTCGGCCCCTGCGGCGGCACGCCGGAGGCTGCCGTCGGGCTCATCGCGGAAGATGGGGAAGACGGTGAGGACGGGGGATTCGCTTCGCTCATGAGAAGAATCGTGTCACAGCTTAATGCGGCGATAACCGGACGGGACGCCGCCGCTCAGCCGCGCGCCGCGATGCGGCTGGCGACCATGATGGCCTTCATCTCGCGAACCGCGTTCTCCCAGCCAGCGAAGAGGGCGTGAGCGACGATGGCGTGTCCGATGTTCAGCTCGGAAATGCCCTCGATGGCCGCGATGGGCTGCACGTTCTCATAGTGCAAGCCATGACCGGCATTGACGCGCAGTCCCAGCGACACACCGAGCGCCACCGCACGTTCGATGCGGGCGAACTCGGCCTCAAGTGTGGCTTCGTCATGCGCTTCGGCGTAACGCCCCGTGTGCAGCTCGACGACCGGCGCGCCCATGCGGGCAGCAGCGCGAATCGGTGCCTCGTCCGGGTCGATGAACAGCGACACGCGGCTGCCCGCTTCGCCAAGCTGTTGCGTCGCTGCGGCGATACGGTCGTACAACCCGACGACGTCCAGCCCACCTTCAGTGGTCAGTTCCTGACGACTCTCCGGCACGAGACAGACATCGTGCGGCTTCACGCGGCAGGCAATCGCCAGCATCTCTTCCGTCACCGCACACTCGAGGTTCATGCGCGTGATCAGCTTGTCGCGCAGATTCGTGACGTCGTCGTCGCGAATATGGCGACGGTCCTCACGCAAGTGCAGCGTAATCACATCGGCGCCCGCCTCTTCGGCCAGCAGGGCTGCCCTGATCGGATCCGGATATTTCGTGCCGCGCGCGTTGCGCACCGTGGCGACGTGATCGATGTTGACCCCGAGGTCGATGGCATTGCCTTGGAAGAAGAGGCTCATAGTTTTTGCAGGTCGAGCAGGATCTGCCGGGTATTGAGCGGCACGCCGCCCAAATGGTGGTTAAGAAGAAAGCGCATGAGCAACTTGCTTTGTTGCACGGTCTGCGCCCGCGAGTAATCGTCTTGCTCCATGTCGAGCAGCGTCTGCCCGGCAACGACCGGCCAGTCCGACGGTTCGTCGCCGCGCGCCGGGCGCACGCCCCAGTCGGGGTGAAACACATAGCGGCGATCCGGTACGACCTTGCCACGCGTTTGCGTGCAACGGTCGAACGCCACGGCATATCCCGTCTCGCGCAACAACACGCGCTCGAACGCACGCAGGATCACGCCCGCAGGTTCGCCGTGCGCGAGATGATGCAGCGTCGTCAGATAGTGCTGGAACAGCTTGTCGTGCGGATCGTCTCGCGCGCAAAACTTCACCAGCAATTCGTTCAGATAAAAGCCCGAAAGCAGCGCGTCGCCCTCCAGGGGACGCAAGCCGCCGACCCACTCAGCCTTCGTCAACGTGCGCAACTCGCCTTTGCCGAGCCAAGCGAGCGAGAGCGGTTGAAACGTCTGAAGCACGCCGCGCAGTGCGGAATGCGGACGCTTCGCCCCCTTGGCGACGAGCGCAATACGCCCGTGGTCGCGCGTAAGTACATCGATGATCAGACTGGTTTCGCGGTAGGGATAGCTGTGAAGCACAAAGCCGGGTTGTTCCGTCACCCGGCTTTGTTCGCGCTCGGCCACCCGGGCGGGGGACGGCGCGCGTCGCGTGCGCTTGGCTTCGCGCTTGACGGTGTCGCTGTTAGCCTGCGCTTGCTGGAAGGCTTCGGAGGCATCGTCGTCCACGGCACGCGGGCGCGTGCTCTTCGGACGCGTGGGCCGCGCCCCCACCGCCTCCGAGGCGGCTCGCGGGGATCGCGCCGATCGCGTGGCTTGCGACGTACCGGTCGCCGTCGTTACGGCATCCGGCGCGTCGACATCGTCACGTGACGTCGTATCCAGCTCACTCGTAGCCATATGCCCGCAGGCCGGCTTCGTTGTCGGCCCAGCCACCCTTCACCTTGATCCACACTTCCAGATACACGGGCCCGTCGAAAAGCTTCGCCATATCGAGGCGTGCATCGGTGGAGATCTGCTTGAGCTTCGCGCCCTTGTTGCCGATGATCATCGCCTTGTGGTTGTCGCGATCGACCAGAATCGTCGCAAAAATGCGGCGCAGATTCCCTTCGACTTCGAACTTGTCGATGATGACCGTGCTCGTGTACGGCAATTCGTCGCCCGTCCAGCGGAACACCTTTTCGCGCAGGATTTCGGCCGCCATGAAACGCTCGCTGCGATCGGTCAGATCGTCCTCGCCGTAAATCGGGTCGCCTTCGAGCAGGTACGGACGCAACACGCCGAGCAAACGCTTGATGTCGTCCTCACGCTTCGCCGACATCGGCACGATCTCGCGGAAATCACGCACTTCACCCAGCTTGCGCAGGAACGGCAGCATCTCGGCTTTATCGTTGATACGGTCCAGCTTGTTGACGATCAGCAGCACCGGCGTGTTTTCCGGCAGGAGCTTGAGCACCTTCTCGTCGTCCGGGCCGAAATTACCTGCTTCGATCACGAACATGACCACGTCGACGCTCGACAGCGTGGACGTCACGGCACGATTGAGCGAGCGGTTGAGTGCGGTCGCATGACGTGTCTGAAAGCCCGGGGTGTCGACGAAGATGTACTGCGCGTCTTCCGTGGTGTTGATGCCGGTGATGCGATGTCGCGTGGTCTGCGCCTTGCGCGACGTGATGCTGATCTTCTGACCGACGAGGGCGTTGAGCAGCGTCGACTTGCCGACGTTCGGACGCCCGACGATCGCCACGGTACCGCAGCGAAAATCCGTCTTATCGTTCATGATTGGAAACTCTCTTGAAAGGGGGACAGCAGCGATTGCTCTCCCCCTGAATGGGACTCAGGCAGCTGCCGGAGGTTGCTTGGCGGCGTCGGCCTTGTCGGTCGGCTTTTCGGCGGACTTTTCAGCCGGCTTCTCAGCGGACTTTTCAGCGGACTTCTCGGGCGATGCGGCCGCGTTGCGAGGCGCATTGTGGCTCGACGCGGTCATGGCTGGCGCCGTGCTCGCGCCGGCCGTGGCATCGCGCGCATCCTTCGGCTCGCGCGACTCCTTCACGTCCTTCGATTCAGCCTGCGACGCCAGCGTCAGTTGCCCGGCTTGCCCTACCTGTACGGCCTTCTTCGCTTCCGAGGCCGCCGCCTTGGCAGCACGCTTCTTCGCCGCCTTCGCGCTCTTCTCGGCCTTCGGCTTCGCCAGCGCGGGCATCTTCTGCACTTCCTCCAGCGCTTTCTTGGCCGCTGCCTGCTCGGCCGCGCGACGGCTGGCGCCCGAACCGCCCACCTTGATGTCGAGCTTCGGCACGGTGCACTCGACCTCGAACTGCTGGTTGTGCGCTGCCCCGTGGGTAGCGATCACCGTGTACTGCGGCAGCGCGATCTTGTGGCCTTGCAGGTATTCCTGAAGCAGCGTCTTGGCGTCTTTGCCGAGTGTCTTCGGATCGACATGTTCGAGCACGGGCGTGTACAGACGCTCGATCACCGCATAGGCCCTCTCGAAACCGCCATCGAGGTACATCGCCCCGAACAGCGCTTCGAGAGTATCGGCCAGAATCGAGGGACGACGGAAACCACCGCTCTTGAGCTCGCCTTCGCCCAGGCGAAGAAAATCGGAAACGCCAAGCGTCTGCGCGATCTCGTACAACGATTGTTGCTTCACGAGATTGGCGCGCACACGTGAGAGGTCGCCTTCGTCGAGCTTGCCGTAGCGACGGAACAGAATCGCTGCGACCGAACAGTTCAGAATGGAATCGCCGAGAAACTCCAGCCGCTCATTGTTGGCGGCACTGTGGCTACGGTGCGTCAGTGCTTGGCAAAGCAATTCCGCATCGTGGAAACGATACTGGAGACGTTCTTCCAGTTGATTCAGTGATTGAGACATGGCGCAAGTATAGCGCGACGCTCCCGCCCCGGCGCGGGTCGTCGCCAAGAAACGACGGGCTTTACCGCCGTCTGACGGGCTTTTCGGACTGGCGCGAGATCGGTGGATCGGACAATTCCGAGGTCAGGACCGATCAGTCCCGCCGACGGCCGTCTCCTGTCGCACCTTTTATTTCTAATTTAAAAACAATAATGCGGAAATTGACGAAATAACGCCAATTTCCGCATCAATTCGATCCTAAGCGGGAAAGCCAGACTTCCCCGGGAAGCGGTCGACTTACTGGAAGCCGCCCAGACGCTTCAGGTTCGAGAAGTTCATCCAGATGAAGAACGCCCGGCCCACGATGTTCTGCTCGGGCACAAAGCCCCAGTAGCGGCTGTCCGCACTGTTATCGCGGTTATCGCCCATCATGAAGTAGTTGCCCGGAGGCACCTTGCAGATCACGCCCTGGCTGTTGTACTGGCAGTTCTGTTTGTTCGGGAAGTCGTCGGCGCCCATGATGTACGGCGGCACGTTCGGATCGTTCAGAATCCGGTTCTTCACGCCGCCAACCGTCTCCTCGAACTGCTTGAAATACGCGATGTGCTCGTCGTCGAAGTAATCCGGCAGCGCAGTCTCCGGCACCGGTTCACCGTTGATCGTGAGCTTCTTGTTCTGGTAGGCCACCACGTCGCCCGGCACGCCGATCACACGCTTGATGTAGTCCATCGACTCATCCTTCGGGTAACGGAACACCACAACGTCGCCACGCTTCGGCTCGCCCAAATCGATGATCTTCTTGTTGACCACCGGCAGACGAATACCGTAATCGAACTTGTTCACCAGAATGAAATCGCCGACGAGCAGCGTCGGGATCATCGAACCCGACGGAATCTTGAACGGCTCGACCACGAACGAGCGCAGCACGAAAACCGCCAGAATCACCGGGAAGAAGCTCGCCGAGTACTCCAGCCACCACGGCTGACGCAGCTTGTCGTCACGCAACTTCGCGCGCGCACTTGCCAGCGCATTGCCTTCCTGCGAACCAGAGCCCTGAATACCGGAGCCCTGCAACGCAAGCTGCTGCTGATCGAATTGCGCCACGGCATTCTGTGCTGCCCGGCGGCGCGCCGGTTGAAACACCAACTTGTCGGCCACCCAGGCCACCCCGGTCACCAGCACCAGGATCAAAAGAATCAGGGCGAAATTCATGCGGGACCTGTCGCTACGTTATTTGTCTTCGACTTGCAAAATGGCAAGGAACGCTTCCTGGGGAATTTCAACGCTCCCCACCTGCTTCATGCGCTTCTTACCTTCCTTCTGTTTCTCGAGCAGCTTCTTCTTACGCGAGATGTCGCCACCATAGCACTTCGCCAACACGTTCTTACGCAGTGCCTTGATGTTTTCCCGCGCGATGATGTTCGCACCGATGGCCGCCTGAATCGCCACATCGTACATCTGACGCGGAATGATTTCGCGCATCTTCGACGCGACTTGCGCACCACGACGACGGCTCTCCGAGCGGTGGACGATGATCGACAATGCGTCGACCTTGTCGTTGTTGATCAGCATGTCGACCTTGACCACGTCCGACGCGCGATATTCCTTGAACTCGTAATCCATCGACGCGTAACCGCGCGATACCGACTTCAGACGGTCGAAGAAATCGAGCACGATTTCAGCCATCGGAATTTCATAAATCAGACGCACCTGGCGGCCGTGGTACTGCATGTCGATCTGCACGCCGCGCTTTTGCTGGCACAGCGTGACGACCGAACCGACGTACTCCTGCGGCATGTACAGATTCACGGTGACGATCGGCTCGCGAACTTCCTCGATGCGGCCCGGGTCCGGCATCTTCGCCGGGTTTTCCACCGAGACGACCGTGCCGTCGCGCTCCGTCACCTCATAAATCACGGTCGGCGCCGTGGTGATGAGGTCCATGTCGAATTCGCGTTCCAGACGCTCCTGCACGATTTCCATGTGCAGCAGGCCCAGGAAGCCGCAACGGAAACCGAAGCCCAGTGCCTGGGAAACTTCCGGTTCGTATTGCAGCGAGGCGTCGTTGAGCTTGAGCTTTTCGAGCGAGTCGCGCAGGGCATCGTACTGATTGGCTTCGACCGGATAGAGACCGGCGAACACCTGCGGCTTCACTTCCTTGAAGCCCGGCAGCGGTGCGTCGGCCGGCTTGGTCGTGGTCGTCACGGCGTGAGTGACGGTATCGCCCACCTTCGCCGCGTTCAGTTCCTTGATACCCGAGATGATGAAGCCCACCTGACCGGCAGACAGCGACGCGAGTTGCTTGGACTTCGGCGTGAACACGCCCACCTGTTCCACCAGATAGCTGGAGCCCGTGGCCATCAGGTGAATCTTTTCCTTCGGCTTGAGCGTGCCGTTGACCACGCGCACCAGCATGACCACACCGACGTAACTATCGAACCACGAGTCGATGATCAGGGCTTGCAGCGGCGCGTTGGCGTCGCCCTTGGGCGGCGGCACCTTGGCGATCAGCGCTTCGAGCACGTCTTCCACGCCCAGACCGGTTTTGGCCGAACAGCGCACGGCGTCGGTCGCTTCGATGCCGATAACGTCTTCGATCTCCTGGATCGCGTTTTCCGGCTCGGCCGACGGCAGATCGATCTTGTTGAGCACCGGCACGACTTCCACGCCCAGCTCGATCGCGGTGTAGCAGTTCGCAACGGTCTGCGCTTCCACGCCCTGCGAGGCGTCGACGACGAGCAGCGCGCCTTCGCAAGCGGACAGCGAACGGCTCACTTCGTACGAGAAGTCGACGTGTCCCGGCGTATCGATCAGGTTGAGGTTGTAGACCTTGCCGTCGCGTGCCTTGTATTGCAGCGCGGCGGTCTGTGCCTTGATGGTGATGCCCCGCTCGCGCTCGAGATCCATCGAGTCGAGGACGCGAGATTCCATTTCACGATCGGACAAACCGCCGCTCAGCTGGATGATGCGATCGGCCAGGGTCGATTTCCCGTGGTCGATGTGGGCGATGATCGAAAAATTGCGAATATGGTCCATGAGGCGGGGCTATAGAAAAGTCGGTGCCATCGGATTCGGCTCGGCAGCGACTTTCGAGAGAATCGGCAAACACGACATTTTAGCCGAAAGCGCACCGATTCCGTCCGGAATCGAAGGCATCGCAGCCGTATAGCCGAAATAAGTGGGATTCAGTGGAAATGATGGTCTGGTGCTGGTTTCGTTCTGGGCATCCGGGCCGGACGAAGCGTCAGCCCCGGGGAAAAACAGTGGCGACAGCGTCGACGTCGAAACGATACCGGCACAGCTCACGCTCGCCCAGAGCAAGCACCGGCACGATCTCGTCGTACTTCGCTTCGAGCACCGGATCGCTGTCGACGTCGATCACCGTGACCGAGAAATCCCACGCCGGACGCATCGCTTCGAGCGCCGCAAGCATGTCATCGCACAGATGACACCACTTGCGGCCATAGAGCGTGAGCGCCGGCGCGGTCATGGGCTGGATTACTTGTTGCCCGGCGCACGCGGGCGCAGCGGCACGAACTGCGTTGCATCGCCACGGCGCACCAGGATCGGCACCAGACGCTTCGGATCGAGCGCCTTCACCACGTCCTCGAACTGCTTGGCGTTGGCGATATCGGCATCGCCCACGCGCAGAATGATGTCACCCTGCTGGAGCCCCGCACGGCCCGCCGGGCCTTCCGCCAGTTCGACCTGCACGCCGCCACGCAGCTTCAAATCCTTCTTCTGCGCTTCGGTCAAATCGGAGACGACCAGACCCAACGCGTTCGGATGCGGCGCTTCGGCACTGCCGCCCTGGGCCTTCGATGCCTTGGGCGTATCGGTATCCGCCTCGGCAATCGTGATCTTCAGATCCTGATTCTTGCCCTTGCGCAGGACTTGCAGCGTTGCGCTCGAACCCGGCTTGGTCTCGCCGACCATGCGCGGCAGGTCCGTTGCGTGATCGACCGGACGGCCTTCGAACTTCATGATGATGTCACCCGGCTGCACGCCCGCCTTCTCGGCAGGGCTACCCGGCTCGATGCTGCGCACCAGTGCACCCTGAGCACGCGGCAAGCCCAGCGAATCGGCCACGTCCTTGCTCACTTCGCTGATCGCCACGCCGATACGGCCGCGCACGACCTTGCCCGTCTTCTTGAGCTGATCGACCACGCGCATCACTTCGTCGATCGGAATCGCGAACGAAATGCCCATGAAACCGCCGGTCTGGCTGTAGATCATTGAGTTGATGCCCACGACCTCGCCACGCATATTGATGAGCGGGCCGCCGGAGTTGCCCGGGTTCACGGCCACATCCGTCTGGATGAACGGCAGGTAATCGCCCGTGTCACGACCCTTAGCCGACACGATGCCCGCCGTTACCGTATTTTCGAGACCGAATGGCGATCCGATCGCCACCACCCACTCGCCCACGCGCAGCTTGTTCGAGTCGCCGACAGGCACCGTCGGCAGATCCTTGGCCTCCACCTTGACCACCGCGACATCGGTACGCTTGTCCGCGCCGACCAGTTTCGCCTTGAACTCGCGCTTGTCGGTCAGGGTGACGTAGATGCTGTCCGCGCCGTCGACCACGTGCGCGTTCGTCAGAATGTAGCCGTCGTTCGAGACAATGAAGCCCGAACCCACGCCACTGTTCTGCTCTTCGTCCGGCTGGGGCTGGCCACGCTTCGGCGTGCCGCCCTTCGGGCCCGGCTGCTGAGGCATGGGCACGCCGAAGAAGCGGCGGAACAACTCGGCCATGTCGTCGTCCATACCGGGCGGCAAGCCACGCTGATTGCGGCTAACGCGCTCGGTCGTCCGAATGTTCACGACGGCGGGGCCGACGCGATCGACGAGCTGAGTGAAATCGGGAAGGTTGCTGACAAGCGGTGCGTTCGACGTCGTCGATCCGCCGCTCGGTGCCGAGGCCGGCGCAGCAAAGGCGGCGGGGGCTCCCGCCAATTGGGCGGCAATGGCGCCGCCGAGGATGACACGAAGCAGGAGAGTCTTCTTCATTGGAAGATCGTGGTGCGCGAAAGTCTCGGAATCCCTGAGGGCAGTCCGGCACCCGACGCTGCGTCGCGTCACGTCTGCCTCGCTGCCCGGACCGCACCGTTACCGGTTGCGGCCCACCCGACAGCCGGTCACTTCGCCGGCTGTTTGTACTCGATGCTGGATGCGAACTGTTGCAGGGTGGCCTGCGGCACTTCGCCGAGCAAGGTCAGCCAGAAGTCGCCATAGCGCTTGATGAGGATGTTCGTCGCTCCGGCGCTACCGTGGCCTTCCTTGCGCTCACGCGTGGCCGGCTCGATAAACACCGAAAGTCCGGCCATGCCGTCGGAATATACCACCTGCTGGACTTCCAGCGGTTTGCCGTCAGCCGTCGAGCGCATCGTGCGACGCACTTCCCGCACGGCCTTGAATCCCGGCACCTTCTTGTCGACGTCGATGCTCCAGCCCGCGTCCGACAGACGCGTCGTCGCAATCTGCGGCTTCACGACATGCCAGCCGTGCGTCGCCTGAATCGCGTGAACGATTCGCGCCTTCTCGCTCGGCACACCGATAGAGATTTGCGAGAACGCCGCCTGCTCCAGCAGGTGACCTTCGGCATCGAGCGTCTGCGCACGCAGCAACAAGCCCGTATTGCGATCGGCCCACAAGCGATAACCGAAACGGTAATCGTCCTTCGGCGTGAGCTCGATCACCATGCAGTCGAAGCCCGCCATCCGTTCGTTCGGCAGCAGTTTCGGCGCGTAGTAGTCGAGCACGTCGCGATTGGGCGTCGCAAGCAATGCGGGGAACGAATCCTTGCTCTCGCGCTTTTCCTGGAAGACGGTCTTCTGCTCGGGAATCAGCGTGTAGACGTCTTCGTTCTGACGAAGAATGCGGCGCTGACGTCCGTCGAGCGTCTCCAGTTCTTCGTACTCGTTACCTTTCTCGGCGAAGTGACTGATCTTCGACGAACGCATGGTCGAGCCACGCTGATACACGAAGGTGCCGATGTAGTTTTGCGTTTGCGCCGCTCGGTGGATCTTGTTGAGCCACGCACTGACTTCGCGCTTCTCGACCAGCGGGTCGGTGGACGCGGAAGCCTGCGCCCACGCCTGCGTTTGCAGGGTGCTCGCCAGCAGGAATGCAAACAAGAAGAAAGTGCGCCCGAAGGGCGCACGCGGCAAGGATTCGATACTCAGGCGCTGCATTTATTCGTCCGCTTGCGCCGAGGCTCGCATGTAAGGGGAAACGCTCTGACCGATCGGGGCCGGCGCGTATTGCTGGTGAGCCGCAAGATATTGGTCGAGACGCGCGTCGCGCAGCACGATCACATCGTTCGGCGCACCCGCACCATTGGCGGCCACAGCGGCTTGCGGCTGCTGCGACAGCGCCACACGCGTGAGGCTGGAACCGCTGGCGACCGGCGCTGCGGTCTGGGCGAGCACCTGCGGTTGCGCACCACCTGCCGGATGGTCCTGCAGACGCGGCACCACGACCCACGACAGTGCAGCGACTGCAGCGGCGGCGGCGGCCGTCGGCAGGACGCGGCGAACGCGCAGGAAAGGATTGATTCGCGTGACACGCGAGCCGGTGGCTTTTGCACCCGCAGCTGTCGCTGCCTGAGCATCGGCCAGTGCGGCTGGCGCGAGCAGGTGCGGCTCGGCTTCGAGGCGTGCAGCGAAGGAGGCCATAAAGGCAGACTCCGAACGCGGCAGCGTCAGTTCATCGGAACGCAGTGCGTCCCCGATCAGATGGTAGTCGTCCCACAGAGGCCGGCCCGAGGTGTCAGCCTCGTCCAGCAGGGCGGCCAGTTCGTCCGGATCGAATTCCCCGTCCATCAACGCGGAAATCCGCTCGGCTTGCAGCCCCCGCTGCGTTTGTACCGTCGCTGATCCCATGATATCCCCCAACGAAAATAACTTTCCCGGCGGCGCGCTCACCAGCGCTTACCGTCAGGCGTGTCCAGCAGCGGCCTGAGCCGGCTGGCAATCGCTTCACGCGCCCGGAAAATTCGCGAACGGACCGTTCCGATCGGGCACCCCATGGCTTCGGCGATCTCTTCGTAGCTCAACCCTTCGATTTCTCGCAGGGTAATTGCCGTTCGAAGTTCATCGGGCAAAGCCTCCATCGCTGTGTTGACCGTTTGAGCAATCTGCTTGCTCATCAGCATCGACTCAGGCGTGTTGATATCCCTTAGTTGATCGGCCTCGGCAAAAGTTTCAGCTTCTTCAGCGTTCGCTTCAGTCGAAGTCGGTGCACGACGTCCCTGGGTCGCCAGGTGGTTTTTCGCCGTGTTGACAGCAATACGATACAACCAGGTATAGAACGCCGACTCGCCGCGAAACTGCGGCAAGGCGCGGTAGGCCTTGATAAAGGCCTCCTGCGTCACATCCTCGACCTCGGCGGCGTCGCGCACGAGCCGCGATACGAGGCGGATGATCTTGCGGTGATATTTCGCGACCAACAGCTCGAAGGCGGCTTTGTCGCCTTTCTGCACGCGCTCGACGAGCGCCTGGTCGATTTCTCGTTCACTCACCTGATATGGATCCGTATTTTCTCTGGCTGCCGGGCCCGAACGGGCCCAATTGCACCGTGGCAGCACTGACCACCACGGCTGGAAGTGTCTTTGACGCCGCACGCCCGGGCACACTCACCGGAGCGTGGGTCAGCGGGACGGGACGCCTGCGGGGCGTCCCGCGAACTTAGACTCGCTGGAAGACCAGCGTGCCGTTAGTCCCGCCAAATCCGAAAGAGTTCTTCAACGCGACATCAATTTTCATGTCACGGGCCGTATTTGCGCAGTAGTCGAGGTCGCAAGCCGGATCCTGATTGAAGATGTTGATCGTCGGCGGCGACTTCTGGTGATGAACGGCCAACACGGTGAACACCGACTCCAGGCCGCCTGCACCGCCCAACAAGTGGCCGGTCATCGACTTGGTCGAATTCATCACCACGTTCTTGGCCGCATCGCCCATCAGGCGCTTGACCGCGACCGTCTCCGCGATATCGCCCAACGGCGTCGACGTGCCGTGCGCATTCACGTAGTTCACCGTGTCGGCGTTCAGGCCAGCGTCGCGCAACGCGTTCGTCATGGCACGCAGCGCGCCGTCGCCGTCTTCACACGGTGCGGTCATGTGATACGCGTCGGCGCTCATGCCGAAGCCTGTGAGTTCGGCGTAGATCTTGGCGCCGCGCGCCTTGGCGTGCTCGTACTCTTCGACCATCATCACGCCAGCGCCTTCGCCCAGCACGAAGCCGTCGCGATCCTTGTCCCACGGACGGCTGGCCGTCGCCGGGTCGTCGTTACGCGTGGACAGTGCGGTCATCGCAGCGAAACCGCCGATACCCAGCGGCGACACCGTCGATTCGGCCCCGCCGGCGAGCACGGCATCCGCGTCGCCATACTGAATCATGCGAGCGGCCTGACCGATACAGTGCAGACCGGTCGTGCAAGCCGTGACGATGGCAAGGTTCGGGCCCTTCAGGCCGTACTTGATCGACAGATGGCCGGAGATCATGTTGATGATCGAGCCCGGCACGAAGAAGGGAGAAATCTTGCGCGGACCGCCCTTGATCAGATCGTCATGCGTATCCTCGATCATCGGCAGACCACCGATCCCGGAGCCAACCAGCACGCCCACGCGCTCTGCGTTCTCTGCGGTGATTTGCAGGCCGCTATCCTCAAACGCCTGAATGCCGGCTGCCAGACCGAAATGGATAAACGTATCCATACGGCGGGCTTCCTTGGCCGACAGATACTTCTCTGTCTCGAAGTTTTTGACTTCGCCTGCGAAGCGAACTTTGAACTCGCTCGCATCGAACTTCGTGATGTTGGCGATGCCCGAACGGCCCGCGACCAGATTTTCCCAACCTTCGGCAACAGTGTTGCCGACCGGCGAGATCAGGCCCAGACCGGTAATGACGACGCGACGACGACTCACGATACTCCCCTTCTTCTGCTGGGTCATACAAAACAAAAGCCACAGAGGCGACAAGGTCCGACCCTGCGCTCCCTGCGGCTGACAGGCACGCCCGACGCCAGGAGCCGGTCGGCATCCCGGCCAATCAGGCTATCCGTACGAATTACGCCTTCTTCTGCGACGAGGCGAAATCGATAGCTTGTTGCACGGTGGTGATCTTTTCTGCTTCTTCGTCCGGGATCTCGATCTCGAACTCTTCTTCCAGGGCCATCACCAGCTCAACCGTATCGAGCGAGTCAGCGCCGAGATCGTTCACGAAGCTGGATTCGTTCTTAATGTCGGCTTCCGCGACGCCAAGTTGTTCGGCGACGATCTTCTTGACGCGTTGCTCAATGTTATCCATTCAAACCCTCCGGGGTAGTTAGTTCAGACAAGTGCGCGCATTTTAACAGGTTTGCCAAGCAAAGTTAGCATGCGCCAAATAATGTTCAATGTCGCGCAAAATCATGCAATCTCACCGCAATTTGCGCACATCTTCCTTAATTCATGAACATGCCGCCGTTCACGTGAAGCGTAGTGCCGGTGATGTAACCTGCCTGCGGAGACGCGAGGAACGCCACCGCATTGGCGATATCTTCCGGCGCGCCCAGACGGCCCAGCGGAATGCGTGCCTTGAGCGCTTCGTGCTGTGCTTCACCCAGCGCCTTGGTCATATCGGTGTCGATAAAACCGGGGGCCACACAGTTGACCGTGATGTTTCGGCTGCCGATCTCAGCGGCCAACGAGCGCGACATGCCCGACACGCCCGCCTTCGCGGCAGCGTAGTTGGCCTGCCCCGGGTTGCCTGCGGAACCGACGACCGACGTCACATTGATGATCCGGCCGCTACGCGCCTTCATCATCGGCTTAATGACAGCGCGCGACAGACGGAAGATCGCCTTGAGGTTCGTGTCGATCACATCATCCCACTCGTCGTCCTTCATACGCATCGCAAGGTTATCGCGGGTGATACCGGCGTTATTGACGAGGATGTCGAGTTTGCCATGTTGCTTGAGGATGTCGTCCAGCGCTGCGGCCACGCCTTCGGCGTCGGTCACATTCAGGACAATGCCCTTGCCCGCGACACCGGCTTCTGCGAAATACGCATCGATGCCTTGCGCTCCGGCTTCGCTGGTGGCGGTACCCACGACCGTCGCACCCTGGCGAGCCAGTTCGAGGGCGATGGCACGACCGATGCCGCGCGAGGCGCCGGTCACCAGCGCCACGAGGTTTTCGAGTTGCTTGCTCATGAAAGAATTACCCTTGCCTATGGCTTACGAGAGTTGGGCGCGCACGTCGGCCAGCGAGGCCGGATCGGTGATTGCCAAACCCGTGAGATTGCCGTCGATGCGCTTGGTCAGGCCGGTCAGCACCTTGCCCGGACCGCACTCGACCACTTGCGTCACGCCTTGCGCGGCGAGCCACTTCACCGATTCGACCCAGCGCACCGGGGCGGCCGCCTGACGCACCAGCGCGTCCTTGATGCGAGCCACGTCGGTTTCGACCGCCACATCCACGTTATTGACGAGCGGGACCTGCGGCGCGTTAAACGTCACGCTCGCCAGATACTCGCGCAGACGATCCGACGCAGGCTTGAGCAGCGACGAATGGAACGGTGCGGACACCGGCAGCACGAGCGCGCGCTTGGCACCCGCAGCCTTAGCCAGCTCGCAGGCCTTCTCGACGCCCGCCTTAGCACCGGCGATCACGACTTGCGCCGGGGCGTTGAAGTTGACGGCCTCGACCACGCCCGCCGCCGACGCATCAGCGCAGACGGTGCGAACGGTGTCGTCGTCCAGACCGAGAATCGCCGCCATACCGCCCTGACCGACCGGCACGGCTTCCTGCATGGCTTGCGCGCGGAAACGCACGAGCGGCACGGCGTCCTTGAATGCGATGACGCCAGCGGCCACCAACGCCGTGTACTCACCCAGGCTGTGGCCAGCGACGAAAGCCGGCGTTGCGCCACCGTCAGCCAGCCACGCGCGGTACATCGCGTAGGCGGCGGTGAGCATCACCGGCTGTGTGTTGGTCGTGAGGTTCAGTTCTTCGGCGGGGCCAGCGGCGATCAGCTTGGCGATATCCTGCCCGAGAGCGTCCGAAGCTTCGGCAAGCGTTTCGCGCACGACAGCGTTGTCCGCGAATGCGTCGAGCATGCCCACCGATTGGGATCCTTGTCCCGGGAAAACGAAAGCGAATGTCATAGCGGCTGGTTTTACAGTCAGATTCAGAAACATGGCGGCGCATCTTAGCGCGCCGCAACGACACGCAAGAGAGCCTTCTCACGCGTTTCGCTTACACCACACTTCACAACGTGCGGCAGGTTCGCGTGGTGCTCCGGCGCCGGGACGTTCACATGCGGAAAAGCACCGCGCCCCACGTAAAGCCACCACCCACGCCTTCGATCATGACGTTCTGGCCAGCTTTGATACGACCGTCGCGAACCGCGACGTCGAGTGCGAGCGGAATCGATGCCGCGGAAGTATTGCCGTGCTGGTCGACGGTCACGACCATTTTCGCTTCGGCACCCAGCTTGCGGGCGGTGCTCGTCATGATGCGCAGATTGGCCTGATGCGGAATCAGCCAGTCGATCGCCGACGCTTCCAGCCCAGCCTTCTCGAGGGCCTCGTGAGCCACCTTTTCGAGTACCTTGACGGCCAGCTTGAACACCGCCTGACCATCCATATAAAGGAACGCCTCACCCTGCACCGCGCCACCGCTCACATTGCCCGGCACACAGAGGATGTTCGAGTGACTGCCGTCAGCGTGCAGCGCGCTCGACAGAATGCCCGGCTCGCTGGACGCTTGCAGCACGACCGCACCGGCGCCGTCGCCAAACAGCACGCACGTCGTACGGTCGTTGAAATCGAGAATGCGCGAGAACGTTTCCGCACCGATCACCAGCACGTTGCGGTAGGCACCCGAGCGAATGAAGTTGTCGGCCGTCGCCATCGCGTAGGCGAAGCCCGAGCACACAGCCTGAATGTCGAACGCGGCGCAACCGTTGGTGATGCCGAGCTTGTTCTGCACGAGGCAAGCCGTACTCGGGAACACGAAATCGGGTGTGGACGTGGCCACCATGATCAGGTCGATCTGGTCGGCGCTCAATCCCGCCATGTCGAGTGCGCGCTTGGCGGCTTCCACCGCCATATCGCTGCTCGTCTGGTCGGGCGCGGCGAAATGGCGCGCCTGAATGCCGGTACGGGCGACGATCCACTCGTCGCTCGTCTCGATGCCTCGGGTGGCAAGCTCGTCTGCCAACTGCTGATTGGTCACGCGTCGTGCCGGCAGGTAGCTGCCGGTGCCGACGACACGGGAATAAATCGCGGACTGGGTCATCTTATGGTCGGTTAGCGCACCGGGGCGGGACCGGCTTCAGAGCGCCGGAATGGCGCTCGCCGGCTTGTTGTCCTGGAGCTGGGTCTGATTCTCTTGCATGGCGTGCGACAGACGGTCAAGCACACCGTTGCGAACTGCATCATAGCCGCGTTTGATGGCCCATTCAAACGAGTAGGCATCGGCGGAACCGTGGCTCTTGATGACGAGCGCACGCAACCCGAGCAACGCAGCACCGTTGTAACGGCGATGGTCGACGCGGTTCTTGAAGCGAGTGAGAATCGGCAATGCGATGACGGCAATCACCTTCGTCCACCACGTACGGGTGAACTCTTCGCGGATCATGTCGCCGAGCATCTGTGCCAGGCCTTCGGAAGTTTTGAGTGCAACGTTGCCGACGAAACCATCGCAGACGACGATATCCGTCGTACCGCGATAAATGTCGTTGCCTTCCACGTTGCCGTAGAAATTCAGCGTGGAGCCGCGCAGCAGCTCGCCCGCCTGCTTGATGACGTCGTTGCCTTTGATGACTTCTTCGCCAATGTTGAGCAGGCCGATCGACGGACGTTCCTTCCCATCGACCGCTGCGACAAGCGCGTGGCCCATCTCGGCGAATTGCAGCAGGTGAGTCGGTTCGCAGTCGACGTTGGCGCCCAGATCGAGCATCGTCGTGTAGCCACCCTTCTCGTTTGGCAGCACCGTGGCAATTGCCGGGCGCTCGATACCGGGTAGCGTCTTGAGGACGTAACGCGAGACGGCCATCAGCGCACCGGTATTCCCGGCGGACACGCAGGCCTGCGCGCGCGCTTCCTTGACCAGATTGAGCGCCACGCGCATCGAAGAGTCTTTCTTCTTGCGCAGCGCTGTCTCGACCGAGTCGTCCATGGCGACGACTTCACTCGCATTGACGACGGACAGGCGCGGGTGATCCGTCACACGCAGCTTCGCGAGCTGCGCGTTAATGATCTCCTGCTGCCCGACCAGCACAAGTTCGACATCGTCGGTGGATTGCACGAAGCGAACCGAAGCCGGCACCGTCACCGATGGGCCGTGGTCTCCGCCCATACAATCGATCGTCAGGGTGACTGTCATGTCGACGTGATTGGCTTGCGGTACAGGTAACAAAAAAAGCGGCAGGATGAGTGCCGCTTTTGCCACATCGGACGATCAAACAGCGCCATGATGGGCGCGTATCGCCTTGAGGGCCGAATTATTAGTCGTTCTTGGTCTTGATGACCTTGCGACCACGGTAGAAACCGTTCGGCGAGATGTGGTGACGCAGGTGCGTCTCACCCGACGTCGGTTCGACGGCGGTCGACGGTGCGGTCAGGAAATCGTGCGAACGGTGCATGCCGCGCTTCGACGGCGACTTCTTGTTCTGTTGAACGGCCATGATAACTCCTCAAAATATCGCGAAATTTTAACACAGTTCGAGCGCCGCCCTACGGTGTCGGCCTGTCGGCCCGACCTGTGCGACTAACGCAAACATGTACTTTGGTGAGCCGGAAATCCGGCCGCACATTACTTTCCGTCCTTGTCCGGCGAGCGCTTGAGCGCTGCCAGCGCCGCGAACGGAGACGGCTTATCCTCTTCTTCGGGCTCCGGAGCCGGCGCTGCCAACCCGTCGCTTCCGGTAGCCAGACTATCGTGAACACTCGGACAAACCTCATGTTTCGGGACGATAGGCAAAGCCAACAGCAATTCTTCTTCGATCAGCTCGCGCAAATCGAAATGTTTGGAGCCGACCAGCGCTTCGAGTTCGTCTTCATCGAGAGGACGCGCTTCCGCAGCGGCTTCGTCAGTCACGATCTCGAACGTCGTTTCCGAGTCGAGCGACTCCTCATAAGGCGTGAGGCAACGTTGGCATTCGAGCCACATCGGGCCTTCGACCGTGAGCGTCAAAAACTGCTTCACGGTGGGCTTACCATCCGCGCGCAGCACGGGCTTCTCCGCCCCTTGCGCACGCCAGTGGAACACGCCCTCAGCCCGCCCCGATGCCGAGACTTCGGCTGGCACTTCGGTTACCATGCGCGGCAATGCCGCAAGCTGCACGTCACCTTCCGCCACCCGGCCGGTACGCGCGAATTCGAACAGATCGACGATATATTCGTTCATCACGCTCATCCTTGCCTTGGCGCATCTGACCGCATTCATGTCCCCTGCCACCCGCAGCGCCCTGATTCGACGCCACTTTCAGACGTTTGAACCGGTGTCGCGCAGGCTGGCGAGACCGAGCGCCAGATTGCAAAAGCCGTGAATTCTAAATAGTTTTTCGTTTCTCGTCAAACACTTAAACCCGATGACCGCACAGCCCCTGCCATCGCTGATCCTGGCCTCCGGATCACGCTATCGCCGCGAACTGCTCGAGCGCCTGCGCTTGCCGTTCTCGGTCGACGTCCCGGACATCGACGAAACGCCCGCCGCTGGCGAAACACCGCACGACACCTCGCTGCGGCTGGCCCGCCAGAAGGCACAGGCCGTCGCTGCCCGCCACCCTGACGCCGTCATCATCGGCTCCGATCAGGTCGCCACCTTCGAAGGCCGCCAGATCGGCAAACCCGGCAATTTCGAGAACGCCATGACGCAACTGCGTGACATGCGCGGCAAGGTGGTCGAGTTCCACTCCGCCCTGTGCGTCTACGACGCCCGCAACGGCGAGAGCCAAGCCAAAGACGTCGTAACGCGAGTGAAGTTCCGCGAGCTGCCCGATAACGTCCTGGCCGCCTACCTTCGAGCAGAAACGCCCTATGACTGCGCAGGCAGCGCCAAATCCGAAGGCCTCGGCATCATGCTGCTCGAAACCATCGAAAACGACGACCCCACCGCGCTCATCGGTCTCCCGCTGATTGCGCTCACGACCATGCTGATGCATGCCGGCATCGCCCTGCCCGGCCCCGGCGTGGCACCACAGGGGAGCGCAGCATGAGCGGCACGCTGTATCTGATTCCCAACACGCTCGGCACGAGCACCCGAGGCGGGCTGCCGTCCGTGTTGCCCGAAGAGGTCCGCACGGTGACCGCCGGGCTGAAGTACTTCGTCGGCGAACAGGCCAAGAGTACCCGTGCCTTTCTGAAACTGGTGGGCGTCAGCACGCCGATTCAGGAAATCGACATCCGCGAACTGAACGTCAATACGCCTGATGCGGCTGTCGATGCGCTGCTCGCGCCCATTCTGGCGGGCGCAGATGGCGGCCTCGTGTCGGAGGCCGGTTGCCCGGCGGTCGCTGATCCGGGGGCGCTGCTGGTGCGCCGTGCCCATGAAAAAGGCGTGCGGGTGGTGCCGTTCGTCGGCCCCAGCTCGATTCTCCTCGCCCTGATGGCCAGCGGACTTAACGGCCAAAGCTTCGCTTTTCACGGCTATTTGCCGACGGATGCGGGCGAGCGCACCAAGCGTCTGCGTGAGCTCGAACAGCGCTCACGCAAGGAAAAGCAAACGCAGATCTTCATCGAGACCCCGTACCGCAACAAAGCGATGCTCGACGCCCTACTGCAAAGTTGCGACGCCTCCACGCTGCTTTGCGTGGCCGTCGATGTCACGCAGGATGCGGAGCAAATCGTGACGCACCGGGTCAAGGGATGGCCGCAAGCCAGCGTCGAACTGCATAAACGGCCTGCGATTTTCCTGTTTTTGGCGCAATAACGGGACGTAAACAAGAAAACCCCACGGAAGTCCGGCTTCCGTGGGGGTTTTCCGTTCTTACCATTGCGCAGTCTATCGATGGACGGCGCAGCGTAACAATTACTTCATCGTCACCGCGGTGCCCATGAGCATCGTCTTCATCGCTGCCGCGCCCACTGCGGCGCCAAAGCGTCGCGCCATACGTTCGGGCAGGTTTTCCTTGACGGTGTAGTCGACCAGATCGGGGGCCTTGAGCACATCGCGCGCCACGGAGTCGACCGTACCCAGGCCGTCGGCCAACCCTAGCTCGACGGAGCGCTGCCCCGTCCAGAACAGACCGCTGAAAAGATCAGGATCCTCCTTCAGACGGTCGCCACGTCCCTTCTTGACCGCCGTGATGAACTGCTGGTGCACTTGTTCGAGCATGTCCAGCGCGTACGTCTTCTGCTGATCGGTCTGCGGCGAGAACGGGTCGAGGAAGCCCTTGTTGCGGCCCGCAGTCAGCAGACGGCGCTCCACGCCCAATTTGTCCATCAACCCGGTGAAGCCGAAGCCGTCCATCAACACGCCGATGGAACCGACGATGCTCGCCTTGTCGACGTAAATCTTGTCGGCGGCAGCCGCCACGTAATAGCCGCCGGACGCGCACATTTCCTCGACCACGACATAAATCGGCTTCTTCGGATATTTGGCACGCAAACGAGCGATATCGTCGTAAATCATGCCCGCCTGCACCGGACTACCGCCGGGACTGTTGATGCGCAGGATCACGCCGGCAGCCGATTTGTCTTCGAACGCCGATTCCAGCGCCGCGTTGATCTTCTGCGCGCTCGCCTGACCGTCAGCGGCAATTTCGCCGTTCAGCGTGACGAGCGCAGTGTGCTTGCCCGCAGTCGATCCGACAGATGTCGTACTGCCACCGTCGAAATCGAAGATCGACCACACGGCAAAGGCAATGATCGCCAGGATCAGCAGACGAAAGAAGATCTTCCAGCGTCGCGCAGCACGTTGCTCGCGAATGCCAGCCATCAAGACCTTTTCCAGCATTTCGCGCTCCCACGGCTTGACCTCATGGGGATCGCGACCCGCACCGGACGCCTGTGGCGAACGCCCGCCAGGTGGCGTGAAACCGGGTTCGGAGCGCGGCGAATCGGGCGGCAGGGAGTCGGCCATACGTTATCCAGAGACTTGGGTGAAAGACGAGACAGGCGAGACAGACATTGGACCGCTCAGCAACGTTTGAAGTAACTTAGCACCGGATGCGGATGTTTTGTCAGGAGGTTGACGTTTCGGGCGCCGCGATACCGGCCTCCGGCCACCAGACGACGGTCGTCGGCGCGCCGGGCTCGCCCGATGCAGCAGGCTGTTCCTCGACGCGCACCGGCTGCAATGCCCCGCCCCGGCACGGCCCGCCAACGCAAAGCCCGGTATCGGGCTCGTACGTCGCACCGTGCGTTGCGCACATCAAGTATAAGCCGCCCGTCTCGAAGAACTGTCCCTCGGACCAGTCCATCTCCATCGGCACGTGGGCGCACTGATTGAGATAGCCGTAGACGCGGCCGTCGTAACGAATCACGAAAGCCGGCGTGGGCCGTCCGCCGACGAGCACCTCGAAGCGAACCCCGAGCCCGCCGTCTTCCAGTGCATTGCCCGGACAAATCGGCAGCGGCATCGTGGGATGTGCGGCTTCGCTCACACGCGCTCCAGCAACCAGTCGCGCAGCTCGGCTACGCTGCCTGCACAATATGCGGGTTCGAGCGCAACCAGTTGATCGCGCGGATGCGCGCCACCGTAGGCCACGCCCACGCCCGCCGCGCCAGCACTGCGCGCCATCTGCAAATCGTGTGTGGTGTCGCCGATCATGACGGTACGGCGCAGATCCTGACCGAGTTCGCGCGTCAGCTCTTGCAGCATGGCCGGGTGCGGCTTCGAAAATGTCTCATCGGCGCAACGGGTCGCGTCGAACATCCGCATCAGACCGGCGGATTCCAGCGCCCGGTTCAGTCCGACCCGAGATTTCCCCGTCGCCACAGCGAGGAAACGGCCTCGTGAGCGCAATTCGTCGAGCAGTTCGCGAACGCCCGGGAACAGCACCGTCTCCTTATCACCTATCAGATAGTGAAACCGATAGCGCTCGGACAGACGCGGATAGTGCGACGGGTCGAGCGAGGGCACGGCCATTTGCAGCGCGTCGCGCAACCCGAGGCCAATGACGTGGCTAGCCAACTCGTCCGTCGGCACCGGCAACCCGAGGTCCCGGCAAGCCGCCTGGATGCAGCGGGTGATCGTGGGCGTCGAGTCCATCAACGTCCCGTCCCAGTCGAACACGACCAGGTCAAATTCAGGGCTTGGCATCAGCGGTGGTGGTTCGAAGTTGATTCAGGAATTGCTCACATTCTGGCGGCAACGCCGCTTCCAACGCAATCGGCGTGTCCAGCACGGGGTGCGTGAACTTCAGCCGATAAGCGTGCAGGAACATCCGCTTGATACCGGGACGAACGCCGGGCCGCGCCAGATTCTTGTTCAGCGTGAAGTCGCCATATTTGTCGTCGCCAACAATGGGCGTACCGCAATGCGCCAGGTGAACCCGGATCTGATGGGTGCGCCCCGTTTTCAGTTCCGCTTCGAGCAATGTATAAGGCGGATAAGATTCCACCATGCGGAATACGGTGTGTGATGCCTGCCCGTCTTCCTGCACCCGCACCCGGCGCTCACCCTCGGCGGTGACATACTTATATAGCGGTGCCTTGACCGCGCGTTTGGGGTCTCGCCATTCGCCCGTGACGCAGGCGAGATAGCGCTTGTCCATCCGGTTGTGACGGATCTGTTCATGCATGCCGACTAGCGCCGCTCGCTTTTTCGCGAGCAACAGAATGCCGGACGTCTCGCGATCCAGCCGATGCACCAGCTCCAGGAACTTCAACTGCGGCAGCGCCTGACGCAATTGCTCGATCACCCCGAACGACACCCCGCTGCCACCGTGCACGGCCACACCGGCCGGCTTATCGATGGCCATGAGGTAGTCGTCTTCGAACAGGATGGGGAAGGTGGCGGCCGGGACATGGGCCTTTGCCTCGGGGTCGGGCGTGGCCATCCGGACCGGCGGAATGCGGACGATATCGCCGATGACAAGTCGATAGGCTGCGTCTACTCGCCCTTTGTTTACGCGGACTTCCCCGCTACGCAGAATGCGATAGACGTGGCTTTTCGGTACCCCTTTGCACTCACGCAACAGGAAATTATCGATACGTTGACCGGCCGAACCATCGTCAACCTCGACGAGACGAACCTGCGGTGCGGACGCCGGCGCAACCATTTTCTGCCGACTTTTGCCTAACTCATTCATTATGAATATAATTTGTCCGACAGAGATGGCGGTAGCGGGAATCATGCCAAATCCCCACCTCTGTCGGTGCATACCCCAAAACGGTATTTTACTTGCACCCCGGGCAGGCTGCTCGTCCGGTGACCCTGGAGCAGCGAGCGCACGCACGTCACGCAGCGACGGCAGGAAGTGGGCCCATAGGCCGCTTCGGTCGAGCGCGTGTGACGCGGATAGAGTTGGTGGTTATAGAATTTTTTGGCGATCAGCCCGGACTGCATTGTCCGAGCTGATCGCTTTGTGAATATCGTTCGCGCAAAAAGTCGAAGTGAGGCGCCGTCACAAGAAGAATAAGTGTCGGCAGGCGCCCCGAGAAAACGCTGATGAAGTTTCTCGTCCAGTTTCTATTGGTATGGACTGCAAGCCCGAAGTGATCCGCGCCGAGCCGGTGTTTTCCGGCGGCCCGGCGGATCCGGGTGAGCGCGAAAACGTATTCCTGGCGCCATAGCGTCCGTCGGCCTCATCGCCCGGACCCCCCGGCAATTCTTCCACTCCCGGCTCGAACCTCGCGTGTTGGATAACTCGAGTGATACGTGCCCGACGCACTGCGCATTGGCAACTGCGGCGGGTGGGAGTCGTTTTCATGAAACGCATGTTGTTTAACGCCACGCAGCAGGAAGAACTGCGCGTGGCAATCGTCGATGGGCAAAAACTCATCGACATCGATATCGAGACTGCCGGACGCGAACAGCGTAAAGGCAATATCTACAAGGGTGTCATCACCCGTATCGAACCCTCCCTCGAAGCCTGCTTCGTCAACTACGGCGAAGGCCGCCACGGCTTCCTGCCGTTCAAGGAAGTCGCCCGCGCGTACTTCCGCGAAGGTGCCGATGTGCGCAATGCGCGCATTCAGGACGCCCTCTCCGAAGGCCAGGAACTCATCGTTCAGGTCGAAAAGGAAGAGCGCGGCAACAAGGGTGCAGCCCTCACGACGTTCATTTCCCTGGCTGGCCGCTATCTGGTGCTGATGCCTAACAACCCGCGTGGCGGTGGTGTTTCGCGTCGTATCGAAGGCGAAGACCGTCAGGAACTGCGCGAGACGATGGGCCAGCTCGAACTGCCCGAAGGCATGAGCATCATCGCCCGCACCGCAGGTATCGGCCGCTCGGCCGAAGAACTGCAGTGGGACCTGAACTACCTGCTGCAACTCTGGCACGCCATCGAAGGCGCGTCCCACAACATCGAATTGCCGCGCGATTCGGCCCTGATCTATCTCGAATCGAGCCTGGTCATCCGCGCCATCCGCGACTATTTCCAGCCGGATATCGGTGAAATCCTCATCGATACGGAAGAAATCTCCGAACAAGCACGCAACTTCATGCAGGTGGTCATGCCCGATCACCTCAACCGCGTGAAGCAGTACCGCGACGACGTGCCGCTGTTCTCCCGTTTCCAGATCGAACATCAGATCGAGACGGCTTACTCGCGTCAGGTGCCGCTGCCCTCGGGCGGCGCGATCGTGATCGATCACACCGAAGCGCTCGTTTCCATCGACGTGAACTCGGCGCGCGCGACCAAGGGCGCCGATATCGAAGAAACCGCCCTGCGCACCAACCTGGAAGCCGCCGACGAAGTCGCGCGCCAGTTGCGTCTGCGCGATCTCGGCGGTCTGATCGTGATCGACTTCATCGACATGGAGTCGGCCAAGAGCCAGCGTGAAGTCGAACAACGTGTGAAGGATGCGCTCAAGCACGACCGTGCACGCGTCCAGATGGGCAAGATCTCGCGTTTCGGCTTGATGGAGCTGTCGCGTCAGCGTCTGCGTCCGTCGCTGTCGGAAGGCACGCACGTGACTTGCCCGCGCTGCAACGGCACCGGCCACATCCGCGATGCCGAATCGTCGGCACTGCAAGTCCTGCGCATCATCCAGGAAGAGGCAATGAAGGAGCACACGGCAGCGATCCACTGCCAGGTGCCGGTCGAAGTCTCGGCGTTCCTGCTCAACGAAAAGCGTCAGGAAATCAATAAGATCGAAGCGCGCTTCAAGGTTGGCGTGCTGCTGATCCCGAACAAGCACCTCGAGACGCCGCATTACAAGCTGGAGCGCCTGCGCTTCGACGATCCGCGTCTGGATGCCCCGAAGGCCAGCTACGCGCTCGCCGAAGAGGCTGCACGCTCGCTGGAAGAAGATCCGGCCGGCTACAGCAAGAAGAAAGAAGATGCGCGTCCGCGTCAGGAAGCCGCAGTCAAGGGCATCACGCCCGAGCAACCGGCACCGGCCGCACAACCGCGCCCGGAGCCTGTCGCCGCGACCGCACCGGCCGCAGCCGCACCGGCCACCGGTGGTTTCTTCGGTTTCATCAAGCGTCTGTTCGGTGTCGGCGCTGCCGCGCCCGCACCGGTCAAGGCCGAAGAGCCGACCAAGCCGACGGCACGTCCGCCGCGCGAGCGCCATGAGCGTCCGCATCAGCAAAACCGCAATCGCCGTGGCAATGCCCGCGACGAGAACAAGTCGGGCAAGGACAACGCCGGCCAGCCGGCGCGTGACGGCCGCGAGGGCCGTGACGGTCGTGGCGCACGTCCGGAACGCGCAGAACGTGCGGACCGTGGTGAGCGCAATGAACGCAACGAACGTGGCGACCGTAATGAACGCCAGGAACGCCAGGAACGTCAGGAAGGCCGCGACAAGCGCGAGCGCGACGACGTCCAGCGTCAACCGGCTCAGGACGTGCGTGCCGAGGAGGGTCGTGAGCCGCGTGAAGGCCGCGAACGTGGCAGCCGTCGTGAACGTGGCGAGCGTCGTGACCGTCGTCAGGCTGAAGGGGCCGAAGGCCAGCAAGCCGTGACGCAACGCGCAGTCCCGGCAGCACCGCTGAACGCCGAGCAGGAAGAACTGGATCAGGATCGTCTGACGGCTCAGGTCGAAGGCGCGCCGCAAACGGGTGAAGAAGGCGAGCAAGGCGGTGAAGAGCGTCGCCGCAGCCGTCGTCGCGGTCGTCGTGGTGGCCGTCGTGAGCGCGAAGCCGGTGAATCGCAACTGAACGCCGACGGCGAGCAAGTCGAAGGCGAAGCCCTGGAAGCAGTCGAAGGCACGCGTGCACCGGTGTTGACGGACGAATCCGCCGAGAACGCGGCGACCGATGCCCTGGTCCGTGCGACGACGCCGGCCATTCCGGCACCGGCCGCACCGCTGGCTCACGCAGAACCGACGCCGGTACGCGCCGCGCCGGTCGAAGCCCCGGCACCTGTCGCCACGGTGACGGAAGCCGCCCCGGCCGCAACGCCGGAAGTGCCGTCGCAGTCGGTTTCGGAGCCGATTTCGGAACCTGTCACGCAAGCCCCGACGATCGCACCGGTCGCACCGGTCAACGTCGCACCGCTGCCGACCGCTGAAGTGGCTGCCGCACCGATCGTGCCGCCGGTCAGCGCTCCGCTGCCGGTCGCGACGCCTGCCCCGGCTCAGCCGACGGTTCCGGCCGAAGCCCTGACGGAGATTGCCGCCACGGCAGCTGCGTCGAGCGCTCCGGCAGAAGCCGCACCGGCTCCGGTCGCCGAATCGGCTCAACCGACGACGCAAGCGCCGACGCAATCGACGCCCCCGGCACCGGTCCAGATGGTCGAAACCGCCAAGCCGGTGGAAGTCGCACCGGCCCCCGTTGCACCGGCAGCCCCTGCGGCACCGGTCGTGATGGAAGCCGCTGCTGCGGTGACGGAAGTCGTGACGCAGAAGGCTGCCCCGGTGGCGGTGGCCCCGACGCTGGAGCGCGGCGCGCTGGAATCGACGCTGGAAAGCGTGGGTCTGGTCTGGGTCCATACGGACGCCGACAAGCACCGTGCCGCCAAGGAAGCCGCTGCGCAGGCAGCACCGGCACCGCACGTGCCGCGTGAACGCCGCCCGTCCACGCCGCTCAACAGCGGTCCGATGGAGCAGGTGGAAACGCACTCGACGAACCACACTGCTTAATCAAGTGACCGGGTGACCGGACGGCGCGGGACGTCGATCTCATATGACGTCGGGGCGGATGCACCTCACGGTGCACCGTCCGCCCGACGGACCTGAAATCCGCGTGATGCCAGAAAAGGAGGCTTCGGCCTCCTTTTTTCATGGTTGCGCTCTTGGGACGTTCACGTCCTTTGCAACCCCGCGTTGTCCCGACTTGTGCCCGTTTCGCCGTGCCCGTATCTTCTGCCTTAGTACAGGTTTGACGTCTCACAACGAAGGCCCCGGTACCGATATCCGATGCCCCGATCGCTAAGATCGGCTGAATTGGGCCGACTTCGGCGGCCATCAGGCCAATTCGTTAGAATGGAGACGCAAGCTAAGGCCCCACCATGACTGAAACGATCATCCGACTCACCGATCTGCGTAGCGACGCGCGTTATGCGACGCATGCACCGCAGGTTCCCGCACAAGTGCGCGCTGCCACCGGCCATCTCGAAGATGCGCTGGCACGGCCGCTGCACGACCTGCGGATTTCGGTGACGGACCGTTGCAACTTCCGCTGCGTGTACTGCATGCCGAAGGACGTGTTCGACAAGGACTACGCCTTCCTGCCGCAATCCTCCCTGCTGTCTTTCGAAGAGATCGAGCGCGCTGCGCGCCTGTTCGTCGAACATGGCGTGGAGAAGCTGCGTCTGACGGGCGGCGAGCCGCTGCTGCGCAAGCACATCGAGCGTCTTATCGAGATGCTGGCACGTCTGCGCACGCCGTCGGGTAAACCGCTCGACATCACGCTCACGACCAACGGCTCGTTGCTGGCGCGTCGCGCACAATCGCTCAAGGACGCTGGACTGACCCGTGTCACGGTCAGTCTCGACAGCCTCGACGACACGATTTTCCGGCAGATGAACGACGTCGACTTTCCGGTCGCCAAGGTGCTCGAAGGCATTGCTGAGGCGCAGCACGTCGGTCTCGGCCCGGTCAAAGTCAACATGGTCGTCAAACGCGGCACCAACGACTCCGAAATCGTGCCGATGGCGCGACATTTCCATGGCAGCGGTGTGGTGCTGCGCTTCATCGAATACATGGACGTCGGCACGTCGAACGGCTGGCGCATGGATGAAGTCATGCCGTCCGCCGACGTTATCGCCCGACTCAACGACGCCCTGCCGGTCGAACCGCTCGAAGCCAACTATGCGGGTGAGACCGCGCAGCGCTGGCAATATCGCGACGGCGGCGGGGAAGTCGGCGTCATTTCCTCCGTCACCCGTGCATTTTGCGGCACTTGTTCGCGTGCCCGTCTGTCTACGGAAGGCAAGTTGTACCTGTGTCTGTTCGCCAGCTCAGGTCATGACTTGCGTACGCTGCTGCGTAACGGCGCAAGCGACGCGCAGATTTCGACCGTCATCGGCGACATCTGGCACAAGCGCACCGACCGCTACTCAGCCTTGCGCACGGCGGCCACCGGCCTGCCTGAAGACGCACCACCGAAAGTGGAGATGTCCTACATCGGCGGATAAGTGCGCGGGCTTGCCTGCCCACCTGCCCCGCCGTGCGGTTCGTCTCACCGCTTTCGACGCTGCTTTCGACGCTGCTTTCGATTTACCGAATTCCTTCTCGACACATGATTTCTGTTGCCCCGGACGCTGGTTGCGCCCGAGACTCCTCGCCTCCTTCTTCCAGTGTGGCTCGACGTGACGCCCTACACACAGGCCGCACACGCACGCCCTTCCCGTCGCGCCTCATCGCCATCGGCCTGAGTGCCCTGACGATGCTCGCCGCCGCCCTCGCACCGGCTGTCGCCCGCGCCGATTGCGACCCGTCCGATCGCAACATTGCCAACCATGTCCTGACGTACACCGGCCAACTCGGTGAACGCAATCCGCTGCGACTGGTGCTTCGTTCGACCTCCGGCGGCAAGCTCGACGGCCGTTACGCCAATGCGTCCTCGCAAGGTGACACGACACTCACCGGCAAGCTGGAGAACAAGTCGCGCCTGCATCTGACCGAATTCGACGCTGGCGGCATGCCGCGCGCCACCTTCGAAGGCGAATTCGCCGCCGCGGACGACGTCAATCGTCAACGCGGCGCATCGTCTTCGTGCGAAGTGATTTCCGGCCAGTGGAAAGACCTGCGCAGCGGCCGCACGGTGCCGTTCGAGCTTTCGCTTGCCAGTATTCAGAGCGGAAAGATCGACCACCTGTACGGCGTGGCCGGCGCGAACGACGACGAGACCGTCAATCGCGCGGCGACGCAGTTCCGCAAGGGCGTGCTCGACGACCGACGCGATGTCGTCGCACAATCGATCCGTTACCCGTTGCATGTGTCGCTGCGTGGCAAAACGATCATTCTTCGGAACCCGAAGTCATTGCTTGCACGCTATAACGAGATCTTCACCGATGGTTACGTACGGACCATCGGCGCAGCCGTGCCCCGCCTGATGTTCGCTCGCGATCAAGGGGTGATGCTCGGCGACGGTGCCGTCTGGTTCGATGCGGCCGGACGTGTCATTGCCCTGAACCGCTCCTGACCCTGTCATCCATCTTCCATCCATGAAGACCCCGCCCATCCGCCGCAGCGACATCACAGGATTGATCCTCGCGGGCGGGCGCGCTCAGCGTATGGGCGGGCGTGACAAGGGCCTCCAGCCCTTCGCCGGACGACCGCTGGTCGAGCATGCGTTGGCTCGTTTGCGTCCGCAGGTTGGCGCGTTGCTCATCAGCGCCAATCGGAATCGCGATGCCTATGCGGCCGCCCTTGGCACCGGCGATGCGGACGGCGCGGACGGTGTAATAAGCGACGAAGTTCAGGATTTCGCCGGCCCGCTCGCGGGCATGTTGGCCGGACTGCGCGCGGCATGTACGGACTATGTCCTCACCGTGCCGTGCGACTCCCCCTACCTTCCCGACGATCTGGGCGAGCGGCTAAGCGCCGCGCTGAACGCGCTGCCGGAAGCCGATCCCGATGCCCCCGCCAGCGCACGCCCGCTGGCGGCCTACGCCGCAACGGCGCAGGGGCCGCATCCGGTGTTCGCACTTCTTCACCGGTCACTGGCCGACGATCTGGCGGCGACGCTGGCGGCCGGGGAACACCGCGTGCGAGCGTGGCTGTCACGCCACAAGGCCGTACAAGTTCACTTCGGTGACGAGCGTCCGTTTTACAATGTCAACACGCTGGACGACCTCCTTACCGATTCGCCGCGCGCGCCCTGAAGTGCCGGGTGGCGACGCAGCCCGATCCGTCGCCACCGCTTTTACGGGATTCATGCCGGGTACGTGCCGGATGACGACGCCATACCGATGACAACACTTGACGAAGCCCTGGCCGGCTTGCCGGACTACGACCCTAACCACATGACGGTCGAAGCGGCGCGCGCCATCATTGCGCGCACCGCGAGTCCCGTATCCGCCATCGAGCAGATCGCCGTACGCAGCGCACTGGGCCGCGTGCTCGGTCGTGACGTCGTATCGCCGCTCGACGTCCCCGCTTTCGAAAACGCCGCGATGGACGGCTATGCATTTGCGGGCACCGCGCTGGCCACCGGCGGCGAAGTCCGTCTGCGTGTCGCAGGCCGCTCGTTTGCGGGTCATCCCTTCGACGGTGTGACGGCCAATGGCGAATGCGTGCGCATCATGACCGGCGCGCTTCTGCCCGCCGGTTGCGACACCGTCATCCCCCAGGAACAAGTACAACGCGAAGGCGACACCGAAATCGTCACCTTCGACGCAGCGGCCGTCACGCCCGGGCGTCACGTGCGTCATGTCGGGGAAGATCTGGCCACCGGCCATATCGCCCTGCATGCAGGCAAGCGACTGCGACCGGCGGCTCTTGGCTTGCTGGCGTCGCTGGGCATTGCGGAAGTCCCGGTGCGCCGACGCATCCGCGTCGCCTTCTTCTCGACCGGCGACGAACTCCGCTCGGTAGGCGAACCGCTCGCCCCGGGCAATCTGTACGACAGCAATCGCTACACGCTCTTCGGCATGCTGCAGCGATTGGGCGTCGAAGTGCTGGATCTGGGCGTCGTACGCGACGATCCTCAGGCCATCGAAGACACCCTGCGCACCGCCTGTCGCGAGGCCGACGCCGTCATTACCTCGGGTGGCGTATCCGTTGGCGAAGCCGATTTCACGCGCGAAATGATGACGCGTCTGGGCAATGTCGTGTTCTGGAAGATGGCGATGCGCCCGGGCCGCCCGTTTGCCTTCGGCGAACTGGAGAGCGAGGGCAAGCGCGCCCTGCTGTTCGGCTTGCCCGGCAACCCTGCCGCCGTGATGGCGTCGTTCTACCATCTGGTGCGCGACGGCCTGTTCGCTCTTATGGGTGCAGAGCCGCAAGTCACGCCGTGCCTGCCCGTACCGACGGCCACCGCCATCGCCAAGCGCCCGGGGCGCACCGAGTTTCTGCGCGGCATTCTCGCTGCGGATGCTCAGGGCCGCTGGCAAGTCACCGTCGCGGACGCACAAAGCGCGGGCATTTTGCGCACGATGAGCGAAGCCAACTGTTTTGTGACGCTGGGCACCGAACGTGGCGATGTCGCCGCCGGAGAACTGGTCGACGTCATCCCATTCGACGGTCTGGTGTAACAACAAACCCGATACTCACTCCAGCACAAGCGCATCCGAATACCCCCAAAAAAGCGAAGCAACGCAATAACGAAATATCGCTGACGTCGGCGCTTCGACGATGTCAGCACCACACAAACCGAAAGCACACGGCAATGACAACGAAAAAACAGATCACATACATCAGTCCCGGCCAGACGGCCAAAGCGCTGGTGCTGGTCTACCTCACTTTCAGCATTCCGCTGGTTCTGCTCGCCTTCCTGGCGGCGTTCATCCGTTACGGCGAACTGCCGGGCCTCGCGATCATTTCCGCGCTCGTGCTCAACGCCATCGTCGGCTTCGTGCTGCTCTGGATTGCCTGCCACCTGTACAACTGGGTGGCGGTGAAGTTCGGCGGCATCGAGATCGCACTGAGCGACGCCCCGGAAGAAGAGTACTAAGCGATGTCCCTGACCCTGCGCGCTGCGACTGCCGACGATGTCGGCGCTATTCACGGCCTGATGCGAGAGCTGGCTGTTTTCGAAAAGTTGCTGGATATCTTCGAGGCAACGCCCGAGAGCGTGCACGAGGCGCTGTTCGGTGCGAAGCCCGCAGCAGAATGCCTGATGGCCGAGTGGGATGGCGTGCCGGTCGGCTACGCGATCTACTTCCACAACTTCTCGACGTTCCTCGCTCGCCGGGGTCTGTATCTGGAAGACGTCTACGTGCAGCCGACGATGCGCGGTCGTGGCGTGGGACAGGCGGTGTTGCGTCAGCTCGCGCGCATCGCCATCGAGCGCAATTGCGGACGTTTCGAATGGACGGTGCTCGACTGGAATCAACCGGCCATCGACTTCTACGAGGCGCAGGGCGCAACGGTCCTGCCCGACTGGCGCGTGGTCCGCATGACGGGCGACGCCCTCACGCAATTTGCCGAAGGCGGGAAAGCGTCCAGGGCCTGAAGCATATTGAAGCGTCCTGAACAAAAAAAGCGCCCTGAACATTCAGGGCGCTTTGCATTTGGCCAAGCGGCGCGACGGCGACACCGTCGGGCGGACCAACGCTCAGTCCTCTTCGTCCGGCTCCATCTCGACGCCCAACAGTTCGACAGCCTGCTCGCCGGGCAATGCTTCGACGGCCTTGAGCTGACGCGCCATCGCGCGGGTACGGACTTCCGCCTTGTCGATGGAGCGCGTCACGGTCTCCAACTGCGACTTCGTCCGGGCGAGCACATCGCCGAACTTGGTGAACTCCGTCTTCACCGCACCCAGCACTTGCCAGACTTCGCTGGAACGTCGTTCGATGGCCAGCGTGCGGAATCCCATCTGAAGACTGTTGAGCAACGCCGTGAGCGTCGTCGGCCCCGCCACCGTCACGCGATATTCGCGTTGCAGCAGATCCGACAATCCCGGACGTCGCAGCACTTCCGCATACAGACCTTCCGTCGGCAGGAACAGCAGCGCGAAATCGGTAGTGTGCGGCGGCGCCAGATACTTGTCTGCAATCGTCTTCGCTTCCAGTCGAATACGCGTTTCCAGCGCCTTCGACGCCTCTTCAACCGCGACCGGATCGGCGCGCTCCTGCGCATCGAGTAAGCGCTCGTAATCCTCACGCGGGAACTTGGCATCGATCGGCAGCCAGACCGGCTTGTTGCTATCGCCGCTCTGCCCCGGCAAGGCAATCGCAAATTCCACGCGCTCGGTGCTGCCCGGACGCGTCGCCACGTTCTTCGCATACTGCTCGGGCGTGAGCAATTGTTCGAGCAGCGCCTGCAACTGCACTTCGCCCCAGATACCGCGCGTCTTCACGTTGGTCAGCACACGCTTGAGATCGCCCACACCTGCGGCGAGCGTCTGCATTTCGCCGAGTCCGCGATGCACCTGCTCCAGACGATCCGACACCAGCTTGAACGACTCGCCGAGACGCTGTTCGAGTGTGGCATGCAGCTTCTCGTCGACCGTGCGACGCATTTCTTCCAGCTTTGCCGCGTTGTTGACCTCAATGTCCTTGAGCTTCTGCTCAAGCGTGGCACGCACCTCTGCCAGACGCCGCTCGTTACCTTCGGACAGTTGCGTCAATTGCTGATGCTGCGCTTCGCCGAAGCGACGCAGCGTCGACGTCTGCTCTTCGCGCATCTGCTGGCCGTTGAGCACCAGACTCTGACGAATGGCTTCCAGCTGTGCGGCGTTGGACTCGGTGAGCTTCGCGAGTTGCTGGGCGAAGCCGTCGATCTGATTGTTCTGCACCGTGGCGACGCTCGTCATCTGCGCCGCCAGCGTTTGCTGGAACTGCGCCATTTGCGCGCTTTGCTCACCGCGACCGGCGCGCGCCGTCTCGGCGAACTCCTGACGCAGCCCTCGTTCGCTACGGTCCGCCGCGTGCAGCAGATCGTCACGCACATTGGTGAGCGAGTCATTGAGCGTCGCGCGCAGCGACGCGTCGCCGCCACGCTGCCAGACCTTCACCGCAATCGCGATCATCACCAACAAATTCAGCGCCGCCAGCGCTACCAACACCATCTCGACCATCGCGTTGCGACTCCCGTTGATTCTTTCTCTATTCTGCCAACGTCACTGCCGACGTCGCCTGACGTCGCCTGACGTCATTTATGACTTGCGCGCCGCCGGATTGAGCAGGCAAGGCGGCTTGCCTGCGGCCGCCCCGAAACCCAGCGCCGCGATCAGATTGTCGGCTGCCAGACTGGCCATACCCCGGCGTGTCGCCGCTGACGCGCTCGCGATGTGCGGCGTCAGCACGACGTTCGACACCTTCAGCAAATCGGGATGCACCTTCGGTTCGCCCTCGAACACGTCGAGGCCAGCAGCCGCGATCTGCTTATTCGCCAGCGCCGCGGCGAGCGCGGCATCGTCGACGATGCCGCCGCGCGCCAGATTCACCAGCGTGGCCGTCGGCTTCATCAGCGCCAACTCTGCGGCACCGACGGTGTGATGCGTTGCGCTCGAATACGGCAAGACAAGAATGACGTGATCGGCCGTGCGCAGCAGCGTGTCCTTGTCGACGTAGCTCGCCTTGCAGGCCGCTTCCGTCGCGGCATCGAGACGTGAGCGATTGTGATACACCACCCGCATATTGAAGCCCATGGCGCGACGCGCGATCGCCTGACCGATGCGTCCCATGCCGACGATGCCCAGCGTGCTGCCATGCACGTCGGCGCCCAGGAACATGTCGTAAGCCCACTTGTCCCAGTGCCCCTCGCGCAACCAGCGCTCGGACTCGGTCACGCGACGCGCCGTCGCCATCAGCAATGCCCAGCCGAAATCGGCGGTCGTCTCGTTGAGCACATCGGGGGTGTTCGTCGCCATGACGCCTGCGGCCGTCATCGCTTCGATATCGAAGTTGTTGTAGCCCACCGCCATGTTGGCCACCACGCGCAGATTCGGCGCACCGGCGAGCACCGACGCATCGATGCGCTCGCTCGCCGTGGTGATCGCACCGGCCTTGTCGGCCAGACGCGCACGCAATTCGTCGCTCGAAAACACCGTATCGGCATCATTCCGCTCGACGTCGAAGTACTGCGCCAGACGTTCGATCACGTCAGGAAAAATGGCGCGGGCTACCAGGATCTTCGGTTTCACCAGTTGTCTCGTAAAGGTTGGCCGCGTGGCGACGTGGGCCTATTGCGGCTCAGAAGAATATCAGGGTCATCACAACGAACAGCGGCAGCAGAATTGCGCCCGACCACAGCATATAGCCAAAGAAGCTCGGCATGCGAATGCCGCGTTGCTCCGCAATGGCCTTCACCATGAAGTTCGGGGCATTCCCGATGTACGTATTCGCGCCCATGAACACAGCGCCTGCCGAGATCGCCGCCAGCGTGGCTGCACCGCTCGTCATCAGCGACGCCGCATCGCCACCCGCCGTATTGAAGAACACAAGGTACGTCGGCGCGTTATCCAGGAACGACGACAACAACCCCGTCGCCCAGAAGTACATCACGTTGTCCGGCGCCCCGCCCGGCCCCGTCACCAGACGAATCACCCAGCCCAGTGCACCGGCTTCGCCCGCACGCAGAATCGCCACCACGGGGATGATCGTCAGGAAGATGCCTGCGAACAGTTTGGCAACCTCTTTCATCGGCTCCCAGTTGAAGCCGTTGCCTTCGCGCGCCGTGCGCGGCGTGATCGCCAACGAGATCAGCGTCACCACGACCAAACCGACGTCGCGCGCCAGATTCTGCAAGGCGACCGGCGTGCCGAACACGTCGAACGAGACACCCGGCTTCCAGATACCGCTCATCAGCACCAGACCGACAGCTGCTGCGAGCAGAATGAAGTTACGTTTGCCTTCGAGTCGCAGCGGCGCGGCGTGCGGCGTCGGATCCAGCTCGTCGATCTGACGCTCGCTCTTCTGACGGAAATGGTAAGCATCGATGATGAAGAACAGCACCAGCAGCACGGCACAGATGAACAGCGTCTCCGGCCAGATATGCGCCGTCGTCCAGAAGAAATCGACCCCTTGCAGGAAACCGAGGAACAACGGCGGATCGCCCAGCGGGGTCAGTGAACCGCCCGCGTTGGCCACGAGGAAGATGAAGAAGACGACGACGTGAACGTTGTGTTTGCGGTTGTCGTTCGCGCGAATCAGCGGACGAATCAGCAGCATGGCCGCGCCGGTCGTGCCCATGATGCTCGCCAGCACGGTGCCCAGCGTCAGCAGCCCGGTATTGAGCCACGGCCCGCCGCGCAAGTTGCCGTGCACGCAAATGCCACCGGCCGTCGTGAACAACGCCGTGAGCAGCACGACGAACGGAATGTACTCCCCGACGACCGCGTGAACGGCGCCGTACCACGCCGCCCCGGCGCCGAAGACCAGCGCGAACGGCAGCAGGAAAGCTGCGCCCCAGAACGCCGCGATCTTGCCGAAGTGGTGGTGCCAGAACGCGGGAGCGAGCAGCGGCCCGAGCGCAATCGACAGCAGCAGTCCGGCAAACGGCACGCCCCACCAGGCGACGAGTTGTGCGCCGTCCGGTCCGGCAGCGAAGGCCGCCGGGCTTGCCAATGCCAGCCCCGTCGCGGTCAGTGCTCCCCAAATCCCCTTATGCATTGTTTCTGGTTCCTAGTGATTGATGGTCGACTGCGTACGAGTCGCCGTCAGCGCCGGAGTGCCCATAACAGCACGACCTTGGGATAAATCCCAAAACGATGATGTGTGTTTCCCGAAAGGACCGATGCCTTCGGCATTCGGTCGCTTTCCGCAGTCTTGCGCCTCGCCGTCGCGCATCTACGCGGGCGAGTGAGAAAGTCGACGTCGATGCGTCGCGCGCCGGATCGACCGTCCGCGCGACGCGGCGCTACTTAAGCGCCGTCGACAATGATGAGATGGACACGGTAGGGCCCATGCGCGCCCAGCACCAGCGTCTGTTCGATATCGGCGGTCCGCGACGGTCCCGCAATGAAATTGGTCGCGCGCGAGAGTTGTCCTCGCTCGCTGCGCATCAGCGCAAAGCCGTCTTCGTGACCGGCGACGACGCGCGATGCAGGCACCACGGCGATGTGGGTCTCGGGCAGGAGCGTGGCCGAAGCAAACGTCTCCGGTCCCGACATCATCATCAGCGCACCGGTCTCGGCAATCGCGCAGAAGCATCCGGTAATGCCGACGAGATCGTCGCCATGCGGTTTGCGGAATTCCACTTCGCAGCCGGCGCTCGCCCAATCGAGCGAGCGCAGCGTCGGCCACGCCACCGCGCGGGTGGTCAGGCCGTTCGCCTGCAAATACGTACTGGCCGCCGCCGGCACGTCGCTCATGGCGGGAACGCGGTTAATCGTCGTCGAAAGCGCTTCGGCCTTGGCGATGAACGTCGCCATGATGTCGCCGGACATCGCCGGACGCGGTCCCTGCGGGTGCCGCGCCAGATAGTCCTCGGCCGCCGCCTGCTCGTTCGCGCGGGCGGCATCGGAACGATGCTGGGCGTTGCGAATGCGGGCGAAGATGCGATTGCGGGCGTCGGAGGTATCCATGGGCTGTCCTGTGAAGCCGACGCGCCGGTCTGCGGCCGGCGTCGTCACTGTGTCGTCTCTCGAAGCCACCGGACCTAAGTCTGGCGGGCGATGCGCAATTATAGCGGCTGGGTCTGCCAGCGCGACGGGCGTTCGCGCACTATCGGAATCGTCTGCACCCGCCTTCGGATCACTTCGCCTTTTCCGGCAACGGTGCGATCTCGAACACCTGACGCAGATACGCCAGATAAGCATCGTCCTCGCACATATTCTTGCCTGGCGAGTCCGACAGCTTGGCCACCGGCTGACCGTTGCAACGCACCATCTTGATGACGATTTGCAGCGGCTGATAACCGAGGTCGTTGGTCAGGTTCGTCCCGACGCCGAAAGCCAGTTTGCAGCGGTCGCGAAAGCGCTCGAAAAGCTGCAACACCTTCGGAATGTCCAGACCGTCCGAGAAGATCATGGTCTTGGTATGCGCATCGACGCGGTTCTGCGCGTAGTGCTCCAGCAGACGCTCGCCCCACGCGAACGGATCGCCCGAGTCGTGGCGTGCGCCGTCGAAAAGCTTGCAGAAGTACATGTCGAAATCGCGCAGGAAGGCCGACATGCCGTAGACATCGGAGAGCGCGATCCCGAGGTCGCCGCGATACTCCTTCGCCCACGTCTCGAAACCGAAAATCTGCGAATCGCGCAGACGCGGACCCAGCGCCTGACACGCCTGAAGATACTCGTGCGCCATCGTGCCCAGCGGGGTGAGCCCAAGCTTCGACGCGTAGTACACATTGCTCGTGCCCGCGAACTGCTCGCCGAGTTCGTCGCGCAACGTGTGAATCACTTCCTCGTGCCACTCTTTCGAGAAACGGCGACGCGTCCCGTAATCGGCGATTTTGCAATCACGGTAATCGGCCGGCTCCGCCAGCATGCAAATCTTGTCCTTGAGACGCTGACGCCCTTCCTCATACGCAGGCGTGCGCTGCGTATTGCGGAAATAGACCTCGTTGACGATGGCGAGCACGGGAATCTCGAAGAGAATCGTGTGAAGCCAGGGCCCGCGAATTTCGATATCGATCTCACCGTTGCCCTTGGGCGACGGCGTGACCGTGATGTACTTCTCGTTCAGATGGAACAGGTCGAGGAAATCGATGAAATCGCTCTTGATGAAGCGCATCGCGCCGAGATAGCGCAGCTCCGACTCTGTGAAGCGAAGCCCGCACAGCAAGCGAATTTCGTCGCGGATTTCATCGACGTAGGGCGTGAGGTCGACGCCTTCGGTACGGCACTTGAAGCGGTATTCGACCTGAGCCGCAGGAAAGTGATGCAGAACGACCTGCATCATCGTGAACTTGTAGAGATCGGTATCGAGCAGCGACGTGATGATCATGACGACAGGCTCCGTGCGGAGCACTCACGAGAAAACATCGAACGCTGCCGAACGTTCGCGCGTACTTTCATACGCGCGCAATACTCGTTGACGGGCAGCGCACAGGAACACCTGGCATCGTACCGCAAAGCGATGTCACGCATCACATCATCCCAAATGCGCTAACGGATCGGAGTGGGGGTGGCAGCTCGTCTTGCGGTGGGGCGGGAGGAGGCTTGCGAGACGCGTCCGACGTCCGACGGCAACGCCCGTTCGGCTCTCGCACCCGCAATGGCGGGCTGCGTTACAATACGCGCTTTAACGGCCGATCGAAGCCGTTTTGCGCCCTACTCTGGAGTTGGCATGACGCACGTTGTCACCGAAAGCTGCATCAAATGTAAATTCACCGACTGTGTGGACGTTTGCCCCGTGGACTGCTTCCGCGAAGGCCCGAACTTCCTGTCCATCGATCCGGACGAGTGCATTGATTGCGCGGTCTGCGTGGCCGAGTGCCCGGTGAATGCCATTTATGCCGAAGAGGACGTGCCGGGCGACCAGCAGGAATTCATCAAGCTCAACGCCGACCTCTCGCCGGGCTGGCCGAGCATCACCAAGACGAAGCCATCGCTCCCCGATGCGGACGACTGGAAGGACGTCAAGGAAAAGCTCCATCTGCTCGAACGCTGAGCCACGAGCGCGACTGGCGGAATTCGCATCCCGGACGCATAAAAAATGCGCCCGGAGTGTTGACAGTGTGTAAAAACCGCCACTATAATCGCTTTCTCTTTTGATCCCCGATAGCTCAGTTGGTAGAGCGCCGGACTGTTAATCCGTAGGTCCCTGGTTCGAGCCCAGGTCGGGGAGCCAAGAATACCGAAGCGATGGCCTCGCTCCCGCGAGGCCTTTGTTTTAGTCGGCACATCGTTACAGCGTTGTGCGACTGCCAAGTTTGATCCTCGATAGCTCAGTTGGTAGAGCGCCGGACTGTTAATCCGTAGGTCCCTGGTTCGAGCCCAGGTCGAGGAGCCAAAACACAAAAAGCCCGTCTTTGACGGGCTTTTTTGTTTTCTGCGTCCCTATCGTTCAACGACAACGTCGACAAGCCGACGACCCTCAAATAAAAAACGGGGCACCGTTTCCGGCACCCCGCTCTCCTGTCTCTTCAATACCGCTGAGACCCGATACAGCAGCCTGCTGTGACCTTACTCGCTGGCAGGCGCACCCATCGCCACCGACGGGCCCGTCGATGCCTTTGCGCTGTTGCTGTTTTCGGATTCGATCCAGCGACGGCGCATCGGGGCGAGTACGAACTTCGCACCCACGGCCGCCACGATACTGATGCTCGCCGCAGCGATGAACACGCGATCCCAGTGACCGCCGACAGCCAGCACCGAAGCCAGCGGCACCAGCAACGCAGCCGTGCCCTTGGCGGTGTACAGCGTGCCTGCGTTCGAGGCGGCGTTCTTGCTGCCGAACGTGTCCGCACACAGCGCCGGGAAGATCGAGAAGATTTCGCCCCAGCACAGGAAGGTCATCGCCGCGAAGAACACGAACATGTACGGGTTCTGACCGAAGTGCATCAGACCGAGCATCGCCACACCTTCCCCGAGGAAGATGATGAACATGGCGTTTTCACGACCGATCTTGTCCGAGACGAAGCCGCACAGCGGACGCGTAAAGCCGTTGCACAGATTGTCGATCGACAGCGTCATCGTCAGCAGCGGCAGCGTTGCACCGAACAGCGTCATCGGCATCGAAGCAATGCCATAGTCCTTCGCGATCGGACCGATCTGCGCCGTGGCCATCAGACCACCGGCAGCCACCGCAACGAAGCAGATGTAGATCACCCAGAACACCGGCGTGCGAATCATCTGGCCCGACGTGTAGTCCTGCTTTGTCGCCAGATTGCGGCGCGACACTACCACGCCCTTCGGTGCACGCGGCTTGACCAGCAACAGTGCGAGGATGAAGATCGCCACGCCTTGCACAATCCCGAAGTTGAAGAACGCTGCCTCATAACCCGACGCCTTGATCATGTTCGCGATCGGAATCACAGTGATGGCAGCGCCCGCACCGAAGCCCGCCGCCGTCAGACCCGCAGCCAGACCGCGCTTGTCCGGGAACCACTTCAGGGCATTACCCACGCAGGTGCCGTACACGCACCCTGCACCGATACCTGCGATGACAGCCGCCGTATAGAGCACGGTCAGCGACTCGGCGTAGGAGTACATGATCCACGACAGCCCGACGCAGACCGCGCCGCCAGCCACCACGGGACGCGGCCCAAAGCGATCCACCAGCCAGCCCTCGATCGGGACCAGCCACGTTTCCACCACGATGAAGATCGAGAACGCCACCTGAATCGCCGCGATGCCCCAGTTGTGCTTCGCTTGCATCGGTTCGACGAACAACGTCCACGAATATTGCAAATTGGCCACAAGGCCCATACAGATGATGCCGATCACCAGTTGTGACCAGCGCCCTCCCAGAAAAGAGGTCTTCTCCTCCGGTTGCGCAGCTGCTTGCATGACTTGCCTCCTGTTCCTGTCAGACGATTGACGACGGCCCGCGTTTTCGTTGTGCGATGCCCGCCGTCATCGCGTGCTGTCACGCGCCCCGAAGGAAATCGGGGATGTCGCGCAGACGGCACGCCTCCTGGCGTTGCGTGCGGCTCATGCTTGGCCGCTTGATCGTGGAGCACTGCCTGGCGGCAGGCTCGCAGGGCTAAAGCCCCGGCTGACTGACTCTCGGAAGTGCCAAAGGACCCTTCCGGTCCCCTCTTCGGTGCGGCGACGCAGACTTTTCAGGGTCTGCGCCGGCAAGTTGCCGGCTACCGAAGGGTGACTGGTGAACAAATTCGAGTGCGGACCGGCCTGCGCTGTCGGCGTGTCGCGATGGACCGCACGGATCGCATCGCAGACCAGGTCCCATCACTCAGGCGGGCGCGCCTCGCGGACGCGTGATCGCCAGATCGCCTGCCCGCAACGGGCGGCAGGGAGATGAGGAACACCCCAGGGCACGAATGTCTTGCGTGACCACTGACGGCGGATACGACAGGGCAGCCGGTGCGGACTCAGCGTCGCACGAAGACTGCCCGAAAGGAAATGCGTACTTACTCACTGATGTCTCCGATGAATCCCGTGCCGCGCCGACGCCCACCCGGAAATTTCACAGGTCCTGCCGGGGCCGGTTCGACACTTTGAATCTGATATACAAGATTCAATATATCGAATTAAGTATTTTTTATGGTTCCAAAATTAGTCGATGGCCGGACCACTGTCAACCCGAAAGCGCCCGCATATCGGTGTCGGGCATGCGAGGGAGGCGGAGAGCAGCGGCGGCAGACGTAAGCGCTCCATAACTCGGAAACTGAGGTAAACCGCGCCATTGCGGGGCATGGCGCGTCCGGACGTCGGCGTAGCCGCCCCCGGGCGACGTGCGTCGCCGCGGGAGAGGGTCAGGGAAAACGATGAGGTTTTAGCGGGTGGGATTTGCCCTCGGGCGAGGGCACCGCCGACGCGATAAATCGGGGTCAGACTGGCTCGACGTCACCCGAATTGTTGCGGATGAAGGTGAGATGTTCGCGCAGCGAACGTTGCGCGCTACCGGCATCGTGTGACGCCACAGCATTGAAAATACGCCGATGCTGATCGATCAGCTCCGCCAGATCGGCGCCGTGACCGACGATGGCCCGGTAATTGTCGACGACAGAGCCACGCAGCAGTTCGAAGATCGCGTGCATCAGATGCACCAGCACGAGGTTATGTGTCGCCTCGGCCAGCGCCAGATGGAAATGCGCATCCAGCTCGGGTACGCGGGTAAGCAGCGACTGACCACGCGCATCGCCGTCCCCGTCCAGACCGTCACGACCGGCCGCATAAGCAGCTTCCAGCGCTTCGAGCGCCTGCGCGAGACGAGCGATGTCTTCCGGCGTCGCGCGCTCGGCCGCCAGTTCCACGGCTTTGGCTTCGAGCACTTCGCGCATTTCCAGCACATCGTCGACGGTCTTGCTGTGACGCGACATCAATTGCGAGAGCGGCTCGGCGAGCAGCGGCTGACTGGCGTTGGCGACGAGATACCCCCCGCCTGCCCGACCGACGATCAGCCCGCGCGATTCCAGCCGCAACAGCGCTTCACGCAACGACGGGCGCGACACGCCCATCTGCTGCGCCAGATCCCGCTCGGACGGCAGCGCCGAACCTGGTGCGAGCCGACCTTCGACGACCATCGTCTCAAGTTGCTCGTAGACCATGTCGGACAGACGCAGACGCGGCGGCGGCGTGACCGGTGCAAAGCTCGCAACAGTGCCCAAGGGCTCGCTGGCGGAAAAAGTAGACATAGGCAGGGACGACTCGTTGGACGACATGTCGGCTTCGGCTCTCGACAGAAGATTCACAGACGCCACGATACAGGATGCGGCTTCGCTCAGGACACACCGGCTGCCCACCGCTCGGCCGCGCTAGAGGATCGACGTTAAACCAAGGGTTAACCCGCTAGTCGGAATCAGATCATTCCCTTTACGATGACGTCATCCGACAACTGGTCGACCAGTCTACCAGTAGACCAAGACCAGTCAATGTCATTACACGTCAACGATCGTCCGAGAGCAAGCCAGATGGCATCGAATGCGTCGCCCCTTCCTTCTCCCGTGTCAGCGCCGCCGGTGCCACCACCGATGTCGGCGAGTGCCACGGCGATGTCCACCGGCTTCGATGCCGCCCGCGCGAACGAGCCCGTCTTCGACTCGCTGAACGACGCCACCCGCTCGGCCCGGCTCGCCGCCTTGCGTGCCGCCGTGCCCGACGCCCAGTGGCTCACCGACCGCGAACAGATCACGCCGTACGAATGCGACGGTCTGGCCGCCTACCGCAAGCTGCCGCTGGCCGTGGTGTTGCCTGCCGACGAAGATCAGGTTTGCCGCATTCTGCGGGCGTGTCACGCGAACAACGTTCCCGTCGTGCCCCGCGGCGCGGGCACCGGCCTGTCCGGCGGCGCCATGCCGATCACCGATGGCATCGTGCTTTCGCTGGCGAAGTTCAAACGCATTCTGGAAGTCGACGCCTACGCTCGCACTGCCACCGTGCAACCGGGCGTGCGCAACCTCGCTGTCTCCGAAGCCGCTGCGCCCTACGGTCTTTACTACGCGCCGGATCCGTCCTCGCAAATCGCCTGCACCATCGGCGGCAACGTCTCCGAGAACTCGGGCGGCGTGCACTGCCTGAAGTACGGCCTCACAGTGCACAACGTCCTGCGCGTGCGCGCGGTGACGATGGATGGCGAGATCGTCGAATTCGGCTCCCACGCACTGGATTCCCCCGGCCTCGACCTGCTGTCCGTTTTCATCGGCAGTGAGGGGATGTTCTGCGTCGTGACGGAAATCACGGTCAAGCTCGTGCCAAAGCCGCAGGTCCAGCAAGTCATCATGGCGAGTTTCGACGACGTCGAAGCGGGCGGTAACGCGGTCGCCGCGATCATCGCTGCGGGCATCATCCCGGCCGGTCTGGAGATGATGGACAAACCGGCCACGCAGGCCGTCGAAGAGTTCGTGCACGCCGGTTACGATCTGAACGCGGCCGCCATCCTGCTGTGCGAATCCGACGGCACGCCTGAGGAAGTCGCCGAAGAAATCGCGCGCGTTTCGGCCGTGCTGCGCGCCTCGGGCGCGACCCGGATTCAGGTCTCGGCCTCCGAAGCGGAACGTCTGCGTTTCTGGTCCGGACGCAAGAACGCCTTCCCCGCCGCCGGTCGCATCTCGCCCGACTACTACTGCATGGACGGCACCATTCCGCGTCGCACGATCGGTACGCTGCTCAAGCGTATCGAGGCAATGGAGGTCCAATACGGGCTGCGTTGCATCAACGTCTTCCACGCGGGTGACGGCAACATGCACCCGCTGATCCTGTTCAACGGCAACGATCTGGACGAATGGCATCGCGCCGAAGCCTTCGGCAGCGACATTCTCGAAGCATGCGTGGAACTGGGCGGGACGGTAACCGGCGAGCATGGCGTGGGCATCGAGAAGATCAACTCGATGTGTGTGCAGTTTTCCGAAGAAGAGCGCGACACCTTCTTCGCTGTGAAGCGCGCCTTCGATCCCGCCGGTTTGCTCAACGCCGACAAAGGCATCCCCACGCGCGCGCGCTGCGCCGAGTACGGCAAGATGCATGTGCGCGGCGGCCTGCTCCCCCATCCCGATTTGCCGAGGTTCTGATGTCGCAAGCCCTTCAGACAGCGTCGACTGTGTCGCTTACGCCACCGCCTCCATCGTCATCCCCCGACACTGAGGCGAGCCGCGCGGCACAGGCGCTCGCGACGATCCGCGAGCGTGTACTCGCCGCCACCGCCAGCGGCACGCCGCTCGACATTCAGGGCGGCGGCACCAAACGCTGGTATGGCGAGACGCCAGTGGGTGAGCCGCTCGACGTGCGCGCCTATCGCGGCATCGTCTCGTACGACCCGGCCGAACTCGTGATCACCGCGCGCGCGGGCACCCCGCTCGTGGAGATCGAAGCCACGCTCGCCCAGCGAGGCCAGATGCTACCGTTCGAGCCGCCCCACTTCGGCCCCGGTGCGACGCTTGGCGGCTGCATCGCCGCCGGTCTCGCCGGGCCGCGCCGCCCGCACGTCGGTGCGCCGCGCGACTTCGTGCTCGGCGCGGTCGTTATGAACGGACATGGCCAGGTGCTGCATTTCGGCGGGCAGGTCATGAAGAACGTGGCGGGCTACGACGTCTCGCGCGTTCTCGCAGGTTCACTCGGCACGCTGGGCATCCTGCTGGAACTCTCGATCAAGGTACTGCCCTGCCCGGTGGCGGAGGCGACATTGCGCTTCGATCTGACGCAGGCGCAGGCCATCGACCAGCTCAACCGCTGGGGCGGTCAGCCACTGCCCCTCATGGGCTCGGCGTGGCACGACGGCGTGTTGAGCGTGCGCCTCGGCGGTGCTGCCGCCGCCATCGACGCGGCCCGCATCACGATGGGGGGCCGTCATGTCGACGCCATCGAAGCGCATGCCTTCTGGACGTCGCTGCGTGAGCAGACGCACGCGTTCTTCGCCACCACGCCGATACAGGGCGACGGCCAGCCGCTGTGGCGTCTGTCGGTGCCGCCGACCACGCCGCCGCTGACGGGAGGCCACGAACATCTCGTCGAATGGGGCGGTGCGCAGCGGTGGTGGATCACGCCGCGCTCAGCCAGCGAAATTCGCGCAATTGCCGCAGCGGTCGGCGGGCATGCTACGCTGTTTCGCCACGGCAGCAAGTCGGCCGGCGCAGAGCACGTATTTACGCCTCAGAGCGCCGCGCTGCAAGCTATCGGCGAGCGTCTGCAACAAGCATTCGATCCGAGCCGCATCTTCAACCGCCATCGGTTGTACCGGTCAGGGTCTGTTCACCTTAATTCCGGGCTCGTGTTGCCCGGCCAAAGGGGCGAGTGCAAGGAATGAGCCGAAGCGAATATCGGAAATATTCGGGAGGGGAATGACGCCGCAATCGCCCCTTTGGGGGGGCAACCCGAAGGGAGCGCGCCCTACCGGCCGCCTGGCGGCGTTACCGGCGGCTTGCTTGGGATCGCCAAGCGGCGCCGCCGGTGCCTTGCCAGACAGCCGGTAGAACGCGCTCACGAGCCCGGAATTAAGGTGAACAGACCCTGATTAGAAAACGATGCAAACGAACCTCGCAGAATTCCTTCGTCAGACACCGGACGGCGACGAAGCCGAAGCCATTCTCCGCAAATGCGTGCATTGCGGATTTTGTACCGCGACCTGCCCGACCTATCAGTTGCTGGGCGACGAACTCGACGGCCCGCGCGGGCGTATCTACCTGATCAAGCAGATGGTCGAAGGCCAGAGCGTGACGCGCGAAACGCAGCGTCACCTCGATCGTTGCCTGACCTGCCGCAGTTGCGAATCGACCTGCCCGTCGGGCGTGCAATACGGGCGTCTGGCCGACATCGGTCGCCGTCATATCGACGCCAAAGTCGGCCGTCCTGCAGGCGAGCGCGCCGTGCGCTGGACCCTCGCCCACGTGCTGCCCAACCGCACACTGTTCTCGCCCGCCCTGCGCCTCGGCCAGCAGTTCCGCACGCTGCTGCCGCGCTCGCTGCGCGAGAAAGTCCCGCACCGTCAACGCTCCGGCAGTTGGCCGCAAGCGAAGCATGCGCGCCGCATGCTGATGCTCGAAGGCTGCGTGCAACCGGCCATGCTGCCGAACGTCAACAAGGCCACCGCCCGCGTGCTCGACGCCCTCGGCATCGAGATGGTGCGCCCCTCGTCCGCTGGCTGCTGCGGCGCGATCCGTCTGCACCTGAACTATCACGACGACGGTCTCGACGACGCCCGCCGCAACATCGACGCCTGGTGGCCGGAGATCGAAGCCGGTACGGAAGCCATCGTGATCAACGCGTCGGGATGCGGTGCGACGATCAAGGAATACGGCCATCTGCTACGTCACGATCCGAAATACGCGGGCAAGGCGCAGCGCGTCTCCGAACTCGCGCGCGATCTGTCGGAAGTGCTGCTCGACAATCTGGAAGCACTGCAAAAGCGTGTGCCGAACCGTAAGGCTGGCAAGATCGCGTATCACCCGCCCTGCACGCTGCAACACGGCCAGCAACTCAAAGGCGTGGTGGAGAAAGTGCTCGCCGGTGTGGGCGTGAATGTCATGCTGCCGCAGGACAGTCACATCTGCTGCGGCTCGGCCGGGACATATTCCGTCACGCAACCGGACCTGTCGCATCAATTGCGCGACGCCAAGTGGAAGTCGCTCGACGCCCTCGACCCCGAACTGGTCGTGTCGGCCAACGTCGGTTGCATCTGCCATTTGCAAGCAACGGCCAAGGGCGAACACGCCCGCGACCACGCGCCGGTACAACACTGGGTCGAACTGCTCGACCGGATGATCGCAACGGCCTGAACGGGCTGAACAATCCTGCGCAATGCACGCCACCCGGGGCGCCCCGGGTGGCGTGCATCGCTAGCGTCACACATCTATTATCCCTATCAACGGGACAATCAATCCCTTCGCCGCTCGTTTATCTGTACGATCCCGCTCCCTAGAATTGGGGCTAAGTCAGTCGTCGACGCCACGTCATCGTTCAATCGACGTGAATGGCCATCGACGGCCGAACCGTCTTAGCCCGTATTCCGATTCCCTCACCGGAGCTTGTCATGATCGATACCAAAACCGCCCCGTACGCTGCCCTGCTGCTGCGCGTCTCGCTGGGTATCCTGTTCCTTTCGCATCTGTCGCTGAAAGTGTTCGTCTTCACCGTGCCCGGCTTCGTCGGCTTCATGGGCTCCCTTGGCCTGCCGCCCGTCGTCGCCTATGTCACGATGGCACTGGAACTGATCGGTGGCCTCATGCTGATCACCGGCTTCTACGCCCGCTGGGCCGCGCTGCCGCTCGCCGCACTGATGCTCGGCACCATCGTCTCGGTGCACGGCCACAACGGCTGGTTGTTCACCAACAAGGGCGGCGGCTGGGAATTCCCGGCGTTCTGGCTCGTGGGTCTGCTGGCCGTGACGTTGCTGGGCGACGGTGCCTTCGCGATTCGCCGCGCCCGCACCGCGTGATCGCAGCACGCCGCTGAGTTGAACCCTGCCCGATCCTGTCGTGATGTCGTTTAGCGTTGTTTTGCCGGAGTGAATGTCATGTCTGCCCTTCCCACCCTCTTCGTCTCCCACGGCTCGCCGTTGCTTGCGGTCGAACCGGGCCGCACCGGTCCGTTGCTGACGGCGCTGGGGCGTGCGGTGCCGCGTCCCAAGGAGATCCTCGTGATCTCGCCGCACTGGTCGACGCCGACACCGCGCGTGGGCAACCTCGCGCAGCAACGCACGATCCACGACTTCGGCGGCTTCCCGCGCGAGCTCTATGAACTGAAGTACCCCGCACCGGGCGCACCGGCACTCGCCGAGCGCACCGTGCAGATGTTGAAAGACGTCGGCCTGCCCGCCGTCACCGACGATCAGTGGGGTCTCGATCATGGCGCGTGGGTGCCGCTGAGCTATCTGTATCCCGATGCGGATGTGCCGGTCACGCAGTTGTCGCTACAACGACATATGCGTCCCGAATATCAGTACCAAATCGGGCAGACGCTCGCGCCGCTCGCTCGCGAGGGCGTACTGATCGTGGCGTCGGGCAGCTTCACGCACAATTTGCACGAGGTATTCCGCGCCCCGGGCGGCGCACGCGAAGCGGCCCCCGAAGCGCCGTACGTGGCCGAGTTTTCGACGTGGTTCACCGAGCGTCTGGCGGCGATGGACCTCGACGCCCTGTTCGACTACCGGGCCCGAGCGCCGCACGCCGAGCGCGCACACCCGACGGACGAGCATCTGCTGCCGATCTACGTCGCGCTCGGCGCGGCCGACGATCCCGCCCGTCAGACGCACTTCGACACCGGCTCAACCTACGGCGCGCTGCGCATGGACGCCTTCGCGTTCGGTAGCGCTGCCCCGTCGCTCGCGGAAGTCGGCGCGCTGGCACAATAACGCCATCGATACCCCTGGACCCGGCATGAACAAACTTCGCGAGATCGAATGCTTCATCGCCGTGGTCGAGTCGGGCAGCTTCGTCAAAGCGGCCGACGCGATGGGCATTTCCAAGACGGCGGTCTCGCGATACGTCGCGGACCTCGAAGCGCGTCTGGGCACCCGATTGATCCAGCGCACCACGCGCCGCCTGTCGCTGACCGAACCCGGTCAGCGATACGTCGAGCGCTGTCGTCAGATCCTCGCGGAGCTGGACGAAGCCGACGCGATGGCAGGCGAGCAGGGCGGCGAACCCGCAGGCCCCTTGCGGATCAACGCCCCGCACACGTTCGGCGTGCTGCATCTCGCGCCGCTCTGGCCCGCATTTCTCGCCCAATTCCCGCAAGTCTCGCTGGACATCACGCTGAGCGACCGGCTCGTCGATATCGTGGACGAAGGCTACGATCTGGCGATTCGCATCTCGCGACTGCCCGATTCGTCGCTCGTTCACCGGCGGCTGGCGGGCACGCGTCTGGTGCTGTGTGCGTCGCCCGGCTATCTCGCCCAACATGGCACGCCGAAGCATCCGAGCGAACTGACCCATCACGAGACGGTCGGCTACAGCTATTTCCTGCATCGTCGCGAATGGCATTTCGACGGACCCGACGGCCCCGTCTCAGTGCAGACGCACGCCCGCCTCATCGCCGATAACGGCGACACATGCATGGCGGCGGCCCTGGCCGGGGGCGGCATCATCCTGCAACCGGCCTTTCTCGTGCAAGACGCGCTGCGCGACGGTCGCCTCGTCGAATTCCTCCCCGAGTACACGCAGGGCGAGCGCGGCATTTATGTCGTCTATCCGTCACGCAAATACCTGAGCGCCAAGGTCCGCGCCATGATCGACTTCCTCGTGGAAGCCTTTGCCATGCCGGGTTGGCGCCTGCTAAATCGTCCCTAAGTGTTTGTCACTTATACTGTCGGGCCTGTCGTCCCATTCCCTATATTTTGGAAAACTTCTTACTGATCGTCGCTGCGATCCTGCTGGTGTTTCTCAACGGCTTCTTCGTGGCGGCGGAATTCGGCCTCGTCAAACTGCGCCAGACGCGCGTTCATGTCATTGCCCGCCAGCGAGGTTGGCGCGGACGTATCCTGGCCAAGGTCCACGGCCAGCTCGATACCTACCTTTCTGCGTGTCAGCTCGGTATCACTCTCGCCTCGCTCGGCCTCGGCTGGATCGGCGAACCCGCGTTTGCCCGCATTCTCACACCGCTGTTCGAACTGGTCGGCGTCAGCTCTCCCGAACTGATCCACGCGCTCGCGTTCTTCATCGCGTTCTTCACGATCTCGTATCTGCACATCGTCGTGGGCGAACTCGCGCCGAAGTCGATGGCCCTGCGCATGCCCGAAGCCGTGTCCGTGTGGACGGCCGCGCCGCTGTACGGCTTCTACTGGCTGATGTACCCGGCCATCTGGGTGCTCAACCACAGTGCCAACCGCCTGCTGCGCTGGACCGGCCTCGATCCCTCGCATGGCACCGACGCCCATTACTCGGCCGACGAAATCAAGCTGATCGTGCGCCGGGGTGCATCGAGCGAAAAGCTCTCGCGCGACGACTGGAACGTGGTCGCCTACGCCATCGACTTCAGCGATCTGACGGTGTCCGACCTGATGCGTCCGATGAGCGAAGTTGCGGCCTTCCGTCGTAACGCCACGTTCACGCAGAACATGGACACGGCGTACCGCCATCGCTACAGCCGCTATCCGTTCTTCGACAACGACGGCGAAACCGTCCTCGGCGTGGTCCACCTGAAGGATTTGTTCCTCGCCGAGCATCACGGCCAGTCCATCGAGGATCTGGGCAGCATGGCGCGTCCGGTCGAGCGCGTGAAGCCCGACATGGCTGCACGCGAGCTGTTCAGCCGCTTCCGCCGGGGTGCACCGCACTTTGCCATTGTGGGATGGCCAGACCAGAAGCCCATCGGCTTCCTCACGCTGGACAACCTGCTCTCTGCGCTGGTCGGCAAGATTCGCGATGAATTCCGTCAGACGGAAGACGACTGGACTCGCATGGAAGACGGCACGCTCATCGGGCGCGGCAGCTTACCGATCCTGACACTGGAGCGCGCGCTCGGCCTGGATATTCCAAGCGAGCACGCCGAATCGGTGGGTGGACTCATCATGAACGCGCTGGGATATCTGCCCCGTGAGGGCCAGAAGATCGACTTCGAGGGCTTCTCGGTGGTCGTCAAGAAGATGCAGGGGCCGCGTATCGTGCTCGTACGCATCTACCCGGACGGCGTTCGGGAAGCACGCGGGGAACCCCCTGATGTGGCGGTGCAACAACGCGAGCATTGACCCCGATTGATCCCCGTCAGGTCGCTTGCCAGAATACCCACTATGCGTAACAGGCCCGTCAGAGGCAATCACAAGGGTTACGTAGGTTGGCGCGGGTATGGCAGGACACTAGTTCGTCAAAACAAAGCCAGGGGAGGCGACGATGGACGACACGGGGAAGTTGTCTCTCGACGCGCTGATCGGCACTTGCTACGACGGAGTGCTCGACGAAGCGCGTTGGGATCAGGCATTGCGCGAATTCAACCGGTGGGCCGGTGGCATCGGCTTCCATTCGGTCACGTGGGATCGCGCGCGTCACTGTGCGACGCGCGACTCCAACTCACTTGACGCTTCCCCTGACCTCATCCGCGAGTTCGTCGAGAAACTCGCCCCCACCGATCCGCGCGTGGCACTGATGCTGCAACAGCCGGTCGGTCATGCCATGCGATGTCACCATCACCTGAGCGATCGCTACGTGGCCCGTAGCGAGCTGTTCAACGACTTTCTGATTCCTCACGGCGTGCGTTACACGTACGGCATGCATCTCGACGGGGCCGACGGCACCAGCGAGTTGCTCGCGGTATTCCGTGCCCCCGATCATGTGCCATTCGAAGACGCCGACGACGCCCCCGAGCTGGAAATTCTGACAAAGCACATCGCGCGCGCGGCACGTCTGCGGGCGGGCACCCGTCACTTGCAGGCGCAGGCGGCCATCGGCATGGCGGTGCTCGACCATCTGGACATGGCCATCGTCATTACGGACGAGACGGGGCATGCGCACTATCTGAACGTGGCCGCGCATCAACGTCTTGCCGCTACGCGCAACGTCTGCATTCGCGGTGGGAAGTTCACTGCCGTGCTGCCTAGCGACGAACAGGCCATGCGGCGCCTCATTGCCCATGCGACGGCGCCGATGCCGGTCGCGGGCAGCCATCGTCTGCAAGGCGACAATCAGCAACACTGGGTCGTCACAGTGCTACCGCTGCGCGAGTCGCACGCTTGCGCGGCACCGTGGGAAAAGCCGATGGCGATGCTCACGATCGGGGAACTCGACCGACGCGTCACGCTCGGGCCCTACACGCTCAAGGTGCTGTTCGGGCTGTCTCCGGCGGAAGCACGTCTCGCCCAGGCCCTCGCCGAGGGCCGTGAGCTGACGCAATACGCGCAGGACGCCAACGTCGCCATCAATACGGCGCGTACGCAGTTGCGGCACATCTTCGACAAGACGGGATGCCGTCGGCAAACGGATTTGCTCCGTCTGCTGCACGCCATTCCGGCGCTGCGAATTCATGCGCCGGGGTGATCTCAGGACAATCGGAAACGGGCAATGCGCTGAACGAATCACGAAGATGCAAAAAGGGCGACCGAAAGGCCGCCCATTTTTGTCGAGCAACGTCGGATGACGTCACTGCTTTCGCCGCAGACCTTAGCCCCGAGCGAACGCCTTGCGATTGAGTTCGAGTTGCGTGATCAGCTTTTGCAGACGCGACTCGGCCGTACGCGACAGCGCGATGAAGCGGCAGCCGATGTGATACTCGATGTCCCTAGCGAGCGGCACGGCGCGCACCGCACACACTTCCAGATCGACCTGCACGGTCCCGTAGTCGCGCAGCTCGATCTCGACGTGCATCAGCATCGATCCCTTCGGAATCTCGGCGGCAGCTTCAGCCTTCGTGCGCAGCCCCACGCCCCCCAGCGACAGATCGAACACCGCGAGACGCATCGGCGTGTCGTCCGGGAATTTGACCGTGCACTGATATGGATCGAGGATCGGCGTCTTCACACGGAAATAGTCGCGACGCTGCAAGCGCACGAGGGTTTCCGGATACGACGAATAGAACGCGGGATAGCCTTCGTACTCGCGCTCCTCCACGTCACCGATGGGGAAATGCACCTGAATGCCTTCGGGCACCCCGACGAACAACGCGCGCTTGTTGGCGAGCAGTGCCCGGTTTTCCGTCTCGATGCCGCCCCAGTCGAAATAGAAACCGCGCACCTGCGGTTCGACCTTGAGGAGTCGCGTGACGAGCTGACGCTGGCCGTTCGCGAAGTACACCGTCATGAAATCGCCGCGGGTCGCCAGATGACGCAGCACGCCGCCGATTTCCAGCGGGTTGCTGATGCGATACGAGTCATGCAGTTGAGACTCTTCGTCCGTGGGCGCCGGTGTCACCTGCGGTTCTGTCGTTTCCATACCTGATCTTCTATTTGTCCCCGTGACGGCGCGCGCGCAACCTCGCCCACCGTACGTAATAAAGCCGTCTCATGCATCTGGTCATGAACGTTAACGGTCACTGGCCGGAAATATTGAGTGCTCCGGCGCACGAGCCTACCGCTCCCCGTGCCGTGCGCCACACTCGGGCCATTCCACGCCCTTTCCTTACCTTTCCCGTGCTGCGCCGCCGATCAGCGATGCACCGCAGCCATCAATGCGCCGAAGCCCATGAACACGCCGCCGCTGATGCGGTTGAATGCCTTGAGCACGCGCGCCTCACGCAGATACGGTGCAATGCGCAACCCGCCTGTCGCGTAGACCATGTACCAGCTCATCTCGATGACGGCGAACGTGCCGAGCAGGATCGAGAATTGCGGCAGCTTGGCGGCCGTCGGATCGATGAACTGCGGCAGGAATGCCGCTGCGAAAAGAATGGCTTTGGGGTTGCTGGCTGCGACGAGGAAGCCCGACTTGAACAGTTTGCCGAAGCTCGAATCGGCGACCAGCGCGGGCGTCGCGAGTTTGGCGGCCTCGTCCTGCGCGTTCACCGGCGAGCGCCAACTCTTGTAACCGAGGTAGACGAGATAGGCCGCGCCTACATAGCGCAGCGTGTCGAACAGCATCGGCCAGGCTTTAAGCACAGCCCCCAGACCAGCAGCAGAAATCGACATCATTGCGATCAGCGCCGTCATGCAACCGGCCATCGTGCCGAGCGATGCGCGCAGCCCGTGGCGCGCGCCATGCGTCATGACGAGCAACATGTTCGGGCCCGGCGTGGCGGAGACGAAAAAAACGGTGACTACGTATAGCCACCACGTTTGCAGGCTCATGATTGCCCCGGAAAAATGCTTACGCGAATTCGATCAGGCATTGTAGCGTCGAACCGTGACGGTGACATCGTTCGCGTGCACGTCTCATGCGAATCTGCGGGATCTCGTCAAACCGCACGACGGCGTGCCGAAAAACAAACAGGCCCGATGACTTTCGTCATCGGGCCTGTCGGTCGCGGGATACTGCGCCGCCCGAAGGCTAGCGCGGCATCACGTGAAGCGAATCAGCCTTAAACCGGCTTGATGTTCGCAGCTTGCTTGCCCTTCGGGCCAGTCTTGACCTCGAACGACACTTTTTGGTTCTCTTGCAGCGACTTGAAGCCGTCCACCTTCACTTCGGAGAAGTGAGCGAACAGGTCTTCACCACCGTTGTCCGGGGTAATAAAGCCGAAGCCCTTTGCGTCGTTGAACCACTTAACGGTACCGGTTTCCATGTTTTTTCCTAATAAAACAATAGCCTGAGGTCGGAATTGACCTCGTGAAGCGCTGACAATCAAGGGAAAATGAAGGACTAGAAACCAGCGAGAAGCAGGAAAACTACGTCTGACAACAACTTCGCGGCTTGACAATCTGCAAGCTGTTTTATACGCGGTGGACCGATGCTTGTCAACCGGGAAAATGCCGTAAAAAGAGTAACAATTTCCGCAATTAGCGGGGAATTTGGGCACTGTTTGAATGTCCGACCGACAATCGCAGCCCGTACAATAGGCGTTTTGTCCCGCGCCCGTGCCGTTGTCGCCCGTTTGGCCCATGTTTTGTGCTGTGTGAAACCGTTTTCCGACGTTTTTCCCCTACTGCGCACATTCCAGCGAAAGTTGGCCGGCCATCGCGTTTTGCGACCGTCAGCGGGCCTCCACCCTCAAGTTTTTTTCAACCTGCCCACGGATGGAGCCTATTTACCTCGCGCGATCCCTGCGATCGCAACCTGAAATTCTCATGTCCGGCCAGCCGCGATGGCTTGCCCGCTGCCGTACCCACCTGATCAGTCTGGCCGTTTGCGCCACGCTCGCCGCCTGCGCCGGCACGCCGAACTACGGCCCAGTGCCAGCCGGCAGCTATCGTGTGCAGTCCGGCGACACGCTGTACGGCATCGCCCGCGCCAACAATACCAGCACGGCCAATCTGGTGAGCTGGAACAGTCTGTCCGACGCCGACAAGATCGAAGTCGGTCAGGTGTTGCGCGTCGTGCCACCGCCCGGATCGTCGAGTGCCCCGGCGGCTGTGGCATCCTCAGGCGGCAGCGCGTCGTCGGGTGCGGCACGTCCTCGTCCTCAGGCCAAGCCTGCGCCGAAACCCGCGCCAGCCCCCGCCGCACCGCGTACGGCGACGAACAAGATTCCGATGACGTGGCCCGCGACCGGCAGAATCCTCGCCAACTACAACGGCAGCAGCAATAAAGGCATCGACATCGGCGGCCAGGCAGGCGATCCGATTTACGCCGCTGCGGCGGGCAAGGTCGTGTATGCGGGCAATGGATTGCGCGGCTACGGCAATCTCGTGATGGTTCAGCATGAAAACGGCTACCTCACCGCCTACGCCCACAACCGCGCGCTGCGCGTGAAGGAAGGCGCGTCGGTCAGCAAGGGGCAGCAGATCGCCGAGATGGGCGACACCGACTCGCACGGCGTCGTGAAGCTGCACTTCGAGGTGCGTCAGAAAGGCACGCCGTTCAATCCGAACGACTTTCTGCCGCCGCGCTGATCCGGCCAACGGCATTCGCCGCATCCATGAAAAAACGGCAAGGCGCGATGCCTTGCCGTTTTTTTATCTCGCCGACCTTGCTTGCAACCCTCAGGCGGACGCGAGGAAACCCTGCGACAACCCGTTGGCGCGTGCGTCGCACCACTCGGGATGCGCGCGGGGATCGGTCCACACCAGCAGATGCAGCGCCGCCAATGCGCGCGGATCGTTGAGCAACTCCCACTTCTGCGTGTTCGAGAGTTTGGTCGGGCCGCGCAGCAGCGCCGTCTCGACACGGTCGGCGCGCAAGGCGTCGCGCTTCGCATCGTCCAATGTCGGCTTGACGCTCGACGCCACCAGCGCGTTGGCCATCGGATCGACCACGGCGTCCACGAAGTCGACGTGCTTACCCGCCTCGCTCGTGTACTTCTCCGTCATGCGCAGTTCCTTGGGCGGCCATGACTCCTCCGGAATCAGAAACAGGCGCGCACGCTTGAGTCCGCGCCCCAGCGACACACGGCTGGAGAAGACCGACACCGGAATCGAAATCATCATCGAGCCGACAATCGGCATCAGCCACCAGATGAAGTCCGGGTTGAGCCAGTAGACGACACCGCCCCACGCCATGCCAATCACCGTTTGCAGTCCGTGGCGGCGAATCGCTTCGCCCCAATGCGTCTCGGCATCTTCTCGCGGCGGCGACTTCCATTGGATCGCGATACCGGTGAGCGCCGCCAGCACGAATTGCGTATGGAACAGCATGCGCACCGGTGCGAGCACCGCAGAGAACACCATCTCGATGAACATGCTGACGGTCACCGCGAAGGCACCGCCAAAGCGCTTCGCCCCTTTCACCCAGATCAGCAACACCGCCAGGATCTTGGGCAGGAAGAGCAGCGTCGCCGTCGCGGAGAACAACGCCAGCGCCCGTTCGGGGTGCCATTCCGGCCACACGGGGAACAACTGACGCGGCGCCGTGAAGTACTCCGGCACCACCAGCGTGTGCTGGGCCAACATGCACGTCGAGAGAATCAGGAAGATGAACCACAGCGGCGCGGACACATACGCCATTGCACCGGTGACGAACACCGCGCGGTGCACCGGGTGCATGCCTTCTGCAAGGAACAACCGGAAGTTCATCAGGTTGCCCTGACACCAGCGGCGGTCGCGTTTGAGTTCGTCGAGCAGGTTCGGCGGCATTTCCTCATAGCTGCCCGGCAGATCGTAGGCGATCCACACGCCCCAGCCTGCGCGTCGCATGAGCGCGGCTTCCACGAAGTCGTGCGAGAGAATCGCGCCGGACATCGCGCCCTTGCCCGGTAGCGGCGCAAGCGCGCAATGCTCCATGAACGGCTTGAGGCGGATGATCGCGTTGTGGCCCCAGTAATGCGATTCACCGAGTTGCCAGTAGTGCAGCCCCGCAGTGAACAGCGGGCCGTAGACGCGCCCCGCGAACTGTTGCAATCGCGCGTAGAACGTTTCGCGGCCCGCAGCGAGCGGCGCGGTCTGGATCAGGCCCGCGCTCGGATGCGCCTCCATCATGCGCACGAGCTTCGTCAGGCATTCGCCACTCATCACGCTATCCGCGTCGAGCACGATCATGTAGCGATAATCGCTGCCCCAGCGACGGCAGAAGTCGTCGAGGTTGCCGCTCTTGCGCTTCACGCGGCGCTGACGCCGACGATAGAAGATGCGCCCGAAGCCACCGACTTCCCGGCACAGCGCCTGCCATGCGTCGACTTCGGCGGTGCAGTTATCGGCCTCGTTGGAGTCCGACAGGATGAAGAAGTCGAAGCGTTCGAGCGAGTCGGTCTTGGCGAGCGACTCGTAGGTCGCGCGCAAACCGGCGAACACTCGGCCGACGTCTTCGTTACAGATCGGCATGACGATGGCCGTGCGCGCATCGGGCTCGATGGGCGCGTCACCCGCCGCCATCTTCGAGATCATGTGACGCTCGCCGCCGAACAGCAGGACGAAGAAGCCGAAGATGGCCGTCCAGAAACCGGCCGAGACCCAACCGAAGAGCAGTACGAACAGCACGAGCACCGAGAACTCCAGCGGATCGGCGCCGTGATACGGCAGCACCGAAGCCATGAAGTGCGTGGCGAGCGCCGTCTGCGCGATCATCAGCGCGAGCAGCATCCAGCGACGACGACGTCCTGCCTGCGACCAGCGTCCCTTGGGATCTGGGGCGTCGCGCACGAGCGGATCGGGGTCTTTGCGACCGATGAGCTTGCGCCACAGCCGTGCGAGCGGATTGAGCGACCACGGACGCGGAATGAGCGACGTGCGGCGCACCGGCGGCGAGACGCGCAGCGTCTGCACGCCGCGCACTTCGTTCAGGCCTGCGGCAGCGGCCAGTGAGCCGCCTTCCGTGAGCGAGAGGCGCACGGGTTGCGACGCGAGTACCGCGTCGCTGTCGGACTCGATCTCGGCGAGATCGTGGGCGTGCCACGCCGCCGTCGCCACCGTCGTGGTGGCGCCGTCGGTCTGACCGGCGGTCGCGGTGGCCTCCGTGCCATCGGAAGCTGTCGCGGTCGTATCGATCGTATCGGTCGTATCGATCGTATCGGTTGCCTCGCCTGCGACGTTCGAACCGCGCGCAGCGAGCAAGCGCTGCAAGCGGGTCAGAACGTCGAGCGAATCGCCGCCGTCATGCTTCGCTTGTGCGAGCAGCGCACGACGCTTTTCGGCGGGCAGGGGCAACCGGTCGACGTAAAGTTCGTCGACCGGAATGTCGGAGCGGTCGCTCACTCGGGGGGTAACAGGTAGCTCCACGTTTCGGATAGGGTGTTACTGCCGTTGCGCAGGTAAGCGCGCATTTCGACGGGTTTCTCGGAATCGAGGCGGCGCATGCGAAGCATGACGCGATAGCCTCCCGTGACGTCATTGCGCTGCGTCTGCACTTCGAGGATCTTGCCATTGCCATCGATGGACACATTGCCTTCGACCTTGGCATCTTCCGGTAGCTTCTTGAGCCCCGGGCCTTCGAAGTCGAGCGCGAAGAGCAGACTGTCGTCTGGTTTTCCCCGGTAGCCGTGTCCCCGGCGGCTTTGCGTCACCCACGCCAAAGGCGGGCGCTTATCGTTATCTTTTTGCCACGAGAGCCGGTATTCGAGCGACAACGGCTGCTTGGGCTTGGGCGGTGCATCGGGCACCCAATAGGCGACGATGTTGTCGTTCGTTTCGTCCGGCGTGGGAATCTGGACCAACTCTACGCGGCCTTGTCCCCATTTGCCCTTCGGTTCGACCCAGGCGCTCGGACGTAACTCATAATGGTCTTCAAGGTCCTGATAGTTGGTGAAATCGCGGTCGCGTTGCACCAGCCCGAAACCGCCGGGGTTGGACAGCGAGAACGACGACACCAGCAGCCGCTTGGGATTGACGAGCGGACGCCAGATCCATTCGCCTGTGCCGGACTGGATGGACAGGCCGTCGGAGTCATGCACTTCGGGGCGATAGTCGGGCACGGGGGCCTGCTGGTTTTCGCCGAAGAAGAACATGCTGGTCAGCGGGGCAATGCCCAGCTTGGTGACGTTTTCACGCAGGTACAGTTCGGATTTGACGTCGACGGTCGTGTCGACGCCGGGGCGCAGCGTGAAGCGGTACGCTCCGGTCGCTCGCGGCGAGTCGAGCAACGCGTAGATGGTCAGCTCTTTCGCACCGGGTGCGGGACGCTGAATCCAGAACTCAGTGAAGCGCGGGAACTCTTCGCCGGAATTCAGTGCGGTATCGAGCGCGAGGCCGCGAGCCGACAAGCCATACGTCTGGTTCTTGCCCAGCGCACGGAAGTAACTCGCGCCGAGGAAGACCATGACTTCGTCTTTGTACTTGGGCGTGTTGACCGGGAAGTGAATACGGAAACCCGCGAAGCCGAGGCCGCGCAGTTGTTTCGGGTCGACCTTGAGTGCGCCGAAGTCGAACATGTCGGGGCTGTAGCGCACTTCGCGCACGCTGTTGCCGATCAGTTCGTTGATTTTGACGGGGCGGTCGTAATACGAACCCTCGTGGAAGAACATCAGCTCGAACGGCAGCTTCTGCGCACGCCACAGCGCCTTTTCAGGCTTGAAGCGAATGTTGCGATAGCGGTCGTAGGTCAGATTCTGAAGCTCTTTGGGGAGATTCGGATCCTTGGGCTTATAGCGGTTGTTCGCCAGCGTACGCGCTTGTTTGGCGACGTCGTCGAACGAGAATGCATGCGCCGCGCCCGAGACGAGCGCACAGACGCTAAGTACGCCGGCAATCGCCAGGTGTAGGGCACGGTGGGAAATCTTGCGGGGAACCGCGTTGAGCAGGAATTCCATCGGCAGTGGGGAATGGCATGTAACGCGCGTGCTGGCCACAGCCAGCGTGCGCCGAACGCGCAATTTTACCCGTTCATTCACCGATTGACTAAAGATGCATCGGCAAAACCTTCGAAGCGGGTACTCACATTACCCCAATCGTCTGCTGTGACGGTGCTTCCGGCGCGTCACAAATTTGTGACTTTTTGTGACCATGCCGCGAAATGAAAGGATTTCACTCCCTTCTCACTCTCACTTCTGCCAGTTTTCCGTCATTTTTTGGCCATTCCTGCGCCATTTTTATGGCATTCGGGGCGGAATCGTCCGAAAGCCGTTCCCGTTGCCCACCCCGCCCCGCCTTCAGCGACTCGCCATCGCCAGTAACCCGCCCAACGTCATCAGCGCGCCGCCGATGGTTCGTCTCACGAGATGCTGTCGCCGCACCATCGCCTCGCGCATCCATCCCGCCGAGAACCCCAGCGCCACCAGGCTGAACCACGCCCAATGCGCAAACGACATGAACGCCCCGTACGCGAGGCCGAGCGCCCAGCCCGTGCCCGGGTGAACGACCTGCGTGAAGGTGCTCACCACGAACAAGGTGCACTTCGGATTCAATGCGTTAGTGAAAAAGCCGGTGCGGAACGCCTGCAACGCCTCGCGCCAGCGGGCGGGGGCTGCGTCCCATGATTCCGGTGATGGTGACGAAGCTGAAGCGCCCTCCTCTTGCGTCACATCCACGACCGGCGACCGATCCCGCAACGTTCGCCACCCGATGTACACGAGATACGCCGCACCGATCCACTTGATCACCGTGAACAGCCACGGCACCTGAACGATCAGCAGCCCCACGCCCACCAACGTGTACGCCACGTGCACCTGCACGCCCGCCGCGATCCCCAACGCCGCCCATAACCCGGCGCGCCGACCATGACGCCAACTCTCGCGCGTCACCATCGCAAAATCCGCACCCGGACTGATCACCGCCAAGACCGTGATCGTCATTACCGCTATCAGCTCTTGCATGACTTTCTTTCACCTTTCTTATTTGTGCCCGAACTTCCCGTTCCGTACTCGGCGCCGCGCGGGACCAGGGCCCTATTCCGCCCCTCAGACATAGACCCAACTCGGTTCAGAACAGGGCCCTGGTCCCCCGCTCATCGCACCTTTTGCGTCTACGTTCTTATTTCGCCCATCCGAACCGCCGCTTCTCAGGCTGCATTCTCGCCATTTCCACCTCCGCGGAAAAACGATCAATTGGCCCGCCTATCCGTGATAATTTCTCACGTATGACGCGATCCGCACACCGCTCCCTTCCCCTGAACGCCCTTCAGGTCTTCGACGTCGCCGCCACCAAACTCAGCTTCGCCCGCGCCGCCGACCGACTCTTCGTCACCCACGGCGCGGTCAGCCGACAAATCCGTACCTTGGAACTCGCCCTCGGCCTCCCCCTCTTCGAACGCCGTAACCGCGCTGTCTTCCTGACCACCGCCGGAGAAAAACTCCACGCCACGACCCGGCAGATGTTCGAGCAACTCGCCACCACGGTCGCCTCGCTTCATCCCCCGTCGCCCTCGGACACGCTCGTCGTCTCCTGCGAACCCACCCTAGCCATGCGGTGGCTGATCCCCCGCCTCGCCTCGTTCTCGCAAGCCCACCCCGGCATCTCCCTTCACCTCCACTCGGCCGGTGGCCCGCTCGACTTCGAAAGCGCCGGTGTCGATGTCGCCATTCGACGCAACGACTTCTTCTGGGGACATTCGCTCATCGCCGAGCCGCTTGCCGACGAATGGATCGGCCCCGTCGGCCTCCCTTCGGCCTTCGACTCGCCACCGATTTCGCACCTCCACACGCGCACGCGCGCGCACGCTTGGCAGGACTGGCAGCGCGCCATGCGCGCCGCGTCGTCGCCCGAACGCCTGAAGCACTTGGAACGCTTCGAGACGAGCGCCAACCCGGCAACGCCGCCGTTCGAACACTTCTATCTGAGTCTGCAAGCCGCCGGTGCAGGCCTCGGGGCCGCCATCGGATCGGTCTACATGGTGTGCGACGAACTCAACGCCGGACGCCTCGTCGCCCCCGCAGGTTTCATCCGCGATGGCTCAGGCTACGTCGCACTCTCGCGCGAACCGTTTGCCGACAATCCGGCGAAGGCAACACTGCTGAACTGGCTGCGCACGGCGCTGACAGAATCCGCATCGCCTTGGGTCGCGAATGTGCAGTGACAAAGGGGAAGGCAAAGCGTGAGGGAGATTCTTCAGGCACGCGGTTCGTTCTGCGTGTTCTGCGTGTTCTGCGTGTTCTGCGTGTTCTGCGTGTTAGGGGACAAGGACGGCCCGGCCGTTGGCGAGGTCGGTGGAATGGGCACAGGCGCCGGTCCGGCAGCAGCCCCCGCCGCATCTTTGCTCTGCGCCACGGCAGGTGGCCCCTTGGGCAACATGCGCACACCGCGCCAATTGCCCCACTTGTAAAACGCGAGCGCCATCACGAGCGAGACACCGAACCCGAGCGGGAAGCTCCACCAGATCGCCTCCGCGCCCCACGTCTTTTGCATCTGCCACGCAAACGGCAGCCGGATCACCCACTGCGAAACGAACAGGATGACGAGCGGCGCTGCCACCGCCCCCGTCGCCCGCACCACGCCGAAGAGCACGATGGTCACGCCGAACAGCACGAACGACCACGCCACCACCGCATTGATATGCTGCGCGACGGAAATGGCGTAGCCGTCGTCCGGCAAGAACGCATTCATGAACTGACGGTTGAACAACAGAATCGCGATCACCAGCGTGCCGGTCATGACGAAGTTCAGACCGACGCCCACACGCCCGATCTTCGTCACACGATCCCACAAGCCCGCCCCTACGTTCTGCGCCGTCATGGACGACACCCCTGCACCGATCGCCAACGCGGGCATCTGCACGTACGTCCACAACTGCGATGCGACCCCGTAGGCCGCCGTGGTCTGCGATCCATAGCCGTTGACGAATCCCATCATGACCATCGCAGACGACGAGATCACCACCATCTGCAACCCCATCGGCAAACCCTTGACGACGATCAGCCGCAGCAACCCCATGTCGATCCGCAGATACTTCCAATCCTTGCGCGTGAGCCACAACGGATCGCGGCGCTTGTACAAGGTGTACATGAGCGCAGCAAGGCTCACGGTCTGCGCGATGAGCGTCGCGCCCGCCGACCCCGCAATGCCGAACGGCGGAATCGGCCCCCAGCCAAAGATGAGCAGCGGGTTGAGCGCGACGTCCAGCCCGGCGGACAACAGCATGAAACGGAACGGCGTGCGCGCATCGCCCGCCCCGCGTAATGCCATCATCACGAAGTTATAGAAGTACATCACCGGCAACGCCACGAAGATGATGCGCAGATACGCCACCGCAAACTCACGCGCATCGCTCGGCGTGCCCAGCACGCGCAGCAACTCCGGCGTGAAGATGTAGCCGAACACCGCCACGGCCGTGGACAGCAGGACGAAGAACGTCGCACTCGTGCCGACGATGCGCCGGGTCAGTTCGGGATTCTTCGCGCCGATGGACTGACCGATGAGGATGGTGTTGGCCATGCTGATGCCGAACACGACACCCAGCAGGAAGAACAGCAGGATGTTGGCGTTGGACGCCGCAGTGAGCGCCGACTCGCCAAGGTAATGGCCGATCCACATCGCATTGATCGACGCATTGAGCGATTGCAGCACGTTGCTGCCCAGCACCGGCAGCGAAAACCAGAACAGGGTCTTGCCGATGGGGCCGCGTGTGAGGTCCTGTTCCGCCATCGCCGTCTTACTTCGTGTCGAACTTCACGCCAGCTGCGGGCGCAGGCACGGCACACCGATGGCCGCGCACATTGTCGAGAAACCGCTCGATCAACGGCAGAATCTTCGCTTCGATATCGCCGTGTCCGTAACCGAAACCCGCGAAGTTGAAGTGCGTCGCGCCATCGACCACCGCCAGCCAGTGGCACCCGGGCGGCATGTCGGCGAAAGGCTCGGTGCGCGTCTGCCATTTGCCTTCGAGCGGATCGTCGCGCGTGCCCGTCACGAGCAGGGCAGGCTTGCGAACGTCATGCCACGCGCCCGCCGGAAAGATCGCGCCCTTACCCTGCGGCGACAGCGCGATGTAGGCGTCGAAGCGGTCGTCGCTGTCGAGCCCGAGCTTGTTCTTCGCACCCGCCTCGATCATGACGGTCACCGCGCCCATCGAATGTCCCGCCAGCACGGCAGGCCCTGCATGGCACTGATTACGCGCCCAGCGCAGCGCCGCCCCCGCATCTTCGAGACGGTCGTCATACGCTTCGGGGTCCGTAGTGAGGGCCAGCAATCCGTCGCGCAAACCGCCGTTGCGCACCCGGTCGCGCAGCGAATCGCGTCCGCTCTCCTGATGCGCCATCGTCACCGTCAGCCAGCCGTATTGCGAGAGCGCTCGCCCGAGCCACGACATCGCGTCGCGGTCGTCGCCCGCGCCGGGGCTCACCACCACAACGCCATTGCAGGCGACTTGGGGACGGAAGACATGGAGGTTGGCATACGCGCCGTCGCTGCGCATGACGCGCTGATCGACACCGGTCGCGGCGGATGCCGGGGTCGCGGTCACGGGTTTCGCCGATGCGGGGGATGCGGAGGATGCGGCGGACGGCGCAGGTGCGGCTTTCGCAGGCGTGGTCCCCGGAAAGACGGTGTCGGCAGCCAAAACGTGAGACGGCAACGCGACGAGCGACAATGCTGCGAACAGCGACGCGCCGACGCTGCAGGCACCGAGCGCGACGCGTAACGTCCCGAACGATCGTCCCACCGCCCTGCGCGACTTTCCGAGCATCCGTTCTCCCCTGGTTTCCGGCAGCACGCAGCCAACCTGGCCCAAGGGGCACTTGTCCCTGATCTTGCTAAGCTCGAACCACCGAGGGAACGGGTTAGGCCGGGAGCGACGGTCTCGCGACGAAGCTCCGCTGCGACATCACACGATGAGCCATCTTAGCGCGGATTGCGTAGGTGCTCGCATGATTTTTGCACCGCGCCTACCTGTCTCGCGTGCGCAACGCACGGGATGATTCCCGAACTCATCAATCGCTCATCGACGCCACCGCCGGAGCAAGTCTGGCATAGGGCGTCAGGCGCTTCGATGCCGTCCGACATGCCCGTCTCGCGACAGACCCAGCGCCGACGCGTAGCCCTGCGGATCGAAGCGCCACGTCAGTGCGATCAGCGCCACGTTGAGCACGATGAGACCGATCCACGACGGCATGAAGCTGCCGGTCGTCGCCATCACCGCACCCGATGCAAACGGGGCCACAGCCGCGATGCAAAAGCCCACGCCCTGCATGAACGCCGCGAGCGCAGCCGCATGACGCGGGTGCGCATGGTGATCGAGCGCCAGCACCAGTCCGAGCGAAAAGGTGCCCCCCAGTCCGAAGCCGATGCCGCCGATCCACCACCACGGCGCGGCGTCCGGTGCCACGACGAGCCCGGCGAGACCGGCCAGCGTCGCGGCCAGCGCGAGCGTCAGCCACCGGCGACGGTCGACATTGCGCCGCGCCAGCCACGGCAACATCAACGCCGCCACGACCTGACACGCCGTGAGTCCGGCGAGCAACGCGCCGCTTTGCGTCGCGCTCATGCCGCGCTGCTGATAAAACGGCGGCAGCCACGCGACCATCGTCGTGTAAGTACAGTTGATGAGACCGAAGTAGACGGCCAGCGTCCACGCACGATGCTTGCGCAACAGGTCGAGCATCGACGGCGGCTTGCCGGAAATGCCGGTCGTTGCGGCGCGGCACGCCGCACGCAGATCTTCGGCAGAAGCGGTCGTGTGCGCGGCCGGGGCGACGGCTTGGGCAACGGCATGCACCTTCAGCGGCGCGCGCCACCACGCCAGCGCCGCGACGCCGACGACCGCAAGCCACATACCTAACCCGACGCGCCAGTCGCCCGCCTCGGACGCCGCCCACGGACTCGCCGCCGCCCCGAGGCCACCACCCCCCATGAGCGCAGCGGAGTACAACCCCATCATCGACGTCATGCGCGCCGCACTGTAGTTCGCCTTCACGACGCCCGGCAGCAACGCCTGAATGATGGCGATGCCGATGCCCGACGCCAGCGCCGTCGCAATCATCGTCACGGTATCGTCGGCGAAAAAGCGCACGCCACAGGCAAGCGCTAGCGCCACCAGACCGAGCAAGACACCGCGACGCTCACCGAAGCGACGCGTCAGCCCGCTCGCCGCGAATGCGCCCGCGCCCATCGCCAGCACCGGCAGCGACGTGAGCAACGCCGCCACGGGATACGTCATCCCGGTCGCCTCGCGAATTTGCGGCAACAGCGGACTGATGGAGGTGAGCGTCGGTCGCAGCGTCAGCCCGACTGCGACGATGGCCAGCCAAAGCGTCATACCACCACGCCCTCGCTCACGACGACGTGACCGTTCGCCACCACCCAGCGACGCGGCGCACGCGTCACGATGGCCTGCGCCGCGTTCAGCGCATCGACCAGCACGAGGTCGGCGCGCGCCCCCACGTGCAGACCGTAATCGTCGAACCAGCACGCACGTGCGCCCTGATGCGTCACGCAATCGAGCGCGATGTCCAGTTCATCGTCGCGACGCAGGTTGTAGCGCAGCCCGATCATCATGGCGCGCTCCAGCATGTCGGGCGACCCGTACGGCGTCCACGTGTCGCGAATGCCGTCGTTGCCCCCGGCCAGCGTCACACCCGCACGACGGCACGCCATAAGCGGCGGCACGACGCGCGACGGCGGTGCCGTCGTGATGAGCGCCACCCCGGCATCGGCCAGACGCGCCAGCAATGCGTCGGCGCGCGCGGCGTCGAGTTCGCCCAGACAGAAAGCATGCGACACAACCACCTTGCCCTGCATGCCCAGCGCCACAATGCGCTCGAGCATCAACTCGAACGAGAACACGCCCATCTCGCCCGGCTCGTGCAGATGGATGTCCACCGGACAGCCATGCTTGTCGGCAAGCGCGAACATCGCGTCGAACGACGCCTTCGGGTCGCGGTCAATGGCGCACGGATCGAGCCAGCCGAGTACATCTGCCCCGCGCGCGAGCGACGCATCGAGCAATTCGACGGTGCCCTCGCGATCGAGCACGCCCGATTGCGGGAACGCCACGATCTGCATGTCGAGCGTGTCCGCCAGCGTCTCGCGTGTGACCAGCACGCCATCGAGATGACGCAGGCCTGCGTCGGTATCGATGTCGACGTGCGTGCGCAGCCGCGTGGTCCCTGCCGCGAGGAACGCACGACCGAGCGCGAGCGACGCCGCTGCGGCATCGTGGCCGCTCGCGGCACGCCACTGACGCTCGTTGTCGATGCGGTCGATGAGTCGCGAGCCGCATTCGTTCACGTACCAGGGCATGCCCCATGTTGTCTTGTCGAGGTGCGTGTGCGCCTCGACCAGTCCGGGCATCAGCAAAGCGCCGCGCGCGTCGATCCTGCGGGGGATGCCGTCAGTGCCGTCGACCGATGCAGGCAACGACGGCCCGATGGCCGCAATCTTGCCGTGCTCGACGCGCACATCCACCGACGTGCCGTCCAGCCCGCGCGCATTGCGAATTTCCAGTGTTGTCATACTTTCCTCAAGAGTCCTGCTTCGGCGTCGCTATCAACGCTGCTTCCGTCCACATTCCCGTCCACATTCTGCGAGCGAGTCAGCATGCTCACTGTGACGAACGTCACCGCGTTCACCGCCAGCGCCACCAGCCCCATGTTGATCGACGCCACGGTATCCGACGCGCCGGGCAACATACGCAGCGTGACGTCGAACCCGACGGCCGCCAGCAACACGAGCGCGCCCGCGCCGATCCCTGCAAACGCGCCATACTTATTGCCGAACGGACGCGGCAGCAAGCTCGCCACGAACGACGGGAACAACTGCGTGAGCAGGCTCGATGCAAACAGCGCCAGCGCCACGAACGTCGCACCGCCACGCAGCACGAAGAACACCGCCACCAGACCGAAGACCGGCAGCACGCGCTTGGCCAGTTTGCCGATCACCGCTTCGCTCGCCTGCGGCGCAAACCCGTCGCGATAGATGTTCTTGGCAATCAGCGTCGACGCATTGAGCAAGATCATCGAACCGGGCACCAGCGCGGTCAACACCCCCACCCCGCCGATCACGCCGACGAACCACGGCGAGAACGTCTGTTTGACGATGCGCAGCAACGCCAGATCCGAGTCCGCACCGGTCAGTCCAGGCACTTGCAGAATGGCCGCGAAACCCACGAAGAACATGAACGCGATGACCATCTGATACAGCGGCATCAGAATCGTATTCTTGCGCACGGCGCTTTCCGTCTTCGCGGCATACACCGACGTGAAGACGTACGGATACAGGTAGTAGCCGAGCGACGTGAGCAGAATCGTCGAGTTGTACCAGGACAGCGTCAGCCCGCTCGTGGGCATTTGCAGGAAGCCCGGACGCGCCGCCTCGATGCGGTCGAACATCTCGCCGAAACCGCCGAAGTAATGCAGCGGCAGATAGATGCCCAGGAAGATCGCGATCACGAGGATCAGGATGTCCTTGTAAATCGCAATGCTCGCCGAGCCATGAATGCCCGACACGGTAATGTAGACCACCATCGCAATCGCACCGCACCAGATCGCCACGGCCGGAGGAATCGTGCCGTACGACGCTTCGGACACGATGATGCCCAGCCCGCGCAACTGAATGATGAGCAACGCGCTCATGCCCAGCACGGCCACCAGCGACACCACAACGCCCAGCGCCCGCGACCGGTACGCCGTGGCGAAGAAGTCGGAGAACGACACGCAGTTGTGCTTCGTCGCGTGACGCCACGCCGCGGGCAACATCCAGTAGCCGAGCAGGTACGCGAGCGCCCCGTAAGCGAGGATGTAGAACGCGGGCGGTCCCTTGCTGTACGCCCAGCCGCTCGCGCCCAGAAACGTGAAGGTCGAGAAGGCCTCACCGGCCATCAGCAGGAACACGAGCAGCGTGCCGAAGCCCCGGCCGCCCACCGCCCATTGTTCGAGGCTCATCGTGCGCCCGCGACGCGCGCGCAGCCCCACGAAAAGCGCAAAGGCCAGAAACGCCGCGATGACGGCAAGTGCGGCGTTCATGATGCGGCTCCGTCGTGGTCGCGGCGCTCGCTCGCGACTTGTTGTGCTGTGCGCTGGGCCGCATCGCGCGAACCGTCGAAGCGGAACATCACGAGCATGATCACCGACGTGAGCAACAGCCACACGATGTTCCACGTCATCAGAAAAGGTAGCCCGGCCAGCCGGGTGCCCACGTGTTCGGCGAGCCAGCCGCCGCTGTAAAAGGCCGCGATAGGAAGCGCGGCCAGGCAATGTACAGGTTTCATGATGTCTCCAGACCCAAAGGATTCATAAGGCAGCCGCTCGTTTGCAATCCCGGCGGCCTGATGCGTTCGGTGGCTTTGCCCATGTCGTCGACGTCGCGGGGAATGGCACATCGCGAAAATTTGCCATATCATCAACCAAACATCGATAAATGGTTAACCATTTTTGTTGACCATTATCGGTAACGATTTGCCGAAATGCAAGGTCGCGTGGCGCGCAGAGGCCAAACCTAGGGTTTTCCGGGAAATGGGCATCGTGGGAAGGTTGGTGTCGGATGGGTGTCGATCGGCGATGTCACGCCATATCGGATGGCCCGGGGCGGCAGGTACAATTCGCCCCACGCCCGCGCACTTTGATGTGAAGGGCCAAATTTCAGGAGATCAGGCTTGAGCCGCACCGCAGCACCGCCCTCGTTCACCGCCGCGTCTGACAACGCCCCTCGCGTTCAGGCCGCCCCCATCACGGAGCCGGACCCGGCAGCGGTCGACGTCGAGGGAGATGGCGCGCCGGGCAGCGCAGGTCAGCAGATCGAGGCCCGCGTGTACGCCGCGATTTCGCAGGCGTTGCTCTCGGGCAAGCTCCGGCCGGGGATGCCGCTGCGCGAACGCAATCTGGCGCAGGCGCTCGATTGCACACGCGGCGCAGTGCGTAAGGTGCTCGCGCGACTCGGCTTCGAGGGCAAGCTGGTGCTCGAACCGAATCGCGGTGCGTTCGTGCCGCAACCCTCGCTCGACGACATCCGCCAGACCTACCGGGCGCGACGCGTTCTGGAAACCGGTGTGATTGCGAGCATCTGCGGGCGCTTGAACGACGCGCAGCTCGCGGTGCTCGACGCCCACGTCGAGACCGAAGCGCGCTCGCACGCCGACGGCACGCATGAGCGCTCGATCCGTCTCGCGGGCGAGTTTCATCTGAAGTTGATCGGCATGGCCGACAGCGCGGAACTCGATGCCTTCGCGCATCAGCTCGTCGCCAAGACGGAGCTATACAAGGCGCTGTATGACCCGGCGGAATTCATGCATTGCGCGCCCACCGAACACGCGCAGCTCGTGAGCCAACTGCGTGACGGCGAGACGCAGGCGGCCATCTCGCTGGCCACCGCGCACCTCGACGAACTCGAAGCGCGGGTGCTGACGCGGGCTGCGGCCGCCGAGACGCCGGACTTCCGTGCGATCTTCGCCGAGGCGTTCGCGGGCGAGGCATGACCCGACATCACACCACGTGTGCGAGTGTTGCATGAGACGGATGCCCAAATCGGAGTATATTGCGCCTGATCGCGACGGGCCTGCGGCCCGCCAGCCACTTTCGCCCCCCGCTCGAACGTATTAAGGCACCAAGCCCGAAGGAAGCCCATGTCCCATCTGGTAGTCCACGGCGGCCAGCCGCTACGCGGCCGCATCACGCCCTCCGCCAACAAGAATGCCGTTCTCCCGGTGCTGTGCGCCACGCTGCTGACCGACCAGCCCGTGCGCCTGATCGGGGTGCCCGAGATCACCGATGTTCGCAAGATTCTCGACATCTTCCGTCAGCTCGGCAGCGACGTGAGCGTCGATTTCGACGCGGGCATTCTCGACGTCCACCATCTGAATACGAAGTTCGATCCGCGCACCGACCATCTGCCCGAAGAGATGCGCTCGTCGATCATGCTCGTGCCGCCGCTGCTCGCGCGTTTCGGCGTCGCGCGCATCGAGGACAACATCAAGGGCTGCACGCTTGGCGTGCGCGAGATCGATCCGCACATCGAAGTGCTGCGCCATTTCGGCGGACGTGTCGAGCGCACCGCCGGCTCGCTGCTGATTCACGCCGACGAGGCCCGCCCGGCGATCCATCACTGGCTCGACTACGCCTCGGTGACGACCACCGAGAACTTCGTGCTGTGCGCCGCCACCGCGAAGGGTCGCTCGCAACTGAACAACGCCGCGTCCGAGCCGCACGTGCAGGAGTTCTGCCGCTTCATGCAGATGCTGGGCGTGCCCATCGAAGGCGTCGGTACGTCACAGTTGGCGATTGAAGGCGTCGAGCGCTTCGGCGGCGGCGAATTCCGCTTCGCCGAGGACTTCCACGAAATCACCACGTTCCTCGCGCTCGGCGCAATCACCGGCGGTGAGATCACGGTCAAGAACACGGCCCCCGATCAGTTCCCGCTGATCGACCGCACGTTTGCGAAGTTCGGCATCAAGGTCGAGCACCGCGACGGCTGGTCGACGGCCACGGCGCAGGGCAAGCTCAAGGTGCAGGCCCCGTTCACGCAGAACATTCTGACGAAGGTGGAAGCGGCCCCGTGGCCGTACTTCCCGGTGGATCTGCTGCCGATCTTCATCGCACTGGGCGTGAAGGCCGAAGGCAGCGCGATGTTCTGGAACAAGGTCTACGACGGCGCGATGGGCTGGTCGACGGAGCTGTCGAAGTTCGGCGCGCACGTGTTCCAGTCGGATCCGCACCGGCTGATCACGTTCGGTGGCGTGCCGCTGTCGCCTGCCGTCGTGGAAAGCCCGTACATCATTCGCGTGGCGATTGCCTTGCTGATGGTGGCCGCGAGCATCGACGGTCAGTCGACCATCAAGAACGCTCAGCCGATCCGCCGCGCCCACCCGCGCTTCGTCGAGAATCTGTGCTCGGTCGGCGCGAACGTGGTCTGGACGGCACCCGAGTAAGACTCTCCGACGTGCACCGGCGCCCCCCCGGGGGGGCCGGGCTCGCCCTGCGGCACACGCCAGCGGCAGACGACCCCCCGATCACCTACACGCCGGTCGTCCGCCGCTGCGAACCCGACGGTTGACCTTACCTGAGCCGGTACGGCGCGCCATGACTTCACCTTTGCCCGACGGCATCTCTCGTTTGCCCGGTGGAAATTTATTTCCCGCGCGCCGATATTCGCCCCGGATCGGTGCGGCGCATCCAGACGAATGTGAAAGAATGGCGAGCATCATGAGCGATCGTCACCTGCCCCCGCAGTCGCCTGCCACGCCAGCCACGTCCGCCACGCCTGCTGCTGTGGCGACGGCAGCCCCGCGTCAGAGCGGCGCATGGCCTGCGTCGCCGCATGCCCGTCAGTTGTCGGGCGTGCGAGTGCTCGTCGTCGACGACAATCAGGAAGACCGCATGCTGCTGATGGACTTCCTCAGCCAGCAAGGCTGCCGGGTCTACATCGCACAAGACGGGCGCGACGGGTACACCAAAGCGCGCACCGTGCAGCCCGATCTGATCCTCATGGACATCCGCATGCCGGTTTGCGATGGCCTCGGCGCGTGCCGCCTGCTCAAGGCCGACCCTGGCACCCGCCACATCCCGCTCATCTTTCTGACGGCCGCCGCCTTGCCCGGCGAGCGCGTCGCAGGCCTGTCGGCCGGTGCGGTCGATTACGTCACCAAACCGTACGACTTCGAAGAGGTCCGGCTGCGTCTGTCGATCCATCTGAAGACGACACCGTCCACGCCTGCCCACGGCGCAGCGCCGACAGCCAACGTCACGACCGCAGCCGACACCGACAAACACGCACCGCTCCCCGTGCAGGCCCACACGCTCGACGCCGTGCTGTTTCGTGCCACGCGTGCGCTGCTGCTCGACCAGCTCGGCACGACGCCCGAGCTGGCCGGTTTGGCAAGCGCAGTCGGCACGAACACACGCCGTCTCAATCTCGCGTTCCGCCGCTGTGTCGGCGTGACGGTGTTCGACTTCCTGCGCGAAGAACGCATGAAGGAGGCGCGACGCCTGCTCTCCGAGACGTCGCTGGACGTGCAGGACATTGCGAGCGCCGTGGGTTTCGCCAGCGCCGCCAACTTCGCCACGGCCTTCCGCGAACGCTTCGGCATGCCGCCCAGCGGGTTCCGCGAACAGGGCGCACAGACGTATATCGCACCCGACAATTCGGGATCGACGCAGGCATGAGCACTGCCCCATCGGACTTAACGGCGCACGCGACGCGCCGGGCCTCCTCGCCTCGTTCTCTCTGGCTGACGCGCTTCGCGCTCACGTTCATTGCGCTCGTCGCGCTGGTCGTGACGTTCTGCCTGCCGGGCACGGCGACCGCTACTACCGCCACCACCGCCACTACAGCCACGACGGCCACCAACGTCGCACCTGCCGCCGTTCAGCCCGCCCCGAGCTTCATCGATCTCGCCGACGCGCCATCCCCCCTCAAGCTCGACAGGCAGCTACGCCTGCTCGAAGACCCGACCCGGCGCCTCGATGCCACCCAGGCACTCGCCGCACCCGGCTGGCGCAACGTCGTGCCAAACATGCTCAATGCGGGCTACAGCCGCTCGGCGTTCTGGCTCACGGGTAACGTCTCGAATCCGAGTAACGAACCCGTCACGCGGTGGTTAAGCGTCGGCATCGTGCGTCTGGAGGATGTGCGCTTCTACGCGATGCCGTTCGGTGCAACACAGCCAGCCGACATATGGCGCGCCGGACACACCGTGCCGCTCGACCAGCACCCTATCGTGTCCGAGACGTCGGTCTTCCCCGTCACGCTCCTTCCGGGGGAAAGGCTCACGTTCCTCTTGCGTGTGGAGACACGCTCGTCGGTGAGCATCGTGCCGCAGTTCTGGCAGCCGGACGACTTCCGTCAGTCCGAATCGCGCAACGCCATGATCGCCATGTTGCTCGCCGGTTCGATGCTCTCCATCGCGCTCTATGCGTTCGTACTGGGCATCGCCCGCCGCGATCCGGTGTTCGTGCTGCTCGCGCTCACGACCATCACGCAGGTGGCGCAGGACATGGCGTTCCAGGGCTTCCTGTATCGCTACTTCCTGCCGCAGGGCGGCGAGTTCATCGTGCGCGCGCCGAGCTTCTTCTCGACGCTGACCGCTGGCGTGTTCAGCGCGATGCTGATGATCTTCACCGGCCTTGAGCGAGTCACCCTGTGGCGCTGGGTCTATCGCGCAATGATCGGCCTCATGGGCTTTATGGCGCTGTGGGTGCTGTTCGGCGATCACCGTGTGGCCGCCTTCACGCATCTGCAACTGCTCACCGTCTTCAACGTGATCTGGGTCGTCTCGCTGGCCGACGGCTGGCGACGCGGGTTCAAGAACGCACGCCTGAGCCTGCTCTCGTTCTCGCCTGGTTGTCTCGTGCTGTTCTGGCGGCTCGCGATCGTCAACGGCCTGCTGCCGGAGGACTGGCTCGCCAACACTGCGATGGCATGGAGCACCAATTTCTCCGTGCTGCTGATGCTGACCATCATCGTGGCCGGACGCTCGCGCGAACTCGTGCGCGAACAACGTGCTGCACAGCGCGAGGTGCTGCAAACGCGCCGCGAAGAACAAGCGCGGCTGGCCAATGCCGTCAACACCCGCACGCGCGAACTGCAAGCCGCCCTCATCGCCGCCGACGAAGCCAACAGCGCAAAGAGCGATTTCCTTGCGCGCATCAGCCACGATCTGCGCACGCCGCTCACATCGATCATCGGCTTTGCCGATCTGGTGCAATCGGGCGGACGCGAAGACGCCGACCGCGGCCGCATCATCCGTCGCAGCGCGCATCACATGCTCGCGATGGTCAACGACCTGATCGAATACGCGGGCGGTGGCGCAGCCGACGCGCTGCACGTCGCCCCCGTCTACACGCACGCGTTCGTCGACGGCATGGCGCACGAAGGCATGAGCCTCGCACGCAAGCACGACAACGCCTTCCTGCTCGACGTACGTGCGCCGCTTCCGCCGCTGTTGGCCTTCGACGCCAAGCGAGTGCGTCAGGTGCTCGGCAATCTGCTCGACAACGCGGCGAAGTACACCTCGGACGGCACGATCACGTTGTCGCTGTCCGCCACCCCCGACGCAACACGCGCGGACATCGTGCATGTGAGCTTCGGCGTAGAGGACTCCGGCTGTGGCATTGCAAAGGACGACCTGCCGCGTGTGTTCGAACCGTTCGCCCGGCTCGACCGCGCGCGGCGTCTGCCCGGCGTGGGGCTGGGACTCGCCATCGTCAGGCAATGGATCGAGCGCATGGACGGCACTATCGTGATCGACAGCCAGCCTGATGTCGGCACGAAGGTGACGTTCACCTTACCGCTGCGCGTGGCGCGCGAAGCGGATCTCGTGCCGCAATCGTTCGCGGGCGCCACGCACGCCTTGCCGTCGCTCGACGGCACGGGGTATCACATCTGGCTCGCCGAAGACTCCCCCGAAATCCGCCAATTCCTGCATGACGAACTGGCCAGTCTGAGCTTTACCGTGAGCACCTTCGGCGACGGCGTGGCGCTCATCGCCGCGCTGGGCAATCCCAAAGCGCCGCAGCCGGACCTCGTGCTGACGGACCACATGATGCCCAACGCCGACGGACTGGCGGTGGCACGCGCCGCGCGCCGTCGCTGGCCCGATGTGCCTGTGCTGGCTGTCTCCGCGTCGCCGCAGGTCGTTGCGGGCGCAGGCAGCGAGGGGGACGGTAGCGAGCACGGCTATGACGCGTGTCTGCTCAAGCCCGTCGAACTGGCGGACCTGCGCAACACGCTGGCGCGTCTGCTCGACCTGCAACGTGACGAGGTACCGGCGAGCGAAGTGGAACAGGAGCGTGCCATGGTGCGTCCGCCGCGCGAGCGGCTGGTGGAAGCCCGTCAGCTGATCGCGATGGGGGCGATTACCGATCTGATGGACTGGTCGCGCGATCTCAGCACACAGGCCCCGCAGTACGACGTCTTCGCTCGTCACGTCCATCAACTCGCGCAACGTGGCGATCTCGCCAGTCTCACGGAGTTGTGCGCGCCGACGCAGTGACGCCGACGCAGTGAAGCAGCGCGTTGCCGATAACGACGCCGCATGAAGACGCCCCAAACGACAACGGCACGCCCGAGAGCGTGCCGTCGATTATCCGATGTCGGTTACATCAGTCGCGAAGCGGCTTGTGGGCCGTCTCCTTCGCCGCGAACAACGCGATGGCCGTGATGGCGAGCGCCGCCGTCACGTACAGCGACACCGACAGCGTCGTGCCGTATTCCTTGTAGAGCGTCACGATGATCAGCGGCGCAAAGCCACCGCCGAGAATGCCCGCCAGCGTGTAAGCCAGCGACGACCCGGCGTAGCGCACGCGTGTCGGGAACTGCTCTGTGACGAACGCCGCCTGCGGGCCGTACATGATCGCGTGGATCACAAGACCGATCACCACGGACAGCACGATCAGCGCCGGGCTCGACGTGTCGAGCAACACGAAGAAACCATAGGCCCAGACCACTGCGCACAGCACGCCAAAGCCATACACCGGGCGGCGGCCCAGCTTGTCGGAAAGCGCGCCGAATAGCGGCACCGTCAGCGCATTGAACGCGGTGCCGACGAGCACCGCCGTGAGCGCCAGCGGTCGCGACAGGTGCAGCGTGCCGGTCACATACGTCAGCGTAAAGACGACCATCAACGCATAGAGCACGTCCGAGCCGATACGCGAGCCGCCCGCGACCAGCAGGTTGCGCCAGTGCTTACGGAAGACGTCCGCAATCGGCATTTCCGCCTGACGGTCCGAATGCTGCATCTCTTCGAACATCGGCGTTTCTTCCACGCCGCGACGCACCCACAGGCCGAACGCCACCAGCACGAGGCTCAGCAGGAACGGCATGCGCCAGCCCCAGGCGAGGAACTCGTCCGGCGAAATCGACAGCGTGATGAGCGCAATCAGACCGGTCGCGAGCAGCGTGCCGAACGACGGCCCGACCTGCGTCCACGAGGCATTCAACCCGCGCTTGCGCTGATCGCCATGCTCGACCGAGAGCAGCACCGCACCGGCCCATTCGCCGCCCAGCGCCACGCCCTGCACGAAACGCAATGCGACGAGCAGCACCGGGCTCCAGATGCCGATCGAGGCATAGGTCGGCAGCAGGCCCATCAGGCCCGTGGTCAGGCCCATAACGACGAGTGTTAGCACCAGTACGGCACGTCGTCCGATCTTGTCGCCGAGGTTGCCGAACACGAAGCCGCCCAGCGGGCGCGAGACGTAGCCGACGGCGTACGTCGACAAGGCGAGGATGGTGCCCGCGAGCGGGTCCATCGAGGGGAAGAACAGATGGTTGAAGACGAGTGCGGCAAGCGTGTTGTAGACCGTGAAGTCGTACCACTCAAGCGTGGTGCCGACCATGCTGGCCGTCGCCAGCCTGCCCTTGTTCGCGCCTTGTTTGGCGGGCGCGGCAGCGGCACCTGATGCGGTGCCGGTGTCCGGTGTGTTCCGGGAGTCCCGCGTGTTCGAATACGTTGTCATGAATGTCTCCGGGGGTGCGCGGGATCAGCCGGGCAGGCCGACCCCGTGAGTAGGGGAGCAAAGGGAACGAAGAACGCGACGTCAGTCGTCGTTGGCACCGAGACGCCACAGCATGGCGAAGCGGGTCACGTCGGTTGCGGGCAGGCCGTAACTCGCCGCCAGCGTTTCGGCGGCGATACGGACGGCGTCCGGATCGGTGCCTTCGATGAGCACGACGGCGTCGGCCGGCGGCAGTGCGGCGTCCTTCGCCGTGAGCGACACGGAGAGCGTGGGCACGGTGACCTGAAGCGTGGCGCGCACGATGGCGTCGCCCTGCGCGATTTCGGTGAGTTGGGCGTCAAGACGCGGGCGCGCCTGCGCCACGGCCGCTTCCGTCAGCACGAAAGCAGCGAGCATGCCGCCCTGACCTTCACCGGCCTCTACATCGAGCGTGCCGACGCGGCGTTGCGTGCCCTGCATGCGCGCAAAGTTGCGCAGCGACCATTCCGTCTGATGATTGAAGGCCTGCGCATACGGCTCGCTGGTGAACACGCCAGCGTCCTGTGTGCAGTACAGCGCGAGGTAAGGACGTGCGCTGTCATGCAGCGCCTTGAAGCGTCGGGCGAACTGGAAGCCCGGAATCGCGACGCGCTCCTGCATGTGTTCGCGGTCGTACCAGCGGTTGAAATCGGTTTCGAAGGCCGGATCGATATTCGTCCAGATACAGAGTTGGGCGCGCGGGGTGGTCACAGTCATGAGGCATCCATCGGTGTCGACAATCGGGGGCCGGCCGGGGTGCGCCGCTAAGCAGCATCAGCACGCATGAGGCCGACCGTCCATTTGAGTGTGCAAAACGATGGATGGGAGCGTCCAACAAGAAATCAAATTCGCGGCGACAGCAAATTCTTATGACCGGCCCCAAACCCTTGCCGGGCGGGGCCTTCGTGCGGCGTTTCGCTGTTTCGTGCCGGGTGGCTCAGGCGTCGGTCGCGCCCCATGCCGGGGCGGTCATGGCAGCGGCGGGGGGAATCGCGATATCCGGCCCCATGTTCAGGGCGAACTCGCTGGCCGTGCGCTGCGCCAGACGCGCCACGTTCTCGGCGAGCAGCGCGCCCGTGCGGAACGAGCCGACCAGCGGCAGATTGGGAAAGTTGGCGTTCACACGCAGCAAATGCAGGCTGTGCTCACCCAGTTCGCGCTGGATGATGGCGGGCGGCAGCATCGCCACCCCGAACCCGTCGGCCACCAGCCGGATGATTGCCGCGACCGACGTCATGCAGTTCACCCGCACCGGCCGTTCGGCGGCGACCGAGAACATGCGCTCCAGCGTCTTGTGCGGCCCGGAATTGCGCGAAAAGCTCACCAACGGATACGCGGCCAGGTCGGCCACGTCGAGCGTTTCGCCCTCCAGATTGAGCTTGGGGCTCGCGACCCAGCGCATCGGGAATTCGGCCAACGGAAGGTTTTCGACGCCAGCACCGTGTTGCATGTCCGTCTGCAATACGAGATCGAGCGTGCCCGCCTCAAGCTGCTTGCACAGATTGATGGTCGTCTCGCTCGTGACCTCGATTTCGAGTTGCGGATATTCACGGTGAATTCGCGCCGCCAGATCCGGAAACCAGCTGTGCACGATGGACTCGACGACGCCGATTTTGAGCACGCCCGGCGGCATGTCCGGATCGCTCAGTTCTCGCTTCATCTCTTGCCCGAGCATGACGATGCGCTCGGCATACGCCAACGCTTTCTGGCCTGCGGCCGTGAGCGTGACCTCGCGCGCGCTCCGGTCGAACAGGCGCACGCCGAAACTCTGTTCCAGCGATGCAATCCGGCTCGACACCCCCGCCTGCGTCGTGTGCAGACGTTCGGCCGTCAGCCGGAAATTACGCAGCTTGGCGAGCCAGACGAAGGTTTCGAGAAAACGCAGATTCATGCGGCATAGGAACGCAGACGTGATGACTTGTCTACGCAGAAGTCTTGGGGAAATGCGCATTTTAGCGGGAACACAAAAGACGTCGCCCGCCACATTCCACCCATGAAACACGAATCACGTTCGGCATCCCTCGCCCACATCCGCCGCCACCCCACGGGCCACTGTTACGGCAGCGCGTTCCTGCCGTGTTTCGTTTCCGTAACGTTTTTTGATATCGGCGCGCGCCGCGTTCGCCCACACTCCTTACAAATCAAGCAGTTAATGGCTTCAAGAGAATTGGCACGGGATTTGCTGAGTATTTTGCAACGGCCCGTCGAGGCCGGAGGGCCAAATCTCTGGAGACTGTCATGTCAAGCGCCCATTTCCGCCGACCGCATCCGACAGTGGAACTCGCGCGTTGCGTGTTCCGGCAGCATTACATCCGCATCATGCAGGCTGAGAATCCCGGCAGCTATGCGGTGCTGGTCGACATCTGGCCGATGGACGGCCGGACGTATTCGAGCATCGATCAGGCCAAGCATGCGGCCATGCTGTTTATCCGCAATATGGAAAACGACTGAGTCCACGTAAGTGATTCCGCGCCAGCGGCCCTGGCGCGGCCAACGAGACGAGACCATGAAACATCACCACACCCGTCACAGCGCCGCCGAGCGGCACGCCCTGGCTACCATGCCGTCCTCGGCCCATTCGTCCGCCCGTGCACGCCAGCCGGTCGTCCTCGATCCGGCAGGCGATCCGTACGCCCGCATTGCGGTCGAAGCCTACGCCGAGGCCTGCGCGCAGGATCAGCCCTGGCTGGCCGAAGCGCTGCAACGGCAATATCAGTTGGCAGGCGGCACGCCGTCGAGCGCCGCAGCGATCTGGCGCACGTTCCACGAAGCGCAACAACTGGCGCGCGACGGTAACAATTATGACGAAGCGGCCTGGACGCACGTGGCGCTCCATTTGTGCGGCGTTCTCGGCGCGATGAATCTGTAATTGTGAAATTTTGAGCAGATCGATGTTTTGGGCGTTGCGTGGCGTCGACGGAAACCGTGGCGCTGTGGGCATTTCTGGCATACTTCGTGCAAAGTAAATTCCCGCAGTCTGCCTGGTAACCAATGAGCAAGTCCGCCGCGCCGGCACCGATTCCCCGTCGGCACCTTTTTGCCAACATTTTCGGCACGCTGATCCTGCTGTTTCCCGCCGTTTCCCTGGTCGTTCCACGCGGCGGGAACACGGCGATGTTCCTGACGGTGGCCCTTGGCGCCATCGTCCTTTTCACGGGCCGCGAACGAGGCGAAATCTGTTCGCTCGTACGCGCGAATCCCCACGTCCGCCTGCTGCTCGTCGCGCTGCTGCTGCCGTTTTTCTCGATTCTGCTCGTCGAAATTCTGCACGGGCGGATTGTCGCGAACACCCTCGACTCCCCCCTGCGCTTCCTGCTCGCCACCTTCGTATTCCTCGGGCTGCGTCGGATCGTCGACGTCATGCCGAAGTGGACAGATCTGTCGTTCGCCACCGGCGCCATTTGCGCTGCCGTCATGGCCTGGTATTCCACCGCGGACATTCTCGCCGCGCGCGCCGAAAGCTCGTTCCTGAACCCGATCCACTTTGGCGATATCGCCGTCCTTCTGGGCATTCTGTCGGTCGTGTCGATTCATTGGCTGTCGCACGACAAGCCGTGGATCGTCGCATTCAAGCTGCTGGGGGCTGCCGCAGGCTGCTACGCGTCTTGGGCCAGCCAGTCCCGGGGCGGCTGGATCGTGCTGCCGGTGCTGCTGGTCGTCTGGCTGCTGTGGCGCAATCAGCCGCTGAGCGCCGCGCGGCGCGTGACGATCGGCGTCTTCGCCGTGGTGCTGCTGGCAGCCACCTTCAGCTCGCATGTCGTGCGCGACCGCTTCGAGATGATCCGATCGGATCTCGTCAGTCTTTCCGCAGGCAACCCCAACACCTCGACCGGTATCCGGGTCGAATTGTGGAAGGTCGCCGGCAAACTCATCGGTAAGCACCCGTTGCTCGGCCTCGGCGCGCATGGGTATCGCGATGCAATGCCCGCCATGGCGGCATCCGGCGAATTGACCCCGCAGGCCGCCGATCTTGGCAAGGGCGAAGTGCACAATCAGATCCTCGCCTATTTCGTCGATTACGGATTGCTTGGCCTGCTGTGCATTCTCGGCGTCTACCTCGGCCCGGCCATCTTCTTCATTCGCTCGGCGCAATTGGAACACGACCGCGTCAAGAATCGCGCGGCGTTGATGGGATTGATGACGGCCGTCGCCTTCGCCGTCTTCGGACTGACCGTGGAGACCTTCAACCTCAAGGTGACGGTCGCCTTCTATGCGACGATGCTGGCTCTGTTTGCCGCGTTCGCCTATCCTGTCGGCTCCTCAGATGACAAATCGCCCGTTGCCAGGCGATAGCGCTGTTCCCCCATGCTAAGCATCCTGATTCCCACCTGGAACAACCTGCCGTTCCTTAAGCTGTGCATCGATAGCGTTCGCCGACACTCCGGCGAGGCGCACGAGATTCTCGTGCACGTCAACGACGGCAGCGACGGCACGCTCGACTGGGTGCGCGAGCAGGGCTTGCGTCACACGCACAGCAGCGGCAACGTGGGTGTTTGCCTCGCGCTCAATCAGCTCGCACCGCTCGCGTCGCACGATCAGTTGCTGTTCCTGAACGACGACATGTTCGTCACGCCCGGCTGGGATACCGCACTCATCGATGCCGCCCGCGCGCTCCAGGCACTCGGCACGCCCGTCTATTACCTCTCGTCGGTCATGGTCGAGCCCAACGCCGGGGTCAGCAAGCAAGTCGTTTCGAAGGATTTCGGCACCACGCCGGAGACGTTCGACGAAGCTGCGATGCTCGCCTTCGCCGCCTCGCTGGGACGCAGTGACGTGAATGGCGTACCGACGCAACCCACGCTCGTGAGCCGCGCGTTGTGGCATCTGGTCGGCGGCTACAGCATCGAGTTCGGCCCCGGCATGAGCAGCGACGACGACTTCCTGATGAAGCTCTGGCTGGTCGGCTGCCGGACGTTTCGTATCGTCGGCAAGAGTGTGGTCTATCACTTCGGTTGCCGCTCGACCGGACGCGTGGTGAAGAATCGCGGCAGTCGCGAATTCCTGATGAAGTGGGGGATGACGCAGGCCGAGTTCAAGCGCGACTATCTCGATCTCGCGGGCACGCCCGCAGGCGCGGCACTGCCCAACGTGCCGATGCCGAGCGGCAAGAGCCGCATCAAACGCGCGCTGCACGGCAGCAAGCCCTACCCGCTTGAAGACCTTGCGCGCTGGGACGCCAACGTCCCGCAACATCTCAAGCTGGACTGAGACGTCCGGCCTCGCGCCAGTACCGTTGAAACCGTGAATCAGTGCCGTGGGTGACGGATGCGTGCCCACGCGTGCTCAAGACGCTTCACCGCAGGACTATCCGGGTGACGTGTCCACCAGACCCCCATCTCCCACACCATGCCCGCAAGCACGGCGATCAGCACGAGTGCGCCGATGGTGTACCAGATCTCGCCGAATGAGGTTGACATAACGGCCTCCCGGAAACGCCGAAAATGCATCACGGACGACCGGCGGCCGTCCGTGTTTGCATTCTAGGCGACGAAACCCGGCTTGCCCGCCGGGTCTGCCCTAACGTCGGGGTCTCATCCTTGCCGCTATCTCAGAGTTGCCCCATCGTCAGTTGCACCACGAGGCTGCTGACCGACACCGCCGCCCAGACGCCCAGTCCGAGCAGGATCGGACGCACACCGGTCGATGCCATGCGGCGCAGGTTCGACGACAGTCCGATGGCGGTGAGCGCCACGATGATCAGGAATTCGGCAGCGTCGTGAATCCACGGTTGCAGCGCAGGGGGCACGAGGCCTGCCGTGCGGATGCCCGATGCGATCAGGAAGCCGAGGATGAACCACGGGAAGATGCGGGCAAGGCTGAAGTTACCGGCACCGGCGCGCTTGGCGCGGTAAGCCACGATGGCGGCCAGCGTCAGACAGATCGGGATGATCAACGTGGCACGGGTCAGCTTGACGATCGTGGCGTAGTCGCCAGCCGCCTTGCTGTAGCTGTAACCGGCTGCCACCACCGACGACGTGTCGTTGATTGCCGTACCAGCCCACATGCCGAAGCCCAGATCCGAGAGATGCAGCGCGTGACCGAGCACCGGGAACAGCAGCACGGCGGCGATATTGAACAGGAAGATGGTCGAGATGGCGAACGCCGTTTCGTGATCGTCCGGCTTCACGATGGGCGTGACGGCGGCAATCGCCGAACCACCGCAAATGGCCGTGCCCACGCCGATGAGCAGCTTGAGCTTGTCGGGCACGCCCAGCAGTCGACCCAGTCCCCAGGCCGACAAACCGGCGGCGGTGATCGTCACAGCAGTCACGGCGAGCGATTCGAGCCCAGTGTGCGCCACCTGCGACAGGGACAGACCGAAGCCCAGTGCGATGATTGACCACTGAAGCACGTACTTCGATGCGAATTTGATGCCGGACTCGTAACGTGCGCCCGGGGCGAAGATATTACGCACGAGAATGCCGAGCAGAATGCCGAACACCGGACCGCCGACGAGCGGCATCTGACGCCCCAGCAACAGCGCCACGAAAGCAATCACGGTCGACAGAATAAGGCCCGCCCAAGGGTTGTGCTGATCCGGCACCAGCGTGTCGGGACGGCTGGCCGAAGCGGGCGTTGCAGCGTGGGTTTTTGTTGTCATGTCGGGCACTCCTTGCGAATGAGTGCCAGTCTAAAAACTCCGCTTCAATAATAAAAATCGTTATATCGGATACAAAACATCCAAAATTCCGATAAATCTTCAGAGCAATGATAAGCCACTGATTCCATGAGGGTTTTAGCGACGTTCGCGCGGTCCCGGTACACTGTCCCGAGCGTCAAGTCGCACGCGCCGAGAAAAATTTCTACACAGGAGACCGCGCCCCATGTCGCAGACTGCCGACACCCCCGTCCGTCACGCCCAGTGGTATTTCGACTTCGCCTCCCCGTTCGCATACCTGCAATTCGAGCGCTTCGATACGCTGCCGCGCACGCTCGACATCGAACTCAAACCCATCGTGCTGGGCGCGATCCTCGTGCACTTGCAGACGCAGGGACCGGCAGAGACGCCGTATAAGCGCATCTTTACCTATCGCATGGCGCAGTTTCGCGCCGAGCAGGACGGCATTGCGTACCGGATGCCGCCGGTGCACCCGTTCCATCCGATTCGCGTGTTGCGCCTGGCGGTTGCGTTAGGCGCGACGCACGACGTCGTGCGCACGATCTTCCGCTTCATCTGGGCGGAGGGACGCGACGTGACCGACCCGCAGGGCTGGGCCGATCTGAGCGAGCGCCTCGGCCTGCGTCCCGACGACGCGACAGCGCGCGCAGAATCGCCCGAAGTCAAAGCGGCGCTTCGCGAGAACACCGAAGGGGCGATTGCCGCCGGGGTGTTCGGCGTGCCGACGTTTGCTTATAACGGAGAGTTGTACTGGGGGGACGACGCCACGGCGATGTTCCGCCATTGCCTCGCGCATCCGGAATGGCTGCAGTCGCCGGACGTCAGTCGGCTGCAACAGGTGACGGTCGGCGTGAAACGCGAGCGCTGATAGTGACGCTGCTTGAAGGTGCTTGAAGGTGCTTGAAGGTGCTTGAAGGTGCTTGAACGTGCTTGATGCTGCGTGATGGTGATCGACGGGGGCCGCTGACAGACGTCAGCGCGTGGCTCCCGACGGTTGCGTCTTCGCACCGCTACCAAGAATCAGCGGCAGCGACACGGCGTCTGCCATCGCAGCGTAACCGGCGTCGCTCGGGTGCGTGCCGTCACCGCTATCCAGGCGCGGCAGCATGCGTGTCGGTTGCGACGGATCGCGTAATGCCGCGTCGAAATCGATCACGCCATCGAACGCGCCGCCGGTACGGACCCACTGATTGACGGCCTCACGCACGGCTTCGCGCTCAGGCGGCAGTTTGCCCGGCGGGATCGTGGTGCCGACAATGCGCACGTTGCGGGCGTGCGCCGCCGCAATCAGCGACTGATAGCCCGCGATCATCTCCGGCGCGGTCACGATCACGTGCGGCACGTCGCAATCGAGCCCACCGTGCGGCGGCACGTAACCGAAATTGATGTCGTTGATGCCGACCTGCACGACGACCGTCTTCACACCGGGCTGCTCCAGCGCGTCGCGACGAAAGCGCGCCACCAGCCGCTCGCCGTAGCAGGCCGAATCGTGCAGCAAGCGATTGCCGCTGATGCCGAGATTGAGTACTGCGATATCGCGTCGCCCGGCGGCGTCCAGACGACGCACCAACCCATCCGGCCAGCGACGATTGGCGTTCAGCGTGCTGCGCATGCCGTCCGTGATCGAATCGCCAATCGCGACGATGGCGTGCGACGGGGCATCGGGCACGACGCTCAGCCCGGCCAGCCACAACGTATTCGTGAAGCGCGTGGGGAACGATGCCGCCTGTGCGTTATCGACGAAATCCCCCGCGCCGCTCAGAAAGGCGGTTTGCTGCGCGATCTTGTGCCACGTGGTGGGCGTCTTCGATGATTCTTGGGTGAAAAGACTGACGGCCAGCGGCGTTCCGGCACGCACAGCGAACGGCAACGGGTCGCTTTCGAGCGACGCGCCCGGTGCAATGCGCGCCGCCGGTTGCCCGCCGAACGTCAGGCCTCGCACCGTGCCCGCGTCGATGGATGCACCGCGTGTGGAGACAGCGAGGCTCGCGCGTTCGATGATCAGCGGCTGTGTGCCGTAAGCGTTCGAGAACCGCACGCGGACATCGTTGCCGGACAGCGTGGGATAGACGATCTGACGGACGGTGCGTCCACCTGCGGCCGGTGCCCGGTTGAACGAAGGCGCCGCCGGATGCTGCGCGACGGCTTGCGGGGCCGTCGCCCATGCCCCGACGCGTGCGTTCTGAACATTCAATGCGCCCTGCCCCTGAGCAAACGCCGTCGAGGACACACCGGCGAGGGTGGCCGCGAACACGGTCAGCGCGACGCGCAAAGCACGTTGCACTCGGGACGAGCCCTCGGCAGCGGGAAGCCAGAAGTTCTTGAACGTAGACAACGTCGGGAGCATGAAAACAGCGTAGGCCAACATGGATGATTCGGGCAGCAGCCGTCATTGTGCCTGATTGCGGCCGTTGGCAAGGACTTACATTACCTTTCAGGCATGGCCCCGCCGCCCGGTTTGGCGTGTCGAAACCCGACAAGCTAAGACGAGAGGAATCAGTACGTCGAAATCAGTACGTCGAAGTCAGTACGTTGAAGTCAGTACGTTGAAGTCAGCGCGTCGAGATCACGATGGCGACACGCCGGTTCTGCGCGCGCCCTGCCGGTGTGCTGTTGTCGGCCACCGGATTACGCTTGCCCGCCCCGATCGTCTGAATGCCTGCACGCTTGACGCCTGCCTCAGCCAGCACACCGGCCACAGCGTCGGCACGGCGTGCCGAAAGCTGCTCGTTGTAGGTATCGCTGCCGACCGAGTCGGTGTATCCGTAGACGCGCACCGCGTCGAGTCCGACCTTCACCAGCGTGTGCCCGATGCGCGTGACCGTCTCGCGCGCAGGGTCGCGCACCACGAACTTGTCGGTGTCGAAGAGGACCGTGTCCGAGAGCCCGAACTCCCAGCCTTCGTCCGTCTGCGTGAAGCCTTCCGACTTGAGCGCTGCGATCTGCTCAGGCGTCAGGCCGTGCACAGGCGTGGTCTGACACCCGGCGAGCGCCCCGAAGCCAAGCAGGACCAGCAGCCCGAGCGCGCGACGCAGGAGCGTCCGGTATTGCGAGAAAGTGCGATTCAGCGCGGCGGTGAAGTGGCCACGGAAGTTGCCCCGGCGGGCAGATGAATGTTGTGAGCTGCCCGTGCCGACAGCGTCGGCAGTATTAGCAGCGATAGCAGCGAAGTCCAAGGCCAATCCCCATTGCGGTGTGAAATCCGGTCGTCATTTATGGTTATGTTTTCAGCTTAGGTGTTGCTCGCCGCCTTATCCCTTGGGGCTTTCCGCAACATGCCAGGTGCCGTCGCCGACACGCTTGGCCTGATACATCGCCGCATCCGCTGCGCGCAGCAGCGCTACCGCGTCGTTGGCGTGTGTCGGGTACAACGCCACGCCGATGCTCATCGACGTGGCCAGTTCGCTGCCGTCGGGCAGGGCAATCGGCCGTTCCATCGAGGCCAGCAGGTTCTGGGCGAGACGCACGGCGTTGGACGTCTGCCGCACGCCGGGCAGCATCACCGCGAACTCGTCGCCGCCCAGACGTGCCACCAGATCCCCCTCGCGTAGCGGCTCGCGCAGACGCTTGGCAATCGCCACGAGCACTGCGTCGCCAGCGTCGTGGCCGAGCTGATCGTTGATGTCCTTGAAGCGATTGCTGTCGAGATACAACAGCGCGACGTGTGTGCCCAACTCGCGTGCCTCATCGAGCGCCTGCACCAACCGCGACTCGAAATACGCGCGATTCGGCAAGCCCGTCAGCGGGTCATGATTCGCCTGATGGGCGAGCGTCGCATTCTGCGCGCGCAAATGGTTTTGCCAGCCTTCGAACTCGTCGAGCAGCGCGTTAAAGTCGTCGCCCAGCTCCTTGAGTTCGGCAATCGGCGTCGCGGCGACGCGCTGATGGAACGCCCGCTCGCGACGCACCGCATGCGCCACTTCCGCCAGCGCACGCAGCGGCTTGACGATATCGCGGTGCATCCGCTTGGCCAGCACGTTCGCAACGCCGAACGTGACGGCAAGGCACGCGAGCACGCCACCGATTCCGCTCATCAGAAACACGAAGAACTGATTGCCCTGCCCCTGGACTTCGATCGTGCCAACGACCTTGTCTTCATGACGGATCGGCAGCGTCACCGGACCGGGCATGGCGATGTCGGCGACAGTTCGCTCGATACGTGCCAGCGTGCCGCCGTCGGGACGCCGCCACATCGCAAACTGCGCGTTGCGCGCATCGAGCACGCGCACCTGAACCACGTCTTCGTCTTTGGCAATGAGCGCAATCGCTTCCTGCGCCGCCACCCTGTCGCCGAACACCACTGCCGCTTCGGCGGTGTAGGCCAGCGAGCGCCCGATCAGCAGCAGATTGTTTTCGGCGTAGGCGCGCAGCGCGATCCACGCGACGCCAGAGAGCAAGAGTGCAGCGAGGACCACGGCGGAGACCGCGAGACGCAGATGCGTGCGTCGCAGCACGCGCTGCAAGGAGGGTCGTCGCCGACGCACGGTTGAAGCAGGGGGTGGCGTCGATGTGAGACCGGCGGAAGCGGGCGGCGGCTCGTGGGTCGATTCGTGCGCTGCCGCGCCGGTCGCCACGTCTGGCGCGGCTTGCGGTGACAGCAGTCCGGCCACGGGTGTCCCCGGTCCGGACGGCGGTGGATGGGCTGGGGGGAATTGGGTTGTCATGGCGTTGCTGGCTTTCGCGCCAGCTTCAGCACGTTCGGGTGGACACGCACACCACTGCGCGCGACGGTGTCGAGGTTGATATCGAAGGTCACCCGGTCGGCATCGACGTTCAGGCAGAACATCGTGCCAACGGTGCACGAGTCGTTGCGTTCGCTGATCGTCAGCACGGGATGACCGGCGAGGTTGGCCAGCAGTTGGCGACGCTCGAAATCGCTCATCGCGCCGAGGTACAACACGTCGCACAACGAACCGATGGTCGGCTCCAGAGGCGAGACGCGCTGCGCTTCCACCGGTGGCGCACTGCCTGACGGCTGAGCCGCCAGCAGGTCGCGCGCATAGTCGGTGTTGCCTGCCACGCACAGACGCACTTTCGCGGGCATCGTCGGCCAGCGGGTGAAACTGATGATGCCGAGTACGACTTGCCGGACATTGGCGTCACGCACACTGACGGAAGCGGCACCGGCATTGCTTGCATTGCCTGCGGCCGCCGACTGCGCCGCGGCCTGCCCTGGTCCCGTCAGTCCCACCATGAGGACACTCAGGTACATCAGGCACAACCGCAACAGACGCAGCCATGAGCGCGCGCGCGCAGACCGACCTCTGCCGCATGTTTGCCGCAGGCCTCGTGTCACACCGGTCGTCATTGTCCGGTCGCTATGCAACGTCGCCTTCCCTCAGTACCCAAATGTTCGCGGTCGTCCGCTTGCCCGTCAAAATGCATTGTCGGCACCACCCGTGAGATCGACGCCATTTCAGTGCCATCCCGACGGAAACAGGCCGCATGATACCGAACGGCTCCTCGCGAAGCCATACGGATCGGGTCCGACGAGGCATTTCCACACCGGTGTCGCCAGCCCACAGCATGCGCGTGCCGCCGCCTTTTCGGAACCCCTTCCGACCCCGCGTTTTCCCTTGCACGAAGACGCTTGCATCGTGGCAGAATGGCGCTCATAACCAATTGAAAAACAAGAGGAATCGGGCGACGAGATCGCTCGATTTTCGAGATAAAAAATCGCGACGCCAGGGAGGTGTTGCATGACGTTCCTGAATCCCGGCCGGACCGGCTTTCGGGAGGTACGGACGTGAACGATCCCGTACCTCGTCGGGTGCCCGACGTCCAGGGCGAGTTGAGCCGTGCCGCGCTCGACAGCGCGCCGTATGCGATGTTCGTCTGTACCGACGACGGCATGCTCGAACGCATGAACGCGGCGTTCACGCGCCTGACCGGCTATACACCCGACGACCTGCTGGGCAAACGCAGCTTCCTCTCGCTACTCGATCCTTCGGAACTGGCACGCCGCCGCCTGCCTGCGCTGGCCAGTCTGTCGGCGCATGAAGCGGTGCCGTATGACGACGAATGGCATCTGCTCACCCACATCCGTAGCTGGTTACCGATCCGTCTCGCGCTCTCCTGCGTCGAACACGCACCGGGCGAGCGCCGCTGGGTCGGCATCGTGCTCGATCTGTCGCAGCAAGTGCAGGTCGCGTCGCGGCTCTGGTATGTCACACACCACGACCCGGTCACCAGTCTGCCCAATCAGACCTTGCTCAACGAACGTCTCGAACTGGCGATTCATCGTTGCGCGATTCAACAGGTCGGACTCACGGTGATGCTGGTCGAACTCGATCACCTGCGCAAACTACGCAGCACCTTCGGTCCGCCCGCCGCCGAGCTGGCGCTGCGCATCGCGGCCGAGCGGCTGCGCGAGGCCAGCGGTCCCGAGGATGCCCTCGCCTGTCTGGGCGGCAGCCAGTTCGTGATCGTCACCAACGAAACCGGAGACGGCGCACGCCTTCTCGCTGCACGCATTCAAGCACGGCTCGCACAATGGGTGGACGTCGATCAGAACTCGGTCGCGCTGGACGCGAGCATCGGCGCGGTCAGCTACCCGGATCACGGCAATACCCCCGAGACGCTGCTGCGGCGCGCCCACGTGGCGCTCGGCATTGCCAGCGCCGCCGGTGGCGGCCTGCGCTTTTTCAGCAACGAGATGGATTCACAGGCACGCCGCCGCAACGAACTGGAGACGCTGCTGCGCGTGGCCGTGCATGAGGCGTCGCATTCGCAGTTGCATCTCGTCTACCAGCCGCAGGTCACGCTCTCGACGGGCGAGATCCGCAGTGCGGAAACACTGCTGCGCTGGCGTCATCCCTCGCTCGGCGCTGTCGGCCCGGCGGAATTCGTGCCGATTGCCGAGACATCCGGGCTGATTCTGCCGCTGGGCGAATGGGTCATGCAGACCGCTTGCCGGGAAGCGAGCCGGTTACTGCGACGCTGCGGCCATTTGCCGCGCATCTCCGTGAACGTCTCCGCGCAGCAATTCGCGCGCCAGGACGTCGTCGGCATGATCGAGCGCGCGCTTAACGCCCATGCGCTGGAGCCGCGCCATCTGGAAATCGAAATCACCGAGACGGTCTTGCTGGGCGACTCCAGCACCGCCGTCGGCTGTCTGCGCTCGCTGCACGACATGGGCGTGGAAATTGCCGTGGACGACTTCGGTACGGGCTACGCGAGTCTTGCCTATCTCACGCGCTTTCCGATTCATCGCCTGAAGATCGATCAGAGCTTCGTGCGCGATATGCTCACGCATGCACCGAGCCATGCCATCGTGAGCGCCGTCATCGCAATGGCGCATTCGCTGGGGTTGCGTGTGACGGCCGAAGGCGTCGAGACACAGGCGCAGGCGCAGCGGCTCACCGAGCTGGGCTGCGACGAGGCGCAGGGCTACTGGTTCGCACGCCCGATCGACGCACAGGGCTTCTATCACATCGTGGCACCGCTGGGCAGCAGTGCGCGGCGATGAGGGGGCCGAGCGCGGCTGAGCGGGGCTGAGCGATTCATGTATCCAGCGACGTCTTTTTTGTCGACATGGCGTATCAAGACTCGCGCGTGACTTTAGAACGCGGTATGGTACGTCGCGAAGGGATTCCCCCGAACGACGTAGCAACGAGGAATAACGCCATGAAAACCAAAGCCGCCATTGCCTGGGAAGCAGGCAAACCCCTGACCATCGAGGAAGTCGATCTGGAAGGGCCGCGTGCCGGCGAGGTGCTGATCGAGGTCAAGGCCACCGGCATCTGCCATACGGACTACTACACACTCTCCGGCGCCGATCCGGAAGGTATCTTCCCCGCCATCCTCGGCCATGAGGGCGCGGGCGTGATCGTCGACGTCGGCCCCGGCGTGACCACGCTCAAGAAAGACGACCACGTCATTCCGCTGTACACGCCGGAATGCCGTCAGTGCAAATTCTGCCTGTCGCGCAAGACCAACCTGTGCCAGGCGATCCGTAGCACGCAGGGTCGCGGCCTGATGCCGGACGCCACGTCGCGCTTCTCGCTCGACGGCAAGCCCATCTTTCATTACATGGGCACGTCCACCTTCTCGAACTACATCGTCGTGCCGGAAATCGCCGTGGCGAAAGTCCGCTCCGACGCACCGTTCGACAAGGTCTGCTACATCGGCTGCGGCGTGACGACCGGCGTCGGTGCCGTCGTCTATTCGGCGAAGGTCGAAGCAGGCGCGAACGTCGTCGTGTTCGGTCTGGGCGGCATCGGCCTGAACGTGATTCAGGGTGCGAAGATGGTCGGCGCTGACAAGATCATCGGCGTCGACATCAATCCGGGACGTGTTGAACTCGCCAAGAAGTTCGGCATGACGCACTTCATCAACCCGAACGAAGTGGAAAACGTCGTCGACACCATCGTGCAGCTGACCGACGGTGGCGCGGACTACTCGTTCGAGTGCATCGGCAACGTCACGACCATGCGTCAGGCGCTGGAATGCTGCCACAAGGGCTGGGGTCAGTCGTTCATCATCGGCGTGGCCGCAGCGGGTCAGGAGATCAGCACGCGTCCGTTCCAGCTGGTGACGGGGCGTGAGTGGAAAGGTTCAGCGTTCGGTGGCGCGCGTGGCCGCACCGACGTGCCGAAGATCGTCGACTGGTACATGGAAGGCAAGATCAACATCGACGATCTGATCACGCACACGCTGCGTCTGGACCAGATCAACGAAGGCTTCGATCTGATGAAGCGCGGCGAGTCCATCCGCTCCGTCGTGTTGTACTGATCTCGCAAATACCTTCATGCGCGGCGGCGTACTCAACCCGCCCGACAGCCCCGCCGGCGATGCCGGCGGGCCGCTCGCACGGGCGCGACGCCGCCGCCATCGCATTCGTCTCGCCATCTGCCTGACTCTGCCCGCGCCATCGTATCGTCGGGTGGCCTTTTCCGGGGCTTCCCCCGCTTGTTCCGAGCACTGCGCGTGCATGGGATAGCGCGAGTACCGTCCTCGTAACAGACGACAATATTCTGGCAACGTTTCGTTACGCATTACCGCAAACCATCGGGCGAAACGTCCGGTCGAATGGGCATGGCAAGCGTGGCGAAGTCCGGGACGGGCGTCGCCGTGCGCCGCTGAATCAGGGAGATGAACATGAACAAACCCACCTTGCCACTCGCGGTCGCGGCCGCGACCCTGCTGACGACGTTGGCCGTGCTGCCCGGCGTCGCGTCGGCGCAATCCGGTCAGGCGGTCATCAATGCATCGGCCAATGTGCGGGCAGGCCCGGCGTCCGACTACCCGGTCGTCGCGCAGGCGGGGCCCGGCATGCCGGTAACGGTTTACGGCTGTGTAGCGGGCTATTCGTGGTGCGACATCGGCTTGCCTGGCGCACGCGGATGGATCTATGGCGCTTTGCTGAGCTATCCCTATCAGGGCAATCCGGTGCCGGTGCTCAGCTACGGGACGATGATCGGCTTGCCGATCATCACCTTCTCGATCGGTTCGTACTGGGGCAACTATTACCGTAATCGGCCTTGGTACAACGATCAGCGTTACTGGCATCGTCCGCCGCCGGGACCGCGTCCGCCGCATTGGGGTCCGGGGCCGGGTCCGCGACCGCCGGGACATGGCTACTATCCGGGCAACCCGCGTCCGCCGGGTCATGGGGCAGGACCGGGACCGAGGCCGCCGGGCCACGGGGCAGGTCCGGGTCCGAGACCGCCGGGGCATGGTGCAGGTCCGGGGCCACGTCCGCCCGGACACGGTGGTGGTCAGGGTCCGCGTCCGCCGGGCGGCGGGGGCAATGGTGGCGGACACGGAGGCGGCCATGGGGGTGGAAATGGCGGTGGGCATGGAGGCGGTCATGGGGGTGGCCGTCCGCCGGGCGGGGGTCCGGGGGGTCCGAACCGATAGTGAGTGCATGCCGACCGATGGTTTGAACTCGGGCAATGGAGTGGCGGGGGTTGTCGGTGCCCTGACGGAGCGACTTTCAGGTGGAGCGCAGTCAGGGTATCGGCAACCCCCGCGGCCCGGGGGCTGGCCGAGGCGAGGCGGTATTAGCGGGATGTGGTGTTGAGGAGCCCCCCGGCCAGTACCCCATCCGCCCCTAATTAAGCAGCAACTACACGCACTTTGGGAAAAACGCTTAAAATGTGAGCAATTCCGGCCAGGCGGAGGTGCCGAACGGGCGCCGATGGCCGGACCGCAGGACAGCGAGCCCTTGCACACCGACGCCTTCCGGCGCCACCGTGCACCAACATTGCAGACCCTTCAGCAGACCTATCTCCGGTGTGCCGCAGCGAAGCATCGAAGCTTCGTGGCGGTCACGGCAGTCCGGCAGGATCCTCAGTAAGTCTCGATTTTGTTCGTCCCGCCCCGGCGTGCCCTCTCCCTGAGCGGCGGCGTCGTGGCATGCCTATCGCCATGCCCCACCGACGACACGCGCTACCCGCGCCCGTCGGTGTCGGCCGTATTGCCCGCGCATTGTGTCCGGGCGGCGCTAGTGCAACGACGTGGTTCGTCAAACCCTGTGGCTTTCCGCCACGCATGGGAACGAGCGGCCACAAGCCCGGGTGCCCTTTGCAGCCAGGTTGCGGGACACGTCTCCCGCAGATTCCCCTGATGGTGCTTGCCACGCGAGCGCCAGGGGCATACGTTGCAGGAACCTTTTGCAGGCAATGAGTCTTTTTCGAACCAAAAACATCGAGAACATGCTGGTCGCGGGTCGCACCGGCGATCTCAAGAAAGTGCTGGGCCCGGTCGACCTCGTCCTCATGGGCATCGGCGCCATCATCGGCACTGGTATCTTCGTTCTCACCGGCACCGGCGCACTAACGGCCGGTCCAGCGCTCACCGTCTCGTTTATGATCGCCGCGATGGCCTGCGGCTTCGCCGCGCTGTGCTACGCCGAGTTCGCTTCCACCATCCCCGTCTCCGGCTCCATCTATACGTACAGCTACGCCACGCTCGGTGAAATCGTCGCGTGGATCATCGGCTGGGATCTGATGCTCGAATACGGACTCGCGTCCTCCGCCGTGTCCGTCGGCTGGTCCGGTTACTTCCAGTCGCTTGCCGCCGGCTTCGGTCTTCACCTGCCCGCCGCGATTACCGCAGCGCCCGGCAGCGTGCCCGGTGTGAGCACGTTCATCAACCTGCCCGCCGTCGTGATCATGCTGCTCATCACGTGGGTGCTGTCGTATGGCGTGCGCGAGTCCGCACGTATCAACAACCTGATGGTCGCCATCAAGATCGGCGTCGTTCTGCTGTTCATCGCCGTGGGCGTGTGGCACGTCAAACCGGCCAACTGGACACCGTTCATGCCGTTCGGCACCAGCGGCATGTTCAACGCCGCCGCGCTCGTGTTCTTTGCCTTCATCGGCTTCGACGCCGTCACGTCCGCCGCCGAAGAAGTGCGCAACCCGGGACGCGACCTGCCCGTCGGCATCATAGGCTCGCTGATCGTCTGCACGCTGCTGTATGTTGCAGTGGCCGCGATCATGACCGGCATCGTGCCGTTCGCGCAGTTCGCCGGTGTCGATCACCCGGTGTCGCTCGCGCTGCAATATGCCGGACAGAACTGGATCGCAGGCTTCGTCGATCTGGGTGCGATTCTCGGCATGACCACCGTCATTCTCGTGATGACGTACGGTCAGACGCGCATCACCTACGCCATGTCTCGCGACGGCTTGCTGCCGCCGCTGCTCTCGCGCATTCACCCCACGCACAAGACGCCGTTCGCGGGCACGTGGATCATTGGCGTGGTGTTCGCCGTGATCGCAGGTTTCGTGCCGCTGGGCGTGCTCGCCGAGCTGATCAACATCGGCACCCTGTCGGCGTTCGCGCTGGTGTCGGTCGCCGTGCTCGTGCTGCGTCGTACGCGCCCCGACCTGCCGCGCGTGTTCCGCGTGCCGGGTGCGCCGGTCGTGCCGCTCATCTCCGTGGGTCTCTGTCTGTTCCTGATGGCGCATTTGCAAGCGACCACGTGGATAGCCTTCGTCGTGTGGCTCGCCATCGGCATGGTGATCTACTTCACCTACGCACGTCGCAACGCGCTGCTGCACAAGCAAGGCTAATACTCGCGACACCGACTTTCCCCATCTCGCGCGCCGTCGCGAGTGGGCGTATAGTCCGGCACAGGGCCTCGTAGGGACACATCGGTGTGCCCCCGAGGCCCTTTCTTTTGCCTCATTCGTCCGTGCTTTTCCCTTGCCGTCGTCACCACACGTCTTAGCCAAGGAATCAAAACATGCGCCGTTATGTCCTGCTTGCCGCTGTGCCTGCCGCATTCGCTGCGGGCTTCCTCTCTTCTCATCTGATGCCGAACGCCGTGGCGCAGGCAGCACCGCCCGCCGCGCTCACGCCACAGATCATCGACGTCGGCGCGATGACCGACGAACAAATCGGCAAGCTCGTCCCCAACGTGGGCACGCTGCGTTCGCGCACACTGGTGGCCACGCAAAACGGCACCGTCGCCGTGCAAAGCGGGAACGTGCCGCGTCACACCCATCAGGACGCCGATGAAATTCAGTACGTGATTTCGGGCAGCGGCACCTTCTGGCTGGGCGATCAGCAGCGCGAAGTGCACCCGGGCGATCTGATCGTAATTCCGCGCGGCACCGTGCATGCCGGGTCGCAGAACACCAGCGGCGAGTTCAAAGTGCTGGCCATCAAGCTGCCGCCGCAAGCGCCGAACGATATTCAGTGGGTGAAGTAAAGGGATGACAGGCCGACGGAACGCACGGGGGCACGGAGGCACTGAGGTGTCCATCCGCCCCGTGCGGGAACGTTGGCGCAGACAGGTCAGCCAAAGTGTCGATTGAGCCAGACGGCCCCATAGCCGAGTGCAAACATCGTGAGCAGCAGGGGCACGGAAATGCGGATGATCTGAATGACGAGCGGACGCGGCGGCAATTCCTCGTCCTGCGGCATGCGACCCGCCTCATGCAGCGCCCCCGTGCAGAGCGCCGCCGCCACCGCGCTCGCGAACACCCAGAACGTCTGGTTGTAGAGCAAGGCGACGAGCAGCAGCGTGAGCGCCACGTTGCGTCCGTGATAGATCAGATTGACGGTATTGCGAAAGGCTTGCGGCGACATGTCGGAAAAGCACTGACGTGTGCATGACTGCACCGCCTGCGCGAAGTGTCTTGTTATTCGTTTTTTGATCCGCAGTGCGCATCGAAACGCATCGCGGGCCTTTAATTCCTCACTTAATCCCTAACGGCGCTGGCTGCCGAGTCTTTAGCGAATCGTCGGCCGCTCATCGGCCGCTCACCGGTCATCTGTGGCGTGTGCGCCGTGCATCTTACCGCGCCGAATCCACACCTTCGGGTGATGCCGTACTTCATACGGATGGAGTCATACGAATGGAGTATCCTCCCCCGCATGACAGCCCCCGCCTCCTCCCGTCTCCAGCAAGCCGCACAGGACACCCGCGACGGTGCCCCGCAGCGCGCCGTCTACGTCATCGTGGCGCATCCGCGCTGGCGCGACTCGCGCGTCAACCGACGCCTGCTCGAAGCCGCACGCGGCATCGAAGGTGTCGACGTCAACGATCTCTACTCGACGTATCCCGACTTCAGCATCGACGTGGCCGCCGAACAGGAGCGCGTGGCGCGCGCCGACCTGATCGTACTCGTGCATCCGATCTACTGGTACAGCATGCCGCCGTTGCAGAAACTCTGGTTCGACGAAGTCCTGTCCTGGGGCTGGGCTTACGGTCAGGACGGCCACGCACTCGCCAACAAGGACCTCTGGCTCGTGGCCAGCACCGGCGGGCCGCTCGAAAGCTACCGTCCCGAAGGGTACAACCAGCACGAGTTTTCCGCGTTCCTGCCCGCTTACGAGCAGACGTCGCATCTGTGCGGCATGCGCTTTTTGCCGCCGCACGTGCTCTTTGGCGCACGACGCTGTGACGCCGCCGCGCTCGACACCCACGTGCGCGAATTCGCCGGACGTCTCGCCACTTACCCGCACTGGCCCGAGCTGATCTCGATGGCGGACGCCGACGAATGTCAGGTGATCCCGTCGACGGATCGGCCGCGCTGCGCTACGAGCGACACCACACAGAACACCACCGACACCGCTCCCGGGAGGGCCGCCTGATGGAACATGTGCCGTCCTGGTTGCTCGCCAGTCTCATCTATCTGGCGGCGGCCGTCATCGTCGTGCCGCTGTCCCGTGCGCTCGGTCTCGGCGCGATCATCGGCTACCTCGCCGCCGGGATCGCCATCGGCCCGTGGGGCCTCGGCCTCGTCTCGCGTGTGGAAGATGTCCTGCACTTTGCCGAATTCGGCGTGGTGCTGATGCTGTTCCTCGTCGGCCTCGAACTGGAACCGCGTCGCCTGTGGAGCTTGCGACGGCCGATCTTCGGCTGGGGCTCGGCGCAGGTCATCGGGTGCGCCGTGTTGCTGTTTGCAGCGGGCGTCGCGCTCGGCGCGCCGTGGCGCATCGCCCTCGTCGCCGCGCTCGGTCTCGCACTGTCGTCCACCGCCATCGCCTTGCAGGTGATGGCCGAGCGCAACATGCTCGCTACTGCCAGCGGTCAGGCGGGCTTTTCGATTTTGCTGTTCCAGGACGTCGCCGCGATTCCGATTCTCGCGTTGCTGCCGCTGCTCGCCGATTCAGTCGACAGCCACGCGTTGACGGGTACGGAGCGCGCGCTCGAAGCCCTGAAGATCGTCGGCGTGATTGCCGCCATCATTCTCGGCGGCCGTCTCGCATTGCGTCCGCTGCTGCGCTGGATTGCCAATAGCAAGACGCCGGAAATCTTCACGGCGGCGGCTTTGTTACTGGTCGTCGCCATTGCGACACTGATGCAACTGGTCGGCCTGTCGATGGCGCTCGGCGCCTTCCTCGCAGGCGTGCTGCTCGCGGAAAGCGAGTACCGTCGCGAACTCGAAACCGACATCGAGCCGTTCAAGGGATTGCTGCTGGGGTTGTTCTTCATCGCCGTGGGCATGAGCATCGACTTCGGCGTGCTGATGGCTCAACCGCTGCGCATGCTCGCCGTCGTGATCGGCTTCATGGCGCTCAAGGGACTCGCGATCTACAGTCTGTCGCGTCTGATGCAGTTGCCGTATCAGGAGCGTCCGATCTTCACACTGTTGCTCGCGCAAGGCGGTGAATTCGCCTTCGTGGTGTTCCAGTCGGCCGGTCCGCAGGTGCTGCCACCTGCGGTGTCGTCGTTCCTGATCGGTGCCGTCGCGCTATCGATGTTGCTCTCGCCGCTGCTGCTCGTGGCCATCGACAAGTGGTTGCTGCCGCGTTACAGCGTGAAGGGGTCCCCGCGCATGGAGGAGATCTCGGAGCCGCAGTCGGCGAATGTGGTGATCTGCGGCTTCGGACGGTACGGTCAGATCGTTGGCCGCACGCTGATTCCGCAAGGCGTGTCGGTCACCGTGCTGGATCACGACCCGGACACCATCGAGAGTCTGCGTCAGTTCGGCTTTCGCGTGTTCTACGGCGATGCCACGCGTCTCGATCTGCTACGCATTGCGGGCGTGGCCAACGCGCGTGCTGTGGTCATCGCAGTGGACGATATCGATCAGTCGCTCGAAATCGCCGATCTGATGCGCGAGCATTTCCCCGACGTGCCCGTCATCGCCAGAGCGCGCAACGTCGGACACTTGTTCCAGTTGCGCGAGCGTGGCGTGAAGCACATCGAGCGGGAAGTCTTCGAGTCGTCGCTGCGCAGCGCGCGCTCGGTGCTGGAAACATTGGGGTGGCCAGCGTCCGAAGCCCGTGAAGCGACGATGGCGTTCAGACGCGCCAATTTGCAGTTGACGGACGAAATGTATCCCTCCTACCAGGATCGCAACAAGATGATCGCCACCGCGAAGGAAGGGCGTCGTCAGTTCGAAGAGCAGATGGCGCGCGAGCGGGCAACGCGTCGCGCGCAGCGACAGGTCACGTTTGGTTGGGACGGCGACAGCGCCCCCGAAAAGACGCCGGAGCCAGCCAGCGCCGACACCTCAACGTCTACGGATCGCACCGGGACATCGCGCGCGGGCGACAAACCTCACGCCTGAGCGATCTCTCGTCGAGACCCTCCCTTCCCGAACGCACGCTATCGCGTCGATAGCGTGCATCCCCATCCTGCCAATCAACCGAACAATCAGTCGAACGGCTTGAAGTGGCCGTCGGCAGGCACACGGGCGTCGGCGCGCAGACGCGTTTCCGCTTCCACACCGGCGAGCCCACGGTAATACAGATGCACGGCGATGGCCGCCGAGTAGCGGCGGATTTCCACGAGCGTGAGATGCGCGTGCTCGGCCGACGTGAACATCAGATACGGCGATTCTTCTTCGATCAACCCGGCGACCTGATGCAGGCCGTGACGGTGCAGCACTTCCGTGAGTTCGTCGCGGCTGCGGTGCGTGTTCGCGTCGGTGGCCGGGTACATCATGCGCAGCAGGGCAAGCGGATGGTCGGCAACGGCGAGCGACAACGCCTGTACGACAGCGTGACTATCGAGAGCCGTAGCCACGGCTTCACCTTCGGGACGATGCTGCGGAAAGAGTTGCTCAAGGGTCAGCGACATGTTGAGTCCATTGCAAGGTAGCTGCGAAAACTGCGACAGCGGCTCTACAGTCTAGTCATGTCTGCGCACGCGATATAGCGCGTCGCGCGAATACCTGCGTTGCACGCGCCGCAACAATTACCAAATATTTCAATAGCTGCACTGGCCTTCCTGCCACAACGTTCGCCGCATTGTCATTACGCAGTTTTACGTCATGCCGTGGCCTCGAGCCGATGACACAATGCACGGCTAGAAATAGGTTAACAAATTAACAAAAAGGAAGAGACAGTCGTGGTCAAAGGTATTTCCCGTTTTTTCACGCAGGTCGTGCACCGCTTTTTGCCCGATCCGCTCATCTTCGCCATCTTCCTCACCGTTATCACGTTTGCCCTCGCCCTCGGCTTCACCCCCAAGACGCCGGGCGATCTCGTGCTCCTCTGGGGCTCGGGCTTCTGGAATCTGCTCGCGTTCTCCATGCAGATGGCGATGATTCTCGTGACGGGTCACGCCCTCGCCAGCTCCGCGCCGATGAAGCGCGCGATGGCCGCACTCGCCGGTTCGGCCCGCTCCCCCGCGCAGGCCACGATGATGGTGGCACTGCTCGCCGGTGTCGCTTGTGCGATCAACTGGGGCTTCGGCCTTGTACTCGGCGCGATGTTCGCGCGTGAAGTGGCGCGTCGCGTGAAAGGCACCGATTACCGTTTGCTCGTCGCGTGTGCCTACATGGGCTTTCTGACGTGGCACGGCGGTCTTTCAGGCTCCGTGCCGCTCGTGGCCGCAACGCATGGCAATCCGATGGAAAAAGTCGTCGGCCTGATTCCCGTCTCGCAGACGCTGTTTACCGGCTATAACGCCTTTATCACCATCGGCCTGATCGTGATGTTGCCGCTGCTGGCGCGCGCGATGATGCCGCGTCCGAACGAAGTCGTATCCGTCGATCCGAAGTTGCTGGTCGACGAACCGACGCATGAACGCGTACTCGGCCCGAACGCCACGCTTGCCGAAAAGCTCGAAGAAAGCCGTCTGCTGTCGCTGCTTGTGTTCGTGCTGATTGCCGCGTATCTGGTGCTGCGCACCGTCACGAAGGGCTTTACGCTCGATATCGACACCGTGAACATTGCGTTCCTCGGCATCGGCATTCTGTTGCATCGCACGCCGATGGCTTATGCGCGTGCCGTGGCGAACGCTGCACGCGGCGCGTCGGGCATCATGATTCAGTTCCCGTTCTACGCTGGCATTCAGGCGACGATGGATCACTCGGGACTCGCCGGTGTCATCACCAACTGGTTCATCGAGATCGCCAACGTCCACACGTTCCCGCTGCTCGCCTTCCTCAGCTCGGCCGTGATCAACTTCGCCGTGCCATCGGGTGGCGGTCACTGGGTGGTGCAGGGGCCGTTCGTCATGCCTGCCGCACAGGCGCTGCATGCCGATCTCGGCAAGGCGGCCATGGCCATCGCGTACGGCGAAGCCTGGACGAACATGGCGCAACCGTTCTGGGCACTGCCCGCGCTCGCCATCGCCGGGCTCGGCGTGCGCGACATCATGGGCTACTGCGTGACGGCGCTGCTGTTCTCGGGCGCCATCTTCATCGCGGGGATGTATCTGTTCTGACGGGTTCCGTCGGCGCTGTGCGGACTATCCACAAGACGGTCTGCACGGCGCGCGCATGGCGCTTGGTGATATGATTTTTGTCGACGCCGACAGACCTCATACCGAATGCGATATCCCGACCAGATGTCCGACACGTTAGCGGCTGCCGTAGCGCAGGCCGACCATGTCATGCGGCATTGGCAATACGATGTCGACGGCCCCGTGAAAATTGGTTCGGACTCCCATAAACGCATGTTCTGCCGCATGCTGCTGGAGTCTCACAACCCCTACAAGCCGTCCGTCATCGAGTGGCCGAAGCTGCCGCCCGACGCCCTCAGGCGTCTGACCGCGCTGCCCATCTGGGACATCGCCGTGCAGACGGAAGGACGCGCATCGATTCGCGTCGCCACTTACGCTGCCACGATTCAGGACCCGCTGCTGCGCGAAGCCCTCGTCATGGACGGCGAGGAAGAGGCGCGTCACAAGGTCGTGCTCTCCAAACTTGTCGAAGCCTATGGCATCGAACTCGCCGCCGAGCCCCCTTATCCGCCGCCGAAAGACGCCGAATGGGCGTGGATGAAGACCGGCTTCAGCGAGTGCATCGACAGCTTCGTGGCCTTCGGTCTGTTCCGCTCGGCACAGCGCTCCGGCTATTTTCCCGAAGCACTGGTCGAGACGTTCGAACCGGTGATTCAGGAGGAGGCGCGCCACATTCTCTTTTTCGCGAACTGGGTGGCCTGGTACCGGCGCACGCTGCCGTTCTGGAAGCGTCCGTGGTTTTACGCGCGGGTCGCGGCCGTCTGGGTCACGCTGATCTGGGATCGCATTGCGATCGCGCGCGGTATCGACACCGACGGCGTCGCACGCGATATCAACTTCCCGGCGACAAGTACCGCCGACATCGGTGAAGGGCTGAAGCCGCGCGATCTGATCCTGCTTTGTCTGGAAGAAGATGCGCGACGCATGAACGGCTACGACAAGCGTCTGCTGCGCCCGACGCTCGTGCCGAGGCTCGCCCGCATGGCGCTGCGCTTCATGACGGCCTGACGAACACCGTCATCATTGGCGGTCGGCAACGGATCGCAAACGCAAAAAAGCCGTCCCGGGCATCACACCCGGGACGGCTTTTTAACTCTCTACTGCTGCGGCGCTATCAGCCGCGCGGCGATCAGCTGCCTTGGAACTCGTCCAGTTGGCCAGCAGCGCGGGCACGGGCCAGCTCTTGCTTGACGTCGGCGCGCGACACGCTCGAGCTTTGGGCGACGGCGGCGACCGGGTAGTCCTGGTCGTTTTGTGCCATCAGGCCTTCAGTGCGGGCTTGCGCCAATTCCGTCTTCACTTCGGCGCGGGTCTTGCTCTCACCCGAAGCGACGTACACCGGATAGTCGGCATCGCCTTGCGGGATCAGGCCGTTGGCGCGAGCCTGAGCCAGATCGGCTTGCACGGCGGCACGCGTGAGCGGCTGGCCTTGCGAAGCGATTTCGGGGTAGTTGTTGCCGTTTTCGGCAGCGTTGCTAGCAACAGCACCAAGGGAGGCCACAGCGGCGATAAGGGCGATTGCGATGTTCTTGCGGTTCATTTTCCTAACTCCTGTCATGTTGCGACGACTTTGTTTTGAATTGCGCCGTCGATGGAGAGAAGTCTAGAACTCGCGCTTGCAATGAAAAACGCGATATTTGTCGAGGAACTATTGCGTCTTTTGATGAGAATTAATGCACCACTTCGGTGCGATAGAAAAATAGAAACGCCGCTGCGTCCGGTAAGACCCGGCGAGCAGCGGCGTCGCAAGCGGTGAGAAAGGTGGGGGTGAAGACTCAGTCGGTGAGCGATGCGCCGAGGGCGTCGAGCAGCGAATTGGTGCCGCGCTCACGGGATCCTGCGTCATCGTAACCGTCCAGAAATGCGCCTTGCTCGGTCATGACGAGATGGGTACCGCCATCGCGAGCCTTGATGTCGATGGTCGCGAGCGACACCGAAATCTTGCGCGTATCCAGATGCATTTCGTACACGTAGACGAGACGCGTGTCGGGGACCACATCGTAGTAGAGCGCATCGAAAGTCGACACCATGCCGCTCGTCCACCGAGCCTTCGCCGTCTCACGGCCACCCGGACGAACATCCATCGATCGCTCGATCAGCGTCAGGCCGTCGCTTCGCGCAAACCATCGATCCTTGGCCTCGCGCTCCGCCAGTGCGCGGAACACACGGGCGGGCGATGCCGGGTACTGGCGTTCGAGACGAAACGTCGAATGCACGACACTGCGTTGCGTCGGTGCTTCGGCTTCCTTCATGACCTCGCGTCCCAGCTTGTCCAGCGTTTGCGTCCAGCCCTGCCCCGCGCCTTCCGGCATCCATGCGAAGGCGGGGTCGAGCACCGTATAGCGTTGCTCGACGTCGAGCTGCGTGCCTTGCGCCACATCGACAAAGCTCGCCGTGGTGAGCGCGCTGAACAACGCATGTCCCTTCTCGTCCGTCACTTTCATGTCGATGACCAGACGCTTCGGTGCATCGACTTCTACGAAGCGCCCGCGAATCCAGTGCGATTCGCCTTCGGGCGACTGCATCCGCAGATCGAAAGCGCCGCCCTCGCGAGCGTCGATCTTCGCTTCGGGCACCGTGTAACCGGTTGGGCAGAACCAGCGCTTGACGGCCTCGGTCGAGGTCCACGCACTGAACACCACGTCGCGCGCTACAGCGTACGTCCGGCTAACGGTGAGCGGACGCGCTTGTGCGCTCGCTTTTGCTTCACTTGCTGTCGTCATGAAGGTCTCCTTCGGGCGGCAGGCTGGCCAGATACTCGCCCAATCGGTCGAGATGGCCCTCCCACTCGTGACGGCGCTGGTTGATCCATCGCTCTGCAAGGCTCAGCGCCTGAGGTTCGATCCGGCACGTGCGCACACGTCCCGCCTTTTCCGTTCGCACCAGCCCCGCACTCTCCAGCACGGACAGGTGCTGCATGACCGCCTGCAACGACATCGACAAGGGCTGCGCAAGCGCGCTCACCGACGCTGGCCCCTGCGCCAGCCGCACGAGCATCGCTCGGCGAGAGGCGTCGGCCAGTGCCTGAAAAGTCAGATCGAGGGTGTTGTCATGGTCAAGCATGTGCTTGAGTATAGTCGCGATAAATACTAAAGCAAAGACTTTAGTATTAAATTTTTCGGGAAAGGCTTCGGCGACCCGCTCCATCTCCCGGCCGCCGAGGACTCAGACGGTTCAGGTGATGATGTGATGCTCGCGCGCCCGCACTTGCGCCGTGTGCTGGCGATGCAGGATTTCCCGCAGCGATTGCTCGATGGTCTCGGACATGGCGTCGAGCGCCAGATCGTTCGCTTCCAGACCGAACGGCTCCTCGATCTCGGCGCTCACCGCTTCAAGCGCAAAGAACGTGTACGAGATGAAGGCGACGATCACGGGCGTCATCGGCCCGATGGAGTCGACCAGCCCGAACGGCAGCAGCAGGCTGTAGAGATACGTCACGCGGTGCAGAATCACGCCGTACGTGAACGGAATCGGCGTGGTGGCGATGCGTTCGCAGCCACCGATGGCTTCGCCGAGGCGGTCCAGATGCATCTCCATGACCTGCGCCAGCGGTGCTTCGATCTGCCCGCGCATGCGGCGCTCGCGCAGCCACTCGCCCGCCATCAGCAAAATAGTGATCGGCTTGAACTGCTTGCGCTTGAGGCACGCCACGTCTTCCTTATCGAGCAGACGCTCGAAGTCGGCGCGCGGGTCCGTGCCGCGCAGTTGGTGACGCATTCCATGCACGAAGGCAATGAGATAGGCGACGAAGCGCGGCGAATCGGAGGTGTCCGACACAAGCGTCATCGACTGACGGGACAGCGCCCGCGTCTCGTTGAGCACACTGCCCCAGAGCACACGGGCTTCCCAATAGCGGGCGTAGCTGGTGGTGTTGCGGAAACCGAGAAAGATCGCGAGCGTAATACCGATCAGCGAGAACGGGATGAACGTGAGCGGGATCTTCCATTCGAAGATGCGCCCGTGCGCCAGCGTGACGACAATCGAAATGATCGTGGTGAAAATGAGCTGCGGGGCGATCTTGGGCAAGATCGAGCCGCGCACGACGAATAGCATGCGCAGCCAATGCAGATTGGGACGGACGATCATGATGACGAATGGGCGCTCGCAAGCGCTGAGAAACTGGCTGTGGGGGTAGCCGTTGGGGCCGGATGATACGCCGATATTCGCGTCATTGAAATCTCCGAACCTCGTGCCGTGGGTCAGGCGCGTCAAATCGTCGCAATGACAAACGCCCGTCAACCGTAAGGCCGGCAGGCGTTCGCCATTCTTGCCATTCGTCTTGCGCCGTGCGACGCAGCGGCGTTTACTTCACGTTCAGCGCCTGTGCCAGCGTGACCGGGTCCTGGAAGATGCTCGAAAAATCGAGCCCGCCATGACCGTTCGCACGATGCACTTCGAAGATACGGCGCGCGAGATCGCCCAGCGGCGTCGCCACCTCGCTCGACTCGGCCGCACCGTGCGCGAGACGCAAGTCCTTCGCCATCAGATCGGTCGCGAAACCGCCGGTGTAGCCGCGCGAGGACGCTGCATTCTCCATCACGCCCGGGCAGGGGTTATACACTTCCAGCGTCCAGTTGCGTCCGGAGCTTTGCTGCATCACGGCCGAGAGCACCTTAGGGTCGAGACCGTTCGCAATGCCCAGTCGCAGCGCCTCGCTCGTGCCCGCCATCAGAATGCCCAGCAACATGTTGTTGCACAGCTTGAGCGTCTGCCCTGCGCCGAGCGGGCCGCCGTGGTGGATTGCGCGTCCCATGTTGCCCAGCAGCGGCCGCATGCGCTCGACAAGCGCCGCATCGCCGCCGACCATGAACGTCAGCGTGCCCGCCGCCGCACCGGCCGTACCGCCCGAAACCGGTGCGTCGAGCAGCAACGTGCCGGGCCGCGCAAGCTTCGCCAGTTGACGGGGAATCTCCGGCGGCACCGTGCTGCTGTCGATCAGCACGGCGTCCGGTGCAGCATTCGCCAGCACCCCTTGCGGGCCGTCGTACGCCGCAAGCACATGCTCGCCCGCAGGCAACATGGTGATGACGACCTGCGCGTCGCGCACCGCATCGGCAATCGATTTCGCCGGGCGGCCACCGGCCGCTGCAAGTCGCTCCACCGCTTCGCCGGACAGGTCGAAGCCGCGCACGGCATGTCCGGCCTTGACCAGATTCGCCGCCATCGGACCGCCCATGTTGCCCAGCCCGATGAACGCCACGCGCAGCGTCCCTTGTTGAGTTTCCGTAGCCATCGTCTGTCTCCGAAATCCGTGGAAGGGCGCGTTACTTCAGCGTGATCGTGGTGTTCACACCTGACGGGCCGGTGCCGCGCGCCTGCCAGCGTGCAGTGACGGTCTTCGTCTGCGTCCAGAACAAGATGGCTTGCTTGCCGTTCGGGCCGAGATCGCCGAGCTTCGACGCACGCGAACCGGTGAAGCTGAACCACGCGACCGGCACCGGAATCGGCAGGTTGATGCCGACCTGACCGACGTCGATTTCATTCTGGAACTGACGCGCCGCACCGCCGTCCTGCGTGAACAGCGCCACGCCGTTACCGTTGGGGTTCGCGTTGACGAAGGCAATGGCTTCGTCGAGCGTCTCGGCCCCGGCCATGCACAGCACCGGCCCGAAGATTTCCTCGCGGTAGATCGACATCTCGGCCGTCACGCCGTCGAAGATGGTCGGGCCGACGAAGTTGCCGTCAGGTGCTTCCTTGACCGAGTGACCGCGCCCGTCGAGCAGCAGCTTTGCCCCCTCTTCCGCCCCCGCGCCGATCAGTTTCTCCACACGCGCACGGGCCTGCTTCGAGACGAGCGGTCCAACGTCCGCCTTACGATCCGTGCCCGGTCCGACCTTGAGCGCACGCGCGCGCTCGACCAGCTCCGGCACCCACTCGCGGGCTTCGCCCACAAGCACCGCCACCGACGTCGCCATACAACGCTGCCCTGCCGCGCCGAAGGCCGCGCCGAGCAGATGGTTGATGGCTTGCTCGCGATCCGCGTCCGGCAGGATCACGCAGTGATTCTTTGCGCCCATCATCGCTTGACAGCGCTTGCCCGCTTCCGATGCACGACGATAGATGTGCGTGCCGACATGCGTCGAGCCGATGAACGACACAGCCTTGATATCCGGGTGATCGCAGATCGCGTTCGCGATGTCCGGGCCACCATGCACGACGTTAAGCACACCCGGCGGCAGACCGGCTTCGAGTGCGAGTTCGGCGAGACGCAGCGACGCGCTCGGGTCTTGTTCCGAAGGCTTCAGCACGAACGTATTGCCCGTGGCGACGGCCAGCGGGAACATGAAGCACGGCAGCATCACCGGGAAGTTGAACGCGGTAATGCCCGCACACACCCCGAGCGGTTCGATGAGCGTATAGACGTCGACACCACCGGCCGCGTTCTGCGCGTACTCGCCGAGTTGCAGCGACGCGATCGAGCAGGCGTGTTCCACGACTTCGAGACCGCGTCCGACTTCGCCTTCGGCGTCGGGCAGCGTCTTGCCATGTTCACGCGTAATCAGTTCGGCGAGCTCGCCCGTGTGATCGCGCAGCAGTTGCTGAAAGCGCAGCATCACGCGCATGCGATTGGCTTGCGACGTGTTGCGCCAGCCCTTATAGGCCGCCTTGGCGGAAGCCACAGCCGCATCGAGTTCTTCGGTCGTGGCGAATGGCACGCGCGCGACGACTTCCTGCGTGGCAGGGTTCACGACGTCGCGCCATTGCGACGTCTTCGATTCAACACGCTTGCCGTCGATGAGCAGCGGAATGGTGGGTAGGGACATGACACGCTCTCCAGATCGAAACGAATGCAGGGATTCGGGTAAGGGTTGAGGGCCGTCGGGTGACGGCCCGATGTCGGTTACTTCGCTGCCGTGTTCGTCTTCACGAGCGAACAGGTCGATTTCGACAGCGGCTGGAAGGCTTCCGTCGCGGGGACGGTGGCCACTTTAGTGTAGTAATCCCACGGGCCTTTGGACTCGGCGGGCGACTTCACGCGGAACAGATACATGTCGTGAATCACGCGTCCGTCCGGACGAATCGACGCGTTGTGCATGATCGGATCGCGAATCGGCAATTCACGCATCTTTTGCGCAACCACCTTCGCGTCAACACTCTTTGCCGCCGCGACCGAGCGCAGGTAATGCAGCACGCTCGAATACACACCGGCCTGCACCATCGTCGGCTTCAGATTCTTGTACTTCTTCTGGAAGCGGTCGGACCACTTGCGCGAGGCGTCGTCGAAGTCCCAATAGAAGCCGTCGGTAAACATCAGCCCTTGTGCCGTATTGAGGCCGAGGGCGTGAACGTCCGACAGAAACACCAGCAATGCGGCGAGCTTCTGTCCGCGCTGCACGATGCCGAATTCGCGTGCCTGCTTGAGCACGTTGACGGTGTCCTGCCCGCCGTTGGCGAGTGCCACGACCTGCGCCTTCGAGCTTTGCGCCTGCAACAGGAACGACGCGTAATCAGACGCATTGAGCGGGTGTCGCGACTGGCCCACAACCGTGCCGCCGAGCGTCTTCACGATATCGGCGGCGTCCTTTTCCAGCGAGTGCCCGAAGGCGTAGTCGACGGTGATGAAGTACCAGGACTTGCCGCCATCACCGACCACTGCGCGGGCGGTGGCGGCCGACTGCGAGTACGTGTCGAACATCCAGTGGAAGCCCGTGGGCGAGCAGTCTTCGTTGGTCAGGCGCGTGGTGGCGGGCCCGGAGAACAAGACGACGCGCTGCTTGTCCATCGCGAGCTTCTGCACGGCGAGCGCCGCCGCAGAGTTCGTCAGATCGGCAATCGCGTCGACGTTGTCGCGATCGAACCATTCGCGCGCCTTGTTGGCGGCGACGTCCGCTTTGTTCTGGTTGTCGGCCGACACCAGTTCGACCTTCATCCCTTTACATTCGGCGGCCAGACAGTCGTCGATGGCCATTTGTGCGGCCACGACCGACCCCGCTCCGCCCATCGCCGAATACGTGCCCGACATATCGGTGAGCACGCCCACCTTGACGGGCCGGTCCGGCAACTGCGCAAACGTTCCGGCTGACGACAATCCCAAGCCCGCACCGAGTCCCAGCGCGAGCAGCCACGGCTTGATCTTCATCGCTTTTGTCTCCTTCAGGTCTTTTATGCTTTCGTCGCCGACGTCTATGCGTGGCGCTCATAAATTGTATTTGTGCGAATTTGCTTTACATAGCGAAAATCTGCATCTACTTTGTGCAGAAATGCACATAGCGACTTCACACAGGAGCGGAGGTATGGCGCACAGCGGCGCGACGAGAACGGCACGGTCAACCGGCATGGCCGGGGCATCGGGTGCGGAACCGCGTCCCGACTGGGACGACCTTCGGTACTTTCTGGAAGTGGCGCGCACGCAGCGCGTGAGTGCGGCTGCGCTTCGGCTGGGTGTCGACCACACGACGGTGTCGCGACGGGTGCGTGCGCTGGAGCAGGCGCTCGGCACGCTGCTGTTCGACAAGTCGCGCAACGCAGGCTTCGCGCTCACGCCCGAAGGCCAGCAGTTGCTGGTGCATGCAGAGCAGATGGAGACGGCGCTGCAATCGGCCTGCGAACAGGTCGCGGGGCTTGGACAAACGCTCTCGGGACACGTGCGCATCGGGTCGACGGAAGCGTTCGGCACGTACTTCGTCACGCCCGTGCTCTCACGCTTTCAGCGCGAATACCCCGCCATCGACTTCGACGTCTTGCCGGTGCCGCGATTCGTCAGCCTCTCCAAGCGCGAAGCCGATCTGGCGATTACCATCGAGCGCCCGCAACGCGGACCGTATGTGTGCAGCAAGCTGTGCGACTACCGCTTGCAGTTGTACGCCACGCCCGGCTATCTCGCGCAATACGGCGACGTATCGACGTTCGCCGACCTCACGGGGCGTCGCTTCATCAGCTACGTGGACGAACTCTCGTTCAGCAACGAGTTGCGCTATCTGGAAGACATCGTGCCCGGGTGCAACGTCGTGCTGCGCAGCACGAGCGTCATTGCGCAATATCAGGCGGCGTTGCAGGGCGAAGCGCTGGCCGTTCTGCCGTGCTTCATGGCGGCGCAGGATCCGCGACTCGTGCCGCTGCTGGTCGACGACGTGGTAGTCACGCGCAGCTTCTGGATCTACTGCCACGAAGAATTACGCACGCTCAAACGCATTACGGTGCTGTGGGATTACCTGCGCGACGCCGCCCAGCGCAACGACGCCCTGTTGCAAGGCAAGGCCGGGCAGTTGCTGCTGACCTGACGCCGCGCGCTTAGCGAATCTTGCGCTGCTCTTCCTCGATCACGGTCGGAATCGCGATGCGCATCGCTTCGACGAAACGGCGCAGACGCGCGGGGTAATACTTCGCGTACGGGTACAAGAGATACATCGGCAGCGGCGTCGAGCGCCATTTCGGCACGAGCTGAATCAGACGTCCCTGCGCGATGTCTTCGGCCATCACCCAGGCCGACGCCACGCCCACCCCCAGACCGCGCAATGCGGCACTGCGCAACGCAAACAGATTGTCGGTACTCATGCGCGGGTCGAATGTGATGCGCTCGCTCTCGTGCGTCTCGCGATGCGTCAGCGTGATGTCGGTCCGGTAAAACGTGGTGAGCGCGAGCCATGGAAACGCCGTCAGCTCCGAAGGTTGTTCGGGCATCGGACGTCCCCGAAGCAAGTCGGGCGACGCCACGACGATGCGCGGCACGTCGGTCAGCAGGATGGCGACGTTCGACGGGTCCTGCAATTCGCCCACGTGAATCGCGCAATCGATGCCCTCGGCAATGAAGTTCGGCTCGCGATCCTGCAAGAACCAGTGCACCTTCATCCCGGTATAGCGATCGAGAAAGTCGGCCAGCGGCCCGATCATCATGTCCTGCCCGAACGCGTGCGGCACCAGCACGCGCAGCGTCCCCTCCGGCTCGGCCCCGGTGCCACGCAGATCGGCCTCGAACGCCTCCCAACTGGTCACAAGCTCCTTCGCACGCGCGAAACAACGCTCGCCGTCTTCGGTGAGCTTCATGCGATGGGTCGAGCGCTGAAGCAGCCGCAGGCCCAGCGAGCGTTCCAGCATTTGCAGCCGTCGGCTGACGGTCGGCTGCGTGGTGCCGAGCTGGGCCGCCGCCGCCGACAGGCTGCCGGATTCGACGATGCGCACGAAGGTCTGCATCAGTTCGACGCGGTCGGCGCCACCGGGTCGGAGGGCCGAAGGCGATGCGGAGGATGGGGGATCGAGAGGCTCTGTCATACGTCACACGTATAAAGGTTGTACGGATTATAGGTCTACCGCTGCACCGCACCAAGCGAGACACTACGCCCCGTACCTTCCTTCTGGAGCCTCAAGCAATGAGTTCCGCGCAAATTTCGAACGCCCCCGACGCGAGCCGTGCCACACCCCGGCCGCAGCCGGAGCTGTCCGCACGACTGATTCTGTTGCTGGCAACGGGCACAGGCCTGACCGTCGCCTCGCTGTACTACGCACAACCGATGCTCGGCATCATGACCGACGACATCCACGCGGCCAACACGACCGTGGGATGGGTGCCGACGCTCACCCAACTCGGTTACGCCCTTGGCATTTTGCTGCTCGTGCCGATGGGCGACATCATCGACCGCCGCCGTATCGTACTCGTCAAGGGCGCGATCCTGACGCTGGCCTTGCTGCTGGCGGCCTTTGCGCCAGGCATCGGCACCTTGCTCGTCGCGAGTCTCGCCATCGGTCTGACGGCGACGATGGCGCAGGACATCGTGCCTGCGGCCGCCACGCTCGCTCCCGAATCGATCCGGGGACGCGTCGTCGGCACCGTGATGACCGGCCTGCTGCTCGGGATTTTGCTGTCCCGCGTGGTGTCGGGCTTCGTCGCGCAGAATTTCGGATGGCGGGCGATGTATGTGGTCGCGGCCATCAGCGTGGCGGGCTTCGGTGTGGTCGCGTGGCGCAGCCTGCCCTCGTTCCATCCGACGACGCAGATGTCGTACCGTCAACTGATCGGCTCGGTCGCGAGTCTCTGGCGTCGTCACCCGGCACTGCGCCGGGCAGCCTTCGCACAGGGCTTGCTGTCGGTCGGCTTCAGCGCGTTCTGGTCGACGCTGGCCGTGATGCTGCACGAGGCGCCGTTCCATCTGGGCGCGGCCGCCGCCGGTGCGTTCGGTCTGGCCGGTGCTGCGGGTGCGCTCGGTGCACCGATTGCCGGTCGTATTGCTGACAAGAAGGGCCCGCAGATCGTGACGCGTCTCGGCGCAGGCCTTGTGGCCGTGTCGTTCGCCGCGATGCTGTTCGCCCCGCTGTTGAGCCCGCATGCGCAACTGTGGCTGATCGGTCTGGGTGCCATTGGCTTCGACCTCGGCGTGCAGGTTGCCCTGATTTCGCATCAGACCATCGTGTACGGGATCGAACCCCCTGCCCGCAGCCGTCTGAACGCCGTGCTGTTCGTCTGTGTGTTCATCGGCATGTCGCTCGGTTCGGTGCTCGGCTCGCAGGCGCTGGCGCATTGGGGCTGGACGGGCGTCTCATCGCTCGCCATGCTGTCCGCGCTCGGTGCGCTGGCTGTGCGGATGTGGCCGGGCACGACGTCGGCACACTAATGCGCGTGTATTGAAGGATGGATGAAAGAAGGGCCTTGCAGACGGTCGGTCTGCAAGGCCCTTCTTCTTTGTGCTTCGGATGTTCAGCGTACGACTGCTTTGGCGGCGCCCGCGAGCGCTCGCGCGAACAACTCGTCGGTATCGACGTCGGCCAGATTGAGGCCGAAGCGTCCGGCCAGCGCGTCGACCAGTTGCGACGCCGAATCGACCTTCGTCTCGGCGATCACATCGCCCTTCGGACCGCGCTCGACAAGTTTGGTATCGAGCAGCGCCAGACGGCCTTGCGGCAACACGCGGCAAGCCATGAGGTGATTCGTGAAGATCGAGTCCGGCGCGCTCGACGTGTACCAGTTCCCGAGCTTGTAATCGATCCACTCGGCGGGGCGCGGCGCGAACCGATAGGTCGGCAGCCACGTCTGCGCCGACTTCACGCTCAGACGATATTCGCCGACGGTATGACCGTCGCTCGTCGGCACCGGCGTCAGATTGAAGATTTCGAGCGGCGTGGCCTGCTCGCCCGACGCATTCAGACGCAACGGCGCTGTCAGCGTAACCGAGCCGAAACCCACATCCGCCAACCACGATTCGCCGTCGAGTTCGATGCGCAGCAGCATGTGCGTGAGCGGTGCTTCTGCTTCGAAGGTGCGGCCCCAGCAGACGCGTCCGATCAGTGGCGTGACGTCGAACCCGAGGTACTTAAGCGCACTCGCGAACAGCGCGTTCTGCTCGAAGCAGTAACCGCCGCGTTGGCTGTCGACCAGCTTGGCGACGACCGACGGCAGATCCACATTCACCGCTTTGCCTCGCATCGGATCGATGTTCTCGAAGGGAATCGCGAGCGGATGCAGCGAGTGCACCGCACGCAGCACATCGAGCGTGGCTTCGCGGGGGCCGGTATAACCGATGCGCCGGAAATAACGCGCAGGATCGAAATCTTGGGACATACCGGCCTTCCTCTGTCAGTCGTTCGATTCGCAGAAGCGAATGCGGTTATTGAATGGGTCCGTCACCGTCATCTGCTTGCCCCAGTCGAGTGCTTCGATACCGGGATTCATATTGGGATAACGCTTGCCCGACAAGTCGCGCTGATAGGCTTCGACCCCGCGCATGAAGACGAACGTCGTCGCCCCCGGGCTGGCATCGCCGAAGTGACCGGACAGGTGCAGCGTCATGCCCGCACGCGAGACCTGACAGTACAGCGGCATACCGTCGGCGAAGCGATGCTCCCAATCGAGCCTGAAGCCGAGGAAGTCGACGTAGAATTCGCGCGCTTTCGCTTCGTCGAAGATCCGGTGAATCGGCGCGACGGTGTCGAACACGATGCCGTCACTGACCGCAGCAGCGCTCACTTTGGCGGCGAGCACGTTCCAGTCCGCAAAGCCGAACTGTGCGGCGACGGATTCGAGTGCCTGTGCGTGGGAGATGTCGATGCCCTCGCGCGCGAGCCGTTCGCGCAGGGACTTGGCCATGATTTTGGCGTCGAGATAGGTTCGCATGTTGGCCATCCTTGATAGCGTTCAATGGCGACGCATTCGATCAGTGCTCGCGTTGCTGATGCGCGTCGCCCGGAGAACGGGACGGACATGCGATACCTGCGATGCTTTCACCGTCCCCTGATCGGGTGCGAGCGGCAGGCAGCATCGGCCGTGCGGCAATTCTAGCAGCAATCGCAGGCCGCCGAAGACCACCGCCACGGCGATGCCGAAATGCGATGGCGGCGCCCGGAATTCCGTATTGGCCTGCCATGCAGCGCGCCGGTATAGTGGCGCTCGTCGGCCGGGCGCATGATCCCCATGCATCGGCCTTAGCCTTCCGGAGTCCTGCGTCCATGATCGACGCCGCGCGTATTACGCAAGCGCTGGCCGAGCGCCACATCACCCCCGACCGTCGTCAACGCGACGCCATCGCCGTGCTCGCGAGCCTCTCGCCACCGGGCGCGCCCCGTGGGGCGGCAACGCATGACGGCGTCTATTGCTACGGCTTGCCCGGACGCGGTAAAAGCCTTGTCGTGGATGCCGCCTTCGCCGTCGCCGATGGCGAGAAGCGCCGAGTGCACTTTCACGAATTTCTGCGCGACATCCACCGTCAACTTGTGCGCGAGCCGAAGTGCGACGACCGGCTCGCGGCTGTGGCCAATCGCTGGCTCGATGGCGTCGAGCTGCTGTGTTTCGACGAATTCCACGTCCACGACATTGCCGACGCCTTCCTCATCGGACGCTTTCTCGACATCGCGCTTGCACGCGGCGTGCGACTGGTGCTGACGTCGAACTACGCCCCCGCCCAGTTGTTGCCCGACCCCGAGTTTCACGAGCGTTTCGAGCCGACCGTCGCCGTGATTCTTCGGCGCTTCGCCATCGTCCATTTCGACGGCGCAACGGACTACCGGATGGGAGGCGACGCGGCGTCGATGCCGCGCTGGCTCGCGCCGCTGGAAGCCGCACATGAGGTCCTGCCAGCGTGTTACGAAGCGCTGGAGGGCCGCCCCGCAATCGCCCCGTCAAACGTCACGGTGGCCGGTCGCGCCCTGGCGGTGCGCAGCGCAGGCGAGCGCGTGGTGTGGGCCGACTTCGAGGCGCTGTGCGTGGCCCACCGCTCGCATCTGGACTACCTCAGTCTTGCCGAACAGTGGCATGCGCTGATCGTCGATGAACTGCACGTCGAGCAGTTGCGCCGCCCCGACACGTTGCAACGCTTTCTCTGGCTCGTCGACATTTGCTACGACCGTCAGCGAACGCTGCTGATCGCGTCCGATGCGCCGCTGATCCCCGCACTCGACGCACTGAGCGACTGGCGCGATCTGTCACGCACGATCAGCCGTCTCGCGGAGATGGGTTCGCGGGACTACGAGCGACGCACGCTGACGCCCGATCGCTGAACGTCACACCACGCTGGCGATGGTTTCCCGTAGCCAGCGATGCGCCGGGTCGCGATGCACGCGCTCATGCCAGTACATCGAGATCTCGAAGCCGGGCAGATCGATGGGCGGGGCCATGAGTTGCAGCGCGGGATCGTCGCGCACGAGACGCTCCGGCGCCATCGCGACGAGATCGGTGCTCGCAAGCGCCGCGCGCAGAAACAGAAAGTGCGGCACGGAGAAGACGACACGTCGCGACAGGCCCATCGTGGCAAGCGCGTCGTCGGTGCTGGCATGAAAGCCGCCGCCGTCCTGCGAGACGATGCTGTGATCGAGTTCGCAGAACTGCTTGAGCGTCGGGCGACGCTTCAACTTCGGATGCCCCCGCCGTCCCACCAGCACGTAACGCTCCGTGAATAGCGCCTTGCGACGCAAGCCGTCCGGCGCGTTCTCCGTCGTGTGAAAAACAACATCGATGTTGCCCTGCTCCGCCTGACGCGACAACCGCGACGGGACCAGATCGTAGACCGCCAGGCGCGTCTTCGGCGCTTGCGAGCGTAACTGCTGCATGAGCGGCAGGACAATCGTCGATTCGGTGTAATCGGTCGCGGTGATGCGCCACGTCAGATCGGCATTCGCCGGTTCGAACGGTGCCGCCGGGGCCACGGCGCGCGTGAGCGATTCGAGCGCTTCGCGCAAGGGTTCGCGCAGCGACTCCGCCCGAGCCGTCGGCCGCATGCCGCGCGGCCCCGGCAGCAACAACGGGTCTTCCAACACGTCGCGCAGCTTCGCGAGGTGCACGCTCACCGCTGGCTGGGAGATGTGCAACCGCTCGGCCGCACGTGTGACGTTCAGCTCGGCCAACAGTACGTCGAGCGTGACGAGCAGATTCAGATCGAGACGTCGCAAATTAACCATCGTTATACCTGCCATATCAGGAATTCATTTCCAATATACCTTGTGCGTCTCTAAGCTGCATTCATCCCCATCCGAATGAAGCGATGGCATCGAATACGCCGCAAGACCACGGAGTCTGAAAATGAATGTTCTGATCGTCTACGCCCATCCCCAACCGCGCTCGCTCAACGGCGCGCTGCGCGACTTCGCCGTGCAGCATCTGGAAGCCGCGGGGCATCATGTGCAAGTCTCGGATTTGTACGCGATGCAGTGGAAGACCACCATCGACGAGGCGGATGCACCGCAACGCGATCCGGCTGAGCCGTTTCACGCGTCGCTCGACTCGAAGCAAGCGTTCCTCGACGGCACGCAGCGCGCCGACATCGCCCGCGAGCAGGAGAAGCTTCGCTGGGCCGATACGGTGATCTTCCAGTTCCCGTTGTGGTGGTTCTCCATGCCCGCAATCATGAAGGGCTGGTTCGACCGCGTGTATGCATATGGCTTCGCCTATGGCGTGGGCGAGCATTCGAACGCGCACTGGGGCGACCGTTACGGCGAAGGCTCGCTGTCGGGCAAGCGCGCCATGCTCCTGGTGACGACCGGCGGCTGGGACTCGCATTACAGCGCGCGCGGCATCAACGGGCCCATCGACGACATCTTGTTCCCGATTCAGCACGGCATGCTCTTCTACCCGGGCTTCGACGTACTGCCACCGTTCGTGACGTTCCGCTCGTCGCGGGTCGATGCCGAAGCGTTCGCCGTAATCACGCGCGATTTGGGCAAGCGTCTGGACACGCTCGCGACGACAGCGCCGATCCCGTACCGTCGCCAGAACTACGGCGACTACGAGATTCCTGCGCTGACGCTCAAGGACGAGGTCGCCACCGGCCTGACGGGATACGCTGCGCACGTCGCTCACGTCGCTCACGTCGCATAAGGGCCGCGTCACGACCCGCTTGCCGCCCGACGCGCGATCTGCAAGACTGGCGGCTCCGTTCCGTTACCGGTGCCGCCTCATGCAACTCTCCACGCTTGCGATATATGCCACCGCCGCGCTGATCGGCGGCCTGATCCCCGGTCCGACGACACTGCTCGCCCTTGCCAACGGCGTCTCGGGCAACTGGCGAGTGGTGCTCGTGGGGATGTGCGGTGCGGCGCTGTCCGACCTGCTGGTCGTGGCCGCTGTGGGCGCCGGGCTCGGCGCGGTACTCATGGCGTCGGCGACGCTGTTCGCCACCGTCAAGTGGATCGGCGTGGCGTATCTCGTTTGGCTCGCGATTCAACTCTGGCGCAGCCATCCGCAAGACCTGAGTCAGGTGCGGATCAAGTCCGATCTGAGTGCAGGACGCGTCTTCCTGCGCAGCTTCGGCGTCGGACTGACCAATCCCAAGATTCTGCTGTTCTTCTCGGCGTTTCTTCCGCAATTCGTGGACACTTCGATGCCGCTCGCGCCGCAGTACGCCGTGCTCGCGGTGGTCTCCGCTGGCGTCGATATTCTGGTGATGACGCTTTACGCGACCGGCGGCGTGCAGGCAGCGCGGCTGATGACGGCACGCGGTCTCAAGCGTCTGAACCGCGTTTGCGCCGTCGTCATGTTCTCGCTTGCGGGCGGTCTGGCGTTGTATCGCAAAACCGGTAACTGAGCGCCAAACGTTCAGGTGAAGCGCGACACGCCCCCGCACCGCGCTTCACCTTCCCGCTTCTAGCGTCACCTCTAGCGTCACCTCTAGCCTCACCTCTGGCTTCGCTTTCTCCACTTCCCCATCAAACCGTTGCCGGGTCCAACTTCTCCGGGTCGATACCGTACTTGCGAATCGCCTCGGCGACGCGCTCGCGCGGCACGTGGCCCTCGTCGGCCAGCGCACCGAGCGCCGCCAGTACGATGAAGTGACGATCCACCTCGAAGTACGTACGCAGCGACTCGCGCGTATCCGAGCAGCCGAAGCCATCCGTGCCGAGTGTGACGAAACGACGGTCACGCACGAACGGACGAATCTGGTCGCCGACGATCTTCATGTAATCCGTCGCCACCACGACCGGCCCTTTGCGATCCGCAAGACATTGCTGGACGTACGGCACACGCGGCGTCTGGTCCGGATGCAGCAGATTCCAGCGCTCGGCGGCCAGCCCCTCACGACGCACTTCCGTCAGGCTCGTCGCACTCCAGAGATCGCTCTGCACGCCGAAGTCGTCGCGCAGCAATTCGCTCGCTGCCATGACCTCACGAAGAATCGCGCCGCTGCCCATGAGTTGTACGCGCGGAGCATCGGCCTTCGCCTCGCTTTCGCGTAGCAAGTACAGCCCCTTGAGAATGCCCGCTTCCGCGCCTTCGGGCATCGCCGGGTGCGCGTAATTCTCGTTGAGCAGCGTGACGTAGTAGTAGACGTCCTGATCGTCGACGTACATGCGCTTCATGCCGTCTTGCAGAATCACGGCCAGTTCGTACTGGAACGTGGGGTCGTACGCGACACAGTTCGGGATGACGGACGCGAGCACGTGACTATGACCGTCGTCGTGTTGCAGGCCTTCGCCCATGAGCGTGGTGCGACCGGACGTCGCCCCGAGCATGAAGCCACGTGTGCGCGCGTCGCCAGCGGCCCAGGCGAGGTCGCCCACGCGTTGCAGGCCGAACATCGAATAGAAGATGTAGAACGGGATCGTAGCGAAGTCGTGCGTGCTGTACGACGTGCCCGCCGCGATCCACGACGCCATCGCTCCCGATTCGTTGATGCCCTCCTGCAGAATCTGGCCGTCGAGCGCTTCCTTGTAGTAGCTGAGCTGACCGGCGTCCTGCGGCGTGTAGCGCTGCCCCTGGAACGAGTGAATACCGATCTGGCGGAACAGCGGCTCCATGCCGAACGTGCGCGATTCGTCGGGCACGATAGGAATCACGCGCTTGCCGATCTCCTTGTCCTTGAGCAACGTCGTGAGAATGCGCACGAACGCCATCGTCGTCGACATCTCGCGCTCGCCCGAATCCTTGAGTTGTGCAGCGAAGGTGCTTAGCGGCGGAATGGCAAGCGGCGCGCGCAAGCCGAAGCGCGCAGGCTGATGTCCGCCCATTGCGGCACGACGCGCCGCGAAGTAGCGACCTTCGGGGCTGTCGGGCTCGGGACGCAGGTACGGCATCTCGGCCAGTTGCTCGTCGCTCACCGGCAGATCGAAGCGGTCACGGAAGGCGCGCACCGCGTCGGCGCTCATCTTCTTTAACTGGTGGTTGACGTTCTGCCCCTCGCCCGCTTCGCCCATGCCGAAGCCCTTAACGGTCTTGGCGAGGATGACGGTCGGACGCCCCTGCGTCTTCATTGCCTGCGCGTAGGCGGCGTGGACCTTCAGCGCGTCGTGACCGCCGCGTGCGAGTTGCCAGATCTCGTCGTCGCTCAGATGCGCGACCATCGCCAACAACTCCGGCGACGTGCCGAAGAAGTGCTCGCGCACATAGGCCCCGTTCTGCGATTTGAACGTTTGGTAATCGCCATCGACGCACGCCATCATCCGCTCGCGCAGCAAGCCGTGAACGTCGTTTTCCAGCAACGCGTCCCAGCCGCTGCCCCACACTACTTTGATGACGTTCCAACCGGCCGCCCGGAACGTGCCTTCCAGTTCCTGAATGACCTTGCCGTTGCCGCGCACAGGGCCATCGAGCCGTTGCAGATTGCAGTTCACGACGAAGACGAGATTGTCGAGACGCTCGCGTCCGCCCAACGAGATCGCAGCGAGCGATTCCGGCTGATCCATCTCGCCGTCGCCGAGGAACGCCCAGACTTTGCGGCCCTGATGCTGCTTCAGCCCGCGGTATTCGAGATAGCGCATGAAGCGCGCCTGATACGCGGCGGTGATCGGACCGAGCCCCATCGACACCGTCGGGAACTGCCAGAAGTCGGGCATCAAACGCGGATGCGGGTATGACGAGATGCCGCTGCGCCCCGCTTCACGACGGTAGTTATCGAGCTGCGCCTGCGTGATGCGGCCTTCGACATAAGCACGCGCATAGATGCCCGGTGCGGAGTGCCCCTGCACGTAGATCATGTCGCCGTCGAACGTGTCCGTGCGACCTCGGAAAAAGTGATCGAAACCGACGTCGTACAGCACCGCTGCCGACTGGTACGTCGCAATGTGGCCACCCACGTTCGAGTGCTTGCCCGCGCGCAGCACCATCACCATCGCATTCCAGCGGATGAAGGCGTTCAGACGTCGCTCGATGGCAAGGTCGCCCGGGTACGCGGGCTGGCGCGACGTGGGAATCGTGTTGACGTAATCGGTCGTCACCCGGGTATGGAAATCACCGTGCTGCGCGAAGTCCCACGCGGCGAGCCGGTCGATCAGGAAGTGGGCGCGCGAGCGGCCTTCAACGGTGGTGACGCCTTCGAGCGCGTCGAGCCATTCGCGCGTTTCCTGGATATCGGTGTCGGCACCCGCCGCCACTGGCAATTGAGTCATGACATGTCTCCTTGAGATCACGAACCACAGTAGGGATCGCGACGGGGGTTCGCGATAGCGATTACGACAGCAATAAGCGCAGCATGGATTGCATTTGCAATCGTCATGCCGGCCATTCTAGCCATGTACAATTGCATCTGCAACTCACATGTGACATCGACAAGGACATTCATGAGCACGCCTGACCCCGATCTTTGGTTCTCCTTCGTGCGTGCGCACCGCACGATGATTCGCGAGATCGAGCGCCGTCTGGCGCAGGCCGACCTGCCCGCCTACGCCTGGTACGACACGCTGTGGGGGCTGGAAAGCGGCCCGCAAGGCACGCGGCGCATGCACGAACTGGCCGACGTGCTCGCCATCGAGCGCTACAACCTCACGCGCCTGATCGACCGTCTGGAGCAGGAAGGGCTCGTGACGCGCATGCGCGACCCGGACGACGGACGCGCGGCCTACGCGACCATCACCGACAAGGGACGCACCCTTCGCAAGAAGATGTGGAAGGTCTACCAGTCCACCGTGGCGGAGTTGTTCCTCAGCCAGTTTCGCGAGAAGGACGTCGCCCCCATGGCCGAGGCGCTGGATCGTGCGAGTACGGCAGCGAAGGCGTTTCTGTCGGAGACCAAGGCGCGATAACGCATTCCTCGGCGACGTCAGACCACGCCGTAACGACGCGTAGCGTCTGCGATGCGGGTGCGCGGCAACGTGCCCTCGTCCACCAGCAGACGCAGCGCGTTGAGTACGATCCATCGCACGCCGGGGGCGTCGCCCGTGCCTAACCGCTCGCCGCTTTCGTCCGTCGCTTCTCCGATGTCAGCATCGTCGCTGCCCAGCGCAGCAAAACGGGCGGGCACGAACGCGCCGATCTGATTGGCGATATGACGGGCATAACCGGTGACGGCCAGCACCGGCGCACTGCCGTCGCCCAGACATTGCACGAGATGTGGCATATGGGCTGCGGCATCCGGGCGCTGCAACGCCATACGCTCAGCTTCCCCCGCCTCCCGCGCCAGACGCGTGTAGCTCGGGCAACTCCACACTTCGCACGCCACACCCCAATCGAGTTGCAGCCAGCGCGCGGCTTCCAGCACGTTCGCCAACGCCCTGCCCGCCCCGCACAGTCGAACGACGTACGGCGGATTCGTGTCGGGTAACGTGCGCAGGCGGTACATCCCTTTGAAAGCGTTGCGCGCATCGGTGCGCGTGAGCGCGCGCGATTGCGCGTGGGGCACTTCATGCGCGCTCAGATAGCAAAAGCCGGATTCACCGCGGACGTACAGCGCGTCGAGCGCCGCACACAACAATGCCTTCAACTCCTGTGCCGAAGCCGGGTCGTACGGTAGCCATTCGGCTTGTGCCGCGAGCCACATCGGCAATTCCGGCCGAACGCGCTTGAACCTGTCCGGTGACCAGATGGTGGCGTCGTTGAGGAAAATGCCGCGCCGCCCTGCTCCGGCGTCCTGAGCATCCTTCAATCCCGCCGCTTCGATACCGGCGCTCAGCACACCGCGCAACGTCGGGGAATGCAGCAGGTACAGCAACGGACGCTCGCGCGCCGGGGCCGACCGGAACCACGTGACGATGGCGCTCGCGAGTGGCACGGGTTTGCTGCTCCGCTTTCGCTTCGATGCCGGATCCTTCGGTGGTGGCGGCGCAATCTCGGCATCCGAATCGACAATCCAGACCTTGTCGGATGTCTCGCCTTCAGAAAGCGCATGCGTCAGCGACGCAAGCGCACCGGACGGCGACACCGGCGTCTGCCCCGCACTGCGCACGGCGCGCAGCTTGCCGATGCAGGCGAGCGCCGCCTGCCGCGTGACCTCGTCCGGCGCGCTTCGTCCCTCCAACGCGGCACGGCCCCGGCTGACCCATTCCCTCATGGCATTCCTCACATCTTGTGATTCGTCGTGGAAACACATACGATTGCAATTGCAATCATTGTATTTGCAATCGCAAACCAAGACAACGTCCCGAGGAATGCCATGAACGCCAAGAATTCCATCCACCCGCCGATCACCTTCTATACGGCCAACACGCCCAACGGGCTGAAGGTCAGTCTGTATCTGCACGAAGCCGGTCTGGCGCATCGACAGGTCAACGTCGATCTTTCTGCGGGCGAGCAGAAGCAACCCGCGTTTTTGTCGCTGAATCCGAACGGCAAGATTCCGGTGATCGTCGACCACGAGCGCGATCTGACGGTGTTCGAGTCGGGCGCGATCCTGACCTATCTCGCGACGAAGACCGGTGTGCTGCAACCGATGACGCAAGCGAAGGCGATTGCCGTCAATCAATGGCTGCACTTTCAGATCGGCGGCATCGGCCCGATGCTGGGTCAGCTCTGGTGGTTCCTGCACGGCTCGAAGACACGTAACGCCGAGGCCATCGAGCGCTATCGCAAGGAGTCGCTGCGCTTGATCGGCGTGGTGGACATGAAGCTGGCCAGATCGGCCTATCTCGCGACGGACGAGTACTCGATTGCCGACATCGCCGCCTTCGCGTGGTTGCGTACGTATTACGAACTGGACCTCGACCTGACGCCGTTCCCCGATGTGCGGCAATGGCTGACGGACATCGAGGCGCGTCCGGCGGTGCAAAAGGCAATTGCGGCCAATCGCGGCGCGTCCGAGGCAACCGAGGCGCAGGAGGCATGACACGATGAATGCGATGAACGCAATGGCCTGGTTTTACCTGCTGCTTGCGGCGGCACTGGAAATCGCGATGGGGCTCGCGCTCAAGCTCAATCAGGGCTGGACGCGCGTGCTGCCCAGTGCGATCGCCGTTGCCGCCGCGCTCGCCAGCATCTACCTGCTGGCGCTGGCGTTGCGCGCGCTGCCTGTCGGCACGGCCTATGCCATCTGGACGGGTATCGGGACGGTTGGACTGGTGGCCGTCGGCATCTTCTGGTTCGGGGAGTCGCTGACGTGGAGCCGCGTCGGCTTTCTGACGCTGGCAATCGTGGGCATTGCAGGACTGCGGTTCTCGGGAGGGGACGCCGCCTGATGTGTCGATGGGTGTCACGCCAGCCTGACGCGCGTCGATGTCACCCTCTATACTGCCCGCTCCTGGCGACACCTTGGACACCTGAAGTGATGAGGCAATGACATGAATCACGATGTGAGCAGCGTCGAACAACTCGAAGCGATCTACGGCGAGCCGGGCGAGCGCTCGATCTGGAAGGAACTGACGTACCTCAACGAGGACTATCAGGCGTTCGTGAAAGCCTGCCCGTTTGTGGTGCTGGCGTCCGTCAGCGAGGAAGGCACGGACTGCTCACCGAAGGGGGATCCGGCCGGTTTCGTCCAGATTCTCGACGAACGCACGCTCGCCGTACCGGACCGTCCCGGCAACAATCGCATCGACAATCTGCGCAACATCATTGCCGATCCGCGCGTGTCGCTGCTGTTCCTCATCCCCGGCATCGGCGAGACACTGCGCGTGAACGGCCGTGCGCGCATTTCGGTCGACCCCGACCTGCTCGCGCGCTTCGACGTCAACGGCAAGCTCCCCAAAACGGTGATCGTCGTGTCGATCGATCGCGTGTATTTCCATTGCGCGAAAGCCATCGTCCGCTCCCATCTGTGGGATCAGGCGACGCAGATCGCGCGCGAACGTCTGCCGAGCACCGGCGCGATGCATCGCCGTCTGAGCGGCGGTCATTTCGACGCAGAGACTTACGATCGCGATCTTCAGAAGAACACGGTCGCGGGTTTGTATTGACGGATGAAACACCGGGCCGCGCAAGCGCTTCGCCACCGACGCGCTTCGTGGTCCGTAACGTTAGGTAACCTGAGGTCGTCGCCAAACTCCACGTCCCGAATTCGCGAACTTTCACTTCATTTCATCAGTTCGTCATGACTCCGCCCAATACTCCGGGACTTCGACCAAGTTCCAAAGAGGACATCGGAGTCCATGAAACCCATCGCCATTCTGGCAGGCGTCATCGCGCTTTTCGCCGAGCAGCACGCCCTCGCCGCTAATTTCCAAATCATCAACGGGCAGACGATCACCGCAGGGCAGACGTTGTCGAGCGGCCAGACCGGCACGATCAACAACGGCGGCACGTTGCAGGTCAGCGGCGGCACCGTAGGCATTACGACCACCGGCAACGCCACCATCGTCAACAACGGCACGATCAACATGACGGGCACCGGCCGGGCCATTCGCGACAACACGGGTGTGTCGCTTACGGTCACAAACGGTGTCGGCGCGAGCATGACGACGTTCGACGCCGACGTGATCCAGATGAACAAGTCGAACGGCAGCATCGTCTTCAACAACTACGGCACGCTGACGTCGACCAACAGTTCCGGCTCCGGCAATCAGGCCATCGACTTCAACGCCATCACGACCGGCACCAACGTTCTCAACAACTTTGCGGGCGGTGTCATTCAGGCGAACGAAGCCGATGCGGTGCGCCCCGGCGTGAATGGGGTGGTCAACAACGCGGGCATCATCCGCTCGACGGTGAACCCCGGCAGCACGAGCAGCAGCGACGGCGTCGATGCGCAGGCCAACAGCGGCATCACCGTCAACAATACGGGCGCCGGTCTGATTCAGGGGGCGCGCCACGGCATTACGGGCGGCGTCGACACGACGACCGACGGCACCTTCACGCTGAACGTCAACAACAGCGCCGGTGCGACGATTCAGGGCATGAACGGCTCCGGCATCAACATCGATGGGTTCAACGCCAAGGAAGTCGTCACCATCGTCAACGCGGGCACGATCATCGGTGACGGCGTGACGGGCGATGGCGACGGTGTGGATGTCGACGGTATCGTCAACATCACCAACTCGGGCACGATTCGCGGCGCGCGCGCCAACAACGACGTCAGCGAAGGCGTCACTGTGGGCGGTGGCACCATCGTCAACAGCGGCACCATCGTCGGCGAGAACACGCCTGGCGGCATCGGTCGCGGCATCACGCTCGCGGGTGTCGACAAAGACCCCGTCACCAAAGCGCCCATCGCGCCGCAGGGCATCTACACCAACACGACCATCGTCAACAGCGGCCTCATTCGTGGCCAGAGCGACTCGGCGATTGCAGTGACGGGCGGGCGCAACGCCTTCACCGTGACCGTCATCAATCAGGCCAGCGGTGTGCTCGAAGGCGGCGGTGCGACGGCGGCAGTCGTGAATACCGGCGCAAACGATGCCACCGTGACCAACTACGGCACGATCACAGCCGACCAAAGCGGCAAGGCGGTGGATCTGGGCAGTGGCAACAGCAATCTCCAGATTCTGGGCGGCGCAGCGGTGGTGAATGGCGACGTGTCCGGCGGCACCGGCACCAGCACACTGACGATCACACCGGGTGCGGGCAACGCGTTCAGCTACAACGGCGCGATTTCCAACTTCTCGGCGGTCTCGCTCGGCGCGGGCACGATCGCACTGAACGGTGCGAGCACTTACGCGGGCGCAACGTCGATTGCCAGCGGTGCGACGGTCCTCGTCGGCGACGCCGCGCATCGCAGCGCAACGCTGGGCAGCGGCATGACGAGCGTCGCCTCCGGTGCGACGCTCGGCGGTTACGGCGGCGTGCTCGGCAGCGTGACGAACGCGGGCATCATCGCGGTGGGTAGCGCTTCGCTGGGTGCTACGCCGGGGGTGCTCGGCACGTTCACCATCGCGGGCGATTACGTCGGCAACAACGGCACGGCACTGTTCGGTGCGACGGTCTCGCCGGATGGCTCGACCGCATCGGACAAGCTCGTCATCAACGGGAACGCAAGCGGCACGACGCTGCTCAAGCTCACCGTCACGGGGACGGGTGTGCCCACGTCGGGAGCGGGCATTCAACTGGTGCAGGTCAACGGAACGGCCTCCGATGGGGCTTTCAGGCTGGCGGCACCGATTCAGGCGGGCGCGTATCAGTACCTGCTTCGCAAGGTCGGCCCGGTGGGCGGCGATCCGAGCTGGTACTTGTCGACGTCGTACGCGTCGGGCCAGACGGCCTATCGCGCCGCAGCCGTCGGCTACGCGATGACGCCGCAACTGAACGCCGACTTCGGTTACACGATGCTGGGCCGCTTGCAGGAACGCATGGGCAGTGTGCGTGGCGTGAGCGTGCCGGGTGAGGATGCATCGAACGGTGTGTGGGGACGTTTGTACGGCAAGACGATGGACACCACGCTGTCGGGACGCTTCGGTGCGGACGAACGCATGTTCGCGGCGCAGTTCGGCCGCGACTGGCGTCTGAATACGGATGCCTCAGGCATGGGCGGCAGCGCGCTCGTGGGGCTGACGGCGACGTTCGGGACGGCCTCGGCGTCGTTCTCCGACAGCGCGCGCACGCAGGACCCGACGCTCTCCGCCGCGACCGGCACCGTCTCGATGCAGGCGCAATCGGTCGGGGCATACTGGACGCGCATTCTGCCGCAAGGCGCCTTCATCGACGTCACGACGCAGTTCTCCCACTATCGCAACAAGTACAGCGACGTCGCTGGTTTAGGCGCGACGCAGAACGGCTTCGGTGCGGCACTGTCGGGCGAGGTCGGCCATCGCTTCTCGATTCTGGGATCGGGCTTCACCGTCGAGCCGCAAGTGCAGCTGGCGTATCAGTACCTGCATCTGAACGGCTTCAGCGACAGCGTGTCGTCGGTGTCGGGCAATACGACGAATGCCCTGCGCGGGCGCGTGGGCGTGAAATTCAATACGCCGGATCTGGGCAATGCGGTGGGTGTCGGTTCGGCGTCGCCGTATCTGAGCGTCGACGTGGTCCACGACTTCCTCTCGCCGGGTGCGACCAACGTGGGCGGTGCGACGTTCGACAGCAGCCTGGCGAAGACGTGGTACGAACTCGGCGCAGGCGTCGAAGCGACGCTGGGCCGCACGTCTTCGATGTATGCCGGTGTGAAGTACGCCCGCAACATGGGCGGCGACTATCGTCGTAACGTCTACGGGCAGGTGGGGTACCGGTATCGCTGGTGATGCCAATGCGACGTGCCTGAGGGCACGTCGCACCCGTCAACTACGTCACGCTTAGCTCTGTACTGAGCCGAGCGTGGCGATGTCGCCTGCGTTCTTCAGCGACTCGACTTGCCAGCAGGCGTCGATCAGGCGGCGCACTTGTGCATCGGGCAGGATGCCGTTCATCAGATCGAGGAACTTGGTCTCCAGTTGCTTATCCGTCATCGGCACTTCCAGACTACCGATGGCGTGCTCGATGAACTTGTGCAGCTTGCGTCCGTCCTTGAGCGTGATGGTCATGTCGACCTGCTCCGGTTTGATCGACGGCACGACGGTCGCCGTCACCCGGTCACGCAGTGCGATGACCGCCGGGTCCTGCACTGCGCGATCGCTGTACTGACGCTCGCCCGCCGCGCCTTCGATGATCGCCACCGCGACCGAGTGGTAGACGCTGAACTTGCCTTCCAGTCCGATGCGCGGCGTCTTCTTGCCGGTCAGTTCGATGACGAGTGGGTTCACCTTCAGGTCGATGCTCGCGATCTGGTCGGCCGTCAGCTTGTATTCGTTGCGCAATTGAATGGCTGCGTCGATGGCGGGGTGGATCACGATGCCGCACGCGAACGGCTTGTACGTGTTGAGCGCCGCCTCGTAGCGCTGACCCAGACCTTCCGTAATCTCCCGGTAGTCCTGCTTCGTGCTGATGGCGTTCGCCCAGCCGCGCTTGGCTTCGATCATGCCGTCCGAACTGGTGTAGTCCTTCGCGGCGAGCAATGCGGCGAAGAGTCCGTTGCTGGCCGCGCGTCCCGGATTGAAGCTCTTGTTCATCGAGCCGAACGACTCGCGCAACCCCACCGGCTGCGACGCCGCCAGACCCAGCGCCCAGACCATCTGCTGCTCGGTCAGCCCCAGCACCTTGCCTGCCGCCGCAGCCGCGCCGAACACGCCAGCGGTGCCAGTGATGTGCCAGCCCACGTCGTAGTGGTTCGGGTAGACGGCATTGCCGATGCGGCATTCCGTCTCCACGCCCAGCACCAGCGCGTTGAGGAATTCGCGGCCCGAGATCGGGTGGTACTCCGACAGCGCGAGCAAGGCCGACGTCACCGGACCGGCCGGGTGGATGATCGTCTTCAGATGCGTGTCGTCGTAATCGAAGATGTGGCTCGCCACACCGTTCAGGAACGCCGCGTTCATGATGTCGAAGCGTTCCTTGCGGCCGAGCAGATGCGCCTGCGCCGGGCCGGAGAACGGCGTGAGCGCCGCGACGGCGCGATCCACCGTCTCATGATGCGAGCCGCCGACGGCCACACCGATCCAGTTCAGCAGCGTGCGCGTGCCTTCCTTGCGCACATTCGCAGGCAGATCTTCGTAACGTGCGTTGACGATATAGCGCGCGAGCGTGCGGGTCACGCCCTTGCCGCTCTGCGCGTTTTCAGCGGCGCTGGCGGCGGATGCTGCACCGGGGGCGGGTGCGGCGATACTGCGCTGAACCAGTCCTTGCGCGGCGGCCAGCGAGGCGAAAGCGCCAGCCTTCAGGGCCGAGCGTCGGGTAAAAGTGCTCATGTGTCGTTCCTCCGTGAAATCGTTGTGTGTGCTTTGGTGAATGGCTACCGGTTGCCCTGCGTTGGGGCAGCCCAAAATGATCGGCCATCTCGCGACGCATAAGAATCGCAAAAATCACAATCATTAGTGCACTGAACGCATGAATCTGGAATTGAGCGATCTGCGAGCCTTTGTGGCGATTGCGGAGCGGGGCAACTTTCGGGCGGCGGCGGAGGAAATTCACTTGTCGCAGTCGGCGCTCTCGCGCCGCATCGCCAAGATGGAAAGCACGCTGGGCGTGCGGCTGCTGGATCGCACGACCCGTCGCGTCGACCTGACCGCGTTCGGACGCGATTTCGCCCGCAAGGCGCGCGAGTTGCTGAACGATTTCGACGAAAGCCTGCGCGGCCTGACGGATGGTGCGACGCGCCTCGGCGGAGAGGTCACGCTCGCGTGCGTGCCGTCGGCCGTGCGTCACTTCCTGCCGGAGGTGCTGCGTCAGTTTCACGAGACGTACCCGCGTGTGCTGATCCGCGTGATGGACACGGGGGCGAGCGACGTGCTCTCGAGTGTGGTGCGTGCCGAAGCGGATTTCGGGCTGAACTACCTCGGCGCGCAGGAAGACACGATCGAGTTCGAGCCGATTCTGAAGGAGCCGTTTGTGCTGGCTTGCCGACACGAGCATCCGTTGGCCAAACGCACGGAAGTGAAGTGGTCCGAGTTAAAGGAATACGACTTCGTGGCGGTAGCCAAGGCGAGCGGCAATCGGTTCGTGCTGGATCTGGCGCTGGCGGGCACGCCCGATCTGCCGCGCTCTTTCTGTGAAGTGCGACATGTGATGAGCGTGGTGAGTCTGGTCGAAGCAGGCTTGGGGATTGCGGCGGTGCCGAGACTGGCCATGCCGCCGGGTGAGCATCCGCTTCTGACTAGCGTGCCACTGGTGGAGCCGGAAGTCACACGCACCGTCGGGTTGATTCGTCGGCGGGGACTGGTGCTATCGAGCGCAGCGCAGCAGCTTTACGACACGATTCTTGGGTTTGCCGGGGGAAAGCCGAGGTCGAGACTTTAAACGCACGTTACGTGTACGCGTGCTAGGATTGGCTTCCAGCAGTCGGAGTTCGCCACATGCCAACGCAGTTGCATAAACAGTACCGCCAACGAACGTACATGATTCGCGTAGCACCGAACGGGGTCTCGGGATGGAGAGCTGTCGCATCGATAGGTCACATGGAGAACGGCGTGTTCTTCACGGACTTCTCCAAACTCACCGGGTTATCAGGGCACTCACCAGATGACGCATGGGTGAGAGCCGAAGCGCAGGTGCTGGCGTTCATCGATAAGATCGAGGGGTAAGACGCTCTCAGGCCCCGTACGCAAATTCCATATGAATCCCACGGCGTACGCACCTCGCACTTTCGCTAATGTACGGCCCCCGCCTTCCTGATCGGGCCGTTCGGCACACCGTTTTTGCCGATGATGCCGCCACAGGTGCCGCGAAGTGAATTGCCGTCCCACGCAATGTGGTTTTGCGCTCGGATGTCGCTCGATGGACAGGCGATGAATTGGATCGGCAACGCGTTATTCGGCGCTGCCTGCGCATCGCTACCACCGGGCGATATCGACGGCGTCGCGCTTGGGTAGGCGGTCTTCGCGCCACAGAGCGCGTCTTTGAGTGCCCCACTACTGGCGTCCACCTGGCTCGCGCCGGACAGACTGCTGAAGCAGTAACGGACCGCTATTGGGAAGTCGCACGTATTGGTGAAGGTGACCGAGTATTTCGTGCGCGACGTGCGAACGCACCGATTCACCGCAGGCACAGTAGGATTGAGGTCACTGTTCGAGCTCATCGCACTGTTCGAGCCAACTTGCGCGCCTGTCGCCTGAGTATTGCCCTGCATGGCACCTCCCAGCGCCGCGAGCTGTGCGGCGTTCTTGCCACCACCCACAGCAACACCCTGCATCACCGCACCAACAACGGCCAGCGCTCCCCCCACCCCGGAAGAGGATTCGCTTTCGCTCGCGGTATAGACCGTGCTGGCGTTTTTACCGTCCGCATAGCTACGAACGCTGTAGTTGTTCGTTTCGGCGCCACTCATCAGATTGCCGCGCGAAAAGCGGCCCGACCGTGTCGTTGGGCCGCCGTTGAACTTCTCAGCGTTCATCCACATTTCGCCCACGCCGTCGCGAAGACCGGCCTTCATCTCGCCGTCGTAGCGCAGCATTAACGTGGAGCCACCGTAGCCGAGCAGGGTGCCTTGACCGCTGGTCAAACCGCCCTGGCACTCCCCCGACCATGTGTAACGTTCCCAAACGCCATACACACCGCAATCCGGACGCCCGTCCAGGGCGACGAGGGCGCCGCCCTTATGCGTCGGCCCCGGCAGACCGCAACCGGCCAATATGAGCGCAACGCACGCTGTCGCCACAAGTCGAAGTGATCGCCCGCGACCGTTCCGCATACATGCCCCCCAGTGTCGAATTCTTATGTAAGGGCGATTCTAAAATGCACATGCGCAGGCAAACATCATTCATTTGAGTGATGGCCGTTCGCCTCACGCAAACCACACCGATTGGACGGCTGCCGGTACCCGAACGCGTCGGGCTCAGTAGCCTGCCGCCAATCCGTCGCCGCGCGGATCGGCTGCGCCTTGCAGCACGCCCGAGGTCGGATCGATCAGGATTGCGCCCGCGTGGCCCATCGTATCGGTGAAGGGCTCGACGACTTTGATCGGGTGGCCTCGCTGCTTCAGCGCCTCCGAGACCGCCGTCGGCACACGCGATTCGATCTTGAGATCGTTCGACGACACACCCCAAGTCCGGCCGTACAACCAGCGCGGCGCGTTGATCGCAGCCTGCGGCGAGAGGCCGAAGTCGACGATGCGCGTAACGATGGCCGCCTGCGTCTGCGGTTGTCCTTCGCCGCCCATCGTTCCGTAGACCAGATACGGCTTGCCATTCTTCATCAGCATAGCGGGGTTGAGCGTATGGAAGGTGCGCTTGTGGGGGGCGATGTGGTTGATGTGACTCGGGTCGAGCGAGAAGAACGAGCCACGATTCTGCAGAAGAATGCCGGTGCCCTTCGGCACGATGCCGGAGCCGAAGTCGTAATAGATGCTCTGGATCAGCGAGACGGCGTTTCCATCGCCATCGACGACACCGAACCAGACGGTATCGCCCTTCGGGTCCATCGGCTTGACCTCGTTGTTGGCGCGGCGCATGTCAATACGCGCGGCCTGCGCCGTACCGTGCTTGACGGACAGTAGTTCGGCCAGCGGAATATCGGAGAAGTCCGGATCGGCCAGATATTTGTCGCGGTCAGCGAAGGCCTGCTTGGTCGCCTCCACGAGGAGATGATAGTAATCGGCCGAGCCCTCGCCCAACGCCTTCACATCGAATCGATTCAGGATGTTCAGAATTTCCAGTGAAGCAAACCCTTGTGTGTTCGGAGGAAAATTGTAGGCGTCGAAACCCCGATACTTCACCGAGATCGGCTTCATCCAATCGGCGCGATGACGGGCGAAATCTTCGCGTGTGAGCAATCCGCCGTTGGCCTGCAGGTCCTTGACGATCTTCTCAGCGACCTCGCCGTTGTAGAACACCTGTGCACCTTGCTCGGCAATCTGCGTGAGCGTGTTCGCCAGTTCCGGCTGATTGAGGCGCTCTCCCGATCGGTAGGGCGTGCCGTCGGGTTTCAGGAAGATTTGCCGGAAGCCATCGAACTGTTGAAGGTTGCGAAACACTTTATCGGTGGTATCGACGTTGATCGCCGACCACTTTGCCAGCGACGGCGTGACGATGAAACCGTCTTTGGCGTAATGGATGGCGTCTCGCAGCAGATCAGGCCATGGGAGGCTTCTTCCCATGCTGGCGTGGGCGTATCGATATGCCTCGTCCCATCCGGACACAACGCCGGGCACGGTATTGACCGACAGATAGCCGCGTGGGGGGATCAAAGTCAGGCCTTTGTCTTTGTAGAACTGAATGGTGGCGCGTTCACCGGCTCGGCCGCTCGCGTTCAGTGCGCGAAGCTCGTGGGTTCTGGCGTTGTAGATGAGCCAGAAGTTGTCGCCGCCAATGGTGTTCATCTGGGGATAGACGACGGCGATGGTGGACGCGACGGCAATCGCCGCATCGACGGCATTCCCGCCTTGCTGAAGCACCTTCAGTCCGGCTTGCGTTGCCAGATAGTTCGACGATGTGACCATGCCGCCGGTGACCATCGGGTTTGCGCATTGCGCGACGGTTTCGCAATATGGGCTTTGCGAGTCTGTCGAATCCGCCGACATCGCGCCAAAGGACAGTGTCGCCAGTCCGGTTGCGGCCACCCAACGCGCGTGCAGAGAAATGCCTTTCATCTACGTCTCCCTTTATCTATCTCGCTTAACTAACCATCTCCTTTTGAATTACGAGTTAGATATATCCGATAAAAAACATCGGTGAATCCGCAATGCTACGTGCGATCGGTACGCAAAAATACTGATCGCAACCGCATATGAGGAAAGGGAATGATTTGGGGGAGTGCAATCACCGGTCTGTCGGAATTCCTCCCATCCTGCGATAATTCGAACTCTTTCAAATCCTAATAATCGTCCGGCACAACCGGGGAGGTGCAATCCATTTGCCGTAGGACGTTCGAGAGCGGGGGTTCTTCGACGTCTATCTCAGATGCGGCGATCGACATGCTGGCTTCAGGTATAGAAACGCGCTTTGCTGCCAGGAACGCATGGACGTCCGGCGGTGCACCAACAATAACAACTGATCAGAAGAGCACAAGCCATGAAAGCCAGGCCCAGGGAATATTGCTTCCCGAGTTTGCTGGACGCGTTTTTTGTATTGATTGCGCTGTTCTTTCTCGAACTCATCACGAATTCAATTGTTGTGCAGTTGAGCTATGTCGTCGGCATTCGTCCAATGGCGGCATACAGCATTGGACGGGTACTGGCCTATGGCCTCGTCTTCGCGATCGTGCTGCACAAGAGCAAGCGCACTTACCGGAAGTTGTTTCACGAAGGCCGTGTGTCAATGACGGCGACGTTGGGTCTCTTCACCGTTCCCGTTGTGCTGCTGGTGCCCGGGTTGCTGCTGTTCGTCAACGTCATCGAGGCGGGCGTCATGCAGATGTTCCCGATGGGGGGCGCATTGGGCAACGCGGCCGAGTCGTATCGGCAGGCCGGACTTGGGGCGATCGTTCTGGTTTGCCTCATCGCGCCGGTGGTCGAGGAGATGTTGTTCCGGGGCATCATCCTGCGCGGATTTCTCAAACAGTACCCGCCGGGCACGGCTATCGCACACTCCGCTGCGGTCTTCGGGCTGGCGCACCTGAACGTCTATCAGTTCGTGGTCGCCCTCGTGCTCGGGCTGATTCTGGGAAAGATGTACGAACGGACCCGCTCGATCCTCCCGGGCATTTTGTTGCACATGGTCTACAACACAGCGGTGGTCGTGAGCAGCATCAGCACTCCGGAAGGCATGGAAGACGCATCGATATTCGATTTGCCCGCAATCTGGTGGCTGGGAGGTATCGCCTGCGGCGCCTTGGGCGCATTAATGCTGTATAAGTTGATCGGTGGCGGCCGGGTGATGCGGGGCCGTGTCCGGCTGATGGACGAGTGAGTGATGGGACGAATCGCACCCACCGGCGAAACGCCCAGATTGCCAAACGCCCCAATCCCCGCGTAAAATGGCGCTCTTCGCGGGCGTCGTATAATGGTAATACCCTAGCTTCCCAAGCTAGAGCCGTGGGTTCGATTCCCATCGCCCGCTCCAGAGAATTTTCAGGAAAGCCGTCCTTGTGACGGCTTTATTGTTTTCTGACGTCGTTCGCCATCGTCCTCTCGTCGCCCCCTCCCCCGCCATCCGCCCAAATCCACAACCCACATCCGGTTATTTGAACGAGCGGTAAAAAATCACCTATAGTCACGCCATCGGACTGGTGCTTCGTGGCACCGGCTATTTCCATTCCTCCAGAATGACGAGGTCCATCATGAGCGGAAGACCCAGAGAATTCGATGACGCAGCCGTCATCGACGCCGCCATGGACGTCTTCTGGACGAACGGCTATGAAGGCACCTCCGCGCAAGCCCTCGTCGAATGCACCGGCCTCGGGCGCGGCAGCCTCTACAACGCGTTCGGCAGCAAACTCAATCTCTATCACGAAGCCCTTGAGCGCTATCAGACGCTCGGCCTTCAGCAGCAAGTCGACATTCTCAACGGCAACGGCCCCGTCAAGGATCGTCTGCGCACGCTCATGCAATGGGGCATCGACGACGATCTCGATCCCGAGAAACAACGCGGCTGCATGTCACTGTTCGCGGCCTTCGAGCGCGGTGCCAAAGATGAACGCGTCCGCCAGATCAGCCAGGCCTACTTCGTCCGCTTCGAACAAGTGCTCGTGCATCTGATCGCCGTCGGACAACACAACGGCGAACTCTCCACCGAGCGCTCCCCGGTCGTGGTCGCCCGCACGTTCCTGTCGAGCTACTACGGCCTGCGTGCGCTGGGACGCACCGTCTGCGACCGCGCATTCCTCGAAGGCATCATGGAAGGCATACTGGCTCAACTCTGACGGACGACCACGTTCCGTCCGCACACCCAACACTTTCTCTCGCAGCACGCCACCCACAACACCCAACAATTGACTCCCCCCATCGCGGGTCGTTATTCCTCCCGCCAATATGGAATGTACGTTAAAGAATATGACGCAAAAATCCGCAATGCCACCCGTCGTCTACTTGTTAGGACTGACCGTCTTCGCCATGACCACGGCCGAATTCATGGTCGCCGGAATGATGCCCGCACTGGCCGATGCGATGAACGTCGGCATCGGCAAGATCGGCAACCTGATCTCGCTTTATGCTCTTGGCATGACCATCGGCGGCCCGGTCCTCACCGCCGTGCTGCTCGCGCTGCGCACGCCGCATAAGCGCGCCCTCATCTGGCTGCTCGCGATCAACGTGGCCGGAGGCGTACTCGCCGCCATGTCGACCCGCTATGAAATGATGGCCATCGCGCGAATCATCATGGGCGTGGCCAGCTCGGCAACGTTCGGGGTCGCGCTCACGCTCTGTGCCGATCTCGTCGCACCGTCGGTGCGCGGACGCGCCGCCTCCTTCGTGCTCGGCGGACTGATGTTCTCGCCAGTGGTCGGCGTGCCGCTCACCGCGTTCATCGAACAACACTGCGGCTGGCGCGCCAGCTTCTGGCTCGTCGCTGTGCTCGCTGCACTCTGTACCGTCGCGATTGCGCTGTGGGCACCGGCCGACCATAAGCAGGATGGGACCGACGCTGAAGTCGTCAGCCTGTCCGGCGAATTCCGTTCGTTGCTGAATCGTCCGCTGTGGGCCGCATTTGCGACCAGCGGGTTGATCATCGGCGCCACGTTCGCTGCGTTCAGCTATTTCTCGCCGATCTTTTTGAATGTGGCTGGTATGTCTGCCAGCGCGATTCCGAATCTGCTCGCGATGTACGGCATCGCGAACATCATCGGCAACGCCGTCGTCGGACGCTTCGCCGACCGTCATACGCTCACGGTGCTGGTGGCCGGTTTGTCAGTGCTCGCACTCGCCCTGATCAGCTTCGCGCTTTGGGCCGAACTGACGCCGGTCGGCATCGCCGCGTTTGCTGCCATCGGCCTGACGGGCGTCTCGCTCAATCCGGCAATGGTCGCGCGGGTGATGCGCGCCGCAGCGCCGGGGCCGCTGGTCAATACGATGCATACGTCGGTGATTACTGCGGGCCTCGCCTTCGGGACGTGGGCCGGTGGTGCCGCGATCGACGCGGGTTACAGCATGCGTGCACCATTGTGGATTGGTGCCGCAATGGCCGCCGTCGGTCTCGCCAGTTTGTTGCCTTACCTTCGCTCGGGTCTCGCACAAGCCCCCGAAACTGCCTGCTCGACGACCTGAACTGAATCAAAAGACGGTGGCAGCGACGTCCGAGAAGAAGTTGTGGAGAGACTCGGAATCGCTGCCCCAGGCCACTGCGTTCATCGTCGGATTAGTCATCATCCCGCATCCCATCTCAAGCCTCCTGCTATTGATGGTTTCCGTTGCGCCAATCGCGCATTACATGAAGATATTGACCGTGTCGGCGAGAAACTTTGCGACAGGTGCCGCAGCACGTGCCCAGCTTCCGATCATGACCAGTCCGTCGCAGATGAGTCCGATTGCGGGCATGTCACACCTCCAGTTTTGATTCGTCGTTTTGCGTTAGTCGCGGGAATGTTCAGAACAGCGCCAGCACGTCGTTGAAGAACTTCGCCACCGGGGCAGCCCGGCTTGCCCACGTGCCTACGGTCACCAGTGCGTCGCAGATCGGTCCGATTGCAGCCATGTCACACCTCCAGTCTTGTTTCGTTGTTTCGCGTTAGTCGCGGGAAATTTCAGAACAGCGCCAGCACGTCGTTGAAGAACTTCGCCACCGGGGCAGCCCGGCTTGCCCACGTGCCTACGGTCACC
>NZ_CABPSA010000004.1 GCF_902459615.1 Pandoraea commovens
CACGCAGCGGCCCCCGCAGCGGCCCCCGCAGCGGCCCCCGCAGCGTCCCACGCAGCGGCCCCCGCAGCGTCCCACGCAGCGGCCCTCGCCTCATTGATCTTCGGCAACGCGATATCGAGTTCAGCGTGGCACGTGATTGCGGGAAGCGAGACGAGAATGTCGGCGTGAACCTTCAGTGCCGGAGTGAGAGCGAGCCACGCGGCGCAGTGCACGCGCACCAGCCAGTCGAAGGCCATCCACGAGCGCTTCTCGGAGAGTTCTTTCGAACCGGCGGTGCCGACGAGCAGCGGAATGTACTGCTTGAGTTGGGCGCGTTCTTCATCGGTGCGCATGCCGTCGTTCCAAGCTCGGCCGAACGCGGCCAGAACCGGATCGACGCATGCCGGAGAGTCACCGAAGGACTCGCCAGCGAACATGCTCACGACTTCGAGCAGGCAGTGTTGGCCGCTATCGGCAGAGTGACCGCCAGCGCTCAGGACGACGCTGTCGAGATCAAGGGTGCTGCTGGTGGGATGGTTCATCTGTGCCTCGCATTCCGTGTGGATGTGAGGCAAATATACCCATCAGGTATTTATGTGTCAATACCCATTGGGTATATTTTCTGGGCAAAAAAATACCCCGAATCATCGGGGCAGTTTTCATTTTCCCTTAGGGGTGTCGCATGGAAACGTCGTGGCAACGCCTACAAGAGTTAGAAAGCCCGCATCCATATGCCGCGACTCAGGATGCGTTCGCAGTGCGCGCACAACGATATCTGTTAATTGTCCCACTGTCACTCCACTGGGGACGCAGATCACTCGCTGCTCGCGAGTCTGCATTACGTTTGCCCCATTCACGACGCCGCTTATGAATCCGAGACAAAAGGAGCGATTCACACCTTGGTCGTCGCAATTCGACATGAGGTCATTGCCGGAATATGCCACAGACGAAGTGGCCGCAATTGTTGGGGCAGCGGCGATTACTCCCCATCCAAAGAGAACTCCCAACAGCAGACGTTTTGCCGAGTTTACATATGGGCGCATCGCAATGCCTCTCCCGTGACCGACGATCCTTCTGCCCAGTCCGTCGACGTGCTTATGACATAAAGCGAGTTGCCACCACGCGCAGCAGTTAGATTGAGAGCTGCATTCATTGCGCTCGCGGTCTTATCAAACCCAGTTTTCTGCGTGCCGACCACAATCCCCAAACTCTGGCATTTTTCCTTCTGTGCGGCGGTAGCGATTGCGATCTTGGTGCCTGCCGGTGTGAGTGTCGTCGTGCATCCCGCAATGCTGGCGACCATCATCCCGGCAGCGAAAAAGTGAATAAATCCCTTACCCCGTGTCATGTGCCTTCCTTTTGATCTTCTGAGTCCGAGCGGCCCCGACTTCGTTTTCCGCCCGCTGGGAATTGGTAAATGATGGCCGTCCTAAGCGGTCGGGCTAACTCGCCTCGCGTGTTTCCGGCGCATGCTCCTGCTCCCATGCTTCAACTGTGTCTCGCACGAATCGTGCGACTCGCGCTTTCTCGGAGTCAGGAAGTCTATCAAACCTCGCACGCTCAATCGTGAACGGCCAATTCACCCCCTTAGCGCTTACGATTTTTGCCTCATCGTGCCGCATGTCCATCCAGCCATGAGGTAGCCCAAAAACATCCTCAGCGCGCCTAGCCGTCTTGTCACCGATTCGCTTTATGGGCGTCTTGCCGATGTAGTTCTGGAGCAATTGATAGCTCATCTCCATCCGCGCGGCAAGGGCTGGACGTCCCCCCGCGCGGTCGGCAAGGCCGCGCAGATTGGTGAGTCTGATTTCGTTGATATCCATCCCGGCATTACAGCAATTCATACCCAACGGGTAAATCACCCCGACGGGTATATTCTCTCTTGCTGAAATATACCTAGTGGGTATATTATTCATTCGAACGTAAACCTCTCGGGTGATCTGAATGGATTTCAAAACCTATTACCAGGGTCTTTCGCAGGACGAACGAAAGAAGTTCGCGACGCACGCGAACACCTCGACCGCATACATCGAGGTCCATCTGTTGCCCCGCCGGAAGATTCCGAAGCCTCCCTTGCTCGACGGTCTCGCTTCGGCCTGCTTGGCTATGGGGGCGGACATCACGAAGGGCGATCTGCTCGCGTTTTTCTACCGCACCGAAGCACCTTCCGTCGTGGCGTGAGCGCCGCGTTGACTGAATTCTCAGCGGTCGCGCTGCGCCGCACAACATTCGCGAGAACGATCCGTGAACACATCCGACGCCGCATATCACCTCGTCCATGACTACAAGGGCGGTTCTGAATCGCTCGCGCCCCGCATGGGTATTTCCGCTGCGCTGCTGCGCAACAAGGTCAACCGCAATCGCACGCCTGAGAACCGCAACGTTCTCTCGCTGGCTGAGGCGGTGAACATGACCGACCTTACTGGCGATGAACGAATCCTTCACGCGTGGGCATCCGAGCGTAATAGTGTCTTGGTGCATCTGCCCGAGCCGACTGAACAGCCGGACAACGATGAACTACTCGGCCTCTTCATGCGACTCACGACTGAGTTCGGCGCGCTCGCACAACGCCATCAGGAAGCTACCGAAGACGGAGAGGTCGACGAGCAGGAGAAGGCCGACCTGAAGCGCCTGGGTAACCAGATTCACCAGACGGTGCAGCAGATCCAGACCCTCACTGAGGCGATCTACTGCCGACCGCCCGAGAGCGGCGCCACGCCGCAGCGCGCCACGAGCGTGCGGGCGGTCTGACATGGCCGACATCATTGCCGCCGTGCCCATCGTTTGCCTGATCGGCGTGACGTGGTTCGCGCTGCGCCGGAGGGGGTGAGGGATGCAACACCAGATCGAATTTCCCGTTCGCACACACGCGATGCCATATCATGCTCATTCAGTCCGGGCGGCCGGTGGCCACCGGTGTGCGTCGAATGCCTGCCACGTCGCATATGCCCGGGCCCCTTTCTTGGCAGGAGAGGCGATTTGGCATGGAAGAGAACAAGAACGTAGACCCACCGCTCGAACTGTTGATCGAGGCACGCCCGGAAGTGCTGGTGGGGCTCAATCGGCATGGAACCGTCGATATCATCGTCAACTCCATCGGGGAATCCGGCGAATCTGTAGAGCGCGGGGCCGTCTGCTTTCCTGTGGAATGCTGCGAGGATATCGGCAATGCGCTGATTGCTATCGCGAGCAAGCACCAGCACGGATAACGCTGCACAGCCGCACGTTTGCTGCGGCTATCTCAATTCGGATGGGGGTCTAAATGGCCCGCATCCGCTCTACCAAGCCCGAATTCTGGACCTCTGAGCAGGTCATGGAGCTGTCGCGCGATGCGCGGCTCTTGTTCATCGGTATGTGGAATTTCTGCGATGACGCAGGCATCCACCCAGCCAGCCCGAAGCGCCTCAAAGCCGAAGTCTTCCCCGCTGACGATTTGACCTCGTTGGACATTCGCCGACTGGTCGACGAATTGGTGTCGATCGGTCTCGTCGAAGAGTACGAAGTCGACGGCGAGGCGTTTTGGATTGTCACCGGCTGGCATCACCAGAAGATCGAAAAGCCGACCTTCACTCATCCTCGTCCCGACGGCACGCTCCCTGCAAACGCGCCTGCACGCCGCAAAACCCGCATCTCATCGTCAAATTCGACGAGTAGTCGCGGAGGTGTCGACGACCAATCGTCGAATGATCGTCGACCGTTCGACGACAACTCGCCGACGGAGTCGAGTCGAGTCGAGTCGAGTCGAAAGGACTTAGGTTCTAACAACGGCGTAGGTACACCTCCCGCGAACGATGAAAAATCGATCCTCGCCGCCGTTGGCGTGTCATCGAATCTGATCGCTTGGGAGCGAGAGCGCGGCAAATTCCCGAAGGGATTGAACGCCTCGGCGCAGCAGGTCATCGATCTGGCTGGCCTGAATGTCACGACTGTCGAGCTTCGAGCAGCCTACGACGACGCCGTCACCGAGCGCGACAAGGCGAGCGACCCGGGGCCGATCAATGCCGGATTCGTGCGTTCGTTCGTCGAGAAGGCACGCCGCCCAGCCCCGAAGCCCAAAGCACCGCCCCTGCACACCCTCAACGATGCCCAACTCACGCTGGCCGGTCGCGAATGCGGTGCTGGCGAGGCGCGCGTCGGTGAGTCCCGCGAGTCGTACATCGATCGCATCAAGCGCAAGCAGGCCGAAACCTCACGAGGAGCCGCAGCATGACCGATCTCGTCACCAACGCACAGGACGATGGCCCGAAGTGGGGCTGCGCCGCACACGGCTGCATGCTGGCCGGGACAACGAAGACTGGGGCCGACTGGCTGTGCGGCTGCCACGCGCACGTGCTGCCGATGCACTGGCAGGAAGTCACGGCCCGAATGCACGCCCGCTCGGCATTCGTGCGCGCCTACCTGAACGCCGCGACGATCCATCCCTACGAGTGGGGCAGCGGTCGACATCGTGCGGCGTCTGAGGCAATGGCCCGCATGGGACGGCCAGACCTTGCCCCAGCGAATCAGGTTCGCTCCGTGAAGGTGTTCGACCGCAAAGAGCATGCCTTCGTCGACCACACGCGCACCATCAACGAACAGCAATCGATAAAGCACTGGACCGAACGCCTCTACCTCACGCTCATCGCGGAATGCACCGCCGATCTCGAGAAGGCCAAGGTCCGCACCATGCCTACGGCAGAACTGCCGTTCACCCCGCCAGCCGTTCAATCCCTCATCCCGGAGATGAGCCAATGACCATCCTCTTCGACGAAATGCCCCGAGTTTGCGCACAAACGCAAAGTGGCGATGCACCCGACGAATTCCCGGACCTCGCGCGCGCGCGCACGTTTGACGGCGGCGTGATTCGCTTCACGATCCTCGGGGAGCCTGCGAGCAAGGCCAACAGCCGCAAGGTGGCGAAATTCGGCGACCGTCCGGCCATGCTCATCAAGTCCGACAAGGCCCGCGACTACGAACGCGACGCACTCGCGCAGATCCCGCCGCGTTTCCGCGTGCAACTCACGGGACCGGTGCGCGCGACGCTGCACATTTTCTATGCCAGCGAGCGCCCCGACCTCGACGAATCCATCGTGCTTGACGTGATGCAGGACCGCTACAAGCCCGAGAAGCTGACGAAGGATCAGAAGGCAGCGGGCGTGAAAGCGAAGCGCGTGCTGGTGCAGAAGGGGGTCTATGTGAACGACCGCCAGGTGCGCGAGAAGCACGTGTTCCACGGCATCGATCGGAAGAACCCGCGCACGGAAGTCGTCATCGAGCCATTGCAAGCGCAGCAGCAGGGGCTGTTCAGCGGAGGCCAGCAATGAAGCGCGCCTATCACCTTTGGACGTCCGCCGAAGACAAGATCCTGCGCGCGATTTTCGCGTCTCACGAGACGGTCGCAGACCAGCTTCACCTGCTGCCCGGGCACAACGTGCAATCGCTCAAGAATCGTGCGCGTAGCCTCGGGCTGAAGAAGGCCGTGCGCGTCTACGAAACGTCGAAGCCCACCATCGTCGCCGCAATGGCGTACTACGGCGTGCGCAGTGCGCCTGACATCGCGAAGCTGTCCAAGATCCACCTCGTCACGGTGCGCAAGATCATCAACGACATGGTGAAGGCCGGAGAGGCGCACATCGACGGCTACGCCCCCGCGACGCTCAACGGCATGCCGACGCGCTTGTTCAAGCTCGGCCCCGGTCGCAACGCGCCCCAGCCGCGCACGAAGACGCCGAGCGAGCGCGTCAAGGCGTGGGAGAAGCGCCAAGACCCCGAAGAACTGAAGGTGCGCCGCTCGCGCTATGCCACGCGTCGAAAGATCAAGCTGGGCAAGCTCATCCCTGCGCGCGACCCGCTCACTGCCGCACTGTTCGGGAGCACCTGATGCGCGACCCCATCGGCGCAATCCTCGTCTTCGTCGGCGTGGCCTGCATCCTCATCGCCGCCTGCTCTGCCGCCGGATTCTTTATCACTTTCCGCCCCTAAACGGGCAATTTCAGGAGAAATCAGCATGCTCCCTATCAGCCCCTCAAGCCTCCTTGGTGCGTGTGCCAATGCAAGCGCAGGCACGAAAGAAATCATCCCCATCAAACGCATCCCCGATCAGATCGCATCTGCGCATGAAGCGTTGACGGCGCTCTTCGAAGCGCTTCAGCGCGTCTCGATGCGTGTCTCGTCCATCGCGGACTGCGCTCCTCCCGAAACTGTGGGGGAAGTATCAGCAGCGAGTGCAGATCCCGAATGTGTCATCGCACTCGATTCCTTGATCGAGCGCATCCAACTCGCAACGGCGCGCGCCCACAGCATTTCCGACCGCGTGCGACTCTGACCATGACCAGCCTCGTGCGCCTCGCAGGCATCCTCCCGCGCCAGCCCGAGTTTCGCGCGTGGCTGGCCGAAGCCGCCCATCAGCCGATTACCGCAGACGACGCCGCCGAGTTCATCCGCATCGCCTGCGGCGTCGACAGCCGCCGCGAGCTCGACACGAACGGTCGAGCCGCCGACGCCTTTCACACCATGGTGCGCCGCCCATACCTGGCATGGCGTGATCAGCAGCACCAACCCAAAGGAGCTGGAGCATGAACATGTGCGTGAACACGCCGCCCACCGGCGACGACCAGAGCATCGAGCAGGAAATCCAAGCCAAGGGCAAGACGGCACCGCGCGTCACGCCGCAAGACATCGAGGCGAATATCGCCAGCGAACATTATTTCCGTGGATCGGACGGCGTGTACGCGGCGGAAGGGGTGCTCTTCAATTTCGGCCATCCGATTCCGCTGCTGACCTTCTGTGTGCTGGTGCTGCGCAACGGCTTCACCGTCACCGGCGAGTCGGCCTGCGCCAGCCCGGAGAACTTCGACGCCGAGATCGGCCGCAAGATCGCGCGCCAGAACGCCGTCGCCAAGATTTGGCCGCTCATGGGCTACGAGTTGAAATCCCGCCTTACCACACAAACCGCCTGAAGTTTAGGAACCCAAGCTGCACATTTCTGCAATTTGGGTTCCACAACCGGAGATCAGCATGGAAGAACTGAACCAGCAACAGCCCGGCGCCGAGGTGGCGCAGCCGGGGGAGCCTGTCGGTGCGACGGAACGGGCGTCGTCCGAGACGACCGCCACGGCATCGAGCGGTGCGGATGCGCAGCCGGACGCCGATGGGCAAGCGCCTGCATCGAACGCCTCCAGCGACGAATCGCCGACGGACAGCGGCGGGGACTCCAAGCCTGACGCCCTGGCAGTAGCGCGCGGCACCGTATCCGTTGGCGACATCTTCTCTGTCGTGGTGCGCGAAAGCCATGTGACGGTCATCGGCCGCGATGCCTACGTGATCATCAAGGACAACGAGACCATCCCCAATGTCTCCTGAAATCTACTTCGACCCAGCCCTAAACCTGATCACGGCCGACCCGAAGCCGGGCAGCAACGCGCGCGTGATCACGAAGGCAGAGGTGCCGGACCTCGTGCGTGCCGGAGCGGAGGTCGACAAGTCTGCCCGCGACGTCAGCAAACGCCTGCCGTCGGGGAAGTGAACGCATGCCCAACGCCATCCCGCTCGATGTCCGCGTCGACTGGTTCCGTGTGCTCACGGACCTCTGCCGGGATGGCGGCTCGCTTTACCAGTTGGCGCGCGATACGTCGATACCGCGTTCGTCGCTCCAATCGTACAAGGCAGGCAGCGAGCCGACGCATGCGGTGGGGATGTGCCTGCTCGCGCACTGGTCGGCGAAGGTCGGACGGCCGGGCGCTGATGCGCCGCTCGTCACGCGGTATCAACCCATCAACGTTAGATAGGAGAAGTTCCGTGGAAAGCGATTGGCAGGAAGGAAAGCCGCCTTTTATGCTGGAATGCGAAGTGTGGGCGCGCAGCAATGTGCGGCGTGGCGTACTAGAAGGGCCATATTTCAGATTGTTAGATTGCACGCATCCCCTGCAAAACTCGGTGCTTGATTCCGATCTGATCGAGCAATGGCGGTTCCGCGAGAAACCATATATCAATCCGCCGATCCATATCGATCATGTCTACGAAATACGATTTCAGTTCATCTTCCCGTTCTAACCCGCCTCGGCGGGTTTTTTGTTGCCCGCAATTTCCCCTCACCCAGTGATTTAGACGAAATCTCGTCTGGCTGTCCGCCAAATAATCACCGCAGGTTATAAACAGCGGGGCGGAAATGCCGAGAGGTGCGAAGTCAACATATCGACCGGAGTACGTGGAGCAAGCGCGCAAGCTGTGCCTGCTCGGCGCTACCGACGATGTGATCGCGCGATTCTTCGACGTGACCGACCGCACGCTGCGCAACTGGAAGCAGAGACAGCCCGAGTTCGCCGAAGCCCTGAAGCTCGGCAAGCTATCGGCCGACACGGAGGTCGTCAGCGCGCTCTACGAAAAGGCCAAGGGCGGCGACGTGACGGCCTGCATCTACTGGCTCAAGAACCGCCAGCCTGAGCAATGGCGCGACCGCGTGGCGCATGAGGTGACGGGCGCGGCCGGTGGCCCGATCAAACACGAGACCACTCTCGACGTCACGAAGCTCACTGATGACCAGCTCCGCGCGCTGGCGTCCATCGCTGTGAAGGGCGGTGAATGATGGGCGCGCGCGAATTCTCAATCCAAGACGTGCTGAACGCTCGCGCAGAACTCGCGCACCGCAGCCTGCCCGACTTCGCATGCATGGTCGACATCCCGACTGTGCCGCTTACCGATTCCGACGACGAAGACCAGTTCACGATGATGCGCCTCGGCAAGTTGGCCGCGCATCACGAACTCGTTTGCCGCGCGCTTCAGGACGTCGAAGCCGGGATCATCCCCAACTTGATGGTGCTGATGCCGCCGGGCAGCGCAAAGAGCACGTATGTCGATGTCGTGTTCGTGCCGTGGTTCATGGCCCGCGCGCCGCGTCGCAACGTCATCCTCGCGAGCTACGCCAGCGACATCGCGGCCAAGCAGGGGCGCCGTGCGCGCCAGCTCATCAAATCCCCGTCGTTCGGCCGTCTTACGCGCGGCATTGGCCTGTCGGCCGAGAGCCAAGCCGCCGACCAGTGGGCGCTGACGAACGGTAGCGAGTACATGGCCGGTGGGCTTCTGTCAGGCCTCACGGGCAACCGCGCACACCTCGGCATCATCGACGATCCGATCAAGGGCCGCGAGCAGGCCGAGTCAGAGACGATCCGCAAAAAGACATGGGACGCATATATCGATGACTTCTGCTCGCGTCTGATCCCGGGCGCGCCGCAGATCATGATGCTCACGCGCTGGCATCGCGACGACCCGGCGGGCCGTATCCTGCCCGAAGACTGGGACGGCGAGTCTGGCGTCTTCGAGGGCCGCGACGGCCGTACGTGGCACGTCATCTGTCTACCTGCCATCGCTGATCGCACCGATGACCCGCTCGGACGCGCGCTCGGCGAGACGCTGTGGCCCGAATGGTTCAGCCTCGACCACTGGAAGCCTTTCCAGAAGAACCGCCGCACCTGGTACAGCCTGTATCAGCAGAAGCCGTCGCCCGACGAGGGCACCTATTTTCAGCGCGTCTGGTTCCGCCGGTATCGCCCGGGCAGCGAGCCGTCGCACCTCAACAAGTACATGACCAGCGACCACGCGCCAGCCGGTGGCGATGGCAATGACTACGCATGCGTGCGCGTCTGGGGTGTGGCCGCAAACAACGACGTCTACCTGCTCGACGGCTTTCGTGAACATCTGACGATGGACAAGCTCGCCGAGCGCGTAGTCGGGAAGCGCGAGCGGGGTCTGGTGGGCTTGATTGCCAAACACCGCCCGCTCGCGTGGTTCCCTGAAGACGACAACAACTGGAAGGCGTCTGCCGGGTTCATCACGCAGCAGATGCGCGCCGAGCGCCAGTTCGTGCGCGTCGAGCCGATCACCCCTCACGGCAGCAACAAGCAGGTCAAGGCACAGGCGTTTCAGGGCATGGCCTCGTCGGGCTGCGTCTGGATCCCCGAAGGGCCGGAGGGCGACGAAATCATCGAGCAGTACGTCCAGTTCCCGACCGGCAAGCACGACGACGAGGTCGACGCGGGAAGCCTTATGGGGCGCGCTCTCGCCGAGGCGCACCCGGCAGTCGTGCCGGTCAAGGAGCAGCGCCCAATCGAAAAAGATCGCTGGGAACGTGCATTCAGCCGGAATGAAGGCGACGGGGAGGAATCGTGGAAAGTGGCGTGATGCAGGGCCAACCCGTGGCGGTAGTGCAGGTCGACGTGATCGAGCCGCCATCGCTATCGACGCTGTGCCGCTGGTTCGAGGATTCGGAACAGGCCACAGATACCGCTCGTCGTCTCGCCGAGCGCGACCGCGATTACTACGACGCGAAGCAGTGGACGAAGTCAGAACTCGACATCCTTGCCAAGCGTGGTCAGCCTGCGCTCACGATCAACTATATCAAACGCAAGGTCGAGTACTACCGTGGCTTCGAGCGCCGTCTGCGCAGCGATCCGAAGGCATTCCCGCGCACGCCGCATGAAGAGCAGATGGCGGAAGCCGCCACTGATTCGCTTCGCTATGTCGCCGACCGAAACAAATTCGATGTGACGCGCTCCGACGTCTTCGAAGACATGATGATCGAGGGTACCGGTGGTGTTGACGTGATCGTCAAGCCGAATCGTGACGGCTATGACGTCGATATTACGCGCGTGCCGTGGGATCGTATTTTCTACGATCCATATAGCCGCAATAAGGATTTCAGCGACGCGCGCTATAAGGGCATCGTCATCTGGGAAGACCGCGAGGCTGCGCTCGAAGCATATCCGGATCGAGCTGACGCCATCGAGAACACGTTTAGCAGCGTGTCGATGACGGACACCTACGACGACCGCCCGAAGTTCAATGTGTGGTCCGACAACCGCAGAACGCGCGTTCGCATTGTGCAGATGCATTGGTTGCAGGAAGGCATCTGGATGATGGCGACCTTCACTAAGGGCGGTTTCCTCGACGATCCGATGCCGTCGCCGTACATCGACCGTGACGGTAATCCCGCTTCATCGCTCATCCTGCGGTCTGCCTACGTCGATCGTGACAACAATCGATACGGCCATGTGCGCGATCAGATCTCCTTACAAGACGAGATCAACAAGCGTCGCAGCAAGGCGTTGCACCTGATCAGCATGCGCCAGACGTACGGAAATCGTCAGGCCATCGTCGATCAGGACAAGGCGAAGCGCGAACTGGCAAAGCCTGACGGTCACCTCGTGGTGGAGGCGGGCGGCAAGTTTGGTGAGGACTTCGGCATTTTGCCCACTGGCGATATGGCGCAGTCGCAAATGGAATTGCTCCACCACGCGACCAGCGAAATGCAGGCGAGCGGCCCGAATGCTGCTATGGCCGGGAAGGATCCGCGTATCCAGTCGGGCCGGGCCATCCAGGCACAGCAGGCAGGCGGCGCGATCGAGGTTGAACCACTGATCGACGACCTGCGCCAGTGGACCCAGCAGGTTATGGAGGCGTGCTGGCTGCGCGTGCGCCAGTTCTGGACTGGCCCAATGTGGGTACGCGTCACGGACGACGAGCGCAACCTGAAGTGGGTCGGCCTGAATCAGCCCGTGACGCTCGCCGACGAACTCTCGGCCATGCCTCCGGAGCAGGCACAGCAGATCGCGCAGCAATACCAGTTGCAGCCCGGCGATCCGCGTCTCGATCAGGTCGTGCGCCGCGACAACGAAATCTCCGGTCTCGACGTCGACATCATCATCGAGGAAGGCCCTGACGTCGCGAACATCCAGGCGGAGCAATTCCAGATCCTTGCACAAATCGCCCCGGCGCTCGCCCAAACCGGCGACCCGATCCCGACCGATGTCCTCATTCGTGCATCGAGCCTACGCAACAAGGACGCGTTGCTCGACCAGATGGGCAAGGCTCGCGAGCAGCGCGCGCAAGCCCAGCAGGGCGCACAGCAGATCGGACAGGCCAAGGCCGAGGCCGACATTAACAAGACGAATTCCGACGCCCTGAAGTCGCGTGCGCAGGCCGCCGAAGCAATGTCGAACGCACAGCGCGGGCCGGATGCTCCGCAGGCCCCGCAGCAACCGTCGACTCTCGACGAAATGAAAAAAGCCGCAGAGATCCGACGGATTGATGCGCAGACCGCAAATCTTCAGGTCGATTCGATCAAGAACATCGCCGAGGCACAGCGTCCGGCGCAGGTAACCGATTTTGCATAACCCGCCGCCGGGGAGTCGGGCGTAGGGCTGCCGCCGGGCCAATTCGGGCGCGTTGGAGAGAGCAATGACGACATCACTGGACGACGTTTTGAGTGGAGCAGCACCGCAGGAAGCGAATGACGCCGCGCAGCAGCAGCAAGGCGACACCGCGATGGCGGCGACTGAGCAATCCGCTACGGGCGACACGGCCACGCAAACGGAAGCGCAAGCGGCAGCAGCAACGCCGGGCGCGGACGAGAACGCGGACGCGAGTACGACGCCGGTACAACAAACGGGTTCGATGGTGCCGCTGAAAGCTCTTGAGGAAGAACGCAAGGGACGACAGGACTGGAAGGAGAAGGCGATTCGGGCAGAGGCTGCCCTTGAGGCTTTGCGCACGCAGCAGCCGCAAACGCAAGCCGCACAGGCACAGCCGCAGACTGTTGATATGGATCTCGGCACCACGCTCTTTAATGAGCGCCTGAACGTTTCGGAGATGTTGTTGCGCAGCAAGCACGACGACGTCGACGACATGGTCGAGGTGTTCAAAGGTGCGGTGGCAAAGAATCCCGCTCTCGGTGCCGAACTCACCCGGCAGGCCAACCCGTACGGCTGGATGTACGAGCAGGCCAAGCGCATCAAGGCGATGGAAGAGATCGGAAGCGACCCGGAGGCATACCGCCAAAAGGTGCGTGACGAACTCATGGCCCAGATGCAAGCCGACCAGCAGGCGCAAGCGGCGAGCACCACGGCTGCAGCCGCGCCCGCAACGCCCGTCACTCCGCCGCCCGTCATCCCGAAAACTCTCGCGACCGCTCGATCCGCTGCGCCGCGCACCGCGCCCGCATGGACTGGCCCGACGTCGCTGTCCGACATTCTCAATTCGAAGAGGTAACGGAAAATGGCTGAAACTACCGCCCGCGCGGGTTTGACCCCGCAACAATGGGACGATCAGTTCTTCATGGAGTACGTGCGCGATAACCGCTTCAAGCGGTACATGGGCACGGATGAGAACTCGATCATCCAGCTCAAAGACGACCTGACCCGCAAGCCTGGCGACCGCGTCACCTTCGCCAATGTCCGCAAGCTCAAGGGGCAAGGCGTCACCGGCAACCAAGTTCTGGAAGGCAACGAAGAAGAGCTGGATTCTCGCTCGATGGCCGTGACGGTCAACCCGCTTCGTAATGCCGTGATCGTCACCGATTGGGACGAACAGAAGTCTGCGATCGACCTGCGCAACGCCGGAAAGATGGCGTTGAAGCTTTGGGCCATGGAGAAGCTGCGCGACGCCACCATCGCCGCGCTGTATTCGATCAACGGCGTTCCCTATGGCTTGGCCTCCGAAGCGCAGAAAGATGCATGGCTGGCCGATAACGCTGATCGCGTGCTGTTTGGCTCGTCGGTGTCGAACAACACGGGCAACGACCATTCGGCGTCGCTCGCGAACATCGACAACACGGCCGACAAGCTCAGCACCGCCATGATCAGCCTCGCGAAGCGACGCGCTCAGCTTGCCTCCCCGGCGATCAAGCCGATTCGCTTGAACGAGGACGAGGAATGGTTCGTGTTTTTCGCCAACTCGCTCGCGTTCCGCGACCTGGGCCAAGACCCAGCAATGGTTCAGGCGAACCGTGATGCGCGTGCTCGCGAAGGCAACTCGATGAACAGCAATCCGCTGTTCACCGGCGGCTCGCTCGTTTGGGACGGCGTGATCATCCGAGAAATTCCGGAGATCGGTTATCTGCCGGGCGTGGGTGCTGGCGGCATTCAGGTCGGCGCCAACTTCCTCGTTGGTGCTCAGGCTGTCGGCGTGGCATGGGCTCAGCGCACGAAGTCGACGACCGATGTGCGCGATTACGGCTACCGCACTGGCGTCGGCGTTCAGGAGATTCGCGGCGTCGAGAAACTGTTGTTCGGCAAGGGCGCCGACGACACGGCAAACCTCGTGCAGCACGGCGTGCATACGGTGTACGCGGCCGCCGTGGCCGACGCGTAATCACCTGGGATGGCGGGCCTCGCGGCTCGCCTCCTGCATCCCATACCTGAGAGGAACCTGAAATGACGACTTTCACCGCAACCAACACCGGCACGGCAAACGCAGTGCCCGGCGTCGGCGACGGCCACGGCCTGAAGGCTGTAGTCGGCGTCTTCACGCTGGCCGCTGCACTGGCGCTCAATGACGTGATTCAAAGTCCGCTGGTGCCGAAGGGCGCCACGATTCTCGACGTCATCGTCGCTGTGACGGATCTCGACACCGGCGGTTCGCCAGCCATCACGCTCGACGTGGGGTATGGAGACGACCCGGACTACTTCGTCCAAGCATCGACTGTCGGTCAGGCCGGTGGCGTAGCACGCGCCTCGGCTCCCACCGCGAAGCCGCTCACGCTGGCGCAGAACGACACCGTCGATGTCACGGTGAAGGCTGCTCCGGCGACCGGCGCCACGTCGGGCACCGTGTCGATCGTGGTGCTGTTCCTGCCGCCGAACGCGTAAGCCGTAGACGACGAAACATGGGCGGCGCGGTCTGGCCGCCCACATAGGAGAAGAACATGGCAAAGGTCAAATATCTGGGCGATCCGAGCGGTGAAGAGCATCGCCATTCGATCGAGCATGCGGGCGTGACTCTGGCGCGAGGTGAATGGTCGGAAGTGCCCGACCACGCTGCCAAGAAACTCGCGAGCAATCCGCACTTTGAGGTCAAGGGCATCGCAGTGCCGAAGGACGACAAGCAATCTGACCGCGACGCTGTTTATCTCGCCGAGTTGGAAGCGACGGTCACCGCGTTGCAGACGCCGCCCGCTGACGAGGCGCCCGTGAAGGCGTCGAAGAAGTAAGCGAGGCAGAACATGGCAGCGACGATCAACGATCTGGCGACCCGAGTGCTTCAAAAGCTTCGCGTCCTGAGCGTGGGGCAGACGGCGTATCCGGAGGACATGGAAATCGCGAAACAGAAGATCCGCGCGGCGCATGCGTCGTTCCGCAAGGATGAGCGCGTGCGCTGGACGATTTCGTCGCTGCCTGAAGCCGCCGAGGAACCTTATGTGCTTCTTGCGGCGTATTTCTGCGCGCCTGAGTTTCGCAAGCAGGCCGACCCGTCGTGGGTCACGTTCGCCGAGCGCGAAATCAACGCGATCATCCAGACGCCGATGTCGGGCGCGCCCGTGTACACGGAGTATTTCTGAATGGACATCTCTTTCTCGGTCGCTATGGATCAGCCCGCAGAGCGGCGCGATTTCGAAGTCGCGGCCGGGGATGACTTCCGCGTGCTGCTCAGCGTCTACGCGCAAGACGTCGACGACGGATCGCTACCGGTTGACCTGACTGGCAAGACGCTGACACTCAAGGTCGCCGAGTGCGCCTATCCGCCGCTGACTGTCTCTGCCGCCGGTGCGGCTCAGACGTCGTTTGTCTTCGTGCCCGGCAACACGAAGGACGCATGCGGCCGTCTGCCGTACACCATCAAGATGACCGACAACGTGAACGGCAAGGTTACGACGCTCGCGTTCGGTGCGATGGTCGTGCGCAACCCCGACGCTCGCGGCTGCCCGTCTGGCAGCGATTACGGGTGGCGCGGCTATGGGAGGCTCGTATGATCGCGCTCCCGCTCGCTGGCGGCTCGTCGAAGGCGCGCAGTTACATCGCATCGAACGTCCGATGCCTCAATCTCTACGGGGAAAAGAACCCGCAGGGAAGTGAATTCCCGGAGACGTTCTACCCGACGCCCGGGCTGCGCAAGCTCGCGACGGCGCCCGAGGCAGGCTATTACGGTCTCTACGTGAGTTCGGCTGATGAATTGTTCGCGGCGATCGGCAAATCGATCTATCAGATCGGGACGGATTTCTCGTTCACCAAAATCGGCGAAATCGGCGTGCCTGCCGGGCCGGTGTCGATGCAGGACAACACGCTTCAAATCGTGATCGTCGATGGCTCGCCGAATGGCTGGACCGTCGAGATGAACACGAAGGTGCTCAACAAGATCACCGATCCCGCGTTCTACGGCTCCCCGCGAGCGTCCGTCGTGGACGACTTCTTCATCTTCAATCAGCCCGACACGCGCCAGTTCTACGTCTCCCCGGCGCTCTCGATGGACCTTGATCCGCTCGACATCGCGGCGAAGAATGGCGCGCCCGACAAACTGGTCGTCGCCGTGGTGGCGAATCGGTTGATCTGGTTGCTGGGCGAGCGAAGCACTGAAATCTGGAACAACACCGGTGCCGGTGACTTCACATTCTCGCGATATCCCGGCGTATTCATTCAGCATGGGTGCGCGGCGGCTGCGTCTCCCGCTGTCGCAGACAGTGCGATCTTCTGGCTCGGCCAAGACGAGCAGGGCGGTGGACTGGTATTCCGTGGCAGCCAGTTGAGCGCACAGCTGATCTCGACCCCGGCGCTCACCGAGGAATTGCGATCGTATCCGCGCCTCGATGACGCCATAGGGTATATCCACCAGGTCGACTCGCATCTCTTCTACGTGCTGACCTTCCCGACGGCTGACCGCACTTGGACCTATGACGTTCTGTCCAGCGAGTGGCACGAGCGCAGCTGGATGAGCGACGACGGCGTGCAGCACCGTCACCGGGGTTCCTGTTTCGCCAACTGGCGCGGCAAACAGATCGTCGGCGACTGGGAGACAGGCGACCTCTACGAACTCACGCCGGACGCATATGACGATGCGGGCGAGGAAGTATTGCGCCTGCGCTCGTGGGCGATTGCTGGTGGAACCGGCGAGCCAATGAGCTACGACAAGTTCCGCGCAGTCATGGAGGTGGGCGAGGCCGCTTCCTATGCGGACGATCCGAAAGCGCGCCTTCGTTGGTCTGATACGCGCGGCCGGACGTGGTCGAATCCGATTTCGATGAGCGTCGGGCATCGAGGACAGTTCACGCGGAACGTCGAGCGTCACCGCCTGGGCACCGACTTGGGTAATGGCCGTGTGTTTGAACTCGCATGGTCCGCCAACTGCAAGACGGCGCTCGCCGGTGCTTACGTCGACGTGGGGACTGACTGATGGCAGAACAGAAAACAATCCCGTTCCCGCCGCGCGAGGTGCCATTTCTCCTTCAGGACGGCTCTGGCCGCGTCAATGAAATCTGGCTCGAATTCATCATCGGCTTCTTCGGACGCACCGGTGGTGAAGGCGGAAGCGATCCGGGCAGCATCCCGGTCGACGTCACCGCGCTCCAATTGGACGCCGAGAGCATGCGCGCCGCATCGCTGGTCATTGCAGCTCTGGCCCGACTGGCAGAGATTGAAACGATGCTCGCGGCATTCGCGCCGCAGCCGCCGACGATGGTCGGCATTTCAGATATGGCCGTGATGGCCTCGGACGTCGTTCCCCAGCGGTCTCAGAACGACGATCTACGAATTCTCATGGGGGTCTGACATGGCCGTGAATTGGTACGTTTTTACTCAGTCGGTCATCGCAGCAGGTGCAGCGGTGGCGAAGTACTCGCCCACGGCCAAGCGTCAGGGCGTGATCCATTCCGCGCACGCTTTCAATCCGACTGCGGCGGCTATCACGCTGAACTTTTACCTCGGCGCATCGGCGGTCGCCGGGACGCAAATCTGGCAGGTGTCGGTTCCCGCCGGAAAGACGATCTCGATTCCCGAGCTCGTGAATCTGAAGATTCCGAATCCGAACATGCTTTTCGTGGATGGCGCGGGCGTCACGTTGACCATTACCGGCGCGGAGGCCGACGTCGCATGAAGATCGCCATCGAGACTTTCACGCGCGAACTTGCCGACGAGATTACGCCACTCGGGCAGCAAAGCTGGGACGAGTGCTCGGACGTCAAGAAGGACACTTGCGCCTATCACGGTCAGCGTGGCCTTCAGATCGACCCCGACATCGATCAGTACCTCTTTCTCGCGCAGCACCAGTCATTGATCGCAATGACGCTGCGCGATGACGACGAGGTTCTGCGAGGGTATGCGCTGGTGATCCTATACAAAAGCCTTCACCTCAAGACGGAGTTGTGCGCGAACGTCGATACGTTCTACGTGCAGCACGATTACCGGCTTTCGATGCCTCGCCTCATGTCTCACATCGAGAAGGTGACCGGCGAGCGCGGCGTAAGCATCATCGGATGGCCTGTGACGAGAACCGGGAATCTTTACAAGATCCTCAAGAGTCGCGGTTATATCGCTGATGACGTGGTGATGGAATTCAAGCTGAAAGACCTTCCGGGAGGTGAATCATGTGCGTAGCAGCAGCAATTGCCGGAGGGGCAGTAGCGAGCGCAGGTATTGGCGCAATGGCATCGAGCAGCGCGGCAGATACACAGGCTGATGCCGCAAATCGTGCTGCTGATGTATCCGCAGCGCAATACCAGCAGACCCGCGAGGACCTGGCACCGTACCGTGATTTCGGCGCGAAGGCGATCGCCGGTCTGGACACTGCGCTTGCAAATCCGCTGTTGTCCGCGTCCTTTACCGCCCCGACCGCTGCCGAAGCCGCCGCGACCCCGGGCTATCAGTTCACCCTCGATCAAGGTCTGAAGGCTGCGCAGAACAGCGCCTCGGCCCGTGGGCTGGGTGCTTCTGGCGCAGCGATTAAAGGCGCAGAGGCATACGCAACGGGCCTCGCCGACAGCACCTATAACGATACGTTTAACCGGAATCTCGCAGCATTCAAGACGAACTACAGTTCAGCCTCTGACAGCGTAAATCGCTTGCTGGCGTCTGCGGGTCTCGGGCAAAACGCGGCGGCGCAGACCGGCAATGCAGGTGCGCAGGCGGCGAACTCGGTCGCGAACTCAATCACCGGCGCAGGCAACGCGTCTGCCGCTGGCACGGTTGGGGTGGGCAACGCGATCAGTGGGGGTATCAGCAGCGCGACGAACGGCATCCTGCTGAACAACTTGCTCTCCAATAACAACACGAGCATGTACGGCTCGCGCGGTGCGTTCAACACGTCAGATTTCTCCAACCCGGCAGGATGGTGAGCGACATGGCAATCGATCCGAGCATCCCCCTTCAGGCCAACACTCAATCGTTCAATCCGTTGACCGCATACGTGCAGGCCGCACAGATCAATGACGCACGCCAACGCAATGCGCTGACCGGTCTCGCCATTCAGGACAAGCAGCGCGAGATGGCACAAGCACAGGGCGTGAGCGACGCCTATCGCGCGAACACGAACCCTGACGGTACCGTGAACCGTACAGGGCTGATCGGCGCGCTCGCGTCTGGCGGCCAAGGGGCAGTTATCCCCGGTATTCAAAAGCAACTACTCGATGCTGACACAGCCCAGCTAAACCAGCAGAAAGCGCAGATCGAGGTGGGACTTCAACGGTTTGGTGCGCTCGCTCAGGTACTCAGCGGCGTGAACGACCAGAATTCGTACACCGCTGCGATTCAGCATGCGGCGCAGACGTTCGGCCCTCAAGCTGTAGCGAACCTACCGGCGCAATACGACCCGGCGTTCGTGAAGGGAAAACTGAATGAAGCGCTGACGATCAAGGATCAGCTCGATCAGAAGAACAAGCAGCTCGACTACGACCTCCGCGTGCGCACCGCCGACGAAACGCAACGTCACAACGCGGCGACGGAGGGGCAGGCGCAATTACACTACGACGCGACGAATGGCGTGATCGTGAACACGCAGACCGGACAAGCGCGTCCTGCGACCGGCCCCGACGGTCAGCCGATCCAGCAGCCAGGGGGGAAGCTCAACGAGTCGCAGGCCAATGCGACCGCGTTCGGTGCGCGCGCTCTGGACGCTCAAAACACGCTCCGCCAACTTGAAGGCGCCGGTGTCACAAATGGCGGCCGTATCAAGCAAACGGCAGAAAGCGTCCCGGTCATTGGTGGCGCACTCGGCAACATCGTGAATAGCGTTCCGGAATGGGCCGGAGCACCGAGCGATCAGCAGCAATCGTATGAGCAAGCGCAGCGCAATTTCATTTCGGCGGTGCTCCGTAAGGAATCAGGAGCTGCTATCGCCGAGAGCGAGTATGCCAACGAGGCGAAGAAATACTTCCCGCAGCCTGGCGACAGTGCCGCGACCATTGCGCAAAAGGCGCGCGCACGCGATCTCGCTGTCGAGGCTTTGAAGACACAGGCCGGTCCCGGCGCAGGTCTCATCCCCGGGATCATCAGCAACACGAACAAAGATGCCGCCGGGGCGCCACAGAAGCAGTCTGCACCTCAGGCCCAGCAACCGGCCATAGGGCAGGATGCCGCACTTTCCGAGTTGCGCCGACGCGCAGCCGGGAATCCTGCACTCGCGGAACGCCTGAAGGCAATGGGGTACTGATATGGCTGACATCAGCTCTCTGAGCGACGATCAACTGCTATCGAGCCTCGCCCCGTCGCGGGCCTCGCAAGCATCCTTCACGCCCGCATCGTTCGCACAGCAATACGGATCTGTCGCGCAAGCTGCTGGACAGAAGCTCGGCGTCGATCCGTCGCTTCTGCTCGGCCAGTGGGGTCTAGAGACAGGGTGGGGTAAGTCGGTCATCCCGGGCACGAACAATCTCGGGAACATCAAGGATATGACCGGGGCAGGCGTAGCAGCGCGCGATAACATGACCGGATCGAACGATCGATACCGGACCTACGCCACGCCGCAGGCATTTGCTGATGACTATGCCGATCTCATCTCGCGCAAATATCCGGGCGTCGTCGGCAGTGGCAGCGATTCGGCCAGGTTCGCGACTGCACTCAAGGCCGGGGGCTACGCGGAAGACCCCAATTATGTCGCCAAACTTCAGCAGGTGATCTCGACCGCCCAGCGCGCGCAGCCGTCTACGCTCGCTCGCGTCGGTAACGCGGTAGCCAGTGCGGTATCTGGCACCGCCAACGCGGCCACGCCACAGGAATTGTCGGGTATCAGCGACGCTGATCTGCTGGCCGCATTGGCGTCGCGGGGCGTGCAAACGCCGAAACCTCAGCCTCAGCGAAGCACCATAGACGAGCTGGGCCGTCAGGCCGGTCTCACGGTGCGCGCCGCCGGACACGGCATTGCTGACGCGCTCGGCCTCGTTGCGAACCCGGTCAACGCACTAATCAACACGGTGACGGGATCGAAGCTTCAGGACGTGGATACGCTGATTCGGCGCGGCGTTGACGCGATCACGCCGACGCCCGCCAATACGACGGAGCGAGTTGTTGGTGATATCGCGGGCGCAGTGGCGAACCCTGTCAACCTCGTTGGCGGACAACTGGCGTCCGGCGCGACGTCGACGCTCGGCGCAATTGGCCGGGGTGCCGTGGCCGGTGCCGCCACGGCAGGTATGCAGCCTCTACACGCTGACGACACGCTCGGCGATTACGGCAAGCGCATCGGCGCAGGCGCAGTCGGCGGCGCGGCAGGTGCCGCAGCCGGACAGGCGATCGGTGCTGTTGCCGACAAGGTTGCGACAGGCATCGATCGCGTGATGTCGGCGGTTCGCGCGCGCATCCCTTCGAATCAGCTCGCGGCACAGGTCAGCGCCGACGACCTTCTCGCCGCTGCCGCGCGCGATCAGAACATTGATCTGCGAGCGCTCTCAGAAAATGTGCGCAACGGGCTGCGAAATCAGGCCGCAGAGGCGCTCGCGAGCAATCGGACCATCGACGCGCCGTCGTTGCTTCGCCAAGCCGAAGGAAACGCGATTCTCGGCCCGGGCAATGGTCTGACGCTCGGCCAAGCGACGCGCGATCCCATGCAATTCGCCACCGAGCGCAACATGCGCGGAATCGTGGGGGCTGGCGAGCCACTGGCGGAGCGCTTCGCCGGGCAGAATCGCGCGCTCATCGATTCGCTGAATCAGCGCGGCGCGGCCAACGCTCAGGGCGAGTTCGCGACCGGTCAGCGCTTGATGGGCGCACTCGGCGCCGTCGATGACGCCGCCAATACGCGGGTCGGGCAACTCTATGACACGGCGCGCGGGCTGAACGGTGGTGATATTCCGCTCAATGGACAAGCGTTCGCGCAGCAAGCAAACGACGTTCTGGACCGAAATCTCGCTCAGGCGCATTTGCCCGAATGGGCGCGCAAGACGATGAACCAGATTTCAAGCGGCGAGATCCCGCTAACCGTGGGCGTCGGCGAGCAGTTCAAGACGCAGCTCGCAACTGCTATCCGCAGCGCCAAGGACGGCAACGAACGATATGCCCTCGGTGCAGTGCGCAATGCGCTTGAGTCCGCATCGCCTCTCGACGGCGCTATCCCGGCGGTGGGCAGCAATCAGCTCGTGACAGCGGAGCAGGCCGCGTTACGCGCGTCTCCCGGGGACCAAGCGCTGTCGGCTTTCAACGCCGCGCGTGACGCAGCTCGGGCACGATTCGGCACCATCGAAAGCAATCCGGGTCTGCGCGCCGTGGTGAATGGGGATGCTGTCCCTGACAACTTCTTCAAGCGCTACGTGCTGAACGGGAACGTTCGGGATGTCAATTCGCTGATGGGGATTGTGCCGGATCAGGGGGCATCGCTGCGCAACCAGATTGTCGACTACCTGAAGCAGAAGGCGCTCAACGGAGCATCGGATGAAGTGGGGGTCTTCAGCCAGTCGGCCTACAACAAGGCGCTGAACTCGTTGGGGGATGCGAAGCTGAATGCTCTGTTCCCGCCTGAGCAGGTGGCGCAGCTTAAGCAGATCGGGCGTGTCGCCAGCTACATCCAAGCGCAACCGGCAGGCTCTGCGGTGAACAACTCGAATACGGCGTCGGCCGGGGCGAATCTCGCGCTCGGTGCGCTCGATCGTTTAGGGAAGGTGCCAGGGCTGAACATTGCCCGTAATTCGATCAACCAATTTCTCAACGAACGTGCGACGGGCCAAGCGCTTGCCAGCCAGATTGATAGCGTGGCGCGCCCCGTTTCGGCTGACACGGTCAATCAGCTTCTGCCTTTCCTTCCCGGGGTCGCGGGGGCTGCGAGCGTACCAGACCGCCGCTAGGCGGATGAATGCGGTGAAAAGCATCGACGCTGTGAACGAAATTAACCACTTTTCCATGATTGGCCTTATGGCTTGTACCTTCGGAGTGTAGACCATGTCTTCGATTCTGCCCAACGGCAAGACCCAGTTTCTCGATATCAATGGTCGCCCGCTTGTGAATGGGAAGGTCTTCTATTACGAGCCGAATACCGAAACGCCGAAGACGACCTATGCGGATATGGCGTCTACGACCCCGAACACGAACCCGGTGGTGCTCGACGCGCGCGGCGAAGCCGTCATCTGGGGCAGCGGCAAGTATCGGCAGGTCGTTCAGGACAGCGAGGGCCAGCAGATTTACGATGTCGTCACGCGCGAACTGAGCGCGGACATCGACGCGGCTGCCGGAGGTGTACTGCAAATCAAGACGGACCTTGCAAATACGGATGACGCAGCCAAGGGCGACGCTTTGATCGGGGTCAAGCAGACCGCCACCGGGGGCGTCGCGCGCACTCAGCACGACCGAAATCAGGAAGACATCCACCTGCCCGACTTCGGTGCCAACGATACGGCTTTCTCTGCCGTCGAAGCATTGCCAGCGGCAGATGCGTCTATCTTCCTGCCGCCGGGCGACTACACGCGGGCGCGTGACCTGACTAAGACGTACGTTGGCCCGGGCAACGTCATCAACCCCGATGGCAGCACCAACAACATGAACGCGTGGCGGTCGAGCAAGATCATCGCGCACGACATTGCGGGCCGCGTCGGGGACATCACTCAACTGCAAAAGGCGATCTCAGACGGAAACGTCAAAGTCGCGATCTGGGGGCATTCGATTGCTGAGGGCACTAACGATATCGCTTATGGCGACTCGTGGGCGGGCCTGTTCGAGCAGTATTGCCGCGACGCTTTCCCGGGTGTCACGTGGACCTTTGTCAACTATTCCATCGCTGGCAAGGATGTCGGGGAGGCCAACAGCGACACCTTCGTCGGCGTCGCACCGCCGGAAACCCCGACCGTGAACTTCTACCGGGATCGGGGATGGCAACGCGACGTACCGAACTACACGCTGTGGCCCAGCGGTTCGACCATCGGAAAGACCTGGTACAACCACATCCGCGATGATGCTCCTGACCTCGTTATTCTCGACTTCGGCATGAACGCCACTTCGGGGGACACGAACGCCTGGGCGGCGACGATGAAGAACATCATCATCAACCGCATTCGTACGTGGACCAAAGTGCCAAGCGTCGCGATCATGACTGACATGTTGCCGACGCGCAAAGCAGCGCCGTTCGCGGCGTGGAATCCGATTCTCCAAGCTGTTGCCGATGCCGCGCGCGGCGTAGCTATCGAGTTGAACACGACGCTGCTCGACGCGAACCGGCTCTGCCGCGCGTATCGTGAAGGCGTCGATATCGCGGCGACGCGTACGCGATTCACCATCGGTGCGGCCGATTTCGCTTCGTGGCTGGTCGAGTCGGGCACGAAACCTTCCTTCTCTGGCGATACTTTCACATGGGCTGCGAACGGTGGAACGGTACGCCCAGCGTCGGAAAGCAACTTTATCGGATCTGCTACGTTCATCTTCAATAACTCGGCGACGGTCTTCGGGATGAGCTGGCGTGCCGATCCCACTAATCTGACGAAAGCCTATCGTCTGCATATTCAGCCAAGTGTCCCGCAGGTGGTGTTGTACTGGAACGGAGTTTCCGTCGCGTCCGGCGCTATCGATCCGCTGACGGTCGGAGCCGGTGTTGTGGTCAAGGTCGAATCGCTCGGGCCGCACCACAAGGTCTACATCAACTCTAAGAAGGTAATCGATGTCTTTGACTACCAAGGTATCGTTTCCGGGTATTACGGCGTCTTCATGACGGGTGCAGGCACGGCGACGAAGTTCCGAGCGCAAGCCGGTTACGCACGCTGCATTGGGTACAACGAAATTCCCGATGAAATTATGTGCGGCACGGGCGATGAACTGACGAACCCGAACTCTCTCGGCGGCGCCGGAAACCACCCGAGCATCATCGGGCATTACACCGTCTACTTCGGTGCGACGCGCCCACTGATTCAGGCGATTCAGCGGGAGGTGTCGCGTTGGCTGAATCCGGTGGTGTCGTCTTCCAACGTTGGAACAGCGCTAGCGGCCGTAGGTGGTGATTACATCGAAGCTGTGATCGATGGTACCCCCGGCGGTGCGTGTTATGTCTCTGGAAACGGTGCGACGACTTCGGCGCTTTATACGGGCGCAGCGTTCAATGCCAAGTCGGTCGTTGCCACCAGCGGGCAAATCATCAATGTCGCGCTGCGCGTGAACGGCACTACCGGCTTGGCGGCGACGACATTGACCATTCCAACTGCTGGGCGATGGCTCATTGAGGCGTGGGGGGCCGCAAGCTGCAATGGCACAGCGACGGTGCGAAATAGTCTGCTCGCGAAAGCGACGCGGGTCGGCGGCTGACGGGGGCAATCATGGACGACCAGACGATTCAGGCCAAGACGCCGGGGAAGGCGCGTCGGCTACTCGACATGACGATCAATGTGCAGTCGTTGGTCATGGCGCTGATTGGCGGCATTCTTTCTGTCGCCGTCGCGTATGCGGGCGTTGTCTCTCGCGTCGATCGGCTCGAAGCTCGAGAGCAAGGGCAGGACGACCGCATGACGCGAATGGAGAAATCTGCGGATCAGGTGCGCGCAGACACGAAAGAGCAGTTGAACATGATCGGCGGCGACGTGAAGGAGATCCGCAACTATCTCCTGAGCAACGCGGCTGGCCAGCGCCCTGACATTGCACGATGGAGCCGGAGATGAGCATGCGCAAATTTCTCGTGGATGACATCGCCACGCTAAAGCGGCGCTGGTCAACATGGACAGCAGCAATTGCGACGGTCGCGCTCGTGGCCATCCCAGAGGCTGCTGACCGATGGAAAGACGACCTTTCCCCCGTCGTTCTCCAGTTCCTACCTCAGTCGTGGGGACAGAACGCTGTGGCCATCGCCGGTTTCCTGTTGGTGATCGCCGCGCAATGCATCCGGCAGAAGGCAGTATTCGATGCGCTCCGGCGCTTGTTTCGCAAGGGGGACGACGATGGCACCCAATGAACTCACTGCACACTTCACGCTCGACGAACTCACGCACAGCCAGACGGCGGACCGCCGGGGAATCGACAATACCGCGCCGGACGATATCGTCGCCAACCTGACGCGCGTCGCCCAAACATTGGAGCGCGTACGCGTTCTGCTCGGCAGTCGGCCTGTGACCATCTCGTCCGGGTATCGGTCGGCAGACCTGAATCGCGCTGTCGGTGGCGCACGGAACAGCGCTCACCTCTACGGCCTCGCGGCAGACTTCATCTGCCCTGGCTACGGCACGCCGCTGCAAATCTGCAAAGCAATCGCCGCGTCGAACATCGAGTTCGATCAACTGATTCAAGAGGGTAAATGGGTGCATCTCGGCTTGGCGAAGGCTGGGGAGAAGGCTCGTCGGCAGGTGCTGACGGCCAACTTCTCCGGCGGCTCGGCCACTTATCGGGAGGGGCTATGACTATTGCCGCGTTGTTGCTCAAGTTCGGGCCGTGGGTTCTCGGTCTGTTGGGCGTCCTGTTCGGTGCGTTTCGGCACCAGCAGGCGAAGACTGCGACGGCAGAGGCAGGGCAGAAGGTGGCCGAGGCAGAACAGGCCAATGCACGGAACGACGCCGCGCTCGCAGCGGCGAATCAGCAGGGCGCGCAGGCTGGTGCCCACAACGCGGAGGTTCGACGAGATGAAGACGCTACTGCTGGCAATCTTCCTGCTGGTGACGCTGACCGGGTGCTGCACGAGGAGTGGGGGCGAGACTGAGCCGCGAGTCGAATACAAGACGAAAGTGATCGACACCGCGTGCGACTGGACGAAACCGATCTACGTGTCGAAGGCTGACGTCCTGAGTGACCAGACGGCGGCGGACATCCTCGCGCACAATCGTGCCGGGGCAAAGGTCTGTGGGTGGAAGCCGAAGGGGAAGTAATCTCAGTGCTTTGATGTTCCCGGGCCACCGTGATTATTCGGCCCATTCCAGCCCAGATAGGGCTTTCCGATTTCCATAGCGCCGTGCTCGACCGGCTTGTATGTCGCGGTGGGGTGGAACTGCGCGAACCACTTCCGGGCTGACTCGGCATCCATGCGGTGCCGCGTCTGCTTCCAGCGCTTCGATCCGGGCAGTTGGTAGCGGTAGAAGTGGATGGTCTTCATGGTGCAAAATCCCATTGGGGGTAGGATTTGGGGTAGGGGTTCTGTCACCTTAGCAGAATCCTTACCTAGCAAGCCTTTCCGGCCGGTAGTTGTAGTCGGCTGCTTTCCGCCACAAAATACTCTGAAGAGTTCTCCCTGACTCCCACTACCTTAGCGCACCCTGAGCGCGCAGGCGCTCTGGTCGGGGATGCACAAATTCATTTGGTTTGCAATCCTATGTAATGATCGGGAAGCGTGTGTTAAAGTCCGGCGTTTGCTTGGTGATATAAAGACAATGCAACACACGTCGGGGACTGAGATTCCTCAAAAAGACAGAATTGCGCCGCTAACATCGTTACGTTTCTTTGCTGCATTTTTCGTGGTTTTGTACCACTTGCAAGGAAGTGTTATCCCAATGGCATCCTACAATCAGCTTGCTTTGGGAGTGTCGTTCTTCTTCGTTCTCTCGGGCTTCATTTTGTCTGCGGTCTATCCAGACGCGTCCAAAATGTCGCTCCCAAAATTCTATGTAAGTCGATTGGCACGTTTGTGGCCTGTCCACGCTCTTTGCTTCTTCGTCGTCGTCTTTCTGTATGACCCGGGGATGTTCACGAACGAGTTTTGGCAGCCGAAGTTGTTGGCTAATCAGCTCATGCTGCATGCATGGATTCCGCAGGCCGGGTATGTCTTCTCGTTGAACTCCGTTTCGTGGAGCATTTCGGCAGAGTTGGGCTTTTACTTGATATTCCCGGTGCTCGCTTCTTCTCGACAGCTGGGAAAGGTTGTCATTTTGATCGGTATATTGCTTGCAATAGCAATATTCCTGCTCGAATTCAACGACGCAACCGTTTGGTCGGATGACCCGTGGAAATTCTCTGCTGTTCTTCTGGTGGCGCAGAGTCCGTTTGCCCGGGTGTTTGAGTTTGCGGTGGGTGTGTGGGCAGCGCGTATCTACCGGAAGAACCGGTTTTCTCGCATCATTTCTGCCAATGCAAACACTTGGGAAATCTCGGCTATCCTTTTGCTGATTGGCTTCGCCGTATCTTCGCGCCACATCGTGGCATGGATTCTTGCTAACGGGTTCGATATCGTCGCGAGTTGGTTCGATGTGTCAGGAGGCGTCTTTGTGTTTGCCTTCCTGATATTCGTCTTCGCTCATTCGGCAGGCTACCTGAGTCGGCTGCTCTCAAACCGGATTCTGGTTTTCTTGGGGGAGGCTAGCTTCGCGCTGTACATGGTCCACCAGATCATCATCAAATATGCTCAGAGCAAAGGGTGGACGACGCTCTTGCCCTGGCCGCAGACGCTACTGGTCTTTTGCGTGGTGATCGGGGCGGCGACAGTCGCTATCTATGTCCTTTGGGAACGTCCGATGCGATGGCTAATCGTTAACGGATATTCGGCACTCGCGAAACGGATGAGCATGATCAAACGCCAATTCGCATCGTAGGGACGGGCCCTCGCGCGTGCTGCCGGTCCGAATCGAATGTATGGACGTGTATGGGTTTGAAAAATCTGACGGCAGCTCCAAATCCAATGCCACTTAGCCGCTTAAACGCGCGTCAACTGGAAACGTTTCTCGCGATTGTGGATTGCGGGAGCATCGCGCGCGCAGCGGATCGGGTGTGTCTGACGCCGTCTGCGGTGAGTCAGTTGCTCGGTGAGCTGGAGCGCGAAGTCGGATTTCGACTCTTCGACCGGACGACGCGACGCGTCACGCTGACCGTCGCGGGCGCCGACTTTCTACCGGCCGCCACCGCCGCCATGACGCAGCTTCACGCGGCAGAGCGGTCGGCGAAAAACATCCGGGACCGCGCGTCCGGTGTCATCCGCGTTGGTGCGCCACTGGTGCTTTGCGCGGCCGTGTTGCCCGATGCCATCGCGGCGTATCGCGAACTTCATCCGAAGGTGACGATTCGACCGACGGACGTCGAAGTCGAAAACCTCGTGTCTTCGGTGGCCGACGGGGAAATCGATATCGCGCTTGGTCCGAATCAGCCACTGGGCGATCGGGTGAGTGCGACGCTGTTGTTCGATAGTCCGTGGGTCGTCTGGTGTTCCCCCCGACACGCGCTCGCGCGGTACGACGTCGTACCGTGGGAGGTGTTGCGCGAAACGGCCATCGTCGCCACCGGACGCGATCACGAGTACAGCGTCACGCGCATGCTCAGCGATCAGCCTGAGGGCAACCGCGTATTCCCCGTCGAGATCGTCGAGAACGTCACCACGGCATTCGGCATGGCGCGTGCCGGACTGTCGGTGACGCTCGCGCCGGACTACGTGCAGGGCTTTGCCCGCAGTCAGGAACTGGTCATGCGGCGCACCGGCAAACCGGAAACGATCCGGCAGATCTGCCTCTATCACGCCAAAGAGCGCGAGCTGTCGCCAGCGGCAGCAGGTTTCCACACGTTCCTCATTCGCTGGGTCGACGACTGGTATCGAGCGCTGACACGGTAATGCAAGGTGTGCGGCGACGCGCCCGATTTGCGCATTCGTAAGCGCCCTTAACGAATCCCTAAGTAGAAATCGCGAAGCGGGCAGTGGGGGCGCGTAGACTCCTCCGGGTGATCAGGAGACACGCAGAACCATGAAAAACGAACATTCCCCACATTCCGCTTTTGCATCGCTGACGCAACCGAAGGGCATGAGCGACGCCGAATGGGCGGCGCGATGCGAACTGGCCGCCTGCTACCGCGTTTTCGACTATCTCGGCTGGACCGAGCTGATCTACAACCACATCACGCTTCGTGTAACGGACGCCAGTCCGCCCGCGTTTCTGATCAACCCGTTCGGTCTGCATTACTCGGAAGTGACGCCGCGCAATCTCGTCAAAGTGGACGGGCAGGGCAATATTCTCGGCGGCAGCGACTACCCGATCAATCCGGCCGGATTCACCGTGCACGCGGCGCTGCACCAGGGGTTGCCGGGGGCGCATTGCGTGATGCACACGCACACCACCGCAGGGGTTGCCGTCGCATGTTCCGCTGCGGGTCTGCGCAGCGACAATTTCTACAGCGCGCAATTGCAGGAACGCGTGGCGTATCACGATTTCGAAGGCGTGACGGTGCATGCCGACGAAGGGCCGCGCTTGCTTAGCAGCATCGGTGACAGGAGAGCGGTGATCCTGAGAAACCACGGTCTGCTCTCGTGGGGCGGCAGCATTCCGGAAGCATTCACCTACCTCTGGACGCTGAACCGCGCCTGCGAGATTCAACTGGCGACGAGCATGATGGGACCGTCGCTGGCCATCGCGCCCGAGATCACAGCGAAATGCGCGCGCGATGCGCTGCAATTCGACCCGGCCTACGGTGCCGGACGAGACGTCTTCGAGGCACTGGCGCGCATCGCACTCAAAGCGTAGCCCCTGCCTTCAACGATCCGATGATTTCGATTGCTGAAACGCGAATGCGCCCACATCGCTGCGCGCCTTCCCTGGTGCGGCGTCCACCGATAGGTAAGACGTTCGGGACACGATAAGTTTCACGCAGGATCCTCAACTTACTCAACTCGCGCGATTGCGCGAATCAATGCGGTTCGATCCGAATTTTTTTTTGCCGGGTATTTGATGGGCATTTGATAAGGAATGCTTATCAATACTTTCTAAGTGAATTTCGGCACCCCCATTCGAATCGCTCGTAAGGAAGGACCCTGATGAAAAAGCTAACGATGTCGTGCCTCATTGCCGCCGCACTGACTAGTGGATTTGCCGCTGCGGATGTGGTGCAGGCTGCCAGCACGGTAGAAAACGCCACTGCGGTCGCTGCGGACCGCCAGACACAGGTCGAAGACGCGTTGGTCAGCATCTTCGAGAATCTCACGCTGCGAATCCGTTACGACTACATCGAGAATCTGAAAGATGGCAGGGGATTCACGGCGGGACGCGCGGGCTTCACGTCCGGCACGGACGATCTGCTGCAGGTGGTACAGGAATACACGGTACGCAAGCCGGATAATGCACTGGCGCCGTACCTGAGTGCACTTCGCGCAGTGAACGGCAGCGACTCGACGGCCGGACTCGGTGGCTTTCCCGAAGCGTGGCGCGCCAGTGCCACCGATCCGCAGATGATCGCCGCGCAGGACGCCGTCAACGATCAGCTCTATCGCGTGCCCGCACACAAACTCGCAAACAAGTTGGGTCTCGTGCTGCCGCTCTCGCGCGCAGCCTTCTACGAAGCTGGCATCCAGCACGGCTACGGCAGCGACCCGGACTCGGTGAAGAAGATTGCCGAGCGTGCGTCGGCGCAGGCAGGGGGCGCGCCGTCCGCTGGCGTGGACGAGCCGACATGGTTGCTCACCTTCCTGCAAATGCGTCGCGCCGATCTGCTCAATCCCGCCAATACCGCTTCGGCCGCCGAATGGCAGAAATCGGTCGGCCGAGCTGACGCCATGATCACGCTGTACCACTCCGGCAACTTCGATCTGACGCAGCCGATCACGATTTCGGTGTTCGGAAAGACGTTTCAGTTCTGAAGGTAGGAAAGAGTACGCAGGAATGCCGCAGATAGCGATAAAATCGGAAATTCCTTCTGCGCTGCGGCCAGATGGCAGCGCGCCGTGGTGAAGCACGGCGTTCCTTGCGTCCTCTCTATTGTTTCCCACGCCGAGTCACAACGATGACCAAAGACGAACTGGAAAAGGCCATCTCGATGCGTTTCCAGGAGATGCCGCCGAAGCTTCGTCAGGCGGCCCGGTATGTGCTCGATTCCCCGAAGGAAGTCGCGCTGCAGTCCATGCGTACCGTCGCTGCGCGCGCGCAACTGCAACCGGCGTCGATGCTGCGTCTCGCGCGGGAGTTGGGGTTTTCGAGTTACGAGGATTTCCGTTGCGTCTATATCGACTGGCTCTCGGCCGGGCCGTCGGGGCTGCTGGAGCGTGCGGAACAGTTGCGCGAGCATTCGCGTGCGTCGGGCGACGACCGGATGCTTGCCGATTCGCTGGCCAATGAATACGGGAATCTCGAAGCCACGCTGTCAAAGCGCAATGAGAAGGGCTTTCACGATGCCGTCAATCTGCTGCGTAGCGCCAGCCGCATTTACGTGCTGGGTCTGCGCAGCCTGTACCCACCGGCGTTTTACCTGCACTACGTGCTGTCGACCTTTCAGGACAACGTCACGCTGATCTCAGGCGAGGGCGGGGCGCTGATCGACGACATGCGACGTATCGGCAAGACCGATGTCCTGCTGTGCTTCACGGCGCACCCCTACACCGTGGCGAGCGTGGAGACGACCCGGTTCGCACGCCAACGCGGGGCGACCGTGATCGCAGTAAGCGACAGCGCGCTGTCTCCCGTCGCGACGCAGGCGCACACGTGTATCGTGGCACCGAATACGAGCCTGTCGCTGTTCCCGTCGATTCTGCCTGCGCTCGCCGTGGCGCAGACCCTCGCGCAGTTGCTCATCGCCCACGGCGGCGAAGAGACGCTGGCCGAAGTGGCGAACAGCGCCGCGCAACTGCACGAGTTCAACATCTACACGGCCGACGACTGAGCGCTCTGCGTGTTCTTGATGAGCCCGAAGTTCGGGCGTCGGCGCAGCGCGAAGTACAGCCCCACGATCATCAGCGCCGTCCCAACCATAAACCAGAACTGGAAGCGCGAATCCGGATTGAACGCCTGCGAGAGCAGCACAGCTACCAGCGTGAGGAAAGCAATCGCGTTCGAGTACGGGTAGAACCATGCCTTGAAGCTCGACGCTTCCTGATGCTGCACCGGTTGACGCGCCATTTTGCGACGCATGACGAAGTGGGCCACGATGATGAAGATCCACACGGTCATGACGAACGCGCCGCTGCTCTTTGCGAGCATGAGGAACAGGTCGCCGCCGCTCACGAAGTGCACCGCCAGAATACCCAGACAGATCGCGAAGCTGAAGGCCAGCGCGTTGATCGGCACACCACGCGCGTTTGTGCGGGCGAACATCGGCGGGGCATAACCGCGCTGGCTCAGCGAGTACAGCATGCGCGAGTTGGAGAACAGGAACGAGTTCATCACCGACATGAAGGACACGAACAGCACCGCCTTCATCGCCAGCGCAGCATTCGGGAAGCCAGCCATGCTGAAGAGCGAGACGTAAGGCGAAGCCAGGTTGGCCTTGTCCGTCCACGGCAGGCAAAGAATGATGATCGACACCGAGCCGATATAAAACACCAGCACGCGGAAGATCACGCTGCGAATCGCACGCACCACGTTCTGGCGCGGATTCTCCGACTCCCCGGCAGCGACGGCGGCGATCTCGCTGCCACCCAGCGAGAAGATCACGACCATGATGCCTGCGATGACCGGCGAGATGCCGTTCGGCATGAAGCCGCCGTTGCCCGTGAGGTTGATGAAGCCGGGCGCGGGAATCTTCGCTTGGAAGCCGAACAGGATCGACAGGCCGAACAGCATGAAGATCACGATGGTCGCGACTTTGGCGAACGAGAGCCAGTACTCCGCTTCACCGAACGAGCGCACCGAGTAGGCGTTGCTCACGATCAGCGTCATGAGCATGACGACCGCGCCGCCCCAGACCGGTAGCCAAGGCAGAAACTCGTTGAGAATCGCGCCGAGCAGGATCGCCTCGATGGTGATCGTCATGAGCGACTTGAACCAGTACAGCCAGCCCACGGCGAAACCCGCCCACTCGCCGAGATAGGTGCTGGCATAGGTGGAGAACGAGCCTGCGTCGGGGTTGCGCGAGGCCATCTCGCCGAGCATGAACATCACGAACGTGACGATCAGGCCGCCGACAAGATACGAGAGGATGGCCGCCGGACCGGCGGTCGCAATGATGGCGCCCGAGCCGACGAACAGGCCGGCGCCGATCACACCACCCAAGGCAATCATGGTGATGTGTCGCTGTTTGAGGCTTTGACTCAGCGAGTTCTGCTGCATGGTCGAATTCCCTGTTGTGTAAGGTTTATGGGACGACAGTGCGACGTCGATGAAAGCGACGCGACCGGAGCACCGATGTCTCCGTCGGTGCCTCGTGTCGGTTAAGTCGCGCGGGGGATGTCAGCGCAGCGCGGGGGCGATGGCCGCCTGAATGGCGCCGTCGAGTCGCTCGACGACCTGATCGATTTCCGCCTCGCTGATGACGAACGGCGGCGCGAGCATGATGTGATCGCCTTGCTTGCCGTCGATGGTGCCGCCCGCCGGATAGCAGGCAAGACCACGCGCCATCGCTTCACGCTTCACCGCCGTGTGGACGGAGAAGCGCGGGTCGAATGGGGCTTTCGACGCGCGATCCGCCACCAGCTCGATACCGGCGAACAGGCCACGGCCACGCACGTCGCCGATATACGGGTTCTGTGCAGACCGATCGTTCAGTTGGTCCATGAGGTACTGACCGCGCGCACGAACTTGTGCGAGCAGACCGTCACGCTCGATGACCTCTTGCACGGCCAGCGCGGCGGCACAGGCGGTCGGGTGTGCGAGGTAGGTGTGGCCGTGATGGAAAAAACCGCTGCCAGCGCTCATCGTCTCGACGATGCGCTTGCTCGCGAGCACGGCACCGATCGGCTGATAGCCGCCACCAAGACCCTTCGCGATGGTCTGGATGTCCGGCGCGACACCTTCCTGCTCCCAGGCATGCAGCGTGCCGGTGCGACCCATGCCGCACATCACCTCGTCGAGAATCAGCAAGATGCCGTAGCGGTCGCACACTTCTCGCACCGCCTTGAAGTACCCGGCCACGGGTGTGATCACCCCGGCTGTGGCCCCACCAATCGTCTCGGCGACGAAGGCGATGATCGAATCGGCACCCTGTTCGAGAATCGTGGCTTCCAGTTCGCTGGCCAGACGTTGCCCGTATTCCACCTCGGTTTCCTGATCGCGCTGATCGCGGTAGGCGTAGCAGGGCGAGACGTGCGTGACGTCGATCAGTAGCGGCTCGAACTGCGCGCGTCGCCAGCGGTTGCCGCCGATGGCCAATGCGCCGAGCGTGTTGCCGTGATAGCTCTGACGGCGCGCAATGAAGCGGCGGCGCTGCGGCTGACCGATCTCGACGAAGTACTGGCGCGCCATCTTGAGCGCGGCTTCGACGGCCTCCGAGCCACCGCTCACGTAATACACGTGGCTCAGGCCCGAGTCGGCGGGTGTATTGCGAATCAGGTTGTCGGCCAGCGCTTCCGCGACTTCAGAACTGAAGAAGCCGGTGTGCGCGTACGCCAGCTTGTCGATCTGCGCGTGCATGGCGGCGATGACGTCGGGATGGCCATGGCCGAGGCACGAGACGGCGGCACCACCGGAGGCGTCGATGTACTCGCGACCTTCGGCGTCCTTGAGATAGACACCCTGGCCGCCGACCGCGATGGGCGGCTGGTGACGCAGATGACGATGAAAGACGTGACTGGAAGAAGCTTGACTCATGATGTCAGGGGGCTCGGGGGTGGTAAGACGGTAGGGCGGAAAGACGACTGAACGGAAAGCCGAACATAAAATTAAACAAATGTTCAATTTTCGAAATCGTATAGCACATGTGTTCATTTTTTGATGAGTAAAAACCCTGAGGCTTGAAATGTGCCGTCTCGTCGGATGAAGACATGGGGCAAGCGACGAATAAGAAAAAACCCGCCGAAGCGGGTTTTAGGGGGAACGAGCGAGGAGGGCGGTTACTTCGACGTGCCGTTCGATGTTGCCAGCGCTGCGATGCCCAGCCCCATGTACAGCAGGCCCGCGATGTACTTGCCGATCCCGGGCTTCTTGCTGCGGTTGGCGAGTGCGCGGCCGATGGTGCGGGCGAGGGCAGCGTAGGTCGTGTCGCTCACGCCTCCCACGAGGACCAGCAACAGGCCCAGCGTGACGATCTGCAGTGGCACATGACCGAGCGATGGCGTGACGAATTGCGGCAGAAACGCCGCGATGAAGAGACCCGTCTTCGGATTGAGCAGATTGACGAGGAAGCCTTTGCGGATCGTCTCGCCGAGCGCACGGGATTGGGATTGCGGTGCGGCTGCGGTCCTTACCGCCGACGGCTTGCTGCGAATGACCTTGATACCCAGATACACGAGGTAGCCAGCGCCCAGCAACTTGATGGCATTGAACAACCACGGCGACGCCAGCAGCAGCGCCGTGAGACCGGCTGCGGCGAAGCTCACGTGCACGAGCGTGGCGAGCATCACGCCGAAGCAGGACGCAAGGCCGAAGCGAAAGCCCTGACTGGCACTCGTCGTCGAAATGTAGATGGTCGTGGGACCGGGAATCGCCACCATGATAAGCACGGTGGCGAGAAAGAAGGGCAGTACGTGGAGGTCGATCATGCCGGAATACACAAGACGGATAGAGGGGCATCGTAACACCGGGCAAGTCGCCGGTTTAGACATGCGTGAGCGTTTTCGGACGAATGCTCAACTCTCAAGTGCCATCGCAACGCAGCGTTGAATGTCAGGCGTCCGTCTAAGCCCTTTCCTCGCGTCTTTGCAAGCAGGAATCGGGATACAGTGGCCGGGCATCTCACCCCCCATTCATCATCATGAAAATCATCAAGTCGTCGTTCAAACCGTTACTGGCCATGCTGGGCGTAGTTGCCGCAGCGGCCGCGCTGCAAGCCGCACCATCCGCAGCCGCCGAGCTATGGCAGACGTTGCCGCCGACCCCGGCCCCGGCCAAATTCGACCGCACCGGCTTCGCCAATGTGAATGGCATTCGTCTGTACAACGCCGAGGTGGGCAAGGGCAGCCCGGTGTTGCTGCTGCACGGCGGTCTGGCGAACTCGGACTATCTCGCCAAACAGGTCGATGCGCTCAAGGCGCACCACCTCGTAATCGCCGTAGACACGCGCGGGCACGGGCGCAGCACGCGTGACGACCGTCCCTACGGTTATGACCTGATGGCCGACGACGTCATCGCGTTACTCGATCAATTGCACATCAAGAAGGCCGACGTCGTGGGTTGGAGCGATGGCGCAATTCAGGGTATCGACCTGGCGATCCGCTATCCGGACCGTGTGGGGAAGATCGTGGCGTTCGGCGTGAACACCAACACGGACGGCCTGAAGCCGGACTTCGACAAGAACCCGGTGTTCGCCGAGTTCATCAAGCGTGCGGCCAACGACTACGCGAAGCTCTCGTCTACACCGAAGGAGTACGAGGCCTTCCTGAACCAGATCGGCAAGATGTGGGAAGGACAGCCGAACTGGACCGACGCCCAACTGAAGACGATCAAATCGAAGGTGCTGATCCTCGACGGCGAGCACGACGAAGGCATCAAGCTCGAGCACAACATCTACATGGCGCACACGATCCCTGGCGCACAGTTGATGATCCTGCCGGGCGTCAGCCACTTCGCGTTCATTCAGGACCCGAAGATGTTCAACTTCGCGATCACGCATTTCCTCGATAACTGAGGCAACGGTTTAGCCGGAGGCGGAGCGCCCAGCTTCGCCTCATCGTTTACCCGCAAACTTCCCCGTCCTGCAGCTTTTGTCATTGACCGGCAAATTGTTTTTTGCTGGTATACCAGTTATGAACCAGACCCAACGCACCCCGGCCCTGAGCGAATCGGCTTACAGCGCCATTCGCAACCTGATCGTTTCCGGCGAAATCCGCGCGGGCGAGGCGCTGTCCGAGCGCGCGCTCTCAGAGCGTTTCGGCATCAGCCGCACGCCCGTGCGCGAAGCGATTCGCGCGCTCGCCAACGACGGTCTGCTGGAGATCGTGCCCATGCGCGGCACCTTCGTGCGTCAGTTGTCGGTGCGGGATCTGAGCGAAATTCACGAAGTGCGCCTCGCCCTCGAAGGCATGGCGGCGTGGCTGGCGGCGCAAAAGGGCGTGACGCCCGCGCTGGAAGAAGTCGCCGTGCGCCTGCGTGCGCTCGACGCACAGGGGATCGAAGGCATCGAACTCGACGTCGACATCACCCAGCGTGTGGGCTGGCAGTTCCACGAAGCGATGTTCGCTGCGGCCGACAACGTCCGGCTCACCGAGACCTATCACGCGTTGCGCACCCAGAACGGTCTGGCGCTGCAACGCATTCCGCATTACGACGCCGAGCGCACCCGCACCGCCGTTCGCGAACACCTCGCGATCTTCGATGCCATCGCCGCCGGGCGTCCCGAGGAGGCTCAGCGTCATGTCTGGGACCACCTCACGCACGCCATGCAGGCTCGCTTGCAGGCGCTCGTTCCACCTGCGGCGCCGTCTGTGGTGCCTGCCGCGCTGTTGGCGCAGGCAACCACTGCGACACCCGCAGGCAAAAGCCGCAAGCGCTGAACGTCTCGCGGCGTGTGATGCCGTGCCAGTCCAGATGCGCCGCAACGCCACGTAATTTCCGGAGATAGTCGTCATGTCGTCAAGCACTGCCAGCAAGAAGAAGCGCCTCCTTCCGTTACCCATTCAGATGCTGATCGGTCTGGCACTGGGCATCGGTTGCGGCATGGTCGCCCCGGCGCTCGCCACGAAGCTCATGCCTGTGGGCACCGCTTTCGTGCAAGCCGTGAAGATGATCGTCGTGCCCCTCGTCTTCACGGCGATTACGCTCGGCATCTATCAGATGGGTCACAACGCACGCGCCCTCGGCCGTGTCTCCGCCATCAGCCTGATCTACTTCTTTATCGCGACGCTCGTCTCGATCGTGATCGGACTCGGCCTGAACGCGATCTTCCACCCCGGGCTCGGCGCGAATCTCGCGGCGGCGCACGCGTCGGCGAAGCCGATTGCCGCCTCGGTGGACTGGACCAAATTCTTCCTGGAGATGATTCCGTCGAATATCTTCGCAGCGATGAGCGGCAGCAATCTGCTGCCGGTGCTGGTCTTTGCCGTGCTGCTCGGACTGGCGCTGTCGTCCATCGGCGAGCGTGCGAAGCCGCTCGTCGGCGTGCTCGACGCGCTCATGGGCGCAGTGTTCAAGCTCACCGACTGGATCATCTCGCTCTCGCCACTGGCGATCTTCGCGATCATCTCGTGGCTGTTCGCCACACAGGGCATCGGCACGATTCTCGCGCTCGTGAAGCTCGTCGGCACGATGTACCTCGGCCTCGGCGTGCTGCTGGTACTGTTCTGGATTCTGCTCAAGGCAATCGGCGAAAAGCCGTGGGCGACGACGCGCGCCATCGGTGAGCCGGTGATTCTCGCGTTCGCCACGCGCTCGTCCGAAGCCACACTGCCGTTGCACATGGAAAAGCTCATCGCGATGGGTGTGCCGAAGGCCATCGCATCGGTCGTGCTGCCGCTGGGCTACGCGTTCAATCGCGACGGCTCGATCATGTACTTCGCGCTGGCCGTCGGCTTCCTTGCCGATGCCTACCACGTGCCGCTCGACATGCCGACGTTGCTCTCCATCGTGCTCGTCACCACGCTCGCCAGCAAGGGCAGCGCGAACGTGCCTTCGGGCGGTCTCGTGGCGATTGCGATGGTGCTCACGACCATCGGCGTGCCCATCGAAGCGCTCGCCATCATTGCCGGTGTCGATGCCTTCCTCGACATGGGCCGTACTGCCATCAACGTTTTCAGCAACACCGTGGCCATCAAGCTCGTCATGAAGCTCGCCGGTATTCCGTACGAATCGCCTGAGGCCGTGCAAGCGGCGCTCGCCGCCGAGTCGGAAACCACGCGCGTCGGCAGCCATGCCCACGGTCAGGAGTTCGCATGACCTCAGGCAATACCGAACGCTCCGTCGATCTGCGAAGCGATACCGTCACCCGGCCCACCGCACTGATGTGGGAGGCGATGCAAACCGCGTCGCTGGGTGACGACACGCTCGAAGGCGATCCGACCGTGCGCGCGCTGGAACATCTCGCGGCGGTCGTCACCGGGAAAGAGGAGGCGATGTTCGTCGTCTCCGGCACGATGGGCAATCTGATCGCTTCGCTGTGCCACGCCACGCGTGGCGGCGAAGCGGTGCTCGACGCGCAGGCCCACATGGCGAAGTCGGAGGCGGGCGGCATGTCTCGCCTCGCGCATCTGTACCCGGTGCTCATTCCATCGGTGCGCGGCGAGATGAATCTCGATCAGCTGGCCGGGGCGTTGCGTCCTGGCTTTTCGCGTTATGGACAGCCGACGGCGATGGTTGCGGTCGAGTCCACGCACAACCACTCCGGCGGCTACGTGCCGTCATTGTCGTATCTGGCCGATGTTCACGCGCTCGCGTCGCGTGCGGGCGTGCCGGTCCATATGGACGGTGCGCGCGTGTTCAATGCGGCGGCGGCGCTGGGTGTCGACGTCGGTCAGATCGCCGCGCATTGCGAGAGCCTGACGTTCTGCCTCTCGAAAGGGCTGTCCGCACCGATGGGCGCGATGCTCGTCGGCTCGCACGCAATGATCGAACAGGCGCGCACGTTCCGTCGCATGACAGGCGGCGGGCTGCGTCAGGCGGGCATCATGGCGGCAGCGGGGAAGGTAGCGATGGAGACGATGGTTGCGCGACTGGCCGACGACAACGCGCGTGCGCAACGTCTGTGGGACGGGCTCGCGCAGATCGATCCGCAACTGGTCGATTCGGTGCCGTCCACGAGCAACATTGTGCGCTTGCGTGTCGGCGAGCAACGCGAGGCGAACCCGCGTGCGTGGGAGGCTGCGCTCGCGGAGTACGGCATTCTGGCGCGCGCGAGCGGCACGTCGATGCTGCGGCTCGTGACGCATCGCCATATCGGTGACGAGGATATCGACGAAACCATCGCCGCCATCGCGTCGATTCGCGATACGTTTGCCTCGCGCGCCACGCCGTTGGGTGTTTCCTGATCCGGCGTTGACTTTCCTTAGCGTTCGGCCACCGCCAGATACTGTTGCGGTGCGCGGCCGAACAGTCGCTTGAACATCACGATGAAAGCGCTCGGGCTTTGATAGCCGAGCGCGAGCGCCACGTCGCCGACCGACGCCCCGAGCGCCAGCCGCGTGATCGCCTCGGACGCCCGCATATGCTGGCACCAGCGCCCGAAGGTCATCCCCGTCTCGTCCTTGAAGCGGCGCGCGAGCGTCTTGCCGCTCGCCCCCAGTTCTTCTCCCCAGCGCTCCAGCGAGTAATCGGTCGCGGGGGCCATCATCATGTGCTCGCAAATCGCCAGCAGCTTCGCGGAACTGGGCAGCGGCAGGCCGTGCTCGCCGGGCGCAGCCGCCTCGCGAAGCAAACGCAGGAGCAAAGGGATGGAGAGGGCGGTGCGACTGTCGGGTGCGTAGTGGAAACCATCGGACAACATGTCCACGGCCAGTTCGCGCAGGAGCGGGCCGACGGTCAGCACGAGCGCGTTCGGCCACAGCCACGACACCGTGCCCGGCTCGACGCTGATCGTGCAGAACTGCATGCGTCCGACGGCGTGCAGTTCGTGCGGCGTGTTCGGCGGCAGCCAGAGCGCACGCGACGCGGGCAGTGTCCACGTGTGCGCAGGCGTGAGCACGCGCACCACACCGCGCAGCGCCATCACTACGTGACCGTGTTGATGCTGATGCCACGGCTGACGCTCACCATCCTCACATTCCATACCGCTAAGCGTGACGTCGCGCGGCAAATGACGGCGCGTTTCCGGATAGCGGCGCAGCAGCAATTCCTTCATGACGACTTCCCAACCGGACCGATTGACTCGGTCAGATGACGTGCCGCTTGTCCCGCAATCCGTTGTGAGGTGGACCCGACACGCCAAAGCATAGAGAAAAGGACAGAAATTGTCCTTTTCTCAACATTTTTTGTGATTCACAGCAAAAGCATCCCCGGTATTCTACCAACTGCCATCGGGGTTCAGGTGGCAGATACAAGTGATAATAGTAATGCGTCTCATTTATTTTAATTCATTCCATTGGGATGGCTTTGACGCGGGAAGCGGACGTAAAGTGAAACGAAATCACACGGGGAAGGCGACCCATTCGAACGGCGGGCGACGAATGACGGTCATGGCGGCAATGCTCGCCGCAGCGGTATTCGGACCACACGCCGCGATGGCGGCGGACGCCAGCGAGACGTCGTCGGTCGGTGCAGTGAGTGCAGCGGGTGCAGTGGGTGCAGTGGGTGGAGCAGGTGCAGCGAATGCGACGGGCGCGGTCACGCTGCCTGCAACGCAAGTGCGCGACAGTGCGCTTGCCGAGAACCCGAACGGGCCGGGTCGGGGTTACGTAGCAAAACGCATGACAACCGTCACCAAGACTGACGCCTCGACACTGACCGCGCCGCAAGCGACCTCGACGGTCACGCGCGCACAAATGGACGATCAGGGCGCGATCACGATCGATCAGGCATTGCGCTACACGACCGGCGTCAATACGCAGGACGGCACCGACGTGCGTTTCGACCAGCTTCGCGCCCGTGGCTTCGATATCGATGCTTATCTCGACGGCCTCGGCATCTTTGCGTCGCCGCGTTTCGCGACCGCCCGCGTCGACCCGTATCTGCTGGAGCGCATCGACGTGATGTTTGGCCCGTCCTCCGTGCTGTACGGGCAGGGCAACCCCGGTGGCATCGTCAACTACAGCAGCAAGTTGCCGACGGACCAGCCTGTGCGCGAAGTGATGCTCCAGATCGGCAATCACGACACTTATCAGACCGGTTTCGATCTCGGTGGATCGCTGACACCCGACGGCACGATCCTCTATCGCGTCGTGGGGCTGGCGCGGGACGCCAAGACGCAGGTCAGCGCCATCAAGGATCAGCGACTGGCGATTGCGCCGTCGATCACGTTCAAGCCGGATCGTGACACGTCGCTGACCTTGCTCGCGGGATATCAACGCGACCCGGCGGGTGGGATGTTCAATCCGGTGCCCGCCAGCGGCACGCTGTTTGTCAATCCGAACGGCCGTCTCGGCCCGGACCAATACTTCGGCGACCCGAATCGCGACGGCATGCAGCGCACGCAATACTGGTTCGGCTATCAGTTCGCGAAGCAACTGAACGACACGTGGCGCATTTCGCAGAACGCGCGCTATCTGCACATCGACCAGAACTACTACCAGACGTCGGTCACCAGCCCGTTTGCGGCCGACCAGCGCACGGTGGCGATGTGGGGCAACACCGACTTCGAGCACGTGAGCCAGTGGCAGATCGATACGAACGCGCAGGCGAAGTTCGCGACGGGTCCGGTCGAACACACAATGCTCTTCGGCTTCGACTATCGCCGCGTACTCGAAGGCGATAACTATGGCGGGGCGGTCGTCGGTCAACTGGATCTGTTCAACCCGAACTACGGCGCGCTGGCGGGCGTGAGCCCGAATACGCGGCTGGACTACTCGCTGAGTCAGGCCGGGCTGTACGCACAGGACGAACTGCGCTACCACCGCTGGGTACTCACGCTCGGCGTGCGCGAAGACTGGGCGACGACGCGCTCGACCACGAACGGCGTGCAGCGTTCGGCAGATAACAGTGCGTTCACCTGGCGTACGGGGCTGTCGTATGTCTTCGATAACGGCGTCGCGCCTTACGTGAGCTATGCGAAGTCGTTCGCGCCGGTGCTGGGGGCGAACTTCGCAGGCGATGCGCTTTCGCCGACCCAAGGCAAGCAGTACGAAGTCGGTGTGCGCTATCAGCCGAAAAACTACGACGCGTCGCTGCGCCTCTCGGCCTTCGATCTGCGTCAGGAAAACGTGAGTGTGGTCGATCCGGCGCACCCGACCTTCCCGACGCAGACGGGCGAAATCCGTTCGCGTGGGTTCGAAGCCGAAGCGCGCGCCAACGTCACCCGCGATCTGAAGGTGATCGCGTCGTACACGTACATCAATCAGGTCAATCTGCAAAGCACGACGGCGCAGGACAAGCGTCCGCAGATTACGCCGCGTAACAGCGTCGCGCTCTGGGCCGATTACACGCTTCACGAAGGGGCGTTGCGCAATCTCGGGTTCGGCGCGGGCGTGCGATACATGAGTTCGTCGGCGGGCGACGCTGCCAACACGTTCGAAGTGCCGAGCCGCACGCTGGTCGACGCCGCCGTGCACTACGACTGGCAGCAATGGCGCTTCGCCGTGAACGTCAGCAACCTCTTCAACCGCGAATACCTCTCGTACTGCACGTCGTCATCGGTGTGCTACTGGGGCGCGACGCGAACCGTTCTGGGGACAGCCCGATATCAATGGTGATGCAACGACAATCGTTTGCCGCACGACGCCGCCTTCTGGCGGCGTTTGGCGTTGGTGCGCTGGCACCGTTCATGGGGGCGGGGGGCGTACTTGCGTCGCCTGTTGTGGCTCCATCCGTGGGTGCTTGCGCGCCTTCGGGCCGCATGCCGCGCGTTGTGGTGCTCGACTGGGGACTCGCTGCGCAGGTGCTGGCGCTGGGCGTGACGCCCGTGGGCGCGGCGCGTCCGTTCTGGTATCGACTCCTCTCGGGCACGCCCGCTATGCCCGACGACGTCGTCGACGTCGGTCTCCTCTTTCAACCGAATTTCGAAGTGGTGCAGGCGTTGCACCCCGATCTGATCGTCATCACGCCAGCACACGCTGCGCTCGCCGATTCGCTTGCGCGCATTGGGCCGCTGTTCGTCGCGCCGCCGCCCCATCCGCATGAAGACGGCTATCGACTTGCGTTGCGTCGTGCGCGGGCACTGGGCGATGCGCTGGGGCGTCCGACGCAAACGTCACAGTTGCTGGAGGCGACGGACGCGCATCTGAGTGAGGTTCGCGACCGCCTGACGAAGCGCGGCGTCACACAACGGCCGGTGTATCTGATGAGCCCCATCGACACGCGTCTGACGAACGTCTTCGGCCGTGAGAGTGTGTTCGGCGGGACGCTGGCCGCTGTGGGGCTGACCAACGCGTGGCGACGTCCGAGCGATACGGAGGGCATGGCACAGATCGATTACACGCAGCTCGGGGCAGATGCCTCGGCGCGCGCGATGTTGATCGGTGCACGCCCCGGATTGCTGGGCATGCTCGGGCAGAGTCCGCTGTGGCAGGCGCTGCCGTTCGTGCGCGGGGCGCGCGTCGGTCAGTTGCCGGTCATGTTGCCGACGGGCGGCACACCCACGGCGGTGAAGCTGGCCGACGCGTTGAGCGTCGCCCTGACAGGAGCGGCGGCATGAGCACGGGAAATCCGCTTCAACCGATGACGGCCGACAAGCCGCTTGGGGCCGCGACGTCTACTGAGGTGCGTCATCTCTGGCGTCTCGCAACGATGGTCGGCGTGCCCGCACTGGTGCTGACCGTCGTCACGTTGCTGTCGCTGCGCCCGGTGGGCGTCGACAGCGGCACGTTCCTCGCTGCCGTCTGGCACGCCGTCACACATCCGACGCTGGACCCGAATGCATCGGCTTCGGCCGCCGCGATGTCGGGCCTGCTCGTGAACTACGCGTGGTTGCCGCGACTGGCGATGTCGGTGCTGGCCGGTGCCGGGCTTGCGCTCGCGGGCGTGATGTTCCAGCAAGTGCTGCGCAATCCGCTCGCCGAGCCGCTGACGCTCGGCGTGGCGTCGGGGGCGTCGCTCGCGCTGTCGGCGGCCACGATCTGGCTGCCTGCGGTGGCCTTCGCGTGGCGCTCAGGCGTCGCGTTGTTCGGCTCGGCCACGGCCATCGCCGTGGTGATGGCACTGACGTGGCGCAGTCGCTTCGCCCCCATCCCCGTGATTCTCGCGGGCATGATCGTCAACCTGTATTGCAGCGGCCTGTCGATCATGGTGTCGATGACGCACGAACGCGCGCTTGTCGGTGTGTTCGCATGGGGCGTCGGGTCGCTCGTGCAAAACGGCTGGCACGACTTCGGATGGCTGTTGCCCCGCGTGATTGTGGCCGTCGTTGCAGCGGCGCTGCTGCTCAGACCGTTGACGCTGTTCACGCTCGACGACCGCAGCATGACCCAGCTCGGCGCGCGTGTTGCGTGGATTCGTACCGCCGGACTGGTAGTGGCCGTGGCGCTCTCGGCGTGCATCATCAGCGTCGTCGGCATCATCGGTTTCGTCGGTCTGGCCGGACCGCAGCTGGTGCGGCTTGCCGGTGCGCGACGTCTGCGCGATCAATTGATCTGGGCGCCGTTTATCGGTGCCCTCATGCTGATGCTGACCGACCAGCTTGTGCAGTGGCTGCCGCTGTTCGACGGTGCGTCGTTGCCGACGGGCGCCGCCGCAGCGCTGTTTGGCGGACCGCTGCTGCTGTGGCTCCTGCGCCGCACGCGGGCCGGTGAAGTGGCGAGCGCCGATGCCGCGCCGCCTGCGCGCGCGCGGCATCCGTTCCGATGGCTCGCGTTGGCGCTCGTGCTCGGGGCCGCGCTCGTCTGGGCGACGCAGCATCTCGGGCGTTCGTTCGATGGCTGGGCGTGGGCGACGGACGCGTCATGGGTATCGCTTGCGCAATGGCGGCTGCCGCGCATGCTCGCGTCGGCAGCGGCGGGTGTCGCGCTGGCGCTGGCGGGCACGCTGCTGCAACGGATCAGCGGCAACCCGATGGCCAGCCCCGAACTGCTGGGTGTGAGCGGCGGCGCAATGCTGGGCGTGCTGATCGTGACGTTCGCGATGGTGGGCCCGTCGGCGTCGGCACTGTTCATTGCAGCCTTCGCAGGCGCTGCGCTCAGTCTCGCGGTCATGCTCACGCTCTCGCGCAAAGGCGGCTTCTCGCCCACGCGGATGCTGCTCGCGGGGGTGGCGATCTCCGGCATGGCGCAATCGCTGGTGGCAATCGGGAGCGCGAGCGGCACGGCCAATGCCTTCCTGCTGCGCTCGCTGATGCTTGGCCTCACGTACATCGTCGGTCCCGGTATTGCCTTGGGCGCTGTCGTCGCCTCGTTGGTGGGGCTGCTGCTGACGTGCCTGGCATCGCGCTGGCTCGATCTGCTGCCGATGGGCGACGCAACGGCGACCGCCGTCGGCGTGAACGTGCGGCGTGCGCGCCTCTGGATGTGGTGCCTGGCCGCGACGCTCAGCGCCGTGGCGACGCTTGTCGTCGGTCCGCTGTCGTTCGTCGGTCTGCTCGCACCGCATCTCGCGCGCATGGCCGGGTTCGGTAAAGGACGCTCGCAGGCCGTCGCATCGTCCGTGTCCGGTGCGTTGCTGATGATCGCCGCCGACTGGCTCGGACGCAATCTGCTCTTCCCGCAACAACTCCCGGCGGGCGTACTCGCGATGCTGATCGCCGCGCCGTATCTGCTGTGGCACCTGCGTCGGCAGGTGGCGTGACATTCCCGACATCCCCATAAAAACAGAGATCTCATATGTCCTTGTTCTGGCACTTGGTACGTGCGTCTCGATGGCCGTTGGCCATTGCGTTCGCCGGTAGTCTGATCAGCGGTTTCGGCAACGCGGGTCTCGTCGCGCTGATCAATCGCGCGCTCACGGCCCCGCGCGAGCATCTGGGCGTGCTCGGCATGCAATTTCTCGGCCTTGGCGTGATCGTGCTGGTCACGCGCGCGCTGTCGCAAACGCTCTTCATGTCGCTCGGTCAGCGCGCGAAGGCGACGTTGCGCATGCAGGTCGTGCGTCGCATCGGTGCCGCCCCTTACGCGAGTCTCGAGAAGCACGGCATTGCCCGTGCGATTGCCGTCCTCACGCAGGATCTCGATACCATCGTCGTCCTGTTCGTGAACCTGCCGGTCCTGGCGATGCAGGGCGCGGTGATCGCAGGATGTCTCGTGTATCTCGGCTACCTGTCCTGGCAGATTCTGCTGTTCGCAGTGGTGACGATCCTCATCGGCGCGGCGGGATTCCGTTTTGCCAATCAGCGCGCGCTGCTGCATCTGCGCAGCTCGCGCAAGCGTGAGGAATCGCTGGTGAAGGACTTCCGCGCGTTGTTCGATGGTGCGAAGGAGCTCAAGCTGCACCGTGCCCGTCGCGACGCCTTCATCGAAGACCGTCTCGCAAGCAACGTCGAGGCGGTGCGTGTGCAGCGCACGCGCGGTTACGTGCTGTATGCGGCGGCGGCCAGTTGGGGCAGCTTCATTCTGTTCGCCTTTATCGGCCTCACGCTGTTCGTGGTGCTGCGTCACGTCGACCTGCCACCGCAGGTGGTGTCCGGCTACGCGCTCGTGTTCCTGTACATGATCATGCCGATCGAAGGCGTGCTCTCGGCGATGCCGTCGCTGGGCAGTGCACGCGTCGCGCTAGAGCGCATCGCGCAGGTCGAGAACGAACTGCCGCGCGAACTGCTACCGGCACCGGGCAGGCGCGAAGCACCGGCGTTCCAGGAAATCGTGCTTGAAGGCGTCACGCATCGCTACTTCCGCGAGCAGGAAAACGAAGTGTTCACGCTGGGGCCGGTGACGCTCACGTTCCGTCCGGGCGAACTCGTCTATCTGGTCGGCGGCAACGGGAGCGGTAAGACCACGCTGGCCAAGCTGATCGTGGGCCTGTATGCACCGGAGCAGGGCCGGATTGTGGTCGACGGTGTGCCTGTCGGCGACGCGGAGCGTGACCACTACCGTCAATTGTTCTCCGTGGTGTTCAGCGACTTTTTCCTCTTCGAACATCTGCTCGGCTTGCCGCCGGAAGGACTCGACGCGCAGGCCCAAACGCTGCTCAAGTCGCTGCAACTCGATCACAAGGTGACGATCTCGGACGGACGCTTCTCCACGCTCGATCTGTCGCAGGGACAGCGCAAGCGTCTCGCGTTGCTGGTGGCGTATCTGGAAGACCGGCCGTTCTATGTCTTCGACGAATGGGCGGCGGATCAGGACCCGCTGTTCAAGGACGTTTTCTACCGCCAGATGCTGCCCGCACTCAAGGCGCGCGGCAAGAGCGTGCTGGTCATTACCCACGACGACCGCTACTTCGATCTGGCGGACCGTCTGATTCGTCTCGACTACGGTCAACTGCTTCAATCACGCGAGCCGCAAGCCGACGTCGAGGCCCCCAACGAACCTGCCGAACCAGATTCATCGAATGCTCATGACTGATATCCCGATGTTCGCTTTGCAAGACGTTTCGTTCTCGGTAGAAGGGCGCACGCTACTCGCGCCACTGACGCTGGAACTCGCGGCCGGACAGGTGCACGGACTGATCGGCCACAACGGCTCGGGCAAGTCGAGCCTGATCAAGTTGCTCGCGCGCCAGCTCCAGCCGGTGAGCGGCAACATTGCGTTCGAGGGACGGGCGCTGGCGTCGTGGGGCGCACGCGAGTTTGCGCGGCGTGTGGCGTATCTGCCGCAGCAGCCGCCTGCCGCTGCCGGGATGACAGTGTCTGAACTGGTCGCGCTCGGTCGTTACCCGTGGCACGGTGCGCTCGGACGCTTCGACGCCCATGACCACCAGGCCGTGCAAAACGCGATGACACAGACCGACGTGCTCGGCTTTGCCGACCGTCTCGTGGAGTCGCTCTCGGGCGGGGAGCGTCAGCGTGTGTGGCTGGCCATGCTCGTTGCGCAGAAGGCGCGGTGTCTATTGCTGGACGAACCGACCTCGGCGCTCGATGTGGCGCATCAGCTGGATGTCCTCAAACTCGTGCGCGAACTGGCCGACGCGCATGGCCTTGGCGTGGTGATCGTGCTCCACGACGTCAACATGGCCGCGCGCTTTTGCGACACGTTGCTCGCGCTCAAGCAAGGCAAACCGATTGCGCGTGGCACACCGGCAGAACTGATGTCGCCCGACACGTTGCAGACGATCTACGGTGTGCCGATGGGCGTCTTGCCGAATCCCGATGGCGGGATGCCGGTCAGTTATGCACGCTGACGTCGCGCACTGAGTGCTGTGAAGGCAGACGCCCGAGTCCGGCTCAGGCGTCTGCGAGATAGCGTTGCGGGGAGCGCCCCGTAACCTGTTTGAACATGGCGATGAAGGCACTGGGGCTGGCATAGCCGAAGGCGTCGGCCGTCGCTGCGACCGACGCGCCCTGCGCAAGCGTCGAAATCGCTTCGGACACGCGCAGATGCTGACGCCAGGTCACGAACGTCATGCCCGTCTCCGTCTGAAACTGACGCGCGAGCGTGCGTCCGCTCACACCGAACTGTTCCCCCCAGAAGTCGAGCGTCAGCTTGCTGGCTGGCTCGTTCATCAGGTGCTCGCAGATCGCCTGTAGCCGCTCGTCCCTCGGCACCGGCACGCCCCGTTCGGGCACCGGGGCTGCGTCGTGGAGTACACCCATCAACGGCGGCACCGAGAGCGCTGCACGGCTCGTGGGGCCGTAGGTATCGCCGTCGCGGCTCACGGTCACCGCGAGTTCGCGAATCAGCGGCGTGACGAGGATGACCGTCGGACTGGTCCAGTCCCAAGGGAACGCGCGCGGCTCCATGTAGATGTTACCCATCTGTCCGTCGCCCACGGCATGCAGTTCGTGCTCGATGTCCGACGGCAGCCAGAGTGCGCGCGAAGGCGGCAACGTCCAGATGGCGGACGGCGTGAGCACGCGCACGATACCGCGCACCGGGAACACCAGTTGGCCGTGTCGATGGCGGTGCCAGATCAGCCGTTCGCCATGACGAAAGGGCGTGACCTGAGCAAAGACATCGCGCGGTAAGGGCCGTACGGCATTGGGAAATCGCTTGCGCAGGAAGTCACTCATGGGGGTAATGCGGGTCTCGCGTCAGGATGTCGCCAATCGGATAGCGATTGTCAAAAAATCGACATTTATTGTCGTCCTTACCTTTTTCGAACCCGATATTCTCCATAGCTATCAATGTGTTGTGCCGGACCAAATGCAAATTTAGTAATGAGTCTCATTTGCGATATTTCCGCCAGTGTAGCGGGAATTGGACCGTGGCCGCACAAAGCACACGAACGTTAATTTTGGATCGCCGGTAGAACCCGGCAACAAGGGGAAGTGTTGTCAACGATGCAAACGAATCAGAGTTCTCGCCGGACGCAAGCCGCACGGGGCCGCATGTCCGATGCCATACGCGCAGGGCAGTCGTCGAATTCGCGCTATGCGCTCACGCCTGTCGCCGTCGCCATGGTGATGCTGTGCGCCGCGACGGCGCATGCGCAGACGCCGTCGCCTGCGGCTTCGTCATCGGGCGGCGGTGCCGCGTCTGCCGTACTACCGGCGGCCAACGTGACGGCACAGCGCGACGCGCAAACCGAAGGCTCCACCTCCTACGGCACGCAGACGACGACAATCGGGAAAACGCCGCAGGCGCTAAAGGACATTCCTAACTCGGTATCGGTCGTCACGCGCGCGCGTATGGACGATCAGGCCATGACCTCGGTCGCCGATGCATTGCAGTTCACCACCGGCATCACCGCGGTCAACTATGGCGACGGCACGTACTACTTCAACTCGCGCGGCTACAACGTGGGCGTGGAGTTCGACGGTGTTTCGATCCTGAGCGGTATTCAATACCAGCCGCAGTTCGATCTGTCGATGTACGACCGGGTGGAAGTCTTCCGCGGCCCGGCGGGCCTGCTCGACGGCACCGGCGAGCCGGGAGGCACCGTGAATCTGGTGCGCAAGCGTCCGGGCGACACATTCGCCGTGCGCAGCGAAACGACGATCGGTTCGTGGGCGAACTATCGTCAGATGATCGACGTGACCGGCCCTCTCAATCAGTCGGGCACGATTCGCGGGCGCGCGGTATTGACGGGCGACACCGGCAACAAGTCGATCACGCGTACCAGCGAGAGCAATTTCCTGGCTTACGGCGCGCTCGAATTCGACCTCACGCCGCGCACACTGCTGTCGCTGTCGGGCTCGTATCAGGTCAATCCGCTGCATGGGTTCGACTACGGTCAGTCATTGCTGACCAACCGGTCGTTCCTCGACGCACCGAACAACTCGAACTTCTCGCCGGACTGGAACTACAGCTGGGCGTCGATGCAGGAAGTCAACGGCAAGCTGGAGCATCGCTTCGATAACGACGTCGTGTCGACGACGACCGTCAACTATCGTCATGTGCTTTCCAACAGCAAGTACGCCTATCTCGGCCCGGGGATCAATCCAACGACGCTCACGGCCCGGTATTTCGGCCAGTCGCAGCGCGGCGAGAACAATCTGTTGGGGATCGACTCGCATCTGTCCGGACCGGTGCAGGCGTTTGGCCGCAAGCACGAGTGGCTTGTCGGCATGAACTACCAAATGACGCAGCAGCGCAGCCTGTCCGGTGGTCAGAATCTCGGCACGTTCAGCATCTTCTCGCCGCCGTCGAACGAGCCGACGATTCCGTTCACGTCGGGCAACAACCTGCAAGCGCAGCAATTCGGCGTCTACGGTCAGGCGCGTGTGCGCGTGCTCGATCCGCTGACCGTCGTGTTGGGGGGACGTGAGGCGTGGTTCCAGCAGCAAAGCCAGAGCCTGCTGCCGACTGAGGGTCCGTGGAACACCACGGCGCGGGCAAATCACAAGTTCATTCCGTATGGCGGCGTCGTGCTGGCGCTTACGCCGCAGATCAACGCGTACTTCAACTATTCGAAGATATTCGCGCCGCAGACAGCCACGACGTTCGACGGTCAGGGCTTGCCACCGCGTGAGGGGCAGCAGTACGAATTGGGCGTGAAAGGCGTATTCCTCGACGGTCGCCTGAGCGCGACGGTGGCGGCATTCCGGATGACGGACACCAACCGCGCAGTCGCAGATCCGTTCCACGCGATCGGTTCGGTGGCGGCAGGTTCGGCGCAAAGTCAGGGCTGGGAGGCCGAAGTGACCGGGCAGGTCACGCGCAACTGGAACGTCTATGCCGGTTACACGCTGCTCAACACGCGATACAACAGCGATCCGAGCCAGATCGGTCAGGCGCTCGACGGCGAGGAGCCGCAACATCTGTTCAAGCTGTACACGACCTATCGTTTCTCGGACGGCCCGTTCGGCGGCGTGCTTGATGGTTTGCGGATCGGCGGGGGCGTTCGTATCCAAAGCTCGACGTACCGGACCGTGGGCGCGGCACAAGGGGGGTACGCGGTGTGGGACGCAATGCTCGCGTACCGCGTGAACCGCCATCTGGAAGCCCAGTTGAATGTGAACAACGTGTTCAACCGTGACTATTACGCGCGGGTGCCGTCGACCTTCTATGGCATTTATGGCGAGCGCCGCAATGTGATGCTCACGCTGCGCGCCGACTACTGATCGCGGCAGGGAGCGGAAGGAAGCGGCAGGAAGCGGTCGATCGGGGCTGACCGAGCGGTATCGTCGGCCCCCATCGGCGCGGCGTCCGGCCGATTGGACAGCGTCGTGCAACAGTCTGTTGCATGGCGCTGTCGGCTGAAATTCGGAAATGGCGGTACACTCCGAGCACACGCCATCGTTGTCCGGTGGCACGCAACTCCAATTTCAGCCCGTTCGAACGTCAACATGAAGTCCCCTGGTACTGCCTCTGCCACGCTCAATTGCGACGCTGGCGAATGCGTCGAGCTTGTCGCTACGGCAACGCTGCCCACTCGCTACGGCACGTTCACTTCCCACGCGTTTCGCGTCAAAGACAGCGCCAACGAGCATCTCGCGCTGGTGATGGGCGATGTGTCGGCCGAGGGCGGCACGCTGCCGCCGTTGGTACGTCTGCACTCGGAATGTCTGACGGGAGACGTCTTCGGCTCCTATCGCTGCGATTGCGGCGAGCAGCTGGACGTCGGTATGCGCAAGATCGCCGAAGAAGGGCGCGGTGTGATGCTGTATCTGCGAGGCCATGAGGGGCGCGGCATCGGCCTGAGCAACAAGATTCGTGCGTATCTGCTGCAAGAGCAGGGGCGCGACACGGTCGAAGCCAACCTCGATCTCGGCCTGCCCGACGACGCGCGCGAATACGACTCCGCCGCCGCCATCCTGCGCATTCTCGGTGTGGGTTCGGTGCGCCTCATGAGCAACAACCCGAAGAAGTTCGACACGCTTATCAAGCACGGCATCCCCGTGAGCGAGCGTGTGGCGCTCGACATTCCGGTGCGCGAAGAGAACGAACGCTACATCCGCACCAAGCAGGTCAAGTTCGGACACTACTTCGAAGAGAACGAGTGATCGTCGGCCAGTCTCTCAGCGAGACTGTCGGCGGCGCTCCGCCAAGATGAGCGTCAGGTACACCAGACCGGCAGCCATGCTGGTCTGTCCGCTGTAGTTCACCAGACCGAATCCCCATCCCTGATGCATGACCGTTGCGCCGAGCGCCACGGCCAGTGCCGTCCATCCGACGATCCGGCCATTGCGCGTGCGCGCCGGTGAAACGGTCTTGAAGCGCGCTTCCTGCTGACGCTCCGTCGACATCGCCAGCGCCGCAAAGCCTGCGAGGCAGAGCGCGAAAGTGACGAAATGACTCATGCGCGGTCCTCGTTCAACGGGGCATTGATTGCCGGACTGGCCGTCGTGTGCGCCGGTGCAGTGGCGCGCGTGGGCTTCGTCTTCGGCTTGTGACGGGAGGTGCGAACTGCGAGCCACGCATGCAGCGCCGCGAAGGCCCAGAGCATCAGATCCACGCCTGCGTAGACCCAGTCGCCGGTCGTGAGGCTATGCCAGAGTCCGCGCGACGTCGTGACGGCGTTAAGCACCGGTAGCAGCGCGAGCACGGCGGCGCCGAACCACAGCAATTCCACCCACGCACGTTTGGCCGGGCGCACCAGCGCGTACAACAGCGTCGCCGCCCATACCCAATAGAAAACGTCGACTTCGGTAGCACTGCGTCTGAGCGCATCCGCCGGAATCAGGCGGTTGCCCCAGAGGAACGCCGTCATGGCAATCGAGAGCCCCGCAATCGCTGCGATGTTCAGACGCTCGACCACATGAAAGCCGAAATGGGGACGTGCCGGATCGGGCAGCTTGCCGCGACGCTTGACCGTCCACATCACCAACCCTGATCCGACCATCGCCGTGCCGCCGAGACTGACGAGGAAGTACAGCCAGCGCAGATGCAGATCGCTGAAGCGTCCGAGGTGCAGGGCGTACATCACGCCACGCGTTTCAGCCGCCGGGCCGACACCGTCGTGAACGTCGATCAGCTTGCCGGTCGTGCCGTCGAACAGCAGGTACTGCGGGCTCATCGAGACACGCGTGCTTTCGCCGCGTGTGACCGCCACACGAGCAGCGGCATCGCCCGCATGGGTGACGGTCACGCGGCCGACGTCGTTCGCGCCCCAGCGGGCCTGAGCTTCGCGCACCATCGGGGCGAGCGGCGCAAGCGGGGCTTTCTCGCCGGAGGCCTTGCCCGGTGGCGGGAATGCGCTGAGCTGCGCGTTGAGTTGCGCGCGGTCCATCGGTGTCTTGATCGCCGTTTGCGCGCCCCACGGCATGTACATCGCCATCAAGGTGACGAGGCCGGTGTAGGTGATCATCAGATGGAAAGGCAGGCCGAAGACCGATAACGCGTTGTGTGCGTCGAGCCACGAGCGCTGCCCCTTGCCCCATCGGAAGGTGAAGAAGTCGATGAAGATTTTCTTGTGCGTGATCACGCCGCTGACGATCGCCACCAGCATGAACATCGCGCAGAAACCCGCGAGCCAGCGTCCCCACAGGACGGGCAGCGGGTGGAACTGGAAGTGGAATCGGTAGAAGAAGTCGCCGCCGAGGGTTTCGCGCGCTTTGAGCGTCTGACCGGTCGAGGGATCGAACGTCGCTTCTTCGAAGGTGCGGCGCGGGGCGTTCGTGTCACCTTTGGCAGCGCCTTTGGGCGCAGGCGGATTGCGCCAGAAGACGCCCGCGACCGGATTGCGCTCGGTGGGCAGATAAATGCTCCACTGCGGGCTGCCCGCAGCGAGCGTCACGAGTTGATTGCCGACGTTCTGTGCGACCACGGCCGGATCGGGCAACGACTGCTGATGCGGCACCTCGGGGCGCATCCATTGCGACAGTTCGTCCTTGAAGTAACTCACGGTGCCGGTGAGGAACATGGCGTACAGCAGCCAGCCGACGAGCAGGCCGGACCACGTATGCAGATCCGACATCGTCTGGCGGATGCCGCGTGCCTGCGGCCTCGTTTTCGGTGTGGGCGTGGACGTCATGCCGCACCTCCCATTGCAAGGCTCGTCATGTGACCGGACGCCACCGCCCACGCGGCCAGCGCGAGCGGTGCGGCAACGATCAGCAGACCGGCCCAGGCGCGCCACGCACTGCGCACAGCGAACACCCAGACGACCGCACCGGCATAGATGGCGAAGCTCGCCAACTCGCCGGTGATGACCGCCTGGGCCTTGTTCATCGGCAGTGCGAGTACGGCAACGCTTGCGAGGGCAGCCACGGCATAACCGCCGCCGATGGCCGCCACGATGCGTGAGATGAGCGCCCCGATGTTGACGATGCGTTCAGAGAGTCCAGCGTTGCCGACCTTGTCGGTCGGGGCGCGACGAGCCTGAGCCATGATGCGTGTCGCTTACTTGTTGGGCGTGGCGGCCGGGCCAGCCGGGAGCGGTTCGATGCCATCGGCTTGCATGACGGTCGTCGTCGTCACATAGCTCACGCCCTGATAGCGCTCGGCACCCTTGGCACCCGGGCGCTCACCCGGCGTCATGTCCTTGTGACTGACTTCGGCGACATACACACCCTTCCACGGCATATCGAACGTCACGAGTCCCTGTTCGTTCGTATGCGCTTCCTTCGCCCAGCCCGACTGCGTGACGAGCGAGACCTTCGTCTTGGGCAGCGGCTTGCCCTGGAAGAACAACTGGAACTCGCCCTGCTTGCCTGCGGGCACGAGGTCGAGCGTCAGTTGCGGCTTCTGCTTCGAGAAGTCGGTCGCCAGACGCGCCGCAGGGCGGTACCAGTTCGTGACTTCCTGACCATCGCGCTTGAACGTGAAGAGCGGGTATTTCGCTTCTTCGGCGATCAACGATTCACCGGCGGTCGCCTTGAACGGGAGCGCGAAGCCGTTGGCCGTCTTGGTCGCGGCGGCCGTCTTCTCGCCCTGTGCCGAGCTGAGCGTGCCGGTGGGGGCGACGAACTTGTCGAGCAGGCCCGGCGACGCTTCACGCAGGTTCTCGCCGAATTCGCCGAAGCGGATCACGGCGTTCTGACCGGCAGGCTGCTCGATCCAGATCTGGTGTGCTTGCGCAGCACCTGCGAAGGCGATGAGGGCACCGGCGGTGAGCTTGACCAACTGGGGCAGTCGCGTCGTACGGTGGTTGACAGTCGTCTTCATTGCGGTCTCCTTGGAGAGGTGGCGGAACGGATGGAATCGGTGGAGGCGCATCGGCATTTCGTTCGTCATCAGAAGTCGATTTGCGCGGAGAGCAGGAACGTGCGTGGTGCAGCCACGGTGGCGTAGGTGCCGCTCATCAACCAGTAGTTCGAGTTGAAGAGGTTCTCGATGTTGGCGCGGAACACGACCGACTTGCCTGCGACATGCGTGCGATAACGTGCGCCGATGTCGTAGCGTGTCCACGCGGGCAATTCGAGCGTGTTGGCAGCGTTGAAGTACATGCGCGACGTATTGATGATGCGGCCGTTGAGCGAGAGTCCCGGCACCCACGGCGTATCCCAGTCGACGCCAAGGTTGAACGCGCGCTTGGGCACGCCGTTCGCATCGTTGCCGTCGTTGGTGCCGCCGGCGGTCTTGGTGAGCTTGGCGTCGTAGAACGTGGCGCTGGCCATCAGGCGCAGACCCTTGACCACTTCGCCGTACGCCGACAGTTCGATGCCGCGATTACGCTGTTCGCCGTCGAAGCTGTAGAGGTTGGTCGACGGATCGGTCACGGCGTTCGGGCGCTGCACCTGGAACACCGACACCGTCGTCGTCACCGGACCCCAGTCGGTCTTCACACCGGCTTCGTACTGCTTCGATTTGTACGGCGGGAACACTTGTCCGGCGTTGACGGTGCCGACGGGCGCGGTGCTGCCACGAGACAGACCCGAGGTGAAGTTCGCGTACACCGACACGTTCTGGAGCGGCTTGACGACGATGCCCGCGAGCGGCGAGACGGCGCTCTGGTTGTAGGTTCCGGTCAGCGCGCCGGTGGCGGTGCTGTAGTTGTCGAGCGCAACGCGCTGGTGACGCAGACCGCCGGTGAGCAGCACTCGGTCGTTGAAGAACGAGAGGGTGTCGGTTACGGCGATACTTGTCAATGCCGATTCCGACGCCTTCTTGGCTTCGGTGCGCGCCGCGCTGATACCGGGCAGCGGCGACGGGTTGTAGATGTTCGAGGCGACCGACGTCGAGCCAGGCACATAGGCATTGCCCGAGTCCTGTTCCAGACGCGATGCCTGCACCGTCACTGTGTGACCGACGTCGAACGTCTTGAAGTTCACACGCGCGCCTACTTCGCCCGTGCGCGAGCGCGTGTACGAGTCGTAATACGAATTCATGACGGTGAAGTTGCCGAGCGCATCGGCGGGGCCGCTCGGGAACGTCTGATAGGCCGTGGCGTAGTGATAGCCCACGGCACCCCACACCGTCACGTTGCGCAGCACGTCGTATTCGAGGCGCGTGGTCACGGCCGAGTCATGCAGATGCAGCTCGCTGCCGGGGTAGAAGTTGCGGTAGCCCGAGGGGGCGTCCGGAATCTTCTTGACGGAGGACTGGAAGCCGATCTGCGGACGGAAGTTGTCGTCGCCTTCGTGTTGCGTGTAGGCGTCGAGCGTCCAGCGTAGCCGTTGCGTGGTGTAGTCGAGGCCGACCGAGCCGAAGCCGATGCTCTGCTTGCCGTTGTCGAGCGTGGTGTTGCCGTCACGGAACACGCCGTTCAGACGCACGCCCCATTCCTGGTTCTCGCCGAAGCGACGACCCACGTCGGCTTCGACGCCGAGTTGCGATTTGCTCTGGAAGGTGGTCGTCAGGCGCGTGATCGGCTCGCTCGTGGCGCGCTTGGTCACCACGTTGATCGCGCCGCCGATACTGCCGCTCGGGCCGATGCCGTTCATCAGCGTGCCCGGTCCCTTGAGGACTTCGATGCGCTCGACGATGGCCGCAGGCACCCGGCTTGCGGACGCCATGCCGTACAGACCGTTCAGCCCTACGTCGCTGCTGGAGACGGTGTAGCCGCGAATCTGGAAGTCCTCGCCGAAGCCGCCGCTGGAAGTCAGCATGCGCACCGACGATTCGTTGACGACGACGTCGGCTAGCGTGCGCGCCTGCTGGTCGCGCACCATCTGCCCGGTGTAGTTCATCGTGCTGAACGGCACGTCCATGGCATCGGCCGAGCCGAGCATGCCGAGGCTGCCGCCGCGCGCGATCTGGCCGCCCGCGTAGGCCGGTTGCAGACCGTTGTCGTACGTGGCGGTGACGTGGGTCGTGGGCAGGGCGACTGCGTCGTCCGTGCTCGCGGCGCCGCTTGCAGGCGTGATCAGAAAGCTGCCATTCGATTGCGGGACGACTTCCACTCCTGTGCCTGCGACGAGGGCGTCGAGGCCATTACGCGGCGTGTAGGTGCCCTTGAGGCCGTTGCTGTGACGCCCGGCTGTGACTTCGGGCTTGAACGACAGCATGATGCCCGCGTCGCGACCGAAGCGGCTCAGTGCGTCTTCGAGCGAGCCTGCGGGAATGTCGAAGGCGCGCGCGCCCGGTGCGGCTGCGTTCTGGGCCTGTGCTGCGAGCGGCGTGAGGACGACTGCAAGGACCGCGCCCGTGGGGGCGGCAACGGCTGCGCCAAGGGCGATGCGGCCCAGTGCGCAGGCCATCCGCGTGCGGCGATGGACCCAATTTGGTTGGCTGGGGCGCTGTTGCTGCCCACGGACGTGACCCATGATCTGACCTTTCGTGTGGAAGTAGAGCGGTGGTGCTCGACTTCCATGACCCGCGAAAAACAGAAACGGATCACCTTTTTCAAAAAATTTGTTGAGCCGCCTTAATGAGGCTTGAGTGCGGCTGGATTCGGTCGCGCTGTCCTTGCTTCAGGCCGGGACGAGCCGGATTTCCCGGGTGCCCCAGAAGCGGGTGACCGCCTCGGTGCGCACCGCGAGCGTGGTGCCGAGTGTGTCGAGAACCTTGCCGACGTCGTCGAGCGGAAACGTGCCCGACACGCGCAAGTTGGCCACGCTGGCGTCGCACGAGAGAGATGCGTTGCTGTATCGCGCCAACTCGGCTACGAAATCGGCAAGGCGCATGCTGCGCGCAACGATGAAGCCTTCGGCCCACGTCGCGTCGTCCGTGGGCATTTCTGTGGCTTCGGAGATGCTGTCCGTTGTGTAGCGCGCATGGTGCCCGGCCTGCACGATCAGCGACTTGTCGGATGTGGCGCGCGGACGAATCTCCACGGCGCCCTTGAATACGCTGACATGCGTGCCGTCGTCGAACTGACGTACGGTGTAACGCGTACCGAGCGCGCGTGCCGTGCCCTGCGAGGTTTCGATAAGGAACGGGCGCGGCGGCACATGGTTGTCAGGCGCGGTCGTGACCAGCACTTCGCCGCCGATCAGCCTGACGCGACGTTCGTCGTCGTGATAGACGATGTCGATGGCGCTATCGGTGTTGAGCACGAGTTGTGTGCCGTCATCCAGTTGCAACTTGCGACGCTCGCCCACGGCGGTGTGCACGTCAGCCGACCAGTGCTGCCACGGCGACGAATGCAAGACACTCCATGTCCCCGCGCCAGCGAAGAGCAGCACCGCCAGCGACTTCACTGCGCGGCGGCGCTGAGGTGAGGCGGGCGGCGCCAGCGCGGCCTGTGCGACGCCCGCTTCCACGGGCGCGGCGAGCGGTGCGAGCTTGCCTTTGACGGACTCGATGCGTAGCCACGCACTTTCGTGATCGGGGTGCGCGTTGCGCCATGCGTGCCAGTCGGCGACGGTCTGCGGCGAGACGTCGTCGCCTTGCAACTCAATGAGCCACTCGATTGCGCGCTCGGCCACGTCAGCCGGTAGATTGGCGGCGTCGGTGGTGGCGTCGTACCAGCTCGAGCGAATGGCAGGCATGGCGATGTCGGGTTGTCGGGACGGCCGTGTTCGACGTGTCGGCATCAGTCGAGAAACGACAAGTCGGCGAAATAGCAGCGCTGCAAGGCTTTCGCGAGATAACGCTTGACCGTCGGAATCGAGATGCCGAGCGTGGCCGCGATCTGGGCGTGCGTTTGTCCGTCGAGCTGCGAATACAGAAACGCCTGCCGCACCATGGTCGGCAGGCCGTCCAGGAGTCGATCCAGTTCCAGCAGCGTCTCAAGCATGATGGCGCGCGTTTCGGGCGACCATTCGACGTCGCGCGGCACTTGCGCGAGCGCTTCGAGATACGCGCGTTCGAGCTTCTGACGTCGCCAGTGATTCGAGACGAGATTCTGTGCAACCGTCGTGAGATACGCGCGGGGTTCGTCGAACGAGGCGGGGACCCGCTCGCTGCCGAGCAATCGTACGAAGGTGTCGTGCGCGATGTCGGCCGCTTGTTCGGCACTGCCCAGACGTCGATGCAACCAGCCCTTCAACCAGGAATGGTGATGGCTGTACAACATCTCGACGGTAGAGGGGAGGGTGCCCGGGGTTTGCATGATCCAGCCTGATGCTCGGTCTACTCACGACGCTCAGGACCGGCGCGAACGCCGACAACGGTCATGCAGCAGGTGAGACAAATGCCAATAATTTGTTAATGATAATCATTATTAATAACGTATGGGAAATATCCCTGTCAATCGGAAGTGCTTTTGGCGTAGACGATACGTTGGAGTGCCGAATTCGGGGCATCGTCGCTCAGGGCCGTGGGGTGGGCGTGAGCGGTCAGTGCAGGTGTTGTATTAAGGAGAATTCCGAAGATGTTTGCGATGCAGCATTTAATGCTTGACGCTCCAAATTGGCCTCAGTTACCATCCGCCCTGTCTTCAGTTTAAGGGGTTAGTCCGTGAATTCCGATGCCAGTAGTCCTCGATCTTTGATCGATTGATTGCCTGAGGATCCACAGCCTTCCCTGTGCCGCGTCCTCATGCAGGATGCGGTGTCTCGCGCCACTTGAACGCTCGCCCTGAGCGTATGTTTCCGGCGTCATTCCCGCAAAAGTTTCCACTGTCGTGCCTGTGATGGGCGCTGTCGTCTTGCGCATGCGTTTTGTGCCGTGCGTTGCGACGATGCGTTCTCGCGAGCCGGCCGTTCGTGCCGCGCGCTCACATGCGGTACGGACACTTCGCAGCCATGCGAGGAAATCATGCGAGCTTTTCAAACCTTCCAGGCTTTCCAGAGCCAACCGACGCGCACCACACCGGTGTCGCATCTGACCATCGTTTGCCTGGCCGAGGCCCTCGGGGCCTTGCGCAAGCAGATGTTCATCGATCTCACCGCGCTCGGCCTGCGCGCCACGCACGTCAGCATTACCCGCTGGAGCGACCGCGACGAGGCGTCTGCCACCGTCACGCTCGACTGCCCGCAAGGTTCGCGCGCTTCGCTCACGTCGCTCGTCATGCGGCTGTCGGGCGAGCGCAGCGTGCGCCGCGTGTTCTGGTCCGACGACGCCTCGCGTCGCGCGGCCACCACGGGCATGCCCGCGCACGCCTAGTGCCGCGCGGCTGACCGATTCGACCCATCACTGCCGGATGACGCAACGCGCGTTTTCCTGCGTATCGAATCAACGAACCTAAGGAGTCCGAAATGGAAGACGGAAGTAGTCGAATGTGGCCCGTCGGGACCGTACCTTTGACGTATGGCTTCCCGGCGGGCGACCCGATGCCAGAACCCCATACACGTATTTTTGCTTTCACCGACCGCGCGCTGCGCGGCGCGGCTGGGTGCGTTCGCGCTTTTTTCCGGAGAGCTGATCTTCGGTAGCGACTGACGAGACCGGCCGGCCGCCTCGCCCATCAGGGCAAGCGTCAGTTGCGCCAGGAAATCGTCATGACAAATAACCACCGCTCCCGCCATAAGCAGCGCGGCTTCGTCGACAACGCCACAGCGTCCGACCTGCCGCTCTCGGGCCCCGAAGTCGTCGCACGTCTCGCGACCGAACCGCTGCACCAGGTCCTGCACACGCTCGGCACCGATGTCAGCGGCCTGCCGCTGGCCGACGTCGGCCAGCGCCAGACGCGCTACGGGCCCAACGAGATCGCCCACGACAAGCCGCCGCACTGGACGCGCCAGCTCGTCAGTGCCTTCAACAATCCGTTTGTCTTCGTGTTGCTCGCGCTCGTCACGATCAGCTTCTTTACCGACGTCTACTTCGCCGATCCGGGCGATCAGGATTACAAGGGCATCATCATCCTGTCGACGATGGTGACGATCAGCGGCCTGCTGCGCTTCTTCTCCGAGTTCCGGTCGCTTCAGGCGGCCGAAAAGCTCAAGGCGATGGTGCGCACCACCGCCAGCGTGCGCCGCCGTTTGTCGGCGTCGGGCAAGTCTGAGCGTCACGAGGTCGCCATGCGCGAGTTGGTCGTGGGCGACATCGTGACGCTTCAGGCAGGGGACATGATCCCGGCCGATCTGCGTCTGATCGAATCGCGCGACCTGTTCATCAGTCAGGCGGTGCTCACCGGCGAGGCGCTGCCCGTCGAGAAGTACGACACGCTGGGTGCTGTCGCACAGAAATCGGCGTCCATCGCAGCGGGCGAGGGCAATGCGAACCTGCTCGATCTGTCCAACGTCTGCTTCATGGGGACGAACGTCGTGAGCGGCACGGCCGTGGGCGTGGTCGTCGCGACCGGTGGCGACACGTATTTCGGCGCGCTGGCAAAGAATGTCGTCAGCCACAAGCGCGTGGAGACGAGCTTCGACCGTGGCGTGAACAGCGTGAGCTGGCTGCTGATCCGCTTCATGCTGGTGATGGTGCCGATCGTCTTCATGATCAACGGCCTCACCAAGGGCGACTGGGTCAGCGCTTTGACGTTTGCGCTGGCTGTGGCTGTGGGGCTGACGCCTGAAATGCTGCCGATGATCGTGAGCGCCAACCTCGCACGCGGCGCATTGGCGATGTCGCGCCGCAAGGTGGTGGTCAAGCGCCTGAACTCGGTGCAGAACTTCGGTGCGATGGACGTGCTGTGCACCGACAAGACCGGCACGCTCACGCAGGACCGCATCATTCTCGAACAGCATCTGGATGTGGCGGGCGACGAGCAGGAAGACGTGCTGCGTCTGGGCTGGCTCAACAGCTATCACCAGAGCGGCCAGCGCAATCTGATCGACGTGGCGATTATCCGTCGCGCCAATGAGATCGGCGAGTCGGTGCAGCCGCGCGCGTTTGCCAAGATCGATGAACTGCCGTTCGATTTCGTGCGTCGCCGCCTGTCCGTCGTGGTCGCGAACGATCGCGGTGAGCATCAGATGATCACGAAGGGTGCCGTCGAAGAAATGCTGTCCGTCGCCACGCACGTGAAGACCCCGCAGGGTGTGCGTGCGCTCGACAACACGGCTCGCGCCATGCTGATTGCGCGCGCCGAGGCTTACAACGAGGACGGCTTCCGCGTGCTGGTCGTGGCCACCCGCGACATTCCGGCGGGCGAGGCGAAGACGCAGTACAAGACGTCCGACGAACGTGAGCTGACGGTGTGCGGCTTCCTCACCTTCCTCGATCCGCCCAAGGATTCCGCCGCCCCGGCGATTGCCGCACTGCGCGAGCATGGCGTGACGGTCAAGGTGCTCACGGGCGACAACCCTATCGTCACGATCAAGGTGTGCCGTCAGGTCGGACTGGAACCGGGCACGCCGCTGCTCGGCGCCGACATCGAGCCGATGGACGACGCCACGCTGCGCGAAGTCGTGGGCCGCACGACCGTGTTCGCCAAGCTCGCCCCGCTGCACAAGGCGCGTGTGGTCAAGGCGTTGCAGGCCAACGGCCACACGGTGGGCTTCCTCGGCGACGGCATCAACGACGCTCCTGCGCTGCGCGATGCCGACGTGGGCATCTCGGTGGACACCGGTGCGGATATCGCCAAGGAGACTGCCGACATCATCCTGCTTGAAAAGAGCCTGATGGTGCTCGAAGCGGGCGTGATCAAGGGGCGCGAGACGTTCGGCAACATCCTCAAGTACTTGAACATGACGGCCAGCTCGAACTTCGGCAACGTGTTCTCCGTGCTGGTGGCGAGCGCGTTTCTGCCGTGGGAGCCGATGCTGGCGATGCAGTTGCTCATCCAGAACCTGATCTACGACATCTCGCAGATGTTCCTGCCGTGGGACCGCATGGATCCGGAGTTCCTGAAGAAGCCGCGCAAGTGGGACGCCAGCAACATCCGCCGCTTCATGCTGTGGATCGGGCCGACCTCTTCGGTGTTCGACATCACGACCTATGCGCTGATGTGGACGGTCTTCGGTGCGGGTGCGCTGTATCACGCTCATGGCGGCGACGCCGGTCAGGTCATCATGAATTCAGGCTGGTTCATCGAAGGGCTCGTCTCGCAGACGCTGGTCGTGCACTTGCTGCGCACGCAGAAGATTCCGTTCCTGCAAAGCACGCCGGCGCTGCCGATCATGCTCTCGACGTCCGTCGCCATCGCGATCGCTTGCTGGCTGCCGTACTCGCCGTTCGCCGGGGCGCTCGGCTTCGTCAGCCTGCCGTTCTCGTACTTCTACTGGCTCGTGGCAACGATGCTTGGGTACATCGCGCTGGCGCAAATGGTGAAGACGGTCTATATCCGCCGCTTCGGCCGCTGGTTCTGATTCATGAGCGAAGTCTGAAAGCTCGCCTCACACATTGCAGTTGCAATGCCACCCGCCCCGCTGGGGCGGGGGCACTGCCCCCACACACTTTCGTCCTGGCGCGTGCGTTGGCGTGCGGCCCGGGACGGCACACGAAAAAAGAGAACGACTCATGAAGAAGCAACTGATGTATCTCGCGCTGTTCTGCCCGCTCAGCGCGTTCGCAGCACACCCGTTGACCTCCGACGACACGGGCACGCAGGGTGACGGCAACTGGCAGTTCGAGACGAACGGCGAAGTCACGTCGAAGCAGGAGGACATCGGCCGTCAGACGCTTTGGAACAGCACGCTTACGCGCGGTTTCGGCGAAGCGCTCGATCTGTACGTCAATGTGCCTTACACGAATATCCAGAACCGCTCCGAGAGCGCAGGCAGCGGCGTTGGCGACGTGGAGACGGGCGCCAAGTGGCGCATGTACGACGACGGCGCGTTCAGCATCGGCCTCAAGCCGTACCTGACCTTTCCGTCCGGCAACGATCAGCGCGGGCTGGGGACGGGCCGGGTCAATGCCGGAGCGACGCTGCTCGCGCAGTATCAGATCGACGACTGGACCTTCCTGGCCAACGCCGGCGGCGCCTATCAGGCGAACCGTCAGGGGCAGCGGCAGGGGGTGTGGAAGGCGTCGGCAGCGGTGTTGTATCGCGTGTTGCCGTCGACGCAACTGATTCTGGACGTGGGCACGTCGCAAAACCCCGATTTTGCGCAGAAGACGAACCCGGCTTTCATGATTCTCGGGGCCATCTACAGCCCGACATCGTGGATGGATCTTGACGTCGGCTATCGGCGCGGTCTGAACCCGCAAACCTACGACTATTCGTGGATGGGCGGGCTGACGATGCGCTGGTAAGCGTTTGATGGTAAGTCCTTATCGCGAAAAGAAAATTCTCGCGCCGTACGCGCTCGAGCGTTCTGCAAAAAATCGGGGGCGTACGGCATGCACGGGACATAAGATGCATGCCGGGGCCATGTTAAACTGACTCGCAAAATCATCAGAGGCGGCGCGCCGTGCGCCGCCTGATTCGTTCCCGCTTCCAATCCGCTTTTCGCCTACGTCCGCCGTCGATGCGACTTACCGACCATACCGATTACAGTCTGCGCACCCTGATCTACGTCGCGGTTCATCCCGACGAGCTTGTGCATGTGCAGTCCGTGGCGGACGCCTTCGACATTCCCAAGAATCACCTTGTGAAGATCGTGCAGAAGCTCGGCCAGCTGGGCTTTCTGCATACCGTGCGCGGACGCTCGGGCGGGATTCGTCTGGGTCGCGCGCCGGAGCGCATCGGACTAGGGGAAGTCGTGCGTGCGATGGAACCCGATTTCGCGATGGTGGAGTGCTTCCATCAGGGAGACAACGCTTGCGTCATCACGTCGGCGTGCCATCTGCGCGGCGTGCTGGGCGAGGCGCTGCGCTCGTATTTCGCGGTGCTCGACCGCTACACGCTGGCCGATCTCGTCAACCAGCCCAATGTGTTGCGTCGTCTTCTTGGGGATGCGGCGGCTGCCGTGATCCCGGTCGCCGACATCAAAGTGAAGCGGCGCACCGCCGGGGCGTAAGCGGGCGTCGGGCGCTCGAAAAACCGCCGCAATCTCCCCTTTTTCGGCCATCCGATCAGCGTTCGCTATCGACGTCATAGCGCGCGCCAATCACGTTCGTCAGAACTGGACGAATGGTCGCATCTTGCAGACGTCCTGCCGTGCAAGCCGCGCTGTCCTTTCGTAATCTCTAGTCATGCCCGCTAGCGTTCTTCCGGTGAAACGGATGGACGCACAAGGGAAAACGACACACGGCACACGCTGCCGAACGAAAGGAGTTTGATCATGAACGCTCGTATTTTCGCCGCCGCTCTTATCGCCACTGCATCGCTGGCTTCCGCTTCGGCTTTCGCCGAGACGCAAACGGCCGACGCTGGTCAATCCGTCGCGTCGCAAGGTGTGAGCCGCGCGCAAGTGCTTGAAGAATTGCGTGTAGCACGTGCATCGGGCCAGTTGGATCAATCGCTGCAAACGTATCCGTCGCTGCTGCAACAAGGTGCATCGGTTGGCCGCTCGCGCGCTGAAGTGCGTTCGGAAATCGGGACGGCCACGCCGGTGGCTGCTGCCGCCGATAACCGCGCCTGAGCGCGTGTCGGGTGAATGCGTTAGTTGAGCTTCTGCCCAGGCATGGCAAGGGCAAGGAGAGTGGTAAGAAGCGGGGCGAAGGGCGGTCCAAGCAAGGGTTGCGTAAATCCTCCATAATCGGCGCACCGGGTTTTTTCGACGAGTGCGCCATGGACCGGCTCTCCACCCTGATTTCGAATTTCGGCGTTCGCGCCGGTGTGTTTCATAGCGGCGGCATGTGCGGTATCGCCAGCTATGGTGTCGACGCCCACGATGGCGGTCACCTGCACTTGCTGCGCTCGGGCGAAGTTGCACTGGTGACGGAAGATGGTGTGCGGCAACAGATCGCCGAACCGTCGCTGATTTTCTTCCCGCGCCGTAATCATCATCAATTGCTCTCGGGCGAAGCGGACCGCACAGAACTGGTGTGCGGGTCGTTATCGTTCGACGGCGGCCACAACAATCCGCTGGTCGCCGCATTGCCCGAGTTTCTCGTTCTGCCGACGAAATCGCTCTCCACGCTCGAACTCACACTGAACTGGCTGTTCGCGGAAGCGTTCGGGCAGAGCTGCGGACGTCTGGCCGTCATGGACCGCCTGTTCGAGTTGCTCGTGATTCAGTTGCTGCGCCACGTGCTTGAGCATCGTCTGGTGAGCTTCGGCATGCTGGCCGGGCTGGGTGATCCGCGTCTCGCGCGCGCACTGAACGTCATCCACAATCAACCCGGCGAAGCGTGGACGGTCGAGTCGCTGGCGAGCACTGCCAACATGTCGCGCGCGAATTTCGCCGCGCAGTTTCGCGAAGTGGTTGGCCAGTCGCCTGCGGACTATCTGCTGGACTGGCGCATCGGGCTGGCACAAAAGCGTCTGCGCGACGGTCAGCCGATCGCTCGCGTGGCGGAGGAGGTCGGGTACGACAGCGCGTCGGCGCTCGCGCGCGCTTTCCGTCGCAAGACCGGCAGCAGTCCGCGCGACTGGCTGCGGGCGCAGATGCACGCGGTCACGACGTTGCCGCGTCCGCGCGTAGAGATTGTCCCGGCGCTGCCTGCGCAGGCAGCGTAGTCCGATGCCATACGGCATGCGCAGCAACGGCCCGTGAGGGCCGTTGTTCGTATTGCGCCCCTGTTTTAGAACACGTGGCTGACGCCCAATCGCACCACCGTCTGCGAGTTGGTGGCGGACGACATGCCGTTCGCGGCGTCACCGACCGAAGCCGTCGCGTCGATCACGTTACCGAAAGCGTCGAGCGTGCTGCCCGAGGCCTTCTGGTAGCCCGCCAGCGCATACAACTCCGTACGTTTCGACAGGTTGTAAAACGCCGCCAGGTTGAATTGGTGGTACTTCGCACCTGAGACGTTTGCCGCTGGGGCGTTCACCTTCGTGAAGCTATAGCCGCCACCCAGACGGAAGGCGTTCGTGAAGCGATACATCCCCAGCACGCCGACCGTGTCGAACTTCGCCGTGCGCGTGAAGCGCGAGTACGTGCCCGCCGAGTATTCGGTGTGGCTGTAATTCGCGCCCAGCGTCGCGTCGCCGATCTGGTAGGTCATCGATGTGGCGATCACGTCGCGTGCCTTGGCGCTGGCGTAACCGGCGTTGATCGACGAGGCGAATGCCGACTCGGATGAACCCGCCCAGCTACCGATGGTCGTGTCCGTGGCGCTCGCCTTGTCGTTGTTGGCGTGCGAGAAGCCGACGCCCCACGTGAGCGGGCCGTTCGCGTACTGTCCGGCGAGGCCCCAGGTGTTCTGACGTCCCATCGTGCCCGGCTGCCCGCCGAAGCCGTACATTGCCCCGAACGTGAAGCCGCCCCACGTCGGCGAGCGATACTTGACGCTGTTGTTCACGCGCGAGCTGTGGTCGAGATTGTCGACGTCGCCCGGGTGTGCGGCAACGCCCGAGAGCAGCGCGGTGCCACCGACGGAGCCGACGAGATCGATCAGCGGGTCGTACTGACGGCCGAGCGTAACGGTGCCGTACGTTTTGTCCTGCAAGCCGACATACGCATGACGGCCGAACTCTGCGCCCCCCTGACTGGCCGTGCCGTTGCCGAGGTTGAAGCCGTTCTCGAGGCGGAACAACGCCTTCAGGCCACCGCCGAGATCTTCCGTGCCCTGCATGCCCCAGCGGCTGCCTTGCCACGTTCCGCTCTGGAACGCGTAGTTCGACGCGCCGGTCATGGTGGCCGGGCGGCCCGCCGCACCTGCGCGGGTCACGCTGGCGACGTTGCTGGCGTAGCCGACGCCGCCGTCGACAATGCCGTAAAGCGTGATGTTGGACTGGGCGTGCGCGAGCGTAGCGGCGCCGCAGCCGATGACCAGTGCAACGGCACGGGCGAGAGGCGAGTGGACGAAAACCTTCATGGCGTGTTTCCTGAGCGAGGTGAGGCTAAAGGGTGATGCGCGTCCCGGTGTCGTTTCCCGGGATTTCGCGTCACATGAGAAATTAGGAATCCTAAAAATATGAAACTCGACTTCCCGAATGTCTGAGACGAAGGATCGGCGGGAAGTCGGGGGGTGCGTCTGTTATCGACGCGCGTCCCGGGCGCTACGTGGTTACGTTGCTCTGTCGTTAGTGCGCGTATTACTTCGCGGCGTCTTTCCCCTGATTCGCCAGCGCGGCGCGCAAACGCGCCGGAGAGTCCGTCATCACGGCGTCGAAGCCCAGTTGCGACGCGGCTTCGAAGTCCTGCGGCGTTTCGACGCCGAAGGCGACGAGGTGCACGTCGCCGCGCGACTTGAAGCACTGCACGGCGGCCGGTGTCCACCAGTTCGCGACGATCTTCGACACGCCTTCGCCGAGCGTGAAGCGCTCCACCACCTCTACCTGGCGATGGAATTCGATGCCCGCCCACGTGCCCGGGGCGGGCGGCGCGGCGCACTGGCCCGCGAGGGCGGCGGCCACCAGACGGTTGCGTGTGGCGTCGCGCGATTCGAAGAGTTGTGCTTGCGGACGACGGGCGCGCATGCGGTCCGTCGCCTCTGCTTCCGTCGAGTAGAGGCGCACGCGCGACCAGGCGTTCGTGTCGTCGAGCACCTTGATGACGGCCTCGACCAGCGGCGCGGCAGGCGTTTGCTTCATGTCGAGCAGCACGGGCACGTTGGCGGGCACGGCGGCCAGCGCTTCGCGCAGCGTGGGGATCGGCAACGGGTGGTCGCGGAAGGGGTGGACGGTCTGGCCGTTGGCGTCCTTGCGGGAGAAGGCGTAACCGGCGTTCAGCTTCTTCACGTCGGCATAGTCGAGATCGGCGAGCTTGCCACGACCGTCGGTCAGTGCCGAGACATCGGCTGGACGGTACATCACGGGCACACCGTCACGCGTGACCTGCACCGTCATCCACAGCGCCTGGGCGCCGTTTTGCAGCGCGTTGGTGAAGGCTTGCACGGTGTTTTCGGGGGTGTCGCCCGTGCCGCCGCGATGCGCAACGATCAACGGGGCGGCGCTGGCGGCAGACGACGCAAGCGTTCCGAAGACGCAGGCGAAGGCGGCCACGCTAATGGCTGCGAGGCGGACGGTGGAAGCGCGAAACGAAGCGGATGACATGATGTGCGGTCTCTGTCGTGGGCGTGAGCGATGAGTGTCGGAGCGTTCGAAGCGGTCTGATCAAACAACGAGAATTTCGGGCGAGTCCCCGCGAATGCGATTGTTCAGCGAGGCAGGCAGTGGGGCGTCGGTAATGACGAGATCTTGCTCGTCGAGTTGCCCGCCGCGCACGCTGGGCTTGCGGGTGAACTTGTAGGCATCCGCAACAAGAATGCGGTAGCGGCTGGCGTCGCGCAGCGCTTCGCGTGAGGCCGCTTCAACGCGGTCGTAATCGAGGAGCGTGCCGTCGTCGTCGATGCCGCCCACGCTGTACACGCCCACGTCGGCACGGTAAGCGCGAAACAGTCGGTCGGCTTCGTCGCCCAGAATCTCGGGGTTGGGCGAGCGCAGTTCGCCGCCGGGGACGATGACGCGATGTTCCGGGTTGCTCGCGAGCACCAGTGCTGCACGCAGATTGTTCGTGATGACGCACAGACGTTTGCGATGCACGAGTGCCACGGCCACCTGTTCCGGCGTGGTGCCGATGCCGAGCAGAACGGTTGCACCGTCCGGAATGCGTTCAGCCGCAGCGTGACCGATGCGCAGTTTGCCTTCGAGGTTGCGGACCCGCCGCACTTCATAGGGCTGGTTGGCGCCCGGCGTCATCAGACGCGCACCGCCGTGATAACGGCGCAGTACATTCGCGTCGCACAGTGCATTGACGTCGCGACGAATCGTCTGCGTGGCAACGCTGAAGTGCTCGGCGAGGGCGTCGACACTCATTTCGCCGTGCTGGCGGAAGAGGGCGACGATGCGGGTCTGGCGGTCTGAAAGGTCCATCGGACGGTCGTGATGTGCACATTCGTTCTGGAATGGGCGCCACTTTGACAGCCGAGAGTGACATTCAAATGACGATGTCGAATGTTCAAATGAACATTTTCATTTAGCGAGAAGTGTTCGGATGAACTGGCGTGACAGGGGCATTCGCTTCGAACTTCGCGCGACGCGTGGAAAAGAAGGTGCGCACGTTGCGAATGTTGGCCGAGCTTTTGAAGAGCCGTCGTGCAAGTTCGTCATAGGCGGCCATGTCGGGGACTTCGGCGATGACGACGAAGTCAGGCCCCGGCGAGACGCGATAGCACTGCGTGACGGACGGTTCGTCGCAGATGTAGGTCTCGAAGGTGTCGTAATCCTCGGCGGTCTGCCGGTCGAGGCTCACTTCTACGACGGCTGTCAGTGTCGGGCCGAGCTTCGCGGCGTCGACGATGGCGATCTGGCGGGCGATCACACCCGCCTCCCGTAGCGCGCGCACACGTCGCAAGCAGGTCGGGGCTGAGGCGTGCACCCGTCGCGACAGTTCGAGGTTCGAGATCGATGCGTCCAGTTGCAGCGCGCCGAGGATTCGTAAGTCCAGATCGTCGAGGGTGAGGCTTGGCATGGGGTTTCCGGGCAGGCATCCGATGGTGTGAAATTTTATTTCACAATGATGGCTGTGTGAATTTAAATTTCATGAATATAAGAAAATTGATGATTAATTTCAATGCGTCAACTCTACCATCGCTTCACTGGCTGGCAACGACTCATTTCGGAGAAGCGTTATGTGTGGAATCATCGGCGCGGTCGCGCAGCGGGACATCGTTCCCAATCTGGTCGACGGTCTGAAGCGTTTGGAGTATCGCGGGTACGACTCGTGCGGCGTCGCGCTGTATCGCGAGCGTGAGCTGGTGCGTGCGCGCAGTGTCGAGCGCGTGGCGAATCTTCAAGAGGAGGTCGGACGTCTTGGCTTGACGGGTTACACCGGTATTGCCCACACGCGTTGGGCAACGCACGGCAAGCCGGTCACGGACAACGCACATCCGCACTTCTCGCCGAATGCCGAGACTCCGCGTATCGCGCTTTCGCACAACGGCATCATCGAGAACCACGAGGAACTGCACTCGGCGCTTGAGGCGCAAGGCTATGTTTTCGCGAGCCAGACGGACAGCGAAGTCATCGCGCATCTGATCGACCATCTGTACGACGGCGACTTGTTCGAGGCGGTGAAGTCGGCAGCGGCGCGACTGCGCGGCAGCTACGCGATTGCGGTGATCTGTCGCGACGAGCCGCATCGTCTCGTCGGCGCGCGCGATGGCATGCCCTTGATTCTCGGTGTGGGTGACGGCGAGAACTTCATCGCGTCCGACGCGATTGCGCTCGCCAACGTCACCGACCGCATCGTCTATCTGGAGAACGGCGACGTTGCGGACGTGCAACTGCATCGCTATTGGGTCGTGGACGCTCAGGGACAGCGCGTGGAGCGTGCGGTGAACCGGGTGGCAGCGCACAGCGGTGCGGCGGATCTCGGACCGTATCGCTATTACATGCAGAAGGAAATCTTCGAGCAGCCGCGAGCCGTCGCCGACACGCTGCTGGACGTCACGTCGATCATGCCGGAGTTGTTCGGCGATAACGCGTGGCGCGTGTTCAACGCGGTGGACTCTGTGTTGTTGCTCGCTTGCGGCGGCAGCTATCACGCAGCGCTCACGGCGAAGTACTGGATCGAGAGTCTCGCGCAGGTGCCGGTGAATGTGGAGATCGCGAGCGAGTATCGCTACCGCGACAGCGTGGCGAATCCGAAGACGCTGGTCGTCGCGGTCTCGCAGAGCGGGGAGACGGCGGACGTGCTCGGCGCGGTCCACGTCGCCAAGCAACGCGGGATGTTGCACACGCTGGCGATCTGCAACGTGGCGACGAGTGCACTGGCGCGCGAGTGTGCGCTGACGTTTTTCACACGGGCAGGGGTGGAGATCGGTGTGGCGTCGACCAAGGCATTCACGACGCAACTGGTGTCGCTGTTCATTCTGGCGCTGACGCTGGCGCAGAGCCGCAACCGATTGTCGGACGAGGACGAGCAGCAGCATCTGAAAGCGTTGCGTCACTTGCCGGATGCGATTGCCAAGGTGCTCGCGCTGGAGCCGCAGATCATTGCGTGGGCGGAGCAACTGACACGGCGTCAGGACATTCTCTTCCTCGGACGCGGCCTGCACTTTCCGGTGGCGATGGAAGGCGCGCTGAAGATGAAAGAGATCTCGTACATACACGCAGAAGCGTATCCGGCGGGGGAGCTCAAGCACGGGCCGCTGGCGCTGGTGAGCGATGAGATGCCGGTGGTGGCGGTTGCACCGAACGACCGTCTGCTGGAGAAGCTGAAATCGAACATGCACGAAGTGAGCGCGCGCAACGGCAAGCTGTACGTTTTTGCGGACAGCGATTGCGGGTTATCGCCGGGGCCGGATATTGAAGTGATTCGGCTGACCGAACATTACGGTCTGCTGTCCCCGATTCTTCACACCATCCCGATGCAGTTGCTCGCGTATCACGCCGCCGTTGCGCGTGGCACAGACGTGGATAAGCCTCGAAATTTGGCAAAGTCGGTGACGGTGGAGTAGTCATGTGGGGCGTAGCGCCGGGTCCTCACCAAGCAGTTGCCGAGCCCCCAATTGCGAACCCACGTGCGGCTATGCCAGAGCGCTGGAACTCCTATCGATGACAAAAAGCTCATTCACGAATTCACGCGTGCCTGCGGAAGCGGCCAGACTGAGGACGCTCGTTGGCGCGCTTGCCTTGGCCGGTGTCGCATCCTCCCCGACGGTCACATTGACGATTGCCTTCCCCGAAGTGGGGAATGTCGGAAACACGCCTGTAATCTGAGAGTCGCTGACGATGGTGAAGCTGCTCGCAGGGATCTTCCTGGATGCGGAATCGACGAAGTACACCTGTACCGCTTTCGAAAATCCCGTTCCAGTGATGGCGAACTGGGTGCCGCCCGCGCGGTCAACCTGGGTGTTGGAGAGGTTGGTGATGGTCGCCATAATGTCTCTCGATCAGGGATGTGCAAATGACGCTCGCCAAACGACGGTAAGCGTTTCGGACCTGCCGCCGGACGACAAGCTGGCGGCGCTTTCAATCTAGGTGACGCTGGCCAATTGCGCACCTGTCAACCCTGACAGTGGCGCTCAGAAACGACAAAGCCCCGCGCTTGGCGGGGCTTTGTATGATGGCTCGGTCAAACGTGGTCAGTGAGCGCGTTTCCCGACCAACCGTAATCCACTCGCCAGACACCCGGCCGCCGAAAACGCTGCACCCCATGCCAGCGCCCACGTCGAACCGTGCGTGCCGAACAGGCCCAGTGCCAGTGCGACGAGTGCGGCACCCGTCGCCTGCCCCAGTAGGCGTGACGTCCCGACCATCCCGCTCGCGCCACCGCTGCGCTCCGGCGGTGCGCTGTGCATGAATGCCTTCAGGTTCGGCGACTGAAAGAAACCGAAGCCCAGCCCGCACAATCCCATACGCCAGCCGATATCCCATAACTGCGCATGCTCGGGCATGATCGCCAGCAACGCCATGCCCGCACTCAGCATGGCCAGCCCGATCGCACCCAGTGCGCCCGGGGGATATTTGTCCGACAGACGTCCGGCCACTGGCGCAATCGCGGCCACGAAGAACGGCCACGGCGTCATCAGGAAACCCGTTTCGATAGGGCTGCGATGCAGCACGTTCTCGAAGTAGAAGGGCAGCGAGACCAGTCCCAACCCTTGCGTCGCGAAGGCGCAGATGGCTGTGAGCGTCGACAACGCGAACGCGGGCAGACGCATCAGATCGACCGGCAGCATCGGCGCACGATGGCCGCGCTCGCGTCGGATCAACGCCCAGCCGAAGACGAGCGCGCCGATGAAGCAGGCCAGCGTCAGATGCCAGTCGGCCTGCTGCGCACTTTGGCTAAGCGCAAAGATCAGCAGCGAGAACGTCAGCACGTTGAGCAACGCCGCAATCATGTCCGGCTTGTGCTCGCTGCGCGGCGTGTCGGGCAAGTTGCGACGCGAGAATGCCAGCGCCAGCAACGCCGTCGGCACGTTGATCAGGAACAGCCACGGCCAGCTCGCGAATGCCAGCACGAGCGACGCGACCGTCGGCCCGATGGCGAACGAGATGCCGACGATCAGGGCGTTCAGCCCGACACCACGTCCCAACTGCGCCGCCGGATACAGGAAGCGGATCAGCGCAATGTTCACGCTCATGACCGCTGCGGCGCCCACGCCTTGCAGCACACGCGCCCCCGCAAGGAAGCCGAGCGACGGCGAGAGCGCGCACAGCAGCGACGCGGCGAGAAACACCGCCACGCCCCACATGAACACACGCTTGTGGCCAACGCGCTCACCCAGCGATGCGAAGGGCAGCAGCGTTGCGACCATCGCCAACTGGTAGGCGTTGACGATCCAGACAGAGGCGGACGGCGTCGTATTCAGATCGAGCGCCATCTGCGGCAAGGCCGTGTTGGCGATGGCGGTATCGAGACTGGCGAGCGAGACGGCGAGCAAAATCGCCGTCATGGCGAGCCCGCGTCCGGTGGCAGGGAGCTCGTGCAATTGCGCCGCGGCAGGGGCGGGCGGCGCGCTTGCCGCCGATGTGTCGGCGGTCGGAGGCAGCGACGACATGACGGATCAGCCCTCGGCCAGAATCTGACGGATGGCTTGCTCGAAGACTTCCGGCGGCTGTCCGCCGCTCACGAGATGTCGGTTGTTGAAGATGATCGCCGGTACCGAGCTGATGCCGAGATTCTGATAGTGGCGCTCCAGCGCACGCACCTGATCGGCATACTCGTGCGTCGACAGAATCTCGCGCGCGCGAGTGGTGTCGAGACCGGCCTGTTGCGCGGCGTCGACGAGCACTTCGGGATCGCTCGTGCGCTTGCCGTCGACAAAGTACGCGCGGAACAGGGCTTCCTTGAGGGCGAGCTGTTTGTCGTTACCCACGGTCTGCGCCCAGTGCAGCAGTCGATGCGCGTCGAACGTGTTGTAAGCGTGCGTGCGCAACTCCATGCGCATCGGGAAACCTTCGGCGGCAGCACGGGCACTGATGTTCGCCCGGTTCTGCGCCATCTGCTCCGGCGAGAGACCGTACTTGCGCGACATGTAGTCGGCAAGCGGCACGCCCTCGACCGGCATGTCGGGGTTCAACTCGAACGGGCTGAAGTGCAGGTCGGCTTCGACCTCGTTGCCCAGACGGGCGAGCGCGGTCTTCAATGAGGCGAGACCGATGGCGCACCACGGGCAGGCGACATCGGAGACAAAGTCAATCTTGAGAGTGGCAGGCATGATCTGACGGCGCCAAAGCGGCGCGTGCAATGAAAAACGCGTCGCCTTGCGCGACGCAACATGGCAATCGTCGCACAAATCGATAAATCTCGCCGATTCCCACGCCGTCATGTCCGGAACCCTTTGCCCCTGCGCATTTTGGGCTAAGGTGACGGAGCTGCGCGATGCCGATGGATGTTTTGATGACCGGAATCAATGTTTCGTCTGATGAATCGCTTCGCGGATGCCTCCGTTGTCTTCCCCCCAGACTGACCTACAAGGAGTCCGATATGCTGTCTGTTGCCGATCTCGTCGCCTCGCTGGGGCTGATGCCACACCCTGAGGGCGGGCATTACCGCGAGACGTACCGCGCCGCCGGAACGGTCGCCGCCGACGCGCTGTCCGGTGTTTTTTCCGGGCCACGCAGCATTTCCACTGCGATTCTCTATTTGCTCGAAGCAAACGACTTTTCCGCGTTTCATCGCATTCGTAGCGACGAAGTCTGGCACTTTCATCTCGGCGGCACGCTCTGGATTCACGAGATCGATCCGTCCGGCCACCTCACCACAACATATCTCGGACACGATGTCGGGAACGGCGAGCAGTTGCAGCATGTGGTGCCCGCAGGTCACTGGTTCGCCGCGCAGCCCGCACCGTCGACAAGTTTTGCGCTGGTCGGATGCACCGTCGCGCCGGGCTTCGCCTTCGAAGACTTCGAGATGGCCGACCCGGCGGCGCTCGCCGCGCAGTGGCCGTCGCATGGTGAGCTGATCGCGCGACTGGGGCGCGGCGCGTCTGCGTGATCACGGGCTTGAACGCGTTGAAGCGGTCGACGGACGCAACCTCGCAGAGTGCGATAGCATCGACGCAATCCCGCAACACAGCTGATGACTGACGCTATGTCCCATCCCGATGACGTTCACTTCTATGACCCGGCCAAAGGCCACGGCCTGTCTCACGACCCGTTCAAGGCGATTGTCGCGCCGCGCGTGATCGGCTGGATTTCGAGCCGTGACGCGCAAGGTCGCGTCAACCTCGCGCCGTATAGCTTCTTCGGCGCCTTCGCGTCGTTCCCGGCCATCATCGGTTTTTGCAGCGAGGGTTACAAGGACTCGATCGCGAACATCGAAGCCACGCGTGAGTTCGTTTGGAACCTGACGAGCAAGTCGCTCGTCGAGCAAATGAACCGGACGTCTGCCCCCGTGCCGCATGAGGTCGACGAGTTCGAACTGGCTGGCTTGACCAAAGCGCCTGGCGTCAATGTGGACGTGCCGCACGTGGCCGAGTCGCCCGCATCGCTCGAATGCAAGCTGCTGCAAATCGTGCGCATGCACGATCTCGACGGCAAACCGATGAACAACTGGCTTGCGCTGGGGCAGGTGGTCGGCGTGCACATCCGTCGCGAGTTCCTGCGAGAGGACGGTCTCTTCGACACGGCCAAAGCACATCCGGTCATGCGCGCGGGTTATCTCGGCGACTATGCCGAGATCGGTCCGATGTTCGATCTGCGTCGTCCGAAGGCCTGAGCAACGCGCCGCACTGTCCTCAAATTCCACAATGCGTTATTGACGAAATCGGCGCACGCATCGATTGACTTTGTCATGCGTGTGCGCGTTCGGACTGCGGCCCATTGTCGCGCGGCGTTTTCGTCGACGCGACAAGCGCCGACCGGCCGGTCGGACATGATGCTCGCAATCATTTGTAAAATTTGCTGCGATGCAAAATGTATTTCGGACGCGTATGCTTGCCACCTTCGTTGACGCCTCTGCGCCCGGCGTCCCCTCCCGTAGGCATTGAACAGCCTTGATTTGCGCGTTTCGCTCTCGCGATGCGCGCGGGGTAGGTTCGTCCCTGGCGCCGTCAACGTAGCGCATTTGCGCTCGTTTTTTGTTGCGGCACACCAGGACCCCCAATGTTTCCCATCCTGTCCCTTCTGATCTGGCTTCCCATCGTGGCTGGCGCGCTCGTCATGCTGCTCGGCCAGGATCGATTCCCCAATACCGTTCGCTGGGCGTCGCTCGCCGCCGCCGTAATCTCGGCGGCGCCGCTCGTGCCGCTCGTGCGCGGATTCCGGACCAGTGTGTCCAGTTTGCAATTCGTCGAGCGCTTCCGATGGATCGACTCGTTCGACGCGTCGTGGCATGTGGGCATCGACGGCATCTCGCTGTGGCTCGTGGCGCTGACCGGTGTGACGACGATCATCGTTGTGCTCGCGTCGTGGCGCGCCGTGACCACGCGCATGAGTTCGTACTTCGGCAGCTTCCTCGTGCTCTCCGGCCTGATGCAGGGCGTGTTCACGGCGCAGGACGGCATGCTGTTCTTCGTGTTCTTCGAAGCCACGCTGCTGCCGCTGTACTTGCTGATCGGCGTCTACGGCCGGGCTAACAGCACGCGTGCAGCTGTGAAGTTCTTCTTCTTTTCGCTGACCGGTTCGCTAATGATGCTGGTCTCGATGCTCTATCTGTACATGCAGACGCAGAGCTTCGACATCGCACGCTGGCAGGCGCTGCATCTGCCGCTCGTGATACAGGTGATGTTGTTTATCGGCTTTCTCGGGGCGTTCTCGGTCAAGGTGCCGATGTGGCCGGTCCACACGTGGCTGCCCGAGGTGCACCTCGACGGACCGACCGGTGCGGCCGTCATGCTCGGCATGCTGAAGCTGGGCGGTTACGGGCTGCTGCGCTTTAACCTGCCGCTGTTGCCGGACGCCAGCCATTTCCTCGCGCCGCTCATGGTGGTGCTCTCGCTGGTCGCGGTGATCTACGCGAGTCTGGTGGCGCTGGTGCAGACCGATTTGCGCAAGCTGCTGGCGTACTCGGCGGTGGCGCACATGGGGCTGGTGACGCTGGGCCTGTTCCTCTTCTCCGAGATGGGGACCGACGGCGCCGTGATGCAGATGATTTCTTACGGCATCGTGTCGGGCGCCATGCTGTTGTGCACGGGCATGTTGTATGACCGCACCGGTAGCTCGTCCATCGATGCCTATGGCGGTGTGGCCGCAACGATGCCGCGTTTTGCGACCTTCGCAATGCTGTTCTCGATGGCAAACGTCGGTATGCCGGGCACGTCGGGCTTCGTCGGCGAGTTTCTCGTACTGATGGGCGCGATCAAGGCGAACTTCTGGATCGGCGCGCTCGCGTCGCTCACGCTGGTACTGAGCGCGGCTTACACGCTGTGGATGTACAAGCGCGTGATCTTCGGTCGTGTGGGCAACGCCCGTGTGGCGTCGCTCAAGGACGTCAGCCGCCGCGAGTTCGCGCTGCTTGGTGCGATGGCCGTGATGGTGCTGGGTATCGGCCTCGATCCGAAGCCGCTGACCGATGGCATCGACGCTACGGCGATTCAGGTCGTGCAGGACATCGAAAATCACCGTCTGCCCGCTGGCGATCCGGGCAGCAGCGAGATGGCGGGGCGTCGTCACGGCGACGCAGCCGGACACGCAGCGGTCGTGGTGAAGGGCGCGCGTCCGGATGCCTGATCCGTCGTGACGTAATGAAAATGGGCGCTGTGATGCGCCCATTTTCATTTGCCTGCTAGCGAATGAATCGATGAATCATCGTTTGCTACAAACCGCATCGCCGACCGCCGATGCGACCGATTTGCCGTTCAGCGCGATGTCCCACTTGTCGGAAACGCCACCGTCGAAATTCAGTTCGTACAGCGTGCCGTAACCGCGTTCGCAATCCGCCGACGCAATGATGACTTCGTTGTAATCGAAGGTGTTTTCGCGCAGATTGTCGAAGCGCGACAGAATCGACACGGACGGCTTGCCCTTATAGGCGCGCTTACGCGCCGTATCGTTCTTCAGATAAACCTTGTTACCCGAATCCTTGACCGAGGCGATGAACTCCCACGCGTCTTTCTTCTCGGCCAGCGAGATCTGACCTGTCTCGTTGTCCCAGCTCAGGCAGGCCAACGTGCCGATATTGTCAGCGACCGTCGGGCCGAAGCGCACGAACTGATCCTTGCTCACGTACTGACCTTCCATGCCGTTGTAGTACACGAATCCATAACCTTTGCGGCACGATTCGAGCAACACCAGGGCCTGACCGTAGTCGTAAGTGTTGTTGGTCTTATTCTTCTTTTGATAGAGGTACTTGTAGCCGTTGTTCTTCTTGCCATCGACATTGGTTATCGTGCCGCTGCCGCGCTTTCCCTGCCAGACGGACTTCGACGTTTCCGCTGCCGTGATCCAGTCCCCTGCGTCTTCGGCATGCGCCGCGTGCATCATCACCACACCGGCAAGTGTGCCCAGCACTACTTTCACCAACATATAATTTTTCTCCTCGACATCTGACTTGCAAGGCATACCGCTGCCTTCCCCGTGTACCCCGAAGTCGGCTATTCCATCGCCAATCGTTGTTCGCACGACGTCAATGCTCAACTTTTCGGGGTATGAAATCTTTCTTCGGCACCTGAGCCGAAAACTTTAGCGAGTCCGGGCGTCTCGCTTGCCACAATTCTTTAACGATCCCTCGCCAGAATGACGGTCATGCCATGCAAGTGGCATTTTTCAGTGATGAATTTGCACACGTGTGCAAACAAAGCTCGATGCCATCGTCAACCCAGTGAGAGATCGCATGAAACTGTCTATCCGTCTGCGCGCTTTGTCAGCCGCTGTTGCCGCCGCCGTTGGTCTGTTCGTCGTGGCGACGAGCGTGAGCGCGGCCGATCTCGTGATCGCCGGGCGTGACGATATTTACGGCAAGGGCCTCGTCGAAGCCGTCGCTGGCTTCAAGAAGTCGCATCCGTCCGCAGACATCGAGCTGCTGAAGCTGCCGAACGCGAACCTCTATCAGAAGCTGAAACTGTCGATGCGCGAGGGCACGGGCGCCTACGATCTCGTGATGATGGACGACACGTGGTCGCCCGAATTCATGGCCAACGGCTGGCTCAAGCCGCTGCCTGCGACGCTGGTCGACGCCGACATGGTAGCGTCGACCGTGGCGCTCGGCCGCGCGCCGAACGGCAATCTGTACGCGCTGCCGGTGGTCGGCAACGTCGAGATGTTTGCGTATCGTCGCGATCTGCTCGCGAAGCACAAGCTGCAAGCACCGCGCAACTGGGACGACGTGCTGAAGATCGCCCAGACGACCGGCACCGACGCCACCGTGTCCGGCGTGGTGTTTCGCGGCACCAAGGGCAATCCGGTGGTCACGGGGTTTCTTCCGATTCTGTGGGCGTATGGCGGCGACGTGATCGATGCAAACGGTCGCGCCGCCATCGATTCGCCACAGGCGCTCGCGGCATTGAAGATGTTCGTCGCGCTCAAGGCGCATGCGCCGAAGGACGTTGCGGTCTATGGCGCGGCCGAAGTGCGCGATGCCTTGCAAAAGGGCGCGGCGGCGCAAGCCATTGAAGTGTGGCCGGCGTGGGTGCCCGCGCTGGACGATCCGAAGCAGTCGCGCGTGGTGGGCGAGGTCGCCTTGCAGGCGCCACCGGGGCAGGTCAAGGGACCGGCGCCGATGCTCGGTATCTGGCAGATGGCCATTCCGAAGGACGCGCAGCATGCGGCGCTCGCACAGGAATTTCTGGCGTATCTGACGTCGCGCGACACGCAGACGCGTCTGGCCGTCATGGGAATTCCGCCCACGCGCAAGAGCGTGTTCGAAGATCCCACGCTGGTGAAGCAATTCCGCTGGTATCCGGATCAGTTGAAGGCGCTTGAAGCCGGGCGTGCGCGCCCCCGTGTGAAGAACTGGGAGCAGATCGAGAGCTTGTTGGGCGACGCCCTGCAACTCGTGATTACGGGGCAACTCACGCCGGAAGCTGCGCTGCGTCAGGCGTCGCAGAAGATCGCGCCGGTGCTGACGACCGCGGCCAACTAACGTCCCGACGATTCCATGCGTGCTGCACGTCGCTGGTGGCCCCTGATCTGGCTGGTGTGGCCTGCCTTTCTCGTTATCGCTGTGCTGGCGCTGTATCCGGTGCTGCAAGTGCTGTTCGATTCGTTCTTCCAGGTCGACTACGCGTCGGGGCATCGGGCGTTCACCGGGCTGAAGAACTATCGGACGGTGCTCGCCGACGACAACTTCGCCGCGAGTTTCTTCAACACGGTGCATTTCACGATCGTGGCGTCGGTGTGCGAGGTGGTGCTCGGCGCAGCGCTGGCGCTGCTGTTCTCCCGCGCGTTTCGCGGGCGGCGCTTCGTCATGCCGCTGCTGATCCTGCCGATGATGCTCTCTACGCTGGTGTGCTCGGCCATCTGGCGCAACTGGCTGAATTTCAGCGGGTTCCTAAACGCGCTGCTCGCGAAGTTCGGTCTGCCGGGCGTGCAATGGTTGTCCGATCCGGGACTGGCGATCTGGTCGCTGATCCTTGTGGACGTCTGGCAATGGACGCCCATGGCGTTCCTGATCGTGCTCGCGGGTATTCAGTCCATCGATCCGGCGTTGTTCGAAGCGGCGCGCACCGACGGCGCGAGCGAGTGGCAATGTCTGCGCGACATCACGCTGCCGCTGCTCGTGCCCCAGTTCGTGCTGGCCATGCTGTTGCGCTCGATCGATACGTTCAAGCTGTTCGACAAGGTCTATGCGCTGACCGGCGGTGGCCCCGGCAACGCAACGCAGACACTGTCGACATACGTCTACGACACCGGATTTCGCTTTTTCAGTGTGGGCCCCGCGAGTGCGGCGTCGGTGCTGATGTTGCTCGTCGCGTCCGCACTCGTCTCGGTCAATGTCTGGATGTCGATTCGTAAGCCGGGGGCGCGATGAATGCAGGTACGTCGTCCCTCACGTTCCGTCGGTCGGGGCAGAAAGCGTTGCTCTGGACGTTGCGCATCGCTGCGCTGGCGATGTTGCTGTTGCCGTGTGTCTGGATGCTCGGTGCGGCGTTCACGCCGACGCTGGAGCGTCTCGACCATCCGCTGGCGCTGTGGCCGCAGACACCGACCTTGCAGCACTTCCAGACCGTTTGGGAGAGCGGCATCGGGCGTCAGGTGCTCAATTCTCTGCTGGTGAGCTGTGGCACGACATTGCTGTCGCTGACGCTGGCGTTCCCGGCGGCCTACGCGCTAGTGCGCCTGCGCTTTCCGGGGCGGCTCGACGTGGTGTTTCTGATGCTTGTACTGGCGGTCAAGCTGATGCCGCCGATTACCGTCGCGGTGCCGCTGTTTTCGCTGGCGAAGACGTTGCATCTGCTCGACTCGGAAGTCGGGCTGATGCTCGCCTATCAGGTGTACACGCTGCCGCTATCGATCTGGATGCTGCTGTCGTTCGTCCGTGAGATTCCCGTCGATTACGACGAAGCGGCTTGCATCGATGGCGCAGGGCTATTCCGTCGGCTGGTAGACATCATGTTGCCGCTGTGCGCACCGGGATTGGTTGCGACGGCGATCTTCGTGCTGATTGCCGCGTGGAACGAGTTTCTGCTTGCGCTGCTGTTCGTCTCGTCGCCGAGCAAGTTCACGTTGCCGCTCGCGGTGGCGGGCTACGTCACGGAGAACGGCATCGATTGGGGCGATCTGATGAGCGTGGGCATGATCGCGTCGCTGCCGACGTTGGCCGTCGCGGGATACGTGCAGCGTTATTTGCTGCACGGGTTTTCCGGCGGACTCAAGTGATGGGCGAGGTCGAGGTCGAGGTCGTCAGGCGCAAGTTCTGCGCACGACGCTCGTGACCGGGACGATGCGCGTTCGCGAGGCGCCCGAGAACGCGTTCATGCGGTCGATGAGCAGTTCGATGGCGGTGTCCGCCAGCGCATGCGTGTTCTGAACGATGGTCGTGAGCTGGTAGTTGTCGTAGTTCGCGGCGGGGATGTCGTCGAAGCCGACGACGCGCACGTCCTCCGGCACGCGCATGCCGAAGTGCAGACGTGCCGTATCGATGAAGCCGAGCGCGAGCAGATCGGACGAGCAGAACACGCCGTCGGGGCACGGGGCTTGCCCTGGCCGGTTCTGCGGCGAGAGCAGGGCGTGTGCAGCCGCGACGCCGCATTCGTAGGTGTCGCCGGGGGTGCTGTGGGTTTCGACCGGGTGAGCGAGCGTCGGGTTTTCCCTGGCGATGTGTTGCGTCGCACGAAGGAAGCCAGCGCAGCGGGCGCGACCGTTGTAACTGGGTTTGGTCGGACCGACGAAGGCGAGGTGCGTCGCGCCGGCGTCGATCAGGAGCCGGGCCGCGAGTGCGGCGCCTTCGGCGTTGTCGCTCACTGCCACGTCTGCGCCGGGCAGGTTCGACGCGCGGTTGATCATCACGACGGGAATCTCGCCTTCAAGGTACTGGCGGGCGAGTCCGAGCGGAGGAGAGGCCGAGGTCATGATGATGCCGCCGATCCGGTAGCTCAGCAGCATGTCGAGCGACTGCTGAATTTGCACGGGATCTTCCGCGTTCACCACGATGGGGGTGAGTTTGTGACGACCGAGGGCAGCAATGATTTGTGCGAGGAGTTTCGCGCGGAACGGGTTTTCGAAGCCAGCGGTGACAACGCCGACCATGCTGCTGCGCTGCATGATCATCTCGCGGGCGATCAGGTTGACCTGATAGCCGAGCGAGCGTGCGGCTTCCATGACGCGTTCCCGGGTCTCCGGGGCGATGCTGGCGGTCGGCGAGAACGCGCGCGAGACGGCGGAGCGCGACACACCCGCGCGGCGGGCGACATCGGCGGCGGTGACCCAGGACGTTTGTTTCTTCGGCATGGCGTGGCGAGTAAGGGGACGCAAAGCTTGCTTCGCGCAGCGTGCACGACGAAAAGGGCAAGAAGATGACGAACGAACAAGATGCAACGGTAGCACGTGTCGCGAAGGCCGCCTGGATGACGGATCTGCCGGACGACATCCCACTCAACTGCCTGACGTTGCCCGGCAGTCACGACACGTGTGCCTACACCGTGGACGACGCGCTCGCCCGGACGCAGCGTGCGAGTCTGGCTGTTCAACTGGCGCATGGCGTGCGGGTACTCGATATTCGCTGTCGTCACGAGGACGATGTCTTTCACATCAATCATCAGCGCATTGCGTTGGGGCTGATGTTCGACGACGTCATCGCGACGTGTGCGGCGTTTTTCGTGCGCCATCCGGGCGAGTGCATCGTGATGTCGGTGAAGGACGAGTGTGGCGACCGGCACTGCTCGCAGAGCTTCGCGCGGACCTTTGCGTCGTACGTCCAGCGCTATGCGGCGCATGTCCGCTGGTATCTGGGTGACACGATTCCTCGTCTGGGAGATGTGCGCGGGGCGATTGTGTTGTGGCGGCGTTTTGCTTATGCGCCGACGGCGATTGCCCCGATGGGGATCGATCTCGCGGCGTGGCCGGACAACGCCACGTTCGATATTGAGCGCGCCGGTGCGTCGTTCACGATTCAGGATGAGTACCGTGTGCCGGTGGAAGCGTCCATCGATTTCAAGTGGCGGCGGATCGATGCACTGCTCGCTCGCAGCGATGCGCTTGCTGCTGAGCGCTGGGTGGTCAACTTTTGCAGTGGCACCGGCATGGGCGCGAATCCGCATCGTGTGGCATGTGGCGGTGTCAGGCCCGATCAACGCGGCATCAACGACATGCTGAGCGCGCGGCTGACCGCGTTCGAGGGGCCGTGCGGCACGATGATGGTCGACTTTTGCGAGCACGCGGATTGGGCGCTGGTGCGCGAGCTGGCGGCGCGAAATGCGCGCTGGCGGCGCGGCTCGTCCGATGCCGACGATGCTCCGCGTTCAATGGAGACGTGATGCGCCGTCACGCACGCTTGTGTTTCGTTTCATCCCCCGAGCGGCGGTTGTCGTCGCTTTTCATCAGGATTTCGTTCCATGCATCCCATGCTTAATGTCGCGATCCATGCCGCCCTCGGCGCGGCACAGATCATCCATCGCGCTTCGGGCGATCTCAGTCGGCTGACCGTCAGCAAGAAGCAGCACAACGATTTCGTGACGGAGGTGGACAAGGCGTCGGAGGCGTCGATTATCGAGATGCTTCGGCGGGCCTATCCGGATCACGCGATTCTGGCGGAAGAGTCGGGACGGGAGGCTGGCGGTTCCGATTTCGAATGGATCATCGACCCGCTGGACGGGACGACGAACTTCATCCACGGCTTTCCCTATTACTGCGTGTCGATTGCGCTGGCGTATCGGGGCGAGGTGGTTCAGGCGGTGGTCTACGACCCGAACGCGAACGAGTTGTTCACGGCGACGCGTGGTGGCGGGGCGTTTCTGAACGAGCGTCCGATTCGGGTGGGCGCGCGGGCGCAACTGGCCGATGGGCTGATTGGCACTGGCTTCCCATTCCGGGAGACGGACGATGTAGAGACCTACACGCGCTTGTTCGTCGAGATGAGCGGTGCATGTGCGGGGTTGCGACGCCCGGGGGCATGCGCGCTGGATCTCGCGAACGTCGCCGCCGGACGGCTCGACGGTTTCTTCGAGCAGGGCGTGAACGCATGGGACATGGCCGCCGGGAGTCTGCTGATCACCGAGGCCGGTGGCCGGGTGGGCGATTACGCGGGCGGCGGCGATTACTTGCGCCTTGGCGAAATCGTCGCTGGCAACCCGGCGGTGTATGCGCAGATGGTGCCGAAGCTGGCGGGGTATAGCCGAACGGTGCAGTGATTGATGGCGAACCGTCACCGTCGGGACCGTGGGCGACGAAATAGCTTTGGATCGTAGTGGGTCTGAACAGCATCGAAGCGTTGTGACGGCTTCTGAAAGGGACGCTTCGGTCGTTCGGATTCTCCTGAAAGCTCCGAGACCGGTGTCGCTGCAATGATGGGTATGGATCGTCACCAAGTGCATCTGTTGACGCACGTTAATTAATGCCCATACAATAAATCAATGCGAATCGAGTTTGATCCGGTGAAAGACGAAGCCAACCGGAGAAAGCATGGACTGTCGCTGGCTTTTGCAGAGTGGTTCGACTTTGAGTGCGCGATGCTGCAGGCGGACATTCGCCACGAGTACAACGACAAGCGTTTCGTAGCGACCGGCCCGATCGACGAACGTATTCACGTGATGGTGTTCACCGTCAGAAGCGGGGTGATTCGCGTGATAAGCCTCCGCAAAGCCAACAGACGTGAGGTAAGAGTGTATGACGAAGCGTAAGCGTCACCCGATGACCGACGCCGAAGATGCCGCTATCACCAGGGCAGCGAAAGCGGATCCGGATAACCCCCCTTTAACAGAAGCGCAATTGCGCAATATGCGACCCGCGCGCGAGGCGCTCTCCGAAGCGTTGGGGCCAGCCGAGGCCGCCGCGATTCTCAAGCGCCGTGGTCGTCCCGTACTCCCGGAGAATCAGCGAAAAGTCACGCTGAACATGCGAGCGGACCGTGAGGTCATTGACGCTTTCAAGGCCACTGGGACCGGTTGGCAAACGCGAATTAACGAAGTGTTGCGAGCCTATGCCGAGTCACATCACATGATTTCCACATGCTGACTCCAGCTCCGCGTCATTTCTTTTAAGCGAGCCGTCACCATGTCATTCATTTCTGTTGCCGTTGCAGCATTGCGGTCGTCGCCGAAGCCGTTTGTCGGCAGCTTCTTGAAGCGGGGTGTTCAGTTTAGCGCCAGTGCCATCATAGGCGTGCTGGGTTGTGCACATCCCGTCCAGGCGGCGACGTCCAGCGAGCGGGCGCGTCTTGAGGCCCCTGTTAAGGCGGTCGCCGATCAGCGCATTGCCGTCGACACGCCGCACGGCAGCGCTGTGCTGCCTGTCTTTGCTGACCATCCGCTGAATCAGCCTGCGCCTGACGTTACGCGTGTGTTCATCGTCATTCACGGCACACTGCGCAATGCCGATGTGTACTACGCCTCGGGGCTGCAGGTTGTCGAGAAGGCTGACGAGGACCGCAAGAGTACGATGGTCGTAGCACCCCAGTTTCTGACGCCCGCCGATACGCGGGCGTTTTCGTTGTCACCATCGACGCTGGCGTGGTCGCAGGAAGGATGGAAGGGCGGGGAGCCTGCGCGTAAGCCGGGGCCGATCAGCTCGTTCGAGGCGCTCGACGCGTTGCTCGCACATTTCGCCAATCGCAGTTTGTATCCGTCGTTGTCGACGGTGGTCATGATGGGGCACTCGGCCGGCGCGCAGTTGTTGCAACGTTACGCCGTGACGGGGCGCGAAGGCGATGCACTCGCGCGTGCGGGCATTGCGGTGCGTTACGTGGTTGCGAATCCGTCGAGCTATTTGTATTTCGACGACGAGCGGCCGAATGCGCAGGCCATCGCGGACGGCACGTGTCCGCGTGCGACGCAATGGAAGTACGGCCTGAAGTCCGCACCGCCCTACGTGGCCTCGCAGGATGCACGTGACCTCGAAGCGCATTACGTCGCGCGCGATGTCGTGTACCTGCTCGGGCAGGCCGACACGAATCCGTACACGCACTTCATCGATCGGTCATGTGGGGGAATGGCGCAGGGGCCGTACCGGCTCGCGCGTGGGCTGGCGTATTTCGACTACCTGAAAAAGCGCCATCCGGACGGTCTCGCACAGCAGGTCGTAGAAGTCCCGGGCATCGGACATGACGGACTCGGCATGTTCACATCCGCGTGCGGACTCGCCGTACTGTTCGGGCGGGCGTTGCCTCCATCGTGTCCGGTGATCGCGGGCACCGCGCCGAAGGCTCGATGAATTGAATGCCATTCGGTTGGGGAGATATGCGTGGTACCCCCCAACCGAAGCTCACATCACGTCGACACTGTCTCGAGTTGAGATCCCCTGGTTTCTACGCCGAAGCACCAGACACATGCCGCAGCGATGCCGAAGCAGGTCGCCGAAAAGAGAAACACCGCATCGCTCGTCGACCAGGTAACGATGGCGCCCACGAGTGTCGGTCCAAGCAAAGCACCGATTCGACCGCAGAGCGATGCATATCCACAACCGGTGGCGCGCGCTCTGGAGGGAAACAGCTCCGGCGTATAAGCATACAAAACGGCCCACATGCCAAAAGAGAAAAACTGCATGCATGCCCCGGCCGCATAAATTGCCCATTCGGCAGCGGCAATCTGCAACAGTTGCCCGAAGACGTATGTCGCGATTGCACCGCCCACGAGGGTGGCGACGCACGTCAACTTTCGTCCGATCCGCTCCACCGCCCAGGCTGCGGCGAGGAACCCGGGAATGCCACCCAGCGATATGTAGACCGTAAACAACACGGACTTCGTTACCGCGATGCCAGCGGCTTGTTGCAGCGCGCCCAGCCATGTGTTCAACCCATAAAATCCCAGTAGCGCGAAGAACCATAATCCCCCGACCACAAGGGTGCGCACCCGATAGTTTGCCGACCAGATGACGCGTAGGCCGCGCCCGCCTGCGACGGGTTCTACCGGCGTAGGTGAAATCGACGGCAAAGTGTCCAAACCGAGCCTGCGCATCACAGAGCGCTCAATGTTGGCTACGACTTCGTCGGCTTCGGCATATCGCCCCTGAGATTCGAGCCAGCGTGCCGACTCGGGCACATATCGACGAACCGCGAAGAGAAACAGGGCTGGTGCGGCTTCCAGGGCGAACAGGACACGCCAGCTGTGTTGGGCGAGTATCGCGTAGGAAAGGAGGCCTGCGCAGATGAATGCGAGCGGCCAGTTTCCATCCATCAGCGCGAGGTATTTACCGCGCTTTTTGGTCGGAATGAATTCGGACAACAGGGTCTGTGCAAGGGGCAACTCCATCCCCATGCCAATGCCAAGCAAGACCCGGCAAGCGCCGAGCGCTACCGGTCCCGGTGCCAGCGCGCACAGCGCACTTCCGGCACCCCAGACCAGCATGCTGATCTGAAACACCGGCTTTCGTCCGAAGCGGTCAGCGGCAACACCCGAGCAGATGGCGCCGATAGCCATGCCAACGAAGCTCGCGCTACCGATCATGCCTGCCTGCACGTTTGTGAGTGCGAAGTCGGCTTTGATCGAGCCGAGCAGGAACGCCATGGTTGCGAGATCAATGTTGTCGAAGAAAAATGCCAGCGATATCACCAGAAATAACCATCGGTGATATCCACACACTGGCAATCGTTCCAAACGTTGTGCTGCCGAAACTCTGCTCACTTCAATCGATTGCATTTGCATACGACTCTCTCCATTTGCGCGTCTCGTTGAATTCGTCAGCACCGAATTTCGATGCTGGCGGTATCAATGTCGTGCGCCAAAACTCGGGCGGCGCGCTGGAAAATGTCGTGAGCAATCGAAGTTACGCCAATGTGAGTTGTGATACTCCTTTCAAATTTCAGCCGGGCGTGGCTGGTGTTCGTTCGGCTCGTGTGGGAAGACTATTGACTGCGACCGAAACGATGAGGATCGAAGGCTTCCTCGGGTAAGCCGGATACGCACGCACCTCGCTCGAACGCATAGCGAAGATACGGTGCTTTCGGTTGACCGGGCGGTGAGTGCTGGCCGTCGGCCAGAATGCGCTTTTTCGCGCTGAGGCTCTCGATGCGGCAACGGATGGCCATTATCTGATTCGCGGCGGCAGGCTCTATCGCGGTGTAGTCGTTTTCCGGGCGGAACTTCGCCAGCGCTTCATTCTGGTGCGCGATCACGTGATGCGTGTCGAGACTGGTCATCGCCCGACACCGCGCGATAACGCTGTAGTACTCAAGGCTGGTGTTTTGGCCTTTGGGGGCTTTCAGCAGAGCCACGGGACGATCGATAGCGATGACTACGTGAGGATCTTGTTGAATGAGCCTGGAGAATGTCCCGAATCGCGAGCAGTGGATCAGAAACGCGTCACCCGTGAAAGTGAAACTCTGTGGCACCACGTAAGGAAACGGGGTGTCGTTGACTGCCGCACGGCAAATCAGTTCGTCTTGCAAGAAGGCTTCGATGGCGGGCCAGTCGCTCCACGCGAGATCGGTCCGTCGCATTTCAGTGTCGAGGTAATCAGGTGTCATGGCTGAGGTCTCCTTCAGTGATAGGAAGTAGCTGCTCACGGCCGGGTCCAAGGCCGATGCCGACGATGCGGCATGCGGTGAACGCTTGAATTGTCTGGAGCAGTGTCTGCAAGGGGCGCGGAAGCTCATCGAAAGCGCTTGGCGTTGGAGGCAGTGTGTCGAAAGCAGGAAAGTGCCGGAGCTCGGGCGCTGGTGTGCCGTCACTGGCAGCATTCACGAGTACGGGGATCTGGCCGTCGCGTGTCTTCGAGAAAAGGGATAGGCAGTCACATTTGTTCAGATAGAGCTCGTCCACGCCATGTCGCTTCACGACGTCCGCCAACTGGGCAAGATCCAGCCGTCCAAGGCGACGCGGGCGTCCGCTGCCAGTGCCGTACTCGCGCGTCAGAATGCGAAGCGCGGTGCCGACGGAAAAATCGTCGTCTGAACTGAGCAGGGCGTCGGCGTCGAACCGATCCATTTCCTCTCGCCAGCCGATGCCCCGTAGCGCGGCGTCGGCGCAGTATCGCGCGGACCGTGCGCCCCCGAACTCCGAGCGAAACGGACCCGAGCCGACGCGAGAAACGATCGCTTTCGCGACGCCGATCGTCTTGCGGTGATACTTGCAGGGAAGGTCGCCCCCGACAAAAGCAAACGAGGGCGACGTGTGACTGGACGTGACGTAGGGTTGCGCTCCTGCAGTAACATCGAGCATGACTGACTGCGCCCCCTCGAAAAGCACTCTCGCGCCGTTCATGACCTTGCGAGTGATCCACTGGGAGTCCACCACAGTGATCGTGTCTCGCAAGCGCTGCCAGGCTTCGCGCATGGTGGCGATTGTCAATGCCCTGGCCGTCTCGTCTTCCGGGGCGTTTCCGCTCAGGGACGCATACTGCGCCATCTGCGTGAACGTCCAGGCTTCATCCGCAACCAGATCGCGAAGCTGAAGCGCAGTTCGTACACCACGATGCGAACGAAGGGCCAGACCTGCGTAACACGGCCCGACGCCGTTGCCGGTCGTACCGATGTCCGCGCCGTTCCCCGCATCGAATTCCAGATGAGCGGGTTGAATCAGTGCGCATTCCTCGCTGACAAACAGACGGTCATGGAGCCCAATGCCGATGTTGGTCAGCGTATCGATCTCATCAGACAGCTTAGTCAGATTGACCACGCATCCCGATCCGATGTAAAGCAACGTCTTCGGATGAAACACGCCGGAAGGCACTTGGGCAAGTCGGGCACGGCCCTGTGGTGAATCCACTGTATGACCAGCATTTGCGCCGCCATTAAAGCGAGCGAGGATGTCGTAATCGCTGGCAAGTTTGTCGACGATTTTTGCTTTTCCCTCGTCACCATATTGCAGTCCGACGAGTACGTCGGCGTAACCGGTGGTGGGGTTCATGGGGCGAGCACGAACGTGGCCTCGATTTCCACGGGCGCGTTGAACGGAAGGCTTGCGACGCCGATGGCGATCCGTGCATGCTCACCGGCCTCGCCGAAGAGTTGTGTCAGCAGCTCCGATGCTGCGTTCACGATTGACGGTGCATCTGCAAATCCTTCCGACGTCGCGACAAAGCCGCCAACGCGCAGCACATGCTTCACGCGATCCAATTGCCCGTCCGTGGCAACGTGGACCCATCCGAGTACGTTCATGACGCAAAGTCTCGCGGCGTTGCGTGCGTCATCGGTGGACACGTCGGCGGGCACCTTGCCGGTCCAGACAGGTGCGCCATCGCGCACCGGTAATTGTCCCGATACGATCAGTGTGTTTTCGTGCAGCTTGAAAGGTTTGAAGGGCGCGGATGTCACCGAGAGTTGCGGTAGGGTGAGTCCCGCTTCGGCGATGCGTTTGTAGATGCTCATTTGATCTCCAGAAAGGTGCCGCCGCTGCGGCTGTCCATTAATTCTGGAGGATTCAAAAAGGAGAAAATGTGGCGGTGGTGCAGACGTGTGTCGCGATTACGCCAATTCGCATCAGGAGCCGCCGGTTTTGAAAAACTCGGTCGGTGTGCATCCGAGCGCTTTACGGAACATCGCGCTGAACGCGCTTGTGCTGTCATAGCCGAGCGACGATGCAATGTCCGTCACCGAGCGTTGTGCACTGAGCATCTGAACCGCGGCGAGCAGTCGGGCTTGCTGTCGCCATCGTGTGAATGTCATGCCGGTTTGCTCCGGAAACAAGCGAATGATCGTGCGCTCGCTTGCGCCGACGACTTGGCTCCATGCGGCGACGGACGTTTCTTCGGCAGGGTTCGACAGAATCCACCGGCAGATACGGGCAATACGTTCGTCCGATGGCATCGGAAGGTGCAGAGGCTCGATGCGCAACGGTCTGATCTCGTGATACAGCAGCTTCACAACGGCTGCGTCTCTTCCCTCCATATCGTAGTCGACTGGAATTCTTGTGACGGCTTCGATGAGTTCGCGTAGCAGCGGCGAAACCGATATCACACAACAATCGCTGGCGCGAAGCGGTACGTGATCGGCGTCGAAATACAGCGTACGCATCTCGATAGGGCCCACGGCCTGCATGCAGTGCCTCACTTTCGGCGGAACCCAGACCGCGCGCAGTGGAGGGACGACCCAGTTGCCTTGTGCGGTGGTCACGATGATGGAGCCCGAACATGCATAGATCAATTGACCTCGGACATGCTCGTGATGGTCGATGAAGTACCGATCGGGCAGGTCGCGCGCCATGCCCCCCACAGGGCGTTTGATGAGCTGGTAGTCCTCTCGATTTTCACTCTTCCCGAACATGGCGTGACCTCGGCATAGATTGACACTTACTCGCGTGCAGCTGTGGCGCATCCGTCTTAGATTCGCTTTTCGCGCCGGAGAAACGCGGCGGAAGATCAACTTCAATTTCGAATAGTGAGGCTAGCATGACGGTTTACCGTTCATTTGATCAAGAGGCGCTGGATCGTCAATACAACGTTCGCGCAGGCATTCCCGATCATCTCGAAATCTTCTCTCGATGGGCCGGCACCAGTGAAGCATTTCGCCGAGCAAATGCGGTCCGTGAGGATGTGGCGTACGGACCCGACGAGAAGCAGACCTACGACTTGTTCCCTGCCCAACGTACGGGTAGACCCACCCTGGTGTTCATTCATGGCGGCTACTGGCAATCGCTGGATAAGTCGGATTTCAGCGCGCTCGCCGGTCTCTATCAGGCCAACGACATCAACTTCGTGGTCGTGAACTACCGTCTGGCGCCCGCCGTTCGTATGGGGGATATCGTTGAGGACAATCGACAGGCTGTGTTGCACCTGTATAGAAATGCGGCGGACCTTGGGGTCGATGGTGACGCGATCTTTGTATGCGGCAGCTCGGCCGGGGGTCATCTGACGGCGGCATTGGCCGGCACCGACTGGACGTCTTACGATGCGCCGCTCGATTTGATCAAGGGGGCGTGTGCCATTAGCGGACTCTACGATCTCGAGCCGATTCGCCTGTGCTATCTGAACAAGGCGGTGCAACTCGACGAACGCGAAGTCGCCGACTTCAGCCCGATCCGACATCTTCCGCGTGTGCCGTTGCCTTACATTCTCAGCGTGGGCGGAGACGAGTCAGACGAGTTTCATCGGTTGCAAGCGCAGTTTCAGACGCTTCTGGACGATCATGGGCTGGATGTTCAGATCGTGCGTCAGCGTGACGGTCACCACTTCGATGCAGTGGATCGTGTGGGCATCGAAGGGAACGACCTGTCGAACGCGATACTCGCGATGATCAAGCATCGATAATCGATGGTGTGGCGATTATGATGCCTCTGATATTGGATAGAGGCATCGCCTGCACCGAAGCGATGGAAAGTGCGGCGAAGGCAGAAAAGCCCACGCGAGCAAAAAAGAAAAGGGGTTGCGATGACTCGCAACCCCTTGAATTCGTTTGGTAGGCCGTGCGGGATTCGAACCTGCGACCAACGGATTAAAAGTCCGCTGCTCTACCAGCTGAGCTAACGACCCAACGAAGAAAAAGATTATAGCGTCGCGGTCGTTATAGTGTCAAGACTTCTGTGACGCGGATGTGTCCATTTCGAGGCTGTTTCTCGCAGTTGCACGCGAATTACGCTCAAACGCTGCGCTCAATGCGCCACATCTGATACTTGAACGCACAGACGCCGCCCACCAGAATCGCCGCGATGGCGACGAACGAGCCGACCGCCAGCGTCGACACACCCGAGAGCCCCTGTCCGACCGTGCAACCCAGCGCCGTCACGCCACCGAATCCCATCAACGCACCGCCGACCATGTGATTCGCCGTATCTTCCGTCCCGTGGAAACCTTCCCAGCGGAAGTTGCGCGATACGAGTGCGTACACGAACGAACCGGCGATCACGCCCAGCACGCTCGAAATCCCCAGCGTGATGACGTTGCTGGTGTCGCTCCACATCATCAGCCAGTACAGCGTGTAAGCGAGCGGGGAGACGAACGATAGTGCTTCCATCTTGCCGGAGTTCGTCGCAACGAAACTCTCTTCAAGCGTGTTCGGATTCTCGGCGACGTAACCGATCTTGCCCGAGACGTACCAGAGCGCCACGATGATCGTGCCCACCACGAGCCCGCCGAGCAGATTGTCGAACGTCCAGAATTCGCGTCGGGCAACGGCGGCAATCACGAATGCGCCACCGACGATCACGCCGAGCACGAGTTGCGCACGGTGCACGTCGCCACCGAACAGACCGCCAAGGAGCGTGGGCAGATCCTGTGACGTTGCAAACGTCGTCTGCACGCTATCGAGCGCGGCCACGCGCAAGACAGCGAACAAGCCCTTGAGCGTCATGTATGCCGACACGCCGATCATCACGAAGACGAGCAACGATTTCAGATTGCCGCCGCCGATGCGCACGAGCGTCTTGCTGCCGCATCCGGATGCGAGCACCATGCCGAAGCCGAAGAACCAGCCGCCGACGAGATACGAGAGCCAGGTAAAGCGCGGCGTCGTGTAAATGGCCTTGACCGGATCGACGATGCCCTGCGAGGCGAGCACGCCCGTGCCGATGGTCGCGACGCCAATGGCGAGCCACCACATCCGCATGCGATTCCAGTCGCCGATGTTCACGATGTCGGAGAGTGCGCCCATCGTGCAAAAGTGCGTGCGCTGGAGCACAGCGCCAAACACGAAGGCCAGGCCAAAGGTGAGCCACACGACAGTGTGGGAGAGGGCGTTCAGATCGACGTCGGTCATGAGGCGAGAAGACGATAGCGGCCGGACTGGCCGTTCGATACGTTGACGCGAGCCACGGGGCGCGGCAGGCAGTGTTGTTATCAGACGTGATGCGCAACCTGTGCACGATCACATCGCGGGTACGGTCGCCATGACGTGCGGGACACTGACGGTCCACACGCATCCCCTGAGACGCCGCGCCTCGAACGTTTGGAAAGTCCGTATTCTACTTGAGGTCATGCCCATCGCTCGTAAAGTGCGCGCCGGAAACGACAACGCCGCCCAGGGGCGGCGTCGTTCGTTTGACGAGTGACCTCACACGGAAGGTTGGTTCGCTCAACCTCCCAGGGGGCGTCTTACTTCAGCTTGGCCGAGCGCTTCTTGGCCTCCGCTGCCGATTCGGTGTCCGGGTACTTGGCCACCAGATCCTGCAACGTTTTCTTCGCTGCCGCAGTCTGCCCGGATTCCGCCTGGTTGCTGGCAATTGCCAGCATGGCCTCGGCAGCCTTCGGGCTCGTCGGGTACTTCGTCACGATCCCTTGCAGCGTCGCAGTCGAACCCTTCAGATCCTTGTTGGCGTATTGCGCATTGCCAAGCCAGAACTGCGCTTCGGGTTGATACGGGCTGGCGGGATACTTCGCCGTGAAGGTCCGAAAATCCGTTTGCGCACCCTTGTAGTCACCGTTGCGGAATTTCGTCAGCGCGGCGTCGAAAACTTCCTTCTCGCCCGGTTGGACGGTGCCGGTCACGCCGCCGACGGTCATCTGCTGCGGTTCGAATTTCTTCAGACGGCCATCGAGGTCGTTGTAGAAATCCTTTTGACTTTGTTGCAGGTTCGCAAGCTGGTTCTTCAGATCTTCGTTCTGGCCGCGTTGATCGGCCAGATCACGTTGCAACTGCTGGATCTGGTTGTTCAAATCCAGCACGTTGCGCGTGAGCCCCTCGATCCGCTGCTTGTCTGAATCCAGACGGCTGCGGATATCGAGGATCGCTTTGCGCGCCTCGTCGTCGTCGAACAATCCGGCATGCGCAAGCGGGCTCAGCACCGAAGTGCCGAGCGTCACTGCGCAGATCATGTTTTTAAGCAAACGAGACGTCATGACGATTCAATCAATAAGCCAGGTCGACGCGACGGTCTTGGGCCCAGGTGGCTTCGTCGGTACCCGTAGCCTTTTCCTTGCCCAGCGACACGGCTTCCATCTGGTTGGCGTTGGCGCCCAGTGCCGTCATCGTCTTCAGGACGGCTTCAGCACGCTTCTGACCCAGGGCCAGGTTGTACTCGCTCGTACCGCGCGGGTCGGTGTTGCCTTGCAGCAGCACGCGACGTTGCGAGTACTTCGACAGGAAGGCCGAGTGAGCCTGGAGCAGCGGGGTGTATTGCGAATCGACGCTGTACGAATCGAAACCGAAGTACACGCTGCGCTTGGCGAGCGGGCCGTTCGGGTTGTTCAGTTCGTCAGCCGATGCGTCGACGGGGGCGACGGCGCGTGCGTCGGTCGTGGTCTGACCCTTGTTGGCGTTAGCCTGGTCGTCGAGCTTCACACCCGACGAGCAAGCGGCCAGAGCGGCCAGCGAAGAGATGGCGAGGATATTACGAAGCAGGGAACTCATATGAGCCTCCGATTGATGTTGCTGTTGATGTTATTGCATAAAAGGGCCCCAGGAGGGTTCGCGAACTTCCCCTCCTCGAACCTGAAGAATCTGCCGGGTTTGCCCGTCCACCGAGACTGCCGCGAGAACCTTTCGGCCCCCTGACTGCGTTGCATAAAGAATGTACTTGCCGTTCGCGGCAAAACTCGGTGACTCGTCGTGGCTGGTGTCGGTCAGAGCCGTAACATCGCCAGTGCTCATATCCTGCACGCTCAGCTTGAATCCGCCACCCTGACGCGCGATGAACGCGAGCAACTTGCCGTCGGGACTGATTCGCGGGCTGACGTTGTAACTCCCCTTGAAGGTCACGCGCTGCGCGCCGCCTTCACTCTCGCCACCAGCCGGCATCTTGTAGATTTGCGGACCACCTCCACGATCGCTCGTGAAGTAAATCCATTTGCCGTCCGGGGAATACTGCGGTTCGGTGTCGATCGCGCCGCTGCGCGACAGACGTTTGAGGCCACCGCCATTGGCGTTGACCTGATAGATCTGCGTGTTGCCGTCGCGCGAGAGGGCCACGGCCAGCTTGGTGCCGTCCGGCGACCACGACGGTGCCGAGTTGTTGCCTTTCTCGTTCGCGAGCACGGCACGGCGGCCGCTCGGCAGATCGTGGATGTACACGACCGGCTTGCGCTTCTCGAAGGAGACGTAAGCGACCTTGGTGCCGTCCGGCGACCAGGCCGGCGAGATGATCGGCTCGCGGCTGTTCAGGGCGACGCGTGCATCCTGACCGTCCGAGTCGGAAATCTGAAGCTGGTAGTTCGGGCCGTTGTGCAGCACGTACGACAGACGCGTGGCAAACACGCCGCGATCGCCCAGCAACTTCTGGTAGATGTAGTCGGCGATCTTGTGTGCGGTCAGACGCAGGTTGGCTTGCGACGACGTCAGCGCCAGACCGCCGAGCGGCTGGCCATTCACGGCATCGTAAAGACGGAAGCTGACCTGGAAGTTGCCGTTGCCTGCCGGGGCGATGGTGCCGGAGACGAAAGCGTTTGCACCCTTGGCGCGCCACGTACCGAGATCGACCGAATCGTCCACACCGACGGTGGCGCCACCCGTATCGATCTGATTGAAGCGACCGCTATTGCTCAGGTCGGCCTTGACGACGGCGACGATATCCGTCGGCGCCGTGCCTTTGAAAGTCGACACGGCGATCGGGTAACGGTTGGAGCCGACGCCCGTAATGTCGACGGTCAGCGGTGTCTGCGCATGGGCGATCGTGCAAGCCGCGGTGAGCCAGGTGGCCACCAGCGCACGCCATGCATATTGACTGGAAATTCGCATGCGTTCGATTGGTCAGTTACGCGTTGCAAGGGCCATTTTTACCACATTCGAATGAAAATGGACTCGCATCGCTCGGTTTTCGTTCCCGTTTGACAACACACTCAGTTTTTTGGACTGAAGCGCAGGTTGACGGTCGGGGGGGCTTTGCCGTTCGTGTCGCGCGGCAACGGATCGGATTTGGTGATGGCGGCCTGTACGGCGGCGTCCCACGCGGGGTTGCCGCTCGACTTGGCCAACTGCATCGACAGTACGCTGCCATCCGGTGCCAGACGTACCGTCACGACCGCCGTGGGATTGCCCTCGGTGTCGCCACCATAAGCGATATTCGGCTTGACCTTGGCGCGCACCCGGTCGGCGTAACCCGCCGATGCCGTGCCGCCGGCGCCCGAGCCGGTACCGCCCGCCTGCGAGCCCAGACCGTTGCCGGTCGCGCCCGGAGTGCCTCCTGCCATGCCGCGCAACGAGGCCAGACGATCGGCGCGTGCCGCATCCGCCGCCTTCTGCGCAGCCGCTTCCTTCGCAGCCTTGGCCTTGGCCGCCTTGTCTTCCGCAGCCTTCTTCTCGGCATCCGCTTTCTTCTGCGCGTCTGCCAATTGTTGCTGCTTCAGTTGTTCGGCCTTCTTGGCGTCTTCTTCCTTCTGACGTTTCTGTTCGTCAGCCTTCTTCTGATCGGCCAGCTTCTGCTGGCGTGCCGCGTCGTCTGCCGCCTTCTTGCGCGCGAGTTCGGCAGCCGCCTGCTGCTCGGCAAGTTGCTTCTGCTTGAGTGCTTCCTGACGCGCCTTCTCCTGCTGCGCTTCGAGCAGACGCGCCTGTTCGGCGGCTTGCTGTTCCTGCTTGCGCTTTTTCTGCTGGAGGGCGATGTCGGCGTCTTCGGCCGGTGGCGTGGGGGCGGCCACGGCCGGCGGGGCCGGGGTGGGCGGCGGCGTCACGACGGGCGGTGTGGGTTCGGCCACTTCGGTCGGCGTCCACAATTCCGCTTCGGAACCGGCGGGCGAGCTGTTCTGCCAGCGCATGCCGTAGAAGAGCAGGGCGAACAGCAGCGCATGCATGAACAGCGCGAGAAGGAATGCCCGTCCCGTGCCGCGCTCATCTTTGCGCGGACCGATGGGACGGTCGGAGCGAGCTACAGTGCGACTCATTTCTGCTTGACGAGCAGGCCCACGCGTTTCACGCCCTGAGCCTTGAGATCGGACATCACGTTCATGACGATTTCGTACCGCACCGACTTGTCGGCGGCGATGACGACCGGCTGATCCGGATTCGCCGCCTGACGGCCTTGCAGGAAACCGGTCAGATCGCCCGCGCTCATGCGTTGCTCGATGGTGTTTTCACCATCCTTGTAACGCACCAGCATGCGATTGTCCGCTTCGATATTGACGACCACCGGCGGCGTCTGCTGCTGCGGGCTCGCATTGGCGACGCTCGGCAGATTGACGATCGACGGCGCGACCAGCGGGGCAGCCACCATGAAGATGACGAGCAGCACCAGCATCACGTCGATGTACGGTACGACGTTGATGTCCGCCATGGCGCGACGGCCGCGGCGAGCGTTGCGCATAGAACCTGCCATGTCTCGGCGCTCCCGGAATGCTTAGTGAATCTGCCGTTGCAGGATGTTGGAGAATTCTTCGACGAAACTCTCGAAGCGGATCGACAGCCGGTCGATGTCGGTGGCGAAGCGGTTGTAGGCAACCACGGCAGGGATAGCGGCGAACAGACCGATGGCAGTTGCCACCAGCGCTTCCGCGATACCCGGCGCCACGTTGGCGAGCGTTGCCTGTTGCACGTTCGAGAGGCCGCGGAAAGCGTTCATGATACCCCACACCGTACCGAACAGACCAATGTATGGGCTGACCGAACCGACCGACGCGAGGAACGGCAGATTCGCTTCGAGCGAGTCCATTTCACGTTGATAGCAAGCCCGCATGGCGCGGCGCGCACCGTCCAGAATGGCATGCGGATCGTTCAGACCTTTCTCGCTCGCCTTGATGTATTCGCGCATGCCCGATTCGAAGATGCGTTCCAGCGCACCGGTCTGGTGACGGTTGTTCAGCGCGCTTTGATACAGCGCCTGAAGATCGCCGCCGGACCAGAAGTCGCGCTCGAAGCGCTCGGTCTGAGCACGCGCGCGACGGATCGCGAAGATCTTGCGGAAGATGTGCGTCCACGAGAGCAGCGAGAGCAGCAGCAGCAGGCCCATGACTGCCTGGGCGAGCACGCTGGCATGCATGACCAGCGAAATGATGGAAAGGTCTTGATCGGGCATGGTGTGGTTATTGACTGACCGGAATTATTGTCCTGGCTTCAGGCGGCTGCCGATCGGGCAGCTGCATCCGCTAAGGCTTGAGCCGTCCTGGCTGCCGATTGCATGGCGAGGCGCACGTGCGCGGGAATCTTGCCGGGGCGCAACGTGTCTGCGGCCACGCAGCCGATTTTGATGCTGCCGCGCGCCAACAGTTCGCTGCTGCCGTCGGGGGCGTCGCGCCAGGCTTCCTGAAGGAAGTCGACGGAGGCGCCACCAATACGTTCGATGCGGCTCTTGATGACGACGAGATCGTCGAGCCGGGCAGGGCTCAGGTAATCGAGTGCCGTGGCGCGCACAATAAAGATCATTCCGGTATTGCGGGCCAGTTCAAGTTGCTCGATGCCAAGCGAACGGAGCCACTCGGTTCGGGCCCGTTCGAAGAATTTCAGATAGTTGGCGTAGAAGACGACGCCTCCGGCGTCCGTGTCCTCGTAGTAAACGCGAATTGACCAACAGGTATCAAAATCAGCCATGCCGCGCATTGTATCGGAACGCAGCGGTAACGCCAGTCACGGAAACACAATTTTTCAAACAGGCCGGACCCCCTGATTGTTACGAGCGATTATTGGATGTCGTCCGGACGGTCCGGTTAAGCACCAAACTGGGGCGAAATCGTCGCGATGCCCCGTGTGGCGGGGGATGGCGCTAGCGTGCGGGCGGTGGCCGTCTCTATAATGACGGCTCGCAAGCCCCCTGTATTTCAGACAAGACCGCCGTGTGCGCACGCCTGCACTGCGTGCCCTCCGGTCGCTCATAGTGAACCAACCTGCGAGGCCCTTGAATTGACTTCCCCCACAACGCAATCTTCCGCTGCCTCCGCTGCTACCCCCGCCTCTATCTCCCTTCGCGTCGCCTTCCTCGGTCTGGGCGTGATGGGATACCCGATGGCTGGCCATCTGCAACGTGCCGGTCACTCGGTGACGGTCTATAACCGTACGGCGGCCAAGGCGCAGCAATGGGCCAAGGAGTACGGCGGCAATGCAGCAGCCACGCCCGCCGAGGCCGTGCGCGACGCCGACATCGTCGCCGCTTGCGTGGGCAACGACGACGACCTGCGCAGCATCGTGCTCGGCGAGCACGGCGCATTCGCGGGCATGAAGGCGGACGCCGTCTTCGTCGATCACACCACCGCCTCGGCCGATGTGGCGCGCGAGCTCTACGCCGTCGCGCGCGAGAAGGGCCTGCATTTCGTCGACGCCCCGGTCTCCGGCGGCGAAGCCGGCGCCAAGAACGGCGTGCTGACGATCATGTGCGGCGGCGACGCCCCGGCATTCGATCGCGTGTCCGCCACGCTCGGCGCCTACGGTCGTGCCGTCACGCGCATCGGCGAAGCCGGAGCCGGTCAGTTGGCCAAAATGGTCAACCAGATTTGTATTGCAGGACTGGTGCAAGGGTTGTCAGAAGCCATCAACTTCGGTCAGCGCGCCGGGCTGGACATGCCGCTCGTGCTCGACGTCATTAATAAGGGCGCAGCCGCCAGCTGGCAGATGGACAATCGCGGCCAGACGATGATCGACGGCAAGTTCGATTACGGCTTCGCGGTGGACTGGATGCGCAAGGACCTCGGGCTGTGTCTGGCGGAAGCGCAGCGCAACGGCGTTTCGCTGCCGGTCACGGCGCTCGTCGACCAGTTCTATGGCGACGTTCAGGCACTGGGCGGTTCGCGCTGGGACACGTCCAGCCTGATCCACCGTCTGCGCGTGTTGTCGGGCAAGGCGTAACGGTCAGGGGGCAGGGCGTCCCGGTTCGGGCGTCCGGTGCTGCTGCGCTACCAAGCTTCTGTGGGGACGATTTGTGACGCTGGTCGCAGGCCGTCCCGGGCGCGCCATCCCCCCGGTCTCTGGCCGTTGGTATGAAATATCAGGCATCTCTCCGGGTTTATCTCCAATCGTCTGAATAGAAGATTGGCACTAGAATGCGGAAAACGGGACGTCGCGGCGCGACGGCACGGCGACGTGGAGGCTTGGGAGCGGGCTGGCGCGGTGGCGTGTCGATGTGGGACTGGAGGGAGCCGCCGCGAGCGATAACGATCTAGAACACAACTCGAACCCGAGACCCAACCGGCATGAGCAATCAGTCGAACGCCGCGGCCGTCCGCGCATTTCGTATTCTCGAAATCCTCAGCGCCTCAGGCGCCCCGATGACACTCGCGGAGATCGTCGCCGCGATCGGTCTGCCCAAGCAGACAGTGCATCGCATTCTCAAACAACTCGAAGCCGCGTGGCTCGTGACTCGTGAAGCAGGCAGCCGACATTACGAGCCGTCGTCGCGTGTGCGCGCCATGGCCATCAATGCGCTGATGCACGTGGGGCCGGCGGCGGCGCGCCATGCCGTGCTTCAGCAACTGGTCGACAAGCTCGGCGAGACCTGCAATCTGTCGATGCTGTCGGGCGACGACCTCGTCTATCTCGATCGCGTGGAGACCGACTGGTCGCGTCAGCTCAAGCTCTCGCCCGGCTCGCGCGTGCCGCTGCACTGCACCGCCAGCGGCAAGCTGTTGCTGGCGTTCCTGCCCAGAGCGCGACGTGAGAAGCTGATTGCGCACCTGCCGCTGCGTCCCCGCGCGGAGAACACGATCACCGATCTGGAGGATCTGCGCGAGGAACTCGTCGAGACGCGCAAGCGCCGTGTGGGCACCAATAACGAAGAGCACGTGCCGGGCATGATCGCCGTTGCGGTGCCGGTGATGCTCGACCGCAACCGCGCATGTGCGGCCATCGCCGTGCAGGCCAGCGCGCAACACTGCACGCTCGAACAGCTCATGACGTTCCTGCCCGAACTTCAGCGTGCCGCCGAGACCATGGCGGCGACCTTCAACGAGTAATCGTCCGCGTGCAGGCAGGGGCAGGGCGTCGCTTACCTCGCTTACCTCGCTTACCTCGCTTACCTCGCTTACGTCGCTTATTGCCCTGCGCTGCTGGCGGCCTCCGGCACCGATGCCGGTGACGGCACGCCCGGCGCGAGCGCCTCGAACATCTGCTCAAGCTGCTTGGCCCCCTGCGCCGACTCGGCACGCATGCGCGGGCCGATAAAGACCGGATCGAGGATCAGAAACAGCAGATTCGGGGTGCGATACATGAAGTCGCGCTTGAAGCGCGTGCCCGTGCCGTCCGGCGTCAGCGTGTAGCGCACGGCACCCGACGGCCGTCGATTGACCTCACCCTCGATGCGCCATTCGAACGGCGGCTTTGCCTCCACGACCTTCCAGTGAAGGATGCCGTGACGTCCCGCGAGCCGGAATTCTTCTGCGACTTCTTCCCCGACCGTCAGCGGATGATCGGTCATGCCTTGCACGGCAAGCGATGCCGGATGCCATTTCGGCCAGTTCGCCGGTGTCGTCACGTAGTCGTAGACGGCTTGCGGCGGGGCGCGCAGCGTGACCACGGTGACGACATGCGTCTGGCGCTCGAACGGCAGAGGCAACAAAGACAGCAGGGCGACGATGGCCACCGCCCCGAGCAGGAACAGGAAGACTCGCTTCATCGGCGCGCGCTCACGCACCGGGAGGCGAATCGAGTTCGACATCGACCATCAGGTCGTCGGCCAGGCTTTCCAGAACCTCACGCAATGCATCGGTGCTTACGCTCGCAGGCACGTGCAGGCGCGCCGTCGCACGAAACAGTGTGCCGCCGGACATCGAGCCCTCGACACACTCTGTGGCGAGTTCGTCGATGGAGATGCCGCGCGTGAACAACACGTGTGAGATTTCCTTGACGATGCCCGGATGGTCCTGTCCGACCAGATCGAGCTGAAGCGCGCGCGCGCCCGGATCGGCGGCGGCGCTTTGCGCGTGGGTGACGGAGATTTGCAGGCCGTGCGTCTCAAGCGCGTGCATCGCTTTAGTGAGCGCTTCGGTCTGCTCGTCGGGAACCTGAAGATGGATGATGCCGGCGAATTGGCCCGCAAGATTGGCGAGACGGCTTTCCAGCCAGTTGGCGCCGACGGCGGTGGCGCGATCGGCGATCGCATTGACCAGACCCGGGCGATCCGGACCGATCACGTTGAGAATCAGGGACGTCGTCATCACAGGCTCCATCGACACTGAGGGGCAAGAGGCGGCGCATGCCGCGCGCTCGTGATTCAGGATGTGCCGGTCGTGGTCCCTGACGTCGTGGCGATTCAAGGTGAGCCGACCGATACGTTGCGCGCAGCAGGCTCAAGTGTAGTGCAATCGCGGGGTGCGCCGCTACGGCGGGCAATGCCGGATGCGAGAGGACGTTGAAGGGACGGGCTGGCGGTGGCGTATGGGCAGGGGAGAACGGCGAATCAAGGACGATCCGCCGCCATCGCGAGTAAGGCGATAACGGTCGCGTCGTCCGTCTGTGCGAAGTCGCTGTATGCCACGCTGACCGCATAGAACGGCTGCGGTGTTTCCAGACAGACGACGGCGTCGGCCAGCGGGCTCAGACGTGCGATGGCGTCGCGCGCACCCACCGGTGCGCAAGCTACGAGCGGCGTTGCGCCCAGTCGTCGCATCGCGCGCAACGCCGCTGTCATCGTGGCACCCGTCGCGATGCCGTCGTCGACGATGACGACGGGGCGACCCATGACGTGTGGTGCGCCGCGTCCCGGTGTATAGGCCTGACGCCGCTGCTGAATCAACGCTCGCTGGCGGGCGCTCTCATGCGAGAGATACGTACCGGTTGCGCCGAGCGAGAGCGCATGATCGGCAAGAAAGATGCCGCCGAATTCGTCGACTGCGCCGACCGCGAGTTCGGCCTGATGGGGCGCTCGCAGCTTGTGCGCGAGCAACACGTCGAGCGTGCCGTTCAACTGGCGCGCGATCGGCATGGCGACCGGCACACCGCCACGCGGGATGGCGAGCACCAGGGGAGGTGCGCAGCGCGACAGCAACGCGTGCGTGGCGAGCACTTCGGCCAGCGCATTGCCTGCGGCGGCACGATCGAGAAACGAGGCTACGGCAGACATGGCAAGGGCGCGGGGGCGAGCCCGGCAGGCGACGGGAATCATCCCATCGTAACGCCGGGGCCTGATGCTCGTTTGCATCGAATGTGTCCGCGCGCGCGTACTTTCACGCGTTGCGACGGACATTGTCTGTGCGACGTCCGTCTTAACGCGCCAGCAGTTCGGGCACCGTGCCGACGAGCAGCGTCACGCCGGAGCAGGCCAGCAGCGCCAGCACCATGCGCCGGAACATGTGGTCGGAGAGGAACTTGTAAGCCCACGCGCCCGCGAGCGTCGGCAGGATCATCGACGGTACGACAATCGCGAACGCGTGCAGTGTCTGCGCGGTGATCACACCATGCACGGCGTAAAGCGTGATGGTGAGCGTGTGCATGACGATGAAGAAGATCTGCATGACGGCGCGCTGCATGTCCTTGTCCCATCCGCGCAGCGTGCACCACAGCGTGGGCACCACGCCGACGAGCCCTCCGATGCCACCCATCACGCCGCCGATGAAACCGACGACGCCGTCGGCCGCCCGGCCGCCGTGCGCAATGCGTGGCAGGTGCGCCGCGAGCAACAGGATTGAACAATAGATGACAAGGATGGCGCCGATGCCCGCCCGAAACCACACCGGATCGAGGTAGCGCAGAATCCACACGCCAACCGGCACGCCCACCAGTCCGCACAATACGAACGGCGCAAGACGCGCCAGCGGCACCGCCCGGCGCACGGTGCGCAACGCGAGGATCTGGCCGACGAGCGAGCAGAAGGCGGCGAGCGGACCTGCCAGCGTGGGCGGCAACGACCACGCCCAGAACGAAAGCGCTACCAGACTGAACGCAAAGCCGGACAAGCCCTGGACGAAGCCGCCGATGCAGGCACCGGCGATGAGCGGGAGGAGGGGAAGCAGTGGATCGGCGGTCATGTTTTTAGTTTTCCGCCGACATTATGCGGCGATCCCGTGCGCAGATGCACGGGGTCGTGGCATTCGGTAGGCGCTGCTGTCCGCGCTGTCGTACGCCCGGTTCAGGCGCGATGGCCTGCCTGCCAGTGCTGCCAGCCCATGACGAAGAGCGAGCCGACGGCAATACCGAGTGCGGCCCCGGCAAGCGCGTCGCTCGTCCAATGATAGGCGGCGGCGAGTTGTCCGAAGGCCGTCAGTGCAATGGCGATGGCGCACGGTACGCGAAGCACGCGATGACGCAGGGCGAGCACGGTCGTGAACGCGAGGATCACGGTGAGGTGACCGGAGGGAAACGATGCGAAGGCGGCGCTGTTGCCGCCAAAGAGCCGGAATTCGAAAACGCCGTCTCGCAAATACGACGGATTCTCATGGATCCACGTGGCGGGCCAGGTGCGTCCGAAGACGAATTTCAGCGCTTGCTTGGCCAGACTGCCAACGCCGACAGCGCCCGCCGCGAGCCACAACGTGACCGCCCACGACGGCAGCTTGCGGCGGAAGAACAACACCGCGCCGACGATCAGAAACGTCGGCCACGCCAGCACGAACAGCGGCGAGGGCAACTCTGCGATGTGCTGAATCCAGCGAGTGCCTTGTGTGTGCATATGGGCGAAGTCGACGACAGGGCGGTCGACCCAGGGAATCGCGACGAGCGCGAGCAGCAGGCAGGCCAGTGCGCTGAACCACGCGGTGCGCAGGCAAGGCGTCGAAGTGGCAGGGGTGGCCGAGGTGGTGGGGGCGGCGTTCGGAGCGAGTTCGGTCATGACGCGATTTCGGAGAAGAGGGGGCAACCGCCGGAAGTCGGGCGCAATCGGCGCTGAGCGACGTTCGGCGAGATCGCGTCATGGTAGTCGCCATTGGAGTCGCGGAGACGGGCTCGTCCCAAAAGCGGGGTATTCACGCGGCGTTGAGCGGCGTTCGGTACGCGAACCCGCCGACGTACCTCATTGAAGGCTGTTGGCGTTCGCGACCGGCGCGTCGGCCGTCTGCCGGGGGGAGACCGCGATGGCGAGGCTCGACCCCGGAGCTTGCCCGGAAGCGATGGCGGTTTGATGACGATCAGGACGCTGGCGTTGCAACCGTGACATGCTCCGATCTCTTGAGAATCAAAGATTTTTTTGCGGCGAACCGGGGCAACGTCCTACAATCGTCCCCTACGTAATGGTTGGGAATGATCGGAAATTGTCGGCGGTGGATGGTCTGTCCGCATGACGATACCGAGAGAAAGACGGACCGTCCCGGCGCAGCGCAGGCACGGTCTGAGCATGGTCGAGGTACGGCAGTCAGTTCGCTCGTCAAAACAAAATCAAAATTGCATGCGGGGGCAGTAGTGAATCGGGGATTCGAGAGCATCATCGATCGGCTGGCGCGCGAGTTCTGGCGCGCAGCGCACACGCGCGAACAGCAGCACGCACAATCGCAGGCGCGCTCGCTGGCGGAAGTCCGCGCGCTGGATCAGGCGCAACGTGCCTGGGAAGAAGCACCGGCCGCCGACCCGGTCGCAAGCGAGCGCTTGCGGCTGGCATGGCGACAGGCGGACGCCGCCGCGCAGGGTGCGCGCGCGAAGTTCGAAGTGGCGCGACTGGAGCGCCTGCTTGCCGATGGGCTCGCCCGCGACTTGCGCATTCCTCCGGCCGATCTGCGCGCGCGCAATACGCCTCCCGTGCTCGATACGCGACATTTGCCGAAGATTCTGGCGAAGCCCGAGTGGGAGACGTTCGCACCCGAGAAGCCGGGGCGACTGGCGCTGGCAATGCCCGGCGCGTCCGGACGCTATGAGCAGACCGTCGCCAAGGCGCGCAGCGAGTTTGTCCATGCGGAGCGCGAATACGAAGCCTCGAAGATTCGCCGGACCCAGGGGTCGATGATCCTTCAGATCGCCCAACAAAAGGCGACGGAAGCGGCGCGCGCCGAGAGCACCCGTCACAACGCGGCCGTGGCCGATTTCGAAGGCGCGCTGCTACGCGGGGAGGCCGCTGCCGTGACGGGGTACGCGCGCATCGTGCTCAGCCGCAGTCCCTATCCGGAAGCGTTCCAGCAAACGCTCGCCGCACATTACGTCGAGAACCTCAAGCTGTTGGCCATCGGGTACGACGTGCCGACGCTCGACGCTGCCGTGCCGACGGCGCTCGACTATCACTACAACGCGGCGGAAGACGCTGTGCAAGGTACGCCCGCTGGTGACGCCATTCGTGCACAGGCCTACGCCGGTGCGCTGCAACAGATTGTGTTGCGTTCGTTGCATGAGTTGTTCGCCGCCGATCCGCTGCGGCACGTGGGGGCCGTCGTTCTCAACCTCTATGCGAATGATGGCGACGCGCGCATCTGTCTTGCGAGCGTACATGCGGCCCGCGCCGATTTCGCGGCGCTCGTGCTGAGCGAAGGTGACGCCACCACGCATCTGGCGGCGCTCGGTGCGCGCGTGTCGGCACGACCCGACGCGCTGCAGCCGGTAACGCCGGTGGCAGGTGTCGATATGACGCAAGTCATCACCGATGCCGATGTGGCCGTCGACCGCCGCTTCAATCTGATGACGCTCAGCGACAAGGACTTCACCCAGGTGATGTTCCATCTGTTGCGCTCGCATGGTTTCGAAGGCCCGCCGCTGGTGCCCGGCGAACAGGAAGGCATGCTGACGTGCCGCGCATGGGACCCGCATCCGATTTTCGGCGGCGACGTCGTCGTCCACATCTTCCGCGAGATGGATCGCAACGCACGGCTGGAACTGACGGCGGCGCGCGCAATGCTCTCCGAGATGCAACAGATCGGCGCTGCGCGCGGCATGCTGATCACCACCGGCGAGTTCGACGACGGCGTCGAGGAGTTCGCGCGCGACCGTCGCATCGAGCTGCTCTCCGGACATCATCTCGTCTTCCTGCTCAAGGAAAATGCCGGTGTCGACGCCAGTGTCGTCGTGCCGGAAACCGTGGATACGACTGCGGCGCTGTTCTGAGGCGCACGGGACGTGTGAAAGACCGTGGGAGATGGCCTGTTATAGTGGCTCGACCTGACCCCACGTCATTCACATCCCGGAGGATCGTATGTCCCGACGCATGGAATGCAAGGCAAGCCCCGTAACGACAGCGGGCCTGAAACGATGGGCTGGTGCGGGCGCCGCGAGCGTCGCACTGGTGATGGCAGTCGGCATGCCGATGGCCGCCTATGCGCAAATCGGCAACCTGATGGACGCCGTTGGCGGCGGGAACTCGGGCGGTGGCAATACGGGCGGTCTGGCGGGCAGCCTCGGCGGCCTGGCGTCGGGCGGGGGCGGCTCGCTCACATCGAGCAGCATCGGCAATGCGACCGGTGTGCTCCAGTTCTGCATCAAGAACAACTATCTGGGCGGCGCAAATCTGAATTCGGCGACGGACGTGAAGGACAAGCTGCTCGGCAAGATCGGCACGCAGTCCGGTTCGCCTGCCGCCAGCCCCGGCTATCTCGACGGCGCGAAGGGGCTGCTGTCGTCGCCCGACGGCAAGACCGTCGATCTGAACGGCGGTGGCCTCAAAGAACAACTCACCCGCAAGGTCTGCGACAAGGTGCTCGATCAGGCCAAGTCGTTCCTTTGACCGTTCCACGCATCGTTGGAACGGATGCCTGACGGGCGGCGAATGCCCTCCGTCAGGTCGCTTTTCGACACTCGAGCGTGGCATCAAAAAAATCATCGATATTGGGTCTTGGCCCAGAGCCACGCGTGGACGTACGCTTAGCGTCATTCCAACCCCACCCCCATGTCCGGAGTCATCGATGTATCAGCCCGCCGCCTTCACCGAAGATCGCTCTGAAGTCCTGCACGATCTCATTCGTACGCATCCGCTCGGGTTGCTCGTGAGCGCCGGTGCGCAGGGGCTGATCGCCGATTCGATTCCGTTTCTGATGTATGCCGACGAAGGTGAGTTCGGGACGCTGCGCGGGCATCTGGCACGCGCTAATCCGCATGGACCGGCACTGCGCGATGTGGACGATTGCCTGATCGCATTCACGGGGCCTCAGGGGTACATCACGCCCTCGTGGTACGCCGCCAAGGCCGAGCACGGCAAGGTCGTGCCGACGTGGAATTACGCAGCTGTGCACGTATGGGGCAAGCCACGCGTGATCGACGACGCGGCCTGGCTGCGGCGACTGGTCGGTGACCTGACGAACTCGCAGGAGCTGCGCCTTCCCGCACCGTGGGCGGTCGAGGATGCCCCGGAGGACTTCATCGACGGCATGCTGCGCGCCATTGTGGGTGTGGAGATTCCGATTCGTCGCATCGAGGGCAAATTCAAGATGTCGCAGAACCGCGCGATGCCCGACCGTGTCGGCGTGGTGAACGGTCTGCGTGCACTGGGGCCGGACAGCGAGGCCTTGGCGGCGCTCGTCGCGCAGCGTGGCGACGTGGCTGACGCCTGACCGGACCGCTCGCGCCGCCAGGCTCGGTAACGAAACGAAACAATTCAGTGCGCCGGGGATGGGTTTTGTACGGACATCCCCGCATACAATGCGGCAACCCAACCCGGATGCCGCAATGAAGACGCTGCTTCTCATGCTCGCGTTGATGCTCTGCCTGCTCTTCCTTGAGCAGGCCTGGATGCCGAGCGCACAGGCGGACGAATGTGACAATCTCGGCCCCGCCCAGACATTGCAATGCGCCGCTTACGGCGCGGGGAACGTCGTCCCCGAATAGCCGTTCATCCGCTACAATCGCACCCCCTTACGTCTTCCCCAAAGCAGTGCGATGAAGCAGTCTCGATGGACGGTCACCGCAGTGCGCGCAAGCCGCTTGCGCGCGATGGCCGGGCAGTTGGCAATCTCTCTCTCCCTTTCTTCCGTATTCGCTATCGGGGCTGTTGCTGCGGTCGTGGCGTTCCCGAACGCGGCCAATGCTGCGGTATCGGCGTGTGGCGATCACTACTGGTCTGGCACGGCCCCCGACATCACCAACAGCGCCATGACGCGTGCCGCACGCGAGGTGTGCTTCAGTGCGTTCGGCGTGATGCACTCGGGCGTGACGCGCACACCGCTCTGGTCCGCCGAACATCTCACCCGCGCCGGGCTGAGCGACGCTCGCCAGATCTCGCGCGTGAACAACTTCCACGCCGAGTCGCAACTGCCTGCGAGCGAACGCGCCGAGTTGCGCGATTACGTGCGCTCTGGCTACGACCGTGGGCACATGGCACCTTCCGCCGACATGCCGGACTCGCGGGCACAGTCCGAAAGTTTTTCGCTGTCGAACATGGTGCCGCAGAACAGCGAGAACAATCGCTATTTGTGGGCGGGCATCGAGTCGAGCGTGCGTAAGCTCGCGCAGGACCGGGGCGAATTGTTCGTGATCACCGGACCGCTTTTCAAGGGCAAGACGATCACGCAAGTGGGTGACCGGGTGATGGTGCCCACGCAGCTCTTCAAGGTCGTCTACGACCCGAAGCGCAAGCAGGCGGGCGCGTATCTGGTGGCGAACGAGGCGACGGGCGACTATTCGGTCGTGAGCGTGGCCGAACTTGAAAAACTCGCCGGAATCGACTTCTTCCCCGGCATGCCCGCGAGCGTTAAAAGCACGGCGATGTCGCTGCCTAAACCCAAGGCGGCGGGCGGTGGCAGCAAGCGAAAACGCGAGCAGGACGTGCCGACGTACCGCGAAGTGCAGACGGTGCTCGACTTCTTGCGTACGATCATCCGTTAAGCTCACCGACAGCATTTGGGATATCCCCCGGATGTTGTCGTGCGTTGACCCTCAACCGGTTTTACGACTGATTTCCCCCGATTCAGGAGTCCTCATGACGTCATCGTCTTCCGCCAATGACCGCTTCTCGCCGTTCGCCAACGATGCCGATGCCCTCTCGCTCGGCGAGCTGAGCGTCGAAAACCATAAGGATCACGTGGTGATCTTCGGCAATCTGGAGTTGCGCCGCGATGCCGAAGGGTTGCGTCACGCGCGGGTGCTCAAAGCGGTGCTGGATGCCGTGGTGAACGAGCTTGCCGACGCCGACTTGCCCGCGCATGCCGAATCACCGGCAGGGACCACAGAGAAACAGGTCAAAAACCCGTTTGAATCTTGATGGGAATGGGGGGAGTCGAGCGCCGGGCAGATCGCTTCCCCCGGATTTACCCCAGATTTGTCGTTTATTTAAAAAATCGATGTTGCGCCGCACGAAACGCGGTGCGCGATCCCTATTTCCCAGTGAGTCCTGTGTCGCTGCGGCACCGATTGCCCGAGTGTGACCTGCGACAGGCTCGCGTGTGTCGCAGTCAGAAAATCAGTGGATTCCACGGTTCATGCGGGTTGCGCGACAACTTGTCGCACCTGCGACATTCTGTCGCATTGACACGTCGGGCCAAAAAACTCGAATCGCGTCATTGTGACGGTATTCGGTGTCGCACTTTCCCGTCTCGAAAACCATACGAATCAACCGTTTGGCTTGCGGCGACGCAGCACGGATGAGGGGTTTACCGTTCGCAGACAAAGCGCATACTAGCCCTGCGTCTCGTCGATTCCGATAGCGAGAATCGATGACCGGCAAGGCTACGAGCACTAAACAACGCGAGGTAACTTATGCACATCCGTTGGAAAAAAGTGTATTCGAGTGGGTGGGGAACGATTCATCACGATGCACCCCGTTCCCATCGCAGCGCTAGTGAGCGCGAGCAACTCTTTCAACGCCTGTTGGCAATCGCGATCGCCTGTAGTGTCGGCGGATTCGTGCTGTTGTCAGTAGGGGCGGCCTTCCTGGGACGCTAAAGTCACATTCCCCTTCCTTTTCGTGCGCGGCACCGCCTCCGGCGGATCGCCGCGCTACGTTGCCTTCAGCCATCGGGACTGACAAGCCTCCGGCTTTCTCCACCATTGTCGCGGCGCTTTACCGCTGGCCGATGCGTTTTGACGCGCACGTTCAATCGCCCGATTCGAACGACCGCTTGTCCCCTCATTGAAACGTTTTGTTACAAGCGCGCAGTGTCTGCGTAAAAGCCGTTCCGGCACAATTCTCCTAAGTCTTCACAATTCCCCCGTTAAATCCATTCCGTGCACCACGTTTAAGCGTGCGTGAGATCGCTTCGGACGTTGATAACCATCGTCGATGACGTGGTCTCTCGTGGCTTTGGCGTCGCATTATGCGAGTTCACGCTATTGCAATTCCTAAAGAATAGTGCGATCTTCAAGCGACGGCGCGGTGTCGGAATTTTAGGAAGATTCCAAGGTATTTCATGCTATGGAATGTGCCCGGATTTATCCGAATTGTCTTGCGCCTCAAAACTTTCGATAAAGAAGAAAAGAACAAGCAGTGCGGGCCGGTTTGATCGATTTGTGAGGTGCGCCATGGAAATTCGCTGGGAAAAGCTTTATTCGGGCGGATTGGGTCGTTTCTACGACACGTCGGAATCCAGCCGTCGTCGTGCGCGGCGTGCGCAGCTGGCTTGGTTCGGCGTGGTCATCTCGATTGGTGTCGCCATCGGCGCCATCGCCATTGCATGGCGTTGGATCTGATGTCGACCCACGGAAAGCGGCACGCGGGGATTTCAGGCTTGCTGGTGCTTCTCGCCTTCGCGGCGAGTGGCACGTTGCACGCGCAAACACCGTCAACGCCTACGGAGCCGCTCGACAACAGCGGTCAGCCGTGCGGCGCGATTCGCGCGCTGCCGGCGAACGTCACCGGCTATCGCTACGAAGTCACGAATCGCTGCGAGCGCCAGGTGACCTATTACTGGCGTTGCAGCGCGGCCGATACCGAGCATTCGGTCGACGTGCCGGGCAGAGGCCTGCAAACCGTCACATGCGTGAAGGCCAGCGGGGCTGCTGGCGAGATCGTGTTCCGGTTCGGGCCGCCGGGCTCGGGCAATTGAATGGCGTGAACTTCGGCCACCGAAGCGGTGCGGAATGGCTATCATGACGCCATACGGCCAGCGCGCGTCCGACTGATTTTCGATCGTCTCGAACCCACGGTGCAGGATCTGGCTGCACTGACGGGCCGCCCGGATGGCACGTGGCGCGGCACGTCACTGACATACGACATCCCCAAGGACTCCCCCATGAACGACATCGTCACCCCGACTCAGCCGTCGCTCGACACGGCCGCATTGCGTGAATTCGTCGAACGCAAGTGGAACGACGAAATCCTGCATGCGCTCACCGACTACATTGCGGTACCGGCCAAAAGCCCCGGCTTCGACGCCGACTGGGCGCGCAACGGCTACATCGATCGCGTGGTGCGCGACGCCGCTCAGTGGGCGGAGCGTCAGCCTGTCAAGGGCCTCAAGCTTGAAGTGATTCGTCTGGAAGGCCGCACGCCGGTGATCTTCTTCGAAGTGCCAGCCACGCGTTCGGGCAGCACCGAGACCATCGTGCTGTACGGCCACCTCGACAAGCAGCCCGAGTTCGACGGCTGGCGCAAGGACCTCGGGCCGTGGACGCCGAAGTTCGAAGACGGCAAGCTCTACGGCCGTGGCGGTGCGGACGACGGCTACGCCATTTATTCCAGCGTGACGGCGCTTGCCGCGCTCGACGCGCAGGGCGTGGAGCGTCCGCGCTGCGTCGGTCTCATCGAGACCTGCGAAGAATCGGGCAGCTACGATTTGCTGCCGTACGTCGACGCGTTGCGCGACCGCCTCGGTCGCGTGAGTCTCGTCGTCTGTCTCGATTCCGGTGCAGGCAACTACGACCAACTGTGGCTCACGACGTCGCTGCGCGGCCTGATCTCGGGCAGTCTCGAAGTGCAGGTGCTCGACGAGGGCATCCACTCGGGCGGTTACGGTGGAATTGCACCGTCGAGCTTCCGCATCATGCGTCAGCTGTTTGAACGGCTCGAGGATGCGGGCAGCGGCAATGTGCTGCCGAAGGGGTTTCATAGCCCGATTCCGCTGCAACGTCTGAAGGAGGCCGAAGCCACCGCACACATTCTTGGCGACGACGTCTGGAAGAAGATGCCGTGGGCCTGCGGTCAGGACGGCCTGTCTGTGCTGCCGACCACGACCGATCCGAAGGAGGCGCTGCTCAATTCGACTTGGCGTCCGTCGCTGTCGGTGACGGGGGCGGCCGGTCTGCCCGCGCTGGCCGACGCCGGTAACGTGCTGCGTCCGCGCACGGCCTTCAAGCTGTCGTTGCGCCTGCCGCCACTCATCGATGCCGCGCAGGCGGTGCAAGAACTCAAGGCATTGCTCGAAGTCGACCCGCCGTACAACGCGAAGGTGACGTTCAAGTCGGACGCAGGCGCGGCTTCCGGCTGGAACGCGCCCGATGTCGCACCGTGGCTCACGTCGGCGCTGAACACGGCGTCGCAACGCCACTACGGTGAGGACGTCGCCTATATCGGGCAGGGCGGCACGATCCCGCTGATGAACACGCTGCAAGCCGGTTTCCCGACGGCGCAGTTCATGGTGTGTGGCGTGCTCGGACCGAAGTCCAACGCGCACGGACCGAACGAGTTCCTGCACGTGCCGTACGCGAAGAAGCTGACGGCGGCCGTGGCCGAGGTGATCGCGCTGGCGCCGTAAGCGGTCTTCGCAGCTCGCTCGCAACGCAAAACGGGTCGCATCAAGCGACCCGTTTTTTATGGATGTGACGCGTCGTCAGATCCGATGCGTTGCCGCTTCCATCACCTGCACGCCGCGCATGAAGTCGTCGAGTTCCATACTCTCGGCCGGATTGTGCGAGCCGTTGGCGTTGCGCACGAACACCATGCCGCTTGGGATACCTGCGTTGGCGAAGATGGCGGCGTCGTGTCCGGCACCGCTCGGCACACGCTCCTGAGGCAGATCGAACACCCGGCAGGCGTCTTCGAGCAGCGAAGACACATGCTTGTCCATGACGGCCGGTGCCGACGCCAACCGTCGGTCGAAGACGAACTTCACGCCCCGGTCGCGCTCGATGGCGTGGCATTCGGTGCGCATCAGCTCATAGAAAACGTCGAGCGTATCGAGACTCTGGCTGCGCACTTCCAGACTGAAATCGACCTTGCCCGGGATGCGCGAGATCGCGTGCTCGGCGGGATCGGTGCCGACGATGCCGGTGGTGACCACCATGTCGATACCGCGCTCGAGCAATGCACGCCAGTGCTCGTCGAGCCGCGTAATGAGATCGGCCACGGCAAACATCGCGTCGTGGCGCAGCCAGCGCGGCACCGCGCCCGAGTGTCCGGCCTCGCCGACACACGTCACGCGGTTGTGACGCACATTGCCGCGAATGCCCGGCACGATCGCCACGGGCATGTTGCGCGCAATCATCACCGGACCTTGTTCGATGTGAAGCTCCAGCCATGCCTTAGCGCGTGACGCGTCGAAGAGCATCTCACCTTCGCGAATAGCGTCGACGTCCGCACCGGCCTGCGCCATGCACTCGCCTAGCGAGCGGCCGTTGCTGCGATGCGGCATGGCGAGATCGGCGTCGGTCAGCTTGCCGAACAACGCACTCGATCCCATGTAGGCGCGGCCGAACCATGCGCTTTCTTCGCCACGCAGCGCGAGCACGCGTACCGGTGTCGCAGTGTGTCGCTGGCTGCGTTTTTGTTCGACGAGGCACAGCAGACCTGCGACGATGCCCGCAAGACCGTCGTAGTTGCCACCTTGCGGGACGGAGTCGAGATGTGAGCCGATCCATGTGGCCGGGGTGTTGCCGTCGTCCTCCGGCAACGCGAAGACGAGATTGGCGGCGCGGTCGCGTGTGACGCTCAGGCCTTGGTGACCTGCCCATTCCGTCAGGTAGGCTGCGGCGGCATTCTCGCCGTCGCCATAGCTGTCGCGGGAGATACCGACGCCGTCGTTACCAAGACGGCGCAGGTCGGTGAAGAGTTGCTCGGCCAGCGGGGCCAGCGCGTTCAGTTCCATGAGTGTGCTTCTTTTCGCGTGATGCAATGTAGGGTCTGTGAACAGACCCTAAGAGTTACGGGACAAATCAGCCGGACTGCTGTGCAAAGCGCAGCCAACGGTCGGACAGTTGTGCGTCGAGCGCGACAGCACCGGTGAGCGTTGCAATGCGCTCGACATCGTTTGCGTCGCAGTACGCGGCGAGCCCGTCGACGATACGACCCATGACCGCCGGATCACGGAACGACGCCGTGCCGACCTGCACGGCCGTCGCCCCGGCAAGCATGAATTCCACGGCGTCGTCGGCCGTCTCGATGCCACCACAGCCGATGATCGGGATGCGCACGGCGCGATGGCACTGATGCACGAGTCGCACGGCGAGCGGTTTGATTGCCGGGCCGGAGAGACCACCCATCACGTTGCCGAGCTTCGGCTTGCGGGTGCGCACGTCGATGGCCATGCCGAGGACCGTGTTGCCCATGACGATGGCGTCGGCACCGGCATCTTCGGCGGCACGCGCGATCAACGCGATCTGACCGGCGTTCGGTGTGAGCTTCACCCACAACGGGTGCGACGTGCGACGCCGGATCGCGCTCACGGCCTTGTACGTGCTCTCGGCCTGCATCGCGAAGGCCATGCCGTCTGCTTCGAGATTTGGGCACGAGATGTTGGCTTCGATGGCAGCGACCTCCGGCAGCGACAGCGTCTCGCACGCTTCGCCGAACGACTCGGCGGTGTCGGCCGACACTGAGACCACGACCGGTGTGTCGAAGCGCGTGTAGGCAGGCAACACGTCGCGGCGATAGGCGTCGAGTCCTTTGCTCGGAATGCCGATGGAGTTGAGCATGCCGCTGGCGGTCTCGGCCACGCGCGGCGTCGGGTTGCCTGCCCGCGCGTCGGGCGACACGCTTTTGACGACTAGCGCGCCAAGACGATTCAGATCGAGCGCCTCGGCATACTCGACAGCGAAGCAGCCCGACGCGGGCATCACGGGATTGCGCAGCGTGAGCGAACCGATGCGAACGGAAAGATCAGCCAAAATCCACCTCCCCGACGACGTCGCGAATGGCAAACACGGGGCCTTCACGGCACACGCGCAGGAATTGCTTGTCGCCGTCGCAATCGAACAGCCGCACACACGACAGGCAAACGCCCATGCCACAGGCCATGCGTTGCTCCATTGCGACTTCGCCCGTGATCTCCGGGTGTGCGGCCAGCACGCGCTGAAGCAGCATCAGCAGACGATGTGAGCCGCAGGTGTACACCGCGTCGTGGGGGGCTGCGGCGAGCAGGGCGCGGATGCGCGGCTCAAGCGCTGCGACTGCTGATGAGCCATCACTGTCGAACACGCAATGCACGTCGGCCAGTGCACGGGCTTCGGGCGAGCGCAGAAACTCGTCGCGCATCAGATCGGCTTCGCTGCGCGCCGACATCACGACCGTCAGTCGCAGACCGGCCGCAGCGGCGCGTTGCACCAGCGGCGCCATCGTCGCCAGACCGACGCCACGGGCGACGACCATCACGCGCTGCCATTGCGTGTCGAGTGTGAACGTATTGCCGAGCGGGCCGACGATGTCGAGCGAGGCGCCTTCGGTCAGCGTGGCGAGTGCGCGGGTGCCGACGCCCGTCACGTTGTAAAGAAACTCGATGGTGTCCGGCTCGGGGCCGGTGCCGTAGACGCTCATCGGACGCAGCAGGAACGGCGCTTCGCTCTCCGTCACCGGACACTTCAACTGATAGAACTGCCCGGGGCGCGTGGTGAGCGCGACGGGGGCATCCGCCTGCAAGCGCAGATAGCGATAACGCGCGTTGACGGCGTGATGCGTGAGTACCCGGCAGTGATGCGTGGCGACGATGTGCCCGGCGGGCGATGCGCACGTGGCAGCGTCTGGCTGCGCCTCATGAGCTTCATGCCCATCATGCGAATGGCACGTCGGCGAAGGCACCCGCGCCAATGGGCGGGGGACGTTGTTGGGCGTCAGAGAGACGACGGACATGGATGGGGGCTCCGGATAGTGGGGGCGAGGGCTTGCCGAGTACGAGGCAAGCGTTATTCGAGTTCGGTGCCTTTGAGTTCGGGAATCAGGAAGCGCGTGGCGATCATGTCGAGCACGTACAGGCTCGCGAGCAGCGCGATGGCAATCTGGAAGGAGTAACGTGCGGCGAGTGCACCGACCACGAGCGGGCCGAGGCCGCCGATGGCGCGTCCGATGTTCCACAGCACGTTCTGCGCCGTCGCGCGTGCTGCCGTGGGATACGCCTCGGACATCAGCGTGCCGTAGCCGCCGACCATGCCGTTGACGAACATCCCCATGAACGCACCGGCGAAGAGCATGACACCCGGATCGGTCAGCTGCGAATAGACGATCACCATGACCACTGCGCCCGCCTGATACAGCAAGAAGGTGGGACGGCGCCCGATGCGGTCGGCCAGTTGCCCGAAGGCCCATACGCCAAACATCATGCCGATGACCGTTGCGGCGGTCCAAAGGCCGGACTTCGTCAGCGAGAAGCCGAGCTTCTGCGAGAGGAACGTCGGCAGCCAGATCATGATGCCGTAGTAGCCGAAGTTCTGAACCGAACACAGAATCACGATGCCGAGGCTCACGCGCGTGGTACGGGCATCCTTCACGAGCAGACGAAACGCATTTGAGCTGCCGTGCTTTTGCGTCTTGTCCCGGCGCACGAACACTTCCGGCTCATGCAGCTTGTTGCGCAACACCCAGGCGACAAGCGCAGGCAGAACACCCACGACGAACATGCCGCGCCAGCCGATGTACATCAGCAACAGCGGCGTGAGCAACGCGGCAGCAAGCACGCCTGTCTGCCAACCGAGTGCGACGTAAGACGACACGCGTGCGCGCTTGGACGCTGGCCATGCTTCTGCTGCGAGCGCCATGCCGATGCCGAACTCGCCGCCGAGGCCGATACCGGCAATCGTGCGATACACCAGCAGATCCCAGAAGCCCTGCGCCAGCGCACACAGGCCGGTGAAGACCGCAAACAACAGAATCGTCCACGTCAGCATGCGCACGCGGCCGTAACGATCCGAAAGCGCGCCGAACAGAATGCCGCCTGCCACAGCGCCGATCAGCGTCCACGTGACGAGCGCACCGGCTTGCCCCGCCGTGAGGTGCAGACCGATCGTGATCGCCGGCAGCATGAAGCCGAGAATCAGTAGGTCGAAGCCGTCCATCGCATAGCCGATGGCAGAACCCGCCAGCGCCTTCCATGCGTAAGGGGTGACGGTGTCGTCACCGGTGTTGGGCGAGGCGCTCGCGTGTTCTCTACGCGATGAATTCAGGTTGGCTTCCATGATCGGTTCCCGTGGGAGGCGAATGCCGTGGCGATCGATTGCGCCGTCGCATTCGTCAGATTGTCTATATTTTTAGACGATCAAGTGAAAAAAACGCGTGACGTCACGCGTAGACCTCGGTCGTCAGCTGGGCCGCGAACTGATTGAGCGAAGCGAGAAAGCTGGCGTCGGAAGCGGCGGCAGCGTCGCGCAACATCGTCGCGGACGTTTTACTGCGGGTCAGAAAGGCGTGGAACGTTTCCCCGTTGATGGCAATGCCGGACTGCCTTTCTACGAAAGCCTGAGCGGCCTGTGCAAGCAGCAGCAACGCGGCGGATTCGCGCGTGGCGGTGCGCGACGCATTCAGACAGCGTGCCGCGAAATCTTCGATGTCGGACAGACCGACCGTGTCGCGCTGTAACCAGGCGCATGCGAGTTGCAGATCCATCGTGCTCTCCATCTGTCTAAATATTTAGACTAATCGAACATCAAAAGGCAGGCAAGACGAAAATAATCGGGGCTAACCCTGAGACGAAGGGGAGGTTCGGCGACAGCGCGCGAATCGGTTGTACGCCTGGCGCAGGAGGGGAGGCACTGACGAGCGGGGGCTCGACAGTGCCGACCGTTTCGCTGCGACGCTTTAGAAGCGCACGCGCATGCCTGCGCCGTACGTCTGGCCCGTCGACATATCGCTCATGTGGTCGTACTTGTAAGCGACGTAGACGTCGGTCCGCTTGGACAGCGGGTAGTCGTAGCCGAGCGCCCACGTGGTGCGGCGCTGGTTGTCGCCCGATCCGTTCGAGCCGGTGTAGGCCACCGACGCCAGTACGCTGCCCAGACCGAGCGGCACCGACGCGCCGAGCTGCCCCGTGTTCGCATGGAAGTTGCCGCTGGCGGCCTGACTCGCGACGAGCATGTACTGCGCGAAAAACTTCACCACGGCCAGATCGTACGAGAGGCCGACTTGCACGGTGTTCTGATTCGTCAGCCCGGTCACGCCCGGCAGTTGCGCGCCGAAGTCGCCCGGCGTGGCGCTGAAGTTCACGTACTGATAGTTCACGGCGGCGGCGAACGGGCCGTTGGCGTACGTGAGCGCAGCGGCCCACTTCTTCGCGCTGTGGTCCGTGGCGCTGTTGCCGGTGGCGTAGAGCAACGTGCCCGCCAGTCCTGCGTAGGACGGCGTGGTGTAGGCCACTGCGTTGTTCCAGGCCGAGTCACCCACCACGCCCTGCGTTCCCAGACCCTTGTAGGTGTGGAAGATCATCGGCGAGAAGGTGTACGAGTTGTTGAACGGGTTGAACTGGATCGTCGCCAGGTACATCGGCGTGGTGATGCGGCCGATACGGAAGGTGCCCAGTCGGGTATTGGACAGCCCGACGTAGGCGTTGCGCGAGAAGAAGCTATCGCCCGCGAAACGGCCGTAGGTGCCGTTGTTCGGCTGGAAGTAGCTCTCAAGCACGAAGAGCGCGCTATTGCCGCCGCCAAGGTCTTCCGTACCCGACAAGCCCCAGTACGACGTGGTCATGCCGCCGCCTTGCTGCACGGCGGCCGCGTTGCCGCCCGGGTTCTTGACCGAGCCGACGTAGGCGTCGGCCAAGCCGTAGAAGCTCACGCTCGACTGCGCATGTGCGGTGCTTGCGAGTGCCGCAGCGCCCAATGCAACCGAACCCAACGCGACGGCGCTGGCCTTGCGCGCGGCCCGAGTCGTCCCAAACACCTTTTGCCAGGTCTTCATCATTCCCTCTTTGTTTTGTATAAATTTCTGGACGGCGCGCAGGCTATCACCGCCAGCGCGTTGGGTCATCCCCGAAAAGCTGTCAGACCGTCTGCGAGTGACGGCATTCTCACGGCATGGGGGCACCGTGTCCCGAATCGTGCGGAAATCTAAAAAATTAGACAATCGGAAAAATATTCGACCGGTCGATGTGTGGCGTGGACGGCACGTCACGCGCGGCTTGCTTGCAGATGGATTTCGTTTGGACGGTCGACGCACAGTCCGTCAGTCGCGCGAGGCGACCGGTATAATCCCGGCACTGCCATGCGGGCACGACGCAATCTGCGGCATTTCAATGTTTTGCAGTGTGCCGCAATGTCTCGCACGAGGGCGGTTCCAAGAGGTATCCAACAGGGGGCGATTTGACTCGAGCTGCAACGACATCCCGAGCGCCGCGAGGCGCGCGCTTCAATTTCCGCGCCATCGGCGAACGCTTGCGCGCCTATCGGCTGGCAGCGGAATTACGTAGTGAGGATGTCGCCGAGCAACTCGATATCTCACGCGCCGCCATCTACAAGCTGGAGCGCGGCGAGATCGTCAAGATCGATACGCTGGAGCGGCTCGCCGCATTGCTGGGCGTATCGCTCGCCAATCTGCTTGGGGTGGAAGTCGAGTACCACGATTCGGCCGTGAGCTACTTCGAGCGCATGCGCCAGTTGGAAAGCCGTTCCGAGCGCATCGTCGCGCACTTCGATCCGATTTCGTTTCTGCTGACGTCCGACGACTACGACGTCTGGCTGCGTCACATGCTCGACGAGAGCATTCCGCCGACGCTGGTCGACCGCCATTGGGAAAACACGATCGATCGCGTGCTGGGCATCTTGCAGGAGCGTAAATCGAGTTTCTCGCGTCAACGTCTGGCCGTGACCAGTCTGATCGGTCTGCGTCAGATCGAGCAGTTCCTGCATCACGGGCTGGTCGGGCGACTGGGGTTGCCGCCAGGCGTGCAGCTGGAGCGCAAGATGGCTGCCCGTCGTGAGGTGACGCGTATCGTCGAATTCCTCGAAGCCGACACGGCGGGCGTGCAGATCGGCATCGTCAGCGACAACATGCCGAACGAAACCTTCCAGATTTTCGAAGCACAGGGCGAGGCGTACGTTGCAGTGTCGCCGTTCCGTCTCGGCGAGTTGCCGAACCTGCGTACCGGCATCGCCACCATCACCACGTCGCCCGATGGCGTGGGCATGTATCGCGCCATGATCGACCGTCTGTGGGCCGATTCCGCCAAGGGCAAAGAAGGGGCCGCATTGCTCGGCCAGTTGCTCGCGCGGTTCTGACGGTCGGCTTCATACGCTGATCGCGCGTTGATCACGCATGATGCGTCGACGACGACGGTAGTCGCGTACCGGCGCACTCTCAATAGGTGCCACAAAGCGAAGTTTTCCCACGGAATCGAAATCCGTTCGCAGTCATCCCGTCTAGTCTCCGTGCCCGAAGGTCATCCGGCCTTAGTCACCATTACTAATGGGAGATGAATGATGGGAACACCTTTCGGGAATTATTCGCAGGGAGGGCCGTCGGTAACGTCCGCGCCTGTGCTACTGGCGGGTCGATCGCTTTCATGCGAATGCGGCCACAGCTTCGGCTCGGACTTTGCGCGACTTGGCGCGGCGCCGCCGACAGTGGCGGGTTCGCTCAGCAAGGCATGGCAGACCTATCCGCAGCGCACCAGAACGGTTGAGGACAGCAACGGTGTAACGATTGGCCGCTGGCAAGCGTATCGCGAGCTCGAGCGGAGGACGGCCGACGATCTGATGGCCCAGCCGCTCGTCGCCGAAGCCATGAAAACGCGCGTCGAAAATTGGCACACGCTATTTCAGCGCTGCATCGAGCGCGACATCTCATTCGAAGATAAACGCACCGAAGCCATGCAACAGGTGCGCTACGGCCTTCCACCGGAAAACCGAGCGTTCGTGCGTACTTTTGATTCGACGCCGGTCGTCGATCAGTTGGGCGAAATCGCACATGTGAACGACGAACTTGACCGGATGAGCCGTGTTACGGGCCGTTTGCAGAAGGGGGCGGCAAAGTCGATGGGGCTGCAACACCTCGCCGACATGGCGAGGATGCGCGACACCATGCTCTCGCTCACCGTCAACATTCACGACCGGAAATTCAACGAACTGACGGCCGAGCGCAATCTGCTGATCGCGCTGAACGACATGGCGCGTGAAGCGCAACGCGAAATGTCCAGGGGCGGTGCCGACGTCCCGCTTCGACTGAAGATTCGTGGCGGCAAAGTGGTGCTCAAACCAGCGACGTCGAAGTCGCGCTTCCAGAAGAATCAAATTCGTGCGCGCAACGACGCGGCGCGCCTCGCGTTGCTGCTCGGCTATCCGGCCGACCGGCCGGTGACGTTGAACGACATCCGCGCGAAAGGACTCGGCTTGTACGAGTATTCGGCGGTGTTGGCCGATGCCAAGCACTCGCCGCAAGCCGGGACGGCGTCGTGGCTTGGCGCGCGAGCGTTGGAGATCGATCACTGGAAGCACGCTGCGCGTGAGTTGCGGGACGACCTCCAGCATACGGATGGCGGACGGATGATCGGCGCATCGTCCGAGTCGCCGCACGACGACGCGCAGTTCGATGAAGTCGATTCGCCACAAGGCGTGTCCGGGCTAGCGCCCATCGACGGCCCCTTGCCTGCGACGACGCCGAAGCGTCTCGATGCGCGTCCGTCACCGATCGGCGCATCGAATGACGACGAAGCGTTGCCTACGCTGCTTCGCTCGATGGCAGATGCCATAGACGGCGCGCCAGACGAAGTGAACACGCAGGCGGCCCCGGCAGCATCCGCCACGAAGTCCTTCCGACCGAAGGATCAGCCCGCCTCGCGCCGCGAACAGTTTGTCGAGCAGTTCATTGGTGCCCATCCGGGGAGTGCGGGGCGTCTGAGCGTCATCTTCGAACGGAGCCAGTCGGTCGAGCGTCTGGCCGAGCAGCAGGGCGAGCGAAATCGAGAGGCCCAGCGTGAGCATCCACCGGTGCGACGTCTTTCGGGGGAGGTGGGTAGTTCGATGTCGCGGCCGGTCCGTCGCCCAGCCGGTCCCACGGTGGACTGGATCAACGAAACGCCTGAGCAAATGGCATTGCGAACGGGGGCGCGCCCGAAGTCATATCGTGCACTGCCACCTGTTGCGAACCCGGCGAACCCGTCGGATACGCAAGCGCCTCCGCTTCCCATGACGCCGCCACCCGACCAGGAATAAGTCACCTTCTGACCATCAAAGTACAACTCGCCGCCACCGATTTCCGGTGGCGTTTTTTTGCGCGCTCGCATCGTATTCACCGAATTTCGGGCCTTGTAAATCACCTCGGATCGCATGCGAATTTCGCCGCATATTTTGCTTGGCGAAACCCTGCGCGCACGCGTAATAGTAAATATTTTAATTATCTGCAAGCCTTTTCAATCAATAAGTTGCGCGATTGACGCAACAGTATCTTTCTTTGCTATGTAGGGAACTTGTCAGTAGAATGGCCGCGTTGTTAATAGCGCTACGCGAGGTGAATAGCCTGTCAGGTTTTCTTCACGCATGGCTCGCCCCCGCTTGACTGTCATGCGTGATTCGTCCCCCACAAAACGGAGAACTCCATGTCACAGGACAAGGAACCGCGCCGGCGCTTTCTGCGCCAGGTGCTGGCGATCGTGCCTGCCACGACCCTCGCCACCGGTGCGACGCTTACGCAGTCCGCCTGCAGCAGCCAGACCGCTGCGCCCGCCGCCTCAGGCCAAGCTTACGAACCCAAATACTTCACTGCCGACGAATGGCGTTTCGTCAACGCAGCCGTCGACCGTCTGATTCCCGCTGACGATCTCGGTCCCGGCGCGTTGCAGGCCGACGTGCCGAAGTTCATCGACGGCCAGATGGAAACGCCGTTCGGTCACGGCAAGCTCTGGTACATGCAGGGGCCGTTCCACACCGATCAGCCGCCCGAGATGGGTTACCAACTGAGTCTCGTGCCGCGCGACATCTATCGCCACGGCATTGCCGCGTGCGACGCTCACTGCAAGAAGCAGTACAACAAAGCGTTTGCAGATCTCGACCATGCGACGCAGGAAGCCGTACTCGGGGATCTGGAGCACGCGAAGATCGAATTCGACGCAGTGCCCGCGCGCACGTTCTTCTCCTACTTGCTGGCCAACACGAAGGAAGGGTTCCTCTCGGACCCGATCCACGGCGGCAACAAGGACATGGTCGGCTGGAAGCTGGTGGGTTTCCCTGGCGCACGCGCCGACTTCATGGACTGGGCGGATCAGCCCAACGTCAAATACCCATACGGGCCCGTGTCGATTTCCGGAAAGCGGGGCTAACTCATGGCAATCAAGAAAGATAAGGTCGATGCCGTCATCGTCGGCTTCGGCTGGACCGGGGCGATTCTCGGCCAGGAACTAACCGACGCCGGGCTCAATGTCGTCGCCCTCGAGCGTGGCGCGATGCGCGACACGCCCACCGACGCGCAGTACCCCAAGGTCATCGACGAACTCGAATACTCCGTGCGCGGCAAGCTCTTTCAAGAGCTTGCGCGTGAGACCGTCACGATTCGCCATACACCCGACGATCTCGCGGTGCCGTATCGTCAGAACGGCTCGTTCTTGCTGGGTAACGGTGTGGGCGGTGCAGGCTTTCACTGGAACGGCATGCACTACCGGATCCTGCCGGAAGAACTGAAGCTGCGCAGTCATTACGAAGAGCGCTACGGCAAGAAGTTCATCCCCGAAGGCATGACGATTCAGGACTTCGGCGTGAGCTACGAAGAACTGGAGCCGCACTTCGATTTCGCCGAAAAAGTGTTCGGCACGTCGGGCAAGGCGGGCAACCTGAACGGCAAGATCGTGCCGGGCGGCAATCCGCGCGAAGGGGCGCGCTCGAGCGAGTTCCCTACGCCGCCGCTGCAAAACACCTACGGCGCGCAGCTCTTCGAGAAGGCCGCGCGCGAAGTGGGTTTCAATCCGTACCCCGCACCGGCAGCGAACACGTCCGAGCCGTACACGAATCCGTACGGTGTACGCCTCGGGCCGTGTAACTTCTGCGGATTCTGCGAGAACTACGGTTGCTACATGTATTCGAAGGCTTCGCCGCAGACGACCATTCTGCCGGTGCTGCTCAAGAAGCCGAATTTCGAATTGCGCACGCACTCGTACGTCATCAAGGTCAATCTCGACAGCGACGGCAAGAAGGCGACCGGTGTCACCTACATCGACGCGCAGGGCCGTGAAGTCGAACAGCCTGCCGATCTCGTGATCATGGCGGCGTATCAGATGCACAACGTGCGTTTGTTGCTGCTCTCGGGCATTGGCAAGCCGTACGACCCTAAGACGGGCGAGGGCGTGGTCGGCAAGAACTACGCGTACCAGATGAACGGCGCGGTGAACGTGTTGCTGCCCAAGGGCACGCAGCTCAACCCGTTCGTCGGCACGGGCGCTGGCGGCGTGTCGATGGACGATCTGAACGGCGACCAGTTCGATCACGGACCGCTCGGCTTTGTCGGCGGGGCGAGCATTCGTCACATTCGCTACGGTGGACGTCCGATTAAGATGACGCCGACCGTGCCGGGCACACCGGCGTGGGGCAGCAAATGGAAGGCCGGGATTGCCGACGCGTATCAGCGTTACATGACGATCGGGATTTCCGGCTCGGTCATGTCGTATCGCGATGCGTGTCTCGATCTCGACCCGACGTACAAGGACGCCTATGGCGTGCCGCTGCTGCGCATGACGTTCGACTGGCACGACAACGAATACAACATGCTCGGCTACATGGGCGACCGGATGGAAGAAGTGGGTCGCGCGATGAATCCCGAGAAGGTGTTCCGCGCCATTCGCAAGAAGGGTACGCATTACGACACGCGGATCTATCAGAGCACGCACACGACGGGCGGCGCCATCATGGGCACGAATCCCTCGAACAGCGTGGTCAACAAGTATCTGCAGAGCTGGGACGTCTCCAACGTGTTCGTGATGGGGGCGTCGGCGTTCCCGCAGAACATGGGTTACAACCCCACGGGCGTGGTGGCGGCGCTGGCGTACTGGTCCGCGAAGGCAATTCGCGAGCAGTACCTCAAGAACGCCGGCCCGCTGGTCCAGGCCTGAGGAGCGCAACCATGATCCGCAAAACGATGATGAAACGCTCCGTCGGTGTAATCGCTGTCGGTGCGCTGGCGCTCGCTGCCGTTGCCGTCTGGGCGCAGAACGCGGCCGCACCTTCCGGCGCTGCCGTCTCGCCGGTGCCCACGCCTGCCGTACCCGCTGTGACGGTGGAAGGCGGCAGCGCGCCGCAGACACCGGCCGCTAACGACCCGCAGGCGCAATTGCTCAAGCAGGGCGAGTACCTTGCGCGCGCCGCAGATTGCGCGGCGTGTCACACGGCACCGAAGGGCAAGCCGTTTGCAGGTGGTCTGCCGATCGCGTCGCCGATCGGCACGATCTATTCGACCAACATCACGCCGGACAAAGACACCGGTATCGGCAACTACAGCCTCGAAGACTTCGACAAAGCGGTGCGTCACGGGATCGCGAAGAATGGCTCGACGCTGTATCCCGCCATGCCGTACACGTCGTATGCGAAGGTGCGTCCGGCGGATGTGAAGGCGCTGTATGCGTACTTCATGAACGGCGTGCAGCCGGTCGCGCAGGCGAACAAAGCGACGGATATCCCGTGGCCGATGTCGATGCGCTGGCCGTTGTCTATCTGGCGCAAGATGTTTGCTCCCGCTGTAGTCGCCGATGCGGCATCGACCGATAACGATCCGATCTCGCGCGGACGCTATCTCGTCGAAGGTCTTGCGCATTGCAGCGCCTGCCACACGCCGCGCGGCTTCGCGTTGCAGGAGAAGGCGCTGACCGACGACAGCACGGCGTTCTTGTCGGGCGGCGTGGTCGACAACTTCCTCGCGAAGAATCTGCGTGGCGATGTCACAGACGGTCTGGGCAACTGGAGCGAAGGCGACATCGCGGCGTTTCTCAAGTCGGGACGTAACGACCATTCGGCCGTTTTCGGCGGTATGACGGACGTGGTGCAGCACAGCACTCAGCACATGAGCGACGACGATCTTGCAGCGATTGCGAAGTATCTGAAGACGCTCAAGCCGGTCGATCCGAACGCCAAGGCGCTCGCGTACGACGACACCGCTGCCAAGGCGTTGCGTGTGGGGTCGGACAAGAGCAACGGTGCGCTCACGTTCCTCGACAACTGCGCGGCATGCCACCGGAGTACGGGCAAGGGTTACACGCAGACCTTCCCGACGCTGGCGCTCAGCTCGACGGTGAACTCGGTCGATCCGACCTCGCTCATCCACATCGTGCTGCGCGGGGCGGAGATGCCCTCGACGAAGTCGGCACCGACGCACTACGCGATGCCGGGCTTCGACGACCGTCTGACCGATCAGGATGTGGCCGACGTGCTCACGTTCGTGCGTTCGAGCTGGGGCAACAAGGCACCGGCCGTGACGGCCGCCCAAGTGGCCAAGGTACGTAAGGACGTCGCCGCCGCGCCGCAACCGCAGCGTTGATGGTTCAGGTGGTGAAGGTTGCGGTGACGTGCCGATTCACGTCGGCACGAATACCGCGCCTGTGATGAAATGAAGCCCCGCCGGGCAATTCTGACGGCGGGGCTTTTTGTTTTGGATGTGGTTTTAGACGCGGGGAGGCACGCGTGCCGTTCATTCTTTTGGCGCTCGTCATACTGGCGGGCATTGTGTATGGGGCAGTGCGTCTGTATGCGGCCGTCGCGCTGCGCTTCGGGGCGCTCGCAGCGGTGGCGACGATCATCGTCTGCGTACTGATTGTGGTGTGGCTGGTGGTCGACGCAGTGCGCCGCTACCGCGCGGTGCATGGTGTGCGGCGTGATGGCAAGCGTCTGGTGAGCGTGTCGGGCGAGTGGGGCGAACTCACGCTCGACGCAGACCGCAAGATGGGAACGCTGCGCGTGGACGGTCATGAGACGCGCTTCGTGTTTTCGGATGTCACGTCCGCCCATCCGGTGAATGAGGGCGGACGCTGGTCGCTGACGCTGGAACTCGCACACAACGCGCAGCCGAGCTGGCGAGTGCCGATGCCGGGCCGCGCGCTCGCGCAACGCTGGACGAAGATTTTCCGTCTCGCGAACGCACACCGGTTGTAAGGCTTCGCGCGGGCGCTTAGGCGTTCGCGGGCATCGGCTGGCGCAGCGGCGGCACGACACTTTCGTCGTTGATCGGGAAGTGAAGCGCTGCGGCTACCGCGCCGAGAATCGCCGTTGCGGCCCAGATCAGGTTGTACGACCCGGTGACGTCGAGCACGAATCCGCCCAACCACGCGCCGAGGAACGAGCCGACCTGATGGCTCATGAAGCACACGCCGAAGAGCGTGCCCAGATGCCGCGTGCCGAACACCTTCGCCACCAGACCGCTGGTGAGCGGCACCGTGCCCAGCCACGTCAAGCCCATCACGGCCGCAAAGATCACGACGCTCGTGTCGGTTTTCGGTAGCACGAAAAAGAGGGCGATGGCCGCGCCACGTACGAGATAGAGCCAGCCGAGCACATGGTGCTGACGATACCGTCCACCGAGCCATCCGCACGCCCAACTGCCCAGCATGTTGAACAAACCGATCAGCGCGAGCGCCGTCGCGCCAAGCCCGACCGGCATGTGGCACATCAGCAGATAACCCGGCAAGTGCGTTGCGATGAAGGCGAGCTGGAAACCGCAGGTGAAGAAGCCGAGCGTGAGCAGTTGGTAGCCGCGATGCGAACGGGCTTGCCGGAGGACTTCGCGAAGGGACACATGCTCGCCGTCATCCGATTTGGCCGATTTGGCCGATTGGGCTGATTGGGCCGATGGGGTGGGGGCGGCGCTGCCGGGTGCGGGCTTGCGGCGACGGGACATCGTCATGAACAAGCCGAGCGGCGCCGCGCAGCACAACACCAGGGCGAGTACGAAGAGCGAGGTGGAGACGCCGTACGTTTCGCGCAAGCCCTGTGCGACGGGCACGAGGGCGACCTGTCCGAGCGAGCCGCCCGCGCTGACGAGTCCCATGGCCATCGTGCGTCGCTCGGGCGTGACGGCACGGCTCACGGCGGGCAGCACCACACCGAACGTCGTGCAACTGATGCCGAGACCGACGAGCACACCCAGCCCGATCACGAGCCAGACACCGGACGGTGCGAGGGCGGCCATCGCCAGTCCGGCAGCGAAGGCAAACGCCCCAAACGCGACGACCGGTGCAGGACCATGACGGTCTGCCATCGCCCCCGCGAACGGCTGCGCGAAGCCCCACACGAGGTTGTGCAGGGCGATGGCGAACGCGACCAGTGTGACGGGCACGCCGCGGTCGTAGGAAAACGGATTGATGAAGAGACCGAACGTCTGGCGCGTGCCCATTGCAGCACTGAGTACGAGTGCGCCAGCAAGAATGATGAGGGTGACGCGTCCCTGTAGCGACGCCGATGCGGGTGGGGTAGTTTGCGACATGATGGTGAATCCTCCTCACCGAAGTGTCGCAATGAAGTCTCCGTCAGGCAAAGGAGTTGTGTGAGCGTGCGGGTGAATTTTATTCACCTTGATGGGTGCCCGCCTGTTCGATGACCCAGTTGCGAAACGCCACGCATTCGGGGTGCGGCTCGATGTCGGGGGCGCTGATCAGCCAGTACGCGCCTTGCGATTGCGTGGTGACGTCGTGCGCGGGGACGAGGATGCCGTTCGCGAGATACTCGTCGACCAGCGGGCGGCGTCCGATCACGATGCCAAGCCCCGCCATGGCCGCCTCGAATGCCAGTTGGATGCTGTCGAAACTCAGCCCGCCCCGGGTATCGAAGTTGTCGATGCCTGCGCCTTCGGCCCAGACCTGCCAATCTTCGCTGGCGCTGCTCACGTGAATGCGAGTCGTCTCGCTCAGATTGACAGTGCCGTCCTCACGGGCGTGCATCGCGAGATAGGCCGGGCTGCACACGGGGACGAACCGTTCGCCGAACAGGCGGTGCCATGTGTCGCTGGCGACGGGCGCGCGTGAGAGGCGGATGGCGAAGTCGAAGCCGTCGGTGGGAAAGCCGACCTGGCGGCGCGAGGTGTCGACGGTGATGTCGACGCCGGGCATGCGACGCATGAACATGTCCAGACGCGGCAGCAGCCAGCGTGAGGCGAGAGTGGGGGCGCAGGTGATGGCGATGGCGCGGGAGGCGTCCGGGGTCGGCAGACGTCGTGTGCCGGTGAGCAGCAGCGAGAACGCCTCGGTCACGTACGCGAGATAGTCCACGCCTTCCGGCGTGAGCGTCAGCCCTTGCGGCGAGCGCGTGAAGAGCGCCACGCCCAGCGTCTGCTCCAGTCCGACAATGCCGTGGCTGACTGCACTCGGGGTGAGATGCAGTTCGGCGGCGGCACGTTTGAAACTCTGATGGCGTCCCGCCGCTTCGAACAGGCGCAGGGCGGACAACGGTGGCAGACGTGGCGGCATGGAATCAGTGTCGAGCGTTCGATGAGTGCCTTTGCGCGCTTGGAGAGTAACGAGTCGGGCGCACGAGACGGCGGCTTCGAGTGGTCGTTCGGATGACGTCGATTCTCGCACGACGTTGGCGCGTGTGGTGCGTCTGGCGGCTTTTCACGGTGTGGCGTGACGTCGAGCGACGCGCCGCAATGCGCAGCGCGGCTCAACTGTTACGGTGTGCGACCGGTACAGGCCCGTGCGGATTCGGTGAAGTGTATCGGGTGTGCGTCGGTACGCGTGTCTATGCTGTCACACCGCGTCTTTCTCGCGTGTTCGCAGGATGCGGCACCGGCGCGGCGTTTCAGATCGACGACTATGACGACCGAACAACTTCTGGCTTTCTGCGCCTTCGCTGTCATCACGCTGGTGACGCCCGGACCCAACAACATGATGGTGCTCGCCTCGGGGCTGAATTACGGCTTCGTGCGCACGCTGCCGCATCTCGCGGGCATCGCCTTCGGTTTCGCGCTGATGGTGTTCCTGACCGGTGCGGGCCTGCATACGGTTTTCGTGCGCTTCCCGGTCATCCATACGGTGCTGAAGTACGTTGGCGCGGCGTATCTGCTGTGGCTTGCGTGGCATCTGGCGCGCTCGGGGCCGATGGACGACGAGCGCCGGGGTCGCGAGCGCCCGATGGGCTTCGTCGGCGCGGCGGCATTCCAGTGGGTGAACCCGAAGGCGTGGGTCATGGCCGTAGGCGCGATCAGCACGTATTTGCCCAACGCGTCGCATTTGCCCGACGTCGCTTTGCTCGCTGTGATCTACGGCATCCTCGGCGCGCCGTGCATTGGGCTGTGGGCGGGATTCGGCGTGGCGATGCGCCGCGTGTTGACGGACGCGCGTTCGGTGCGCATCTTCAACGGCGTGGCGGCGGCGCTGCTCGTCGCTTCTCTGTATCCGATTCTGGTCGATTGACGGAATTCACCCGGTAATTCCATCGCTAAATCCATCGTTATACTGACGGTTCTTGCGTACCCTTCCCCCAATGTGAGGTATCGCCATGCCCCGTAAGTTCGTCAGGACGTTGCCGTGTCTCGTTGCTGCGGCAACGCTCGCCTTGTCTCCCCTGTCGTCGCTGGCCTGTACCCGTGTGGTCTATCTCGGTGCGAACGACGATGTCATTACTGCTCGTTCGATGGACTGGAAGCAGGACGTCGCGACCAACCTGTATGTGCTGCCCCGGGGCATTGCACGTGCGGGGGAGGCCGGGCCGAACTCCATCCGCTGGACGGCGAAGTACGGCAGTGTCGTGGCGACCGGTTACGACGTGTCGACGACCGACGGCGTCAATGAGAAAGGTTTGTCGGCGCAACTGTTGTGGCTCGTGGAGTCGCAGTATCCGAAGTTCGACAAGGATTCCAAGCCGGGTTTGACGATTGCCGCGTGGGCGCAGTACGTTCTGGACAATTTCGCGACGGTCGCGGAGGCCGTCTCGGCGTTGGAGAAGAAGCCGTTCACGGTTGTGACGGATAACGTGCCGGGCGAGGATCGGCTCACGACGCTGCATTTGTCGATGTCGGACAGGACGGGCGACAGCGCCATCGTCGAATACATCAATGGTCGGCAGGTGATTCATCACGGCAAGCAGTATCAGGTGATGACGAACTCGCCGACGTTCGACGAGCAGCTTGCGTTGAACGCGTACTGGACGCAGATCGGTGGCACGACGTTTCTGCCAGGGACCAACCGCGCGTCGGACCGTTTTGCGCGGGCGTCGTTTTACGTCAATGCGATTCCGAAGAGCGAAGATCCGGTGGAAGCGCTGGCGAGCATGTTCGGCGTGATTCGCAATGCATCGGTGCCGTTCGGCATTACGACGCCGGGGCAGCCGAATATCTCGTCAACGCGCTGGCGAACCGTTGTCGATCACAAGCGCATGCTTTATTTCTTCGAGTCGGCGCTCACACCGAATACGTTCTGGGTGGATCTCAACAAGGTCGACTTTTCGGCCGGTGCGCCAGTCAAGCGCCTTGATCTCGGGAAAGACCAACGCAATACGTTCAGTGGGGAAGTTTCCGCTAGTTTCAAAGCTGCGCCGCCGTTCCCGTTTCTTGGGTTGAAGTCTGGCAAGGCGGGGTGAGGGCGCTGAGAGATCGGCGAGCCGAACGTAGAAATGAAAAACGGGCCCGAAGGCCCGTTTTTACTTGGGTTTGACCGTCTTTCGTTGTCGTCGACGATCAGAATATTGGTGGAGCCGGCGGGGATCGAACCCGCGTCCGCAAGCACTCTACGACCAGTTCTACATACTTAGTTCTGTCATTTGATTTAACTGTTTTGTCGCGGACGAACACGCTACGCAACAGCGATTCACTAAATTTTCGACCTTGGCGTCGTGACGCCGCAAAGGCTTAACTGACGTATATGACCTCTGGCGGTATTGCTACCGGTCTTGCGACACTAGTCCGTCAGTGAACTAGGCAGAGGACGGCGGCCCTTAGGCTGCCAGTGCGAACGTTTCGTCGTTTGCAGTTACGTTTTTCCCATTGATTAACGAGGTGACGGGTCCTCGGTATGCCCTGCATCGCTTTATACCCACGTCGAAACCATGTCGGCCCCAGTGGAATGGTCGATTATGACACAAATGCCTCACTTCAGTGCGAAGTCGACACGCGTGGTGGCTCCCTTGTCCTTGATGCCGTCCGCGTTCAGCTTCGGCGCCACCACGAACAGCCGGTCAGACGCGATCTTGCCGTCCAGCCATGACCGCACCCGCTGGGCACGGCGCTCGGCCAGCGCCCGCAGATCGTCGTCGCCCACCTTGACGTTCGTCTCCATGAGCTTCTCCATCTCGTCATCCGGCAGCGACTTGGTGAGTCCGATCATGTTGCGCGGCTTCGCGAAGTCGGCCGCCTTGTAGGCAGCAGTGAGGTACTTGCTACGTTCCTCCGGCGTCACCTTCACACTGTCGACATCGATGCTCTCGCCCTTGCCAACCATCGCCTTGACCTTCTGCGCCTTGATGGCACGCTCGACCGCCACGCTACGCAAGCCGTCGGTGTCCTTGGCGGGGTCTACGCGACCTACGATGTCCAGCTTCAGCGCTTCGCGATCATTCAGCGCCTTGACCAGCGTTTCGAGACGCTTTTCGTCGTCAGGCAACAGACGCGCACTTCCCGGGGCGAATTCGACGTACCCCAGCTCCTGCTCGCCACCGCCGAATGCGGACGCCAACAAGCTGAACGGTGCTGTGGCCGCCTTGACGATCAGGTTCACGAACGCCCGGAAAATCACGCCGCCGAGGCTGAACTGCGGATCGTCCAGCGAGCCGGAAATCGGAATATCGACGTCGATTTCACCGCGCGAGTTCTTCAGCAACGACACCGCCAGACGCACCGGCAGGTTGGTCGCCGTCGGGCTATCCACACGATCGCCGAACGTCAACTGATCGATGAAGATGTGGTTGTTCGCGGTCAGCTTCGCCTGATCGAGCAAATAGTGCACGTCGACCGTGAGCTTGCCCTTTTCGATGGGATAACCCGCGTATTTCGTGGAGTACGGCGTGAGGTTGGTCAGCTCGATGCCGTCCGCCTTCGCGCCGAGATCCACGAACGCCATCGGCGCCAGCGGGTTGATCTTGCCGTTGATATTGATCGGCGCGTTGCGGTTCACCTTGCCCTGCAACGCCACTTCGGCAGGCTCGGTGGTGGCGGTGCCAAAAGCGCCGATCCGTCCGCCGATATCCGTCAGATTGGCTGTGTAGTTCGGCTTGACGAAGTTGTCTGTGAAGTTGATGTTGCCGCCTTGCAGCGTGATACGTCCGATGTGGACGTCCGCAGGCAGCGCCTTGCCCGCGCCGTAGCCGGGGCCACGTTCGGCCGTCGTCTTGCCGGGCGATTGCTCCTTCTTCTCGACCTCCGTCGGCTGCCCGGCTTCTACCGCTGAAGCCGCCGCATCGAGCGGAGGCTTTGCTGCGGACGCCGCATCCAGCGGTATGCCTTCATTGGCGCGCGTGAGCGAGCGGGGCGCCTGGTTATTGCCCACCACGTCGGCCAGATTCAGACGACCGTTCGCATTGATGATCAGACGCGCGTAAAAGCGCGACAGTGCAATGCTGCCCAACTGGACGTTCGGCTTGCCGCTGCCCACCGCCAGATTGATCTGTTGCACCGCCAACGCATTCCAGCGCACGAAGTCGTCCGTCGTCACCTTGTCCAGCAGGCGTACGTTGCCGAGCGTGGCGTCACCGCGATACGTCACTTGCGGGGTGTCGCCCTTCATCGCGAAGGTGGCGCGTCCGTTGCTGGAGAGCAGGGCGCTCGCGATGCTCGCGTTCAGTTCGTCGCTCATGTACGAATCGAACGCAGCCAGATCGAGCTGCTGGGTCTTGACCTGAAGATCGCCGGATAACGGCTGCGGCGTGACGTTACCCGTCGCGTTGAGCGAGCCCTTTTTGTTAAGCGTGCCGCTCACCTCAAGCTGCAACGGCTTGGTCATGTCTTGCGACGCGCCCTGGACCTTGATGTTGAGCGGTGCGAACTTCGCATTGATCGGACGGCCTTTGACCGCGCGATCTTCAAACCCGATGCTCGCGTTCTCGACCGAGACTTTGCCGACCTTCCACTGCCATCCGCCCGCGGCTTGCGCACTCGATGCAGGAGCTTTGCCAGACGTACGCCGACCGCGTTCGGTGCCGACGCGGGCGCTGATGCCGCTGCCGCCGCTTGCGGACGCCTTCGGCTGGCCGTCGCCGGTCAGCGCCAGCAGGTTGATCTTGCCGTCCTTGTCGCGGCGTGCGGCTATGTCCAATCCGCTGACCGTCACTTCGTCCACGACCGCCTGACGGGCACCAAGGTCGAAGTGCGAGAGCTTCGCCTGCGCCTTGGCCAGCTTCACCGGGGCATCGCCCTTCTGGCCGGTCAGCCACTCGATCTTTTCCAGCGTCGCCGTGGCGGGTGCGATCTGCACATTGGGTTGCTTGTCGGGGGCAAACGCGGCATTGAACGTTGCTTGCGCACCCACCGTACCGCTCTTCAGGTCGCCAGCGAGAGCGCCTTGTGCAAACGGCAGCAGCGGCGCGAGCGCGATCGACTGTGCGTCCAGTTCCCCGCTGGCGTTATACGCAGGCAGGCTGAACTGACCGTGCGCCTTGAGCGAGCCACCGCTTTGGACGCCCAGCGACGCATCGTAAGTTGCGGGGTCCTTACCCAGCGTAGAAAACTGTTTCACGCCGAGCTGGACGTTCTCCAGCGCAATGCTCGCGGGCTTTGCGCCGCGCTCATCGGTGAAACGCAGCTTGCTGTTCACCAGAGAAACCTCGCCGACGAGCAGGTCGAGCGGCAACGGTTGCGCTGCGGCCGCAGCCTTCGCCTGCGCGGCTTCAGCCGCCGATGCGGGCGTGGCAGGGCGTGCCGTTTGTTCGGCAGCCACCTTCGGTGCGGACTTTGCCGCTTCGCTCGCCTTGGGCGATGCCGCCGCTTCGTCGACCGCTTTGCCGACAGCCTTCAGCACCGGCCGTTGCGGCAGCAGGGCTTTTACGACGTTGATCGACCCGTCCTTCTCCATCGTGACATGCTGGTCGAGGCCATCGATCCGTATGCTGTCGACGTGATAGATGTTGCTCAGCGGTTCGACCTTGCCCAGCTTGACGTCAATTTGTTTGACCGCAACGAGCGGTGAGCCGTTAGCTTCGTTGACCACTGCGTCAGCCAACCCCGCAGTTCCCGTCAGGACTACGTGGTTGCCGTCCTTGTCTCGCGTAAAGCGCAGTTTCAGATCGGTGCTGATCGCACCGCTCTTGATTTGCGCGGGAACGGTCATGGGCGCGTAACCGAGGTACTTCGGCACGTCGAGCCGGTCGAGCTTGATGTCGACGGTCGACTCCAGCGAGTCGGCAAACGGCTTGGTCTGTCCTGAGATATGCAGCGGCGAGCCGTCGATGGACGCCTGCAGCAACGGCTGTACGAAGATATCGGTGTCGGCCGGCAGGTTGGCAATAAATGGCACGCCGACCTGCAGATTGTCGACAACGTGCTTTTCGTTCTGATAAGCATCGTCGATGCGAATCGTGCCGTTCTTGATCTGTACGTTGTTCAGTGCAAAGCGCGCAGGCTTCGATGGTTCGGGCGAGGGCGGACCGGACGTCGCGCGATCGATGATGTCCGAGAAGTTGAACCGCTGCGGCGCGGTGCGCACGATGTTCACGACGGGCGTGTCGACGTACAACTCGCCGATCACCGGGGCAAAGCGGAATAGCGAGCTCCACGAGGCGTTCACCCGCAATTCGCCGATATCGACGAACGGTTGGCCGGGTGTCTTGTCGCCGATATGCACCTGATGCAGATCGAGACGCAGCGTGTATGGATTGAAACTGACGTCGCCGACGCTCACCGGCCGTTCCAGATAAGCGGAGAGTTTGTCGACGGCGTAATGCTTGAGCACGGCCGGCACCGTAAAGTAGCCGACCACCCCAAATACGGCGATGATCCCTGCGGCCCATAGCCCGGTCTTGCGTGCGCGGCGGCGCACGTCCGGGTCGCGTCCAAGCGCTTGCGCGCGGGCGAGGCCTTGCTGAACGCGGGTGCTGCCTGCGGGGGGAGTTTTTGAGGGTTCGCGATCGTTCGCTTGTTCGGCCATGCGGTCTCCCGTAAGTAGCCTATGAAGCATACGCGGCGCCACCAAGGCGCGGCGGGACATTCCCAGAACGCGCCGCGAGTTTCGCGGCGACGTCCTGGCAGGCGAAGGGGCGGCGGCTTACGCCAACGCCATCACCAGCGGGGCGATCGCGCCCGCGCGTTCGACGACAGCATCCGCCTGCCACTGAGCAGGCGCGAGCGAGTCGCCGCAATAACCGTAGGCCGCAGCAATCGTCGCCATTCCGGCCGCCTTGCCGGCCTGCACATCGCGAAGGTCGTCGCCAACGTACACGATGTGGGCAGGCGCAATGCCAATACGCTCGGCTGCGTAGAGCAGGGGCGCAGGGTGCGGCTTGCTATGCGGCGTCGTGTCGCCCGAGACGACGCAGGTTGCGCCGTCCGCGAGCCCGATCAGCTTGACTAGCGGATTGGTCAGGCGCGCGGCCTTGTTCGTCACGATGCCCCACGGCATGCCACGTTCGCTCAAGGCAGCGAGCAAGCCCGGGATGCCTTCGAACAAGCGGCTTTGCACGCACAACGCGGCTTCGTAGTTGGCAAGGAATGCGTCTCTCAGCGCCGGGAAGGCCGCATCGTCGGGGGTCACGCCGAACGCGCTACCGATCAATCCGCGTGCACCATGTGACGCTTGCAGGCGCAACGTCTCGTAAGGGCCGGGCGGCAGACCACGATCGGTACGCACCTTGTTGACCGCGGCGACGAGATCGGGGGCCGTGTCGGCGAGTGTGCCGTCCAGATCGAACAGGACAGCACGAATCTCGCCGTGCAACAGCGTTGACGTGGCGTCGAAAGAGGAGGGGGCGCGGACGGGGGGCTCGAACATATCAGGCGTCGCGGGTGCAAGCGACCATGTAGTTGACGTCGGTATCGCGATTGATCGCGTAACGTTTGCTGATCGGATTGTAGGTCAGGCCACGCATGTCGCGGATTGTCAGGCCGCTCGCACGGGTGAACGACGCCAACTCCGACGGGCGGATGAACTTGGCGTAATCGTGTGTGCCGCGCGGCAGCATCCGCAGTACGTACTCTGCACCGACCACGGCGAGCAGCCATGCCTTCGGATTGCGGTTGAGCGTGGAAAAGAACACATGACCGCCCGGTTTCACGAGTGTTGCGCACGCAGCGACGATCGATGCCGGCGACGGCACGTGTTCGAGCATTTCCATGCAGGTCACCACGTCGTACGTACCTGCGTCACGCGCCGCGAGCGCTTCGGCGGCGATTTCTTCGTACTCAATGGAAAGGCCAGCTTCCAGGCTATGCAAATCGGCAACCCCGAGCGCCTTTTGCGACAAATCGATGCCTTTGACGCGTGCGCCCTGACGCGCCATCGATTCCGACAGAATGCCGCCACCGCAGCCGATGTCGAGCACGCGCTTGCCCTGCAGCTGGACGTGCTGTTCGATCCAGTCGAGGCGCAACGGGTTGATCTCGTGCAGCGGCTTGAATTCGCTGTGCGGATCCCACCAGCGGTGGGCCAATTCACTGAATTTATTGAGTTCTTGCGGGTCGGCGTTCATCACTTGCTCATAGACGTTGACGGCTCGGGCAGGCGGAATGCCGAGTGGCTGAGCGTGCCCTCCATGCCGGTTGGACGGCGGGCGCCGTCGAGATGGAGGAAGTATAACGAAGTGAGTGCGCCCATGTCCAAGGCGCAAGGCGTGGCGGGGCCGGACGGTGAGCGGTTTGGCGGCGGATTTGCGCCAGGCCGGGGTGACGCCCGATGACGAGCATCGCGTGCCACCCCGACGGCTCTCACCATCCGGCTTAAGCTCAGGCTGCGGCCGGCAGGTTCGCCAGGACTGCGTGCGGATCGTGGTAGACGAGTCCGAGCGCGTCGGCTACCCCGCGGTTGGTCACCATGCCGCGCGCTACATTCAGTCCGGCCAGCAAATGCGGATCGGCGCGCATGGCGGCCACGGCGCCGTGATCGGCCAGTTGCAGAATGAACGGAAGTGTCACGTTGTTCAGTGCAAAGGTCGACGTGCGCGGCACGCCCCCCGGCATGTTGGCGACGCAGTAGTGCACCACGCCTTCGACCACGTAGACCGGGTCGGCGTGCGTGGTCGCATGCGACGTCTCGCAGCAACCGCCCTGATCGATGGCGACGTCCACGATCACGGCACCCTTTCGCATCAGACCCAGCATCGCCCGCGTGATGAGCTTGGGTGCGGCGGCGCCCGGGATCAGGACGCCACCGATGACCAGATCTGCATCGCGCAAATGCGTTTCGATCGCGTGCTGCGTCGAATAGACCGTTTGCACGCGTCCCCCGAACTGGGCACTCAGGCGTCGCAACGCGTCGACCGATTTGTCGATGACCGTGACCTGCGCCCCGATGCCGACGGCTACGGTCGCGGCATTCGTACCCACGACACCGCCGCCGAGAATGACGACCTTGCCCGCTTCGACGCCGGGCACACCTGAGAGCAGCAAGCCAAGCCCCCCGTGCGTCTTTTCGAGCGCGGTTGCGCCAGCCTGGATGGACATGCGTCCCGCGACTTCGGACATGGGCGCGAGCAGCGGGAGGCCGCCATTTACGGACGTCACAGTTTCGTACGCGATGCACGTGGCACCGCTCTTGATCAGATCGTTCGTCTGCTCGGGATCGGGGGCGAGGTGAAGATACGTGAAAAGCGTGTGATGAGGCCGCAATCTGGCGCGCTCGACGGCTTGCGGCTCTTTGACCTTGACGATGAGTTCGGCGCGATCGAAGACGTCGACGGCGTTGGCAGCGATGCGGGCGCCTGCGGCGGCATACGCCGTGTCGTCCATCCCAATGCCTTCACCGGCTTGCGTCTCGATCCACACCTCATGCCCGCGTGCCACCACTTCGCGTACAGCTGCGGGCGTCATGCCTACGCGATACTCGTGGTTCTTGATCTCCTTGGGTACACCGATCTTCATGATGCGTCTCCTTTGTTGTGATGTGACTACGAACAGCGAATTCGACAACACGTGATGCCCAAACAAAAACGGCACCCGAAGGTGCCGTCTGGAAGGTCAGGCGAAGGCCGGTTCGGCCTGCGCATGGGACGCGCCACTGTAGCGCGCCACCGATAGGTCGTCGGACAGAATGGCTGGGCGGCGTCCCGACATCAGGTCGGCCAGCAGTTGGCCCGACCCGCAGGACATCGTCCAGCCGAGCGTGCCGTGTCCGGTATTCAGGAACAGGTTGCGCAACGCCGTCGCGCCGACGATCGGCGTGCCGTCCGGTGTCATCGGACGCAGGCCCGTCCAGAAAGACGCTTCCGCGGTGTTGCCTGCACCCGGGTACAGATCGTTCACGACCATCTCCAACGTGGCGCGGCGCGCGGGGTTCAGGCGCTTGTTGTACCCGACGACTTCTGCCATGCCGCCGACGCGGATACGGTCGTCGAAGCGAGTCACGGCGATCTTGTAGGTTTCATCCAGGATGGTGGAAACCGGTGCGCGCGACGCATCGACGATCGGTACGGTAATCGAGTAGCCCTTGAGCGGATACACCGGAATATCGACGATCCCGCGCAGGAATGGCGTGGAGTACGAGCCGAGCGCGACGACATAGGCGTCCGCACGTTGCAGTGAACCGGCGCAAACCACACCCTCGATCTTGTCGCCGACCACGTTCAGGCCGTCGATCGGCATGTCGTAGCGGAATTTCACGCCGAGCGCTTCAGCCATGGCCGCCAGACGCGTCGTGAACATCTGGCAGTCGCCGGTCTCGTCGTTCGGCAGACGCAGGCCGCCGGTCAGCTTGTGCGATACGGCCGCCAACGCCGGTTCTGCGGTCGCGAGCGCCTTGCTGTCCAGGAGTTCGAACGGCACGCCTGCCTCTTCGAGCACGGCGATATCGCGCGCTGCGTTTTCGAGTTGATCTTCGGTCCGGAACAATTGGAGCGTGCCCGCCTGACGGCCTTCGTAGGCGATGCCGGTCTCTGCACGCAGCTCACGGAAGCAGTCGCGGCTATATTCGGCGATCCGCACCATGCGTTCCTTATTGACGGAATAGCGCTCCGGCGTGCAATTGCGCAGCATCTGATACAGCCACTTCAACTGCGTGAGGGTGCCGTCCGGACGAATGGCGAGCGGGGCGTGTTTCTGGAACAGCCACTTGACGGCCTTCGCCGGAATCCCCGGTGCGGCCCACGGGGACGCATATCCGGGCGAAATCTGACCAGCGTTGCCGAAGCTGGTTTCGAGCGCCGGTCCTGCCTGACGGTCGAGCACCGTGACGTCATGCCCGGCCTTTGCCAGGTAGTAGGCGCTGGTTACGCCGATGACGCCGCTGCCGAGAACGATGACCTTCATTGCGTTGACTCCTGTAAAACCATAGTTATGCAGTAATAATTCGCATGCTATTCTCGGAATCGTAGGTTTAGTTAATGTATATGGCCTGAATTCAGGAAAAAATCATGAGAGTGCAGCAGCAATCCGTCCGGACACTGGATCGGCTCGACCGACGCATCCTGACGTTGCTCCAACAGGACGGCCGAATGTCGATGAAGGACCTGTCGGAGCAGGTCGGTCTATCCATCACGCCGTGCATCGAGCGCGTGAAACGCATGGAGCGAGACGGCGTGATCATGGGCTACTTCGCGCGCGTCAATCCGGCGGCGCTGGGCGCGGCACTGCTGGTGTTCGTCGAAATCACGCTCGACCACAAATCCGGCAACATGTTCGACCAGTTCCGGCGGGAGGTGCTGCGTATTCCGGAGGTCATGGAATGTCACCTGATTTCGGGCGATTTCGACTATCTGATCAAGGCGCGCATCCGCGAGATGTCCGAGTACCGGAAATTGCTGGGCGACATTCTTCTTCAACTGCCCGGTGCCGTGCAGTCGAAAAGCTATGTCGTCATGGAGGAAATCAAGGAAACGCTCACCGTTCACGTTGACGAGTGAGCGCGTTGTCTAAAAAAGCGGCATCTGTGGATCTGCCGCAGTGGCCGGTCCGCTGTTCTGTGGCGGCAATTCCGGGACGCAGAACTGATCGTTTCTCAAGGGCGGTCTGGCCTGATTGAGCCCTAACTTGCGTGCGGCCAGGTGAAAGCGCTGCCGAATCAATTCGGCGTGTAATCCGGTGCCTTTCATCCGTGTACCGAACTCTGAGCTGTTGTGCTTTCCGTCTCGCACTTGCTCGATCAGACTCATGACGTGACGAGCCCGCAACGGGTAATTGGCTTCCAGCCATTCAACGAAGACGTCGTGCACTTCTCTGGGAAGCCGCAACATCACGTACGCAGCGTAGGTTGCGCCCGCTTCGGCTGCGGTCGTCAGCACTCGCTCGATGTCGAAATCGGTCAGCGCTGGCACGATCGGCGCGACGATGACGCCTGTCGGAATACCTGCATCCGTCAGCTTGCGGATGGCATCGATGCGTCGCGACGGCGTATTCGCACGCGGTTCCATCTTGCGGGCGATATCCGCGTCGAGCGTTCCCACCGAAATGAAGACTCGTGCCAGCCCGCGCGCGGCCATGCGCGAAAGAATGTCGATATCGCGTGTGACGAGCGCCGACTTGGTGGTGATGCCGACAGGGTGCCCAAAACGCTCCAGCACTTCCAGGACGCTGCGTGTGATCCCGTATTCCCGCTCGATTGGCTGATAAGGATCCGTGTTTGCGCCCAGCGCAAGTAAGGCGGGCTGATAACCGCGCTTGCGCAACTCTGCGTCAAGACGCTCTGCTGCATTGTGTTTCGCGTACAAACGGGTCTCGAAGTCCAGACCGGGAGAGAGCCCCAGGTAGGCGTGCGTGGGGCGCGCAAAGCAATAGGTGCAGCCGTGCTCACATCCACGGTAGGGATTGATCGAGCGATCGAAGGGGATGTCCGCCGAAGTGTTGCGGGACATGATCGTTCGCGCGTTTTCCAGTGCGACCTGAGTCACGAATTTGACTTCACATTCTTGGGCAGCGTCCGATTCATGGCGGGTCTCATCGCTCTCGCGACGGAACGCTGAAAAGCGCGATTCGAGATTGGCGGTGGCGCCTCGGCCCTTGCGCGACGGGGGCGGCGCGAATGAGGATGCCATGACTCATCTCCTGAATAGCTGTCCCTGTCACGGCCATCGGACGGCCGCAGGGAATGCTTGTCATTATACTGTGTTTTTGTACAGTATTTGGATGGAGGCGAGCTATGAAGAATGGGGTGAGCGGCATATCGCTGGCACTCGTCGGCCCGGTGGCGCTGACGATCCGGGTCGCGGCGATAGGGTGGGGCTTTTGCGAGGCGTGGCTAAAACTATGTACGACTTCCGGGCGTGACCGGAGGGATAAAGGGTGCGATCGCCCGTGCGATGTCGTCGAGGGCCGCGTTATCCGGGTTCGGACGTTGACGCGCCAGATGAATGGCGCGCAGGGTCAGCAGCGAGTAAAGCGTTGCATGATTGCCACCCATGGCTGCGAGCGCTTCGACGTGGCGGGCAACGATATTGGCGTCGCCGCGCGACACCGGTCCGGCAAGCGCGCCCGGGAGCCCGCGTTCGCGCGCTGCGTTGAGCGTGCCCATGACCAGCGGCCACATAGCATCCTGCGCATCGCCTTCGGGCATACCGATGGAGTTCCAGAGGTGAGTCGCCTCGTCGAGCAGACAGAGCAGAAAGCTGGCTGCATAGTTGGCGCCCGCGTGGTATCGCATGCGCTCGCCCGCCGGGATCGACAAGGGGCGGCAGCCAATATCGCTCGCGAGACGCTGAAGGATGTCGTTCAGCGGCGCTTCGGCCTCGATGGTAATGGCGCACCCTTGCAAGCGCGTCGCGTCGTCGTCGAGTCCTGCGAAAAGAAAAAGCGGATGGAAGCCGCCAATTCGCCCGCCGTGGCGCGTCGCGGGCGTGAGCAACCCAACCTCGGATGCACCGCTGCAATGTACCAGCGCCTGGCCCGCTCGCGGCGTGAGGTGCGCAGCGCAAGTCGCTATGGCATCGTCAGGCACCGTCAGGAAGACCAGATCGGCTCGCGAAAAGATGTCGCTCATGTCCTCCGAGCGTTCAATGCCGAGGGCCTCGCAATTGGGCAAGGCCGTCGCAATACGCCTCGAACTTTCGACACGCCGGCTAGCAACGATCGTTACTTCGTATCCGGCGCGGGTCGCGGCTTGCGCGAGCGCACGAGCCACACGCCCGGCGCCGACGAAGCCCAGCGTCGGTCGATCGGAAGGGGCGGTGGGAGTGGGCGTCACGATCGGTTTTTACTGCGACAGGCGATTCGGCGTGTCGTGGATTTCAAAGTAGGTCTGAAATGCGACGGCCAAACCGACCATCATCAGCATGGCGCCCACAAACAGCGACACGCTGACGATGATGACCGCGATCCAGCCCGACTGCGACTTGCTCGAGACGTGGGTGTTGAACTGCGCGTTCCAGCGCTCGTCGGGACGCAAGCCGTAGACAATCGCCGCGAGAAACGCCGAAAACAGCGAAATGGCACCCAGAATCGTGAGTATCCAGCCTGCGAAGGAATGCAGTTCGCTTGTGACCAGAAGTCCCCAGCCCGCCACCCCGCATGCCGAGCCCACAATGTGGGCCCAGCCGAAGCGGTCGCGCAAGCCATACAGATAGAAGCGATGCAGGCCGAGCGTCCCGAACAGCATGGCGAGACCGGCGGTCAGGGTCTTGGATTTATAAGCGACTGCGTTCATTTGGAATGGTTATCGAGCAGGCGTTTCCCGAATGACTTCGACGAGCGTCCAGCGCATGCTCGACGCGTCAGCGGGCGGATTGGCGACAGGTTCGCCGTGAATTTTCACGCGGTATTCTACGCCGGGCTTCCACTCGAAGCCATCGATGTGGGCATACCAGAGTTCCCACTGCGATTTGCCGGAGTCGTCGGCGGCGCGCACACGCAAGCACTTGCGCGGCGCCACGCCGACACAGTCCGCCATCTGGGAATCGACGTCGAGAATTCGATCTTCCGTCGTTGCTGCCCCGCTCATACCTGCCACCGTGCGGTTAAGCAACGTTTGCGATGCATAGGTGAGTGTCGGGCCGTTCGGTGCGCTCAGAATCAATTGCGTGTCGCGGCGTTCGAAGCGGGTCATGCTGGCGAGCGTCTTGAGGTAGCGGTCTTCGAAAGCCATCGAATCCGGGCAGGCCATGCGAGTGGCGGCAGGGGGTTGGATGCTGAGTTGTCCTTTGCCGGGGCCTATCGCGTATTGCCCAAAGATGCGATTGCAGCCGCCGGTGCCGGAGTAAGCCCCCTTGTCATTGAAGGTCAGGTTGATGGCGCGGCCTTCCGGCAGCTTCGGCGCGTCGCTCGTGCCTTCCCATTTCATCAACTGCCAGGTGCCGAGAATGTCGGCAGGGGCGGTCGCTGCCGCGGTGTTATCCGGCGTACCCGATGCGGGATTGGCGCCTCCGCCGGAAGGCGCTGCACAACCGGCCAGCATGGCGGCAGGCACGAGGAGCGTCACCAGATACGAAGTCAACGAGGACGGCAGGAACGAGAGTAGGCGTTGAGTCATGATGTTGTATGGGCGTAGTTGCGGAGAGGGCAGGGACGGCGAAAACGTCGCGCTGAATGTGGGGCGATATGTTCCAGCGGTGCCGTGAGTACCATGCTTCGTTGACCGGGCAGGCCTGGGGTCAGTTCCTTGCGTAGGCCTGATGATGTTTCCCATTGGCGTGAAATGCGTCATCGCGATACCTCATGGCTTTCGGTACGTGATTCGATATATCGCTCCGGCATGGTCGTCGCTGATCAGGAGAGATCCATCCGGCAGGGTCAGCAGATCGACGGGGCGACCCCACACGGCGTCGCCGTCACCTAACCACCCCTGCACAAAAACTTCCTGCTTGCTGACGTTGCCTTTCGCATCCAGAACCACACGAACGACCCGATATCCCACTTTGCTGCTGCGATTCCACGAACCGTGCTCAGCAATAAAGATACTGCCGCGATAATCATCCGGGAACTGCTTGCCTGTATAGAAGTGCATACCGAGGGCGGCCACGTGGGCACCCAGCTTGGCCATGGGCGGCGAAAAAGTGCGGCAGGCCTTTTCGCGGCCGAAGTCGGGGTCGGGGACATCGTTAGCGTGGCAGTATGGGAACCCAAAATGCTCTCCCATCCGCGTCAGACGGTTGAGCTCGTCGTCGGGAACATCGTCGCCGAGCTGATCGCGCCCGTTATCGGTGAACCATAGCGTATTGGTGCCGGGCTGCCAGTCGAATCCCACGGTGTTGCGCACGCCGCGGGCGACTACCCGCCAGTCCGTACCATCGGCCTTCATGCTGCCGATCATCGCGTAACGATTCTCGTCGCGCTTGCAAACATTGCAGGGTGCGCCGACCCCCACATACAGACGCTGGTCCGGGCCGAAGGCGATATATCGCCAGCCGTGGTGGCTTTCGGTGGGAAGTTTGTCGTAGACGACGCTCGGTTTGCCGGGGTTGTCGAGATGGTTTTCGATGTCATCGAGTCTGACGATGCGCGACACGGCCGAGATATATAAAGCACCGTTGCGCATAGCGACGCCGACCGGCATGTTCAGGCCTGACGCCACCGTGCGGACCTTGGCCGCGTAGGCGCGCGATGGATCGAGCGTGATGGCGTAGACGTTGCCTTGCGCCCGGCTACCGACAAACAGCGTGCCCTTCGGACCTAATGCCATGCCGCGGGCCCCGGGGACCTGATCGGAAAGGACTTCGACGTAGAAGCCCTGAGGTAACGAGAGACGCTCGATGGGAAGGGCGTCACGCGCCGCCGCCAATTGCGGGACGCACGTCAGCACGGCGCCGATAAGGATGATCACCCGCGCGGCAATCCGCATGGGCCATGGCAGGAGGAAGGAGAGTAAGTATCCATCGGGAAATCGTCGCATGCAGGGCTCGCTTTACACCAAGGATGCGTGCATTGTAGACCAGCGGTTATCGGGGCGCGGCACCGCCGCGCAAGCCCTCTAATATAGGCGTGCCTATACGGGGTGTACTTTCCCTTTGGCGAAGTGTTTGTTTTGACGAGGGTTTTGCGCTATAATCACGCGTTTTCTGTCCGAACACTTCTGGATTCACAAGGATTTAATATGGTCGTTATCCGCCTGGCTCGCGGCGGCGCGAAGAAGCGCCCGTTCTACAACATCGTTGCAACCGACTCGCGTAACCGTCGCGATGGCCGCTTCATCGAGCGTATTGGCTTCTACAACCCGGTCGCTGCCGAAGGCACGGAAGGTCTGCGCATTGCTCAAGACCGTCTGACGTACTGGCAAGGCGTTGGCGCACAACTGTCGCCGACCGTGGCTCGTCTGATCAAGCAAGGCGCCAAGGCTGCTGCCTAAGCTTTCAGATAGTCGAGTGGTACGCATTGCTGTCGGTTTGCCGATGGCATGAGAATTGAACGGCGGTGCATGCTCCCGAGCAATCTGGGGCAAGCATCGCCGTGTGTTCGTCACAAGGTTGGATTGCATGGTTCGTTCCGCACGTGAGCGTGTACCGTTGAAAATCGGTGCAGAAGCGCGTCGCGCCTCCGGTATGCGCGCCGAGCAGGTGCTCGCCCCAGTAACCGAGGTGCCCGACGATCTCGTCGAGCTCGGTTATATCGGCGATGCCTACGGGATTCGCGGCTGGATCAAGGTGCAGCCGCACACGGGTGACGGCGAAGGCCTGTTATCTGCGGATTGCTGGTATTTCCGTCGTCCCGGCGAGTCGGCCTACACCAAGGCCAACGTGCTGCACAGTCGGGGGCATTCGGGCACGGTTGTCGCGCAATTGCGTGGCAGCGAGAACCGGACATCCGCCGAGGCGCTCAAGGGCCTTCAGGTCTGGGTGCCGCGCAGTGCATTCCCGTCGGCCGGCGAAGACGAGTTTTACTGGGTCGACCTGATCGGCGCCCAGGTGACGAATTTGCAGGATGAATCGCTCGGGAAGGTTGTCGGTTTGCTGGACAACGGCGTACACACCGTTTTGCGCGTGGTGTACGACGTACCGGCTACCGATGGCAATCCGGCGAAGACCGCTGAGCGGTTGATCCCGTTTGTTGGCCAGTACGTCCAGACCGTCGACACCGAGGCGGGACGCATTGTGGCTGACTGGGGTCTCGATTATTGAGATACCGATTGACCGCCTGGTCGTTAATGCGTCCGGGCACCTCTGGACGGAACCGGTCTGATGCAGTTTGACGTCGTCACGCTCTTTCCCGAGATGTTTCGGGCACTGACCGACTGGGGCGTCACCAGCCGGGCGCTCAAGCAGTCGCGCTACGGTCTGCGGTTTTGGAATCCGCGTGACTTCACGCATAACAATTACCGCACGATCGACGATCGCCCCTACGGCGGCGGTCCGGGCATGGTGATGCTGGCCAAGCCGCTGGACGATGCGATTGCCGCCGCAAAGGCCGCGCAGGCGCAAGCCGGTGTCCCGCGCGGTCGCGTGTTGCTGATGTCGCCGCAAGGTAAGCCGTTGACGCATCGCCGGGTGGTCGAGCTGCGCGAGCAGGAGCAAGGTTTGATTCTGCTCTGCGGCCGTTATGAGGCCATCGATCAGCGCCTGATCGATCGTGTGGTTGACGAAGAAGTCAGCGTGGGCGATTTTGTGCTGTCGGGCGGGGAGTTGCCCGCCATGGCGCTGATGGATTCGCTGATCCGGCTGCTGCCGGGTGCGCTGAACGACGAACAGTCGGCAGAGCAAGACAGCTTCGTGAATGGCTTGCTGGATTGCCCGCACTACACGCGGCCTGAAGAATATGAAGGCGTGCGCGTGCCCGATGTGCTGTTGGGTGGGCATCACGCAGAGATTGAAAAGTGGCGACGCCGTGAGGCGTTGGCCAATACCTGGCACAAGCGTCCCGATCTGATCGAGAGTGCGCGTGCCAACGGATTGCTCAGCCGTGCCGACGAGGCGTGGCTGACAAGCCTGCGGGCCGATACGTCGGCCAAGTAGGCAGCGGATGTCGTCATGGGGACGGCATTCGGTTTGAACCCATCCTCTGTCGGGGCCGGCTCGCCGGTATATAACGCCGACACGATGGCACAAGGAGTAGTAAATGAATCTGATCGCTAAGATCGAGCAAGAAGAAATCGCGCGTTTGACCGCGAACAAGACGATCCCCGAATTCGCCCCGGGCGACACCGTGATCGTTAACGTGAACGTGGTTGAAGGTACCCGCAAGCGTGTTCAGGCTTACGAAGGCGTCGTGATCGCCAAGCGTAACCGTGGTCTGAACTCGGGCTTCATCGTTCGTAAGATTTCGTCGGGTGAAGGCGTTGAGCGTACGTTCCAGACGTACTCGCCGCTGATCGCCAGCATCGAAGTCAAGCGTCGTGGTGACGTTCGTCGCGCTAAGCTGTACTACCTGCGTGAGCGTTCGGGCAAGTCGGCACGTATCAAGGAAAAGCTCACGTTCAAGAGCAAGACCGTCGCTGCTGCCGAGTAAGTCGGACGCTGCTACGCCTGGCGACCTCGTGGCCGGGCGCAGCAAAGCCGCACGGAAAAAGCACCCCTCGGGGTGCTTTTTTCGTTTCAGTGCAGCGCGTCGATTGGGATGCGGCGCTGCGTCATAACGACGGTATGCCGCGAATTGCCGGGGGAATGGCATTTTCTTCGTGCGCACGCGCTTTGCGCATCCTCGCTAAAATAGCGGAATTCTTCATCTCCAAAGGTCTACGTGGCGCCACCTCTCATCCTGCATCCTGAAGCCTTACCCATCGTCTCGACGGGGGAAGGGGAGCCGGTGCCGGCAGAGCGGTTGACCCCCTCAGCGTTACGTGACCGTCTTGCTAGTCCGCCCATCTGGACGCCCGAGTCGGGTGTCGGCGATCTGGTTTCCCCCTCGATGTTCACGCCACGAGCCGCCGCGGTGCTGGTGCCGTTGGTGATGCGTCCGCACGGCACCACCGTGCTGCTCACGAAGCGCACGCAGCATTTGAGTACGCACGCCGGGCAAGTCAGTTTTCCGGGTGGGAGCCGCGAGCCCGACGATCCGACGCCGATTGCGACCGCGTTGCGCGAATCGCGCGAGGAAATCGGGCTGGACGCCGGAGCGGTCGAGGTCATCGGCAGCTTGCCGGATTATGTGACGGGTACGGGGTTTCGCGTCGCGCCGGTCGTCGGCCTGGTCCAGCCGCCGTTCGATCTGGTCGCGGATACGGGCGAGGTAGACGAAATCTTCGAAGTGCCGCTCGATTTCCTGATGAATCCCGCACACCATCAGATTCGCGTTTTCAACTATCAGGTCGGTGAGCGTCGTTTTTATGCGATGCCCTATCCGAAGGCCGCAGGTGGCGAGTATTTCATCTGGGGTGCGACGGCGGGGATGCTCAGAAATTTCTATCGACTTCTGCGAGCCTAATCGCGAACCTGACTGCGGACCTGGCTGCGGGCGCAATGCGAAAGTCGATTCGATTCTGCAGATTGCCTGCTCGAATTGACAGACAAGTGCGTCGCGAAGGCACGCGGGGCGGGCATTTGCGAGAAGCTGTGCTATCGTTACACCATTCCGTCCGGTGATCTGATCGCACGCATGACATTCTTCTCGGTACTCCTCGCGCTGATCTTTGAGCAGGTGCGTGCCCTCTCCACGCAAAACCCGATCTACAACCTGATCCGCTCCCACGCGACCCATACGTCGCAGTCGTTTGACGCCGGGCAGCCGCGCCACGGTGTTCTCGCGTGGCTGGTCGTAGTGGTGCCATTCGTCCTGGTTGTCGGCGTCGTCTACTACCTGCTCATGCGGGTCAATATTTTCCTTGGCTTCGCCTGGAACGTGCTCATCGTCTACCTGACGATGGGGTTTCGGCAGTTCAGCCACTATTTCACCGATATCCACGTTGCGCTGAATAACGACAACGTCAACGAAGCGCGCGAAATTCTGCGTCAATGGATTGGTATCGACACCGTCGATATGCCGGTGGACGAGATCGTGCGTCACACGCTGCTGCATGCGGTGATTGCCTCGCATCGTCACGTGTTCGGTGTGTTTTTCTGGTTCCTGATGCCCGTGGGCCCCGCCGGAGCGGTGCTGTATCGTCTCGCCGAGTATCTCTCGCGGCGATGGACGGAAGCGGCACCCGATCGCAGCCCGGCCTTCGGTGCGTTTGCGCGCAAGGCGTTCTATGTGATCGACTGGGTGCCGGCGCGTCTGACGGCCATCGGCTTCGCGATTGTCGGTAACTTCGAAGATGCCATCTATGCGTGGCGTCACTACGCTAAGCAGTGGCCGAACGAGAATGAAGGCATTTTGCTGGCAGCCGGTAGTGGCGCACTCGGCGCACGACTGACGGGCCCGCTCGCTGAAGTCTCCAGTGTCGACGCGCTCAATCAGGGGGACGACGCCGTTCTGCCGGTCGGCAGCGAATGCACGCCGCGGACCTTGCAGGCCGCCGTCGGACTCGTCTGGCGCGCAGTACTGCTGTGGATGCTGTTGTTGCTTCTGCTGACACTCGCCGTATGGCTGGGCTGATCGGACGGATTGCGCTGACGTTTAGGCGCGAATCGCGGTAGCGCAAAAGAAAACCCCGCCTCGGCGGGGTTTTTCGTTGCTGCGAGATACGACGCGCGTGCGCACGTCGTCTCAATAAGGAATCTGCTGCTCCGACTCGTGAACGAGTTGCGCATAGAGCGCGTGACGCTGACGAGAAATGCGCCCGTCCTCCACGGCCTCGAGAATCGCGCAGCCCGGTTCTTTCAAGTGATGGCAGTTGTAGAACCGGCACCCGGTGAGTAGCGGACGAAACTCGGGAAACGCACGTTCAAGTGCACCTTCCTTCAGGTGATGCAGCCCAAATTCCTGAAAACCCGGCGAGTCGATCAGCAATCCGCCCTCGGGCAGATGGAAGATTCGCGTGAACGTCGTCGTGTGCTTGCCCGAATTCAACACCGTAGAGATTTCGCGCGTCGCAGCGTCCGCATTGGGGACGACGAGGTTCACAAGACTCGACTTCCCCATGCCGGACTGACCGAGCAGCAACGACGACTGATGGGCCAGTCGTGGTAACAGAAGTGCGGTGGCAGCGTCCGGATCAGCGCGAACGGAGAGTTCAAGCACTTCGTAGCCAAGCGCGCGATACGGCGCAAGACGTTCCCGCGCGGCAGGCAGCGCCGCTGTGACGTCCGTCTTGTTCAGCACGATGAGCGGACGCAATTCGTTCGCCTCGGCAGCCACGAGCGCGCGTCCGAGCAGGTCCTCGCTGAAATAGGGCTCTGTCGCCAGCATGATCACCAACTGGTCGATGTTGGCGGCGAACAGCTTGCTCTTGAACTGGTCCGAACGGTAGAGCAGGTTCCGACGCGGCAGAATCTCCTCGATGACACCCTGATCGCCCGTGCGCGCCCATGCCACCTCATCACCGACGGCGATCTCGCTCTTCTTGCCGCGCGGAAAGCACAGCACCGTTTCCCCATCGTCGGCTTCGACAACGTAGTGGCGTCCGTGCGCTGCGGCAACGCGGCCGTGGCGTCGTTCCTGCGCGGTCGTTTCGACGGGCGCAGCCTTACCTTTAACGCCGCGCTTCATGCATGCCCCAGCAAACGGTCGATGCGTTGCGACGCGGGAGGATGAGAGTAGTAAAACGCTGTGTAGACGGGGTCTGGCGTGAGCGTCGACGCATTGTCCTGATACAGCTTCACGAGGGCATTCACCAGATCGCCCGCTTGCGTCTGGCTCGCGGCGAAGGCGTCGGCCTCGAATTCATGCTTGCGCGACGTCAGGCTGTTCAGCGGACTGGCAAAGAACCCGAATACGGGCAGCACAAGGAAGAAGAGCACGAGCGCGAGCGCATTGTTGCTACCGGTCATCGACGGCATGACGCCCAGTTCGGTGTAGAACCATGTGCGTCCGATGAGCCAGCCAAGCAGTGCCAGGAAGGCGAGCGACAAAGCGAAGGCGACGACCAAGCGCTTGGTGATGTGACGACGCTTGAAGTGCCCCAGTTCGTGCGCCAGGACGGCTTCGATCTCGGCCGGGGAGAGACGCTCGATCAACGTGTCGAAGAAGACGATGCGTTTCGCGCGGCCAAAACCGCTGAAATAGGCGTTGCCATGCGCCGAACGCTTCGACCCGTCCATCACAAAAAGACCGCGTGCCGCAAAACCGCAGCGCTGCATCAGCCCTTCGATACGTTGCGCCAGTGCGGCATCCGACAACGGTTCGAACTTGTTGAATATCGGCGCGATCACGTGCGGGAAGATGAACTGGACGAACAAATTGAACGCGACCCACACGACCCACGTGTACACCCACCACAAGGGGCCTGCGCGGTCCATCAGCCACAGCACCACGAACAGCAGCGGCAATCCCAGCGCCACACCCACGGCGGTGCCCTTGACCATATCCGCAATGAACAGCCCGAGCGACATACGGTTGAAGCCGAAACGTTGCTCGATGACGAACTGACGAATGTAGGTGAAGGGCAGGTCTACGATGCCCGAGATGAGCAGCACGGCAGCGATCAGGGCCATTTGCCCGACGTAGCCTTCGCCAAGCCATTCGGAGATGCCCATGTGCAGCAGATTCAGGCCGCCGAGCAACGTAAAGGCGACCAGCAACACCGCTTGCGCGAAGATCTCCGCCATGCCGAGGCGGGTACGGGCGACGGTGTAATCGGCCGCACGCTGATGGTCGGTCAGCGTGATCGTGTCGGCGAAGCGCTCGGGGACGGCGGCGCGATGGGCGACCACATAACGGACCTGACGGGCCGCCAGCCAGAGCTTGGTCATGACCATCGCCAGCAGGAAGATCACGAAGAGATAAGTGAACATGCGCTTAAGAAGAATCTGAAGTATGCGAGAATTATAAGTTCTTTCGACCGGCGGGGCGCCGTGCCGGTCGCCATCCGATGCGTTTTCCAGAGTCTTCCGATCATGTCCTCCATTCCATCCCAAAATCCCACGCCTGCCGACGCCGAGAAGACGCTCGCGCGCGCCGAATTCAATTTGGTCTGGCTCGACATGGAAATGACCGGTTTGCAGCCTGACAGCGACCGCATCATCGAAGTGGCGGTCGTCGTCACCGATTCGGCGCTGACGCGTCGTATCGAGGGTCCGGTTTTCGCCATCCACCAGTCGGACGCCGTGCTCGACGGCATGGACGACTGGAACAAATCGACTCATGGCCGCTCGGGACTGATCGACCGCGTGAAGGCGTCGCCTGTGGACGAGGCGTCCGCCGAGACGCAACTGATCGAGTTTCTGAACCAGTACGTGCCGCCGAACAAGTCGCCGATGTGCGGCAATTCGATTTGCCAGGATCGTCGTTTCATGGCGCGCTACATGCCCAAGCTCGAAGCGTTTTTCCACTACCGGAATCTGGACGTCAGCACGCTCAAGGAGCTGTGCCGTCGCTGGGAGCCCACGGTGTACAAGGGCTTCACCAAGCGTGCCGCGCATACGGCGCTGGCGGATATTCACGAGTCGATCGACGAACTTGTGTACTACCGCGAGCATTTCCTGAAGACGGCAGTGCCCGGCGCCTCGGCCTGATTGACGCGATATCCAAACACAAACGCCAGCGAATTCGCTGGCGTTTTGTTTTGACTCGTAAGAGTAGAAAGAAGGGGGCACTCAGGCAGATTAAGCCGACTAATCTAGCCGATTAGGCGGATTTCGGCGCTCGAATCGCGTTCTTGGGACGGAAAGCCTTGCAGACGGCTTCGTTCGTCTCGATGTACGGACCACCGATCAGATCGACGCAGTACGGCACGGCAGCAAAGATGCCGGGGACGATCGACTTGCCATCGGCGTCGCGCAGACCTTCGAGCGTTTCCTTGATCGACTTCGGCTGGCCGGGGAGATTGACGATGAGCGCGGCATGATCCGCTGTCTCACGAATCACGGCAACCTGACGCGACAAAATCGCCGTCGGCACGAAGCGCAGGCTGATCTGACGCATCTGCTCGCCAAATCCCGGCATCTCCTTGGTGCCCGCGCGCAACGTCGCTTCCGGCGTGACGTCGCGGCGCGCCGGACCTGTACCGCCGGTCGTCAGCACCAGATCGCACTGCATCGTGTCGACGAGTTCGATCAACGTGGCAGTGATGCCCTCGGCATCGTCGGGGATCAGGCGTGTTTCCGTCACCCAAGACGAGGTGAGCGCGCTGCCGAGCCAGGCCTCAAGGGCAGGAATGCCCTGATCCTCATAGGTGCCCTGGCTCGCCCGATCGCTGATAGAGACGAGACCTACGCGAAGTTCGTCCGGATGTGAGCGGGCGACCATCAATAATCCTCACGGGTTGGGAATTCCGGCAGATCGTTATCGGCTTCGTCCGACGTTTCGGACGCAGCCGATCCCGTGCCGAGCAGATCCTTGAGTACCTGAAACAGTTCGCGGAAGGCCTTGGGCGGCTTTTGTGCCGCCTGTTCGCGGCGCGCATTGCGAATGAGCGTGCGAAGCTGTTGACCATCGGCATCCGGATGCTGGGAGAGCAGCTCGGTCAGTGCCTCGTCCTTGGCCAGCAGGCGTTCGCGCCAGCGTTCCAGGGCGTGCAGCTTGGCCGTTTCCGCCTTCGAGACGCCCTTGATCACGTCCAGCGCGCGTTGAATGGCCTCGATTTCCTGCTCATCCAGCGTGCGCATTTGCTTGCCCACGTACTGCATTTGACGGCGTCGGCCTTCGTGGGCGGTGATGGTGCGGCAGTCCCGGACGGCGCGTTCGAGGTTTTCGGGCATCGGCACGCGGGCGAGCGCGTCCTTGGCCAGGTTGACCAGTTCTTCTCCCAGATCCTGCAGGGCATGCGACTCGCGCTTGCGCTGGGATTTGCTCGGGCCTTCGTCGGAAAGCTCGCTGTGGGCGATACGGTTAAAGCGGTTGATGTGCGTCATAGCCGCTATTGTAACGCGACGCGCGGCGTCCAAATAGTTGCCGGACCTCCGCACGGCGGCGCGCAACTCGCGCTAAGATGGCGGTTCCTATTTAGCCACTGACCGAATCGCGCCGATGTCCCAAGCGACCCAGCACTTCACGCATACCCAGGATCAACTCAAGGAAATCGTCAGCGACGTGTTGCAGTACGCCCGTTCGCTCGGCGCAACGGACGCAGCAGCGGAGATCTCCGAGGGCGACGGTCTGTCGGTCTCGGTGCGGCGCGGCAAGGTCGAGACCATCGAGCGCAATCGCGACAAACTGGTCGGCGTGACGGTTTTCATTGGCCAGCGCCGCGGCAACGCAAGCACGTCCGATTTCTCCCGCAAGGCGCTGCACGACACGGTCGATGCGGCCTACAACATCGCCCGTTTCACGGCGGAAGACGACTGCGCAGGGCTTGCGGAGTCCGAACTGCTCGAAATGCATCCGCAGGACCTGTCGCTATTCCATCCGTGGGATATCACCGCCGACGAAGCCGTCGAGCTGGCCCGTCGTGCCGAGAAAGCGGCGCTGGACGTCAGCCCGTTGATCAAGAATTCCGAGGGCGCGGGTGTCTCCGCCCAGCACTCCCAATTCCTGCTCGGTACGACCCGCGGCTTCCTCTCCGGATACCCGTATTCGCGCCATTACCTGTCCGTTTCGCCTATCGCGGGTTCGGGCAGTCATATGCAGCGCGACGACTGGTATTCGTCCAAGCGCGCGGCCGGCGACCTGGCGTCGCCCGAGGCCGTGGGCCGATACGCTGCGGATCGCGCCCTGGCGCGCTTGCATGCCCGCAAGCTGTCGACGCGCAAGTGCGCTGTGCTGTTCGAAGCGCCGCTGGCAGCCGGACTGCTGGGCGCATTCGTTCAGGGCGTTAGCGGCGGTGCGTTGTATCGCAAGGCGACGTTCCTTGTCGACACGCTGGGTAAGCCGGTGTTTGCCGATCACGTAGGTATCCATGAAGACCCGCACGTGGCGCGCGCCATGGGCAGTGCGCCGTACGACGAAGAGGGTGTCAAAACGCGTGCTCGCGATGTGGTCAGCGATGGCGTGGTGCAAGGCTACTTCCTGTCGACCTATTCGGCCCGCAAGCTCGGCATGCAGACCACCGGTAACGCGGGCGGCTCGCACAACCTGCGCATGTACAGCAAGCTCACGGCGCCGACGGACGACTTCCGCGCCATGCTGCGCAAGCTCGGCACCGGCCTGCTGGTGACCGAATTGATGGGGCAGGGCGTGAACTACGTGACGGGCGACTATTCGCGCGGCGCGTCCGGTTTCTGGGTCGAGAACGGCGAGATCCAGTACCCGGTCGAGGAAATCACGCTCGCAGGCAACCTGAACGACATGTTCCGGCAGATTGTCGCCATCGGCGCGGACACGCTGGTGCGTGGCACGAAGGAGGTCGGGTCAATCCTGATTGAACAAATGACCATCGCCGGTCATTGATGCTGTCAAAATCCGTTATGGCGCCACAAACGCGTTGCATTTGTGCGCCATTGCGGGGCAAATGCTCAATTATCGTGTCCGTCACAAGCAGTTTGCGATATGCTTAGGAGTTTTCTTAAGCCGTGGCTTAAGAACGGACACGGTAGTTAGGGTAATGGGCGCGCTCATAAGGCGCGCCTTCTCATAACTAGAGACTAGGTATTGGAGGAAGAGGACTCATGAAAAGCACCATGACCAAGTTGCTGAGCGCACTTGTCGCGACGGGGATGGTGGCTGCGGCCCACGCAGCCGATCTGAAGATCGGTGTGGCCGAAGCACTGTCGGGTGGCGCTGCGCAATACGGCGCGGCCATCAAGAACGGTTTCCAGCTTGCCGCTGACGAGATCAATGCCGCAGGTGGTATCAACGGCAACAAGCTCGTGCTTCAGATCGAAGACGAGCAGGGCAAGAAGGAAGAGGCGATCAACGTCTTCAAGAAGCTGATCTTCCAGGACAAGGTGCTCATGGTCTTCGGCCCGACGCTGTCGAACTCGGCGCAGGCTGCCGATCCGATCGCGCAAGCCGGCAAGACGGTCGCGTTCGGCACGTCCAACACGGCTGACGGCATTACCTCCATCGGCGATTTCATCTTCCGCAACTCGGTGACCGAAGCCGACGTGCTGCCGGAGACCATCAAGGTCGCGGCCAAGCACACGGGCATCAAGAAGGTTGCCGTGCTGTACGGTAACGACGATGTCTTCACCAAGAGCGGCTACGACAACTTCAAGAAGGCGCTCGAAGACCTGAAGATCCCGGTCACGACGACCGAAACGTTCGCCAAGGGCGACGTGGACTTCAAGGCGCAGCTCACGAAGATCAAGGCATCGAACCCGGACGCCATCGTGCTGTCGGCGCTGATCGCCGAAGGCGCACCGATCATGGTGCAAGCCCGCCAACTGGGTATCAACGTGCCTTTCATCGGCGGCAACGGCATGAACTCGGTCAAGATCTTCGATCTGGCCAAGGGCAGCTCGGATGGCCTGTGGGTGGGTAGCCCGTGGTCGATCGAGAACGGCACGCCGGCCAACACGAAGTTCATCGCTTCCTACAAGGCGAAGTACAACGTGGCGCCGGATCAGTTCGCCGCACAGTCGTACGACGCGATGTACATCGCTGCGGGCGCGATCAAGAACGTGAAGATCTCCGGCAACCTCGAGGCCGACCGCAAGGCACTGCGCGATGCGCTGCCGAAGGTCACGCATGATGGCGCGACCGGCAAGTTTGCGTTCCGTCAGGCAATGGGCAAGGGCGGCAAGCCGGCTGGCTACGATGCACAACAAGCGCCGATCGTCAGCGTGACGAAGGGCGGCAAGTACGTCATCGAGAAGTAAGCCCGGCAGTACTTGAAGAAGTCCGCATGGGCGTAGGGCCGAAAGGCGCTACGCCCATCGGCGTTTCTGGTACACGTCGCACCCCCTTGCGACGCGTGCCTCCGTCCCTCAGGCTGGAATACACACCATGCTGGAACAGCAACTCGTCAACGCGCTCTCCCTCGGGTGCGTGTACGCCTTGTTCGCGCTCGGGTTCACACTCGTGTTCGGCATCCTTGGCGTTATCAATCTCTCGCACGGCGCGGTCTTCATGGTCGGTGCCTATGCGGCACTGCAAGCCGTCGTGCATCTGCATCTGCCGCTGTGGGCGGCGATCGTGACGGCCGTGATCGTGTCGGGCCTGCTCGGCCTGGTCATCGACGTGCTCGTGCTCAAACCGCTGCGCAAGCGCGGTGCGCCTCACCTGATTCCGATGATCGCCACCATTGGTGTGGGTATTTTGCTCAACAACGGTGTGCAGGGCATCTTCGGTGCAGAGAACCTGCGCTTCCCGTACGACCTCGTCTCGCAGGACACCCTGACGGTGGCGGGCGTCCACATGACGGTGCTCGAACTTGCGATCATCTTCATTTCGTTCGCGCTGATGGCCGTACTCATCACCACGATCAAGAAGACGCAACTGGGACGTGCGCTGCGCGCAATCGCGGAGTCGCCGAAGGCGGCGTACCTGCTCGGCATCAACGTCGAAGGACTGTTCCTCGCCACGTCGTTCGCGGCAGCGGGTCTGGGCGGTATGGCGGGTGTGCTGATCGGCCTGTACTCCAACGCCGTGTTCCCGCTCATGGGGCAACCCATGCTGCACAAGGGCATCGCGGTGATCATTCTCGGCGGCATGGGCGATATTCGCGGCGCGATGATCGGCGGCTTGTTCCTCGGCTTTGCCGAAGTGTTGTCGGTGGCCTACATCGGCTCGAACATGCGCGACGCCGTGGCGTTCGGCCTCTTGTTCCTGATCCTGCTGGTGCGTCCGCAGGGGTTGTTCGGCAAAGTGCTCGAACGCAAAGCGTAATCACGGGGGCGCAATGGACTGGTTCAATAATTTCTGGGCGGTATATAGCAATCTGGTGCTGACTCTCGGCACCAATGCGCTGCTGGCCCTGTCGATTTATCTCACGCTCTCGTGCGGCATGCTGGCGATGGCCAACGCCGCGTTCATGGGAATCGGTGCGTACACCGCAGCATTGCTGACGATGAACTACGACACGCCGTTTGCGGTGTCGCTGGCAGGCGGCATGGCAGCACCTGCGCTCGTCGCGTTCATCATCGGCAAGCCGACGCTGCGTCTGTCGGGCGTGTATCTGGCGATGGCGACGCTCGGTTTCGGCGAAGTCGTGCGCGTGCTCATCCTCAATACGGAAGACCTGACGGGCGGCGCGCTCGGTCTGAACGGCATTCCGCAACTCACGCAGTGGTGGCATGTGGCTGGCGCCGTCGTGATCGCGCTTGCCGTGCTGTGGCGTCTGCGTCGCTCCAAGGTTGGCCGTGCGTTCGAGGCGATCAAGGAAGACGAGACGGCTGCGGGGCTCATGGGCATCAACGTCACGGGTTACAAGATGCTGGCGTTCGTGCTCGGCGCGGTGCTGGCTGGTCTTGCCGGTGCCCTCAATGCGCATCTGACGTTCTTCATCGGACCGAACGAATTCGGCTTCGATCGCGGCGTCGAGATTCTGACGATGGCGATCCTCGGCGGTATCAATGGTCTCGTGGGTCCGGTGCTCGGCAGCACGATTCTGACGCTTCTGCCCGAATTGCTGCGCGCATTCAACGACTTCCGTCTCGTCGTCAACGGCTTGATTCTGGTGCTGATCGTGTTGTTCCTGCCCAAGGGCATCTGGGATCCGATGCGTTTTCGCCGTTGGTTCCGTGCCGGCAAGACGCGTTCGGCCTCTTCCACGTAAGCGGACGGGGAACACGACATGCTTAAGCTTTCCAATATTTCCAAGCGATTCGGCGGTCTGCACGTGCTGCAGGACGTCAACATCGAGGTGCCGCAGGGCACCATCTTCGGCCTGATCGGCCCGAACGGTGCGGGCAAGACGACTGTCTTCAACCTGATCACGGGCTTGTTGCAGCCCACGGGCGGCAGCATCACGTTCAACGGTGAGAGTCTGGTCGGCGAAAAGCCGCACCGAATTACGCAGCGCGGTATTGCTCGCACGTTCCAGAACATCCGCATCTTCAAGGAGATGACGCTGATCGAGAACGTGGTGGTGGGCATGCACCGTCACCTCTCGTATGGTCCGGCGGGCTTGCTGCTCTCGCTGCCGGGCTTCCGCGACATGGAGAAGCGCTCTCGCGAGCGTGCCCACGAACTGCTGTCGTGGGTCAAGCTCGACCACAAGGCGTACGACATTGCCGACAATCTTTCGTACGGCGATCAGCGCAAGCTCGAACTGGCGCGTGCGCTGGCGACCGAGCCCAAGCTGCTGCTGCTCGACGAGCCGGTCGCGGGCATGAACACCGGCGAGAAGGTCGACCTCATGAGCGAGATCGAGAACATCAAGGCACGTGGTTACACGATCTTCATGATCGAGCACGACATGCGTTTCGTGATGGGCTTGTGCGAGCGTATCGCGGTGCTGAACTTCGGACGCATCATCGCCGAGGGCAAGCCGGACGAGATCAAGAACAACCCGCAGGTTATCGAAGCCTATCTGGGCCGCGATGACGACGACGATGTGGCTGCGTTGGCGGCTGGCGCGGAGGACAAGGCATGAGCGCGCTGCTCGAAGTGAAGGGCCTGAAAGTGGCCTACGGGCATATCGAGGCTGTGAAGGGCGTCGATTTTGCATTGCGCGAGCACGAAATCACCTCGCTCGTAGGCGCGAACGGGGCGGGTAAGTCCACCACGCTGCTGGCGCTGTCCGGCCTCATCAAGAAGCAGGCTGGCACGATTCTGTTCGAAGGCGAGGACATTGGCGGGCTGGCGCCCAACAAGATCGTGCAACGTGGGCTGGTGCAGGTGGCCGAGGGACGTGCCACGCTCACGACGATGTCCGTTCGCGAGAACCTCGAACTGGGGGCCTACACGCGCCGTGACAAGCAGAACGTGAAGCCCGATCTGGACAAGGTGCTGGAGCGTTTTCCGCGACTCGCCGAGCGGATCGACCAGATGGCCGGGAACCTGTCGGGCGGCGAGCAACAGATGCTGGCGATCGGTCGTGCGTTGATGGCGCGCCCGAAACTGTTGCTGCTCGATGAACCGTCCATGGGCCTCGCGCCAATCATCGTCCAGGGCATTTTCGCAACGCTCAAAGAGATCAACGCCGACGGCCTGACCATCTTCCTGGTCGAGCAGAACGTGCGTCAGGCGCTGAAGATTGCGCAGCACGGCTATGTGCTGGAGACGGGCAAAGTCGTGCTCGACGACACCGGCCGTAATCTGCTGGGCAATCCGCGAGTGCTGGAGGCGTATCTGGGCGGTTAAGTTCCACGCAACGGCGTTTTTGAAACGGACGTACGACCGTACGGGCGTTTGAGATGAGACGCTGTGCGGCCACCAGACGATGTGACGCTAGCGGCGTCGACGGGGGATCTGCGGATGCCTCGTCGACGCCGTTTTTCGTTAGTAGCCAATGGGGTGTATCACAGGCCAATGCGGGCGGCACGGGCACTGTCGCGGCCACAGATTGGCAGTCGGGCGGAATTGGTGCATGCTGCCGCTAATTGCCCGCGACACGTCTGCGCGGCGTCGTTTTGGGAGATGCCATACCGGCATCCTGCTCGGCACAGCAAGAGGGATCCATGGACGGCTTTCTGATGGAGCGTGCATCGCGAGGGCAACGGGCGTTTGCCGGCTGTCTGGCGATCGCCATCCTCGCTGCCTTGATACTCGCGGCACCGCAAGCCACGACTGTGCTGCCCGCGGTCGCGCCGTTCCTGCCGATGTGCGGGCTGACGGTGTTCACGACGGCCACTATTGTTGCGTACTTGCTCTGCGGACAGTTCCAGGTGGCGCGTCTGCCCGTCTTCGGCTTGCTGGCGGGCGCTTACGCCTTTACGGCGCTCACCGTCGCCATGCAGTTGCTCACCTTTCCGGGGCTCTTCGCGCCGGACGGGCTATTCGGCGCAAGGCCAACGACCTCCGGGTGGATCTGGGTTTTCTGGCACGCGGGTTTTCCTACGTTCGTCCTGATCGCCATGATCTCGCGACGCCTGTTCGCGCCCCAATCCATCACGCAATTGCCCTCACCGGGTAAGGGCATCGGCATCTATATCGGCATTCCACTGGCCGTCGGCGTCCTGCTTTGTCTGGCGGCATTGATCGTCCCCCTTCCACCGGCGCTATCGCCTGCCACATCCCCTGGCGATTTCTCCAGCGGCGGTGTCGGTATCGTGCTGCTGGTGCTGAACCTTGTTGCGCTCGGGGCCGTGCTGGGCATCGGGCGGTTGCGCACGGTACTCGACCTCTGGGTGGCGCTTGCTGTGCTTGCCTGCGTGACGGACACGGTACTCAGCCTGATGAGTACGGTTCGCTTCTCACTGGGTTGGTATCTCGCGCGCTTTTTCAGTATGTCGGCGCCGGGGCTGCTGGTCTGCGTGCTCGTGTGGGAAGTGACGCGGCTGTATCGCGAACTCACCCGGGCGCACCTGCGCCTCATCGAATACAGCAATCGTGACGCCCTGACCGGTATCTACAACCGCCGGTATTTCAACGACCGATTCCCCAGTGATTACGAGCAGGCGCGCCGTGCGGGGCGACCGCTTTCGCTGCTGATGATCGACGTCGACTATTTCAAACGCTACAACGACGCCTACGGTCACCCGGTGGGCGACGAGTGCCTTGAGCATGTCGCGCTTGCGCTGATGCGGGCCACGCATCGGCCAGCCGATCTCGTCGCCCGCTACGGCGGCGAGGAGTTCGTGATCGTGCTGCCCGATACGGACGAGCGTGGCGCGCTGTTCGTGGCGACTCGGGTCACGGAGAGCGTACGTGCGTTGGCGAAGCCTTGCCCGGGACCGCAAGGACGTGTCACCGTCAGTGTCGGGTGCGCAACCAACGTACCGCAGCAGGGGAATGCCCGAGACATGCCTGACCGGCTGATCGCGCTAGCGGACGAAGCACTCTACGCAGCCAAGCGTCTTGGCCGCGATCGTGTTCAGGTTGCGCAGGGATTGCCGTCCGATGGTGAGGACGTTGGCGGCGCGGCTGCTGATGCGCCGCGTGCCAATCTGAGTGCGTGAGCTAGTGCGTGGGTAGGTGTCTGAGCCGATCGGCACAGACACCGAAGCGAGTCGCGTCAGACGCGCTCGTAAGTCACGAACGAATAGTCGAAATCGTTCGGGGCAGGGGAGTGATGCGTTTCGCGTGCCGTCTCACGCCATTGGGCGGCGGGGAGGTCCGGGAAGTGCGCATCGCCCTCGAACGCTTTGGCGATCTCCGTTACGACGACCTTGTCTGCACTGGCAAGCGATTCGGCATACAGCTGCGCACCGCCGATCAGACAAATTTCCTCCACACCGACGCACAGCCGCATGGCATCCACCAGCGAGCCAGCGACTTCGCAGCCGTCGATTTTCAGGTCGGGATTGCGGGAAACCACAATGTTGCGACGTCCGGGCAGCGGACGTCCGATCGAGTCGAACGTCTTGCGTCCCATGACGATGGGCTTGCCCAGCGTGGTGCGCTTGAAGTGTGCAAGGTCTTCCGGCAAACGCCACGGCAACTGATTGTCACGCCCGATCACGCCATTCTCGGCGCGGGCGACCACAAGCGTCAGAATCGTCATACGGCCACCGGCGCCTTGATGTGCGGATGTGCTTCGTATCCGGTGATATGGAAGTCTTCGAACTTGTAATCGAAGATCGAATCGGGCTTGCGCGCGATCTCCAGCTTAGGCAGCGGGAACGGCGCGCGCGCGAGCTGCGTCTGCACCTGTTCGAGGTGATTGTTGTACAGATGGCAGTCGCCACCGGTCCAGATGAAGTCACCCACATCCAGGCCCGTTTGCTGCGCCACCATGTGCGTCAACAATGCGTAGCTGGCGATGTTGAACGGCACCCCGAGGAAGATGTCCGCACTACGCTGATAAAGCTGGCAGGACAACTTGCCATCGGCGACGTAGAACTGGAAGAACGCATGGCACGGAGGCAGCGCCATACGCGGAATCTCGCCGACGTTCCATGCGGACACGATCAGGCGGCGTGAGTCCGGTGTCGAGCGGATCTGGTCCACGATCTGCGTAATCTGGTCGATGTGACCGCCATCGGGTGTCGGCCACGAGCGCCATTGCGCGCCGTAGACGGGGCCGAGTTCACCCTCGGCATCCGCCCATTCGTTCCAGATGGAGACGCCGTTTTCCTGCAAATAGCGCACGTTGGTGCTGCCTTGCAGGAACCACAGCAGTTCATGCACGATCGATTTGATGTGCACTTTTTTCGTGGTGACGAGCGGGAACCCTTCCTGCAGGTCGAAGCGCATCTGATAGCCGAACACCGAGCGCGTGCCCGTGCCCGTGCGGTCGGTTTTGTCTGTGCCATGTTCGAGTACATGGCGCATGAAGTCTAGGTACTGTTTCATAGGCCCATCCGTTTTGCGGGATTTTACCAGCCTCCGAGTGACGTGGTACTTGCCTGCGGTCAGACGGCGGCCTGAGCGGCGGCGAATGCCACCGGATGCTGCACCGTCAGGCGTAGTCCGACGCGGTCGCCGACCTCATGCGTCAGTTCGCCGTCGACGCGCGCGACCACTTCGATGCCGGACGCGAGACGCAGCGTGTACAACTGATCGGCCCCGCGAAATGCACGACGTACGAGTGTGGCTTCGAACGGACTTGCGGGGTCGTGGGCAATGTCGTCTGCGCGAAGCAGGACGTCGACACTTACGGGGTAAGTATCGCGGGCGGCGTTTCGGATCAGCTTGTCGGCGAGCGTGGGCGAGACGGCGATTTCTCCGATTTCAAGCGAGATACCCCCGCCATCGACGTTGCCCCGGAACGTGCCGGGAATGAGCGCGCCGCGCCCGATAAAGTCTGCGACGACCCGATTGGCCGGGGTCCGCCAGAGTTCACGTGCCGGGGACCACTGCGCGATGGCGCCCGCGTGCATGACGCCAATGCGGTCGGCCATCGCGAAGGCTTCATGCTGATCGTGCGTGACGAGAATCGCCGTCGCGCCGCTGGCTCGAATGATCTCCCGAACCTCCACGGCCAGACGCTCGCGCAGGTCGAGGTCGAGGTTCGAGAAGGGCTCGTCGAGGAGGAGCAATGCAGGCGCGGGTGCCAAGGCGCGGGCAAGCGCCACGCGTTGTTGTTGCCCCCCGGACAGTTCATGCGGGTACTTCTTTAATGTTCCCGCCAGACCGACCCGCTCGGCCAGCATCTCGACGCGAGCCTGACGCTCCACTCGCGCCGTGCGGCTAATGCCAAAGCCGATGTTTTGCGCGACGTTCAGGTGTGGAAACAACGCGTAGTCCTGGAACACCACGCCGACGTGACGCCGCTCAGGCGGCTCACTCAACTGCGCGTTGGCGACTTCGTGGCCATCAAGCACGATCCGGCCGCCGGCCAGTGGCTCGAAACCGCACACCGCACGCAGCACCGTCGTCTTACCGCATCCCGATGGGCCCAGCAGGCAGCCGATCTCACCGCGCGCCAGGGACAGCGACAGATCACGAACCGCGATATGCGTCTGACCTGTGGTGTCGTAGCTAACGGAGATGTGGTCGAGCAGGAGATAAGGCAGTGGCATTGGTGTCGTAACGAACGTAGGTCGGGACGGGGTCGCGGGGGAATTCAGGTAAGCGAACGGCGGCTTTGCAAAAAGCGCGGGCACTTTCCGTGAGTGGCCGCGTCAGAGTCGCAGTTGCGAATGCGTATAATTTACAACGCATTTGCAACGCATTAGACCGGAGAATACCTCGCGGTTCCCTCAGGCAATACGTACTTTAAGTAGTCTGAGGCTTGAGGACGATGGCCGACGACGTAGATTTGTTTTCCATTTTCCACGCATTCACCGCTTTTCCTGACCCCAATCCCGACCTTTCCTGATGTCATCGACGCCCCAGTCACGCGCCGCCACCGATTCTGTTTCTCCCGATGTGCCTTCCGACCGGTTCCCCGGCGATTCGCAGGCATTCGCCACGACGGTCGCCAAAGGCGACGTCGAGCACGCACAGGCGGGGTCCGGCAGATCGTCGAACCCCGGCGGGCGTAGACGAGGCTGGCGCTCTGCAGGTGTTTTCGGCTGGCGGCTGGTGGCATGGATTCCCGCGCTGATCGTGCTTGTGCCCATGTTCGGCATCGTGGCGGCGCTGGGGGCGGGCGATGCCGACACCCGCGCCGTGCTTGCCCACATGCTTGGTACGGTGCTGCCGGAGTACGCGCTCAACTCACTACGCATCTCGCTGGCCGTGAGTGGCGGGGTGCTTGTGATGGGCGTCGGTACCGCGTGGCTGGTCGTTCACTACGCATTTCCCGGTCGTCGTGTGCTGGAGTGGGCGCTGATTCTGCCGCTGGCCATGCCCGCTTACGTCACGGCCTACGCGTATACCGATTTCCTTCAATTCGCCGGGCCGGTGCAAAGCGCGCTTCGTCGCGTGCTGGTCGTTGATCGCGTGACGTGGTTTCCCGAGATTCGTTCGTGGTACGGCGCGGCATGGGTCTTCGCGGGAGCGTTCTATCCGTATGTCTATCTGCTGGCGCGTACGGCGTTTGCGGAGCACAGCCAGCGCTTCTTTGAAGCGGCACGCACGCTGGGGTGCACTCCGTTGCAAGCGTTCTTTCGCGTAGCGCTGCCGCTCGCGCGTCCGGCGCTGGTGGCGGGCGTCGCGCTCGTGCTCATGGAGACGTTGGCCGACTACGGCGCAGTGGCCTACTTCGGGGTGCCGACGTTCACAACGGGCATCTACCGCGCGTGGCTGTCGATGGGCGACCGCGTCGCGGCGGCTCAACTGTCGGCATGCCTGCTATTCGCTGTTCTGCTTTTGCTGATGGCAGAAGCGCGTAGCCGTACGCGGTTGCGGTATTACGGGGCACCGGGGCGTGCGCCGACGACGTCACGCCGAACGGCACTGCGTGGGTGGCGTGGCGTACTGGCTGCCGCTGGTTGCGCCCTGCCGTTGATAGTGGGGTTTGCACTGCCCGCGATCATCATGCTGCGCCTGGCTGTCTCGGAACTGGATCAAGTGCCTTGGCCGCGCTATGGCGAGTGGGTCTATAACACCGTGCGGTTGGCGGCGGTGGCGGCGGTGGTCGCGTGCGCGTTTGCCATCGTGCTTGGCTACGCGCAGCGACTTGCGCCCGGACGTATCACACGTATTGCGGTACGCCTCGTGGGGGTGGGCTACGCGATTCCCGGGGCGGTCATCGCGCTGGGCATTCTCACCCCGGTGCTGCATCTCGACACATGGATGGGGAGCGTGCTCGGGGCAAACGGGCTGGTATTGGCCGGTACGGGCGGCGTCCTGATCTACGCATACCTCGTACGCTTCCTGCCTGCGGCGCTGCAAAGCGTCGATGCAGGATTTGCCCGTATTGCGCCCAATCTAGACGCCAGCGCGCGCAGTCTCGGCGTGGGCGGCTGGTCGATGCTGCGTCGCGTGCATTTGCCGTTGTTGCGAGGCAGCGTACTGACGGCAGCTCTGCTGGTGTTCGTCGACGTCATGAAGGAACTGCCGGCCACGCTCGCGTTGCGGCCGTTCAACATGGACACGCTCGCCGTGGTCACCAGCCATCTCGCCGCTGACGAGCGGCTCGCCGAAGCCGCTGTCCCGGCTCTGACGCTGGTGCTGGTGGGGCTGCTGCCGGTGTTGGTGCTGGCCCGGGCCATTGCACGGCGCGCCTGAGGGGCGACCGGTCTGCCGGTTTCTTCACGCAAAATGCCGCTTCGAAGACAGGGGCGGAACGATCATCCGCCCTGCGTTTTATCAAATCTAGAGACGTTTCACAGTTGCCGCCCCGATAGCGCCGCACTATAGTCAAATCATCCCGGCAACTAAGCCGGGATGATTGAGCGTCAACAAAAATGATTGCGATCGTCATTTGCAAATGTTGGCTGTTCATGGCCTTGGCGTTGGCACCACCGCCCGAGGTGGCACCGCTCAATACGGCTGACGGCGGCTGGAGTGCCGTGTTGCTGACCGGAGCGATGCGCTAGGCGGTTGTCCTGGGAGGGACCGACGTGAGGACATTTCACCGGACGCAAGACGTCCGATGGTGGCGTGCAACCTTTTGGTCCTGTGTCGGTTTTGTTGCATTGACGTCACACACCTTTGCATGCCCGATACCCGTTCCCCCAGAGACTTTGCGCACCTTATCGGGCGCTTCGGCCTTCGCCTTGATGGCATCGACGGCCTAAGTTGACGTAGGTAGACGTAGATTGGCGGACGTTGGTCGCCGGATAAGTGTTGTTTTCCGGTGTCGTCAGGGGTGGCCCCGAGTGGCATTTTTGTCACCTGCGCCGCAAAATCGCTGGCAATGCAGTGCCTTCGGGAGACCGGCATGGCGCTATGGCGGATCGATCTTGTCTCGTTGCGGCTGTTTGTCGCTGTCTGTGAAGAGAGCAGCATTGCCCGTGCAGCCGAGCGTGAGTTCATTGCGCCCTCGGCCGTCAGCAAACGGATCAACGATCTCGAATCGCTGGTCGGATCGGCGCTCCTCCAGCGCCACAAGTGGGGTGTGCGAGCGACGCCGGCGGGCGAGGCGCTACTGCATCACGCACGTAACGTACTTCGCAGTCTCGAGAAGATGCAGGGCGACCTGTCCGAGTACACAAGCGGCGTACGCGGTCACATCCGCATCTTCGCCAACGTTTCCTCGATTGTCGAAACATTACCCGATGAACTGGGTGCCTTTCTGCGCCGCCACGAAGGGGTGAAGGTCGACCTCGAAGAACATACGAGCGCGCAAGTGGTGCGCGGTGTGGCGGATGGGGCGACCGACATCGGTATCTGCTGGGACGCAGTCGACACCCGCGACGTCGAAGTTTTCCCTTATCGCCACGATCAGATCGTCACGGTCCTTCACCGGGATCATCCGCTCGCTTGCGTCGAGCAACTCGCGTTCATCGAAACCCTCGACTTCGACCAGATCGGTGTGCATCCGGATAGCGCGATGTACACCGTCTTCCGACGCCTTGCCGCTGAACAGGGCAAGACGGTCAAATTCCGAATCCACGTCTCAACGTTCGAAGCGGTGTGCCGGATGGTGAGGGCGCAGCTTGGCCTGGCGATTGCGCCGCGCGAGGCGGTCGGCATCTATTCGCAAGTGCCGGACGGAGAAGCGTTGCGTATCGTGCCGCTGACAGATCCCTGGGCAGAGCGGCGGCTGGTCGTGTGCGTGCGCAGGTACGATGCGTTGCCCGTTGCGTCGCGCATGCTGGTCGACCACCTGTGCGCACGTAACGTAACGGGAACAGCGGAGGGAACGGAGCTAGTGGACGATTGCGGAAGCGCGGAGGGTGCGGAGCGCACCTGAACCGCAGCGCGACGACGCGCCCGATGGTCGGTGCAAACCCTCATCGGACCATGTCAAAGGGGAGGTTGACGCGGCATACATCGTGAACCGCGATGTCTGGCATGCCGAAACACCTCTTGCCGTCGCCTTTAGGCCGACGGATGCTCTGGGGGCCGATAGCGATTCCGGCCGACGAGCCGGGGCGCGCCGTATCTCGCATTGTGCGGGAGGAGACACGCGATGACACATGCCGAAGCGCGCCGTGTGCGCGAAGCCGTGGGACGTCTGATTCTTGTTCTCACGCTGATGGCGCTGGGCCTCATAGCACTCAGCCTGAGCGGGGGAGCCTCCGCTGCGCCGGCCCAACCCCTCGAAAAGCCGAAGATCACCATCGCCGTAGGCGGAAAGCCCGGCCTCTACTATTTGCCCCTGACGATTGCCGAACAACTGGGCTACTTCAAGGACGAAGGCCTCGACGTCACGATCGACGACTTCGCCGGTGGTTCCAAAGCGCTGCAGGCGGTCGTTGGCGGAAGTGCGGACGTCGGCACGGGGGCGTTCGAACACACGCTGCTCATGCAGACCAAGGGACTGACTTATCAGTCGTTCGTCGTGCTGGGCGCAGCGCCGCAACTGGTCCTCGGCGTCGTCAAGACCAAGGCGGGCGAAGTGAAGTCTGTCAAGGATCTGAAGGGGATGCGTGTCGGCGTCAGCGCGCCCGGTTCAAGCACGCATATGTTGGTGAGCGTGGCTCTGACCAAAGCAGGCCTCAAACCCACCGATGTCTCTATCGTCGGCGTGGGTAGCAATGCGACGGTGATCGCGGCGGCCCGTAACGGACAGATCGATGCCGTTTCCAACGTAGACCCGATGATGACGTTGTTGCAGGAGTCCGGCGACGTGAAGGTACTCATCGACACGCGTACGCAGGCTGGCACCCGCGCAATGTTCGGAGGTCCGATGCCTGCGGCGGTGATGTACGCACCACAGAGCTTCATCCAGAAGAACCCACGTACGGTGCAGGCACTGGCCAACGCGATCGTACGTGCGGACAAATGGCTGCAACACGCAACGGCAGCGCAGTTGCTTAAAACGGTGCCGGAACCTTATCTCCTCGGCGACAAGACGCTTTATCTGAAGGCGTTCGCGAACTGTCGCGAAGCCTTTTCCCCGGACGGCATGATGCCCGCCGATGGTCCGGCGACCGCATTGAAAGCGCTGGCGTCGTTCACGCCGGAGGTCAAGCCGTCACAGATCCGGTTGGGCGATACCTGGACCAACACGTTCGCTACGCAGGCGAATCGCCAATATCCCTGAGCGCTATCCGACGAACGTGTGTTTGGACGAAATGACTTCACTTTTTCCACGCTGCCGCATGCTGCGTCGGCACGTAACTTGCGATCGAAATGGGTGAACCCATGCGGGAACATTCGAGGAGCGATCTCATGCAAGCCACCGTGCGACTGAACGGCCGTGTGCTGTGGTTGAGCGCCAGTGCCGAAGCCATGACCCGTCAATTGAGGGGGGAAACGCTGACGCGTGCCGAAGCCGGAACACTGCGCGACCAGATTTCCACCGACGAAATGACACCGGCGCGCGCTTGTCTGGCGTTCGACGAATCGCTTGGCGACTACGTCTACGTAGGGTTGCGATGCCATGACGATTCGAGCGACGCAACAGGCGTGTTTCCTGTCACACAGAAGGCGGTGCGCGAAGGCGGTTTTGCGTTGTCCGTGGCGGGGCTGCGACGTGGCAAGGGATCGTCGCGTGAAGCCAGCCCGTTCGCAGAACGGTGCGCCGGTATCCGTATCGTGATCGCCGAGAGCTTCGAGCGCATCTATGCGCAGAACTGTCAGAACCTCGGTCTGCTGATGTCGACCGATCTGACGTTGGCTGAGCGTTTGCAGGATGGCGAGACGATCCCCATCGAAGCGTTTCTCGAAGATTGCGATCCACTGGCCGAGGCCATCGTGCGTAGCGGTGGGCTGTTCGGCTATACGCAGCGAAGGTTGTGCGGAGAACTCTTACCGCCGCAGCCTGCGCATGCCCCCGGCGCGATGACTTACGGAGAAAAGATCATTGCGCGAGCGCTGGGCGTTGCCCGCGTACGGGCGGGAGATGCGGTGTTCGTCCCCGCAGACTGGCGCTTCTCGCATGAATACGTGACGCCGATGGCCGTGAGTTTCCTGCGCCACGCCTATGGCGACGAGATACCTGCGCTACGCGACGTCGCGTCGGTGCTGTGCTTTGAAGATCATCTGACGCATCTCGATGCCATCTCCGCCGATGGCACTCGGCCCCCACAGATCGTGGACGCTGCACGACGTCTTGGTACGGTACAGCGCGAGTTTTGCGCCCAGCATGGGCTGCGTCTGCACGGACGTGCCGCAGCCGGTGGTTCGGAGGGCATCTGCCACGCGTTGATGCTCGAGCGCTATGCGTTGCCGGGACAGGTGATTGTCGGCACCGATTCACACACACCGCATTGTGGTGCCATCGGTGCGTTCGCTTTCGGTGTCGGTGCGACCGAAATGGCCAATGCGTGGCTCACCGGGGACGCGAGACTTGCCGTGCCCGGAACGTGCCTTGTACATCTGCGCTCGCGTTTGCCTGCGGGCGTCGGCGCGAAAGATCTGGCGTTGCACCTGCTTCATCTTCCGTACATTCGCGATGGACGCGCCATTGGGCAGATCATCGAGTTCGCAGGCGAAGCCGTTGCGCACTTGTCGACCGACGAGCGCGCGACGCTGACCAACATGGTGGCCGAAATCGGCGGACTCACCGGACTGGTGGTGCCGGACGCGGAAACGGTCCGCTACCTGCGCGAGCGGCGCGGCATCGACTTCACGCTCGACGCATGGATGAAAAGCGATCCGCAAGCATCGTACGCCCATGTCATCGAGATCGATTGCGCGTCGCTGGGGGCGATGGTGGCGAGTCCCGGAGATCCGGGCAACGGCATTGCGCTGGCGGATTTGTCGGCAGAGGTCGCCATCGATATTGCTTACGGCGGGTCGTGCACCGGCAGTAAGCGCGACGATCTGCGGGCCTGCCATGACGTTCTTGCCTGGGGATTGACGCAAGGGCACCGCGTTGCAGACGGCGTGCGCTTCTACCTGCAGTACGGCAGCGAAGACGTGCGCGCATGGTGTGAGGCGCAGGGGTATGCGGATGTTTTCAAGGCGGCAGGCGTGACGATGCTCTCGCCCGGATGTGGTGCGTGCGTCAATGCCGGACCGGGCGTTTCCAAAACGTCCGACGAGGTGGTCATCAGCGCCCAGAATCGCAATTTCCCCGGGCGTTCGGGCCCCGGACAGATGTGGCTTGGCAGCCCGGCCACCGTGGCCGCGAGCGCTTTGGCGGGATATATCGTGGGTTTCGATCAATTACAACGCGATGGATTTACGTCTCATCCGGTCTCTCATCCCGCAGCGCTTGCAGCGCCGGGCCGAGGTTCCAGTGGGGCGTCGCACGCGGGCAGGGGAGGGTAGCAGATGCCGGATGTCACCTCTGCGACACCGATGCCGTTACAAGGCATTCGTGTCGTGGAATTTTCACACATGGTCATGGGGCCGGCGTGCGGCATGGTGCTGGGCGACCTCGGGGCCGATGTCATCAAAGTGGAGCCGATCGGTGGCGACGCCACGCGTCATCTGCTGGGGACCGGTGCGGGCTTTTTCCGTGCCTTCAACCGCAACAAGCGGAGTCTGGTCGTGGATGTCACGCGGCCCGAAGGGCGAGAGCTGATACTGCGGCTCATCAGTACGTCGGACGTGGTGACGGAGAATTTCAAGCCCGGGCGGATGCGGCAAATCGGACTGGACTACGCAACGTTGTCACGGCTGAATCCGGCGCTGGTCTACGTCTCGCTGAAGGGGTTTCTGCCGGGGCCTTACGCTACGCGCACTGCGTTGGATGAGGTCGTGCAGATGATGGCGGGACTTGCGTACATGACGGGACCGCCGGGCCAACCGTTGCGTGCGGGGACATCGGTCAACGACATCATGGGCGGTGTGTTCGGTGCGCTCGCTGCGTTGGCCGCACTCTACGAGCGAAAGACCACGGGACGCGGGCAGGAAGTGCAGGGCGCGCTTTTCGAGAATTGCGTATTGCTCGCGGCGCAGCACATGCAACAGTACGCAGTGACCGGTGTGGCACCCGATCCAATGCCCGCGCGTGTGTCCGCGTGGGGTATTTACGACGTCTTTGCTGCGCGCGACGGCGTGCAGATTTTCCTCGCCGTCGTCAGCGATACGCAGTGGCGCATTTTCTGCGACGTGTTCGGACGTCACGATCTGGCAGACGACCCGCGACTGTCCACGAACAATGACCGCGTGAGGGCACGCGACTGGTTGCTTCCGTTGTTGCGCGAAATGATCCAGGGTTTCGACGCCAGCTACCTCGCGGCGGCGTTCGAGCGTCATGGTTTGCCTTTTGCGCCGATCGTGCAGCCCGCCGCGTTGTTCGATGACCCGCATTTGCTTGCCAGCGGCGGCTTGGGTGACTTGACGACGGAAACGGGTGAGCAAACGAAAGTGCCGTTGCTGCCGATCACGATGGCAGGGCAACGATTGCCCGCGCGTCGCGCGTTGCCGGCGGCGGGTGAGCACACAAGCGAAATTCTGAGAGATCTGGGGTATCCCGATAACCAGATCGAGCGCCTGTTGAACGAGGGGGTGGTGGCGGGACCGGCGGACGGATCGACGCCGGACGATGCATCCGGCGCGGGCGATACCGCCGGTCCCGTTTTTTGGAAGGACAGCGCAAATCAAAGCTGAGCGCGCTGAAATAAGCCTTTTCCGAAGGAAGTCGGCGTGTTGTCTGCTTGCGGGCACCGGGTGGGGCGCGGTACGGTATGAACGTCTACCGCCAACACGCCACCCGGACTGTCATGACTGAACCGCTCGACGCTGCCCACTCACGCGAAACGTCTGCATTGTCTGCTTCGTCTTCCTCATCTCCACTTTCGTCGCAGTCCCAACAGCCTGATAAGCCGTTATCGGGCGTGACGGTACTCGATCTCACGCGTCTTCTGCCGGGTCCGCTTGCCGGGTTGCGTCTTGCGGAAATGGGCGCACACGTCATCAAGATCGAAGACAAGGGCGCAGGCGACTACGCCAGGGAAATGATGCTGGGCGATGACGATTCGCCCCCTAGCGCTTTCTGGCGACTGCTCAATCGCGGCAAGACCGTCGAACGCCTCGATCTTAAGAGCGACGCGGATCGGAAGCGCTTCCTCGACCACGTTGCTCATGCCGATGTGCTGCTTGAAGGGTTTCGCCCTGGCGTGATGGCGCGTCTGGGTTTCGGGTACGAGGCGCTGGCACGTGTGCGGCCATCGCTGGTGATGGCGTCGATTTCCGGTTACGGCCAGCAAGGGTTGATGGCGCAAGCCGCCGGGCACGACATCAACTACATTGGGTACGCGGGCGTACTCGATCAGCTTTGCGATGCGGGGGACGCCCCCATCGTCCCCAACTTTCAGATCGGCGATCTCTACGGCGGCGCTCAGGCTGCGGTTCAGGAGGTGCTGGCGGCGTTGGTCGCCGCGCAACGCACCGGGCGCGGGCGCTGGCTGGACATTTCGATGACGCACGAGGTGTTCCGCTCGAACGTCGTGCCGGCGGTGGCGATGCATCGCCAGGGGCACGTGTCGCGCGCAGGAAAGGATCTCCTTAACGGTGGCGTGCCCTGTTATCAGGTCTATCGCACGAAGGACGGTCGGTACATGGCGGTCGGTGCGCTCGAGCTGAAATTCTGGGAGTCGCTGTGCGATGTGCTTGGCCGCAGCGATTGGAAGACTCGTCACTGGTCGCTTGGACAGGCGGTCGGCGGAGACGATGCGCTCGCATTGCGCGCTGAGCTGATGGCGGTGTTTGCGGGCGCGACGCAAGCCGACTGGGTCGCGCGTTTCGGCGATGTCGATTGCTGTGTGACGCCGGTACTCCGATTGGAGGAGGCGATGACGCATCCGCTGTTTGCGCAATTGCGCGAGACGCTGCTGCCATGACATCGATTGTCGCCAGGCGGGTGACTCGTCGACCGCAGGCACGTTACCGAATGTCACAATTTTTCGACGTCGGGAGACGCGAAGTCCGGAGGCCCATCGCGTAGAGTCGTTGCTGATCGATAACGACATGCCCATGACCCGACGGTTCGACTTTCCCCAACCACCGACTCAGACTCATCCACGCGTGCGACGACGGCTCGCGGCGGCTGCCGTTCTTTGTGCCGTGCCCATGATCGCGATTCTGACCGGATGTGTGTCGTATCAGGATGCCCCTGCGGATCACGGAAAGGTTCGCTCGACATCGATGACGACGGCCGATCTCGCACAAACGGATATCAATCGCATGGCGACGCTGGGCATGCGGGCGAATCTGGAGAGCTTGTATCTTCTGGCCGACAAGCTCTATAAGCGCAATCCCCGCGAATGGCGCAAGGGGGGCGCGGCGACGCAAGCCGAAGCCATGGCGCAGTTGCGTGCCGCGATTGAAGGGCGTCGCACGCTCGCGGATCTGAAGGACTTCCGCGATGTCCGCGCCCTGTCGTTGTCGCTCGATCCGACATTCGCAGGCGACCGTGTAGCGGCCTTCGTCTTCAGTCTCTCGGACACGATTATTACGGCGCATGGTGGCACGACGGTGTTCTATCTGAGTGACGGACTCGATGCACAGCGTATCTACAACGCGGCGCGCAACGTGGAGATCGCGGCGTGGCTGCTGGGGAGTCGCCGGGACATGGCAGGCAAGCCGCTGCTGCTGGCCAACGAAATGTCCGACGTGCGCAACGTGAGCTTTGAACGGGAGTTCGGCAAGGTCATCGGACGGCTGGACCTGTTGGCCGAGATGCTGGACGAGAAGTATCGACGGGCAGGGATCGGCTACGTGCAGAACTTGCTGGGCGCGCAGTTCCTTCAGTTTTTGCCGGTGCGTTGATGCGGACGTGTTACGGATAAAGCGCGAAAAATGCGCAAATGCTGTATATTTGCACAGTGTTTTCGCCCGCCACCATGACCTCCCCTCAGCGCAAGATCATCCACTGCGACGCCGACTGTTTCTACGCCTCCGTCGAGATGCGGGACGACCCGTCGTTGCGCGGGATACCACTGGCTGTCGGCGGGCAGCCGGATCAGCGCGGTGTGGTGGCGACGTGCAATTACGAAGCGCGTGCCTTTGGGGTGCGTTCGGCCATGCCGTCCGCGCAGGCCGTCAAATTGTGTCCCGACTTGCGCATCATCCCGCCGTCGATGCATCGGTATCAGGAAGCGTCGAAGCGGATCATGGCGATCTACCGCGATTACACGGATCTGGTCGAGCCGTTGTCGCTTGACGAGGCGTACCTCGACGTTAGCGACAGTGAACACTGCGGTGGTTCGGCCACGTTGATTGCGCGCGAGATCCGTGCGCGCATCGCGGACGAAGTTGGGTTGACCGTGTCGGCCGGCGTTGCGCCCAACAAGTTCATCGCCAAAATCGCCAGCGACTGGCGTAAGCCTGACGGCATGTTCGTCGTGAAGCCTGCCGAGGTCGATGCTTTTGTTGCCGTACTGCCGGTCGAGCGTTTGTTTGGCGTGGGTAAGGTGACGGCGGAAAAGTTGCGGGCGCTGGGCGTCGATTCCTGCGGTGATCTACGCAGCCATTCGATGGCCGATCTGACCGAGCGTTTCGGCGTATTCGGGCAGCGGTTGTTCGAGCGCTGTCGTGGTATCGACACCCGGGAGGTCAGCCCGGATCGCGAGCGAAAATCGATCAGCGTCGAGACGACGTACACGCGCGACCTGCGCACGTTGGCGGAGTGCGAAACGGCGCTGGAGCCGCTGCTTCGTCAGTTGTCCGAGCGAATCGGACGTGCGCGCCGCAGCGAACCGTTGGCGATTGCGAAGGTTTTCGTGAAGATTCGATTTGCCGATTTCTCACGGACGACGGCCGAGGCAGGCGCATTAGGCGTCGATCCGGCGCAATGCCGTGAACTGCTGGCAGAAGCGGTGGGACGCAAGCGACGTGCGGTGCGATTGATGGGAGTCGGGGTGCGTTTGCTCGAAGCACAGGCAACGCGTCAGTTGCGCCTGTTTGACGACTGGGATGACGGGGCGTCCCTCACATCGCCTGCATCAGGTGATAATGCCCCATCGGAAACTTAGATCGCGTAGACGAGCGAGGTGAGGGATGGCGGAGATCATCGAAGTCTCATTGCGGCTCACAGCGGCATTGATTCTCGGCGGGCTGGTCGGGCTCAATCGCAACTTGCACCACAAGTCGGTCGGTTTGCGAACGCTCGCCATTGTGTCGTTTGGATCCGCGTTGTTCGTGCTTGCCGTCGTACCGTTTCCGGGAACGGCTCTGCCTTATGACGGTTCGTCCGTGAGCCGGGTTGTGCAGGGCATTGTGGCAGGGATCGGGTTCCTTGGGGCCGGGTGCATCATCCGGCCGAGTCGCGGTTCCTCCGTGCACGGCTTCACCACGGCGGCGGCGCTGTGGAGCACCACAGGCATTGGCATCATCTGTGGGTTGGGCCGCTGGCATATCGCCCTTGTCGCGATGGTGTTGCTACTTATCGTGCTGGCACTCGGCGGGCGTATCGAATCGCTCGCGCACCGTTGGCTGGGGCACGACGAACCGGTGAAGGACTCGCAGGACGAGGACGCGTCGGCGCGGCATGGGCACGACGGCAGGTGACATCCACGTGGCTTATGCAGAAGACACACATCGCTGCCTCCTCGCCCTCGACGTCATGGGCAAATTCCTGCGGATACCGAAGAAAAATGCCCGCCGAAGCGGGCAAATGACGTTGTCGCAGTACCCCCAAAAGGACGTAAGAGGGCGATTTCATTTTGGTCACCGGACCATCTTTCGCCAATCGGGGCTTGCCCGATTAGGGAAAGCACGTTCGGGTGACTACGTAATCGACGCCCGCTCTTGCGACTAATTTTCTTCCAAGCGTTTGAAGCGTGAAGCTGCGCGCGTTGCGTCATTGAAGCGCACGCAACTCCGTCGCCCGGGCACGGGCCACCCGCAAACCGTCAGCCTGTAGGGAGAGCGTCGCAGCGTCAGCTTGCTGTGCGGCATCTGAAGGGGAGGTGTACGTCACGATGGCTGCCTGACGTTCGCGATGGAATCGTTGGGTGATCGGGGCGCATTCGGTGGCGGCTTCGTCGGCCAGTCGAATCGGGTCGGGTACCAGATTCACGTAGCGCGCGACGTGGCCATACAGACAGGTGCGGTACTGATCCGCCGCCGCGTCTGCAGCGGCCAGATGACGCTCGCGCAACGTGGCCGGATCGACTGCTGCGGGGCGTTGTGCCGAGGTGTTCGCATTCGCATGAGGGCCCGAGGGAGCGGCACAAGCAGCGAGTATCGCGACGGCAGCAAGGGAAAACAGCACCGGGGCTGCGCGGCGGGGAAAAGCCAAAATCGGAAACTTCCGAGTCATAAGGTAATCGAGGCCGATGGCGTAAAGTCCACGATCTCGCTATGGTACGGGATTTGACGGATCCGGCGCGTCCCTGCGGCGCCAATCAGACATGAGCGAATTTCAAAAAGGGCTGGTATGGCTGCGGCGCGATCTGCGCTGTACCGACAACGCGACGCTGGCACAGGCGCTTGCGACCTGCGGTGAGGTGTCTGTCGTGTTCGTCTTCGATACGACGATTCTCGGCGAATTGCCGCGAGACGACCGACGCGTCGCGTTCATCCACGACAGCGTAAGCGAATTGGTGCAGACGTTGGCGGACATGGGGGGTGGGCTGATCATCCGGCACGGTGACCCGACCGAGCAGATTCCCACGCTGGCGAAGTCGCTCGGCGTGCAGGCTGTCTTTGCCGGGCGAGATTACGAGCCGGACGCCGTCAAGCGGGATCGTTCGGTTGCGCGCTCGCTTGAGGCTCTGGACATTGCTTTCGAGACGGTCAAAGACCAGGTGATTTTCGATACGAGCGAGATTCTGACGGCGCAGGGTGAGCCGTACAGTGTCTTCACACCGTACTCGCGCGCCTGGTTGAAGCAGGTGCGTCCGGTCGACCTTGCGCCGCACGGTCGTAAGGCGGATTGGCACCGGCTTGCGAAGCCGTCGCATGGGGCTGGCGAGGTGCCGTCGATGGCATCGCTGGGCTTTGAAGTACCCGACGCACGTCGTATGGCCATTGCCGCGGGCGAGTCCGGCGCAAAGCAGTTGCTGGACGATTTCCTGCCGCGCATGGCGCACTATCACGAACGACGCGATTACCCTGCAGTGCGCGGTCCGAGCTATCTGTCCGTGCATCTGCGCTTCGGCACGGTGTCGATCCGGACTTTAGCCCGCGAGGCGCACGCCGCGATGCTCAAGGGCGGGGACGCAGGCAATGGCGCGAAAACATGGCTGAGCGAGCTGATCTGGCGCGAGTTCTACTTCATGATCCTGCATCATCACCCGGAGGTTGTCGGCAACGCGTTCAAACCGGCATACGACGCCATTGAGTGGGCCACGGGCGATGCGGCGGATACCGATTTCAAGGCGTGGTGCGAAGGGCGCACGGGCTATCCGCTAGTCGATGCGGCCATGCGTCAGATCAACCAGACCGGCTATATGCACAACCGGCTGCGTATGGTGACGGCCAGTTTTCTGGTCAAGGATCTCGGCATCGACTGGCGTCGTGGCGAGGCATATTTCGCGCGTCAGTTGAACGATTTCGATTTGTCCGCGAACAATGGCGGATGGCAATGGGCCGCTTCGACCGGGTGTGACGCCCAACCGTACTTCCGCATCTTCAATCCGATTACCCAGTCCGAGAAGTTCGACCCGGAGGGACGCTTTATCCGGAAGTACGTGCCTGAACTGGCGTATTTGTCCGACAAGGCCATCCACGCACCGTGGCGCGCCGACGCGCAGACGCTGGCTGACGCCAACGTGACGCTCGGACGCGATTACCCGCAACCGGTGGTGGCCCACGACGTGGCGCGTAAGGAGACGCTGGCGAGATACGCGGTCGTCAAGACGCCGGCGGTTTCATCCCGGCCAGCAGGCAGCGACGAAGAGGATTAATTCCCCGGTTTACCCCGATACGTGTATACCCCGGTCAACTTTTTCCGCTATCGGCCGTTTATACGGTTATGGCACGCAAGAGGCCTGGGCTTCGGTATCGGTTCGCAACGTCGGGGGGCGTTAGTGGGCGTCAGGGAGGAAGCAGTAAAACAATAGCGATGTGCTCAAGATGCTCTGAAATGAGCAAGGGCAGGCCAAAACCACACGGGGAAGCTTGGAGAAAATCCTTCGCCGCACAGACGGCAGCTTCGAACCACGGGGTTCGCGTTGAGCGAGTGCCCGGAACGTCAGCGTTCCGGGTATTTTTTTATGCGTCGCCTGCGCGTCGACCCTGCCGATCCCTGGCCGTCACACCCAGCACGATCCACACGGCCAGATTGAACGGTAGCGTGAAATACGGCCATCCGCGCGGGGTTAGCCAGCCGCCCAGAATCACGCAAATCACGGCCGCGAGCGCGGCTCCGGTGAGTCGCATTGTGAGGCGGCGTCCGAAAACGCCAAGACCCAGCGCGGCGAGGAAAGCGTTGATGCCGACACCGCCCGCCTGAGCTGCCATGGACGGCCAACGCGAAGCCAGTACGACCAGAATCACCCAGACCGTTACCCCGGCTGCGAGCGCCCAAACGGTCGCGCGGGCATTCCAGAGCGCCAGCAAGTACCACATCAGCAAGCCCAGCACCAGCGGTGCAACGAAGACGACCTGTCCCACGGAGCAGAACACGAAGCCCGGTGAGCCTACATCGCAAGCGAGCGAACCCATCCTCGGCGAGAGTTCGAGCCACGGCAACATGGCCCACGAAAGGGCCATGACGGCGACGAACGGTCCCGTCAGCGCGGGAAGTTCTCGTCGGGCGAGGGTAGCCGTTGCCATAACCGTCAGGGCGACACAAACGACCAGCCATGCGGCAAACACCCCATCCGGCTGCCACAGGGCGCCAAAGGCAATCCCCGTCAGCGCGCCGTTGTAGCCGAATAAGCCCGTGTGACGTTGCGCATGCGGCAAGCGCATCGCGATGGCGACCCCGGATGCCGTGATGCTGGCAGCCAGTCCGGTCAAAGCGGCGGCCAGATCCGAGAGGGCCAGTACCGCCAGCAACAAAGCACCGATCCCGGCCGACGGAATGAAATAGATTTGAGCGAAGTTGGCCATCGTTCCGCGCAATTCGCCGATCAACCGATGCTGTTGGGCGGTCGATGAGGGCGTGGTCATCGAAGAAAGCGACGCCGGTACGGACGATGGACGAGGCAGGGACATGAGGGTGGCGATGGATCGGGCGAGGCGGATGACCAGCGCGTAATCGACCACCGTCTGTCGCGTCATCGCGGACATAACAGACATAGCGCGGCGCTGAGCCTAGGGCGCGAGGTTACGCCGAACCCCGATGACCGGGCGCGCCGACTCGTTATAGTCGGTATTGCAAATTTCGATGAACAGCCCGCCAAAATGCAAAAAGCCCGCGCTTGATGGCGCGGGCTTTTGTGGACGACGGGGGCGCGGCTTACTTGCCGCCGCCCTTGGCTGGCTTCACTGCCCAGCTGTCTTTGAGCGAAACGATACGGTTGAACACCGGTTTGCCCGGGGCCGAATCGTGACGATCGGCCACGAAATAGCCGTGGCGCTCGAACTGCACGCGATCGTCCGGCGCAAAGTTCAGCATGCCCGGTTCGACATAGGCTTGCGTCACGCGCTTGGCGTTCGGGTTGAGGGCGTCGAGGAAGTTCTTTTCGCCAGCGTCCGGGTTCGGATCGAGGAACAGACGGTCGTAGATGCGTACTTCCGCCGCCAGCGCGTGCGACGCACTGACCCAGTGGATGTTGCCCTTGACCTTGTAGTTGTCTGCACCCGGCGTGCCCGAACGGCTGTCTTCGAAGTAGTTGCAATGCACGGCCGTGACGTTGCCGTCGGCATCCGTGTCGAAGCCGGTGCATTCCACGACATAACCGTATCGCAGGCGCACCTTGTTACCGGGGAACAGACGGAAGAAGCCCTTGACCGGCTCTGCCTGGAAGTCCTCACGCTCGATCCACAGCTCGCGCGAGATGGGGAACGTGCGCATGCCGCGCTCCGGAAAGTGCGGGTGCACCGGGGCGTGGCAGTCTTCCTGCTGGCCTTCCGGATAGTTATCGATGATGAGCTTGAGCGGGTCGAGTACGGCCGTGGCGCGCGGGGCCTTCGGATCGAGGTCGTCGCGCAGGGCTTGCTCGAGAATGCTCATGTCGATCCACGACGCCGACTTGGCCACGCCAATGCGGTCGCAGAACAATTGCAGGCTCTCGGGCGTGAAGCCACGGCGACGCAGGCCGACCAGCGTCGGCATACGCGGATCGTCCCAACCGTCGACGTATTTTTCGTCGACCAGCTGACGCAGCTTGCGCTTGCTCGTGATGGCGTACGTCAGTTGCAGACGGGCGAATTCGATCTGCTGCGGCGTCGGGCGCGAGAACATGCCCGCGTCAGCCAACTGGCCGAGCACCCAGTCGTAGAACGGACGCTGATCTTCGAACTCCAGCGTACAGAGACTGTGCGTGATGTTTTCGATGGCGTCTTCGAGCGGGTGGGCGTAGGTGTACATCGGGTAGATGCACCATGCGTCGCCCGTGCGGTGGTGATGTGCGTGGCGGATACGGTAGATGGCCGGATCGCGCAGGTTGATGTTCGGCGATGCCATGTCGATCTTCGCGCGCAGCACGTGCGTGCCGTCGGCAAATTCGCCCGCGCGCATGCGGCGGAACAGGTCCAGGTTTTCCTCGACCGTACGATTGCGGAACGGCGAATCCTTACCCGGCTCCACGAGCGTGCCGCGGTTGGCGCGCATGTCGTCGGCGCTTTGGCTGTCGACGTAGGCGCTGCCACGCTGGATCAGGATCTCGGCAGCCTGATAAAGCTGCTCGAAGTAGTCGCTGGCGAAATAGAGGTGCTCCTTCTGCGGCGTCTGGTAGCTGAAACCCAGCCACTTGACCATATCGATGATCGAGTCGACGTATTCGGTCTCTTCCTTCTCGGGGTTGGTGTCGTCAAAGCGCAGGTGGCACACACCACCGTAATCACGCGCCATGCCGAAGTTCACGCAGATCGCCTTGGCGTGACCGATGTGCAGATAGCCGTTGGGCTCCGGCGGGAAGCGCGTTTCCACGCGCTGGCCCCATTTGCCCGAGCGGTTGTCTTCGTCAATGATGTTGCGGATGAAATTGGATGCCGCGTTCAGCTCTGTGCTCATGCCTGTCCAGTGTTCGGAGTTTGGCGAATATTCTACCGTACCGCATTGCACCACGGGCGAGCGTCTGATCGGGCGTCGACGCGGCATCACACCGTGATGCCGGTCGTTGTGGTTCACATCCGATGGATCCGGGACCGCGCGGGCCCCGATCAGGTCGTCTGCACCGTGCTGCGCTGGATCGGCCAGTTGGCATACGACAGAAGCCAAAGAGAGACGACGTTCACGACCGGAATGAACGCCAGCACCGTGAACCAGGGGGAGAAGCCGAGCCGGGTGAGAATCCGCCAAACGGGGAAGCCGATGAGCACGATGCTGACGAGCAGAGCAAGCAAGCCTGACGAGTTAGCCATGAGATGTCTCCCGAAGCGCCCCACCCATTGCAGGGCGTACCGGCAAGTATAGGCAGACGGACAGGGGGGCTTTGCCCGGCTTCCCAACGGTTCCCGGATTGTGTCCTATCCTGAAAACACTGCCGGGTGCGCCGGTGGGGCCAATTGCGGCAGTTGTGCCAATCGCGCTTCGGTCCCCCTCATGGGAGGAAGTCATGGAACTGCATCTCAGCTCGCATCGCTACACGCATCGCTCGCCAGACTGGGCGGCTGCGGCCGTTGCCGGTTTTGTCGCCTGCGCGTTCTTTTCTGCTGTCGAAATGCTCATGGTGCTGCTCGTCTCGGGGCAGAGTCCGTGGGTGCCGCCCCGCATGGTGGCCGCCATCGTGCTTGGCCCCGGCATCCTGTCGCAGCCCGCAACATTCGACGTGTCGATCGTGGCCATGGCGCTGATGGTGCATGCGGCCATCGGTGTCGTGCTCGGCGTGGTGCTCGGGGCCATCATTGCGCCGTTCCGGCTGGATTCGGATGTCGTCACGGTATCGGTTGCCGGTGGCGTCTTCGGGCTGGTCGTGTACGTCGTCAATTTCTACGTCATGACGCAGATGTTCCCGTGGTTCACCGAGTCGCGCGGCTGGACGATGCTGGCGGGGCACATCATCTTCGGTGCCTTCGCGGGATATATGTACTGGGTGCTGCGCCAGATGGAGGAGCGGGCAGCGGCCGCCTGAAGACCTCATGAATGCCCCGCAACCCCTTGAGGGACGGGGCAGTGACCCGCCCGGCGGCAGTGCGCGCGTTGTGCCGTCGGCCGGTCAATATGTCGGGTGAACGCACTTTGGTGCAATTAACAGATTTTTCTGTTATGATGCCTCAACTGCAATCGTGCGTCCGTCACCTTCGGATCCGCTGAAGGCAGTCTTCCGTGGCATGAAGCGCCCGGCAGGTGTTCCACCCGCCCGGCACCGTCAGCCAACGTGTGGCACGAAAATCACTACAGATGTGTCGCACGATGTGCCGACGCATGTCACCTTGAACGCTTAGACGTTCACGCCGCCGTTTCGACAAAACGGCTGGCCATCGATCCCCGAAACAGGAAGTCGTACAGAACACCCGAATTGCGCCTTGCGAGCGCATGACGGATCGCACCCGGTCTTTTGCCGTGCGCGACGTTCAGCAGCGTCGTCTGTCGTATGTCAGTCATGCTTTTGTCGCATTACCGTCATATTGGGCAGATAGGCTGCGTGCACTTCACGGAAACATTTGTGCGAAATTGCACTCTCATCACCGTAAGCCGATTCGAGAGGGATAGTTATTAGTCAAATTTTTTGCAGTAAAGAAGGATACAAAATGAAAACATCGCAATACCAAGAATTCCAGTACAGCGTCCGTGCAGTCGAGCGAGACAACGCTCGTTGGGACGCGTTCTACGAGATTCACCGCCCGACACAGTGCGGCATGGAAAAAGTGGGTGCCTATCAGGTTCAGAGCGCCTACGGTTTTGCCACGCAAGGTAACGCCCTTGATGACGCGGAGCGCAACGCTCGCGCGGATATCGAGCAGGGCATCGTCTACTACCAATAAGGTCGACGGCCGCTTGCGCATTACCTCGTTCCGATTTTTCCCGCATTTTCCCGTTTCTTCCCCCATATCTGATGTGCGCGATGCTGGCATCGTCGCTTTGCGACGGTGCTATAGTCCGGCCTTTCGCACTGAAATGGCTGGAGAGTCGGTAATGGAATGGATGTGCAAGTCGTTCGATGAACTGGGCAGCGCGCTGCTTTACCGAATCCTCGCCGCACGCAACGCGGTATTCGTGGTCGAGCAGCAGTGCCCGTATCAGGACATCGACGGTCGCGATCCGTACAGCCTGCATCTGGTCGCGCAAGTGCGCGACAGCGCGAACCCGGCAAGCGACCTGCGAATCGCAGCGTATTTGCGACTTCTGCCGCCCGGGCTCGCCTATGACGAAGCGTCGATCGGACGCGTGATCACCGCCGCTGCGCATCGCGGCACCGGTCTCGGTCGCGAGCTGTTGGCGCGGGCGGTGGCGATTACCGAAGCGCAATGGCCCACCGCTGCGGTGCGCATCGGCGCGCAGGCGCATCTCGAAGCGTTTTATGGCGGGTTCGGTTTCGTCAAGGCGAGTGAGCCATATGACGAAGACGGCATCATGCATATCGAAATGGTGCGCCCCGCAGTGCAGCCGCAGTAGTGGCAGACAGCGCGTTTGCGGATTGCGCAATCGCACGCTGAGCGAAGCAGAAAAATGCAATATCGGCCGGGCCATCGCGCCCGGCACTACAATATCTCCCATCGTAGTTCACGCGTTTCCCGACACATGGCCTTGTATTCCATCACCGGCGCCCAATTGGCGTTCGGTCACCTGGCATTGCTCGACAATGCCGATTTCTCGCTCGAAGCCGGTGAGCGCGTCGGACTTATCGGACGCAATGGCGCCGGTAAGTCCTCGCTGCTCAAGATCGTGGCGGGCCTCACCGCGCCGGACGATGGCCTCGTGGCCCGTCAGGCCGGTTTGCACACCGTCTACGTGCAGCAGGAGCCCGAGTTCGATCCCGAGCAGTCCGTATTCGATGCCGTGGCGCTTGGCCTCGGCGATTCGCACGTGTTGCTCTCCGAGTACGACCGCACTGCAGAAGCGCTGTCGGTGGCACCGGAAGGCGCAGAACACGACGCGTTGCTCGCCCGCCTGAACAGCCTGCAATCGTCGCTGGATGCGGCCGATGCGTGGCAGTTGAAGACCCGCGTGGAGACGACGATCGCGCAACTCGGACTCGAGGGCCACGCACGTGTGGGGGCGCTGTCCGGCGGGATGCAAAAGCGCGTTTCGCTCGCGCAGGCATGGGTGGCCAAACCCGATGTGCTGCTGCTCGACGAACCGACCAACCACCTCGATTTCGACGCCATCCGCTGGCTTGAAGAATTGCTCGTCGGCTATCGCGGTGCGCTGCTCTTCATCACCCACGATCGGAGCTTCCTCGACCGCGTGGCCACACGCATCGTCGAACTCGATCGCGGACGTCTGCTCTCCTATCCCGGCAACTTCACGCAGTACCAGGAACGCAAAGCCGAACAGCTTGAAATCGAGCGCGTAGAGAATGCGAAGTTCGACAAGTTGCTCGCGCAGGAAGAAGTGTGGATCCGCAAGGGCGTCGAGGCTCGCCGCACGCGCAGCGTGTCACGTATCGAGCGTCTGAAGACGATGCGCAACGAGCGCGCGGAACGTCGTGAGCAGCAGGGCAACGTGCGCATGGACGTGGCGCAGGCCGAGAAGTCCGGCAAGATCGTGGCCGAACTCACTAACGTGACGAAAGCGTACGGCGGACGCACCATCGTGCGTGACTTCTCGGCGACGCTCATGCGCGGCGACAAGGTCGGCCTGGTCGGCCCGAACGGCGTGGGCAAGACGACGATGCTCAAGCTGATCCTCGGCGAAATCACGCCGGACAGCGGGCAAATTCGCGTCGGCACGAACCTTCAGGTCGCGTACTTCGATCAGATGCGCGCGCAGCTCGATCCCGAACGCAGTCTGCTCGATACCATCAGCCCAGGCAGCGACTGGATCGAAATCAATGGCGCGCGCAAGCACGTCATGAGCTATCTCGGCGACTTCCTTTTCTCACCCGAGCGCGCACGTTCCCCGGTGAAGTCGCTGTCGGGCGGTGAGCGAAATCGTCTGTTGCTGGCCCGTCTGTTTGCGCGTCCGGCCAACGTGCTGGTGCTTGACGAACCGACCAACGACCTCGACATCCCGACGCTCGAACTGCTCGAAGAACTGCTGGAGGAGTACTCCGGCACCGTGTTCCTCGTGAGCCACGACCGGACGTTCCTCGACAACGTGGTGACCTCGGTGATCGCGGCCGAAGGCGACGGCAACTGGCGTGAATACGTGGGCGGTTTCACTGACTGGCAAGTGCAGAGCGAACGCTCGGCGGCACTCGCTGCGCAGCGTGCACCGGTGGACGAAGCACCTAAGGAATCGGTGGCAGCGTCCAAGCGCGGCACCAACCGCACCGTCAAGCTCAGCTACAAGGAGCAGCGTGAACTGGACGGATTGCCGGAGCGCATTGCCTCGCTGGAAAACGAGCAGAAGGACGCCGCAGCGCAGATCGAAGACGGTTCGATCTTTGTGAAAGATCCGGCTGCGGGTGCGGCGCTGTCCGAACGTTTCGAAGCGATTGAACTGGAATTGCTCGAAGCGCTCGAACGCTGGGAAGTGCTTGAAGCCAAGCAGCGCGGCGAAAACACGTGAGTACGCTTGCGCAGTAACAACGTCGTAGGCGGCCGGTTTTCCGGCCGCGTTTCATTGGGCTATTGGTCCATGTCATTCGGGTGCAGTCCGAGTGACAGTACAATAGGCCGCGATTCATCGGGCGCGATGCGCCTGCCGTGCGTCGGCAGGCATCGCGCGCACCCGAAGTGCCCATTTGAAGTGCCCATTATGTGGGCGCCGCAACACAAGTCGTTGATCCGGCGTCACTTTTGTCATGTGTTAATGGGTTTTCCCCGTGGTTGTCCACAGGAAATGTGGATAAGCGCCGGGCGTCGTACCCCAATTCAGTCACGCTATGTCGAAAAAAAATACGCCTGCCCAGTACAGCGAAGCGTCCATCAAGGTCCTGAAGGGCCTTGAGCCGGTCAAGCAGCGCCCGGGCATGTACACCCGCACCGAGAATCCGCTGCACATCATTCAGGAAGTCATCGACAACGCTTCGGACGAAGCGCTGGGCGGTTACGGCAAGCAGATTCTCGTCACCCTGAACAAAGACGGTTCGGTCAGCGTCGAGGACGACGGCCGTGGCATTCCTGTCGGCATTCACCCGGAAGAGGGTGTGCCGGTGGTGGAAATCGTGTTCACGCGCCTGCACGCAGGCGGCAAGTTCGATAAGGCCGCTGGCGGCGCTTATACCTTCTCCGGTGGCTTGCACGGCGTTGGTGTGTCGGTGACGAACGCCCTGGCGACCCGGCTGGCCGTGACCGTCTGGCGCGACGGTCAGGTCTCGGAACTCGAATTCGCAGACGGTGGCAACGTCAACGTGGCGCTTCACTCGCGTGCATCGCAACGCGGCGAGAAGAAGAGCGGCACGCGCGTGACCGTCTGGCCGGATGCCAAATACTTCGACAGCCCGACATTGCCGCTGGGCGAACTGCAGCGTCTGTTGCGCTCGAAGGCGGTGCTGCTGCCGGGCGTGCGCGTCACGCTGCGTCAGGAAAAGAACGGTGAAGAGCAGACGTGGTTCTACGAGCACGGCCTGCGGGGTTATCTCGTCGAATCGCTCGGCGGTGCAGAGCCGCTGATTCCGCTCTTCGAAGGCGAGCGCTTTGCCGAGGGTGACGAAGACAGCTTTGCCGAAGGCGAAGGCGCTGCGTGGGTCGTGGCCTGGACGGAAGATGGCGCGCAGGTCCGCGAGTCCTACGTCAACCTGATTCCCACGCCCGCTGGCGGCACCCACGAATCGGGGCTGCGTGAAGGTTTGTTCCAGGCGGTGCGAGGCTTTATCGAATTGCACAACCTTCAGCCCAAGGGCGTGAAGTTGCTGCCCGAAGATGTGTTCTCTCGCGTGTCGTTCGTGCTCTCCGCGAAGGTGCTCGATCCGCAGTTCCAGGGGCAGATCAAGGAGCGTCTGAACAGTCGCGACGCCGTGCGGCTCGTGTCGTCGTTCACGCGCCCTGCGCTGGAACTGTGGCTCAACCATCACGTCGAGCATGGCAAGAAGCTCGCCGAACTCGTGATTCGTCAGGCACAGGCTCGTACGCGCGCTGGCCAGAAGATCGAGAAGAAGAAGAGTTCGGGCGTGGCCGTTTTGCCGGGCAAGCTGACCGATTGCGAGACCGAAGACATCACCCGCAATGAACTGTTCCTGGTCGAGGGCGACTCGGCCGGCGGCTCGGCGAAGATGGGCCGCGACAAGGAATTTCAGGCGATTCTGCCGCTGCGCGGCAAGGTCCTCAATACGTGGGAGACCGAGCGCGATCGCCTGTTCGCCAACAATGAAGTGCACGACATCGCGGTGGCGATCGGTGTCGACCCGCACGGCGCGAACGACACGCCCGATCTGTCCAATCTGCGTTACGGCAAGATCTGTATCCTCTCCGATGCAGACGTCGACGGTTCGCACATTCAGGTGCTGCTGCTGACGTTGTTCTTCCGTCACTTCCCGCAACTCATCGCCACGGGGCACGTGTACGTGGCGCGTCCGCCGCTGTATCGCGTCGATGCGCCTGCGCGCGGTAAGAAGCCCGCACAGAAGCTCTACGCACTGGACGAAGGCGAACTCGAAGCCATTCTCGACAAGCTGCGCAAGGACGGTGTGCGCGAAACCGCATGGTCCATCAGCCGCTTCAAGGGCCTGGGCGAAATGAGTGCCGAACAGCTTTGGGAAACGACGATGAATCCCGACACGCGCCGTCTGAGCCCGGTGGCGCTCGGCCATCTGGATTTCGACGCGACCGTGGCGCGCATGAACATGCTCATGGGCAAGGGCGAGGCGGCACAACGCCGCAGCTGGCTTGAAGCCAAGGGCAATGAAGTAGAAGCCGACATCTGAGCCTGACAATACGGGAAGGACTGCAGGCGCGGCGTCGGTACTGTAGGTACAGCACTTGAAGCGTAGCGAAGTCGCACTCACGCAGGGCAAACCAGCGTGAGTGCTCACATAGTGGGATAATCCACCCTTCACCCTTCCGGGAGTCGCGTTATGTTGCGTTCTATGCGTTGCATTTTCGTGCCGATGTTGCTTGCGGGCGCAAGCGCCACCGTCTTGGCACAGTCGGCCCAGCCGCGCGTCTTCTTCGTTGCCCCTGCGGACGGCGCAACGGTATCCAATCCCGTAAAGGTTCAGTTCGGCGTCGAAGGCATGGCGATCAAACCGGCGGGCGAGGTGTTGCCCAATACCGGTCATCACCATCTCATCATCGACGGCGATTCGATTCCGGCAGGTCAGGTCGTTCCTACCGACGACACACACCTGCATTTCGGCAAAGGTCAGACCGAAACGAGCGTCAATCTGACGCCGGGCGATCACACGTTGACGATGCAATTCGCCGACGGTGCCCATCGCTCGTACGGTCCGGCCATGAGCCAGACGATCAAGGTGCATGTCAAAGGTCAGCAATAATCAGGTTTCGACGGCGCAGCGCCTCCAGGCGCTGCGCCGAAAGCTCTCTCTGCGGCAACTCGCAGGGCCCGCGCTGGCAGCCGCGCTGCTTGTCGCGACGCCTCTCGCGCACGCCGAACTCTACGGTTACGTCGACGAGAACGGTGTCGCACATCTCGCGGCACGCAAGCTCGATGCGCGCTATCGGCTCGTGGTGAGTAGCGGTGGCAATGGTGGTAGCGTCGATCTGCGCGCACAGCAGCAGGGCGGTGCCGTCACCGGTGCAGACCGCTCGCGTCTGTACGATGCGCTGGCCCGACATCCCAATCTGAAAAAGCTCGCACCCGTCATTGCGCAGGCGGCGCAGAAGTTTCATGTCGACGCGGCCTTGCTCAAAGCGGTCATCGCGGCCGAGTCGGGTTTCGATAGCGATGCGGTATCGCCCAAAGGCGCCGTCGGTCTGATGCAGGTGCTGCCGACGACCGGGGAGCGTTATGGCTTGCGGGCCGATGCGCGCCGCACCGTTGCCGACAAACTCACCGATCCGCGTACCAATGTGCTGACAGGTGCCCGTTATCTGCGTGATCTGCAGGCGCGTTATCCCGATCGTCTCGAGCTCGTGCTCGCCTCGTACAACGCGGGTGAGGGGGCCGTGGCACGCCACGCCGATCAGATCCCGCCGTATGCAGAGACGCGCGATTATGTCGCGGCCGTGCTTGAACTCTACCGACGCTTCAACCCGGAGGGGGGCGACGCTGCGCCGGGCAATGGCGTGATCCGCGCGAGCGGGGGCGGCGGGAAGATTGGCAACGCGCGGGTCAACGGATCGCGCGACGGCCGCATTCACGTCATTCTGGGCGCGCCGCAGGGCCTGCCCGTCGTGCCTGCTACCATGCCGAACGCGTCGATACGCGATTCGGCTGCATCGACACTGTCTGCACCGCCGACCACGGACTGAGGTATCGGTTGACGCCGCTTGGCGGCGTCTTCGGAATCGCCCTCGAGGTCCCGCGTGTCGTTCGGTGGTCGGCTCAGAATTCTCCGAAATCCGCGTGGAATGTCGGCAATTTCGATGGCCGTCGCTCCGAAATCACGTCTTGCTTTGTCATTCGGACGCGTTTTTGCCAAATTGTGCCGGTGAGCTTGGTATGATCTCGCGGTCAACGTCCACCCGAACTCTCATCAAACGTTCGCAGCAAACCCACAGGTTTTATGGAACAAGTAGAAGATCTCTTTACGCAACCGTCGGATGACGACACGCTAACGCTCGGCGCGTATGCCGAGCGCGCTTATTTGGACTACGCGATCAGCGTGGTCAAGGGCCGGGCACTGCCGGACGTCTGCGACGGCCAGAAGCCGGTCCAGCGCCGCATTCTGTTCGCGATGAACGAAATGGGCCTCGCGTCAGATGCTAAGCCGGTCAAGTCGGCGCGCGTCGTCGGCGACGTGCTCGGCAAGTTCCACCCGCACGGCGACCAGTCTGCTTATGACGCGCTGGTGCGTCTCGCGCAGGACTTCTCGATGCGTTATCCGCTCATCGACGGTCAGGGCAATTTCGGCTCACGCGACGGCGACGGCGCGGCAGCCATGCGTTACACGGAAGCCCGCCTGACGCCGATCGCCAAGCTGTTGCTCGACGAAATCGATGCAGGCACGGTCGACTTCGTGCCGAACTACGATGGTTCGACCGAAGAGCCGCGCCTGCTGCCTGCGCGCTTGCCGTTCGTGCTGCTCAACGGCGCGTCGGGCATTGCCGTGGGTCTCGCGACGGAAATTCCGTCGCACAACTTGCGCGAAGTGGCTTCGGCGGCTGTGGGGTTGATCCGCAATCCGAAGATGGACGACGCTGAGTTGATGACTCACGTGCAGGGACCGGACTTCCCCGGCGGCGGGCAACTGATTTCGAGCGCAGCCGAGATTCGCGCCGCTTATGAAAGCGGACGCGGCAGCCTCAAGATGCGCGCGCGCTGGAAGATCGAAGAAATGGCGCGCGGCCAGTGGCAGGCAGTGGTGTATGAACTGCCGCCGAATACGTCGGGCCAGAAGGTACTCGAAGAGATCGAGGAACTGACCAACCCGAAGGTCAAGCTCGGCAAGAAGTCGCTTACGCCGGAGCAACAGAACCTCAAGCAGTCGATGCTGGCCATGCTCGACGCCGTGCGCGACGAGTCCGGTAAAGACGCCCCCGTGCGTCTGGTGTTCGAGCCGAAGTCGAGCCGCATCGATCAGCAAGAATTCATCACGATGCTGCTCGCGCATACGAGTCTCGAGTCGAGCGCATCGGTGAACCTCGTGATGGTGGGCGCCGACGGACGTCCGGGCCAGAAGTCGTTGCGCGACATCATTACCGAGTGGATCGGCTTCCGCTTCGAGACGGTCACGCGTCGCACGCGTCACCGTCTGGGCAAGGTCGACGACCGTATTCATATTCTCGAAGGCCGGATGATCGTCTTCCTGAATATCGACGAAGTCATTCGCATCATTCGTGAGTCCGACGAGCCGAAGGCCGCGCTGATGAGCGCGTTCAGGCTGAGCGAGCGGCAGGCGGAAGACATTCTGGAAATTCGTCTGCGTCAGTTGGCGCGTCTGGAAGCGATCAAGATCGAGCAGGAACTGGCGTCGTTGCGCGACGAGAAGGCGAAGCTCGAAGATCTGCTCGCCAACGAAAGCACGATGAAGCGTCTGATCATCAAGGAAATCGAAACCGACGCGAAGCAGTTCGGAGACGATCGTCGCACGCTGATTCAGGAAGAGAAGCGTGCAGTCGCGGAAGCCCGCGTGGTCGACGAGCCGGTGACGGTCGTGGTGTCGGCCAAGGGCTGGGTGCGTGCGCTCAAGGGGCACGGACTCGACGCACAAGGATTCTCGTTCAAACAGGGCGATGCCTTGTATGGCGCGTTCGAATGCCGCACCGTCGACCCGCTGATCGCGTGGGGCAGCAACGGGCGCGTTTATTCGGTGGCCGTAGCCCAGTTGCCGGGCGGCCGTGGCGATGGCGTGCCGCTGACGTCGCTGATCGAACTGGAATCGGGTTCGCGTTTGCTGCATTACTACGCAGCCTCCGGCGATCAGCCGCTGCTGCTCGCGACGTCGTCCGGCTTCGGTTTCACGACCAAGCTCGGCGATATGGTGAGCCGCGTGAAGGCAGGCAAGTCGTTCATGACCATCGACGACGGGGCTGAGCCGCTCGCACCGACGCCGATCTGGCAGGGCGCCAGTGCAGTCGCGTGTCTGTCGAGCGACGGGCGTCTGCTTGTGTTCGGCATGGACGAAATGAAGGCGCTCACAGGCGGTGGACGCGGCGTGACGTTGATCGGTCTTGAAGCCAAGCAGACGCTGGTGTCGGTCGTGCCGATCAGCGAGGCGGGCGTGACGGTGTATGGCGAAGTGCGTGGTGGCAAGATTCAGTCCGAGACGCTGTCGGGCGCATCGCTCGCACCGAACATCGGCAAGCGTGCGCGCAAGGGCCGTTCGCCGAATGTGAAGTTTGCGACGTTCAAACCGCGTTCGCTCGAGCCGGTGTTGCCGGCCGCGCCGAAGGCATCCTGACGGAGTCCCGCATGAGCGTTTACGCCTTCAGTCTGTTCCTGCATCTGGTCAGCGTGGCCGTTTGGATCGGTGGGATGTTCTTTGCGCTGGCCTGTCTGCGGCCAGCGTCATCGGAGTTGTCGCCGCAGCAGCGTCTGCCATTGTGGGAGGCGGCGCTCACACGGTTCTTCACGTGGGTGGGCGTTGCCATCGTGCTGATCCTGCTGTCCGGCGGGCACATGATGATGGGCATGGGCGGTTTGCATGCCCGCTGGCCTGTGCATGCCATGGCGGGGATCGGCGTGCTGATGATGCTTGTCTTCGGTCACATTCGCTTCGCACTTTTCCCGCGGTTGCAACGGGCCGTGCAGGCGCAGTCGTGGCCGGACGGCGCGGCAGCCGTCAACGGTATTCGTCGTCTCGTGATTCTGAATCTCGTGCTGGGTATCGTTGTGATCGGACTGGCGGCGTCGCTTCGCGGCTGATCTCGGCGATCGCGGTGATTCAGACTGGCCGGGTTCCGTCGTCGACGGTCCCGGCCACCTCATGACACAGGGCGACGAACGCTTGCACGAGCGGGCTGTTGTCGTCGCGGCGCTTGCCGAGTAGCAGCGCCGAGTGCGCATCCGGTTCGCTGAAGTCCATGAAGTGCGCGCCTTCGATCTGAATGCAACGCACGGCGGCCGGTAGCACGGCAACGCCCAATCCACTTGCCGCGAGGGCGACGATGGTCGTCGACTCGCGCGCCTCCTGAACGACACGCGGTGTAAAACCCGCGCGCTCGCACATCCTCCGAATCTGCCCGTCGACTGCCGTCCCCACGCCGTTGGGATGCATGATGAACGCTTCGTTGGCCAGATCGGCAATCGACACGCTGGCGTGCTTTGCCAACGCATGGCCCTGATGCAGGACGACAACCAGCGCCTCGTCGATCAACGTCTCGAAACTGAGCCCTGCCACCGGTGGTGCGTTCTCTGCCTGGCGAAGCAGGCCGATGTCCAGCGTCCGTTCGATCAGGGCTTCGCGTTGGTGCTCCGACGGTGCCTCGCTGAGCGTCAGCGTCACACGCGGATAACGCTGACGGTAGGTCGTCAGTACGCGCTTCATCACGTTCGTCATGGGCGCCGACGTCGTGAACGCGATACGCAACTCGCCCGCATCGAGCCCGGCGATTTGCTGCACTTCGAGACGAGCTGCTTCGGCATCGGCAAGAATCTGGCGCGCACGCACAAGAAACGCACGTCCGGCCGGTGTCAGGAAGACGCGTCGTTGCGAGCGCTCGAAGAGCGGCACGCCCAACTCATCCTCAAGCGCCCGGATCTGCATCGATAGCGGCGGCTGCCCGATGTTAAGGCGCTGCGCGGCCCGGCTGAAATGCAGTTCCTCGGCGACGGTCACGAAGTAGCGTAGGTGACGCAGTTCCATACCTCAGGCCTCGATTGATCTGTTTTATATATAGAAATAAGGCTTAAATATATATTGGACGCGAGGTAACGGCAAACCTATCATTCGTCGTATACATTTCACCCTTGGTTCGCGCGAGGCGAGCCAGCGTCATGGCATCAACCAACTCCCTACCTTTGTCTTCCGGCGGTGCGTCCGCCGGTAGTGCGTCTTCCCTCAAACTACCGGCGGGCGTTGCGCGCGGTACGCGCGAATACGCCGTCATCAGCCGCGCCCTGTTCTTCGGTGGTTTTTCGACGTTCGCGCAGCTTTACTGCATGCAATCGTTGCTGCCCTTGCTGACGACCACGTTCGGCATTAGCCCGGCGCAGGCCAGCTGGTCCGTTTCTGCGGCCACGATGATGATGGCGCTCGGTTTGCTCGTGACGTGTGTCGCGGCCGATCGCGTGAGCCGCAAGCGAATGATGACGATTGCACTGCTCAGCTCGTCCGTCCTCACGCTGGCCAGCGCATTCTCGACGAACTTCGAGACCATCGTGATTCTGGCGGCGCTCAAGGGACTGGCCTTGTCCGGATTACCGGCCATCGCCATGGCGTATCTGAGCGAGGAAATCGATCAGCGCTCGCTCGGCATGTCGATGGGACTCTATATCGGCGGCAACATCCTTGGCGGGATGGCCGGACGAGTGATGGCGGCATTTGTCGCCGACATGTTCTCGTGGCGCGTGTCGGTGGGGCTGATCGGCCTCGTGTGTCTTGCCATGGGCCTTGAGTTTGCCCGGAGCCTGCCGCATTCGCGTCGCTTCACTCCGCGTCATATGACGGTGCGCGAAGCACTCGGACATGCGCGCCGTCATCTGGGCGACCCCGCGTTGCTCGGTCTATACCTGTTCGCGGGTCTGATGATGGGCAGCTTCGTCAGCGTCTACAACTATCTCGGGTTCTATCTGTCGGCACCGCCGTTTCATCTGCCGCATGCGGCCATCGGCGCGATTTTCACGATGTACCTGATCGGCGTCGTCGGGTCGTTCATCGCAGGGCCGCTGTCAGATCGCGTGGGACGCCCCCGTCTGTTGTGGGCGCTTGTTGCACTGGCGATGGTGGGGCTTTTCACGATGCTCGCGTCGCAGGTGTCCGGCGTGGTGATCGGTCTGGCGATCTTCACGTTCGGCTTCTTCGGTGCGCACACCGTGGCGAGCAGTTGGGTCGGCCGACGCGCCACGGAAGGGCGAGCGATTGCGTCCGCGCTGTATCTGTTCTTCTACTATCTGGGGTCCAGCCTGCTGGGCAGCTTCTCGGGCGTCATGCTCAAGTCGCACGGCTGGCATGGCGTGGTCGCGTTGCTGTCGGTGGCGGTGGTGCTGTCGCTGGGTGTTGCGATCGCCATGCGTCGTGCGTATGGGACGGGAAAACCGGCTGCCATCGCGTAACCGCTACCGGCACACGCATCCACATAAAACAACAGCCACCCTCGGGTGGCTGTTGTCGTATGCCGCGATGCCGTCAGGCAAGTTCGGCAATCAGTTCGATCTCGACACACGCACCCAGCGGAATCTGCGCCACGCCGAAGGCCGAGCGGGCGTGCTTGCCAGCCTCGCCGAACACTTCGCCGAACAGTTCCGATGCGCCGTTCGTTACCAAATGCTGCTCGGTGAATTCCTGCGTCGAGTTCACGAGGCTCATCAGCTTCACAATGCGTTTGACCTTGTTCAGGTCGCCCGTGTGGGCGTGCAACGTGGCGATCAGTTCGATGGCGGTAGCGCGAGCGGCCGCTTTGCCGTCTTCGACGCTGACATCCTTGCCGAGCTTGCCGGTCCAGATCTTGCCGTCCTTCTTGGGCAGGTGGCCCGAGAGGAACACGGTGTTGCCGGTCTGTGCGGCCATCACGTAAGCGGCGGCGGGGGCGGCGGACGACGGCAGTTCGATACCCAGTTGCTTCAGTTTGTCGTAGACGGACATGTACGGCTTCCTTGCAAATTCGTTAATTGAACAAAATCGGGGATCATCGATTCCGATGGCGGGTCAGGCGGCGCGGCGCGTGAGCGCATCGGCGATCAGCGTGCCAAGACGCGCGACACCGATTTCGATTTTCTCGGGCGGCACCGTGACGAACGACAGTCGAAGCGTATTAGATTGCGGCGTCCCCACATAGAAGGGCGCGCCGGGCACGAACGCGACATTCTGTGCGATCGCTTTTTCCAGCAACTGCATGGTGTCGATGCCTGCGGGCAATGTCAACCAGATGAACATGCCGCCCGCGGGTGTGGTCCACGTGGCGTCGGTCGGCATGTGATTCTTCAGCGAAGCCAGCATGGCCTGCGCCTGTGCGGCGTAGAGCGTGCGAATCGACGGGATGTGCGTGTCGAGAAAGCCGTCCTTGACCACTTCGTACGCGATGCGTTGCGTCAGGCTGGGTGTATGCAGATCGGCAGCCTGCTTGGCCTGCACGAGCTTGGCGATCACCGCCTTCGGGCCGATGATGAAACCGAGTCGCAACCCGGGTGCGAGCACCTTGGAGAACGATCCCATGTACAGAACGTGCTCCGGTGCGAGCGACATGAGGCTCGGCAAACGCTGGCCTTCGTAATCGAGTTCGCCATAAGGATCGTCTTCGATGATGGCCAGTCCGTCGCGTTTGGCGATGGCGGCCAGCGCTTCGCGGCGTGCCATCGGCAGGCGTCGTCCCGTCGGATTCTGGAAGTTCGGCATCGCGTACAGGAAGCGTGCGCCCGCCACCAGTTCCGGCGTCAGTGCCTCGGGCAGGAGGCCGTGATCGTCGGTCGGCACCGGCACGTACTTCGGTGCGAACAGCGAAAACGATTGCAGTGCGCCGAGATAGCTCGGTGCCTCGACAAGGACGCGGCTGCCTTCGTCGATGAATATCTTGCCGATCAGATCGAGGCCTTGTTGCGAGCCGGTGGTGATTAGTACGTTCTCAGGCGCAACCGTCAGACCGTCGCGTGAGTATCGCTTGGCGACCCATTCGCGCAAGGGTGCGAAGCCTTCCGTCGCACTGTATTGCAGTGCCGCTTGCGGCGATTCGGTCAGGACGCGATCAGCGGCGGCACGCATTTGTGCGACGGGAAACGTGGCGGGCGAGGGCAGGCCGCCAGCAAATGAAATGACGTCCGGGCGCTCGGTTACCTTGAGAATTTCGCGAATGGCCGAGCTGGTCAGATTGCGGGCGCGTTCGGAATATTGCCAATCGTGCATGATGGTCTCGCTTTGAGAGTGCGGCCTTTTCTGAGCGGCCGCGAGTAACGAGCGTTGCGGGTGCCGGGCGCGTGAAGGCAGGCGCAACGTCAGGGGGCTGACACGTCGCGGCGCAGGGATCGCATGCGCCGCGACGTGTCGTCAGACCGGTTTGCCCGTGAGTCGCGAGGCGCCGATCTTCATGTTTTTGCCGAGTGCGATGGTCAGCACGACACCGGCGGCAAACAGCCAGGTGACCGCATCGACTTGTTCGCCGAAAAAGAGGGCGGACAACGCAATCGTGAAGAAAATCTGAAGCAATTGTACTTGGCCCACGCGCGCGATTCCGCCCATGGCGAGACCGGCATACCAGGCGAAGAAGCCGATGAATTGCGAGAAGAGGGTGACGTAGGCGAACGCGCCCCAGGCCTTGCCGCTTACAGGCCACGGCTGCTGCCATGCAAGCCAGCCGACCGGCACCAGCAACACCGGCGCGGAGACTACGAGTGCCCAGCAGATCACTTGCCAGCCGCCCATGTCGCGCGCGAGCTTGCCGCCCTCTGCATAACCCAGCGCGCCGATGACGACGGCCAGCAGCATCAGTCCGTCCGCCGCATGCAGGCTACCGCCACCGGCGCGAAGCGCGAAGGCAACGACGAGGGCGCTGCCGAGCAGAGCAAACACCCAGAAGCCACGCGAGGGGCGTTCGCCGCCCAGCCAATATGCGTAGATCGCGACGAAGAACGGTTGCAGGCCGTTGACCACGGCCCCGTGAGACGCGGGGATGGTTTTCATGGCCCACGCCGAGAAAACGGGGAAGGCGATGATCACGCCGAGCGAGGTGATGGCCAGGCTCTTGACTTGCGACCACGTCGGCCACGGTTCCTTGCGCCACCAGAGCAGCGCGCCCGCGAAGACGGCCGCCACCAGCGCGCGTCCCAGTCCGTTAAGCAGCGGATTGACCTCCGCCACGACGATGCGCGTCATGGGCAACGTCAGACTGAAGATGAGCACGCCGATCAATCCGATCAGCATGCCCCGGGATTCGCGCGAATTCATGGTGTCGCCTCGTGGTTCTCTGTTGCTATGTTGTCCGCCCGCCATGCACTGTGTCGGGCGTTGGGGTCGGTTGTGGCCTAACGCAAGGTGCGTGGGCCGTTGGGAGTTTCGATTTCTGCGGCGAGCGACGGCTCGACCAGCGTCGCTTCGACGTTGACGAGGGCATCGGCACCCAGCCACTGCAATTGTTCTGCGATCACCGTTGCCTGCGGATGGAATCCACGCAGCGTGGTGACGGCGCAATCCGCGCACGGCAGCGCATCTGCCGGGTGTTGCGGCGAATCCCACTGGATCAGCGTAGGCAGAAGACCCTGCCCCACACCTTGCCACGACGGCAGGCTACCGTCGTCGGGCACGCCGATCTGCCAGGTCAGTGCGCCGCGCTGCATCGCCACGACCGGCGCCAGACGTTGCGGATACTGTGCCTGCCAGCGCGGCAGCGAACGCGGACGATCGACGCGCGCCACCCAGTGCGCAAGGTACGGGCCGCGCGCGAGGCGCTCCCGAACGGTCTCGTCGTCGAGTCCGAACCAGCGCGCACGACTCGGCGCGGGGGCTTCCGGATCGATGGCGATGATCTCGAGATAGGCACCGCCCCACAGACCTAGCAAACTGTTGTGCGTGCCCATGCGCGCGTGCTTACCGCCGCGTTGCGGCACGACGTCCGTGAGGCCAAGTTGCTCGATGACGTGCGCTTCGCCCGCTTCCAGCGTTTCTGCGGCGACGACAAGATGGTCCAGTTTCAGGGCGTGAGGTGCGGTCATGTTCGCTTCGGGCAGCAAAGACGGGCGACAAAAAACGATAGCTTACTCTGCCTGCGCGTCGATGCCGCGTCTTCCGAGGCCCGCGTCGGCAAGTCCGGCGGAGCGGTCCGCAGCACGATCTGCGCGTCCAGCGTTGCCGGAGTTACCCGCGCAAGAGTCGCGCTACCGTCCCGTCGGCCCGCTTCGTACGATTAGCCAGGCGCACCGCAACGTTGCGCCACACCAGCCGCAATCCGGTACCCAGTGCGCGTCCGCTGCCAGACGCGGAAAGCGTCTTTGCAGGCTGACTCACACGCATGCGCGCGCCTTCCTGCCAAGTACCCAGCCACACGCGCTGCCCGCCGCGAATCTCGAAGCTCTCGCCTGCACGCAGCCAATGGTCGTGCGGCTCGCCTTCCACGGTGAGCCAGAGCAGGCCCTGCAACACTTGCAGCGACTGCGGCGGTTCGGCAGCCGGGCTCTGCCAGACGACAGTCTGTTCCCGGTCCAGTTCGAAGAGTCGGATTTCACGCATGGCGGTCTCCAGTAGAGAGGACACTTTATCGGTTAACTCCGGTACAGTACCGATACAGATCGTGAGGTAATTCTCGGTACAGTTATGAGTTGACAGGGAAACTGGCTGGCGTAGAGTGGCGTTCCATGACCGGTAGGGGCAGACACTTCTATGCAGATGTGGCTGTCAACCGGGTGGGGTGCGCCGATCGCTGCCCCCGAAACAAACTGCACGCGCGGGCACGACCTGCGCGTGATGCGCATCTCGCGTGGCTTGCCGGAGCGCGACACAGGTGAATGACGATGACGACAACGAACCGCATTTCTCCGCTGATTCTTGCGGACAACGCCGCGCTGGACACCGCGCGAATGACGCTTGTCGATCAGTTGGTGCACTGGGCAAGGTTGCGTATTGAGGAGCGGGTTTTCCTGCCGGGCATGCGTATGCCGTCGATCCGTTCGCTGGCGGAAGACAAACGTGTTTCGCGTTTCTCCGTTGTCGAAGCGTATGAGCGACTGGTGGCACAGGGGTATCTCGAAGCCCGACGCGGCTCCGGTTTCTACGTACGCGAGCGACCGGTTATGCCGCCGCAAAATGCGGCTGCACCGATGGTTACGCAAGGGCCGCTCGACGTCGCCTGGCTCGTGCGCAGCATGCTGCATCAGGTGGCGCCCGAGCGCGGCCCGGGCATGGGGTATCTGCCTGCGACGTGGCTCGACGCGGACATGATGACGTCTGCCATGCGTTCGATGAGCCGCCAGTCGAGCGCGCATCTGCTCCAGGCAGGCAATCCGCTCGGCTTTCTGCCGCTACGTGTCCAACTCCAGACGCAACTCGCGGAGCTTGAAATCGGCGCGCGGCCCGACCAGATCGTGTTGACGTCAGGGATTACGCAGGCCGTGGACTTCTTGTTGCGGCTGTACGTACGTGCTGGCGATACGGTACTCGTCGGCGATCCGGCGTGGTTCGTCGTGTTCGGCCGTATCGCGTCACAGGGTGCCAATACGATAGGCGTGCCCTACACGCCGGACGGCCTCGACATGCAGGCGCTGGAGCGGCTCGTGCAGCAGCACCGTCCCAAGCTGCTCATTCTGAATTCGATTCTGCAGAACCCGACGGGCACCTCGCTGACGCCCGCCCGCGCATTCCAGATTCTCCGTCTCGCCGAGCAGTACGACTTCATGGTGCTGGAAGACGATATCTACTGTGATTTGTGTCCGCCACATCAGCAGGTGGCACGTCTGGCAAGTCTCGATCAGCTCAAGCGCGTGATCTACCTGGGGAGCTTTTCGAAGACCCTCGCGGCGAATTTGCGTGTGGCGTTCGTCGCCTGCTCTCCGGAGTTGGCGAAGACGTTCGTCGACCACAAGATGCTGTCGGGGTCGACCACGCCGGAAATCAACGAGCGTATCGTCTACAAAGCGCTGACCGAAGGGCATTACCGACGTCACGTGGAGCGGTTGCGTACCCGTCTGGACGAGGTTCGCGACGGCGCCCGACGCAATCTGGAGCGTATGGGGTTGCGTATGTTCGGCGAACCCACCTCAGGCATGTTCTTCTGGGCCGATACCGGCATCGACACCAACGCCATTGCGGCCGCCGGGCACGAGGCCGGTTTCCTGTTTGCGCCGGGGGCGTTGTTCTCGCCGCGTCAGGCCCCCAGCACGTGGATGCGCATGAATATCGCCTGCTGCAGCGATCCGTCCATGTTGTCATTCCTGTCGCGGCAATTGGAGTTGGCGGCATAAAGCGGCATAAGGCTGCATGAGCCGCTGGCGACGGTGACCTGTACGCCCGTATTCGTGCGCATGCTTTGGGCTTTTGCCGGGTCTTGCCGCTTTTCCCGCCAACTTCGCCCGATCGTCAGCAAAATAGCGCTGAAATAACCTTGCTGGCGGCCTTGAAATGCGCGTCGCCCGTCCCTATGTTCCGACCTGTACCGCCGTTGCGGCAGCGCGCGCAAGGCGCCCGGCGGCGGTCCAGGCTGACACGCCGGACATTCCATCCATCTCACCGATTCATGAGGGTTCCCGACCATGGCGCAAGAAACCATGAGCTTTCAGGCAGAAGTCAAACAGCTTCTGCAACTGATGATTCATTCGCTGTACAGCAACAAGGAAATCTTCCTGCGCGAGCTGATCTCCAATGCCTCGGATGCCGCCGACAAGCTGCGCTTCGAAGCGATCAACAACGCAGCGCTGTACGAGCAGGATCCGGAACTCAAGATTCGCGTGTCGTTCGACAAGGACGCCCGCACCGTCACCATCGAGGACAACGGCATCGGCATGAGCCGCGATGAAGCCGTCGAGCACCTCGGCACCATTGCCAAGTCCGGCACCAAGGAATTCTTCTCGAACCTGTCCGGCGATCAGCAGAAGGACGCGGCCCTCATCGGTCAGTTCGGTGTGGGTTTCTACTCGGGCTTCATCGTCGCTGACCGCATGACGGTCGAATCGCGTCGCGCCGGGCTGCCCGCCGCGGAGGGCGTGCGCTGGTCGTCGGCAGGCGAGGGCGACTTCTCGGTCGAGACCATCGAGCGCGCGCCGCGCGGCACCGCCATCACGCTGCATCTGCGTGAGGGCGAAGACGAGTTGCTGTCGTCGTGGCAATTGCAATCGATCATCCGCAAGTATTCGGACCACATTTCGTTGCCGATCGTGATGCGCGGCGAGTCGTGGGACGAAGAAAAGCAGGCGATGGTCACCGCCGAGACGGACGAGACCGTCAATCAGGCGAGCGCGTTGTGGACCCGCAGCAAGAGCGAGATCACCGACGAGCAATACACGCAGTTCTACCAGCACATCGCGCACGACATGCAAGCGCCGCTGGCATGGACGCACAATCGCGTAGAGGGTCGCAGCGAATATACGCAACTGCTGTACGTGCCCGGCCACGCGCCGTACGACCTGTGGGATCGCAACTCGCAAGGTGGCCTGAAGCTGTACGTGAAGCGCGTCTTCATCATGGACGATGCGGAGCAACTCCTCCCGAACTACCTCCGCTTCGTGCGCGGGGTCGTAGATTCGGCAGATCTGCCGTTGAACGTCTCGCGAGAAATCCTTCAGGAAAGCCGCGACGTGAAGGCCATCCGCGAAGGGTGCGCGAAGCGCGTGCTCGGTCTGCTGGAAGATCTGGCAGAGAACCAGCAGGATAAGTACACGCAGTTCTGGGGCGCATTCGGTCAGGTCCTCAAGGAAGGCACGGGCGAAGACCAGGCCAACCGCGAACGCATCGCCAAGCTGCTGCGTTTTGCGAGCACGCATAACGATACGGCCGAGCAGACGGTCTCGCTGGCCGATTACGTCAGCCGCATGAAGGAAGGTCAGGACAAGATCTACTACGTGACGGCGGAGAACTGGGTGGCCGCAAGTCACAGCCCGCATCTTGAGGTGTTCCGCAAGAAGGGTGTGGAAGTGCTGCTGCTGACCGACCGTGTGGACGAATGGATGCTCTCGTACGTCCATGAGTTCGACGGCAAGGCGCTCGTGAGCGTGGCGCGCGGTGATCTGGACCTGGGTTCGCTGGAAGATGCCAGCGAGAAGGAAGCGCAGGAGAAGACCAGCGACGACCTCAAGCCGCTCGTCGAAAAGATGAAGGAAGTGCTCGCCGACAAGGCCAAGGATGTGCGGGTGACGTTCCGTCTGACCGATTCGCCGTCGTGTCTGGTGTCCGACGAGAACGACATGAGCGGCACGCTTCAACGCCTGATGAAGGCGGCCGGTCAGAAGATGCCGGAGTTCCGTCCGATTCTCGAGATCAACCCGGAGCATGCGCTGATCAAGCGACTCACGGCCGAGAGCGCCGACCTCTCCGACTGGACACAACTCCTGTTCGAGCAGGCGTTGCTGGCCGAAGGTGGCAATCTGGAAGATCCGGCGACGTTCGTGAAGCGTACCAACGCGTTGCTGCTGTCTGCACGTTGATTGCATAGCGCAGACGACGGAGCCGTTTTGACGTAACGCCGTCTGCGTAGTGTTATCCGCGTAGCGATGAAAGCCCCCGTGACGTAATGTCGCGGGGGCTTTTTCTTGTCTGATGGAATCCGGCAATGGTCGGCAGGGCCTTTGTTTGCGGGGGGCGGAGTGCGCGGCAGACGGTGGCCGCGTGAGCGGCGCACCGACGCGTTGCACCTTTATAATGCCGAGCCATGACTTTCCGATTTGATGTAAGCGGGCGGCGCTGGCAGGCTGTCCCGGCACCGGCGCTGTCGCGTCGTCACAAGGACTGGTTGACCCGGGGCGGTGCGCTCACGCGTCATTTGTCCACGCTCGGCCGCGTGAGCGTGCGGGTGGTGGCCGAACGGGTAATGCCCGCCGACGCAGATCAATGCCGTGCGATTGGCGTGCCGTTGCGTACGCCGATGTGGGCACGCGACGTCATCCTGCTGGTCGACGACGAGCCGGTCGTAGTGGCGCACAGCGTCACGCCGCTCACGCATAGCCGTTCGATCTGGCAGGCGATGCGTCGCCTGCGTACCCGTCCGCTCGCCGATCTGCTCTATCACGATCCGACTGTCACGCGTTCCGTGCTGGTGTCCAGTCCGCTCGGCCCACGCCATCTGTTGCACGGTCGTGCGCGACGCGATGCACGGGACCCGCTCATGGGTACCAATCCGCGCGCACGGTTGTGGGCGCGTCGTTCGGTGTTCTTGCGTCACGGTGCGCCGCTGCTCGTCACTGAGGCGTTTCTGCCGCGCTTCTGGCGTCGTTTGCAAGCCTCGCATGGCGAGACGGTGAGCGATTGAGCGCCATGCCGACGCCGTCCGCGCTCCAACTCAAACGCAACTTTCCGCCGGTGGTGGACGCCAACACGCGTGTCCTGATCCTCGGCAGTTTGCCCGGCGAGGTCTCGCTCGCGCACCAGCAGTACTACGCGCATCCACAGAATCGTTTCTGGCATCTGGTGGGCGAGGTTCTGGGCGAATCCCTGCCGACGCTGCCTTACGATGCACGCCTCGATGTGCTGCGCGCACACGGCGTGGGGCTTTGGGATGTGGTGGCAGAGGCGCGTCGCGAGGGCAGTCTCGATAGCAACATCCGCTTGCATGCGGGCAGCGACCTCGCGGGCCTGATCGGCACCTTGCCGTCGCTGCGAGCGGTCGCTTTCAATGGTGGCACCGCGGCGCGCATCGGCCAGCGTGCACTCGCCCAGGGCAACGTGCCGTTGCCGGTTGTGCTGCTACCGTCGAGCAGCCCCGCCTATACGATCCCGTTCGCGACCAAACGCGACGCCTGGCTAGTGCTGCGGGACTGGCTGGGAACGCCGGACGTCTCATCTGCTCACTGAAGGCGACGTGAAACGTCGCGCTTGCGTAGGGGAGAACCGTGTCGCCGACAGGCGAAGCGCGTGAACCCGGTACAATGCGAACCCATCGGAATATCCCGAGCAATACTGAAGGACACATGACCCTCATCAAACGCAAATCCATCGAAGCCGAAGCGTTCGTCGCCGACGACCGTGCCGCCCGTTCACCGCGTCCCACGTACAAGCCGCGTTTCGCGCCGGTGACGTTCTCTGAAATCGGTGGCGTGCGTTACCTGCATTTCGGCACGGAATGGGTGCAAGGGGCGATGCGTCTGTCGAAGCCGGATCGTATCGAGCTGGAATACGCGCAGCAGATGATGGCGTGGTTGCTGTTCATGCGTGCACCGAAGCACGTGGTGCAACTGGGCCTTGGCACCGGCTCGATCACGAAGTTCTCGGCCAAGCAATTCCCGCGCACGCAAGTGACGGCGGTTGAGCTGAACCCGGCGGTGGTCGTCGCTGCCCGCACGATGTTCGATCTGCCGAGCGATTCGCGTCGATTGAAGGTGCTGGAAGCGGACGCGTGGGACTACGTCACCGATACAGCAAATCACGGTGCTGTCGATGTTCTGCAAATCGACCTGTACGACGCCACCGCGCGCGGCCCGGTCCATGACACCCCGGCGTTCTACAAGGCGTGCCGTGCCACGTTGCGCGAGCCGGGCATGCTGACGATGAACCTCTTTGGCGATCACGACAGCTATCCGAAGAACATCCGTCGTCTGCGTCAGGCGTTCGACAATCGCGTGATCGAATTCCCGGAAGTGCATGACGGCAACGTCATCGTGCTGGCGTTCAACGGTCCGCTGTTGTCGGTGGAATGGAAGGACGTGGAAGCGCGCGCCAAGGTGGTGGAAGCCGCGACCGGCCTGCCTGCAAAGCGTTGGGTCAAGCAACTTCGCGAGAAGAATGGCGACGGCGGTCCGGTACTGACGGTCTGACGTTGTCCGCGTAGCTACGCATCGCCGTATCGCAGAAGCCGCAATTTGCGGCAGACGTAAAAAAGCCAGCCGAGAGGCTGGCTTTTTCTTTTGCGCGACGTGCGGTCCCTAAGCGTCGGGACCGTGCAACCGCCTGCATCAGGCGGTGACTTCTTCAGGCGGCGACTTCGTCGATCGTCAGCGCCTCGCCACCGGCGACGATCGCCAGCAGGCGGTCGACGTTCGGGTGAGCGCCGGGGCGGTTACGCGCGTCTGCGGTATGCTCACCGAAGACTGCCAGGGCATGCTCGGCAGCCTTGGCGTCGAGCGTGCCGAAGGCTTGCTTGAGATAGTGGTAGACGGCGAGCGAGCCTTGCTTGCCCGGTGCATTTTCGATGGTGCCCACAACGGCGCCACTGGCATTGCGCAGGTCGATGCGCGCGATGCCTTCGATGCTGCCGATGGAGGCCATCTGGGCGAGGTTTTCCTTGAACACCGGGGTCGGTTCGATGACTGCCATGGTTGTACTGCTCCTGCGGTTACGTCAGATGAATTGAAATCGTTGCGGGCCGAATGTTATCACTCCGGCCCAGGCGGGATCAGGTGCGTCGCCATTGCAGAATCGCCAGCGTTACCACCCCGGCGATCAGTCCCCAGAAGGCGGACCCGATGGAGAGCAGCGTCAATCCGGAGGCGGTCACCATGAACGTGATAAGCGCGGCTTCGCGTTGCTTCATGTCGTGCATGGCATTCGCCAGTCCGTTCATGATCGAGCCGAACAGGGCCAGTGCTGCAATGGAGACGACCAGTGCCTTCGGAAACGCCGCAAACAGTGCAGCAATGGTCGCGCCGAATGTCCCGGCGATCAGGTAAAAGACGCCCGACCACACTGCTGCCGTATAGCGCTTCGCGGGGTCTTCATGCGCTTCGCGCCCTGTACAGATGGCCGCCGTGATGGCCGCAAGATGGATACCATGGGAGCCGAACGGCGCGAGCAGTACCGACGCAATGCCGGTTGTCGAAATCAACGGCGATGCGGGGACGTTGTAACCATCCGCACGCAGGACGGCGAGTCCGGGAACGTTCTGCGACGCCATCGCCACCACGAACAGCGGGATCGCGATGCTGATCGTCGCCGACAACGAGAACGACGGGGTGGTCCATACCGGCTTTGCCAGCGACACATTGAAGTGACTGAAATCGAGCAGGCCCAGTCCGCCGGCAACGGCTGTGCCCACGATCAGCGCCAACAAAATGGCGTAGCGCGAGGCGAGTCGTTTGACGATGAGGTACGTGAAGAACATGGAGAGTACGAGTGCCGTCTGGTGCTGCGCGGCGACGAAAATCTCCAGTCCGATGCGAAACAGAATGCCCGCCAGCAGCGCGGACGCCAACGCAGGCGGCACGCGCCGCATGATCGTCTCGAAGCCCCCCGTCAGTCCGCAGATTGCGATGAGCGCGTTGCAGACGATGAACGCGCCGATGGCCTCACCGTACGGCACACCCGGTAGCGACGTAATCAGCAGGGCAGCACCCGGCGTCGACCACGCGATAACAACGGGCGTGCGGTAGCGAAGCGATAGCCCGATGGTCGTCAATCCCATGCCGATGGACAGCGCCCAGATCCACGACGAGATTTGCGCCGGCGTAAGATGGGCGGCCTGTCCGGCCTGAAACATGAGGATGAGCGAGCTGGTGTAGCCGGTCATCATCGCCACGAAGCCGGCCACGATGGCCGATGGCGACGTGTCCGCCAGCGGGCGCAGCGGGGGCAGGGAAGTGGTGCTCGACGTCATGGTGGCGTGCTGTCTCTTTGGTTGCGTTGTTGTTGTGATGTACTGCGGTTCTGCCGCATTGTGCGGCGTGCCGTTGTGTGCGGACGGCGCGCGCTATGCCGTGCATCTGCCGTGTATCTGCGGAGTATCTGCCGTGACGCGGGGATTTCCGGGCTACTTGCTTAGGACCCGCATGGCCGATTCCAGCCCCGCCAGCGTAATCGGATACATACGATTCGCAAAGAGCTGGCGGATCACCGAAATCGACTGACGATATTGCCAAATGGCTTCCGGCTCAGGGTTGAGCCACGCGTGATGCGGATACCGGTCGATGAAGCGACGCAGCCAGACCGCGCCCGCTTCCTTGTTGTTGTACTCGACGGAGCCACCCGGTTGCAGAACTTCGTACGGACTCATCGTCGCATCGCCCACGAAGATCAGCTTGTAGTCGGCCGGATATTTGCGCAGCACGTCCCACGTCTCGAATCGCTCGTTGTGACGTCGGCGGTTCTGCCGCCAGAGATAGTCGTAGACGCAGTTGTGGAAATAGTAGAACTCGAGATGCTTGAATTCCGACTTCGCGGCCGAGAAGAGTTCTTCCGTGCGCGCGATGTGATCGTCCATCGACCCGCCCACGTCGAGCAGCATCAGCACCTTCACGTTGTTGTGACGCTCGGGCACCAGCTTTAGATCGAGCCAGCCAGCATTGGCCGCAGTGGAGCGAATCGTGTCGTCTAGATCGAGTTCTTCGGCCGCCCCTTCGCGCGCGAACTTACGCAGACGGCGTAGTGCAACCTTGATGTTGCGCGTGCCCAGCTCTACGGTGTCGTCGTAGTCGCGGTACGTACGTTGATCCCATACTTTGACTGCGGTGCGATTGCCGTTGCTCTCGCCGCCGATGCGGATGCCTTCGGGATTGAAGCCGCCATTGCCGAACGGCGATGTGCCGCCCGTGCCGATCCACTTGCTGCCGCCTTCGTGCCGCCCCTTCTGCTCGTCGAACAGTTGCTTCAGGCGTTCCATGAGCTTATCGAGTCCGCCCAGCGCCTGAATACGCGCCTTGTCTTCGGGGGACAACTCGCGTTGCATCCGCTTCTTGAGCCAGTCGAGCGGCACTTCACCGGAGGCGTCGACGATTTGCTGTACGCCTTTGAAGTACGCACCGAACGCCTGATCGAACTTGTCGTAGTGCTTCTCGTCCTTGATGAGCGAGAGGCGCGCCAGATAGTAGAACTCGTCGAGCGAGGGCGCGATCACCTGACGCTGAAGTGCTTCGAGCAGCGTCAGGTATTCCTTGACCGAGACCGGCAGTTTTGCCGCGCGCAAGGTGTAGAAGAAGTCGATCAGCATGACGTGGGCGCGCTTATCGGTTAGCGCGATTCATGAAGACGAGCCGCTCGAACAGGTGCATGTCCTGCTCGTTCTTGAGCAAAGCGCCCGCAAGCGGCGGAATGGCCAGTTTGTTGTCGGCGCTGCGAAGCGCTTCCGGGCCGATTTCCTCGGCCATCAGCAACTTGAGCCAATCGATCAGTTCCGATGTCGACGGCTTTTTCTTCAGGCCCGGGATCTCGCGCACTTCGAAGAACGTCGCCATGGCGGCGTTGACCAGTTCGCGACGGATGTTCGGGAAGTGGACGTCAATGATCGACTGCATCGTCGCCGGTTCCGGGAATTTGATGTAGTGGAAGAAGCAGCGGCGCAGGAAGGCGTCGGGCAGCTCCTTCTCGTTGTTCGACGTGATGATGACGAGCGGACGGTGGCGGGCCTTCACCAGTTCTCGCGTCTCGTAGACGTAGAACTCCATGCGATCGAGCTCACGCAGCAAATCGTTGGGGAATTCGATGTCGGCCTTGTCGATCTCGTCGATCAGCAACACGACCGGCTGGTCGGCCTCGAACGCTTGCCAGAGCACGCCCTTGACGATGTAGTTGGCGATGTCGCGAACGCGCTCGTCGCCCAGTTGCGAATCGCGCAGCCGTGAGACCGCGTCGTATTCGTAGAGCCCTTGCTGCGCCTTGGTGGTGGACTTCACGTGCCATTGCAGCAGCGGCATATCGAGGGCTGCGGCCACTTCCTCGGCGAGCATGGTCTTGCCGGTGCCGGGTTCGCCCTTGATGAGCAGCGGTCGTTGCAGCGTGGCCGCCGCGTTCACGGCGAGCTTGAGGTCGTCGGTGGCGACGTATTGGGAAGAGCCTTCAAAGCGCATTGTCAGAGCCGTCCGCAAACAGCCGGCCAACCGGCCGGGCAGGGAAAAAGTTCAGTATAAGACATTGCGCATATGGCTCGCTCGCACGTTGAAAATGTGCATTGACATCAATGGCTTGCGAAAAAACTTCGGAGAACTGTGCGGGTCAGCACCGAGTTTGCGCCTCGGAGGGTGTGGGTTACAATCGATTGCTTTTTTCACAGGTCGACCGCCTTGGAGCCGGGATGTCGATCTGCGTGTTGCGGGCCGGTATTCCAACCAAAAACGTTCCCAAGAAGACCATGAAAAAGTTCCTCACGATGATGGCGCTGGCGCTTGGCAGCACGTCGTTCATGTCGGTCAGCGCCCTTCATGCGGCCGAACTCAAGCCTGATATGGAGGCGGCAAAGAGCAAGGTGGCCATGTGCATTGGCTGCCATGGCATTGCCGACTATCGCACCGCGTTCCCCGAGGTGTATCACGTCCCCAAGATCGGCGGACAGAACGCGAAGTACATCGAAAACGCCCTGAAGGAATACGCGAAGGGCGATCGCAAGTTCCAGACGATGCATGGCATCGCAGCCACGTTGACCGAACAGGACATCGTCGACATCGCCGCGTACTACGCGGCGCAGACGGCGTCGACGCCGGTCAATCCCCAGAAGTAAAACGTGCGTGGCTGAGGAGAACACGATGAAGCATTCGATGCATTCGATGGCAAAGGCCGCTGCGGCGGTGTCCCTGACGCTGGGCGCGATGCTCGCCGCAACGAGCGGCAACGCAGTCGCCGCGGGCAATATCGCCAACGGTAAGGCGCTCGTCGACAAAGGCATGTGCGCCAGTTGCCACGGCGCCAACCTGAACGCGCCGATCACCCCGGAATACCCGAAGCTGGCTGGTCAGTACGCGGATTACGTCTATAACGCGTTGCGTGCGTACCAGAACGAACACAGTCTGGTGTATGGCCGCAGCAACGCCATTATGAAGACGCAGGTCATGTCGAATCCGGCGACGCTCGACAAGGACGGCAAGCCGCGTCCGTTCACGTCGCAGGAGCTGAAGGACATCTCCGCTTACATCGAGTCGCTGCCCGGCGATCTCGTGACGAAAAAGTAAGCGTTTCGACGTCTGCACGAAAAAACGACGGTTGCTGTCAAGGCAACCGTCGTTTGCTTTCGTGCTCTTGTCGGGGCAGCGTACGGTTAGTGCTGGCGGCACCACGCCGTTTGCGTGCTGCCGCAACCACCGGAGGGCGCTTAGCGCGATGCCTGCTGCTCGATACGCTGGAGGTAGGCGTCCGAGTCGGGCGGCTGACCGCTGCGCTGGGCTTCCCACAGGGTCTGCCCCAGACACTCCATGATGCGGTGCTGCGCCTCGTGCGGCGAGTCAAGGCGATTCGTCAGCTTTTCGTACGCGGCGCGGATACCGGGTGGCTGATCGATGGAGACCTGCTCGCTGATCGCCAGGTGCATGGACAAATGCAGGAACGGGTTGGTCTGGCCCGCTTCCGGCGAGTAATCGCGGGCGCTGGCGTCTTCGGTATCGGCAAGCGCGTCGTGGTACTCGGGGTGTTCGTTGATCCAGTCGGCGGCAATCGTTTCGAGCGGCGTCAGGATATTGCCATCACGCTGCTTTTGCCACGTGGTGCAGAAGAATTGCCGGACTTCGTCACGGCTCGGATTGAACATGGGGACTCCGTGGGGTTCTTTTGAGGCGTCTTGCGGCGCGCCTTGCCGTGGCTACAATGGCGAATCCGTTCGCACGATACGGAAAGACGCCAGGCGTGCCTGTGATGGACCGAACGCGCCAGCAACGCATGTAAAACACGCCGTATTGTCCCCCAAATCGCGTAATCATGTCGCAAAGCCCCCGTACCCCCACCGCAAGCACTGCACCGGATGGCGTTCCCGCCGCGCCTCACACGCCACCGTCTGCGTGGGGCGGCATCGCGTTGATCGCCATCTCGGCCTCGGCGTTCGGGGCGATGGCGATTTTCGCGCGTGCGGCCACGGCTTCCGGCGCCGACATGTTCGCCATGTTGCTGTTCCGATTCTTCGTCGCTGCCATGCTGCTGCTTCTCTGGTGCCGCATGCAGCGGGTCCGCTTTCCGTCGCGCCGCCAGTCGCTACATATCGCGCTGATGGGCGGCATCGGCTACGTCGGCCAATCGCTGTGTTTCTTTGGCGCGTTGCAGTATGCACAGGCGTCGCTCGTTGCATTGCTGCTTTACCTTTACCCGGTATTCGTCACGCTTCTGGCGGCCGTTTTTCTGCATGAGCGCCTGACATCGGTAAAGCTCGGCGCGCTGGTCCTGTGCTCGCTGGGGACGGCGCTGACCGTCGGCGGCGGTCAGGGGCAACCTCTGGGTATGGCGCTGGCAGTCGCCGCCGCGTTGATCTATTCGGGATACATCATCGTGGGCGCACAACTGACGCGGGGTGTCGACGCGCGAGCGACGGCAACGCTCGTTTGTCTTGCTGCAACGGTCTCCTTCGGCGTTCTGGCTGCGGTACGCAGCTCACAGGGACTGCCGTTGCGTTGGCCCGCAGAGATCGGTGGATGGGCGGCGCTCACCGCGATTGCCGTTTGTTCTACGGTCATCGCGATTCTGACCTTCTTCGCCGGTTTGCAACGTCTTGGCGCGGGACGCGCCTCCATGCTCTCGACGCTGGAGCCCGTCGTGACGGTGCTGCTCGCGGCCATGCTGCTCGGTGAAACGCTCACAGCGGGACAGTGGGCGGGCGGGGCACTCATTCTGGCGGGCGTGCTCTGGCTATCTGCGCGTGGGGCGTCGGCAAACGCTTGATTCCGTGGGTATTTTTGGCGCGCCTGCGTCCGCCGTGCGGCAACGGTACAATCGCCCTTCGTTCGCTATTCAACACCCGAGGTCATTCGTCATGAGCATCATTGCCAAAGAAGCCATCGCCCAGTTGTTCACCGATGCCCGCACGCACAACGTGTGGCTCGACAAGTCGGTCAGCGACGAGACGCTGCGCGAACTCTACGATCTGGTGAAGTGGGGCCCGACGTCGGCCAACACGACGCCCGCCCGGATTGTCTTCGTGAAGAGCCCGGAGGCGAAGGCGAAACTGATCGAATGCATGGCACCGGGTAACGTGGACAAGACACGTACGGCCCCCGTGACGGCCATCATTGCGTATGACCTGAAGTTTTACGAGCACCTGCCCAAGCTGTTCCCGAACGGCGCGGAGAAGATGGTGCCGATGTTCTCGGGTGATGCCGCCAAGGCAGCAGGCGCCGCCCATATGAACAGCTCGCTGCAAGGCGGATACTTTATTCTGGCCGCGCGCGCGTTGGGTCTGGATTGCGGTCCGATGGCCGGTTTCGACGCTCAGAAAGTCAACGATACGTTCTTTGCTGGCACCGAATGGCGTGTGAACTTCATCTGCAATCTGGGCTACGGCGATCAGGACAAGCTGTTCCCACGCAACCCGCGTTTGTCGTTCGACGAAGCGGCGCGCATCATCTGATGCAAGGTCGGTGACGCTTCGCGGCATCATTCGATGTGTGAAGCGTACAAACAAAACGGGCGGTCCCGATATCGGGCCGCCCGTTTTGTTTGTACTGCCGCCGTGGCTGACGTCGGCGAGCGCTAATGGCGTGTCACGCCTTCGGCGCAGGTGTTTTCGGCCGGAAGTCGCAGAGCGGTTCGATCGCGCAATGCCAGCACTCTGGCTTGCGTGCCTTGCATACGTAGCGGCCGTGCAAGATGAGCCAGTGATGCGCGTCGTGTTTGAATTCGCGAGGTGTTACGCGTTCCAGGGCCAGTTCGACGGCCAGCGGGTCCTTGCCGGGTGCCAGTCCCGTGCGGTTGGCGACACGGAAAATGTGCGTGTCGACGGCAATCGTGTCCTCGCCGAATGCGGTATTCAGTACCACGTTAGCGGTTTTGCGGCCAACGCCAGGCAACGCTTCGAGCGCTTCACGCGATCGCGGCACTTCCCCGGCGTGCTTGTCGAGAAGCAATTGGCAGGTGGCGATGACGTTCTTGGCCTTCGTGCGATACAGCCCGATCGTCTTGATGAAATCGGACACGCCTGCTTCGCCCAGCGCAATCATTTTTGCGGGGGTGTTCGCGACGGCGTAAAGCTTGCGGGTCGCCTTGTTCACGGAGACATCGGTCGCCTGTGCGGAGAGTAGTACCGCAATCAACAACTCAAAAGGCGACGTGTATTCCAACTCCGTCGTCGGTGTGGGATTGAGTTGTTGCAGCGTTTCGAACAGGGCACGGCGTTTGGCGTCGTTCATGGCGGGGGCGCGTGTGGCGTGGCGTTTGTCTTGTTATCGAGGACGACCCATCAATGGCCGGTTAGCCGTCCGTTCGAAGCGTCAGGGCTTCGCAGTTCTTACAAATGGGCGCTACATCAATCGTTGTCTTTGGCATTGTCGGTGCTGGGAGCGTCACCGTTTGCCTCAAACCCAAGTCGCTTACGGCGGGCTTCTGCTTCGTCGATCTGCGCCTGGACGGCCGCAGACACGTTCTCGGTGTTCTTGGGACCTAGGCCTTCGGCGGCCAGCGCAGCCTTCTTCTGGCGAGCACGTTCGAGCGCGGCCTGAATGATGGCTTGCTTGCGTGCTGCTGCCGTTGCCGCTTCGTCGGCGACGGGCGCCGCCCCTGCGGTTCCATCATTCGAAACCGACGATGTCTCCGCGCGAGGTGCCGCGACCTGCGGCTGGACGTTATCGGCGGCGGGCGTACTTTGCGGTCCCGGCGCAACGCGCGCAGCACGTGCCGCGAGACGGGCTTCACGTTGCGCCTTGTCCTTTTCCAGACGGGCCTGATGGGCCTCAAAGTGGGTGCGAGCCTCGTCGGCTTGCTTTTGCGACCAGGCGTCCCATCCTGTGCGCTCCCCGGTCACCGGCACCATGTCGATGCAGTCGACGGGGCAGGGCGGTACGCAGAGATCGCAGCCGGTGCAGCGGTCTTCGATGACCGTATGCATCAATTTGGCCGCGCCGACAATGGCGTCGACCGGGCAAGCCTGAATGCACAAGGTGCAGCCGATGCAGAGCGATTCGTCGATCACAGCCCGGGGGCGCGGGCGTTCGACCCCGTTCTCCGGATTGATTGCAATGACGGGACGGCCGAGCAACTTCGCAAGGCGCTCGACACCTTCGGCCCCGCCTGGCGGGCATTGGTTATAGCTGGCTTGTCCGCTCGCGATAGCGTCGGCGTACGGACGGCAACCTGCGTAACCGCATTTGGTGCATTGCGTCTGGGGCAATAGGGCATCGATGCGCTGAGCGAGCGCGCTGACTTCGGACACGTCTTTTGTGGGGGATTCGGCGGAAACTAGAATTATCCTGCATTTTGCAGAAACACTGAAACCGTTGTGCCATAATTCCGCCCGATGAGAACGACCGGCCGATCATGACAACATCAGAAACCAAGATCAAACGTGACCCGGAACGCACCCGACAGCGCATTCTTGCCGCTGCGATCGAGGAATTTGCGGAACGTGGTTCCAGTGGTGCTCGCGTGGACAGCATCGCACGCCGAGCCGACATCAATGAGCGAATGCTCTACTACTACTTCGGCAACAAGGACCAGCTTTATCTGGCCGTGCTCGAAGAGGTCTATGGCGAATTCAATCGTGCGGAACACGCGCTCAAGCTAGATCTGCTTGCGCCGCTCGAAGCCGTAGCCGAACTCGCCCACTTCGTGTGGGATTACTACGCCGATCACCCGGAGCTGATTCAGCTCATCAATAACGAAAATCTGCACGAGGCAAAGTCGATGCGTCAGTCGACGGAAATTCGCCAGCAGGTCTCGCCGATCGTGGAACTGCTCGCGCAGACCCTCAAGCGCGGTCAGGCCAGTGGCGAAATTCGTCAGAGCGTCGATCCGGTCGATCTGTACGTGACGATCTCGGCGATGGGTTATTACGTGATGTCGAATCGACATACGCTTTCCATTGTGATGGGACGCGATGTCATGAGCGACGAGTCGAGAAAGACGTACTCATCCTTCAATACGCAGATGCTGCTGGATTCGCTGCGCACGCGTTAAGCGGACGGCCGCGATCTGCGGCGTCCAATCGAACCGAAGGCCGCAAAAAGAAACCGCCGCGAGAGCCAATGCCCTCGCGGCGGTTTTCGTATGTCCGTCGGGATTACCGAATGACGGTCAGGCGTTCTTCACGATGAAGTCGCGAATCTGCGGATAGATCACATTACGCCAGCGGCTGCCGGAGAAAATCCCGTAGTGCCCGCACTTCGGCGCGGTGAAATGCGCGCGGCGTTTGGCCGGGATACCGGTGCAAAGCTCGTGCGCAGCTTGCGTTTGCCCGCTACCGGAGATGTCGTCCAGCTCGCCTTCGATGGTGAAGAGCGCCGTGGTCTTGATGTCCTGCGGACGTACGCGCTGACCGGCCACATCCCACGTACCGCTCGCGAGGCTGAAGTCCTGGAACACGGTCTTGATGGTGTCGAGATAGTACTCGGCTGCCATGTCGAGCACCGCGTTGTACTCGTCGTAAAAGCGGCGGTGCGAGTCGGCATCGTCGCTGTCGCCGCGCATCAGATCCAGATAGAAGTCCCAGTGCGACTTCAGATGGCGGTCCGGATTCATGGCGACGAAGCCCGCGTGCTGCAGGAAGCCCGGATACACAAGGCGTCCGGCGCCGGGGTAGTTCGAAGGCACTGCATGAATCACGTGGTTCTCGAACCATTCGTACGACTTGTTCGTCGCGAGCGAGTTGACCGATGTCGGGCTCTTGCGAGCGTCGATCGGGCCACCCATCATCGTCATGGTCTTGGGCGTCTTCTCGCCGTTCGACGCCATCAGCGAGATCGCGCCGAGCACAGGCACTGTCGGCTGGCAGACCGAAATGACATGCAGGTTTTCAGCGCCGATGTGGCGGATGAATTCCTGAATGTACGCAACGTAGTCGTCAAGATGGAACGACCCCGCATCGAGCGGCACCATACGCGCATCGACCCAGTCGGTGATGTACACCTTGTGATCCTTAAGCAACGTAGAGACGGTGTCGCGCAGCAACGTGGCATGGTGACCCGAGAGCGGGGCCACGACCAGCACGACCGGGTCGTCCTTGAGTTGCCCCACGGCGCTCGCGTCGTCAGCGTATCGCTTAAAGCGCAGCAGGCGGCAGAACGGCTTCTCCATCGCGGTCATTTCCACGACCGGGATGTTGTGACCGTCCACTTCGACTGCCTTGATGTTGAATTCGGGCTTTTCGTAGTCCTTGCCAAGCCGGTAGAGCAATTCGTATCCGGCGGCGATGCGGGGCGCGCCCGGCATCATGGCAAGCAGGCTGCCCGGGTTGACGAAAGTCGTCGCCGCCGCCTTTGCCCACGTGGTGAGAGGATTCAGCCACGCACGGTTGTACTCATGAATCTGATACAGCATGTTGTGTGCCCTGAGGCGGATGATGGGGGAATTATGCAACCGTTTATCGCGGGTGTGCAACGCAGCATAACCCTGATATATGGCATTTCTGCATCAGGTCGATAGTCTTAGCTTATTCAGACCATTGTTATTAACTATCGTTGTTGCGGCGCAACAATTTGAGGTGCAAAAAAAGCCCGCTGGTGGGCGGGCTTTTTGTCGCACCGGCAGCCGCGATCATTGACCGCGCGGCAAACCGTCAATCGATCAGCGCAGCACTTGCGCGATGGCGGACGCCACCGTGTCGATGTTTTTGTCGTTGAGCGCGGCCACGCAGATGCGACCGGTGCTCACGGCGTAGATACCGAACTCTTCGCGCAGACGCTCGACCTGATCGGCCGTCAGGCCGGAGTACGAGAACATGCCGCGTTGCTTGATCACGAACGAAAAGTCGCGTTGCACACCGTGGGCGCGCAGCTTTTCGACCAGTGCCAGACGCATCGCGCGGATACGCTCACGCATTTCGGCCAGTTCTTCTTCCCACAGGGCGCGCAGTTCGGCGTTGCCCAGCACAGCGGCGACGACCGAGCCGCCGTGCGTCGGCGGGTTCGAATAGTTGGTGCGGATCACGCGCTTGAGCTGCGAGAGCACGCGGGTCGATTCGTCCTTGCTGCCCGTCACGATCGACAGGGCGCCAACGCGTTCACCGTACAGCGAGAACGACTTGGAGAACGAGCTCGAGACGAAGAAGTTCAGGCCGGTGGAGGCGAACAGGCGCACCACGGCGGCGTCGGCGTCGATGCCGTCACCGAAGCCCTGATAGGCGATATCGAGGAACGGCACCAGCTTGCGGGCCTTCACGACTTCCACAACTTGCGCCCACTGATCCATCGTCAGGTCGACGCCGGTCGGATTGTGGCAGCAGGCGTGCAGCACGACGATCGTGCCTTCCGGTTCCTTGCCGAGCATGTCCAGCATGCCGGCGATGTTCACGCCGTGCGATTCGGCGTCGTAGTACGGGTACGACACGACGTTAAAGCCAGCCGTCGTGAACAGGGCACGGTGGTTTTCCCAGCTCGGATCGCTGATGGCGACCGTGGCGTTCGGGTTCAGTTGCTTCAGGAAATCGGCGCCGATCTTCAGTGCGCCCGTGCCGCCCAGTGCCTGAGCGGTGATCACGCGGCCTTCGGCCAGCACCGGCGATTCCTTGCCGAACAGCATTTCCTGGACGGCCTTGTCGTAGGCAGCAATACCTTCGATCGGCAGATAGCCACGCGGCAGGCCAGCCGCCACGCGTTGTTCTTCCGCTGCCTTCACGGCCTTGAGCAGGGGCAGTTTGCCTTCTGCATTGAAATACACGCCAACACCCAGGTTCACCTTATTGGTGCGGTGATCGGCGTTGTAGGCTTCGTTCAGACCAAGAATGGGGTCGCGCGGGGCGAGTTCGACAGCGGAAAAGAGAGTCATTTCGACGGCTCGAGGCAGGTAGTAGGAAAATGCAGCGGGTCGGCCGCAACTTACGCAGGTTCGGCCCAGCGGGCTATTTTAGCGAAGATTACCCGCGCTTGTGGTAAACACCGGCCCGCTGTGCACGAATTCGTGCCTTTTCGGCACGAAAACTGCCACGCATTGCCAGAAATTGACGAAATCGACGGGTACGCGACTCGCGCGCGCCTTCCGCAGGCTGCGTCTGCGTTGCTTGCGGTGGCTCGATGGGGTGGCTGTCACCCATCGGACTCAGGGAATCGTCCGACGCGCTAAAATGCCAGATTACGTCCCTCATGCTCGCGCCCCCGCCATGACCCCTGCGGCTGACACCGATCTCGACGAAAGCAAGTTCCTGACGTTCCCCGACTCGCCTTATCAGCTCTATTGCCCGTTTCCTGCGGCAGGCGATCAGCCTACGGCCATTACCCAGTTGACCGAAGGGATCGACGACGGGCTCGCGTTCCAGACGCTGCTGGGTGTGACCGGCTCCGGCAAGACGTTCACCATGGCGAACGTCATTGCCCGCATGGGACGTCCGGCCATTGTGTTTGCGCCGAACAAAACCCTGGCGGCGCAGTTGTATTCCGAGTTTCGTGAGTTCTTCCCGCGAAATGCGGTGGAGTACTTCGTCTCGTACTACGACTATTACCAGCCGGAAGCGTACGTGCCGCAGCGCGATCTGTTCATCGAGAAGGACTCGTCGGTCAACGAGCACATTGAGCAGATGCGGTTGTCGGCGACGAAAAGCCTGCTGGAGCGCCGAGATGTGGTGATCGTCGCCACCGTGTCCGCCATCTACGGTATCGGGAATCCGAGCGAGTACCACCAGATGATCCTGACCGTGCGTCAGGGCGACAAGCTGGGGCAGCGCGAGATCATCGCAAGACTGATCGCGATGCAGTACACGCGTAACGAGACGGACTTCGGGCGTGGCACGTTCCGCGTGCGCGGCGACACCATCGACATCTTCCCGGCGGAACACGCCGAGCTCGCGCTGCGCGTGGAGTTGTTCGACGACGAAGTCGACTCGTTGCAACTCTTCGATCCACTGACCGGGCGCGTGCGTCAGAAGGTGCCGCGATTCACGGTGTATCCGTCCTCACATTACGTGACCCCGCGAGAAACGGTGCTGCGCGCGATCGAGACGATCAAGGACGAACTGCGCGAGCGGCTCGACTTCTTCTATAAGGATGGCAAGCTGGTCGAAGCGCAACGCCTCGAACAGCGTACCCGCTTCGATCTGGAGATGTTGCAGGAGCTGGGGTTCTGCAAGGGCATCGAAAACTACTCGCGACATTTGTCGGGCGCAGCGCCCGGCGAGCCGCCGCCGACGCTCGTCGACTATTTGCCGCCAGACGCCCTGATGTTCCTCGACGAGTCCCACGTGCTCATCGGCCAGTTCAACGGCATGTACAACGGCGACCGGGCGCGTAAGGAAAATCTGGTCAATTACGGCTTCCGTCTGCCGTCGGCGCTGGATAACCGTCCGCTGAAGTTTGCCGAGTACGAACGCAAAATGCGTCAGGCGATCTTCGTCTCGGCGACGCCCGCAGATTACGAGGCCAAGCGTACCGGGCAGATTGTGGAGCAGGTGGTGCGTCCGACCGGGCTGATCGATCCAACGATCGATGTCCGTCCGGCTCGTACGCAGGTGGATGATGTGCTCTCGGAAATCAACAAACGCGTGGCTGTGGGGGAGCGCGTGCTTGTCACGACGCTCACGAAGCGAATGGCCGAGCAATTGACCGAGTACTTATCGGATAACGGTGTGAAGGTCCGTTATCTGCACAGCGATATCGATACCGTTGAGCGAGTAGAAATCATCCGTGACTTGCGGTTGGGGGCGTTCGACGTACTCGTCGGCATCAACTTGCTACGCGAGGGGCTGGATATTCCTGAAGTGTCGCTGGTTGCGATTCTGGATGCGGACAAGGAAGGCTTCCTTCGCGCGGAGCGTTCGCTGATTCAGACGATCGGGCGGGCCGCACGTAACGTGAACGGTACCGCCATCTTGTACGCGGACAAGATGACCGAGTCGATGAAGCGGGCAATCAGTGAGACGGATCGTCGTCGCGCCAAGCAGATGGCGCACAACGAAGCGCACGGGATCGTGCCGCAAGGCGTGAAGAAGCGCATCAAGGACATCATCGACGGTGTCTACGATCCGGAAGACGCCAAGGCGGAAATGGCAGAGGCGAAAGAGCAGGCGCACTATCAGGACATGTCCGAGAAGCAACTGGCTCGCGAGATCAAGAAGCTCGAAAAGCAGATGCAGGAACATGCACGCAATCTTGAGTTCGAGAAGGCGGCCAAGGTGCGGGACCAGTTGCTGCACGTCAAGGCGCTGGTGTTCGGTACCGATGGCGCCAGCGAGGCGGAATTGGGGCCGAAGGCGTAAGCGAAGCTCGGGGCAGCAGCTCATGACGTGGGCCCCGAGCCGCTTGTCTACGCTTTGAGGCTGCTGCAGCTAATTCGAAAGAATAGTAATCAATCCTGATCGAACGTGTTGGGTTAGATTCTGCGGGTTGGTTGAGGCCAAAGGGGGGGCGACTCGACCGATTTGACTCTCAAGTTCGGCGATGAAGGCACAATATTGGCCGTGAAGTCTGGAGGCTGCCCGACAATCGTCCGCTGGCCGCAGCTTAGGGGAATCACCCCTTCGGGTCCTGAATCGTCGGTTCCCGGAAAAACGGGGCAAATTGAGTTTTGATATCGACCGCTTGGGGCAAGCCCCGGACTCAGCCCTGCAGTGCAACGTCGTTGGACGTGCAATGCTTTTTATCGACGCCAGTATTCGTCAGCGGTATGGTGAGGCAGAGTGAAAGGAGCTGGCTGGCGGCTTTCGTGATCTTCATTGGGGGCTCAGGTGGGCGCGGTGTAGACGCCGCCCACCCTACAGGCAAGCTCGTGTCATCGAGTGAGCGTTACGTTACTGGGCGCTCACGTCTCCGGTTTGCGCAATCTTGGTCAGTGTGTTCTTTTGATATTCGTACCAAGCGATCAAGCAGTCCTTATCCCGGCAGTTCTTTTCGCGATAATTCCATTGCTTGCGAGTGCGTTCTGTAAAGGCTGCCTGATCTTGAACGGCAAGCTTCGCTTGTTGAAAGATGCTGGCGAGTTCGCGATCCGACGCAGCGAGCTGCGGGTCATGACAGATAAGGTATTCCGGTATTGACTTGGCCTTCGTGCAATCAAAGCTCGCTTGTTGTAATTGTCCTCCCGCGTCGACTGGTGTATCGGGCTGGCCTTGCATACTTCCTGAGCTCGCGGAGCCAGTATTGTTCGTCGCGATACTTGCTGCGGGACTGTTTTGACGGCTTCCGTATGCAACTAGTTGACCTGCCATTGCATCGTCGATCATGGCGCTCAAGAGCGAACTGGGCGTGACGCGAACGGTTTCTGTCTTGAGCACGTAATCGTTTGACATGACCTGAGACTGAGCGAATTCACACGGCGCTTGACACGTGATTCTGGTCGCGATGGCAGGATTGTTTTGATCGATAATCAGCAAAACGTAATTGCCTTCGCGTAATCCGACATATCGAACCATCACAAGAGCCTTTGTGGCGCGGCCTTGGCGGATGTCATCTTCGCTCAATGCCGGCTCATAGCCATAAGTTCCATTTTGGTTCAGTGCATAGTTGTGACGCGGCTGTGGCGGCGGGACCGGAGTCGGAGCAGGCGTCGGAGGTAGGATATTCGCGGCAGGGGCTGGCGTCTGAGACTGCGTTGGTTCTTTTGGCGCTTCCTTCTGGCAGGCCGTCAGGGCGATGGACGTGACGCATACGCTCGCGAAAGTTTTCCAGTACTTTTTCATCGTTTTATATTGTGGTACATAGACTCCGGTGAGTCGATGTCCTTCCCCGTGTGAATGATGATCGCAACTTTAATACATTTCTCCCGGATTCAAGAAACTTAAGGATGGATCGAAATACGAATTTTTGTTGTATTTCGATTTAAATCAAATGAAGAAAACCTCCGTCTTGTTCGTCTGCATGGGCAACATCTGCCGCTCCCCGAGTGCCGACGGCATTTTTCGCGATCGACTCGCCAAAGCGGGATTGTCCGACCTCATCGAGGTCGATTCGGCAGGGACGCACAGTTATCACATTGGTCACGCCCCGGATGAGCGTACGCAGGCGGCGGCCGAGCGGCGCGGCTACGATCTGAGTGAGCTGCGGGCGCGCCGCGTCGAAGCGAGCGATTTCGAGCACTTCGAATGGATCGTGGCCATGGATAACGCGAACGTCTCGGAGCTCACGGCACGTAGCCCTGCGGCCTTTCGTCACAAGATCGTCCTGTTGATGGATTTTGCGACGCGGCATGACGCGACGGAAGTGCCAGATCCTTATTACGGCGGCGCGCAAGGGTTCGAAACGGTGCTCGACTATATTGAAGACGGTCTCGATGGTCTGCTCGTGCGTTTGGGACAGGCCGACTGATCGGTTGTCGGCGCGCGTATCCTTCTGGGGAAATGGCGTGTGCGTCGTGATCGGTGACGAGATCGCTTCGCGAGCTGCCTCAACAAGGCTATCATTCGGCCCTCTTTGACGGGATGAGGCGGGGCAGTGCGATGTGTCGTACGCCAGAAGTGCCGGTGACTCCCGTGTCCCCTCTGTTTCTGTCGCTGACGCTGTAGCTGACTACGCACTTTCCGATCCATGTTCAATTCGCTTACTTTGTACTGGCGCAAGTGGCGCGCCTCGCGCCATGCTGGCCATCAACTCGACGAATTGCTCGCGCACGCGGATCCCACCGCGCCGCTGGCCGTACGCAATCAATGGTTGATCGAGTTGGCGCATTGGGTGCAAAAGCGCGGCGCGATTGTCAACGAAGTGCGCGGGGAGGGGGAGGCCGCACGATACCGGCCGCATACGCGCCTGCGCTATCTGTTGCAAATGCTGGAGCGCAATCCGCAGTGGCGGCTGTCCGTCGCGTGCACGCTGCGTAGCGTCGTCAACGAAAGCGATGCCATTTCACTGCTCTGCGACACCGGCATGCCGGTGCGGCCCGGCTTTTGGGGCGCGCTGACCGAGCGAATCGAAAAAGCGCTGATTCCGCCGCCGCCAACGCGACGGGACCTCTCGGCGTTGTGTTCCCTGATGTTTCCCGACGGGGATGCTGCCGACTGGATCGCCGTCTTGCCCGCCGAGTTGCTGGGCGATTTGATTGCGCTGCTTCATCACGGCGAGGCGGACGACGCCGACGTGGACTGGAATCCGTTTGCCGAGGATCTGCTTGCCGCGATGCATCACCTTGTCGATCAGATCGCATCGACGGGACTGTCGCAGGCGGTACGCTCGCGACTTTCGTATTCCCGCGTCACCGACTCGCCGTTTTACCGGCTCGGGCGTGCGATGCAGGCGCTTGAGGATGCCGGTCAGGAGTTCGCGCACGGCGCACCGCCGTCGCAATTGTTCGTGCAGCAGATCAACGTATTTCGCGCACTGCTGGATGATTGTGGCCGTGCGGTGCGTGACGTGTATGCGCACCTCGACGAGAACGGCGTCAGCGTCGATATTGTGTTTCAGGTCGAGCGTGCGAAGGCGCGGATTCGTCGTCTCGAACGTTTGCTGGAGGCGTGGCTGACCTACGGAGATCGCGGCGATAGGGTCGCAGCGCGCGTCCAGTTGCTTGCGGACCTGGTGAGGGCCAACCGCGCTAGCCAAAGCGTCGGCGAACTGGCGCGAACGTCGTTTGGCTTGCTGGCGCGCAAGGTCGTCGAACGCAGTGCGGAAACCGGCGAGCATTACATCGCGCGCAATCGCAGCGAGTATTTCTCAATGTTGAAGATGGCCTGTGGCGGCGGATTGGTGACGGTCGTGACCGTCTACATCAAGTTCATGATTGCCGGGGCCCACTTTCCGACCGTGGTGGAGGGTTTCCTTGCCGGGGCCAACTACGCGCTGTGCTTCCTGTTCATGCACTTTTGCCACTTCACGCTGGCCACCAAGCAACCGGCCATGACGGCACCGGCCATCGCCGGTAAGCTCGATGACGTCGATACGCCGGGGGGGATGGATGCGTTCGTCGGAGAGGTGATTGCGCTGGTGCGTACTCAGGCGGCCGCCATCTTCGGCAATCTGGCGATGGTCTTCCCGTTCTGCCTGTTGGTGCAGTGGGCGGTGTCGGCGGCGCTTGGCGCAAACACCATCTCACCGGAAAAGGCGCACGCTACGCTGAATTCGTTCTCGATTCTTGGCGTAACGCCGTTCTTTGCGGCGCTGACCGGCGTGCTGTTGTGGTGCTCCAGCCTTATTTCCGGCTGGGCTGACAACTGGTTCGCCTTGCATGGCATTGGCGACGTCCTTGCGTACAACCGCCGTCTACGTTTCGTTTTTGGACGTCAGGGCGCGGCGCGGCTCGCCGACTGGTGCCGACGCCACATCGCGCCGGTGCTGGGCAATCTCATGCTCGGCTTCATGCTGGGACTCGTGCCGGCCGTGCTGACGGCATTTGCGTTGCCGTTCGAAGTGCGCCACGTCACGCTGTCGACCGGATCGATCGCAACGTCGATCGGCGTGCTGGGCAGTAGTGTGCTGCGGGACCCGGCACTTTGGCTGGCGTTCGCCGGGGTCGCGGCGATGGGGCTGCTCAACGTCGGCGTGAGTTTTGCGTTAGCATTCCACATGGCGCTTCGATCGCGTCCACTGCGATTAGGTGACCGTCGGCAAATCCACCGCGCCATCTGGCGCGCCGTGCTGCGCAATCCCCTGGTGCTGCTGTTTCCTCTGGGCTCGCCCCGATCGGAAGCTCGTCCCGAAAAATAAGAAATTTCACAAGAGGACGAGGGAACTTCCGCAAAAAATGGGCCAGAAGTACTTGACTAAATTCGTAGGGAATTTATACTTGACGAAAATAGTCGAGATTAATCCCCTGCATCATCATGAGACTTACCACGAAAGGCCGTTTCGCCGTCACGGCGATGATCGACCTGGCCATGCGCCAGGACGCGGGTCCCGTGACGCTTGCGGGCATTAGTCAGCGTCAGCGAATTTCGCTCTCTTATCTGGAGCAACTGTTCGGAAAGCTTCGCCGCCACGAAATCGTGGAGAGCGTGCGTGGTCCGGGCGGTGGTTACAGTCTTGCGCGCCGCGCAGAAGAGGTGACGGTCGCTGACATCATCATTGCGGTCGACGAACCGCTCGACGCCACACAGTGCGGCAGCAAGGGCAATTGCGAGAAGGGCCAGGACGGCCATCGCGGCCACTGCATGACGCACGAGCTGTGGGCGACGCTCAATCAGAAGATGGTTGAGTATCTCGATTCCGTTTCCCTGCGTGACCTCGTCGAGCAGCAGCGCAGCAAGCAGGCTCAACAGGCCGTGCTGCGCGACACGCGCGAGTCTGGCAACAATAACCAGACGATGACGACGCGTATCCCCAATTCGGTCTTTGATATGGCCCGTTCATAACAGGCGCCACGGCACGATCCTGGAGCACCCCATGAAAAACGACACCCTCAACCTCCCCATCTACATGGATTACAGCGCCACGACGCCGATTGACCCGCGCGTCGTGGACAAGATGTTGCCTTATCTGCGTGAGCAGTTCGGCAACCCGGCATCGCGCAGCCACTCGTTCGGCTGGGCCGCGGAGCAGGCGGTGGAAGAGGCACGCGAGGAAGTCGCCAAGCTGGTGAATGCCGATCCGCGCGAAATCGTGTGGACGTCCGGCGCGACTGAGTCGAACAACCTCGCCATCAAGGGCGCGGCGCACTTCTATCAAGGCAAGGGCAAGCATCTCATCACCGTGAAGACCGAGCACAAGGCTGTGCTCGACACGATGCGTGAGCTGGAGCGCGAAGGCTTCGAAGTGACCTATTTGGACGTCAAGGACGACGGCCTGCTGGATCTGGAAGTGTTCAAAGCGGCACTGCGTCCGGACACGATTCTCGTGTCGATCATGGCCGTGAACAACGAGATCGGTGTGATTCAGGACATCGCTACGCTCGGTGAGATCTGCCGCGAGAAGGGCATCATTTTCCATGTTGACGCTGCGCAAGCGACCGGCAAGATGCCGATCGATCTGGCCGCACTGAAGGTCGACCTGATGTCGTTCTCGGCGCACAAGACGTATGGCCCGAAGGGTATCGGTGCGCTGTATGTGCGTCGCAAGCCGCGCGTGCGTATCGAAGCACAGATTCACGGTGGTGGTCATGAACGCGGTATGCGTTCGGGTACGCTCGCTACGCACCAAATCGTCGGCATGGGCGAGGCATTCCGTCTGGCCCGTGAAGAAATGGCCGTCGAGAACGAGCGCGTGCGTATGCTGCGCGACCGTCTGCTCAAGGGCCTGACGGAGATGGAAGAAGTGTATGTGAACGGCGACATGGAACAACGTGTCCCGCACAACCTGAACATCAGCTTCAATTTTGTCGAAGGCGAGTCGCTGATCATGGCGATCAAGGATGTGGCGGTGTCGTCGGGTTCGGCGTGCACGTCGGCCTCGCTCGAGCCTTCGTACGTACTGCGCGCTTTGGGCCGCAACGACGAACTGGCGCACAGCTCGATTCGCTTCACGGTGGGTCGTTTCACGACCGAGCAGGAAGTCGACTACGTGGTCGAACTGCTCAAGAGCAAGATCGGCAAGCTGCGCGATCTGTCGCCGCTGTGGGAAATGTACAAGGACGGGGTCGATCTTAATTCGATCCAATGGGCCGCACACTGAGTATTCAAGGAGTTAGCCATGTCGTACAGCAAGGAAGTTCTGGATCACTACGAAAACCCGCGTAACGTCGGTTCGTTCGAGAAGGGCGACGACGCCGTTGGTACGGGCATGGTCGGCGCACCGGCCTGTGGCGACGTGATGAAGCTGCAGATCCGCGTGAACGAAGCCGGCGTGATCGAAGACGCCAAGTTCAAGACCTACGGTTGCGGCTCGGCGATTGCGTCGTCGTCGCTGGTGACCGAGTGGGTCAAGGGCAAGACGCTGGATCAGGCGCTCGAAATCAAGAACACCGAAATCGCGCAAGAACTGGCCCTGCCGCCGGTGAAGATTCACTGCTCGATTCTGGCCGAAGACGCCATCAAGGCGGCCGTGGCCGACTACAAGCAGAAGCACGGCCAGTCGGCCGATGCGGCTCAGGCTGCGTAAGCAGCGCGACGAATAAGGAATCAGGCAAGATGGCCGTTACATTGACCGAGAAGGCCGCGCAGCACGTTACGCGTTATCTGACGCGGCGCGGCAAGGGCGTGGGCCTGCGGCTGGGCGTGAAGACGACCGGCTGCTCGGGCCTGGCCTACAAGCTGGAGTACGCCGACGACGTGGCGGGCGAAGACACGGTCTTCGAAAGCCACGGCGTGAAGGTGATCGTCGATCCGAAGAGTCTGCCGTACATCGACGGCACCGAGCTGGACTTCGCGCGCGAAGGCCTGAACGAAGGATTCCGCTTCCACAATCCGAACGTCAAGGACGAATGCGGCTGCGGTGAGTCGTTCCGCGTCTGACGTTGCACCGCTGCGCGAGATCATCGGTTTTCGGCAAGACGACGAAGGCCAGTGGGTCGCGCGACTCGCATGTGGGCATGGGCAACATGTCCGGCATCTCCCTCCGTGGCAGATCCGGACATGGACGCAAAGCCCGGAAGGCCGCGACGCGATGCTGGGCAGCGAGTTGCCGTGTCGCAAATGCGAGCGCGGCGAGCCAGTCGACGAATGAAGCAAGGGTCGGTCTGGCGAGCGGGGCGTAGTAGCGTAGGCAACAAGGCGGCGCGAGCCGCTTTTTTTACGGGTCGAATGTGAGCCCAGAGCGCGATGAGTGCATTGACTGACAACTATTTCACGCTGTTCGATCTGCCGCAGGGCTTCGCGCTCGATGCCGAGGCGCTGGAGGCAGCCTATCGTGCGGTGCAATCGCGCGTGCATCCGGACCGGTTCGCAAGTGCGAGTGATGCAGAGCGTCGCGTGGCCATGCAATGGGCCGCGCAGGCGAATGCGGCGTACCGCACGCTGCGTGATCCGTTGCAGCGCGCGACTTATTTGCTGACGTTGCAGGGCATCGACGTGGGCGCGGAGAACAATACCGCGATGGCCCCCGATTTTCTGATGCAGCAGATGGAGTGGCGCGAAGCGATCGACGACGCCGTCGCTGCTCGCAATATTGGCGCGCTCGACGCGCTCGCCAAGTCCTTGCGCGATGATCGTCGTGTGCGGCTGACGAAGCTGGGCGACTGGCTCGCCAGCGCGGCCTGGCAGCCCGCGGCGGAAGCCGTGCGGCAACTGATGTTTATTGCGCGCGCTGAGGAAGATATCGCGCAGCGCATCGAAATGCTGGAAAACGCGTGACGGCCCGGTGCGGCGCCGTCACATGTCATTGAGAACTGCTTGAGAACAGGGTGGACGCGCTCACGCGTCGCCCGCATTGCAAAGTCATGGCCCTTCTGCAAATTTCCGAACCCGGCATGTCCCCCGCGCCGCACCAGCGGCGACTCGCCGTGGGCATCGACCTGGGCACGACGCATTCGCTCGTGGCCTCCGTGCGCAGCGGTGTGGCCGAAGTCCTCCCCGACGATCAGGGCCGCGTGTTGCTGCCGTCCGTCGTCCGTTATCTGGGCGGTCACCGCACGCAGATCGGGTATGACGCCAAGACGGCTGCCGCCACCGATCCGCGCAACACCATTGTCTCCGTCAAGCGATTCATGGGCCGTGGTCTCGCGGACGTCGCCCACGCAGACAACGCCCCGTACGATTTCGTCGACGCGCCGGGCATGGTGCAGATGAACACTGCGGGTGGCGTGAAGAGCCCGGTGGAAGTGTCCGCTGAGATTCTCGCGACGCTGCGTCAGCGTGCCGAAGATACCCTTGGCGACGATCTCGTCGGCGCTGTGATCACGGTGCCCGCGTACTTTGACGACGCGCAACGGCAAGCCACCAAAGACGCCGCGCGCCTGGCCGGTCTCAATGTCCTGCGCCTGCTCAACGAGCCGACGGCTGCTGCGATCGCGTACGGTCTGGACAACGCAGCGGAAGGACTCTACGCGGTCTACGACCTTGGCGGCGGTACGTTCGACATCTCGATCCTTCGTCTGACGAAGGGCGTGTTCGAAGTGCTCGCGGCGGGTGGCGATTCGGCGCTGGGTGGCGACGACTTCGACCAGGCTATCTACCGCTGGGCAGTGCAGAGCGCCGGTATCGAAACGGCGTCGCTGACGCCCGAAGACGTGCGCAGTTTGCTGGACCACGCACGTACCGTTAAGGAAGCGCTCACCGATGCCGAGCAAGCGACCCTCACCGTGACGTTGTCCGGGGACCGCAACCTGTCGTTGGCACTCACGCGTGAACAGTTCACGGCGCTGGGCGCACCGCTCGTGCAACGCACGATCGGCCCGATGCGCAAGGCGCTGCGTGACGCGGGGATGGGACCGGAAGACGTCAAGGGCGTTGTGCTCGTGGGCGGCGCAACGCGCATGCCGCAAGTGCGGGCGGCCGTGGAGAGCTTCTTCGGTCGTGAACCGCTGGTCGACCTCGACCCGGATCAGGTCGTTGCACTGGGTGCCGCCGTGCAGGCGAATCTGCTCGCCGGTAATCAGGCCGAAGGCGACGACTGGCTGCTGCTCGACGTGATTCCGCTCTCGCTGGGCGTCGAGACGATGGGCGGCCTGGTCGAGAAGATCATTCCGCGTAACGCCACGATTCCGGTGGCGCGTGCGCAAGAATTCACGACGTTCAAGGACGGTCAGACGGCCATGGCCATTCACGTGCTGCAAGGCGAGCGTGAACTGGTGTCGGACTGCCGTTCGCTGGCGCGCTTCGAGCTGCGCGGCATTCCGCCGATGACGGCTGGCGCGGCGCGCATCCGTGTGACGTATCAGGTTGACGCCGACGGGTTGCTGTCCGTCTTCGCGCAGGAAATGCATTCCGGCGTGGCGGCGTCCATCGAGGTCAAGCCGTCCTACGGGCTGGCCGACGAGGACATCTCGCGCATGTTGCAGGACAGCTTCGGCTCGGCCGAGCAGGACATGCGGGCCCGTGCGCTGCGTGAGCAGCAGGTAGAGGCCGAACGTCTTCTGGTCGCCATCGACAGCGCGCTGCAAGCCGATCCGGAACTGCTCAATGCCGAGGAGCGTACGCAGATCGACGCGCTGCTCGCCGACCTGCGTCAGAAGGCTGGCGGCGACGATCAGGTCGCCATCAAGACGGCCACCGAAACGCTTTCGCACGCCACCGACGAGTTCGCTGCACGCCGCATGGACAAGAGTATCCGTGCCGCGCTGGCCGGCCGACGCGTTGCGGATATCGACAAACTGTAAGACACACACGGAATTCAAAGCCATGCCGCAAATCGTTGTATTGCCTCACGTCGAGTTGTGCCCGGAGGGCGCTGTGCTGGAGGTCGCGCCGGGCACGTCGGTGTGTCGTGCGCTGCTCGATAACCACATCGAGATCGAGCATGCCTGCGAGCTGTCGTGCGCCTGTACGACGTGCCACGTGATCGTGCGCGAAGGTTTCGAATCGCTGGAAGCCGCAGAAGACGAAGAGGAAGATCTGCTCGACAAGGCCTGGGGCCTGGAGCCGACGTCGCGCCTGTCGTGCCAGACGTTGATGCCCGACGACACCGATCTGGTCGTCGAGATTCCGAAGTACACGATCAATCACGCCAAGGAAAATCACTGATCGACGCCACCAGGCCTCGCGCAGTGATGAGATAACAAAGGAGCTTCCCCATGAAATGGACCGACAGCCTGGAAATCGCCATTGCGCTGACTGAAGCGCATCCCGATGTCGACCCGCAATATGTGCGGTTCACCGACCTGCATAAGTGGGTGGTCGCGCTCGATGGATTCGACGATGCGCCGGACCGTTCCGGCGAGAAGATCCTGGAAGCCATTCAACTGGCATGGATCGACGAAGCCGACTGATTCGGGATGTCGTGAGAGACGAAAGGATGCGCAGCAAGTGATCGCATCCCAAAACAAAAGCCGCTCAGGGGAGCGGCTTTTGTGTTTCTGCGAGACGAATTCACGTGCGGGCGACGACATGCCGCCGAAGCTTCAACTTGCGCGTACGAGTCCGTTGTTTTCCAGACGCACACGGTCACCCGGTTGTACGCCCGGTGCGGACTGATAGGTCCAGTAGCGCGTCTTGCCGGTATCCATGCGGACGTAGACGCGATACACGGTGTCGGAACGCACACGCTTTTCGACTTCGTTACCTGCCAGACCCCCGCCGAGCGCGCCGACCACCGTCATAGCCGTACGGCCGTTACCTGCGCCGAACTGATTGCCGAGCAGACCGCCGGCCACGGCACCCCCCACGGCACCCAGACCCGAGGCGTGGCCTTCCGTACGGATTGGCTGTACCGATTGCACCGTACCGCACGTAGAGCAAGCCGCGGCTTGTTGTTGTGTCGATTGAGTCGGTTGTGCCGGTGCCGCCGTTTGTTGCGCATACGTCGGCTGCGGAGCCGGAGCGCGCTCTGCCGCTTGTTGCTGCGCCGCGTATTGCGATTGTTGCGCTTGCTGCTGCGCGGCCGTCGTGGACGGTTGTGATTGCGATTGTGCCGAGAGCGACGGCGGTTGCGGCGACGTCAGCGCATATTGCGAACTGTTGCCCGACGACGCGGGGCCGTCCGTACTCTTGGCCACGGGCAGCACGCCGGTAATGGCGGCAACACCCAGCAGGCTGACTACGACGATACTGCCGGCAGCGGCAGCGACCAAAGGATGCATGCGGCGCGGTTGCAGATCGTTATCCATGTTGTTTTCTCCATCGTGCGGTAAGTGCGAATCTCCTTCTGCGTGCTGGCGTGCACGGGCGATTTCGCATGAGAAAAGTTTCCGTCACGGCAAGCGCGGCATCCGTTTCATTTTGTAACGCGATGTAAGATGTGCATCGCAGTGATGCGTATCGATGGACCCTTGGGGTTGTTCTAAGTTAATGAAATATATGAATATTTTTTGCTGGCGATAGCGCGCGTCCCACAAGTCTGACGGGGCGGACTTAACAAAAGAAACAAGTCGTGGGGGAGGCGGGACGTGAATCGACAGACGGTGACGTCAAGTGGAGTACTCCGGCAACGAAGCAAGGCTTCGGGAGCTACCACGTTGTCACGCGGGGTCGTTATCGCAGCCGTCGTCGTTATGCTGGTGCAATGGCTTGCACTGGGTGCGTGGGCCGTCAGTTGGTTGACGAGCGACGGCAGTGGCGAGAACAGCATGCCTCCGCTTGGGCACGATCTGCGTATCTACTGGACAGTGTCCTGGATGACGACGCATCTCGGCGCGATGGCGGCATTTCAGCCGGACATGCTCGACGCCGCACAACTCCAGTTCTTTCCTGCATACACAGAACTCGGGCACTGGCTCTATCCACCGACATTCCAATGGCTGATCCAGCCGCTCTCGTGGTTGCCTTATCCGTGGACGTACGCGATATACGTCGTCGTGAGCATCGCGGTGTTTGCGTTGGCGGTGACGCAATGGCGACGATGGGCCGGTTGGCCGTGGCTCGTGGCGATGGCTTTTCCCGGCCTTTGGGTGGCCGTGCTTGTCGGTCAGAACTCCATCATTACGTTGTTGCTGATGAGCGTCGCACTCACTCAGTCGAGTGTGCGCCCCCTGCTGGCGGGCGTATGTGCTGGTTTGCTCGTCATCAAGCCGCAATTTGCGCTGCTGTTGCCGTTGTGGTGGCTATGCGGCAAGCAGTGGCGAGCGCTAGGCACGATGGTGCTTACCGGGGGCGCGTGTTGCGGTCTCACGCTGCTATGGGGCGGATGGACATTGTGGGAGGCGTTTTTCGCGGCCGTGGCGGCGTTCAACGCAGAAATCGTTCAGCAAGGTGCGGGAGACATCTGGCATGCGATGCCCACGGTGTTTGCGATGACGCGATTGCAGGGCGCGACGCTGCCTGCGGCGTACCTGGCATACGGGCTAGTGGCGGCACCGTCCGTACTCTTCACGGCGGGGTTGTGGGTGAGACAGGCACCGCTTGCGTTGCGCGTGGCTGCCGCCATGATCGCCACGTTACTCGTCCAGCCGTATTTGCTGTATTACGAGCTGGTCTGGTTGATCGTGCCGTTGCTTTGCGTTGCCGTGCCGATAGATGCGGCTCCGTCAGGTTCGCGTCATGCCGATGTGCCGCGCGGGCCGTGGAAAGGGCTGGAGGACTGGCTTCTGGCCGTCGCCTGGGTGCTGCCGCTACAAGCGTATCTCGCGGTGCTATGGACGCCGATGGGGCAGTGGGGCGTGTGGATACTGCCTGCGTTCATGCTACTGATCGTGATGCGCGCACGTCGATGGATGCATCCGCGTCCGATGTGACGCGCGCATAATGGCACGCATTGTCTGTGAACGTCATTCCCGTCGACCTGTCCCACTGTCATGATCGATACGCTACCTGCTCTTGAAACGCCGCTCGATGCGGCTAGCCACCCGCATATCTATCCGTACGTCGTGCAACGTGCGTGGGTTGACGCGCATGATCCTGAGGGTGATGTCACCGAACCATTTTCCGACGACGTGTTCGTCACGCTTGTGCTCGATAGCCCGACGGGACTTCGACGCCTGCACGGTGACGATCTGAAGGCGGCTGACCTGACCTTCGAAGCGGTATTCGCGCAGGCGGCCTCCAATCTCTCTCGGGCATGGACGGCGCGTCACTTCGAATTCGGTATTGCGCGCCTGGACGACGGCACGATGGTCGGCGGCTCGCGCGGCAACTGGATGGCACCTGCCGGTGCGCTCGTGCTGGGCAATCTCTACCGGTCGATGGTGGAACATTTTGAGACGACCGAATTTGTGGCCATCGCCGTGAACCGGACTTTCGTGGTGGCGTTTCCCACCGACACGAAGACGCTCTCGTCGCTGGCGCTGCGTCAATTGATCGAGGGCGCATCGAACGGTGCGGTGCTCCCCATCTCGCGTAGCTGGTTGCGTCTCGATGGCGACTGGCCGTCCGCTTATCGCGGAAGTCCGGCTTTCTGAAACGAGGCTTTCTTATTGACTCGTTTCACATAGCCACGGTTCTTGACTCTAAAACGTGACATCGACGGCCACATAGACTCATTGACGGCACATTTCGCTGCCGTCACCGGAGACTACGTATGCCAGCCTTGCCATCGGTATCGAGCTACGCCGCAAGCGCCTATGCCGCCCCCTCTCTCAATTCGCTCGGAGGCGGGCTTCCTGCACTTTCGCCGATCGCCTCCGAGCGCCCGTCGAACATTGCCCTGGCGACCGATTTCGACAGCGCTCGGGTCCTGCGTGCCGTCGTCGAGCCTGTTTCTCGCGCGCCGTGTCAGACGCTCCTGCCGCGTGAAGCGCCCGTGGAGGTGCAGGTCGACGGGCGCACCATCATGCATTTGCATTCCGAGCCGGATCGCGTGGCGTTTCTGGACGAGAACCGGGTCGGCGCGCTCTGGATGGAATTGCTCGACGCGACGCGTGCTGCGGATGGATGTCCGACCAGCGTTCGCGCGGGCGATGTGCCGTCGGATATCTCAGCACGCATGGCGTGCCTGGGCGTTGGCTCGGGGGAGCGGCGGCGCACCGACGTCCATTCGCCTTTGGAGGCTAATTTCGCAATGGTCTCGGACTTGCCTCGGGCCTCGAGTCCAAACGTGGACGTCAGTGAATTTGCAACCGTCGAGGCGTTATCGCTGCCGTCGGTGTACATCCGGGAGCCGGGGTTCGCCCCGGGAACAATGGCGGCGCTCGAGTACGACCTGGGGTGGCGTGCGCTGGCCCCGTCGTGGCGCGCGGTCATGCCGATAATCGATGAATCCGTGTGGGCCTCAGACCCGAACACAGAGCTATTTTGTGCGGTGGGCCGGGCAGTTTTGCCGCATCTTGCCACCCGCGAGGCGGGGAACGTTGCGGACACCATCTGCGCGCGCATCGTGGCGTTTCACATGCACGCAGGCGGGCTTGTCGATTGCCTTGCGAATGTCACCCGATCGGTTGAGCGCACCGGAAAGGAAGGTGAGGCTGTCTCGGTGGCGGCCATCGAGATCAACGACTTTCTCGTCGAGTGTGCGGGGATCGACTGGCGGAAGTCGGTGATTGGCCGGGAAGGGGAGGATGCACTGACGCGTCGTCGCGCAGCCTGCATGGAAGCGGCGACGAACACGTCCACGACAGAAGTGCCCGTGGATGAGCATACGACCACGAGCGAATCCGATGGCTCGTCATCTACAACCGACGATCGATCGTGGATTTCGCAACGCTTGAATTACGCATGGCGATGAAAAAAGCCGCAACCCTGAAACGGTTGCGGCTTTTTTGCTGTACGGCCTGAGCGGACGGTTGGCGCGAGATCCTGCGCCGACTGTCCGTCCCGATCAGTCTTCGCGGCGCAGGTGCGGGAACAGCAGCACGTCGCGAATGTTCGGGCTGTCGGTGAGCAGCATGATCAGACGATCGATGCCGATGCCGCAGCCGCCCGTCGGGGGCATGCCGTACTCGAGTGCGCGAATGTAGTCGGCATCGTAGTACATGGCTTCTTCGTCGCCTGCGTCCTTCTGCTCGACCTGCGCACGGAAGCGCGCGGCCTGATCTTCCGGATCGTTCAGCTCCGAGAAACCGTTCGCGATTTCACGGCCCGTGATGAACAGTTCGAAGCGCTCGGTGATACCCGGCAGCGTGTCCGAGGCGCGCGCCAGTGGCGAAACTTCCACCGGGTAATCGACGATGAACGTCGGTTCCCACAGTTGGCTTTCAGCGGTCTCTTCGAACAGCGCCAGTTGCAGCGCGCCGAGGCCTGCGTTCTTGAACTGCGGGGCATCGACCTTCACGCCGTACTTGCCCAGCGCGCCGCGCACGAAATCGATATCGGCGAGTTGCGCGTCGGTGTACTCCGGCGCGTACTTGCGGATCGCTTCGACGATCGTCAGGCGATGGAACGGCTTGGACAGGTCGAGTTCGCGGCCCTGATATTCGATGGTCGCGGTGCCGCGCGCGTCGGTCGCCGCCTGGCGGATCAGCGCTTCGGTGAAGTCCATCAGCCAGCGGTAATCCGTATAGGCTGCGTAGAACTCCATCATCGTGAATTCCGGATTGTGACGCGGCGACACGCCTTCATTACGGAAGTTACGGTTGATTTCGAACACACGCTCGAAGCCGCCAACGATCAGGCGCTTCAAATACAGCTCAGGCGCGATACGCAGATACATCTGCATGTCGAGCGCATTGTGATGCGTGATGAACGGCTTGGCCGCCGCGCCGCCCGGGATCGGGTGCAGCATCGGCGTTTCGACTTCCATGAAGTCGGCGTTCGTCATGTACTGACGCATCGATGCGATGGCCTTCGCGCGAGCGCGGAAGGTGTTGCGCGTTTCCGGCGACGTGATCAGATCGACGTAGCGTTGACGGTACTTCGTTTCCTGATCGGCCAGACCGTGGAACTTGTCCGGCAGGGGGCGCAGCGCCTTGGCGAGCAGCCGCAGTTCCTTGACCTTGACCGACAGTTCGCCGGTGCGGGTGCGGAACAGCGTACCGGTTGCTGCGATGATGTCACCGATGTCCCAGCCCTTGAAGGAGGTCATCGAATCGGCACCGACGTCGTCGCGTCCGATGAAGAACTGGATCTGACCGCTGCCATCCTGCACGGTGGCGAAAGCGGCCTTGCCCATCACGCGTTTGAGCATCATGCGACCGGCCACCGACACGGCGACGGGCTCGGCTTCAAGCGCTTCGTTCTCCACGCCCTGATAGCGGGCTTGCAGATCGCCAGCGTGCTGTTCGGGACGGAAGTCGTTCGGGAACGCGATGCCGCCCGCGCGGATCGCCGTCAGCTTCTCGCGACGCTCGGCGATGAGCTTGTTGTCGTCCTGCGGCAGGTCGTTGACCTGATTGGCCGAGTCGGCCGGAGTGTTTTGATCGGTCATGATGCGAACGATGAAGTTATTCGGTAAAACGCAGCGTGTGGAGCAGCGCATTCTTGAGCGAGCCATCGGGCGCGCCCAGCCAGATCAGTTCGGTGCGATCCTGATGCGGGCTGGCATTGGCCGCAGCACTCGGGTCCCGCACAAACAGCGCCGCGATCGATTGCGAACGCGGCTCATACAAAATGTGGACGTACTCGCTAGGGCAGTCGTGCGGCTTGCAGCTCTGCACCAGCAACCAGGGCTTGCCGGCGACGCTCACCCGTTGCGACGGCGTCGAGGTTCCCCCCTGACGCACCCACGCGGGCACATTGCGCGGTGCAACGATGCGTGCATAAGCGCCCGAGAAATCCGGGCGCTTGAGCAGTTCGTGCAGATACGGTCCCGTCTCGGGACTCGCACCCGGTGCACCCGGCGTACTCGCCGGGGCAGCCACGGCGGCGCGCTGCAGACACAGCGCACTCACCACCCACACGGCTAGCGTGCGGACAAACGCCATTCCTTACACTCCCTGCTTGAGGCTCGCCGAGATGAAGTCGTCCAGGTCGCCGTCGAGCACCTTGCCGGTGTTGCCGGTTTCCACGCTGGTACGCAAGTCCTTCACACGCGACTGGTCGAGCACGTACGAGCGAATCTGGTGACCCCAACCCACATCGGTCTTGCTCGATTCGAGCTTGTCCTGCTCGGCACGGCGCTTGCGCATTTCGTGTTCGAACAGACGCGAGCGGAGCATGTCCCACGCTTCGGCGCGGTTGCGGTGCTGCGAACGGTCGTTCTGGCAGGCAACGACGATGCCCGTCGGCGTGTGCGTCAGACGCACGGCGGAGTCGGTCTTGTTGATGTGCTGACCACCCGCGCCCGAAGCACGATACGTGTCGGTACGCACGTCGGCCGGATTGATGTCGATTTCGATCGAGTCATCTACTTCCGGATAGACGAACAGGCTGGCAAACGAGGTGTGACGGCCGCCCGACGAATCGAACGGCGATTTGCGCACCAGACGGTGGACGCCGGTCTCGGTACGCAGATAGCCGTAGGCGTAGTCGCCTGTGACCTTGATGGAGGCGCTTTTGATGCCAGCGACGTCACCGTCCGACACTTCGAGCACTTCGGCCTTGAAGCCCTTGCGTTCGCAGTAGCGGAGGTATTGGCGCAGCAGCATGCCGGCCCAGTCGTTGGCTTCGGTGCCGCCAGCGCCGGCCTGGATGTCGATGAAGCAGTTGTTCGGGTCGGCCGGGTTGTTGAACATCCGGCGGAACTCCATGTCACCCACGCGTGCGGCGAGACCCTGCGTGTCGCTTTCGAGCGCCAGGAGCGAGTCTTCATCGCCCTCGTCGCGGGCCATGTCGAACAATTCCTGCGTGTCGGAAAGGCCGGTGTCGAGCTCGGTCAGGTTGGTGACCACGCTGTCGAGCGCCTTCTTTTCCTTGCCCAGTGCCTGGGCGCGCTTGGAATCGTTCCAGATGTTGGGATCTTCGAGTTCCTTGTTGACTTCCGTCAGGCGAGCTTGCTTGACATCGAAGTCAAAGATACCCCCTGAGCTCGCCAACGCGGGTGCGCAGGTCGGCGAGCAGGGATTCGAGGGCGTTGAGGCGTTCGGCTTCCATGAGCTAGGGCGTTTGCAAATTCGGGAAAACCGGAATTATAACGCAGCGAAGCCCACGTTTCCCCCATTTTTCGGGGGCTTTTAACGACTTTCGGACAGTGCTTCAGCGCGACGTCTGACGCAGACCGAACGCATCGCGGGCGTAACCGACATCCGCGAGCGACGTATCGTCGAACGTGGCGAGCGCTTCGACCTGGAGTTTCTGCTCGTAGTGCAGACGCCATTGATCGACGGCGCGGAAGAACAGGCCGAGTGGCGTGACCGGCGCAGCAACGACCGGTGCGGTGGCGTTCAGATTGGCTGCGGCGGACAGAGGGCGGTACATGATGTGATTTCCTTCACAGGGCGCGGTGTGCTGGCCGGAGACGGGATGTCATGGCAGACGTCGCATTAGGGATAACCCGAAGCTTATTCCTTTCCCATGCGCTAAAAAAGTGAATTGTTTAGCTGATTTTGTTCACTATTATTGAAGTGGCATCGCGACTCGCTTAACATTCGACATCGTGTGAATGCCTGTCTGCCTGATTTCCACCTGCTTCCTGCTCCCGGAGCTTCCTCATGGACTTTCTGCAACTTCAGACCTTCAAGGCCATCGTCGACGAAGGTAGCGTGCTGGGGGCCGCCGAAGCGTTGCACTGTGTGCAGTCGAACGTGACGGCCCGCATCCGCTCGCTCGAACACACGGTGGGCGTGAAGCTCTTCCATCGTCAGGGACGCCGCCTGCAACTGACGCCAAGCGGACGTACGCTGCTTGGTTACGCCGACCGGATTCTGGCGTTATCGCGCGAGGCGAGCGCTGCGCTCAATCCGGCAAACGAGCCGTCCGGCGACTTCTCGCTGGGTGCGATCGAATCGTCCGCCACTTCGCGACTGCCAGCCGTGCTCGCGCGCTTCCATGCGGCGTATCCGAAAGTGCGCCTGAATCTCGTGACGGACACGTCGCTGAATCTGCTTGACGAAATTCAGCACGGCCGCGTCGACGCTGCGCTGATCGCGGGCACTGCGTGTCTGGAAGCGCAGGCGCAGATGTCGGTTGTGGCCGACGAGATCTACCGGGAGCCGATCGTGCTGGTCGCGCCCGCGCGCGCAGGGCAGGTTCACGAAGCGGCCGATCTCTCGGGCGCTACGTTGCTCATGTGGCCGCAGGGGTGCCCGTATCGCGGCACGATGGAGCAGTGGCTCGCCGCGAATGCGGTCACGCCGGGACGCATCCTGAGCTATGGCAGCTACGCAACCATCGTGGCTTGTGTCGGCGCGGGTGTCGGCTATTCGCTGGTGCCTCGCGGGATTTACCTGCGTTATCGTCAGGAGGCGAACATCGTCGGTCATGCGATGGAAGATCTCGCGGCGGTGCCGAACTTCTTCGTTCGCCATCGAGGCGTCGAGGTGCATCCGGCACGCGAAGCGTTCCTGCGTGTGATGCGTGAGTACGTCGCTGAGGCGCAGCCCGCGTAAATACATCACCTTGCGACTTCTCGCGATACGGGAAGCGCGGTCACCCCAATTGCGCAAAGTGAATGCTCAAATGATAATGTGTCTCATTAACGTTTGATTTGGGCATTTCGCAGATGGTCACTTCTCAGCCGTGGCGGCATGCCGTCGATCTCGACGGGTTGTCGCTGGTGCGTGGCATACAGCAGGCGCAGGCAGGTGCTTCGGTGCGAGAGTCGCTGGCGGGCGGAGATATCAAGATCGTGTTCTTGCTCGACGGCGCATTGCAGTGGGCCGCCGGTGGCACGCCGTTACTCGCTGCGGGGGCGGGGAGCGTCAATGTTTGCTTTGGCGACTCGCCGCTCGACATCGATAACGTCTACGGCGAATCGAGCGCATTGCGCTACTTCAGCCTGCGGCTCTCCGAGCGCTATCTCATCGCAGCCTGTGGACTGGATGCACATGCGCTTACGCGAGGCTGGCGCGAGAGCGCCGCGAGCGGCGCGGGGCTGTCCGCTAACGCGTCGGACATCGGCAGCGTGCACGGCGACTGGTGTGGGACGAGCGCCGTGTTAACGCGTGCGATGAGTGCAGAGGAATGGCGTTGGGCCAGCACGATGACGTCGCTGCAAGCAGACGGCAGCGATAACGACACGTGCTGGCAACGTCTTGCGCTGATCGGACAGACGTTTGAGGCGTTGGCGCGATGTGCTGCCTATACGTCGGGTGCGTCGGGTGCGTCGGGTGCGTCGGGTGCGTCGGGTGCGTCGGGCGCGCCCGATACCCCGCGAATGCCAGGTATTTCGAATACGCCGAATGCGTTCAACGCATTGAGCGTACCGATCCCTTCCACCGCACCTTGCGTCACGCGTTTCGCGTCGCAGCCCATGTCGCAGGACATTGAATCCCCTCGTGATCGGGTCACGCGTCGTGCCGTGTTCGCGGCCCGCGACGTCCTCAACGATCGCCTCCAAGCGCCACCATCGCTGCCCTTGCTAGCTCGCGAAGTGGGGATCAACGTCAATAAGTTGTGTGCGGGTTTTCGTCAGCAGTTCGGCACGACGGTGCATGGCTACGTACGTGAGCGTCGGCTTGCGACAGCGTTTGAATTGCTCAGCGCGCGGCGCATCAGTGTGAGCGAAGCCGCGTGGCAATGCGGCTACACGGACTCGCACTTCGCCAAGGTCTTTCGTGCGCGTTTCGGCATGTTGCCCAACACCCTGACGCGCGAAACCGCAATGCTGCGCGACTAAGGACGCTCGCGTCACTTTGTGATGCCATCGGCACCGTTGGTGATGCAAACGCGAGTGACGTAATGCGGTCGTCGGCACGATAACGAGATTGAATTTCAGTCTCGTTGGTGTGTAGCCGATGTCTTCCAAAAAAACAAATCGTTTCAGCGCCGATGAGGCGCAATACCCGTCAACTACGTTTTTAACGGTGGCGCCCGGGGTAAGGCGCGCCGTGGCGGTCGCGGCGTTTGTCGTGGCGGCAGGGGCGGCACCTGCGTATGCGCAAGTGGCGTCTGCTGCGTCGCCACCCGTGGCGCAAACGTCCGATCAAGGGGCGCGCGACGCCGCTGTGCTGCCGGTGACGCAAGTCACTGACACCGCCGAGCGAGATGGGCGCGCTGCGGCTACGCAAGGCTCGTTGCTAGGGCGTGTTGCGCCGTCGGTGCGCGACATTCCGCAGACAGTGACCGTCGTCGACGAAAAGCTCATTTCGCAGCAGGGGGCGCACACCGTTGAGGACGTACTGCAAAAGGTGCCCGGCATTACCGTTCAGCCTTATGTCCTGCTGACGACCGCCTACTATTCGCGCGGCTTCAAACTCGACGCGTTCGAGCAGGACAGTGTCCCCGTACTCATGGCCAACACGGCGGCAGGTCCACAGGACATGACCCCCTACGAGCGCGTGGAGATCATTCGCGGTTCCACCGGCCTGTTTCATGGCACGGGCAACCCGGGCGGGTTGGTCAACCTTGTGCACAAGCGGCCCGGCAAGACATTCGCGGCCTCGGCCGCCGTGACGCTCGGCAGTTGGGATCGCTATCGCGAGGAAGCGGACATCGGCGGGCCGTTGAATGCGAGCGGATCGCTTCGCGCGCGCGTTGCGGTGTCCGATGACCGGCAACGCATGTACTACGACGTTGGCCGTCAGCATGCGACGACCGTTTATGGCGTAACGGAAGCCGATCTGTCGTCGACTACGTTGCTGCGTGTCGGGGTTCAGTATCAACGTACGACGTCGACACCGAACCTTGCGGGGGTGCCGTTCTCGACCTCTGGCGGCGATCTCCAACTGCCGCGCGCCACGTTTCTTGGCTCGTCGTGGGACACCTTCGACTGGTCCGAGACGCGCGTATTCGGCACCTTGGAGCAACAACTCGGGAGCGGGTGGGCAGCGAAGCTTTCCGCGAACTATCTCGATGCCGGTGGTGACCTGAAGTACGGCGTGGCGTTCGGGGCGATCAACCCGGCGTCCGGGGCGGGTAGTCAACTGACCGGGGCGGCCTACCGGTTCGACAACACGCAGACGGGCGTGGATCTCCAGGTCGACGGACCCGTCCGGCTGCTGGGACGCGAGCATCATCTGTTGTTCGGCTTGCAACGGTTGGAGGCGACAACGCAGCAACGTAGCGCGGCGTTGGTCCCGTCGATCAACGGCAGGCCCGTCAACATCTTCCGATGGGACCCCAACAGCGTTGCCGAACCCGCCACGGGGCCGTTCTCCAACGTGACGCCCACGCGCACCGTTCAAAACGGTGCCTATGCGATGGGGCGCATCCGTCTTGCACAGCCGCTCACGCTTGTGCTGGGCGCACGCGTTTCGTGGTGGGATCAGCACGCGCCAGCAAGCAGTTACCGCACAGGCGCGAAGGCGACACCGTACGGTGGCGTGGTGTTCGACCTGAACGACACGTGGTCTCTCTACGCAAGCTACGCCGATATCTTCCAGCCACAGACCGTGCTCGATGCAGGCAACAACCTGCTCAAGCCAATCACCGGCGCGAGCTACGAGGCGGGGGTCAAGGGCCAACTGTTCGATGGCGCGATGGACGTCTCGCTCGCCGTTTTCCGCATTCGTCAGAAGAACCGTGCACAGACGGACCCCAGCGTTCCTTGCGTAGGCACGACGTGTCGCTACATCGCGTCCGGCGAGGTGCAGAGTCAGGGTGTCGAGATGCAGGCGAACGGCCAGATCACGGACGCATGGAACGTATTCGCAGGCTACACCTTCAACACGACGAAATATCTGACCGACGCCACCTCGCAAGGCCAGTCGTTCGCCGACTTCGCACCGCGTCACCTGTTCCGTTTGTGGACGAACTACGACCTGCCGTTCGACGGCCGTCGATGGAGCGTGGGGGGCGGCGTCGATGTGCAGAGCGAGACGTCGGCCACGTCCAACGGCATTCGTCTGCGTCAGGGCGGCTATGCCACCGTGAATCTGCGCGCAGGCTACCGATACAACAAACATCTTTCGGCGGCACTGAACGTGAGCAACGTATTTGATCGCCGCTACTACCAGAGCCTCTCGAACACGAGCTGGAACAACCATTACGGCACCCCGCGCAGCGTCATGTTGACCGTGCGCGCCGACTACTAAGGGGCATTTCATGAGTCACTCGACAACCCCGATGCGCACTCTCCGCAATTTGACCTGGGCGGCTACGCTCGCTGCGGGTGCGGGGCTGATCGGCTTGCCGACGGCGTCGGCACAGGTGCCCACACCGGCAGCGCAGGTTGCGGTGCAGAACGTGTGCCATCAGACATCCGCAAACACCGTGTTGCGGGGGACGTACCAACTGGAGGGGGAGGGGGCGTTGCCTATCGAGCTGGTGCTGACGTCACGCGAGGGCGCGCCGTCGCGGCTGTTTCAGGTCACCGGTCTGATCGCCGAGGGCGAGCATCGATTCGGGGTGACGGGGATGGCCTATTGCACAGGCAAGGCGAACGACACGCTGGCGTTCGATGTGACGATGAGTGGCGGATTCCACGACACGACGGTCGATGACGAGTTGCGTCGCGCATGGCCAGCGGGCAAGGCCCCGCAGCGCGCCAGCTCGGCGGGAACGAGTGTCGTTCATGCCGAGGTGGCGCTTGCGTCGATGCAGGGTTGGGCTGAGGCCATGCGCACGATCGTGCTGACAGGCCAGCGTGTGATGGGGCCGAAACACGTCTCGGCGAAGCTGGTGTTCAGCCCTGAGCGTGCTCGATGATCATCTGCACACGCGATACGCCATTAAAGGTGTCCGCAGCTAAGCGATACGCGAATTGCGCGCGGCTTGGCAGCGTGTCGGCGTGATTGAACCAGATTGCGTTGAAGCGCATGCGGCCCCGTCCGAGTTGCAGCTTCAGGTGCTTGTCTTTCAGGATGGCCTGCGAGAGTACGTCGAACTCGCCGGAGAATACGGGCGGCGGAAAGCCCTGTCCCCAGACTTGCGCGTCGAGCATGGCGACGAAGGGCGGGACGAAGCAATCGTCACCGATGTCGCCGTCGGTTTCGATGACGCGGGAGAGCGTCTTCTCGTCGAGCCATTCCTGTCCGACAGCTTCGAACGCGGCCTGAAAGCGCGGCAGCGCGTCGGCTGCGATCGTAAGACCGGCGGCCATCGCGTGACCGCCGAACTTGCCGATCAGACCAGGCTCGCGTTTGGTGACGAGGTCGAGCGCGTCACGCAAGTGGAAGCCGGGGATCGAGCGTCCGGACCCTTTGATCTGGCCGTCATCCCCCGGCGCAAATACGATGGTCGGACGGTAGAACTTCTCTTTGAGGCGGGCTGCCACGATGCCGATCACGCCCTGATGCCACGTCTCGTTAAACGCGCAGAGCGTAGTCGCGGCGCGTGGATCGAAACGCGCCAGATCGGCCAGCGCTTCTTGTTGCATGCCCGCTTCGATTTCGCGACGCTCGCGATTCATCGCGTCGAGTTCTTGCGCGAGGGTCCAGGCGCGGGCGTCGTCGTCCGTCAGCAGACATTCGATACCGAGCGACATATCCGCGAGGCGTCCGGCGGCGTTCAGACGAGGGCCCAGACCGAAGCCTAGATCGAAACTCCCGGCCTGCCGTGCATTGCGGGCGGCCGCGCGAAAGAGGGCGTTGATGCCGGGGTGCATCCGCCCGGCGCGCATACGCGACAGGCCCTGTGCCACCAGAATGCGGTTATTGGTGTCGAGCTTGACCACGTCGGCGACGGTGCCCAGCGCGACGAGGTCCAGTAACGTATCCAGCCGCGGTTGTTCGCGCGTGTCGAAAGCGCCGCGTCCCCGTAACTCGGCGCGCAACGCCAGCAGTACGTAAAACATCACGCCGACGCCCGCCAGATTCTTGCTGGGGAACTCGCAGCCCGGCTGATTCGGGTTGACGATGCAGCGTGCGTTGGGCAGTTCGCTGCCGGGCAAGTGGTGGTCGGTGACCACGACTTCGATGCCAAGCAGTTGTGCGGCGGCCACCCCGTCGAGGCTGGCGATGCCATTGTCGACGGTAATCAGAACATCCGGCGGACCTTGTTTGCCGCGTGCGGCGAGCGTCACGATTTCCGGTGTGAGTCCGTAACCGTATTCGAAGCGGTTCGGCACCAGATACTCGACGTTCGCGCCAAACATGCGCAGCCCGCGTACGGCTACGGCGCAAGCCGTCGCCCCATCGCAGTCATAATCGGCCACAACGAGCATGCGCTTGCCAGCGGCGATGGCGTCTGCGAGGAATGCGGCCGCCTCTTGCGCCCCCTTGAGCTGCGTGGGCGGAATCAGGCGTGCGAGGGCGGTCTCAGTCTCCGTGCTTTCGACTACGCCACGCGAGGCGAACAGGCGCGCCAGCACGGGGTGGACGCCGTCACGCGAGAGAGTGTCGGCGGTTGTCTCGTCGACGAGACGGGTGACGATGTCGGTCATGCCACTTCCTCACCCAGCCGGGCCAGCGGCACCATGCGTGCGGTGAGGCCCTGGCGACGCCAGAACTTGCGCAGGTCGCCGCTACGAGCGCGAAGGGTCACGGAGTGGCTGTCACCACACAGCGTGAGCGCGACTTCACGCGCTTGCCCTTTTTGCAGGCGCTCCAACGCCGGCGCCAGCCAGCGACGGTCGAGGTCCACGAGGGCGTCGCGCCAGCGTGCCCAGTCTTCCACCAGGAAATACGATGTCAGAGTGTCGATCTGCACCAGTGTGCGGCCGTCGGCGGCGTCGATACCTGCTGACGTGGGGTGCAGCGCGATCTGCATATGGTTCGCCAGTCCGCGCGTGGCGGGGGCGTCGGCCAAGACCGTGACACACGGACGATTCATGCGGGGCGCGGCAATGCGCTGACCGCCACCGAACAGCCAGATCGCGTTCACAGGCGGCAAGCCACGCGCTTCGCGGGCCTGATTGGCCGGATGGTCGTACCAGGCCATCTGCACTTCGTTTTGCCACTTGCGCCACGTCAGTTCGGCCTTGCCCTGAGGCAACCAGATGTCGACGTTACGCCCGGCGGCGCGCGCAGGCGACGCCGTGAGAAGGTCGCCCAGCGCGGGGGCACTCAGATACCACCGGTCGGGGCGCGGTGCGATCAACTCGCCGCCTTCTTCGGCGAACAGCGCGTGTGCGGTCGCGAAAAGGGCGGCAGATTCCTCCGCGCTCAATTCCAGTTCGGCCGGGTCCGTCAGCACGAGATGGTCGGTGGCGATGTGGATATGGGCGGGTTGCGCGCAGTACCAGAACCGGGTGTCGAGTGCGCCGCTGTCGTCAAACAGCATGAACGGCGCGAGCGGCGCGCGCGCAGGGCCGCCGGGCAGCCCGAAAGCATCGGCGAGCCAGCGTTCGTGCGGCAGCGTGGGGACAAATGGGTCTTCCGGCACGTCCTGCGCCGACTGAACGCCGCGCGCGAGCAACTTTTCGAGCGCGGGCAACTCCAATTCGGCCAGCAGTGCGGGCAAATGGGCCGACGCGGGGAGCGCGAACGGCAAGAGAAAGTGCAGGGCAGGTGTATCCATGTCGAGGCGAATTGTATGGCAAACTTCGCGCTGGCAGTTGGGTGACCCTGACGTCAGGTACGGAACGTACCATTCACCGCGCCGGGCAGGGGCCGGGGGCGGAGTTTGGGTACTGGGCCCGCGCGGGTGCAAACCGGCGCCGGTACGCTCCGATCGATCCTTATCAAGAATCAGGAATCCGTTTGAAATTCCCATACGAATGGCAGATCGGCTGGCGCTATACGCGCACCGGCAAGCGATCATCCGGCAACGGTTTCATTTCCTTCATCTCTTTCATCTCCATGGCCGGCATTGCGCTGGGCGTGGCAGCGCTCATTGTGGTGCTCTCGGTGATGAACGGCTTTCAGAAGGAAGTTCGGGACCGCATGCTCTCCGTGCTGGCGCACATCGAGGTCTTCGCGGTCGACGGCAACCTGCCGGACTGGCAGCGTACGGCCGCCGAGGCGCTGCAAAACAAGAACGTTATTGCGGCTGCGCCTTATGTGGGCGAGCAGGCCATGCTGACACGCGACGACAACGTGCGCGGCGTGGTGCTGCGCGGCATCGTCCCGAGTGAGGAAGCGAAGGTCTCCGACCTCGGTAAGCAGATTACGGACGGCACCCTGAATAACCTGACGCCGGGCAGCTTCGGCATCGTACTCGGACGAGAGCTGGCGCGGGCGCTGGGCGTGAGTATCGGCGACAAGATCACGCTGGTAGCCCCTCAGGGAACGATCACGCCCGCAGGCGTGTTACCGCGCGTGAAGCAGTTCACCGTGGTCGCGATCTTCACGGCCGGGCATTACGAATATGACAGTTCGCTGGCGCTGATCGACCTGCATGACGCGGAAACGCTATTCAGACTCGACGGCCCGACGGGTGTGCGTCTGAAAATTCAAGATATGGAACAGGCGCCGCTCGTGGCGCGCGAACTGGCCAAGACCCTCTCCGGCAACATGTGGGTGCGCGACTGGACCCAGCAGAACAAGAACTGGTTCGTGGCGGTGCAGACCGAAAAGCGCATGATGTTCATCATCCTGACGCTCATCATCGCGGTCGCTGCGTTCAACCTGGTGTCCTCGCTGGTAATGACGGTGACCGACAAGTATGCGGACATCGCCATTCTGCGAACGCTGGGTGCGCAGCCCGGCTCGATCATGAAGATCTTCATCGTGCAGGGCGTGACGATCGGCTTTGCCGGGGCGTTGCTCGGTGTCGGCCTCGGTTGTCTGATTTCGGTGAATATCGGGACGATCGTGCCGTTCATCGAGCGTTTGCTGGGGATTCACTTCCTGCCGCAAGACATTTACTTCATTTCCGAATTGCCCTCGGATCTGCAATCGTCCGACGTGATCCGTATCGGGGTGATCTCCTTCATCCTCTCGGCGCTTGCGACGATCTATCCGAGCTGGCGTGCCTCGCGCGTCAAACCGGCGGAGGCCCTGCGCTATGAGTAACGCAAATCAATCGATGGCCCCGGTGCCGAATCTGGCCTACGACGGCCCTGTGTTGCGGGCTCGCGATCTGCACAAGACGTTCAAGCAGGGGCAGTTGAACGTGACGGTGCTCAACGGGGCGAGTCTTGACGTTGCGCCGGGTGAGAAGGTGGCGATCGTCGGGGCGTCGGGCTCAGGCAAGAGTACTTTGCTTCATGTGCTGGGCGGACTCGACGATCCTTCGCGCGGCGAGGTGTCATTGCTCGGCAAGCCGTTTTCGTCGCTGCGTGAGCGCGACAAGACGGCGCAGCGCAATCAGTCGCTCGGCTTCGTCTATCAGTTTCACCATTTGCTGGCCGAGTTCTCCGCGCTGGATAACGTGGCCATGCCGCTGCGCATCCGCCGTCTGCCGACCGAGCAGGCACGGGCCGCAGCGCAGGCGATGCTCGAGCGCGTCGGTCTGGGTTCGCGGATGAAGCATCGTCCGTCCGAGCTGTCGGGGGGGGAGCGTCAGCGAGTGGCGATGGCGCGGGCGCTGGTCACGCAACCCGCATGCGTGCTGGCTGACGAGCCGACCGGTAACCTCGACGGGCACACGGCCGAGACCGTGTTCGAGCTCATGCTGGAGTTGTCGGAGACGCTCAGGACCAGCTTCGTGATCGTCACGCACGATATCGATCTGGCACGTCGTTGCGACCGTGCATTGCGCCTTCGCGAAGGGATTCTGGAGTCCGCGTAAGGTCGTGCAAGGCTGGCTGTTGCTCGTGATAGCAGACAGAAAAGCGCCGGGGATTTCCCCGGCGTTTTGCATTTTCGGGACGTCGCGCGAACGCGTTTTTCGGCAACGTCCTAGACCATGATGCGGTGTTGTCCGATGGTCACGACAACGACGACGTGCGAGCCTTGTCATCGACCCGTAGAATTGACGCTTAAGGACACCTGACCATGTGGATCGATACCCATTGCCATCTCGATGCGGCCGAGTTTGATGCCGACCGCACCACCGTGATTACCGACGCCGTCGCTGCGGGGGTGGTCGGGCTTGTCGTGCCTGCGGTCGAATGCGTGACGTTCGACGCGGCGCGTGCTGCCGCCCGCGCTATCCCGGGCGGCGCGTATGCGTTGGGCATTCATCCGCTCTACACGCCGCGTGCACGCGACGAGGACATCGCGACGCTGCGCCGCGCGGTTGAGCTCGCCATGGGGGATCCGCGCTTCGTCGGCATTGGCGAGATCGGGCTGGATTTCTTCGTCAGGACGCTCGACCCCGAGCGTCAGCAGTTCTTCTACGTTGAGCAATTAAAGATCGCGCGCGATTTCGATCTGCCGGTCATTCTTCATGTGCGTCGCTCCCAGGACGCCCTGCTCAAACAGCTTCGGATCTTCACGCCCCGTGGCGGCATCGCGCACGCATTCAATGGCAGTCGGCAGCAGGCGGACATGTTCGTCGAGCGCGGCTTTTGCCTTGGGTTCGGCGGGCAGATGACGTTTGATCGCGCTTTGCAGATTCGTCGTCTGGCCGTGGATATGCCGCTGGACGCCATCGTGCTGGAGACAGATGCGCCCGATATTGCGCCGGAGTGGCGCTACAAGCAGCGTAATAGCCCCGTGGAATTGCCGCGCATCGCGCAGGTGCTGGCGGAGCTACGCGGCGTCGCACCTGAGATGTTGTCTCAGGCGACGTGCGCCAATGCCTGGCGCGTGCTGCCGCGCTTGTCCGGTGCCATGGCGATGGCGCCGGGTGACGGTCCTGCCGCGAACTTCTCTCTGATTTCCCCCAACACTTCCGGGCAATCGCGCTGACGCCGAGGCGTCGCGCGACTGTCGACACATGACGCGGTGACGTCATGAGAATGGTGCTGCTCGCCTGGGTGGCGGGTGTCTGGTGGCTGCAACAAGTCTCGGTGCTGCCTACTGGGCAAGGATTTGCGGTGGCGCTCGGCGTTGCCGCGTGTGTATTCGTTGTGGGGGCGCTGCGTGTGATTTGGGTGGCAGGGAGCGCACGGTCATACGGACAGCCGTGGGGCGCGACGAGCGGGCGTTGCCGTCCCGGGGGTGATGATCGACGGCTCTGTGGCGGAGCGTCTGCGAACCAGGGCTGGTCGCGATGGCTCGCGGTGATGGTGTTCGCATTGAGTGCAGGCGTTGGAGGATACGCCTGGGCGGCCTATCGGGCGGACTTGCGGCTTGGGGACAGCTTGCCCGCTGCGCTTGAGGGGCAGGACGTGCTGGTGATCGGCGTGGTGGCGGGGTTGCCCATAACTACGGGCGACGGTGTGCGGTTCGTGTTCGATGTCGAAAGCGCGCACGCCATTGCTACGGGCGATGTGCGCGTCGGCGAGTGCGATGCTTGTGGTGTGTCGTCGGGGTGTGGCAATGGCGAAGGGGCATCGCTTTCGCCGACGCGATACATAGGCGGCGATGGCTCGGCATGCGGTGCGGTGCATGTGCCGAAGCGCATCGAGTTGGTTTGGCCAATGCGTCCGCCCTTCAGTGGGAAACGCGAGGCGCGCAGCGCCGTCGGCGTCGGCTCGGGTGAGGCATCGCAGGGCGCGATGGCGGCGGCCCGGCGGCGGTTGCCCCGCGCAGGTGAGCGATGGCAAATGCCGGTTCGTCTCAAGGCGCCGCGTGGCTTCGCAAACTGGCACGGCTTCGATGCCGAATTGTTGGCGCTGACTCGGGGCATTCGGGCATCAGGATACGTGCGGACGTCGATTGGTAAAGGTGCGCGAGCGATCGCAGTTCGCCCGCGTCGCCTGCATGTGGGGCCGTCGCCGGGGTATGGATTCGCGGCATGGCGTGAGCGGTTACGAGACGATTTTCGGGCCGCCCTCGACCCGTCGGCGAGATATGGCGGCGTGCTGATGGCGCTGGCGCTGGGAGAGCGCGGCGATATCGCGGATGACGACTGGCAAATGTTTGCCGACACCGGCGTGAGCCATTTGCTGGCGATCTCGGGGTTGCACGTCTCGCTGGTCGCCGGGGCGATGGCTGCGATGGTTGGCGGGCTGTGGCGTCGGGCGGGATTTGCGCGATTACGCTTGCCATTGTGGTGGCCAGCGCCGAAGGCGGCCGCTGTCGCTGGGTTGCTGGCAGCGGTGGCTTACGGCGCGATTGCGGGCTGGGGTGTGCCTGTGCAGCGAGCCGTCGGCATGGTCGCCATCGTTGTGCTGGCGTTGCTAACGGGGCGGTTCGCCGCGCCGTCTTATGCGTTGGCGTGGGCACTGGCGGTTGTCGTTACGCTGGATCCGTGGGCCGTTGTCACGCCCGGTTTGTGGCTGTCGTTCGGTGCGGTGGCGGCGCTCGTGTTAGCCGCGAGGCGGGGCGACAGGACGGACTCGCCGTCGAGGGGACACCGAGAGGATGCTCAGGGGGGGGAGGATGCCGTCATCCACGCAACGCGCGGAGCCGCCACACGGTTGGAGCCAGTCGTCGCGGGGCTGGCGTGCGAGCTGCCTGCTGCGGGTGCGTTGAAGCACGATGAAACGGGCGGCGCTCCGGCCGGTTGGCGAGCGGTCGAAAGGATAGGGCGGTGGGGCGTCGCTTTAGGCCGCAGATTGGCACCTGCTGCTCGCGCACAGTATGCGGTCACCATCGGTCTGATCCCGTTGACGCTCGCTTGGTTCGGCACAGTGCCATTGCTCGGGCCATTAGCGAACGCCGTCGCCATTCCGGTGATGACGCTGATCGTGACGCCGCTCGCGCTCGCAAGCCTGTTGTTGCCTTCCGGTCTTGCGCACTGGGCGCTCGGTGTTGCGCATACGGTGGTCGTCTGGCTGGCGGACTGGCTGGGCACGCTTGCGGCGATGCCCTGGGCGGTCTGGCGAGCGCCGGTCGCACCGGTTTGGGCGCAGATGGCATCCGTTGTCGGTGTAGTGGTTTGTCTCGTGCCGTTGCCGCAATGGGTTCCCGCGACGAGGAGATGGATGTTCGGCATACGGTTCGCCGGGGTGGCGCTGATGGGACCGGCGGCGCTGGTATCCCCGCAACGGCCGACGGTGGGTGAGTTTCGTGTGACGATGCTCGATGTCGGTCAGGGCAACGCCGTGCTGGTCGAAACCGCGACGCGAACGCTGCTGTTCGACAGCGGCCCGCCGTTGGGGCGGCGCAGCGATGCGGGGCGGCGTGTCATCGTTCCATATTTACGCTCGATGGGGATCGCGCGGCTCGATCGGATGGTAGTCAGCCACGCACATGACGATCATTTTGGCGGGGCGTTGAGTGTGTTGCGAGCGTACCCAGAGGCGCAAGTCCTGTCGTCCTTGCCCGATGAACATCGGGTTCGGCGCGCATCGGCCGCGCATCGCACCTGTCTTGCCGGGCAGCAGTGGCAGTGGGAGGGCGTCACATTCCGGTTTCTGCACCCGGACAAGGCAGCGTTGCGTGATGGCCAGCGCGGGAGGGCGGGGCCGAACAGTGTGAGCTGTGTGCTGCGAATTGCGAACGGACGGCACAGCGCATTGCTCGCGGCCGACGCGGAAAGCTTGCAGGAACGCATGATGGTGGCCCGCTATGGGCGGGCGCTGCGCTCGGACGTGCTGCTTGCCCCGCATCACGGCAGTCTGACGTCGTCGACCTCGGCGTTCGTGGCTGCGGTATCGCCAGCCCACGTGGTGTTTCAAGCGGGGTATCGCAACCGCTTCGGGCATCCGAAACCGGCCGTGGTCGCCCGCTATCGATCAGCGGGCGCGACGATCTGGCAGAGCGTGACGCACGGCGGGATTCGGTTTTCAAGTACGCCGGACGGCATGACGGCCCAGGCTTACCGTGCGAGTTTCCGGCGTTACTGGCACGCGTTGTCGCCCGATTCGTCCTGAAAAGCGTTGGCGGCTTGTACTTTGTGCGCGCGCTTGCGCGAATGACGCCGCGTGGCAATTCGACGGAAACCTCTACGGGTACTCAAGCAGCGGTTAGCTAAAATGGACCGGCGAATGTCATGCGGCCTGATCCTCGTGCCGAATGCACAAGCGTGCGATACCGTGCGCCGCCGTCCTATGGCGCATGACGCACGCTCGCCAAGACAACGAATTCCATGACAAGAGACATCATTCATTTTTCGCACGGCAACGGCTTTCCCGCCGGGGTCTATCGCAAGATGCTCGGTGCGCTGGCCGACGAGTACGACGTGCGCGCGATCGATCGCATCGGGCATGACCCGCGTTATCCGGTGACGCCGGGCTGGCGGTATCTTCGCAACGAACTGGTCGACACGCTGGTGCGTCAGTATCGGGGAGAGCCGGTCTGGCTCGTGGGGCATTCTCTTGGTGGTTTCCTGAGTCTGATGGCGGCGCTCAAGGCCCCGCAGTGCGTGCGTGGTGTCGTGATGGTGGACTCGCCGATCGTGACGCCGGGCTGGCGCACGCAGATGCTCCGTCTTGGCATGCTGACTGGACTTTACGAACGAATGTCGCCCGCAGGGGTGACCAAGAAGCGTCGGGACCAATGGCCGGACTGGGAAAGTGCCTGGCAGCATTTTGCAAGCAAACCGGCGTTCGCCAGTTGGGATCCGGACGTGCTGCGCGATTACATCGATTGCGGGACGTTGCCCACGGGCGAGGGCGAGGCACGGCGTCTCGCCTTTGCGCGCGAGATCGAGTACCGGATCTATCTGACGCTGCCGCCGTTGCTCGCCGTGCGCGCCATGCGAGGCGTGCCGGTGCCGGTCGGCTTCCTCGCGGGGACCGAGTCTCGCGAATTGCGTCAGGCCGGGATCGGGGCCACGCGCAGGATTGTCGGCACGCATCTGCGTTATGTCCCCGGCACCCATCTTTTCCCGATGGAGCGTCCGCTGGACACAGCGGCTGCCATCAGCGACATGCTCGCGGAATTGCGCGGCGAGCATCGCCGTCCGCTGGCCGCCTGAAGGCCGGGCGTACCCGGCATCTCGACGTTACATGCCGTCCGCCAGGTGGGGGTGCGTCTTGCGATTCAGTCAGATGAAGACCGAAGGGGCGATGCGCTTGTCCGTCGGTACCCGCAGTCGTTTGTGCTGAGCGGGGTCTGAGATCGCAGAGATTCGTGCCGGAGCGCGCCGGTCGTGACGGGACGCCGCGCCGGGTGCCTGTCAAGGCCAAAATTTGCCGCGCAGGCCATCGAGGACGGGGCGGGTTTCGGGTATAATCCGGCTTTCCCGCGAGCAATTACTGCGATGACCAAATTCGTTTTTGTCACGGGCGGCGTGGTTTCCTCTCTTGGTAAGGGAATTGCTGCCGCATCTCTGGCCGCGATTCTCGAATCGCGTGGCCTCAAAGTCACCCTCCTCAAGCTTGACCCCTACATCAACGTCGACCCGGGCACGATGAGCCCGTTCCAGCACGGCGAGGTGTTTGTGACCGAGGACGGTGCAGAAACCGACCTCGATCTGGGGCACTATGAGCGCTTCATCAGCGCGAAGATGCGTCGTGCGAACAACTTCACGACGGGCCAGATCTACGAGTCGGTGATCCGTAAGGAACGCCGTGGCGAGTACCTCGGCAAGACCGTTCAGGTCATTCCGCACATCACCAATGAAATTCAGGCCTTCGTCGAGCGCGGTGCGCGTTCGACGTGGGACGGCCATCCCGACGTCGCCATCGTCGAAATCGGCGGCACGGTCGGTGACATCGAGTCGCTGCCGTTCCTCGAAGCCGCACGTCAGATGAACCTGCGCCTGGGCCGCAACAGCGTGGCCTTCGTGCACCTGACGCTCGTGCCGTACATCGCGACGGCCGGTGAACTCAAGACCAAGCCGACGCAACACAGTGTGCAGAAGCTGCGCGAAATCGGTATTTCGCCGGACGTGCTGCTGTGCCGCGCGGACCGTCAGATTCCGGAAGACGAGTGCGCCAAGATTTCGCTGTTCGCGAACATCCCGCAAGACGCCGTGATTTCGGTGTGGGACGTCGACACGATTTACAAGATTCCGCAAATGCTGCACGACCAGGGCATGGACAAGATCATCTGCGACGAGCTGAAGATCGAAGCCAAGCCGGCTGACCTGTCCATGTGGACGCGTCTGGTGCATGCCGTCGAGAATCCCAAGCACGATGTCACGATCGGCATGGTCGGCAAGTACGTCGATCTGACCGAGTCGTACAAGTCGCTGATCGAAGCGCTGCGTCACGCCGCCATCCACACGGAAACGCGCGTGAACATCGAGTACATCGATTCCGAGCAGATCGAGAAGGATGGCACGGATGCGCTCAAGCATCTGGACGCGATTCTCGTGCCGGGCGGTTTCGGCCGTCGTGGTACGGAAGGCAAGATCAAGGCAATCCGTTACGCTCGCGAAAACCGTGTGCCGTATCTGGGCATCTGCCTTGGTATGCAGCTGGCCGTGATCGAATTCGCGCGTGACGTCGCCAATTTGGCCGACGCAAACAGCACGGAATTCGAGCCGGCGACGCCGCATCCGGTCGTTGCACTCATTACCGAGTGGCAGGATCGCGATGGCAAGGTCGAGCAGCGTACCGAAGATTCGGATCTGGGCGGCACGATGCGCCTGGGCTCGCAACGTGTGCCGGTCAAGGCCGAGACGCTTGCGTCGCGCATTTATGGCGAGACGGTCAACGAGCGTCACCGCCACCGCTACGAAGTCAACAACCATTACGTCCCGCAGCTCGAAGCCGCCGGTCTGGTGATCTCGGCACGCACGCCGACCGAGAATCTGCCGGAAATGATGGAGCTGCCGCAACAGGTGCACCCGTGGTTCGTGGGCGTTCAGTTCCACCCCGAGTTCACCTCGACGCCGCGCGATGGTCACCCGCTCTTCAAGGCTTACGTTGAAGCAGCGCTGGCTGGTCAGCAAGCGCGCAAGAAGGCCGCCTAAGACGCGCAGCGAGCGAGAAACAAGGAGTTCCCATGAAACTGTGCGGTTTCGATGTTGGCCTGGACAAGCCGTTTTTCCTGATCGCAGGTACCTGCGTCGTCGAGTCGGAGCAAATGACGTTCGACGTCGCGGGGCAGCTCAAGGAAATCACGAGCGCGCTCGGCATTCCGTTCATCTACAAGTCGTCGTTCGACAAGGCGAACCGTAGCTCGGGCAAGTCGTATCGCGGCCCGGGCCGCGAGCAAGGCCTGAAGATCCTCGAAGAAGTGCGCCGCCAGCTCGGCGTGCCGGTGCTCACCGACGTGCACACCGAAGAGGATGTGGCGGTTGCCGCGCCGATCGTCGATGTACTGCAAACGCCGGCTTTCCTCTGCCGCCAGACCGATTTCATCCGCGCCTGCGCCCAGTCGGGCAAGCCGGTGAACATCAAGAAGGGGCAGTTTCTCGCGCCGCACGACATGATCAACGTCATCGACAAGGCCCGCGACGCCGCGCGCGAAGCCGGTCTTCCCGATGACGTCTTCATGGCCTGCGAGCGGGGCGTTTCGTTCGGCTACAACAACCTGGTGTCGGACATGCGCTCGCTGGCGATCATGCGCGAGACCGGCGCGCCGGTGGTGTTCGACGCCACGCACTCGGTGCAGCTGCCGGGCGGACAAGGCACCAGTTCGGGCGGTCAGCGCGAATTCGTGCCGGTGCTCTCGCGTGCCGCCGTGGCCGTCGGTGTCTCGGGCCTCTTCATGGAGACGCACCCGGATCCGGCGTGCGCACTCTCGGATGGTCCGAATGCCGTGCCGCTGGGACGCATGCGCGAACTGCTCACCACGCTCAAAACGATTGACGCGGCGGTGAAGCAGGGCGAGTTCCTGGAAAACAATTTCAACTGAAATGAGACACACCGTCCTGGGGCCACTATCAGCACGCCCACAGGACGGGTATAGCGGCCGGACGCCTTGGCAGCATGGCGCCGAGTCGTTAAGCTTGTCGCGCAGCGGTCGTCAATGGCCGCCGCGAAGGCGAGTCCCCGGAGGAGAGGTCCGCGTGCAGCACGCCGAGTGCACCGTCGACATCGAAGTCACCCCACAGGCCGCCGTGCCTCATTTCGAGGCGCCGTTGTTCCCCCGTCTACGTATTGCCCACCGGTGCGCGCACAAGCGCGGCATCGGCCTCCACGTCAGGATTCGGCGCGCTGCCGGTTCACGATCAGCGCCCGGCGTGGAAGCGGCAAGTGGCAGGCGGGATTGCGGCGCGAAGCTGGTTCCCTTTAGCGTTTTTGTCTTATAGATACCGAGGAATACATGAGTGCAATCGTAGATATCATCGGGCGCGAAGTGCTGGACTCGCGCGGTAATCCGACGGTCGAGTGCGACGTGCTGCTGGAGTCGGGCGTGATGGGCCGTGCGGCAGTGCCGTCGGGTGCATCGACCGGCTCGCGCGAAGCGATCGAGCTCCGTGATGGCGACAAGTCGCGCTATCTCGGCAAGGGTGTGCAGAAGGCTGTGGAGCACATCAACACCGAGATTTCGGAAGCCATCATGGGCCTGGACGCTGCCGAACAGGCCTTCCTGGACAAGACCCTGATCGAACTCGACGGCACAGACAACAAGTCGCGCCTCGGTGCGAACGCCATGCTGGCCGTGTCGATGGCCGTCGCGAAGGCGGCCGCTGAAGAAGCCGGTCTGCCGCTGTATCGCTATTTCGGCGGTTCGGGCGCGATGCAAATGCCGGTGCCGATGATGAACATCGTGAACGGCGGCGCACACGCCAACAACAGCCTGGACATCCAGGAATTCATGGTGATGCCGGTCGGTCAGTCGAGCTTCCGCGAAGCTCTGCGCTGCGGCACGGAAATCTTCCACGCACTCAAGTCGCTGATCGCCGAGAAGGGCTGGAGCACGGCTGTGGGCGACGAAGGCGGCTTCGCACCGAACTTCGAATCGAACGAACAGTGCCTCGCGACCATTCAGGAAGCCGTCGAAAAGGCCGGCTATCGCCTGGGCGACGACGTGCTGCTCGCGCTGGACTGCGCGTCGACCGAGTTCTACAAGAACGGCAAGTACGAACTGGCCGGTGAAGGCCTGTCGCTGACCTCGGAAGAGTTCGCCGACTACCTCGCCAACCTGTGCGACAAGTTCCCGATTGTCTCGATCGAAGACGGCATGTCGGAAGACGACTGGGCCGGTTGGAAGATCCTGACGGACAAGCTGGGCAAGAAGGTGCAACTGGTCGGCGACGACCTGTTCGTGACCAACACGAAGATCCTGAAGCAAGGCATCGATCAGGGCGTGGCCAATTCGATCCTCATCAAGATCAACCAGATCGGTACGCTGACCGAGACGTTCGCCGCCATCGAAATGGCCAAGCGCGCCGGTTACACGGCGGTTGTGTCGCACCGTTCGGGTGAAACCGAAGACTCGACGATTGCCGATATCGCCGTGGGCACCAACGCAGGTCAGATCAAGACCGGCTCGCTGTCGCGTAGCGATCGTATCGCCAAGTACAACCAGCTTCTGCGCATTGAAGAAGACCTCGGCGATATCGCTTCGTACCCGGGCAAGGAAACGTTTTACAATCTGCGCTAATTCCGTTTCCCCGGGCAGTTAAGGCCTGACGGTCGTCAGGCCCGCCTTCCCGGAATTCTTGCCAGGCGAAAGCATGCGAATGGTGACCTTGGTACTGGTGGCGTTGTTGGTTGTCATCCAGTATCCGCTCTGGTTCGGCCACGGTGGTTGGTTGTACGTGCACGAACTGCGCGACGAGCTGAGCGCCGAACAGCAGAAGAACGAGCAGTTGAAAGAACGTAACGATCGCCTTGCAGGCGAAGTGCAGGATCTGCAGGACGGCACGTCGGCGATCGAAGAACGCGCTCGTTTCGAGTTGGGGATGGTCAAGGACGGCGAATTGTTCGTGCAATTCGTCGGTGCGGATGGGGCTGGCGCGCCGCAAGGTGCCTCCGGTGCCGACGCGCCGCTCGTCTCGTCGACCGAACCGGCTCACAAGACGGTCGCCGCTGCGCCGCCGCCCCCACCGTCGCAGACGAAGGGCAAGACGCAGTCGGCGCACAAGGCGCAGCATCACTGATCCTCACTGGCCGCTGCTGCCGTTCCCGGTAGTCTTGCGCAGATGTAGTACAAAAAAATGGCACTCCCTCGGGAGTGCCTTTTTTATGGCCTTCGGAAACCGACCTTCGGAAACCGGCCTTCAGAAGCCGATGCCTATACCGACCGAGGATCGCGGGCCATACCCGCCCGGACCATACCAACCGGGGCCGTACCAACCCGGCCCGTACCAACCCGGGCTGCCCCAGCCGCCATAGAAATAAGCGTTGCTGTTGTAGCTGCGAATAGCGTCGTTCAGCGCGCGTTGGGCACGCTCACGCTCGATCGTGGATTCCTGCTCGTCGTAGATGTGCTTGTTCAGCCGCGTCAGGTCCTGCTTTTGCGCATCCGTCATGGCTGGTACCTCTTCCTGCGATTGCGGCAGCCGTGCCGAAGGGGCGTCGGGCGGCGGCAACTGCAACTGTGCACAGCCGGTGGCAAGCGTCAGCGCGAGCAGCGCCATTGCGCAAGCTGCGGCTCGCCATGGGGGAGCGGCAAGTGCGGCGAAATCGGGGGAAGTTTCGGAGGTGGCTCGGGGCATGGTGGCGCAATAACCCGGTGTGGTTCCGTCCTATCCGTGGACGGAGGGCAATGGCATCCGATACGGGGCGACCCCGCATCTCGCCGGATGTGAACTCAGATTCCCCGGCGCGCGGGGCGTTCCGCGCGCCGCAGAAAATCTGTGCTTCAGTGCTGCCCGGCCGGGGCGGCGTGCGACTGCTGGGTGAAGAGTTGGGCCGCGTCGATCTTGTCGTAATGATAGGTCTGACGGCAGAACTCGCAAGCGACTTCGAGGCTGGGGCGTTCGTCGAACACGCTCATGACTTCGGTTTCACCCAGCGTGCGAAGCATGTTCGAAACGCGCTCACGCGAGCACGTGCAGCGAAACGCCGTGGGCAGCGGGTCGAACACACGAACCGTTTCTTCCCAGAACAGGCGATGCAACATCGTCTCGCGATCCGTGCTCAGCATTTCATCGCGCTTGAGCGTGTTGCCGAGGTGGCAGACGCGATTCCATGTGTCCTCGTCTTCCTCGGGCGCACGTTCGGCGCCGGCGCCAGCCGTGCCGCCATGGCCCGGTAGCTTTTGCAGCAGCATGCCGACCGCGTGGTTTTCGTCTGCGGCCAGCCAAATGCGCGTGTCGAGCTGCTCCGAATGGTGCATGTAATGCTCAAGCACCGACGCCATGTCGGGCAGCGGACCGTGTTCGTCCGACAGCGGCACCACGCCCTGATACGGCTGCTGGCCGGGTTGCTTCACACGCGGATCGAGCGTGATGGCGAAGCTGGCGCGGCCGTTCACGTTGAGCATTGACTTGAGCGTCGCGTCATCCGGGATCTCGCCGCTGTACTTCGCGGTGGCGCGCATCGTGAGATCGGCATTGCATTCCACGACCACCATGCTGACCGGGCCATCACCGTGCAGTTGCAGGATCAGCGCGCCGTCGAATTTGACGTTCGCGGTCAGCAGCGCAGCCGCGGCCATCATTTCGCCGAGCAGGTTGCGCACGGGCGCCGGGTAGTCGTGACGCTCCAGCACAGCGCGCCAGGTGGCGTCGAGGCTGACGTATTCGCCGCGCACGGGGGCGGCGTCGAACATGAATTTCTGAAGTTGGTCGGACACGGTCGAATTCCTGAAAAATGCGGCAACGGCGATAGGTGCTGTGGGCCGAAAGGCGCGATAGGCGGAATCATCTAGTGCATGAATCGCACAAGTGTTCCTGCATTCGCTCGTACTCAAGGGCCCATCAGCGCGCAATCGCCGACGATTGGCGCGTCAATGTTGCGATATTTGGGGGCGCGCGCCGCATTTTCAACACATCGGCAGCGAACGCTCGCGCTCCCGACGGGCCGCGCGCGCCACTGCCGGACGCGCGTTCAGCCGATGCGCACCAGCTGTTCCTTGAAAACCTGCCGGCGCGTGGCATAGACGTCGGCATTGCGCTTGAGATTGGCGACTTCTTCATCGGTCAGTTCGCGCACGACCTTGGCGGGCACGCCGAGAATCAGCGAACGGTCCGGAAATGTCTTGCGCTCGGTGACCAGCGCGCCTGCGCCCACGAGGCTGTCGCGGCCGATAACGGCGCCGTTAAGCAACACGGCCTGAATGCCGATCAGCGAATTCTCGCCGACGGTGCAGCCGTGCAGCATGGCCTGATGGCCGACACTGACGCCATCGGCCAGCGTGAGCGGATAGCCCGGATCGGCATGCAGCACAGCGCCTTCCTGCACGTTGGTGCCGATGCCGACCTTGATCGGCTCGTTATCGCCGCGAATCGCCACGCCCGGCCACACGCTGCTGTTCTCCGCTAGAACCACCTCACCGATGATGGTAGCGGTGTCGGCCACGAAAGCACTCTCGTGGATCTGCGGGGTCTTGTCTCCAAGTTTATAGATCGGCATGGCGGCTTCGGTTCGCGGTTAAAATCGACGAAACCGCTATTGTAACGTCATGGCCGATTTCACTCCTGCACCCGGCGCCGATGCCGCGCGCCACGCCGTCTCCGGCAAATCCGTCGAAATTTCCTCTGCCGCCGTTGCCGTGTCGTCGTCGACCGATGTGTCCGGCTGCGCGCGCGAACGCGCCCTCGAACTGCTGCGCATCTGCGATCCGTTCGAGAAGGCCGTGGGCGTCACAGCGCTGCGCGATGCCGCACGCGACGGGGCGGCGCATTGGCATCCGGCGCGTCAATTCCTGTCTGCAGACGGTGAGCATGAGGCCGGGATTCCGGGCCGTCCGGCGACACCGCAACTGGTTTCGCCCAGAGAGTTGAAGCAGCGGGCAGTGACCTCTGTGGACGGGCGCGCCGCGTTGTTGCATGCGCTTGCTCACATCGAATTCAACGCCATCAATCTCGCACTCGACGCCTTGTGGCGCTTCGACGGCCTGCCGAGCGCCTATTACGACGACTGGCTTCAGGTCGCAGCGGAGGAGGCGTATCACTTCTCGCTGCTCGTCTCGCATCTGCGAACGTTGGGCGATCAGTACGACTACGGCTGCTTCCCGGCGCACGACGGGCTGTGGGACATGGCGCGACGCACGTCCGGCGATTGGCTGGCACGTCTGGCGCTCGTGCCGCGAACGCTGGAAGCACGCGGCCTGGACGCCAGTCCACCCATCAAGGCCAAACTCTCCAGCGCAGGCGACAAGGCCGGTGCGGCGATTCTCGACATCATCCTGCGTGATGAGATCGGACACGTCGCCATCGGCAACCGCTGGTATCGCTGGGGCTGCGAGCGCGCAGGCTGTGAGCCGGTCGAGACGTACGCGCGGTTGGCCGCGCAGTACGGCGCGCCTCGCCTGCGGGGACCGTTCAATCTCGAAGCGCGCAGGGCGGCCGGATTCGACGACGCCGAACTCGCGGCGCTTCAGGCCGGTGAGTAAGGGCGGCGTCTTCGTTAAAGCGCATGAAAGCGCGTGAAAGCGGCTTCGCTTTTTGACGCTGCTTCCGAGGTGGCGACGTCCGTCGATATACTCGACGCTCCTCATTCGTTCAGATATTCACTTTCTGACGGTGTCATGACTGATGCGACCGATATGACCGATTCCCGATCTGAGTTTCTGACGGTGCGCGGCCTGCGCCACCACGTTCGCCAGTGGGGCACGCCCGGCGCGCCGAAACTGTTTGCGCTGCATGGCTGGATGGACGTGTCGGCGTCGTTCCAGTTCGTTGCGCAGACGCTCGCGCAGCGCTGGCACGTGCTCGCGCCCGACTGGCGCGGCTTTGGCCTTACCGACTGGCCCGTCGCCGACGGACGCGCTGGCAGTTATTGGTTCCCGGACTACATCGCCGATCTCGACGCGCTCGTCGATGTCTACACGGAGCCCGGCGAAGCCATCAATCTGATCGGCCACAGCATGGGCGGTAACGTGGCCTGTCTGTACGCGGGCGTGCGTCCGGCGCGGGTGCGGCGCCTCGTGAATCTCGAAGGCTTCGGCCTGCCGCCGTCGCCACCAGCTGCCGCAATCCGCCAACTGAGTCGCTGGCTGGACGATGTGCAGACGCAGCCGACGCTGCGTCCGTATGCGTCGCTCGACGACGTGGCGGCGCGCCTGCGCAAGACGAACCCGCGCCTCACGCCCGAACGGGCGGCGTGGCTTGCGCCGCGCTGGGCACGTCAGGCGAGCGACGGTCAGTGGCATTTGCTTGCCGATGCAGCCCACAAGATGGCCAACCCGTATCCGTACCGCCTGGATGAAGCCATGGCGGTGTGGAGCAACGTGAGCGCGCCCGTCCTGCATGTCGAGGCGACGGATTCGGACGTGCTGCAACATTTCTCCGGGGCGCAGGGTAAGGAGGTTTTTCGCGAGCGATTCGAGGTCTTTCCGAATTTGACGGAGGCGTTCGTCGACGATGCGGGGCATATGCTGCATCACGACCAGCCGGAAGTCGTCGCGCGTCTGATCGAGGATTTCTGCCGCCACTAGGGGGGGAGCCAGCGCAGCGGGACAAGTTCGGGCAGCGCGCGGCAACTCGCGTCGCGTGCACTTGAGCGGTAGAATGAGGACGTCATTACCACGTCATACGCCGGTGTCGGAAGGGCAATCACGGGGCGAGGGGGCTGAAGGGGCAGCAGGGCTGCCGGCGTCCCCGAAATCCCGTATCGCGCCATCGCCTGGCGGCTCATCATGCTCAACGCGGATCTTCACTGTCATTCCAAGGTGTCGGACGGCACGCTAACGCCGTCCGAAGTGGCGCAGGTCGCTTTCGAGGCCGGCGTCGACCTGTGGGCGCTGACGGATCACGATGAAATCGGCGGCCAGCGCGAAGCGCGGGCGGCGGCCGAAGCGCTGGGCATGCGTTACGTGAGCGGCGTTGAAATCTCGATTACGTGGGCGAACCGCACGGTGCATATCGTCGGACTGAACATCGACCCCGACAATCCAGTGCTGATCGACGGCCTCGCGGCGACGCGCGGCGGTCGTGCCGCCCGGGCGCAACTGATGAGCGAGCAACTGGCGGCCGCTGGCATTCCCGACGCTTACGAAGGCGCGCTGCGCTTCGTCGGCAACCCGGATCTGATCTCCCGCACGCACTTCGCACGCTTTTTGGTGGAAATTGGCAAATGCGCGTCGGTCTCCGACGTTTTTGCGAAGTATCTTTCGGAGGGACGTCCGGGCTACGTGCCGCATCGATGGGCGACGCTGGAGGAGTCCGTCAGGTGGATTCGTGGTGCGGGCGGCATTGCCGTCGTTGCCCACCCCGGGCGCTATAAATTCACGCAGCTGGAATTCGGCGCGCTGTTCGATCAGTTCCGCGAACTGGGCGGCGAAGCGATTGAAGTGGTGACCGGCAGTCATACGCCGGATCAGTACCGCGAGTATGCCGATGTCGCGCGTCAGTACGGTTTTCTGGCGTCGCGCGGCTCGGATTTCCATGGACCGACCGAGAGCCGTGCGCTGCTCGGCAAGCTGCCACCGTTGCCCGACGATCTCACCCCGGTCTGGAGCCGCTGGCAGTAACTTACCGCCAACATGTCGCAATTCTTCCAGATTCACCCGGAAAATCCTCAGCCACGTCTCATCAAGCAAGCGGCGCAGATCATCGACAAAGGCGGCATCGTCGCGTTGCCGACCGATTCTAGCTACGCGATTGCCTGTCATATCGACGACAAGCAGGCCGTCGACCGACTACGGCGTATTCGCGGGCTTGACGAGAAGCAGATGCTCTCGCTGCTCGTGCGCGATTTGTCCGAACTGGCCGAATTTGCCATCGTCGATAACCGGCAGTACCGGCTGATCAAGGCGACGACGCCGGGGCCGTACGTCTTCATTCTGGAAGCGACGAAAGAGGTGCCGCGACGCCTCTCGCACCCGTCGCGAAAGACGATCGGCCTGCGTGTGCCGGAACATGCCATCACGCTGGCGCTGCTCGAAGAACTGGGCCAGCCGCTGTTGGCCACGACGCTGATTCTGCCCGATGAAACCGAGCCGCTGAACGACCCGGAGGAAATCCGGGAGCGGCTCGAGAAGCAACTGGACCTCGTGATCGATGGCGGGGCGTGCCCCAAGGAGCCGTCGACGGTGGTCGATCTGACGGTGACGCCGCCGGAAGTGTTGCGCCGCGGACGCGGATCGCTGACACCGTTCGGCCTGTCGTGATGACCTGGATGTGCCGTGCCTGCCCGCTGTGGCCCCAAAATCTTTGTAAGGGTAGGTAATACTGGCGTGCAGGTCTGCTTGTTACAATAGTCGGCTATGAATGCAGACCTGATCCAGACCATTGCGGTCTACGCGCTCCCCGTCCTCTTCGCGATTACGTTGCATGAGGCTGCGCACGGCTATGTCGCCAAGCATTTCGGCGACCCCACAGCATTTCTGATGGGGCGCGTCACACTCAATCCCCTCAAGCACATCGACCCGATCGGCACGATCCTCGTGCCGCTGGCGCTTTATTTCATGACGAGCGGGGCGTTCCTGTTCGGATACGCCAAGCCGGTGCCGGTCGCGTTCGGCAGCTTGCGCAATCCGCGCATCGATACGATCTGGGTGGCGCTGGCCGGTCCGCTGTGCAACTTTGCCCAGGCGATTCTCTGGGCCCTGGTCACCGTCGGGCTTCAGATCGCGGAGGTTCGCGAACCGTTCTTCCTGATGATGGCGCAGGCCGGTCTCGTGGTGAACCTCGTGATGTGCATGTTCAACCTGTTTCCGGTGCCGCCGCTCGACGGCGGACGCGTGCTGGTATCGCTGCTGCCTGCGCGTGCGGCCTATACGCTCTCACGTATCGAGCCTTACGGCTTTTTCATTGTGATGGCGCTGGTTGTCAGTGGTGTGCTCGGCCGTGTCTGGCTGTGGCCGCTGATTCAGTGGGGGCGTGACGTGATCGTGTGGATGCTCACGCCGCTGCTGTCGCTGGCTTCCTGAAGTTTTTGCAGACCTATAACTAGACCATGTACCCCGAACGCGTTTTCTCCGGCATGCGACCGACCGGTCGTCTGCACCTCGGCCACTATCACGGCGTGCTCAAGAACTGGATTCAGCTCCAGTCGGAGTATCCGTGCTACTTCTGCGTCGTCGACTGGCATGCGCTCACCACGCACTATGAGACGCCCGACGTCATCGAACAGAACGTATGGGACGTACTGATCGACTGGCTGGCCGCAGGGATCGATCCGAATCAGGCCACGCTCTTCATCCAGAGCAAGGTGCCCGAGCACGCCGAACTGGCGCTGCTCATCGGCATGAGCACGCCGCTGGGCTGGCTCGAACGCGTGCCGACGTACAAGGAGCAGATCGAGAAGCTCAAGGAAAAGGACCTGTCGACATACGGCTTCCTCGGCTATCCGGTGCTCATGGCGGCGGACATTCTCCTGTATCGCGCGCTGCATGTGCCGGTGGGCGAAGATCAGGTGCCGCACGTGGAAATGACCCGCGAGATCGCGCGGCGCTTTAACTATCTGTACGGTCGTGAAGCAGGTTTCGAAGAGAAGGCGCTGGCGGCCGCCCGCAAGCTTGGCGGCAAGCGCTCGAAGCTCTATCTCGAATTGCGCAATGCCTATCAGGAGAAGGGCGACGACGAGGCGCTCGAACAGGCGCGCGCCATGCTGTCCGAATCGCAGTCGTTGTCGATGGGCGATCGTGAGCGTCTTTTCGGTTACCTCGAAGGCGCACGCAAGCTGATCCTGGTGGAGCCGCAAGCATTGTTGACGCCGGCGTCGCGCATGCCGGGGCTCGACGGTCAGAAGATGTCGAAGTCCTATAACAACACCATCGGCTTGCGCGAGGACGCGGAATCGATCACCAAGAAAGTGCGCACGATGCCGACGGACCCTGCGCGCGTGCGCCGCACCGATCCGGGCGATCCCGATAAGTGCCCGGTGTGGCAGTTGCATCAGGTCTATAGCGACGACGACACGCGCGAGTGGGTTCAGAAGGGCTGCCGCAGTGCGGGCATCGGTTGCATCGAATGCAAGCAGCCGGTCATCGAAGGCATCCTGCGTGAACAGCAGCCGATGCTTGAACGCGCGCAGAAGTACATGGACGATCCGTCGCTGCTGCGCGCCATCGTGGCCGATGGCTGCGAGAAAGCCCGCAAGTCGGCGCAGGAAATCATGCGTGACGTGCGTGAAGCCATGGGGCTTCAGTATTCATGACGGCTGACGTCGTGGCTGCTGCCGTCTCAACCGGTGCCGCGCACGGTGTCGGCGCACCGTCTGCGTGGCTGGTGCGCTGGGCGCATCTCATCGCGCCGGGCGCACATGTGCTCGATCTCGCTTGCGGGCACGGACGTCACACCCGCTGGCTTGCTGGGCGGGGTGTGCATGTGACGGCCGTCGATCGCGACGAAGCGGCGCTTGCCACGATGGCAACGCTCGCGAACGTGACGACGCTCAGCGCCGATTTGGAAGGTGCGCCGTGGCCGCTGGCTGCGCACGCGCCGTTCGACGCCGTCATCGTCACAAACTATCTGCATCGTCCGTTGCTTGCGCAGATCGCCGCGAGCGTAGCGCCGGGCGGCGTGCTGATTTACGAAACCTTTGCCCAAGGAAACGAAAGGTACGGGAAACCGTCCAATCCGCTGTTTCTGCTGGCGCCGGGCGAGTTGCTCGACGTTGCGCATGCGGCGGGCCTGCGTGTCGCGGCTTACGAGGATGTCACGCTGCCTGCACCGCGTGCGGCGTGTGTGCAGCGTCTGTGTGCAACACGTGCCGTCCCCGGGGAAAACCCCGGCATCGCCGCCCTGTACGAGGCGACAGCGTAATCCGCTACAATCCACCCTTATCGCTGAATTGTTCGATCAACCATGACTACCCAAACTCCGATTCAAGGCAGTATCGTCGCGATTGTCACCCCGATGGCAGAGGACGGCAGCCTTGACCGTGAAGCACTGCGTAACCTGATCAACTGGCACGTCGACGAAGGCACGGACGGTATCGTGATCGTCGGCACGTCGGGCGAGTCCCCGACGGTGAACGTGGAAGAGCACTGCGAGCTTATCGAGATCGCCGTCCAGCAAACCGCGGAAGCTGGCCAGTCGCGTGGGCGCAAGGTGCCCGTGATCGCCGGCACCGGCGGCAATTCGACGGCCGAAGCTATCGAGCTGACCCGGCATGCCAAGAAGGTCGGTGCGGATGCGTCGCTGCAAGTCGTGCCGTACTACAACAAGCCCACGCAGGAAGGCCAGTACCAGCACTTCCGCGCCATTGCCGAAGCCGTTGAGCTTCCGGTCATCCTCTATAATGTGCCCGGCCGTACCGTGGCAGACGCCAGCAACGATACGCTGCTGCGTCTGGCGCAAGTGCCTGGCATCGTTGGCGTGAAAGACGCCACGGGCAACCTGGATCGCGGCATCGACCTGATCCGGCGCGCTCCGAAGAGCTTCGCCGTGTACAGCGGCGACGACCTGACGGCTGTTGCGCTCATGCTCATGGGCGGTCAGGGTAATATCTCGGTCACCGCCAACGTGGCACCGCGTGCGATGCACGATCTGTGCGTGGCTGCGCTGGCTGGCGACGTGACCAAGGCACGTGAATTGCAATTCAAGCTGTTCGAACTGCATCGTGCCATGTTCGTCGAAGCCAATCCGATCCCCGTGAAGTGGGCGCTGCAAAAGATGGGCATGATCGCGTCGGGCATCCGCCTGCCGCTCACGCCGCTTGCGCAGCCGTATCAGGACACGGTGCTCGAAGCCCTCAAGTCGGCCAACATCGCCGTTGTCTAAGCTGTCGTTCAGGCACCCGGGTTCGATTGCCCACCCATTTTTTTGCGACTCATGAAACGAATCGTCAGTAATTCCGTAGCTCGTCCCGTGCTGGCATGGGCCGCTATTGCCTCGTTGGCCCTCGTCGCCGGATGCAGCTCGCTGTCGAGCGCCTTGTCTTCCGACAAGGTCGACTACAAGAGCTCGAAGACCGGCCCCTCGCTCGACGTCCCGCCGGATCTGACGAACGTTCAGGCCGCTGACCGCAAGTACGTGTCGCCGGGCGGCACCGCCACGCTGTCGACCTACGAGACGCAGCAGAAGGTCGTTGCCGCCAATCCGACGGATACGGTGCTGCCGGAGGTGCCGGGCATGAAGGTCGTTCGCGACGGCAACGAGCGTTGGCTCGTGATTCAGAAGCCGGCCGGTGAACTGTGGCCGACGCTGCGCGAGTTCTGGCAGGAAAACGGCTTCGTGTTGACGATCGACTCGTCCGACACCGGTGTGATGGAAACCGACTGGGCCGAGAACCGCGCCAAGCTGAATCAGGACATCATCCGCGATCTGCTGGGCAAGGTGCTCGACGGTCTGTATTCGACCGGCGAACGCGATCGTTTCCGTACCCGCGTCGAACGTGATCCGAACGGCGGCACGGACATCTACATCACGCATCGTCGCATGGTGGAAGTGTTCACGAACTCGCAGAAGGACACGACCAAGTGGGAGCCGGCGCCGAACGATCCGGGTCTCGAAGCCATCATGCTCACGAAGCTGATGCAGCGCTTCGGCGCGCAGGCCGATCAGGCCAAGGCGCAAGTCGAAAGCGCGAAGGCGGGCGGACCGACCAGCCAGGTCGTGAAGACGGCTGATGCTTCGTACCTCGACATCAACGAGCCGTTCGACCGTGCATGGCGTCGTGTGGGCGTGGCGCTCGACCGCGGTAACTTCACCGTGGACGACCGTGACCGCGCGAAGGGTCTGTACTTTGTGAGCTATGTCGATCCGGCATCGCTGGCGAAGGACAACGGTTTCTTCTACAGCCTGTTCCATGCGAAGGAAGTGCAGGATCAGAAGAAGGCCAAGAAGTACAGCGTGAACGTGCAGGGTCGCGGCGATAGCCAGACTCGCGTGCAGGTGCTCGACGACAAGGGTAACGTCGACAACTCGCAGATCGCTCAGACGATCATCAGCGTGATCGGCAACCAGCTCCGTTAAGGCGGGGTGTGCGGTTCGCCAGTCTAGGCAGTGGCAGCGAAGGCAATGCCCTGCTGGTGGAGGCGTCGGAAGGCGCCTCCACGACACGCATTCTCCTCGATTGCGGTTTCTCGATGCGAGAGGTCGAGCGTCGCCTCACGGCACGCTCGATAGACGTGGCGTCGCTCGACGCCATCGTCATCACGCATGAACACGCCGACCACATCGGCAGTGCACTTTCCCTCACTCGCAAGTATCGAATCCCGCTCATCATGAGCTGGGGAACGGGGCAGGCCGTCAAGGTCGCCACGACACTCTCTGTCGAGGACAGCCATGCGCTCGTGCGGTGGTGTCGTTCCGACGAGCGGCTGACGGTGGGTGGCCTGGAGCTGCATCCCTACACCGTGCCCCACGACGCGCGTGAGCCTCTGCAATTCGTGTTTTCCGATGGTGCTCGCCGCTTGGGTGTGCTGACCGATGCCGGGTGTCCGACGGCGCACGTCATCGCTACGCTGGGTGGTTGCGACGCGTTGGTGCTCGAATGCAATCACGATCGCGAGATGCTGGCCAACAGCAAGTATCCCCCGTCGCTCAAGGCGCGCATTGGCGGCACCTATGGCCATCTGGCGAACGACGCTGCTGCGGAGATTCTCGGGGCAATCGACCGGGCAAAACTTCAGCGTGTGGTCTGTGCGCATTTGAGCGAGCAGAACAATACGCCTGAGCTGGCGATGGCCGCGATGACGGGTGTCATCGGCGCGGAGGCGACAGAGATCCTGGTGGCGACTCAGGTGGGCGGATTCGACTGGCTGACGTGCTAGCGAAGCGTGCGAAGTGTGCAGACGTAAAAAAGCCGGTCAGAAGACCGGCTTTTTTTGCTCAACTGCCTTGCGGCAGCGAGAGCTTACTTGCTGGCAGCAGCGTCAGCAGCCGAAGCAACGGCGTCAGCAGCAGCACCAGCAGCCGAAGCGGCCGTGTCAGCAGCAGCACCAGCAGCCGAAGCAGCCGAATCAGCAGCAGCGCCAGCAGCCGAAGCGGCGTCCGAAGCAGCCGTAGCAGCCGAAGCGGCAGCGTCAGCAGCCGGAGCAGCGGCTTCTTCCTTCTTGCCGCAGGCGGTCAGGGCGATAGCCAACAACGAAGCGACGAGGAGAGACTTCTTCATGATCACGTCCTTTTATGGTAGAAGACAAGCGAATTGAATATTAGTTACGGTAATACGCTCTTGCCAGCGCAAAGCCGATTGCGAGACATTGGCAATTGAGGATTACCCTTGGTCATGCAAGCTGCTTGGCGAGAAATTATATTGGGTTTTCCCCAAGGCGTCACGTCAATCTCGCGGATTTACCCCGCTTTTTTCCTTACGGCGCGCAACTTTCGCACGCCTTTCGCGTCGGGTCCAAGTAGCAGCCATCCCGAAGCATACCAATCGTACAGAATTTCAACGATTTCTTGGTCTTTTTGCTCGAAATTCGCACATTCTGCGGCATTCAGCTCGCGCTGGTCTGCAAGGGTTCGTAACGTAGAGCGCGCAGCGACAGGCACTTCAACTGGTTCGCCGTTGACGAAGTACCGGTTGCGTCGATACAACAATTGCGTCTTCGGCGAGAGCGTCAGACCTCGTGCAGATACTTCGTGCACGAAGCGTGACGTCGAAAGCGGCTTCTCGGGCGGATCGAAGAATACGTGCGACTTCGGTTCGCTGAGCCAGCGTCCCAGGAAATCTTCGACTTCCTTTTGTCCCCAGCGCACGCGTTCGAGCTGCGAGATGAGTGTATCGATCATCGCATCGGGCAGTGCGGCCGGATGTTTGACTGCGGGTTGCTTCGGATCCGCGTATCGACCAGCGAAATGACGCGCAAACGGCAGGTCGGCTGCGTTTTCCGCGAGGTAATACAGGAAGTTCTGAAGCATCTCCTGTTCGAGTGGCGCTCGGAATCCGATGGAGTACGTCATGCACTCGCCCTCGGCTATGCCATCGTGTGCGTAGCCCGGCGGCAAATACAGCATGTCGCCCGGCTCCAGTACCCATTCTTCTTCCGCTTCGAAGTTTTTCAGAATGCGCAGCGGTACGTCTTCCAGCCATGTCGTGTCGCGTTGCGGTCCGATGCGCCAGCGTCGCTTGCCGTGCGCTTGCAGCAGAAACACGTCGTACGAATCGAGGTGCGGGCCGACCCCGCCGCCATCGGTCGCGTAACTGATCATCACGTCGTCGAGACGCGCGTCGGGAATGAAGCGAAACTGTTGCATGAGGGCGTCGATGGCGGGCGCGTGAAGATTCACGCCCTGCACGAGAAGCGTCCATTGCTTGCGCGTGAGCGGCGGCAGATCGTCGATGTCGAACGGGCCGTGATCGAGTTGCCAGCGTTTGCGCGCATGGGTGATGAGGCGGGATTCGACATCGTCCTGCGCAGCAAGGGCGAATAGCGCCTCGCGCGAAAGCGGTGCGGAAAAGCCCGGGATCGCCTGACGGATGAGCAACGGGCGCTTGTGCCAGTAGCGCTTCATGAAAGCATCGGGAGCGAGGCCGCCGAGCAACGGCAATGGAGAGCGAGAGGTCGTCATTCGTAGGAGCCGGGGCGCTGTCATACGGCTGCGCGTATAATGCGGGCTGTTTTTCGGAGAGTTTGATGAAGATCGAAAAGAATACCGTCGTCTCGGTGACTTACAAGTTGTCGGACGCTCAGGGCAACCTGATCGAAGAAAGCGGCGCCGAGCCGATGGTCTATCTGCACGGCGGCTATGATGGCACGTTCCCCAAGATCGAGGAAGCGCTCGATGGTCAGGACGTCGGCTTTGAAACCCAACTGCAACTGGAACCGGCGGACGCCTTCGGCGACTACGATTCCGAGCTGATCAAGATCGAAGAGCGCGGCCGTTTCCCGGAACCGCTCGAAGTCGGCATGCAGTTCGAAGGCACGCCGGAAGATGGTGACGAAGAGGCCGACACGCTGATCTACACGGTGACCGACGTGGCCGACGACAAGGTCGTACTCGACGGCAACCACCCGCTCGCGGGCATGGCACTGCGCTTCGAACTGAAGGTGACTGACGTGCGTCAGGCCACCGAAGAGGAAATCGAGCACCAGCACGCGCACGGCGCATCGGGTCTCGAGATCGTCGACGAGGACGAAGACGACGCGCCCACGCTGCATTAATCGCGGTACAAGCTGAGCGTCACCCGTGACGCGAAGCCCGCGAGCAGTATGAGCAAAAGCGCCGGACAGGTGCATCGTGAAATGCGATGCGCCTGTCCGGCGTTTGCATTTTCCGCACGCGTATTTGCGTTATGCGTGGTCGGGTAAGGCGAGCGGAAGCGTGGGCCTGATCCGAATCGGCGGCGCAAACTGCCTCAATTGCCATGCGTCGTGCTGCGAGACGTGGCTTTCGGGAGCATCGCGGGGCCGATCGGCATGACGCCTTGGTTCGGATCCAGGCTGATGACGGTATTGTTCGTCAGTCCCGAGGCCGGGTAGAGCACCGCATAAGGCACGGAGGCGGGTGTTGCGGTGGGCGCGGTGGACGTTGATGCAGGTGTAGCCGACGGCGTCACATGGCCTGCGGGCGCAGGCCCGGGCACCGCAGCCGGTGCAAACACACCATTGCCTGTCGTCGCCCTTGCCGTGTCCGTCCCCGAGGCGGCACCTTGTGCTGCTGTCGCGCCGCTACTGCGCTGACTGCTGGCCGTTGGTGCGGCCGTGCTGTTCGGCGGCAGGAGTGCGCTCTCGAAGCGGAATAGCTGAGACGTCCGGGGATCGACGTGTACGCGCACCCATCGATTGCTCGTGGGGGACCCGAAGGTGCTGAGCTGCGTGAACGTCTTCACCGGTGCACCATGAGCGTCGTGCAAGGGTTGCGAGTGATGCATGGTTTTGCCGCTATCGATCAGCAGAATCGGCCCTTTGAAGCGCGCTGCCAGGCGTTGCAACTGCGTGCGGAAATCCTTGTAGCCGTCGACGCCGCGACGTCCCGCACGATCCGAGAAGATGCCACCCAGCCCGCCGCGACGCGTGGGCTCGAACTCGGGGTCGGCCTGCGCGATGACGACCATGCCGAGCGCGTCCTTCTGCTGCGCGTAGACGAGCGCGTGTTGCAGCCAGACGCGCGTCGCGATCACCCGATCCTCATACTCGCCATTCCGTCCGCCTGCCGAGCGATAGTTATTGTTGTTGCCCGGAAGATTCACGCCGACAAAAACCACGCCGCGATAAAACCACCGCACGTTCTCGTGATACTGCCGAAAGCGCGCCATGTCGCTCTGACGTGTGAGGTCGAATTGTGCGTAGCCGACAGGGCCGGGACCCAGTAGCGCGTCGTCGTCGAAGGCGTGATCGCGCAGGAAGTCGAGCCGCTCCACCGGGTTGTAGCTGCCGTCCGTTGCACGTTCGCAATCGGCCCAGTCGTTCGCGCCGGGCACGTAGATCATCGGCTTGGGAGAACTGGCCAGCAGGCTCAGACGCTGCGTGACGAGGTCGTCGCGGCACGACTCCGAAACGCTTTTGAGATTGCCTGCGTGTACGACGAACGCGGCCGGGGTGTCGCCGATGCTCGCCAGCACACTGCGCGTGACGGGCACCTCGGTGTTATTAAATGGCGTATTGCCGAGCACCGCGAACTCGAACGGAGGCGGCTTGGCCGGTGCTTTCGGTTGTGTCTTCGCCGCGGTACGGGGCGACGCCTTCGCACTGCCGGACGTCGCTGTCGCCGCCGTCGTCGATATCGGGCCAAGCGCCAGCGCCAACGTCACAAGACACGCGGCCAGCAGGCCGGTGCAGGTGTCATGCGTGACATGTGGGCGACGAAGGCTCGACATATGGGCGGGGGCGGGGGCGGCGTCAGTCGTGCGTGCGGCCGCGCATCAGGCCTCGCAGTTCATACAACAGATCGAGCGCTTCGCGCGGACGCAGATCGTCCGGATCGATTTCCGCCAGACGTGCCAGAGCCGCTTCCGATGCAGGGTCGAGGGCAGGGGCGCTGTGCGCTCCTGCGCCGTTTGCGCCCGGTGCGATGGCATCGTCGTCCGCATCCTCTCCGATAGGCTCGACGGCCGCGCGCGGCGCAAACAGATCGAGTTGCGGCGCGGCGGGGTCGAGTGCCTGCTGCTCGAGCAGCGTGAGATGCTTGCGCGCCGCGCGAATGACCGGCATCGGTACGCCCGCGAGTTGCGCCACCTGCAAGCCGTAGCTCTGGCTTGCGGGGCCGTCCTGCACGGCGTGCAGGAATACGATCCCTTCGCCATGTTCTACCGCCGACAGGTGTACGTTCGCGCATTGCGGGAACTCGTCGGGCAATTGCGTCAGTTCGAAATAGTGCGTGGCGAAGAGGGTGTAGCAACGGTTGTGGCCGAGCAGGTGACGGGCGATGGCCCATGCGAGCGCGAGACCGTCGAAGGTCGACGTGCCGCGTCCGATTTCATCCATCAGCACCAGGCTTTGATCCGTCGCCGTATGCAAGATCGCCGCCGATTCGGTCATCTCGACCATGAACGTCGAGCGGCCGCCCGCAAGATCGTCCGACGCGCCGATACGCGTGAAGATCGCGTCGAGCGGCCCGAGTCGTACGGCTTCGGCAGGCACGTAGCAGCCGACGTACGCCAGCAGCGCGATCAATGCGGTCTGGCGCATGAACGTCGACTTACCGCCCATGTTCGGGCCGGTGATCAGCAGCAACCGACGCGGATCGCCCAGCGAGCAATCGTTCGCGATGAAACGCTCGACTTGCTGCTCGACGACAGGATGACGGCCCTGACGAATGTCGACCACACGGTCCTGTACCAGTTCAGGCTTCACCCAGCCGAGCGTTTCGGCGCGCTCGGCAAGCGACGCCAGCACGTCGAGCTGCGCGAGCGCCTGCGCAATGCGCTTGAACTCAGTGATATGCGGCAGCAGCGATTGCAGCAGCGCGTCGTAGAGCATCTTCTCGCGCGCGAGCGAGCGCTCCTGTGCCGACAGCGCCTTGTCCTCGAACGTCTTCAATTCCGGCGTGATGTAGCGCTCGGCGTTCTTGAGCGTCTGGCGACGGCGATAGTCGTCCGGCACCTTGTCAGTCTGACCGCGCGTGACTTCGATATAGAAGCCGTGCACCTTGTTGAACTCGACGCGCAGATTGTTGATGCCGGTGCGCGCGCGTTCGCGCGTTTCCAGATCGACGAGGAACTGGCCGCAGTTCTCGGAAATGTCGCGCAGCTCATCGAGATCGGCGTCGTGACCGCGCGCGATGACACCGCCGTCGCGCAGCATGGCCGCAGGCTCTTCGGCGACGGCGCTCGTCAGCAGCGCGAGCGCATCGTCCGGAATCGCGAGGTCTTCGTGAAGGATCGCCAGCAGCGGCGAGCGCGCTTCGACCGCGCGCAAGGTGGTGTGCAACTCGGGCAACCTGCGCAGTGCATCGCGCAGGCTCGACAGATCGCGCGGACGCGCCGTCAGCAACGCCAGACGCGCGGTAATTCGCTCGACGTCAGCGACGTGACGCAGTTCGCTGTTGAGGGCGCGCCAGGTGCCGGGGCCTTCGAGCAGCGTTGCAATCGCCAGTTGACGCGACTGCGGCACCTGCTGATCGCGCATCGGGTGGTGCAGCCAGTGGCGCATCAGGCGGCTGCCCATCGTTGTGCCGCAGGTGTCGAGCAGCGAGAGCAGGGTGGGCGATTCGGTGCCGCGCAGCGTCTCCGTGAGCTCCAGATTACGGCGTGTGGCGGCGTCGAGGCCAATATAGGCCGCTTCTCGCTCCACGTTCAGACTTTGCACATGTCGCAGCGATTGACCTTGTGTTGCGGCTGCGTACTGCAACAACGCACCTGCTGCGCCCAGCGCGGGATCGAGACCGTCGCAACCGAACGCCGTCAGGCTCGCAACACCCAGTTGGTCACGCAGTCGTTGCGTGCCTGCTGCGGTGTCGAAATGCCAGTCGGGCACGCGCGTCGTGGTGCCGAGCGAGAAGCTGCCGAAGGCTTCGACGGCGCTGTCGGGCACCAGCGTTTCCGCCGGACGGATGCGTTCGAGTTCGCGCGGCAGTTTGTCGGCGGCCACTTCCATCAGGCGCAATTCGCCGCTGGCCAGCGACAGCCATGCCAGACCGGCCATGCGTTCGCTGGCGCGTCTCGCGGGCGGCATCTGCACGGCGAGCAGGTATTGATCGACCTTGTCGCTGAGCAGGGCGGCATCCGTGAGCGTGCCGGGGGTGACGATGCGTACGACCTTGCGCTCGACCGGCCCCTTGGAGGTGGCCGGATCGCCGATCTGTTCGCAGATGGCGACGGATTCGCCGAGCTTGACCAGCTTGCCGAGGTATTGCTCGACGGCGTGGTGCGGCACGCCAGCCATGCGGATCGGCTGACCGCCGGATTGCCCACGGGCGGTGAGCGTGAGGTCGAGCAGACGCGCGGCCTTGGCGGCGTCGTCGTGGAAGAGTTCGTAGAAATCGCCCATGCGGTAGAACACCAGCATGTTCGGATGCTCGGCCTTGATGCGCGTGTACTGCTGCATCATCGGCGTCATGGCGGGTGTTGCAGTGGCTGCGGCCGGTGCCGCGGGAGTCGCTTGGGTGCTCGTCATGAATGAATTCGGGTCGGGCAAGTCGGGTCACGACGCGCGCCGGCGGGGATTTCCGCCCGGCGCATCTCTCGGTGAGTCGGCAGGACCAATTTCGTTTGTCCTGCCGATTTGCACCATCGTGGCGCGTTGGATGCGCAATTTTACGACGGGTTCGGGTTGCGCCGTTATCCATCCTCTATCGATGTCACGCATCGGCGCCGATGAGGATGTCGCGCGTAGGCGTCAATCCGGCGTCGAATATTTCTCAAGTTTCCCGAAAATGTGCCGTTTCGGGTGGTAATCTCTCGCAAAAATAAGCGAAAGCAAGACAAAAGCTACTCTCGTACGGGCCAGCATGGTGAAGTCGTTGAAGGGACGGGTCGCAGCGGCGACAGCACTCGTCTCGATGATATTGATCGTCGGATTGGCCGTCGGGATCGAGTTTTTCGTCTATGGAGAGTTACGAAGCTCGATGCAGGCGCAGCTCGACACGCACGTCAAGCTCGCGGCCGATCAGCTCGACGACAAGCTGCGCGCCAAGTTCATCGAACTGCACCGCATGGCGCGCAATATCGGCGACCCCGCCACCATGACGCCCGCGCAGTTCGAGACCTTCGTGGGTCTCTCGGTGTCGATGCCTGAGACGTTCAATACGATCTTCGTTGCCGCGCCCGACGGTCATCTGTTCTACGACTCCACCTTCGCCGCGACCCCCATCAATATCGCCGACCGCGACTATTTCCGGCAGCTGCTGGCGGGCGCGCCGCAATCGGCGTCCAGCGTGATTGCGGGCAAGATCACCGCCTCACCGGGTATTGTTCTCGCGGTGCCGGTGACGAACGCACAGGGCAAGGTGATCGCCGTCGTCGGCGGCGCAGTCAATCTGTTGCGCCAGAACTTCATCGTCGATCTCGCCAGCAACCGTGTCGGCGAGACAGGGCGCTATTGCCTGATCACGAACGAGAATCCGCCACGCTACGTCATTCAGGCGGACGTCACGAAGATTCTTACGCCCGTCGGCCCGGTGCAGACGATGTGCGGCGTGCGCGACCCCGGCTCGAACGACATCGTCCACATGCATCCGCTGGTGGCGCGTGCCCCGATGACGACAACCGGCTGGAACGTGGTGGCGGTGCTGCCCGGTGCGGAGGCATTCGATCCGATTTCTCGCGTTCGGCGTCAGGTGGTGTTGCTGGCCATCGCCGCGATCGGCCTCGCGGCGCTCGTGATGTGGTGGGTGGCGCGGCGCTTGCTGCGTCCCCTCGATACGTTGCGCGAGCTGGTCGAGCGTAGCGCCGGCGACATGCGCGCGGTGCAATCGCTGCCTGTGCAGCGTGCCGACGAAATCGGCGCGCTCGCGAACACGTTCCGCACCATGATGGAGCAACTGAGCGAACGCACGGAAGCGCTTGAGATCTCGCGTGAAGCGGCGCGCGCGAACGTGCGCCGGATGCAGGAGGTGGCGGACCGCGTGCCGTATCTCGTCGCGTTTCTGGATGGCGACGAACGGTTTGCCTTCGTGAACCGCGCATGCGAGGTGCGGCTGCGGCGTTCGCGAGACCGCATTCTTGGCGTGACGGCGCGCGAGTTGCTCGGGCCGTCGCTGTATCGCGAGTTCGCGCCACATCTCGCGCGCGCCTTCGCTGGCGAGGTGGCCACGTTTGTCTGGGACTTCGGTGAGGACTCGGCCTATCGATGCTTCGAAGTGAGCTATCAGCCGGAGTGGGCGACGCATAACGTGCTTGCCGGTGTTCATGTGTTCGTGCGTGATATCACCGTCGAGCGCTCGAACGAGCGGCGTTGGCGTCGCGAGTCGCATACGGACCATCTGACGGGCCTGCTCAATCGCAAGGGCTTCGATCAGGCGTTGTCGGGGGCGGTGCGTCGCGCACGCGAAGGGGCGGGCGCACAGGCGCTGCTATTCGTCGATCTGGATCGCTTCAAGCTGGTCAACGATACCTGGGGTCATTCGCTGGGCGACGAGTTGCTTCGGCGTCTCGCCAAGCGATTGCTCGCGAGCGTGCGCGAGGGGGATGTGATTGCCCGCTTCGGGGGCGACGAATTCGCCGTGATCATGCGCGACGTGCAGGACTTGCTCGACGTCGAGCGCGCGGCGATGGCCATTCTCGACGCAGCGTCGCGTCCGATGATGCTCTCGGTCGGCGAGGTGTCAGTGGGCGCTTGCGTCGGCGTGGCGATGGTCGCGCGCAACGAGGACAAGACACCCGTCATGCTGTTCGAAGCGGCCGATCGGGCCCTCTACGAAGCGAAGCACGGCGGTCGGGGGCGGTTCGTCCTCAGCCACGGCAACGCCGAACGCGCGCCATAAGCCGGTGCCATAGGCCGGTGCCATAGGTCGGCGCCTGGGTGGGGGCTGTAAGCGGGCGCTCACTGGGGGTGGCGCGTCGTTGCGTCGACCGTTTCCTTGCGTTAGGCGCAGGCAATCGAAACTGCGTCAGCGATCATCTTCCCTGAAGTTACGAGCGTCGATTGTCTGACGCACAATGAGCGACGCCCGTCGTCGGCGATGTGCTCGGTGGTTGTTCGCGCCGCCGCTGTCGGTCGGGTGTGAGGATGTCTTCAGGAGGTTTCGAAAGTCTTCGAAAATCTTCGTCAAAGGAGGCGAGCATGAAATTGGAAAGCGGACGAGGCCGTGCAGTCACGCGGGCGGCTTCCGACGCAGGGTGGCGCGACGCCGGCCGGACAGGCAAGGCGACTGGTGAGGGTGCGCGCCATGATCCGCCGCGGGCCTTGCATCGTAGACCACGAACGCGTTCGGAGTCCGACGCGCGGGACAACGATGCGAGACATTGCAGTCTGTCGGTTCGTGAAAACGAAGTGTTTCATATGCTGGTCGACGGCCTGGCCGTCAACGAGGTCGCCCACGCGCTGCATCTGAGCGAGCGGACGGTCGCATCACACGTCGCCCATATTCTGGATAAGCTCGCGCTCGGCGACAGCGCGGAATTGATCGGCTACGCCATCCGGCACGGTCTGATCGATGAGGGGGGCGAGGGCGTCGCCTGAGGCGTATTCGGTGCGAAGCAGGTCCTCACACGGCAAGTCAACCCGGCGCGTCGCGAACGGTCGTCATGAGCGTTGCGGCGCGCCCGTCAAATCGATGTCTGCGAAGTACTTCCCTTAGACCTTCCTTACGCTTTCGTTCCGCTTACGTTGGGCTCGCACCGCCTTCCGTTCGTTCGACATTACCTCCCACGTCCCGATTAATTCGGAATCCCTTTGCCGATACGCTGCGCGTGCATTCGCGGCCGACGCGATTGTGCAGTCGGTGATATGGTGCAGGCTCAACAAAATTTTCACGGAGGGTGCGTGTCATGACGGACGAGCCGCGCGCGAAGCGTCGGTCCGAATGTCTGCGCGTCACCGTCGACATCCCAACAAGAAGGGGGCGGCGCTTTGCTTGCGTGGCGAGACCGCTCCAGAAATCGAGGACAGACACGATGAAGGCCATCGAGATCACCCAGTACGGCGCACCGGAAGTGCTCAAGCTCACCGAGCGTGCTCGCCCCGAACTCAAGCCGGGTGAGGTGCTCATCAAGGTGAGCGCCTCGGGCGTAAACCGCCCGGACGTGCTTCAGCGCATCGGTCAGTACCCGGTGCCGCCGGGCGCATCCGACCTGCCGGGGCTGGAAGTGGCGGGCGAAATCGTAGAAGGCGCGCAAGGTGTGCTGGATGGCGCGGACAACCGCTGGGGCCTGAAGATCGGTTCGCGGGTGTGTGCGCTGGTACAGGGCGGTGGTTACGCCGAGTACTGCACCGCGCCGCTGGCGCAGGTGCTGCCGGTGCCCGATGGGTTGTCGGATGTCGAGGCGGCGTCGTTGCCCGAGACGTTCTTCACGGTCTGGAGCAATGTGTTCGATCGTGCGCGTCTTGGCGAGACCGAAGCCGGTGAGAAGGAAACGCTGCTGGTGCAGGGTGGGACGAGCGGGATCGGCGTGACGGCGATTCAACTGGCCGTCGCTCTCGGCCATCGCGTGTTCGCCACCGCAGGCTCCGAAGACAAGGCGCGAGCCTGCGAGACATTGGGTGCCGAGCGCGGCATCAATTACAAGACGGAAGACTTTGTCGCCGTGACGAAGGAGCTCACCAAGGACCGCGGCGTGGACGTCGTCCTCGATATGGTGGGCGGCGATTATCTGCCGCGCGAAGTGCAGGCGCTGGCCTTTGACGGACGTATCGCCATCATCGCGCTGCTGGGCGGCAGCAAGGCGACGCTGGATATGGGTGCGCTGCTGCGTCGCCGTCTCACCGTGACGGGCTCGACGCTGCGTCCGCGCTCGGTGGCCTTCAAGGCGGCCATTGCGAAGAACCTGCACGACAAGGTCTGGCCGCTGCTCGCTGCAGGCAAGATTCGTCCCGTGATTTATCAGACGTTTCCGGCCGATCAGGCGGACAAGGCCCATGCTTTGATGGAAACGAGCACGCACGTCGGCAAGATCGTGCTGACCTGGTAAGCGCGTTCTGCCCGATTCGCCAGGTCCAATGCTGTGAATCCGCGTGAATGTCCCATTTCATGCGGTTTCACACGTTGGAAAACCGGCGAAATTGACCCCTATGCCCCGGACGCACTAGAATGAGAGGTTTTTCGTCTATACGCATTGGGGGATAAGGCGTGACAACTGGTACCGCAGCTTCGGCTCGCACCATCAGCCGTAAGGCTGGCAAGCTCGTCGTGGGCAATTGGAAACTGCACGGCAGTCTGGCCGGCAATGAGGCGCTGTTGGGCGACCTGCTGGCTTCGCCTGTGCTGAGCGCACCGGGCGTGACCGCGGCGGTTTGTGTGCCGTTCCCCTATCTCGCACAATGCCAGACCCGTCTCTCGGGGCAGGTGCTGGGCTTCGGCGCGCAGGACGTATCGGCGCAAGTGAACGGCGCGTTCACCGGCGAAGTCGCCGCGCAGATGATCGCCGAATTCGGCGCGAAGTTCGTGATCGTCGGTCACTCGGAGCGTCGTGCGTATCACGGCGAGACGGATGCGAGCGTGGCGGCCAAGACGCTGCGCGTGCTCGATGCCGGTATGACGCCGATCGTGTGCATTGGCGAAACGCTGGCCGAGCGCGAAGCCGGTGAGACGACGGCAGTCGTCACGCGTCAGCTCGAAACGGTGCTCGCGGCACTGACGGTCGAGCAAGCTACGCAGATCGTCGTTGCCTACGAACCGGTCTGGGCGATCGGCACGGGCAAGACAGCGACGTCGGCGCAAGCGCAGGAAGTGCATGCGCATCTGCGTTCGCTGTTGCGTGCGAAGGGTGAGGCGGTTGTGGATGTGGCGGTGTTGTATGGCGGCAGTGTGAAGCCGGACAACGCGGCCGAACTGTTCTCGATGGCGGACGTCGATGGCGGTCTGATCGGCGGCGCGGCATTGAAGGCAGCAGATTTTCTGGCGATTTGCGAGGCAGGTCTGTCGCGCTGATGCCAATACCGTTTGTTGTAACGGTATGAAATAGTCATGACGCAGTGCACCAATTTCGCTGCGAATCGGATGAATTGGATTCTTCTATACGGGTGTTGAGATGGGGTTGTTGAAAACGTTGTTGATCGTGGTGCAGGTGCTTTCCGCGCTGGGCATCATCGGTCTGGTGTTGTTGCAGCATGGCAAGGGCGCCGACATGGGCGCGGCATTCGGCAGCGGTTCGTCGGGTAGTCTTTTCGGCGCATCGGGCTCGGCCAACTTCCTGTCGCGCACCACGGCTGCACTGGCTGCCGTGTTCTTCGTGACCACGCTGGGCCTGACTTATATGGGTTCGTACAAGCCGGCATCAAACATCGGTGTCCTTGGTAATTTGCCTGCGGCGACTGCGCCGACAACGGCTTCCGCACCCGCTGCAGCAAGTGCTCCGGCACCCGCTTCGGCTGCGAATCCGCAAGACGTGCCGAAGTAATTCGCATTGCGTTTGTGACAAGTAATACGTTGTAAAGAAAGTTGAAAAAAAATCGATTTGTGCATTGAACAAAATGCCGAAGGGCGCTAATATAGCGGTCTTGAAGCGATTCGTAAGTGACAGCGGATTGCAGACTATGAATGCCGACGTGGTGAAATTGGTAGACACGCTATCTTGAGGGGGTAGTGGCGAAAGCTGTGCGAGTTCGAGTCTCGCCGTCGGCACCACAGTTCTACGATGCCAGCCTTGCGTTTATGCTTTGGCTGGCATTTTATTTTGTGCTCACCGTTCATCCGCTTTCCGGTCCCCACACCATCGACGAGAGCGGTTCTTTGAACTAACCGAAAGAGGGTAGAGTTGAACCTCGGAACCTATTATCCCGTCCTGCTGTTTATTCTGGTAGGTGGCGGTCTTGGGGCGGTACTGATTGGCGTCGGTAAATTCCTCGGCCCCAACAATCCCGACAGCGAAAAACTCTCTCCGTACGAGTGCGGCTTCGAGGCATTCGAAGACGCGCGCATGAAGTTCGATGTGCGCTACTATCTCGTCGCCATCCTTTTCATCCTGTTCGATCTCGAAACGGCATTTCTGTTTCCGTGGGGCGTCGCCCTGCGCGATATCGGCTGGGTGGGCTTTATCTCCATGATGGGTTTCCTGCTTGAACTGCTGGTCGGTTTCGTTTTCCTGTGGAAGCGCGGTGCGCTCGACTGGGAATAAGACCGTCAACGTAACTGGCAGCATTGCAGAAGGATTCAGGGTAAGCATATGAGCATCGAAGGGGTTTTGCGCGAAGGGTTCGTCACCACCACGGCTGACAAACTCATCAACTGGACGCGTACAGGTTCGCTTTGGCCGATGACGTTCGGCCTCGCGTGCTGTGCCGTTGAAATGATGCACGCCGGCGCGGCGCGTTACGATCTGGACCGGTTTGGCGTGGTGTTCCGCCCCAGCCCGCGTCAGTCGGACGTGATGATCGTGGCCGGTACGCTGTGCAACAAGATGGCGCCTGCGCTGCGCAAGGTCTACGACCAGATGGCCGAGCCGCGTTGGGTGATCTCGATGGGGTCGTGCGCCAACGGCGGCGGCTACTATCACTATTCCTACTCGGTGGTGCGCGGTTGCGATCGCATCGTGCCGGTCGACGTCTACGTGCCGGGCTGTCCGCCGACGGCCGAGGCGCTGGTCTACGGCATCATCCAGTTGCAGTCGAAGATCAAGCGGACTGCGACGATCGCGCGTAAATAACCGCTACCGCCCATGTCTACACTAGAAAAACTCAAGACCACCCTGCAAAACGTGCTTGGCCCCCGGGCCGAGCAGTTGGTGGAAGCCCTCGACGAGCTCACGCTCACCGTCAAGGCTAGCGACTATCTCGAAGTGGCGCGTACGCTGCGCGATCATCCCGAGCTGAAGTTCGAGCAACTGATGGACGTTGCCGGTCTCGACTATTCGGCTTACGGCGATGGCGCTTATGACGGTCCGCGTTACGCCGCCGTGTCGCATCTGCTCTCGCTCACCCACAACTGGCGTCTGCGTGTGCGCGTGTTCGCACCGGAAGACGATCTGCCGGTCGTGGCATCGCTGATCGATCTGTGGAGCTCGGCCGACTGGTTCGAGCGCGAAGCATTCGATCTGGTCGGTATCGTGTTCGAAGGTCACCCGGACCTGCGCCGTATTCTCACGGATTACGGTTTCATCGGTCACCCGTTCCGCAAGGACTTCCCGACGTCGGGTTATGTCGAGATGCGTTACGACCCGGAGCAGAAGCGAGTGATCTATCAGCCGGTGACGATCGAGCCGCGCGAAATTACGCCGCGCATCATCCGCGAAGAGCATTACGCCGGTCTGAAACATTAAGGTGGCCTTGTGGCAGACATCAAGAACTACACCCTGAACTTCGGTCCGCAGCACCCGGCAGCGCACGGCGTGCTGCGCCTGGTGCTCGAGCTGGACGGCGAAGTCATCCAGCGTGCCGATCCGCACATCGGCCTGTTGCACCGCGCGACCGAAAAACTCGCCGAATCGAAGACGTTCCTGCAATCCGTGCCGTACATGGATCGTCTCGATTATGTGTCGATGATGTGCAATGAGCACGCATACGTCATGGCGATCGAAAAGCTGCTCGGCGTCGACGTGCCGATTCGCGCACAATACATCCGTGTGATGTTCGACGAGATCACGCGCGTGCTGAACCACCTGATGTGGATCGGCTCGCACGCCCTCGACGTGGGCGCGATGGCCGTGTTCCTGTACGCCTTCCGTGAACGCGAAGATCTGTTCGACGTGTACGAAGCCGTCTCGGGTGCACGTATGCACGCGGCCTACTACCGTCCGGGCGGCGTGTATCGCGACCTGCCGGACACGATGCCGAAATATCGTGCGTCGAAGATGCACAACGAGCGCGCGATCAAGAAGATGAACGAAGCACGCGAAGGCTCGCTGCTCGACTTCATCGAAGATTTCGCCATCCGTTTCCCGAAGTGTGTCGACGAGTACGAAACGCTGCTCACCGACAACCGTATCTGGAAGCAGCGTCTGGTGGGTATCGGCGTGGTGTCGCCTGAGCGCGCGATGCAGCTCGGCTTCTCCGGCGCGATGCTGCGCGGTTCGGGCATTGCCTGGGACTTGCGCAAGAAGCAGCCGTACGAAGTGTACGACCGCCTCGATTTCGAAATTCCGGTGGGTAAGGAAGGCGATTGCTACGACCGTTATCTGGTGCGCGTGGAAGAAATGCGCCAGTCGGCCAGCCTGATTCGCCAGTGCGTGAAGTGGCTGCGTGAAAATCCGGGTCCGGTGATCACCGACAACCACAAGGTGGCTCCGCCGTCGCGCGTCGAAATGAAGTCGAACATGGAAGAGCTGATTCACCACTTCAAGCTCTTCACGGAAGGTTTCCACGTGCCCGCTGGCGAGACGTATGCCGCTGTCGAGCACCCGAAGGGCGAGTTCGGTATCTATCTGGTGTCGGACGGTGCCAACAAGCCGTATCGCCTGAAGATTCGTGCGCCGGGCTTTGCCCACCTTTCGGCGCTCAACGAGATGGCGAAGGGTCACATGATTGCCGATGCTGTGGCGATCATCGGTACCCAGGATATCGTGTTCGGCGAGATCGATCGCTAAGTGCGCAGCGGGCGCCTTGTGCGTTTCGCGAGTTTTTTTCGGCGGGGTTTCGCAGGTCGATACCGTTGCCGTTCCAGTAGCCGTGCCAGTAGTGCGTGGGCAGTCGACAAAATCGGCGCGCCCGCGCTGGCACGAGCGGGGATAACGTTTTAGAGAACAGTCGGATCGGAAATGCTTTCTCCCGAAGCCCTGAAGAAAATCGACCGTGCCGTTGCCAAATACCCTGCCGAGCAGAAGCAGTCGGCAGTGATGCACGCCCTTGCCGTAGCGCAGGTCGAAAAAGGCTGGTTGTCGCCCGAAGTGATGCAATTCGTGGCGGAATACCTCGACATGCCCGCAGTCGCGGTGCAAGAGGTTGCAACCTTCTACACCATGTTCAACACGAGCCCGACGGGCAAGTTCAAGTTGACCGTGTGCACGAACCTGCCTTGCCAGCTCACGCGTGGCGAAGAAATGGCCAAGTACCTGAAGGAGAAGTTGGGCGTCGAGTATGGCGACATCACGCCCGACGGCCTCTTCACGGTCAAGGAAGGCGAGTGCATGGGCGCTTGTGGCGACGCTCCCGTCATGCTGGTGAATAACCATCGCATGTGCGGCTTCATGAACGAAGAAAAGGTCGACGCGCTCATCAACGAGCTGACGGCCAAGGGCGCTGCAGGAGAGAAAGCATGACGTCGCTGCACAACCGTCACATCAAGCCGCTGATTCTTGCCGATCTGAACGGCGAGAACTGGCACCTCGAAGATTACGTCAAGCGCGGTGGTTACCAGCAGCTCGCACGTATTCTGAAAGAAGGCATCACGCCGGAGCAGGTGATTGCCGACGTCAAGGCGTCGGGCCTGCGTGGTCGTGGAGGCGCAGGCTTCCCGACCGGTCTGAAGTGGAGCTTCATGCCGCGCGCGTTCCCGGGTCAGAAGTACCTCGTCTGCAATTCGGACGAAGGCGAGCCGGGTACGTTCAAAGACCGCGACATCATGCGCTACAACCCGCATTCGCTGATCGAAGGGATGGCCATCGGTGCTTACGCCATGGGCATTTCGGTCGGCTATAACTACATCCACGGTGAAATCTACGAAGTGTACGAACGCTTCGAGGAAGCCCTGGACGAAGCGCGCGCAGCCGGTTATCTGGGCAAGAACATTCTGGGTACTGACTTCTCGTTCGAGTTGCATGCTCACCACGGTTACGGTGCGTACATCTGCGGCGAAGAGACTGCGTTGCTCGAATCGCTCGAAGGCAAGAAGGGTCAACCGCGTTTCAAGCCGCCTTTCCCGGCAAGCTTCGGTCTGTACGGTAAGCCTACGACCATCAACAACACCGAAACGTTCGCAGCCGTTCCGTTCTTGCTGGCCACGGGCCCGCAGCAGTATCTGGAAATGGGCAAGCCGAACAACGGCGGCACCAAGATCTTCTCGGTGTCGGGCGACGTCGAGCTGCCGGGTAACTACGAAGTGCCGCTGGGCACGCCGTTCGGCGAACTGCTCGAACTGGCCGGTGGTATGCGCGGTGGCAAGAAGTTGAAGGCAGTGATTCCTGGCGGTTCGTCGGCACCTGTCGTGCCGGCCGGGCTGATGATGGAAACCACGATGGACTACGACAGCATCGCCAAGGCTGGCTCGATGCTGGGTTCGGGCGCGGTGATCGTCATGGACGAAACGCGCTGCATGGTGAAGTCGCTGCTGCGTCTGTCGTACTTCTACTACGAAGAATCGTGCGGTCAGTGCACGCCGTGCCGTGAAGGTACTGGCTGGCTGTGGCGCGTGGTCAATCGTATCGAGCATGGTGAAGGCCGCAAGGAAGATCTGGACCTGCTCAACTCGGTGGCCGAGAACATCATGGGCCGTACCATTTGCGCGCTGGGCGATGCCGCAGCGATGCCGGTGCGCGGCATGCTCAAACACTTCTGGGACGAGTTCGCCTACCACGTCGAGCACAAGCATTGCTTGGTCGGCGCTCACTAATCCCTTTTGACGCTTGGCATTGAACCGCTATGGTTGAAATCGAAATTGACGGCCAAAAGGTCGAGGTGCCCGAAGGCAGCATGGTGATCCAGGCTGCCAAAAAGAACGGCACCTATATTCCCCACTTCTGTTACCACAAGAAGCTGTCCATCGCTGCGAACTGCCGCATGTGCCTGGTCGAGGTCGAGAAGGCCCCGAAGGCTGTGCCGGCATGCGCTACGCCGGTGGCCAACGGCATGATCGTGCGCACGAACTCCGAGAAGGCTGTGAAAGCACAGCAATCGGTGATGGAGTTCCTGCTGATCAACCACCCGCTCGACTGCCCGATCTGCGATCAGGGCGGTGAGTGCCAACTGCAAGATCTGGCAGTGGGCTACGGTAAGTCGGCTTCGCGCTATCAGGAAGAGAAGCGCGTGGTGTTCCACAAGAACGTGGGCCCGCTCATCTCGATGGAAGAGATGTCGCGCTGCATTCACTGCACCCGCTGCGTGCGTTTCGGCCAGGAAGTGGCCGGCGTCATGGAATTCGGCATGCTGGGTCGCGGTGAGCACTCGGAAATCACGTCGTTCGTCGGCAAGACGGTCGACTCCGAACTCTCGGGCAACATGATCGACCTGTGCCCGGTCGGAGCACTCACCTCGAAGCCGTTCCGCTACAGCGCCCGTACGTGGGAACTGTCGCGCCGCAAGTCGGTGAGCCCTCACGATGGCGTGGGTGCGAACCTCGTGGTGCAAGTGAAGAACAACAAGGTCATGCGCGTTGTGCCGCTCGAAAACGAAGCGGTCAACGAGTGCTGGATTTCGGACAAGGATCGCTTCTCGTACGAAGGCCTGAACAGCGACGACCGTCTCACCAAGCCGATGCTCAAGCAGGGCGGCGAGTGGCACGAAGTCGACTGGCAGACGGCGCTTGAGTACGTCGGTCACGGTCTGACGGACATCATCCGCGACTTCGGGGCCGACGCGGTTGCCGCGCTGGCTTCGCCGCACGCCACGATCGAAGAACTGCACCTGTTGCAGAAGTTCGTGCGCGCACTGGGTAGCGACAACGTCGACTTCCGTCTGCGTCAGACGGATGTGTCGGGCGGCACTCAGGGTGCCCCGTGGCTCGGCCTGCCGATCGCCGAACTCGATACGCTGCAAAGCGCGCTGGTCATCGGCTCGTTCCTGCGTAAGGATCATCCGCTGTTCGCCTCGCGTCTGCGCTCGGCTGTGAAGGCCGGTGGTCAACTGAATCTGCTGCATGCCTCGGACGACGATCTGCTGGTGAAGCTCGCCAACAAGATCATCGCAGCGCCGAGCGCCTGGGTGAGCGAACTGGCAGGTATCGCCGTCGCCGCTGCGGCTGCCAAGGGCGTTGCCGCTCCGGCAGAACTGGCCGGTGTGAACGCCAGCGACGCCGCCAAGGCGATCGCCGCTTCGCTGATCAACGGCGAGCGTCGTGCGATTCTGCTGGGTAACGCCGTTGTCCAGCATCCGCAATTCGCTCAACTGCACGCCATCGCGCAAGTCATCGCCGACATCACCGGTGCGAAGCTGGGCTTCCTGACGGAAGGCGCGAACACGGTGGGCGGTTATGCGGTGAAGGCCTTGAGCGCGAAGGGCGCTGCGGCACTGTTCGCACAGCCGCGTCAGGCTTACCTGCTGCTCAACGCCGAGCCGGAGTTCGACTCGGCCGACGCGAAGCAAGCACTCACGGCATTGACCGCCGCGAAGATGGTCGTCTCGCTCTCGCCGTTCAAGCACGGCCTCGAATACGCCGACGTGCTGCTGCCGATCGCTCCGTTCACGGAAACGGCCGGTACGTTCGTCAACGCCGAAGGTCTGCCGCAACACTTCAACGGTGTGGTGCGTGCGCTGGGCGACACGCGTCCGGGCTGGAAGGTGCTGCGCGTGCTGGGCAACCTGCTCAAGCTGCAAGGTTTCGAGCAAGACACTGCAGAACAGGTGCGTGACGAAGCGCTGGCCGGTTTCTCGGCTGCGTCGCTCGACAACCGCGCCCGCGCGGCACTGGTGGCACCGAAGGCTGCAGGTCAGGGTCTGGAGCGTCTGGCCGATGTGCCGATCTACGCTGCCGACGCGCTCGTGCGCCGCGCACCGTCGCTGCAACTGACCAACGATGCCAAGGCTGCGCTGCGCGCAACGCTGCCGGCTGCGCTGTTCGACAGCCTGGGTCTCGCCAAGGGCGACGCGGTTCGCGTGCGTCAGGGCGACGCCGTGGTCACGCTGCCGGCCGCTCGCTCGGAAACGCTGCCCGCCAATGTGGTGCGTGTACCGGCAGCCACGCCGGCGTCCGCCGCGCTTGGCGCGATGTTCGGTGAAATCTCGGTGGAGAAGGCGTAAATGAGCCTGAACGAAGTCATCAATCAATACGGCACGCAGCTGCTGGGCGTTGCCTGGCCGACGGTGTGGGCGCTGGTCCGCATTCTCGTCGTCGCCGTGATTCTGCTGCTGTGCGTGGCGTATCTGATTCTGTGGGAGCGTAAGCTCATCGGCTGGATGCACGTGCGTCTCGGTCCGAACCGCGTGGGTCCGGCAGGTTTGCTCCAGCCGATCGCCGACGTGTTGAAGCTGTTGCTCAAGGAAGTGATCACGCCGTCGCAAGTCAGCAAGGGCATTTACGCCATCGCTCCGGTGATGGCCGTGTTGCCGGCGTTTGCGATCTGGGCGGTGATCCCGTTCCAGCCGGGCGCGGTGCTGGCCGACGTGAACGCCGGTCTGCTTTACGCGATGGCCATTTCGTCGATCGGTGTCTACGGCGTGATTCTCGCCGGCTGGGCCTCGAACTCGAAGTACGCCTTCCTCGGTGCCATGCGTGCATCGGCTCAGATGATTTCGTATGAAATCGCCATGGGCTTCGCGCTGGTTACGGTGCTGATGACGGCCGGCTCGCTCAATCTGTCGGACATCGTGCGCTCGCAAGAACACGGCATGTTCGCGGGCATGGGGCTGAACCTGCTGTCGTGGAACTGGATTCCGCTGCTGCCGATGTTCGTCGTCTACTTCATCTCGGGCATTGCGGAAACGAACCGCCACCCGTTCGACGTGGTGGAAGGCGAGTCGGAAATCGTGGCCGGTCACATGATCGAATACTCGGGCATGGGCTTCGCCCTGTTCTTCCTGGCCGAGTACATCAACATGATCATCATCTCGGCGCTGGCCTCGGTGCTGTTCCTGGGTGGCTGGAGTGCGCCGTTCGGCTTCCTGTCGTTCATCCCGGGTGTGTTCTGGCTGGCTTTCAAGGTGTTCCTGCTGCTGTCGGTGTTCATCTGGGTGCGTGCGACGTTCCCGCGCTACCGCTACGACCAGATCATGCGTCTGGGCTGGAAGGTGTTCCTGCCGTTGACGATCCTCTGGGTGATCGTGGTTGGGGGCTGGATCATGTCTCCCTGGAACATCTGGGGCTGAGGCGAACGGAGTAGAGGAATCCCATGGTAAGGGCAATCAAAGACTTTTTCGGCAGTTTCCTGTTGTTGGAACTGCTCAAGGGCATGGCGCTCACAGGGCGCTACACGTTCGCACGCAAGGTGACGGTGCAGTTTCCGGAAGAGAAGACGCCGCTGTCGCCGCGTTTTCGCGGTCTGCACGCACTGCGCCGTTATCCGAACGGTGAAGAACGTTGCATCGCTTGCAAGTTGTGCGAAGCCGTGTGCCCGGCAATGGCAATCACGATCGAATCGGATGTGCGTGAAGACAATACCCGTCGCACCACGCGCTACGACATCGATCTGACCAAGTGCATCTTCTGCGGCTTCTGCGAAGAAAGCTGCCCGGTGGACTCGATCGTCGAAACGCACATTCTCGAGTATCACGGCGAGAAGCGTGGCGATCTGTACTTCACCAAGGAGATGCTGCTCGCGGTGGGCGATCGTTACGAAAACGAAATCGCGGCGGCCAAGGCGGCCGATGCGCCGTACCGTTAAAGCAGGGCAGGGCGCGGTGCTTGGGTAGCGCGCCCGGTACGGCAACAGACGTTGGCTAATTCTCGGCACACCCGGTGATTATGGAATTCACAACTTTTCTTTTTTACGTGTTTGCGCTGATCCTCGTGATCTCCGGCCTGAAGGTCGTGACCTCGCGCAACCCCGTACAGTCCGCACTGTTCCTGGTGCTGGCGTTCTTCAATGCTGCGGCGATCTGGATGCTGCTCGAAGCCGAGTTTCTGGCAATCATGCTGGTGCTCGTCTACGTCGGCGCGGTGATGGTGCTGTTCCTGTTCGTGGTGATGATGATCGACATCAATCTCGACGAACTGCGTCGCGGCTTCGGTAAGTTCATTCCGCTGGCGAGTGCCGTCGGCGCGATCATGATCGTCGAAGCAGCACTCGTGCTGATGCGCGGCTACGGCGCCACGCGTGCCCCGGTCAAGGCCGTGTCGGCACCGGACGTGTCGAACACCAAGGCGCTCGGCGTTGCGCTCTACACCGACTACATCTTCGCCTTCGAAGTGGCAGGTCTGATCCTGCTGGTGGCCGTCGTGGCAGCCGTTGCGCTCACGATGCGTACCCGTAAGGACCACAAACAGACCGACCCGAGCAAGCAGGTGCGCGTGAAGAAACGCGACCGCGTGCGTCTGGTGTCGATGCCCGCCGAAGCCCGGCAGCAATCCACCGGCACTGACAAGCCGGCGGCGGAATAAGGAGACAGCATGATGTCGTTGTCGCTAGCGCATTACCTGGTGTTGGGCGCGATTCTGTTCGCGATCAGCATTACCGGTATCTTCCTCAACCGCAGAAATGTGATTGTGCTGCTCATGGCCATCGAGCTGATGTTGCTCGCGGTCAATCTGAACTTCGTCGCGTTCTCGCATTACCTGGGCGACATTGCCGGCCAGGTATTCGTGTTCTTCATTCTTACGGTGGCCGCCGCAGAAGCTGCGATCGGTCTGGCTATTCTGGTCACGCTGTTCCGTAAGCTCGAAACGGTCAACGTCGAAGATCTCGACCGCCTCAAGGGTTAAAGCGAACGCTGTTATGGCATCCACATTGAATCCCAACCTGCTGCTCGCGATTCCGCTGGCGCCGCTCGTCGGCTCCATGATTGCCGGCCTGTTCGGCAAGCAAGTCGGACGCGCGGGCGCCCACACGGTCACGATCCTCGGCGTGCTGGTCGCGTTTGTCCTGTCGGTCATGACCTTTATCGACGTGTTGAACGGGGCGAGCTTCAACGCCACGGTCTACGAATGGGCTCGCATCGGCGAACTCAAGCTCGAGATCGGTTTCCTCGTCGACACGCTCACCGTCACGATGATGTGCGTGGTCACCTCCGTCTCGCTCATGGTGCACATCTACACCATCGGCTATATGGCGGAAGATCCGGGCTACCAACGCTTCTTCTCGTACATCTCGCTGTTCACGTTCTCGATGTTGATGCTCGTGATGAGCAACAACTTCCTGCAACTGTTCTTCGGCTGGGAAGCGGTGGGGCTGGTCTCGTACCTGCTGATCGGTTTCTGGTACACGCGTCCGACCGCGATCTACGCCAATATGAAAGCGTTCCTGGTCAACCGCGTCGGTGACTTCGGCTTCCTGCTCGGTATCGGCCTGATTCTGGCGTTCACCGGCACGCTGAACTACAGCGAAGTGTTCGCCAAGGCTAACGACGTTGCAGCCCTTTCGTTCCCGGGCACCGACTGGCGTCTGATTACGGTGGCTTGTATCTGCCTGTTCATCGGCGCGATGGGTAAGTCGGCGCAGTTCCCGCTGCACGTCTGGCTGCCGGACTCGATGGAAGGCCCGACCCCGATCTCGGCACTGATTCACGCGGCCACGATGGTGACGGCGGGTATCTTCATGGTGAGCCGTATGTCGCCGCTGTTCGAACTGTCGGACACCGCGCTGTCGTTCATCACGATCATCGGTGCGATCACGGCGTTGTTCATGGGCTTCCTGGGCATGATCCAGAACGACATCAAGCGTGTCGTGGCCTACTCGACGCTCTCGCAGCTCGGTTACATGACGGTCGCGCTTGGCGTGTCGGCCTACCCGGTCGCCATTTTCCACCTGATGACGCACGCGTTCTTCAAGGCGCTGCTGTTCCTCGGTGCCGGTTCGGTGATCATGGGCATGCACCACGATCAGGACATGCGCAACATGGGCGGCCTGTGGAAGTACATGCCGATCACGTGGATCACGTCGCTGCTGGGTTCGCTCGCACTGATCGGCACGCCGTTCTTCGCAGGCTTCTACTCGAAGGACTCGATCATCGAAGCGGTCGCCGCCTCGCATCTGCCGGGTTCGGGCTTCGCCTACTTCGCAGTAGTCGCGAGCGTGTTCGTCACGGCGTTCTACTCGTTCCGTATGTACTTCCTGGTCTTCCACGGCAAGGAGCGTTTCGGTCAGGCGCATGCGCATGATCATCACGACGCGCACCACGAGGAAGAAGAGGATTCGCACGACGAGCACCACGGTCTGGCCCCGGGTCAGAAGCCGCACGAGTCGCCGGCTGTCGTCACGATTCCGCTGATCCTGCTGGCGATCCCGTCGGTCATCATCGGTGCCATTGCGATCGCTCCGATGCTCTTCGGCGAGTTCTTCAAGCAAGGCGTGGCGTTCAAGGACGTGATCTTCGTCGGCGAGAATCACCCGGCGATGGAAGAACTCGGCCACGAGTTCCACGGCTGGGTGGCGATGGCACTGCACTCGTTCGGCACGCTGCCGATCGCACTGTCGGCGCTGGGCATCATTCTGGCGGCGTTCTTCTACCTCAAGCGTCCGGACATTCCGGAAGCGCTGAAGAACCGGTTCTCGGGCGTCTACAACCTGCTCGATAACAAGTACTACATGGACAAGATCAACGAAGTGGTCTTCGCCAAGGGCGCGCTCAAGATTGGTCGCGGCCTGTGGAAGGCGGGCGATCAGGGTCTCATCGACGGCGCCGTCGTGAATGGCAGCGCGCGTCTGGTGGGCTGGTTCGCCGGCGTCATTCGCTTCGCACAATCCGGTTACATCTACCACTACGCGTTCGCCATGATCATCGGCATGCTCGGGCTCCTGACGCTGTTTGTGACGTTGAACGGCAAGTAATAGGGGGAGCCAATAACAATGCAATCGCTACCGCTTCTGAGTCTGGCCATCTGGCTGCCCATCATCTCGGGGATCGTTATCCTCGCGGTGGGTAACGACCGCAATCCGGGTGTCGCACGCGCGCTGTCGCTGATCGGCTCGCTGCTGAGCTTCCTGGTCACGCTGCCGCTGATCTCGAACTTCGACGCCAAGGCCTCTTCGTTCCAGTTCGTCGAGAAATCGAGCTGGATCGAACGCTTCCACATCAACTACTTCCTCGGCATCGACGGCATTTCGCTGTGGCTTGTCGTGCTGACCGCCCTCATCACGGTGATCGTGGTGATCGCAGGCTGGGAAGTGATCACCGAACGCGTGGCGCAGTACATGGCCGCGTTCCTGATCCTCTCCGGTCTGATGATCGGCGTGTTCTCGGCACAAGACGGCTTGCTGTTCTACGTGTTCTTCGAAGCCACGCTGATCCCGATGTATCTGATCATCGGTATCTGGGGTGGTCCGAACCGCGTGTACGCTGCGTTCAAGTTCTTCCTGTACACGCTGCTCGGCTCGCTGCTGATGCTGGTTGCGCTGATCTATCTGTACAACGCGACGGGTTCGTTCACGCTGACCGACTGGTACGCCGCGAAGCTGCCGATGAACGTGCAGATACTGCTGTTCGTGGCCTTCTTCATGGCCTTCGCGGTGAAGGTGCCGATGTGGCCGGTGCACACCTGGCTGCCGGACGCCCACGTGGAAGCGCCGACGGGTGGCTCGGTCGTGCTGGCCGCCATCATGCTGAAGCTCGGCGCGTACGGTTTCCTGCGCTTCTCGCTACCGATCGCACCGGACGCCAGTCACTACCTGTCGGGCTTCATGGTCGCGCTTGCGCTGATCGCCATCGTCTACATCGGCCTCGTGGCTCTGGTGCAGACGGATATGAAGAAACTGGTGGCTTACTCGTCGATCGCTCACATGGGCTTCGCGATCCTCGGCTTCTTCATGTTCAGCGAAATCGGCATGCAGGGCGCGATGGTGCAGATGATCTCGCACGGTTTCGTGTCGGGCGCCATGTTCCTGTGTATCGGTGTGCTGTATGACCGTATGCACTCGCGCAACATCGCCGACTACGGCGGTGTCGTGAACACGATGCCGAAGTTCGCCGCATTCCTGATGCTGTTCGCTATGGCTAACAGCGGTCTGCCGGCAACGTCGGGCTTCGTGGGTGAGTTCCTGGTGATTCTGGGCGCGGTGAAGCTGAACTTCTGGGTGGGCCTGCTGGCTGCCACCTCGCTGATCACCGGTGCGGCCTACTCGCTGTGGATGTACAAGCGCGTGATTTTCGGCGCGATCGCCAACGATCATGTACGCGAGCTGATCGACATCAACAAGCGCGAGTTCTTCATGCTCGCAGTGCTGGCGGCTCTCACGTTGTTCATGGGTATCTATCCGAAGCCTTTTACGGACCTGATGCATACCTCCGTGGTTAACCTCCTCGCCCACGTGGCGCAGACCAAGCTGCCGTAATCGGGGAGGACATCTAGATCATGCAAAACATTAATCTGCTGCCTGCGTTGCCGGAGGCCATCCTGCTGCTCATGATCCTCGTGATCATGATGTGCGACGCGTTCCTCGGCCAGACGCGCAAGCTTAACTACGTGCTGGCGCTCATCACGTCGGCTGTCGTGTCGGTGCTGTGGGCTTGCAATGCCGCCGACCCGGCGTCGCATTACCTGTTCGGCAATGTGTTCGTCGCCGACCCGATGTCGAACCTGCTCAAGGCCTTCGGTGGTCTGGCAACGTTCGTCACGTTCATCTACGGCCAGAAGTATCTGGAAGCACGCGGTCTTGCCCGTGGCGACTTCTACGTCCTCAGCTTGTTCTCGCTGCTGGGCCTGTCGGTGATGATCTCGGGCAACAGCTTCCTGACGCTGTATCTGGGTCTGGAACTGATGTCGCTGTCGCTGTATGCGCTCGCCGCCGTGTGGCGCGATTCGACGAACGCGACCGAGTCGGCCATGAAGTACTACGTGCTGGGTGCGCTGGCTTCGGGCTTCCTGCTGTACGGTATGTCGATGATGTACGGCGCGACGGGCTCGCTCGAACTCGCCAAGGTCTTCGAAGTGATCGCTTCCGGCGCCGTGAACAAGATCGTGCTGGTGTTCGGCGTGGTCTTCGTGGTGGCCGGTCTGGCGTTCAAGCTGGGCGCTGCACCGTTCCACATGTGGGTGCCGGACGTCTATCAGGGCGCACCGACCCCGGTCACGCTGCTCATCGGCGGCGCACCGAAGCTGGGTGCCTTCGCGCTGCTGCTGCGCTTGCTGGTGGAAGGCATGCTCCCGCTGGCGATCGACTGGCAGCAGATGCTGATCATTCTGGCGGTGCTCTCGCTGGTGATCGGTAACCTGACGGCTATCGTGCAGACCAACGTCAAGCGTCTGCTGGCGTACTCGACGATCTCGCACATGGGTTTCGTGCTGCTGGGCATGCTCTCGGGCGTCGTGGGCGGCAAGATCGACGGCATCGCCGACGCGTACGGTTCGTCGCTGTTCTACAGCGTGATCTATCTGCTGACGACGCTGGGTACGTTCGGTATCGTGCTGTTGCTTTCGCGTAAGGGCTTCGAAGCCGAGAACCTCTCGGATCTGAAGGGCTTGAACCAACGCAGCCCGTGGTTTGCCTTCGTCATGCTGATGTTGATGTTCTCGCTGGCCGGTATTCCGCCGCTGGCAGGCTTCTACGCCAAGCTGGCTGTGCTGCAAGCCGTGGTGAACGCCGGTATGGTGTGGCTGGCAGTGGTCGCGGTGATCGCGTCGCTGATCGGTGCGTTCTACTATCTGCGCGTCGTGAAGCTGATGTACTTCGACAAAGCCGACGACACCAATGCGCTGGAAGGCAGCGGTACGATGCGCTTCGTGCTGTCGATCAACGGTCTGGCCATGCTGTATCTCGGCCTGATGCCGGGGTCGCTGATGGACTGGTGCCTGCGCACGATCAAGCTGACGCTGGCGAGCTAACTCGCCGGATGACTTCACGCAGTGATGCAATGCGGACAGGGCAGATCGGAACGATCTGCCCTGCCGTTTGACAGAGATAGCAAGGCAAGCAGGGGAGACGAACGATGGGGATGTCCGCAGGCGGTACGCTAGTCATTTTGCTGGCTGTGCTGGGCGCGAACCTGCCGTTCGTGAACCAGAGGTTGTTCGGTATTCTCGGGCGCAAGTCGGCGGTCAAACCGCTGTGGCTTCGTCTGATCGAGATGGTGGTGGCGTACTTCGTCGTAGGTGCGCTCGGTTACCTGATCGAGTCGGGCATCGGCAATGTGTTCGCACAGGGCTGGGAGTTCTACGCCGTGACGGCGAGCCTGTTTGTCGTGTTCGCGTTTCCGGGCTTCGTCTACCGGTATTTGTGGCGCCATCGACCGGCGGCTGCCGCGTGAGATGGATGCTTCGCAAGACGCCGCCCCCGAGGCGGCGTTTTGTATTCCGGGTTCGCCAATTTTCAGCCGTGGAGGGCTTATGACCCAACAGCAAGACGACCAGCACCTGATTGAGACCGGCATCGAGAGCGATACCGTCTACGAAGGCGCGTTCCTCACCATCAAGCGCGATCGTGTGCGTCTGCCCGACGGCAAGACGGCGATTCGCGAGTACACGACCCATCCGGGGGCGGTGATGGTGATCCCGCTGTTCGAAGACGGTCAGGTGCTCATGGAGCGCCAGTATCGCTATCCGTTGAAGCGGGTGATGACGGAGTTGCCCGCCGGTAAGCTCGACGAGGCCGAGGGTGGCCTCGTGTGCGGTCAGCGCGAGTTGCTGGAAGAGACGGGCTATCGGGCCGAGCGCTGGGATTACCTGACCCGCATTCACCCGGTGATTTCGTACTCGACGGAGTTCATCGACATCTGGCTGGCACGCGATCTGACAAAGGGCGAGCAGAAGCTGGATGAAGGCGAGTTTCTGGACGTCTTCAAGATGCCCGCGACGGAGCTGCTTCAGTGGGTGCGTGAAGGACGCGTCACGGACGTGAAATCGGTTATCGGCGCGTTTTGGCTGGAAAAGATATTATCGGGAGTCTGGCAGCCCGGTGAACGTACGCCGTTGCGCTGATTCGCCGTCTTACGGTCATTTTTCGATCCCGGCCTCGCTGACGTATTCCAACGGCGGGGCGGGGACACATCCGTTGCATCATGAAGGTTTTTGATCTGCGTTGTGCCCATGAGCACACCTTCGAGGGCTGGTTCGGCTCGGAGGACGATTACCTGTCGCAACAGTCTCGCGGGCTGGTCAGTTGCCCGGTCTGTGGCGACACGGCTGTCGTGCGCATGCCGTCCGCACCGCGTCTGAATCTGTCGGGGACGACGTCGCGCGCCGAGACCTCGGCGACGCAGGCGAGCGGCTCGCCCGTGCGTGCCGATGCGCTGCCTCCAGAGGTTGCGCAAGCGCAGCGTCAATTGCAGACGTTGTGGATGAAAGCTGTGCGCCACGTCATTGCGAATACGGAAGACGTCGGTAATCAATTCGCCGAGGAAGCGCGCAAGATTCACTATCAGGAAGCCCCGGAGCGCAATATTCGCGGCACGACGTCGCGAGAGGAAGCCGAGGCGCTGGCCGACGAAGGCATCGACATCATGTCGCTGCCGCTGCCTGACGGTGTCAAGGAAACCCTCCAATAGCGGTTCATCGGGTGCCGTTCCGGCCGCCATCGCTTTGCTCTGATTTCACCCCCACGTCGAAATCGCCATCTCGGCCACCTCCGTTCCCCCGACGTCGACCCGGGCGAGTCGTTCCACGTCCACTCGCTTGAGGATGAACTGCATCTCGCCCAAGCCGTCGAACGCCCCGTAGAGACGCGCCAGATCGCCTCGACGCATCAACGCCCCGAACGCCTTGAGCGCGTCGCCGGTCGAGCGAAATTCGGCAACGCCGAAATTCGGATCGTAGACAACGGTGCCGGCACGCTCGACCAATATGGACATGGAATGACTCCGCGTGGTGACGAGATACGTCGCTCTGGGGGGACCGGCCGCGATCGCTTGTTCAAGCCGGTCGAGGTCGAACAGCCCGAGATGCGTTTCCGTCGCGCTGGCTTCCACGCTGGAGTGCAATCGTACGAGCTGCTCCCGAAGCGAAAGCGCCTGAGGGGATTGAGGCCATTGAACGGCACCTTCTATCGTCCGGATGAATGACGTGATTTCCCCGCGATGTTGGGCGACCGCCATCATGCGCACCAGCGGCAAGCAGAATCCGGTTCGCCCATCGGCGTTGCTTGCCGTATAGGCCATTTGCGGCAGCGGTCGGAATTCTCCGGATGCGGCGTGAATGTCGCCCGCAACGAGCCGGGCGTTGGCCGCGGCGCGCGCCGTGGCTTCGACGCGCATGACTTCTTCGACGCGGCGCGAGAGGATGCCGAGCAGGCGGGGATCGCTCGTCGCCGGATCGATGAAATCCAGCTTGAGCAGCGCCGATGGCCGCGCTTCCGGTGGCAGGTTCAACGGGCTTTTCTCCGCTTCGCTTCGGCCCGCCTGGAAGGCTTCCCGACGCCCGGCCGACGCCGCATGACGCTGCGCCGAAAGCTTCGAGCGGTATTCGACGTCGATGAAATTCAGGCTCACATCGTCATGGAACACCGTTGCTCCGACTGGTCCGTCGAGCGTGGAGTGCGCGCTGATGTCTTCGAGAATCCAATCGTAATTCGCGGTTTGCGAGATCGCGGGACCGGGCGAGCCGGGCCTGGCATGATCGATCACGTTCCAGGTTCCGCGATTGGGAAAATAATCGACATTGAAGTAAAGCTCCCCGGAGCGCACCACCATGCCTTGTTCGCCGCGATAGAGGTTGGGCATCAGTGGATGCAGCCGCTGCGCGGAGGCGGACGCCAGAAAGGGCCGCAATTGCGCGCTTACCGTAGCGGCTGCATTCGTATACCAGCCGATGGGCAGCCCGGTCGCTCCGGAAAGCATGGCATTCCAGCCCGCACGTCGAACCGGTCGGTCGCCGAAGGCAACGGCGGTGGCGCCCATCGCGAAGGTAATCGCGGAGAGCGTGCTGGAAGTCGCACCGATGCCCGGCAACGCGGCCCCGGCGACCGCAGTAAGGCCGAATACAAAGTTGGTGGCGGCAAGCGTGTCGAGCAGCGGCGCGACGAGGCTACCGGTCAAGCTCGACGTCCGGCTATGCGTTTCTTCCTGTACGCGCGCCTTGAACAGATCAAGGTATGCGGTGAAGGGGTCGCCGGAAATGAGTGACGTCGAGAATGCCAAAGCGGGGATGATGCCTCTGCGCGGGGCAGGCATGCCGATGAGACCGGTGCGCATCGCGTTTTCACGATCGGCTTTGGAGAACGCGCTCACCAGCCGTTCGCGGGCACTCGTATCTCCGAGCTGCTCGGTGAGCCAACTGTGCAACGCCGAATGTCGATGAAACGCGATCAGATGATCCGACAGCACGCGAGGCGCATACATGAGCACCCAACCGGTGCCGAGATCCTCGAAGAGTTGAATGTCCGATTTCGCACCACCGACATGTAGCCATGACATGCGAATGTCGGGATCCGGAATCGAAGGTGTGTGCATCGGTTCCAGATTCAGCGAATAGATGCTGGCGCATCCGGCGACGCGCCGCGCGATGTCCGCCGCTGCGGGCGGCAGGCGACCTTCCTGCAGTTGTACGAAGGCCTCGATGATGAAGGCGCCCTTGAGCGACACGTACATGTTCTGCGAGTGGTCTTGCCAGAAGGTATCGAAAACGTCGGTTTGCTGATCGATGAAGGATTCGGTGTCGATGGCGTTAAGCAAAGCCTCCGGTGTCAGGTTCGGAATATTCAGTTCACGCGCATCGACGGGGTCGGCATCGTTCGAGAAGATGGTCCGAGTGCCGGGTGATAGCGCTTCGGTCTGTGCGCCGCTGACTCGGTTCGCGAGGTATTGCGTCAGCGACGACGTTTCGATCGGCGTCTCCGGACCACTCCAGTCGTAGGTCGGAAAATCGAGCGCTGTGCTCACACGCTGCCGGTAGACGTGAAGGTAAATCTGCGACGTCGTCACTACTTGACCGGTCAAGGTCATGATCAGCGCAGTCATGTAATCCTCGGTCGCGCGTGATAAATCGGGCAACGCCTCGGAGACATGGACGCGCAGTCGGCCGACCTGGTGAACCGCTTCGATAGCGCGGTGGTCGATATGCAGACGGCGTTCGCGGGGGAGCGTATCGGGAGGAAACCCAGCGGGAAAGCCTGTGTCGCCGGGCGCGGCTTCCTGCATTCCAGTGTCGAAGTCGGTGGCGTTTGCGCCGGCCAGCCATGTTGTCCAGACGGCGCTTCGCTGCCCGTCGAACAGCGCGCTGCCACCGTAGTCGAAGTCGTGGCGAATGACACTGAAGCTCGCTCTCAGTGCGAGACGGATCACATCGTCCTGCGTGGCCGGGAGCATGACCCGGCACGGGTCGTCGACGAAGCACCTGGGCTGCATATCGAGGGGAAGCCGACCGACCAGTTCCCGATAGATGACGGAGCCTTCCCCTCTGGCCAGATCCCGTTCGAGACTTAGTTCCGATTCGTATTCCCTTAGCGGAAAACCACTTCCCAGCACCGCGACAAGTATTCTCCCCGGATGATGTGTCATCCGGGCGGGATACTCCGAAATGGCAAACGCACCCGCAGGTCGGACGTGGCCTACGCCGGGTACGTCGAGGATGATCTCGTGTCCTTTGATGTTGCCGATGTACATGTCGAGGTTCAATCGACGGTGCGTGGCATCGGGTGCGTACGTTACGATCTGGGCCAAAACGAGACCGTCCCCGGAGATTCGTCCGGCGTTGTACTCGATGGCGGCCTGCTGCTCGAGTGCCGTTCGCGCACGCTCGTAAAGCGCCTCAACGTAATCGGCCTCGGCGCGAGGACCTTCCAGCCGATTCAGATGGCTAAGCCAGCGCTGCCTGCACGCGTCGATGACCTTCTCGAACGCCGGGACCGTTAGCTCCTTGACTTCGTCCTCAGGGACAAAGTGGTTTCTCCGCGTGCGGTCATGCCTGTAGATGCCGTAGGCGAGCGGGGTCTCCTTGATGTGGTTTTGCTTTGTCGCAAACTGTCGTGCAGCCTCGCTAAGCGTCAGCGATTCGATTAGGCCGCTACGCGCCAAGGTGCCCGGCGGTAGCCCCATTTTGGAGGGGCGGCCGAAGTATTTGAATCGATTCAGGTAAAGGAGATCGGGGTTTCGCGTGATGCCGACGTCGGCGAGGGCCGAGATCAGTTCATGATCGATGAATTGCCGTAAATCCAAAACCGGGGAAATCGCGTTGATCGTGGCTTCCCGGGTCAGGGCACGATTTTCCTGAGCGTTCGCGAGTGAGACGACCCGTCGCATCGCGGGCGAATTGTCCAACGGGGACAGTTTCTGCGGCTGTCTCTCACTCGGATGACGTGACGCCCGATGCGCCGCATGGCGCACCGGATGAGGGGGAGGCGCACCCTCCGGCGCTGGATTCGCGGTATCCGGGGGCGCGGGCGACACCGCTGCGCTCGCCGTTGCCGGAAAGCGAAGCGGATCGTAAATCGGCACGGCGTTCGTCAGTCGGTCGGTGCCCTCGGAGATCGCATGCAGACAGGCATCGACGACATCGCCGATGACTTCCCGAAATGAGAGGCTCCCGCTGTCGTCGGGCGGTACGCGGTGAGGTGCGGTCAACGGGCTCGCGATGCCGATGTCGCGCGCGATGCACGAGGCACTCGCGTAGGCGTAAAGCAAACCGGTCAACGTGCCGATGGCACCGCATCTGTCGAAGCGGAAGGTCGGCATCGTGTAACTCACCTCGTGCGCCAGTTCGCGTGCACGCTGTTCGTAATCGGACTCACTGATGTTCGGATCGAATCCGCTGCCAGCCATTCGTAACCATTGGAACGTGTCCGAGACACTCTGCGCCCAGCTTTTACCGCAGACCGCTACATGGCGATTCTCGGACTCGCCATCGCGCGAGGCGGCCCGTGTCATCGACCGCCGGATGTCCCGCAGATTCGACGGCGACGTCACACGCAGGCAGATGGTCTCCAGAGTGTCGGCGGGATGTCGTCGCGCCAAGGCGCTTTCCCATGAGAGCAGAATGCCGTGCGCCAGATCGGGTGAGGCATCGAGCGCGTCGGCCAGCACCTCGATCCCGCTGTCCAGAAACTGCGCGACTTCGGCGAGCGGGACGTTACCGAGAATCCATCGAAGGCTCGTGCTCAGTGCCGGATGGTCCTCGCAGATTTGCGTCATTCTGTCGGCCCAGTACGGCGCGTCGGAAGGCAGCGACGCAGTGAGCAGTGTTTGCAGCGAGGGTGGCCGATCAGGGGGGGACGCCGTCGAGGTGCAGGCAGGATGTGGATGCCCCGTTACGGTGGGGAGTGAGATCGGCGCTAACGGAAACTGAGTCGAGCGGATCATTTTTCGACGGCTCCTGCCTGTGAGAGGGAGATGCCTGCGCTGGAGCAGGGCTGCGAGGGCTGAAGGCAATGGCGTTCATGGTGAGTGCGCCAACAGCGCACGCACTTTCAGATATCGCTTGTCGATTACGGGGAGACATGGGGGGCGGTGCGGCGTACAACGTGTGCGCGGGAGAGGCGCGTGCAGTCATGCATAATGTCCCTCACGCGCGGCGATTTTCAGTGCCTATCGCATCTCAGGAATGGCCGGAATTGCTCGAATCCACTCGGACTATTCGCACAGCGGGAGGTTGGCATGGCAACGCTTGAGTACTACCTTGAGGACTTCGCAGTCGGTGACACCTTCGACCTCGGCGAATACACGTTCACGGCTGACGAGATCGTCCAATTCGCGCGTCAGTTCGATCCTCAGCCGTTTCACGTCGACGAAGCCGCAGGACGCGAATCGCACTTCGGTGGGTTGGTCGCCAGCGGTTGGCATACGTGTAGCATCATGATGCGGATGAATGTCGATAAGTTGCTGTCGCGCTCATCGAGCATGGGTTCGCCAGGCGTGGAGCAGATTGAATGGCTCAAGCCGGTGCGCCCCGGCGACACGGTGACGGTCACGAGCAGCACGCTCGAAGTGCGTGCGTCGAAGAGCCGCCCGGATCGCGGCATCGTGCGTCAGCTGTGGACCGCAACGAATCAGCATGGCGAAGAAGTGTGCCGTTTTCGCGGGACTGGGCTGTATCTCAAACGTCCGGCCTGAGCGACGTACTCAATCGGTGTAGACAGGCGGCGACCCGATGTCGCCGTTTTTTTTTGTCTCTTCGACTTTCCGGCGCTTCGCCATTGTCGACGGTGCTGCAGCGCGGCCGTCGACTGTCAAGGTTGACAGGTGTAGCTGACGAGAATGGCGCCTAACATTCATTTCACACTTCTTGTGTCGGAGGTTGAGATGAATGCAAGCACCCGAGCGTCCGCCATCGAGACCTTCGAGCTGAAAATCACGTCCGGCACGGAGCGTCTCTACAACAATGGGTTGAGTCAGGTACGGATCGAGATCACGATCGAGTCGGATGTCGCGCTGACGCCAGAGGAACGAGACAGTCTGCGATTGGTCGATGCTGGCACACGTCAGTTGATTCCTGTGGTCATTGATTCGAACGTGCCGGTCACCAGCGGCTGGGGCGCATCCACGAAGAAAAACGACTACGACTTTTGCCCGCCAGGGGCGGTGGGGCCAGAGCCGGTGGCGTCCGAGACGCTCCATCGGTACGTGCAGACGGCCGACTTTGCCAATGCCCGCAAGAGCATCGGGGCACGCATTACGGTGTCCGACGTCGACGTGTACTCGATGGACAAGACGGGTGACAAAGGGGAAGTCGACGTCGTGCCGGTGCAGTTTGAACGGCCGGGTTTGGCTGCCTGGAAAGTGGAGTGGGACAACCCGAACAGTTTTGAAGTGGGCCCCAATATCAAGGTGAAAATCTACCATCTCGGCATGGTCGATAACGGTCGGCGTTATGCCATCCACAGCATTGATGTCGCGCCGGATAGCTGGGCAAGCACGTTCCGATGGTTGTCGCCCAACTCAACGACGGGGGCATTCTGCGGTTACGCGCCGCCACCCGACGAGAAAACGCAGCAGCAGCGTTTCATCTACTCCCATACACAGCACATGGGAGATTACCGGCCCGACACCAACAATTACGCCCGCGCCGACTGCGCGTCGGTGGCGTTCGTCTCGCGCGTGGGTGGGCTTCCGTGGGCGGGGGCGGTCAACAATCTGGGCTCCATTTACATCGTGCGCGACAAATACGGAACGACCCATCGTTTGCGCGTCAACATTTCGACGTCGCTCGACCAGATGGATCTGACGCAAGCCTGATGCCGCGGCGATGTCCGGTATTCAGGTGTCAGGGCCGGGTCCTACATTGCGATCCTCACCGCGCACTTGCCATCGCAAGGAGTCCGATATGGACGAGCCAGTTCGTGAACGTTCTCAGGCGGACCACAACGCGCTGTATTCCGGGGCACAAAGTTTTCTGAGCTTCCTCGAAAAGGGTGTGGACCCGCGAACCGGCGTCTACACCGTTCGCGTTGCGTTGCCCCCTATATCCATGAATGCGTTGGCAGGACCGGAGCTGAAACTCTCGCTCGGCTTTGATCCGTTGCAGAACGTCGACGTCGGACTCGGTCGGGGCTGGAGCTGGGGCTTCTCGCAACTGCAACCCGCCGCCAAGCGTTTGCGACTGTCGGACGGTGAGACGCACCTCGCGATCATGACGGATGCGAGCATTACGCTCCCCGACCAGAAGCTGCCCACCGCCATCATAGAGAAGCACGCTACGCGCGTGGTGGTGACTTATCGTTCGGGGCAACGCGAGATTCTGGAACCCTTCCGGCCGTCGGATCCGCTCACCCCGTGGGTGCCGGTGGAGATCGTGTCGCCGCACGGGCGATCGGTGTACCTGACGTGGCAGGCGTTCGAGGGTGAGCCGGCACTGGCTACGATGCGCGATCAGGACCGTGGGGAGTTGCTGCGCGTGACACGCACGGGGCTGGCCGTTTCCATCACGGTCGCCGGGCCGATACCGGTCGTCTATGAGATGACGCTCAGCGGCGACCTCGTGTCTTCGATCCGCCTCCCGCTCCCCGGTCAGCCCAGATGGGTGTTCAACTACGAACGTCTGACCGATGCCGATCTCGCGTTCCTCACCGAGGTGAGGTCGCCGACCGGAAGTGTAGAGAGGATGGCTTACAGAACGGACGGCCATCGCTTTCCGTCGCGCTCGAACGAAGCACCGGGCACGCCACCGTCCCATCTTCCTTACGTGGTGCGCCATGTGATCGACCCGGGTGCCGATCAGCCTTCGCGCGTGACGACGTACACCTTCTCGACGAACAATTTCCTAGGCTATGGCGCGGGTGTCGACTGGGAAGATGCCTCCGACGGGCTTTACAAGGTCAGGACAGATTATCGCTATTGGTCGACCGAATCGCAGATCGACGAATCCGTCGAGCCACCGCGGGTGCTGGGCACGGTGTACCGCGAGTTCAATCGCTTTCACCTGCTCATGGAGGAACGGCGCGAAGAGGACGGTTGCGAACAAACCACGTTGAATATCTATCACGACGTGACGGGCGCGCCCTATGACGAACAGCCTGCCATTGCGCAATTGCCAAAAGTGGAGATCGTGCGCTGGCGTCGCGACGGGGTGGCGCGCGACGAGATCACGACCCACCGGTATGACACGTGGGGTAACCCCATCGAGGTCGTTATGCCGGACCGTGTCACTGAGCTGACCGAGTACTACGATCCTGCTGGCGAGGACGGATGCCCGCCCGACCCCGTGTGGAAGACACCGCGCTCTGTGAAGTCGCGCACGATGGTGCCGGGTGAACCGACGCCTCGCGCCCCCGGCATGAAGCCGACAGCACTGGCGCCGACGCGGGTTCAGCAATTTCGGTACGCGAGCTATCCGTCGCTCGTATCCGGTGCGGCCGATTTTCTGGCCGTGAGTGAGCAACGGCAACTGGCGGATGGAGATGTTTTCGACGAGGTGTCGTTCGCGTACTTCAATAATCCGACGTCGGCGCTGTTGCATGGGCGCGCACGTCAGCGTGCGCAGACCCTCACCGGGCACACGACTACGACCGACTACACCTATGCGAAGGCGAACGACGAACTGGTGACGACGCGCAGGCAGCATACCGATTTCGACGACACCGATAGTACGACCATCACGCATACGTCGATTCACACCGGACTGGACACCCTTGTGCAGGGCAACGATGCAATCGTCGTGACGCAATATGACGTGCTTGGCCGGGTGGTCGAGGAATCGACGACGCCGACATCGGGAGATACCACCTACACCGCCACGTTGCGGCATGTATATACGCTCATGGGCGAAACCGGTGGTGTGGTGTCGCAGCAGACAACCCGCGATTCGGGCATCGTCGATACCGCCTACTTCGATGGCACCGGATTGACCGTGCGTACCACACGAAGCGACCCAGACATCGCCGGAGGTGATGTGCTGGAGGTGATGCGATACGAGTTCGACACGCGTGGCCGCAAGATTCAAAGCACGACGACCGATCGCATTGAGGGTGAGCCGCTGGTTACCACCATGCACTTCGCCTACGACGGATGGGGACGTTGCTGTGCCGTCACGCGACCGGACGGCGTGATCGAACACGACGAGTGGAATGCCGTGACGCAAACGGAGACAAGTTGGCTCGAGGGCGGCGAGGAACGTTCCGGGGTCACAGCGCGTACGTACAACAGATTTGCCGAGATCGAAAAGGAGACACGCACCGATACGTCGCGGAGTCTGGTGAGTCAATGGACCTTCGCCTACGACGGATTGGGCCGTCGCGTCAGCGCGCTCGACTCGTCACGCAGAGAGACGACGTACACCTACGACTTTGCGGATCGTACGAGCCACGTCGATCTCGGCGATGGTGATACGTTCGACTACGCCTACGCACCGCATTCGCTCGACAACAGCGCGACACAAGTGTGTGTGAACGGCACCGAGGTCGGGGCTCGCACGTTCGATGGTCAGATGCGCGTTACCGACCAGACGGTAGGAGGGCGCACTACGAGCTGGTCGTTCCAGCTCGGTCGCAGGCATCCGACAGAACAGACCAACGCCGCGGGACAGAAGCTGACTTTCACGCTCAATCCCTCGCTGACCGAGGTGCCTCGACAGCGTGTGGCGGGAGCTGTGCAAACCGATTACGAGCATGATCCGAACACTGGATTGCTCGTGGGGGCATCGCTTGCAGGAGCCACCTATGGTTGCGAGCGCTACGCAACCGGTTTTCCTCATATCGAAACGTGGACAGACGAGGCGGGCGAACGTCAGTCGACTTACGAATGGACTTCGCTCGGTCTGCCTGCCTCGTGTGAGGATGCTGCGGGCAACATCCATTGCTATCGCTACAACGCGTCCACCGGGCAGTTGATGGAGTACACCTGTGGCGATGTTGTCGTGGAGTATTTATGGAACCCGCTTGGCCGATTGTGCAAACAGACCGTGCGGCAGGCCGGTACGTTGCGTCTGACGACAACGCTCGGATACGACGACTTCGGTCGCGAGACGTCGCGTGAGACGATTGCGCCGGGGCGCACCGCGCTCGTGCTGACTCAGGGGTACAACGATCTCGATTTGCTGGTCAACCGCACGCGTACAGAGGGCGGCACGCTGCGATTGAGGGAGGGGATGGCCTACGACCGGCGCGACCGGCTCGAGGCCTACTACACCGAAGGGCCCGAAAGTGCTCCCGATCCACACGATCCTTCACAACGGATTTCGGTGCAGCAGTGGAAGCACGACGCTTTCGACAATGTGGCCGAAATCCTGACGTGGCACTACGGGGTGAGCACACCCGCCGAGGTGACGTTTCACTTCGATAACGACGACGATCCCACTCAGCTCACGGCGTTCGAGCGGCGTGGTTACGGTGCTGCGGATGGGCGTTTCACGCTTGGCTACGACGCGGCAGGTCGCGTGACCGACGACGGCCTGGGCAACACCTACACGTACAACGAGCAGGATCAGATGATGTCCGCCCAGCGTAGCGGACAGGCACCGACCGAGTATGGCTACAACCCGCTCGACGAACAGTCGGTCGTCGCGCAGGCGGGCCAGCCGACGCGTCGACGGATATTCCGCCGCAACCGGTTGGCCGTGGAAGTGCAGGGCACGCTCACGCGTAGTTATCTCGACGGCACCGGGGGCACGCTGGACTCCGCAGGACAGTTGCTGGCGTACGCCACCGATACCAAGTCGAGCGTGATGGAAGTGCACTCGGGCAGCGACGCGACGCGGGGTATCGTGTACTCCCCAAGCGGGTATCGTCGCGCCGATGTCCCGGACGGCGTTCCCGGTCAGGATGGAGAGATTGTCGATCCGGCGACACAGGGTCTCTGGCTGGGCAATGCACGATTGTATTCCCCGGTGCTGTGTCGCTTTCTGGTGCCCGATACCGATGTCCCGTTCGACGGCGGCGGCGTCAACGCCTACGCGCGCCTTGATCCGCTCAACTCGATCGACCCGTCCGGACACATCCCGTCGTGGCTGGGTGGGATTATCACGGCGTTGACCGCCGTGATAGGCATCGTGGCCACTATCTATTCGGCGGGGCTGCTGACGCCGTTAACCAGTGCAATGGTGACAACGACGGCGGGGGCGACGGCAGGCGCAGGCGCCGTGGCGACGGGAACATCGGCGGCTGTAGGGGTCGGCGTGCCAGCCGCAACTGCCGCGACATCGAGCGCTTCGCTCGCCACCACCATATCCGCGAACTTCGCCGCGCTGGGCACGGTGTCGCAGATGTCGCTTATCAGCACCACGAGCGTCAATGCGGCGATCTTTGGACTCGGCACGGGGAGCGCTGCCGCGGCGGCTGACGGGAGTGACGATCTTTCGGCCCAATTGGGCCTTGCGGCGACCGTACTAGGCGCTTTCGACATTATCGCGGGTTTCGGATTTGCCTTCGCCAACGCACGCGTGGCAGCGCGTGCAGCGAATCTTGCCGAGGACGGCACACGAGGCACTCTGACGGGAAACGATTCGGTGCTGAGTCGACCGGCGAGCAGGTCCAGGTCCAGTACGCCGACAGGCAATGCCGGCGGCAGCGGGGCCAGCGGTTCTCGCAGCACAAGCGGTTCTCCGCCTCCGATTCGCTCGTTATCGAGGTTGAGTAGGATCAGCGAGGAATCTGAGTGGTCGATCAGCTCTTTGTCAAGCGGGCCACGCTCGCCTTCGCCCCCTCCAGTACCAAACGTCAACGCCTTCATGTTGACCCAAATGGCCGGCCACACAGCGGCAGTCGTCGCACGCTCCCAGTCGGGATCCCGTGCGACTTCTCCGACGAGCAACGGAGGTTCGCCCACGAGCTCGGTGCGTTCCCGCGCGTCCGACCTCCCGCGTGTGATTCAAGTGCATTACAAGCGGGACCGGAACTGAACTCAAGCGTGCCGCCAGCGCACAGTCCGGTTCGTGCGCCACACGTACGTCGTGCCATTGCCATTCGCGCAAATCAGGATGGGGAGGTGTTGAAATGACTATCGACCATCGCCGGACGGCGCCCGATGCCGCGATACCGTACTTTGCATTTCGCGTCGATGTGGAGGTCGACGCGAACGGTGTCACCGACGAATATCTGGCAGATCACGGTGACATGTTGCCTGCGGACACGCAGATGTTCCCGCCGTTTTCCGCACCAGGTGACATGTTATTCTGCACGATCAATGGCGTGGACATCGTGGCGATGACACGCCCCCTGAGCGCCGACGATGTCGGGAAAGCGATCGTCGTGAACTTCCCTGGCGAGGTTCTGCGAGCGCTGGCACCGGGCGAGTATGTGTTCACGTATCGATGCGAGCGTCCGAACGGCGAGGTCATCGGTGTGTCGGCGGACAAGTCGATCCTCGTCGATCTGACGCCGACGCTCACGCTATTAGCCCCGCAAGTGGAAAACGGGGACGACGGCTTTCTGAACCCAATGCTCGCGCTGCAAGGCGCCCGCGTCCGGGTGCGCTATCAGGGCATGCAAGCGGGCCACCGGGTACAAGTTCACTGGCATGGCACGGTTGGCGACGGCACGATCGAGACGGCTTTCGAGACGGTCCCCGAGCCTGTGCCCGAATTCCTCTCTTTCGACATTGCCCCGGCGGTCATTGCGGCCAATGTCGGCTTGTCGTCAGACGTGAGCTATGTGGTGTCGCGCGCCGGTGGAGATCAGACGAGTCCGGTGCTGTCGCTGGGCGTGTTGCCGTTCAGGCCGACCGACATGCGGGTGCCGCAATTGCCGGATCTTGCGGGCAGCGATCGCATCGAGCCCGACAAGTTGCCGAACGGTGCCCAGGTGCTGCTTCAGCCCTGGCACCTCGCCTTCGAGCGCCAGCAGTTATGGCTTTGGTGCGAGGGCGAACACGAGGACCGGCCTGGTGAGACATATCAGTTATTTCTCAAGGACGGACATCGGGTCACGGCGACGGAGGCGCGGGAGGGCTTCGATGAACGGATTCCTGCATCGTGGCTTGCACCACTGGCCCACGGCTCGCGCCTGAGCGTCAACTATCAGGTCGGATTCCACGATCAGGGACGACAGGACGGATGGCGTGTGTCGTTCGAGGTGATCAACCCGGCACGCAAGACGTTGTGACGTTGCGGGCACGGAGATCGCGAAGGGACTGGGTCAAAGACGGAGGTGTGTGATGCGAGCAATCCAAAACAAGTGTTGGTCTCGGATTTTGCGGGCCGTTTCGATGTTTGTGGTGGGCGCGTGGCTGTTGACGGCGTACCAGGGCGTGGCGAGTGCGGTCGACTTGGCGCCGGACGGGCCCGTCCAAATCACCGGCGCGGCTGCGATCTCGATGATGCAGGGGGTGCCGCAGCACGACCATGCTTTACCCACGATCACGATGTGGCAGAAGAACGCTGACAAGCCGTGCTCGTTCAGTTTGTATGACGGACAGCAAATCAATTTCAAGGACAATTCGGCGTGTCCGAACGACGAACACTACTACTTCAGCATTTCGGGCGCGCATGAGGGGATGTGGCTGGAGATTCAGAACAACCCGGATTGCGGCAACAATGAGTCGTACGCGTTCTACAAGGTGTCGTTTCAGGACCAGCAGGTCGGCGATATCGGGCAGACCGTCGTTCAGCTCTCGCAGCAAAAGGATGTGGGCACGCGGTTGCTCGACGGCAACGGCAAGCCCTACCTGCTAGCCGATGGATGGCGCGGCAGTAATCCATTGCCAGGAGCGGTGTCGTGCGTGAAGGTGGGGCAATTGTTGCCCGACGGGCCATTACAGTTCCGCTCAAAGAAATTCCCGAATGAATGTCTCGGGTTTCGAGGTTTTGACACGGTACGTGTTGGGACTCGCAACTGCGATGACAGTGACATCCAGCATATGCTGTACTTCTTGTCTCTATCGAGCGGTGGTGGGATTCCCTACGCGACCTGGAGAACTCGGACCAAAGACTTCATCCCCGCTATTTACAAGGACAGCGCGGGGTCGGCATCGATTCTCTACAGTGGCGTGAGTAATCAGATGCCCCGTTACGGTGAGGACGGACGGTTCCGTGTCGGCGATGAATGCCTCTATGTCATCACCTTGGGCTACACGGCATTTCGCAAATGCCAGGGGACGATCGATGAGGTATTCGACAAGGTAAGGTACACCAAAGGCGTGCCGAAATGATGAGCCGGAGCCTTTGTCCGCAGAGGAACAAATGACACGCGACGCTGGCATCTCGTCTGCACGAACGCGACACGCCAGCGTCTCTCACAACCTGATCGCGCAGCGTCGAATTAGAGAGGGAGGTGCGTGATGCGAAAAATCCAGGAAAAGTGTTGGTCTCGGATTTTGCGGGCCGTTTCGATGTTTGTGGTGGGCGCGTGGCTGTTGACGGCGTATCAGGGCGTGGCGGGTGCGGCCGACTCGGCGTCGGGTGCCGCGACCGGAGCAATCACCGGCGCGGCTGCGACGTCGAAGCTGGAGGCGGTGCCGCAGCACGATCACGCCTTACCCACGATCACGATGTGGGAAGCGAACGGTGAAAAGCCGTGCTCGTTCAGCTTATACGACGGAGAGAAGATCAATTTCAAGCAGAACTCGTCGTGTCCGAACGACGAGCACTACTTCTTCAGCATTTCCGGGGCGCATGAAGGGATGTGGCTGGAGATTCAGAACAACCCGGACTGTGGCAACAACGAGTCGTACGCGTTCTACAAGGTGTCGTTTCAGGACCAGCAGACCGGCGAGATCGGCAAGACCGTAGTTCAGCTCTCGCAGCAAAAGGATGTGGGCACGCGGCTGCTCGACGGCAACGGCAAGCCCTACCTGCTAGCCGATGGATGGCGCGGCAGTAGTCCATTGCCGGGAGCGGTGTCATGCGTGAGGGTGGGGCAGTTGCTGCCCGACGGGCCGTTCCGGTATCGCTCGAAGACGATTCCGGACAAATGTGTGCTCAACGGATCCCTCACCAACTTTTTGACGGTGAGGCTGGGCAATTGCGATGACCCGACAGCAGCCTTCTACAGCACGCTTTCCTCAGGCACACCGATAATCTATGCGGCGTGGATTCCGCGTACCAAGACGTTCACTCCGGCACTTGGTCTGGATGCGCAGTTTAGTGGTGTGTTGCGTGTGCGAGTCACGCCGGACAGGCAGGTCAGGCCGCTTGAATTCGGCAGTGATGGGCGCTTCCGATACCAAATCAACTGCGTATTTGCCCACCCCCCGGCTTCGCTTTTCACGCGAGATTGTTCAGGTTCAGTTCCAGACGACGAAGTGTTTATCCGCGAGCGGGTGGTGCCCTTGCGTGGCACCCAATGACAAGGCATCCGATCTTCGATGCATCTGTCAGTGCGCATGACGAGGCGATATTCACCAAGGAGTGACGGGGACGAGGGGCATCATGATGGGACCAACGTGGCGTGACGACGTGACAATGTGATGCGCCCTCGCATTGGCGCGTCACGCAGGTTAGCCGCACAAGTCGTCAATGCGACAGGTCGCTCACCGAAGCCGCTGGTGCATCTCGCTTGACCTGGGTAATGCCGTCCTCCATCTGCTCGGCGGTCGAGAACATCTGGCTCTGGCCGATGATCTCGCCGTTGCGCGCCTTGAGGACGAAGTAGGGGCGCCCGGAAGTCGACGTCTTGCGCTCGAACCGGTGATCTTCAGCGGAATTCTTGCGAACGGACTCGATACCGTTCTGCGCTGACGCGCGCGCCTTGTACGTCTCGGAGGAAAGGATGGTATGCCCGCTGTCGCCCAGCAGGTGAAAGTGGAATTCACCATTGGGGCTGCGCTTGAGTTCGAACTTGCCTGACATTTGTGGATCTCCCGGATCTTCCAATGGCCAGCGGCGAGGGACTGCGAACTGCAAGTGACGCTGGCTGAGCGCCGCGTCGAAGAATGCGCCTAGATTAGCACCGCCAGCGCTTTGGCGAAACCGCACTTTGTTTCGAAGTGTAAACCACTTTGAGTGACAGTCCGCCGAACGGCCCGGGACGCCGCCGTTCGACGGTTTTGCGGCGTTCAGCGGCGCGCGTATTGCGTCGCGCCGAAGAGCATTTCGCGGGCTTTGTCGTCCTGCAACGGCTTGCGGGCGTCGGCGAGCACCTTGATGCCGCGTTGCACCGCCGGGCGTGCCTCAATGGCTTCGAACCACTTCTGCACGTTCGGGAAGTCCGACAACTCCACGCCCTGATTCTTCCACGAGCGCAGCCACGGCCAGATGGCAATGTCCGCCACGGTGTACATGTCGCCCGCGACGTACGGATGATCGCCAAGACGCTTGTCGAGCACGCCGTACAGACGTCGCGCTTCGTTGGTGTAGCGCTTGATCGCATAGTCGATCTTCTCGGGCGCATAAATCCGGAAGTGGTGCGCCTGACCGAGCATCGGCCCCACGCCGCCCATCTGGAACATCAGCCATTCGAGCGTCTCGTACTTGCCGCGCACGTCTTCCGGCAGGAAGCGACCGGTCTTGCCTGCGAGGTAGAGCAGGATTGCGCCGGATTCGAACAGGGAGATCGGTTTGCCGTCCGGGCCGTCTTCGTCGACGATGGCCGGGATCTTGTTATTCGGCGAGATGGCGAGAAATGCGTCCTTGAACTGGTCGCCCGCACCGATATCGACGGCGTGTGCGTGATAAGCCAGCCCGCATTCTTCGAGCATGATGTGGACTTTGTGGCCGTTGGGCGTGGCCCAGGAGTAGACCTGAATCAATTGCGGCTCCTCAGGGAGGCGTCGAGCGACGCCGGCGGATCACGTCGTGCGTGGGTCGCTCAGGCGGCTCCGGAGGCACGGTGATGGCGCAAATGGCAAACGGGCCGGGAGGGCGGCACCGTCCCCCCGGGGAAAACTGCCGGGAAATTACACCACAGAACGTTTTTCCCTGCCGGGCGCCGGTTCGGCGGTGTCCGGCAGACCTCGCCCGGCTCAACCGAGTGATCGCCGTCACTCGGCCGTGATGTTGGGATACTTCGCCAATTCCAGCTTTGCGATGGCGTTGCGATGGACTTCGTCGGGGCCGTCCGCGAAACGCAGGGTGCGGGCGCTGGCGTATGCATAAGCGAGCGGAAAATCGCCGGAAAGACCCGCCGCCCCGTGCGCCTGAATCGCCCAGTCGATGACCTGACACGCCATGTTCGGTGCGACGACCTTGATCATCGCGATTTCCGCGCGCGCGGCCTTGTTGCCGACCGTATCCATCATGTAGGCCGCCTTGAGCGTGAGCAGACGGGCCTGTTCGATCAGGCATCGCGCCTCGCCGATGCGCTCGCGTGTGACGCCCTGCGCCGCAATCGGTTTGCCGAACGCCACGCGCGAAAGCGTGCGCTGGCACATCAGCGACAGGGCGCGCTCCGCCAGCCCGATAAGCCGCATGCAGTGGTGGATACGGCCCGGCCCGAGCCGTCCCTGTGCGATTTCGAAGCCGCGTCCTTCGCCGAGCAGCAGACTGCTTGCGTGCACGCGCACGTCGTCGAGCACGATCTCCATATGACCATGCGGTGCGTCGTCGTAGCCGAAGACCGTAAGCGGACGTACGCGTGAGACGCCCTTCGCGTCGGCCGGAATCAGGATCATCGACTGCTGGGCGTGTTTCGGGGCGTCGGGATCGGTCTTGCCCATCACGATGTAGAGCGCGCAGCGTGGATCGCCAGCCCCCGTCGACCACCACTTGCGGCCATTGACGACATAATCGTCACCGTCGCGACGGATACGGCACTGCACGTTGGTGGCATCGCTCGATGCGACGTCCGGCTCCGTCATCAGAAATGCCGAACGGATCTCGCCGCGCAGCAGCGGTTCCAGCCATTGCGCCTTTTGGGCGTCAGTCGCGTAACGCTCGAGCGTCTCCATGTTGCCGGTGTCGGGCGCATTGCAGTTGAAGACCTCCGGCGCCCAGGGCACCTGTCCCATGATCTCGCACAACGGTGCGTATTCGACGTTGGTCAGGCCTGCACCGCGCCCTGAGTCGGGCAGAAACAGGTTCCACAGTCCGGCTTGCTGCGCGAGTGGTTTGAGACGTTCGATGACTTGCGAGGGCTGCCATGCGTCACCGTTATGACGGGCGATCTCGATCTCTTCGAGATAACGCTGCTCGTTCGGAAAGATGTGCTCGTCGAAGAACGCTGAAAGACGCGAGCGCAACGCGTCGACTTTCGGGCTGTAGCTGAAATTCATGAGATCTCCGTGCGGTGACTGTCTGCTGAATCGGGACGCGTCGGCGCGTGGTCAGGCATCGCGCAAGCGCGTCGCGTTCGTTGCACGCTGCGCATATGTCCAGGCGAGTTCGGCCATCGGGCGAGCCCGCTTGCCAGCGTCCAGCGCCTGTTGGCTTGCGGCCGTGCCGTCGCTCACGCGCTTCATGATGCCTTGCAGAATCGCTGCGATGCGGAACATGTTGTACGCGAGATAGAAGTGCCATTGCGCAGGCGGAACGATGCCCGTGCGCTCGCTGTATCGACGGATGTAGACGTCTTCATCCGGAATGCCGAGGGCTTTCCAGTCGAGCCCGGCGATGCCGCGGAACACCCCGGGGCTGACATGCCACGCCATGCAGTGATAGCTGAAGTCCGCAATCGGGTCCCCCAGCGTCGACAGTTCCCAGTCGAGGACAGCGAGCACGCGCGGCTCGCTCGGATGGAAGATCAGGTTGTCGAGACGGAAGTCGCCGTGGACGATAGTGGTGCGTTCGGGGGTGTCCGGCGTGCTGACCGGCAGATGGGCGGGCAGCCACTCGATGAGCCGGTCCATCGCGTCGATGGGTTCCGTCTCCGACGCGCGGTACTGTTTGCTCCAGCGCGCGATCTGACGCGCGATGTAGTCCCCCGGTTTGCCATACGATTCGAGACCGGCAGCCCGGTAATCGACACGATGCAGCGCTGCGATGACGCGATTCATTTCGTCGTAAATCTCACCGCGCTGCGTCGCCGTCATGCCCGGCAACGACGGATCCCACAGCACCCGCCCATCCACGAAGTCCATGACGTAGAACGCCAGTCCGATGACGCTTTCGTCCTCGCATAGGCCCCGCATGCGGGCCACAGGTACGTCGGTGCTGGCGAGCGCGTCCATCACGCGGTATTCGCGTTCGATGGCGTGCGCTGAGGGGAGAAGCTTCGCCGCCGGGGCCGGTTTGGTGCGCAGCACGTACGCGGCCGAGGGCGTGGTGAGACGGTAGGTCGGATTGGACTGGCCGCCGTTAAACTGCGTGAGCGTCAGCGGCCCGGAGAAGCCCTCGACGTTGGCGCTCAGCCAGCGCTCAAGTGCGGCGGTGTCGAACGGCGCACGACTGCCCAGCGCCCGTTCGCCTGCAAATGCGGAAAAGTCCTGTACAAGCTCCTCGGCCATGCTGTCTCCTGCATTTCCGGTGCTGCGTTGATCGAGACTGATTCGTGGGTTCGGCTTTTGCTGTTGTACGGCGACGTTCGATAAAACGCGATGGGCCGGAGATGTCCCGGCCCGGAATGACGATGACGCGCGTCGTTTAGCCGCGTTGGCGCGTACGGACGAACGACGCGAAAATCTTCTCCATGACCGTGAGCCGGTTATCGCGATGCAGCGGCTGCGGCGGGGCGAAGTTCATGAGGCGCACCACCCAGTCCTGCGGCTTGTCGCCGACGTCGAGCGCGTTGATGCACGCGGGCGTCTGGGCGAGCTGGCCGAGGAAGAGGCGTCCCAGCGGATGCAGGGCATGCGACAGAATCGCGCGATTCACGCCACCGTGCAACACCAGCAGCACGGTGTCCCACGACTTGTCGGCGCGCAGCTCCGCGATCGGCGGCACCACGCGATCGAGCAGTTCGCGCACCGATTCGCCGTTCATGAAGCGTGTGCCTTCCGGCACCAGACCGTCGAACGCGCTGAGAAACGCCTGTGCCAGTTCGGCAGGGGGCAGGTCGGAGATCTTGCCCGCGCGGATTTCCTGCCAGCACGGCCACGTCTCGATTTCGACGTCCTGTCCGGTTTCTGCGAGCACGCGCTCGGCGGTCTCACGCGTGCGCGGCAGGCCGCTCACGATGACCCGGTCAAAGCGGATGTTCTCGGCGGCGAAGGCACGTCCGGCGGCGCTGGCCTGCGAGCGTCCCAGCTCATTGAGCGGGACGGCGTCTGCATCGATCGGGTGGCCGCTGTCGTCGAAATACGTGACGTCGCCGTGACGCATCAGATAGATGCGGCGACGTGCCGAGGGCGTGAAGGTCAGCGGACCGGTCTGGGCACCGAGTTGACCGAGTGAACTCATGCGAGGGTTCTCCTGAACGAATGCGGGCAGCGGACTAGCAGGCTAGCGAGCCTTGAAGGCCAGGGGCTGCCGCAGGGCATAGAGAGAGGGCGTACGCCGGTGGGCGGGTACGCTCTCTGCGGGTACGCGTTTCAGGGGTATTTTGCCGGACGTTTTTCAAGGAAGGCACTGATTCCTTCCAGACCGTCGGCATGGTGCAGCGAAGCGACGAAATTATCGCGCTCGGCACCGAGTTGCGAGGTCAGCGTTTCGCTGGCGCCGCTGTCGATGAGCGATTTGATGCGGCCGACGGCGTTCGGCGACAGTTGCGCCAGATCCGTCGCCCAGTTGAGTGCTTCGGCGCGGGCTTGTCCGGGCGCAACGACCCGGTTGACGAGTCCTGCGGTGGCGAGTCGCGCGGCCGACACTGGCTTACCTTCGAGGAGGATTTCGGTGGCGAGCGGGCGGGGCAGAGCCTGCGAGAGGAACCACGAACCGCCGCCGTCGGGCGTGAGGCCGACTTTGACATACGCCATCACGAACTTGGCATTGTCGGCGGCGACGAGCAGATCGCAGGCAAGCGCGAGCGAGAAGCCCGCCCCGGCGGCCGCGCCTTCGACGGCGGCGATGATCGGCTTCGGACACGCACGCAGCGCCTCGATCCATTCGGCCAGCGCGTCAATACTGGCGGCCTGCACCGACGGATCTTTCTGACGGTTTTCCAGCAGGCGGTTCAGATTCCCGCCCGCGCAGAAGAAGTTGTCGGCCCCGGTGATCACGACGGCGCGCACGGAGGCGTCGCGCTCGGCCGTGGCCAGCGCTTCGACGCCAGCGGCGTACATGTCCGGATGCAGGGCGTTACGCGCGCCGGGATTGGACAGCGTCAGCACCAGCGTCTGGTCGACGCGTTCGGCGAGCAGTTCAGCAGCCATGATTCGGTCTCCGGATTACGCTTCTTCGGTGAGCAGCGACACGCCGAGTTGCGCGCGACGCGTGAGCCACGGCGACGGACGATAACGCTGGTCGCCGTAGAACGATTGCAGATTACGCAGCACCGTGAGCAACTGACGCGCGCCGACGGCGTCGCCCAGTGCAAGCGGTCCCTTGGCGTAACCGAGACCCAGCGTGACGGCGCGGTCGATGTCGCCCGGCGTCGCGATACGTTGCTGCGCGATATCGGCACCGATGTTCACGATGGTAGCGATCACGCGCTGTGCGACGAATCCCGCCGAATCGCGGATCACCGTCACCGGCGTGCCGCCGTGGGCGAACAGCGCGTGGGCGGCGTTGCGCGCGTCGGCTGTCGTCACGGGCGTGGTCATGAGCGTGTGACGCTTGGCGCCCGCCAGCGGCAGCAGCGTGTCGATGGCGACGGTGCGCGTCGCGTCCAGACCCTGTTCGACGGCGCACGTCGTGGCGTCGAAGCCGAGTGGCGTGACGACGATCAGGGCCGTCTCGGACGGCTTCTCACCGCTTTCGATGGTCACCCCCGTCGCACCCAACAGCTCGACGACAGCCGCAAAGCCGCGCGTGTCCGCACGGCTCACCCAGACGCTTGCGGGCAACGCGTCCGGCGCGGGGGCTTCGGGCGGCACCTGCTGCTTGCCGTCGACATAGCGATAGAAGCCTTCGCCGACCTTGCGGCCGAGCAGTCCGCCTGCGAAGCGCACCGCGGTGATCGGCGACGGACGGAAGCGCGCTTCTTCGTAGAACTGGTGATAGATCGACTCCATCACGGGGTGCGAGACATCGAGCGCCGTGAGGTCGAGGAGTTCGAACGTGCCGAGGCGAAAGCCTGCCTGCTCGCGCAGGATGCGGTCGATGTCCGCAAAGCTCGCCACGCCTTCGCTTGCCACGCGCAGGCCCTCGGTGTTCATGCCGCGCCCGGCGTGGTTGACGATGAAGCCCGGCATGTCCTTGCAACGCACGGCCGTGTGGCCCATGCGCTGGCCGAGTGCGAGCAGGGCGTCGCCGACTTCCGGTGCAGTGCGCAGGCCGTCGATGACTTCGACCACCTTCATGAGCGGCACCGGGTTGAAGAAGTGATAGCCCGCCACACGCTCGGGACGCTCGCACGCCGCCGCAATCGCCGTAATCGACAACGACGACGTGTTGGACGCCAGAATCGCGTCGGCGGCAACGATGCCTTCGAGCGCGCGGAACAGGTCGCGCTTGATCTCGATCTTCTCGATGATCGCCTCGACGACGAGATGGCAGTCCGCCAGATCCTCCAGCGCGTTGCACGCGTGCAGGCGTCCCATCGTCGCGTCGACGCTCGCCGCGTCGATCTTGCCCTTGGAGGCGAGCTTGTCCAGCGTGTCGCGCAGGGCACTCAGCGCGGCTTGTACGGCGGCGGCGTTGGTATCGTATAGCTTGACCGTCAGACCGGCTTGCGCGGCGATCTGAGCGATGCCACGCCCCATGGCGCCAGCACCGACGATGCCCAGAACGTCGATGGCCTTGCTGGCAGCGGCCGCCACGTTAGACGAAGAAGACGAGGAGGATGCAGTCATTCGGAGTGTCTCGAAGTTGGTGTCGATGTCGTCGATCGGTATTGTGTGGGCGCTCAGGGGCTGCGCGAGGCGGCTAACCAAGCACTGAGTGCGCATGACTTGCCATTCTATCGTCCGACCGGTCGGTCGGGAAATGAATTTCCGGCCGAATCGCCAGGCAATGCAAACCGATGCCCAAAACGCGTTGCGGCTATTGTCGCTGATCTCGCCGCCGTTGCCAGCGCTTGTTCCGCTGGGCGGTCGTTGACGTGGATGCCTGTCTGACGGGCGGGAGGGGCGTGCGCACTGGCCGAGCGCCGGAATTCGGGACGCCTGCGGTTGAATTCAATTCGCGCATGGCGGGGGCGTGCCGGTACACTTCCGGTACCCGGTGGACGCGTCCACCGGCTCACTCACATGGGAGACATCATGTTGAAGCTGTACGGCTTTCCAGTAAGCAACTATTACAACAAGGTTAAGGTTGTGCTGTACGAGAAGGGCGTGCCCTTCGAAGAGTCCGAATCTATTCCGTGTCAGGACGAGCCGCTGCTGCAATGCTCGCCACTCGGCAAGGTGCCGTATCTGCAAACGGAACAAGGTTTCCTGTCGGAGTCGCAGGTGATCTGCGATTACCTTGAGGTGACGCATCCGACGCCGGCGCTTTTCTCCAGCGATCCGTGGCGACAGGCCAAGGAACGTGAGTTGCTCACGATGCTGGAACTGCATCTGGAGCTGGTGGTGCGTGAAGTGTACGGACAGGCGTTCTTTGGCGGCACGGCGTCGGAAGGCACGCGCAGCCGCACGGAGAAGCTGCTGCGCCGGAACATCGTCGCCTTCAAGCGACTTGCGAAATTCGCACCGTACGTCGCGGGCGACACGTTCACGATGGCCGACATCGCGGCGGGCATCCATCTGCCGATTCTCGGGATGGCCACGCAAGCCGTCTATGGCGAAGACTTCCTGCAAGCCGCCGATATCGACTGGAAGGCATACACGAAGCGACTCGCTGAACGTGAATCGTTCCAGCGTGTGCGCGCCGAACAGAAGGCTTATCAGCAGGCGAAGAAAGCCGGGTAAGTTGTTTGGACCGTAAAACGAAACGGCCGCCATCCGAGGGATGGCGGCCGTTATCGTTTGGGATGGTTTGGGCGACCTGGCGCCCGGCGTCGTGCTTAGATCTTCGCCAGACGCGTGAGTGCTTCACGCAGCGTGTCGTCCTGCTTCGCGAAGCAGAAACGCACCACGCCCGACTCGTGCGGCTCGTGATAGAACGCCGAGACCGGAATCGCGGCAACACCGATTTCGCCCGTCAGCCACAGCGCGAAGTCGGCTTCGCTCATATCGCTGATCGCGCTGTAGTCCACGCACTGGAAGTAGGTGCCTTCGCACGGCAGCAGCTTGAAGCGCGTACCGGCCAGACCTTCGCGGAACAGATCGCGCTTCTTCTGATAAAAGCCCGCCAGTTCGAGATACGGCGACGGATCGCGCATGTAGTCGGCCAGACCGACCTGCATCGGCGTGTTCACGGTGAACACGTTGAACTGATGCACCTTGCGGAATTCTGCGGACAAGGCGGCCGGTGCGGCCACGAAACCGACCTTCCAGCCTGTGACGTGATACGTCTTGCCGAAGCTCGACACGATGAAACTGCGACGTGCAAGCTCGGGGTGGCGTGCCACGCTCTCGTGACGCTTGCCGTCGTACACCATGTGTTCGTAGACCTCGTCCGAGATCAGCAGAATGTCGGTGCCTGCCACGATCTCGGACAACTTCACGAGGTCCTGCTCATGCCACACCGTACCGCTCGGGTTGTGCGGCGTGTTGAACAGGATCAGACGCGTACGCGGCGTAATGGCCGCGGCCAGCTTGTCGAACGGAATACGGAACTCGGGGGCTTCGAGTGTGATGAACACCGGCTTGCCGCCCGCCAGCTCGATCGACGGCACATAGCTGTCGTACGTCGGCTCGAACACGATCACTTCGTCGCCCGGGTGCACGGTGGCGAGAATCGCAGTGAGCAACGCCTGCGTCGCCCCGGCCGTCACCGTGATTTCGGTGTTCCAGTCGTACGGCTGTCCGTAAAGCTTGCCGATCTTGTCGGCGATGGCCTGACGCAGCGCGGGCACGCCAGCCATCGGCGGGTATTGGTTATGGTCTTCGCGCATGGCACGCGCCACGGCGTCCACGATCTTCGGATCGCACGAGAAATCGGGGAAGCCCTGACCCAGATTCACCGCCTGCTTCTCGGCAGCGAGCGCCGACATGACGGTGAAAATGGTGGTGCCGACGTTCGGCAGACGCGACGTGAGCGGCGGGGCAACCAGCGCAGGCGTGGTGGATCCAGTGTGAGGCGCGTTCATGTGAAAGATGGACGAAGCAGTGATCAGGCCGCCATTCTACCGCCGTCGCGCCCGGCCTGCGGGCGGGGGCGCTTAACGGCCAACTTAACCACCAACCACGAGCAATGACGTAAAAGCGCTCGCCGTCACGATGCGAAAGCCGAACTGACGCGCCACCCGGCTACGTAGCTTCAGTACGGCTTTGTCCTTGCTGACGAGCCAGTGCGCGTGTCCGTCGCGTGCCGCTTCGAGGAACTTCTGATCGTCCCGGTCGCGGCAGAGCGGCAGTTGTGCGGGCGGTGCGGCGTCTTCCGGGACGACGATCCGGTGCGTGTGCGCATCGACCCAGGCGAGGGCGGCGTCGTTGTCGATCTCACGCGAGGCAAATTGAGGGTAGGTCAGCACGACAGCCAGTTCGTCGCGACACCGCTGGGCCATGAGGGCCATGAGACGGTGCTCGACAAGCGCGTCGCGCACGGGGCGGGCAATCGGGTCGTCGAACACGAGCAGATCGATCCAGACATTGGTGTCGAGCACCACGCGCGGCGGCGTGGCGAGGGTGTCGAGATGCTCGGCGAAGGCCCGCTCGGCGGGCGTGGCAACAGCGTTTTGAAGCATTGGATAGAATGACGGTTTTACGTTAATTTCCTGCGCAGGCAGGAACGCCTCACCCGATATGATAATTGTTCTCTCGCCGGCCAAATCGCTCGACTACGAAACGCCGCCGCACGTGAGCACGCACACTGTGCCTCAGTTCGTCGATGACGCGGCCGAATTGATCGAAGGCCTGCGCGAACTGAGCCCGGCACAGGTCGGCTCGCTGATGAGCATTTCCGACCCGCTTGCCGCGCTCAACGCGACGCGCTACGCCGAATGGTCGCCGCGCTTCGATACCTCCAACGCCAAGCAAGCCGTGCTCGCCTTTAACGGCGACGTCTACGAAGGGCTCTCCGCTCGCACGCTCGACGCCACGCAGCTCGACTTCGCACAGAAGCATCTGCGTATCCTGTCGGGCCTGTACGGCGTGTTGCGTCCGCTCGATCTGCTTCAGCCGTACCGTCTCGAGATGGGCACGCGCTTCGCAAACAAGCGTGGTCGCGATCTGTATGCCTTCTGGGGCGAGCGTGTCACGCAGACGATCAACGCGTCGCTCGCCGAGCATAGCGAGACGCGCCGCGTGCTCGTGAATCTGGCGTCCGAGGAGTACTTCAAGGTCGTCAAACGCCGTCTGGTCAATGCACCGGTCATCACGCCGGTGTTCGAAGACTGGAAGAGTGGCAAGTACAAGATCATCAGCTTTTACGCCAAGCGCGCGCGCGGGCTGATGGCGCGTTACGCTATCGAGCGCGGTGTGACCGATGTGCAGCAACTCAAGGCGTTCGACACCGAGGGCTACGCGTTCGACGACAGCGTGTCGAACGATTCGCTCTGGGTGTTCCGCCGCCGCGTGGCCTGACGCCAGCCTGACCCGCGCCCCGGGCAAGATCCCGGGGCTTTTCATTTTCGCCAGCGAGATCCGTCATGACCGTCCAAATCAGCAGCCGATTCGACAGCGGCGCCATCCATGTGGTGAGCGCCGAGCGCGCCGACGATATCCATGTGCGCATCGCGCAAGACGGCGCGGCCGAATTCGCACAGTGGTTCCATTTCCGCGTGCAAGGGGTGGGCGGCGTGCCTTGCCGCATCGTCTTCGATAACGCTGGGCAGACGTCCTATCCGCGCGGCTGGGAGAACTATCGCGCGGTGGCGTCGTACGACCGCGTGACGTGGTTCCGCGTGCCGACGTCTTACGACGGGCAAGTGATGACGGTGGCCTTCACGCCGGAACACGATAGCGTCTATCTCGCATATTTCGAGCCGTATGCGGAGGAGCGTCATCTGGCGTTGCTCGGCACGGCGCAGAATTCGTCGCGCGTGAGTTCGCGCTCACTGGGGCAGACCATCGACGGGCGCGACATGACGTTGCTCACGGTGGGCGAGCCGCGCGCGGGCAAGCGCAATATCTGGGTGATTGCGCGTCAGCATCCCGGCGAGACGATGGCGGAGTGGTTTGTGGAAGGCATGCTGCGTCGTTTGCTCGGTGCGGGCGACTGGGCCGGCGATCCGCTCGCGACGGCGTTGCTCGACGAAGCGGTGTTCCACGTCGTGCCGAACATGAATCCCGACGGCTCGGCGCGCGGTAATCTGCGCACCAATGCGACGGGCGCGAACCTCAACCGCGAATGGCTTGAGCCGGACCTCGTGCGCAGTCCCGAAGTGCATCATGTGCGCGCCGCCATCGAGGCGACCGGTTGCGATATGTTCTTCGACATCCACGGCGACGAAGCGCTGCCCTACGTCTTCCTGGCGGGTAACGACGGTGTCGAGTGGGGCACGGAGGCGGTGCTGGCGCGCGAGAAGGCGTTCAGCGAGCGCTTCAAGGCGGCGAGCCTCGACTTCCAGGACAAGTTCGGCTACCCCCCGGGCAAGCACGGCATGGAGTCGCTCAAGCTGGCGTCGAAGTGGGTGGCGCATCGCTTCGGTTGCCTATCGCTCACACTGGAGATGCCATTCAAGGACAACGCCAACCGGCCTGATTCGCAAGTCGGTTGGAGCGGTGCACGAAGTGCGGCTCTCGGGGCGTCGATGCTCGCCGCGATCTGGGCGCAGATGCAAGCCGACCAGGCGTGAAAAGCAGTCGAAACGCCCAAAACGCATGATGTAACGCCAAGGGCGTGTCCTTGGCGTTACAGAATCTGACAGTGACGGGGACGCAGCGCGTCCCCATTTCGTTTTGTCAGGGGACAGCATGCGTATCGGATTCGACGCGGGCAACGGGCATTCCCTCGCCCCCTCCGCTCAATGGGTGCCTGAAGCGCCCGCGACCTTGTTCTCCACGTTCTCATCGGCCTGGCAAGGTTTGCGTCAGGCCGAATCGCACATCGAGAGTCTCGAAGGGGGCGCGTGGGAAGCCCATCACGGGCGCTCTTACGCTCCCGATCCGTCGCACGAACTTCCGTTGAGGCCGCCTCCGGTCGCCACGCCGGTGGAGTTCACGCAAATCATGGCCGAAGTCTGTGCGGCGCATGAGAGGCCGCCGCCGGTCGCCACGCCGGTGGAGTTCACGCGAATCATGGCCGAAGTCTGTGCGGCACATGAGAGGCCGCCTCCGGTCGCCACGCCGGTGGAGTGCACGCAAATCATGGCCGAAGTCTATGCGACGCATGAGAGGCCGCGGCCGGTCGCTACGCCTGCGGAGTTCACACAAATCATGACCAATGTCCGTGCGGCTCACGAGGCCAGAGCGTTGGGTCCCGACGGCGCTTCGTGGCAAAAGACGTCGCCCCACGTCCCGTGTGCAGAACGGAATCTGACGCCCACTGACATTCATGGGATCGTGGCGCGCTTGCGTGAACAGCGAATGGTCTATGCAGGCGGTCGCCCCGTAGGCCTCGCCACGATAATACCTTCGGGGCAACCGCCGATGTCCGGCACGGACGCCGGGCCCGCCGCCTTCTCAGCAGCATTGGTGTTGGTGCAGACGCAGTCCGATCGGGTGACGACGAATGAAGTGCCGCGGGACACATCGCAAAATGCCTCGCGTGGAAGGGGGCGCACCAAAGTGACAGGCGAGCTCTTGCGCCGCATTGAGGCCCTGGGCGCGAGTGGCATAGCGGCCAAGGGCGGAATCGATCGGATAGCGGACGAACATGGCATTGCGCAAAGCACGTTGAGAGCCTACATCTCCAAGTGCGGCAAGCTGTCCCCGGAGGGGAGCGACCGGGCGGCTGAACCCGGCCAGTTCCGCACTGAAAAGGTGACCATCGGCTTGTTGCGGGCCCTCGAAAAGATGGGGACTCATCGTATCAAGTCGAGGGGCGGCCTTCGCGCCATTGCCCGGGACGAGGGTATTCCGTACCGCACCCTGAAGGGTTACGTCGACCGGCACGGCAAGCCAACAGCTTTGGGGCGCGCAAGACTGCTTGACGACGGTGATCCCACTCGCCGTGCCAAAAAGGTGCCGGTGACGCCGGAATTGCTGCATATCATTCTGCGGCTTGGCGCGAACGGTATTCGCGCTGCAGGAGGACTGCGTGTTCTGGCGGACCGACATAACGTCTTCCTGAGCAGCCTGAGAAGTCACGTCAACGGCAAAGGCGTGTTGGGACACCTCGGAATTCGCATGATGAAGGTGGGGTGGCGCCCGCGCCTTTCCAAGATATCCAATGAGCTGTTGCGCGATATCGAGGCGTTGGGGCCGCGAGGCATCAAGGCGGCGGGCGGACTTGCCGTCGTGGCGAAGGAGAACCACGTAGCGTTTGACACGTTAAGAGGCTACATCGACTGCCGTGGCCAGTTGACTCCCCTTGGGCGGGCCAGACTCTACGGCATAGATCCGTCCCACACGAACAAAGTCACGCCGACGCTGCTCAGGGAGATCCAGGCGCTAGGCAAGCAGGGCATCGCGTCCGAGGGCGGGCTGGATGCCCTGGCGAGCAAACGAGGCGTTGCGCCGCACATTCTGAGGCACTACGTCACGTTCGGCGGAAAGTTGAAACATCCGGGACGCGTCATGATGGCGAGATTCGAGTCGAACAACGTCGGCGCATAGTGCACGCGACGCGTCAGTGATGGCCCTGTCGAATGCACGTGAACAGGCGTGACGAAGCGTAGCGCGATCTCTCGCGCTACGCGTTCCGACATTCGCTAAGACCGCTTCGCGCCGATCAATCCACGTGCAGCGATCAGTTCTTCTTTTTCGTCGTGCTCTTCTTCGTGCTGCCCGACTTGGACGACGAGGCTTTTGCGGACGACTTGGCCGTTGTGCCCTTCTTGCCCGACTTCGCGCTCGCGTGAGCGGCCTTGCCGCGCGTGTTGCCACGTGCGGCGCGCTTAGTCGGCTGTTCGACCTGAGAGAGCGGCGACGTGTAGTCGAAGCCCATCATGCGGCCGTCGGCGTATCCGCAGCGAATGTGGATATTGTCGGTCTGGCCGCTAGTGCGCTTGCCGACGCCATCGAGTTCGACCATTTGCGTGACGTCGACCCGTTGCTTGCGATCGTCGAACGGGCCGTTCCAGGGTTCGATTTTCGCGTGTTCGGGATCGAGTGCTGTCTCGCCGTACTCGACACTCTCGTAGCCGGGGAGCGTGGCGACGACGAAACTCGCGTGCGCAGCGCAGTCGGCCACCATCGGATCGGCGTGACGCGTGTTGATGAATTGCTCGACCAGCGCGCGATGCTGTTCGAGGGTGAAGGCCTGTGCCGGGGCCGTGAAGGCCGACAGGCAAAGCGGCGCAGCGATGGATGCGATGCCTGCGACCTGGCGCACGGCTCGCATCACGACGCCTGCGGCGCGTTGGAAAAATCGATTCGACATTGCTTGACGTATTCTCGGGGGCGTGAGGGCCGTGTGTGTGAACCGGCCCTGAGCATTGCAGAGCAATGCGGGCATGCGATGACTCATCTTATGAGTCGCTGGCATGCGCCGCTCGCGAAGAAGCTTGACCGCATTTTGAAAGACAGCGGCGAAGCGGCATCCATCTTAACCGAAAAAGAAGCCGCTCACGCCCGCCGGGTAAGCCCGTAGACCTGATTGCGTCGCGCGTGAAAGTTACAGCGCGCTACAATGCGGGCCATCCACGCTGCGTAGCGACGTTTTTCGACGCGAACATCGGCGCGGAAAACGCTTCTCTTTTTGCAGGTTTCTCGCAGCTTCTACCGCGGTTATGCGGCAATAGGGGGCGCATTGTGTCATCGCAGACGTTGACGCAATCGCTCGAACAGCGGCACTTTTCAGGGCTTTTCACGCGGATCGTGCCGTTCATGCGCTATGCATTCGCGCATCGCCCTCGGTGCATTCGCGATTTTTCTATTCGGCATGTTTGCAAATTCACGCACGGTCGGCAGTGCGCAGACCGGTCCACACGACAAATTGGCGGAACTGGTGAGCCGTCATCGCGACGCCGTCTTTCGCAAGCCACTCGCGGCCTACAGCGCCGCAGCCTTCGACGCGGCGATCGCTGCATGGCGCAGCGCGGGCGCAGCACCGCTGATCATCGACGCCGGATGTGGTGTGGGTGAGAGCACGCTGCGGCTCGCCTCACAATTCCCCGATCACTTTGTTATCGGCATCGATCAGTCGGAGAGCCGTATTGTGCGCGGTAAGGACTGGTGGGACGGTGAGTGGCCCGAGAATTTTGTGTGGGTGCGCGCCGATCTCGTGGACTTCTGGCGGCAACTGCACGACGCGGGCATTCGCCCTGCGCGTCACTACATCCTCTATCCGAATCCGTGGCCGAAGATCGGTCAGCTCTCACGTCGCTGGCACGCGCACGCCGTGTTTCCTGCGGTCGTCGCGCTCGGTGGCGTGCTCGAATGCCGCAGCAACTGGGATATCTACATCGAGGAATTCGCGCTTGCAGTCGAATGGCTGAGCGGCGTGTCTGCTCAGGTAGAGGCGTGGGTGCCGAAGGACAGCGCCGCGACCATGACGCCGTTCGAGCGCAAGTATCTGGCGTCAGGACATACGTTGCATCGTTGCGTGGTGACGCTGGCACCTCGCTGATCGTCGCAAAAGCAAATCGGCCGTGCGCTCATCACGCACGGCCGATTTATTTTGACGCACGATCAATGGAAGTGCGGACGGCTCGGTTCGGCGTCTTCCGGCATTTCCGCATGGACGACTTCGCCCACGGGGTCCGGATAGAGCGGCACGCCGCAGTCGTCGCAATATTCCGGATCGAAGCGGCCCGGATGCTTGCGAATCTCGGTCACGCCGCAGGCCTTCAGCAGGTCCGTGACTTCGTCGAGCGCACCGCCTTCGACTTCACCGTTCTCGCGACCGTAGAGCGGCCACACCACACCGTAGATCACGTCGTTGCTACCGCGTTGCGTGAAACCGATGCGGTACTCGTCGATATTCTGTTCGCCGAAGCCTGCGACCACCGCACGCAATTCCGGCGGCGTGAGCGTGAGGACATCTTCCAGATAGCGCAGCGCCGTACGAATCGTATGCGGACGAATGCGTTCGTCGGCTTCGCGGCAACTGGCGTAGTACGCGTCGGGCAGGAGGCACTCGATCTCGCAGCCGGGCAGCAGTGCATTCAGATTCGGCCCGCCTTGCGCTGACCACGCTTCCTGGCATTGGCCGCGCTCTGCGTGACGTGGCCCGTCTTCCTGCCAGCGGAACATGGCGGCGCCCTTGGGTACGGCGACGGCGGCGAGCAGGAAACGCGGATCGGCGAGGATGGGGGCCGTCTCCGGCAGGTCGTTGCCGGGCTGCTTGACTTCGGCGTTGCTGACGGCGGCCTGCACGAGTTGCTGCGTCACCTTCCACGACTCGCAGTGCGTACGCGGGAGCTGGTCGATGCTGTAGAGGTACGGCGAAATCGCCACGCGTGCCGATTCGGCGAGGACATGCGCGTGCAGATGGGCGCGAACCGGCATGAGGGCGTCCGGCTTCACTGCGCCGGACGGAATGGCGTAGCGCGTCCAGGCGAGGATCGGGATGGCGACGAGCAGGCCGTCCCACGTCTGGCCGTCGGCCTCGGGTTCGGCGGATTCGCTTTGCGACTCGATCAGATCGGCGAGCGCGCCATAGGCTTCGCTATGGTTGGCCTGGAGATGGTCGAGCGCGGCGTCGATGGCCGGCTGGTTGCCGGTGCGCAGCACGCGCGTGAGCAGCGTGTCGAGCTGGGCTTCCCAGAAACGGTCTTCGATGCGGCTACCCGAGGCGGCCAGCGCGAGCGCGTGGCCGACCAGCTTCTCGGCGTCGGGGGTCAGTCGTTTGGCGGTGCGTGAGCGCATAGTCGTGCAAAGCAGAAACACATGAACTCACGATTGTACGGCATGCGTGAACGCGATAGATGGGACGCTGTCACCAAACGCGTCGACTCCGATGGCGATAGGCGGAATCGCCATCGATGATCCGGTGCCAGACGGGCAGTGTGCCGACGGCGTTTGACGCCGAATCAGAAGTCGAATGCCAGATTCGCCGGGGCGGACAGGCGCGTGTGACGCGTCGTGGCGGCGCTGGCGCCGATGACAGGGGCGAGTGCTGCACCTTCGAGGGAGAGCAGGGCGAGCTTGCGCTCTACGCCGCTTGCGTAGCCCGTCAGCGTGCCGTCTGCGCCGATCACCCGGTGGCAGGGCACGATCAGCGTTATCGGATTGCGCCCGTTGGCGGCGCCCACGGCGCGCGACTTATTCGCGTCGCCAAGCGAATGCGCGAGATCGCCGTAGCTGCGCGTCTCGCCGAAAGGGATGCGGCGCAGTTCGTCCCAGACGCTTTTCTGGAACGGCGTGCCGTCCGGTGCGAGATCCAGTTCGAACAGACGGCGTCCGTCGTGGAAATACTCGTTGAGCTGTTCCTTTGCTGCGTCGAGCACCTTGATACCTGTGCCGTCGCGACGCGTCGCGCCGTCTCCGGGGAAGTACTTCTGCTGGTTGAAATAGACGCCGGTCAGCGCGTCGCCATTGGCGACGAGCAGCATCTCGCCCAGCGGGCTGTCGTAAAAGGCTTCGTAGTGTGTTGTTGTGCGTGTTGTCGTGCGGGTCATGCAACCACCTCCTGCAAATTCATGACCGGCTGGCCAGCCGGTCCTTGTGCCGCAGCACGCCAGACGTGCAATGCGGCGTACGCCCGCCACGGTGCCCACTGGGCGGCGCGAGTCGCGACGGCACGGCCGTTGGCCACACCGAGCGCCTGACGCAGCACCAGATCGTCTACCGGCATGGCATCGGGCGAGCCGAGGGCGCGCATCGCGATGTATTGCGCCGTCCACGGGCCGACGCCTTTGATGGCGAGGAGCGAGGCCATCGTCGCGTCCAGCTGCGCGAGCGGATCGAGCCGCAGCTTGCCGTCCACAATCGTTTGAGCGACACCGTGAATTGCGGCGATACGACTCCGAATGATACCGGCTTCGCCGAGGGCGTCGACGGGCACGGCGAGCATTTGTGTCGCGCTCGGAAAGGTGTGCGTCAAACCGTGGACGGGTGTCGGCAGCGGCGTGCCGAATAGCTCGGCGAGTCGTCCGAGCAGGCGACGTGCGCCCTTGACGGTGATTTGCTGGCCGACGATGGCGCGCACGGCGATCTCGAAGCCGTCCACCGCCCCGGGCACGCGAAGGCCGGGCGTGGCGAGGGCGAGGGGTCCGAGGTGGGCATCGATGACATCGGGGCGCGCACCGAGGTCGAACAGGTGACGGAGTTTGCCGAGCACTTGCGGCACGCTGCCTGCGAGCGCGGGGGGAAGTGTCACCTGTAAAGCGTGGCGATTCGTGAGCGGCGAGATGCGGCACCAGCCTGCGACGGTCTGCCCGTCCTGCCGCTGAAGGCTCAGGGTGCGGGTATAGACGTCGCCTTCACGGGACTCGACGCCGTCGATTGCGCGGTCACCGAGAAAGTCGAGGAGGGCGTGCCACGCGAAAGGGGGACGATAGGCGAGTTGAAAGACCAGATCACCGTCGGGAATGGCGGCCATGCGGGCGTTGTGCGCGCTTAGGCGCAGGCGTCCGGGGGCGAAACCATAGCGTGACTTGAAGAGTCCGTTGAAGCGTCTGACGCTACCGAAGCCAGCGGCGAGCGCCACCTCCGTCACGGGCAGGGCGGTATCGGTGAGCAGGCGTTTGGCGAGCAGCAGTCGCTGCGTCTGCGCGTATTCGACGGGGGAGACACCGAATTCGTCGGCAAAGATGCGACGCAGGTGGCGCTCCGTGATACCGATACGGGCGGCGAGATCGGGGAGAGGAGCGTGATTGAGGAAGCCTTCGTCGATCATGGCGGCGGCTGCGTCGGCGAGTTCGCGGGAGGCGTCGAAGCGTGCGCCGCCGGGCGCGAGTTCGGGGCGACACTTGAGGCAGGGGCGGTATCCGGCCTTTTCTGCGGCGGCGGCGCTACCGTAGAACGAGCAGTTCTCGAAGCGAGGCGTGCGAACGTTACAGACGGGACGGCAGTAAATGCCGGTCGAGGAGACGCCGACGAAGAACCAGCCGTCGAAGCGTCGGTCGCGTGCTGAGACTGCTTTGTAGCAGACATCCGGATCGAGCTTCATGGTGTGCGGGGGAGGGGGAAACATGATGTCACTCTACGCGCGAGCCGGACGTCCGGCTAGTCATTTTCGGACATCAAGGTCTCCGGCGCCGAGTTAGGTCGATTTCCTCAATCAATAGTCTTTGGTCCAAAAACGAAAGTGGTTCATTTTTGTTTTCGGTAACTTCGGCGCCTCTTTCAAACAGCGTTTCGAAAAGTTCCGAACCCCGGACCATAAGAGGCAGCGTCCGGGTGCGGGATGTCGATCAACTGTCATGCCGACACCATGTCCAACGTCCGAATTACCACCAGAAAGCGAGATCGACAGGTCTGAATCCGAGGCCAATGCCGTCTTTGACTCGGGCTTAGCTTCACTCGTCTTGGTTGCTCGATTTCACGATCTGTCTGTCGATGCTGCACAGATAAGCCATCAATACTCCGTGGATGGGCGCCCACTAACGAAAGACGCAATTCTTCTTGCCGCAACACAACTCGGGCTAAAAGCAAAGGCAGTCAAACCGACTTCAGACCGCTTCGCGCATACCTCGTTGCCCGCAATAGCTTTTGCGAATGATGGGACATCTCTCGTTTTGGCGCGGTGTGACGGCGTCAAGGTATTGATTCAAGATCCGAGCCAAAACCGTCCTAAAACGTTGACGCTCGCTGAATTTTCGGAGCAAACCACCGGCGAATTAATCGTTTTTGCGTCGCGCGCCTCGTTGGCTGGGGACATGGCGAAATTCGACTTTTCGTGGTTTATCCCCGCCATCGTGAAATACAGGCGGCTGCTTGCCGAGGTAATGCTCGTTTCCTTCGTCTTGCAGTTGTTTGCCTTGGCGACGCCAATGTTTTTCCAGGTCGTCATGGACAAGGTACTCGTCCATCGGGGCTTGAGTACGCTTGACGTAATAGCGATAGGTCTGCTGACAGTCGTGATTTTCGAGGTCGTACTGACCGCGCTTCGCACCTATGTGTTTTCCCATACCAGCAGTCGGATTGACGTTGAACTCGGCGCCCGGTTGTTCAGGCATCTCCTGAACCTTCCTCTCGGCTACTTCCAGGCGAGACGCGTCGGTGATTCCGTCGCTCGTGTGCGTGAACTGGAGAACATCCGGGCATTCCTTACTGGGAATGCCGTCACGTTGGTCCTTGATCTAGTGTTTTCGGTGGCCTTTCTCGCAGTCATGTTCCATTACAGCGTGACATTGACATGGATCGTCGTCGGATCGCTGCCTTGCTATGTCGCGTTGACACTTGTTTTCACCCCGCCACTGCGTTCCCGGTTGAACGAGAAGTTCAATCGAGGGGCGGAAAATCAAGCGTTTCTGGTCGAGACGATCAGTGGGATCCAGACGGTTAAAGCACTGGCGGTAGAACCGCAATGGGTGCGGAAATGGGACAAGCAGCTTGCCGCTTACATTAGGTCGAGTTTCCGAACCGCGATGGTGGGTACCGTCGCGAATAGTGGCGTGTCATTCGTGAGCAAGGTCGTAACGGTTGCCACGATGTATGTGGGTGCGAAGCAGGTGATTGAAGCCGACATGACAGTCGGGCAATTGATCGCTTTCAACATGCTGGCGGGGCACGTGACCACGCCGGTAATGCGCTTAGCCCAAATGTGGACGGATTTTCAGCAAACCGGAATCTCCGTGCAGCGATTGGGCGACATCCTTAATGCCAAAACTGAGGTGTCAGGTGCCAAGAGCGTGCTGCCCGCGATACGTGGGGCTGTTCGCTTCGAACGCACGACCTTTCGCTATCGATCCGACTCTCCTGAGGTGATCAAGGCCATTGATCTCGATATCCGACCAGGAGAGGTCATCGGTGTTGTCGGGCGCTCCGGTTCAGGCAAAAGCACGCTCACAAAACTCATTCAACGCTTGCATGTTCCGGAGAGCGGCCGAGTCATGGTCGATGGCGTCGATCTGGCCCTGATCGATGCGTCCTCTTTACGCCGACAGGTGGGTGTCGTACTGCAGGAGAGCGTTCTATTTAATGGCACCGTGCGTGAAAACATTGCACTCGTAACGCCAGGCGCTCCGTTATCCAAGGTGATGCGCATCGCGTCGCTTGCGGGGGCCCATGAGTTCATCACCGAGCTACCTGAAGGATATGACACGCTGGTCGGGGAGCACGGTGCGACGCTCTCCGGCGGGCAACGGCAGCGCATCGCGATTGCGCGTGCGCTGATGGCCGATCCCCGGATTCTGATTTTCGACGAAGCGACGAGTGCGCTCGACTACGAGTCGGAGCGCGTCATTCAAAACAATATGCGGGCGATTTGCCAGGGGCGCACCGTTCTCATCGTGGCACATCGATTGTCTGCGGTGCGGGGCGCAAATCGAATCGTTGTGATGGAGCGAGGAGGGATCGTGGAGATTGGTGCACACGAAGACCTATTGCGAAATCCGGAAGGCATCTACACGAAGTTGCACTGCATGCAGCGGGGTTGATGATGATCGACGGATTACGAACCCGCGCACTTATCGACCTGTTGCAGCGATATCGGGATGTCCTTCTGCATGCCTGGAAGCACCGCAAGGAGAACGATGCCGCGCGCTTCCTGCCGCATGAAGCCGATTTTCTACCTGCGGCGTTGGCGTTACGGGAAAAACCGGTATCCGCGCTGCCAAGAGTCACGATGTGGCTTCTGCTTGCGTTAGCGGCGCTGACCTTGTTGTGGGCAGTGCTAGGAAAAATCGATGTCGTCGCGACGGCACCCGGCAAATTGATCCCGAGTGACCGCACCAAGATCGTCCAGCCGATGGAAGCCGCCATCGTCTCCCGGATTCACGTTCGTGACGGCGACGAGGTTCGGGCGGGTGACGTTCTCATTGACCTGGATGCCACCGAAGCCAACGCGGACAACGAGCGCATTGCCAACGATCTGATCGTCTCGCAACTACAGGTTGCCCGCGCGCGGGCAATGTTGAAGGCGTTGGATGAGGGGCGAGTCGGGAGCTTGATTGCGCCTCCCGAAGCTTCGGCTACTCAGACGTTCGAGGCTCAGACGTACTTGGTAGGACAGTTTTCCGAGTACGAGGCACAACTGTCTCGCATCGATGCCGAAATGGCTCGCCGAACGCAGGAGGCGCAATCGACACGAGCTTTGATCGGGAAACTGGAGCAGACGGCCCCGATAGCGGCGCAGCGTGCGCGGGATCTGCAGGCGTTGGCAGACAGAAAGTTCGTCTCTCGACATAGCTATCTCGAGAAGGAGCAGTTTCGAATCGAGCAGGAGGCCGATCTGGCCGCGCAACGCGGCAGATTGCGGGAGATCGAAGCGGCAAAACAAGAGGTGAAGCGACAACGAGCGGCCTTGACCGCTGAGACACGGCGCCTTCATCTCGATGCGCTCAACGAAGGCCTTCAAAAAGTGACTGCTCTGGGGAGCGAACGAGTTAAGTCCGAGACAAGAGTTCAATTGATGCACCTGACGGCTCCAGTGGACGGCACGGTTCAGCAGCTTGCCATCCACACGATTGGCGGCGTCGTCACCCCGGCGCAGGCGCTAATGGCGATTGTTCCCAGAGATAACCCAGTCGAGGTTGAAGCGTTCCTTGAAAACAAGGACGTTGGCTTCGTCAAAGTCGGTCAAGACGTCGAGATCAAGGTGGAGACTTTTCAGTACACCAAATACGGAACGATTCCCGCAACGGTCACCAACATTTCCAATGATGCGATTCCGGATGAGAAGCGCGGTTTGATTTACGCGATGAAGATCAAGTTGTCGAGGTCGGTGATTGAGGTGGATGGCCGAATGGTGAGGCTGTCGCCTGGGATGTCTGTGACTTCGGAGATTAAGACGGGGAGGCGAAGGTTGATTGAGTATTTTTTGAGTCCGTTGATGCAGTACAAGAATGAGAGTTTTGGGGAAAGGTAGTTTTTATGAAAATTTGAGGAGGACGAAGTTGGCGTGTAAGTGGTTTGTTGTTGGGTTTGAATGTTTTTAATTTAATTGAAATTTTATTGTTGCGGATAAAGCTAATTTTGGTGGGAATTGATTTTAAAAAAATAACTATCATCGATTATCTGGGGTTGATTTGCATGTTCGGTCTTCCGTTAGTTATTTCGATGATGATCGCCTTTGCGACTCCTAGTGACATTCTGGAGAATTATTGGGCAAGGCGGTGGGTAGACGTGGTGCTGCAGTTTTTTCCGAAGTTGTTAGATGTGCCAGAAGAATCCAAGGATCCTCAATTTGTGGTTTTTTATCATGCAACTATGTTGGCTTTGGATGTTGTTCTTTCGCTTCCGATGGTTTTTATTGCGCTCATTAAATTGGCTAAAGAACGTCGGGAGGGACGAGGAGGGCGCTCGGTTTGGCAGACTCTTAAATTATGCGCTTGTGGAGTGTTGATGGTTGCTGTGGAGGTTGGAATTTTCTCAATGGGATATAGCGATGGCAGGGGGGCGGTATTTTGGCACTCCAGAGCTAGTTTAGCATTTGGTGCCATTATTTTTCATTTTGGATCTTTGCTTTTTTTGAGTGGGACGGTGATTGTGTTTTTGGAGTTGATGATTTTATTTGGTTTTGTGAGGTTGATTCGAAAGGTATTTCAAGGTTGGCTATAAATTTTTTGGGGGTGAATGTTGGATGAAAAAGATGGGGTAGATCGAGCGTACTCGCTATCCGATTATTGCTTTTCGGTATTTTTCTTCGGTGGTCCAGTCGCAATTTCGTCAATTCTTACAATTTTTGTTCCCGGCGAAGTAATGATGTCGTGTGCCGTGAGGTCATGGACTGAGTTTGTTTTGCAAGTTGCTCCAAAAATGCTGGAGGTTCCAGTCGAATCAAAGGATCCTGATTTTGTGGTTTTTTATCATGCCAGCATGATTTCGAGTGTTGGTGTTTTCGTTCCCGCTGGATTTATTTATTGCGTATTAAAACTAAAGTCGGGATTTGGAAGGGAAGGGTTGGAGAGGCGCGGAAGGATTGGGGTTGTTCGGGATTTGTTTGTTTGTTTTTTGGGAATCTTATTTTCGTGGGCTTGGTTTTCGTGGGGTTATAAAGGTGGTGGGATGTCAGATTTTTGGAAGTCAAGGGAGACGCTTCTTTTTTTTGGATTTTATCCCTATCTCATGATTATCGGGGTTTGGGTGGCGACACTTATGAAAGTGGCTGAACTATTTTTCTTTTCTAGAGGAGTTTGTTGGTTGAGGGTTCAGTGAGAATTTTTTGCTAATTAAATGTTCGAGGTTGAGGATGAGCCAAGAAAAGCAGGAAACAAAGGTTGTTCAGATCGTGTTTGATTCGGGATTGAGTGCGTTCAGTCAAGCCATGCAGGATGCGATGGCAAATGCGCTGAAGAATGCGGATACTCAAGCGAAGCTGGCTGCAAAAATTCCTGGTGCCAAGATTTGGCTTGTTGGGAACATAGGTAACACCCTCCAAATCGGTATTGGTTTTGGAGAGGGTGATGCCAACGTTGTAGGTGAGGCCCTGTTTAAGATTGTTGGGACGTCGCTCGGTGGGGCGGCCGGAGCTGTGGGGCTAGGGGCGATTCTGGGGGCGACGCGTATTCCAGCTGGTACGTGGCTCGGTCGCGTAGCCGGTGCCGTTATTTTCGGCAAGGCTGGTGAAATCGCAGCGTCTGATTACGTCTGGAAAGAACTCGTCGAATCCTCCGGCAAAAATGCCGTTCTCGATTTGGGTGTCGCGAAAATCGAATTCAGCCTTAAGGATGCACCGCGAGTGCTTACGCCCGGAGGCACTACCCCAATATCCGAGACGGCCACAGTTTTCAAACCGATCGCGAGCCCCCACGACACGACATCTATCGACGTCGCTCGGCAAACGCCTGACGGCCGCATCGAGATTCTTGGTGACCGCTGGAGCTTAACGCGCGATGCCGACGCGGCTAGCTCAGATCACAACTACACAGTGAAAAAGGGCGAAAACCTCTGGCAGCTTGCCGCACGTGATGGCGTCACCGTCGAGGCGTATTTGCAGGCAAACCCGCAAATCACGCACCCCGATCTGATCCACGAGGGGCAAATCATCAATCGCCCAGTTCTCTCCGAGGTTCGCAATGATTTCGACCTCACAATCAAACCCGAGCGTCAAACCGCGAACGAAGGGGCTGGTGATTTCGAGGCGCAAGCGCAGCGCGTCGAAGACGGCTTCGTCACCGGCGGCGGCGGCTGGGACGTTCGCTCGGACGCTGACAAACTCAACCGCGATCAGTTTGCTGGAAGCTTCATCGAAAACACGGCGTCTACGGCATCGACACGCATCCTTGCTGATGGCTGGCGACCGGGTAACGGAAACGTAGCAGACCCCGTTATTGACCGCGTGTCGTTGCAAGAAGGCAATAGCGTCTTGAATGGCGTCAACGGGGCAATCATCAACAGCATTGGCGATTGGGCGAGCAAAGCTGTTCCCACCGACCCTTTGGTTCTCGACCTCAATGGCGACGGTGTGAAACTCACGGATTACGTGAGCGCACCCGTATGGTTTGATGCCGATAACGATGGCGGAAGCCTTGAGCAAACCGGCTGGGTATCCCCAGAGGACGGCATCGTAGTTCTCGATCGAAACGGTAACGGCAAGATCGACAATATGTCCGAAGTCCTCTCGGAATACTTTGCAGGGGCCGCCGGAACGGAGGGCGCGTCGGGAGAAAAGCGCTTTACGGATGGATTTGCGGCCCTCAAGAGTCTTGATAGCAACAACGATGGCGTATTCGATCAGCGAGACGAGGCCTGGCAGCAGGTCAAGGTCTGGGTAGACGCCGATCACAACGGCCAAAGCTGGATTGATACGAACGGGAACGGTCAGCTCGACACTGGTGAGGAAAGTGAACTCAAAGGCTTGGACGAGCTCGGCATTACGAGTATCGCGCTCACATCGGAGAAACAAAGCGGCGAAGTTCGCGATGGCAACGAGATTCTGGCGCGCGGGACATTCGTCCAGCACGGACTGACGAAGGAAGCCGTGGCGGCGAACTTGCTGGTCAGTCCCAACGGCAGCACTTTCAGGCCAAGCGGTAGCGGCACGATCGTTCAAACCGATGCGGGTGGAGATGTCCGCGCTCGGCCCGGGAGTGCCTACGTTGCGGGTGACGAGGCGGGAGAGACGATCGACGTGGCCCTAAAAGGGGTTAGCAACGGCGTTGGTGGCAAAGGCAACGACGTTCTGAAAGGCGATGCGGGCAACAACTGGCTGGCCGGAGGTGCTGGTGCCGACCGTCTCGAAGGCGGCGACGGCGACGATGTCCTGCTGATCGACGCCGACGATGTCTTCGTCAATGGGGGTAGTGGCACCGACATCGTGCATGTTGTCGGTGACCGGGGCGTTACGCTCGATCTGGCGCAAAGCGAAGTCGAGATCGTGCATGGCGGGCGAGGAGATGATGTGCTCATCGGTGGTGGGCGAAGCAGTGTGTTCATTTCAGGTGGCGCAGGCAACGACATCATTGTCGGCGGGGCGGGCAACGACGCCCTTTCGGGCGAAGACGGTGATGACGTCATCGATGGCGGTAGTGGCAACGATGTCATCCGGGGTCATCGAGGTCGCGACCGTTTGCTCGGTGGCGAGGGCGACGACTATCTGGACGGCGGTGCAGACGATGACACGCTATTCGGAGGTGCTGGGAATGATGTGCTGCGAGGAGGGAGCGGTGACGACACAATAGACGGTGGTGATGGCGTCGACATCATTGAGCTGTCAGGCCGCCTTTCCGAATATCGCATTACGCCGGGAGAGGGCGGCGTCTGGATCAGCGATACGGTCACCGGGCGCGACGGCACGGATTTCGTGAAGAACGTCGAGAAGGCGAACTTCTCCGATATCACGTTAGTAGACATTCCGAGCAGTAGCGGCGTTGGATTGGAAAATCCGATGCCGGTGAAAGACGTTCTTACGCAAGACAAGCACGGCAAGCGACTTGAGCGCAACGGCATTCATCTGATCGCAAAAGAGCAGTTGCTTGCCAACGATATCGATTTTCAAGGCGATTCGTTGCAGATTTCGTCGGTGATGGAGGCCGTTGGCGGAACCGTTGCATTGACGGATGTCGGTGACGTTGTGTTCACGCCTGATGCCACGTTCAGCGGCATTATGAGTTTCAAGTACACGGTGGCCGACGCCAAAGGCAATCCCGCAGCCGTAATCACGCAAATCAGCACGGGTGAGGCGGCAGCCGCCAAGGCGGCGGTGTTTCTGAAGACGACGGATTTGCCATCGGATGAACAAGTTACCGATCAATGGTATTTAGGCGATGCGAACATTCTGCCGGTATGGAAGGATTACAGTGGCAAAGGGGTGCGCATCGGACAATTCGAAACCAACGGCTCATTCGGCACCAGCAAGGAAATCCTTGACTATCGCCATAGCGATCTGAAGGACAACATCGATTCGGAATGGTTGGCACAAGCCTCTCCAGAGCGACAGGCGGGTGCCGGAGACGACGGAAAAATCTCGGAACATGCGACGCTGGTAGCGGGGGTTATGGTGGCCTCGCGAAACGGCACCGGTGGCGTCGGTGTGGCATACGGCGCAACTTTGGGGGGGCATTGGCTTGCGGCCAAAGACATGTCGTCCCTGGCGCGCATGAAAGAGTACGACGTGGTGAATCACAGCTGGGGATCGCGCGAGCGCTTCACCTTGAAATTCGATCGGGCTGAAATCGGTGCATTGTCACCAGAGTACGCGGACGCCCTCAACCACGGGCGCGAAGGCCTTGGCACGGTAATAGTGATGGCCGCAGGCAATGATCGTGCGAAGGGCGGAAATGCAAATTACAGCAGTCTTTCCAACTCCCGTTCGAGCATTATTGTCGGCGCAATCAATGCGAAGACGGATCTCGGTCTGGCGCAGGTTAGCGAACAGCCTTTTTCGTCACGCGGGGCGAGCATCCTTGTCAGCGCACCGGGATCGAACGTCACTTCGACATCAAGTTTGCAGCAAAACGCTAACGGCTCTACGTTCGGATCCGACGCAAAAACGGTTCAAGGTACCAGTTTCGCAACGCCAATCGTGTCGGGCATCGTCGCATTAATGTTGGAAGCGAATCCTCGCTTGGGTTATCGCGACGTGCAAGAAATTCTCGCACTCACGGCGCGCAAGGTTGATGACCCCAACACAGATTGGCAGACCAACGGTGCCACACGGTGGAACGGCGGCGGCATGCACGTCAGTCATGACTATGGTTATGGGCAAGTCGACGCTCGGGCAGCTGTTCGTCTCGCTGAAAACTGGATTGATCAGCAGACAGCGGGCAATCTTTACGGGGCGATCAAGAGTCCTACGTCCGTTGGCGGTATGAGCGCCATTCCAGATGGGGATATGGCCGGGATCAAAAACACGTTGCGCATGTCCGGGGTCGGCGCAACGACCGAGCACGTAGAAGTGCGGGTTCGTCTCACGCACGCTCGTCCGGGCGATCTGATTATCAAATTGATTTCACCGTCGGGCACTGAGTCGATTCTGATGGATCGTCCTGGGCTCGTGCCGGGCGACGCCACATCCCGAGGGGATTCCAGTTTCGGGGACTCCAATATGCTCGATTTCGTATTCGGGTCTGCGCGGCATCGGGGGGAGCCTGCCGACGGTGATTGGACGCTGCAGGTTATCGATGCAGCTTCGGGCGACACAGGCGTCTTGATCGATTGGAGCATGAATGCCATGGGGAGGCAGGGCACAGCAAATGATCAGTACGTGTACACCGATGAATTCGCCAACGTCACAGGAAATGGTCGTGACGTCCTTGAGGACGGTAATGGCGGTATCAACACAATCAATGTTGCTGCCGTATCAAGCGGGAGCCGGATTGACCTTCTTGCGGGAAATGGCACCATCGCAGGCAAAGCGCTAACCATCCAAAACTCTGCCAACTTCGCCAACGTCATCGGCGGTGAGTCTGACGACGTCTTGATTGGCAATGACAACGCCAACGTTCTTGTCGGGGGGCAAGGCAACGATACGCTCAACGGCAACGGAGGATGGGACATCCTATTCGGCGGAAGCGGTAACGATACGCTTACGGGCGGCACCGGCCCGGATTTCTTCGTGGTCGAACATGCTTCGGGTTCGAACGATACGATCACCGATTTCTCCGTCGGAGAAGATCGCATCGTTTTGTCGGCGCTGGGTGCCGACATCTTCACGCGTCTCACGTTCACCCAGTTGGAAGCGGACGCGCATATCGGATTGCCTGACGGGCAAACACTAATTCTGAAGAACGTCGATGCGAGTCAATTGTCAGCCCTCGATTTCCTGACGGTGGAAGAAGGGCTGCGCGTTGCGGATATCGTCAATGGCAGGATGTTTGCCTTCGGGAGTAACTCCTCGGATAGCGAAGCGGTTTTGCCGGATAACGGGGTGAACTACTGGGCTGGTGGCGGCGACGATCGCGTGTTCGGCGGAAATGGTGATGACATCATCTTCGGTGGTGCCGGAAATGACGTGCTGGTTGGCGAGCGCTCAACCGATGACCTTGTGGGCGGAAACGACATCCTTCACGGCGGCGCAGGCAACGATGTCGTGCGCGGTGGCCCCGGCAATGACATCTTGTGGGGTGATGAGGGGCTGGACTATCTCAACGGCGATGCCGGTGACGACATCCTCTATCTTGAGGGAGATCAGGGGCTAGCGGAATTCGCCGACGGCGACTTGTTCGCACCGAGTCTGACGTTTCAAGGAGGCTCGCTTACCGGAGCTGCCGTTGCTGGGGGGCAAGGCGCTGATCGCTTTGTGGTCGTTGAAGATCGAAGTCCGACGGCATCGAATGGCCTGATGAAAAACCTGATCGACGACTTCGAACCCTTCAATTTTGGAGAGAAGATCGATCTTTCGAAAATTCGAGCGGTCTCGTCGTTCAAGGATCTGACGTTTAGTAACGTCGTCATTGCCGGCCAGCAATTCTTACGTGTCTTCCTGGGGCCGATGGCTTCCGGAACGCAGTACATCACGCTTCGTGGCGTCAATCAGGCGTTTCTTTCCGAGAGGAACTTCATTTTCGGGCAACACGACACGTTGAAGACGAACGTCCGCATATCGGGCACCAGTGGCAACGACACGCTTGTTGGCGACGCGGGAGGGAATGTTCTCGATGGTTTTGCGGGTGCCGATGTCATGGAGGGCCGGACCGGTGACGACACCTACTTCGTCGATGACGCAGGTGACCGCGTCATTGAACACGCAGGTGGAGGCTTCGATACTGTGAAGTCGAGCATCAGCTACACGCTGCCTCGCGAAGTTGAGGCGTTGGAGTTGATCGGTGGCGCAGCGACCAACGGGACCGGCAATGCCAAAGTAAATCGCATTATCGGAAACGACGCGGCCAATACTTTGGATGGAGGCGCTGGCGCAGATTTATTGATCGGCGGGAAAGGGGATGACGTCTACATCGTCGACGATACGGCGGATCGCGTGGTGGAGCGCGACGGTGAGGGGATGGATACAGTGCGTTCGTCAGTATCCTTCACGCTTGGCGAGCATGTGGAGAACCTAACTTTGACAGGGACGGCTTCGATCAACGCCACGGGTAATGCGCTAGCCAATCGTTTGGTTGGTAACGCGGGTGATAACCGCATGCTTGGCGGCGATGGCGACGACTGGCTGGACGGTGGGGCCGGAAACGATTACCTGATCGGGGGCGCCGGCTCGGACACCTACCTCTTCGGCAGAGGTTCCGGCGACGATGCGATCTATAACCATGATGTCGGTCATGCCAAGCTCGACGTACTACAGTTAGGCGGTGATATCGATGCAGACCAGATATGGCTCAAGCGAGAGGGTGACAATCTCGAAATCAGTGTCTTGGGGGCGCAAGACCGTGTAACGATTCGAGAATGGTACGCGGGTTCGGATTTTCGATTGGATCAGGTCAGGCTGGCTGATGGTCGGGCAATGACGGCAAGTCAGGTGGAGCTACTCGTGAACGCGATGGCTGAGTTTTCACCACCTGCCGCCGGGCAGACCTCACTACCGGCCGACTATCGAACGGCACTCACGCCGTTGCTGGCGGCTAACTGGCAATGACGGTCGCTGGGTAGGCTGACCGGGTCTCTCTCGGAGCGTCGCCTGAACGGCGGCGCTTCGCGATCTGCCTGCATATCGCAACGATAGTCTTGAATCGGAGCGATCACTTTCAGATATCGAAGTTTCAAATCCCAATAATGATGTTCACGTTTCATGCGCGCCCGTTGTTTGCGAAGCGCGCGGTCGGCCGCGTGTTTTGCGGTCTGGCCCTGTGTTTTTGCGCTGCCATACCCAAATGTTCATTCGCGACAGAACTGTTGACCCTATATCGTGAGGCACTGCATTTCGATGCGCGAATTTCTGCCGCTCGGGCAGCCCATGCGGCCGGGAGAGAAGCATTGCCTCAAGCGAGAGCTAGGTGGCTGCCTACAGTTGAAGTGCAAGGCCGTGCGATGCAGGAGTCGTCGGAAACGTCCCAGATCGGCTCAACTGCTCAGATTGCAACTGGATATACCATTTCCCTCAAGCAGCCCATTGTCAATGTGGAAGCATGGCACGGCTATCAGCGTGGCGTTCTCTTGGTGACGAAGGCGGATGTCACGCTTGCAAAGGCAAATCAGGAGCTCATGCTGCGAGTCGCAGAGGCCTATCTCGAGTTTCTGGAGGCGCAGCACGTTGCGTCATTGGCAAAGGCGCAACGCGTTGCCGTTGCCGAGCAACTGGCGCAAGCGAAAGCCAGCGTATCGCAAGGCGTTACGACGATTGTTGATGTTCATGAAGCTACGGCCAGTCTCGATCAGGCAATCGCTGATGAAATCGACGCGCAAGGCGCCGTCGACCTGAAGCAAAGTTCGCTCGCATTGGTTATCGGTCGTAAAGTTCAGCGCGGAGCTATGCCGCAATTCAAAGACCCTTTACCAACTCCGGTCCCGAGCGATGCGAGCGTCTGGGTGGAACACGCTGAGCAGTATGCTTATGCTGTGCAGTTGAGTGCCATTGCGATGGAGGTTGCGAAAAGGGAAACAGCAAAGGCCTATGCCGGACACATGCCGAGCGTTGATCTGATCGCGAGTCGGGAGAGCCGCAGTCGCTATGGTGGCTCGCCATATTGGAGCGGGGCGAGGGACGAGAGCCGGGTCGGCATTCAGATTCAAATTCCGATTTTCTCCGGATTTTCAGTCCAAAGTCGGGTTCGCGAGACGTTGGCTTTGGTCGAACAGGCGTCGGACGAACTGACGGAAGCGCGGCGCGTAGCAGGGCTCGAAGCACAAAAGGCCTATCTGAGCGTGACGACCGGATTGATGCGTATTGCCGCCCTTGAGGTCGGGGAAACGTCCGCTCAAACAGCACTCGAATCGAACCAAGTTGGGTATGAGTACCATGTTCGCCCAAGCGTCGATGTGCTAAATGCGCAATACAAGCTCTACCGCGTACGTCGCGAACTTGCCCAAGCTCGGTATCGGGTATTGATTGGAAGCCTGAAGCTGAAAGCGAGTACCGCATCGCTTGTCGAGGCGGATATCGCAGCGGCGAGTGCCTTGCTAGGGTGCACTTGAGGAAGGCGCCTCGTAACAGGTAAAAGCCCGACGAGCAACAAAGTTGTTCGCCGGGCTTTCTTCCTTCGTTGAAGGCGATGATGCGCTATGTCGTTACGACGTGCGCAAAATCTCCCTTAAGCCGCTGCAAGCAATTGACGCAGCACGAACGGCAGGATGCCGCCGTGCTTGTAGTAATCCACTTCGATCGGCGTGTCGATACGCAGCAGGACTTGCACCTTTTGCGTTTCGCCGTTCTTGCGATGGATCACCAGCGTGACGTCTTGCTGCGGCTTGATGTCGGCCGTCAGACCTTCGATGTCGTACGTTTCTTCGCCCGTGATGCCGAGCGATTCCACGCTGTCCGAACCCTTGAATTGCAGGGGCAGAACGCCCATGCCGACCAGGTTGGAGCGGTGGATACGTTCGAACGAACGGGTGATGACTGCCTTCACGCCCAGCAGTTGCGTGCCCTTGGCTGCCCAGTCGCGCGACGAACCCGTGCCGTACTCTTCGCCACCGAACACCACCGTCGGGGTGTTCTCGCCGACGTACTTCATTGCGGCGTCGTAGATCGAGAGCTGTTCGCCGCTCGGCTGGTGAATCGTCAGGCCGCCTTCCACACGCGAGCCATCGGCCTTTGCGGGAATCATCAGGTTCTTGATACGGACGTTGGCGAACGTGCCGCGCATCATCACTTCGTGGTTACCGCGGCGCGAGCCGTAGCTGTTGAAGTCGGCCTTGAGCACGCCGTTTTCCAGCAGCCACTTGCCAGCCGGCGACGTTTCCTTGATCGAGCCTGCCGGGCTGATGTGGTCCGTCGTCACCGAGTCACCGAACACGCCCAGTGCGCGTGCGCCCTGGATCGGCTTGATGTCGGCGTTCGGTTCCATCGAGAAGCCGTCGAAGAACGGCGGCTCGGCGATGTAGGTCGACGTCGGCCAATCGTAGACCTGACCCTTCGAGCCCTTGACCTTCGCCCACAGCGGGCTCGGTTCCTTCACCGAGTCGTAGTTGGCCTTGAACACCTTTGCGTTCATGGCGAACTTCATCAGCTTGTGGATTTCTTCGCTGGTCGGCCAGATGTCGCCCAGGAAGACATCGCGGCCACCCTTGCCCTTGCCGACCGGTTCGGTCATCAGGTCACGCGTGACGTTGCCAGCGATGGCGTAAGCCACGACCAGCGGGGGCGAGGCGAGGAAGTTGGCGCGGATGTTCGGGTGAATACGCGCTTCGAAGTTACGGTTGCCCGACAGCACGGCGGCCGCGACCATGTCGTTCTTCGTGATCGTCTCGTTCAGTTCGGCCGTCAGATCGCCAGCGTTACCGATACAGGTCGTGCAGCCATAAGCCGTCACGCCGAAGCCGAGCTTCTCGAGGTATCCCAGCAGACCGGCTGCGTGCAGATACTCGGTGACCACACGGCTTCCCGGGGCGAGCGACGTCTTGATGTGCGGTGCGACCTTCAGACCGGCTTCCACAGCCTTCTTCGCCAGCAGACCGGCAGCGAGCAGCACGCTCGGGTTCGACGTGTTCGTGCACGACGTAATGGCAGCAATGAGCACGTCGCCGTTGTTCACGTCGATGCCGCTGGCCGTCTTGTACGTAGCGTCGAGTTGTTCTTGCGTCAGATTGAAACCGTTCTCGGCGACCGGCTTCGTGAACAGGTCCTTGAACGTCGACTTCACGTTGCCGATTTCGATGCGGTCTTGCGGACGCTTCGGGCCTGCCAGCGACGGTGCGACCGTGCCGAGGTCCAGCTTGAGCGTCTTGGTGTAATCGATGCTGTCCGTCTTCGGCACGCCGAAGAGGTTCTGGGCCTTGAAGTACGATTCGAACGCGTCGATTTCGGCCTTCGTGCGACCCGTGCCCTTGAAGTAATCGATCGTCTTTTCGTCGACCGGGAAGAAGCCCATCGTCGCACCGTATTCCGGCGCCATGTTGGCGATGGTGGCGCGGTCCGGCAGTGCGAGGCTCGACGTGCCTTCGCCGAAGAATTCGACGAATTTACCCACGACCTTCTCGCGACGCAGCATTTCCGTGATCGTCAGCACCAGGTCGGTGGCGGTCACGCCTTCGCGCAGACGGCCCGTCAGCTCCACGCCGACGACGTCCGGCGTCAGGAAGTACACCGGCTGACCCAGCATGCCGGCTTCGGCTTCAATGCCGCCCACACCCCAGCCCACCACGCCGATACCGTTGATCATGGTCGTGTGGCTGTCCGTGCCGACGAGCGTGTCCGGATAGAACACATCGTCCTTCTTGTGCACGCCGCGTGCCAGATATTCCAGGTTCACCTGGTGGACGATGCCATAGCCCGGTTGCACGACGCCGAACGTGTCGAACGCCTGCATCCCCCACTTCATGAACTGGTAGCGCTCGTTGTTGCGCTGGAATTCCAGCTTCATGTTCAGATCGAGCGCCTTCTTCTCGCGGAAGTGATCGATCGTGACCGAGTGGTCGACCACCAGATCCACCGGCACCAGCGGCTCGATGCGCTTCGGGTTCGTGCCCTGACGCTCGGCGACGTTACGCATGGCGGCCAGGTCGGCCAGCAGCGGCACGCCCGTGAAATCCTGCAGCACGACACGCGCGACGACGAACGGAATTTCGTCGGTGCGCTCGGCGTTCGGTTTCCAGTTGGCCAGTTGTTTGACGTGCTCTTCGGTCACCTTCTTGCCGTCGCAGTTGCGCAGCACGGACTCGAGCACGAGGCGGATCGACACCGGCAGGCGTTCGACATTCACACCCAGGGCCTTGCCCAGTTGGGGCAGCGAGTAGAACTTGCCTTTCTTGTTGCCGCCGAGCTTGAACTCTTTAAGCGTTTTGTGGAGGTTGTGGGCCATGATCTTTCCTTGAGTGATACAGAAAAACAAAGCGTGGTGAAGCTATTAGTGGGGGCCGGTATCGTGCAGGCACCTGCCTGGGTGCCCGCTACGATGCCGGTAGGTCATGCGTCCGGCGTGCCGGGTACTGCGAAGACTTCCGATGTTCCGATGAAACCAAATGTGCAACAGTGCAACAGGAAAGCGGCTGGCGCATCACGTGAACTGCGCCGGTGTCGACCCGGCGCCTGCTCAGTTGGTCACCTTGATCAACTCGTTCGATTGCGTCGGTGCTGTCTTGTTCTGTTCCGACATCGCTTGCGTCATGCACTCGTCAGCCAGGCGGTTGCCGCCATCGCGGTGCGTGAAGAGCATGGCCTTGGTCGGAATCACGACCAGATCCATGCCGCTTGCTGCGTCATAGAAACGGTCCGCGCCGGTCGTCGTTTGCTGACGCGGCAGTCGGTAGTTGCGGCCTTCCCAGAACATCGTCAGGATCTGGTCGCGCTTCATGTCACCCTTGAGGTACAACTTATTGTTCTCTTTGCAGCTCCAGAGTTCCGAGCCTTCGTCCGGTTGCGCAGGGGCTGCAGCGACAGTGGCCTTCTTCTTGGCCGGGGCCTTCCTCTTCGGAGCGGCCTTCTTGGTCGTGGCCTTGCTCGCCGGCTCGGCGGCAAATGCCGTCGGGACGAGGGCAACGGAGCACAGGGCAACCAGCGCAGTCAGACAAAGCTTCTTCATGGTGAGTCTCTCCAGAGGGTAAGAACCGTCGTTTGCAAAAGCGCAGATTATCGTACGAAGTCTGCGTCGTTCGACGTCACCACACAAATTTTTTCAATTCCTTTCACGCAAGCGCAACAAGCGACGGCGGTAAGTGCCGGCGTCGCGATGGATTGTGTTGCGGTGCGGAAAGTCACGATATCGGCAATTCGCCGAGTCTGGCGGCGCTTCGGTCCAAAACCGTCCCGACAAGAGTGCGGGAAGCGCTGCGGGCGGAGTGCTTGGCGAAACGAACGCGAGGGTGGGGGCTTGACGGCGTTCAGTCCGGCGTTCAGTCCGGCGTTCAGCAAGGCGTTCATTGCGTTCGCCGCGGGCATTACGCAGGCGCCGGAGATCCGGGGCAGTGCGCTGCTTGCGGCAATCGGACGCTGCATTCGCTTGGCCAAGAAATCGCTCGATGATGCGTGAGGGAGTGGCGGGATCATAACGTCGTAGCAAGTTGGCGTGCTACCGGGGTACGTTACGTCGTCACTCTGGATTCGAGGAACTTACGGGTGCTGCTTTTGATGCGGGGGGAGTTGCGCCGGCACTGGGGGTAGCCGCCGGCGCAGTTTCGGCCCGTTGCGACGCTTTTGGCATCGCGCGGGGCCGGCTCCCGGGGTATTCCTGGGAAATCAGCCCAACAGATGGGCCACGCCAGCGCGCTCTTCTTCGAGCTCCTTGAGCGTGAAGTCCATCTTTTCACGCGAGTAGGCGTCGATCTCGAGGCCTTCCACGCGCTTGTACTTGCCGTTTTCGCAGATCACCGGCACGCCGTAGATCACGTCTTCCGGGATGCCGTACGAGCCGTCCGACGGGATACCCATCGTGACCCACTTGCCGTTCGAGCCCAGCACCCAGTCATGGATGTGGTCGATGGCAGCGTTGGCAGCCGAAGCGGCCGACGACAGGCCACGGGCTTCGATGATGGCGGCGCCGCGCTTGCCGACGGTCGGCAGGAACACGTCGTTGTTCCACACGTCGTCGTTGATCGTGGCCTTCACGCTTTGGCCGTCGATCGTGGCGAAGCGGTAGTCGGCGTACATCGTCGGCGAGTGGTTGCCCCACACGGCCAGCTTTTCGATGCTCGCGACCGGCTTGCCGGTCTTGGCGGCGAGTTGCGACAGGGCACGGTTGTGATCCAGGCGCAGCATCGCGGTGAAGTTTTCCTTCGGCAGATTCGGGGCCGACTTCATGGCGATGTAGGCGTTGGTGTTCGCCGGGTTGCCGACGACCAGCACCTTGACGTTGCGGCTGGCGACTTCGTCCAGGGCCTTGCCCTGCACCGTGAAGATAGCGCCGTTCGCTTCGAGCAGATCCTTACGTTCCATGCCCTTCGAGCGCGGACGGGCGCCAACCAGCAGGGCGACGTCGGCATCCTTGAAGGCGACCTTCGGGTCGTCGGTCACGACCACGCCGGCCAGCAGCGGGAACGCGCAGTCTTCGAGCTCCATCACGACGCCCTTGACGGCGGCTTGAGCTTGCGGGAGGTCGAGCAGTTGCAGGATTACGGGCTGATCCTTGCCGAGCATGTCGCCATTGGCGATACGGAAGAGCAGGGAGTAGCCGATTTGGCCAGCGGCGCCGGTGACGGCGACACGCATTGCGGGTTTTGCCATGAGAATCTCTCCAGACGTGTACAAATAATCCTGCGAAGCTCAGGATGGGCTCACCGTCCGGGTGGCAATTTTTGCCAGGCTGACAGCGCCGCGTCACATGAAGCTTCTAAAATTCCTTGACCTACGGAAGCTTGCGGGCTGCGCGGGGAGTGCTGCCGTCGACATGTGCGAAGCACCGGACGCTCTTATCTTATAAGATAGCCGCTGCGGGCCGCAGGCCCCTGTTAGCCCGCGCCAGTGTAGGAGTCGCCAGAACGAATGTCAACTCTATCTTATGTCTTATATAAGACATAGGATTATTGCTGTTATTCGATGGACGAAGGTCTTGATTTGTGGTCAAATCCCCGCCATGAATGCGAACGTTCGCGACACATCCAACACCACGCCGCCTGTCGACGCGCCGCAGCGATCGGACAGCGCGCGCGATGTCGCTCAGGTCTCCCCGGCTGCATCGGCTGCATCGGCTGCTCAGGCTGTGCAGGGTGGCGTGACCGCCGGAGCGTCGCCGACCTTCAGTCCGCTGTACCAGCAGATCAAGGGGCTCATTACCCAGAGCCTGCAAGCCGGCGAATGGAAGCCCGGCGAAATCATTCCCAGCGAAGTCGATCTGGCAGGCCGTTACAAGGTCAGTCAGGGAACGGTGCGCAAAGCCATCGACGAGCTGGCGGCCGAGAACCTGCTGGTGCGCCGTCAAGGTCGAGGCACGTTTGTCGCCACCCATCATGAAGACCGGGTGCAGTTCCGGTTTCTGCGTCTCGCGCCCGACTCGGGCGAACCCCATCACCCGCCCAGCCGCCTGATTGAGTGCCGCCGTATGCGCGCACCGGCGGAAATCGCACGTCAGCTGGATCTGCGCGCAGGCGACGGCGTGATTCTGATCCGTCGCATGATGGATTTCTCGGACCGTCCGACGGTGCTCGATGAAATCTGGCTGCCGGGGTCGCTGTTCCGTGGGTTGACGGCGGAAAAGCTCAATGAATACAAGGGGCCGATGTACGGCCTGTTCGAAGACGAATTCGGTACGCGCATGATCCGCGCCGTGGAGAAAGTCCGCGCCGTGGCCGCAGACGACATGACGGCGGATCTGCTGAAGGTGCCGAAGGGTTTTCCTCTTCTGAGTGTGGAGCGCGTTTCCTACACTTATGGAGACAAACCGGTGGAAGTGCGCCGGGGTTGGTATGTCACCACGGAACATCATTATCAGAACGAACTAAGTTGAAGACGAAGTCGAGTCTGACGTGAAATTGTTGAGAGGGTAGGGCGACTTCCCCAGGGATGCGCCGGTGTCGTGGTCGGCAAGTGCCTGAAAGTCGAGGCTTGGGGGCGGCGTGTCGTGCGCCGTTGGCAGGAATTTCCGGAGCGTTGGAACCGGTATGGTGCAATGCACTAGAATCGGCGCTAAAATCCGGGGCTGATGTAACTACATGGGGTCTAGCATGGCTGAAGTGGTAAAAAAAGAGCGGCCAGTCTACAGGAATATCGGTATCGGACAGATTGTCTCGTACCGTCTCCCGCCGGCTGGTATCGTTTCGATCCTGCACCGTATTAGCGGTGTCATCTTGTTCCTTCTGTTGCCGTTCGCGCTGTATCTGTTCGAACAGAGCCTCACGTCGGAACTGACCTTCGAAACGCTTCGAAGCGTCGCCTCCAACTGGTTTGTCAAACTCGTCATCCTGGCGTTGTCGTGGGGCTTCCTGCACCACTTCTGTGCTGGCGTGCGCCACCTGCGCATGGACTTCAATCACGACGCAGTGAGCAAGGAAGGCGGCAAGAATTCGGCTGTAGTCGTGCTGGCCGTGTCGCTGGTGCTGACGCTGGCCGTCGCCCTCAAGCTGTTCGGAGCGTTCTAAGATGGCACAGAACAATATCGGTTCCAAGCGCCTGGTCGTCGGCGCCCACTACGGCCTGCGCGACTGGATTGCGCAGCGCATGACCGCAGTGATCATGGCCGTGTACACGGTGATCCTGCTGGTGTGGTTCTTCACCGCCAAGAACTTCTCCTACGAAGGCTGGGCCGGCATCTTCTCGCATCAATGGATGAAGTTGGCCACGTTCGTTACGCTGCTCGCGCTGTTCTATCACGCGTGGGTCGGCATTCGCGACATCTGGATGGACTACGTCAAGCCCGTCAGTGTGCGACTGGCGCTGTATGCGCTGACGATCGTCTGGCTGCTGGCTTGTGCCGGCTATGCCGCGCAGATTTTGTGGAGAGTGTAAAGAATGGCTGCAATTAAAAATTCGCTGCCGCGCCGCCGCTTTGACGTCGTCATCGTGGGCGCAGGTGGTTCGGGCATGCGCGCTTCGCTGCAACTGGCCAAGGCCGGTCTGTCGGTGGCGGTGCTGTCTAAGGTGTTCCCCACCCGTTCGCATACCGTGGCCGCTCAGGGCGGCATTGGCGCTTCGCTTGGCAACATGAGCGAAGACAACTGGCATTACCACTTCTACGACACCATCAAGGGCTCCGACTGGCTCGGCGACCAGGATGCGATCGAGTTCATGTGCCGTCAGGCACCGAACGCTGTCTACGAGCTGGAACACTTCGGCATGCCGTTCGACCGTAACCCGGACGGCACGATTTACCAGCGCCCGTTCGGCGGCCACACGGCGAACTACGGCGAGAAGCCCGTCCAGCGCGCTTGCGCGGCCGCTGACCGTACCGGTCACGCCCTGCTGCACACGCTGTACCAGCAAAACGTCGCAGCCAAGACCCACTTCTTCGTGGAGTGGATGGCGCTCGACCTGATCCGCAACGAAGAGGGCGATGTCCTCGGCGTGTCGGCACTGGAACTCGAAACCGGCGAAGTCTACCTGCTCGAAGGCAAGTGCACGTTGTTCGCGACCGGCGGTGCCGGCCGTGTGTACGCCGCTTCGACCAACGCGTTCATCAACACCGGTGACGGTCTGGGCATGGCTGCGCGTGCAGGCATTCCGCTCGAAGACATGGAATTCTGGCAATTCCACCCGACCGGCGTGGCCGGCGCGGGCGTGCTGATCACCGAAGGTGTGCGCGGCGAAGGCGGTATTCTGCGTAACTCGAACGGCGAGCGTTTCATGGAGCGCTACGCCCCGACGCTGAAGGATCTGGCGCCGCGTGACTTCGTGTCGCGCTCGATGGACCAGGAAATCAAGGAAGGCCGTGGCTGCGGCCCGAACGGCGACTACGTGCTGCTCGACCTCTCGCACATCGGTGCCGAGACGATCATGAAGCGCCTGCCGTCGATTCGCGAAATCGCACTGAAGTTCGCCAACGTCGACGCGATCAAGGAACCGATCCCCGTCGTGCCGACCATCCACTATCAGATGGGCGGTATTCCGACGAACTACAACGGTCAGGTCGTGCTGCAGAAGGACGGCTCGTCGGTGCCCGTCAACGGCTTCTACGCTGTGGGCGAGTGCTCGTGCGTGTCGGTCCACGGTGCCAACCGTCTGGGTACGAACTCGCTGCTCGACCTCGTGGTGTTCGGTCGTGCCGCCGGTAACCACATCGTCGACTTCGTCAAGAACCACGGCGACCACAAGCCGCTGCCCGCCGATGCTGGCGACAATGCACTGGCGCGCCTCGGCCGTCTGGAAGCCTCCAGCTCGGGCGAGTACGCACAGGACATCGCTAACGACATCCGCGCGACGATGCAGAAGCACGCCGGCGTGTTCCGTACCTCGGACCTGCTCAAGGAAGGCGTGGACGAGATCAAGCAAGTGGCCGAGCGCGTGTCGCACGTCCACCTGAAGGACAAGTCGAAGGTGTTCAACACGGCGCGTATGGAAGCGCTGGAAGTCGACAACCTGATCGAAGTGGCCAAGGCCACCATGATCGCAGCGGAAGCCCGTAAGGAAAGCCGCGGTGCGCACGCACACAGCGACTACCCGGAGCGCGACGACGCCAACTGGATGCGCCACTCGCTGTTCTTCAGCGAAGGCAACCGTCTGGATTACAAGCCGGTGCAGATGAAGCCGCTGACCGTCGACTCGGTTCCGCCCAAGGCGCGGACGTTCTAAGGGATTCGCAAGATCATGAAACGCATTTTTGAAGTCTACCGTTACGATCCGGACAAGGATGCCGCACCGTACATGCAGACCTACGAGGTCGAACTCGACGGTCACGAGCGCATGCTGCTCGACGCATTGGTGAAGCTCAAGAAGATCGACGAAGGCATCGCTTTCCGCCGCTCGTGCCGCGAAGGCGTGTGCGGTTCGGACGCTATGAACATCAACGGCAAGAATGGTCTGGCCTGCCTGACCAACATGAACGATCTGCCGCACAAGATCGTGCTCAAGCCGTTGCCGGGTCTGCCCGTCATTCGCGACCTGATCGTCGACATGACGCACTTCTTCAACCAGTACCACTCGATCAAGCCGTACCTGATCAATCCCGAGCCGGCACCGGAGAAGGAGCGTCTGCAGTCGCCCGAACAGCGTGATGAGCTCGATGGTCTGTACGAGTGTATTCTGTGCGCATCGTGCTCGACGTCGTGCCCGAGCTTCTGGTGGAACCCGGACAAGTTCGTCGGCCCGGCCGGCCTGCTCCAGGCTTACCGCTTCATCGCGGACAGCCGCGACACGGCGACCAGCGAGCGTCTGGACAATCTGGAAGATCCGTACCGCCTGTTCCGCTGCCACACGATCATGAACTGCGTGGATGTGTGCCCGAAGGGTCTGAACCCGACGAAGGCCATCGGCAAGATCAAGGAGCTGATGGTGCGTCGCGCCGTCTGACCCAACGATCATGCCGGATACCAATCACCAGTCCGATCCGGTAAAACGTGCCCGCCTGCGCTGGCGGGCACGCCGCGGTTTGCTGGAAAACGACCTCATTCTCGAACGATTCTTCGCCAAGTACGAAGCTTCGCTGACTGACGAGGATGTGGGCGCCCTCACAAAGCTGCTCGATTTGAGCGACAACGATTTGATGGATCTGCTGCTAGCGCGTAAAGAGCCCGAGGCGGATCTGGACGGGCCGGACGTGCAGCGCCTGCTGGCGCTTTTGCGTGCCGTGTAGGGGTTTTGGAATTTTTTTGAGGAAGCGATATGACTCCGTCTGATGTTAAAGCCACCCTATCTTTCTCCGACGATTCGCCCAGCGTAGAGCTGCCGATTTATCAGGGAACGATGGGCCCGGATGTGATTGACATCCGCAAGCTGTACGGCCAGACCGGCAAGTTCACGTATGACCCCGGCTTTATGTCGACGGCGTCGTGCAATTCGGCCATCACCTACATCGATGGCGACAAGGGTGAGCTGCTGTACCGCGGCTACCCGATCGAGCAGTTGGCCACCAACTGCGACTTCCTCGAGACCTCGTACCTGCTGCTCAAGGGCGAACTCCCGAACGCCGAAGAAAAGAAGGACTTCGTCGATACGGTGACCCGTCATACGATGGTTCACGAGCAGATGAACTTCTTCTTCCGTGGCTTCCGTCGCGACGCTCACCCGATGGCCGTGCTGACGGGTTCGGTGGGTGCTCTGTCGGCGTTCTACCACGACTCGCTCGACATCAATAACCCGAATCACCGCGAAGTCTCGGCGATTCGTCTGATCGCCAAGTTGCCGACGCTCGTCGCCATGGCGTACAAGTACAGCATCGGTCAGCCGTTCGTGTACCCGAGCAACGACCTGTCGTACAGCGCGAACTTCATGCGCATGATGTTCGCCAACCCGTGCGAAGAGTACAAGGTCAACGACGTGCTGGTGCGCGCTCTCGACCGTATCCTGATCCTGCACGCAGATCACGAGCAGAACGCTTCGACGTCGACCGTCCGTCTGGCCGGTTCGTCGGGTGCGAACCCGTTCGCCTGTATCGCTGCCGGTATCGCATGTCTGTGGGGCCCGGCGCACGGTGGTGCGAACGAAGCCGCGCTGAACATGCTCGAGCAGATCGGTTCGCCGGACAAGATCCCCGAATTCATCAAGCAAGTGAAGGACAAGAACTCGGGCGTGAAGCTGATGGGCTTCGGTCACCGCGTGTACAAGAACTACGACCCGCGTGCCAAGCTGATGCGCGAGACGTGCTACGAAGTGCTCAACGAACTGGGCCTGCACGACGACCCGCTGTTCAAGCTGGCCATGCAGCTCGAGAAGATCGCCCTGGAAGACGAATACTTCGTGTCGCGCAAGCTGTACCCGAACGTCGACTTCTACTCGGGCATCGTTCAGCGCGCGCTGGGCATCCCGACGTCGATGTTCACCTGCATCTTCGCGCTGGCCCGCACCGTGGGCTGGATCGCGCAGTGGAACGAAATGATCGGCGAGCCGGATCAGAAGATCGGCCGTCCGCGTCAGCTGTTCATCGGCCACACGCCGCGCGAAGTCGCGCCGATCGGCAAGCGTTAAGCCTGTCGAGGCGTCCGGCACGGCCCCTGCTTGCCGTGCCGGCACCGCAACCTTGCCGAAACGGCAAGGCGGTGCGGCCCGCAACGAGCCCTCGTTGCGCTATATTCGAATCCACGGCACAAGCTGCCGTGATTCGCACAAATCCCCGGTTCATCGTGCGTTTACCGCCCGGTTTCCCGGGGATTTCGTATTCCGCCGGCGCGAAAGCGCTATGGCATAATCAAAAGTTCACAGAACCGTAATTTGCGTTCTCAGAACTACATTGCGCCCCCGAGTTTTTATCATGGCCAAGACGCTGTATGACAAGTTGTGGGATGCACACGTCGTGCATACCGAGGACGATGGCACGACCGTGCTCTACATCGACCGTCATCTGTTGCATGAGGTGACCAGTCCGCAGGCGTTTGAGGGTCTAAAACTCGCGCAGCGTCCGGTCTGGCGTTTGTCCGCCAACCTCGCGGTGTCGGATCACAATGTGCCGACCACCGACCGCACGCAAGGCATTGCCGATCCGGTCTCGCGTTTGCAAGTCGATACGCTCGACGCGAACTGCGATAACTTCGGCATCACCCAATTCAAGATGAATGATGTCCGTCAGGGCATCGTGCACGTGATCGGGCCGGAGCAGGGCGCAACGCTGCCTGGCATGACGGTCGTGTGCGGCGACTCGCATACGTCCACGCACGGCGCTTTCGGTGCGCTGGCGTTCGGTATCGGTACGTCGGAAGTCGAACACACGCTCGCGACGCAGACCTTGCTCATGAAGAAGAGCAAGAACATGCTCGTGAAGGTCGAGGGCACGCTGCCGCGTGGCTGCTCGGCGAAGGACATCGTGCTGGCCGTCATTGGCAAGATCGGCACGGCCGGCGGCACGGGCTACACCATCGAGTTCGCCGGCTCGGCGATTCGCTCGCTCACGATGGAAGGCCGCATGACCGTGTGCAACATGGCGATCGAAGCCGGTGCGCGCGCGGGTCTGGTGGGCGTTGACGATACGACCATCAACTACGTGAAGGGCCGTCCGTTTGCGCCGACCGGGGTGGAGTTCCAGCAGGCCGAAGCCTACTGGCGCGGCTTCCATACCGACGCCGGTGCGGCGTTCGATCATGTGGTCGAGATCGACGCCAACACGCTGCGTCCGCAGGTGAGCTGGGGGACGTCGCCGGAAATGGTCGTGAGCATTGAAGATCGCGTGCCGGATCCCGAGAAGGAAAAGGACCCGGTCAAGCGCAGCGCCATGGAGCGCGCGCTCGAATATATGGCGCTCACGCCGGATACCCCGATGTCGAGCATCAACGTCGACAAGGTGTTCATCGGCTCGTGCACCAACTCGCGCATCGAAGACATTCGTGCGGCGGCGTACGTCGTAAAGAAGCTCGGCCGACGTGTGGCGTCGAACGTGCGTCTGGCGATGGTGGTGCCGGGCTCGGGGCTGGTCAAGCATCAGGCAGAGCAGGAAGGGCTGGATCAGGTCTTCAAGGCCGCCGGTTTCGAATGGCGTGAGCCGGGCTGCTCGATGTGTCTGGCGATGAACGCCGACCGTCTGGAGTCGGGCGAGCGTTGCGCTTCCACGTCGAACCGTAACTTCGAAGGCCGTCAGGGCGCGGGTGGACGTACCCACCTGGTGAGCCCGGCGATGGCGGCGGCCGCCGCCATCGAAGGCCATTTCGTCGACGTGCGTCGTCTCGTCTGACGGGCGAGCATCGATTTATCCGTTGTTGGACATTTTCTTTGATAGAGACAAGACCATGAAGAAACTGTGGATGCTGATCGGTGCGGTGCTGCTGTTGGGCGTGGCGGGTTGCAACACGATGGCGGGCCTCGGCAAAGACACGCAAGCCGCTGGCTCGGCGCTCGAAAACGCCGCGAAGAAGTGATGCGACGGTGTGCGTCGCGCAGGCGGACGCCTCGCACGCACACCTACAAATTTCAGGTTTGACGGCCCGCTGTACAAGCGACAGGCCTCAGCCGAACTGTTTTGATCAGGTGGTTCGTGATGGAAAAATTTACCGTCCATACGGGGTTGGTGGCACCGCTGGATCGCGAAAACGTCGATACCGACGCGATCATCCCCAAGCAATTCCTGAAGTCGATCAAGCGCACGGGTTTCGGCCCGAACCTGTTCGACGAGTGGCGTTATCTCGATGTCGGTCAGCCGGGCCAGGATTGCAGCACGCGTCCGCTCAACCCGAATTTCGTGCTGAATCAGCCGCGCTTCCAGGGCGCAACGGTGCTGCTCGCGCGCAAGAACTTCGGCTGCGGCAGCTCGCGTGAGCACGCCCCGTGGGCATTGCAGCAATACGGTTTCCGTGCCGTGATTGCGCCGAGCTTCGCCGACATCTTCTTCAACAACTGCTACAAGAACGGGCTGCTGCCGATCGCGCTGTCCGAGATGCAGGTCGACCATCTGTTCAACGAGACGGCCGCGTTCAACGGCTATCAGTTGACCATCGATCTGGACAAGCAGGCGGTCATCACGGCCGACGGTCGCGCTTATGAGTTCGACATCGCGCCGTTCCGCAAGTACTGCCTGTTGAACGGTTTCGACGATATTGGCCTGACGCTGCGTCACGCCGACAAGATTCGCGCCTATGAGGCCGAGCGGCTCGCCAAGCAGCCGTGGCTCGCAACGCGTCTGCCGGGCTAAGTCCCGCGTAGGCAAGGCACATCCAAGGAGATTGCATGAAAATCGCTGTGTTGCCGGGTGACGGCATTGGTCCGGAAATCGTGACGGAAGCCGTCAATGTGCTCAACGCGCTTGGCGAGAAGTTCGAGCTGGAAGAAGCGCCGGTGGGTGGTGCAGGCTACGAGGCAGCGGGGCATCCGCTGCCGGACGCCACGCTCAAGCTGGCCAAGGAAGCTGACGCCATTCTGTTTGGCGCGGTGGGCGACTGGAAGTACGACTCGCTGGAGCGCGCACTGCGTCCCGAGCAGGCGATTCTGGGGCTGCGCAAGCACCTTCAGCTGTTCGCCAACTTCCGTCCGGCCATCCTGTACAAGGAACTGGCCGACGCATCGAGCCTGAAGCCGGAGATCGTCGCAGGTCTTGATATCCTGATCATTCGCGAGCTGAATGGCGACATTTACTTCGGTCAGCCCAAGGGCTTCCGTCAATCGCCGGATGGGGCTTTCGAAGGTGCACGCGAAGGTTTTGATACCATGCGCTATAGCGTGCCCGAAGTGGAGCGTATCGCGCACGTGGCTTTCCAGGCCGCGGCCAAGCGCGATAAGCGTCTTTGCTCGGTGGATAAGGCCAACGTGCTGGAGACGTCGCAACTGTGGCGCGACACGATGATCGAGGTCGCGAAGCAGTATCCGGAGGTCGAGCTGTCGCATATGTACGTCGACAATGCCGCGATGCAACTGGTCAAGGCACCTAAGAACTTCGACGTGGTGGTGACGGGTAACATGTTCGGCGATATCCTGTCGGACGAGGCCGCGATGCTCACGGGTTCGATCGGCATGCTGCCGTCGGCGTCGCTGGATGCCAATAACAAGGGGTTGTACGAGCCGTCGCACGGTTCGGCCCCCGATATCGCCGGTAAGGGCGTGGCCAATCCGTTGGCGACGATCCTGTCGGCAGCCATGATGCTGCGTTACACGCTGGGTCGTGCCGAACAGGCCGACCGTATCGAAAACGCCGTGAAGAAGGTGCTGGCGCAGGGGTTGCGCACGCCCGACATCTGGCAGGAAGGCGCGACCAAGGTCGGTACGCGCGAAATGGGTGCAGCAGTGGTTGCTGCGCTTTAACGTTGATGGGGCGTCGGGAGACGCCCCTTGGCGCAATTGCAACGATAAGAGAGTGGATAAATGAAAACCGTAGGTCTGGTAGGTTGGCGGGGCATGGTCGGTTCGGTTCTGATGCAGCGTATGCAGCAGGAGAACGACTTTGCCTTGATCGAGCCGGTGTTTTTCAGCACCAGCAACGCGGGCGGCAAAGCCCCGTCGATGGCGAAGAACGAAACTTCGCTGAAAGACGCCAATGATGTCAATGAGCTGAAAAAATGCGACATCATCATTACCTGCCAGGGCGGTGACTACACAACAGAAATCTTCCCGAAGCTGCGTGCAGCGGGTTGGAACGGTTACTGGGTGGATGCAGCGTCGACGCTGCGCATGAAGGACGACGCGATCATCGTGCTCGATCCGGTCAACCTCGACGTCATCAAGAACGCGCTCACCAAGGGCACGAAGAACTTCGTCGGCGGCAACTGCACGGTCAGTTGCATGCTGATGGGCCTGGGCGGTCTGTTCCAGCACGGTCTGGTCGACTGGCTCACGTCGATGACGTATCAGGCGGCATCGGGTGGCGGTGCACAACACATGCGCGAGCTGCTCACGCAGTTCGGCTCGATCAACGCTGAAGTCAAGGCGCTGCTCGACGATCCGCACTCGGCGATTCTCGAGATCGACCGCAAGGTCCTCGCCAAGCAACACGCGCTGACGGCTGACGAAACGAAGCAATTCGGCGTGCCGCTCGGTGGTAACCTGATTCCCTGGATCGACAAGGATCTGGGCAACGGTCAGTCGAAGGAAGAGTGGAAGGGCGGTGCCGAGACCAACAAGATTCTGGGTCTGGGCGACGGCTTCCCGGGCACGCGTGCCATTCCGGTCGACGGTCTGTGCGTGCGTATCGGTGCGATGCGTTGCCACAGCCAGGCGCTGACCATCAAGCTTACGAAAGATGTGCCGTTAGACGAACTGACCGACATCATCGGCCAGGCGAACGACTGGGTTAAGGTGGTGCCGAACACGCGCGACGCGTCGATGACCGATTTGACGCCTGCGGCAGTGACCGGCACGATGACGATCCCGGTGGGGCGCTTGCGCAAGATGTCGATGGGTCCGGAGTACCTGTCGGCATTTACGGTGGGCGATCAACTGTTGTGGGGCGCGGCAGAACCGCTGCGCCGCATGCTGCGGATCCTGCTCGACGCGTAAGCGTTGCAGCGTATCGGTAAGGCGTGAAGAACGGCGGCCCGCGAGGCCGCCGTCCGCGCTTTGGGGGCCACTCGTATTGCATGAGTGACCAGTGACAAACGACTGACAGGCTAGACAAGACACAGTGCGGAAATACTCGACCGGCAAGCGCGCAAATTCGTCCCGCAATTCGTTTCGCTTGAGTGCGGCGGCGGCTGTCTTGTGGAGCCTCGGGCTCCTGAACGCCGGCGCGGCCGAGTTCGGTCCGCAACAGGTTCGCTCGGGTCCGGGCCAGCCGTTGCGCGCCGTGATCGTGCTGGGCAATGTCTCGCAGGCCGAGGCCGATGGCTTGTCGGTGAAGCTCGCGCCGCGAGATGCTTTCAAGCAGGCTGGGCTGCGCTACGATCCGACGCTCGACAAGCTGTCCGTGTCGGTGACGCCCACGGGCGGTCGCGACGCGGGGTACAGCGGCACGTATCTCGTGCATGTCGATTCGGCTGAGCCGGTCAGCACGTCGTTCCTCGATTTGTTGCTGGTGCTCGAATGGCGCACGGGGCGTCAGTCGAACGCGGTGACGCTGTCGGCCATTCCGGAAGCCAGTGCTGCGCAGCCGCGGGCTGTCGTGCCTGCTGCTGCGGCCAATTCTGCCGCCGGTGCCGACGCATCGGCTTCCACGTCTCGCTCAGCCGCCGCTGCTGCGCCTGCCGCGCCAGCACCCGCTGGTAACGGCGCGGAGCAACGTGCTGCCGCTGCATCGGGCGAGAACGCTCGCACGGTGACACGCGGCGACTCGCTGTCGTCGATTGCGCGCGAGTACACGGGCGGGGAAGGTGGCACGACGCTGGCCCAGATGATGACCGCGCTGTTCGAGTCGAATCGTTCGGCGTTCATCGGCAACGATCCCAACCGTTTGCGCCAGGGGGCGACGTTGAATCGTCCCGCCGATGCGCAAGTGCAGAGCATTCCGCCTGCGCAGGCACGCAAGTTCGTGTCCGCCGCGCGGGAACAGTTTGACGCGTATCGCGCGCGGCTGGCCGATTCCACGGCGCAGCAGGCAGCACCGGCCGGTGGCCGCAGTGCACAGGGCGCGATCGAGGCGGGCAAGGCACCGGAAGCTGCCGCCCCCGCCACACGCGATGAGTTGAAGTTGTCGCGACCCGGTAAGGGAGGCACGGCGGGCCGTGCCGGCGGCAACGAAGAAGAGCAAATCGCCCAGGGCAAGGCTCAGACCGAGGCTCAGGGCAGGGTGAATGAGTTGCAGAAGAACGTAGCAGATCTCCAGAAGCTGTTGGCGATGAAGAATCAGGCCGTCGCTAATCTGGAGCAGCAGGCCGCCACCGCTTCCGGGGCGTCTGCGCAAGAGAAGACGGCGAAATCCGCCGATGGCAAGACGACCGCACCTGCGGCCGCAGGCACCAAGCCGACGACGAGCGCGGCGGCGAATGACACGAATGCCAACGCAAAGGCGGCCGCTGCTGCCGCGAGCAATGCGACGGCAGCAGCGGCCTCCGGGGCGGCTGCGAGCGATGCCGCATCGGCTGCATCGGCGGATGCGACCGCCTCCGAGGCAACGGCGGTTGCCGCTCCGGCAAGTGATGTCGCTGCGGCCTCCGCAGCCGCGGCGGCCAGCGCACCGGCTGCCGAATCCAAGCCGACGCCGAACGCCGCCATGAACTGGGGTGCAGTCACGCAGAATCCGTATGTGCTGCCGGGCGCTGGCGTGCTGGTGGTGTTGCTTGGCCTGTGGTGGCTGATGCGCCGCCGCCGCGCCGAGCCGCCGGTCGGCCAGCCGGGACCTTACGACGATGGTCGTGACGGTCAGGGTGGCAGTGTCGAGCCCACGTCCTCGCAAGACAAGCCGCAAGCGGCTGACGCCGTTGAGCCGACGTCGCACGGCGTTGCGACGGCTGCGGGCGTCGCCGCTGCGGGTGCCGCCGGTGCTGCCGCGCTATACGCCGCGAATCAGGCAGAGGCCGACGAACATCTGCATCCGGAAGCTGACGCAACGTGGACCGAGCCGGAGACGGAAGCGGCCGCACACGACGCACACGACGCACACGATGAATTCGCTCTGGATTCCGCGGCCGCGGCCTCGAACGAGTTGGATGCGTGGGACGCCGAGCACGCCCCGGTGACCGACGAACTGGCTGAAACGGCGCATGCCGAAGGCCTGGGCGAGTCGCAGGACGCAGCACACGCCGAGCAAGTCGTGTCCGAAGCCTTCGACGCCCCCGCTGAGCCGGTGGTGAATGAAGTGCCGACCCACGAGCCGGAGCCGGTGGCAGAAGCCGCCAGCGAGCCGGAAATCGATTGGGATGCGGCGTTTGCCGAAGAAGCCGGTCGGACGTCTGCGCCGCAGGCATCCCACGACGCACACGCCGACGATGCACTGACGTCGCTCGAAGCGCTGGGTGCGGCTGCCGCGACCGGTGGTGTTGCCGCCGAGACGCCGTCGCATGTTGAGCATGTGGATGCCACCCCCGAAGGCGGTGTGGCGGGCATGTTGGGCGATCTCGATCTGGGCATTCCGGGCCAGCCCGCGAACGTCGGCACGATTTCGAGTGACGCCTTGCCGTCACTAAGCAAGGGCATCGGCTCGGTGCAGTTCACGATGGCGCCTCCGGGCGACCCGCGACTGGACGCCGCTCACGCGGCGGATTCCGGCGATATGACTGACATGGCCGACCTCGACGATGAGCTGAGTGACGCAGACTTCGACGCCGCGATGCAGCAGGCCGCCAGCGCCACGGAAGCACCGCGTAGCTATACCGATGCGGCGCATGAAGCACCGTCGCTGCGTCCGATGTCGTTCGATTTGTCGGACTTCAGCCTCGATTTGAAGGGCGACGACGCACAGCCCGCCGCTACACCGGCATTCGTCAGCGCCCCGGCGCTCCCGGACGTGACTGGCGAGGAAGCGCTGGTCGAACACGAGACGCTGGAGACGTCGGCACCGCAGACGCCTTACGCCGAAGTGCCCGCAGCGCCGCAGCATCAGACTGCAGCACCGGAGGCATCGGCGCACGCGCCGGAAGCGATCGTCCCGCATCAGGTCGAGACCCGACCGAGCGCTGCGGCTGCGACCGAACCCGGTGTGCCGGACGAGTTCCACACGAAGCTCGAACTGGCGACGGCGTACCAGACGATTGGTGACGACGACGGCGCGCGCGAGTTGCTCGAAGAGGTGATTGCCGGTGGCGACGCTGCGCAGCAATCCGTCGCGCGCTCGCGGCTGGCTGAGTTGGGCAAGTAATCCCTGATCATCACGTCTCGCAACGCGCCTGCCGGGGCGTTGCGAGACGTGACCCGAACAAGACTGATTGACCGTAGTTTGGGGCGCTCGTTGGTTGAGCGCCCATTTTTCTTTTTCATATGCGAATCGCACTGGGCATCCATTACGACGGCACGGCGTTCTCCGGCTGGCAGTCGCAGCCGCACGGCAACACCGTGCAACAGACGCTCGAAGCCGCGCTGCGGGAATTCGGCGGTGTGGCGCTGCCGACCACGGTCGCGGGCCGCACCGACACCGGCGTGCATGGCATCGGTCAGGTGGTGCATTTCGATACCGATCTGGATCGCGCGATGTTCTCGTGGGTGCGCGGCGTGAACGCCTTCCTGCCGAAGACCGTCGCCGTGCAGTGGGCGAAGGCGATGCCGGACGATTTTCACTCCCGTTTCGCCGCTTTCGAACGCACGTACTTCTACGTCCTGTACGCGAATCCGGTGCGCTCGCCGTTGCTTGAAGGCCGTTGCGGCTGGCTGCATACGCCGCTCGATCTTGAGGCGATGCGTGAGGCGAGTCAGGCGCTGGTCGGCGAGCATGACTTCTCGGCGTTCCGTTCGTCCGAATGTCAGGCCAAGACACCGGTAAAGCATCTGTACGCCATCGATATTGAGCAGCACGGCGACTTCTTCCTCTTCCGCTTCCGTGCGAGCGCATTCCTGCATCACATGGTGCGCAACATCATGGGGTGTCTGGTGGCGGTCGGTCGTGGCCGTCAGCCCGCCAGTTGGATGACGCATGTGCTCGCAAGCGGCGACCGCCGTCAGGCGGCGCCGACCTTCATGCCGGACGGCCTGTATCTGGCGCGCGTCGGGTATCCTGAGCGATTCGACGTACCCGAGCCCAATTGGGCTGCGTGGCCGTTCCCGATGCCGTGGGCCAAGTCATGAAATCCCCGAATGCTGTGAAGTCTCGTACGCGTATCAAGATCTGCGGCCTGTCGCAGGCTGCCGACATCGACCACGCCGTGGCGCTGGGCGTCGACGCCATCGGTTTCGTCTTTTACCCGCCGAGCCCGCGTTACCTGGACCTCGCGCGTGCGGCCGAACTGGCCCGCCGGGTGCCGTCGTATGTGAGCCTTGTGGGGCTGTTCGTCAACGCGAGTGCCGACGAGATTGCCCGCACCGTGGACGCCGTTCCCCTCACCGCGCTGCAATTTCATGGTGACGAATCGCCCGAGCAATGCGCGACGTTGTCGGCGGCGGCGGGCAACCGTCCGTACATGCGCGCCATGCGTATTGGCCCGGACACGAAAGACAGTGGCGATTTGCTACAATTCGCCAATACATACACCGCCGCGCAAGGCATCTTGCTCGATGCCCTGGTCGAGGGCTACGGCGGTGGAGGAAAGGTTTTCGATTGGTCACTTATTCCAAAAGACATCGCGCGTCGGGCCGTTTTGAGTGGTGGCTTGAACGCACACAACGTTGCTGAAGCCATCCGCCGGGTGGCGCCCTATGCCGTCGACGTGTCGAGCGGTGTGGAGGCGTCGCGGGGCGTGAAGGATCACGCCCGCATGACGGCGTTCGTGCAAGCGGTTCTCGCTGCCGACGCTCAGTGAAGCAACCCGCCGGGGTGGCCGCAGGGGCTAGTTCTCCTGCTCTCCCGCCCTCCGGCAACCGATGAGTGACGACCATGTACGATTTACCTGACGCCAGCGGCCATTTCGGCCAATACGGCGGTGTCTTTGTGGCCGAGACGCTGATCCACGCGCTCGACGAATTGCGTGCGGCCTATGCCAAGTATCAGCACGATCCGGCCTTCCTCGAAGAATTCCATTACGAACTGAAGCACTACGTCGGCCGTCCGTCGCCGATCTATCACGCCAAGCGCTGGAGCCAGGAACTGGGCGGCGCGCAGGTGTACCTCAAGCGCGAAGACCTGAACCACACGGGCGCGCACAAGGTGAACAACGTGATCGGGCAGGCGCTGCTCGCACGTCGCATGGGCAAGCCCCGCGTGATCGCCGAGACCGGCGCAGGGCAGCACGGCGTGGCCACGGCGACCATCGCGGCGCGCTTCGGCATGGAGTGCGTGGTGTACATGGGTGCGGAAGACGTCAAGCGTCAGGCCGCCAACGTGTACCGCATGCAACTGCTCGGCGCGACCGTCGTGCCTGTGGAATCCGGCTCCAAGACGCTCAAGGACGCCCTGAACGAAGCCATGCGCGACTGGGTGACGAACGTCGAAAACACGTTCTACATCATCGGCACCGTGGCAGGTCCGCACCCGTACCCGATGCTCGTGCGCGACTTCCAGAGCGTGATCGGCGAAGAGTGCAAGGTGCAGATGCCTGAACTCGCGGGGCGTCAGCCGGACTACGTGCTGGCCTGCGTGGGCGGCGGTTCGAACGCGATGGGGATTTTCTACCCGTACATCGACGTGCCGGACGTGAAGCTCGTGGGCGTGGAAGCGGCTGGCGACGGCATCGAGACCGGTCGTCACGCCGCGTCGATCATCGGCGGCACGCCCGGCGTGTTGCACGGCAACCGTACCTATCTGCTCCAGGACGCCAACGGCCAGATCACCGAGACGCATTCGATCTCGGCCGGTCTGGACTACCCCGGTGTCGGTCCCGAGCACGCCTGGCTGCACGACATCAAGCGCGCCGAGTATGTGGGCATTACCGACGACGAAGCGCTGCGGGCCTTCCACGATTGCTGCCGGATCGAGGGCATCATCCCTGCGCTGGAGTCGAGCCATGCGCTCGCTTACGCGTGCAAGCTTGCGCCGACGCTGCCGAAGGATCAGATCGTTCTGGTCAATCTCTCGGGGCGTGGCGACAAGGACATGCACACCGTGATGGCGCTGGCCAAGCCGGAACCCTCGGGCACCTGAGCGGCGCGGCGAGACTCCATCGATCCTAAGGTTAAGGACAACAGAACCAGCATGACCGATCTGACTGATCGCAAGGCACAGAATGACGTCCTCGGGACCGAGCGTCCCATGGACGCCACCGAAGCCGCCGCCGCACGTCTCGAGGCCATGGAAGCGGCCGGCGAGTTGCGCGCGCGTTGGGCGCCGGGCGACATCACGTTGCGTCATGCGGACTTCCTGCAACATCTGCACGAACTGGAAGACGGCAGCGTCGACCTGATCCTGGCCGACCCGCCTTACGGGCTCGGCAAGGACTACGGCAACGACTCCGACAAGCGCTCCGGCGAGGACTTCCTCGGCTGGACGTACGGTTGGCTCGAAGCGGCGATTCCGAAGCTCGCGCCGCGCGGCTCGCTCTACCTGTTCTGCACGTGGCAGTACGCCCCGGAACTGTTCGTCTTTCTCAAGCAGCGCATGCTGATGATCAACGAGATCATCTGGGATCGCCGCGTGCCCAGCATGGGCGGCAGTACGCGGCGATTCTCGTCCGTGCACGACAACATCGGTTTTTTCGCGATCTCGAAGGACTATTACTTCGACCTCGACGCCGTGCGCGTGCCGTACGATGCCGCCACGAAGAAGGCGCGCTCGCGCCGTATCTTCGAAGGCAGCAAGTGGCTGGAGCTGGGCTATAACCCCAAGGATCTGTGGTCGATCTCGCGATTGCACCGGCAAGACCCCGAACGCGTCGATCATCCGACGCAGAAACCGCTGCATATCATCGAGCGCATGGTGCTGGCCAGTTGCCCGCCCGGCGGTCTCGTGCTCGACCCGTTCATGGGCAGCGGCACGACTGCCGTGGCCTGCGCGCTGCACGGCCGACGTTTCGTCGGCTACGAGCTGAACGCGCACTACCACGCGCTCGCAAACCAACGACTTCAGAGACTTTCCGATCATGTCCCGCATTCAAGCGACGTTCCAAGCCTTGCAAGCGCAGGGTAAAAAGGGCCTCATTCCGTTCATTACCGCCGGCGACCCGGAGCCGGGGTGGACGGTCAAGCTGATGCACGCACTGGCCGACAACGGCGCCGACGTCATCGAACTCGGCGTGCCGTTCTCGGACCCGATGGCCGACGGTCCCGTCATTCAGCGTGCCTCTGAGCGCGCACTCGCCCGTGGGGTAAGCCTGGCCGAAGTGCTGGGCTATGTCGCCGTCTTCCGTCAGACCAACGACCGCACGCCGATCGTGCTCATGGGCTACGCCAATCCGATCGAAGCGATGGGGCTCGACGCCTTTGCCGAGCGTGCCGCTAAAGCAGGTGTGGACGGCGTGCTGGTCGTCGATTACCCGCCCGAGGAGGCCGAAGGCTTCGCCGGTGCCGTGCGCGCGCAGGGCATCGATCCGATCTTCCTGCTCGCCCCGACGTCGACCGATGCGCGCATTGCTGCGGTGGCGCGTCAGGCCAGCGGCTACCTGTATTACGTCTCGCTCAAGGGCGTGACCGGTGCGGCGAGTCTGGATCTGGACAGCGTGGCGTCGAAGATCCCCCAAATCAAGGCGGTCGCCGACCTGCCGGTGGGCGTGGGCTTCGGTATTCGCGACGCCGAAACGGCCCGCGCCGTGGCAAGTGTGGCCGATGCTGTCGTGATCGGCAGCGCCATCGTGCAACGTCTGGAAAACACGCCGCGTGATCTGGAGGGGCAGAACGCGGTAAAATCGCTGGCTGAATTTATCGGCGGTATCCGTCAGGCGCTCGACTCGGGCGCCAAATCGGCGTAAATTCGCGGCAGAAATTTGCCCGGATGGCGCTGCATGACGCAGATCTGCTCGGTAAAACGCTGAATTGAAACGACCGTATTACACGGTCGCCTTGAAATGCCCCGGAAACGCCCGTCCCTTATTGGGGCGGGCGTTTGGCAAGGAGAAACTATGAGCTGGCTCGACAAGCTGCTGCCCCCGAAGATCAAGCAAACCGATCCGACGCAGCGCAACAAGAGCATCCCGGAAGGGCTGTGGATCAAGTGCCCGTCGTGCGAAGCCGTGCTGTATCGCGCCGACGTGGAAGCGAATCTGCATGTCTGCCCGAAGTGCGACCATCACATGCGTATCGGCTCGCGCGCGCGTCTGAACGCGCTGCTCGATCCCGAAGGCCGCTATGAACTGGGCCAGGAAATCGTGCCGGTCGACGCACTGAAGTTCAAGGACAGCCGCAAGTACCCGGATCGCATCAAGGAAGCGATGGACGACACCGGCGAGACCGACGCGATGGTGGTGATGGGCGGCGCGATTCACACGTTGCCGGTCGTCGTCGCCTGCTTCGAGTTCTCGTTCATGGCCGGCTCGATGGGCTCGGTGGTCGGCGAGCGCTTCGTGCGCGGTGCGCAGAACGCACTGGAGCAGGGCGTGCCGTTCATCTGCGTGACCGCTTCGGGCGGTGCACGTATGCAGGAAAGTCTGCTGTCGCTGATGCAGATGGCGAAGACTACGGCCATGCTGACCAAGCTGTCCGACGCCAAGCTGCCGTTTATCTCTGTGCTGACCGATCCGACGATGGGCGGTGTGTCGGCCAGCTTCGCCTTCCTGGGCGATGTGGTGATCGCAGAGCCGAAGGCGCTGATCGGCTTCGCCGGCCCGCGCGTGATCGAGCAGACCGTGCGCGAAAAGCTGCCGGAAGGCTTCCAGCGTTCAGAGTTCCTGTTGCAAAAGGGTGCGATCGACATGATCGTCAACCGTCGCGACATGCGCGACGAGATCGCGCGACTGATCGCGCTGATGCAGCGTCAGCCGGCAGACGCCGTCGCCTGATACTCGATGCCTGACGCGCGTGAGTCGCACATGACTTGCGCGTGCTCACGCTGGCGATGACGTTATGCGTGTGGTTGCCGTGCCCCAAAGGGCGGTGCAACGGCGTAGAATGACGCAACGCCACGCAAGCGCTGCACCCGCGGCGCCTGACAGCATCACTTAGCAGGATATGAAGCGCGGACGTTCGTGACGTCCGCGTTTTTGTTTTTCTGCCCGCACATCATGCCGACATACTCCACTCTCGACGCCTGGCTCGCCCATCTTGAAACCGCTCATCCTGTGGGCATCGACATGGGCCTCACGCGCATTGGTCGCGTGAAAGACGCCCTCGGCCTGCAATTTCCGTGTCCCGTCTTCACGGTCGGCGGCACGAACGGCAAGGGCTCGACCTGCGCCATCATCGAAGCCATTCTGCTGTCGGCCGGTTACCGCGTAGGCTGCCACACGTCGCCGCATCTGATCTCGTTCAACGAGCGCGCGCGCGTGAACGGCGAGATCGTCGACGACGCCACGCTGCTGCCGCATTTCGAAGCCGTGGAGAAAGCCCGCACGAGTTTCGACGAGCCGGTCTCGCTCACGTACTTCGAATTCACCACGCTCGCGATCATGCATATGTTCGCGACGGCCGGGCTTGATGCCGTCATTCTCGAAGTGGGCTTGGGCGGCCGACTGGACGCCGTGAACATCGTCGACGCGGATTGCGCCGTCATCACGAGCATCGACATCGATCACCAGCAGTATCTCGGTAACACACGCGAAGCCATCGCGATCGAGAAGGCGGGCATCTTCCGCGCGGGCAAACCGGCGGTTTGCGGCGACCCGATGCCACCTGCCACGCTGCTTGCCGAGGCTGAGCGCATCGGCGCCGATCTGTGGCTGTTCGGTCGCGACTTCAACTATCAGGGCGACAAGCAGCAGTGGAGCTATGGCGGACGTCAGATGCGTCGCCCGGCGCTGGCCTATCCGGCGCTTCGTGGCGCGAATCAGTTGCTCAATGCGTCGGCGGCACTCGCTGCGCTCGAATCGATGCGCGACGTGTTGCCGGTCTCGGCGCAGGACATTCGGCTGGGGCTCGCATCGGTCGAGCTGCCGGGACGTTTTCAGGTACTGCCGGGGCGTCCGGCCGTGGTGCTCGATGTCGCGCACAACCCGCACGCTGCCGCAGCGCTGGGTCACAACCTCGACGGCATGGGCTTCTTTCCGTACACGTACGCCGTGTTCGGGGCGATGGCCGACAAGGATATCGAAGGCGTGCTGCGACATCTGGTCGACAAGGTCGATCACTGGCGTTTGTGCGCGTTGCCGACGGAGCGGGCCGCGAGTCCGGCGCTGCTCGAAGAAAAGCTTCGAGCGGTCGGGTTTGTCGAAGATGCCGATCATTCGGTCGAAACCTTCGAATCCCCTGAGAAAGCCTATGCTGCCGCGCTCGAGCAGTGCGGCGAGAATGATAGAATTGTGGTTTTTGGATCGTTCTTTACGGTGGCGGGTGTGATGTCGCACCGCAAATTGCAACGCCATTGAGCGCAAAAGCGCGTATGCCGTGACATTTGCTTACGAGAAATGTCATGCGCATGACGCACCGGATGCGCGATGATCAGTCCAACGACGCAAGTTTCGACCTGAGCCAAGGGCCTATGGGATTGTTTTCCTTCCGCAAGAAAGACGCCGAAGCCGTTCCCCCGAAGCGCGGTAGCCGCAGGAGCGGCCGCACCGGCACCCGTACGGCGGGAGGAGGGGGCGAGTACAGCGAGCACGAGCAACTCGACCCGCTGCTGCCCGAAAAGCAACGCGCGCGCCGCCGTCTGGTCGGCGCGTTGGCGCTGGTGCTCGCGGCTGTCATCATTTTGCCGATGGTGCTCGCGCCCGAGCCGAAGCCGACGGCCGACGACATCGCCATCCAGATTCCCGGTAAAGACGCCAACTCACCGCCCGTGCGCGTGAAGCCGCAAGCGGCTGCCGTTCCGTCGTCCGACGCGTCGCTCGACAAGGGCGAAGAGGCGGTCGACAGCAGCACGCTGGCGAACAACGCCAAGCCCGCACCGGCACCGACCGGCGTGCCGCCGTCTGCCGCTGCGCCGACACCGGCCCCGTCGCCCGCGCCGAGCGTGGTGCCTGAGCCGCAGGTCGCGCAGGCCAAGCCGGAGCACAAGCCGGAAACCAAGCCTGACGTCAAGAAGCCGGAGCAGCACGCTGATACGAAGCCGGCGGCCAAGCCGGACTCGCACGACACTGCCAAGACGCAGACGAAGCCCGCGCAAGCCAACAACAACGTCGCCGATCCGATCGCGCAGTTCGCGCAGAACAACACGGCGGCCAAACCCGCCGCCAAGCCGGACAATCACGATACCGCGCAGAAGACTGCCTCGAACGGCAAGTTCCTGGTGCGTATTGGCGCGTTCTCGACGCAGGACCGTGCGCAGGCGTGGCTCGTCAAACTCAAACTGGTGAACGTGCCGAGCTACATGGTCAAGAGTTCGGTCGACGGCCGCGAACTGTATCTGCTGCGGGCAGGCCCGTTCCCGGATCGCACGTCGGCCGAAGCGGCTGGCAAGAAGATTCGCGATGCTGGTCTGACGGCGCAGGTCGCCGAGGCGGGCTGAGTTGGGCGATACGGTGCATAGCGGTCTGTTGACCGTGGTGGATTACGCGGCCATCGCCATTCTGGTCGGCTCGATGTTGCTGGGCATGTTGCGCGGTCTGGTGCGCGAGTTGTTCAACCTCGTGGGCTGGGTGGTGGCGTTCTTCGTCGCACGCGCTTTCGGTCCGAGCGTCGCGCACTGGCTCCCGGCCGATTTGCCGGGCGGCGAACTGACGCAAGGGGCGTTGGGTTTTCTGCTGGTGCTGGTGGCCGTAGTGTTCGGCGCCGGGATCGTCAGCGCGCTCGTGGGGCGCATGACCGACATGATCGGCCTGCGTCCGGCGGATCGCGGGTTGGGCATGCTTTTTGGCATTGTTCGCGGCATTTTGCTCTTGATGTTGTTGATGGTCGCCGCCAAGTTAACGACATTGCCGCAACAACCGGTCTGGCAGCACTCGGTGACGCGTCCGTGGGTCGAGGCAGGTCTGGAGCGGCTGATGCCGTATCTGCCGGAGCCGGTGCAGTACTACCTGCGCAAGCCTGACGCCGCCGTGCCGAGCGTTAATCCATTGGGAAAGACGCTTCCCTTGCCACAGATGGAACCTTATCGCGGCGCGCCTGAGCCGGGCGGGCAGGGTGGTCAGGGCATGCAGCCCGGCACTCCGGGCCAGCCGTCGGGCGGACAGAATGGACAGAGCGGTGCGTCGAATGGTGCTATCGATCAGGTAGCACGCGGCGTGACGACCGAAGTGGTGAATGAAGTGAAGGCTGGCGCTACGAAGGCCGTCTCGACCCGATTGTCGAACCTGATGGGTGGCGCGGGGACAGGATTGAGCGCGCAGGGTGCGGGCGACGCGGCGAATGGTCAGCAGCAGGGATGGGGAATGCGCAGTGGCGGATCGAACGGATCGCCCACGCCATCGACCGGCCTGCACAAGGTTTCCGAATGACGGATAATACAGTCCGTTTGATGCAGATTTCGATGTTTTTTGAAGGATTCATGCCATGTGTGGCATCGTCGGTGTAGTCTCCAAATCCCCGGTCAACCAGTTCATCTACGATAGTCTGCTGCTGTTGCAGCACCGCGGCCAGGACGCCGCAGGTATCGCGACGACGGATGGCCAGTCCTTCTACATGCACAAGGGCAACGGTATGGTGCGCGACGTGTTCCGCACGCGCAACATGCGCGACTTGCCGGGCACGGTGGGCATCGGTCAGGTGCGCTATCCGACCGCAGGCTCGTCGAGCGCCGCACAGGCCCAGCCGTTCTACGTGAATGCCCCGTACGGCATCGTGCTCGCCCACAACGGCAACCTGACGAATTGGGAACAGCTCAAGGACGAGATGTTCCGTGTCGATCGTCGCCACATCAACACCACGTCCGACTCCGAAGTGCTGCTCAACGTGCTCGCGCACGAACTGCAGGAAAGCTCGCGCGACGGCCTCTCCGTCGACTCGCTGTTCCAGGCCGTGGGCAAGGTGCACAACCGCCTGCGCGGCTCGTACGCCATCGTCTCCATCATCTCCGGTTTCGGTCTGCTCGCCTTCCGCGACCCGCACGGCATTCGTCCGCTGTGTATCGGCCGCTTCGACGGCCCGAACGGCACGGAGTGGATGATTGCATCGGAATCGGTAGCTCTCGAAGGCATGGGCTTCGCGTTCGAGCGCGACGTCAAGCCGGGCGAGGCGATCTTCATCAGCAATGACGGCGAACTGACGTCGCAGCAATGCGCGCCGGAATCGTCGATGCATCCGTGCATTTTCGAACTCGTGTATCTGGCCCGTCCGGATTCGGTGCTCGACGGCGTGCCCGTCTACGACGCCCGTCTGCGCATGGGTGACTACCTCGCCGAGAAGATTCGCCGCGAGATCGATTACAAGGACATCGACGTCGTCATGCCGATCCCGGATTCCAGCCGTCCCGCTGCGATGCAAGTCGCCAAGCGTCTGGGTCTGAACTACCGTGAAGGTTTCTTCAAGAACCGTTACGTCGGCCGTACCTTCATCATGCCCGGCCAGGCGATGCGCAAGAAGTCGGTGCGTCAGAAGCTCAATGCGATGCGCGTCGAGTTCAAGGACAAGAACGTGCTGATCGTCGACGACTCGATCGTGCGCGGCACGACCAGCCAGGAAATCGTGCAGATGGCGCGCGACGCCGGTGCTCGCAAGGTGATCTTCGCCTCGGCTGCGCCGCCCGTGAAGTTCCCGAACGTGTACGGCATCGACATGCCCACGCGCAGCGAACTGGTTGCCCATGATCGCAGCGACGAAGAAGTGGCTCGCATCATCGGCGCAGACGAACTGATCTATCAGGACGTCGAGGACATGAAGGCCGCGGTACGCGATATCAACCCGGCGCTGTCGGACTTCGACGCCTCGTGCTTCGACGGTAACTACATCACCGGCGACGTTACGCCCGAGTACCTGAATCGTCTGGAGCAGCAACGCAAGGCACCGAAGGCGCCGGTAGCGGAAGCGAGCGAAGGCGATGAAGGCGAACCGCGCGGCGCACAACTGGGCCTCTGAGCCATGCGCAGCCGGGTCTGACATGGCCGGAAGGCTTGTCAGGCCGGGGCTGCCGAGGCCACCGGAGCGGTCGGCGGAGTTTTTCCTTCTCCTCCGGCAACGTGCTACACTGCTTCTCACGTCGATTTGATTTCAGCTTGCGGACGTGGGGGAATATCCCCGAAACAGCTAAAGCGAGGCCTAGACAGATGGATTTCGAGCCCGTTTTGCTGACAAGCGAAACGGGCTTTTCTTTTTTTGGCCGGCGAGTGCGCCGACCCAATGACGAGACACACGATGGATTCCTTCGACTTCGATACCCTGGCGGTGCGCGCGGGCACGCAACGCTCCGAGTTTGGTGAACACTCCGAGGCGCTGTTCCTGACCTCGAGCTTCGTATTCAAGAGCGCGGCCGAGGCCGCCGAGCGCTTCGCCCATTCGGAAGAAGGGTTCACGTACTCGCGCTTCACCAACCCGACCGTATCGATGTTCCAGGACCGTCTGGCCGCGCTCGAAGGCGGCGAGGCCTGTATGGCGACGGCGTCGGGCATGAGCGCCATCGTCTCGGTGGTGATGACGGCCCTGTCGGCGGGCGACCACCTCGTCAGTTCGCAGAGCATCTTCGGCTCGACGCTGAACGTGTTCTCGCAGATCTTCAGCCGCTTCGGTGTCGAGACGACCTTTGTCGATCCGACCGACCTCGACGCCTGGCGCGCCGCGATCCGTCCGAACACGAAGATGTTCTTCCTGGAGACGCCGTCCAACCCGCTCACCGACATCGCCGACATCGAAGCCATCGGCAAGATCGCGAAGGAAGCGGGCGCATTGTTCGTCGTCGACAACTGTTTCTGCACGCCGGTGTTGCAGCGTCCGATCGAGTACGGAGCAGACGTTGTGGTGCACTCGGCAACGAAGTACCTCGACGGTCAGGGCCGTGTGCTGGGCGGCGCGATCGTCGGCAAGAAGGACTTCATCATGGGCAAGGTCTTCACGTTCGTGCGCAGCGCGGGCCCGACGCTCTCGGCGTTCAACGCGTGGGTGTTGCTCAAGGGCATGGAAACGCTGTCGTTGCGTGTCGAGAAGCAATCGGCTAACGCGCTGGAACTCGCGCAATGGCTGGAGAAGCAGCCGCAGATCGGCCGTGTGTACTACCCGGGCCTGCCGTCGCATCCGCAATACGAACTTGCGAAGCGTCAGCAAAAGGCGGGCGGTGCGATTGTCGCCTTCGAACTCAAGGGCGCGACGCCTGCCGAGCAGCGCGAGAACGCATGGCGTCTGATCGACAACACCCGTGTGTGCTCGATTACCGGTAACCTCGGTGATACGCGTACGACCATCACGCACCCGGCCAGCACGACGCACGGCCGTATCACGCCGGAAGCGCGTGCCGCAGCGGGCATCACCGAAGGGCTGATTCGTCTGGCCGTCGGTCTGGAGTCGCCGGCCGACATTCAGGCCGATCTGGCGCGCGGTTTCGTGAGCTGAGCGGATCGAACCCGTCATGAGCAAATTCTGGAGTGCGGGCGTCGCCGATCTGACGCCCTATGTCCCCGGTGAGCAGCCGCAGATGCAGCGGCTCATCAAACTCAATACCAACGAGAATCCGTACGGTCCGTCGCCGCGCGTGCTCGCCGCCATTCGTGACGCGCTGGGCGCCGATGCCGATGCCCTGAAGCTGTATCCGGACCCGGATGCACGCCGCTTCAAGCAGGCCATCGCGACGCGTTTCGGTCTGGAAGTGGCTAACGTTCACGTAGGCAACGGTTCGGACGAAGTGCTGGCCAACGTGTTTCAGGGCCTGCTCAAGCACGACAAGCCGATCCTGTATCCGGACATCACGTATAGCTTCTATCCGGTGTACTGCGGGCTGTATGGCGTGGCGTTCGAGAACGTGCCGCTGACCGACACGTTCGAGATCGACGTTGATGCATACCTCAAGCCGAACGGCGGCATCATTTTCCCGAATCCGAACGCGCCGACCGGGCGTGCGCTGGCGTCGGGCGAGATCGAGCGTCTGCTGGCAGGCAACCCGGATTCGGTGGTGGTGATCGATGAGGCTTACATCGACTTCGGTGGCGAGACGGCGGCGACGCTGATCGCGAAATATCCGAATCTGCTCGTTGTGCAAACGCTTTCGAAATCGCGCTCGCTGGCGGGGTTGCGGCTGGGTTTTGCCATCGGTCATCCGGATCTGATCGAAGCACTGGAGCGCGTGAAGAACAGCTTCAACTCGTATCCGCTCGACCGCCTTGCGCAAGCGGCGGGCGTTGCGGCCATCGAAGACGAAGCTTATTTCAACGAGACGCGTCAGGCCGTGATCGCGAGCCGCGATGCGCTCACAGCACGGCTGTCGGCACTCGGTTTCGACGTGCTGCCGTCGACGGCGAACTTCGTGTTCGTGCGTCATCCGTCGCACGACGCGGCGCAACTGGCGGCGTCGTTGCGTGAGCGTTCGATCATCGTGCGTCACTTCAAGCACGCGCGCATTGCCCAGTTCCTGCGAATTACGGTGGGAACGGAGAGCGAGTGTCAGGCGTTGACGGATGCGCTGAAGGAAGTGCTCGGCGCCTGAGCGATAAGCGCGATGAGCGCGACAAGCGCACATCTGTTTGACGGTGCAATTGCCGTCTGCACGAAACGATGGGGGAAGAATGCGATGTCGCATCCTTCCCCCATTTGCTTTTCGGCGTTCCCTACGTCATGCGGCCAAGCAACCAAGCGGCCAAGCGTCACGACGATCCATTCGATCCGCTCGCAACGCTCACGAGAGATGTGAGCGATCTTAATCGCGCCGCAGGCGAGCGGAGGATGATCGTGAGTTGCAGCGCGAAACCCAAGGCCATCGCGATCAGGCACGCTTTGATGCCGAGCGACGAAGCGACCCACGCACCCAGAAAAGCGCCGAGCGGACGCGCACCGAACGTCGCCGTCATCGTCGCGGCCGACACGCGCGCGATCAGGCCGCCCGGCGTGACCACCTGGCGCAGCGAGGTCGTGGAGATCGTCCACACAATCGGGCCGAAGCCGAACAGAAAGAACGCGATGAAGACCAGCCCGTGGGCAACACCGTGCCTATCGCCGACGGCCAGCATCGAAGTCGACGCCATCAACAATGCCGCGCCAGCGGCGCAAACCGGCCCCAAAAGGATCTGTCGTCCGAACGACAGCCGTTGCGCGATGCGCGCGTAACCCATCGCGCCGCACACCATCCCGAAGCCGTACACGCCCAATGCTGCGCCAACGGCCTGCGCAGAGAATGCGAGCGCGTCGATGGCGTAGTACGCGAAGATCGCCAGCAGTAGATACCACGACGTGTTGAACACGAAGGCCGTTGCGACGATCGATCGCAGATAGGCATTTGTCGCGATGAAGCGAATGCCTTGCGCCAGTTCGCGCTTGAAGTCGCGATGCGACGGCGCGCGGGGCGCCTCTTCAGGCAGACGTGACAGCCAGAACGCGCTGCCGAGCGATAACGCGAAGGCCGCCGCAAACGCAAACATGCCCGACGCCACACCGGCGAGCACACCGCCAATGGCTGGCCCTGCGGTGAAGGCGATACTGCGCGCGGTTTCGAGCTGCCGGTTCGCGGCGAGCAGATGCGCCGGGCCGACGAGCATGGCCACGAGCGATGGCGCCGCCGCCCCGAAGACGACCGTCCCCGAGGCCATCGCGAAGCCCAGTGCACCGAGGGCCGTGAGCGACAGCCACTTCATCTGGAACAGCGCGAACAGCAGCAGTAATGCGACGGCACGCAGCAGCTCTGTGGCGATCATCAGCGGTTTGCGCCGGTAGCGGTCGGCGAGCACGCCCGCAGGCAGAGAGAGTAGCAAGAAGGGCAGCGTCGTTGCGGCTTGCAACGAGGCCGTCTGCTCTGCGGACGCCTGCAACGCAATCACCGCCACAATCGGAATGACGGCCAACGTCATCTGTTCACTGAACTGTGCGGCGAGATTCGCACGCGAGAGCGACGTGACGAGCGAAACAACGCGTTCGTCGGGCGACGCGGTGTCGGGTGCGATGGGTGTATCCGCCTCGGCTGTGGCGGCGGTCGGGCAGGGCGAGAGCGGCGGTCGAGCGTCTGACATGGAAGTCCCTTCGAGATCGATATCACGAAGGGAGTCTAGGCAGATCCGAGTTGGCAGACGCTCCGGTTCTTGCTATTGAATTGACGTTCCCCGCTGTTAGCCCGCGTCGGCCGCGAGGGCTGTGTGCCCTGACGGTACCCCTGACGGCACATAGGCTCGGCCGTTGATGCGGCGGGGCGTGGGCACAAATGCATCGCTCAACACATCGTGCGACGCGTTGTAGTACGGCGTGTCGATGTCGAGCAGGCCGAGCATCGTGTGGTCCAGACGGTCGGTCTGATACGGTCGCTGCTCCAGCGCCGGGCGTGCTTTCGCATCGACGGCGTTGCGTGACCAGACGAGCATCGGAATCTCGTAACCGGAGGCGTCGGCCACCGACTGGCCCGAGTGATTGCGCGTGTGACCGACCTCTTGCGCGTGGTCTGAACTGTACAGCAGACTCGCGTCCGACGATCCTGTTGCAGCCATCGTCTTTCGAATCAGACTGGAGACGACGAAGTCGTTGTAAGCGATTGCGTTGTCGTAGTCGTTTCGCGCATGACGTACCCAGAGCGAGCGCCCCTGCGCTTCGAGCGTGGCCATCACGCTGTCGTCGGTATTGTCGAAACGCGCGAACTCGTCGGGGTAGCGCATATCGTAGGTCGGGTGCGCGCCCAGCAAGTGCACGACGATGAGCTTGCGCGGGGCGTCGCTCGCCAACGCCGCTTCGAAGTCCGGCAGCAGATTGCCGTCGTAGTTGTTCTCGCCGCGTCCGGCGCCCTTATTGATGAAGACACGCTCGTCTGCACGGTTGGCGACTAACCCGAGCCACCCGTCGTTGGGCATCTGATTCGAGATCCAATACGTGCGGAATCCAGCCTCTTTGGCGAGCATCACGAGGTCGGGTTTGCTCGTCCAGGCGTCGGGGTCGTCGAGGTTTGCGGGCGTGAGCATCTTCATGAGCGAAGCCATCGTCGCCGGTTCCGAGGACACGACATCGCGGAACACGATGAGATCGTCGCGCATCGTGTCGAGCATCGGTGTGGTGTTGCGTGCGTAGCCGTAGAGCGACATGTTGTTGCGGTTCGAACTCTCGCCAATCACCCACACCACCGTCTTTTGCTCCGGTCCGCGATACTGCACATGCCAGTCGGCACGCTGCGCCATGTTGCGATCGAGCTGACGCTGCAATTCGTCGGCGTGCGCCAACTGTCCCTTGTAGTCGAGGTAACGAAGTGGCCAGTAAAGGACGGGATTTTCCTTGGCCATCGTCGGGTTCAGATGCAGCGCGACGAAGCCGGTGAAGAGTGTGGCCACAGCGACCTTGCTGCGGCGTCGCAGCGGACGGTGAGCCGCCGCGCGCGGCAGGAGGCGCTCCAGCACGACCACTGCCGTCATCAGAATCGTGAAGACGGCGCTGGCTTCGGCCACGTCGCGCCAGTTATGGCGAAAGAACTCGCTCGTCTCGGCCGGATTGGTGTTGAACACCGCCTGCAACACAAGCAGATGATTCGGACGCAGACCGAAATAATCGCGCAGGAATCCTTTGGTTGCCGCATCGAGAAAGAACACGGCGATGACGCCCAGCGTGGTAGCGCTGAGCCATGCAGGTCTCGCGCGCAGCAGAAGGCACAGGCCGCCGAGTCCCGGCAGGGCCGTTGCCATGATCGCCGCACTCTTGCCGAACTCGTTCGCGCTGAGCATGCCAAGCGCCCAGAACAGGGCGAGTCCGCCGAGCCCAAGCCCGAGGCGATAAAACAGTGATTTCAAGATGGTCATCCCCCAAAGCTGCCGACACGTCAGGGCGTGTCTGTCGATTGCTGCCACGGGGGCCTTGGGTGGCCCGACCGAGCATGGCAGCAATTAGATCGCAGCTTCGACCGCAGTTCGCGTATTTGGTGTCGTGGGGACGCTATTTTTGGGACGAATGCCGTTCGGTATTCCGAAATGACTCAGGAACTTGTTGTGGCGAAGGTCACTGAAGATCAGTGCAAGCGTGCGCCGTTGGGCACTTTGCGCTCCACACCGGCCAGGACGATGGCGCCGTCGGTGTCGGCAAAGCCGGTCACCAGCACCTCGGACACGACGCCTGCGATGCGCTTCGGCCCGAAATTGCACACGCACAGTACCTGTCGGCCGACGAGGGCCTCCGGCGTGTAGTGCACCGTGATCTGCGCGCTCGATGTCTTTACGCCCAGCTCGCCCAGATCGACTTCCAGCACATACGCGGGCTTCTTCGCCTTTTCATTGACGCGCGCCGACACGACCGTGCCCACGCGCAGCTCGATTTTCTCGAAATCTTGCCATTCGATGGTGTTCGGGGTCTCGGTCTTGTGTTCGGAATCCGTCATTTGCTGCTCCGTTCGCGATGCGATGGGGGAAGGAACAGAGGAGCGTAACGCGTCGCGCGTGGGAATGGCTTGTGAAATCCGGCAGACAGCGTCGGCAGAGGGTCCGTAAGGGCTGTCAGTTGGCAGTCCGGGCGCGTCGCCAAGCGGCAGGCGTCAGCCCGAAATGCTGACGGAAGGCATGGGTGAGGGCGCTTTGATCGTTGAAGCCGACGTCCAGCGCGATGTCGGCGAGCGGCGCCGCTTCATCGAGCAGCAGCGAAGCGGCGCGAGCGAGCCGCAGGCGCATGAGATGCCGATGAGGCGTCTCGCCGGTCATCGCGACGAAGCAGTCGTGGAAATGTCGCACGCTCATGCCCGCTTCCCGCGCGAGCGTGGCGGTGTCGAGCGGTGTGGCGAGATCGGCTTGCAGGCGCGCGTCGACTTGCGACAGATCCAGTCGCACAGTGCGCGAGGCATGACGTGCCGGTGCCAGCCGGGGCGTGAGTGCGGCAAGCCATTCCCGCACGACGGGGTCGTCTGCATCGAGCGGACGTCCGGCATCCACGCTGGCGCTCACCCGATGCACCAGCGCCAGCAGCCCGGCATCCAGCGCGAAGAACGCTTCACGCGAGAAGGTGCGTGCCGTGCCGGTGGCGTTGGCAATTGCGGCGGGGACATCCAGCACGATCTGCCGGTTCGGTCCGTCGCCCCGATAGCCATGCCGCACGCCTGCCGGAATGACCACGCCGTTGCGTGCGCCCACGCGTCCGTGCTGGGTGGCGTCGCCATCGAGCGAGAGCGACATGCGTCCGGACAGTCCGATCACGACCTGATGGAAGTCGTGTGTGTCGGTGCTATCGGTGGCACGGTACTCGCGAAGCTCGAGGATCGGGGCGGACATGGTAATGAGGTGGCGCGATTATCACCGCCAGAAGGAATAAGGCGGCGAAGGTGCATGACTTCAGGTTATGAGAAAACGCGCAAAGCTATCCCGGATTGATTGGTTCGGGCGCGCGGAGCGCCTCGCTACACTGGTTCACCAGTGGCCGACGGCGCGTACTCATCGACGCCTCCGGTCGGCATCGCAGGTGTTGCGTGCATCGTCCACGCGTCTGCGGAGTGCTTCGATTCCACAGGGCCACGGCCCGTCTTTGGCAGGGAAGTATGACATACGCCGTCACGATTTCCGGCAGCCCGTCGGCTGCCTCACGCAGTGCCCGGTTGTTGCGTTTCGTCGAATCCGATCTGGCTTCGGCTGGTATCGAGGTACGCCGCATCGATATCCGTGCACTCTCGCCCGCAGCGCTGCTCGCTGCCGATACCTCCCACGACGATCTGCGTCACGCGCTCGCCCAAGTGGCCGGTGCGCAGGCAGTCGTCGTCGCCACCCCCGTCTACAAGGCGGCCTACAGCGGTTTGCTGAAAGCCTTCCTCGACGTGCTGCCGCAAGACGGCCTCGCGGACAAGCTCGTCGCCCCGTTCGCGACCGGCGGCAGTCCCACGCATCTGCTCGCGCTCGACTACGCGCTCAAGCCCGTGCTTTCGGCGCTCGGTGCGCAGCATATCCTGCGAGGCGTGTTTGCCGTCGATCTGCAAGTGCCGAAGGAGGAGGGCGCGACGCTCGACGCCGCCATCGCCGAACGTCTGGGCGCGACCGTCGATCAGCTCTCGCAATGGCTGCATGAACGCGAGGTGATCCGCCAGTGGCCGGGTAAGGTGGCCGAAGGCCTCCGCAATGCACGCGGAGCTCACGGTGTGGGCGCCGCCAGCGCGACGCTCGCTGCCTGAGCGCCGGAGTCCGTATGCAAGTCTTCTGGTTTATTCCGACGCATGGCGACGCCCGTTATCTCGGCACGTCCGACGGTGGGCGCGTGTTCGATTTCGACTATGCACGACAGATCGCCAGCGCGGTCGACACCCTGGGTTACGAAGGCGTTCTGCTGCCCACGGGACGTTCCTGCGAAGACGCATGGGTGACGGCGTCGAGCCTCATCGGTGCGACCCGTAACCTGAAGTTTCTCGTCGCCATTCGCCCCGGCATCGCATCGCCTGCGCTCACCGCACGTATGGCGGCGACGTTCGATCGCCTGTCGGGGGGCAGGCTATTGATCAACGTCGTCACGGGCGGCGATGCCGGTGAACTCGAGGGCGACGGCTTCTTTGCCGACCATGCAGAGCGCTACGAAGTGACGGATGAATTCCTGCGCATCTGGCGTTCGATTCTGGAGAAATCGCATCGCGGCGAGAGCGTCGATTTCGATGGCGAGCATCTGCGTGCGAAGGGCGCAAAGCTGCTGTATCCGCCGGTGCAGACGCCGCATCCGCCGCTGTATTTCGGTGGGTCTTCGGAGGCTGCGCGTCAGATCGCGGCCGAGCAGCTCGACGTCTATCTGACGTGGGGCGAACCGCTGGCCGAGGTCGCCGAGAAGATCGCGGACGTGCGTGCGCGCGCCGCCAAACTCGGACGCACGTTGCGCTTCGGTCTACGCTTGCATGTGATCGTGCGCGAGACGGAAGACGAAGCGTGGCGCGCCGCCGACTCGCTCATCAGCAAGCTCGACGACGAGACCATCGCGCGTGTGCAGACACAGTTCTCGAAGATGGATTCGGAGGGGCAGCGACGCATGGCCGCACTGCATGGCGGACGTCGCGACAAGCTCGTGGTCGCACCGAACCTGTGGGCCGGTGTAGGACTCGTGCGCGGCGGCGCTGGCACGGCGCTCGTGGGCGATGGCCCGACCGTGGCCCAGCGTCTGCGCGAATACGCGGATCTTGGCATCGACACATTCATTCTGTCGGGCTATCCGCACCTCGAAGAAGCGTATCGCTTTGCCGAACTGGTGTTTCCGCATCTGCCGCGCGAGGTACGCGAGAAGCTTGGCAACGGTCGCGGTCCGTTGTCCGGGCCGATTGGCGAAGTGATGGCCAACAACATCGTGCCGCAGGCGTCGCAAAGCTGATTCGCGCACCTTACAGCCGATACACATCGACTTCATTGGATTGAACGGAATTGGGGCCGCGCTGCCCCTGGGGAAATTCGCATGACCCAATCTACGCTGACGACTTCGTCCACCGGGGTCACCACCGACGCCGCTACCGGTGCTGCGGCACCCGGCACGTTGCAACGCTACGGACGCAGTGCCGCTCGCCGCCTTGCACCGTGGGCCGTGCCTGTCGTTCTCGTCGCGCTCTGGCAGCTCGCCGCAGAACAGGGCTGGCTGTCGACGCGGGTGCTGCCCGCACCGGCCGCCGTCGTGGAAGCCGCGTGGCAACTCGCGATCACAGGGCAGATCTGGCGCGACATCGGTGTATCGACCGGACGCGCCGTTATCGGCTTTCTCATCGGCGGCGGTCTCGGGCTGCTGCTGGGCATGCTGACGGGGCTGTCGCGCGTGGCGGAAACGGCGCTCGACTCGTCGTTCCAGATGCTGCGCAACATCCCGCACCTGGCGCTGATTCCGCTGGTGATTCTGTGGTTCGGTATCGACGAGAAAGCCAAGCTGTTCCTCGTCTCCATCGGTGTGTTCTTCCCGATGTATCTCAATACGTATGCGGGGATTCGTGCCGTCGATCCGGCGCTGGTCGAGATGGCGCGCAGCTACGGATTGCGCGGCTGGGCGCTGTATCGCGACGTGATTCTGCCCGGGGCGTTGCCGTCGATTCTGGTGGGCGTGCGCTTTTCGCTCGGCCTGATGTGGGTGACGCTGATCGTGGCGGAAACCATCTCGGCGCAATCGGGCATCGGCTATCTGACGATGAACGCTCGCGAGTTCCTGCAAACGGACATCGTGCTCGTGGGGATTCTGCTGTACGCGCTGCTGGGCAAGCTGGCCGACGTGCTGGCCAAGGAACTGGAATTTCGCTGGTTGCGCTGGCATCCGGCGTTTCAACGAGGAGCCGCCGCATGAGCGCACAACAACTGGCCCCGGTCGCGGGTGCCGACATCGAAGCCGAATGGACGGCCGAGCAGCGCGCCACCGGCCACGCACACCGGCTGTCGCTCGATCCGTTCGGCACGCGGTTGCCGCTCGGGGCGAACGTGGCTGCGCAACGTGGCGCGGTGGGGACGAATCTTAAAGTCGTGCATCCGGCGAGTGACGCGCAAGTGTCCGGCGGATTGCGTGTCGACGCCGTGGGCAAGCGTTACGGCGCACGTTCAGTGCTGTCGGACTTCTCACTGACGATTCCGCGCGGTGGATTCGCCGCCATCGTGGGGCGCAGCGGTTGCGGCAAGTCGACGCTGCTGCGTCTGATCGCCGGGCTGGAGACGCCGGACGCCGGGCGCATCACGCTCGACGGGCACGCGCTGGGCGACGCCTCCGGCAAGGTGGCTACGCGCATCATGTTTCAGGACGCGCGTCTGCTGCCGTGGCGCACCGTGCTGGAGAACGTCGCCATAGGTTTGCCGAAGTCTTCGCATGCGAAGGCGCTCGACGTGCTGCGTGAAGTGGGGCTGGCCGAGCGTGCCGACGACTGGCCGAGTCAGCTCTCGGGCGGTCAGCGTCAGCGAGTGGCACTGGCGCGTGCGCTGGTGCATCAACCCGATTTGTTGCTGCTGGATGAGCCGCTCGGTGCGCTCGACGCGCTCACCCGCATCGAAATGCATGCGCTGATCGAGCGCCTGTGGCGCGCGCACGGTTTCACGGCGCTGCTCGTCACGCACGACGTGCAGGAGGCGGTAGCGCTGGCCGATCGCGTCGTGCTCATCGAGGAAGGGCAGTTGGGGCTCGATCAGTCAGTGTCGCTGGCACGCCCGCGAGCGCGCGGCAGCGTCGAATTTGCCGGGCTCGAAGCCCAGGTGCTCGCACGCGTGCTGCAAACCGAAGTCGCGCCGTCGTCGCATGTGCCGGTGTCCGAGCCGCTGTGGCCTGCGGCCGCTGTGCGGTGGGCGATCTAGTCGCGCGTCGACGCGCTTTTCAACAACCTCTCGATCACATCTTTTCGAACACAGGAGTTCATCATGGGTATCACCGCCATCAACGTGCGTAACCAGTTCAAAGGCCGTATTCGCGAGATCCTGCGCGGCCCGGTCCTCTCGGAAGTGGACGTCGAGACGCCGAGCGGTATCGTCACGTCGGTCATCACTACGCGCTCGATCGACGAACTGCGTCTGGATATCGGCTCCGAGGTCGTGGCGCTGGTCAAGGCCACCGAGGTGTCGCTCGCTAAGCTTTGACGGGCTGTCCGTCCCGCTTTTCCTGAGTCGTTGGCCTGCATCGGGCGCGCGCGGGGGCGACGTCCGATGCAGGTTTCAGGAAATTCCGAGTTCCGTCTCGGACTGTGCCGCGAATGCACGCACTCGGCTGATATAATGACGGCTTCCAAATGTTGGCGACCCGCCTGCGCGAATCCCTCCGCTGCGGGCGTTTTTGTTTGTCGCCGACGCGATGCACCGAAGCCAAACCATGACCACTGTCCGCACCCGCTTTGCGCCTAGCCCGACCGGTTTCATCCATCTGGGCAACATCCGTTCCGCTCTCTATCCGTGGGCCTTCGCGCGTCACAACAACGGCGCGTTCGTGTTGCGCATCGAAGACACCGACCTTGAGCGTTCCTCGCAGCAAGCCGTGGACGTCATTCTGGAAGGCATGGAATGGCTCGGCCTCGATTACGACGAAGGTCCGTTCTATCAGATGCAGCGCATGGATCGCTATCGCGAAGTGCTGGAGCAACTGAAGGCGGGCGGTCACGTCTATCCGTGCTACATGAGCATGGAAGAACTGGACGAACTGCGCGAGCAGCAACGCGTGCGTGGCGAAAAGCCGCGTTACGACGGCCGCTGGCGTCCGGAGCCGGGCAAGGTGTTGCCGGAGCCGCCGGCCGGTGTGCAGCCGGTGCTGCGCTTCAAGAATCCGCTGACCGGCAGCGTCGTGTGGGAAGACGCGGTCAAGGGCCGCATCGAAATCTCGAACGAAGAACTCGACGATCTGGTGATTGCGCGTCCCGACGGCACGCCGACGTATAACTTCTGCGTGGTCGTCGACGACATCGACATGGACATCACGCACGTGATTCGTGGCGACGACCACGTGAACAACACGCCGCGTCAGATCAACATCTTCGAAGCGCTGGGCAAGAAGTGGCCCGTGTACGCGCACTTGCCCACGGTGCTCAACGACCAGGGCGAGAAGATGTCGAAGCGCAATGGCGCGATGAGCGTCGTGCAGTACCGCGAAGAAGGCTATCTGCCCGAAGCTGTGGTGAACTACCTGGCGCGTCTGGGCTGGGCGCACGGCGACGCGGAAGTGTTCTCGCGCGAGCAGTTCGTGGCGTGGTTCGATCTGGAGCATCTCGGCAAGTCGCCTGCACAGCACAACCCGGAAAAGCTTCAGTGGCTGAACAACCAGTATCTGAAGCAGGCGGACAACGATCGTCTGGCCGGGCTGACCGAGCCGTTCCTGCAAAAGGCGGGCGTGTCGATCGAGGGGGGGCCGTCGCTGGCTGGTGTCGTCGGTCTGTTCAAGGATCGCGCCAACACGATCAAGGACATCGCGGCGAGCGCCGAGATGTTCTACCGTGCCCCCGCCCCGTCGGCGGAAGACATGACGCAGCACATGACCGATGCCGCACGCGCCGCCGTGAAGGATCTGGCGGCTGCGTTGGCCGCACTGCCCGAATGGAAGAAGGAAGCCATTTCACCGGCGTTCAAGGCGACGCTTGCGCAGCACGGCATGAAGATGCCGCAACTCGCGATGCCGGTGCGTCTGCTTGTCGTGGGCACCACGCACACGCCCGCCATCGACGCCGTGCTGGAGCTGCTGGGCCGCGATGCGGTGCTGGCGCGTCTGGCGGCCTGACCGGTTCGACGTCACCGCACGAGATTCCGGCGCAGCTACGGCGGCGCCGGACACAAAAAACCCCGGGATGCGTGAGCATCGCCGGGGTTTTTTACTGGGGACGCCGCGAGTGCTGCATCCCTGATACTTTGCAGGTATTTACGCCTGCGAGCCGCCTTCCGCGGAGACGGAGAGCGTACCCGACTTGGCCGAAGGGGCCGGGCGCTTCGTGAGCGAATAACCCTCGAGCAGCTTGACCATCTGTGCGTAGATCTTCGGGTTGCCCGCGAGGATTTCGCCTTCGAACAGGAAGTCCGACTCGCCCGTGTAGTTGCCGACCAGACCACCGGCTTCGGTGATCAGCAAGCTACCGGCGGCCATGTCCCACGGGTTCAGGCCTTGCTCGAAGAAACCGTCCATGCGGCCAGCGGCGACGTTGGCCAGATCCAGCGCGGCTGCGCCCGGGCGACGGATACCCGCGCAATGCTCGGTCATCGTGCCGAACATCTTCAGGTAGTTTTCCACGCCTTGCAGATCGCGGAACGGGAAGCCCGTGCCGATCAGGCCGTCGGCCAGACGATCACGGCGCGAGACGCGAATACGCTTGCCGTCGAGGAACGCACCGCGACCGCGCGATGCGGTGAACAGTTCGTTGCGGGTCGGATCGTAGATCACGGCTTGCGAGACGACGCCCTTGTGCGCGAGGGCAATCGACGTGCAGTAGTAGGGCAGGCCGTGGATGAAGTTGGTGGTGCCGTCGAGCGGATCGATGATCCACTGGAATTCCGAGTCGGAATTGCCGTGCTCTTCGCCCGATTCTTCGGCGAGGATGGCATGGTCGGGATAGGCTTCGAGGAGGACGCTGATGATCGCTTGCTCTGCCGCTTTGTCCACTTCCGTCACGAAGTCGTTGTGCTGCTTCTTGCTGACCTGGACTTTCTCGATGTCCAGGGAGGCTCGGCTGATGATGGAGCCGGCGCGGCGCGCGGCTTTCACCGCGATATTGAGCATGGGATGCTGCATGACAGATTCCTGTTAAGGCCATCGCTGGCGTGACGCGCGACCCCCATTGGGCCGGTCGGCAAGCGTGGCAGACAAAGCGAACAAATTGAGCAAGAGCGATGCCCCGACAAGCGCCGCGCACTGTGTGGCGGCTCGTTTGCAGGGGCGAAAACGCGTATTTTAGCAAAAATGCGGCGGGTGCGCTTCAGAACCTGCGTGTTCTGACCCTTTTTGCAGTTTTTGCCGCACACCATGCATCGTTCGTAGCACTGTCGGTGGGTGTTTGCCGGGCATTTCAGCGACGTGGCATCCCGCCTTGGCCCTGCGTCGCGCCGAATCAGGCAAAATAGCGCCGTTGTGCGCCGTCGCAGGTTCCTGTGCTGCGCTGTCCGCTGCCGCTGCCGTTTCCGCTCCCGCTTCCGATTCCCGATTCCCGATTCCCGATTCCCGTCCATCGCCGTCTCATGTCCCAGTCTGCTCCGTCCGCTCCCCATTCCCCGTCGCCGTTGTTCGAACAGGTGCGTTTCGTACTCAACGAGACGAGTCATCCGGGCAACGTCGGCTCGGCCGCGCGTGCGATCAAAACGATGGGGTTTGGCCGACTGGTGCTTGCCGCGCCGCGTGCGGGGGCAGACGTGCTGCGCGATCCGGAAGCGATCGCGCTTGCCAGTGGCGCCGACGACGTGCTCGCCAACACGCTGATCGTGCCCGATCTCGTCACTGCTTTGCAGGGTGTGAGTTGGGCGGTGGCGCTCTCCGCGCGCTCACGTGAGTACGGGCCGCCGAACGCCGAGCCGCGCGAGAGTGCGGCCATCGCAGTGCAACACGCGGGGCAGGGAGAAGCGGTGGCTTTCGTGTTCGGCAGCGAGCGTACCGGTTTGTCGAATGCAGACGTGGACCGGTGTAACGCACTCGTGCACATTCCCGCGAACCCGGTCTATAGCTCGCTCAACCTTTCGCAGGCCGTGCAACTGATCGCCTGGGAAATGCGCATGGCGTGTCTGGCGCAGGCGCGCGGTGACGCGCCACAGGTCGTGACGGTGGCGACGCCCGTCACCGATGCCGCTTCGCATGACGCGCTGGCGACACGCGACGACGTCGAAGGCATGCTCACACATCTGGAGCGCGCGCTCGTCGAACTCGATTTTCTCGACCCCGACAATCCCAAGAAGCTGATGACGCGATTGCGCCGTCTGTTCGCGAAGAGCCATCTGGAGCGCGAAGAGGTCAACATCCTGCGGGGCATCTCGAAGCACATTCTGGAGCGCAAGGTGCGACGCTGATTGCTGCAAATATCGCGAAAACGCCCTACAATCGGCTGTCATATGCTTATACGCCTTTCGCGGATATGAATCGTTTGCGCCAGCGTTGCGCCGCCTCTCTGCCTTACCACGTCCACTGTTGTTAGCCCTGCGCTGACCTGCGTGACGCATTGCCTCGTCGGCGTGCGTCACCGCTTCGCCATTTCGCAATGCGGCGCCTGCCTCGGCCGCCGCACTGCACATCGCTGAATTCCTGCACTCCCGGAATTACCCGCTAATACGCGACGATCCGTCCCCAAGACGGCCGGACGCCGCACGACAGGACCGAACTCAGGCTTATGTTCACTCGTCTTCGCGAAGATATCGCTGCCATCCGGCAAAAAGACCCGGCTGCCCGTAGCAACTGGGAGGTCTTCACTTGCTATCCCGGTCTGCATGCCGTGATGCTGCATCGGGTGGCGCATCGCTGCTGGACGTCGGGTTTCAAATGGAGCGGACGCTACATCTCGCAATACGCGCGTTTTCTGACCGGCATCGAGATTCATCCGGGCGCGACGCTCGGCCGACGCGTGTTCATCGATCACGGCATGGGCGTGGTGATCGGGGAGACGGCGGTGATCGGCGACGACTGCACGATCTATCAGGGCGTGACGCTCGGGGGCACGTCGCTCGCGCGCGGCGCAAAGCGTCATCCGACACTGGAGGCGGGGGTGATCGTCGGTGCGGGGGCGAAGGTGCTCGGCGGCTTTACGGTGGGTGAGGGGGCGAAGATCGGCTCAAACGCGGTCGTCGTCAAACCGGTCCCGGCGGGTGGCACGGCGGTGGGCAACCCGGCGCGCGTCGTGCGTCCCGGGGCGCCGCGCGAAGGCGTAAAGGTGGGTGAGGGCGAGTGTAAGCCGGAGTTCTCGGCCTACGGCATTACGCCCAACGCCGATGACCCAGTCTCGCTCGCGATTCATGGTCTGATCGAGAACGCGACGGATCAGTCGCACAAAATCGATGTCATGGTGGCGGCGCTCAACCAACTCGGCGCGCATCTCGAAGCGCTCGGTGCGAGCAAGATCGATACCGCCGAGTTGCGCAAGTTGGGCAAGGAAATTCAGGATATGTGACGTGGTGGGGCGATGACGGCGAATCGTCGTCGTCGCGGATCCAAACAAAAACGGCTCGTCAGCAACGAGCCGTTTTTACATCGCAACGCTTATGTCGCGGAGGGCGCGAGGTCGACGGCCCGTAAGCCATGCGTGTCCCATTGCAGATAGCCGCCGCGTGGCGGGTCCACATCGAATTCCCAGTCGGGCAGGACCCAGCGTACGCGTCGCCCGTCGACGTGGCGTGCAGGACGATGCGTGTGGCCGTGCACCAGCGTGCGCTCACCCGCAGCGTCGAGCAGCGCCGCGATGGCATTGGCGTTAGCGTCGGCGTAGGCCATGCGATGTGCGCCCTTGGCGGCGCTGCGTCGGCGGATGCGATCCGCAATCCCCATGCGCACGCGCAGCGGCAACGTCAGGAAAAAGGCTTTGCCGAGCGGCGAATGCGCGACGCGGCGAAAGCGCTGATAACCCACGTCGTCGGTGCACAACTGGTCGCCGTGGCTGAGCACGAGTGCCTGACCGAGAAACGAGAAGACGCAGGGATCGTCGAGCATGACCGCGCCCGCCGCTCGCGCGAAGCGCTTGCCGAGCAGGAAGTCGCGATTGCCCCGCATCACCGCGATGGGCACACCGCTGGCCGAGAGTTCCGCCATCGCGGCCGTCATGCGGCGCGCGAACACGCCGAGCGGTTCGCTGGCAGGCGGGGCCGAAGCAGGCACGTTTCCGGTGTCGCGGTCGGCATCGAGCATATCGTCGCCGATCCAGTATTCGAACAGATCGCCGAGGATGAAAAGGATGGACGCTTCACGCGCGGGGCCGCGCAGGAAGTCTTCGAAGACTTGCACCGTCTGCGGCAGGGCCGGTGAGAGGTGAAGATCGGAAATGAAAAGCGCGGGCCCGTCGCCCCGTGGTGTCACGGGGCATTGCGGGCACCGCGCAGTCGATACTGGCATCGAGTGTCGCAGTTCGCTTGAGGGCGCTTACGCGAGCTTAGGCGACGATCACAGCCTTCTCGATCACGACGTCCTCAACCGGCACGTCCTGGTGGAAGCCCTTCGAACCGGTCTTCACGCCCTTGATGGCGTCGACCACTTCCTGGCCTTCGACGACCTTGCCGAACACGGCGTAACCCCAGCCTTGCGGCGTGGGCGAGCTGTGGTTCAGGAAGTCGTTGTCGTTCACGTTGATGAAGAACTGGGCCGTGGCCGAGTGCGGATCGTTCGTGCGGGCCATGGCCAGCGTGTACTTGTCGTTCTTCAGGCCGTTGTTGGCTTCGTTTTCGATGGTCGCTTCGGTCGGCTTTTGCTTCATGCCGGCTTCGAAACCGCCACCCTGGACCATGAAGCCGTTGATGACGCGGTGGAACACCGTGCCGTCGTAGAAGCCGTTCTTGACGTAGTTGAGGAAGTTCTCGACCGTCTTCGGTGCCTTGGCTGCGTCGAGTTCGATGCGAATGACGCCGTGATTGGTGTGCAGTTCAACCATGATGCTTTCCTTCTAATGAAATGATCCCGGCGGGCCGGAGGATTTTCAGCGTTTGACGACGCTGGCCGATTCGATCACGACCGTCGTGGCGGGCACGTCGGAATACATGCCCTTGCGGGTCGTGGCCACACCCTTGATCTTCTCGACGGTGTCCATGCCGGACACCACCTTGCCGAATACCGTATAGCCGAAGCCATCCGGGTTGGGGTAATCCAGTGACGCATTATCCTTCACATTGATAAAGAATTGCGCGGTCGCGGAGTTCGGATCGGAGGTGCGGGCCATGGCGATGGTGCCGATGGTGTTCTTCAGGCCGTTCTTCGATTCGCTGGGAATCGCGGCGCGCGTGGGCTTCTGGTCCATGTTCGGGGTGAAACCGCCGCCCTGTATCATGAAGCCGTTGATCACGCGATGGAAAATCGTGCCGTTGTAGAAGCCATCGTTGACGTACTGAAGGAAGTTCTCGACCGTCTTCGGTGCTGCCTTCGGATTGACTTCGACCACGAAATTGCCGAGCGACGTCTTGAATTGCACCTGCGGCTGCGCATTTTGCGCAAAGGCCGGCAGGCTCGCGCCCGTCAGGGCGGCGGCGGCCACCACGGTGGCAACGCCGCCGAGCATGGCGCGACGCAGGCGATTCGGAAAGGACATGCGTGTCTCCCTATATCGATGAGAAGGGGGAAGGTGGAACGGAGTTCGAGTCGCGGCAGCCGGCTTAGTTGCCCGACTTGCCGATGTTTTTCACGGCGGCGTCCTCACCGGGCTTTTGCGGCGACGGCGTCTGACTGACAGGCGCGGCGCGTTGCGGGGTCAGCATATTGGACAGCAGCTTTTCGCGGTTCGACACGCGAGCCGTCGGCGCAAGCTTCAGAGATTTCTGATAAGCCTGCTGCGCGAGCTTGGCGTAGATGTCGCCCAGATTCGCATACGCGACGGCGAAGTTCGGGTTGTTGCGAATCGCGCTCTCGAGTGCGGCGCGGGCCTTGTCGTACTCACCAGCCTGCGCGTAGAGCGCGGCCAGGTTGTTGAACGGCTCGGGCAGTTCCGGGAAGTCCTGGGTGAGCGCCGTGAAGACGTCGATGGCTTCCGCATTACGGCCCATTTCCATCAGCACACGACCGCGCGTGAAGCGCACCTGCGCGTCGCGCGGGTACTGCTTCAAATGCTCGTCGATTTTGGTCAGAGCATCGTTGAATTTGCCCGCTTCGACCAGCTTGTTGATGGCCGACTCGCTCGCTTGCTGCGGCGTTTGCAGCGGCGCGGGCGGGGGCGGATCGGTGATCGCCTGCGCGCCGGCGGGCAGCGCGAACAGCGCGCTGGCCACGCCGAGCGTGGCGGCCGCGAGCGTAAGTGCGCGTGTGCTGCGCGTGACAGCGGCGAGCGGGCGCACATGAGAGAGAAGGCGCGAAGGAACGTGCGTCAGGGGAGACAAAAGTGACCGGCTTCGTTGCGTCATAGTGGGTGCTTGGGATACCTGAGAGGTGCGCAAGAGATGCTATACTCGGCCGCATTCTAACAAAACACCTGCGCCCGGCCCGCGCCATTTCTCGATGTGGCGGTGGAGGCGGTTCGCAGGTTCGTTTTTTCTACCGCACGGCGCGCAGCCCGCCTCGCGATATCGCTCTCGTCTCACACGGGGATATCGTCGCAGCGTCCAGCGCTGTTGCCGCCCGGTCAAGCGCATATCTATGGATTCACTCCGTGTCTACAACTCGCTCGCGCGAGATAAACAGTCGTTCGCACCCCTCGTTCCCGGCGAAGTTCGCATGTATGTCTGTGGGATGACGGTGTACGACTACTGTCACATTGGTCATGCGCGCGTGATGGTGGTGTTCGACATGGTGCAGCGCTGGTTGCGCACGCTCGGCTATCGTGTGACGTACGTGCGCAACATCACGGATATCGACGACAAGATCATCAAGCGCGCGGTCGAGAACGGCGAGACGATGCGTGAGCTGACCACGCGCTTCATTGCTGCGATGCACGAAGACGCCGATGCGCTCGGCGTTCAGCGTCCCGACCATGAGCCGCGTGCTACCGACTTCATTCCGCAGATGGTCGACATGATCGGCACGTTGCAACGCAACGGCTACGCCTATCAGGCCGAAGATGGCGACGTGAACTATGCCGTGCGCAAGTTCGCGACGTACGGCCACCTGTCGGGCAAGTCCATCGAGGACCTGCGCGCGGGTGAGCGCGTGGCGGCCAATACGGCGAAGCAGGATCCGCTCGACTTCGTGTTGTGGAAGCGCGCAAAGGACACCGAGCCGGAAGAGTCGAAGTGGGCGTCGCCGTGGGGCGCTGGCCGTCCGGGCTGGCACATCGAGTGCTCGGCCATGAGCTGCCAGTTGCTCGGCAACCATTTCGACATTCACGGTGGCGGCGCGGATCTGCAATTCCCGCATCACGAGAACGAGATTGCGCAGAGCGAAGGGGCGACGGGCGAGACGTTCGTCAATTACTGGATGCACAACGGCTTCGTGCGCGTGGACAACGAGAAGATGTCCAAGTCGCTCGGCAACTTCTTCACCATTCGTGAAGTGCTGGCGAAGTTCGACGCGGAAGTTGTGCGTTTCTTCATCCTGCGCGCCCAGTATCGCAGCCCGCTCAACTACAGCGATGCCCATCTGGATGACGCGCGCGGCGGTCTGACGCGTCTGTACACGGCGCTCAAGGATGCGGCGAGCGACGGTGCACCGCTGGACTGGAACGAGCCGTTCGCGCAGCGATTTGCCGCCGCGATGAACGACGACTTCAACACGCCGGTTGCCATTGCGGTGTTGTTCGAACTGGCAGGCGAAATCAACAAGCAGCGCAATCCTGTGCTGGTGCGTCAGTTGCAGGGGCTGGCGGCGACGCTGGGCCTGCTCGGCCGCGATCCGCAGTCGTTCCTGCAAGGGGCGACGGGCGGCGATGAGGCGGGCGATGGCGACGCGGTGCGTGCGTCGGTCGAGGCGCGTATCGAAGCGCGTGCTCAGGCCAAGCGTGATCGTAATTTTGCGGAAGCCGATCGTATTCGTGCCGAGTTGCTGGCCGAGGGGATCGTGCTGGAAGACCGTCCCGGAGGCGCCACCGAATGGCGTCGTGCCTGAGCGCGACGCATCGAGGCAAAACACTCATGGTGACTCGTAAATCCGTAGCCGCGAAGGTCGCAACCGGGACCCCGGCGGCCAAGCGTTCGGCAAAAGGTTCGACGACGGCGAAGCCGGTGTCGGCACCGGTCGACGGCGCGCGTCGCAGTCCGCTGAAGTCGACCGGTTCGAGCGCGTCGACAGCGACGCGAACGGCGGCCGTCAAGGTGACAACCAAGCCGACCGGCAAGACCGCGGCGGGCAAGACCGCAAAGGCGCCTGCGAAGTCGTCCGGCGTGGGCGCAGCCCGCAAGGCGTCGGTGTCGAAGGCCGGGAAGGTCGAGAAGGTCGAGAAGGTCGTCGCAAAGAAGGCCGCTTCGAAGGCGCCTGTGAAGACGCCGCGCAAGACCGCCGCGAAGCCGAACGCAAAGCCGGACGCGTCCAGCGCGGCCACCACGCGGCGCGTTATCGCCAAGCGCGACGGCGAGACGCGCATCGTCACGCCGGAGATCGAACGTCTCGAACATGAGGTGGTCGAGCAGGCGGTGACGGGCGTTGTGCCCTTGCCGGTTGCGCCGGGCGCCACGCGTCCCGACTTCTGGGATCAGGCGTGTGCCGATCTCATGAAACGCGATCGGATTCTCAAGAAGCTGATTCCCCAGTTTGGCCCGGCGCATCTGACCGGACGCGGCGAGCCGTTCGTCACGCTTGCGCGCTCGATCGTGGGCCAGCAGATTTCCGTGAAGGCGGCGCAGGCTGTGTGGGATCGCGTCGTGGCGATCTGCCCGAAGCTTTCGCCGTCGCAGTTCATCAAGGCAGGGCACGATGCGCTCGCCGGGTGTGGGCTGTCGCGTCGCAAGGCCGAGTACATTCTCGATCTGGCGACACATTTCAAGTCCGGCGTGCTGCACGTGGATGCGTGGGCGAGCATGGACGACGAGGCAGTCATTGCCGAGCTGACCGGTATCCGAGGCATCGGCCGGTGGACGGCGGAAATGTTCCTGATGTTCAACCTGCTGCGTCCCGACGTTCTGCCGCTCGACGATGTCGGGCTGATCAACGCCATCAGCGTCAACTATTTCAGCGGCGAGCCTGTCACGCGAAGCGAAGCACGCGAAGTCGCGGCCAATTGGGAGCCCTGGCGCTCCGTCGCCACGTGGTACATGTGGCGGAGTCTCGAACCTGTGCCGGTCGAATATTGATCGTACTGATCGATTGCGATCATTTACGGTTTCTATAGACGCGAGGACGTATAATCCGCGTCCATTCCGTCTCATCCAGTCATTTTTGACGGCTATTGCGGATCGATAGGCGATGAAAGTTGTCTATCTCATCCGGGTAGACGTTACCGGCGGTACAATACGCTGCCGCATTTCCGGGGAAACCTGATGAAGAACACCTTTTTGGATTTTGAACAGCCGATCGCCGAACTCGACGCGAAGATTGAAGAGTTGCGCTTCGTGCAAGACGATTCAGCCGTCGATATTTCCGAAGAGATCGAGCGCCTCTCCAAGAAGAGCCAGCAGCTCACCAAGGACATTTACGCAAACCTGTCGCCCTGGCAGGTTTCGCAGATCGCACGCCATCCGCAGCGTCCTTACACGCTCGATTACATCCGCGACATCTTCACCGACTTTCATGAGCTTCATGGCGACCGTACGTTCTCGGACGATCACGCCATTGTGGGCGGCATGGCACGTTTTAACGGCCAGGCCTGTATGGTCATCGGTCATCAGAAGGGGCGCGACACCAAAGAGCGCGCCATGCGCAACTTCGGTATGCCGCGTCCGGAAGGCTATCGCAAGGCCTTGCGTCTGATGAAGATGGCGGAGAAGTTCGGTCTTCCGCTTTTCACGTTCGTCGACACGCCGGGTGCCTATCCGGGCATCGATGCCGAAGAACGTGGTCAGTCGGAAGCCATCGGTCACAATCTGTACGCGATGACCGAACTCAAAACGCCGATCATCACCACGATCATCGGTGAGGGTGGTTCGGGCGGCGCGTTGGCCGTGGCTGTCGCCGATACCGTCATGATGTTGCAGTTCTCGACGTACTCGGTGATTTCGCCGGAAGGTTGCGCGTCGATTCTGTGGAAGAGCGCAGCGAAGGCCCCTGAGGCGGCCGAGGCGCTGGGCTTGACGGCACATCGTCTGAAGGCGCTTGGTCTGATCGACAAGATCGTCAACGAGCCGCTGGGTGGTGCGCAACGCGATCCGCTCGGTATGGCCGGTATGCTCAAGCGCGCGTTGGCCGACTCGCTGCGTCAGTTCCAGGGCATGAGCCACAAGGAGCTGCTTGAGCGTCGTTTCGAGCGCCTGATGAGCTATGGCAAATTCAAGGAAGCCGGCGCGAAGTAAAGCGCAAGCCGATGCGTCGTCGCCCGTGGTGGCGATGACGTCGAATCCGATGCCTCATCACGAATCCTCTGCTGCCGCGTTCGCATCTGCCCGATGCGACGCGGCAGTTGCACATGTGGACGTCGCTTTACGTCTGGCATTGACGGCGCACGTCCTGCCTCATCGCGATTCCTCCGCATCACGGCCACGTCTCGCAATCGCGCTCAGTGGCGGCCTAGATTCGATGGTGCTGCTCGATGCGTTGGCGCATTGGGTGCAAAAGCGTCGCGAAACCGGGCCGTCGAGTGAGGCGGTCGAGCCAATGCCGCAACCGCTGGCCATCCACATCCATCACGGGCTTTCCGAGCATGCCGACGACTGGCTCGCTGTGTGCGAGCGCGAGGCGCGCCTGCGCGGGTTCGCCTTCGAAGCGCGACGCGTGAGTGTGCCGAGGGATGCGCGACAAGGTATCGAAGGCGCGGCGCGTGCAGCGCGCTACGAAGCGTTGGCGTCGATCTGTCTGGCGAATGACGTCGGCTGGCTGCTGACAGCGCATCATGCCAACGACCAGGCGGAGACCGTGCTATTGCAGATGTTGCGCGGTGCCGGATTGCCGGGTGTGGCCGCGATGGCGTTGGAAGGCGTGTTGCCGGTCGTTGGGCATCGCTCGGATCGTGTGCGGTTGTTGCGACCGTTGCTCGATGTCTCGCGCGAGACGGTGCGTGCTTACGCCAAGGCGCGATCGCTGACGTGGGTCGAAGATCCGTCCAACGAAGACCGCCACTATTTGCGCAATGCGTTGCGTCACGACGTGATGCCTGCGATTGCGTCGCACGTGCCTGCTTATCGCGAGACGTTGGCGCGATTTGCGCGTCATGCTGCGCAAGCGCAGGCATTGCTCGACCAATTGGCGGAGCTCGACTTCGCGAGGGCGCGTGTGCCGACGGTGGGCGACGACGAGCGTTTGCAGCGAACGCAGTTGCAGGGCCTCGATGCTGCGCGTCTGGCGAACCTGCTGCGTTACTGGACGGCACGTCGCGGCCTGGCGATGCCACCGGAAGCGCGTCTTGATGAGTGGGTGCGTCAGATTCGCGATGCGCAGGCTGAGGCGTCGCTTGAATTGCCGCATGGCGAAGCGGTGCTGCGGTTGTATCGCGACGAATTGCAGTGGACTGCGATCTACGAGATGGCGAATCCGGACGATGTAGTGTCCGACGTCATGCTGCGCTGGGCGGGCGAGCGAGCATGGCATTTGCCGCAGTGGAAGGGCAGCATCGTTTTCACGCCGCTGGGCGACGATGAAGAGACGGCGGGAAGCATCGACGAGCGGGTACTGCGCGCATCGGCGTTGGTGGCAAAGGCGAGGGTGGGTGGCGAGCGCTGGCGCGAGCATGCGCAGGGGCATTCGCGGTCGTTGAAGCATTGGTATCAGAGTCGAGGTATTGCGGCGTGGTTGAGAAACGTGCCGATTGTGTGGCAGGCGGGCGCGATCGTCTTCGTCCCGAGACTTGGCGTCGACGGCGCAGCGCAGCGGGAAGAGGGTGGTGCGCGATGGGTGATGGCGTGGCGCGACGAGGCGTGAAGAGGGATTCGGAAATTTGAGTGGCGGGGATTGGTGGCGCCCTGGCGTAGCGACTTTCAGTGGAGCCTAGCCGGGTGCTGCCAATCCCCGCGGCCCGGAAGATTGAGAGGGCTGAGCGGGAATTGACCGGAGCGACCAACCTGCGTGTTCCAATTTTCAGTGGAGCCTAGCCGGGTGCTGCCAATCCCCGCGGCTCGGAAGATTGAGAGGGCTGAGCGGGAATTAGCCAGAGCGACAAACCTGGGATGTTCCTCGGCTCAAGGAAATTGAGCGGAGCCTGAGGAGCAACGAGGCACCGCCGACTAAAACTTCCGTGAAATTCAGCATAACCTGCTGCCAGATGCGGCTTCGTGGGTTCATCGCAGCGCAATGTGCGTCAAACCGACGCCAACGCGATACATTCGTGCGATAATCAAAAGTTCCGCGAATCGAAACGTCACCGATACCCATGAAGGGGTATCCGCGCAGGATTCATAAACGGTTTTAAATCAATGTGTTAGCAATGTTATGGCTCTGATCGTACACAAATACGGCGGCACGTCGATGGGCTCGGTGGAGCGCATCAAGAATGTCGCCAAGCGCGTGGCCAAATGGCATAAGGCCGGTCACAAGATGGTGGTGGTGCCGTCGGCGATGTCCGGCGAGACCAATCGTCTGCTGGGCCTGGCCAAAGAGATTTCGGCCAATCCGGATCCGCGCGAACTCGACGCTATTGCCGCCACGGGCGAGCAAGTGAGCGTTGGCCTGCTGGCAATGGCCCTCAAAGAGGCTGGCGTCGATGCCGTGAGCTACGCCGGCTGGCAAGTACCGATCAAGACCGACAGCGCTTTCACCAAAGCTCGCATTTCGGAAATCGACGACAAGCGCGTCATGGCCGATCTCAATGCCGGCCGCGTGGTCGTCATCACCGGTTTCCAGGGGATCGATCCGAACGGCAACGTGACCACGCTCGGTCGCGGTGGCTCGGACACCTCGGCGGTGGCGGTCGCGGCCGCCCTCAAGGCCGACGAGTGCCTGATCTACACCGACGTCGATGGCGTGTACACGACGGACCCGCGTGTGGTCGACGAGGCCCGCCGCCTCGACAAGGTGACCTTCGAAGAGATGCTGGAAATGGCCAGCCTCGGTTCCAAGGTGCTGCAGATCCGCTCGGTGGAATTCGCCGGCAAGTACCAAGTCAAGACTCGCGTGTTGTCGAGCCTGACTGATCCGATGATCGCGCTCGACGAAGAAGCGCGCTCGGGCACGCTGATTACTTTTGAGGAAGACGAACAAATGGAAAAGGCCATCATCTCGGGTATCGCATTCCAGCGCGACGAGGCCAAGATCACCGTGCGTGGCGTGCCGGATCGCCCGGGCATTGCGTACCAGATTCTCGGCCCGATCGCCGACGCGAACATCGATGTCGACATGATCATCCAGAACCTGAGCGTCGAGGGTAAGACCGACTTCACGTTCACCGTACCGCGCGGCGACTACCAGCGCGCCATGACGCTGCTGCAAAGCGACGTGCAGGGTCACATCGGCGCTGCCGAAGTCATCGGCGACCCGAAGGTGTCGAAGGTGTCGATCGTCGGTGTGGGCATGCGCTCGCACGTGGGTATCGCCAGCAAGGCGTTCCGCACGCTGTCGGAAGAGGGCATCAACATTCAGCTGATCTCCACGTCCGAAATCAAGATCTCGGTGCTGATCGACGAGAAGTACATGGAGCTCGCTGTGCGCGCGCTGCACAAGGCCTTCGAACTCGATCAGGCCTAATCGATCGAAGCGATCGTCATTGATCGCACGCCGTCACTTCGGACGGCAAAAAGACGTGTGAGCGTGATGCATGCGGCGCGCAACGGGATTTTCGGGCAGCGATGCGGGAAAATTCCCGTGTACGTGTCGGGTGCATGACAGGTACGCAAAAAAAGTTGGGTTTCGATGCGGATAATGTTTGACGGCATCGAGAACAGCCGGTAGTATCACGGTCTCGTCGCATCACCTCCCTGGTGCGACGACAAGTTTGGGAGACGTGGCCGAGAGGTCGAAGGCACTCCCCTGCTAAGGGAGCATCTGGGCCAAAACCTGGATCGAGGGTTCGAATCCCTCCGTCTCCGCCAAGTCGCCTTGGCGGAACACCCCCGGCTCTTCGCGGAGAGCCGGGGGTTTTTTCTTTCCCGAGTTCGCGCGTTGGCGATACCTCGCGCGTCGATATCCTCTCTTCTTCGAGCGAGAACAACCATGTCGACTGTCACTACCGATTCCGGCCTGCAATACGAAGACCTGCAAGTGGGCGATGGCGCTGAAGCCACCCCGGGCAAGACCGTGACCGTTCATTACACGGGCTGGCTGACCGACGGCAAGAAATTCGATTCCAGCAAAGACCGTAACGATCCGTTCGCCTTCGTGCTTGGCGGCGGCATGGTCATTCGTGGCTGGGACGAAGGCGTTGCCGGCATGAAGGTTGGCGGCAAGCGCAAACTCATTATTCCGGCCGAACTTGGCTACGGTGCACGCGGTGCAGGCGGCGTGATTCCGCCGAACGCCACCCTGGTCTTCGAGGTTGATCTGTTGGACGTCTGAAGCATCGAAACGCCGCCCGAACCACACTGAGGCGGCACAGTCGAAGCAACAGACACCCCCGGTGCCTCGCAGGCACCGGGGGTGTTGTCTTTTGGAGTTCATACATGTGTGCCGACGTCACGAGCGTGGGTTGCACAAAGGAGCCTTTACGAGGTGTCTCACTCTGTAAGTCCGCTTTCCCCCAGGTCCCCCGTCTCGCGATTCTGGTTCCCCTTCTCGCTGGTGCTCTTCGAGTTCGCGGTCTACATCTCGAACGACATGATCATGCCCGGCATGCCGCTCGTCACGCGCGAGTTCGGCGCGTCTGCGGAAATGACCACGCTGGCGCTGACCGCCGCCATGCTCGGCAACGCGAGTCTGCAATGGTTGCTCGGCCCGCTTGCCGACCGCTTCGGTCGCCGTCGTGTGCTGCTCTCCGGCCTCGTCATGTTCATCGTCGCGTGTCTCGCGGTGCACTACGTGCAGACCATGCCGCAGTTCATTGCACTACGCTTTCTGCAAGGCATGGGCTGCTGCTTCGTGCTGACGGTGGGGTACCCGACGGTGCATGAGGCGTTCGAGGAGAAGACGGCCGTGCGTGTGATGGCGCTCATGGCGAACGTGTCGTTGCTCTCGCCGCTGTTCGGACCACTCGCCGGTGCTGCCGTCGTGTCGTTCTGGCCGTGGCGCAGCATCTTCTGGCTGATTGCCATCGTCGCGGTGTTCTCGTTCGTCGGGTTGTATCGCACGATGCCGGAGCTGTCGCGTCACGATCGCAATGCGCTGAACGTCAAGCAACTCTGGGCTGGCTACAAGCTGCCGCTTTCCAGTGGACGATTCTGGCGCGGCGCGGTGCTCACGGGGCTCGCTGTGACGCCATTGCTCACGTGGATCGCACTGGGGCCGGTGTTCCTGATCGAGCGCGCCGGGTTGTCGCAGATGCAGTACGCCATGCTGCAAGTGCCGGTGTTCGCGGCACTGATTCTCGGCAACGTGCTGCTCGCGCGTCAGGTGGGGCGCTGGTCGAACGGGCGTCTGCTGGCGACCGGAGTGGCAGCCATGCTGATCGGCGCGGCGGTGTCGCTCGTCGGTACCGCCATCCTCGCGCCGGGCTATCCGGCGTTGCTCATCGGCACGACGCTGCATGCGTTCGGTATGGGCATGTGCTACGGCGTGGTGTATCGCCAGTCGCTGTTCGCCGTCGACAGTCCCAACCGGGCGACGGTCGCAGGCATGCTCAGCATGATCACCATCGTCGTGGCCGTGGCCGTGATCGAGGCGATGAAGTTCGCTTACCTGCATTTCGGCGATGCCGCGCTTGGCATCGGTGCGATGCTGGCGGCGGCGCTTGTTGCAGTGCTCGCGGCGAATTTCGTTCCGCCGCCTGCGCAGGACACGCTCGCGCAATCGAGTCGGTCGCCGTGAGCGATTCGGAAGGCCGGGGTGGTCGCCGCGACTTATCTCTTTTCCCGCAATAATTCCGCATTCGTGCGGTTTGCGGCAAAAGACGTCGAAATCGATGGCGCTTCGGCCTGTCCGATCGAGTGCAGATTCCTGAATTCAGCGAATCACCTAAAAGCCCGTCATTCCATGGAGTTCAGAAAACCATTCGACTAACCTCCACATGAACGTTGCGAACTTAATAGATACGTAGTTCGAGTGGATGCGGGGAGTGTTAATGGCGAAGCAGCCATTGGTTATTTCTTAACGCTTGCAAAGGATGGGTGTCGAAAGGTTGCGTTGGCAGACGGGTGCAAACAGAAATAGAACGGACCAAATAAGCAGAATTCTTGCGCGCGGATTCCTTCTCAGTCGGGAAGTGCCCATATTCAGTCATGGCGCTATTGGAACGCGCGGAATGGTACGACATTGCCCGGTCTACCAATTGGACTTCGACGTATGTAGAAGAGTCGGAACTGTTCCCGGATCTGATGACGGGCAGTATGGGTATTGCGGTCGAAAGCTGGGAAGCGTTCGACGAACCGTACAAGATTAGCTATCCAGAGTACGTGCGTGTTCAACGTGACAAGGACGCTGGCGTTTATTCTGTCAAGGCGGCACTCGAGCGCAGTCAACTGTACGAGAACGCGGACCCGGGGTGGTTGTCGGTTCTCAAGCTTCACTACAGCACTTTGGCGCTGGTCGAATACGTTGGTATGCATGCACAAGCGCGCATGGTGCGATTCGGCCGCGCGCCGGGCATGCGGAACATGGCGACCTTCGGCATGCTCGACGAGAGCCGGCATACGCAAATTCAATTGTATTTCGCCCATGAATACTGTACGAAAGACCGACAGTTCGATTGGACGCACAAGCTTCTCCACACCAATTCGTTAGCCAGTGTCGCGACGCGTTCTAGCGCCGATGACGTGGCCCATTCGCGTAGCGCGGCCGAAATCGCAGTGATGCTGAGCTTTGGGCTCGAAACGAGCTTCACCAATATGCAGTTCCTCGGCCTGGCCTCCGATGCTGCCGAGGTCGGGGATTTTACCTTCTCCAGCCTGATATCCAGCATTCAGACCGACGAAGCCCGTCATGCCCAGATCGGCGGCTCGGTGCTGAAAATCATGATCGACAACGGCCGCGTGGCGCAGGCACAAAAGCTCGTCGATATCGCCATCGCACGCTCCTGGTACGTCTTCTGTGTGCCTGCCGGTACGGCGATGGATTATGGGATGCCCCTGGATCGCAGAAAGCAGTCATTCCGGGAGTTCATGCAGGAATGGATTTTCGATCAATTTGAACGTTCGCTGATCGAGATGGGGCTTTCCCGCCCGTGGTACTGGGATCAGATGATCGCCGAGTCGCAGTATCAGCACCATGCCTATCAGCTTGCCGCATGGTTCTGGCGCCCGGCCATGTCGTGGAACCCGGCGGCCGGCGTGACGCATGGGTGTCGCGACTGGCTTGAGGAAAAATACCCGGGATGGAACGACACCTTTGGTAAAGCCTGGGACGTCATCATCGAGAATCTGCTAGCGGGAAAGCATGAACTGACATTGCCCGAGACGGTTCCGATCATCTGCAACTTGAATCAGTTGCCGATCTGCGCGATCCCTGGCGACGGGTGGAGCGTCAAGGACCATCCTCTGGAATATAACGGCCGCACCTATCACTTCAATTCGGAAATCGAACGGTGGGTGTTTGAGCAGGATCCGAGACGCTACCGTGATCACTTGAGTCTGGCGGACCGCTTGCTCGCAGGCAAGATTGTCCCGCCCGATTTGGCCGGCGCACTCAAATATATGGGCCTGGCTCCCGGCGAAATGGGCGATGACGCGCACGGATACCGCTGGGTTGAAACCTACCGCAATAATCCTTACGAGCGAAAGGCCGCATGAGGCCGGGGCAATGGGAGCGCGCATATGGCCGACTTTCCGATGATTTCAAACTTTCAGTACGACTTTGTGCTGCTGCTGGTCACCGTCGATACCGAAGATACGATGGACGAAGTGGCTGCCAAGGCGGCATTTCATTCCGTCGGTCGGCGCGTCGCGCCTCGGCCGGACAAAGTTGTGAGGGTGCGTCGCCAGGGGGGAGAGTCTTTCTTTCCGCGAGAGGCAAAGTTGATCGAAACGGACATTAAGCCGATGGAGGCGCTTGAATTCATTTTTTGCGATAAGTGAGTGGGCCATGCGAATCCGGAGAGTTTGTTCTCTTGACGAATTCTGGCCAGGCGAGACATCTTTGATGCGAGGCGGAAATGGACAATTCCGAAACCCTGAAGCCATTGAAGACCTGGAGTCATCTGGCGTCGCGGCGGCGCAAACCGAGCGAATACGAAATCGTATCGACCAATCTCACGTATGACGGAGATAATCCGGAAGCCCCGTTCGAGCTTGATCCGAACATGGAGATGTCGCAATGGTTCATGCAATATCGCCATGGCGCAGCGTTGAAGCACCCCGACTGGGAAGCATTTCGGGATCCGGATGAGTTGGTGTATCGCACCTACAATCTGCTCCAGGACGGACAGGAAGCCTATGTATTTGGCCTGCTGGACCAGTTTTCCGCCCGGGGCCACGACGTCATGCTTGAGCGCCACTGGGCCGGTACGCTGGCGCGTCTATACACCCCGGCGCGTTTCTTGTTCCATGCCCTGCAGATGGGATCTGCGTATCTGGCGCAGATGGCGCCAGTCTCGACCATTGTGAATTGCGCGGTCTTTCAGGCCGCCGACTCCCTGCGTTGGTTGACGCATACGGCGTACCGAACCAAGGAGCTTTCCTCCACGTTCAAGGATATGGGGTTCGGTAGCGACGAGCGCCGGTGCTGGGAGCAGGACTCGGCATGGCAGGGCTGGCGCAAGCTTGTCGAGCATGCGCTTGTTGCCTGGGACTGGGGCGAGAGCTTCGTGGCACTGAATTTGGTGGTCAGGCCCGCCGTGGAAGGTGCGGTGTTGCGCGGCCTGGGTCAGGCGGCCAGAAAAAACGGTGATACGTTACTTGGGTTGTTGATCGACTCCCACGTTGCCGACGCTCAACGACATCGACGCTGGGCCGCCAAGTTGGTGGAAATGGCGTTGACACAGGAGGCGAACCGGCCCGTCATTGCGGGCTGGCTGAAAAAGTGGGAGCCTCTGGCCGACGATGCTGTGGCCCGTTATTGTTCGGCGCTGCCCGATGTGCAGGAAGCCGAAGAGGAAACCATCGCGGCAGCACGCGATTTCAGACGTGGCATGGGCTTGTCCTCATGACCTAAGCGCCCCCCTCAGACACACGCGTTCACTTGTTCGGTCCGTGCATTCGAGATCAAGCGAAAAAATGCCAGCGAAGGTAAATCGCTGGTTTTTTTTAGGGTGGTGCATCAACTGTGAGCGCGTTCGTCGCCCACTGTTTCTGCGTGTCCAGCATCAGAGGTCTCTGCGCTGTCGTTCGGCGGGTTGGCTGTCGTCGCGCCCCCGGCCCGTGTCGTTGGTGATCCAGGTGCCGCTGGCGCAGGCGTCGCGTAGTAGTCGCGCTCCCACTTCTCGTGATTGGTCTTGGCCTGCTGCAACTCCGGCGTGAGCGGGGCAAACGACAGCAGCAGCTTGTTGAGCCAAGACACGGGCGTTTTGCAGGGGCGCTCGAAGTCGACGAACAGCACCACGCGCGTCTCGTCGGTGTCGTTGTGCACCTGATGCTCGTAAGCGTCGTCGAAGATCACAGCGCGATTCGCTTGCCAGACATAGCGTTGTCCGTCGACCTCAATCCAACACTTCTCGCGCTCGCGCGGCACTTTCAGTGCCAGATGCAGCCGCAGTACGCCGTTATACGGGCCGCGATGCAGGGGAATCTTCTTGCCCGGCGACAGGATCGAGAAGAAGGCCGTGCGAAGACCCGGAATGCCATCGAGGGCAGCGGCAGTTGCCGGGCAGCGGGCGAGGTTGCGCTCGGCACGCATGCCGTAACCGAGGAAGACGAACGTCTGCCACTGATGGTCTTGCGTGATGGTGGCGACGTCGGGAGAGATCTCGTGGAACGCGGGCAGACGTCCTGGTGTGGCGAGTACGGCTTCGAGTTCGCGGGCGATGGCCGGTGCCTGTGCCTCGATCGCTTCGACCCAGGGGAACTGGGCGTTATCGAAAATGGGCTTGTCGCCAACCAGCGAGTGACGCGCAATGCTGCGTTGCGCCGCTTCCACACACTGAAAGAAAAATTTGGCGAGCCAGCGGGGCAGGGTACGGTTGGGGTTCTGCACGGGCGATCGTGTGGCACTCAACGTCGGCCTCCAGGGCGGAAATGAGGGAACCGGACCGGCGCGCCTGTGTCTTTCAGTGCGGTGAACGCCGGGCTTTTGGGTACAATTGTCGCGCGGTCCGGCCGTGACGCCAAGCCTCATGCGGGAAATGTGCGTGAGGCAGTGGTTACGAGATGTTTCGGGCGGATCGAAGGGGTGGGGCTGGATGCGTCCGGATCCCGGGGCAGGCTGGCGCTGGCCGACCAACACAGGAGACGCATGAACGCGCGCACAACACGGCATCCACACACGACCCGGGGCTCGCTCCGCAGTTTCGTGACCACTCTGGCGTCCTCGATTTTCCCGACGCCGCGCGCCGATCTCGCCGTCTCTTCCGTTCGCGCCGTACGCTTCGGCTTCCGGCGCATTTCCCGAGTACTGACGGTGTCGCGCACCGCGCCCGTTGCTGCGGCACTGGCCGCCGGTCTGCTGGCGACGTCCCCGGCCCACGCGAAATATGCCATCGCCCAGTACGGCGAGCCGAAGTATCCGCAGGGGTTCACGCACTTCGATTACGTCAATCCCGATGCGCCACGCGGCGGCACGTTGACGCTCGCAAACCCCGATCGCCGCACCAGCTTCGATAAATTTAATCCGTTCACGTTGCGAGGCACGTCAGCTCCGGGCGTGTCCGGGCTCATGTTCGAGACGCTCGGCATCGGCAGCGCCGACGAGCCCGCGACCGTCTACGGTCTGCTGGCCGACGACATCGCCGTCGCGCCCGACGGCGCCTCCGTCACGTTCCACCTCAACCCGGCGGCGCGCTTCAACAATGGCGACCCGGTCACGGCGCAGGACGTCAAATATTCCTTCGACACACTGATGAGCCCGCAGTCGGCGCCCGGCTTCAAGGTGATGCTGGCCGATGTGAAGGGCGTGAGTGTGCTCGACAACCGTCGTGTGCGGTTCGATTTCAAGCGCGTGAGCCCCGATCTGCCGCTGCTCGTGGCGTCGGTCCCGGTCTTCTCGCCCAAGTGGAACGTGGGGGCGGACGGCAAGAAGAAGGCGTTCGATGCGCTGACGTTCGAGCGTCCGGTGGCGAGCGGCCCCTATCTGATCGAATCGTACGACGGCGGGCGTCGCATCACCTTCCGGCGCGATCCGAAGTACTGGGGCAACGACCTGCCGGTGCGACGTGGCACGTACAACTTCGAGCGCATCGTCTACAAGCTGTACTCCGATGACATCGTGCGGCTCGAAGGCTTCAAGGCGGGCGAGTTCGACGCGATCACCGAATACCGTGCCCGGAGTTGGGTGCGCAGCTACGTTGGCAAGCGTTTCAAGGATGGTGAGCTGATCAAGCGCGAGTTCTCGCACCACAACGCGGCGGGCATGCAGGGCTTCATTGTGAATACGCGCCGCGACTTGTTCAAAGATGTGCGCGTGCGAAAGGCGCTCGACCTCGCGCTCGACTATCAGTGGTTGAACCGTCAACTGTTCTACAACCAGTATCAGCGCATCTACAGCTACTTCACGAACAGCGACCTCGCCGCGCGCGGCATGCCCAGCGAGGCGGAGTTGAAGCTGCTCGAACCGCTGCGCAAGAAGCTCGACCCGGCGGTGTTCGGGCCGATGGTCGTGCAGCCGACGACGACGCCTCCCGCGAGCCTGCGCGACAACCTGCGCGAGGCGCGTGAACTGCTGGCGCAGGCGGGCTGGACGTACCGCGACGGCGCGCTGCGTAACGCGAAGGGCGAGCCGTTCGTCTTCGAATTTCTCGACGATGGCGGGGCGATGGGGCCGGTGGCATCGGCGTATGCCCGCAATCTTGCGAAGCTCGGCATCACACTGAATTTCCGTCAGAGCGATTTCGCGCTCTATCAAAAGCGCATCGAGACGTTCGACTTCGACATGATCTCGCTGCGCTATCCCGATTCGCAGATTCCCGGCACCGAGTTGCTCGACCGCTTCGGCAGCCAATCGGCGAACGTGGACGGGTCGGATAACGTGATCGGCCTGAAGGATCCGGCGGTCGATTCGCTGCTGGGTAGCCTCGTGCGCGCGCATACCTACGACGATCTCGTCGCCGCTGCGCGCGCGCTCGACCGGGTGCTGATGCACGGTTATTACATCGTGCCGCACTGGTTCTCGTCGACGCATCGCATGGCGTACAAACGCAATCTGCAATTCCCTGAAAAATTGCCGTTGTACTTCACCGCTGAAGGCTGGCTCGTCTCGATGTGGTGGGATGGCGGTGTGAAGGGAGAGAAGGCGACGAAGGGTGAACCGCAAGGCGCGTCCGCCCCGGCAACTTCAGCAGATTCAGCAGCTTCAGCAGCTTCGAAAGGAGTGACCCGCTAATCATGTGGTCCTACATTCTCAAACGACTGCTGATCATGATTCCGACGTTGCTCGGCGTGATTACGCTGACCTTCGCGGTGATTCAATTCGTGCCCGGCGGCCCCGTCGAGCAGGTGATGCTCGAACTCAAGGGGCGCGGCGGTGGCGGTGAGGCCAGTGGCGGTGGAGGCGGCAGCGACTATCGCGGACGTCGTGGTATCGACGCCCAGCAGCTCGCTCAGATCAAGGCACTCTACGGCTTCGACAAAACGCCGATGGAGCGCTACTGGCTCATGCTCAAGCGCTTCGCGCGCTTCGATCTCGGGCAGAGCTATTTCCATCACCAAAGCGTGTGGTCGCTGATCGTCTCGAAGCTACCCGTGTCGATTTCGCTGGGGCTATGGACGTTCTTCCTCACTTACCTGATATCGGTGCCGTTGGGTATCGCCAAGGCGGTGCGCAACGGGTCTCGCTTCGACACGCTCACGAGTCTGGTCGTACTGGTGGGCTACGCCATCCCTGGCTTCGTGCTCGGCGTGTTGCTGCTGGTGTTGTTCGGCGGCGGCACGTTCTGGCAGTTGTTCCCGTTGCGAGAACTCGTCTCGGACAACTGGAGCGATCTGTCGTGGCCAGCGAAGATCGTGGACTATCTGTGGCACATCACGTTGCCGGTGACGGCGTCCGTGGTCGGCAGCTTCGCCGTCATCACCATGCTGACGAAGAACGCCTTTCTCGATGAAATCCGCCGTCAGTACGTGCTCACGGCGCGTGCCAAAGGTTTGTCCGAACGCAAGGTGCTGTTCAAGCACGTGTTTCGCAATGCGCTGATTCCGCTCATCACCGGCTTCCCGGCGGCGTTCATCGGCGCGTTCTTCGCGGGCAGTCTGCTGATCGAAACGTTGTTCTCGCTCGACGGACTCGGCCGTCTGTCGTACGAATCGGTACAGCGCCGCGACTATCCGGTCGTGCTCGGTTCGCTGTATCTGTTCACGCTCATCGGGCTGGTGACCAAGCTCATCTCCGACCTCTGCTACGTGCTGGTCGATCCGCGTATTCAATTCGATCGAGTGGAGCACTGACGTGACCCGATCCGCCACGCCATCGCAACGCCCGACGTCCTATGCCGCATCGCGCTCGCCGCGCTGGCGTGTCTGGCGGCGTTTTCGCAGTCACCGGCTCGGTTACTGGAGCCTCATCGCCTTCGTCGTGCTGTTCGGCATCAGCTTGTTTGCCGAGGTCATCGCCAACGACAAACCGTGGGTCGTGCGGTATGAGGGGCAGTGGTACTTCCCGCTGGTGAAGACGTATCCCGAAGCGACCTTCGGCGGCGATTTCCCGACGCCGACGGACTATCTCGATCCGTTCATCGAAGACCGCATTCGCGCGGGCGATAACTTCGCGATCTATCCGCCGGTGCGCTATAGCTACGACACCATCAACTATTTCTCGAAGGTGCCGAACCCGGCGCCGCCGTCGTCCGAAAACTGGCTGGGGACGGACGACCGTGGTCGCGACGTCTTCGCGCGGCTGCTCTACGGCTTCCGGCTGTCGGTGATCTTCGCGCTGGCGCTCACGGTCTCGGGCACGCTGCTCGGCATGCTCGCCGGTGCGGTGCAGGGTTTTTACGGCGGACGCATCGACCTCACGTTGCAGCGGCTGATCGAAATCTGGGGGTCGTTGCCCGAGCTGTATCTGCTCATCATCTTCGCGTCGATCTTCGAGCCGCATTTGTGGCTGTTGTTCGTGCTGCTGTCGCTGTTCGGCTGGATCGGTCTTTCCGATTATGTGCGGGCCGAATTCCTGCGTAACCGTCAGCTGGATTACGTGCGCGCGGCGCGGGCGATGGGGCTGTCGAACTGGCAGATCATCCGACGTCACGTATTGCCCAACAGCATGACGCCGGTGATCACGTTCCTGCCATTCCGGATGAGCGGGGCGATTCTGGCGCTCACCAGTCTCGACTTCCTCGGGCTCGGCGTGCCACCGCCGACACCGAGCCTTGGCGAACTGCTCAATCAGGGCAAGGCGAACCTCGACGCGTGGTGGATTTCGCTGGCGACGTTCGTCGTGCTCGTGCTCACGTTGTTGTTGCTCACGTTCATGGGAGACGCCTTGCGCAATGCGCTCGACACGCGTGTCGCGGACAAGCAGGCTGCGGCCGGGGGGGCGATGTGAACGCGCCGATCCTCAGTATCGAAAACCTCTCGGTGCGCTTCGGCGATACCGAAGCCGTGAAGGATGTGAGCCTTGCCATCGAGCGCGGCGAGCGGGTCGCGCTCGTCGGTGAATCGGGCTCGGGCAAGAGCGTGACGGCGCTCGCCATTCTGCGTCTGTTGCAGGACGCGCAGATTCAGGGGCGCATTCTGCTCGACGGTGTGGATCTCGCTTCCGTGAGCGAGCGCGAAATGCGCGGGCTGCGCGGCAACGACGTCGCCATGATCTTCCAGGAGCCGATGACGGCGCTCAATCCGCTCTATCCGATCGGTGAGCAGATTGCCGAGGCGCTGGAGCTGCACGAAGGGCTGTCCAAGAAAGACGCCAGGTCGCGCGCCATCGAACTGCTGCGCCGCACGGGCATTCCCGAGCCGGAGCGGCGCGTGTCGCATTTCCCGCATGAGCTGTCGGGCGGTCAGCGTCAGCGCGCCATGATTGCCATGGCGCTTGCCTGCCGTCCCAAGTTGTTGTTGGCGGATGAGCCGACCACGGCACTCGACGTCACCATCCGCGCGCAGATCATCGAATTGCTGCTGGAATTGCAGCGCGATGCCGCCGAGAAGCGCGGTATGGCGGTGCTGCTCATCACGCACGATCTGAATCTGGTGCGACGTTTCGCGCAGCGCGTGGCGGTCATGGAGAAGGGCGTGCTGGTCGAGTGCGCCGACACCGAGACGCTGTTCACGAATCCGCAGCACCCGTACACGCGCAAGCTCATCGACAGCCGTCCGCAGCGGGAGATTCATCCGGTGCTGCCGATTGCGCCAGTGTTGCTCGAAGGGCGAGGCGTGACTGTGGACTATGCGACGGCGCAGCCGGGCGTGCGCGGCTGGTTCCAGCGCGGTCGGTTCCGGGCCGTGCATCCGGTCGATTTGTCACTGCGTCAGGGCGAGACGCTCGGGGTGGTCGGTGAGTCGGGCTCGGGCAAGACGACGTTGGCGATGGCCATGCTCGGTCTTCAGCACACGAGCGCGGGGCAGATCGAGTTCCAGGGAGAACCTCTGGCGTCGTATCGCGGCAGGAAGCAGCGCACTTTGCGCTCACGCATGCAGATCGTGTTTCAGGACCCATTCGGCTCGCTGTCGCCGCGTATGACGATCGAGGAAATCGTGGGCGAGGGTTTGGCGTTACATCGCCCGCAGATGAGCGAAGACGAGCGGCGGACCAAGGTGGCAGAAACGCTGCGCGAGGTCGGCATCGACGCGCGCGCCATGTCGCGTTACCCGCATGAGTTTTCCGGTGGTCAACGGCAACGGATTGCCATTGCCCGGGCGCTCATCGTCGATCCTCAGATTCTGGTGCTCGATGAGCCGACGAGTGCGCTCGACGTGTCGATTCAGCAGCAAGTGCTCCATCTGCTGGCCCAATTGCAGATCAAGTACAACCTGAGTTACCTCTTCATCAGCCACGATCTGGCGGTCATGCGAGCGATGGCGCACCGGGTTCTGGTGTTCAAAGACGGGCATCTGGTGGAGCAGGGCGATACGGAATCGGTATTTTTTGATCCGCAAAACGCCTACACCCGGGAGCTGGTCGCGGCGGCCATGCTGTAGGTCCGTGACATTGCCGTGAAACGTCACACAACGTCGTAGAACATCGGCTAAATCGCAAACGATTGATTGTTAATGAAAATTTCCTGATTGCGCTGATTGTTTTTTTCTATTACCTTTTGACATCATGTGACGTTCACATTACTATCGCGTACCAATTAAGTTGATTATTCAACGAGTTAACCGGTCTCGTCAGAGGTCGGTTCAGACAACAAGTTCGGCGGTGGGTCAGCCGGGCGTGACTCGAAGGTTTTCAACACAGCAGCATCCTGTTGCAACTGACGAGCTACTCATCGGCCATCCGACTCAACCAACCCGGCGACCAATGCAGACGAAACCTCCGCGCACCCGCAAGACACTCCTTCTCGCGTTCACTGCCGCTGGCCTCGTCACCGCCTCGTTGACGGCGAAGGCTGACGACTACAACAATGGCCCGACCGCCGCAGCCCGCGCTGCCGCAGCGGCTATTCAGGCCAGCAACGCTTCCCCGAACACCGCAAACGTCACCACCGTGTCCACCGACGCCGCCCAGCCGGTCGTCGAAGAGTCGCGTGTGCAACGTGCGCAGAAGCTGTTGTCGAATGTGACGGACAAGGCGTCGGACGTCGTACTTGGCGCGCTGAATTACATCGGCGTTCGTTACAAATACGGTGGCAACACGCCGGACAGCGGCCTGGATTGCAGCGGCTTCGTGCGCTATGTGTTCCAGGACACGCTCAATTTCATGCTGCCGCGCCGCTCGGAAGAAATGAGCCAGGTGGGCGAGCGCATTGCCAAGACCGATCTGAAGCCGGGCGATCTGGTGTTCTTCAACACCATGCGTCGCAGCTTCTCCCACGTCGGTATCTATATTGGTGGCGACAAGTTCGTGCACGCCCCGGCAACGGGAGGCAAGATCCGCGTGGAAGACTTGCGCGAATCGTACTGGTCGGCTCGCTACAATGGCGCTCGCCGTGTCGAGACGCTCAAGGCCAGCGCCGAACTCACGCGCGTCGAGCAGCTCTTCAAGAACGACCACCCGATGTAAGTCGTCGATCCCCGCGAACAGTGCGGGGTTCGATGCAAGAAAAAATGCCGCCCATTGGGCGGCATTTTTGTTTGAGGCGGGCGGCGCAGCGGAGCACTGGCTTAGCGTGAGGCCTGCGGCATGCCTTTGGGCGCTTCCGACTGGGCATCGGCCAGTTTGCGCTGGATCTCCGGCCACATCTTGGCGACGGCTTCCTCGCCCGCCAGAATCGCGCGGTTGCGCCCCTGGAAGTCCGAGGCCCCCATCTTCGCCAGCGACGGACGAATCACGACGTCCGCATTCTTCTCTAGCTCGTACTGCTTGATCGACTGACCCATGATCGTGAACGTTTGCATCAGGATGTCGAACTGACCTTGCGTGGCCTGTGCCGTCGGATTGGCCGAGATGTCGACGGCAATGACAAAGTCCGCCCCCATCTGACGCGCATACTCCGCCGGTACCGGTGCGACCAGGCCGCCGTCGACATAATCGCGATTGCCGATATGCACCGGCTCGAACACGCCCGGCACGCTGCTCGACGCGCGCACGGCCTGCCCGGTGTTGCCACGACGGAACAGAATCGGTGCGCCGCTCTGCAAATCGGTGGCGACGATGCCCAACTGACGCGGCATCTGTTCGATCGTGCGGTCCTTGAGCACCTTGTTGACGTACGATTGGAGCGCCTCGCCGCGCAACATGCCGCGCGAGCGGAACGGCATCGTCCAGTCGCTGATCGAGGCTTCGTCCATCGTCGATGCCAGACGGTTCAGCTGGAAGCCGTTCAGGCCCGAGGCGTACATCGCCCCCACGACGCTCCCGGCACTGGTGCCGACCACAATGTCGGCATGGATCCCGCGGGCTTCGAGTGCCTTGATGACGCCAACGTGCGCAAAGCCGCGTGCGGCACCGCCGCCGAGGGCCAGACCGATCTTTAACGGGCGGATGATCTTGGGCGGGGCGATGGGCGTGGCCGGGACCGTTTGTGACTGAGCGGTCGGCGGGACCGTCGTCGGAACCGAGGCCGACGGGCCTTGCGAATTCATCGGAGGTGCGCTGGCGCACCCGGCGATCAGGGCGGCCACGGCAAGCGCGGCGAACGAGGTGCGTGCGCGACGCAGATTTGGGATCAACGACAACAAGGGGAAACTCCGGCAGGGCAGGACAGACGCGCGCGGCACCTTGAATCGTTGTGATGGGGTGGCCGGTGCGTCGACGCGCAATTTTACGGCGATTGGAGCGTCGAGGACACTCATCAGTTCACTTTTCGAGGGTGTCATCAATGGAAGGTGACCTGATGTGGAACCTTTGGCACAGCACTTCGTCTTATTTGCCGTTACTCGAGAGGTTTCGCTTCGCTCCTCGTCGCCGTTCGGCATCTTTCCTCCCTCCTGCGATTTTCCCGTCTCCGATAGTGAATATATGAATTAATGCAAATGGGAATCATTTGCGTTGATAATGATTTTTCATTATCCTGTTCCTCTCTGTAAAACCATGACTGCGAGGGGAATAGCCCATGAAGGCGAAGACGATCGGCAAACTGGCGCGACTGACGGTGCTCGGCACTGCAATGGCTGCGGCATTCGGCGCGCAAGCGGACACCAATGGCGTGCTGAACCTGTACTCGGCGCGTCACTATCAGACCGACGAGCAGCTTTATGGCACGTTCACCAAGCAGACCGGCATCAAGATCAATCGCATCGAAGCGGACGACGCGGCGCTGCTGGAGCGTCTGAAGAGCGAAGGGGCGAAGAGCCCGGCGGACGTCATTCTCATGGTCGACGCGGCGCGTCTGGCGAAGGCGGACGAAGCCGGTCTGTTCCAGCCGACCAAGTCGGCCACGCTCGACACGCGTATTCCGGCCAAGCTGCACGCTGCGAGTTCGAAGGCAGGCACCGACTGGTACGGTTTCTCGACGCGTGCGCGCGTGATCGTCTACAACAAGGACAAGGTCGATCCGAAGACGGTACAGACGTATGCATCGCTGGCCGATCCGTCGCACAAGGGACAGGTCTGCACGCGCTCGGGATCGCATCCGTACATGCTCTCGCTGGTGGGGGCACTGGTCGCACGCGAAGGCGCTCAGGCCACGCAGAAGTGGGCTGAGAGCATGGTAGCGAACTTTGCTCGCGCGCCGCGCGGTGGCGACACCGATCAGATCAAGGCCGTGGCGACGGGCGAGTGCGGCGTAGCACTCGCCAACTCCTATTACTACGTGCGCATGGCGCGCTCGGACAAGCCTGAAGACAAGGCGCTCATGTCGAAGGTCGGTTTCATCTGGCCGGATCAGGCGGGCAAGGGCACGCACGTGAACGTAGCGGGGGCGGGCGTTGCCAAGCACGCGCCGAATCACGCGAATGCGGTCAAGTTCCTCGAATATCTGGCGAGCGACGAAGCGCAGCAATACTTCGCCAACGGCAACAACGAGTGGCCGGCCGTGCCGACGACGAAGGTCGACAATGCGGCGCTCGTCGCCCTCGGCGAGTTCAAGGCGGAAGACGTGCCCATCGGCACGATTGCCAGGAATCTGCCGGAAGCACAGCGCATTCTGGATCGCGCTGGCTATAAATGATGAAGTGATGGGAGGAGCGTCGTGAAGTCATGACGTCCTGAAAAAAACGGGCGCCGGAGAGATTCCGGTGCCCGTTTTCGTTTGGGGTGTTGCTCGCTCATGACGTCGATCGAGCGATGCCCGACGACGTCATATCGGCTCACTCTTCCAGCAAGTCACCTTCCTCGCCCGGTTGATACATGTGGTAATCGCCGGTGGCGTAGACACCCTTGTAAGCCGTCGACGATGCGGCTTCGGCATCTTCGTCGTCATGGGTCTCGATTGGATGCGTTTCCGCAATGCGAAGCGACTCGCGGACCTGCGGCGGCTCGCATTCGGCGATCAGACGCAGCGCCTCGGCTTCGTCGTCCGCCACGACGTCGTAGGTGGTCACGAACTCAGGGGCGGGGCCATCCGGATCTTCGTCTTCCAGCGGCTCGTACCATTGACCTTCCACGATCAGATGCATCGCGCGGGCAGTGTCGGACTGTTCGTCGCGGGCGGCGCGCAGGGCCCACAGGGCGGCGTCGCTCCACTTGTAGAGTTGCACGGCTTCCAGCGCGGTCGCGAGCGCCTTGTCGTGGTCGCCGGACTGCTTGTAAGCGTGCGAGAGCTCGGCCAGCACGTCGGCCATCGAGACATTGCTGCCTTCTTCGTCGTGCTCCTGCGTGTGCAGTGCTTCGTACGTGGCGATGGCCGCCTTCGGCTCGCCCTGTGCGTTGAACAGGTGCATGCGAAGCGCGATGGCGTTTTCGATGAAGGCGCGTCCGGTCTGGGCGAGATACGGGCTTTCGAGCGTGCGGTCGAGGCGCGTCTGTGCGGCCGCGAAATCGCCCTGGCGGGTGAGGGCGTTGGCGTGATTGAAGTCGACGATGACGAGGTCTTCGTCCGGTGCGCAATTGCCTGCGGCCTCGTAGGCTTCGATGGCGGCGGGGAAGCGTCCGAGATCGGAGCGATAGTTGCCGAGCAACTGCCAGAGCAGCCAGACGCCGGGCGCGTGGGCGACACCGGCTTCGAGTACCGTCACTGCCTGTTCCATTTCGTCCATGTCGGCGTAGGCCATCGCCTGCACCTCATAGGCGCCCGAGTACTGCATCGACTCAAGCCGTTTGCCGATCTCCAGGGCCGTTTCGGGATCGCCGGCTTCCAGGTGGGCGAAGGCTTCCGCCATCAATTCGTCTTTCTCGGACATTGCAATTTCTCCTTCGGGAACTGCTTTGGGGGAAGGCGTACCGGCAGCGATCGCGCGGTATCGTCCCATCATATAACAGGCATCGTGACAGCCAGCATCGTCGCAGGGCGAGTCAACGCGTGGGCGGCACGGTGGGGTGTTCGGGGCAGGGGAGGCACGCGCCGTAGCGGTGCAATGAAAAAGCCGCGACGGGATGTCGCGGCTTTTCTCATGATGCGCGGGAGTGGGATCGTACCGATCAGCCGCCGCGGCGCATCAGGTCGAAGAACTCGGCGTTGTTCTTCGTCTGCTTGATTTTGCCAAGCAGGAATTCCATTGCTTCGGCTTCGTCCATATCGTAGATGAGCTTGCGCAGCACCCAGATCTTTTGCAGGATTTCCGGCTTGATCAGCAGTTCTTCGCGACGCGTACCCGACTTGTTCAGGTTGATCGACGGATAGACGCGCTTTTCCGCCAGGCGACGCTCAAGGTGCACTTCCATGTTGCCCGTGCCCTTGAATTCTTCGTAGATCACGTCGTCCATGCGGCTGCCGGTTTCGATCAGCGCCGTGGCGATGATCGTGAGCGAGCCACCTTCTTCGACGTTACGCGCCGCACCGAAGAAGCGCTTCGGGCGTTGCAGGGCGTTGGCGTCCACGCCGCCGGTCAGCACCTTGCCCGATGCCGGGATCACGGTGTTGTAGGCGCGGGCCAGACGCGTGATCGAGTCCAGCAGAATCACCACGTCTTCTTTCATTTCGATCAGGCGCTTGGCCTTCTCGATGACCATTTCCGCAACCTGAACGTGACGCGTGGCCGGTTCGTCGAACGTCGACGCGATCACTTCGCCGCGCACCGAGCGCTGCATTTCCGTCACTTCTTCCGGGCGCTCGTCGATGAGCAGCACGAAGAGCTTGGCTTCCGGGTGATTGGCCGTGATCGCGTGAGCGATGTGCTGGAGCATCACGGTCTTACCGGACTTCGGCGAAGCAACCAGCAGACCACGCTGGCCCTTGCCGATCGGGGCGATCATGTCGATGATGCGGCCCGTCACGTTCTCTTCGCCGCGAATGTCGCGCTCAAGCAGCAGCGGCTTGTTCGGGTGCAGCGGCGTGAGGTTCTCGAACATGATCTTATGTTTCGAGGCCTCAGGCGGGTGGCCGTTGACTTTGTCGACCTTCACCAGCGCGAAATAACGCTCGCCGTCTTTCGGCGTACGCACTTCCCCTTCGATCGTGTCGCCGGTATGCAGGTTGAAGCGGCGGATCTGCGACGGGCTGATATAGATATCGTCCGTGCTGGCCAGATACGACGTCTCGGGCGAGCGCAGGAAACCGAAGCCGTCCGGCAGCACTTCGAGCGTACCGTCGCCAAAGATGGTTTCGCCGGACTTTGCGCGCTTCTTAAGAATGGCGAACATCAGCTCCTGCTTGCGAAGGCGGTTGGCGTTCTCGATTTCGAGACCGTTCGCCATTTCTAGCAGCTCGGAGACGTGCTGGGACTTTAGTTCGGATAAATGCATACGGAGGTGCCGTCCGCTGGACGACAAGTGAATGATCAGGGAAAAGTGAGCGAACGCTCGAAGAACTTTGGGGTGCTTTTGGGCGGATTATATAGCAAGCAGCGTCAGGCGCAAGCACTGCGCTGCTTGAGCCCTGCCGGGGTGTCGCACTGTGGCGACAAAGGCCCCGGCACTTGTCATCGACGTTTTACAGATTGCCGTCGAGGAACGAGGTCAGTTGCGACTTCGACAGGGCACCGACCTTCTGAGCGGCGACAGCGCCGTTCTTGAACAGGATCAGCGTCGGGATGCCGCGAATGCCGAACTTGGCCGGCACGCCCTGGTGCTCGTCCACGTTGATCTTGGCGATCTGCACTTTGTCGCCGTATTCCTTCGACACTTCGTCGAGGATCGGGGCGATCATCTTGCAGGGGCCGCACCATTCTGCCCAGAAGTCGAGCAGCACCGGCTTGTCGGATTTCAAAACGTCCGCGTCGAAGCTGGCGTCGGTGATGTGCTTGATAGTTTCGCTCATGAGAATTGTTGCCTCGTCTGACTATTCGGAAACGTCCGATGAAAATGGCGCCATACGCCGCTTGTTTTCACCGACGCTGGAGATGTCACCCAGCTTTCGCGGGCGTGCATTCTCCATATGGAGGCTGCAATCGCGGGCTTCAATAGCGTTCGCCAATGCAGTTTGTGCTCATCTTAGCGGAAATTGCCAAGGCTTGCCCGAGGCGCGGCAAGTCATGACGTCGCGTGTGCTAACGCCGGGGAAGCGCCAGGGGCGGCGCATCGCGGCGTGCGTCGCCCGCGAAATCTACGGTCGATTCAATTTTTCAGGACGTAGTCGATACTTTGTGACAACAGTTCAGGGGTTACCCCAGGCACATTCCAGACTTCTTTACCATCCTTGAAAAATACCGCGGTGGGTGTCGTTTGGATGCCAAGGTCGTTGGCGACGTTCTCGCATTCATTCAGATAGGCTTTGAGGAAGCGCGCGCTGTCGCAGTATTTGTTTGCGATTGCCTCGAATTCTGCGGCGAACTGTTTGTCCGCCGTGCTCGAACATTGTTCGAAACAAGCGACTGTCAGTTTGTCGGTCTCGATAATGAATGTTCTGAATTGTGCGAAATCACTAATGGTTGTGACGTTGTTCATAGGTGGTCAGCTCCGTTAAATTGCGGAAAAAGTGGACGCCATTTCGCGAGTCGCTGGCGTAACGTGGCCCTAAGGGTGTCGACACATGCTCCTCGGGGAGGCTGCAATAGCGTTGCGCGGTTGCATGTGCGAATGCAGTCCAATTTCATGCTAGAGGCTTGTTCGATGGGCTTTGGCCCGTTCCCTGATAACGGGAAATGGCTCGGCGCATGCGCGTTGCGTGTCGAAATTTGGCGTAATGGGCTTCTGTTGGAGAGTCCGTTCTGGTAGAATCTTTCCCTGACGGGCCTCCTCGCATGGTGGCGCGGCCAATCTGGTCAGGTCGGGAACGAAGCAGCCACAGCCGTTTTCTACCAGTGCCGAGGGTCAGGCTCGTCACCTACCTCCTTGTTTTATCGATGTTCCTCGCGCGTTCTGCGCACTCACGATTCCCCTTGAAGCCTCGTCGCGTTGCCCTCATTGTCCAGGGACGGGATGCGTTCGTCGTCGATATGCGCCAGGTCGTGGTGATGGCAGCGTTCGCCTCATCCCGCGTCTCGCGTGGTGTCGAAGGGCTTGGTAGAATCGCCCCACATTTTTTTCTATCGCAGCGATAGCCTGCCGAATCTGGCCGGAAAATCGTGCCCGATCGACGTCCGATCGGGCGTTGACATCGGTGCGGAAGCCCAACGCCGAACTGTTACAATTTGGCATGACCTATCAAGTACTCGCGCGCAAATGGCGCCCCAAAGGCTTCTCGACCCTGGTGGGCCAGGAGCATGTCGTGCGTGCGTTGACGCACGCGCTCGAGCAACAGCGCCTGCATCACGCCTATCTGTTTACCGGCACGCGCGGCGTCGGCAAGACGACGCTTTCGCGCATTCTGGCCAAAGCGCTCAATTGCGAGACGGGGATTACGGCGGAACCTTGCGGCGTCTGTAAGGCGTGCAAGGCCATCGACGAAGGGCGCTTCGTCGATTACGTCGAAATGGACGCGGCCTCGAACCGTGGCGTCGACGAAATGACGTCGCTACTCGAAAAGGCGGTCTACGCACCGGCGGACGCGCGCTTCAAGGTCTACATGATCGACGAAGTGCACATGCTCACCGGGCACGCCTTTAATGCGATGCTCAAGACGCTCGAAGAACCGCCCGCGCACGTCAAATTCATTCTCGCGACGACCGATCCCCAGAAGATTCCGGTCACCGTGCTTTCCCGCTGTCTGCAATTCAATCTGAAGCAGATGCCGGCAGGGCATATCGTGTCGCACCTCACGAACATCCTCGGCGAAGAAGGGATCGAGAACGAACCGCAAGCGTTGCGCCTGCTCGCCAAAGCGGCGGGCGGCAGCATGCGCGATGCGCTATCGCTCACCGATCAGGCCATCGCTTACGCCGCCGGACCGCTCACCGAGACGGCCGTGCGCGGCATGCTCGGCGCGATCGACCAGAGCGTGCTGGTGCGTCTGCTCGACGCCCTCAAAGACGAGTCGCGCACAGATCTGCTCGCGATTGCCGACGAAATGGCCGAGCGCAGTTTCTCGTTCGCGTCGGGGCTGCAGGATCTCGGCAGCCTGCTCCACAAGATCGCACTGGCGCAATACGCGCCGCAGGCCGTGTCCGACGACTGGCCCGAAGCGGCGGACGTGCGACGTCTGGCCCAAGCGCTGTCGCCCGAAGCGGTTCAGCTCTATTACCAGATCGCCACGCGTGCGCGCGGCGAACTCGGCCTGGCACCCGACGAATACACCGGTTTCTCGATGGCGCTGTTGCGCATGGCGGCGTTCACGCCGTTGCTCGCGGGAGGCACGCTCGCCGAACCGCCGACGCCACAGGCCGCAGGTGCTGCGCGTGCGATGCCTGCGACCGCGTCGGCCGCGCCAGCGCCTTCGCGCACCCCGATGGGCGGCGAGTCGACGCCGCGCGCATCGGCCGCACCTGCAGCCACATCGGCACCGGCAGCACAACCGGAAGTGCGCCGCGCACCGGCCGCACGCACCAGTGCACCGACCGACGGTGCACCGATGTCGCCTGCACGTGCCGCGCTCGCTGCGCTGAACGCGGGACGCAAGGGCACGGCAGGGCGCGCCGGTGGCAGCACCAACGCCAATCGCGCTGGCACGGCACGCGCGTCGGACGAAGCACCGGCCGGTGCCGATCCGGAGCCCGAGCCTGCTGCATCTGCAGGCACGTCAGCCGCAGCACCCACCCCGGCGGCGGCACCGCGCGCCTGCGTCTATCGCGAAGCCGACGGCGTCGCCCCGGTCTTTTCGGGCGAATGGCCAGCATTGGCCGCTGAAATCCCGGCACGGGGTCTCGCACAACAATTGGCCTTTCAGAGCGAATTGACGGAGGTGGCGGGGCGCGCCTTGCACTTGCGCGTGCCGTTGCGCCAACTGGCGGACGCGGCGACCACCGACAAACTGCGTCAGGTGCTCTCGGAGCATTTCGGCGACGACGTGCAACTGCACGTCGAACTGGGTCAGGTCGGCACCACCGCCGCTTCGCTGGCAGCGGAAGCGGCCGCGGCGCGGCAGCGGGCCGCCGAACAGGCGATTGCCGACGATCCGCTCATGCGTGAGCTGATCGAGGAATTCGACGCCCAGATCCTTCCGGGAAGCATTCGCCCGGTACAATAAGCAAGTTCGCTTTCGTAAATGGATGACGGATTTTCGAATCCTTATCCCTAAACGCACGTTTGGTGTCTTCCTGTCGATCCGACAGGCCATGAACGCCCTGCGTGAAAGCACCCAACAGGCACCCCACACGATTTACTAGGAGTCAAGATGCTGAAAGGAAACATCGCGGGTCTGATGAAACAGGCTCAGCAAATGCAGGAAAACATGAAGAAGGCGCAAGAACAGCTGGCTCAGATCGAAGTTGAGGGTCAGTCGGGCGCGGGTCTGGTGAAGGTCGTGATGACCTGTGCGAACGAAGCGCGTCGCGTGAGCATCGATCCGAGCCTGCTGGCCGACGACAAGGACATGCTGGAAGACCTCGTGACTGCGGCGATCAACGACGCCACTCGCAAGGCTAAAGCAACGGCTGAGGAAAAGATGGGCGGCCTGACCGCCGGTCTGCCGCTGCCGCCGGGCTTCAAGATGCCGTTCTGAGCCTGACCGGTCAGCTTCCATAGAAAGACGACGCATGCCCCAGCTCCAGCTCTCGAGCCTTCAGGAACTCGTCGACGCCTTGCGCGCGTTGCCGGGCGTCGGCCCGAAGTCCGCCCAACGTATCGCTTACCATCTGCTGCAACGTGACCGCAAAGGCGCGGTGCGGCTGGGCGAGGCGCTGGTGCATGCCTCCGAGCAGATCCGCCATTGCGCGCGCTGCAATACCTTTACCGAAGTGGAAATCTGCGAGACGTGCCTCGATCCCGAGCGCGATACAAGCCTGTTGTGTGTGGTGGAAACGCCCGCCGATCAGAACATGCTTGAGCAGACGATGACCTTCAAGGGTCTGTATTTCGTCCTGATGGGCCATCTGTCGCCGCTCGACGGCGTGGGGCCGGGCGAGATCCATTTCGAGCAACTGATTCGCCGCGCCACCGACGGCGTGGTCAAGGAAGTGGTGCTCGCCACCAACTTCACCAACGAAGGCGAAGCCACCGCCCACTACATCGGACAGACGCTCAAGGCGCGCGGATTGCGCGTCAGCCGGCTTGCGCGAGGCGTGCCGGTCGGAGGCGAACTGGAGTATGTGGACGCCGGCACAATCGCCCGTGCAGTCCTCGACAGACATACGCTCTGAGCATGACGCGGACGTGACGCCGTCCGCCTTTGCGCGTAGGTACTCGTACTCTCATCCAATCGGATTAGCTGTTATTCGCTATATCTGGGCATACCCCCGTCTTCTAGACTGAACCTGCCGACTTGGGGACCCAACAACACGGGGAACACCTATAACTCCCGGGCGGCGTGGGGCCGTTTAACCTGTCGTGCATATCCCGGTCTTAGACCTAATAATTTGCGCGCAGGCACTGCTTAGGCAGGGAGTTAAGGTATGGCTAACGATACCGGGCGCACCCTGATTTACGCTTCCCGAAAGCACAACGACGGTTTACTGTCGTTTTTGGGAGAGCAAGGCTGGCAAGTCGTACCGGCCAAGAGCGCCAGCGACGTCGGTCGCATTCTCAATCCGGGGGTCACCAGCGCAGCACTCATCGACCTGGCGAGCGGTTATAGCGACCGCGAGATGGGCGCGTTCGAGTCCTGCATGCAACCGGCCACGGTCGGCTGGGTTGCCGCAACAAATCCCGAACAACTTTCGACGACGTCGATCCGTCGCCTTATTCGCGACTATTGCTTCGACTACGTCAACGTGCCTTGCACGAACGACCAGCTCGCGCATTCGATCGGGCATGCATGGGGCATGGCATCGCTGTGTGAAGTGCCGATCATCACGCCGCAAGTCGGCGGCGACCAGGAAATGGTCGGCACGTGTGAAGCGATGCAGCAACTCTTTCGCACCATTCGCAAAGTGGCCAACACCGATGCCCCGGTCTTCATCTCGGGCGAGTCGGGCACGGGCAAGGAACTGAGCGCGGTAGCGATCCACGAGCGCTCGTTGCGTGCGAAGGGGCCATTCGTCGCCATCAACTGTGGCGCGATTCCGCCACATCTGATGCAGTCCGAACTATTTGGCTACGAGCGTGGGGCTTTTACCGGCGCCAATGCGCGTAAAGTCGGTCGCGTCGAGTCTGCCAATGGCGGCACGCTGTTCCTCGACGAAATCGGCGACCTGCCCATCGAGAGTCAGGCGAGTCTGCTGCGCTTCCTGCAGCAGGGCGCGATCGAGCGTCTGGGCGGCCACGAAGTCATCCCGGTCAATGTGCGCATCATTTCCGCGACACACGTCGATCTCGAGACGGCCGTGAAAGAAGGGCGCTTCCGGATGGATCTGTTCCATCGTCTGTGCGTGCTGCGTGTAGACGAACCGCCGCTGCGCGCGCGCGGGCAGGACATTGAGATTCTTGCCCATCACGTACTCCAGCGTTTCAAAGGCGACAACCATCGCAAGATCCGCGGCTTCACGCAGTGCGCGGTGCAGGCGATGTATGAATATCACTGGCCGGGTAACGTGCGCGAGTTGATCAACCGCGTTCGACGAGCCATCGTGATGGCCGACAGTCGCATGATTTCGGCCAAGGATCTCGACCTTCTGCCGTGGGTGCCGACGCTGGTGCGCACGCTGGAGGAAATTCGCGCGGAGGCCGAAAAAACGGCCATCGAGCAAGCGTTGCTGCGCCACTGTCACCGTTTGACGGAAGTGGCTGCAGAGTTGGGAATCTCGCGCATTACGCTGTACCGCCTCATGTGCCGGTACGGATTGCGCGGTGACGAATCGGGCGTGCCGGCCTGATATCTTCTGGCGAAGAGAGGGCGACCGTCCTGTGATGAGCAGGGCGGTCGTTTCTTTTTGGGCTCCTGAGTATTGCGCGGTCGATGTGCTGTGCAATGCGCTGTTCAATGTGCTGCGAGATGCATCGATCGATGCGTCCGTGGCGCGCGGAAACATCGCGCGTCAAACACATTTCCCTCCCCCGTTTTGCCCCATCGTCGCATTTTGCGACTGCTGGCATCGCCAATAACGACGGGCGATTCCGGGCATTCCCATGATGTCTTTCGACGCCACCGTTTCATACGCTTTGCGTTGCCTCAAGTTTCGAAATATCGCGTGCGAGGGTTGTCCCGAACACACATCAAAGATGAAACATCCGGGGTGGAAATCGCGGCGTCGAAAAAATCGGGCGACTGTGACGGCCCCGTGTCGTTTCGTTCCTTTCCCCACAATCTGCCGCAAATCTGTCACGCGAGACCCTTGTAAATAGGGCGTTTGCGGCACGCGTCGCTGCTCGCGCCGATATCGTTCGTAGTTCGGAATGTTTGGGTTGTGCGTCGATGACGTGACAAACGCCGCCTGGCACCCCCCACGTATCAATGCTGAAACGTTTTCGGCCACTCGCCCCGGTGTGCCAGCAGGGCTGAAAATTTAACGTCAATGTTTTCAAGCACTTAAGCGGGGTGGCACGGAAGTCGCTTTATTGGTCCGGGCAAGGAGGACATAGCGATGCGAATTCTCACCACCGAAATGCAGTACCGCGTACGACACGGCGCAGGCGCACTGAGTGCTGCCATCGTTGTGGCACTCGGACTGTGCGCTGCACCGGCGCAAGCGCAGGACAACATCTCGCGCTCGCCGCTCATGCAGCTGGCAATGCTCACTGGCTCGATGGTGCCGGCATCGTTCACGACGCCGTCGATGCTCGCCGCCCCGATTTCCGACGCGGATGCCGCCATCGCGGCGCCGGTCGCCGACGCCACCTCCGTGGCGCCGGAGCAAGCCCCCGCAGTGGCAGGCAACGACGACAGCCAGACCATCGGCGCGTCGAATATGCCGCTCGCCGCTGCCCGTATCGACGACGAACAACTGGGAAGCCAGCGCGGCCGCAATTTGCAGGGCGCCGCGATGGTCAAGTCGCCCGGCATGGCACTCGCCAATGGTGTGACGTTGTGGGACGAACTGCCCGGCGGTATCACGCCGACGCCGCGTCCGCAGCAACTGTCGAACGGCGTGGGCAATGTCCAGGTGACGCGTGTGACCTACACCACGCGGTGATCGACATGACCCAACTTTCATTCTCGTCTGCTGTGTTCGCCACGTTGCTCGTGGCGCTCACACCGGCAATGCTCCCCGGCCAGGCCAAGGCCGAACCGGCGACGCCGGGCGATATCGTGATCGAGCGCAACATCGGCCCGCGGATCGCTTATCGCGGCCTGCCGCGCGATGAAAATCAGATCGGTCTCGCCGTCTCGGCGTTTCCTACGGGACCGTTCGGCACCGCGTTGGGTGCGGTGACGGCGGTGACGGATAACGATCTGACGGCGCACGCCTCGGCCGGACTCGTGACCGGTGCCGTGCGCTCGGGGATGGACCCGGTGATGGGCGTGCTCGTTGGCAACGCCCGCGGCGGTAACGCACTGAATACCAGCAATGGTGTCGGCGGTGGCTTCGCGGCCGGATCGGCGGGCGGCGGTATCGGCAGCATCGGCACGCTCGTCCCGTCGGTGATCAACTCGGCGCTCGCGCCGCTCTCCACGATCGGTGCAGCAGGAGCGGCGAAATGAGCGCACAACGCAATGCCTTGCGCGCTATCGCGCTGGCCGCGACGACCGCTTTGACTGTCATCAGCGGCATGTCTCACGCACAGGACATCTGGATCACGAACGGTGAGCTGACCGGCACGCACGCCACCATCGAAAACGGCGCTGCGGTCGGTGTGGCCGGCGCCCTCGGTGTGAATCAGGCAGCCGGCGTGAATAACGCGCAGGCCAACAGCACGGTGCTTTCCAACGGCGGTGGCCTCACGGTCGGTACGTCGAGCACGAATCAACAGGCACTCGTCACCACGACGACGGGTGCAGCAAGCGCCGCAATTCAGGGCAATGCATTTTCAGGCACCTCGGGGGTGACGCAAGTCAACCAGGCGAGCGGTGCCGGCAATCTTCAACGCAACGCGACCGTCATTGTGACTGGCGATGCGTCTGGAGTGGCGAGCGTATCGGATACGGCACTATCCGCTGCGATCTCCAAGGGTGGCCCGACTGGCCACAACAACCTCAACGATCAGTTCCGCACGGCGTCGATTTCCGGTGATGCCTTCCGCGGGGTGAGCGGTGTGTTGCAAGTGAACCAGTCGGCTGGGATAGGCAATGTAACCGCAAATGTTTTTGTGCTCCGTCCCCCGGCGGGCACATCTTTTTAACTGGGTAACTCTCTCGTCAAGGAGATGGTCATGAAAACGAAAGCAATTGCAGCGGCTGCACTGCTGGTAGCAACGGGAACCGCGATGGCTTCCCCCAATCACCAGCAATATAGCTTCTCGTTCATCGGCAACGAGACCAACGTTCTGAACCTGGTCGGCATTTTCGGTCTGGTCGGCATTCGCGGCTGCGTCACGGTGGACAACACCGGCAACGCCGTCGTGCAGAGCAACCAGAGCGTCGACGTGCACCACGTCAACCTGAAGGGACCGCTGCTTGGCAGCTATGCCACCGGCAAGGTGACGTATGGCGTCGATTCGAAGACCACCACGGTTTCGAATCAGGGTAGCGCCTACCTGTTGGCTGGCAAGACGGAAACGCACTTCGACAACACCACGTCGTGGGTGAATGCATCGGCTAACGGCCATCTGAACACGAGTCAAGCCTTCCAGGCTGGCGCGGGATATGTCGCAGGGCAGTCGAGCTCCGGCTCGGGTGGCTTCATCGCCGGTGGCGGGTATCAATACTCGAACATCGCTGGCGGCGGAGGCATCATCGGTGGCGGCGTGATTCCGATTCCTGGCGGCCTCGCACTCTATGGTGGCTATCTGGTCGGCAACTTCGGTGCAGGTCAGGGTTCTGCTTGGGGCGGCTATGCCTACGGTCAGCAGTCGCAACAGGCCGCCGGGTTCCTCGCTGCAGGCTTCCTGAACACGCAGAAGAGCTTCGATGCAGCGTTCCACGCCGTTTTGAACCACGGCAGCAGCTCTATCGAAAGCGATTCGGTGGCAGCAGCGGCACTGTGGGGCTTCACCGATACGTTCACGAAGTCGACCACGTGGGCGAAGGGCGCGATCACGTATCACGTGAACACGGCTCAATACCAGACGATGGGCGCAACGCTCGGCAACGGCGCATTGGCTAACGCCAACGGCAACGTCGGTGTGAACGTGGCGGCAGGTGCCGACAACGCACAGGCCAACAACGTCGCGATCGCTTCGCTCAACGCTCAGCCGGTGTATGCCTCGGCCCAGGTGTTCTCGAACCAGTCGTCGAAGGGTTCGGCAAGCCTCTCGCAGTTCATGGTCAACGCCAGCGTGGGTGACGGCGCACTGGCCAACGCCAGCGGTAACGTCGGCGTGAACGTGGCCTCGGGTATCGGCAACGTGCAGGGCAACAGCATGGCTGCAGCAGTGTCGCAGTCGACCGGCTGGTACAAGGGCGGTGCAGCCAACGCAACGGCTCAAACCGACCAGTCGGCCAGCATGAAGGCCTCGGGTGACTTCGTCGCCAATGCCTCGCTCGGCGCCGGTGCGCTCAAGATGGCAACGGGCAATGTGGGCGTGAACGTGGCAGCCGGTATCGGCAACGTTCAGTCCAACAACCTGTCGATCTCGGCAATCAAGTGATGTAGCTAGCCGGTCCGGAGAAACTTCCGGACCGGTTTTTTCATGAGGTGTGTCATGAATGATGCGCGTCGTGCCGTTGTGAGGATCGCTACTGTTTGCGCTCTGGCGTGCGCAAGCGTGGCCGGGCACGCGCAGTATGCATCGGTGAACCTGGAGTCTTCGACTGGTGTACCGGCGGTCAAGAAGATGCGCTCGTTCAAATCGATGCACTACGTGAATCTGGTCCAGCAGGAATACGACTTCAGTTGTGGTTCCGCAGCACTGGCAACGCTGCTGCGTTATGGCTACGGGATCAACATTCCCGAGACCGAAATGATTCAGCGAATGATGGCGTTCTCTAACCCGGACACCGTCATCAAGAACGGGTTCTCGATGCTCGACATGAAGAAATTCGTGGAGACGCTCGGACTCGAGGGGCGCGGATTCAAAGTCGATGTGAGTGCGCTTTACGACCTGAAGATCCCGGTCATTGCGCTTATCGACGTCAACGGCTATCAGCACTTTGTGGTCGTCAAGGCAGCGAAGGACGGACGTGTGTTCGTGTCCGATCCGGCGCTGGGCAATCGCATCATCGAGCAGGCCGATTTTGCCAAGCAGTGGAATGGCTTGGTGCTGGCGGTCATCGGCAAGCCTTTCCTGGAGGACTCACCGCTGCTCAAAGGAAACGAATCCCTGGCTGCCAAGTTGCGCGATGGCGCGCTGGCGACCGGGACGTCACCGACCCCGATGGTGGACTTCGGCATCATCCGGGCGGACCTGTTTTGAGACCAGACCATCATGAATCGATACGTCCCGATGCTGGCCATCCCGTTGTTCGCAAGCGCCGTCCCGGCGTTCGCTTCCAACGTGGTGCCTGAGGGCTGGACGCCTGTGAGCGATGAAGTGCTCTCGCACGCGACCGGCAAGTACGCACAACAGAACATGATCACGGGCTTTCAGCTCGTGATGCAGTCGCAGTGGCAAATGCCCACCGGCGCGAGCCTGCTCGCCACTGGTGTGCTTGGTGTGAATCAGGGGCAGGTGCAGACCGGCTCGTCGACAACCGTCATCCCGGGCGTGGTGAATGCTGCCGCCCCGACCACGCAGGCAGTGACCGGCGCCCACGCATTGGTCAACGGCGTCGCACAGATTACGCAGGTTGCGGGCGATGCCAACAACGCGCTGAACAAGGCCATCATCCAGTACGGCCCGGGCGTGTCGCTCGCGCTGCTGGTGCCCATTAGTAACCAGTCGACCAGTAACTCGAGCACCACGGTCGGCAACCTGAGTGCGAACGTCGCGATCAGTTCGGCCGGCATGCAGCTCTCGCTCAATACCCCGAACGGCAATCTCGGCCAGAGCGTCGCAGGCGGCGCGGGTGGGGCGATGAATCAGATCATGCAGGTCGTCCAGGTGGCAGGCAATGCGCAGCAGGTGATGAACACCATGACGCTGAACCTCCAGACGAGTGCGCTGACGTCGGGCGGACTGCGTCAGCTCGGTATTCAGAACGCGATGGCGAACATGGTTGCCATTCGGCATTGAGCGTGTGTGAACGTATTTGAAGTGAAGTGAAGTGAAAGGTAAGGCATAGCAAGCGCAGTGACGGCGTCGTGGTCGATGCATTCGACGCGACGCCGGCAGCAACGTCCGGCAGGTCTTTACCGGACGCCATGACAACTAGACGTGGGGCGCCGCCGCAAAACACTCGCGGCGTACAAGAAGGTGATGTCGGCAGGGCCCGGGCAGGAGGCATCGGCGATGCTGTTGACGCTTTCGATCACTGTCCGTGTTCCGTACGCATCACCCCGCAGTCGAGCAGCAAGGACAACCGTTGTTGCAACACGTGTTTGTTGGATTGCGCGCGGACATCCGTCCGCTTTTTCACCCGGGGGGGATCATGAACACTCACCGCTTTTTTCCCGTTGCCGCTATTCCGTTGGGGGTACTGCTTTTCACGCTATCGGCCCAGGCTCAGGAGCATACGGACCCATCGCCGGATAGCCGTCTCCAGATGTTGATGGACATGGTTGACCGGCAGCAGCGGGAAATTTCTTCTCTGAAGCAGCGCCTCACGGATATCGAGATGGCGCAACGCGGTCGCGGTCTGACCGCGTGGGATACCGCGCAGATCGCGCAGGTCTCACCGGGCGATGGCTCGGCCGCCGGTTCTGCTGGCACACCCGGCGGCGGCGCTGCCGGGGCGGCCGGACCGACATCCGCCACGCCTATCGGCGAGACGCAGCAGATGCAGAAGAGCGAGACCGACTCGCAACGCACGCCTGCCGAAGAAGCTGTCGTTCAGGCGCAGCACGCGCCGTTGTTCGACCGCAAGCTCACCATCGATGCCGGTATCAGCTACAGCTACTACGACCGGCGCCAACTGGTGCTGAGTGGCTTTCTCGCCCTCGACGCCATTTTCCTCGGTCAGTTGAACCTCGGCCAAACTAAGGCCAACGTATGGACGTTCGACGTCAACACGCGTTACGGGGTGACCGACCGGTTGAGCCTGGCGTTCGACGTGCCGTATCTGTACCGCAACTCCGACTTCATCTCCGGTGGGGTGGGCGGTGCGGCGTCGTCGATCAGCGACATCAGCAAGAACTCGGCGAATATCGGCGACGTGAACGCGTCGTTGTACTACCAGCTCATGAAGGAAAACGCCAACTGGCCCGATATCGTGGCGTCGTTACGCGTGACCGCACCGACCGGCACGTCGCCGTTCGGCATCAAGCTGGGTACGCCCGATCCGACGAACAACAACTTGACGACGCCGTCGCGCCTGCCCACGGGTAATGGCATATGGGCTATCACGGCGGGCCTGTCGTTCCTGCGCACCTACGACCCGATCGTGTTGTTCGCGAACGTAGCGTACACGTACAACGTGGCGAAGACGTTCGACGACATCTCGACTATCGAAGGCGTCGTGCAGCCTGCGAAGGTCAAGCTTGGCGATATCGTGCAGGTTGGCGCGGGGATGGCGTTGGCGCTCAACGATAAGACTGCGCTGTCGATCTCGTATTCGACGGCGATCTCGCGCGCAACGAAGACGGCTTCGCCGGGCGGCCCGTGGACCACGGTGGCAGGCAGTACCACCAATGCGGCGTCGCTCAACTTCGGCATCAACTACGCCATCAACAGGCATTGGACGGTCAACGGTTACGTCAATGCCGGCATGTCGCCGGACGCACCGAACTACGTGATCGGGGTTCGTTTCCCGTACACGTTCTGAGGCTTGATCGGGTAAGAGAAATCAGCGAGCGGCTGCAGATCCCATGCGGCCGCTTGCGTTGATTTTGAAGTTCGTGGCCATCATGCCAGCCGACATTTGCGGCATCGAGGAGATGTTAATCGTCGTGCGCGGCTGCGCGGTGGCAGGCAGCGATGCCTGAGTCGGTTTAGGCGACGGGGCGGGCGGAATCACTTCGTCCCAGAGACGAACGTGGTTTGCTGCAGCAGTTGTTGAATTGACCGGTGCGATGGTGTTCGGTCCGGCGTTGCCGATGCTGGTGACAAGGCTGCGAGCCACGTTGGCGGCATGGGTGCTGGCGAGCAGGGCGTCGCTCACTGTCGCGGGCATACTGCCCACGCCGATGACGTCGGCCTGCGCGGTACTCACAAAGCACGCGGCGGCAAGACAAAACACCGCACTGCGCGTCGTGCTGACGGAAATTTTGAACATGGCGTGCCCCCCGGCCTCCGCTGACTGTCCTCTCAGACTTTTTGTATTTTATTGCGTCAGATGAGAAATGGAAGGGGAAAAAGTAATAGCGGAATTTCCGAAAATTGAGTAAATAATTTACGCAAATTGCGGATTGTCGCGCTAAGGCAACAGGGATAAGGCTCCGCGAGAAACGGATTCGCCGCCATGCGGGCTTAGCGCATAAACTGCCTTGAAAGCAAGATGACGCCTTATGTGTAAATCGTGACGAAGGTTGGAGGATTTCTTCGGATTTTCTTCAATTTCGTCCTGCTAAAAACAACGCTAAAGGCGCAGCACGTTCGAGAAGAAAGCGGGGCGGCGGCATGGGGATGCCGACCGGAATGACAGGGGAAATCATGCGTGTGCTGGTCCTAGGAGAGGCTGCCGCCTGGCTGAGCGGCCTCCAGGTCGCGTTGCAAACCGAAGCGAACGCGACGCCACCCGTCTTGCGTCACGTCGATAGCGTGGCGACGCAGGACTGGGTATGGCTGCGCGAGTTGCCTTCGCGTCGTGCGCTCGTACTCGATGAGTCCGTGGCGCGTACGCCCGCGCTCGACACCTTGTGCTCGGCAGCCGCCGAGTGTGTTCCTCCCGTGCCGGTTATCGTCGTTGGCGATGCGGGTTTTCCCGATGAAATCATCCGCTGGCTGCAAGCGGGCGTCACGGCATGTCTGCCGTGGCCGAACTCGGTGGCGCGTATTCGTTCGGTGTTCGACCTGGCGTTTTCCGGTGGACGCTTTGTGCCGGAAGAGGCGCTCTCGGCGTTGCTCGTGTTGTGGCGTCAGGAGGCTTTGGGCGAGGCGCTGCCGCTTTCTCGCCTGCCGGTGTTTCCGCTGGGCGGGGACAAGGCGACGCAACTGGCCGAGTCTGCGTTGCTCGGCATTTCCCAGCGGCAATACGAAATTCTGGCGCTGCTCTCCCGAGGGCTGTCCATCAAGACCATTTGCCAGCAGCTCGTGATCTCGGAAGGCACTGCGAAGACGCACGTCTCGGCGCTTTACCGGCGTCTGGGGGCGCGCAATCGTGGCGAGGCCATTTATATTGCAGCGCAACGTGGCGCGCGTCATCTGTTCGAGACGTGATCGACCGCTAACGCGCATCCCCCTGCTGTAGCCGCGCTGAGTCGGTGCAGTCTTCGGAATCGACGACGAACTGCATCGGAATCGTCCGGGATTCCCCTTGAGGCTATTGGCCGATCGCCGACTGCCGAATTACTATACGAACTTCATTTGCCACCCATATGCACGGATGCGGCCTTCGGGGCAGCGTCCCGAACTCGACGGTGATGGCCGTCGACGAGGCTCAGGAGTCCAAGCGTTGTCCAAGTCGTCTACGCCGTACACATCCACTTCGCCACAGGGCGCCAATGCGTCTGCGGCATCCGCCAATCAGTCTTCCGACGCATCCCGTCAAACTTCCGAATCGGCCAATGCGGCTAAGTCGTCCACCGGTATGCCCGGCTTCGGCGCGCTCGCTGGCGTGAAGGTGCTCGAACTCGGCACGCTCATTGCCGGTCCGTTCGCCGCACGCATGCTGGGCGAGTTCGGCGCGGAGGTCATCAAGATCGAAGATCCGCAGCACGGCGATCCGTTGCGCAAATGGCGCAAGTTGCACCCCGATGCGGGCGGCACGTCGCTGTGGTGGGCCGTGCAGGCGCGTAACAAGAAGTCGGTAACGATCAACCTCAAGTCGCCGGAAGGTCAGGCCATTGTGCGCAAGCTGGCGGCGCAGGCGGACATCGTCGTCGAGAACTTCCGTCCCGGATTGCTGGAGCGTTTCGGATTGGGCTACGAACAGTTGTCCGCCGACAATCCCGGGCTGGTGATGGTGCGCCTGTCCGGTTACGGTCAGACCGGCCCGTATCGCGACCGGCCGGGGTTTGGCGCCATCGCCGAATCGATGGGGGGATTACGGCATATCACGGGCTATCCGGAGTTGCCGCCGCCGCGCATCGGCATTTCCATCGGCGACTCGATTGCCGCGCTGCATGGGGTGATCGGCGCGATGATGGCGCTGCATCACCGCAACGTGAATGGCGGGCGAGGGCAGGTTGTCGACGTTGCGCTTTACGAAGCCGTCTTCAACCTGATGGAGAGCGTGGTGCCCGAGTACAGCGTCGCCGGGATGGTGCGTGAGCGCACCGGGGCGTCGCTGCCGGGGATCGTGCCGTCGAACACCTATCCGTGCGCTGACGGCATGATCGTCGTGGGCGGAAACAGCGATCCGATCTTCAAGCGTCTGATGCATGCCATTGGCCGTGCTGATCTTGCGGAGGATCCGGGGCTGGCGCATAACGACGGTCGCGTGCCGCGCACCCAGGAGATCGACGACGCTATCGGCGGCTGGACGCAAATGCGTCCTATCGACGATGCGCTGGCGGTGCTGCAGGGCGCGGACGTGCCCGCGAGCCGCATCTACACGGTGGCCGACATGTTCAAGGATCCGCAGTTCATCGCGCGCCAGATGATCCAGCGTCATACCTTCCCGGATGGCACGCCGATCGATCTGCCGAACATTTCGCCGAAGCTCTCGGAGACCCCCGGACAGACCCAGTGGCTCGGCCCGGAACTCGGCGCACACACGGACGAAGTGCTTGGGCAACTGGGTTATGATGCCGGGCAAATCAAAGCATTGCGCGAGAGCGGCGTCATCTGACACGCCACTACGCGCAAAGCGCCACGGGCGCGGCAACGACCGCGTCCCGTTATAAAGCACGTCGAACTTACAAAGAATGAACGCTGCAACCACGGAGACAACAACACCATGCAAAGACGTCAATTCGTCACGGCACTGGCCGCGACCGGCCTGATCGGCGCAGGCATTCGCCCCGGCTTCGCGCAAAACAAGCTTGAGAAGACCAAGGTCGCGATTGCGGTCGGCGGCAAGAACCTTTTCTATTACCTGCCGCTCACGATTGCCGAACGCCTGAACTACTTCAAGGACGAAGGGCTCGACGTCGAAATCTCGGACTTTGCCGGTGGCTCCAAAGCGCTTCAGGCGCTGGTCGGCGGCAGTGCCGATGTAGTGTCGGGGGCTTACGAGCACACGATTCTGTTGCAGGCGAAGAACCAGTACATCCGCGCATTCGTGCTGCAAGGCCGCGCGCCGCAGATCGTGTTCGGCGTATCGAACAAGACGATGCCGAACTACAAGTCGATTGCCGACTTGCGCGGCAAGAAGATCGGTGTGACGGCACCGGGGTCGTCGACCAACATTATGGCGAACTTCGTGCTGGCCAAGGGCGGCATCAAGCCCAATGAGGTCGCTTTCGTCGGGGTGGGGGCGTCGTCCGGCGCGCTGGCCGCGATTCGCTCAGGCAACATCGACGCCATCGTCAACCTCGACCCGGTCATCACCATGCTGGAGCGCGACAAGGAGATCCGCGTGATCTCGGATACGCGCACGCTCAAGGAGACGGTCTCGGTGTTCGGCGGCAATATGCCCGCAGGTTGCCTCTACACGAACGAGTCGTTCATCCAGAAGAATCCGAATACGACGCAAGCCCTGACCAACGCGATGGTGCGTGCGCTGCGCTGGCTTCAGACTGCCGGGCAGGCCGACCTGATCAAGACGGTGCCCGAAGCGTATCTGCTGGGCGACCGCGCGTTGTATCTCGATGCCTGGAGTCGCGTGAAAGAGGCAATCTCTCCGGACGGTCTGATTCCGGCAGATGGTCCGGCGACGGCGCTGCGCACGTTGCAGGCGTTCGACGAGACGGTCAAGGGCAAGACGATCGATCTGTCGAAGACGTTCACGAACGAGTTCACGAAGAAGGCCGACGCCAAGTACAAATGATGACTGCGCCGGCTCTGAGTTTCGACAGCATTACGTGCACCTTCGTCGCCCGCGACGATCGCGCGAAGCGTTATACGGCCGTAGCCGACACGTCGCTCGACATCGCGCCGGGCGAGTTCGTTTCGGTCGTCGGGCCGACCGGGTGTGGCAAATCCACGTTGCTCAATGTCGCCGCGGGTTTGCTCTCCCCGTCCTCCGGATCGATCAAGGTCTTCGGTGAGCCGCTCAAGGGCATCAATTCGCGTGCTGGATACATGTTTCAGGCCGAAGCGCTCATGCCATGGCGCAACGCGATCGACAACGTGACCGCGGGACTTGAGTTTCGCGGTGTCGCGCCGGAGGAAGCGACGGCGCGTGGGCACGAATGGCTCAAGCGCGTGGGCCTGGGCGGTTTCGGCGATCGATATCCGCATCAGCTCTCCGGCGGCATGCGCAAGCGTGTGGCCATGGCGCAGACGCTGATCCTCGACCCCGACATCATCCTGATGGACGAGCCATTTTCGGCACTCGATATCCAGACGCGTCAGCTCATGGAAAACGAGTTGCTGGAGCTGTGGGCGGCAAAGCGCCGCGCTGTGCTGTTCATCACGCACGACCTCGATGAGGCGATTGCCTTGTCCGACCGGGTGGTGGTGCTGGCCGCAGGACCGGGCACGCATCCGATCGGGGAGTTCCGGATCGATCTGCCGCGTCCGCGCGACGTGGCGGAAATTCGTAACCATCCGCGCTTCACCGAGTTGCACGCTCAGATATGGGACGTGCTTCGCGAGGAAGTCCTCAAGGGCTACGCACAACAGTTAAAGGCGGTCTGAGTGGTCATGTGGCAAATCGCCGGCATTCTCACGGTCTCGCTGAACTGGCTCAACTGGCCGGGGTGGCTCGACTGGATGGACTGGTTCGATTTGCCGGACGGCTTTGGCCTGTTCGACTGGCTGGTCTGATGACCGGTCCGGCCGCACGTCTGATATTCCCGGAATTCGTTCGTCATGCGTAATCGTTCCATCATGCGGCACCTGCGCCTGTGGCAATGGCTGCTGCTGGTCGTGGCATTTCTCGTCTGGTATGTGCTCACCAGCCCGACGCTGCTGCCCGCGTTCTATTTCGATAGCCCCGACAAGGCGGCGTTCTTCTTTGGGGAGCCGCAGAAGGTGCTGCTCCAGGTCTGGCAGTGGTTCGCCAGCGGGGAGATCTATCTGCATTTGGGCGTCACGTTGCTCGAGACGGTGCTGGCGTTCGCCATCGGTACCGTGTTCGGACTCGGCGTGGGGCTCTGGCTGGCGCTTTCGCCGAGCGCAGGTGCTTTGCTCGACCCGTACATCAAGGCGGCCAATTCGATGCCCCGCGTGATTCTCGCGCCGATCTTCGGTGTGTGGTTCGGGCTCGGTATCTGGTCGAAGGTGGCGCTAGGGGTGACGCTGGTGTTCTTCATCGTCTTCTTTAACGTCTATCAGGGCGTGAAGGAAGTCAGCCCGGTGGTGCTCGCCAATGCGCGGATGCTGGGTGCCAATCAGCGTCAGTTGTTGCGCCGAGTGTATTTGCCGAGTGCCACCAGTTGGGTGTTCTCCAGTCTCCACAACTCGGTCGGACTCGCGTTTGTCGGTGCGGTGGTCGGCGAGTATCTGGGGTCGGCGCGTGGCGTCGGCTACCTGATCTTGCAGGCCGAAGGCACGTTCGATATCAATGCGGTGATCGCCGGGGTGCTGATTCTCACGGCCTTTGCGCTGGTGCTCGATGGACTCGTCGGCGTCGTGGAGCGGCGCCTGCTGGTCTGGCAACCGCAAGCCGGAGAGACCGAAAAGATGTAACCGGATGTGACGGACTGGCGCCATGAAGCGGGCGGGGCGCAACGCCACCGGTGCCTTGATGGCGTCATATCGGAGCACCTTTCCTCGGTTACAATTGCCGCATGCGAATCCTGCTCAGCAACGACGATGGGTATCAGGCGCCAGGCCTGGCCGCGCTTTATGAAGCGCTGGCGCCGCTTGGCGACATTACCGTGGTGGCGCCCGAACAGAACTGTAGCGGTGCGTCCAATTCTCTGACCCTGCAACGGCCGCTTTCTGTGTTCAAAGCGCCCAATGATTTCACCTTCATCAACGGCACACCGACCGATTGCGTCCATGTGGCGTTGACCGGGCTACTCGACGAGCGGCCCGATATCGTCGTCTCGGGTATCAACAACGGCCAGAACATGGGCGAAGACACGCTGTACTCCGGTACGGTGGCAGCGGCGACCGAGGGTTTCCTGTTCGGGATCCCTTCGTTCGCCTTCTCGCAAGTCAATAAAGGCTGGGACCATCTCGACAGCGCGGCTCGTGTGGCGCGCGAGGTGGTCGAGCGCTATATGGAGCGGCCGCTGGGCGCGCCCTTCTTGTTGAACGTCAATATTCCCAATTTGCCGTACGAGCGTCTCAAAGGCGCGCTGTCGACGCGTCTTGGGAAGCGACATCAATCGCAGCCGGTCATCCGTCAGGTGAATCCGCGCGGCGAAGCAATTTACTGGATCGGTCCGGCTGGCGACGCGCGCGACAGCAGCGAAGGCACCGACTTCCATGCCGTGGCGCACGATTACGTCTCGGTCACCCCCTTGCAACTGGATCTCACGCATACCGCACGACTTGGCGTCGTGCACGATTGGCTGGCCAGCGCAGGGGTGGCCCAACGATGACGACACCGCCGAAGCGTTTTCCTCTCCCTCTGGCCGAAGTGATGACCCGCCGGCAGCGCAAAGCGCCGGTGCTCGATAAGGCGTCGCGTGCGAGTCCGGCCGGTGCGCCGCCCGCCGCGATGACGCGTGGCACGTCGCAAGCGAATCAGGGAAGTGGGAAGACGCCGTCCGGCGGTAACAGTAGCAATTTGCGGGTGGCGTCGACGCCGATGGCGGGCGCGTCCGCGCGACCTGCTGGTGCACAGACCTCGCACGCGGTCGTGCCGAAGGGGTTGGCGCGGCCGGCCGCCGCGCCGCATGCGCAACCGGCACCGCACGGCTCGCATGCCGCTAAGCATGCACCGAAGCCAGTAGCCAAGGCGCATGGCGCGGGTGCCGCCCAGAAGGGCGGTGCCGTTGGCGGTGTCGTGGGAAAAGGCACAGTCAAGACAATGACGAAGGCGGCCACGACGCCAGTCGGGGCGGTCAAGCCGCCCGCGGGCGTGGGCGTGGGGGCCATCGTGCGTACGAATACCGCGTCGGTCCTGAATTCGCCGGAAGGCATCGGGCTGACGTCGGAGCGCGTGCGTGCACGCATGGCTGAACGCGTCGCGGCATCGGGCGTCAAACACCCGGGCGTGCTGGCGGCGCTAGCGACCGTGCCGCGTCATGGCTTCGTCGACGCCGCGCTTGCCAATCAGGCATACGAGGATGCGGCGCTTCCCATCGGTCATGGGCAGACAATCTCGAAGCCGTCGGTCGTGGGGCGCATGATCGAGCTGCTGCTCGCGAGCGGACGTCCGCTGGAAAAGGTGCTGGAAATCGGCACCGGATGCGGCTATCAGGCGGCGGTGTTGTCGTGTGTTGCGCGGGACGTGTACTCCATTGAGCGGGTTCGTCCGTTACATGAACGTGCCAAAGCCAATTTGCGTCCGTTGCGCGTGCCGAATATTCGTCTGCATTACGGCGATGGGCGGCTCGGATTGCCTGCAGTAGCGCCGTTCGACGGTATCGTGATCGCTGCCGCCGGCCTGGAAATTCCGGACGCGCTGGTCGATCAGTTGGCTGTCGGCGCACGGCTTGTCGCCCCGGTGGGCGGCGAGCAACAAATTTTGACCCTCATCGAGCGCATCGGTGCGCGCCAGTGGCGCGAGACGCAGCTTGATAGGGTGTTATTCGTCCCCTTAAAATCGGGCATCATTTAAGCCCGTCGGGTCTATTCTGCGGAGGAATTGAGTGAATTTGCGAGCGGGTTTCCAACAACGCGTCGCCAGTGTCCTGTTGCTGAGCATGCTGGCAGCGTGCGCATCGCGACAAGTCGGGGCGCCGGTCGTCGACCGTACCGTAGGCGGTACGACGACCGACAGCAGTCTGCCGGGCGCGACTGCGCCGGTGATCGACAATACGCCGGTGCCGCCGGGTTTCTATCGCGTCAAGCCGGGCGACCGCCTGTATCGCATCGCGCTGGAGAACGGGCAGAACTACCGCGATATCGCGCGCTGGAACAACATCCAGAACCCGGATCAGATCGAGGTCGGTCAGGTATTGCGCGTGAAGCCGCCTGCCGGCGACACGGGTACGCCGCTACCGCCGCCGGTGGCCAGCACGCCGCCGAGTAATGGCAGCAGCCCGGCCGCCGTGCCGCCTGCCGTGGTGCCGCCGCCTGCGACGTCGTCGAATGCTACCGCGCCTTCGGCGGTCTCCAGCGGTGCGCTGCAATTGTCGTGGCCGGCCGCCGGCACCGTCATCGGCCACTTCGACGACTCGAAGAACAAGGGCGTGAATATCGGTGGCAAGGTCGGCGACGCCGTCTTTGCCGCAGGTGCGGGCAAAGTCGTGTATTCGGGGGCGGGTCTGCGCGGTTATGGCAACCTCGTCATCATTAAACACGACGGCACCTTCTTGACGGCGTATGCACACAACAGCAAACTGTTGGTCAAGGAAGGCGACTCCGTGACACGGGGTCAGAAAATTGCCGAAATGGGTAACTCGGATGCAGATCGCGTGATGCTGCACTTCGAGGTACGCAAGGATGGCAAGCCTGTGGATCCGGAGAAGTATTTGCCGCCTCGATAAAATAGGCAGGGTCGAATGCTCAAGAGAAAGCGTCGCACTTCGCAAGAGGAAGACCTCGCTGTCCCGGAGTCCGATCAGGAAGCAGACGATCGGCAGTCCCGGCAGGAAGAGGACGTGGACGACGCTTTCGACGAGCGCGAGGCGGAGGATGACGACGCCTCGTCATCCGATGGCGGGGAAGAGGGTTCGTCCTCTTCCGCCACCGGACGCAAACGCAAATCCGCCGATGGCGACGACTTCGGCACCGTGCTGCAGGCCGAACTCACGGCCGACACCGTTCAGCACTATCTCAATCGCATCAGTGTCAAACCGCTGCTAACGCCCGCGGAGGAGCTCGACTACTCTACGCGCGCGCAAGCGGGCGAGTTCGCGGCGCGTCAGGTCATGATCGAGCGCAATCTGCGGCTCGTCGTGAGCATCGCCAAGGGATACCTCAATCGCGGTGTACCGTTGCTCGATCTGATCGAAGAGGGCAACCTCGGTCTGATGCACGCCATCGAAAAGTTCGATCCGGGGCGTGGATTCCGTTTCTCGACGTACGCCACCTGGTGGATCCGTCAAAGCATCGAGCGCGCCATCATGAATCAGGCACGTACGGTGCGTTTGCCGGTGCACGTCATTCGGGAACTCAATCAAGTGTTGCGCGCAAAGCGTCACCTTGAGAAGAGTGCCGCTTATGTCGATGGTGGCGAGCAGCGCGACGCGCGCATCGAAGACATCGCCGATCTGACGGGGAAGACGCCAGACGAAATCACTGACATCCTTGCGCTCAACGAGCATGTGGCGTCGCTCGACGCCCCGCTTGAAATCGACCCCGGCAGCAGTTTGCTCGATCTGCTTTCCGACGATCGCAGCGAGGCGCCGGAGCATGAGGTTCAGCATCGCGAACTGGAAGACCTCATGCGGCTGTGGTTGTCGCGTCTGTCGACCAAGCATCGCTATGTCATCGAACGCCGATTCGGACTCAACCGTGTCGAGCCTGCGACGCTGGAAGAACTGGCCGACGAAATGGGCCTCACGCGTGAGCGAGTGCGCCAGATCCAGCAAGAGGCACTCGTGAAGCTCAAGCGCTATTTCGCCTCGAACGGTGTGCGCAAGGACGCGGTGCTCTGAAATTCGGTGCGCCGCCGTTGCGCGCGTGGCCGTCACTTGCTGCTCATTTCTCTGATGCATCGGCGTCGAATGCCGACGTTTTCTGATTTTTTCTTCTGATTTTCATCATGCCATCTCCCGTTCTCGTCTTCGATATTGAAACGATTCCCGATGTCGATGGGCTTCGCAGGCTTGAGCCCGCGTACGCTGGGCTGTCGGACGACGCCGTTGCCGAAGCGGCATTTGCGGCCCGTCGCGAAAAAGTGGGGCACGACTTTTTGCCGCTGCATTTGCAGCGCGTGGCGGCGATCTCCTGCGTCTTTCGCGACCGCGACGGCTTTCGTGTGAAGTCGCTGGGCACGCTAGAGGACGGGGAGGGAGCGCTGGTGTCCGGTTTCTACCGCACCATCGAAAAGTACGCCCCGCAACTTGTGTCGTGGAACGGTGGCGGTTTCGACCTGCCGGTGCTGCACTATCGCGCCATGATTCACGGGATTTCCGCGCCGCGATACTGGGACCTGGGGGAGGACGACCGCGAGTTCAAATGGAATAACTACATCAGCCGTTATCACCAGCGCCATCTGGACCTCATGGACGTGCTCGCCATGTATCAAGCACGCGCAAATGCACCGCTGGACGATCTCGCCAAACTTTGCGGTTTCCCGGGCAAGCTCGGCATGGACGGCAGCAAAGTGTGGGAGGCATATCGCGACGGCAAACTCGAAGAGATCCGCAATTATTGCGAGACCGACGTAGTGAATACGTATCTGGTCTATTGCCGGTATCAGCTAATGCGCGGGGGCCTGCGTCAGGCTGAGTACGAGCAGGAGATCGAATTTGTGAAGCGGTCGCTTGAGCAGGAGCCTGCTGCGCACTGGAAGGAGTATCTGGGCGCCTGGGGGTAATCCGTCGCACTTTTGTCCCGCACTTTCATCCATTTCGGCGATTTGGACGGGCCAGCCTCCATTCCCCGTGTCTCACGTGCGGACGAATCGATTAAAATGCCGGGTTTGCTGTCGCATATGAGAACAAAGACGTGACCCGCTCCTCCCGAAACTCCTCGCGCGGCCGGCCCAGTGCCGAGCCCGGCATCATCGATATCGAATCGCTCGACATGGAAGCGCGCGGCGTTGGCCGCACCGCACCTGAGGGCGAGCCGGGTACGCCGGAATTCAAGCCTGGCAAGGTCATCTTCGTCGAAGGCGCACTGCCTGGTGAGCGCGTCACATATCTGAGCTATCGCCGTAAGCCCAAATTCGAGCAGGCAGAAACAGTAAGCGTGCTTCGGTCGAGTTCGATGCGTGCCAAGCCGCAATGCCCGCATTTCGGCAAGTGCGGCGGATGCTCGATGCAGCATCTGGAGCCGCGCGCGCAGATCGCCATCAAACAACGTGTTCTTGAGGACAACCTCGCCCGACTCGGGAAAGTTAAGGCCGAGGCGATGCTTCGTCCGATTCAGGGCCCGGACTGGGGCTACCGCTTCCGCGCTCGTCTGACGGTGCGCTACGTGCCCAAAAAGGGCGGCGTGTTGATCGGTTTCCATGAGCGCAAGAGCAGTTACGTCGCCGATATGGATTCGTGCGAAGTGTTGCCGCGTCACGTGTCGGACATGCTGGTGCCGCTGCGTCGTCTGGTCGAATCATTGTCGATTCGTGAGCGTCTGCCGCAAATCGAACTGGCGATCGGTGCCGATGTCACGGCGCTCGTGCTGCGCATTCTCGAACCGCTGACGCCTGCAGACGAAGACATTCTCCGCGCGTTTGCGGATGCAAATCACGTCCAGTTCTGGGTTCAGCCGAAGGGGCCGGACACGGCCGTGCCGTTCTATCCGCTCGAACCGGAACTCCATTACACGCTGCCGGAATACCAGATCCGGATGCCGTTCAAACCGACGGACTTCACGCAGGTCAATCATCAGATCAACCGTGTGCTCGTGCATCGTGCCCTGCGCCTGCTCGCGCCTCAGTCGAACGAGCGCGTGCTCGATCTGTTCTGCGGGCTGGGCAACTTCACGTTGCCGCTGGCGCGTCGTGCCGGTACGGTAATGGGCATTGAGGGCAGCACGGCATTGACTGAGCGTGCACTGGCCAACGCGCAACGCAATGGCGTGGCCGAGCGGACGGAGTTCGCGTGCCGCAATCTGTTTGATATCACGGCGGACGATATGCGTGCGCTCGGCGCGTTCGACCGCTATCTGATCGATCCGCCGCGCGAGGGCGCGCTAGCGGTGTCGAAGGCGCTGGCCGAACTGGCGCAGCAAGGGTACGAGGGGCTGCCCAAGCGTATCGTGTATGTTTCTTGCAGTCCGGCAACCCTGGCGCGCGACGCTGGATTGCTGGTGCATGAGGCTGGGTATCGTTTGACGCTTGCGGGTGTCGTCAACATGTTCCCGCACACTTCGCACGTGGAATCGATGGCCGTCTTCGAGCACGAGAGCATCGGGCAACCGTGGGTGCCACGCGTGCGTATGTCGGAGGAGGCGGAGGATGTCGTCGAGGGTGCTGCGGACGAGGGTGTCGAAGCGGTTGCCGGTGCGGTTGGTGGTGAGGGTGTGATCCACGAAAACACCTGAGTATTCGCGGGCGGGGGACGGTTCACCGCGAATCCTATTCCGCCAAAGAAAAAGCCAGTCCCGAAGGACTGGCTTTTTTATTGCTGCTGGCTCGCCGCTTAGTTGCGGTTGCCGCCCAGCACGCCGAGGATGGCGAGCAGGTTGGTGAAGATGTTGTACAGATCGAGGTAGATCGCAAGCGTCGCGGTGACGTAGTTCGTTTCGCCGCCGTTCACCACGCGCTGCACATCGAACAGGATGTACGCCGAGAAGATCGCGATGGCGAGGACCGACACCGTCAGCATCAGCGCCGGCAGATGCAGCCAGATGTTGGCGATCGAGGCGAGGAGGATCACGATCACGCCCATGAACAGCCACTTGCCCAGGCCGCTGAAATCGCGCTTGCTGACCGTGGCCACCGTTGCCATCACTGTGAAGATCACGGCCGTGCCGCCGAACGCCAGCATGATGAGCGATGCGCCGTTCGAAAAGCCCAGCACGAAGCTCAGCAGGCGTGTGAGCATCAGGCCCATGAAGAACGTGAAGCCCAGCAGCAGGGCAACGCCGACGCCGCTATTCTTGAAGCGTTCGATCGCGAACATGAAGCCGAAAGCAATCGCGAGGAACAGGATCACGCTAACCATCGGGCTGCCCGCAAACAGGGCGAAGCCATAAGTCACACCCAGCCAGGCGCCCGCAATCGTCGGCAGCATCGACAGTGCGAGCAGCCAATACGTATTACGCAGTACCTTGTTGCGCACCTGTGCGGTCGCGACGCCCCCCGTTCCGCCGTAGCCGAAGCGTTGGAAATCCTGGTTCATATATTGTGTTCTCCGTGGTCGTTGTGCCTGTTGGCGGGGCTGTCAGGCGCCTGATGACGCATACGATGACCGGCAACCCTTGCCGGCGAATCCCCCGCAGCCGTTGGTCTGGCTTGTCGTCGAAGTGCAAGGATACCGAAATCTCCTTGGCAAAGCGCTCGGACGATTCTCGAAATCTCGGGGCAAATGTCCCAATTTCAATCGGCCGTTGTGCTCGTCAACCCTCCCATCGAGGGAAGGCGCCGGAATCACACCCTTGTGTCAACTTCGCGAAAAGCCGGATCGTCCCGGCCGTCCTGCGTTTGAGCGGTACGCGCGCTGTAGGTTCCATCCCCATCATAACAGCCTTCGTGCTACAATTACGGGTTCATGTTGGTTATATAACTGCTTAATTTTTTGGAGTTTTTCATGGCAGTCGAACGCACTTTGTCGATTATCAAGCCCGATGCCGTTGCTAAGAACGTGATCGGCCAGATTTACAGCCGCTTCGAAGCCGCCGGCCTGAAGATCGCTGCTGCCAAGCTGGTGCACCTGTCGCGCGCCGATGCCGAGCAGTTCTACGCCGTGCACAAGGAGCGCCCGTTCTTCAAGGATCTGGTCGACTTCATGATCTCGGGCCCGGTGATGATCCAGGCTCTGGAAGGTGAAAACGCCATCGCGAAGAACCGCGAACTGATGGGCGCCACCGACCCGAAGAAGGCAGAGAAGGGCACGATCCGCGCCGACTTCGCCGACAGCATCGACGCCAACGCAGTGCACGGTTCGGACGCTGCTGAAACGGCCGCTGTGGAAGTGGCTTTCTTCTTCCCGGGCATGAACGTCTACTCGCGCTAAGCCGCGTATAGTCGCTCAATCGCAGGAAGTTACCGAAGGGATGTTGACGGACCAGGGCCATGACCAACCTTACGAATCTGCTTGATTACGATCCGGACGGTCTGGCCGCCTATTGCGGCACGCTCGGCGAAAAGCCGTTCCGTGCTCGCCAGCTCCAGCGTTGGATCCACCAGATGGGCGCCGCCGACTTCGACGGCATGACCGATCTGGCCAAATCGCTGCGCGAGAAGTTGAAAACGCGCGCGCACATCGCCGCGCCTGCCGCAATCACCGACCATCTGTCGGCGGACGGTACGCGCAAATGGCTGCTGGACGTGGGCAACGGCAATGCCGTCGAGACCGTCTACATCCCTGAGGAGACGCGTGGCACGCTTTGCGTTTCGTCGCAAGCGGGCTGCGCCGTCAACTGCCGGTTCTGTTCGACCGGCAAGCAGGGTTTCTCGCGCAATCTGTCGCTTGGCGAAATCATCGGTCAGTTGTGGATGGCCGAGTTCGCATTGCGCCGCGATCTGGGGCGCGAAGGTAAGAACGAGCGCGTGATCACCAACGTGGTGATGATGGGCATGGGCGAGCCGCTGCTCAATTTCGACAATGTGGTCGGCGCCATGCGCCTGATGCTCGACGACAACGCCTATGGGTTGTCGCGTCGTCGCGTGACCTTGTCGACGTCCGGTGTGGTGCCGATGATGGATCGTCTGGGCCAGGAGTTGCCCGTGGCGCTTGCCGTCTCGCTGCACGCGCCGAACGATGCGCTGCGCGATGTGCTCGTGCCGCTCAACAAAAAATATCCGTTACGCGAACTGATGGGCGCGTGCGAGCGTTACCTGGAAGTGGCGCCGCGCGATTTCATCACGTTCGAGTACTGCATGCTCGACGGTGTGAACGACACCGAAGCGCATGCGCGCGAGCTTGTCGCACTCACGCGCGACGTGCCTTGCAAATTCAACCTGATCCCTTTCAATCCGTTCCCCGAATCCGGTCTGCTGCGCTCGAAGGATCCGCAAATCAAGCGATTTGCGCAGATTTTGCTCGACGCAGGCCTCGTCACGACGGTGCGCAAGACGCGCGGTGACGACATCGACGCCGCCTGTGGTCAGCTGGCTGGCGAAGTGCAGGATCGCACGCGGCTTGCACAGCGCGGCAAATTCGGGAAAATCGCGGTCGAGGTGCGTAGCGTATGAGGCTGCGCATGGGCGGGCGTGGACCGTGGCGAGGGCCGTCGGCCCCGCACGTGCCATGCCTTGCGTCGGATCAGTTGTGCACTAAAGCATTCCTTGCGCGGGGCGCGTTTCGCGTTCCGCGCAATTTCGTCAGTGACATGCAAAATCGCCCGATGCGCCGCGCAGATCTTCACGCCGCGCGCACGGGCGATGATGCAGCGAAACTGTCGCGAGCATATCCTCAGCCGCTGCGGGCGGCTGCTTACGAACGGGGGCGTATCGATGGATAACCAGAATCAGGCGGATGCAGGCGGGCAAACCGGGGCTCAAGGCCAGGGCTTGCCGCAGGGAGCACCTGCCGGATGGGCTGAGCTGGGCGCGCAAGTGGGAGCGCAACTGGCCGCTTTGCGCGAGAAGCGTGGCATGTCCGTTGAAGACGTGTCGGCGCGTTTGAAGGTCTCGGTGCAGAAGCTCAAGCGTCTCGAAGCCGGCGAGTGGGATGCCTTGCCGGAAATGCCGTTTATTCAGGGTGTGGTGCGTAGCTACGCGCGCATGGTCGGGGGTGACCCCGAGCCGATGATCGAATCGCTGCGTCGCGTGAGCGGCACGGCGCCGGTCCCCATCGATATTCCGCAACCGCAGTCTGGGCAACCGAGCATTCCGAAGAGTCCGGTGCGTTTCCGCTCGCCGGTCGCAGCGTCTCAGGCCAAGTGGCCCTGGGCACTGGCTGCGCTGGTCGTGATCGCGGGGGCTGCATGGTACTTCGGCAATGCACACAAAGCCGGGCGCGGGAGCATCGAGGCGGCTGATCTGGCGAGCGGTGCGTCGGCACAAGGTGCGGCAGATGCCGCTGAGCCGGCGAGTCAGCCAGTGGTCGCCGACGCCAACGGCACGCCGCCGGGGGCAGAAGGCGGTGCCGCCACGAACGTCGCCAATGCGGCGAACAACGGTAATACAGAAAGCACGGTCAATGACGCATCGGCCAGTGCGGCGGCTGCAGGCCCAGGCCTGATCGCTGCCGTCGATCCGACGCACGTGGTCGCCGGGATCGCGAGTGCTGCGGCCGCGACGAGCGTGGCCGCACCCGCGGCACCGGCCGAGACGAAGGCGTCGAGCGCCGGTACGCCGGGTAATGGCAAGATTGCGTTGCATCTGAAGGCAGACAGTTGGGTGGAAGTGCGTTCGAAGGACGGCAAGGTGCTGTTCTCCCAACTAATGCGTGCAGGTGCCGAACAGGAAATTACGGGCGATGCGCCGCTCAAGATCGTTGTGGGTAACGTCGCGGGCGTCGAATCGCTGGAATTCAACGGTCAACCGGTCGAGATCAAGTCCCGCAATGCGGGCAATGTGGCGCGTCTGACGCTCCAGTAAGACCGAAAGAGGGTAATCATGGCTTCTGTAGAATGCATGCCGATCATCGGTGGTCCGGCACCCCGCCGTCAGTCCCGCAAAGTCGGGATTCGCTGGGGCGGTCAACTGGTGACGGTTGGCGGCGATTCGCCGATTCGCGTGCAATCGATGACCAACACCGACACGGCGGACGTGATCGGTACGGCCATTCAGGTCAAGGAACTGGCGCAGGCTGGCTCCGAACTCGTGCGGATCACGGTGAATACGCCGGAAGCGGCCGCTGCCGTGCCGCATATTCGTGAGCAACTCGATCGCATGGGTGTGATGGTGCCGCTGGTGGGCGACTTCCATTACAACGGCCACAAGCTGCTCGCCGACTATCCGGAATGCGCTGAGACACTGTCGAAGTACCGCATCAACCCGGGCAACGTCGGGCAGGGCGCCAAGCGCGACACGCAGTTCGCGCAAATGATCGAGATGGCGATCAAGTACGACAAGCCGGTGCGTATCGGTGTGAACTGGGGCAGCCTGGATCAGTCGTTGCTCGCTCGCATCATGGACGAAAACGCCGCACGTGCCACGCCGTGGGACGCGCAGAGCGTGATGTACGAAGCGCTGATCACGTCGGCGCTCGAATCGGCTGAACTGGCGCAGCGAGTGGGTCTCGCTGCCGACAAGATTCTGCTGTCGTGCAAGGTCAGCGCAGTGCAGGACCTGATCGCGGTGTACCGCGAACTGGCCAAGCGTTGCGACTATGCGCTGCACCTCGGGTTGACCGAGGCGGGCATGGGCTCGAAGGGTATCGTCGCCTCGACGGCTGCGCTGTCGGTGCTACTGCAAGAAGGTATCGGCGACACGATCCGTATTTCGCTGACGCCGGAACCGGGCGGCGCGCGTACGGGCGAAGTCGTTGTGGCGCAGGAAATCCTGCAGACGATGGGGCTGCGTGCGTTCGCACCGATGGTGATTGCCTGCCCGGGTTGCGGCCGTACGACGAGCACGGTGTTCCAGGAGCTGGCATCGAATATTCAGACATACCTGCGTGAACAAATGCCGGTGTGGAAGGCTCAATATCCGGGCGTCGAGAACATGAACGTCGCGGTCATGGGCTGCATCGTGAACGGTCCGGGCGAATCGAAGCACGCGAACATCGGCATCAGCTTGCCAGGTTCGGGTGAATCGCCGGCTGCGCCGGTTTTCGTCGATGGCGAAAAGGTGCGCACGTTGCGTGGCGATCACATCGCCGAGGAATTCCAGCAGATCGTCGACGATTACGTGAAGACGCATTACGGTCAGGCGGAAGGTGCAGTGGCCGCCTAAGTCGGCGCCTGAGTTGACATGCACGGGCTTCACAAGGCGCGCCGACACACCGTGAGCAGTGCGCCGCAGGGACGCAGGCAGAACACAAGAGAATATGACTGACGCAAAGAAGAATCGCCTCGCCAAACTGGCCGGGGTCAAAGGCATGAACGACATCCTCCCGCAGGACGAAGCCCTGTGGGAGTTTTTCGAGGAATCGGTGCGCGCCATGTTGCGCGCCTACGGCTATCAGCAGATCCGTACGCCGATCCTCGAGCAGACCCAACTGTTCACGCGCGGTATCGGTGAAGTGACGGACATCGTCGAGAAAGAGATGTACAGCTTCACTGACTCGCTCAACGGCGAACAACTCACGATGCGTCCGGAAGGCACGGCGGCAGCGGTTCGCGCAACGCTCGAACACAATCTGCTGTACGGTGGTCCGAAGCGTCTGTGGTACTTCGGTCCGATGTTCCGTCACGAAAAGCCGCAGCGCGGCCGCTATCGTCAGTTCCATCAGGTCGGCGTGGAAGCGCTCGGTCTGGCGGGCCCGGATGCCGACGTCGAAATCATTCTGATGTGCCAGCGCCTGTGGGACGATCTCGGTCTGACCGGTATCCATCTGCAACTGAACTCGCTGGGGCAGGGCGAAGAGCGTGCGCGTCACCGTGCCGATCTGATCGCCTATCTCGAAAAGCACGTCGATCTGCTGGATGAAGACGGCAAGCGTCGCCTCTACACGAACCCGCTGCGCGTGCTCGATACGAAGAACCCGGCGATGCAGGAAATGGTCGAAGGTGCGCCGAAGCTCATCGACTATCTCGGCGAAGCGTCGATCAAGCACTTCGAAGGCGTGCAATCGCTGCTCAAGGCGAACAACATCCCGTTCACGATCAATCCGCGTCTCGTGCGCGGTCTGGATTACTACAATCTGACCGTGTTCGAGTGGGTGACGGACAAGCTGGGTGCGCAGGGCACGGTCGCCGGTGGCGGTCGCTACGACCCGCTGATCGAGCAACTGGGCGGCGATGCTACGCCGGCGTGTGGCTGGGCGATGGGCGTCGAACGTATTCTCGAACTGCTGCGCGAAGACGATCTCGTGCCGCAGGCCGAAGGCGCTGACGTCTACGTTGTGCACCAGGGCGAATCGGCCGTGGCACCGGCGCTGATTGCGGCAGAGCGCATGCGCGATGCCGGTCTGAACGTCGTGTTCCATTGCAGCCCGGACGGCAACGGCAGCAGCTTCAAGTCGCAAATGAAGCGCGCGAACGCGAGCGGTGCCAACTTCGCCGTCATCATCGGTGAGAACGAAGTGGCGTCGGGCACTGCCGAAGTCAAGCATCTGCGTGCCGCCGAGCAGACGAACAACCAGACTAGCGTGCCGTTCGACGGCCTCGCCGAGTATCTGATCGACGCCATCGTCGCCAGTGCCGACGAGAGCGTGAACGAAAGCCTGGCCGATGGCGGCGCAGGCAACGAAACGCTTCATTAATCCACGACGCCAGACACGGAGAACCCCGGCGAATGAGCAGCTATCACGAGGAACAGGAACAGATCGAGAACGTAAAGGCCTGGTGGAAGCAGTACGGCAATTACGTTATCTGGACGCTCGTCGTCATCATGCTGGCCTATGGCGGCTGGAACCTGTGGCGCTATTACGAGCGCAAGCAGGCGGTGGAAGCCGGCGTGCTGTATGGCGAACTGGAAACGGCCGTCAATGCGAACGACAAGGCGAAGGTTGCCCGAATCGCGTCTGATATGGAAAGCAAGTTCAGCGGCACGCCGTATGCGCAGATGACCGCGCTGCTCGCCGCCAAGACGCTGGCTGATGCCGGCGATACGGCAGGCGCGAAGGCACAACTGCAATGGGCTGCGTCGAACGCCAAGGACGACGAGTACAAGCAACTGGCCAAGCTGCGTCTGGCGGGCGTGCTGCTCGACGAGAAGGCCTACGACGAAGCGCTCAAGATGCTCGACAACCCGCCGGCACCGTACGCTGCGCTGTTTGCCGATCGCCGCGGCGATGTGCTCGTCGCTCAGAGCAAGGTGGCCGACGCACGGACCGCTTACAAGCTGGCGCTCGATAAGCTCGATAAGCAGGATTCGGGCATGCGCCAGTTCGTGCAATTCAAGCTCGACGCGCTGGGGGCCTGACGCGCGTCGGCATTCCGTTGGCAAGTATTACCCTCCCATAACGCATAACCGGGTACATGATGATCCTTAACGACTTCCGTCGATCGATGCCGCAAACGATGGCCATGTCACAGTCCGTGCAGGTCGCCCAGACGGTTTCGCCGCGCCGTGGCATTTTCAAGCGCGCGAGCACCGCTGTGCTGACGCTGGCAGTGTTGGGCACGCTGGGTGGTTGCGGGCTGTTCGGCACCAAGCCGGCGCATGAGCCCACGCCGCTCACGGAGATCAAGCAGGCGCTGACCGTCAAGCAGATGTGGACGGCAAGCGTTGGCAAGGCCGGCGCCTACAGCTTTGCGCCGGTTGCCGTGGGCAATGCCGTGTTTGCGGCTGGCGCGAACGGCAGCATCGTGCGCGTGGATGCGGAAACGGGAGCGTCGAACTGGTCGGCCAAGGCGGATACGAACATCACCGCAGGTCCGGGCAGCGACGGCGAAACGACGGTGGTCGCTACGCACAAGGGCGATGTGATTGCCTTCGATCACGACGGCAAGCAATCGTGGAAGGCGAATGCCGGCAGCGAAGTGCTGACGGCACCGCTGGTGGGGCGTGGTCTGGTGGTGGTGCGTGCCATCAACAACCGTGTGACCGCGTTCGATTCGGGCACGGGTTCGGTGCGCTGGTCGTACTCGCAACCGGCAACGTCGCTTACGCTGCGTACCGGCACCGGCATGGCGTTCGTGGGTGATCGTTCGATCATCACGGGCTTCCCGGGTGGCAAGATGGTGGCGCTCGACGCCAATACCGGCAATCCGCAGTGGATCACGCCGTTGTCGTACCCGAAGGGTGTGACGGAAGTCGAGCGTGTGAATGACGTCACGGGCTCGCCGGTCGTGTTCGGTCGTCAGGTGTGTGGCGCGACGTTCCAAGGCCGCGTGGGTTGCGCCGACGTGCAGACCGGCAACGGTCTGTGGGCGCGCGATTTCTCGTCACCGAACGGTGTGTCGCAGGACGAGCGTGTGGTGGCTGCGGTCAATACCGATGGCGCCGTGTACGCGTTCAACGCTGCCGATGGCAGTACACTGTGGCAGAACGACAAGCTCAAGTACCGCGACCTGTCGGCGCCTCTGGCGCTCGGCCGTGTGGTGGTCGTGGGCGACAAGCAAGGCTATCTGCATTTCCTGTCTCGCGACAACGGCGAGTTCCTCGCCCGCGTCAAGCTGAGCGGAGCCATCAGCGCGCAACCGGTCATCGCCGGTCAGACGCTGGTTGTGCAAACCCGCGACGGCAACATTTATGGCTTCCGTCCGGAATAACCGGTAACCGGCAAGCACCCGGGCATTTTCCGGGAACGGCCGGCAGCGCGCCGGCCGTCTTCGTTTTTAGGGCTTATTCATGAAACCCGTGATCGCGCTCGTAGGGCGCCCCAACGTCGGCAAATCGACGCTATTCAACCGTTTGACCCGCTCGCGCGACGCACTCGTTGCCGACATGCCCGGGCTCACGCGCGACCGTCACTATGGCGAGGGGCGTGTTGGCGAGCATCCGTATCTGGTGATCGATACCGGCGGCTTCGAACCCGTGGCCAAGGAGGGCATCTTCCACGAGATGGCCAAGCAGACGCGTCAGGCCGTGGTCGAAGCCGACGTGGTGATCTACATCGTGGACGGCCGTCAGGGCCTGACGCCGCAAGACCAGATCATCGCCGACTATCTGCGCAAGACGGGGCGCAAGATCATGCTCGTGGTCAACAAGGCCGAGGGCATGAAGTACTCCGCGGTCGCGAACGACTTCTACGAACTCGGCCTGGGTGATCCGCTGGCGATTTCGTCCGCGCACGGTGACGGTGTGAAGGAAGTCATCGACGAAGCCCTCGCGCCGTTCTATGCGAATCCGGACGAGAACGAAGACGAGGACAAGCACGATGGCCGTGTGAAGATCGCCATCGTCGGCCGTCCGAACGTCGGGAAGTCGACGTTGGTCAACACGCTGCTGGGCGAGGAGCGCGTGATCGCGTTCGACATGCCGGGCACCACGCGCGATTCGATTCACATCGACTTCGAGCGTCAGGGCAAGAACTACACGCTGATCGACACGGCGGGTCTGCGCCGTCGCGGCAAAGTGTTCGAAGCCATCGAGAAGTTCTCGGTAGTGAAAACGCTGCAATCGATTGCCGATGCGAACGTTGTGATCCTCATGCTCGACGCCCGTCAGGATATTTCCGATCAGGACGCGCATATTGCCGGCTTTATTCTGGAGTCGGGCCGTGCGGTGGTCGTGGGCGTGAACAAGTGGGACGGCCTGGACGAATACACCCGCGATCAGGCGAAACAGGAATTGGAGAGAAAACTCAAATTCCTCGGTTTTGCGAACTTCCACTTCATTTCCGCCGCGAAGGCGACGGGCATTGGCCCGTTGATGCGTTCGGTGGACGAAGCGTTCGCCGCAGCGATGACGAAGTTGCCTACGCCGAAGCTCACGAAGGCGTTGATCGAGGCTGTGGAGCACCAGCAGCCGCGGCGTGCGGGCTTCTCGCGTCCGAAGCTGCGCTATGCCCACCAGGGCGGCTCGAATCCGCCGATCATCGTCATTCACGGGAACAGTCTGGATGGCGTGACCGATAGCTATCGACGTTACCTTGAGAACCGTTTCCGCGAAACTTTTAAGTTGAAGGGCACTCCATTACGCATAGAGTTCCGCAACAGCGCGAACCCTTACGCCAAGGGCGAGTGAAAGCCCGCCTGGGGCGGGGTTTTGCTGGCGACGCTAGCAAAATCGGCTATAGTGTGGAAGTCAGGGTGGGAAGCGCGCACACGCCCTGGCTTACGGTCATTTGCTAAAAATACAATGGAGTAACTTATGAGCAACAAAGGGCAACTTCTACAAGACCCGTTTCTGAACGCCTTGCGTAAGGAGCATGTTCCCGTCTCGATCTATCTGGTCAACGGTATCAAGCTGCAGGGAAACATCGAGTCGTTCGACCAGTATGTCGTCCTGCTGCGCAACACGGTCACTCAAATGGTTTACAAGCATGCCATTTCGACGGTCGTGCCTGCGCGTCCGGTGAATTTCCATCCGGAAGCCGAGCAGTCCTGATTCAGGCTCGCCCGACCGGGAGTCTCCGGCCGGGCGAATTTCTCTTCCCCACCGCCCGCTCTTGTCCAACAGTCCCAATTCCCAATCCCAGCGTAGCTTGACCATCAATGCCGCGCTCGTCGGCGTCGATTTCGGCAAACTCGATTTCGAAGCCAGTCTCGAAGAACTCGACCTTCTGACGCAATCCGCAGGCGCCAAGCCTGTCGTGACCATCACCGGCCGTCGCCATAGCCCGGATGCCAAGTTATTCATCGGCAGCGGCAAGGCAGAAGAATTACGCGAAGCCATCGCCGAATTCGACGTCGAACTGGTGATTTTTAATCACGCGCTGACACCTGGCCAGCAGCGTAACCTCGAACACCTCCTGCAATGCCGCGTGGTGGACCGTACCAGCTTGATCCTCGATATCTTTGCCCAACGTGCGAAGAGTCATGAAGGCAAGCTGCAGGTCGAACTCGCACAGCTGCAGTATTTGTCCACGCGCCTCGTGCGCGCCTGGACTCACCTTGAGCGTCAGAAGGGTGGTATCGGTCTGCGTGGTCCGGGTGAAACGCAGTTGGAAACTGACCGTCGTTTGTTGGGCGAACGCGTGAAGTCGCTCAAGATTCGACTCGAAAAACTTCAGCGTCAACACGATACGCAACGCCGGGCGCGTCAGCGCAGCGGCACGATGTCGATCTCGCTGGTGGGCTATACGAACGCGGGCAAATCCACGCTGTTCAATGCGATGACGAAAGCCAACGCCTACGCTGCGGATCAGTTGTTCGCCACGCTCGATACGACCTCGCGTCGTGTTTATCTTGGTGAACTCGGGAACATCGTGCTGTCTGATACTGTCGGATTCATCCGCGAGTTGCCTCACCAGTTGGTGGCGGCATTCCGGGCGACGCTTGAGGAGACGGTGCACGCCGACATGCTGCTGCATGTGGTGGACGCGTCGAGTCAGGTGCGCAAGGAGCAGATGGCCGAGGTCAACGCCGTTTTGGCGGAGATCGACGCGGCCGAGATCCCGCAGATTCTCGTCTGGAACAAGATCGACGCGGTGCCGGAACTGGCCGCACAAGGGCCGAGAATCGAACGGGACGAGGCCGGGCGCATTACGCGAGTCTTCTTGAGCGCTCGCACCGGCCAGGGCCTCGACCTGCTGCGCGAGGCCATCAGCGAGGCGGTTGTGGCTGGCACTGGTGGGTTACAATCGCAGCACGAAGCGCCCGATGTCCGGCTCATCGACCGTTGGGACGATGTGCCGCGCGCAGAAGACAGATAACACGAGACGTCGCACCGTGAAGGGCGCGTTGCCACGGGGAACACCGGCAGCACGCTTCGACTCGGGTGACGAACTGGCAAGAGACTAGACGGAGGCCGGGCAAGGCCACCGATCGGCAAACCAGATTCGGGAAACACGCGCGAACCGGCAGCATGCGCGCTCCGATATGAGGCGCGCCGGTCGCAACGCCCAACCCGCTTCAGTCACCACGCTTCTACCTATGCTTCCAAGAGCTTTGATGCGACGAGTTGGCTTGATTTTCTCCCTGAACGACCCGCGCTGGGGGCGGGACGGCGGCGGCGATTCGCCGTCCGGCAATCAGGAGCCGAACCGCCCCGATCGTGCGAACAATCCGAATTCGCAGGATCAGAAGGAGCCGCCGCGCGGACCGCAAGGACCGCAGCAGGATGGCCCCCCCGATCTCGACGAACTGTGGCGCGATTTCAATCGCCGTCTGAACCGTATCTTCGGCCGTAAGAACGGTGGAGGCGGTAACAATGGCGGCTCGAGCAATTTCTCCGGTGGCTCGCGTGGTTCGGGGATCGGCGTGGGCGTTGTCGTCGCGCTGGCATTCCTGATCTGGTTGGCCACGGGCGTCTTCATCGTCCAGGAAGGCCAGGTCGGTGTCGTCACCCAGTTCGGCAAGTACAAGTACACGACCACCTCGGGTATTCAATGGCGCTTGCCGTACCCGTTCCAGTCGGTCGAAATCGTCAACATGTCGCAGATCCGATCGGTGGAAATCGGCCGCTCGAACACGATTCGCGATACCGATCTGAAGGATTCGTCGATGCTCACGGGCGACGAGAACATCATCGATGTTCGCTTCGCCGTGCAGTACCGCATCAAGGACGCGACCGAATTCCTGTTCAATAACGTGGACGCCGAATCGTCGGTGAATCTGGCTGCGCAGACGGCCGTGCGTGAGATCGTCGGCAAGAGCAAGATGGACTTCGTGCTCTACGCCGGTCGTGAAGAGATCGCGAACGAACTCGTCACGTCGATCCAGCGCATTCTGGATAGCTACAAGACGGGCATTCTCGTCACGAGCGTGACGATGCAAAGCGTTCAGCCGCCCGAGCAGGTGCAGGCAGCGTTCGACGACGCTGTGAAGGCCGGGCAGGATCTCGAGCGCGCGAAGAACGAAGCGCAAGCCTATGCCAATGACGTGATTCCGCGTGCCAAGGGTACGGCGTCGCGTCTGACGGAAGAGGCGGCCGGTTACAAGGCGCGTGTCGTGTCGCAGGCACAAGGCGATGCCGATCGCTTCAAGTCGGTGCAGGAGGCGTACGCCAAGGCCCCGGGTGTGACTCGCGAGCGTATGTATCTCGATACGATGCAGCAGATCTACTCGCGCACCACGAAGATCATGGTGGATTCGAAGAACAACAGCCTGTTGTATCTGCCGTTGGACAAGATCATGGAGCGTTCGCGTAGCGACGCATCGACCCCGGCACCGGCATCTGGTGCAGGCACGGGGGCTGCGGCAGGTGCGCCCGCCGCGAGCGACAGCAGTGATGTCGACCATGATCGATCGCGCGCGGCACTGCGCAACCGCGACCGCGATTCACGCTAAGGGGATAAGCGCATGAACCGTATTGGAACCGTTATCGTCGCGCTGATCGTTTTGCTGATCGTGCTCGCCTCGACCATGTTCGTGGTGGACCAGCGCCGTTATGCCGTGGTGTTCTCGCTTGGCGAGATCAAGGATGTCTACAGCCAACCCGGCCTGAAATTCAAATTGCCGCCGCCGCTCCAGACCGTGCTTTATCTGGACAAGCGCATCATGACCATCGACAACCCGGAGCCGGAACGCTTCATCACGGCCGAGAAGAAGAACCTGATCGTCGACTCGTATGTGAAGTGGCGCATCATCGACCCGCGCAAGTTCTATGTGAGCTTCAAGGGTGACAACCGCCTCGCTCAGGATCGTCTGACGCAGCAGATTCGCTCGGCGTTGCAGGAAGCGTTCACCAAGCGCACCGTGACCGAAGTGGTCTCGACGCAGCGTGATCAGGTCATGCAATGGGTGAAGCAGAAGGTGGGCGACGAAGCTGCGCAAGTCGGTATCGAGATTGTCGACGTGCGCATGCGCCGTGTGGACCTGGCAGCCGGTATCAGCGATTCGGTGTATAGCCGGATGGCCGCCGAGCGCAAGCGCGTGGCGAACGAACTGCGTTCGACGGGCGCGGCCGAAGCCGAGCAGATTCGTGCCGACGCCGATCGTCAACGTGATGTGGTGGTCGCCGAGGCATATGCCAAGGCGCAGCAGGTCAAGGGTGAGGGCGACGCCGTTGCCGCCGGCATCTACGCTCAGGCGTTTGGCCGCGATCCGCAGTTTGCCCAGTTCTATCAGAGCCTCGAAGCGTACAAGGCGACCTTCCGCGACAAGAAGGACGTCATCATCGCCGACCCGAACAGCGACTTCTTCCGATTTATGCGCGGTTCCGGTGGTGCTGGCGCGTCAGCCGGAAAAGCGGGAAAATAGCGCCTCTGACATCCGAGTAGCTGCCACCGCCCGCGTCAACGCGGGCGGTGGCGTTTTGGCCGAGCCCTCCTGTGACCAGCAGCACGATAATTCTCGCTTTTGCCCTCATGCTGATCGTGGAGGGATTGTTTCCGTTTGCCGCGCCGGAACGGTGGCGGCAAAGTTTTCGTAAAATAACGGAAATGCCGTCCGGCCAGATTCGCTTCTTCGGCCTGGCCGCCGTCCTGCTGGGGCTGATTCTGATGCTGCTGGCCGATTACTAAAAGGCGCTTTCACGCGCCGTCTGAATTCCGAAATACCCATGCCGAACTGGCTACTTCCCGAAAATATCGCCGACGTGCTGCCGTCCGAGGCGCGCAAGATCGAAGATCTGCGCCGACTGATGCTCGATCGTTTCCGTACGTACGGCTATGAGCTCGTTATGCCGCCGATGCTCGAGTATGTCGAGTCGCTGCTGACCGGCACCGGCCACGACCTCGACCTGCGCACGTTCAAGCTCGTCGATCAGCTCTCGGGGCGCACGATGGGCCTGCGCGCCGACATCACCCCGCAGATCGCCCGTATCGACGCCCACTTGCTCAACCGCAAGGGCGTGACGCGTCTGTGCTATGCCGGTAGCGTGCTGTTCACCCGTCCGCGTAATTTGCTGGCGACCCGAGAGCCGTTTCAGATCGGCGCCGAAATCTTCGGTCATAGCGGTCTCGAGGCGGATCTCGAAATCCAGGAATTGCTGCTGTTCTGCCTGCAACTCGCCGGCCTGAAGCAGATTCGTATCGATCTTTGCCACGCTGGCGTGCTTGAGGCGCTGCTGGAAGGCGTGCCGGCTGCAGAAGCCATCGAAAGCCAGCTGTTCGGTGCATTGGCGACGAAGGATGTGCCTCAGTTGCAAGAATTGACGCGCGAACTGCCGGCGCACGTGCGCGACGCCTTGCTGAGTCTGACCACGTTGTATGGCGACCCGGCGGACACGCTTGAGCGCGCCCGTAAGGTCTTGCCGGATCTGCCGGGTGTGAAGGCCGCGCTGGACGATCTGGCTTATCTGGCGGCGTCGCAAAGCAAGGACGGTCCGGCCGTGCTGTCGATCGATCTGGCGGACTTGCGTGGCTATCAGTACCACAGCGGCGTGATGTTCGCGGCGTATGTCGACGGCATTCCCAACGCGATTGCACGCGGCGGGCGCTACGACAAAGTGGGGCAAGCGTTCGGGCGTGACCGCCCGGCGACCGGTTTTTCGCTCGATTTGCGTGAGTTGGCGGCAATTTCGCCGGTGGAAGCACGTAGTAACGCGATTTTGGCTCCTGCCGACGATGTGCCGGGCCTGCGCGTCAAGATCGACAGTCTGCGCGACGCGGGCGAAGTTGTGATCCGCATGCTGCCTGGGCACGATCAGGATTTCGAGGAGTTCACGGGAGACCGCGTCCTTGTCGAGAAAAATGGCCAGTGGGTTGTGACGCCCCGGTGAATTCGCTGAAAAAAGCGGCACTCCCCTGCGCCAACACGGGTAGAATACGTTTTTAACCAAACCAACTATTGTTATGTCCGGCAATGCTTTGAATCAGGGACGCAACGTCGTCGTTATCGGAACCCAATGGGGCGACGAAGGTAAGGGTAAGGTCGTCGACTGGCTGACCGATCACGCGCAAGGCGTGGTGCGTTTCCAGGGTGGCCACAATGCCGGACATACGCTCATCATCGGTGGCAAGAAGACGATTCTGCGCCTGATCCCGTCGGGCATCATGCACAAGGAAGTCACGTGCTACATCGGTAACGGTGTGGTGCTGTCGCCCGAAGCCCTGTTCAAGGAAATCGAAGAGCTCGAAAGCGCTGGCCTGAACGTTTGCGGCCGTCTGCGCATTTCCGAAGCCTGTACCCTGATTCTCCCGTACCACGTTGCCATCGACCAGGCGCGCGAAGCACGTCGCGGCGCGGGCAAGATCGGCACGACGGGTCGTGGCATTGGCCCGGCCTACGAAGACAAGGTTGGCCGCCGTGCACTGCGCGTGCAGGATCTGTTCGATCCGAAGGCGTTTGCTGAACGTCTGCGCGAAAACCTCGACTATCACAACTTCGTCCTGACACAGTATCTGGGCGCGCCGGCTGTCGACTTCCAGGAAACGCTGGACAAGATGCTCAGCTACGCCGAACGTCTGCGTCCGATGATTGCCGACGTGTCGCAGGAGCTTTACGCCGTTAATCGCGAAGGCAAGAAGCTGCTGTTCGAAGGTGCGCAAGGCACGTTGCTCGACATCGATCACGGTACGTATCCGTTCGTCACCAGCAGCAACTGCGTGGCAGGTGCTGCTTCGGCTGGCGCGGGTGTCGGTCCGCAACAACTCCACTATGTGCTCGGCATCACCAAGGCGTATTGCACGCGTGTTGGCGCCGGTCCGTTCCCGAGCGAACTGTACGACGCGGACAACCCCGCCCGTCAGGAAGCTATTGGCCTGCAACTCGCGACGGTGGGTAAGGAATTCGGTTCGGTTACGGGCCGTCCGCGCCGCACGGGCTGGATGGATGCGGCTGCGCTTAAGCGTTCGATTCAGATCAACGGTGTGACCGGTCTGTGCATGACGAAGCTCGACGTGCTCGATGGTCTCGAAACAGTGCGTCTGTGCGTCGGTTACAAGATCGACGGCAAGGCGATCGACATTCTGCCGCGCGGCGCGGTGGATGTGGCCCGCTGCGAGCCGGTCTACGAAGATTTCCCGGGCTGGACGCAGAGCACCGTTGGCGTGACGCAATGGGATCAACTCCCGGTTCAGGCGCAGAACTACCTGAAGCGTATCGAGGAAGTGAGCGGTATTCCGATCGATATGGTGTCGACCGGCCCGGATCGTGACGAAACGATCCTGCTGCGCCACCCGTTCAAGAACTAAAAACAGCACGACAAGCAAGACACACCATGAATCTGCCCCAAAACGACGATAAGAACCTCTGGGTCTCGTGGGACGAATATCATCGGCTGATCGAGCGTCTGGCGCTCAAGGTCCATGAGTCCAACTGGAAGTTCGACAAGATCCTGTGTCTGGCGCGTGGCGGCTTGCGTGTGGGCGACCAGCTCGCACGCATTTACGACGTGCCGCTTGCGATCCTGGCGACGAGTTCGTATCGCGAAGCCGAAGGCACCATTCGTGGTGACCTGGATATTGCTCAGTACATCACCATTACGCGCGGCGAGCTGGAAGGCCGTGTGCTGCTGGTCGACGATCTGGTCGATTCGGGGGTGACGCTCGAGCGCGTCGGCAAGCACCTGAAGGAGCGTTTCACGAAGGTGACGGACGTGCGCTCGGCCGTGCTTTGGCATAAGGCGTGTTCGAAGGTAGCGCCGGATTACGCAGTCGATTTCCTGCCTACGAACCCTTGGATTCATCAGCCGTTCGAGGAGTACGACACGCTGCGTCCGCACAATCTGGCGGCTTGGATCAAGCGCGGTACCTAAGTCGTTTCGACGCATCTGGCGCACCGTGAGGTGACGCCCCGCCCGAGGGAGACTTCGGGCGACACAGGCGGTGACATCGAAAGATGCACCGCCTGTTTTGTTTGGATCGCTGCATCCGCGGTTGATCCCCTTTGATTGGCGTTGGCCCCGGGGCTCACCCCTGCCTCAAGCGCAATAAGCTGGTAATTCCCCCTTTGATTGCCGCTTGTGTCCGTTTCGCCATGTGTTCTGATGGGGGCTCACACCACCCCTTGCAGGGCTTTTCGCGCCTTCTTGCCATGATCAGGTTGTTTCGCCTCTTTTCCGCGACGTGCGCGATTGTGCTTACGGGCCTGCTGGCCTCGCTGAGCCCGTCGAGTCTCGCGGCGTCTGCTGTGGCGGGCATCCACACGGCAAGCGGGCTTCGATACGTCTCCGTCACCAATCAGACGTCGATGGCGAAGGCCAAATTGGCGGCACTGAACCGATGCAGAACCCAACTCGCATCGGGAAGTCGAGGGGGGCGATGCGAAGTCCTGATGGCAGGTAATGGACCGGCCTACTGGGCGGTGGTGCATGCCAGTAATGGAGAGGTTGGAGTGGCGCTGGGCGACACGCAGGATTCTGCGCTGCAGGACGCCTTTGTCGTTTGCCAGCGCGGTGGACAGTGTTCGACGGACGGCGCACAAGTGTGGTTCGACATCGGTCAGCGTCCTGGGAAGCGCTTGCCGCCACCACAGGCCGCTCAGGCGGCCCCGGTTCAGTGTCGGATACCCACCGGGCAGGTGGTCCGCATGCGCACCCAATGTGTCAACGGTGAGTGCACGCGAACATATGAGAACGGCTGCACCATTCGCTTTCAGGCCGCGCGTTGCCTCGATAAGGAGACACACAGCTATGTTTGGCGGCCGAACGGTTGCGACGACGATAGCTGAGGACTGAAAGCCGACGCCCGTCGGCCCTCGTTCCTCATGTGATGAGAGGCGTCAACTCGCCGACATTCCGCTGTGGCGCAGCAAAGCATCGACTTGCGGTGCGCGCCCCCGGAATGCGATGAACGACTCCATCGCCTCGCGGCTGCCACCCACGGCGAGAATCTCGTCGCGATAGCGTGCCCCCGTCGCAGTATCCAACACCGTGCCACTCACCTTGGCCGCTTCCTCGAAAGCGGCATAGGCGTCGGCCGACAGCACTTCAGCCCACTTGTAGCTGTAGTAGCCTGCAGCGTATCCGCCAGCGAAGATATGGCTAAACGTGTTCGGCCAGCGCGAGAAATCCACCTGCGGGGTGACGTGCAAACGATCGTTGATGCGTCGTGACACTTCAAGCACCGACTCCGGGCCACGCGGATCGAAGTCGTAATGCAGATGCATGTCAAAGTCCGAGAAGACCAGTTGGCGCAGCATCATCAGGCCGCTCTGGAAATTGCGTGCGGCGATCATCTTGTCGAACAGCGCGCGCGGCAGGGCGGCCCCCGTGTCGACATGCGCTGTCATGTGCTCGAGGACATCCCACTCCCAGCAGAAGTTCTCCATGAACTGCGACGGCAATTCCACGGCGTCCCACTCGACGCCATTGATGCCAGCAACACCAGCATCTTCGACTTGCGTCAGCATGTGATGCAGGCCGTGACCGAACTCGTGGAACAGCGTGATGACATCGTCGTGCGGCAGCAGGGCTGGCTTTTCTCCGACTGGGGCGGGGAAGTTGCAGACGAGGTAGGCGACTGGGGTTTGAAGTGCGCCGTCGTGCAGACGCTTGCGCGTGCGCGCGCTATCCATCCACGCACCGCCGCGTTTGCCTTCGCGCGCGAACAGGTCCATGTAAAACTGCGCAACCAGTTCGCCATTGCGTTCGATGCGGAAGAAACGCACGTCGGGATGCCACGTCTCAGCCTCTTGCGGACGAATCGTCACATCAAACAATGTGCCTGCAACTCGGAACAAGCCGTCGAGGACCTTCGGGAGCGGGAAATACTGACGCACTTCCGTTTCGGAAAAAGCGTACCGTTGCTGGCGCAGCTTTTCAGACGCGTATGCCGTATCCCAGGGCTGCAGCTTGTCGATGCCGAGCGACTTGGCCGCAAATGCCTGAAGCTCTTCCCAGTCCTTCTCGGCATACGGACGGGCACGGCGCGCAAGGTCTTCGAGGAATTCGAGCACTTGTGCGGGCGATTCGGCCATCTTCGGCTCAAGTGAGACTTCTGCGTAGTTCTTGAACCCGAGCATTTGCGCTTCTTCGCGACGCAGCGCGAGTTGCTCCACGACGATGCCGGTGTTGTCCCAGCCCGCGTCGCCGTCGCCGAACTTCGGTCCGAGTTCGGAGGCGCGTGTCACGTTCGCCCGATACAGCTTTTCGCGCAGGGCGCGATTGTCGGCGTATTGGAGCACGGGGAAGTACGACGGGAAGTGCAGCGTGAACTTCCAGCCTTCCGCGCCATCACGCTCGGCGGCGGCGCGTGCGGCCGCCTTGTCGTCGTCAGGCAGACCAGCGATCTCCGTTTCATCGGTCACGACGAGGGAGAACTTGTTGGTTGCATCAAGAACGTGATCGGAGAAGCTCTTCGCAAGGCCGGCCTGTTCTTCCTGAATCTCGGCAAATCGGGGCTTCTGATCTTCGGGGAGTTCTGCGCCGCCCAGCCGGAAGCCGCGCATTTCATTGTCCAGAATCTTCTTGCGAGCGGTCGATAGTCCGGCAAATTCCGGTCCGGCGGCAATCGACTTGTACTTGTCGAACAGCGCGAGATTCTGGCCGACACTGGCCGAAAACTCGGTGACACGCGGCAGATTTTCACTATAGGCGGCGCGCAGCTCGGGGGTGTCGGCGACTGCGTTCAGGTGTCCGATGATTTCCCAGGCGCGTCCAAGGCCTTCCGTGCCGTCTTCGACAGCGTCGAGGATATTGGCCCATGTCGCGGGTGTTGCGGGGTCGGCTGCGCGATCGACGGCCGCACGCGCCTGCTCCAGTAGCACATCGACGGCTGGCGTGACATGCTCAGGGCGAATTTCGGAAAAACGGGGGAGTCCCTCGATATCGAGAAGAGGATTGCTTTTCGGCGTATTCATGCGTTCGTTATCCACTTGAAGGGGCTTACGAAGAGTGTGGGGGCAACCTGTCGAATTTTCCAGTCGTTTTTTTCAACTGATGTCATTGACGTCGCCAACCGGGAATTGCGCGCAAAGCCTTAGTGGCATTGACTTGGCGGAGTCTTGCCGAGGCCGCGCGTTGATGCGGGGATCTGTTTTGTTACTCGGTGTAGACCGAGTTTTCGGGGGATTCCGACGTCCCGCTACGGTATCTCTCATCGGGGCCGCGTGGCGAGTGGCCCACGAATGAAGAGGGCGCGTACGACCCGTTGGCCGTACGCGCCCCATATGGCGTCGCTGCGTGAAAAACCGTCGCTTCTGGTCAACGGTCCACCTGGCGATCAGCCAAGCGCACGCTCCGCCGCTTCGATCGTGTTGACCAGCAACATGGTGATGGTCATCGGGCCCACGCCACCGGGCACCGGTGTGATGAACCCTGCGACTTCCTTGACGCCGTGGAAATCGACGTCGCCACAGAGCTTGCCTTCGTCGTCACGATTCATGCCGACGTCGATCACCGCGGCCCCCGGCTTGACCATATCGGCCGTAACGATATTGCGCTTGCCCACTGCGGCAACGATCACGTCGGCATTGCGCGTATGTGCGGCCAGATCGCGCGTCTTGCTGTTGCAGATGGTGACGGTAGCACCGGCCTGAAGCAGCATCATGGCCATGGGCTTGCCGACGATGTTCGACGCACCGATCACGACAGCGACGGCGCCACGCAGCGGGAACTCCACCGATTCGAGCATCTTCATGCAGCCGTAAGGCGTGCAGGGGCGGAACAGCGGTGCGCCCGTCATCAGCGCTCCGGCGTTCGAGACGTGGAAGCCGTCGACATCCTTTTCCGGCGCAATGGCTTCGAGCACCTTGTGGCTGTCGATGTGCTTCGGCAGCGGCAGTTGCACGAGAATGCCGTTGATCTTCGGATCGCGGTTCAGCTCATCGATTCGTGCGAGCAAATCGCTCTCGGTCAGATCCGCCGGGTACCGATCGAGCGACGAATACAGGCCATTGTCTTCGCAAGCCTTGACCTTGTTGCGCACGTAGACCTGGCTGGCTGGGTCCTCGCCGACCAAAACCACGGCGAGGCCGGGTTGATGGCCGCGGGCGGTGAGTGCAGCGGCGCGCGTGGCGACTTCGGCACGAATACGTTTGGCGAGGGCGTTGCCGTCGATGAGGGTGGCGGTCATGATGCGTGGATATCGTATGAAGGAAGGGGGCTGGCCCAAGGGGCCGTATACGGCGACGCAGGTCGGGCGGGCGACAAGCGCAAAGACCGTATTATACCGGCGCGCTGGGGCTCACGGGAGTGGGGCGCACGGCGTAACGCGTTAACGTCAGTGTTAGCGCAAGTGCTGTTGGCGAGGGGGAAGGACACACCCGAAGGGTGCGGCCGGTGATCGGTCGGTGGAGGGGCACCGAGCTGGGAATCAGCGCAGTGCCCGAAGGTTCGATACCCTGCACCTCCTGAGGTGCAGGGCGATCCGATTTATCGCTTGGACAGCGCCAGTCGGAGCAGATCGGCAACGGTGTTGACGTTGAGCTTCTCCATGATGTTGGCGCGGTGTGCTTCGACCGTCTTGATGCTGATGCCCAGATCGTCGGCAATCTGCTTGTTCAGGCGACCGGCGATGATGCGCTCGAGCACCTGGTGCTCACGGCTCGTCAGCTTCCTGAGCAGTTCTTCCGCAGCTTGCTGTTCGCGATGACGGCCAGCCTCTTCGCGAGCGGTTCTCAGCATGTTTTCGACCTGCTTGCGCAGTTCGCCCTCGTCGAACGGCTTTTCGATGAAGTCCGTCGCACCTTTCTTCATCGTTTCGACAGCCATCGGCACGTCGCCGTGGCCCGTCACGAAAATGATCGGCAGGTTGATGCCGCGCTCGATCAGGGCGTCCTGAAGCTCCAGTCCGCTCATGCCCGGCATGCGGACGTCGAGAATCAGGCAGCCAATCAGGTTGTTCGGGCGGTTGCTTTGCGTAACATCTGCGCAAAACTGCAGAAAATCGTCTGCACTGCCAAACCCTCGCACGTGATATCCATTGGCTTCCAGAAGCCAGCGAAGCGAGTCGCGGACAGCTTCGTCGTCATCGACAACAAAGACGGTTTCTTGATCGGTATTGATATTGGGTGTCGTCATAGTCCTCCCCCGGATCCGGATGTCGTATCGCTTTCTAACGGTAACAGAATACAAAAAGTACAACCATTCCGCACGCCGTCGATTTCATTGTTTTCTACCCACAGACGGCCGTGGTGCGATTCGATGATCGAACGGCAGATGTTCAGGCCCATGCCCATGCCGTCCGACTTGGTACTAAAGAACGGTTCAAACAATCGTTCGATAGTCGCTTCGTCAACCCCAGGTCCGTGATCGGACACCTGGAATTCAACAGATTTATCCCGCCGCTCCACATGCAAACGCACCGTCGGGTCGCGTCGTTGCCCCGGCGGGGGCGTGTAGCCGTGCATCGCTTCGGCGGCGTTCTTGAGCAGGTTCATGAGGACCTGCTCGATCAGCACCGGGTCGACGTTGATCTGTGGCAGTCCTGCCGGAAGCTCTGTGACGATACGAATTCGCCGCTTACGTGCTTCGATCTCCGCGAGGCCGACGGCATCCGCCACGATCTCATAAATGGATGACGGTTGTCGCTTCGGCTCGCTTCGTTTCACGAAGGCGCGAATCCGCTTGATGATCATCCCGGCCCGCACCGCCTGTTGAGACGTCTTTTCGAGCGCCGGCAGCAGTGTTTCAGGGGACGTGCGACCAGCTCGCACGAGGGCGGCCGTGCCCATACAGTAGTTGTTGATGGCCGCGAGCGGCTGATTCAGCTCGTGAGCCAGCGACGATGCCATTTCCCCCATCGTCGTCAGACGGCCGGTGAATTGCAGCCGCTCTTCTTCCTGGCGGGCCAGCTCTTCCGCATGACGGCGAGCTGTAATGTCCGTCGCCACTTGCAATTGCGCGAGATGACCGTCAACCCACTGAATGTACTGACGTCGGACTTCGAACCATTTCTGGTGCGTTGGCAGGTAAATTTCCTGCGTTTCCGCCGCTGTATCGGTCAGCGACGCTGCGGGCAGTCCGGCAAAAGCATCGACCATGTCGATGTGGTCGAGCGACGTCGGCGACAATTCGCCCCCACCCGACAGCTCGAGGTGGCCTTCGGGGCGCGTGCCGAACAGTTGCCGGTAATAGCGGTTGGCGAAGAGTAACTCTGCCTTGTCGACGGCCAGCACCGATACCGAGGCGTCGAGGCTTTCGAGCACCGTCGTGAACCGTTCGTGCGCAGCGGCGAGTTCTTCGCGGGCGCGTTTGGGCTCGCTGATGTCGGTCAGTGAGGACATCCAGCCGGTCTGGCGGCCGTGGGCATCGACCAGCGGCGAGACGAACATACGCGCGTAGAAAATCGTCCCGTCCTTGCGCTGTACCCGAATTTCGAAACCGTGCGACGGAGCCTTGCCGCGCAGCGTCATATCGATGCGGCGCTGCATTTCGTGAATATCGTCCTTCGGCCAGTACGGGTAGGGCGGCGCACGGTTCATGAGATCCGGCTCATCCCAGCCCGTCATACGGCAAAACGCGGGATTCACATAGGTGATGTGGCCCTGCAGGTCGAGGACTCGCATGCCGATCACGATTGAGTTCTCCATCGCCCGGCGGAACGACGTCTCATTAAACAGCGCCTGCTGCGCTTCGAATCGCTGGCGCGTGTGACGCCACAAACTCCAAAGACTCCAGAGCACGAAGCAGGACAACCCGGCGATCAGCCAGACCAGCGTGTTGTTGACGAAGTTGCCGACCGCCGGATACGAGTAGATGCGCACAGCAAGACTGTGGCCGGGCGGATCGAGTAACAACTCGTACGACACGTCGCGTGGCAGCGGTGGTCGAGTAGACGTCGTCGCCAGTTCGTTGTTGTGCGTGTCGATGAACGACACCTTGAACTTGTCGCCGAGTTCCTGGGGCAACTCGTGAATCAGCAGACCCTCGACGGAATACACCGCGCTGATCGTGCCGAGGAACTCGCGCTCGCGCAGTACGGGCACCTGAACGACGATGTAGCTGGCCCCCGAGGCGTCGTAGATCAGCGTGGAGTAGGCAGAGCGACGCGAGTCGCGCGCTGCGCGAAATGCCACCAACAGCTCGTCCTCCATGGGATGCTGGGCCGAGCCTTGTAGCCGCGAGGCGAAAGGGGAGTCCGCCGGAACGGCCCACTTCGGCCGTTGCGAGGCATCGAGCCAGTTCATGAAGACGATGTCTGCATGATTTTGCATCAGCTCGCTTGCCGTGTTCTGGAAGTGAGCCACGTCCTGAGGTTTGGCCGCCGTATCGCGGGCAAGGGAACTGATCTGGTCCTGAATGGCCAGCATATTGAGGCGGATCTGCTGCTGCGCCCACGCGACGTTTCGATAAAGCGTGTCCTGCTGCTGCTCCGTTTCGCGACGGTTCAGGCTCCACAGAATCAAACTCATCACCACCAGGAAGATCACAATGGAGACGAGCGGTACCAGCAAGTAGTAGTGCGACTCCGCAAACCCCTGCAACCAACGGTTGGAGCGGGCTGGCGTAGCAGCGGACCGGGACGGCGGGGATGAGTTTGCGAGGCGTGGCGAAAGCATGGCGAGATTGTAGCGCAGGCCGACCGGTTTCCCGCTGTCCGAGTCTGTCGCGCACTGCTTTTCGGAAGAGTCCGATCTTTTTGGTAAGACGGCCGCTTAAATCACCCTTGAGACCGATCGGTACATCCAAAAATCGTGATCTGATGGTGTCGGCAACCCATTGATTTTATGTGCAGTGCAGCAGATTTCCGCATTATGAAAATTGCTATCGTAATCTGAAATTTCGCTTGCGAAGGCGGGAATAACCTTCGTACAATGCCCCGGTAAAAATGCCGGTAGGCCCGTCCATGAAGCGGGTTACGACCATTACGCCAACCCGCTAACGACAGACAAGGAGACACCATGTCCGCCGTACCTGAAGAAGCCCTGAAGATCGTATCCCCTGCGGACGCCGATCCCCAAGAAACGCAAGAATGGCTGGCCTCGCTCGAAGGCGTGCTGGCTGCCGAAGGCCCGGAGCGCGCGCACTACCTGCTCGAAAAGCTGATCGAATTCGCCCGCATCAACGGCGAGCATCTGCCTTTCTCGGCAAATACCCCCTACATCAACACCATCCCCGTCGACCAGCAGGCCCGTATTCCGGGCGATCAGGACGTCGAGCACAAGATCCGCTCGTACACCCGCTGGAATGCGATCGCGATGGTGCTGCGTGCCGGTAAGGACACGAACGTCGGCGGTCACATCGCCTCGTTCGCCTCGGCCGCGACCCTCTACGACGTTGGTTTCAATCACTTCTGGCACGCTCCGTCCGACAAGCACGGTGGCGATCTGGTGTTCGTGCAGGGCCACTCGTCGCCGGGCGTGTACAGCCGCGCGTTCCTGCTGGGTCGTCTGGAAATGACGCAGCTCGAGAACTTCCGTCAGGAAGTGGACGGCGGCGGTCTGTCGTCGTACCCGCATCCGTGGCTGATGCCGGACTTCTGGCAGTTCCCGACGGTCTCGATGGGTCTGGGCCCGATCATGGCGATCTATCAGGCTCGCTTCATGAAGTACCTCGAGTCGCGCAACATCGTGAAGACCGAGGGCCGCAAGGTCTGGGCCTTCCTCGGCGACGGCGAGACGGACGAGCCGGAATCGCTGGGTGCGATCGGCATGGCTGGCCGTGAACAGCTCGACAACCTCGTGTTCGTGATCAACTGCAACCTGCAGCGCCTGGACGGCCCGGTACGCGGTAACGGCAAGATCATCCAGGAACTCGAATCGGAATTCCGTGGTGCTGGCTGGAACGTCATCAAGGTGGTCTGGGGCAGCCGTTGGGATTCGCTGCTTGCCCGCGACAAGCAGGGCCTGCTGATGAAGCGCATGATGGAATGCGTGGACGGCGAATATCAGACGTACAAGTCGAAGGACGGCGCGTTCGTTCGCGAGAACTTCTTCAACACCCCGGCTTTGAAGGCGATGGTTGCCGACTGGTCGGATGAAGACATCTGGGCGCTGAACCGTGGCGGCCACGATCCGCACAAGATCTACGCGGCCTATCATTCGGCCACGACGCACAAGGGTCAGCCGACCGTCATTCTGGCCAAGACCATCAAGGGCTACGGCATGGGCGAGGCCGGTCAGGCCATGAACATCACCCACCAGCAGAAGAAAATGCCGGTGGAGTCGCTCAAGAAATTCCGCGACCAGTTCAAGCTGCCGATCTCGGATGATCAGATCGCCGACGTGCCGTACATCAAGTTCGAGGAAGGTTCGAAGGAACTGGAATACATGCGCGCTCGCCGCATGGAGCTGGGTGGCTACCTGCCGCAACGCCGCACCAAGGCCGCTTCGCTGCCGGTGCCTGCGCTGAACGCATTCGACGCACTGCTCAAGGCAACCGCCGAAGGCCGTGAGATTTCGACGACGATGGCGTTCGTGCGTATTCTCAATGTGCTGCTCAAGGACAAGGCGCTGGGTCAGCGCATCGTGCCGATCGTGCCGGATGAGTCGCGCACGTTCGGTATGGAAGGCTTGTTCCGCCAGATCGGTATCTGGAGCCAGGTCGGCCAGCGTTACATTCCGCAAGATCAGGATCAACTGATGTTCTACAAGGAATCTGAGAGCGGTCAGATTCTGCAGGAAGGCATCAACGAAGCCGGCGGTATGTGCGACTGGATCGCTGCCGCAACGTCGTACTCGACGCACGGCGAGACGATGATCCCGTTCTACATCTTCTATTCGATGTTCGGTTTCCAGCGTATCGGCGATCTGGCCTGGGCCGCTGGCGACATGCGCGCGCGCGGTTTCCTGGTGGGCGGTACGGCCGGTCGTACGACGCTTAACGGCGAAGGTCTCCAGCACGAAGACGGTCACTCGTTGCTGTGGGCGTCGTCGATTCCGAATTGCCTGCCGTACGATCCGACGTTTGCCTACGAACTCGCCGTGATCGTTCAGGACGGTCTGCGCCGCATGGTGCAGGATCAGGAAGACGTGTACTACTACCTCACCGTGATGAACGAAAACTACGCACACCCGGCGATGCCGGAAGGCGTGGAGAACGACATCCTGAAGGGCATGTACGCGTTCCGTCGCGGCACGGACAACAGCAAGGCGCCGCGCGTGCAACTGCTGGGTTCGGGTACGATCTTCAACGAAGTGATCGCCGCTGCCGAAATGCTCAAGAACGACTGGGGCGTTGAATCGGATCTGTGGAGCTGCCCGAGCTTCACGGAGCTGGCTCGCGAAGGCAACGACGTGGCACGTCACAATCTGCTGCACCCGACCGAGACGGCTCGCCTGTCGCACGTTGAGAAGTGCCTGAACGATACGCGTGGTCCGGTCATTGCATCGACCGACTACATTCGTACGTATGCCGATCAGATCCGTCCGTTCGTTCGTGGCCGTTATGTCGTGCTCGGCACCGACGGTTATGGCCGTTCGGATACGCGCGAAAAGCTGCGTCACTTCTTCGAGGTGGATCGTAACTGGGTCACGGTTGCTGCGCTCAAGGCGCTGGCCGACGAAGGTACGCTGCCGGCCAGCAAGGTTGCCGAGGCGATTGCCAAGTACAACCTGGATCCGAACAAACCCAACCCGATGACCGTCTAAAGGCCGCTGCGTGCGGTGAGCGTGCCGGTCAGTCGCCCCCCAGCGACAGACCGGCGTGTGCCGCACGTCAAGCGCAGCCTCGAGGAGACTGTGGAAAATGAGTCAAGTGATCGAAGTGAAAGTCCCGGATATCGGTGACTTCAAGGACTTGCCCGTAATTGAAGTGCTGGTGAAGGCAGGCGACAAGATCGACGCCGAGCAGGCCCTGATCACGCTGGAGTCGGATAAGGCCACGATGGACGTGCCGAGCCCGGCCGCAGGTGTCATTAAAGCGCTGAGCCTGAAAGTCGGCGATGAAGTGTCCGAAGGTTCTGTAATTTTGACGCTCGAGACCGCCAACGGCTCGGGCACACAGGCAAATGGCGCGGCTGCACCGGCCGCTCCGGCTGCGGCACCGCAAGCAGCGGCACCCGCGGCTGCCCCAGCCGCCGCCCCGGCAGCGCCTGCTGCCCCGGCCGCCAGCGGCGGTACCAGCAAGATCGACGTCAAGGTGCCGGATATCGGCGGTTATGACGACGTGCCCGTGATCGAAGTGCTGGTGAAGGTGGGCGACACCGTCACCGCCGAGCAATCGCTCGTGACGCTGGAATCGGACAAGGCTTCGATGGACGTGCCGAGCCCGGCCGCAGGCGTGGTGAAAGAACTGAAGGTGAACGTCGGTGACAAGGTCTCCGAGGGTTCACTGATCCTCGTGCTCGAAGGTGCGGCTGCCGCGTCGGCGGCCGCACCCGCCAAGGCAGCAGCCCCGGCCGCCGCCCCGGCACCTGCCGCCGCAGCGCCAGCTCCGGCTCCGGCAGCAGCACCGGCACCGGCACCTGCCGCTGCCCCTGTGGCAGCACAAGGCAGTCAGCCGATCAGCCACGCCAGCCCGTCGGTGCGTAAGTTCGCACGTGAACTGGGTGTGGATGTCACGCAGGTCAAGGGCACGGGGCCGAAGGGCCGCGTGGTCGTCGACGACGTGCGCAACTTCGTCAAGAGCGCGCTTTCCGGTAACCGTCCGGCCGCTGCAGGCGCTGCGCCGGCAGGTGGTGGCGAGTTGAATCTGCTGCCGTGGCCGAAGGTCGATTTTGCGAAGTACGGTCCGGTCGAGCCGAAGGCGCTCTCGCGCATCAAGAAGATCTCCGGCGCGAACCTGCATCGCAATTGGGTCATGATCCCGCACGTCACGAACAACGACGAAGCGGATATCGGTGAACTCGAAGCGTTCCGCGTGCAGTTGAACAAGGAAAACGAAAAGGCTGGCATCAAGGTCACGATGCTTGCGTTCGTCATCAAGGCCTGCGTGCTGGCTCTGAAGAAATTCCCGACGTTCAACGCCAGCCTCGATGGCGACAATCTGGTCTTCAAGCAGTACTTCCACATCGGGTTTGCCGCTGACACGCCGAACGGCCTCGTGGTGCCGGTCGTTCGCGACGCGGACAAGAAGGGTGTGTTCGAGATCGCGCGCGAAACGTCGGAACTGGCAAAGCTCGCCCGCGAAGGCAAGCTCAAGCCGGATCAGATGCAAGGTGGCTGCTTCTCGATTTCGTCGCTCGGCGGCATCGGAGGCACGACCTTCACGCCGATCATCAACGCACCGGAAGTCGCCATTCTGGGTCTGTCGCGTTCGTATCAGAAGCCGGTGTGGGATGAGCGCAAGCAGCAGTTCCTGCCGCAACTGACGCTGCCGCTGTCACTGTCCTACGATCACCGCGTGATCGACGGCGCAGAAGCCGCTCGCTTCAACGCCTACCTGGGTCAACTGTTGGCGGACTTCCGTCGCGCGATGCTGTAATGGCTTTTGCCGCCGACGGCGCGTGAGCGCGTCGGTGGCATTCGCGCAAGCTTCAGGATTCTGGACGGGGAGGGCATCATGACCACCGTGGTAGTCGTCAAGAAGGCAGGGGAAATCGCCATTGCCGCCGATTCGCTCGTCACATTCGGCGATACCCGGCTGTCGCAATCCTACGAAGAAAACCGCAAGGTTTTTCTCGTGGGGGATTCCTATGTCGGTCTGGCTGGCACGACGGCGCATTTTCCGGTCATGCGTGCCATTCTTTCCGGTATGGCGGATGAGTGCCGTCTCCATTCGCGAGACGAAGTTTTCCGCACGTTCTGTCGGGTCCATCAGAAGCTCAAGGAAGAGTATTTCCTCAACACCAAGGAAGAGGAAGACGACCCGTACGAGTCGTCGCAGATCACAAGCGTGATCGCGAATCCGACAGGGATCTACGGGGTTTATTCCTACCGGGAAGTGTTCGTTTTCGATCGGTTCTGGGGGATCGGTTCGGGGCGCAATTTCGCGCTCGGCGCCATGTATGCCCTCTACGACCAGGATCTGAGCGCACGTGCCATCGCCGAAGCAGGCGTGAAGGCGGGGGCGGAATTCGACAAGAGTTCGGCCGGCCCGTTTCAGGTACATGAGTTTCCGATCGATACCACCATCAAGTCATAAATGCGACAGGGAGACCCCGCATGAGTCTCATTGAAGTCAAAGTGCCGGATATCGGCGCAGAGGGCGTAGACGTCATCGAAGTGATGATCAAGCCCGGCGACAAGATTGCCAAGGATGCGTCGCTGATCACGCTCGAATCCGACAAGGCATCCATGGAAGTGCCGTCCGAAGTGGCGGGCACGGTCAAGGAAGTGAAGATCAAAGTGGGCGATAAGGCCAGTGAAGGGACTTTGATCGCTATCGTGGAAGCGGAAGATGCGGGCGCCGCCAAGGCCGCCGCGCCCGCAGCCGCGCCTGCCGCAGCGCCGGCACCTGCAGCGGCACCCGCTGCTGTCGCGAGCGCACCGGCCCCGGTTGCTGGCAAGCACAGCGGCAGCGCCGACATCGAATGTGAAGTGCTCGTGCTGGGCGCAGGCCCGGGCGGATACTCGGCTGCGTTCCGCAGCGCGGACCTGGGGCGCAAGACGGTGCTCGTCGAACGCTACGCAACGCTCGGCGGTGTCTGCCTGAACGTGGGTTGCATTCCGTCGAAGGCCTTGCTGCACACGGCAGCCGTGCTTGAAGAGGCACAGTCGCTGGGCCACCACGGCATTTCGTTCGCGAAGCCCGAGGTCGATCTCGACAAGCTGCGTGCATACAAGGAAAGCGTCGTTGGCAAGCTGACCGGTGGTTTGGCCGGTATGGCGAAGATGCGTAAGGTCGAAGTCGTGACTGGCGTCGGTGCATTCCTCGATGCGAATCACGTCGAAGTCGTCGGCAAGGACGGCAAGAAGACGGTCGTGAAGTTCGCGCAGGCCATCATCGCTGCCGGCTCGCAAGCCGTGAAGCTGCCGTTCCTGCCGGAAGATCCGCGCATCGTCGATTCGACCGGCGCGCTTGAGCTGCGCCAGATTCCGAAGAAGATGCTGGTGATTGGTGGCGGCATCATCGGTCTGGAAATGGCCACGGTCTACAGCGCGTTGGGCGCAGAGATCGACGTCGTCGAAATGCTCGACGGTCTGATGCAGGGTGCTGACCGCGATCTGGTCAAGGTCTGGCAAAAGATGAACGACAAGCGTTTTGGTCGTGTCATGCTCAAGACCAAGACGGTGGGTGCGGAAGCCAAGGCCGACGGCATCTACGTGAAGTTCGAAGGCGAAGCTGCGCCGTCAGAGCCGCAGCGTTACGACCTGGTGCTGGTAGCCGTGGGGCGTAGCCCGAACGGTAAGAAAATCAGTGCCGAGAAGGCTGGTGTGGTGGTGGGTGATCGCGGGTTCATCTCGGTGGATAACCAGATGCGCACGAATGTGCCGAACATCTTCGCGATCGGTGACATCGTCGGTCAGCCGATGCTGGCACACAAGGCCGTGCACGAGGCACATGTTGCTGCGGAAGCCGCACATGGCGAAAAGGCTTTCTTCGATGCCATCCAGATCCCGTCGGTGGCATACACCGATCCGGAAGTGGCTTGGGCGGGCAAGACAGAGGACCAACTCAAGGCCGAGGGCGTTAAGTTCGGCAAGGCTGTGTTCCCGTGGGCCGCATCGGGCCGCGCGATTGCAAACGGTCGTGACGAAGGTTTCACCAAGCTGCTCTTCGACGAAGAGACGCACCGTATTCTCGGCGGCGCTATCGTCGGCACGCATGCGGGCGACCTGATTGGTGAACTTTGCCTGGCCGTCGAGATGGGCGCGGACGCTGTCGATATCGGCAAGACCATTCACCCGCACCCGACGTTGGCTGAGTCGGTCGGTATGGCCGCCGAAATCTACGAAGGCGTTTGCACCGACGTTCCGCCGCCGCGCAAGAAGTAAGACTGCGCATTCGGCACCCTGCGCACGCGAGCGCGCAGGAACAGAAAACCGCCATTCCCTCGGGAGTGGCGGTTTTTTATTAGGCGTCGCTAGCGGGTCGGCGTGCCTCTTACTTTCGCGAATGATGCGGCACAAAAAAGAAAACCCGGCTCAGGGCCGGGTTCGAAAGGTACCTGCGGTACCGAGGAGACAACTGGGTGTTGCTACAACTTGGGGGTGCAGCGACAAACGGTTGGCGTCCCGGGTAACGACTTGCAGGACGCTATCGATTACTTCTTGGCGGTGGCAGCACGCGAAGCCTGAGCCGCAGCCTTCGAGGCGACGTTCGTCGCAGCAGCGAAGTTCGTTTCGGCGATTTCGACGGCTTGCTTGGTGGCCTTCTGGACGCTGTCGAACGCGCTGTTGGCAGCGGACAGGGCCGACTTGGCCAGTGCAACGGCGGACTCCGAACCGGCCGGTGCATTCTTGGCCAGGTTGTCGAACAGCGCTTGCACGTTCTGCGAGCCTTCGGCCAGTTGGGCTTCAGCCACCTTGGTCACTTCGGCTTGCGTCGACGAAGCGATTTCATACAGGTGACGGCCATACGCGAGTGCCTTTTCGGCAGCCGGCTGAACCAGGTTGGCTTGCAGGGCGAGCAGCTCTTGCGCGTCCTTCACAGCGAAAGCCTTTTGTGCGGTCGATGCGGACTCGGCCAGCGATGCCTTCACGGCTTGCAGGTTCAGTTCGACCAGTTTTTCAACGCCTTCGAAGGCTTTGTTGGTCAGACCAAACAGGGTTTCCAGATTGGCTTTGTGTGCGGCGGCGAGTTGCTCGGGGGTCAGAAACGACATGGCGTTCTCCTATGGTGTCATACACAACATATCGACCCACTCCGTGTTCGCTCGTTGGTTCTCACCTTATCCCGGTGAAAACACGGTTGGGGCCTTCTCAGTAAGTGCGATCTCTTTTGTGCATCGCACAATTGCAAGTTTAGAGATATTTTTGTGACTGTCAAGTCATTTTTGTGCGTTGCACAAATTCAACAAAAGCTTACAAAATCAGCGACTTGGGATCCCGTGACGGATCGATGACACCGCGTTGCGGCGAGCATTCATTAAGACGCAAATCCTGTCGTGGTGCGGCTTTGCACCGTATGCGGCATCGGATTTTGCACCACTTTGGCGCCCCGACGGACCCCGGCGGCCGATGGTACTATCGATTCGTTCCGGCACTGGCGGAGCGGTCACGTGCGTCTGGCATGCCTGCGTTTAGAGGAATGCTTCGCGACTGCCGTTCTCCAGTGCCGCTGTCATTCAACGCTTTTTCGCGCGCCGTTTCGTCGGCCTCTCGCATCGATGCAAGCGTTTTACAGCGATCACTTCGTTCTGCCGCTTCCCCCTGGACACCGTTTCCCGATGGAAAAGTACGCTCGGCTGCGCGAACGCGTCGCCGGTGAGCTGCCGCACGTCGAATTGACGGAGGCGTTGCCCGCAGACGATGTGATGCTCGGGCGAGTGCACTCGCGGGAGTACGTCGAGCGCGTAAGTGCAGGCGAGCTGGATCCGAAAGAGCAGCGCAGTATCGGGTTTCCATGGTCGCCGCAGATGGTCGAGCGCTCCCGACGCTCCGCCGGGGCGACGGTGGCAGCGTGCCGCGCGGCGTTAGCCGACGGCGTGGCGGCCAATCTGGCCGGCGGTACGCACCACGCGTACGCCGATCGCGGGGAAGGCTTCTGTGTCTTCAATGACGCTGCCGTTGCGGCGCGAGCGATGCAAGCCGAGCTGGGGCCGGGGACACGCGTGGCGATCATCGATCTCGACGTGCATCAGGGCAATGGCACCGCAGCCATTTTCGAGCACGATCCGAGCGTCTTCACGCTCTCGCTGCATGGCGAGCACAATTACCCGTTTCATAAGGCGACCGGCGACCTCGACGTTGCGTTGCCCGACGGTTGCGGCGACGACGAATATCTCGTCGCGCTCGGCCATGCGCTGACGGATCTGTTCGCGCAATTCACGCCAACGTTCGTCATTTACCTAGCTGGCGCCGATCCGCTGGAAGACGACAGGCTCGGCCGTCTCTCGCTGACGCACGATGGCCTGCTCGCACGTGACCACCGTGTGCTGACGGCTTGCGCAGAGCGTGGGTTGCCGGTGGCGATTGCGATGGCGGGTGGGTACGGTCGCGATATCGACCAGACGGTTGCCGCGCATTTCGCCACGATTCGTCTTGCCAGTCGGTTCCATCGGACCGTTCACGGCAGATTTCATGCAAGCGTTGGTGGTGTTCTCGTATGAGCGAGCATCGGACGGCCCCGCCTGCGCAGCCCCCGTCGGCCACTTCGGCATCGAGTTCAGCACGCGCCCCGATGGCGTCGACCGGTTCGGTCACGGCGATCTGGAGCGCGACCATGCCGTGGTGGTTCGTGCTGATCTGGAGTACCGGGTTCATCGTCGCGAAGTACGGCATGCCGAACGCCGAACCGCTGACGTTCCTCGCGTGGCGCTTCGGCTTTACATTGGTCGTTATGTTGCCGATTGCGCTGCTCACACGCACGCCGTGGCCGATGCGTCCGGTCGCGATAGACGGTGACGTAACGCGTGCGGCTGCGACGACGGCGACTCACCACCAACGCATCGACTGGCCGCTGCTCGCGCACCTGGCCGTCTCCGGCATTCTCATTCAGGCGGTGTACCTCGGCGGCGTCTGGGCCGCGATCAAACAGGGGGCACCCGCAGGATTGGCGGCGCTGGTCGTCGGCATTCAGCCACTCCTGACGGCGATCTTCGCGCGCGTTGTCGGCGAGCCGGTGTCGCGTCGCCAGTGGTTGGGGTTGCTTTGCGGCTTTATCGGTGTCGGCCTGGTCGTGGCGAACAAGGTGGGCGTTCGCGGCGTCGGCACTGGCGCCGTACTGCTGTGCGTGTTGAGCCTCTTCGCAATTACGGCGGGCACGCTCTATCAGAAGCGCTTCTGTGCGCATTTCGACTTACGTGTGGGCACCGTCGTGCAGTTCGGCGCCGCCTTTGTGGTGACGCTGCCCGCCGCATGGGCGCTGGAGACGATGCAGGTGCGGTGGAATCTCGAGATGATCGGGGCGCTCGCCTGGTCGGTGCTGGCGCTGTCCATCGGCGCGATTTCGCTGCTTTTTCTGCTGATCCGTCACGGCGCGGCGACCAAGGTCTCCAGCCTGATGTATCTGACGCCCCCGACCACCGCAGTCATGGCGTGGCTGTTATTCGGCGAGACGCTCTCGCCACTGAGTGCGGCCGGTATGGTCGTCGCAGCCCTTGGCGTCGCGCTCGTCATCGAACGGCGGGCGACGACGGCCGCCGCGACGTCTTCGGGGACGTAAGCCTCGTGCGCGACGTCTACTTTGCGCGCCTTGTTCGAACCGGGCAGGGCGCCGCCTTCCATTCGAAGTTTGTTGTGAGCGTATTGCTATGAAGCATCACTCTGCGCGCCCCCATGGCGCCCCGGCCGAGACATCGACGTCGGCACCGACGCCACTGGCTGGGGAAAGTACGCATCCCTCGTCTGTCAACGAGAACGACGGGCTGCGCGTGAAATATGTCGACGAGGCGATTCGTAGTCGACGTTCGATCCGGGCCTATTTGCCGACGCCGGTGCCGCAAGCCACGATCGCTGACATCCTGTCGGTCGCATCGCGAGCGCCCTCCGGCAGCAACATCCAGCCGTGGCAAACCTATGTGCTCACCGGACAGGTATTGAAACGGTTGACGTCGCGTCTGCTGGATGCGTTCAACGATCCGGCGCAGCGGTTGATGCATCAGGAGGAGTATGCGTACTACCCGCGCGAATGGACTGAGCCGTATCAGGCGCGGCGCCGCAAGGTGGGCTGGGATCTATACGGCTTGCTGGGCATCGGTCGTGCCGACAAGGCGCGCATGCATGGACAGCACGCGCGCAACTTCACGTTCTTCGACGCGCCGGTCGGGTTGCTTTTCACGATCGACCGGCATCTGGAGCAGGGGAGCTGGCTGGACTACGGCATGTTCCTGCAAAGCGTGATGGTCGCGGCGCGGGCGCGGGGTCTGGACACCTGCCCGCAGGCGGCATTTGCCACGTTTCATCAGGTCATTGCTGCGGAACTGCATCTGCCGGAGACCCGAATGGTCGTGTGTGGCATGGCGATGGGGTATGCGGACCCTGCCGCCGCGGAAAACGGTCTTGTCACCGAACGCGCGCCGCTCGACGAATGGGCGCACTTTTTGACCTGACGTATATCAAGAGGTTGGCGTAATTTTGCGAAATTTGGCGAATGTGTAATTTGGCGCGTTGCACTGCACAAAACTGCCAGATGCCGGTTTAAGTATTTCAGCTAAGTCATTCATATTGCTTATTTTTTCGGAAGTTACTAAACTTCTCCCAAACTCGTTGCCCGCCAACCTCACGCTACTCCCAATCTATGTACGCGATCACCACCCTTGCGCGTCTGTGCCGCTCCCGTCTCTGGGGTGCTGCCGTCGTGGCGATCTCGCTCGCCGCCGGTGCCCCGGCAGTCGTTCACGCCGCTGGTAAGACGAGCGAATGCTCGCCGAAGACGGCCAAGACTGCCGCTCAGAAACGCGCGTGCGCGAATCCCAAGGCGACGAAAGCCGTCGCCACGTTCAAATCCGGTAACAAACGTGCCGCTGCCACACCTGCCGCTCGTGAAACGAAGAGCGCCAAGGCGAGCGGCAAAGCCCGTAAGCTCGCTGCCGTCGAGGATGACGGACCCGCAGCGAAGAAGGTCGCCGTCAAACGCGTCGTCTACAAGAACGGCAAGCGCCGTGTCGTGACGTCGTATCGCACTGTCAACTTTGCGCCGCAAGCCCCGGAGCGTCTCTCGACGGGCCGCGCTTTCGGTCTGCATGAAACGCCGGACGCGCTTGCGCTGCGTTCCTCGGTCGCCTACGTGGTCGACGAGCGCACGGGCGAATCGCTGTTCGACAAGAACTCGCAAGCCGTGCTGCCGATCGCCTCGATCTCGAAGCTGATGACGGCGATGGTGTCGCTCGACGCCGGCGTGCCGATGACCGACGTCATGGAAGTGACCGACGAAGATCGCGACTACGAGAAGGGCACGGGTTCGCGCCTGTCGGTGGGCTCGCGTCTGTCGCGCGAAGACATGCTGCACATCGCACTGATGTCGTCGGAGAACCGTGCGGCCGCAGCGTTGTCGCGTTACTTCCCGGGCGGCCGCCCGGCGTTCCTCGCCGCGATGAACGCCAAGGCGAAGCAACTGGGCATGAACGACACGCACTTCAACGATCCGACGGGTCTGTCGAGCCAGAACGTGTCGAGCGCGCGTGACCTCGTGAAGATGGTCAAGGCGGCTTATCAGTACCCGATGATTCGTCGTTTCTCGACGGACAGCAATTACGACGTGAACACCGGTCGTCGCGAACTGCACTACGTGAGCACGAATCATCTGATCGGTCATTCGGGCTGGGAGATCGGCCTGCAGAAGACGGGATATATCAACGAAGCCGGACAGTGCCTCGTGATGCAAGCTAACGTCGAAGGCCGTCCGGTGATCATGATTCTGCTGGACTCGACCGGCAAGTATTCACGCTTCGCCGATGCCACACGTGTTCGCAAGTGGCTGTTGGAAGGCGGCGGTGCTACGCCACAACGTACGGCAGGCACCACGCCGACGGCACAAGTGGCGACTAACAACGGACACGCGCTGTAATTCGCGCCACGCCGCAGATGTAAAAGAAAGGCGCTCCCTCGGGAGCGCCTTTTGTTTTGTGCTATGGGATGGGCGCAGGGTGTAGAGCGCAAGTAAATCACGCTATACACCCCGTGGCCAATCACTCCGCCGTTGTGACCTGCGACAGGCTGCCACCCACATCCGGGTTCGGCGAATGGAAGCCGAGCGACGACGAGATTTGCAGTGCTGTCTCGTTCAGATTCGCCAGCCAGGCATCCTGAAGACGGTCTGCTGGGGCTGAGAGCGAGAGCCCTGCCACGAGCTTACCGCTGTCGTCGTAGATCCCGGCGGCGATGCATCGCACCCCTAACTCAAGCTCTTCGTTGTCACGCGCGTAGCCGGACTTGCGCACGTGCGTCAGCTCGCGTTCGAGCTTTTGCAAATCGGTGATGCTGTTACGCGTGTGGCCCGAGAGTCCGGTGCGCGTGGCATAAGCGCGCACGCGCGATGCTTCGTCGGCCGCCAAAAACAGCTTGCCGACCGACGTGAGGTGCAGCGGCGCGTGACCACCGATGGCGCGCACCACTTGCATACCGGAGCGCTCGCTGTAAGCGCGTTCGATATAGACGATTTCATCGCCTTGACGGACCGACAGATTGACCGTCTGTCCGGTGATGCGATGCAAGCCGCGCATGGGCGTGAGGGCGGCGTCACGCACCGACAGGCGCGCTTTGACCAGATTGCCGAGTTCCAGCAAACGCATGCCGAGACGGTAAGTGCCGGGATCGCAGCGATCGACGAAGCGGCACGCCACCATGTCGTTCAGGATGCGGTGCGCGGTCGACGGATGAAGTTCGGTGGCTTGCGCCAACTCTTTGAGACTCACGGGATCGGCATGTCCGGCAAGGGCGTCGAGCAAACGCATCATGCGCTCGATCACCTGAATGGACGTGCGCGACTCCGCGCCTTGACTGGTGTCGTCTTTCATGAGGTAGGGCCGAGTTTCGTATAGCGTCGATTCTATATCATATGGTGAAAAATTCGCAGGTTTCGGGTAGACGATTCCTGTAAAAAGCCGGACATCCACTGGCTACCACGCACACAAAGTGCCTCCCGCCACAACGTGCATTGAGTGACGAGTAGCGTTCATTCGGTGACAGAAATCTAAAGTGGGTGGTCGCTCGCCTCATTACCATGCACTTCAGTTCCGCGACGATGTCTGGCCCTTGACGCAGCGAGGGCGGGTGCCGATACCAACAAGGAGGGAATGCATGCATGACGAATATATAAATTATCCGGGGTATTCGATCTTCTCGATGGCGGCCGATCACTCCGTGCTGCCGGAGCGGATGTACAAAAAGGGCGCATCGATCGCGCAGAAACGCCAAGAAATTGCATCGCAACTCACGCAAATTCGAAACGCGCAGCACGCCATGGGAGGGAGCACCTATGCGGTTGACAGGCTGTCATCGGCATTCGAGAAGTCTTACGCCAAGGCAACGTCCGGATATTGGCGTGGTGGCCTACGGGATCCATTTTGGCGATGCCTCACTGTGCCGGATTCGCCAGGATTCTTTTGCTCGATGGTCGCGGACCAACTCGATGAACCGTGCGCGGAGCGCATGACGTCATCCGCCAGGCGATTGCTCACGATTCTGACGTCGCTTAGCGAGGCGCTTGAGCACGAGCAAACGATGTTGCGCGAGTATGCGTCGCTCGTGTCGAAGACCGGTGGTCTTCAGAATGACACGATTGACGGTGTCGTTGCCAACTGGGAGGCGTTGGAAGACATAAAGCGTAGGTGTATGACGTTTCGCACTCAAACGGCACCGTTCATCGAACACATGCGGCGCGCCGTGGACGCGGCGCGCTCAAGTGTGAAGCCGGACAGGAAGCATCATGGTAAGCGCGAAGGGATCAACGGGGGACTTTACGCTGCCGGGGCGATCGTCTCGGGTGTTGCATTACTCGTTTCGGGCTGGGTGGTGGCGATCATCGGCTTCTGCGTCACCATGGTGATTCGGTGTGTGAGCTTGGGGAGTATTCGAGGTTTCGATAGAGAAAAGGGATGGAAGGCCGTAGAAAGCCTTCTCGATCAGACGAAGGAATTCATTAACAATCAGGAGACCGCCATGTACACAACGTTAGCTGGACGAATTTCGACAACGCAGGCCGATCAGGACCGATTGGTGTGGCAGCAACTACAAAAAAACTGGGCGACACCCCAGCAGAACTCGGCAACGCTCAAGGAGAACTCGGCAACGCTCAAGGAGAACTCGGCAACGCTGAAGCAGCATTCGGCATTGCTAAATCAGCGTTCGGCAACGCTAAATCAGCACTCGGAAGATCTGCGCAGCATTAAAGACGACGTCAGTTCGATCAAGCAGGGGCTCGCGCAAACCAGGCAGGAGCTCGCGCAAACTGCAACGTCGCTGCGCGGCGACGTCTCGAAGTTGAGCAGTGACGTCTCGAAGTTGAGCGGTGAAGTCTCGGCGATGGGCGACGACTTCTCAACGATGCGCGCCGACTTCTCAATGATGGGCGGTGACCTCTCAACGATGCGCGGTGACGTCTCGACGTTGCGCAAGAATTTTAAGGAACTGCGCAACACGATCCTGTTTGACAAATCGTCTCGCCAACCGGGGATTCCTGAGGGAAGGCCCGTGTCGTCTGGTCATGACGAAGGGCTACCTCGTGCCCCGATGGCACGTGCCACGTCGCTTGAAACGTTCCGCCCGCGGCAAATGCCGCCGCAGCCCAGAGCGTGAAGCGTTGCCGGCCGCGAGCGGTGAATACGGGAATCCACGCTGGGCCGGTTCGGCCCGGCGACTTATAATGGCCCATTATTCCCGAAAAGAGGATTCCCCCAATGCGCGTCGGACTGTTTGTCACGTGTCTGATCGACATGATGCGGCCGGAGATTGGCTTTTCTACGCTCAAGCTGCTCGAGACAGCCGGTTGCGAGGTCGTGATTCCCGACTCCCAGACCTGCTGTGGTCAGCCGGGCTACAACTCGGGTGAGCGTGCCATCGCTCGCGACCTCGCCCAGAAATTCCTCGACGAATTCGAATCGTTCGACTACGTCGTCGTGCCGTCCGGCTCATGCGGCGGCATGGTCAAGGCGCATTACGGCGACCTCTTCGCCGACGATCCCGAACTCATGGGCCGTTATGAGCGTCTGCGTCCGCGCGTGTACGAACTCACGGACTTCCTCGTCAACGTGCTACACGTCGACACCGTGCCCGGCGACTACAACGGCGAAGTGACGTATCACGATTCCTGCTCCGGTCTGCGCGAACTTGGGGTGAAGACACAGCCGCGCGCGCTGCTCGCCAAAATGCCCGGCGTGAAGATGACGGAGATGAAGGACTGTCAGGCGTGCTGTGGCTTTGGCGGTACGTTCGCGCTCAAGTACGGCAATATCTCGACGGCAATTGTCGACGAGAAGTGCGCCAACATCGCTGCCAGCGGTGCGCCTGCCGTCGTGCTGGGCGACCTGGGTTGCATGCTCAACATCGAAGGGCGACTGCGCCGCACCGGCGACACGCGCACGCGCGTGCTGCACATTGCGCAGGTGCTCGCCGGCGATGCCTGAGCGCGCCGCCATCTTCCCGACCTTCTGGCTTGTGTGCGCCGCCACCGCTGCGCGCGCAGGCCGTCATCACTTCACGTGAGTCGCGATGCAAGTTCAATCGATGCAATTCAAGGCGCGTGCCGGGCAGAAGCTTGCCGACCAGCGTCTGCAAGCCAACCTCAAGAAGCTCTCGACCAAGTTTGTGACAGCGCGCGCGAGCGCCATGGAAGAGATCGACTTCGAAGCGACGCGTGAGGCGCTCAAGGAGCGTCGTAATCGCGGGATCGAAAATCTCGACGTCTGGCTGGAGATCTTCGAGCGCGAAGCGACGCGACGCGGTGCGACCGTCCTGTTCGCAGAGTCGACGCAGGACGCAGCGCGTCTGATTGCCGAAATTGCGCGCAAGCACGACGTCAAGAAGGTGATCAAATCGAAATCGATGGTCACCGAAGAGTTGCAACTCAACAAGGTGCTCGCCGATATGGGCGTGCAGTCGGTCGAGACCGACCTTGGCGAGTACATTCTTCAGATCAACGACAACGAGCCGCCGTCGCACATCATCGCGCCGGTCGTGCATAAGGATAAAGACGAGGTCGCCGACCTGTTCGCGCGCGTGCACCAGAAGCCGCGTCTGACCGAAATCCCGCTGATGACCCGCGAGGCGCGCGAGATGCTGCGCCCGCAGTTCCTGTCGGCGGACATGGGGGTGACGGGCGGTAACTTCCTCGTCGCAGAAACCGGCTCGGTGGCCGTGGTGACCAACGAGGGCAACGAAGGCATGTGCACGATCATGCCGCGCGTGCACGTGGCTGTCACCGGCATCGAGAAGGTGCTGCCGACGCTGGAGGATCTCGCCACGGCAATGCGTTTGCTGCCGCGCTCGGCTACCGGACAGGGCACGTCGAACTACTTCTCGTTGCTCACCGGTACGCGCGCCGAGGGCGAGGTCGACGGGCCGGATCACATGTACTTCGTGATCGTCGACGGTGGACGTTCCGGTCTGATTGGCGGTGCGTTTCAGGAGATGCTGCGCTGTATTCGCTGCGGTGCATGCATGAATCACTGCCCGGTGTATCAGAAAATCGGCGGCCACGCGTATGGATGGGTGTATCCGGGGCCGATGGGGTCGGTGCTCACGCCGAGCTATGTCGGGCTGGAGAAGACGCTAGATCTGCCGCAGGCTGCGACCCTGTGTGGTGAGTGCAATCGCGTTTGTCCGGTGGGGATTCCGATTTCGGATTTGCTGCGCAAGCTGCGCGAGCGTCAGGTGGATCGCGGTCTGCGTCCGTGGCGCGAGCGGGCGGCGCTGGCGGCGTGGGCCTTTACTGCGCGTCGACCGCGCTTGTACGCTACGCTCTCGGGCCTCGGTTCGTGGGCGTTGAAGCGCATGGGGCGCGATCGGGGGAGTATCTCCAAGCTGCCCTTCGCTGGTGGATGGACGGATACACGCGAGATGCCTGCGCCGAGCGGCAAAACGTTCCGCGCGATGTATCGTGAGCGTCGCGCGCCGCGCTGATTGCGTCGACGCTCAATAAAGAAGCTGGCCTCCCTGCGGAGTGCCAGCTTTTTTTACGTCCTGCCGAAGTCGGTGGTGTTCGGCTGTGCTCAGGTCCGTTTAGGTGCGTTCAGGTACGTGAGGGCAGGGCAAGGCGCTTTTCAATGCGACGTTGTAATGCCGACAGTCCCGTCGACAGCACCCAGTAGATGGCAGCGCACGCGAGGTACAACGGCAGCGGCTGATACGTCGACGCGATGACTTCCTGTGCCGAGCGCAGCAATTCCGTCACGGTAATCACGGAGACCAGCGACGTGTCCTTGATCAGGCTGATCAGGCTGTTACCGAGACTCGGCACGGCGATGCGCAGCGCTTGCGGTCCGATGATGTAACGCAACGTTTGCCAGTACGACAGTCCGAGACTGTACGACGCGAGCCATTGTCCGCGCGGCATGCCTTCGAGCGCGCCGCGCATGCTCTCCGACAGATAGGCGCCGACGTTCAGGCTGAGCGTTAGCACGCCGGCGGCCGTCGGTTCGAGCGAGATGCCGACGCCCGGCAGACCGTAATAGATGACGAAGATCTGCACCAGCAGCGGCGTACCGCGCATGATACTGACGTAGGCACGCGCAATGGCTCGGAACACGCGCACCTTGCCGATGCCCATGACCGCCACGATGATGCCGATCGCCAGACCGAACACCATCGACATCAATGCGAACTTGATGGTGAGCACGGTGCCCTGCAACAGCACTGGCAAGGATTGGGCCGCGAGTTCGAATGGATTCATGGGGGAGTGTCTTAGGGAATGTCTTGCGACGGATAGACAACGGCCGGCATCCGCAACATTGGCGTGATGCCGGCCGTGAGTCCGACGCGATTGTCGTCTCTATCGCCGTCGTTACCGTATTACTGCGCCGGTTTGGACGTGTCCTTGCCGAACCACTTCTGCGCGATCTTGGCGAGCGAGCCGTCCTGCTTCATGCCGGTCAGCGCGTCGTCGATAGCCTTGGCGAATGCCGGATTGCCCTTGCGGAACGGAATACCGACCGCCTGATTCGTGCCCGGCAGCACCGCGCCTGCCTGGAGCGGCAGCTTGGCGTTCTGAAGCAGATACGCCATCATCAATTGGTCATTGAGCGCGGCGTCGACACGGCCTGCGGCGAGATCGGCGAGGTACTCGGGCGCGCCGGGGTAGGTGCGCACGTCGATACCGGCCACTGCCTTGGCCATCTTGTCGTAGTTGCTGCCAAGGCTTACGCCGAGCTTATGGCCCTTGAGATCTTCAAGCGTCTTGAATTCGCGCTTGTCGTCCTTGCGGCGAATCAGTTGCGCTGCCGAGTACGTGTAAGGCTCGCTGAAGTCGAGCGACTTCTTACGCTCGTCGGTGATGGCGACCTGATTGACGATGACGTCGAACTTGCCTGCCTGAAGACCGCCGATGATGCCGCTCCACTCGGTCGTGACGAACTGGGGCTTCACGCCGAGGCGCTGAGCCACGGCTTTGGCGACATCGACGTCGAAGCCGTCGAGCTGACCGGACTTGTCGCGATAGTTGAACGGCGGGTAGGTGCCTTCGATGCCGATTTTCAGCACGCCCGCTGATTTCACGGTGTCGAGCAGGTCAGCGGCGCGAGCGGGCGACGTGCCGATGAGGGCAGCGGCGGCCAGCGGTACGAGGCAAAGCGTCTTGAGCCAGGATTTCATGATGTCTGGTTATCCCTGTGTCAAATGAAGGGGACGCTGACGTTCGGCCTGTCAGGCCGTACGCAGCGCTTGCACGCATTCTCGCACCAGCTCGGGGCCGCGGTAAATCAGGCCACTGTACACCTGGACCAGACTGGCGCCTGCATCGAGCTTCGCTTGTGCGTCCGCGCCCGACAGAATGCCCCCGACACCGATGATCGGCAGTGCGCCGCCCAGCTCGGTGGCCAGCGCGCGGATGACGCGGTTGGACGCGTCGAACACCGGACGCCCCGACAGTCCACCCGTTTCGTTGGCGTACGGCAGGCCCGCGACGGCCTCGCGCGAGAGCGTGGTGTTCGTGGCGATCACGCCGTCGAAACCGTGGCGTGTGAGCGTTCCGGCGATCACTTTGATCTGCTCGTCGTCGAGATCCGGTGCGATCTTCAAGGCGATCGGCACGTACTTGCCGTGACGGTCGGACAGCGCGCGCTGCTTCTCCTTGAGCTTGCCGAGCAGCGCGTCGAGTTCGTCGCCGCCTTGCAGTTGACGCAGGTGCTTGGTGTTCGGCGACGAGATGTTCACCGTCACATAGGTGGCGTACGGATAAACCTTCTCGAGGCAGATCAGATAGTCGTCGACGGCGCGCTCGATGGGCGTATCGGCGTTCTTGCCGATGTTCAGGCCCAGCGGCCCCTTGTAGCGCGCGGACTGCACGTTCTGAAGGAATTGCTCGACGCCGCCGTTGTTGAAGCCCATGCGGTTGATGATGGCTTCGGCTTGCGGCAGACGGAAGATGCGCGGCTTCGGATTACCTGCCTGCGGACGCGGCGTCACCGTTCCCACTTCGACGAAACCGAAGCCGAGGGCGGCGAGACCGTCGATGCAGCTGCCGTCCTTATCGAGGCCGGCTGCGAGGCCGACGGGGTTCGGGAAGCGGATACCCATGACCGTGCGAGGCGATTCGGGGAGCGTCTGACCGACGAGACCGGCCAGGCCGAGCGAGGCGGCGCCGCGCAGCGTAGCCAGCGTCAGATGGTGGGCTTGTTCGGCGTCAAGGCAGAACAGGGCGCGACGGGCCAGAGGGTAGAGAGGCGCAAGCACGATGTCGGGTTCGGCAGAATCGGAAAACCGCCATTTTACCGGTATCCCGGGCGCGGAGCGCGTCTTTTTCTACGCTCTGCGTACTCCTGTTTTGCGTAGTTGCGGATGACGGATGAGCGCGATGCGCACTGACGCGAAGCGGCCAGTGCGACAGGCGGGCGGACTATTGACCCGGTGACTGACCGGCGGCGTCGAGCATGGCCTCGGGCATGTCTTGCCATTGGCCGTCGAGCAGGCCTTGCAGCGGGCGGAAATTTGCTTTGTAGACCATTTTGCGGCTCTGCTGAATCCAGTAGCCGAGGTAGACGTGAGGGAGTCCGAGCGCGCGCGCCTGCTCGATCTGCCACAGGATGTTGTACGTGCCGTAGGACGCCCCTTCGACATCCGGATCGAAGAACGTGTAGACCGACGACAGGCCGTCGCTCAGGATGTCGACCATGCTGATCATGCGCAGCGTGCCCGCCCCCTGGTGGCCCGGCGGCTCGCGAAATTCCACCAGACGCGAGTTCACGCGGCTTTGCAGCAGGAATTGCTCATACTGCTCGCGGCTGTCGTGATCCATGCCGCCGCCAGCGTGGCGTCGCGACTGGTAGCGCATGTAGAGCTGGTAGTGCTCTTCGGTGTAGTGCAGTCCGGAAACGTTGACGGCGAGTGCTGCGTGACGCTTCCAGATACGACGCTGCGTGCGATTGGGGACGAAGCGGGCGATCGGCACGCGCACGGGGACGCAGGCGCGGCAGCCGTCGCAGTACGGGCGGTACGTGAACACGCCGCTGCGACGAAAGCCGGAGCGCACGAGTTCGCTATAGACGTCCGAATTGATCAGATGGCTGGGGGTGGCGACCTGCGAGCGTGCGGTGTGATTGTCGAGATAGCTGCAGGGGTATGGCGCCGTTGCGTAGAACTGAAGGGCGGACAGCGGGGAGAGCGGCAGTTCGTTCGGATGGGTCACTGCGAAACCTCGTGAGCCTTGTCTGCTGCGTTACCGTAGGCCAGTGCGCTGAGCATCTGTTTGTCCAGACGCCAGACCGGCGCGGGGGCCACGACCGCCTTTTGCACATGCGCCAGAAACGCCTGACGGGGGATTTCGCCACCACCAAGTGACGCCAAGTGCGCGGTACTTTGCTGGCAGTCTATCACCTCTATTGCGTGTGTGCGTGCAAACGAGACGAGCCCGGCCAGCGCGATTTTCGAGGCGTCGGTGCGTTTGGCAAACATCGATTCGCCGTAGAACATGCGCCCGAGCGCGACCCCGTACAGGCCGCCGACGCGCTCCCCTTCATAGTAGGTCTCCACACTGTGTGCGAGCCCGGCGTCGTGCAGCGCGCGGTAGGCGTTGACGATGGCGGGGGTGATCCACGTGCCGTCCTGGCCGCGACGTGGCGCTTGGGCGCACGCCTGCATGACGGCGGAGAAGTCGACGTCGAGGCGAATTTCCCAGGCGTCGTCGCGCAGCACGCGGCGCAGCAATTTTCGGAAGTTGTGACTGACGACGAAGTTCTCGGGCCTCAGCACCATACGCGGATCGGGGCTCCACCAGAGGACTGGCTGGCCTTGCGAGTACCACGGAAAGATGCCCTGCCGATACGCGGCAAGCAGGCGTTGCGGGGAGAGGTCGAGTCCGGCTGCGAGTAATCCCGGCGCATCGCTCGATGCGTCGAGCGCTTCGTCTACGGAAGGGAAGGGATCGTTTGCTTCGAGCCAGACGACCATGACGACGTCAACCTTGCGGGGTTTTCTTCGACATCACAGGACGGGCGCAGATGTCGACGAAGCGGGCGACGATGCGTTCAGACACGCAGCATCGGCGTGAGGATGTCCTCGGTGTGTGCCGTGTGCACGGGCAGCGAGGGGGCCGGTGCGCCCGGGAGGGCGGCGTCTGCCGAAGCTTCGACGTGGACGCCGAAGGCTCCCGCACGGCGATCTTCGAAGAAGAAGCGCAGCGTCTTGGCGACGGTCGGGAACGCGATGTCGTCCCACGGAATTTCGTCTTCCGAGAAGAGGGCGACTTCCAGGCTCTCTTCACCGGCGGCAAACTGCGGCTCGCGCATCTGGGCCAGATAGAAGATGTGGACCTGATTGACGTGCGGCACGTTGAGCAGCGAGAACAGCGCACCGACTTCGACGATGGCACCGGCTTCTTCCAGCGTCTCGCGTGCGGCGGCTTGCGACGTCGTCTCTCCGATTTCCATGAAGCCGGCGGGCAGCGTCCAGTATCCGAGTCGCGGCTCGATGGCGCGCTTGCACAGCAACACCTGATCGCCCCAGACAGGCACCGTGCCAAGCACGTTGCGCGGGTTCTGATAGTGGATGGTGCCGCAATTGGTGCACACGTGCCGCTCGCGGTTGTCACCGGGCGGAATGCGCAACTCGACCGTATGGCCGCAGGCGGAACAGAATTGGATGGGAGGACGTCGGTTCATGGTTGCTGCGAGTGTATCACCGGCGACGCGCGCTGTGCGGCGACGCACACCGGGTGCCGGGATAACCCCCGGTATTGGCGATGTACAACGGTTTGCGACGATGCGAACGGGATGTGCGAGCGCATCACTGGAAAAATATTCGGCGTGTCATGTTGCACTGCGATGGCAATTGTCATATAATTTAATTCTTCAGACGCGGGGTGGAGCAGTCTGGCAGCTCGTCGGGCTCATAACCCGAAGGTCACAGGTTCAAATCCTGTCCCCGCAACCAAATTCGAAAGCCTGATTTCCACAAGAAATCAGGCTTTTTGCGTTTCGGCTTCTGCTTTGCGTGATGTTCGCGATGAGTCCCTCGATTGCGCTAGGGATTATTAGCAAGGCGGTGCAGCTCGAACGGTCACGCTAATGAAATCCAACTACGGGTCTCTATGTCTGGCATCTCTACTCCCAGCGAAAACGAATTCGACGCCATCACCGAACTTTGGGAGGCGTCCGTGCGTGCTACGCACGATTTCCTAAGCGACGACGATATTGCGTGGTTGCGTCCGCGCATTCGCAACGAGTATCTCGGCGCGGTGACGTTGCGCGTGTTTCGCGATGACGACGGCATCGTTCGCGGCTTTCTTGGCGTGTCGCCCGGCAATGTGGAGATGTTGTTCGTTGCTCCCGAGGCGCGTCGGCAGGGTATCGGCGCGACGTTGCTCGCGTATGCGGTGCGTGAGTTGGACTGTGTCGGTGTCGACGTCAACGAACAGAATCCGCAGGCGCTGGCGTTCTATCGTCGCGAGGGTTTCGAGGTGACGGGACGCTCCGAACTCGATGGTCAGGGGCGTCCGTTCCCGATCCTGCATATGCGGCTTGCAACGGCAAAACCAGTTGCGCCGACTGCACCTACTTCACCTACTGCTGCGCCGGCAGCAGACGCTGTTTGATCTTCGCGCCGAAGACGTTCACGACGAGCCCCGTCATGACGAGCATGGCACCGGCGATTTGCGGGGTCGTCAATTGTTCGTCCAGCAACAATGCGGCCGACGCCAGTCCGATGATCGGCACCAGCAGCGAGAACGGAGCGACCTGACTGGCGGGGTAGCGCGTCATGAGGCGTCCCCAAAGCGAGTAGCCGACGAGTGTGGCGATGAAGGCGAGATAGGCGATTGCGAAGATCGACGACGCCGAGATGTGCTCGAGCGATTGCGCGATCTGTTGCGGGCCTTCGAACCAATAAGAGAGCAGGACGAACGGAATCGGTGGAATCAGGCTGGCCCAGACGACGAGTCCGACGAGATCGACCTTGCCGATTTTCTTCGTGACGATGTTGCCGGTGGCCCAACTGAGCGAGGCGCACAGGGTCAGCACGAAGCCGATGAGCGTCATGGCGCCGCCGCCTTGCATGCCGATGACGGCGAGCCCCGCCGCAGCAATCAACAGGCCGATGACGTTCTGCGCGCGAAACCGTTCGCCGAGGCACATCGCTGCGAGCCCGAGCGTGAAGAAGGCCTGCGCTTGCAGCACGAGCGACGCGAGTCCGGCGGGCATGCCGACGTACATCGCAGTAAACAAGAGGGCGAACTGGCCGAACGAGATGGTGGCACCGTAGGCGATTAGCCATCCGAGTGACACTTGCGGGCGTTTGACGAAGAAGATCGCGGGAAACGCGGCAAGCAAAAATCGGAGTGCGCCCAGCAACATGGGCGGAACGCCATGCAGGCCGACTTTGATGACAACGAAGTTCACGCCCCAGGCGAGTACGACGATCAGTGCCTGCAAGAGGTCCTTCGGTGCCATGTTGGCGTCTCCTGTTGCCGAATAGTTAATTTGTTATCGACGGAAGGCGAAAGTGTACTCCCGGTGCGTCGACCTGTCGTGAGGAAAAACCTGTCGGAAGGCTTGCTGGTCGGACGACTGACGTGCGTTCCCCAATGCCGCGGGTCCCGGCGGCCGATGAGTCCATGACGTATACTTTGGGTTTCGCTTATTAAGAGACGTCATCTCAGTTGCGCAAACGATGTTTGACGCGCGCGAGGCGGCGTTTGCCGTATCTAAGGAATTTGCATGAACTTGCCTGCCCGCCGCGTTAGCGTCGCACCGATGATGGATTGGACCGATAGGCACTGTCGCGTCTTTCATCGTCAGCTTTCGCGCCACACGTGGCTGTATACCGAGATGGTCACCACCGGTGCGCTGCTGCACGGCGACGTTGCGCGTCATCTCGATTTCGATGCCGTGGAGCATCCCGTCGCGTTGCAACTGGGCGGGAGCGAACCACAGGATCTGGCGCGCGCGGCGAAGTTGGGTGAGCAGTGGGGGTACGACGAGATCAACCTGAATTGCGGTTGTCCGTCCGAGCGTGTGCAGCGCGGCGCATTCGGTGCGTGCCTGATGGCCGAGCCTGCGTTGGTGGCGGATTGCGTGAAGGCAATGCGCGACGTGGTACAGGTGCCCGTGACCGTCAAGCATCGTATTGGTATCGATGACGTCGAATCGTTCTCGTTCGTCGAGGACTTCGTGGGCAAGATCGCAGAAGCGGGATGCTCGACGTTCATCGTCCACGCACGCAACGCGATTCTCAAAGGCCTGAGCCCGAAAGAGAACCGCGAGATTCCTCCGCTCAAATACGACTATGCCTACCGTCTCAAGCAAGTGTTCCCGCAGCTCGAAATCCTGATCAACGGTGGCGTCAAAACACTCGATGAAGTCGAGCTGCACTTGCAGCACGTCGATGGCGTGATGCTGGGCCGCGAGGCGTATCACAACCCGTATGTACTTGCTGAGGTTGACGCGCGCTTTTATGGCGATGCGTCGCCGGTGAAGTCGCGTGAGGAAGTGGAAGACGCGTTGATCGAATACGCGGCCTCGCAAGTGGAGAAGGGGCAGTATCTCGGCGCGATCACGCGTCACGCGCTGGGCTTATATCGTGGCGTGCCGGGCGCGCGCGGATGGCGTCGCGTGCTGTCGGATCCGAAGCGTTTGAAGGCTGGCGTGAGTGCGTTCGAAGACGCGCGCGCTCAGCTGCTTGCGGGCGCATTCTCCGAGCGTGACGAGGCGCAATCGAGCGTTGCGGCGTGACACGTAGCGTGTAAGTGGCGACGTTCGGTGACGAGCGTTCGCCGCGTGAGATGCCGATGTCGCGCACCGATCGTGCACGTGAGAGAAGAAATATTTCGAAGAAGTGAAAAAAGAGTTGGCAACGCGATAAAAACGTCGCTATAATCTTGTTTCTGTTCAGCGAGCAAGTCAAAGCGCTGATCACGGCGGTGGCCGTAGCTCAGTTGGTAGAGTCCTGGATTGTGATTCCAGTCGTCGTGGGTTCGAGTCCCATCGGTCACCCCAAAATTCCCTTGTAGTTCTCAGCGTTACACGTCCTTCATTTTCCCGTTCCGGGAAATTCTCCCGAAAGAAAAAAGTTCTCTTGCTCAGTCGATAATCGACGTGCGTTCTGCTTGAGCGACGGTCATCGTGTTTGTGCATGCTCACGGGTTTCGTGCGCGTGGAATTCATCGCATCGGTCGTCACCACTCATACGTTCCCCCAACCGCTGGCTCCACAGTTTTTGGCTTGCCTGGGACTAACACGGGGACCATGTGTCGCTTACGCTTGGCGGTTTGAAACAGCCGACAAATGGAGATAACGCATGACCGATTCGACGCTGGAAGTCCGCGCCGTCACACCGGAAGATTTCGATGCATGGCGGCCGCTGTGGGACGGCTACAACCGCTTCTACGGACGCTTCGACGCCACCGCTCTCCCGGAACACATCACGCGCACGACCTGGTCGCGCTTTTTCGACGGGTATGAGCCCATGCATGCCATCATCGCCAAACGTGGCGAACATACGCTCGGGCTCGTGCACTTCCTGTATCACCGCAGCACGACGATGGAAGGGCCGACCTGCTATTTGCAGGATCTCTTTACTGTCGAAGCGGCGCGTGGGCAGGGTGTGGGACGCGCGCTGATCGAGGCCGTCTACGCGCACGCGAAGGCATCCAATTCATCGCGGGTGTACTGGCACACGCACGAAACGAACCTCACCGCCATGCGGCTTTACGACGACGTCGCCGAGAAGCCTGGGTTTGTGATGTACCGCAAGAACCTTTGAAGTTACGCGGGCGGAATCCGTGGCGTCTCGTCCGTCGAGATGATGGAATAGCCAATTCGGGCGTATCAAATCCAGTCTAAGCGGCTCGAGATACGCCCGTTTGGACATTATTCGGCAACGCGCCGAGAGATTCCACGCCCGTGTTTTGCGGCCACAAGACATACAAATAACTCTGCTATGCTGCCGTCTGCGTAGCACATCGCGCAGCCAATCAGCATTACAAAAGGCGGCGAAGGCGGGGCTGAATCACGTTAAGCGCTCCATGGTTTTCACGATCGGCCATCGCGTCGATAGTGCGTCGTACTTCACAATTGTTTGTGGTTTGACCGCGGAAATCCTGAGATTGCGAACTCATGAGAACGTATTCGGATTCGGGCAAAGACGAAGAACATCGGACGCAAGCAACGAGCCTAGGGCGCGACGAAGCGCAAGCCGCCGACGCGCCATTGGCAGATAACCGGCCTTCGACGGTCGCACTCCGACAACTCCAGACGATTGCTCACCACAGTCCCCGTGCCGTGCAACTGAAGTCGCTTCAGGGACTGACGGCTGGCGGCACATCTGCCGATTCTGCCGTTCAGCGCGAGGCAAGGCCTAACAACACCGGTATTCCCGACGGGCTAAAGTCGGGCATCGAAAGCCTCAGCGGCATGTCGATGGACGCGGTAAAGGTGCATTACAACTCATCGCAGCCAGCGCAACTCGATGCCCATGCGTACGCGCAGGGCACTGACATCCACCTGGCCCCCGGGCAAGAACAGCATCTCCCGCACGAGGCCTGGCACGTCGTGCAACAGGCGCAGGGCCGTGTTCAGCCGACAATGCAATTGCAAGCCACGCAGATCAACGACGATCCCGCCCTCGAGCATGAAGCAGATCGCATGGGGGCGCTGGCGATGCGGCAGGGGCCCGCGTCATCTTCTACGCTCAGGGAAATAGTGAGCGGGGCTCGTGTGCTGCAAGGCAATTTCCCCGATGCGGCGAACGACAAACGCAGGGAAGAGCAGGTCATCGACAAGGAAGACGTGCAGCTCGACCATATGGTGTCGCAAGAGAGTTGGCGGACGTTCAGCGAAACGCTAACCAAGACACTGGCGCCAATGACAATGGATGGGAGCAGTCGTTGGGCGGACTTGGGCGCTGCGCTTGCAGCGTTCAGAACGGAGGCGAACAAGACCGCCGGAGCGCACGTGGTACTCAGTGAGCAACACCTGATCAACATTCCCGAGAACATTGTTCCGGGACGGGCAAATCAGGTGCAAGGTGCAAAAAACTTCTTCGATCCGGAAATGAGCGGGAAGGGCGCGACTGTCCAGGAGACGGCATTCTCTCTGGAGATGCGTAAGCTCGACGATGCGATACGTCAGATCAATCAGCTTGTGGTGCACGATTTTCTGCCGACGAAGGTGGCCGACTCGAAAAAGGCGACGCATCACGATTCAGACGTGGAAGAGCATCTGGTAGCACTGCTCAAAGAAGCCACGGCGCAAATGGTCAAGCTCAATGCCGCACCCATTTCGTCTTACACGAAGGAGCATTGGTACCAATTCGACGGAAGCTGGGTGAAGAAGCGGAGTGCCACATGGCTCACCGGCGAAAGCGACGAGGCGGAGGACATCGGGCAGGAGGACGTGGAGGAGCAGGACGACTGGACCGACCTCAAGTTCACCTTCATCGTCAAATCCATGACCCGGGTCGGGAGCAGACCGACACTGGTCAACGTGCCCGTCATGGTGACGGCGAGCGTGCCGCCCGAGACATGGAGTCACATTTTCAAGCGCCACTATCTTCCGACATTCGCGTGGGACATTCAGGCCGTCAACACCTTCTGGAAGCAGGACCCTTTCACCTATCTCGATAGCGCGGCGGGGCGGGCTTTACTTCAGACCGAACTGACGTCGCTCCTGAAAAAGACGTTCAACTTCTCAAAATCACTCGATGTCGTCGAGGACCACGAAACGGACTATCAGGATTGGTCTCAAGCCGACAGTACGCTATTTTTCCAGGCCGACGTCGATAGCGAATTCTTGGCGACGGCCGCACCTCCCAAGCTGGCAAATCGATACGAAGTGAAGATCGATATCAAATCGATTGCGCCGCAAAGCGATACCCTTGCGTACGCCATGACGCCAACGGATTTGAGAGCGCTTAAGCCGCAGCCGCAAGTGGGCGGGGCATAAGGTCGTCGAGGCCTTAGGTGACGGCGTTCTGGCAGGCGTGCAAGTTCCCATTATTCCTGAGTGCCCCGTCGATAACTGACGTGCATTCGCTTTTGATGCTGCCAAAGTTTGATCTACATCTAATTTCCCGCTCGATGGGTTACGCCGTGCCGTACAGGGCCGTCCATAATGGACTCGTCATGTTTTCATGACCCTGTCTTCCCGGTGCCCATGGTGCCCCATGCGTCCCGGTTTGAAGCCCGCCTCCCTCAGGCGGGCTTTTTTTATGTCCGGTACGATCCGGAATGTGCGCTTTGCGTAACGCTACGATGTCCCCTATGAAATTCGAACGTGCTACGATTTTTGGCATCGCAGGGCGTTTTTCGACTTTCAGGATAGTGTGGAGATAGCAATGAGTACCTTTTTGCACGGTGGCCTCGGCTTGGGGAGCGACGGCGAGTCCGTGCGTTTTAATGTGCATGTCGACGGCAAGGTCTGGACCTGCCAGATCGGTCGCGCCGCGCTCAATCACCTGTCAGGCGTCGATGCCGGGGGCGAGGCGCTATTCGATCAGTTCGTCGACTTCGAAGACGAAATCGTCGACCTCGCCGCCAAGGCGATTGCGCAGGGTGCCAGCGTCGAGCCAATCGAAGTCGGCAAGCAATGAGCGTTTGATATTCAAATTGAACGTCGCAGCACCTTGCCGCCAGACAGGCGGCATCCCGCTAACCGGAAACACGGAGTCCTTCATGAGCTACGCATCGCATGAGCAGGTCTACGATTACCGTGCAGGCTATCGAATTCGCGTTCAGGCGTTTCAGAATGAGTACGCCGGACCGTGGGACTATCTGGTGCAAGTGCTGCGACACGACAAGCCGGAAGGGCCGGAAGTGCGCTCTCCCGATGGTCATCGCGACAACCGGCTCGACGCCGAGATGGCTGGACGCAAGGCCGGTGAGCGCATCGTCGACGAACTACTCGGTGACGGGGACGCGTGACCTTTCGCGCGCCCTTGGTCATTTAGCCCGCCTCCGTCTCGCCACACAAACGCCATACGCCGTCCGCCGAGAGGACGGCGCGTCCGTCTTCTGCGAGCTTATCCAGATGCGCGCGCAGCGAACGTCGCGCGACACCGTGCCGCGTCGCTGGTACGTCCGCATAGACCACCGGTGTGAGCATGTCGATGCTCGCCGGACCGACGTCCGCGAGCGCCGCCAGCGCGCTTGCTTCCCGCGCAAGCCGATGTGCCACCAGCCGCGCGATGCGCTGCGCCGGACGATCCATCACGAAGCCATGCCCCGGCGCGAGCCACTGTGGCGCCAACGCCGCCAGCTTTTCCAGCGATGCCAGATAAGTCGCCATATGGCCATCCGGCGGGTTGATGACCACCGTCGAGCCTTGCATCACGTGATCGCCGGTGAAGACCAGCTTCGCGTCGTCAAGCGAATAACACAGATGGTTCGCCGCGTGCCCCGGTGTGTGGACGGCGCGCAGCATGCGTCCATCCGGCAGCGTCACTTCGTCGTCGTCGGAGAGGGCGACGTCCGGCACGAATGCCGTGTCCTGCCCTTCGTCATGACGCGCGTGCATGCCATACGTCACGGCCCCGGTCTTCGCCTTTAACAACCGCGCGCCGGGCGAATGATCGCGATGCGTGTGCGTGACGAAAATCTGTCGGATGACGCCTGGCGCTGCACGCAGGATCGTCTCTGTATGCAGGGGATCGTCGGGGCCGGGATCGATGACAGCCCACTCGTTCTGAGGCCCGCCGCCAATCAGATAGGTGTTGGTGCCGGGGCCGGTCATCATCCCCGGATTCGATGCGGTGACGCGAAGCACGCCGGGCATGAGCGTCACGACGTTTCCCGGCACGATGTCGTAGCTTCCGGTGCCTTGCTCCTGTGGATCGGTCAGCGTCAGTTCGGCCCACGCCGGCTCGTCCGGCGTGACGGGCCAGCGGCCGCGTTTGCCGTTGGCGAGGCGCGGCTGGATACGCGGGATTTCGTGCCGCGCGGCCAGCGTCGATGCCGTCGCTATCGCCCGCTCGGCAGTCCCCATACTTTCGATCCACTGGAGCAGTTTGCGCGTGGGCGGCAAAAGTCGCAGTTGGTCCGCGTGCGTCAGCGCATAGTGCGGACGCATCCAACGGTGTGCTGCGGTCTCGATCTGATCGACTTCGACCGATTGGCCCTCGGGGAGCATCGCCAGAAAGAAGCGCGTGTCGAAACGTTTCGGCAGCGCGAGCGGCGTGACCCAGTGACTCAGATAGTGCAGACGGTCGGGCGTCAGCCGAACGTTGGATGCATGGCACAACGATGCGATATCGATCTTGCCGTCGTGCAGCGCGTCACGTTGGGTGCGCATGTCGTCGAGCGCGGAGGCTTCGATTGGCACACCCGTAGCATCGACCGCGAACAACACCCCCGTTTCCTCGAAGCATTCGCGGATGGCCGCGACGTAGTAATCGAGGCCATGATCGGTCAGTTGGAGACGTTCGCTCGCCGTGGCGTCGTTCAGCCCGATGCACGCCGCGTGTCCTTGCCGATCGGCCGCGTCGACAACACCGCCGGGAAAGACGTAGGCGTCGGAGCTGAAGTCACCGGCCCGGACGGCACGCCGTAACAGCAGCACTTCCAGACCACTCGGGCGTTCGCGTAATACGACGAGACTCGCCGCCATCCGCAAGGACGTTGGCGAGCGCTGTGAGGGCGACTGGGAAGGCGAGGAATGCTGGCCGTCAGGCGTAGACGATTGCGCTTCGGGACGATCTGCCATGAGACGTGCGCACTGAGGGCGCGCAATATCGGAAAGCCCCTAGTGTGCCATCGGAATAGAGACACCGCAGGCGGGGCGATCCCCAACTTGCGGCGCGCTGCGCGTTACGTCATCGACGAGGAGAAATCGGGACGGGCATCGTGATGCCCTCGTGACGATCAGGCGGCGTCGTTGGCGGCGTGCGTCGACACCATCGTCACATCGTGACGAGGACGATAGTTCTGTGCAGACGGCATGCGCGCAGCGACCTCACTCAGCCATTGGGCGGTCAGCTCCGGCTGCGTGACGGGGAGCATGTGGCCGCCGTCGACGAGCGTGAGTTGCGCACGCGGGCTCGCCACCGGCAAGGTTTCGCCGTGCTGGCGGTAGTCGAGCACGCGGTCGCTGCGGCCGTAAAGCACATCGACGGGCACTGCCAGGTCGTTGTATCTCGCCGCCAGCGCGGGCATGTCCCGCTCCGCCGCGAGGATGTCGACGCAGCTTGCTTCGAAGTTGCCGGGACGATAGCCCAGCACGCCGCCGCCGCGAATGAGGAAGTCCTCGGGCGCGTCTTCAGGCCCGAAGACATACGCGAGCGTCGTGCGTCCCGTCATCATGCCGACCGGCACGGCGAGCGTGCGTCCAACCCAGCGGCGCCACCAGGCACTCCGGATGGCGAGTGCACGGAAGGGCGCAGGCACTTCGGACACCGGCTGCGTCAGCGGCGCGATCAACGCGAGCGCGCCTACGCGTTGTGGATGGTCGAGCGCGAGCGCCAGCGATACCGCACCGCCCAGCGAATGCCCGACCACCAGCGGACGGTCCAGCGCAAGCGTGTCGATCAGTTGCGCAACGACGTTCGCCTGCCATGCGATAGCGGCATCGTGTTGCGGCCCACGTGTGGAATAGCCGGAGCCGGGGCGGTCGACGAGCACTACGCGATGCGTGCGCGCCAGCGCGGCCAGTGGCAAATAAGCGAAGTTGCGTAATTGCCCGGAGAGCCCGTGAATGAACACGATGGCGGGGCCGTGTCCGAAATCGACGTAATGCAGTCGTTCGCCGTCGATATCGAGAAACTGTCCGTCCGGCGGCACGGCCGCTTCGGCGCGTTTGGCTACACGCCGCGTAAAGCGCACCAGTACGAGCACCACAGTGGCGAAGGCGATGACGAGGCAGGCGAGCAAGTAGACGATGAGCATGGTGTCGGGCCGAAGAGCAGGCAAAGAAGGATGCATGAAGCGTGCGCGACGTGCGCGTCAAAACGCATCCTAACAAGGTGTTGCGAGGTCCGACGATGCGACGACACGTCGCAGCGTTGCGCGACGCTCGAAATGCATCGCACCGTCGTCGACGCTACTCCAGCGCATCAGTCGCAAGTCGCGCAGGTAGTTCTGATAGAACACCCACGGCTTGCGTCCGCCTTGCCGGGGCAGCGCGCCGGCGGCGCGTTGAATGTACCCCGACGTCAGACCGATGGCGGGCAACTCGCCGTGTTCGCCGTCACGCAGATAGGGCACACACGTGTCGGCATCATGCGCATTCATATGGTTGATCAGACGGCAGACGTACTGCGCGATCAGTTCCGCCTTGAGTGTCCACGAGGCATTCGTATAACCGAAGACCGACGCAAGATTCGGCACGCCGCTGTACATCATCCCCTTGTAGGCCACTGTGTCGGAGAGCGTGACGGGCTGGCCGTCGACCCGCAATCGCGCACCGCCCATCAGTTGCACGCGCAAGCCGGTCGCCGTCACCACGATGTCGGCCTCAAGCGTCTTGCCGCTCTTGAGCGTGAGACCGGCAGGGGTGAATGCCGCGATTTCGTCGGTGACGATGTCGGCACGACCGCTGCGCAACGCCTTGAAGATGTCGCCATTCGGTGCGAGGCACAGTCGCTGATCCCACGGGTTGTAGCGCGGCGTGAGATCGCGTTCGACGTCGGCATGACCCTGCGCTTGTTGTGCCGCGCGCTTGATCAATACGCGTCGGATGGCGTTCGGCCAGCGTCGCGCGGCATTGTAGAAACCGAGCGTGATCAGCACGTTCTTCGTGCGCACGAGCCGGTGCGCGACCCCCGCAGGCAACCATTTACGCAGACGCTCGGCGACGCCGTCGCGCTGCGGCATCGACAGGATGTAGCTCGGCGAGCGCTGCAACATCGTGACGTGCGACGCACTCGTCGCCATGCTCGGCAGCAGGGTGACGGCCGTCGCACCGCTGCCGATGATGACGACGCGCTTGTCGCGATAGTCGAGATCGGCGGGCCAATGCTGCGGGTGGACCACGGTGCCGCCGAACGTCTCCATGCCGGGCCAGGTGGGGGCGTGGCCGGCGTCGTAGGCGTAGTAGCCGCTGCACATGAAGAGGAAGCGGCATGTGAGCGTCTCGGTGTCGCAACGACCGTCCTCGTGCGTGCGCTCGATGTCGAGCGTCCATCGGGCGATGCCGGAGTCCCAGCGTGCTTCGCTTACCTTGTGTCCATAACGAATCGCCTCATCGAGACCTTCTTCGCGGGCCGTCTCCTTGAGATAGTCGAGAATCTTGCCGCCGCCGGCGATGGCCTGATCGCTCGCCCACGGACGGAAGCTGAAGCCGAGCGTGTACATGTCGGAGTCGGAGCGCACGCCGGGGTAACGGAACAGATCCCACGTGCCGCCCAGTGACTGACGGGCTTCGAGCATCGCGAATCGGGTGCCGGGGCAGCGCTCGCGCAGATAGTGCGCGGCGGCGATGCCCGAGAGTCCTGCGCCCACAATGATGACGTCCAGATCCCTGCGTGTGCGGGACGCGCTTGCGATATCGGACACGGTTGTATTTGCCGTCATGACGAAATCCTCCGGCCGGAAATTTTCAGTTCGTGGATGAATCGGTCGCGGCGGTTCGCGCGTTTGCAGCGGCCGCAGACCGTTTGCTCGACATGGCCGAGCGCCGGTAGAACCAGACGACCATTGCCTGGTAACTTGCGCCGAGCAGGCGGGCGAGCTTGTCGACGCGGCGCGCGTCGGCGCCCACGAGTACGCGCCGCGCATTGCGCTGGACCCCGGCGAGCATCTGGCGCGCGGCAGCGTCGGCGCTCGTCACGTCGATCAGCTTGTTGGCGCGACGGCGATGTGTTTGCGCGTCGATGCCGGTGAACGCGGCGATGCTGTCGTCGATGCGCGATGCCGTCACGATATTGGTGGCGACGCCCCCCGGATGCACGCACGTGCACGACACGGGGGAGCCCGCCAGCTCCAGCTCCATACGTAGCGCTTCGGTAAAACCGCGCACGGCGAACTTGCTGGCGTTGTAGGCCGATTGCGTCGGCATGGCGATGATGCCGAAGAGACTCGACGTGTTGACGATGTGACCGTCGCCGGAAGCGTTGAGGTAGGGGAGGAACGCCTGTGTGCCGTGCACCACGCCCCAGAAGTTGATGTTCATCAGCCACTCGATATCTTCAAGACGTGTGGTCGCGACCGGCACGGACAACGACACGCCTGCATTGTTGAAAACGAGGTTGATCTTGCCGTGTGCGGCGGCGGTGTCGCGCGCCCACGCAAAGACGGCGTCGCGATCGGCGACGTCGAGGCGTTGCGACGTCACGCGCGCGCCGAGCGCACGACACGCGATGGCGGTGTGCGTGACGCTTGCCTCGTCGATATCGGATAACGCGAGGTGCGCTCCCCGGCGTGCCAGTTCCAAGGCGAGCGAGCGTCCCATGCCCGATCCCGCACCCGTGATGGCCGCCACCTTGTCCGTGAACGTCTTCATCGTGCCGTCTCCCTGTCTCCCCTGGGGGATGCCTGTCGCATGCCGCCTCTTATGGATCTTAAGTCGTCTTGCGGCGGCGCTCGCGTTGCCTATAATGAGGTCACGCAAATTTGGTGTTGCGTGTCACCACTTTAGTTTTCCATTAAGGTGATGTCAAATAGCGAAATGGAACAAGGACTCGAATCGAAGGATGCTGCACCGACGGCCCGGGAGGGAGGGCGGCGCTATGGCGGCGTGGCGCAGGCGCAGCGGGAACAGGCGCGCCGCACCGCGCTGATCGACGCCGCCACCGAGGTGTTCGGCACTGTCGGCTTTCGCCGCGCCACCGTACGCTCGGTGTGCGGTCTGGCAAAGCTCAACGACCGGTACTTTTACGCGGCGTTCGACAACATGGAGCATCTGCTGCGGGCGACCTACGCGCATCACGCGCAGACGCTGCTCGAACAGTTACAGGCCGCCATCGCCGATAGCGCCCCGACGCTCGACGCGCGGCTCGATGCTGGCCTGAACGCCTTCTTCGCGTTCCTGCGTCAGCCTCAGGCGGCCCGCGTGCTGCTGCTTGAAGTGATGGGCGTGAGCCCGGAGACAGACCTGACCTATCAGCGCTACATCTTTGAATTCGCGAAGCTGATCCTCGCCATGGCCGAGACGCCACCGCCGACCGATGCCGACGCGCAGGCGCAGGCCCGGATCGTCGGGCTGGCGCTGGTGGGCGCGATGACCAACGCGGGAACAGCGTGGGTCCTCATGGGCTATCAGGACACGCAGGCGTGCATGGTGACGAGCTGCCGTCGCGTGCTGCGAGGCGCGCTGATGTGATTTGCGCATGGCTCGCTACAATACGGCTTTCACGTACGACGGCCACGACGTCAGTCGAGCGGCTGAGGGCTCGCCGTCCCCCGTCGTCCTCCCTAATTTTTTACTCTCCAAAGGTCGCAAATGACCACTATCGGAACCCCGCTGTCGCCGAGCGCGACGAAGGTCATGTTGTTGGGCGCTGGCGAACTCGGCCGTGAAGTGCTGATCGCCTTGCAGCGTCTCGGTGTCGAGACGATTGCCGTCGATCGCTACGAGAACGCTCCGGGCCAGCAGGTGGCGCATCATTCGCGCACCATTGCGATGACCGATCCCGAACAGCTCAAGGCACTGATCGAAGCCGAGAAGCCCGATCTCGTCGTGCCGGAAATCGAAGCCATCGCCACGCCGATGCTCGAAGCACTGGAAGCCGACGGCGTGGTGCGCGTGATTCCGACGGCGCGTGCCGCGCGTCTGACGATGGACCGCGAAGGCATTCGTCGTCTGGCGGCCGAGACGCTGGGCCTGCCGACGAGCCCGTATCAGTTCTGCGATTCGCTGGAAGAACTTCAAGCGGCCATCGACGGGGGCATCGGCTATCCGTGCATCGTCAAGCCGGTGATGAGCAGCTCGGGTAAAGGGCAGAGCAAGATCGACAGCGCAGCCGACGTGAAAGCCGCGTGGGACTACGCCATGGCAGGCGGGCGCGTGAGTCACGGCCGCATCATCGTCGAAGGCTTTATCGACTTCGATTACGAGATCACGCTGTTGACCGTGCGTGCACGCGGCGCCGATGCACAGGTCGAGACGCACTTCTGCGCGCCGATCGGCCACAAGCAGGTGAGTGGCGATTACGTGGAGAGCTGGCAGCCGCATCCGATGTCGTCCGTCGCGCTTGATCGTGCGCGTCTCATTGCACGTGACGTGACGAACAATCTGGGCGGGCAGGGCATCTTCGGTGTCGAGCTGTTTGTGAAGGGAGACGACGTGTGGTTCAGCGAAGTCAGTCCGCGTCCGCACGACACGGGCATGGTGACGATGATCACCCAGTGGCAGAACGAGTTCGAACTGCATGCGCGTGCGATTCTCGGTCTGCCGGTGAATACCACGCTGAAGACGCCGGGCGCGAGTGCCGTGATCTATGGCGGTGTGGACGCCAGGGGCATCGTGTTCGACGGCGTCGATCAGGCCTTGCAGGTGCCGCAGACGGACATTCGTCTGTTCGGCAAGCCGGAGAGCTTTGTGAAGCGTCGTATGGGAGTGGCGCTGGCGTACGACGAGAATCTTGACGTTGCGCGCAGCAATGCAGTGGAAGCGGCGAGTCGGGTGAAGCCGCGCGCTGTCTGAGCCTCCATCCGGTCGCATCCCATAACGAAAAAACCCCGCCTTGGCGGGGTTTTCAGTTCGGGCAGTCGCTAGGGTCTAGCGTACTGCCCGAGGCGCGTCGATCGCGTTAGCGACCGCTCAGCGAATCGCAGACCTTAGATGGCCTGGATGTTGCTGGCTTGACGGCCCTTCGGTCCCATCTTCACTTCGAAGCTGACCTTCTGGTTTTCTTGCAGCGACTTGAAACCCTTCGATTGGATTTCCGAGAAGTGGGCGAAGAGATCTTCACCGCCTTCGTCCGGCGTAATAAAACCAAAACCCTTGGCGTCGTTGAACCACTTGACGGTACCAGTTGCCATTTCTTAAATCCTTAAAGTTTTCAAATGAGCGAGCGAGATGCTCAGCGAGCGCATGACATTAAAGCTGATCAGGTACAACCGAGTTGACGCAGAGGGCGACATTAGATGACACAAGACTCGCCATACAACGTTCATGCACCCGTTTTTTTACGGGAAAGGTGGGAAGGTGTCAAGCAGGGAAACTGTGGAATTGTTGATCCACGCCAGTTTCCAGCCGATTTTCGCTGCGTTGCGACATGCAATCGGTCATGCCGGACGGCCGGACGTCATCCTGTTCGTCGTCCTTTCCTATCGCTCCGAGATCCACGCTCAGTCACCTCGCTTTGCGGTAATCCGGATTCTGAATCATCGGGTTGCGCGTCGACGGGTTTTGCATTGTCGGCGGGTGACCGGTTCCCGCTCGCCGGGAAGTCGGGATGGTGAAGTGAGAAGCCGTTGATGTCTGCCTTCGTTTCACTGAACGTCTTAAGCATTCGACGAATATCCCGTCCGATAGGACACATGTGGCGTAGGCACAACGCGGGAGTGACATCGCCATGTGTCACCGGGTCGTCACCGTGCTATGTCCCAGCGCAGCGGACCGATAAGTGACGATCAGAGAGGTCTCGAACGCAACGCGGTCGGCCGACCGCCCAGAAATCCCATGTAGGTCGAATGAGGGTTTTGTGCGTCGCGACACGGCCGTCATAGAAAGTAGGTATTTTCCCTAGTCAGACAGAAACCGCGCGCCAGTGCTCGCTTTCGAGACATCAAAATAGATTCTCATTACCCTCAGTTTTGGTAAATGCCTGCCGTTAACGGCCTCATGGTCGCCTCAAGACGGCGTTGCAACACGCGCATTTGCGAGGCCATCATCGTGGGGCAAACACGCTAGGCGGCCGCGCAGTGCCGCGTGTCTTTCGAGACCTTACGTGGCAACCAATCAGGCACCGACGCTCGACTCTTTGCAATCGCTGCTGGCGACCGTCCAGCGCAACGAGCGCTCGCTAAAACGTTTTCAGGACATCGAGCTGGCGCTCATGGGCGCGCCGGACTTCGGTCAATTCCTGGAAGTGGTGCTCAATCGTCTGCGCCACGACTTCGACCTGTCGGGTGTGCGTCTGATGCTCGCTGAGGTCGACGATACCCTTCGCGATCTGATCGACACGGCCGAGGGCATCCGCGCCCTCGACGGCGGTCTGTGCATCGCGCAGGACACCGGGACGTTTTCCGCCGTCTGCGGTAACGGCCAGCTCTGGATCGGCGCGCCACGCGAGCGTCACGCGGCACTGTTCGGTGCGCGTGCCCCGGCGAGCGCCGTCGTAATGCCGCTCGCGCGTAATGGACGTTACATCGGTGTGATCGCACTGGGCAGTCGCGACGCACGCCGCTTCGCCCCCGACATGGCCACCGACTTCCTAGAACGGTTCGGCGCAGTCGTCGCCGTGTGTCTCGAGAACATGTGGAACCGCGAGCGCTTAAAGCGTATCGGTCTGACGGACCCGCTCACGGGCTTGTCGAACCGTCGCTACTTCGATCAGCGTCTGCGAGAAGAAGTGATTCGGGGCGCACGCTATGGTGCGCCGCTCGCATGCCTGCTCATCGACATCGACCATTTCAAGCGTGTCAACGACAGTCACGGTCATGCGACCGGCGATCGCGCATTGCGTGCCGCAAGTGTCTGCATGCGTGCGCAATTGCGCGTGACGGATACCCTCGCGCGATACGGCGGGGAAGAGTTCGCCGCACTCCTGGTGCAGACCGAGCAGAACTGGGCGGGGACGGTCGCTGAGCGGGTGCGTCGTGCGGTGGCGCGACTGGAGGTACCCGACGACGACGGGATTCTCGTGCCGCTCACCATTTCCATTGGCTTGGCCAGCGTCGATCCGCGTGACATCGCCGATCCGGAATCGCTGCCTCTGCGCCTGTTGGGCGCAGCCGACGCCGCGCTCTACGCCGCGAAGCGCTCGGGACGCGACCGCGTGGTCGTCGCCCCGACGGCGAACCTGCGTTAGCCGACCGAAGCCTGCACCGACCCGATGCGGGGCGTTTCAGGCCGGGCGTGTTATCGAACGCTGAACCAGCCGATCAGCAACGACACCGTCACCACCGACAGCACCGTCGAAATCAGAATGGCGCGCGAAGCTACGGCCGCCTCGCGTCCGTACAACTGCGCCAGCATGAACGGCCCGGTGCCGATGGGCAGTGCCGACAGCAGCAACGCGCTGTGCGCCCAGATCGTCGGCAGATCGAACACGCGAAACGCCAGAAACGCGGTAATGGCGGGCTGAAAAATCAGCTTGAGACCGACGAGACGTCCCACGGCACGCGCGATCCGAGGCTCTTTCGCCGCGCCCGAGCTTTGTGCGAGGAACATACCGATGGCCACCAGCGCGCACGGGCTGGCCGCACCGCCGAGCAACGTCGTGAAGTGAAGGACGGGGGCGGGCAGTGTGATGCCGAACGCCGCGAACGCCATACCGGCGAACGGCGAGACGACCAGCGGATTGCGAATGAGCGCACGCGCAACGAAACCCGCCGTGCGACGCCAGTTCGGTGTCGCTTGCAGATCCGTTTCGATGATGCCGATGGAGATCGCGAAGAGCACCGTCGCCGTAAGCAGCATGGCGACGACGACAGCGGGCACGCTCGCCGGACCGAACGCTACGAGGCACAGCGGTAGCCCCATGAAGCCTGCGTTCGGGTACGCCGCGCCCATGCCCTCGATGCTCGCGTCCGTCAGACGTCCGCGCACCGTCCGGTCGAGCAGGAAGGACAGCGCGAACGTCGCGGCCATCCCGCCACCGAACGCGCCCAGGAAGCCGGGATTGACGAGTTCGGCCCACGTGATCTGCGCCATCGACTGAAACAGGACGGCGGGCAACGCAAGATAGACGACGAAGCGATTGAGCGCATCGAGCGCAGCATCGCCGAGCCAGGCCCGGCGGGCGCAGAGATACCCCAGAAAGATCAGCCCGAAGACGGGCAGGGCGGCAGAGATAACAGCTTGCATGGGTTGCTTCGTCAGTTCATCAGTTCGATTGCGCGAGACGGATCAACCATTCACGACGCGCATTGCCGCCGTCGGCTTCCGTGTGTTCGCGGGCGGCGGTTTCGGCACCGCTGGCGTCACCGGCCGCGATGCGCGCCACGATTTCCCCATGCTCATGCCAGACGACTTCCTGCATCGGCATCGCGCCGAGCGTGGCGGCCATCGCGCGCATGATGTGCGGCCACTGCGGCGCCACCGTCTGTGCAATCAGCGGATTGCCCGAGGCGTCGTGCAACGCTGTGTGGAAGGCGACTTCGATACGGACCTGTCGTACCACCGGCGTCCCTTTCGTCATCGTCATGCCAGCGGCGACGGCGTCTTCCAGGCGGCGCAGGACATCGTCCGGCAGTGTTCCTTCGGCGCGGCGCATAGCGGCTAGTCGAGCGGCGAGACTGTCCAGTGCCGTGCGCACCTGATAGAGCTGGCGCAGATGGCCCGCATCGATCGGAGCCACTTCGAGCCCCTGACGTCCGCTGTCGCACACCAGTCCGTCGCGCTTGAGCAACTGCAATGCGTGGCTCACAGGTTGACGCGATACGCCCAGCGAGTCGGCCAGTTCGGCCTGCCGGATGCGCTCGCCGGGCGGGAGCGTGAGGTCGGCGATTGCGTCGCGCAGCCGCGAGTACACCTGATCGATGAGCACCGGCGTGCTGGCGAGCGGCGCAAGCGGGGCCATCGGCGAAGGCATCGCGTCGGTCGTCGGGGCGTCGAGGGTATCCGTGGCGGACAAGGCAGGCGCTGAAGCGGGGTGTGGCATGGCATTCCGACCTTGGCCGGTATCCGTGATATCTGGAATTCCGAATTCTACGCTCGATGACGGATGTCGACACGGTTTATTTCCGTGGACGTCGGTTTGGGGCGGGCGTTGGAGGAGAGCGGGGCGGAATCACTCGCTCGGATCAAGCTCCGGCGGCGAGACGGACGTGGCGCGCGCGGGCGTCTGAAGCAGCGTCTGCATGGTGATACGGGTACGCTGGAGACGCCGGGCCAGTGCCCAGGCTTCGGCTTCGGTCTCGAACAGGCCCACGATCAGATGCGGTTCGGCAGCGAAGCCATCTGAAAACAGGCCGATGTTCTTGGCGATCATCTCACTCGCCCGCTCGACCGAGACAGTGTACTGACGCGGCGAACGGTACTGATTGACGACAACGGCGAAGGCGCGGGAGAACGCGTCGGACATTCGGAAACCTCCTCTGTCTGCGTGGCGCGACACCCCGGCGTCGCACGTCGGAGGCACGCGCATGGCGTTGCACTTCCGGTGATTGTAGGCGATGGGGCGGCGCGTGTCGGGGCAAAACGATGACGGTGGAAACACTGAGGAAACAGACCGTCGGTTCGTTAAGACATTCCCATAAAAAAAGCCGCCGAGCGGGTCGGCGGCGCAACAGAGAGGGTGACAGCGCAACCGAAGTTGCCGTTATTCAGATTAATTCGTGGCGATGACAGTGCCATGACCGCTGGACGTGTGCGATCACCCGAGCGCACGCGAGCGTCGACAGCACGCGCGTTTCACATCGCAAACCACGGATGGCCTGCGAAGGGGGAATTCGATGGTGACTGAAGCGTGTGCCGACTACACGAGCACAGGCAACGCCTCCACCACAAGGAACGCAACGAGCGCCCCAACCACCGCACCGGCGGCACGCAGACCGTAGCGTGTCGAGCGCGTAGCGACGGGGATGCCGCCAACGAGCAGCGCACCGGCCACTGCCATCGGCAGGAACAAGGTCAGGTCGTAGAGATTGAAGTGGATTGCGGGCATCTTTCTTATCTCCTCTCCTATGTGCCTTTCCACTATAGGACGGTCTTCGAGGATGCCCAAATTTGGTGCGACGCAGCATGTTGCTGCGCTTATTCAGTCTTCCTGACGAACGGCGTGCATCTTGCGGCGTGCGTTCCACATCGCCATGTCCTTACGGGTGCGCATGCGTTCGCCGATGTTGATGCCCGCAGGCTGCGAACGCGAAGAAGAGGCGGCAACCTCGTTGGCTTCGCTGCGCGCCTGTACCATCATGACGAGCGTAAACAACGAGGCGGCAAGCGCCAGCAGGATCAGTTTCATATGGCCCCCGGTCAATCTCTGGTGAATCTGGTCTGTCTTTTGTTTGTCGTAGTACGCCGTTGCCATCGTCCCGACCGGCTCGCCTCAAAGGGGAGCCGTGCCATTGATGATGCCGCGACGCTTCTGTCGTGCACTGCTGAGGGACTTCGGTGCCGCAACTGCCTGATGGGGCGGGGGCCTCGGGACGTCTCGCATCGACGGCATCATAGTCTGCCAATGTGACAACTTTCCCGGACTTCCCAAACTCAAGGCGTGCAGCGGCGCAGCACGCCTTGAAACGTATAGCGACACGCGCGGCGAAAAGTTTAGAAATCGTGACATTTTTTTGTCGACACGGGCCGAAGGCGCCTCGGCGGCATACCGATGCGCCCCCGCCCCGTGCCAGACCCGTCATGCACGGGGATGGTAAGGCTTACGGCTGTCGGGAAATGCCGTCGTTCAGGCGGCCTCGCACCGCATTCTCCGGTAACGCCATGGCCGCGAGCGACGCCAGTGCCGCCCCCGCCTGCGCCAGCTCATGCATGACGTCGGGCGAGGTGCCGAGCGAGACCGCAAGGCCCGTGAGGCCCGCCCACGTCGACGGTTCCAGCAGCCGGGACAAGAGAAAGCGCATGGTCAGTCTCCCGTCGACGAATCGTCCAGCGACGTCTTCCCGCTGAAGTAGAACGGCGTCATGTCGATATGCGAGGCCGTCGCCTTCTGCCCAAGCCCCTCACGTGCCGCATTCGCCAGCACGCCGTTGTCCTGGTCGATCGTCCAGGTGAATAGGCCGCCAAGCCCGTTGCGCCTGACGTAGTCGCCCTTGGCACGCACGGTGCGTGGCGTGTCGAGCGACATGAACATGCCCGTCGACGGCTGGTACAGGAAGTCGGCGTCGGCCACCGTATCGGTGTACAGAACGAAACCGTTGCGCGCTGCACCGTGCTCCAGATCGAGGTAATTGCGCAGCACGTCGTAATACTCCGTCGTGCCTGATTCGAACGTGCCGGTGGTGATGTCGTCGCCGGGAGAGTAAGTGCCGGAAAGGGCCGCGACCTGTGCAATCTGCGCCTGAAGCGCGTTGCGCGAGTACGCCGCATAACCGATGTGCACCTTGGCGAGCGGCACGCCTGCCTGACGCAGCCAGTTGACGGCGCGATCGATCGAGAAGCCGTCGGGCGCGGCCGGGTCCGTGTCGTGAAGATTCGTGTGATGGGCGAGCGTGGGTGCCCACGGCGTGCCGAAGAAGTCGTACGTCATCAGATTCAGACGTGACACACCCGCAGCGATCAGACCCGGCAGGTTGGCCTTCTGCATGTCGGCCACGTTGGCCGACGCCGCAATCGAGATTTCGACATCGCGGCGTCCGGCAGCCACGAGCGCCTTCTTCAGATCGCTCACGAGCGCTGCGTAATTCGGTCCGTCCGAGTCGTCGTAGACGTTGCCGTCGTCACCCGGCGAGCCGGGATACTCCCAGTCGATGTTGATCTCGGTAAACATCGGGAAGCGGCGCAGCAGATCGACGACGCTCGCGCAGAACGTCTTGCGTCGCGCGCTGCTACCCGCCAGCCCGTGAAACGCTTGACTCATCGTCCAGCCGCCGATGGCGATGGCGAGTTTCAGTGCCGGGTTCTTCGCGTGCAGCAGGCGCAAACCGCCGAGTACGCCCTGTGCCCGCGACTGCTGGAACATCGGCATCACGTCGTTGCTCACCCAGCCGGGAAAGCCGCAATTGCGATAGGAGAGCACGTCCCCCCAACTGTCGACGAAGGTGGCCTGATCTGGCTTGCGCACGAAGTCGGTGGCCGCACGGGCGATGGTTTGCGCCTTCTCGCCCTGATCGCCCACGATGCCCGCGAAACCGATGATCAGCCTGTCGTAAGCAAACGGATCGAGCAACATCAGATCGACGCCGCGTCCGGCCGCGTCATTGCTGAAGTCGCCGTCGAGACGTCCATCGTATTGCGACCAGTCGGTGTAATAGCCGGAGACTTCGAGCGCGCCTTTCGCATAACGGTTGTAGACGCGCTTGGCGACACGCGCCGACGTGTACGACAGCTGCGTCGTGCTCGTCGCCGGATCGAATCCGTTCTGGGCGTAGGTGGTTTCCGTTGCGCCGTCGAGCGGATCTGTGGGATAGACGAGTTCGCTGGCGGCGTCGGTGGTGCCGGTGGCGACGGTGGCGGACGCAGCGGAAGTGGAAGACGAATTGCGCGGTGCAGTCATGATGTGGCTCCTGAGAGTGAATGGACAGGTGCCGTTGCCGGGCGATGAAGCAGGAAACTCGCGGCGACATCGGCGTGACCAGCGTCGCGTTCGCTCAGCGGCTTCGCCAGCGCAAATGACGTGTCAGCGTGCGAAGGGCGCGCGGGAGCGTCGTCGGCAGCCAGTCCCGAAGGCGGTCGGGCCTGCCTGTCGACGAGGGGGGCGATGACGTTGATGACGTACCCGGTGCCTCGGACATGGGCGCAGTGTCAGCCTCGATGCAAGGCTCGAAGCGATAGCCAATGCGCGGCACCGTCACGATATGGCGATGCAACCCGAGTGGAATCAGCTTGCGGCGAAGGCGCGAGACCACCTGCATCAGATTGGTGTCGTCCTGATCGGGACGCGTTGGCCACAGCGTCGCGATCAGCGTACGTTTGTCATGCGCGACGTTGGCGGGCGAGCGCAATGCACACAGCAGGCGGTACTCGATTTGCGGAATCCGGACGATCACACCGTGTCGCCGTACCTCGCCGTGCCCGTCGCACGCGACACCGTGTGAGAGCGGCGGTGCGCACGATGCGGAGGTTGTGGCATCGACCACGGTCACACCGTCATGACTGCTGTCTGCGGACACCGGCGAGGTCTCGCGCGCTACGTCATCCGCCGAATTCGTATCCGAAATGGTCACGGCGACTGACGACGGGACGTCGAAGCGATAGCCGACGCGCGCCACCGTCACGATGGCGCGTTGCAGGCCGAGCGGGGCGAGTGAGCGCCGCAGACGGGAGACGAGTTGCACGAGCGCGGCGTCTTCCATCCACTGCGCGCGCTTGCCCCACAGGGCCGACATCAACGCGTGCTTGTCGAGCGCGGTGCCTGCACGGGCGGCGAGCAGGACCAACAAACGCTTTTCCTGCTCCGACAGGCGAGCGGCGATGCCGTCGCGTTGTACGAGATTGGTGACGTCGTCCAGATCGAACGGTGACATCGGCATGGGGCGCTCCTGGTATCGAATACGGGAGGCCCACCGTAGCGACGCGGGTTCACCTGTCGCAAGACAACAAGCGACGACAAGCGCGACATAGCCACCGTCGTTAAGTCCATTGATCGGCGAGATGTGTTCGTCGAGTGCCTAGCCAATGTCACGCGTCACATCGCGAGGTAAGATAGCGGCCATATTTCCTGGATTTCGCCATGCTCGAACTCATTTCCGAACACCGCTGCTTTGGTGGCGTGCAGCGCTTCTATCGCCACACTTCGTCCGTGATCGGTCTGCCGATGCGTTTTTCGGTGTTTGTGCCGCCGCAGGCGCGTGACGGACGCGCCGTGCCCGCGCTGTTCTATCTCGCGGGCCTCACGTGTACGGAAGAAACGTTCATGATCAAGGGCGGGGCGCAGTGGCTGGCCGCAGAACACGGGGTGGCCCTCATCACCCCCGACACCAGCCCGCGAGGCGCGGGGTTGCCTGGCGAGACCGACTCGTGGGATTTCGGCGTCGGCGCAGGCTTCTATCTCGACGCTACGCAAGACCCGTGGTCGAAGTACTACCGCATGTACAGCTACATCGTCGACGAACTGTACGGCCTCGTCACGCAGTCGCTCCCCATCGATGCCGAGCGTATCGGCATCTTCGGTCACTCGATGGGCGGTCATGGCGCGCTGACGCTGGCGCTACGCAACCCGGACAAATTCCGTTCAGTGTCGGCTTTCGCACCGATCGCCGCGCCGATGCATTGCCCGTGGGGCGAAAAAGCGTTCACTGGCTATCTGGGGACGGACCGCGAGACGTGGCGTCAGTACGATGCCAGCGAACTGATCGCGAAGGCGGGAACAGTGGTGTTTCCGGGCGGCATTCTGATCGATCAGGGTTTGAACGACCAGTTCCTCGAAGCGCAGTTGCATCCGGACATCTTCGAGCGCGCCTGCCAGAAGGCGGGGCAGCCGTTGAATCTGCGCCGTCACAACGGCTACGATCACGGTTACTACTTCATTCAGACGTTCATGGCAGATCATCTGTCGCATCACGCCGAGCATCTTCGCGCGTACTGATCCGCCTTTTTCCTTTCTTATTGCGACGTCACACCGCCCGCGCTTCGTAATGGCGCGGCGGCGTGACGATCTCGTCCTGCGCGCGCACGATCTCCAGTTCGTAGCGTCCCGCGAGGTGCGTGACGCAGAGCACCGCATCGACGGCCGCGAGCGTATGTTCGAACGCCGCCCGCACCGTATCGCCCTTGAGCAAGCGGGCCAGAAATACGCCGGACGTCAGATCACCGACCCCGACCGGGTGACGCGAGAAAGGGTAGAGCGGACGCGAACCGTGCCACGCTTCGTCGCGCGTGACCACCAGCATGTCGAAGCGATCCGCAGGCTTGTCGGTGTAATCCAGGTGCTTGACGAGCACCATCTTCGGTCCGCGCGCGAGCAGGGCGCGGCAGGCCGCGACGGCGTCGTCAAACGAATCGATCGGATGTTGCGAGAGCTTTTCGAGTTCGAGATGATTGGGCGTCATGATGTCCGCCATCTCGGGCATGTGCTCGACCAGATATTGTTCGATGCCCGGCTTGACCTGACAGCCTTTCTCCGGATGACCCATCACCGGGTCGCAGAGATAAATCGCGGCCGGATTGGCCTGCTTGACGCGTTGCACGGCCGCGCGTACGAAGCCCGCCTGTTCCGGCGCGCCGAGATAGCCCGAGAGCACGGCGTCGCAGTTGCCCAGTTCGCCGATGTCCGCGATGCCGTCGACGAGTCGCAGGATCTCTTCGCTCGGCAACGCCTGTCCCGTCCATTTGCCGTATTGCGTGTGGTTCGAGAACTGAACGGTGTTGATCGGCCAGACGTTCACGCCAAGACGTCGCATCGGAAACTCGGCGGCGCTATTGCCCGCGTGGCCGAACACGACGTGGGACTGGATGCTGAGGACGTTTTTCATGTAGACGGGGAGGGCGGCAAGGGCATGGCGCGAGGCCATCGCCCTTGCCGTTAGTCGATTACTTCTTCGACGTCATGACGGCCTCGGCCACGTTCTTCGGGGCTTCGGCGTAGTGCTTGAACTCCATGGTGTACGTGGCGCGACCCTGCGTGAGCGAGCGCAGCGACGTCGAGTAGCCGAACATCTCGGAGAGCGGCACTTCCGCGCGCACGATTTTGCCGCCGCCCACGATGTCGTCCATGCCCTGCATGATGCCGCGACGCCCGGAGAGGTCGCCCATCACGTTGCCCATGAATTCCTCGGGGGTCTCGACTTCCACCGCCATCATCGGTTCGAGCAGCACCGGTTCGGCGCGGCGCATGGCTTCCTTGAAGGCCATCGAACCGGCCATGCGGAACGCGTTTTCGTTCGAGTCGACGTCGTGGTACGAACCGAACGTCAGCGTGACCTTCACGTTCACGACCGGATAGCCCGCGACGACACCGGTGTTGAGCGTTTCGCGAATGCCCTTGTCGACGGCCGGGATGTACTCGCGCGGCACCACGCCGCCCTTGATGGCGTCGACGAATTCGTACGGCTTTTCCTTGTCCGGTTCGAGCGTGATGACCACGTCGCCGTACTGGCCGCGTCCGCCCGACTGCTTGACGAACTTGCCCTGCACGTCCTCGACTTTCTTGCGGACGGTTTCGCGATACGCGACCTGCGGCTTACCGACGGTCGCCTCCACGCCGAACTCGCGGCGCATGCGGTCGACCAGAATTTCCAGGTGCAGCTCGCCCATGCCGGAGATGATCGTCTGGCCCGATTCTTCGTCGGTCTGCACGCGGAACGACGGATCTTCCTGCGCCAGACGGTTGAGCGCGAGGCCCATCTTTTCCTGATCGGCCTTGGTCTTCGGCTCGACCGCTTGCGAGATCACCGGCTCCGGAAACTCCATCTTTTCCAAAATGATGAAGTGGTTCGGATCGCACAGCGTATCGCCGGTTGTCGCTTCTTTCAGGCCCACGGCGGCGGCGATGTCGCCCGCGCGCACTTCCTTGAGTTCCTGGCGCGTGTTCGCATGCATCTGCAAGATGCGGCCCAGACGCTCCTTTTTGCCCTTCACCGCGTTAAGCACGGTGCTGCCCGACTCGATCACGCCGGAGTACACGCGGAAGAAGATCAACTGACCGACGAACGGGTCCGTCATGATCTTGAAGGCGAGTGCCGAGAACGGCTCGTCGTCCGACGGATGACGCTCGATCTCTTTGTCGTCCTCGTCGTGACCGGCGATGGCGGGCACGTCGACGGGCGAGGGCAAGTACTCGATCACGGCGTCGAGCATGGCTTGCACGCCCTTGTTCTTGAAGGCCGTGCCGCACAGCATGGGCACGATCTCACCGGCGACCGTGCGCTTGCGCAGCCCGGCTTTGATCTCGTCCTCGGTCAGTGTTTCGCCGCCCAGATACTTTTCGAGCAACGTCTCATCGGCTTCGGCGGCAGCCTCGACCATCTTCTCGTGCCACTCTTGCGCGAGGTCCTTGAGGTTGTCGGGAATATCGATGTACTCGAACTTCACACCCTTGGATTCTTCGTCCCAGACGATGCCTTTCATCTTCACGAGATCGACGACGCCCTGGAAATGGTCTTCGGCGCCGATGGGAATCTGAAGCGGCACGGCATTGCCACGCAGACGTTCGTGAATCTGCTTGTGCACGCGGAAGAAGTCGGCGCCCACGCGGTCCATCTTGTTGACGAACGCGATGCGCGGCACCTTGTACTTGTTGGCCTGACGCCAGACGGTTTCCGACTGCGGCTGCACACCGCCGACCGAGTCGTAGACCATACAGGCGCCATCGAGCACACGCATCGAGCGCTCGACTTCAATGGTGAAGTCGACGTGTCCCGGCGTGTCGATGATGTTGATGCGGTGTTCGGGGAAGTTGCCGGCCATGCCGCGCCAGAAGCAGGTCGTCGCGGCGGACGTGATCGTGATGCCGCGCTCTTGTTCCTGCTCCATCCAGTCCATCGTGGCAGCGCCTTCGTGGACTTCGCCCAGCTTGTGGTTGACGCCCGTGTAGAACAGGATCCGCTCGGTCGTCGTTGTCTTGCCAGCGTCGATGTGAGCGCTGATGCCGATATTTCGGTAGCGCTCGATGGGGGTCTTTCGGGCCACAGTACACCTCTTTTCAGACGGTGAGGAAAAGGAACGGGAGCAGCCATCATACTCCAATGTCCCGATACCTCGCTGACGGTCACATCGTCCGCAAGTCCAGCGTAGACGGGGCTTTGCGGCGAGGGCGCGGCCATGCGTCGCATTGTGTGCGAACACAAAAAAACTAAGCCCCGGCGGGAGGGCCGGGGCTTTGGTAGTGATCGCCCGGTTGACGTCTAGGTGACCACTAATACGGCAAGACGTGTCACACAGAACGCGACATCAGGCGACCTGGCGTTCACGCGAGAATGCCAGCACGGCACCGCGCGGGCTATTGGACGCGATGCCAGCATCGTCGTCGTAACCGGCGTTTGCCGTGTCGCCACCCGGCAGACGGAAGACCGCCACGGCCTCGCGCAGATTGCGCGCCTGATCTTCGAGCGAGCCAGCGGCCGCCGTCGCTTCTTCGACCAGTGCGGCATTTTGCTGCGTGACCTGATCCATCTGCATCACGGCCGTGTTGACCTGCTCGATACCGCCCGATTGTTCGCTCGATGCGGCCGAGATTTCGCCCATGATATCCGTCACGCGCTGCACCGCTTGCACGATTTCCGTCATCGTGCGGCCTGCATCGCGCACTTGCGACGAGCCGTCCTCGACCTTGCCCACGGACGTCTCGATGAGCGACTTGATCTCCTTGGCCGCCGCAGCGCTGCGCTGGGCGAGCGTGCGGACTTCACCGGCGACGACGGCGAAACCGCGTCCCTGTTCACCGGCGCGCGCTGCTTCGACGGCCGCATTCAGCGCGAGGATGTTGGTCTGGAAAGCGATGCCGTCGATTACGCCGATGATGTCGTTGATCTTTGTCGAACTGGCCGCGATTTCCTGCATCGAGCTGACGGCGCGTTCGACCACGCGGCCACCTTCACCGGCGATCTCCGAGGCATTCGCGGCGAGTTGGCTCGCCTGACGCGCATTGTCGGCATTCTGTTTGACGGTGGCCGTCAACTGCTCCATGGACGACGCCGTTTCTTCGAGCGACGCGGCTTGCTCCTCCGTTCGCGACGAAAGGTCGGTGTTGCCGGCGAGCAGTTCGCCCGAGGCCGAGGCGATGGCGGCGGTGCCGCTGCGCACACGTCGCACGATCTGATCGAGGCTTTCGTTCATGTGTTTGAGGGCTGCCATCAGTTGACCGGTTTCGTCGCGGCTGGTGACTTCGATGCGGCTCGTCAAATCGCCTTGCGCGACGCGCTCGGCCACTTCGACGGCGCGTGCGATCGGACGCGTGATGCTGCGCGTGACCGAGTACGCTGCGCCGATGCCGACGACTGCGGCGACCGCGCCGAGCGCAACCAGCAGCCATTTGGCGAAGGCGATGTCGGCGGCCGTGGCGGCACCTGTGTCGTCCACGATCTTCTGTTGCAACTTGACGAGATCGGCGGCTTCGGCCTGCATGGTGTCGAGCGCGGGCAGCGCTTCGCGTTCTACGAGGCCGATGGCGTCTGCGCGCTGGTCGGCATTCAGGTCTGCGATGATCTTGTTGCGCGACGTCTGGAATGCATCGTTGTGCTTACGCAGACTCGCGATCAACTCCTTGCCGCGTCCGGACGTCACATATTTGTCGAGCACTTCCTGCGCCGCAGCAATGCGCCCGAGATTGGCGTCGATGCGTTCGTTGAAGGCTGTACGTTGCGCAGGATCCTGCGCGGTGGCGACTTCGAGCATGCGCCGCGCGTTGCCGCGCACCATGGCGTCGATACTGTGTGCTGCGTCGGCTTTCGCCCACGCGCGGGTGAGCAACTCTTCGTTGGAGCGTTCGATGGCGATGAAGCGCACCAGCGCAATGACCAGCATGGTCAGCAGCAGCAACAGCAGGGTGCCGAAGCCAATGGCCAGTCGGGTTCGGATCTTGAGGTCGGCGATTCGCATAGGGAGTGACTCCTTGTAGTGATTGGATGCCAGGACAACACGGGTGACGTGTAACTGTCGGCGTTTTCGAGGAGTGGTCGCCGGTCTGCTGCGTATAAGCATCGGTACCCGGATCAGGCGCGACGCGACGCAGCTCACGCGCCGGAAGCGACACGTGTGACATGTCCGGCGACGCGTGACGGGGGGATTCGATGAAGCCAGTCCGTCTGATTTCGTATACGACCGGAAATATGCGAACTGAAGGCCACTTTTAGCGCGAGGGGGTAAACGACGAGTTGAGCAATAAATCGGGACGCGCGGCGCGCGACGCACGCGACGTTGTCGAGCCCAGCGATTCAGGCGGTTTGATGCGATGTGGCCGCCTAATTCGCGCGCTTCGGCGCACCTGTGTGCGTATTAGAGCAATCAGACAAAACGTACGGCATAGATCGGCGGCAAGTGCGCCGACAGCGATTGCCATTGCTCGCCCGCGTTGTCGCTGATCCATAGCGCGCCGGTGGTCGACCCCATCGCGAGGGTGCGGCCGGTGGCGTCGATGTCGAGTCCGTGCCGGTAGATGAGATCGTAGGAGGGCGTCTCGGGCAAACCGTGCGAGAGCGCGGTGAACGACTCGCCGCCATCGCGCGTGCGCGTGACGACGAGACGCGCGTCGACGGGGATGCGACACGCGTCGCGCTGCGCCGGGGCAAACCACGCGACATCGGGGTCATGCGGATCGACCACCACCGCGAAGCCGAAACTCGACGGTGCGGCCTGAATGCGTCGCCACGTCGCGCCGTAGTCGAGGGTGCGGAAGATGCCGTTGTGATGCTGGGCCCATAACGCGTTAGGGGCGTCGCGACACTGCACGAGACGGTGAACGTCCTGCGCGTTCGGATCGAGTCGTCGCTCGGGCGGCATGTAGTCGGCCTCCATGCCCGACGCGGCGAGCGCCCATGTCTTGCCATCATCGCGCGTGCGCCAGACGCCGCCGGTCGACACTGCAACCATGACCTGTCGGCTGTCGTGCGGATCGATGCAGATCGAATGGATACCCGCGTGATCGTAGCCGCCGCCCATCCATTCGACACGTTCCGGTCGATCCCACAAACTCTCGATCAGTTGCCAGCTTTGCCCGTGATCGCCGGAGCGAAACAGGCCGCCGGGAATAGTGCCCGCCCACAGCACGCCGGGCGCGTCGGGGCCTGCCGCTTCGAGGGACCAGAGAAGCTCGACCGAAGGCGCTTGCGCCGTTGATGTGGCGGACTCTGACGGCGGGGCTTCCGTGTCGGCAGTATCGGACGTGTCGGCAGTATCGGACGCTTGCGCAAACGCGGGCGGTGCAAGTTCCGTCCATGTGCTCGCGTCACGCGCGCGGCTCCACAGCTTCACGCCGAAGTGGCCAAGGTTGAGCGCCGCGTAGTCGGTGCCGTCGCGGGCGTCGTGCAATACCATGCTGACCGGCTCGCCGGGAAAGTCCGGTGTGCTCGACGTCAATCGCCATTCGGCGCCGTCACGCTGCCATGTGAACAATCCCTTGCGAGTGGCGACCAGGAGGGTCGCGCCAATGACGTGTTCCATGTTGTGTCTCCTCCTCATCCGCCCGAAAGCGCCTGCGCGACGTAGACGCTGCTCGCGCCGGTCAGTGTATCGCCCAGGGTGCGACGATCGCGTATGAGCCGACCGTCCACAAAGACGGCGACGTGCGGGCGCAAACGTCCCTGATCGTTGAACAAATAGCCGCGCAGGGCGGGGGTTTGCGCCACGCATTGCGCCAGCGCTTCTTGCACGCTCGCGCCGTCGACGTGTTGCTCGTCGACGGGCACATGACGCTGTATTGCAGGCGCAAAAGTGACGGTCGCCATGTTGAGCTTGTGGGTGTTGTGTGAGTCGTGGCTCGCTTGTGCGTTGTCCTGCTGCCGCAGAGCGTTCGAAAGGCGTGCGTGCAAGGCCGTCCATCGTCGGCAGTGAGACTTTCAGTGTAGACAATGAGGATCATCTGCGCCGGGAGCCTCCCGGATTCGTCGCGCGAGTGTTGCGTGTGCGCCGCGCTATGTATGCCGGGAAATAACGCATGTTGCGGACGAGCGCGACGTGCGGGGCGCGATTTGGTGTCCTTTGCATGACGGCTGACGAGTTTCGGGGGCGTGTGAAGCGTGATCCTAGGGTGCGGCCTCGCATATCGGACACTCCCCAACCCCATTCACCCCGTTATGTTTCACCATTATCGGAGTGCCCGCGAGCGCGGTGCCGTAACCGAAACCAGGAGGACACAATGGCGAGAGCGAAAGGCAAGGACATCGGGATAGGACGTTGGTCTGATAACGCGGCCAAGCGTCAATGGCGCTTGCACAAGGAGGGTGAGCCGTCGGCCAAGGAAGATCCGACGGTACGGCGTCCGCCCGAGCTGGCGAAGTGCGAGGGGCATTTCGTCTGGAGCGTGCGACAGGCGGCCTTCATTGGTCGCGACGACGACGCGCGTGACACGCGTGAACCGCGCGATTCGCGGGGTCTGCTCAAAGGCGGCGTGCGTCACTATGCGCCCTGTACGGCGCACGCGAAGCGCTACGAAAGCGTGGCGCAGGCGAGGGCGGCGGGAGATACGCTGGTGGGCGACGTGCTGATCATGTACGGCTACGCCGCCAACGGCCCGCTATACATCGTGGGGCGATGACGGTGTAGCCGATCCGGTGCTAGGGCCGGGGCGGATGGGGTGGCGGACTGATGCGGCCGGTTACTTCGGCCGGTTACTTCGGATTACTTGCCGAGTTCGTGGCCGATCACGCCGCCGACGACGGCACCGCCGATGGTCCCGGCGGTGCTGCCGCCGGTGGCTTCGTGACCGATGACGCCGCCTGCCGCTGCGCCACCCAGCGTGCACCCGATGATGGACGAACCCATCGCAAGCGCGGTGATGACAACGAGAATCGACTTGGCCATTTTCATGATGCGTCTCCTGTAGCAATTGCCGGGCGCGCATTGCGCGGCAGCATGACCTCAGCTTAGTGCGCGGGTGTTTTGGGCACTATCGGCAGCGACTGAATTGGCTGTAGGAATTGGACGACATGGGATTCGGGCTACGGACCCATAAGCCAACCGACGATCGACGCCCGATGGCCAGACACCATGCGAGTGACTTGATGCAGAACATAGCCAGGAAAAACCACGACGCTCCCTTTTTCCCGAAACGCTGGATCCTTTAGCTCGGCGTGGCTCGCATCCCGGAGCATGAAGTCGCCCCCTTCGTAACTTCCCCCATCAGAAAGCATGATGATCACCGTCACAACTCTTCGCAATGGCGTCGGATGGTCGGGTATTGGATGGGCGTCCGGCGCGCTGTCGCGATGCCAGTTGAAGAAGTCGCCCGCTTCGTAAGTGCTGAATTGTGTGCCCTGCATTTCGGCGATGTCGTACTGCCAGAGTTCACGGTTGGCGAGACATCCGTAATGAAGGCAGAGCCGGGAAATCCAGTGTGCATTGTCGAAGAATCCGACTTTCGATTTTCTGGCCTTCTCGTTGTGCACGACGCCGGCGGTAGCGGATACGACAGCGGCGTCCGATAGGGTGATCGTTCGCCCGGTGTCGTACAAAAGGTCACAGAATTCGTCGGGCAGGTGCGATGGCCATACCCGGTAGAGCGCGGGGGGGAGTGGGGAGGGTGTCATCCCAGGTCCTCGAGAGCGTGCGGTGGCGACCCTACGGTACGGGGCTCAGGCGTGCCACGCAGTGTATGAGCACGCCCGGCGCAACGACGCACGCGCACGCATTTTTCGGGAGGATGTTAGGGGGAATCCGATGGACCCTTCCCAAGAGCTGGTTCAAGCCCGGCGAAGTTTCGCGTGGAAACGAAAAAGGGCCTGCAAGCGCAGACCCTTTTCGTTACATCAAGACTTGGTGGGGCGTGAGTGACTCGAACACTCGACCTACGGATTAAGAGTCCGCTGCTCTACCAACTGAGCTAACGCCCCGGTACTACCGGGAACAAAAAAGGCTGCAAGCGTCGCAGCCTTCCTGTAATGCTTTGGTGGGGCGTGAGTGACTCGAACACTCGACCTACGGATTAAGAGTCCGCTGCTCTACCAACTGAGCTAACGCCC
>NZ_CABPSA010000005.1 GCF_902459615.1 Pandoraea commovens
TATGCCACCCCCGCGCAATTCCGCGGCAGGTGCCTTCTGCTCACCAGGAACATCAGTAGACGAAGCCGTGTTGATCTCCGGCTGATCCACAACTTTGCTTCCTTTATCCTGCAGATGCCCAGCTATGCCACCCCCGCGCAATTCCGCGGCAGGTGCCTTCTGCTCACCAGGAACATCAGTAGACGAAGCCGTGTTGATCTTCGTCGGATTCGCATCCATGCGTCCGCCACCCCGCTGACTCCCCTCTCGAAACTCCAGAGTCCAAGAGTGCCTGCTTACACGGCTATCCCCAGATGCCGTAGGCAACTCTATGACTTTGTGACTCTCATTCACAAGGCAAATGGATTTGGAAAGACCCGAAAGAGTGAGCGACCGCCCACTTTTATCTGTGCAAGCGGTAAAAATTAGTTTCCGCTCATTGTTCTCGATAACATCCTTAAATTTAGAAAAATTTCCATATGCATTTACCGAACAGTAAATTGGCTGCGTTGACACAGCTATTTCAGCCATACCCATATAAAACCAAATCCTAAAATATCGTTAACTAAAAAGTGGGGGGCGTTATTGCGCTCGCCCCGCCATTCCTCCCAACGCGCTGCCGTCCAAACGACCTGGGCGGCAGTTACGTTGTACTATTGCTAGAAACGGTTCATTTCGCCCAAACCTGCTGAGTGGTTCTGGACGCATTACCTTGCATTTGATCCACCATGCTCAACACCCGCGTGAACGTGTCGCCGTCGTTCGATTGCTGTTCCCGCATGCGCTCCTGCGTCATTTGCGCTTGTTGTGCCAGTGACTGTTGCAGTGTGAAGTCCGCATGGGATTCGCGTTGCTCCCGCCCCATGAATGCCTCATAGATACCGATGCTTCCCTGAATCAGACGGCCAATCGCATTGGCGACATCGAACATAAACTGGGTCGATCTCCACGTATTATTCGGTGCCGCCGCTTTTTGACTATCCGGACGCCCTTTGCCATTGCGGTCAATAATTTTGTCGGTAACCTCCCCGCCTGAGCCGACACCGTTCGCGGCGGGCGAAATGGGAAGGGGGATACCCATCGCTTTCATCCGAGACGTCAGTTGAGTTGCAAGGGGAGGAGGGGAAACGCCATCCCATTTCCAATGACCTTTGGCGATGTCAGCCTTAAAGTCGGGGCTTCTGCGTTCTGCCAAGGTGGGGCCTAAATTGAGCCCCACGGGCTCTGGGGGTGGGGGTGGGGGTGGCGGAGAACCAACCGCGAACGGTTGATTTACGTCAATGGGAATCTCCATCATCACTTCGATGTGAGTGTTACCGTTGTCGCCTTCGTATACTTTATATGTCGTGCGCCCGCCGACCGCATCCTGAGCCGCATCAAGTGTTGCCTGTGTCCCCACATCGGCCTGATCTCCAGGAATTGCACTGGTGTCGGTCTTAGGTCGGCTTGAGTCGGCGATCGTCTTAACCGCTGTCTGACCAGCTTGCGCAGCGTTCGGTTCGGATGTTCCCGACTCAGTCTGTGTCGCTGCATCCTTCGTTTTTTTGGCCGCCCCGAGTACCGACTTGATTGCCGTCTGGGCTGCCCCAACTGAGCCGGCGCCTGCTTCGGGCTGCTTTGCCTTCGCTGAGCGAAGACTCGACGCCAGCTTGTTGAACATGTTCCCAAGCCCGGATTTGACGCCCTGCAAGGCCCCCCCTTTCATTGCCTGAGCCGCGCGCCATCCCATGGGAACAAACCCCGCGATACCCCCAACGATCATGCCTACGGCGTTGGCCAATTCCTTCCGGAACGCGTAACTCGCCTCCCGTCGCAAATTTGCAACCGAGATCGTTGATGCCACCTTGTGGGAGTGCATTGCAGACAAGCGCAACATTCGCCAATTTTCTCGCGTGCTCGTCAGCGCGATCATGAACTGCTTAAGGTTTTCAATGCCCGTATCGTCGAGCCGTTGAAACGTCGCCAGCATGTAGGCCGGCAACGAGATCCCGGTCTTCGCTCCGACTTGAACCTCTCCGTCGACAATCGAGACGCTCATGTCTTGCAAGATCAACGCGGTCGACAGCAGCGCCTGTCCGCGCGAAATGGTATTCAACGCGGCAAGATGCTCGCTCTCGCTAAGGGGGCGGTTCGAATCGAGCGACTTTGCCGCCAGGCAGCTCAGCGCCACTTCGTTGCTGAGAACATCGCTCAAGAAAGCGCCATCGCGATCCATGTTCGCGCCCATCGCAAGCGCTGATGCAGCGCTCTTATTTCGCAACAACGCAACGACGATCTCCTGGTCCACCAGCGGGGCAGGCCATCGTGAAACGCTCGACTCCAGCGCGCTCAACATATCCACAACTCGCGCTGATTCATTGCCCGTGAAGACAGTCTCGTCAGGCACAACTCGCGAAAGTACAGCAGCCTGCGTTCCCAAGGCCGCTTTAAGCGATTGGACGTAATCTGGATCAGGCGTGTCAGAAGCCGCGTTCACCAATGTTTCCAGGCGCTCGGCTATTTCTTCTGCGCGATCGCGCCACGTCGAGTCCGACTGCGGCACGTCGGTGCACTCCGAAATTTCGAACATTGCCGCCGAAATTTCGCAGATATTGTCAATATTCTTCTGGAAATTCAGCCGCGAGGCGGTGTCGGCACCGCCCCCCTGCATTTGATACATCGTTCCCACAAGACGGCGTTGCTGCTCAAGAGGGACGACATCCGATTGCTCCACCGCTTCAGAAAGTGCAATTGCCTCTGTGAGAGAGTCTTTCCACGCCCCCATGAGCGACTCACTGAGCGCAGGCTGCCGAGCGGCAAAACATGCACTCAACGAGCCGGCCAGATGCTCCGCCGATGGGCTTGTTAGCGCCCCCAGCCCGAGCTCCGATTCGATGTCCGCACCGCCCACTCGGGAGCTGGGCGCCGTCAACACGCCCTTGAGTGTCACCTCTTCCGGACAGGGCAATCCGCCGGCCGTGGTAGCGGTTTTCACCCCTGCCGGATTGCTTTCGCTTCCCGTTGTCCCGAGACCAGGATTGACCAGCGGGACATTACTCATTGCTAAAGTCGTCATTTCCAAAACCTCCTGCTTTACACGTCATGCCTGCGCGCGGATCCAGCCCGCCCGAGTCACCGCATTGACTGTCGACTGGCGGCTTTCCGCCGCGGACCAGAGCATCTGCGTGAGAATCGATGCTTCCAGTCGCATCTTCTCCATCAAGCGACGAAGCTCATCGGATTGCTCCTCAAACTTCATCATCATCTGCACTTGCCCGGCCTCCAGCTCGGCAACTCGTGCCACCGCTTCCGCCAACTCGCGTCCCGAGTAGGCCTGGACCACGCCAAAGACACCGCCGGTAACCGATACACCCACTGACGCGACTGACAATCCCTGGCCGACGTAGCTGGCGATCCGCACTAGTTTTTCGCCATAGCCTATCGCCTTATTCGCAGCACCTAACAATGCGCTTGCCCCCGCCCCGGCAGTCGCAACAGACACAACAATGCCGATGACCATTGCCGCAACCATGCCAATAGTCTCCGAAATGAACTCCCGGTCTTCCGGCGAAAGGAGATCGTTAATGGCTTCCTGAGTGACTTCGCCGTAATACCCGGCTTGCCGAAGCTTCACGCGCGCGATTTCCGTCACGACCGCGTCGACAATGACTGCGGTCAATTTGCCCAGGCCTGCCGCGATCGTAATTGGCTCAGGGGTGAACTCCGATGCAATCGTCAATGCCGTATCCGCGATCGTGTACGCCACCCCAAGAACTACCAGCGCACTCGACAACCCGCCAGTGAATGGCAACGCCGCAATCCCGATCGCCGCCACGAGCGGGCCGATGACCTTGCTGAGCAAGTTTGTCCACCACGAACGACTCTCGGCGGCCTTGCGCTCGGCACGCTGGTCGATTGCATCGAGCATCGCCTGAATTTTGTCGCCGATCTGTTCATCTCGCATCGCACTCAACACCTCGATGTTCGTGCGTTGTGCCGACAACTGCGCCAGACTGGTTTCTTGCTTCGCACGCGAAACCGCCAACATTGCGGTGTCGAAGTCGAATCCGCCACCGGCTCTCGCCAATATCGCGTCAAGCAAGGCCGACGCCTTCGGTGCTGCCCCAGGATCGACAGGCATATACGCCACCGGCATATCCAGTGCGGTCGCGCGCAGTGCCTCTGCACGGCGATTCAAGTCGTCCGCCTGGGCCGTGCGCAGCAGCAGACTGTCGACCATATCGAGTCCTTCGAGCGCCTCCCCGCTGTATCCCATTGCCACCAGAGACTCAATAGCGTTGAGCATCATTTGCGGATTGTCGGGCTGCTCGATTCCTGCCGACGCGAAATGCAGAACGGCGTGTTCATGCTTGCCCAACCGAACCAGGCTATTGGCCAGGGCTTCGTGAGTCTCAGCAGCGGGTGCGTGCGTCAAAGACAAGAGAAAACGTTGCGTCGCGTCAATATGGCGGCCACCGGCCTGTTCTGCCAATCCGTCCAGATAAGCTCGCTGTGCCAACTTCGACGACGAGATTGTGTCGTCCGACTCCATGACACTCAGGAGCAACGGTAACGCTGACTGAAAGCTATTGCGCACCGTCAAGGTCAGCGGGTCCGACTGTTTCGCGTCGTGCATCGCTTCGAGTGAAGTCGCCTCCCGACGCTCCGGAGATTCCACTGCTTCTATGGCATGCAATAGCGCAGCAGCCAACTGCATTAGCGACATTGCGTCGCCATAGGCGCTCACATTGGCCGACCGGACAGGGCCGACTTGCTCGTCCCAGCCATTAGCGCTGTCCAGAGCGGCTTCTGCCTTCGCAACGAGTTGCTCCAGCGTCTCAAGAGAAACCGCACCTACTGCGGGTGCTCCAGGCGTCTGCGGCCGGGCATGCGAGGGACCCCCTGACGGTTTATGCACGTGCGTCGGCTCGTTCTCGTCAGCGGGCTCTTCAGGAACTTCGAGCTCCTGCGGTGCCTCGTCCGAGGTGGTACCGTCATCGCGTCCACCGTTGCCGCTGTTCTCACGGTCACCCTCGATCTCCACAACCTCGTCCTGGTCGACAGGCGCAGAATCATCAATCGAACCTTCGGCTTCCGACGCGTCGAGATGCTCGTCCATCTCCTGGCTATTGTTCGCAATCACATCATTGCCATGCTCGACCAGTTCGGCCAGTACGGCCATAACCCGTCGATTTGCACTCGACCATCCTTCACTACCCGGAACTTGAGTCCGAACGTCTTTCGCACTCTCATTTGGCGTAACCGTCGGGACCGCCGGGACCAGAACGGACGCGGATACTACAGAATTCATGCTATCTCCAATTTTTATGCCATTTGCCACCGGTCGACGCTTCGATAGCGAGTCGTAAATGCAGAGCGCCGTACGTCACACGAGCAGCATGTAGCGCCTCAGAGCACGCCAGTCCTCGCGAACCGGCATCGAAGATGTCGGCATTTGTTCGTGATCACTGTTGGCATGATTGGGCGAGGCCACACTTTCGCTCTGCCGTGCGCGATTCCCTTTCCTCCGATTTAGCGAAGATTTGATAGAGGCAAGAAGATCCTCAATCTCTCCGGCCTTCACATCGCCGTTTGATGAAGTCGTCATTTCCAATTTCCTTGGCAAAGGCAGCACGAGCCCGGACAATGTCGGGCTCGTTCAGGCGGCGTTAGCCTCGCAGGTTCCCGACGATGGTGCCGCGGTTATCTGCGGACGACTTGTTCACGTTCGACGACATGCTGAACGCTTCATTTCGGCCATTCATGAACTTCTGAATGGTCAGCATCTGAAGTTGCTGCTCAGAGCTCATCGTGTTCACTTTGGCCGTGATGTTCTCGACGGCGACGTCCACCAGCTCACCGGACGTGGGCAATTTGTCCTTCGCGTAGATGCCATACGCCACAAGAACGTCTGCCAAGCTCGCCCGCTGCTCTTTCTCGCTGGCTTCTGCTGCCGAAGCATGCTTCGTCCAGGCGCTGGCTGCCGCCGACTTGTGCTTCGTATCGATCCATCCGCAATATTGGTCGTCGACGCCATTGCCCCATTTGCCCTGTGGGTAATAGGGGCTTCCCGGAAGCGCTTGAAAATGGGTGCGTCCGTCCGAATCAACGTATACACGGCAAGGCGCGTAGGTCTTCTCCCAGCTCTTGACGGTGGGATCATTGAGGCATTCTGCTTCGATGGCCGCCCAGTCCTGCTGAGCTGCTTCGACTCTCGCCAAGACCTGCTGTTGAAGTGCGGGGTCGGTACGCAACGGAGAGCTCGGGTGCAATGAGATCAGAATCTCCTCGAGCTTGCCTGCAGGAATTTGCTTGTCTCCCGGATACTCCTTAGCCAGCTTGCGCAACTCCGCCATCACCGCATTCAAGTCCGCCATGACGGCGTTTCGCTCCTGCTGACGCTGCAGGCACCCTTCCAATACGCCGTCGATGAGCGTAGTCAGTTCGTTACTGAGCATCATTAGGAACAAGTCCGGTGAGCGCTTGAGGGCGTCAACCATGTTCTGGATGTCATACTCCGGAAGCGCAGTGCCCCGAACCGGCTTTCCCGTTGCTGCCGACAAAGCCTGGATCCCCTTCTCAGTCGCGGTACGCAGGTTTTCTACTGCCGGCTTCAGCGCATCCGTTGTCATTGCGAGGCGGGCCGAAGTGGCGGTGTCATTGTCTCCGCCCTCGTCCTCGGCAGCAGCGCGCGTTTCATGCTCATCTTCCGCCTCGTCGCGCTCATGGCCGCTTTGGCCATTCCCTTCGTACTCGCTAACTTCTGTACCGGTGTCATTCGCTTCGCCGCTCACACCAAGATCTTCGGCACCTGCGTCGATTTGATCTGCCAGCTTCAGTGTTTCGATCGCCTCATCCACGCTTTCAGCAAGTTGGCCAAGAAGCTCTTCAACACTTTCTGCACCTCCGGGTGCCGACTGGCTCCCCGGGATAACGGCGTCGGTTTTCACCGGCTGATTGATCGGCTGATAAGTGATTACCGGGACTGCGCTATTAATCGTGGTCATACTCTCTTCTCCAAAAGAAATGCTGCTGATTTAGTTAATCGTTGAACGATAAGTGTCGTGGATCACCTTGATGAAGTTACTTCCGAGACGAGACACCTCCTGGAACCGGGTGTATAAGTCCTGAAGCTTAACCATGTCGTTTTGAACCACCCCCTGAAGCCTTACAGAGAGAATCGATCCAACTCGATCGACCGTGGTCTCGGCTTCCGGCCCCGTCATGGGCACATCAGGCATGCCAAATTCAGGATGTTTGTCCTTGTAGTAGTCGATGACTTCCTGAACCGAAGCCACGTCCTTGCCGATGGGAGAATTGGGACCGAGCGGAACCGTGACAGTACCGAAACCAGTCTCGGGATCGGGCTTCACACCACCAGCCACCGCCTGGGATAACGCCCCTTGCAAAGCATGAAGATCTGCCATTTGCGCCTGCCTGTCGGCCTGCTGCTGCAGAAGGTCTCCGATTTGCTTTTCCCGTTTCTCCGATATCTTCATCGTGACTTCGTACATGAGTGATTGAAGCGACTTGGAGCGCACGCCAATCTCATTGCGAAGTGCATCGTGTGCAGGCTGGTCAAGCCCATTCCCCAAACGATTTGCAGCGTAGGCGTCGATCTTTCCCAGCACGCAGTGAAGAGTTTCACCGAGCTGCAATCGCTCGACATCACTCATCGGCTCACGGAGAGCTTCAAATGCGGCGCTATCGACCTCCTGCAACATATTGCGAATCTCCACGCTCGGCGCAGCACTCGTGCCGACCGCGTCGCCGACTTTGCTATTCGCGGAAGTCGCATCCGCTTTTTCGGGGAGCAGCGGAATAGGAACTGCTGTAATGGGAGTTGCCATGTGCATGCCTACAGAGAATTGAACCGGATGGGGACACCGGAGTAGCTCCGCATGTCACATTCACGTCCTCTGTAGTACCGCCAACAAGATCGGCGTTGCGTCGCAAATCGAAAATCCGCACAAATAGGCATGGGCTTACTGGCACACAGGGCATGGCCCAGGAACGAGCGACGTTGATTTGCTAAATCCCATCCGGCGGGTTGCCAGCGATGCCAGTGCCCCCCCCCGCTACGAAGATTCGCCCTATGTCTGCCCGGCGATCCTTGACCACAACAAGCCTCTCAGCACCCGCACCTACTATCAGGCGTGGCTGCGCCTCCTCGATCGGGCCAGTGTGCCGAAGGTCGGCGCCCACGGCATTCGCCACCGCTCGGCGCCCGACATTGCCAATTCGGGCGCGCCCATCGAGATCGGCACGGCGCTGATGGCCCACAAGACTGTGGCGGTGTTCATGCGCTACGCCCACACCGAGGACGATCCGGTGCGACAAGCGGCCGGGCTGGTGGCGAACCGGCGGCAGACCATCACCGGGGCGCGGCGGAAGCCCCAGGAGGCCACAGCATGAACGCCCGGACACCAAAGGCAACGAAGGACGTTGCCCGCCTGCCGGCTATGCCGGCATCCAGTGGACCTGCTCGATGCCGCGCGCCAGGCGGCGGCGCGCAGCGTCAATGCGCTGATGACGGCCAGCTATTGGGAGATTGGCCACCGCATCGTGGAGGCCGAGCAACAGGACAAGCGGCGCGCGGGCTACGGCGAGCAGTTGATCGCCCGGCTGTCCACCGACCTGACCGCGCGCTTCGGGCCCGGGTTCAGCCCGGACAACCTGGAAAATATGCGGCGGTTCTTCGCCGCCAATCCCCGACCGCGAATTTCCGAGGTACCGTCTCGGAAATTCGTTTGGGGCGAGCTGGCTCAGGTATTCACGCGGCCTTGGTCGGCCTGCATGCGCCTGCCATCGGTCAAGGACGAGAACGCCCGCCGGTTCTACAAGAACGATGCACTACGCGGCGGCTGAAGCGTGTGCCAGCTTGACCGGCAGATCGGCAGCGTGGCGCCTTCGTCGACACTTTTTGAATATATCTCTGTACCGTATGCCACCGCGCTTCAACGGCCGCCGGCCCCATGAAGACATCAGTCAGAGGATCGCCGACACGGATGGCTCCGACAGCAGTACCGATCAGCGCTTCCAGCTAGACCTTTTGGGCGCGCATGACCTTCACTACCGCGCCTTACGCCGCTGCCTGAAAATCGGCGTCAGGAAGGATGATGTGCGGTGACTTGCCGCCGAGTTCCAGGCTGACACTCATCATTCCCGCGACACGGGATAGGCCGGCGTTCGCAAGGCAGAACGGCCTCCTATTAAGCCAACTCGCCGATCGAGGCGGCTCCGGCGACCACCCGGTCGCCAGAACTACCTGGGTGTGAAACTCATCCGCCGTGAGGCAGGAACACGCCACGGAACCGCATCTTTCCGGAGGACAGGCGGTCGTATGCCTGGGTCGCCTGGTCGAGCGAAAAGGTTTCGACGATCGGCTTGACCTTGCCCTTTGCGGCAAGATCGAGAATCTCGGCAAGGTAGTGCTGTCCGCCATGCGTAGAGCCAACCACACGTTGGCGCATCATGTGAAACGGCTTGCCGTCGGACGGGATCGAGAACGGCTTGCTGAAGTCGAGTCCGCAAAGGACGATGCGCCCGTCGGGCTTTACCCCCGCCATCGCCTTTTCGGCGGTGTCGAAGTCGTTGGTCGTGACCAGAAGAACATCCGCGCCGCCGGCCTTCAGCAGTTCCTCGCCGTCGGCGACGACGATGTCGGCACCAAGATCCTTAGCCAGCTTGTGCTTGTCCGGCGAATGCGTGATCGCGATGGTCTCGAATCCGCACGCCTTGGAGAACTGTAAGGCGACGTGGCCCAACCCGCCGATACCCAGCACCGCGACGCTGTCACCAGGTTTCGGCTCCGCGTCACGCAGGCCGCTCCAGGTGGTATAGCCCGCGCACATCATGGGCGCTGCGTCCGTGTAGGCCAGCCCATCGGGCAGCAATACGGTGCCTTCAGCAGAGATCGTGATGTACTGTGCGTGCCCGCCCTGCGACGCGAAGCCGGTCGTTCTGGGCGAAACACAGTTCATGGCCGTCTGGCCGGTCAACGGTCGGTTCTGGCGGCAGTACGGGCATCGACCGCACGAAGACTGCACCCAGGTGGTGCCGACTCGGTCTCCAACCTTGCGGGAGTGGACGCCCGCGCCGACTTCGACAACCTCGCCGACTACCTCGTGGCCCGGGGTCTGTGGATAAATGTCCCCCCCGGCACCCTGGGTTGCCCACACGTCCGTGTAGCACATGCCGGAGGCATGAACTTTCACAAGAACCAGCCCTGGTTCTGCCTTGGGCACGGGAACATCATGAACTTCCCAGGGCTTGTTCGCCCCAGTCATCACAACTGCCTTCATCTTCATCGCCGTTTCCTCTTTGTCAAACGTCCGTCACTGTGGGCTGCAGACTTGGGGCTCATAGCGACGCCAACTAGCGTAGAACCGGCGATGCTGCCCCCTGGTTAGAGTCTATGATTCATTGACTGTCTCGACAATCCGCCCAATAATTGATACTAAGATGAAAGGAATTTACCAATCCAAGGGCAATGACCTAGCGGCCTTCGCCGCGTTCCTGGCGGTCGCGGCCCATCGGAGTTTCCGCAGCGCTGCAAACGAACTCGACATGACGCCGTCGGCGATCAGCCATTCGATCAAGGTGCTCGAACAACGGTTGAACGTCCGTCTTTTCAACCGAACGACTCGAAGCGTCTCCTTGACCGCAGCGGGAGAACGTCTGGCTGCGAAACTGAAGCCGGCAATGGCTTCAATCGAAGAGGCCGTTCAGGAGTTGGAGGCCAATGACCCTGTTCCTAGCGGTACGGTGCGAATCAATGCCAGTGAGGGCGCTATTCGGTTGGTACTATGGCCAGTGCTTGCACGCTTTTTGCACGAGTATCCTCGTGTCCATGTCGATATATTCAGTGATGGCAGGCTGAGCGATATTGTTGCCGACGGCTTCGATGCGGGTATCCGATTGGCTGAGGCCGTACCCAAAGATATGGTGGCCATTCCGGTCATGGGAGAGGTCCGCTTTGCGGCAATTGCGTCGCCCGAGTACTTCGAGCAACGCGGATATCCAAGGGTACCGCAAGATCTGTATGACCATAGTTGCATCCGCTTCCGGTTTGAAAGTGGTGCAATCTACCGATGGGAGTTTGAGCGCCAGGGCGTTGTCGAGAGGATCAACGCTTCCGGGTCTCTCACATTGACTGACCAACCGCTTATGGTTGAGGCAGCGATCGATGGAATAGGCATCGCCTTCGTGCCCGACCACCTTGCAACAAATGCGCTCAAGGACGGCCGACTCAAACGAGTTCTGGAAGAGTGGTGCCCCGCATATCCAGGGTTGTGTCTCTACTACTCGGCGAATCGCCACGTACCATCCGGCCTGAGAGCGTTGATCAATATGCTGACTGAAACGCTGTCAGACAATTAAACGATCTTGCGCCTACCCCAAAGGAGGCCGGAATCATCTGATCACAGCAGCCCGACCTAGCAGTAATGCGATCGACGATTGAGCATACTGCGGCGTCACCGACTTGGCGCGGCATCGACCCTGTCGAATAGCCCACGTGACGAAACGCTGAACGTCCTGCTGCGGGCGGGGCTACTAGGACGGTTACGACCGCAATCGAGACTGCGGTCCCATCCACTGGTGGCGAAAGCGCTGCAACCGACAGCCAGCGCCGCCGACGCGTTCGAGTGCAGGGCACGCAACTCGGCTGAGCACTGGGCCGATACACCAATCGTCTGCGCAGCCCACAGTGCGATGCGTTCGCGACCGCCTGGCGGCTGGCGCAAGGAAGTGCTCCGCGGCGCCCTCGATGCCGTCGATAAGACCCCAATCGCGTGCCGCTTGAGCCATGCTTGATTTCATTTTCAGAAGCAGTGATTCGCCCCGATTGAGTGGTTCCACCACCGGAGCACGGCGTTCAGATGGCTTTGCGACTGGCACGCGGCCTATGTCTTTGAGCGTATCTTCGATGCGCTGTTAGACGAGCCTAGGTTGCCGCGATCAGGCTGGGGCCTCGGACGGTTCGGATCTAGGGGGCTTTGGCCCCTATTTTTTGCTGCATCCGGTGGCGCAGCTCTGGCCCTTATGGGCCTGCATGTGCGTGCTTTCACTCCTACCACCGTGCTGCGCGCTACGCATGCCTCGAAATCCCTGCGGACGATCTCCCGTCGGGCGCGGCTTGGCGTCCCCCGAATACCCCCGCCCTTGCTGCGCCGGCTCGGCCAGAGAGCAGCAGCCACTGGCGCAATCAAGCCTGCTTGTCGATGCCTGGAGCACGACGCAGTAGACCGAGCCTACAAAGCTAGGCGTCCCCGACCAAAACACGGCTGGTCGCGCCATCGTGCTGCGCATCAAGCCTCGCTGCGCGAGTCTCGCCCCTGATGGGCTTCAGTCATTCCCTTGCTCCGCTCGGCTGACGCCTCCGGCCCGGCATCCAGATCCGGGCCTGCGCGCTTCCCTTGCCGCTCAGACCGCTTCGGTCGCGCCGGCATCCGGTCTGGCGGGCTTCGACCCGCACGCCGTTGGGCCGGCTTCGACAGCGGCACAGCCAGCCAACCCGGCCACCGTGCAGAACCTGCAAGACCAGAAAGAGGCGCTTCAGAAAGCCGGAACCACAGAAACCCGTAATTCCGGCAACCTGCAAATGCCGGCCTCGCCGTATCAGGTCGTGCCCGGAACAGTGATCGCGGCGGCGCTGGTCACGAGCGTCAAGTCCGACCTGTCGGGGAATGTGATCAGCACTGTGACAGCGCCGGTGTACGACACGGCGACCGGACGCTATCTTCTCATCCCGCAGGGTTCGCGCATCCTCGGCAAATACAACAAGCCAGGTCGCCTACGGGCAGAGCCGCGTGCAGATCGTGTGGAACCGCATCATCCTGCCGGACGTCTTCGCTCACGCTCGACAACCTGGTCGGTGCCGATCCGGCCGGCTATGCCGGCCCGGAGGATGGCGTCGATTGGCATCGGGGACGCATCCTGGCGGGTGGTGCAGCACTGTCCACCATGTTGGGCGTGGGTTCCGAGCTGGCTGCCTCCAATCAGGGAAACGTCAATAGCAATACCGTCATCGCGCTACCGGACAGCGCGCAGGACACGGCCAATCAAGTCGGCCAGGAGTTCACGCACCGCAACCTCAACATCCAGCCGACGTTGACCGAACGACCGGGCTTGCCGATCAGCATCATCGTCAACCGCGACCTGGTGCTGCGGCCGTACCAGCCGATGTCCTTCAACCAGGGGACGTCGCAATGAGCACGACACGCAACCTGCGGCTAGGCCCGCTGCCCAAGACCGAGAGCATCAAGCTGACGTTCGCGTGTCCGTCCGCGCGGAAGGCGGACCTGGATCGCTACGCGGCTATGCACGCACAGACCTACGGCGAAGCGGTGGATGCGACGACGCCAATCCCGCACATGCTGGAAGCGTTCATCGCGGGAGATCGGGGGGGGCAGGCGCCACGGCTTCCTAATTGATGCCCGAGGCCAGAATCAAGCCGGCACGCCTTTCGGCAAGGGATTCTCTTCCCACTTCGACTTTCGCCGCCGTCCTGCACATCGCAGGGCGTTCGTGGTCTGGAGCACGTTGGCCGTAGGTGCCCGCCGTCTGCTGTCTACACCTTCCCTTGCGTGCTGCTTGGGCTTGGCTCGGACACCGGAGCATCCAGGGCTTTCGCCGACTTTGACGGACTTCACTTTGGGCGCCCCCCCCCCCCGAAAGCTCAAATTGTTCAAGTCCCTTGTATCTACCGATTTCACCAGTCGGACTTGGTGGGCCTCCCGCGAGTCGAATACGGCATCAACGAATTATGAGTTCGCTGCTCTAACCAGGCATGAGCTAGAGGTCCTTTGGCGGAACGTGCTGGAATCGAACCAGCGACCCACAGCTTAGAAGGCTGTCGCTCTATCCGTCTGAGCTAACGTCCCTGATGGCGGAAGCGGTGAGATTCGAACTCACGGAAAGATTACCCCTTCGCCGGCTTTCAAGACCGAAGCCTTCAACCACTCGGCCACGCTTCCATACTGGAGCGGGTGAAGGGAATCGAACCCTCGTCATAAGCTTGGAAGGCTTCTGCTCTACCATTGAACTACACCCGCGAAGATGTTGTGATTCTGACGCCAGGGGTACATGAATTTCAATAGCCCTCCAAAAAATTGTCACAAAACTATTGGCATGCCTGTATCTCCCCTCGTAAGCGCCGGAATTCGCCGCGAATGTGGCCGGAATTCATAACCTTATGAATTTGAAACGTTGGCTGCTCACCAAACAGCACGTCGACTGCATCGGGCGTCAGCTCGGCGCAAAATCAACGAGGATTCCTCGCGGACAAATCCCGCGACGTGCGCTGGGTCAGCATATCTCGCAAGCCACATCCCCCGAATCGCGCGCTCGCGAACGTTACCGCATAAGCAGAATCGCAACCCGATCGGAGAAGTACGGCGCATCGATGCGGACGACAACGACAAGAACGCTGCCATGAGCCGCGCTTCGTGATGGCGCCGGAAAGGCCAACTTCAGCCATTCCAGCAGGAGATTCGGACGATCGCTCACGAGACTCACACGCCCCGTCACCCCATGGCAGACAGACTCATCCGGGTGGACGCCGGCTGGAGGCCGCAACCCGGCAGGGATCGACCTCGATACACCCATATACGGCCCCGACGCAAACTCAACGTGATTGGACGTCGTCGAAATGACGACATCGATACCGACACCGCCCCACCAATCACTACACTCACATTTAAAAAATAATAAAAATTACATTAAAAAATAATCAACAACATTAAACGAACGTAAAAATATAACAAACCAAATACCAATAACCACTAAGCAAAAACCCAATCAACACGTAAGCCAAGGCTCATTTTCCACTCCGCCGCCCAAAGTTTGGCACCAGGACAATACAATCACACTCGAAATTTTAAGAAATCATTTCCGCACAAGCGAGCATCTGAAGAACTCTGCAGCGCCTAATCCGAAACACCGATTGCAGTAGAAACGAATCATGTTTAGAAACAAGACTGACCAAACCGAAGATGTGGAATTTCGAGTGCTGACAGGGTCGCAAAGCGGCGCCGCGTTGAAGCTCAACTGCACGCCCCATGTCGTTGGGTCGGGCAACGATGCGGACATCTTCCTTAGCGGCCACGGAATCGCCCCGAAGCATCTGTCCGTTTGTGCAATGCCGGAGGGCTTTCGAATTGACATTCTCGATACCGAAGCTGGCCCTATCACGTTGTCGCGAGCAGCGGAATTGTCCCTCGTGCCGCTCGGCACAGCGGTGAGTCTGGGGAACGTGGTATTCACCGTCGCAAGATCAGGCACCGCCTGGCCTACGGCAACGGAGATGCCCTCCGTTCGTCCGACGGAAGCGGTCGCGCGCACGAAGAAACGTCCGCAGCACTGGCTCAGCGCATCGCTGATTTCGCTCTGCGGGGGCAGCGTGGCCATTGCTATCCTCATCGGGTTGTCGCAACACTCGATCGCAACCCCGACCGCGAAAAGTCCCTCCCAGACGGTCATTCTGAAAGCGAATGAAATTCGAGGCGCACTTGGTCGACTCGGGCTTTCCAGTTCTGTACAGGTCAACACCGACGGGGCGACACCGGTGCTCGTTGGCTACGCGCCGAATCAGCGCACGCTGGAAAACGCAATGGCCGTCTTGACAGGAGAGCATGGGACCATCGACAGTCAGGTCGTCGCCATCGACAACCTCACCGCGCGAGCCAAACAGTACCTCGCGTCGAATGGCCACAAGTACAAGATCGTCTTCGATCGAAATGGCGTAGCCACGCTGGGCGGCTTGACCATGACAAGATCGAGCGCCGAATCTGCCGCAAAAGATCTTCGCGATAACGTGAAAGGCGTGAGCCAAGTCAAAACGCCGTTTGCCACCGAGGAGCAAATCCTCAACTGGCTCGGCACATGGGAAAAGCAAGCGACCGACGGACCTCGCTCTCACGCGAACTTGGCTGAAACTGCGGACGGCAACTGGGAAATCACCGGCGCTTTCACGCCGCAACAGCGCCTCAGCCTCATTCAATCGCTGAGGAACCGCGCAAGCGCAATCAATGTCGTGGCCACAATAAGCGTGCACTCAACAGCGCAGCCCAAAGCTCTCGCGCCGAAGCCCGTACCCGTACTTGCCGTGAGCCGAGGCCCTCTTCCCTATGTCTTGCTCAAAGACGGCGAACGATTGTTCATCAACGGTGTTGTCAACGGGCAACGACTGGTATCCATCGAAGATGCCGGTCCAGTCTTTTCCCCCCTGGGGAGCTAGTACTTGCAGAGGCGCACGGTGTCCTTTGCTTCACGGCGTGGCTTCCCCGCGCCTTAACCATTGAGGATTTGATATGTCAGGACTCTCATTTCAGGAAATTGCCGACACCGTCGGCGCAGCTGCCAAACGAGCGGAAGATCGCCTATTGGAAAAGCTTGAAGAATTCGCCAGTAACGACGACATCACCAGCGGGGACCTGCTCATGATGCAGGCCGAAATGCAGCGATGGAATTTTTCTCATGAACTCTGCGCAAAAAATAACGAAAAGCTCGGCAATACGTTCGCCAGCATTGTCCAAAAAGCCTGAGGCGCAGGATTCGCTACGTTCAGAGTTCTCGGCATTCATCGCGCATGAGTATTCGTCGCTACTGAATTTCGTTCGTCGCCGCGTTTCCTGCCCACAGGCATCTGAAGACATTGTTCAAGCTACGCTACTTCACGCTCACCGAGACATCGAGAACTTCCGTCGCGAAGCGAGCATGCGAAGCTGGATTTTTGGCATTTTGACCAATCAGATCCGCAAGCACTATCGCTCCCAAGCGGTTCAACGCCAGCGGTTTGTGTCCGATGACGACGTCGCCGACACCTTGGCTGCAGATGATGACCCCGAAAAGATCATCGCCCGATCTCAACGCATTGATCATCTGAGCGCGTTTATTGGTCGACTTGAAGACCGGATGCGCTCGGCGCTGTACGAGGTTTCGATCAGCGGACAAACGTACGACGCCGTTGCCGATCAGTTGGATATACCCGTGGGCACATTGCGCAGCAGGGTCTCACGCATCCGTGAAAAGTTGCGCGCCGAACTCGAGCAAATCGGCGTCGGCCGCTTCGACTGACCCACGCCGGAGAAAATTGGACATGGAAAATCCGTTCAATGCCCCGGAGACTCATTTGCCGGACCAAGATGTCAAAAGCCTGCTCATGCTTGCCCATATTTATGGTGTGCAGGGTCTCCATCGACACGCATACGATGCGCTGACCATCGCGTTCGGTGCGCGTCCGGATGACCCGGAAATTGCACGATCCCTTGGCATGACGCTGATCAAAATGGGGCGCTTCAGAGAAGCGATTCTGCCGCTGCACGTCGCGGTGCGCGCCAATGACAACGCCGCCGATGCCGAGACAACCCTAAGTTATGGCGAATGCTTAGCTCGCTCGGGTTTTCGTAACGCGGCAAGGAAAGTGATCCTCGAAGCGATGATCGCGGCGTCCCGGGGACTCGGGCCGCCCCACATCCGCAGACAAGCCGAGCGTTGGCTCGCCCGTTTAGAAAGTTTTAATAATGTTATTCCATCATGAACACATCGCAAGATAATCATCTCGTCACGCGCTTTCGTGAGGCGATGCAAGGCCTTCTCGTTGACATTGGCTTGTCGCGTCCGGAAGTGGTTGACGCCTTCCCTGCATATGAGCTTGCTTCCGATGACGGGATCAAACTGACACTGAGCGTGGACAGCGAAGGCGTGGTAACGGTGCAATCCCACGCTCTCGCATTGCCGGATAAATGCTCGACTTCGATTTTGGTGTCATTGCTACGTCAAAACCGGGTCGGCCCATCGTATCCGCCAATCGTTACGGCCATTGAAAACACTGATGAGCCTGGCGTCGTCGTCTGCACGCAGGAGCGCCTGGAGAACCTGACTAAAGACCATTTTCTCACCCTGTTCCAACGCCTCTCGGACGAAGCACGTCTGATCAGACAAACGCTGGACTCGCCTCTTTCCTAATACCGCCACAACGCTTAACAGGAATTCAAGTGCCTACCATTCAAGTACTAACCCATTTGGTTCAACCCGATTCGCAAGTATCGGGATTCCCCCCCCTCCCCGCCGACCGGGAAGCTACCGACGCACAAGCGGCCTCCTTGTTCCGCAAGGCCGTCGAAGCCCTCGAGAGCATTGAATCACAGCACTCGAAATTAAGCGGTGCGCTAGAAGCCGTCGGCCCGGACATGTCGAGCAGCGAGATGCTTTTGCTGCAGTCACAGATGATCAAGGTTCATACGACAGACGAAATCGCGGGCAAGATCGTGACACAGTCGGCGCAGAACCTCGATACGTTAGCGCGTATTCAATAAATGACTGCATCACTTGGGCGCTTCTTGCGTCTGACGTCGCTGGCATTCGTATTGATACTGGTCGGCTGTTCCGACAGATCAATTGAGCTGGTGCGTTCGCTTCCGGAATCGGAAGCGAACGCCGTTGTCTCCGCACTCGCGGCGGTGAATATAGTATCGAGCAAATCGTTGGAGAAAGACGGTTCTGTAACGGTTCGCGTATCGTCGTCGCGCGAAGCCGAGGCATTAGCGCAGCTGCGTGCCTACGGCTTGCCCCGACGTAACTTCGCCACGCTCGGTGAGGTTTTCAAGAAAGACGGGATTGTCTCGTCGCCGCTCGAAGAGCAGGCGCGCTACGTCTATGCCTTGGCCCAAGAGCTTGAAGACACGCTATCGCAGCTCGACGACGTCGTGTACGTTCGCGTGCTTCCCGTTCTGCCCAAGAAAGCGTCCCTGACAGGCCCAGAAATCAAGGCGACTGCCGGCGTTTTTATCAAACACCGGCCCTCGGCCGATTTAGCGGACATGGTCCCAATGATTCGGGATCTGGTCGCTCATTCAGTGCCCGAGCTGGACGCATCACGAGTATCGGTTGTGATATCGCCGGCTGACGATACGTTCGCTCCTGGCATGCCAAATCCCGGCATGAAGCCCAAGTCGTCACAAACGGCAATGTGGATCGGCTTGCTAATCGCCATGGCGGGGATCGGATCTGGCGGCGCAGGCTATTGGTGGTGGCGCCGCACAAGAATGAAATCCGATGAGCGGAAAACGCGAGATGAGTACAAGGAGCCTATCGCGCCGCGCGCGGAGACAAGCCATCAATCTTTCGATTCGGGAGACTAATGGTGAAGATCAATGCTGAAGTGAAACCCGGAGATCAGGAAATTGCGCTCGGCTGGTATTTCAATACCCTGCCGAGTCGCTACCTCCATGCAAGTTGGCGACGACGGTTCCTCGATGCGCCGTGGTGCGACGTCGTTTTCGATAGTCCGTACGGACATGGTGCGCTTTCGCTCTCAGTCCTTCGGAAGATAGGTATGGAGACGTGCTTCTGGACTGACTGGAATCGTCCCGAAACGACGATTGCGCTTCAGACCCGTAGCAGTGACCTCATCGAGCTCAGTCGGTGGATCGGCCAAATCCTACTCAGCCGACATGTCAGACGCTCCATCGATTACGAGAGCCGATGTCAGTGGCAGGCCGCGCTTGGAGAAGAGAAATTTTTGTCATTGCACGCGCAAGCGCCGCTGCTTACCCATGAAAGATTGGAGACTTTGATCGATTCCGCGCCGATCACACCAGCAAATTTCAACGCCGTTGCACTTGCAACTGGAACCGACTTATTGATTAACGCCATTGCTCGTTTACCCGCTCCGTTGGGCAAACGCTTGCTTTTGAAATTGCCCTGCCCGGATTCTAGTGCGGGCGGCCCATTGAGACATACGCCCCCCGAGATCGAGATTTGGCCATGGATACTCCGGATGTGGCATCGCCTTCCGATGCAAGCTTCTGCGTAACACGCGAGGCCGTACGCATGACCGGCACCGCTCGGGTTCTTCGTGCGTCCGAACTCAATTTGCTCACACACGCGAAAGATCTCGTCGGCCGCGCGCGAGAGATCGCGGAGGACACAATTGCCTGGGGCGACCACGGATATCGGAAAGCTTTCGCTGCCGGATACGAGGCCGGGATCAAACAGGCCGCAGAGCAAGCGCTTCGCGAAAGTCTTGAGGTGACCGAGCTTCGTCTGGCTGAGTTGCGCGCTACCGAACAACACGTCTGCACGTTGGTGCTTGAAGTGATCTCACGCGTTATATGCGAGATGGACGATGTCGAGCGAATTGAACGAATTGTCCGCCAAGGGCTACGCCAATTGGAGGCCAGTCATGGGGCCGTACGTGTCATCGTGGCAACTGAATTAGCGTGCCGCCTTTCAGCGCAAATCCCCCAATGGCGGGCGACATGGCCGTGTTTGGAATTTCAACTGGAAGCGGATGCCGGACTCAGCAATATGCAATGTCGCATCGAAACCGCCAACGGTTCGGTCGTCGGTGATCTGGAAGACGTTCTTAAGGTATTGAGCACAATGCGAGCGGACATGTCGACCGCCTGTCATCAGGACACGAATATGCCCACATCGCCCGATTCGGGCAACGGAGGCGCGGATGTATAGCGAACGCCTGCACGAACTGCAGTTACGCCTGTCGGCGCTCAACGCGCATTCATTGCGCGGGCGCGTCGAACAGGTCCAGGGAACGCTGGTGCGCGCTCGCGTGCCACGCGCGCGCATTGGCGATCTTTGCATTCTGCAATGTCCCGACAGCGCCTGGGAACGTCCAGCGGAGGTTGTCAGCATCGAACCAGGTGTTGCGGTATTGGCTCCGTTTGGCGATCTTGCAGGCCTATCTCACCGTACCGAAGTACTGGTTACGAACGCTCGTCATCGTGTGCGCGTAGGCGACGCGTTGGTGAGTCAAGTCCTGAATGGATTTGGCGATCCTTTGAATAGCGCAGCCGAGCCTTTAGATCTTCCAACATCTTACGCAGTGGACGCGCCTCCTCCCGTTGCCATTGAGCGCGAGCTCGTTTCTTGCAGAATTTCCACAGGAGTCCGCGCCATTGATGGCGTGCTCACGTGCGCAGAAGGACAACGAATTGGCATTTTTGCGGCTGCAGGTGGCGGGAAAACGTCGCTCCTTGCGATGCTGGTCAAGGGCACTGACGCGGACATTTGCGTGGTGGCGCTGATCGGTGAACGTGGCCGCGAGGTCAGAGAATTCATGGAGCACGATTTAGGAGAGGCCGGACTCAAGAAATCGGTACTCATCGTTGCGACGGCGGACAGGCCAGCTGCTGAACGTCTTAAAGCTGGCTTTGTCGCGACGGCCATTGCCGAGTACTTCCGAGATCAGGGGAAACGTGTGTTGTTGCTAATGGATTCCGTCACCCGGCTTGCCCGTGCTCAGCGAGAAATCGGTCTTGCCGTTGGGGAAATGCCTGCTCGTCAGGGCTTTCCGGCCTCGATGTTCGCGTTATTGCCAAGACTTTTCGAAAGGGCGGGAACCGCCAAGCGAGGCTCCATTACGGCGTTCTACTCCGTGCTTGTGGAGGGGGACGATATGACCGAGCCCGTGGCCGACGAGGTTAGATCTCTGCTCGATGGCCACATCATCCTTTCGCGGGCACTCGGTGCAGAAATGCATTATCCCGCGATTGACGTTCTCGCAAGCCTCAGCCGCGTCATGAAACGCGTGGCCAGTGCCGAGCATATGGCAATGGCAGAACACCTGCGCAAACTGATGGCGAAGTACAAGGAGATCGAACTACTCGTGAAACTAGGCGAGTACCAAGGTGGAACGGATGCCATCGCCGACGAAGCGCTGGCGAAAATCGAAGGTATTCGGACGTTTCTGAAGCAACGACAGGACGAGCGCGTGGGTTTCGATTCCATGCTAAAGGAACTGAGATCGTGTCTGAACTAATCGACATCACCGCTTTGCGAACGCATCTCAGTATCAAGACACAACGCAAAGACGCGTCCGCCAGTCGCTGGCGAACGCTTCAGCGCGAAAGCGTAGCGGCGAAGGAAGCGCATGCATCTTGTCTGTCTGCACTCGAACTTACCGCCAGCACGTTCGTCGCGCGACAGCGCGAAATACTCCAGCGTCTACGCGAAGGCGTTACGTCGCTCGCCAACATCGACCTCGCTCATGCGCGTATTCGCACCATGCGAGATGAAATCGACTCGCTAAGGCTTCGCTGCGACACGTTGAAGGCTGAATTGGACGAAGCTATCGCCGCAGAGGAAGCTGCGCGTCTTGTGATGGTCAAGCGTGAGATGGAATTGCAAAAACTTGAGAGCGTTTATGAGCACACCGCTCAAACGCTGCGCAGCATCAAATCGCGGCTCGCCGCAAAGGAATTAACTGATCTCTGTGGCGCATATGCGAAGCAGCGAACCCCTGACAGGAAACATCCATGACTCCGATCTCGCCCGTATCCAGCATTTCTCAAACGCGCGCCAAGCTGGACCAGCCTCCATTACCGGCGAAGCCTTGCGACCTTGCCGACGTTCGACAATTTGCCGAAGCGCGTCGACGCGCCGATGCTGCCCAGAAGAGAGAGAGCGACGAGGCGGCCGCAGAAGACCTCGCCCCCGAATTCGACGTTATCGGCACAGCATTGTCTGCCACGCTTCTAGCGGATCTTCCGGGCGAGTTGCAAGCCACCATCGACCCTCAAATTGATCCCGACTCCGCCAGCGTCGATCTATCTTATGGTCTTAGTTTTGCTAACAGCTCAAGAGTCATCGTTGGGCAAACGGGTTCTCAAGCGCAAGTCCCACCATCTTCAACGGTCACAGCAAACGCAGACGTGCTACGGCTGGAAGCTGCGGCCACCGAATTCACCACGCAGCTCGGACGGCTTGAACGCAGTGGAGAGCTTTGGGCGTCAAAGGCGCAAGTAGTCCTCCGTTCCACCGCGCTCGAAGGCGCTGCGATGCACCTCACGGGCTCCGGCAATCGTATTGACGTCGTAATCATTCCCCCTTCTGCTGAAGTGGCTACCTGGCTGCACGCTCACCGAAAACGTCTTTCCGAAGATCTCACGAGGCGATTGAATCGTGGAATTGACGTTCGCATCTCTGAAACGGGGGGCGTGGCCGCCTCCGAGTCGACTTCGACGGAGATGGGCGAAGAATCATGACGTCCTCCGGTGCAGGTCAAACCGTGGTGCCGAAATATCGGCACCTTGCCCTTCCCAGCCTGTCGCGAGCGCAGGTGCAGGCGCTCGCCCTAATGCATCGCATCGCTTCTCCCATTGCTTTGATCGGCGGGAGGCAATGGCGCGCAAGCCTTCTTCCGCTACGAGGCATACCGGAGCGCGAGCTTGCATGTATCCGAATGACAGGATATATCGGTGGGCATCGGTTTTCGCTCTCGGTTGGTGAGCGCGCCCTTTACGCAGTGATGCGCACGCACGTACCTGAGTTGTTCGATGCCCCGCTGCAGGACGATTTGCTACAGGCTCTGGTCACCCATACGCTCGCGTATTGGCTGGCCGCCTTCGGTTGCGATACGACATTGAATCTGGATTCGGTCGCTCGCGCGTCGTTATCGTCAAGCTTTGCGCCGGGCACGGCGCTGGGACTTTCGTTCAAAACTCAAAAAAACGACGACTCGGCTACGCCTACCGAACAGTTCATTGCCGTCGCTGAATTCTCCGGTGAAAGCCTATGCGCTCTCGCTCGCTGGAGTGAAGAACGGCTACCGAAGCGGAACCACGTCACACCGAACGTAGAACTCAGACGTACCGCTACGATCCGGCTGACACTCGAAGTCGGCCGTACGTCAATAAGTCCCCAGGTGTGGCGGGGCATTTGCCCTGGCGATGTAATTTTTTTCCTTCCTCATGGAACCGCATCCGGATTGCACGTTCATTTCTGCGCGGAGCATCGGCCTCTGGTAAAGGCAGTCATTGATCAACACGCCGGCATGACAATCATAGGCAACGTAATGCAAGTCTCCGACGAACAATTTCCCCTCGACAGCGCCTCCGGTAACGCCAACCAGGACGTTACGGCTCCAGAATCCGAACCGCAAGAAAACGGTGAGAACGTTTCCCTGTCAGACATACCGTTACATCTGACCTTCGACATTGGTGGATGCGAACTAACGTTGGAAGAAGTCGAGAACCTCACCCCAGGCACCATCATCAATCTCAACCGGGCGCTGCCCGAAGTCGTCAGCATACGTGCAAATGGCGTGCTGATAGGCAAAGGAGAGATGGTCGACATCGATGGGTCTGTGGGCGTTATGCTGACCCAAACGAGGTTCGAAGCATCATGATCAACGACATCACGCCAGTCACCCTGGCGATGTATCTGGCGCTGCTGAGCCTCGTGCCTATCATCGTCGTGATGACGACGTCGTTCCTCAAGATTTCGATAGTCATCCTGCTCGTCCGAAACGCACTCGGCGTCCAGCAGATCCCGCCGAATATCGCGATCTACAGCATTACGATCGTGCTGACGTGCTACGTCATGGCACCCGTCGCACACACCATGTACGCGACGGTCTCCGAGTCTCCTGAAGCGATGAAATCGATCCCGGCGTTCATCGAGTCGACCATCGCGGCGGCAGGTCCGCTAAGGGAATTTCTCTCACACCACAGCGATCCCGATCAAGTGACATTCTTTGCCAATACCGTCAAACGGATATGGCCGGCCGAGTTGGCTGCGACGGTGACGGGCAACGATTTCTCCGTATTGCTACCCGCTTTTCTCGTGACGGAGCTTTCGCGGGCGTTCATGGTTGGATTTCTGCTCTATCTGCCGTTCGTCGTCATCGACCTCATTGTTCAAAGCGTGATGCTGGCACTGGGCATGATGATGATGTCACCGATGACCATCTCCCTGCCGCTCAAACTTCTCCTGTTCGTCATGGCGGACGGATGGTCTCGACTGCTGCACGGCCTTGTCGTGTCCTACGCATCATGACACCCGACGACCTCTCTGTGCTGGTGACGCGAGCGCTGTTTCTGACGTTGAAACTGTGCGTCCCCGTCGTCGCGTTTGCCACATTGGCGGGCTTGCTCATCAGTTTGCTGCAAGCCGCGACGCAAGTGCAGGATCAAACGCTTCCCTTCTTCGCGAAGTTTGTTGTCGTGATCGTCGTTCTTATGGTCACGGGACATTGGATAGCGCGCGAAATGCTCGATTTTACGACGGCGATGTTTGATCTCCTTCCGATGCTTTGATCATCATGCACGAACTCGCCCAGACCGTTCACCTGACGAAGGACTTCGCACTTGCGTGGATCATGGCATGGCCTCGTGCGATCGCGCTGTTCACCATGCTGCCATTCTTTCGCAATGACACGATGCCTGGTCTGTTGAGGTTCTGCATGGTGGGCGCGCTTTGCCTGCCGCTTGCCCCAGTGCTACTGCCGCAATTGACTGCAAGCGAGTTGAGCGGTCCCGCCTTTTTTCTCCTTCTCGCCAAGGAAGCTTTGATTGGCTTCGTGATGGGTCTTCCCATCGCACTACTTTTCTGGGCCGCGGAGAGTATGGGCGCGATGATCGACAACCAAAGCGGCGCTTCGGTCGCCAGTGTGCTGAATCCGGCGTCCGGAAATGACGTCGCAACGCTCGCCGCGTTGCTCAACCAGATATTCATGGTCTCTTTCCTACTCCTCGGCGGGATGAGCTGGCTGATTGACACGCTCTACCAAAGCTATCTTTCCTGGCCTCCCACATTGTGGTGGCCCAGTTTCAATGCAACCGGTATGGACTGGTGGCTGGGACGGTTAGATCATTCGCTCAGGACCGCGGTCGTGCTCGCAGGCCCTATTGCGTTAGGACTTTTCATCGTCGAACTGGGCTTCGGTTTGATCGGGAGATTTGCGCCCCGGATGCAGGTCTTCGTTTTGGCCATGCCTATCAAAAACGTACTTTCCGTCCTGTTGCTTGGTGCCTACCTCGGCACACTCCTTCCGCACTTTGGCGATCTCGCGCAAACCCTCAAGGAGGTCGTCCGCTCGGCACTGGAGGTGACGCGATGAGCCAACAGTCCGCAAAGACGGAACGACCGTCTCAACGCCGCCTCGACAAAGCGCGTGAAGACGGCCAGGTCGCAAAAAGTGAAGACACGGTATTCGTGATACTTCTTGGACTTCTTTTCGGATTCCTTATTTATAACGGAAGATACATTGCTGAGTATCTTGTGGGCGTTATATCGCTTCCAACACGCCTGTATGACGCACCTTTCGAATCCGCTGCGATGCAGGTTCTGCTTGAAGCGTCGGGTCTGGCGCTAACGCTCATCATCTCAATATTGGTCACAACGAACGCTCTCAGTTTCGTCCTGCACTGGCTGCAGTTCGGCCCGCTGTTCTCGCTTAAGCCAATATCGCCGAGTCTGAAGAAGCTCGACGTCGTAGCCAACATCAAACAAATTTTCTCGGTCAAGACCTTAGTCGAAGTCATCAAGATGCTCGCGAAATCGGCGGTTCTCGCCGCGATTGTTTTCTTCGTTCTCAAGGGAAATCTCGGCTTGCTCTTCAGCTTGCCTTGGCGTGGCGTTGCAGGCATTTCCTATGGGATAGGCAAAGTGATGACGCATCTTCTGACCCTGAATTTCTTCTTCTTCGCACTGCTCGCCATATTCGACATTCTGTGGCAACGACATCAGCATATCAAGCAACTCAGGATGTCGAAGGAGGAAGTCAAGCGGGAACAGAAGGAAAGCGAAGGTGATCCGCATTTCAAGAGGCACCGCCGCGGGTTTTTTCAGGAGATCGTTGCGGGAGATGCCGAGCGGGTACCACTTTCGACGGCCGTCGTTACGAACCCGACGCACCTGGCCGTCGCGCTGTATTACGACCCGGAGGTCACGCCCTTACCGGTCGTTATTGCAAAGGGCGAAGACGATGGCGCGAGGACAATTGTTTCGATCGCACGCAATGCTGGCGTGCCTGTGATTCAGAACATTCCAGTGGCACGTCGCCTCTACCGTCGAGACGTCTTCAGGGCAATTCCCAAAGACCTGATATCGGCCACCGCGGAAATCGTGGTGCTGGCCCAACGCATGCGGGAGACCGGACAGTCCAGCACCACCATGTCGGGAGATTCGGACGGCTCGCTCTCTTCCGATGGCACAAGTTCGCCCGACGACGCAGAAATCGGTAGCCCATGACGATCTCTACAACCATGACGACAAATACCAATCTCTATCCATCCATCTGGACACCAGCGCTTGGTCAACTCGGTTTGGCAGATGCGCAGTTCGACGGTAACGGGGAATTCTCGTTCGCATTGGAGCACCGCTATCTGGTTCATTGCATTCTCTCTCCACGCCATCTCGTGCTTCGCGTGCGTATCGGCACGCTGACCGACATCGCGCAGGAGCAACGAAATGACGTGATGCAGCGTTTTCTTCAACTTGTGACCGCCCATGCCCGGGAGCGTCGGGAGGCCCCCTCGTTGTCCCCAGACGGACGCACCATCCTGCTGCAACGTTGGTTTCCCAACGAGATGGCGTCTAATCCGACAGCATTTGTCCTCTCGTTCGATGTCTTCGTGGATGCATTCTTCACATGGAAGGAGTGGTGGCAGCGCAATGTCGTCAACACCACACGAGACCGAAATCCCAATCATCTCCGGCCCGGTCTATAACCCTCGCTTCAGAAAAATGATGGAACTTACACTCTCTCGACTACGCCAAGCCTGCATCAATTCGCTGCTCTGCTTAGCGGGCGCTACGTGTGCGATTCAGGTGCACGCACAGACCGACATCGGCGCTCCGTGGCTCGCTCAACCCTACATCTATACAGGTGATAGGCAACCGCTGTCCACCGTGTTGCGCGACTTCGGACGCCAATTCGGACTCAACGTCAAGGTCGCCTCAGGCATCTCCGGCATCGTCAACGGTCGGGTATCCGCAGAATCACCGGGAAAGTTTCTCGATCAATTGGGTGGGCTCCATGGTTTCGACTGGTTCGTGGATAGCGGAACGCTATATGTCACCCCCCTGTCTGCTCGAATCCGAAGGATGTTGAAAGTCCCGCCTCCAATGATCGCGCAAGTGCGAAGCGCTCTTCAGGGGCTCGGACTCTTCAACCCCCGCTATGGTTGGGGAGAACTGGGCAACCAGGGACAGATTATTGTCTCCGGCCCCCCAGCTTATGTGGCCAGAATCGAGGAAATCGTACGCAACATTGCCTCCACGCCGAATAATGTTCAAGTCGCCGTCTATCGGCTGAAATACGCGAACGTCCAGGACCGCACGATCAAATATCGAGATCGGGAAATCGTGGTGCCGGGTGTCGCAACGATCCTGCGTGGATTGGAGGAGACAGGTGCGACGTCGGTCCATGGAGAAGACAGTGCCCCATCGGCGGAGTCCGAGTGGGGTTCATTCCAACGCACTGCCGTCATTGCTTCCGACATCAGACTCAATGCCATCGTCGTAAAGGCATCGCCAGATGCGCAACCGTTTTACAGGCAACTGATCTCGCAGCTCGACGTCAATGTTCCGCTCGTGCAGATTGAGGTGGCAATTATCGACATCGACAGCGACCTGGCTGAGAACATCGGTGTCAATTGGGCGCTGGGCAACATCGCGTCTACCGCCGCAGGGGTTGCCGCCGGCGTCGCCGGAGCGCCATTCTCTGCCGCACTAACCACCGTGCTGCCGCGCGGCTTCGATTTATCGGCTCGCGTTCATCTCCTGGAAAGGGAGGGACGTGGGCAGGTGATCTCAAAACCGTCACTTCTGACGATGGACAACCTTCAGGCCCTATTTGACACAAGCGAGACATCGTATATCCGCACCGTGGGCGAAAGGGTTGTAGAGACCACGCCCGTAAGTGCCGGCCTCATGCTGAAGGTCACGCCTCGGGTCATTGATGCCGCCCCTGGCGAGCAACGCCGAATTCTGCTTCAGGTTGATATTGAAGACGGTAAGCGGATTAATAGTACGGCTGAGGAGCTCCCGGTCCTGAAGACAAGCACGATCAGCACGCAAGCCGTGATCGGCGATGCGGAAAGCCTTCTGATTGCGGGACATCAACGTCAGGAACAGCAAACGTCTGTTGAGCGAGTGCCCGTCCTGGGATCGTTGCCTGGCATCGGCGCATTGTTCAGAAACACACATGAGTCGCAATTGAATCGAACGCGATTCTTTGTAGTGACTCCTCGTATCGTCAATACGCTTTCGGTGGAGGGCACTGCGGGCGGCGAGGCTTTTCGCCAGTCGCGAGACATGGGCGCAGGTATCGATACCACTCAGCCCTTGACCCTTCCGTTGCCAGCACCGAAATCTCAACGGTCAGTGCCGCAACTCCCCATGCCCACACCCACCAGCCCGCCGTCCGATTTGCTGCAACGACCGCTTCCAGCGCCGAGCCCTGATCCGCTCTCATCGCCCCCGTCAATTATGAATAGGAACTCGCCGCAAGCAACATCGCCATCTGACGCCGGATTGCCCGATAGAAACAAGGTTATCGGCGCATCCCCGAACACGATAGCGTCCGAACAGATCTCACCGTCCACAAACGTCACATCGGTCGCCAGCGATCATCGCGCCAGCAAGGGCATCGCCCTGCGCTTGGCTGAAGATCTTTACGGCCACCACGGCAGGGAACATCCCGCAAATCAACGTGACGGAGGCCGCACAGGCGACGGTATCAAGCAGCAACCCGCGCCCTCCATTGATAGATCCAGGGAAACACCATGAACATGAGCATCGGTGGGGCTACATTCCTGCCCCCAATTTCCTCGCCCGTACAGGTGGGCGGGCGGCCCTCGATTCAGTCGCAACTGAGCAACAGTGCCGAAGAGCTGACCTTTGGTCGCACGCAGGATACGAGTCGGCCGCGACGCGAGGTTAGCAAGGTCCTCCCGCACTCGAACCGCTTCAACAAGGTCCAGCAGGTCCTGGCGCTCATGCGCACGGCCTCCGCGACCGACTTGCGTTACGGTCGATTGCAACGCCTCGCCCGCTCAGTCATTTCGTCGCGCGGCGATATCAGCCTTATCACCGGACGATCCGACTTGAGTCCGGAAGATCGGATGCTGGCACTTCAATTCGCATTCGAAGAGACCGCGACACTTGGCGACGACGCGGTCATCGTCCAGGCGCGAATTATTGAAGCGCAGCAAGCCCTTGACGAGGACTTCGGGCAGCAAATTCGGGCTCGACTTCATGCGATGGAAATTGCTATATCTATGGGGGAGTCGACGCATGATATTGACAGCTTTCAGACGGCATACCTTGCCGTGCTCGCGCAAGGCTCCTGCGCGGCGATGCTTGATGAGATCCTCAAGCACTTTCGAAAACGCTTGCGCCGCGCACTGAAGATGCTAACGCTCACGTTAGGGCGCGAGCTGGACTCAAACTGGACCTCATGTCCGGCAGAGTATCTTCATCTGATACGGCAGATGCTCTACGAAACGAGTTCGATAGCCAACGTGCTGGACGAGTGCGAGACACTTTGTTCGCAGTGGGAGGAGCGTCAGGGTATGCGACTCAACGATCCGGTGGAGATGACTCGCGATTTGGTCAAGATTGCCGCTGAACCATGGGTGGTTCCCGCCCGCTTCATCAAGATGGCGGATTCCTTCGTTGCTTCCCCGTGGCGCCTGCGTTTTTTGGGGCGGGTTCGGACTTGGATGCAAAACATGCCGGACAAGTTATTCGTGGACGACGCATCACGAACGCGCGTCGTCGAAGCCATTCAGGAAGCTTTGGACAAAGAAGCGGACATCGAACCCCTTTGACGTCACATTCAGGCTCTCCATTTCATGGGTTTGCTCAAAAATGAACTACACATACGCTCAAGAAGTCGTCGCCGCCTGCTGTCGTCATGCGAAGACCCAATCACTGTTCAGCGACGATAACGTTGCAGAACTTCCTGTAGATGATGGCAGCGCGCTGGCGTTTGAGATCACAGACGATGCGCTTCTTGTGATGCGTCTTTTGCCGAAGAATCAGCCCGACCAAGTAGAGCTACTTGCCTTGCTCGAGATCGCCGACGCCTCTCATGGATGGCACCTGGGGGTTGCACCAGGACTCTCGGCGCATGACCAGCGGCCAATGTTGTGGGTCAGGCTAGAGGACTCGGAGATCGATTTTGCCTCGGTGCAATGCGCTATCGATACATTGAACGAAGCTTATCGTCGGTGGCAACATCGCGTCTCGATGCGCCACGCCAGTCCGTTGGGCAATTAACATATGAAGCCGTTTTTTTCCAGGTTTACACGCTCGCCGAAGATTCCAGTGCTGCGCGCGGACGCCGCGCTCGCCGTTCTGCTCATTGCAATCCTCGCGCTAATGGTTCTGCCGATGCCGACGTTGCTCGTCGACATCCTGATCGGCGTCAATCTGGCCATCGCACTGATTCTTCTGGTTGTGGCACTTCATCTTTCGTCACCTCTGAAGATTTCGTCGTTCCCGTCGATCCTGCTAGTTGCCACGTTATTTCGATTGGCGTTGTCTATCTCAACAACGCGTCTCATCCTGCTGCAGGGCGATGCAGGACACGTTGTAGAGACCTTCGGCATGTTCGTCGTGGGAGGCAACATCATTGTTGGTTTGATTATCTTTTTGATTCTGACCCTGGTGCAGTTTATCGTCATCACCAAAGGCTCCGAACGCGTTGCAGAGGTCTCGGCGCGATTCTCGCTGGACGGTATGCCGGGAAAGCAGATGGCCATCGACGGTGACCTGCGTGCTAACGTGATCGACAAGGACGAGGCAAAGGCGCGGCGCACACACATCGAATTGGAGAGCCAGTTCTACGGTTCGATGGATGGTGCCATGAAATTTGTCAAGGGAGATGCCATAGCAGGGCTGATCATCGTCGCCGTAAACCTGTTGGGCGGCATCGGCGTTGCCGTTCTCCAGCAGGGACTAGACATGTCCACCGCCATGCAGAAGTACTCCATTCTAACAATCGGTGACGGTTTGGTCAGTCAGCTTCCCGCGCTACTTATCTCGATTGCCGCAGGCTTAATCGTCACCCGCGTGACCGGGCAAGACAGCAAGTCCAACGTCGGTCGAGATATCGCCCGGCAAATCGCATCGGAACCCAAGGCCCTTCTTTTTAGCGGGCTCACCATGGGGGGGATGGCCGCCGTGCCCGGCATGCCAACCGCAGCATTCGCCATACTCGCGGGTATTCTCGCCGGCTCCAGTCTCATCATGCACTTGCGTCAGCGGCGAAGCGCCAACGCACAGTTCAATGACACTGCGGACTCGCCCCTTCATGGCATGGCCAACGGTACCTCCCCTAGCTCCGACGGCCCCTCATTTTCGGTGCCTTTGATTCTCAGCCTATCGAAAGCTTTCCGCAATCGATACGGCATGCCAGCCATTACCCAGGCGGTACAAGAGGTTCGACGCGCCAAGAGCTTCGCGCTTGGCGTGCCGTTTCCGGACATCCTCGTTCGCCAGGACGACGAACTGCATGGTTTCGAGTGCAGAGTCCACTGCAATGAGGTTCCGGTATCTGATTGGCGGATTCCTGAAGGACGCGTTCTGGCCCAAGGTTTGGACGCAGACTATCTTGCGATACTTGGCGTGAATGAAGACCCGTGCGGTCTGGGCAACGACTTCCCGTTGTCGTACTGGATCGAGGAACCATTTGTTGAGGAAGCCATCGACTTTGGGGCGGCCATACTTCGCGACCTCGATATTTTCCGAGCTTTTCTGGGAACGATTCTTGAGCGCCACGCGGCCGAATTCTTGGGTCTGCATGAAACGGCGATGCTCCTACTCGCCTTCGAGAAAACCAGCCCAGATCTGGTCAAAGAGGTTGATCGGTTCATGCCGAAGCAACGCCTCGCTGATGTCTTGCAACGCCTTGTCTCTGAAGGCATTCCCATCAGAAACCTGAAAGGCATTCTGGAAACGATGGCGCGCTGGGGACAGAAGGAAAAAGACCCTGTGGTTCTCACCGAGTATGCTCGCGCTGACATGAAGCGACAGATTGCGCATAAGTACGCGCAAAGCCGCGACACATTAAGCGCTTATCTCGTATCGCCCGGTCTGGAGGAGGCGCTGCGGCAAGCGGTACGACAAACGTCAGCGGGCAGCTACGTCGTCTTGCCGGCCGACCAGCAACAAAAGCTGGTGAAGGCGGTTCGAGATGCTGTCGGCGATTTGCGCGATCGACAAGCAATACCTGTATTGCTGACCGCCATGGACATTCGTCGGTACTTGCGCAAGCTGATAGAAAACGACTGCCCCGAACTTGCCGTGCTTGCGTTTCAGGAGCTTCCCAGCGAGATTCAGATTCATGCTATTGGGCAGATTGATGTTGAACTGTGAGGCTTGTGGCGTTGCCCCGCGCTCCCACGCCGCGGGGCATTCAAGGTTATCTGTTACCACTGGAATCCGACGCCTACGGACGCACCATAGTCACCGCGCGAGGTGCTCGTCGCATTCCCCTTAACGATCCACTCGCCGTTTCGGGAGATGGTCGACACACCAATGGCCACACCGGTCTCGCCACGCCAGGTCGCACCGCCAATCGCGACCATGCTCTTGCCGGGACGATAAGGCTGCGGCAAACTGGCTACAGCCATTGCCGCGGCAATGCCGGCGCTCATGCGGTTGTCCATCTTTCGTATGTCGTTACGCACGCCGGCTACCTGCTGATTTAGTCCCTGCCCCAGTTCGCGCAACTGGTTAACGTTGACGGCATCGGTGCCGGCCGTGCCAGGCGCAACGTTGACGATTTGACGCTCGCCCCCCTCGCTACCCACAGAGACCGAGTCGTCCCGATCAGCCACTGATCCGGCGCCCAACGCGACAGAATTTTCTCCAACGGCGAGGCTATTGCTTCCCAATGCCGAGCTATTCTCCCCCGACGCCGTAGCGCCGCTACCTCCAGCCACCGAATTTCGACCATTGGCTGCAGGGGCTGCGGTCGTTTGCTCATCCGAATTCACGCGAAACATTCCGGTGGTGCCGTTGCGCAGGCTCGTCACGTCGCCATCGACGCGAGCAACGTCACCCTCAACCTTTGTTACGCGAGCGTCCAGCTTGGTGAGATCCTCGCCAACACTAATCGCAATATTTGACACGGCAGTGATTCGCTGATCGGTGTAGCTCTTGGCTTGCGCAACCGCGCCGTCCAACTGACGTATGTTGACCGCGTCCGTTGCCATCACGCCATCGGCGACATGACCGATTGTGCGCTCCGCGCCGGCGCTTCCGACCGCGACCGTTCCGACGGTCCGATTCTCCGCGCCCGAGTATTTCCCAGTGTAGTGCGCCGCGCCCCGATCGGCGACCGCCCCTGCGCCAATCGCCACGTCGCCCGCCTGACTGGCAACTGCGCCATTGCCAAGGGCGACGGTCGATTCGCCGTTGGCCCGAGCTGACGGCCCCATCGCGGTGCTGCCCACGCCGTTGGCTTCGGATGCCGCCATTGGTGTGGTACCGCCATTGGCCTGAAAATACCGAATGCCTCCACCGTTTTCGACGTTATGGACGGCATCGCCCAGATTCGACAACATCACGCTTACTGCATGTAGTTGGGCACCGTTCACTGCGTCGGTACTCAGCGCCGACACGTCGCCCTGCGCCACATTTGTCAATCTGGTCCCCCCGGTCTTCCCACCGTCGGACGAAGCGGCACCGCCAAACGTCACGGTCGCCTTACCGTTGTCGACCTCGTCGTCATACTGCACAGCGCGCTCCGAAAGCACTCCGACGCTATCGCCGATAGATTTCAACTGTCCCACATTGACCGCGTCCGTTTCCGCTACGCCGGCAGCGACATTCCTCAGCTTCACTGCAGCCCCACCGGAACCAACGCCCAACGTGACAGCTTCCTTCTCACCGGAATCGTATGTCACCACCTGGCCAAGTGCATCATTGACGACCACGATTGCAGATTGGTTTTGCTCGATCTTTCCTTCTAGCGCTTCGACCGCGATGTTGGTCGAGTGGAGCTGCGAGCCATTCACGACATCGGTGCTGGTAGCGCTGATATCTCCGGCGCTAACTCTAACGATTTTCCGAGTGAAGTTAGCAGAACCAACCGACACGACCCCCTGCTGATCAGCAACGGAATTTGCGCCGAGTGCGACAGAGTTGTAGCCGGAAACGCTTGCATAAGCACCGATCGCCGTTCCACTGGAGCCAGTTGCCTTCGCGCGCAAACCGACGACAGACGCGTCATAGACGTCAGAACTGGCGTAAGCTCCCAGCACGGTGGACCCACCTCCAGTAGCCTTTGCATTCGCACCGACCGCGGTAGCACCATCGCCCCAGCCCGCACGACCGATAAGACTACCGTAACCGACTGCCAAACCATCTGCAGCAGCAATCACCCCACTTTGATTACCTATTGCCGTGGATCGCGCGCCATCCACGCTCGCAGCGCTTCCGATGGCCAGCGCATCGACGCCTGTCGCCATTGGCGCCACGAAACTCACATCGCTAGTGACGCGCACCATCCCTTCGCGCCCTTGCGAGACATTTGCAACACTTGTCTCCGTTGCATTCACGCGAGCGCTAATCGCATTGAGCTGCCCCACATTGACGGCGTCCGTATCCGCCACGCCGGGCGCCATATTGACGATCTTGCGCAGACGCGTGGGCGCACCGACAGAGACAACGTTCTGTTCATCGGTTTCCGATCTCGCTCCAAGTGCCACTGAGTTGGTCGCAGCAGCGCTAAGCTTCGCGAAGTATCCTATTGCGACACTAGACGCACCATCGACTGATGCGGCCGTACCGATGGCGACCCCTTGATTGGATGACGCCGTGGCGCCTTGCCCAAATGCAACGGTATCCTGACCGTACGCCTTGGCGTTAACGCCAACAGCGGAGGCCCCAACGGCGCTTGCCTTACTAAATGCGCCCACAGCCACCGTCCCATTGCGCAATGAGCTTGCCCCACTGCCGATTTCGGCAAAATCGATTCGCTGGTTAGTCTCATTCAATTGCCCCATGTTCACAGCATCGAATTCGCCTACACCACGTGCAACGTTAACGACCTTGCGTTTGAGCGCATCCGAGCCAACGGATACCACATTAGCTTCTTTCGCCAAAGAGCCGCTGCCAAGCGCGACCGCGCCGCTTGCCTCGGAATATGCTTCATATCCAACTGCGAGGCTATCGTCGGCCGTCGAATGGGCTCCTCGCCCCAACGCCGCCGAGCGCGCTCCGGATGCATTCGAAAAGCTGCCGATAGCCGTCGCGTCTGCGGCCATCGCCTTCGAGACATATCCAAGCGCCGTCCCAAAGCGTCCTTGCACTTCCGCATAGTTGCCCAATGCAACGGCGGCCGTATTGCCTGACTGCGTTGGATCAACGGTTAGCGCTTGATAGCCGATCGAGATACTGTCATTCTCCGCTGTCGCCTCTTGACCAATCGCAATGGCAGCGTAACCGCCCTTGGCCTGAGGGCCCAACAAAATGGAATCCACGCTATTGGCACGAAGGCTCGACACCGTAATAGCCCCGCTCCGCGTACCACTCGCGAGCCGGAAGCCATTCGCTTGTCCGAGGCTGTACTTACGCGACGTTTCCTCAATGCTCTCCTCCAGAACAGCCTCTTCTTCCACCGCACGAGCCTCTGCGCTCGATGCCTGCATACCAAGCGCCAGCAGCACACCGCTGATTGCGGCAACAATTTTGGTTTCTTTCATCACAACTCCGCCTTAACCGAAAAAACAACGAAAACTCACTTTCCTCCGCCTCGTCGTCATGTTGGCGGAATGTGAACTCATTCAACTTGGCGGATTATTCGGCTACGCGCTCGCGATGACCAAAAACCATAAACGGAATGTCAACTGGATATTTCCCTTATCAGCACGAGAAACAGTCGGGTAATGTTGTTCGCAGACGGAGCGGGAATCTCAAAACACGGGGGAGTGCTGACGGGTAGAAATCGCCGTCCGGCGGGAGGGGGCAAGGATTTCAGACGTAACTACGAGTGTCAAAGGACTGGCGTTTTGATGTCAGCACCGGAAGGACATGATGAAAAGTAACTCTAAAGAAAATCCAATGCCGACTCCGCCTCCCCGCCGGCTCCCTCTGACGTGTGACGTCAAATGATGTGGCGCCCTATGCGCACCAAAGTTAGCCTTCGCATGCGCCGTTTCCCGATGGTAATTCCAGCGCCCAGCCGCCCGATATCAGCCAAAACCCACATAAAAAATAGGGCAGCCAAACCTATCCATTAGGGCTCCGCTTATGAATAATTTTCGGGAATCTAATCAACAAGTTTTTTGCCCCTCCTCCCGAGAGAGCGCAATTTGGATTCTTTCAATGATTTTTGATCGAAACGATCGCAATCATCAGAATTCCTGCAAACGACCGACATGTGCCCAGCACGTAAGCAGATGCTTATTGGCATGCCCATGCACGCCGCATGCTACTCCGGCTGAAATTGCCAGATACGCTTCTTTGCACGAGCACCTTATGAACCTTTACGATCCCGAAGAGACCGTGACTGCGGAATTTCGCGCCCCCAATCAGTCAGCATCCACGTCGCGCCGAGATGCCCATGGTCGTATCCGCATCATCATCGCGGACGACCATCAGGTTGTAACGCAAGGGGTGCGCCACGTCCTCTCGCAAGCCCCGACAATGGAGGTCATCGCGGAAGTGCACACCATCTCTGCGCTGATGGCACGGCTGGAAAAAAGTCCGTGTGACGTTCTCGTATCCGACTACTCATTTGATGAAGACCCGGAGCCGGATGGCCTACGCTTGATCGAGCGCGTACGGCGGATGTATCCCGACGTCAAGATCGTGCTCCTGACAATGATCGACGATCAGTGCCTGCTGCGGCACGTCATCCAACGTGGCGTATCTGCGTTCGTCAGCAAGAACGGTCGAGAGCTACGCCGTCTGCCAGAAATCATCACCCAGGCGATTCAGGGAAAAATGCATATTGACTCGAAGATCGCCAGCGATGCGCTCTTCAACCTTCTCGATACGCCCCACCGCTCGACGACAACTCGCGAACTCTCCGCTCGCGAGCTGGAAGTCGTTCGACTTTACGAAGAGGGAATGTCCGTTGCCAACATTGCCATTCGCATGAATCGAAGCCGCAAGACGATCACCACGCAAAAAGCCAATGCGATGCGAAAACTTGGTGTGACGACAAACCAGGAGCTCATTGACGCAGTACGAAAGCTTCTGTGACTGAATCTTCCTAATGTTGCCTGGCGAAGCGCAGAGGAACGATGATCGCACAGTGGATTCAACGTCGAATGGAACGTGCAGGAAAATCCCGCAGCGACGACTGCCACCTCAGTGGCGCTTACCAACGCACGATGCTTTACGGCGGAGCGGCGTTGCTCACGTTCGCAATCTTTGTAGCGATTGCCATCACCATCAATGCTCGCGTCGACCGTTTCATCGATGACCAGCGATACCTATTCTCCGATCAACGCAACACTGTGCAGGCGGGCGTTCAACTTGCCGAGTCGAGACTGCGCGAAATAGTCATGCAGCACGAGGCTCGAAGAGTTTGGGGAGGGAACGCGCCCGTTACTGCCGCGCAGGTATCCATGTACGCAAATCGCCTGGGGCTCAATAACGGCGTCACGATTGCTGACTCGGATCTGGTGGCCTCGAAATACACGCTTGCGGCATCGAACGTCGACTTCTTTCGGACGCATGCCCCATACGTAATCAGTCTGCTAAACACCGTATCGCCGACGCCAGTCATTCGCGCAAATGCCGATGGCATCGAGAAAGGAAACTTCGTCTACGACGGCACGGAGCAAATCTTCGCGTTTCACCCTGCCTTTGAGGCAGACGCGGCACTGGAGAGTAAACCTCCCGCCATGGTTCAGGTCTTGGCTCAACAAGAAGTGGCGGAAGTTCGCAAAGAAATCGCCAGGCACGCAGGGGGGGTCGTATGGACCACACCCCACACCTCCACTTTCTCCGGTGAGCGCGTCGTGCAGTATGCAACGGCGATCGAACAGGGCCAGAAGCGCCTAGCGGTGGTCGGATACAGCATTCGGTTGACGGATTTCCGCGCACTCTTCATGCAGAATCAGCCCCCTTTGGCTGGTTTCTACCTGCTTTCCCAGGATGGCGCAGACGTATTAATGGGCGCGCCATCCGAGAACCAATTAGCAGCGAGTGCGACGACCAAGCTATTCGATATGCCGCCAGCCGGCGCGCCGGAAATCAGCATTGCCCGTAGTGGAGGAACGTTTGTGATGGCCCAACGCATTCGAGGTCCGGAATGGATCGCCGTGTATGCGTTCGACTGGCCAGCCATCGTAGTTGGCCTGCGGGAGGAACTTGGCGTTGTTGCCCTGACGGCCGGGGCGGTGCTCGCGCTTCTATGGACGTTTGTCCGAATTTTCGACAAAACGATTTTGATTCCAATGCAACGCAAGATTCGGCGAGTCTATGAGAGCGAGGCATTCAATCGGACCGTGGTCGACACGGCACCTATCGGACTGTGCGTGCTCGACGCCCATACCGGCGACATTGTTATGAAAAATGTCATTGCCGGAGAAATCCTGGGGCGCACATCAAATGGAGCCGGCACTTTCTACGGTGAGGTGCTTAAACTGTGCGGATCGCGCAGCCATCGGACGAAATGGAGCCAGGGCGAAATACAGCGAGACGAGATCGTCATCGGCGTGCATGAAGGCAAGACCATTGCAGTAGGTGCAACCTTCGTCGAGACCCGCTACGACGAGAGGGATGTGGTGCTCTGCGGAATCACCGATGCCACCCAAGCAAGGGAAATGCAAACACTGCTCACCAACGCAAAGCGGGACGCCGAGATGGCCAACGACGCGAAGTCGATGTTCCTCGCAGCGATGAGCCACGAAATCCGCACGCCACTGCACGCGGCGCTCGGCAACCTGGAACTTCTCTCGCTCCAGCCGTTGACTCCTGGACAAAATGCGCTCGTCGAGACGATCGGCAAGTCCTTCGGAACATTGAGACGACTACTCAACGACATCCTCGACTTCTCCAAGATTGAGGCGGGAGAATTGCGTCTGGAACCCGCCCCCTTCGACCCCCTGGAACTGGCAGAAACATGCTCGTTGGCCATTTATCCGTCGCTGGCAAGTCGAGCCATCGGACTAAGATTAATTGCCGACGAAGCAAAAGTTCCCCGGGTCAAGACCGACTCGATGAGGCTACAACAGATCATCATGAACCTGCTGGATAACGCTTCGAAATTCACGCTGCGCGGCGAAATATCTCTGGCGATGACCGTCCGTCGCGAAAGAGGCGATCACGCCCACCTTGAAATTAGGGTGTCGGACACCGGGATCGGCATTTCACCGGAAGATCTAGGACGCCTATTCAAACCATTTACTCAGGCGGGCAAAGCAACAGCTCATCGATTTGGCGGTACCGGCCTGGGGCTGACCCTTTGCAGGCGCCTTGCCGAACTCATGGGGGGAAGTATCCAGGCTACCAGCACGGAGGGCGTTGGAAGCACATTCGAGGTGCTCATTCCTGTCACCGTCATTCCCCGCGCAGCCGAGCCGACTCAGACAAATACCGTCGCACGGGCCAATACATACGTGCTTGACTGCAGCGACGACGTGTGGCGAGCTAGCATCACCTCCCAACTTAAGAACTGGGGGCTGCACGTTGTGGAATCCGCCACGGCCCGCGAAATTGAAAATGCGGTACTAGTGATTGCCCGCGCCGGTGGCGTCGATTCCGAAGAACTGATGCGCATTCGTAGCGCTGCCCCATACAGCTCGCCGCGCGTCGTGCTGATTTCGGAAACCTATCCATCGGCACCTGAATGTCGGGATAACGTGATTCGCGTCACATCGCTCTCGCGTCCAGCGTTGCGCCATGCGCTGACTATGGCGTGTGACGACGCATCGCAGAAACCCGTGCACCACAATACCGAAATAGCCCTGGCGCCTGCGCATCGCGCGCGCTTCTTGATTGTGGAAGACGACGAAGTCGCGCGCACGCTAATCTCCACTCAGCTTGGCATACTCGGCTTTCATAATGTCGATTGCGTCGCCGACGCAACTGACGCGATACATCACTGCCGTCAGCACGAATACCGCCTGATTCTGTCCGACCTGAACTTGCCGGATATGCGCGGCACCGAGCTACTGAACCAACTGCGCCGTGGCGGCGTGATAACCCCCGTTATACTCGTCAGCGCCAGTGCCCCCTTTGTCTCGGCCAGTGATCAAACGGTAGACGGATTCTGCGCCATCGTGGAGAAGCCGCTTTCACTCAAACAACTGCGGGCCCTGTTGATCAAGCAGGGACTTACAGACGAAACCGCCCCCGCCGCAGTGGACCTCGACATCCCGTTCACTCCCCTGGCTCCGGGCCTTTGGAAAACGTTCGCGCGCAACTGGCCCGAAGATTGCGCCGTCGTGACACGAAGCCTCAATGCGGGCAACTTGCAGGCCGCAGCCAGAAGGCTACACAAGATTAAAGGCGCGTTGCAAATGCTTGGTGCACCGACGCTGGCGCAATTGACTGATCAAGCAGAGAAGGCAGCAAAGCGTGAAGATGCGGACATGGCAGCATCGCTCTGGGAAACCGCATCTTCGCGTATCAAGACGGACCTGAGGCGCCTTGACAAAGTGGACACCTCACTCAACGCCTGTTAGCGGCGATGGGATATTGGGAGCCCACCCTCGCAATGGCAGGCATATCCACTGTGGGCACCATGGCCAACCCGATAGGCAGCATCAATATAGCCTCCGTGCCCCTTCCCCCAGGGCGCCGGTTGATCAGAACTTTTCCGGCATGACGAACCATGACAGCCTTGACGAAAGCCAGCCCAAGCCCCACACCTGACGCTGCGTCGCGCTTGCTAGCGCCCACCTGATAGAAAGGTTCGAAGATCTTTTCCATCGCATCCTCAGGAATGCCAACGCCGTTATCACAGATCCTGATAACAGCGAAAGCATGCCCTCCCCTCAACTCCCGCTCGACAATGACATTAACCGATGTTCCTGGCGGCGAGTACTTGATCGCGTTATCCAAGACATTCACGATTGTGCGCAGGAGCATGTCGCGATTTCCCGTGACCCACCCAGGAACATTGCCATGGCGCTCAACGGAGATGTCTATAGACTTGGCGTCGGCAATCGCCGCCACCTGATCGAGCGCCTCATCCACCACGTCATCCACGACTACGCTTGAGAATGTCGCAGGATCAAGCGCCTCCGCACGAGACAACTGCATGAAGTCCTGAGCCATGCGAAGACTGTAGCTTACGAGTCGTCTGAGATCCGCCATGAACTTTTCATCGCTCGACGCCCCGGCGTTACTACTATGCTGCTCAATAAGCGCCAGAATGGTAGTCAACGGATTACGAAGATCGTGAGCAATGTGGCGAAGCGTCTGACGATCTTGCGATACAGATCGTTTCACGTCGTCGATATCGATCAAGCAAATCAGGCTCGCCACGTCCTCTTCCACCGCAAGAGGGGAGAACTGTGTAAATGGCACGTTCATTAGCTTGTAATCCCGTCCGCCCACGCTTATCTCGCATTCGCGAGCCGGCTGGTTCATGGGATCGAGTGCAGCAAATCTCTCTAGGACCTCCCGAAGCGTTCCCGCATCACCACCGGCCTCACCGCTATCTGACGGCACCGCATGCTCATCAAGCAACTCTGCTCCGCGGCTGTTCCATAAGGCCAACTTGCGCGCTCTCTCGAGAAATACCGGATACGGTAAAAGATTAATCACTGCGACATAAGCCTCTTGCCATTCGCGAATCTGCTTCATCGCGACCTTCACTTCATCCAGCAAGGTCGACTCGGCAACCTCACCGCCGGGGGATACCGGCGAGAATCGCACTGCCCCCATGCCCGTCGAGATCTCCCTCAAACGATCGATTTCTCGTCTCAGCAATCGATGCATCCCGAATAGCTGGCTCCAGGCGAAGTACACATAAACCAGCGCGCATACCGCCAGCGAAGCGCCGACTGGAATCCACACGCGGAATATCGCGAGTGCGAGGGTCGAAGCGCCCAGGATTGCCCCCGCCCATAGCAGTGCGAATACATGCAACCGATGCGCTTTTGTTAGCTCACAGATCAACAACATTCCGAGCGCAACGGTCACATTGACGATCAACTTCAGCACGGGCGGAATTTCGTTCACGACATCCGCCGCCAGTAAAGCCGACGTAAACATGGCGTCCAGTTGTGTTCCGCTTACAAAAACCTCATTGATAGACGAAACTTTGTGGATTCCTAAAGGACGAAATATCTCGTGACCGACAAACACAATCTTTCCATTGAATTCCGATGGCGGCACACGCCCTTCCACGACATCTGCAAACGAATAGCTCTTGATAGACTTTACACGAGGAAGCAAAAGGCGAAGTGTCAGTGCATTGGCGCCATCTGCAGGCCCTGCATAGACCACTCCGCGCGCTGCCGACACACGAAGCACCGCGTCACCATTGATTCGTGCAATGTTCAGCGCGGCAAGCACGACATGGGGATACACCACATCGCCTATCGCCCGATATGGTATCAATCCTGTGACCACATCATAGTCTCCGATCGAAAGCTCACGTTGGCCAATCGCTGCGGCGGACTCCGGCGCCGGATCCGGCAATGGAAGTAATAATCTTCCGTCAGCGTCGATGTCAGTGGAGGGAAGACCTACAACAACGCGTCCGTTACGTTTCACGGCTTCGAAGAACCCCGTGTCATATTGCTCACGGGCCGGTAAAGGGATGTCAAAAATGATGCTGGCGGCACCGCGCAAATCGTCGATCAATTGTGCATTCAATGCGGGAGAAAACATCTTTTCTCTCCCGAGTATGCGTAAGCTACGCTCGCCCTTCCCAACAAGCACGACTGAGTCGGACGCTGGCCTGGCCATTGCCGACGAAACAATATTGAAATGGACTTGGTCGAAGGAACCGAAAAGTGCCTCAAGTCGGGGAACGCTCGCCAGTGCGGCAAGTCCGACGACGAGCGTGATAGCGAATGGGCTATGTAAGCGGGATTTCCCCTTGGACGAAAAATGAATCCAATGACGCATTTCCTTGACTCCTGTTTCCGTTCACCCATTCGGGGACACATCATCAGAAATCGTCTACGACAACTTGATTTCCGATCCTAGAGGACTGCTAACGGGCACTGAGAAGAGAACGTTTTTTCACCCGTTCCAAGCGATACACGCCAAGCTCGGGCAAATGAGCCATTGATACATAGGCCAAAGCCCCAACAACCACCACTTACAACTCGAAGCATAATTCCGCAAGATTTGTAATGTTTCATTTTTTTATAAAAATTTCTTGAAAATCCTTCCGGAGAAGGTTCGAAGGCCCACGTCATCATGTCGTCGTCAACAAGACGAATCTCGCACGACTAAATAGATCAAGACGATAGTCGAGAAACCGCCGGCACCACAGTCAAGTCTGTAGCCACCGCGGCACTTTCGATCAAACACATTCGAACGGGTGAGCCGGACAGAGCGGGTCGTAAGTTTCGAACGCCCGATAATTTGCAGCCACGGGGCGTGCTGGGGGCGCACTTATTACAGCGCCGCCTCAGATTTTTGGAGGATGAAAGTTGGCAAGCGAAAGGGCTTTGAATTCGTGCGAATCTTAATCATTAGGGTTACCACTGAAAATACCGATTTGCCATATGAGACGGATGTCCCCGAGAGCATGCTTGCACGCAAATCGAAACGCATCGTGACGAATTGGCAGCCCCCAAATCTTCGCAAGATCTACCCCAACCATCCATCAGCCTGCGCCTATATCGGTACCAGACGTGAGATATCGGCGACTTGCACCCGAGGCTGTTTTGAAGGCCTTACGCACTAACAATGGGACGAATTCCGCAATGAACGTATCGCCTGCACTCTCCCCAGACGGCATCCGCACCGCAGAGATTCCCGACTTTTATCCGGCGGCACGCGCCATCGCGCCAGGGTTTGCGGCGGACATGAGATCAGCCCGCTCCACGTCGGTCTTTCCACGGGAGCCGTATCGTGTCCACGTCTCCAATACTGCACCGCCGAGCTTCTTTGACGTCCACAATTACCGACGCGTCGATGATGCAACGGAACATCGGGGCTTAACCGAACCACCAGGAAGCCTGCGTTTAGAATCAGGCAAACTGAAAGGACACGTGCCGTCGTCCGCATCTTCAGAAAGCGACCGTCGCGATGTCGGTGAACTGGGAGGACAGCTCCCATCACCCGCCACTTCAGAAAGCGACCGTTGCGATGTCGGTGAACTGGGAGGACAGTTCCAATCACCCGCCACTTCAGAATGCGACCGTTGCGATGTCGGTGAACTGGGAGGACAGTTCCCATCACCCGCCACTTCAGAAAGCGACGTTTACGCCTCAGGCTATCTCAGACGAGTACCGTCACCCGCGACTCAGGAGGAAAGCATTAGTGATCTCTGTCCGCGGCCAGCAGCCTCCCCGTCGCATCGCCCAGCGGCAATCATGATGGCGCTGTCGAGTTCCGCGTACGACTCGAAAGAGAAGCGAGATAAGTGCGAGACAGTGGACCGGAAATTCGCAATGCTTCAATGCAAGGAGTGGGAAATTCTTCTCAAAAACGAGAAAACTGTCGAGGACACGCACACATTGAGGAGGATATACGCCGAAATGCGTGAAGTACTACCGTCCCACTGGGGACGCGATGCACCGGTCCTTATTCGTCGAAAGACATCGACATAGTTCACGCAAATCGGCGTTATGAAACCTATGCCACGCCGGAACGCTATCGGAAAATTTGTGGTTTTCTGAGATTTATCGCGCTACGGGCTGAATGCCAAGACAATTCAGCTGTCGATCGGGAAGGTAGATTTCTCGATCAACATCTTCCAAACTCTTCAGGACAACTTACTATGAAAGCATCGAAGACCTTCATCGCAATCACCGCGGCATTCGCACTGTCCGGTTCGGCATTCGCCTGTGGCGGAAGCCACGGTGCAGCGCACGCGCAAGGATCGACACAGTCGGCAAACCAACATTCGCATCAGACGAGTTCCGATACGAAATCGACGTCGAGCCCACATGACCATGGCACTCAAACGACATCTCAGACAAAGGATTCAGGCAACGTCAATACGCAGCGCTAAGCATAAAGCTAAGCGGTGACATCACCGACGACCACGATTGCCTGTCTCCATCGTGGTCGTCGGACCTGGGTTCGTTCAACAAAAAAAACTATTCAGACCATTTCAGACGCCCTCCCTTACACACGCTCCAGCCGATATCCGTAACTGTAGACCGTTGAGACCACAAGTCCGTTCTTTGAACGTAACGCGAGCGTGTTTCGTAACTTGCTGACGTATGTCGTCAAACTTGCGTCGTGCTTGCGATCGACCTCGCCCCAGAGCTTCTTGATAAGAAGATCTTTAGAAACAATACGTCCCACATTGCTGAATAATGTCATTGCAAGCTCGAACTCTCGGGCGGACAGCGCGACTGAGTCACCTTCCACGCCGTTGACATCTGTAAGCTTCACGCGTCGCGACGCAGGATCCAGCTCATATTTTCCAACCGATATGGCCCCCTGCTCAACAGCGCTTGGGTAATACTTTCGCACCTGTGCACCCATACGGGCGATCAACTCCCGTTGGCGTACCGGCTTGGTAAGGAAATCGTCAGCGCCACTATTCAATCCGTACACGACGTCTTCTTCACCATCGTGCTGCGTCACAAATATCACGGGCATGGCGTCCGAAAACGTTTGGCGGACCCATCGAGTCACCTCGATGCCATTGGGCCCGGGCACGTCCCAGTCCACCAGCAGCACGTCCACCTTCTGTGTACGAACGAGGTCCATGAAACGATTACCATCATGACGAACTTCCGTCTGATAGCCCGCAGCCCTTAACCAAGACGCCAGTGTTTCCGCCTGGACCTCGTCGTCTTCAAGTATTGCAACAATCATCGCTCCTCCGCATTGAGATCCAGATGGTTCATCACATTTGTCCTTTGACAGGTCGAAAAACGAATAGCCATTCCTGATATGTGCTCTTACCAGAAAAATCAATGTCCTGCTCCGAAAAGCCGCCTTGCTTCACCGGCTTGCCCGGCGCAAGACTGTAGACTCCCGCAATTCCGCCATCCGGTGCCTTGACAACGCCCCAGTCGGCCCGTCCCGTCAAGGGATCCGCGTAGATTCTCCGCAAATGATGCCGGGTATTGATGGAGCGCTTGTCTTCCACCAGCGCGTCGAGCGATCTGGGGTACTGGCTACCAGGGGAGGCGAGATAGTATCGCTCGATCGCCTGGCGAAACTCCTGTCCGACGAAAAGCAATTCTGTCTCCCTTTCTCGTTGCCGAACCTTTGCCCATATGACACCCGCCTCCGATAGCCCAATACCGATTACCGCCAGAGCGATCAGCATCCCGAGGTAGGCAACCCCACGTTGCTTCGATGCGTACGGCCAGCGCTGGCGACACCGGATGCGCTTACCACTTAGCATATTCGGTGCCATCTGCTGCCTTTCCCGGAGACCCGCTGTGTACATCGAGCACGCCGGCGCTATCGCCTCGCTCCGTTTTCCAGGTGTCGCGTCTACCGGTGACCGGATCCAATGGAATTTCCTTCAAGTACTTTTCCTGTACCAGCACATCGAGCGATGCCGGGGCTTCGCCGCGGTCGGCTCGGTAGTCGTCTATCGCAGTGCGCAGGGCGCGAAGGTTGTGACGCAACACAGTCTCCTGGGCTCTCCCCGTTTGTTTGAAATATGCAGGCGCGACAAACGACATTAGCAGTCCAACGATAGCCATGACCACCAGCAGTTCGATCAAGGTGAAACCTCTCTGGCGTCCTTGTCGAATATTCCTACCACTGATTGTATGGAGTCCCATTGATCCCTACCTTATCGCTTTTTGAACGAATGTCGAACACATCCTTTCCTGACATAAATGCCGTGGGCGAACTCATATAGCTACGTGTCTCCCAGGTTTCGGAAGCCCGTACTCCGGGACAATTGCATAGTGGGTCGACGGGTACGCGTCGAAGGAAATAAATTCGCTTTCCTTCCGGACTTTTTCTGTCTTTAACGCCTTCGGCAAGCACATCCAGTGAAGGTGGATAACCGCTCGCATCGACCGACTTCTCGATTCGACCTTCGTCTGATGCCCGCTTGTAAGCGTCAAGCGCCGAGCGAATCGTCGTCAACGCGTGACGCAATTCCGTCTCTTTGGCTCTGCGCTGCACGAGGTCTGTCAGCGGTAACGCCGCCGACGCGATCAATGCGAGTAAAGTGAGCGCCACCAGCACTTCGATCAGCGTAAAGCCGCGTTGTACTCCAGGCCGGTGTGAATAGCGGCAATTACTGCGTCGCATGATTTCAACGTCCCGACGTCTTCTCTTCTGCCTTTACAGCGGCCCGGCCCTTGTCGGCTTTGCCTTCCCCGTTGTCAGGGACGACAGGCTCATCCTGCGAGGTAGGAGCACCGCCGTTGGAGGGCAGCTTCAGCGCCGCGCCACCTGTACGTGTGTCTCCCGGACGGCCGTCAATGGGATCGCTCAACACCGGCGCGCCCGTGGGTATTGCCCCCTTCTCTGGCACTTTGCCGAACGCCATCGGTTCGGTCGTAAGCTCGCCTTCTGTGCCTGACATGAAAGTTGTCACTGCGGACGCCGGCAGATCGAGATTTCGCTCGATGTGCGGGGTGATCAGCAATACGATCTCAGAGCGCACGCTTCCGGACCGGTCCGTGCCGAATGCCCGGCCAATGCCCGGAAGACCTGACAGATAGGGCAGCCCGCTGGAGCTCGAAGTCTCGTTCCGATTGATAAGACCCGCAAGTACCTGTGTTTCGTTGTCGCGCGCGGTTAACAATGTCTGGGCCTTACGGGTTCCGAGCTTGTACGCAATAAGACCTGTCTTCGTGGCGATCTCCTGCAGGATGTTACTGACCTCCAGCGTGACTTTCACGGACACCTCATCATGCAAGCTGATTCGTGGCTGAACGACCAGTTGCAACCCGACATCCTGATGCGCAATGGATTCGCTTGTCACGCCATTGTTAGTCGTCGTCGTAACCACCGGGACACGTTCGCCGACGTTGATATCTGCTTTCTCGTTATTTCGAACCCGGATCTTCGGGTTAGCCAAGATCTTGGTCTTGCCTTGCTTCTGAAGCATGCGAATCGCCATTCGGAGCTTGGCGCCTTTATCTCCGGAAACAGCTATATTGTCCCGGTTAAGACTAAGAAGATCTCCGATCGTGGTGTGAACCCTTTCGTAAGGATGCTCGATGGAGAAACCCAGCTCTTCCGGATACTGAACACCAAAATCGACGGCGTCGTCGGCGTTAACCTCAAGCACCTGAACGTCCATGGTCACTTCGGATTGCGGTAAGTCCAACGCCTGCACCAGGCGCTCCGCGACTTTGACCGACTCAGGGGTATCCCGAACAATCACCGCGTTGGTCCGCTCGTCCACGTAAATGTCACGAGGTTTGACCATCTGCCGCAGTGCTGCGACAACGTTCTTCGCGTCCGCATGCGAAAGAAAAAACGTGCGCATCATGAACTCCTTATACGTCCGCCCCTTGTCTGGCCGGGACGGATAGATCAACAATGTATGTTCATCGAGCACTTTCTTCGTCAACTGGTTCGCCCGCAGCAGCAACCGAATGGCGTCTTCGGCCGTCGTACTCTTCGCAAACAAGCTGGCCGGCTCCGACAATTGCACTTCCTGATCGAAGACGAAGTTCAGCCCGGTAGCGCGCGATATGGCGTCGAAAATGTTCTCCAGCGGCTGGGACCGGAAGTTGAGCGTTATTGGCTTGCGCAGTGCCTCGGCCAGTCTCGGTTGCATCGCCCTGTCGCGCTGCTGCTGGCGCTGCAGGCTGTCTCGCAACTGGATGGCGTCGGCGTAATCGGGTTGCTCGTCGAGTATTCGCCGAACGATCTCCAATGCCTGATCTGGTGACTGCTGCCTCAGGCGCTGAGCACGTTCCAGTTCGCTTCGAAATTGGACGCGTTGATGGAGACGATCAATCGCTTGACGAACCCGCTGATTCGACGGGTCGGCTCGACTAGCGTTCTCCAGACGCTCAAACGCGGTGTCCTCGTCTCCCATGGCCCACGCCACGCCAGCAGCACGCAGCTCACCGCTGACATACGTATTCTTCCGGTTTTGAAGCACGACGTTGACTTCGACGTCGTCCGGGCGCGCCCGATGCGCAGCCTCGAGCACTTCGATGGACTCCTCGGGCCGCCCGTCCTTTATCAATCGATCGCTCTGCTTCAAGGCTTCAGCCCCGCCGTCGCCAGCCTTTCCGCCTGGAAACGCGCATCCGCCCAGAAGAGCTAACAATAGTGCCGTCACAATAAATTTTGGTTTCACGCTAGATCTCTCACATGATGGCTTTGCAGTGCCGCATCAGCTTCAATGGCCGGCCACGGCCAAGTGATGCTCTCGACGATCCGGTCCAATTAGCACCAAGTCGCTACCTCGCAGGGACTTCAATCGGAAACCGCCAGCAATAGGCTGGCCGGGACGAATGACATCGGGTAATGAGCCACAGCGCCGGCAAAGCAGAAAAACCCGCCCCATCCCGTGCAAAACAATGATGTGACGATCAGGTTCCACCCACTCTCCGCTCACTTCGAATGGCGGGCCCGATTCGGGCTCGGGTACTTGGGTGGGACTCATCTCCGGCGATGGCTCGGACGAAGCATCCGACAGGGTTGAGCGCAATTCTGGCGGCATCGACTCCAGGATCATCTTTGCAGCCGTCTGCGAGGGAAATATGTTGATGGGAGAGTCAGCGTCGTTCGCGCTCACACATGCCGAAGCCGAAAGAAAAAGCAGCAGCACGCCGCGCGCAGTGAGTGACGCTACGAATTTGAGCATTGACGGCTTCATGGGCGCCCCAACAACATGGATACGCGCAACATGACGCGAAGTCGTTCGTTTCCGATGTCCGTACGCTCCATTGTCATTTCCTCGACCCGCACGGTGGGTTGAGCGCGCAATGCCTGGAGCGCCTCTGCAAGGTCGGGATAGCGAGCATGCCCAACAAACACGACGGTCCGGCGGATCTGGTTTCTAGCTTTGTCGACGTCTGTCTGGAAGGTCGTTTCCTCCACAGTCACCTGGTGACGCTTCAGCGCGTCGACAAGGGCAAACTTGCGGGCAGTCGGATCGCCCTCGGGAAGCGCAGTGTCCACCTCCAGGCGAGCAGCAACCGAGGACGCTGAAGCCTCGAGGCTCTCCAGACGGTCTGACAGCACTTGCCGCTCCTCACGCAACATTTGGGCTCGAGGTAACGCAACAACCACCCCGTATATGACACTTACGACGAGGACAAACAGCGCGAATACGCCGACACGGCCAAGCCTCTCACCGGTTCTCTGCGAGTACCACCGCGCCTTGTCTGCGACCGGTTGCCAGTTGATCGTTGTATTCAGGAGCTTTTTCATTGGGGTTCCACCGTCAGGCTGAATGAAGCGAGCGGATGCTCATCCACGATACGCACGCCATGCCGCTGTAACGTAATGCGGGCCGTCGGTCCCTCTGCGCTTCGTAGGCGTGCCACAAGCGCATAGACCTCGTCGATGTGGGCGGCCAGCCCATCAACTCGAATCTGCGCTGCCTCACCCTGTCCCGAGACCGCGACGGACAGCAACCCGAGCTTAGGCGACCACACGCGCTCAACGCGATGCAGTACGCGAAGCTGCTCCTCTGTCGCTGATACCACCCCGGTCTGCCCCGATGATGACGTTGTGGTGCGCGCCCTTTCCAACGCCCGTTGTCGGGCGTCTGTGCGGGTACGAAGGCCCTCGACCGTGGCGTTCAGATCTCCAACTTCGGATCCTAGATGGGCGGCGTACGCGACGGCGCAGATTGCGGCCAAGGTCAGGACAACGGCAATGGGGCGCAACGCTATCCGGTTCTGAACGAAATTGAACTCGGCAAGGCGCTTCATATCGGAACCTCGTCCCAACGGGGTCCCGGTGAGCCAAGACGCTGCCAATGCCCCTCCTCAACAACGTTAATGTGGGACGGCAGAAATCCGGCAAGCAGCGCAGGCAAGTCCGTGGGACGACCGCTCAAGGCGTCAGCTACTACCAAGGCACTATCCAACGGTTTATCAAAATCGAACCGGAGTGTCGTCAGTTCCTGCCACTCGTTTTGACGACGCACCAGTGATGTCAACGTACCTGGCTCCACTACGACTAACGTGCAATCGCTGCCGAGCCGCCTCAGGAAGCGGCCTGCACTTGCCGATGTTGCGTCGACACAAGAGGCAAGGCGCCATCCCGTATGATCTGCAGCGGACTGCAGATCTTGCACAAGCGCGTGACGCACCGCGACGCAGAGACGCGCCTTACCATAGGGCGCGTCCTCAATACACAGCGATTCGGCTTCTGGATCGGGTACATCTTGCTCAGCGAGCAAACCGCATGCGTATGCTCGCCATGCATCCCCCTCTCGAAGCCCGGCTTGCCATGGCAGAATCACCGCGTCATACCACGGATGGGCCAGCATGACGTGAAGCCGACGACTCGAAACGCGGCCGCCAAGAATGCCAACGGCCCGCCCCTCCAAGTCTGCCAGCATCTCCCCCAATTTCGCCGCCGGCCGGCCGCCATGCTGCCCCGTCTGCACTTCGCCACTTCCGGGGCGCATCAACGTGATCGCGCGAGCATCGATCATTGCCATACGTTCATCCCATATCGATCGCACGCTTCACCTCTTGATGAGTCGTTAAGCCCGCGTCAATGAGCGATAACGCGTTCTGGCGTAGTGACCGATATCCGGCACTATGCAAAAGAGCATCCTCGCGCGCCCGAGCCCCCCCATCGATCAGGGCCGACCGAAGCGCGGTATCCATCGTCACAACCTCTGCCAGAGCAATGCGCCCATGGAACCCGCTGCCCCCGCATGTTTCGCAACCATCACCTCCGCCATGACACGCTTCGCACACCCGACGTACCAGCCGCTGACAGACGACCCCGTTCAGCGCTTCCAGGAATGTCGATGCTTCCACTCCCATGTAAAGGAAGCGATCGATCAGGCTGAACGCATCGTTTGCATGCACAGACGAAAGCACCCGGTGTCCCGTGAGCGCCGATTGCACTGCGATGGAGGCGGTGTCCTCATCACGAATTTCGCCGACGAGGATCGTGTCCGGGTCGTGGCGCAGTATCGACCGAAGCCCTCTCGCGAACGTCAATCCTTTCTTCTCGTTAACAGGAATCTGGAGTACGCCAGGTAGCTCATACTCCACGGGGTCTTCAATCGTGATTAGCTTCTCATCACCGTTGTTAATCTCCGCCAGCGCACCATATAACGTCGTCGACTTGCCGCTTCCAGTAGGGCCAGTCACCAGCGTCAGTCCGTGGGGGCGTCTAATGAGAGCGCGGATCCGTTCAATCGCATGGTCGTCGAAACCAAGCGTCTGCAACGTGAGTTCACGGCCGCGCTGTGATTTGTCGAGAATCCGCAGAACGGCATTCTCGCCGTGAACACCGGGCATGATGGAGACGCGCAGATCGATCTCTCTACCCTGCAATACGACCTTGAACCGGCCATCCTGAGGAACACGCTTCTCCGCTATGTCGAGGCTTGCCAACACCTTCAATCTCGACATCACCTGGCTGGCGACCAGATCTCCGGCGACCGGCCGGATGATGCGCATGACGCCATCGACACGGTAGCGAATCAACATTCCCGTTACGCTGGCCTCGAGATGAATATCGCTTGCGCGGCTCTGGAGTGCATCGTAAAGCGTCATATTCACGAGCCGGATGATTGGACTCTCATCCTGAGCGATACTGCTCAACGTGATTGACTCGACGGCCTGCGCCAATGAATCAGTTTGTTCACCAACGTAAACCGCTTCGTCCATGACACGCTCAGTGGACTCAACCGCCCTCAAGTAGTCGTCGACGGCGCCCGGCACGGAGATCGCAAACACGACGGCTCCCGGCAAATGCCTGCGCTGAAGGCGCGCTCGCGTCTCGCGGGAAAACGGATCGGCGAGCACGAGATAGGCCTGCCCTGACAACTCAATGGGGGCCACACGCATAGCGAGCGCATCGGGCAACGGCAGCAATCCCCATGAAGATTGCGCGGCCATGAGTTCCGCCGGCCCAACCGCCTTGAGACCCAGGCATGCAGCCACCTCGTCGAGCCGGTTCGGGTCGCTACGAAGAGCGTCTTCCAGATACTCGGCCAGCGAGATGCCCGCTTGCGCCGCCTCGTTCTGCCACGTCTTGAGCAAGCCGAATGTATTTGAAGCGCCAGACACGTTACCTCCCGTGATGCCATCAATATCGCGGTCAACTTCCATACCGGAATTGTCTGTGTCCTCGCCCACGCCGACAAAGAAGCTCAACGGAACCTAAAAAGACGCCGTTGCATCACGGCGGACTGTGTCAGCCAATACCACTCGCGAGGTCAAATATCGGCATGTAGAGCAGCAAGACAATTGCTCCGACCAATGCGCCTATGCCAAGCATGAGAATCGGCTCAAACAACTTGCTGAAGACCTCGATGGCCCGATCGAGCGTGCCGTCATGGAAATGCGCGATCTTTTCGCACATTTCCCCCAGTTCGCCGCTACGTTCGCCCACGCGCAACAACCGTTCGGCGACGGGAGTTGTTAATGCATGCTCCGCGAGTACCCCTGAAAGCGGCTGCCCAGCTCGAAGTTCCCCTAAAGCGATGTTGAGTCGTGAAAGATAGGTTGAGGGCAACAACCGTCCCGCTAGCGTGAGCGCATCGATGGCAGCCGTTCCTCCCGCCAAAAGCAAACCGACGGTTCGATAAAACCTGGAAAGAACAAACAGATGGCACACTTCGCGAACGCGTGGCGTACGCCAAAGCAAACTCATGAAAATGTTGCGAGCCCACTGCGTCCGAAGCGCAAAAACGGTGCCGACAAACATTGCGGCGAGCACAGCCAACAGGACGCCGCCGTGGCGATCCACCAGGCCGGCCCACCAAAGCATGGCAACTGCGGTTGCCGGTGGGTCATTCACGCTTTCGAACACTGATGAGAAACGAGGAACGACAAAGAACAACATGAACATCAGAATGCCCGCGCCGACAGCCATCACCACAAGTGGGTAGACAAGTGCGCCGCTCACGCGCTTACGGACTTGCTCCAAGCGCGTTTCATAATGTTGAAAGCGGCGAAGCGCGAGCGGAAGTTGCCCGCTTCCCTCCGACGCCTCGACCGTTGCGACAAGCAACGGCGGAAAAATGGAAGGCTGCTGTGCCAGAGCGGCAGAGAATGGCTGCCCTTCCCGCATCTTCGTGACGAGATCGTCGAGCACTGAGCGTTGCCCCCTCTGGGATTCTGCCTTGTCTCGCAACGCCTCAATGGCCTCGATTAGTACCAACCCAGCGTCTAGCAGTGTCGACATTTCTTGCAGAAAGAGTCCAAGCGGAAATTTCTGCTTTCTGGCCAAGATACCGAGTCCGAACTTTCGCTTGACGGAGAGTATTCTGATCGACTCTCCCGACGCAGCACACCGTTGCCGTGCGCCAGCCTCGTCGGGGGCGTCAACCGTCATGGTGACGAACTTGCCGTTGGACAAAACATCGACTCGAAAGGTGGCCAATTTTTAGCTCCCGCGATTCCTCACCGCCAGTTTCTGTCCGGGGTGCCTCGATTTCTCAGCCTGCTGCAACGCGACGTAGTGCCGCCAGACTTTCGTTGCGTAACGCTGACGATGCTCCCTTCGATCTGCTCGGCCACCTGCGTTGTACGCTCCAACGGCCTCCCATGTGTAGCCATATTGGGCAATGAAGCCCGATAGAATTTGCGCGCCTACCATGACCGATGTACATGAATCCGTAACCAAACTCTCTCGAGTAATGCCGACTTTGCTAAGCCATGGCAAATGCGAGCTGTTGATTTGCATCAGGCCGACATCATAGGTGCCGTTTCGATTGCGGTTGAATGCATTCGGATTCAACGATGACTCCACTTTCGCAATTGAATAGAGCAGCAGGGGGTCAATGTTGTGCTGCTGCCCGGCCTTGAACCAACAATCCGCACTTGCCGTTGACGAAAACCCAATACCAAGCAATCCAATGAACATCGCAGCCGCTACCTTATAAACCGTACACAAGATCCGTGTCATCACCTTCGCCTCCGACACGGCCATCCGCGCCCAAAGAAACAATTTCAACTTCAGAGTCACGCCCAGGGACGTGGTATTGATACGCGTTGCCCCAAGGGTCACGGGGCACGTCCTTAGCCAGATACGGTCCATGCCACGTTTGCACTCCGGCCGGGGCCTTCACCAATGCTTCAAGGCCCTGATCCGCGCTCGGATAGCTGCCCGTGTCCAGCCGGTACTTCACCAACGCATCGCCCAGCGCCTTCATCTGCGTTTGTGCTGTCTGCACCTTGGCGCGCCCTGCGTAGGACAGTACCTTCGGTCCTACGTAGCTGGCGAGCAACGCAATGATCAGCAGCACGACAAGCAACTCCAACAGCGTAAAACCGCGCATCGCGCGCGCACTCGCACGGATTCGATTTCGTTCCATGTTTCTTCCCTCCGCCGAATGAATCGGCGCACGTCAATCTCGGCGGTAGCGGAGGCAGCCTTCAAGCTGCCTCCCCCTTATTTGATCGCGCTATGCGATCAACACTCGCGAAGATCGGTTACTTAGCGGTCCAAGCATCGCTCCATGCCCACCCCTTTCCAGGCTCATAAGCCTCACGCGCCTGCCCACACCAACCAGAGTATGGATACGGCTTGCATTGATAGAGCTTGCCGTTATGACTCACGATTTCTCCCCCCTTGTAGGCGTATCCCGCTTGATAGGCCGGATAGTTGCCCACACCCGGGTTGTTGCCCGTGTCGCCGCCGCTACCAGGGTTGTTAGAGCCATCGTTGCCGGGGTTGCTCGGATTACCCGGATTACCCGGATTACCCGGATTACCCGGATTACCCGGATTGTCCGGTTGGGAGCCACCACCAGTCCCCTTAACCATCAGGTTATGCGTTGCCGTAGCACTGGACTTGCCGTTGTCGACGTGCAACTTGAACTCATAGTTGCGATCTTGCTTAAGCGTCGGCGCAGTGAAGGTGACACTCGATCCGCTTCGCGCTGCGCGCACTTCCGTCGGGAAAGTCCATGAATACTGCAGCGGCTTCCCGCCCGGGTCGCTCGATCCTTCCGAAGTCAGCGTGACGCGTTCGCCACCGCGCGCCGACGTCGGTCCCTGGATCTTAGCCACAGGGGGTTGTGCAGAAGGCTGGTCACCGCCACCATTCTTGAGTTCAATGGCATAGCTATACTCCTTGCCATTGCCAAAGAGTTCGTTTTCCGTTGCACTCCGAATGGGAACGATCTGCTTGTTCGCATCGAGCTTCCCGATCTTGATGATCGATGACTTCTTGTTCACGTCGACCGCAAGCGCGTAAATCCAATCCTCGGGCTTGGTGCTATTTGCTGCGACAGTAATCGTGTGCGTTTCGATATCGCCGTTGCGAACCTTATCGAAGACACGCAGCACGACTTGCTGACCGGCTTTCGCCGTATAGCCGTTTTCAATCTTTCCTGACGGCAACCAATTCACGTTGGACGGCACGATATCGACGTCGTTGCAGCTATAAAAACCCTCTGCGTTGTCGCTGGGATCGCGCTGCCACACCGTATATAACACCCGTTTTCCGCTCATGCCGCTCGGAATCTTGACGTGAATCTCGGTGTATGGCTCGCGCGGACGCGGTCCGGTGTCACCGATCAGTTGCAGATCACTCCATCTGATTGGGCGCGTAAAGTCGTAGCCATTCTTCGTGATGTACGTGCGGAAGTAGGTCGTGATGTGCTGTGCGGTCTGGTGGTACCGCAACGTGTAGTTGCCTTGCGCGTCGGGCTTGATCGGCGTGGCACTCCAATCAGCAACAGCGTCCATCCCCTTCCAGCTCTCCTTTCCGCCCGCACACAACAAACCGTCCGGGATACGCTTTTCGTGATCGTTGACGACACCGAGAATTGCGTTACTGGTTCTGTCATAGAAGGGACCGGACCCACTGATTGCCTTGGCCGCCTTGCAACCGGCGGATTTCGGATTCTCCGCGCCCTCCAAGAAGCAAGCCAGCGGCCTGTCTGGCGGCGTTTCCACGTACCCATGCGCATGTGACGCGCTCGGCGCGAAAAGCATCGCAGCCGACAAATTCATCAATGCCAGTGCTGGCAGCAATCGCTTTCCGGCACGTTCCGGAGTGGTTCGATCGGTTCTCATAGCTATCCTTATCAATTCATTTGAGGTGTTGAAGCAATAGCGCCGCTCCATGGCCCCGATCACGACGGGGTGGACCAGCCACCGGATTACGTACGACCATCCGCTGTGGAGAAATTTGGCGGCATCGCACCGATCTCGACATCCCCCCTGATCGAGACTGAGCGTATTTTTGATATCCGGCGCAACGCGATCAACAATGCTCAAAGATTTCTGAAATTATTTTTTGATTTCGAACGTGAACGTTGAAGCGTGACATTTGACGCACCAAACTTTCGGCATGACTTTTTCCCGAAAGGAGACTCACGATGAAATCAAAGCACTCAACACGCCGTTACAGCCGGCCTGTCGTTCTTCTGCATTGGGCCGGTGTTGCATTGATGGTAATGATTGTGGCGTCCGGAGAACTCCGGCACCTGGGGGTGAAGACCGAATGGATTACGATGAGAGAAGCCATGGTCGTTCACATCGGCGCCGCAATGGCATTCCTCTTCTTGCTGATCCCCCGCCTGCTCGCTCGTATTTTTGGTCCGCGCGCTCCGTCACAGGTGGCCGCCAGCCCGTTTGCCCGCTTCGCTGCCCACGCGGTTCACATCGCACTCTATTTATTCGTCATAGGCGAGTGTCTGATCGGGTGGGCCATCGTGAATGCCAAGGGCATGCGAATTCCAATGCCGGTACTGGGTTTCGAGTTTCCAGCATTGGTACCAGAGCATGAGCGCCTCGTCGCGTGGACTGTCGACGCCCACATGGCGCTCGGCTTCATTCTCTACACCGCCATCGCAATGCACGTCGGCGCGGCACTTTGGCATCACTTTGTTCAGCGCGACGGCGTGTTGAAGCGAATGAGTTTGTAATTCCGGCGTTCGCACTCGATGCAAGGACTCGCCAAGTTTGACGACGAAAATAGGAGCGCACCGATGGACATAGGGGTGGAATAACGCGGCACTACCCCTCCATACGCACTCGCCGCGGAGTCGTGCCCCAATAGCGCTTCATCGTCGTTGTCAGGTAGCTCTGCGTTCCAAAGCCACACTCTATTGCGATTGCCTGAATTGAAATCGACGAATTTCGCAGTAGCCACCGCGCCCGATTCAGGCGCCGCTCAATGACATACTGCATCGGGGTGGTGGAGAACTGTTCCTTGAAGACGGCAATCGTCATTTGCTCCGATAAGCCGATATGGCGGGCGATGTCCGCAAGCCCAATGGTTTTGGAAAGGTGCGAATCAACAAACTGATTAATTGCGTCTTCATTAAACCATCGTGACCGAGCCGAGTAAACGGAGATAGCTTCTTGGGCATTGGGATTGCGATGGTACGACGCGCCGGGAGTTTCTCCAAATCTTCGACTGTACTCGCGAATCAGACGACCGGAAATCGCGTATCCGAACTTGCGCAGCGTCCCAATGAATGTGCCCTCTTCGCCCTTGAGCAATGTCCGATGGAGCCCCATCAATCGAGCCTCGTATCGAATGTCCGCGAAGCCCTTCCCAGCGAGGCGCCGCAATGCCTTGTTCAACGCATTGGCGGGGCATCCAAGGGCATATGCCAAGGCACCGAGCGTTTGCCAGCGCATTGGGTCCGCCATGATCATTGCCATGGCCTTACGCGCATTACGCTCATCCGCCACACGGCTGTCGTTCAGAATCTGCATGTAATTGCTAGGGTGGGCGCTCAGCAAGAGCTTCAACAAATGCTCGACAAGACCATTGATCGCCCCATCCGGGGGCGGGGCCATTTGCATCATCCGACACAGGCTGTCCGACGCAAGACGCCACTGCGTAGCGAAATCGGGGTTAAGCAGGGAGAACGTGAACGCAACCGGCTGCAGTGCCGGTTGGCCCGTCCATTGAAGAATAAACTCCTCGCATCGGTGTGCATCAATTACGATTGCCAAATCACTTATCCCTTCGGCATCCGTAACACAGGAAAAACGCTCTCCCAGGGACACCGGAACGACATCACCAGGCGTGCATGCAATCTCAGCGCTGCCGCGCGAGAAATTTGCCGCGCCCCCGTGGCAAGACAGGATCAAATGCCGTTGCGTCGCCGCGTCGGACGCAAAACTGAACGGCATTTCGAAATCAACGTCGTATACACCGACTCCCTCATAACCGTAACCGACGATATCGACGCTCTGGTCCCTGCGCGAATCCAGAGGTTCGAATCGATTGCTCGTATACACCTCGTCGATGAATTTGGACACCTCTTCCGGCTTAGTGCTACTGAATCGGCAGACACTATCATTGCGCTCAAACATCGCTTTAATGACGAGGAGGAATTGGAGTAAACCCACCAATCTCACAATCCCCCCTCGCGAAAAATAGGCCCAGGCCTATTTTTACTCATCAAACACACGGCTTCCAGCGCTCCAACACGTGTCAGACCGACGACGCGAATGAAGCTCTCACGCCACGATGCAACGTCCTGCGAATTAAGATGATTTATCGCCTGAAGCAGCATCTGATAATTATTTTTTCATTTTTAATACCAATCACTCCAATTTCTTATATTTTGCTTATCAAAACGCTCAACAAGTATGAAATAAATTACACCATCCAATTAAACGTAAGCGACGAGCAACTTTTTTTAATAAAAAACTCCATCTACGATCGCTTTACGCTTGAGCGTTACATTCGAAATAGCAAAAACCTCCAACTCGACGAACCGCGGCTCAATAATTCAATTATTGATGAAGAAATTGTTAAAAATAATGTAAAGATAGTGCCGCGCATTGACTCCTCTCAATCACCTGGTGCGGATATTGAAAATTTCGCGAAACATACAAAGTCTAGAATTGAATTCAAATCACAGAGCCGCGTCTCTCTCGCTGACGCCGAAAATCAATCACGCCCGCTCGCGGGATATATCACAGACACCGTGCTGATGCAGATCTTGCTGTCTGAGATTAGGTCGGCTTATGCAGCGGCGCAGATCGAGATGCAACGGACGGATGATGAGATTAACAAGGTCTCCATTCTGCGGAAGGCGCTTTTGACTCGGTCGCTCGCCGCCTCAGTTGAGGCAAATAGCGTTCGGCGCAATCGACCGAGCAACGTCGGCGGAGTCACCGCGAATCAAGGAGGTCAGCCCCCATCAGAGAGCCGAAACGTCATGACTGCCAACGTGGACGCCTCACTGCATGAATTGCGACAAACACGACGCGGTCAAGAAATGACCCTTCGCTTCTATCGTGCGCTTCTCCCCCTTCTCACAGAGGTACAAACTGGAGTGAATTTGGAAAAAACCTACGTAAATGTGCTGGATAAGACTTTTCGCCTAGACAACGGGGAAGATGCTCAAAAGACTCGCTACCGGCTGATGTTACCGATACTCGCCTTACGAGCTGAGAGGGTCGACGGTACCTCACCGCCCCCCCTCCAGTTCACAACCCGGATTATTCCTGGCTTGCCGATAACGGCGATCATAGCCATCGCGATCGTCTCGAGTCTGTTCATTTGCGTCATGATGACGCTAGCCATAGACCACTTGGAACAAAAGTTGGTTTGGAAAAAATTTCTCGCGGCGGAACGAAAGTGATGCGCCAATCAACAAACGTCTGTGAGGCTTTTCCGAAGTCGCGACAGCGGCACGAGGCCTGTGCTATTTCTCCAGATTTCGCCGTTTAAAGTCGATCTCTTCCGGATGATCGACGCGACGCTCCCATTAAACAATTTGCCATCAGCGACGCCCGCCCGCGAAGACGATGGCTGACAACAGGACCCACGGTCCATCGTTCGGAAGATGGCGCTTGCCGATCCGCTGGGTTAGGGCCGATAGCGCCTTGCGCGAAGCGACGCCCCACCATCGCACGGTCAGCGCTTTGCGAGCACCAGACGACGCCCTGCATCTCGTCGCATTCTGCCCCCCCCCCGCCGCCCACAGTTCAGTGAAAAATCCTGCCTCGGCGATGGTCCCCCACCCGGCTTACGCTGATATTTTTCCCCGGCGACGGCACACGCTGCGGAATCAGTAGCTCCACCCGCGGCCAGAACGAATCGGTCACCCCGCAGGATTCGAGTTGCTTCTTGGTCAAGCCGCAGCTCCAACGCCGCACTCACTTGCCACTTCGAACGAAGAATAGCTTTAGTGGCCAAGAACTTCTAAGCGCCATCGGGCACACAAAACACCACAAAACACAAATAAAAATGCAAAGCAATATCTCTTCGGCCGATTTTTTAATAGGCCAAAGAGACATTGTCGCCGCGAACTAAAACACGGACCATAATCAGGCACCTCAAACAACAACGAATAAGGCAAATAGGCAATCCTTTTCGACGTCCTTCTGTATTTCGCCTTTGGCTACACCAGCCAGCAATGGGCGATGCCAATGATGAGAATCTCAATATGAAAAATAAGCTCGCACTTACCATATTATTTATTTTTATAGGGTCGTCGAACACGACCACGTCATGGGCAAAGGACGAAGCTCCACTCGCCCATCAGGAAAATTTAATTACCAAAAAAATAAATATTGACCTTCTCTCCTTATCAAAAAACAAAAAATCTTTTACCTGGCAAATATCCGAACCTAACGCCAAAGAAGTTTCAGTCGTATTGAACAACGTCGCATTACCAACCGGCTCGCAACTGGAGATAACAGAGGGCGGCACGGGGCATACTCAGATTTACAATGACAAATCTCTCTACGACGGCAGTCGACCAAATATAGTAAGCACCTCATCCAACGAAAGCGTACTTTTAATAAAAATTTCCAAAAAAACAAATAACTCCGATTCTGGACACGTAGTCATAAACGAATACACCTACAAAAACAAAACCGACTCACGGGCAATTATCGGAACAAATCAGATGAAGTACGCTGAGTGCTACAAGAAAATTAATCCACAGATATTTCTTAGAAGCAATGCAGTAGCAAAATCAAATGTGGGATCCGGATGGAATATTGCGGGCGGTCCGTATGTTGTCACGAATCATCATGTGGCAGGGGACGTCGGATTTAAAATACACGATATCTTCTACAACTACCAATCACCTACCTGCGAAAAAGAGACGACCGCCGATAATACGTTGAAAATTAAAACAGAAGAAGTGGTAATTTCTGGCGGAACAGGCGGCGAAGACTATGCGGTATACAGGGTAGATGAATTAGCATATGAAGAAGCCGGAATACGACAGATTTTCGGAACCTTGTCTCTTAATTCCGAGACATCGAAAAACGAATTATCGAACGGATCGCCCGTTTACATCGCGCAACACCCTTGGGGAGCTTACAAGAGAATCTCTTCATTAAGCGATGACGGAAAACCATGCAAAACGCAGCGAGGTGGGGACGATCGCGTTTTACGATATGACTGCGATACCGATGGAGGGGCCTCCGGCTCACCGGTCCTGGACCAAACCGACCATCGTGTCGTCGCTTTGCATTATGGCGGATCAAGCTTTAACGTAGGCGTCTTGGCATCGCACCTTTACGGGAAGCTGAAAGGTCTCCTACCTAACTCAAACAAACCAAGCTCAGCGTCGATCGGCGAGGGTAACGTGGCAGTTCGGGACGTAAATTCCTTCCCGTACTCAAACAATCGAATATCGCTTAATCAAAGTGGTCAGATAATTTTGTCTGCGCTGGATGATGCTCGCCTGTTTCACCAAAGCGGGTACTCTATATTTTCCGCAAAAGAACGGAGAAGCAGTGGACGCGTCGTCGAACAAAGCGTAAAGCTTTCTCTTATCACGCCGTGTGGCAAAAAAAGTCTCGTAATGGACGATTGCACCACGGAAGGAGAGCGCTATCTTGATTTAGAGTTTCTTGAAGGAAATTCCGATGAAGAGTTTGGCTCCGGATGGATAACACTAAGAGTGCACAGCCTAGATGGCAAGGTGCTGAAAAATCTGGTTATGCCGTTTAGGCGAGACAGCTATGATCCGTTCGCATCCCCCTTCGACAAGGGGACTTCGGTCGACACATATACTTTGACCGCCGACAAAACACTCACTACGGAACCGATCCGCCATCACTCAAATTTCGGCTACGTCGCAGTCCGTCCCGGTCAAGGGCCTCAATATCTGACGTCCAGCGATAGCGGATATAGCGCACTAACCGTACAGGTGAGAAACGCCAAAAACGAAACATATCTGGCCAAACTTCGAGGATATCGAAAAACGGCATGCACCCCCTCTTTGCGCCCCATCTCCAGCATGACGGGCTGTGGCAGTGGAGCGCAACCCGCAGCACTTGTTTTAAGTTTCGAAAAAACCGATAACAAGGATTTGCCAGTGGGTGCCTATACGGGTTTGCTCCCACTAATGGCAAAACGAGACGGTTTTGAGAGAAATATTCTAGTGAACCTTTCGCTAAACCTCGCTGGCGAAACAAAGCCTCCAGTTGCCGCAGCGGGCAAGAATTTCACCGTGCGCACCGCAACGACTTCAAGCGCCTACCCTCTTGACGGAAGCGCGAGCCAAAACGCTGAGTCCTACACCTGGACCATCTTGAAGGGAGCCGGTACGTTTTGGCTGCAGGAAAAACAAGCTGGGCCTTGGGTTTCCAAAGTTGAGAACGTGAAGGCGCGAGCCTTGATTCCCGCGAACGCTACCGGAGAGGCCACGTACCTGCTTACGGTCACTGGCAAGGATGGCAGCACGGCCAAGAGTGAAATTACCGTCACCGTTAAACCAGCTACCGAAAGTGGCATCGGGGGTGGCACAACGCCGTCTTGGTCGTCCACCTCAGTGTATGCAACGCCATGCACTCCAGTCGTGTTTGCCGGAAAAGTCTGGCTTAATGGTTGGTGGACCAAGGGGGAGTCGCCAACGAACAGCGGACGCTGGGGAGTCTGGCGCGAGAAAGGATCATCAGACATGCACAGCGCGTGTAAGTGAGCGCGAAGGCCACACTCTGCCTTCGCAGTTGTTGCAGCGGCCTTTGGCGTTGTTGGGATCGCCGCGTAAAGGTACCCATACACGCTGAATGGCCCTCGGATACGCGAATCTTCACGAGATGATGGATGCTGCTCAAGCGCGAATATGACACGAGATCGCAGTCTCTCGCGACCAGGCATTAAGGACTGAGGGTCAGCCGCCGATGACGGAGACGCACCGTCGGGATAGGCCTTCACCCACATCCAGGAGAAATAGACATGGCCGTAATCAACGACTCGTCTGACGCGGGGCCTGGATCACCCTTGATCCATTAGGCCTCTTCGAGCCTCACTATGAGATCCAATGGTCGCCCCCCGTCGGCGACCTCTCACGGGCGAAAGGGTACATTGACTTGATTCGGGAAGGACTGGCCGAATGTACGAAATCTCGATGTGATCACCACAATCCAAAAGTCCGGGTTTCGGACCTCAAACGCTGGGCCGTAATTGATCAGCGGCTCGTCTCTATCGCACCACTAAACTAGACGAATCTCTCACCGCAGACGAATCGCAAACAGATCGGCTCGTTTCCGCGCAAGCGGCGAGACGCCGACCAGTCCAGTTGCATATTCTGGGATGAGCCGCGATCTTGCTTTGGCGTTTGTGATCGTGAGAGTGATACCAAAACGCACACCGCATTCCGCCAATCTAAAATCGAAATGTGCGTTTATGCGTATCCCCACTCGTTCCATTAGAACCAAAAAGGTGGACCGGTCTGGCTCGAGAAAATAATAGCCCGCTCGCATTCGGAGTCAACCACTCAGCGGAGCAAGCAGGCCGCCGATTCCGTGGATCTATTTACTATTGCAGATCAGCGTCCAACTCAAGGCAGCCCACATCCGAACGCCTGATAAACAATCATGTTCATTGAAGTCAAATTCACTTCGAATTCGAGCAGCGATCGCGAGCGTCATCAACCCTAGTAAATAATCGCACGCGCAAACCCGATCGCGCACGTACTCATTCGTGGCTGTACGACGTCGCCAGTTCGGCCACAAGGTCGAGCCTCATTCGAAATCTTCGGTCGCCCCAAATTCGATGACGCGCCTCGCCATTTACAGACGCTGCTTCAACAACAAACCAATTACTTACGTTCCAGCGGATCGTTGTTGTGCGAATTCACATGATCTCATATCGCTGAATATCGGGCCCAGTCCCAGAACAATTTGGCCTCTAGTAAATAACACGCCCGTAAAGCTCGGATCGGCTGCCGGACGTCGAGCGCAAATTGAACGTCTAAGCACGCGCCGGTACTCGGCATTTCTCTGCGGACGAGAACGGTGCTGGTAAATTCATCGACGATTCAGCAAAACGCTCGGGTCGCTCTTGCACGTCATGAACCCGAATTCGACTCCCCGGAACTGACGTATGTTCGACACCATCTTTGGGGGCGCAAAGAACAATGCCATGATCGGCAACGTCACCTCACCGAATCTCGGGACCCTGCCCCAATCCCAGGATCAATTCGCTCCGCAAAAAATCATTGCGCAGCCGGCATCTCACACGACGAATAGGATTGCCGTTTTCCTATTGCGTGCGCCGCTTCCAGCGGTCGATCGTGAGCTCCGAATTCGAACTTCGACGGCGTCAGTAAATAAGATGTGCTTCGGGACCATTGCCCGACGCCGGAACAGGCAACGATTGCCTGCTGGAGCACATGATGAACAATCAGATTTCTATTCGTGAAGACCTGGCCAAGGTCGCGTTGCTGCGCCGTCCTGACGTCGAACGCATCACTGGCCTTTCCCGATCGTCAATCTACGCCATGATGAAGATCGGTGAATTCCCTAGATCGATTCCGCTGACAGGGCGAATCGTAGCGTGGCTCGAATCTGAGATTCTGGGTTGGGTTCAATCGAGAATCGATATCCGCGAAGCGAATTCGACATCAACAAGACCTCAGCATGATCCGAAACGAATTCCCGATACCTCATCGCCAGATCGATGTGACGGACAACCTTCCAACAATCACACTGAAATCTCGCTCGTGACCTCAACGCGAAGGTTCGAAAATCCTGTTCTCGAAGAAGCGACGTCGTCTGCGGTCATCACACATGCGTCGTTGGAGCCGTCGAATTATCCGACGGACCCGGCAAATATCACAGTGACCGAACCTGTGAATTCGCAAATGGTTCTTGCCACGTAAGCGCCCGAATTACGCGTCTTCAACGACGCACCAGTAATACATATCAATTACTATCAATTTGACTATGGCTAGACCTGCCCTTCTTCCAAAGCGCATCGTTCGACGCATACTTCCCACTGGATTCGCACTGAACGTCGACACCATCGAATTCACAGTCGCAAACCCTGAGGTCACGCACACGACAAACGCCTCGAAGTGCATGATCATCAGGCCGGAAGGTGATATCTCCAGTATCCGCTTGAATCGTGCACATGTTCCTGCAACCTCCGCGAACCATCGTGCAATTTACAGAACGAGATCACGCGGAGGGCCGCTGACCGAAATCTCATTTTCAGGTTCGCCGTTCGCCGCGCTGTACGGGCAGAACATATGGACGTGCGCAAACGTGAAACGCCTAGTCCGTGAATTCTTAACCCACTGCACGACCCATATGGGACTCAGCGTTCGCGATCGCTCCAACGACGCAATGCTCGAATCCGTGAAGCTCACGCGCGTCGATCTAGCTGCGAACATCAAGTTCGAATCCGATCGAGCAGCCGAACAGTTCCTGGCTGACCTGAGGCTTCAGCTTGGAGCAACGAAAATTTCAATCCAAACCGTCGAATCTTCGATCATGATCCGCCCACGGCGAGGGAAAGATTACAGCATCGTTCTGTACAACAAGGGGCGCGAGATCAGGCAGAATCAAAAACGGCGTAAGCCTCCGAGCAAGGAACTGATGGAAGAAGTCTCAGGCACCGTACGGATTGAGCTTAGATTGCGATCTGCTGAACTCGAAAATCTCGGGCTAGTATTTCCCAGTGCATGGACCCCGAAGATTGCGCGCCAGGTTTTCCGCAAATACTTCCGGAGGTTGCCGATATACGACGCGATAAATCTTCCCGACGAACGTGCGTTGGCGAAATATCCAAGAAAGCTCAGAGCACCGATCGCAGCGCTAAGTACTGGAATCCCGATCAACTGCCTCTATTCGCCGTCGACCTCGCAGCGTCTCAAAAGGAAACTGTGGGATCTCGGCATCAATCCCGGTTCGTACCCGTCAATAACGAGGTCAACCAGGCTCGCGACCGATCTGATGAACGCAGCGAAGATTCTTTCAACACCAGAATGAATTCTTGAGCGTGGTTCATCACCCAAATCGCCCGCACCAGTAAAAATAAATCAATACCGCGATTCGACGTGCATATCGGCAGCGTCAGATACCGGGACTCACGGGCGAGGCCGAAACTATCGATCAACTAATCGACGATCGATTGCCAATCTCACCTCGTTGATCAGTTCTCGTTCGATCGTAGCCAGTTCCTCGGCCTTCGAGAATTTCAGTGTGCGCACGCCGAACGGATTCGTGAATTCGCCAACGTTGCCCGGCGTAACTGCGACCACAACATCCCAGAAAGACGCCCATTCTTCGATCCTGATCTCGATCGCGCAACCGCGATAGGTGCAATTGATGTACGGCATGATCGACGATGGCTCCCGCTCAAGTGAAATGCACGAGGAGAAAAAATATCTACCGACTTTGAGGTCAACGCGAACATTGGGATTGGATAGATCATCGGCCGATTTGGAGGTTAGCTCAAGGGCTTCCTTCGTAGCAAGCGGATCGCGAACCAAGGAAATCGAACGAGTCTTCGACGAACACAGCTCTTGTATATCGACTTTCCGCCGCAGCTTCCCGCCCCGGTTTTAATCTGTCCGCGGTAATCGAAGTTCGGAAAGCGCAACAGATTTTCATCAACAAACTACGAACTGCAAAATCGGATCGGTAGCTCGCCCCCGATCGTCCATCCAGCTGTCGACGCACAAAAATCGGAAGAGGACATCGTCCCCACAGGCCTAACAAAAAACTGAAAAATTCGTACCCGTCCAAGTGAGTTTTCTCGCATGGTTTGGCATGCTGGAAACTTCTCGGAAATCTTATCGTTGGACGGAGGAGACATGCTGATCAAAGCACGCGCACTCGGCGAATCGGGCGCAGTAGTTTTCAGAGGCAAGACGCACATTGACGCCAGCAACATATTGGCGGCTGTACGAACTGGCGCCCGCGTTCCGCAGGAAAGGCGTGAAGTGGATTGGGGAGGCAAGGGCAACAGAACAAGCGACCGAGAAGCACCTAACAAGTACGAAAAACGGGTTCGTTCTTATGCACTCAGACGATCAACGGAGACCGATCGGGTAACAATGGAATCTGTCGCTCCGACGAATAGCGCGGCCCGATGGACTACGGAAGCAAGTCATTCCCCCGTTCATAGGCGATGTCGAATGCCTGCGAGATCGCTGCCTTTTCACAACGCAATCCAGCTACGACGCGTGCCGCCCAGTCGAAGTACCCCCTTATTCTCGTCGACGACCACTCGGGTGGTGGTGCGTTCACCAGGTCGCGCAAATTGCACGTGAAATCAGCGATTTTGATAAGCGCCGCTTCTCCGGATTTCTGCGGCGCGAGTTGTATTTGGAGATCCTTACGCCGCAGCTTCGGCAAATTCTTGTCGTCAGTGACTTCCTCAACGATCCGAGCGACGCGCTCTCCAAAGTGCGATCTCAATTCCTCAACGGTCGTATGTGTATCTTCGAGGGTGTCGTGAAGGACCGCGGCTTGCAGGACCGATGTGTCGCGAACCTCCCCTACTGTTGCAAGCAAATGAGCGACGGCGATCGGATGATTAATGTACGGCGACGCTTCAACGTCTTTCCGACGCTGGCTCCTGTGACGCACAGCTGCAAAATGAATCGCTTCGAGCAAATCTTCCAAATTGTTCATGAGACATGCAAAGTTGGTTACATCCGGGACGCGGCCCCCGGCTTGTCGAACGCCCGTTTCGTCAGAATTGCACTATTTGCCGGGCACACTGACGGCCAAATTTCCATTGATTGACCAAGCCGTCTGCGCTAGGTCAGCGTGCTCCGGCATCGGGCAAATGTATCCGCGACGAGAGAGAATCCGGGCGGTTATCGTGTTGCCCCAAAAAGCATAACGGCTGATATATAGCCCATAAGTGCACCAGAGCAGCAGCGATACCATGTAAAAGTCTTTATTGACATACGACGATTCAGCTGGAATCACGTCAACGAATCCAATCCACATCGAGCTACCTACTCGAAGGTATGTCTGCACAGCGATGTACCCGATTACTATCAATGCCTGCATGTACAGGCGACGTCGCACAAACGCGACGATCCCTACGAGCGGGAGCGCCAATGCGAACCAGAACGCCCATGCCACACCGACCTTCACGCTAACAACGGCCTCACCTTTCTTCATCAAAACCTTCATGCCGCCCCTCCGGTGCACATTCGATGTTGATCTGACATGGGTATAGATGTCCTCATTGTTTCGGAACGAGCAGGGCGACCGGCGATCGATCATCAACCGATTTCGTGCCATCGGGCCAAGCGATGAGGTCACCGATAACCGAGACCATCTGGGCGCTGTCTTCAAGTCGTTGGATTTGTGCCTGAAGAGTTTCGGGCACGTCCCAGACGTATCGCAGCTTGTATTGACGGTCACCGACCTGGAGCGCGACGAAACCGCCTGCGAGGTCGTGATCAAAGACAAGCGTTCCGTAGAGAACGGCACCCGAGAATACCGATGTCTTCGAGGGAGGCGATGCATCTCCAGTGCGAGGAAATGTGAGAACCCGACCATTCTCAGCACTTACGCGAAGAGCGCGTGTTCGCTCGCGGTAGGCGTTAGCAATGCATTCGTCGCTACGACACTTGTCGCGAACGGTGGCGCGCCATTTGTTCTGGTCTTTTCGCAGGCCCGCCTTGTCAGCCGTCCGATTCGTCGCTGCCGTGAATGCCTGCGCAAGCTGGTTGTCCGATTCGGCAAGCGAAGGGCTCGCGCAAATGGACCGCTCCACCGAGCTCGACGCTTTACGGCAATCGAACGAAGGTTGCACGGTTTGCGCCGAGACCACACCGAGATTCACCGACATGAGCGCCACCACTGCGCACCGAATCGAGATCTGGTATTTCGAATTGAAGATTTTCATCGGATAGCGGCGACCGCGTCGTAGCAACGTTGACTCATCCCGCCCAGCATCGTGAGCGGCCCGACGATGTTGTTGATAGTAGCCATAAAACGGTCTCGGGCGTCGGAGCTAGCGCAATACTCAGCAATTTTCTGCGCATGCCCTTCTTTGACCGCCTTCTTCACAACGCCGATTGACTGAGTCATATCGAGCGACTTCTTCAGTTCGCCGACGCTGCCGGGCTCGCGGAGTTCGGTGATATGTACGAGATCGGCGCCACAAACATCAATCGTCCGAAAGTACTGTTGGCACGCCGGAGGCAGGCTTTGCGCATGAACATTCGCCACTGCCATTACACAAAAGAAGAAGCCGAACAAAATATGTGAGCGAATACTTTTTTGATTTCTCATTGGTCTTCCTGAGCTAAAGACAAGCGGACCATCTTTTGACGGCACGCCAAATACTAAGCAATTCTTAGTGTAGCAAATATCGCCAACACCCAGCATGTTTTCCTTTCGGGGAAGAACATGTCCGTATTCGCGAAACGCTTGAAGGAAGCTAGGAAGGCCGCAGGTCTATCGCAGGAGAAGCTCGGGGTACTCGCCGGTATTGACGAAATGTCCGCCAGCGCTCGCATGAACCAATATGAGCGAGGCAAGCACGCCCCTGACTATTCGATGGTCGAGCGCATTGCCGCGAACTTGAATCTTCCGGTCACTTATTTTTTCTCGGCTGACGACTCAGAAGCGAAATTGCTGGTCGCCTATCATCGGCTGCACGACGAAGACAAGAATCGCATCCTGTCCCAAGCTCTCGAGATGATCCGCACCGACAAATGATCGTGGAAGGCACGAATTCAGTGGGATAGTGCGGTCAGCGCCTTGATAGTCATTTTGTAAGTCGCTGACGCGGAAAACAAAAAAGCCCTTGAAATTCAAGGGCTTAAATGTATGCTTGGCGGAGAGGGTGGGATTCGAACCCACGGTACGGTATAACCGTACACCGGATTTCGAGTCCGGCGCATTCGACCACTCTGCCACCTCTCCAAGCGTTCTTTCTGCTTTGGTTCGCTGCCTGAGTGGCCTCAAGCAGCGAGAAAGAGATTATAGCCGAATTTATTTTTCCGGCAACCCCTTTTGCAAAGTTTTTTACGCGGCGGGCTCAAGACGCTCGATGCCGCCCATGTACGGACGCAGCACGTCCGGCACCGTCACCGAACCATCGGCATTCTGATAGTTCTCCAGCACCGCTACCAGTGCGCGTCCCACCGCGAGACCCGAACCGTTCAGCGTGTGCACCAGCTCCGGCTTGTTCTGCGCATTGCGGAAACGTGCCTGCATCCGGCGTGCCTGGAAGCTCTCCATGTTCGAGCACGACGAAATCTCGCGATACGTGTTCTGCGCCGGAATCCACACTTCCATGTCGTACGTCTTCGCGCTGCCGAAGCCCATGTCGCCCGTGCACAGCACGAGCGTGCGGTACGGCAATCCAAGCTTCTGCAGAATCGTTTCCGCATGCCCCACCAGCGTCTCGAGCGCGTCGTACGACTCTTCCGGACGCACCACATGCACCAACTCGACCTTGTCGAACTGATGCTGACGAATCATGCCGCGCGTGTCCTTGCCATAGCTGCCCGCCTCCGAGCGGAAGCACGGCGTATGCGCCACCATGCGCATCGGCAACGCATCGTTCGGCAGCAGTTCGTCACGCACCAGATTCGTCAGCGACACTTCCGCCGTCGGAATCAGATAGAAGTTCTCGATACGCTCGCCCTCTTCACCACCGACCTTGCGCGGCACCTTGAACAGGTCGTCCTCGAACTTCGGCAACTGACCCGTGCCACGCATCGACGCCGCATTCACGATGTACGGCACGTACGTTTCCGTATAGCCGTGCTCGCTCGTGTGCGTGTCGAGCATGAACTGCGCGAGCGCACGATGCAGACGTGCAATGCCGCCCTTCATCACCGAAAAACGGGCACCGGCAAGCTTGGCCGCTGCGTCGAAATCCAGACCCAGCGCGGCGCCGAGATCGACGTGATCGCGCGGCGTGAAGTCGAACTCTCGCGGCGTGCCCCAGCGGCGCACTTCCACGTTCTGCGTTTCGTCCTTTCCGACCGGCACGCTCTCGTGCGGCAGATTCGGCACGCCCAGCAACAAATCCGACAGACGCGTCTGAATCTCTTCAAGACGCACCGACGACGCCTTGAGCGTGTCAGCGATGCCGCCGACTTCGGCGATCTCGGCCGAGGCGTCCTCGCCCTTGCCCTTCTTCATGCCGACCTGCTTCGACAACGCGTTGCGACGCGCCTGAAGCTCCTCGGTTTGCGTCTGAATCTGCTTGCGCTCCGCCTCGAGCGCAGCGAATGCCGCCACATCCAGCGTGAAGCCGCGCGCTTTGAGTCGCGCAGCAACGCCGTCGAGATCCTTGCGAAGAAGTTGAATGTCGAGCATGGTGGGAAATCTATTGTGAGCGGCCCACGTGGGTGGACCATGAATTGGGTGTTGGCCGACGGCGGCGTTGCCAGTGCATTCTCGCCGACGACGGCACTAATGGCGGGATTTTACCAAACGCGCAGCGCTGTGACGCGATTTGACGCGTCGCCAAGCGCCGAGACGCTGCGGCGGCTCGTTACGGCCGCCCGACCCGCACGGCAGCGCGCCAACTCACGCGGACTCGTCGTCCCCGGATTCCGCTGGCGGTGACTTCTCGGAAGATAAGGATGGAGAGGACGTTTTCCCAGCCGTCGGCGTCTTCGCCGGGGCATCGGTTTTGCGTCCCTTGGCATTCGCACGACGCCACTCGGCATCGAGCGACTTCAGCCAGTTCAGCTTCTCCCCGATCTTGCCTTCCAGACCGCGCGGCACAGGACGATACCAGTTCTGCGCACGCAGATCATCGGGGAAATACGTCTCACCGGCCGCATAGGCATCCGGCTCGTCGTGGGCGTAGCGATACTCGTGACCGTAGCCGAGTTCTTTCATCAGCTTGGTCGGCGCATTGCGCAAATGGATAGGCACCGCGCGCGACTTGTCCTTGCCGACGAACGCCCGCGCCTGGTTGTACGCGTTGTAACCCGCATTCGACTTCGGGGCCGATGCGAGATACAGAATCGCCTGCGCCAACGCCAGTTCGCCCTCGGGCGTGCCAAGACGCTCGTACGTCTCCGCCGCATCCAGCGCAATACGCGCCGCCCGCGGGTCGGCCAGGCCGATGTCTTCCCACGCCATGCGCACGATCCGGCGCGCCAGATAACGCGGATCGGCACCACCGTCGAGCATGCGACAGAACCAGTACAGCGCGCCGTCCGGCGAACTGCCGCGCACCGACTTGTGCAGCGCGCTGATCTGATCGTAGAACGCGTCGCCGCCCTTGTCGAAGCGACGCAGATTCTCGGCGAGCACGCTGGCCAGCAGCGCCTCGTCGATCGTCTCCATGTCTTGGGACATCGCCGCCTGCGCCACGATTTCGACGTTGTTCAACAGCTTGCGGCCGTCGCCATCCGCCGAGTCGATCAGCCCCTGACGCGCTTCGTCCGTGAATCCGATATCGCCCAGCTCATGCGCGGCGCGCGTGACCATCTCGCCGAGTTCTTCGTCGTTCAGGCTCTTGAGCACATACACGGCCGCGCGCGAGAGCAATGCGCCATTCACTTCGAACGACGGGTTTTCCGTCGTCGCGCCGACAAAGATGAACAGACCGGATTCGACGTGCGGCAGGAAGGCGTCCTGCTGTGCCTTGTTGAAGCGATGCACTTCATCGACGAACACGACCGTCTGCTTGCCCTGTCCGCGCTGAATCTGCGCAGCCTCGACGGCGTCGCGAATGTCCTTCACACCGGAGAGCACGGCCGACAGCGCAATGAAGTAGGCTTTGAAGGCGTCCGCCATCAGGCGCGCGAGCGTCGTCTTGCCGACACCCGGCGGCCCCCAGAGAATCATCGAATGCGGACGGCCCGCTTCAAATGCCACGCGCAAAGGCTTTCCCTTGCCCAGCAGGTGACGCTGGCCAATCACATCGTCGATGGTATGGGGGCGAAGGCGCTCGGCCAAAGGCACCGAAGCCGACAAAGGGGCGTCGTTTGGCATGTTCTCAAGCAGTGCGGCCGGGGATGTCCCCGGCCGCAGTCAGATAATCAGATGTCCCCATTATGCCAGCCCGATGACAGGCACGCCCGCAAAGCGCTTCTCGGACGATGCCGGGCGGCAGGGACGAAGGTCAGCGCAAGCTCAACCCTTGATCACGTCCGCCCCTTTGGGCACCGTGAACTTGAAGTTGCCCGCCGGTAGCGGCGGATTCTTCTGCATGTTGCTGAACGTAAGCAAGGTCACGTTGCCGAACGCGTCGTACAGTTCCATCGCGGCGAGGTTGCCGTCGCGAAAACCGATGCCCACGCGCTGGAACTGCGTGTCCTGCGCCTTCGGCCTAAGCTCGACCCAGTCGATGCCGTTCTTCACCCCGGCGTCCTTGAGCGTGAAGCTCTTTTCAATGTCGTTGCTACCGAACAGGATCGCCGCCGGGCTTGCGCCCAAGGAATCACCCAGCTTGCGCTCCGTGACCTGATTCAGATCCTTGTCGTAGACGTAGAGCGTCGTGCCGTCCGCCTGCAACAGCTGATCGTAAGGCTTGGTGTAGTGCCAGACGAACTGGCCGGGACGCGAGAACTCGAACGTGCCCGACGCATTGTTCGTCACCTTCATCTCGCCGTTCTGCTGTCCCTTCACCTGCTTCTGCTCGAAGTCGCCGCGCGCCGACTTCACCTGCGCCGCGAACGCCTTGAGTTGCGCCGTACCGCTTGCATAAGCCGGTGCGACCAGCGCCGCCAGCGTCACACCGACAGCACCCACCATGAGCGGCAAGCCGCGCTTGAATCCCAGCATATTCTTTATTCTCCCTCGCGATTCGGCACCAGAATTTCCCGGTTACCGTTGCTCGCCATCGCCGACACGACGCCTGACTGTTCCATCTGTTCGAGCAGGCGCGCCGCCCGGTTGTAGCCGATGCGCAAATGGCGCTGCACCAGCGAGATCGACGCGCGGCGCTGCTTGAGCACCACAGCCACGGCCTGATCGTATAGAGGATCGGACTCGCCGCCCCCCTCGCCAGTTCCACCGCCTGCGCCGCCCGCACCGTCGATACCACCGTCTTCGCCTTCGACCGCACCGTCGAGAAGACCTTCGACGTAGTTGGCCTCGCCCTGTTCCTTGAGCCGCTCGACCACGCGATGCACTTCGTCATCGGCCACGAACGCACCGTGCACACGCAACGGCAACCCGGTGCCCGGCGGCATGTACAGCATGTCGCCCATACCCAGCAGCGTCTCGGCGCCCTGTTGGTCCAGAATCGTGCGCGAATCGATCTTCGACGACACCTGGAACGCCACCCGCGTTGGCACGTTGGCCTTGATCAGACCGGTAATGACGTCGACCGACGGACGCTGCGTCGCCAGAATCAGGTGAATGCCCGCCGCGCGCGCCTTCTGTGCAATCCGCGCGATCAGCTCTTCGACCTTCTTTCCGACGACCATCATCAGGTCGGCCAACTCGTCGATCACGACCACGATGTACGGCAGTCGCTGCAACGGCTCGGGTTCTTCCGGCGTCAGCGAGAACGGATTCGGAATATGTTCTTCGCGCTTGGCGGCGTCGTCGATCTTGTTGTTGTAGCCCGCCAGATTGCGAACGCCCAGCTTGCTCATCAGCTTGTAGCGGCGCTCCATCTCGGCCACCACCCAGTTCAGCGCATGACCGGCCTGACGCATATCCGTCACCACCGGGCACAACAGATGCTGGATGCCCTCGTACATGCTCATTTCGAGCATCTTCGGATCGATCAGGATGAGTCGGACCTGCTCGGCCGTCGCCTTGTACAGCAGCGACAGAATCATGGCGTTGATCCCCACCGACTTGCCCGAACCGGTCGTACCGGCCACGAGCAAGTGAGGCATCTTCGCCAGATCGGCCACGACCGGCTTGCCGCCGATGTCCTTACCGAGCGCGAGCGTCAGCAGCGACGACGAACTGTTGTAGACCTCAGAGCCGAGGATCTCCGTCATCCGCACCGTCTGACGACGCGGATTCGGCAACTCCAGCCCCATGAAATTCTTGCCGGGGATGGTTTCGACCACACGGATCGACACCAGCGAAAGCGAACGCGCCAGATCCTTGGCCAGATTCACGATCTGACTGCCCTTCACGCCCGTGGCGGGTTCGATTTCGTAACGCGTGATGACGGGGCCGGGATAAGCGGCCACGACGCTCACTTCCACGCCGAAATCCTTGAGCTTCTTCTCGATCAGGCGCGACGTGAACTCCAGCGTCTCGCCCGACACGGTTTCCTGTGCAACCGGCGCCGGGTCGAGCAACGCCAGCGGCGGCAGGATCGAGTCCGGCAGGTCGGCAAACAACGGCGCCTGCTTTTCCTTCTCGACGCGCTCGCTCTTGGGCACCACCTTGACCGGCGGCACGATCTGCACCGGCTCGTGGACTTCCGCCCTGACCCGGTTCTGGACGACCGCACCTTCACGCGCAATCGCCGCTTCCTCGCCCATCCGACGGTCCTGACGCGCCTCGCGGCGACGACGGATCACAGTACCGGTATCGAGAATCAGCGCACCGACCTTTTCGGCGGCGGACAACCAGGAGAAATGGAACAGCAGCGACAGGCCGAAGGCGAAGATCAGCAGCAAGGCCAGCGTGCCGCCAGTGAAGCCCAGTGCATGCTGGAAGAAGCCACCGACGGTCTCGCCGATGACGCCGCCCGACGCGCGCGGCAACTGGGCCTTGAGACGGTACAGACGCAGGGATTCGATACCGGCGCTCGAGAGCAGCACCATGAGGGAAGAGACGATCTCCACCCAGCCGCCGCTCGCGAGGCGTTCGCGCAACGGTGGCGCTTCGCGTTTGGCGGAGATGCGCCGGTAGCCGGAAATCACGCGGCGGGCGATGAACACCACCAGCCAGTAAGCGGACAGACCGAGCATGAGCAGCAGCATATCGGCGACCCACGCGCCGACGCGTCCCGCCCAGTTGGCGATACGCTCCACATGCGCCGCATGCGTCCAGCTGGGGTCCAGACGGCTGTAAGAGAACAACGCCATCAACAGGAATACCATCAGCGCGACCTGCGCCATCCAGCGGATTTCATGGAAGAGGTGCGTCACCCGATTGGGCAACGACGATCCGGCACCAGCAGAGTAGGAAGATTTCGTCGTCATCAAGCCATGCGGTTGGGCGGGCAGACGGGCGGCCTGCCGCGCAGCAATGCTCCATTGTAAACAACTATTACATCGATTAACGCATGAGCACGTCAGGAAAGCGTGACAAGCCGTAACCGCGCCACTCCCGAGCGATTTGCCGGACGCCGGGACGCCCGGTGGCAAAGCGAAGTCGGTGAACAGGCCGCCGCTCCCCTCGCCCACACCCGGCGCACTTGCATCCGATGCATCTGCCCCCAAATTTGAGAGACGTCCCGGCGCGGGGCCTTCGAACGTTCGTCCGGTGTAGTCACCCGACCCCCAACGCCCGCCCGAAGGCTATCGCCTCGATTGTGAGGCTCCATCAACGAAACATCGTCGGCCCTTTATAATGTCGGTTTGCGCCGGAGCCCCGGTCGCGCGCCAGGCGGTGCGCGACCGGGGCTCCGGCGCCAGCACCCAACCCCTTTCCGGTGAGTTCCATGTCTGCTGCCAAGCACGCCAAAGTCCTGATTCTCGGTTCCGGCCCCGCCGGCTATAGCGCCGCCGTGTACGCCGCGCGCGCCAACCTCAACCCGGTGCTGATCACCGGTATCGCCCAGGGCGGTCAGTTGATGACCACCACGGACGTCGAGAACTGGCCCGGCGACCCGACCGGCGTGCAAGGCCCGGAACTGATGGCCCGCATGCAGGCACATGCCGAGCACTTCAACACCGAGATGATTTTCGATCACATCCATACGGTGCATCTGAACGAGCGCCCGCTGCGTCTGATCGGCGACTCCGGCGAATACACGGCCGACGCCCTGATCATCGCGACCGGCGCTTCGGCGCAGTACCTCGGCCTGCCGTCGGAAGAAGCCTTCTCGGGCCGCGGCGTCTCTGCCTGCGCCACGTGCGACGGCTTCTTCTATCGCGGCAAGGAAGTCTGCGTGGTCGGCGGCGGCAACACCGCTGTCGAAGAAGCGCTGTACCTCTCGAACATCGCCAGCAAGGTCACCGTGATCCACCGCCGCGACAAGTTCCGCGCCGAGCCGATCCTGATCGACCGTCTGCTGGAAAAGGCCAAGCAAGGCGTGGTCGAACTGAAGTACGACAGCGTGCTCGACGAAGTGACGGGCGACGACAGCGGCGTGACCGGCGTTCGTATCAAGAACACCAAGACGGGCGCGCATGAAGACATCTCGCTGCACGGCGTGTTCATCGCCATCGGCCACAAGCCGAACACGGATATCTTCGACGGTCAGCTCGAAATGAAGAACGGCTACATCGTCACGCACAGCGGCCTGAATGGCAACGCCACGGCCACCAGCGTGCCGGGCGTGTTTGCCGCTGGCGACGTGCAGGATCACATCTACCGTCAGGCCATTACCAGCGCAGGCACGGGTTGCATGGCCGCGCTCGACGCCCAGCGTTACCTCGAAAACCTCGACCAGTAATCGCTCTCGCGCGTTTTTACGCCTGACGGCGGCGCCCCGGCTGTGTGATCTTTCATGCAGCCGGGGCGCCGTCTTCGCTTGTAGCGTCGCCATCATCTTCGTTACGTGGCGTCACGAGCCGTTATGATTCGGAAACGCGCCTTCGCTACCGCGCAGACGCAACGCGCCGCAACACACCATTTTGTCCTCCCTTTGAACGTCCTTGTTCGCACGATCATGAGCAAGAAACCACCGAAACTCAGCCTCAGCGACCTCTCCAACTTCCGTGACGCGCTCGCGACCGAGAGCGCCGCACGCGAAGCCGAACGCATCGCTGCCGCCAAGCGCGCCGCGCAGGCCAAACGCGATGCCAACGTGTTCCGCGACAGCGTCGGCGAGATCGCCCCGCTTGCCAGCAAAGGCTCGACCAATCGCGTCGAGCACCCGCGCTTCCCGCCCGAACCGGTGGCGCGTCAGACCGAGGAAGACGAAGCCGCAGTGCTTCACGAATCCCTGTCCGACGAGTTCGACCCCGAAGCGTTGCTCGACACGGACGACCGCTTGTCGTATCGCCGTCCCGGCATCAGCCACGATGCCGTGCTGAAGCTGCAACGCGGCGACTGGGTGGTGCAGGCGCAGATCGACCTGCACGGCATGCGTCGCGACGAAGCCCGCGAAGCGCTCTCCACCTTTCTGCACGACGCCGTCAAGCGCGGCCTGCGCTGCATTCGCGTAATTCACGGCAAGGGCCTCGGCTCGGTGAACCGTGAGCCGGTCCTCAAGGACAAGGTGCGCGGCTGGCTCGCCCAGAAGAACGAAGTGCTGGCATGGGCGCAAGCGCAAGGACGCGACGGCGGGGGCGGTGCGCTGGTAGTATTGCTCCAGGCTTCGCAGGCCCGGGGCGCGCGCGCGGGCGACTGACGCGCACCTGCGCCAGATGCCGCATCCCGCCAGCCACCGCTGGCATTGAAGATGTCACCGCCGATCACGACGTATTGACGAGGGACTGTCCACCGTCCCCAACAGGATTCGCCGATGATTCACGAGATGAGCGCTCAACTGCATACGATCCTGGCCGTCATGGAGGCCATCGCCGTATTGTCGTGCGCCATCTCCGGCTTCGCGGAAGCCCGCAAGCAGCATCTCGATCCGGTCGGCGCGTTCGTGCTGGCCTTCGCGACCGCCTTCGGCGGCGGCACGTTGCGCGACGTGCTGCTCGACCACCGCCCCTTCTACTGGGTCCAGCATCAGTGGTACTCGGTCATCATCCTCGTGTTGTCGTTGTCCACAGGCGTCGTGCTGAAGCTCGTCTCACGCGTGGCGACGGAGCGCGTGCTGCTCATCACGGACGCCATCGGTCTTGGGTTCTTCAGTGCGTCCGGCACATCGCTCGCGTTGCAGACCGATATGTCGGCGTTCATGTCGGTGATGATGGGCGTGATTACCGGCGTGGGCGGCGGCGTGATCCGCGACATCCTCTGTAACGAGGTACCGCTGGTATTGCGCGACACACGACCGTACGCCGTGTGTGCGTTCATTGGCGGATGGATCTACATCGCGCTGACTTACGCCGACCTCGATCCCGTCTACACCTTGTCGATCAGCGCGTTTTCCGTGATTTTCGTGCGGCTGATCACCGTCGCATTCGACGTGCGCCTCAAGTCCTGAGCCGATCCGGCACCGGCACAGCCAAAACGCCAAAGGGCGACGCCGCTCTCGCAGCCGTCGCCCTTCGTTTTTCCGACGCAATCACCGCAGCAATGCTGCGGCGCTCAAACTGCCGTCAGACCGCCTGTTCGCCCTCTTCGCCCGTGCGAATGCGGATCACGCGTTCGACATCGGTCACGAAGATCTTGCCGTCGCCGATCTTGCCGGTGCGGGCCGCGCCCAGCACGGCATCGATGACCTGTTCGGCCTGCGCTGCGCTCACCACGACTTCGATCTTGATCTTCGGCAGGAAGTCGACGACGTATTCCGCACCGCGATACAGCTCGGTGTGGCCCTTCTGGCGGCCGAAGCCCTTCACTTCCGTGACGGTCAGACCGGTCACGCCGACTTCGGCCAGCGCTTCACGGACTTCGTCGAGCTTGAAGGGTTTGATGATGGCAGTTACGCGTTTCATTGTCGCCTCGATATCTTGATTGGAATATTCTGCAATTTCGCCCGGCTATTGTACCGGGCCGGGAACGGCACGCCGATGACAGCGCACCCTGCCCGCCCCACTTATCGAATTACGCGTGCGGATCGTCCGGCACCGTGTCCAGATCCGCCAGCCACACCACCGACTCCGAATCGCTCGGCGCACGCCAGTCGCCACGCGGCGAGAGCGAACCGCCCGTGCCGACCTTCGGCGCATTCGGAATGCACGAACGCTTGAACTGGCTCGTACGGAAGAATCGATCCAGGAAAATGCGCAGGTTGCGCTTGATCGCAACCAGATCGTAGGCGTTGCGCGACGCGTGCCCTTCGTCCGGCCAGCGCCCCTGCGACGCATCGTGCCACGCACTCCACGACAGGAACGCCACCTTGCGCGGCGCATAGCCGAAGCGCAGCGTGTAGTAGAGGTTGAAGTCCTGCAATTCGTACGGGCCGATGAAATGCTCGGTGCGCTGTTCGGGCGCGCCGTTGGCCTTGCCCGGCACGAGTTCCGGGCTGATTTCAGTCTCAAGAATATCGATGAGGACGTTGCGGCGCTGTCCTTCCTTGCCGCCCTTAACATCCTTAACGTCCTTACCGTCCTTCTGCGCTTTGGCCGACGCAGCGCCACCCAGTTGCCCCGTCTCCGCGACCCAGCGCACGAGATGCATGATGAGCGTCTTGGGCACGCTGGCGTTCACGTTGTAGTGCGACATATGATCGCCCACACCGTAAGTGCACCAGCCCAGCGCCAACTCGCTCAGGTCGCCCGTACCGATCACAATCGCCCCCAGGTGATTCGCCAAACGGAACAGGTGGTTGGTGCGCTCGCCCGCCTGCACGTTCTCGAACGTGACGTCGTAGACTTCCTCGCCCTTCGCGAACGGATGATCGAGGTCCTTCAACATCTGCATGCAACTCGGACGAATATCGATCTCGCGCGCCGTGCATCCCACGGCGTCCATCAACTCGCGCGCCTGACGTAGCGTGCGCTCGCTCGTCGCGAAGCCCGGCATCGTGTAGGCCAGAATATTCGCGCGCGGCAGACCCAGCCGGTCCATGACCTTGGCGCAGACGAGCAACGCATGCGTCGAGTCCAGCCCGCCGGACACACCGATCACGACCTTCTGAATCTTCGACGACGCGAGACGCTGCATCAGCGCCTGCACCTGAATGTTGTAGACCTCGTGGCAGCGCTCGTCGCGACGCGCCGCATCGGACGGCACATAAGGGAAGCGCGCAATTGCGCGTGCGAGCGGCAGTTCGGCGTCACGCGGCAGGGTGACGTCGACCTTGATCGTGCGAAAGCGCGCCACTTCGTCGGCATGGCGGCGCACCGACACACCGAACGTCGTCTGATGCATGCGCTCACGGGCGAGGCGCTCCAGATCGACATCGGCGAAGATCAGATGCGACTCGCTGGCGAAGCGCGCCGACTCGGCGAGCATGTCGCCGTTCTCGTAGATGAGCGCCTGTCCGTCCCACGCGAGGTCGGTCGTCGATTCGCCCTGCCCGGCCGAGGTGTACAGATACGCCGCGAGGCAACGCGCCGACTGCTGGGCGACCAGTTGATGACGATAGGTCGACTTGCCCACGACCACGTTCGATGCCGACAGGTTGACGAGCACCGTCGCCCCCGCAAGTGCTGCGAACGACGACGGCGGCACCGGCACCCAGACGTCTTCGCAGATCTCGCAGTGAAAGCGCAGCAGCGGCTGATCGGCAGCTTCGAAGATGAGCGCACCGAACGGCACGTCGTTGCCCAGCAGGGCGACGGAATCGACGCCTGCGTCATCCGCTGCGTTGAACTGGCGCGCTTCGTAGAACTCGCTGTAGTTCGGGAGATACGTCTTGGGGACAACGCCGTGAATGCGGCCGCGCGCCACCACGACGGCGCAGTTGAACAGGCGCTGCTGCACGCGCACCGGCATGCCGACGATCATCGCAATGACCAGCTCCCGGCTCGCGGCCACGATCTCGGCCAGCGCGGCGTCGCAGGCGTCCTGCAAGGCGCGCTGCTGGAACAGGTCTTCGCAGCTGTAGGCAGGAATGCCAAGTTCGGGGAAGGCGACGAGTACCGCACCCTCGGCGTCGGCCTGACGGGCCAGCGCGATGGTCTGGGCTGCGTTGAAAGCGGGATCGGCGACGCGGCATTGCGGCACTCCGACGGCCACACGCGCGAAATCGTGATTGTAGAGATTGAGAAATCGGTTGGTCATGTCGGCGGCTACCATGCATCGCCCTTGTGCCGTGACGTCGGCAGGCATACCTGTCGGGCGTTTGCAGCGATGAAGCGGGCGTAAGAATCGTCAGTATATTACGCGAGGCCCCGCCTTGCCGGGGCCTGCCTTCGACGGCGCTATGTCCACAATACGTCCCGAGTACGGCCCCAATATGTCCCGAAATCGCTCAGGACGCCGGTCGCTTGAACGGCGTATGCGCTTCCAGCTCGCCGATGTGCTCGTCCATCGCTGACGTCTCACGGTCGAGAAAATCCTCGATGGCCTGCGCGAATCGTTCGTCGGCAATCCAATGGGCGGACCACGTAGGCGTGGGTAACAGACCGCGCGACATCTTATGCACGCCTTGCGCGCCGCCTTCGAAACTGCGCAGCCCGTGCGCGATACAGTACTCGATGCCCTGCGCGTAGCAGGTCTCGAAATGCATCCCGGAGACGAAGTCCGTCGTCCCCCAATAGCGGCCGTACATCGTGTCGCCGCTCACGACATTGAGTGCGCACGCGAGCGGCTGGCCGTCACGCTCCGCCATGACGAGCAGCAACGCGTCGGGCATCGTCGCGTGCACCTGCCCGAAGAACGCACGACTCAGATACGGTGAATTCCAGTGCTCACGGTAGGTGTTTTCGTAGCACTGATAAAAGAAGTCGAGCGCTGCGTCATCGATTTGCTCGCCGCGCAGCCAACGGTACGTCACCCCGGCCTCGCGCACGCGCCGACGGTCCTGTTTCAGCTTCTTGCGCTTCTCCTGATTCATCTGCGCGAGGAAGTCGTCGAACGTGGCGAAGCCCGGATTTTCCCAATGAAACTGCACGCCTTCGCGCAGCATGTATCCGGCTTCGGTGAGCGCGGCCAGATCGTCGTCGTGCGTGAACAGCACGTGGATGGACGACAGTTCAAGCTGCCGGGCGAACGCAATCGCACCGCGCGCCAGCGCCACGCGATCCGCCTGCGTGCGTGCGAGCAGACGCGGCCCGGTCACGGGCGAGAACGGCACGGCGCACAACAGCTTGGGGTAGTACTCGAGACCGTGACGCGCGAAGGCGTCGGCCCATGCGTGGTCGAAGACATATTCGCCCCGGGAGTGCGACTTGACGTAGAGCGGCATCGCGCCGACGAGCACTTCGTCTGCATGCATGAGCAGATAGGCCGGTTGCCAGCCCGTACGCTTGGCGGCGCACCCCGTCTCGTGCATCGCGTGCAGGAACGCGTGCTGCACGAACGGGTTGTCGCCCGCGAGCGCGTTCCACGCGTTGGCTGGCACGTCTTCAATCGATTGCACTACACGGATGACTACGTCGCTGCTCACTTCACACCTCGTTTGCAAACCGGCGGCTTGCGAAAAAACCCGGCACACGGCCGGGTTTTCTTTGCGTCGACGAACGACGCGGCAAACTTGGCGAAGTGGAAATTACTTCTTCGCGTTCGCGACGCCTTCGGTGATTTCCTTGTGGGCGGCTTCGATGCCTTCCCAGCCTTCGACCTTGACCCACTTGCCCTTTTCGAGCGCCTTGTATTGCTCGAAGAAGTGCTTGATCTGGTCCTTCAGGTAGCCCGGCACGTCGTCGATCGACTTCATGTGTGCCGTCATCGGGCAGATCTTGTCGACCGGCACGACCACGAGCTTGGCGTCCACGCCCGACTCATCGGTCATGTTGAGCATGCCCAGTGCGCGGCAGCGGACGACCGAGCCAGCCAGCAGCGGGAACGGCGTGACGACCAGCGCATCGACGGGGTCGCCGTCGCCAGCCAGCGTTTGCGGAATGAAGCCGTAGTTGGCCGGGTAACGCATACCCGTGCCGATGAAGCGGTCAACGACCAGCAGGCCCAGATCCTTGTCGGCTTCGTACTTCACCGGGTCGCTTTGCGCCGGGATCTCGATGATGACGTTGAAATCGTTGGGGAGGTCCTTACCGGCAGGCACGTGGTTGAAGCTCATGATGGCATTCCTGTGAATGAAAATTGGCATGCCGCCGCGCGGCGCGCATGCCCCGCCAACCGGCCGGATGCCACGCCGCCCGACGGCAATCGGGCGCGAAACATTATAGCGGGTTTGCCTGAATTGCCCCGCCGGCTCGGTTCTCGTGCAACGACGGCAGCCGTGCCAGCCGTTCAGCCGTCAACGCCCCCACGTTGGCGCAGCCGAGCAGTTGCATCGTCGTGCGCAATTCGCTCAGCAGCAATGCCAGCACCCCATCCACCCCCTGCCCGCCGCGCGCCGCCACGCCATACAGCGGCGCGCGTCCCAGCAGCACGCCCTTCGCGCCCAGCGCGACGGCCTTGGCGACGTCGGCCCCGCGCCGCACGCCACCGTCCATGAACACGGACATCGCAGGACCCCCCGCCCCTGGCACGCCAACGGCATCGACGATCGTCGGCAACGCTTCGACCGGTGCGAGCGTGCTGCCCAACTGGCGTCCGCCGTGATTGGAGACGATGATGCCGTCCGCGCCGTGGGCCTGCGCCTGACGGGCGTCCTCCACCGTCAGAATGCCCTTGACCAGCACTTCACCCGGCCAGTGCTTGCGCACCCACGTCAGGTCGTGCCAGCCGAGCGACAAGTCCATCTGACGACTCAGCATCGCCGCGTGACGCGCCAGATCCGCCCGCTCACCCACGCTCTGAGCGATGTTGCGAAGCTGCGGCGCGCCGCCCACGAGCATCTGCCAGCTCCAATGCGGGTGTCGCATGCAGTCCGCCACGAGTCGCGGTGTGAAGCGCAGGGGCAGCTTGAAGCCGTTGCGCGTGTCGTGATCGCGCTTTCCGTGCACAGGCGTATCGACCGTCAGCATCAGCGTTCGAAAGCCTGCCTCGCGCGCCCGGCGCATCATGCTCTCGGCAATGCGCCGATCCTGCTGCACATAGAGTTGCAGCCAAAGCTCGCCGTTCGGCACCGCCGCGCGCACGTCTTCGAGTAGCGAAGTCGATGCCGTCGACAGCACGAACGGCAGCCCCGCATCCGCAGCGGCACGGGCGAGCAATTCGTCTGCGCGCGGCCAGAACAGGCCGTTCAGGCCGGTCGGGCCGACGACCATCGGGGCGGCCGCCGACCGTCCCCAGAAATTCGTCTCGCTGGATGTGGCGGAGATATCCGTCATGACGCGCGGCGCGAAGCCCCACTGCCCGAAGGCGTCCCGATTGCGCCGCAGCGCCTCCCCGTCCTCCGCACCGCCTTCCAGATAATCGAAGGCCAGCTTCGTCAGACGACGCTTCGCCGCCCGACGGTAATCCTCCACGCAGGAAAACGCGTGCATTGCTCCCCCTGTCTTGATGTTCTCGCGTGCCCCGCCGCATCCGCTTCTAAATGCCCTGAAATTGGGCAAAGTTCGCTACTTGGGCACAAACAATTGCATTACAATCACAATCATTACAATCCGAACAACCCGCACACCCATGCCGCGCTCATCCGCCGGGTCGTCGCGCTCTGCCACAGACGCCACCCAATCCACCAGCGACACCGCTTCGAGCGCCGCCGCCCTGCGTTCCTCGCTCTTCGTCGGCTCGACCGAGAAGACGTTTCAGGTGCTGCACGCCTTCGACGGTCCTGCGCGGTACATGACGCTGGGCGACATCGCCAAAGCGGCGGATCTGGATCGCAGCGCCACGCAGCGACTGGTGCATACGCTTGAAGCCCTTGGCTATCTCTTCCGCGTACCGGAGACGCGTACCTACGGGCTGACGACCAAGGTGTTGCAGTTCTCGTACAACTACATTCGCGCCAACGAGCTGGTCGACAAGGCGTCGCCGTATCTGCTCGACATTAGCCGCCGTGTGGGCGAGACGACCAACTTGCAAGAGCTGGACGGCCACGAGATCGTGTTCGTCGCACGCTTTCCCGGACAGCATCTGGTGAACATCGATATCGTGGTCGGTGCGCGTCTGCCCGCGATGTTCACGGCGTCGGGCATTGCAATCCTGTCGCGTCTGCCCGAAGCGCGCGTGCGTGAGATTCTGTCGGGCACGGCGCTCGAACCGATGACGCCGTACACGCTCATCGACGAGAAGAAGCTGCTCGAACGGATTGCGCAGACCACGCGTCGCGGCTATGCCATCGTCGAGAACGAAACCGTGATGGGCGACATCTCGGTCGCGGCCCCGATCACCGATCACGACGGTCACGCCGTCGCAGCCATCAACATCTCGGTGCCGACCTCGCGCTGGACGCGTGAGCGCGCGGAAGCCGAACTCGCCCCGCACATTCAGGTCGCCGCGACCTCGATCTCGAAGTCGCGACTGTCGACGTTCCGACGCTAAGCGCGCTCAGGCGCTATCGGGTGCCATCAGTTGCTATCGGGCGGTGACACGCGTCACCGCCGACACACTTCAACGACCTTCGAAAATCGCCAGCTGACGCGCCAGTTCTTCGCGCAGTTCGGCCGACAGCGCCGGTGCGGGCGACACGAGCGGTGCGAGCATCGCCGGGGCGTTCACGCCGATCAGATCCATCACCGACTTCATCGGACCGGGGTTGGTCTCGGCGAAGGCCAGATTCATCAGAGGAATCAGCGAGCGGTGCAGCGCCAGCGCATCGGCCGTCTTGCCTTCCGACGCGAGCGAGAAGATGCGTTGCCAGGCCGTCGGCAACAACGACGCCGTCACCACGATCCCGCCACGCGCACCGGCTGCCACATGCAGCGGGAACAACGTGTCTTCGCCGCTCAGCACGGCAAACGACTCGTCGACACCGGCGATGGTGCGCAGGAAATGCCACATGTCCGTGTTGCAGGCCTTCATGCCGATGATGTTCTCGTGGCGCGACAGCTCATGCAGCACTTCCGGCGCAATCGCGATACGCGTGCGATACGGAATTTCGTAGATGAGGATGGGCAGCGGCGACTCATCGGCGTAGCGCAGGAAGTAGTCGCGAATACCGGCTTGCGTCGGGTTCGTGTAGTACGGCGTGAGGACCAGCAGACCGTCGGCACCGGCAGCGGCGAAGTCACGGCCCGCTTCGATGGCGTCGTGATAACCGGGATCGAGCACACCGGCGATCACCGGCACGTCGCGGCCGTGGTCACGCACTTCCTGCGCCGTAAGTTCGGCCATGCGTACACGCTCGGCGCGCGAGAGTGCACCGTATTCGCCCGTGCCGCCCAGCGGCACCACACCGTCGATGCCCTGCGCCAGCAGGTAACGCATGAGCGCACGTGCGCCTTCGATGTGGATCGTGTCGTCGGTGTGCACCGGTGTGGGGATGGCCGGGAAAATGCCCTTCAGTTGTGCGGAGCGAAGCATGAGTTAAACGTCCGTGAATCGTAAGTTTGTTGGGGCGGATACCGCATCCGGGCTTCAGGTCGCGAGGCTGCGCCGGCGCAGTCGCTCGGCCACCCAGATCAGTGCGGCGATGAAAAGGAACAGGCACGTGGACACTGCGGCGATCACCGGCGAGATCTGCATCGTGATCTCGTCCCAGAACTGCTTGGGCAAGGTGGTCGACAGCCCGCCCGACGTGAACAGCGCAATCGTGAGCTCGTCGAACGACGTCGCGAACGCGAACAGGAACGACGACAGCAGACCGGCACCGAGAATCGGGAACGTCACCCGGCGCAGCGTGGCCCAAGGGCGAGCGCCCAGGCTGTACGCCGCCAGATCGAGACGCGTGTCGTAGTTGCGCAGCACCGCCATCATCGTGATAACGACGTACGGCACGGCCACCACGGTGTGCGCGAGCGTCAGGCCCACGCTGGAGCCGACCAGACCGATCTTCGCGAAGAAATAGAACACGCCGACGGCGAGGATCATGCGCGGCACGACAATCGGTGCGAGCACGAAGGCGAGCATCGCCGACTTGCCGCGCATGCCACCGCGTACCAGCAGGAACGCCGCCGGGGTGCCGATCAGCATCGACAGCAAGCCTGCACCGATCCCCACGAGCATCGAGCGCGTGACTGCCTGCATCCACAAAGGCGAATCCCAGATCTGCTGATACCACTGCAACGAGAAGCCCTTCGGCGGCCATGCCAGACCCGAAGCCGAATCGAACGACATCGGAATCATCAGTAGCGCGGGCGCAGCGAGGAACACGACCAGCAGGAAAACGAACACGCGCAGCACGAGACCGTCGCCCTGCTCCGCCTGGGCACCGCGCCCTTTCGGGAACGCGCGCAGCAGCAGATCGGTCGCGATGCCAAGCGTCGCGAGCACCTTCTCGCCGAGCGTGCGTGTCCAGCCGCCACGGCGCTTGCCTGACTTCACATCGCCCGCGCCACCGGCCATCGTCGACAGACCAACCATACGGTCGTAGACGAAGAACACCACCAGCACCACGGCGAGCAGCAGCACCGAGATCGCACCGGCAAAACCCCAGTTCAGCGCCTGCATCACCTGATCGATGATGAGCTGCGTGATCATGGTTTCGTGACGGCCACCGAGCAATGTCGGCGTAATGAAGAAGCCGATGGACGTGACGAACACCATCAGCGCACCGGCGGCCACGCCCGGCAACGACAACGGGAAGTACACGCGCCAGAACACCGTGCCGGGACGTGCGCCCAGCGTCGAGGCCGCGCTCGGCAGACGACGGTCGATGTTCTCCATGACGGAGAGCATCGTCAGCACCGCCAGCGGCATCAGGGCATGCACCATCCCCAGCACCACGGCGGGGAAGCTGTAGAGCAGCGACAGCGGCTGATCGATCAGACCGAGATCGAGCAAGGTACGGTTCACGACGCCGTTACGGCCAAGCAGCACCACCCACGCGAACGTGCGAACAAGAAAGCTCGTCCAGAACGAGAGCAGCAGCCAGAACAGCAGACGTTGCTTGCGCGCGCCGCTGAGCGTCGAGAGCCGGTAGGCAATCGGATACCCGGTGAGGACCGCGAAGAAGGTCGTGTAGAGCGAGACCTTGAGGGTGATGAGCAACACCTCGACGTACACCGACGAGGCGAACAGCCGCTGATATTCGGCAAGCGTAAAGCCGCTTTCACCGCGAATGCTCAGCAGCAGCAACTGGCCGACCGGGTAGATCAGCATGACGGCCAGCAGGATGACGATGGGGGCTGCCATCAGCAGCGGACGCATGCGCGCGCGCCAGCGCGCCCGGCGCGGGGCCGGTTGAGCGGGTTGGGAGGACGAAGGGCGGACCACGGCAGATGCACTCATGGCTTACCCCGCAATCGCCACGGCGTCGTCGGCGCGCCAGGCGAGGCCCAGCGTCTGACCGATTTCGAAACGGTTGCCCTGACGGCGCGTCGGGAAAGCGGCCACAAGCGACTTGCTCGCGTCGCCGCCCGTCGCCGTCGATTGCAGATACAACTTCGTCATGCCGCCCGTGACCATGATGTCGGTCAGCTTCGCCGAGATCGTCGCCATGCCTTCACCGGCAGCGTCCGTGTCGTGCAGATGCAGGTTCTGCGGACGCAGCATCAGCTTGACAGTGCGACCCTGCTCGACTTGCGGGTCGTAGACCATCGCGCCTGCGCCGTTCGCAGCCGTCACGCCCGGCATGGCCACGCGCACCTGATCACCGCTACGCGTGAGCACCGTCGCATCGAGCAGGTTCGACTCGCCAAGGAAGTCGGCCACGAACACGCTCTTCGGACGGAAGTACAGATCGTCGGGCGTACCGAGTTGCGCGATCTCGCCCGCGTTCATCAGGCAGATGCGATCGGACATCGTCATCGCTTCTTCCTGATCGTGCGTGACATAGACGATGGTGGTGCCCAACTCCCGGTGAATACGCTTGATTTCGAGCTGCATGTGATCGCGCAGCTTTTTGTCGAGCGCACCCAGCGGCTCGTCCATCAGAATGATCGACGGCCGGTAGACCATGCAGCGCGCGAGTGCAATGCGCTGCTGCTGACCACCCGAGAGTTCGCGCGGATAGCGCTCTGCCACGTGCGGCAGATGCACCATTTCCAGCGCGTTCATGACCATCTTGCGAGCGGCCTGTGCGTCGGTGCGACGCATCTGCAACGGGAACGCGATGTTCTCCGCCACCGTCATGTGGGGGAACAGCGCGTAGTTCTGGAACACCATGCCGATGTCGCGCTCGTACGGCGCGCCGTACGTGACATCGGTCCCATTGATGCGGATGGCGCCCGCATCGGGCTGCGACAAACCGGCGATGAGCGAGAGCAAAGTGGTCTTGCCCGAGCCGCTGGGGCCGAGCAAGGTCAGGAATTCGCCCTGGGCGACATCGAGGTCGGTCGGCGCGAGGGCGACAAAATCGCCGTAACGCTTGGACAGGCCCGAAACTTGAAGATTGGCAACGGTCATGAGATCAGCACCCCAAAAAACATGAAACGGAACAGCAGGTGAGGATCAGGTCAGGATCCAGCGGTTGAAACGTTCGAGCGCCACGCTCTGGTTCTGCTGCCAGAACTGCGCGTTGATGTGCACGCCGCTCTTCATGTTGTCCGGGAACGTCGGGCAGTTCCTGGCGATCTCGGGCTTCACGTAATTGAAGGCTTCCGGCTGCGTCATGCCGGCCGGGAAGAACTTGACCAGTTCCGCCTGACGCTTCGGATCGCTCGCGAACTTGATGAACTCGCGGCAAGCGGCAGCGTTGGGCGTGCCCTTCAGAATCGACCAGTTATCGACGCCCCAGATGTTCTGGTTCCAGACGATCTCGACCGGCACGCCGTTGGCCTGTGCCGACTGCGCACGCGAGGCCCACGTGGCGACCATGTCGACTTCGCCCGAGCCGAGCATCTGCTCGACCTGCGCGCCGGTCGTCCACCACACGGCGACCTGCTTGGCGATCTTGTCCAGGCTCTTGAATGCACGGTCGAAGTCGCACGGATACACCGAGCCGGGCGCCACGCCATCGGCGAGCAGCGCCTGCTCGATGGTGTCGAACGGATACTTGCGAATCGAGCGACGGCCCGGGAAGTCCTTAACATTCCACAGATCGGCCCACGACGACGGGGCTTTGCGGCCCTTGAACGCATCGGAGCGATACGCCAGCACCGTCGAGTAGACGTTCGTGCCCACGCCGAACGGCGACATGTATTGCTTCGGAATCTTGGAGATGGTCGGGTCCGCTTCCAGACCGTGACGCTCCAGATACTCCTTGCCGCCCGACGTCAGCAACAGAATCGCGGGCTGGCTGATCTTCGCCATGTCCCATGTGTAGCTGCCCGCCTCGACCATGCTCTTGATCTGCGCGGTCGGCTCTGCATTGGCCTGCACGCCGACGACCTCGATGCCCGTCGCCTTGGCGAAGGGCTTGTAGTACACGGCGTCGTACGCCTTGGTGTAGATGCCGCCGTCGTCACGCACCACGATGCGCTTGGTGGCGGCGCGCGAAGGCGTCCACACGAACGGGAAGGCGACGGCGGCCGCGCCGACGATGGCCGTCTTCATGGCCGTGCGACGGCCCGGTTGTGCGAGCGTCGCTTCGCTTTTCTTGGTGGTATCGAGCGGGCTTGCGGAGGTCTTGCGTTTCATCATGGTCTCCGGTCTTGACTGGGAGGGTGGGCGCGGCGACGGTTTGCGGACTGACATACGGAAAGGCAGCCGCCGCGCGCGCAGTTATGGCAAAACAAACAGCAAAACTTGAAAAACGTGTGTGTGTGAATTCGTGCGTGATGCTTACGGAACGAGACGCCCCGGATTGAACAGCTGGTTCGGATCGAGCGCCGCTTTCACCGCGCGCATCAGCGTCAGTTCGGCGGGGGCCTTGTAGCGCTGCATCAGCGGCAGGCCCGTTTGCCCGACGCCATGCTCGGCGCTGAACGTGCCCGACAGGCGCGCAGCAACATCGTTGACCGCAGCGCGCATCGCGTCGCCCATCGCCGCACTGTCGGCCAGTGCCGCCCAAGCCTCGAACGAGAACATCGGAATGAAGTGGACGTTGCCGTCGCCCATGTGGCCGACGATGGCGATGTCGAGTCCCGGCACGATGGCGTGCACGGCGCGCGTCGACGCGTCGATGAATTCGGGCACGCTCGACACCGGCACGGCGCAGTCGGTGGTGAGACCGATGGCAGCCTTCTTGTTCGCCTCGCTCACGCTGTGGCGCACTTCCCAGAGATCGGCGCGCTGCGTTTCGTTCGCGGCGATGACGGCGTCTTCGACCAGTCCTTGTTCGATGGCTTCGCCCAGCGTTTCGGTAAGCACCGCTTCGAGGCCCTCGGCATCGCGCGTGTCGCCCAGTTCGACAAGCACGTGCCATGCATGGGCACCGGTGAGCGGATTGCGACGGTTCGGCACGTTTGCCAGCACCAGATCGAGCTGGTGGCGGTTCATGATTTCGAACGCAGACAGACGCGAGCCGCAGGCGTTCTGGAACATGCCGAGGATGTGCTGCGCGGCGGCCGGATCGCGCGGCGCGAACCACGCGAGCGAGTGATGCGTAGGCAGCGGATGGAGCTTGAGCGCGGCCGCCGTGACGATGCCGAGCGTGCCTTCCGCGCCGATGAACAGATGCTTGAGATCGATGCCCGTGTTGTCCTTGCGCAGCGCACGCAGACCGTCCCAGATGGTGCCGTCGGCCAGCACGACTTCGAGACCCAGCACGTTATCGCGCGTATTGCCGTAACGCAGCACGCTCGTGCCGCCTGCATTCGTCGAGAGCGTGCCGCCGATCTGGCACGACCCTTCCGCTCCGAGACTCACCGGATACAAACGTCCGACGTCGGCCGCCGCATCCTGTACGGTTTTCAGAATGCACCCAGCCTCGACAACCATCGAGCCGTTGGCCGCGTCGACCTGACGGATATGGCGCATGCGCGCCAGATTCAGAATGACCGGTGCCGGGCCGTGAGTCGGCGGCACTGCGCCACCGCACAAGCTGGTATTCCCGCCCTGCGGGAGGATCGATACACCGGCCGCTGCGCACAGCTTCACAATGTCGCTCACCTGCTCGGTGGACGACGGCAGCACGACGCACAGCGCCTCGCCCCGATAACGGCCGCGCCAGTCTTCGGTATAGCCAGCGGTATCCGACTCACTCGTGAGCACGGCATCCGCGCCGAGCGCTTCCTGTAACCGGGTCAACAGCGGGGTCAACAGCGTCTCTTGGGTCACAGCGTCGTTCATCGCCTGCCTGCTCCTGAATGCTTCGGTTCGACTGCTTCGCCGGGTCCGTCCGTCATTGAACCGACGGTATGCAGCGAACTGTAGTGCCATGCCAGACGCCCGTCTGGCGATTCGATGTGATCAAGGATAGGCGAGAAAAAATTGCAATAAAATATCTTTAATTGCAATGCGCTCATTTTAGGTGTTTATGCGGATGTGACCTATACGACGGTCAATGCCCTCGTGAGTTAAGTGATAATGGCCCCACCCTTTACACGAGGTGCAGTCGACATGCCCGAAGCTACACACTTCATCGGCAATCGCTGGGTCGCCCCCGCCAGGCGCGGCGGTACTCCCGCGATATCTCCGCTGTCGGCCAATACGGCCAACACCGTCATTGCCGTCATCGATCCCTCCGACGGCCAGCCCTTCACCGAAATCGCCCGCGGCGACGCCGAAGACATCGACCGTGCCGTGATCGCGGCGCGCGCCGCCTTCAACGGTGACTGGGGCCGTACCGCCGCCGCCGAGCGCGGCCGCACGCTCTACGCCTTCGCCAGCCTTCTCGCCCGTCATCAGGAAGAGCTCGCTCAACTCGAAGCCCGCGACACCGGCAAGCCCCTCAAACAGGCCCGGGCCGACGCTGCCGCCATCGTGCGGTACTTCGAGTTCTACGCCGGGGCCGCCGACAAGCTGCACGGCGAGACGATTCCCTATCAGCAGGGATTCACCGTATTCACGGTGCGCGAGCCGCACGGCGTGACCGGTCACATCATTCCGTGGAATTACCCGTTGCAGATCTTCGGACGCAGCGTGGCCGCCGCGCTCGCGACGGGCAACGCCTGCGTGGTCAAACCGGCGGAAGACGCGTGTCTCTCGCTGCTGCGCGTGGCGGAGCTGTCGCTCGAAGCCGGGCTGCCGCCGGGTGCACTCAATATCGTGACGGGCTACGGGGCCGAAGCCGGTGCTGCACTGGCAAGGCATCCGGGCATTGATCACATCTCGTTTACCGGCTCGCCCGCCACTGGCACGCTGATCTCGCAGATGGCCGCCGAGAACCACACGCCGGTGACGCTCGAACTCGGCGGCAAGTCGCCGCAGATCATCTTCGCCGACGCCGATCTTGACGCCGTGATGCCGGTCGTCGTGAACGCCATCGTGCAAAACGCAGGGCAAACCTGCTCGGCAGGCAGTCGTCTGTTGGTGGAGCGCGATGCGTACGAGGGCGTACTCGCGCGACTGGCCGAAGCGTTCGCCCAGCTGCGCGTCGGGCCGTCGCATGACGATCTCGACCTCGGTCCGCTCATCAACGCGAAACAGCAACAACGCGTGTGGGACTTCCTCTCCGAAGCCCAGCACGACGGGATTGCCGTGATGTCGCAGGGCGAAGTTGTCGGCAGCGCGCCGGAGGCTGGCTTCTATCAAGCCCCGACCTTGTTGCGCGATGTCCCCGACACGCACCGTCTCGCTCGTGAGGAAGTCTTCGGCCCGGTGCTCGCGGCCATGCCTTTTACCGATGAAGCGGACGCCGTGCGACTCGCCAATGGAACGCTCTACGGCCTCGCCGCCGGTGTGTGGACGCGCGACGGGGCACGTCAGATGCGCCTCGCTCGCGACATTCGCGCCGGTCAGGTGTTCATCAACAATTACGGCGCAGGTGGCGGTGTGGAGCTGCCCTTCGGCGGCATGAAGCACTCCGGCCACGGCCGCGAAAAGGGGTTCGAAGCCCTCTACGGATTCACCACGCTCAAGACCGTCGCCATCCGGCACGGGTGATTCGCTTCCTTTGCGCTTACTTTGCGCTTACTTCGCACTTCGGAGACAAGGCATGCGTTTGCAACAGAAAGTGGCTATCGTGACGGGCGCCGGATCGGGATTCGGCGAAGGCATTGCCAAGACGTTTGCGCGCGAAGGCGCGGCGGTGATCGTGAACGATCTGAATCGTGAAGCGGGCGAGCGCGTGGCCGGGGAGATCGTCGAGGCGGGCGGTCGGGCGGTTTTCGTCTACGGCGACGTGTCGCGCGAGGAAGATCACGTCACGCTGCTCACGGAGGCCGTCGCGCGCTTCGGCAAGCTCGACATCGTCGTAAACAACGCAGGTACCACGCACCGCAACAAGCCACTGCTCGAAGTCACCGAAGCGGAGTTCGACCGCGTCTATGCGGTCAACGTCAAAAGCATCTTCTGGAGCGCACGCGCCGTCATCCCCTACTTCCAGCAACACGGCGGCGGCGTGATGATCAACATTGCGTCGACGGCGGGTGTGCGTCCGCGCCCCGGCCTCGTCTGGTACAACGGCAGCAAAGGCGCGGTGATCACCGCAAGCAAGGCGATGGCCGCCGAGTTCGGCCCGCAGAACATTCGCGTCAATTGCGTCAATCCGGTCATCGGCGACACGGGCCTGACCGCCGAATTCATGGGCGTGCCGAATACGCCTGAGAACCGCGCCAAATTCCTCGCAGGTATTCCGCTCGGCCGCTTCTCCACGCCGCAGGACATCGCCAACGCGTGCCTCTATCTCGCCAGCGACGACGCCGCCTTCATCACCGGTGTCTGCCTCGAAGTCGACGGCGGCCGCTGCATCTAGCGCAGCCCCATCAATCTGCGCGCATACCGTTTCCAGTAGTCCGTAGCACCCGTAGTTGTCGCACCACAACATAACGATAGACAACACAACGTCAAACCGGAGGAGATCCGTATGAACAGCGTTCCGACGCCCCCCTCGCCCATGGCCGACACGGCCTCGGCGGACTTTGAAGCGGCCACCTACCGCAAGGTCGGCTGGCGGCTGATTCCGTTTCTGCTGCTCTGCTATGTCGTCGCTTATCTCGATCGCGTGAACGTGGGTTTCGCCAAGTTGCAGATGGTGGGCGACCTGCAATTCTCCGAGACCGTGTTCGGTCTTGGCGCAGGCATCTTCTTCATCGGTTACTTCATCTTCGAAGTGCCGAGCAACGTGATCCTGCATCGCGTCGGCGCGCGCGTGTGGATCGCGCGCATCATGATCTCGTGGGGCATCATCTCCGGTGCGACGATGTTCGTCACCACGCCGTCGATGTTCTACGTCATGCGCTTCCTGCTCGGCGTGGCCGAAGCGGGCTTCTTTCCCGGCATCATCCTTTACATCACCTACTGGTACCCGGCCTCGCGGCGCGGGCGCATGACGGCATGGTTCATGACGGCCGTGGCGCTTTCGGGTCTTATCGGTGGTCCGCTCTCGGGCTGGATCCTGAAGGACATGAGCGGCGTGAATGGCCTCGCGGGCTGGCAGTGGATGTTCCTCATCGAAGCGATTCCGTCGGTGATCATCGGCATTGCGGTGCTGTTCGTGCTCGATGACCGGATTCGCGACGCCAAGTGGTTGAACGACGCCGAGAAGTCGATGCTTGAGCGCAACATCGCAAGCGATGTGCTCACCAAGGAAGACCTGCCGCTGCGTCAGGTGTTCTCGAGCCCGCGCGTGTGGATGATGAGCCTGATCTACTTCTCGTTCGTGATCGGCCTCTATGGCGTGGGCTTCTGGCTACCGACGATCATCAAGAGTACCGGCGTGACGGATCCGTTGCAGATCGGTTTGCTGACGGCCATTCCGTACTTCTTCGCGGTCATTGCGATGGTCGTAGTGGGACGCCGTTCGGATCTGAAGGGCGAGCGTCGCTGGCACATCGCGATTCCCGCGTTCCTCGGCGCAATCGGCCTGTTCCTGTCGACGGTGTGGAGCCACAACACGCAACTCGCCATGGTCGCGCTCACGCTCGCTACGATGGGGATCATGATCGTGCTGCCGCTGTTCTGGAGTCTGCCGACGGCGTTCCTCGGCGGCACGGCAGCGGCCGCTGGGATTGCGATGATCAACTCGCTGGGCAATCTGGCGGGCTTCGTCGGCCCGTATCTGATCGGCTTCCTCAAGGACGCCACGCAGAGCACCAACAGCGGCATGTTCTTGCTCACCGTTTTCATGATTCTGGGCGGATTGCTGACGCTGGCAGTGCCTGCGCGGCTGGTGAACAAGTAGCGGACGAAGTCGACCAGACAGCGACCAGACGGCGACGAGACGGCGACCAACGAGACAGATCACCTGACAAAACGCCGTCTCAATCGTCGAGACCGACGCGCTACGGGGCTTCTGGCCGCATGGCGCTTGCGGGAGTAACATATTTGGCACGTTTCGCGTGAATCAGGCCGTCCCTGCCGGGGCGGCTTGTTTTTTGCTCCCCCAAGCATTCGTCTTCATCCGCTCGCATGTCCGCCAACGACTCACAGACGACGCCAGCCGGCGTCTCGCCAACGTCACTCACGCCCGCCGAGGTCAAATCGATCCTCACCGGCCTGCTGCTGATCATGTTTCTGGGCTCGCTCGACCAGACCATCGTCGCGCCCGCACTCCCGACCATCGCGCGTGACCTCGGCAGTTTCGACGCCGTCTCGTGGGTCGTCACCGCCTATCTGCTCTCGTCCACGGCCATTACGCCCATCGTGGGCAAGCTCTCGGATTTGTTCGGACGCCGAGTCGTCATCGCCGCGAGCGTCGCCGTCTTTCTGGTCGGATCGGTGTTGTGCGCACTCGCCCCCTCGATGCTCGCGCTGATCGTCGCGCGCGGCGTGCAGGGGCTGGGCGGCGGCGGATTGATCGCCCTGTCGAACACGGTGATCGCCGATATCGTCTCGCCACGCGAGCGCGGTCGTTATCAGGGCTATATCTCGGGGATGTTCGCGGTCTCCGGTGTGGCCGGGCCCGTCACCGGCGGCGTGTTCGCCCAGTACCTCAACTGGACGCTCATCTTCTGGATCAACATCCCCCTCGGCCTTCTCGCGATCTACCTGAGCGACCGTGCGCTGCGACGACTGCCGCGACGCGAAGGCAAGCCGAGCATCGATTACCTCGGCTCGCTGCTGTTGATCGTGTCGACGGTTTGTCTGCTGCTGGCGCTCACGTGGGGCGGACACCGCTACGCATGGCTGTCGGCGGAAATCGGCGGTCTGGTCGCTGCGACGGTGATCGTCGGCGCGGTCTTCCTGCGCCATCAACGTACGGTGCGCGAGCCGCTGCTGCCGGTCGCGCTGCTCGCCAATCCGGTGTTTCGTATGACGTCGACAATGGCCGTGCTGGTGATGATGGTCAACATCAGCATCGGCATTTACGTGCCGCTGTATCTGCAATTGCAGCGCGGCGAGTCGGCCAGCAGCTCGGGGCTGATGCTGATCCTGCCGCTGCTGGGCATTGTGGTCGGCGCGCTGAGTTCCGGGCACTACATGCGTCAGACGGGGCATTACAAGCGTCCGCCGCAGATCGGTCTGCCGGTGGCATTTGCCGGGCTCGCGATCATCGCGCTCGGCGTGCAGTCGCTACCGCTCACGGTGATCGGCATTTGCCTCGGCCTCGTGGGCATCGGCTTCGGCTCGGCCATGCCGGTCATGACCGTGGCGACGCAAAACGCCGTTGCGCCGCGCGACATCGGGATTGCAACCGCCGCCCACGCGTTCTTCCGCGCCCTGGGCGGGATGATCGGCGTGGCGATGTTCGGCGCGCTGATCGTCGGCCTGCTGGTGGCAGGTGACAACGGCAGCGCACCGCGCGAGCTGACCGACTTCCTGCGCCCGGGCGGCGCCCCTGCCGGGATGGAGGACCATCTGCGGCTGGCGTTTGGTGCGTTCTTCGGCGGCAGTGCGCTGATCGCCGCACTCGCCATCGTCGCCCTCGCACGACTGCCGGAATTGCCGCTGCGTCAAAGCTCGGGCAACGAAGCGACCGCTATCGAGTAAGTCGTCTTCAGCCAACGCGGTGTGCCGTTCGTCGGCACGGCCAATTCCGCAAAGTCCTGAGCACAGCGACAAAGTGCTACGCCAGGCAATACGGCACAGTGCGGGCTCCCTTATCCGCGACTAGGAGTCCGCGCTTGTTCCCTACACCGCGCTTCAGCCCTACCGCGCCGTCCGGCCAATGCGCCGTCAACGGCGATACGACAACGACGGCATCCACAACGCCCGCCACCGACACGCCCACACACACTTTCGTACGCGACTTCTGGCAGACGCTACAGCGACCGCTTAGCCCACCTTGGCTCATGCGGTCGATCGTGCCGCATTCGGTGCCCTCGTCTGTCATCGCACCGTCGGAATCGACCGGCGATCTTTCCAGCGTGTTGGACGTCCTCCCAACGGAAGCCGAGGAAACCGCAGTGCTGACACGCGGCATGGGAAAGCGAGACGCTCCCACAGCGTTCGGCAGTTTTGACGAGTCCCCCCATCTGTCGCGCTGGAAGCGTCTTGCCGCCCTGCACGAGATTCCGGCCCTCGAACCCAAGCCGTCGACCTCCGGCGTGTCGTATCGCGCCAGCCCACCGGTTCCCGATCACGTATTGCGCAAAGCGCTGCTGATTCTTGGCGATCCGGCGGCGCAGGCATCGGACTGGTTCGCAACGCTGGAGTCGCGCGCCATCGAAGCGGTACTCGACAAGAGCCCCTACGCCGATGCACATCAACTGATGGAAGGCTTGTTGCGACGTCTGGAAGCCGAGCAGTCGCAAGAGAACTGGGCGACGGCCTTCGAACGCGTCGTCGCCCTGACGTATCGCTTCGAAGACCGGACAGCGGTTGCCGCGCGCGCGATGCTTCTGACCTTCGACAAGCTGTCGGGCGACGGTGCGCAGGCACTGGCGCAAACGTCGACGTCTGCCAGCATCGAACACCTGATCGCCCACCGGTTGCACGCGATTGCCGATATGCCCTCGGACACACGCGCCGCCGCGTGGGGCAAATTGCTCGCGGCGGTGGAACGCTCGAAGGCTTGTCCGAGAGCGCAGCGGCTCGTACCCATGGCCCGGTTCATTGGGCTACTGACGGAGGCCGAACAGCGAGCCGCTGCGTTGGCGGTCGTGAGCGCCTCGCGGAATTTCGTCATTAACGGCGGGTGGCGCGACCTCACGGACGCGTTGCTCAAATCCGTCCCCGGAGGTGAGATGGCCACCGTCGCGCGCGCCATCGTGCACGCCGATCAACGGTTACACAGCGCCGACATGTACGACGCCATCGATGCGATTTCCGACCGCGTCGACTGCATGCCCGAGCGTGATGGGCGAGCACTGCTCGAACATCTGATCGAGATCGTCATGGCGCGCGGCGACTTCGCCTATCTCACGTTCTCGCCAGACGAATCCGCTCAGTTACTCGACGATCTGCGCTCGACATGCCGCCGCTGTGGCTTCGACGACCTTGCGGTAACCATGGCGCAAACGCTTGCGGACGTGATGGACGAGTACAAGGTCACGATGCTGGATTGACCGGCCGCCGCGCGGCTTATCAGGATTCGCTCACCGCGTCGAAAACTGGTCAGGATCGTGGTCGAAAAGCAAAGGTGTTCATCAACGAGGGGGCGCACGATGAAATTCCTCCCAACGAACTCAAGGAGTTCATGATGGAAATTTCCTCGGCATCCGCCTCACAGAACACCGTTGCCTCGCAGACTTCGGAAACGAACGCCCGCTCGACCACGCCGAAAAATCCGACTCAAGCTGAGATTTCCGCCTCACTGACTCGGGCGACCCAGACCGGCAGTAGTATCGAAACGGGGCATTCGGACACTCTCACCGCGAGCAGCACCGATGTTCCCCTCCAATTGAAGGCGTTACTGATCACCGGCAGCGCAGACGAACCAACGGATGCCGATCTGAACCAGCTTCGAAAAACGTTGAAGGCTCTAAAAACGCAGCTTCCCAATAGCTTCTCGAAAGAATGGACGCAGATCTTTCTCATGAAGCTCAACGCCTCATCCCCACTTTCCTCGAAAACACTGAGCGTTTTCTTTGATGCGATAGTGGATTTCCCACGCAACAAGCAAGAAAAGGACGCGAAATCATCGATGATCGCGACCTGGAAAGTTTTTGCCGAGCTCGTCTCTCCCAAGGGCAATCCGTTCGATGAAGGTACGGTGAAAAGTAGAGTCAGCGAGTTCTTTAGCAATATCTACGACAAGGCCGTCAATTTGGAAACGGCAAATCACATTCTCAATTTCGCCTCAGGCGAAATCAAGGATCGACCGCAAACCTGCCTCGCGCTCATCTCGGGACTATGGGGAAAGTACAGTGCCATCGAATCGACATTCGCCCCCGAACTCGCCGCTCGGATCGTGACATGCGAGATGTCGTTGGTGCCGAAAACCGATCGCTACAACGTCTGGAAGCACGCGTTCGACAGGGTGGGGAAAGTGAATTCAAACTTTTACCCAAGCGACATGTCGAGGTTCGTCAACGCACTCTCGTCGAACCCTCCCGATCAGGTGGAGGATATGGCGAGCGCCTATGACGACATCGCTAAGACCCTGTACGACTACCCTCTTACGCGCTCGCGCGAAGACGATCAGATTCGGATACGGGCGCTGGACGGATTTCTTAAGGGCGTAGCGTCGGAAGGCGCGCGTGCGTCCGTCACCGTGGCGCTGACGTCGCACGTAGATCTGGCAACGCTCACGGGCAAACGCTGGAAAACCGCCATCGTCACCGTCACGAATAGCGTCTCAACACTCTTTAATGCTGAGAATAAGGAGAAGATCCGCAACGCCTTGAATAAGCTTGCCGGTGCGTAAGTGGCATGAACAAATGAAAGCGCCCGCTGTTCGCGGGCGCTCAGGAAACGCTGTGTGAACCGGGCCGTTGCAGGCCCGACACCATTCACGCCGTGGCACACGCCCGGTAGTGACGATTCGCCTGATCCATCTGCCCCAACCCTTCGAAGAGCTGTGCGAGCGCCAGATGCAGACGCTGTTGCAGATGCCGGTCGTCCGTATGACGCAACGCCCCTTCGAGGAACGTCTGCGCCTTGCCCCACAGACGCTGATGCTGACACAGCTTGCCCAGCGCGTAGAGCAGATCGGGATCGTTCGGATGACGCTGCTGCCACGCTTCCGCCTTCTGGATGAGCGGCAAGGCGTCTGCACCGGCGCACTCGGCATAGCGGCGCAGCAGTCGGCCATCCCAATGCTCGGCCAGCGCCGCTTCGACGATGTCGCGTGCTTCGCGCGGACGGTCCAGCGAAATCAGCAGTTCGGCGGCAACGTCGGCAGTCCGCGACGAGGTACGCGCGTCAGCAGGCAGCTCCTGCCAGCATTTGAGCAATGCGTCCGCATCGTGGCGATGGTCGCGCAGAATGCCCTCGCTGGCCGTCTGCTTGAGCTTCGCGGCCAATGCCGGATGCAGCGCTTCGCGCTTTTCCAGCACCTTGAGCAGATTCAGCACCTCGGGCCAGTGCTTGAGATGCTGATGGGCACGCAGGGCGACGAGCTGCGCCTGCATGCGACGTGCGCCCTGCGCACGCATTTCCGTCAGCGCTTCGAGCGCACCCTCGGCATCGCGTGTGTCGACGCGCAACTCAGCCGTCTGCAACAGGCGCGCTTCTTCCAGATTGGCCCCTTGTGCTTCGGTCAGCCACGCATCGCGTCGTGCGAATTCGCGCATCCGATGCGCTGCACGCGCACCGATGATCGCAGCCACGCCGCGATTGTCGTCCTGCTCGGCCGCTTCGCGTGCCGCCTTCTCTGCGCGCGTATAACGTCCCGCAAAGAGATTCGCCACGGCATCGCGCAGCGCAATGTTCGCGCGACGGCTGCGTTGGCGATTGCGATACGCGGCCACGCGTTCCGGCATCTTGTAGATGTTGCGCAGCACGCGAATGATCACGTACAGCGCCACGAACAAGGCCAGCAACGCCAGCACGAACAGGTTCAGCGACACGTCGATACGGTACGGCGGCACCAGCATGACCACTTGTCCGTGATTGAACGTGGCCAGCACCGCGAAGCCGGCCGCTACCGCGAACAGGAGCGTCAACCAGATCAGTCCTCGCATGCCCGGCTCCTTACGGCTTTTCCTTGACGTCCTTGACCTGACCGATGGCGGTCAGGCTGGCGTCAAGGGTCGGCAGTTCGATGGTGCGCGAGCCCGAATCGACCTGATCGAGCAGCGTTTTGACGGCGGCGATGCGGCGCGACTTGGCATCGAAATACTTGTCGAGCGCAGCCTCGGCGACCTGCACGTCGCTGTGCACTGCCGACGCGTTGCGTGCAAGCAGCGCCAGACGCGCATTGAGCAGACGCAGCTTCAGGTTCGCACGCAGGAACGCGCCCTGCTCAGGCGCCACGAGCATCACGTCCGGATCGTCCAGACGGCGCACCTGCACCAGTTGCTTCAGGCTGCCGAGCATTTCGCCGCTCAGGCGGTGCCACGTCGCCGTCCAGCCGGTCTCGCCCGCGCCGCTGGGGCCGGTGCCGTCCGCCTTCGGTGCGACGCGCTGCTCCTCGGCCTGCAACGGCAGCGTATCGATCATGGCGATGGCCTGATCGAGCTTGCCCGTGAGTTGCGGCAGATCGGCGGCCGGTACGGCCTTCAGACGGTCGATGTCCTTCTTCAGCGCGTCACGCACACCGGCGAGTTGCGGTGCACCCGTGCGGGCCAGACGCGCGTCTGCCCCTTCGAGCGCAATCAGTGCGCCGCGCACGTTGCCCGTCAGTTGAAGCTGTTGATTCGCACTCGTGACGATCTGCTCGGTCTCGGCCAGCACCCATTCGTCGCGGTTATGCGCGAGTTCCTGATAGAGCTGTTCGAGCGCGGCCTGCTGGCCGCGTGCGTCGGACACGCGCCCCTCCAGCGCCGTGAGGCGGTTCTGGAGATCGCGCTGATTGTCGAGCGCCTGCGCGGTGCGTACCTGCGCCTGCATAACCTGCGAGTCGCCCGCTTGCTGACGGCGCGCCATTTCCTGCTGCACGCGGTCGAGCTTCTGGTTGAGCGACCAGCCGCCGATACCAGCCCCCGCCGCGACCAGCACGAAGAGCAGCCAGGGTAGCGCCGCCCCGGAGCCGCGACGCTTCTGCGGCGGCTCGGGTGGCTGCCACGCGGGCGGGCTGCCGGCCGTGCTGTACGTCGCACCGCCGGTCGCTGTGGAATGTGCCGTCGGGCCGGTCGACGCCGACGGGTTCTGGGAAGACTCTGGAACGCGATTATCTGTCGTCATGCTTGACTTGAATGGGATCCGCCCATGTTTTGAGTGCGGCCAGCAAATTGTCGTCGCCGGGCGCGCACTGCGTAATCCTATCAAACCCCGCGGAACACGCGGCATCCGCGATGCGGGTATGCGATGTAAAGCACGGTGCACTGAGGATCTGCGCAAGCACCTGTGGGGTGCCCGGCGTATGCACGCCGTCGCGGGTGCCGTAGCGTGCAGCCAACAGTGTGCTCAGATGCCGGACAGCTTCGGAGCTGGTCAGCACCCACGCGCACCGCTGCGGCTCAACGAGCCGGGCTTCGAGTGCGGCCCACGCGGCGGCGTCCGGTTCGGGGGCGCGACGCGTGTACGCGCTCACGATATCGACCTGCGTGCCGTTGGCCCGCAGCGTGTCGGCCAGCAACTCGCGCCCGCCGTCCCCGCGCACCAGCAGCACGCGGCGACCGGCCAGCGCCGGCAGATCCAGTTGTTCGAGCAACGCTTCCGAGTCGAAGCGGGCCTGCGGACCGCCCGGCGGGACGATCACGCGATACGCCGGGGCCGCAATACCGGCTTCGGCCAGCGCTTGTGCACTGCCCGGGCCGACGACGGCCACCGGCAGTGTCTCTGGCCAGCGAACCGCGGCCTCGCCTTCGTCTGCCCCACTGCCAGGGGATTGCAGTTGCACCCGTCGCGACAACGCATGTACGACGGCGTTAGGCGAGACAAAGACAGCCAGTGAGTACGACGTCAGCGAGCGCAGCGCAGCGTCCAACGCTGCAAGCGCCGCCGGATCGGCTTGCGCCGCAATGTGCAACAGCGGAAATTCGAGCGTATCGATGCCCTCGGCGTGCAGTCGTGCGGCCAGCGACTGCGCCTGTCCGTCCGGCCGCGTCAGGATCGCGCACGGCGCGACCGGCGATGCGACGGTCCGACGGTCAGTGCCAGCGGTGGCATCGACGGTGGAGGACGGAGCCGGCGCACGCGGCGCGCGCGACGTCAAACGGCTGCGTCCTTCGGCTCGGACGGCGGCACCAGCGCCAACCCGCCCGCGTCGATCAGTTCCTGCGCCACGCGCTGCCCCAGCGCCTCGGCACCTGCCACGTCACCCTGCGCGACGCGCCCGGCCCCTTGCGCACGAAGCACGGTCGCCCCGTCCGTCGACGCAATGAAGGCACGCAGCGCCAGTTCACCCTGCGACGAGAACTCGGCGTAGGCGCCCAGCGGCACCTGACACGAGCCGCCCAGCGCACGCGAGACGGCACGCTCGGCGCTGACTGCCAGCGTAGTGTTGGCATCATGCAACGGTGCGAGCCATTGCAAGATTTCGGGACGTCCGGCGCGTACCTCGATGCCCAGCGCCCCCTGACCGGCGGCTGGCAAGCTCGCTTCGGTCGGAATGATGGCGCGGATGCGGCTGCCCAGCCCAAGGCGCTTCAGGCCTGCCGCAGCAAGGATGATCGCCGCGAAGTCGCCCCGGTCCAGCTTGCCCAGACGGGTGTCCAGATTGCCGCGCAACGGCGCGACCTGGAGATGCGGATAGCGCGCGCGCAGGCTCACCTCACGGCGCAGGCTCGACGTGCCGACTACCGCCCCGGCGGGCAATGCGTCGAGACTGTCGTAATCGTTGCTGACAAAGGCGTCGCACGGGTCTTCGCGCTCAAGCACCGCGGCCAGCGTGAAGCCGTCCGGCAGTTGCATCGGCACATCTTTGAGGGAGTGGACGGCGAGATCGGCGCGGCCGTCGGCCAGCGCCAGTTCGAGTTCCTTGACGAACAGCCCCTTGCCGCCGACCTTCGCGAGCGAGCGGTCGAGAATTTGGTCACCGCGAGTGGTCATTCCGAGAATACTCACGTGACACTGCGGATATAATTTGTGCAGCGCGTCACGCACGTGTTCGGCTTGCCACATGGCAAGACGGCTCTCGCGCGATGCGATCACCAGGGTTTCAGGAGAAGCGAAGTTCATTCAGCAACCGCGTGAAGACCAAAAGAAAAAATGGTAACACGCTTGACCGGCCCGAACGGCTGGTCTCGAGAGGAGCGACATGAAGAGCAGCGCAAAGGCAAAAGCCCCGAAAGAGGGCCTGGCCAAGTCGGTCGGCAAGACGTCCCCCGCGAAGGCAGCATCCGCGGTTTCATCCCCCCCATCCAAGCGCTCGGGCCAGAAGGCCAACGGGCAGGACAAGTCCATTTCCACCTCACCCGCGATTACGGCGCCCAAAGCGCGCCGCTCGCGTGAGGACAAGGACGCGCCGCTGCGTGAGGACATCCGCTTTCTCGGCCGCCTGTTGGGCGATGTGCTGCGCGAGCAACAAGGCAGCGACGCCTTCGATCTGGTCGAAACCATCCGCCAGAACGCGGTGCGCTTTCACCGCGAAGGCGACCGCAGTGCCGCCAAAGCGCTCGATACGCTGCTCAACGGACTGACCAACGAGCAGGCCATTCAGGTCGTGCGCGCCTTCAGCTACTTCTCGCACCTCGCGAACATCGCGGAAGACCGCCACCACAACCGCCGCCGCCGCGTGCATGCGCTCGCGGGCAGCCGAGCCCAGCGAGGCAGCCTGAGCGCCGCGCTGCAAAGCCTGAAGGATGCCGGGCGCGACGACCCCGCCACGCTGCAAGCCTTCTTCGCCAGCGCCCTCATCGTGCCGGTGCTCACCGCCCACCCGACCGAAGTTCAGCGCAAGAGCATTCTCGACGCCGAGCGCGAAATCGCCCGTCTGCTCGAACATCGTGACGACGCCCTCACGGAGCGCGAGTCGTCACGCAACACCGATTCGATGCGCGCGTACGTCACGACGCTGTGGCAGACCCGCATGCTGCGTAGCTCTCGTCTGACGGTGGCCGACGAAATCGAAAACGCGCTGTCGTATTACCGCAGCACGTTCCTGTCCGAAATCCCCGCGCTGTACGACGACGTTGCCGCCGAACTGCACGACGCCGTGCCGAGCGTACGCTCCGAAGGGCTGGGCCGCTTCCTGCAAATGGGTAGCTGGATCGGCGGCGACCGCGACGGCAATCCGAACGTGACGGCGCAGACGCTGCAACTGGCGATCACACGTCAGGCGACGGAAATCTTCGCGCATTACCTCGAAGAGGTGCACTTGCTGGGCGCGGAGCTGTCCGTCTCACAACTGCTCGCAGGGGCGAGCGACGCCCTGCTCACGCTGGCTCGCCGCTCGCCGGACGACTCGCCGCACCGCACCGACGAACCTTATCGACGTGCCCTCATCGGCGTGTACGCGCGATTGGCCGCGACCGCACGCGACTGGGTCGGCCATGTGCCGCATCGCGGTGCGGTGGGCAACGCCAGCCCGTATCACGACGCCAGCGAGTTCATCTCCGACCTGAATACGGTCGTCGCCTCGCTCATGGCGCACCACGGCAGCGCGCTGGTTTCGCAGCGGCTCGGGCCGCTCGTGCGTGCCGCCGAGGTGTTCGGCTTCCATCTCGCGAGCATCGACCTGCGTCAAAGCTCCGACATTCATGAAGCGGTCATTGCGGAGTTGTTCGCGAAGGCCGGCGTCGAAGCGAATTACGCCAAACTCGACGAGAACGAAAAGCTCGCGCTGCTGCTGCGCGAACTGCGCGAGGCGCGTCCGCTCTTCTCGCCATACCTCGATTACTCGCAACGCACCCGCGACGAACTCGCCGTCTTCTCGGCGGCGCGCGACATCCGCGCCCGCTTCGGCGCACGCGCGGTTCGCAACTACATCATTTCGCATACGGAAACCGTGAGCGATCTGATCGAAGTGATGCTGCTGCAAAAGGAGACGGGACTCTTTCAAGGCGCACTCGGCGTCGACGGCGCGAAAGCCATCGAGCCGAAGGTCGGCGCGATGGTCATCCCGCTGTTCGAGACGATTGCCGACTTGCGCAACGCGCCGGTCATCATGCGGGAGTTCTTCGATATCCCCGGCATGTCGAACGTCGTGACGCAGCAAGGCGGCGAGCAGGAAGTGATGCTCGGCTACTCCGACAGCAACAAGGACGGCGGCTTCCTCACATCCAACTGGGAGCTGTACAAGGCCGAACTGGCGCTGGTGCATCTGTTCGAGGAAAAGGGCATTCGTCTGCGCCTGTTCCACGGCCGTGGCGGCACCGTCGGCCGTGGCGGTGGCCCGACCTATCAGGCCATTCTGTCGCAGCCGCCGGGCACCGTGAACGGTCAGATCCGTCTGACGGAGCAAGGCGAGATCATCGCCAGCAAGTTCGCGAACCCGGAGATCGGACGCCGTAATCTGGAGACCATCGTCGCGGCCACGCTCGAAGCCACGCTGCTGCCGAGTCTGAATCAGCCGCCACGTCTGGCCGCGTACGAACAGGTCATGCAAACGCTCTCGGATACGGCCTTCAGCGCATATCGTGATCTGGTCTACGAAACGCCGGGCTTCACCGACTACTTCTTCTCGGCCACGCCGATTGCCGAAATCGCCGAGCTGAACATCGGCTCGCGTCCGGCGTCGCGCAAATTTTCCGATCCGAAGAACCGTCGCATCGAAGATCTGCGCGCGATTCCGTGGGGCTTCTCGTGGGGCCAGTGCCGCTTGCTGCTCACCGGCTGGTACGGGTTCGGTAGCGCCGTGAGTGCGTATCTGGAGGGCGACGGCAGCAAGGCAGACGCCGCGGGGCGCGACAAGCGTCTCGACACGCTGCGTCAGATGGTCAAACGCTGGCCGTTCTTCGCGAACCTGCTCTCGAACATGGACATGGTGCTCGCCAAGACGGATCTGGCCGTGGCATCCCGCTATGCCGAGCTGGTGGCCGACGAAAAGCTGCGCAAGCGTGTGTTCAGCCGGATCGTCGGCGAGTGGCAGAGCACGTCGCAGGCGCTGGCGCTGATCACCGGGCACGACGAGCGCCTGGCGGACAACCCGATGCTCGCGCGCTCGATCAAGAACCGCTTCCCGTATCTCGACCCGCTCAATCACTTGCAGGTCGAGCTGTTGCGTCGTCACCGCGCCGGGGAGTCGGACGAGCGGGCGCGTCGCGGCATCCATCTGTCGATCAACGGCATCGCAGCGGGCCTTCGCAACACGGGCTGATGCGACGCCGATGTCCCTGCACCGGTCCCGCCTGCGAGGCCGGTGCAGACGGTTTTCATGAGGGTGCGCAGCCGGTCGGCGTGCCTCTCCTTGGGAATCTCCCCAACGACAGTTGTCCGATAGGACGTTATATTTCGACCCATTCGACCAGATTGCCGGGGGGCAACCATCATGCAGACCGATTCGATCGGGCGATCCGAACGCGCAACCTTCACACGACGGGCAACATTGTTCGTGACTTCTACCCTGCTGGGACTGGGTGCCGCCGCGCACGTGGCGTATGCCAACCCGGCCGCAGCCACCGAAACCTCCGAACCGTCGTTAGCCGCGCCGACCACCGGCCATGTGTCCTCGCACACGCTGGCCGCCGCGCCGCATGGCGTACGCGGCTTCGCAGTGCGTCTGGTCTCGCAGGCGATGGCGGCTGCGCCCGACCATCCGTCACGCCAAGCAAAGCCGCGTCCTGTCGTCGACCCGGTGCTCGATCCGCTGATGAACGGCATTCTCAAGCGGCTGGCGATCAGCGAAGCCGTGGCACGTAACAAGTACGGCACGGGCAAAGCCGTTCAGGACACGGCGCGCGAACAGGCATTGCTCGACAACATGGGCGAGCAGGCCCCGCAGTACGGCCTCACGTCTGCGCAGGCCCGCACCTTCTTCCGTCTCCAGATTGACGCGGGCAAGCTCGTGCAAACGGCGCTGCTGGCCCGCTGGACGCGCGACGGCCATGCGCCGGGCGAGCCGGTGGACCTTGGCACGCGCCTGCGTCCGGCGCTCGATAAGCTCGGCACCTCACTGCTGCACGACCTCGGCCGTCTGTGCGCCCTGCCGGACGACCCGACGCGTCTGGCGCGGATCCATCAGGCCCGCGAGCGCATCGCCCGCGCGGCAAAGCTCGAAGCGCTGCAACGGGCCGCGTTCGACGAAGCGACGTCCGGCCTGTGCCTGTCGGCCCCGCCGCGCATCTGGACGCTCTCGATGGCGGCCACGTCCCACTAAACCGACCGAACAAGATCACAGCGCCCGGCTGTCGTGGCCCGGGCGCTGCGGCTGTATAATCGCGGTTTGCCGTGCTTTGCCACGGTTCCGCTACGTTCCACGTTTGGCCACGCTACGACAATGACCTCCCAACTCCACAAGAAAGGCGAAGCCTGGTCGGCACGCTTTTCCGAACCCGTTTCCGATCTCGTCAAGCGCTACACCGCGTCGGTGTTCTTCGACAAGCGCCTCGCGCTGTTCGACATCGAAGGCTCGCTCGCCCACGCCGACATGCTGGCTGCGCAAGGCATCATCAGCGCCCAGGATCTGGCCGACATTCAGCGCGGCATGACGCAGATTCGCGGCGAAATCGAAGGCGGTCAGTTCGAGTGGCAACTGGATCTCGAAGACGTCCACCTCAACATCGAAGCCCGCCTGACCGCCCTGATCGGCGACGCCGGCAAGCGCCTGCACACGGGCCGCTCGCGTAACGATCAGGTCGCGACCGACATCCGTCTGTGGCTGCGCAGCGAAATCGACAACATCGGCACGCACCTCGGCGACCTGCGCCGCGCGCTGCTGGATCTGGCCGAACAGCACAGCGCCACGATCCTGCCGGGCTTCACCCACTTGCAAGTCGCGCAGCCGGTGACGTTCGGTCATCACCTGATGGCTTATTTCGAGATGTTCAGCCGCGATGCCGAGCGCATGCTCGACGTGCGTCGTCGCGTGAACCGTCTGCCGCTGGGCGCTGCCGCCCTCGCCGGTACGAGCTACCCGATCGATCGTGAGCGCGTGGCCGCAACGCTGGGCTTCGAAGAGGTCTGCACGAACTCGCTCGACGCCGTGTCGGATCGCGATTTCGCCATCGAATTCACCGCTGCCGCCGCGCTCGTGATGACGCACGTCTCGCGCTTCTCGGAAGAACTGGTGCTGTGGATGAGCCCGCGTGTGGGCTTCATCGATCTGGCCGACCGTTTCTGCACGGGCAGCTCGATCATGCCGCAGAAGAAGAACCCGGACGTGCCGGAACTGGCGCGTGGCAAGACCGGCCGCGTCAACGGCCATCTGATCGCCCTGCTCACGTTGATGAAGGGCCAGCCCCTCGCATACAACAAGGACAATCAGGAAGATAAGGAGCCGCTGTTCGATACGGTCGACACCGTGATCGACACGCTGCGCATCTTTGCGGACATGGTGCCGGGCATCAAGGTGCGCGAAGCCAATATGCGTAACGCAGCGCTGCAAGGCTTCTCGACGGCGACCGATCTGGCCGACTACCTCGTGAAGAAGGGTCTGCCGTTCCGCGACGCCCACGAGATCGTCGCCCACGCGGTGAAGATCTGCTCGGATCGCGACATCGATCTGGCCGATCTCTCGCTCGCCGAATTGCAGAAGTTCTCGCCGCTCGTCGGGGAAGACGTCTTCGAATACCTCACGCTCGAAGGCTCCGTCGCCAGCCGCAACCACATCGGCGGCACCGCCCCGGCGCAGGTGCAGCGTGCAATCGCCGCAGCACGCGCGAAGCTCGCGAAGTAATCGCTTCGGCACTCAGCAACGAAAGATGCCACCCTCGGGTGGCATCTTTTATGCGCAGGACGAACCGTCGTCAGAACAACGGCAACGACAGGAAGCCCTTGATGATGAGCGCGTTCAGGATGTCGATGAAGAACGCCCCCACCATCGGCACGATCAGGAAGGCGAGGTGCGACGGACCGAAGCGCTCTGTCACCGCCTGCATGTTGGCAATCGCCGTCGGCGTCGCTCCCAGCCCGAAGCCGCAGTGACCTGCAGCAAGCACGGCCGCGTCGTAGTTGCTGCCCATCACGCGGAACGTGACGAAGATGGCATACGCCGCCATCGCCACCGCCTGCGTCACAAGAATGACGATCATCGGCACGGCCAGCGTCGACAGGTCCCACAGTCGCAGCGCCATGAGCGCCATCGCAAGAAACAACGACAGACTCACGTTCCCCAACACGGACAGCGAACGGTCGAAGACCTCGTAGCGGACAAGCGACAGCAGGTTGCGCACGACCACGCCCGTAAAGAGTACGCAGACGAACGTCGGTAATTCGAACGGCGTATCCGAGAGCCATGCCGCGATCAACTCGCCACCGAGCAGACAGATCGCGATCATCGCCACCGTCTCGACCAATGCCTGCGCCGTGATCAGACGCACCGTATTCGGTCGCTCGAAGCCCTCCGGTGCTGCATCCTTCGTCGCATCAAGGCCCGGGACTTTGCCGCCGAGGCGGCGTCCGACCAGATAGCGCGCGACCGGCCCACCCAGCAAACCGCCCATTACCAGCCCGAACGTGGCGCACGCCATCGCAATTTCGAGTGCCGACTGCACGCCATAGCGCGTCGTGAGCGTCTCGCCCCAGGCGGCGCCCGTGCCATGCCCGCCGGCGAGCGTGATGGAACCGCCCAGCAAGCCGATGCCCGGCGCCAGCCCCATCGAGACAGCCAGCCCGACACCGATGGCGTTCTGCATGATCAGCATGCCCGCCACGACGCCCACGAACAGCACCAGTTGCTTGCCGCCCGCACGCAAGCTAGCGAGATTCGCCGAGAGGCCGATGGTCGCGAAGAACGCCAGCATCAGCGGGCCTTGCAGCGAGGTGTCGAACCGCAGTTCGAAATGCCCGAACTGACGCATCGCCAGCGTGCCGAGCGCCACCAGCAGGCCAGCCGCGACCGGCTCGGGGATGCTGTACGTGCGCAGCGGCGCAATCCATTCGACAAGCTTGCGCCCCAGCAGCAACACCAACGTGGCACAGACGAGTGTGCCGTAGGTGCTGAACACCAGTTCCCTCGTGACGCCCATGACCTCTCCCCGCTCGAAAAATGCGACGAGTGTAGCAATGACATCCCAACAAAATGATGGGAAAAGTCCCAAAAGTGACGCGTTCGAGTCCAGTCACTAAATTGCCGTTTTAGGCGATGCCGCGAACGTTTGCGAGATTTTCGCGGGAATTCACAGGCGATTATGGAAAATTGCGGTGATTGGCGTTGCGATCACATCGCCGATGAATGAATTACGCAAGTTGCACATCACTAATGGGCGTATGCGACAGCACCGCCTCAACGTTGCTCTCCGGGCCCGAAAAAAAAACCCCATGCTTTCACATGGGGCCGTCCCTTTATGACGCTTGTCGGCCGAAGCCTCCGGCCGCGTCGGACTCGCTTCGCAGCGATCCGGCATGCAGGCAAACGGACTTACTGTCGCACGCAATCCACGAAGTACTCGGGACGGCCATCGACTTCCTCGACCACCAGACCGTGAATGTCGGTGTGGAAGCCGGGGAAGCGCTCGTTGAAGTCGCGCGCGAAACGCAGGTATTCAATGATCGCGGCGTTGAAGCGCTCGCCCGGGATCAACAGCGGAATGCCCGGCGGGTACGGCGTGAGCAGCACGCTCGTGACACGGCCTTCGAGTTCGTCGATAGGCACCCGGTCGATCTGGCGGTGCGCCAGCTTCGAGAAGGCGTCCGTCGGCTTCATCGCGGGCTGCATGTCCGAGAGGTACATCTCGGTCGTCACGCGCGCCACGTCGTTCGCCTTGTACACGCTGTGGATCTGATCGCACAGATCGCGCAGACCGATACGCTCGTAGCGCGGGAACTGCGCGACGAACTCCGGCAGCACACGCCACAGCGGGCGGTTGTGATCGTAGTCGTCCTTGAACTGTTGCAACTCGGTCAGCATCGAGTTCCAGCGGCCCTTCGTAATGCCGATCGTGAACATGATGAAGAAAGAGTAAAGGCCGGTCTTCTCCACGATGATGCCGTGCTCGGCGAGATACTTCGTCACGATGGCGGCCGGAATGCCGCTCTCGCCGAACTCGCCGCCCACGTCCAGCCCCGGCGTGATGATCGTCGCCTTGATCGGGTCGAGCATGTTGAAACCGTCGGCCAGATCGCCGAAGCCGTGCCAGCGGTCGTTCGCCCGCAGCACCCAGTCCTCGCGCTGGATCGGGCCCTCGTCGCCGAGATTCTCCGGGCCCCAGACCGAGAACCACCACGAATCGCCATACTCCAGATCCACCTTGCGCATGGCACGGCGGAAATCGAGCGCTTCGACAATCGACTCTTCGACCAGCGCCGTGCCGCCCGGCGGCTCCATCATGGCGGCGGCCACGTCGCACGACGCGATGATCGCGTATTGCGGCGAGGTCGACGTGTGCATCAGATACGCTTCGTTGAAACGGTACGTATCGAACGTGCGCGCTTCCGAATCCTGCACCACGATCTGCGACGCCTGCGAAATCCCTGCGAGCAGCTTGTGCGTGGAGTGCGTGGCGTAGATGGTCGCTTCGGACGAGCGCGGACGGCCTTCGCCGATAGCGTGCATGTCGCGGTAGAACTCGTGGAACGCCGCGTGCGGCAGCCAGGCTTCGTCGAAGTGCAGTGTGTCGATGTTGTTGCCCAGCACGTCCTTGATCATTTCGACGTTGTAGATCACACCGTCGTACGTGCTTTGCGTAATCGTCAGAATGCGCGGCTTGGCGTTCGGGTCGCGCTCCAGCACTTCGCGGGCGAACGGGTTGGCTTCGATCTTGGCGCGAATGACGTCCGGCTCGAATTCCGACTTCGGGATCGGGCCGATGATGCCGAGGTGGTTACGCGTCGGCGTGAGGAACACCGGCACGGCACCCGTCATGGTGATGGCGTGCAGGATCGACTTGTGGCAGTTACGATCGACCACGACGATGTCGCCCGGCGCCACCGTGGCGTGCCAGACGATCTTGTTCGACGTCGACGTACCGTTCGTCACGAAGAAAAGGTGATCGGCGTTGAAGATGCGCGCCGCATTGCGCTCCGACGCCCCGACCGGGCCGTTGTGGTCGAGCAACTGGCCGAGTTCTTCCACGGCGTTGCAGACGTCGGCGCGCAGCATGTTCTCACCGAAGAACTGGTGGAACATCTGACCGACCGGACTCTTCAGGAACGCCACGCCGCCCGAGTGTCCCGGGCAGTGCCACGAGTACGAACCATCGGCCGCGTAGTGCGTGAGCGAGCGGAAGAACGGCGGCGGCAGCGAGTCGAGGTAAGACTTCGCTTCACGGATGATGTGACGCGCCACGAACTCCGGCGTGTCTTCGAACATGTGAATGAAGCCGTGCAGCTCGCGCAGGATGTCGTTCGGAATGTGGCGCGACGTGCGCGTCTCGCCGTACAGGAAAATCGGAATGTCCGGATTGCGACGGCGCACTTCCTGCACGAAGGCACGCAGGTTGATGATGGCGAGCGCGAGTTCGCCTTCGCCTTCACCGCCTGATTCGCTCGAGAACGTGCCGAATTCGTCGTCGTCGATGGACAGGATGAAGCTCGACGCGCGGCTCGCCTGCTGCGCAAACGAGGTCAGGTCGCCGTAGCTGGTAAGGCCGTTGACCTCCATGCCCTCGGCTTCGATAGCCTCCGCCAAAGAGCGAATCCCGGACCCGGAGATGTTTTCGGAGCGGAAGTCCTCGTCGATGATGACGATCGGAAAACGGAATTTCATTGGCGTTCCTTCGACAAAAGAACGAGCCACGGTCCGACATGGCCGTGGCTCTGGGGCATTGCGATGTGTGAGGTGCTCACCGGCGGCGAGTTAACGTATCAGGCTAGGTTTTCGGCAGCGTGACACCACGCTGTCCCTGATACTTGCCGCCGCGATCCTTGTACGACGTCTCGCAGACTTCGTCGGATTCGAAGAACAGCACCTGAGCCACGCCTTCGTTGGCGTAGATCTTGGCCGGCAGCGGCGTCGTGTTCGAGAATTCCAGGGTCACGTAGCCCTCCCATTCGGGTTCGAACGGCGTTACGTTCACGATGATGCCGCAGCGGGCATACGTCGACTTGCCCAGGCACACGGTCAGCACGCTGCGCGGAATGCGGAAGTACTCGACGGTGCGCGCAAGCGCGAACGAGTTCGGCGGGATGATGCAGACATCGCTCTCGACGTCGACGAAGGACTTCTCGTCGAAGTTCTTCGGATCGACGATCGTCGAATTGATGTTCGTGAAGACCTTGAATTCAGGCGCACAGCGAATGTCGTAGCCGTAGCTCGACGTGCCGTAGCTGACGATCTTTTGCCCGTCCTGGGAATACCGGATCTGCGACGGCTCGAAGGGCTCGATCATGCCGTGCTCCTCGGCCATACGACGGATCCATTTGTCGGACTTGATGCTCATGTGTGGGCCTGAATTGGGGTAGTACGTAAAAAGTGGGCATATTTTACGCGAATGTTGCGGTGCGGTGATGTTTTCACTCGCAGCGCCCCGCGCCGGGCCTTCCAGCCCGGCCCGACGGGCTTTGTGACGTGCCTACCCCGCTTTCACGCCATCCTCCTGCCATTCTTACGTGTTCTGCACGACGATCGACGGGAATTTGCTCGTCATGTCCTTCTGGCGCGCAGCAATCTTCACCGCGACCTTGCGGGCGATGGCCTTGTACAGCTCGGCCACACGGCCGTCCGGGTCGCCCACCACGCTCGGCATACCGGCGTCTGCGTGCACGCGGATGCTCATTTCCAGCGGCAGCTTACCCAGCAGCTCGACGTCGAAATCATGGCTCATGCGCTCGCCGCCGCCGACGCCGAAGATCGGCTCCTCGTGGCCACAGTTCGAGCAGATATGCAGGCTCATGTTCTCGATCAGCCCCAGAATCGGCACGCCGACCTTCTCGAACATCTTGAGACCCTTGCGCGCGTCGAGCAGCGCCAGATCCTGCGGCGTGGTCACGATGACCGCGCCCGTGACAGGCACCTTCTGCGCGAGCGTGAGCTGGATGTCGCCCGTGCCCGGCGGCATATCGACGATCAGATAGTCGAGGTCGTGCCAGTTGGTCTGGTTAAGCAGTTGTTCGAGTGCCTGCGTGACCATCGGGCCGCGCCAGACCATGGGATTGTCCGGCTCGATCAGGAAACCGATGGAGCTGGCCTGCAGGCCGTGGCCGTTCATCGGCTCGAGGGTCTTGCCGTCCTTCGATTCCGGCTTGCCGTGAATACCCAGCAGGGTCGGCAGCGACGGGCCGTAAATGTCTGCATCGAGGATGCCGACATTCGCGCCTTCGGCCGCCAGCGCGAGCGCGAGGTTCACGGCCGTGGTGCTCTTGCCCACGCCACCCTTGCCCGAGGCCACGGCCACGATGTTCTTAACATTGGGAAGAAGCTTCACCCCGCGTTGTACGGTGTGCGCTACGATCTTTTGGCCGATTTCGACGGCTACGCGCTCGACCCCGGGCAGCTTGCCGACGGCCTCGGTAATGCGAGTGCGCATGGCTTCGAACTGGCTTTTGGCGGGATAGCCGAACTCGATCTGAATGCCGACGTGGCCGTGCTCGGCCGCGACTTGCTTCACATACTTTCCGGCGATCAGGTCCAGGCCCGTATCCGGGTCGACGATACCACGCAGCACTTCATTGATTTGGGCGACTTCCATATGGGTCTCTCGCTCTGTCGGGGCGCACCGGGACAACCCGGCATAGCGCTAACAACTTGTAACAACCGTGGCGCACGCTCTCGACTAGCATTCGAGGCGCGCGTGTTATGGGGAACCAGCCGTCGCGGCAAGATGTCCTTGCCTGCGGTTGAAGCTCAGCGCTATTGTAAAAGACGTCGCGCCTTCAGGCTCAAAACCCCTGCGGCGCGCGCGTGCTTCAACGAAGTGCTTACGCGTGTTTCATCACAGCTAGCTAATCGATAAGGAGCCTCAAATGAACAAGAACACTCTGCGCGCTTCTGCGCTCGTACTGGTCTCGGCCGCCATGCTGGCAGGATGCCAGACGCCGCAGGGCACCAACACGGCAGTCGGCACCGGTGTCGGCGCAGCGGTCGGGGCGGGGCTGGGCAACCTCATCGGAGGCAACACCACCGGCACCCTGATCGGCGCGGCAGTAGGAGCCGCCGCCGGCGGCGCCACGGGCTACAACTGGCAGTCCATCAAGAACACGCTGGGCGGTCACACGGCCGGCACCGGCACGCAGATCTCCGAGCGTCCGGACGGTCAGCTCCAGGTCAACGTGCCGAGCGACGTGACGTTCGACACGAACCAGTACGCCATCAAGCCGAACTTCGCCGCCGTGCTCACCGATCTGGCGAACTCGCTTAACCAGAATCCGGGCATCACGGCCCGTGTGATCGGTCATACGGACAGCACCGGTGGCGATCGCATCAACATTCCGCTCTCGCAAAATCGTGCCAATGCGGTCATCCAGTACCTGACCTCGCGCGGCGTCGATGCTCGCCGTCTGCAAGGCGTGGGCGTCGGCTCCAGCCAGCCAGTCGCCTCGGACGCCACGGCAGAAGGTCGCGCGCAGAACCGTCGCGTTGAAATTCTCCTGCAAGCGCCGCAGCAGCAACAGCAAGCGCCTCGCTAAGCGCATCGCTAGGCTTCACCGGACTGACATCCGGTCAGTCCATCCAAACGCATGCCCGGTCCGCCGGGCATGCGCGTTTCTGCGCTAAGGCCGGGCCGCATGTTGCGACGCAGCATCGAAAGTCGGCACATCGGTTGAACTAATCCCCTACCCCAGCGCTCAGACCCTTCGGAAGTGCCTACCGTGGGCGCTTTCATCTCCTCTTTGTTATTGACGTTACGTGTGCCTAGTTATGCCGGAACCTCGTTCCGGCTTTTTTTTGGCCGCGCGCTTTTCCACGACACACCCCTGCCCGGACGTCCGTTTGGGCGCGGGTGCCGCCCGCCTGCTAGAATCGTCCTTTCCCGCAACCCTCAACCCACACAGTCAAACCACATGTCCCGCCGCATTCTCGTCACATCCGCACTGCCGTACGCCAATGGCCAGATTCACATCGGTCACCTGGTGGAATACATCCAGACCGATATCTGGGTACGGTTCATGCGAATGCAGGGCCATGAGGTCTACTACGTTGGCGCGGACGATACGCACGGCACGCCGGTCATGCTGCGCGCCGAGAAGGAAGGCCTCACGCCCAAGCAACTGATCGAGCGCGTGTGGACGGAACACAAGCGCGACTTCGACAGCTTCAACATTTCGTTCGACAACTACTATTCGACGGACTCTGAAGAGAACCGCGAATTGTCCGAGAACGTCTATCTGGCCCTGAAGGAACAGGGCCTGATCGAGGCGCGCGATATCGAACAGGCCTACGACCCGGTCAAGGAGATGTTCCTGCCGGACCGCTTCATCAAGGGCGAATGCCCGAAGTGCGGCGCGAAGGATCAGTACGGCGATTCGTGCGAAGTCTGCGGCTCGACCTACGCGCCGACCGACCTGCTCAATCCGTACTCGGTCGTCTCGGGTGCCACGCCGATTCGCAAGACGTCGACGCACTACTTCTTCAAGCTCTCGGACAAGCGCTGCGAGCAGTTCCTGCGCAAGTGGGTATCGGGCCTCGCCCAGCCCGAAGCCGCGAACAAGATGAAGGAATGGCTCGGTGAAGATGGCGAATCGACGCTCGCCGACTGGGACATCTCGCGCGATGCGCCCTATTTCGGCTTCGAGATTCCGGGCGCGCCGGGCAAGTATTTCTATGTGTGGCTCGACGCGCCGGTCGGCTACTACGCCAGCTTCAAGAACCTGTGCGCCAAGCGCGGTCTGAACTTCGACGAATGGGTCAAGCCCGGTTCCACGACCGAGCAGTACCACTTCATCGGCAAGGACATCATGTACTTCCACACGCTGTTCTGGCCGGCGATGCTCGAATTCTCGGGCCATCGCACGCCGACCAACGTGTACGCCCACGGCTTCCTGACCGTGGACGGCCAGAAGATGTCGAAGTCGCGCGGCACGTTCATCACGGCCCAGAGCTTCATCGACACCGGGCTGAATCCGGAATGGCTGCGTTATTACATCGGCGCCAAGCTCGGCAACACGATGGAAGACCTCGACCTGAACCTCGATGACTTCATCGCCCGGGTGAACAGCGATCTGGTCGGCAAGTATGTAAACATCGCCAGCCGTGCCGCCGGCTTCCTGATCAAGCGTTTCGACGGCCGTGTCTCGGCGGACGCCATGAACGCGCCGTTGCTCGCACAAGTGCGCGCCGCTGCCCCGCAGATCGCCGCGTATTACGAAGGTCGCGAGTTCGGCAAGGCGCTGCGTCTGGTGATGGAACAGGCCGACGCGATTAACGGTTACGTCGATACGGTCAAGCCGTGGGATCTGGCGAAGGACCCGGCACAGGCTGCGGCGCTGCACGAGGCTTGCTCGGTGTGTCTGGAAGCGTTCCGCTTGCTGACGCTGTACCTCAAGCCGGTGCTGCCGACGACGTCGCAGGCGGTGGAGCAGTTCCTGAACATCGCCCCGCAGACGTGGCAGGACGTGAACCGTCCGCTTACCGCCGATGCCGCCATCAACGCGTACAAGCATCTGATGACGCGCGTCGAAGGCAAGCAGGTCGAAGCGCTGCTCGCCGCCAACCGCGACTCGCTGCAAGCGACGGCTCCGGTGGCCGACGCCGCCGCAGCGAAGGGCAAGGACAAGGCGGCCAAGTCCGAAAAAGTCGAGAAAGCGGCAGAGAAGACTGACGACGGAATCATCACCATCGACGACTTCGCCAAGATCGATCTGCGTATTGCGCGCATCGTCGATTGCAAGGCTGTCGAAGGTTCGGACAAGCTGCTGCAACTCACGCTCGACGTGGGCGAAGCGCAAACGCGCAACGTCTTCTCCGGCATCAAGTCGGCGTATCCGCAGCCCGAAGTGCTCGTGGGCAAGCTGACCGTGATGGTCGCGAACCTCGCACCGCGCAAGATGAAGTTCGGTCTGTCGGAGGGCATGGTGCTCGCCGCTTCGGCCGCCGACGAGAAGGCAGAGCCGGGCATCTACATTCTTGAGCCGCACAACGGCGCGAAGCCCGGCATGCGCGTGAAGTAAAACGCGCAGTCCCGAAAGCGAAACACCCCGAGCGCCGGCGATCCGGCCTCGGGGTGTTTTGTTTTTGAGTGTCGGCGGAGTTGCTTACCGCAAGTGGTCCACCGGCAAGGCCGTGGTGAACTTCACCGTTTCCATCGAAAAGCTGGCGCTGATGTCCTGAAGATCGGCCACGCGGATGAGCTTTTTGTAGAAACGGTCGTAGGCCGCAATGTCGGGCAAGTAGACCTTGAGCAGATAGTCGATCTCGCCCGCCATGCGATGAATTTCGACGATTTCGGGCAATTCCCGCGCCCCCGCGACGAAACGAACCATCCAGTCCTCGCTGTGCGTTGCCGCCTTGATGAAGACGAACGCCGTGACGCGCAGGTCGAGTTGCTGCGGATCGCACAGCGTCACCTGTCCGGTGATCACGCCGCTTTCGCGCAGACGCTGCACGCGCCGCCAGCAGGGCGTAGGCGACAGATGCACCGCTTCGGCCAGTTCACCGAGTGAGCGCGAGGCATCGGATTGCAGATTTTCGAGAATTGCGAGATCGGTTTTATCCACAATGACACCCGGGAGGAAAATTTTTCCAAATCCTACCCCATTTGAAGGAAGATTTGGAAGCCTTTACCCGGTGACGGCAAGTAGACTTCAGAAACATTCTGAAAAAAACGCTCGCCATGAAAATCTTCACTCAACATCCCGCCTCGGTCGGCGAAAACTATCTCCAGCACATGGGGACGTCGTTGTCATTCGCCCTCCCCCTGCTCGGCGCATGCCTTGCGTGTCTCGTCCATGCGGTACTGCCGTTCATGTTCGAGAAGACCGGTAGCCGGATCATCACGCGGCTGCACGACCGGATGGTGACGCATCGCGACCGCCGCGCGGGTCATCAGACGCAATCGCCGCACGCCACCCAGTAACACTGAACCGTCACGGTCGCTCCGACGCCGGATCCGGCGAGCGCGACGTCACCGTGACGCGGCCATCCGGGCCGAAATGGGCGTTGAACATGCCTGGCGTGTTCACGCCGTCCTCAAGCCAGCGCCAACTCCACACCGTCTCCTTCTTCAGACGATATTCCGCGACCGTGGTCGGCTTGCCGAGCAGACGCCGCACGTCGTCCTGCGACATACCCGGCTGCACCTGCTGGAAGTTCTCCGCCGAGAGCGCCTGCGTCACGCTGCGCAGCTTGCCGTCGGCGGCGATGTCGACCATATAGGTCCGCAACCCGCCCGGTGAACGCGGATATTCGAGACGGCGCGAGCCGTCGTCGTTCTCCCATACGATCTCGGGCTTGCCCATCTGATCGCGCACCTGCGCCTCGGTCGTGACGCCCGGTTTGAGGTCGCGCAGCATCAGATCGTCCGGCTTGACGGCGTTGAACGTGTCCTGCGCCTTTTCACGCACCTTGTCGATTTGCTGCTGATCACAGCCGAACAGTCCCAACAGACTCGCAAGCAATCCCATAGCGACTCCCCAACGAAGGCCCCGGCGCACACCTGATTCGCGCGCCCCAAGTTCGAAATCGAGCGACGTTTTCATCGTTACCCTCCTCTGACTATTTGCCGGTCGTACATCCACTGCGCCGATGCAAAGACATCACTGCATCAGTCAAAGCGCCGGTTGAACAACACATCGAAGCCGGACAGCGAACCGGTGCGCAGCGCCAGTTGCCAGCGGCGCGATATCTGCCACGTGATTTTCACGATACTCGCTGCACTCGTCAGACTTTGCTCGTATCCCAACGAGAAGTTGTCCGAGATCGCCTTGCCGAGCTTGACCACCTGCTCGTCATCGGCCAAGCCGGAATCGCTGGTGCCGATGCTGAACTCGTCGATCCCCAGATCCTTGATGATGCGCTTGCCACCCGAGGCACCGAGCAACGCCGTGGCTGCACCCGCCATCGCCTGACGCTGGCCGAGACCCGCACCATCCGGACCATGCCCGAACATCAGCCACGACAGCTTCTCTTCGTCGGAGACGTTCGGCTCGGAGACGAGCGTCACACGCGGCTGGCGCACCGTGCCCGTCACCAGCACCCCGGCAGCAACTTCCTGATTGCGACGCATCGCCTGAATGTAGATGTTCGGGTTGCCCAGCGGGCCGACGAAGTTGATTTCCCCGCGCTCGATGGCGAGCTTGCGGTCAAACGCTTCGTACGTGCCTTCCGCCACCGTGATCGTGCCGGTGCCGCGCATCGGTGTGAGCGGATCGCTTTGCACACGCATACTGCCGCGCAGCAACAGGTCTGCACCTGCGCCCACGAAGCGGAAATCGCGGCCCAGATTCACTTCGACGTTGATGTGCGGCGAGAACCGGCTGGCGGGCTTCTCGCTGATGCGCGCCGCTTCCTCCTTCGGATCGAGCGGCTTGGCCCGTGCCTGAGCGCCGCCACGCACCACCACGACGTCGTCGCCCAGCTTCGGCGCGGTCGTGGGCGGCAACGCGAAGCGCGCGCGATCCACGGTGAAGCTGCCGTTCACGGCGATCGCTTCGCCACTGCCCGTGGCCTTGGCCTCGCCCGTGAGCGACAACTGACGATCAGGTGCGGCGAAGAGCTGCAACTTGTCTGCGGCGAGCGTGATCGCGAGCGTCGGCTCAGGTGTGTCGAGACGGATATTGCCCGTTGCACGCGCCGTGCCACCGCCACCGCCGGTCACGACCACGTCGCGCAGCACGATCTCGGTCGGTGTGAGCGCGATGCGCATCCTGCCGTCCTTCACGCTCACGCCCGTGTCGAACATCTGCGCTGAAAGATCGTCGGCCGTCAGCTCCCCGGTCGGACGCGGCTTTGCTACCGTGCCCGCCAGTGCCACCTGCAAGTTGGCGCGGCCCTTGAAGGCGAACTGTGCTCCGGCGAGGTCTTCGAACTTCGAGAGGTTCGGAATCGCGACGGCGATGCGACCGGTGAGCGGCGCGTCGTCGGGTACTTCCGGAATACCGCCCTGCACGCGCAGCCCGGTTTGCACGTCAGCGTCGACCGTGCCGACCAGCGAGGACACGGCCTTGAGCGTCGTGTGCGCCGTCTGGCCCGACAGATCGATACGAGTACGCAGCTCCGAGATGCCGAGCGGCACGCGTGCCCCTACGCCGCCCTTCTCCGCGCTCAGACCGGGAATGCCAGTGATCGTCACCTTGACGTGATCGTTCATGCCGCCGCGACGCAGCGTGACGTCACCACTGCGACGCACGATTTCCACGAACCCGTCCGCGCGCTGACCGGCGCTCACGTTCCACTTGCCGTCGAGCACGAGGTCGCTGGCAATCGGCGGCACCTCGCCGGTGAACGTCTGAACGACACGCAGCACCTGCGCGACGTCGAGCGTGTCGATCGTGCCGGCGGTCTTCAGTTGGCCGCCGCCGTAATCGAAGTTCGCGAGCGAAAGCGCACCGGCCCCCGTCACGAGCTTCGCCGCACCGAGATGCACGCGCTGCGCGCTGGCTTCGATCTGCCACGGCGACGCGAGATTCAGCTTCGGCACGCCACGGTTTTCGAGTGTCTGGATCGTGCCCTTCCAACCCGGCTTGCCGCCTGCGTTGGTCACTGCACCCGATGCATCGAGATTCATGTCGAGCGGTGCTTCGCGCAACTTGCCCGCGGCCTTCAGATGCAGTGTGTGTGCACCGCGAGTACCCGCCAACGCCAATGACAGCTTGTCGAGTCGCGCGACGCTGCTCGCGAAACCCTGCCCGTCGAGCGTGACATTCAGACGATCGCTCGCGACGCCGGGGAAACCGCCGCTGACATCCACCTTACCGGCCAGATGCTCCAGCTTTTGCGCGCCGAACACGAGTTTGTCGGCAGCAAGCGTTGCGGCAACTACCGGGCGCTCCACCGTGCCCGAGACCTGGCCATCCAGTTGCAGTCGGCCTGCCAGACCGAAGCCCAGCTTATCGAGCGACGGGGCGTCAACGTTGACCGCCATCTTGTCGCCCGGCGCACCGAAGCTGCCCCGCAGCACGACCTTGTTCCCCGCGACGAGCAGGTTCGCATCGCTCGGCAACAAACGCGTGCCAGCGAGCTTCACGGTGCCCGCACCGCTCATCGGCAAGTCGGCGTAGACGCTGTCCTGCAACGCGAACTTCAGCGTCAGTCCGAAATCCGGACGCAGCGCGCCCTGTGCATCGAACTGACCGGTGACGCTGGCGACCGGTGTCTTTGTCCCGGCCTTTTGCGGGCCATAGAGGTCGTACCATGCGGCGGGATCGAAGCGCGTCAGTTTGATCTGCGCCTTGTAAGCGCCGGTGTCGCCGTTCTCCAGCACGCCGGTTGCCGCGACCTTGCCGTTGCCCGCATCGAGCGACAGCGCGTGAATCGTGGTGCCCTTCGCGTCGAGACCGACGTCGGCGAGCACACGACGGGCCGCATCGCGCCAGTCGAGCACGATGCGCTGGCCGGTCGCGTCGAGCTTGACGTCGAGCGGGCCGCCGAGCCTCGTCGCGGGCAGCTTGCCGTACAACGCGCGCAGGTCGAGGTCGCGCATCGTGAAGGCAAAGCCGCCGACGGTCGCTTCGGCATCGGCCGTGGTCCCATTCGTGGCCATCGCGGCGCTTGCGGTACTGGCTGCGCTTGCGGAAGACGTCGTCGGAGTAGCAGGCGCGGGCGCGCTTGCCGTCGCCGCCACCTTCTCCCGTCGCAACTCACCGCTGCCGGTCAGCACGGCGCGGCCTGCGAGTTTCAACTCGATGCCGGTCAATGCCTGACGCGTCGCATCGAGCAACACTTGCGTGCGCAGACTCTCCACTGGCAGCCAGCCCGCATCGATCGCACCGGGCTTCACGTTGGTCACCGACACCGGACCCAGCACGCGGAATTCCTTTGCGCCCGGTTGCGGCCGCAAGTCGGCCTGCACTGCGAGGTCCGCCTGCGGCGCACCCGATGCGAAATCGCGCGGATTGAGGTGATCGAGCGCAATCTGCGCGCGCGAGAGCGGCACCGGACCGAACGGCGACGCCGCGATGTGCGCCGTCCCGTTCAGCTTCTCGCCGCTGGCCGTCAGGTCGACGACGAGAGCGTCGAGCGAGCCTGACAAATCGGCTTTGAGCGCGACGGGAATGTCACCCGCCTTGGCCTGCAATCCGACGTTGCCATTCAGCGCAAACGGACGCTGCCCGTTCAGTTGCAGACTGGCCTGCGCTTCGCCATACGGCGTGCCGAGATGCTCGATCTGCACCGTGTGCTGCGTGCCGTCGCTACGACCTGCGACGCGAATGTCTTCAAGCACGAGCGCGGGCGAGTGCAGCGTGAGCTTCGCCACGCGTACGTCGTTCAACGTCAATCCCAGCGGCAGACGCAGGCTTGTCGGCATCGTCGTGGGCGTGTTCGACGGCGGGGACGGCGCGAAAGCCAGATCCACATCGCCCGCATGGAGCTTGTCGACGGTGAAGTGCAGCGGCCGCAGGCCGAGATCCCAACGGCTTTCGAGTCGGCTGACAGTGATGCGCGTCGCACCATCCACGTAGCGCATGTCGTTGAGCGTGAAACCGTGCAACACGCTGCCGCTGCGCCATTCGCCGGAGAGCTTGCCGCCGAGCGTCGAGACGGCCGTCTGCCATAGCCAGCGGCTGCCGCGTTCGTTCGACATGGCCCACACCAGCGCGCCGATGGCGAGTACGACGATCAGCAGCAGCGCGAGGACGATGGCCGCGAGCGTACGTCCCCAGTGTCGGCGCCGTGGCGGCGGCGGTGTCGACGCGTTATCCGGCGGCGGAGTCCCGCTACCGTCCGTTCCCTGCATGCCGGAGCGCGTCAATGTGGGTTCCGTGGGTTCTCGCCCGGTGTCCTGTGCAACGCGACCGCCTTGGCGAACATCGGTCATGGCGGTCGTCGGCATCGAGGTATTGAGCAGCATCTTCATCATCAGAAGGCCACCCCCAGCGAGATCGACGGACGGAAACGCCGGTCATGCACGCCATATCCGAGATCGAGATTCACCGGGCCGACAGGGCTGCGCCAGCGCACCCCCAAACCGACACCGTGATACAGCGGTGTGGGATGACGATAGTCATCGGTCGCCGTACCCACGTCCCAAAACACTGCGCCGCCCCAATCGCGCGTGACCCAGCGCTGATATTCGAGACTTGCCGTCGCAAGGTACTTCGTCGGGAAGGTCGTGCCGTTCTGCTGACGGCCGATGCTCTGATAGGTGTAGCCGCGAATCGACGAGGTGCCCCCCGCGAAGAAGAGCAGCGACGACGGGATGCGGTTGCTGTTGCCGTTCGTCAGCACCGCGCCGAGTTCCAGGCGCGCCAGCACGAGATCGCGCTGTCCGACCGGGAAGTACTGGCGAATACGGCCGTAGAGCCGCGCGAAACTCTGATCGGTCAGCAGCGGCTTTGCGGCGAAGCCGAGCTGCGTGTTGATGATGTTGCCCTTGCGCGGAAAGATCAGGTCGTCGACATCGCGACGATTCCACGAGAACGCAGGTACGAGTGCCTTGTTGAGGAAACGCTCGCCACCATCGGGACGCTCGTCCGTACGATAGAAGTCCAGCGTGTACGCCCAGTCGTAACGCTCGCGCGAGCGCGCACGCTTGATGCCGACCTGCGTCGAGCGCTGGTCGAGACCGTTCAGATACGTGCGGTCGAACGACCCGCGCAGGCTGTTGGTGTACGCGCTCTCGTCCGGTGGCATGCCGATTTCGGCGTAGCCGCCCTGCCGGTACTGTTCGAGACGCGCTTGCGAGTCGAACGTCCACGCCTTGCCGAACAGGTTGTAGTAAGAGTAGCGCCCGTTGATGCTCGCGCCGGTGTCCGTCGTGTAGCCGACACCGGTTTGCACGCGCTGCTGGGGGAATTCGCGCACTTTCACTTCCACCGGCGCGAGTTCGGCCTTCGACGGGTCTTCCGTCACCGAGATGATCACGTTGGAAAAGTACGGCGTGGCCTGAATCTGGCGTTGTAGCTCCTGCAAGCGGTCAGCGTCGAAGGCCTCGCCCTCGGACAGCGGATTGACGTTGCGGATGATCTGCGCGGGATAGCGACGCGTGCCGGTGATCACCAGCGGCCCGAGCGTGAACGGCGGGCCACTCTCGTAGGTCGCGGCGAGCGAGGCGGCATCGTTATCGGCGTCGACCACGGCGCGCGAGAACGTCATCTTCGCGGCGTGGTAGCGCTTCTGCCCGAGCTGGAACAGGGTGTCGTTCTTCGCCTTGTCCCAGTCGGACTGACGAAAGGGTGCGTCTACTGGCAGTTCCCAGGCGTTGCGCAACTGCTCGACGCGCTGCGGATCCTGCTCGGCGACCGGACCGGTGAACTTGAGATCGACTTCCTTGATATGCGTGCGGGGGCCAGTCTCGACCTTGATGTCGACATCGCGCTTACCGTTGATGGTCGCCACGTCCACATGGGTGACAGGCGAGAAATAGCCTTCCGTGGACGTCAGTTCCTGCACCTGCTCGCCGATGGTGGCCACGATGTGCTCGAACTGGGCCTCACCGATGTCGTCGCGCGAGGCGTAGCGCACGACGTCGAGGTTGTCCTTCAGGAGCTTGGCGATGTCTTTGGGCGCGTCGACACGCACCCGATAGTCCGCTTGCGCCAGACCGGGTGCGCACAGGCCGCAAGCCAGCGCCGCCAGGCTCACCAGTCGGGTCGGCTGGTGGCGAATGCGCAGGAGATGCGGGAGTGAGCGTACTAATGAGCGTACTAATGAGCGAACCAATGGGCGTACTGAAATGCGCACGCCAAAGCGACGGCCAGCGTCGTGTCCGGATTTGATCTGCGAGACGGTCAAAACCTTCCTTGGAAATATCGCCGCCGGTGGTCCGGCGTGCCGTGAGGGGTGCTCAAACGCACGATGCCCGCCAGCATGGCACAACGAGACACCGCGCATTGCGTATGTGACTCGTATTTGAACATATCCGGGAGTACGGTTCACCCATGCGGCTTAAATTCGGGCGAATTGCCCAAAACGCCAAAACACCGAACGGCGACGGGTTTGCGGTAGAATCTGCGTCGATTGGCACCGTCAGGACGGTGCCGCTTTTGCCTATTTTTCAAGCAATCGACCATGTACGAGTCCGACATCACCCAATTCATCAAGCAACTCAAGACCGAGAAGCCGACGCTGGAAGCGGAGCAACGCAAGGGTCGTTCCCTGCTGTGGGACAAGCAACCGATTGATATGGAAGAGCGCAGCCGCGCCCAGCAATCGCGTGTGGCCCAGCAGCCGTACGTCTACCAAAGCGAGTAAATCGCCGCTCTCCGGCCGAGTTCCGCATTGAATCCGAGTACGCCCGACGATCCGTCGCTCACGCCCGACCCGATCCCCGAGATCGCGCCGGTGCCTGAGCACGTCGATCCCGTGGCGAGCGGTGCTGCCGACCAGACGCCGGACGATGGCCGAAACGACGGTTCTCAGGAAATTCCGGCCCAAGGCGAGTCTGTCGAAGCGGACAGGACCCACGCCGATGCCCCCGAAGGCGCAACCGACGAAGCGGCACCCGCCGCAACGTCGCGCTCGGGAGGTGCGAGTGGTGCAAGTGGTGCCGGTGGTTCGGCCACCGAGCTGCCCGCGCCGCACGACGGGCAGGACTCCACGCCCGATACGGTCGACGGTGTAGCGCGTGCACGTCTTTACGGCGAGCCGCTGTTTGCGCTGCCGAACGATCTCTACATTCCGCCGGACGCCCTCGAGATCTTCCTCGAAGCCTTCGAAGGCCCGCTCGACTTGTTGCTGTATCTGATCCGCAAGCAGAACTTCAACGTGCTCGACATTCCGATGGCGCAGGTCACGAAGCAGTACCTGCTCTATGTGGAACAGATCCGCCGGACCAATCTGGAACTGGCATCCGAGTATCTGCTGATGGCGGCGATGCTCATCGAGATCAAGTCGCGCATGCTGCTGCCGGTGAAGAAGGCCGACACCGGTGAGGAAGCGGAAGATCCGCGCGCCGAACTGGTGCGTCGTCTGCTGGAGTACGAGCAGATGAAGCTTGCCGCGCAAAAGCTCGATACGCTGCCGGTGCTCGGCCGTGACTTCCTGCGCTCGCAGGTCTATATCGAGCAAAGCCTTCAGCCGCGTTTTCCCGATGTGGACGCCGAAGACCTGCGCGCCGCGTGGGCCGAGGTACTGCGTCGCGCCAAGCTTGTTCAGCATCACAAGATTTCCCGCGAAGAACTGTCGGTGCGCGAGCATATGAGCCAGATTCTGCGACGTCTGCAAGGCGCGCGTTTCATGGAGTTCACCGAGCTCTTCGACGTCACGCGCGGCGTGCCGGTCGTGGTGGTCAACTTCATCGCCATGCTCGAACTCACGCGCGAGTCGCTGCTGGAGATCACGCAGGCCGAGCCGTTTGCGCCGATCTACGTCCGCCTGACTTACACCCCAAACTGAGCGCCCCATGAAAGTCATCCCCTCGATTCACGAACTGCGCGACCAACTGCGCGGACAGAATCGCGTCGCCTTCGTGCCCACGATGGGCAATCTGCACGAAGGCCACCTCTCGCTCATGCGACTCGCCCGCCAGCACGGCGATCCGGTCGTGGCCAGCATCTTCGTGAACCGTCTGCAATTCGGGCCGAACGAGGACTTCGACAAGTACCCGCGCACGATGTTGGACGACATCGAGAAGCTCACGCGCGAGAACGTCTACGTGCTGTTTGCGCCGGACGAGAAGGAGATGTATCCGGAGCCGCAGGAATACCGCGTCGAGCCGCCGCACGATCTGGGCGACATTCTCGAAGGCGAGTTCCGTCCCGGCTTCTTCAAGGGCGTATGCACGGTCGTGACCAAGCTGTTCTCGTGTGTGCAGCCGCGCGTGGCCGTGTTCGGCAAGAAGGACTACCAGCAATTGATGATCGTGCGCAGCATGTGCCGTCAGTTCGCACTGCCCATCGAAATCATCGCCGCTGAGACGGTGCGTGCCGACGACGGTCTCGCCCTGTCCTCGCGCAACCGCTATCTGTCTGACGCCGAGCGCGCGGAAGCGCCGCAGTTGTACCGTCTGCTGAATGAAATCCGCGACACCGTGAACGGTGGCAGCACCGACTACGCGGCGCTCGAAGCGTCGGCTATGAAGACGCTGACCGAACGTGGCTGGAAGCCAGACTACGTGTCGATTCGCCAGCGCGCCAATCTGCGCGTGCCCGCCCCCGGCGCGGCACCGGCAGAAAGCCTGGTGGTGCTCGCCGCCGCCAAACTGGGCGCAACGCGTCTGATCGACAACCTCGAAATTTGAGCGCCGGGCCCACCGCGCACGGTCGAGCAACCAGCACGACCGCCGCGAAGGGCTCCAGGCGCAAGCCGTGCGCGTGTCGGCACTTCGTCGATTCCGCGCGCACATTCTTCGTCGCGCAGCGTGCGCGGCATCGCAACACATCGCAACACAAGAGGCACGCCATGTACCGCACCATGCTCAAGTCGAAGATCCACCGCGCCACCGTAACGCATTGCGAATTGCATTACGAAGGCTCGTGCGCGATCGACGAAAACCTGCTCGAAGCCTCGGGCCTTGTCGAAAATGAGCAAATCGACATCTTCAACGTCAACAACGGCGAACGTTTCACGACCTATGCCATTCGCGGCGAGCGCGGCAGCGGCATGATCTCGCTCAACGGCGCGGCCGCACGTCGTGCGCAGCTCGGCGACATCGTGATCATCGTGTCGTACGCACAAGTCGAGGAAAAGGAAGTGCTGGCAGGCTTCAAGCCCAAGCTGGTGTTCGTCGACGAGAAGAACGTGCAAAAGGGCGAGCGCGATCACGTGCCGCTGCAAGCGTGGGAAGAAACCCGCGCCTTCGAAGCCGCCCAGGCTGCGAAGTAAGGCAACGCGCCGGATACCGGCGCAGCCCAAAGAAAAAGGGACCTGCGGGTCCCTTTTTTTATCTCGCCACGAACTCGGTGATGCCGTCCCACTGCGGCAGGTCGCGCTCGACGCGCCCCGGCGCGACATCCCACAACGTCAGCCCATGCGCGGCGAGCTGCACGTAGTTCTGCGTGTTACGCAGCATGCCGAGCACCGGCAGACCCGCCTCCTCGCAGTAGCGCGAGAGCTGATCGGCCGCCCGGGTGCGAGCGTCCACACGCATCCCGACCACACCGACGCGCACGTCGCCCTGACGCACCGCCTTCTCTTCGCCCAGCTTCTGAAGAAAATCGCGCGTGGCGAGGATATCGAAGATCGACGGTTGCAACGGCACCAGAATGTGGTCCGCGAGCTTGAGGATCGACTCGAGACGCTTGCCGTGCAAACCCGCAGGCGTATCGAGCACTGCGTGCGTGGTGCCCTTGGGCGGACGCGCCACCTCGTTGTGGTCGACATCCCAAGTGGCGATCGGGCGCAGCGCCGGTGGACGCAGCCCCAGCCAGGCGCGCGAGGACTGCTGACGATCCGTGTCGCCGAGCATGACGGCATGGCCCTGCGCGGCGAGATAGCCCGCCAGATTCGTTGCCAGCGTGCTCTTGCCCACGCCACCCTTTGGATTCGCCACCACAATCACCGGCATTGCAGACTCCCCGAGGTCGATTTTCGCCAATATTACAACGGGTCGATGACGAAGCCGCTTCCGCCGGGTTCGGTCGAGTCCTGGCCGGACCTCAGCACGTCGTCCAGACGCGCGCGAGCTGCATGCCCACCAGCCTCCCTGCTAGCGCAGACAGGCCCACACGCGCGGCAAATCCAGATGCGCGGCAAACGCGTCGGCCAATCGGTCCAGCGACGCCTCGCGCAGCGCGTTGTAGTCCTGCACCGCCAGATCGCGTGCGCCCGCCCACGCGAGCAGCGCTTGCAGTGCATCAGGGGTGTCGAACAGGCCGTGCAGATACGTCCCCATGACCTGATCGTCGGCCGAGCGGGCACCGTCGGCGACCGGGGCTTGTTCGCCACCGTCCAGCCAGACCGCAGGACGCGCAAGCGCCGCCCCGCGCGTCACCCCCATATGGATCTCGTAGCCGTTCACCGGCGCGTCGCCAGTGGTGAGACGTCCGGCCACCACGCGCAATTGCTTCTGGGTCTCCATGGTGGTTTCGATCTCCAGCCAGCCGAGGCCCGAGGTCGTGCCCGCATCCCCCTCGAGACCGAGCGGATCGTGAATCGCAGCACCCAGCATCTGCAAGCCCCCGCAGATGCCCAGCACTTTGCCGCCATAGCGTAGATGCCGCGCTATCGCCGATTCCCAGCCTTGTGCGCGCAACCACGCGAGATCGGCACGCACGTGCTTGCTCCCGGGCAGGATCACGAGATCGCTGGCGGGCCACGCCTCGCCCGCACCGACATAACGGAAATCAACTTGCGGATGCGCACGCAAGGCGTCGAAATCGGTGTGATTGCTGATGCGCGGCAAGGCGGGTACGGTCACGCGCAGACGCGTCTCGCCGCTCGCGGCCTTGTGACGTTCGCCTGGCAGCATGTCCTCGCCGTCGAGATGCAGCCCGTGCAGGTACGGCAACACACCCAGCACCGGGATGCCCGTCTTCATCTCTAGCCATTCCAGCCCGCTCGTGAGCAATGACGGATCGCCGCGAAAGCGATTGATGACGAAGCCCTTGATACGCGCACGTTCACTGTCCGACAGACACGCCAGCGTGCCGATCAATTGCGCGAAAACGCCTCCCCGATCAATGTCGGCGACGAGCAGCACCGGGGCATCGACTGCCTCGGCGAAGCCCATGTTCGCGATGTCGCGCGCGCGCAGGTTCACCTCAGCCGGACTGCCCGCGCCCTCGACCAGCACGGCGTCGTACCCCGTGCGCAGACGCTCGTACGCGGCCAGCACCGCCGCCATCGCGCGAGGCTTGTACTCCTGATACGCACGCGCATCGAGATCGGCCACGACCTTGCCGCCGATGATGACCTGTGCGCCCCGGTCGCTGCTCGGCTTGAGCAGCACGGGATTGAAGTCGGTATGCGGGGCGACGCCTGCTGCTTGCGCCTGCAACGCTTGTGCGCGCCCGATCTCGCCGCCGTCGGCCGTCACGGCGCTGTTGAGCGCCATGTTCTGCGGCTTGAAGGGGGCGACGCGCACGCCCTCGCGATACAACAGACGACAAAGACCGGCAACGACCGTGCTCTTGCCCGCATCCGACGACGTCCCCTGAATCATCAGGGTGCCGCGACGCGAGCCGCCGGGTGCTTCGAATTTGACAGGGATTTCACTCATGACGCGGATTATCGCATCGGGCGCTCGTACAATATCCGCCATGACCGACCCTGTCCCGAACTCCCCCGATCTCACCTTCGTACTCGGCGGCGCGCGCTCCGGCAAGAGCGCGTTCGCCGAACGTCTCGCCACGCAGAGCGGCCTGCCCGTGACCTATGTCGCGACGGCCGCCGTGACCGCCGAACCCGAGATGCAGGCGCGCATTGCGCATCACCGGGCGAGCCGTCCGGGACATTGGGAGACGGTGGAAGCCGGACGCGAGCTGTCAGACACACTGAGGGAAGTCGCACGGGACGGTCATTGCGTGCTTGTTGACTGCTTGCCGCTGTGGCTCGCGGGCTGGCTGTGTCCGCCGGACGATCACCCCGAGGGACCTGCGACGGAAGCGCAGTGGCAAAGCGTCGTCGACACGCTCGCGCAGACGCTGCTTTCGCTCCCCGGCAAGATCGTCGTCGTCAGCAATGAAATCGGTCTGGGCGTGATCCCGATGGGTGCGCTCACGCGGCGTTATGTCGATGAACTCGGACGTCTCAACCAGCGTGTCGCCGCGCTGGCACCGCACGTGCGTTTCGTGGTCGCCGGGCTGCCGATGGCCATCAAGGGATAAGAGAAAACAGGAGTCACTCGCCGATGCTCACAGGACTCGCGCCCGAATCGCTCTGGCTCGCCGCATTGATCGGCGTGTTGCTCGACGCCTGGCTCGGCGAGCCGCGACGCTGGCACCCGCTGGTCGGCTTCGGCTATATCGCCAACGGTGTCGAGGCATGGCTTAACGATCCCGAGGTGCGCGACAAGCCGTTCAGCGCCATGACACGTGGCGCGTGGGCGTGGTGCCTCATGCTCGTGATTCCCGTACTGATCGCGTGGGCGCTGACGTTCCTGCCGGGCTGGGGCGGCATCGTCTGGCAAGCGCTGGCGTTGTACGCGGCGCTCGGTGCCCGCAGTCTGCGCGAACACGTCATGCCCATTGCTCATGCCCTGCGCGACGGCGATCTGACACAGGCACGCGCCCTCACGGCACGCATCGTTTCACGCGATACGGAAGACGCTAACGCCTCCGATCTCGCGCGCGCCGCCGTCGAATCCACGCTGGAGAACGGCAACGACGCCATCTTCGGCGCGCTCTTCTGGTTTGCGATTGCCGGTGCGCCCGGCGTCGTGCTGTTCCGTCTGGCCAATACGCTCGACGCGATGTGGGGCTATCGCACCGACAAGTTTCTATATTTCGGCCGCCCGGCGGCGCGCATCGACGACGTCCTCAACTGGATTCCCGCGCGATTGACGGCAGCGAGCTACGCGATCTTTGGCGACGTGGCGCGTGCCATCGATTGCTGGCGCACGCAGGCCAGCGCGTGGTCCAGCCCCAACGCCGGTCCCGTGATGGCCGCCGGTGCGGGTAGCCTCGGCGTTCAGCTTGGCGGCCCGGCGCGATATCACGGGGAGTGGGAAACACGCCCACCGCTCGGCTGCGGCATGGAACCCTCCGCACAACACATCAAGGCCGCGTGGCGGCTGATCTCCCGTTCCATGTGGATGTGGCTGATCGTCACGGGCGCGCTCGCGCTGTTCGCTGCATCGCAGGCCGATGCCATGCCCACCACACTGGTGTAACTCGCTTTCCGATCGTCATGTCTGCATCACCCGCTGCACCCGCACCGTCACCCTCATCGTCACCCTCGAACGCCCCGCGCCACGGCGGCAATCTCGGCGAGGCGATCCACCGGTTTGGACGCCCTCGCGAAGACTGGCTGGATCTGTCGACCGGCATCAATCCCGTGGGATATCCGGTGCCGATGCCACCACCGAGTGTCTGGCGTGATCTCCCCGACGCCTTCGACGACCTCTGCGACGTGGCTGCCCGCTATTACGGCGTGCCGGTGGACACCGTCGTGCCCTGCGCCGGTTCGCAGGCGGTCATCCGCGCGCTGCCCGCGCTGCTTCGACCGGGACGCGTCGCCGTCGCATCCCTCACGTACAGCGAATACGCACCGGCATTCGCGCACGCCGGACACACGCTCGTCCCATGGCTCGGACCGGAAGCTGGCTTGCCGGATGTCGACTACCTCGTCTGGGTCAACCCCGACAATCCCACGACGCGATCCGTCTCACGTGAGACGCTCGCCCAATGGCAAGCGCAACTGACGGCGCGCGGCGGCATGCTGATCGTCGACGAAGCCTTTGCGGACGTATCCCCTGCTACGTCGATGACGCCCCACGCGGGCGAAGACGGCCTCGTCATCCTGCGCTCGGTCGGCAAGTTCTTCGGACTGGCGGGGATCCGTGCGGGCTTCGCCTTGTGCCCGAAAGGGCTTGGCACACGTCTGACCGAACGGCTCGGTGCATGGACGATCAGCGGTCCGGCAAGGTTCGCAGTGCGAACCGCTCTGAGCGACACGGCGTGGCAACTGGCGACGCGGGAACGTTTGTTGCGGGAAGGTGAACGACTGTTATCGCTGTTGCGCGACCAGCGCTGGCCAACGGTCGGCACACCGCTATTTGCCTGGACGGCGCATGCGCTCGCGCCGCAATGGCACGCGCAACTGGCAGAACAAGGCGTATGGACGCGCTTGTTCGATGCACGCCCGATCTCGTTGGTGGATGGCATCGAAACGCTGCCGAGCCTGCGTTTGGGCCTGCCCGCGACTGAAGACGAATGGCAGCGGCTGGTGGGTGCACTGACGGCGCTGCGTCCCGGATTCCGTCGTGAATGACGTTTTCGGGAACTGACGCAGATCGGACCCATCCAATTTTCCCGTTATGCTTCAGAACGGGTGTACGTTGCCCGGGGATATCCCACGAATGGCCGAGTGACTGCCCAGAGGCTGCTTACGCGGTATTAAATAACGGGTGTTCCTGTCGTTTTCGTTACAAATTGAAGCATTTCTGCAACAAATGCACACAGTCATCGCCGAAGGGCGCCGCTAGACTGAAGGTTCTTTCGCAAGGGCTTTCCCCAATCAAAAGGACGACCAAATGAAAAAACTGCCTCTGTTGCTCGCCACGCTTCTGACCGCCACTATCGTGACGGTGGGTTGCTCCAAAAAGGAAGACCAATCGGCCGCCCCGGCAGCTGACACGACCACGACCGCACCGGCACCGGCTGCGGCCAGCGATGCAGGCGGCGGCGCCATGAGCGCCCCGGCTTCGGACGCAGGTGCCGCAGCACCCGCACCGGCATCGAACTAACGCTACACCGCGTTAGACACCGCGCCCCCTGAACGCTTCGGCGTCAGGGGGCGCGGTCGTTTCGGTCGACGGGTTCTTGTCGACGGCCTGGATCGGCGCGTTACCTCACCACAGCTACCCCTGCGTCGAGCACGCCATAGGCTTGCACTTTGCTAGTGCTCGTTGCACTGGTTCCCGATCCAGACCCACCGCCCGGCGCAGCGCACCCGGCGAGCATCGCGACCAACACCAGCGCCGCAGCGCCCACTATTCCCATATTTCGCTTCACGACGTCGACTCCTTCAGTTCTATCCGGCACGGCTGGCATGCCGCCGAATGCCACGCATCTTTCGACACCCGTTGCGTGACATCGGTTCGCAGGACGGTCTTTCAAACGCTTGTCGCCGCGCCCCAACCCGCAGAAAATGGCGAGTCCGTGGCGGGAATGATCTCATTTTTCGACGTTTCTTTATCGACGCGTCTCGCACCCGCCTGCCCTTACACCTGTCTCGCTTCGCGCTCATCGAACGCATCGCCCCCATGTCGCTGATATCGCTGCCCCGCCCGGCCATGCTCACCCGCCTACGCGTTCAGACGCTTGCCCTCGCCATCGCCTGCCTCGCAGGTGCGCCCCTGTCCGGCGCACATGCCGCCGTCTCCGTGAAAGACGACTCCGGCGCGACCGTCACGTTGCCTGCCCCGGCGCAACGCGTGGTCAGTCTGTCCCCGCACGCCACGGAGTTGCTGTTCGCCGCCGGTGCGGGCGACAAGGTCGTGGGCGTGGTGAAGTACTCCGACTACCCCGAGGCGGCGCAGCGCCTGCCGCACGTGGGCGATAACAGCGCGCTCGATCTCGAACGCATTCTCGCGCTCAAGCCCGATCTGCTCGTCGTGTGGATGCACGGCAATTCGCAGCGTCAGGTCGAGGCGCTGCGTCAGTTGAAGTTGCCCGTGTTCTATTCGGAGCCGAAACATCTGACGGATCTGCCAGCCGCAATCGAGACGCTCGGCATACTGATGGGCACGCCTGCCAGGGCGAAGGAATCCGCAGACGCTTTCCGTGCGCGCTATGAAGCGTTGCGCAAGCAATATGCGTCGCGCGCGCCCGTGCCGGTGTTCTATCAGGTGTGGACGCAGCCGCTCATGACGCTGAACGGCACGCATATGGTGAGCGACGTGATCCGCCTGTGCGGCGGTGTGAATGTCTTCGCGGACGAATCGGCGCTTGTGCCGCGCGTGTCCATCGAAGCGGTGCTGGCCAAAGCGCCGGAAGCGATGTTCACCGCGACGCCCGGGGCCACGAAGTCCGACAAGCCGCTGGCCACGCTGGATAACTGGCGCAAGTGGCCGCAACTCCCGGCCGTCGCGCACAACAATCTGTTCGGCATCGACGGCGACCTCATCAACCGTCCCAGCCCGCGCATTCTCGATGGCGCCCGCACGATGTGCGAAGACCTCGATATCGCACGCTCGCGTCGGACGGCTTCGGCGAAGTAAATCGGCCAAACAAGGCGGCCAACAAGGCGGCCAGCGAAGCGGCAGCAGCGACGTGCGGTTACACGTGCGTTTGCACGTTCCAGTGAATCAGACGCGCGTTGCCGTCGTCGGCAATATGCAGATGACAGATGCTGCCGAAGTCGAGTGCCCACGACAGGCACGTGGTCGTCGGCAGACGCAACGCCGTGGCCATGTGCAGACGGATCGGCCCGGCGTGACCGATCACAACGTGCACCTCGTCGTTGTCCGATGCCTGCGAGCGCAACTCACGCGCCCACGTGTCCACGCGCACCACAACGTCGCGGGCCGACTCGCCGCCGGGCGGCGCAAAGCCAGCGATGTTTTGTGCCCACGCGTCGAGCGCACTGCGATGGATCTCGTCCCATGCACGCATTTCCCACTCGCCGAAGTGCATCTCGGCGAGGCGGGTATCGACGTGATGCGGCGCATGAAACATAGACGACAGCCAACTTGCCGGGATTCGCGCACGCATCAGGTGACTGCTGTGCACCGCAGTCAGCGGCCGGTCTCCGATAGCACTGCGGATTCGCGCGACCAGCGTCCCATGTTGAATAGGTTCGATTAGCGGCACATCCGTCTGACCGTAGCAGACACCCGACGCCACATCGGGCTGCGGATGACGCACCAGAATCAGATCCATGCGCACACCGTGAGATAGAGCGCCAGCTCGCCGAGTTGCTGCGCGAAGCCCAGCGTGTCGCCGGTGTAGCCACCGAGGCGTCGGCGCAGATAGCGGATGAACGCCGCACGCAATGCGATCAGAACTACCAGGCTGGTCACACCGGCTCGCCAATCGGGCCATAGCCACCACGGCGCGCTGCAAAGTACACCGAACATCAGTCCGGCGAGACTCAGCCGTTGCGCCACCGGCTTCGCCTTGCCTTCGGGACGCACGTAGTCGAGGGCGCGCAGCAGACTGATTGCCATGCTACGGCTCGCCGCATGCGCGCCGATCAGCACCACGGCAAAGCCCCCCCACCCGACCGACGCCTGAATGTCGACGAGCGCCTGCCACTTGACCGCCAGCGCGAGCCACAGCGCCACAGCGCCGTAAGTCCCGATGCGCGAATCGTGCATGATCTCCAGCACGCGCTCGCGCTCGAACGCCCCACCGAACGCGTCGACGGAATCGGCCAGTCCGTCTTCGTGAAATGCGCCCGTGAGCAACACGCTCACACCCAGCCCCAGCGCAATGGCGAGATGCGGCGAACATAGGTGCCCCATCGCCACCGTCAACAACGCCACCAGCGCACCGACGAACACGCCGACGAGCGGGAAATACCGCGTCGCGGCGTTCAGTTGCTCAGGCGAATAACCCACCCACTGCGGAATCGGCACACGCGTGAAGAAGCCGAGCGCGGTCAGGAACAGACGCAACTGTCCCCGGAATCCGCCGAACGAGACCCGCACGCGATCCTGCACCACAGGCACATGTGTCGGCGGTACCGTGTCGTCGGAAGGATCGGGGGCGGAGGTCGTCATTCGTTTGTCGTCTCTTTCACGCGCGGTCGCTGACGCCCGCACCTTCGAACGTCGCCATCTCGCGCAGGAACGCCGCAGCCGCCTGAATCAGAGGCATCGCGAGCGCCGCGCCTGTGCCTTCGCCGAGACGCAGTCCCAGTTGCAGAAGCGGTTCTGCGCCTAGCGCGTCGAGCATGGCGCGATGCCCGGTTTCGTCCGACGCGTGCGCGAACACGCAGTAATCGAGCACCGCAGGTGCGACGCGCGCGGCGACCAGCAGTGCCGACGTGCTGATGAAGCCGTCTACCACGATCACAAGGCCGAGCTTCGCGGCGGCAAGATACGCGCCGGTCATCATCGCAATCTCGAAGCCGCCGAAGGTCGCAAGCGTGTCGAGCGGGTCAGGCGTTTCACCCATTGCCGGATGCGCCGCGAGCGCGCGTTCGAGCACGGCCGTCTTGCGCGCGAGACCGGCGTCGTCGACACCGGTGCCACGGCCGACACAGTCCGCAAGCGGCAACCCCGTCAGACGCTGCATCAGACAGGCGGCGGCCGATGTGTTGCCAATGCCCATCTCGCCGAAGCCGATCATGCGCGTGCCGCGCGACGCGTGCGCCACCACACGCGCGGCCCCGGCGGCAAGTGCCGTCTCCAGTTGCTCGCGCGTCATGGCGGGTGTGTCGACAAAGTTCTGCGTGCCGCGCGCGACGGGAATGTCCACGAGCGACGCGTGGGCCGGGAAGTCCGCCGCCACGCCCGCATTGATCACTTCCATCTCGATGCCGCCAGCGCGACAGAAGACATTGATGGCGGCGCCGCCGCGCAGGAAGTTGAGCACCATCTGCGCCGTCACGGCCTGCGGATAGGGACTCACGCCCGAAGCCACGACGCCGTGATCGCCCGCGAACACCAGCATGGCGGGACGTGCGAGTTCCGGCGTCGCGCTCTGCTGAATGCGGCCGATCCGGTGCGCCACGCGCTCCAGTGCGCCGAGACTGCCGGGCGGCTTCGTCTTGATGTCGATGGCGTGCTGGAGCGCGGCGTCCATGGCTGTCGACGGCGCGGCGATGTCGAAGAGTTCTGCCAGCAAGGGGCTGAATGCGGTCATACGGGAACGTCCTGAAACGATGAGCAGTGAGACTGAAATTACATTTCGACGCCGGGCTGCGCGCGGATGCCGTCGGCAAACGCGTGCTTCACGGGCGTCATGTCGGTCACGGTGTTGGCCGCATCGATGAGCGCCTGCGGCGCGCCTCGGCCGGTGATCACCACGTGCTGCATGTCGGGGCGCGCCTGCAAGTCCGCAATCACGGTGTTCACGTCGAGATAGCCGAGCTTGAGGGCAATGTTCAGTTCGTCGAACAACACCAGACCGAAGGACGCATCTTGCAACATGCGGCGCGCCTGCTCCCACGCCGCTTCGGCCTTGGCGATATCGCGCGCGCGGTCCTGCGTCTCCCACGTGTAGCCTTCGCCCATCACGTGGAACTCGCATTCTTCGGGGAAGCGGCGCAGGAACTTCTCTTCGCCCGTGGGGATAGCGCCCTTGATGAACTGCACGACGCCGGTCTTCATGCCGTGCCCCATCGCCCGCACGACCATGCCGAAGCCCGAGCTGGATTTGCCCTTGCCGTTGCCGGTCGTAATGACGATCACGCCGCAGTCGCGCTGCGCTTTCTCGATCTTCTCGTCAATAACTGCCTTTTTGCGCACCATGCGCGTGCGATGGCGTTCATTGCGACCGTCGTCGGCGTTTGCATCAATGCCGCTACCGCTGTTATCAGCGCAAAGCGCGTCGGATTTCGGAGTTTCCTGGGTCATGGACAGCACCTGTCAATCAAGTCGAATACGGAAATAGAGGACGTACACCGGCTACGTCAGTCATGTGCGCCGCACCGGCACAAGCGCCTCGTCGTCGCCATCGCGGATCAGGCGCAGCGGATAGCCGAACGCGTCGCTGCAATACTCAGCCGATAGCACTTCCTGCACCGGACCGGCACGCCAGCCGCCACGGCCGTCGAGCAAGAGGGCATGCGTGGCAAAGCGACGCGCGAGGTTGAGATCGTGACACGAAAAAACGACTGCACAATCGTCGCGCTGTGCGTGGCGGGCGAGGCGTTCGAGCGCGTCGATCTGATGATGCAGATCGAGATGCGATACGGGTTCGTCGAGCAGCAGCAACGGCGTGGCCTGCGCAATCACCGCTGCCAGCGACACCCGCTGACGCTCGCCGCCCGAGAGCGTCGTGACGTCGCGCGACGCGAAGTCTTCCAAACCGACCTGCGCGAGTGCGTCGATGGCCAGCGCGACATCCTCGTCGGACTCCCAGGCACCCCAGCGGCCCTGCGCGAGATACGGATGACGGCCCGCCAGCACGACTTCCAGCGCGGTCGCACCGAACGCGTCGCGGCTCTGCTGCGGCATGAGCGCACGCACTTTCGCCAACGGTGCCGGACGCCATTGCGCGAGCGGCTTGCCTGCGATGTCCACACGTCCGCTGGCGGTGATGGAGGCGTCGCGCTGCGGCTTGTCGTCGATGGGACGCAGCCCCGCGAGCGTGCCGAGCAGCGTCGTCTTGCCCGCGCCGTTCGGTCCGGCCAGACACCAGCACTCGCCCGGCGCAATCGCCAGGTCCAGCCAGTCGACGAGCACGCGCTCGCCCGCGCGCAGCGTCAGCGCATGCGTTTGCAATATCGCTGCGCTCGCCGTCGGGTTCGTTGTGGGTATGGATGTCATCGGATCACCCGTCGCGAGAGCAGCCACAGGAACACGGGCACACCGATCATCGCCGTGATGACGCCGACCGGCAGTTGCGTCGGCGCAATCACGGTGCGCGCGACCAGATCGGCGAGCATCAGCAACGCGCCGCCGCCAAGCGCGGCCGCCGGAATCAACATGCGCTGATCGTTGCCGAAGCGCAGCCGCAGAATGTGCGGCACCACAAGCCCGACGAAGCCGATGCTGCCTGCGGTCGTCACGGCGACGGCCGTCGCCAGCGACGCCGCCAGATAGATGCGCGCACGCAACGGGCCGACGGCGACACCGACGGCCTGAGCCACCGCCTCGCCGCGCAGCAGCACGTTCAGTCGATGGGCGACCGGGCACACGATGAGCAAGGTCACGGCCAGTGCGATCAGCGGCAACGACGCGCGATCCACGCCGTTCAGATCGCCCGTCAGCCAGAACAGCATGCCGCGCAGACTCGCGTCGGGCGCGAGCGTGAGAATCAGGGTGGAAAGCGCGCCGAAACCGGCGGCCATCATCACGCCGGTGAGCAGCAGTTTGGTGCTGCTGTCCTGATCGCCGGGGCGCAGGAAGCTGCGGTGCGAGAGGCCCATCACAATCGCGATGGCGGCGAGTGCACCGAGGAACGCGCTCGTCTGCACCCAGAAAAACGGCAGCATGAGCGCCAGCGACGCAAGCGCCGCGACGCCCGCGCCGCCGGAGATTCCGAGCACGTACGGGTCGGCGAGCGGGTTGCGCAGCAGCGTTTGCATGAGCGTGCCAGCCACCGCCAGCAAGCCGCCGCACGCGAATGCGGCGAGCGCGCGCGGCAGACGCAGTCGCCAGACCACGTCGCCAGCGAGACCGGCGTCGTGACCGAGCGCGAGCGCACCGATCTCACGCAACGAAACCGGCACGCTCCCGAGCATGAGCGACGCAACGAGCACGGCCAGCGCGATACCGGCCAGTCCCGTCCAAATAGCGAGGGCGCGACGCAGCGTCATGCGGCGTCACGTCCCGCCGGGACGTCGTCAGAACTGCTTCCAGCCAAGCGAGACGTAGATTGCGCGTCCGAGGGTGTTGTAGCCATAGACCGTCTGGTAGTTCTTGTTGAAAACGTTGTCCAGATGCGCCGAGACGTACCAGGATTTGTCGATATCGTAGCGTGCCTGCAAGTTCACGAGCGTGTAAGCGCCGAGATGCTGGCCGCCCGTATCGTAACGCTCGCCACTGTAATAGACATCGCCACCGACCGAGTACTTGCCAAGGAATTTCTGCGACACGCCGAACGACGCGTATTGCTTGGCGCGGCGGGCCAGCACCTTGTTGGCATCGAGATCGGTCGGGTTCTGACGCGTGAACGACGCGCGAACGTCCGTGCCCGTCCACTGAATCTTGCCCTGATAGGTCAGCTCAAGCCCTTCGACGCGCGCGTTCGCCACGTTCGCAGCCGTGTACGGGAACACGGACAGTGACTGGATCAGGTTCGTGTAGCTCGTGCGGAACAGCGCCAGTTTCGCGAGACCGAAGGCCGGGTCGTAGAACTGGACGGCGAGTTCCTTCGAAATCGAACGTTCCGGTTGCAGGTTCGGATTGCCGTAGCCCGGGTAGAACAGTTCGTTGAAGGTCGGTGCGCGGAAACCGTCCGACGCGTTGGCCATCAGCTTCCACTGCTCGGTCAGCTTGTAGCCGTAACCGACCCAGTAGCTGTTCGCACCGCCGAAGTCCGAATAGATGTCGCGGCGCACGGTGGCCTGCACTTCGTGCTTCTGTGCGAAAACACCTTCATAGCCGACGTAGAACGAGTCGAGATGGCGGTTGTTGTGGTTGTAGGTCGTGTTGCCTTCGACCGTCTGTTCCTGACGCGTGTAACCCGCGATCAGCTTGTGGTCCGGCATGAAGGCGTATTCGTTGGCCCAGTCGATCTGGTTGTTCGACGTATGGAAGTTGCCGTTGCCCTTGCCGTTCAGATAGTTGTAGCTATAGTCGTCGCCCTGCGTGACGGTGAAGCGCGTGTTCCACTTGTCGGTGATGTTGCCCTTGGCGTACGCCGAGATTTGACGCACACGTGCGTCGGTGTCGTTCAGATCGGAGGGCTTGCCGAACGCGTTGTCATAGCTGCTGCTGCCGTCGCTCTGGAACAGACGCGCACCGACTTCCCACGTGTCGCCGAACTTGCGCGAGAGCGAGGCCGTCACGCTGGTGTTGTCGTCGCCGTTGCGGTTCGGGTTGACCTTCGGTGCGAAGCGCGGGTCCTGTGCCGAAATGCCGTTGGTGTGAAAACGCGACACATCCAGCGAAAAGCGCGTCTTGCCGTCTTCGAACGACCCGGCGATACCGGCGTTGGCCTGCGTGGTGTTGTTCGTGCCGTAGCCGACTTCGGCGTAAGCCTTGGGCGGGCCGCCGTCACCCTTGCGTGTGAAGATCTGGATCACGCCGCCAATGGCTTGCGAGCCGTACAGGGCGGACACGTTACCTCGCACGATTTCGATGTGGTCGATTTGCGACACCGGAATCTGAGCGATATTGGTCACACCGGTCGTGGCCGAGTTGACGGGCACGCCGTCGATCAGCACCAGCGACGAGTTCGAGTTCGCGCCGCGCATGAAGATGCTGGCCGTCGTGCCGAAGCCGCCGGTCTGCGCAATTTCCACACCCGCCTGACCGCGCAGCAGCGACGGGAGGTCCTGCGCCTGGCTTTGCTCGATCTGCTCGCGCGTGATGACCGAGGTGGACGCGAGTGTGTCCGCCAGCTTCTGCTCGGTGCGCGAGGCCGTCACGACGGTCGTGTTGAGCGACGCATCGCTCGACTGCGCGTGTGCGCCGAGGCTGGTGGCCAGCAGGGCGACAGCGATCGCGAGACGGTGCGGAGCGGGAATACCAGTGGAAATGCTGGGAACGCGGGCGGCGGGCGCCGAAGCGAGACGTGCAAAAGCAGGCGCGTGCGGCGCCATCGCGCGAACGTGGGTGCGCATGGTCGGGTGTGACTTCCGTAGTTTTCTTATAGCCTAGGCCCGTTCCCCCGCGGGCCGCCGGCGCAAGGGGAGCGCCGGTGACACGTCACGGATGCTGAGCATCGACACATGAAAACGACGTCAGGCCACCTGCGGCGCAAAGCCGGGCGGCATGGATGATTCCCCACTCACTTGGGCCGGTATCCGGGCTGGTCATCATGGCGCCTGACCGGCCTTCCCGCATGCGGATAGCACACAGTGGCAATGGAGGCGAGGCGCGTTTTCGGAAACCTTTCGGGCCGAAAGAATGACTTACCGTTGCGGGGGCAGCACAGGTTGGCCAGCCCGTGTGGGGACGCGGCTCCCTGTTTCCCGTTTAACTGCGCATGCCGGGGGGCGTGCGCGAGCACCGAAGTGCCGCAAGTGTAGGGGCCATTGGAACGAGCGTCAATGCTCGTTCGTCGGGCACTGGCCGCCGATTCCGTTAGAATGTAGGGCAATCAAGAGGACGCAGCCCGATGCTCACCGATCTCGACAATCTCACCGACAAAATGGAACAGCTGGTTGTTATCAGCCAGCGTTTTCACCAACACAATCAAGCGCTGCTCGCGGAACTCGACCGCGCGCGTGCCGAATGCGACGAAACCCGCGCTGCCATTGAGCAATTGCGCACGGAGCGCGACGCCTTGCGTCTGCAACGCGATCAGCTTGCCGCCAAGATCGACGAGGCACAGGTTCGCCTGAACGCCATCCTTGAAAAGCTTCCCACGCAGAACCCCGCTGAGGGTCAGATGGATCTGCTCGGTGCCCCCGGTGGAGAAAACGCATGACGATCAAGCAGCTCGAAGTTCATATCCTGGAACAGTCGTACCGACTCGCCTGCCCGCCGGAACACGAAGCCGACCTGCTCGCTTCGGTGTCGCGCGTGGATGCCGAAATGAGCAAGGTCCGCGCGCAAAGCAGCGTGCGCGGCACCGACCGGATTGCCGTCATGGCAGCGTTGAGCCTGGCATCCGAATTGCTTGCACTGGAAAAAAGTATTGCTGCTGGACAAGCATTCCCCGCCGAAGAAATTCAGCGTAGAATGCAGCTCATGGACGAACGACTGAGCGCAGTGATCGATCAGTATCAGAACTGAAAGACACCCGCAGACGTCCGGTCCGAAAGGTTAGTTTTCCCTGCCTGGTTCGCGAAAGTCATAGATTCCTTGAACCAATGATCTGTTGCAGGTTGCGGAAGTTTGTAGTGCTGGCGTGAGCGTCACTCTGTCTGATGAACCCAAAGCGCTACTAACCGCGACCACCTTGAACCTTCGGTTCAGGATGCCGGCTTAGCGGCTGAGGCGGGGACCCAATGCACGGCACTGCGTGAATCACGCAGTGCCGTTTTTTTTCCAACAATGTTTGTCCGACGATGTTTGTGCGCAAAAGAAAGGCGACCCGCAGGTCGCCTTTCTTTTTTCACGCAACGAAGCGCATCAGAACTGCGCGTCGCTCAGCGACAGGGCCGAGTCGGCCCCTTCGGTGATCGACTGCGCCAGCCCCGGCGCTTGCGTCAGGATGTGATCCGCGAAGAAGCGTGCAGTGCCGATCTTGGCATCGAAGAACGACGGATCCTGATCGCGCAGCTTCTGCGCGGCCAGCAACGCGCGCCCCATCTGCCAGCCACCCAGCACAATGCCCGCAAGCTTCAGATACGGCACGCTGCCAGAGAACACCGCGTTGGCGTTGTCTTGCGTGTTCGCCACGACATAGTCGACCACGATCGACAGCGCTTCGCGTCCCTTGGCAAGACGCTCCGCCACCGATGCCGCCACACCACCCGCTGCGCGCAGCTCATTCTCCGTCGCTTCGACCATCTCGCATAGCGTGCGTGCCACGGCACCGCCGTCGCGTAACGTCTTGCGACCAATCAGGTCGTTCGCCTGAATCGCGGTGGTGCCTTCGTAGATCGGGAGAATGCGTGCGTCGCGATAGTACTGCGCAGCGCCCGTTTCTTCGATGAAGCCCATACCGCCGTGCACTTGCACACCGAGGCTCGTGACCTCCAGCGACATCTCCGTACTCCAGCCCTTCACGATCGGCACGAGGAATTCGTAGATCGCCTGCGCGCGCTTGCGCTCCGCAGCAGCGGCGGCGTGATGACCGATATCGGCCTGCGCAGCTGCCACGTAGGCCAGCGTGCGAGCGCCTTCAGTCAGCGCACGCATCGTCATGAGCATGCGCTTGACGTCGGGGTGATGAATGATCGTGACGGCGTCGCGCGACGAGCCATCCACCGGACGACTTTGCAGACGATCGCGCGCATACGCCACCGCGTGCTGATAGGCACGCTCGGCGACGGCCACGCCCTGCATACCGACGGCGAAACGCGCGGCGTTCATCATGATGAACATGTACTCGAGACCGCGATTTTCTTCGCCGACGAGATACCCCGTCGCACCACCGTTGTCACCGAATTGCAGCACGGCCGTCGGGCTCGCCTTGATGCCGAGCTTGTGCTCGATGGACACGCAGTGCACATCGTTACGCGCGCCGAGCTTGCCTTCGGCGTCGACGTTGAACTTCGGCACGATGAACAGCGAGATCCCCTTCACGCCCGGGGGCGCATCGGGCGTGCGCGCGAGCACGAGGTGGACGATGTTCTCCGCCATATCGTGTTCGCCAAACGTGATGAAAATCTTGGTGCCGAAGATGCGATAGGTGCCGTCCCCTTCCCGCTCTGCGCGCGTGCGCACCATTGCGAGATCGGAACCGGCTTGCGGCTCGGTCAGGTTCATCGTGCCGGTCCACTCGCCCGAGAGCAGCTTCGGGACGTAGAGGGCACGCTGTGCGTCGGTACCGGCAGTGAGCAGCGCTTCGACGGCGCCATCGGTCAGCAGCGGGCACAGGGCGAACGACAGGTTCGCGGCATTGAGCATTTCCGTGCACGGCGTGGCGACGAGCTTGGGCAACCCCTGACCGCCGAACGCCTGCGGATGCACCACGCCTTGCCAGCCCGCTTCGGAGAACTGACGAAAGGCTTCTTTGAAGCCCGGCGTGGTCGTGACAACGCCATCCTTCCATGTGCTCGGCTGTTGATCGCCGATTACGTTCAGCGGTGCGAGCACTTCCTGATTGAAGCGGGCCGCTTCTTCGAGCACGGCCTGTGCGAGTTCGGGCGAGGCTTCCTCATAACCCGGCAGCGCAGCGATGCGGTTCAGGTCCGCCAGCTCGTTCATCACGAACTGCATGTCCTTGATCGGGGCCTGATAACTCATGTCGTTCCTCCAAGGGATTCCGATTGCCTTCGGTGGGTGGCGATTACCGGGATGCTTATTGTTATGTTCGTTCTGTTTTCACTTCAGATGCTGCTCGACCGATTCGCATGAAGACGCACTTGCACGCCTCCTCATGCGAATCGGCTGCGAGAGATGAATCTCGCAGCCGCACAACTTCACTTCGGTACTACGTCAGACGCGTTACAGCGCGCCCGTCAGTTCCGGCACGACGGTGAACAGATCGCCCACCAGACCGTAGTCCGCCACCGAGAAGATCGGTGCTTCCGGATCCTTGTTGATCGCCACGATCACCTTCGAATCCTTCATGCCCGCCAAGTGCTGAATCGCACCCGAAATGCCCACAGCCACATACAACTGCGGCGCGACGATCTTGCCCGTCTGACCAACCTGATAGTCGTTCGGCACGTAACCGGCATCGACCGCTGCACGCGATGCGCCCAGCGCCGCACCCAGCTTGTCCGCCAGCGGCTCCAGCACCTTTGTGTAGTTCTCGCCGCTGCCCAGACCGCGGCCACCCGAGACGATGATCTTCGCCGAGGTCAGCTCAGGACGGTCCAGCTTCGTCACTTCACGGCCCACGAACTGCGACACGCCAGCGTCCGGCGTCGCTGCGACGCTTTCCACCGCAGCGCTGCCACCCGTGGCCGCCGCCGGGTCGAAGCCCGTCGAGCGCACCGTGATGACCTTCACCTTGTCGGCGCTTTGCACCGTCGCAATCGCATTACCTGCGTAGATCGGGCGCTCGAAAGTGTCCGCGCTGTCGACCTTCGTGATATCCGAAATCTGCGCGACGTCGAGCAACGCTGCGACGCGCGGGGCGATGTTCTTACCGTACGCCGTGGCCGGGGCCAGGATGTGCGAGTAGTTGCCCGCAATCGACACCACTTCGTCCGCGATGTTCTCAGCCAGACCGTCGCCGAAGTACGCGGCGTCTGCGAGCAATACCTTCTTCACACCGGCGATCTGCGCGGCGGCGTCGGCTGCTGCCTTCGCGTTGCTGCCCGCGACCAGCACGTGCACGTCGTCGCCGCATTGCAGCGCTGCCGTCACCGTATTCAGGGTCGCCGACTTGATAGCGTTGTTGTCGTGTTCTGCAATGACCAGAATGCTCATCTCGTCGTCTCCCTTAGATAACCTTGGCTTCGGTCTTGAGCTTGTCGACGAGCGCTGCCACGTCCGCCACCTTCACCCCTGCGCTGCGCTTGGGCGGCTCGGCCACCTTCAGCGTCTTCAGACGCGGGCTCACATCTACACCCAGATCCGCAGGCTTCACGGTCTCCAGCGGCTTCTTCTTCGCCTTCATGATGTTGGGCAGCGTCACGTAACGCGGCTCGTTCAGGCGCAGGTCCGTCGTGATCACCGCAGGCAGCGACAGCGACACGGTCTCGAGACCGCCGTCCACTTCGCGCGTCACTTGTGCACGGTTGTCCGCCACCGACACCTTCGAGGCGAACGTCGCCTGCGGCAGCTTAGCGAGTGCCGCGAGCATCTGACCCGTTTGGTTGGAATCGTCGTCGATCGCCTGCTTGCCGAGGATCACCAGTTGCGGCTGCTCCTTGTCCACCAGCGCTTTGAGCAGCTTGGCCACGGCCAGCGGCTGCAACTCTTCGTCAGACTCGATGAGAATCGCGCGATCCGCACCGATGGCCAGCGCCGTACGCAGCGTCTCTTGCGACTGGGCCACGCCCGCCGACACCGCGATCACTTCCGTCGCCACGCCCGCTTCCTTCAGACGCACCGCCTCTTCCACCGCGATTTCGTCGAACGGATTCATCGACATCTTCACGTTCGCGATGTCGACGCCACTGCCGTCGCTCTTCACGCGAACCTTTACGTTGTAATCCACTACCCGTTTGACCGGTACCAGGATCTTCATGAACTCGCTCCAAAGTTACGTTTACGTCAATCCGCTGCCATTATAACCACTCGGCTGATGACGCATTATGTGCATATTTGCGGCATTTTGTGGCGAGCGTTCATGTGTCGCTTTGAATAAGCCACGGATGCACGATCCTTACGATCACGGCTCCGGAGGCAGGCCGGACGCGCTTACCCAGCGCCCTGCCACCCCGAACGATCGTGCTATTTTTATGCAAATCGTGACGCACAGCCAGTTTCCTCGTGGTGCGTTTCCTCTAGAGAATTCACCCCGGCGCAAGACGGCCTATGATCGAATGGCGCACCCGATCATCACTGTGCCGTCGCACATACGACGGTCACCCGGCCAACGCGCCAGGAGGAGACATGACAACGCATTCGGAATCGCGCCTGCAAGCCAGCGACGGACTGATGCTCCACGTCCATAGCTGGTACCCGGACACCGACGGCGACACAGACACCCCACTACGCGCTGTGGTTGCCATCGTGCACGGCATGGGGGAGCACGGCGGACGGTATGCGCGTCTGGCGGCGCATTTCGCGTCGCTCGGCATTGCGACCGTCACGTACGATCTGCGCGGTCACGGCCGCTCGGAAGGCTCGCGTGTCTACGTCAATCGTTTCGACGAATACCTTAACGACACCGAGATCTTCCTCACGCACGTGCGCACGACCTTTGGGCCGACGCCGCTCTTCCTGCTCGGGCATAGCATGGGGGGCGCCATCGCGGCGCTTTACACAATCACGCGCGCGCCCGCGAACGTGAGTGGCCTGCTGCTCAGCAGCCCCGCCCTCGCCCCGGGCGAACCGGTCGCGCCGTGGATGGTGAAGGCCGGTCGCTGGGTATCGCGCTGGCTACCGAAGGTGCCGGTCTTCAAGATCGATCCGGCCGCCATCGCCCGCGACAAGACCGTGGTCGACGCAGCGAAGAAAGATCCGCTTAACGCGTATCGCGGCACCCCGGCGCGCACCGCCGCCGAACTGCTCGACGCCATGGCGCGCATTCACGCCAACGCCGACGCACTGCATTTACCGCTTTACGTCTTCCACGGCACCGCCGACCGGCTCACCGCCCCCTGGGCAAGCGAACAGTTTCACGGCAATGCCGGATCGCAGGACAAGACCCTTCGGCTGTATCCCGGTCACTTTCATGAAACGCTCAACGACCTCGATCGCGAGAAGGTTATCGACGAGTTGACTTATTGGTTGCTGGCGCACGTACCGGAAACCGCCGCCACAAAGCGCAAGCACCCCCAGTCCATGACGCATGAACCGCGCATGAGCGAAACATCGACGGCAAAGCCCGCGCTCGGGACGCACCACAGCCACTGACGAATGCCTTCGCGTGGCGGCCCCGGAACCCGCCTCGCGAACAGGGTCTCGTCACGCAATACCTCGCTGCGCGTTACACTGAAGCCGTGTGGAATTGCGAGGAGCCTCCGGCATGCAAGCGCAGACGACGCAGCAGACACAGCAGACGAAATACTCGCCGCAGACGGTCACCGGCATGCATTTCTGGACGCCGACGATCTTCAGCATCAAGACCACGCGCCCGCCCGGCCTGCAATTCACCGCCGGGCAGTTCGTGCGTCTCGGACTACCGGGCGACGATGGCGAACTGATCTGGCGCGCCTATTCCTTCGTGAATTCGCCCGCCGAAGATACATTGGAGTTCTACGTAATTACGATCCCCGAGGGCCAGCTCACGCCCCGGCTGTCGGAACTCAAGGTCGGCGACGAACTGTTCGTCGATCACACCGCCTACGGCTTCCTCACGCTCGACCGATTCACCGGCGGCGACGACCTGTGGCTGCTCGCCACCGGCACCGGCTTAGCGCCCTTTGTGTCGATTCTCCGCGACCCGGAAGTCTGGCAGCGCTTCAAACGCATCTTCGTCGTGCACAGTGTGCGATGGGAGCGCGACCTCGCCTATTACGAGGAACTCCGTCACTTCTCGCATCCTGATGTCGATCCGGCGCTCGTCGACAAGCTGCACTTCGCAGTGAGCGTCACGCGCGAGCAAACGCCCGGCGCGCTCTATGGACGCATCACGTCGTTACTGGCTTCAGGGGAACTGGAAAAGGCCGTCGGCGCAACGCTCGATCCCGCCACTTCGCGCATCATGGTCTGCGGCAATCCGGACATGATCAAGGAACTGCGTGCCTGGTTCACCGGCAATGGTTATGCGGTGAGCCGCACGGCGACACCCGGGCCGCTCGTGCTGGAAAAGCAGTGGTGACGACGGTTGGCGCTTAGTCCTTCGGCTTCGTCCACTCCGGCGGACGCTTCTCGATGAATGCCTGCACGCCTTCGAGCGCGCATGCATCCATCATGTTGCACGCCATTGTCTGCCCCGCCATCTGATAAGCCGCTTCGATACCCGTCTCGGCCTGACGATAGAACAGCCCCTTGCCCGCCGCCACCGCTGCCGCAGGTTTGGCAAGAATCGAGCGGCACAGCGCCGCCACTTCGCCGTCGAGGCGTTCCATCGGCGCGACACGATTGATAAGACCGCGCTCGCAAGCCGTCTGCGCATCGATGAAATCGCCCGTCAGCAGCATCTCCATCGCTTGCTTGCGCGTGAGATTGCGCGAGAGCGCCACACCCGGTGTCGCGCAGAACAGACCGACGTTGATGCCCGACACCGCGAAGCGTGCCGCCGACGCGGCGACTGCGAGATCGCACATCGCCACCAACTGACACCCGGCCGCCGTCGCGATACCGTGCACGCGAGCGATCACCGGCTGCGGCATGCGCTGGATCGTCAGCATCACGCGCGTGCATTGGTTGAACAGCGTGCGGTAGTAGTCGAGCGACGGCTCGGCGCGCATCTCCTTGAGATCGTGCCCGGCGCAGAATGCCGCCCCTGCAGCGCCCAGCACCACGACGCGCGCAGTGTCGTCGCGCGCGACGTCGTCCAGCGCCCGTTGCAGCGCGTCGAGCATCGCTTCGGAGAGGGCATTGAATTGACGCGGACGATTCAGCGTGAGCGTGACCACGCCGGCCAGATCGCCTTCACCACGCGTGACGAGTACCAGCGGCCCGCTGGCCGCAGTCGCTTCCGATGACGTCATGTTGTCTCCTGTGCCGCCTCTAGCCCTTAACCCGATATATCGGGAAGACGGCCGGCATCTTGCATTCGTCGCACGCGTGCGACGCGCCATGCTGCCGTCAGACGTCGGCGAGCACCTTCAGATGGGCCACGACGCTGCGTCCGAGCGCCGAGAGGTTGTAGCCGCCTTCGAGGCAGCTCACGATGCGTCCCTTGGCGTGACGATCGGCAATGGCCTTGACTTCCTTGGTCATCCACGCGAAGTCCGCTTCGGTGAGCCCGAGGCCGCCGAGATCGTCTTCGCGATGCGCGTCGAAGCCTGCCGAGAAGAAGATCATTTCCGGACGGAACGCATTGAGGCGTCCCAGCCAGCCGTACTCGATGGCTTCGCGTGCGGCCATACCAGACGTGCGCGCTTCGAGCGGAATGTTGAGCATGTTCGGCGCAGGATCCTTCGCGCCGGAGAACGGATAGAACGGGTGCTGGAAGATGCCGCACATCAGCACGCGCTCGTCGTTGCCGAACGCAGCTTCGGTGCCGTTGCCGTGGTGCACGTCGAAGTCGACGATCGCCACACGCGACAGCCCATGCACTTCGAGCGCGTGTGCCGCTGCAATCGCCACGTTGTTGAACAGGCAGAAGCCCATCGCACGCGTGGGCGTGGCGTGGTGGCCAGGCGGACGTACGCTGCAAAAGGCGTTGTCGAGTTCGCCTCGAATGACCGCATCCGTCGCTGCAATCGCCGCACCCGCCGCACGCGTTGCCGCGCGCCAGGAGTACGGGTTCAGCAGCGTATCGGGATCGATGGGGAAGTACCCGGATTCGGGAATGTTGTCGCGAATGAAATCGATGTGGTCTTGCGTGTGCACGAGCCGCAGGCTGGCTTCGTCGGCCGCCGGGGCTTCACGGCGCTCGAGCAGGCCGTCGATGCGTCCCGCGATCAACTGGTCTTCGATGGCGCGCAGCCGTTCGGGGCATTCCGGATGCCACTCGCCCATTTCGTGACGCACGCAATCGGGGTGCGTATAAAACCCGGTAGCCATTCGTTGTGTCGCCTATCGCTTCGAATCGTTATATTGGGACGGGCGGGGGATGCCCGCCGCGCCGTGGTCTCCACGTCCGGTAGCGGCCGGGCGCAGAGCCTGGCTCGCGTCGCGAAAATGTGCCGCAAACATCACACGACATCACCTGCAAACGCGTGCCGATAGCCGGCATCCCCCATGAACACTGTCACGGACAGTGCACAGGCCTTAAGGTATCACAGGTGCACTCGGTTATACTGCCAAGCAGTCTCCCAGCAGACCCGTGTCAGCCGGTAAGGGCCGATCTCCCGAAATTCGGGACGGCAGGAACTGGCATGAATGGTTGACGCTCTAGAGGGCATCTCGCTTTGAGTGAGCACTTTGCGTCACTCGAAAGTGCGCCCATCGGCATCGATAGCTATCGATGAGAGCGCCAACGCGACTAACGTGATCGCGGCCCAACCGCCGCATCGCATTCGGACTTCATACAGGCCTGACAGACAGCATGACATCACCGGTACGGATGTACGATTCTCTCCCGTTGGCGCAAGCACGCCACGCTCGACCGGACACTGCGCGCCCTCTCACTGCGGCGTCGCTCCGGCAATTTTCCCGCTCGTCTCACGTCGCTCGCTCATTCGGCGCATTCGGCTCGCTCGGCATTGCGCTGTGCCTGAGTGCATCGTTCGCGATGACGGCGCTCACGAGTGTCGACGCGCATGCGCAGACGCGCCCCAAGGCGGTCGCGCAATCTTCTCAGTCGTCGCAGACGGAGTTCGAGGAAGAAGTAGTGCCGCAACGCTACGCGGCGAACCCGGAAGTCGACGCGTTCATCAACGACCTCGTCGCGCGCAACGGCTTCAATCGTGGCGAGCTTCAGAAGATCTTCTCGCGCGTCGTGTTCTCGCAGACGGCCGCACGCCTTGTCGCGCCGCCCGCCACGCCGGGCCAGAAGAACTGGACGAAGTACGAGAAGAACTTCCTCGACAACACCCGCATCAACGGCGGCGTGCGCTTCTGGAATCAGAATGCTGCGGCGCTCTCGCGCGCTGCACGCGAGTATGGCGTGCCCGAAGAGATCATCGTCTCCATCATCGGCGTCGAGACGATCTACGGGCGCAACATGGGCAACTTCCGCACCATCGACGCGCTCACCACGCTGGCGTTCGATTACCCGCCCGCCCGCAACCGTTCCGAGCGCATGGCGCTGTTCCGCAAGGAGCTTGAGAACCTGCTGCTGTACGCACGCGAGCGGAACGTCGATCCGTTCAGCATCTACGGATCGTATGCCGGTGCCATCGGCATCCCGCAATTCATGCCGTCATCGATCCGCAACTACGCGGTGGATTACAGCGGCGACGGCAAGATCAACCTGACGACCGACGTGGCGGATGCCATCGGCAGCGTCGCCAACTTCCTCAAGCAGCACGGATGGCAGGCGGGTCAGCCGGTTGTGTGGAACATTGCCGGGGATCGCGGCAGTCAGGGGCTGGCCGAAGCCGGTGCCGACGGACAACCTGAACCGCATTGGAAGCTCGGCGACTTCATCAAGGCTGGCATGCTGATGAACGAGCCGAAGCTCGATGTGGGCGGGGCGCTGGACACGCCGGTGCTGATCGTCGATCTGCCGACGCCGGGACAAGCCACACAGTACCGCATGGGCCTCACGAATTTCTACGTGCTCACGCGCTACAACCGAAGCTTCTTCTACGCTATGGCGGTGTACGATCTGGCCGACGCGATCAAGGCGGCACGCGCGCCGTAATCTCGGCGACATCGCAGCGAGCAGCGACTTGCCGTCATCATGAACAACGGGACCCTCGGGTCCCGTTTTCGTTGGCTGTGCAGCGACTACATACCGCCTTACGCCGGGAACACGCCCGTCGACAAATAGCGGTCGCCCCGGTCGCAGACGACGAACACGATGGTCGCGTTCTCGACCTCACGCGCGAGATTCAGCGCAATCTGGCAGGCGCCCGCTGCCGAGATGCCGCAGAAGATGCCCTCTTCCGCCGCGAGACGGCGTGCCATGATTTCGGCTTCGGCTTGGGTCACGGAGATCGTACGATCCACACGCGCACGGTCGAAAATCTTCGGCAAATACGCTTCCGGCCACTTGCGAATACCCGGAATACGCGACCCTTCGGCAGGCTCTGCACCGATGATCTGCACGGCCTCGCTCTGCTCCTTCAGATATTGCGAGACGCCCATGATCGTGCCCGTCGTCCCCATCGCGGAGACGAAGTGCGTGATGCGTCCTTCGGTGTCGCGCCAGATTTCGGGGCCGGTGGTTTCGTAATGCGCCAGCGGGTTGTCCGGGTTGGCGAACTGGTCGAGGATGATGCCGCGTCCGTCGCGTTGCATCTGCTCGGCGAGGTCGCGCGCGTACTCCATACCGCCCTTGACCGGCGTCAGGATGATCTCGGCACCGTAGGCACCCATGCTCTGACGACGCTCGATGGAGAGGTCTTCCGGCATGATCAGGACCATCTTGTAGCCACGGATGGCGGCGGCCATGGCCAGCGCAATACCGGTGTTGCCCGACGTGGCTTCGATCAGCGTATCGCCCGGCTTGATGCGTCCGCGCAGTTCGGCGTGTTTGATCATCGACAGCGCCGGACGATCCTTCACCGATCCCGCCGGGTTGTTGCCCTCGAGCTTGCCGAGAATCACGTTGTTGCGGCGGCGGATTTCGTCGTCGGGCAAACGCACCAGTTGCACCAGCGGTGTATTGCCGATGGTGTCTTCGATAGTCTTGTAGGCCATTACGCTAAGCTTTTTCGGTCGGGAATCGGAACATTCTAATCCACCGGCCATGACCGCGCTCAGGGTAAGGTCTCGCGGCCGGGCGATGCGCCAACTCGCGCCCGGCGCAACCGGCCGCTGGCAGCGTCAGAGCTTCGGTGCGCTGGCCGGTGCCGGTGCCTTGGCCTTCTTCGACTTGGATGGCTTGGATGGCTTGGCTGCGCTGGCGTCACCGCTTGCAGCGGCCGAGCCCGATGCGGGGGACGGTGCGGCGGCAGTTGCGCCCTTGGTGCTGTCAGCCTTCGCATCCTTCGACTTCTTCGACTTGCTAGTCTTGGTGTCCGCCTTCGTGTCGGATGCGCCCGTGGTAGCCGTTGCCCCCGCTGCCCCCGCTGCCCCCGTCGCGGCCGCCGCACCGGTCGCCGCCGGAAGCGGCGTGCCCGGCTTGGCCGGTGCGGTGGTGGCGCCCGGCGATGCAGGCTTCATCGTCGTACCGGCAGCCGGAGTGGGTGTCGGCGTCTTTTGCGTGGCGGTGGCAGGCACCGGCGCGGCAGGGGTCACCGGCTTGGCAGGCGTGGTCGGTGCCGGAGCAGCAGGCGTCTGAGCGGCGGACGGTGCGGGCTTCGCGGGGGCCGGCGCCGGTGCAGCAGTCGCAGGGGCTTTCGCGACAGGCTTGGCCGGTGCCGCAGCACCCTGTCCGTTGATCGTCATGCCCTCGGATTGCAGCGACGTCACGGACTTAGCGCCAAGGCCCTTGACCCGCTTGGCAACATCGGCCGCATCCTTGTAGGGCCCGTGGGCGTTACGCTCGTCGATGATCGCCTTGGACTTGACCGGTCCGATGCCCTTGAGCGTCTCAAGCTGCGATTGGTCGGCGGTGTTGATGTCGACGGCCGCCATTGCCAGGCCGCACAGGGTGAAGAAGGTAACAACCGCCAGCAAGAGTTTGCGAAGCATGATCTGTTCCTTGTAAGGTCACTCGGGCCAACGCCGTGGCGCACCGACACATCGGACATCCCAGCATCCCCGATACCCACTTAACGCCTCAGCGCCCGCCCGGATGACACGGGGAGACATCAAACGACAACGGGGAGCCGCCTGGCTCCCCGTCTTTTGCTGCTCAACCACCTGTCGACGCCTGTGGCGACACTTACTGCGCCAGCAACCAGCGCACGTAGCGGGAAACGCCCTCGCCCACCGTGTAAAACGGCTGCTGATAACCGCCGACTTGACGCAGATGGTCGATGTTCGCCTGCGTGAAGCACTGATACTTGCCGCGCAGGGCGTCCGGGAACGGGATGTACTCCACGAGGCCCTGCTTGACCATGTCGTCAAGCGACAACGCCGCTTCGCCGGTCTCCGCGCGCAGCGTGTTGATCACGGCGACCGCGATGTCGTTGAACGGCTGCGCCCGGCCCGTGCCGAGATTGAAGATACCGCTGCGCTCCGGGTGATCGAAGAAGTGCAGGTTGACCTTCACGACGTCCTCGACCGAGACGAAGTCGCGGCTTTGCGTACCGGCGGCATAGCCGTTGTACTCGCCAAAGAGCTTCACACGGCCGTTTGCGCGGAATTCATTGAAGTTGTGGAACGCCACCGAGGCCATGCGGCCCTTGTGCGCTTCACGTGCCCCATACACGTTGAAGTACCGGAAGCCCGCCACCTGGCTCCGCAACTTGCCGCCAGCGTCACGCATGGCACGGCGCACGATCTGGTCGAACAGGAACTTCGAATAGCCGTAGACGTTGAGCGGCTTCTCGTACTCGCGCGTCTCCACGAAGGTTTCCGACGCACCGTACGTTGCCGCCGACGAGGCATACAGGAACGGCACGGTCTGCGTCTGGCACGCCTCGAACAGCGCCCGCGTGTAGCGGAAGTTGTTCTCCATCATGTAGCGACCGTCCGTCTCCATCGTGTCGGAGCAGGCCCCTTCATGAAAGATCGCGCGCACGCGGCCGAATTCGCGGCGTTGAAAGCGTGCGACGAAATCCGTCTTGTCGAGGTAATCGCTGATTTCGCAATCGACCAGATTACGAAATTTGTCGGCGCGCGTGAGATTGTCGACCGCCACGATGTCGGTCTCTCCGCGCTCATTGAGGGCTTTGACGAGGTTGGCGCCGATGAAGCCCGCGGCGCCCGTCACGATGATGGTCATGTCAGCTCGGAAAAGAGTTCGTTGTAGTCGACGGTCGCCGTCCCCAGCTTGCCGACGACGATGCTGCCCGCGCGGTTAGCCAGCACCACCGCCTGCGGCAGCGGCAGCCCGGCCGACAGCGACGTGGCCAGCGTGGCGATCACAGTGTCACCCGCACCCGAGACGTCGTACACCTCGCGCGCCTGCGCCGGCACGTGGAGCGCGCCACTTTCGGTAAAGAGCGTCATGCCCTCTTCCGAGCGCGTGAGCAGCAGCGCTTCGAGGCCGAGCGATTCGCGCAGATTCTGGGCGCGCGACGTCAGATCGTCCTCCGAATGCCAGACGCCGACGACCTGCTGCAATTCAGCACGGTTCGGCGTGAGAATCGTCGCACCGCGATAGCGTTCGTAGTCGCTGCCCTTGGGGTCGACGAGCACTGCCTTGCCGGCCGCGCGCGCCGCTTCGATCATCGGCTGCACATGCGTCAGACCGCCCTTGGCGTAGTCCGAGAGCAGCACGACATCGTAGCTGGCGAGCAGTTGGCGATATTGGTCCAGCACCGCGAGCAGCACTTCGCGCGTGGGCTGATTCTCGAAGTCGATGCGCAACAGCTGTTGCTGACGCGAGACGATGCGCAGCTTGATGGTCGTCGCGAGATCGGCGTCGCGCGTGACGAATGCCGTCACGCCGCTGGCGTCCAGCATATCGACGATGCGCTCGGCGGGTTCGTCCTCACCGAGCACGCACAGCAGCCCGGCTTGTGCGCCGAGCGACGTCGCCCCCAGCGCCACGTTCGCCGCGCCGCCGAGGCGCTCTTCATTGCGCTTGACGTGCACGACCGGCACCGGTGCTTCCGGCGAAATGCGATTGACGTCGCCGAACCAGTAGCGATCGAGCATCACGTCGCCGACGATCAGCACGCGTGCGCGACTGAACGCCTCGCGTGGCACGTTGGGCACACCCGGCGCCTGAATCGTGCGCGTGAGCGAAGTTGCCGTCGAAGTCATCCGTCGTTCCTTGAAATTCAGGCCGGCTGGCCCAGGCCACGACCGATGGCGTGGTACTCGATGCCCAGCTCTTCCATCGCCTCCGGTTCGTACAGATTACGACCGTCGAAGATCAGCGGCAGCGAGAGCGCCGTCTTCACCTTAGCGAAGTCCGGGCTGCGGAACGCCTTCCATTCGGTGACGATCACGAGCGCGTCCGAACCGGTCAGCGCGTCGTTTTGCGTCGCACAGAATTCGATGCGGGCATGCGCGTCGGCATCGTCGGCGAAATCCAGCGCAATTACGCGGCGCGCTTCATCGAGCGCCACCGGATCGTACGCCCGCACCCGTGCGCCACGACGCACCAGCTCGGCAATCACACGACGGCTCGGGGCCTCGCGCATGTCGTCCGTGTTCGGCTTGAACGCCAGCCCCCACAGCGCGAACGTCTTGTCCTTCAGATCGTTGCCGAAACGGGTCACGATCTTGTCGATCAGCACCGCCTTCTGCGTTTCGTTGACGGCTTCCACCGCGTTCAAGATGCGCAGCGGCACGCCATAGTCTTCTGCGGTGCGCACGAGCGCCTGCACATCCTTCGGGAAGCAGGAACCGCCGTAGCCGCAGCCGGCGTAGAGGAAGTGGTAGCCGATGCGCGGGTCGGAGCCGATACCCTGGCGCACTTCGTCAATATCCACACCGACGCGATCGGCCAGATTGGCCAGTTCGTTCATGAACGAGATGCGCGTGGCCAGCATGGCGTTCGCAGCGTACTTGGTGAACTCTGCGGCGCGCACGTCCATGTACAGCGTACGGTCGTGGTTTCGGTTGAACGGCGAGTACAGGCGCTTCATCATCGCGCGCGCCTGCTGGCCGTCAGCATCGTCGGCCACACCGATCACGATACGGTCGGGACGCATGAAATCGTCCACTGCCGCACCTTCTTTCAGGAATTCGGGATTCGAAACAACGGAGAACTTCACGTCCGCATTACGTTTGGCAAGTTCGTCGGCCACCGCCGCGCGCACCTTGTCCGCCGTGCCGACGGGCACCGTCGATTTGTCGACGATCACCTTGAAGCTTTTGGCGTAGCGGCCGATGTTGCGTGCTGCCGCCACGACGTATTGCAGGTCGGCGGAGCCGTCTTCATCGGGGGGCGTGCCCACCGCGATGAATTGCACGTCGCCGTGGGCGACCGACGCTTCGACGTCCGTCGAGAATTGCAGACGGCCGGCTTCGCGGTTGCGGGCAATGACTTCCTGCAAGCCCGGCTCGTGAATCGGTACGCCGCCGTTGTTCAGGATCTCGATCTTGCGGGGATCAACGTCGAGACAGAACACGTCGTTGCCGACGTCGGCCAGACATGCACCCGTAACTAGGCCGACGTAGCCGGAACCGATGATGGTGATCTTCATGATATTGGGGTGTGAGAAGTCTTACGAAGCCGCCGGCACGTCGGCACGGCGCGGCGTGTAGGTCTCCCAGCCGTTACAGCCGGGGCATTGCCAATAGAACAGGCGCGCACGGAATCCGCACTGGTCGCAGACGTAGCGCGGCAACGACTTGGTACGTTGCGTGATGAGCTTACCCATCAGTTGCAGGTCGGACTGCGTGTCGCCATGCGCGGTGGCGGCGTGCGCTTCGAGCAGACGTGCCATGCCGGGTGCGCTCGGGGCGCGATGCATTTGCTCGCGCATCAGGGTGAGCGCGGCCTCCGGACCTTCGAGCGAAACCGTCTTTTCGTAGACGATTTCCAGCAGGTCGTCCGACGGATTCTTGCGCAGCGCCTCGCGCAACATGGCCAGCCCTTCAGGGGCGCGTCCCAGCGCTTCATACGCCTTCATCACGCGCTTGGCGGCCAGACCGAGATACATCGGATTCTGTTCTTCGATGGTGCGCAACACGCGCAGCGCGCCTTCGGCGTCACCGGCGGCGAGCAACATGTCGCCGCGCAACAACGGGGCACGTACATTCGCCGGGTTGGCCGCCAGCGCGGCATCCAGTTCATGACCGACAGCGTCGACATCCTTGCGTTGCAGCGCTTCTTGCGCCAATTCGCAATGGAATTGCGCAATTTCCTTGCGATACGAGACGGCAGGATCGAGATCGCTCAGCGTCTCGGCCTCCGCCAGCGCTTTGCGCCACTCCTTCTCGATCTGATAGATCGTAAGTTTTGCGTGCTGTGCCGCTTTCGCGTATGCGCCGGTCTGCAGACGGCTGAACGCGTCTTCAGCGCGGTCGAGCAGACCGGCCTTCAGGAAGTCGTGACCGAGTTCGTAGAGCGCGTGTTCCTGATCGGCTTGCGGCAGATCGTCCCTCGAAAGCAAATTCTGATGCACGCGAATGGCGCGCTCCGTCTCACCGCGACGGCGGAACAGACTACCTAGCGCAAAGTGCAGTTCGGTCGTCTCGGGATCGAGCTTGGCGACTTCGATGAAAGCGTCGATCGCCTTGTCCGGCTGTTCGTTCAGCAGGAAATTCAGACCGCGGAAATAGGATGCCGGCAGATTGCGGCTTTCCGAGAGCAGGCTGCGCAAATCCAGTCGCGCGGCGACCCAGCCACAGCCGAAGATCACGGGGATGGCAAGTAGCCACCAGACCTCGAATTCCATGAATACGTGTTGTCGTTGAAACAGTCGATGAGGATGGCGAGCATCGCGCGCCGCAGCTTCGCCTTAGACCGGCGGCAGCATCGGCGGCTGATCGCTCGCTTCGGGTTCCCGCTGAGCACGGGCCAGATCGCGACGCGTGCGGCGCAACTCAAGGCGTTGACGCATCAGACTCGGCAACGTGGCGAGCACACCGATGACGCCACCGACCACGAAAAACGCCAGGCCGATCATGATGAGCGGCGCCGTCCACGTATGACCCAGGAACAGGTTCAACGTGACCTCGCCCGTGTTGGCGAGCGCCAGGCACAGCAACACCACGAATACGATCAGGCGAACGATCCAAACAATCAGCTTCATGCCGAAAGGCTCCTGCGGCAGGATTGCCGTATGTTTTGCGACTTGGGCCGGCCAAACGTGACGAGGCGAGACGACGACTGCGTCGAGCCCCTCCCGCGTACCGGGCCGGCACGTGGGCGTATTGTACCGGATGTGCCCTGTGAGGCGTCGTTCCTGCAAATGCCTTCACATTTCCGGCGCTTGTCCGCACTCGCGGCGCATTGCCGAACGCCGGAGACAAAAAAAGCGCCCGAAGGCGCTTTTTTTGCGTAGTAGATCCCAAAGGGCCTTATTGGTCCGACGCCTTGTGATCAACCCGCTCTCGCAACTCCTTGCCCGGCTTGAAGTGCGGCACGAATTTCTCCGGCACCATCACTTTCTCGCCCGACTTCGGGTTGCGGCCGACGCGCGGTGGCCGACGGTTGAGCCCAAAACTACCGAATCCGCGGATTTCGATTCGATGACCGCGCGCAAGCGCATCGGCCATCGCGTCGAGAATCGTCTTCACCGCGAAATCGGCATCCTTGAGCACCAACTGGGGAAACCGCGCCGCCAACTGGTTGACCAATTCAGACTTGGTCATAGGCCTTGGACCTTACTGATTCTGGCTGTCCAGCTTGGCCTTGAGCAGGGCACCGAGGTTCGTGGTGCCGCTCGCTGCCGAGCTATCCGACGACATCTTGCTAATCGCTTCCTGTTGCTCGGCCGAATCCTTGGCCTTGATCGACAGGTTGATGTTGCGCGACTTGCGATCGATGTTGACGATCATTGCGTTGACGGCTTCGCCTTCCTTCAGCACGTTACGGGCATCTTCCACACGGTCGTGCGAGATTTCCGATGCGCGCAGGTAGCCTTCGACGTCGTCGCCCAGCGAAACGACAGCACCCTTCGGATCGACAGCCTTGATGGTGCCGTCAACGATCGAGCCCTTGTCGTGGATCGCCACGAACGTGTTGAACGGGTCGCCTTCGAGCTGCTTGATACCCAGCGAGATGCGTTCCTTCTCGACGTCGATGCCCAGAACCACGGCTTCGACTTCGTCGCCCTTCTTGTACTTGCGAACGGCTTCTTCGCCGGCTTCGCTCCACGACAGATCCGAGAGGTGGACCAGGCCGTCGATGCCGCCAGGCAGACCGATGAACACGCCGAAGTCGGTGATCGACTTGATTGCGCCCTTGATCTTGTCGCCCTTCTTGAAGTTGCGCGAGAAGTCATCCCACGGGTTCGGCTTGCACTGCTTCATGCCGAGGCTGATACGACGACGGTCTTCGTCGATCTCGAGCACCATGACTTCGACTTCGTCGCCCAGCTGGACAACCTTGGTCGGAGCAACGTTCTTGTTGGTCCAGTCCATTTCCGACACGTGAACCAGGCCTTCGATGCCCGATTCCACTTCGACGAATGCGCCGTAGTCGGTGATGTTGGTGACCTTGCCGAACAGGCGGGTGCCTTGCGGGTAACGGCGAGCAATGCCTTCCCACGGATCTTCGCCGAGTTGCTTGACGCCCAGCGAGACGCGGCCCTTCTCTTGATCGAACTTGAGGATCTTGGCGGTGACTTCCTGGCCAACCGACAGAACTTCGCTCGGGTGACGCACACGACGCCATGCGATGTCGGTGATGTGCAGCAGGCCATCGATACCGCCGAGGTCGACGAACGCGCCGTAGTCGGTGATGTTCTTGACCACGCCCTTGACGATCGCGCCTTCCTTGAGCGTTTCGAGCAGCTTGGCGCGCTCTTCACCCTGGGTGGCTTCGATCACTGCACGGCGCGACAGCACGACGTTGTTACGCTTGCGGTCGAGCTTGATAACCTTGAATTCGAGGGTCTTGCCTTCGTACGGGGTCGTGTCCTTGACCGGACGCGTGTCAACCAGCGAACCCGGCAGGAATGCACGGATGCCGTTGACCATCACGGTCAGGCCGCCCTTGACCTTGCCGGTAATCGTACCGGTCACGAGGTCGCCCGATTCGAGGGCCTTTTCCAGTTGCAGCCACGAGGCCAGACGCTTGGCCTTGTCGCGCGACAGCACGGTGTCGCCGTAGCCGTTTTCCAGGGCGTCGATCGCCACGGAAACGAAATCGCCGGCCTGAACTTCGACCTCGCCCTGATCATTCAGGAATTCTTCGATGGGGATGTACGCTTCGGACTTGAGGCCGGCGTTGACGACCACGAAGTTGTGGTCAACCCGAACGACTTCTGCGCTGATGACTTCACCAGCACGCATGTCTTGACGGGAGAGCGACTCTTCGAAAAGCGCCGCGAAAGATTCGTTGGTCGAGGTTTGCAGGTCGGACATAAAAGTGGATTACGCCGCTGACGTCCGTCTCCCGAGGGGGGTTGACGCTAACGTACAACGGTTGGGTTAAAGGTTAGACAAAGCCAAGCCGGATGACTGCATGAAACACCCGGTCAGGCGCCTTGCGGGTACTGCACTTGCGCGAACCATTCGAGTACCTGAGCCACCGCCTGATCGACGTTGAGCCCCGATGTGTCGAGTACCCGCGCACCCTCTGCCGGCCTTAGCGGCGCTTCCGCACGGGTACGATCCCGCGCATCACGCGCCTCAAGATCCAGCATGAGACTGTCTATGTTAGCAGAAAATCCTTTTTCTATCAATTGCTTATACCGCCTCTCGGCACGCGCCTGTGGTGTGGCGGTCAAAAAGACCTTCAGATCGGCTTCCGGGAAGATCACCGTGCCCATGTCGCGGCCGTCCGCCACAAGGCCTGGCGCGGTCTTGAAGCCCCGCTGGAGCGCCCTGAGCGCCTGGCGTACCGCCTTGTGCACCGCAATACTCGAAGCCCGGTTGCCGATCGCCTCCGCACGGATCGCGTCAGTCACGTCCTCGCCTGCCAGCCAGATCCGCTGATCGCGAAAACGCACGTCGAGCGTCTCGGCGAGCACCGCCAGCGCGCTGACGTCGTCCGGGTCGATCCCGTGGCGTGCGCTCGCCAGCGCGGTCAGCCGGTAAAGCGCCCCGCTGTCGAGGTAATGAAAGCCAAGCTCGTCGGCCACACGGTGTGCCACCGTGCCCTTGCCGGATGCCGTCGGGCCATCCACCGTAATGACCGGAATCGAGTCGTCCACCACCGTCAAATCAGGCATCCCTTCGTCTCTGTCTATTCAACACATTAAAAAATAATACTTCCCATCCAAATAATAATGATTATCATTTAGATGTAGACGCTATTTTGCGTCGCCGGAAGATGTCACTGCCATGCAAAGCCGCGATTATCCCTTAGCTGGCCCCGAATGGGTGCCGCCGCCCGATCAGCAAAACCGTACGCCGCGCCGCGCGCAGCGGTGGATGGGGTTTGCCGGGGCGGGAACGTTGATCGCCGTCGGCTATATGGATCCAGGTAACTGGGCCACGGCCATCGCCGGTGGTGCCCGCTATGGCTACACGCTGCTGAGCGTAGTGTTGCTCTCGAGCGTCATGGCATTGTTGTTGCAGTGGCTGGCCGCGCGCGTGGGTCTGGTGACCGGACGCGATCTCGCGCAACTCTCACGTAGCCAGTATAGCCGTCGCATCTCGCTAGCGTTATGGGGGCTTTGCGAGATCGCAATCATCGCCTGCGATCTTGCCGAGATCATCGGCAGCGCGGTGGCGTTGCAACTGCTGTTCGGTCTGTCGCTGCCCGTGGGCGTAGTGCTCGCCGGGGCCCTCGCGTTCGCGATGCTCGGGTTGCAAGGCTTCGGGCAGCGACGCCTCGAAGGCGCCGTCGCCGCATTGATTCTGCTCACGGCGGGTTGCTTCGCTGCGCAACTCGCGCTCGCGAATCCCGACTGGGGCGCGGCCGCTGCGGGTTTGCGTCCGCGCAGCGAGATCGTGGCGCAAGCAGGCATGCTCTGGCTCGCCACGGGCATTCTCGGCGCGACCGTCATGCCCCACAACCTCTACCTGCACTCGGCACTGCTTCGTATGCGTGGCGAAGCCATGCCCGAACGCACGCCTGCGGCCATGCACCTTGCGCTACGGACGACCCAATGGGACACCACACTCTCGCTCGGTTTCGCGTTCCTGATCAACGCAGCGCTGCTTATCCTGGCCGCAGCCGTCTTTCATGCCAGCGGGAACACGTCGGTTGAGTCCCTCGGCGATGCACACAAGTTGCTCGCGCCGCTGCTCGGCAACCAATGGGCCGGGGTGATGTTCGCGGTCGCATTGCTCGCCTGCGGTCTGAACTCGACGGTGACGGCAACACTCGCCGGTCAGGTCACGATGGAGGGCTTTCTGAACCTGCGCATGAAGCCTTGGCAACGCGCGCTCATCACGCGTGCGCTGGCTCTTGTTCCTGCCCTGTTAATCGTCGGCCACGGCGGAGAAGCGCAGACCACCAACCTGCTGATCTTCAGTCAGGTGATTCTGAGTCTGCAATTGCCCTTCGCCGTGATTCCGCTCGTACGATTTGCTGGCGACGCGAAGCTCATGGGGCAATGGCGAGTACGCGGTGTGCTACTTGCGACGGCCTGGCTGATCGCCGGTGCGATCGTTGCCCTCAATGGCGTGCTGCTCTGGCAGACCATGACCGGACAAGGGTGATGCAATTGCATCACCCTTGTTTCAGGACGCGACTCTCGCGAACTCCGCGAAGTACGTCGGGAATGTCTTGGCGACACATTTCGGATCGTTGATGGTGACCGGTACGCCCCCCAGACTCACGAGCGAGAAGCACATCGCCATCCGGTGATCGTCGTAAGTGTCGATAGCAGCGTTGGCGGTAAGCGTAGCCGGGGGCGTCACGCGCAGATAATCGGCCCCCTCTTCCACCGTCGCACCGACTTTGCGAAGCTCAATCGCCATCGCCGCCAGCCGATCCGTCTCCTTCACTCGCCAACTCGCCACATTGCGCAGCGTCGTCGTACCGTCCGCGAACAAGGCCGCGACGGCAATCGTCATGGCTGCATCGGGAATGTGATTGAAGTCCATATCCACAGCGCGCAGCTTGCCGGAGGGCGTGTCGATGCCGTGCACCTCAATGGCGTCATCGAACATCGTGACGCGCGCGCCCATGGCCGCCAGCGCGTCGACGAAACGCACATCGCCCTGCATGCTGTCGCGCCCCACACCTTCGACGCGCAACGGCCCGCCACCAATAGCACCGGCGGCGAGGAAGTACGACGCCGACGACGCATCGCCCTCAACACGCACCTCGCCCGGACTCCGGTACTTCGCACCATCGGCATCCGCCGCAGGCAGTGTGAATCGCGACCAGCCATCCTGACGCACGTCGATGCCGAATCGACGCAGCAGACGCAGCGTGATGTCGATATACGGCTTCGAAATCAATTCGCCCTCGACCTCCACAACGATCTCCCCCGTCGCGGATGGCAGCAGCGGCAACGTCAGCAACAGCGCCGTCAGGAACTGACTGGACACATCGCCGCGCACGCGAATCGGGGCGGCAGGCGCGATCACCTCAGCCGGCTTGATATGCAACGGCGGGTACCCGGCATTCCCGAGGTAATCGATCTGCGCGCCAAGCTGGCGCAACCCGTCCACCAGATCGCCAATGGGGCGCTCGTGCATCCGCGCCACCCCCAAGACCTCGTAGTCACCGTGACTCAGCGACAACGCGGCCGTCAACGGACGAATCGCCGTGCCCGCATTCCCCATGAAGAGCTTTGCGGCCTTCACAGGAAACACGCCGCCACAACCCTCGACGATGAAATCGCGCGAGTCGCCGATCTGCGTCCACTTGACGCCCAGTGCGGCCAGCGCGTCGAGCATGACTCGCGTGTCGTCAGACGCCAGCAGCTCACGCACGTGCGTCGTACCGCGCGAGAGCGCCGCGAGCAGCAGCACGCGATTCGAGATACTTTTCGAGCCGGGCAGACGAAGCGTGCCTTCGGCGTGGCCGTATGGGCCGAGATCGAGCGTTTCCATTACTTTTCCTGTTGCTTGGCCCAATCCGTTCGCGCCTGACTGGTGCGAGCGAACACGGCCTCGAGACCGGCACCGTCGCCGGCATCGATCAATTGACGCAGTGAGCCGAGCGTGGCGAGGTAACCGTCCAGTTCGGAGAGCAGCGCGTCGCGGTTGGCGACGCAGATGTCACGCCACATCTCCGGATTCGACGCCGCAATGCGCGTGAAATCCCGAAAACCACCGCCAGCGAATCCGAACTTCAGCGCAGCATCCGGTGCATCGAGAATCTGCGCGATCAACGCGTACGACAGCACGTGCGGCAAATGGCTGACCGACGCGAATACGCGATCGTGCTGCCGCTCGGTCATCTCCGAGACGCGTGCGCCGGTCGCTTCCCACATCGCCCGCACGCGTGCGACATCGTCTGCACGATTGGCCGGTTGCGGGCACAACACGACCCGACGGTCACGGTAGAGATCGACCTTCGCGGCATCGACACCGGACAGCTCCGCCCCGGCGATCGGGTGCCCCGGCACAAAACGCCAGGCTTCGTCGCCCAGCGCCTCGTGCGCAGCGGCGACGGCATCCGTCTTGGTGCTGCCAGCATCGGTCACGATCGTCTCGCCGCTCAGATGCGGACGAATGGCCGCCAGCAGCGCCGGCGTCTGCGCGACGGGTGCGGCGAGCAGCACGATGTCCGCCCCCGACAACGCGTCCGCCATCGACGTGGCAGCCCGATCGATCACACCCAGTTCGCAAGCGCGTGCGAGCGAGGCTTCGGTCCGGCCGACGCCCACGACTTCGTTCACCGCACCCGCGGCTTTGAGCGCGCGCGCAAGCGAACCGCCGATCAGTCCGACGCCGCAGATAACGAGTTTATTAAGACGCATGGTGGCCCGCCTGTCGTTCAGGCGGAACGCGGGTACGACCCGAGCACCTTGCAGTAGGCCGCATTCTGGCGAAGCGCCTCGAGCGCCTTCGCGACGTTCTCATCGTCGCGATGCCCTTCGAAGTCGACGTAGAAGTAATACTCCCACGTACCACTCTTCGCGGGACGCGATTCGAAACGCGTCATCGACACACCGTTATTCGCCAGCGGTTCGAGCAACGCCACCACTGCGCCTGCACGGTTCGGCACGGAGAGAATCAGCGACGTCTGATCGCGACCGCTCGGTGCTGGGTCCTGCGTACCGATGACGACGAAGCGCGTGCGATTATGCGGATCGTCCTGCACGTGCGAGAAAGCGATTTGCAGTCCGTACTGCGTCGCCGCCGACTCGCCGGCAATCGCCGCGATGGACGGGTCGGCTGCCGCCATGCGGGCGGCTTCGGCATTGCTCGACACGGCCTGACGCTCAAGCTGCGGAAAGTGTGCCGTGAGCCAATGCTGGCATTGCGCCAGCGACTGCGCATGCGAACAGATACGCGTCACACCGTCGAGCGTGCCGGTGCGCGACATCAGGTTGTGATGGATCGGCAACGCCACTTCACCACCGATGGTGAGCGGGCTCTGCAGCAACAGGTCCAGCGTGCGCGACACGACGCCTTCGGTCGAGTTCTCGACGGGGACGACACCGAAATCGGCACTGCCCGCTTCGACAGCGCGGAACACTTCGTCAAGCGACGGGCACGGCAGGCCCTTCACGCTTTGGCCGAAATAGGACAAGGCCGCTTGCTCACTGTAGGTTCCCGCCGGGCCGAGATAGGCCACGGTCATCACCTTCTCGAGCGCGCGGCTGGCCGACATGATTTCGCGCCAGATCGACGCGAGATTGTCCCCATAAAGCGGTCCGTCATTAGCTTGTTGCAGACGCGAAATCACCTGCAGTTCGCGCTCGGGCCGGAACACTGCCGCGCCGAAACGCTTTTTGACCTCACCCACTTCCAGGGCGACGGCCGCACGTTGGTTCAACAGCTTGAGCAGCTGCGCGTCGATGGCATCGATTTTCTCGCGCAAGGGGCGCAGCGATGCGTTCAGATCGTCTTCCATGGAGCGTATTGTCTTCTTGCTATGTGACATGGTCAGGCAACTCCCAGCGCGACGCTCCCAATCAAATTGAGGAACACGCGTCGCACTGGCAATGTGCCCTCGTCAGCCGTGGCTGCGCTCGAATTCGCGCAGGTAGTCGACCAGTGCCTCGACGCCGGCAAGCGGCATTGCGTTGTAGATCGAGGCGCGCATGCCTCCCACGGACTTGTGGCCCTTGAGTTGCAGCAGGCCGCGCTCGCGAGCGCCGGCCAGGAAAGTTTCGTTCAGTGCGTCGTCGTTCAGGAAGAACGGCACATTCATACGCGAGCGGCAATCCGGCGCGACCGACGTGCGATAGAAGCCGCTGCCGTCGAGATACCCGTACAGCAGATCGGCTTTCGCTTTGTTCGCCGCCTCCATTGCCGCCAGACCGCCCTGACGCTTGAGCCACTGGAACACCAGACCGGCGATATAGATGGCGTACGTCGGGGGCGTATTGAACATCGAATCGTTCTCGGCCACGATCTTCCAGTCGAAAGCGCTCGGCGTGAACGGCAACGCACGACCCAGCAGATCGTCACGAACGATGACGACCGTCAGCCCCGACGGACCGATATTCTTTTGTGCACCGCCGTACATCACACCAAACTTCGACACGTCCATCGGACGCGAAAGAATGTGCGAGGAAACGTCGGCAACGAGTGGCACGTCCGGCAGACCGGCAGCCGCCAGATCGGGTGTCCAGAAATACTCTACGCCGTGAATGGTCTCATTCGTGCAAATGTGCACGTACGCCGGATCCTTCGAAAGCTTCCACTCGTCGACTTTCGGCAAGCGAGTGAACTTCTCGGCCTCGGTACTCACGGCAATGTTGACGTCGCAATACTTGCGCGCTTCCTTCTCCGATTTGACGGACCACGAACCGGTCACCACGTAATCGGCCGTGCGGCGCTCATTGGCACGTGCACCACCCAGCAAATTCATCGGGATGATAGCGTTCTCGGCAAGCGCGCCGCCCTGCATGAACAGGATGCGGTAATTGTCCGGGACGGCCAGCAGCTCGCGCAGATCGGCTTGCGCCTGCGCCAGGATGCTCATGAACTCGCGACCGCGATGGCTCATCTCCATCACGCCCATACCGGCACCGTGCCAGTCGAGCATCTCCTCGGCCGCCTGGGTGAGGACCTCGGCCGGCAATGCAGCCGGGCCGGCGGAAAAATTGAAAGCGCGCGTCATATTGGATTTGCTGCAGTAAAAGTGAAACGCAAGCCGGCGGAATTCGACCCGTGCGGCTTGCGTTTCACGTCTTGACTCGTTTAGCGGCTGCGGCAAAGACTCACTATACCGCCAGTTAGGCATTAGGTGCGGGCACCCGTCTTAAATCAGACGCCGACCGACCGTCTCTCGGAATGATCCGAACTGACGCCTGCGTTGGTGGCGACATTGCCTCCTCCAACGCAAAATGGCCGTTTGCGATCTCTCGCAAACGACCATTATCCGGCAATCCCCGAGGGGACTGGCCGAAATTTACTTCTTGGCCGGACCCTTCGGTGCCGACTTGGCGGCTGCCGCGATTTCGGCGTCAGCTTGCTTGCTGGTCGCGTCGATCGATTGCGGCATGTACTTCTGCATCAGGCCGCCAACGACTTCCTGGCCAACCTGATCCTGCACCTTGATGTACTTCTGGCCGACTGCGCTCTTGTAGAAAGCGGTCAGACCCTTGATTTCGTCGGTCGTGTAGAACTTGCCGTAAGCGTTGTACTGCGCTTGCACAGCGTCGTTCTTGAAGGCGTCGGTCGTGAAGACCTTTCCCGCGCCGTCAACCAGCTTTTGCACCGAGTTTTGTTGCAGCGTCGGCACGATGGCCTGCTTCTGCGCGTCGCTCAACGTCTTGTTTTCAACCAGTTGACGCTCGAGTACCTGCGGAGCCAGTTGCTTGGCTTGCTGTGCCGCGCCGTCGCCGATGGCGCTGACGAGCTTGCTCGAGTCGATGGCTTCAAGCAGCTCCTTGATGGCTGCCTTCTTGTCCGCGTCAAGCGGAGCGCTCTGCTGAGCCATTGCCATTGCCGGTGCTGCGAGCAGCAGCCACATCCACTTCTTGACGTTGTGTTGCATAGTAATAGTCACTCCAAAGTTCGTCGGCCTTCGCTGACGATAAATAGATGCATCCTCGCCTGGGCACTTCACTGCATCGGGCCAGATTCTACTGACTTTTCGGGGCAATGCACCCCTAGATTACATCGAGTTACGCCGGTATTACTCGGTGACATCCGCTTCCGGCGTCTCATCGTCGCCTTGCGTCTCGCCATTTTCGGCAACTTCCGCGTCGGACTCAACGATGCGTTGCAGACCCGAGAGCGTCGTACCTTCGTCCAGGCTGATCAGCGTCACCCCTTGCGTAGCGCGACCCATTTCGCGAATCTCGGAGACGCGCGTGCGGATCAGCACCCCACCGGTCGTGATCAGCATGATCTCGTCATCCGGATCGACCAGCGTCGCCGCAACCACACGGCCGTTGCGCTCGCTCGTCTGGATCGCAATCATACCCTTAGTGCCACGGCCGTGGCGGGTATATTCCGTGATCGACGTGCGCTTGCCGTAGCCGTTCAAAGTTGCCGTCAGCACCGACTGCTGCTCGTTCTCCGCGACCAGCAGCGCAATCACGGTCTGACCGTCTTCGAGCTGCATTCCACGAACGCCCCGCGCCTCGCGTCCCATCGGACGCACGTCGTTCTCGTCGAAGCGCACAGCCTTGCCTGCGTCGGAGAACAGCATGACGTCGTGGGCGCCGTCGGTAATCGCCGCGCCGATCAGTACGTCGCCGTCGTCGAGATTCACCGCGATGATGCCCTTCTTGAGCGGACGGCTGAAGGCCGCAAGCGGCGTCTTCTTGACCGTACCCAAGCTCGTTGCCATGAACACGAAGCGATCTTCCGTGTACTCCTTGACCGGCAGCACCACGTTGATCTTCTCGCCATCCTGCAACGGGAACATATTGACGATCGGACGGCCACGCGAGTTCCGCGAACCCTGCGGCACTTCATAAACCTTGATCCAGTAGACGCGGCCACGGTTCGAGAAGCACAGGATCGTGTCGTGCGTATTCGCAATGAACAGCGTGTCGATCCAGTCGTCGTCCTTCGTGGCTGCCGCCTGCTTGCCGCGACCGCCACGCTTCTGCGCACGGTACTCGGACAGCGGCATCGACTTGATGTAACCCGAATGCGACAACGTCACGACCATGTCCTGCGGCGTGATGAGGTCTTCGGTATCGAGTTCGGTCGCGTTGTGTTCGATGGTCGAGCGGCGGGCGTCGCCAAATTCGGCGCGCACGGCCGTCAGCTCTTCGCTGATGATGGCCGTCACACGCGGCGGGCTGGCCAGAATGTCGAGCAGGTCGGCGATTTGCGCCATCACTTCCTTGTACTCGGAAACGATCTTGTCCTGTTCCAGACCGGTCAGGCGTTGCAGACGCATCTGCAGAATTTCCTGCGCCTGCGTTTCCGACAAACGGTACAGCCCATCCGGCTGCACGCCCACGGCAACGTCGAGCCCTTCCGGACGGTAGGCCGCCAGGCCACCCTGCGTTTCGGTCTCGGCGCGCGCCAGCATTTCGCGCACGACCGACGAATCCCACGACTTCTCCATCAACGCCGCCTTCGCGATCGGCGGCGTCGGCGCTGCCTTGATGATCGCGATGAAGTCATCGATGTTAGCGAGTGCTACCGCCAGACCTTCGAGCACGTGGCCGCGCTCACGGGCACGACGCAGCTCATAGACGGTACGGCGAGTAATCACTTCGCGGCGGTGCGCCAGGAAGTGCACCAGCATTTCGCGCAGATTCAGCAGCTTGGGCTGGCCGTCGACCAGCGCCACCATGTTCATGCCGAACGTGTCTTGCAACTGCGTGTGCTTATACAGGTTGTTCAGGACAACCTCGGGCACTTCGCCGCGCTTGAGTTCGATCACGACACGCATACCGCTCTTGTCCGACTCGTCGCGAATGTCGGAAATACCTTCCAGACGCTTTTCGTTGACGAGTTCGGCAATCCGCTCAAGCAGTGAGCGCTTGTTCACCTGATACGGCAGTTCGTCGACGATGATCGCTACGCGCTGGCCGCGATCGATGTCTTCGAAGTGCGTCTTCGCGCGCATCACCACCCGGCCACGGCCGGTGCGATAACCTTCGCGCACGCCGGAGATGCCATAGATGATGCCGGCAGTCGGGAAGTCCGGCGCCGGAATGATCTCGATCAGTTCGTCGACGGTCGCTTCCGGATTCTTCAATACATATAGGCAACCCTCGACGACTTCGTTGAGGTTGTGCGGCGGGATGTTGGTGGCCATACCCACGGCGATGCCCGACGAACCGTTGAGCAGCAGGTTCGGGATGCGCGCGGGCAGGATCAGCGGTTCCTTTTCGCTGCCGTCGTAGTTCGGTCCGAAGTCGACGGTTTCCTTGTCGATGTCGGCAAGCAGTTCGTGGCCGATCTTGGCCATACGAACTTCGGTGTATCGCATGGCGGCGGCGTTGTCGCCGTCAACCGAACCGAAGTTGCCCTGGCCGTCGACCAGCATGTAGCGCAGCGAGAACGGCTGCGCCATGCGAACGATGGTGTCGTATACAGAGGCGTCGCCGTGCGGGTGGTACTTACCGATGACGTCACCGACAATACGCGCGGACTTCTTGTAAGCCCGGTTCCAGTCGTTGTTCAGTTCGTGCATGGCGAACAACGCGCGGCGGTGAACTGGCTTCAGGCCGTCACGCACATCCGGCAAAGCGCGGCCGACGATCACGCTCATGGCGTAATCGAGGTACGACCGCCGCATTTCTTCTTCGAGCGAAATCGGGAGAGTTTCTTTGGCGAACTGATCCATTATCCGTGTCTATCAAGCCCTAATCGCGATAGGCGGCTGCCGGCGATATGATCTTGCGATTCTAACATGCCCGTCATAGGCATCCGAAACGAGCGTGATGCGATGCACAAGAGACGTCTGGCACGCCAAAACGTCAAACAAGGGAAAGAAATGAAACGGTTGGCGAGGGGCCTCAAAAGGTGTTGCGCTCAAACCACAACTGCGCCACGACGGGCGGCAAAGCTGGGGTTTTTATCGCGAGCGTCCGAATCGCTATGGCAAAATGCCGTGGCATAAGTTAGACATTATTCGAAGTGCATGGGCCATGCTTTCGCGCATTTGCCGATGTTATACTTCGAGCGATGTAAGACTTTGGTTCTGTCGTCTAGGCTCGCAGTAAACCTGCGGTAATCTCATTTCGAGAGGAGAAATATGAATAAATTCGCTAAGCTCGCGATCGTTGCAGCTACCGCAGTGATGGCTGCTTCGGCTATGGCCCAAAACTACGTCGAGAAGGCTCCGGGCCCGATCGCGGCCTCGAAGCAAGCCGTCAACGACAACTGGGTGAACGGCAGCGGCGAGTGGGTTTGGAAGAACGGCTCGGACGAACTGTGCTGGCGCGATGCGTACTGGACCCCGGCTACGGCTAACGCCAAGTGCGACGGTTCGATCATCGCTCAAGTCGCAGCTCCGGCACCGGCCCCGGTCGCTCCGGTCGCTCCGGTTTCGCAAAAGGTCACGTACCAGGCTGACGCACTGTTCGACTTCGACAAGGCTATCCTGAAGCCGGCCGGCAAGCAGAAGCTGGACGACCTGGCTAGCAAGGTTCAGGCTCTGAACCTGGAAGTCGTGGTTGCTACGGGCTACACGGACCGCATCGGTTCGGACAAGTACAACGACCGTCTGTCGCTGCGCCGCGCTCAAGCTGTGAAGGCTTACCTGGTCAGCAAGGGCGTCGAAGCCAACCGCGTGTACACGGAAGGCAAGGGCAAGCGTAACCCGGTTACGACCGATTGCAAGGGCCCGGTTAACGCCAAGCTCAAGGCTTGCCTCGCACCGGATCGTCGCGTGGAAGTCGAAGTCGTCGGCACGAGCAAGTAATACGCTCTACCGGCAACGAAAAAACCCCGCCTCGGCGGGGTTTTTTTTCGTCCCTGGAAAACGATCGGACAGCCGGATCGAACGATGCGCCAGCGACCTCAGGCCTCACTGCCCAACTGCGGGTATTGGCGCCTGACCATGAACGCCATCAGCGCCTTGACCGGACGGTCGCGCCACCACGATCCGGTCTCCAGCGGCTTGAACATCATGCGCGTGGCAGCCTCCACCGGCATGTACTGCTTCATGACGTCGCCCGACATCTCCAGGAAGGCATCCCACGTCATCGTCTCGAACGGCGGCGGCGTGCGCCAGAAGCGGTTGAGCGGTTCGAACGCAAACGCGATGTCTTCGTCTCGCACGAGTTCGCTGCGCGCCACCATCGTGCGCAACCGACTGATAACCCCGTGCTGCTCCACCGCGTTGTACCGGTCGAAGGTCTTGCGGAAATAGCGGTAGTGGCCGACTTCTTCGCTGCTCAGCTTATGCATCATCTGCTTGAGTTCGTCGACCGGCATATACGATTCGAGGCAGCGGTAGATCATGGCCGTCTGCGTCTCTGTGACGCACCGCGACAGGGCCTCGAGCGCCAGCGACGGGCGCATGTACTGCACGTCGCAGCGTGGCTTGTAGCGTGCCAGAAACGCCTCATAAGCCCGGGACCAATCGAACTCCGGCCACACACGGGCGATATAGTCTTTGGCAAGTCGCCCGTGCTCGACTTCCTCGGGCAGCCAGGTATCTTGAAGCCATGTGCGCATCTCGTCGTCGTCGCCATACATCTGGTTGAGCGTGGAGACAAACTCGGGGACACTGGTCTCGATGAACGACACCGTGGCGAGGGAATAGAAGATGAACGCGTTGCTACGAACAGACGGCTCTGCTGCCATGACTCACGCTCCTATCGGCATAGGCGGTTGAACATGTACATGAAACGTCACGCAAAGGTCACAAAAGCATAGTATAGGAATTGGCCCAATATCGCAGTGCGGCAAACATTCGATAACAGATACATCGTCTTCGCACGCGATGTCCTCACAATGCCCACCGTACCGCACCACACCCAACACCGACACCTCATGGCCCAACGCTACTGGTTGATGAAGTCCGAACCCGAAGAGGCGAGCATCGACGATCTCGCCAACGCCCGGCAGCAGACCCTTCCATGGACCGGCGTTCGCAACTATCAGGCGCGCAACTTCATGCGCGACGACATGCAAGTGGGCGACGGCGTACTCTTCTACCATTCGAGCTGCGCAGTACCGGGCATTGCCGGGCTCGCCACAGTCGCCTCGAAAGCGTATCCCGATCCCACACAATTCGACCCAAAGAGTCCTTACTTCGATCCCAAATCACAGCCCGACACACCGCGCTGGCTGCTTGTCGACGTCAAGCTCGATCGCAAGACACGGCTCGTGCCGTTGACGGAAATGCGTGAGACGCCCGAACTCGACGGCATGCTCGTACTCGCACGCGGTAACCGCCTGTCCATCACCCCCGTGTCACCGGAACATTGGAAATTTATTAGCAAGCACTTACTTAGAGCTTAATTTGGGAAAAGTATCCAAAAAGCGGAACCAAAATTGTTGCGATAGCGTCTGTATAACGTTGCCGCCATGTGCATAGTGTGTACCCACTCGCTGGCATAGTGGCTTCAACCGGTCAAACGTTCGCCGCCAAGATGCGAACTCACACTCGAAAAAGGACAACAACTATGCGCAAGTCTCTCGCTGCTGCTCTTCTGATTGCGACTGCCGCCAACGCCGCGTATGCCCAGTCGGGCGACGAATCGACGCGTCAGGTTTCCGGCGTGCTGGGTCTCGAAGCGAACGCCACGAAGGAAGTCGAACAGGACACCGTGCACATCACCATGTCGGCGCAGGAGCAAGGTCCCGACGCGGCCACCGTGTCGCGCAACCTCACGCAGAAGGCGAACAAGGCGATGTCCGTCGCCAAGAGCCAGAGCGCTGTCGACGTGCACACCGGCAACGTCTCGCTGTATCCGACGACCAACCGCGACGGCAAGATTACGGCCTGGCGCGGTCGCACCGAACTGCAAATGACGTCGAAGGATTTCGGTGCGGCGTCGCGTCTCGCGAGCCAGATCTCGGACCAGATGCAGATGGACGGCGTGTCGTTCTCGCTCTCGCGTGAAGCGCAGGAGAAGACGCAGGCCGAGCTGACCAATCAGGCAATTCAGGCGTTCCGCAATCAGGCACAGAACAACGTGAAGGCGTTCGGTTACAGCGGCTACACGATCCGTCAGGTGCAGGTCGGCTCGAACGCGCCGATGATGCCGCGCCCGTACGCGATGAAGGCGATGGCCATGAGCGCCAGCGCCGACGCGGCGCCGCCGATGCAGCTCGAAGGCGGCAAGACGCAAGTGACCGTCACGGTTTCGGGTACGGTGCAGATGAAGTAAGCGGTGCGCCGCTAACCTGCGGACAGCACCAAAAAGCAATGCCGCCTCCGGTACTCCGGGGCGGCATTTTTTACGTCGGTGGCAAACGTCGTGGCGTGTCACATTGCCGCGGGGCGCCGCATGCTCCAGACGCCCCGCGGGAGGTCGCAAGTCCCCCGCCCAACCTCATGCGACAACGTGTCGCAAGCGACTTACTTGAAGCGATCGCGCAGCACGTTCTTTTGCACCTTGCCCATCGTATTACGCGGCAGCTCCGCGACGACGTGCACACGCTTGGGCACCTTGAAGTTGGCAATGCGCTGCTTGAGTGCATCGATCACAGCGCGCTCGTCGGGTGCCTGCGCGCCGGCGCGTGGCACGATCACCGCGACCACCGCTTCGCCGAAATCCGGGTGCGGCACGCCGATCACGGCCGACTCGGCCACCCCGTCCATCTCGTCGATGAAACCCTCGATTTCCTTCGGGTAGACGTTGTATCCGCCTGAGATGATGAGATCCTTCGAGCGGCCGACGATGTGCACGTAGCCATCCTCATCGAACTTACCCACGTCACCTGTCTTGAAGAAGCCGTCATCGGTAAACTCCTCAGCCGTCTTCTCCGGCATGCGCCAGTAGCCCGCAAAGACGTTCGGCCCCTGCACCTGAATATGCCCGATGTCGCCTTGCGCACTCGGCTGGCCGTCGTCGCCGACCACACGCACGGTCACGTCTGGCAGCGGCACGCCGACGGTGCCCGCACGGCGCACCTTCGCTGCGTCGCCATGATACGGATTCGAGACGAGCATCACCGTCTCCGACATGCCGTAACGCTCCAGAATCGTATGTCCCGTGCGCTCGCTGAACGCGTCGAAGGTCTCGCGCAGCAGCGGTGCCGAGCCCGAGATGAACAAGCGCATATGGCGACACACTTCTCGATTCAGTCCCGGCTCGGCAAGCAGACGCACGTAGTACGTCGGCACGCCCATGAACACCGTGGCCCTCGGCAGTTGATGCAGCACTTCGCGCGCATCGAACTTCGACAGCCAGATCATCTTGCTGCCCGAGTAAAGTGCCGCATGACTGGCGACGAACAACCCGTGCACGTGGAAGATCGGCAGTGCGTGCAGCAGAACGTCTCCACCTTCGCGCTCCCCCCAGCCCCAGAACGCATGCAGCACCCGCGTGTTGCTTGCGAGATTGCCATGCGAGAGCATCGCGCCCTTGCTGCGCCCCGTGGTCCCCGACGTATAGAGGATGGCCGCGAGATCGTCGGGTGCGCGCGGCACCGTCTCGAACGTGTCGTCGAACCAGGCCGCGCGCTCAAGTAGCGAGCCGGTCCGGTCGTCGCCCAGCGTGAAGACGTGTTTCGCGCCGTTAGTGAACGCAATCTTCGAGACCCAGCCAAAGTTCGACGGGCTGCACACCACCACATCCGGCTCGGCATTCTCGACGAAGTAGGCGATCTCACCCTCGCGATACGCCGTATTGAGCGGTAGATAGACGTACCCGGCACGCAGCGTGGCGAGATACAGCAACAGTGCTTCGGGCGACTTCTCGACCTGCACGGCAACGCGCGCCCCCGGCGTCAGATCCAGACTCGCGAGCAGGTTCGCGATGCGCGCACTGGCGTGCTCAAGGTCACCCCAACTGTAGTAAAGCCCTTCGAGGGTCTCGATGGCGCACGCCGATTTGTCCGCAGGGAAGCGTTCGGCAAAGAGTCGATAGAGGTTGGCGTCTTGCGTCATAAACAGAACCGGAAATCAATCAGAACGGGAAATGCGTCGATAAACATTGCATAGAGAGGGCGAAGCGCACAAGGCACACAAGACGCTCAACGCCCCCTGAAATCGGGCGGCCGCTTCTCGATAAACGCGGCCACGCCTTCGCGGTGATCGTGGGAGTCCCAGTAGGAGAAGGCTCGCTGCCACTCCGCCTCGGACAGCGGCGGCACGGGCGGCGCGAGCCGGGCAATCAGCCACTTGTTCAACTGCGCGGCGAGCGGCGCCCCGGCCGCGATGCGCCGTGCGCAAGTGTAGCCTGCCTCCTCGAGCGCTTCGTCGTCGACCACGCGGGTCAGCAGGCCTTTCTCGCGCGCCTCACTCGCGCCGAACACCCGCCCTTCGAGCAGGATTTCGAGCGTCGCAGCGCGACCGGCCAGCGCCAGCACGCCACGCAACTCGCCCGGCGCCATCGGAAACCCGAGTTTGTTGATGGGCACGCCGAAGCGCGCCCCCTCCCCCGCAATGCGCAAGTCGCAGTGCGTGGCGATCTCCATCCCTCCGCCCACACAAACGCCCTCGATCAACGCGACGCTCGGATGTCGGCAACGCGCCAGCGCATCGAGCGTCTGCCCGATGATCTCGCCGTGATAGCGACGCAACGTGTCATAGCTGCCGCGCTCGAGCGGAAACTCCTCGATATCCGCCCCGGCGGCAAAGTTGCCCTGCGCACCGCGAACCACGATGGCGCGCACGCGCGAGTCGTCGTCGAGCGCCTGCACATGCGTGCGCAGCGAGCGCCACATCGCCACCGAGATAGCGTTGAGTTTGGTGGGATTGGAAAGCGTGAGCGTCACCAATCCTTCGTCAAGCAGACTGTCGTCGCGCAGCACTTCGCCCACTACTTCGTTCACGCGTGTCTCCATGAGGTTATCCGTCATTACGCAAACGTTAAAGAAGACGCGACACCGCGCGCCCCAGCGCAGGCTCGCCATCGATGAGCCGTTGCAGGTTCGCGTCGAGTTCATCGGGCTCGTAAAGATAATTCACCATCATCCCGCACGACTGCTTCGCGCCTTTCTTCGAGAGATCGGCATGCCAGTTGATACGCTCCACGCGCGCGCCATTACCGAGGTGGAAGCGCGCCACGGGGTCTCGCGGCTGCCCACGCACGGTCTCGCGAGCGAGGTAGTGCGCTGCCAGCGCTTCGCCCAGCGCGCGCTGCAATGCCTGCCCGCTCTTGCGATCGGGGGTCGCCTGCAACCACGCCATCATCTGCGCCCCCGACGCTTCCGTCGCCAGCGACGGCTCCTGCGCAAGCAACTTCACACGCTTCGGCCCGAGGGCCTCGGCAAGCGCTTGCGCCGACAGTTGCCGCAACCAGTCGTTGAAGCCCGGAATCGGTGAGAGCGTTGCGAAGTTGCGCAGCTTCGGGAAGTCGACGTGCAACTCGTCTATCACGCGCTTAAGCAGGAAGTTACCGAAGCTCACCCCGCGCAGACCCGGCTGTGTGTTCGAGATCGAGTAGAAGATGGCCCACCGCACGCGCCGCAGGTCTTCGAGCGGCGCCTTTTCGTCCAGCAGCGAATGGACGTCCGCCGCCATCTCCGGAACGAATGCTACTTCGACGAAGATCAACGGTTCGCGCGACATACGAGGATGGAAGAACGCGTAGCAGCGGCGGTCGGAATCGAGCCGGTTGCGCAAATCGGCCCACGACGAAATCTCGTGCACGGCCTCGTAGCGCATGAGCTTTTCGAGCAGCGACGCAGGCGAATCCCAAGTGATCGGATGCAGCTCCAACAGACCGACATCGAACCAGGTCGAGAACAGGCTGCCCAGATCTTCTTCGAGCGCCGCCAACCCCGGCAACGCCGCGCGATGACGCAGCATGTCGGCTCGCCAACTTACGAGGAACGGAAGACCGTCCGGCAGCGCGTTGAAGCGCTTGAGGAACCGAACGCGCGCGCTCCCCAACGCCCCGGCGAGACCGGTCGCCGCGCTGGCGGCACGACGGGCGTCCTTCGTCGCATCTTTACTTGCGTCCTTGCCCGCATCCTTGGCACTGTCCTTGATCGCGCCCTTGCCATCGCCGCCAACCTCGCCATCGCTCGCGCAGATGTCGGCCACGACGGTGAGCAACGCCAGTTGTTCTTCGGCAGACGCGGCACCGTAGCGCGCCATGAACTCGCGCGCGGCCTCGTTGGCTGAGGAATCCGTCAGACGCGCCGAAAAGCACTGCGCCAACTGTCGGCGCAACGCGTTCTCCGCCCGCGCCGATAGCGGTGCGGCGACGACCTTGCCGTCCTTGCCGTCTTTCGGCGCACCGCCCTGCCCGCCCGATTTGCCGCGCCCGAACCACTGCCCGAGCCGCTCCCCGAGCGTCGGCTTGGGCGACGGCACCGGTGCGCTCACGTCCGGCACGCTCTCCGACGCACCGCGACCGGGCGAGGATGAAGAGGGCGACGAAGACGAAGCCGCCATCGACGAATTCAGCGCTACAGGCACAGACATTGCGGACATGATCGGCTCATCCTTCATGGTTTCCTCTCAAGGCACAGGGCTCGGTTCGGCTGCCGCCATCTCACGCGATATCACGTGAGATCACGTCATCCCATCAGCCTGTCCGGCAGCCACAACGACAGACCGGGCATCAGACAAATGAGCACGACAGCCACCACCATCAACACGACGAAAGGCATCACGCCCCAGACGATGTCGCGCAGCGCGATATCGGGCGCGGTGTTCTTGATCACAAAGATGTTGAGTCCGACCGGCGGGTGAATCAACCCCAGTTCCATGACAATCGTCATCACCACCCCGAACCACACCAGATCGAACCCGGCCGCGCGCAGCGGCGGCAGAATGATCGGCGCGGTCATCAGGATGATGCTTACCGGCGGCAAAAAGAACCCCAGCACGACCACCATCACCAGAATGGCGGCGAGCAGCACCCAGCGCGACAGTTGCAGCCCCACGATCCATTGCGCGGCCGACTGGCTGATGTGCAGATAGCTCATCACGTACGAGTAGAGCAGCGACATGCCGATGATGAACATGAGCATGGTCGACTCGCGCAACGTCCCCGTGAGAATCGGTGCAAGCTGACGCGGCTTCCACATCCGGTAAATCACGGCGATGAGCGCGAGCGCCAGCAACCCACCCAGCCCAGCCGTCTCCGACGGCGTTGCGTACCCGCCGTAGAGCGCCGCCATCACGCCGATGAGCAGCGTGACGAACGGCAGCACGCGCGGCAGCAGCGCCAGCTTCTCGCGCATCGTGGCGGGCGGCTCGCTCGGGAACGGCGATGGCGTACCGTCGCGCGCCAGTGCCAGTTGCGCGTTGGCGTATTCCTTGCGATAGCGCCATGCCGCGTAGCACGAGAACAGCCCCACGAGCAGCAGCGCAGGCACGATGCCCGCGAGGAACAGACGTCCCAGCGACTGTTCGGCCGCTACCGCATAGAGAATCATCGTGATCGACGGCGGCAGCAGAATACCCAGCGTACCGCCCGCCGCGATAATGCCCGCCGCGAACCCCGGCGAGTAACCGCGCTGACGCATCTCCGGAATCCCGGCGCTGCCGATGGCCGAACACGTCGCCGGACTCGACCCTGCCATGGCGGCAAACAATCCGCAGGCGAAGACGTTGGCGATGCCGAGCCCGCCTGGAATGCGTCGCATCCATGCGTGCAGCGCAAGGTAGAGGTCCTGCCCCGCGCGCGACTTGCCGATGGCCGCGCCCTTCAGAATGAACAACGGGATCGACAGCAGCGTGATGCTCGCCATCTCCTCGTAGACGTTCTGCGTCACCGTATCGAGCGACGATGCAGGCATGAAGCCGAACATGAACGCCACCGCGACAGCCCCCAGCGCGAACGCGATGGGCATCCCCGAAAACATGACGACGAGCGTTGCGCCGCCATAGAGCAATCCGATCGTGAGCTCGCTCATGCGTGCCCTCCCGTGCCGTGCTGCGTGGTGCCTCTCATCTCACACGCCCCGATGGCCACTTGCAGCAGCAACTGGACGGTGAGCAACGTCATGCCGAACGCCATCAGGCCGTAGGGGATCGCCAGCGGCGGCCCCCATGTCGAGCTGCTGGTCTGGCCGTCGACGTAGGCTTCCCAGAAGAGCGTCCACGACTTCCATGCGAAGAACGAGCAGAACAGGAATGTCAGGATGTCGACGAACCAGCGTCGCACGCGATTCACGCGCGGGGAGAGCAGTGTCGTGATCGCTTCGATGCCGATGTGCCCGCGCAGATGCTGCACGTGTGCGGCCGACACGAAGGTCGCGCCAACCAGCAGGAACACGGCGGCCTCGTCCTGCCAGTCGGTCGCGAGCTTGAGCACGTGCCGCGCGAACACGCTGTAGCTGAGCACCAGCGCGGCCCCCACGAGCGCGAGCATGCACACGACCATGAGCAGGCGGCTCACGCCCTGCAAGAGGGCGTCGAGCCGTCGCAACGCGCGCGAACGGGCGACTGCCGGCTCCGCGCTCGCGACGGCCCCGCTCATGCAGGCACCTTCTCGGCCAGCGCGAGCAGCTTCGCGCACGTATCCGACTTACTCGCGTAATCCTTCCACGCGGTGCGCCGGGCAATGTCGCGCCACTTCATCACGGTTGCTTCGTCGAGGTCATAGACCTTCGCACCGGCCTTCGTGTAGACACTCGCGATCTGCGCATCGTCCGCCTTCGCCGCTTCCGTGCCGAACGCTTCCAGATCGGCCCCGACTTGCAGAATGATCTGCTGCTGATCCTTCGGCAGCTTGTCGAAGACCTGCTTCGACATGAGCAGCGGCTCCAGCATGAACCAGTACGACTTGTTACGGCCGGTGGTCAGATGCTTCGAGACTTCTTCGAGACGGAACGACATCAGGCTGGTGGAGGACGTCATCGCGGCATCCATGGCGCCGGTCTGCATGGCCGCGTATAGCTCGTTCGACGGCAGCGAGATGACCGCCGCCCCCGCTTCCTTGAGCATCATGTCCATCTCGCGGCTGCCGCCGCGCACCTTCAGGCCCTTGGCGTCCTCAGGCGCGACAAGCGGCTTGGACCGGCTGGCCACACCCCCGGCCTGCCAGACCCAGCTCACGATCACGATGTCCTTCGCGGCGAGCACGTCGGTCAGCACCTTGCCGATCTCGCCGTTACGCCAGGCATTGCCCTGCGCATACGAGGTCACGAGTCCCGGCATCAATCCGATGTTCAGCTCCCGGACCTCGCCGCCCGCGTACGGCAACGGATACAGCGAGAGGTCGAGCGCCCCGCGACGCAACGCCGAGAACTGCGCGTTGGTCTTCATGAGCGAGCTGCCCGGATAGATCTGGAACTTCAGTGCGCCGTTGGTCCGCTTTTCGACTTCCTGAGCGAACTTGCGACACAAACGGTCGCGAAAATCGCCTTCGGTCAGCGTGCCGCCGGGGAATTGATGAGAAATCTTGAGTGGGCCGGTTTGCGCGAATGCGCCGCCCCAAGGGCTGGCCAGACCACCGGTGACCAGCGCCGATGCGGCACCGAGCATGAGTTGCCGCCGCAGCGGGGAAGGTGTTGTCTCCATGGCGTCTCCTGTCACTTTTGTCAGCGATGAACCTGCGAAGTCCGGTGCGTGACATCGCCCGAAGCCCGCTTCACTAACCGCCGAAGACGGACGCCGGGTGCACCACCGGAAACGCCGGCACTGCATGTACGGATGACTGCTTTGTTTTTGAAGTTTCGAGTGCGCGAGTTGCCGCTCTCGGAATGAAATCGTATAGTTAAACCATCGCGGTGTATACAAATTGACCCGTTAAAAAATACACTTTTGGCGTTTACCCCGATCTTCAATGGGGAATTCGCGCGCTACTTTGGTAACCATGAACCCCATACGCCCCCCGATCACAGGATCGAAACCCGACCGAGCGAGAGCGCCATGACCGTAAAACCGAAGCGATCGGAAGCGCTGCGACAGGCCATCGAGGAAAAGATTGCTGTGGGGGAGTACCCGCCCGGCATGCGACTCGACGAGGTCGAACTGGCCACTGCGTTCGGTGTGTCGCGCACACCGTTGCGTGAGGCGCTGATTCAGTTGGCATCGTCGGGTGTGATCGAGATCCGGCCGCGCCGGGGCGCGGTCGTCGCGCAAATCGACCCGCAGCGGCTGTGCGAGATGTTCGAGGTGATGGCGGAACTGGAGTCGATGTGCGGACGGCTGGCGGCGCGTCGCATTACCGAGGATGAACTGGCCGAACTACGGCAGACGCACGAAGCCAGCCGGGCGGCGGCCGAGGCGCGCGACATCGACACGTATTACGAAGTCAACGCGCACTTCCACGCGCTCATCTATCAGGCGAGTCACAACGCCTATCTTCAGGAGACGGCGCTGCAACTACACCGGCGGTTGCGTGTGTACCGCCGTTTGCAACTGCGCGTGCGCGACCGGCCGCATCAGTCGTTCTCGGAACACGACGCCGTTTTTCGTGCCATCGAGGCAGGCGACGCGGACGCCGCGTCGGAGCACCTGCGCGGCCACGTCACCGTGCAGGGCGAGCGCTTTGCGGACCTGATGGCGTCACTGCATGCGCTATCGCGCAAGGCGGGCTGAGGGCTGCCTACGCGGAGATTGTAAAAATCGACCGACGTTACGTCGGGCCTTCGCGGCATCGTCAGACAAAAAAAACGGGCCACCGGCGCAATGTCCGGTGGCCCGTTTTGAATCGAAGAACGGATGGGCGCGAGCGCGCCGTGAGTCACTACGCCTTCACGCCGCCGACGTCACCTGCGCGCGACGATACGACCACACCAGCATGATCACACCGGCGACGATCATCGGCAGCGACAGCCACTGGCCCATCGACAGACCAAACGACAGCAAGCCGAGGAAGGCGTCCGGTTCGCGCGTGAATTCGGCGAGGAAGCGGAACAGGCCATAGCCCACGAGGAACATGCCCGACACCGCGCCCACCGGACGTGCACGACGCGCGAAGAACCACAGCAGCAGGAACAGCGCCACGCCTTCGAGCGCAAATTCGAACAACTGCGACGGGTAACGCGGCAGCCCGTGGAACTGTGCGAACACCATTGCCAGCGCATGATCGGCCATCGCTTGCGGATGCGCGAACATCCACTGCGCGTCTTCCGCAGCCGCTTGCGGGAACAACATCGCGAAGCGCGAATCGGGCGACGTCACACGGCCCCACAACTCACCGTTGATGAAGTTGCCCAGACGCCCGGCAGCCAGCCCCAACGGAATCATCGGTGCGATGAGATCGGTGCCTTCGAGCAACGAGTGTCCGCGACGGCGCGTGAACAGCCACATCGCCACCAGCACCCCGAGGAAGCCGCCGTGAAACGACATACCGCCTTCCCACACCTTGAAGATGTCGAGCGGATTCGCCAGATAGAACGACAGTTTGTAGAAGATCACGTAGCCCAGACGTCCGCCGAAAATCACGCCGAGCACGCCATAAAACAGCATGTCGTCGAGATCCTGCGCCTTCCAGCCTTGCGCCGCGATGGATGGCTGGCGCACGCGCAAGCGTCCTACCAGCAGGAAGAGAATGAAGCCGACCAGATACATCAGGCCGTACCAGCGGATAGCGAGCGGGCCGAGATGAATCGCGACCGGGTCGAATTGAGGATGAATCAGCATGGATCAGAAGAATCGATTCGTGAACAAAAGTTCCGCCAGGGGGCGTAGGGACTGCCTTCGCAACGCGGCTGCCGTCGCCTCCGTCACCTAGTTTGCGCCATGCGCTGTGCCGGTCGATGAAACGGCCCACCGGCACGCTATGGGATGGGCTGCACGATACCACGAGCACACGGCAGCGCGACATGTGCACGCGCCCGCAAGTGCCACTTCCACGGTCCGGACACTCCGCAAGACGCCTCAGGTCGAGAGCGTCGCACCCGGCGGGGTATGCGCCACGCCGCGCGCCGTCTCGAGAAACCCTTCGAGCACCGGCGTGACTTCGGCCGTGCGCCATAGCAGTCCGGTCTCGATCAGCGTGCTCGTCTCGCGCAGCGCCCGGTAGGTCACCCCCGTGCGTCGCAAGTGACAAAGCGATTGCGGCACCAGCGCCACACCCATGCCCGCCGACACCAGACTGACAATCGTCTGCATCTGAATCGCCTCCTGTCCCACGCGGGGCGTGAGGCCGAGCGCGGCGTAGCATCCCATGATGATGTCGTAGAACGCCGGGGCCACGCGGCGGGGGAAGATGACGAGCGGCTCGTCGGCGAAATCCGCCAGGCTCACCGGCGCGCCGGGCTGGCCGTCGCCGTTCGACGCTAACGCATCGTCCGCATCGTCTGCGCCGCCGTGGCGCCCCGCAGGCAGCGCCAGCATCAGCGGTTCGCGCACGATGGGCAGATAGGACAGTTCGTTGGCATAGCGCGCAGGTACCGGCGGAATGAACAGACCGGCGTCGATACGCCCGTCCATCAGCGCCTCGACCTGCACGTCGCTGGTCGCTTCGAGCAGTTGCAGCCGCACGCGCGGATAGCGCTCGCCGAACTCGCGCAACAGCGGGGGCAGGATGCCGTAGTCCGCCGTCGAGACGAAGCCCAGCGAGAGCGTGCCGACCTCGCCGTGTGCCAACCCTTGCGCGAGGGCGGGCAGCGCGTCGGCATCGGCCAGAATGCGGCGCACTTCCGGCAGCAACTGCCGCCCCACCGCCGTCAGTTCGACTGAGCGGTTGGTGCGCACGAACAAGGGTGCGCCCAGCGACGCCTCCAGCGCCCGGATCTGCTGCGAGAGCGGCGGCTGGGTCATCGAGAGCCGCTGTGCGGCGCGGCCGAAATGCCGTTCTTCGGCCACGGCGACGAAGTATCGAAACTGACGCAGGTCCATGATATGTTTTTCGACTCAATCCGAGTCAAATAATATATTTGACAAGCATTCAAGGAAAGACGAATCTTGACGTCCTCCCCATAAGACAAGCTGTAGTTTCACGGAAGACGACCATGCCTCATTACCGTTCCCGCACCTCCACGCACGGCCGCAACATGGCCGGCGCCCGCGCCCTGTGGCGCGCCACAGGCATGACCGACAGCGACTTCGGCAAGCCGATCATCGCCGTGGTGAACTCCTTCACGCAGTTCGTGCCGGGTCACGTGCACCTGCGCGATCTGGGCGCCGTCGTCGCCAAGGAAATCGAGGCAGCGGGCGGTGTGGCCAAGGAATTCAACACCATCGCCGTGGACGACGGCATCGCCATGGGTCACGGCGGCATGCTGTACTCGCTGCCGTCGCGCGAACTGATCGCCGACTCCGTGGAATACATGGTCAATGCGCACTGCGCCGACGCCATGGTCTGCATCTCCAACTGCGACAAGATCACCCCGGGCATGCTCATGGCCGCCATGCGCCTGAACATTCCGGTCGTGTTCGTCTCGGGCGGCCCGATGGAAGCGGGCAAGGTCAAGTCGGGCGATGGCCAGGTCATCGCCAAGATCGACCTGATCGACGCCATGATCAAGGCAGCCGACCCGAAGATCAGCGACGCGGAAGTCGCCGAAGTCGAGCGCAGCGCCTGCCCGACGTGCGGCTCGTGCTCGGGCATGTTCACCGCGAACTCGATGAACTGCCTGACGGAAGCCATCGGCCTCGCCCTGCCGGGTAACGGCACCATCGTGGCCACGCACGCCTGGCGTCGCGGGCTGTTCGAGCAGGCTGGCCGTCTCGTGGTCGATCTGTGCCGCCGCTACTATCAGGAAGAAGACGCCTCGGTCCTGCCGCGCAACATTGCCACCAAGGCCGCGTTCGAAAACGCCATGACGCTCGACGTCGCCATGGGCGGCTCGACCAACACCGTGCTGCACTTGCTCGCCGCAGCACAAGAAGCGGGCGTCGATTTCAAGATGGCCGACATCGACCGTATCTCGCGCAACGTGCCGTGCCTGTGCAAGGCCGCCCCGGCGACCGACAAGTACCACATCGAAGACGTGCACCGTGCTGGCGGCATCATCGGCATTCTGGGCGAACTCGCCCGTGGCGGCCTGCTCGACACGTCGTGCGGCAACGTCCACAGCGGCACGCTCGGCAATGCCATTGCACAGTGGGACGTGACGAACAGCGCCAACGACAAAGCGCAAACGTTCTACAGCGCCGCCCCGGGTGGCGTGCCCACGACCATCGCCTTCAGCCAGTCGTCGACGTACCCGTCGCTCGACCTGAACCGCGAAGTGGGCTGCATCCGCGACAAGGAACACGCTTACACGAAGGACGGCGGTCTGGCCGTGCTGTACGGCAACCTCGCCGACAAGGGCTGCATCGTGAAGACGGCTGGCGTCGACGAATCGCAATGGGTCTTCACCGGCCGCGCACGCGTGTTCGAAAGCCAGGACGACGCCGTGGATGCGATTCTCGGCGACAAGGTGCAGGCGGGCGACGTGGTCGTGATTCGCTACGAAGGTCCGAAGGGCGGCCCCGGCATGCAAGAAATGCTGTACCCGACGTCGTACCTGAAGTCCAAGGGCCTGGGCAAGACTTGCGCCCTGTTCACGGACGGTCGTTTCTCGGGCGGTTCGTCGGGTCTCGTGATCGGCCACGCCTCGCCGGAAGCGGCCGAAGGCGGCACCATCGGTCTGGTGGAAGACGGCGACGTGATCGAGATCGACATCACCCAGCGCAAGATGCATCTGGCCGTGTCGGACGAAGAACTGGCCCGCCGTCGCGCCGCGATGGAAGCGCGTGGCGACGACGCGTGGCAGCCGGTCGGCCGCGAGCGTGTCGTCTCGCAAGCCCTGCAAGCCTATGCAGCACTCGCTACCTCCGCCGACCGTGGCGCAGTGCGCGATCTGTCGCAACTGAAGCTGGGCAAGCGCGGCTAATAGCGCGATCGGTTCAAACGTGAGCGGCGGCGGCCTCGCTGGACAAAGGCGCCCCGCTCGCTCGCAGTAACACAGCAACATCGCATCAAGTGGCGTTCCGTACCCTTTCGGGATGCCACCGTCAGTACAGCGTGATACAACAACGCCTATGTGCGACGCTGCGACGGCTCGTGGCGTGGCGCATCCCCACAGGAGAGAGACGTCATGGCATTCAACCGTCGTTCGCGCAACGTCACGCAAGGCGTGGCACGCTCGCCCAACCGCTCGATGTACTACGCGCTGGGCTACAAGGAAGAAGACTTCGACAATCCGATGATCGGCGTGGCCAACGGCCATTCGACGATCACCCCGTGCAACGCGGGATTGCAGCGTCTGACGGACGCCGCAGTGGAAGCGATCAGAACTCATCAGGCCAATCCCCAGACCTTCGGCACCCCCACCATCTCCGACGGCATGTCGATGGGCACCGAGGGCATGAAGTATTCGCTCGTCTCGCGTGAAGTCATCGCCGACTGTATCGAGACGGCCGTGCAGGGCCAGTGGATGGACGGCGTGGTCGTCATCGGTGGCTGCGACAAGAACATGCCGGGCGGCATGATCGCGCTCGCACGCATCAATGTGCCGGGCATCTACGTCTACGGCGGCACGATCAAGCCGGGTAACTGGAAGGGCAAGGATCTCACCATCGTCTCCTCGTTCGAAGCCGTGGGCGAATTCACCGCCGGGCGCATGACCGAGGCCGATTTCAAGGGCATCGAAAAGAACGCGTGCCCGACCACCGGCTCCTGTGGCGGCATGTACACCGCCAATACGATGAGCTCGTCGTTCGAAGCGCTGGGTATGTCGTTGCTCTACTCCTCGACGATGGCCAACCCCGATCAGGAGAAGGTCGACTCGGCCGCCGAATCGGCGCGGGTACTGATCGAAGCGGTCAAGCAAGACCTCAAGCCGCGCGACATCATTACGCGCAAATCCATCGAGAACGCCGTTGCGCTGATCATGGCGACGGGCGGCTCGACCAACGCCGTGCTGCACTACCTGGCAATTGCCCATGCGGCGGATGTCGAGTGGAGCATCGAGGACTTCGAGCGCATTCGCACACGCGTGCCGGTCATCTGCGATTTGAAGCCCTCGGGCAAGTACGTGGCGACCGATCTGCACAAGGCCGGTGGCATTCCGCAAGTCCTCAAGATTCTGCTCGACGCCGGCCTGCTGCACGGCGACTGCATGACGATCACCGGCCGCACCATTGCCGAAGAGCTGAAGGATGTGCCGTCGGTGCCGCGCGCCGACCAGCACGTGATCTTCCCCGTCGATCGCGCGCTTTACAAAGAGGGGCACCTCGCCATCCTCAAGGGCAATCTGGCCGAAGACGGCGCCGTCGCCAAGATCACCGGCCTGAAGAACCCGGTGATCACCGGCCCGGCGCGCGTGTTCGACGACGAACAAAGCGCCATGGAGGCGATCCTGAGCGACAAGATTCAGGCGGGCGACATTCTGGTGCTGCGCTATCTCGGACCGAAGGGCGGGCCGGGCATGCCTGAGATGCTGGCACCGACGTCGGCGATCATCGGCAAGGGGCTCGGCGAGTCGGTCGGCTTCATCACCGACGGCCGGTTCTCGGGCGGCACCTGGGGCATGGTGGTCGGACACGTGGCACCGGAGGCGTTCGTGGGTGGCACCATTGCGCTCGTGCAGGAAGGAGATTCGATCACCATCGACGCGCACAAACTGCTGCTCCAGCTGAACGTGGCCGACGACGAACTCGCCAAACGCCGCGCCGCGTGGAAAGCCCCTGCCCCGCGCTACACGCGTGGCGTGCTCGCCAAGTACGCCGCATTGGCGCAACCGGCTAACAAGGGCGGCGCGACGGGCTGATCCGCAGGAATTGCGCGTCGCAATTGCGACGAAGCACATCGGCCTGAACCAACGGCACGTCCCGCGACACGGCGGGCGTGCCGTTTTTCATGCGTCGTCGTGCCGCGCAGAATGGCGCAATTGCCGCCGTATAATGGCGCGTCGATGCATCTGCCCAAAGTCGTCGCCCACAGACGTCCCTGTCATGCAGCCTCGCATCGGATTCCGTCAACACGGTCGGGGAGTATCGAATGAAGGGATTTGCCGGCGTTCGCGCCGGGACGATGATGAGCCTGTGGCTGATGGCCGCCGCAACCGCCTATGCACAGTCTGCACCGCAGTCCGATGTGCCCGATCACCGCGTGATGGAGAAGCTGGCCCGGGCACGGAACTGTATGACGTGTCACGCCACCGACCGCACGCTGCTCGCGCCGTCCTATCGCGACATCGCAAAACGTTACGCCGGGCAACCCGGTGCCACGGAAGAATTGACACGCTCCATCTCGGACGGAAGTCAGGGGAAGTGGGGCAAGATTCCGATGCCCGCGGGCTTGCAACTCGCGCCGGGCGAGGCGAACGATCTCGCACGCTGGATTCTCGGGATGGTGCCGGGGCGTCGCCCCTGACCGACACGCGGGCCTCCCGCGTCACCCGTTCTTTCGATCACCCCTGCGAGCGCACCTGTTTCGCTACCTCTTCGATGACGGCCTGCCGGATACGATCCGGCAGTTGCGCCTGCAAAGCGTCCGCCACCTGTTTGCCGATCAGTTGCACCAGCCAGGACGTCTGATCGATCAGCGCGTCGTGACAGCGCCGCTCCACCATCGTCGTAATCTCGTCGGCCAGTTGCAACGTGAGCCGCGCGCTCACACGCTCGGCAAACACCGCGACATCGGCCGGGACACCCTGTTCAGCCACCGGCGCGGCAGCCTGCTTATCACCCACAGCGTCCTCAGCGCCCGCAGGCACCGTTTCGCCCTCAGCAAGCACTTCGGTCAGCGTGGGAATGCCGGGGTCGTTGCGCTCGGGCTCGTTCGTCACGATCAACCTCGCTGGTCGTAGTTGTTCAGGGTGTAGCCACGATCGCGGTAAAAGCGATAACGCTCGCGCGCACCGGTCAGGTCCTCGGGCGTGTCGCCGATGATTTCCACCACCCGTTCGAAACGCGCGAAGTGCGTGGGGACGCGGTTCGCCAGATTGAGCATGACCTGATGGTGCTGGGCTTGCTCGTCAGGTCCGGCCAGCACGACCGGCGTCTGGGCTGCGACCGGGTCGGCCGTAAAGCAATGCGGGACGAACTCCAGAGGCGAGAACGTCCACAAGGTCTGATCGAACGCCCGCAGCACGTCGGGCTCACCGACGACCACGAGCGTCTGCCCGGCCCCGTAGACCTTGCGCGCGAACCGGCACGCATATTCGAGCCGGTCCGCCACATGCGTGTGAAAGTCGACGCGGGTCACCGGGCTTCGCGATCGAGCAGGAACTGCGTGAGCAACGGCACCGGACGGCCCGTGGCCCCCTTCGCCGCGCCGCTCTTCCAGGCCGTGCCTGCGATGTCCAGGTGCGCCCACTCGTACTTTTCGGTGAAGCGTGCCAGGAAGCAGGCCGCCGTCACGCTACCGGCCGGACGCCCGCCGATGTTCGCCACATCGGCGAAGTTCGACTTGAGCTGCTCCTGATATTCATCTTCGACCGGCAGACGCCAGGCGGTGTCGCCCGTCGTGCGGCCAGCGGCCAGCAGTTCGTCGGCGAGCGCGTCGCTCTTCGAGAAGAGGCCCGAATTCACATGGCCCAGCGCAATGATGCAAGCGCCCGTGAGCGTGGCGACGTCGATCACCGCCGCCGGGTTGAAGCGCTCCGCGTAGGTGAGCGCATCGCACAGGATCAGACGGCCTTCGGCGTCGGTGTTGAGCACTTCGATGGTCTGACCGGACATACTGGTGACGACGTCGCCCGGCTTCGTCGCCTGACCGCTCGGCATGTTCTCCGTGGCAGGCACGATGGCGATGACGTTGAGCTTGAGGCCCATCTCGGCGACCGCGCGGATCGTACCGAGCACGGAACCCGCGCCGCACATGTCGTACTTCATCTCGTCCATGCCCTCGCCCGGCTTGAGCGAGATGCCACCCGTGTCGAACGTCACGCCCTTGCCGACCAGCACGATCGGGGCCTGCTTGGCGCCGGCGCCTTCATATTTAAGGACGATGAACTGCGGCGGCTCGACCGAGCCACGGGCGACCGACAGGAACGAACCCATCTTGAGCGCCTCGATCTGCTTCGGTCCGAGGATTTCCGACTTGAGCTTGAACTCGCGTGCGAGCTTGCGAGCGGTGTCGGCCAGATACGTCGGCGTGCAGACGTTGCCCGGCAAGTTGCCGAGGTCCTTGGTGAGCGCCATGCCGTTGGCGATGGCCTCGCCCTGCTTGGCGGCCACCTTGGCGGCCTTCAGATCGTCCGGGGCGACCGAGAACACGACCTTGCGCAGCGCGGTGTTGGCGGCTTCGACCTTGCTTTTCATGCGCGTGAAGCGATAGGTCGCCTCGCGCAGGGCGAGCACCGAGGCGCGCACGGCCCAGGCGGTATCCTGACCCACGACCTTGGCTTGCGGCAGCGTCCAGAGCGCGTCCGCGGCGCGCGAGGCGAGCACGGCGCGCACAGCAGCGCGCGTGGCTTCGTTGAAACCTTTCTGCGAGAGCTGGTCTTCGCGGCCCAGACCGACGAACAGCACACGTGCCGGACTCCATCCGGCGACTTCGTGCAGCATCAGTGTGCTGCCGAGCTTGCCATCGATTTCGCCGCGCTTGACCATGCGGGCGAGCAAACCCTTGCTCGCGCCGTCGAGCGCCTTGGCCAGCCCTGCGAGCGGCTGCTGCTCGAACACGCCAACCACCAGACATTCGGTCTTTGCGTTGGCGAGACCGGCTTGGCCCGCCTTGGTCGAATCGAAGGCTTTTGTGCTAAAGTCCATCGCGCTTTCCTCGGGTAAAATTCGTACGAGCCGCAATTATCCGCTTTTTTCCGCGCTCGCCCAACCGCGAGAGCACCCAACCGTCATCACATGATTTTTCAGCGTTCCCTGCAGCGCGAGCTGAACTACACCGCCGGGGCCGTCTTCATGGTGCTGATCACCGTCATGCTAACGACGATGATGATCCGCATCCTGGGCTTCGCCGCGTCCGGGAAAGCCGATCCGCGCGACGTTCTCGTGCTCATCGGTCTGGCCGTCATCGGCTACCTCGCCGTCATTCTGATCGTGACGCTCTTCGTCTCGATCCTGTTCGTCCTGACCCGGTGGTACCGCGACTCCGAAATGGTCGTGTGGTTTGCCTCGGGACTGTCCATCACCGACTTCATCAAGCCGGTGCTGCGCTTTGCCACGCCCTATCTGGCCGTCATCACCTTCTGCGCGCTGGTTGCCTGGCCCTGGGCGAACCAGCAGATCTCTCTGCTCGAAGCCCGCTTCGCCCAGCGCGACGACGTCTCCATGATCTCGCCGGGCCAGTTCCGCGAGAGCGCGGCGAGCCATCGCGTGTTCTTCGTCGAGACGGTTTCGCCGGACGCCACCAAAGTCCACAACGTCTTCGTCTCAGGCACGGAAAACGGCAAGGTGAGCGTCGTGGTGTCGAAAGACGGTCACATCGAGACGGCCAAGGACGGCAACCGCTATATCGTGCTGGAAAAGGGCCGTCGCTACGACGGCGTGCCGGGTCAGCCCGATTACCGCGTGATGGAGTTCGAGCGCTACGGCGTGAAGATCGACAATCCGACGACCGCAAGCGCCGACAACACGCCGACCAAGGGCGTGCCCACCGCGCGGCTGTTCCGTGAAATCCAGAATCCGATCTTCCGCGGTGAAATCGTCTGGCGCGTGGGCTTGCCGCTGCTCGCACTGGCGCTCGTGCTGCTCGCCGTGCCACTGGCCTATCAGAATCCGCGTCACGGGCGCACCGTCAACCTGGTCATGGCCGTGCTGATCTATCTGGGCTACACCAACCTGCTGAGCCTGTCGCAGGCGTGGGTCGCGCAGGAACGTCTGCCGCTGGCCATCGGCGTGTGGCTGTTGCATGCTCTGGCCTTGGCGGTCATCGTGCTGCTTTACGTGCGACGCGTGCGTTTTCGGGGTCTTTTCAGCCGACGCCGTAACAACGGTTCCGGCGCGGTGCGTGCATCGGGAGGGGCTCGCTGATGCGCGTCTATGAGAAATACTTCGCGCGCCAGATCTATCTGGCGTTCCTGTTCGTCTTGCTTGCGTTCGTCGGCCTGTTCGTCTTCTTCGATCTGGTGAGCGAACTGGGCGACGTGGGCCGCGGCGGCTACCGCTTCCAGCACGCGCTGGCGTACGTGCTGCTGTTCGCACCGCAGCGCATGTACGAAATCATTCCGGTCGCCTCGCTGATCGCGGCCATTTACGTGTGCGCCCAGTTGGCCGGGAATTCGGAGTTCACGATCTTCCGCGTCTCGGGTCTGTCCACGGGACAGGCGCTGCGCTCGCTGCTGAAGATCGGTTTCCCGATTGTGCTGATCACGTTCGTCATCGGTGAGTACATCGCCCCGAGCGCCGAACAACTTGCGCAGAAGATCCGCCTCGAAGCGCTCGGCAGCTCGGTCTCGGCAGGCTTTCGATCAGGCGTGTGGGTCAAGGACACCGTCGACCAGGACGGTAGCCGCGTGACCCGCTTCATCAACGTCGGCACCCTCAATCCGGATAACACCATTGCCGACGTTCGCATCTACGAGTTCGACGCGAAGCTGCGCCTCGACAGCGTGCGACTGGCCAAGCTTGGCCAGTTTGCCCCGCCCAACGCCTGGAAGCTGACGGATGTGTCCGAAACGGTCTTCAGCGCCATCGACGACGCCTCGGCCAACAACGATCCGTTGCGTGCGCTGGTGCAGAGCAAGCAGGTGCACATCGACTCGGTGCAGATGCGCTCGGAACTGACCCCGCAAATTCTGTCCGTGTTGATGGTCTCACCCGACAACATGGCGATCGGCAGTCTGTACAAGTACATCGGCCACCTGAAGGAAAACCAGCAGAACACCGATCGCTACAACCTCGCGCTCTGGCAAAAGCTGCTGTATCCGCTCGCCGTCTTCGTGATGATGGCGCTGGCCCTGCCGTTCGCCTATCTGCATGCACGCGCCGGGGCCATCGGCCTGAAGGTGTTCGGCGGCATCATGCTCGGCATGAGCTTCCAGTTGCTCAACAATCTGTTCTCGCATCTGGGCCTGCTCAATACATGGCCTGCGTGGTTCACAGCGGCGTTACCGTCCCTGCTCTATCTGGTGCTCGCCATCGGGGCGTTGCGCTGGGTGGACAAGCACTGAGGACGCATCGATGCACGGCAAACCCGGCGTCGTTCTCTTTGCCCACGGCTCGCGCGACCCGCGCTGGGCCGAACCGTTCGAGCGTCTGCGCGACAAGCTGATCGCGCAGCGCCCGGACGCCGATGTCCGGCTCGCGTTTCTCGAACTGATGACGCCGAATCTGGCCGACGCCGTCGCCGATCTCGTCTCGCAAGGCTGTCGGGACGTCACCGTCGTTCCGGTGTTTCTAGGCCAGGGCGGTCACGTCCGGCGCGATCTACCGCTGCTCGCCGATGCCTGTCGCAGCGCGCACCCCGGCATCACCTTACGTCTGAGCGCCGCCGTGGGCGAAGACGATGCGGTGCTTCAGGCACTCGCCGTGTACTGCGCTAACGAACTGCCGCGCGCCTGAGCGTCAGTCCCGCATCCTCGCCTCCCCGGCTCCCCGCCTCACCCTCCCCTCACGCCATTTCCGGCCGCGCCCAACTTCGGGGCTTTGAACGCAATCTGCAAGTCGTTGCAAGGGCCGCGCCGCCAAACTGATGTCTCGCGACCGGTGGGCCATTTTTATCTCATTTCGATCCCCCCCCAAGCTCTCACGCTTGGCGCCGGTTCCATGTCACTGCACGGTAGTCCCTTTTCGACGGGAGTCCTGGCATGTATTCAAGAGCCGCCGACACATCAGGCACGTCAGTTGTCCTTCCGTATCGGGACGATGCGATGGTCGACGCTGGGCATGCCACCGTCCTGAGGAGCGTCACCCACTTCGACAGACTGGCGACAATCGCCCGGACAATTCTCGACGAATCCCCGGAGGCACAACCGGCGCTCGGTTTCATGCTACGGCTCGCGGAGGAAGGTGTCTGCCCAGCCGATCTGGCGGCGTTGACCGATGGCCTCCTCGACCACCTGGCGTACGCGTTCGACACGCGTCCGTGGCTGACGACCTACCTTCTGGACACGTTGCCGGGTCGACTTGCACGGCGCGCCCCGTGGGAAAGCGTCGAAGACGTTTGCCATGCGCTCCTCGGTGCGTCCGCCTTACGCGATCTCGAACGGTCCTTGGCGCGCGCCAAGGGTTCACTACCGGAAACGTGCCATTACGGCGGCGCGTGGAGCCGACACTTCTGCCGGTGGCGTCAGTCGATTGTCGACGCATGTCAGGACTTCCTGTTGCTCGGTAGCGGCGTGCGTGCATCGAACGGCATCACTCGGATGATGCTCACCTCGTCACCGCCACCGCCCGTCAATGTGCGCACATTCGATTTCGGCCGCGCCGGGGCGACCGGATACGTACTCGGGATTCTTTACGCCTCATCGATCTGCCACGTCACCCGTCCCGACTTGCCGCCCTCGCTGACCCGATATCGATCGCCGCCCCCCAACATCGACGTCGACTTCGAATGGTCCGCCACGGGGACATGCACGCGCCAACCCGACAGTCCCGTCGCGGAATCGACGCAGTCAGTCCTCGGTCGGCTGGAACACATCGTCGGCAGCGTCGAACGCTTCGTCATGGACACCGCCATGCCGGTCATCGAGCATCTCCCCCACGCGCTCGATCGGCTCCTGTTTCCCCCGCCGCTGATGTTCCCGACGACCGCCGCCGACTTGCCTGCGACGGCCGCGCCGCCGCCCGCGCTCCCCGACATGTCGCCGTCCCCCGAATTGCAACGTCTGATCAACACAGCGCATTTCTGGCGACACCGTGCAGCGACGCATAAGGCGCTTTCCAGCACATTTTCTCCGTTGCTGACGTTTTCGCCGCCGCCGAACGAGGCGGAATTGCTGCGTAGGCAATTCACGAACGTCACTGAGTTCACCGGCTTCGAGTTGAGCGATCTCCGTCTCAGACGCCACGCACCGACAGATCAATCGAGAATCAGGCAGGTGACGCACTGGTCTCTTCAAGACGGCGCCCAGCAGGTTCGTGATCGCCGACTGAATATCGGGCAGCCCACGCAGGGGGAGACTTTCGACATCAGTCTGGAAACCCGCCCCGGCGCAGTGTACGAATCTCCAACGGTCATGGGGGCAGACCGCTTCGACAGCATCGTCACACAGTGGGAAGCGGCGTGCCGCGAGCGGGTCGCCCGGACATGGCAGCCCCCCGCCGAATTCGAGACGATTGCAACGTCCCACCTCACGAACGTCACTATCTCCACGCTTGCCCTCAGCGATCTGACACTGTCCTACGTTAATGGGCTGATCTCGAATGAGGCGTTTTATCTCGCACATGCGGCGCTCACCAACGCAACGCTCTCGAACGATCCGTCGATGCCCGCATTTTTGGCGCACCGGCTCGAATTGACGATTTACAGGGACGGTCAGGACCATGTCGCGGCCCCCGCCGGAACGTGCGTGATCGGCAAGCCGTCCGGAAACGGCGTCACATTGCTGTACCTCCAGGGCCACGCACCGGCATGGCGCGCTTTCGCCTCGTACGAGGCCTTTTTCGACGCTATCGATAGCGACACGCTGGCGCTGCGCGCCACGCTCAGTGAAAGACTGCCGATCCCGTTGCGCGACCAAGCCGCAAAAAGCGTAGCGCTAGTGACGTTGCGCGAAACAAACGTTGACCTGCCACTTCAGATCGCATCCCAGGCGACCCTCGACGTCATCAAAGCTGACGGCGCACTCCAGGCCATACAGCGCGACACCGCTGCGCGCATCACGCAATACGGCAAATGGTTGTCCGGTACGAGCACGCAGGGGATGGAACAGGGACTGGACACATTTCGGCGCGACTGCGCCCACGCGGACATCGCGCTGCCGGGGCGGCCGACCGATATCACACTCAACGATGTTGTAAGAATTTCTCGTTTGGAAATGCTGCGATTCGACCTGTCGATGGCGGTTCCACAGATTAAGCGGATCACACGGCGACATCTCAAGGACCGACTCGGACGGGCAGGCTTCCACCCCCACGATCCCGATCAGATTTACGTCAAACTGGCTCATCGGGAAACCCTGACGCTCACCGATGCCGTATTGCGCTCGACATCGTTCGAAGCGCCGTGGTGGGATTTTCCGCTGCTCGTGCGCGATGCTGGCGGCCGATACAGAGTTGCGACCCCTCTGGGCGCATCGCGGGCCTCGCCGACAATGGCTAGCAAGGTACTCGACAAATCATGGGAGGAGGGTGTGCGTAGCGCGTTCCGGGACGCCGCCACGCATTTCTGGGAGACGTCGCGGGCCAACGTGCGCAAGGTACTCAAGGCGGAGTTCATTGCGCAGGTGTGGCTATTGCGTGCGCAACGCAAAATGCCCGTCGATCAGGCGCATATTGCCGCGCGAATCGCGGGGCCGATTGAACTCGCTCGTCTCGATGGCACAGAACTCGAGCGTGAGATCGGCGAGCCGAACGTCGAGCGGGAATGGCTGCGCATCGGTGGAACGACGACGAGCCTGATGCGAGTCTCCATCGTCGGCCGATCACCATGCCTGCTGATCGCGCCCTATGCAGAGGGCTTGCGTGTCTATGGTTTCGACGATCGCGACCGCATGGCGGTCTGGTTTCGCGAGCAGATGCGCGACGAGACGTCACGCGAGCGCATCGCCGGTACGTTCGTCGGCCAACGCCCTGCCGCCCCCTCATGGCATGAGAAGGCCACGCTCGACGCACAGCGCATGAGCGACGCGCAGCCCGTCGACACGTTCACAGCCGTGGCATCGGCATACGAGGCGCGCCAACAACAACCGAACACCACACCCGACGACACGCCTGCGGCCGCCCCCTTCCTGGCCATCATGGACACCTTCTCGAAAATCGACGTCGCTTTCGGCCTGGGCACCTGGTTTCTCCCGTTTGCTCGCCCGGTAAGCACGATCTACTCCATGATTGACGCGGGCATCGGCCTCACCGGAATCGGTGTCGGCGCAGTCACCCACAACGAGGACCTGTTCCAGCAGGGGTGGCAATCCATTTTGTCTGCGATCGGTGCACAGGGTCTGGCCGCTGCGAATTTCAAGGCCAAGTTGTTCGTCACCGGAGACCTGCGCTACAGGTACTTCATCTCACAAGCGCCGGTCGCAGCGGATAGGACGATTGTCGGGCTGCATCGGATCGGCGATAGATTTTATGCCGCCATCGACGCCGAGACCCGGGCGTATATCAGGTTCGATGAGTCGACGGGCTTCTTCCGTATGACGCCGGAAGCATCGTCGGATGTCGAGGACACCGATGCTCCGCTCATGCATATGTCGCCTGCGGGGGAGTGGCATGTTGTCTCGGCATCCAAATCTGTCCCGCCCGTCCTCGACGATCCGCATACTGCCTGGCGCATCGACCAGGCGTTTCGCTCGCGCTACGCCACGTTGCGCGACGCCCGCACGCCAGACTTCGACATCGCCCGACGCTCGGTAACTACCGTGGATACGACGCAGACCACCATGCCGTTGTCGTGGCAATTGCGCTTGCTCAAGCTCGACTTCCTGAACCCTGCGCAATCCAACCCTGAGGTACTCGGCAAGCTCGCCGGACGCATCGCCTACCTGCAAAACGCCGTGGATGCGGCGGAGACGGTCGCGCTTAGCCCGATGGCGGAAGACGCGCGTCGCCTCGGCGCCAGCTACCTCGGCGTCACACAAAGTCCCCGCATGTACGTGGGGCATGTTCGGATGGGCCTGCTACGCGCGTGTGCGCTCGTTCCCTACCGATACTCGATCGAGTCGATGGTGAGGCTTTTCAATCAGCAGGCGCGACTGGTTCCGGAATTGTCGGCGTGGCTGGTAGCTGACCTGAGCCAATTGGGAAAAATAACGATCCGATATCTGGACCTGCCATCGGCTGGCCGGGGCGCGGTAGCGCTCGACACCGTCTTTGAAGGACAGCAGGGGACAACCCGCGCTTTCGAGGTGACAGCAGGCGCCCGAACGCTATTGCTGGGCCGCCATATCGGCCGTGAAGGCGTGCCAGCCTACTACTTTCTCGATCCGGCGAATGCCATCGTCGTCCACCCCGAGGCCGCCGTCGTGCTGGGACTGATGCGCAGTCACCTGAGCGCCCTCTTCGAGGACGCCGCGACCACCTTCCACATCAGGGAGATCGACCTGGAATGGCTGGCCGATATTCATGTCGTCCGCCCCTTCACACAGCCTGTCCCGATCCGCATCGCACTTCATATTTGAGGAGTGCATTTTCAGAGGAGCCTTCTGCATGTTTCACACAGAGTTGACCATCTCGGCGTCCGCCAATATGTGTTTCCCTTTCGATGCCCCGACGTCGAATTCAACATGTCCAATGCGCCAGGATATCTCACGAGATTTCACTGCGCTTCAACAGGTCGAGCGTGGCGCGCTGCAACATCGAGAATCGATCCGCACGTGCGAATGGTTCACGAACCGATTGGAGCGAATGCAGAACAATATCGCAGCGTTCAACGCTGCACTCGGCGCACTGACGCGCAGAGAAGACGCCAGAGCACTCAGGGCGCCCGATACACGGGACCTCGTGTTGGCCAACCTCATCTCGATGTCGTCCGATACCCAGGTCGATAGCGCACTTCGCGAACTCGTTCACGCCATCAATCACCGCCCTTGCGGAGAGTCGGTTCAAGACGTTTGCGAACGTCGATTCGGTCGTTCGCTTTTGCGCGACATCCAGCAGTGGTTCGCACGCAATGAGCAGGTCTATCAAGACCGTCTTAAGCACGAAACGCGGAGGGATTTTGTGGCGTGCCTGGTCGCGGTGGGCTTCCTTGGACGCGACCACATCGCCGCGGCAGTCCGCGCCACCATTCATGCACTCCAGGCATTCCGGTGGGCTGGCACGGGCCGCGATCCGCAAAACGAGATTACCCAGGACAACCAAGTCGCGCTTCGTCCGGGGGCCGACAACTGAGTCGCTAGAGTCGTCAACACACACAATCGCGCGACCACCTGACATGGTGGCTGCGCGTTCGTCAACAGCTTCGCCCCCCAGGCGCCACGCGCGGGAGTGCCAGACATATGTATTCGATCTCCGCGAGTCCGCCCGCCGTTGCGAGTCCGGCAGCGCACCCCGAGTTGCCTGCCGCGTCGCACCTCCCGCCGGACACCTTCGCACGTCTCTCGGAATTCCAGCAAGTCGCAGACGCCACGCTCAACTGGCTCGATGAATCACCGGAATCCGCGCCAGCGCTCGGACTGATCTTCTCGCTCGTGAACCAGCGAGTTTCGTTTGACGATCTCTCAGCGCTCAACGACGACATCGTCTATCGGTTCGCCCGCCTCTTCGACGACCAGCCCCTGCTCGGTAGCTACGTGCTGGCCTGCCTGCCCGCGCAAATCCGACATCGGCTCCCCTGGGAGTCCGTCGAAGTCATCGTCGAGCGCGCGCTCAGCGAGTCGTCACTGCGCAGCCTGTCCCGATCGCTGGATCGCACTAACGTCAAAACCCCGGAAAGTGCAAGACACGGCAGCGCATGGGGGAAGTACTTCACCCTATGGCGCGAACAGATCATCGGCTGGGCGCACGCGTTTCGGTGGGCAGGCTCGGGGCATACCTGCGGCGTGTCGGATCCGCGAACGATGCAAGCGTACGCAACGGCCCCCTCCCCCCGAACACCGACCTTGAACTTCGGGCAAAGCGGCTGGACCGGCTTCGCCGTCGCCATGCTCTACGGCTCGGCCATTGGCCACTCGCTCAGCCGCGTCCCGCCTATCGGACCGAGGCCCATCCTCGGCTGGCCGATCACGCCCATCGTTTCGGCGGAACGCATCGGCTCATGCGCAGCGCTGGCTCCCGAAGCGGCCTCAACACCCGGCAACGCCGACATTCCTACCTCGGATGCCTTCGATGTCAACGGCCTGAGCCTCGCCATCCACGAAGCATGGCAATGGCTGTCGGACACGACGATGGACATGACCGAGCGTTCGCTCAACGCATTCGACGCGTTCGACGCGTTCGACGCACTGATGCCTCGCGATCCACTCCGCTTTAGCGGCGCCCTCGCAGAGTCGCTTGTTTCGCCCGATCCGTCGGCTCCCGCAGACCCTTCGGTTCCTGACAATCGCCCCGCCGAATTCGCCATTGCGAAGTGGCGCGAACCGGAGCCCGTCGCCGCGGCCAACCAGCGCGACTTCTTTTCCATGTCACCGGGACTCGACCAGCTCACCATCGCAGCCAATAGCTGGCACAACCGCGGCTCGGAACATCGATCGCTACACGTCAAGTTCGATCGATTGATGAACTTCTCCCCGCCGCCGACCGAGGCGGAATTGTTTAACGCCACAATTTCGGCCGAACCGGATTTCCCAAGCGTCGATCAGCCCGATATCGTGCTCAGACGCCACAAACCGGTGCCGGGAAGTACGCGTCTGCTGGATGTGACTTACTGGAAGCTTTTCGACGCCGCACGAATGATACGTGCGGGATCACTTGACATCGATAACCCGCCCGAGGGCGTCTATTTCGATGTGTGTCAGCGCTCCCCGCACGGCGCGATACAGGGGAATCCCACGCTTGTGAGCGCGGAACGCTTTCGGGCGGTCGTCACCCACTGGACGGAAAAATGTGATGACCAGGCAAAGCAGACCTGGTCGATTCCAGAATCATTGCCCGGTCAGCTCGACGCCACACTGACCACCGGGTCGCAAATCGCACTGGCATTGAGCGATCTGACCCTGGCCTATCGACAAGGACTGATCCCCCATCGGGCGCTAACTGTGGTGCGAGACGTCCTTTCCCAATCGAGCCAGTTCCACATGCTCGGGTCGCGTTCGACGTCGCGCCGTCTTATCGTCAAACTCACGCAAGGTAGCCGCAAACAAACCTTGGTCCCAGCCGGTACTTTCGTCATTTTCGAGCGTCCGCAAGGCGGCTTGACCCTGCTCTATCTGATGGGCGACGGTCAAGCCTGGCGTGCATTTGCATCGCCGGAGAAGCTGGCGGAAGCCACCGAAACAAATGCCGGTGGCCTGCGCGACACGCTTCTCGAACGGCTACCACGATCTGTCGGCGGTGCGGGACTCGCCGACGCCCCGCCTATCGCATTAAGCCCCGTCCCGCTCGCCGATCCCATGCGGATGGCAAACCGGGCCACGCTCGACCTCATTCGCGCCGAAGCCCCGCTGAAAGCCATGGCTGTCACAACAGGCGCCAGGATCAGGCAATACACGGACTGGTTAAGCGGCGCTTCCACCTCGGCAGTGGAAGATGCACTCGAAACGGCAAGACGCGAGCGTGTCGATGCAGGCCTTCCGGCGTCGCGGCACAGTGCCGTGATCTCATTGGCGCAGATCGACAGCATCCGCCACATTCAGGTGCTTCGCGCGCAGTTGTCGACGGCCATGCCGGACGTCCATCGTATGGCACAGGACTTTGCAAGAAGCGTGCTGGATCGGGCCGGTCTCAGCAACACCGATCCGGACACGTTGTACGTGCGCATAGAGGGCTCTCCCGCCCCGATTTCCGTCACGGCATCCTTACTCTACAAACTACGGGTGCCCGACGCCACCGCGACAGGTCCACTACTCAGACGCTCGCCTGAAGGAGCGCTGCGCCCCGAAACGCAGGACTGGGCATCGGACAGCCCATTTCCCGACGCCGCCGCGATTGTCAGCAAACTGGCCGACGGCCCCCCTGAAAAGAGCATTTACGACGCCCTTGAAAATTTTTGGTCGACATCGCGCAACACGGTTCGTCAGGTGCTCAAAAGCGAGTTCATTGCGCAGGCCTGGCTACAACGCGCGAGCGGTGTACTTTCGGTCGAAGCGCGGCATCTGGCTGCGCGTATCGCGGGCCCGATCGACCTGAATCGCTTCTACGAGATGCAGCTGAGTCACGAAGTGGTTTCGCCGAAAGTGAAACGCGAATGGCTGCATGTGAAGGGGCGCAACTCCACGCTGATGGCTGTCTGCGCTGAAGGTCGGCCAGCGGTACTTCTGATTGCCGCGTATCCTGACGGCCCCCGTGTTCACGGTTTTGAAAGCCGGGCGAAGCTTGAAGACTGGTTTCAACAGCAAACCGCCGACGACGACACTCGACGCCAGCTTGCAAGCAGCTTCAGTCCACCATCGCTCGACGACGAATGGCTTGTCGACGCAAAGCTCGATGCATCAGGACAAGCCGTGCCGAGCGAGCCCGACACCTTCACCCTGCTGACGTCCGTGTACGAAGCGCAATCACCACACGGTGGGTGGGCACACGAGCACATCCCCCGCCGGCGGGCGTTACTCAAGGCCATGGACTATCTGGCGAAACTGGATCTGGCGGTTGGCTTCGCATCGTGGGCGCTTCCCGCAGTGCAACCGGTCGGCGCCGCCATTTCCATGGTCGACTTCAGTGTCGGCGTCGTCGGCGAAGGCGTGGCACTTCTGACCGGAGATGCGAAGCTGCACTCGCAGGCGTGGCAATCCATGGTCTCGGCCGTCGTGGCGCAAGGCGCAGTGGTTTCGCGGTTCCCGGCACTCGCCCTCTTCACGGGCTCACGCCGATTCAATTACTACGTGTCGCAACCGCCCGTCGTTGGTGAAGAACTCATCCTGGGTTTGCATCGCGCCGAAGGACGCATGTACGCCGCGATCGATTCGTCCACACGCGCTTACGTCGAGTTTGACAGCACGGTCGGACACTTTCGCCTGATTCCACCCGGCGGTTCGTCTGCCGCAGCGTCGGACGCCCCGTTCATGCGACTGGGATCCGAGGGGAGATGGCACGTGGCAACATCTGCGGACTTGCTGCAACCAGTGCTTGAGGAGCAGACAGTCGGGTGGCGTATCGACCAAAATTTTCTGGAACGCTACGATGGCTGGCGCAACAGACACGACCCGCTGTTCGAGAACGCCATGCGTGCGTACTCGGATAGCGTATCGCAGCGCACGAGCCCCGTGGAAGTGACCGTTTCGGATCTCCGTCTGCTCAAGCTGCAATTCATCGATCGCACGATACAAAGCCCGGAGGAATTGGGCACGCTCGCCGGTCGGATCAATGAACTGCAGAATGCCGTCGATGCCGCAGCGACGATCTCCGTCGCCCGGCTGCCCTCACAGGCAAGGGAGATCGGTGCTCTCTATGTGCCGATCACACAGCGCTTTCGCCACTATCTCAGCCATCTGCGCACCGGTTTGCTACGCGCATCCGCCGTCGCGGCCTATTACGGCCGCGCCGAATCCGTCGCGAATCAATTCAACGCGTATGCGCAACTGTCTCCGTCGGCTTCCGAACTCTTTGCTGAGGACCTCGCCGTGCTGGGCATCGGCGACATTCCCTACCTTCCCCCGCCGCCTAATCTCGTCACCGACGCCCGCTTCGAGACCATGCTCGAAGGGGCGCAGGACACCACACGTCTGTTCGAGATTACGGCGGGAAGCCGCACGCTTTTGCTTGGCCGACGACTGTCATCCACCGGCAATTCCCAATACGTATTCATGGACCCGGCGGTGGGAATCGTGACCCACTCGGACCGTGAAGCATTGACGAATCTGGTGAACACGCATCTGCACGATGTGGCGTCGGAATACGAGATCCCTCTGAATGAGGGCGGCAACTATGCGATAGAGGTTGCCGAGATCGACGCCCGAACGTTGGGCGACATGCCGTTGTTCCGCGACATCGATCTGTATGTACCGGTGCGCGAGGCGTTCAGGATCTAGCGACAACGCCCGGCCGGTGTTGTTCGCACGGACTCAGGCGGCTTCGCGCGAGGCGGTCGCCGACGGCGACAGGTGAACCCATTCGCGCAGAGCTTCTGCGTTGGCATCGGCAAACACCTCGCCGACGAGCAGCACACTGGGTTGGGACGCGTCGAACCACGCCGCAGCGAGGCCCTGCGCCAATTCATCGAGACGGAGCACCACACGGCGCTCGCGCACCGTCGTTGCGGCTTCGACAATGGCCACCGGCGTGGTGGCGGGTTTGCCTGCCGCGATCAGCTCTGCGGCAATGCGTTGTGCGGCGTCGCGGCCCATGTAATACACGAGCGAATCGGCCGACGCTTGCGTCGCAATCTCCGCCGAATCGGGCGCACGGCTTTGCGTGACGAATGCCACACTGCGCGAGACGCCGCGCAACGTGAGCGAGCGGCCGAGCGTCGCGGCACTCGCCAGCGCCGCCGTAATACCCGGCACTACTTCCACTTCGATGCCCGCCGCCTCAAGCGCGCGCAGTTCTTCGTCCGCGCGACCGAACAACATCGGGTCGCCGCCCTTTAGGCGGACCACCAATCCCTGCGTACGTGCGTGATCGATCAACTGCTTGTTGATGAATTGCTGGGCGCTCGAGAGTTTGCCGCAGCGTTTGCCCACCGCGACAAGCTTCGCCTGCGGGCACAGGGCGAGCATGTCCGGCTCGACCAGTGCGTCGTGAAGTACCACATCGGCCTGTGCCAGCAAACGAGCACCGCGCACGGTGATCAGGTCGGCCGCGCCGGGACCGGCACCGACCAGATACACCTTGCCCGGGAGCTGGGCGGATTTCGATTGCGTCGTCGTCATGATGCTGCCGTTGTTCAGTGGGCTGGCACTGGTGCGATCTGCGCGCGCCATTGTGCCTGCAATGCGAGAAAGCGTGTGTCGCCGAGGGTCTGCGCGTCAGGCCGCCAGTGCGCGAATCATGCCTGCCGCCACGGTGTGATGCGTCGCTTCGTCGATCAGCACGAACGCACCCGTTGCCGGGTTGGCATCGTACGTGTCGGCGGCCACCGGCTTTTGCAGACTCAGTTGCACGCGGCCGATGTCGTTCATGGCGAGCGTCGTCTTGTCCGTGCCGTGCGAGAGCGTGCTCACGTCGAGGACCGTGTCTACACTGCCGACCTTCACATACACCGTGCTGGTCGCTTGCTTGAGCAGATACTTGCGCTGCGGTGCGAGTGCGTCTTCGTCGAACCAGCAGACGTCGGCCGCCAGCTTGCGCGACGGTTCCAGCACCGAATCCGCGCTCACAAAGGTGTCGCCACGTGACACGTCCACGTCTTCCGTCAGACGGATCGTCACGCACTGACCGGCAAACGCTTCTTCGAGCAGCCCACGCGGGCCGACGATCTCGGCAACCGTCGCGCTACGACCTGCGGGCAACACGCGCAGCGTCTGACCCAGACGCACAACGCCCGATTCCACGCGGCCCATATAGCCACGGAAGTCGTCGGCATGCGAGCCGTCCTGACGCGCTACCAGTTGCACCGGGAAACGCAGTTCGCCTCCCGTTTGCGCGACCGGCAGCGATTCGAGCATATCGAGCAACGGCTCGTCCTGATACCACGGCATACGCTCGCTCGCATAGACGATGTTGTCGCCCTTGAGCGCCGACACCGGCACGAAGCGCACGTCCTGCAACCCGAGACGCTGCGCCAGTTCCAGATAGGCCGCACGAATCGCGTTGAACGCCGTTTCGCTGTAGTCGATCAGGTCCATCTTGTTGATGGCGACGATCACGTGCTGCAAGCCCAGCAACTTCACGATGGCGCTGTGACGCTTGGTTTGCGCAAGTAATTCGGTCTTGCCGTCGACTTCGCTCACACGCGTGGCGTCGACCAGAATGATGGCGGCGTGCGCCGTCGATGCGCCCGTGACCATGTTGCGGGTGTACTGCTCGTGGCCCGGCGTGTCGGCGATGATGAACTTGCGGCGCGCGGTCGTGAAATAGCGATAGGCGACATCGATGGTGATGCCCTGCTCACGTTCGGCTTCGAGGCCGTCGGTCAGCAGCGAAAAATCGATGTCTTCGCCTGCGGTGCGCTTGTGCTTGGCGCGTGCGAGCGCGGAGAGCTGGTCGGTCAGCACCGACTTGCTGTCGTAAAGCAGGCGTCCGATCAGCGTGCTCTTGCCGTCGTCGACGCTGCCCGCGGTGATGAAACGCAGCACGCCGAGGTCTTCCTGATGCGGGGTGAGGCTCATGATCTCTTCAACTCGATTGCGTGGCCCCTGAGCGACAACTTAGGTCGCCCGACCGGGCCGATGTTCTTTCGGTAGGGTCTAACGGTCGCAACAACGAATGCGCGCGCCTTAGAAATAGCCCTGCTTCTTGCGCTGCTCCATGGCCGCTTCCGATGCCTGGTCGTCCATGCGCGTAGCGCCACGCTCGGTGATGTCGGTCACGGCCGTCTCGGCGATGATCTCCACCGGGCTCGACGCGACGCTCGCCACCGGGCACGTGCAGCTGATGTCGCCGACCGTACGGAAGCGCACCGACGCCAGTTCGCTCGACTCGCCGTCCTGCTTCGGCGTGAGCGGCGTGACCGGCACGAGCAGGCCGTTGCGGCGCACAATCTCGCGCTCATGCGCGTAGTAGATCGACGGCAGATCGAGGTTTTCGCGGGCGATGTATTGCCACACGTCCAGCTCCGTCCAGTTCGAGATCGGGAACACGCGCAGGTGCTCGCCCTTGTGCAGACGGGCATTGAACAGATGCCACAGTTCCGGACGCTGGGCCTTCGGGTCCCACTGACCGAACTCGTCGCGGAACGAGAAGATGCGCTCCTTGGCACGGGCCTTCTCTTCGTCGCGGCGCGCACCACCGATCATGGCGTCATAACCGTACTCGTCGATGGTCTCAAGCAGCGTGACGGCCTGTGCGGCGTTGCGCGAATCCGTTTCGCGACGCAGACGCACAGTGCCACGCGCAATCGAATCTTCCACATGACCGACCACCAGCTCAGCGCCGAGTGCTTTGGCGTGACGGTCGCGGAACTCGATCACTTCCGGATAGTTATGGCCGGTGTCGATGTGCACGAGCGGGAACGGCAGTTGCGTCTTGCGACCCGGGCCGAGGCCGAAGGCCTTGAGCGCGAGATGCAGCACCACAACCGAATCCTTGCCGCCCGAGAACAGTAGCGCGGGCTTGCGGCACTCCGCCACGACCTCACGCAGGATGTACATCGATTCGGCTTCGAGCCAGTCCAGATGATCCATTCGCGAGCCATTGGCCTGCGCGACTTCGTGCATCGCACCCATAGTGTTCCCTTCCTTGACGATTCCGAGTTTTCCGAGATTCGGTCTATTCCAGTGTGCCGCCGCGCCCGTTGGCGTTCTTACCTGATCGCGTCACACCGTCTTGATTCTTGTTGCCTGAGGGCCCTGTCGATCAGTTCGACTGCACCGACACCGGGATCTTGCTCAGGTTGCCCGCGTGCAGCCCGCACTCCTTGCTGTCGCGCGACTCCCACCACCAGCGCCCTGCCCGGCTGTCTTCGCCCGGGCGGATGGCACGAGTACACGGCTCGCAACCGATGCTCGGGTAGCCGCGTGCGTGCAGCGGGTTGACCGGCACGTCGCGCGCGGTGAGGTAGGCCCACACCTGCGCTTCCGTCCAGTCGAACAACGGGTTGTACTTGGCGATGCCGCGAGCGTCGTCCTGTTCCGCGAAAGCCAGTTCGCCGCGCGTCACCGACTGTTCGCGACGCTGACCGGTGAGCCATGCGTCGGCGTCGGCAAGCGCACGGCCCAGCGGTTCGACCTTGCGGATCTGGCAGCAGGCTTTACGCAAGTCCACGCTTTCGTAGAAGGCGTTCGCGCCGTGATCGGCGACGTACTTCTCGACCGCGTCGGCTTGCGGCGCGTACTGCGCAACGTCATAGCCGTAACGCGCCTTGATCTTGTCGAGCATGCCGACGGTCTCGTCATGCAGACGTCCGGTATTGAGCGTGAAGACGGTGATCGGCAGTTGCTGTCGCAGAATCACGTGCGTGATGAGCATGTCTTCGGCAGCAAGGCTGCTCGCGAACTTCACGTTGCGATGCGTGCTTGCGATGCGGGCGAGGCGCTCGACCAGCACGGCTTCCATTTCGTCGAGCAGCGCCATGTCCTGATGCTCGGCATCGGCCACGGTCGACGGCGAGGTCGACGATACAGCGGCCGGGGCGGGTTCCCAGCGGGATTCGTTTCGCATATCGCGAACTCCTTGTTTTGTGTGGGTGTCAGCCGACCAGCTTCACTGCCGCGAGCGTGAGCGTCGCCGCCAGCGCACCGCGCACGATGCGCTCGGGCAGATGACGGGTGAGCTTCGCGCCGAGCCAGATCCCGGGCAGGGAGCCGATCAACAGACTGCCGAGCAGTGCCCAGTGCACCGTCTCGAGCCAGATATGGCCCAGCGCCGCGATCGCCGTGAGCGGCACCGCGTAGGCGATATCCGTACCGGCGACTTCGGCCGGTTCCAACTGCGGGTACAGCATCAGGATCAGCGTCGCGCCAACGGCGCCCGCGCCAATCGAGGAAATCGTCACGAGTACGCCGATCACTGCGCCCACCACGACGGTGGCAATCGTTTGCGCACGGCCCGTCAGTTGCCAGTTGGGATGCGTGCGCAACGCAGCCAGCAATTTGGCGCGGAACAGCAGCGAGAGCACGGTCAACAGCACCGAGGCGGCAATCGTCAGCTTGATGACGTGCAGCGTCGACTCGTCGATACCGCCAAGGCGCTTGAGGAACAGGATCGTGACCAGCGCCGCCGGCAGCGCGCCCAATGTGAGCCGGCGCACGATATGCCACTTCACATGGCCGTGCGAGCGATGTGCCACCGTCCCGAAACTCTTGGTGATGGCGGCAAACGCGAGGTCCGTGCCCACGGCGACGGGGGCCGCGTACCCCAGTAGCAACGTCAGCAACGGCGTCATCAGCGAGCCGCCGCCTACACCGGTCAGGCCGACCAGCAGGCCGACGCCAAATCCGGAAAGGGGTTCGAGCCACAGCGACATGGATGACGTTCCTGGTGGGTCCTAAATGCCTGTAGGGAATAACGTTATCGAAACAGTGGCACCCACTGTAATGAAAAGGCTATATACTTCAAACGAATTAAAAATTGTTTGTATATTTTCTAAAGTTATACAAATGAACCTGCATCAGTTCCGTTTCGTGCGCGAAGCCGTCCGCCAGAATTTCAACCTGACGGAAGCCGCCAAAGCGCTATTTACCTCCCAGCCGGGCGTCTCCAAAGCCATCATCGAGCTTGAAGAAGAGCTTGGCGTGGACATCTTTGCCCGTCATGGGAAGCGCATCCGTAACCTGACCGAGCCCGGTCGCATCATCTTCGAGTCCGTCGAACGGATCCTGATGGAGGTGGAGAGCCTCAAGCGGATCGGCAAGGACTACGCGGCTCAGGATCAGGGCAGCCTGACCATCGCCACCACCCACACGCAGGCGCGCTACTCGCTGCCGCACGCCGTGGCCGAGTTCAAGAAGCGCTATCCGAAGGTGCGTCTGTCGATCCTGCAAGGCAGTCCGACGCAGATCGCCGAGATGGTGCTGCACGATCAGGCCGATCTGGCCATCGCCACGGAAGCCATCGCAGGCTATAAAGATCTGGTGTCGCTGCCGTGCTATCAATGGCAGCACGTGGCGGTCGTACCGCCCGATCACCCGCTGTTGCAACTGCCTTCGGTGGCCATCGAGGATCTGGCGAAGTACTCGCTGATTACTTATGACCCCCAATTCGCCGGTCGCGCCAAGATCGATCAGGCATTCGCGCTGCGGCACGTGGAGCCGGACATCGTGCTCGAAGCCATCGACGCCGACGTCATCAAGACCTACGTCGAACTGGGACTGGGTGTGGGGATTCTGGCGGGTGTGGCGTTCGACCCTGAGCGCGACCGCAATCTCCGTGCGATTCAGGTGGGGCATCTGTTCGGAACGAACGTGACGCGCGTCGCCCTCAAACAAGGCGCTTATCTGCGCGGATATGTTTTCACGATGGTTGAGCTGCTTTCACCGATCCTGACCCGCAAGCTGGTCGAACAGGCGCTGCGCGGCGAGCACGAAAGCTACGAGCTTTGATAGATCAGAAGGCTTCGTTGATTTGAAAATAGGCGCCGCGCGTCTGGCGGCCGAAGCCCACGTCGAAGCGCACGTTCACGCGCGGCTTGAATTCGAACCGATAGCCGACCCCGCCATTGGGCAGCCAGTGCGCCGAGGCCAGATCGCCCGGGCGGTCGGCAATCGCCCCCGCTCCGATCCACGCGACAACGCCGTGCCGTCCGACGAGATGCATCCGGTACTCGACCTGTGCCGTGAGCATGTTCCTGTCGCGGTACTGCCCCAGAAAGTAGCCGCGCATGTGCTTGCCGTCGCCAAACGTCGGCATCATGCTCCACGGCACATCTCCCCAACTGAACTTTCCATAGACGTCGAACGCCAGCACATCGCGCTGGCGAAACTTCGTGTAGTGGTCGTACGCCCATTCGAACGACTCGAACGATGTGCTGCTGCCAAAGGCGCGCCGGTAGACCGTGGTCGTGAGCGATAGCGCCTGTCCTTTGTATGGATTGGGGATGAAGTCGCGCGTGTCGTAAGAAAAGTTAGCGCTCAGACCGATGCTGCGCACATATGGCCCGATGGGGTCTGTTACGAAAGCGCTCGCGTCGCCCTTGTCGCGATTCACGGCGGAATCGAAGTGGGCGTCGACGCCGAAACCGCCGTAGGCACTGGGCCACAGCCGCCACAGAAAGGTCGGACGCACGAAGGCGCTACGTTTGGTGTACTTCTCACGGTTGTCGTCGTTACTCGCGCGGTCGTAACCGACGCCCCAATACTGCGTGGGCATGTTCACGACAGCGCCCGCGATAACGAAGCGAAAACTATCGTCGGTGAAGAAAGTGGTGTTGTCGACGCCGATGCCGAACGCGCCGGTCGTCGTGCCGAAGCCGTGAAGTGTCAGCGTGGAGAGTTGGGTGGTCGGTAAAGCGTCGCGCGTCTTATATAGACCCACAGCGGCCGCGCCGATGCCGAAGCCCATCTCGGGGTTGTAGAACGGCCCCGGCATAACGCCCCAGTCCATGCCGTGACTGACGTCCACCTTGTCTGCCGCGCCCAGCTTCGCGAGCAGTCGGTCGAGCCAGCCTTGTGGTGCGGCAGGCGGGGTTTGCGCAGCCGTCGGCGGCGTCTGGGCGAATCCGATACCGCTGTGCGCGGCCGTGGCCACCACCGCCCACGTCAGGACGGCGCGCAACGCCGGTCGTTGTCTCACGATGAATGCCGGGGCGCGCATCAGAACCTCAGGAAGGCAGTGAGGATGACGTCGCTACGGTTGTAGCCGTAACCGAACTCGGCGAGCAGACCGAAGCGCTTGCTCGCCGCCCAGCTCACCCCTGCCACGCCGCTCCAGCTTCCTGTGACAGACTGATCGATCTGATAATCGAGCCGCTGCGTCTGACCGCCTGCGGCTTCGATCGGCACGTCGAAGTGACCTGTGATCACGGCGCGCGTGCGAAACCACGTCGCGCCGACGTAGGGGGTGAGAATGCCCGCCGATCCGAGATGGAAGTTCCAACCGATGCGTGGCGAAATGTTCCACGAGTGGATGAGGGAGTCGGACATGGAGATGTCCGAGACCGTGTACGTCACCGGCAGCGAGAAAAACAGATCGCCGTAGGTGCCGACCAAAGTGAATCCGCCGCCGTAAGTGTGTCCGCTGTAGTCGGCGTGCGCCGTCGGCAGCTTGATCGGGTTCGCGCAATTCGGTGGCGGACGCCGTCCCGCACATCCGATGTTCAGTCCGAAAAACTGTTCAAGCGCTGTGAGCGACGAGAAGCCGATGTTGATGTCGCCGCCGCCGCGCACGTTGCCGACGATGCCGTACACGTTCATGAACGGAAACAACCACGCGCCAAGCTGAAACTGGTTCGATTCGCTGCGAATGCGCGATTGATCGAACTGCACGAAGTCGGCCGAGCGCAGGCCGTTGCCGTTCGCGCCAACCATCAGGTTGCTGAGTTGATACCGCTGCGTGCCGTTGAAATAGGAATAACCGACGTCGTACGGATTCGGCAGGTCGTATCCCCGGTCGACAACGCGCTGCGCGAAAAACGGCAGCGCATGGTCCCAATGTTTCGGTGCAGCGGGTGAAGATGTCGTGGCGTCAGGCGAGGCTGCGCCACTCGACGATGCCGACGCGTTGGCGGCCGCCCTGTCCTCCGGCGTGCCTGCGACACCCGACGGTGGCGAAGCGCTATCGCCGGAGGGCGTGGCCGTCGGCCCGATCACGCCGCGATACCATCCGCGCCTTGCCGCCACGTCGCCACCGGCGTCGGACGTCGGCGCGACCATCGTCGCCCCCGTCGCCCCTGCACCCCAGGCGGCGGCTTCGCGCGTCACGCCGACAAGGCACGCGAACGTTCCTGCCACGATCCACCAACATCTCGCACTACGCCACGATCCCATGAGTGTGCCTTGTTCTCTAAAGCCGGTTGTATTGACCGTCCATCGTTAGCGCCACGCGCTACCGACCTGAATGTAGAAGGCGTTCTCCCCTTTGCTGTGGGCGACGTCGATGCCTACGGCCAGACCCAGCTTGGCGGCGATGAGATAGCGAAACCCTGCGCCGACGCTCACGACGGCGTCGGCTTCAGAGAAGGATTTCCACTTGCCCCACGCGCGTCCCGCACCGCTGAATCCCAGCACCGACCAGCGCGGTGTGACGTTCCAACGAACCTCGGCTTCGACCATCGCCGCGTTCTGGTCCTGATATCGCCCTTGCTGCACGCCGCGCAGCTTCACATAGGGCTGCGCGTAGAAAGGCGTATCGCCCGCCGAGAAGCGACCGTCGAGGCGCAAACCGAGTACCCAGTCGCGTGCGAGCGGCAGCCATGTGTAGCCGCGTCCGTTATAGGTCTCGAACGATTGGGAACTGCCAGCCCACGGGCGCGCGGCCTGAAGTTCCAGTTCCATATAGCTGCCGCGATTCGGGAAGAACATGTTGTCGCGCGAGTCGTAGTCGATCACCAGACCGACCTTGCCGATACGGCGCTGCGCATCGGGTAGACCGACCTCCTGCGCCACCTGTCCCGTGAAGTGCGTGTTCGAATCGAAATACGTGTAGCGCGGCCCGATGTACCAATGCGAGTGTCCGATGCGAAACAGCACCTGCTGCACAAGCAACCAGCCGTTCAACTGATATGAGCGCGGTGCGCTCGACAGACCGTAGTAGTCCGTCTTCATGTTCACTTTGGCGAGGCCGCCGAGATAGCGGATGGCGTCGCCACCCCACGTATGGAAGTGCATGAGGCCCGCACCCCATGTCCCGTTTTCGGTGTACATCCCGCCGACGGCGGTGATGTTCGGAGGTGTCATGACACCGGTTTCTTTTGCGTTTCTCGCGGCGTCCGCCATCGACTCGGAAAAGAACAGCAGCCCAACGCCGCCACCATATCCAATGGCCGGTTCTGTGATGATCATCGGGACGGGTAACGCGCCACGATGATTCAGCAGGAAATCGCTGGCATCGAAATTACTGTCGTCCTTTGAATGCCAGGACACTTTTTCTTTAGTGGGTTCGGTTAAGGTGCCGGGTTTATCGGGTGCAACAATCTGATCGGCCTGTTTGGCTGCGGCTGTGCCATCCAATGTTTGCGCGCTGACGGAAGTCGTTGCGGCGGCAATACACAGCGCTAATACCGCAGCCAGGTTTCGCTGAAGGCACCCATGCGTCACGTAGCCGGGCATCGTTCTACGCCTCCTCCCACGACAGTCTCTGCATTGGCTGTTCGCTCTCCGGCAACGAGAATGAAATTCAGTGATATTTAATTTTCAAAAATATCAAATACGTCAAGCAAAGTAATTTTAATTACTAATTAATTACTCAATTAAACCAACTTTCAACAAAACACTAAGACATTTAACAAGCTTTAGTCAAAAATAATTTTTAAATTCCCGATAACCACCGGTGGTTGGGCGATTGACTCGGTTCGAGCGGCGATTGAGTCCGGGCGACGCGCTGCTCACGCCCCGAATCGGGGAGTATTTTTCCTTGCTGGTCTGACGCGGACGGTGCGGTATGCTTACGCGATTCGACCAAAAGGAGACCCCATGCGCTCACCTCTTCGCGGCATCCGCCTGTCGGGTGTTTTGCTTGCTCTGACGTTGTCCGGCGTAGTGACGGCGGCCCGTGCCGACCTGACCGTTGGCATTGACCTGTCCTCGACGGGGCCGGCGGCCGCTATCGGTATTGCCAGCAAGAACGCCATGCAGCTTTGGCCTGACCAGATCGGTGGCCAGAAGGTGCATTACATCTTTCTGGACGACGCCTCCGATCCCGGCACGGCTGTCAAAAACGCACGCAAGCTCATCAGCGAAAACAAGGTGGACGTGATCGTCGGCCCGAACATCACGCCGAGCGCGCTGGCCATGCTCGACCCGATCTCGGAAGCGGAAACGCCGATGGTCACGCTGATCGGTTCGGCGGTGGCCGTAGAGCCGCAGGACGCCAAGCGTCGCTGGGCCTTCAAGATGGCCGCCAACGATTCGGCCATGGCTGACGTGATGACCCGTTACATGGCCAACCACGGCGTGAAGACGGTCGGATTCATCGGCTTTGCAGACGCCTATGGCGATAGCTGGTTGAAGGAATTTTCGAAGTTCGCCGCGCTCCGCAAATTGCAGATCGTGGCGCAGGAACGCTTCAACCGGACCGACACGAGCGTGACCGGGCAAGCGCTTAAATTGATGTCGGCGAAGCCGGACGCCATTCTGGTGGCGGGTTCGGGTACACCGGCTGCACTGCCGCAGCGCACGCTCCAGGAGCGCGGCTACACCGGCAAGATTTATCAGACGCACGGCATTGCGACGTACGACTTCGTTCGTGTCGGCGGTAAGGATGTCGAGGGCACCCTGTTCCCGACGCAACCGGGCGTCGTCGCCAAGACGCTGCCGGACGGACATCCCGCCCGCAAAGCGGCGCTTGCGTTCACGAAGAAGTACGAAGCGAAGTACGGCGCGGACACCGTGACCCAGTTCGCGGCGGATGCTTACGGCGTATGGGATCTGCTCAACGACGCCGTGCCGCGTGCCGCCAAGGTTGCGGCGCCGGGCACGCCCGCGTTCCGTGTGGCATTGCGCGACGCGCTGGAGTCGACGCATAACCTCGCGATCCCCAACGGCATCATGAACCTGAGTCCGCAGGACCACGTCGGTCTGGATCAGCGTGCCGGAGTAATGGGACAGATCAAGAACGGCAAGTTTGTCTACGTCTCCGACTGATATCGGGAAACGGCACGATTGTCGGCGGTGCCAAGCCTGAGGTTTGGCACCGCCGGTGACGCAAAGCTGCCGAAGCGGGCTTGTGGCGGGAGAAAATTTCGGTCATAATCTCGCCTTCGTCCGGTGAGCCGTCAGGTTTATCGAACGATTCACGCTGCGACACCGTTCGGTGTCGGCACACCCGCCCAGGTGGTGAAATTGGTAGACGCAGGGGACTCAAAATCCCCCGCCGCAAGGCGTGCCGGTTCGATTCCGGCCCTGGGCACCACGGCTTTTCCAAGACATCTGGCGATTCCGCCATGCTCCGCAATTCGGTTATTTCGTCGGCTCGACTTTGTCGTCGAGACGGTCGCGCACGTAATGCTCGGTCATTACCAAAGAGCGGTGGCCAAGTTGCTTTTGGGCCTTTCGAATATCTCCCGTTGACTCCGCTTTGTCGGTACCGGCTTTGGCCCGAAGGTCGCGACACTGGAATGCATCCTTAGCAACCCCGGCAGCCTCGCGAGCCGCATCGAATCGAGTTCGCAAGCCTCGCTGAGGCAGATAACGGGGGGCGCTAAATGGTCAAGAGCAAGTGCTTGTGAATGTCGTAGAAAATCATCGACGGCCCACCGCATGAGATGGGCCATCTACAAAATTACCTTACCAATTTCGGGTTCGCTCCGGGCTTAGGTGAGTGAAGTATGTAGTACGGACTGAACAATCGTTCTGTCGCCACCATCGCCTCCGCAAAAGTATCGAAGTAAATCGCATGGTCCGGGTCAGGTACATGCGCCCGTTGGATTTCTCTCTGCTCCTCATCCCACGCGTAGCCGAGGTAACGGGCATGCGCATGAAACCAAATCACGTAGCCCTTGCGGGGAAATGACGGCGGCAACGTTGGTACTCGCTGCTTGTCCTTGGACGCGTCGGTCTTCTTGGTCGAGCCAACATCGTGTGGCGTAATGCTGCGCTCGCTTGCGTCTGTCACGGTGCCTCCACTTGGATAGGAATAGTTCACTGGGGGACGTAACTCATCATGTCAGGCGCGCAGATACTTGCGTTTCAGCAACTTCCGATAAATTTTTCGGCTAAACGGCCAATGCGCCGGAATACCAAAGGCGGCGACCTGAATTCAGAGGGGCGGGCACGTGATTTGATAACTGTTGATAAGAATGCTAGAGTGACCACTGACCTAGCCAACTCCAACAGGAGGGAAATCATGATCAGTGCAGAACTCGGGCGCTCGCTTGAGGAGTACGTCGCCGAACTGGTGAAGCGGGGCCGTTACGGCTCGAAGAGTGAGGTGTTGCGCGAGGGGGTCCGTCTGATTCAGGACCGTGAGTCGCAGCTTGCGGCGTTGGATGCGATGGTTGAGAAGGGCATTGCAGATGCCGCAGCGGGTAAGGGGCAGCCAGCCGCTGATGTGTTCGACCGCCTTGAGAAGAAGTATCAGGCAAAGGTGGACGACGAGGGATGATCGTTCACTTATTGCCCGAAGCCATCGTAGACCTTGAGACCGTTGGTGATTACATCGCGCTGGACAATCCGCGCCGCGCAGTAGCATTCATTCAAGAACTGCGGGACAAGTGTTTGAGCCTCGCAGACATGCCGTACGCCTTCCCCGTCGTGCCGCGCTATGAGCGCTTCGGTATCCGACATCGCGTCTACGGCAACTACCAAATCTTCTATCGTGTGGTCGAGTCGGACGAGCGTATCGACATCGTCCACATCCTGCACGGCGCACGAAATTACGCGGCGATTCTGTTTCCCTGATGGCATCAATTGAAGTGCCGAGGATGAAAAAGTGGTGCTGCGAATGCCCTCGAAAGCCCCCCTAAACATCCCCCAATAAACCGCTGGAATCACTAGCGGCGCAGTCGTTCATCCCGTCCGACGGCTCAGTCCTGTTCCCGCGCCGCACTCACCGCCCCCGACATCTCGTCGACCACGACAATCTTCTCCAACGCATGCCGGTCTTGCGACATGTGGTAGTACCGCTTCATCCTGCCGTGAATGTCGCGAGCCAACAGAACGTGCGTTGCGTCGACGGCGATGTCCTTCGCCTTGCGGATGTCCGGCGCTTTCACATAGAAGTCTCGCCTCACCCCATCGATGACCGGCATGGCATTGGTCAGCGCGCGACGCGTTTCCGGGGTCATCTCCGATTGCAGTGTCGCATCCATTTCACGGGGAGAAGGTCCGAGCGCGTGAGATGGCAATTGTCCCGCCATCGGGCGCGCACGCATAAGCCCTCGTGCCATTCCCAAGGCCGCACGTCGCGCCGAAGGCAGTACCAGGTTCAGCTTGTTCAGCGTGCTGATCCATTTTTGCCCTTCACCGGAATTCCCCACGGGGTTCAAGTCGGCGTGATGCGTCGCTACGACGAGGTTCGGATGCCGGTAAAGACTGCCGAAAATACCTCCGTCGACGCCCGTCTTTCCACCGAACGCGTTTTTTCTGAACTGCGTCCCCGACTCTTCATAGCTGCCGCTGATGTCGTTCGAGCATCGAACATAGTCCGCAATCGAGGAAGGCAGGATTCGCCTGCGCGTCCCATTCTCCACATCGACCTGCACGCCACCACTGCGAAACACCCCGGCAACGTTTGCCATGTCCTCCGTGTTCACCATCACGGCGCAGGCTCTGCAATAGCTAAGAAAGGCATCCTCGGAAAGCGCTCGCCTGCATGACAAGGCGAACTCGGACGTCAGTCCGCCGGCACGTGTCGAGTTAGCGTCGACGAATGCCTTGCCATGTTTGCGCATCGCATAAATCGTCAGACTATCCTCATCCACAAAGCCCGAGGCATCCAGCGTCGCCAGCAATTGCCGGTTGCGACTCATTGCCTGGTCAGGCGGACAAAACTCGAACTCTCCGGCGGCCATGGCTTCATTGACGCTCAACCCCGGATTTCTCGTCAACGACTTCATCATCTCCAGGAAGCCATCGAACGGATCGCTGCCCGACGGCGTGTGAATCTGAATCAGCATCCACGTTGCAAGCGCACCGATGTTCACACTCGAATTGAACGGACGGCCGTCGGGTGCGAGCGTGGCATCGTTATAGGGGAGCGTAGATGCTTGCATCCCGACGTATCGACCGTAGCGCTCAGGCTGACCGCCCATCAACCGAATCGCCAGCGCCATCGCCACCGGTTTGGACATGCTCTGCTGCGAAAAGCGGTGATGCATATCGCCAACGCTGACGATCTTTCCCGTGCGCGTGTCCATCAAAGAGATAGCGCGCTTTTCCGCACACGGATTCGTACCGGGAATGCCTTGAACGGGACGCCCTTTGCCGACGGGTGCAGCACGCGAACGAATCACTTCGCTCAGCAGCGCAGCGTCCACGACATACGATTTCCGATAGACCGCCGAAGGCGAGATGTCCTCTCGCGCCCCCTCACTCACGTTCCGAATGTGCATCAGGTCGGCGATCATCACGCGACCGGCAGGATCTGCCTGACATGGTTGAAGATGCACAGAAGCAACGTCATCCACGGGAATCCGTGGGACAAAAGACAGAATTTTCATGATGCGGCGACTTTCTTGAACTCGGAGATATCTGGTCTCAACCTGTTCGATGACCCTATTTCTCTCAGAGCTTCGCCTTGCGGCAAGATCGCCGTGTGTCCCCGCCGTCATTGCGACGGCTTCGGCATTTCGAGAAGAGCATCCCTAAACGATGTTTTATTTCCCTAGGCTACAGGTACGACCAGGAAAGCCGATTCTATGGTTCGCTCATCGCATACTCGACGCGACAACCTCATCGGGTCCGTTCGCTACGGCTCGGCAATCAGGTCGCTATCTTCATAACATCACGTAATTTCCGAATCGGTTGATAGCGCGGAGATCTCGCGCCGAACGCTGCGCAGTCGTCGTCGGATCCCTCGCGCCGCGCGCAATACCGCGTAGCACATGGATCGAAGCGCTCACTACGTTTTCATATTCAATTGGGAAAAGCGCCGAAGCCTTGCGCGTGGCAGCGATCGGGCAGAACGATTCGGACGATGCTGAAACTCACGTCACTTCACGCCTGCCATCATGAAAACACCCTAACCGTACATTTATGGGAGACCTTCATGAACGCTTCTAAAGACGCGAAGACCGAGAAGAGCAGCGACGTCGTTAAGAAGAATCGCAAGCGCTGCGGAACACTGAACGTGCCGAAATCGTTAGCTCGGCAAGGCTACGTAGTTTGGTTTTATGAGCACGGGGAGTATCTGGGATTGGCGTGGAACGAAACGGCTTCGGAAATCGAAAAAGCGCACGTCACCGACGACGATCACGCGATCTACTTCGAAACGTTCGCGCAAGCCGCAGTGGCGTGCGACAAGTTCGTCAGCCCGTGCCGCGTGCTCCATTCGCCTGGCCCCGGCAAGCGGCCGAAACTCATGGGCTAATCGCGGCGGACGGTTCGCCGTTTGTGGCGGGCCGTCCGTGCCTGTAGACGATCTGACACGGTTCGCCCGAGTGGGTGCTGCGGCGTCTGCACGCGCACCGTTTCGGCGGCGATCCCAACCTTTGGGTGCGCGTCACGTCGGCCTTGCGCCCACGCGAGAACCGTCGGCGACTACGGTGGGCTGATCTTCGAGAGAAAGTGCGTCGCGGCAACAAGCGCTGTGCCGACCGTCACGATGGTGCCGATTAGTCGCCAGGTGAGCACATGTAGTTCGCGATGTAACCCGGCACCCAGCGCGTGCATGTCCGATCTGACCGACGCGATCTCACCTGCTATTTCGCTGCGGACTTTGCCGAACTCCTGATGCATCTCTCGGCGCAACTCTCCAAACCCCTGATGCATCTCCTGACGCAACTCTCCGAGCCCCCGATGCATCTCCTGACGCACCTTTCCGAACTCCTGATGCATCTCCTGCCGTACCTTTCCGAGCCCCCGATGCATCTCCTGACGCACCTTTCCGAACTCCTGATGCATCTCCTGCCGCACCGTTCCGAACTCCTGATGCATCTCGCTTCTGAGGCCGCCAACTTCGCGATGCGTCTCGGCACGAACCGTGCCGAACTCCCTAGCAAGATCCTCCTTGGTTGCCAGGGTCGGTAACACCGCCTCGACGGACGCAATTCTTTCATGCAACCGCATCTCATCGTGCTTGTGCCGGGCATCCGCGTGCCCTACTTTGAACCGTGTAATACGTGAATCAATTTTCCGGAGTGTTCCCATCTTCATCTGCACCTTCTGTCGCATCGTCGCCCTCACCTCGCAGGCGTCGACACGTTGGGTAAACGATGTGCAGTGAAGGCGCTTTCGTGCGAAATATGCGGCTTTTTTGCGATCGTCCGGCTCCGCTGCGCTCGCGCCCGTCACTGCATGAGAACCACTCTATCCCGCTGCGCTGTGCTTTCGGTTCTACGTAGTCGCCGACATAGGTGCGGCCAGATGAGCCACGATCTCTTGCGCCGTCGCCCGCGCGCTTCGCATGACGCCGATCAGCGTCGCCGACGCATACCCCGTCCACTCGCCGTAGCCAACCAGCCATAGTCGGGGCTCATCGACGCTCCTTGTCCCGGTGACGCGAATCCGCCCATCGGCCTGCGCAATACCCAGGCCGCGCAAATGACCCAGCGAAGGCCGAAATCCGGTGCACCAGATAACGACGTCGACCGTCGTATGCGTCCCGTCTTCCCAGACGACACCGTCCTCGACGAATCGCGCGAACGGACGCACTGTGCGCAACACCCCACGCGAACGCGCTTCAAGCACCGACGGCACCATGACAATGTGCCCCAGCCCGCTATCGGGATACGGGTCCGGCAAGCCTTGCTGCACAGCCTGCCAGCGTGCCGTTGCGCGTTCGAACAGCACGCGTCCGTCGACGTCGTCCGGTAAGTAAGACGGCGGACTTAGCGTGACCCAGGTCGCTTCGCTCACCTGCGACACTTCGGCATAGATCTGCGCCCCCGAATTGCCACCACCGACGACCAGCACGCGCCGCCCGCGCAGCCCCTGCGCCCCCGCGTATTCGGCCGAATGCATCTGGAGTCCGCCGAACGCATCCTGCCCCGGATAGGACGGCACATACGGCGAACGCCACGACCCCGTTGCACTGACGACAGTGCGGGCCAGCCAGTCGCCGCGATCGGTACTCACCCGCAATCCGTCTGTCTGTGCGACGACGTTCGTCACGTTGACGGGACGCATCACCGGCACCTCATAACGCGCTTCGTACTCGCGCAAATACGTCACGACCGCGTCTCTCGACGGGTATTGCATCTCGCCGCCGCGCATCGGCCACCCCGGCAATGACGACCATTGCGCAGGCGAAAAAAGTTGCAGCGACGGCCACGCCCGTTGCCATGCGCCGCCCGCGGTCGTCTGATCGTCCAGCACCTGATAGTTCACCTGCCATCGACGCAGGAAGTACGCCGTCGCAAGCGCCGACTGGCCGCCGCCGATCACAAGCGTATCGACGTGCCTCATCGAAGACGACGAAGGCAAGGATGACGAAGGCGGCGATGCCATCTCTTGCAGGCTCATGCCCCCTCCTCGTCATCCGCCTGCACACGCGGCCCCACCTGACGGAAATAACGTCCTGGCGATTCTCCGAAGGCACGCCGGAACATGGCGATGAAATTGCTGGGGGTCGAGTACCCGAGCGAATCGGCAATCGTACCGACGGGTTCGCCGTTTGCCAGCCGTTCAAGCGCACTCACCAGACGCGCCTGTTGCCGCCACTGCGTGAACCCCATCCCCGTTTCCGCCACAAAAAGACGCCGTGCCGTGCGCGACGACACACCGGCATGCTGGGCCAGCGCCTCCAGCGAGGTCTGCCCGCTCAGATCGTCGAGCACGGCACGCGCCACACGCGCTACGCGCGCATCGGTCGGCATTGGCAGCCCGAGCGGCTCGGCAGGTGCGCGCGCGATCTCATCGACCAGCACCTGCGCAAGCCGCATCTCCTCGTCCGTCAGCACGTCTCGCAGCGCCCACGACACGGCCCGTTTGACAAGCGCCGCCAGCAACTCCGACACGCCCACCACAGAGGGCGTGGACGGCAATGTCGTCGCAGCCGCTGGCGTCACCAGCACGATCCACCCGCTCACCACGCTCGATAGCGACACGCGATGCGTGACACCGGGCGGAATCCATCCCGCTCGGTAGGGCGGCAACACCCACGCGCCGAACGGCGTATGCACGTGCGCCAATCCCGCGTGAATACAGAACAATTGGCCTCGGACGTGCGAATGCCAATCCAGCTCGCGCGTGCCGATCCTGAACAGACTTCGCTCGTGATCGCGCCCGCCGAAGGCCCAGACGGGCGGGCCGTCGAGCCGGTCGTTCGGCTTGTAGCGGGCGAACGGCGAGTCGTCGAGTTGCATCAGCCCCACGTCGGGTTTCCTGCGCGGCAGGTCGAGAGAATCGGTGCTCATACGTTTGTCCGATGTTTGTCCGATTTGCATTGTTTTATGACCAAACAATGTTATCAGGTCAAACGCGAGCGCGCGGACAATGAGCGAAGTGCCACTGCTGGCCGCCTCATGACGGCCCATCGAAATCATGTCAGTCTTGCATGTCAACATCATCGGCGCGGGTCTGGGCGGCCTGTGCCTGGCGCAGGGCCTGCGCCGCGCGGGAATCTCGTTCGATGTCTACGAGCGGGATCCCGCCCCCGACGCCCGCTTCCAGGGGTATCGCCTGCGCATCGACGCCAACGGCCTGGATGCCCTGAGCGAATGCCTGTCCGACGGCGGCATCGACCGCGTGCGCGAGCGTGCGGCCGTGGCGCGCGCCGGCGGGCGATTCGTCACCCCTCAACTCGAAGACGCCAAGGTCGTCTTACCGCCTAGCTGGCACGACGCGCACACCGATTCGGCCGTCACAGACCATCGCCAGCGCACCACGACCGGCGCCGCGCGCCCGACGCCGCATGCCCCTGACATCCCCGGCGACGTCAGCGTCCATCGCCAGACGCTTCGCGAAATTCTGCTCGACGGCATTCTCGATCGTGTGCATTTCGGCAAATCGTTCTCGCGCACGACCACGATTGCCGACGGCCGCCGTATCGCCCATTTCGACGACGGCACGCAAAGCTTGCCGGGGCTCGTGATTGCAGCAGACGGCACTCAATCCCGCGTTCGCGAATACGTGTTGCCGGGCATGGCCCCTCGCGAGACGGGCGACATCTGCATCTACGGCCTCACGCCGCTGTCGACCGCCCTGCTCGTGCTGATGGACGCCCACGGCGAGGCCACCATGATGGAAGGCAGCACCGTCGTGTTTGCCGACGGATTTGCCGTCATCGTCGAGGCGATGCTGTTTCGTCGTCCGCTTCGTGGCGATATGGCCCCCGAGACAAAGCGCGCACCCGCCCGGATGCCCCTCTCGCCAGTCTCCGACTATCTCTATTGGGCGTTCATCGGTCCGTCGCGAACGCTGCTCGGCCCTGCGTACACCTGCGCGGAAATGCCGGACGCCATGCCGCTCGCGCGCATCGAGTCGATGACACAGTCATGGCACCCGCATCTCGGCTCGCTGTTCTCGCACGCGGTCCCCGAAACGGTCCGCGTGTCGCCCGTGCGCAGCACCGCCAGCCCGCTGCCCTGGCAGATCGACGGTGTGGCCGGGCTGGGCGATGCGGTCCACGCGATGAGCCCCGCCGGGGGACTTGGCGCAAACACGGCGTTGCGCGACGCCGCGCAACTGACCCGGCATCTGCGCACGGTCGCCGACGGCCACGTGCCGCTCTGGCAAGCCATCACCGCCTATGAGCGCGACATGTGCGAGCGCGCGCGCGAGGCGGTGCGTCTTGCCGATGCTGGCGCCGCACTGCTCAACGCGCGTCGCGGCCCGTCGCCCGCATCGACACGGCAATCCGCCGATCTGATGCATTTGTGAGACGACCGCGATCCCGTGTTACTTTTACGGCAACGTTACTGCGCGTGAGGAGTGACTATGTACACCGTAATGGGTATCACGGGTCGCGTTGGCGGCGTGATCGGACACGATCTGCTCACCGCCGGCCTGCCACTGCGGGCCATTGTTCAGGACCCCGTCAAATCAAGTCGATGGGCCACGCTTGGCGGCGAGATCGCGGTGGCGGAGAACGGTGACGCCGATGCGCTGACCAACGCCTTTCGTGGCAGCGAAGCCGTCTTCGTCATGCTCCCGCCGAACGCCGACCCGGAACTCGACTTCTCGCACGCTCGGCACCTGATCGACGCCATCGTCAAAGCACTGAGCGCCACGAACCCCAGGCGGGTGGTGTGCCTGTCGAGCATTGGTGCCGATTGCGACACTCCCAGCCTGATCACCGCGCTGCGTCTGTTCGAAGAGGCGGTGCGCGGGGTACGCTCGCCCGTGACCTTCCTGCGCCCTGCATGGTTGATGGAGAACTTTGCGTGGGACATTGCGCCCGCCCGGGAACGTGGCGAGCTGCCGAGCTATCTGGCACCGGTGGACCGGGCCATTCCGATGGTGTCGACGAACGACGTCGGCCATTTTGCCGCACGTGCGATGCAGGAGGATTTCGACGGCGAACGTATCTGGGAAATCGAAGGACCGGAGCGTTACTCGCCGGACGACATCGCCGCTGCTTTGGCGCGCGCCCTCGTGCGAGACGTGATCGCCGAGGCCGTACCGCGTGCAGGGTGGGACCCGCTGTTCCGCGCGCAAGGCATGCGCAACCCGCTGCCGCGCATCCAGATGCTCGACGGGTTCAACGACGGCACTTTCCAGTTTCGCGACAACGGCCGGCATGTCATGCGCGGAGACGTCACGCTGCTCGACGCGATTACCGCGCTGGTTCGGGAAACCTGAAGTCGAGAGTGAGCGTCTACGGCTTCATGGCCCGCGCCTGACGCCCTTCGGCTCGGTCACTGTGCCGAGCCGCACACGGGCGTCTGTGCGAGCAATGCAGGCCATCGCGCAGCCCACTCGCCGTCGTGCGAAAGGCCGGAGACGACAACCGTCTTGACGCACTTCCCACCGACAGCCGCCGCATAGCGCTTCTCGACGTCCGGGGGCACCACAGTGTCCTGTTCGCTGCTGAAGTGGATCTGAGGTATCGTCGCGACTCGCGTTGCAACGTCGATCGGATTGAGCGACGCCGGCATCGCCGACACGTTATGCATGCGGTTCACATACTCGACATCGAGATTACCGGCGACCGTCCGAAGCGACGCGACGTCCTGTCGTCGGGCGGCAATCAGCGCGACAATCGCGCCACCGCCGGAATAGCCCACGAGCGCCAACCGCTGCCCGGGCGCGCGCGCCGCCATCTTTCCAACGGCCTCGTTCATTGCGTCGATGACGTCCGGCGCAAAGCGCTTGCCGGTCCAATACTGCACCCCGCATGCCGGATTCAGTGCCATTGGCGTGAACTGACAGGGACGCGCGAGATACACCACGTTGGGCGATTTATCGGCCGCCGCAAGGGCGAGCCCCGTCGCAGCGACGGGCGTCGGATCGAGCGACGGCTCCGTTCGCGACAGCCACGCCAGTCCGTCGCCTTCGATATAGACATTCACCGGCGCGTCGGTCTTCGTGATGCGAGAGAACACCGTCAGCACGAACGGTCCGCCCGTCACCGTCTCACGACGCAAACCCGCCGGGTCGGCCAACGCCTGAGCGTGGGCATCGCGATCGAGGCTCGCGCAGCCTGACATCAGCACGGTGGCAACCAGACACGCGAACCCACCGAGCAAGGCCTTAATTTGCATCCTGCAACTCCACACCACGTCGTTGCGCGACAAAGGCGGCGAGCGCCCGCCCCATCCGATCAATCACAGGCCCCCACGCTGCGCGCTCGGACTGACGGAACAGTGTCATCCCCGGATACCACGGCGAATCGTCGCGACCGAGCAACCAGCGCCAGTCGGGTACAAACGGCAGCAGCACCCAGACCGGCCGCCCCATCCCGCCGGCCAGATGCACGGGGGACGAATCGACCGAAATCAGCAAATCTGCGAGATGCAAAATGGCGGCGGTGTCTTCGAAGTCACGGATCTCGTCGCTCAGCGACACCATCGTCATGCCTGCCGGCGGCGTTTGCGCCTGCGACGAAGCGGGTCCTTTCTGGATCGAGAGGAACGTTGCACCGCTCGCGCCGAGCGGCCCAAGCTGATCGAGAGATACGGATCGGTTGCTGTCGTTCACATGCTCCGGGCGTCCGGCCCAGACTGTTGCGATCCAAGGCCGGGGAACGTCGGCCAGACGCGCGCGCCAATGGGCGATGCGCTCGGGATCCGCACTGAGATACCCGACATCGCCGGGCAAATCGGTGAGTTTGAGGCCCATCGCCATCGGCAGGCTCATCAGTTCGCAATGCTGGTCGAAGGTAACGGGCAGCGTGCCGCGTCCGACAATATCCACCTCGCCCCACATCCGGCGGGCAATCGACAATGTTTCGGGATTCACTTCGAAGATCACCCGCGCCTGACTGCGCTCGCGCACCCACCGCGCCATGCGCATGAACTGGAATGTATCGCCATATCCCTGCTCATCGTGGATAAGCAACGTCTGTCCCGGAATCGGCTGACCGTCCCAACGTGGACGCTGGACTTTGCGCTCAATCGATTGCGTATGTTCGAGGCTGTAGCGATAGCGGTACTCTTGCCAGCCCCGCTCGAAATCGCCCAGCAGAAGCAGGGATTCGGCCAGATCGAACCGGTTGGACAAATCACCGGGGACCTGACGCGCGAGCATCGCCAGCACGTCACGGCCAGCCTCGGCTTTACCCTGTGCGCGCAAGGCCATCGCGAGCAGACGCCAAATCGACATGGGCGCAGCGCCCGCCGCCACGACATCGCGCAGCAGCGCCTCTGCGCCTTCGAAATCCTGCGCCGCAATGCGTTCGGATGCCGCTTGATGAACGGATGCGTGATCGTGCAACGTACCCGCCTGCGATACCTGCGACGCCTGCGCGTCAGGTGCCCCGGCGGCGTCACGTCTCGCAATATCCGCTTCGACCGCCGCCAGCGCGGCCTGCACGTTGGTGCTTTGGGGCAGTAACCCGATGGCGGCTCGCGCGCTGACGAGCGCTTCGTCGAGGCGTCCGACCAGACGCAGCACGCCCGCTCGTGCCACCAACGTCGAGGGATGCTGCGCAGCGAATGCCGACATCACTTCCACGACCTGCAACGCAGCCGCAACATTGCCGCGCGAGAGTTCGATATCGGCCAGATTCCGATAAGCGTCGACAAAGTTGGGCGCCAGTTCAATGGCCCGGCGCGCCAGTCCCCCCGCCTCGTCGAAACGTTTCTGCAAGCTCAACAGCGACGCCAGATTACTCAGCGTATCGGCACGCCGGGGATCGATTTCCAACGCGCGGCGATAATGCGCTTCGGACACGTCGAAACGTCCCAGCAGTCGTGCGGTATTACCCAGATTGTTCTGCGCGTCCGCCGATCCCGGTTGGAGATCCCCCACACGCGTCAGACACGTCAGGCTTTGTTCGAGCTGACCGGATTCCTGCAATGCGATGCCCAGATTGTTCCATCCGGGCGCGAACGCGGGATCGATCTCGACGGCGCGACGCCCCGCCGCCACGGCATCCGTCAGACGCCCCGCCTGACGATACATCTCCGCCAGATCCGACCAGCATGCCGCATGCACACCCGGTGCCCGGCACGTGGTTGTCAGATGCTCGATCGCCATGTCGCGCTTGCCGTAAGCATGTGCCATCAGGCCAAGGAGATAGTGCGCGTCGGGGTGTTCAGATGAGGCATCCAGTACACGTCGGCACAACATTTCGGCCTGTGCCGCCTGTCCGGCTTGCCAATGGGAATTCGCCAGCGCAATCGCTTGCGCAAAAGTGAGCGTCCCGGCAGCAGCGGGCGACGACGACGCACCGTGAGGCGACGGGGAGGAGGGGGCGGAAGACATCGGATGACGTTCGGGAAACTCGGGAAGCCGTGGGTACTGCGCGATACTTCCACGGCGGTCGCAGCCATGTCAATGATTGCGACCGCCGATACCGTCTGAAGGTGTCAGGCGATCAGAAGCGCTGCTGCACGCGCACGATGCCCGTGTGCGACACGAAGCCCGACCCCACTTGCAGATCGTAGCGAACGGACGCACTCAGATTGTTCGCCCGCATCAGCGTCACACCCAGCGACATTTCGGCCAGATCCGACACCGGGGTCGCCCCCACCGTCGTGAAGCCGGTTTGCCCGGTCGGGTCTGCGGCAAAGCTCGCGCCCGTGGTCTGACGCGTGCGGTTGTACTCGTGCACCCAGCGCAGACCAAGCTCCGGCGTCCACGTGCCCGACGAGGTCTCGAACGGCATGGCAATCTTCGCGCCCAGAGCACTACGCACCGAACTGCTGCCCGCACTGCTGACCGACAAGGCCGTACCGTTGCCACCGGTTTCCGTGTAGCTGTTCTGATTCAGGTAGCTGTACGTGATGCTCGCGAGCGGGGTGACGATGGCACGGCCCAGCGCAAGCGGCCAGCCGAATTCGGCACTGGTTGCGTACTGCTGACCGTTGAAATTGCCGTTGGCCGCGCCACTGAAGCCCTGCATCGAAACCAGACGCGTCGAGTTGTAACGTTGCAGCACGACCGAACCCGTCAGGTTCACGTACCACGGCTCACCCGTGTAGGCGGCATAACCGATCAGGCCATAGCCGTTGACGCTGGTCTGATTGCCCGACGTACTCCCATCGTTATTGATGACGGTGCGCGAGAACTGGAACGCACCGCCCGCGCGCACGCGATCGCCGAACGCACGGTCGGCCCCCACCAGCAGGCCCCCATAGTTGGCGCTGTAACCGTCGACATTCTCGCGAGCATTCTGGCTGGAGTGACCGCCGAACGCCTGGCCCCACACGCCCCAGTTGGCCGCGCTGTCGCCGGTCGCCACACCCGTGCCACCCGCTTGTGCCACACGCAGACCGTTGACGTGCGAGTTCACGAGGTTCATCGAACCGAACGTCGCAGCACCGGCTGCCCGCGCGTTCTGCGCGGGTGCGAGCTGCTTTCCGACGCGGTTGGCCGAATCGGCCGAACGGTCGCTCAGCGAGCCGAGCGTGGCGTTGAACAGATTGAGCAACTGCGGATCGCTCACACCGGTGTAGCCCAACAATCCGCGCAGGGCCGACGTCGCGTTCGGTGCCGACGCGATCGTCGCGTTCGTACGCGGATCGAAGGCTGGCAAGCCGCCGTTGTTACCGTTCCCGGCTTCGGGGTTGCTGCCCGTGCCACCGGCATTGCCCGAGTTGCCCGAGTTACCCGTATTGCCGCCGTTGTTGATACCGCCGTTGCCGCTGCCGTTGTTGGCACCGGTGCCGTTGGCCAGCGTCACCACCAGATTCTTGTGTGAACCGTTTGCTACCTCCGCACCGCTGGCGTCTAGCGTCGTCGAACCATTGACGCGATACACCAACGAGCTGGCGTTGTAGTTCGCCGTTCCTGCCGTATCGATCACGACATAGCGCTGACCGGCGGCAAAGTTGTAGCCCAGCGATTGCAGCGCCACGCTCGACCCGGCGGCAAGCGTCGTATTACCGCTCACCACGAGGCGGCCATACCCGCTGTCGGTCGCCGGATCGCCAGTGGTCACGGCATTGCTAGCCACGCCGATTTGCAGCGTTGCGCCTGCGGACTGCGCGTAGTTACCCGAGACCTGAATCGCCTTGTTGATCTGCAACACCGACGCTTCGTTGTATGCAGTGCGCGTGCCAGCCAGATCGAAGTTGTTGCCCACAACGAGGTTGCCGCCGTTAAAGCGCACGTCGGCATTGGTGCTGACGATCGTGCCGCCATACGTTGGGCCGAAGCTCGTGATCGTGCCGAAGGTGCCATCCGTTGCACCGGCAATGCGCAGATCGTTCGGCGAGCGGTTGATGATCCATCCCGCAATCGTGCCCGCGTTGTTGATCTGACCGATCGACGACGAGACGCTCTGGTTCGAGATAGCGCCGCCCAAACCGGTGATGAGACCACCGGAAAGGTTATTGATGACGCCGATCGAATTCGCGTTGTAAATCCCGTAGTAACCGGCCGTCAGCGTACCCGCGTTGTTGATCTGGCCGATCGTGCCCCCGGTGCTCACACCGTTCGCCGTCCCCCAGTCGTTGTTGATGCCCGTCGAATAGCTCGTGTCCGTCGCCTTGATGCTGCCACCGGCGAGGTTGTTGATCGTGCCGATGGAACCACCGTAGTTGCCTACACCGGCAAACTGACCGACCACGGTGCCGCTATTGGTCAGCGTGTCGAGCGTCGTGCGCGGCGAGACGTTGCCCGACGGCAGGAGCATCAGGCCGGTGTAGCCGCTGATCAGACCACTGTTATTGATCGAACCGATCTGCCCGGTGTTCGCCAGCCCCACAATCGTCGACGCCGTCGGGGCCGCCGAGATGGTGCCGGTATTCACAACCGACGTCAGAACACCGGCATTAATCACGCCGAACCGGCCGCCGGTGATCTGTCCGGAGTTCTCCAGACGCGTCAGCGCGGTCACGCTGTTCACGCCAGCCATGTTGGCCGAAAGCAGCGTGCTTTTGTTGAGCAACGTGCCGATGACACCGCCGTTGTAGATCGCCGAATCCGTCGCACCGGTCGCATGAATCAGGCCGTTGTTCTCGACGCGATCGATACTGCCGCCATTGGTTCCGACGGACAGCGCGGAGGTTCCGGTCAACGTGCCGTTGTTCGTGAGCGTGCCGAGCGAACCGTTGATCGATCCGTAGGTCGTGCCGGAGATCGTCAGGTTGGCGCCATCGTAGGCCCAGTCCGGCGTGCCGGTTGCCGTGCCCGGCGTCAGCGGCCACGTGCCAGCGATGGTCCCGATGTTAGCCGGTGCGAAGATCGTCACCACGAGATCGGTGTTACTGCCGTTACCGACCTTGGCACCGCTGGCCGCGAGCGACGGATAACCGTTCACGGCATAGCGCAGCGTGCCTTCGTTGTAGATGGCCGAACCCGCGGTATCGATCACCACGTAGCGCTGACCCGCCGCGAAGTTATAGCCCAGCGATTGCAGCGCAATGCTCGATCCCGGCGCAATGTATGTGTTGCCCGAGACGAGCAGACGGCCGTAGCCGACATCCGTCAGCATGCTGCCCGTCGCCAACGCGCCGTTGGCCACGCCGATTTGCAGCGTGCCCGCGGCAGCCTGCGAGTAGTTGCCCGCGACACGAAGCACGTTGTTGATCTGCAGCACCGACGAATCGTTGTACGCCGTGCGGGTGTTTGCGAGATCGAAGTGATCGTCCACCACCAGCTTGCCGCCGTTGAAATGTACGTCGGCGTTCGTGCTGACAATGGTGCTGGAATAAGTGGGGCCGAAACCGGTCAGCGTGCCGAACGTGCCGTCGGTCGCACCGCTGATGTACAGATTGTTTTGCGAACGGTTGATGATCCAGCCCGCAATCGTGCCCGCGTTGTTGATCTGGCCGATCGACGCCGTCGGTGCCTGATTCGAAATCGCACCGCCAATCCCCTTGATCACGCCACCGGCAAGGTTGTTGATCGTGCCAACCGCAGCATCGTTGTAGATGCCGTAGTAGGCGCCCCAAATCGTGCCCGCATTCTTGATAAGGCCGATGGTGCTCGAAGCGACGTTGCTCACCGCAGCGACGTCCGCAGTGAGGCCACCGGTGGCGAGAATCTGGCCGCCCACCTGGTTGTCCAGCGTGCCGAGATAGGCGTTGCTGTTCAGCACGCCCTTGTTCGATCCGGTGATCGTGCCGCTATTAGTCAGCGTGCCGAGCGTCGCATTGGCCAAACCCGTCTTGCTTGAGATCAGGCCGTAGTAACCGGAGATCAGCCCCGTGTTCGTCAGCGCGCCGAGCTGCGCCGAGTTCAGCACGCCGTAGGCGTTGGCTGCCTGAATCGTGCCGGAGTTGAATACCGAGGTGAGCGTGTTGCTGTTGTTCAGCCCCTGCAACGCACCGGTCACGGTGCCCGAGTTTTCGAAGCGGGTGATCGTGCCGCCATTGCTGACGCCACCATAGGCCGCCGTCGACACAGAACCGCGATTGACCAGCGTGCCGATGGTACCGCCGTTGTAAAGGCCCGAGCTGGTGTTGCTGGTCGCGGCGATCACACCGTCGTTCTCGACAAGACCGATGTTGCCCGCCGAGGACGTCGAGAGTGCATAGGCGCCCGTCAACGTACCCGAGTTCGACAGCGTGCCCATGTTGCCCGTGATGGTCGCGAACGAGGTGCCTGCTATCGACAGGTTCGTGCCGTCGTAAGCCCAGTTTGGCGACGACGAAGGCGTACCGGCCACCAGCGTGTCCGTGCCGCCCATCGCACCCACAAAAGGCGCCGTTACCGTCACGACCAGATCCTGGTGCCCGGAAACCGGCAGGCTTGCACCGCTGCCGGAGAGGTACGGGTAACCATTGACGACGTAACGCAGCGTGCCTTCGTTGTAGGTCGCGGACCCCGCCGTATCGATCACGACAAAACGCTGGCCCGCTGCGAAGTTGTAGCCCAGCGACTGCAATGCGATGGTCGAGCCCGGGGCGACGGTCGTGTTGCCCGTCACCTTCAGATAGCCGTACCCGGCGTCGAGGCCAACGTTGCCCGTCGTGACGGCACCGTTGCCCACGCCAAGTTGCAACGTGGCGTTGGCACCCTGTGCGTAGTTACCAAAGATGTAGATCGGCTGGTTGACCTGCAACACGGAGGCATCGTTGAACGCCGTGCGCGCGTTGCCCAGATCAACGATGTCGTTCAACAGGAGGTTGCCTCCGTTGAAATGCACATCTGCCAACGGACTGGCCAGCGTACCGACGACCGAACCGCCGAAGCCCGTCAGCGTACCGAAGGCCGTGCCCGTCGCACCGGCAATCGACAGCGCCTGCGAGCCGTAATACAGAATGCTGCCAGCAATGGTGCCAGCGTTGTTGATCTGACCGATCATGGCGTCGGTCGACTGGTTCGAAATCGCCGCCGTCGGTCCGGTAATCAGACCGGACGCAAGGTTGTTGATCGTGCCGATCGAATCGGTGTTGTAGATCCCGTAGAGGCCACCCGAAATCGTACCGGCGTTGTTGATCGCACCAATCGTGCCGCGATAGTCCGTGCCGCTGACCGCGCTGGCATTGGAAAGCCCAATGCCGATGATGGTATCTGTGCCGGTAATTTGTCCGCCACCGAGGTTCTCGATGGTGGTGATGGCCGTGCCATTGTTGGAGATGCCTTTTTCCGTTCCGGCGATCGTGCCGCTATTGAGCAGAGTGCCAAGCAGCGGATTCGGCGCGCTGCCCTTGACGGCAGCGACCCCGAAAATGCCCGAAATGCGCCCGCTGTTGCTCAGCGTGCCGAGTTGCGACTGGTTGAGTACGCCATACCCGGCCGTCGCGCCAATCGACCCGCTGTTGATGGCCTCCGTCAACGTACCCTGGTTGTTCAGCCCCTGAAAGAACCCGGTGATCGTTCCTGTGTTCTCAAACCGGGTCATCTGACCGCCGTTGCCGATCCCGGCAAACGTGCCCGTCGTCACCGACCCGCGATTGACGAAAGTGCCGATGACGCCGCTGTTGTACGAGCCCGAGTTGCTACCTGCATTGATCGAACCGGTGTTCTCGACAAGAGACACGTTCGCTGCAGCAGAGAACGACAGCGCGTACGCACCGCTCATCGATCCGGCGTTCGAAATGGTGCCGAGGCCACCGGTGATCGTCGCGAACGTCGCGGGCAACGCGCCCGAGATCGTCAGGTTGGTTCCGTCAAAGGCCCAGTTCGGCGACGTAATCGTGTCCGGCGAGCCGGAGAAGAGTTGCGTCACACCGTCCATCGTGGCGACCGGCCCGGGCACGGCAAAAACCGCCCCTGCGTTCATCGACGCGACCGCCACAGCCGCAACGGCAGCGGCCTTGCGCGCACGGCGACGGTCGACGGAGCGCGACTTGCCGCCGTGGCCGCTCGCCACTTCGGAAGCCACCTGATACATGCCGAGACTGGCACTCCACACCACGCGGTAGATGTGATTCATTTGATCCCCAGGTTCTGATTCTTATGGTTACTTGTCATGCAATCGATGCACGAATAACGGAATTCGGCACCGCTTCCCGGGCAATACACTCGTGCAGACGCCAATACACGAACGCTTCGCCGCAAGCGGCGAAGTGCTTCGATGTCGATCAGGCGGAAATGCGGACGAGAGCGCGTCGGGATAGCGACGCAACTACGCTGCTATAGCGCTAATGGAGGAGATGAGCCCGTTCGCCCGATGAGCGACGTGGTTGAACGACCTGTGCGAAACACAGATGCACCGTTGCGGCGAGAAGCGGTACGAACCATTCGGACTACCCCGGTATTTTTTGCAAGCCGACTGCGCTTGTTATTTATCGTAATTTTTGATCAAGCGAATCCTTTCATACGCTTACCCGACTGTCAATCGATAAACGCCACAACTCAAAAACACCATTGATTTCAATGAATTTGTTTTGACTCCATGCAATAGACAAGCATCACTATCGCACCGACTATTTTATTAGAGTTATAAAAATTTATCATTTTTCAGGCAATTCAATGACTTATCTCACATTAACTTGCTTTGCATACCGACATACATTCCATTAACGCTTACGGATAACTTACATCGCGGGTGTCACTATCCGATTTTGACGATACGACGACCCGGCACGGCCTGGCCGCCAGCGAACCCATACGCATTGGGCTAAACTCATTGGCGTTTGCGGCACCTAGGCCGCGTTTTCCGGGAAGTCACGCATGAGCACGAACATCGAATCCATCGCCGTCAATCGCAATGACGGCGCCGCCGCCTCGCTGGGCGATTACGCAGGCAAGGTGCGTCTGGTTGTGAACGTCGCGTCGAAGTGCGGTCTGACGCCGCAATACGAAGGGCTGGAGCGTCTGTATGAAGACAAACGCGCCGCAGGCCTGGAAGTGCTGGCGTTCCCCGCCAACAACTTCAAGGGTCAGGAGCCGGGCACCGACGCCGAGATCCTCGACTTCTGCACCACGCAATACAACGTCACCTTCCCGCTGTTCGCCAAGATCTCGGTGCTGGGCGACGACCGTCACCCGCTGTACAGCGCACTGGTCGACGCCAAGCCGGAAGCCACCGGCGAAGGCCCGTTCCGCGAGCGTCTGAAGGGCTTCGGTGTCGAGCGCGACAACCCCGCCGACGTGCTGTGGAACTTCGAGAAGTTCCTGATCGGCCGCAACGGTCAGGTCGTGGCCCGCTTCTCGCCGGACGTCAAAGCCGACGACCCGCGTCTGGTCGCCGCCATCGACGCCGAACTCGCGAAGTAATTACGCGTGCGCGCCGCGTAAAAACGCAAAAGGGGGCGATGCGCTACGCATGCCCCCTCATGCCGCGTCGTTTCCCCCCGGATTCGACGCGCTGCTACAACTCTCTGCCCATACTTAGCGCTTGGCCGTATCGGTCATGAACTTGCCGGTCGGCGCTTCACCACCCTTCTTCTGGCGACGCGTATTGCCGTCCAGCCCGCCATCCACCGCCCACTCGGCGAACACCGTCGGCCCCGGCTCGAAATCGCGCGGCTGCCATTCCGGCGTCAGGATGTCCTCGTCGGCGTAATACTCGATGAGCGCGCCGCACGGATTCTTGAAGTACCAGAAATACGCCGACGAAATCGGGTGACGGCCCGGCCCCAACTGCGTTTCCCAGCCGCAGCGGTCGATGTGCATACCGCCGCCGAACACTTCGTGGATGTCGCGCACAGTGAACGCCACGTGATTCAGCCCGCGCTTGCCATTGGGCAATGCCAGCAGGAACAGGTCGTGGTGGCCGCCGTGCGGCGCGCAACGCATGAACGCGCCGCGATCCGGATAACGGTCCGACAGCTCGAAACCGAGCTTGTCCTCGTAGAACTTCTGCGTGGCGGCGAGCGCGTTCGTGAAGAAGACCACGTGGCCGACTTCAATCGGCTGCGCACGCTCGTACACCGGACTCGGCGTATTCACGCGCTGTGCAGGGCGTCCCCACGGATTCGTCGGTGCGCCCTGCACGTCCAGCGCGCGCTTGGCAGTCACTTCGACCCGAACAGCCAGACCGTTCGGGTCGATGCAGCCCGTCGCACCTTCTTTGAAGTAGTAGCCCGGCTGATCGGCAAGACGGTCGGCGATGGCAGCCACTTCGTCTGCGCTCGTCACGCCCCACGTCACTTCGCGTAGCGTCGGCCCTTCCTCCATAGCGGGCGGCAACGACGGATCGTCGTGACGCACGGCAAGCACACGGCCGCCGTTAAGCGTTTCGAAGCGCACGCCATTAGCGTCGGCGGCGACCTCAGTCAGGCCCCAGTCGGCCAGAAACCGGCGGCAGGTGTCGAGGTCGGTGACCCCGTAGGTAATTTGCTCGATGCCCAGAATCGTCATGACAGTCTCGGGAAAATCGGAAGTCTTGAATAAATGGAGGGAGCGCTCAGAGATCAAGCGTCAGACGCTCACCCTTGCAACCGGACACGCAGATCATCATGACCTTGTTTTCAGCACGCTCGGACGCGCTCAGCACCGAGTCGCGGTGATCGGGGCAGCCGTCGAGCACGCGGGTTTCGCATGCACCGCAAATACCCTCCATGCAGCTATGTTCAGCGTCGATGCCCGCCGCCAGAAGCGTGTCGAGCAGCGTCGCGCCGGCGGGCACGGCAAGCTCCTTGCCGGACTTCGCAAGCTTTACGACATAGCCCGACGACGTCGCGGGCGGCGGCGCGTCCGGTGCGGCGGCGAAGCGTTCGGTGTGAACATTAGCGATGCCCACTTCGGCACACGTGGCTTCGAAGGCATCGAGCATAACGCCCGGGCCACAGCAATAAGCATGCGTGCCCGTCGGCTGATCGGCCAGAAACGCCGCGAGCGACGCAGGCTTACCGTCGTGCTGATCGTCGAAGTGATAGGTGACATCGCCACCGAGCGCATTCAACTCTTCGACGAACGCCGCTTGCGGCGCCGTGCGCGCGCAATACATCAGCTTGACACTTTGACCGAGCGAGCGCAGACGCCGATACATGCAGAGAATCGGCGTCACGCCGATACCGCCTGCGACCAGCACCGAATGCACCGCCGTCTCGTCCAGTTCGAAGTGATTGCGCGGCGCCGAGATCTCTAGCGTCATGCCGACGCGGAAGTTGTCGTGAATGAAGCGTGAGCCGCCGCGACTCTTCGGGTCGGCCAGAATGCCCAGCACGTAGCGGTTTTCCTCACCCGGCGTGTTCACCAGCGAGTAACTCCGCACCAGCCCGCTCGGCAGGTGCAGATCGATGTGCGCGCCGGGCGTGAATTCCGGAAACGGCGTGCTGCTGTCCGCCGCAGGCACGAGTTCGATGCTCATGATGCCCGCCGCCTCATAACGAAGCGTGCGCACCATTGCCGACAGGGTTGACTTGCTCATAACGCCGCTCTCTGATGTTGCTGATTTTCTTGAGGTCCGCCCGGCTTAACCTGCGATGGCCGCGACGGACAAATCGATGTCGAGACGCGCAAACGCCTCGATCTCCACACGCAGTTCCGGAAACACCAGACCGCTGACCGCGACGAGCGTCGAGCACGGATACGCGCCGCCGTTCGCCGCCACGTCCGCAAAGAACTCGCGGCGGGCGCGACCGACTTCGTCCTTATCGGCGATATCGGTCACGTACACCACAAGCTTGTAGACGTTCGCCAGTCGTCCGCCACCGGCCTCGACCAGCGCGCGGATCTTGCCGAGCACCACCAGCGTCTGCTCATAGGTCGTGAGTGGTTTTTCCGCATCGCGCGTGGCCGGATGCGCGGTCATGCCCGACATCAGGATTTCGTTGCCGCACCGGATGCCGTTGCTCCACGTCGCCGTCGCGAGATCGGGCACGGATTGCGCACGAATGCGTTCGGCTTTGATGGCGGAAGGGTTTTGCATGATCGCGTCCATGAGGTTGCCGAGAGCTTACGCCTTGCCCGGCTGCATGCGCTCGAGCTCCGCCTTCGCCAGATTCTTCAGATGGCGACGCAGACGCACGATGCCCATGTCGTGCTGATACAGATGTTCGTTCTGGTTGGCGTCCGGCTCCATGTCTTCGAGCATCACGCGGTCCTGCTCCAGCACGTTCCAGTGACGTGCTTCCAGACGATTGCGATACAGGAAGCGCCACGTGTCGCGCTGCCAGCCGTCGAGCTTGCGGCAGCGCCAGTGGAACACGGCGGCCAGCGTCGGCGAGATCGGCGTATAGCTGCCCACGATCACGAAGTTACCTCCGGGGCCACCGGTCTTCGGATACGGAATCTCGAGACGCATCCAGTGCGTGCCCGTGTCGGCCCATTCGGTCCAGTCGAAGTTCACATCGCGCTGGCCTTCCTTCTCGAACACGAAGCCACGGTCGGTATCGCGAATGCGGAATGCCGCCGTGTTGTCGCCCTCGGCCATCGAGTGCGATTGCTTGTGGAGATACGTGCCGTGCATCGGGTCCATCACGTTATCGAGCACGTAACGGTAATCGCCCTTCCACTCCGTGTAGCAGAGGAACGACGAGAATTCGCCGTCGGCGTCGAGTTCTTCCGGCAGCACCAGCGGCGGCGGCGTCTCGATGTTCTCGGTGGCGTTGTACAACCAGATCGCCTCGTTGCGCTCGACGATGTGATACGCCTGCGTCGGACGCGAGCCTTCGAGCTTGCAACCCGGGCTGCCCGGCACACGCATGACCGTGCCGTCACAACGCACCTGCACGCCGTGATAACCGCAGGCGATGCGGTCGCCCATCACGATGCCCTTCGAGAGCGGCGCGCCGCGATGCGGGCAGTGATCGTCGAGGGCATGCACCTTGTTGTCCTGATCGCGCCAGAACACGAGCTTCTTGCCCAGACGGCGCAGCGAGACCGGCTCGCGGCCGATCATGTGCGACGGACAAATCGGGTACCAGAGATTCTTCAGGCCGCGCTCAAGCACGGCGTCGGCGGTGAGGATAGGTTGTTGCGTAGTCATGGGGGGACCTCCATCGCGAGCGCCGCGCAAGCGGCCATCGCGCTATGTAATGTTTTTACTCTTCGGCTAGTCGTGCGATCTGCGCTTTGTAGACGTCTTCCGTCCACAAGTCGCCTTCCTGCGGGCCGGGGCCGGTGCGATTCAGGTAGGCCACGAGGCCCGCCAGATCGTGCGTGCCCGACGCGTAGGCGCGCTCGATGGCGTCGCCCAGCAGGCTTTCGTATTGCGTCGGCTCATGACGACGCGCTTGATGCGGTTCCAGATAACGGTCCATCACTTCCCTCCATTACGTACCCGCTCGCGAATACGCGCGTGCACGGGTACAAAGTCGTACGTCGGATAGCATTCGGTGCGAAACACGCCCCAGGCCGAGCGTTCCAGTTCCACGTTCACGACCGGCAGCAAATGCGGCGGCAGTTCCAGCGTGACGATCTGGCCGAAGCCCATCGCCACGGTCCACGACACCACCTTGACGCCTGCGGGCGGGAATCGCTCCCACCATTCGGCCGCCTTCAGACGCTCCTGAAAATCCTCGAGATTGTTCGACTGATCGTGACGCAGGAACACCGTCAGCATCATGGTCTCGGGCTGGGCGGCGCCCGGTGCGGTTTCGCTCATTGCTCTCTCGCCTGTCGCTTACTGCACGAACTGGTTGGTGAACAGGTCTTCCGGCTTGGACTTCTCACGGATGACCTTCTCTTGTGCGTAGAAGTCCTGCAACTTCGTCACACGTGCCGGATCGAACGCGCCCAGACGTTGCTGGCCCGGATACACATTGCGGGCGTAGTACGTGAGGATCTTCTCGATCTCGGCTTCCTTACCCTTGTAAGCAGGCACGGCGGCGCAGTATTCCTTCGCAGCGCCCGCCGGATCGCGCATGATTTCTGCGACCGACTTGATCGTCGCGCGCACGAACTTGCGGATCATCTCCGGTTTCTCGGCGATCGTCTTGTCCGAAGCCAGAATCGCCTGCGCCATGCCCGGGAAATACTTGTCGGTCGACGTCATCGTGATCTTCACGCCAGCGTCTTCGATGTTCTGCGCCCACTCCGGCGTGCCGACCATCGCTTCCGCCTTACCCGTCGCCACCTGCTGCCAGACGCCCGCCGGGCCTGCGCCCTGAATGCGCGCATCGTTACGCGTGAGACCGGCCGAGGCGAGCAGGCCGAGCGTCGCGTAGAAGCCGGTGTCCTGATAAGCCAGCACGGTGATCGTCTTGCCCTTCAGATCGGCGGGCGACTTGATGTTGGCGTCATCACGCACGACCAGCTGGTGCAGCGTGCGGCCGCCGAGCAGCGCCACGCCCTTGATGGGAATGCCGTTCGGACGCAGCACGATCGGCGTATCACCCAGACCGCCGCCCAGATCGCCGTTACCGGACGCAAGCTGCTTGCCCACGTCGGCGCCGCCCTGCACGGTCAGCCAGCGCACCGACAGGCCTTCTGCCGCGTAGTAGCCCTTCTTCTCGGCCAGCATCAGCGGCGCGAAGGCCGGCAGGTTCGCCGGGGCCGGGAGCAGATAAGTGATCTGCTGCGTCGCAGGCTGCTGCGCCATCACCGGTGCGGCCACGCCGCTGAGTCCCGCCACGGCACACAGACCCGCCGTCAGAAAGGCGCGACGCGCCAACGATGCACGGAAAATCGACAACATATCTTTGCCTCGCTCAAGTTTCGGATGTCCGCGATGCCCCGTGCATCGCGGCTTGCCACTGTCATTGCCTACTTCTGCCACCTACGTCAGACCCGACCCGCCCAGGCGAGCGGGTTCTCGTTCAGGCCCCAGTAAAGGCTCTTCTGATTCGTGTATTCCAGCAGTCCCAGACGCCCCTTCTCGCGGCCCATACCGCTCTCCTTCCAGCCGCCGAACGGCGTCGAGATGGAGAACTGCTTATAGGTATTGATCCAGACGGTGCCTGTCTCCAGCGCACGGCCCACACGCCACGCACGCTTGAAGTCGCGCGTCCAGATACCGGCAGCCAGCCCGTAGACGCTGTCGTTGGCCTCGGCCAGCAGATCGGCTTCGTTCTCGAACGGCAGCACGGCCAGCACCGGCCCGAAGATCTCTTCCTGCACCATGCGCGCCTGATTCGTCAGGCCCGCGATGATCGTCGGCTGATAGAAGTAGCCCTTCTCGCGACCGTCGCCCGCAGGACGCTCGCCGCCGCAAAGCAGTCGACCGCCCTCTTCCAGCCCGATAGCGACGTAGCGCTCGATGGAGTCGCGATGCGACGACGTCACGAGCGGCCCCATCTGCGTGTCCTCACGCAGCGGATCGCCCACGCGCAATTGCTTCGCACCGGCAACCAGACGCTCGACGAACGTGTCGAAGATCGCTTTGTGAACGAACAGACGCGAGCCTGCGATGCACGACTCGCCCGACGAACTGAAGATGCCGTAGAGCACACCGGCCACGGCGTGATCGATGTCGGCGTCTTCGAACACGATGGTCGGCGACTTGCCGCCGAGTTCGAGCGAGACCGGCATCAGCTTCTCTGCGGCGAGACGCGCGATGCCGCGCCCCACTTCCGTGCCGCCGGTGAACGCCACCTTCCTGACCTTCGGATGACGCACGAGAATGTCGCCGATGACCGAGCCCTTGCCCGGCAGCACCGACAACACCCCGCGCGGCACACCGGCGGCTTCGCAGATGCGGCCGAGTTCGAGCGAGGCGAGCGGCGTGACTTCCGCCGGTTTGAGCACCACGGCGTTGCCTGCGGCGAGTGCCGGAGCCAGCTTCTGGGCGTCAGACGCAATCGGCGAATTCCACGGCGTGATGGCGGCCACCACACCCAGCGGCTCATGCACGCTCATCGTCAGAAAGTCGCCGCGCGACGGCGTGAGCGTCTCTTCCAGCGTCTCCAGGCACGAGGCGAAGTAGCGGAACGTGCCCGCCGCACTCGCGACCAGCGCGCGCGTCTCGCTGATCGGCTTGCCGTTGTCGCGGCGTTGCAGATGCGCGAGCGCTTCGGCGCGTTGCGTGATGCCGTCGGCCACACGATGCAGCACGGCTGCGCGCTGATGCGGCTTCAGGCCTGCCCAGTCGGCACGACGCCACGCGGCGTCTGCGGCTTCGACCGCTTCGACGGCATCGTCGGCACCCGCAGCGGCGATCTCGGCATTTACGCTTTCGTCCGCCGGATACAGGCTTTGATAGCGCTTACCGGTACCGGCACGCCACTCGCCGCCGACCAGAATGTCGCTCGAAAACCCGTGCAGCAAATCTTGATGGCTCATGACTCTCTTCCTGCTAGATCACACAGTTCGCGACGCGATTGCGCAGTGCGCGAATGGCCGAGTACGCGGTGAGCGCCGACGTCTTGGGGTTGTCCGGCAACGGCTTGCCGCACATCTCCAGCGACATTTCGCCGAACGCACCGCGCGCCGCGATGTGATGCACGTTGCGCGTGCTCGTCGGGTCGGCGATCAGACGCACGCGCGTCGCGTCGAGTCCCAACCCGGCAATGGCGACGGTCGCCGCGACGTTCGCGTTCTTCGGGTACAGACGCGCAGCATCCCGGGCGCTGCCTTCAAAGATCACGGTCGCTGTGGTGAGCGTCGCGAGATCGCAGACCTGCTCGGCGGGCGTGCCCTGCCAGCCCATCGGCGGCTTGCGGCCCGTGTACAGCACTTCGTCCAGCCCGCCTTCACGAGCAGCGGCGATGGCGTCGATGCCACCGATCGCACCGGAGAGCAGCGTGACGGTCGATGCACCATCCTTCGCCGCCTGTTCCAGCGCTGCCAGCAGATCGGTATCCGAAAGCGCGCCAATCGACGCCACCGCGCAGTCGACACCCGACTTGAGCAGCGGCACGACGTGCCCCGAGAGTGCGCTGTGTCCGGCGCATTCCAGAACGAAGTCCGGACGGCTTGAGAGCGCTTGCGCCGACGACACCACTTCGGTGCCCGCACGCACGCTGCCGCGCACGCGCTCAGCAGCGTCTTCCGGCACGATCACATGGCCCACGCGCAGATACGGATCGCTCGCGCACGCTTCGTACACTTTCGAGCCAATCGCGCCGAAGCCGATGAGTGCGACGTCAACCGGACGATGATTCAATTCATGCATTCGCAGGCTCCCGAACCGGCGGACCGGCGAAATGCGACGCGAAGTTGCCGACCGACAGCATGTCGACTTCGAGCAGCACCGGACCGTCGTAAGCGACGGCGCGGGCCACGGCCCCTTCCGCCTGATCGATGGACGTAATGCGCTCGTGCTTGAGTTGCAGGCTCGCGCAGAACGCGGCGAAGTCCGGCTGATGCAGTTGCACGTAATGACGACGGCCACCGTACTGCGCATCCTGAATATTGCGGATCACGCCATAGCACTGATCGTTCATCAGCAGAATCACGACGGGCGCCTTCTCCTGCACAGCGGTCGCGAGTTCGCCCACGTTCACCATCAGGCCGCCGTCGCCGCACAGTGCGACGGTCTTCTTCGCATTACCCGCGAGCGCGGCGCCAATGCCCATCTGCATGCCCTGACCGATGCCGCCACCAAGTGCATGCACCCCGGCGCGCGGCGAGAAGATCTTCAGCAGACGGTTGCCCCACGTGCTGTTCGAGATCGTGACGTCGCGCACCCAGTTGAAGTCGCGACCGAGCGAGCCTTGCAGCGCTGCCACAAGTTGACGGTATGGGCCGAGGCCTTCAGCGACTTGCTTCACGGCAGCGTCGCGCGCCGCAGCGAGGTCAGCGTGGAATGCCGGATCGACCGAGAGACGACCTTGCAGACGGTCGGCGAGCGCATTCAGCACGCTTGCCGCGTCGCCCTGAATGAAAAGGTCGTTGCGATAGCCACGGTTGTCGGCCAGTCCGTCGGCATCGACGCGATACAGCGGACGCGGCAGCGCCAGCTTGTACTTGAGCGTTTCGTTACCGCGCAGACGCGAGCCGACTACGAGCACCGCGTCACACGTCTTGTAGAACTTCTCGACCGTCGGGTGGATGTTGAATGCACCCAGCGTCGCCGCGTGGTCTTCCGGCACGATGCCGCGACCCTGCACGCTCGTCACCACGCCGAAGCCCATGTCGACCAGACGCTTGACGGCCGCTTCCGCGCCGCGTGCACCGCCCCCCAGCCACAGCAGCGGACGATGCGCCGACGCCAGTTTGTCGGCCAGCGCAGCGACGCGCGCGTCGTCGTGCGTCGGCACGGCGATGTGTGGGGCAGACAGATCGGTCGGCCATTCGATTTCTGCGGCCTGAATGTCGATGGGGATCTCGACGCTGACCGGCCCGGTCGGCGCAGTCAACGCAGCGCGCACCGCTTCGCGCACCGTCGCGAGCGCCGTATCGACGCAGCGCACACGGTAGGCGGCCTTCGAGATCGAGTTGAGCATGCTCAGCTGATCCGGGGCTTCGTGGATATAAGCGAGATCGCGGTCGAGGAACTCGGTTTCGATCTGCCCGGTGATGTGCAACACCGGCGTGCCTGCCGTAAGCGCTTCGACCATCGCACCGGCCGCGTTACCGGCAGCCGTGCCCGTGCTCGTGAACGCAACACCGAGTCCACCGGACACGCGCGACAGGCCGTCGGCCATGTTCAGTGCACCGGCTTCGCCGCGTGCGCCGACGTAACGGATTTTTTCGCGGCGCGCGATGGCGTCGAGGATCGGCATGTTGTGAATCGAGATCACGCCGAATGCGGTCTGCACGCCGCACTGTTCGAGAAACGCCGCGATGACTTCGCCGACGGTGGTTTTGTTAGACATGTCTTGCCAAGCCTCCGGAAACATCGATGTGGCTGCCCGTCGTATAGGACGACTGCGGGCTTGCCAGGAAAAAGATCGCTGCGGCCGCCTCTTCAGGCTTGCCCAGACGTTGCAACTGAATTTGCTTCTTGCGTGCGAGTTCGCCGGTCCACTCCGACCACGTCTTGCTGTCGCCCGCCTCTTGCGCGGCGGCGTAACGACGACGCCACTGTCCCGACTCGACCAGCCCGATCAGAATCGCGTTGACGCGCACGCCATCGGGCGCGAATTCGCCCGCCATCGAACGCACGAGGTTCTGCACGCCCGCACGCGCCGACGACGTCGCCACCATGTGCGGCTCCGGTTGCAGCGCGAGCAGCGAGTTGACGCAGACGATGGCGGCGTCACCCGTCTCGCGTGCGGCGTCGCGCAGCATCGGCAGGCAAGCGCGCGTGGTGCGGATCACGCTGAAGTACTTCAGTTCGAGTTCTTCGCGCCAGGCGTCGTCGGTCGTGTCGGCAAACGTCGACACACGCCCTTGGCCCGCGTTGTTCACCAGCATGTCGAGACGACCGAATTCGCCACGGATGCGCTCGACCAGTGCGGTGACGTCGCCCTCATCGAGCACGTTGCACTGCGCGGCGATGAGACGCGCCTGCGGATGACGCTCGCGCAGATGCGCTTCGGCTTGCGCCAGCCGCTCGGGGTTGCGTCCGCAGATGGCGACGGCGGCCCCGGCGTCGAGCAGGCGCTCGGCGGTCGCCAGCCCGATGCCGGACGTGCCGCCCGTGACCAGCGCTGCGCGCGAGGAAAGGTCGATCTTGATCATTTGAGTCCCAGTGACTTCATGTAGGGGGTAGACTTGCCGTCGCTGCCCGGGCGGTAATTCAGACGGTGCGAGAGCGCATCGGCCGCTTCGCGCACCTGACCGATCAGGCCCGCGTCGAGCATCGATGCGTCGATATTGGCGCGCGGAATCGTGACCGTGATGGCCGCGCAGATGCGGCCCACGTCGTTGCGCACCGGTGCGCTCACCACGCTGATGCCGCGCTCGAACGACGAGGCCGACACGGCATAGCCACGCTCGGCGTCTTCGCGCACGCGCTCGAACAGTTCGGTCAGCGACTCGGGCGTCTGCGGCGTGAATTTCTCCAGCGTCTTCTCGGGATAGAGCGCACGCAGTTCGGTGAGCGTCAGATCGCCCATCAGCACGTGACCGTGCACCGTGGCGTGCGCAGGCAAACGCGTGCCGACGTTGACCTTGATCGAGTTGAAGACGCCCGCCACGCTTTGCGCCTTCGCGACGAACACGATGTCGCGGCCGTCGCGAATCACGATGTGCGACGTCAGTTGGGTCGCGTCGCGCAGGCGCTCGATGATCGGAATGCCGAGGTCGGTCAGTTCCAGCGAGCTGAGGTATTCGAAGCCCAGACGCAGCACGGCCACGCCCAGACGGAAGTTCTTTTCGCTTCCTGCGCGCTCAAGAAAGCCCATGGCTTCGAGCGTCTGCAACAGACGGAAGACCGTCGTACGCGGAATGCCCAGCCGTTGCGACAGTTCCGGCGCACTGAACACCGGTTCGCGCGGCGAGAATTGCGTGAGGATGCGCAGGCCGCGCTCAAGACCCGGCACGAGGTAGCGGGACTCGGCGGCGCCTTCGACGACGGCATCGCCATCGAGCGAGACGTTTTGATCGTCATGCATCGTGTCGACTTCGGTGAGCGCTTCGCGCTTCGGTGCGGCCGGTGCCATCTCAGCGCTCCCCTGCCGCGACACGTTCGAGCCACGCGGCGAGCGCAGCATTCAGCACGTCCGGCGTTTCGATGTACGACGCGTGGCCTGCACCGTCGATAACTTGCAGCGGCACGCCCGCGATTTTCGCGATGACTTCGCACGCGGCAGGCGACGTGATGCCGTCCTGCGCACCCACGGCCACCGCAACGGGACCTGCCTTGGCGCTCACGTACTGTGCGAGTTCGCCAGCGACGTCGCCATTCGAGAGCAGGTGCGTCGCCTGACGGTAGCCGACCGGCAACACCCGCGACATATTCCATTTCACCCACGCGCGCGGCAGATCGGCGGCGCCGGGCGCGACGAGGTTGTCGCTGCGCTCACGCGCCATGCCTGCGGGACCGAGCTTGTCGAGCATCGCCAGACGGCTGTCGCGCTTGGACAGACGTACCTCAGCATCGGCGCGGGCGTAGCCATTGGCAGGCGAGCAGAGAAAGAGGCCGCGCACGCGTTGCGGCGCGCGGCTTGCAAACTTCGTTGCCATGATCGCGCCCAGCGAATGGCCCACCAGCGCCACACGATCCAGACCGAGCGTGTCGAGCCACGCTTCAAGGGCGTCGGCATAGGCGTCGGGATGCGGTTCGGCGGCAGCGACATTCGACGTCGCGCCGTAGCCGGGTGCATCCCAGGCGTACAGCTTTGCATCGAGCCCCGTGGCTTCGAACTGCGCCAACCAGGACGCCGCGCCGGAGCCGATGCCGTGCAGCATCACGACCGGCACACCGGCGTCGTTCTCAGTGCCCACGCAGCGATAGCCGACGGTGCCCGCCCGCGTGGCGACTGTGCGATACGCAAACGCGTCCAGCCGTGCGCGCAAGGGCGCGACGACATCGTCTTCTGGCACTTCGTGTTGATGGGCTTCGGCTTGCATGGCGGCTTTCGTCTAACTTTTACGGACTCGATGCAGACTTCCGACTGCGTGAATTTCTGCCGATGCCGCGCGCGCATTCGACACACGGACACCGGACTTTTCTTTGCGGACTTACTTCATTTCGCGCTTGATCTTCGCGAGCGGCGAATCCGGCGGATACGTCGGCGTGACCGGCTTTTGCGAGCCGAGCATCACGCACATCAGCGCGTCTTCGTCGCCGATGTTGATTTCCGTGCGGTACACGCCCGGCGGCACCGAGATCAGATCGCGCTCGCCGAGAATCGCTTCCCACGTTTCACCGTCGCGCTCGCAGATCACCTTCATCTTTCCGCGCATGACGAAGAAGATTTCCTCGACGTCCATGTGGATGTGGCTCGGGCCGATGTTGCCTGCCGGGATCACCATCGTGGAGAACGTAAAGTGACCGGCAGGCACGGTGTTGACGTCCTTGGCCACACCGGTGCCGCCCGTGCCGACGTAGCGCATCTGCGCACGGCGGTACTTCGGGTCGTAGTCGGCCTGGAACTTGAGGGCGTCCCAGTCGTATTTGCGCGTCGAGAAACGGGCGACGCGGGTCTCCAGCCAATCGCCGAATGCCTGACCTTCGGTCTGCGTCCAGCTCTCGACGGCCTGCGGCGTCGCGGTGTTTTTAGCGTCGGCTTGCGCCATGATCTAACTCCTGAAAGGCGTTGCGAATGAGAGTGGCTCGTCAGGGCATGACGAAGCCGCCGTTGACCGGCAGAACCTGCCCGGTCACGAAACGGGATGCGTCGGAGAGCAGGAACAGCACCGGGCCGACGACGTCGTCCGGCACCTGCGCGCGCGGCAGCGCACGTCCCTCCAGATAGTGGCGATGGCGCGCCGCCGGCACATACGCCGTGGCTTCGACTTCGACGAGCCCCGGCGCGATGGCGTTGACGGTGATGCCGTCCGGGCCAAGTTCGCGCGCGAGCGAACGCGTCATCGACATGACCGCGCCCTTGCTGGCGGTGTAGGCGAGCAGGCGCGGTGCGCCCCACAGCGCCGTGTCGGACGCGATGTTCACGACGCGGCCCTGACCCGAGGCGCGCAGGAACGGCAGCGCAGCCATCGTCATGAGCCACGTGCCGCGCACATTGACGTTCATCACGGCGTCCCACGTCTCGACGCTCAGCTCGGTGGCCATCTTGCCGCCCGAGTTGGTGATCGCACCGTTGTTGACGAGTCCGTCGATGCCGCCCATCTGCTGGCCCGCCGCTTGCGCCGCAGCTTCCACCGATGCGGGGTCCGACAGATCGACACGGACGAACGACACGCCATGTCCGGCGTCCTGCAATTCCGCAGCGAGCGCTTCACCGACATGCGCTGCGATGTCGGCGATCGTCACTTGCGCACCACGCGCCACGGCGGCACGCACGAAGCCTTCGCCAAGACCGCGAGCACCGCCGGTGATCAGCAGCTTCTTGCCGTCGAGCGGCGGCAGCGCGTCGATATCGAGTGGCATCACCGGAAGGGTCGACAGTTCGTTCACGATTCGATTCCTTGTGAAGTCCGGCGCTCAGGCGATGTTCATGGCCGCACGCGGCACGTAATGCAGTGCACGACGCTCGAGCCAGACCACCGCCGCGTAGGCCGCGATACCGATGACGGTCAGCCCGGCAATCGCGACGAACACCATTGCGGTATTGCCCTGCCCTTCGCCGTACACCAGCAGATAGCCGAGGCCACGGTCGCCACCGACCAGCTCGCCGACGGTCACGCCGATCACGGCCAGCGTCGACGCGATGCGCAGCCCGGCGAACAATGCCTGCATGGCCGACGGGAATTCCACGAAGCGGAAGATCTGCCAGCGGCGGCCGCACAGCGCACGCACCAGATTGACCATGTCGGGATCGACCGAGCGCACCGCACCCAGCACGTTGATCATCACGGGGAAGAAGACGATCAGCACCGCGACGAGAATCTTCGGGTAGATCGTGTAACCCATCCACATCACGAACAGCGGCGCGAACGCGACCTTCGGCGCGATCTGCAACGCGAGGATGTACGGCGAGAGCATGGCTTCGGTCGATGGCGACAAACCGAGGATCACGCCGATCAGCACGCCCAGCGCCGAGCCGATCACAAAACCGGCGATCACTTCGAGCGCCGTCACGCCGATGTGCAGCCACAGGTTTTCCACCTGGAACATGCGCACGCCTTCGACCAGCGTCGACGACAGCTTGGGCAACACGAATTCGGGCACGCCGAACGCCGTCGGGCCCCATTGCCACACGGCCGCGAAGAGCAACAGCAGCACGAAGCTACCGGCGGTCAGTTGCGTTTTGGAAAGGGATTTCATAGCGGAGATTCCAGTGTCTTGTGCGAAGTGCGAGCCAGTGCCGATCAACCGAGGTGGTCGTCGCGACCGACCTTGAGCAGTTCCATCAGATGCGCGACGTACTCGTTCATGCCCGCTTGCTTGCGGCGCTCGATGGGGTTGTCGCGGTGCGGCAGATCGACGGTGATCTCTTCGATGATCGTGCCGGGACGCTCGCTCATCACGAACACGCGGTCCGACAACGCAATCGCTTCGGCGAGATCGTGGGTGATCATCAGCGCCGTCTTGCCTTCACTGGCGAGCATCTGCGCGAGATCCTGCTGAAGCACCATCTTGGTTTGCGCATCGAGTGCCGAGAACGGCTCGTCCATGAGCAGCACGTCCGGCTCCACAGCCAGCGTGCGGGCGAGTGCCGCGCGTTGACGCATGCCCCCCGAGAGCTGGTGCGGGTAGTGGTTCTCAAATCCCTTGAGGTGGCAACGTGCAAGCAACGCCTTCGCGACTTCGGCGCGCTCGGCCTTGCTGCGGCCGCGAATCTGCATGCCGAGTTCGACGTTCTTCTGAATCGAACGCCACGGCATGAGCAAGTCCTTTTGCAGCATGAACGCGACTTGTTGCGACGGGCCACGCACCGGCTTGCCCGCCAGCGTCACCTGCCCTTCGCTGGGCGCGTACAGACCGGCGCCCATGTTGAGCAGCGTGCTCTTGCCGCAGCCGCTCGGGCCGATCAGCGAGACGAACTCACCGGCCTTGATGCCGATGGACACGTCCGAGACGGCGGTCATCTCGCCCTTGCCCTGGCGATTTTTGAAACGACGCGTGACGCCGCGATATTCGATAGCGAACGGCAACGGTGCCGCTGCGGGCTGCTTCTCACGCGCTCCGGCATACGCCTCGGCTACGTTTGCGTCCTTCAACTGAATCGACCTGAGCATGGGAAACCACCGTGTTTCTGGATGTTCAACTTGCCTCGGGCAGCCTGCGGCGACGGTTCGCTTGCACGGCTTGCCAGCCTGTCTTTCTCTTTCGCGTCACGTTTCATATGTGAAACGTTGATTTACTTATGGATCAATTATAGGGAGTGATGGCCGCAGTCAAAATTGTTTTTTGACTAGGGGAAACCCGAATTCATGGGCTTTCCGGGGGAGGCGCGATGTTTTGAGCAAAAAAAGCGCCGACGGGCAAAAGCCGGCCGGCGCATCAAGAGAGACCACTGGGTGAAAAAGTAAAAGTGCGGATTAGCGTCAGAACGAGTGGTGCACGCCCGACATGATCACGAGCTGGTTCGACGTCGACGACGGGCTGATCGTGTTGATCGCGGTCACCGCGCCGTTGCCGCTCGCGTGCTGGTACGCGCCGCTCACGTAGACCTGCGTGCGCTTGGAGAACGCATAGACGTCGCCAAGGCTGACCTGCGTCCAGCGCTTGCCGGACATGTTGGTCGTGGCCGCGCCGAAAGTGATCGTGTTCGGCACGCTCGTTGCGAAGTTCACACCGGCGTCGAACGATTGATAGGTGTCGTTGTAGCCAGGGGACTGAAGCTTCACGCGCGTGTACAGCGCGTGCAGCAGCCACGGCCCGAAGCCATAGGACACACCCGCGCCCATGTTCTCGACGTTCGATGCCGCGTAGGTCGCCACCGGCTGGCCCTGGAACGTGGCACCGCCGAGCGCCGCAACGTTCGGCGTGCGGTTGTTCTCGTTCGAGTAGACCGCCGATGCCTTGAAGCCACCGTTCGTGTAGTTCGCCGCCGCACTCCACTTCCGACCGTTCGCGAAGTTCGTGTTGTTGCCGAACGAGAGCATCGCGCCCGCCTTGAAGCCCATGTAATCCGGCGTGACGTAGCGCACCGAGTTATCGACCTGCACGACGGACGTGTTGGCGAGTTCGTCGAGGTTGCCCGGGTGGAACATGTACCAGTTCATGCCCAGATAGGCCGTGCTGAACGGGCCCAGCCAGTCGAAGTTGAACGTGGTCATGTGGCCGATGGTGAGCGTACCCATCTTGTCCGACTGCAAGCCGACCCACGACTGACGGTTGAACATCGACCCCGCCTTGATCGTGTTGCCCGTGAGGGTCGAGAAGCCGTTTTCCAGCAAGAAGATGGCGCGATTGCCGCCGCCCAGATCTTCCACGCCACGCAGACCCCAGCGGTCCGGCTGCGAGCCGCCCTGCTGAGCAATCCAGTTCGAACTGCCGCCCTGGTTGTTCACGAATGCCACCCCGGCATCCATGCTGCCGTACAGCGTGACGTTGCTCTGTGCGTGTGCTGCGACCGGCACGCCGAGCGCCAGCAGCGTTGCCGCCGCGACCGTCGTCATGCCCGGGATCCGCCCCATCGGAAACCGCTTCATCTGTGAACTCCTGTCGTTCGATGATTCGAGAACGATGGATACGTCCACCAAAAGCGCAACCAGGCACCGGTCATCGGCACCCAATACGCTTGTTTTGTGACGTTCCACCTGTGAAACGTTGGATTACTTATGAAACCAACTGAGCGAAGCTTAGGCCAGGAGACTCTCGTCGCTTGCAGCGGAGATGCACGAATTGATGGCGGCAAATTGGCGTGATAACGCGCGTGCGTCGGTTCACCGGTGGTGCGTCTGTCCCTGTGAATAGCGGCACCAAACGTCCCGCCGACGTAGCCGCAAGTCCCGGCACGTCGACGTCCGGCGTTGCAGCGGTTGCTCGGGATTTACCCGAGGAAGGCTTGCGGTCGATCGAATCAAAAATAATAATATTTGAACATTGCGTTCATATTTGAACGTTTTATTTTTTCCGATTCATCGAAACGCTCGTCAAAGGATGTCCCCCATGCAAGCTCCCCTCATTGGCATTAACGGTGCCGGCATCGGCGGTCTGGCCGCCGCCATCGGATTGCTCCGCGCAGGTTTTCGAGTGCGTGTGTACGAGCAGGCGTCGCAGTTCGCGCGCGTCGGTGCGGACATCAACCTGACGCCAAACGCCGTGCGCGCACTCGACGGGCTGGGCGTTGGCGACGAGCTTCGCAAGACGGCTGCGCAGCCGAGCCATCGCATCAGCCGCATGTGGGATTCGGGCGAAACGACGTCGTGTCTGGAAATGGCGCAGACCGCGCAGACGAAGTACGGCGCGCCCCAACTCACGATGCATCGCGCCGATTTGCTGCAAGCGCTGGAGCAAGCCGTCCCGACTGAAGCCATTGCACTCGGGAAGAAGCTCGTGTCCTTCGAAGCGCCCGACGCAGGGCAGACCGGCAGCATCCGTCTGACGTTCGCCGATGGCACGCATGACGACGTCGACGTACTTATCGGCGCCGACGGCATCCACTCGGTCGTGCGCCGTGGCCTGTTCGGGCAGGAGTCGCCGGAGTTCACCGGCGTGGTGGCGTATCGTGCCGTCGTCCCCGCAGAGAAGCTCGGCGGCGTGCCGAATCTCGGTGCGTTCACCAAGTGGTGGGGACCGAATCCGTCGAGCCAGATCGTGACGTTCCCTCTCAACCTCGGCCGTGACATCTTCGTGTTCGCCACGACGCCGCAAGACAGCTGGACGCTCGAATCGTGGACCGCGCCGGGCGACGTGCACGAGCTGCGCGCCATGTATGCCGACTATCACAGCGAAGCGCGCGCCCTGCTCGACGCATGCGACAGCGTGCTCAAGTCGGCGCTCTACGTGCGCGATCCGCTGCCGCAATGGTCGCGCGATCGCGTGTCGCTGTTGGGCGATGCAAGCCATCCGATGATGCCGTTCATGGCGCAAGGCGCGGGCATGGCCATCGAAGACGCTGTGGTACTGTCTCGCCACCTCGCGGATGCCGGTACGGGCGCCGATGCAGCTACCCTGTCGAATGCACTGGCACGATACGAAGCCGCGCGTCGCGAACGCACCGCGCGCGTGCAGATCGGCTCGCGCGGCAATCAGTGGCTCAAGGAAGGCGGCAACGCCGACTGGGTCTACGAATACGACGCCTGGCAAGTACCGCTCGCCGCCTGAGTCCGTCAGGACTTCCGAGCATCGCCGTCCGATTTTGACGAAGGGATTCGAACGCATGACCAAAGCAACGTCCGCCAACACGCCAGCCGCAGGCGCTCCTGAGACTGAGGCGCAAGACACCGCGCAAACGGGTCTCGTGACGCCGGTCATGCGCGCGCTCAAACTGTTGCGCTATGTGGCGGACGGCGGCTCGACGGCGAACCTCAGCGACGTCGGACGTCGCATCGGCGTGAACCGGGTGACGGTCATGCGTCTCGTGGAAACGCTGCAATACGAGGGCGTGCTGGAACCACTGCCGCACGGCGGACATCGGCTCGGCCTCGGATTTCTGACGCTGGCCGCCAGCGCCCTTGCAGGCGAAGACCATCTCGCCACGGCACGACGCGTGCTCACTCGCGTGACGAGCGAGACCGGACTATCGAGCTACCTCACGGTGCTCGATGGCGCACAGGTGCGCTACCTCCTGTGCGAAACACCGGCCCTGCCGCTGGTGAGCAACATCCGGGCAGGCAGTCGCGTCACGGCGCATCTGACGGCACCGGGCCGGTCGTTGTTGGCCCATCTGAACACCGATCGCCGCCGAGCCTTGCTCGGGCCTGAGCCGTTGGCCGCCGCAACCGCGCAGAGCGCGCGGACATACGCGGCGCTCGATGAACAGTTGTCCCGCGACCGCGAAGCCGGTTGCGCATGGAGTCAGGACGGCTTCGAAGCCGGTATCGATGCCTGCGCCGCCGCTGTACTCGACGCGCACGGTCGGCCCTTGGCAGCCCTGAGCGTTGCCGGTCCCCGGGCGCTCGTCGGCACCGATTCCGTCACACGCGAGCGCACTGCCCGCGTTGTGAAGTCGGGCGCTGCCGATCTCGCCGTATTACTGGCAGACGCGCCAGCTTTCCTTGCGGCGGCGGAACGGGCCTGAGTTCACGCAAGCAACGTCATCCCTTTGAACACGTGGCATTCACGGCGATACCGCTTGCCACACACCGCCACACGTCGGTGGAAATCGTGCCCTCGCCAACATTGCCACGGCGTGCCGCGTAACACGCCGTAACGCGGTTCTCGCCTTACCTTCCCCTCTCAAAGCCCCTGAACCCCCGTCTCGGTTGCTAGGATTTTCTGTGACGGGCGCAGACATGCCGCATCGATTCCGTGCATGTCGAAGCCCGCTTTGCGGCGAATCCAATGACGAAGAACTCTCTGAAATGGCAGCACGTGGCGGTCGCCAGCGTGCTTTGTGGTGCCTCGGCGTTTGCGCAGGCACAGGAAGCCACCGTGTTCGCGGGCGGCATGAACGCGCGTAACGACGACAACGCGCACACCTATGCGTGGGGTTTCGATTACCGTCAGGCGCTGAGCGAGCATTTCGCGACCAGCTTCACGTGGTTGAACGAAGGCCACGTGCCGGATCATCACCGGGACGGCTTCGCGGTGCAGGTCTGGGCGCACCAGCCGCTCTTCGACCGGCGATTCGATGTCGCCGTCGGCGTCGGCCCCTACCACTATTACGACACCGTTCAGGGCAGTCGCGGACGCCGCTACGAAGACGATCACGGCTGGGGTGCAATGTTCTCCGTCGCGGCGACGTGGTACTTCGAAAGCCGCTGGTACGTGCAGGCGCGTGCCAACTACGTGCAATCGCCGTCGAGTGTGAATTCCGTCACCTATTTGCTCGGCGTCGGCTATCAGTTGGAGAAGCCGTCGTCACCTGGCCCGTTGTCGGGCGGTTCGAAGCCGGGGTTGCCGACGGGCGATGTGCTGTCTGTGATGGCGGGAATATCCGTCGTGAACAGCCTCGATTCGCAGAATGCGGCAGCGGAGGCCATCGAATACCGTCACGGCTTCGGGCCGTGGTTCGACGGCACGGTGTCGTTCATCAACGAAGGACACAGTGATATCGGGAGTCGTCAGGGCGCCGCGGCGCAGGTGTGGATCAAGGACGATTTCTTCGACGACCGCTTCAGCCTCGGTCTGGGCTTCGGACCTTACGTCACGTGGAATAAGTACAAGGAGAACCGTGCGGCGGACGGTGCACAGAACGTCGTCGCCGGTTTGCTGACGATGAGCGCCGCCTACCGATTCGCCGATCACTGGGTCGGACGTATCTCGTGGAACCGTGTCGTCACCGGCTATGACCGCGACAGCGATATCTTCCTCGCGGGCGTCGGGTACAAATTCTGATGCATTGCGACGTTCTGTCGCACTCCTTTTAATTAATATCTTCATTAGAGTCTTCGCTCGACATTCCCGTTGACTGTCGAGCGACTCGAAATCCTTATATGGCAAGGGTTTCGAGCCGATTCATTCTTCGCAATTCATTGTTGCGCCGCATGCGGTTACTCCTGCGACGTGGTCGTCCTACCTTAGAGGCGTAGGCGGTGCCGGACTCGAAAGCGAGCTGGCCGACCACCCCAAAAAAAGCAATGACAGGAGAATAATCATGACCCGCACTCTTTCTCATCTGATGATCGCCGCAACCCTCGCTGTAGCCGCTGCCCCGGCAGCGTTCGCAGGCACTGGCGGCAACGGTTATCCGAACGAAAACTTCTTCTGGCAATCGAGCGTGTATAGCGAACAGCTCGCCGTGCCGCGCGCTCAGGTCAAGCAAGAACTGATCGACGCACAAGGCTCGCTGACCCAGACCGATAGCCAGTACCCGGTCCTCAAGACCTACGGCAACCCGGTAGGCGCTCACGCGCAAGGCTCGACCGCGCTGATGAACTCGACTTATCGAGGGAATTGATTGGCCGTGGTGCCCCAGTTGAAAAGAAACACCCCGCGCAGTTTGGCGGGGTGCTTCTTTTTGTCTACGGGAATCAGACAGCGATGGCCGACAGTTTGCGTTCGCCGAGCGGCGTGACGCGCAGCGCCCGCGCCTCGCGCGTGGGTTCGAGCCATTTGGCGTCGAGATAAGTGCTGAGCAATGCAGCCCCCAAAGCGCCGCCGAGATGCGGCTTGCGTTCGCTCCAGTCCGGACAGGTACAAGCGAAGCGACGGCGCCGCGCATGCGCCTGAGTGAGATCAACGCCGAGTGCGATCAGGCCATCGGTGCCTGCGTCGGTAAGTGACACGTCGCTTCCATCGATACGAATCCACCGACGCGCGTGCATCCGCGCAAACAGGTCGACGGCAATCTCCCCGGCGAGATGGTCGTAGCAGGTGCGCGCGTGACGCAGCGGGATCGGTGTCGCACGGCTGACCGGCACCGGCCGCGGCCGAAGCTCCCGCGTCGCCAGGACAGCGCTGGCGAGCGCCTCGATGGCCGCTGCCGTCTCCGGCGTAGCGATGCGGAAATACCGATGCCGTCCCCGCGCCTCCTGCGCAAGAACGCCGCCGTCGACAAGGCGGGCAAGGTGGCCGCTGGCGCTGGAGGGGGACAGCCCCGCAACGAGCGCAAGCTCCCCGGCAGGACGGGCAGAGCCATCCATCAACGCCCAAAGCATGGTCATGCGGCCAGCGTCGGCAAGGAGCGCGGCGAGGGAACTGACGCCCGGTGCGGCATCGCGTGCAGTGTCCATGTCAGGACTCCTTTGAAGAATATGTCCGCAGTATAGGTCCGACGGCGCGTTCAACAGTTCAGGACAGGATGAAACGTGGCAGGCGCTTCATGGCGCATCCTTGACACCATCGAGACACGTTTCAGAGGCTCTTCGCCATGTCAGTCGCCACCCTTGCATCGCCCACGCAGCCGCACAACCGCTTTCCCGCGAACGCGCTTGAGGCCGTCACGCACCCCGATCCTTACCCGTACTACGCGTCGCTGGCCACCCGGCGCCCCTTGGGCTTCGACGCATCGCTTGGCCTCTGGGTCGCTGCCGGACCGGAGGCGCTGGCGGAGGTATTGGGGCATCCGGCTTGTGGTGTGCGTCCGGCGGGGGCTGTGGTGCCTGCCGCGTTGGTTGGCGGACCTGCTGGTGAGTGGTTTGGAGCGCTCGTCCGTATGAACGACGGCCCCGCTCACGCGGCGATGAAGCCTTGGCTCAACGCGCAGCTTGCGACGCTGCATGCCGACCGGGACACGCTCGTTCGTCTGCACGACGCCAGTCAGGCCGCCTGCGCCGACGCCTACCTCGCGCGCGGCGACGCCCCCGCCGCCCGCCTCGACGACTTCGTCTTTCGTCAGCCCATCTACGGCCTCGCGGCATGGCTGGGCGTTCCCGCAGCACAATGGACCGAAGTGCATGAAGACGTGCAGCCGTTGGTCGCGGCAATGGCCGAAGCTGGCAAACCGTTGCCGCGCGCCGACGTGCTGGCGCATGGACACCGCGCCGCCGCAGCGCTGCGTCTGCGTGCCGCTCGCTGGCTCGACAACGACGCCGCCCCCGGCACCTGGCTGCGAGAAGTCGCCCGGCGCGCAGCTGACAACGACAGTATCGACTTCAATGCCCTCACGGCGAACATCGTCGGCCTCTTCACACAAACCCACGATGCCTGCGCCGGTCTTGTCGCCAACAGCATCCGACGGCTTGCACGAAGTGCCGATGTCACCCCCGCGTCGGCAGATCCGGCAGACCTCAGTGTCGCCATCAAGACCGTCAGCGACGTCATCCGCTTCGATCCGCCGGTACAGAACACACGACGTTTTCTGCACGCGCCTGCGGTCATCTGCGAACAGGCACTGGCGCCGGGCGACGTCATTCTTGCCGTGCTGGCGTCCGCACCGCCGAGCGCAATGCCGGACGGTGTGGCATGGACCTTCGGGACCGGCGCCCACGCCTGCCCGGGACGCTCCCCCGCGAGCACGATTGCCGCCGTCGGCGTTCACGCAATACGCCAAGGGGGCGAAGACCTTGCGTCGTTGGCAGGCGGCACTGCGTACCACCCGCTCGTTAATATCCGCATCGCCCGGTTTTCCGTGTAGTCCTGGTGTTTTGAGTCGGTTGACGGCGGTCCGCGCAATTCGTTTTATCTATCGAAATATTAATTTCATCTGATAAAACAAGATTCATTGACACGCCCCCCTTTGCCCACAAGGCTTTGCGCGGCGTCCCGCCGTCCGCCCGGGATTTCAGGCAGCATGACACTTTCCTCTTCGCCACCCTCGTCCATCATCCTCTCCGGTCGCGGCAGCCTCGCGCGACGGACGGCGGACAGGCGACCGATGTTCCTGCTGCTCTCATGTCCAACACACTTTCCGACGGCATGCCCATGCCTGCACGGCTCTGGGCCGTGGCGACCGTCATGCTCGCTATCGCCTTGTCGGTGCTCGACAGCGCCATCGCCAACGTGGCACTGCCGACCATCGCGCGCGATCTGAACGCCAGCCCTGCCACCTCGATCTGGATCGTCAACGCATATCAGCTCGCCATCACCATTTCGCTGTTGCCGCTCGCCGCGCTCGGCGAAATCGTGAGCTACCGGCGCGTCTACACGGTCGGTCTCGCCCTCTTCACCGTCGCCTCGCTCGCCTGCGCGCTCTCCGACTCCCTCGTCACGCTGACGCTCGCACGCGTAGCGCAAGGCTTTGGCGCGGCCGGGATCATGAGCGTGAACACGGCGCTTGTGAAGACGATCTACCCGTCGCGCTGGCTCGGACGCGGTGTCGCCCTCAACTCGCTGATCGTGGCCGTCTCCTCCGCTGCGGGGCCGACGATTGCTGCGGGCGTGCTCTCTATCGCCCACTGGCCGTGGCTCTTCGCGATCAACGTACCGCTGGGCATCATCGCGTTCGCTATCGCCGTGCGCTCGCTGCCGGACAGCACGCGCTCGTCGCATCCCTTCGACTGGATGGGTGCGCTGTTGAGCGCACTGACGTTCGGGCTACTGATCTCCGGCATCGATTCGTTTGGCCACGGTCAGGAGCGCTGGCTCGTCGCCGTGGAGATTGCGGCGGCCATCGTCATCGGGACGGTCTTCGTACGCCGCCAACGCCGTCAGCCAGTGCCGCTGCTGCCCGTCGATCTGTTGCGTATCCCCATTTTCGGGCTGTCGATCTGCACGTCGATGGCGTCGTTCTGTGCGCAGATGCTCGCATTCGTCTCGCTGCCCTTCTTCCTTCAGGACACCCTCGGCTTCGATCATGTGCAAACGGGTCTGCTGATGACAGCGTGGCCGCTCACCATTGTGGTCGTCGCCCCCCTGGCGGGACGTCTGCTGGAGTACTACAAGCCGGGGCTGCTCGGCGCGATCGGGCTGGCCGCGTTCGCGCTCGGTCTGCTCGCGCTCGGCTTGCTGCCCGATCAGCCAGGCACGCTCGACATCGTGTGGCGCATGGCGTTGTGCGGCTTCGGTTTCGGACTGTTCCAGTCGCCCAACAATTACGCGATGTTGATGTCCGCCCCGAGCCATCGCAGCGGCGGCGCAAGCGGCATGCTGGGCACCGCGCGCCTGACCGGACAGACGACCGGCGCGGCGCTCGTAGCGCTTGTCTTCAGCGTCGCGCCGCAGGGCTACGGCACGCGAGCGTCGCTTTACGTGGCGGCCGCGTTCGCAGCGGTAGCTGCGGTCGTGAGCAGTCTGCGCACGTTGCCGTCCGCGCAGCCGGCAGTGAAATGACGACGCGTCGGACGCCGCGCCGGATACCCCTTCCCGGGCCGCGTAAGCGGGTTCACCCGGCCGACCGTCCGGCCGTGCTACACTGCCGACCTTTTACGGCTCGCCAGCGCGGGCCGCAAACGCCATGAGTTTCTGCGCCATCGATTTCGGCACTTCGAATTCTGCCGTCGCCGTGAAAGGCGGCAGCGCCATGCGTCTGGTCGAACTTGAGGCCGGATACGGCACGCTGCCCACCGCCGTGTTCTTCAACGCCGACGAAGGCGGCCGCGCCTCGTTCGGGCGTCAGGCCGTCGCCGATTACGTCGATGGCTACGACGGGCGCCTCATGCGCTCGCTCAAAAGCCTGCTCGGCTCCTCCCTGATCGAAAGCACCACCGACCTCGGTAACGGCTCGGCGATGCGCTACATCGACATCATCGCCACGTTCCTGCGTCACCTGCGCACCCATGCGGTGAAGGCCGATGGCGGCGATCTGCGTCAGGTCGTCATGGGGCGTCCGGTGTTCTTCGTCGACGACGATCCGAAGGCGGACGCTGCCGCGCAGCGCTCGCTCGAACAAAGCGCACGCGACGTCGGCTTCAAGGACGTGCATTTCCAGTTCGAACCGATCGCCGCCGCATTCGATTACGAATCGCGTCTGACGGAAGAACAGCAAGTCCTGGTCGTCGACATCGGCGGCGGTACGTCCGACTTCTCGCTCGTGCGTGTCGGCCCGGATCGCGCCCGTCATCTGGATCGTAAGGACGACGTGCTCGCGCACCACGGCGTACACATCGCCGGGACCGACTTCGACCGCCGCATCGAGCTGGCAACTATCCTGCGCGAACTCGGCTACAAGGCGCTCGGCCCGGACGGCAAGGAAGTCCCCAACCGGATTTACTTCGATCTCGCCACGTGGCACCTGATCAACACCGTCTACACGCCCAAGCGCGTGGGCGAACTGGCGCTCACGGCGCATCTGTATGCCGACGCGGCGCATCACCGTCGTCTCATGCGCACGGTCGAACAACGCCTCGGGCACGCACTGGTCGGTCATGCGGAAGAGGCCAAGATCGATGTGTCCGCCGGTGGTGAGACGCGAATTGACCTCTCGGTCATCGAGCGCGAACTGGGTGTGGCCTTCTCGGAAGCCGGTCTGGTAGAGGCTGTGAGCGACGAAATCGCCAGCATCACGGCGGGCGCCGTGCATACGGCATCGCTCGCCGGGCTGCGCGCAGAGGATGTCGACGCCCTGTATTTCACCGGCGGCTCGACGGGACTGCGTTGTCTGTCCAGCGCGATGTGCGCTGCCTTCCCGCAAGCGACGCCGGTCTTCGGCGACCGCCTCGCCAGCGTGGCGCTGGGTCTGGGCATTCACGCAAAGCGCGTGTTTTCCTGATCGTTCGTCTCACGCGTCCCACGACGAAAAAAGCGCGCGACCGAAAGATCAGCGCGCTTTTTTTATGCCGTCAGGCGAAGCGGGAAACCGCACCAATCAAGTCGCGAGCAAACCAGCAGCGTCAGCGCGGCAATTTGGTATGCCTTGTGGGAAAGTCGATGCCCGCTTGGGCCAACGCGCGGGCTTCCTTGCTGCCTGGCACCACTCGCAAATCGCCAGTGAAAACCCATTGAAGCGGCTTATACCCGCCAACGGCTGTCATTCTTGTCATCGCTTTCAGACCACTGAAGGACGGCTCAGCGAGCTTGGCCTGCAACCATTTAGCCTTACGCACCATGCTTGCAACTTCGCTAGTGCTGGAAGCGGGGTGCGGCTCAAGCCAGAACACATACTCTTGACCGCCTGTACCGATCCCCAGACCATAGTCCCATCTCGGCGCGTTTGGCTCAGCTGCGCGAAAGTGAGCATCCAGATCCACACTCCCTGTGTGTTTGCACTGAGGATACAAACTCACCAGATCCCGATATTTACCTTCAAGCGCATTCTTCCCCGGATGATGCGTCACGTCAGCGTCATTCGCCGCTTTGGAAAAACCGGTTGCTTCGGATACCTTTTCAGCAGCTTTCTTTGTCTTGGCCATCGAATCAGTCAGCGTCGCGTGTCATTGATTCTCGCGCTTCTTGCGAGCCTGTTTGGTGGGTGCAGCGTGAACCGCATTTGTCACCGCCGCATTTGCCTTCGACGCAAAACCCACCACGCCGCCCCACTCCGACTCCTCGATGGCATCCGCCATCGGGTCCAGATTCGATATGTCTCGTGCTGACGAATTCCGGTCGAAGTAGTAGACCTTGAAGTCCTTTTCAAGGGTGCTGGTCGCAAGTTCTTTGGTGTACGGCACCGACTTCAAGTCAAACAGCTTCCGAACGCTTGCTTCGCCCGCATGATTCTTCTTGAGCTCTTGCAGCGCCCACACCATTTCCAGCACAACCGGCGTGTGCGTCGACAGGACGACCCGGTAGTTGCGCCGCAACAGCTCCAGCACCAGTAACAGTACGGCTTGAATGCCCTTCGGGTGCAGCCCCATCTCGGGCTCTTCGATTACGACCCAATCGATCGTTTCGGTCACCGTCTTACCTGACTTTCGTTTGGTCTTGGACGTACACAGCCAATATAAGCCCATCAGCATCGGTGTGAATTCTCTTTGCCCCGCCGACCAAGAAAGAAACCCAAGCGGCTTCTCCTGTCCAGGCACCTGAAGCGCCAAGCGCTTGGTGAACTCGCTGTCATCCACAACAAGGCTCGTTCTTCCGAACAACTGCTCCGCGATAGGCTCGCGAAGTGATTCATTCAATCGGTTCGGCGCAGGGAACAGCTCTCGCATCGTTGCGAAGTCGTTCTGAATCAGATCGTGAACTGCGTCGCTGAAAGAACGAAGTACGTATGGATCGCCGAAATTGAAGGTGCCGAAGTTCTGCGATACGCCGTTCGGTAGGCTCATCACTCGTTGTGCCGGAATGTAAAACAGCCGTTCGTAGCGTGTTTTACTCTTGCTCGGACGAGCCAAATCTCTCAAATTCCAAGCCTTCCCGTCGAACGAAATGGCGGAACGTTCGGACCAGCCGCCAGCGATTCCACGACCATAGAAGGCATCGAGAAATGCGTCCTCATTGCCTCCGAACGACATGCTGTGATGGTTGAACATGTCGTGGATCTGATCGCGATCGATCAGCAACTTGAGCGTCTGGAGAAAGATACTCTTGCCGGTCGCCTGAGGACCGACAATGACAGTCAGATCGCCAAAGGAGACGTCTGCCGACTGAATAGGGCCGAATTGGCTGAGTTGCAAACGAGGGGATTTCGCCTTTGCCAATGCCTGCTCCAATGAGAAAAGGAGGACGAACGGAATGGCCGAGATTGTACCTTGCTACGTCAAGCGTAAGGAGGTATCGGCGGCTCTGGCCTGCAACGCACACAATGCCGAATGCACGCGCCCCGCCGTCAAGATCAAAGATATCAACGACGGGCAAGCGACTTCGCAAGTCAGATGCGGTTCGGAGCTTTCACACGAGGAATTGCCAGAGCAGCAACGTCATCACCAGTCCGACCAGCGACACGATGGTCTGCAACACCGACCACACCCACAGCGTCTCCTTGAGCTTGAGGCCGAAGTACTCACGCACCATCCAGAAGCCCGCGTCGTTGACGTGGCAGAAGAACACCGACCCCGCCCCGATCGCCAGCGCGATGAGCGAGCCCTGCACCGGCGGCAGATGCATCACGAGCGGCGCGACGATACCAGCGGTCGTGGTCGTGGCGACCGTCGCCGACCCCGTCGCCTGACGCAACGCCACCGCGATCAGCCACGCCAGCAGAATCAGCGGCATATGCGTGCCGACCGCCACCTTGCCGATGGTCGTCGCAATACCTGCCGTCACCAGCGCCTGCTTCAGCCCGCCGCCCGCACCGATGGTGAGCAGCAGCCCGGCAATCGGAGGCAGCGCGCGACGCAGTGTCTCGCCCACGCGAGCGCGCGGCAAACCTCGCCCCCAGCCCAGCACGACGATGGCGACGACGACCGTCAGCGCCAGCGCGATGATCGGCTCGCCGAGGAAGTTGAGCGCGTCGAACAGTGGCGTCTCCGGGGTAAGCGCCACCTTCGCAAGCGTGCGGCCCAGCATGAGCACGACCGGCAGCAGAATCACCAGCAGCGCCGCCGCGAACGGCGGCTGCGACACGTCGTCGTCACGCTTGGTGAATAGCTCGCCCATTTGCTGCGGTGCCTGCACTTGCAAACGCGGCGCAAGCCACATGCCGTACAACGGCCCGGCGAGAATCACGGCCGGGATGGCGATGAGCAGCCCCAACCCCATCGTCATGCCCAGATCCGCGTGCAGCGCCGACACGGCGATCAGCGGTCCCGGATGCGGCGGCACGAGCGCGTGCAGCGTCGTCATGCCCGCCAGCGCGGGAATCGCCACCCGCAGAATCGGCGTGTTCGCGCGACGCGCCATCACGAAGATGATCGGCACCATCATGACCAGACCGACTTCGAAGAACAGCGGCAGGCCGATGATCATGGCGACGAGCGCCATCATCCACGGCAACGCCGCACCTTTCGCAAACTTCAGCAGCACCGTGACGATCCGGTCGGCCGCCCCGGTGTCGGCCATCAACGCCCCGAGCATGGCCCCGAGCGCGATGATCATGCCCGCATCGCCCAGCAGACTGCCTGCGCCCTTGCTGAACGAACTGGCCACCGCTTCGAGCGGTAGTCCTGCGCCAAGCCCGGCGATGAACGTGCCGATGAGAATCGACAGGAACGGCGATAGCTTGAGCGCGCTGATGAAAACGATGATGGCCATGAGGCCGACGAGACAGGACAGCAGAAGGCGAGTGTCGTGCGCTGCCCAAGGCACGACGTGGTTGACTATCTCCACGATGATCCTTGATGACGAGAAACGAAAACACCGGCGCGCAGCGCGCAGCCGGTGTGTGTAGGGATTGTGCTACTGGAGACGGCCGCATGCACGCATGGGCCGCAACGCCCCGTGAGACGGGGCAGGCGGGAGGCAGCGGCAAGTTTCGATCGACAAAACATCGCCGCTGCGGGTCGCGTTACTGGAACGCGACTTCGTTGAAACTGCGCAATTTGCGACTGTGCAAACGGTCCAGACCGTTGTCGCGCAGCAGCTCCATGGCCTTCACGCCGATCTTCAGATGCTGATCGACACGCTCGCGATAGAAGCGGTCCGCCATGCCCGGCAACTTCAGTTCGCCATGCAGCGGCTTGTCGCTCACGCACAGCAACGTGCCGTACGGCACGCGGAAACGGAAACCGTTGGCGGCAATCGTCGCACTCTCCATATCGAGCGCAATCGCGCGGCTCTGGCTCATGCGCTGCACCGGCTCACGGTGATCGCGCAATTCCCAGTTCCGGTTATCGACCGTCACCACCGTGCCCGTGCGCATTACACGCTTGAGCTCGAAGTCGTCCAGCTGCGTGACATCGGCCACCGCGCGCTCCAGCGCCACCTGCACTTCGGCCAGCGGCGGCACCGGCACCCACAGCGGCAGGTCGTCGTCGAGCACGTGGTCTTCACGCACGTAACCGTGCGCGAGGCAGTAGTCGCCCAGACGCTGCGAATTGCGCAGGCCCGCGCAGTGCCCCAGCATGATCCACGCGTGCGGACGCAGTACCGCGATGTGATCGGTGATGGTCTTGGCGTTCGACGGTCCGACGCCGATATTCACCATCGTGATGCCGGTGTTGTCCGGGCGCACGAGGTGATACGCGGGCATCTGCGGCAGGCGCGGGGGCGATGTGCCCTCTTCGGCGCGCGCCCCGATGTTCTGGTTCCAGTGCGTGACGTTGCCCGGCTCGACGAACGCCGTGTACTGGCTGCGGTACTCGCGCAGCGCGGGATCGTCCGTCGCGCTCATCAACTCGCGCCCCAGCTCCACGAACTCGTCGATGTAGAACTGGTAGTTGGTGAACAGCACGTAGTTCTGGAAGTTCTCGGGAGATGTCGCCGTGTAATGGCGCAGCCGGTGCAGCGAATAGTCGACGCGCGGCGCGGTGAACAGCGCCAGCGGCAGAATCTCGCCTGGCAGCGGATCGCGCGTGCCGTTGACGATGCTGTCGTCCATCTTCGCGAGGTCGGGCACGTCGAACACAGTGCGCATGGCGCGCAAGTGCGTCTGATCGAGATCCCCTTCGAGGTACACACCGTCCTGATAGGCGAAGTGCACGGGAATCGGTTCGTCCGAGACGCCGACCTCGAACGCGGCGCCGTGGTTGTGCGCCAGTCGGCGCAACTGCTCGATGTAGTAATTCTCGAACAGATCGGGACGCGTGACGGTGGTCTGATAGCTGCCCGGGCCCGAGACAAAACCGTAAGACAGGCGCTTGTCGAGCTGGGTGATGTCTTCCGTGGTGATGCGGATGAACGGGTAATGGGCGCTCACGCGGCGCGCCTGATCCTTCTGCTTCGAGAAGCGCTCGAATGCCGCGCGCAGATAGGCCGTATTGGCGTCGTAAATCGTCTTCAGATAGGCGACGGCTTCCACCGGATCTGCGATCGATCGGGTGGCATGGACCGGTTCTTGTTCGGACATGCGCAAACCTCTTCTGTCTTCTTCGTGATCTCGAATATGCGCCTATTGTGACACGACTGTACGACATCTGCGGGACAGTGAAGCCGGTCGATTCCCATTCGGCGGAAGGCGCGGTCGGCAGGGTTTTCGCGGGGATTCAGAGGGGATGCGAAGGAGATTGGGTGCGACGTCGGCCGGGGAAGTTCGTCCCCGGCCGAGCGTGTTCTTGCGGATGCTACCGGATGGTGCCGGGTGCGTGCGCTCAGTCTTCGAGGCGCATGCCGACCTTGAGCGTGACCTGCCAGTGCGCGACCTTGCCGTCTTCTATATGGCCGCGTGTTTCGGTGATCTCGAACCAGTTCAGATTGCGCAGCGTCTTGCTCGCGCGTTCGATGGCGCATTTGACCGCGTCCTCGATGGACTTGGTCGACGAGCCGGTCAGCTCGATTTGCTTGTACACGTGATTCGTCATGTCAGCCTCCGGGTGGGTTTGGAGACTTCCCATGCTAGGCGTGTGCTACTGAGGCCGCAAGTCGGTGCATTCCGACAGGTCGTCGCCAGCATCGTCGAGCAAGTCGACGGCCGCCGCATGCTCGCTGACGCTCGCCTCATTTCCCGCCTGCGCGCGACGCAGCACGGCGGGCACAACGGTATCGAGCGGCGTGGGAACGACGTGTGTGAGATTGCGTCGCACTTTTTGCAGCAACTGCGTGAGCTGCACCGCTTCGAACGCGGTCAGGCCGTGCAGCGCTTCATCGCGCACTTCGTCGGAAAGGCGACGCGCGATCTGCAATTGCGCAACGGCCGCCCGCGTGACGAACAGGCGTTCGATGCGAGGATCGCGCGCATCGGGCCGACGTCGCACCCAACCGGCCTCTTCCATGCGCTCCAGCGTGCGGGCGAGCGTCTGTACCGGCGTTTCCAGAATGTCGGCCAGCACTGTCGGGCTCACGCCGCGATTGACGGAGAGATAGGCGAGCAAGCGGCATTGCGCGCGCGTCATCGGCAGCGTGCGCTGTGCAAACTGCTCGAAGCGGCGCCCGAAGAGACGTTGGATGTCTGCGACGAGAAAGCCGAAACGTTGGGCGGAATCGGTTACTTTCATATGCCGCATTATGCTAAACATGTTTAGGGATATCAAGCCGACGACACTTCGGCATCCGGTGCATCCCCGGACCACTGCCCGGCCCTCCCCGTCCGGCGCCACCCTGGGCCGCCTCCGACCGCATCAGTCCGCCTCAGGCCGCCGCCGGTGTCCCGTCACCCTGTCCGCTGCCGTGTCCCAACCAGTCGAGCGCGCCCTCGCCTGCGGTTTCGCCTCCCGGACCGGCGCGCCGAATTGCGACGCCCACGGCCAGCACGTCGATGGCGGCGAGATGCAGGATCCGCGCGATCATCGTGACGTGTGCGCCCATCGTCTCCACATGATCGTTGGGCAACACCAGCGTCGCCTTGCGGGCGAGCGGTGAATTGCGAGCGGTAAGCGCAATGACCTTGGCACCGCGCGTGAGTGCGATATCGACGGCGCGGTTCAGGTCCGTCGAGCGTCCCGATGCGGAAATCGCGACGACCACATCGCCATCCCCCAACAACCCGGCCGACGCCTGCAACAGGTACGGATCGCCGTACGCGATCGTCGGCTTGCCGAAACGGAAGAACTTGTAGTGTGCATCCTGCGCGATCACACCTGAGTTGCCCAAGCCGTAGAACTCGATGCGACGCGCGCCGTCGAGCAGCGTCACGGCCGCCTCGACGGTGCGGGCATCGAGATGCTCGCGCATTTGCAGAATCGACGACACGGTGTTGTCGAGCACCTTGGCGCTGAATTCGGCAGCGGTGTCGCCCACGTGCACCTGCCCGTGACGCACAGGCAAAGTGCCCGTCAATGCGCTCGCGAGCTTGAGCTTGAAATCCGACAGCCCCTGACAGCCGAGCTTGCGGCAGAAGCGAATCACCGTCGGCTGACTCACACGCGCCAGACGCGCGATCTCCGCCACCGGCTCGGCCAGCAACGCGCGCGGTTGCTTCAGCGTAAGTTCCGCGACGCGCTGCTCGGCGGGACTCAGACGGTCGCGCAAACGATGCAGACGGTCGATGAGCGCTCCCGCCCCTGCTGCGTGCGTGCCCAGTTGCTCCGCGAGAATCGCCGACGTCCCTAGAAACGCGGGATGATCGGCCGTGATGATGTAAGTCGGAATTTTCTTCAGATACGCTTCGAAGCGTCCCTTCGCCTCGAAGCGCTGACGAAACGGCGAATCCTCGAACAGCTTGCCGAGCTTCGGAATCACGCCACCGCCGAGGTACACGCCGCCGACCGCGCCGAGCGACACCGCCACGTTGCCTGCGAGCGTGCCCAGCATCGCGCAGAAGCAATCGACGGTCTCACGCGCGAGCGCGTCGCCCGATTGTGCCAGCTTAACGATGGCCGGGGTCTCAAGCGATTCCACGCGACGTCCGGCTCGCTCCGCCAGCGCCTGATAAACCAGCGCCATGCCGGGGCCCGCCACCAGCCGCTCGAACGATACATGCGGGAAGTGCTTCCACGCGTAGCGCAGCACGTCGATCTCACGCTCGTCCGCCGGAGAAAATGTTGTGTGGCCGCCCTCGCTGCCCAGCGCGATCCATCGGTCTCCCGCCGGAATGAGGCCCGACACGCCCACACCGGTACCCGGCCCAAGCAGACCCAGCACACCGTTCGGACGCGGTTCGCCGCCGCCGATCTTGTGCTTCTGCGCGTCCGTCAAATACGGCAGCGCCATCGCCAGCGCGGTGAAATCGTTGACGACCAGCAGCGTCTCGAAACGCAACGCGCGGCGCGTCGCTTCGATGGAGAAGTGCCAGTCGCGATTCGTCATCTGAATCTCATCGCCTTCGATGGGATTGGCGATGGCGATGGCAGCGTGCTGTACCGGCTCGGCGTGATCCGCCTCGTCGAGGTAAGCGCGGATGACTTCGGGCACACCCGCGTAGTCGTCGCAGGCGTAATCACGGATTTCAACGAGATCGCCCGGCGAGATCTCCAGCGCAAAGCGGGCGTTGGTGCCACCAATGTCGGCCAGCAATCGCGGACCGCTCAGGTGGGGCGGGTTATTCCTCACTCCAGAAGACATCGAGCTTGACTCCTTCTCGGTGGATCAGCCGGGAGATGGCATTGTCCTGTTCGCTCGCCTGCGCGGCTTCGAGCACGGCGCGTTTGGCCGGGCCCTGTATTTGCAGAATGAGCCGGTCGCAGGCCGCGAGCGCGGCGAGCGACCACGACACGCGCGGATACGGCGCGTGCTGCGGCTGCACGAAGACGAACTTGTCGTGGGTGGTGGTGGCCTCGGGCCATTGCGGGGCGTCGGCAAAGAGCGACGCGGTGTGCCCGTCCTCGCCCATGCCCAGCACGCAGACTTGCGGCACGCCATGCGTCCACGTGTCGTTGAGCGTGCGCACGTGCAACGCCGTGGCCGTCGCTGTGTCGACGATCGGCAACCAGCGCGCGCCGGTCGCACCGGGCAACAGCGTCTCGCTCACGAGTCGCGCATTGCTGTCGGCGTGATCGGGCGGCAGCCAGCGATCGTCCACCAAGGTGATGTCGACGTCGCGCCACGCCACGGGCAGGCGCGCGAGCTGCGCGAGAAAGGCCCGAGGGCTGGTGCCGCCGGAGACGGCCAGCAACGCCCGCTTGCGAATCGTCAGCGCTTCGTCGATGCCCGCCACGACGGCGTTGGCCAGCGCATGTGCCTGCGCGTCGCGCGTGGGAAAGGTTCGCCAATGGATCATGCGGTCCGCCGTCAGTTGTCTTCTTCCACCCAGCTCGATCCGTATTGCGTGAGCAGCGCGCTGGCGGCGGGCGGTCCCCACGTGCCTGCGGCGTAACGCTTCGGGCCCTTGTGCTGTCGCGACCAGTACGCCTGAATCGGCGCGACCCAGCGCCACGCCTGCTCCTGCTCGTCGCGCCGCACGAACAGCGCCAGCCGACCGTTGATGACGTCGAGCAACAAACGCTCGTACGCATCCATCCGGTGTCCCTTGAAGAACTGGTCGAACGCCAGATCGAGGTGGACGGATTGCAGATTCATGCCCTCGCCCGGCTGCTTCGCGAGGCAGTACAGACGGATCGATTCGTTCGGCTGAAGGCGAATGACGAGACGGTTGACCCCCGGTTGTGCCGTCGCGTCGCCCAGCAGCGGATACGGCGTCGCGCGGTAATTGACGACGATCTCCGCCACGCGCTCGCCGAGCCGCTTGCCCGTGCGCAGGAAGAACGGCACACCCGCCCAGCGCCAGTTGTCGATGTCGGCCTTGAGCGCGACGAACGTCTCCGTCTGGCTGTCCGGTGGCACGCCCGGCTCGTCGTTGTACGCGGGCACCGCCGAATTGCGGATCGCCCCGCCGCCGTACTGCCCGCGCACGACATTGCGCGAAACGCTCTCATCGTCCAGTTGACGCAGCGAGCGCAGCACGCGCAGTTTTTCGTCTCGCACGGCGTCGGCGTCCATCGACAGCGGTGGCTCCATCGCGACGATGGCCAGCAGTTGCAGCAAATGGTTCTGCACCATGTCGCGCAGCGCGCCGGTCTGTTCGTAGAACTCGCCGCGTCCCTCGACGCCGATTTCCTCGGCAATCGTGATCTGGATGTTATCGATCAGTTCGCGCCGCCACAGCGGCTCGAAGATCGCATTGCCGAAGCGCAGGGCCAGCAGGTTCTGCACCGCCTCTTTTCCGAGGTAGTGGTCGATGCGGTAAATCTGGTCTTCGCGGAAGATCGCGCCGACAGCGTCGTTGATCGCCTCCGACGACGCCAGATCGTGACCCAGCGGCTTTTCGAGCACGATGCGGCTGTTCTCGTTGAGCTTCGCGCTGCGCAGCCCTTCGCAAATGGGGATGAACAGCGACGGCCCGGTCGCCAGATAGAAGATCCGCACACCGGGACGCTTCGACAGCCGCTCGGCCAGTACGCCGAACTCGTCTTCGCGGCCCAGATCGAGCGGCATGTAGTCGATGGTGTCGAGAAAGCGCTTCCAGGCGCTCTCATCCCACACGTCGGGCTTGATGTGTCCGCGCACATGCTGCTCGCACCACGCGTGGTACTCGGCGGCGTCCATCGGTTTTCGCGCGATGGCGAGGATGCGGCCAGCATCGGTGGCGGCGGTGATCGAACTCGCCGTTGCGTCCTTCGCATCGTCCGCGCCGAGCTGGCCGGTGCGGAACGCGCGGAACAGCGCGGGAAGGACTTTGCGCAGCGACAAATCGCCGGTAGCGCCGAACAACACAAAGGTATAGGGTGAAGGCGTGTTCATGACAAGACGTCCACGTGTCACTGGGAAAGCGCAACTTTTGACACTGCATTGTAGTTTAACTACACTGCAATTCAACAAAATATCGTGCTTTAACTACATGCCCTCATGGCGTGGCGAGTTAACGACATTCACGAAAGTTCGCACGCATTCCGCGCTTCCTCCCGCCCCACAACGTCCGTCCCGGGATCCCTCATGACCCAGTCTTCGCATAACGTGTCGCTGCATCCGGTGGTACAACGCGTGACCGAGCGCCTTATCGAGCGCAGCCGGTCGTCCCGTCAGGCCTATCTCGACGGCGTCGCGCGCGCCACGCAGGGGCAACCCGGGCGCGACAAGATCGGATGCGCGAATCTGGCCCACGCACTGGCCGCCGCCCCCGCCGACGATCGTCTGAAAATCCGCTCCGAGCGTACGCACAACGTCGGCATCGTCACCGCATACAACGACATGCTCTCGGCGCACGCGCCCTTCGCCGAATTCCCCGACATCATCAAATCCGCAGCACGCGCGCATGGTGCGAGCGCGCAGGTCGCCGGTGGCGTCCCCGCCATGTGCGATGGGGTGACGCAAGGCTATGCGGGCATGGAGCTGTCGCTGTTCTCGCGCGACGTGATCGCGCTGGCCGCCATCGTCGCGCTCTCGCATCAGATGTTCGACGCCGCCATGTTCCTCGGCGTGTGTGACAAGATCGTGCCGGGGCTGGTGATCGCCGCGCAGGCGTTCGGCCATCTGCCCGCCGTGTTCAGCCCGGCAGGCCCGATGCCGTCGGGGTTGCCGAACGACGAGAAGTCGCGCATCCGGCAGGAATATGCAGCGGGCCGCGTCACACGCACCGCCCTGCTCGACGCCGAACTCGCCGCCTATCACGCCCAAGGCACGTGCACGTTCTACGGCACGGCGAACAGCAACCAGATGCTCATGGAATTCATGGGCCTACATCTGCCCGGGTCGTCGTTCGTCAACCCGCATACGCCGTTGCGACACGCGCTCACGCAAGCCGCCACGGCACGTGCGGTAGCGCTCGCGAAGTCGGGCATCAATACGTCGCAGATTCTGGACGAGCGCGCGTTCATCAACGGCGTCGTCGGTCTGCTTGCCACCGGCGGGTCGACGAATCACACGCTGCACCTGGTCGCAATGGCCCACGCAGGCGGCATTCTGCTCGACTGGCAGGACTTCGCCGAGTTGTCGGACGTCACCCCGCTGCTCGCGCACGTCTATCCGAGCGGCAAGGCCGACGTGAACCAATTCCATGCGGCCGGTGGCCTGAGTTTTCTCATTCGCGAACTGCTCGATGCGGGCTTTTTGCACAACGACGTGACGACCGTCATGGGACACGGTCTGCGTGCCTACACGCAGGAGGCCTTCCTGCGCGACGACGTGCTGTCGTGGCAGGAAGCGCCGACCAAAAGCCTCGACGAAAACATCGTGCGTCCGGCGTCGCGACCGTTCGCGCCCGAGGGCGGCCTGCGCATGCTCGCAGGCAATCTGGGACGCGCCGTCATCAAGTCGTCCGCCGTCAAGCCCGAACACCAGAAGGTACGTGCACCGGCGCGCGTGTTCTCCGATCAGGAGTCGGCGCAAGCGGCCTTCAAGGCGGGCGAACTGACGCGCGACGTGATCGTCGTGGTGCGCTTCCAGGGGCCGCGTGCCAACGGCATGCCCGAACTGCACAAGCTCATGCCGATGCTGGGGCTCTTGCAGGATGAAGGGCATCACGTCGCGCTGGTCACGGACGGTCGCATGTCCGGGGCATCGGGCAAGGTGCCTGCGGCCATCCATCTGTCGCCCGAAGCGGAGGAAGGCGGCATGCTCGCGCGCGTGCAGGATGGCGACATCATCGAGATCGATTGCGAGACGAATACCCTGCACTGCGAAGTGGACGACGCCACACTCGCCGCGCGCACGCCCGAGGCGGTGCCGCAACGACCGTTCGATCCGTGGCGCAATATGTTCTCGCTGTTCCGAAACAACGTCGGCACCGCACCGCATGGCGCAAGCGTGCTGTTCAACGACGCGCAGTACCCGAAACACGACTGATCTCACCGCTCAACGTCAGGCAAACAAGGCGTCAAAATCTTGACGCCTTTTTTACCTGCGCCTCCCTAGACTGGCCTCGTTGTCACTTCAGTCGTCAAAACGACACGTCGCCATGCCCTCAATCGCCCAACGCGTCAGCCTTGAACCTCCTGGTGCGAACGCCACTCCGGCTGATCCCTCGCGCGCTTACAGCGCAACACCCGCCACGGCCCGTGCGTCGCTCAGTTCGGCGCAATCGGCCAACAACGCCGTCGCCGCAACGCCAGCCAGTACGCTGACCACGCTGGGCGCACCGTCCGCCGAGACCGTGTCTGTGGCGCGTCAACGCAATCGATACAACCCGCGCGCCCGCCTCGACGCGACGCTCGACATCACCCTCAGCCGCGCCGCCGTCTCCTCGCTGGCCGTCACGCTGGCGATGAGCCTGCCACTGCCATGGCGTGTCGAGACGATTCGTCCGATCCGGCGCGATACGGCGGCTGTGGTGTCGATTGCCTTGCCGCGCGTCGAAGCGGCACGGGCGATGGACGTCGTCATGCAATCGCTGCCGGAAGCCGAATTCGGCGCACTACGCCTGCGTCCGGCCGTCTGAGACCCTCCCGGCGATCTTCGCCAACACCGATGCTTCAGGTTATGAACACAGCCATCTTCGAAGGCGTGTGGGTTCCGCTCGTCACGCCCATGTCAGGCGCCAATGGCGCTCAGATCGACTACAACGCGTTTGCACGTCTGGTCGACTACTACCTCGCCGCTGGCGTAAACGGCCTCGTGGTCGCAGGCACCACCGGCGAGGGCACACTGCTCACCGATGAGGAGCGCCGCCGTCTCGTCGAGACGGCCTGCCACCTCGCTCACGGACACGCGCCGGTGCTCGCCGGTGTCGGTGCCGCCGACACGACGAATGCCGCGCGTCAGATCCGCAGTCTTGACGACCTGCCGCTCGCCGGTTACCTCGTCCCGCCGCCCTACTACCTGCGCCCCTCGCAGGAAGGCATTCTCTGGCACTACCGCACGCTTGCCGCCGGTACGCGCAAGCCGCTCGTGCTCTATAACGTGCCGCTTCGCACCGGTGTCACGCTCGGCGTGGAGACGATCCGCGAGCTGGCATCGCACGAGTCGTTCGCCGCCATCAAGGAGTGCGATGCGCACCCGCTCACACATCTCCCGGCGCAAGTGACGATGCGCGTGCTGTGCGGCGACGACATGCAGATCCTGCCCGCGCTGCGCGCCGGTGCCGTCGGATGTATTTCGGCGGCAGCGCATGTGCGCCCGGACCTCTATCTCAAGCTGATGCGCTACGTGCGCGAAGGCGACATGGATCACGCGAACACACTCTTCAACGGCATGAAGCCGCTGATCCGACGACTGTTCTCCGAGCCGAATCCGGTGGCGATCAAAGCGGCCCTCGCATCGCTGGGCTTCTGCCAGGACACGGTGCGCCGCCCGCTCATGCCGTGCACCACCGCCCTTCGCAAGGACATCGACGCACAACTGGAAGTCACGATGGCGTTCTGATATCGGCAGCATGCCGCCCCGACGTGGTCCATGACCGCACCTGACAGGACACTCGCAATGGATGAGATCGAACGGCGTCACCGCACCGTCGCCCGTCTGCTGATCAAGCTCTCGGGCACCACGCAGGCAAGGCTCGCTTACGCGACCGGCATCACCGGCAACACCATATCGCGCTGGGTGCATGGCGATCACTGCGCACTCGGCGCACAAGGCAGAGACAAGCTCTTTGCCGCATTGGGCGTGCGCAGCGACGGCGTGAACATCCGCTTTGCGCCCCGCTCGACGGGCGCGGCACAACCGGTCTTCCAGATCAGCGGTCTGGTGCAGGCCGAGCGATTCGCCACACTTGCCGCGCTCACATCGACGCAGTTCGTCGCTGCGCGCGAGACGTCTCAGGGGCGAACGCTGGTGAGCGTGGTCACGGACATCAGCGGGCAGACGACGGCGTTGCTCGTCGGCACTCGCGAGGCGTTCGACGAGCTGTACGCCGAGCTTGGCATCGCGCTCTCGCCCAATCGCCGTTTGGAGGCAGGCCTCCGCCCTTATGGGGTGACGGACAAGGCGATGCGTCTACACTCGAACTGACAGCAGATTGCGTAGCAAAGCGCCGATGGCCACCCGTCGGCGATCCATTCTTGGCCCCCCGTCAACTATGGAGCGTTGTCATGACGACAGATCGCATCAACAAGCGCATGAAGGTGTACGCCACCGAGGGCTGGCAGGACACGGGATACAAGGTCGGGGAGCAAAGCGCGCCGAAGGTCATTCTGCGAGCGTCCGGCGAGTGGTGCACACGCACGGACGACCGCAAGTTCGGCCGCCGCGACGCCAACGGCCGTACCCCCAACTCCGGCGCGACGTATCTGCACAAAGTCTCAGGTAACGACGAATATCCGTATCACGGCCACGACGCCCTGATGGGGCAACTCGTCGGGCGCTTCGGCGAGAAGGGCGAACCGTTCCTCGTCGGCAATCAGAAGTCGTTCCGCGTCGAAGGCATGCCCAAGGATGTGTCGCTGTGGCTGTGCTGCAATGATCCTCTCGGCAGCGCGAAGAAGGACAACGATGGCGCGCTCGACGTCACCCTCGAACTCGACGACGCCCGTGACGTTTTCGCGCCGCGTTCGCAGCACTTCGACCGGCCGTCGGGCACCTGGGTCGACGATTAAACCTCGCATCGAAGCCCTGTGAAAAAGCCAGCGGTGAACGACTCGCCGCTGGCTTTTTTCTGTGACGGCTACCGCAGCAACGTCACTGCCACCCGAACCGTCGCGCGAACACGCCCTTCATCAACTGCGTGAGCACGGCGTACGCCAGCAGAATCGCGGCGAGCATCGGGAAGTACGCAAGCGGCAGCGCCTGCATCTTGAAAGTCTCGGCGAACGGCGACAGCGGCAGCATGATGCCGATCAGCATCACCGCGCCCGTCATCAACAGCAACGGCCATGCGGCGCGACTCTGGATGAACGGCAGACGGCGCGTGCGGATCAGGTGCACGATCAGCGTCTGGGACAGCAGACCTTCGACGAACCAGCCGGACTGGAACAACGTCTGATGCTCGGCACTGTTCGCGCCGAACAGATGCCACATGGCGACGAACGTCAGCACGTCGAAGATCGAGCTGATCGGGCCGAAGAACACCATGAAACGCGACAGATCCGACGGATTCCACTGCTGCGGCTTGGTCAGTTGTTCGGCATCGACGTTGTCGAACGGAATCGTCGTCTGCGACAGGTCGTACAGCAGATTCTGCGTGAGCAACTGCAACGGCAGCATGGGCAGGAACGGCAGGAAGGCGCTCGCAATCAGCACCGAGAAGACGTTGCCGAAGTTCGAGCTGGCCGTCATCTTGATGTACTTGAGCATGTTCGCGAACGTACGGCGTCCCTCGATCACGCCCTGCTCCAGCACCATCAGGCTCTTTTCCAGCAGGATCAGATCGGCCGCTTCCTTGGCGATGTCGACTGCGGTATCCACCGAAATGCCGATGTCGGCCGCGCGCAGTGCCGGGGCGTCGTTGATGCCGTCGCCCATGAATCCCACGACGTGACCGTTTGCGCGCAGCATGCGCACGAGACGTTCCTTGTGCGCAGGCGTGAGCTTCGCGAAGACGTTGGCGCGCTCGACGGTCCTGGCAAGTTCGGGGTCGCTCATCGCTTCGATGTCGTCGCCCAGCACGCACGCCGTCACCGGCAAACCGACTTCGCGGCAGACTTTGGCCGTCACGAGATCGTTGTCGCCCGTGAGCACCTTGACGTCCACGCCTGCCGCCGCCAGCGCCTTGAGGGCCGGTGCCGTCGACTCCTTGGGAGGATCGAGAAAGGCGATGTAGCCAACGAGCACGAGCTCGCTTTCGTCCGCGATGCTGTAGCGCTCACGTACCGGCGGCAGATGCCGCGTCGCCACCGCCACCACACGCAGGCCTTCGGCGTTCAGGTGGGCCGTCACGCGACGCAATTGCGCCAGCACGTCCGGCGTGAGCGGTTCGACGTTCGCGCCATGCTGCACGCGGTTGCACACCGCCATTACCTCTTCCACTGCACCCTTGCAGATCAGTTCGTGGTGATCGCCGTTCTCACTGACCACCACCGACATGCGACGGCGCTGGAAATCGAACGGGATTTCGTCGATCTTGCGATAACGATTGACGACGTCCAGACGCTGATGCAACTCGGCGTGATTGAGCACAGCGACATCGAGCAGGTTCTTCAGACCGGTCTGATAGAAGCTGTTGAGGTACGCGTATTCGAGGACATCTTCGGAGAAGTTACCCCACACGTCGGTGTGACGCTCCAGACAGATCTTGTCCTGCGTGAGCGTGCCGGTCTTGTCGGTGCAGAGCACGTCCATCGCGCCGAAGTTCTGGATCGCGTCGAGTCGCTTGACGATCACCTTCTTGCGCGAGAGCACGACCGCGCCCTTGGCGAGCGTGGCCGTCACGATCATCGGCAGCATTTCGGGCGTAAGGCCGACGGCCACCGACAGCGCGAAGAGCGACGCTTCGAGCCAGTCGTGCTTCGTGAAACCGTTGATGAGCAGGACGATGGGCGTCATGACCAGCATGAAGCGGATGAGCACCCAAGATACGCGGTTCACACCTTGTTGGAACGACGTGACGGTCGGTTGCTGCGCGCTCACGCGCTGCGCAAGCGAGCCGAAGAAGCTGCGACCGCCCGTGGCGACGACGACGGCCGTGGCCGAGCCGCTCACCACGTTCGTCCCCATGAATGCGAGGTTGTCGTAAGCGAGCGGGTTGCTGCCGCCAGACTCACAGGGATGCGCGAATTTCTCCACAGGCAATGCTTCGCCCGTGAGCGCGGACTGCGAGACGAACAGGTCTTTGGCAGTAAGGATTCGCACGTCGGCCGGAATCATGTCGCCCGCCGCGAGCAGCACGATATCGCCGGGCACGAGGTCCGCGAGCGCGATTTCACGGCCCATGCGTCCGAGGCGACGCACGTTCTCCGGCTCGACCGCACCGTCGATCAACGGCTCACGACGCAGCACGGTCGCCGTAGTGCTCACCATCGCCTTCAGCTTCTCCGCTGCCTTGTTGGAGCGGGCTTCCTGCACAAATCGCAACACCGTGGAAATGATCACCATCGCCGCGATGATGATCGTTCCCTCGGTGTCGTCGGTCGCGTAAGACACAGCGGCCAGTGCAGTGAGCAGCAGGTTGAACGGATTGCGGTAGCAGTTAAAGAGATGACGCCACCAGGGCAGCGGCTTTTCGTGCTCGACCTCGTTGGGGCCTACGTGCGCACGCACCGTGGCGGCTTCGTCGTCGGACAGCCCGTCGCGGGTGGTGCGCAGACGCGCGAGCAGGTCCGGCCCGGCGTCGCGTGCGGCTTCGAGCAGACCCGGCGGTGCCTCGTGGCCATGGGCTGGCGCATCGAGCGTTTCGAGCATGTCGCGGCGACGGAAGAAGCGCAGGCCGAGGCGCGCGCCAAGCACCGCAATCAGTCGCTCGCTGAGCGTGAGAGCTTGTTGCATGAATACATCCTGAAATGGCTTGCGAGGCACCGGAGAACCCCCGGCGCCTCACGTAACAACGGAAAGACGCGGGGTCAGCCTTGCTTGACGCTCTCGCGATGGCGCACGAACGAGGCCAGCCACTGCCCGGCACGCGTCACGAGACCGGGACGCGCCGCGTCATGGGCCGCGTCCGGGTGCGGATCGACGTGATAGTGATGCAGGCACTGGGACGGCAGCATCAAAGCTTGCGGATTGCCTCCGCGCAGGGTCATGGAATAACGGAACACGATGAATCTCCCGGCCGCACGGCATCTGGCCGACGTGAGCGGCGGGTTCGCGTTTCATGCAAAACACGCGAACGCACGCGCACGACGGGACAGCCCGAACGGCAGACGTAAAACCAATAAGGGAGCGTGCTACGAGAGACGGACGCTATCGGTACATCCCAACAAACCCCTTCGTCGCGCGAGTGCTGCGGCTAAGGGGTGAGGGCATTCGACAGGTACATCTGAGGTGCGCGCCAACCCGACTATGCGAGTTAGCGGCTGGGAAGATCCCGGGGACTAACTCGCGGTGATGGTGTCGACTTCGGTCGACCGGCAACTACCACTAGAACTACTGTCCACGGAAGGACCTCCTGAGAGCTATGACGGCGCGATTCTACCTCCGAGAGCGTCGAAAGAAAAGTGACAATTCAAGGTGTTACAAAATGATGACAAATGGCACTTTCCTCGTGGCGACGGGTCATTCAGAATCTGTCACGCAATCGTCACAAACCGTCGGCCGGCGGCCGTTGAGGCGCCGGCACCGCTAAAGCGCCCGGCCGCACTCCCAATCTCCGGCAGACCTTCGTTCCCCCCGGAGTTCATGGATTCGCTCAACCGCGCCCTCTTTCTCGCCATCAACGCCTCGCACGATGTGAGCGATGGCGAACTGGCCATCGCCGTCTTCATTGCCAAATATCTGATCTTGCTGCTGCCGGTGGGCCTCGTCACGCTGTGGCTCGCGGGCGGACGCGACCGCGAAGGCGCGGTGCATGGCCTGCTGGGCGTGGCGCTCGTGCTGCTGATCAACTTCGTTATCGGATTCGCCTGGTTCGAGCCGCGACCGTTCGTCGTCGGCCTCGGCACGAATCTGCTCGCACACGCGCCGACGAGCGCCTTCCCGAGCAACCACGGCTCGATCATGTTCACGTCGGCGTTCGTGCTGATGGGTACGGTAGCCCGCACGCCACGTCTGCTCGGCAAGCTCCTTCTGATTTGCGCGCTGCCCGTGTGCTGGGCGCGCATCTACCTCGGCGTGCACTGGCCGGTCGACATGCTCGGCGCGCTGGTGGTGTCGCTGGTCGTCGCGCTCATCATGCGCACGGCGAGCGCACGCGAGACGAGCCGTATCGTCGCGGCGATCCTCGAAGGCATCTATCGTCGCCTGTTGGCATGGCCGATTTCGCGCGGCTGGCTACGTCGCTGAGCGGGGAGTTGCGGAAATTGCAGAGGGGATGACTGGGAGACTCGGGAGATCCGAATCTCCCAATGGTGCTGCGGAGAAGGGAATTAACGGTGGTATTCGCCAGCGGCTTCAGGCTGATAGTCGAGGCCAAGCAGTTCCAGCTCGATGAGATGGCCGCCCGGCACTTGCCAGTGAATCGACTGGCCGACACGCAGACCCAGTAACGCGCTCCCCACCGGCGCCAATACCGAAATGCCGTTTTCCGTGGCGGCGAGATGCTGCGGATACACGAGCGTCACGCGGTGCTCCTGCTGCGTGCTCAGATCGCGATAGCGCACCACCGAATTCATCGTGGCGACATCGGCCGGCATTTGCTCCGGCTCGACGACGCTCGCCCGGGTGAGCTCTGTTTCGAGTGCCTCCACATACGGCAGGGCCGTGCGCGGCGCATTCTCGATGACCGAATAAAGACGATCGAGGTCGAGAGACGAGACAGTGATCGAAGGACGTTGTGCGTTGACGGTGGACATGTCGAAGGGCCTTGAATTTCCTTGGCGTTGAGAAAGTTGCCTTCAATCTAACAGAAGCCCCCGGCCGCGAGAAGTCCCGGACTTTGACGCCATCCGCTAGAATCGACGCATTAAGGTGAATAGGCCTATGCGCCGCAAAGCTGAAGTCATGTCCGAAAACACTACGAATGTCGCGCTGTTCGAGCGCGCCCAGCAAACCATTCCCGGCGGTGTGAACTCGCCCGTGCGCGCCTTCCGCTCGGTTGGCGGCACGCCGCGCTTCATCGCCCGCGCACAAGGCCCCTACATGTGGGACGCCGAAGGCGTGCGCTACATCGACTACATCGGCTCGTGGGGCCCGATGATCGTCGGCCACCTGCATCCGGAAGTCGTCGCCGCCGTGCAAACGGCCATGTCGCAGGGTTTCAGCTTCGGCGCACCGACCGAAGCCGAAGTCGTGATGGCCGAAGAAATCTGCCGTCTCGTGCCGTCCATCGAGCAAGTGCGTCTGGTGTCCTCGGGCACCGAAGCCACGATGAGCGCGCTGCGTCTGGCACGCGGCTTTACGGGTCGCAACAAGATCGTCAAGTTCGAAGGCTGCTACCACGGCCACGCCGACAGCCTGCTGGTGAAAGCCGGTTCGGGTCTGCTGACGTTTGCCGACTCCACGCGCAACGCGCCCTCCTCGGCCGGTGTGCCGCCCGAAGTCACGCGCGACACGCTCGTCCTCGAATACAACAACGTCGAACAGCTGCGTGAACTGTTCGCCGGTCAGGGCGGCGAGATCGCGGCCGTGATCGTCGAGCCGGTCGCGGGAAACATGAATCTCGTGCGCGGCTCGCGTCACTTCCTCCAGACGCTGCGCGAGCTGTGCACCGCGCACGGCGCCGTGCTGATCTTCGACGAAGTGATGTGCGGTTTCCGCGTCGGTCTGGGCGGCGCACAGGCGCTTTACGGCATTACGGCCGACCTGACGTGTCTGGGCAAGGTGATCGGCGGCGGCATGCCCGCAGCCGCATTCGGCGGACGCCGCGACATCATGTCGCATCTTGCCCCGCTCGGTGGCGTCTATCAGGCGGGCACGCTCTCGGGTAACCCGCTGGCGGTCGCCGCCGGGCTCGCCACGCTCAAGCTGATTCAGGCGCCTGGCTTCTACGAAGATCTGGCCAAGCGCACATCGAAGCTCGTGAGCGGTCTCGTCGAAGCCGCGCAGGCCGCCGGTGTGCCGTTCTCCGGCGACAGCGTCGGCGGCATGTTCGGTCTGTACTTCCGTGCCAACGTGCCGCAGAGCTTTGCCGAAGTGACGACGTCGGACGTCGCCCGCTTCAACAAGTTCTTCCACGCCATGCTCGATCGCGGCGTCTACCTCGCACCGAGCGCGTTCGAAGCCGGGTTCGTGTCGGCCACGCACGACGACACGATCATCGATGCGACGATCGAAGCGGCGCGCGACGCGTTTGGGACGATTGCATGATCGCGTCCGAGAGCTCGCCTACCATTTGCAGTGTGGTTCGTGCCACGTTTTGCGCAGTCTGCCGGATGTCCGTCCGGTCATAACAAGGGGAAAACGTCATGCAAATGTTACTGCCGATTCTTCGTCGTCAGTCCTGGGTGCGATGGCTCGCGCTGGGACTTCTCGCGTCGATGCTGTCCTCCTGCGGATACAACGAGATTCAGGTCAAGGACGAAGCAGTCAAGGCGTCCTGGAGCGAGGTCGTCAACCAGTACCAGCGACGTGCCGATCTGGTGCCGAACCTGGTGAACACGGTCAAGGGCTACGCGTCGCACGAGCAGGCCACGCTCACCGAAGTGATCAACGCCCGCGCCAAGGCGACGAGCATCACCGTCACGCCGGAGACGCTCAACGATCCGGAAGCGTTCAAGCGCTTCCAGCAAGCGCAGGGTGAGCTCTCGGGCGCACTCTCGCGCCTGATGGCCGTCTCGGAGAACTACCCGAACCTGAAGGCCGACGGCCTGTTCCGCGACCTGCAATCGCAGCTCGAAGGTACGGAAAACCGCATCACGGTCGCGCGCAATCGTTACATCCAGTCCGTGCAGGACTACAACGTGTATGTGCGTCAGTTCCCGAACAATCTGACGGCCAAGATGTTCGGTTACGGCACGAAGCCGAACTTCACCGTGGATAACGAGAAGGCGATTTCCACGGCACCGGCCGTCAAGTTCTGAGGCCGCGGCAATGACAGCGCTCATGCAACCGAAGCGCTTTGTGTGGGCGTTGTGGGCACTCGCGCTGGCCAGTCTTTGCTGGCTGGCGCTGCCCGCGAGCGCAGAAGCGCTGGTGGCCGTGCCCGCGCTGACGGCGCGGGTGACCGATCTGACCGGCACGCTCACCGCCGAGCAGCGCAACGCACTTGAGGCGCAGCTCGCGCAATACGAGCAGCAACGCGGCAGCCAGATCTTTGTGCTGATGCTGCCGAGCACCGCGCCCGAGACCATCGATCAATACAGCATCCGTGTCGCCGACGCCTGGAAGGCGGGCCGCAAGGGTGTTGACGATGGCGTCATCATGCTGATCGCGAAGGACAACCCGAACGACTTGCGCAAGATGCGCATCGAGGTCGGACGCGGCGTACAAGGGTCGCTCACCGACGCCATTTCGGGCCGCATTCTGCGCGACGTCATGGCACCGTACTTCCGCAATGGCGACTTCTTCGGCGGCATCGCGGCGGGAACGGCGGCCGTGCAGGCGGCCATGAACAACGAGGCGTTGCCCGCACCGAATCTGCCGTCCACGCGCGCACCGCACTCCGATTTGTCCGATTTTCTCCCGCTGCTCTTCATCGTCTTCATCATCGCAATGGTGGTGATCATGGAGGGCCGCCGGCGCTTCAGCGGTCCCGGCTTGCCGAGCGACCCCAACGACCCGCGCTCGCGCGTACTCACCGGTCAGCGCGGACGCATCGGCCCCGGTGGTTTCGGCGGCATCGGTGGTATTGGTGGAGGCATCGGCGGCGGACTCGGCGGTGGCTGGGGACGTAACGACGGCGGTGGCGGCGGTGGCGGCGGGGGGGGCGGTGGTTTTGGCGGCGGAGGCGGCGGCGGTTTCGACGGCGGCGGCTCGTCCGGCAACTGGTGAAGACGATGACGACAGCACACGAACCGGCAGTCGCAATGCAACCGAAACCGCACGACGTGTCGCGCTGGCTGCGTCACGCAGGCACCTGGCGGGCACATGCCCGCTGGCTATTTCCCGACAACGCACTCGACACGCTGGAAGCCTCGATCCGCGAATCCGAATCGGAGCATCGTTGCGAAATCCGGCTGGTGATCGAAGCAGCCATGCCGCTCGCCAACGTGTGGCGCGGGCAAACGTGCCGTCAACGCGCCGTTCAACTGTTTCACCATTTGGGTGTCGCGCACACCAGCGAGCGCACAGGCATACTGCTGTATATCAACATCGCCGATCACGATATCGAGCTGATCGCCGACAAAGGCGTCAATGCGCTGGTGGACGATGCCAAGTGGGAAGCCGTCGTGAAGCAGATGAGCGCCGGGTTTCGCGATGAACGCTACGTCCAGAGCGCGCTCGACGCACTGAACACCCTGCGCGGCATTGCGCGCGAATCCCTGCCGGCCCGAGCCGGCGCAGCCCCGGACAATGCGCTGACCGACCGGCCGCTGATGCTCTGACGATCTTACGTCTCATGTTTTCCGATCAGGATTTTGACTACATGCGCCGCGCGCTGGCCCTGGCCGAGCGCGCGATGTTCACTACGACGCCGAACCCGCGCGTGGGCTGCGTCATCGTGCAGGACGGCCGTGTTATCGGCGAAGGCTTCACCCAGCCCGCCGGGCAGGATCACGCCGAAGTGCAGGCCATGAAGGATGCGCGCGTGCGCGGCGAATCGGTGCGCGGCGCGACGGCCTACGTCACGCTGGAACCATGCAGTCATTACGGCCGCACACCGCCGTGCGCCAAGGGGCTCATCGACGCGGGCGTGAAGCGCGTGATCGCCGCGATGGAAGATCCGAACCCGCTCGTCGCCGGGCGCGGGCTGGGCATGCTGCGCGACGCCGGTATCGACGTGCGCTGCGGTTTGCTGGAGAACGAAGCGCGCGAGATGAACATCGGGTTCATCGCCCGCATGACGCGCGGCACGCCGTGGGTGCGCATGAAAGTGGCAGCGAGTCTCGACGGCAAGACGGCGCTGCACAACGGCGTGAGTCAGTGGCTGACCGGCCCGGCCGCACGCGCCGACGGCCACGCATGGCGCGCACGCGCCTGCGCGATTCTCACGGGCATCGGCACCGTGCGCGAAGACAATCCGTCGCTGACGGTGCGTGAGGTGGAAACGACGCGTCAGCCACTGCGTATCGTCGTCGACTCACGTCTGGACATCGCCCCGACGGCAAAGGTGCTGGCCGGTGGCAATGCGCTAGTGGTCTGCGCCAACGGCGATGCGGATCGCGTGGCGCGGCTGCGCGATCTTGGCGTCGACGTGCTCGATCTGCCGAACCCCAACGGCAAGGTCGAGCTACCTGCGCTACTGCGTGCGCTGGGCGAGCGTCAGTTCAACGAAATCCACGTGGAAGCCGGTTACAAGCTCAACGGTTCGCTGCTGCGCGAAGGTTGCGTGGACGAACTGCTGACGTACTTCGCGCCGAGCATCGTCGGCGACGCGCAAGGCATGTTCAACCTGCCCGCGCTCACTTCGCTCGACGACAAGCTCGCACTGACATTCACCGACGTGCGCATGATCGAGGCCGATCTGCGTGTGATGGCCCGGGTGAAGCGGGACTGACGCACTACTGAAATTCGTCGGACAGTAAAGACAAAAACGGGGCGTGCCGTATGGCGCGCCCCGTTTTGCATGGCACGGCAGAAACGTCTGCCGCACTCACCGACGAATGCGTCAGACGTGGAAGCCCACGCGACCGAGCGATTCCATCTCGACCGACACGTACTGACCCGGCTGGATGTACTCGGCCGGTGTCGCGCCGCCCGCCATCACGATCCAGCCCGCCTGCAACGGCTCACCGGCCGCCGCCGACAGACGCGCCGCCGCTACGAGCGAGCGCAGCGGATGACCCAGCAGCGCCGCCGTCGAACCGACCTGCACGGTGCGGCCGTTGATCGACATCGCCAGCCCCAGATTCGAGAAGTCGACGTGCGGGCTATGCCACGCGCCGATCACGAAACCGCTGGACGACGCGTTATCGGCAATCACTTCCGGCAACGTGAACTTGAAGTTCTTGTAGCGCGAATCGATGATCTCGATGGCCGGTGCGATCGCCTCGACCGCTGCCAGCGCCTGCGGCCCGGTGACGTTGCCTTCGAGCGGCTTCTTCAGAATGAAGGCGATTTCCGGCTCGACGCGCGGATGCACGTAGCGCTTAAAGTCGATGGACGTGCCCTCTTCGATCTGCATGCCGGACGTCAGACGTCCCCAGATCACATCGGACAGCCCCATCTGAATCATCTTCGCGCGGCTGGTGAAGCCCATCTTCACGCCGACGCGCGTCTCGCCACGCTCGGCACGGCGCGCCAGCGAGGCGGCCTGAATGGCGTAGGCGTCGTCGAGCGACAGGCGGTTATCGGTGTCGAACTGTTCGACTTCGTGGGCGAAATGCGCTGCGTCGTCGAGCAGCTTGGCGTAATCGTGGATGTGGCTCATCGTGCAGCCTCGCTGGCAGGTTCAAAGACGGCGCGGACCGAGCCCAGGCCATTGATGCGGGTCTCGAAGATGTCGCCCGGGGTGACGGCGGCCATCGGACCAAGGGCGCCCGAAAGCACCAGATCGCCTGCCCTCAGCGGCGTGCCCACCGCAGCCATCGTGCGCGCGAGCCACACCACGGCGTTGATCGGGCTGCCCAGACAGGCCGCGCCTGCGCCGACCGAGACCGGCTCGCCACGACGCTCAAGCACCATGCCGCACATGCGGACGTCGAATTCCGAGAGCTTCTTCGGCGTGTTGCCGATCACATAGGCCGACGACGAAGCGTTATCGGCAATCGTGTCGGTAATGCGGATATTCCAGTCGGCCACGCGGCTGCCGACGATTTCCAGCGCGGGCAGCGCGTACTCGATGGCATTGAGCACATCCAGCTGGCCCGGATTCTCAACGTTCAGATCGCGGCCGATCACGAACGCAATCTCGGCTTCGATCTTCGGTTGCGTGAGGATCGAGGCGGGAATCGGTTCACCGTCGCCATAGCCCATGTCGTCGAACAACAGGCCGAAATCAGGCTGGTCAACGCCGAGCTGCTTCTGCACGGCGACCGACGTCAGACCGATCTTGCAGCCGACGATACGGCGACCGGCCGCGAGGCGTCGCTCGGTGTTGATGCGCTGGATGGCGTAGGCGTCGTCGATGGTGAGCGGTGCGAACGTGTCGCGCAGCGGGGCGATGAAGCGGTGCGAGCGCTCGGCTTCGAGCAGCGCATCGGCGGCCTGCTGGAGACGCGCCTGCGTAGCTGCGTCGCGTTGGATAGCGTTGCTCATTACGCGCCCGCCTTGGCCGGTGCTGCCGGCTCGTCCTTCGTGCGCTCGCCCACCGCCCAGTGGGCGGCCGGCACCTGCGTCGCGAAGACGCGAATCGATTCGAGCGGCGCGCCGAGCGTCTCGTGCACGGTGCGCGCCACGGCCTTCACGCAGGCCTTGACGGCAGCGTCATCGCGGCCCTCGATCAGATTGATATGTACGATTGGCATGATGCTGTCTCCTGAAATGCTCGATAGAGCGGCTTCGTGCAGGCATGATGCGCGCGCGGAAAGATACCGTCCAATACCAAATTTCCAGATTCCGATACTATTTCGGTATCGAGTTGAGGCACTGAATCATGGATATCAAGCAAATGCGGTACTTCCTCGCGGTGGCGCAGGAGGGCCATTTCGGACGCGCTGCCGAACGGCTGAACATGGCGCAGCCACCGCTCACCCGTCATATCCACGCACTGGAGGCGCAACTCGGCACGGCGCTCTTCGTGCGCACGCCCAAAGGCGCGACGCTGACCGCCGCCGGGCAGACGCTGCTCGCCGAGGTGCCGAACATCCTCTCGCTCACGCGCCGCGCAGAAGAGCAAACCCGGCTCGCGGGCGATGGGTATATCGGGCGGCTCGACGTCGGCATCTTCAGTTCCGGCATTCTCAATGTGATTCCGCGACTGCTCGCAGACTTCCACACTGAGCGCCCCGAAGTGAAAATCGGCCTGCACAACCTGTCGAAGACGGAACAGATTGCGGCGCTGCGTGAGCGGCGCATCGCCATCGGCTTCAACCGTCTGATTCCGGACGAACCGGATCTGGTCGTCGACTGGATTCACCGCGAGCCGTTTCTCGTCGCACTGTACGAAGGGCACCCGCTGTGCAAGCGCGCATCGCTCACGCTCGCCGATCTCGATAACGAGCGGATGATTCTCTACCCGAACGCACCGGTGCCCGGACTCGCAGAAGAAGTGGCCGCCGCGTTTCGCGCCGAGGGCGTGACGCTGCGCGTAGAGCAGGAGGTGGAGGATGTGGTGACGTCGATTGCACTCGTGGCGAGTCGCTTTGGCGTGTGCGTCACGACCGAGTCGGCCGCGAATCTGCGATTGCCCGGCGTGGTGTATCGGCCGTTGAAGTCGCAGCGGCTGCGCTCCATCGAACTGAACTGCATGTACCGGCGCGATGACGATTCGCCGATTCTCGCCGCGTTTCTCGCGCTGATCCGCGCATCGCGCACCCGGCGTCACCCGCTGCCGATGTAAGGCTGGCGTCTATCCATAGATATATGCGCACGGATACGGCTGAATGCAAAGCGCCGACGATTGGATTTCAATACCCACCGGATTGTATCCAAAATGTCCTGATGCCTATTTCGTCGCATCCATTCAACATGGCCCTCATTTACCGATTCACGTGACATTTGCGGATTTTCCAATCTGCGTAGTACTACGGAGAATCGCTGTGACGACTCTTATTTTTTTCTTATGACCCTTTTGAAACCCTTTATCCATGCGGGTTTTCGGGGGACTCAGGATACCTGTTTCTATTAAAGAGCGTATTACGCTACTATGGCGCATCGTTCAGGCCGCCAGCGGTTTGAAGGATCCAATACCGACCAGGTTTAGCAGTCGATTAAGGCTACCGCACCACGAGGTAGTCAAAAAATACAAATCAAGGAGATGTCCACAATGCAGTTTCGTCACAAATCCCTGTTCGTTGCCGCTGCTCTCGCCCTCCTCGGAACGGCTGCCAATGCAGAGACCGTCAAGATCGCCATCGCCGGTCCGTTCAGCGGCTCGGTTGCTCAGTACGGCGACATGGTCAAGGCCGGTGCGCTAACCGCGATTGAAGAAGTCAACGCAGCTGGCGGCGCGAACGGCAACAAGCTCGAAGCCGTGTTCATGGATGACGCATGCGAGCCGAAGCAGGCTGTCGCCGTCGCCAACAAGATCGTTAGCCAGAAGATCAAGTATGTGATCGGCCATGTGTGCTCGGGCTCGACGATCCCGGCATCGGACATCTACGAAAACGAAGGCGTCGTGATGATCACGCCGTCGGCCACGGCACCGCAACTGACCGAAGGCAAGAAGCGCCACTTCATCTTCCGTACGATCGGTCGTGACGACCAGCAAGGTCCGGCAGCTGCTCAGTACATCATCAACAAGGTCAAGCCGAAGAAGGTTGCCGTGCTGCACGACAAGCAGTCGTACGGTCAGGGTATCGCCACCTCGGTGAAGAAGGACCTCGACGCCGCCAAGGTGCCGGTCGTGCTGTTCGAAGGCATCAACGCTGGTGACTCGGACTACTCGGCTGTCATCACCAAGCTCAAGGCGCAAGGCGTGGACTTCGTCTACTTCGGCGGCTACCACCCGGAAATGGGTCTGCTGCTGCGTCAGGCACGTGAGCAAGGCGTGAAGGCCACGTTCATGGGACCGGAAGGCGTGGGCAACAAGGACGTGACGGCTATCGCCGGCCCGGCTTCGGAAGGCATGCTCGTGACGCTGCCGGCCGACTTCGCTGCCGACCCGGCCAACGCCAAGCTGGTGAAGGCCTTCGCCGACGCCAAGCGCGATCCGAACGGTCCGTTCCAGATGCCGGCCTACACGGGCGTGCAACTGATCGCCAAGAGCATCGCTGGCGCGAAGAGCACCGACTCGGAAAAGGTGGCGAAGTACCTGCACGCCAACACGTTCGACACGCCGATCGGCAAGGTGGCGTATGACGCCGCCGGCGATCTGAAGTCGTTCAAGTTCGTGGTCTTCACCTGGCACAAGGACGCCACCAAGACCGCAGCCAACTGATTCCCTGACGCTTTACTGGCCAGCGAATCACCCCCAGCCGCCCGCCGACCCCGGCGGGCGGCTCGCATTCGCGCTCGGCCCCCGCTAGTCGCGAGGCTTCCCGCATGAACGAATTTTTCCCACAGCTTGCCCAGCAACTGGTCAATGGCCTGACGCTGGGCGCGATCTACGCGCTGATTGCCATTGGCTACACAATGGTCTACGGCATTATCGGCATGATCAACTTTGCCCACGGCGAGATCTACATGATCGGCGCCTATGTCGGGCTTGTCACACTGACTGCAATCGGAACGGCGGCGGGCTACCCCTTGCCGCTCGTGCTGGGCGCAGCGCTGCTGGTATCGGTGCTGGTCACGGGCCTTTACGGCTTCGCGATCGAGCGGGTGGCGTATCGCCCGCTACGCGGCGGACCTCGTCTCGGACCGCTGATCTCCGCGATCGGTATGTCCATCTTCCTGCAGAACTACGTGCAGATCGGTCAGGGTGCACGCGATGTTTCCGTGCCGATGCTGATCTCCGGCGCCATCGATATTCCGATGGGCGACTTCACCGTGACGATTCCCTACGCTCGCATGCTGATCGTGGGTGTGACGGTGGCACTGATGATTCTGCTCACGCTGTTCATCGCCAACTCGCGCATGGGCCGCGCCTGCCGTGCCTGCGCCGAGGACATGCGCATGGCCAACCTGCTCGGCATCGATACGAATCGCGTGATCTCGTTCACGTTCATTCTCGGTGCCATGCTCGCGGCCGTGGGTGGCGTGCTGATCGGCCTGACCATCGGCAAGCTCAATCCGTACATCGGCTTCATCGCTGGCATCAAGGCCTTCACGGCAGCGGTGCTGGGCGGTATCGGCAGCATTCCCGGCGCCATGCTGGGCGGCGTGCTGCTGGGCCTGGCGGAGACGCTCGCCTCGGGCTACATGCCCTCCGAGTACAAGGACATCGTGGCGTTCTGCCTGCTGGTGCTGGTGCTGCTGTTCCGCCCGACCGGCCTGCTGGGCAAGCCTGACGTCGAGAAAGTCTGAGGTCGACCATGACACAACAACTCACCATGAAGTCCGGCGCCGCCCACCGCGCGCCGGCAGGAGAGACGCTCAAGGGTGCGGTCATCGCCGCAATCGTGACGATCATCCTCACGGCCCCCATCCTGGGCCTGCAACTGAAGCTCGACGGCTACAAGGTCGTGCTCGAACAGCATTGGCGTCCGGTCTGGATCGCGACCGCCATCGTGTTCGTGTTCCAACTGATCAAGCCGTTCCTGTTGCGCACCAAGCGCGCGGTGAAACTGCCGACGATGCCCACGATGGGACGTCGTCAGCAACTGACCGCCATGTGGGTGCTGCTCGCCGTCGGTCTCGTGTGGCCGTTCGTCGGCTCGCGCGGCGCAGTGGACGTGGCCACGCTCGCACTCATCTACTGCGTGCTGGGTCTCGGCCTGAACATCGTCGTGGGCTTCGCCGGTCTGCTCGATCTGGGCTATGTCGGCTTCTATGCCGTCGGCGGTTATACGTACGCGTTGCTCAATCAGTACTTCGGTCTGACCTTCTGGGAATGCCTGCCGCTCGCCGCGCTGATGTCGGCGACGTTCGGCTTCCTGCTGGGCTTCCCGGTGCTGCGTCTGCGCGGTGACTATCTCGCCATCGTGACGTTGGGCTTCGGCGAAATCATTCGCTTGCTGCTCAACAACCTGACGAGCCTGACGGGCGGTCCGGACGGCGTGTCCGGCATTCCGAAGCCCAGCGTGTTCGGCTTCGAGATGGCGCGCTCGTCGAGTGTGGAAGGCGCGAAGACATTCCATGAACTGATCGGGCTGGATTACAGCGGCGGTCATATGGTGATCTGGCTGTATCTGCTCGCGTTCGCGCTGGTCGGATTCACGCTGTTCGTCACGAGCCGTCTGATTCGCATGCCGATCGGTCGCGCATGGGAAGCCCTGCGCGAAGATGAAATCGCCTGCCGCTCGCTCGGTCTGAACCCCACGCGCATCAAGCTCTCGGCATTCACGCTGGGCGCCTCGTTCGCGGGTCTGGCCGGGGCGTTCTTCGCCGCGCGTCAGGGTCTGGTCACGCCGGAGTCGTTCACGTTCATCGAATCGGCGCTGATTCTCGCCGTGGTGGTGCTCGGCGGCATGGGCTCGCAGATCGGTGTGATTCTCGCGGCCATCCTGCTGACGATTCTGCCGGAAGTGGCACGCGACTTTGCCGAGTACCGCATGCTGATCTTCGGTCTGGTGATGGTGCTGATGATGATGTGGCGTCCGCAAGGTCTGCTGCCCGCCACCCGCCCGCATGTGGAGTTGCCGCAATGAGTGCAGAACTGTTGAAACTCTCCGGCCTTCAGATGCGCTTCGGCGGTCTGCTGGCTGTCGACGGCGTCGAGTTCGACGTCCGCAAGAACGAAGTCTTCGCGATCATCGGTCCGAACGGCGCAGGCAAGACGACCGTCTTCAATTGCGTGGGCGGCTTCTACCGTCCGACGGGCGGATCTATCGTGCTCGACGGCAACGACATCACCGGCTTGCCGAGCCATATGGTGGCGCGTCGCGGTCTGGTGCGCACGTTCCAGAACATCCGTCTGTTCCGTCAGTTGACGGTGGTGGAGAACCTGCTCGTCGCGCAGCACATGACCGTGCACACCGGCTTTCTGCAAGGGCTGCTCTCGACGGGCGCGTTTCGTCGCTCGGAGCGCACGGCGCTTGAGCGCGCGAAGATGTGGCTCGATCGTCTTGGCCTCACGCCGGTCGCCAACCGCGAAGCTGGCACGCTGTCGTACGGCCACCAGCGCCGCCTCGAGATCGCGCGATGCATGATCACCGAGCCGCGTCTGCTGATGCTCGACGAACCGGCTGCCGGTCTGAACCCGCAGGAGAAGGTCGAGTTGCAGCAACTCGTGGACAACCTGCGTAACGAGTTCGGCATTTCGGTGCTGCTCATCGAGCACGACATGAGTCTTGTGATGGGCGTCTCCGACCGGATTCTCGTGATGGAACACGGCAAGCCGATCATGACCGGCAAGCCCGACGAGGTGCGCAACGACCCGCGCGTCATCAAGGCCTACCTCGGGGAGGAATAATGCTCAAGCTGGAACAGATCCACACCCATTACGGGGCCGTCGAGGCGCTCTCGGGCGTGTCCATCGAAGTGAACAAGGGCGAGATCGTCACGCTCATCGGCAGCAACGGCGCAGGCAAGACCACGCTGATGATGACCGTGTGTGGCACGCCCCGCGCGTCGAGCGGCCGCGTCATGTTCGAGGGCAACGACATTACCAACCGTCCGACGCACGAGATCATGCGCATGGGCATGGCGATTTCGCCGGAGGGCCGTCGCGTGTTTCCGAGCCTGACCGTCATCGAGAACCTGAAGATGGGCGGCTTCTTCGCGTCCAAAGACGAAATCGATGCTGGCATGGATCACGTCTTCAAGCTGTTTCCCCGGCTCGCACAACGTGGCAAACAGCGTGCAGGCACGATGTCCGGCGGCGAACAGCAGATGCTCGCCATCGGGCGCGCGTTGATGAGCCGTCCGCGTCTGTTGTTGCTCGATGAACCGACACTCGGTCTCGCACCGCTCGTGATCGCGCAGATCTTCGACATCATTCGTGCGATTCGCGAAGAAGGCGTGACGGTGTTTCTGGTGGAGCAAAACGCGAACAAGGCGCTGCATGTGGCCGACCGCGGTTATGTGCTCGAAACCGGGCGCGTCGTGCTCGCCGATTCGGCCGACAACCTGCTCGCCAACGACGACATCAAGCGCGCTTATCTGGGTGCTTAAGTCGGTGGTCACGAGGCCATCGATCAGGCCGATGTGACGGGCAACAGAAAAGGGGATGTGCTTTCGGGCACATCCCCTTTTTCATACGTCTGCGAAAGATGACTTCAGCCGGGTTACTTCATCAGATCGACCAGTTGATCCAACGCCTTGCCCCAACCGTCGTGGAAGCCCATGGCTTCGTGCTGCGCGCGCGTGGCTTCGTCGCCGTGCATGGCGATCGCCGTGTAGCGCGTGCCCTTGCCATGCGTCTCCATCAGCACGGCGGCGGTGAACTGAAAGCCACCGTGTTCGGCTACCGGCGCGGGCGCGGGACGGAAACCGGGCAGCACCGCGTTCGTCCACACGAGTCGCGAATTCTCGACCACTTCCAGATAGCAACCGACGTTCGGAAACTGCTGCCCTTCCGGTGAACGCATGACGGTGTGAAACAGACCGCCCGGACGCAGATCGATTTCGCACTCGACCGTTTGCCAGGGCGCAGGCGTGAACCATTTCTTGAGATGCTCCGGCTGCGTCCACGCGGCCCAGACGCGCTCGCACGGGACGTCGACATAGCGCTCCAGCACCAGGTCCAGCTTCGGGTCCACCGAGAACAGGTTGGGTTGACTCATCTTCACGTCTCCTTCATCTGCAAAAGATAGTTATCGAGTTGGTCGAGGCGACGCGTCCATTTGTCGCGCTGCAACTGGAGCCAATCCTGTGCGCCCGCCAGCGTTTCAGTCTCCAGCGCGTAGGTCCGCACACGCCCTGCTTTGCGCGAGACGACCAGGCCGCTCTCCTCCAGCACGCTCAAATGCTGCGAGAAGGACGGCAACGCCATCGAAAACGGACGCGCCAGTTCACTCACGGACGCCGGGCCCAACGTCAGGCGCTCGACGACCGCACGACGTGTGGGATCGGATAACGCCTGAAAGATTCGATCGAGAGGGATGGATTGGTTAGCCATGCGCCTAACTATAGTCACAGCAATTACTTAGGTCAAGACCTTTGTATTGACGTCTTTCCGTTGTCCGATGCGCTAGATCGGACGCAGCCGCGCACCGGCTTGGCGTAGAATAGAGCCTTTCCAAATTGAGCCCCGCGTTGCCGCTATGCCGTTGGCCACTACAGAAGAAATCATTGCCGAGCTCAAGGCCGGCCGCATGGTTGTCCTCGTTGACGAGGAAGATCGTGAAAACGAAGGCGACCTGGTCATGGCAGCCGAATTCGCAACGCCCGAAGCCATCAACTTCATGGCGAAGTACGGTCGTGGCCTGATTTGCCTCACACTCACGCAAGCGCGTTGCAAGCAGCTCAACCTGCCGCTGATGACGTATCGCAACGGCACGCAGTACGGCACGGCGTTCACGCTGTCGATCGAAGCGGCCGAAGGCGTGACCACGGGCATCTCCGCCGCTGACCGCGCCCATACGGTGAAGACGGCGATTTCGCGCGACGCCCGTCCCGAAGATATCGTCCAGCCGGGTCACGTGTTCCCGATCATGGCGCAGCCCGGTGGCGTGCTGGTGCGCGCCGGTCACACCGAAGCCGGTTGTGACCTGACGGCGATGGCCGGTCTTACGCCTGCGGCCGTCATCTGCGAGATCATGAACGACGACGGCACGATGGCGCGTCTGCCGCAGTTGCTGGAGTTCGCCGAGCAGCACAACATCAAGATCGGCACCATCGTCGATCTCATCCACTATCGCAGCCGTACCGAATCGATGATTGAGACGGTGTCGTCGCGCGAGATGCAAACGGCATGGGGCCCCTTCCAGGCCACGCTCTATCGCGACAAGCCGAGCGGCAATCCGCATCTGGCGCTGGTGCGCGGTGTGCCTTCGCCCGACGAAGAGACGCTGGTGCGCGTGCACGAGCCGCTGTCGGTGATGGACCTGCTGGAGACCGGCGTGTCGACCCACTCGTGGACGCTGGCCGGTGCGATGAAGGCGATTGCCGAAGAGGGCAAAGGCGTGGTCGTGCTGCTGAACTGCGTCGAGACGCCCGAGCATCTCTTCAACCAGTTCGAAGCGCTCGACGAAACCGAGAAGGCGGCACGCGCGAAGCGCCGCCCGGTGGACTTCCGTACGCACGGCGTTGGCGCGCAGATCCTGCGTGAGCTGGGTGTCGGTAAAATGCGAGTCCTGTCGAGCCCGCGCAAGATTCCCAACATGGCAGGTTATGGCCTTGAGGTCACCGGTTTCCAACCGATGCCCGGCGCCGCGACTGCCTGAGTTACCTTGTATCGGCGTCCCGTCTGTGACGGGGCGTCATCTTGCCGAGCATTGCCTGTCTCGGGCATGCCGGCATCACGTTGGCAGCACCGCCTGGACGGTACTTTTTTGAGGAAGCCCATTATGGAAATCGGACAATACCAGCCGGAACTCGACGGTGAAGGCCTGCGCGTGGGCATCGTGCAATCACGATTCAATGACGCGGTCTGCACCGCACTGCGCACGGCAGCCGTGGCCGAACTCGACCGCCTGGGCGTCGACGGCGAAGACGTGCTGCTCGTGACGGTGCCCGGTGCACTGGAAATTCCGCTGGCATTGCAGAAGATGGCCGAAAGCGGCCAGTTCGACGCGCTCATCGCGCTCGGCGCGGTGATCCGCGGCGAGACGTATCACTTTGAGCTGGTGTCGAACGAAAGCGGCGCCGGCATTACGCGCATCGGTCTCGATTTCGGTATTCCCATCGCCAACGCGGTGCTGACGACCGAAAACGACGAACAGGCCGAAGTGCGCGCCGCCGAGAAGGGCCGCGATGCGGCTCGCGTGGCGGTGGAAATGGCCAATCTGCTCGAAGCCATCGACATGTTGAGTGGCGACGATGCAGAGGATGAAGACGAAGACGAAGAAGAGGAAGATCGGTAATGAAGAGTGCACGGCGCCGCGCGCGCGAATTTGCGCTGCAAGGAGTGTATCAATGGCTGATTTCGCGCGGCCACGCGAGTGAGATCGATGCTCACCTGCGCTCCACCCCTGGCTACGACAAGGCGGATCAGGCCCTGCTGGAAGCTGTCCTGTACGGCAGCATCCGTGAGGCCGACGCCCTGTCGGAGCAACTCCAGCCGCATCTGGACCGTCCGGCAGCCCAGCTGTCGCCGATCGAACATGCCGCGCTCATCGCGGGTGCGTACGAACTGATTCATCTTCAGGACGTGCCGTACCGTGTGGTGATCAACGAGGCGGTCGAAGTCGTGAAGACGTTCGGCGGCCCGGACGGTCACCGTTTCGTGAATGGCGTGCTCGACAAGTTCGCCGCCGAGGTTCGCCCGGCGGAAGTCGCAGCCAACCGCAACGGCGGTCGCGGCAAGAGCGCCTGACGTTCCAACTTACGTAAGTCCCCCGTCCTCCCCCCGATATGGACCGCATGCCCAACCTCGCCTCCGCGCTGACACTGGCGCAACGTGTCGACGACATCGCCCCTTTTCACGTGATGGAGTTGGCCAAGCAGGCCGCGTTACGCGAGAAGGCGGGGCACCATGTGATCCACATGGGGATCGGGGAGCCGGATTTCACGGCCCCCGAAGCGGTCATCGAGGCCGCGACGAAAGCCATGCGCGACGGTCGGACGCAATACACCAGCGCAATGGGCGTGCCCGCGCTGCGCGAAGCCATCTCCAGCTACTACCGTAGTTTTTACGGGGTGGACGTCGATCCGTCGCGCATCGTCGTGACGGCCGGTGCTTCGGCTGCGCTTGTGCTGGCCTGTGCCGCGCTCGTGGGTGTGGGCGACGAAGTGCTGATGCCGGATCCCTGCTATCCGTGCAACCGTCACTTCGTGTCGACGTTCGACGGCAAGCCGGTGCTGATTCCGTCGGGTCCGGCGGAGCGTTTCCAGCTGACGGCCGAGCGCATCGAATCCCATTGGGGGCCGAAGACGAAGGGCGTACTGCTGGCGTCGCCGTCGAATCCGACGGGCACTTCCATCGAGACCGACGAACTTGCACGCATCGTGAAGACGGTGCGCGCGCGTGGCGGCTTCACGCTCGTCGACGAGATTTATCAGGGGCTGTCTTATGACTGCAAGCCGACGACCGCGCTGAGCTTCGGCGACGACGTGCTGGTCGTGAGCAGCTTCTCGAAGTACTTCAACATGACGGGCTGGCGTCTTGGCTGGCTGGTGGTGCCACCGTCTCTGGTGCCGACGTTCGAGAAGCTTTCGCAGAATCTGTTCATCTGCCCGTCGGCGGTGGCACAGCACGCTGCAACGGCATGTTTTCTCCCCGAAACGCTGGCGATTTACGAAACCCGCAAGGAAGCGTTCCGCCAACGTCGCGATTACGTTGTCCCCGCGCTGGAGCGTCTGGGCTTCAAGGTGCCGGTCATGCCGGATGGTGCGTTCTACGTCTACGCCGACTGCACGGGTGTGCCGCATGCGCACGCTGGTGACAGCGACCGTCTCACGCAAGCGCTGCTCCAGCAGGCCGACGTCGTGCTGGTGCCCGGCCTCGACTTCGGGTTTGCGGAGCCGCGCCAGTACATCCGCTTGTCGTACGCCACGTCGCTCGAACAATTGAGCGAAGCGATGGACCGGATCGGTAAGGTCTTTTCCGCAGGCTGAGCCAGCACACGGTACGCGACGCAAATCCTTGCGTCGCTTCGACCGACTCTTCAACAACGGCTGAAATAACGCCGTCGCACTTCCCCCAATCCCCCACCTCGCGTTCGGCTATTCCCCAGCCATCGCAGAATTGGTTCGCTGCGATTCCCTCCCCTCGCCTGCCGTCTGCCGAAAAATGGCGAATTCGTGCAGCACGATCCCATTCCTTTGGCCGCACGATAAGCCCGCGCGAACTGTGATGCAGAATCGGCCGTCACGTCATCGAATGCGTGTGTGATCCATTCGGAACGTTCTTATGCATCCCTTGGGAGATGAATCATGATTTCGGCTCTGACGTCTTCATCCGCGTATGCCCATCTCGCTGCGTCTTCGCAGCCCGCCCCCAGCATGGCGCCAGAAATAGACGACGAGCCGTTGTCGGCATCGACGATGCCTCCACCACCGGAACTACCTCCCTTTCCGCTGACGTCGACCGTCGATGCGACGCCCGCGGCGGTTCAAGCGCTGTTAGCGAAGTTCGAGGCCAGCAAGTCAGCGTCGGGGAAGCCCGTGGCCATCGTCTCCGGTGGCAGTCTCAGTGGCTACGCGACATCGCTTGCACTCGTCAAACAAGGCTTCAACGTTCTCGTTGTGGAAAAACGAGGCACCTACAGCCGTCAGAATCTGATCAGCCTGAAGCAGGATGCAGTCTTCTCACTGGCACGCCTCGCCCCGGATCGAGGAGTCACCGGCGACATACCGGCAGTCAACGGCATCGTGCGCACGATGTGCAATCACGAGCGGCAGACCTATGCAAGGTTCAAGATCGAGCACGACGGCACAGCGTTTAAGCCGCAACTTCAGCGACAACACGTACTCATGGATTGGATGGCCCCATCGGATGGCCTTCCTGCCAGACTTCCGCAACTGAAACGAGCAATCTGCGGCATCTCCGCTTATCTCGACGTTCACGATCCCCGCTCGAACACTCGCGACATCGCGCAGCATGAACGAGCCGCGACAACCAGCGCATCGCACCTCGACCCGGTATTTCCGGACAGTCCAATCATCGGCTCAATGAGCTTGAACGACTGGCGACTCGGCCCCCCCGAACGGATGTGCGCCGAGACGCTCGTGTTCACGAACTTGATGCATCTCGAGACGAGCCTGAACGATTACTGTGCCACTCAACCGGGCATCGACATCCTCCACGCGGAGGTACATTTGCAGGAAAGCAGCGACGCGCACGATAGCTTCATACCCGTGCTCAAAATTGGCGAGGAATCTATTTGCCCAAACTTCCCTGTCGATTTGATTTGCATCGCCGAAGGCGCGCATAGCGCGAATCGAGCAGTCATCGGTGGCGCAGCCGCTGTGGTCGACCCGGATGAGTGCTGGCACCAAGGCATTTACGTCCAGCCCTCAAGCGGCGCGCCATGTCGGGGCGACTTCATGGTCATCGAAACTCGTCACGCGCCGCACCTCATCACCGTCATTGAATACGCGGAGCGAGCCCATCAATCGTTAGCCAACATATCGATCTGTACGCGCACGGACGATAAACCGAGTGAAGCGACGGTGTGCGCCGAGCTGGAATGCGCGCAGGCCCACATCCTTGCGCGAGGTATCACCACGTTTCGTGTCGGTGAAGCCACACGTCAGTTTGAATCGGGCGAAATCATTGTGAAATTGTCGCGCACGAAAGTCGCCGGAAAGGGGAATGTGGTCATCGTCGGCGATGCCGCCGCCGCCGGATCTCCTGCCGGCGCGACAGGTGCGTCGTTTGCGGTGTCCGCATACCCCGAAGCTGTCGAGCGCCTGGTCGCACATCCGCAATTCAGCGGCTCAAACGGCGTTATCCCGAAAGCGCTTCTAGACACTTACAACAAGGAAACATCCCGCATAGCCGATGTCGCCCATGAAAGACAGAGTGCCCTCATGCGAAGCGCCGGGGCCTATACGCCGGAAACGGGCACAGCACTCGCCCGCCAGATCGCAAAAGCACGCTTCGGGAAACTCGAATGAAGTTTGGAACAGTGGGAGACCTGACGGCTTGCTGAAACCGAGGTCATCTGGAGGGAGTTTTGTTGGCCGTTGCGAAGGCTATCTATATAGATAGCCTCGCAGGCCGATGGATGCGCCGGCCGTGGCGCATCGCGAGGTCGTCGGCTGGTGCCGACCCGGTCAGGCTGCCGTGCTGTCGTCCGCTTCGAGCGGCTTGGCAGCCGCAGCCGCCTTGCCGTTCGAGGTCGACGCTGCCGGCGCGGGGGCCGATTCCGTCGAGTCGACCGACTTGCCGGTCGAAACCGGCTTGGCCACCGGCTTGGCCGAGCTGACGATCACCGGCGCTTGCGGCTCGTTTGGCGAGACCTTGCGTCCCATGGTCACGCCACGAAGACGATCGCGCTCGGCGAGCACCTTGGCGCCGTAGCCACCGTCACCGGCGCTGGTGGATCCGACGTACAGACGCAGACCGCCCGCGAGCGAACCGCCGCGTGCGATGCATTCCTTCAGGATCAGGGCACCGACCTTGATATTGGCCAGCGGGTGCAGCGCAGCTTCCGGACCGCCGAAGTATTCAAGCTTGTCCTGATGCACCTTCGACATGACCTGCATGAGGCCCTGCGCACCGACGGTGCTCTCGGCATACGGGTTGAAACCCGATTCGATGGCCATCACGGCGAGCAGCAACAGCGGATCGAGTCCGACTTCCTTGCCCGTCGAATAAGCCGCGCGCACGAGGTTACCCGTCACGTCGCCCGCCACGCGATAGCGGCGTGCGAGATAGTCGGCAACGGCGATCTGCTCGCGCGTATCGAGGGCCTTGGTGGCGCGCGCATCGGCCGCCACACGCTGGTTCGGAATATACGCGGCGAGGACAGCGGCCGACGGCACGTGCTGCGCCGCTTGCGCCATCATCGTCGAATCCGATGCTGTGCCTTGTGCAACGATGCCGCCGTTGGCGCCCTGGCCGGCCGCGTTGGCCGTACCGGTGGCTGCCTCAAGCAACGGACCCACGCGCGACGCCATATCGGCGCGCCACGTCGGTCGGGCCCACAGCGCCAGCGTGCCAACCACAGCAACCAGACCGACCGCGCTGGACGTATACAGTCCAACACGACCGCCGTGCCAGGCAAGGCGACGCCAATCACGGCGAGCCACGGCTACCGTTGCCGCGCCGCGCGCGCGAAGCGCACCGAACACGGCCAGTAGCCAGGGTGATAAACCAGACTTCTTCATACTACGTACTCCGGTTACGCCGTCACCACGGGGTGGCCCCGGGGCGTAAGGAAGTAAGCCGGTATGCCCGCCAGGCATCCCGTTAAGCGCTTACTTACGGCATATGGAAAGAGGCGGTGCATCGTGTTGTCATGGACGATGCCGCTACCGCCGCAGCGCGCCGACCTGTTCAGGTCTCTGGCGCTTACGAGCTATCGCTCGCGCTGCTTCCTAAAACACTGGTTTCCCGACCTCGGTGAGAAAACCAGCCACTGAAAATCCACGTCGATGTTGTAGTTGTCGCTAAGCTCGAGCGGGTCGGCCTACCCGTCATCGAAGCCGCCTTTCTGGATTCAACGGGCGGATTGTAGCAGTGATATATAAACCGTCAATACTATTAACAGTCAAAATCATTACCAAAAGTAATTTGCAACACCTGTTTTGCCGTGACGTTTTACTGCCTTGGCCGGTAAAATGCCCTGCCCCACCCCGCGTTTACAAGGGTGTCACCCCGACTTTTACGCGATTCAAACGCCCGTTCGATCCGGACGTATGAATTTCGTAAAAATTTTTGGTAACGGTTTGTTTCATGAAATATCTCGATCTTCGTGACTTCACCGCGCAACTGGAGCGATCCGGCCAGCTTCGTCGCGTAGACGTGCCGGTCTCTCCGGTGCTTGAGATGACAGCGCTGGCCGACCGCGTACTCAAAGCCGGCGGCCCGGCCCTGTGGTTCGAGCGGCCGACCGGTCATGACATGCCCGTGCTGGCTAACTTGTTTGGCACCCCTGAACGAGTGGCACTGGGGATGGGTGTCGAGGACGGCGAGAACGCCCTCGGCTCGCTGCGCGATATCGGCCGCCTTCTCTCGACGCTCAAGGAACCCGAGCCGCCGCGCGGGCTGAAGGACGCAGGCAAGTTGCTCAGCATGGCCAAGGCCGTGTGGGACATGGCTCCGAAAGAAGTCGGTAGCCCGGTGTGTCAGGAGATCGTCTGGGAAGGCGACGACGTCGACCTCTCCCGCCTGCCGATCCAGACCTGCTGGCCCGGGGATGCTGCGCCGCTGATTACGTGGGGGCTGGTCATCACCAAGGGCCCGCATCGTAAACGTCAGAACCTCGGCATCTATCGTCAGCAGGTCATCAGCCGCAACGAAGTCATCATGCGCTGGCTCGCACATCGCGGCGGTGCGCTGGATTTCCGCGAGTTCGCGCAGGCGAATCCGGGCAAGCCGTTCCCGATTGCCGTCGCCCTCGGTGCCGACCCGGCGACCATGCTTGGCGCGGTCACGCCCGTCCCCGACACGCTCTCCGAGTATCAGTTTGCTGGTTTGCTGCGCGGCAGCCGCACGGAATTGGCCAAGTGCGTGACGCCCGGACTGGAGTCGCTACGCGTGCCCGCCCGCGCCGAGATCGTGCTGGAAGGCTTTATTTACCCGTCCGAACAACCGCCTGTCGTGCCCGAAGGCGCACCGCCGCCGCCCTCGCGGGGTGCGACCTCCGGTTACGAACACGCGCTCGAAGGCCCCTACGGCGATCACACCGGCTATTACAACGAGCAGGAGTGGTTCCCGGTGTTCAAGATCGAGCGCATTACGATGCGCCGCAACGCCGTCTATCACTCGACCTATACGGGCAAACCGCCCGATGAGCCGGCTGTCCTGGGTGTGGCGTTGAATGAAGTGTTCGTGCCCCTGCTGCAAAAGCAATTTCCGGAAATCACCGACTTCTATCTGCCGCCCGAGGGTTGCAGCTACCGGATGGCCATCGTCCAGATGAAGAAGGCTTATCCGGGGCATGCCAAACGCGTGATGTTCGGCGTGTGGAGCTTCCTGCGCCAGTTCATGTATACGAAGTTCATCGTCGTGGTGGACGAAGACGTCGATATCCGCGACTGGAAGGAGGTCATCTGGGCGATCACGACACGTGTCGACCCGACACGGGACACGACGCTCGTCGACCAGACCCCCATCGACTATCTCGATTTCGCCTCGCCCAAGGCCGGGCTGGGCTCGAAGATGGGGATCGACGCGACCAACAAGTGGCCGGGCGAAACTTCGCGCGAGTGGGGGCGTCCGATCGAAATGACCGCCGACGTCGACGCACGCATGGCTGCTCTATATAAGGATCTCGGCCTGTAAAACGAGCCACTGATCCTGCGTCATACCGAACGCCGGCGGCCATCGGGCTGCCGGCGTTTGTGTTTGCGCGCAATGCACCCTGCGCGTCACGAACCTTCTCCATCAATGGAGTAAGCTGGCACCCGAAAGACAGATAAGCCGTATCCGTTTCCGTCCCCCGGGTCGGCGCGACCTCCCCCCGAGCGCACCGACCGGTCATCGAAAGGAGCTAATCGTGTCCTCATCCCCCACTTCCCGCGCTTCTCACGCCCCCCATGCGTCAGCCAGATCGCATCCCGCGCTGGCCCGCCTCAAAGATCCCGACCTGCTCAAGTCCAACGCCTACATCGACGGCGACTGGACGCAAGCCGACTCCCACGCCACCTTCGCGGTCAGCGATCCGGCCACCGACGCCGAAATCGCGCAAGTCGCCGATCTCGGTGCGAAGGAGACCGAGCGCGCACTCGTCGCCGCCGAAGCCGCGCTGCCCGAGTGGCGCGGCAAGACCGGCAAGGAACGCGCCCGCATCATGCGTCACTGGTTCGATCTCATCATGGCGGCGCAGGACGACCTCGGCGCCATCATGACGGCCGAACAAGGCAAGCCGCTGGCCGAAGCCAAGGGTGAGGTGGCGTATGGCGCGTCGTTCATCGAGTGGTTCGCCGAGGAAGCCAAACGTATTGACGGCGACGTGCTCGCCTCACCCGAAGGCGGCAAGCGCCTGCTGATGCTCAAACAACCCATCGGCGTGTGCGCGTCGATCACGCCGTGGAACTTCCCCATCGCGATGATCACGCGCAAGATCGCGCCAGCCATCGCCGCGGGCTGCACCATCGTGGTCAAACCGGCCCGTCTCACCCCACTGTCTGCGTTGGCTCTGGCCGAACTGGCCAACCGCGCCGGATTGCCCAAGGGCGTGTTCAATGTCGTGACGTCGAAAAACTCGTCGGACGTGGGCAACGTGCTGACGTCCAGCCCGCGCGTGCGCCATCTCTCCTTCACCGGCTCGACGCCGGTCGGTGCGAAGTTGATGGAGCAATGCGCGTCCACCATCAAGAAGGTGGCACTCGAACTCGGCGGCCTCGCGCCGTTTCTGGTGTTCGACGACGCCGACGTCGATGCCGCCGTCGAAGGCTGCATCGCATCCAAATTCCGCAATGCAGGACAAACGTGCGTCTGCGCCAACCGCATCTACGCACAAGACGGGATCTACGACGCCTTCGTCGAAAAGCTCACCGCTGCGGTGAGCCGCCTGCGCGTGGGCAATGGCTTCGAGCCGGGCGTGGCGATCGGCCCGCTCATTGAGGATGCCGCCATCGCCAAGGTCGAGCGTCATGTCGAGGACGCTGTGGCCAAGGGCGGACGCGTCACCGTCGGCGGCAAGGTGCTGCACGGCCGGTTCTTCGAGCCGACCGTCGTGGCCGATGCCAGCGCCGATATGCTCGTGGCACAGGAGGAGACGTTCGGCCCGGTCGCGCCCGTCTTCCGCTTCAAGGACGAGGCCGACGGCATCCGGCTGGCCAACGCATCGGACTTCGGACTGGCGTCGTATTTCTTCGCGCGCGACGTAGGCCGCGTATGGCGCGTGGCCGAGGGCATCGAGGCTGGCATGGTCGGCATCAACACCGGCCTCATCTCGAACGAAGTCGCACCGTTTGGTGGGGTCAAGCAGTCCGGACTGGGCCGTGAAGGGTCGAAATACGGCATCGACGAGTACCTTGAGATGAAGTATCTCTGTCTCGCCGGGATGTGAAATTCATCTGACCCTTTAACAATTTGTAATAGTTGCTTTCCCACGGCGTGAGCCGCGCCGTGACTGGGTTGCGCGCATTTCGACCTAACGTCGCCGAACCGGACGCCATCGTGGAAACGTTACAAAGTCCCACAGAGGCGGCCCGGCTCGGGTAGAATCGCGCTTTTTTTCGCGAACCGCGACTCCGACCCCAATTCGGTCGTCTCATACGCCAATTGCGGCACCCCCGTTGGAATCCGGTGCAGTCTCGCGAAGCCGATCAACAGAAGTCGCGTCCGTCAGCGCCTCCCCCTGCGCCGTCATGCTCCTCGTGATGGCGACGGCCTGACGACCGTGTCCGCCCTCGCGCAATGCATCCCCCGCTCCTTGCGGGCGTCTGCGTTGTACCCCCCGGGCGTGGAGAAGACATCTATGGATAACAACCAATCGCTCATGCGCAACATCGGGCCGTTCGCCCTGATGTTGACCGGTCTCGGCTCGATCATCGGCTCCGGCTGGCTATTCGGTGCCTGGAAAGCCGCCAAGATTGCCGGACCGGCGGCCCTACTCGCCTGGCTTATCGGCGCTATCGTCATTCTCGCCATTGCCCTGACGTACGCCGAACTCGGCGCGATGTTCCCCGAATCGGGCGGCATGGTGCGCTACTCCCGGTACTCGCATGGCAGTCTCGTCGGCTTTATCGCCGCGTGGGCCAACTGGATCGCCATCGTGTCGGTGATTCCGATCGAAGCCGAAGCGTCGATCCAGTACATGAGCACGTGGCCGTACGACTGGGCGCACGCCTTGTTCGTGGACGGCACGCTCACCACGAGCGGGCTGGCGCTATCCGCGTTGCTCGTGATCGTCTACTTCATGCTGAACTACTGGGGCGTGAAGCTGTTCGCACGCGCCAACACGGCGATCACGCTCTTCAAGTTCGCAATTCCCGCGCTGACCATCGCCGGTCTGATGATTGCTGGCTTCCATCCCGGCAACTTCAACATCGCCGAGCATGGCGGCTTCGCGCCGAACGGTATGTCGGCAGTGCTGACCGCCGTCGCCACGTCCGGCATCGTGTTCGCGTTCAATGGCTTCCAAAGTCCCGTGAACCTCGCGGGCGAAGCGCGCGATCCGGGCCGCAGCATTCCGTTTGCGGTCGTCGGCTCGATCCTGCTCGCGACCGTCATCTATCTGTTGCTGCAAGTCGCGTACATCGGCGCGCTCTCGCCGGAGCAACTCGCGGGCGGCTGGCACATGGTGAGCTTCAGCTCGCCGTTTGCCGAACTGGCGATTGCGCTGGGCTTGAACTGGCTGGCGATCGTGCTGTACTTCGACGCGTTCCTGAGCCCGAGCGGCACGGGCACGACGTACATGGCCACCACGAGCCGCATGATTTACGCGATGGAACGCAACCGCACGTTGCCCGCTATCTTCGGTCGTGTGCACCCGTTGTACGGTGTGCCGCGTCAGGCGATGTGGTTCAACCTCGCGATCTCGTTCATCTTCATGTTCTTCTTCCGCGGCTGGGATTCGCTGGCCGCCGTGATCTCGGTGGCGACCGTGATTTCGTACCTCACCGGCCCGATCAGCGTGATGTCTCTGCGTCGTTCGGCACCGGAGATGCATCGTCCGCTGCGCCTGCCGGGCCTGTCGCTGATCGCGCCGTTCGCGTTCGTCTGCGCCTCGCTGATCCTGTACTGGGCCCGCTGGCCGCTGACCGGCCAGATCATCGTGCTGGTGGTCGTGGCGCTGCCGGTGTACTTCTACTATCAGGCAAAGGACAACTGGCAAGGCTTCGGACGCGACCTCAAGGCCTCGTGGTGGCTGATCGGTTATCTGCCGTGCATGGCGCTTTGCTCGTACATCGGCAGCAAGGAATTCGGCGGCCTCGGTCTGCTGCCTTACGGCTGGGACATGGTCATCGTGGCGGTGCTGTCGCTCGCGTTCTATCACTGGGGCGTGAAGGCTGGCTGGCGCACGCCGTACCTGTCGGAAGAGCGTGAAAACGACGCCGCCAGCATGGAAGGCATGCCCGCGCTGTCGCACTAAGTTCTAGAGTGCTTCAAACGAAAAGCCCGCCAATCGGCGGGCTTTTTTATATTGTGACGAAGCGCCGCCAACCGGCTTACCGATGCGCCCGACGGCGTTCGATGAACAGACTGTTGCCGAGCGCGCGCTTGGCCATCTTCTTGGCATCGGCAGCAGCAGCCGAGACTTCCACGTGTGACGGAAAGCTCTCCGGCGTAACCGCGACCACGCCAATCGACAGACTCGTGATCGGATGGAAGATGACCATGCCGCGACGATCCTCCGCCTCGAACCCGCCAGCCGCGATCTGATCCGGGTGGAAGTACTCCGTCACCGCTTCACCGAAACGCGTGAGCGCTTCGCGGCAACGGGCCTCCCAATCGGGGCTGCGAAACAGAATCAGGAAGTCGTCGCCGCCAATGTGTCCGAGGAAATCGCGCTCGGGATTGCGCACCGCCATCAACACGCGCGCGACCAGTTGAATCAGGTCGTCGCCGCGACGATAGCCAAACACGTCGTTAAACGGTTTGAAGTTGTCCAGATCGACGTAACAGGCGTGGAACGATTGACGCTCCCCGATCATGCGATCCATGTAGTCGTCGATAGGCACGTTGCCCGGCAGTAGCGTCAGCGGGTTGGCATAGCGCGCCGCATCCAGTTGCATATCGGTGATGTGCCGCATCAGCGCGTGCCCCTGCGCCACACCGAAATATCGCCCCTGATCCGTGACGATGAAACCGGCCGCGATCTGACGGCTCGCCCCTTCGGCAATCATCCGGCTCAGATCCTCGACGCGCGCCGCCTTATCGAACGTGAGCGGTCGCGGCTCCATCACGGCCGAGCACGGCTTGCGTCCGTACAACTCGCGCGTGAACGGTCGTGCAAAGCGCCCGATCAGCGACGCCCGTCCAATCAGCCCGACGGCGCGCTCGCGCTCCACCACCGGCAGCACTTCCAGCGCAGGATCGCTCTCGAAGCGCGCCACAACATCCTCGCTGCGCGTGTCCGGCGAGACGGGAGCCACGTACGATGCAATGCGCTCCAGCGTCACATTCCCCGCCCCCAACTGACTCGGTTGCTGATGGACGTAAGCACGACGCTCGTTCACCACTTCCTGCACGTTCGCCGTGATGGCGCGCTGCGGCTGCGCTTCGGGTCGCGCGATGAAATACCCCTGCCCAAGAAAGATGCCCAGATCGCGCACGACCTGAAGTTCCTCGGCATGCTCGATGCCTTCTGCAATGACGCGTGTGCCGCTCGTCTCCGCAATCTGGCGCATCGAGCGCACAAACTGAAGTTTGACGGTGTCGGCATCGATGCCGTCGACGAAATGCCGGTCGATCTTGACGTAATCGGGTCTCAGTTCCGACCACAAGCGCAGGCTCGCATAGCCCTCGCCCATGTCGTCGAGCGCCACTTCGAAGCCTAGCGCACGGTAGGCGGCAAGCGACGCGCGCGTGCTCGCCAGGTCCAGCGTGGGTGCGTGTTCGGTAAGCTCCAGCACGACGCGCTCCGGCGCGAGCCGAAACGACTGAAGCATGGCGAACGTCTCGTCCAGACCGAGCGATTCGCTCACGCCACCGCCGGGGTGCGCACGCGTGACCGGACCGATGTTCAGGAACAGACGTTCAGGCAGGTCCTGCTCCACAAACCCGCGCAGCACAGTACGTCGACAGGCGAGTTCGAGCGGCCCGCTCACGCCGTGACGCCGCGCCGCAGCGAACAGCGCCATCGGCGAATGAATCGATGTGCCCGCAGGCCCACGCACCAAACCTTCATAACCCGCGACTTCGGACGTGCGGAAATCGACAATGGGCTGGAACACGCAGGTCAGGCCGATGCCTTCGCACAACTCGGCGAGCAGCGACGCTTCGTCGGGCTCGACGTAGGGAGTGGAAGCGGAGGGCAAGGTAGAGAGAGCGGAAGCTGGCTGCGCATCGCGCGCTGTCGCGGGAGCGCCAAAGCGATCCTGCGGACGTATCCCGGCAACTGCGGCAGGCGGGAGAGGGTTCAACTGAGACTCCGTAAGTCGGTGCGGCGCGCCGGCATCATGCAAACAGCTGTACGTTATGCGGGCATGTGTCGGGCACACTCCTACGCACCGGGGGCATCTTTGCTTCGATGTGCCCCGATGAAGTCTCACCCGTTCCCCGTGTTTCACGTGCGGTCGCTGCTCTTTGGCCCATATCCGCGTCTTGTGACGGTGCCCGTGGGCACCCTCTTTTACTCGGCACTCAGGCTATCGCCGTTATTTGACAAAACCGTGACAGCATCGGAATTGCAACAAATGTCGACGCAGCGCCCGCCCCCGTCTCCCGCTACGCGGGAATCCGTAGCCTGATGGAGAGATTCGCGTCGCACAAGGACGAAAAAAAAACGGCAACGCCGCGAAGCGTTGCCGTCTTTCGTCAGGCGCATCCGAGCGGTGCGCCGTCGAGCCATCCCGAAACTTACCAGGCCGTCACGACCGAGCCACCGAACTTCTGCTCGATGAACGCCTTCACTTCCGGCGAGTGGTAAGCCTTGATCAGCTTGGCGACCCACGGCTTGTTCTTGTCGGCCGAACGGATGACCAGCACGTTGGCGTACGGACCGTTCGCGTCTTCGATGGCGATCGAATCCTTCTTCGGGTTCAGACCGGCTTCCATCGCGAAGTTGGTATTGATGACGGCCACGGCCACGTCGTCGAGCGAGCGCGGCAGTTGGGCGGCGTCCAGTTCCACGAACTTCAGCTTCTTCGGGTTTTCAGCCACGTCGATCGGCGTTGCCTTCAGACCGGCGTCGGCGCGCAGCTTGATCAGGCCCTGCTTTTGCAGCAACAGCAGCGCACGGCCGCCGTTGGTCGGATCGTTCGGCAGCGAAACCTTGTCGCCCGTCTTCAGATCGGCCAGCGACTTGATCTTCTTCGAGTAGATGCCCATCGGGAAGATCACCGTCTTGGCGATCGATTCGAGCTTGTAGCCACGGTCCTTCACTTGCGCGTCGAGGTACGGCTGGTGCTGGTAGCTGTTCACGTCCAGATCGCCCGACGACAGAGCGGCGTTCGGCTGCACGTAATCGCTGAACTCGATGACCTTGAGGTTAAGGCCGTCCTTGGCTGCGACCTTCTTCACTTCGTCGAAGATCTGGGCGTGCGGGCCGCCCGTCACGCCGACCTTCAGGTTGATGGCGTCAGCGGCAACTGCAGGTGCTGCAAATTGCGTGGCGAAAACCGTGGCGGCGCCAACACCGGCCAGCAGCTTGAAAATCGTACGACGTTGCATGAAAAACCTCGCGTGTGTGAGTGAAGTGCCGGTTCGACCGGCAACCGTTGTTATGTGGGATTTACTTGTGGCTCAGACGCCGCACCAGCCAGTCGCCGAACGTCTGCACCAATTGCACGAAAACGATCAGGATCAGCACCACGGTGATCATGACTTCCGGCAGAAAGCGCTGATAGCCGTAACGGATGCCGAGGTCGCCCAGGCCGCCGCCGCCAATCGCACCGGCCATGGCCGAGTAACCGACCAGGCTCACGAACGTGATCGTCAGACCGGCGACGATGCCGGGCAACGCCTCGGGCAGCAGCACCTTCATGACGATCTGACCGGTCGTCGCGCCCATCGACTGGGCAGCCTCGATCAGGCCACGGTCCACTTCACGCAGCGCGGTTTCCACCAGACGCGCCACGAACGGCGCAGCAGCGATGGTGAGCGGGACCACGGCGGCCATCGTACCGATGGACGAGCCGACGATCAGTCGCGTGAACGGAATCACCGCGACGAGCAGAATGATGAACGGCGTCGAGCGCACAGCGTTGACGAGAATGCCGACGATCCGGTTGGTCGGCAGGTTCTGCAACACGCCGTTGCGGTCCGTCAGGTACAGCAGCACGCCGAGCGGCACGCCCACGACCGCGCCGATGAGGCCGGAGATGCCGACCATGATCAGCGTCTCCCAGAACGACGAGACGAACAGATCGAACATTTCACTCCACATGGCTCAGCTCCTCAACGACAACGCCTTGACTGGCGAGGAACGCCATGGCTTCGGCCACGCGGGCCGGGGTGCCGCCCGCCATCACGGCGAGCGATCCGAACGCCTGCCCCTGGATCTCGTCGATCTGGCCATGCAGGATGTTGAAATCGAGTTCGTAGCGGCGAATGGCCTCGGAGAGTAGCGGCTGGTCCACGCCCGCCCCGGAGAAGGCCAGACGATACAGATGGTCGTGGCCATTGCCGATGCGCGACGCCACACGCTGGCGCACGCCTTCGGGCAGTTCCTGCGCAATCACGTCGCCGATCAGCGCACGGGTGACTTCGTGGCGCGGACGCAGGAACACGTCGATCACGGCGCCCTGCTCGACCACGCGGCCAGCATCGAGCACGGCCACACGGTCGCAGACCTGCTTGATCACTTCCATCTGGTGCGTGATGAGCACCACCGTCAGGCCGAGTTCACGGTTGATGCGCTTGAGCAGTTCGAGAATCGAGCGGGTCGTTTCGGGGTCGAGCGCCGAGGTGGCTTCGTCCGAGAGCAGCACTTGCGGCTCGCTCGCGAGCGCACGGGCGATGCCCACGCGCTGCTTCTGACCGCCGGAAATCTGCGACGGATAACGATCCTTCTGCGCGGTGAGGCCCACGAGTTCGAGCAGCGGCAGCACCTTCGCGCGAATGTCTGCGGCCGACATGCCCGCGAGTTCCAGCGGCAGCGCCACGTTCTGGTAGACGGTGCGCGAGCTGAGCAGGTTGAAGTGCTGGAAGATCATGCCGATGCGACGGCGCGCCTGACGCAGTTCGTCGGACGACAGCGAGGTCAGATCCTGACCGTCGACCCGCACCGAGCCGTCGCTGGGACGGTTAAGCAGATTGATGACACGCACGAGCGTGCTCTTACCGGCGCCGCTTCGGCCGATGATGCCGAAAACTTCGCCGCGCTCGATCGACAGGCTGATATTGGAAAGCGCGTCGATCGGCCCCTTGGGTCCAGCGAAGCGCTGGGTAATGTTCTGGAGTTCGATCATGCAAAAAAATAGCAGCCCCACTGCCGAAACTTCCCGAACAGTGCCGCCGCCAAGACTCTATTTAGCGCAAAGGCAATATTCTAGCCCATGCGCCTAAATAGTTGAAAATAATAAAATTTGATCTCTTTATACTGAATTTCGCAGATAGAGAGGGCAGGCCTCAGGCCCGCCGCTCGTTGGCAAAATCGTCGAGCACTCTGATGACTTCGTCGAACTCCAGCGACTTGTCGAAAAAGTGCCGCACGCCCAGTTGCTGACAGCGCTTGCGGTAGGTCGCGAGCGCATAGTTGGTCAGCACGATCGCCATCAACTTTTCCAGCATGCCTCTGCTGTGCAGGTACGACAGCACGTCCATGCCGGAGCCGCGCCGCAACTGGATATCGACGATGACCGCGTCGAAGGAATCGTTTTCAAGGGTACGGACCGCGTCGTCGGCCGTCTCCGCCACGCCTGTCACTTCCAGCATCCCGCTCGATCCGAGCGCTTCGGACAGACTCTCGCGTATCACCGCCGAATCTTCGATCAGCAGCACCTTGAGGGGCGCTCGCGTCCCTGTAAGCGTTGCTGCGTTCCCAGTTGACATGAAAGCCTCTCTCAACTGATCAGGCCGTTCTTGAGCGCATAAAGCGTCAGGTCGGCATTGGTTTTCAAATGCATCTTTTCCAGCACACGTGCGCGATAAGTGCTGACGGTCTTCACCGACAGATGCAATTCGTCGGCGATCTCGGTCGGCGTGCGTCCCTGTGCCAGCTTGCAGAACACCTGGAATTCGCGCTCCGAGAGCTGTTCGTGCATGGGTTCGTCGACCGGCTTGTCGAGCTTTTGCGCCAGCAGATCCGCCGTCACTTCGCTCACATAGCGATGACCACGCGCTACCGTCCGGATCGCCCGAATGATCTCCTCGGGCGCGGCATCCTTCATCAGATAGCCGTCGGCACCGGCGCGCAGCAGATTGACTGCATATTGCGCTTCGGGATACGTGGACAGGAACAGCACACCCTGCTCGGGTCGCAATTGCTTGATCACGCGCAGGGTGTCGATGCCGTTCTTGTCAGGCATGGCGATATCCAACAGCACGACATCGAATTCGGTTTCGCGCACGGCACGAATCACCTCGTCCCCGCTCGCGGCCTCGCCCAGCACCTCCATGTCCGACTCGTCGGCAATGAATTGCTTGAAGCCGGTACGAACGATCGCGTGGTCGTCGGCAATGAGGATTTTTATTGTGAGTGACATCTAAGCTCCAGAGACTGTCCCCGTCGGCCTCCTGGCCGCACTTGAGTGAATTCGGTGCGCGCGCCATGGCCATCACTCCCGGTCGAGTAGATCCCGCATATCGTCGGCATGCTCTTCCTCAACGGCGAGGATTTCTTCGAGCAAACGACGGGTTGTGGTATCCCGGTCGCCCAAATAATGAATCATCTCGCGGTAACTCTCAATCGCAATACGCTCGGCGACGAGGTTTTCGCGAATCATGTCGCGCAGGGTCTTACATGTGACGTACTCGGCGTGGCTGCGCGAGGAAAGGCTGTCCGGCGAGAAATCCGGCTCACCGCCCAGTTGCACGATACGCGCCGCGATGCGATCCGCGTGATCCTGCTCCTGTGTGGCGTGTTCGGCGAATTCGGCGGCCACCGGCTCGGCATGAATCCCCGTGGCCATGAAATGATGGCGCTTGTAGCGCAGCACGCAGACCAGTTCGGTGGCGAGTGCATCGTTAAGCATGTGGACGACCGCGTCGCGATCGGCCCGATAGTCCTCCGTGACGGCACCTTCGTCGAGGTGCTCACGGGCACGCTCGCGCAGGGCGCGAACGTCGATTTCGAAATCCTCTCCCGCGTGCTGGCTATGACCATTACCGGTCATCGCGTGCTTAGCCTGCTTGGCGTGCTGTTTAGCTTGCTTGGCGGTGTGCATCTGCGAATCCTCCTGTAGCGGTTTGGCGAGTTTGCCGGGGTCGAGGGAACGTTAATGCCATAACTGACGCCAGATATGGCGAAGGGCGGCTCAGGCCGCCCTGCGTTCCTTGACGGTATCTATCGTCGGACCACCCCGAAGAGCAGCGTGACCAGGAAGATCACCAGGAAAATGAAGAACAGAATCTTCGCGATTTCAGCCGCACCGGCGGCGATTCCCGTGAAACCGAAAACCGCGGCGATCAATGCGATCACGAAGAAAACAACGGCATAGTGAAGCATCGCAACCTCCTTGAATGTCGATGGCCCGTTAGCCCATGTGGCAAGCGCTGCGCGAACCGCTTGCCGCGAGCCACATGGCTATGCTGCGGCGCAAAATACGACCGCACCGCAGCGCGCTTCTAGTCGACGATTTTCTTGGCGACGGTCAGGCCAAGCAGCAAGAAAACCACGAACAGCACCAGGAACAGAACGAACAGAATCTTCGCAATCCCGGCGGCACCGGCGGCGATCCCGGTAAAGCCCAACAGGCCTGCCACGATCGATACCAGCGCGAATAACAAAGCCCACTTCAGCATGGCGTTCTCCTTGGTTCAATGTGTCATTTCCCGGAGACTTTCTCTGGCTCCCTGCGGCTGGCGCCTGCCTTGTCGGGCAGCACACCAACCCGAGGGCGCTGAATGAATAGTAGAAAAACGCCGCTCGCGGGACTGCCCGCGCGGCGCTGGTTTTTGCGTAGGAATTTGCTGACAATTGCCCGGAAGGTGCGATTTTCGCCGTATGATCAAGGCACTCCCCGCTATCAACGGTCATTCAAACCCCGCCCAATGCCCCGATTTACGTCCTGGTTGCGTCGCCGAAGCTGGATCATCGCCATGATCGCTGCGATCGTCATCACGGTCGGGAGTCTGATCGGACTGGAGTCGGCGCACCGCCGTCTCGCCTCCACCTACGAAGCGGCGCTGCAAAACATGACCGCCGCCAACGAGCTCAACGAGATCATTGCGCGCACCTCGACGGTGGTCGCGAGCCAGCGTGGTTATCTGCTCACGAACGATCCGAGCTATCTGGATCCGTATCTGTCGGCCGTGCGACGCATTCGCGATCTCTCCGCGCTCGTCATCCAGCACTACAAGGATGTGGGTGACGATCAGGCCACACGCGAATTCGCGCGCGTCATGACCTTGTTCTCGCAGCGCATCACGGCGATGGACACGGCGCGATCCGCCGTGACACAGGGCGAAATGACGCTTGAAGAAGCGTTGTCACCGGCCAATCTCGGCATCGGGACGATGGAACCGGTGCAGACCGGCATTACCGACCTCTATAACCGCGAGCTGGCCCGCGCCCGCACGGCGCAGGACGACGGCCGCTTCGATCAGGCGATCTCGGCGGTCAGCGCCGGCGCACTGTCGGTGCTGACGATTCTGCTCTTCATCTTGTTGTTCCGCTCGCTCGGCAAGCAGATGCGTCAGGAACAACTCGCCCGCGACCAGCTGCACGAGCAGCAGGCCCACCTCGACAGGCTCGTGCGTGAGCGCACCGAACAGCTCGACGAACTGGCCACCCACTTGCAGAACGTGAGTGAAGACGAGAAGACGCGTCTGTCGCGTGAATTGCACGACGAACTCGGCGCAATTCTTACGGCGTGCAAGATGGATGTTACGTGGGCACATCACAAGCTGCGCAACGTCGAGCCGGTGATTTCCGAAAAACTCGCACGCGCGCAACGCAATCTCGATTCGGGCATTCAGACCAAGCGCCGCATCATCGAGAATCTGCGCCCGACCGTGCTGATCAACTTCGGCCTCGTCACCGCGCTGCGCTCGCTCGCGGAAGAAACCGCCGACCAGCAACACTGGCAGCTCGATCTCGATCTGCCCGAGGAAGACTTCGCATTGCCCGAGTCGACCGCCATCGTGCTGTTCCGCGTGGCGCAGGAAGCGCTGACAAACGCAGGCAAGTACGCGCGCGCCACGACTGTGCGCATCGCCCTCGCCTGCGACGACCAACGCGTGCGCCTCGAAGTGATCGACAACGGCATCGGCCTTACGCAAGATCAGTTCAACAAGCCCAAGACACACGGCCTGTTCGGCATGCGTCAGCGCGTCTCGGCCAAGGGTGGACGCATCGACATTCACTCGCTGCCGCAGCGTCTGGGCACTGAGATTCAGGTGGTATTGCCCTTGTGCAATCCGGCCGATGCGATGGATATCGCGACCGAGGTCACCGAAAGCACCGTCTCCGCACAATCGGGCGAGGCATCGTCCGACGGCAAGACCATCGCATCGTCGAACGCGACACCTTCGCGCGACGGCATCGACACCACCGCCACGTCAGACACCTCGCAGCCTCCCCGCCCCCCGGTCGGAATGCACTGACAGCGCAACCCGACTCCGCCTACACCGCGTTGACGTCGCGGCTGACAGCACAAACACTTCGCAGTCCCTACCATGGAATCACCTGCCGACGCCGTGAGAGGCGCGGATTGTGGTCTCCGTGCGCACGCCGCGCTATAGGCGTCCGATGTGCGCTAAATGACGGAATCGCGGACTCCCCGCAGAAGCACCTGAACTAACCCAACACTGAGGAGTTGTTTATGAACTCGGATCTGATCAAGGGCAAGTGGAACCAGCTCAAGGGCGAAGCGAAGAAGCAGTGGGGCAATCTGACCGACGACGATCTGCTGAAGATTGAAGGCAATCGCGACAAGTTCGTCGGTGTTATCCAGGAACGTTACGGCAAGGCCAAGGCCGACGCCGAGAAGGAAGTCGACACCTGGAACAACCAGCACAAGCTCTGGTAAGCCAGCGTCGCTCGCGTGAGCCATGTCAGCCGGGAGGCTGGCGTGGCCCTTCCCTCCCCGCTCGCGCGTCCTATGCGCTTCGGACGACATCATCTCTCCAAGGAGAAATCAAAATGAAACGATTGATCGCCATCGCACTGCTTTCGGGCTTCGCACTCGGCCTGGCCGGTTGCAACACCATCCACGGCGCAGGCAAGGACGTTGAAAAGGGCGGCGAAGCCATTCAGGGCGCAGCCGACCGCAACAAGTAACGCGGTATCGACCGGCGTCTAACCACACCGGCGCGCAGTACCCGAGAGCATCGACATCCCCCCGAATACGCGACGCACGGCGCATAGCTCATTCCCCATGCCGTCCGGGCGTCGCCTCCATGCTTGCCCAATCCCCAGACTAGGAGGACTTTGAGATGTCACATCGAATCGCTATGAACGTCCTGACCTGCGCCTGCATCGCGGCGGCAGGCATGCTCGGCACATCGGCGGCCAGCGCCGCCGATGCTGCGGCCAAGGACCGTTACGACGCTGCGCAGAAATCGGCCGAAGCCGACTACAAGGCATCCGCTGCGCGTTGCGACGACATGAAGGACAACGCGAAGAAGATTTGTGTGGAAGACGCGAAGGGCAAGGAGAAGATCGCCAAGGCCAACGCGGAAGCTGACTACAAGCAAACGCCGAAGGCCCGCTACGATGCCGCCGTCGCCAAGGCAGACGCCGATTACAGCGTTGCCAAACTGCGTTGCGACGACAAGAAGGGCAACGACAAGGACGTCTGTGTGAAGGATGCTGACGCCGCTAAGACGAAGGCCTACGGCGACGCCAAGGTCATGCGTACGAGCCGCGAATCGTCCAAGGACACCATGGCGGCACGTCAGGATGCCAACGCCGATGCCAACAAGGCCCAATACAAGGCCGCGATGGAGCGCTGCGACAGCCTCGCGGGCAATAGCAAGGACAGCTGTGTGGCCGACGCCAAGTCGCGCTACCACCAGTAAGCACAAGTGATCATCGACTAGAACGACAGCAGGTTTAGCAGGGAGGAGGAGGCGTCACGGACCGTCACCACGGGTGAGCGCCGGACGTCGGCACCGGGCGAATGTTGCGCAAGCGGCATTCGCCCGGTGTTTTTGCGCCACAGGCCGGGCACACCATGTAAATGAATGTAACAAGTGTCGCGCGCCGCAGGCGGCGGGCCACCCCGGGACTTGGGGGGCGATGTCAACCGAAACGAGCGCAAAGCGTTGATTCTGAATAGAATAGAGGCCTTAATTTCACGTTTGGCGGCCGCTTTTCTACGCCCGAACGTTCCCCACACCGGATGGCTTCGCATACTTTGCAACAATTGCGTTACGCCCGCGTTTCGGAACTTCAGTAAAGTAAAGCCAAGGAATCTGACGAACCAGGGTGCCGGCGGGCACCGGGCGCGTCGAACGGCATGGTGCCGTTCGGGTGCCGTCATCAGTACGCTGCCAAGTCCGCAGGAGAAATGTCATGAAAACCAAGTTTGCCGCCCTTGCCATCGCCGGGGTCGCGCTCGCCGCGGGTGCGATCGGGACGGCGCAGGCACACGTTTCGGTCGGAATCGGTATTGGTGTACCGCTGATCGCACCGGCTCCGGTTTATGCACCGGCACCGGTCTACGTTGCGCCGCCTCCGCCGGTCTATGTTGCGCCGCCGCCAGTCTATGTCGCCCCGGCCCCGGTCTACTATGGCCCGCCGCCAGCGTATTACGGTCGCCCCTACGGGTATGGCTACGGCCACGGGCGCGGTTACTGGCGTCATGGCCGCTGGTACGGCTATTGATCGACGGCCGGACCGGCTTCGCTGAAACAAAACGCGCTGCCGACTGAGAAGTCGGCGGCGCGTTTTGCTTATGAAAGAGGAAAGTCTCCGGCGGAGCTCAGCGCGCCACCCGGTATGCAATCCGGAAGCCGCCCCAGTGACGTCCGTTCACATAGATCGGAGCGGACGCATCTTTCATCACCACGAACTCCCCGCCGCCCATATCTCGCCGATACGTTTGCAGCAACAGCGGCTTGGTGTTGCGCCCGGCCGCCGCCCCCGTCCGGTCGTTAAACAGACGTCGATTGCGACAGTGCGCGGCGTTCCACACGGGATCGTTCGTCGGCGCTTGCGAGAACTTGCGATTGTGCGTCGGCAGATAGCCGTTTTCATCGACCGCCGCACAGAACGTGATGCGCTCGTTCATGCCGAGCAACGGTTCCTGAATCGCAGGCAACGTCTCGTCCGTAAAGCGTGTAAAGCGCGCCATCAACTGCTGTGGGTTCGAGCCCGGAATCGGTTCGTAGCGACGATCGAACAACTCCTGCTCGCTGATCTTGCCCTTCGCGAGCGCCGCTTCGAAGCTTTCGCCGACCTGTCTGGCCGCGCGACGCACGGCCCGAATGAACGGCGTGTCCTCCGTCTCGACATCCGCCTCGGCAATCAGACCGATCAGATGCTCCGACACCGACAGCAAACCGTTGATCCGCTCGCGCGCACTCTCGACATGATCGGCGGAATGCGTCACGCCATCGGCCATTTCGTCGACGTGTGCGGCGAGCGTGTTGCATTCGTTTTCGATGGATTCACTCGCCTGTGCGATCTGTCCGGCCTGACGGTCGAACGTATCGAGCGCCGTACCGGCTGTCTCGATGACGCTGGCGATGGCGCGAGTGCCTTCGCGCGCGTCGTTAGCGCGCGCGACGTTGGCGTTGCTCTCACGCATGAGACGCTCGGTGCGCTCGCTGAGCGCCGCCAGCGTGTGTTCGATCTGCTGCGTGGCCTCGGCCGTCTTGCTCGCGAGCAGCTTGACCTCGGTTGCCACCACGGCGAAGCTGCGTCCCGCCGCCCCGGCCCGTGCGGCTTCGATGGCGGCATTCAGAGCGAGCAGATTGGTCTGACGCGCGATGACGGAGATGCCTTCGGCAACCTTGCCGACGTGATCGAGCGCTTCGCGCAGGCCGGAGATTTCGTCCGCCATGCCGGAAACGCCTTCGACAAGTCCGTGAATCGACGCGAGCGACGCATCGGCCGTACTGCGCGACGCCGAAATTTCCGCACTGGCACGATCGGCCACGTCGCGGGCTTCGCGCGCCGCCTCGGCAATCCGCTGATTCCCTTCGCTGGTATCGGTCGCGGCGCGGCGAAGCTCCTGAAACACTTCGGCCTGACGCTTGATGCGAACGGCGATTTCGTCGACGTTGCCCGCGATATCGCACAACTCCACACCGAGGGTGCCCGCGTTGTCCGCCACCTCGTTCATGATGTTGACGGTCTGCCCCGCTCCCCTTGAGCGCGTGAATAGCCCCATCGTCAGTCTCCTCGCATCTCTGATCTGCTTGTTATGACGAGGGCGAGACGGTCGCCGGAACTGCCAAAAACGTAAAACGCCGGATAGACGTCTGCGCCACACGTATGGGTATCTTTTTTACCCGGTGTCGAAAAGTATAACGGGAGAAAAAACGGCGGACTTGAGGGTTTCTTCGCGTGATTCGTCCCCGTTTTCTCTATTTTTCGACGTTTATAGGGGCACCCTCTCACGCAAGGCTTACGCGGGACTTACTGCCGGGCACGACGCCCCCTTCAAGGACCTCTCAAGGCCCTTTCAATGCCCCTGCTAACGCATCGGCCAGTGCCACGACCAACCCGCCCGCGTCGCGGCGGCGCAGCAACGCGACTTCGCTGTCGGCATTCGCGTCGTCGAGCGCAACCCGGCGCACATCCGGCCCGGCGAGCGCCGCCAGGCTCTCGGGCACGATCGCCACACCGAAACCGGCGGCGACCAGATTGACGAGGGTCGCCTTGCGCGAAGTTGCCGGAGCCGCCGCCGGAAAGAAACCGTGTTGCTGACACAGTTGCGCGACCCGGTAGCTCAGTCCACCGCGCTCGCGATGCGGCAGCGACACGAACGGCTCGCCAGCGAGCGCCGCCACGCTCACTGATGCCACATCTGCCAGCGCATGATCGCTGGCCACCAGTAGCAACAAGCGCTCACGCGCAATCGTCTCGCAAACGAGCGACGGCGCGGGGCGCAGCACGGGCAATCGCACCAACCCCAGGTCGATGCGCCCGGCTTCGACCTCGTCCTGTTGTTGTTCGGACGACAGCGTCGAGACATCGACGGTGACGCCCGGGTTCGCCTGCAAATGGGCACGCAACGCTACCGGCAGTCCCCCGGCGAACGGCACGGAACTGGAATGCGCGAGCCGCACGGTGCCTTGCTCGCCGCGCGCCACACTGCGCGTGAGCGCGACGGAGCCTTCGAGTTCGGTCAGCACGCGTCGCGCTTCGGTAACGAACGTCCGCCCGGCGGGGGTGAGCGTCACGCCTTTCGACGAGCGTTCGAGCAACACCGCCTGCAACTCCTTTTCGAGCTCGGAGATCTGGCGACTCAACGCCGACTGCGCGACGAACAGACGCTCCGCCGCCGCGCTGAACCCGCCCGCGTCGACCACTTCCAGGAAATAACGCAACTGCCGCAGCGACACCATGACCATGCCGTTTCGAGATCGAACATCGCCACATTCTATATTGGCGCGACGCCTGCACGCGGCCCTATGCTGACGGAAAACCCGCGTGCTCTCAGGCCTTTACGCCAGCACGCTCCGCATCGAATCTCAACGCCGTCACCATGCTCACCACGCTAACCACTTCTGCGCTCGACTCACTCGGCTCACTGACTGCGGCCCTTCCAACACCCGGCCACTGGCTGCTGATGAGCGCAGCGCTCGTCGTCGCCTATGTGATTTTCGGCATCGCGGGCTTCGGCACGGCGCTCGTCGCCAGCCCCCTCCTGGCTTACGCGATGCCTGTCGCGCAAATCGTGCCGATGCTCGCCCTGCTCGACTTCAGCGCGGCATCGGGTAATGTCCTGCGCAATGCCCGCGCCGCCGACATGAGCGAGTTGCGACGTCTGCTGCCCGCCATCGCGATCGGCAGCCTCGCGGGCGGGGCGCTGCTGTTGCGGCTGCAACCGGAGGTGCTGCTTAAGGCGCTGGCGTGGTTCGTCTGCGCATATGCGGTGTTTTCGCTGATCGGGCCGCGCGCGAAATCGCGTCTGTCACAGGCATGGGCGATTCCGTTCGGGACGGTGGGGGGGATGTTCGGGGCGATGTTCGGCAGCGGGGGCTTCGTCTTCGCCATCTATCTGACGAGTCGTCTGGAGCGCGTGGAGGCGATGCGCGTAACGCAGGCGACGCTCATCGGCTTCAGCACGCTCGCGCGCGCCGTGCTGTTCCTGCTGGCAGGTGTCTACGCCAACATGTCGATGCTGGTGACAGCCGTCTCGCTCATCCCCGCGATGATCGTCGGTATGTGGCTCGGCAAGCACATCACGTTGCGGCTCTCTCGGCAACAGTTCGTGCGCGCGGTGAATTTCGTGGTGCTGGTCGCAGGCATCGCATTGCTGATACGCAGCCGGTAAACATCGCGCCAGCAAGCGGGTATGCGGGTATGCGGGTATGCAGGTATGCAGGTATGCTGACGGCCATTCTTACGCGACGCTCCGCTCATGTCTCTGCCCGCCCTGCTCGTCTTTGGCGAAGCCCTCACCGATCTGATCCGTCAACCGGAGAGCGACGGTCGCCAATGGATCAGCCGTGCGGGCGGCGCATGCTGGAACGTCGCTCGGGTGACGGCGGCGATGGGCGTGGCGACGGGCTACGGCGGCGCCATCAGCACGCATGCTCCGTTTGGGACCGAATTGCTCGCGCTCTCCCGCGCAGCCGGGCTGGATGAGCGCTACTGGCAGGCCGTCGATGCGCCACCGCTGGTGGCTGTCGTGCACCGGCACGATCCGCCTGCTTACTTCTTTCTCGGTGAAGGCGCGGCCGATCTGGCATTCGATCCGGCGGCCTTGCCCGTCGGCTGGCAGGATGCCGCACACGTCGCGCATTTCGGCTGCATCAGTCTCGTTCGGGAGCCGCTGGCAAGCACGCTGCTCACCATCGCGCAGACGTTGCACGACACCGGTGTCGCGATCAGCTTCGATCCGAATCTTCGGAATCTGATGGGGCCTGCGTATTTCGCCACGTTCATTCGCATGGCGCGCCTCTCGACGTGGCTCAAGCTCTCAGTCGAAGACTTGCGCGGCCTCTACCCGACACTTCCCGACGACGACGCCCTCGCGGACGTGCGTCGCATCGCCCCGCAAGCGCAGATTCTGTTGACGGATGGGGCGCGTGGCATGCGCTTGCTGCTGCCGGACGGCAGTGTCCTCGTCCAACCGGCGTTCAGTGTCGAAGTGGCCGACACCGTTGGCGCGGGCGACGCGGCTATCGGTGGCTGGTTAGCCAGCCTGTCCCGAATGCCGGACGCGCCGCTCGCCGTCCATTTGCGCCGTGCTGCGGCTGCCGCCGCGCTGGCCTGCACCCGCACTGGTGCGCACGCGTCCGGCTGGGACGATGTCGAAGCGCTCGCTCGAACCTGACTTCCACCGCGATTCGAACGCAAGCGTCGAGTCAATCATCCGAATACTGGCTATGATGAGAGCCAATCATCACCCCAGCCGATACATTCGACAATATGACGCCCGACCAATTGCTGACCTTCGCGACGGTGGCCGAACTCGGCAACATCAGCCATGCGGCGCAGGCGTTGCACCTGTCGCAGCCAGCCGTTTCCGGCCAATTGCGGCTGTTGCAGGAGTCGTTCGGCGAGCCGTTATACCGGCGTGACGGACGCGGTATCCGTCTGACCGCCGTGGGCGAGCAGGTGGCCGTCTACGCGAACAAGCTGCGTCAGGATTACCGTCAGGCGATGGCGTTGCGCGACAGCTTGCGGGGACTGGAGACGGGCGCGCTGCGCATTGGCGCAAGTACGACGCCCGCGAGCTATCTGCTGCCATACGTCATCGCAGAATTCCATCAACGCTACCCGGCGGTCGCGCTGCATATCATCGACGGCAACACGAGCGAGATCGTGGCGCAGCTCGACCGGCTCGACGTCGCATTTATCGAGGGGGCGGTGCCGCCGGGGTTATCACCGGAGATTGCGGTGCGTCCGTGGCGCGACGACGAGATCGTGGCGATTGCGCGCGCCGATCATCCGCTCGCGCAGCATCCTGAGGGCGCGTCGCTGCAAAGCATTGCCGCCTATCCACTGATCATGCGCGAGCCCGGCTCCGGGGTGCGAGCGCTGGTGGCGCGCGCCTTCTCGGTATCGGGACTGGAGCCGCGCGTCGCGCTCGAACTTGCGGGGGTGGAAAGTATCAAGGAAGCCGTGCGCGCAGGCATGGGCGTGGGCTTCGTGTCCGCGATGTCGATGCGTCACGAAGACGCGGCGTTGGCCACCGTGCGCATCGATCCGCCGCACGGCCTCAAGCGTCTGCTGACCGCGCTCGTGCCACATGCCGACGCGTTGTCGCGTCCCACCGAGCGCTTTCTCGCCCAGTGTTTTGCAGGGGACGCCACCGATCCGGCCCCGATGCGGTGACACGTGACAACGACCCCATCGTGCGCCGCACGGCACTCGTCGCATCGCGAACCGGATCGGCGCGTCAGGCCGATCTCCTACGACCTTATTTGAAATCCCAGGCCATCTGCTCGGCGACCGACGTCGCTTCCGATGACCGCACACACACGTCCAGATAGTCAGTCACGGCAGGCGGCGGAGGCGTGCCCTCGCCGAGCAGACGACGGTTGTCGAACACATAGTCGAGCGCCGCAAAAGCGCCATAGCGACGCAACGCCTTCGCCATCAGACGGCTATTGCCATGTCCCAACTGACGCGCCAGCGCAGGCGTCAGCCGGTCGATCTCCGCTTCGCCGATGTGGCGGAAGCGCTCGCCAAGGGGCGCCACACCGCGCGCTCTGGCCAGCGCCGCCTCGATTTCGCGAATCGTGCGCGCACTGCCCTCTCCCGCCGACACGTGATACAGGTCGTGACGCAGTCGGGGCAGGAACGCGAGATCGATGAGCGCATCGGCGCAGTAATCGACCGGCACGACGTCGAGACGGTCGTCAAGCCCGCACGTGAATGCGCCCAGCAACTGCACCATCCGGAACATCCAGAAAATGCTGCCTGACGGCTCGCAGCCGAGGCGCGTGTGCCCCACCACGATGGATGGCCGCGCGATCACCAGCGGCAGGCCCGGCCACTCGCTGCGCAGACGCCGCTCGGCCTCCGCCTTCGACGCCGTGTAGGCCACCACCTGATGGTCGGCAAACGCGAGCTCGTGCGATTCCTTCACTACGCCGGACAACGCGTCGCCGCACGCCATGGCGGTGCCGACGTGCACGAAGCGCTCAAGCACCGGCGACGCCGCGACTGCGCGCGCCAGCGCCAACGTCCCGGTCACGTTGACGGTATCGAGTTGCGGATGTGCCGAGAAGCTCGCAATCGCCCCCGCGTGAATCACGTGCGTGACGCTGCGCATGCGCGGGTCGTCGTCGAACGTCACCGGCTGCGCCAGATCGCCGCAAACGATGTTCGCTTCGGTGAGCGTCAGCCGATGCACGGGTGCCACGCGAAAACGGTCCATTGCGGCGCGTACACGGGCAAGACCGTCGCTGCTGGTGCGCGCACGCACGAGCAGCAATAACGACGGACCGAAGCCGTCCTTCAGAAGTTGGGCGACAACGGCGCCGCCCACAAAACCGGTACTGCCGGTGACGAGAATTCGCATGGCGATGGCCTCACAGAACGATATGCGTCGCAGATCGCCCGATCAGAACGTGTAGTCGAGCGTTGCCGCGGCCTGATAGTTGGTCTTGTTGAAGACGATGGGGCTCTTGGCCGCGTTGCCGGTGTAGCGAATCACGCCTCCCGCGACCGTCGTGCTCCAGTGCTTGGTGAATTTGTGCGTCCAGTTCGCCGTCAGGCTCACGCCGTACAGGCCGCCGCCGGGGGCGTACTGACCGAAGCCGGAGTTCAGGCTCTGGTTGGCCGTCACACCGAAATAGGTTTGCGCGTACTTGCCGCTGGCGAAGTGCGCGGTAGCGCCGATGCCGACGGAATCGGCCGCCGACTTGTAGATCACGCTATCGACCGAGAAGCGGTAGATGTTGCCGCGATCGCGGTTGGTCAGCGCAATGTCGGTCGCGACACTCACGACGGCCAGATCGCTGATCGTGTAGCCAGCTTGCAGCGTGGTGAAGAGCGAGCCCTTGATGTTGCCCATGCCGCGCAGCTTCTTCGAACCGGCGTCGAGCCCTTTGGGGTCGTCCTTGCGTCCGCCGTCATACGAAAGTGCAGCGGACACGAAGAAGCCCGCGGGCAGCGACAGGCGATAACCGATGCCGCTCAGGCCGATGAACACGCCGATAGGCGTTTGCAACGCCAGGTTCAACGCGGGCGTCGCACGATATTCGTCGCTGCCCATGTAGCGCGGCGAGACACCGACGCCACCGCCAAGGGTGAATTCGTAGCCGCTGTCCGCCGCCTTCGTGGGCAGACTCTGGTCCGGCTGAATGCCGCTGTATCGGGCCGGCTCGACAGCTAATGCGGGCGATGCGACACCCGCGAACAGCACGCCCGCCGCCACTGCCATGAGAGGGTGCAAATGGCGATTGCCGCAATGGCTTCGGTGGGCGCGAAGGCGACGGAGGGGGCTGGCGAGACGGCTTTTCATGGCACTCCTACAAAATTCGATGAGTTTCAGTAGTGGGAACTTGGCATTGCAATCTGCGGATGGATCGCAAGTTGAACGCATGGTAGGCAAGAAGCCTTCGCGTGGCTGTTATCCGATTTAGGAGAGTTGTGAACAAATGTTTTCATTTGTTCGAAGGTTTGAAACGCCCGCCTGGCGGGCCTCCAGGGCAGTAAAATGCGCCTCACGGGAGTGCTGCCGGCCGTCGGACGCGGAACGCCGGACGTGGAAAACCGGGCGGCACAGAAAAATTGACAGGAATAACGACCATGTATCGAGTCTTGCTGGTCGAAGACGATGCACGCCTTGCCGCGCTCGTTACCGAATATCTGCACGCTTACCGCTTTGAAGTGATGGTCGTGGGCGACGGCTCGCGCGCGCTGGAGCGGTTTCGCGCGTTTTCGCCGGACATCGTGATCCTCGATCTGATGCTGCCGGGAATGGACGGCATGGAAATCTGCCGCCAGTTGCGCGCCGTGAGTACCACGCCGATCCTGATTCTCACTGCACGCGAAGACACCTACGATCAGGTGGCGGGGCTGGAAGTCGGGGCGGACGACTACGTCGTCAAGCCGGTCGAGCCTCGCTTGCTGCTGGCGCGGCTTCGAGCGCTGTTACGGCGTGTCGTGCCCAGCACCGAGCTGGAACTCGAGAACGACGACGGACTCGCGTTCGGGCAATTACGCATCGTGCCGCGCGACCGCATGGTGTTCTGGCGCGGCGCAACGGTCGAGCTCAAGTCCAATGAGTTCAGCCTGCTCCTGATATTGGCGCGCGGTGCGGGGCGAGTGGTCACGCGCGACGAGATCCTTCAGCAGTTGCGCGGCATCGAATTCGACGGCATCGATCGCACGGTGGATGTGGGCATTTACCGGTTGCGCAAACGCTTCGAAGACACTGACGGTGAACCCCAGCGCATCAAGACCGTTTGGGGCCGGGGCTATCTGTTCAGCCCCTCGGCCTGGGAAAGTTGAAGGGAAATAAAGGGAGAGTTAGGGCATGTTTCGCGTCCTATTGAAGCTGTACGCGCTGGTCGGTATTTCTATCGTTGCGTCGATTCTGATCATCACCTACACGTTCGGCCATCTGTTTCTGGACACCATGAACAGCTCCGCGCAAAAGCAACTGGGCGGTTATGCGTGGCTGATCAACGAGAAACTCGGTGATATCCCGGAATCCGAGTGGCCGCAGTTCGTCAAAGAATTTGCCTCGAAGACGCAGGACACCCTGACCCTCCAGCCGCTCAAGGATTTCCCGGTAGAACGCGAGTATCTTCGCCAGGATCTCGAAGCGGGGCTGCCGATCGTGAACGGCACCGACGGCGAGCACTACGCCATGCGCCTGCGCAATTCGCAGTGGGTTCTGACGTCGGAAAGCGGTACCGATCTGAGCATGAAACAGATCAATTACCTCGCCTATGCCGTGGTGGCCATACTCATGCTGATCTCCGTGTTGACCTGGGTGCGTTGGTACTGGACGGATCTGAAATCGCTCAATCGTGCGGCAATTCGCTTTGGCGAAGGCGATTTCAGCTCACGTGCCAAGGTGTCACGCTTCTCGAATCTGACCGCGCTGGTGCGCGTGTTCAACACCATGGCCGACCGTATCGAGCGGTCCATCAAAGCGCAGAAAGACATGATCAATGCCGTGTCGCATGAATTGCGCACGCCGATTGCGCGACTGGATTTCGGGCTGGAGATCTTGCAGCAACGGCGTCAGGAACCGGACGCAGACGACCGGATCAACGCCCTCAAGGGCGACATCCGCGAGCTGGACGAACTGGTGACGGAGTTGCTTTCGCTGGCCCGACTCGACCAGATCACTGCGCCGCCGATGCGCCAGACGGTGTCGTTGCGCCTGATGTTCGACAGTCTTGCGGCGAATTGCACGGAGGTATTGGCGACGCGCTCGATTGCCCTGGACATCGCGGCCGAGCCGGGCGCGGATCGTGTGGAGGTGGAGCCTAAGCTGATGGCACGTGCGGTACAGAACCTGCTCAACAATGCGATGCGGCACACGTCACGACGCATCGTCTGCGGCGCGCGGGCGTGCGAGAACGGCGAGGTGATGATTTACGTGGACGACGACGGCGAGGGTGTCCCGCCCGCTGAGCGTGCCCGCATCTTCGAGCCGTTCCACCGATTGGACAGCAGCCGCAATCGCGCGACGGGCGGCTTCGGCCTGGGCCTGGCCATCGTGCGGCGCATCGCGCTACTCCACGGCGGGCGCGTGCGCGTCGACACCTCGCCACTCGGCGGCGCCCGCTTCACGATCACGTTGCCTGCACCGCCCGCCTGAAAGCGCACAATCTTCGTGTCGCCTGCGTTGTTTATTTGCAGAAACCGCTGTGAACGTTTGAGTTTTTGCAAATAAATAACGCAATTCCCACATCCCCTCTGCCTGCCCGGCCCCCTCCTCCGCCGTTGAGTATCTAGCAAGTCCCCCTCTTTCGGACGACGACACATTGTCATGTTCGCGACATGTTGGCCGCTTACATTGGCGGCTCAATTTAATCCCAAAGAGGACCTTGAAATGAAACCCAACCTCCGCATCGCGGCGGCAGGGTGCTGCCTGGCGTTCGCCAGCAGCCTGCCCATGCCCGCTCTGGCCCAGTCAAACGTTCAGCTTTACGGCTTGATCGACTCGGGCGTCGAATTTCTCACCAACGCCGATAAGAACACCGCTGGCAGCGCCGTGAACCTCACGCGCGTCACGTCGGGCAACCTCGCCGGTTCGCGCTGGGGCCTGAAGGGCACCGAAGATCTCGGCGGCGGCAACAAGGCGTTGTTCCTGCTCGAAAACGGCTTCAACCTCGGTAACGGTCAATCGCTTCAGGGCGGCCGCGAGTTCGGTCGTCTGGCCTACGTCGGCCTGTCGAACAAGTCGTTCGGCACCGTCACGATCGGCCGCCAGGGCGGTGTGTTCCTCGACTGGGTCAGCAAGTTCAACCCGCTCAACAACGCCGTCTACGCCATCAAGATGCAGGACACGGCGTTCTCCGACCGTCTCGACAACAGCCTTCGCTACAGCGCCAAGCTCGGCGACTTCGAAGCGATGGTCCAGTACTCGAAGGGCTACGACGACGTGAGCTTCGGCGCGGCTAGCACCACGCCGGGCGACAATCGTCGCGCACAGGTCGTCGACGCCGGCGTGCGCTACGCCAACGGCCCGCTCTCGTTCGTGATCGCTTACGACCAGAAGAACGGCGGCTCGACCCTGCCCAATGCAGCCATGACCTCGAAGGTCGGTGGTTATGAAGGCAACATGGATCGCCGTATCGCGGCGGCGGTGCAGTACTCGCTGCAAAGCGTCGATCTGTACGTCGGCTACCGTTACCTGAACGCCAAGGCCATCCACCTCTCGGCCCTGAACAAGAGCCCGGTGGAAGCATCGAGCTACTACTGGATCGGCTCGACGTGGCACGCCACGCCCGCGCTCGACCTGTCGGCCACGGCCATGTATCAGGACTTCTACGGCACGAACCGCGACCCGCTGTCGTTCCAGGTCAGCGCCGACTACAGCTTCTCGAAGCGTACGGACGTCTACGTCAACATGGGCTACGTCGTGAACCGCAATGGCTCCGATCTCGGTCTGAACGGCTTCGGCACCAACGTCATCGCTGGCAAGAACCAGTTCGGTACGATGGCCGGTATCAAGCACACGTTCTGATGACGAGCGACGCTCTGCCTGCGCCGCAAGGCGTCGCTGTGTCGCTGCGCGCGCTGCACCAGACTTTCGGTGCGGCGCGCGTGCTCGACGGCATCGACATCGATGTCCCGGCCGGCACCACGACCGCTTTGCTCGGCCCCTCCGGATGCGGCAAGAGCACGCTGCTCAAACTGCTCGCCGGTCTGCTCGCCCCCACTGGGGGCGAAATCCGTTTCGACGACACCGTGGTCGCCAGCGCCAGCGTCTGTCACGCCCCGGAATTGCGCTCGCTCGGCATGGTCTTTCAGGACTACGCCCTGTGGCCGCACATGAGCGTGGCCACCAACGTTGCATTCCCGCTTGAGATGCGCGGGGTCAAACGCACGGAGCGCGCCGAGCGCGTCGAAGAAGCCCTCACGCTCGTTGGCCTTGCCGGTCTCGGCGCCCGGCGTCCGCAGGCGCTCTCCGGTGGCCAGCAGCAGCGCGTTGCGCTCGCGCGCGCTATCGTCTCGGCCCCGCGTCTGCTGCTGTTCGACGAGCCGCTATCCAACCTCGACCGCGATCTGCGCACGCGTTTGTGCGCCGATATCGGCGCGCTGCTCTCGCGCCTTGGCACCACCGCCGTCTATGTCACCCATGACCGCGAAGAAGCCGAGGCGTTGGCCGACCAGATCGTGATCCTCGCGCACGGGCGCGTTGACAAACGTATTACGAGGTAGCCCATAATGCTCCACCGCAAAATTATCGCGACACTCACCATGGCCTTTGCTGCAAGCGTTGGCGTTCAGCACGCGCACGCGCTGACCGTCTATACCGCCGGCCCCGGCAACCTCAGCAAGAAGCTCGCTGCGGGTTTCGAGAAGAAGACCGGTATCAAAGTCGATGTCTTTCAAGCCACGACCGGCAAGGTGATGGCGCGCATCGAAGCCGAACAGGCCAACCCGCGTGCCGACGTGCTCATCTCGGCCTCGTGGGACACCGCACAGGATCTCGAAAAGCGCGGCTGGCTCGCCCCGTTCCAGAGTGCCAACGCCTCGCGCGTGCCAGCCCCCTTCAAGACGACGCATTACGTCGCGCAAGGCCTCTCCGCGCTCGGCATCGTCTGGAACGCCAAATCGGGCACGCCGGAACCGCATGACTGGCGCGATCTGACCAAACCCGCGTATCGCCATCTCGTGACGATGCCGGACCCGGCCCTCTCGGGTGCGTCCGCCGACCTGTTGCTGGGTCTGCAAGCGCGTCTGGGCGGCGAAGCATGGAAGCTCTTCGACGATCTGAAGCAAAACGGTATGGTCGTGTCCGGCCCGAATGCTCAGGCGCTCAACCCGGTGCTGCAAGGCGCGAAGGCTGCCGTGTTCGGCGCGGTCGACTACGTCGCCTATGCCGCCGCCGCACAGGGCGAAGCCGTGAAGGTGATCTTCCCGACGAGCGGCACGGTCATCGCACCGCGTCCGATGATGATTCTGAACACGTCGAAGCAGCAGAAAGAAGCGCGTCAGTTCATCGATTACGTGCTCTCGGAAGAAGGACAGCAGATGGTCGCTGAAGCGTGGCTGATTCCGGCACGCGAAGACATCGCCATCAAGCGCGCTTCGTTCAAGGATCTGCGTCTGTTGCCGCAAGGCGACGCGCAATCGTCGAGCACCTCGCGCGCCGATGTTCTGGCACGTTTCGCCAAACTCAACGGCCAGCACTAACGGTGAAATCGCTCCGACTACTGCCGACGGCGACCGTTGCAGCGCTCGCCGTCGTGGTGGCATTGCCGGTCGCGTTCGTTCTGTTACAGGCTATCTTTCCGCATCTCGCGCAGGGATCGTTCGCGGATCCCTTCTCCGCTGTCTGGCCCACGCTGTCGCACGACAGCACGCTGCCGCTCGTCACCAATACGCTGAGACTCGGTGTGTCGGTGGCGCTCGGCACGGCGCTGGTCGGTGGTGCGCTCGGCGCGGTGCGCGGCCTGTTTCACGTACCGGGCGCGCGGCTCTGGGATCTGTGCTTCCTCCTGCCGTTTCTGGTGCCGCCGTATCTCGCGGCGCTGGGCTGGATGTTGTTGCTGCAAACGGGCGGCTACGCTCAGCAGCTCACCGGCATGGACGCCGGACAGTTCCTGTTCTCGCTGCCGGGCCTCGTCTTCGTGATGACGCTCAACATCTTTCCCGTCGTCTACTTCGCGGTGTCCCGCGCGCTCTCGACCACCGGCTCGCGACTGGCAGACGTTGCCCGCGTGCATGGTGCGTCCGCGTGGCGTGCGTTTGCACGGGTGACGCTGCCGCTCGCGCTGCCGGCGTTCGCGGCCAGCCTGCTGCTCGCGTTCACGATGGCTATCGAAGAATTCGGTGCACCTGCCGCCCTCGGCGCGCGCGCCGGTTTCTCCGTGCTGGTCACGTCCATCGAAGGCCGCTTCGCCGACTGGCCGATCGACCTGCCGGGCGCGTCGGTTCTGTCGGTCGTGCTGGCGGTGCTCGCGCTCGTCGCCTTCGTGTTGCAACACCGGCTCGCGGCAGGCAAGGACTTCGAGACGCAGACAGGCAAGCCCATCGCATCGCCTCCACGCGAACTGGGCCGCTGGAAAGGTCTCGCGCTCTTCGGCTTCGCCTTCGTAGCACTGCTGGCCACCGTGGCACCGCTGTTCTCGATTCTTGCCACGGCGTTCTCGGGCACGCTCTCGGGTGGCCTGTCGCTCGCCAATCTGACGACGTCACACTTCGCGGCGTTGCTCGGTCAGGGCGCGGAAGGGCTTGAAGCGTTGGCGACGAGTCTGTCGCTGGCGTTGAGCACGTCGCTCGTCACGGGCGTGCTGGGTTTCCTGTGCGCGTGGTGTGTCGTGAAGTCGACGATGCGAGGCCGCGTGCTGATCGACGGCCTGTCGCTGCTGCCGCATGCCTTGCCGGGCATCGTTGTCGGCGTGGGCCTGATCCTCGCGTGGAACCTGCCGTTCTGGCCCGTCACGCCGTACAACACCTGGGGCATTTTGCTGCTGTCCTACAGTTGCCTGCTGCTGCCGTATCCGGTGCGCTACACGAGCGCTGCGCTGCGGCAGACGGCGGCGTCGCTCGAAGCCGCTGCACGCGTGCACGGCGCACCGGCGGGTGTCGCGCTGCGACGCATTACACTTCCGCTGGTAATGCCCGCGCTCGGCGCGTCGTTGATGATCGTGTTTGCGATTGCGTCACGCGAACTCGTGACCTCGCTGTTGCTCGCGCCTAGCGGCGTGCAGACGGTCTCGATCTTCGTATGGCGTCAGTTCGAGCAGGGTTCCATCGGTCAGGGCATGGCGATGGGCGTCGTCTCGATGGCCGTGAGCGGCACGTTGCTCATGCTGGCGTCGCGTCTGGGGAACAAGCGCGAGCGCGCTGCCTGATCCTGATGCGATAGCACCGAAGGGGCGCGCTGCCGGTCGCCGGTCAGCGCGCCCCTTCTTCATTTCACACGGGACAAGCCGCTATCGATTTAACGACGCCAGCGCAGCGGCCGACGCAGCGGGTGCCGTTGCGGCCCCGTCGCCATCCACACCGGCCCCGCGCCGACCATTGACGAAGGGGTTCCGGACATCGCCTTCGCTTCGTCCTCCTCGTCCTTGTCGACGGTTTTGCTCGTGTCGATAAACAGTGCGGCGACAACGCCCATGCCGAGCAACACCGCCGAGATGGCGAACGGCACGTTGTAGCTGCCGCTCGTCTCGATCAGATAGCCGAACGCCACGGGTGAGATCATTCCCGCGAGACCGAAACCGGTGTTCATCATGCCGCCCGCCGTGCCCGCATACTTGCCCGCGATATCGAGCGGCAAAGTCCAGAGCACCGGATTCGTGATTTCGAGGAAGAAGAACGACGCCGAGAGCAGGAACACCGCCACCATCGGGTCGGACACCATCGTCATCGGCAACAGAAACGCCAGCGATCCGCCCATGCCGACGACCAGCACCGATACACGCGCGAAACGCAGGCGTCCCGTCGCCTTGTAGAGCTTGTCGGACACCACACCGCCCAACGTATCCCCGACCACCCCCGCGAGCAGCGGCAGCGCCGTGAACAAGGCCAGTTGCTTGAGATCGAAGCCCTGCGACTCGCGCAGATATGACGGCATCCACGTCAGATACACCCACAGCAGCCAGCCATAACAGAAGTCGACGAACGTCACGAGCCACATGCGTCGAATGAGCTTGCGCCACGGCGTCGACGCACGCTTGGCACGTTCGCAATCCCCCGGCCGGTAGCCGATCTCGGCCGCTTCTTCCGGCGTAACGCGACGGTGTTGCTCGGGCGTGTTGGTGAACACCTTCATGTAGAGCACGGTCCAGATCAGGCTCACCACCCCCAGCACGATGAACGCCTCGCGCCAGCCGAACGCCACCACGATGGCGAGCACGACCGGCGGCGTGATCGCCCCGCCCAGACGCGCAAAGCTATGCGTAATGCCCTGTGCAAAGCCACGCTCGCCGACGGGCATCCAGTAGGTGAACGCGCGCGTTGCCGTCGGGAACGCACCGCCCTCCCCGATGCCCAGCAAGAAGCGCAACGCAACGAGTGCCGCAATGCTGCCCGCAAAGCCGGTCGCCAGTGTCGCGACGCCCCAGATGAGCGAGAGCACCGTCAGTACGAGCTTGGGTCCGTACCGGTCCGCCAGCCATCCACCGAAGATTTGCATCGCGGCATACGGATAGGCGAAGGCCGAGAACACGAGTCCCAGTTGCACCGTCGTCAGTCCCATCTCCTGTCGGATGAAGGGGCCTGCGACGGCAATATTGACGCGATCGATGTACGAGATGAAATACATCAGGCACATGACTGCAAGAATGATGTGGCGCGTTTTCACGCGACCGGTACGCTTGTCCATGTTGTCTCCTATGTATTTACGTCGCACACGTCATGCGCATGCGATCGTGTCCTGCACCCGGGGAGCGATGGCCCCTCGGGTCGTTACTGTTGCAGCAGCTTGAGTCGTTGCACCTTGCCCGACGGGCCACGCGGCAGTTCGGTGACGAAGCGGAATTCCTTCGGGGTCTTGTAGCGGCCAAGGGTTCGCAGGCAGTGTTCGCGCAATGCCTGCACGTCGGCCGACGTGCGTTGAGCGTCGTCCGGCCCACGCAGCACGACAAACGCCACGATCTCCTGTCCATAGGCCGGGTCGGGCACGCCGACGGCGGCCGCCTCCAGCACATCGGGATGCCGCAGCAGCGCCTCGTCGATCTCGCGCGGCGCGATGTTCTCGCCGCCTTTGATGATCAGTTCCTTGGCGCGTCCGGTGATGTAGAAGTACCCGTCGCTGTCGCGATGACCGAGATCGCCGGTGCGCAACCAGCCATCGGCCGTGAAAGCGTCGGCGGTCTCGTCCGGACGTTTGTAGTAGCCGCGCATGATCTGCGCACCGCGCAACACCAGTTCGCCGGTCTCGCCTGCGTCGGCTTGCGAGCCGTCGCGGCGTATGACGCGCGCCTCGCCGCCCGACGGCAGACCGACACTGCCGATGCGGCGCATGCGCGCATCGAACGGATTGCTGAAGACGGGCGCGGCGGTCTCCGTCATCCCCATCGTCTCGATGATGCCGATGCCGAAGCGCGCTTCGAACGCACGGTGATGGTCGGCGGGTAACGCCGCCGACGCACTGCGGCAAAAGCGCAGCCTGGCTAGCTCAGCACGCGACGGGGCATCGCCTTCGAGCAGATACGCGACGATGGTCGGCACGACGTTGATCCACGAGCACCGCGTTGCGGTCACGTCGCGCCAGAAGGTGCGCGCGGAGAAACGCGGGGCCATCACGACCGATCCGCCGTGAAACAGCGGTGCCAGCAACGTCACCACCAGACCGTTGATGTGATAAAGCGGCAGCGAGGCCAGCACGCGATCCTCATGCGTGAGCCGATGCTCGGCGCTGATGAACGCAGCGTTCGCGAGCAGACTTCGATGCGTGAGTAGCACCCCCTTGGGCACCCCGGTGGTTCCCGACGTGTACATGAGCAGCGCCACGTCGGCGATCACCGGCGAGGCCAGCGATGGCACTGCCGCCATCGACGGGATCTCGGGCAGTGCGGTGGCATCGGGTGACGTGCACACCAGCGCCACCGCGCGCATCATCCCCTGTCCCCGTGCCGCATCCATCGCTTGCGTCAGCGCTGGCAGCATCGCCTCGGAGACGAAGATCAGCCGCGTATCCGAGTGCTCGACAATGTATTGCAGCTGCGTCGGCTGACAAAGCAGATTGATGGGATTGACGATCAGGCCGCTGTACATCGCAGCGAGGATCACGCGTGCCGACTGCGGACCGTTGCCCATGCACACAGACACGATGTCGCCTGCGCGCAGGCCAGCCGCTGCAAAACGCCGCGACAGTTCCCGGCAGTCGTCGCGCAACGCACGGAAAGTCAGCGGCACGGCTTCGCCACTTTCATTGCCGCTTTCATTGCCATCATTGAGCGCCAGCAGGTACGGACGCTCGCCGTGCGTGTGCGCCTGCCGCTCGATCAGATCTCGCAACGTGCTTGCGTTAGCGGCGGGCGATTCATGCGCTGCGGCAAGGGCGGCGGAGACAGGGTTCATGGGCGCGTTCATCGTCCGAATCTCCCGAAATAGTCGGCGAGCAGGTCGTCGGCCTCAGGCACTTCGGCGGCGATGGGATAGGCCACGCGCGTGACGTTGAGGTACTGACGGTAGCCGAGGTTGTCGGTAAAGTTGTTTCGTCCCCACGTGCCGCACCCCATCGACAGGGAGAATGGCAGGCCGTTGTCGAAATTCCCGCCGGTCGCGAAGCAATGCGCCTGATTCACGATCACGCGCGCCACCGGCAAGGTCTCGCCCAGTTGCAAGGCCTGCGCCTTGTCAGCGCCGTGCAGACCGACCGAGTGACCCGCGCCCATGTAGCGGTAGATGTTCGAGACGAGCGACACGGCGTCGTCGAAGTCGCGGGCACGATAGACCGTCAGCACCGGCGAGAGCTTCTCACCCGAGAACGGGTAATCCGAGCCGGTGCCCGACTCCTCGACCATCAGGAATTTGGGATGTTGCGCCGCAATATCGTCGAGCCCGGCCAGACGCGCAATCCGCTGCGCCGACTTGGCCGTGCATGCGCCGGAAAGCTTGCCGTCCACCCACATGACTTGTGCCAGGGCCTGCTTCTGGTCCGCACTGAGCAAGACGCCACCGGCGGCGTGCAATGCGTCGATCATTGCGTCGTAGACCCTGCTTTCGATCACGACGCTGTTCTCCGACGAACAACTTGTCGCGTTGTCGAACGTCTTCGAACGGGCGATCTTGACGGCGGCATCCGGCAGATCGGCGCTCTGCGTGACGATCGACGCGACGTTGCCAGCGCCGACGCCGAACGCGGGTGTTCCGCTCGTATAGGCCATGCGCACGTTCGCCTGCGAGCCGGTCGCCACGATCAGATCGGCCTGACGCATGAGCGCCGCCGTAGCAGCCTTGCTGATCGGCTCCGGCAGCATCTGTACGAGATCCGGCGAGAGGCCCGCTTTGACGAGTTCCGCATGCACAAACCGCAATAGCAATGCGCACGCGCTGTAGCCCTTGGGCGACGGCGCGACGATCACCGCATTGCCACACTTGAGCGCATTGACGATCTTGTTCGCAGGTGTCGCAGCAGGATTGGTCGACGGCGTGATCGCTGCCACCACACCGACCGGACGTGCGATCTCGACAATGCCCTTGCCCGCATCCTCGGCAATCACGCCATGCGTCTTGCGGCCGTGCAGATCGCGCAGCAGGCCGAGCGTCTTACGGAAGTTCTTCTGAATCTTGTCGTCGACGTTGCCCAGCCCGGTGTCGTGCACCGCCAGTTCCGCGAGTTGACGGTTGCGCGCCGGTTCCATGATCGCCCATGCGGCTGCACTGGCCGCCGTGTCCAGCGCCTGCTGTCCGGCAGCGGCGAAATCGCGCTGCGCTACCCTGGCCCGCGCGATGAGTTGCGCGACCTGTGCCTCGACGTCGGCCATATCGTTGCTCGCGCGCGGCGCTAACGTGCGAGCGTCCGACGGTGCAACGACAGCTCCGAGAGCCCGTGAATTCATGAGACGCCTCCTGATGGTTTTCGAGTGGGTTCGCGTAACCAATCTAGCCAACACACGACGCGTCGCCGGTCTCAAATTCCCGGTCAAGCCGGACACCTTCGGAGGGTGTAAAGGGTGGGTCGAAATTCGGGACCGCTAAAGTCCGCAAAAGTAATCAAACCGATGCAGAATTGCGGTAACGGGCGAGAGAACAACGACAAAGCTTCGCCACAGGCGACATCAGATTGCCGAGGGGGACATAGCAACACTCAGGAGACGACATGGCAGCATCGAATCAATCGAACGCCGCTGCAGTGCGTGCGTTTCGCGTGCTCGAAACCCTCGCCGACGCTGGCGGTCCGCTATCGATGATGGATCTCGTGAACGCGCTTGGACTGCCCAAGCAAACGGTGCATCGCATCCTCACGCAGTTGAAGGACGCATGGCTGATCACTCGCAGCGACGACGACCGGCGCTATGAATGCTCGCCACGCGTGCGCGCGCTGGCCATCAATGTGTTGATGCAGACGGGCCCTGCTGCAGCGCGTCATGGTTTGCTGGAGCAACTCGTCGCGAGCATCGGCGAGACGTGCAATCTGACGATGCTCTCGGGCAACGATGTGATCTACGTGGATCGTGTGGAGACGGAGTGGCCGCTGCGCATGCATTTGCAGCCCGGCTCGCACGTCCCGCTGCACTGCTCGGCAAGCGGCAAACTGCTGCTGAGTTTCCTGCCGAAGGAACGTCGCGAACATCTGATCGATACATTGCCTCTGCGCCGCTTTTCGGATCAGACGTTCACCGACCGCAGCGCGTTGCGCGCCGAGCTGCAACAGACGCGGCGTCGCAAGATGGGCATTAACAATCAGGAGCATTTGCAGGGGCTGATCGCGATTGCCGTGCCCGTCATGCTCAATCGCAACCGCGCGTGCGCCGCTATCGCTGTGCAGGCGCCTATCGGGCGCCTGACGCTCGACGACCTGCTGGCATTCGAGCCCGAACTGCGCTTCGCTGCCGAAGAAACCGCACGCACCTTCAAGCACTGAGCGGCCCGCTCTCACTGCATCACCGCATGTCACCGCCCCGCCCCGCGCGGGGCGCGCTTCACCTCCTCCCTTTCGCGACACCCGCGCGCACACCTGTCCATTATCTGAACAGTTGTCATGCCTGCGGACGCCCGTTCGCCCCCTGAAAAATCCCCTCAATCGTCTAGATTCTTGCGTTTCGAGACGCTGGCATCGAACTTGCTGATCCCTGTGGGCGACGACTTGAAAGTCGCGCCGCATTCCCCCTCGCACAGGTTGATTTCAACATCGTTATCACAAGGATGCCTATCGTGGACAAGATCGAACATCTCGAACGTCAGATCAAGGAACATCACGCGACGCTTGCACATCACCCGGTGTTCCACTCCATCGAATCGATGCAAGGTTTGCAGACGTTCATGGAGTGGCACGTGTTTGCCGTCTGGGACTTCATGTCGCTGGTCAAGCGCCTGCAGGCCGACCTCACGACGATCACGCTGCCGTGGATCGCACCGCGCAATATTCATGCCGCCCGTCTGATCAACGAGATCGTGCTCGGCGAGGAATGCGACGAGACGCCGCAAGGCCCGATGAGCCACTTCGACCTGTACCTCGCCGCCATGCGCGACGTCGGCGCCGATACGCGCCAGATCGAGAAGCTGATCGACCTGCTCGTCAAGGGCCACAGCGTGAGCGCTGCGCTCGCTGCCGTCGACGCCCCCGCGCCGGTGCTGCGCTTCGTCAACTCGACGTTTGCGACCTGCTACGAAGGCAAGACGCATCAGGTGCTCGGCAACTTCTTCTACGGCCGGGAGAACGTGATTCCCGACATGTTCCGCACACTGCTCGACGGCTGGCAGATCGATCCGAAGAGCGTGCCGCTGCTCACGTTCTATCTGGAGCGCCACATCGAAGTGGACTCCGGCGAACACGGCCCCGCTGCGCGCGCCATGATCGTCGAGGCCGCCAACAACGACGAGCGTCTGATGGTCGAAGCGCTGGAAGCGGGCCTGCGTGCCATCGACGAGCGGCTGCGTCTGTGGGACGGCCTGCACGAACACATCGTGGCGTCGCAGAAGGAAGCCGTCGCTGCGTAAGCCGTTTGCGCGATTCGTTTGCGAGCGCGTTTTTCATGAGGCAGGACGGTCGGGGGACCGGAGGGGCGCGGCCGACAGCACACGCTGTCGGCCGCATACGCCCCCTCACATCCTTACATCCCTCACCGCATGCTGCGCGCGCTCCCATTCGAATCCTGAGTTGCAGGTCCTCTGCCGTCCCCCATATTCCGAGGCAACGCCATGTCATTGCAGAGTTACGTCAGCCATGCTGACCAATGGGAACAACGCGCCACGATCCGTTCCCGTCCGCGCCGCATCGTCGAAGACGACGACCTGAGCTACTACCCCGTCGAGCGTCAGCCGCTGTACGCGCACCCCGCCGTGATCGACGCCGGCCGCGAGGTGCAGGACTACATCCTGCTGCAAAGCTTCTACAAGTACATCAACGACGTCATCATCTTCGAGACGGAGATCGTGAACCGCACGGCGCTGGCCATTGCCAAGTCACGCTTCCCGTTCGAGTTTCCGTTCGCGTGCCGCAGCGACGCCATGTCGGTCGTGATCGACGAGAACTACCACGCCTACGTGGCGATGGACTACCTCGACCAGGTCGAGCGCAGCACCGGCATCGGCCCCATCGAGCAAAACCGTGAGATCGAACTCTCGCGCGCCATTCCCCGTGCCATGGAATACGTGCCGCCGCAATACGCCGCCGGTATGGAACTGCTCGGGGTCGCTATCTCGGAGAACACCGTCACAGCAGAAGTCGCCGCATTCTCGCGCGACACCACGCTCAAGCGTTCGGTCAAGGGTGTCATGGCCGACCATCTGGCCGACGAAGGCCGCCACTCGGTCTTCTGGATCAATCTGGTCAAGCTGTACTGGTCGGAGATCGACGAGACGGCGCGCATCGAACTCGGACGCGGCCTGCCGTTCTTCCTTCGCGAGTACCTCACGAACGAGTTGCAACTCGAATTCGACCGCCGCCTGATCGGCACGCTCGATCTGCCCGCCGCCACGCGCGAACAGATCGCGAACGACATGGTCGGCGCGTACCCGATCACCAACCAGCACCCGATGATCGTCAACATCCGCAAGTTCTTGAAGATGGCGGGGCTGCTCGAACACGAACCCACTCGCGCGGCCATCGCGCAATACCTGTGAGGAACGAGTCATGAGAGCGATTTCCTTCGCCATCGCGGGCAACAACCGCCTCGGCGCACGTCTGTTCGCCGCGCTCCACGACATGGGGCACGACGTGATGCCGCTGTCTTACAGCAGCGGCCCGCTCACGGAGATGGCGGCGCAACTGGGCGCGAGCGTGCCTACGCCGGACAGTGGACCGCAGCGCGTCGAGTGGCGTATCGACTGCGGCGACGCCGCACCGGAAACCGCCTGTGCCGCCACGCACATCATGACGTTTCGTGCCAGCGCCCCGGCACTGCCACCGGTCACGTCCACGCTCGCCTGGCAGTGGCATGGCCCGCGTGGCGATGTCGACGTCGCCACCACGGCCTGCGTGTTCGACAGCCTGCGCTGCGGCGCGGACATGGTCGCGCAGATCGATGCCGAAGCCGAAGCCATGCTCGTCGACATCGTCAGCCAGCTCGGCCGCGACGTGCTGACCACCGATGCGCTCGCGTCGCGCCCGGTGGCCGAGGCGGCGCCCGGGAGCGTGGTGCTCGACCTGCATCGTCTGTCCGGCTGGCATGCGACGAACGAGACGGCACGCGAGATGGCGTTGGAGGCGTCGCTGCCCGAGATGATTTCGCGTCGCGCGCTCGAGGCCCCGTCGGCCGTCGCGCTGCGCGATGCCAACGGCGACGTCAACTACCGCACGTTCGTCGCCGCATCGATGAAGCTCGCGCTCGACATCGCCGCGATGCTGCCCGTGCAATCGCCGGACGACCGTACACCCCAGGTCGTTGCGGTGCGGCTGCCCAAGTCGCGACTGCTGTACACCGCGATTCTCGGCGCCATCGGCGCAGGCGCGGCCTATGCGCCGCTCGACCCGTCGTTTCCTGCGGAACGCGTGCGCCAGATCGTCGAACAGAGCCGTGCGACGTGCCTGATCACCGATGACGATTTCGACGCCAGCGCGCTCGAGGGGCTGAACGTCAGAATCATTCGTCTGCGCTCGCTCAATGTCGCGGACGTGAACATCGGCGTGACAGCGTGGCCCGTCTCGCGCCTGCCCGATCGCGCGAGCCGCTGCGCCATCACGATCTTCACCTCCGGTTCGACGGGTGTGCCCAAGGGGGTGATGCTCACGCACCGCAACATCGTGCACTTCTGCCACTCGTATCGCGACTACATCGGACTGGACGCCAGTTCCCGCGCGTTGCAGTTCTGCACTGTGGCGTTCGACGTCTCGCTGCTCGACATCTTCCCGACGTTCCTCGCCGGTGCCATGCTGGTGATCCCGACCGAAGCCCAGCGCCACGCACTCGACGATCTGAGCGCGCTCATCGAGCGCGAAGCCGTCACGCATGCTTTCCTGCCACCCGCGCTGCTCGGCGTGATGCCGGACGCGCAGTGGCCTGCGCTGCGGCATCTGCTGACCGGCGGTGACGTCTGTTTCCCTGAGACGATTGCCCGCTGGAGTCAGGGCCGCGAGTTCCACAACATCTTCGGCCCGGCGGAATGCACGGTATTCGTCACCGTCGCGCGGCTGAAGGCGGGCGACAGCAACCGGTTGATCGGACGGCCGCTCGCGAACGTGCGCTGCTACGTGCTCACCGAGACAGGCGAACCGGCGCTCACGGGTGAAGCGGGCGAACTGTGCGTCGCCGGTGCCGGTGTGGCGGATGGCTATCTGCATCGTCCCGATCTGACGGAGCGCAGCTTCGTGCCCAACCCGTTTGCCGATCCGAACGGCCAATGGCCGTCAGCCCACGACGAACTGCTGTATCGCACGGGCGACATCGTGCAGTGGGACGAGTACGGCGCACTGCACTTCGTCGGACGCCGCGACGCACAGGTCAAGATTCGGGGCTTTCGCGTCGAACTCGGCGAAATCGAGTCGGCCGCACTCGCTACCGGCCAGTTCGGTCAGTGCGCGTGCGTGGTCGACGACCGCAAACGCATCCGTGGCTTCGTCGCGCGCCCGCTGGCGGCATCCGTGACGGGCGACACGTTGCGCGACCTGCTCGTTGCCCGTCTGCCGGACTACATGGTGCCTTACGAGATCGTCGTGCTCGACGCACTGCCCGCCACCAACAACGGCAAGATCGACCGCAACGCGCTTGGCCGCATTCCGGCGCAGCGCGCCCGCACGGAAGACGACACCGCGCAGGCACCGCTCACCGAAACGGAAACGAATCTGCGTGCCCTGTGGGCACGGCTGCTCGATCTGGAACCGTTCGAGATCGGCCGCGACGATTCGTTCTTCAACCTGGGCGGCCACTCGCTGCTGGTCTCGCGACTCATGCTTGCAGTCAAGAAGGAGTTCGGCGGCAATGCACCGCTTGCCCGCTTCATGGAACGTCCGACCATCGGCGCGCTGGCATCGCTGCTCTCGAACGACGACGTCAACAAGGGCGAACGCATTCCGCAGCGTGTCTTCGACGACATGGTGCTACCCGACGACATTCGTCCGGTCGACGGTCTGCGTCCCATTGCGGACGGTGCACGCGCCATTCTGCTCACGGGCGCGAACGGCTTCCTCGGCACCTTCATCGCGGCCGAGCTGATCGCGCAGACGTCCGCCACGATCCATTGCATGGTGCGGGCAGCGAGTCAGAAGGAAGGCGAGGCGCGTCTCGCGCAGGCGTTGCAGGCCAACGGGCTGGCTGCGCTCGCAGGCCATCCACGCTTGAGAGTCGTGCTCGGCGATCTGGCGAAACCGCGACTCGGCGTATCGCCGGAAACGTGGCGAACGCTGGCGCACGATATCGATGCGATCTATCACAACGGTGCACACGTCAATCACGTCTACGACTATCCGTATCTGTACGACGCGAACGTCGGTGCGACGCTCGAACTGTTGCGCCTCGCCTGCGAGTTCCGCAACAAGTCGATGCACTTCGTCTCGACGTTGTCCGCCGCGAGCGCGGTGAACGCCGACGGTCATGTGCTGGAGGAAGGCCCTGCCCGCAACGCGCCCGCCTTCGTGAACAACGGCTACAACGTGACGAAATGGGTGGCGGAGCATCTGGTGTGGGAGGCCGCCGAGCGCGGCGTCGACGCCACGATTCTGCGTCCAGGCAACATCACCGGGGTGTCTGGCACGGGGCTGTGCCAGCCGACGCGTAACCGGATCCTGCTGCTCGTCAAAGGCTCACTGCAACTGGGCGCGGCCCCTGCCGGGGATACGGATTTCGACTTCACACCGGTCGACTTCCTGGCGCGCGCGATGGTCCGCTGCACGACCGACCCGCAGCGCGAGTTGCGCGTCTTCCACCTCCAGAACCCGCAACCGCTGACGTGGGAAGACTACCTCGGCGCCCTCGCCCGATGCGGCTATTCGCTCGCCCTCGAAGAGCCCGCAGACTGGCGCAATCGCCTGACGTCCATCGACGAGACCAACGCGTTGTTCGATGTGGTCGCGTTCTATCTGGACGACAGTCAGGAGGATATCGGCGACATGGCGCGCATTGCCCACCGGCAATCGGCGCAAGCGCTTGCACGTCTGGGGCTGGCGTATCCGCGCAAGGACGACGCCCTGCTCATGCATCACTTCGGGTATCTGATCGAAAGCGGTTTCCTGCCCGAGCCGGGTAGCAGCAATGCCCGGCGTACCGAACCGAAGGGAAATCAGGCGGGTAAGTCCGACGAGAAGGAGACGGCCTCCGTCGCCTGATCGGCGTGTGGGGTCTCTCTGTCATTTGTTGCACCTTTTTTCGCGCAGTCCATTTTCATCATCGAGGAGTTCATCATGCTGCAAAAAGTCCGCACCGAACTGCAACCCGACACGCTGATCCACAACCTCACGACGACTGTGCACGCCGGGGTAGCCGACCTGAATGCGTCTGCACGCGACGTGTGGAACATCGTCGGCCGCTTCGACGGCTACAACCGCTTCGTGACCGGTCTCGAATACATCCAGATGACCGGCACGGCGACCGGCCCGCGCTCGCTGCGTCACAAGCACTTCACGGGTGGCGATCTCGTCGTCGAGCAACTCAACACGCGCAACGACGACGCCATGACCATGAGCTGGACGCTGATCTACACGACGTTCGACATCGGCAACATGTGGGCGTCGATGGAAGTGGTGCCGCGCGGCGACAAGGCATGTACGGCAACGTATCGCATCGTCGGCGAAGCGCGCTCCGGCAATCCGAAGGATCAGCCGGCGTTCGACGATTTCGCCGTCGGCTTCCTGAAGATGGCGATGGACAACCTGCGCAAGATGTTCAACGAGTAAAGCGCGAGTTGCCCGGCATCGATGTCATCGATGGTATTGCGCCCTCACGGCTCGCGTCGTGAGGGCGTCCCACTTCTTCGTTGCGGACCGCACAATGGACAGACATCTCCCGCCCGCCGGTCGCTGGCAGCTCGCGGCGCGCGCGCAACGCATGCAGCCTTCGGCACTGCGTGAACTGCTCAAGGTCGCCGAGCGGCCTGACATCATCTCGTTCGCGGGCGGCCTGCCCTCGCCCTACGCGTTGCCGGTCGAACGGCTTCAGGCGTCGGTCGACCGGATCTTGCGGCGCGACGCCATCGGAGCGCTGCAGTACGGGCCGTCCGAGGGCTATCTGCCGCTACGTGAGGCTATCGCCGCGCGGCTGACCGGGCAGGGCGCGGCAGTCAGTCCGTCTCAAGTGCTCATCACGACCGGCTCACAGCAGGCGCTCGACCTCGTCGCACGCGTGCTCGTCGATCCCGGCTCGCGTGTGCTGATCGAGACGCCGACCTATCTAGGCGCGGTGCAGGCGCTCGCGCAATACGAACCCGTGTTCGAAGAGGTCTCGACAGACGCGGCAGGCCTGTTGCCCGAACGGCTCAACGAGACGTCGATGCGCAATGCGCGCCTGCTCTATACGCAACCGAACTTCCAGAATCCCACGGGACGCACGCTCCCCCTCGACCGGCGCATGGCCCTGGCGTCGCTGGCCATCCGTCATGGCTTACCGATCGTGGAGGACGATCCTTACGGCGAACTCGTCTACACCGGCGTGACCCTGCCTTCACTACTGTCGATGGCGCCCGACCACGTCGTGCATCTCGGCTCGTTCTCGAAGGTCATTGCACCGGGCCTGCGCGTGGGGTACGTGGTCGCGCCGGAAGAACTCATGATCAAGCTGTTGCAGGCGAAGCAGGCGAGCGACCTGCACACGACCGGCATCACGCAACGGCTCGCGCATGCCCTGCTCACCGACGGCGAGTACGACACGCACCTCGAAGCCATTCGTCTGCGGTATCGGGCGCAATGTGCACTTATGCTCAAATGCCTCTCCGAGCATATGCCTGAGGGCGTGAGCTGGACGCGCCCCGCAGGCGGCATGTTTCTGTGGGTGACGCTGCCGCCCGGCATCGACAGCGCAAGTCTGTTCGAAGACGCGTTGGCGCGCGGTGTGGCGTTCATTCCGGGCGCATCGTTCCATGCCGTCTCACCGAAGGCGAACACGATGCGGCTGACGTTCACGACCGCCACCCCCTCACAGATCGAAACCGGGATTGCACGCCTGGCGCAGGCGATCGAGGCGCGGCTTCGCAAGACCGAAACCTGCCTCACCGTCTCCTAGGTTCCGCTACCCCGACACCGGCACTTCAGGCGCAGGCCTGAAGTGCCGCGTCCGACGGCTCGAACAGTCCGATGTTCTGCGCCGTCTGCACAAAGCGCTGTACGCACGGGTTGCTGCTGGTCGCGCTCCATACCAACGCCACGTCGATATGCGGCGCGTGCAGCAGCGGCACGAACTGCACGTTCTCCGCGCGCGTGCTGCGCATCGAGCTGTGCACCAGTGCGACCCCGAGGCGCTGTCCGACCAGATTTACGATCGTCTGCTGGAAGTTCGTCTCCAGTCGAATACGCGGTGAAAAACCTGCCTGGCGACAGTGGTCCGTGATGGTGTTGTGGATGAACGGCGATGCTTCACGCGGCGAAATGATGAAAGCATCGTCACGCAATTCGGCAACCGAAATGGCCGAGCGCGCTGCTAGCCGATGACCGGCAGGCAGCGCCGCCACCAGCGGTTCGCGGAAGATGGTTTCCGTGCATAGCTCGACCGACGCATCGGAGGAATACATGATGCCCACGTCCACCTTGCCGCAGCGAAGTTCGGCGGCGAGGTCGGTCGGAATCGACTCTTTGAGTTTGACCTCGATACGCGGAAACGCCGCAGCAAATGCGCGCGTGAGCACGGGAAGCACGCTGCATGCGACCGCAAACATGAAACCGGCGCACAGCATGCCTGAGTCGCCGACTTCGGCCGCGCGTGCGTGAGAGCGCGCCTGATCGAGCGTGGCGAGCACAGAGCGTGCGTCGCGATAGAAACGCTGTCCTGCCGCAGTGAGCGCCACGCTGCGCTGTGTGCGTTGAAACAATACGACCCCCAACTCCTCTTCGAGCATCGCGATCTGACGCGACAACGGCGGTTGCGAGATGTGCAGCAAATTCGCTGCGCGCCCGAAGTGGAGTGTTTCGGCCAGTACTACGAAATAGCGAAGTTGCCTCAGTTCCATGGAGCCTTCCCCCCTTAAAAGAACATCGGTTTCTATTCATAGCGAACCGGTATCAGTCATCGCATCATATGGTATTGGAGACCGCTCGCGAATCGAACTATGCTTGGTCTTGCTTTATGGAGCACCCCCCACGGCATTCGCCATGATGCGATACCGCGCAGCCAAACGCAGCGCCCGCCAATTCCTATAAAGTTAATGAGAGACGCTATGTACGCCCACGATCCGCTGGACCGTTCAAACGCAAACTTTCAGTACTCCTCCCGGCCAACGCTTGACCGGCTCTGCGGTAGCGATCCCTCCATGCTGGCCACCCTCGCGCGTGCCAGACTGCTCATCGATCGCCAACTTCCCATTCTGATTCTCGGAGAAACCGGTACCGGCAAGGAGTACCTCTCACGCGCCCTGCATGACTACAGCGCACGCCGTCAGGCGAGCATGGTGTCGGTCAATTGCGGCTCGATTCCCGAAAACCTTATCGAAAGCGAATTGTTCGGATACCAACGCGGCGCCTTCTCCGGTGCCCTCAACACCGGCATGAAGGGCAAGGTCGTACAGGCCGATGGCGGAACGTTGTTCCTCGACGAAATCGGCGATATGCCCTTCGCACAGCAGACACGTTTGTTGCGCGTACTCTCCGAGCGGGAAGTCACGCCCATCGGCGCGTCCGCGCCGGTTCCCGTCGACCTGCAACTCATTTGTGCGACGCACCAGAATCTCGAATCCCGCGTGCAGACGGGGGCGTTTCGCGAAGACCTCTATTACCGCGTAGCCGTCGGCATCGTGCATCTGCCGCCACTGCGTCTGCGGCAGGACCGCGCCTGGCTGCTCGACGCGATGATCGTCGCCGAATCTCACGGCAAAGCCAGTTTCGAATCGCTCGATCGCGAGACGCGTGAGCTACTGCTGTCCTATGCGTGGCCGGGCAACCTGCGTCAGATGCGTGCGGCCGTTCAGTACGCCTGTGCAGTCAGGAGCGGCGACACGATCCGTGTGTCCGACCTGCCTGCGAATCTGCTGCAAAGTGCGATGGCTCCCGCGATTGCGCCAGCGATGACACCGGCAGCCTTCTCGCCGGGCGCGTCCGTGGCGTCAGGGCCCGCTGGCAACATCCAGATCGCACCGCTCGCATCGCTATCGGCCATCGCCAACGGCGAGCGCGAGATCATTATTCGAGTGCTGTCGTCGCGACGCTGGAATATCTCCGCCGCCTCTCGCGAACTCGGCATTTGCCGCACGTCGCTCTATCGCAAACTGCGTGAACTGCATATTCCTCATGTGCGCGATATGGGCAGCGACGTGTTGCTCGGACCGGATCGCTGATATCGACGCGAGAAACGAACGGCCGGACGACGGGGCCGCATACGCCTCGCGCCCCTCGTCCACCGTTCGCTTCAATTCTCTTCCATCCCCTTACACCACTACGCCGGATCCGCCAGCAACGCCATCATGGCGGTCGGCTTGTAGCGGTTTCCGGAAGTCGCGTTCGTGCCGAAATGGGCGTCGAGCGCGCGCACCATGCCCGGGTCTAGATGCACACTCGCCGCCGCAAGGTTCTCCTCAAGACGGCTGATGCGGCGCGTGCCCGGAATCGGCACGATGTCGTCGCTGCGCGAGAGCAGCCACGCCAGCGCCAATTGCGCAGGCGTCACGCCGATTTGCGCCGCGTAGCCCGCGAGCGTCTGCGCCAGCTTCACGTTCGCCTCGAAATGCTCGCCTTGCAGACGCGGGTCCGACGTGCGACGCGAGTCGCCTTCCGGAAAATCCTCGGCGCGCCGCGCGGTGCCCGTCAGAAAGCCACGCCCGAGCGGTCCGAACGGCACGAGTCCGATGCCCAGCTCGCGCAGACACGGCAAAATCGACGCTTCGATATCGCGATGCCAGAGCGAGTATTCGCTTTGCAACGCACTGACCGGATGCACGGCATGCGCGCGACGGACGGTACGCTCACTGGCTTCCGAAAGCCCGAAGTAACGCACCTTGCCCGACTTGACGAGCTCGCCGACGGCACCCGCCACGTCTTCGATCGGCACATTGGGGTCGACGCGGTGCTGATACAGCAGATCGATGTAGTCCGTGCCGAGCCGCGACAGACTGGCGTCGACCACTTCCCGGATATGCTCGGGTCGGCTGTCGGCCCCCGTGACCGCTCCGTTTTCGAAGCGAAATCCGAACTTCGTCGCAATGATCGCCTTGTCGCGACGGCCCTTGAGTACGCGACCGAGAAGACGCTCGTTTTCGAACGGGCCATACACTTCAGCCGTATCGAAGAAATTGCAACCGAGCGCTATCGCCCGTTCCAGCACGCGAACCGATTCAGCTTCGTCGGAAGGCCCATAGGCATAGTGCATGCCCATGCAACCCAGCCCAATGGCGGGGACTTCCAGCCCCTGTTTCCCCAACCGGCGTGTTGGCAGCATTGTCGAACTCCTTTGAAGTGGTCGTAGGTCCGGCGTCTGTCGGTCGACGCCGGTACGTCGTCTTCACCATGCAAGTTTCGATCCATTGTTTTGTCTGCGACGTCGGCATTTCATTCGAATCGTCGCGCTGAACGGCACTCCCCTCACGTAACCCGCATGTCTGCTCGGAACACGACTGACGATCGTGCCGATGGCGACGCGCGACATCGCGGTTAGAACGCGTGTTCGACATCGCACACCTGCGCAAACAGCTGTCCGAAGCTGCGACACCTGTCGCAGCCTGCGACAGGTGTCCGCGCATGTGATGCGGCATCGAAAGTAGCCGCCCACAGAGGGAACACGTGGCTGTCGATATGGCATCCAAATTGCTTGGAGTCCGTCATTTGTCCTCGCCACCCACAGGCGCACGACACACGATGAACAACGACAAGAACGCCGTGCAAGCGGGCACGGGGCTGGCGCTTTACGGGGCTTCGGGAGACGTATTGGCCCGATTCAGGGGATGGGCCGCGCATCTGAGCCCGGACGAGCGCAGGCGGGCGGACGCGTTTTCCCGACCGTCCGATCGGGAGGATTATGTTGCAGCGCACATTCTGGCGCGGGTCGCTGCGGCGCGCATTACCGGGCGTCCGGACACGCCCGGCCCGGCAGCGCGCACCTATGTTCTCGTGCAGCGCTGCGAGCAATGTGGCGGTGCGCATGGACGCCCGCGTCTGCCTGCGCATCCGGGCTTGCATGTGAGTCTGAGCCACACCCGGGGCGCGGTCGCTGCGGCGTGCGCGATCTTGCCCGTCGGCATCGACGTCGAACACTGGGACGAAGCACTCGCCCCGGACGTCGACCTCCCCGGCCTGAACGAGCGCGAGCGCAAGCGACTCGGCGCGTTCGCCAGCGTCGCCTGCACGCATCATGCACCGTCGCCACGTGCGCTGGCCTGGTTGCGTCTCTGGACGCGCAAAGAGAGCCTGATCAAGGTCGGCGGCACGACGCTGGACGAGATGAGCGGTATCGACCTGTCGGCCCTGCCAATGAGCGAAGCGCCGCTGCGCGCCTGGCAACGTCGCGTGGCACATGGCGTGTGGGCGATGACCGACTGGCTGGACCCGGCGCTGCGCGTGACGGGCACCGTCTCCAGCGCAGGGGGGGTGAGCGTCGAGCGCATCGACGCATGACGTCGATCACGCATTCGACGCAAAAAAAGTAAGCCGCCCGAGGGCGGCTTACTTCATGGCAACGACAATGACCCGATGCGTGTTCAGGCCACAGCGGCTTCGTTCTGCTCGGCGTCGACTTCGTCTTCTACCGAGCTGAGCATCAGGTGTTCGAACGCGCCGAGCGACGCCTTCGCGCCTTCGCCGACAGCGATCACGATCTGCTTGAACGGCACGGTCGTCACGTCGCCTGCGGCGAACACACCCGGCACCGAGGTCGCGCCCTTGGCATCGACTTCGATCTCGCCATGACGCGAGAGCGACACCGTGCCCTTGAGCCATTCGGTGTTCGGCACCAGACCGATCTGGACGAACACGCCTTCGAGCGCAATCGTCGAACGCTCGCCCGTCGCACGGTTGAGGTAAGTCAGGCCGTTCACCTTCTGACCGTCACCGACGATCTCGGTCGTTTGCGCATTCATCAACACACGCACATTCGGCAGGCTGCGCAGCTTGCGCTGGAGCACCTCGTCGGCGCGCAGCTGGGTGCCGTATTCGATCAGCGTGACTTCCTTGACGATGCCCGCCAGATCGATGGCCGCTTCTACGCCCGAGTTGCCGCCCCCAACCACTGCAACGCGCTTGCCCTTGAAGAGCGGGCCGTCGCAGTGTGGGCAGTAGGCCACGCCGCGATTGCGGTATTCGCGCTCGCCCGGCGCGCCGATTTCACGCCAGCGTGCACCGGTGGCCAACACCACGGCGCGAGCCTTGAGCACCGCACCGCTGGCCAGATGCACTTCGTGAATCTTGCCTGGGATGAGCGCTTCGGCACGTTGCGTGTCGATGATGTCGACGTCGTACGTCTTCACGTGCTGTTCGAGCGCCGTGGCGAATTTCGGCCCTTCGGTGTGCGTGACGGAGACGAAGTTCTCGATGGCCATCGTGTCGAGCACTTGACCGCCGAAACGCTCAGCCACTACGCCCGTCGCAATACCCTTGCGAGCAGCGTAAATCGCAGCCGCCGCACCTGCGGGGCCACCACCCACGATCAGCATGTCGTAGACCGGCTTGTTTTCCAGCGCTTTCGCTGCACGCGCCGTCGCCCCCGTGTCGAGCTTTGCCAGCAGTTCCTTCACGCTGGTGCGGCCTTGCGTGAACGATTCGCCGTTGAGGAACACCGTCGGCACGGCCATCACCTGACGCGCTTCCACTTCGCTCTGGAACAGCGCGCCGTCAATGGTGACTTGCTGGATACGCGGATTGATCAGCGCCATCACATTCAACGCCTGCACGACTTCCGGGCAGTTCTGGCACGACAGCGAAATATACGTCTCGAAGCGGAAGTCGCCATCGAGCGCGCGAACCTGTTCGATGGTGTCGTCGTCGAGCTTGAGCGGGTGACCGCCGACCTGCAACAGTGCCAGCACCAGCGACGTGAACTCGTGGCCCATCGGCAATCCGGCGAAGCGAATACGCGGTGCCTCGCCCGGCGTGCCGATCGCGAACGACGGACGACGCTCGTCGGCATCGGTGCGTGCCACGACGGCGATCTTGTCCGACAGCGGGGCGATCTCTTCGACCAGCGCCTTCATTTCTGCAGACTTGGGGCTATCGTCGAGCCACACGGCGATTTCGATGGGGCGCGTGACTTTCTGGAGATACGTTTGCAACTGGGCTTTGAGGTTCGCGTCCAACATGGCTGTTTTTCCGTCTCGATAGGGTGAGCGAGGTCCACCGCGTCGGCCGGGGGCTGGCGCAGGTAAGCGTCGGGAATTCGGGGTTGGGTGCCGGCGCAGCGGGCTTTAGGGGGGACCCGCGCGCCGGCAGGTGACGCCGCTGCGTGACAGGAGCGGCGCTTGCTGCGGTACTACCGGTGAAACTCTGGGTGGTGCTTAGATCTTGCCGATCAGGTCGAGCGACGGGCTCAGCGTTTCAGCGCCCGGCGTCCACTTGGCGGGGCAGACTTCGCCCGGGTGAGCGGCGATGTACTGCGCTGCCTGCACCTTGCGCAGCAGTTCCTTGGCGTCGCGGCCAATGCCGTTGTCATGGATTTCGCACAGCTTGATCTCGCCTTCCGGGTTGATCACGAACGTGCCACGCAGCGCCAGGCCTTCTTCTTCGATCAGCACGTCGAAGTTGCGCGAGATCGCCAGCGTCGGGTCCGCCACCATCGGGTACTGGATCTTCTGGATCGTGTCCGACGTGTCGTGCCAGGCCTTGTGCGTGAAATGGGTGTCGGTCGACACGCTGTAGATCTCCACGCCCAGCTTCTTGAATTCTTCGTAATGGTCGGCCAGATCGCCAAGCTCGGTCGGGCACACGAAGGTGAAGTCGGCCGGATAGAACACCACCACCGACCACTTGCCCTTCAGGGTTTCGTCGGTCACGGTGATGAAGTCGCCGTTTTGATAGGCGTTGGCTTTGAACGGCTTGATCTGGGTGTTGATGATCGGCATGTCGTAGTCTCTTGGACGGGGTGGAAAGTGTTCCCAGTATGCCGAATGCTATCGATATGTAGAAATTGATTATAAAAATCTATGCGATTAAGCCAGGCTATCGGGGCCGATAGCCTGGCTGCTATGACGACCGCCCCCATCCGGACGGCCACGGGATTCGGACCCTCTCAGCGGTTCGAGCCCTTCGGATAACGCACCGCGCGCACCTTGCCGCTGGCTGCGCCGCCGCAGTAGAACGTGCCGTTGCCGTCATACTCGAGGCCGCTCACGACCAGACCGTCCGGCATCTGGACACGCTTCAGAACTTCGCCGCTGACGGCATCGATCTGGCGCAGTTCGCTCTCGTCGTTCTCCCACGTGCCGTGCCATAGTTCGTCGTTCGCCCACGTCACGCCGGTCACGAAGCGATCGGATTCGATCGTGCGTAGCACGCGTCCATCGGTCGGGTCGACTTGCAGGATGCGTCGGTCGCGATACTGTCCGACCCACAGACTGCCCTCGGCCCACGTCAAACCCGAGTTACTACCGCGATCTGCCGGTGCAGGAATCGAATGCACCACGCGGCCGGTGGACGGCTCGATCTTGTCGATGCGCGACTCGGCGATCTGGTACAGATGCTTGCCATCGAAAGCGGTGCCCGCATCGCTCGGCGCATCGACGGTGTGGCTGACCTTGCCGTTCGCGGGATCGAAGGCGACGAGGGTCTCGCCTGTCGCCGCCCATACCTGCTGCCCGTCGAAGGTCACGCCGTGGATGCGATCGATGCCCGGAAAGGGGCCGTATTCGCTGATGATGTCGGCTGCGCTCACGGCGGCCGTGCGGAAGTTTCGTTGCGGTGTGCTCGTCATATCAGGCTCCGGTTGTTACGCCGCGTTCGGCGTGCAAGTCCACTCTAGCCAAACGACCATCCGGCAGGGAGTAACAAAATTGTCGTGAATTGGGTGAGCGGCGGCGCCATCCAGCGCCGCGCCCGCGCGAGGCCGACGGCACGCACGCGCCCTTCCGCTTCCAGTTCGCCGAGTGCGCGCTGGACCGAGCGCTGGCTCGCGTTCAATGCGAGTGCAAGTGCCGACGTCGACCAGGCCGCGCCGTCTGCCAGCAACGCGACGAGCGAGGCGCGCTCGCCGTCGATGGGCGGTAGCAGGACGGTCACGGAAGGTCTGGCGATGTCAGGAGCGGCGACTGTCGTGGCTCGCTCGCTTGCGTGAGTGCGTGGGTGAACGTCAAGGGGGCGCAAGGCAAAGCCGCGCGGTGTTGCATCGATCTCAGCGATGCCTTTGAGCACACTGCGCAAGCGTCCGATTTCGACACGCAGGCGCGCCCGATGCGTCTCGTCGGGACGACGCAGGCGGAACGCGTCGGCGATCAGTGTCTCTCTGTCGATATCCCCTGGCCACGCACGCGCCAGATGCAACGCAAGCGTGAACAGCACCGGCCGTCTGGCCAGCGGACGCCACACGTTGCCCGTCCCGATACCTCGACGGCAGGCATCGACCACCAGGGTGTCCGAGTGCAGGAGTGTCGCGGCCTCCGCGAGCGACAGCATCTGTTCGCCATCGCGATGCCAGCGTCTCGCTGCCGGACGCCCCATCGTCTCGCGAAGACGCCGCACTTCGGCGCTGAGCGCCGGAACGTCGGCGGTCGCCGCTGCGGCCTGCGCCTGGGCGAGCGCGGCATGAGCGTCGGCGATGCGTAGCGTACGTAAGGCAAGTTCTGCTGTCGTCAGTGCATGCACGGCCGTCAATCGTGCAGGTGCATGGGGCAACGGCGCATCTTGCAGGGCAAGTGCTGCGGCATCGAGTTTGCCGAGCAGCAACAGACGCCGCGCAACGATCAACCGCGCGAGCATGGCGTTGGGGAAATCACCGCACTCGGCAAGCTGTGACGCAGCGGCTTGTAGCGACCGGTGCGTGCCACCGAGGTCTCGCATAGCGAGCGCGACCTCGGCATCCGCAACGACACACCGTGCACGAGCGACCGACTCATGCGTGCCGAAGCCACGCGCAGCACGCTTGAGCAGATCCCGGGCGCGAGCGAAATCCCCAAGCTGCGCCATCGCAATCCCACGCAACGCAAGGGCCGGCGGGTCATCGCGAAGCGCCACACGACGCAGTGCGCCGAGCGGATCGCCCGACGCCAGCGCGCGGGCCGAAGCGGCAATGAGGGAGTCCATCGCGGGATATTACCGCGCGCGACAGCCAAGTCCTGGACCGAGTGCTGTCGAACGGTCGCACGACGGATGCAAAGTTCTAGGCCCAGTAACCGTTAAAATCGGGGTTTTCGTCCGGAATACGTCCATGTCTTTTGACTCGTTGGGTCTGATCGATCCGTTGCTGCGGAATTTGCAGGATCTCAACTACGAGACGCCTACGCCGGTGCAGGCGAAGGCGATTCCTGCCGTCCTCGCGGGCAAGGACGTCATGGCAGCCGCGCAGACCGGCACGGGCAAGACAGCGGGTTTCGCGCTGCCGCTGTTGCAACGTCTCGTGCAACTCGGACCGCAAGTCTCCAGCAACCGGGCGCGCGTGCTGGTGCTGGTGCCCACGCGTGAACTGGCGGAACAGGTGCTGCAAAGCTTCGTCGAGTACGGCAAGGGACTTAGCTTGCGATTTCTCGCAGCCTACGGCGGCGTGAGCATCAATCCGCAAATGATGAAGCTGCGCAAGGGCGTAGATGTGCTCGTGGCAACGCCGGGTCGTCTGCTGGATCTGAATCGCCAGAACGCCGTGCAGTTTGATCAGGTGCAGACGCTGGTGCTAGACGAAGCCGACCGTATGTTGGATCTGGGCTTCGCGCGAGAACTCAACGCAGTGTTTGCCGCGCTCCCGGCCCAACGTCAGACGCTGTTGTTCTCCGCGACGTTCACCGACGACATTCGCTCGATGGCCGCGAACATTTTGCGAGAGCCGGTCGACATCAGCGTGAGTCCGCGCAATGCCACGGCCAGCAAAATCAAGCAGTGGGTCATCCCGGTGGACAAGCGCAACAAGCCGGATCTCTTCATGCATCTGGTCGCCGAGAACGACTGGAAGCACGCGCTGGTGTTCGTCAAGACCCGTAATGGCGTGGACTATCTGGCAGGCGTTCTGGATGAGGCGGGCTACTCGGTCGACACGATCCACGGCGACAAGCCGCAGCCCGCACGACTGCGTGCGCTGGAGCGTTTCAAGACGGGCGAAGTACAGATGCTGGTGGCGACCGACGTCGCCGCGCGGGGACTGGACATCGACGACCTGCCGCTCGTCATCAACGTCGATCTCCCGATCGTGGCGCAAGACTATGTACACCGGATCGGCCGCACCGGTCGCGCGGGGGCAAGCGGCGTGGCCGTATCGCTCGTGTGCGCCGACGAAGCGCCACAACTGGCCGCCATCGAAGCACTGATCCAGCAAACGCTGCGTCGCGAGGAAGAACCCGGCTTCGAAGCCGAACACCGCGTGCCGGAGACCAGCGCGACGGGGCAAATCATCAAGAAGCCGAAAAAGCCGAAGAAGCCGAAGGTGCCGAGCCTTCCGCAAGGCGGCGTCGGCAAGCAACCCGCGCCTAGCAAGAAGGCGACGCCGCAACACGGCGAGAAGAAGCACAAACCCGCGGCACAGCGCCCGGCGTCGACGGGTAACAGTCCGAAGCCCGCTAGCGGCAACCCGTTCAGCGGACAAAAGACGCGTAGCAAGCCCGCGAAAGACTCCGTCGCGAATTTGCTTAAGCCTGCCGGTAAACCTTCGGGTGGTCGCGGCAAACGCTGATCGGGCTCTGCGGTGACGCGAGCATTTTGCGGTCGGCCCCGCTCGGAACATCGTGCGTCTGACTGATTTCGTCTACGACTTTGCTTAGCACTTCAAACACAGTATCCGGGGACACCTTTGTAGGAGGTTCCTTGTTGGTGTTCCGGTGCGCGATCCAATCTCGGTATCTTTTGATCTGCTTCGCGCGTCCGATCAGATTTACGTCCAACTCCGGTTTGAAAAGGTCGAGAATCTCGTCGAATCGCCAGTACTCGACCTCTGACTTGAACTTCTCGGCAAGCTTGCGCGAATATCCCGCGGGATGTCCAGATGCCAGCAACTCATTTGCCGTCTGCAATCGCTCGACGACGTATCGTTCAAACGTGGCAAAAAGCGCGAAAACTGCGAGATCGGCGGCTTGTTTTTCCGCGTTCACCAAGGCGGTTTCAACGTCCTCGCGCACAGCACTAAAGAGTCCAGCCCGTGGCACGAGTACCCCATCAACATGGTCACGCGCAATGTACGCCACAACGAAAAGACTCTCATGCGAGACGCGATATGCCTGATAGACGACCTCCAGTGGATTAATGAATGTCATGGCCACAAACGTCCGCAAGCAAGTCCATGAACAGCGCTTCATCGAGCAGCACCGCGCGGCGTACCCTCGACTCAATCCAATACCATCCGTTCTCTTCTATTCTTCGTACGAGCCGCCCTCTCAGCGGATTCCCGGGTCGGCGAATGACAATCGTCGCTGATTTGAACCCCGGGTCGTACTCTCCGTAGAACACCAGATTGTGGAATGTGTACGAACCAACGATCTCCACAAGGCCATCTGCGGCGAGGGCATCAGACGCTGCCGGAACGATTTTGGCCAGCAGATTGCCATCTTTTGAGATGTACAAAGCAGGCGCTTCGTACTTCCCCTCTCTTTCCTCACTCAACAACTGAAGTCGAGTTTCGACCTCCAGCTTGTGTCGATGACACCACCGGGTCGCGTCTTGTAGCAAGGCGTCTACGCGCTCGAGATATTGCTTGAGGAGGAAAGATTTTTCCCGACGTAATTCACTCATTTCATGACTCACAGGACTCGGCGGACTCCGCAGCGAAGTGTTCGCTCGCGGCACCATCGCCGAGGGGTTGAAGAAGTCATGAGCGTACGTGACGCACTAACGTGTGCGACGCGGGCATTTGCTCTGGGAGATGTGAAGCGGTACGCCTCCGGCTTGAAACTACGGCGTGAGGCGCATACGGAAGGCTTCCGATAGACCCAGTGCCTTCGAAACGAAAATCAGAAATTGCCGAGCTTTTCACAAAGCCCTACGCAAATTACTCAATACCCAGTCACCACCGCAAACGCGAGTGCGCCCCCCGAGAGCAACAGCAGCACCAGGAACAGCGGCAGGATGAACTTGATCCACTGACCGAACCCCACACGTGCCGTAGCGAGATAGGCGAGCAGCATGCCCGAGGTCGGGGTGATCATGTTCGTCAGTCCGCCACCGAGCAGGAACGCCAGCACCGACGTCTGCGGACTGACGCCCGAGAGCTGCGCGATCGGTCCGATGATCGGCATGCTCACCGCCGCCTTGCCCGACACCGAGGGAATGAAGACGTCCAACGCCATCTGCACGCCCATCAGCCCGTTCGCCACTGCCACCGCCGACTGTCCGCGCACCGTGCGCGTGAAGTCGTTGATCAGCGTATCGAGTACATAGCTGCCATGCAGAATGATCTCGACGGACGCCGCCAGACCGATCAGCAACCCGGCGAGCATCATGCCCTTGAGTCCCTCGACGAACGCGTCCGCCGCCGTGCGCGAATCGAGACGACCGACGACGGCCGTCACAAGACTGGTCAGCACGTAAAAGGCCGACAACTCCAGATTGCCCCACTTCAGTTCGCTCGTACCGTAGACGAGCATCGCGGCCGCCACAGCCAGCACAAGCAGCGTCGCCTTGTGACGCCCCGACAACCGCGCATGCAGATGCGCCACCGTCGCCATCTGCGCGCGCGCTTCACTTAGCCGGTACTCACTGCGATACACATGCCACAGGAAGTACGCGATGCCCAGCGCCAGAAATACCACGAACACCGCGATGCGCAGACCGATCCCCGAGAACAGCGGCAAGCCGACGAGCGGCTGCGCCACGGCGAGCGCCAGCGGGTTCGTCACCGATGCGATGTAACCGATCTTTGCCGCAATCGCCACCAGCGCGACGGCAAACAGATTCGACAGTCCAAGGCGGCGCGTGAGCACCATCACCATCGGAATGACGACGAGATACTCGGAGATGAAGCCGAGCAGCGTACTGCCCAGCGCGATCAGCACCATCAGCAGCGGTGCGAGCACGTACATATTGCCGGACGTGAGTTGCAACAGCCGGTCAATGCCTGCGTCGATGGCTCCCGTCTTTCGCATCACACCGAACATGCCGCCGACGAACATCACCATGAAGATGAGCGGTGCGTTCTTCACCAACCCTTGCGGCACCGAAAGAAACGCGGAGACGACGTTCGCCGGTTGTGCCTGCTCAGGGGTGCTGTGCGTGGCTTTGGGCGCGACAAGCATGCCGATGTCGTGCGTCTTGGGCACCACCTCGTACGTGCCCGGCACCACGAGCTTGCCGTCGCGCTCGAAGCGTCCGGCATCGACCCACCAGGTCATCGCTACAGCCATCACGAGCACCCACAGCATCATGACGACGGGGTGCAACATCTTGCCGTGTGGCTTCTCGGTAGGCCCCGCGGGCGGGTCCGGCAATTCGGATTGCGGGGATGCGGGGTGCCCGTCGACGGGTGTCGGCGCGAGTGCTGTCATGTCTGTCTTGCCTGTTGTCTCTTGTTGTATTCGTGAAATGACGTCGCACCGCGCCTGAGGCAGTCGGCTACGCCACCTTATTGGCTTGCGCCTCGAACGAGGCCGGTGCGGCAGCGCCGCCCGTGTAACCCAGTTCAGCGGAAATCTGACGGCTGCACGCTTGCAGACGCTCCAGATAATCCGGGATCTCGATACGGCTGATGCGCGCTTCCGGTCCCGAAATCGAGAGGGCTGCCACAACCTCACCGGACACGTCGCGCACCGGCACCGCAATGGCGACGGCGCCACTCGTGACTTCGCCCGCACTCATCGCATAGCCCTTGCGGGCGACGGCGGCGAGTTCATCCGCGAATGCCATCGCGTCGGCCGCGACCGGCACGTGCTTCATCCGCGCGAAAAACTCGTTGCGAATGGCGTCCTGCGAAAACGCGAGCAGCAATTTGCCCGACGCCCCCGAGCTGAGCGGCCGACGATTGCCGACCGAGCCGACCGAGCGCACCTGATGCGTGGTCTCGCAGCGTGCGACGCACACCGTTTCCAACCCTTCAGGCACGCGCAGCACGACGGTCTCGTTGATTGCCTGATTGAGCGTCAGCATGTGCTTCTGCGCCGCGCGTACAAGAATGTTCTGCTGCGACGCAGCCACCCCGATCACAAACGCCTGCGGGCCGAGCGCGTAGGTCGTCGTGCGTTCGTCCTGCAGCACGAAGCGGTTGTGCTCCAGCGTGCACAACATGCGATAGGTGCGTGACTTATTGATGCCCAGACGGTTGGACAACTCGGTCACGCCCAACCCAGGATGCTCCGCAACGAGCGAGAGCAGTTTCAGGGCGCTGTCGACGGAATCGACGATGTAGTTCATGGGATTTCCTTCGGGCTTGACTGCGAGCGGACCCACCGGGCGAGCGCAGCCGTGAACGTTTCCAGATGGCGCCCGAGCGTATCAAATCCTGCGTGCTTCACAAAGCGCGCTTCGTCCATGTACAACGCGCGGTTGATTTCGATTTGCAGGCTCGAACGGCGGCGGGCCGGATCGCTCACCGCCGTGAGCAGATCGCCGCCCTGATACGGCGTGTTGACCTGCACCCGATAGCCCAGTTCGCGCAGTTGATCGGCGACCCACTGCGTGAACACCGGATCGGACGTCGTGCCCAGCCGGTCGCTCACCACCATGTCGGGGCGCGCCGCACCGTCGTCCACATTCATGGCGTTACCTCGCGACTTCATCGAATGACAGTCGACGTGCCACAACGCGCCGTGACGTGCAAAAGCGTCCTGCGCCGCGTCGATCAGTGCCTGACGGTACGGCAGGTAATACGCGTCGATGCGATGACGCACCTCGGCCACCGTCAGCTTCCGGTCGTACATCGGCACGCCCGGCAAGGCGTAACGACGCAGCAGCCCCATGCCGCGCGCCGAGTACTTCTCCGGTGCAATCGGCCCCGGCCAGGGCGCGTCGAGCATGTCGGCATCGATGTCGGTCACGGCACGATTGGCGTCGATATACATGCGCGGGAAGTTCGCGGCGATCAGCGTGCCGCCGTGGCGCGGCACGCACGCCCAAAGCTCGGCGACGAAGGCATCCCAGCCGGTGAGGAGCGCCTCATGCGGCACCGGCGTGTGGAAGTCGTCCGGCATGCCGACGCCGCTGTGCGGCGAGTCGAACACGATCGGCAGCGAAGCGTCGACCGCGCCCGCAGCCGGACGCGTGACGACGCACGCTTCGCTATGCGACACGCAAATGTCTGCCGACGAAACCGTTGTGAGGTTCGCGCCTCCAGCCTTGTTGTTTTCTTGCGTCACCATCAAAAATTTTTTCCGCGTTCCCACGACCGCTGTCCGGTCGAAATCGCTGCCATCGAAACTCACAAATCCTCGTTGTTTTATTTATTAAAACAACGTATTAAAAATTAAACCTCAAAAATTTGAGCCGGTCAATTGAGGAATCTGTCATCGACGCAGGAGATGGCAAATGCCCGGCTGCCAGTCATCACAAAAACCAATGCCATCAAGCATGTTTTATTGATTGAAATACAAAATTCGGCAATCCCCTCTCCTCCTGCACGCTCGATTTTTTTCTCGTCGGTTGACGTCTCCGAAGCATCGAATCGATAATTTTCAAAACATTGTTTTAATTATTAAAACATTTGTAACAAACCGAATTTCACACCAACACCCGGAGGGGGGATATGAAGCACAAGGCCTGGCCAATCGCTCGCGTGGCCGTCATGGGGATGGGAATGGCACTGACGGGGCTCAGCACGTCGGCGCTCGCGCAATCCAACGTCACGCTTTACGGCCTGATCGACAGCGGACTGACTTACGTCAGTAAAGTCGCGGGACCGACCGGCACCGCCACGGGCAGCCGGTTCAGCGTGGACAGCGGCGATCTCCAGCAATCGCGCTGGGGCATGAAGGGGACGGAGGATCTCGGGGGCGGCCTGAAGGCGCTGTTCATTCTTGAGGGCGGCTTTTCAGTAGCCAACGGCACGTCCGGCCAGGGCAATCTGCCGCTCGGACGCACCTCCGTCGTCGGCCTGTCCAGCCCGTACGGGACGGTGCAAATCGGCCGTCGTAAGGATTACATCGACGAGATCGCCACCTGGTATTCGAGCGTCTACAACTTCGGCGTCTTCATCAACGGCGTTCACGACAACAACCTCGACCGCGTGGGCGGCAATCGCGCCAACAACTCGATCCGTTACGACACACCGGACTTCCGCGGGCTGACCGCCAATGTGACGTACGGCTTCGGCGGCACCGCCGGGTCGATGGCCACGGGGCAATCGCTGGGCTTCGGTGCGAACTACAAGTACGGCGGCTTCGGTGTGGGCTTCGGCTACTGGCAGTCGCGTCTGGGCACGGGCACGGCGAGCACGAACACGTCGAGCGACGTGGGTGCGTCATCCGGCGCAGGCTGCGATCCGGCCTACGGCAACGCAGGCGCAGTGTGTATCCGCACGTGGATGGTCGGCACGAGCTACAAGTGGGATAAGGCGCGCGTCTACGCGTCGTGGTCGCGCACGTTGCAGCCGCTCGCACGCTTTGGCGGCACCGCCGCCCCGTTCGCCACGACGTTTACCAGCACCGCAAGCAGTGGCGCATTCGCGGCCGCCGGATCGAACAACAACGCGACGAACGTCTTCGACGTGGGCGTGAACTACTGGGTATTGCCGAATCTGGAACTGATCGGCGCAGTCCTGCACTCGCGCTACTCGTTCGTGGGCGCACCGGCGACGGGTCGTCTGCTGCAATTCAACGTCGGCCTGGACTATTTCCTGTCCAAACGCACCGACATCTACACGTACTTCGCCAACTTGCGCGCGACGGACATGTACAACCCGGGCATCACGGGTGGCGCACCGGGACGCGACGCGACGCAGAACGCCATGACCATCGGCATGCGTCATACGTTCTGACACGGCTCGGATCAAAGGTAGGAAAGCATAGGAAAGCCGCACCCTGCAACGGGGTGCGGCGGTGCTTTGCCGAACATCAGCGGGGAGGCGACTCCCCGTCGTCCCGGCAATCGCTTCCGGAACAGCGCGACGGCGCACCGCGCGCATGCGCGGCATGTCCGGACGACGTGCCCTGACGTCCGAAGCCAATCTGCTGAAAAACACCGCCACCGATTTCGAATCCGGTGGCGTAGTGATAAGCGGCAACGGTCGAACCAAGTGCCACCGACAGCAACAACAACGTACCCGTACGCCAGCGGCGTCGGACCGTGGAAGCCATGTCTCCTCCCTGTCAGAGGTCGGCCCGCTCGGAAGACGTCTGTCGCCGGTTCCCGGTGAACAGCACTCCGGCACTGCTACGTCTTGGCGGGGATCGAGTTTCCAGTCACTACTGAGTCTCGTTTTTTCGCGATTCTGCACGCATCAGCCGCGAATTGTCACCCCGGCTATCCCTAAGACCAAGCAAATATATCGCGATGTGATATATTTTTCGGTTTTCGGACACATCCCATTTCCCTGACGGCCGACTTATGACTGCACCGACTCCGCCGAACGCACCGATCACAGGTGACGCGCTGACCAAGAGCGATTTCGAAGCGCTCTCCGAGTTTCGCTATCGCCTGCGCCGCTTCCTCAATTTCAGCGAGACGGCGGCACGCGAAGGGGGCATCACGCCCCAGCAATATCTGTTGTTGCTGCACGTCAAAGGTATTCCGGGACGCGAGTGGGCGTCCATCAGTGAATTGGCGGAGCGCCTGCAAGCGGTGCACCACAGCGTAGTGGCCCTCGTCGCCCGATGCGAGAAGGCTGGCCTCGTGACTCGCCGCCAGAACGAGAGCGACCGGCGCGTGGTCGAGGTGCATCTCTCGCCGACCGGCGAAGCCTGCCTCGCGAATCTCGCTGCGCAGCACCGCAACGAATTGAGCACGTTTGCGGACATCTTCCACATTCGTGGCGTTCATCTGTAATTCCCAGGACTGTCATGGCATCCGCTTCTCAACCTGCTTCTCAACCGACTTCTCAGCCGACTTCTCAAGCTGCGCCGACGCAAGCGTCGAGTGCCCATCACTCACCGCTCGCGCCCATGGCCTTGCCGGAACACGCCCGCGACTTCGCACGTGCGCCGGGACTGCCACGCCTCATCGCACTGGCCGCCGTCATCGGCTTTTGCGGCGTGCCCGCCGCCTGGTTGCTGCTGAACCTGATTCAGGGCTTCACCAACCTCTTCTTCTATCAAACGCTCTCGTTCGCCCCACGCTCGCCTGCGGGCAACACGCTCGGTGCCGTGGTTATCGTGCTGCCGGTCATCGGCGGTCTGATCGTTGGCGCCATGGCGCGCTTCGGCAGCGACAAGATTCGCGGCCACGGCATTCCGGAAGCGATCGAAGCGATTCTCTTCGGCAAGAGCAAGATGTCGCCGCGCGTGGCCGTGCTCAAACCGTTGTCGTCCGGCATCGTGATCGGCAGCGGCGGACCGTTCGGCGCGGAAGGTCCGATCATCATGACGGGCGGGGCCATCGGCTCGCTCATCGCTCAGTACTTCCACCTGAGCGCCGCCGAACGCAAGACGCTGCTCGTAGCCGGTGCCACGGCGGGCATGACCGCCGTGTTCGGCACGCCGGTCGCGGCCGTGCTGCTCGCTGTCGAACTGTTGCTGTTCGAATGGCGCCCCCGCAGTCTTCTGCCGGTGATCGTGGCGTGTGCCGTCGCCGGTTTTGCGCGTCCGTTGCTGCTCGAAGCCGGGCCGCTCTTCCCGATGACGACGCCCGCCGTCTCCCCGATTGCGCTGGTGTCATGCGTGATCGCGGGCGTGTGCGCCGGGCTGCTGTCGGCCGGGATGTCGCGCGCGCTTTACGCCATCGAAGACGCCTTCCACAAGCTCCCCGTGCACTGGATGTGGTGGCCAGCCATCGGCGGCCTCGCCGTAGGCATCGGCGGCTATCTTGAACCGCGCGCGCTGGGTGTGGGCTATGACGTGATCGCCGACCTGCTCGCCGGTCATTTCACGCTGCATGCGGCAGCGGCGCTGCTGCTCGTCAAGGCGCTGATCTGGGCGATTGCGCTCGGCTCGTGCACCTCCGGCGGCGTGCTGGCCCCGCTGCTCATGATCGGCGCAGGTCTGGGGACGTTGCTCGCACCGATTCTGCCCGGCGGCGACATCACCTTGTGGGCGCTCGTGTGCATGGCTGCCACCCTCGCGGGCGTGCTCGGTGCCCCGCTCACGGCCATCGTCTTCGCGTTGGGACTCACGCACGACGTCAATGCGCTGCTGCCTTTGTTGCTCACCTGTGGCGTGTCGTATGGCGTAACGATCTGGATCATGCCGCGCTCGATCATGACGGAGAAGATTGCGCGGCGCGGACGTCACATTCATCGTGAGTATGGCGTCGATCCGCTGGAACGCCTTCACGTCGGCGAGTTGATGACGCGCGAGCCGGAAGCGCTTGTCGCCGATATGACCATCGAAGAAGCGGCGCAACGCGCCTTTGGGGTGACGCAACGTCACCGCGCTTATCCGGTGATCGACGCATCGCGCGCCGTGCTCGGCATGGTCGATCGTCAGGCGCTCACGCGGGCACAGGAACAAGGTCTGCAAACACTGGGCCAGCTATACGGCGTGAATCCGCCGCTCGTCGCCCTGCCGTCCGAAACCGGACGCATCGTATCGGCCCGCTTCGCCGCGCACCATCTGGAGCGTCTGCCGGTGGTGAGCGACGCCACCTCGCGCAAGCTCATTGGCATCATCAGCCGCAGCGACCTCGTCAAACCGGCCGAACACTGGCGCTCGGAAGAGGAAGTGCGCGAACGCATGCTGCACCTCGGACGCAAACGTCGCTAAGCATCGCCGCACGCATGCGTTAAGCGCCGGGCGCGCGTCGGCACCATTGACGCGCGCCCGGCCGTTGATCCACCATCGGGGCTTCCTCCCACCGAATGCGCACCGGCGCGTGCGCCTCTGCCCGATGGCGACGACCCGATCCTCCAAAGCTTCGTCTTCCGCAACAACGCCGTCCCAGGCCCCTGACGCGCGCATTCGCATTGGCGTCGGCGGCTGGAACTTCGCGCCGTGGCAACGCTCGTTTTATCCCGAGAAGTGGCCCAAGCGACGTGAGCTCGAATACGCGAGCCGTCACCTCACGTCCATCGAAATCAACAGCACCTTCTACGGCTCGCAAAAGCCCGCAACATTCCGCAACTGGTTCGACGAAACGCCGGACGATTTCGTGTTCTCGGTCAAGGCGTCGCGCTACGCCACGCACCGGCGTGTGCTGGCGGAAGCCGGTGAATCCGTGGCGCGATTTTTCGACAGCGGTGTGCTGGAACTCGGCAAGAAGCTCGGCCCGGTGAACTGGCAGTTCGCGCCGACGAAACAGTTCGACGCCGAGGACTTCGAGCATTTCCTGAGCCTGTTGCCGACGTCCGCAAACGGGCACACGATTCGCCACGCCCTTGAGGTCCGCCACGAGACCTTCGCCGTGCCCGAGTTCGTCGGGCTCGCACGCAAGTACAAGATGGCCATCGTGCTCGCCGGAGACGCCAAGTTTCCGTGCATCGCCGACGTCACCGCGCCCCTCGTCTATGCACGCCTCATGGGCACCGAGGAACGCTACAAGCTCGGCTACGCCCCGAAAGCCATGACGCAGTGGCTGGACCGCGCGACCACGTTCGCGAACGGCGGCGTTCCGGACGATCTCGATACAGTGGCCAAAGCCCCACCGAAGGCAAAGCATCGCGACGTCTTTCTCTATGTCATCAGCGGCTTCAAGGAACGTAACCCGGCTGCGGCAATGGCGATGATCGAGACCCTCGCCAAGCGAAAATAAGACGCCCATAGAAAAAGCGGCGCACAAAGCGCCGCGTCGGTACAGCCACTGCTACGGTCAATCGATCAGCCGCATACGCTTCGCGCGTCAGTGCATCGCGGCCGAGTTGCGTGCCTCGCTGGCGTTCTGTGCCGGGCGGTTGCCGCTCGAACGCTCCCATGCGTTCTTGGCAAGCAGCGCGATGGTCGCGATCACGGCCGGAATCGCCAGCAACGAGAACGTGGCCGAAAAGCCAAGGTGACGACGCACCAGCTCTGCGCCGAGCAACGCACCGGCAATGCCCCCGAAGCGGCCGATGCCGAGCATCCAGGCCACACCGGTCGCGCGACCGTTCGTCGGATAGAACATCGCCGCCAGCGACGGCATGGACGATTGCGCACCGTTCATTGCCGTGCCCGCGAGGAAGATCAGCGTCACCAGCATGCCGATGTTGCCGATCGCCTGCCCGACGGCATAGACCAGCACAGCGGTCAGCGCGTAGCCCACGGCCACGACCTTCTGCGCGTTGAACTTGTCCATCAGCCAGCCCGACAGGATCGTGCCGATGCCACCGCCGAGCGGGAACAATGCCGTGATCAGCGCGGCGCGCTCGATCGTGAAGCCCGCATCCTTGAACAGAATCGGCATCCAGCTCGTGAGCAGGTAGAAGATCACCAGCCCCATGAAGTAGGTGACCCACAGCATCAGCGAACCGAAACCGTATTGCTTCGACAGCACCACCCCCATCGCCGATCCGGCGCGCTTCGGTGCGGCTTCCACCACGGTGAATGCGCCAACGTCATCGAGCGATTCGCCCGAGATGCGCGACAGAATGCGACGCACACGCTCCACCGGCTTCTGCTTGACCACAAGAAACTTCACTGACTCCGGCAGGCAAACGATCAGCAGCACCGACAGCACCAGCGGCAGTACGCCACCGAGCACCAGCACGCTATGCCAGCCGAAGTGCGGAATCAGCCACGAAGCGACGAACCCGCCGACCGATGCGCCCAGCGGAAAGCCACAGAACATGGTGTTGACGATCACCGCACGGCGCGCTTCCGGCGCGTACTCGGAAATCAGCGTCACCGCATTGGGCATGGCCGCGCCCAGGCCGAGGCCCGTGAGAAAACGCAGCACAGTCAGCGTCTGGAGATCTTGTGCGAACGCCGTCGCGAGACTGGCGATGCCAAAGAACACCACGGACAGCACGAGCATCGTCTTGCGACCGACCTTGTCGGCGAGCGGCCCGGCGAAGATCGCGCCACCGGCCAGACCGAAGAGCGCCGCCGAGAGCACCGGGCCGAGCGAGCCCTTGTCGATGTGCCATTGCTGCACCAGCGACGGTGCGATGTAACCGATGGCCGCCGTGTCGAATCCGTCGATGGCCACGATGAAGAAACACAGGATCAGCACCAGCCACTGATAGGCGGAAAATCGCTGTGCGTTAATGTAGGCGGGCACGTCCACCGTGCGCGGTTGATTCATGACGCTGTCTCCTCGGGGCGATGCCGCCCCGTTGTTCATTCCATTATTTTTTTGAAATCGTCGCTGCCGGTGCGCACCCAGGTGTCGGGGGTGGTGCGCATAACAATGAGCGGGGTGTCCGGCCCGATGGCTGCCCGCCGTCTTGATGCGGCATTGCAGCGAAGCGGATTTCTGCCGCTAATGTACGTCCTTACCTTGCCTGTCGAAATGATCTTTCGTCAAGCCATCCATAACGGGCAGTTATGGATGGTTTGAGGCGCGCCACGCTCAGGCCAGCGGCAACCCGACGTAATTCTCTGCCAGCATGAGCGACGCGGCGCGCGAGCTGACCACGTACTCCAGCTCCGAGCGCTGCATCTGCTGTTCGAACGGCGTGGCATCGTCGATCCGGTGCAGCATGCGCGTCATCCAGTACGAGAAATGCTCCGCACGCCAGATGCGCTTGAGCGCTGCCTCGGAATAGCCTTGCAGTGCGGTTTCACTGTCGCGATGAAAGAAGTCGTCGAGCGCACGCGCCAGACGCCACACGTCCGCCACCGCCAGATTCATCCCCTTCGCGCCGGTCGGCGGCACGATGTGGGCGGCGTCGCCCGCCAGGAACAGACGTCCGTATTGCATCGGCGTCGCCACGAAGCTGCGCATCGCGACCACGTTCTTCTGGAAGATCGGCCCTTCCTTGAGACGCCAGCCATCGTCGCTCTCGGTACGCGCATGCAGTTCTTCCCAGATGCGCGCGTCGCTCCACTCCTCGGCGCGCTCATTCGGATCGCACTGGAAGTACATGCGCTGCACCGTCGGCGAGCGCGTGCTGATCAGGGCGAAGCCACGCTCGTGCGCGGCATAGATCAATTCATCCGACGACGGCGGGGCCTCAACCAGCACCCCGAACCAGCCGAACGGATACACGCGTTGGTATTCCTTGCGCACCGACGCAGGCATGGCCGGGCGGCAGACGCCGTGGAAGCCGTCGCAGCCTGCGATGAAGTCGCACGCGAGTCGACGCGGCTGACCATCCACCGTGAATTGCACACTCGGTTGCGTGCTATCGATGTTGTGCACCGAGACGTCGGACACGTCGAACAGAATCTCGCCCTGCGCCGCTTCTCGTGCCGCAATCAGATCCTTGATGACTTCGTGCTGCGCATAGACGGTGATCGCACGGCCGGTCAGCTCTGTGAGCGCGATGCGGTGACGCTGCCCGCCGAACGCCAGCTCGACACCGTGGTGCACCGCGCCTTCGCGACGCATGCGCTCGCCCACGCCGGTCTCGTTCAGGATATCCATCGTGCCTTGCTCCAGCACACCGGCACGAATGGTCGATTCGACGGCTGCACGCGAGCGCGATTCGAGCACGATGGACTCGATGCCTTGCAGATGCAGCAGATGGGACAGCAGTAGACCGGCAGGACCGGCACCGACGATGACGACAGGGTAATGGGTGCGCATGAGTTGTCTCCTTTCATTGCACCGCCCGCGTCCGGCACACCTGCGCCGGACATCTCGTGACAGGAAAACTGCCTGTCGGCGGATTGCATTTCTTGGATGCTTCACGCCGACCGCCCCAACTTAGGACTGCGCGTAAACGAGCATGTCCGAAGTCATTTTGATGCCTTGTCACGAGGGGCGAATGCGTCATATCTTATGGAGCGCGCACGTCGCGTTGAATGGATGAATCGACGACTTTCTTGTACTTTTTCGACAACTTCGACCAAGGGAAAACCAGTATGTCAGGCGCGTCATCCCGGCTGCGCGCGGCGCGCGAGACGATTCCGGAATTCTCCTTGTATGGCGAGTTGACCGAAACCGACAGCGGCGACTTCGTCCATATCGAATGGATCGAGACACGCAGCCGCCTTTACGACTGGCATATCGATACGCATCGCCATCTGGGGTTGTTTCAGGTGCTCGCGATTTTCGAGGGCACGGTGGAAGCCAACGTCGACGACGCGACGTGGGAAGTCGAAGGCCCGGCCGTCATCACGGTGCATCCTTCAGCCGTGCACAACTTCCGCTTCTCGCGCGGGGCACACGGCTTCGTGCTCACAATGGCGCAGAGCGTGCCGTTCGATGCCGCCATCGGGGCGGACGCCGACATGGCGTCGCTACTGCGAAAGCCGTGGCTATTCCCCCTCGCCGACGCGCCGCAGACACGCGACCGTCTCTACACGCTGCTGGGCCTCATCATGGATGAGTTCTCGCGTCCGCAACTGGGGCACGCGGAGATGGTCGGATGGCTCACGCGCAGCGTTCTGCTATTGCTCGCTCGTCTGCACGCGCATCACGATTCGGCCACGCGCACAGGGCGTACCGAACTGGATCTGTTCGCTCGCTTTCGCGCATTGGTGGAGGCGCACTACACCGAGGCGTGGGCTGTCCCGGCGTATGCAGAACGGCTACATGTGACGGAGAGCAAGCTCAACCGTCTGTGCCGACGCATCTCGGGAAAATCGGCGTTCGATCTGGTGCAGGACCGGTTGATGCTGGAGGCCCGGCGCAAGCTGATCTACATTCCTGCGCCGGTCTCCCATGTCGCCTACGAACTGGGGTTTCAGGACCCGGCCTACTTCTGCCGCGTGTTCAAGCGGCATGTCGGCGTCACGCCGTCGGCCTTCCGGCGAACGGCGCAACACGCGCATCTGGGCGACGAATCCGATCTTGCGTCGGATCTCGTCGCCGCCATCGCCGAATAGTCACCAAAGTCACGCACGCAGGAAGGTCAGCAACGCCTCGGTGACCGCCGGTGCACACTCGATGTTCGAGAGGTGTGCGCCCGGCACGATGACCTGCTTCGCGCCCGGAATGCGCTCGACCATCGCCGTGGACATCGCAGGCGGCGTCGCCAGATCGCCCGAGCCAGTAACGACCAGCGTCGGCGCAGTGATCGCAGCGATCTCGTCCAGCTGATTCATGTCGCGCACCGCCGCGCAAGCGGCCGCATATCCGGCGGGTGCGAGCGAGCGGAACATCGCTTTCATGCGTTCGACGGTCGCCGCCTCGCGCTCGGCGAATTCGGGCGTGAACCAGCGCGAGACCACGGCGTCTGTCACGGCGTTCATGCCGTCGGCCTGCACGGCGCGAATACGGCCGTTCCACACGTCTTCCGCGCCGATGTGCGCCGACGAGCAAACGATGGCGAGACGATTCAGACGCTGCGGCGCGTGAATGCCCAGCCACATGCCCGTCATGCCACCCATCGACACGCCCGCGAGGCTGGCACGCTCGATGTCCAGCGCGTCGAGCAACCCAACGACATCGCGCCCCAACTGGTCGATGACGTACGGTCCCGGCGTGACGGACGAGCCGCCATGCCCTCGCGTGTCATAGCGAATCACGCGGAACTCGCGCGCGAGCGCGGGCACTTGGGGCGCCCACATGTCGAGCGTCGTGCCCAGCGAGTTGGACAACACCAGCGCAGGCGCATGGTCATCGCCATCGATGGCGATACGCAACTGGGCATCACCCACGTCGATCAGACGTTCTACCGTCATTTGCTTCGTCTCCTCAGGCGGTCTTATCGTCACCCACGTCGGGCACGCGCGTGGTCGATCCCGGCTCGGCGGCTTCCATTTCCGCGAAGACCTTCTCGGCATCGTGAATCGCCTGATTGGCGGCGGGCAGCCCGGCGTACAGCGCAGCGTGCATGAACAGTTCCTTCATCTCCTCGCGCGTCACGCCGTTGTTGAACGCTGCGCGCACGTGCATGCGGAATTCGTCGCCGCGATTGAGCGCGATGAGCAGCGACAGCGTGATCATGCTGCGCATATGGCGCGTCAATCCCGGGCGCGTCCAGATATCGCCCCAGGCGAAGCGCGTGATGAAGTCCTGAAAGTCTTCGTTGAAGTCGTTGCGGCGCGTGAGCGTGCGGTCGACGTGCGCGTCGCCAAGCACACCGCGTCGCACTTGCATGCCGTTGTCGTAGCGTTCCTGATCGTTCATTTGGATGTCCTGCCCTGTTGGGTTGACGGCACCGCCGCATCTGCGAGCGCAAGCACCTGACTCACGAACGTATCGGCAGCGCCAAGATAGTGTTGTGGGTCCGTCAGGCGTTCAAGCACCTCGACGGACAACACGCGGGTGATCTCGGTGTCTTCACGCAGGACGTCGAGCAAGTGACGCTGCTGCGCGAGCGCATCTCGGCAACGCGCTTCCACGCGACGATGCGCTTCGAGCCGGCCCATCGATTCGCCCAGCGCCATCGTCACGGCTTCGGCCATGATGAGCCCGTGCGTGACGTCGAGATTGGCGCGCATGCGTGCCGTGTCGACCGTCCAGTCGTTCACGAGTGTGCGTGCCGTCGCCAGCGCGCCGCCGCACAACATGAGCAGCTCGGGCAGCGTTTCCCACTCTGCGTGCCAGGTGCCCAGCCCGCGCTCATGGTCCTGCTGCATGGCCGAGAACAGCGTGGCGACGAGTTGCGGCGTGCGTGCGGCAGCCGCGAGGATGGCCGCGCAGCCGACCGGGTTGCGCTTGTGCGGCATGGTGGACGAGCCGCCCCGCCCCGCACCGGAAGCTTCGGCGATCTCGCCGACTTCCGTTTGCGTCAGCAGCGCCGTGTCGCGCGCGAACTTGCCGAGCGAGCCGGTGAGCGTCGCCGCCCAGCTCCCCACTCTTACGATGCGATCGCGCTGGCCGTGCCACGGCGTCGCGCCTTCGGACAGACCGAGATGGCGTGCGAGCGCCGCCGCGACGGCCGGACCTTGCGTGCCAAGCGACGCCAGCGTGCCCGCTGCGCCACCGAACTGCACACAGAGCACCTGTTCGCGCACGCTGGCGAGGTCGGCACGCGCGCGCAACAGCGCGTCGAGCGTACCGGCGAGTTTGAGACCGAAGGTGATCGGCAACGCGTGCTGAAGCCACGTACGGCCGATCATGACCGTCGCGCGGTGATGCCGGACCTGCTCGGCGAGCGTAGCGATCAGCGCGTCGAGATCCGCACCGAGGTCGTCGAGCGCACCGCGCACTTGCAGGATAAGACCGGTATCGATGGCGTCCTGACTGGTCGCGCCCCAATGGACGAAGCGGGCGGCATCGGCGTCGTGCGTCTTCACGCGCGCCGTCAGTTGCTTGACCAGTGGAATGGCGAGGTTGCCCGCGCAGGCGGCGGCGTCGCGCAAGGCCATCCAGTCGAGATCGCCCGCACGGGCGGCCACAGTGATCGGCGCGACGGCGGCGGCCGGGATCAGGCCGACTTCGGCTTCGGCGGCGGCGAGCGCCACTTCGAAGTCGAGCATGCCCTGCAATGTGGCGTCGCGGGAGAATCGCGCCGACACGGCAGCACCGCGCAGTAGAGAGTCAAGCAGTTCCGTCATCAGAGAATTCGATGCGTTGCAACAATGCAGATACGGCCACGGGCTGCCGGCATTCGCATGCCGGCAGCCCGAAGCCGCGCCAGATTCAGCGTGACATGACAGACGTCAGAGGTCGAGGAACACCGTCTCCTCGTCACCCTGCATGCGAATGTCGAACCGGTACGACACACGCCCGCCGTTCACTTCACGGCGCGCAATCAGCGTGTGACGGCGCTCGGCCGGCACTTGTTGCAGCACGGGGTCGGCCGCATTGGCCGCTGCCTCATCGTCGAAATAGATACGCGTAAACAGATGATTGAGCAAGCCCCGCATCGTCAGAATCACGTCGATGCGCGGTGCGTCGCCCTGCGCAGCCGCGCCAGGCTTGACCGTTTCGATGACGAAGCGGTTCTCGGCGTCGGTCCCCGTGCCGCAACGGGCCGCGCCCGCGAAACCGGTGCGCTCGATGTCTTCGGCGGTCTCGACGTAGCGACCGTGGGCGTCCGCCTGCACGATTTCGATGAGGGCGTCGTTGACCGGATTGCCCGCACCGTCGAACACCTGCCCGATCAGGCGGATGTGCTCACCTTCGGCGCGGTCCGTGGCGACCACCGGCGTGAAAGCGCTCTTGAAGTCATACAGGTACTGCTCCGGCGACAGGCCATAAGCGAAGTACGGGCCGACGGTCTGCGACGGCGTTTGCTTGAATTCGGGAGTAGTCGACATGGCTCAGGACTCCATCGGCGTTTGGTCGGCACCGCGCAGGACGATGTCGAATTCGTAACCCAGTGCGTACTCCGGCTCGGTGATGTCCATCGAGAAGCGCGCGATCAGGCGGTCGCGGGCGTGGGCCGGCGTCGCTTCGAAGATCGGGTCGTAGGCGAGCAGAGGATCACCCGGGAAGTACATCTGTGTGACCAGACGGGTCGCAAAGTAATGGCCGAATACCGAGAAGTGCAGATGCTGAGGACGCCACGCGTTGTGGTGGTTCTTCCACGGATACGCGCCCGGCTTGATCGTCAGGAATTTGTAGCGGCCTTCGGCGTCGGTCATGGCGCGCCCGGCGCCGAGGAAGTTCGGGTCGAGCGGCGCGTCGTGCTGGTCGACCTTGTGCACATAGCGCCCGCACGCATTGGCCTGCCACAGCTCCACGAGCGTGTTCGGCACCGGACGCCCGCCTTCGTCGAGCACGCGGCCCGTGACGATCATGCGCTCGCCCAGCGGCTCGCCGTTGCGCACCGCATTACGCGTGAGGTCGTTGTCGAGCGCACCGATGATGCCGTTGCCATAAACCGGCGAGCGCAGGTCGGCCAGATTCTGCTTCACCGGCACGAGCAATTGCTTGGGGCCGCGCAGCGCCGTGGACTTGTACCCGCTGTCGATGAGCTTGGGATGCGAATCCCAGTCGCGGGGGCGCAGGACGGTTGTCGTCTTCGACATGGTCTCACTCCATTTTGTGTTGACTGATCTGGCAGGCACGTTGGCCGGTCGCCAGCTTGTTTTCGACACTATATCCATAATCAACGGATATATTTATTGACATTTTCTTAGGCTTTTCATAACTTTTCGGCATGGAAAGACATCTACTCGACGGACGCATCAAGCTGCGTCATCTGCAATGCCTGCTGGCCGTCGCCCAGCACGGCAGCTTGCAGCGCGCGGCGGAAGCCCTGTCCATTACGCAGCCCGCCGTTAGCAAGACGATTGCCGAGCTGGAAGGGTTGCTGGGCGTGCGTCTGTTCGACCGTGGCCGTAACGGGGCCCGCCCCACTGCACAAGCCGAGCTGTTCCTGCGCCATGCAGGGGCGAGCGTCAGTGCGTTGCGTCAGGGCATCGACGTGCTGTCGCGTGCCGTCGGCCAGACTGGCGGCGTGATCGAGATCGCCGTGCTGCCCACGCTCGCGGCGGCGATGATGCCCGGCGTGCTCGAAGCGTTTCGACGCGAATGGCCGGGCATCGTCGTGCAGGTGCATACCGGCGCCAACCAGCAACTCCTCACGCAACTGAAGTCCGGTCAGGTCGCGCTGGCGCTGGGGCGGATGTCCGACCCCGAAGGCATGGCCGGGCTGACGTTCGAACATCTGTGCGCCACGCCGCTGTGCGTCGTCGTGCGGCCCGAGCATCCGCTGGTGCAGCAGCGCAGCGTGTCGATGGCGGACATCGCCCACCATCACGTGATCCTGCCGCCGCACGGCACGATCCTGCGTCACACGGCGGACAGCTTTCTGCGTGCGCACGGCGTCGGCACGCTCGACGACTATTCCGAACTGCTTTCGATGTCGCTCGCCCGCGCGATGACCTTGCGCGACGACGTCGTCTGGATCGCCTCGGAGATCACCGTGCAGGACGACCTCGCCGACGGCGCACTGTGCGCCCTGCCCTTCGCGACGAAAGGCACCGAGGAGTCCATCGGCATTCTGTGGCGCAACGACACCGTGCCCACGCCGCCCGGGCAGACGCTCATCAGCGCCATACGCGAAGCTGCGCGCGTGCGTTACGGAATGCCGGGATTGCGCTGACGACATCTCGGCTCACACCTCGGCGGCGGTCATTGTGTTCGACACGGCCGCCAGCCCGAGCATGCCCACGGCGTTGTCCTTAAGCAGCAGCGGTTTGACCTCGTCGCGAAAGCCCGCCGTCTCGAAGTCCTTCAGCCAGCGGTCCGGTGCGATGAGCGGGAAATCCGAGCCGAACAGCATCTTCTCGCGCAGCAGCGAATTCGCGTACTGAATCAGCTCCGGCGAGAAGTACTTGGGCGACCATCCCGACAGATCGATGTAGACGTTCGGCTTGTGAAGCGCGATGGACAGTGCCTGCGATTGCCACGGCCACGACGGATGCGCGATCACGATGTTCATGTTCGGGAAGTCGGTCGCCACGTCGTCGAGGTGGATCGGCTCCGAGTACTTCAGCCGCAACCCGCCGCCGCCCGGCATGCCCGAGCCGATCCCCGAATGCCCGCTGTGGAACACCGCCGTGAGTTTGTGCTCGGCGATGAGTTCGTACATCGGGTACGCCATGCGGTCGTTGGCGAAGAAGCCCTGCATCGTCGGATGGAACTTGAACCCGCGCACACCGAATTCCTCCACCAGCCGACGTGCCTCACGCACGCCCATCTTGCCCTTGTGCGGATCGATGCTCGCGAACGCGATCATGATGTCGGCGTTCTCCTGCGCAAAGCCCGCGATCTCCTCGTTCGGAATGCGGCGTCGGCCGATGTTCGCTTCGCAATCGACGGTGAACATCACAAAACCGATATTGCGCTCACGGTAATGCGCGATGGTCTCGGGAATCGTGGGACGGCGGTTCTGCTTGAGTACCGTGCCGAAGTACTTGTCGGCGGCGTCGTCGAACGCCTTGCCGAACAGGTCCGGTGGCTGACAGCAGGACACTTCCGCGTGCACGTGCGTGTCGATGGCGACGAGATTGTCTAGGTTCATTCGGCGGTCTCCGGATCCTGAATCTGCGATGCAACGATCGCCATCGCGCGGTGCGTCTGCGGCAGTTCGAACTTCAGCCAATAGCGTGCGGCGCGGCGTTTGGCGTCGGAAGGGATGCCCGCCGCGACCTCCGCTATCGAGGCCTGCGCCCAAAGCCCGGCCATCGACAGGCCATGTATCGCCTGCATGACTTCCCCTGCGACGCACAGCGCGGCACGCGGCGTCGCGCGCGCCAAAGCGATGAGCGAGGGCATCAGGTCGGTCCACGTATCGAAGCCGTGAAGAGCGTCGTCGAAGCCATTCAGTCGTTCGAGCGCCCGCGCTTCCCTTACCTGCGCCTGCCCCCACGCCAGCCAACGCGACAGCGTCACGCCCTTGTCTTTGACGATCTTGCGCATCAGCAAATCGATGGCCTGAATCTCGTTGGTGCCCTCGTAGATCATCGGAATGCGCGCGTCTCGCACGAATTGCGAGATGCCCGTCTCTTCGACGTAGCCATAACCGCCGAAGACTTGCAGCGCATCGCTTGCCCCATGAAATGCCTGCGCCGTGGCGGTGGCTTTGACGATGGGCGTGAGCAGCGCCGCGAGCGCATCGGCATCGGCGCGCATGGCCGAGGTGGCCGCGTGATGGGCTTCGTCGATGGCAAGCGCTGCGCGATACAACAGCAAGCGCGCGCCCTCCACGCCGACACGCTGCCCTTCGAGCAGACGCCAGACGGCCGGATGCCCGGCAATCGGCGTCCCGGCGTCTGCGCCCGGCACACGAGATTGGGCACGCTCATGCGCATGACGCACCGACATCTCGTAAGCGCCCTGCGCCAGCCCCACCGCCGACGCACCGACATGCAAACGTGCCGAGTTCATCATCGCGAACATCGCCTCCAGTCCGCGATGCACTTCGCCGACGAGATACCCCGTCGCACCTTCGAACGCCATCGAACAGGTCGCGCTGCCACGAATGCCCATCTTGTGTTCGATGCCGGTGCAGCGCACTTCGTTGCGCTCTGCGTTCGCGAGAATCTTCGGCACCAGAAAGAGCGATAAACCGGCGCTGCCTGCTGGTGCATCCGAAGTGCGCGCCAACACCAGATGCACGATGTTCGGCGTCAGATCTTGCTCACCGCCGGAGATGAAGATCTTTTCCCCCGTGACGCGCGCAGTCTCCTGTTGCTCGTCGGCCCAGACCGCGCGCGTACGAATCTGTCCCAGATCGCTGCCCGCGCCCGGCTCCGTCAGACACATGGTCGCCAGCCACTCGCCGCTGACCAGCGGCGCGAGCCACGCGTCGCGCAATGCTGCGCTGCCGAAGCGGTGTACGCACTCAAACGCGCCGTGCAGAATGCCGGGGTACATCGTCCAGGCGAGATTCGCGCCCGCCGTCAGTTCCTGCACGGCGATCTGTGCGACGAGCGGCAGTCCTTGCCCGCCCAACGACGGATCGCACGGCAGCGACGGCCAACCCGCGTCGCGATACTGACGGTAAGCGTCGGCGAACCCCGCAGGCGTGCTCACTACACCGTCGCGCCAAGTGCAGCCCTCGCGGTCGCCGACAGCATTCAGTGGGGCAAGCACCTCACGCGAGAAGCGAGCCGCCTCGTCGACGACCTGCACGAGCGTGGCCGTATCGAATTCCTGGAACGGTGCGAGCCGCATCAGCGCCTCGCCTACCCCGAGTGTCTCCAGCACGAACGCGATGTCATCGGCCGCGCTGCGCAATTCCGGTGAATGCATGACGGTGACCTATCGACGTGCGGGCGCAAGGATCACGCGTGGGTCGCCTGCGGTGGCGGCGTGGAGCAAATCCACCGTCGCGGACCGATGGTCTTGCACCGCGCGCTGATTGATCGACCCCTTGTCCGTCACCTCGCCTCTGTCGAGCGACGGCGGTGTGTCGAGCAGCAGCAGACGGGCGACGCTCGTGGCGCTGCCGCTCGCGTTGGCATTGAGCTGCGTCAGGAGCGACGCGAACATCTCGCGCACCGGCGTCGACGCCAGCACGTCGGCCAGCGGCGCATCCGCCGGCAAACCGCTCAGTCGACGGCAATCGTCCACGCGCGGGAAGATCATCAAGCCGATATCGTCGCGATTGATGCCGGTGACCACGGCGTCCTGCACGTACGGTGCGCCTTCGGAGATCACGCGCGCGCGCAGCGGTCCCACGCTGACGAAGGTGCCCGAGCTGAGCTTGAAATCCTCGGTGATGCGACCGTCGAACTGAAGACCCGCCTCAGGGTCTTGCGCATCGACGAAGGTCGCGGCGTCGCCCGTGCAGTAGTAGCCCTCTTCGTCGAAGACCGGGTCCGACGCTTCGTGACGCCAGTACCCCGCCATGACGTTCGGACCGCGAAAACGCACTTCGAGCTTGCCGCCCACCGGCGCGAGCTTCACCTCGCACCCCGGTGCGGGCAGACCGATGTAGCCTGCGCGCATGACCGGTCCCGTGGTGAACATGCAACTCGGCGACGTCTCCGTCATCCCGAGACCGGACATGATGCGAATCCGCTCGCCGCAATGCGTTTCGGTCACACGTTCGAGCCGGTCCCACGCCGCTTGCGACAATCCCGCTCCGCCGAAAAAGTAGAGATTCACACGAGCGAAGAAGCGCTCGCGCAGGGCCGCGTCGCGCTCCAGCGCAATTGCCAGGTCTTCCCAGCCCTTGGGCACATTGAAGTAGACGGTCGGGGAGATCTCGCGCAGGTTGCGCAGCCTCTCCTCGAACTTACCCGCGACGGGCTTGCCGTCGTCGATGTGGAGCGTGCCGCCGTTGTAGAGCGCGATGCCCACGTTGTGACTACCGCCATACGTGTGATTCCACGGCAGCCAGTCGACGAGCACGGGCGGCGCCTCGCCGAACGTCGGGAAGGTTTGCAGCAACATCTGCTGGTTGCTGCACAGCATGCGTTGCGTCGTCGGCACGGCCTTCGGCTGACGAGTCGAGCCCGACGTAAAGAGAATCTTGGCGACGGTATCGCCGTTCACCTTCGCGTGTACGGCATCGATGTCGCGCGGCACCACGTCCGCCAGCGTGTCGAACGACACGGTGCCGAGATCGCCGTGTGCCGTGACGCGAATCACCTCGTCGCTCAGCACAGCGTCCATCGCGCGCCCGTAAGCCGTCGCATCGCTCGCATACACGAGGCCCGGCTTGAGCAGACCCAGCGTGTGACGCAGCTTGCCGTAGTCCGTCGACACGATGGAGTACGCTGGCGAAATCGGAGCAAACGGTACACCCGCGTACATCGCGCCCAGCGCGAGTTGGAAGTGTTCGAGATCGTTGCCCGAGAGAATGGCAATGGGCCGCTCCGACGACAGGCCCCTGTCGCGCAAGGCCTGTGCAATGGCGCGCACGCGCAACAGCATCTGCGCATAAGTGATGCCGACCCACTCGCCTTGCGCGTCACGGCGAGCAACGAGCCATCGCGTCGGATGCTTCGCTGCGCCCGACACGAGCCGATCGGTCAGACGTTCGGGAAAATCGCCCAGCGCCTCACGCGAGCGCAGATACCAGAACTCGCCGTCGCGCTGCACTTCGACACCGGGATTGCCGATGGCGACATGCCGGTAGCGATGCCCGGCCACATTGTTGCCTTGATTCAACACACTGTCTCCTGCTGGGGCTCTGCCCTCTGGGTCCTGCACTCGCCCGGCACGACGCGCTTTTGTTCTCTGGGCAGCGTTCGTGCGCGGGGATCAGATCGGATAGTGACGCGGTGTCGTCTGCACGGTGATCCAGCGCAGCTCCGTGAATTCGCCGATGGAGGCCTTACTACCGAAACGTCCGTAGCCGCTCGCCTTCACGCCGCCGAACGGCATCTGCGCTTCGTCGTGCACAGTCGGGCCATTGATGTGGCAGATGCCCGATTCGATACGTTTGGCCAGTTGCAGGGCGCGCGAGACATCGCGACTGAAGATCGCCGCCGACAGACCAAACTCGCTGTCGTTCGCCACGCGCACTGCTTCGTCGTCATCGCTCACACGCTGAATCGTCACCACCGGGCCGAACGACTCCTCGCGATACAGGCGCATCGCAGGCGTCACGCCATCGACAATCGTCGCCTGCATGATGGCGCCGTCGACGCGGCACCCGAGCGGCAGACTCGCACCGTGTTCGCGCGCGTCCTCGACCAACGCCGCGACACGCGACGCCGCCTGCGCGCTCACCATCGCACCGAGCACGCTATCGGGCGACGTCGGCGAACCGGCGTGCAGCTTGGCGGCTTTCGCTGTCAACTTCTCCACGAACGCATCGGCAATGCGTGCGTCGACAATCACGCGCTCCGTCGACATGCAGATCTGCCCTTGATTGAAGAACGCACCGAAGGCGACGCCATCGACGGCAGCATCGAGATCGGCATCGTCCAGCACCAGCACGGGCGCTTTGCCGCCCAACTCCAGCAACGCAGGCTTGAGATGCTCGGCCGCCAGACGCGCGATGATGCGGCCGACGTGCGTCGAGCCAGTAAAGTTCACGCGACGCACTGCCGGATGCGCGATCAGACGCGCCACGATGTCGCCCGCATCCTGAGGTGCATTCGTCACGACGTTGACGACACCGTCGCCAAGACCTGCTTCATGCAGGCAAGCACCGATCAGCGCATGCACGCCGGGACATTGCTCCGACGCCTTGAGCACCACGGTATTGCCGCAAGCGAGCGGCATGGCTAGCGCACGCGTCGCCAGAATCACCGGCGCATTCCACGGTGCGATGCCAAGCACCACGCCGACTGGCGAGCGCACGGCCATTGCGAGACTGCCGGGCACGTCGCTCGGAATGACGCTACCGTCGATCTGCGTGGTCATCGCCGCCGCTTCGCGCAGCATGTTGGCGGCAAGCATGACGTTGAAGCCGTACCAGTTCGCCATCGCGCCGGTCTCGGCTGCGCCAATCGCGATGAACTCTGCCGCGCGGGCGTCCATGCGCTCGGCCGCCGCCATCAGACGCTGACGGCGCGCCGTCGGAGAGAGCGCCGCCCACGCCGGGAACGCGGCCTGCGCAGCATCGACGGCCGCGTCGGCGTCGGCCAGCGTGGCCGCCGGGGCGCGCGTCGCCACGTCACCCGTCACCGGATCGATTCGCTCGAACGTCGCCCCGCCTTGCGCGCCGCGCCACTGGCCGCCAATCAGCATCTGCACTTCATGCATCGCAGTCTTCCTCAGTGTTCAACGCTTGTAGGCTTGCAGGCCCGGCTTGATCGACTTGTCGTCAAGGAACTGCTTCAGACCCTGTTCGCGGCCATGCTCCGGATCGCGCAGTTGGGCCTGATCGAGCTTGGCGTACAGGTAGTCTTCGCACTGCTCCCACGTGAGTTCGCGCGAACGCTTGAAGCCGTGCTTCGCCGCACGCAGCACCACTGGGTTCTTTTCGAGCAGCTTGGCCGCGAGCGCCAGCGTGGCGGCACGCAATTCGGCAAGCGGCACGCTCTGATTGACGAGGCCCATATCGGCAGCTTCACGGCCAGTGAACGTGTCGCCCGTCATGATGTAATGCAGCGCGCGACGGTGACCCACGGTGTCGGCCATGGCCTTGCTCACCAGATTGCCCGGCGGAATGCCCCAGTTGATTTCCGACAGACCGAACACGGCGTCATCGGCAGCAATCGCCAGATCGCACGCCACCAGCGGCGAGAAGCCGCCGCCGAAGCACCAGCCGTTGACCATCGCGATGGTCGGCTTGGCGTACATGCGCAGACGACGCCACTGCCAATCGGACGCGTCGCGACGAATGCGTTCCTGCACGATTTCCGGTCCGCCGTCGATCTCGCGGAAGTATTCCTTCAGGTCCATCCCCGCCGTCCACGCTGCGCCTGCGCCCGTCAGCACGACAACACGCGCGTCGCTATCGAGTTCGAGCGCGTCGAGCACCTGGTTCATCTCGGTGTTCAACGTCGGGCTCATGGCGTTGCGCTTGTCCGGACGATTGAAGGTCACCCAGCCAATGCCGCCCTCCACCTTCACGTCGACCGTCTTCCAGCGTCCTTCGTATGCATTCATTTTGCGTAATTCCCAAATGTCCGGGGCAACCGGACCGCGCGCCGGGAGTGGTGCGCGGCGTTGCCGACAGACACAATTTAATATCAGGTTACCTTACATTGCAAGCGCGACGACTTCAGGGGAAACCCTGAAGATCGATCCGCGCTTGCGATCAGAACGTGTGACGCATGCCGAGCATGACGCCCGCCTGCCCCTCGCCTGCGGGCGGCGTGGTGCCGCCACCGCCACCGCTGACCGAATAGGCCGCGCGGGCGCTGTTGAAGAGGTAGGCGGCCTGTGCATAGACAGCCGTGCGCACGGAGAGCGAGTACGTGGCGCGCAGCGTTGTCATCGTGCCGCGCGTATCGTGGTCGCTGTTGATGATGCGATAGACCTCGGCGTCGACCAGCCAGGCGGGCGTGACGCTGTACGCCGCGCCGAGATAGAACAGGTTCGAATGCGTGTTGACGGCAGACGTCGACACGCGACGTCCCAGCCAGCCGCCGCCGACCTTGAGGGCGCCGTACTTGTAATACGCACCGAGGGTGGTGCGCGTGTCCTTGTCGCCGCTGCTGGTGAAGGCGGAGGTGGCTTGCCCATCGAAGAAGTTGGCCGCCGCGTTGGTGCCGCCGCGCTGCTCTTCATACGACGCCGCCACGCCGAAGTTGCTCGCGTCGTACTTCAGCATGACCGACCAGTCGCGACACTGCACCGACTGACCCGGCACTTGTCCGGCGCAGGTGCCCTGCCCCGGCGAATTGCCGGTGCCTGCCGAGTCGCGACCGAAGGAGTAGCCTGCGCCGAACGTCAGGCCCTGCCAGCCGACCTGATACGTCACCGAGTTGTCGGTGCGGGCGTTCGGGATGTAGGCGTCGAACGACCCCATGCCGTAGATGTCCGGGCCGAGAATGTCGGAGCCCAGCAGCGCGTAGTACGTCATGGTGTATTGGCGACCGAACGACAGCGTGCCATACGGTCCCTTCACACCCACGAACGCCTGACGGCCGAACAAACGACCGCCTTGTCCGAGATCGCCGCCACGAATATTGAAGCCGCTCTCCAGTTGGAAGATGGCCGCAAGTCCTCCGCCGAGGTCTTCGCTGCCGCGCAGCCCCCAGCGCGACGGCAATTCGCCGGTCACGCCGGGCATACGCACGACCGAGCCGTTCGGGCTCGCATGCGAGACGTACTCGATACCGGTGTCGACGATGCCGTACAGCGTGACGCTCGACTGCGCGCTGGCAATGGCCGGTACCGCCAATGCGGCGAGCGCCGCGAGTGGCGCAAGCGTGTGACGTGAAATGCGAAAAGCCATGAAAGTCTCCAAATTATTGATGTCGTTATGTGTGCTACGTGAATCAGGCGATGCATCCGGCGGTGCGCCAGAAAAAACGCGACGGCGGCCTTCGCATGCCGTCCGTCGCGCACAAGCGAGGCCGAGTCGAGTCAACCTTTCGGGCCAACTCGTGAAGCGAACTCAGTCGGCCGCGCGGGGACGACGGATCAGCGTGAGTGCCGCAAGCGCGGCCACGATCGTCACGGGAATGCTTGCGCCGATCACCACCGCAGCGCTGCTGCCCACCGCGAGCAACATGCCAGCGGCGAGCGGGCCCACCACGGAGCCGATGCGACCGATGGCAACCGCTGCGCCCACGCCGGTGCCACGCATGGCTGTCGGGTAATAGGCGGCGGCGAGCGCGTAGAGCACCGACTGGCCGCCGATGATGAACATGCCAGCAAAGAATGCTGCCGCAGCCAGCACACCGAAACCATGTGCGGCGGCCAGACCGACGAGCGACGCGATCATGCCGAGATACATGCCGCCGATCACGAACGACATGCGCGCGCGGTCCATCAGATAGCCCAGTCCCAGCACGCCGACAGCGCTCCCCACGTTGAAGAGGATCTGCACCCAGCCGATTTCGCCACGTGCAAGGCCACGCGACCCCATCAGCGACGGCAACCAGTTGAGCAGGAAATACAGCACGATCAGCGTGCAGAAGTAGGACAGCCAGAGCTGAACCGTCGAGAGGCCGCGCCCTTCGGAGAACAGCACCGACATCATCGGCGCAGGCGTGGCGCGTTGTCCTTGCGACGTCGCCGCTGCGAATGCACGCGACTCCGGCAGGAACCAGGCGAGCAACGGCAGGAGCAGGATCGGGCCCAGGCCGCCGACGTAGAAGATGTGCCGCCAGTCGGCGTCGCTTACCGCCAGCATACCGATGGTCGCCGCGATACCGCCTCCCAGCGGAATGCCGCAATACATGATGCTCACGGCCGTGCCACGCAGACGCGGCGCCACCGCCTCTGACGACAGTGCAATCAGGTTCGGCATCGCGCCGCCCAGCCCGACGCCCGTGAGCATGCGCACGATCACCAGCATCCAGAAATCCGATACGAACGCGGTGGCGATCGACAACACACCGAAAAGCGCTGCACTCAGCATCAGCACGCGCTTGCGGCCGATGCTGTCGGCGAGGCGTCCGCCCACCATCGCGCCCGGCAACAGACCAAACGTGCCCGCCGAGAACGCAATGCCCATCTGCGCCACGCTCAGGCCGAACTCCTTGGACATGCCACGCGCCGCCACCCCGACCGACTGCAAGTCGAGTCCTTCGAGCAACGCCACCGCGAAGCACAGCGCGAGTGTCAGCGCGACGGAATTCGTCGCACTACCGACGCCGCCGGTTCCGTCATCTCCCAACGGCAGCGCCTGCGCGCCGCCCTCCCGATTCGATTTCATGGTGTCTCCTGTCATCTTCTTTATGGATGTCGGTTGCCACCCCGCACGGTCCACCGACATCGGCAACGAACGCGTATTACACAACCATTTAATCAGGTAACCTGATATTAAAGGCGCACATACGACGGACGTGACAACGCCGCGAGAGCGTTGCATCGCTTTCGTCTTACCGGGTCACTGGGATTCGGTCGCGCGGTTATTTAACGTCCGCAGACTGCCGCAGACGGGGCGCGATCCGGTTAGCCGCCGGTGGGCACACAACGATGCCTACCGGGGTGACGGACTCCATTTAATATCAAGCAACCTGACAATACAAGCTATTGTCCGGTCGGGACAAACCCGGAGTCAGTCGCGCAGATTGCGCACGAACAATTCGAGATGACGTTGTACGGCGGCGGCGTCTTCGCGCGCCACACCGGCACGCATGCGCGTGTCGATTTCCTTGGCGACGGCTTCGCATTGCGCGAGTACGCGCCGACCTTCGTCGGTCAGTTGCAGCAGTACGATTCGGCCGTGATTCGGATCCGGTTCGCGGGTGATCCACTGACGCGACGCCATGATGCTCACCACTTCATTGGCGGACTGCGGTGTGATGAACGAGCGTTGCGCGAGTTGCGCATTGGACAGCTTGCCGCGCGCATCGAGCACGGAAAGCGCGGTGAATTGCGCGAGCGTGAGGCCCAGCGGTGCGAGCGCTTCCGACATGTGTCTGCGCAGCAAACGGTCGAGACTGGCGATGACGTAGGTCAGGCGCAGCTTGGAGCGGCGCGGGCGGGTGTCGGCGCCTGTCGCATCGGCGCAGGCCACGGGTTCCGCGTCGCCATCGGCCGCGAGCGCGACGTTGTCCGGCGTGTCGTGCGAACGTGAGTCGCTGGCGGCAACTGCAGCGGCAGTCTTCTTCTTCGAGGGTACGACGCTCATGATGACTCAGCGAGAATGCGCAGATTTTCGCGTAATGCGGGAAAGTCAGCAGTGTAACGCCGCCGCCGGGGCGGTGGCGACGGTCTGCCCGCGATTCATCCCGACGATGAGCGGCGTTCGCCGCCTGACCGGCTCGCCGGAAGCCCACTCAGGCCTCCGGCGCAGCCGGCAAGCGGTATCAGCTGGCGAGCTTGCGGAACGTTTCCAGCACGGCGTCGCCCTTGAACGGCTTGACGATCCAGCCCTTCACGCCAGCGGCCTTGCCGCGCTCCTTCATGGCCGGGCTGCTTTCCGTGGTGAGCATCACGACATTGACGGATGCGTTCGCGAGTTCGCCGCGAATCTTCTCAACCATCGTCAGGCCGTCCATATTCGGCATGTTCACGTCGCTGATGACGAGACGCACGCCGGGGCTGGCCTTGATCTTGGCGAGGCCGTCGCGGCCGTCGACGGCGGTGTCCACGTCCAAGCCGTTCTTGCGCAGAAAGCCGGCGACTTCGTCGCGCACGGTGCTCGAATCGTCGACCACGAGAATCTTCGACATGGTGTTGTCCTTTGTGTGTAAGAGAGAGTGAATTGGCGAGCCGGGATCTCAAAACATTTCCAGCGCCCCGGTCTCGACGGGCTCAGCTGCGCTCTGCGCCGCCTCACGAAACGCTTCGGGCGACCAGTTCAGGCTGAATACAAAGTGCTGATGCAGCGTAACGATCTGACCGTTGACCGGATCGGTCAGGCGGTAGACGAAACACAGCTGCGGGTTATCGGTGCCGAAGGTGATGTACTTCTGCTTGTGGTTGATGAGCAGCGGCACTTGCACCTGCGTGCGGTCCACGGCGAGCGGATCGCCCATGTAGCGGTTCTTGAATGCGCCCCAGACGAGGTTCGTCAGCTCGCCCAGCATGCCGTTGAGTTCACGAAAACCGGCCTGCCCTTCACAGCGACCGGTGTGCTCCAGCAGTTGCATGAACGGCACCTGCTCGGCCTGCATCATCATGTAGCCACGGCACCAGGCGCTCTCGAGCGGAATCAGGCTGAACACTTCGCCGAAGATGATGCGGTCGCGCACTACGCTTGGCGAATCGCAGGTCACTTCGACGTCGCCGAACAGACCACGGAACACGCCGTCGGTGATGTCGATCATGCCGCGGACCAGCGCGTCCGGGTACTCATGCTCGACGCTATCTTCAAGGATCAAGAACTGGCTGACGGACTCGCGGGGGGAGCTTCGGTTCATTGTGGTGGTTTCCTAAAGCGTAATTCGTGAGAGGCGATGGGGTGCGACCTGAAGCGACATCCGGTGCACGAGCCGCGTCAAAACAATTCCAGTTCACCGCCGGTGTCCTGCGTCACGCTGACATCGGCGTTGAAGTCCAGCGGCGCATGCGCACACACGCACAACGTAGCCGCAAGACTGACCGAACCGTCGAGCGTGATGTCCCACGACGCCAGATGGTTCGGCTTGAGTTGCATGAGGTGAGGCACGCAGCGCGCGCTGAGCACGTAGGGCGTGGACATGCCCAGATCGGGGAAGTACCCCAGTAACTCCTGGTTGATCGCCCCGCAGCACAGATTGCTGATTTCGAGGAAGGCTTCGCGAAACGACTTCTCCTGATCGTCGCCCACGAAGTACGCGCGGGTGGCGTCGTCTTCGTCGAAATGCAGCACGAGCAGCATGCGAAAGTCGATGCCGGAGATCGTGAGCACGACCACGTTGGTGTGACGCACCTTCAGCGCGATGCTCATGGTCGTATCCGACGCGTCGGCCTGCTGCACGGCGAGCGGTGCAATCTCGCACTGTGCGTCGGCCGAGCGGGCGAGCCGCGTGCGCGCCGCCTTGTGAAGGATGCGTTCGAAACTGTCGCGTGCGTGAGCGCTGATCACAACGAAACCTGCCTGCTGAGTGCTTAGTGGAGACGGGAATGCAGCTGCTGCGCCAGCGATTCGACGCTTGAGAGCGACGCCGCAATCATCTTGCCGCCGGCCTGAATGTCCTGGAACGTCGCCGTGGTCGTGACGTCGTTGCGATGCAGGCTGTCGCGGTAGCTCTTCGAGAGTTCTTCCGAGCGCGTCGCCAGCGCGCGCACTTCGCTCGCGACGATGCCGAAGCCGCGACCAGCCGTGCCCGCGCGCGCCGCTTCGATGGACGCGTTGAGCGACACGATCAGCACATGGCGCACGATCGAAGCGAGTTCGTGGTTCTTCGCGTGCATGTCCTGGTTTTGCGTCATCAGCGAAATCATCTGCTCGTGCCAGCGCTCGAACGTGGCCGCCAGACCGCGCAAGCGAGCGGCTTCACCCGCGATACGTTGCGCTTCGCCCTGCCACATCGCCTTGTCTTCCAGCACCGACGCTTCTGACTTCTGTGCGGCCTGCAAGTCCTGCTCGGCCTGCGTCAGGCGCGCCTGCAATGCGGCGATGGCGTCGTCATGCGACTGAACGAGTCCGTCTTTGTCTGCGACGGCGACACGCTCACGCTCAAGCGCCTGCTCCAGCGCTTCGTCGTGCGTTTTGGTCAGCGCGCGCCAATGCGCCGTGGCCTGCGCCATGCGCCAGCGATGCACGACGTAACCCGCAACGCCCGCACCGACGAGGCCCGCCGCCGCACCCGCGAATAGCCATTGAACTGCTTCCATACTCGATCCATCTCCGAAAGCGGTGTGGCGGCCGCAGACCCGTCAGGTCTGCGCCGCCTCGCCGATCGTCCTTACGCCGGGATTCCGACGCTCTTGTTCGCGCCTCAGACCTTCCCGGTTTGCGACAAGTCGTCTCGCGACGTGTCCTGCGCCGCCGTCAGACCGTTCGATCCGGCTTGCGGGGCACCGTCTTCCAGCGCGGGCAGGTCGACGGCATCGGCCGCCACGCTGTTCAGATCGAAGCCGTCGACCACGAGGTTGTCGGGCAGGCACACCACCGTCTGGAACTGACGGAATTCCGCGCCCTTGCGTTCATCCGTGAAGCGCAGTTCGATGCGGCCGTGTTCGCGGCGCACGAAGTCCTGTACGGCGTCCATGCCAACGCCACGTCCCGACACCTCGGTGACGCTCGACGCTGTCGAGAAGCCCGGGCGGAAGATGAACTGCGCGATCTGTTCGTCGGTCACGTACGTCTCGGCCGTGATCCAGCCGCGCTGCACGGCGATGCTGCGAATGCGATGCAGCGCAAGGCCACGACCGTCGTCGGTCAGCGTGACTTGCAGCATGTTGTGATCGAGACCCACTTCGATATCGATGGTGCCCGCCGCTGGCTTGCCCTTCGCACGACGCTCGTCCGCCCCTTCGAGACCGTGGTCCATCGAGTTGCGCAGCAGGTGCATGAAGACGTCGCGCAGAATGCGCACGGCTGGGGCACGCAGACGGTAGCCGTTGTCGTCGATACGCACGGCCGGAGCGGGTTTGCCGAGTTCGCCCGCGAGCGACGGCAGCGAATCGAGTACGCCGCCCAGCGCTTCGCCTACACCTTCGGTGCCCAGCAGACGCAGCGTCTGGTGCACCGCGTCGCGCATGGCGACCAGTTGATGCGGATCGTTCGGATCGGCGGCTTCAAGCATGCGCAGGCTCGCGCGGATGTGCGCGCGGTCCACCACCATCGACTGTTCGTCGGCGGTGCGGCCCGGACCCTTTCGACCGAGGCTCATTTCGTTGATGTGAGCATACGTGTCGACAGCGTCGCGCACGCGTTCGAGTTCGCGCATCAGGCCGTCCTGATCCCACAAACGGGCCTCGTCCGGCGCACGCAGATCGTGATAGCGCTGCTCGGTCTCGTGCACGACGTTCGTCAGGTATTGCAGGTTGTACGTGCGCGCATTGCCCTTGATCGTGTGCATGTTGCGGAACAGCTCGGCAATGGCCGCGCTGTCGGCCTGCGAGTGCTTGCGGATGATGCGCTCGTTCTCGCGAATGAAGCCCGTCGAGCTTTCGATGAAGTGATGGAACTTCTCCTGACTCACCGCCAGAATCTCGCCGATCATCTCCAGACGCTGCTTCTGCTCGTTCGCTTCAGCCGCGAGTTCGCGCAGTTCGGTCACGTCGCGCACGCACAGCATCAGGCGCAGGATCGTGTCGGTCTCATCGGTGATCGCCGACCACGTCAGATCGAGCTGCTTGATGCGGCCGTCCGGCATGCGCTTGCCGATCTCGCCGACCAGCAGGTGTTCGTTGAACGCGAAGTTGATGGCGTCCTGACCGATGCAGGCATCGATGGCCGCTTCGACTTGCGAGACGGCGTCGGACCCCAGATCGCTATCGGCGAACACCAGATCCATGACGCCGCGACCGGCAATGTCCTGCGTCTCGAAGATCGCTTCGAGGTAGGCCGAGTATTCGCCGTGCACTTTCGAACCGTCGACGACCGTCAGAATGCCCTGCTGCATGTTCTGCAACATCGCCTGAATGTCGGCCGTCTTCTGCTTGAGTTGCGCGGAGCGCTCCTGAATCTTCTCGATCATCCCGTTGAAAGCGACGATGGAGTGCCCGATTTCATCCATACGGCCAACCGGCACGCGACGGGTGAAGTCCTGACTGTTCGCGATCTCGCTCATCATGGCCTGCATGCGCGAGAGCGGACGCGTGATCTGGCGATACAGCAGCGCGCCGATGGCCGTGAGCAGCACAATGGCAAGCCCCGTCACGATGCCGATGGCCGTCGTGGTGGTCGAGAGCGTGTCGTTGAGCGTGGCGATGGCCGAGTCTTTCTGACGGTTCTTCTCCACGCGCAGCGTGTTGACCACGCCTTCGAGTTCGTCGCGGTACTGCGCGACCATCGCGAAGAGGAACGCCTGCGCCATCTCCGTCTTGCCCGCCTGCTTGAGCTTGGCGGTGTCGTTGATGGCGTTGAAGTAGTTGTCGACGCTCTCGCGTGCCTGCGTCACCAGCCCCTTCTGGGCGTCGCTTGCGGCGCCTTCGGCCTGACGGGCGAGCGACTGGTCGATGTCGCCGCGCAGCTTCTTGAGATTGTCGAGCGCCTGTTCGACGACGGTTTCGTCGGGCGCGTATACCAGCGTCATCGTGGCGATCTGCACCGCCTTGACTTGCGAGACGAGATCGGCGGAAGCGAGCGCGCTGGGCACCACACCTTCCGTTACCTGCCGTACTTTGTGAGCGCTGGCGCGTGTCTGATAGACCGCGTAGCCACCAATGATCGAGAGCGCGACAAACGTCAGGATCACCAATAGCGTTATTCGATGACGGATGGTCATTGCGTCATTTCCCCGGGTCGCACCGGCGCCCGGTGCCACGCGTGATTTGACGCAGTAGATCGGCCGCCGAATTAGTTTGTAGATTCCTCGTGCGCCGTGATTATTGCGGGTGAACTGTGACGATTCGATGAATCAACAGAAGCTTCACGTTACCTTGATGCCGTAGTGCCGTGTAGGAATCCGAGATGAGTAAGCGCGTACTGACGAGGCTAACATCCTTAGACCATCAAGATTTCGGTCCTCACAACGTCCCCCATCCTTCGCGTTGCAGCGGCCACCCAGTCAGCACTAACTTCTGCGCTCGTCCGCGATGGCATCGATGCGTTGCAGCGATTCGACGACCAGCTCGGTGAACTGTCGCCACAGTTCGGGCTTCGCACGCCCGCGCTTCACGATGCGATGAAAACCCAGCGTGACTTCCGGGTCAGTGAGCACCTCCCAACGTACCGCGCGATGACGACATGCAGGCAGCGCGAACGTCGGCACGATCGCTGTGCCGACACCGGCTTCGGCCATGCCGATCAGCGTCTCAAAGCGGCGAAACGGCGCGCGTGGCTCGTCTGCCCGGTCGATGCGCGCGAGATGCGTCTCGACAAGTTGCTGAATCGGATTGTCCGACGGCAGACCGATCAGCGTTTCGCCCCGCAGGGCGTGCCACGATGCATCGCCCGCTTCCGCTTTGGGGTTGCCCGCTTTGCGGGCAGGTCGCTTCGTCGCCGTCACGCGCATCAGACGAAACGATTGCAGCAGGGTTCGCTCGATGCCGTGCGAAGCCTTGGTGAAAAAGCCGAAGCCCATGTCCGCCTCGCCCTGCTCGACAAGCGCATGCACCTGCGCAAGTTCGGTTTCATGCAGCCGCAGGTCCACATCGGGGTTCGCCCGTTGAAACGTACCGAACCACTCGGGCATCAGATGCGACGACACGAGGGGCGTGGCCGCAATGCGCAGCGTCTTGCGCGACACCTGCCCGAACGTCGCAATCTGTCCCGCGACGGCATCGAGCTGGCTGACGGCCGCACTCGCGACCGGGAGCAACGCATGACCGGCGTCGGTCAGCGTCACGCTGCGCGTCGTGCGGTCGAACAGACGGCTGCCGAGTTGCGTTTCGATCTCGCGCATCATGACCGACAAACCCGCCTGCGTGATGTGCAGCCGCTCGGCGGCACGCGTGAAATTGCCCAGCGTGGCCACGAGTACGAACGCTTTCAGTTGACGCAGTGAGATGTTCATCGTCAATTCATAACTGATTCATATTAATTCATATGATAGTCAAAATTCCCTGATGACTGACGACGCGCTTTAATGGTGGCCATTCCAGAACCATTTGCGCAGTCGCGCTCAGGAGACTTTCCCATGCCCCCATCGATCGACGTGGCCATCGTCGGCGCAGGTATCGGCGGTTTGACGCTCGCGCTCAATCTGCATGAAGCCGGTATCGCCTGCCGTGTGTTTGAGGCCGTCCCCGAAATTCGTCCGCTGGGTGTCGGCGTGAACATCCTGCCGCACGCCGCACGCGTGCTCGACGGGCTGGGCCTGACGCCTGCACTGCGCGAGGTTGCCGTGACGACGCGCGAGTCGGCGTTCTTCAACCGCTTCGGCCAGTTTGTCTACAGCGAACCCGCCGGAGAACATGCCGGTTATGCGTGGCCGCAGTTCTCGATTCATCGGGGCGATCTTCAGGGCGTGTTGCTTGCCGCCGTGCGAGAACGTCTTGGAGAAGACGCCGTCGTCGTGGGGCATCGCTGCACCGGCTTTCTCCAGGACGACGACGAGGTCACGATCTCGTTCGAGTCACCGGAGGGCGACAGCCTGCCGCCGGTTACAGCGCGCCTGCTGGTCGCCGCAGACGGCATCCACTCGGTCGTGCGCAAGCAGTTCTATCCGACTGAGGGCGCGCCGCGATACTCCGGCGTCAATATGTGGCGTGGCAGCGTCGTACTGCCGCCGTTCCTGAGCGGCGCATCGATGGTGCGCGCGGGCTGGCTGTCGGTAGGCAAGATGGTGATCTACCCGATTCGCGACAACGTCGACGGCCACGGCAATCAGTTGGTGAACTGGGTCGCGGAGATCGAGGCGCCACGTCCGGCGCGTCGCGACTGGAACGGCGTGGGGCGTCTGGAAGACTTCTTCCCCGCATTCGCCGACTGGCACTTCGACTGGCTCGATGTGGCGGGCATGATCGAGGCGACCGAGACGATTCTGGAATATCCGATGGTCGATCAGGATCCGTTGCCGCGCTGGAGCTTCGGACGTGTCACGTTGCTGGGCGACGCCGCGCATCCGATGGTGCCACGCGGCTCGAATGGCGCGGGGCAGGCGATTCTCGACGCGCCTTGTCTGGCCGCACAATTGCGCGAGCACGGTCTGACGCCGAAGGCGTTGGAGGCCTACGATGGCATTCGCGGCAAGGCGACCGCCGACGTCGTGCTGATGAACCGCAAAGCGCCGCCGGACGCGATCTTGCAAACGGTGCACGAACTGAGCGGCGACAAGCCCTTCACGCATATCGACGATGTGATCAGCGCCGCCGATCTCGCGGAGATTTCGAATCGCTACAAGAACGTTGCGGGTCTGAACCGGGAAGCACTTAATGCCGCGCAGGCTGCTCAGGCGGCTCAGACGGGTCGTTGAGTCACCCGGCAGTCGACTACCAATCACGCGTGCGCGCCCCCCAGGTGCGCACGCTTTTGCCTATTAGACAGAGCCTCGCCAACGAGGCCGATCATGGAGACAATGCCATGCCCCAACCCAGCATCGATCTGCGTGCGCTCATCGACGAGCGGCCCTTCGGCCGTTACCAGATATTCGTCACGGCGCTTTGCGGGCTGATCGTTTTTCTCGATGGTTTCGACACCCAGGCCATCGGCTATGTGGCCCCGGCCATCGTGCATGCGCTGGGCATCGATCGCTCGGCGCTCAGTCCCGTGTTCTCGGCCAGTCTGGTCGGCCTCACGCTCGGCGCGCTCGTCGGCGGACCGGTGTCCGATCGCGTGGGGCGGCGCCCGGTGCTGATCGCGGGCATGCTGATCTTCGGGGCGATGTCGCTCGCGACGGCGTTCGCGTCGTCCGTCACTTCACTGCTGGTGTTGCGACTGCTCACCGGCATCGGGCTGGGCTGTGTAATGCCCAACGCGATTGCGCTGACCGGGGAGTTCGCCCCCGAGCGCGTGCGCTCCACCGCCATCATGGTGATGTTCTGTGGATTCTCGCTGGGCGCGGCGCTCGGTGGACTCGCTGCGGCAGGCCTGATTCGGGATTGCGGCTGGCCATCCGTGTTCATCGTGGGCGGTTTGCTGCCGCTCGCCGCTGCACTGCTCGCCTGGCGACATCTGCCGGAATCGCCGCGCTTTCTCATCGTGCAGGCAAAGCATCCGGCACGGCTGCTTGCCGTCCTGCGGAAACTCGCCCCCGATCTGCCGGAAGACGTGCGCATCGACAGCGGTGCCGACGTGCACGCCAAGGGGCATGTCAGCGTGTCCGCCCTCTTCGCGGACAAGCGTGCGCGGATCACCGTGCTGCTGTGGGTGATCTTCTTCATGAGCCTGATGGATTTGTACTTCCTGTCGAGCTGGCTGCCGACGGTGATTCACGATGCAGGCATCGCACTCGATACCGCTGCGATCATCACCTCCATGCTGCAAATCGGCGGCACGCTCGGTACGCTCACGCTCGGACGTGTATTCGACCGCGTCCCGCCCTTCAAAGCGCTCGGCGTGGTGTATCTGGGCGCAGCGGTGTGCGTCGTGCTGGTGGGATTGGCGGGCACATCGGTCGCGGTGCTCACCGCGACGATCTTCGGGGCGGGGTTCTGCGTCGTCGGCGGACAGATCGGCGCGAACGCGCTGGCCGCACGCACCTATCCCACGACGATTCGCGGCACGGGTGTGGGTTGGGCCTTGGGGATCGGGCGTATCGGCTCCATCGTCGGGCCGATCGTCGGCGGTGTGCTGCTGGCCCTGCATTGGGACCCGCAGCACCTGTTCATGATGGCCGCCGTGCCGGTGACTATTGCCGGGGTGGCGGCCTTCACGATCAGCGCTTTCGTGCAACGTGAAGCACGGCTTGAAGCCCGTCGCGTCGCCCGCACTGCGAGCGACGCTATCTGACGAAGACGGGACTCGGCGAACTCAGTAGCCCGCAGCGAGGCCGTCGCGACGGCTGTCGCTCGCGGCCACGTAGCCGCGCTCCGGATCGTTGCGATCCAGACGCCAGATGTACTGGCCGGAGCCGAAGTCCATGTACGGGTCGTCAATGGACTTGAGCTTGTGGCCCAGCGCTACGAGCCCGGCCACCGTTTCGCGGTCCATCGTCGACTCGATATCGACGGTGAAGTCGCGATTGACCTTCCAGCGCGGCGCGTCGCAGGCGGCCTGCGGTTGCTGACCGTAGTCGAGCATGCGTACCACCGATTGCAGATGGCCTTGAGGCTGCATGTCGCCGCCCATCACCCCGAAACTCATCACGGCTTCGTGCTGACCGTTGACCTTCTGCGTGAGGAACGCCGGAATGATCGTGTGGAACGGGCGCTTGCCGCCCTCGACCACGTTCGCCGACTTCGGGTCCATCGAGAAACCGCAGCCACGGTTTTGCAGCGCGATGCCGTAGTCCGGCACCACGACGCCCGAGCCGAAACCCATGTAGTTCGACTGGATGAAGCTGACCATCATGCCCTGCTCGTCAGCGGCCGTCAGGTAGATGGTGCCGCCGGACTTCGGCATGCCGAAGTCGAAGTGCGTCGCCTTGTCCGGATCGATGAGCTTCGCGCGCTCGGTCAGGTAAGCGTCGTCGAGCATCTGCTCCGGCGTCACTTCCATCGAGCGCGGATCGGCCACGTACTTGTAGAGATCGGCGAAGGCCAGCTTCATCGCCTCGATCTGCAAGTGCTGCGAATGCACGCGGTCCACCGCGAGGCTGGAGACATCGAACTTGTCCAGAATGCCCAGCGCGATCAACGCTGCGATGCCCTGTCCGTTGGGCGGAATTTCGTGCACGGTGTAACCGCGATAATCCTTCTCGATGGGCTTGACCCAATCGGCGCGATAGTTGCGCAGATCGTCGGTCGTCATCACGCCACCATGCTCGGCGCTCCAGGCCGCGATGCGCTCGGCGATCTCGCCCTCGTAGTACGCACGCGGGCCCTCCTTCGCCAGCAGACGCAGCGTACGGGCGTGGCCCGGCATGCGCATCATCTCGCTGGTGGTCGGCGCGCGGCCATTCGGCATGAACGTCTGCGCGTATCCCGGCTGATTCTTGAGTTCGGGCACCGCTGCGGCCCACTTGCGCGCCACGATGTTCGCGACAGCATGACCGCGCTCGGCGATCTCGATGGCCGGGGCCATCAGGTCGGCGAACGGCAGCTTGCCGAACTTCGCGTGCAGGGCTTCCCAACCGGCGATCACGCCGGGAATGCTGACGGAGTCGACGCCGCGAATCGGCTGCTTGGCGATGCCGTGCTCCTCGCCGTACTTCTTGCGGAAGTAGTCGACGTTCCATGCGCCGGGGGCGGTGCCCGAGGCGTTCAGGCCATGCACCTGCTTGCCGTCCCATACCAGCGCGAAGCAATCCCCGCCCAGACCGTTGGAGACCGGCTCGACGATGGTCATGCACGCGGCAGCGGCAATCGCGGCGTCGACGGCATTACCGCCCTGCCAGAGAATGCGCAGACCGGCTTGCGCGGCGAGCGGGTGCGACGTCGACACGATGTTGCGGGCGAACACCGGCAGGCGCGGCGTCGGGTACGGGTTTTGCCAGTTGAAGTGCGTCATGGGAATCGCTGATGACCTCTGTCTCGAATGGTTGGAATAAGTCTGCCGGAGCGTGATGTTGCTTTGGTTGCGTGACGTTTATTGCTCGCGAGGATCCAGCGCGTCGCGCAGTCCGTCACCCAGCAGGTTGAAGCCGAGTACCGTCAGGAAAATGGCGATACCGGGAAAAATGGACATCCAGGGTGCTTGTTCGACAAAGTCCTTGGCCGTGTTGAGCATCGAGCCCCACGACGGCAAAGGCGGCAATTGCCCCAGCCCGAGGAACGACAGGCTCGCCTCGGCAATGATCGCGGTCGCGACCGTGAGACTGGCCTGAACGATGATTGGCGGCAGCACGTTCGGCAGGATGTAGCGCACGATGATGCGCGTGTCCGTGAGGCCGATAGCACGCGCACCCTCGACGTACTCTTCCGCCTTCACGGTGAGCGCCTGCGCGCGCGCCAGCCGGACGAAGCGCGGCATGGCGGACACACCGATGGCAATCATCGCGTTGGTGAGGCTCGCGCCGAGGAACGCCGCCATCGCAATGGCCAGAATCAGGAACGGGATGGACAGCAGCGCGTCGGCCAGCCGCGAGACGATGGCGTCGACCCAGCGGCCGAAGTAGCCCGCCAGGAGTCCTAGCGGCACGCCCACGATCACCGCGATACCGACCGACACCACCCCCGCCGCCAGCGACGCCTGCGCGCCGTAGATCATTCGCGCGAGAATGTCGCGGCCCAGCTCGTCGGTGCCGAACCAGTGCAGCGCACTCGGCGCCTGACGCACCGTCATGAAACTCGTGGCAATCGGGTCGTAGGGCGAGATCCACGGCGCGAGCAGGGCGACGAGGACCGCGAACGCGACGATGATTGCCCCGGCGACGGCCGCCTTGTTGCGCGCGAACTTGCGCAGCCCGCGATAGCGACGACGCGGCAGGCGCTCGGCGCTCACGGCAGCGGCCACCGGCGCGACGGTAGGATTCGCGTCCGGCGTCGAAGAGGATGACGTCTGTGTCGTCTGGATAGCAGCCATGTTCTCTAGGGTCTGTTCACATTCTCAGGCGCGACGCAGGCGCGGGTTAAGCAGGACGTAAAGCACGTCGGCCAGCAGGTTCAGCACGATGAAACTCACAGCGGTCACCAGCACGACACCCTGCACCACCGCATAATCGCGGTTGAACACAGCGTCGACGACCAGCTTGCCGAAGCCCGGAATCGTGAAGACCTGTTCCGTCAGCACCGCCCCCGCGAGCAACTCGCCGAACAGCAGCGCCAGCACCGTCACAATCGGGATCAACGCATTGCGAAACGCATGTTTGAGCACCACCGTACCGCGCAGCAGCCCCTTCGCACGCGCCGTACGGATGTAATCGGTGCGCAGCACGCCGAGCATGGCGCTGCGCGTGTGACGCATCAGTTGCGCGCCCAGCGCCGCCCCGAGCACAAAAGCGGGCATCACCATCGTCTTGAAGCTCATCCACAGATCTTCGCTCGGTGGCACGTAGCCCGACGACGGCAGCAACTGCCAGCGCACGGAGATGAGGAAGATCAGCAGAATGCCGAGCCAGAAGTTCGGAATCGACATGCCCGAGAGCGCCAGCACGTTGGATCCGTAATCGATGGCTTTGCCACGATTGGCCGCCGAGAGAATACCCAGCGGAATACCGATGCCAATAGCGATCACGAGGCCGAACATGGCCAGTTGCAGCGTGACGGGCAACTTCTGCGCGATGAGTTTCGTCACAGGCTCGCCCGTGCGCAACGAGTTGCCGAGATCGCCGCGCAGCACGCTGCCGATCCACAGCGCGTACTGTGTGGGCAGCGGCTTGTCGAGGTGATACTTCTCGCGCAGGGCAGCGATGACCTGCGGGTTCTGATCCTCGCCAGCCATCGCGAGCACGGGATCGCCGGGCAGCATCTTCTGCAACCCGAAGATCATCATCGACACGATGATGAGCGTGGGAATGGCAACCAGCGCACGATGGACGACGAGGCGCAGCATGGCGGCAGTCCCCTTAGCCCTTGATGGTCACGCCGCGCAGACGGATCAGACCGTCCGGGTAGGCCACAAAGCCCTGCACCTTCTTCGTGAGCACATACGGCCACGGCTGCACGTACAGATAGAGGATCGGGTCTTCGTCGGACAGGATCTTGTTCGCGGCGTCATACAACGGCTTGCGCTCGGCGACGGTAGACTTCACGCGTGCGTCGTTCAGCAGCTTGTCGACCTCGGCGTTGCAGTACTGGCCGTAGTTCAGATTGCCCTTGCACGAGACGAACTGATGCAGGTTGCCGTCCGGATCGACACGTCCCGACCAGCCGTTGTAGAGCACGTCGAAGTCGCCACGGTGCGCGGCGTCGAGTGCCGCCGCGTAGTCCATCGGGCGCAGCTTAAGCGTGATGCCCGCTTCCGCGAGCATCGCCTGCAACATCTGCGCCATCTGGTTGGAGACGGTGCTGTTGCCGAAGCTCAACGTCACGTTGACCTTCTCGAAACCGGCCGACTTCAGCAGCGCTTTCGCCTTCGCAACATCGCGCTTCGTGGTTTTGATCGACGTGTCGTAATACTGCCCCGTGCGCGGTAATGCCTGATTGGCGGGGGTGAAGATGCCACCGCCGATCACCTGATTGATGGCGTCGCGGTCGATGGCCAGATCGAACGCCTGACGCACGCGCTTGTCACGCAGAGCCTTGTTCGCATTCGGTGCGACGTTGAACGTCAGGCCGTAGTAGCCGAGGCCGTCCATCGAGATGAAGGTGAGGTTCGCGTCGCGCTTGACCGACTTCACGTCGGACGGCGAGAGACGCTCCAGCATGTCGAGCGAGCCCGAACGCACGTTTGCAAGACGCACCGTCGTGTCCGGAATCGGCAGGAAGATGACCTTCTGGATGGGGTACTTGTCAGCTTCCCAGAAGCCCGGGAATTTCTCCAGCACCACGCGATCGTTCTGCACACGCTGCACGAACTTGTACGGGCCGGAACACACCGGCTTCGATTGCACGCTCGCATCGTCGGCCAGCGTCTTGGGCGCGAGCATCATCCCCGCACGGTCGGACAGCGTGGCGAGCAGCGCCGAGTCCGGGGCCTTGAGCACGATGTTCACGGTCGAGTCGTCCACCACGTCGACATGGTCGATGGACGACAGCTCGCTCTTGCGGTTGCTTGCCTGCATCGTGCGCGCACGGTCGAGGTTGGCCTTCACGGCGGCGGCGTTGAACGGCTCGTCGTCGTGGAACTTCACGCCCTTGCGCAGTTTGAACGTCCACGTCTTGCCGTCGGCACTCACATTCCATGCGGTGGCCAGCATCGGGACGAACTTCAGATCGGTGCTGATATCGACCAGCGAGCTGCACAGCGAGCGCAGCACCATGCGGTCGACGACCTGCGAACTGCGCGCAGGATCGAGCGAACCGATGTCTTCCTGCAAGCCAATCCGGATAGTCGATTGCGCCATGGCCGAAGCCGCGCCGGTCGTGAGAGCCGCCGCCAATACAAGATCGAGCAGAACGTTGCGCATGCGTGTGATCCCTTGTCTGTGTGATGGTGTCGTGAAGGTGTTCTTATGCACTCGTGCGGGCCGCGATCGCATCGGCCTGCGACTGTCGCGCCCGGTACAGCGCGAGCCGCTCGCCCAGCTTCTCGCTCGGTGCCGCCGCCCGTGCCGGGCTTGCTCCGGCGTTCTGAATCTCACGCCAGAAGTGGCAGGCGACCTGTCGGCCGTCCGGCAGCACTTCGTCGACCGGCTTCTGCTCCCGACATGCCGCGCGCGCATGCGGGCAGCGCGGGTGGAAGCGGCACCCCCGCGGCGGCGCGGTCGGGCTGGGCAGTTCGCCCCCCAGCGGCGCGCGCTCGCGTCGCAGATGCGGACGGCTCGCCGGAATCGCCTGAAGCAGCGCCTGTGTATAGGGGTGCAGCGGGTTGTCGAAGAGCGCATCGGCGCTCGCCAGCTCGACGATCTCGCCGAGATACATCACCGCCACCCGGTCGCTCATGTGGCGAATCACCGCCAGATCGTGCGCGACCATGATGAGCGTGAGGCCGAAGTCATGCTTGAGCCGTTCGAGCAAGTTGATGACCTGCGCCTGCACGGAGACGTCGAGCGCCGAAACCGGTTCGTCGCCGATGATCACGCGCGGCTCACCGGCCAGTGCGCGTGCGATGCCGATGCGTTGGCGTTGTCCGCCGGAAAACTCATGCGGGAAGCGTTGCGCGTAGTCCGGTTGCAGCCCGACGGTGCGCAGCAGTTCGGCGACGCGCTCGTCGCGAGCGCGTCCGTGGGCGAGGCCGTGCAACGCAATCGGCTCACCGATCAGTCCGCCCACGGTCATGCTCGGATTGAGCGACGCGAACGGGTCCTGGAAGATGATCTGAAGTTCGCGCCGCAGACGCCGCATCGCGCCCGCCCCCAGTGTCATGATGTCTTCGCCCTGATAGCGCACTTCGCCGCGTGTCGCGTCGAGCAGTCGCAGCAGCAGACGTCCCAGCGTGGATTTTCCGCAGCCCGATTCGCCGACGATGGCGAACGTCTCGCCCGCCTGCACGGCGAACGACACGCCGTTGACGGCATACACCGTGGGGGCGCGTGAAAAGCCGAGGCGATGGCCGCCGAAGTGCTTGGTCAGATCGCGGGCTTCGAGCAGCGGGGACATTGTCGATGGTGCGTTCATGCCACGGCCTCCTCAAGCAAAGACGGCGGCGGGGTAAGCGACTCGACCGGCGCGAGCCAGCACGCCACGCGGTGCGCGCCGGACAATGTCCGCTCGGGCGGTGCCTCACGGGTGCAACGCGCCTCGGCGAACGGGCAACGCGGCGCAAAGCGGCATCCGGCGGGCATGCGCTCCGGCGAGGGCACTGCGCCACGAATCGTCGCCAGCGTGCCTTCGCGTTTGCCAATGGACGGGATCGCGCCCATCAGTCCGATGGTGTAAGGGTGCTGCGGATCGTCGAATATCTCGCTCACTGTGCCGTACTCGACGATGCGCCCGGCGTACATCACGGCCACGTCGTCCGCGACTTCGGCGACCACACCCAGATCGTGCGTGATGAGCACGACGGCGGTGCCGGTTTCGCGTTGCAACGTCTGAATGAGCGTGAGCACCTGCGCCTGAATCGTGACGTCGAGCGCGGTCGTCGGCTCGTCGGCGATAAGCAGCGCGGGCCGGTTGGCGAGCGCCATCGCGATCATCACGCGCTGGCGCATACCGCCGGAGAGTTCGTGCGGATAGTTGTCGAGCCGGGTTTCGGGCGCGGGAATGCGCACGAGCTTGAGCATGTCGAGCGCTTCGGCACGCGCGGCGCGCCGGTCCAGCCCGCGATGTCGCCGAATGCCCTCCTCGATCTGATGGCCGATCGTGAACGACGGATTGAGCGACGTCATCGGCTCCTGAAAGATCATCGCCAGACGATTGCCGCGCAGGTCCGCGAAGTCGCGTTCGTCCAGCGCCAGCAGGTCGCGACCTTCGAAGACGGCGCGTCCGGCCACAAGGTTCGCCGGCGGGCTGGGTAACAAGCCCATAAGGGCCAGCGACGTCACGCTCTTGCCGCATCCCGATTCGCCGACGATGCACAGCGTCTTGCCGGGGTGCACGGCGAAAGAGACGCCATCGATCAGATTCGGCGCGTCGGGTGCCTTGGAGAATTTCAGCGACAGTCCGGTGACATCAAGCACCGGCCCAGCATCTGCGGGCATGGTCATGGGGCGCGTTGTGTGGGTCGGCCACCCGCTCATGCGGGATGTGCATGACACGATTATGTCTTCCCCGCACGCAAAGGAAATATTAATATTTCTTTTTCATGCTTAAGTTATTTTTACTTCCCAAATGCTCACCCTGCGCATGTTGAAGACGTTTCGTCTGGTGGCCCAAACCGGCTCGTTTGCGGCGGCGGCCGAGCGCGCCGCATTGACGCAGGCGGCCGTCAGTTTGCAGATGCGCGGGCTGGAGGACGCCGTCGGTCAGCGGCTGTTCGACCGGCGCGGGCGGCAGATCACGCTCACGCGTCAGGGACGCGAACTGTTTCCCCGCGTCGAGCAGATTCTGGCGCTCACGGCCGAGCTGACCACCTCGCCCATCGATGCGATGCAGGGCCCCGTGACCATCGGCGCGGTGGTGTCGGTCATCGGCGCGCTCTCGCTCGTGGTCGCCGAACTGAAGACCGCGCATCCGCAGCTCGATGTGCGGCTGACGTCCGCCCGCTCGGACGAATTGACCGATCTTGTCGAACAGGGAGAAGTGGACATCGCCGCCGTGGTCGCACGCGCGGACGACGCCCGCGCCGACGGACTGGTGTGGACGCCGCTCTACACCGAGCCGATGGTGATGGTCGTCAATCGCGACATCGCGCAAACCGATCCGCAGCAGATTCTCGATGCACACGCGTTCCTGCGGTTCGACCGTCGCGTGCGAACCGGTCTCGTCGTCGAGCAGGCGTTGCGCGCCGCAAGACTCAGCGTGACCGAGTATCTGGAGCTGAACTCCATCGAGACAATCGTCGCGCTCGTGCGCAAGAACGTCGGCGTATCGGTATTGCCGTTGCTGCATCGAGGCGATTGGCACGCTGACCCGCTGCTGCGCATTGTCCCCATCGCCGAGCCGCCACTGCTTCGCACCGTCGGCATGATTCATCGCGAACACGATTCGCGCACGCACAACATTACCGCTGCGATTGCGGGCATGCTGTACGACGTTTGAACCAGCTTGAACGGGTTTGACACGCACGAACAAGTCGCGCAAATGACAACGGCGTGAACTTTGTCGCGCCGTTGGCGGGAAACAACGTGAAATGAAATTGTTGAGCGGCGTTCAGTCTTTCGTTTCAAGTGCTTTGTTGATGCGTAGTGCGAGCAGCGTGCAGACCGTGCCGGAGAGCAGATAGCCGCTCACGGCGATCAGGCCGAACTCTGCCGACAATCCGAGTGCGACGAGCGGTGCGAACGCCGCGCCCAGCAGCCACGCAAAGTCCGTCGTGAGCGCCGCCCCGGTGTAGCGAAAGCGCTGCTCGAAGTTGGACGTCACCGTACCGGCCGCCTGACCGTACGACAGCCCGAGCAGGCCGAAGCCCACCAGAATGAAGATGTCCTGCCCCACCGAACTGCCGCCCATCAGGAACGGCGCAAACAGGGCGAAGACGCCGATGAAGATCGCGAAAAGACCCAATGTCGTGCGTCGGCCAATGCGGTCGGCAATGCGTCCGGAAATCACCGTGCAGATGATTGCGATCACCGCGCCGAAGAGCTGCACGATCAGCACGCTGTTCAGATCCTGCGTGTTTTGCAGCGAAATCCACGACAGCGGGAACACCGTCACCAGGTGGAAGAGCGCATAACTTGCCAGCGCCGCGAACGCGCCGAGGAAGATGTTGTAGCCCTGCGAGCGCACCATCTCCCGCGTGCTGATCGGCTCCAGTTGCCCCTCTTCGAGCATGGCCGTGTATTCGTTCGTCACGACCAGACGCAGCCGCGCGAACAGCGCCACCACGTTCACAGCGAACGCGACGTAGAACGGATAACGCCAGCCCCAGGTGAGGAAGTCGTCCGGATCGAGGCTCCAGTGCAGAAACAGGAACAGCGACGCCGCGATGATGAATCCGATCGGCGCGCCCAGTTGCCCCATCATCGAATACCAGCCGCGCCGCTGCGGCGGGGCGTTCATCGCCAGTAGCGACGGCAAGCCGTCCCACGAGCCGCCGAAGCCGATGCCCTGCACCAGACGGAAGAAAGCGAGCAGCCAGATGGCCTTGTCGCCGATCACCGCGTGCCCCGGCAGAAAGGCCATGCCCGCCGTTGCCGTACCGAGCACGAACAGCGCCGCCGTGAGCTTGACGCTGCGTCCCCAGCGACGCTGCACGTTCATGAAGAGCGTGGTGCCGAACGGGCGCGAGATAAAGGCGAAGGAGAAGATCGTGAACGAGTACAGCAGCCCGTGAAGGCCGTCCGCAAACGGGAAGAAAACGTGTGGAAAGACGAGAACGGCAGCGATGCCGAACACAAAGAAGTCGAAGTACTCGGAGGCGCGTCCAACAACCACGCCGACCGCGATTTCCTCAGGCGCGATACGGGATTTACTCCCGTGATCGTGCGCTGTCGGCGCGCCGGGTGCCCCCGGTTGCGTCGGCGATTGATGAGCACTGCTTGACATTATCGGACCCCCTCGCGGATCGGGATGACGATGACACTCGTGCCAGAAAAGCATCGCAGGTATCTCGAATTGCCGCTATAGGGTTTACCCTAAATTGATGCATCAGAAAGTGCGGTCCATGATGGGTACGGTCTAAGGCTACGGTTCCATCAATCGCAGCATGACTTCCCCCAAGTTCCTCCGCGGGGTACTTTTACTCCCCGCCTTCGCGCTGCTGTCCGGCTGCAATACCGTATTGATGTCGCCTTCGGGGGATCTCGCGGTAAGGCAGCGGGACATCATCATCGTTTCCACCGTTCTGATGTTGCTGATCATCGTGCCGGTGATCGTGCTGACATTGCTGTTCGCCTGGCGATACCGGGCATCGAACAAGAACGCCGTCTACACCCCCGAGTGGGATCACTCCACGCTGCTCGAACTGCTGATCTGGGCAGCTCCCCTGCTGATCATCATTGCGCTGGGGGCCCTCACCTGGGTCAGCACCCACAAGCTCGATCCATACCGTCCGCTTGAGCGCATCGACGCAAAACGGGAGATTCCGCCCGACACGCGTCCGCTTACGGTGCAGGTCGTGGCGATGGACTGGAAGTGGCTGTTCTTCTATCCCGACCAGGGCATTGCGACCGTGAACGAACTGGCCGCGCCGGTCGACCGTCCGATCCGCTTCGAAATCACGTCGACCACGATGATGAATTCGTTCTTCGTGCCAGCGCTCGCCGGTCAGATCTACGCGATGCCGGGCATGGAGACGAAGTTGCACGCGGTCATCAACAAGCCCGGCGTGTACGACGGCTTCTCCGCGAACTACAGCGGCGCGGGCTTCTCCGGCATGCGCTTCAAGTTCCACGGCATGACGGCGGACGAGTTCGACGCGTGGGTGAAACAGGTCAAGACGAAGGGCGAAAACCTGTCACGCGACAAGTACGAGGCGCTCGCGAAACCGAGCGAGTGGGTGCCGGTGAAGTATTACGCCGACGTAGCACCCGACCTCTACGACGCGATTCTGAACCGTTGTGTTCAGCAGGGGCAGACCTGCCTGAAGGACATGATGGATCAACCGAATCACGCGCACGCCAGCCGGGCCGGTTCGCGCAAGACCGATGCGTTGCTCGCCGACGCGATGTGTACCGCACAGAACACCGTGCAGTTCGCCGCCGACGCGCAACGTGCCCCGGGGACTGCGCTCGCGCAGTGACTTCGTGAAGCCGTTTCGCGACGACCCACCCGTGACGCGCACTGCGCCTAACCGTCGACAATGATGCGCCTCGCGCGCGAATGATCCCAGGTTCGAGCTTATGGACATCGTCAAGCTGATCTTCGGTCGCCTCACGCTAGAGGCGATCCCGTACCACGAACCGATCCTCCTCGCGACCTTTGCGGGGGTGGCGATCGGCGGCGTCGTGGTACTGGGCGCCATCACCTACTTCAAGCTATGGGGCTACCTGTGGCGAGAGTGGTTCACGAGCATCGATCACAAGAAGATCGGCATCATGTACGTGATCCTCGGCATCATCATGTTGCTGCGCGGCTTCGCCGATGCCGCGATGATGCGCCTGCAACAGGCGGTCTCGTTCGGCGACAACATGGGCTATCTGCCGCCACACCACTACGATCAGATCTTCACCGCGCACGGCGTGATCATGATCTTCTTCGTGGCGATGCCGCTCGTGACCGGTCTCATGAACTTCGTGGTGCCGCTCCAGATCGGCGCGCGCGACGTGGCCTTCCCGTTCCTCAATAATTTCAGCTTCTGGATGACGACCAGCGGCGCGGTGCTCGTGATGATGTCGCTTTTCGTCGGCGAATTCGCACGTACCGGCTGGCTCGCGTATCCACCGCTCTCGGGCATGCTGCAAAGCCCTGACGTGGGCGTCGACTACTACATATGGGCCTTGCAGATCGCAGGCGTCGGCACGTTGCTCTCAGGGATCAACCTGCTCGTGACCATCGTGAAGATGCGCGCACCGGGCATGACGATGATGCGCATGCCGGTGTTCACGTGGACGTCGCTGTGCACCAACGTGCTGATCGTGGCCGCCTTCCCGGTGCTCACCGCCGTGCTCGCCCTGCTCGCCCTCGACCGTTACGCCGGGACCAACTTCTTCACGAACGATCTCGGCGGCAACGCCATGATGTACGTGAACCTGATCTGGATCTGGGGCCACCCCGAGGTCTACATTCTCGTGCTGCCGGTGTTCGGTGTGTTCTCGGAAGTGGTGGCGACGTTCTCGGGCAAGCGACTGTTCGGTTATGCGTCGATGGTCTACGCCACTGTCGTGATTACGGTGCTGTCGTACCTCGTGTGGCTGCACCACTTCTTTACGATGGGCTCGGGCGCGAGTGTGAACTCGTTCTTCGGGATCACGACGATGATCATCTCGATACCCACGGGGGCCAAGATCTTCAACTGGCTCTTCACGATGTATCGCGGACGCATCCACTTCGAAGTGCCCATGCTCTGGACCATCGGCTTCATGGTGACCTTCGTGATCGGCGGCATGACCGGCGTGCTGCTCGCGGTACCGCCTGCGGACTTCTCGCTGCATAACGGCCTGTTCCTGATTGCCCACTTCCACAACGTGATCATCGGTGGGGTCGTGTTCGGCGTGTTCGCCGCCATCAGCTACTGGTTCCCGAAAGCCTTCGGCTACAAGCTCGACCCGTTCTGGGGCAAGTGCTCGTTCTGGTTCTGGTTCATCGGCTTCTACGTGGCGTTCATGCCGCTCTATCTGCTCGGCCTGATGGGCGTGACGCGACGCGTGAGCCACTTCGACGATATGTCGTTGCAGATCTGGTTCCAGGTCGCCGCCGTGGGTGCGCTGCTCATCGCCATCGGTATCGCCTGCTTCATCATCCAGTTGGTGGTGAGCTACATGCGTCGCGATCAACTGCGCGACGAGACGGGCGATCCGTGGGGCGGACGCACGCTGGAATGGTCGACGTCGTCGCCGCCGCCGGTCTACAACTTCGCCTTCACGCCGCTCATTCACGACAACGACGCCTGGTGGCAGATGAAGCAACACGGCTTCAAGCGCCCGATGGACGGCTTCATCCCGATCCACATGCCGAAGAACACCGGCGCAGGCATCATCCTCGCCGGGCTGGCGACGGTGTGCGGCTTCGGGCTGATCTGGCATATGTGGCTGGTGGTGATCGTGGCCTTCGTCGCACTGATCGCGACGGCCATCGGACACACGTTCAACTATCACCGCGACTACTACATCCCGGCCGATCAGGTCGAACACACGGAGGCAGCGCGCACGCGACTGCTCGCCCAGAATGTCTGACACGACCGCACCGTTCCCTGCCGGTGGCGTGCCGCTCGGCGGCGGCGCCCACGCCCCTTACCCGCCGCGCGAGGGCGACCTGAAGTTCATGATGTCGACGGACTACCACCCGCCGGGTGGTACGTTGCTCGGCTTCTGGATTTATCTGATGAGCGACTGCCTCGTCTTCGCCTGTCTGTTCGCGGCGTATGGCGTGCTCGGTCGCAACTACGCGGGCGGGCCGACCGGCGCGGAGCTGTTCGAACTGCCGCTCGTAGCGGTCAACACCACGTTCCTGCTGCTCTCGTCGATCACCTACGGCTTTGCGATGCTGGAGATGCAACGGCGCCGCCAGAGCGCTGTGACCGGCTGGCTGATCGTGACGGGGCTGCTCGGCGCCGCGTTCCTTTCGCTCGAACTGTACGAGTTCGCCACGCTGATTCATGAAGGTGCCGGACCGTGGCGCAGCGCGTTCCTGTCGTCGTTCTTCACGCTGGTGGGCACGCACGGGCTGCACGTCACGTTCGGCATCATCTGGCTCATTACGCTGCTGGTGCAGATCGGCAAGCACGGGCTGACCGCACCGAACCGTCGGCGGCTGATGTGCCTGTCGATGTTCTGGCACTTTCTGGACGTCGTGTGGATCGGCGTCTTCACGTTCGTCTATCTGATGGGAGTGCTGCCGTGAGCACCCACGACTCGACTTTGCACGATGCCCACGGGCACGACCCTCACGATCATGAAGACGATCATGGGAACGAGGGGCCGCACAGCACGCTGCGCGGCTATACGACCGGTTTCATTCTGTCGGTGGTGCTCACCGCGATTCCGTTCTGGTTCGTGATGGGCGGCGTGTTCGAGAAATCGAGCACGACCGCGATCATGATCCTGTTCCTCGCGGCGATTCAGATCGTGGTGCACATGATCTACTTCCTGCACATGAACGCGAAGTCCGAGGGCGGCTGGAACATGCTGTCGCTGATCTTCACGATCGTGCTGGTCGTCATCACGCTCTCGGGCTCGCTGTGGGTGATGTATCACCTGAACCAAAACATGATGCCGGGTATGATGCAGGATACGAAAAACCTCCCTTGAACGGCATTTCCCTTGAGTAGCGATCGACTTCACGATTCGGGGGACGCACAGCGTCCCCCGCGCGCTTCTGGCGCCCCCTCCCGCACATCTCCCCTTCGCGTGGTGATTCTCGGCGTCATCACGCTGGTGCTGATTTCCCTTTTTGTCTCGCTCGGCACGTGGCAGCTGCAACGCCGCGCGTGGAAACTCGATCTGATCGAACGCGTGAATTCGCGCGTGCACGCGCCCCCGTCGGCGGCGCCCGCGCGCGCGCAATGGGCTGACGTCAGCGCCGAGAAGGACGAGTATCGTCACGTCTGGCTGACCGGCACCTACCAGTTCGACAAAGACACGCTCGTGCAGGCCGTCACCGATCTGGGCGGCGGCTACTGGGTGCTCACGCCGCTGCGCACGGCAGATGGTGGCGAAGTATTGGTCAATCGAGGCTTCGTGCCGCCGGGCTGGAAAGAGTCGGTGCCGCCCGCCCCGGCGGGCGAAGTCACGGTGACGGGATTGCTGCGCATGCCCGAGCCGGTCGGCGGCTTCCTGCGCAAGAACGCTCCGGCGGAGAACCTCTGGTATTCGCGGGACGTGGTGGCGATTGCGGCGGCGCGCGGTCTCAATGCGTCCGACGTGGCCCCGTATTTCGTGGACGCCGACGGCAAACCCGGCGCGAATGCGGGTGCCGGTGCAAACGCCATCACCAACGACGCCGAAGCCATGACCAGCAAGGTTCAGTCGCAAGATCGCGACTATCCCGTGGGCGGCCTGACCGTGGTGCAGTTCCCGAACAACCACATGAGCTATCTGCTGACGTGGTACGCACTCGCCATCATGTCGGCCGTCGCAGGCTGGTTCGTCATTCGGCTCGAACTTCGCAAGCGCGGCGAGCAGACGAAATAAGCGTCGCAATGCACGTCGCAATACACGTCGCAATCTCCGGCAGCCGCGCATCGTCGAGCGCGGCGTAGCCGAGCACCAGACCCGGGGGCACCGTCTGCGCCCGGGTGAACTCCCCCAGTCCTTCCACGAACACGCCTTGCGCGCGCAACGCCGCGACGAGCGCCGCCTCGTCCACCTGCGACGGCAGCCACAGCACACAATGAAAGCCCGCGTGATCGCCGGTGATGCGACAAGGTGTCGTCATCCTCGCGCGTAACGTTTCCAGCAGCAGATTGCGACGTCTGAGATACACGCTGCGCGAGGCGCGCAAATGCCGCGCGAAATCGCCCCCATCGATATAGCTCGCGAGCGCCATCTGTTCGATGAGGCTGTTCGAGCGTCCCGATGCCGAGCGCTGCCCCGCGATTCGCGCAAGCAATGCTGGCGGTGCCAGCAGATAACCGATACGCAGAGACGGAAACAGCGACTTGTTGAAGCTGCTGCAATGGATCACGCGCGCCTGCGTGTCGATGGCCTTGAGCGCAGGTAAAGGCGCGCTCCCGTAGCTGAACTCGCTGTCGTAGTCGTCTTCGACAATCCAGACGTCGCGCGCACTCGCCCACTCCAGCAGTTGCATGCGGCGATTGATCGACATCGTGGTGCCGAGCGGTGCCTGATGCGCAGGCGTCACGTAGGCGATGCCGGGACGCCCCGCCCCCGCATGGTCGGCGGCCTCCACGACAAAGCCCTCGTCGTCGACAGGCACGCTCACGCAACGCTGCGACGGCGCGCGCACCAGCGTCGACAGATTCTTGTAGCCGGGGTCTTCGAGATAGAACGATGTGGTGCCGTCCGCCAGGACTTCCGTGACGAGATCGATGGCATGGCGAATACCGGTCGTCACCACGATTTCGTCGGCTTCGCAGGCGATGCCCCGCGTCATGCGCACATAGCGAGCGATGCTTTCGCGCAGCGGCAAATAGCCGCGCGGGTCCGTGTCGGCCAACAATTCGGGGGTGACGGCCCGCAACGCACGGTTCATATGCTTGCGCCAGACGGGTAGCGAGAACAACGCGGCGTCGGGCGACCGGCCGGTTTTCGACGCAAGCGATGCAGCGCTCTCGGGCAGCGGTTGCGTTGACGCTGCGGTTTGACCGGATGCCGCCGATGTCGCCACCGCCCCGGAGAAGTCCGCGATCACTTCCGTGCCCGCGCCAACGCGACTCGCCACATAGCCTTCGAGCGTCAGTTGCTCGAACGCCAGCTCGACGATGCCGCGCGACACCTCCCAGCGCTCCGCCAGCGTGCGCGTGGACGGCAGACGATCACCGCGTCGCAACTCGCCCGCGACGATGCGCTCGCGCACGCAACGGTAGACCCATGCCTGACGCGTCTCCTTTTCGTGGCGAGCGGAAAGCGGCAATTCCAATGGCTGGCTGAGATGGCGTCGGCGCATGAGGCGGCTGCACAAAGGGATGGAAGCCCGGTGTCACATCGGATGCGGGCCTTTCACGACGGTCGAATCATCGATCCATTGCAAAGTGGCCCAACCCATCCTGCGACAAATGGCGCTTCGAATTATACAAGTTAGGCCTTATCCTAAACACCATGACGTCTGTTCCGCAGGTTGCAACGCGACTGGCGTTCCCCCCAAATCAGAATAAACAGTGGAGAAATTTGATGGAGTTGACGGAGTTAGTCCGGCGCGAAGCGGTCGGAACCAAGTACAGCGTCGAAACGATGCAACGTGCACAGGCGCTGACCTGGGAGGCCACCGAGAAAATCGCCGCCATGATCAAGCCCGGCATGCGCGAGTCGGAAGCCATCGCCGCGAGCAAGACGCTGCTCGGCACGCTCGGCATGGACCGCATCTGGCACCCGGTGCTGATTCGCTTCGGTGAAAACACGTTGCGCACGTTCAGCGAGCGCAGCGATAACGACCCGGTGCTCGGCGACGACGACATCTATTTCATCGACATCGGCGTGGTGTTCGGCGCGCACGAAGGCGATTGCGGGTTCACACGCACGACCGGCAGCGATCCCGAGATGCAGCGTTGCGCGGACGACGCCAAGCGTCTGTTCGACATCGTCCATCAGCATTGGCGCGCCGAGGGGGTCAACGGTCAGGCTCTGTACGAATTCGCGAAGGCACAGGCCGAGGCGATGGGCTGGGTGCTCAATCTCGACATCAAGGGCCATCGCGTGAGCGACTTCCCGCATGCCATCTACAAGGGCGGCAAGCTCGGCGATTTCGAAGGTACGCCCAATGGCGGCCTGTGGATTCTCGAGATCCAGATCGCACATCCGACGCGTGCGTTCGGTGCTTTCTACGAAGACCTGCTGATCTGACCGGAAGCGTTGACGCGAGCACCGCCGCGGTCGCTCGCGTCATTCGTCTCGCATCAAAACTCAACACGCAGTTCAATCCAGCTCAACACGGCGATATCTGCCTGTTATCTGTGCAAGTCGGGCTCACCTCCCGACTTCGGTTCGCTAATACACGGGTCACATGACAGCGTGGTGATCGCGCAACAATAACGAGTGGATTCCGAACTTTTCGCGTCGTTTCGCTTCGTGATCCCCTCCGTTTCGACGGATAAACCCCCATCGATATCTGACCCTATATCGACCTAAGTTCGCGTCGCGCAAGGCCAGTGAAGGCGCGCGTGCGATTTCGCGAATTGTCCAGAGCCACCCGAAGTCGCGTTGTGGCCCGTCGCCCGGACTTTTGGCGCATCTTTCCCCAATTACCCGTTTTGCGTTAACGTTCGATGGTCGACGGGATTGTTCACACACGTCGCAACGTCGGCGTCGTAACGTCGGTATAGGCAGCGGAGACATCACCCCGCAACCGTGTCGCCCTCTGAGGCGCATGGGCGAGGGCGAGCTGCCCGTCGTGTGTCCGTCGCTAGCGCAGTTGAAGCTACCTCCATCTCGCTCACCATAAGAACCACAGAAAGACGATGAAAAACCCAACCTTCACAAAAGCGCTCTTAGCCACAGCTCTGAGCTGCGCGCTGTTCAACGTTCACGCGGCATCGCAGGCACCGGTCGGCGCGCAGAACGGCATGGTCGTGACGGCCCAGCACCTCGCGTCGAAAGTCGGCGTGGACGTGCTCAAGGCCGGCGGCAATGCCGTTGACGCCGCGGTTGCGGTCGGTTACGCACTCGCCGTGGTGTACCCGGCAGCGGGCAACATCGGCGGCGGCGGCTTCATGACGATCCAGCTCGCCGACGGCCGCAAGACCTTCCTCGACTTCCGTGAAAAGGCCCCGCTCGCTGCGACGGCCAACATGTACCTCGACAAGGACGGCAACGTCATCAAGGGCGCTTCGACGACCGGTTATCTGGCTGTCGGCGTACCGGGCAGCGTGTCCGGCATGGAATACGCGCGCGAGAAGTACGGCACGAAGACGCGTCAGCAACTGCTCGCACCGGCCATCACGCTCGCCGACAAGGGTTTCGTACTCGATCAGGGCGACGTCGACATGCTGTGGACGTCCACCAAGGACTTCGAGAAAGACCACGCCAACTCGGGCGCGATCTTCCTGAACAAGGGCCAGCCGTTCCAGCCGGGCGAACGCCTCGTGCAGAAGGACCTCGCCCGTACGCTCAAGCTGATCAGCGCCAAGGGCACCGATGGCTTCTACAAGGGTGAAGTTGCCGACAAGCTGGTGGCGTCGATGAAGGCGGGCGGCGGCATCATCACGCAGGCCGACCTCGATCAGTACAAGACGCGCGAACTGGCCCCGGTCGAGTGCGACTATCGCGGCTATCACGTGGTGTCGGCCCCGCCCCCGAGCTCGGGCGGCGTGGTGATCTGCGAGATCATGAACATTCTCGAAGGCTACCCGATGAAGGAGCTGGGCTATCACTCGGCTCAGGGCGTGCACTACACCATCGAAGCCATGCGTCACGCGTATGTCGACCGCAACAGCTATCTGGGCGACCCGGACTTCGTGAAGAACCCGATCGCACAGTTGCTCGACAAGAACTACGCCGCGAAGATTCGTGCTGCGATCAACCCGCAAAAGGCTGGCATCTCGCAGGAAATCAAGCCGGGTGTGCCGCCGCATGAAGGCAGCAACACGACGCACTACTCCATCATCGACAAGGACGGCAACGCCGTATCCGTCACCTACACGCTCAACGACTGGTTCGGCGCGAAGGTCATGGCCAACGGCACGGGCGTGCTGCTCAACGACGAAATGGACGACTTCACCTCGAAGGTGGGCGTGCCGAACATGTACGGTCTGATTCAGGGTGAGGCGAACGCCATCGGCCCGGGCCGTCGTCCGCTGTCGTCGATGAGCCCGACCATCGTCACGAAGGACGGCAAGCCGGTGATGGTCGTCGGCACGCCGGGCGGCAGCCGCATCATCACGGCCACGCTGCTGACGATGCTCAACGTGATCGACTACGGCATGACGTTGCAGGAAGCCGTCGATGCGCCGCGCTTCCACCAGCAATGGATGCCGGAAGCGACCAACATCGAAGCGTTCGCGCTGAGCCCGGACACGCAGAAGATCCTGGAAAGCTGGGGCCAGAAGTTTGCAGGCCCGCAACCGGCTAACCACATTGCGGCGATTCTCGTCGGCGCACCGTCGCTCGGCGGTAAGCCGGTCGGCAAGAACCGCTTCTACGGTTCGAACGATCCGCGTCGCAACACGGGTCTTGCACTCGGGTATTGATGAGAGTTGAACGGATTCGGCGTTACGCCGGGTCCGGGTAGCGAATGAAAAGAGGCCGCAGATTTGCGGCCTCTTTTTTGTCGGATGCTGTCCGTCTTCGCTCCTCAGCGGCGATGATCCACGCGACGCGCGAGACGTTCCCCCGCGAACTGCACCAGCGTCACGAGCGCCACGAGAATCACGATCACGTTGAACATCACACTCGTCTCGTAACGCTCATAGCCGTACCGCACGGCGAGGTCGCCAAGACCGCCTGCCCCGACCGCGCCCGCCATAGCCGATGCGCCGACCATCGCAATCACCGTCACCGTCGCACCGCCGAGAATCGCGGGCAACGCTTCGGGCAATAGCACGTGACGCACGATATGCCAGCGACGGCAGCCCATCGCGCGCGCCGCTTCGATCAGTCCCGGGTCGATCTCGCGCAAGCCGACTTGCGTCACTCGTGCGAAGAACGGAATCAGATGGACGGCGAGCGGCACCACGGCGGCCCACGTGCCCATCGTCGTGCCGACGATCCAGCGCGTGACCGGCAACAACGCCACCAGCAGAATGATGAACGGCACCGCGCGGAACAGATTCACCACGACCGACAACGCGCGGTTGAAGCGCGGACGTGGGACCAGCCCGCCCGGTGCTGTGATCACCAGCACAATGGCGATCAGCATGCCCACCGCAAAGACGATAGCGCACGCGCTCGTGACCATTAGCAACGTTTCGCCGAAGGCGCGCAGATATTTGTCGAGCATAACGATTCCGGAGGAATTAGACGGCCTGGACCTGATGGCGCTGCGCACTTTGCGCGAGACGTCCCTGCCAGGCGTGTTGCAACGGGCGTAGCAGCGCGCGCGTTGCCTCGGCCAGCGGGTTCGCGAAGACTTCGTCGACCGGACCGAGTTCGGTGATGCGTCCCTGATCGAGCACCAGTACACGGTCGCAGGCCTGATGGATCACGCCCATGTCGTGCGTGATGAGGACCACCGTCAGACCGAATTCGCGCTGCACGTCGCGCAACAACGAGAGAATCGAATCGGTCGTCTCGGGATCGAGTGCGGACGTCGCTTCGTCGCACAGCAGAATTTCGGGGCGATGTACCAGCGCACGCGCGATCCCCACGCGCTGCTTTTGTCCGCCGGAGAGCATGGCGGGATACGCATCGGCTTTGCCCGACAGTCCCACGAGCGCAAGCAGCTCATTCACGCGCGGCGCGATTTGCGTTTTTGGCATGCCTGCCACACGCAGCGGCAGCGCCACGTTTTCGAAGACGGTCTTCGCCGACAACAAGTTGAAGTGCTGGAAGATCATGCCGACGCGCCGACGCAAACCGACCAGCGCCGCTTCGTCGAGCGACGCCACGTCGACGCCATCTACCTTCACGTGCCCCGTACTCGGCAACTCCAGCGCGTTGATCGTGCGCAGCAGCGTGGACTTGCCAGCGCCGCTGCGTCCGATGATGCCGAAGCTCTCGCCACGATGCACGGCGAAGGTGATGTCCTGCAACGCCGCGCTCGACGCCCCGATGTAAATCTTGCCGAGTCCGTCGAAGGTGATGTGTGCGACTTCGCGCGCCGCCGCCGTGGGTAAGCGGGTCACCGTGGTCGTTGGCGCAGTGGCGGTGTGCCGGGTTGTCATCGACGGGGTCCTCGCAAATGTAAATGGTGAATGGGCGATCAGAACGCCGGGACGACCGAGCCCTGATACTTTGTCTCGATGAACTTGCGCACTTCCTCCGACTGATAGGCCTTCACGAGGGGCGCGACCCACGGCGCGTTCTTATCCTTCTCGCGTACGGCAATGATGTTGACGTAAGGATTGTTCTCGCGCTTCTCGACCGCGATGCCATCGCGCGTGGCGATCAGCCCCGCCTGATACGCGAAGCTGTTGACGATGGCTGACGCGTCGACGTCCGGTAGCGAGCGCGCCAGCACGACCGATGCGCTTTCGATGAACTGAAGCTTGCGCGGGTTGGCGGTGACGTCCGAGAGCGTGGCCGTGCCGGTGTACGGGTCGAAGCCGTCGCGCAGTTTGATGAGACCGTGATCGCGCAGGATCACGAGCGCACGGGTCTGGTTGCTCGGATCGTTCGGCAGGCCGATCTTCGCGCCTTCGGGCAGCGATTCGAGCGATTTGTACTTCTTCGAATAGAACGCGATGGGCGAGATCAGTGTGTCGCCGACCGACACAAGCTTGTAACCGCGTTGCTTGATCTGATCGCGCAGGAAAGGAATGTGCTGGAAGGAATTGGCGTCGAGATCGCCGTTGTTCAGCGCTTCGTTCGGACTGGCCGTGCCGCTCACCACCACGGATTCGACGTTCAGGCCACGCGATTTCGCGACCTTCGTGACCACTTCCCAAATCTCTTCGTCGACACCGCCGCGCACACCGACCTTGAGCGGTTTGTCGGCCGCAAAGGCGCTCGCCGAGCCCAACGTACCGAGCGAGCCGATGGCCAGTGCGAGCAAGAGACTGCCGAGCAGACGAAACAGTTGGCGGCGTTGCATGACGTGTTCCCCTTGATTTAGGTATGGGTGATGCCGATTCAGGCGAACGCTCAGTCTAGGAAGTGGGGGCAATCAGCGTCCAATAACCAATTGCGCAAAGCTAAGTTGCCGACGGGCGCAGAGCATTCGTACGCCGAAGGTTCTGCACTTGTAACTTTTTGTAATACATCGCCGAAAAACTCAGGAACTCCTCTTGTGACCGGCGTCCAACTGGTTTCCCCGTGGATTGCGTCTTGCTCTCGTGTGACGGTTGCCGTCGCGCGTGGGGCGCATTTTTGTTCGACGCACATCGCTTTCTCGTCCCTTCTCTCTACGGAATCGCGCGAAGATGTCTGCCCTGTGGTGCCCGCTGCTCAGCCCGTCCCTGCCCCGCCTTTACCGTATGCCGCCACGCGCGATTGCCATTGCGCGCCTCGTGCTGTTCGGCGTCATTCTGCTCATCGCGGGACTGCCGGTCAGCGACGCGCTCGCTGCCAATGCGCATCAGACGAGCAGCGGCAAGCGCCGACACGATGCCGTCAAGAAGAAGAAAACGGTGGCAAAAAAGGCGAAGGCAGCACCGCAGCGCAAGGCGACGGCAGCGAGCGCGTCGCGCAAGCGTACGGCGGCTCACGCCGCAAAGGGACGCACGAGCCGCACCGCGAAGAAGGCGACGCCGCCGCGTCGCGCCAAGATGACGAAGTCCACGGCGAAGCGATCGCCGACGGTCGCGCGACGCAAGGCCGTGCCGAAGGCTGCTGTGGCCACAGGAGCTGCGACGCCCCCCGGAGGAACGGCGGCGGCATCAGCCCAAGTGAGCACTGACGCTAAACCCCGGCTGCTCGCCCGTTGCGGCTTCACGTCGGCATCGCGCAAACGACTGTTCTCGAAGGCGGTGTACATCGTCGACGAGAACACGCACACGCCGCTGTTTGCCATGAATGCGGATCAGGTGCGCCCCATCGCGTCGCTCTCGAAGCTGATGACGGCGGTCGTCTGGCTCGACAGCGGCCCGGCCATGCGCGCGCCGCTCACCGTCACGAATGCGGATCTCGACACGCTGAAGTTCACACATTCGCGTCTGGCCGTGGGCTCGACGCTCTCGCGCGCCAACATGCTGCACATCTCGCTGATGGCCTCCGAGAACCGTGCGGCCGCTGCGCTGAGTCGTGACTATCCGGGCGGGCGGCCCGCTTTTATCTCGGCAATGAACGCCAAGGCGCGCTTGCTCAACATGCCGAACACACGCTTCGAAAACTCCACGGGACTCTCGCCGCGCAATGTGTCGACGGCGCGTGAACTGGCGCGGTTGGTACGCGCGTCGAACGGCTATCCGCTGATTCGTCGCTACTCGATCGATCATCAGCAGTTAGTGCCCACTGGCAAAGGACAACTGCAATACGTCAATACGAACCGGCTGGTGCGTTACGGCAAGGTGCACGCCAGCGTGCAGAAGACGGGCTTCATCAACGAGTCGGGGCACAACATGGTGATGCGGGTGATGGTGCACAAGTCGCGTCCCGTGATCGTGACGATGCTTGGTAGCGACACCCCCGAAGGGTCACGCCTCGATGGCGTTCGCATCGCGCATTGGTTGTCGTGCTCGTTGCGTTGAACTCACGCCGAGGGACAAAGAAAAACGCGCGCTCACGAGTGGGTGAGCGCGCGCTTCGGTGACGATGAATGCCGGGGTCGGTTAGTGCTTTCGTGCGTGCCAGCGTCCCCAGATCGCCGTGGCGAAGAGCAGGAACGCGCCCGCGCCGATCACGGCGTCGAACCCATGATTGAACGCGGTGTTGGAGAGCATCGTCAGCGCATCGGCGGCCACCGGCGGTAAGTGCTCGGCGACGATCTGCGCTTCGTCGAGGCTGTCGCGCACGGTGTCCGGAAGCGTCGCGACTTGCGGCACATCCATCGAACGGCCGTAGACGAACGTCAGCAGGCTACCCATGAAGGTCACGCCCAACGCGCCGCCGAGTTCGTACGAGACCTCCTCGACCGACGCTGCCATCCCGGCGCGCTCGGGCGGTGCGCTCTGCATGATGGTGCTCGACGCCGCCGTCATGGTCGCGCCGACGCCAACACCGAGCGTCGCCAGTGCCAGCGCAGACAACACAAGACCCGAATCGCGCAGCATCAGGTAGCCCGCCATGCCCACGGCCGACGTCAGCAACGAGATGAACAACATCTGCGCACTGCCCATGCGGGGGAGCATGCGTCCGGCAATCGGTCCCGCGACGAACGCGGCAATCGATAACGGCATGCCCGCCCATCCGGCTTCCAGCGGCGAGTAGCCCATCGTGAGTTGCAGACGCTGGCTGAACACCAGTTGCATGCCGATCAGAGCCGCCGCAGCCATCAGTGCCGCGGCCACCGCACCGGCGAACACCGGATTACGGAACAACGCGAAATCGAGCAACGGATGCGCGCTGCGCTGCTGGCGTTTGACGAACGCCCACAGAAACGCAACGCCCACGACGACGGCAATGGCGACCGTCGCCCAGTCGGGGGACAGTTTGCCCGCGCTCTTGATCGCGTACGTCACACCGATCAGACCGACCATGAAGAGCAACGAGCCGAACCAGTCCCATGGTTGGGACGAAGTCGCACCGCCCTTCGGAATCAGCCAACAGGCCACAGGCAACGCGATGAGTACGATCGGGACGTTGATCAGGAAGACCGAGCCCCACCAGAAGTGTTCGAGCAGTGCGCCACCCACAATCGGGCCGAACGCCGCACCACCTGACGCGACCGACGCCCAGATACCGATAGCGAGCGCCTGCTCACGAGGATCGGCAAACGTCAGGCGAATCAGCGACAGCGTGGCGGGCATCATCATGGCCGCACCGACCCCAAGGAATCCTCGCGCGACGATCAGGACGTTTGCGCTCGGCGCAAAGGCGGCGGCGAGCGACGCCACACCGAAGACGACCAGACCTGCGAGGAACAATTGCTTGTGGCCAAGACGGTCGCCGAGCGTGCCCATGCCGAGCAACAGGCCCGAGACCACGAGCGCGTAAGCGTTGACGATCCACAGCTTGGCGGAGGCCGTCGCTGCCAGATCGTGGGTCAGACGAGGCAGTGCCGTATAGAGCACCGTCATGTCGATCACGATGAGCAGCAGCGCCACCGACACGATGGCCAGTACCAGCCAACGGCGTGCGCCGCTCGCATGAGGTACCGGATGTGTTGAGGTATGCAGACTGGACATCGGAAAAGCTCCTTTCCTTTTTGGTGCGTAACGCCCGTTTGTCCGACGGGGTTACGTACTGACTTTATTTCTAGGGAAAACCCGCATCATCCATCAATAAATCGATTGAGAAAAGTTGGATTCCATCTGATAAGTGGATGGATTTGAAAGGTTTTTCCGTTTAGCGACCGCCAGACGCGGATGCCGACGATCTCGCGGGTGATAGGGTCAGATTCGAACGGTCGTTCTAGTGCGCCCGTCAAGACTGGCGGTGCACCACGCAGGCGCATACAATCTGCGCCACATTCCCATTGGGCGAAAAATCCCCCCTATTCGTACATGGCATCTCATCCGACCCGAATTCCCGACGCCGTCTCGCTCCCCGAGTTGACGGTACGCGGCATGATCCTGGGCGCACTGATCACCGTAGTGTTCACCGCCTCCAACGTTTATCTCGGCCTCAAGGTCGGTCTCACGTTTTCGTCCTCCATTCCTGCGGCCGTGATTTCGATGGCGGTGCTCCGCGCGCTGCGGGGCGGCAACATCCTCGAGAACAACATGGTGCAGACGCAGGCGTCTGCGGCGGGCACGCTCTCATCGATCATCTTTGTGTTGCCCGGCTTGTTGATGATCGGACACTGGCAAGGTTTTCCGTTTGGCCTGACGCTGGCAATCTGCGCGTCGGGCGGCATTCTTGGCGTGCTGTTCACGATTCCGTTGCGTCGTGCGATGGTCGTCGACAGTGACTTGCCGTATCCGGAGGGTGTGGCAGCAGCAGAAATTCTGCGCGTCGGCAGTGAAGGTGACGAAGGTAAGTCGTCCACCAACGGGAAGGCATCGACGGGTAACGAAGCGAGCGGTGTGCGGGAGATTGCCTTCGGCGGGATCGTCTCGGCGCTGTTCGCGTTTGCGACGGCTGGTCTGAAGATTCTCGGCGAGAGCATTACGGCGTGGATCCCGGCGGGTGCTGCGGTCTTTCGTCTGACGACCGGTTTCTCGCTCGCATTGATCGGTGCCGGTTATCTCATCGGCATCGTGTCGGGGCTGGCTATTCTGCTCGGCTTCGTGCTCACCTGGGGCATTGCTGTGCCGGTGCTCACAGCCATCACACCGAATCCCGATGGTCTGGCGATGACGGCATTCGCGAATGGGCTGTGGCAACACAAGGTGCGGTTTATTGGGGCCGGTGTGATCGGCGTGGCGGCTATCTGGACGCTGATCACGTTGGCAAAGCCGATGGTCGATGGTGTGAAGACGTCGTTCACGGCGTTGGGCAAGGCACGCAGCGCGCGGGGTAAGTCTGGTAACGGACAGACGCTCGGTCGCACGGAGCAGGATCTGTCACCGTACTGGGTGATCGGTCTCACGTTGTTGTGCGTGGCGGTGTGGGTCGTGACGTTCGGTGTGTTCCTCGCGGACGCGCCGCTGTCGTTCGGCGGTATCGCGACGCTGGTGATTTGCAGCGTGGTTTTCGCCGTGGTCTTCGGCTTCCTGGTGGCTGCGGCATGTGGCTACATGGCGGGGCTGGTGGGATCGTCTGCCAGTCCGATTTCGGGTATCGGCATCGTTGCAGTGGTGTTGGTGTCGCTGCTGATTCTGAGCGTCAGTCAGGCAAGCGGGCTGCTCGATACCGCAGGCGGCAGCAAGCTCGCGATTGCGTTGGCGCTCTTCACGACGGCTGCGGTCATCGCCATTGCCACGATTTCCAACGACAATCTGCAGGATCTGAAGACGGGTTGGTTGGTGGGCGCGACACCTTGGCGTCAGCAGGTGGCGCTGTTGGTGGGCTGTGTCGTGGGTGCGGCGGTGATTCCGCCGGTACTGAACCTGCTGTACAACGCTTATGGGTTCACCGATGCATTGCCGCGTGCGGGGATGGACCCGTCGCAGGCGCTTTCGGCGCCGCAGGCGATTCTGATGACAGCGATTGCCAAGGGCATCTTCACGCATCAGCTCGACTGGTCGATGCTCGGCATCGGTGCGGTGTTGGGGCTGGCGTTGATTGCGATTGATGCAGCGTTGGCCAAGCGTGGTGGCGTTGCGCGTGTGCCGGTTATTGCTGTGGGTATCGGTATCTATCTGCCGCCGACGATCGGCTCGGTGCTGGTGATCGGTGCGGTGCTGGGTTGGATTGCGCAACGCATTCTGAAGTCACGCGCCAAGGCGCAAGGAAAGGACTTCGGGCCGTATGCGGAAGCGGCCGAACGACGCGGCGTGTTGCTGGCATCGGGCCTGATCGTAGGTGAGAGTCTGGTGGGCGTTGCGATGGCGATGGTCGTCGGCTTCACCGGTTCCGACGCACCGCTGGCCCTCGTCGGCAGCAGCTTCGCCCCAACGTCGGAATGGCTCGCCCTGCTGGTCTTCGCTGGCATCTGCATCGTCATCGTCCGCCGAGTCCTATCGACAACGCGGTCGGCGTGACCCGCATGATCGGCGTAGCGATCTATTCGCACGCTACTGCGTTCAACGTCGTATAAATTCTAGCGTCCTCCTGTGAGTCGATAAGCGCGATCCCGCGCACATCGACTCACAGCATCCCCCCAGCAAGTCCCTCTCCTCCCTGTTTGATCACACGCTAAAGCGCCCAGACTTCGCGCATGGGCATGACGCGTCACGCTTTTATTGAAACACGTCCACGTTAAGGCTGAGATTTCATGTCATCCGACGAAGATGTCGATGGAGCGTCGTTGTTGATGGGAGGGGGGTACCGCTGATCGTAGCCAACGTGTTCTAGTCGAGTCACGTCCCCCACGGGAACGATCAATGCCAATTACGCGCTCAGGGAATACGGCGTCAGGACGCCAAGCACGCGTTGATACGTGCCATGCGCTTTCAGAGTCGTCTTATACGAACTAAGCGTTTTCCTTTCCACTCTTCAAGCGCTCATCTCGATCAGTCATTTCCCGCGGCAAAAGGCATGGCAAAGCGGACGAATAGGGCTTCCAAAAAATCCGTGCTGGCCCCATTCAATAGAAATTAGCGCGCGAATAGCGCTGGCGAAGGTTGGATAAAGAGGGTGCAAAACGAAGTATTTCTTTCGGGTGCAGTGCAGACCGGATTGCCGATCAACGCGGCCAATCTGGGGCGTGGGGGTTTTGCGCTTCTCCGGCGGGCGGCTATGTAGTGTCCAGGAGCGAGCGAAGTCGCTGAATCAGCGTTAGCGATGGGTCTTGAGGCTTTAGTGCAAAGCAGCCGGGCGTCACTCAAGCGTGCAACGACGTTGGCCCAAAGCAAAAACCCCTTGCTACGTTTGTAGCAAGGGGTTTTTAAGGGGAGCCTGACGATTACCTACTTTCACACGGGTATCCGCACTATCATCGGCGTGGAG
>NZ_CABPSA010000006.1 GCF_902459615.1 Pandoraea commovens
GTCCAAAAATGGTCAGTAAAACCCAAAGAGGCAATCCCTCTCCAGTTTTAAACTGTCCAGTTACCGGGGACACGTCACTCAGCCCTTAGCGGCATAACTTACCCGTCCAACTTTACGGGGTCAGTTCAATTTCCGGTGCCGTTTTGCTTTGCGGCCGACGTGTCGGCTTCGCTCACGAACCCTATCGAAGTATCCGGCGACGCAACAGCACCAGCGCGACGGAGAAGCCCACGACGGTGTAGACGACAAGTGCGCCCACATGCAGCCACGGCAGATCGATGGCACGCCCCAGCATGGCGGGACGGATCAGCGCGACAGCGTGCGCGAGCGGTAACCATTCCGTCACATGACGTGCTGCCGCCGGGAGTTGCGATAACGGGAAGAACACCCCTGAGAGCAGCAGCATCGGGGTCATCACGAGCGTCTGGTAGAACATGAAGAAGTCGTAGCTGGGCGCGAGTGCTGTCATTACCATGGCGAGACTGGCGAAAGCCAGCCCCGCGAGCAGAACCGCTGGCAGGACCACGGCGAGACTGTCGATGCGCGCGTACCCGAGCACGCTTGCCACCAGCAGGATCGCGACGCCCGAGAGCATGGCTTTGCTGGCGGCCCAGACGACCTCGCCGAGCACGATGTCACCCAGCGTCAGCGGGGTATGCATCAGCGCTTCCCAAGTGCGTTGCACATGCATGCGCGAGAAGCCCGAATACATCGACTCGAAGCTCGCGGAAAACATCACGCTGGAGCCGACGGTGCCCGCGGCGAGAAATGCGATGTATGACGTACCGTCGACATTGCCGACCATCATGCCGAGACCGAAGCCCAGACCGAAGAGGTAGATCATCGGGTCCGCGAGATTGCCGAACATCGAGGCAATCGCGAGCTTGCGCCAGACGAGGAAGTTGCGTCGCCAGACACCCATCCACGGCGTGACGCCCGGCAGGTAGCGAGGCGTATCTGCCGACATGTGATGCTCAGTCATCTCGCATCTCCCGTCCCGTGAGCTTAAGAAAGACGTCCTCCAGATTGGCCCGACGGTGCAGATACCGCACCCCCGGCTGGTCCTGCAAGGCATTCACGACCGGCGCGGCGTCGCGAACGTAACAGAAGTGGGTCTCGCCGCTGGTTTCGATGCGCTCGGCGAATGGGGCGAGGCTGGCGAGGAGGGCGTGCGGGACGTCGCCGAAGACTTCCACGACATCGCAGCCGATTTCGCGCGCCACGAGTTCCGGCGGTGTGCCTTCGGCGATCTTGCGTCCTGCGTCGATCACGCAAAGGCGGTGGCACAGTCGCTCGGCTTCTTCCATGAAGTGGGTAGTGAGCAGAATCGTCTTGCCCTCGTTCATCAGCGATTTCAGCCGCTCCCAGATCAGATGCCGGGCTTGAGGATCAAGTCCGGTGGTCGGCTCGTCGAGCACGAGCACGTCGGGATTGTTGATGAGGGCGCGGGCGAGCGTGAGGCGTCGCTTCATGCCGCCCGAGAGTTGGGCGACGCGGGCATCCGCCTTCGACTCGAGACGGGCGAACGCCAGCAGCGCTGGGACGCGTTCCTTGATATCGGCCGAGGCGAGTCCGAAATAACGTCCGAAGACCGCCAGGTTTTCGCGCACTGTGAAGTCGGGGTCCAGATTGTCGAACTGCGGCACGACGCCGACGCGGCGTCGGGCCTCCGGTGCGAGTTTCGGGACGGGCAGGCCGCCGAGCCTGATCTCGCCGGCGTCGGGCGTGACAAGGCCCAGCAGCATGCGTAGCGTGGTCGTCTTGCCCGCACCGTTGGGCCCTAGCAGGCCGAAGCACTCGCCCGGTGCGACGTGCAGCGACAGGTGATCGACCACGGGGCGGCCGTCATAGGCCTTGCATAGCTCGGTTACCTCTATGGCGGCATCGGTCATGGCGGATCTGCGGTCTCCTGTCGCGTGGCCGGGCGACAACGATGGTGCTGCGTTGGATCAACGCTGGGACTGCGTCGCATAACTGGACGTTCACCGGCCGGGATTTGTGCACCGCCGCGCGCCGCCATCCCTTATGGGGCATGGCCTATGGGGCATAAGGCGCGGGCGATGTGGTATGTTTCGCCTCAACAATGTAGCGTGAATTGTCATGATTTTGGATTCTCTGCGTGCGCAACGACGCGCGCGACCCCATTTTTCCACCGTCCGCGGTGCCCCCAGTCAAGCCGTATTGCGGAGGACGCCATGAAGTCCGGTGCAGGTAACGTGGCGCGTGGCGCGCCGCAGCAGGTCCGCATCATTGGCGGTCAGTGGAAGCGCACGCCGCTGCCGGTGCCGCCGGGCGACGGTCTGCGTCCGACCCCTGATCGCGTGCGGGAGACGCTGTTCAACTGGCTCGGGCAGGACCTGACGGGCATGCAGTGCCTGGACGCCTTCGCGGGCAGCGGTGCGCTCGGCTTCGAGGCCGCTTCGCGCGGTGCGCAGCGGGTGTTGCTGGTCGAGTCCGCCGCGCCGGCCATTCGTCAGTTGCGCGCCAATCAGGCCAAACTCGACGCCAACCAGATCGAGATCGTACAGGCGGATGCCAGACGCCTGATAACCACACTCTCACCCGGGGTTTTCGATGTCATTTTCCTCGATCCGCCGTTCGCGAGTGGCTGGCTGAACGATCTGCTGGCGCCCGCCGCCCGTCTGCTCGCGCCGAATGGCGTGATCTATGCCGAGTCGGACGTCCCCCTGGAGGACGAGGCACTCGCCGAGCTGGGCCTCGTGTGCTTGCGCCGGGCGAAAGCTGGAGCGGTGCATTATCATTTGCTTGAATCGATTCCGAAAACCTAGAGACCACAATGAATAAGTACGCAGCAGCGGTCCCCAGCCGCGAGGAGACGTTGGCATGGTAGTGGCGATCTATCCGGGGACGTTCGACCCGTTGACCCGAGGCCATGAGGATCTGGTCCGCCGTGCGGCGGGCATCTTCGACAAGCTCGTGGTCGGAGTGGCCGACAGCCGAAACAAGAAGCCGTTCTTTTCGCTCGAAGAGCGGATCGACATCGCGCGCGAAGTGCTCGGTCACTATCCGAACGTGAGCGTCGAAGGCTTCTCCGGTCTGCTCAAGGACTTCGTGCGTAAGCATCAGGCGCGCGTGATCGTGCGCGGGCTGCGCGCCGTGTCCGACTTCGAGTACGAGTTCCAGATGGCGGGTATGAACCGCTACCTGCTGCCCGACGTCGAGACCATGTTCATGACGCCGTCCGACCAATACCAGTTCATCTCGGGCACCATCGTGCGCGAGATTGCTCAACTGGGTGGCGACGTCAGCAAGTTCGTGTTCCCGTCCGTCGAAAAGTGGCTGGTCACGAAAGTCGGCGAAATGACGCCGAAGAGCTAAGCACGCGTACGCCGTTACCGGTCGTTTCGCATGATGTCAGCAAAAACCCCGCAGCGTGTTTCGACACTGCGGGGTTTTTTGTTGCGGACATGTTTAAGCGCAATTGCTTAAGTTCGATTACCTAAGCGGCGCATCGCGTCGCAGTTCAGATCGCGAATCGAAGCGACTGTCTGATCGGGCATTCGTCCGCGATGAGCATCAGAAGCCCTTCGGCAACGGTGCCTGCATCCATTTGACGGACATCGCGTTCAGTCGACCGTCGGCCTTCGCCTTGTCGATGATCGCGTTGAGCTTCGCCACCATCGCCGTTTCACCTTTGCCCACACCGATGTAGCAGGGCGTTTCTTCAACCGGGAATTTCAGATCGAAGGCGCGCTGTTTGCTCTTCTCGCGTACGGCGTTCGCCACGATATCGCCCAGCGTCACGAGCTGAACCTGACCGGCGAGATACGACGCCGCCGTCGCATTGTTGTCCTCATATCGCTTGATGTTCGCGCTCGGCGGTGCAACGGCGGTCAATGCGAGGTCTTCCGTCGAGCCACGCGTCACCGCAATGGTCTTGTTGGCGAGGTCGGCGGGCACCTTGATCGCGATGTCTTGCGGACCATAGATGCTCTTCGCGAACGGCGCGTACGCCTTCGTGAAATCGATTGCCTTCTCGCGTTCGGCGTTCTTGCCAAGGGATGAAATGACGATGTCGACTTTGCCCGTCGTCAGATAAGCGATACGGTTCGTGCTGATGACCGGTACGAGTTCGACCTTCGCACCGATCTCCTTGCCGATCAGCTCCGCCATGTCGATGTCGTAGCCGTGCACCTTGAGGTCGGTGCCGATCGAGCCGAACGGCGGGAAGTCCTGCGGGATGGCAATGCGGATGACGCCGGTCTTGGCGATGCTCTGGAGGGCATCGGCATGGGCGAGGCCTGCGAGACCTCCCAGCGACGCAACGACAACCGCTTGCAGCATCCGGCGACGACCGGCTTGATGAAGGAACGCAGGCATGACTCGAACTCCTTGGCTTTTGGACAACGACGATGACGTGAAATGGGGGCTTGCGTACGCGATAACGCACGCAGGTCACAGCGGTCGAACTGGTACGACCAGTGGTGCTCAGTGATAAAGCACTAACCGTGCCAGCCGCTCGGGAGCGTTGATGGCGATAGCCGTGAAGTCGAAATGGGGCGGTGAGGGAGGCTGACGAGCGCTTATGCACGTGTAGGCATTCCGCGCGGCGGTGCGTTGTGCACCAAAGTGAACCGGTCGGCGGACGAACCGGTGCATGAGGCAAGGTGCATCACAGGGTGCATAAAGGGATGCATAAGGGGCATCCGGCGCACCCACGGCAAGTGGACACCTGCTAACTTTCGTATAATTGGGGAATTGTTCCAGGAACCGTAACGGCCGCCGTTCGCCGGGGTTCACGCAAGTCAATGAACGGTCAGAGGAAAGCGAGTCAACAGTGGCACTGATGATTACCGACGAATGCATCAATTGCGATGTGTGCGAGCCTGAGTGCCCGAACGACGCAATTTCGATGGGGGTCGAGATCTATGAGATCGATCCGAACAAATGCACGGAGTGTGTCGGACACTTCGACGAACCGCAGTGTGTGCAGGTGTGTCCGGTGGAGTGTATCCCCATCAATCCGGAGCATGTCGAGACGCCCACGCAACTGCTGGAGAAGTACACCCATCTGCAAGCAGCCAAGTCAGCCTGAATGGCCTGAGCGCCACGCGCGGCATGAGCGGCACCTGACCGCTCATTCTGCATCGCTGACGATTCCACGTCTCACCGGCCGGATCACTTCCCCGGCGACGCGTGCAGACGCATCATCGCCTTTTCCATCTCACCCTTGACGACCAGGTCGACGATGTCGAGCGACCGCGACATGGCGTCGTCGATCTGCTCCTGCTCTTCCTTGCGCGGTGGCTTAAGCACGAAGTCCGCGACTTGCTGCTGGCTACCAGCCGGTTGCAGCGTGCGGGGATGTCCAATGCCCAGACGCAGGCGCCAGAATTCCGGCGTCGTCAGATGTGCGGCAATATCCTTGAGGCCATTGTGCCCACCGCTGCCACCGCCGCGCTTGAGCTTGACCGTGCCCGGCAACAGATCGAGTTCGTCGTGCACGACGAGGATCTCGTCCGGCAGGATCTTATAGAAGCGAGCGAGTGCGACGACCGACTGCCCCGAGCGGTTCATGAAGGTTTGCGGCTCCAGCAGCCACACTTCCTGCCCGGCGACGCGCGTACGCGCGGCGAAGCCGTGGAAGTTCTTCTGGCTGGTGAGCGATGCGCCGCATTGCTGCGCCAGCGCGTCGACGAACCAGAAACCCGCGTTGTGACGCGTCGCAGTGTATTCGGCGCCCGGATTGCCGAGCCCTACGATCAGCTTGATCATTTCGGTATCAGGATCTTGGTACGCGTCATGGTGACATGCGTACCGCCATAAAAAAACCCGCCGGACATGACATCGCGGCGGGTCTTGCGTCCAGCGTCGCCGCTGAATGCTGGCGAACGAGGCTTAGGCAGCCGGCGTTTCGCCTTCGGCCGAAGCGGCAGCTTCGTCAGCAGCAGCGCCAGCCGGTTGCACGGCTTGTGCGACCACCGGGTTTTCTTGCTCGACGTGCAGCGTCAGCGTCACGCCGGCGGGCAGCTTGACGTCCTTGGCATGAACCGTCTTGCCAGCTTCCAGCGTCGACAGGTCGACTTCCAGGAATTCCGGCAGCTTGCCCGGCAGGCAGCTAACGTCCAGATCGTTCAGCGTGTGGCTGATCACGTTCGAAGCCAGCTTCACGGCCGGGGCGTTTTCTGCGCCCAGGAAGTGCAGGGGCACCTTGACGTGGATCGGCTTGTTCGCGTCGACACGTTGGAAGTCAACGTGCAGAACCAGTTGCTTGAACGGGTGGTACTGCACATCGCGCAGCAGCACTTGTTCGGTCTTGCCGGCGACTTCCAGCTCGAGAATCGACGAGTGGAAAGCTTCTTTACGCAGGGCGTGCCACAGCGCGTTGTGATCGAGTTCGATCAGTTGCGGAGCAGCTTCACCACCGTACACGATGCCTGCGGTCTTACCGGCATTGCGCAGGCGGCGGCTCGCACCCGTACCTTGCAGATTACGCTCAAAAGCGACGACTTTCATAACAACTCCTTGAACTGCCCGCGACCAGGCAGCGATTTCTTCCTGAATTTCCCGCCAAAAAACACGGGTTTCAGGAACGACAAAGGCGGGGATAGGCTCCCCGCCGACATAACAACGGCGCCACACAGGCGCCGTCGCAAAATTTTACCGAACGCTTATTCCGCGAACAGCGACATCACCGAGTCGCCACGACGGATACGCGAGAACGTCTCGGCCAGCAGGTTCGCGCAGCTCAGTTGGCGAATCTTGCCGCCCTTCGAGTCGTCGCGCAGCGGGATCGTGTCGGTGACGACCACTTCATCCAGCTCCGAGGCGTTGATGCGCGCTGCGGCACCGCCCGAAAGCACCGGGTGCGTACAGTAGGCATACACCTTCTTCGCGCCACGTTCCTTCAGCACTTGTGCGGCCTTGCACAGCGTACCGGCGGTGTCGACCATGTCATCCATGATGACGCAGGTACGGCCTTCGACCTCACCGATGATGTTCATCACTTCAGCGACGTTGGCCTTCGGACGACGCTTGTCGATGATGGCCAGATCGCAATGCAGTTGCTTGGCGAGGGCACGGGCACGGACCACGCCGCCGACGTCGGGCGACACCACCAGCAGGTTTTCGTGGTTCTGCGCGCGCACGTCTTGCAGCAGCAGCGGCGAAGCGTAGATGTTGTCGACCGGGATATCGAAGAAGCCCTGAATCTGGTCGGCGTGCAGGTCCATCGTGATGATGCGTTCGACGCCTGCGATTTGCAGCATGTTGGCTACGACCTTCGCCGAGATCGCCACGCGCGCCGAGCGGGGGCGACGATCCTGACGGGCATAGCCGAAATACGGGATGGCAGCGGTGATCCGGCCGGCAGAAGCGCGCTTGAGCGCGTCGACCATGATCATCAGTTCCATCAGATTGTCGTTGGTCGGAGCGCACGTCGACTGGAGGACGAAGACGTCCTTGCCGCGCACGTTTTCCTGAATTTCGACTTGAATCTCACCATCCGAGAACCGGCTGGCCATGGCTTTGCCGAGAGGGATACCGAGAGTATCGACGACCGCTTGGGCCAAGGCGGGATTGGCGTTCCCGGTGAATACCATCAGGTTATCACTACTCATCTGGCTACCTGCGGGACGTTTGGATGCTGAGACTTTACGACAGAAGAAATTGGCAGGGGAGGAAGGACTCGAACCCTCGTATGCCGGAATCAAAATCCGGTGCCTTAACCAACTTGGCGACTCCCCTACACTAACCGATGCCTTCGCTGCGTCGTAGGAAACGCAACAAAGTAAAACCCTTTTACGCGAAGGCGAACATTGGATGTTCGGCCAGGCTAGTGGTCACTTGACCCATCCAGCGCTCTGGCAATCGCTTGCATGCCGCTTCCGCATCTGCTTTCGTGTCGAATACGCCAAACACGCTAGCGCCGGATCCCGTCATACGTGCAGTGGTGAAGGTTCTGAACCAGTCAATCACAGCAGCGACTTCCGCGTATTCTCGAGTGACAACCGCCTGCATGTCGTTACGGAAGATTTCATCCGTTTCGAACACGTTTTTGTTGGCGTGCTCAAGAAAGAACGCCATTGTGACGATCTTCGTATCCCTTGTCAACAGGGGATCCGTAAATATTTTGTTGGTTGCGACGTGTACGCGCGGGTTCACCACGAGGAAGTGGCGCTGCGGCAAATCCACGGCGTGCAGCTCTTCGCCAAGGCCCTCTGCGAAGGCATTGCGGCCGAAAACGAAAAACGGCACGTCTGCACCGAGTTTCAGGGCCAATGTCTGGAGGGTTTCGCGCGGAAGATCGAGTTGCCACATGCGGTTGAGCGCGAGCAACGTCGTCGCGGCGTCGGAACTGCCGCCACCAATGCCACCACCGGCCGGCAAGCGCTTCTCGATGCCGATATCCACGCCGAAACGCACGCCGCAGTGTTCTTGCAGCAGGCGCGCGGCGCGCACCGTCAGATCGGTCTCCGGCGGCACGCCGGGCAGCGGATTCGTGTGAACGATCTGCCCGTCGTCGCGGCGCTCGAAATGCAGCGTGTCGGCCCAGTCGATCAGTTGAAAGACGGTTTGCAGTTCGTGATACCCGTTAGGCCGTTGCCCGACGATGTGCAGGAACAGGTTCAGCTTGGCCGGGGCCGGGCAGTCACGCAGGATTTCGTACATGGCGAGGCAAAAAACGGAAGACTGTGAATGGGTGGGGGAGCGGGGCGCAGGCTTATTCGTCGATCACGAGTCGCACGGCGAGCGGAGAGCCGTCGAGATCGCGCGACAGATCGACACGTTTGACGCGCAACGGTGTGCCGTCGAAATATGCCTGATAGTCGATGGTCCAGCCATCCTGCGTCAGATGGGTGGGGCGCTGCGTTTGCGGATCGCGTTCGATGCTCGCCTGCGACCCCGGCGCACCCTGCATGCGTAGCCAGTAACGCAGGCCGCCCACAGGCAACGCGAAGCCGAGCGCATCGTGCATCACATCTTCGAGACGAGGCCCGGTGAGCGGTGCTTTGCCCGGCAGTTCCAACGAGGCACTTCGCGGATTCTCGCGCACGATCGCTTGCGTCTGACCCAGCGGGTCGAGCAATTGGACGGTGGCGTTCTCGCCGTTCTGCTGCCAGTCGAAATTGCCGTACGTATTGCGTGCTTCGCCGTTCTGCTCGTAACGCACCGAGAAGCGGCCGCGATAGTGTTCGACGGTGGTGCCCGCAGTCGGCTCGACGGGTGTTGGCGGTGCGAGGCTGGCACATCCTGTTGCGATGACGCTCGCCGCGCAGGCCACCACGAGGGCGGCCGCACGAACGAACTTCGATGCGTCGGCACGGCGTGTCACCGCGCGCGACGCGAATAGAGACTTCTCGACCATACGCGCTAACGTCATTACGGTCATTACGGCGCGACGTTGTAACGCTTCATCGTCGAGCGCAGCGTGTCGTCGTCGCCATCGAGCTTGAGCGCTTCGCGCCAGGTCTTGCGCGCTTCGTCTTGCTGACCCGACTCCCACAGCACTTCGCCCAGATGCGCGCCGATTTCCGCCTGCGCCTGAATGCCGTACGCACGGCGCAGCAGTTCGAGCGCCTGCGACTTGTCGCCAAGGCGGTACTTCACCCAGCCGAGGCTGTCCATGATGTACGGATCTTCCGGCGAGAGCGACGACGCTTTTTGCAGCAGCTTGAGCGCTTCCGGCAGTCGCGTATTGCGTTCCGTGAGCGAGTAGCCCAACGCGTTGTACGCCTGCGCGTTATCCGGCTGCGATGCCATCACGCGACGCATCGCCTTTTCCATCACGTCATAGTGCTTGTTCAGTTCGGCCACCATGCCGTACTGATAGAGCAGGTCGGCATCGTCCGGATGGTTTTTGACTTCGACGGCGAGCAACTTCTCCGCATCGTCGTAACGCTTGGATTTGACCAGCAGATCCGATTCGGCACGTTTGAGTGCAAGTTGCTCACGCGGCTCGCTCGACTTGATGCCATGCAACAGCGCACGGCCTTCCTCGAGCTTGCCCTGATCCGCCAGCAACTGCGCGCGGCCGATTTGCGCCGGCAGATAGGCGTTGCTGTCTTCGCGAATCTTCGAGAGCCACTTGTCGGCGGCCGGGTAGTCCTTGCGGTCCTGTGCGATCTGCGCGAGGTAGACGTATGCCTGCGCGCCGTCGGTGTTCTGCTGCTCGGCTTCCGTCGCGTACTTCTGCAAATACTGCTCGGCCTGTTCCGGATGGTTGGCGTGCAGGTTCAGCAGCGCGAGCGCCATCAGCGTCGACAGTTCATGCGGGTAACGCTTTTCCAACGTTTCGAATTGCTTTTGCGCCGCGTCGAGCTGATTGTCGGCGAGCAGCAACTTGGCGTAGGCGAAGCGAGCTTCCTTGGCGTTCGGATTCCGATCGAGGAACGACTTCAGGCTGGCGATCGCGCCGGTGCGCTCCGCCGGACCCATCTGGCCGTAGAGCAGGGCTGCGGCTTCGTAATCGGGCTTGAGCTTGAGCGCAGTTTCGAGCGACGTGCGTGCGCCGGCGGTGTCGCCTGCGTCGAGCTGCGAACGGGCGATGGCCAGTTGCGCTTCCGGACGCTGCATGTCGTTCGCCAGCATGCGCTTGAGCGAGTCGATGCCGGTGGCGCGCTCCGGGCTGCGGGCGATCATCTGCTGCAATTCGAGGATGGCCTGACCGCGACGCGCTTCGGGCACCTTGTTCAGTTCGTCGACCAGCAGCGGTTCGGCCTCGGCCAGATGGCCGGTGCCAACTTCGAGGCTGGCCAGCAGTTGGGTCGCCGGACGCCACGACGGATCGAGCTGATGCCACAGCTTGGCGGCAATCAGCGCGTCGCCGAGCTGGCGTGCGCCGAGTGCGATCTCAACCGCGCGGCGCGCCATGCGCGGATCCTTCGTGCGGTTAGCGAGGGCGACGTAGGTATTGAAAGCGGGGGCCAGATTGCCTTGTTGCAGGCTCAGTTCGGCGGCCATCACTTCGAAGACGATCTCGCTGCTAAGCGCAACATTCGGCAGCTTCTCACGCGGGACGTTCGCATTCGGTGCGACGTCTTCGCTGTCGACATCGGTGGAAGCACCGCTCGCGGCACCCGGTGCGCTGGCCTTGGCGGGCGCGGCAGGTGCCTTGGGTGCGGTCTGCGCCGCCGGTCCGGATTGGGCGAAGGCGTTCGAAGATGGCAGGAATGCCATGATTGCGCTGGCGCAGGTCACGCCAAGCGCCGTGGCTCCGGCCCAGGCCCCGCGAGCCAGGGCGCCGCGCAGGCGCAAAACCACGGGTGCCACGGTTTCCGCAGTACGGTCAGCGGCGGGAATGGACTGGAATCGGGTGTTCGGCATAGGGATCCACGGCAGGTTTCGAGCGATTGTAGCGCGCCCGATACAATAGAGTCTAAATCCTCAGCAAACGTTCGCAGGCATGCCTGAACTCCCAGAAGTCGAAGTCACCCGCCGCGGTATCGCGCCGCACGTAGCCGGCACGCGTATCGCGCGCATCGACGTGCGTAACGGGTCGTTGCGCTGGCCGGTGCCCGATGGGCTCGACGCCCTCCTGCGCGGCGAAACGCTCATCGGCGTCACCCGTCGCGGCAAGTACCTGCTGCTCGAATACGCGCCCGGCTGGTTGCTCGTGCATCTGGGCATGACCGGGACGTTGCGCGTCATGCCGGAACCGCAGTCGCTGCCGAGCGCAGGCGTTCACGACCATATCGACCTCGTCTTCGAGCGTTGCGCGCTGCGTTATCGCGACCCGCGCCGCTTTGGGGCAGTCCTCTTCCATCCGCGCGCGTCGGGCGATGTGCTGCTGCATCCGCTGCTTGCAAGTCTTGGCGTCGAGCCACTGACCGACGACTTCGACGGCGCTTGGCTTTACGCGGGCACGCGCGGACGCACCGTCTCCATCAAACAGGCACTGCTCGCGGGCAGCATCGTCGTGGGGGTGGGCAATATCTACGCCTCGGAGAGCCTGTTCCGTGCAGGCATTCATCCACGCATGGCAGCGGGCAAGCTGTCGCGCCCGCGTGCCGAGAAGCTTGCGCAAGCCGTCAAGACGGTGCTCGCCGCTGCGATCGAGAAGGGCGGCAGCACGTTGCGAGATTTCGTCGGCAGCGACGGTCAGAGCGGCTATTTCCAGCAGGAGTATTTCGTCTACGATCGCGCGGGCCAGCCGTGTCGCGTGTGTGGCACGACGATCCGGCAGATCGTGCAGGGACAGCGCTCCACGTTCTTCTGTCCGAAATGCCAGAAATAAATTAAAGCTTCTCCCGAAAACCCCATGAAAGACGCCCCCAACGACATCGCCGTCGGTACGCTTGCGGACACCTTCGCGCAGCGTCTGATCGCCTGGCAGGCCGAACACGGCCGTCACGACCTGCCGTGGCAGAACACGCGCGACGCCTACCGCATCTGGCTGTCCGAGATCATGCTTCAGCAGACGCAGGTCGCCACGGTGATCCCGTATTACGGCCGCTTTCTCGAGCGCTTCCCCGACGTCGCCGCACTGGCCAGCGCACCGCAAGACGATGTGATGGCGCTGTGGAGCGGTCTTGGCTACTACTCGCGTGCGCGCAACCTGCATCGCTGCGCGCAGGTCGTCGTAGAGACCCACGGCGGACGTTTCCCATCAGACCCTGAAACGCTCGCCACGCTGCCAGGCATTGGCCGGTCCACTGCGGCGGCGATTGCCGCATTTGCCTACGACGCGCACGCCGCCATCCTCGACGGCAATGTCAAACGGGTGCTCGCGCGCGTGTTCGGTATCGAAGGCTTCCCGGGCACGCCGAAGATCGAGCGAGAGATGTGGACGCTGGCGGAATCGCTGTTGCCGCAAAGCGATTTGCCAGCCTACACGCAAGGGATGATGGACCTCGGCGCGACGCTGTGCGCCCGCGGCAAGCCACGCTGCGGCGAGTGTCCGTTCGACAGCGATTGCGTCGCGCATGCGACGGGGCGCGAGCGGACGTTGCCGACCTCCAAGCCGAAAAAGGCGCAGCCGGAGCGCTATGTCGACGTGCTGGTCATCCGCGCAGGCGATCGCGTGTTGTTCGAGCGACGTCCCGACAGCGGTATCTGGGGTGGTCTGTGGAGCCTGCCGGAACTCACGCCGCCGACCGACGCACGCGACGCCGACGACGCGTTACTGCGCGAGCGTCTGACGGGGCATGCGGCGGCACTTGGCGCGAAGGTCGGCGCGGTGCAGTCGCTCATGCCGCTGCACGGTCTCACGCACGTCTTCACGCACTTCAAATTGCATTTGCGACCGTGGATGGTGACGCTGTGCGCATCATCAGCGACAGCGGCAACATCGATCGACGATGCCAACCGTTCATGGCTGGATGGGGAGGGGGTCGCGGCCGCCGGGTTGCCGTCACCGATTCGCAAGATCGCCGACGCGCTGTCGCTGCACGGTGTGAACGACGGTCAGTTGTCGCTGCCGGCGTAAGCCAGCCGGCGACCCTTCACTTCGTATCGATGGGGGCGAGTTCGCGGTGACGCACGAGCACGCTCGCTTCGTCGCGAAAGCGCGCGCCGAGCGTCTCGGAGATAAACACGGAGCGATGCTGCCCGCCCGTACATCCGATGGCGACCGTCAGATAGCTGCGGTTGTCGCGCATATAGCTCGGCAACCACTTTTGCAGATAGGCGCCGATGTCGTTGATCATCTCGTCCACTTCGGGAATGGCGGACAGGAAATCGATCACGGGTTGATCGCGCCCGGTCAGCGGGCGCAATTGCACGTCGTAATACGGATTGGGCAGCGAGCGGACATCGAAGACAAGGTCGGCGTCGAGCGGCACGCCATGTTTGAATCCGAACGATTCGAACATCAGCGTGAGGCCGGTCTGATCGTGTTGCACGAATTCGCGAATCCAGCGGCGCAGTGCACTCGCGCGCAGATTGCTGGTGTCGATCTGATGACCCAGCTCGGTGACGCTGCTGAGCATCTCACGCTCTTTCTCGATGGCTTCGACAAGCGAGCCGGTGGCCGAGAGCGTGTCGTCGCCAGTTGCGGAAAGCGGGTGACGGCGGCGCGTCTCCGAGAAGCGCTGCACCAGCGTTTGCGTGGTCGCATTGAGGAACAGCACACGAACGTCATGGCCGAAACGGCGCAGGCCGCCAATGATCGGCGGCAGATCGGCGAGCGAGCCGCCGCTGCGCGCGTCGATGGCGACCGCGAGGCGCGTGTAGTGTTGTGTTCCGAGGTAGACGGCGAGTTCAGGCAAAAAGCGCGACGGCAGATTGTCGACGCAGTAGTAACCCGCATCCTCGAGGACGTTCAGGGCGAGCGATTTGCCCGAACCGGAGACGCCGGTAATCAGTACGATCTTCATGACATTTCCCGAATACAACCATCATGGTAAGCGATTGTGTCGTACGGGTGTCGCGTAGGCAAAAACTAGGGAGTTTCTACCGTTTTCGCTGCGTTTTCGAGAATCCCCGTTCTGCAAGCGAAAACGGCGCCCGCGTGGGGCGCCGTCAGGCTCGTCAGGCGTAAAACTTAGGCCGCCGGAGCGTTCGACAGGCACTGCTTCATGAACGCCTTGCGATCGTCGCCCTTCTTGCCGCTCGCTTGCGTATTGCAGGTCTTCATCTTTTCCTGCTGCGTCTGCTTGGCGGCCGGTGCGGCCCCGCCAGCGGACAGACACTGCTTCATGAAGGCCTTGCGGTCGTCACCCTTCTTGCCGGTCGCTTGCGAGTTGCAAGCCTTCATCTTGTCTTGTTGGGCGTTGGTCGCTTTGGGGGCAGATGCCGGGGCGGCGGCCGTTTGAGCGAACACGGGCGATGCGAGCAGCGGGGATACCAGAAGCAGTGCAGCGAGTGCTTTTTTCATGATCGTCTCTCCAAAAGGTCGTGACGCACGGGCACGGGGATGAACCGCGTTGCGATTACAACATGTTAGAAAACGCGCCGCAATCGCGCGGCGTTGACAGAAAAACGCAAAAATAGCGGTATACCCGGAAGGTTTCGGCGGATTCGGCCGACTCGGTGGATTCGGGCCGCCGAATCGCGAACGCTCAGAGCAATTTGCCCTGCATGCCGTCCGGGTCCTGCATGGCCTGGCGCTGACGCTCCATGAAGTCCTTGAGCGTATCGATCCCGCGCAGTTGCAGAATCGTGTTTCGCACGGCCGCTTCGACCAGCACGGCGAGGTTTCGCCCGGCGGCCACTTGCAGAATCACTTTGTTGATCGGCAGGCCCAGCACGTCGACCGTCTGCGCTTCGAGCGGCAGGCGCTGGAATTCGCCATCGGGACGGCGCACCAGTTGCACGATCAGCTTGAGCTTCATCTTCCGGCGCACAGCCGTCTCACCGAAGATGGTCTTGATGTCGAGCAGACCGAGACCGCGCACTTCCAGCAGGTTTTGCAGCAGCGGCGGGCAGCGGCCTTCGACGAAATCCGGCCCGAGACGCACGAAATCGACCGCATCGTCCGCCACCAGGCCGTGTCCACGGCTGATCAGTTCCAGACCGAGTTCGCTTTTGCCGAGACCGGAGTCGCCGGTGAGCAGCACGCCCATGCCCAGAATGTCGATGAAAACGCCGTGCATTGTGCAACGCGGCGCGAAAACGCGAGAAATGTACAGACGCAGGCTGTCGATGACGGAGGCCGTCGACAGCGGCGTGGTGAACAGCGGGGTGGAGGAGCGTGTACAGCGCAGCACCAGATCGGGCGGCGCTTCAAGGCCGTCTGCCACCACGAGGAACGGCGGTTCCAGCGCGATGACTTCACCCATGTGACGCTTGCGGTTTTCGTCCGTAAGACGCTGGTAGTAGCGTAGCTCCGCTTCGCCGAGCACCTGAATCCGGTTCGGGTGGATGAGGTTCAGGTGGCCCACGAGGTCGGCGCTGGAGGTGGCCGTAGCCACGCTCTCCGGCGTAAAGCCGCGCTCCCAACCTTCATGGCCCGTGAGCCACGACAGACGCAACGTCGCGGCGTTGTCGTCGAAAATGCTTTGCGCGTTGATGCCGGTCAGTTCCACCGCGTCGCCTCGTTCGGTTGGGTGTGGGAGCTACGGAATTCGTGTGTGTTCGCGGCGATTCGTACCGGTGCGCAGACGACTCGGGACGACTCAGGGCTTCCAGTTCGTCAGCGCGGTGTGGACATCTTTGGCGCTAGGCGCGTTGATCAGGATACTGCGCATCTCGGGGTCCGAGAGCAACTGGGCAATTTCGGACAGGATTTCGAGGTGCTGCTGCGTCGCCTGCTCGGGCACGAGCAACACAAACAGGAGGGAAACCGGCTGACCGTCGGGCGCTTCGAACGGAATGGCCTCTTCCAGGCGGATGAACGCGGCGGCTGGGACCTTCAGGCCTTTAATGCGTCCATGCGGAATCGCCACGCCTTCTCCAAGACCCGTCGAGCCGAGACGCTCACGGGCGAAGAGATTGTCGGTTACCACAGCGCGAGAAAGCCCGGCATTGTTCTCGAAGAGGAGGCCGACCTGTTCGAACAGGCGCTTCTTGCTGGTAACGGACAGTCCAAGCAGGATGTTGGACTCGAGTATGAGTTTGGCTAAACGGTTCATCTTGTAATGCGGGCGAACGCTTAGTCGCCCTCCAACCCCCGATTGACCTCGCATTATAGACCACTCGCCGCCGCGCTCGCGGCAAGTCACGGAAGTGGGGCGAACCATACAAAAGGGGCCGTTCAACGGCCCCGCGGTGGGTGATGCCAGACTTACAACAGACGGATATGCGCTCGGGTGGTTCCTTGCGGGTTTTCGTCGGTATCAGCCAATGCGATTACCACGCCTGAAGATGCTATTGCAGCGGTTCCGCCTCAGGAGGAAGTTCGTGGTGCTTGATGGCCTCGCGACCGTGATCCTGAACCTTGTCCTTGTACTGCATTACCTTGCGGTCGAGCATGTCGATCAGCTTGTCGATGGCGGCATACATATTCTCGTCACACTTCTCGACGAAAATTTCCTTGCCCTTGAGAAACACCGTGACGCTCGCGATCTGGCGTCCGCTCTTCTCCTTGGTCTTGTCGACAGAGAGGATCACCTCGGCGCCGATTAGCTGGTCGAAATGATTCAACACGCGGTTAAGCTTGTTGACGACAAATTCGCGCAGCGAAGGCGTGAGTTCGAGATGGTGTCCACTGATCTTCAGATTCATAGCTGCTCTCCTTGCTGAAATGCCGAAGTGCAGGCCGCGTCAACGTTGACGCTGGCTAGCGAGGGTGCGAGCCATTGACGTGACGCAATGTCGCACTGCGGCGTTATGCCCCAGCGGCCAACATGGCGCACCAGGACTGTCCTACAAAGATTTGCGCAAGTTCACTGCGGGGATTCGCATGGCCTCGCGGTACTTCGCGACAGTGCGCCGCGCCACCACAAAACCTTGCTCTGCCAGCAGTTCCGCGATACGGCTATCGGAAAGGGGGCTCTGCGGGTCTTCAGCTCCTATGAGTTGCTTGATGAGTGCGCGGATGGCGGTCGATGACGCAGCGCCTCCGGCTTCCGTTGCCACGTGTGATCCGAAGAAGTACTTAAGCTCGAAGGTTCCAAATGGAGTGAGCATGTACTTACTCGTCGTCACCCGTGAAATCGTGGATTCATGTAAACCCAGCGTATCAGCAATCTCGCGTAAAACCAAGGGCCGCATGCCGATTTCGCCATGCGTGAAGAAGTTCTTTTGACGCTCGACAATCGCCTGCGCCACCCGCAGGATCGTGTCGAAGCGTTGCTGGATGTTCTTGATCAGCCAGCGCGCTTCCTGCAACTGCTGTTGGAGGTTGCCGGTTCCCGGATCGTTCCGGTTATTTCGGAGAATGCGCGCATACATCTCGTTGATGCGCAGACGCGGCATCACTTCCGGATTCAGCTCCGCCGTCCAGCCGCTCCCTTGCTTGCGTACCAGCACGTCCGGCACGACGTAGTCGGCCTGAGGCGAGCCGTAAGCCGAGCCCGGGAAGGGGTCCAGCGAGCGAATCAGCTGATGCGCGGCGCGCAGACCGTCTTCGCCGACACCCAGCAGGCGGCGCAGACGCGTGTAATCGCGCGCGGCCAGCAGTTCCAGGTGATCGGTGACGATGCGCAGCGACAGGGTGCGCACACCGCTTGCGGGTAGTCGCTGGAGCTGTAGACGCAGGCACTCGGCCGGACTGCGGGCACCCACGCCCGCCGGATCGAAGCTTTGCAGCAGCGCCAGCGCCGCGTTGATTTCTTCCGTTTCGAGCGCCAGCTCTTCGGGCATTTCGGCCTGAATCTCGTCGAGCAGGCTACCGAGGTAGCCGTCTTCGTCCAGCGATTCGATCAGGAATTCCACCAGCGCGCGGTCGCGCGGACTCGCCTTGGTCAGGCGCAACTGGGCCAGCAGATGTTCGCGGAGATTGGGATGGTCGACATGCAGTTGCGGACGCGCATTGTCGTCGTCGTCCGATGCGCTGCCGGAGCGGGCGAAGTCGTTCAGGCTCCAGTCGCTGCCATTGTCCGACGCGTTGTCGTCGAAGCGGGCCTCGCCATCGAGTTCGCGCGCTTCGTCGTGGCCGTTGGCGGACTCGTGGCCGTTGTCGTTCGAACTGCTGGACGACGAACTCCGCTCGTTGCGCAGCGACCCGTCTGTGCCCACACGTACCGAACCGGCGAGCCAATCGTCCTCGCGTTCGAGCATCGGGTTCTGGGTGAGCGCGTGCTCGACTTCCTGTTGGAGTTCGAGCGTCGACAGTTGCAACAACCGGATCGATTGCTGCAACTGCGGCGTGAGGGTCAGGTGCTGCGAGGTGCGGAGTTGAAGAGTCGGTTTCATAGCGGTCTCGCCTTCATTGTAGAGGCTTTGTCACGCCAACGGAACCGTCCCTGACTCCTATCGGAGGCAGGGTTTACATGCGAAAAATCTGCTTTACATCCGGAAATTTTCGCCCAGATAGACGCGACGCACGCTTTCGTCGGCAACGATCTGGTCAGGCGTGCCGGCGGCGAGCACCGAGCCTTCGCTGATGATGTACGCGTGATCGCAGATACCCAGCGTCTCGCGCACGTTGTGGTCGGTAATCAGGACACCGATGCCTCGGTCCTTGAGAAAGCGCACGATCCGCTGAATTTCCAGCACGGCGATCGGGTCGACGCCCGCGAACGGTTCGTCGAGCAAAATAAAACGCGGCTGTGTGGCCAGGGCGCGTGCGATTTCCACGCGACGACGCTCGCCACCCGAGAGCGACATCGCCGGATTTTCGCGCAGATGGCCCACTTGAAGCTCGTCGAGCAGGGCTTCGATGCGGCGTTCGATTTCGTCGCGCTTGAGGGGTTTGCCCTGTGCATCGACCTGCAATTCGAGCACGGCGCGAATGTTGTCTTCGACCGTGAGTTTGCGGAACACCGACGCTTCCTGCGGCAGATACGAGACGCCCATGCGGGCGCGCTCGTGGATCGGCAGTTCGCTGATGAGGTTGCCATCGAGCTGGATTTCGCCATCGTCGGCAGGCACCAGTCCCACGATCATGTAGAACGACGTTGTCTTGCCCGCGCCGTTCGGGCCAAGCAGACCCACGACCTCGCCGCTCTTCACGTCGAGCGACACGTCCTTGACGACGGTACGCGCGCCGTACTGCTTCTTGAGCGAGCGCACGACGAGCGCGCTGGGCTTGCCCACCGGGGCGTTGCCCGGGTTGATGGTCGAGGCGTTGCTATTGGCAGAATTACTCACGCGGATTCCCGATGTTCTTGGAAGGCGACAGCGGCGGCAGGTCGCCCTTGGGCGCGGTGGCCGGCTTGCTGGCAGCGCCCGGTGCCTGTGCCTGCGCGCCCGTGGCGTTGCGCGGTGCGAGCGTGGCGCGCACGCGACCGTTCGGATTGTTGGGGTTGACCTGATCGGCGCCGCTGTTGGCCGTGTAGACCTCATTGTAGGTGTCGTACGTGATCACGCTGCCGTGAATCTCGTCGAGCACCTTCGTGCCACCGGCCAGCCGCTTGAGCGTGGCCTGCGTGGTGAGCGTCGCGACTTCGGTCTTGCCGTTGTAATAGATGGTCTGGCCCCAGCCGTCGATGTACTCATCCATGCCGTCGCGTTTCTGACGCATGTAGGCGAGCGGGCCGCCCGGCTTGTAGTAAGCGGTGGCGTACTGATAGCCCTCCGGATCCTGAGTCACTTCGACGCGATCGGCCTTCAGGAGAATCGTCCCCTTGGTCATCGTCACGTTGCCGGTGAAGATGTTGACCTGCTTGAGGTCGTCATAGCTCATGTGGTCCGACTCGATATTGAGCGGCTTGTCGCGGTCGGCGCGTTCGGCGTGGGCCAGCGGTGCAGCCAGTGCGCCAAGAACGGCGAAGGCGGCGGCCAGCGCGCGAAGCGCACGCAGCGATACAGAGGCGGGTCGCAGTGAAAGGCGATCGGTCATGGGGTCTTGGGGCCCTGTGGAGTCTGAGATGGCGCGCGTGGAGCGGTCGGCTTAACAGGCAGTGTGGACTGGCCTGACGGCGGCGGGCGCTTGGCGCCCAGTTCCGCCGGCTGGATCGTGCCGTGAACATTGCCGAGCAATTGTACGGCGCGCGAGATGTTATTGAAAATCATGCCGTCGCCATACATCACGGACGACCCGCGGAACAGCTGCACCGGCTTCTCGGTGCGCACGATGTCTTCGTTCACGAGCACCTGGAAGTGCTCGGACAGGGCACGCATTTCGGGATCGCGCGGCCCCGGCTGACGCACCACGACCGCGTCGTCGTACAGATCGACGATCGACATATCGGCGTTGAGCGTGCCACGCTTGCTCGTGGCGGTGACTTCGGGCTGATCCGGCGTGAAGGCGCGCACGGCGGGCATCGTCATGGCCGTGGTCTGATCGTCTTCGAAGTGCGTCATGTGGACGGCGTTGACGCGGTACTGCGTCACCCCGTTGGGCGCGAGCATGGAAATCACCATGTCGTCGGCGTAGTAATCGGGGATGTGCTGCTTCACGTACGGCGCGCGGTCGGCGTCGGACGGCAGCGTGCGCTGAACGAGCCAGTACGTGCCGGCGGCAAGGCTTGCCAGGACGGCAATCGCGATCAGCGAAGCGGGCGAGACGCGTTGGATGGCCATGAGTGGATCGACTCTCCCGGCGCGTCAGGCGATGGCTTCGGCGAGCAGGGCGTCGTAACGCCCCTGCGCGCGCAAGATGAAGTCGCACAACTCGCGTGCAGCCCCTTCGCCGCCGCGCGTACTCGCGATCCAGTGACAGCGTGCCTTCACTTCGACATGCGCATTGGCCGGGCAGGCGGCGAAGCCTACACGCGTGAGCACGGGCAGGTCGGGCCAGTCGTCGCCGATATGTCCGCAGACGTCGGCCGTCACGCCCACTTTGGCGCACAGGTCTTCAAACGCGGCGCGCTTGTCGTGCACGCCCTGATAGACGTGTGCGACACGTAGATCCGCGGCGCGTTTGGCGACGATATCCGACTGGCGTCCCGTGATGATGGCGGTGACGATGCCGGCTTCGCTGAGCAACTTCAGGCCGTGACCGTCGAGCGAGTCGAAGGTCTTGATGACTTCGCCTGTCGGGCCGTAGCGCAGGCCGCCATCGGTCAGCACGCCGTCGACGTCGAACACCATGACGCGCAGACGCGCCGCGCGTTGCGTGGCAGCGGCGACATCGAACTGAGCGATGCCCGAAGTATTGGCGGGATTCGGTTGACTCGTTTGACTCATTGGCAGAAAACTCACACGACCTTGGCGGCGAACAGGTCGTGGACGTTCAGGGCGCCGACAAGGCGGCCGTTTTCCGTCACGAGCAACTGCATGATGCCGAAGCGTTCCATCAGTTCGGCGGCTTCTGCGGCGAGCTTGTCCGGATCGATGGTGCGCGGATCGGCCTTCATGACGTCGGCCAGCTTCAACGAGGTGAAATCGAGTGTACGCTTGAACAAACGACGCAAGTCGCCGTCCGTGAAGATACCGACGACGCGATCGTCGGCATCCACGATGGCGGTCATGCCGAGACCCTTGGCGGTCATCTCGATCAGGGCGTCGGAGAGATTGGCGTCGGAGCGCACGCGCGGCACGGCGTCGCCGGTGCGCATGACATCGCGCACGAAGGTCAGCAACCGACGGCCCAGCGCGCCACCCGGATGCGAGCGGGCGAAGTCTTCCGCGCCGAAGCCGCGTGCGTCGAGCAGCGTGACGGCGAGCGCGTCGCCGAGGGCGAGGGCGGCTGTGGTGCTGGCGGTGGGCGCGAGGCCCAGCGGGCAGGCTTCTTTCTCGACGTGCGCGTCGAGATGCACGTCGGACAGACGGCCAAGGCTCGATGCGGCGTTGCCGGTCATGGCGATGAGCTTCGCGCCAATGCGCTTGATCATCGGCAGGATGCTGACGAGCTCACCCGTTTCGCCGGAGTTGGACAGGGCGACGACGACGTCGTCGGCCGTGATCATGCCCAAATCGCCGTGGCTGGCTTCTGCGGGGTGAACGAAGAATGCGGGAGTGCCGGTGCTGGCGAACGTGGCAGCGAGTTTGCGGCCGATGTGGCCGGACTTGCCCATCCCGGTGACGACGACGCGCCCACGGCAGGCAAGCAGCAGCGAGACCGCTTCGAAGAAGCTGTCGTCGAGGTGCGCGGACACGCGTTCGATGGCGTCGGCTTCAGTGCGCAACACCTCCCGGGCGACCTCTAGTGCCCGGCCTGGATTGATTTTCGCTATCATGCGCGGAGTATATCAAAACGGACGTGGCGTCGAAGGACAGCCGCGCCACGTCTGGCCCTGCGCCCCGCCCAGCGCCATTCGGGACATCGCCCGAACCGGTCCGGTTTCCTCTCCCGTGGCCGCCGTCCGGACGTACGCTGGCACGGCCCTTGCATGACATTGGCAAGACAACGCACCCCGCTCACCCGGATTCACTCAGGAAACCGACCCTAGCTGATGGCATCGCCGCTCGAACTCACTCTCGTATTGTTATTTGCCGCCTGCGTCGGGGTGGTGCTGTTTCGCATGCTCCATCTGCCGCCGATGCTGGGCTATCTCAGCGTGGGCATCGTCATCGGCCCGCATGCGCTGGGGCTGGCCGCCGATTCGCAGCGTGTGCAATACCTCGCGGAGTTCGGCGTCGTCTTCCTGATGTTCTCCATCGGCATCGAATTCTCATTGCCCAAGCTAAAGAGCATGAGAAGAGTGGTGCTCGGACTCGGCGTTTCACAGGTTCTCGGGACGTTGCTCGTCGCCGTCGGACTGGGCGCACTCGTCAACCTGTTCTGGTCGTTCTCATGGCAGGCCTCGGTGGCGCTGGGCGGCGCGCTCGCCATGTCCTCGACGGCCATCGTCACCAAGATGCTCGCCGAGCGGCTTGAACTGGAGACGGAGCACGGCCGCAACATCATGGGCGTGCTGCTGTTCCAGGATCTGGCCGTGGTGCCGTTGCTGATCGTGATCTCCGCGCTCGGCGGCAACTCGAAGGCGCTGGTGCTCGCCCTCTCGCTGGCGGCGCTCAAGATCACCGGCGCACTGGCGTTGCTCCTCTGGATTGGGCAAAAACTCGTTGGACGCTGGTTCCACATCGTGGCCGCGCGTCGCTCGCAAGAGCTCTTCATGCTCAACCTGCTGTTGCTCACGCTGGGGCTGGCCTACATCACCGAGCATCTCGGGCTGTCGATGGCGTTGGGCGCGTTCATTGCGGGCATGCTGATTGCCGAGACGCCGTTTCGCCATCAGGTGGAAGACGACATCAAGCCGTTTCGCGACGTGCTGCTCGGCCTGTTCTTCATCACGACCGGCATGCTGCTCAATCCGGGCATCGTACTCAAGCAGCCGTTGCTCGTGCTGTTGTTCTTCATCGGTCCGCTGATCGTCAAATTCACGCTCATCGCAGGGCTGGCGCGTCTGTTCGGCAGCCCGCCGGGCACGGCAATCCGCACCGGGCTGGGGCTGGCGCAGGCGGGCGAATTCGGCTTCGTGCTGCTCAATCTTGTGATCGACCGGAGTCTGCTCGACCCGTCGCTGTCGCAGGCGGTACTCGCCGGGATGTTGCTCTCGATGCTGTGCGCGCCGTTCCTCATCATCAACGCCGACCGCATTGCGCTGCGCTTCGTCGCCAACGAATGGATGATGCAGTCGTTGCAGATGACGAAGATTGCGACGCAGAGCATCAAGACGTCGGGGCACGTGATCATCTGCGGTTACGGCCGATGCGGTCAGAACCTGGCGCGCATGCTGGAGCAGGAGGGGATCGGCTACGTGGCGCTCGACCTCGACCCCGACCGCGTGATGGAGGCCGCCAGTTCCGGCGAGACCGTAGTGTTCGGCGACGCGGCCCGGCGCGAAGCGCTCGTCGCGGCGGGGATTCACCGGGCGGCGGGGATTGTGGTGACGTACGACAGCACGCCGGCGGCGCTCAAGGTGCTCGCGCAGGTGCAGGCATTGGAGCCGACGCTGCCCGTGGTTGTTCGCACGGTCGACGATACGCATATCGACGACCTCATCGCCGCCGGGGCCACCGAAGTCGTTCCGGAAATCGTGGAGGGGAGCCTGATGCTCGCCTCGCACGCGCTGGTGCTCATGGGCGTGCCGATGCGCCGGGTGTTGCGTCGGGTGGCGCAGGCGCGTAACGAGCGCTACAGCCTGTTGCGCGGCTACTTTCACGGGCTGGACGACGAAGACGAAGGCGGCGAGCGCGAGCAGGTGCGCCTGCAATCGGTGCCCCTCACGCTCAACGCGGCGGCCGTCGGCCGCACGCTCGGCGAGCTTCGGCTGGACAAACTCGGGGTGACGGTGACGGCGATCCGCCGCCACGGCATTCGCGGCGTGGAGCCGGTGGCGGAGACGCGTCTGATGGCCGAAGACATCGTGGTGTTGCGCGGCCTGCCCGACAAGCTAGTGGCAGCGGAGACGCGGTTGCTGGGACACGATTAGGGCGGCAACCCGGGACGCCGACCCGGGACGCCAAATCGGGCGGAAAGTCGGACCGTCACAGGGAGGCCGGGCCTTTTTGGCATAATGTGGCGTGTTCCCTATCAGTACCGAAAGAAGGATCCCCGTGCAGATCGACGAGTCCCCTGCCGCCTATATCAAAAGCCAGATCCGCACCGTGCCGGACTGGCCCGCACCCGGCGTGCAGTTCCGCGACATCACCCCGTTGCTCAAGAACCCGCGCACCTTGCGGGTGCTCATCGATGTGTTCGTACATCGCTACATGGCGCAACGCCCCGACTATATTGCGGGTCTCGATGCGCGTGGCTTCATTCTCGGCTCGATCCTCGCGTACGAGCTGAACATCGGATTCATCCCCATTCGCAAGAAGGGCAAGCTGCCCTATCAGACGGTCGCCGAAGAGTACGAGCTGGAATACGGCAGCGCGACCGTAGAGATTCACGCCGACGCCTGCGGTCCCGGCGACCGCGTGCTGCTGATCGACGATCTGGTGGCCACGGGCGGCACGATGCTTGCCGGTAAGAAGTTGCTGGAGCGCCTCGGCGCGACGGTCATCGAGGGGGCGGCCATCGTCGACCTGCCGGAGCTGGGCGGATCGAAGCTGATTCGCGATGCCGGGCTGGATCTCTTCCTGCTGTGCTCGTTCGAAGGGCACTAAGCGTACTGAGCGCACTGCGCGCACCGAACAATTTCTGACCTTCCGACCCGGACGCACCGATGCCCAATCTCTGGCTGTTCCTGCTGACCTCGGTGGCTATCACGCTTGCGCCCGGGCCCGACAACATGCAGGTCATCGCGCGCGGTATTGCGCAGGGCCGCCGCGCGGGACTGGCCGCTGCGGCCGGTTTCACCTTCGGCTGCCTTTTCCACACGACGATTGCCGCAGTGGGCCTCGCGGCCGTGCTGCGCTCGTCGCCGTGGGCGTTCGAGACGATCAAGCTGCTCGGTGCGGCCTATCTCATCTGGATCGGCATCAAGGCGCTGCGCGCGCGCGGTGCACTGACGCTGGCGAACGACACTGAGCCGCAGTCGCTCGGTGCCGTCTTCCGTCAGAGCGTGTTCGCGAACATGCTCAACCCGAAGGTCACGCTGTTCTTCCTCGTATTCCTGCCGCAATTCGTGAGCGCCGACGCCGCTCATCCGGGCTGGCAGATGGGGCTGCTCGGCCTCGTGTTCATGGCGCAGACCATCGTCGTGTTCAGCGTCTACGGCTGGTTCGCGGGCGTGCTGGGGACGTGGCTCAAGCGTCGTCCGGGGGCGGGGCGCTGGCTCGACCGCGTGGCCGGCGCGATCTTCATCGGTCTGGGATTGCGTGTCGCGTTACAGGGGTAATGCACGACACGTGACGTTCCCGTTTTCGTGGACGTCGTCCCGTCATTCGTAGTCCAACTGATATTGCTCGATCATGCTTGCCGAACAACGCCAACAATACGTGCTCGAACAACTTGCCAAGACCGGGGCGCTGGCGATCAGCGATCTGGTGCGGGAGCTGGGTGTGTCGCGCGAGACCGTGCGACGCGACCTCAACACGCTCGCCGCGCGCGGTCTGCTGCTCATGACCCACGGCGGTGCGCTGGCCGCCGACCGGAGTGAGCCCGACTGGACGCTGCGTGAGAACGTCAACGCCGTGGGCAAGCGCGCCATCGGCGTGCGCGCCGCGGAGCTGGTGCCCGACGGCGCGTCGGTCATCATCGACTACGGCACGACCACGCGCGCTGTCGCACAGGCGCTGCTCTCCAAACACCGTCTTCGCATCTACACCAACGACTGGCAGATCGCGCGCCTGCTCGGACGCCATCACGACAACCGCGTGACGCTGCTCGGCGGTGAGTTGCAGGACAACGAAGACGCCGTGCAGGGCTGGGACGCCATCAACCAGATTTCGCAATATCACGCCGACTTCGCATTCATCGGTGTGGGCGGCGTGACGGAAGACGGCGGGATCACCGATTTCAACCGCGCTGCGGCCGAACTGCGCGCGCGCATGCTGCTGTGTGCGAATGTGTCGGCCGTCGTCGCAGACCACACCAAGTTCGGTCGCGTGACGCCCGTGCGCATCCGTCACTTCGAAGCGGCCCGCTATCTCATCAGCGACGCTGCCCCGCACAAGAGCATGCTGGCCCAGCTTCGCGCGCGCGGCCCGGAATTGCTCATCGCCTGACGACGACCGGTCCGTTCGGGACCGGTCTTCTTTCTCTCTCGTCCCATTACTCAGTCGCACATCGCAGCGCCTGCTTGCACACGTGTGCCTTAGGTCGCCACAGCACGCCACACGTCGCCACGACGCGTTTCGCTCCCTGAAAATCTTTCCCGCCAAACACGCCGCGAGGGGCTTGTCGCACGGCCCTATGCGGTGGTTTTTCCTGTCGATACGTGTTCGTCAGGATGCCAAAAATATGTAGACAAAGTTGGCGAATGGGAGCGGCGACGCCCCCGCATCATGTCACCCTTCCTGACGTAGTCAGCTTTTCTCCGACGCGTTACATCACCCCGAAAACGTTGCCAAACCATTGAACACATAAGGGTTTTGGCTGGGCGAAAAAAAGCTGATCGATTGTCACTGTCTTGTCATCCGGGCTTTTTAGACTGCGTTCACTTTTGGCACAAATTGCCACAAAACAGCTAGTCGAGCGATGCGAGCGACAACGCCTCAAGGAGGACGTCGCAAGTCACAGAGCATCGGGGCCGACCGGCGAACTGACTCACAGGTGAACCGTGGACGAAGCGATTCGAATCGAGCGACTGACCAAGACCTTCGGGAGCCGCCGTGCGCTCGACGAAGTGGCGCTCAAAGTCATGCCGGGCGAAATGATCGCCCTGATCGGGGCCTCCGGCTCGGGCAAGTCGACGCTGATGCGTCACATCGCGGGCTTCGTACCTGCCGACCAGCAGCCGGGCAGCATCGAAATTATGGGTCGTCCGATCCAGCGCGACGGCCGCATCGTGCGCGAAGTGCGTCAGATTCGCCGTGACATCGGCTTCGTCTTTCAGCAATTCAATCTGGTGGGCCGCCTGCCGGTCATCACCAACGTACTCACGGGGCTGCTGGCTCGCGTGCCGCTGTGGCGCAGTCTGATGTTCCGCTTTACGACCGCTGAGCGTCAGGCTGCCCTTACGGCACTGGCAGAAGTCGGCATCGCCGACTTTGCCTTCCAGCGCGCCAGCACGCTCTCGGGCGGTCAGCAACAGCGCGCGGCACTCGCACGCACGCTCGTGCAGGGCGCCAAGATCATTCTCGCGGACGAGCCGATTGCGTCGCTCGATCCGGAGTCGGCGCGCAAGGTCATGGACATGCTCGCGCGCATGAACCGCGATCACAAGCTGACGGTCGTCGTTTCGCTGCACCAGGTGGACGTTGCCATGCGCTACTGCGTGCGCACCGTGGCGCTGCATCAGGGCCGCGTGGTGTACGACGGCCCGTCCTCGGCGCTCACGCCGGACCTGCTGCGCCGTCTGTACGGCGTGCAAGCGGGCGAACTGCTCAACGAAAGCTCGGAAGATTCCGAAGCCTCGGCAACTGGCGAAGCGAAGCCGGCCGACGCGCAAGCCCCATTCCTCACCTCGATGTCCCTAAGCCTCACTTAAGTCCTATCTGACCAGGAGCTTGCTCTCATGAAACTGTGGAAAACCCTGCTGGCCGGCGCGGCCATGTTCGCCTCGGTAGCGGCGGCAAACGCGCAGGAAATCAACTTCGGCATCATCTCGACGGATTCCAGCGCAGCCCTGCGCCAACGCTGGCAGCCGCTGATCGACGATATGGAGAAGCAAACGGGCATCAAGGTGACCCCGTTCTTCGCCACCGACTACGCCGGTGTAATCGAAGGCATGCGCTTCAACAAGGTGCAGCTCGCATGGATGGGCAACAAGGGCGCGATGGAAGCCGTTGACCGTTCGCAAGGCGAGGTCTTCGCCAAGATCATGTATGCCGACCGCACCGAGGGCTACTACTCGCTGCTGATCTCGAACGCGTCGAGCCCGTACAAGACGCTCGACGACGTGATCAAGAACGGCAAGAAGATCAACTTCGGTCTGGGCGATCCGACGTCGACGTCGGGCACGCTGGTGCCGGGCTACTACGTGTTCGCGAAGAACAACATCGACCCGCGCACGTACTTCAAGACGGCGCGTAGCTCGAACCACGGCGCAAACCTGATGGCAGTGATCAACAATCAGGTCGACGTTGCGACGAACAACACCGAAGAGCTCAACAAGCTCGAAGCCACGCAGCCGGAGAAGGCCAAGCTGGTGCACGTGATCTGGAAGTCGCCGCTGATTCCGTCGGATCCGCTGCTGTGGCGCAAGGACCTGCCGGACGGCACGAAGAAGAAGATCCGCGATTTCTTCCTCTCTTACGGCAAGGACGCGCACGAGAAGGAAGTGCTGAAGAACATCTACAACTACGGCGGTTTCCGCGCGTCGTCGGATGCTCAGCTGCTGCCGATCCGTCAGCTCGAACTGTTCAAGCAGAAGGTGCAGCTTGAGTCGGACGCCAACATCGACGCCGCCAAGAAGAAGACGCAACTCGCCGACCTCGACGGCAAGCTGGCAGCGCTCGACAAAGAGCTGAACAAGACGAAGTAAGCCGGAAGAAGTCAGCAGGAAGAAGTCAGCGGGAAGAAGTCAGCAAGACGATTCAAGTGATGGCGAACCCGATGTCGGGTTCGCCATCTTCTCCGTCATACGAAATTCGCCGGTGGCAGCCGCGCCGGTACGACACGTGGTACTCGACATGAACACCAGCGCATCAATCACTGCCAATGGCCGCCTGCCGGGCGAGCCGCCCAAGCGTTCTTGGCTGTCCCTGATCAGTTGGGGCATCTTCTTTCTGGTCCTGGTGTGGTCGTGGAGCGGCGCCGACATGCGTCCGCTCGATCTGATTCGCGATTCCGGCAACATGAGCCAGTTCGCGCACGATTTCTTCCCGCCCGACTTCCGCGACTGGCGGGTGTACGTCAACGAGATGCTCGTAACGATTCACATCGCAGTGTGGGGGACGGTACTCGCTGTCGTCTGCTCGATTCCGATGGGTTTGCTCTCGGCGTCGAACATGGTGCCGGCGTGGGTGTATCAGCCGGTGCGTCGCGTGATGGACGCATGCCGCGCGATTAACGAAATGGTTTTCGCGATGCTCTTCATCGTGGCGGTGGGCCTCGGCCCCTTCGCCGGTGTGCTCGCGCTGTGGGTGCACACGACGGGCACGCTCTCGAAGCTGTTCGCCGAGGCGGTCGAAGCGATCGACCCGCGTCCGGTGGAAGGCGTGCGCGCGACGGGCGCTCGCGCCATCGATGAAATCCTGTACGGCGTGCTGCCGCAGGTCATGCCGCTGTGGATCTCGTACACGCTGTACCGCTTCGAGTCGAACGTGCGTTCGGCGTCGGTGGTCGGGATGGTGGGCGCAGGCGGCATCGGTGTGGTGCTCTACGAAGTCATTCGCAGCTTCCAGTACGCCCAGACGTGCGCGGTGATGGTGATCATGGTGATCGTGGTGACGTGTATCGACGTCTTCTCGGCCCGCGTGCGCAAGATGGTGATCTGACGTAGCGATCGTCACACAAAGAAAAAGGCCGCGTCAGCGGCCTTTCTCAATGGTGCAACCGATTCGCCATCAAGCGATCCGCTGCCCCACCATATACGTCTCACGCGGAATCGGCGGCATGCCGGGGCGCACGGCCACGCGCACCATATCGGCACGCAGGCCCGGCTTGATGCCGCCGCGATCCGTGAGACCTGCCGACTGCGCCGGATTCCACGACACCGTGCGCATGGCCTTTGAGAGCGTCCAGCCGCAGTCGGCGTGATCGTTGTGCAACTGGAATGCCGCTTGCAGCAAACTCGCCGGGACATAGTCCGACGACAGAATGTCGAGCACATCTTCACGTGCCAATTCTGCCGCCGCCACATTGCCCGAGTGCGAACCGCCACGCACCACGTTCGGTGCCCCCATGATCACGCCAATCGACTTGTCGTGCGCAGCACGCGCGGCGACCAGCGTCGTCGGAAATTCCGACAACGCCACACCGTCGCGCTGCGCTTCTTCCACGTGTTCGAGCGAGGTGTCGTCGTGGCTCGCGAGCGGCAGGCCGCGCGCACGGCTCATCTCCACGATGGAGCGGCGATGCGGAATCGCATACCTCTGCTGCTGCGCACGCAGATCGGCCAGCATTGCTTCCCACTGCGCGTCCGGCACCTTGCCGTTGCGCTCGTGATACTGACGGTGCAGCACCGGGTCGTGCCACTGACGCTGACCCGGCGTGTGATCCATCACCGACACGAGACGCAGCAGCGGGTGGTCGCACATGTCGGCGAACGTGTCGGCCGCGTCCTGCGTCGCGATTTCGCAACGCAGATGCAGGAAGTGGTCCGCACGGAACAGCCCCGCTTCGATGGTGTCGAGCAGTGCCTGACCGCACTCGGCCTGCAGCTTGCGGCTGCGCAGTCCCGAAGCGTCGCGCTCGCCGATCACCAGCGAGTCGAACACCGTCGTGATACCGGCGGCGGCGACCTGAGCGTCGTGAATCGCAAACGCGGCGTGCGTGTTCCAGTACACGCCGGGGCGTGGCGCGAGGTGCTTCTCCAGATTGTCGGTGTGCAACTCGACAAGCCCCGGCACCAGATAATCGCCTTCCCAGTCGACGGCTTCGGCGGACTGCGTCGTCCCTTCCTCCACCGCGTGGATGAGACCCTCGCGGACCTCGACCACGCCGGTGAAGGTCGTGTCGGGCGTGACGATGCGAGCGTTCTTGATAAGCATGGACAGACTCCGGGGGATCAATGTGCGGGACGAAGCACCGGACGCATGGCGAGCGTTCGCGTCGCCACTTCGTCGCGGGTCGCCTCGTCGTGGAAGATGCCCACGATGGCGCTCCCCGCTGCACGGGCTTCGGTAATCAGTTGCGAGACCACGGCGCGGTTCTGTGCGTCGAGCGACGCCGTCGGCTCGTCGAGCAGCAGCACTGGCGCGGCGGCGATCAGCCCGCGCGCGATGTTGATGCGCTGCTGTTCGCCGCCGGAGAACGTCGCCGGGGCGAGCGACCAGAGACGCTCGGGGATGTTCAGGCGCGCGAGCAGATCGCGCGCACGACCGGCTGCGTCGGCGTCGCCGTGACCCAGACGTTGCAGCGGCTCCGCCACGATGTCGAGCGTGGTGACGCGCGGAATCACACGCAGAAACTGGCTGACGTAGCCGAGCGTGGTGCGTCGTACGGAGAGCACTTCGCGGGCGGTGGCGGTCGTCAGATCCACCCAGTGTTCGCCCTGACCGGCATCGTGACGGATCTCGATGCGGCCTTCGCCCGCGAGGTAGTTGCCGTACAGACAACGCAGCAGCGTGCTCTTGCCTGAGCCCGAGGGACCGACGAGCGCTACGCATTCGCCGCGTCGCACCGTGAGGTCGACACCTTCGAGTGCCGGAATCGCTGCGCCGCCTTGCGCGTGCAGACGGAAAGTCTTGTGCAGACCTTGTGCGCGCAGCATGACGTCGTCTTCGCGCGTGCCCAACGTAAGTGCCGCACCGCTGAGCGACGTCGCAGACGTAGTAAGGTTCGTTCCGGAGTTCATACGGGCAGTACCGAGGAAACCAACAATTGCGTGTAGGGATGTTGCGGGTCGTCGAGGACCTGATCGGTCAGCCCGGCTTCGACCACGCGCCCCGCCTGCATGACGATCAGGCGATGTGCGATGAGTCGCGCTACCCCGATATCGTGCGTGACGATGATGGCGGCAAGATGAAGGCGCTCCACAAGCGAGCGCAGCAGATCCAGCAGACGCGCCTGCACCGACACGTCGAGTCCGGCGGTCGGCTCGTCCATGAACACGAGACGCGGCTCGGTCACGAGATTGCGGGCGATTTGCAGACGCTGCTGCATGCCGCCCGAGAACGCACCAGGCATCTCGTCCACGCGCGCCGGATCGAGTTCGACCTGCGCCATCCAGTGACGGGCCTTCTCGCGGATATCGCCAAAGTGACGCGCACCGACCGCCATCAGACGGTCGCCGATGTTGCCGCCTGCCGACACGTTCATGCGCAGCCCGTCACGCGGGTTTTGCTCGACGAACCCCCACTCGGTGCGAAGCAGACGACGCTTGTGCGCTTCGTCCAGCGCGCTCAGGTCGTGCAGCGCACCGTCGGTGCCGCGATAGTGGAGCGATCCGGCGTCGATTTCGTGACGCAGGGCCAGCGCGTTAAGCAGCGTCGACTTGCCCGAGCCGGACTCGCCGACCACGCAGACCACTTCGCCCGGCCACAGATCGAAGCTCACGTCGGCGCAGCCGATGCGGTCGCCGTAGTGTTTGCCCAGTCCCGCTACGCGCATCAGCGGTTCGTCCAGGGGGGCAACATTGCGTTGCACCGAGTCCATCGCGGCGTTCATGCGCGCTCCTTCGCGGCGTGCGCCACGTCTGCCATGTTCGCGGACGTGCGGTCGCCGCAGTAATCGCTGTCCGAACACACGTACATGCGGGTGCCTTCGTCGTCGGTAATGACTTCGTCGAGGAAGCTGTCGGTGGCGCCGCACAGGGCGCAATGCGCATCCCACTTCTGGATTTCGAACGGGTGATCGTCGAAGTCGAGACTCTCGACCGACGTGTACGGCGGAATCGCGTACAGACGTCGTTCGCGTCCCGCACCGAAGAGTTGCAGCGCCGGATTCATATGCAGCTTGGGATTGTCGAATTTCGGAATCGGGGAGGGCGACATCAGGTAGCGCCCGTTGACGATGACCGGGTAGTCGTAAGTCGTCGCGATCGCGCCGTGACGCACGATGTCCTCGTACAGACGCACGCGCATCAGGCCGTATTCGCCGAGCGCATGCAGCTTGCGCGACTCAACGATGCGCGGTTCCAGACGGAACATCGGTTCGGGCATTGGCACCTGAAACACGAGGATCTGGCCGTCGTGCAGCGAGACTTCAGGAATGCGGTGGCGTGTCTGGATGACGGTCGCCTCCGACGTCTTCGTCGTGGTGGCGACACCGGCCGTGCGCGCAAAAAAGCGCCGGATGTTCACGGCATTGGTCGTGTCGTCCGCGCCCTGATCGATGACCTTGAGCGTGTCGTCGGCCCCGATCACGGCGGCGCTGACCTGAATCCCGCCCGTGCCCCAGCCATACGGCAGCGGCATTTCGCGGCTGCCGAACGGCACCTGATAGCCGGGAATGGCCACCGCCTTGAGCAGGCTGCGACGGATCATGCGCTTGGTGTGTTCGTCGAGGAACGCGAAGTTGTAGCCGTCGGCCGTGGCGGCGCTGGCCGCAGACGGTTGGGCGGTGTCTTGCAACGTGGCGGCGTCGTTCATGCTGCCTCCTGAGAGTTCTGAGCGGCAGGGGCGGTGGCGTCGTCGCTCGCTTGTGTGCTGTATTTGGCGGCATGCTCGGCGCGCAGACGGCGCACCAGTTCCAGCTCGGCCTGGAAGTCGACGTAGTGCGGCAGCTTCAAGTGCTGCACGAAGCCCGACGCCTCGACGTTGTCGCTGTGATAAAGCACGAATTCCTGTTGCTGCGCGGGCGAGGTGGCTTCGTCGCCCAGTTCGTTCGTGCGCAATGCGCGGTCGACGAGCGACATGGCCATCGCCTTGCGCTCGTTGTGGCCGAACGCCAGTCCGTAACCCTGCGTGAACTGCGGCGGAATGTCCTGATTGCCACCGAACTGCGTGACCATCTGGCACTCGGTCACTGCGATCTCGCCGATGTCGATGGCGAAGCCGAGTTCTTCCGGTTCGATCTCGATGGACACCTGACCCAGACGGATTTCGCCCGCGAACGGGTGATCATTGCCGTAGCCGCGCTGTGTGGAATAGCCGAGCGCGAGCAGGAAGCCTTCGTCGCCGCGTGCGAGGTTCTGCAACCGCGCCGTGCGCGACGCTGGGGTGAAGAGCGGCGAGTGCACGAGGTCGTGCGGCTCGGGGTCGGCGCCGTCGGTGTTCAGCGGTTCGAGCAGACCGTCGCGCTTCATGATGTCGGTGACGCGCGTGGTGGCCGCAATGGGCGGCACGTCCGGTACCTCAGCGACGGCGCTCGGTTGCGGCGCTGCGGCCGGTGCGGCGTTCGTGCGAAGTTCGCCAGCGAGCGGCGCGTCGGACGTCTCACCTTCGGCCAGCAACGCGAAGTCCAGCAGACGCTGCGTGTAGTCGTACGTGGCCCCGAGCACCTGACCGCCGGGCACGTCCTTGAACGTGGCCGAGATGCGACGCGACAGACGCATCGACGCCGTATCGATCGGCTTCGTGGTACCCAGACGCGGCAGCGTCGTTCGATACGCACGCAGCAAGAAGATCGCTTCGACCAGATCGCCCGATGCCTGCTTGATGGCCAGCGCCGCGAGCGTTTCGTCGTACAACGCGCCTTCGCTCATCACGCGCGAGACCGCGAGACGCATCTGTTCGCGAATTTGCGTGACGGTGAGCGCGGGGATGTCGGGATTGCCGCGTCGCGCGCGGGCGAGCAGGTCCCAGGATTGTTCGATGGCGCGCTCGCCACCTTTGACTGCGACGTACATCAGCAAACCTCCACATGCGTGGTGCGCGGCAACCCGAGCACCGTGTCGCCAGCGGCGATTAACAGGTCGAGACCGGCGGGAAAGCGCGGTGCGAGTGCAGCGCGGGCCTGCCAGAAGGCAGCATCCAGACCACCGACGGTGACGTCCGCATGGGTCTGAATGCCCGGGCCGCGCAAACGCAGATGCAGTCCGTCGCCGGTGTGACCCTCGCTTAGCGCGGGAACGTCGACGATCAACGTGGCGCTGTGCTCCGGCGATTCGGCCGTGCCGAAGGCGAAGCGCTCAAGGGCCGGGCAACTGGCGGGATCGGTGAGCAGCGCGAATTGCGCTTGCGCGAGGCCTGCCTCGCCGCTGAGCAGCGGTGCACCCGTGTGAAAGCGCAGGGCGCTGGCGACTTCGCCCAGCGGGGCTTGCAGCCAGACAGGCGTCGTAGCGTCGGCCAGCGCGAGCAGCGTGGCGCGTGCGGCAATGCTGGCTTCGTCGCTATGGCCAAGACGCTGGCCGACCTGACGCAATTGGCCGGGGCGGGCAAGCGCGTCGAGGACTGCGCGGAAGACGCCCTGAGCGTCGTGTACCGGATCGTCGAAACCGGGTTGCAGTGCCGACCAGTCGGGCATGGTTGCCGTCAACATTCAGGCCTCCCGGACCATGGTGAAGAACTCGACGCGGCTGGCGGCCACGTCGGCGTCGTTCTGCGCTGCGGTGGCAGCCAGACGTCGAGAGATCGCCGCGAGCGGACCGGCGGCAAGCACGCTGCGGTGCTGCGGCATTTGCATCAGGGCGTCCAGACGCGCCACACGCACCGCGCGCTCGGCGTCGCGGCCCAGCACATAGCCGGTGCCGACCACGCCGTCCTGCTGGCGCAGCGTGCAACGCGTGACCGTCGTCTCACCGAGATTGAAGCGGTCGCCGCTGCCACCCACGCGGCCCTGTACCAGCACAAGGCCGGTCTGCGGGGCGCGCAGCCAGATGAATTGCGGGGCGTCGGAGCAACGGGCGATGGCGTCGTCGAGTTCGTCGCGCGTGGCGCGCGCAAACAACGCTAGCCACCGGGCGCGGTCCGCCTTTTCCTGCGGGGCGGCGCCGTCCTCGTCACGGGCGGTGTCGGGAGATGTGATTGGCATAATTGTCTAGTCGTATAGACGTGTGTATGATCGCAATAACTTCAGATGGGGTACTGCTCGCGGCCTCATTACAACTTTCCGGGGTGTCAATTTGATGACAGCACAACTCGAACGTGGCGGCGGTGTTGCGGTCTGGCGGCAGATCGCGCAGATTCTGGCCACAGAAATCGGCGAGCGTCGTTATGGGGAAGGCTCGCCGGACGATCGTCTGCCGAGCGAGACGGACCTTGCGCAGCGTTTCGGCGTGAACCGACACACGGTGCGCCGCGCGATTCTCGGTCTGGCCGAGCAAGGGCTCGTGAACGTCGAGCACGGACGCGGCACCTTCGTGCAGGCGGCCGCCATCGGTTATGTGATCGGACGCCGCACGCGCTTTACCGAGAACCTCTCGCAGAACAATCTGAAGACCGCGCAGCAGATCATTTCCGCGCACAAGCTCAAGGCCGAAGGCAGCGTCGCGCACGCGCTCGGGTTGCGTGCAGGTGCGCCGGTCTATCGGCTGGAACTGACCCGTCGCAGTCTTGACACGCAGGGCATCGAACTGCCGTTGGCGTACAGCGAGAACTGGTTTCCGGCGTCGCGCTTTCCCGACTTTCCGGATGTGTTCGCAGAGCATGAGTCGATCAGCGCCACGCTCGCTATCTTTGGCGTGAAGGACTACACGCGTCTCGAGAGTCGTATCGGCGCGCGCATGCCCGACGCCGACATCGCACGACACCTTGGGATCAACCGTCAGCAGCCTGTGCTGAGCGTAGAAAGTACGGATGTGGACGAAGCAGGCAAGCCGATCAAATACGGCATTGCCTACTTCCCGGCAGACCGTATGCAGCTCGTGGTGCAGGGGGCGACAGAATGAACGAGGTAAAGCAGCAGCAACTCGACTTGTCGGTGGCGCGCTTTGCGATCTACTACGCGCCGCCATCTGGTTCGTGCTGGTGGCACGAAGGCAGCCGCTGGCTCGGGCGCGATGCGATCACGGCGCGCGTGCTTCATGCGCCGACAGTGGAAGGGTTGTCGCGTTCGCTGTACGACCTCACCGTCGATCCGCGACGCTATGGATTGCATGCCACGCTCAAAGCCCCGATGCGGCTCGCGCCGCAGGCGCAACTGAGCGATCTGTCGGGCATTGCGGCGGCGGTGGCGGCGCGTCACGTCCCGTTCGATTTGACGGTCCATACCGACGTTATCGGCACCGACAATGGCAAGTCGCCTGGCTTCGTCGCGTTGCGTCCGAAGGCGGGCGCTGCCGACGAGAAGGCGGTGAATGCGCTGGCGGCCGATTGCGTGCAGGCATTCGACACGCTGCGCGCGCCGATGAACGACACCGAACTGGCCAAACGAAATCCGCATCTGCTAACGTCGCGTCAGCGCGAGTGGCTGGCGCAGTGGGGATATCCGTACGTGTTCGACGAATTTCGTTTCCACGTCACGCTCTCCGACCGTGTGACGGCAGGCGACGCCACGGTCATCACCGATTGGTGGCAGCCGCGCGTACAGGCGCTCGGGCCGATGCGCGTCGACAGTCTCGCCATCTTCGTGCAGCCGACGCCCGCCGAGCCTTTCGTCATGTTCGAACGTTTTGCCTTCAGGGAAGCTGAATGAATCACGCACGCTTGTTTTACGTGATGGGGCCGTCCGGTGCGGGCAAGGACTCGTTGCTTGCGTACGCACGAGCGAAGCTCGATCACGCGTCGTCTTCCCATTCGCTGGTGTGTTTCGCGCATCGTTACATTACGCGTGCGCCGTCGGAAGGAGAGAACCACATCGCGTTGTCGCACGCTGAGTTTTCGGCGCGGCATTCGCTCGGTTGCTTCGCACTCGACTGGGAAAGCCACGATTACCGTTACGGCATCGGCGTCGAAATCGATGCGTGGATGCATGCGGGCGCGAATGTCGTGGTGAATGGCTCGCGTGCGTTTCTCGCACAGGTCGTCGCGCGCTATGCCGAGCGTCTGCATCTGGTGGAGATTCGCGTCGATCCGGACGTGCGGGCGCAACGTCTCGCGAAGCGTGGCCGCGAATCCGGCGACGCGCTCGACAAGCGTGTCGCGCACAACGTGGCATGGACGCCGCCCGAAGGTGTTCCGCTTTCGGTGGTCGATAACGACGGCGCACTCGAAGCGGCGGGCGATACGCTGCTCGCCTTATTGACGTCGCGGTCCGAGCGCTGACAACAGACAGTCGAGCGCCCGCCGATAGTCGCCATCGTCCGGTGGTGGCGCGGCGGGCGTGTCGTCATGCGCAAAGGGCAGGCCACTGCCGTGCGCATGATCGATCAGGATGTCCCGCCACAGAAGCGGTTCCGTCGTCATGGTTTGCAGCAGCCCGGTCAGCCGGTCGGTGATCTCGCGCGTCACACCGGCCAACGCCTCGGGCGTAGCGAAGATCGCGAGCGTCAGTTGCGGGTGGCGACGCACGGCGGCGTGATACCGGATCAGAATCTCGCGCACTTCCTCATGACACGCGAGGCCCGCTTCGATGTCTTTGAGCACGTCGGCGTACACCGCGTCCGACAACGCGCGCAACAACCCGGCGTAATCCTCGACGTGATGGTAAAGGCTCATGGGCGTGACGCCGAGCCGACTGGCGAGCGCGCGCATGCTCAGTCCCTTTCCACCGGTACTTTCCGCCTCGTCGAGCAGCGCGAGCGCCGTTGCCAGGATGGCGTCTCGCGTGACCCCGGTGCCCTGCGCGGGCCGTCCGCGCGGCCGCCTCATGCCACGACCCGATAAGCGGACTGCACCAATCCCGACGCAAAGCGCTGGCTGTCGATCAACTGCAAGTCCACGTCATCCGACAATGCGCCGAACAGCGGTTTGCCTGCACCGATCAGCACCGGCACCGTCGTGACGACGATGTCCGCGATCAGCCCATCGCGCAAAAACGACTGCACCACCTTTCCACCGTCGACATAGACGCGGCCCACGTTCTCCCGCGCTAACGCCTGCATCAGTGCCACCGGTGACAGGTCGGAGAAGCGCACTTTTCCCTTGAGCGCATCGGGTACCGGCGTGTTCGCCAATTGCGTCGACAACACCGTCACGGGCAGATCGTAGGCCCACGGGCCCATCGTCAGCACCTTCTCGTACGTACCGCGCCCCATCACGATCGCGTCCTTGTCGGCGATGAAGGCGGCGTAGCCGTGATCCTCGGTGGGATCGTCGCGTTGCAGCAACCAGTCGATGTCGCCATCGGGTCGGGCGATGAAACCGTCGAGGCTGGTGGCGATAAAAGCGTGCGCTGTCGTCATGGCGTTTTTCGTCATTATTTATACGTCGTATATTTTTGCGCAGACGTCAGCCAAACACAAGGCGTACGGGCGACGGCATGTCGATGCAGGCATGGCACACGTGTGATCGCGGCATCGATGTCGCTCATGTGCCATCGATATAGTGTTGCATTGTGTGTTGTAATGTTGCAAATTATTGCAATGATTTCGAAGTTTGAGTAGTCTCGCGTCATCGCTCATGTCATTGCCCGGCGCTGGCCGGTGCAAGCCTTTCCGGAGTCCGTCCATGCCTTCAGCCTTGCCCACTCATTCCCGCGTCGTCATCGTCGGCGGCGGGATCGTCGGCTGTTCCGTTGCCTATCACCTGGCCAAGCTCGGCTGGACCGATGTCGTGTTGCTGGAGCAGGGGCAGCTGTCGTGCGGCACCACGTGGCATGCCGCCGGGCTGGTGGGGCAGTTGCGTTCGCAGGAGAGCATGACGAAGCTCATCCGCTATTCCACGAAGCTCTACAGCGAGCTGGAGGCGGAAACGGGGCTTGGCACGGGATGGAAGCAGTGCGGTTCGCTGTCGGTGGCGCGCAGCGCCGAGCGCATGACGCAGCTCAAGCGCACGGCCGCCGTGGCGCGTGCCTACGGCGTGCAATGCGATGTGATCTCGGCGCGCGAAGCGGGCGAACTCTGGCCGGTCATGCGTACCGACGATCTCGTGGGGGCCGTATGGCTGCCCGGCGACGGCAAGGCCAATCCGACCGACCTCACGCAGGCGCTCGCACGCGGGGCGCGTAGCCGTGGCGTGCGCATCGCGGAGAACACGCGCATCACGCAGATTCACACGGCGTCGCCCAACGGTATTCGCACGGCGACGGGTGTGTCGTGGCAGAACAAGGACGGCGAGCACGGACGCATCGATGCCGAGATCGTCGTCAACTGTGCCGGTCAGTGGGCCAAGGCCGTCGGTCGCATGTGCGGTGTCACCGTGCCATTGCATTCCGCCGAGCACTATTACATCGTCACCGACCGTATCCCGGGCGTGCATACCGATTTGCCGGTCATGCGCGATCCCGACGGCTACATCTACTTCAAGGAAGAGGTTGGCGGTCTCGTGATGGGCGGTTTCGAGCCGAATGCCAAGCCGTGGGGCATGAACGGCATTCCGGAGAATTTCGAATTCCAGCTGTTGCCCGACGACTGGGACCAGTTCGAAATCCTCATGGAGAACGCGCTCATTCGCGTGCCCGCGCTGGAGACGGCGCAGATCCGCCAGTTCTACAACGGGCCGGAATCGTTCACGCCGGACAACAACTTCATCCTCGGCGAAGCGCCCGAGCTACGGAATTTCTACGTCGGTGCAGGCTTCAATTCGATGGGCATTGCGTCGGCCGGCGGTGCAGGGATGGCGCTTGCAGAGTGGATCGTGGCGGGCGAGCCGACGATGGACCTCTGGCCAGTCGACATCCGTCGCTTCGCGGGCTTTAACGGCAACGACACGTGGCTGCACGATCGCGTGAAGGAAACGCTGGGTCTGCATTACGCCATGCCGTGGCCGAATCGCGAACTCGATACGGCGCGTCCGTTCCGGCGCTCGCCGCTGTACGCGACGTTGCTCGCGAAGGGCGCGTGCTTCGGTAGCAAGATGGGATGGGAGCGGCCGAACTTCTTTGCGCCGTCGCCCGAACAGGCGAGCATCGATTACAGCTTCGGTCAGCAGAACTGGCATGCGTGGAGCGGGGCGGAGCATCATGCGTGCCGCGACGCCGTAGCGCTGTTCGACATGAGCTCGTTCTCGAAGCTGCTGATCAAGGGACGCGACGCCGAACGGGTATTGCAGACGTTATGCAGCAACGACGTTGCCGTCGCGCCAGGGCGCACCGTCTACACCGCGATGCTCAACGAGCGTGGCGGCTACGAATCGGACTTCACACTCACGCGCCTCGCGCCGGACCAGTACCTGATGGTCACGGGCTCGGCGCAGACGACACGCGACATGGACTATCTGGAGCGGCGCATCGCCAGCCAGCCCGACGATCCGCGCTGTACCGTGGTCGACGTCACCGGCCAGTATGCCGTGCTTGCGCTGATGGGACCGAACTCGCGCGCGCTGTTGCAGCAGGTATCCAAAGCCGATTTCTCCAACGAGGCGTTCCCGTTCGGCACGAGCCGCGAGATCGATCTCGGCTACGCGACGGTGCGCGCGACGCGCCTGACCTACGTAGGCGAACTCGGCTGGGAGCTGTACGTGCCGGTCGAATTCGCGGTTGGCGTCTACGAAACCTTGCATACGGCGGGCGTTGCGTTCGGATTGAAGGACGCGGGCTACTACGCCATTGATTCGTTACGCATCGAGAAGGGCTATCGCGCATGGGGACGCGAACTGACGCCGGATGCGAACCCGGTCGAGGCGGGTTTGACGTTCGCCTGCAAGCTGGCGAGCGACATCGCCTTCACGGGACGTACCGCCGTCGAGCTTGCGAAGTCGAAAGGCGTGCGCCGTCGGCTCGTCAGCGTCGCCCTCGATGGCGCGAGCGACAAGATGCTGTGGGGCGGGGAAGCGGTGTTGCGCGACGGTCAGCCTGTCGGGTTCATCTCCTCGGCGGCCTTCGGCCACACCATCGACGCGCCCGTGGGCCTCGCCTATCTGACCAACCCGGACGGCCCGGTGTCCGCCGAGTACGTCGAGGCCGGTCGCTATCAGGTCGATCTCGCGGGCGAACTGCTCGACGCGCGCGTACAACTGCGCGCGCTGTATGACCCGAAAGGCGAGCGGGTAAAGGGCTGAACGCCCCTCATGAGCCACGCTTCGGGCGAACTCGTCGCCGCTTCTGTAAAATGCCGCTTTTGCCTCGATTTCGTGCGCCAACGCCTGGCGCGCGTCCGGTCTCTGACGTATGTCTTTTGCTTGTATTGCGGCGGCGCGCCGCTTCGACGACCGAGCGCATCTGCCGCTCGTGATCGGTTCGCAGCGTTTTGGTTGGATTCGCCGTAGCGACGTCGAGTCGCTGTGCCGCTGGCCCGAGGTGTTCGAGATCAGCTCGCTCGCCGTGCGCATTCATCCGCGTCACGATACGTGCGAAGCCCGCACGGCGGCGCTGGCGCCCGTGATCGAAGCCCTCGCTGCCGAGGGGCGCATCACCGGCTGGCGCAACGAACATTACGCAATCCGTCAACGCCTGTACGACACGCCGCTGGCGTGGATCGAACGCGCCGCCTCCCGCTTTTTCGGCACGCGCACGTTCGCCGTGCATGTGAACGGCTACGTGCCCGCTCGCTTCGTCGGCGAAGCGCCGAAGATGTGGATCGCGCGCCGCAGCGTGCTCAAGGCCACCGATCCGGGCTGTCTCGACAACCTGTCGGCGGGTGGCATCGGTAACGGCATCGGCGTGGGCGACACGCTGGTCAAGGAATGCTGGGAAGAAGCGGGTATTCCGGCGCATCTGGCCAACGAAGCGCGTCCGGGCCGTACGCTGCACATCCTCGCGGAAATTCCCGAGGGCGTGCAGTCCGAGCAGATTTTCGTCTACGATCTTGCGCTGCCGCGCGGGTTCGTTCCCGAGAATCAGGACGGCGAGGCGAGCGCGCACTGGCTGTGCTCGGCGGGCGACGTACGCGACGTGATCGCGCGCGGCAAGATGACGGTCGATGCAAGCCTCGCGAGCCTCGACTTCCTGCTGCGCGAAGGCGCGATTCGCGTGAAGGACTGCGCCGGTATCGAGGCGTTGTTCAAGCCAGCGGACGAGTAAGCCCGCGCCGGACTGCGCCGAATGCCGAGTGCGCACGCGGCCCGGCATCGAATCGAGCGAATCGAGCGCATCGACCAAATCAACGAATTACCGAATTTCAACACTGCAACGCTCATTGCAAGCCTTTGCCCAGGAGCAATCATGGCACCGATCGAAAATAGCTACATTCTGAAGTTGTCCTGCCCGGACCGTCCCGGCATCGTCCACACGGTGGCCGGTTTCCTGGTCGAGCGCGGCGGCAACATTCTCGACTCGGCGCAGTTCAACGATCGCTTCACGGGCGGCTTCTTCATGCGCGTGCATTTTCAACAACTGCCGGGCCAGACCGATCTGGCGTCGCTCCAGCGTGACTTCGCCCCGCTGGCCGAGCAGTTCGAGATGGAATGGGAACTGGTCGACGCGTCGATCAAGCCGCGCGTCATGCTGATGGTGTCGAAGATCGGGCACTGCCTGAACGACCTGCTGTTCCGCTACAAGACCGGCCAGCTCAACGTCGAAATCCCGGTGATCGTCTCGAACCACAAGGATTTCTACCAACTGGCGGCGAGCTACAACATCCCGTTCCACTATCTGCCGCTCATGAACGCGACGCCCGAGTCGAAGGCAGCGCAGGAAGCCAAGGTGTTCGAGCTGGTTGAAGACAACAACATCGATCTGGTGGTGCTGGCCCGCTACATGCAGGTGCTCTCCAGCGACCTGTGCAAGAAGCTGGCGGGCCGCGCCATCAACATCCACCATTCGTTCCTGCCGAGCTTCAAGGGTGCAAAGCCGTACTATCAGGCGTTCGACCGTGGCGTGAAGCTGATCGGGGCGACGGCGCATTACGTGACGTCCGATCTCGACGAAGGTCCGATCATCGAACAGGAAGTCGAGCGCGTCGACCACACGATGGACCCGGAGCAACTGACCGCCATCGGGCGCGACGTGGAATGTGTGGCCCTCGCGCGCGCCGTGCGCTTTCACGCCGAGCACCGCATTCTGCTCAACGGCCACAAGACGGTGATCTTCCGCTAAGCGGCCAGTTCAAAAATACGGATGGGCAGCGCGCCGCAGACGATGCAATCAGTCGTTGGCGGCCGCTTCGGCTTCGCTCTGCTCGATGGCCTTGACGATGATGCGCAGCGTGGCGTCGAGGTGATCTTCCGTATGCCGCCTGGCGGCGGCCACGTCGCGTGCACGGTACTCGTCTAGCATCTGCTGGTGCTCGTGATTACTGACCTCGACGTGCACCGGACGCATATACAGCGACAGCGCAATGTAAGGACCGGACGCATCGCGTAACGTCTTGATGAGATGCGCCAGACGCGATTCGTCCTGCGAGGCCCACAGTGCTGCGTGAAACGCCTGATTCAGCTCGGTCCATTTGGCGACGTCCTGCGTGGCGAGCATTTCCGCATGAAGCGCCTGTGCGCGCGCGATGTCCGCTTCGCTGATCGTGGCCATCGCCTGCTCGGCCATCATCGGTTCGAGCGTCTTGCGCAATCGGTAGAGCTCGTTGACGTCGTCGACCGTCAGACCGCGCACCACCGCGCCGCGGTGAACGTCGAAGAACACCAGCCCCTCGGAGACGAGCGTGCGCAGTGCTTCGCGCACCGGCGTGGTCGACATCTCCAGACGGCGCGCGAGGTCGTCCTGCCGCAGGCGGTCGCCCGCTTTGAGCTTGCCTTGCAGAATCTCGGTACGCAGTGTCTCGATGGCATATTGATATGCCGTGAGACGGCGGCGGCCAGAGGTGCCGGACACGCTGGCAGATGCGGAGGACGTGCTTTTCAAAGCGGTGTGGTGTGAGGATTATCGACGCGTGAGTTTACTCCAATTTGTCAGGGCCTCCGTCACGGCGCCGGGTGCCACGCCCGAGGCAAGGAGCGCCGTCACGAGCAGTCGTGACTTGAGTCCCGAGAGCCAGCCGGACATCACGGCCCCGCGTCGGACCAGATCGATTTCCGCCCCCACGTAGCCGTAAGTTTGTGACGCCGTCGAGCCACCCGCTGCCCGGCTCGCGATCACCACCGGGACCTTTTTTGTCAACTCGCCGATACGCTCGGCAAAGCCGAACGACACGTGGCCCGCGCCCTGCGCCGCGATCACCACGGCCTCATAACCCGCTTGCACGGCGAGCTCGGCAAGCTCGCCCTCGTCGCCCAGCACGGCGCTCACCAAAGCCACCTTCGGCCACGCACGAACCGGTCGTGCCAACGGCTGCGCACGCATCGGGGCGGCGTGGAAAAACGTCGGGCGACCTTCCACCAGGCGTGCAGCAACGCCGCCGTCGAGCGACACGAAGGCCTGAACCGCCAGCGAATCGCCCTTGCTGACCCAGCGTGCATAGTGCGCCGTGTCGTTCATCACCACCAACACGCCCCGGCCTGCACTGTCGGGATGGATCGCCGTGCGCACGGCCGACAGCAGATTGGCCGGACCGTCGGCACCGGCCGCCTGCGGCGCGCGCATCGCGCCGGTCAGGATCAGCGGTGCGGGCAGCTTCCAGAACAAGTCCAGCAGGAATGCCGTCTCCTCCAGCGTGTCGGTGCCCTGGGTGAGCACCACACCGACGGCGCCCGCCGCGATCTGTTGCTCGGCCCAGGTAAGCACCTCCATCAAATCGTCGTAGCGCAGCGATGCGCTGGGAAGCTGACGAATCGATGCCGTCGTGATCGTCGCGGCCTCGGATAAACCGGGCACCGAGCGCGCCAGTTGCGCGGCGTCTAGCGTAGGGACGACGCCGCCTGCGGCGTCGGAGGGCGTCATGCTGATCGTGCCGCCAAGCGAGGCGACGGCAACCACGGGAAGCGAATTGGACATGGTGGAGGCTGGGTTTTTGATTTCAGTTGATATGCATTGTGCATTATATATAATCGACAATCGTTTGCGAAGGGCATCGAGCGCTTCGCACAGACCGACAATGAGGAGACGTCATGCAACCAACAACCGTGGGCCATCCGGCCGCTGGAGCGACGCGATACCGGTTCGCCGTATTCGCGCTGATCGTGGTGATTGCCCTGGTGAACTACATCGACCGCGGCGCAATTTCGTATTCCGCCGCGCAGATCACGGCCGAATACGGCTTCGACCGGGCGGGCTGGGGGGCCGTACTCGGCTACTTCGGCTACGGCTACATGTTCGGCGCGCTCTTCGGTGGCGCACTGTCGGACCGTCTGGGCGCCAAGAAGGTATGGGTGATTGCCGGCATCGCATGGTCGGCGTTCGCCATTGCCATGATCTGGGCGGGCGACATCGGGATTGCGGTATTTGGTGGCTCGGCACTGACCGGGTTCGCCACGATTCGTGTGCTGTTCGGTTTCGCCGAGGGACCGGCCTACTCCATCATCAACAAGACGATGTCTGCATGGGCGTCGCCGTCTGAGCGCGGCTTCGCGGTGTCGATCGGCCTGTTGAGCACGCCGCTGGGCGCGCTGCTCACGGCACCGGTGGCCGTCGGCCTGCTGTTGCTGACCGATAGCTGGCGCACGATGTATGTTGTGCTCGGCATTGCGGGTTTCGTGCTGATTGCGCTGTTCGCACGCGTCTATACGAATCGCCCCGAAGAGAACCCGCGCGTGAACGCCGCCGAAGTGGCGCTGATTCAGGCGGGACGTCCGGCGCAGAACACGTCCGCCGCCGCAGCTGCGAGCGACATGCCGTGGTGGAGCTTCTTCAAGAGCAAGACACTGGTGTTCAACTCGATCGGCTACTTTGCCTTCATCTACGTGAACTTCATGCTGTTGACGTGGACACCGAAGTATCTTGCGGACGAATTCCATTTCACGCTGTCGTCGCTCTGGTATATCGGCATGATCCCGTGGACGGGCGCGTGTGTGACGGTGTTGCTCGGCGGTCGCATCTCGGACTGGCTGTATCGCAAGACGGGCAAGCTGGTGATCGCCCGTAGCTGGTTCGCGGCCGCCGCGCTGACCTGCACGACGCTGTGCTTCCTGCTGGTGTCGCAGGCACAAAGCGTTTGGGCGGTGATCGCGCTGATGACGCTCGGCAACGCGCTGAATGCCCTGCCGAACTCGGTGTACTGGGCGGTGGTGATCGACACGGCACCCACGCGCGTGGGCACGTTCAGCGGTCTGATGCACTTCATCGCGAACATTGCCTCAGTGCTTGCCCCCACGCTTGCCGGGATTCTGTCGGCCAAGTATGGCTATTCGTCGATGTTCATTGCCACGGCCGTCGCCACGGCGGTCGGCGTGTTCGCCATGCTGCAGGTCAAGCCGGGTGTCGGCCCGAAGCTCACGCGTCGTGAGGGCGAGACGGTGTCGGCCTGATCCTGACCGGCATGCAACAGAAAGCGGGGACTCGCGCCTCTCGCGATATCATTTCCTGATCACCGGCATGTCGATGCCGCTCAGGAAAGCAGAAACAAAACAGAGACGATACGCCGACCGGTACCTAACACCGGTCGGCGGTCGCGCGAGACGCCCGCATGAACCTTCAGCATCTGCACGCCTTCACCATCGTGGCCCAGCAGCAAAGCATTCGCAGCGCAGCGCGCGTGCTCGGTCTGTCCCAGCCAGCGGTCACACGCATCATGCGCGAGCTCGAACGCAACGTCGACACGCATCTGCTGCATCGCGGCAGCAAGGGGATCGAGCTCACGCCGTACGGTCAGGCATTGCTCAAACGCGCCCATCTGATTCTCGAGGAAGCGCGCAAGGCGCAAGATGAGCTCGACCAGATGCGCGACGGTGCGGGCGGCAGCCTGAACATCGCGATTTCGTCGACCGCAGCGCTGTCGCTGTTTCCGTCGGCGTTGCAGCGCTTTCGCGAGCGCATGCCGCGCGTCGAACTCACGATCAGCGAGTCTGCGCCCCCCCACACACAGGACCAGTTGGAAGCCGGGCGTCTCGACTTCGCCGTGTTGACCGAACTCGAAGGCGGTGCCGCCGACGGATTCGAGCGCACCGTGCTGCTGCCCATGCAACTGGTCGTGGTCGGTCGCAAGCGGCATCCGCTGCGCGGCGCGAAGTCGATTGCGGAATTGCGCGACAGCCTGTGGCTCGTGCCGGGCATTGGCGACAGTGCGACCGATTATCTGAGTCGCGTGTTCCGGGACTATCGCCTGAACCCACCGCAAGACGTGATCTCGTGTCGCTCGATCGTGACGGCGTTGAGCATCATGGAGAACTCCGACGCGCTCGGGATCTTCTCGCGCGTGGTGCTCGACCGGCGCCAGCGCATCGCGAACCTGAGCCTGTTTCACCCCGCCGAACCGCTGCCTATGGCGTGGCTGTCGCTCGTGACACGGCCGGGGTCGCAGCCCACGCCGGCGGCGCGCTGTCTGATGAACTGCCTCGCGGAAGCGGCGGCGAGTTTCACGGCGGCCGACGTCTGAGACGGCTGCGCATGACGATCGCCTCCTGTTGATTCACCCGCCTCGTGCGATAAGAAATGCTGATATCAGGAATATATTTCTTATCTTTTGGGTATAGGGGCGCAGCGATAAGATCCCCGTAACCCGTCTGCCGACGTTTAACGTGGCGCCCTCTCCGGTGGCACAGTACGGCGACGCAGACGAGTCACTACAACAACCGATACCTGCACCGGCCAGGCCGGTGTGCGGGCAAGGAGGATGGGGATGACGACATCGCAAGACACCGAGCGTTACTTTTCTTCGACCTACGCCGAGGCGCGCGAGCGTTTTCTGAGCGCAGCACGACGGCACACCGACCGGATCGATTCGTACCCGGTCGACGCCACTGGCGCGCAGGGCGAAGCCTTGTCGACCGACGTGGCGATGATCGCGCCGCCGAACGCCCGCCGCCTGCTGATCCTGACGTCGGCCACGCACGGCGCCGAGGGGCATTGCGGCTCAGGTTGCCAGGTGGCGTTGCTTGACGACGCGCCGATGCTTGCACGAGCGGCCGAGGCCGGTGTGGCCCTGCTGCTGATCCACGCGGTCAATCCGTATGGTTTCTCGTGGGGCAGTCGTACCAACGAAGACAACATCGACCTGAATCGCAACGCGCAGGCCTTCGGCGCGCAACCGCTGCCGGTCAACGCCGACTATGGCGATGTCCACGACTGGCTCGTGCCGTCTGAATGGCCGCCCACGCCGCAGAACGAGCGCGCCATCGCCGAGTACATAGAACGCCACGGCGTACAACGTTTCCGCAACGCGGTTTCCAGCGGGCAATACACGCACGCCAGTGGCCTGTTCTACGGAGGTCAGGCACAAAGCCGTTCGCTGCAGACTGTCTCGCATGTCCTGCGCACGCAGGCCGCGAGCTTCGCGGACATCGGTTGGATCGATTACCACACCGGACTCGGGCCGCAGGGACACGGCGAGAAGATCTTTGCAGGTCGGCGCAACGAGCAGGAAGTCGATCGCGCGCGGCAATGGTGGGGCGCGGACATCGCGGTGCCGTTTGCAGGCACGTCGGCGTCGGTGGACGTGACGGGGCAGCTTGCCTCGACGATCTACACGTGCTGCCCCGAATCGCGCCCGACCCTGATGGCGATGGAGTACGGCACGCAGCCGTTCGAGGCTGTCGTCGGCGCGCTGCGTGGCGAAGCCTGGCTGCGCGCGCATCCGGACGCGCCGACCGACGTTGCAACGGCGTTGCGTCGGCGCGTGCGCGACGCGTTCTATTGCGATCACGACGTGTGGAAGGGCATGGTGCTCGGCCAAAGCCGGGTCGCTGTGCTTCAGGCGCTTTGCGGGCTGTCAACGACGTGATGCTGCGCCCGCTTCCGGGTGCGCGTGCGTCGTCACGCATCATCTCGCGTGGTTGATGATCTATCGGGTCGGCGCGGCATCTCGCGGGTGTCGCGTCACCCTCGATTCGGCAAGTCTTCTGCACTTCAAGGAATCGCAATGAACAATGCGTCTCTCGCAATGTCGGCCGATGCGAAGCCCGCCACGCCTGCGTGGCGGGTCATCGCGGCCGCCACCATCGGCAATGCCCTCGAATGGTTCGACCTTGTCGTCTACGGCTTTTTCGCCGTCACGATCTCCAGGCTGTTTTTTCCGGCGGGCGACTCGACCGTGTCGTTGCTGCTCACGCTGGGCACGTTTGGCGTGTCGTTCTTCATGCGTCCGCTCGGCGCGATCGTGCTCGGCGTTTATGCCGACAAGGCTGGCCGAAAGGCCGCACTCACGTTGTCGATCACGTTGATGATGGCCGGCACACTCATCATCGGCCTGATGCCGACCTACGCTTCCATTGGCGTGCTTGCGCCGATCGGTCTGGTTCTCGCGCGGATGATCCAGGGCTTTTCAGCTGGTGGGGAGTATGGCAGTGCCACAGCGTATCTCGCGGAACAAGCGCCGTCGCGCCGAGGCTTCTACGCGAGCTGGCAGTCGTCGAGTCAGGGCATGACGACCTTGCTGGCATCGGTCTTCGGGGCCGTGCTCACGAGCAGTCTGAGCGATGCCCAGATGCAAAGCTGGGGATGGCGTATCCCGTTCCTGTTCGGCCTGACGATCGGCCCGGTGGCGTATTACATCCGCACGCACATGGACGAGACGCCCGAGTTCGTGGCGGCCGAGACCACGCAATCGCCGCTGGCCGATACGTTCTCGAGCCAGAAGGAACGCCTGTTGCTCGCCATCGGCGTCGTCGTGCTCGCCACGGTTTCGGCCTACCTGATCCTGTTCATGCCGACGTATGCTGTCAAGCAGCTCGGTGTTTCGGCTTCGACGGTTTTCACGGCCATCATCGCCACCGGCGTGATTCAGACAGTGGGCGCGCCGATCGTGGGGCACCTGTCGGACAAGCACGGGCGCACGGGCATGATGCTCGGTGCCGCCGTGGTGTTCCTGCTGCTGTCCTGGCCGGCGTTTTACGTGCTCGACCTCATGCCACGTTCGGCACCATGATGGCCATGCAGATCGGTATCGGGCTGGTGAGCGTGGCGTACTACGGCGGCATGCCTGCACTGCTCAGTGAGCTGTTCCCGACGCAAACCCGTACGACGGGTATGTCGATCGCTTACAACCTGGCGGTCACGATCTTCGGCGGCTTCGCCCCCTTCATCATCACCTGGCTGATACAGGTCACCGGTAGCAAACTCGCGCCGAGTTTCTACCTGATGGGCGCGGCAGTGATCAGCATGATGGCGTTGCTGCGGATCAGGGCGTTGAAGTTGCGTCTATGAAGTCCGTGTCGCCAGAAGCGGCACATCGCACAAACGCAAAAGCCCGGGACGCGTAGTCTCGGGCTTTTTTATCGCGCGCGAAACGTATCAGGTGCGCTGTGCCAGTTCGCTGCCCGCATCGCGCGAAAGCCGCGCAATCGAAATCGTCGAGCTCACGGCGATCAGGCCGACGACGAGAAACGCCCACGGGAAGTCGACGTTCGTCACATGGTCGCGCCCATGCAGCCACGACGACGTCTGCAACACTGCCGCACCAATCGTAATCCCGAGCGTGAGCGACACCTGTTGTGCGACGCTGGCGAGGCTCGTGGCCTGACTCATGCGATGCCCCGGCACGTCGGCGTAGGAAATCGCATTCAGACTCGTGAATTGCAGCGAGCGGAAGCAACCGCCGAACAGCAGCGTGCCGAGAATCACCAGGTGCGAGGTCTGGTCGGTAAAGAGTCCATACCCTCCGATGGTCGCGGCCGCAATGACCGCATTCGTCATCAGTACGCGACGGAACCCCCAGCGCTGAAGAATGCGCAGAGAGAGCGTCTTCATGAACATCGCACCGGCGGCGGAAATGAACGTCAGTGCGCCCGACTCCAGCGGCGTCATGCCGAAGCCGAGTTGCAGCATCAGCGGCAAGAGAAACGGTGTCGCGCCGACGCCGATGCGAAACAGCGTGCCGCCACCGACACCCGCGCGGAACGTGGGGATGCGAAACAGATCGAGTCGCAACAACGGATGCGCAATCCCTTTCGCATGACGCAGATACGCGACGATCAGCGTAGCGCCGACGGCGACCAGCCCGAGGGCGAGCGGCGTCGGAATCAGATGCCGGCCGATGGTCGACAGGCCGAGCATCAGAATCGATAACCCGAAACCCGAGAGCAGGAAGCCCTTGACGTCGAGCGGCGGCACTTCGTCTTCATACAGATCGGGGATGTATTTCGTCGCGAGGATGAAACCGAGCACGCCGATGGGGATGTTGATGAAGAAGATCCAGCGCCAGTGCCAGTACGTCGTGATGAAGCCGCCGAGCGGCGGACCGAGCACCGGGCCGACCAGCGCCGGGATCGTGAGGTAGTTGAGCGCGCGCACCATGTCGCGCTTCTCCACGGACTTGAGCAGTGCGAGTCGCCCCACGGGTACCATCATCGCGCCGCCCATGCCCTGCACGAAGCGTGCAATCACCAGCTCCGGCAAGTTGGTCGAGATGCCACAGCAGATGGAGCTGACGACGAACACGCCGATGGCGGTGCGAAAGACGTTACGCGTGCCGAAGCGATCGGCGATCCATCCGCTGACCGGAATGAAGACCGCGAGGCTGATGAGGTACGTCGTGAGGGCGAGCTTGAGCGTGATCGGGCTCTCGCCGAGATCTTTCGCGATCAACGGCAAGGAGGTGGACAACACGGTGGAATCCATGTTCTCCATGAACAGCGCGCAGGCAACTATCAGTGGAACAAGCATGAGGCATGGCGTTGCCGTCGCGGCAACGAGAGTAAGCGAACGAGGTACGGCAAGAGGTGCAGCACGGGGGGTACCGGGGTAAAGCGCAGACGTTGAAGCAGATGACGCTTTCTGCGGTTATAGCAAATTCCGGTGCTGCTCGTCCCGTTGAGAGGGGAAGCGAGGCGTCATGCGGGTTTCGGACGAGGTGATAGCGCGATGCGTCGTTTCAAACAGCGGAATGCCGTGCTGTAGGGCGATATCACGTTTTATCTGATGAACTTCGTAAGTCGTTAATGCGACTCAAGAAAGTCACGGAGGACGTCAAGGTGCGTATGCGCTTCGTCGTCTTCCAGTCGATGTGCGGCCGTGAGTAATGTGACCGGACCTTCGGTCAGACGCTTGCGCAACTCGGCGAGCATCGCGTTGTGATCTGCATCCAATGTCGAAAGCTCTTCGAGGAAGCGAGTGCGGAACTCCGCGAACGCCTCGGGATGCTCGTGAAACCACTTGCGCAGCGGTGTACTCGGCGTGACGTCCTTTGCCCAGAAGTCGATGTGCGCCTTGACCTTGGCCAACCCGCGCGGCCAGAGGCGGTCGGCGAGAACACGCTGGCCGTCGGCAGCGTCGGGGGCGTCGTAGACGCGCTTGAAGCGAATGTTGTAGGACGGCATGGGGGACGGCCTCCGGTAGTGATCGAGTGAGCGCGCGCAGCTCGCGCTGAGCGGGCGCGCAATACTTCGGAGCTTACCGGAGGCGGTCGTTAGAGGCGAGTCCCCACGACAGGACACATCAGAAGCGCCAATTGACGTTGCCGTACACCGAGTTGTCGCTGACCTTGCCGCCAAACTGACCCGTATAGCTCACGCCGAGCGTGACGGCATCGCTGACGAAGGCATCGATACCGGCGCTCACGACCGCTGCGTCACGGGCAATCGGCACGCCGCCCACGGTGAAGGCCGCAGACGTCCCCGAGAACGCCAGTTGCATGTCCGGGGCGTTCGCGCCGTAGGCATGACGCCACCCGGCTGACAGTCGTAAGCGTCCCGATGCCGCAAGCCCGGTCCCTGTGGCGAAGGGGATCTCACCGCGCAGGCCTACGGTGGAGAACGTGATGCCGTGCGACTGTTCGTCGGCATGGAGTCCGGCAATGCTGCCGGATTCGTCGAACGCGTCGGTGCGCACGCGTGTGTAAGCCACGTTCGCGAAGGGCTCGACGACGCGCCCGGCATCGAGACGCCACGCCGCCTCGCCGAACACCTGCCATACGGCAGCGTCGTATTTCGCCCGTGCTGTCTGTGCGACAGGACCGATGGCGATGGCGCGTTGCGTGCTGATCTGCTGCCAGCCGTATGCGCCGCCGACCGTGGCACCCAGACGTCCGAAGCGCCGATTCACATATGCGCCGATCTGCGCATCGTTGCTGTTGCCCGACGCGCTGGCACCTGTGTTGAACGTGCTGTGCCCCAGTCCGCCGAACATGCCCGCGCGCCATGCGTCGGCAAAGGGCGCGTCCACCCCGACGAGCATGCCCATGCCACGGCGATGCAGTGTCGCAGCCCCCGAGCCGCCATCGGCGACAGAGCGGTTACGCATCTGCCCGTCGTTGCCGTAGACGGATGCCCATGCCTGTGTCGCGCGCGGTTGTGAACGGCAATCGTCGCGCTGATCCGGTGACGTCATGCGGTTGCCCGCACGTTCGTCGCCCGATGCTGCTGTATTGCACTCCAGTGCGAGCGAGAGACTGTCGCGGAGTCGCTGCGAGACCGCGTCGCGTGCAATCTGCGACTGACCCAGCAGCATCGACGCCACTGACGCATGCAGACTCCCGTCGAGACTTTCGAACGCAGCGGGCGCGGTGGCGGCCGTCAGACCGAGCGCGGCCTGATAGAGCGCACTGCCGGTGCCCAGCGATGCGACCGCGGCGGCTACCGCGCGCTGATTCGGCGTGACGGCACCGGCGGGCAGGGGCGTACCGTTCGGCGCGAACGTCAGCAACACGGAGGTCGGCGTGTAGCTGACCTGTGGCGTGAGGTAGAGGAGGTTGGTGGACGTCGATGCGAATTGCCCGGAGACGCCGCCCGTCGCCGATACGACGACGGCCCCCGATGCATCTGCCGGTTGTGTCCCCGGTGCCGCGTTGACGACGAGATTGCTGCCGCCGACCGTGGCGCTCCCGGTGGTGCTGACCTGACTCGGCGCTGTGCCCGGGGCCGCGTTGACCTGCAACGTCGAACTCGGCGCCAGCGTGAGGTTGCCACCGACACTGAGCGTCGACCCTGGCGCACTGATGACGATCTGACTTCCGCTTGCGCCTGTCAGCGGTCCGGTCTGCGCGCCCGCACCCGAGCCACCGGCGCTGACCGGTGCAGGTGTCGTCAGCGTGGCTCCTGTCTGGACGGTGACCGGCGAGTTGGGCAGTCCACCGATACCTAGCGTGCCGCCCGCGACGGTGGTCGGTCCCGTCAACGGATTTTGCGCGCCCAGCGTGAGCGTGCCGCCACCGGTCTTCGTGAGACCGCCCGTGCCGGAAACGCTGCCGGGGAAATTGCCCGTCGCCACCGATACCGAACCGCCGTTAATCGTGAGTCCGCCCTGTGTCGTGCCGTTCAGCGACGGCAGTGTGACGTTGACGCCTTGTGTCGTCACGCTGCCCTGTGCGACGGTCAGCCCGCCGGTGCCTAACCCACCGGGCGACGTGAGCGTGACGCCGCCGCCATTCACTGTCGTGCCGCCCGTGAAGGTGTTCGCGCCGCCGAGTGTGACGCCCTGCGGGTTGTTCAACGACAAGCCGCCGTTACCGGAAATGCTCCCGCCAAGCGTCAGCGCAGCGGTGCCGCCGACGGACAGTGTCGATCCGTTGTTGAGTGTGATGCCGTTCGCGAGCGTCGCTGGCGCACTTGCGTTGAGTGCGCCACTACCGTTCACGGCAAGGCCGCCGGTGCCGAGCGACGCTCTGTTGCCGACGGTCAGCGTGCCTGCGTTCAACGTCGTGCCGCCGGTGAATGTGTTGGCTGCCCCCAGCGACAGCGAACCACTCCCGCTCTTGACCAGCCCGCCCGCGCCGGACAGCGTGCCGTCAAAGACGTGATTGCCGGTGTCGCCGGTCGTGAGCCCACCGCTGCCGAGAATGACCTGCGTGCCGGTGCCGCCGTTGAGCGTCGCGAGCACGAGCGGTGCCGTCGTGGCGGATGCGTCGAGCGTAGACCCTGCGTTGCCAAGCGAGATGCCCGAAGTGTTGCCGAGCCGCCCGGACGCGCCCAACTTCAACGTGCCGCCGGACACTGTCGTTTGTCCTGAGAACGTATTGTTTCCGCCGAGCGTTACCGTGCCGCTCCCTTGCTTTGTGATGCCGCCGGTACCGGTGATGCTGCCGTCGAAAGCGTTGTTCGCGGCACCACCCAGCGTGAGCGATTGCCCGCCGAGCGAGACCGTGGTGTTGGCGGCACCATCGAGTCCCCGGACAGTGACCGGTGTCGTCGCGCCGGAGAGATCGAGCGCGGTGCCACCCGCAAGCGTGACGTCGTTCGCCCCGCCAAGCGCGCCACCCGCCCCGAGCGCCAGCGTGCCGCCCGCCACGTCGATACCACCGGTGAACGTGCTCTGTCCCGTCAACGTCTGCGTGCCTGCACCGGCTTTGACGATGCCGCCGGTGCCCGCGATACCTGCGCCAAGCGTCTGATGGGTGGCATCGCCGAAGGTCAGCGTATTGCCGCCAACGTTCACAGTGCCGCCGGTGCCTGCAAGTGTCGCGAGTGTTTGATTACCGGCCGCCGCGATATCGAACGTCGCATTCGCGCCTGTGATCGCAACGTTCGCCCCACTGGCCAGTCGACCGGTCGCGCCGAGCGCGAGCGTGCCGTCTGCGACGGTGGTCGTGCCGGTGAACTGTTGCTGACCGAGGAGTGTTTGCGTGCCGCTGCCTTGCTTGACGATGCCGCCCGTGCCGCTGATCGTACCGCTCACGGTGTGGCTCGACGCATCGCCGAATGCCAGCGTATTGCTCCCGAGTGTGACGTTGGTGCCCGCCTGTGCCGTCAGCGCGCCGATCGCGCGATTGCCGTTTGCGCCGGAAATGTCGAGCGTTGCGCCCGCGTTCTGTAGCGTGACTGTGCCGTTGGAGGATAGCGTTCCCGCACCGCCGAGTGCCAGCGTCCCGGCCTGCACGACCGTGCCGCCAGTGAAGGTATTCGAGCCGGTCATCGTCTCGACGCCGGTCCCGACCTTCACCAGACTGCCGGTGCCCATCACGCCGCCGCTGTACGTCTCGTTCAGCCCGCTCGCGCCGACCTCCAGCGTATTGCTGCCCATGTTGACGTTGCCGCCACCGGTGAGTGCACCGAACGTTTGCGTGCCGTTGCCCGCCGACAGATCGAAGGTCGCGCCGGTCTGCACATCGACGACGCCCGCCGCATTCAGACTCGCGCCTGCGCCGAGTGCGAGCGTCCCGGCGTTGACGTGGGTCGCCCCGGCGTACGTGTTCTGACCGTTGAGGGTGAGCGTGGCCGCGCCGTTCTTCGTGATGCCACCTGCGCCGCTGATCGCACCGTTAAGCGTGAGGTCGTTCGTGCCGACGACGGTGAGATTGCCACCGAGGGTGATCTGATTGCCGAGCGTGCTGGCTTGCGTGGCGTCGATCGATGTCCCGTCGGAGAAGTTCACTGTGCCCGTACCCAACGCCGTATTACTACCCACTGAAATGCCACCTGCCTGAACGTCGACGCCGCCAGTGAAATCGCTATTCCCCGAGAGCGTCTGAACGCCGCTACCGAGCTTCACGAGACTGCCGCCTGCGCCGTGAATGTCGGACGCCAGTGCGCTGCCCGCAGCGTCCGCAAGCGTCAGCGTCGTGCCGCCGAGATTGAGGGCGCTGCCTGCGACACCGCTCACCGTCGCAGCGGTCTGATTGGGACCCGTGGAGAGATCGAGGACGGCCGTCGCGCCGTTGAGATTGGCGCTCTTGCCGCCGAGCTGCGTGCCGTTGCTCAGCGCCAGCGTTCCCGCGTCGATGCGGACATCGCTCGTCAACGCGACGCTACCGTTCAGCGTCTGTGTGCCACTGCCTTGCTTGATGAGGCCGCCCGTGCCATTGAGCGCGCCGCTGAAAATGGCGTTGTTGGTGCTGCCCAGCGTGAGCGTCTGCGTGCCGAAGTCGACGGTGCTGCCAGCGATTCCGCTGAGCGCACCGATGACGGGCGTCGTGGCGGCGCTCACATCGAATGTCGCACCGGACGCGACCGTCACATTGTTCGCATTCGACAGCGTGCCATTGGCATCCAGTGCGAGCGTGCCGTTATTCACGCTGACGTTCCCCGTGAACGTGTTCTGCGCACCGAGCGTGAGCCTGCCGCTGCCGTCCATGATCAGCGCGCCGGTCCCGGAGATGGCACTGGCGAGCGTGTCGTTATCGTTGTTGCCGACCGTCAGCGAACTGCCGCCGCCCAGCACGACGCTGCCACCGGTGCCGTACAGATGTCCCAGCGATTGATTCCCCGCCGCGCTGAGGTCGAGCACTGCCCCCGTCCCGGTGAGTGACACGGACGCGCCCGGCGCGAGGCTGGCCCCGGCGCCGAGCGCGAGTGTGCCGTTGGTAATTGTGGTGGTGCCGGTGTACAGCTGTGTGCCGAGCAGTGTCGTCGCGCCGCTGCCTTGTTTGACGAGATTGCCTGCACCGCTGATGACCGCTGCGACGGTATGCGTTGTTGCATCGCCGAACGTGAGCGTGTTGATCCCCAATCGAATCTGCGTGCCCGCATCGGCGGAGAGCCCGCCGATGGTGAGCGGTCCATTGGCCCCCGAGATGTCGAACGTCGATCCTGCGTTGGAAAGGGTGACGGCACCATTCGTAGCGAGCGTGCCTGCGCCGCCGAGGGCCAGCGTGCCCGCCTGAATGACGGTGCCGCCTGTGTAGCTGTTTTGTCCTGTGAGCGTTTCGGTGCCCGCGCCGATCTTGACGACCGATCCCGTGCCGGTGAGTCCGCCGCTGAACGTATCGTTGCCCGCTCCGCCAATTTCGGTGACCAGTGCACCGATGTTCACAGTGCCTGCACCGTCGATTGCACCGATTACTTGCGTGCCGTTGCCTGCTGAAAGATCGAGCGTTGCACCGCCGGCGACGCTCACGCTGCCCGTGGCATTGAGCGACGCACCGGCCCCGAGCGCCAGCATGCCCGCATTGATCGCCGTCGCGCCCGCATACGTGTTGTTGCCGCCCAGCGTGAGCGTTGCGCCGCCCAACTTGGTGATGCCACCGCTTCCCGACAGCGCGCCATTGAGCGTGAGGTCGTGACTGCCTAGGACGGTCAGCGTGCCGAGCAGTGTGGCGCTGTTGCCGAGGGTGACAGCTTGCGTGCTGTCGAGCGTTACGTTGTTTCCGAATGTCGCTGCCCCCGTGCCCAGCGCGAGGTCGTTGCCGACGACCAGTCCGCCAGAACCGACACGCACGCCGCCGGAGAAATCGCTGGCACCCGAGAGTGTCTGGACACTGGAGCCTGAGAAGACGAGCGCGCCTGTGCCGTGAATCGCGCCGCTGTATGTCGCGTCATGGAAATTGGTCAACGTCAGCGTTTGCGCACCCAGCGAGATGGCACTGCCGGTCACGCCGCTGAGAGCGCCGAGGGTCGAGGCGGCGCCATTGCTGATATCGAATACGCTGTTAGCGCCTCTGAGCCAGAGCGCGTTACCCCCTTGAAGCGCTGCGCCGCCCCCCAGTGCCAGCGTTCCGTCGGCGATGGCGATGGGACCCATATACATTTGCGTTGCGGTGATTGTTTGTTTGCCCGCGCCCTGTTTGACGAGCCCGCCCGTGCCGGTGATCGTGGCGGCGAGTGTCTGGTCGGTGGCGTCACCGAAGGTCAGCATGGTGGCGCCAAGCGCGAGTGTTCCGCCGGTGCCCGATAACGCGCCGATGGTTAGCGGCGCGGCCGCGCCGCTAACGTCGAACGTTGCTGTCGGGCCGCCCAGCACGACAGCGCCTTGCGACGCCAGCGAGCCGCTACCGCCGAGTGCGAGCACCCCGTCGTTGATGGTGGTGCCTCCCGTCCATCCTCCCGCGCCTGCGAGCGTGAGCGTCGCAGCCCCCGCCTTCTGAAGGGCGCCATTTCCCGTCACAGCACCCGTCAGTGTCAGATCCGCGCTACCAAGCACCGCAGACGTGCCGCCGAGCGTGATGTTGTTAGCGAGCGTCAGCGCTTGCGTCGTGTCGAGTGTGGTCTGGTCGGCAAGCGTGAGCGCTCCCGTGCCGAGCGCGTTCCCGTTGCCCAGCTGCAGCCCGCCAGCGTTGACCGTCACGCCGCCGGAGAAGTCGCTCGCACCGCCAAGCGTCTGCACGCCCCCGCCTTGTTTGATAAGCCCCCCTGTGCCGTGAATGCTGCCGTTGAACGTCTCCCCCGTGTTGTCGCCGAAGGTCAGCGTGTTCGCACCCAACTGCACCTGCGCGGTGCCGCCGCTGAGTGAGCCGATGGTCTGCGAACCGGCGGCGCTGATGTCCAGCGATGTGGAGCTATCGCCGAGCGTCACCGCGTTCTGCGCCGACAATCCGCCCCCCGCACCGATCACAAGCGAACCGCCGCCTACGACGACGCTGCCCGTAAACGTTTGTTGGGCGGTGATGGTTTGCGTGCCTGTCCCGAACTTGACGATGCCGCCACCGGTGCCGGTCAGCGTGCCCGCAAAGGTCTGGTTGGTGTTGTCACCGAAGGAGAGCGTGTTGTCGCCCAGATTGATCGTGCTGCCGACCGCACCCGACAGCGCGCTGATCGTCTGATTTTCACCGGCGCTGATATCGAGTGCCGCACCGCCCGCGATGCTGACCGGATTCGCCGACAGCGTGCCCGTGCCGCCAAGGGCGAGCGTTCCCTGATTGATGGTGATCTGACCGGTGAAGGCATTCTGTCCGGTCAGTGTTTGCGTGCCGGTGCCTTGTTTGACGATGCCGCCCGTACCGCCGAGGCTACCTGCGAACGTCTGGCTCGCCGCATCGCCGAGTGTGAGCGTGTTGCTGCCCAGTGTGACCTGGCTATTGGCTGTGCCGATCAGTGAGCCGATGGCGACCGGCCCCGCGCCGCCGATGTCGAACGTCGCACCGTCGGCGAGCGTGACGACGTTACTGCCCGCCAGCGCATTATTCCCCTGAAGTGCGAGACGTCCCGCTGCGACGTCGATGCCGCCCGTAAACGTCTGCGCGCCGGAGAGCAGCAGCGACCCCGTGCCTTGCTTGACAAGGCCACCGGTCCCGGAAATCGAGCCACCGAATGTCGTGTTTCCGGCGTCTCCGACAGTGAGCGTCTGATTGCCGATGAGGACCGTCGATCCGGTTACGCCGGAGAGCGCGCCGAACGTCATGTTCGCGGCGGTGGAGAGATCCAGCGTCGCTGTGCTGCCTGTCAACGCGAGCGGGGTGGCGTTGGCGAAGGCAGCCCCCTGAAGCGTCAACGTGCCTGCACGCACATTGATCCCGCCCCCGGCAGTGCTTGTGCCGGTCAGCGTCACGACACCTGTGCCTTGCTTGACGAGGCTCCCGCCACTGCCCGTGAACGCACCGGCGAACGTCTGATTGGTCGCGTCGCCAAACGTCAGCGCGTTGTTGCCGAGTGCGACCGACGTGTTGGCGATGCCCGACAGCGCGCCGATGGTTTGCGCCGACGCCTGACTGATGTCGAACGTGGTACCGCCGCCGAGCAGAGACACCGCACCGGTGCTGGCGAGTGAACCACCGGCCCCGAGCGTAATACCACCCGCGTTGATTCGGGTGCCGCCGGTAAAGGTGTTCACGCCGCTCAGCGTCTGCGTGTTGGCATTCGTCTTCACGATGCCGCCCGTGCCGCCGATGGCACCAGCGAACGTGCTGTTCGCGCTACTGCCGAGCGTCAGATTGTTGGCGCCGAGCGCGATTTGCGTGTTGCCGACGCCGGACAATCCCGAGACGGTTCTGTCGCCGTTCGCCGCCGACATATCGAAGACGGCACCGGCCCCGGAAAGCGCAAGCGGGGTACCGCCGATCTGCAAGCTGCCTGCGCCCGACAACGCCAGCGTTCCCGCCACGACATTGACACCCCCGCTGAACGTATTGGCCCCTGTCAGCGTGACGGTCTGCGCGCCCTGTTTGGCCAGGCTCCCGCTACCGCCGATCAGACCTGACAGCGTGAGCGCCGTGCTGCCGCCGAGCATCAACGTACTGCCGCCACCGATGGCAATCGTATTGGCGAGCGACACCGGTGCGCTGGCGTCGAGTACTCCGGTGGTGCCCGATACCTGAACCGTGCCGCTCCCAAGCGCTGTGCTGCTGCCCGCGACGAGCGTGCCGCTGGAGAGAAATGTCCCTCCGGAGTAGGTGTTGATGCCTGAGAGCGAGAGGCTTCCCGTGCCGCCCAGCGACACGCTGCCGGTACCGCTGACGACCCCGCCCAACGTCAGCGGGTTGGTCCCTGAGACAGAGAGGCCGTTGGTGCCCAGCGTCGTTGGCAAGGCAATCGTTAGTCCCGCACTGGCCGCTTGCATGGCCCCGCCGTTGACCGTGAGCGAGCCGGTGCCGAAACTGCCTGCGTTATCAAAAACGGCGAGACCACCGTTGAGCGTCGTCGATGTGACGGCCAGCGGACCGGTGAACGTCCACGTGCCGCCATTCACGGTGGCGCTCGTGAAGTTCACGTAGCTCGCGCCGTTCAGCGTGCCGGTGCCCGTCGTGGTCGCGTTGTTGGCGGAGTTGCGAAGCACCAGCGCGTTGGTGCCTCCTGCGCCTCCGTCGATCACGCCCGCCGCCGCGAAGCCCAGGTTGAAGCCGACGACGGGAAGCGCGCCAATGCCGGTACTGCCGCCGTCGTTGAACGTGGAGCCGGTGACTGCCGTGAACGTGTTGTTGCTGTTCGCGCCGAGCGAGACACTGCCGCTTAGCGTGCCCTCATTGCTGAACGTATTGCCTGTGCCCGTCGTGCCGTTGGGCTGAAAGGCGACGCGTCCGAGAATGGTCCCCGTGTTGGAGAAGTTGACGCCCGCGCCCCCATACGCCACCACCACCGGTGCGCTGCCGTTCCCCGTGAGCGTGACCCCGAGGATAGGCGTGGCTCCCAACGTGCCGCTGTTGTTGAGGGTCGTGGTGCCGCCAGTGGCGTTCTGCACTGTTAGCGCCAAACCCGTCAGCCCTGGCAGATTGACGCCCAACACTCCCACAGTGCCTCGCATGATCGCGTTGTTCGTCACGGTCTGCGTACTGCCACCGGCAGTGCCGTTGCCGATCACGGTGCCCGATGCGAGTAGCCCGATGCCGCCCAGCAGCGATGGGTCGATGGTGCCGCCGTTCACGAGCGTGACGTTGCTCCCCGTGAGCGACAACGCCGTGCCGCCCACGCCGAGCAACACACCGACACCGGCGCTGCTGTTGACGGTGACCTGCAAGTTGCTCGCGGCATTCGAATAGGACGGTGCGAGCGGATTCGCGGCGCCGCTACACGTCACGATATTGCCTGCTGTCGTGCAGGTCGCCCAGGACGTCGCTGGTGCCAACGCGCCGAGTACCACGATGCAGGCAAGGCATACGCGCGTGAGCGACATCGAGGGAACTGCCGCTCGAAGGATCGGGAACCGTCTTGCACGACGCACACGCGACGCCGGCGCGCCCGCATTCTGATGCGCTGTTTCCGGCGCGGGGACGACATCGACGCGGCAATGCCGCCAGACCAAACGATAGAGGTGCTTGTTCATCGTGCTCCGGTTCCCAATGGCATGGAGTGCAGAAAGGGGGCGATGCGCGATGGCAACGCGCCCTTGGCGGCGGCATTCGGGGGGAGGCGACGACAGCAGCAATGCAGTGACAGGGCTGCAGGACGAAGCGCTAATGCGCGATAAATGTGCGGGCCATTCTAGAAAGCGCGATGGGAAAGCGCCCGGGGTATGCCGCTGACGAGGCCCGCCGAGTGACATCGCGGGACGCGGGATTTGGCAGGGGAATCAAGGCCGTGCGTGGCCTTGTGAAGGACGAAGCGACGCCATTGCAGCGCCGCGAGAAACGCAGAGTTTCGGACGATTCCCTAAATCATCGACGGCGAGCGACCGCTTGGTTCACTCGCCGTCTTACAACGGTAGACGAACAACGATGTGTCGCTACCTACGCAGCGCGCGTGAGCGGCGCGACCTGACGAATGCCCAGCGACGCCAGCGACTGCGAGATCGCCGTGACGACGTTACGCATCTCGTTGTCGTCGATGGCACCGATGCAGCCGACCCGGAACGTCTCGATTTGCGTCAGTTTGCCGGGGTAGAGGATGTAACCGCGCTCGCGCACGGCTGCGTAGAACGCCTTGAAGTCGTACTTGCTGTCGGTCGGCGCATGGAACGTCACGATGACCGGCGCTTGTACCTCTGCTTCGAGGAATGGACGGAAGCCCAGCGACGCCATACCGTCCACCAACGCACGGCAGTTCTTCTGGTAGCGCTCACCGCGCACCGGCTGTCCGCCCTCGGCGAGGAACTGATCGACGGCGGCGCGCAGCGCGGCGACCACGTGTGTCGGCGGCGTGAAGCGCCATTGCGTGGTCTTCTGCATGTAGGTGTACTGGTCGTGCAAGTCCATCGCCAGCGAGTGGCTGTTGCCACTGCTCGCTTCGAGCACCGTCTTCTTCGCAATGACGAAGCCCATGCCCGGCACGCCTTCGAGACACTTGCCACTTGCGGCGATCAACGCGTCGAACGGCATCGAACGCACATCGATTTCCACCGCGCCGAACGAACTCATCGCGTCGACGATCAGCCCCTTGCCGTGCTTCTGGCAGACCCGTGCGATATCGGCCAGCGGGTTCAGCACGCCCGCGCCGGTTTCGAGATGGACCTGTGCGACGTGCGTGATCGACGGATCGCGCGAGAGCGCTTCGTCGATGGCCGCCGCACTGGCTGCCTGATCTTCGGCGATGGGCAGGGCGATGGCGTCCCGGCCGAGATAGCGGCAGATCTTCAGAATGCGCTGGCAGTACGCACCGTTATCCGGCACGAGAATGCGAGCGTTGCGTGGCGTGAGCGTACCGATCGCCGCTTCGACGGAGAACGTCCCCGAGCCTTGCAGCGGGACGCAGACGTATTCGTCGCCACCGTGCACAATGTCCACCAGATCGCGGCACAGCGACGCGGTGATGCGGTTGAACTGGGCGTCCCACGAACCCCAGTCGCGCAGCATGGCCTGTCGGGTGGCCGGCGACGTGGTGAGCGGGCCGGGGGTGAGCAGAATCGGTTCCTGACCGAGAATCATGACCGCCTCCTATTAAGCGGGGAAATAGCTGAAATTCGTAAGTAAGTGCGCGACCAAAACCAACTTCAATGTCCGTTGCGCGTGCCCGGCACCTTGCCGGACGGCCGACGCCACGCCTGCGTGTAACGCTCCACCACGATCTGCACGCCGTGATAGAGCAGGCACACCAGCATCGACGTGAGCACCACGAGCGTGGCCATCGCGGCGGCGGGTCCGATGGACCCGGTCTCATCCATGTTGACGATGGCGACCGACGCGAGCGACGTATCTGCGGAGTAAAGGAAGACGACGGCGGAGACCGTCGTCATCGCGTTGACGAAGAGATAGCGGCTGATGTCGATGATCGACGGCAGGCAGATCGGCGCGGACACGCGCCAGAATGTGCGGTAGAAGGGCACCTTGAGCGACGCCGACACGTACTCGAACTCGGGGTCGATCTGCTTGAGCGCCGTGACTGCCGTGAGGTGACTCGACGAGTAGTAATGCACGACGTTGACGATCACCAGAATCGCGAGCGTGCCGTACAGGTTGTGCAGCGGGTTTGCCTCGGAGACGAAGAAGAAAATGTAGCCCAGACCTAGTACCAGCCCCGGCACACCCATCGGCAGCACGGCCATCATGCGGATGAAGCCGCGCACCCACGCCATGCCGCGCGTCTTCTCCAGCAGGTAGGCGATGACGAAGATCGCTGCCGTTCCCCACACAGCGCACCAGAACGCCATCTGCAAGCTGTTGAGGTACGAGTCCACGGCACCGCTTTCGATCAGCCCGAAACGATAGTGACCAAGCGACAGACTGAAGTTGTATGGCCAGAACTTCACGAACGACGCGTACACCGCCATGCCCAGAATCGCGAGCATGATCGCGGCCATCCCCCAGCACAGCGTGGCCATGAGCCAGTCGAATCCGCGTGACGGCTTCGGCACATATGGCACCGCGCGCGCGGAGAGCAGCGCCTGCTGCTTGCGCTGCACGACCGAGTCCACCAGATAGGTAATGCCGACGGGCACCAGCAGCACCAGTCCGACGACTGCGCCCTTGGAGAAATCCTGCTGTCCGATCACCAGCTTGTAGATGTCGGTGGCCAGCACATTGAAATCACCGCCGATGACCTTGGGAATACCGAAGTCCGATATCGCGTAGGTGAAGACGATCATCGCCGCGCTGATCACCCCGTACTTCGCGCCGGGCAGCGTAATGGTGAGAAAGCGTCGCAGTGCGGGCGTACCGAGTGCATCGGCTGCTTCATACAGTCGTGCATCGGTGAGCGAGAGCGCGGTGATCAGAATCATCAGCGCATGCGGGAACGTGGCGTTCACGAGCGACATCACGATGCCCAGCGGGCCGTAGATGTCCACGTCGCCCATGAACGGACGCAGCAGTCCCTGATTGCCGAACCAGAAGATGAACGAGATGGCGGGCAGCAGCGTCGGGCCGAGAATCGGAATCAGTGCGATGTTGCGCAGCAGGGTCTTGTGGCGGATGCAGCTGCGCGTGAGCGCGTACGCGAAGATGAAGGCGAGCGGCACCGTAATGCAGGTCGTCACCATCGAGATCCATACGCTGTTCCAGATCGAGCCGAAGAGCGCAGGGGAGTGGAAATATTCGCGAAAGTGTCGCAACCCGACGAAGTGTCCGTCGTTGTCCTGCACGCTCTTGACGAGAATCGCCGCCATCGGCGCGAGCAGAAAGAGCACGCCTGCTGCGGCAGCGACCAGCAGCAGTGCCTGTGCGAGACGATCCGTCCAGTGCGAGGCGAGTCTTACCGGACGCACCGCTGACGGCGGCGGGCGATCCGTCGTCTTGGGCGATGCCGGATTGGCCGTCAGTGTCGAGCCTGCTGAACTTAAGGAACTCATCGTGGCTACCCCTGACGGAAGACGCGCACGGCGGCGCTCGGCACCGAGAAGCGCAGTGCGCCGCCCGTCGACGGTTGCAGGGCCTGCATGTCCGCAGGCGAGAGGTCGGCGTAGAGCGCGTGGTCGCAGGCGTGCATGCGCAGCGTCACGCGCGAGAAGGCCCCGAGAAACTCGATCTTCTCGACGTTGCCGTCGAACACGTTGGCGGTGTCGTCGAGGTCGTCCAGATCGCGCACGCGCACGTCCTCCGGCCGGAAGAAGACGCGGATGTCTTCGCCCGAGCGGCAGCCGTTGAGCGTGCCGCACGTCAGCTCGTACTGGCCGACGTGAACGCGTCCCGCGTCGCCCAGACGTGCGGGCAGGATGTTCGTCTTGCCCACGAAGTCCGCGACGAACGGCGTGGCCGGATGCTGATAGATATCACCGGGCGTGCCGACCTGTTCGATGACGCCGTTGTTCATCACGACGATGCGGTCGGCCATCGACAGCGCTTCTTCCTGATCGTGCGTAACGAGAATCGTGGTGATGCCCAGCCGTTGTTGCAGCGCGCGGATCTCGCTGCGCAGCCGCACGCGCACGCGGGCATCGAGCGCCGAGAGCGGTTCGTCGAGCAGCAACAGGCCGGGCGACGTCGCGAGTGCCCGTGCAATCGCAATGCGTTGCTGCTGGCCACCGGAGAGCTGACCGGGAAATTTGCCGCCTGCATCGGGCAACCCGACCATCGATAGCAGTTCGGCCACGCGCGCGTCGCGCTCGGCGCGTGGCACGCGACGGTTCGTCAGTCCATACGCCACGTTCTGTGCGACGCTCAGATTCGGAAAGAGTGCGTACGACTGGAAGACGATGCCGTAATCGCGCTGCATCGGCGGCAACGACGAGATGTCCCGTCCGTTTTGCGACAGCGTGCCCTGCGTCTGCGCCTCCAGCCCGGCGATGATGCGCAGCAGCGTGGTCTTGCCGCAGCCCGACGGACCGAGGAAGCAGAGCATTTCGCCACGCCGCACGGTGAGGTGGATGTCATGCAGCACCACGGTGCTGTCGAAGCGCTTGTGGATGCCTGCTAGGTGGAGATACGTGTCGTCGCTCATTCGGGAGACCTCCTGCATGGTTGTGCCGGTGTGCGTGAGTGCGCGTGCGGCGCGATTGATGCGATCGATGCGATCAATGCGGGCCGCACGCTGCGTCATCACGTCGTCACTTCTTCTCCGACTTCGCGCCGTAGCGTTTCTGCCACTCGGCAAGCACCGACTCGCGGCTCTTCGCGATGTCCGTGAAGTCGTTCTTCACGAGCATGTCGGGGTAGTTGGCCGGAATGGTCTCGAACTTCTTCGCGACACCCGGGTAAGCCACGATGGCCCAGTCCTTCGCGTACATCTCGTTGGCTTCCTTGCTTGCGAGCCAGTCCATGTAACGCTTGGCGGCGTCGAGCTTCTTGGTCGTCTTCACGATGCCCGCCGCTTCGATGTCGTAGCCCAGCCCTTCCTTGGGGAACACGAGATCGATGGGCGCGCCCGCCGCCTTGGTGCGATGCGCATTGAATTCGAACGAAATGCCGATGGGGTACTCGCCCGCGCCCGCGTCGCGACACGGCTTCGAGCCCGAGTGCGTGTACTTCACGATGTTCTTGTCGAGCGCGTCCATGTACTTCCAGCCGCCGTCCTTGCCGAACATCTGCAACCAGGCCGTGACGTCGAGAAAGCCTGTGCCGGACGTAGCCGGGTTGGGCATCACGATCATCCCCTTATAGATGGGCTTGGCGAGGTCTTCCCACGACGTGGGCTTGGGCAGATTGCGCTTGGCCGCTTCCACGGTGTTGAAACAGACGGTCGCGCCCCACACATCGAGACCGACCCACGACGGCGGATTAGCCTTATCGCTATAGGCGCGCGTGAGTTGATCGAAGCCCTTAGGCGCGTACGGCGTGAGCAGGCCTTCCTGCTTGATGAGTTCGAGACTCGACGCGGCAAGCCCCGCGATCACGTCTGCCTGCGGGTTGGCCTTCTCCGCGAGTACCTTGGCCGTGACTACGCCAGTGGAGTCGCGCACGTACTTGATCTCGATGTCCGGATTCGCCTTCTGGAACGCTTCGGCATACGGACGCATGACCTCGACTTCCCACGCGGTATAGACGGTCAGCGTGGTCTTCGCGAGCGCGTGACCGGCCTGTGCAGCGCAGACGAGTCCTGCGGCGAGGACGGCGGCAGCGCGCATGGCACGGCGCAAGGATGAATTCATGGATGGCTCCTGTGGGTCGCGATCAGGGTCGCGTTGTAAGTACACTCGACAGCCTTCTGTGAGGCGATTTGTTGCATGATATTGGCAAATTATGTCGTTTTCTTGAAACCCTTGGCTTTTGTCATCTGTTCGTCAAATACCTCCAATAGTATGGAAATCGTTGATTCAGATAGGGTTTTGTCGCTGCCGCAATCGACTCGACCCGACGGTGTTGCAAAATCTGTCTGCAATGTCGGATGTGTTTTGTTGACAATCTACAAATTGCTGTGCTTGAATGTCAACAACAAAAATAATCACGTGATGCCACAAATTGCCAAGTTTCGATGGGACGGCGGTTTGTGTCCCGGTGCTAGGGCGCCGACGTCACGCGATGGCATCAATGTCCAGAGCACTGTTTTGAAAAAGGGAAGGCCGGTATGACTCCGAAGCCCACGTCGCCAACCGCAATCGAGTTGTTGCAGAGCCAGTCGCTCACCACGCTCGTCCAGCACGAAATCGAGCGCCAGATCATGGCGGGCACGCTCACGCCGGGGACCAAGCTCAACGAGATCGAGGTGGCGGGCAGCCTTGGCGTGTCGCGCGGTCCGGTGCGTGAAGCGTTCCGGGCGCTGGAAGAAGCAGGCCTGCTGCGAACCGAAAAGAATCGCGGCGTCTTCGTGCGGGTCATCTCGCTTGAAGAGGCCGAAGAGATTTACGCGCTGCGTGGCGTCCTCGACGAGTACGTCGCCCGCACGCTGGCCGAGGTAATCACCTCCGAGCAACTCACGCGCTTGCGTGAATCCGTCGAGGCGATGCATCACGCGGTAGAAAACGGCGACAGCGAGGGCTACTACCGACTCAACCTGGCGTTTCACGATGCGCTCGTCGAGATGGTCGGCAACCGCAAGTTGCTGGAAACGTATCGCCGTCTGGTCAAGGAGCTGAGCCTGTTCCGTCACGAAGCGCTGACCGGCGACTCGTCCGCGCCGCCGAAGTCGGAGCGTGAGCACCGGGACATCGTGAGCGCGATTGCGTCGCGCGATCCCGAGCGTGCCGCGCAAGTCACGCGCGACCACCTGGTGCGAGGCCGTACGCGTATTCGCGAAATGCTCGCGCGTGCGCCCGGTGCATCGGGGGCTGGGCCGCAGGCAAAGGCAGGCTAAGGATTGTCTTGTTGATATTTCGGCCGCATGCAGGCCATCGCACGAAGCGCGATGCCCATTACGGTCAACCGAGTGGTTATTGAGGAGAACCGACGTGAACCAGCCCGCACAGATTCAAGTGAACGGCCGTCAGTACCGCCTGCCGAAGCAACCGACCGTCATCGTATGCGTCGACGGTTGCCAGTTCGAGTACATCGAAGCCGCTGCCGCCGCTGGCGTTGCGCCCTATCTGAAGCGTTTGCTCGCTGAGGGTGCCGTCTTCCAGGGCGACTGTGTCGTGCCGTCGTTCACCAACCCGAACAACCTGTCGATCGTGACCGGCGCGCCCCCCGCCGTGCACGGCATCTGCGGCAACTACTTCTTCGACCCGGCCGCCAACGGCGGTCGTGGCGCGGAAGTCATGATGAACGACCCCGCCTACCTGCGCGCGGGCACCGTGTTTGCGGCGGCTGCCGACGCCGGTGCGAGTCTTGCCGTCGTGACCGCCAAGGACAAGCTGCGCAAGTTGCTCGGCTATCGCATGAAGGGCATCTGCTTCTCGTCGGAGAAGGCCGATCAGGTCACGCTAGAAGAGAACGGCATCGAAGACGTGGTCGACCTCGTCGGCATGCCGGTGCCGGACGTCTATAGCGCAGAACTCTCCGAGTTCGTGTTCGCGGCGGGCGTGCGCTTGCTGGAGACGCGTCACATCGACCTGATGTATCTCTCGACGACGGACTACATCCAGCACAAGTGGGCCCCGGGCACGGACGGCGCGAACGCCTTCTACGCGATGATGGACAAGTACCTCGCGCGGATGGACGAACTCGGTGCGGTCATCGGCTTGACCGCCGATCACGGCATGAACGCCAAGCACGATCCGAAGACCGGCCAGCCCAACGTCATCTATTTGCAGGACTTGCTCGACGACTGGTTCGGCAAGGGCGTGGAAGCGGGCGGCGCACGCGTGATCCTGCCGATCACCGATCCGTACGTGGTGCACCACGGTGCGCTCGGTTCCTACGCCACGATCTATCTGCCCAAAGACGCCGATCGCGACGCCATTCGCACACGCATCGCCGCGCTGCCGGGCATTGAGGTGGTGCTGACCAACGCCGAAGCCTGTGCACGTTTCGAGCTGCCGCCCGATCGCGTAGGCGATCTGGTGGTCGTGAGCGATCAGTCGGTCGTGCTGGGCACCAGCGCGAGCCGCCACGATCTGTCGGGACTGACGGTGCCGCTGCGCTCGCACGGCGGTATCTCGGAGCAGACGGTGCCGTTGCTCTTCAATCGCAAGACCGAAGGGATTCCGGGCAAGGCGCGACTTCGTAACTTCGACATTCTCGATGTGGCGCTGAATCACGTTTAAGACACGTTGGATTGACGTCTGACCCAAGAGCAGAGCATGAGCGCCAGGGTCGAACGAACCTCAGAACGTTCGAACGACCCGGCCCCTGTCCAGTTAGAGACGCAGTGGAGAACCCCATGAACGCGCCGCACAAGCTGCACCCCGAGTTCCGCGCCGAAGCGCTTCGCATCGGTGGCGAAAAAGTGACCCGCGAACGGATCATCGAAGTGTTCAATCCGTATTCGGGCGATCTGGTCGGCACCGTGCCGAAAGCCTCGCTCGACGATGTGCGTCGCGCGTTCTCGATTGCCAAGCAGTACCGCTCCACGCTCACGCGTTTCGAGCGCGCCAACATTCTGGAGAAGGCGGCCGCACTGTTGCGCGCACGCACGGCGGAGGCGGCGGCCATCATCACGATGGAGTCGGGGCTCTGCAAGAAAGACGCCGTCTACGAAATCGGCCGCGTCGCCGACGTGCTGGGTTTCGCCGCAGGCGAAGCGCTCAAGGACGACGGACAGGCGTTCTCATGCGATCTCACGCCGCACGGCAAGAAGCGTCGTGTGGTGACGCAGCGCGAGCCGCTGCTGGGCGCGATTGCGGCTATCACGCCGTTTAATCACCCCATGAATCAGGTGGCGCACAAGGTCGCGCCGTCGATTGCGACGAATAATCGGATGGTGCTCAAGCCGTCCGAGAAGGTGCCGCTCTCAGCTTACTATTTGGCCGACACGCTGTATGAAGCCGGTCTGCCGCCGGAGATGCTGCAAGTGATCACCGGCGATCCGATGGAGATTGCCGACGAGCTGATCACGAACGAGAACATCGACATGATCACGTTCACGGGCGGCGTGTCGATCGGCAAGTACATCGCGTCCAAGGCGGGTTATCGCCGCATCGTGCTGGAGCTGGGCGGCAACGACCCGCTGATCGTGATGGAGGACGCCGATCTGGAGCGCGCGACCGATCTCGCGGTGCAAGGGTCGTACAAGAACTCGGGTCAGCGTTGCACGGCGGTCAAGCGCATGCTGGTGCACAAGGACATCGCCGCGCAGTTCACCGAACTCGTGGTCGAGAAGACCCGTGCGTGGAAGTACGGCGATCCGGCCGATGGCGACAACGACATGGGCACGGTGATCGACGAAGCGGCCGCGCGCCTGTTCGAGTCGCGAGTGAACGAAGCGGTGTCGCAGGGGGCGCGTCTGCTGGTCGGCAATAAGCGCGAGGGCGCACTGTATTCGCCGACGGTGATCGACCGTGTCGACCCGAAGATGACGGTGGTGCGCGAAGAGACCTTCGGGCCGGTGTCGCCGATCATCACGTTCGGCAGCATCGACGAAGCCATCGCCATCTCCAACGGCACTGCGTTCGGCCTGTCGTCCGGCGTTTGTACGAACCGGCTTGATTATGTGACGCGTTTTACCAACGAATTGCAGGTCGGGACCGTCAACGTGTGGGAAGTGCCGGGGTATCGCATCGAACTGACGCCGTTCGGTGGTATCAAGGACTCCGGGCTTGGCTATAAGGAAGGGGTTCAGGAGGCGATGAAAAGCTTCACTAACACCAAGACCTTCACCTTGCCGTGGGGCGTCTGAGCGAGACGTAGCAGAACCAGCGCAAAAATTGTGACAATTTGATGACAGGATTGTTGCGCTGGTCAAATTGGTGTACGGTGTATCGATTGGGGATACGCATGACGCGTGAACTTACTTGCGTGAACTTAACATGCATCCCGACGCCAGTGTTCGTCTGACGCGGGATGCCGGTTTAGAAAACCAGGCCACGCGTCATGTTGGCGGCGCGAAGCGCTGCCTGTCCCGTCGACAATAAGATCACGGAACACTGGCATGCTGACTCTGCTCAACCTTCTTTCCGGCGTGGCGATGCTGATCTGGGGGACGCACATTGTGCGTACCGGGGTCCTGCGCGTCTATGGTGCCGACCTGCGACGCATTCTGTCGCACAGCATCTCGAACCGCTTCCTCGCCTTTGCGGCGGGCGTGCTCGTCACGGGCCTCGTGCAGAGCAGTAACGCGACGGCGCTCATCGTGTCGTCGTTCGGCGCGCAGGGGCTGATCGCGCTGGCGCCCGCCCTGTCGATCATGCTGGGGGCCGACGTCGGTACCGCCCTGATGGCGCGGATCCTGACGTTCGATCTGCACTGGCTCTCGCCGCTGCTGATCTTCTTCGGCGTCATCTTCTTCCTCTCACGAAAGCAGACGCGCGCAGGCCAGCTGGGCCGCGTGTCCATCGGCCTCGGGCTGATCATCCTGGCGTTGCAACTGATCGTGGGCGCGACCACGCCCATGACCGAAGCCGCCGGGGTGAAGGTGCTGTTCGGCTCGCTGACGGGCGACGTCATGCTCGACACGCTGATCGGCGCGCTCTTCGCGATGGTGTCGTATTCGAGCCTCGCCGCCGTGCTGCTGACGGCGACGCTGGCGTCTTCCGGTGTCATCTCGCTCAAAGTGGCGCTGTGTCTCGTGATCGGCGCGAACCTCGGCAGCGGCATGCTGGCGATGCTGACGTCGGCCGGTCAGAACGCGGCGGGGCGTCGTGTGGTGTTCGGCAGCCTCATCTTCAAGCTGATCGGCTGCCTGATCGTGCTGCCGTTCGTCGACTATGCGCCGATGCTGGTGAGCTGGCTCTCGGACGCCCCTGCGCAAGCCGTCGTCAACTTCCACGTGCTGTACAACCTCGTTCGCTGCCTTGTCTGCCTCGCGTTCACCGAGCCGATGGCGCGTTTGTGCGTGCGTCTGTTGGCCGAAAAGCCGGAAGCCGATGGTGTTACGCGTGCCCGACATCTCGACGAGAGCGCGCTGGAAATGCCTTCGGTAGCGCTGGCGAATGCCACGCGTGAAACGTTGCGCATGGGCGACCTCATCGAGCAGATGCTCAACGGGTTGCTTTACGTCATCAAGAGTAATGACGTGGCGCGCGCCCGAGAAACGCGCCGTCTGGACGACGATGTCGACCATCTTTACACCGCCGTGAAGATGTACCTGACGCGCGTGTCGCGCGAAAACCTCAGCGAGCAGGACAGCCGCCGCTGGACGGACATCATCTCGCTCACTATCAATCTCGAGCATGCGGGCGACATCATCGAGCGCATGGTGGTGGAGGTCGAGGAGAAGAAGATATCGCACAAGCTGTCGTTCTCGGAGGCGGGGTTGCAGGAGATTTGCGACATGCACGCGCGGCTGGTGACGAACCTGCAACTCGGCCTGTCGGTGTTTCTGAATACGGATTTACGCAGCGCGCAGCGGTTGATGGCTGAGAAGGAGAGCTTCCGCGATCTGGAGCGCGCGTATTCGTACACGCACCTGAATCGTCTGGCGGGCCAGTCGGTGCAGAGTATCGAGACGTCTTCGCTGCACCTGGATATCATCAGCGACATGAAGCGTCTGAATTCGCTGTTCTGTTCGACGGCGTATCCGGTACTCGACGACGCGGGCGCGCTGCGCAAGAGCCGCATGCGCGACAAGCCGAAGGAAGCCAAGGACGGCAAGGACAACAAGGATATGAAGACGCCGAAGGAAACGAAGGCGTCGAAACTGGCGGCGTTTGCCGATGTCGCGACGGCCGCTGCCGGGGCTGCCCCCGATTCTCGCGATGACAACGAGAGTTCTCACGATGGCCCTGAGCCTGCCGGACATCCGCACCCTGTTCGATAAATTCGGTTCGATCGCTTACAGCGGCGAACCCGTCACCCAACTGGAGCACGCGCTGCAAAGCGGCGCGCTCGCCGAAAGCGAGGGCGCCGACGAGGCGCTCGTCGCCGCCAGTTTCCTTCACGATCTCGGCCATCTGCTCAATCTTCAGGGCGAAACGCCCACCGAGCGCGGCATCGACGATCTGCATCAATACTTCGCACTGCCGTTCCTCAGGCCGCTCTTCAGCGACGCGGTCCTCGATCCGATTCGTCTGCATGTGGACGCCAAGCGTTGCCTTTGCGCCGTCGATCCCGAGTACTACGGCAAGCTGTCGGTGGATTCGGTGCGCAGTCTCGCGCTGCAAGGTGGCGTGTTCGGCGATGACGAAGCGAAGGCGTTTCTTGCACGCGAGCATGCCGAGGCGGCGCTTCGCCTGCGTCGCTGGGACGACCGCGCGAAGATCGCCGGTATGCAGACGCCGCCGCTCGATCACTACATGAAGGTGCTGGAGCGCGTGACGATTCAGTGACGTGAGTGAAAAGAAGTAAGGCCGCGCCGGGAAGAATCCGGCGCGGCCTTTTTGCTTTTGACGTCAGATGCGATTCAGTGCGGCAACTTCGCGCGCCATGCCGACGGCAGCAGGCGAAGCACGACCCGACGCGACGGTTGCCAGAACACCGAGAGCAACAGCAGCACGCCGCCGACGATCACCGCCGTGGCTGGCAGCGACATGCTGGAGTGCGTGTAGAGTTCGTCGCCGTTCGCGGCGGGCGTCATGAACATCCGCAAGATTGCGCTCATGACGTATAGCAGCGACGACAGCATCAGCGCGCGACGGTCGATGGCGAGCGACACGGCAGTGAGCAGCACGAATACGGCGATGACCGCGCCGGGGTGATTCGGTGCGAGCATCCAGAAGATCGGATGCGTGACCATGCAGGCGGCGAGCAGGTGCAGCCAGAAGGCCACATCGGAGCGGATGCTCGTGCGTTGCGGATCCTGTGCATCCCATCGCAGTGCCCAGATGAAAATCGCCAACCCGACGACGACGTTCGCCACCAGCAGCCAGCCATTGTTCTCGGTCAGTACCAGCACATGCGCCCACACTACTGCGACAACGCCCGCCACGCCCATGGCAATCACAGCGGGTACGCGGAAGCGCCACCAAAAGAGGGTGGCACCGAGCGCCGTGCAGACGCAGGTGGCGACGAGCGTCCACCAGCTCATCGAGGCACGCACGCTTTCTCCTCCCTGATGCAGCAGTGACGCGTTCCCGAAACCGAGCATTGCTGCGGTGCTAACGAAGCTGAACGAGAAGCAGAGTGCGGGCAGCGCCATACGGCGACGCCGCACGAAGATCTCCGAGAGTCCCCACGTGATGGCGGCGGCGATCAGCATCTGCAGCCACGAGGGCAGCGATGCCGTGAGCCACACCGTGCCGAACGAAAGCAGCCACGACGCGACGACGACGAAGATGTCGTTAAAGCTCGTGACCAGCCGCAGCGGTTCGTCATCGATACGCTGCTGAGTCAGCGGTGCAGACGGAGGAGCGAAGGGGGCATCGGAAGGCGCGCGTGTCGGTGTCTGGAGATCGGGTGTCGTCATGTTTCGATGAACTTTGGGATTCGTAGAGCGAAGTGTACCGGTCTGATCGATCAGACCGCCTCAAATTCCCCGGGGCCGGGCGCAAACGCTTGGAGTTGTTGATGTAAGCGGGCGTGCCGTCGATCGATCCATGATGTGTCTTCCCATCACCATCTTGCGGAAGGTCCCAAGTTGCGTTGTCGGGAGACGTCAACCCGAAGGTGACCGTCCGAATCGCAAAGGTTTGCGTTCGATAGGTGACACGATGAAATCTCCCCCCCACCCGACGGAGATTCGTCATGAACGTGAGTGCGCAAACGGTCGCTCAACAAATCACAACGTCCGAGATCCAGCAGGCCGGGACAACATCGCCACCTGCGGAAGGTTTCAATGCTGACTTGGAAGGAACGCGAAATGTGGCTTGGTTTGAAGATGGCGCGGCGACGACGGGTGCTCAGGTCGACGGCGCCACCGGGCTGTTGGCACCTATGTCGTGCGGTCTCGCGTCCGGAGGCGGAAGCGAGTGCGGGCAGCGGATTGTGGACATGATGAAGGCGGCGGCTGCCGAGCGCATTGCGATCTGGGAAAAGCTGTTGAGCGATTGCAACAAAAGCGAGCTCGAAACCTTCAAGTCCTACTTTAAAGGCAATCTAATTCCGCAGATGTTCGATGGTAAGGATTGGCACCTTGCGAGAGCGGCCATTGCTAGCGCCGAAATGCGCTTGAGTGTGCAACCGGAATCGTCGACCTGAAGCTGAAATCTCCCCCAACGATGGAGATTCGTCATGGAAGTGAATACCCAAGCAACCGCTCAGAAAATCACGACGCCGGACATACAGCAGGCGGAGGCAACATCGCCGCCTGCGGAGGGTTTCGGTGCTGACTTTGAACAAACGCGAAATGTGGCTGAGGCGGAAGGCGGCACGGTAATGGCCGATTCGAAGATCGATCGTTCCGCCGAGCTTCGCGATGCACTATTGTCCCAGTACGGGAGTTCTGGCGAGACGGGGCAGTCGTCGGGCGTCCTTCGAAGTTCGCGTATGGCGAGCCCCTCGTCAACCGAAGATGAGCCGCTCCCAGAGGAAATGGAGAGTGAGATCACTCGAGTATTCGAGGAGTTGTTGGGCGTGCCGAAGTTCGAGCGCGAAGCGGCCTGGCGCGCGATGTGTGAAGAGAACACTGACGACGCGGAGATGGTCCGAATATTGGATATCGTGCGGGCGCGCCTGGCCGAACATGAGCTGATATAGAGGATATGGCGCTCTCAGACAAATGCCCGCGAAAGCGGGCATTTGTACTTTGATTCACACGAAGTGGTGCACCCCATGCGCCGTCTTGCGAGTCCCGACGCGCATGCGCTTCACCCCGCCAGCGCCGTCGCCTCGATCTCCACCGCAACGCCATGACTCAGCGCTGGCACCGGCACCACACAACGCGCCGGTTTCGCTTCGCCCGCCCACTCGGCGTAGACCTCGTTGAACGGACCCCAGTCGTCGACGTTCGTAATGTACACGCGCACCTGCACCAGACGGCTGACGCTCGTGCCGCAGGCGGCAAGGATGGCCGCCACGTTGTCCAGCGCCTGCTTTGCCTGCACGGCGAATGGCGCGCCGACCAGGCGCTCGCCCTCAGGCGTGACCGGCAACTGTCCCGAGACGAACACGAAGCCGTTCGCGCAAACCCCGTGCGAATAGTGGCCTCGCGGCGGTTGCAATGTCGGTACGTTCACCGATTCGATACCTCGTTCCTGCGTGCTCATACGGCCTCCCCGAGCGTAAGTTTTGCAAAGCGTGCGAGATCGACGTTGCCGCCAGACAGGATGACGCCCACGCGTTTGCCGCGAACGTCGACCTTGCCCTGCATCGCGGCAGCGGCCGCGAGACAACCCGTCGGCTCGACCACAATCTTCATGCGGCTCGCGAAGAACTTCATCGTCTGCACGAGTTCGTCGTCGGTCACGGTCAGGATGTCGTCCACCAGCGAGCGAATCACCGGGAACGTGTACTGACCGAGGTGCTGCGTCTGTGCGCCGTCGGCGATGGTGCGGGGCGTCTCGATTTGAACGATCTCGCCCGTGCGCAAGCTCTGCTGCCCGTCGTTCCCGGCCTCCGGCTCCACGCCGTAGATCTCGATATTCGGATTGAGCGCGCGCGCCGCGACGGCGCTGCCCGAGAGCAAACCGCCACCGCCCAGACACACCAGCAGCATGTCGAGTTCGCCGGCGTCTTCAATGAGTTCCTTGACGGCTGTGCCCTGACCGGCCATCACGTGCGGATGGTCGTACGGCGGGATCAGCGTCATGCCGCGTTCCTCGGCGAGACGCTTCGACAGCGCTTCGCGATCTTCCTTGTAGCGATCGAACAGGATCACTTCCGCACCGTACCCACGCGTGGCGTCGATCTTCATTTGCGGGGCGTCCTGCGGCATCAGGATGACGGCGGGCACGCCCAACTCGCGGGCCGACAATGCGATGGCCTGTGCGTGGTTGCCCGACGAGAACGCCAGCACGCCGCCGCGCTTCTGCTCGGCCGTGAACTGGGATATCGCGTTGTAAGCGCCGCGAAACTTGAACGCGCCCATGCGCTGGAAGTTCTCGGCCTTGAAGAAAAGGCGGGCGCCGGTCATGGCGTCGGCCGTGCGCGACGTGAGCACCGGCGTGCGATGCGCCGCTTCGCGAATCCGGTCGTGAGCGGCGACGACGTCGCCATACGTAATCGCCAACGTGGGGGTAGTCATGAGGAACCTTTCGGATCGGAGAGATAGGTGTAGACGGTCGAACGGGCGACGCCGAGCGTGCGCGCCACTTCGGCATGCGCGTGACGCAGGTCCAGCAGGCCACGCGCCTCGATGAGACGGATCGCTTCGCGGCGTTGCGCGAGCGTCAGGCCTTGCGGGGTGGTGTTGCGCTGCGCCGCGAAGTCGGCGATGAGCGGGCGGATGTCGTCGAGGCGTCGGCTGGCCAGCGTCTCGCTGACGGTGGCGGGTGCCTGATTGGGCACGCTCACCAGTTGCTGAATGCTCGCTGCCGCTGCCGCCAACATCGAAATGTCCATATTCAGACAGATGGCGGCGACGTACTCGCCCTCGCTGTTCTTCAGCCCGATGGACGTGCTCTTGGCCGGACGCCCATCCGGAAACCGGTTGGCGTAGTTCGCGATGACCTCGGGAAACGCCGGGTCGGCGATACGTGCAAGTCCCATCTCCGTGACGGCGTCGCCTGGCTCGCGACCTGACAGATTGTTGGCGATGGCCACGATGGCATGGTCGGGATCGGTCAGGTCGTGCAGCACCACTTCCACGAGCGGTGCGAAGGTCTGACCGAGCGCTTCGACGATCTTGCGTCCCTCACGCAATAGCAGCGTGTTCTCGTCGAGCTTGCCCGTAGCAGGAGATTTGGTGGATTTCATGATTTGACATTATGTCACTGGGTGACGAAATGTCAAATTCACATCAAAAAACACGCCCGGTGCCGGTGGGCAGCGGGCGTGGCTGTGTACAGTCAGGCGCTCAGACGAGCTTCTTTTCCGCCAGTTCGCTCTTGAGGTAGCCGTAGTAGATGGGCGCGGCGATCAACCCCGGTAGGCCGAATGCGGCCTCCATCACGATCATGGCCAGCAGCAGCTCCCAGGCACGCGACTGAATCTGCGTGCCGACGATGCGCGCGTTCAGGAAGTATTCGAGCTTGTGGATGACGATCAGGAAGACCAGCGCCGAGATCGCCACATACAGCGACACCGACAGACCGAGTACCACGATGAACGTGTTCGAGATCAGGTTGCCGACGACCGGCAGCAGGCCGACCACGAACGTCACCACGATCATCGTCTTGCGCAGCGGCAGGTGGATGCCGAACAACGGCAAGATACCGATCAGGAAGATGGCCGTGAAAACCGTGTTGATGAGCGAGATCTTCACCTGTGCGAAGACGATACGACGGAAGGCGTCGCCGAAGAGCGTCACGCGGCGGGTGAGTGCGGCGGCCAGCGGGCGCATGTGCTGCACCGGACGCACCGTCGACAGCGCCACGAGCGCGCCGAGCACCAGCCCGACGATGATGTGCACCATCGCGTTCAGCGCTTCCTTGCCGACAAGCGACATCTCCTGCGTGTGATCCTTCAGGAATTCCGTCACGGCCTGATGAATGTCGTCGGTATCCGCAGGTAGACGGTCGGTCACCCACATCGGCAGTTGCGAGCGCGCCTGCTCGATTGCCTCCATCATGCGGCCATTGATGTGTTCGAGGTGCCCCGCGTCGCTGCGGAAGAAGGTGATGATGCCGAACACCAGCGCCGTCATGAGGGCGACGATGAGTGCCGAGAGCAAGGCCACGGCGACCAGCCGTGCCCGCTCGCTGGAGATGCGCAATTGCAGGCGCGGCCCCAGCACATGGACAAGCTGATACACCACCATGCCCGCCAGCACCGCCGACAGCAGGTGGATACCGAGGATCAGCCAGAGGGCCACCGCCGCGAAGACATAACTTGCGGCTTCGACCCAGAAGTTCCGGTCCGGAGTCCAGCCAGAGCGCGGTTCCATGAGATGACGTCCTTTTCCGATGAAGCGTTACTTGCCACGCTTGAGCAACGGCGCCAGATACTTGCCGGTGAAGCTAGCCTTGCTCGCTGCGACTTGCTCGGGCGTGCCTTGCGCGATGATCTGCCCGCCACCCGCACCGCCTTCCGGCCCGAGATCGATCACCCAATCGGCCGTTTTGATCACGTCCAGATTGTGTTCGATGATGACGACCGTGTTGCCCTGATCGCGCAACCGGTGAATCACCGTCAGCAACAGTTCGATATCGTGGAAGTGCAGGCCCGTGGTCGGTTCGTCAAGGATATACAACGTTCGGCCCGTGTCGCGCTTGGACAGTTCGAGCGAGAGCTTCACGCGCTGCGCTTCGCCGCCCGAGAGTGTGGTGGCCGACTGACCGAGACGGATGTAGCCGAGACCGACGTCGAGCAGCGTCTTCAGCTTGCGCGCGACGACCGGCACCGGCTTGAAGAACTCGTGCGCCTGCTCGACCGTCATGTCGAGCACTTCCGAGATGTTGCGTCCCTTGTACTGGACTTCGAGCGTTTCGCGGTTGTAGCGTTTGCCGTGGCAGACGTCGCACGGCACGTACACGTCCGGCAGGAAGTGCATCTCGACCTTGATGACGCCGTCGCCCTGACAGGCTTCGCAGCGTCCGCCCTTCACGTTGAACGAGAAGCGGCCCGGGTCGTAGCCGCGTTCCTTGGCAGCGGGCACACCGGCGAACAGTTCGCGAATCGGCGTGAACAGCCCCGTGTACGTGGCAGGGTTCGAGCGCGGCGTGCGTCCGATGGGCGACTGGTCGACGTTGATGACCTTGTCGAAGTGCTCCAGCCCATCGATCTGCTCATACGGTGCCGGTTCGGCCGACGAGCCATACAGATGGCGCGCAACGGCGTGATACAGCGTGTCGTTGATGAGCGTGGACTTGCCCGAGCCGGACACGCCCGTCACGCACGTCAACAGACCGACAGGCAGGTCCAGATTGACGTTCTTCAGATTGTTGCCCGTGGCGTCGACGATGCGCAGATAGTCCTCGCCCGGCGCACGACGCTCGGTCGGCACTTCGATGCGCCGTGCGCCCGAGAGGTACTGGCCCGTCAGCGATTCCGCGGCATTCTCGATCTGCTCGGGGCTGCCCTGCGCAATCACAGTGCCGCCGTGAATGCCCGCGCCGAGTCCCATGTCGACGACGTAGTCGCTCGCGAGAATCATGTCCTCGTCGTGTTCGACCACGATCACCGAGTTGCCGAGATCGCGCAGGTGCTTGAGCGTGCCGATGAGACGGTCGTTATCGCGCTGATGCAGACCGATGGACGGCTCGTCGAGCACATACATCACGCCCGTCAGGCCCGAACCGATCTGCGACGCGAGACGAATCCGTTGCGCCTCACCGCCCGAGAGCGTATCGGCGCTACGTTCCAGCGAAAGGTAGTCGAGACCGACGTTATTCAGGAACGTGAGACGCGCCACGATTTCCTTGACGATCTTGTCGGCAATCTCGCGCTTCGCGCCGTGCAGCACCAGCTCGTGGAAGTAGCCGAGCGTTTCGCGCAGCGGCAGATTGCCGATCTCGTAGATGGCACGTGCCTGCTTGTCTTCGCCGACTTTGACGAAGCGCGCCTCGCGACGCAGACGGCTACCTTCGCAATCGGGGCAAGCGCGGTTGTTCTGATACTTGGCGAGTTCTTCGCGCACGGCGACCGAGTCGGTTTCGCGATAGCGCCGCTCAAGGTTCGGAATGATGCCTTCGAAGGCATGCGAGCGCACCGACGTGCGGCCCTTCTCGTTCACGTAGGTGAACGGAATCTCCTGCTCGCCTGAGCCGTAGAGCACGATCTTCTGCGTCTCTTCCGGCATCTCCTCGAAGGGCGTGTCGACGTCGAAGTCGTAGAACGCCGCGAGGCTTTGCAGCATCTGGAAGTAGAACTGGTTGCGACGGTCCCAGCCCTTGATCGCACCGGACGCGAGCGATAGTGCGGGGAAGGCGACGACGCGCTTCGGATCGAAGAACGTCATCTGTCCCAGACCGTCGCAGGTCGGGCATGCGCCCATCGGGTTGTTGAACGAGAACAGACGCGGTTCGAGTTCCTGCAACGAATACGAGCACACCGGGCACGCGAACTTCGAGCTGAAGACGTGTTCCTTGTCCGTATCCATTTCCAGCGCAATCGCGCGGCCGTCGGCCAGACGCAGCGCCGTCTCGAACGACTCGGCCAGACGTTGCTTCAGATCGGCGCGCACTTTGATGCGGTCGATGACCACGTCGACGGAGTGTTTTTCCGTCTTCTTGAGCTTGGGCAGCGATTCAATGTCGTACACGCGTGCCGTGCCTTCGTTGGCCGCGCCGCCGCCCGAGCGGATGCGAAAGCGCACGAAGCCCTGTGCCTGCATCGATTCGAAGAGGTCGGCATGCTCACCCTTGCGATCGACGACGATGGGCGCGAGGATCATGAGCTTGGTGTCTTCTGGCAGCGCGAGCACGGCGTCGACCATTTGCGAAACGCTTTGCGATTCGAGCGGCAGTCCGTGATCGGGGCAGTACGGGGTACCCACGCGCGCATAGAGCAGACGCAGGTAGTCGTGAATTTCGGTGACCGTGCCGACGGTCGAGCGCGGGTTGTGCGACGTGGCCTTCTGCTCGATCGAGATCGCAGGCGAGAGGCCTTCGATGAGATCGACGTCGGGCTTTTCCATCAGTTGCAGGAACTGACGGGCATACGCCGACAGGCTTTCGACATAGCGACGCTGACCTTCCGCGTAAAGCGTATCGAAAGCGAGCGACGACTTGCCGGAGCCCGACAGGCCGGTGATCACCACAAGCTGGTGACGCGGCAGGTCGAGATTGACGTTCTTGAGGTTGTGGGTACGAGCCCCACGAATACGAATGGTTTCCATTGACGGTTCCGGGTCGTCGCCGAGGAATCCGCGCGGCGAATTGTCGCGGGGCGGTTTCCGGCCCCCAAGAGCCTGAGTTTCCCGGGACGTCGGACCGCGCCGGCACGGCGTTGGCCGGGCATCGACGCAGCAGGCGGCGGGAGCGGTCGGGCGGGCCGCTGGGGGGAAATCAGGGCGGCTAAACCTGCTAATATACCTAAGTTTGATTGCCGGGGCTGATCCCTGCTGACGGGCTGCCTCGGGCGCCGATGCGGCATGGGAGGCAGATGGGGACGAACCGCCCGATTTCCAGAGGCTGGCGTCCGACCGTTCTGCCAAGCCTAGCGGGCCTGTTGGGCATTCCGGACCCTACCGGGTCTCGTTTGCGAACCTGCCAGGCGGGGCGACACACCCCGTCGTCCGAATGCAAACATCAGACAATTCCGAGGCCGCAAGCGCTTTTTCCATCTCTCAGGACGTAATGTCGACTGATTCCGTGACTTCCGCATCTCCTGCCTCGACACGCGGCCGAGGGGGCCGCATGACCCCGCTAGAAGTGCGCGCCAGCGCGTCGCTCGCGGGGATTTTTGCATTGCGCATGCTCGGGCTGTTCCTGATCATGCCGGTGTTCTCGGTCTTCGCACAGACGATTCCGGGCGGTAACGACACCTTCCTTGTCGGCCTGGCCATCGGTATCTACGGTCTGACGCAATCCCTGCTCTATATCCCGTACGGGTGGGCGTCCGATCGCCTCGGGCGCAAGCCTGTGATCATCTTCGGACTGATCGTGTTCGCGATCGGCTCGCTGGTGGCGGCGATGGCGCACGATCTGACGTGGATCATCGTCGGCCGCGCGATTCAGGGGGCCGGGGCGATCTCGTCGGCCGTCATGGCCTGTGTGGCGGATCTGACGAGCGACGCGAACCGTACCAAGGCGATGGCGATGATCGGTGGCAGCATCGGCGTGTCGTTTGCCGTGGCTATCGTGTGTGCGCCGTTCCTGTATCACTGGCTGGGCATGAGCGGCTTGTTCTCGGCCATCGGCATACTTGCGGTGCTGGCGATTTTCGTGGTGCTGTGGGTGGTGCCCACGCCGCCCATCCACGCCAAGGCTGGGCCTGCGCCATTCTCGGAAGTGCTGCATAACCCGGAACTGCTGCGTCTGAACTTCGGCGTGTTCGTGCTGCACGCGACGCAGACGGCGCTCTTCGTGGCGATGCCGCGCATGCTGGTCGCGGCCGGATTGCCGGTGGCGCAGCACTGGGAGATTTACCTGCCGGTGATGGGGCTGTCGTTCATCGCGATGGTGCCCGCGATCATCGCCGCGGAAAAGCGCGGCAAGATGAAGGCCGTGCTGCTCTCGGCGATTGCACTGGTGGCCATTGCGCAGGTGGCGCTCGGCGGATTGCCGCCGACGGTCGGTGTGATTGCCGTGGTGCTGTTCGTGTACTTCCTGGGCTTCAATGTGCTCGAAGCATCGCAACCGTCGCTGGTGTCGAAGCTGGCGCCGGGACAGCGTAAGGGCGCGGCTGTCGGGGTGTACAACACGACTCAGGCACTCGGCTTGTTCTGCGGTGGAGCGCTAGGGGGTTTTCTGATGACCCACTACGGTCAAAACGCAATCTTCCTGACTTGTGCGGCCGGTGCTTTCGTGTGGCTTATAATCGCCGCACCGATGAGGACCCCTGCGCCTCGTCAATCCTGATCGGATTTCAGCAATACCGGAGAAAGATTTATGGCATCAGTCAACAAAGTGATTCTGGTCGGCAATCTGGGTGCCGACCCCGAAGTCCGCTACATGCCGAGCGGCGATGCGGTTGCGAACATTCGTCTGGCGACGACCGACCGTTACAAGGACAAGCAGTCCGGCGAATTCAAGGAAATGACGGAATGGCACCGTGTGTCGTTCTTCGGCCGTCTGGCGGAGATCGTCAACGAGTACCTGAAGAAGGGCTCGTCGGTGTACATCGAAGGCCGTATCCGTACGCGCAAGTACCAGGCGCAGGACGGCACGGAGCGTTACAGCACGGAAATCGTGGCTGACCAGATGCAGATGCTGGGTGGCCGTAGCGGCGGCGGTGAAGGTGGCGGCGGTGGCGGCTACTCGCGCGGCGGTGGTGGCGACGAAGGCGGTGGCGGCGGTTACTCGCGTGGTGGCGGCGGTGGCGGCGGCGGTGCCCGTCAGCAAGCCCCGGCCAAGCAATCCGGCGGCGGTTTCGACGACATGGACGACGATATTCCGTTCTGAGTCGAGACGACCGGGGCGAAATCTCGCCCCGTCGACAAAACCCGGCAAGCGTTGCGCTGCCGGGTTTTTTTGCGTCCATACGTTCACTCACCAGTACGCCCGTACGCCCGGCAACAAAACGAAACAAAACTCATTGAGTCTCGACACCGTCCCGCCCCGGGTCTCTCTACCATTCGTGGAGACACCATCGGGTCGGAACGCATGAAGATTCTTTACACCAACTTTCACGTCGGTTGCGGCGGCGGGCAGGACACCTACGTCCGGGAACTCGCGCTCGCCATGAGCCGCGACCATGAGATCACTGTCGCTACGCCTCCCGGTAGCTGGCTCGGTGAGCAGATCAAGCGGCTGCCGCGCATCACTTCGGTCGACATCGATTTCAAACCACGCTGGTATCGCTTCTGGCAAGAGACGCTGCGCCTGCGTCGGCTGATTCGCGAGCACCGCTTCGATGTCGTGCACGTCAACGGTTCTCCCGATCATCGTCAGGTCATGCTGGCCGTCGCCGGGCTGACGGTGCGCCCGGAAATCGTCTTCACCAAACACAACACCTATCCCGTCAACTCGTTCGGCAACTGGTTGCGCGCGAGTTTCGGCACGAGCCGGACCATCGCCGTGAGCGATTACGTCCGCACGATGCTCAGACGCGAGTCGTCCTATCCGAACATCGTGGTGATCAAACACGGCGTGCGTTCGCCGGGTGCCGAACTGCTCAACGAGGAGGAGCGCCTGCGCCGTCGCTCGGCTCTGCTCGGCGCAAGCGCAGACGACAGCATCGTGCTCGGCAGTGCGGCGGGCACGGGCGAGGCGAAGGGATGGGCCGACCTCGTCGTAGCGCTCACACTGTTGCCCGAAGCGACACGTCAGCGCTTTCGTGTCTGGCTCGCGGGCACCGAGCCGAGCATCGAGCAACGTGCGATGGTCGAGGAGTGCGGTCTCGACGCGCAGATCCTCTTCACAGGGCCGATCAACCACGTCCACCATCTGCTCGCAGCGACCGATGTCGCGTTCGTCCTCTCCTATCACGAGAGCCTGTCGTATGCGTGCCGCGAAGCGATGGCCGCTGGCTGTGCCAGCCTCGTGACGAAGGTCGGCGGACTGCCGGAAAACGTTACCCCTTGGGTAGACGGCTGGATTGTGCCGCCGCGTGATCCGCAAGCCATCGCCAACGTGCTGATGCACATCGCCGACAAACCGGAGCGCATGCGGCACATGGGGCACATGGCACGGATGAAGGGACGCACCGAGTTCGATTTCGACGATTTCGTCGGGGCGACCTACGGCGTGTATCTGGACGCCACCGCCGCGCGCGTCAGGTCGCAACCCCCGACGCGCGCGAATCTCTCGATGCGTCAGTGGCTCCGCATTGCACTGCGTCGTCAGAGACGCAATCAGAAGCGAGCCGCCTGAGGCCCCTGCCATGTCGGTTCCGATTCTGATGTATCACCAGATTTGCACAGTGCCGCCGCACGACAATCCGCTGCGCGGGCTGTGCGTCGACCCCGATACGTTTGCGTCGCAGATGGCCTGGCTTCGCCGCTTCGGCTATCAGGGCCTGAGCATGTGCGAGCTTCAGTTGTATCTTCGTGCACCGGGGCGCGCCAAAGTGTTCGGCATCACGTTCGACGACGGCTTCCAGAACGTCTTCGATCACGCGATGCCGGTGCTCGATTCGGTGGGCTTCACGGCGACCTGCTATTTCGTGGCAGATCATCTGGGCGGGACCAATCACTGGGACGCCCACCTCGTCCCGTCCCCCGCGCCGCTCATGGACCGCGACCGGCTCCTGACGTGGATGCGTCGCGGGCACGAGGTCGGCGCGCACACGCTCAATCACGTGTCGCTGCCGGACCCGACGCTGGACGACGCTGCGGCAGAGATCGTCGGCGCCAAGCACCAACTCGAATCGATTTGCGGGACGAACATCGAGGCGTTCTGCTACCCGTATGGCAACGTCACCCGACACGTGCGCGACATCGTCGAGCGCGCCGGGTATCGCAACGCCACGACCACGCGACGCGGTCGGGTCGACCGTGACGACGACCCCTTCCTTCTGCCCCGTCTCGCCGTCGCGCCGGATGTCGGCCCCTTCCGCCTGTTGTTCAAGTGTCTGGCGAGCTAGCGCACGCCGCATCAAATCGGGACGGTCGACCGTCCGTCGGAACACTGCCCGCCTGACTGATCCCATACACGCAGCCTGCGGGATTTGTGTCGCTTTTTTGGTCCATTAGGTGAAACGGAAAGCGGGTATTCTTGCGTTTTTCCCAAATCTCACCGTAAGCCATGAGCCGTTTCCCCAAACTTCATCTGCGCGACGGGGACGGTTTTCGCTGGCTCGGCGCGTGCCTGCTGCTCGGTGGGTTGTTCGTCCTGCTCACCCCGGCGGCGCGGGCTGCAACGCCCACTGCACCCGCGACACCCGGGACGATCTGTCGCGTCGAAGGCGGCGATCCGGGCCGTCCGTCGGTCGGGTTGGTGCTTTCGGGCGGCGGTGCGCGAGGCTACGCACACCTCGGCGTGCTCAAGGTGCTCGAAGACAATCGCATTCCGGTGGACTGCGTCGCGGCGACGAGCATGGGCGCAGTCGTCGGCGGCTTGTACGCGAGCGGCCTGAGTGCGTCCGACATGCGCGCTCGTCTCGAACACGTGAACCTCGCGGACGTTGCGTTCGACGTCACCGATCGCAGCGATCTTCCGCAGTCGCAGCGCGAAGACGAGCGTTACTACGTCGATAGCTTCTCCCTTGGCTTCGGTCGCAACGGCTTCCAGTTGCCGTCGGGGCTGGTGCATGGCAACCGGCTTCAGGCCCTGTTGCAGGAGTGGACGCCGAACATCGGCGGCTCAGTGTCGTTCGACAAGCTCCCCGTGCCGTTCCGCGCGATTGCCGCCGACTTGCAGACCGGCCAGATGGTCGTGCTCGATCACGGCTCGTTGCCGCAGGCCATTCGCGCGAGCATGGCGCTGCCCGGTCTCTTCTCGCCGGTGGACGTCAATGGCCGCACGCTGGTCGACGGCGGCATCGTCAGCAACCTGCCGATCGAGACGGCGCGCTCGATGGGGGCGGATGTCGTGATTGCCGTGGACATCGGCTCGCCGCTGCGCCCGCTGAACGCGCTGTCGTCGCCAGCGGACGTGTTCCAGCAAATGGTCGGCATTCTGATTCGCCAGAACGTGGCGCGCCAGCGCGAGCAGCTTCGCGCAACCGACGTGCTGATTCAGCCCGATCTCGGCCGTCTGACATTCACCGACTTCGAGAACGCGCCACAGGGCATCGCGGCGGGCGAAGCCGCTGCACAGGCCGCGCTGCCACAGCTTCAGCGGCTCGCGCTGAGTCCTGAGCAATATGCCACGTGGCGTGCTGCGCACGGCAAGGCGGCGGCGCAAGCGGTACGCATCACGAAGGTCGAGATCAACTCGCGCGGGGTGGTGCCAGCGAAGCGCATCCGGGCGGCGCTGCATGTAAAGGAGGGCGACGTCTACGATCCGGCCGCAGTGAACAAGGATCTGCTCGCGCTCGTCAACGAGGACGATTTCGAGAGCGTCACGCAGCAAATGGTGGAAGAGAACGGCGAGCACAAGCTCGTCATCACCGCACAGGAAAAGCGCTGGGGACCGAACTTCCTGCTGTTCGGCCTCGGCTTGTCGGCGACGTCGAAGGAAGAGGGCAGCTTCCGTCTGCACCTCGGCTATCGCCGTCCGTGGTTGACGAGCAGCGGTCTCGAAGCCCGTGCCGACGCCACGCTCGGCAGCGACGTCCTAGCGTTTCATGGTGAGTTGCGTCAACCGTTCGCCAACCCGTGGGGCGCTTACATCGCGCCGTACGTGGAGATTCAGCGCCGTCACGCCAACGTGTACGACGAGTCGGGCGATATCAGACTCACGCGGTATCGCCTCACCACGGAGCGTGCCGGTGTCGACATTGGCTTCCCGATAGCGACGCTGGGCGACTTCCGTGTCGGTCTGGTGTATGCGCACGGCACGGCGGTGCCTCAATACAACCTGCCGATCGGCAACGATGACGACGATACACAGTCGACGCAGCAACTGCTCTTCCCCGACATTTACGGACGTCAGTTGAGCGCTCGCGCAAAGCTGGTGATCGACCAGCTCGACGACCCGCAATTCGCCCGTCGCGGTTACTTCACGGAGTTGCGCGCAGAGCGGTCGTTGTTCGCGGGAAGCAACAGCTACACCGAGGTGTACGGCAAGGGCATGGTGGCGATGAGCTACGGGCGACACAGCGTGAGCGCCACGGTGGAGGCGGGCAACAACTTCGGCGGCACCAACGTGACGAACCCGCTCGGCTTCACGCTCGGTGGCTTCCAGCACTTGTCCGCGTACGCCGCAGATCAGTTGGCGGGCAATTCCATGATGTACGGGAACATCACGTACATGAACCGGATTGCGTCGTTCAGCGCATCGCCGATCCGGCGTCTGTTCGTCGGGGTGAGCGTGGAAGCGGGCAATGTCTGGGCGGTGGACGACTCCTTCGGCAGCGGTTCGCTCAAGCGCAGCGTCACCGTCTTTACCGCACTCACGACGTCGTTCGGCCCGATCTACTTCGGTGTGGCGTTCGCGCCGGGCGGACGCAACAACGTCTACTTCCAGCTGGGACGTACGTATTGAGTTGGCTTAAGACGTTACCGAGGGAGCGCCGGTGGGCGTGATGGCGGGCCAGCTGATTTCGAAGCGCGCCCCGCCCAGGGTGACGGGATCGGTAGCGGCAACGTTGCCGTTATGTGCCTGCATGACCTGCTGCGTGATGGCGAGACCGAGTCCGTAACCGCCGGTGCGGCGGTCGAGTCGCACGAAAGCGTCGAAGATTCGTTTGCGGTCGTCCGGCGGAATGCCGGGGCCGTCGTCTTCCACGTAGATGCCGATGTTCCCGTGACGCAATTGCATCCCCACGACGATGCGCGAGCGCGCATACCGGCTCGCATTGCGCAGCAGATTGCGCATGGCGTATGCCATCAGTCGTTTATCCATGACGACCTGATACGACGGCGCGAGATTGCACTCCAACGTGATGTCGCGCTCGGCGTAGAGCAGGGAGGCGTCGCGTACCTGATTGGCGAACCAATGCGCAACCGACGTGGTTTCCAGATTCGACTGAAGCGAGCTGTACTCCAGTCGCGCGAAAGTCAGACTCATGTCGATGAGTTCGTCGAGTTCGGTCACGTCCAGATCGATGCTCGCCAGCGCTTGCTGACATGCGTCGGCAGACGACGTCGGGTCGCGCAATATCTCGAGTGCGAAGCGCAGACGCGCGAGCGGTGTGCGCAGTTCGTGCGAGATGCCGTTGGTCAGATCGCGCTGTGTGGCGATCAGCTTTTCCATGCGCTCGGCCAGCGCGTTGAGCGTGCGCGCCAGCGGACCGATGATGACGCTGTACGACTCTTTAGCGCGCGTATGGAAGCGGCCGCCGCTGAAGTCGATGGCACGCTCGCGCACCATCACGAGGTCGACCCAGACCGGGCGCATCCACCGATACGCGACGATGGCAGGCAACAGCAGCGTGCTCAGTACCACGGGCACCAGAAAATGGGCCGTCCCCAGACTCGTGCGCCATACGCTGTCCGGCGCGTTAAACAGGATGAAGAGCGCCGGGACGGCGAGCACCAGCAGACAAAGCCCCAGCAGGTTCGTGTACGTGCGCACGAACAGCCGCGACCAACTCGGACGCCGGTCGGCGCGCGTGTCGGTCCATGAACGACGAAATCGCTGCCACCGCAGCCGGCAGTATCGATAGGGCTGGAAAGGGTTGGCGGGCATGATGTGCGCCGGGCTGGCCGGTCGTGAGGTCGTGCCGGGTCAGTCCCAGCAGGATTTGTTGAGTTGATACCCCTTGCCGCGAACCGTCAGAATGCATTGCGGGGCGGTGGGATCGTCGTTGAGTTTGCGTCGCAGCTTGTAGATGCCGCCGTCCACCGAGCGGTCGATGCCGTCGAACTCCACGCCGCGCAAGTGACGCACCAGCGCGTCGCGCGTCACCACTTCACCCGCCGAGCAAGCGAGTGCCCAGAGCAGATCGAATTCGGCGGAGGTCAGGTCGGGCTGCTTGCCATTCGGCAGCGTGACGGACCGGGTGCCCCGGTCGATGCGGCACCGGCCGAGCGTGATGCTCTCCGGGGAGTTGCTCGCGGGAATGAGGTGCTCGTTGCGACGCAACTGCGCCTTGATGCGGGCGAGCAGCACACGCGGCTCCACCGGCTTGTGGACGTAATCGTCGGCGCCCAGCTCCAGTCCCAGCACTTCGTCGAATTCCTCGTCGCGCGCCGTCACCATGATGACGATGCCGCGATACTGCGCGCGTGCTTCACGACAAATCTCGAAGCCGTCCTTGCCCGGCAGATTGACGTCGAGAATCACCAGATCGGGGCGGCGGCGCAGGATCGTTTGCACGGCCCGAGCGCCATCTAGCACGCATTCGACCTGATAGCCGTGCTTCTGAAGGTAGCCGCAAACCAGGGCGGACAGACGGGCGTCGTCTTCAACGAGGAGGATGCGGGCGGACATGTGGATGCTGAAGGGAGATGGCGCGAGTGTAACGATTTCTGTCGCGCTGGTATTGCCTGGCGACAAAACTCGACAATTCTCCAACGTCGATGCGTTGTGTTTTCGGCATCTGCTTAATAAAGAACACCCCGAGGGCCGTGAGCCTCTCGGGGTGTTCCCCGGGCGCGCGCCCGAGCGACTCGCCCGGGCACGCCGGGCCGAAGGTTTTACGTCTTCGACGACGTGTCCGGTTGTGCGACCAGCAGAAGGAAGCCACCGGCAATCGCAATGTTCTTGAAGAAGTTGTTCAGTTGACCGCTGAATTGCGCGGGGTCGGCGGCCCAGAACTTATGACCGATGAGGGCCGTTGCGACGGTGTAGATCGCGAGCAGCAGCGCCAGCGGCTTGAGACGCCAGCCCAGAATCAACGCGATGGCACCACCGGCTTCGATCAGGATGACCAGCGCGGTCACGACTTCGGCAAAGGGCAGACCGATGGCGGCGAAATAGCCGACGGTCGCCTTGAAGGCGAAGATCTTGCGAACCCCGGCGATCAGGAACAGGGCCGACATCAGCACCCGTGCAAACCACTGAATGTTGAAACGATGCATGGTGATTGTTTTCATCCAAAAGCGAATTTCATTCGACAAAGACGTCGGCATTGATGCGTTCCTGCGTGATGTGCTGTCGCAGGTGGCGCTCATCATATCGATGCGATACGCGGCACGAAATACCTGCCCGGGAAACTTTAAGTTGCATGGACGGAACAATCGACGTGAAACCTTTGAAGGGACACGCGATCACCGGATGTCCAAGAAATGCTCAATCATGCGATGACGTCGAAACGTATACGGAAATAGGAATTTGTATAATCGACGCGTTATCCACTTCGGCCTCGACGGGTTCTGCGCTGTGACCAAATCCTCTCGCGAAGACGCGACCGGCAACCTCGCCGCCACTGCCACGCTCGATGAAGCTTCGCTCTCGACGGCGGACCGGGCTTACGACGCCATTCGCCGTCAGATCGTATCGGGCGAATTGCCGGAAGGCGCACCGATTCGTCAGGACGAGATTGCGGCGCAAATGGGCGTGAGCAAGATTCCGGTACGTGAGGCGCTGATGCGTCTGCAATCCGAGGGATGGGTGTCGCTCAAGCGTCATTCGGGGGCGATTGTTTCGCCGCTCACGGTGCACGATTGCGTCGAGATGCTCGACATGCGCATCGCACTCGAATGCCGTGCGCTTGAGATTGCGGTGCCGAACATGGCGCCGAGCGATCTCGCGCTGGCCGAACAATTGTTGAAACGCTACGCGAAGGCCGACACACCGCAATCGTGGAGCGATCTGAATCTCGCATTCCATCAGGCACTTTACGCACCGGCGAATCGCCCGCGCCTCGTCGCCACGGCGCAGGCCGCACAAGAGCGCATGGGACGTTTTCTGCGCGCACACCTCTCGGCCGTCAACGACCACCAGCGCTCGACCGACGAACACATCGCCATCCATCAGGCCTGCGCTGCGGGCGATACGAAAACCGCTGTGCGTCTGCTGCGCAAACACCTCGAACAAACGCAACGCGAAGTGATGGCGTATTTCCGGTTGAACGGGAAGGCGTAAGCACGCCGTATAATCCGTTCTAACAACGCTGGGAACGCCTCTCGAAGACGCGCAACATCCAGAGCTGAAGGAGAAAGGGGAGTGCGAAAGCACTCCCCTTTTTCGTTTTCAGCTCTCTTCGTGCGCTCAAAATCGTATACGAAAATAATAAATGATATACGGACTCAATTTTGTTCGCGTATAGTCCATGTGACCGGGGTTTTGCGTACCCGGCTGTTCGGGCAGTCCCGCGCGGGGCTATGAGCCCGAAACTTGTCTCGTCTGTCGTCTGCCAGAGAGGCGCTGCGCGCGCCCGCACTGCGATGTAGAGCGCACCCAGGACACCTCGCCGCTGTGTTGTTTTCCAGCGCTAGGACTTTCCCTGATCCGACGCAACCCCTGATTGCCGGAATCGAAAAGCTGGGTGTAATGTCTTTACATGTATATACAACGCAGGACGAACTACTCATTACATCTATCAGGAGGTTTCATGTCCGAGTCGAAGAGTCTTCAGGGCGCTGCCGTCTGGCGCGGTGCCGAAATGGTGAACAACGACCGTTGGGTCAAGACATTCCCGGCACACGTGCTCGATCAGATCGATGCCGCACTGGCGCAAACGCGCAACGTCGACTGGCGCGACATCAATCGTCAGAACTTCCCGCTGCCCGATGCGGGCGCGTTCTTCGACGACGTTCGTGAAGAACTCGAAAACGGCTCCGGCATGGTCAAGATTCGTGGTCTCGACGTCAGCCGCTATGACGCCGAACAACTGCGTCGCATCTGGTACGCGCTGGGCGCACACCTCGGCACGCCGATGTTCCAGAACTGCCGTGGCGAGGTCATGCGCGAGATCAAGGACGAAGGCATGGGCGTCGGTGCGAAGCTCTACGGCGCGACCGTCGACAGCTCGGGCAAGCAATTCCTCTCCTCCGGCGCACGTACGCTCTCGCCGGGACAATTGCGCTTTCACACGGACCGCTGCGACGTGGTCGGTCTGCTGTGCGTGCGTCAGGCATCGGAAGGCGGTGTGAGCAAGCTGGCGAGCAGCGCGACCGTCTACAACGAGATGCTCAAGCGCCGTCCGGATCTGCACGCGCTGTTGTGCAATGCGATTCCGCGCAGCCGTTTCGGCGAGGAAGCCGGTGGCGAACACATCGCTTACGACCTGCCGATTTTCGGCGTGCGAGACGGCAAGCTGACGAGCCACTTCTCGCTCACCTATATTGAGAACGCCCAGATGCTGCCGGGCGTGCGCAAGCTCAGCGACGCCGAGCACGAAGCCATCCAGATGCTCATGGCGCTGGCCGAAGAAGAGTGCTTCCAGATGCGTTTCGCGCCGGGCGACATTCAGTTGTTGAACAATCACATCGTGTACCACGGCCGCACGGCTTTCGTGGACGATGTGCAGACCGGTCAGGACCGCATGCTCATGCGCCTGTGGCTGTCGATGCCGAACTCCCGTGCCCTGCCCGACGATCACGCCGTTCTCTGGGGCGATGTCGCCTCGGGCAAGCCGCATGGCGGCATCGCTCAACCGGCTGCGGCATTGCCCGCCTGACACACTGGGATACTGAACCACTGAAGCCCCCGCGCTCGCGCCCCGAATCACATACCAAAGACGCAAGGAGAGACCCCCTCATGAAACCGATCGAACAGCAGGACAACAACCGCGCAACCCGCAAGTCGACTCATCTGCGCTCGCTGCTCATTCCGCTCGTGCTGGGCGGCCTCTGCGTCTTGTCGACGGCAGCCTCCGCAGCGCCCGACTTCGGCAATTGCCAGGTCACCGGCACGCGCGGCTCGGTCAAGCTCGAAACGGTCACGCCGGGCGCACTGTCGGTGCGTCCCGTGCTGCCCGCACCGGGCTGGTGGAACGGCGATTCGCCCGACACCATCAAGGACGGCTTCGAGTACTGCATGGCCGCCAACATGGCCTATCGCGCCGGTCTGGATCGCGTGATCGTCGTCAATCGCTCGTTCGCGCAAGTCGTGACGGGGCAGGCCAAGGGCTTCGATATCGCGCTGAGCGAAATCACCATCACCGACGAGCGCAAGAAGGTCGTCAACTTCACCGATCCGTACTTCAGCTCGGATCAGGGCGTTCTCGTGAAGACGGGCACCAAGGTCGACAAGGACAGCATTAAGAAGATGCGTCTGGGCGTGAAGCAGGGCACCACGATCCTGCCGTATCTGACGGACAAGGTGAAGGTCGCCGAACACCCGAAGGTCTACACGGACGCCGCTGCCATGTACGCCGCACTCGCCGCCGGTCAGGTCGACGCTGTGCTGTATGACACGCCGAACGTGCTGTCCATTGCGAAGAAGTCCGAAGGCCGCTTTGAAGTCGTCGGCCGCTATGACACGAGCGAACAGTGGGGTGGTCTCGTCAACAAGGATTCGCCGAATCTGGCCGCCTTCAACAAGTTGATAGCCGAGATGAAGAAGGACGGCACGTTCGACCGTCTGGCCACGCAGTACCTCGTGCCGAGCCTCGGTGCCGATCCCGCCAAGCTGCCGATCCTGACGCCGTGAGGTCGGGGCGACCCGAGTCAATCCATATGAGCCAATCCTCTCAAAAGGCCCCGGGGTCCATCCTCGGTGGCATGGGCCGGGAGCGCCGTCTGAACGTGGGCGGCACCCCGTCGGCACCCACGGTGCTGTGCCTGTGCGCATTGCTGGGGGCGGCGATTGCCGTCGCCAGCAGCGTCTACACGATCGGTGCCCTGCGTGAAGGGCTGATGGCCAATCAGCTGGGCGGCTGGTGGGTGCCGGTCGGTACGGTTCTGCTCGGGCTGGCCTCGTTGCTCGTGCTCATTCCGCTGGTGCGCGCGTTTGCGCGTTACCGGGACTTCCGAAGCGCCACGTCGCGTCGCGACATCGTCGCTGCGCGCGTGGCGAAGGCCGAAGCCGGGGTGCAAAGCTGGATCGCGCTGGGCTACACACTCGCGCAACTGATCGTCGTGCTCGCGTTGCAGTTTGTGCTGGCGAACGATCTCGCGGTGGCGAAGACGTTTTTCCTCGTCCCGCTCATCGCGGGGACGTTCCCGCTCGTGCTCGAAGCCTTCTGGGTGAACGTGAAGATCTTCCTGATTGCGGAAGTCTTCGTGCTGATCTGGGGCCTGGTCGTCGCACTCGCCATGTTCGCACCGGGTAATGCTGGCAAGCCGTTGCGGTTCATCGCTACGGCCTACGTCGACATCTTCCGCGCGATGCCTGCGGTGCTGGTGATCTATCTGGTCGGCTTCGGTTTGCCGCTCACCGGTGTGCCGATCCTGAAGGACTTGTCGCTCACGACCTACGTCGTGATCGCGTTGACGCTGACCGTCGGCGCGTACGTGGCGGAGATCTATCGCGCCGGTATTCAGGGCGTGCACTGGTCGCAGGTGGCGGCGGCGCGCTCGCTCGGCCTGTCGTACACGCAGACGCTGCGCTTCGTAGTGTTGCCGCAGGGCATCCGGCAGATCATTCCGCCGCTGCTCAACGCCTTCATCGCGTTGCAGAAGGACACGGCGCTCGTGAACGTCGTCGGCGTGATCGACGCCTTCAACCAGTCGATGGTGATCGCGTCGAACCACTACAACCTGTCGGCGGCAACGACCGTCGCCATCCTGTTCATCATCATCTCGGTTCCGCAGGTGCGCTTCGTGGAACGGATGGCCAAACGCGACCGCGCCCGCATGCGTGCTGGCGGTGCCTGAGGAGCGAACGACCATGTCATTCATCGAGATTCGCGACATTGCCAAGTCGTACGGCGACGTGTCGGTCATCAACGGTCTGGCGATGACGGTGGAGGAGCATCAGGTGGTGTGCCTGATCGGTCCGTCCGGCTCCGGCAAGTCGACGTTGCTGCGCTGTATCAACGGGCTGGAGTCCATCGACGCGGGCGAGATCCTCGTGCACGGCGACCGTATTACCGGCCCCGGCGTGGACGTCAATTCGCTGCGCCGGGATATCGGCATCGTGTTCCAGGGCTACAACCTGTTCCCGCACATGACGGTGCTGGAGAACGTCACGCTCGCGCCGATTCGCGTGCTCAAGCAGCCTAAGCGCGAAGCGGAAGAACGCGCGATGGCGTTGCTGGAGCGCTTCAGTCTGGCGCACAAGGCGAACGAGTATCCGGACCGCATGTCGGGTGGTCAGCAACAACGCGTGGCCATCGTACGCGCGCTGGCGATGGACCCGATGGTGTTGTTGCTCGACGAAATCACGTCGGCGCTCGACCCGGAGCTGGTGTCCGAAGTGCTCAACATCGTGCGCGATCTGGCGCACGAGGGCATGACGATGCTGCTCGCCACGCACGAGATGGGCTTCGCACGCGAAGTGGCGTCGAAGGTCTGCTTCCTGTGCGACGGTGCCGTATGCGAGGAGGGACCGCCGGAGCAGATTTTCGGTGACCCGCAGCAAGAGCGCACACGGGCTTTCCTGCGAAGCATCCGGCAAGCCAAGCGTCTGTAACAGATACCCCCTCGCACCTCACAGTTCGAGGGGGTTTTTCTTTGTCGCGTCGTTCAGACGATGCAGGGGCCGGTCGAATCCCGCAAGATCAGCCGCGTTTGCACGGTGCTGACCGTCGTCGGTTGTCCGGCGCGCTTGCGTAGGAAGGTGTCGACGGCCGACTCGCCGAGCGATTGCGTGGGAATGGCAATGGTGGTCAGCGGCGGCTCCAGCAGCGACGCGAGTTCGATATCACCGACGCCCACGACCGACACCGACTCCCCGATCTTCAACCCGCAACGCGTGGCGGCGCGATAGACGAGCGGCGCGAGCAGGTCGTCGTCGCACACGAAAGCCGTCGGACGGTCGGGCTGCGAGAGCAATGCTTCGATGCTCGACGACGAGGTTTCGCCGAACGGCACTTCGATCTCGCGGCGGGCGTCGTACGTCAGCCCATGCGCTTGCAAGCCTTCCCGATAGGCCCGTGAGCGCACGCGAAACGTGTTGGCTTCCAGATCGAAGCCCACACGTGCGATGCGCGTGTGCCCGAGCGATGCGAGATGATCGACCATCTCCCGCACGATCACATCCGATGCGATGAAGACGTCGGCATCGGCAGACGAATCGCCGTCGACCACGACAACGGACGTCGGCATGATTTCCAGCGCCCGCGCCGTCCACGACGCTTCCCAGAAGATCATGCCGTCGAAGGCGTGCGCATCGAGACTGAGCAGCAGACGCTCCGGATCGTTCCCATACTCGCCGGTGTTGATGAGCACGGTGGCGTAACCGTTGGCCGCAGCGCTCCCGATGACCGACTTCAAGACCGAAGCGAAGTAGGGGTTCGAGACGTTCGGCACGCCAAGCGCCAGCAGCTTCTGCGTGCCGAGCTTCAGGCCGCGTGCCGAGGAGTTCGGCCGATAGCCCAGCGTCTGGGCCGCCTGAAGGATTTGTTCGCGCCGCTCTGGCGTGACGCGCCCCTCGGCTTTGCCACCGAACACCAGCGACACGGTGGATTGGGAAACACCGGCCAGGCGGGCGACATCGCGGCTCGTCGGACGCGCAGCCGCAGGGCTTTTCTTCTTATCGCTCATTGCGTTCATTCACGCGTTGAATTTTTAAAAATTCGAGTTTAGTGGTTAAAATCCGTCAGTCATACGTATGACACGATCCGAAATGCATACTTCGACGCATTCGCAGTGTAATGGGAAACAGCAATGAAGCGTCGTACCTTTCTCGCCGGCTCCGGTCTTCTGGTGGGTGCTCCGGCGGTGATCATCCGGCAATCGAGCGCGCGCAGCGTATCGCACGGCACCCGCTTTCCGTTCTCGGTCGCCAGTGGCGATCCGACAGCGGACGCCGTCGTACTCTGGACGCGTCTCGCACGCGACACCGTCGACACGGGTCCTGTGGCCAGCACACCGGTGAACGTCGAGTGGATGGTTGCGACCGACCGCCGGATGACGAAGGTCGTGCGGCGCGGCGTCGCCGTCGCACAGCCGATGTACGGACATTCGGTACACGTCGATGTCGCCGGACTCGCACCGGATCGCGAGTACTGGTACGCCTTTCGCTGCGGCAACGAGCTGAGCCCGGTCGGGCGCACTCGCACGTTGCCGTCCGAGCGCGCCGATATCTCGCGCTTCCGCTTCAATGTCGTGTCGTGTCAAAACTGGGAGCAAGGGTATTTCGATGCTTATGACGGCATGGCCGCCGACGATCCGTCGTTTGTGATGCACGTCGGCGATTACATCTACGACGTGAGCCGTGGCGGCGGGGTACGTGACCACGAGCGCCGCGCGCTGCCGATGACGCTCGACGACTACCGTCGCCGTCACGCGCTGTACAAGACTGACGCCGCATTGCGACGTGCGCATGAAACCTTCCCGTTCATTCTCACGCTCGACAATCACGACGGCCTCGAAGACAACACCACAGACGTCGCACAACTCAATCGTCGCGCGGCCGCGTATCAGGCGTGGTATGAGTTTCAGCCGGTGCGCTACGCGCCGCTACCTGCGTCGCCCGCCATGCAGATTCAGCGAGGCTACGACATCGGCAATCTGATGCGTCTTACGATTCCCGACACGCGCCAGTTCCGCGATTCGGAGACGCCGTGCGCCTCGGTGTCGGATAGCAAGTTCGCGTTCGGCGTCTACGAGCAGGCATGTAAGGCGAACGATGCGCCTGAGCGTTCGATGCTAGGCGCGGGACAGGAACTGTGGCTCAAGGATCGTTTGCAGAACACACCTGCGCAGTGGAACGTGATCGCCTCGACCGTCAAGATGACGCCGTTCGACATGCGGCACAATGACGCCCTTTACCGCTACCTGCAATCGTGGGACGGCTATCCCGCCGAGCGCAATCGCATCCTCGACCAGATCACCGCGGCGCGTGTGCCCAACCCGGTCTCGCTCTCGGGCGACATTCATTCGTACATGATCTCGTCCGTGGTGCGCAATGTGGGTGACGACCCGCGCACGGCACCAATGACCGAACTGGTGGGTACGTCGATCAGCGCGCAGTGGCCCGAGCCGCTCGACAAGCCGATGGCGCAGGGACTGCCGCTGAACCCGCACGTCAATTACTACGAGAGTCAGCGGCGCGGCTACATGCGATGCACGGTCACGCGCGACTCGCTACTCACCGATCTGCGCACGATCGACTTTACCGACAAGCCCGGTGGCACCGTCCGGACGAGCAAACGCTTCGTCGTCGAGAACGGCAAGACCGGCGCACAGGAAATCTGAACGCCATGAACGCTATAACTCATCCGCTGCTGCAAGCCTTCTTCCCCTATGGCGACGTGATTGCCGACGTGCTCCGGATCATGGGGGTTTCTGCCGATCAGCAGGACAGCGACGACGGCTCGCACGACTGGTCGCATCTGATTCGCGTGTGGAAACTGGTGACGGAGATCGCCGCCGACGACCCATCGCTCGATCTGGAGATGCTGGCCGTGTCGGTGCTGCTGCACGACTGCGTGCAAGTGGAGAAGACGGACCCGCGCCGCGCACAGGCGTCGCGGCTGTCGGCGGAGAAGGCGAGCGAAGTGCTGCGCGCGCTGGGGTGGGACGCCGCCCGCATCGACGCCACCGCGCACGTCATCGAAGCGCATAGCTTCTCGGCGGGGATCGAACCCCGGTCAAGTGAAGCGCGCGTGCTGCGCGATGCTGACCGGCTCGACGCCATCGGCGCCATCGGCATCGCCCGCACGTTCTACGTCGCAGGTCGCAATGGCTCGCGGCTTTACGACCCGCTCGATCCCTTCGCCACGCGTCGCGAACTGGACGACCGGCGCTTTGCACTCGATCACTTCGAGACCAAGCTGCTGCACCTCGCCGACGGGTTGACGACCGCCACCGCGCGACGCATCGGAGAACACCGCATCACCACCATGCGCGCTTATGTCGAGCTGCTGCGAGACGAAATCACAACGACACGCCCAACGTCCTGATCGCTTCTGAACCCTTCCTGATCTCATAACGCTGACGAATGAAAATTCGTCAACTGTTGACAATTTAATTAGTTATGCGAAACAACACGATGAAGATGCCCGTCGCGGCAGGTCTGCTGCTGGGTGCCGTTTGCGCGATGCCGTCCATGGCGCTGGCGCAGAGTTCGGTGACGCTGTACGGCATCATCGATACCAGCCTGCAATATGTGAATCACGCGGGTGGCAAGCAAAGCCAGATATCGATGGTGACGGGCAACGGTCTCGGCACGCGCTGGGGTATTACCGGCGCCGAGGATCTCGGCGGCGGGCTGCAATCCGTCTTCAAGCTGGAGAACGGCTTCGATTCGACCAACGGCAAGTTACTGCAAGGCTCTCGGGAGTTCGGGCGTCAGGCCTATGTAGGGCTGACGAGCCGTGAGTGGGGCTCGGTGCTGATCGGGCGGCAGTACGACCCGCTGATCGATCAGGTGCTGCCGACGCAGGGCAATTTCTTCGTCGCGGGCTACTGGACCGCGCCGGGCGACGTCGACAACTCGCAGAACACGGCGCGTGTGAGCAATTCCGTGAAGTGGACGAGCCCGGTGTGGCGCGGCGTGCAGATCGAAGGCATGTACGCGCTCGGTGGTGTGGCGGGCGCGCAGGCTTCCGGTCAGACGTACAGTGCCGCAGGCTCCTACACGTTCGGCCCGGCGCGGTTGGCAGCGGGGTACCTGCATATCGATAACGGCAACGCGCGCGCGGCGACGCGTCCGTCGAGCACGACCGATTTCTTCTTCGTGAGCGCCGTGAACCGCGCGTACGCCAGTGCGAAGTCCATCGACATCTACCGGGCAGGGGGACGTTACACGCTCGGCAATGTCACGCTCGGCGGCTACTACAGCCAGTCGTACTACAACGCGGATGCCGCCTCGACCTTCAGAACGACGCAGCGCTACGACAGCTATGGCGTCTACGCCGTGTGGCAGATTTCGCCCGCGCTCGCTGCGCAGACGGGGTACGACTACCTGAATTCATCGGGGGACTCGTCAGCGCACTACCACCAGGTCAGTGCTGCGGTGGATTACAGCCTCAGCAAGCGAACGGACCTCTTCTGTGTGGTGACGTATGCGCACGCCACGGGTTACAACGGCATTGGTCCGGCACAGGCGGCGATTGCCACCGTCTACGTCGACGCGGGCGTGAATTCGCAGATGTATGTCACCGCAGGCGTGCGGCATAAGTTCTGAGCCGCAACGAGCGCATTGCTGCGCCGTCGTTGGGTTCACCCCGCGACGGCGTCCAGCGGCACCTCCAGCCCGACCTTCACGTTGCTCATCGAGACGAGCGTCTTGAAGCGTTTGACGTTGTTACTCTCGAAGAAGAGCGCACGCGTGAGTGCCGTGTACTGCGCCATGTTCTGCACGACCATGATCACCACGAAGTCGCATTCCCCCGCGACGTAATAGCACTGCTGCACCTGCGGACACGCAAGAAAGCTGCGCTTCATGGCGTCGAGCAGATCGAGACGCTCGTTCTCGACTTCGACTTCCGTGATGATCGTGAGCGGATAACCGACCTGCTCCGGGTCGACCAGCGAGACGGTCTTGCGCGTCACGCCTTCCTCCGCGAGCTTCTTTAGCCGCCGGTTCACTGCCGCAGACGACAGATTGACCTGTGCTCCCAGCGCATGCTGAGGCGTTGTCGCATCCTGCTGAATCGCCGCAAGGAGGGCGATGTCGTAACCGTCGAGGCTCATTTGCGTAATAAAAATTCGATAGAGACGCCCAAAACGCGTAAATCGTACGCGCGCTCCGGAATATTATTCAGGCTGTCCGATGATACTCCGCTAGCGGCGACCCTCCGAAGTCTATGCCGTAGCGCGCTTTCGCCCCCCTACAAGAACAACTGACCGCCTCATGTCCGACACGAAAACCCCCGCGCTTCGCCTGAACGGCCCCGTCCTGCTCCAACAACTTCGCGAACTCGGCGAGATCGGCACCGATCCCGTCGCGGGTGGACGCACGCGCGTCGCGCTGACCGACGACGAGAAGGCTGGCCGCGATCAGGTCGTCGCGTGGATGCGCGCGCTCGATCTCGACGTGCAGATCGACCGCATCGGCAATATCTTCGGCACGCTGCCCTCGGCGACGAAGGATGCGTCGGGCGGCATGCCCCGCCCGCTGATGATGGGCTCGCACATCGATACGGTCGTCAACGCCGGTGCACTCGACGGATGCTATGGCGTACTCGGTGGTCTGGCCGTCGTGCGGGCGTTTCGCGACGCAGGTACTGTGCCGTCACGTCCGATCACGGTGGCGGCATTCACCAACGAGGAGGGCGCGCGCTTTCACCCCGACATGATGGGGTCGCTCGTGCACGCGGGCGGGCTGTCGGTGGACGAAGCGCTCGACGCCATCGGGACGGACGGCGCGCGTCTGGGCGACGAACTCGTGCGCATTGGTTACGCCGGTGAGATGGAGCCGGGCACGCTCGTCCCGCACGAATACCTCGAACTGCACATCGAGCAGGGTCCGATTCTCGAAGCCGAGGGGTTGGAGATCGGCGTCGTCGAGAACTTGCAGGGCATCTCGTGGCAGCAGATCACCGTGCAGGGCAACGCCAACCATGCGGGCACGACTCCGACGCGTCTGCGTCACGACGCAGGCTATGTGGCCTCGGCGACGGTGACCGAGCTGCGCCGGATTGCCGTCGAATCCGGCACGACGCTCGCGACCGTCGGCACGATGAAGTTCGAACCGAGTGTCATCAATGTAATTGCGCGCCGCGCGGTGTTCACCGTCGACATGCGTGATCCGAGCGAACAGCGTCTTGCCGAGAGCGAAGCGCGTCTGGCCAATTTCCTGACGGAGATCGCGCAAGCCGAAGGCGTGCGCATTTCGACGGAACGTCTGGCGCGCTTCACGCCGGTAGTCTTCAACGCCGAACTGGCCGATGTGATCGAAGCCTGCGTCAAGCGTCGCGGTCTGTCGTACAAGCGCATGACGTCGGGCGCGGGACACGACGCGCAGATGATTGCGCGCATCGCCCCGGCCGCGATGATCTTCGTGCCGAGCCGTGGCGGCATCAGCCACAACCCGCGCGAACACACCGACGACGACCAGTTGGTACGCGGTGCCGAGGTGCTGCTCGACGTCGTTGCCCAACGCTTGGGCGTGTCGCAGTAAATCAGCGGCTGCTCTCAGGAACATCCAGTCACATCCCGCAATACCGGAGCCCCCCATGCCCCCCAAGCTTTACGTCAACCCGCAGGCTGCACGCGCGCCGTACCCCGCCGACCTTCAGGACATCATGAGCATCGCTCGCGCGCAGCAGAGCCGTGAGTGGCTTGCGCACTGGGAGGGACTGACACCCGGCGCTACGCCGCTGCGTTCGCTGCCGGACCTGGCGGCGTCGCTCGGTGTGCGCAGCGTGCTGGTGAAGGACGAAGCGCTGCGCTCCGCACTCGGCAGTTTCAAAGCGCTGGGTGCGCCGATTGCCCTCGTGCGCTTGCTGCTGAGTCAATTCGATGGGAAGGGGTTCACCGCGAAGTCGCTGCTCAATGGCGAGCATCGCGACGCGCTGGCCGGTTTCACGGCGATCAGCGCGACGGACGGCAACCACGGTCGCGCGCTGGCGGCGGCTGCGCAAAGCATCGGCTGCCGCTGCGTGATCGTTCTGCACGCACATGTCAGCGAAGAACGTGAGCGAGCGATTGCGGCATATGGTGCAGAGATCGTGCGCATCGCAGGCAATTACGATGACTCCGTCGAAGAAGCGGCGGCGCTGGCATCGCGTCACGGCTGGCATGTCGTTTCGGATACGTCCTACGATGGTTACGAAGTCATCCCGCGCGACGTCATGCAAGGCTACGGCACGGTGGCGGCGGAAGTCTCGGAAGCGCTGGATGGCGACGCGTCGCAAAAGGGTTCGGCCAGCCCCGTCACACACGTTTTCCTGCAAGGCGGAGTGGGTGGATTGGCGGCGGGCATCGTGAGCTATCTGTGGGAGCGCTGGGGCGTGTGGCGGCCGACGTTCGTGGTGGTCGAGCCCGAGCAGGCGGACTGTCTGTACCAGAGCGCCATCGCAGGGAAAGCCGCGTCGGCGTCGGGATCGGTCGATTCGGTGATGGCCGGGTTGGCGTGCGGCGAGACGTCGCCGCTCGCATGGCGTTTCCTCCAACCGTCGGTCGATGCGTTCATGACCGTCACGGACGCGCAGGCAGTGCAGGCTATGCAGCGGCTCGCACGCGGCACCGGCAACGATGTGCCGTTCGTCGCCGGGGAGTCCGGTGTGGCCGGGCTGGCGGGGTTGATGCTGGCGGCAGCCACGCCAGCGATGGCGTCGGCGCTCGGTCTCACGTCGGACTCGCGCGTGTTGCTCATCAGCACCGAGGGCGCGACGGCCCCGTCCGTCTATGCCGAACTGGTCGGCGAGCCAGCCACGTCGGTCGAGGCGCGCCAGCGGGCGTGGCTCGCACGCTAACCTCGTCATCGATCAATCCTATTGCCGGAGCCACGTATGAGTCACGACACCGCACAAGAGACGTATTTCGCCACGGCGCTGACCGGATGGCGGCATGCGTTCCATCGTCAGCCCGAGACGGGGTTCGAGGAGGTCGGCACCTCGCGGACGGTAGCGACGATTCTGGAGAGCCTCGGACTGGACGTGCATCGCAATATCGGCGGCACGGGGATTGTGGCGAATCTGCGCGTTGGAGACGGCAAGGGCGCGATTGGCATTCGTGCCGACATGGATGCGTTGATGATCGACGAGAAGGCGTCAGGGCGCGAATACGCGTCGCAAGTCCCCGGCAAGATGCACGCCTGCGGTCACGATGGGCATATGTCGATGGTGCTGGGGGCGGCGAAGCTGCTTGCCGAGTCGCGCGACTTCAACGGCACGGTGCGTTTCATCTTCCAACCCGCCGAGGAACACGGTCGCGGTGCGAAGGCGATGATTGCCGACGGGCTGCTTGAGCGCTTTCCCATCGATGCGATCTACGGCGTTCACAACATGCCGGGCATTCCGACGGGACGCATTGCCACCCGAGTGGGCGGCATCATGGCCAGCGAGGACAACTTCGTCATCCGGATTCGTGGCAAGGGCACGCACGCAGCGCGGCCGCACATGGGTATCGATCCGCTGGTGATCGGCGCACAGATTGTCGTGGCGTTGCAAACGGTGGTGTCGCGCAGCGTCGACCCGGGATTATCGGCGGTGGTGTCGTGCACGGAGTTCATCACGGACGGCATTCGCAACGCGATTCCGACGAACGTCGAGATCCGGGGCGACACGCGCAGCTACACGCCGGACGTGCAGCAACTGATCGAAGCACGCATGCGCGACATCTGCATGGGCGCGTGCGCGATGCACGGCGCGCACTGCGAATTCGAATACACGCATGAGTTCGCGCCGACGATGAACTGGGCGGACAACACGGCGCTGGCGGTGCGCGCAGCGCAAACGGTGGCAGGCGAGGGAATGGTCGACGTGGAGACCGATCCGGTGATGGCGTCGGAAGACTTCGGCGTGTTCTTGCAGCATGTGCCGGGCAACTTCGCGTTCATCGGCAACGGCAGTGGCGACGAGCCCGGCGCGATTCCGCTGCACAACGCTTGCTACGACTTCAACGACGCGATTCTGCCGCTCGGCGCGCGTTACTTCGCACAGATCGTGCGCGACAGCTTGCCGCGCTGAGCGTCTGCGCTTGTCGGTTTAGCGCACGGCTGCGAGTGGCACCGTCCCGGCGTTGATCACGGCGTCAGGCAGTTCGCGAACGGCTTCCAGCGTCTTGCGGATGTGCGCGGCGAGCAATGTTGCCGCGCGGTCGGCGTCGCGGGCGAGGCACGCGTCGAAGATCGCCTGATGTTCTTCATGGACGTCGCGCGGCACTGGACGGTGCGTGATCGACAGCCGTCGATAGCGTTCGGACTGGCGATAGAGAATCGCCAGAAAGTGGTGCAGCCAGCGCGACGGGCAAGCACGAATCAACACCTCATGAAATGCGCGGTTTCGCGCTTCCCACTGGGCGAACTGCCCGACGTCCTGCTCGCCATCCTTCCCCAGCCGCTCTTCGGCGAGCGTGAGCAGGTGGAAGGCGCTCGTCAGATCGGCTTCCCACGCATCGTCCCCCAACGCGACCGACTGGCGTAGCGCCTCGGTCTCCAACTGCACGCGCGTCTCGGTAATGTCGATGAAATCGGCCAGCGAGATCGGCGTCACCCGAAAGCCGCGATGGCCGTGCTGGACGACGAGTGCGTCCGCCACCAGCAGCGCCAGCGCCTCGCGCAGCGTCCCCGCCCCCACTTCGTACCGATCCTTCAGATGCTCGACGCGCAGCTTCTCGCCCGGCGCGAGATGGCCCTCGACGATGTCGCTGCGCAGACGCATGTAGGCGCTTTGCGCCAGCGTGGCGTCGGCAGTCGGGGCGGAAGGTGCGGTCGGGCTATGCATGTGTCAGGCGGTCAGGACCTGTGGGAACGAGTGCCGAGAGTATAAGCGGCTTCCTTTGGATTGTCGCAAAATCGACAAAAAATCGAGATAAATAAAAATTCTCGAGAAAATGTTGACGAGGATCGGGCGAGGGATTTATCGTGTGCTCCATGCCGACGTCAGCCCTTTGTCAGTTATCGGGGGCTGACGCCAACCCGCATCCAGCATCCAACCAGACAGAGAGTGTGAGACATGAAGGATTTCCAGAACTTCATCAACGGTGAGTGGGTGTCCAGCCCGCGCACCTTCGAGAACCGTAATCCGGTGGACAACAGCGTGATCGGGCTCGTTCACGAGGCCGGGCGCAGCGAAGTCGACGCCGCCGTGCGTGCCGCCCGCGCTGCGCTTCACGGCCCGTGGGGCAAGATGACCGTCGCACAGCGCGTGGAGCTGCTGCATGCGGTGGCCGACGGTATCAACCGCCGCTTCGACGACTTCCTGGCCGCCGAGATTGCGGACACCGGCAAGCCGCACGGGCTGGCGAGCCATCTCGACATCCCGCGCGGTGCGGCGAACTTCAAGGTGTTCGCCGACATGATCAAGAACGTGCCGACCGAGTCGTTTGCGATGACGACGCCCGACGGCGGCAACGCGCTCAACTACGGCGTGCGCACGCCGCGCGGTGTGATCGCCGTCGTCTGCCCGTGGAATCTGCCGTTGCTGCTCATGACGTGGAAAGTCGGTCCCGCGCTGGCGTTCGGTAACACCGTGGTCGTGAAGCCGTCGGAAGAAACACCTGCGACCGCCACGCTACTCGGCGAGGTCATGAACGAAGTCGGTGTGCCGCCGGGCGTCTACAACGTGGTGCACGGCTTCGGGCCGGAGTCTGCGGGTGCGTTCCTGACGGAGCATCCGGGCGTGAACGGCATCACCTTCACGGGCGAGACGCGTACCGGCGAAGCCATCATGAAGGCCGCGGCGAATGGCGTGCGTCCGGTGTCGTTCGAGTTGGGCGGCAAGAACCCGGGCATCGTGTTTGCAGACGCGGATTTCGACAAGGCCGTCGCGGGCATTACGCGCTCGGCGTTCGATAACAGCGGTCAGGTGTGTCTCGGCACGGAGCGCGTGTACGTGCAGCGTCCGATCTTCGAGCGCTTCGTGGCGGCGCTCAAGGAGCGTGCCGAATCGCTGAAGATCGGTGATCCGTACGCGCAAGGCACGACCTTCGGCCCGCTCGTGTCGCAGGTGCATCGCGAGAAGGTGTTGTCGTACTACGCGAAGGCGCGCGAAGAAGGCGCGACGGTCGTGACCGGTGGTGGTGTCCCCGACATGCCCGCATCGATGAAAGACGGTGCGTGGGTGCAGCCGACCATCTGGACGGGACTGCCGGAGACGGCGTCGGTGATCCGCGAAGAGATCTTCGGGCCGTGCTGCCACATCGCGCCGTTCGATACGGAAGAGGAAGTGATCGCGATGGCGAATGCCACGCCTTACGGGCTGGCCGCGACGGTGTGGACGTCGGATGTCAGCCGCGCACACCGCATGGGCGCGGCGCTGGAAGTGGGCGTGTGCTGGATCAACGCGTGGTTCCTGCGTGACCTGCGCACGGCGTTCGGCGGCGCGAAGCAGTCGGGCATCGGACGCGAAGGCGGCGTGCACTCGCTGGAGTTCTACACTGAGCTGCGTAACGTCTGCGTGAAGCTGTAAGCGCTGACCCCGGAGCCATATAAACGCCAAGGGCCTCGCAAACCGTCCGATGTTTGGACGGCCTGCGAGGCCCTTGTCATGATGACGCGACTTACTTGCCCGTCGCGTCCATCGCACGTGCGAGACGTGCCACACCTTCTTCAATCGCCGTCACAGCGGGGGCCGCGAACGACAGACGCAGCGACGCTTCGTCCGCGTTGTCGGCAAAGAACGCCGTGCCCGGCACGAACAGCACCTTCTCGGCAATCGCGTTTGGCAACAGCGCACTCGTCTTCACCGCCGCCAGTCGCGCCCACACGAACATGCCGCCTTGCGGTGCGTGGAACTGAATCGCATCGCCAAGCTTGTCGCGCAAGGCGTTGCACATCGCCTCGCACTTGAGACGGTAGGCCTCGGTGATCTTCGGCAAATGCCGCGTGAGCGACCCTTCCGCGAGATACTCGGCAGCGACGGCCTGCGTCCACGGCACACTGCACAGATCGACCGTCTGCTTGGCGACGACACAACGTCGCGCAATCTCCGGCGGTGCGACCGTCCAACCGACCCGCAAGCCGGGCGCGACGATCTTCGACAGGCTGGAGAAATGCACCACCCAGTCACGCGATCCCGGTACGTCGGCCGTGAGACCGAGCATCGTAGGCACGGCGTCACCGGAGAAGCGCAGATCGCCGTACGGATCGTCTTCGACGATCACGAAACGGTATTCCACTGCCAGCTTCAGCAACGCAATACGGCGTTCGCGCGAGAGCGTGGCCCCGGTCGGGTTGGCAAACGTCGGCACCGTGTAGAGCAGCTTCGGTACGGCAATCTTGCCGTCGCGCAGCAGCATGCTTAGCTGTGCGACATCGAGACCGTCTGCATCGACCGGCACCGTGACGATCTTCGCCTGTTGCAGACGCAGCGCCTGCAACGTTGCCGGATAGGCGGGCTGTTCCGTCACGACGACATCGCCCGGTGCGACCATCACGCGCAGCAACAGGTCGAGCCCCTGCTGCGAGCCGGTCGTCACCAGCAATTCCTCGGACGCACACGGTGCACCGCGTTGCGCCATGAGCGCGATGATCTGCGCCTTGAGTTCCGCGAGACCGTCGGTCGGGCCGTATTGCAGGCAACGCGTCGGCTGAGCGAACGCACGCGCCTGAGCGGCGGCCAGACCGTCGACGTCGAAAAGATCGCTCGCTGGATAACCGCCGGCGAACGAGATCATGCCCGGCTCGGACAGGTATTTGAACAACTCGCGAATCGGCGAGCCAGCCGGATTCGCGAAGGGAGTCGTAAAGTCGTACATGTCGGTCGGCTACCGCGACTTCACTCGATCGAGAAGTCGATGCCTTGCGCGAGCGGCAGGGCGGACGAGTAGTTCACCGTGTTCGTGGCGCGGCGCATATAACCCTTCCATGCATCCGAACCTGACTCACGGCCACCGCCGGTTTCCTTCTCGCCGCCGAACGCGCCGCCGATTTCTGCGCCGCTCGGTCCGATGTTGACGTTGGCGATACCGCAGTCGCTACCCGCCGACGACGTGAAGCGCTCGGCTTCGCGCAGGTCGTTCGTGAACACGCACGACGACAGGCCATGCGACGACGCGTTGTTAGCGTCGATGGCTTCGTTGAAGTCGCTGTACTTGAGCACGTAGAGAATCGGCGCGAACGTTTCCGTCAGCACGACTTCCGTTTGCGACGGCATTTCGACGATGGCCGGTTTCACGTAGAAGCCGCCTTCGTTGCCCGCCACCGCGTGACGCTCACCGCCCGTCACCTTGCCGCCTTGTGCGCGTGCCTGATCGAGTGCGCTTTGCATGCGCTTGAACGCGCCTTCGTCGATCAGCGGGCCCATCAGCGTGCCGCGCTCCAGCGGGTTGCCGATGGCGACCTTGCCGTACAGCGTCTTCAGACGATCGACGGTCTTGTCGTACACGCTCTCATGCACGAACAGGCGACGCAGCGTGGTGCAACGCTGACCGGCAGTGCCCACCGCCGAGAACAGAATGCCGCGCAGGGCCAGTTCCGGGTTGGCGCTTTCGGTCACGATACCGGCGTTGTTGCCGCCGAGTTCGAGAATCGAACGGCCAAAGCGGCGAGCGACTTCCACGCCGACCTTGCGACCCATTTCGGTACTGCCCGTGGCGCTCACGATGGCCGAGCGCGGATCTGCGACGAGCGCTTCACCGACGTCGCGACCGCCGATGATCAGCGCGGTCAGGCCTTCCGGTGCGTCGCCGAATTCGGCAATCACTTCTTCCATCAGTTTGTTGACGGCCAGCGCGGTCAGCGGCGTCTTTTCCGACGGCTTCCACACGACGGCGTTGCCGCACACCAGCGCCAGCGCAGCGTTCCACGACCACACGGCGACCGGGAAGTTGAAGGCGGAGATGACGGTGCAGACGCCCATCGGGTGCCACGTCTCGGCCATGCGGTGGCCGGGGCGCTCCGAGGCGATCGTCAGGCCGTAGAGTTGACGCGACAGGCCGACCGCGAAGTCGCAAATGTCGATCATTTCCTGCACTTCACCCAGACCTTCTTGCAGGATCTTGCCCGCTTCGAGCGTGACGAGCGCGCCCAGTGCCTGCTTGCGCTCGCGCAGCTTTTCGCCGAGCAGACGCACCAGCTCGCCGCGACGCGGGGCGGGTACATTGCGCCATGCGGTGAACGCCTTGTGTGCGCGAGCGAGGGCGGCTTGTGCGTCGACGACCGACGCGCTGGCCACGCGGCCGATCAGTTCGCCGTTGATCGGCGAGTGCACGGCGATGTCGCCCGCTTCGGCCAGTTTGGCAATACCCAGTTCGTTGAGGATGGAGGTCGCGTTCACGTTAATACCCTTATGGAATTCAGCGTTGATTCGTTGATTACTTGGCGTTGGCCGTCATCTTGAAAATGCCCTGCGCGTTACCGGCATCGAAACGAAGATCGATTTTCCAGCAGCGATTGGCGGTGTCGTACTCGCGGTGACGCGTGATGAATTCGTAGAACGAGCCCGGCACGTCGCGGGTGAGCGTTTCACCGTTCTTGCCACGGAACTCGCGACGCACGGTGTCGGCGCGATAGGCCGTCTGGAACACACGACCCGAGCGCGAGCGCTCGACTTCGGGCTTCATCGGGCGGCCCTTGGCCTTCTCGGCGTCCGACAGCGCGAACACATCTTCTACGCGGTCGGTGGCGTGGTTGAACGCATTGCCTTCGGTGGAAATCCACGCCATTTCGGCCGATTCTGCCAGCAACAGTTCGTAGTCGGCTTCGCTCGGCACGTCGTGCTGACGGGCAAACGCGCCCACGATCACCGGCAGTAGCGCCTGCGCGCTCTCCAGCGGCAACGTGCCGTCGCGCTCCAGTTCCCACAGATGTCCGACGGCCGCCGGCGTGAGCGGGTCTTTCGAGGTGCCGACGACGCGCGACACGGCTTGCTGGAACGTCTCCGAGAAACGCTCGGGATGCAGTTCGCTCACGAAGAATTGCGAAATTTCTTCGGGGGCATCTTCATGCGCGTAGGCGCGGCCCGTCATGCCGAGGCGATCCAGCGGATAGCGGCCGTTCAGCTTGAAACCCAGCGGACGCAGAATACGCGTGAACGCCGCTTCGCCCGGCGGCAGGGCACCGTTCTGGTCCCAGCGCACGGTGCGCAGCGCACCGTGGTCGAAGTAGACGCCGCCCCCGGCGGCAATCGCCTCCTCGGTATAGGTGCGGCCGTTTTGCGAGCGCGCGAGCAGCCCTTCGAAGAGCGCCATGTTCATGGCTTGCGCCAGTTCGGCGCGCGTGACGCGCCCCGGCTCGAAGTCTGAAAGGATCGACGGCGAATTGAGCGTGGCGAAAAGCGCGTCGGTACGCGCCTCCCCGATCAGGGAAACCAGCAAGGACTGCACGTTGGCGTTGCGCATCAGGTTGTCTCGCAGGGGGACGCCGTCTCGTGCGGCATCACAGGGTGAAGGTGTCAGGGCATGGCATGCGGCGCACCGTCATGCCTTCTTGCAGTGACTGCATTATTGGAATGGATGCGTCTCGCGTAAAGCGAGATAAAATTGCCACTTGATGCGTTTTTGGAATCAACATGCGCAAATTCAAGACCCCCGGCACGGCGGCGCTGCTCGCGTTCGAGGCGGCCGCCCGGCACGAAAGCTTTACCCATGCGGCCCGCGAGCTGTTTTTGACCGAGAGCGCGGTGTCGCGTCAGATCGCCACGCTGGAGACGCAGTTGGGCGTGCGGCTGTTCGTACGTGCCAAGCAGCGCGTGGTGCTCACCCGCGCTGGGCGGCTTTATGGCACGCAGGTGCGCCGTACGCTCGAACAACTGGATCGCGACACCCTGTCCATCATGGCCCACGGTAGCGGCGGCGGCTCGCTGGAACTGGCGGTGCTGCCCACGTTCGCGTCAGAGTGGTTGATTCCGAGAATGAAAGACTTCGACGACCGGCATCCCGACGTTCGCGTGAACATGGGCGTGCACACCGACCTCTTTACGTTCGACGAGACGCACTTCGAGGCGGCGATTCACTTCGGCCAGCCGACATGGCCGGGCACGTCGTCGGACTATCTGTTTGGGGAAGAAGTGGTGCCGGTGTGCCGTCCGTCGATCCTGAAGGGACCGGTGCGCACCGCGGCGGATTTGCTGACGTATCCGTTGCTGCACTCGACAACGCGTCCGAGCGCCTGGTCGCAGTGGTTTGCAGAGCAGCGCGTCGAGGACCACCGGGCGTTGCAGGGCGTGCGCTACGAGCTTCACACCATGCTCATTGCGGGCGCGGCGGCGGGGTTGGGGATTGCGCTGGTGCCGAAGTTCTTCGTCGAAGGACAGTTGGCGACGCTCGGCCTCACGATTCCGTTCGACGTGAAGAGCGTGGCCGAGTCGGCCTACTACCTCGTCTACCCGACGGAGCTGACGCACGGGCAGCCGCTCAGCGTTTTCCGCGAGTGGCTGCTCGATCAGGCGAAAGCATATCGACCGACGTACCGTCCGGACTATCGCCCCGCCTGATGGTGGACGACGCGATCGATCAGCGTCCCGTGTAACGTCCCGGCTTGTGCCACGCAACGACCATCGCACTCATGGCGATAGCCGAGATAGCGGACCAGGCGACGCGTCCTGCCGGAATTGTGGCGAGCGACGCGATCAGTATTGTCGTGTCGATGCACACCTGCGTGATACCGGCATTGATGCCGCGCTTGCGTTGCAGCCACAGCGTGACGATGCCGGTGCCACCGACGCCCGCCCCGTGACGCGCCAACGCCAGAATGCCCATGCCGCACAGCGTGCCGCCGACGAACGCGGCGAACAGCGGATTGACGAAGGCGATGTCGAACGTCTGCGGCATGGCCGCGAGGGCGAAGGTAATGCCGAAGCTCGCGACCGTGGATTTGAGCGCGAAGCGCGCGCCCATCGTGAAGTACGCGAACAGGAAGAACGGAATGTTCACCAGCGTAAAGATGGTGCCCACCGGTAGCGGAAAGACGTAAGAGGCGAGCAGTGCGATGCCAGCCACGCCACCGGTAACCAACCCGGCAGCCTTGAGCAGCACCAGACCGACCACCACAAATGCCATGCCGATGACCATCGCATAGATGTCTTCGAGCACGGAGTGCGGCACACCGATTGTGTCGGTTGCCGCAATAGCGCCGGATACAGCGCCCGTATCGTGTTTCATGATCAGTAATTCAGGAACGACAAGACGGCGCGCCCGGCTCTCCTGATGCCGGAACGCGCCGCCGAAGATTTCCCGCGTCGCTGTCTCGGGCGACGCGCAGCTTCACAGCTTGTTATGTAGATACGGTATTAACGCGCGATTACGCGACGTGGTGGACCCATTTGAACGGATCGGCGACCTTGCCACGCTGAATACCCGTGAGCTGATCGCGAATACGCTTGGTGACCGGGCCTTCGCCGCCGTCGGCGATGTTGAATTCGCCGTTGGCGTGGCGCACCTGACCGATGGCCGTCACGACCGCAGCCGTACCGCACGCAAACGTTTCCTTCACACGACCGCTGGCCGCATCGGCCTGCCACTGTGCGAATTCGTACGGCGTCTCATTGACCGTCATGCCTTCGCGGCGTGCCAGTTCGATGATCGACGCGCGGGTAATGCCCGGCAGGATCGTGCCCGAGAGCGGCGGCGTCTGGAGCGAGCCGTCGTCCATCACGAAGAAGACGTTCATACCGCCGAGTTCTTCGATCCAGCGATGTTGTGCGGCGTCGAGGAACACGACCTGATCGCAGCCCTTGGCGCTCGCTTCCGTTTGCGCAATCAGGCTGGCGGCGTAGTTGCCGCCGCACTTCGCAGCACCCGTACCCCCGGGAGCTGCACGGGTGTACTGGTCCGAGACCCACACCGTCACGGCCGATTTGCCGGGCTTGAAGTACGGGCCGACCGGGCAGGCGATCACGCAGAAGATGTATTCATGCGCGGCGCGCACGCCCAGGAAGCTTTCCGAGGCGAACATGAACGGACGGATGTAGAGGCTGCTGCCTTCCGAGCCCGGGATCCATGCACGGTCGATGTCGACCAGCTTTTCCACGGCTTCGAGGAAGACGGCTTCCGGCAGATCGGCCATCGACATGCGCTGGGCCGACTCGCGGAAACGCTTGGCGTTGGCTTGGGGGCGGAACAGCGAGATCTTGCCGTCTTCACCGCGATAGGCCTTCATGCCTTCGAAGATTTCCTGTGCATAGTGCAGCACGGCGCACGCCGGATCGATCTGGAACGGGCGGCGGGCTTCCACCTTCGCGTCATGCCAGCCCTTACCTTCGGTCCAGCGGATCGTGACCATGTGATCCGTGAATACGCGGCCGAATACCGGGTTCGCCAGCGCGGCGGTGATCTGGTCGGCGGGGGTGGGGTTGGCGTGCGGCTCCACGACAAAACGCAGTTGGTTATCGGCGCTCATGTTTCTTCAAATGTCTCGGCAGAGGTGGCTTTAGTCGACAGTGCCGTTAACGTAAACGGCAAGGTGAGTATTTTCCTCCTTTCGGGGCCCGCCTGTCGACTGAATTCACCGCTTCTCCCGTCACGACGGGGTTCTGGGCAATATTGCGCCGAAAAATATCGGAATTTGGACGATTTTCGCAAGAAAAATGCGTGATTTGCCGAAAGTTGCGTGGGCGCACGTCTGCCACGAAACCACTGCGTCGCGGGGTAACAGTGTGTAAAAAAACATTTCAGGTCACAGGGCGGCTGACACTCGACATTTAATATCGAAGGCGCATGATGTCGGGAACGTCCCCACAAGCGAAGCGCGCACTGTTCAACAGCGGGGCTGCAGCATTCGCAGACGTTCCGCCCGTAGATCAAACAGGGAGAGGAGACAGATGAAGTCGACAACGATTCGAATGTTGCGCGCGTATCTGATCGTGGCCTCGCTGGGCGCTGTGTGCATCGACGTCTGCGTGGTCATTGCCATGCTCGTCTTCGATGTGCCCGAGCGTATCTTCACCTCGGCAGATTTTCGTATTGCGATGGCGGCGTCTTTATTGCTGCTGTTACTGGCGTCGCGCTCGCTGGCGTCGGCCGCGTTTCAGGCGGCGCTCGCCAGTCGGCATGTCAGGTTCGATGGCGTTGAACGTGCTGAGGGTCCGCGCGGCACAGACAGCGTCGCCTTGCGCGACGACTGCCCGCACCGTCTGCTCGTGCTGCTGCATATCCGCATCCACCGCCAGCAACTGGCGATGGTTGCCGCCTGACGGCGAAGCGGATGCCTCAACCGTCAAGGCGCATCAGTACCCGCATCAGTACCGATCAGGCAGCCTTCCCGTCCACCAGATCGCATTGGCGCGGCGGACGCGTCATCGCAATCCACTCCTGCACCGCCGGGCGCAGGAACTGACGGCGCGCGAATTCGGCCAATGCGGGCGGCACAACGTCGTCGTTATAGACCAGACGATTGAGCATGACCGCGAGGTCGACGTCGGCAATGCACCACTTGTCGAACAGCGACATGCGTGCGTCGGGCAGCAGGCTCTCGGCGATGGCGATCAGCTTGCTTGCCGCGGCGTAGCCCGCGTCGGTCAGCGGCGCATCGGACGGGCCGTAGAAAATCACCTGCGTCGAACGATCCTCGCGCAGCGCACCGAGATCGCTACGCAGCCATGCCTGTACCTGCCGGGCACGCGCACGGTCGCGAACGTCGGCCGGATACACCGGCACGTCGGGGGAGATCGTTTCCAGATATTCCACGATGGCGGACGATTCGGACAACGTGAAATCGCCATGCACGAGCGTCGGCACGCGACGCGTGATCGACAGGTCGGCAAAGCCGCTTTCGTGATGCGCGCCCTGATCGAGATCGACGGTGCGCAGATCGAACGGAATACCTTTCTCGCGCAGCGTGACGAAAACCGACAGCGCGTAAGGGCTGGTGAACTGGGCGTCGACGTATAGCGTGAAAGAGGCGGGGGCTGCGGCTGACACGATGGGCTCCTGAAGGGAATGTGCGCGGGGCGAAATTGCCCGCAGACGCTTATGTTGCCGTACGTTCGTGGTGATAAGCTACTGCACAAATCGCTGGCAAGCTGTGAGCCAGACTCACAGCTTGCCGCGCACTTTCGCGCACTTATCTGTCCCCAATATTCACCCGCACGCCAACTCGATATCCCCCGAACCATGAACGCCGAACCTCGCGCCCGTCCGCCGCTGGCGAATCTGGAAACCGTCTGTCTCGTCGCCCGTCACGGCTCGTTCACGGCGGCCGCCGAAGCGAGCGGCCTCACGCACGGGGCCATCAGCCGCCGGGTGGGGGCCGTTGAAAACTGGCTCGGCTGTGCGTTGTTCGAGCGTCACGGGCGAGGGGTGAGCCTGACGTGCGACGGTCAGCGCTTTCTGGGCCGCATCGAACATGCCTTCGACGTGATCGACGCGGCTGCCGATCAGTGGCATCAGGCGCGCAAGGCCCCGGCAGTGCGCCTGAGCGTGGTGCCGTCGTTCGCCAAGCTGTGGCTGCTTGAGCGCCTGCAATCGCTCGAAGCGGGCAAGCCGTTCATCGACATTCATGTGACGACCGAGCATCGCAACGCCGACGTGGGCGCGGGCGAAGTGGACATCGCCTTGCGTTACGGTCGTGGCGGGTGGGCGAGCGTCGATTCGGAACCGTTAATGGGTGAGACGCTGTACCCGGTGGCCTCGCCCGAGATGGTGCAGCGTCTGAAGGGCGCGAGTGTGTCCGAGATGTTGGCGATGCCCTTGCTGCACGACTCCGATCTCACGGGCTGGCGCGCGTGGTGTGGTGCGCACGGCGTGTCGCTGCGACCGCGTGCGCGTGATCGCCGATTCGAGGATTACACGGTGGTGCTTGCGGCGGCTGAAGCGGGGCTGGGTATTGCGCTTGCCCGTGCGCCTTTGGCCAGCGAGTGGATGGCGCGCAGCCGTCTCGTGCGACTGTCGGACGCCGAAGTCGTCTGTCCGTTGCAATACCACGTGGTGACGGCCAAGCGCGAGAAGCGTCCGGAAGTGCTGGAAGTGATCGCGCGTCTGCACGCGCTGGCGCGCGAGGATGCGCGCACGTAAATACCATGAACGCGGCCGTGCGCGGCGCAGGGGTTTCCCGCACTGCGCGCGCTGCTGCGGGTTGCCTAAAATGCGGGACGCTTCTTGCAGGACTGCCTGGCAGAGATGAACTTACGCTCGCTCGATCTGAATCTGTTGCTCGTGTTCGAGTCGCTGCTGCGCACGCGCAGCACGACGGTCACGGCCGAGGAACTGAACCTCACGCAATCGGCGGTGAGCAATGCGCTCAAGCGTCTGCGGCTCGCCTTCGGCGACCCGTTGTTCGTCAAAACACCGCAAGGCATGCTGCCGACCGATCTCGCCGCATCGCTGGCGCCACCGGTCACTGAGGGACTCGGCCTGATTCGTGGTGCCGTCGAAGCGCCGCAGGACTTCGTCCCGGCAAATGCGCAGCGCACGTTCCGTCTTTACCTCAGCGACATCGGCCAACTGATCTTCATGCCGAAGCTCATGGCTACGCTCGCCGTCGAAGCGCCCGGCGTTCGCATCGTCACGGTCGACACGACCCCGCGCGAAGCGCAGAACGCGATGGCGATGGGCGACATCGATCTCACGCTCGGCCTGTTCACACGTTTCTCGTCCGGCTTCCATCAGCAGCGCCTGTTTCGCGAGCACTATGTGGCCCTCGTGCGCGAAGGGCATCCGACCATTCGCGGCGAGCTCACGGCCGAGACGTTCCTTCACGCGGCGCACGCCGTCTACCGCCCGACGGCCGGTCATCACGACGTGTTCGAGACCGCCGTCGAGCATTGGTTTGCGCAGTCGGGGCAGCAGCGTCACGTGGCGCTGCGCATGGCGCACTCGATGGGACTCTCGGCGTTGATCGCTGCGAGCGATCTGGTGGTGTGCGTGCCGACGCGTCTGGGGCGCGCCCTCAAGGCGGCCGCCGACCTGCGCACTTACGCGCTGCCGTTCGACGGTCCCGAGTTCGACATCTCGCAACTCTGGCACGAGCGTTTTCACACCGACGCTGGCCATCGCTGGCTGCGCAGCACGATCTTCCGCCTGTTCCACGGCGAAGACTGATCCGTCCCCCGTCTGACGACACACACTCGCTGCGCATGCATGCGAGGCAGCGTCGCGCCCGCATGCTGCACCCCCAATTCACGACGTAAATACCGCGCATTTACGCAATTTGTTGGCGTCATGCGACGCCGGTCCTTATCGTATCCCTCACGACATTGAAGTCACCGGACGCAGGTCCGGGACACGAACAATATCCGCAGGAGACAAGCGGTGATCAATCTGCACGACATTCGTTACGTGCGGCTGGGGACGCGCGACCTCGAAGGTGCGACACGCTATGCGCGCACCATTCTCGGGTTGCAGGAAGTGCGTCGGGAAGCCGGTTTCGTATTCCTTCGCAGCGACAGCCGCGATCATTCGGTGTGCTACTTCGAGGGCGACCCTGCCGACCATACGGTGGCGTTCGACGTCGCGAGCGATGCGCATTTCGACGCCGCAGCAGCACAACTCGACGCCATGCACATCGAGTTTCGACGCGGGACGCGCGACGAGGCCGACCTGCGCCGCGTGGCCGATTTCCTCACGTTCCGCGATCCCACCGGCAACCAGATCGAACTGGTGCTGCGCGCGGCGCAGACCGGACGGGGTTATCACGGCGAGCGCGACGCGGGCATCGATTCGTTCAGCCACGTGGGTTTGTGCACGACGGACGCACGTCGCGACGAAGCCTTCTGGACCAGCGTGTGCAACGCCCGTGTGTCGGACCGTATCGGCGACGCGCCGCTGCTTCGCATCGACGACGTCCATCACAAGATCGCGCTGTTCCCGGCCAGGCGTGCGGGCATTCAGCATGTGAACTTTCAGGTGAACGGCATCGACGACCTGATGCGCTCGTGGTACTTCCTGCGCGAGCAGGGCGTGCCGATTCGCTTCGGTCCGGGGCGACACCCGACGTCGCACGCGATGTTCCTGTACTTCGCGGGGCCGGACGGCATGGTCTACGAGTACTCCACGGGCGTGCGCAAGATCGCGCCGGAGGACGAAGCCACATACGTGCCGCGTCAGTTCCCGTTCGATCCGACCGGGTTCTGCATGTGGGGCGCGAAGCCCGAGATCCCCGAGTTTTCGTCCTGACCTGCTGGCGGGTATCCCCATGACACAAGTTACGTTCGATGCCGCCCGTCACGGTGGCATTGCCGACCTCGACCGCGCGGTGCGCGTGGCGGCCCGCACGCTGGCACGCGCCGGGCTGGCGCATGCGTACGGGCATTGCAGTGCGCGTATCGATGCGGATTGCTTCGTCGTCTGCGCCGCACGTCCGATGGGACTCATCGGCATCGGCGAGCCGGGCACCGTGGTGCCGATCGACGGTCCGCTGCCAGACGGCGTGCTCGGCGAAGTCCGTCTGCATCAAAAGATCTATCGCTCGCGTCCTGACATCGGTGCAGTTGCGCGCACCATGCCGCCCAGGACCATGTCGCTCTCAACGCTTCGCCGCACGCCGCGCGCGCTGCACGGGCCGGGCACTTACTTCGCACCCGGCGTGCCGCTTTGGGACGACCCGCAACTGATTCGCTCCGACGAACAGGCTGCCGCCGTGATCGCCACGATGGGCACGAATGCTGCCGTCGTCATGCGCGGCAACGGCGCTGTCGTTGCCGCCGACTCGCTCGAAGCGATGGTCGCGCTCACGTGGTACCTCGAAGACGCCGCGCGCGTGGATCTCGACGTGCTCGCGCTCGAAGCGTCGCTGCCCGCAGCCGTGCTGAACGACGACGAATGCCGTGCGCGCGCCACGCGCTCGGGCCGGATCATCGAGCGCATGTGGGAGTACCTGTCGGCGGGCGACCCGGAGTTGCCCGACGCTCTCGCGCGCCCGTCTTCATCTTCTTCACACCACCGTTCTTGATGTAATCGCCCCCAACCGGCTGCGAGCCCCCTGCACAGAGCGTCGTCGACAGACGCCACGGCCCGCAGCTCTCGCGGTAGTTACCGCACAGGAGACAGACATGGAAATATCCGCTTTGATGAACCGTAGAGGCATCACGCCATTTCAATGGCGCGTGATTGCCCTATGCTTTCTGATCGTCACACTGGACGGCTTCGACACGGCGGCCATCGGCTACCTCGCACCGGCCATCCGCAGCGAATGGGCGATGGCGACGACCAGCCTCGGCGCTGTGTTCGGCGCGGGCCTCGGTGGCCTGATGCTCGGCTGCTTCGTGTTCGGGCCGCTCGCCGACCGCATCGGCCGCAAGCGCGTGCTGATCCTCTCCGTCATTATGTTCTCGCTCGGCAGCATCGCCTCGGCTTACGTGCATAGCCCGACGGAGCTGGCTGTGCTGCGCTTCATCACCGGCATTGGTCTGGGCGGCGCGATGCCCAACGCCATCACGCTCAGTTCCGAGTATTGCGCCGAGCGCATGCGCTCGCTGCTCGTGACGGCCACCTTCTGCGGCTTCACGCTGGGCTTCGCCATCGGCGGTGAAATCGTCGCACAGACGCTGCCGCACATCGGCTGGCGCGGCGTGTTGATCGCGGGCGGCGTGGTGCCGATCGCCTTCGTGCCGGTGCTCATGCGCTGGTTGCCGGAGTCGATGCGCTACCTCGCGGCGCGCGGCGACCGTGCCGATCAGCTGCTGGAAATCGCCCGTCACATCGACCCGCAAGTCACGCGCATCGACCCGGAAGTGACGCCTGCCGGGCAGACGAATTCGGCGGTGGGCGGCCTGTTCACGCGTCGTTACATCATGGGCACGCTGCTGCTCTGGGCGACGTACTTCTGCACGCTGTGTGCGTTCTATCTGCTCACGAGCTGGCTGCCGTTGGTCGTGAAGGATTCCGGTTACACGCTCGCGGAAGCGGCGCGCATCGGTGCAATGTTGCCGCTCGGCGGCACCGTCGGCGCAGTGATGATCGGCTTCGCGATGGACCGCACGAGTCCGTATCGTGTGTTGGCGGCTTCGTATGTGATGGCCGGTATCGCGCTGTGCGTGCTGGGTGCGGTGACGCACCAGTCGGGCTGGCTGATGTTCGTCGTGTTCCTCGCGGGCTTCGGCATTGCGGGATCGCAGACCGGCGCGAACGCCCTGACGGCGGCGTACTACCCGACTGCTTCCCGTGCGACGGGCGTGGCTTGGGCGCTCGGTGTCGGCCGTCTCGGCTCGATCCTCGGTTCGAGCCTGGGCGGTCTGCTGATCGCCTCGGCGTCGAGCACGGCGCAGGCGTTCCAGATCGTCGCGATTCCGGCGTTTCTTGCGGCGGCGCTCATGCTGGTAATGCGTCGTCGCGTGGGGCGTGGCGGTTCGCTCGCTGCATCGGCGACGCAGCCTGCACCGGGCACCGTCTGATCCTCGCCTGAGCACTCAACGGATGCACGCCGAACCTCCGGCGTGCGTCTGCGAAGTACCCGCCGCCAGCGCACGTCCCCCGACGGCGATGCGGCGGCGCTGCAACTGACCGGCACAGGTCAGGCCACCACACGTATCCATGGAGACATCACCGTGATCCACAAGGGACTGCCTGCGCTCGCGCTGGCTGCCGGCCTCGCATTGGCCACCACTTCCGCTTCGGCCCAGAGCGTGACGCTCTACGGCATTCTCGACACCGGCATCGAATACATCTCGCACGCCGGGCCCAACAACAGTTCGCTCGTACGCATGCCAGCCAACACGGGTTCGTTGCCGTCGCGTTGGGGCCTGCGCGGGGACGAAGACCTTGGCGGCGGTCTGCACGCGCTGTTCATGCTGGAGAACGGCTTCAACGTGCGCGCGGGCGATCTGAATCAGGGCGGACGGTTGTTCGGGCGTCAGGCGTGGGTCGGGTTGTCGAATCAATACGGCACGCTGTCGTTTGGGCGTCAGTATTCGATGACGTTCTGGGTGATGAACGATGCCGACATTCTCGGCCCGGACCTGTACGGCAGCGGCTCGCTCGACAACTACATCCCCAATGCGCGCAGCGACAACACCGTCGCCTACAAGGGGGTGTTCAGTGGGCTTACCGTCGGTGCGACCTACTCGTTCGGACGCGACAGCGGCGGCACCGGCAACTCGCCCGGACAAGGCACCTGTGCCGGTCAGACGCCGGGACAGATGACGGCTTGCCGTCAGGTCTCCGCGATGCTGAAGTACGACACGGCGTGGTTTGGGGTGGCCGGGGCATGGGACGAGCAACGCGGCGGTGCGGGCGCAGCTGCGAGCTTCTTCAACGGCGCGGCGGCGGTGCCGCTGACCAGTTCGTCGGACAAGGACACCCGTTGGCAATTGAACGGCTATGTGAAAGGCGGCAACTGGAAGGCGGGCGCGGGGTGGCTGGGACGTCGCGTGCAGACCGCGTCGGCCGCCGTCGCCGACGTGAATTCCGACATGTTCTACATCGGGGCGCTGTATCAGTTCTCCCCGGCATTTGCCGTCGACGGCGAAGTCTTCCGCATGTTGAACGCCCGTCAGAACGCGCGGGCGACGATGGCCACGTTGCGCGGTACGTATTTCCTGTCGAAGCGCACGGCGGTGTACACACAAGTCGCCTGGCTTGGCAACAGCGAACATGCGGCTTACTCGGTCAGTTCGGGCGGAGCAGGGGGATCGCCCGCAGCGGGCGCGAGCCAGTTGGGCGTGAACGTCGGCATGCGGCATACGTTCTGATCTTCTGATCGCATGAAAAAAACGGCGGACTGTGTTCGCAGGGCGCCGTTTCTCATTCCGAACGCGGTAGACGTTCGGTGTCGATCGATTACAGCAAGCCAGCCTCGGCGAGTTGCGCGCGACGTGGGTCGCCCTGACGCGAGAGCATCCAGCCCGGGTACTCGCTGGGCAGCGCGCTCGCGGCGTTGATCGCCGACAGTTCGCGTTCGTTCAGCGTGACGCGCGTGGCGGCGATGTTGTCGTCGAGCTGATCCGCGCGCTTGGCCCCGATGATGACCGTCGAGACGACCGGCTGCGCGAGCAACCAGGCGAGTGCGATCTGCGCGACCGACACGCCCTTTTCAGTGGCGATGCCGCGCATCACGTCGATCACGTCGTAAGCACGCTCGACATTCACCGGCGGGAAGTCGAAGCTCTGGCGGCGTGCGCCGTCTTCCGTCTGGCCGTCACGCGTGTATTTGCCTGAGAGCAAGCCGCCTGCCAGCGGGCTCCACACCATCAGACCGACGTTCTCGCTGCGCAGCATCGGGACGATGTCGCGTTCCAGATCGCGCCCGGCGACGGTGTAATACGCCTGAAGTGACGCGAAGCTCGCGAGATTCAGGCGTGCCGAGATGCCTTGCGCCTTAGCGATTTGCCACGCGGCCCAGTTCGAAACACCGATGTAGCGCACGTGGCCCTGACGCACCAGCGTGTCGAGCGCGCTGAGCGTCTCTTCGATGGGCGTGACCGGGTCGAAGCCGTGCACCTGATACAGATCGATGTGATCGAGTTGCATGCGCTTGAGGCTGGCCTTGACGCCGTCCATGATGTGATAGCGCGACAGGCCGCGCGAGTTACTGCCCTGTGCGCCGGTGACCCCGAAGACCTTCGTGGCGACGACCACGCTGTCACGCGGCACGTTGAGGTTGCGCAGGGCTTGTCCGGTGAGCATCTCCGACTGGCCTTCCGAATAGACGTCGGCGGTGTCGATGAAGTTGATGCCCGCATCGAGCGCGCGACCGACGAGCGCGTCGACATCGTTCTGCTGCAATTGGCCGATCTTGCTCCACAGGTCGCCCTGTCCGCCGAAGGTCATCGTGCCGAGGCACAGTTCCGAGACGAAGAGGCCGGTGTTGCCGAGTTTCCGTTGTCGCATTGCATCGCTCCGTTGAGTAGCTGCCCGTCGCAGGTGGCCGTCGGTGAGGGGGACGGTGTGCACGGGATGGGATGCATTATGCGTCGCGGGGCATCAGGCAAGCAGTACCTGTTCCTGCACATTTCCTGCCTGATTCTGCAATCGAGTGCGATGGTGGGAGCCGTTCGGCGCGTCATTTGGCGGCAAAGCGTTGTTGAACATGGCAGTAAGGTGACAGGGTACTGTCTTGGTTTGTCGTCGGATGATCGCCGGTACAGATCGAATCTTGCCGGATTCTCCGGAATTCATGCCTGATCGTGTGGATGTGCTTCCAGAGGATCAGGCAATTTTTTATGACAGGCGTATGCTTCGATTCATTGCGGCCGGGGATGTCGAAGACGGCCAGCCTGATTCGAGGACTTGCCATGCATCTCGTCAAAACATCGCCACCTGCGTCGCATCAAGACGCGCCATTGCAGGAAGGTCACGCCAACGATCCGTCGCACGCCGCTCGCACGGAGCTGGTGCATCTGCTCGAACGCGCGACGCATGGGTTGGAAGGCACAGCACCCACGGCGGTGGACGGTTTGATGGTGCATCGCATCTTGCATCCGGGCGGGCCAAAGCCTGCGTTGCAACAACCGGCCTTCGCTGTGATCGCCCAGGGGGAGAAGCGTTTGCAGATCGGTGAAGCGCATTACGCGTATGACCCGATGCATTACATGGTGTCGTCGGTGCATTTGCCGGTGGTGGCGCAGGTGTCCGGCGCGAGCGAGCAGTCGCCTTATCTGGGCATGCGGCTGAATCTGGTGGCGGAAGACGTCACCTCGCTGATCGGCGACGAGCATCTGCCGCCACCAGCGCCGTCGCCCTGCGGGCGCGGGTTGTACGTCAATCGGCTTGATGCTGCGTTGCTGGACGCGGTGTTGCGTCTGCTGCGTCTACTCGACGCCCCGCGCGATATTCCGATTCTTGCGCCGATGATCAAGCGCGAGATCATCTACCGGTTGTTGATGAATGGGCAGGGGGTGTTGTTGCGTCAGATGGTGATGCAGGACAGCCAGATGAACCGGATCGCGAACGCGGTGCGGTGGTTGCGCGACCATTATGCAGAGCCGTTGCGCGTGGAATCGCTGGCGCAGGAGGTGCATATGAGCGTGTCGTCGCTGCATCACCACTTCAAGCTGGTGACGGCGATGAGCCCGTTGCAGTACCAGAAGCAATTGCGCTTGCAGGAAGCGCGTCGTTTGATCTTCGTGGCGGACGTTGCCGTGTCGTCGGCTGCGCAGGCGGTGGGTTACGAAAGCGCATCGCAGTTCAGCCGGGAATACGCCCGCGTCTTCGTCACCCGCTGCTGCGATGCCTTCTCATACTCCGCCCACGGGTCTTGTTTCAACGCGGTGAGGCGATCGAGGGCGTTGCGCACGGTCCAGGCGTCGGCGCCGGGCAATTCGGACAATTCCTCCCAATGGACAGGCATCGATACCGCCATGCCTTCTCGCGCCCGGGCCGAGTATGCGCACACGGTAGTCGCCCCTCGGTAGTTGCGCAGATAGTCGATGAAGCACTTCCCCACGCGATGCTTCGGTCCCATCGTCGCCGTGAACCGGTCGGGAAACACGTGCGCCATATGCTTCGCGACAGCTTCCGCGAACCCCTTCGCGAAGTCCCATTCGTGACGTCTCGCTAATGGTGTCACCACGTGCAGCCCTTTGCCGCCGCTCGTCTTCACGAAGGCTTTCAGCCCCAGTTCGTCCAGCAGTCCACGAATGAGTTGCGCGCCTTCCACGATCTGCGCAAACGTCACCCCCTTACCGGGGTCCAGATCGAAGATCACGCGATCGGGACGCTCGATCAGATCGCTGCGGGCATTCCACGTGTGGAACTCCACCGACCCCATCTGCACGGCCCCGACGAGTCCCCGCGTATCAATGATCTGCATCAGCGGTTCGTGGTCCGGATCGAGCGACGGATCGAGCACATGCACGCCGGTGATCGTCTTCGCCGCATGCTTCTGGAAGAACATCTCACCGCCGATACCTTCCGGCGCGCGCAGCACAGCGACCGGCCGGTCGGCAAGGTGCGGGAGCATCCATTGGCTGACGGCGGCGTAATACTCGGCTAGCTCGACTTTCGTCACGCCCGAGTGCGTGTCCATCACGCGTTCGCCGTGTGTGATCTTCACCGGAAGTGCGGACGATTTCGGCATGGACGGCATCTCCTTCGATGAGTCGACGGCACCGCTGCGGCGCGTCTCGCGGCGAATCTCCTTCGCCGGTTTGTCGGTACGCATAGCGTGGAACGACGCCTGACGCACATGACCGTCGCGCGTCCACTCGGCGAAGCGTACTTCGGCGACCAGCGTTGGACGCAACCAGTGCACACGCGCCCGGCCTCCCGGACGCGGTGCAGGGGACAACGAAGGGCGCGGCGTTTCAATCGCGTCGAGTTGCTTGCGCATGCGCAGCAGCGCCTCGGTATCGAAGCCGGTGCCGACCTTGCCCGCGTAGCGCAGCGTCTTGCCGTCATCGTCGTAATAGCCGAGCAGTAGCGCACCGAATCCCTGTCGAGAGCCGGAGGGTTCCGTGAACCCCACTACGACGAACTCCTGACGCTGCGAGCACTTGAGCTTGCGCCATGCGTCGCTGCGGCCGTCGACGTAGGTCGAGTCGTCGCGCTTGACCATGATGCCTTCGAGGCCCGCTTCACATGCGCCGTGCCAGAGCGATCCGAGATCGCCCGCGATAGGTCGAAGGACCCGCACGGCATCCGTCTCTTTGCCTTCAAACATACTCGCGAGTCGCGCCTGACGCTCATGCAATGGCGCATCGCGCAGATCCTTCCCGTTACACCACGGCAGATCGAAGACGTAGATGACGATGGCGCTCTGGGCGTCTTCGTCGAACGCTCGTTGCAACGCCTGAAAGTCCGGCAACCCGCGCTCGTTTGTGACGACGGCCTCGCCATCGAGCCACGCGTTCGGGAGGCCGCGTTCGCGTAAGGCGGCCACTGCGGGTTGGAATCGGTGCGTCCAATCCTGACCCGAGCGCGTGAAGACGCGAATGTCGCTGCCCGCGATGCGGATCAGGACGCGATATCCGTCGAGCTTCAACTCGGCGTGCCATCCCTCGGATGAAGGCGCCTGATCGACTAGCGTCGCCAGCATCGGACGCACCTCGTCGGGCGGCTTGATCGAGGATCTGCGTGATGTCGCAGGCTTCGACGTCGGCGGTTTGGCATGCGCCGATGCATGCCCGTCGTCATGCCGGTGAATCAATAGCCATTGCGGCTGACGCGCGGGCTTATCGGTACGCACCAACGTCCAGTGACCGCTGAGTCTTTCGCCTTGTAATGTGAACGACAACTTACCGTGAGCATAATCGCGCGATGCATTGCCGTCAGGTATCCAGGTGCCTCGATCCCAGATGTCGACGTGCCCCGCACCGTAGTTGCCAGCGGGAATGTCGCCTTCGAAGTCGGCGTAAGCGAGCGGATGGTCTTCGACCTGAACGGCCAGTCGCGGACGGCTGACATCCGGACTCGGTTGCTTCGGCAGAGCCCATGAACGCAGGGTGCCGTCGAGTTCCAGACGGAAGTCGTAGTGGAGGTGGCTGGCGTCATGCCGTTGGACGACATACCGCAACGCATGCTTGCGGGCTGAACGCTTACCGCGCGGCTCGGGTGTGGCGGAGAAGTCGCGTTTTGCGTCGTACGCCGCGAGCGGATCGCCGGATTTGCGACGGCGATCCGGCTTCGCGCTCGTCGCGTTGGTCGGCTTAGTTGAGGCGCGTCTCGGCATCGTCGCGCTCACTTGGCCTTACCGGATTTGGTCGACTTGGTGCGCTTGGCCGTTGCCTTCTTTGCCGCCGTCTTCTTAACCGTCTTGCCATCCGACGCCTTTGCCGACTTACGCGCCTTGGCAGGCTTCTCCTCGACATCCTGCGCATCCACGGTTACTGCGTCGCGCTTGCCCTTCGTCCCCAGGCTCTGCTTGAGCAGCGCCATCAGATCGGTGACGTTTGCACTGTTTGCCAGCTTCGGCGCGCTCGCTTCGATCTGTGCGATCTCGCGTGTCTGACCGGACGCGATCTTGCGGTCGATGAGCGCCTTGAGGTCGTCCTGAAAGGTGTCGTGATAATCGCCGGGACGCCACGGTCCGGACATCTCGTCGATCAACCGGATCGCCATATCCAGCTCGCGCTCGCCGGGCGCGGCGAGCTTCTGCAGCTTCTCCTTCGTCAGCCCGACCTCGGCCGGATCGCGCATCTCGTCCTGCCATCTCAGCGTGTCGAGTACGAGCGCGTCGCCCGCTGGCGCGAGCACGGCGAGATGCGCGCGCGTGTGCATCACCACGCGCGCGATGCCGAGCTTGCCCGCCTTGATGAGCGCCGCGTGCAGCAGCGCGTAGGCCTTTGCGCCGCCACGCTCGGGCACGAGGTAGTAAGGCGTGTCGAGATACATGAAGGAAACGTCCGTGGCATCGACGAACGCCAGAATGTCGACGGTCTGCGTCGCCGTCGGATTGGCCGAGCGGATCTCGTCGTCGCTGAGCACGACGTAGTTGCCTTTCTCATACTCGTAGCCGTGCACGATCTGGTCGCGCGGCACTTCCTTGCCGTTTTCCTTGTTCACACGCTTGTAGCCGACCGGCGACATGGTGCGCTTGTCGAGCCAGTCGAGATCGAGTTTGTGCGTCGTCGAGGCGGGAAACAGGGTGACGGGTACGTTGACCAGTCCGAAGCTGATGGCACCCTTCCAGATTGCGCGAGCCATAGATGCTCCCAATGAGGGCTAATGTTGCGATTCTTGCAGGATAGGTCAGGTTCCCATGCATTGATTTTCTCAATGCCGATGACTGTGCCATAAGGATTCCTTGATGAAACAAAGCCGCCGGACGCTTATCCCACTGGAATCGATGCATGACATCAGCAAAGGGAGATAGGCAATGGCGATGATCGTGGCAGGGCGATTCACGACGTTCGATCAGGCGAATCTGGTGGCGAGCCGGTTGTACGACCGTTCGTTTCGACCGTCCGACGTGTCGGTGTTCTTTCTGAATCCCACCGGCCAGCACGCTAGGTTTCCGATGGGCGGCGACGTGGATGCCGATGCTGCGGCGCGTCCGGCGAGCCGGGGTGCGGCGCAGGGCATCATCGCAGGCGGTGCCTTCGGGCTTGCGCTGGGGGCATTGCTATACGTCGCGATCTGGCGCTTCTGGCTCGTCCCTGTCGTCGGCATGATGGCAGGGGCCTATCTCGGCGCGTTTCTCGGTGCTTTGCGACGCATGCAAAGCCGCGAGCGCGTGTCGGCAAAGCAGGCGGGTATGCGAGACGCCGGGGTGATGCTCGCCACGCACGTCAGCGAATCGACGGCGGACACGGCGATTGCCGTGTTGCGCGATGCAGGCGCGGCGGAAATCGAGCAGGCGAATGGTGTATGGGAAGCGGGAGAATGGCGCGACTTCGACCCGGTGCAGCACGCTCATCATGCACAGGATGTGGCGTCGGCGCGCGACGCTGAACCCCATGCCGAGCCGACCATTGGCGTGGCGGCCAATGAGCGCAGTACGCGCGAAGGTCGCGATGCGACCCGTGCAAAGCCCCGGCGTACCGACTGGTTGTAGAATCGACTGCGTCCCTTGATGACCGTTCAGGAGGCTGACAATGCTGTCGATCCATACCGGTTTCGTCGTTTGCCCGACCTGCAAGTCCCGATTCGCCGTGGCGGCCAGTGAGCCGACCGTGCAGGCGCTCCACGACTATCTCCATTCGGATGCCGAAGTGAAGTGCCCGACGTGCGATACGATCTTCACGACAGGTAGCGCGAAGAGCAGCATCGAGTTCGAGCCCGTCAACGACGGCGAAACGCTATCGCCGTCTCCCGAGCGGAGCATTGACGGGCTCGACAATCACTGAATCTTTGCGTGAGCGTCGCGAGGGGCAGCGGCTCACAGCGGCGTCATCACCGGCTCGCCCGTCTGATAGCGGCGGGTATTCTCCATGAACATTGAGAGCGTGGCGGCTTCCGCTTCCGGCGAGCGGCCAGCGACGTGCGGACTCAGTACGATGTTCTGCAAGTCGATGAGTGCCGCAGGCGGCGACGGCTCGCCTTCGTAGACGTCCAGCCCCGCGCCAGCGATCACGCCGTTGCGCAATGCATCGGCAAGCGCTGCGGTGTCGACGACGCTGCCGCGTCCCAGATTGACGAGAAAGCCGTCTTTGCCCAGCGCACGCAGCACGTCGGCATTGATCATGTGATGGGACTCCGCTCCACCCGGTGCCGTGACCACCAGAATGTCGGCCCATTCGGCCAGCGCCGTCACGCTGTCGAAGTATTGATAGTGCGACGGGAGGTCGTCGCGACGGTTCCGGTTTCGGTAGCCAATCTGCATATCGAAGCCTTCGCCGCGTTTGGCGAACTGACGACCGACTGCGCCAAGGCCGACGATCCCGAGTTTCTTCCCGGCCACACCGGGCTGCATCGGCAGCGCGTCGCGCCAGATGCCCTTGCGGCACGCCGCGTCATATTCCGGAATGCGCCGAATTGCGGCGAGCAGCAGGGCGAAGCCCTGATCCGCCACGGTCGGGGCATTGGCGCCTGCGCCATGCACCACCACGATGTTACGTGCGTGCATCGCCGGAATGTCCAGATTCTCGTAACCGGCACCGAGTGCGCTGACCAGCTCGACGTTCGGCAGATGCGTCAGCTCGGCGGCATTCATGCCGCGCGAACCGTTGGTGAGCACAAAACGCACGCGCTCACCCTCCGGTCCCCAGCCTTCCGGCGTCGGATGGTGGCTCGGGCGGTAGATCACTTCGAAACGGGTTTGCAGTTCGGACAACTGCTCGGGATGCATCGGGATGATGACCAGCAAGGGGGGCAGCGACACCTTCAATCTCCGTCAGAGGAATTTGGACCGACGGCGGCAGGTGTTCAGACACCTCGATTCGCCGTCAGTCCACACTCTATCCCTATCCGCGACGGATTGCGCGGTGCATCAATGCCGGATCAGGCCGCTGCTTCGACGGCGAGCACGGCTTGTCGGTGGCGAATGCGACCGAGCGTGAGCATCGTGAAACCGGCCAGCACCGCAGGTACGCCGATGGCGGCGAACAACGCGGGCATCGACCAGCCCATGGCGAGCATCGATGCGCCGCCGACCGACCCGACCACCGAACCCATGCGCCCGACACCGTTTGCCCAGCTCACGCCGGTCGCGCGGCAATCCGTCGGATAGAACTCGGCGGAGAGGGCGTTCGCGCCGACCTGACCGCCCGAGACGCAGAACCCGGCCCAGAACACGGCGACCGAAGCGAGCACCGGCGAACTGGCCAACGGGCCGACAGCGGCCACGCACACGCCTGCCAGTACGTAGGCGGCAGCGAGCACGTAATGCGGATTGAAACGGTCCATCAGCCAGCCGAGCACGATGGCCCCGAGGGTGCCGCCGACCTGGAACATCGCTGTGACGATGGCCGCGTTACGCAGCGTCAGACCGTTCGTGCGAAGCAACGTGGGCAACCAGCTCGAGAGCAGGTAGATCACCAGCAGGCTCATGAAGAACGTCGCCCAGAAAAGCAACGTGCCACGCAGCAATTCCGGCTTGAAGAGATGGCGCACCGGCGACGTGGTCGACGGCTTCATCGCCACATTGAACGTTGCACCGCGCAGATCCTCATGCGGTGCGATGCGTTGCAGCGACGCCGCTACGCGCTCCGGCGACTTGCCTGCCATCACCAGATAACGCACGGATTCAGGTAACGCGCGGATCAGGATCACGCCGAGCACGATGGGCATCACGCCACCGACGATCAGCACCGAGCGCCAGCCGAACGCTTCGATCAGGCCTGCCGAAGCGAGGCCCCCCAAGGCGGAGCCGAGCGTGAAACCGCAGAACATCGTCGTCACAAGGAACGAACGGCGCGAGTCGGGGCAGTATTCCGACGTCAGCGTGATCGCGTTCGGCATCGCACCGCCGAGACCGAGACCCGTCAGGAAGCGCAGCGCGATGAGGTGCCACAGATCCATCGACCAGGCCGACGCGAGGCTCGCGACGCCGAAAAAAAGCACCGAGAAGATGAGGATGGTCTTGCGTCCGAGCTTGTCGGCGAGCGGGCCGAACAGGAACGCACCGGCCATCAGACCGGCAAGTCCTGCACCGAACAGCGGGGCGAGATGCGCGGGCGTGAGCGACCATTCGGCACGAATCGCGGGGGCGATGAAGCCGATGGCGGCGGTATCGAAACCGTCGATGGCGACGATCAGAAAGCACAGAACGACGATCATCATCTGGAACGGCGAGATGCGATGCCGATCGATGAACGCCGTCACGTTGATGGGATTCGCTGGCATGGGGTGTCTCCTCTAAGGTGCCAGAAGCCGCGCGACAGCAGACAAGCGGTCGCGCGACGGGCCCACGCGGTAGAATTTTTTTGTTCCGCGTGGGGTATTGCGGTTACTTGTTCATGCGTCGGCCAGCCACGGGGTTTGCGACAGGCAGTTCTCAGCGCGCCAGCCGTGCAGCCATTGCAGGGCGTCGTAGAACTGCGTCTGCGTGCGGCCCTTCCAGAGCGAGTTGCGCACCCAGCGATCCACGCCCTTGGCGTGATAGACGCGACCCATGTCGCGTGCGCCGTAAAGCACACGCGCGGTGCGCGGAATGCGGGCGTGTTCGTAGCGACGGAAGGCTTCGGTGAAGTCACCGTTCGCGGCCGTGTAGGCGGCACCGAGCGTGACCGCGTCTTCGAGGGCCTGACACGCGCCTTGCGCGATGTACTGCGTCATCGGGTGCGCAGCGTCGCCGAGGATCGTCGCGCGGCCAAAGCTCCATTGCTCGACCGGGTCACGGTCGGCGGTGGCCCAGCGACGCCACGACGTCGGACGGTCGAGCATCTGGTGCGGCAATGCGTCGATGCCTTCGAAGTACGACAGCACTTCTTCCTTGCTGCCGTCGCGCACCCCCCCCACTTCCTGCTCGCGGCTATGGAAGGTCACGACGAGGTTGTATTGCTTTCCGCCGCGCAGCGGGTAATGCACGAGGTGGCAGTTCGGACCGGCCCACACGACCGGCGCGTTGACCTGCAAGTCCGTCGGCATGTTCTCTACGTCGACCACTGCACGGTAGACCACGTGGCCCGTCACGCGCGGCTCGTCGCCGATCAGTGCGGCGCGCACGGCGGATTTCACGCCATCGCAGCCGATCACGGCGTCAGCGGTGTGACGCTCGCCATGCTGGTCGATGACGGTGACGCCATGCGCATCCTGTTCCAGCGACACGACGCGGGTGGCCGTGCGGAACTGGATTCGCGGATTGCGTTGTACGGCTTCGAGGATCGACAGATGAATGTCCGCGCGATGGATCACGGCGTACGGATTGCCGAAGCGTTCGCGATAAGGCGCGCCAACGTCGACTTCCGCGATGATGCTGCGGTCGATGGCGTCGCGCAGCGTGATGTGGTCGGTGAAGACCGAGCGTCCGCGGGCGGCTTCGCCGACGCCGAGCGCATCGAGTGCGGCGAAGGCGTTGGCTGCCAGCTGGATGCCCGCACCGATTTCGCCGATGGTCTCGGCCTGCTCCAGCAGTTCGATCTGCACGCCCTGATTGGCGAGCGCGAGCGCGGCGGCGAGTCCGCCGATGCCGCCGCCGACGACCAGCGCTTTGGGTTGATGGGGTTGCGTCATGCTTGTCTCCTCGGGCAGTGTCTGCCCTCCTGCTTTTTCATTCACTTCCGGCGCAAGCTGCCAGCGTCGTGTGAGGACGCCGGCGTTACTTCATTCACGCCGAGTAATCCGGTTGACGGCTGGGGGCCGCCGCAAGAAACGCCGGATGCGTTTCCGCCAGCGCGAACACCGCCATCGCGCGCGGATAAGCCGACAGGTCGCAACCCATGCGCTGTGCGTTGGCGATCTGCGGGATCAGGCAGACGTCGGCCAACGTGGGCGTGTCGCCGAAGCACCATGCGCCGTGCCCGTACCTCACCAGCAGACGCTCGACACCCGCCATGCCCTCGGCGACCCAGTGGCGATACCACGCGTCCTTCTGCTCGGCCGACAACCCGAGCGGCCCTTGCAGATACTTCAGGATGCGCAGGTTGTTCACCGGGTGGATGTCGCAACTGATGAGCATCGACAGTTCGAGCACGCGGGCGCGCGCTTCTATGTCCTGCGGCACCAGACGCGCTTGCGGATACTTCGCGTCGAGATAGTCGATGATGGCGAGCGACTGACCGAGCGAGACGTCGCCATCGACCAGCGCGGGTACGACAGCCGAGGCGTTCACTTCGTCGACATACGGCTGCGCGCGATGCTCACCGACACGGATGTTCACCGGAATCGTGTCGAACGCGAGTCCCTTGAGCGCGAGGGCGATGCGCACGCGGTACGACGTCGAACTGTTGAAAAAGCTGTAGAGCTGCATGACCGTTGCCTCAGACCACGCGCACCGTGATCTCGCCGAGACCTTCGACGGCCGTGACCATCGTCTCGCCTGCCTTGACCGGGCCAACACCTTCCGGGGTGCCCGTGTAGATCAGGTCGCCCGGTTCAAGACGGAAGAATTGCGACAGGTACGAAACCGTCTCAGCCACCGACCAGATCAGATGCGTGACGTCGCTCTTTTGCTTCTGAACGCCGTCCACGGTCAGCGAGATCGCGGCCTTTTCGACATGACCGACGCTGGAGACCGGATGGATCGGGCCAATCGGTGCCGACGCATCGAAGGCCTTGCCGATTTCCCACGGACGGCCCATCTCGCGCATCTTCATTTGCAGATCGCGACGCGTCATATCCAGACCGACGGCGTAACCCCAAACGTGTTCCAGTGCCTGATCGAGCGGAATGTCCGAACCGGCCTTACCGATTACGGCGACCAGTTCGGCTTCGTAGTGGTAGTTGCTCGTCTGCGCCGGGTACTTCAGTTCCAGCGTGTCGCCGTATGCAACCGGCAGCACGGCGTCGGCGGGCTTGCAGAAGAAGAACGGCGGTTCGCGGTCCGGATCGAAGCCCATTTCGCGGGCATGGGCGGCGTAGTTGCGGCCGACGCAGTACACGCGACGCACGGCGAACTGGTCGTTGCTGCCGACAACGGGAATGCCGACGATGGCGGGCGGAGTGAAGACGTAGGACATGGTGATGGACTCAGCGAATAAGGTGAAGGAAGGGTGATCGGGTGGCTCAGGTACGGGACTCGCGCAGCAGGTTCAGCGCGGCGAGCACCGGGCGGTCGGAGTAGCTGAACAGCACGGCGTCGTCGAGTGCAGCGAGTTGCACTGGTGCCCATGACGGCACCACGAAGTGATCGCGCGGTTCGAACTGGAACACGTCGTCGCCGATGCGCACCGTGCCGCGGCCTTCGACGACCGAGAACACCGTCGCATCGGTGCTGCGATAGGTCTTGCCCTGGAAGCCCGCCGGGAGGTATTGCATGAACGTCGCCATCGTCGGCATCGGCCAGCCACCCGTCGCCGGATTGACGTAGCGCAGCTTGATGCCGTCCCACGGATCGAGTTCACCGTTGCGATACAGCGTGTCGAGCGCTTCGCGCGAGCGGGCGTACGGGTAGCTGAAGATCGGCGACGTCGGATCGCTGACCTTGTGATGCACTGGCAGCATGTTGAAGCCATAGCGCGCGAAGCTATCGCCTTCGGGGCGCTGCACGGGTTGCTGCGATTCGGGGTAGTTCTCGGCGAAACCGGCATCGAAGTACTGCACGAGCGGGATGTCCAGGCCGTCGAGCCAGACGACCGGCTCGCCGTCGGACGGATTGCCGTGGTCGTGCCACGTCCACGACGGCGTGATGATGAAGTCGCCGGGGTGCATCGTGGTGCGCTCGCCGTTGACGGCCGTCCATGCGCCGCTGCCTTCCACGATGAAGCGCAGCGCGGACTGCGTGTGGCGATGGCTCGGGGCGATTTCGCCCGGCAGGATCAGTTGCAGTCCGGCGTAGAGCGAACCGGTGATGCTCGACGACCCCGGCGTGCCGGGGTTTTGCAGAATCAACACGCGCCGCACGGCTTCTTCGGCACTGATGACGCGGCCCGCTTCCATCACGAGCGGGCGCACTTCGTTGTATTTCCAGATGGCGGGCACGACGCGCGGGCGTGGCTGCGGCGGCACCAGGCTGTGCAGCGATTCCCACAGCGGGGCCATGTGGTTGTGACCGATGTGTTCGTAATAGGCAGCGCGTTCGGCGCTGGGGGCGCGGTCGGACATGCTTGTCTCCATGTTGGAAGGGGGCCCGGTTGGCTCGTCTGGCGACTGTCGCAGACGGCGTTGCGTGGTGCTTTTCGGGTCTATGAATAGCGTTATACTCGGCGAGACATATTCTTTGAAATGAAAAAATCATCGGATCCATACGAAAAAACGTATGGATCGAGGGATTTGAGCGGTACCCACCCGAGGTGCCCGGAGACAGCCCATGGATTGGACGCAACGACTACGTCTGCGCAACTTGCAGATGCTGCTGACCCTCGCGGAGACGGGCAACATGAGCCAGTCCGCCGCGTTGCTCAACACGACGCAGCCCGGTTTGTCCAAGTGGCTCAAGGATCTGGAGGACGACATCGGTCTGCCGCTGTTTGAGCGTCAGGCGCGCGGACTGCGGCCGACGTCATACGGCGAAGCGCTGATTCAGCACGCGCGACGCATCGAAGCGCAGCTCGACACGGCACGCGACGATCTCGACGCCATGCGCGAAGGCGGGAGTGGGCTGGTGGCGATTGGGACGTCGGGCGCGTCGTCGGCGGATACGGTGCCGCTCGCGGTACTGCTGCTCCTGCAACGCATGCCCCGCGTGCAGGCGCGCGTTGTCGAAAATACGATGGACCGACTGATGAATCAGTTGGCGCATAGCGAGATCGACATCGTCGTCGGACGCTCCGCCCCCGAGTTGCAGGACCGAAACGTGCGCACGGAGGCGCTGTATCTGGAGCCGCTGCACTTCGTCGCACGCACGCGGCATCCGGTGTTTTCGTTACCGACGGTGGATTGGGCGAATATTCAGCGCTACCGCTGGGTCGTCTGGCCGCGAGGCACGCCGATTCGCAATGCGCTGGAGTCGGCACTGGCCGAAGCGGGGTATCCGCTGCCGAACGACACCGTCGAATCGAACTCGACGATTCTCAATCTCACATTGCTCAACAACAGCGACATGATCGGTCTGGCGTCGCACCGCACGGCAAGCCGCCTGCAGGCGCTTGGGGCGTTGCGCATCGTGCCGCTGCGTCTGGCAGGGTTCGGTGGTGTCTCGATGTACTGGCGGGATGATGGTGCGAACCGCGCCGCAGTGGTCGAAGCGCTAGAGTGCCTACGCTCGGCAGCCAAACGTTCGACGGGGGATTTGGTGGAAGGGGTGGGGGGAGAGGGGTGAAGCGCGAATACCGCCTCACCCGGAAGCTAGCCGACTAGCAAACAAGATCGTGGATCGTCTCCCCTAATTTTCTAAGGAAGCGTGAAACATCGCGTGTCGATTGTCTGTCAATTGCAGACTTTGCCTCCGCGTCGGCTTCAATATCGGCCTCGTGCACGATGGCATTCCTCCGTCGAACGATTTCCCTCAACGTACTTCGAACGACCTTTTCGGCGTTGTCGGCCGGCTTCCTCGGTAGATTTCTACCATCCCAATCCGAATGAGATCGTGTAGCAGCTTATCGAAAGCGCTCACCGAACTGACAATTTTCGACCTCAGCAAGTCGTCGTAGCTCGATGTAGCGCGAGCGTTCTCAATCAACCTATCGTAGATGTCGGTAAGCGCATCCACGTCGTTCATATTGGATTCAAAGGCGGACAGCGACTTAAGCATTTTCCATCAACGTAACAAGTTTGTTAGCAACATCCGTCAAGGGACACGTGAGCCGCGCATCTTGCGACTGCGGCAATTCCCCCAAGCGGAAATCCTGCCGATTCAACACGGCCGCGTAGATGTCGTTTGAGAAGGTCATTCCAGCTGTTGCTAGCAGTGGGATGAGTTCTTTCGCGAGCGCTGCATTAATTTCTGCTGCGTATGCAACATGAGTTGCCTGCGAATCGCCGCATTGCGGAACTAACGTTCCTCCAAACTTCGGTATGCCAGGGCGTAATGGGTACGACGAGTCGCTCAACCTTTCCATCGAGCCGGACTTCCAGCGACTCCATCGAGGCAGCACAGCTGTCATTGTTCGCAACGCCATGGCGAAGAACGGGTCGTGGCATGCTGGTATGGCGAAGACGTCGCTGTGGAGAAAGAGATTTTGGTTCGTGGGACTGAGTCCCGGCGCCAGGTTGATTAACGTGAAATCGATGTCGTATTTGGTTTCGACCAGTGACATCAGTTCGTTAAATGCGCCGGGTATGCATCCGAGTGTCGTGAAGGTGTCTCGTGCATCGTGCGCATATCCCAGAAGGAAGTCGTATTCCGATAAGTTTGGGTGGCCCGGCAGCAAACGAAAATCTTGGGCGTGCGCAACTTTTGGACAGGCAATTGCCCTGATGGGGTCAGGGTGCCAGTGAAACACGTTTTGCACGCCGTCTTTCAAGTTGTGCAGGCGTGTGTGCTCGTTCAGATAGTAACGATCGAAACCCTCGCCCAGCGTCAGTCGCGTTAGGCTGCACTGCGGGTCGGCGTCTACCATCAACACGCGATAGTTCTCCGCCAGTGTGCGTCCCAAGTTGTAAATGGATGGCGTATTGCTAATGCTACCGGTATGGTTGAACAGGACCAGGCGTTTTGCCATATCGCGCCTCCTTGGGAAGGGAAAGGTGTGCCATGCGGACTTTGCCTGCACATGATTGAAAGGCAACGGTTGAGCTTGGGGAATCATCATTGCGAGTGCCGACGTTTGCTAACAGGACCAAAAGTCTTACAAGGATTCCCGTACCCCGCTGATACTCGGGAAGAAGCCGCTGAATCGAAACCTCATTGCGATCAAAGGCTTAGCGCCGACCCCGAACGGGCACTTATCCGAACTTCCCCATACCCGCCGCGCCCCGGTAGAAAACCTGCACCCCAAACCCCAAAGCGGCCCGAGCGGTTTGCTAAACTTGCCGCCTGTCGAAGTCACTCTCTCGGGGCGTCAATGATTGGCCGCATCTCCGGCACGCTGCTGGAAAAGAATCCGCCGCACATCCTGGTCGATTGCCAGGGTGTGGGTTATGAAATCTCGGTGCCGATGAGCACTTTCTTCAACCTGCCGAACGTCGGTGAGCGCGTGACGTTGCTCACGCAGTTCATCGTGCGCGAAGACGCGCAACTGCTCTTCGGTTTCGGTTCGCCGGACGAGCGCAACACGTTCCGTGAATTGCTCAAGATTTCGGGCGTCGGTGCGCGCACCGCGCTGGCGATCCTCTCGGGCATGAGCGTGGCCGACATCGCGCAGGCCGTCACGTTGCAGGAGTCCGGACGTCTGACCAAGATCCCGGGCATCGGCAAGAAGACCGCCGAGCGTCTGCTGCTCGAACTCAAGGGCAAGCTCGGCGCGCAACTCGGCACCATCGCCGGGGTCGCCGCACCGCACGATCACAAGAGCGATGTCGTCAATGCGCTGCTCGCGCTGGGCTATTCCGACAAGGAAGCGCTTGCGGCGGTCAAGACCGTGCCCGACGGCACGAGCGTGTCGGATGGCATCAAACACGCGCTCAAGTCGCTGTCGAAGGCTTGATCGATTCGCCCGCGCGGGCGCGCACCGGCCGGACGCGATTCATCTGGCGCAAGCACGGGAGTGGCAAGGGAGTGAACGCAGAGTGAGGAGGCGGCATGCAACTGCGATGGCTTGAAGACTTCGTCGAACTGGCACGCACGCGCAGCTTCACGCGAGCGGCGGAGAACCGATTCGTCACGCATCCGGCATTCGGTCGACGCATTCGCGCGCTCGAAGAATGGGTGGGCACGCGTCTGGTCGAGCGGAGCAAACCGCTCGAACTCACGGCCGCCGGTACCGTATTTCTCGACGCAGCCACCAATGCGCTCGACATTCTTCACAGCGCCCGCACGCAGTTGCAGGACGCCGCCCCCACGCTTGAAAACAACCTGAAGATCGCCACTGGCCGCACGCTGGCCGCGACGTTCTTCCCGGACTGGTACGACGAAACCGTCTCGCGCATCGGCTTCTTCACCGCGACACTGTCCACTGGCGGGGCAGAGGAGGCCATCCTGCGGCTGGCTGCGGGCGAGGTCGATCTGCTGATCGTCTATTCCAGTGCACACACGCGGCTGCTTATCGATCAGGACCGTTTCGACTGGCTGAGCGTGGCGCGTGAGGTGCTGGTGCCGGTCAGTGCGCTCGATGCGAAGGGACGGGCGAAGTATCGGCTCGCGGCCGGGCCGTCGCCCATTCCTTGGCTGGCATTCACGCGCACGCTGACGCTGCGTGCCGTGCTGGCTCGACATCTCGCGGAGATGCCGAACCGTCCGACGCTCAAGCCGGTTTATCAGGCCGATTCATACGAAGCGATTCTCGCCATGGCGCGGCGCGGTGCGGGCATCGCCTGGCTGCCGCAGCGTCTGGTGGCCGACGACGTCGCACGGGGCACGCTCGCCATCGTCGGCGGGAAGGACTGGCAGATCGGCTTCGACATCGCGCTCTACCGGCGTCGGCATCAACCGCATCATGTGCTCGACGCCATCTGGCAGAGCGCGCGCCTTGCTGCTGGCGAAGACGCCTGAGCGCAAGGTTTACCTCGCACCCATCGCCACCGCGACACCCTGCTTCACAAACTCCAGCAGGGGCGTGTCGATGAAGGATCCTTCCATCAGTTCGGGTTCGAGACGATGCGCTTCGCGGATCTTCATATGCGTGGCGGGATTGTCACCGGCATAGGCGCGGAAGTACGTCAGCCATTGACGGATGAGCGCCTGCACTTGCGGCGCTTCGGGCGGCGAGCCAGCTTCCATTTGGTCGCGCAACGCCCCGATGAGGACCGGCCATTCGTTGGTGTGGTTGAGGTAATTGGCCGCGAGGAAGCGGTATTCCGCGTCATCGAGATACTTTCGGTAGATGCGTAGCTTGGTCTGCCCGAAAGCTTCCTTGATGTACTGCATCACATCGTCGGTAATCCCCGTTTGCGATTGCATCGACGGCTCGCTGAGGTGCATCAGATTGAGCTTGGCGAGCAGACGTGCATCTCCGCCCGTATCGCGCTTGATCATCGCCATCCAGCGACGAGCGACCGCCTGCGCCGTCTCACCCGTCGATGGCTCCCCACGGGCTATCAGATCCCTCACCTCGGCCACAATCGCTGGCCAGTCCGATTCGTGCGCCTGCTTGTTCTGGTACAGCGGGAAGCGGGCGAGTTCGTCTTGCGAGAAGTATTTGTCGTACATGTTCATCAGCTCCAGCGTCGACAACCATTCGGCAAGTTCCGGGGCTTCGCCCGATCCCAACTGCGTTTGCAGTCGGAGGAGGCGTTCGCGCAGGCGGCTCGCATCGTCGATCTGATGCGTGAGCATGTCGATCTGCCGCGCGATGAGCGCATCAAGCCCGTCGTAAGCGCTTTGCCTGTCGTTGCTGCCGTTCGATGCATCCCGGTTTGCCAGCCATTGGCCGATGTCGGCGAGCGACATGCCGAAGCGACGCAGCGCCTGAATCTCATGCAGACGGGCGATGTCGCTCAGGTCATAGAGTCGATAACCGGCATCGGAGCGCGCCGAAGGCGAGAGCAGGCCGAGCGTGTCGTAGTGGTGAAGCGCGCGCACCGTCAGGCCGCTACGTTTGGCTAATTCACCGACTTTGAGCCGCATGGAAACTCCCGTGATCTTCTGGCGTGTGACAAGGCTGAAGCCTCACGCAACGTGAGGGTCAAGCGATTTTAAGCGGGATGAGGGATGTATGGCTTTCGCCGGAGGTAGGGGAGTTCGAGACGTTGCGCGTCTTCCGCAAAGCGCTGGCCTGAAAGCAAAGGAGGCGCAATATTGCGCCTCCTTCGTAGTACCGCTATTACCGCTGTATCAGCACGCGATCAATGCTCGTGATGCAGATACTTCGCCTGACGCGGCAGGCGCAAGCTCACAACGAATGCCAGCACCATCATGCCGGTGACGTACCAGTAGAACGTGGGCTCCATGCCAGCCTTCTTCAGACCCAGCGCGACATACTCTGCCGAGCCGCCGAAGATGGCGTTGGCGACCGCGTAGGCCAGACCCACACCCAGCGCGCGCACTTCGATCGGGAACATCTCGGCCTTCACGATGCCGCTGATCGACGTATAGAAGCTCACAATGGCGAGCGCCAGACAGATCAGCACGCCCGCAGCGATCGGGCTTTGCACCGTCTTGAGCGCCGTCAGGATCGGCACCGTGGCAATCGCACCGAGTGCACCGAACAGCAGCATGTTGTTGCGGCGGCCAATCTTGTCCGAGAGCATGCCGAAGATCGGCTGCATGCACATGTAGACGAACAGGCAGACGGTCATGATGTAGCTCGCCGTCTTGATCGGCATGCCCGCCGTGTTCACCAGATACTTTTGCATGTAAGTGGTGAACGTGTAGAAGATCAGCGAACCGCCAGCCGTGTAACCCAGCACCGTGAAGAACGCAGCCTTGTGATGGCGGAACAGACCGGCGATCGACCCTGCATCGCGGTTGTTACGGCTCGCGCTCGTCGACGTCTCGTGCAGCGTACGACGCAGCATCAGTGCCACCACTGCCGTGATCGCGCCGACCACGAACGGAATACGCCAGCCCCACGCTTTGAGTTCGGCTTCGCTGAGCAACTGCTGAAGAATCACGACCACGAGCACTGCGAGCAACTGCCCGCCGATGAGCGTCACGTACTGGAACGACGAGAAGAAGCCGCGACGGCCCTTGAGCGCCACTTCACTCATGTACGTTGCCGTCGTGCCGTATTCGCCACCGACCGACAGACCTTGCAGCAAACGCGCGAACAGCAGCAGCGCGGGCGCCCAGTTGCCGATGCTGGCGTACGTCGGCAGCGCAGCGATCAGCAGCGAGCCGAGGCACATCATCATCACGGAGATGACCATGGAGTTCTTCCGGCCATTACGGTCGGCAATACGGCCGAAGATCCAGCCGCCGATGGGGCGCATCAGGAAGCCGGCCGCGAACACGCCAGCCGTGTTGAGCAACTGGGCGGTCGGGTCCGAACTGGGGAAGAACGCAGGCGCGAAGTAGATCGCGCAGAAGGCATAGATGTAAAAGTCGAACCACTCGACCAGATTCCCGGAGGACGCCGCGACAATTGCGAACACGCGTTTGCGGACTTCTTCGGGGGTGGGCGGCTTGTTGTCGATTCCGGCGTTGGATGTAGCTGTGTCTCTCATTTCTACTGACGATGGGGGCATCGCATTGATAACTACGTTTACAACATGACGCAGATCCGCTCGTTCGCCTCGATAACACTTCATATACGAAGGAATAAGCTTATCGCGTCGCGGGGGCGGGCCAACTATAGCGGGTGACAGCGGGAACAGACAATGCCCGGACGCCGGATTGATTATTGTGAATATAGAAACAATCGGGTGAATTGTTGCGTCGCAGCATGATGATGACGCCCACCGGGCGGACGTTTGCGCCGCGCGTCGGGCGTTTCGACAGACGGGACGATGCCCTGAAAAACCACAAAATATTTTTCTGCAATGGAAGTGATCCGAGGCATCGGCGCTTCTCATCTGGCGAGATCTCGCCCGGGGGACGTATGCTGCGCGGCGCACCGTTGCCGTTTGTCTATGACGCGACACGAGGATATTGATCCGGCGTCGGCGGGGTGACCAATACCCGGCGCACGACGCGATCAGCGAACGCTCACACCATCGGGCCTTCGATGAATTGAAGCGCGACGTGGAAGGCGTCTTTCGCCGCGACAAGGATCGAGCCGTCGTCGAGCGTCTTCCACGGCACGCCGTGCTGGCGCAGTGTCGCTTCCGTTTGCGAGAGCGCGCGCGTGCGAAGCACCAGCGCTACGCCGCGTTCACTGCCGTCGTTCGTCGTCTCGACGTCACCGAAACGACGTGCGGCGTCGAGCGGGCTGACGATCTGCACCCGAGCGCGACCGGCGGTGAACGCGTAACCGTTTCCATCGATCTCGGAAAGCACGCCAGGACCGAAGGCACGGTCGTAGAGTGCGGCCGTCTGCGCCGGATTCGGCGAACTGATCACATAGCCGACGATGTCGGTCACACCGTTCGGATGTTCGCGCCATTCGTCGCGCCACACATGTTCGGGCGTCAGGTGATGGCAGAAGAACACACGACCGTTACGCACGAGATCGCTTGCCACGCGGACGGTGCGAAAGCGTGCGTCTTGCGTCGTGCCATCCGGCAGATGAACGGGGCGGAAGAACTCGGCAGGCGTTTCCACGCCGATGTCGCGCGCTTGCAATGCGGCGAAAACGCCGTGGACATCCTGTGTTTTGAAGCAAAGGCCGGTGAGGCCGAGTGGCGCTTGCATCACGTCCGGGCGGACCGTGGATTTGCCCGCCTCGTAGCCAAGTAGCTCAAGATAGTTCTCGCCGAAGATCGCGAGGTGGTTGCTGGAGCCGAGCGAGTGATGGCCGCGCTCGGTCAGTGCGAATCCCAGACGACGGTACGTCTCGACGGACACTTCGAGATCGCCTTTGACGTTGACCACGACGTGATCGAGAACCGGGAGAGGGAGCGAGTTCATGTTTGACCTTCGGTGCTTTCGACAAATTAGCGGGAAGTCGTCGATTCTCGCACCGATCGCTTGCGCGCTGTTCCACCGGTTTCCAAATGGGCGACAAGATGATCGGAGAACGCTTTGACTTTCGCCGTCAGCGCTCGCCGCGACGGGTAGACAAGATAGAGCCCGGCCTGTGCGTCGCCGCCATCGACCGGCATGCTGAGCAGTTGGCCGCTCGCGACTTCGGCGTCGCAAGTATGCGCGGGCAGCACTGCCATCCCCGCACCGTGCAAGGCCAGTTGTTTTAGCAGCGCGAAGCTGTTGGTGGCGACCGCATGGTCCTGCTGCGGCGGGACGAGTGCCGGGGATCGGGGCGTCGATGCCGACGCGGAACGCGGCTTGAAAACCAGTCGCGGGATGTCATGCGAATCGCTGCGCCCACGGCTTGAGCCGCGCTTTCGCATCGCCCTCTCGAACACCGGACTTGCAAAGCGCGCGAAGCCGAACGTGGCGATGCGACGCGCAACGATGTGATCGCCGCCGGGCTGGCCGCCGCGAATCGCCATGTCCAGATTGTCGTCGACGAAATCGCTCACGCTGTCGTCCACCAGCACGTCGAAGCGAACGCGCGGATGCGCTTCGCGGAATGTCGCGATGGCCTGACTGAGTGCGTCGAACGGAAAGTCGAACGGCACACCGAGGCGTATCGAACCGCTCAGGGGGCGGCGCCCGGAGGCATCGGCTTCACCGAATTGTTCGGCCTCGCGAAGCGTCCTGATCGCGCGTGCCGCACGCTCGAAGTAGTCGCGGCCGTCGTCCGTGAGCGCGATACGTCGCGTGGTGCGTCGAAGCAATATCACGCCCAGATGCGCTTCGAGCGATGCGACGCGCGCACTGAGCGTCGAGCGCGGAATTTCCAGCGTGCGCGCTGCGGCCGAGAACGAACCGCACTCGACGACGGTGACGAACGCCAGCGTTCCATTGAGATCCATTGTCCATTCCATTGGCAAGTCTTGCCAATTTTAGACGTCTTTTCTCTCAGGTGATCGGCAGCCAGAATGACGACATTCCCCCCGATCTCAATCACACGAAGGAGTGTCACGTTCCATGAAGTCTGAATTCAACCCGTCCGCCGATGTCGTGTCGTTTGCCAACATGGATGTGCGGCTCATTGCCGGGGTGCACGATCACGATGAGCGGGATCTCACGCTCATGGACATGACCGTGAACCCGCAAGGCGGCGCGCCGATGCATCGTTCGCTCGACGAAGAGAAGACGTTTGTGATGACACATGGGCGGTTGCGTTTCACCGTAGGCGCCACGACGCGCGACGTCGTTGCGGGCGATACCGTGAATGTGGCAAAGGGCGACGTGCACGGCTTCGTCAACGAGCAAGACATGTTGGCGCGCATGTTGCTGGTGTCCACCCCGGCGCGTCACGATGCGTTCTTCCGTGCCATGGCGGCGCTGCCTGTGCCGCACGACCCGCAGGCGGTGCGCGAGGTGTGTGAGACGTTCCGTCAGGAAATCGTTGGCCTCTGAGCGCAGGGCGGTTGGCGCAATGACGCCTTACCGGTCGAACGGCACCCCGGCGGCACGCAGACGTCGCATGGCGCTGTCCAGATGCGCGCGCGCACTTTGCGGGTCACCCGCGCGCATCTCGGCGGCGGTGCGTCGTGCGATGGCCTCGGGGACCGGACGAAGCTCCCGCCCCGTGCTCATCGCCTTGCACTGCACTTCGCAGGCGCGCTCCAGATAGTAGAGGTCGTCCCACGCTTCGGCGATGTTCGGTCCCGCGACCATCACGCCGTGATGCTTCATGAAGACGATGTCGGCGTCGCCCATCGCCGCGGCGATGCGGTCACCTTCCTCGTTGCCGAGCGCGAGACCGTTGTAGTTGGTGTCGAGCACCGTTCGTCCGTAGAACTTGAGCGCCGTTTGTCCCGCCCAGACGAGTGGCTCGCCTTCGCTCATCGCCAGCGCCGTCGCCCAGGGCATGTGCGTGTGGAAGGCCGCCCGCACGCGCGGGTTCGCCTTGTGCAGGCGCGCGTGGATGTAGAACGCGGTGGCTTCGGGCACCCCGTCGCCCGCCACGACATGACCGTCGAGATCGCAGACGAGCAGGCTCGACGCCGTGATCTCCTCGAAGGCCAGCCCGAACGGGTTCACGAGAAACCATCGGTCGCTGCCGGGCAACATCGCCGAGAAGTGATTGCAGATGCCTTCCTCGAAGCCATGCATCGCGGCTAGCCGGAAGCAGGCCGCGAGCTCTTCGCGCGCGGTGCGTACGTCGGGCGTGTCGAGATCCACGTCATCGACGCACAGCGACGCGTCGTCGGCGTTCAGCGAGAGGGTGTGCGCCATGTCGGTCTCCTCGTGATCGGTAGCATTAGGCAGCGTCTGGTGACGTCGAGCGCTTACCAGCCGAATCCGTCAAGCAACGGTACCACGGTGTCGAGCGTGGCAATGGTCACGTCCGGCGTGTAATCGGGCAGCGGCCGACGTCCGGTGCCGCGATCCACCCATACGCACCGGAAGCCGATATCGCGCGCTGCCGCGTGGTCCAGATGCGGGCTGGCGCAGATGTGGACGACGTCGTCCTTCGTCACGCCGAGTTGTTGGTGCGCGTAATCGAACAGACGGCGATTCGGCTTGTACGCCCCGGCTTGCTGCGCGGTGATCACGCGATCGATATGGCCGCCGAGTTGCGCGACATTGCCCGCGATGATGTCGTCGTCCGTGTTGGAGACGATGCACAGCCGGTAGCCGCGCGCCTTAAGTGCGGCCAGCGTCGGCACGACTTCCGGGAACGGCGGCATGGCCGAGATGTTGTCCGTCAGCACGCCGATGTCCTGCGGCGACGCTTGCAAGCCAAGATCCTGCAACGCAAGACGAAGTCCCTCGCCTGCGACCTCACGAAACGCACGGTGCGGTGGCGTTTGCTCCAGCGCGTGCTCGTGATGGTCGAACGTGGCGATCAGATCGGACGTGCCGATGTTGTGACCGGGCTTGCTTTGCAGAATGCGTGTGACCGCGTCGCGCAGCCCTTCGTCCCATTGAATGAGCGTGCCGTAGCAATCGAAGGTGAGCCATTGCGGACGCGGGCTGTGTTGCAGCGAAGTGGACGGTTGGGGCATGACGAGACTCCATGTCGATAACGGGATGACGTCAGCGTAGTCGTTTCACTTCATATTCTGAAATTAAATTAAAATTCAATACTTATCGAATTCGTAAATATGGTGCCGCCATGCTGGATCTCGGCTTACTTAAGACACTCGTTGCGGTCGTCGACGAAGGCAGCTTCACGCGTGCGGCGGAGCGGGTGCATCGCACGCAGTCGACGGTGAGTCAGCAGATCCGGCGTCTGGAAGACGAGCTTGGGCGGCAATTGCTCATGCGTGACCGCTCCGGGGTGAACGTCACGCCCACGCTTCATGGCGAACTTCTCGCGCAGTACGCACGCAAGTTGCTCGCGCTGTCGATGGAAGCCGTCGACGCGATGGAAAACGACAGCCGTGTCTCGACGGTACGCGTGGGACTGCCCGAGGACATCGACGCACGCCGCATGGCGGATATGCTCTCGCGCTTCGTGCAGGCGCACGGCGATATCCGTCTGGAGATCGTGGCGGGCATGAGTGCCGACTTGCGGGAACGGTTGAGTGCGGGCGATTTGGAACTGGCGCTCGTCAAACGCGAACCGGGGCAGGGCGATTGTCTGATGGCGTGGCCCGAGACGCTGGTGTGGGCGATGGCGGCGCGCTCGGCGGCGCGAGCGGCCGACTGCCTGGCCCACGCACCCGTGCCGCTGGCGCTGTTCCCGCAGGGGTGCATTTACCGTCAGCGCGCGATTCGCAGCCTCGACGCAGCGCAACGTCCGTGGCGCATGGCGTTCGGTAGCCACAGCCTGACGGGTATTCAGGCGGCGGTGTCGTCAGGGCTTGGCGTGTCGGTCCTGCCGGAGACGGTGCTGTTACCCGATCACGCCGTCTGTGACACCTTGCCGCCACCGCCACCTTCGGAGATTGCGTTGATGGATGGCGGTGGCCCGGCGTCGGCATCGCGTCGTGCGCTGGCCGACTTTCTCGCGGCGACGGTCGGCGAGACGCTGGGTGTCGCGACGGCGTAGTACGCCGGGACTTACGACGCGCGGGACGCCGGTGCAACGCTGGCTTCCTCGACCTCCGCACGGCCCATGCTCAGATGCACCGCCAACGCGCACAGCACGGCGAATACCCCGGCGGCGAGGAACGCGCCGCTAAAGCCGCTGGCGTACGCGCTGCGACCTGCGTCCAGCAGCGCATGGCCGAGCGAGTCGGGATAGAGATGCAACGCCTGCGAGAAGTCTCCGGCGGAGATCGCATCCGCGAAGTCGAGCCGTGTGGCCAGATCGCTTTGCGCGCTGCCGACCACCGCAGGGACGTGGGCTGCGACGCTGCGATGCACCCCGGCACTCAGCACTGCACCGAGCGCCGTATAGCCGAGCAAAATGCCGGAGAAGCGGAACGTCGTGCTGATGCCCGACGCCATCCCCGCACGATCCCGGGCAATCGTCCCCATGATGGCCTTCTGTGTCTCGCCATTGAGCAACCCGCCGCCGCTGCCGAGCACGAACATTGCAACGGTCAGCGACAGCGCCGAATGGGCGAGTCCCTGCGTCGACACGAACGCCATGGCGGCGTTGCCCAGTCCCGTCAGGGCGAGTCCCAGCACGAGAATCCGGTGCGACGGCAGATGCGCCGATAACCGCTTTCCGATCTGCGGAAGCAACAGCATCGCAATCGCGAACGGCAGCATGGCGATGCCTGCACCGAGGACCGATTCCCCCCGCGCGTTCTGGAGGAACTGCGGCAGCAGCGAGGCCATTACCTGCGCACAGGCGGCGTAGGAGAACATGGCGAGCGTCGCGCCTGCGAACGGCCATGAGCGGAACAGCGACAGATCGAGCATCGGCTGCGCCCGCGAACGCTCCACGCCCGCGAAGATCGCGAAGAGGACGGCACCGGCGGCGAAGCGCGTCAGAATGCCTGGGCTGGTCCATCCGGCGGCAGGCGCTGCGATCAATGCCCACGTCACGCAGAACATGGCGCTCGCGAACAGCGCGATGCCGGGGATGTCGACACCGTGCTGGCCCTGCGCTTTCGACTCGGGAACGATACGTACCACGGCGAGTGCAAGCGCAGCGCAGATAGGCACATTGACGTGGAACGCCCAGCGCCAGCCGAGCGTGTCGCCGATCACGCCGCCGATGAGCGGTGAGAGCACCATCGTCAGGCCCATCACCATGCCCCACAGTCCCCAAGCTCGGGCGCGCGCTTCTTTTTCGTGGAAGCCGTGGCCGATGATGGCGAGCGCGGGAGCCAGCAAAAACGCGGCGCCGACACCCTGCGCCGCCCGCGCGATGTAGAGCCACTGTGCCGTGGGCGACAGACCGCACGCGAGCGATGCCGCTGCGAAGCCGGTGATGCCGCAGAGGAATACGCGACGACGCCCGAATCGGTCGGCGATGGACCCGGCAGGCAGCAACAGCGCCGCGAAGCACAGCACGTAAGCCCCGATCACCCACTGCACTTGGGCGAAGCTCGCATGCAATTGCGCCGAAATGGTCGGCAGCACTACACCGACGACGTTGGTGTCGAGCACCGTCATCGCGCAGCCCGTGGATGCGGTGAGCAGTAGCGCGAGGCTACCCGTCGATGACGAGGCGGCGCTCGTGTTCGATGCGTTATTGGGGTTTTGCGTTGCCATGTTGGATGTCCGCTTGGATCAGGCCGTCGAGCCCGGCCTTGGCGATTTCCTCGTCATGTTGCGGGGTATCGGCCGACACGCCGATGGCACCGACCACCGTGCCGTTCACGATGAGCGGCAGGCCACCGCGCATGAGGACGTAGCCCTGCGCAGTGCCGACAGCACGACGTCCGCCGTTCACCGCGTCTTCCAGCACGCCGCTTGGGCGACGGAACAGCGCAGCAGTACGCGCCTTGCCCGGCGCGAGGTCCACGCCAGCGGGGACGGCAGCGTTGTCCATACGGACCAGCGCGATGGGCAGACCGGCGGCGTCGACGACCGAGATCACGCACGGCCAGCCTTCCGAGGCGGCTTTCGTCTGTGCGGCGCGAATGACGTTTTGCGCTGCGTCCAGCGTGAGGATGGGGCGCGTGGGCAACTCGGCGGCATGCGACAGCAGCGGCGTCGCGCCAGCGCATAGGGCGACCGTCATGGTGCAGAGCTGGGCGACGCGTCGAGGGGAACGGCGCAGGGCATCGAAAACGCGGTTATTCATCGTCAAAAACTCCCGTACTGAGTGAAGGGCCGCTGCCGGAAATTCCGTCGAAATTTCACGTCGGATGACAGCGATTCGAGTGGGAGTATTCGACCACGCAGGGGGCTGACGAGTCATTGCCGGGCGTCGGCGAAGTTATTAGGTAAAACCTAATGAAATCGACAATGACGCCCGCTTTGCCGCGCGGTAGCATGGCTGGGCACGCATAACAAACCGAGAGGACTTCGTGGAACTTCGGCACTTTCGCTACTTTGTGACGTTGGCGCAGACGCTGCACTTCGGACGTGCCGCGCAAGCGCTGGATATCGCGGCCCCCACGCTCACGGTGCAGATTCAGGACGTCGAACGCATGCTGGGTGTGCAGCTATTCGCGCGCAGTCGTCGCGATGTGCGTCTGACACCCGCCGGGGAGATGTTCCTGCTCGAAGCGAAGCAGGTGCTTGCGCAAGCCGAACGCGCCGTGCTGGCGGGGCAGCGGGCCGGACGTGGCGAGACGGGGCGGGTCGAAATCAGCTACGTCGGCTCGGCGGTGTACTCGGGCGTTCTGCAATCGCAACTGGCGGCGTTTCGTCAGGCGTGGCCGGGCGTGATCGTCACCGCACGCGAGGTGTCGCAACACGAGTCGCCCGCTATGCTCGTGGACAATCGCATCGATATCGCACTGGTGCGGATGCCGATCAATCTTCACAACCGGCATCGCGCGCACGTGTTATTTCGTGACAGTTTCTGTGTGGCGTTGCCAGCGGTAAATCCGTTGGCGAAGCAGTCGGGCGCAATCGATGCCGAGTCGCTCGACGGCGAGCGCTTCATCAATCCGGAGCAGACGCTGGGAACGTTCGAGGTGGCGCGTCGCGGGGGCTTCACGCCGGTAATCGGTTCTGCGCCGGGCTCGCTGATTGCTGTTCTGACGGCGGTGGCGCTGGGTGAGGGCGTGGCTATCGTGCCGGATGTCCTTGTGGGTGCGACGGCGATTCCCGGGGTCGTCTTCAAGCCGCTGGCAGGGCCGCCGATCCACTCGGAAATCTCGGCCGTGTTTCGCAGCTTCGAACCCTCGCTGGCCGTGTCGAAGCTGATCGCGCAGCTGACACGGACGGCTGCGGTGACCTCGTACGCGCTGTTCGATACGGCGAACTGAGCCGTGCACACGCGGCGCTAGTACTGTGCCGTGAGCGAGAAGCCGACTGTCGTGCGAGCCGTTTGAAACGACGAGGGTTTAACGATCGGCCTTCCGGCGAAGAGTTCGCTGGCCACGAAGCCGAACGGCAGACGTGTGTTCGTCCGCACGCCGACGACCGCACCTGCCAATTGCGTTCCAGCGAGATACTGTGCATTCGGGCCACTTACGCGCCCGTAATCTGCGCCCGCGAACAGCGAAACATCGAACGCGCCGCCGCGCTTCACCGTCCACTGCAATTCGTTGCGCCAGTAAAACCCCTTCTCGGCGGCGAGCGACGATTCTCCGTCGAAACCTCGCACGGTGTAGCGGCTTCCGATAGACAGACTATCGATGTAATGCAGCGTGTCGCGGGTGAACTGGCCGCGAAACGTCGTCACGTACCGAAGTGGCAATTGTCCGAGCGGCACCAGGAAACTTGCGTCGAGGACGGTCACGCCGAAGCGGTAGGTGGGGCCGCCGGGGAATGAATTGTCTGCGGCTGCGCCGAATCCCGGAATGCCTCGCCGATAAGTGAGGCTGCCGTCGAACTGTCCTGCGCCGATGTAGCGTCGATTCGAGAGCCCGAATTCGATGAACGTATGGTTGCGGTACTGCTGATCGATTTCGGTGTCTTCGATAAAGCTTCGCCCGAAGCGTTTGCTCAGTCTTACGTGCGCGCTGAACACGCTTTGTTGACTGCGATGAAGCACGCGCGAGAGTTTGACGTCCAGATTCTGCGACTCCCCACTCGTCGTGAAGGTCTCGTTAATCCCGGCAATCTGCTGGTTGTATCGGTTCGTGTAGGCGGAGAAGCTCGCCGTCCAATAGCCCCACGGTATCGAGTAAAAGGCGTTCCATCCACTTGATCCGAAACGTTTGTCGGCGAATGCCAGATCGCGCGTGGCGCCCACGTTCAGGATGTCGTTCAGTCCTAGCGGATTGTCGATGCCGAGCGTCACGTTGCCTATCAGTTTCCCGGTGGCGCGTGAGCCGCCGTTGTCGACGGACGTGACGACAGTCCAGCGCTTTGCACGGTCGACTTCGATCAGAACATCGCTCTCGCCCGGCACGTCGGTCGGCACGATCTGCATCGTCACGTCCTGACTCGCCAGACGCTTCATCTGCTCAAGCCCTTGTTCGAGATCGCGCAGTTCCAGCAACTTGCCTGCCCCCGTGGGAAATGCCGAGCGCCAGGTGCCGTATTGCGACGGGTCGGAGAAGCGAATCTCCCGAATCAGGCCGGGAACGAGCGAGAGCGTAAGCGTGCCGGACGAGAGGTCCTGCTCCGGAACAAGGACGCGGGTCGTAACGTAGCCCTTCGCCAGAATGGCCTGCGTCAACCCCGTGGTGATGACGGACACGCCCCGGCTGCCGATGCAGCGACCGCGATAGTGATCGAGCCAGCGCTGTGCGAAAGCAAACGGATCGAGTTCAAGCGACGAGGCTCCTGCCGCCCGCGCAGCTTCGGAAAGTGTGCTTGGCACTTCCAGCACCAGTCGCTCGACGCGAAAACAGGGAATTTCCTCAGGGATCGCTGGAAATCCCTGCGCGTCGGGCAGTTCGGAACGTACCCCTGGGGAGTCGATGGCCGCCGCGCGTTCCTGCGCCTGCCGCTGTTGTTCCAGAAGCTGCTGCTGGCGGGCGTTGCCTGCTGCGGCGTCAATGACGGGCGTCGCAGCGGGCGGCGGCGTTTGCGCAGTGGCGAACGGCAGCAAGGGAGGGGACGACAGCGCCATTGCGCATAGCAGGCGACGGATCGTCGTGGGGGAACGACGCGGAGCGATTTTCATGATGAAGCGCGTAAGTTAGGCGTCGAAATCTAATCGACGCCCCTCGCGTTCGTTCCGGTTGTGAGAATTTTTTGGGATGCAACCCAATTTGTTCTGCTTTCTGAAGGAACGTCCCCAGACCAAACAGATACTCCGATCTTCAGAAAATTCCCGCCAGCGAAAGTTGGTATCCAAGACGTAAGGCACGGGGTTAGGACCCGCTCGCAATCGTCTTAAAAATCAAGAAGATCAGATGAACGCACACGTGAACGGGCAAGGCCGCAATGGGGTTCGGGGCAGTCGTGGGGAAGGTGGTTTGCAGCGCGCGATGGTTCGCGCGCTGGTGCTGGCTCAGGTCATTGCGCCGGTGGCAGCGCGTGCACAGGTGGTGGCCGTGCCCGGGGCCAATGGGCCGGGTGTGGTTCAGACCGCGAATGGTTTGCAGCAGGTGAACATCACGGCGCCCACGGCTGCCGGTGTGTCCAAGAATGTGTACTCACAGTTCGACGTGCCGCGTCAGGGCGTGATCCTGAACAACTCGTCGACCCTCGTGAACACGCAGCAGGCCGGGTACGTGAACGGCAACCCGAACCTCGCTCGCGATCAGGCGGCGCGCGTCATTCTGAATCAGGTCAACAGTCAGTCCCCGAGTCAATTGCGCGGGTATCTGGAAGTCGCTGGCAAAGCGGCGCAGGTGGTGGTGGCGAACAGCGCCGGGATACTGGTCGACGGCGGCGGTTTTATCAACACGACGCGCGGTGTGCTCACCACGGGCACGCCCATCATGGGGTCGGACGGTAGCCTCACGGGATATCAGGTCAACGGCGGACGGCTCGTGATTCAGGGCGACGGGCTGAACGCACAGAACGTCGATCAGGTCGATCTCATCTCCCGTGCGGTGCAGGTCAACGCCGCGCTGCACGCCAAACAACTCAACGTAGTGACGGGGACGAATCGCGTCGATCACGAGCGGCTGTCCGTGCAAAAGACGGCCGCCGATGCGGATGCGCCGGATGTGGCGCTGGACGTGGGGCAACTTGGGGGCATGTATGCGCAGCGCATCTTCCTGCAAGGCACCGAGAACGGCGTGGGCGTTTCGAATCGCGGTGTGATCGCCGCACAGGCGGGCGATCTGACGCTCACGACCGAGGGCAAGCTCGTCAACACCGGGCAAACGCTCGCCAGCGGCGCCATGACGATGGCCGCGCGAGCGCTCGATAACACGGGCGGAACGTTGGTCGCTGAGCGCCTCGATGTGACGCTCGACGGCGCACTCGTCAATCGTCAGGGATCGATCTCTGCGGCGGCGTCGACGATCACCGCCGCTGCACTGGATAACGATCACGGCCGTTTGCACGCCGATGCGTTGTCGCTGACGGTGTCGGGCGACGCATCCAATCGTTCAGGCGAAATCAAGCAGTTCGGTGCATCGGATCAGACGATCAAGGTGGGTGGTGCGCTCGATAACACCGGCGGGACGATGGCGACGAACGCTGGATCGCTCGCACTCGACGTGGGGCAGATGACGAACGATAGCGGGACGGTGAGTCATCTCGGCGATGGGCAGTTTGCGTTGACGTCGTCCGGCGTCATTTCGAACCGCAACGGACTGGTGGGGACGCTCGGTGTGCTTCGGACAACGGCGGCGTGGCTTAACAACACTGGCGGCGAACTCAGCGCGGCCGATTCGGTGCAGGTGTCGACGGCGGGGGGTCTCGTCAACCGCGAGGGGGGTGTCGTCTTCGGGGCTAAGGGTCTCACTGTGTCGGCGGGCGGTGACATCGACAATACGAGCGGTTCGATGCAATCGACCGGCGACGTGCGCGTGAGCGCCAGCGGTGCACTGACCAACTCGGGCGGGCGCGTCAGCGCGAACGGTGCGCACGACCGGCTGACGGTATCCGCGCAGACCATCGACAACGCGTCGGGCCAGATAGCCAACGCGGGGGATGGGGATACCGAAGTCGTCGCCACAACGACTATCGACAACACGGGTGGCACGCTGGGCGGCAACGGTCGGTTGAGTATCGATGCGGCATCCGTCGCCAACGTGGCGGGCGGCAAAGTGGTTGGCGGGGGCGATCTGGCGCTAGGCATTCGCGATGCGCTCGATAACACCGGCGGTCAGGTCTTCGGCGGCGCTTCGCTGACGATGACGCAGGGCGGTGCACGCGTGACGAATACGGATGGCGTCATGGAAAGCCGTGGCGACGTGGCCATGCAACTGGCGTCGCTCGATAACACGCGCGGTATCGTGCGCTCGAATCGGGACGTCAGTGTTGGCGGTGCGATGACCGGTGCCGGGCAGATGACCGCCGGTCGCGACCTGACGGTTGCGGCGAGCGGCGATTACGTGAATGCGTCGATGAACCGGTTGCGCGCTGACGGAGCGCTGACGGTGACGTCTACGGGACGCTTCGTCAACGATGGCGCACTTGAAGCGCCGGGCACCCTCAACGTGCGCGCCGTGCAGATCGTCAACAATGCGGGCGGTCTGATCAATGCGGCAACGACGCAGTTGAGCGCCGACGATCGGCTTTCGAACGAAGGCAATATCGGCGGCGATACGGTTCGTCTGAAGGCGAACACCTTCAACAATGTCTACGGTGTGCTGGGCAACGATGTTCAGGTCGATGCCGCCGATGTCGACAATGCCGGGCCGTCCGCCATCGTGGGCGCGACGCGTCGGCTGGCCGTGTATGCGTCCAACGCTGTAGTGAACCGCGACGGCGCGCTGCTGTACAGCATGGGCGATATCGAAATCGCGCGGGACGGCGTGCGTGACGCTACCGGGATGCTCGCCAATCAGTCGTCGCAACTGACGAACAGTTCGGCGAGCATTGTCGCCGATGGCCATCTGGATATCGCTGCGCGCGTGGTGGACAACAAGCGCACCAGCATCGTGACGCAAGCGGGTACGCCGCAGAGCGAGACGAAGACCTTCGGCTTGTGGACGGCCGGTCTGATCGGCGGTGACGAAACGCTGTGGCATGACAGCAAGACGTTCCCCGAGTGGAAATGGAACGCGGGGCACGCGCCCATCTCGTCGATGTTGCTCGAACGCCTGGCACTTCCTGTGACGGTCGAACTGCCGAAATCGGAGGTGACCAATCTCGACATGGCGGCGAAGACCTTCAGCCTGACGCGTCCCATCATCGAAACCTATTCGGATGCCACGACGCAAGGGCAGGGGCCATGCGACGATCACGGGAACTGCGCCGATGGCATCAAGACGCGTGAGGTGGCGACGCAGGCCGTGCAGTACTTCAACGGCATCGTCGACACTGGTTCGACCTATCGCATCACGTTCTGGCCGGACTGGAATCCGAGCACGATGATTCGCCCCGACGAGGCCATCTCCCGTGGCGATCTCGGCATCGACCAGCGCGACTACAACGAACTGAAGCGTGTGGTAACGACGACACGTACACGTGACGAACTGGTGAGCGCGTCGGCGGAGGGCAAGCTTCAGGCGCAGGGGACGATTCGCATCAATGCCGATGGTGGCGAGATCCGCAATCGGTCGTCATTGATGACGGCGGGCGGCGACCTGATTCGTCGTGCGCAAGGCGGCGCGGTGCGTGATGAGGGCATCGCCTTGCAGGAGCGTGTCGAGCAGTCGCAGGTCTCGACCTTCTACTGGCATCAGAAGTCCGGCGGCGATTCCGAGCAGCTCGACGTCGCGTATCCGGTGATGCCACTGCCGCCGACCACGGTGGCCTCACTCCCGGCGATTGCTGTGGGCAATCAGACCGTGGAGACCAGCGGCCAGACGATCACGGTATCGAGCGTCGACCGGAACGGCAACACCGTCGGCGACACTGGCGTGACGGGCGGCAACGGCAGCGGGTCGGCACTTATCACGCTGCCGGGCGGCATTCCGGGGCTGACGTTGCCGGGCAGTCCTTTGTATCAATTGCGTCCGGCGCCGGAGCAAACCTATCTCGTTGCAACCGATCCGCGCTTCACGCAGTACGGAAAATTCATCTCCAGCGATTACATGCTCGACGCGCTCGGGCTGGACCCGCAGAAAACGCAGAAACGTCTTGGCGACGGTTTCTACGAAACGCAACTCGTGCGCGATCAGATCACGGCGCTCACTGGCAGGACGCTGCTTGGCGGCAACGCGGACTATCTCGCGCAGTACACGGCGCTGCTGGGTAACGGCGTGGCGTATGGCAAGCAGTTCGATCTGAGCGTGGGGATTGGGTTGTCCGACGTGCAGATGCAGCAGTTGACGACCGATCTCGTCTGGCTTGTCTCGCAGGACATCACGCTGCCGGACGGCTCGGTGCAGTCGGTTCTGGTGCCGAAGGTTTATCTGGCGCAGGCGAACACCGTCGATCTGGCGAGTACCGGCGCGTTGGTGGGTGGGGGAAGCGTGAAGCTTGCCGCTACGGGTGACGTCCAGAACAGCGGGCGCATCGTGAGCGATACCGCGACGACCGTGCTGGGCGACGCCATCGTCAACTTCGGTTCTCTCGGCAGCCGTGGCACGACGGCGCTGACGTCGCTGGGCGACATTCGCAACACCGGCGGTCGCATCGACGGCCAGGACGTCGTGGTGCGCGCGGGGCGCGATCTCATCAACGAATCGACCACGCTCACACAAACGGCGGGGACGGATGCCGACGGGTTCGCGTCGCGCGCTTCGGCGACATCGATCGGATCGGTCGGGCTCATTTCGGCATCGAACAGTGCGACGCTCGTCGCGAATCGCGACGTGACGCTCAATGCCGGTGCGATCGCGAGCGATGGCTCGGTGACAGTGGCCGCCGGGCGCGACATCCAGTTGAATACGCTCGCGGTGGGGCAGTCGCAAACCGTCGGCACTCGCGACGGCAAGAATGGCGGCAGTGATGTCGTCACGCAGCACGTGGGGAGTGCGATTTCGTCAGGCGGCAATCTCACGACCGTGTCGGGACGCGATACCACGCTAAATGCCGCCACGCTCAGCGCGGGCGAGAACGTGACGGTGATCGCGGGCAACGATGTGTCGGTGAATGCCGTGAAAGATGTTTACACGCACGACGCGCGGTCGCATGGCGGGACGTTGAAGTTCGTCGATTCCACGCTCGACGAGTCCGTGCGCGGCACGCAAGTCGTTGCAGGTAACAACGTGATCGTCGGCGCAGGGCAGACGGCGGTCGCCGGGGAGCTTCTCGGCGCTCACGCGGTGACGCCGGTCGCACAGACATCCGGCACGGGCAACCTGACGATTCTGGGCTCGACCGTAGCTTCGCATGGCGCGGGCACGGCGGCGCTGGCGGCGACGGGCGACGTCACGATCGGAGCGGTGTCGGAAACGCACGATAGCTATCGCTGGCAACACAACAGCAGTTCGGGGTTCCTGTCGAAGTCGGAGGAAACGTCCGAAATGCGCTCGCATCAGACCGTTGCCGTGGGCTCGACCGTTTCTGCGGATACGGTAGGCGCGACGGCGGGCCGGGACCTGAGCGTGATCGGCTCCACCATGGTCGGCACGCAAGACGTCGCGTTGCAGGCCGGGCGGGATCTGCGAATTGAGACGGCCGAGAACGTGAGCGAAAGCAGTTCGTTCCACGAGAAGAAGCACTCGGGCCTCGGGTCTTCAGGCGGCGTCGGGATTTCCTATGGCAAGAATGAGCAGCAACACCGAACCAACGACAGCAGCGTGACGCACACGGGCAGTCTTGTCGGAAGTCTGGACGGCAACGTCAGTCTGGTGGCGGGCAGGGATCTGTCGGTGCGCGGTAGCGATGTGATGGCGGGGGGTGACGTGACCGGTATCGGGCAAAACGTCTCCATCGAATCGGTCGTCAATCGCGTGCATCACGACGAGGCGCACGAGTACAAGAGTTCGGGCTTCACGCTGGCGCTGAAGTCGCCGGTCATCGATGCGGTGCAGAACGTGACTAGTCAGGTGAATGCAGCGGTGGATTCCGGTGGCGACGCGCGCGTGTCGGCGTTGCGGGGTTATGCGGCTGCGAGCGGCGCCTATGGTGCGGTGGGTGAGGCCGGTAAGTTGCTAGACACACTTGATGCAGGCAAGACGCCAGAAGCGAAGGTGGAGCTTAGCTGGGGATCGTCGAGCAGCAAGTCGACGTCGTCGCTCGACAGCACGCAGAACGTGGCGAGTCAGATCAAAGCGGGCGGCACGGCGGCGTTCATTGCGACGGGCGACGCCGCGAGCGGCAAGGGCAACGTCAACGTCATTGGCTCGACCATCGATGCGAAGGACGTACTGCTGCAAGCGACGAATCAGGTGAACCTGCGTCACAGCACCGATACGGAATCGACGCGTAGCGAGAACGAATCGAAGAGCGGGAGCGTGGGTGTGTCGGTCGGTACGGGCGGTGTGGGGGTATCGGCCTCGGCGTCGCGAGGAAACGGCGATGCGAACTCGGATTCAATCTTCCAGAACAACACGCACATCAACGCGAGTCATACGGCGGTGATTGTGAGTGGTGGCGACACGAACGTCGTCGGCGCGAACGTGAACGCCGATAAGGTGATTGCGCGTGTAGGTGGTGATCTGAACATCGCGAGCGTGCAGGACGCGAGTGAGAGTTCAGCGCATCAACAGAGCATGAGCGGCGGCTTGAACCTGAGTCAGGGCGGTGCGTCTGGGAGCTTCAGTTACTCGCGGGGTAATGCCAGCGCAAACTATGCGGGTGTGGTGGAGCAGTCGGGCATTCAGGCGGGGGCTGGCGGGTTTGACGTCGATGTGGCGGGCAACACCGACCTGAAGGGGGCGTACATCGCGAGTACGGCGGAGGCGTCGAAGAACCAGTTGACGACGGGCACGCTGACGTTCTCCGACATCGAGAATCACTCGGAGTACAGCGCGAACAGCTTTGGCTTCGGCGGTGGATTTTCCATCGCGAACGGCGGCACGGAGACAAAGAAGACAGGCCCGAAGTCGGGCACGAACAAGGGCGGCATTTCTCCGATGCTGCCGCAGTCTGAGAGCGGCAATGAACGTGCGACGACTTACAGCGGCGTGAGCGAAGGCACGATCACGCTGACGGACGGAGCGAACCAGAAGCAGGATCTGGCGAGCCTTAAGCGCGACACGACGGATCTGAACGGCACTGTCAGCCGCACACCGGATTTGCAGGAGTTGCTGAACGACCAATCGCGCCTGATGTCGGCCGCGACGGCGGCGGGGGAAGCGGTTGCGAGGGATATCGGGACGTATGCGTCGAAGAAAGAGGATGAGGCACGGAAGCTAGCGGAAAAGACCACCGATCCGGAACTGAAAGCGCAATACGAGCAAGAAGCGGAGAACTGGAAGGAGGGCGGCGACTACCGGGCGCTGATGCATGCAGCCGGTGGCGCAATCGTAGCGGGCTTGGGCGGAGGCAATGCCTTGGGTGGTGCGCTCGGCGCAGGCGCGACGTCGAAGCTTGGCGATACGCTGAACAAGCTGAGCGCGGAAATCCAGAACTCACGCCCGACGGGCAACGCAGATGTCGATGAAGCACTGGCGCAGATTGTCGCGACAGGTATTGGAACGGCAGTGGGCGCAGCGGTGGGTGGAAGCTCGGGGGCGTTTACTGGGTTTAATACGGATCGGTTTAATCGGCAGTTGTACACGGAATACGGTGCCGATGAGCGAGTTCTGGCCAAGCACCTTGCGGAAAAAAGTAACGGCCGTTACACGCAGTCGGAAGTCGAGGATCAGCTGCGGCTGATGGGCGTTTCCAAGGACGGTGAGGGATATGTGCCAGTTGGCCTAGCTGAAGAGCTGAACGGACGCAGACCAAGAGACCCGGGGGCGAGGTGGACCAACACCGGGATCATGAACGAAAACGGAACCGAGCTCGTCGTTCAATCACTTCCGCAGCCAAATTACGCGCTTCAGGCATACATCATGGCGAATTACGGAACAGCGCTGCCGGGCCAGGTGCCGAGCAGTTTTGACTATGAGCCAACGCCTGTAAAGATGGACCTTCGCGGAGGCGTTGCCTATGTTGGAGATGGCATTGCCACCAATGCGGGGCGAACGGCTGCGCTTGCCACGGCCATAGCGACGTTCCCCTCGCCGATCACACGTCCATTTGCCTTAGTTGCTTACGTGGCGACTGGGACGGAACTTGCTGCAAACGCGATGGTGCAATTTGCAAGGCCAGACGTCGGGCAGTATTTGGTGAGCGGGACTGCTTCGATAGTTGTCGATCGGCTTTCGTGGAAACTCCCAGTGGCGAGTCCTATATTTAATGAGACATCGAATTACTTAAATTCACAAGGTTTCTTTAAGCCCGTGGAGGACAAGATAAATCGTGTGTGGGGTGATGTTGAAAATATGGCGGTGAAAAAATGAAATTGAGATTTATTGAAAATGGAAATCTTTCCGGTTGGGTTTGTACCGTTTTAATTGCGGTTGGGATGGTGATGTTTTATGTTGCCTTGGAGTATGTTTCCAATTCATTTGGAAGTCTTTTTTTGTTGCTTCTGGGGTTTGCTTTGATGGCTATCGCCGGCACTTGTAGTCGCGCCGGCTTGTTAGGTATTCGTCCTTTTGATAACGAATACAAGAAAGCTAAAAAAACCTACGATACGCAGCGGGAAGAGCACTAGTCCTAAGGAACAGACTTGTGAGGGCTTCGTAAACTAGGGCGGGCACGCTGACGTCCTCCGACATCGATAATCACTCGGAATACAGCGCGAACAGCTTTGGCATCGGTGGTGGATTTTTAAGCTTCGAAGTTACCACTGCAGCGGTAAGAGCGCTCAGAGCTCAAATGAAGGTGGGGAAAAGTGATGCGCCTTGTGTGTTTGCTCTTGTTGGCATATGTGCTTTCACTGCTGAGCTTTGCCATGATCAAAGTTATGGCCATCCTGCTGGCAGTCGCAATTTATGGAGGGGCGTATCAATGGAGCGTGGAGGACACGCGGTTTGTGGTAATTCGTGGTTCGATTCTGGCTCTGTTCTTCTGGGTCGTGATACAGCTTCAATATTTAAAGGTCCGATATCGTCTGCAAAAGCGATGTCGAGATGGGGATGAGTGTGAGCGGATTCGCAACGAACGCTAAACCAGGTGGAAGCGCAGAAATTGAGGAAAATTTCGCGTATTTGAAATTACGTGTGGACAGTAATTGATAATTAAAAACAATTGGGCGAGATATTGTTGTGTCGGGGGGTATCAAAAAATAGATAAAGTTGCGGAGTGAAATTTGATTGGAAAATTGATTCTGTGCTTCGTGTGTGTTTCATTTATTTCGTTTGTTGCATTTCTCATTTCATGGATCATCGCAACCTATGGGTACGAATTTTTGTATGGGAAGCAATATTCTCCCCAATGGGATGACGTGATCTATGTTTTGAAATTAACCTTTCTGACTTCTTCGGTTTTGACAGTGGTTGCATGGGGAAAGGCTTTCCAAGTTTGATTGGAGGTATTGATGGGTTTCGGAGGTTTTGATGTGAGATCTGCTGCTCACAATCCGGGTGTGAGTTGATTTGTCTAGATGTTTGATGTCGAATTTGAATGTCGGTGGAGCGTGCAGATGGTTGTTGTCAATTGAACAAATGGTTTCTGTATATTTTCTCTCCGCTCATCGGGGAGGCCGTGATCTGTCTGGCGCCGCTTTTCCAACCCTGAGGCGAAATTCATGTTGTGGTACATGAATCGAAAAAAGGCCTCTCATTGCAGTTCGCAAAGAAGTGATGCTTGACAAGAATTTTGATAATTTTGTGGGCGACGATAGTTTCGCGTTTGCGGAGGTAGCGTGTTACTTGCTGGCGATGCTGAGTATTTTGGACGTGCTCATCTTGTTGGCAGGTGTCAGTCCGCACGCTCTGGACGATCGATTCCCTTCCGGGCAACGGTCGTTTATCCTCGCGATCATCTTGATTTTCCAAATTTCTTCGGCCGCCTGTTACTACGCCATAGCAAGGCGCCTCTCCACCTGCACCATGTTGCTTTGGCGAGTGACGCTAGGCGTCTTCTTGCTAAATCTGATCTGGAATGCGCAGTTAATGACTTTCAAACCCGGGCCGCTTCCGATGCTGCTGGGCATCCTCTCCTTGGGAGGGATAATTTCGGTCGTTCGGGGGCGGAAGTCGATGCATGACCGGAATGTTGCCGCAGTGAGGCCCGGAGTTTGATTGATGCGAGTGAATGTTCGATGGAAAAGAAATCCCCCAAAGACAATTTTCTGATTGCGCAAGTTGCGTTTTGTTATTTTGCAGTACTCAACGCATTTATTCTTGTAATGGCCTTGATCGGAACGGACTATTCGTTGAACGGCGCATCGTTGCTCCAAAAAATATCGGTTTTGGCGAACACCATCGCTAACGTGTTCCTGATGACGCTCGGGTTTGTAGTCATGGCTATGAGCCTGGAGCGGTGTACGAAAGTCGTCTGGCGGATAGCGTTATTCGTCCTCATCGTGGCTGTGATCGTCAATGTGCTGGCGATGCTTGCGCAACTAACCATCATGCCGATCTTGAGCACTATCGTTTCGGTTGCCGGTATCGCATCATTGCTGTATGAGCGAAACGCGGTTTTCGGGAGGTCGAAGAGCAATACTTCGGGCGTCTTGCACGGCTGATATCCCACTCTCCTTAGGTGCCGGGATGAAACCTCGCCAACAACTCCAAAAACAGATCCAGCGCCCGAGTCCTCGGGCGTGAGGCTTCCGTGATCGCGCTAATGGAGTTTTCGTACTCGGGGCCGGACGGCACTCTTACCAGTGCGTGACGCTTCGCAAACGACGCCGCGTAATACTGCGGCAACAGCCCCACGTAGTGTCCCGAGAGCACCAGCATCGCCACGGCTTCCAGTCCGGATGCCGTCGGTCCACGCGTCAAGCCCAGTGAGTTCAGCGCTTCATGCACGAACGGTTGCGTTCGATACACCAGCGGTAATGTCGACGCGTCCTTCATCCGATGCCGCGCCACATACAACTGATGACGTTCGATAAACAGCGGCTGGTAATGAAACCCCGCTTCACGCCGGTACATCCCCCGTATCGCGATCTGCACGCGACGCTCGCGTAACGCCAGATCCAACTCGTTGAATGTCATCACCGTCAATTCGACCTTGACGTCGGGCGCTTGCGTCTTGAGCGCATCGAGCGCCTCGGGAATGTGACAGCCGACGTCCGACAGAATGTGCTCGACCATCCCGATAGAGAGCGTCCCAGAGAGCACGCCGCGCACGGCGTCGATTTCGGGACGGATGCGCTCTAGCGACTTCAGCGCATCACGCGCTAACTCCAGCGCCACCTTGCCCGCATGCGTCAGCACAAAGCCCGACGGTCCGCGCTCGCACAACCGCGTGCCCAACGTCTCCTCGACTTCGCGAATATGTCGACTGATCGACGCCTTCGACATATTCAACTGCTTCTCGGCCGCAGCAAAGCCGCTTGCCTGCGCCACCGCGCAGAAGATGCGTAACGAGCGCAGATCACGCTCGCTGAATTCCCGATTTGCCATCGCCTGTACCTGAAGGGCGCAACGCCCTCAAAAGGTTTCATTTTCTGAAACCATACCAATAAAAAAATCATTTTTCATGATCTTTTTGCCCGCATACATTGAATTGCAGAGGCGCGAATTCCCCCGGACACAGACGCAACCACACCGACAGACCGGACGCGCCGGATCAAGACCCAACCCACATGACGCGAGGCAAGCTATGAAGACCTGGTCCAGACGATCCTTTGTAAAGGCGACGCTTGCATCGAGCGCCGCATTGGCGCTCCCAGTCGTGCCGACGCTGGCGTTCGCCGAAGGCGGCACGCTCGCCGACATCAAGAAGCGCGGCAAGCTGACGGTCGGCACCGAAGCGGCCTACGAGCCATTCGAATATGTCGAAAACGGACAGGTGGTCGGGTATGGGCACGATGTCCTCGAACTGATGGCAGCGAAACTCGGCGTCAAGCTCGAACAGATGAATCTGCCGTTCCAGGGCTTGCTGCCGGGCCTGATGTCGCACAAGTTCGACTTTGTGGCGACGAGCGTCGGCATCACGCCGGAGCGCGCCAAGCGCTTCGCGTTCAGCCAGCCGGTCGGTGTCGTGCGCTCGGTGCTGATGGTGCGTGTCGACGAGACCGCCATCAAGAGCGGCATGGACATCGCGGGCAAGACCATCGGCACGCAGATGGGCTCGTCGTCCCAACCGGTAGCGGACGAGTTCGAGAAGGAACTCAAGGACAAAACGGGCAAGGGCTACGCGGGCACGCGTCTGTTCCAGGCGTATCCGGACGTCTCCAATGCGCTCGCCAACAAGACCATCGATGTGGCGCTGATGCCGTCCAACATCGCCGCCGTGCAGATGCGCAAGCAACCGAACGTGTTCCGCATCGCGGGCACCATCGGTCAGCCGAAGCTGCTGGCATGGGTGGCGAACCCGAACGATCTCGAGATCCGCAAGTTCATCAACGACTCGCTCGACGAATTCCGAGCCAACGGCAAGCTCGCCGCGCTCCAGAAGAAGTGGTTCGGTGGCCCGATGGACACGCCGCGCGAGAACTACCTGCCGCAGGGGGCGATTTGACCTCCGCAGCCATGGTCGACGGCCTCGGCAGCATGGGCGGCATGGCCGGAGTGATCCAACCGTTTCTCGAAGGCGTGGTTTCGGGAACGGCGATCACGCTGGCTGCGTCGGCCGGTGCCTTCGTGATCGGACTGGCGCTCGGGATCGTGCTGCTGCTCATGCGCATCTCGCCGTTCGCGCCGTTGCGCTCGCTGGTGGTGCTGTGGGTGAGTCTGATTCGCGGCACACCGGCACTGATCCACATGCTGATTGCGTACTACATGGTGCCCGCGATGTTCGATCTCTCGATCTCGCCTGTCACCGCCGGTGTGGCCGCACTCGCCTGCAACACGAGCGCTTACATCGTCGAGATTCTGCGCGGCGCACTCGGCACGATCTCTCACGGACAACGCGCCGCCGGTTACGCGATGGGCATGCGCGCGACGCAGGTGTGGCGACACGTGCTGCTGCCGCAGGTCATCTACCGCTCCATTCCGCCGCTGACCAGCGAGTTCACGATTCTGCTCAAGGCGTCGTCGCTGATGTCGATCATCGCAGTGCCGGAGCTTGCGACGGTCGCACGCAACGCCACTTTGCAGACGGATCTGCCGTTGCAGGTCTTCGCCATTACGGCCGCGGTGTACTTCGTGTTGCTGTTCTGCATTTCGGCCGCGTCGCGTGTGTGCGAGCGCCGCGTATCGAGGATGTTGCCCCATGGCCATTGATTTCTCCATCGTCCGCGAAGCGATTCCCGTCCTGCTCGAAGGCCTGCGCGTTACTGCACTCGTGAGCCTCGCCGGTATCCCCATCGGCATCGTGATCGGCATCGCCGCCGCCTACGCCGCGCAGTCGCGCACGTTGCTGCGTCCGATTGCGCTTGGTTACGTCGAGCTGGTGCGCAACATCCCGTATCTGATCCTCGTCTACCTGTCGTTCTTCGGCTTGCCGAAGCTTGGCGTGAGCGCGTCGGCCATGACCGTCGCGGTCGGATGCACGGCGTTCTACACCGGTGGCTACTTCTGCGAAATCCTGCGTGCGGCTCTGCGCAGCGTGGCGCGCGGTCAGACGCATGCGGCGCTCTCGCTCGGCATGACTTACTGGCAGACGCAGCGTCACATCATCGCGCCGCAGTTGTTCGGCTTTCTGATTCCGCCGACGACAAGCCTTGTGATCATGATGTTCAAGGACTCGGCCATCTTCTCGGTGATGAGCCTGCCGGAGATGACCTATCAGAGCAATCTGCTCACCGCAAACACGTTCGCTTACGTCGAAGTGCTCGGCACGACGGCATTGATCTACTGGCTCAGCAGCGTCTTGCTGGCCGGTGTGGGGCGGCGTCTGGAAACCGTGGTCGGGCGACGTACCCGCACACCCGACGCCGTCGCTTTCTCGACACTCCCCGCCAAAGGAAAAGGACAACTCTCATGACGACTTACACCGTTGCCCCGCGCACAGGCCATCCGACTCTGCTGTACTCGGAGCTTGATCTCGACATCGACAACCTGAAGGCCGATATCGCCGTGCTCGGCATGCCGTACGGCGCACCGTATGCGGCGTCCGACTTCAGCAACGATCAGACGAATGCGCCGTCCGCGATTCGTCAGGCGACGGACCGTGTGGTGCGCCGTCCCGAGCATTACGACTTCGATATCGACGGCCCGCTGCTGCAAGGGCGCAAGGACATCCGCTTCGTCGACTGCGGCGACATCGTGCCCGATCTGTCGAAGCCGGGTGAACACTATGCCCGCGCCGAAGCGGCAGTGCGCCGCATTGCAGCGGCTGGTGCAATGCCGATTGTGCTTGGCGGCGACCACGGCATCACCACGCCCGTGCTGCGCGGTCTCGATCAGAAGGGACCGATCACGCTCGTGCACATCGATGCGCATCTGGACTGGCGCGACGAAGTCAACGGTGTGCGCGAAGGCTTGTCGAGCCCGATTCGTCGCGCGTCGGAAATGGCGCACGTGGATCGCATCATCCAGATCGGCTTGCGTGCACAGGGCAGCGGCCGTCCGGCGGATCTGGCTGCGGCACGCGAGTACGGTGCAGAGCTGGTGACGGCGTACGAGCTGCACGACATCGGCATGGACGCCGTACTCGATCGCATTCCCGACGGCGGCAACTACTACCTCACCATCGACGCCGACGGGCTCGATCCGTCGACCATGCCTGCCGTGGCCGGTCCGGCCCCGGGTGGTGTGACCTTCGTGCAGGCGCGCAAGCTGATTCACGGTCTGGTGCGCAAGGGGCGTGTGGTCGGCATGGACATCGTCGAGATTCAGCCGGAGAAGGATGACGCGAACCTGATTTCGTGTGTGACGGCTGGTCGTCTGATCCTCAACCTGATCGGCGCGTCGATTCGCGCAGGACACTACGACAAATGAGCACCGCACAACCCATCATCGAGATTCGCGACGTCGACAAGTGGTACGGCGCGCACCACGTGCTCAAGCAATGCTCGACGCATGTCGGCAAGGGCGAGATCGTGGTGGTGTGCGGGCCGTCCGGCTCGGGCAAGTCGACGCTGATCAAGACCGTCAACGCATTGGAGCCGTTCCAGAAGGGCGACGTTGTCGTCGCGGGCACGTCGCTCACCGCGAAGTCGACCAATCTGCCGAAACTGCGCAGCAAGGTCGGTATGGTCTTCCAGCATTTCGAGCTGTTCCCGCATCTGGATCTGACGCGCAATCTCACGCTCGCGCAACAGATCGTGCTCGGGCGCGACGCCGATTCGGCACGCACCAAGGCGCGCGCGTTGCTCGATCGCGTGGGGCTGTCGGCCCACGCGCACAAGTATCCGGGGCAATTGTCGGGCGGTCAGCAACAACGCGTGGCCATCGCACGCGCGTTGTCGATGGACCCGATGGCCATGCTGTTCGACGAACCGACATCGGCGCTCGATCCCGAAATGGTCAACGAAGTGCTTGACGTGATGGTCGAGCTCGCCCGCGAGGGCATGACGATGATGGTCGTCACGCACGAGATGGGCTTCGCGCGACGCGTGGCGCATCGCGTGGTGTTCATGGAGGACGGCGCGATCATCGAAGACAGTCCGACCGACGTGTTCTTCAACGAAGCGGCCAGTCCTGCCGCAAAGCGTTTCCTCTCCAAGATACTGGCGCACTGATTGCGCCGCCGACCCCAGACAGAAAGACGAGACAACATGACGCACACCCGCATCCGCAAGTTCAACACCCGCGAAACCTATCCGGAACAAAAGCTCGACAACGATCTGTGCCAGGCGGTGATCGCGGGGAACACGATCTATCTGCGCGGGCAGATCGGTCAGGACCTCGACACGCGTGAGTCCGTCGGCATTGGCGACGTGACGGCACAGACCGAACGCGCCATGGCCAACGTGAAGATGCTGCTGGACGAATGCGGCAGCCAGCTCGCGGATATCTGCAAGGTGACGGTGTATATCGTCGATCCGCGTTATCGCGAGGCTGTCTACAACGTCATGGGGCGCTGGCTCAAGGGCGTGTTCCCGGTGTCGACGGGCATCGTGGTGCAGGCGCTGGCGCGTCCCGAGTGGTTGGTGGAAATCGATGTGACGGCGGTGAAGTCGACCGCTTGACCTCGTGTAGTCGAATCGAGGGACGCAAAACGTCACGGCCGTTGTATCGAGGTCTCGATACAACGGCCGTGACGAAACCGTTGGCGGGTCAGAAGCGGCGCTTGACGTACACCGTCGCACCGAGATCTTTCTGACGGAGAATCGGGATTTTCGCGCTCGCCGAAACGGTCCAGTCTTCAGTCTTCAGCGAAAGCCCACGCTTAGGATCTGAGCCCAGCTTGTCGTCGGTATTGTTCCACTGGACGAGGGACAGCTGCGGCGAGCGGTTCGGCCCGATGCTCAGGTAGCTTTGCGTCGCTCTTGCGGCGTCGGCCGTATCGGCAGCAGCAGGTGTTTCGATCCAGTTGGCGGTTCCGTGTACGGCGAATGGCGCAGCGCTATTGATCGCTTCGATCCGTGTGTAGAGAAATGCGTTGGCGTCTGCCTGCGTCATTCGGTCGACACGCTCGGGCGTCTCGGGACTCTCTCGACCGAATGGGTAAAGCGTGACGGGGACGGCCGGAACCACTGCGACGGAGATAGGGGCAGGCGGAGGCGGGACACGTACGGGTAGTGGTGATGGACCGAGGTTGGCCATCATCATCTGTTCGGATGAACCCGTGCCGACACCTTGCGACATCGCCACGCCGCTGAGCATGGCAAGACAAGTGCCGATCATCCATTTATTCAGGCACGTCATGGACATGCCTCCCGTGAAGGAATGGAAACGCTAGTTCACTGGCCCCATTTTTGCCTTCGTACGGCGTGCTTCTTTACTTCGCAAACTTTGTATTACGAACCGTCTTGAGCGGTTTCTCAGCGTGCCGTATGCACTTAGGAAGTGTAGTCAGTCATTTGCATCGCGCTACCCCAATTTGCACCCGGTTCATGCTGCATTGCGGCTAACGCAGGGGCTCAGGCCCGCCGGACAAGACCCTGATGCATTCGTCTCCGGAATGGCTCCGGGTATATCCCGACACTTTGCAGTATCAAACCTTCTCGTCGCGCGCCTTCAGCCAAAGCCCGAATTCCTTCATCACGTCGACCACGGGACGCAACCGCTCGCCGTCCGCTGACAGCGCGTATTCGACTTTGACGGGGGAGGTCGGATACACGGTGCGTGTGATCAGTCCGGCATCCTCCAGCGCACGAAGGTCGAGCGTGAGCATGCGTTGCGAAATGCCGGGGACATCGCGTCGCAGATCGTTGAACCGTTTGGGGCCGTCGAGCAGATACGACACGAGGAGCAGTCGCCATCTCCCGCCGAGAACACGCATCGATTCTTCCACCGAACAGCCGGACAGATTCTCTTTCATCGGGCACTCACATTTTTAAAGGTCAGTATATTTTTTGTACTTATATGACATTTTAGTGCCTTCTTTATTTTTTATACCAGTTGCCTAGAATGAGCCCCGAACCACTATTTCGGGAATTCTCATGAAGCTTTATTACGTGCCGGGCGCTTGCTCGCTGGCGCCTCATATCGTGCTCAACGAACTGGGGGCGGATTTTTCGCTGGTGAAGGTCGATTACAAAACGCATACGACAGAAGACGGCCGGGACTTCTATGCGCTCAGTCCCTTCGGCTATGTCCCGCTGCTGGAATTGGCGGACGGCACACGGCTTCGCGAAGGTCCGGCGATCGTGCAGTACCTGGCGGACCGCAAGCCTGAGCTGGCGCTGGCGCCCGCGAACGGATCGTTCGATCGCTACCGTCTTCAGGAATGGCTGAACTTCCTCAGCACGGAAATCCACAAGGGGTTCATTCCGCTGCTCTACGCGGTGCTTGCGGGGAAGTACGGCACCGAGTCGGCCAAGCCGAAGCTGGAAGCCCGCTTCAAATGGATCGACGAGCAACTGGCGGAACGGGAGTATCTGATGGGCGACAACTTCACCGTTGCCGATGCTTACCTGCTCACGCTCACGCAATGGGGGCAGGCGTCGTGGCTTCAGTCCGTCTATAAGGCGAATATCCACTTTGACGACCTGACCCATTTGCAGCGTTGGTATCGCCGTGTGCTGGCGCGTCCTGCTGTGCAGCGGGCGTTTGAGGCGGAAGGGCTGACGCCAACGGCGCGCTGCGCCTAACGACGTTGCTCGTGAGTCACGTGGGGGTGAACGGACGGGAGCGCGTGACGCTCGCTGTGACCGAACCACTCAGCGAAAGCGCTCGCGCATTGTTCACCGATGGGGCCGGACCGGTCGAGCATGGCGGCTTCCTGCGCATGCACGGCGGCCTGCCAGTCGGATGCGCCTGCGATGGTCTCGGCAAGTTCCGCGGCGTCCAGCATGGCGAGATTGACGCCGACGCCCATCGGCGGCATCACGTGTGCGGCGTCGCCGACGAGCGTGAGCCCCGGCGTCGCAGGCCATCGTGCGCCCGGCGGCAGGCCGACGATGGGGCGTATCGCGGCGATGCGTTCGGCATCCTCGATCAATGACAACAGGCGGGGCGACCAGCCGGGAAAGCGTGCGAGCAAATCCTGCTGGGTGATGCCAGCGAGCGTTTTCTCCGGCCGGTCCGTATCGTCGGCATGCGTTCTGAACGCCGCATAGGACCGTATGACGTCGTTGCCATTGCGTTGTGCAAAGAGCGCGGTGCCTGACCCGGAGCCGTTGCCCACGGACATGAGTGTTCCGTGTCCGACCAGCGCCGCGACGGCGGGGTGCTGACGCTCTACATCGGAAAACCAGAGTTCGACGAACGTCACCCCTGTGTACACCGGACGAATGTCGGTGAGCGCGGCTCTGATAGCAGACCCGGCACCGTCGGCGCCGATGACGAGATCGCATTCGTGGGTGTGTCCGTCTTGCAGATGGACGACGCGGCGGCCGCCCGAGGTCTTGCCGACGCCAACGACGCGCGCTCCCCAGATCACGGTGCCAGCGGGCAACGGTTCGAGCAGAAGCTCACGCAACACGAGACGATCGATCTCGGGACTGTCGCCGGTGCCGGGGGCGGGAATGTCTTCGAGTAGCGTTTCGCCCGTCGCCCAGTCGATGTCGCGCAGTTCCTGATCGTCGTGACGGGCAATCGCCATGTAGGCGTCGAACAGACCGGCTTTCTTCAGCGCAAGCTGACCGTCAGGCACATGGAGGTCGAGCATGCCGCCCTGATCGCGCGACGTGGCGCTCGCGTCGGTCTCGAAGACGGTCACGTCGAAGCCATCGCGAGACAGCATATTGGCGGCGACAAGTCCGGCCGGTCCGGCCCCGGCGATCACAATGACAGGTTTCTGCGACATTTCTTCCTCCTGAGTACGACGCCGACATAGCGTTCACGACGCACTCTATCGGCGGCCGCGATTGCTCCGTTATCCGCATAAGGTCAAAATATGCTGAAAATCGGCCAACTTTGGATTCCCCTCTCATGCCACGCAGCCTCAGGAAAGTCGTTCGCGAACACGAAACACTGGCAGGTTTCGGCGTTGACGGCACAAGTCCGGAGAGCGTTCGCCGCCTGAATCGATGGCATCGGCACGCGCAGGGGCAACTGATCTATATCGGCGCGGGGCATTTTCATATCCGCACCGACTTCGGCGCGTGGCTGTTGCCGCCGCAGCGCGCCGTGTGGATTCCGCCAGATCTGATGCACTGGGGTGAGTTGAAGGGGGTGAAGACCGGCGCGAACATTCTGCTTGCCCCCACGTATTGCCAGACCTTGCCCGACCGTCCGCAGGTACTCTCGGTCGGGCGGCTATTCGAAGCGTTGATTCATCGCGTGGCCGGATGGCGTAAGGACGTTGTGACTTCGCCGGAGGAGGAGCACGTCATGGCGGTGCTGATCGACGAGGTTCGCGCGGCACGGCATGAGCCGTTGCATCTGCCGATGCCCAGCGACAAGCGGTTGCTGAAGATGACGGCACTGGTGCTCAGCGAGCCTGGCCGCGAGTATTCGCTGGAGACGCTGTCGTCGATGGCCGGACTGTCGACGCGCACTGCACGACGCCTGTTCGCGGCGTCGGTCGGCATGACGTTGTCGGAGTGGCGTCAGCAGGCGAGGCTCATGCGTGCCGTCGAGATGTTGTCGGACGGCGAGTCGGTGTCGGCGATTGCCGATGCGCTGGGTTACGCGAGCCCCAGCAACTTCATCGCGATGTTTCGCTCGGTGTTCGGTGTCACACCGGGGAAATACGTCGGGAGCGCAAGCGCCTAGCGACAGACCCCGGTGGTGCGTATGCACCCGACGTCAGGTGGAAACCTGTTGGTCACTCCGCCGGTGCGACGCTCACGCCTGTGATGCCGTGTCGCTTCATGGCGTCGGCCACGAAGCCTTCGCGCTTCATGTCTTCGACGAACGTCTTGAGGTAAACCAACGCGCCTTCGCCGCGCGTGATCGGCGCGCCCATCGCCTGACGAATGACCATGAAACGTTCGTCCAGCAAGCGATAGCCGGTGAGGTTCGCCACGTCCTGTTCCAACTGCTGTTTGACGCCAGCGGCCACTTCACAGCCGGTCTCGATGAACGTCTTGATCACCGTCGGCGACGTCGGCGCACGCACGATTTCGGCGTGCTTGAGTTCGCGTGTCAGGAACAGATCGTAGGCGCTACCCTGACCGACGACCACACGGGTGCCCGCACGATCGACGTCCGCATTGGTTTTGACGGGCGAGGCATCGCGCACGAGGTAATAGCCTTCGATGAGGACATACGGCGACGTGAAGCCAATCGTCGCCGCGCGGCGCGGATCGATGGCGAAGAAGCCCACGTCGGCCTGCTCGTTCGTGACCGTCTCCACGGATTTGCCTGCGGCGTCGACCACCACCAGTTCCAGTTCGACACCGAGCCGCTTCGCCAGCGCGCCCGCGAGATCGACTGAGATGCCGACGGGCTGGGATCGTGCATCGACGCCCGCAAGAATCGGGTTGCCGAGATTGATGCAGGCACGCAGCACGCCAGTCGGTGCAAACGCTTCGAGCAAAGTACGGTCAGGCGTCATGGTGGGCTCGGAAGAGGAAAGGAAACGTGAAAGGTGACGGTTCGAGAATATCGGCAATCATGCCGATGGCGTACCTCACGCGCCGCTAAGCGCCTTCGGTACGACGTAACGCGACCCATCGTATTCGAGCGTGACGTTTGCGCCCTTGGCAGTGCGCTCCTTGCTGGCGCAATCGTTGCGCGTCGGCTTATTGGTCGTGGTGGTGGTCTTCTCGCTCACGACGAGTTTCGCGTAGCCGTTTTTGCCAACGGGGCCGACGGACACTGCACGCGATGTGTCGTCGAAGCTGCCTGCACAGTTGCCGTCCCATTCGCCGCCGCTCTTTTGCGTGGCGAGGTTATCCACGACCTTGCGCAGCGTCGTGCCATCGATGACGTAAAGGCTGAGCGACGTCTGCGAGAAAGGATTCACGCGCGACGACCCTTCGAAGCTCAAACGCACACCGAACGCCACCGTCTGCGGCGTCAGACGCCACGGCGCGGTGTCGAGGGCAATGCCGCGCAGCATGATGGCGTCCGACGTAATCGCAGCCTTCTCGAAGCGGTGCGCCACGATCTTGCCGCTCTGGCTGTCGGCGACGACGACTTCCACGTCATAGACCTTGTCGTCGTCGGTGCCGCCTGGCTGCGCCATCGGCAGGACGGCGAGAGTCTGCGCCGGATTCGCTGGCCAGACCTTGCAGGTCGCGAAGTCGGCATCGACGGCGCGCCCCGGTTGCAGCGTCTTCGCCCAGTCGTTCAGACGATCCTTGCAGTCGGCATGGGCGAGTAGCGGCAGGCAGAACAGGGCGGCGGCGATGGCGCGGCGCGCCAGCATGGATGAAGTCGGTGCAGTCAGGGCCATCGGGGGATCCAGCGGTGCGAGGAGGGGAAGGTGCGCCAATTCTACCGGTGGACCTCGCCCTCAATCAGCACCTTTACGTGCCGAATCGGCACGGAGTTGCATTTTCCGCCACCTACACTCCGCTTCCTGAGACTGGCAGATGGCCCCGGCTCGCCCTTGTTGCATGCTATGCAACGGGCGTTTGCGGGGCGTCCAAACATCGACTTCCAACGCCAGCGATCCCGAGGAGCAGGAATGACCGGCAACACCAAACCCCACAACCCGTGGCGCGAGATCTGCGCGGCGAGTATCGGCAACGCACTAGAGTTCTACGATCTGCTGATCTATGGCTACTTCGCCATCGTGATCGGCCAGTTGTTTTTCCCCGCTCACGACGCAACGACCTCGCTGCTGCTCTCCGTGGGCACGTTCGGTATTTCGTTCGTCACGCGCCCACTAGGCTCGATCATCCTCGGCAGCTACGCCGACCGCGCCGGTCGCAAGGCGTCGCTCACGGTGTCCATCGGCCTCATGATGGTCGGCACCGCGATGATCGCGTTCGCACCGACGTATGCGCAGATCGGCATTTTCTCGCCGCTCATGATCATCGTCGCCCGCATGCTGCAAGGTTTCTCGACGGGCGGTGAATTCGGCGCTGCCACGGCCTTCATGGTCGAGCATGCCGACGCCAAGCGTCGCGGCTTCTTCGCCAGTTGGCAGATGTCCACGCAAGGTCTCGCAACGGTGCTCGCCGCCGGTGTTTCCGCACTGCTGAGCCTGCTGCTGACGGCCGATCAACTGAGCGCATGGGGCTGGCGTATCGCCTTCGCCGTCGGTCTGCTCATCGGTCCGGTCGGTCTGTACATTCGTCGCAATATCGATGAAACCGCCGACTTCAAGAAGCTCGGCGAGAAGCAACGCGAGAAGTCGCCACTGCGCGAAGTCTTCGGGCGTGATCGCGCCAACATGCTGCTCGGCGCGGGCGTTGTGGCTGCGGCCACGGCGTTCAATTACGTCCACAAGCTGTACATGCCGACGTATGCCGTCAAGCAACTGCACATTCCGGCGACATCGTCGTTCATCGGTGCGGTCGTGACCGGCGTGATGCTCATGATCGCCGCGCCTGTCGTCGGCCATCTCTCGGACCGCTTCGGCCGCATTCGCGTAATGCTCTACGCGCTGATCGCCGTGGGCGTGACGACCTACCCGCTGTTCGTGCTGCTTAACCGTTATCCGACGTTCCAGACGCTGCTGCTCGTGCAGGCACTGGTCGGTCTGCTGATCGCCGTGAGTCTCGCCCCGCTGCCCGCCCTGCTGGCGGACATCTTCCCGACGAGCACTCGTGGCACCGGTCTTGCGCTGTCGTACAACTTCTCGGTCACGCTGTTCGGCGGCTTCGCCCCGCTGATCGTGACCTGGCTGATCGACGCCACGCAGAACAAGCTCGCACCGAGCTTCTACGTGATGGCAACGGCAGTGCTCAGCGTGACGGCTGTGACGGCGTTGGCGCGCCGTGTGCGTGCCGGCAAGATCGCCGGGCTGACGAGCCAGTCGCACGCCTCGCCGCGTGCGACCAAGGCCTAAGGTTCGATTACGTCGTCCCGATATTCGATGTACTGATTTGAGCCGCAACGACGACGTCCGCCAATCCCCTAGGCGACGTCGTCTCTTTTTTTGCGGCATCCCTTGCGGAGCTTTACCCATGACCACGCTCGAAGCGATTCGCGCCGCCCTGCCGGCGTACCCCATCGAAGTCTCGTTCCCCGATATCGCCCGCTGGCGCGAAGGCAACACCGGCATCGACTATCTGCACACGTTCGATAGCGGCAAGCCCGGCAAGCACGTGATGATTCTCGCGCTCACGCACGGCAACGAAGTGAGCGGCGCCATCGCCGTCGACGCGCTGCTCGCATCGGGTCTGCGTCCGTCGTCCGGCCGTCTGTCGTTGGGCTTCGGCAACATCGGTGCGTACGAACAGTTCAGCGCAGAGAATGCAGACGCCACGCGCTTTCTCGATGAAGACATGAACCGTGTGTGGACGGCGTCGACACTTGACGGCGAACGTCAGAGCCGTGAACTGACGCGCGCCCGTGCGATGCGTCCGTTCATCGATACGGTGGATCTGCTGCTCGACATCCACTCGATGCACGAAGCGTCGGCGCCGCTGATGATGACGGGTCCGCTGGAAAAGGCGATTGCGCTGGCGGCCGAACTCGGCACGCCTGAGCACGTCATCATCGACAAGGGCCACGCCAATGGCACGCGCATGCGCGACTACGGTGGCTTTGGCGATCCCGCCAGCCCGAAGAATGCCTTGCTCATCGAGACGGGACAACACTTCGCCAAGAGCGCGCGCGATGTGGCGCTCGACAGCGCAGCCCGCTTCCTGTTGCACGCGGGTGTTGTGGCTGAGGCCGACGTCGCCCCGTTCCTCACGCAAACCCCTGCACGTCAGAAGTTTGTGGAAATCACGCAGCCGGTCGTGGCGCGCTCGATGGACTTCCGCTTCTCGCAGCCGTTCACGGGACTGGAAGTGATCGAAAAGGCAGGCACCGAAATCGCCCGCGATGGCGACGAAGTGATCGTCACGCCGTATGACAACTGCGTGATCGTGCAGCCGTCGATGCGTCACCTCGGGGTGAATGTCACGATGATGCGTCTGGGACGTTTGCTGGATCGCTAAGACGGACGTGAGTCGCTGAGCAATTCCGAAAGGGCCGAGGATGACCTCGGCCCTTTTTCGTTGGCATCGGAACGTTCAGAACGTCCCGACGAGCGAGCCGACGACGATGACCGCGACGAGTGCGATCAGCGCACTCACGATACTTGTCATGACGATGTCGAAGTAGCTGTCACGGTGTGTGCTGCCGCACACCGCCAGCAACGTGACGACCGCGCCGTTGTGCGGCAGGCTGTCGAGCGTGCCGGACGCCATCACGGCCACACGGTGCATCAGCGCGGGATCGATGCCGTGCTGCGCTGCGAGGCTGACGTAGGCAGGACCGAGCGCGTCGAGGGCAATCGTGAGACCGCCTGAGGCGGAGCCGGTGATGGCCGCGAGCAGGTTGGCGGAGAGCGCCAGCGACACGAGCGGACCGCCGTCAATGGACAGCACCCAGTCGCGTACCAGCTCGAAGCCGGGCAGCGCGGCAATCACGCCGCCATAGCCGACCAGACTCGCCGTACACATGATCGGCAGGACGGACGCGTTTGCACCGGCGTCCATCGTCTTGCGCAGCGCGGGCAGGCGTCGCCATTGCAGGATCACGAGCACGAGGATCGCGCTCGCGAGTGCGACGCACACGCCCCATACGCCCGCTACGCTTTGCAGCGTGATGCCGCCCCATCTCGGCTCCGCGAGAAAGCTCGCGTTCAGGCGCGGGAAGACGATCACGTTCATCACGAAGTTGCCGCCGATCACAACGAGCAGCGGCAAGGCAGCCGTCAGGATGCCCGGCAGCGCGTCGTTGCGATGCCCGGCTTCGATCTCCGCCGGGTCGAATTCGCGCGCCACGCTGGCGCGCTCACGCACGACCGTCGGGTCCGCCTTCTTGTCCCACACTTCGTTTTCCGCATAACCGTGCCCCGCACGACGCGCCTGTCCCTCGCGCCACGACAACCACCAGAGGCCTACGCCGAGCATGATGGCCGAGGCCATCAACCCCAGCCCCGGTGCAGCAAAGGGCGTGGTGCCGAAGAAGGGCATCGGTATGGCGTTCTGGATGGCAGGCGTGCCGGGCATTGCCGACATCGTGAAGGTGGACGTCCCCAAGGCAATCGCAGCGGGCATCAGTCGCACGGGAATGTTGGCTTCACGGAACAGCGCGTGTGCCATCGGTGCAAGGACGAAGAACGCCACGAAGAGACTCACGCCACCGTACGTGACGAGCGCGCCGCCGAGCACCACCGCAAACATCGCGCGACGCGAACCCAGCTTGTCCGTGAGAAACGCGGCGATGGCGCGCACGGCCCCGCTGTCCTCCATCAACTTGCCGAACAAGGCGCCGAGCAGGAACAGCGGGAAGAACTGCGCGATGAAGCGCGCGGCGTTCTGCATGAACGTCTGCGTCCAGTGTGCGAGGACGGGTTCGCCTGAGAGCGCAGCGGCCAGCATGGCGGCGGCCGGGGCGAGCAGCAGCACGCTCCAGCCACGATAGGCCAGCCAGACGAGCAGCGCCAGGCCGATAAGAATGCCAGCGAACTCCATTCAGAGGGTCTCCTGCAGCGGATCGAGATCGAGCGAGGAGCGTTTGCCCAGATCGGCGCCGTGTTCGTGCAGGAAGACATCGGCGCAGCGACGGCCCTCGTCGCGCAACATCACGAGGAAGTCCCATTCCGCTGAGAGCTTCGACGAATAGCCGAGCGTCGTCATCATGTCGCTCGCGATCCGGTGCATGCGCATTTGCGCCCAGCGTTTACCTTCGTCGCTCCCGGCATCCACCACCTGACGCAGCACCGCGATCATGCGCAACTCTTTGAGCAGCGTGGCGTTGAACGAGACTTCGTTGACGCGGTTCAGAATCTCGCGCGCCGAACGCGGGACCTCGTTGCGCTCGACCGGATTGACCTGCACAAGGATGGTGTCGCACGACACGGTCTCGCGCACTAGCGGCGTGATCGACGGATTGCCCGCGTAACCGCCGTCCCAGTAGGGCTCACCATCGATCTCGACGGCGCGATACAACATGGGCAGGCAGGCTGAGGCGAGCAGGGCGTCCGGGGTGATCTCGGCGTTGCGGAAGACGCGACCTCTCCCCGTATGCACGTTGGTCGCTGTGATGAAGAGCTGGATCGGGTTGGCGTCGGCGCCTTTTGATATGCCGTCGAAGTCGATGTGATCGGCCAGCAGGCGGCGCAACGGGTTGAATTCGAGCGGCGCGAGGTCGTAGGGAGACACGACGCGGGCGGCGAGATCGAAGAACATGAAGAACGGCGAGTTATCGAGCGACCAGCGTCCGAGCACGATGTCGAGCGGTGTGCGGCGCAGCGGACTGAAGCGTCCCGCATGCGCGACATCCCGCCAGAACTGTTCCAGCGCACCGCGTGCCGCATCGGGGCCGCCGCGGGCATAACCGGTCGCAAGCACTGCGGCATTCATCGCGCCAGCCGATGTGCCCGAAATGCCCTCGATGCGGAAGGGGGCGTTGTCGGTGTCGTGAGAAATGGCTTCGAGCAGCCGGTCCAGCACGCCCCAGGTGAATGCGCCGTGTGCGCCGCCGCCCTGTAGGGCGAGATCGACGGGGAGTGCGCCGCGAGCGGTGGCGCGTGCGCCGGACGATGCGCGTGTGGCGCTAGCGGTCCGCCCGGTTCGTGCGGCGGGCGTAGCGGAGGCGGGGAGCGGCGGCTGCACCCGCGAGGTGGATTTGGAGCGTGGCATGATCCCTCGGCGATGCGGCGTCGCGCCGGTGGGCGTCAGCCGCGGGGGTCGTTACGAGAGTACGGTTGCAGCAGGTACGCAGTTTGCGCTGCAACATAACCACTGTCTCAGATAACCGTGAAATGGGCAACCTCGCCATCGGTGCCCCCGTCGGCCAGCTCCTGCGATGGTTTGCCGCGACGCAGACTCAGCTGCGCGAGCACGTCAGCGTGCTGGTTGCCCCAGCGGTACAGCATCTCGATCGGCTCGATGAAAAGCTCGCCGAGCGGCGTCAGAGAGTATTCGACCTTGGGCGGCACGACGGGATATACCTCGCGGTGGATCAGGCCGTCGCGCTCCAGTTCGCGCAGCGTTTGCGTGAGCATCTTCTTCGAAATGCCCGGCAGACGGCGCTGGAGTTCGCCTGTGCGTGTCGTGCCGCACTGCAACGCGTAGAGCACCATGCTCGTCCACTTCACGCTGAAGAGCTCCAGCACGCGACGCGGCACGCAGGTTTCCTCGAAGACGAAGGGTTCGGGTTTGCTCATGGTAACTAAATGGTGACTATTCAACTAAAAGGTGCCTACTGGGGGTTTTGACCCTTCGTCACTATACTTTGGCACGATAGTGCGCGTCACCTGGAGTGCGTCGATCGAACACGATCTGGCATCGACCAAACGGGGTGCGGCGCGCGCAAGCTAACGGAGAACCCCATGAGCAGTTTGTCGAAAACAGCCCTCTCGATGCTGGATCTGGTGCCGGTGCGCGCTGGCGGCACGGTGGCTGAAGCCCTGAAGCAGTCCACGGAACTGGCCCAGCATGTCGAGCGTCTGGGCTTTACGCGTTTCTGGCTTGCGGAACATCACAACATGGATGGCATCGCCAGTTCCGCAACCGCGTTGCTGATCGGGCACATTGCCGACAAGACGTCGCGCATTCGCGTCGGTTCCGGTGGCGTGATGCTGCCGAATCACCCGCCGCTGGTCGTCGCCGAGAACTTCGGCACGCTCGCCGCGCTGTACCCGGGACGCATCGACCTGGGTCTCGGACGTGCGCCGGGTGCCGATCAGGCGACGATGCGCGCACTGCGACGCGACCGTCTCGGCAATGGCGACGACTTCCCGGAACAAGTGGCCGAGTTGCGCGCGTTGCTCGCACCGGCGCAACCGGGGCAACGGCTGGTCGCCACGCCGGGCGCGGGCAGCGACATTCCTGTGTGGCTGCTGGGGTCGTCGCTGTACTCGGCGCAGCTCGCGGCCCATCTGGGGCTGCCGTACGCCTTCGCATCGCACTTCGCGCCACGTTTCCTGTTCGATGCGATTCGTATTTATCGCGAGATGTTCCGCCCGTCGGCGGTGCTCGATAAGCCGTACGTGATGGTCGGCGCACCGGTCGTCGCGGCGCCGACGGACGAAGAGGCGAAGTTCCTCGCGACGTCATCGCAGCAAAAGATCCTGGCGCTGATGCGCGGGCAGAGCCTGAAGTTGCAGCCGCCGGTGCACGATATGGACGAGCGCTGGGATCCGGCGGAGCAGCACTCGGTGGAAGCGTTCCTCGGCGTGGCCGTCGTCGGCGGGCCGGAGCGCATCCAATCCGGCTTGTCCGATCTCGTCGAACGCACGCAAGCCGACGAACTGATGCTCGTGACCGACATCTACGACCCGGCGCTTCGCCTGCGTTCGTGCGACATCGTCGCATCCGTCTGCAAGGGCTGAGCGCTCATCCAGCGCACAGGCCGTGCCGCAGACGGCGCCGGATGAGACGGGTGCGACGCATGCGTTAGCGGAATCGCCCTATGGAGAACGGTGAGAGGTCGATGGACGGCCGCTCGCCGCTCACCAGCCCGGCGATCGTGCGCCCGGTGGAGGCTGCCGCTGTGAGGCCCACGTGGCCGTGCCCGAAGGCGTAAAAGGCATTCGGCACTTTCGACGCAGCCCCCAGCACCGGCAGCGAATCCGGTGTACTCGGGCGAAAGCCCTGCCAGCGCGCGCCATCGACCGATTGCGTCGACTTCACGCCCTGCACCGCGCCGGGGAACATCTTGTGAAGCTGGCCCAGCAGCAGATCGGCACGCCGCCAGTTCGGCGGCGCTTGCAGCCCTGCCAGCTCGACCGTGCCCGCGCCGCGAAGGCGGCCGTTCATCGGTGTCGCAAACAACTTCCCCTCCGCCCACATCACGGGGCGCGACGGCATCTCGTGCGGTGTCGGAATCTCCACGTGATAGCCGCGCTCGGTGTCGAAGACGATGCTGTCGCCCAACTGCTGCACGAAGGGCGCCGACCACGCACCGGCCGCGACGACAACGGCGCTTGCGGCTTCGCGCCCCTTGTCCGTATGCACCGCCACGGCCTGCCCGCCGTTGGTCTCGATGGCTGTCGCAGCGGCATCGACGAGGCGTCCGCCTCGCGCCACGACCTGAGCGGTCAGACGCGCAAGCAACGCGGCCGGGTCCGACGTGTGTCCCGTCTCGCTGATATAACGCGCGCCGATGAAATCGTTCGACAACGTGGGTTCGAACTCGTGAAGCGCGCCGGCGTCCAGCGTGTCGATCTGTACGCCGTTGTCACGCCGCAAGGCCATGCCGCCTTCATCGCCTGCCATGCCGTCCTGACTGGAGTAGGCAATCAGATACCCACGACGGGTCACGAGGTCGTTCGCGTTGGCATCGTCAAGCAGGGGTTGATACGCGTCGAGTGCCGGGCCGAGCAGGGCGCGCAACGCGCGTGCCTGTTGTGCCACCCGTGCGGGCTGACTCGCTGCGATAAAGCGCATCAACCACGGCACCATGCGAGGCAGATAGCCCCAGCGAAGCACCAGCGGGCCATCCGGTTGCATCAGCCATCCCGGCACTTGCCAGAGCACGCCCGGCATGGCGATGGGGACGACCGACGAACCGTTGATACAACCGGCGTTGCCCAGCGAGGCTGCCTGACGCGCCGACTGCCGGTCGACGAGAGTCACGGCATGCCCTGCGCGCTGAAGATAAGCGGCAGTACATACGCCGACCAAACCGCCCCCGATAACGACGACGGGACGTGAATCGCTCATGAAGCCGTCCTGCGAAAATTCGAAAACGCCTAGTGTACTGCGTCGGGCCTGCGAGACCGATGGCCCTCAAAATTCCCTTCCATTCCTCGGTCCAGGCTCAGATCCGGCATCAGATCATTTCCAGCGGACGTTTGCGCGACGGCGCTTCGAAGTGGTGATCGAGCAAATCCAGTTCTTCGTCGCTCAGCGTGATGTCGTGCGCGGCACGGTTCGCACGCACGTGGGCCTCGGACCCGGCCTTCGGGATGGCAATGACGCCGGGACGGCTCAATACCCAGGCCAATGCAATCTGTAGCGGCTCGACGTGACGCTTGCGTGCAATCTCGCTAAGGACGCCATTCGTCGGCAAGCGCCCTTGTTCGATGGGCGAGTAGGCCATCATCGGCAATCGATTCGTCGCAAGCCAGGGCATCAGATCGTACTCGGGGCCGCGTCGCGAAAGATTGAACAGCACCTGATCCGTCGCGCACGCGGTGCCGCCCGGTGCGTCGAACAATTCATCCATGTCGTCCGCATCGAAATTGCTCACGCCCCATTGGCGGATCTTCCCCGCGTCGATCAGCGCTTCGAAGCCGGCAATCGTGTCTTCGAGCGGAACATCGCCACGCCAATGCAAGAGGTAGAGGTCGATGCGGTCGGTGCGCAGACGCTTGAGGCTTCGCTCGCACGCCGCGACTACGCCACGTTGCGAGGCGTTATGCGGATACACCTTGCTTACGAGAAAGACCTCGTCGCGCAAGCCGTCGAGCGCTTCGCCCACGAGGCTTTCCGTCGCGCCTTCGCCATACATCTCGGCGGTATCGACCAGTGTCATGCCAAGCGAGACGCCCAGACGCAACGCGGCAATCTCGTCGCGACGGCGCTCGGGCTTCTCACCCATCATCCATGTGCCCTGCCCAAGCACGGGCACGGTGTCGCCTTGGGGGAAAGTGATGTTTCGCATGATCTGTCCTCCTGGATTTTGATGAACATTATCTGCCTGCAAGTCGAGCCGTGACCAGTGCTGTGAGGGCTTCACGCAACACTTCAAGGTGCCGTCCTATCTTTTGGATCGGATTCGTCCTAGACACGGTACAGACATTGCCGCTTCTGCATTCGTGCACCCATTCTCTCGGATAGTTCACAAACCTTTCATGGCTGTGTCGCGATAGGCTGATCTCACCGATGCACATTGCGAATGTTGCTCCGCAGCGAGACGGCTCGGTGATGGCTCCTGCGATGTGTGTCGGGCCTTGCGCAACGAAGTAGGCGAAGAGACGAAGGGAGAGAAAAAGAAAGCCCCGCGAACGGGGCTTTAAAGGCCGACCGGGCGTGCGTCGGCCAAGGAGGTTCATCGATGTGGCACCGCAGCGAGTCTGTGTGCCGAGGAGGTATTGTCGGCAGAGTTGGCGAATCGATGGGAAGGAGGAATCCGAATGTCGAGGAGAATTTTTGCGTAACAAAATGTGACGATTTGCAGCCTGTTCGCGCAGCGAGACGGGCGCGATAATGGGGGCTCGCCTAAAACAGCAGAGGAGTCCCCCCGAGATGGCCAAAGCGATCAAGTTCCACTCACTCGGCTCACCGCTTTCTCCCGTTCAGCGCTACGCACCCCCTGCGATCTTTTTTCACTGGCTGGTGGCGCTGCTGATCGTGATTGCGTATGCCGCCGTGATCACGAAGGGATATCTGCCGAAAGGCAGTGCACCGCGAGCGCTGAGCATGACGATTCACGAGTGGGCCGGAATCGCTGTGCTGGTCGTCGCCGTGCCGCGTTTGCTCTGGCGTCTGATCAAGAGATCGCCGGGACCGCTGCCCGGTCAGGGGTGGCTGGTACGCATGGGGTCGTCACTCGTGCATCTGTTGCTGTATCTGTTCATCTTCGCGCAGCCGGTGCTAGGCTATCTGACGCTCAACGCAGGTGGGCACGTGCTAACAATTCCGGGGCTGGATATCGCGCTGCCGCAGTTCATCGGCAAAGACGACGAGATGCTCCACTCCATCAAGGATATTCACGAAACGCTGGGAAGCGCGTTCTACTGGGTGATCGGTTTGCATGCGCTGGCGGCGTTGTGGCATCACTATTTCCGTCGTGACGACACGCTGCGTCGCATGCTGTGAGGGTCCGCCCGAGCGTGTGAGTGCGACGCGATAGGATCGCGCGCCCGAAGATTCTCCGAGCGCGCGTTTGGTTCGATCAGGCGTGATCAGAACGCGAAGCGAACACCCGCAAACACGCTGCGGCCGTCGCCCGGGTAGAACACGGCGGTGTTGGCCGTGCGGGCGTCGGTGACGGTGCTGAAATCCGACACATAACGCTTGTCGGTCAGATTGCGCGCGTCGACATAGAACGTCACGCCTCGCTGGATCAGATACGACGCCTGCAAGCCGATCAGTGTGTAGCTGGGCACGCGCATCGTGTTGGCGTAGTCGACCCACGCGCCAGTGGGCACCCAGTCGAGGGACGCCGCGATCTGGAACCGATCCGACAGCGCATAGCCAAGCGTTGTACGCAGCACATTGGTCGGCACGCCAGCGATGCGGTTGTTGCCGTATTGCGGATCGTCTCGGAAGCGGAAGTCGCTGTAGTTCCAGATCTGCGTCAATGTCACGCGGTCGCCGGTGGCCGCCACGTTCTTGAACAGGTCGACGGACGCGCCGACTTCGAGACCCTGAAGCACAGTCTTGTTCGCATTGAAGGTCGACGCCGGAACGTCGGGAGACGTCGTGTACTGGAGCAGTTGGTCGCGCACCATCGAACGGTAGGCGGTAACGTCCCACGCCACGCGATCAAGCTTGCCGCGTGTGCCGACTTCGATCGTCCAGGCATGTTGCGACGCCAGCGGCACGAATCGCGACGTCGCCCCGAACGTCTGCGACAGATCGGTAAAGTCGGGCACGTCTGCGCTGCGCGTGATGTCGATAAACGCCTGAACGTCCTTGCGCGGCTCCCAGAGCAGTCCGATCTTGGGATTCACGCCAGAGTAGGCGGCGCTAGTGGAGCGATAGTTGACGTCGCCCGGCACACCGCCGTAATCGATGTACTGGCGAACGTCACGGTACGCCTTGGCACCGACCATGAGGCCGAGCGTCGGCAGGAAGAACAGACGGTTCTCGAAATACGCCTCGTAGTTGTAAGCGCTCTGACGGGAGTCGAGCGTTTGCGCGCCGCGATTGCCATTCACATTGACGTATTGATCGGCCTTCGTATTGCCACCGAAGAAGCGCGCGCCCACGATCAGGTCGTTACGCATGCCCGCGAGCGTCAGGTTCGCCGTGTAGCGGGGCGCTATGCCGTAGGTCCAGCCATCCTGATCGATGACCTGGAAGATCGGGTGATACAGGCTCTTGTGAATGACCCACGACGCGATATCGAGCTGGCCGACGTCGAAGCGAATCGTGGTCAGGTTGCCCAGGCGTTCGGTGCGGGTGTTGCGTGCCTGATCGCCGGAGACTGCGGAAGCCGCCGCCTTGGTGGGATTGTTCAGCGCGTCGAACAGCGACAACGTGCCCGGCAGCTTCTGGTCGACGATGTAAGCGCCGAAGAAGAAACGCGTTTCCACGCGCGGCGAGAATTTGTAGCCGATGTTCGCGTTGATCTGGGCGTAGTTGCCCTTCGCGTGATCGCGATAGCCATCGGACCGGTTGAGCGTCACGGTCGCGAGCGCGTCGAGCGGCCCGAAGATGCGCGACATCTGTCCGCTAGCGCGAATGGTGCCGAAGCTGCCGCCTTCGAGCCGGAACTGGTTCGGGGCCTCTGCCGTGTAGGCCGTGGGCGTGACGAAGTTCAGCGCACCGCCCAATGTGGTCGAACCGTAGGTGAGGCCGTTGCCACCCTTGTAGACCTCGGTGGAGCGCAGGCCCATCGGGTCGATCTGATAGTAGTCGCCGCTGCCGTCGGCCGAGTTGGTGGGAATCCCGTCCTGCAGGATTTCGAGGCCGCGTACGTGATAGCCGCGAGCGATGCCGGAGCCGCGAATCGACACGCGTAGCTCCTGCCCGTAACGGTTCTGGACATAGACGCCGGGACTGTCTTTGAGTACGTCGCGCAGGTTGAACGCGTAGGTGTTCTGGTAGCTGTCGGCGTCGACGAAGCCGACGGAGCCTGCGGTCTGGAAAAGATTGGCCTTCTGCTCCTCCACGCTGGGGGACGTAAGCGACTCCGCCGGGGCGGTCACGTTGGTGACGGGCAACGTAGCGGTTGGTGCTGTCGTCGTGGTGACCGGGGACGTGTCTGCGGCGGCAAGGACTACTGGGGCCGCGGGAGCCACAGGATTCACCGCAGCGGCGCCTGCCGAGGCCATCGATGCTGCGGGGTTCGAGGTGAGTGCGTGTGCTGCGCTGCCCAGCGAGGCGAAGGCGAGCGCGATGGCCGCTTGCAACGGCTTCTGCGTCATGAAACGTGACATGAATGTCTCTCTCGCGACCGAATGACGGCCGCCTGATGATCGTGAGTGTCAAATGTCCGTAGTCGGCCAGGCGCGCACGGCGAGCCACGCGTTCGCGAGACGAGCGCGAACGTCAGGGCAAGCCGAGAGGCAGGCAGAGCAAAACGGGTTCGACATGAGCCACCGGCATTGAAAGGCAATGGCCGGAAGTCGGGAGGATCAGACGGTGAGGGACGGTGGCGCGCGCGCTAAGGCGTCGGAGAAACGGGCGCGCGGGAAATGCGGCACCGGAGCCCGGGGGGAGGCGACGATACCAGTCGGCGCGGCAGGCGGGGGGAGATGGAAAGCGGTGGTGACGAGCGGCTGATGCGTCCACAAGGCGCAATATCCGCACTTCTCCCAGTGATCTGCGGAGTCGAGCGAGTGACCGGCGTTGCCGTGTTCGCTGTGCAGACCCGTGGGCTGGGTGTGAGCCGGGGCGGGTGGTGCCTGCGCGTCGTCATGGCCGCTGTGGCCGTCATGGGCAGGCTCGCGTTGGGCGTCGACGCGCGGCGTGGTGTTCGTGCTCAGTGAGGCTTGCGTGCCTTGCACCGTGCAGTAGACCGCGAACGGATCCGTCTGCATCGCGGCGCGCCATTGCGCAATCGCGGGCATGAGCGCAGCCAGCAGGATCGCCAGCAGGGCGATCCCGATTGCGACGCGATGCTGACGAAGCTTGCGCATGCTGGGCCGGATTGGACGGATTAGACGGATTAAGTCGGATCAAGCGGACGGGCGAAAAACACGGGAATCGCCGGGCGGTCTGACGGATCAGCCCGCGAGAGCGTCCCCCGATTACGTCATAAGGTCATCACGTAATCAGCTAACCGCGCGGGTCGCCGTGAAGGCAAAGACGCGGATCAGGCGGCTCTCGGGAAGGAGGCATTGTAGGGGGTCTTGCCGAGGGGCGTAAATGCTTTGCGTTCGCATGTAGGGACGACGCGACAATTTGTCGCATCGTCCGATGGAACCAAAAAAAGGAGCGCCACGGCCCCCCGGCACGTGGCGCCCCACACTGGACATCAGAACTTCATGCCAACGCCGACGCCGACAATCAGCGGGTCGATGTGCAACGTGCCGAGGTCGGTGCCCGCGAGCGACGTATCGGTCTTCATCCAGATCTTCTTGATGTCGATGTTGAAGAAGAGGTTTTTCGTCATCTGGATGTCCACACCGGCTTGCAGCGCCGGTCCGACACTGTGGTTCTTGATCGAGATGGGCGTGCCGCCCGCATTCAGGTTGCTGTTCCAGAAGCGCGTGTAGTTGATGCCCGCGCCAACATAGGGGCGCACCTTCCCCGCGTGATTGAAGTGGTATTGCAGCAGGAGTGTCGGCGGCAACACATTCACGCCGCCGAGATGCCCGAGGTTCGACGTGAGCTGATGGCGCGACATGCCGAGAATGAGTTCGACGCCGACGTTGTCGAGAATCATGTACGTGAAATCGAGTTCCGGCACGATCGCGTTGTTGACGGTGACGCCGAGCGTCGGCAGGACGCTGCCGCTCGCATGCGAATCCGGCAGGATGCCGATAGCGCGCACGCGCGCGAGGATGTCGCCAGCATAGATGCCCTGCGAACTGTCCTTGATGAAACCGAAGGTCTTCGTGGTGGCGGCGTTGTCGGTGGCCGGTGCCGTGCTTTGTGCAAATGCGGATGCGCTGAAGAGGGCGGCACCGGTAGCCAGTGCGGCGGCGAGAGCCGTGGCGCCGAGGGAGTGCTTCATGATGTTGTCCAAAGTCGTGTGTGAGCACGACCGATGGTAGAAGCACGATGCGCTGCGGAACTTGATGCGCGTCAAGCGGGAGACAGCGCGACCGCGTCATGCGACAAACTGTCGCGCGCCCCGGTTTTGGTAGGATGCGGACTTTGCCACGCATTCCCCCATCGTGAAGCGCCCGATTTCGTCGCTGTTTTCTTCGCTGCTGCACGCCGTCGCCCAAGCAGGTCGGCGGGGTCTTCGCCTTTTGCAACCGCTGTCCCCGTATGCGGCGCGCGCCTGGCATCACCTGCGCCATCCCACGCGTCGCGGTGTGCTGATCGTCGTGGCGGCGCTGCCTTGTCTGCTGGTCGCCTATACGCTGATCCTGATTCCGTTCACGCCGAGTATTCGTGATATCCGTCGTGCAAAGGTCGACCAGCCTGCGCAGGTCCTGTCCGTCGACGGGAAGTTGCTGGCCGAGTTCCGGCCGTCGAATCGCGAGTGGGTGGCGCTGAAAGATATCTCGCCCAACGTCGTCAAGGCGCTGGTGTCGACGGAGGACCATCGTTTTTATGAGCACCACGGCATCGATCTGAAGCGTACGGCGGGGGCGGCGCTGCGCACGTTCTCCGGTGACCGTCAGGGCGGCTCGACGATCACGCAGCAGCTCGCCCGCAATCTGTACCCCGACGACATCGGCCGCGCCCCGACGCTCACTCGCAAACTCAAGGAAGCGATCACCGCGCTGAAGATCGAAGCGCTGTACACGAAGCCCGAGATTCTCGAGACGTACCTGAACACGGTGCCCTTCCTGTACAACGCATACGGCATCGAAATGGCCGCGCGCACCTATTTCGACAAGTCTGCCGATCAGTTGGACGTCGTCGAAGCCGCCACGCTCGTCGGCATGCTCAAGGGCAACAGCTATTACAACCCGGTGATCAATCCCGAGCGCGCACTGCAACGCCGTAACACGGTGCTCGCGCAGATGGTGAAGTTCGGCGATCTCGATGCGTCGAAGCTCGCGGCGCTGCAAAAGCGGCCGTTGCGCGTCGACTTCGAACGTCAGACGGAAGAGCCGGGGCCTGCGCCGCACTTCGCACAGCAATTGCGCAAGTGGCTGATCGGCTGGGCGGATCGCAACGACTACAACATTTACTCCGACGGTTTGGTGGTGCACACCACCATCGACGCACGCTTGCAGTCGATGGCGACGCAGGCGCTCACGCGTCAGGCGAATCAATTGCAAGGCATTGCCGACGCGAACTGGTCGGCACGCGGCGGTTGGCGCGACAGTACGGCGCTGGTCCAGTCGTTCGTGCGCGAGACGGCGGAATACCGCAATGCCGTGGCCGGGGGCGAAGCGCCCGAAGCGGCGATGAAGCGTCTGTTCGCCGACAAGACGTTCATGCAGAACCTGCGCACGACGAAGACGCGCGTGCAAGCCGGTTTCCTCGCCATCGATCCGCGTACTGGCGAAATTCGCGCGTGGGTCGGCAGCCGTGACTTTACGACCGACCCGTTCGATCACGTGCAGCAAGCGCGTCGACAGCCGGGCTCGACGTTCAAACCGTTTGTGTATGGCGCGGCCTTCGTCAAGGGACGCAAGCCGGACGAAACCATCGTCGATCAGGTGGTGGAGATTCCGCTTGCAGGCGGCGAAATCTGGCGACCCAGCGACGACACCACGCCGACCAACAAGCCGATGAAGCTCGCCGACGCGCTGGCGCAATCGCGCAATACCGTCACGGCGCAGTTGATGCAGGATGTCGGACCGTCGCGCGTGGTCGGCCTCGCTCGCGCGATGGGCGTACGCGAGAGCAAGCTCGATCCGGTGCCCTCGCTGGCGCTGGGCACGAGCCCCGTCTCGCTCAAGGAGATGGTGGCGGCCTATGGCACGATCGCGGACGGCGGCGAGTATCGCGAGCCGACGATGGTCACGGAGATCACGAACAGCGAAGGCGAAGTGTTGGCGACGTTCTCGCCCGCGCGGCCCGAACGTGCACTCTCGGAGAACGACGATTACACGCTGCTCGACACCATGCGCGGTGTCATCAATCGCGGCACCGGCAACGCGATTCGCACGCGCTTCGGCATTCGGGCCGACGTCGCGGGCAAGACCGGTACCACGCAGGACAACGCCGACGGCTGGTTCATTCTGATGCAGCCGCAACTGGTCGCGGGCGCATGGGTCGGCTTCAACGACAGCCGCATCACGTTGCGCAGCGATTACTGGGGGCAGGGCGCACACAGTGCGTTGCCGATTGTCGGGGATGTCTTCTCGCGTGCGTTGCGCGCGAAGGTCATCGACGGCAGCGCGAAGTTCGAAGCGCCTGACAATCGCCACTGGTACAGCGACTGGTGGGCACACGCCTCCGACTGGGTGACGGGCCTCTTCGCCAAGAAGCCGGAGCCCAAGCCTAAAGCGCCGGTGAAGCGACAGGCACCGTCGTCGCCTGCACCGGCTCCCGCACCGTCGGTCTCGACGCCGGACGCCGCCAGCGACAGCGGCCCGTTGCCGGTGCCGGTCGCATCCGCTGTGCTCGCTCAGCCGCAGTACACGCAACCCGCCACACAGCCCGCGAGTGCGTCACAAGGCACGACCATCCCGGGCGTGCCCGGCGAGTGGAACGGTCCGGGCGGTTCGTCCGGGACGGGGTCGGCTGGAGCATCGACACCAGTCACGCCGTCGGTGCCGTCCGCACCGTCAACGTCGCCCGGTGGAATCATGCTGTCCCCGTCACCCGCACCGCAAAGCCCGGCCTCCGCACAGTAACCGCTGCCCCCCGAGCGGATTTTCCATAACAGTTATGCGACTTTCTCATGACTGGACCGTCATTGCTTGCGCTATATTCATAACAATATAGCGGTGGCGGCAAGTGTCGCCCGTAGCGTCGGCGTCACTTTGGGGCCGATGACAAGAGGAGGGGACGCAAGCCATGTTCATCCGGCAACTAAGCTATCTCGTGGCGCTGTCGCAGGCGCAGCACTTTCGTCGTGCAGCGGAGCTATGCAACGTATCGCAACCGACGCTCTCCGGCGCGATCCGAAGCATCGAGGAAGAGTTCGGCCTGCCGATCGTGAGACGCGGACGTCGTTTCGAAGGCTTCACGCCGGAGGGCGAGCGTGTGCTGGCGTGGGCACGTCAGGTGCTGGCCGACTGCGAAGGTTTGCGTCAGGAGGCGAGTGCGAGCCGCCGCGAGGTCACCGGATGCCTGCGCATCGGCGCAATCCCCACCGCGTTGCCGCTCGTCCCCCTGCTCACCGACGCGTGCCTGCGCGAGTTTCCTGGCATGCGCCATGAGGTCTATACGCTCTCTGCGACGCAAGCGTTGCGCCAACTCTCCGAACTCGATCTGGACGTCGGCCTGAGTTATCTCGACGATCCGCGTCTGCGCGAATTCGAAACCATCTCCCTGTTCCGCGAGCGCTACGTGCTGATCGCGCGCGACGAGTCGGCGCTCTCGGGCAGCACGTCACTGTCGTGGCACGAAGCGGCGAAGCTGCCGCTGTGTCTGCTCACTGGCAACATGCAGTGTCGTCAGGGGATCGATGCAGCGCTGGCGCGCGCGGGCACGTCGGCGTCGCCGCGTGTGGAGACGGATTCGCTGATGGCGCTGTATGCGCACGTGCGCTGCGCGGGCCTGTTCAGCATCGTGCCGCACAGCGTGCTGTGTCTGGCGGAGATGCGCGACGAGTTGCACGCCGTGCCGCTGCAACCGGCGCTGCATCGCGAGATCGGTCTCATTCTGCGCGAGCGGCTGCCCCGTCCCCCGTTGCTGGACGCCGCCATCGCCGCCTTCCGTTCGGTGGATCTGCAAACCCGGCTGGATGCTTTGCTGCCTGCATAGCATTGTCCGCACTGCCCGCATCGGCGCATCGCACCCCCGTCCGTGCGGCATACAATGCCGCCATGAACCTACAGATCCGAAGCGAAGTCGCTGCTGACGTCGACGCCATCCAGGCGCTGACCGTCGCCGCCTTTCAAGACGCACCGCACACCGCGCATACGGAGCAGTTCATCGTCGCTGCATTGCGTCGCGCCGGACAACTGAGCGTATCGCTCGTGGCAGAAGATTGTGGTGTCATCGTGGGGCACGTGGCGATCTCTCCGGTCACGATCAGCGATGGTGCGCGAGGGTGGTACGGCCTCGGACCGATTTCGGTCGCCCCCGATCGTCAGGGCGAGGGCGTCGGTAGCCAGCTCATGCGCGCGGCGCTCGACGCGCTTCGTCGACTCGACGCGGCTGGCTGTGTCGTGCTGGGTGAGCCGTCCTATTACGGACGGTTCGGTTTTCGCGCAGACCCTTCGTTGCGTTTGCCGGACGTGCCCGCCGAGTATTTCCAGATGACGCATTTCGACGGCCCGATGCCGACGGGTACGGTCGCTTACCACGACGCATTCAACGCCACCGCCTGAGCCGTCGCCAGCGCTTTGGCACGTGACCCGGCAAAAATCTCTTGACCTAAAGTCGACTTGAATTGCCACACTGCATGACATGCGCCATGCCGGGTGACGTTCGGGACATCGTGGGGATCGACCGACGTCCACATTGGCATGCGCCTCCATCGTATCGACATGAGGGATGCCAATGACCGAAAACGCCAACCACGACCAGTCCGAACTATGGAACGGGCGTTCGGGCAGTGCATGGGTGGACAACCGTGCCGCGCTCGACCAGATGTTCGTGCCGCTCGCGAGGTTTCTTATCGACCGCGCGCGCGACGTTGCGCGGCACACGCCGTCGGGGCGCTTGCTCGATGTCGGATGCGGCACCGGCGGCGCTACGCTCGCGTTGTCTACCGCGTTGGGTCATTCCTGGCAACTTACGGGAGCCGACATCTCCGCGCCGATGATCGAGACGGCGCGCACACGCGCGGCACATGCGCGTGCACCGGTGGAGTTTCTTTGCGCCGACGTGCAGACGCATCAATTTCCGCAAGCGCACTTCGATCTCATCGTCTCGCGACTTGGCGTCATGTTCTTCGACGACCCCATAGCCGCTTTCGCGAATCTACGCGCGTCGGCGCGCCCGGGCGCGGCACTCCACACACTCGTGTGGCGAGGGCCGTCGGAGAATCCGTTCATGACGGTGGCCGAGCGCGTCGCCGCGCCATTGCTTTCTGGTTTGCCGCCCCGACAGCCGGGCGCGCCGGGGCAGTTCGGCTTCGCGGATCCCGAGCGCGTCGCGTCCATTCTGTCTTCGGCCGGGTGGGAGGAGGTCCATCTTGAGCCCGTGCACTTCGACTGCACGTTCGCGCAGGCCGACTTGCGCGATTACGCGTCGCGTCTCGGGCCGGTGGGACTAGCGCTCGCCGGTCTCGATCCGGCAAAGCGGGAGCACATCGTCGATGCCATCGTCGACGCCTATGCGCCATTCGTCGCGCAGGGCGAGGTGCGCTTCAGCTCGGCGTGCTGGCACCTTTCGGCACGTGCACCAACTGGTGACGTCTGACGCCATCGCGCGTCATCCACATCGCTTTGATAGGTCTCGCCGATCAACCGATCGACCGGAACGATTTTCCAGACGAAACGCATACACCGATCATTGGCCTCAATGCAGCGACGCTAACGACGTCAGCGTCGCCAAGCAGACATCTTGCAGATAACCATTCAGGAGTGAGACACCATGGCCAAGATTGTTTGTGTACTGTACGACGACCCCGTTACCGGCTACCCGAAGACCTACGCCCGCGACGATCTGCCGAAGATCGAGTGCTACCCCGATGGCCAGACGCTGCCTACGCCGCGCGCCATCGACTTCCAGCCGGGCGCATTGCTCGGTAGCGTGTCTGGCGAACTGGGCCTGCGCAAGTACCTCGAATCGAACGGCCACGAACTCGTCGTGACGTCGAGCAAAGACGGCGACAACAGCGTGCTCGACCGCGAACTGGCCGACGCCGAAATCGTGATTTCGCAACCGTTCTGGCCCGCGTACATGACGGCCGAGCGCATCAAGCGTGCGAAGAAGCTGAAGATGATCGTGACCGCTGGCATCGGCTCGGATCACACCGATCTGCAAGCCGCCATGGAACACGGCATCACCGTCGCGGAAGTGACGTACTGCAACAGCAACAGCGTGGCGGAACACGTGATGATGACGACGCTGGCATTGGTGCGTAACTACCTGCCGTCGTATCAATGGGTGCTCAAGGGCGGCTGGAACATCGCCGACTGCGTCGAGCGTTCGTACGATCTGGAAGGCATGCATGTGGGTACGGTGGCGGCGGGGCGCATCGGCCTGCGCGTGCTGCGTCTGATGAAGCCGTTCGGCACGCATCTGCACTACCTCGATCGTCACCGTCTGCCGGAATCGGTCGAGAAGGAACTCAACCTCACGCACCACACGAGCCTGGAGAGCCTCGCCAAGGTGTGCGACGTGGTGACGCTGAACTGCCCGCTGCACCCGGAAACGGAGCACATGATCAACGCCGACAGCCTGAAGCACTTCAAGCGCGGCGCCTACCTGATCAACACGGCGCGCGGCAAGCTGTGCGACCGTGACGCCGTTGCGGCGGCGCTCGAAAGTGGCCAGCTCGCGGGCTACGGTGGCGATGTCTGGTTCCCGCAACCGGCACCGGCCGATCACCCGTGGCGCAGCATGCCGCACCACGGCATGACCCCACACATCTCGGGCACGAGCCTGTCGGCGCAGACGCGTTACGCCGCCGGTACGCGTGAAATTCTGGAGTGCTACTTCGAGAACCGTCCGATCCGCAACGAGTACCTGATCGTGCAGAACGGCAAGCTCGCCGGTGTGGGCGCGCACTCGTACAGCGCAGGCAATGCCACGGGCGGTTCGGAAGAAGCCGCTCGCTTCAAGAAGTCGGCCTGATGCTCTTCATGCGTGCGCATCAGTCTTGCTGATTCACCGAAGTAACGTTGTTCCGGTAGTTCTCTTGCAGTTCCTGGCTGTACCCGCCGGGTCGTCGGTACGGCGTCCGGCGGGGTAGTACCTCCTCGTGCAACATCGCGATCTCAAACCGGTGCGTCTTCACGATGCACCGGTCTTTTTTTTTGACGTCGCGAAATGTACGTCACATCACGCTCAGGCAGGGCGTTTCGGAATCTCCAGCCCGCGAATCACTGCCGGACGCGCCACAAATGCACCCAGTGCGCGCTGCACGTTCTTGAACTGATCGAAGCCAACGAGATCGCCCGCCTCGTAGAAGCCGACGAGGTTGCGAACCCACGGGAACGTGGCGATATCGGCGATGGTGTATTCGTCGCCCATCAGCCACTGGTGGTCGGCCAGACGTGCATCGAGCACCGCGAGCAGGCGCTTCGATTCGGCGACGTAACGGTCGCGCGGACGCTTGTCCTCGTAGTCCTTGCCTGCAAACTTGTTGAAGAAGCCCAACTGGCCGAACATCGGACCGACGCCGCCCATCTGGAACATCACCCATTGCAGCGTCTCGTAACGCGCAGCCGGATCGACGGGCAGCAGCTTGCCGGTCTTCTCGGCGAGGTACCAGAGGATCGCGCCCGACTCGAACAGCGGCAGCGGCTTGCCGCCGGGACCGTTCGGATCGAGGATCGCGGGAATCTTGTTGTTCGGGTTGAGCGAGAGGAATTCCGGCGTGAGCTGATCGTTGGTCTGGAAATTCACCAGATGCACTTCGTACGGCAGCCCGATTTCTTCGAGCATGATCGACACCTTCACCCCGTTGGGCGTGGGCAGCGAATACAGTTGCAGACGTTCCGGGTGCGCGGCAGGCCACTTGCGCGTGATCGGGAACTGGGACAACTCGGCGGATTGATCGGACATGGGGATCGACGCATTGGGGATGAGCGGCCAACAGCGCCGCGGGACGCCCAATATAACGCTAAGCGCTCGGACGCGCTGGCGCGTGCACCGATGTCGTTTGTGCATGCACCGCAGTTGTGCCGAACCATAAGGGTCCGACCTTCATGACAGCCATGAGATAGGTTCAGTGAATGTCACTCACGCGCGCATCAAAAAATCTCACCTTGTAACGCGGCTCATCGACGCCTTAAATTAAAAGCCTTCGATCGCACCGGCCCTATTGTTGGTGCACGAACTTTCCTCACCTAAGGACGACACCATGAGCACGTTCAAGACGAAGGATGGCACTTCGATTTTTTATAAGGACTGGGGCACGGGCCGCCCGGTCGTGTTCTCCCACGGCTGGCCGCTGAGCGCCGATGCCTGGGACGCACAAATGCTGTTTCTGGTGCAGCACGGCTATCGCGTGATCGCGCACGACCGTCGTGGTCACGGCCGCTCGGACCAGCCGGGCACCGGTAACGATATGGACACCTACGCCGACGACCTCGCCGCCCTCGTCGAGCATCTCGATCTGAACAACGCTACGTTCGTCGGCCACTCGACCGGCGGTGGCGAAGTCGCGCATTATCTGGGCCGTCACGGCACGAAGCGCGCGGCGCAGGCCGTGCTCATCGGTGCCGTGCCGCCCGTCATGCTCAAGTCGGACAAGAACCCGGGTGGTCTGCCCATCGGTGTGTTCGACGATATTCGCGCGAATGTCGCAGCGAATCGTTCGCAGTTCTATCAGGATCTGGCGGTGCCGTTCTACGGCTATAACCGTCCGAACGCCAAGAAGTCGCAGGGCGTGATCGACGCCTTCTGGGCGCAGGGCATGTGGGGTTCGCACCTCGGCCAGTACCTGTGCGTGAAGGAATTCTCGGAGGTGGATTACACCGAAGACCTCAAAAAGATCGACGTGCCGACGCTCGTGCTGCATGGCGACGACGACCAGATCGTGCCGATCGACGATTCGGGCAAGCTCACCGCGCAGATCGTCAAGAACGCGACGCTGAAGATTTACCCGGGCGGCGCGCATGGCATGTGTACCGTCGAGGCAGACAAGGTGAACGCCGATCTTCTGGAATTCCTGAAGCAGGCGTCGTAACACTTTCGTCGCGCCAATGAAAAAGGGACGGCAATTGCCGTCCCTTTCTTATCTCAGCGAGTTATCTCAGCGAGCGCAAACTCAGCCGTTCAGCACCTTGGCGATGCTGTCGGCCACTACGGCGACGTTGCTCTCGTTCAGTCCGGCCACGCACATGCGGCCCGAGCGGATCAGATAGACGCCGTGGGCTTCACGCAGCACATCGACCTGTGCGGCCGTCAGACCCGTGTACGTGAACATGCCGCGCTGCTCCAGATAACGCGAGAGCATGGTGTCCGGCACATGGCCACGCAGACCGTCGTGAATCGCGCCGCGCATGCGCGTAATGCGCTGGCACATGGCCGCGAGTTCTTCTTCCCACGACTTGCGCAGTTCCGGCGTGCTCAGCACCTTGGCGACGATCTTCGCGCCGTGCGTGGGCGGGTTGCTGTAGTTCGAGCGCACGGCGCTCGTCAACTGACCCAGCACGCGATCGGCGGCTTCCGACGATTCGCAGATGACCGACAGGCCGCCGCAACGCTCGCCGTACAGCGAGAAGTTCTTCGAGAACGAGTTGGCGACGAATGCGGGCAGGCCCTGACGCGCCAGTTCGCGAATCACGAACGCGTCGGCTTCGATGCCCGAGCCGAAACCCTGATACGCCATGTCGACGAAGGGCAGCAGTTCGCGCTTCTTGAGCACTTCGATCAGTTGCACCCATTGCGCATCGTTCAAATCGACGCCGGTCGGGTTATGGCAGCAAGCGTGCAGCAGCACGACGCTTCGTGCAGGCAACTTGTCGATGGCGTCGACCATCGCTTCGAATTGCAGGCCGCCAGTGGCTTCGTCGTAATACGGATACGTATTCACGGTGAAACCGGCGCGCTCGAAGATGAAGCGATGGTTATCCCACGTCGGATCGCTTACCCACACCTGCGAGCCGGGGAAGTAACGCTTGATGAAATCTGCGCCGACCTTCAGGGCACCCGAGCCGCCGAGCGTCTGCACGGTAGCGATGCTGCCGTTCTTGCGCGCGGGCGAGTCTTCGCCGAACACGAGACCTTGCACGGCGTCGCGGTAGTTGGCAAAGCCAGCCATCGGCAGATACGGCTTCGGACCGACTTCGGCCAGCAGCAGGGCTTCGGCCTGACGAACCGCGTTCATCACCGGCAGACGGCCAGCGTCGTCGTAATAGATGCCGATGCTCAGGTTGACCTTGTTGGTACGCGGATCTTTAGCGAAATTCTCGTTGAGCGAGAGGATCGGGTCACCGGGATAGGCATCGATGTGTTCGAACATGGCAGTTCCTGGAATAGCGATGGGATAACGACGGGGTAACGCTCGATGATACCGCTAGTGCGGCACTGCCGGGTGTACGCCGGGCGTCGAAAGCCCGGCGTGCGGCGTTGACTTATTTAACGCGTTGCGCTCACCGGCACCGGCGCGGCCACGTTTTTCTGACGCAGACGGTAGCCGATGGCCAGCACGACCAGCCACACCGGGATCAGATACACGGAGATGCGCAGATCCGGAATCAGATACATCACGACCAGAATGCCCGCGAGGAACGCCAGACACAGGTAGTTCGTGAGCGGGTAGCCGAGGCTCTTGAAGAACGTCGTCTCGCCTGCGCGTGCCTTGGCACGACGGAAGGCCAGGTGGATCACGCTGATCATCGCCCAGTTGATGATCAGGGCCGACACGACCAGACCCATCAGCAGTTCGAACGCCTTGCCCGGCATGAAGTAGTTGATCACCACACACACGGCCGTCGCGGCTGCCGAGACGCCGAGGGCGGCCAGCGGAATGCCACGCGAGTTGACCTTGAGCAGCGCGCGCGGCGCGTTGCCCTGACCGGCCAGACCGTACAGCATGCGGCTGTTGCAATACACGCAGCTGTTGTAGACGGACAGCGCGGCAGTCAGCACCACGGCGTTGAGCACGTGCGCGACGAAGTTGCTGTTCAGCTCATGGAAGATCAGCACGAACGGGCTGCCGCCGGACACGACCTTTTCCCACGGATACAGCGAGAGCAGCACGCCGAGTGCGCCGACGTAGAAAATCAGAATGCGGTAGATGACCTGATTGGTCGCGCGCGGAATGCTGCGCGACGGGTCGTCCGCTTCCGCCGCCGTAATGCCGACCAGCTCAAGCCCGCCGAACGAGAACATGATGACCGCCATCGCCATGACGAGGCCGGACACCCCGTTCGGGAAGAAGCCACCGTGCTGCCACAGGTTGGCCACGCTCGCTTGCGGGCCTGCGTTGCCGGAGACGAGCAGATAACCGCCGAAGCCGATCATGCCGACGATGGCGGCGACTTTGACGATAGAGAACCAGAACTCCATCTCGCCATACGACTTCACGCTGGAGAGGTTGATGGCGTTGATGACACCGAAGCAAACGAGTGCCGAGACCCACGTGGGAATGCCCGGCCACCAGTACTGAACGTAGATCCCGACGGCGGAGAGTTCGGCCATCGAGACGAGGACGTAAAGCACCCAGTAATTCCAGCCGGAGACGAAGCCCGCGAATTGACCGCAATACTTGTTGGCGAAGTAGCTGAACGACCCGGCGACGGGTTCGTCCACGACCATTTCACCGAGCTGGCGCATGATGAAAAACGCGACGACGCCCGCAATGGCGTAGCCCAGCAAGACTGAGGGTCCAGCGGTTTTGATGGTTTGGGCGATGCCGAGAAAGAGGCCGGTGCCGATCGCGCCACCGAGCGCGATCAATTGGATGTGACGATTCTTCAGGCCGCGGTGGAGCGAGCCATCTTTTGCTGCGTTGGCGGACATGTCTGTTCCTTACCCTACCTTCGTATTCACGCGACGCGCTTCTCTGTTTTCATGCGGTGAGCACGAACCGGAAGCGTTGAGCCGCCACGGCGCGGCGCTTATGGCGCCGTCACCGTGTCCTTTGGGATCGTCCGTGCGAGCGGACGATCATGTCTCCCCGGAACTCAGACCTTGAGCGTGCCGCGCTCGATCTGGTCGCGCTCGAGCGATTCGAACAGCGCCTTGAAGTTGCCTTCACCGAAGCCGTCGTCGCCTTCGCGCTGGATGAACTCGAAGAACACCGGGCCGAGCAGCGTCTTCGAGAAGATCTGCAACAGCAGACGCGGCTTGCCGTTCTCGGTCGTACCGTCGAGCAGAATGCCGCGCGCCTTCAGTTCGCCCACCGGCTGACCGTGACCCGGCAGACGGGTCTCGAGCGCATCGTAGTAGAAGTCGTTCGGCGCGGTCATGAGGTCGACGCCCGCCATTTGCAGGTTGTCGATGACCTGAAGCAGGTTGTCGGTGAGGAAGGCGATGTGCTGAATGCCTTCACCGTTGAAGGCCATCAGGAATTCTTCGATCTGGCCGCTGCCCTTGGCCGATTCCTCGTTCAGGGGAATGCGGATTTTACCATCCGGGGCGGTCATCGCCTTCGAGGTGAGGCCGGTGTATTCGCCCGAAATGTCGAAGTAGCGAATCTCGCGGAAGTTGAACAGCTTCTCGTAGAAGTTGGCCCAGTAAGCCATGCGGCCACGATAGACGTTGTGCGTCAGGTGATCGATCAGGCGCAGGCCGTGACCGACCGGGTGACGGTCGACGCCTTCGATGTACTCGAAGTCGATGTCATAGATCGACTTGCCCTCTTCGAAGCGGTCGATCAGATAGAGCGGCGCGCCGCCAATGCCCTTGATCGCCGGCAGACGCAGTTCCATCGGACCGGTTTCGATCTCGACCGGCTGTGCGCCGAGTTCCAGCGCGCGGGCGTAGGCCTTGTGCGAGTCCTTCACACGGAAGGCCATGCCGCAGGCGCTCGGGCCGTGTTCGGCGGCGAAGTAGGCCGCTTCGCTGTTCGGCTCGCGGTTCACGATGAAGTTGACCTCGCCCTGACGGTACAGCACCACGTCTTTCGAGCGGTGACGCGCCACGAGCGTGAAGCCCATCTGTTCGAAAATGGGTTCGAGGACGTTCGGCGTAGGCGAAGCGAATTCCACGAATTCGAAGCCCATCAATTGCATCGGATTTTCAAACAGGTCGGCCATGATCGTCTCGGCTTGGTGAAGTGATTTGTAGGGATGACAAATTCATTGGACGCGTGCACCGGCCGGAGGTTACGTCCCGGTAAATGCAGACGACTTCGGATCGTGCAACAAAATTGTGCTTTATCGACCAGTGGGTCGGGTTATCGCAATCGGCTCGTTCCGTTCGTCGAAATCCTTGCTGTCGCAAGTGTTTCGCGCACATTTGCGTCATTTCATGAGGGGCAGTGTAAGTGCGTCGGCACAAAATAGGATTTCGTAAATGCGCTAGGGAAACCCTAGGTTATGCACTAATATTTCCAAAATTGTCTGTTATTGGAAATAAAAATGCATGACATTGAGATCGATCGGATTGACGTACGTTTGTTGGGGATATTGCAGAGCCACGGGCGCATTTCGAATCTCGAACTGGCCGAAGCGATCAAGCTTTCGCCCGCGCAAACGCTGCGGCGTCACCGCCGTCTCGAAGAAATGGGCGTGATCAAGGGCTACGACACGCGGCTCGACGCGCAACGGCTCGGCTTCAGCGTGGTCGCGTTCGTCCATGTGACGATGGAGCGCGGCCATATCCGCGACCTGTCGAATTTCAAGGGACTGGTCGCGGAACTCGCGCAGATTCAGGAATGCTTTTCCGTGACGGGCGACATCGACTACGTGCTCAAGGTCGTGGCGCGCGATCTGAAAGCGCTATCCGAGTTTCTGCTCGATACGCTGATGCGCATTCCCGGCGTGAGCGCGGTGAAGTCGAGCGTCTGTCTCGACGAGATCAAATGCACGTCGGCCGTGCCGCTTTGAGGGGGCGACGCTGCTCGTCGCGCATCGTGGGAAACTCGCGAGGCGACACATCATGGTTGACAGCGTCCGAAAATCTGTGATTTCATGTGTCACATGATCACCGCGCAATTCTCCCTCTCGCTACGACTACTAGCCCGCTCCACCGGGCTTGGTCCGTTGCTGCGCGCGTGCATCGTCTGAATTCCTCACTGAAGCACCGCTGATTTTCCCCAGTTACGCCGACCTGAGCCCCGGTTCATCCAACCGGAGGTCGTAGCTTATCTGCGTCTGTGCGTCGTCCGGTTGACACTTTTGCTGACAATCGAGACCCGCCATGTTGAAGAACCCCGCTACGAAGTACCGTCCTTTTGCCCCCGTCAACATCCCCGACCGACAGTGGCCGAGCCGCACTATCACGCGTGCCCCGATCTGGATGAGCACCGACCTGCGCGACGGTAATCAGGCGCTCTTCGAGCCGATGGACGCCCAGCGCAAGATGCGCATGTTCAAGACGCTCGTCGCCATTGGCTTCAAGGAAATCGAAGTGGCGTTCCCGTCGGCCTCCGACACCGATTTCAACTTCGTGCGCGAGCTGATCGAAGGCGGTCACATTCCCGACGACGTCACCATCGAAGTGCTCACGCAAGCCCGCGACGACCTCATCGAACGCACCTTCGCCTCGCTCAAGGGCGCACCGCGCGCCATCGTTCACCTCTACAACGCCACGGCCCCCGAATTCCGCCGCATCGTCTTCAATCTCGACCAGCCGGGTGTGAAGGCCCTCGCCGTGTCCGCCGCCAAGACGATCAAGCGCTGCGCTGACGCTGCGCCGGAAACGCAATGGACGTTGCAATACAGCCCGGAGACGTTCACGGGCACCGAACTCGATTTCGCCAAGGAAGTCTGCGACGCCGTCTTCGACGTATGGCAGCCGACGCCTGAGCGCAAGTGCATCGTCAACTTGCCCGCGACCGTCGAAATCGGCACGCCGAACTACTACGCCGACCAAATCGAGTGGATGCACCGCAACCTCGCGCGTCGCGACTCACTGATCCTCTCCGTTCACCCGCACAACGACCGTGGCACGGCTGTCGCCGCCGCCGAGCTGGCCGTGATGGCCGGTGCCGATCGCATCGAAGGCTGCCTCTTCGGCAATGGCGAGCGTACGGGTAACGTCGATCTCGTCACGCTCGGTCTGAATCTGTACACGCAGGGCGTCGATCCGGGCCTCGACTTCTCGAACATCAACGAAATCGCTCGCACGTCGGAAGAATGCACGCAGTTGCCGGTGCACCCGCGTCACCCGTATGTCGGCGATCTCGTGTTCACCGCGTTCTCCGGCTCGCACCAGGACGCCATCAAGAAGGGCCTCGCCGCGCAGAAGCCCGATGCCGTCTGGGAAGTACCGTATCTCCCCATCGATCCGAGCGATCTCGGCCGCACGTACGACTCGATCATTCGCGTGAACAGCCAGTCGGGCAAGGGCGGTATCGCTTACTTGCTGGAGCAGACGTACGGCGTGCAAATGCCGCGTCGCCTGCAAGTCGACTTCAGCTCGGCCGTACAGCGCTACACCGACGAGACGGGCGCGGAAGTCACCGCCTCGCAGATCTGGCAACTGTTCCAGAAGGAATACGTGGCGTCGACGGATCCGGTGGCTTATGTTGCCCACACGCTCTCCGAGCGCGACGGCCGTCAGCACATCGCCGTGACCATCGACGTGCATGGCCAGCGCACGACGGTGTCGGGTGCCGGTAACGGTCCGCTCGACGCGTTGATGAACGCCATGCGCACGCCGGTTCGCGTGCAGCACTACGAAGAGCGCGCGCTGACGCAAGGCGCAGACGCACGTGCCATCGCCATCGCGGAAATGGCGGGCGAAACGATTGTGGGTAGCGCGTTCGGTGTGGGTATCGACGCGAATCTGACGACGGCCTCGATCCGTGCGGTCATCAGCGGCATCAACCGTGCCTACGCACGCAGCGATGCTGACGCACAAGGCAAGTTCTTCGACGCCGTCATGCGTGACGTGGCGAAGGCTGTCTGAGCAGCGAACGCTAAGGAACGACAGGAAGGACTGAAGGAGACATTGGGCAGAAGCGTCCCGTCCCGCACTGATCGTGCGGGCGGGACATCGGGAGCGGCGTGGCGGAACTTACCGGTGACCGCACGCACTCCCGGCCCGAAAACATCGGCGGTGGTGCTGTATTACACCGCTTCGATGGCGATAGCGATGCCTTGGCCGACCCCAATGCACATCGTACACAGCGCAAAGCGACCACCCGTACGCGCCAGTTGATACATCGCCGTCGTCACCAGACGTGCGCCGCTCATGCCGAGCGGATGGCCCAACGCAATGGCGCCACCGTTCGGATTGACGCGCAGATCGTCGTCGGCCACGCCGAGTTGTCGCAACACGGCCAGGCCCTGGCTCGCAAACGCTTCGTTGAGTTCGATCACGTCGAACTGATCGAGCGACATACCGAGCCGCGCGAGCAGTTTTTGCGTTGCGGGAGCCGGACCGATGCCCATGATGCGCGGTGCCACCCCTGCCGTCGCCATGCCCAACACACGGGCACGCGGCGTCAGGCCATAGCGCGCCGCACTCGCCTCGTCTGCCAGCAGCAGAGCGCAGGCGCCGTCGTTGACGCCAGAAGCGTTACCGGCGGTCACGGTGCCATCAGGGCGTACCACGCCCTTAAGTCTGGCGAGCGCTTCCATGCTCGTCGCACGCGGGTGTTCGTCGCGATCCACGATGATCGCTTCGCCCTTCTTCTGGGCGATGGACACCGGCGTGATTTCCTCGGCCAGCGTGCCGTTTGCCTGAGCGCGCGCCGCCTTCTCCTGCGAGCGCACCGCAAAGCGATCCTGATCTTCGCGGCTGATGCCGAAATCCGTCGCCACGTTCTCGCCCGTCTCGGGCATCGAATCCACCCCGTACTGCGCCTTCATCAGCGGATTGACGAAACGCCAGCCGATGGTCGTGTCGTACATCTCCGCCTGACGCGAAAACGCACTGGCTGCCTTGCCCATCACGAACGGCGCACGGCTCATGCTTTCCACGCCGCCCGCAATCATCAGACCCGCTTCGCCTGCCTTGATGGCGCGCGCGGCGGTGCCGATGGCGTCCATGCCCGAGCCGCACAGACGGTTGATCGTCGCACCCGGCACGTCCTGCGGCAGACCGGCGAGCAGCGACGACATGCGCGCCACGTTGCGGTTATCCTCGCCCGCCTGATTGGCGCAGCCGTAGATCACGTCGGCGACTTGCGTCCAGTCGACGTTCGCGTTGCGCGCCATGAGCGCCTTGAGGGGGATTGCGCCGAGATCGTCGGCACGCACCGACGACAGTGCGCCGCCGTAGCGGCCGATAGGGGTGCGAATCGCGTCGCAGATGAAGACTTCACTCATTTGTCTACCTCACCGAATGGATGGAACGTCTGACGTGAAGGCTGGCCGGTCATGGCGGGGACCGCGCTTACGTCAAAAAATCGCCGGTCACATCATGGGATGTCCCGGCGAAGGTGTCTTGCGCAGTGTCAGGCAACGGCCGGTGACGGCAGCAGCGTCACACCGGTCAGGCGTTGTAGTTCGTCGAACGCGAGGCCTTCGACCATATCGACGACGCGCAGCCCGTCGGGCGTCACGTCGATGACCGCGAGGTCGGTGTAGATGCGCGTGACGCAGCCCACGCCGGTGAGCGGATACGTGCACTGCTCGACGATCTTGCTCTCGCCCTGCTTGGTCTGGTGTTCCATCATCACGAACACCTGCTTCGCGCCGCTCGCGAGGTCCATCGCACCGCCAACGGCCGGAATCGCATCGGGTGCACCCGTGTGCCAGTTGGCGAGGTCGCCGGTCTTCGAGACCTGGAACGCGCCCAGCACGCAGAAGTCGAGGTGGCCGCCACGCATCATCGCGAACGAGTCGGCGTGGTGGAAGTAGGCACCGCCCGGCTTGAGCGTGACGGGTTGCTTACCTGCGTTGATGAGGTCTTCGTCCTCTTCACCCTTGGCAGGGGCCGGGCCCATGCCGATCACGCCGTTCTCGCTCTGGAGAATGATCTCTTTCTCGGCGGGCAGATGGTTCGCTACTGCCGTGGGCAGGCCGATGCCGAGGTTCACATAAGCGCCGTCGGGAATATCCTGGGCGACGCGGGCGGCCATCTGGTCGCGGGTCAGTCGATTCATGTCTTGCTCCGGTTCAGATGGGGATCAGGCGGTGGCGGGCGGCACGGCGACCACACGCTGCACGAAGATGCCGGGTGTCACCACGGCTTCCGGATCGAGTTCGCCGAGTTCGACGACTTCGCTCACCTGAACGATGGCGCACTTCGCCGCCGTGGCCATGATCGGACCGAAATTGCGGGCGGTCTTGCGATACACGAGGTTGCCCCAGCGGTCGCCCTTGAGCGCCTTGATGAGCGCGAAGTCGGCGTGGATAGGCGATTCGAGCACGTACGACTTGCCGTCGATCACGCGCGTCTCCTTACCTTCGGCGAGCAGCGTGCCGTAGCCGGTCGGTGTGAAGAATCCGCCGATGCCCGCGCCTGCGGCACGAATGCGCTCGGCGAGGTTGCCTTGCGGCACCAGTTCCAGTTCGATCTTGCCAGCGCGGTAAAGACCGTCGAACACCTGCGAGTCGGTCTGACGCGGGAATGAGCAAATGATCTTGCGCACGCGTCCGGCCTTGAGCAGCGCGGCGAGGCCCGTTTCGCCGTTGCCAGCGTTGTTGTTGACGATGGTCAGGTCGCGAGCGCCTTGTTCGATCAGGGCGTCGATGAGCGCCGAGGGCATCCCGGCGTTGCCGAAGCCGCCAATCATGATCGTCGCGCCGTCGTGGACGTCCGCGACCGCGCTGGCGAGCGAGTCGTAAATCTTGTTGATCACACGTGCCTCCTGGGCATTTCCGTCAATTCGCAAATCCGCATTCCAACCGGATGAACACGCTTTGCAATCGCGTTTCCGGTGGCTGTCTCCGGGCGATGACGTCTTGTGCGGCGGCATCGTCTGGTTCACAATGTTCTTATAGCGAACAAATATTCGCTATAAGAACAGCGTAAGCCTTCCGTCGTTGGGCGTCAAGCGAGGGGCTGCCCGGAGTCTTTGCGATGCGCTCGGTGCGAAAAGGCCCAGAGACGGACGTGAGTGAGACTTGAGCGAGCCGAATGCGCACGGTAGAACCGGCGGCGCAAATCCATTACGCTTGCCGTTCACGCAAAGCTCAACTTTCACCGACTTTCACTGACCAATGACCCCAGCGACGAACGACACCCCCGATGCGACCGATAAGAAGCCGGGTGACTCCTATGTACAGTCGTTTGCGCGCGGGCTGGCGGTGGTCAAGGCGTTCAACGCAGCGCGCCCGGCGCAGACGCTCTCCGAAGTGGCACAGGCGTCCGGTCTCACGCGCGCCGGAGCGCGGCGCATTCTGCTCACGCTCGAAGCACTGGGTTACGTGCGCAGCGAAGGGCGTCTGTTTCGTCTCACGCCGCGCATTCTTGACCTCGGCTTCTCCTATCTGACGTCGATGCCGCTGTGGAATCTGGCCGAGCCGTTCATGGAGGCGCTGGTCCAGGAGGTGCAGGAAAGCAGCTCGGCGTCGGTGCTCGACGGCGACGACATCGTCTATGTGCTGCGGGTGCCTGTACGCAAAGTCATGTCGATCAACCTCTCCATCGGCAGCCGTCTGCCAGCGTGGTGCACGTCGATGGGCCGCGTGATGCTCTCCGCATTACCGGACGACGAACTCGACGCCATCCTTCGCCGCGCCGATCTGCGTCAGTACACCGGACGCACCGTCACCGACATCGACACGCTACGCGCGCGAATTCTCGACGTGCGCGCAAAGGGCTGGGCGCTCGTCGATCAGGAACTGGAAGAGGGACTAATTTCGATTGCTGCGCCGATCCGCAATCGCGGTGGGCAGGTGATCGCCGCCATGAACGTCAGTGGTCAGGCGAACCGGACGTCGGCCGCCGAGATGGAAGCGAAGTTCCTCGCGCCGCTGCAACAGGCCGCGCAGAAGATTTCGCAGATGGTGGTGGTGTAACGGGCGCCCACGTAGCATCGCGAGGCTTTCATCGGGGGATATCGGAAGCGCTTGACTGACGTGGGACGACCGCATTTCTCTCAGCGCTGCCCGACTCTGCAGGGAGCGCAAATCACATCGCTGTCCACAGCACAAGCACACCGTAAACAAGCATTCCGGAACGTTCCTGTGGAATAGGATTCGGTCCACTCAATTCAAAGACTTTTGGGATTCTTCGTTGGTGCGGACGGCCACGACCATATGCTCAATTTGTGGCGGTCTGTGGGCGGGCAAATATCACCGGTGCCCGCGACAGAACCGGCATTGCGCCTTCGTCTGCGGGTTAGATCACGTCTAGAACGCGGGCTTGTGGGACATGTGCCGTGTAACGTGACTCAGCATGGTTGTGGCCCACTGGAGGTAATCGCTTCGGAATATAGCTTTGAAATAGTCGGAGACGAGGACTATGAAAAATCGCCATATTTGCCTCGCAATGCTGATGCTCGGTGCATCGAGCCTGGCTTTTGCGCAGAGTGATTGCTCGGCAATACAGGATAGCGATCAGCGAGCGTACTGCAACGCGAGAGAGGGACTTGGTCAGTGCGAGAGCATCAGTGACGGCAACCTGGCCGCGATATGCCGTGCGGAGCTGGAGGGAGGCAGTTGCTATTTCATCAAGGATAACGATCAGCGCGCATACTGTTTTGGGAGGCAGGGAGACGATAGTGATTGCTCGAGCATTAGTGACAGCGAATTGCGCAGCCAATGCTACGCGCTGGCCAAAAGAAGACGCCGATAGTTGTAGCGAACCCAGGTATGCGTAATCTCGCGCATACGGCTCGCAACGCTGTCTGGGAATCCTTCGCACTGCGGTAGTAGTAAGTGCTGTGCGCTTGCTTGATCGGCCCATACGCCCGACGCTTGGGAACTGCCAGCAACCGGTGTGTAGCACACGGTTTGCCTTCCCAGCTCGGGCGAGGCCATTTGCGTGTGGCGAAATCCTGCAAGAGCGCCTTGTCCAGACTCAACTCGGCACTCGCTTCCTGGTCCTCCGAGTGTTATGCCACCGCTACGTTGCCGAGCACCCCGGCGCGCGCAAGACGAATCGCCGAGAGCAGCGTGTCGTGATCGCCAACCTGATTGGCGAGCAACAGAATCAATTGCGCGTTCGCTGCCTGACTTTGCGCGTCGTCGAGATCGCGATGCATGTCGATGAGCGCCTCGTAGAAGTCGTCGGGACGCGTGAGTCGCGGTTGAGTGTCGAGTGCCATGAAGTGTCTCCTTCCTGCTTTACTTGTGTCGTCGGATTGCTGTCACGCACTCATGCTGCGCATTGCAGTGGCGCGACTTCCGGTGCGGTGCGCCCGAGCGCACGTTCGCGTGCGGCAGCGATGGCCGTCGCGTCGACCGAACGCCAGCGCGCACACACGTGCTGGTCGGGACGAATCAGATACACCGTGCCGGGCGCGGCGTCGTAACGCTGCGCGGCAAGTCCCTGCGTGTCGTGCCAGACGCTGTGCATGTCGTGGGTATCGCATGCGGCTTCGAGATCCGGCGTGACGAACACCGGTATCACCGGCACGCTGTCGCCTGACAAGGCTTCGAGCGAGGCGAGCGACGCCGCATCGAGCGACGACGGCGCACCGAACACGAGCGCGACGAAGCGTCCGCCCAGACGCGGCAGCAGCCAGCCTTCCTGACCGTGACGCGCGAGCGGTGCATCGACACAGGCAGCACCAGGCATCATGCGGCCGGCGAACGTGTCAGTCTCCGCGGTGTTCAGCGTCGACTCGTGCAACACGGCGGGCACGGACAGACGTCCGCTATTGACCAGTTGACGCGCAAACGCATGATCGCGGGCGAGCGTTAGCACAGCGTCGCGGAACACGCGCGACACCGGGCTCTTCGGCGTAATGAAATCCGTGGAGCGGGTGGAGTTGCGGATGTTCTCGTCGGCGGCGTACTCACGCTCGCGAGCGTAAGTGTCGAGCAGCGTATCGGGTGCCTGACCGGCCAGCACCAGCGCGAGCTTCCACGCGAGGTTCTCGGCGTCCTGCACGCCGCTGTTGGCCCCGCGTGCACCGAACGGCGACACGCCATGCGCGGAGTCGCCCGCGAACAGCACGTGACCGTGCCGGAAGTCGTCCATGCGCAGACACGAGAACGTATAGACGCTGACCCATTCCAGCGTGAACTTCGCATCGGGGCCGAGCAACGCCTGCACGCGCGGGATGACACGCTCGGGGGCTTTCTCGGCGACCGGGTCGGCGTCCCATCCCAATTGGAAATCGATGCGCCAGACGTCGTCCGGCTGACGATGCAGCAACACCGACTGATTCGGATGGAAGGGCGGGTCGAACCAGAACCAGCGCTCGGCGGGGAAGTCCGCCGTCATCTTCACGTCGGCAATCAGGAAGCGGTCCTTGAACGTGCGTCCGTGACTGTCGACGCCGATCAGCTTGCGCACGGGGCTACGTGAGCCGTCGGCTGCAACGACGTAACGCGCGGTCGTCTGATACTCGCCATCCGGCGTCTCGACCGTGAGTGTGACGCTCGCATCCGCCGAGCCGGGCGTGCCCTGCTGCGTGAGACCGACGACCTTGTTCTTCCAGCGGATCTCGATGTTCGGCAGCTCGCGTGCGCGCTCGAACAGATAGCCTTCGACGTAATACTGCTGAAGGTTGATGAAGGCCGGACGATGATGACCCGCTTCGGGTAGCAGATCGAAGTTGTAGACCTCCTGGTCGCGCAGGAACACGCGGCCTACGTTCCAGCGCACGCCTTTTTCCACCATGCGCTCGCCGCAACCCAGACGGTCGAAGATATCGAGCGTGCGCTTGGCGAAACAGATGGCGCGCGAGCCGGTCGAGAGCGTGCAATCGTCGTCGAGCACGATCACGGACACGCCCTGCTGCGCGAGGTCGATTGCGGTGGCCAGACCGATCGGGCCTGCACCGACCACGATGACGGGATGCGTGACGGACGTGGCGTGCTCGGCTTGCTCGGCGCACGCTTGGTAATCGAACGTCAGGCGCTGGTAATCGATGCTGCTCATGCAAAGTCTCCATCGTCGGCACCTCACCGGCGCACAGGCACCGACGGGTGACGTTTTTCTACTTTTGCTTTGACTGCTGATTGCTATCTATTGCGGACGCAGCGTCCTTGGCTGCGCCCGTAACCAACGCTGCGAACTCAGTTCTGCAGCGCGGCCCACATTTCCTTGTCGCGCTGCGCCGTCCAGATACGCGGATGCGTGATGCCGGACGCTTCGTCGAAGGCGCGCGTCACGTCGAACGGCAGGCAGTGTTCGTAGATGAAGACGTGGCCGAACTTCGGATCCATCTGGCTACGCGTGAGCGCCATCGCGCCCTTCAGATCCAGCTTCTGTTCGACGGCTTGTTTGCCCGCTTCGAACAGCGTCGTCACGAAATCCTTGGTGTAGGCGAGGCCCTTGGCGACTTCGTCGGGCGTGGTCAGCGCAGGGCCGCGACCCGGCACGAGCTTCTCTGCACCCAGCGCGGCGAGTGCGTCGAGCGTAGCCGGCCATTCGGCGAGTTGTGCGTCACCGGTGTAGCAGGCGGCGTCGTACTCGACGAGGTCGCCCGAGAACAGCACCTTCTGCGACGGCAGCCACACCACGGTGTCGCCCTTCGTGTGACCCGAACCGAGGTGTGCGATCTTCACTTCGAGCTTGCCGAGGAACAACGTCATTTCCTTTTCGAAGACGAGCGTCGGCCACGTGAGGCCGGGCACCGTCTCGACACCGGCGAACAGACGCGGGAAGCGCTCAATCTCCGACTTCATGTCGGCTTCGCCGCGCTCGACGATCATCTCGTACGTGCCGCGGCTGGCGATGATCTGCTGTGCGCCTTCGGCGAAGTAGGCCGACGCACCGAGCACGCGCACCGCGTGGTAGTGCGAGAGCACGACGTACTTGATCGGCTTGTCGGTGATGGTGCGGATCTTGGCGATCAGGTCCTGCGCCATGGCAGGCGTGGCCGTCGTGTCGACGATCATCACGCCGTCGTCGCCGATGATGACGCCCGAGTTCGGGTCGCCCTCGGCGGTGTAGGCCCAGGTGTTTTCCGACAGTTGGGTGAACGTGACCTTCTTGGCTTCCAGGTCGGCTTGCGAGGCGAATGCTTTGGCCATGCTTGTCTCTCTCTCTTATCTCGTCTGCGGGGATGGTGCTGCTGGATGAGGGCATCTTACGAAACGCTCGGATTATTTGTCAATGACAAATCTGATTGTTATTTGCTAATGTTGCGACATGAGTGATCGAAGCGGGTTTTCAGCGCGGCGGGTCTCGGGTTAACCCTGCGGCATTGGACGGTTGTCCGGGAATCTCGCTGCCGACCCGTTTAAAATCTAGGCCATTTTCCCGAGGGAGCGCGGCTCCCAGAACTGCATGAATCGAATTCCGATGGACGGCACGACCGACGCGACTGACGGCAGGCAAGGCGCAGGCCAGCCCGGCCGCGCTTCGCGTGGTGTGCAAAGCGTGGACGTTGCAGCGCGCGTGCTTCAAGCGCTAGGGCAGGCACGCCGCCCGCTGGGCCCCGGCGATATCGCCACGCTTGCGGGGCTGCCGCCTGCGCAGGCGCATCCGTATCTGGTAAGTCTCACGCGACTGGGTTTGCTCAAGCGCGATCCCATGTCCGGCGATTACGCGCCGGGACCGATGACGCTACGCCTCGCGCTCCTGCATCTCGAAAACGACCCGGCGTACCGCGCCGCCGTGCCACGTGTGGTGGCGCTGGCGCGCGAGACGGGCTTCTGCGTGGCGATTTGCACCAGCGCGCCGCAAGGGCCAGTCGTCGTGCATTTCGAACGGGCGGCGTTTCCGTTGCATGTGAATTTGCACGTGGGCTCGGTCATGTCGTTGACGACGACGTCGACAGGCCGCGCGTTTTGCGCCTTTACACCGCAGACGCAATGGCCACCGGTATGGCGTGAACAGATGGCGGGCGATGCGGCAGAGCGGGCGCGCTTCGACACCTTGCTGGACGAGACGCGAGAGCACGGCATGTCGCGCAGCGTGAATACGCCCAGCCCGTCGGTGAGCAGTCTGTGTGCGCCGGTGTTCGACGCGAGCGGGCGTTTGCGCCTCGCGCTCACGGCCATCGGTCCGACGGCGGCGCTCGACGTCGCGTGGGACGGTGCCGCTGCGAACGCGTTGCGCGCGACGGCCGCCGCCATCGCAGCGCAGATCGGGACGTCGGGCAACGACGGCGAGGTGGCGGCATGAGCGCGCCCCGAAACCGTAGCGAACCCAAGATGGAAAAGGAAGCGATGGGCAGTGGTGCCGCCAAGCCGCAACGCGGCATTCAGGCGCTGGAGAGCACGGGCGTGTTGCTCGAGGCACTGGTGGCTGCGGGACGTCCGCTGCCGCTCAACGCGCTCGCGCGCGAAGCCGGAATGGCGGCCGCGAAGGCGCATCCGCATCTCGTCAGCCTACAGCGGGCGGGTCTGCTCTCGCGCGACGAAAACGGCAATTTCGAAGCGGGCGCGCTGAGTCTGGATCTCGGGCTGATGGCGTTGCAGCGGCTGTCGCCGACCGGCGAAGCCGAGCCGGAAATTCTGGCGCTTGCGCAGGCGACAGGGCTGTCGGCCGCGATGGCGGTCCTGGGGCCGGTGGGGCCGACGGTCGTGCGTCTGGAAGAGGCGATGCGTCCGCAGCACGTGAGCTTGCGCATCGGCACTGTTCTCTCGCTGGTGAACACGGCCATTGGACGCACGTTCGCGGCCTTCCTGCCCGAGGCCGTGCTCGACGGACTCCTCGCGCAAGAGGCGGTACGCATGGCGGGGCTGGGCGCGGAAGGGCGTGCGGCGAAGCCGCCTGCCGACTACAGCGCGCGTCTGAGCGCGATTCGCGAGCAGCAATTCGATACCGCGCTGAGCAATCCTGTGCCCGGCATCGATACGATTGCGGTGCCGGTGTTCGATCACACCGGCGAGGTGACGCTGGTACTTGCGCTGATGGGGTCGACGGGCAGTTTCGAAACCGCGCCAGACGCCGTACCCTCGCAAGCGTTGCGGGCTGCTGCGCATCGGTTGTCGTGGCGATTCGGTGCGGTGGGGCGCGTGGACGAGGCGTCGGCATAGTCGCTCCGCCACACGGCGACGTATTTCCGCCACGCCGGGCAGATGGCCGCCGAGGGGACGCGCACGCACGGTAAGATGAACGTCGGCGCCACCCGCGTTCCCCTCGTTTCCCTGTCACCCCGACCTGTTGCCATGACTGCTGCCATGACCCGCGTGATGACCCGTGAGCCCGTTCGATCCCCCGACGTTTCCAATGACAGTGTCCCGGTCCGCCGGTGGCTCAGGCGTAATGGCGCGCGGTGGCAGGCACGCATTGCCGCGCTGACGGTCGTGGGCGCACTGAGCGCCTGCACGACACCGGCCCCGCAGCAGCCGGGCCCTGCAAAGCCGCCCGAGTCTGCCGCCCGCATCGACGGCATGCCCGCCGACTGGACCCTCGTCTCCACCGTGATCGTGAGCCGCCACGGTGTGCGATCCCCGACCCACGCCCATCCCCCATTGGATAAACTCAGCCCGGACGCGTGGCCCGGCTGGCCGGTGCCCGCCGGTTATCTGACGGCCCGCGGCGGATCGCTGTCCGAGCGCATGGGGCGCTACTACGGCGACTGGCTGCGCGCGCGGCGCGTACTGCCGGAGAACGCCTGCCCGTCCCCCGGTGCTGTCTACGGATGGGCCGACATCGATCAGCGCACGCGCGAATCCGGCAACGCGTTGTTGCAGGGTATCGCGCCGGGATGCGACATGCGCACGTCGCACCAGACCGATCTCACGACGTATGACGCCGTCTTCCAACCGGTTGCAGCAGGCGATTGCCCGCTCGATCCGGGGGCGGCGCGTGGAGCCATCGAGTCGCGTCTGGCACCGGAGGGCGTCTCCGGTCTCAATAAGCGCTATAGCGCGACACTCGCGCGCATGGGCGAGGTGCTCGACTATGCTCACAGTCCTGCCTGCGGTGCCCCCGGTGGATGCAAGCTGGAGGAGGTGCCGACACGTCTGCGTGTGGAGGGCGATGGCAGCGGGGTGACGCTGCGTGGGGCGCTGGGCAGCGCGGCGAAGGCGTCGGAGGTTTTCTTGCTGCAAGCGGGCGAGGGCTTGCCCGACAATCAGGTCGCGTGGGGACGCATTCGCGACGACAAGGATTGGGCGCTGCTGCTCGAAGCGCATAACGCGCAGCGCGATCTGCTGAACAAGACCCCGTATCTCGCCACGACGAACGGCACACCACTGCTCGCGACAGTGCTCGATGCGCTCACGCGTGCCGAAGCGACGAGTGCAACGCCTACGCCCGCCGCGCGCGGCCCGGCGCTGCCGACGGGCAATCGTGTTTTCGTGCTGACGGGACACGACACGAACCTCGCCAACCTCGCGGGCATGCTGAAGCTCGACTGGCAATTGCCGGACCAGCCGGACAACACACCGCCCGACGGTGCGCTTGTCTTCTCACTGTGGCGCAACCCGGCGGGCGAACCGTTCGTTCGCGTGGAACTGGTGTATCAGTCGATGCAGCAACTGCGTGAACTGACGTCGCTGTCGCTGGATGAACCGGCGAAGCGCGTAGCTCTTGTGCTGCCCGATTGCAGCGACGGGCCGGACGCGAAAGCGTGCCGCTGGCCCGCGTTCTCGCAACGCGTGAAGTCGGCGTTGTCGCCAGCGTGTCTGGCGGGCGTTCAGTGACAGGTTTGGCAACGAGCGCGCCACGGGAGCGACGCGGTAGAAAAACGGGAACTTCGGTTCCCGTTTTTTATTGCGCAGATTCCGTGATGGCGGGTCACGCGGACATTTCCTTCTAATTTATTTCGTGAGCGAAATAAAAATTAAAATATACTTCGTGTGCGAACTATGTGTGTATTCGAACTAAGTTACTGAAAGGCGCTGCACATTCCCCCCGGGAATGCGAGTGCCGGGGAGTTGTTTTGTGACGTCACTTGCTGCTGAGATTCCTGCCGTCGACGGATATCCGCTCGGCGCGCATGTCTGGTATCCAGAGGAGTTGCCTGCGAAGGGCCTTGTACTGGTGCACCCGGCGACGGCCGTGCCGGAGCGGCTTTACTTCGCGTTTGCGAAATACATTGCCGAGCGCGGTTTGATTGCCGTCACCTACAGCTACCGGGGCATCGACGGGTCGCGTCCGTCATCGCTCAGAGGTTTTCAGGCGCGTATGCGCGACTGGGCGGATCTGGATGCCGAGGGCGTCACGCGTTGGGCTTGCACCCATTACCCGTCGCTGCCGCTTTATGCCGTCGGCCATAGTTTTGGCGGTCATGCCATCGGACTGTGCGAAAGCTCGAACCTGCTGCGCGCGGCGGTGCAGGTGGCATCGCATGCAGGGGCGATGCGCGTGGTGACGAACCGTCGCGAACGCACACGCGTCACGCTGCTGATGCACTGGCTAGCACCGCCGCTCGCGCGTCTGGTGGGTTACATGCCGGGCAGCCACCTCGGCATCGGTGAGGACCTGCCGAAAGACGTTCTGCTCGAATGGAGCGACTGGACACGCCTGCCGAACTACTTTTTTGACGATCCGACGCTGGACGCCGACACCCGTTTCGCTCGCGTGTGCACGCCGATCCTCTCGCTCGGTTTCGACGACGATCTCTGGGCAACGCCCATGGGCATCGACATCCTCGTATCACGGTTTCGTCACGCGAACGTGACGCGTCGGGAGATTTCGGCAAGTCTTTCGGACACCGGATCGATCGGGCATATGGGATACTTCCGCCAGCGTTCCGGCGCGTTTGCGTGGCCGGAAACCATCGACTGGTTGTTGTCGACGGGCGCAGTGAATGCCGGGGAGCGTCGCACAGGAGCGGGTGTGTCGACGGACGATGGCATGACCGCCCGCGATCCCTTGATCCCGAATCCCTCAGACTGACGAGACGGCATGCCCAAACGCCAGGCGTCCCCTGCGACTGAAAAATCTGTCAAACGAAGCAAGTCGACGACCGAAGCGGCCGACCGACGCCTGTTCTTCCTGCTCAATGTCGGACAACGTCGCGTACAGCAGTGGATAGATGCGCGCTCATCGGAGAACGCGGGTGTGAGCGCTGCGCAGGCGGGCGTGCTCTTTTACCTGCTGCATCACGAGGACGCGCTCGTCGGCGAGGTCGGTACGGCGCTGCAACTTTCCCCGTCATCCATGACGGGGCTGGCGAACCGTATGGTCGTCGCCGGTCTGCTCACGCGCTGGGCCGACGCCAACGATGGCCGTGCCACGCGTTTGCGCATCACGGCCGCCGGTCACAAAGCCATCGCTCGTGCGCGCGACGTACTGGCCGAACTCAACGACCTGTTACACGACGATTTCACCGAAGCCGAGCTTCGCACCGTGGCGCGCTGGCTCGGGAATCTGCAAAAGCAGTTCCCGGCAGAAGGCTGACGCGAACGCGTCGGCGTAGGGTGTCAGTGAATCGCCAGCGCGTTCGACTGCGCGTTGGCGATACCCGCCGCCACGTTCACACCGATGTTGCCTGCGGCACCCATCAGCGCGCGGTCGCCGAGCGATGCGTTCGTCGCGCCCGTCACCGTCGCCGCATTGCGGATCGTCTGGGTCGTGTCGATCGACACGTGGCTCGCTTGCGCCACCACGATCTGATTCGACTGCACGTTGAGCGTGCCGGCGGCGACGTTCACGCCGAAACTGCCGTGGGCATCGCGCAGCGCATCCGCGCCGAGCGTAGCGACGACTGTCGGATGGCCGTTGAACACGGCGTCGGTTGCGACGGTCTGCCGTGTGGAGAGCTGGACGACGCGGGCGTCGTCGGGCGTGGCAGCGGCGGCGGAGAGGGTGACGCAGGCACTGGCAACGGCCAGCACGAAAGCACTCAGCGAAGCGAGACGCGGCATGTTGATCTTCCCCAGATCGTCCGTTGGGACGGATATCTGGATAACGGCGCCTGAGGCGCTCGGGTTGAATGTTTTTTCGTATGTCGCGTGCGCGCCTGGCTGATTTTAATGTGCCCCGCTCCGGCGTGCCGCTACATCGAAAGCCGCAGTCGTTCCCGTGACCGCTGCGGCGCGCATTTTCGCATGACGACACGTCGCCGTACCGTCATGCCCGCATGCAAAAATTCACCCGGACCACGCTTGACGCGCGAGATTACGCAGGTTCTCCCGCGCCGTTCGCCAATCCCGTCGAATGCCCCTGCGATTGCATCGCTGCCTGCTGCTGCACCGACGCCGATTTCTTGTGGTCGATGAGCAACACGGCGATCACGGCAATGACGGCGGGAATCGCGATTGCCATAAAGTTTTGCTGCAACGGCAGCGACATGCTCACGAGCACACCGATCACGATGGGCGCGAGAATCGCACCGCTGCGTCCCACGCCGGAAGCCCAGCCGATCCCCGTGCTGCGTGCTGCCATCGGATAGAACTGACCCGCGTAGGCGTACGTCACGATCTGCGTGCCGATGGTCGACGCACCGGCCAGTCCCACGAGCACGAAGAGCACCGGCGTCGGCACCTTCACGCCGAGCAACGTGATCGACACGGCGGCGAGTGCATACATCCCCACGAGCACGTATTTGATGTTGAAGCGATCGGCCAGCCAGCCGCCGCCGATCGCGCCGAGCATCGCGCCGAAGTTCAGAACGAGCACGAAGGTGAGCGCCGAGCCGAGGCTGTAGCCGGCGCTCGCCATGAGCTTCGCAAGCCACGAGCTGAGCGCGTACACCATGAACAGACACATGAAGAACGCGACCCACAGCATGACCGTGCTGAAGCCACGCCCGTCCTGGAACAAACGCGAGAGCGGCGCGGCTTGCTTGCGGTCCGTGCCCGGCAGTGCGAACTGGTCACTCGGCTGCGCAACGTAATCCGGCGAGAGGCGGCCGAGGACTTGCTTGAGTGTGTCGAGACGTCCGTTACGAATGAGGAACGGCATCGATTCGGGGAGCGCTTTCATCGCGAACGGCACGAGCAGCGCCGGAACACTGGCCGCGAGAAACACGGACTGCCAGCCGTACGACTCGATCAGCCCTTTGCCGAGGAGTGCTGCGAGCATGCCGCCGACGGAGTAGCCCGAGAACATGAGCGTGACGAGTGTACCGCGCAGACGTCGCGGTGAGTATTCCGTCATCTGCGCCACGACAATCGGCATCACGCCGCCGATGCCGACGCCTGCCAGAAAGCGGGTGACGGAAAAACTGATCGGCTCATGCGTGAGACCGGCCGCTGCGGTGAACAGCGAGAACATCAGGACGCAGATGGCGATGGCTTTGCGACGGCCGATGCTGTCCGCGACCATGCCCATCACGATGGCACCGAACATCATGCCGAACAGGGCCGAGCTGACCATGAAACCGGCGCTGGTGGCGTCGACGTTCATCGCCTTCATGATCGACGGCAATGCAATGCCCGCGACCGCGAGGTCGTAGCCGTCGAAGATGATGATGAGCGCGCACCAGAGCAGGATGCGTCCGTGATAGCCGTTGAAGCGCGCTTCGTCGGCCAGATGATGTACGTCGATGTGTCGCATGCGGGTGTCTCCATAAACGAATCCGCCCTCCGTCGGATCGCGGAGAGTCTTTGTGTATTCCTTTATGACCGACGCACGCGGCAGCGAGGCCGAGCTTCAGCGGCGCGACCTGAGGTCGTTACCAAGGAAGCAGACCACCTCTATGTCCTGCGATGGGTGGCTGTTCATGCAATATCGTGCATGCAGTAAACGCGAAACGGACGTCGACTGCAAGGCGAATTTGACGTTTCTAGGGTTTTACATGAGAAAACGCCGCTCGTAAGTGACTGTTTAATTATGGCGAGGGACGTGTTGGAAGAGGTGAGATGTGCGGCGGCAGAACACCGCCGCACGGACTACATTAATGCAACTTATTGCTTAGCGACGGAGAAAGGCGGGAGTTGATAGCTCCACGTCTCGCTGATCGCCTTCCCGCCCGAGACGAGCGCGGCGCGCAGTTCCACGACCTTGGCCGGATCCTTGACCATCACGCGCAGGTTCAGGCGCATGCCGTGCGTGACCGGGTTCGGTTGCAGCGTCTGCTCGATGATGGTGGCGTTATCGCTGACGCTGATTTGCGATGTGACTGAACCGGGCGGCAGCGTGGCGAGCGGGCCACCGTCGAAGTCCACGATCAGGCCCGTGCTGCCGTCGAAGTGACGAATCAGATTGGCCTGCGTGATCTCGCCTGCGGTGCGCAGCGTCTGCTTGACCCATGCCAGATTGCGGTCGACGATGCCGCGCTCGTTCATCGTCCAGCGGATGTTGTAGTCGGCCTGCAACGGCGTGCCCTTGGGCGGCAGTTGATCAGGCGTCCAGAACGCGCCGATGTTGTCGTTGGTCTCGTCCGGCGACGGAAGCTCGACCAGTTCGACATGTCCCTTGCCCCAGTCGCCCTGCGGCTCGACCCACGCACTCGGGCGCAGATCGTAGCGGTCCTTCAGGTCTTCGTATTGCGAGAAATCGCGTCCGCGCTGAAGCAGGCCGAAGCCGCGCGGATTGGTCACCTGGAACTGGCTGATGGCGACGTTGCGCGGATTGTTCAGCGGACGCCAGATCCATTCGCCATTACCCGCGTGAATCGCCAGACCGTTCGAATCGTGCAGCGCCGGACGGAAGTTGTACGGATCGCGCTGCTGGTTCGGTCCGAACAGGAACATGCTCGTGAGCGGCGCGACGCCGAGCTTCGTCACCTTATCGCGCATGAACACGCGTGCCTGCACCTTCAACAGCGAGTCTTCGCCCGGCGTCAGGTCGAAGCGATAAGCACCCGTGGCGCGCTTCGAATCGAGCAATGCGTAGAAGACGAGATGCTTGTCGCCCGCATTCGGACGCTCGATCCAGAACTCGCGAAACGCCGGGAATTCTTCGGCGATGGGCAGTCCGGTGTCGATGGCAAGACCGCGCGCGGACAGACCGTAGATCTGGCCTTTGCCGATCACGCGGAAATAGCTCGCGCCAAGCACGCTCATGATTTCGTCGAGCTTGCCGGGTTCGTTGATCGGGTAGAGCACGCGAAAGCCCGCGTAGCCCAGGTCGTGCGTGGCGCTGCGGTCGAGCTTGAGATCGCCAAAGTCGAAGCGCTTGCTGTCGTACTTGATCTCGTCGATCTTCGCGCTAGCGCCGGTGCCGACGATCTCGTTGATCTTCACCGGCGTGCTGAACTGCATGCCCTGATGATAGAAGCCGAGCTTGAACGCCGTCGGCTGATCGTTCCATTCGAACGCTTCGCGGCGCGGCTGGATCTTGATGTAGTCGCCGAACTGCATCTTTGCGAAGGCCGGTGTGAGGTTGCTTGCCGGGGCCGTGTAGGGCTTGTCGGCGAGCGCCTTCGCGCGGGCGGTCACGTCATCGAGGGAGAACGCATTGGCATGCGCGGCACCCAGCAGGGCGGCACCCGTGGCGACCCATGATGCGCATCGGCGCCAGGACGCAATCTGAAAAAACAAAACCAAAAGTCGCTCCTGAAGTGAAGGGGCAGGTTGCCTCGGCGCCGACATCGGGGGTGGCGCCATACCGCATCGAGGCACAGAAATCTTTCAAAAAACGCCAATTGTGGCAAAGTATCGCACTTCGTGTTGCGAGTTCGACGTTTTGCGGCACTCGCAACGCCCGCCGATACGACGACCCAGACGTTCTGGTGCACGACGCTGCTGCGCGCGCCACACGTCGCATTCAATTGGATCGCCATCAGATGCGAATGCTCTCCGCACTGGCCCTTGCCGCCAGTTTCGCCGTCGCGCCGGCCTTTGCCAGCGCCGCTCAAGCCTCCGACAACGTGAACAACGGCGGTGTTCCCGTCGCCATGCCCTCGGCGTCCGCCAAGCAACGCTTTGTCGACGATCTCATCGCGCGCATGACGCTCGAAGAGAAGATCGGTCAGCTGCGCCTGATCAGCATCGGCGCGGACATGCCGCAGCCGAAACTCATCAAGGAAATCGCCGCCGGTCGTGTCGGCGGCACGTTCAACTCCGTCACGCGCAGCGAGAATCGTCCGCTGCAAGATGCTGCCGTCAAGCAAAGCCGTCTGAAGATTCCGATCTTCTTCGCCTACGACATCGTGCACGGCCATCGCACCGTGTTCCCGATCAGCCTCGGCCTCGCGTCGAGCTGGGACATGACGGCGGTCAAGCAGGCCGCACGCGTGGCCGCGCAGGAAGCGAGCGCGGACGGGCTGGACGCCACGTTTGCGCCGATGGTCGACATCTCGCGCGATCCGCGCTGGGGCCGCACCTCGGAAGGCTTCGGCGAAGACCCCTATCTGGTCTCGCAGAGCGCGCGCGCCAGCGTGCAGGGCTTTCAGGGCACCTCGCCCGCCAATCCGGACAGCCTGATGGCGTTCGTGAAGCACTTCGCGCTGTATGGCGCAGTGGAAGGCGGGCGCGATTACAACGTCGTCGACATGAGTCCGATGCGCATGTATCAGGACTATCTGCCGCCGTATCGTGCCGGTATCGATGCCGGTGCAGGCGGGGTGATGATCGCGCTGAACTCCGTGAATGGCACACCCGCAACGTCGAACAAATGGCTATTGCGCGACCTGCTGCGTGGCGAGTGGGGCTTCAAGGGTGTGACGGTGAGCGATCACGGCGCGATTGAAGAGCTGATGCGTCACGGCGTGGCGAAGGATGGTCGTGAAGCCGCCAAACTCGCCATCGAAGCGGGCGTCGACATGAGCATGGCCGATCAGCAATACCTCAAGCAGTTGCCGGATCTCGTGAAGTCGGGCGACGTGCCGATTCGCTTCATCGACGATGCTGTGCGTGAAGTGCTCGGCGCGAAGTACGACATGGGCCTCTTTGCCGATCCGTATCGTCGTATCGGCAACGCCGCGCAAGACCCGAAGGATGTGTACGCCGACGACCGTCTGCATCGCGACGCCGCACGCGACATCGCTCGTAAGTCGATCGTCCTGCTCGAAAACCAGCACGATGCACTGCCGCTGAAGAAGGCGGGAAAGGTCGCCGTGATCGGGCCGCTCGCCGATTCGAAGCTCGACATGATGGGTAGCTGGTCGGCGGCGGGCAAACCGGCGCAGGCCGTCTCGCTGTTGCAAGGCGTGCGCGACACGCTCGGCGACAAGGCGCAGGTGACCTACGCGCGCGGCGCGAACATCACCGACGATCCGCGCGTGGTCGAGTACCTGAACTTCCTCGACTGGGACAATCCGGAGGTCGTGCAGGACAAGCGCACGCCGCAGCAGATGATCGACGAAGCCGTGCAGGTCGCGCGCAACGCCGACACGCTGATCGTGGCCGTGGGCGAATCGCGCGGCATGTCGCATGAAGCGTCGAGCCGCACGAGCCTCATGTTGCCGGGCAGCCAACTGGCGTTGTTGCAGGCGCTCAAGGCGACGGGTAAGCCGCTTGTCGTGGTGCTGATGAACGGCCGTCCGCTCGATCTGAACTGGGCGAAGGCCAATGCCGACGCGATGCTGGAGACGTGGTACGCGGGCACCGAAGGCGGTCATGCGATTGCCGACGTGCTGTTCGGCGACTACAACCCGTCGGGCAAGCTGCCGATCTCCTTCCCGCGCTCCATCGGTCAGATCCCGACGTACTACAACCAGCTGCGCATCGGCCGTCCGTTCACGCCGGGCAAGCCCGCGAACTACACGTCGCAATACTTCGAGGAAGACTCCGGCCCGCTGTATGCGTTCGGATACGGCCTGAGCTACACGACGTTCGACGTGTCGAAGGTCAAGCTCTCGGCGAAGACGATGACGAGCGGCGGCAAGGTGGAAGCGAGCGTGACGGTGCGCAACACCGGCAAACGCGAAGGCGAGACGGTCGTGCAGTTGTATTTGCAGGACGTGGCGGCGTCGATCGTGCGTCCGATCAAGGAACTGAAGGGCTTTCAGAAGGTGAGTCTGAAGCCGGGTGAGTCGCGCACCGTGCAATTCGCCATCGACGAGAGTCTGCTGAAGTTCTACAACGCGAAGCTGCAATACGTGGCGGAGCCGGGCGACTTCAACGTGCAGATCGGACTCGATTCGCAGAACGTCCAGCAAGCGACGTTTACGCTTCAGTAATGCTTCAGTAATGCTTCAATAACCTAAGCCTTACGTCAGCTTACGCCTGCGTTTGGAATTCCCCCGCAAGGAATTCCACGCAGGCGCGCACTTTGGCCGACGACGCCACGCGCGACGGATATACCGCCCAGACGTTGGCCGGTTGCGTGACGTCCGGCAGTACCTGCACCAGTTCTCCGCGCGCGATCAGCGCACCTACATCCCACATCGACCGCAGCACGATGCCCTGACCGTCGAGCGCCCACTGCACTGCGACTTCGCCGTGGTTCGTCGAGAGCGGCCCCGTCACCTTGAGCGAGACGGACTCACCACGCTGCTGCAATCGCCACATGCCGAACGGGTGATCGCGTTCCTTGATGACGATGCACGCGTGTCCCGCGAGATCGCTTAGCTGGCGCGGCGTGCCGTGCGCTTCCAGATACGCCGCCGACGCGCACAACACGCGATGGTTGTCTGCGAGCTTGCGCGCAATCAGATGCGGTGCAATCTCGTCTCCGATACGTACGTCGAGGTCGTAACCTTCCGCCGCAACGTCGACGATGCGGTCGAACAGGTCCAGCCGGACATTGAGTTGCGGATGCAGCGCACGAAGCCGCGACATCGCCGGGGCCACCACGTGCCGTCCGAAGCCGAAGCTGCTCGACACCCGAAGCGTGCCGCGTGGCACCTGACGCGTACTCGACACATCCTCCATCAGATGACTCACGTCGTCGAGAATCTTCTCGGCCCACGCGTAGACCCGCTCACCCGCGTCGGTGATCGCCACGCGCCGCGTCGAGCGGTGTAGCAGACGCGTGCCGAGATCGGCCTCCAGCATGCCCACGCGCTTGCTCACGTAGGCGGGCGAGACGCCCAGCGCCTCGGCGGCTGCCGAGAAGCTGGCGCGGCGCGCGACCTGACAGAACACGCGCAGATCGTCGAGATTGGGATTGACGGGCAGAGGTTTATTCACGATTCGTGGATAGTGGATTAACCGATTGGGGGATTTTATCCGCGTTGGAATGGAATAATCTAGCGGCATTCGTCAAACGTTCAGGAGACAGACCATGACCGAAACGTCCCAACGCCCCCAGCGTCCGTTCAAGATCGCCGTGATTCCGGGCGATGGCATCGGTAAAGAGGTGATGCCCGAAGGCGTGCGCGTGCTCGACGCCGCCAGCAAGCGCTTCGGCATTCCCGTCGAATATCAGCACATCGAGTGGGCGAGCTGTGACTACTACGTCCAGCACGGCCAGATGATGCCGGACGACTGGAAGCAGCAGCTCGACGGCGTGGACGCGATTCTGTTCGGTGCGGTGGGCTGGCCCGAGACGGTGCCCGATCACATTTCGCTGTGGGGATCGTTGCTGAAGTTCCGTCGCGAGTTCGATCAGTACATCAATCTGCGCCCGGCGCGTCTGTTCGACGGTGTGCCGTCGCCGCTCGCGAATCGCACGGCGGGCGACATCGATTTCATGATCGTGCGCGAGAACACCGAGGGTGAATATTCGTCGATTGGCGGTGTGATGTTCGAAGGCACGGAGCGTGAGTTCGTCGTGCAGGAGTCGGTGTTCACGCGTCAGGGCACGGAGCGCGTGCTGAAGTTTGCGTTCGACCTCGCGCAGCAACGCGAGCGCAAGCACGTGACGGTCGCAACGAAGAGCAACGGCATTTCGATCTCCATGCCGTGGTGGGACAAGCGCGCGGCCGAGACGGCGGCGAAGTATCCCGACATCACGTGGGACAAGCAGCACATCGACATTCTGTGCGCGCGCTTCGTGCTGAATCCGGATCGTTTCGACGTGGTCGTCGCCTCGAATCTGTTCGGCGACATTCTGTCGGACCTCGGCCCGGCGTGCACCGGAACCATCGGCATTGCGCCGTCCGGCAACCTGAACCCCGAAGGCAAGTTTCCGTCGCTGTTCGAGCCGGTGCACGGTTCGGCCCCGGATATCGCAGGCAAGAACATCGCGAACCCGATCGGCATGATCTGGACCGCTGCGATGATGCTCGACTTCATCGGTCGGGGCGATGCGCGTACGCGTGACGCCCACGACGCGATCCTCGCCGCCATCACGCAGGTCATCAAAGACGGTCCGCGCACCGGCGACATGGGCGGGCGCGCGAACACGACCGAAGTGGGTCAGGCGATTGCGGCAATCGTCTCGGCCGGTTGATCGGCTGAATCGGCTGAGCCAGTCTGCGCCGCCGATGCAACGTCGCGCGGCGCAAAGTACCGGTTGGGTACGGCCGGTACGCCGAGATTCTCGCGGAAGGTGCGGCCTTCGTACTGCGTGCGAAACAGGCCGCGCCGTTGCAACTCCGGCACCACCAGATCGACGAACGACGTAATGCCTGCGGGCGCGCTCGGAAACATGATGTTGAAGCCATCGGCCGCCCCCGTCTCGAACCAGTGCTGAAAGTCGTCGGCGATCGATGCCGGTGTGCCGACCAGCACGCGGTGTCCGCCACCGGTAAAGCGTGTGTATAGCTCGCGCACGGTCGGCTGTTCGCGTCTTATCCAGTCCACCAGCAGTTTCTGACGGCTCTTGTGCGAGTTCGTCCCCGGCACGTGTTCGGGCAGCGGCACCTTCGCGTCGAACGGCAGGCTGCCGAGATCGATGCCGAGGCTCGCGTAGTTCGTCAGCGCACCCAGCACGACCGCCGGGTCGCGATGCGACAGCAGGCTGTCGTAGAGGTCTTCGGCTTGCGATTGTGTGCGTCCCACGATAGGCGAGACGCCCGGCAGGATGAAGATGTGTTCCGGCTTACGTCCGTACTTCAACGCACGTGTCTTCACGTCCGTATAGAACGCGCGGGCATCCTCGATGTCTTGCGCCGCCGTGTAGAGCAGTTCGCCCGCGCGTGCGGCCAGCTCACGTCCCGCCTCGCTCGACCCTGCCTGCGCGATGACCGGCCAGCCCTGCACCGGACGCGGCGCACTGAGCGGCCCGCGTACGCGGAAGTGCTTGCCCCGATGATCGAGCGTGCGGATGCGCGACGGATCGGCCCACTGGCCAGTTGCCTTATTGCGGGGGAAGGCGTCGTCGGCGTGGCTGTCCCAGAGGCCGGTGACGACCTCAAAGAACTCGTTCGCGCGCTCGTAGCGCTCGGCATGGTCGACGTGATCGTCGCGGTTGAAGTTCTCGCCGCCGCCGGTGGACGTTACGAGATTCCATCCGGCACGCCCACCCGACAGATGGTCGAGCGACGCGAACGCACGTGCCACGTTGTACGGCTCGCTGTAGGTGGTGCTGACGGACGCCACAAGCCCGATGTGCTTCGTCGCCCCGGCCAGTCCTGCGAGCAGCACGACCGGATCCCAGCGTGGTGCGCCGGGGCTGTGGGCGAGCGCAACCGGGTCCGTCGAAACGAAGAGGTTGTCGAAGAAGAACAGCGCATCGAACAGGCCACGTTCCAGTTCCTGCGCGTAGTGTCGGTAGCGCGCGAATTGTGAGTAGGCGTCCGTGTCGGTGTCGGGGTGGCGCCAGCTATCGCCTTGCACGCCGGAACCCGACATGTAGGCGCCCAGCCGGAGTTTGCGGGCAGGTTGCGTCATGGGCTTGCTCCCGTTCGATTTCGGTAGACGACCACGATAGGCGCACGACGCACGTCACGACAAACAACGAAATCAGATAAGCAAACCGCCATAAGCAAACTCGCACCGCGCGGGCTATGGATCGCATCAATCGATGGTTGGGAATGCGATGGGGCGTGCCTAGACTGGCACATCCTCTTACTCTCAAAGCTGCGCCGATGCGCGGCGACATGCCATGACGAACACTGCCTCCCATGCCGCCCCTACGGCCCAGCCTGTCAGTCCCGTGCTCGACGCGTTCATCGCGGCGTCTGCCATTGCCTTCGGCCTCTATGTCTCTACACCATCGCGTGCCGCGATGGTACGTGCCACGCTGGCGCGCTCGGCGAAGCGTGACCTGCGGGCGCGGGCTCAAGACCGCTGGCCGACGTGGCGCGCACGCTTGCGTCGTGGTGCGGCGGTGGCGCTGAGCGTCGCGGCGATTCTTCCGTTCTCGAGCAATGCAGCAAAGGCGGCAGATAAGCCAGTGCTCGTCGTGGGCGATCAGGCCTATAACGCGCAGAGTCTCTTCGAAGCGTCGGGTGCTTTGCAGGACGCGCCTTACACCGTCTCATGGAAGCAATTTCCCGCCGGTACGCCGGTCGTCGAAGCGGTGAACGCCGGCGCGCTCGACATCGGCTTACAGGGCGACGGCCCGGTGCTGTTCCTTGCCGCACAGGGTGCACCGGTCAAGGTCATCGGCATCTATCGCGACAGTCCGGACAGCGTGGTACTGCTCGCGGGACCGCACACGCAGATCAAGACGGTGGCCGATCTGAAGGGTAAGACGGTAGCGATCACGCGTGGCGGCTGGTCGCAGCAGTTGGTGCAGGCGGCGCTGGTGTCTGCCGGGCTGCCGCTCGATTCGGTGAAGTATTCGTATCTGGCGTCGGTCGATTCGGCCGCCGCGTTACAGGCGGGCAAGGTCGATGCGACGGCGACGTGGGAGCCGTACGTGACACGCTTGCGTCAGGCGGGCGCGCGCACCGTTGTGACGGCGCGCGGCCTGATCGCGGCGCAGAGCTATCTGTCCACGACGCAGAAGGTGATCGACAGCAAGCGCGAATTGCTAGGGGACTTCGTGCAGCGCTATCAACGCGCGCGTGAATGGTCGCTGGCGGATGCGAAGCACATCGAGCGTTACGCCGACGTCTGGGCTGCGAAGTCGCGTGTCGATCCGAAGCTGGCGCATCAATGGTTCAGCACGTCGCGCATTCGCTATGAACCGCTGACGGACGCCGCCATTGCAGAAGCGCAGAAGAGTGTCGACGACTTCGTCAAAACCGGCACGCTGACGAAGGGGTTCGACGTGCGGGGTCTGTTCGATACGTCGTTCAACAAGTTCACGCAGGCGGCGCGATAACACGCGATAACACGCGATAACGTCACGCACTCGCGCGCTGCAACACCTTCTCGCCACCGAACGCACGCGGGCGCGGCGCGTCGACGCGCTCGCGCAGCAACTCGACCGCCCGCTGCGCGCGTGCCGACAGCGGCCACTCTGCGCGATGGATCAGCCAAAGCGTGTCCACGACCGGCGGGCCGCAATCCACGACACGAATGGCGTCCTGTGAAGCGAACGCCTGCCGCGCGTACTGCGGGATGACGGTGAACCCCAGCCCACGTGCGACGTACTCGAGAATCAGGCTGATCTGATTCGTACATCCCTTGCACGGCAGACTCTGCACGCCCGGATTGCCCGGAAAGCGGCGACTTAGCAAGCGCGTCGACATCGCCTCGCCATCGGGGTGATCGATGAAGCCGATGCGTTTGAGATCCTCCCACTTGTGCACGTCCTCACCGGCGGGCACCACGAGTTCGAGCGGTTCCTGCGTGAAAGGTGTCGCCGTGAGACGGGGGTCGTCTGGGCGCAGCGTCACGAGGCCCAGCTCGAAGTGATTCTGAAGAATGCCTTCGAGCACTTCGCGATCGGGCGCGAAACGGTGACGCACGGCCATCGCGGGATTTGCCTGCTGCATGTCGAGCAGGATCGGACACAGGTACAGCCCGATGCTCCCCGGCGTGATGAGGTTGATGTTGCCGCATTCCTCGTTCGCGTCTTCCAGGCTTGAGCGCAAATGCCGCCCCGCGCACTCGACCTGTTCGCAATAGACGAGCAGCGCCTGACCGGCGGGTGTCAGTTCCACGGCACGCGGGCGGCGCACGAGCAACGGGCCGAATTCCTCTTCGAGATGCTTGATGTGCTGGCTGACCGCTGCCTGCGTCAGCCCCAGCTGGTCGGCTGTGCGGGTGAAGTTACCCAGCTCGGCGAGCGTGGCGAAGGATTTGAGCCACTGGGGATTGACCATAATGAAGTGTTATCGAATCGATAATTTGCAGATAGTTTCCATTATAGCGATGTGGGGCTACCATTGCTTGCGTCGACCAAACCGGTCGAGATGCCGTGAAGACCGCCCCGAGCCGCAGGCTCCGCCGGTCGGCACCGCTGTGCCCTGACATTGCCCCCCAATTAGAGAAACCTCATGTCTGCCCTGTTTTCCCCGTTTGAACTGAAGAGCGCGAAGTTGCGCAACCGCATCGCGATCCCACCGATGTGCCAGTACAGCGCCGTCGACGGCGTGACCAACGACTGGCACCTCGCCCACTACGCCAGCCTGGCGCGCGGTGGTGCGGGTCTGGTGATCGTCGAAGCGACCGCCGTGTCGCCCGAAGGCCGCATTTCGCCGGGATGCACCGGTCTGTGGAACGACGAACAGACGGCTGGCATGGCGCGCATCGCTGCGGCCATCAAGTCGCACGGCGCGGTGCCGGGCATCCAGATCGCTCACGCGGGCCGCAAGGCAAGCGCCAACCGCCCGTGGGAAGGCGACGACCATATCGGTGAAGACGACCCGCGCGGCTGGCCGACGATCTCGCCGTCCGCTGTCGCCTTCGGCGGCGACCTCGGCAAGGTGCCTAAGGCCATGACGCTCGACGACATCGCCCGCGTGAAGGCCGACTTTGTGGCCGCCGCACGCCGCGCGCTTGCCGCAGGCTTCGAATGGCTCGAACTGCACTTTGCCCACGGTTATCTGGCGCAGAGCTTCTTCTCGCTGCATGCTAACCATCGCGAAGACGACTATGGTGGCGATCTCGCTGGCCGTAGCCGTTTCCTGCTGGAGACGTTGGCTGCCGTGCGCGAAGTATGGCCGGAACATCTGCCGCTCACCGCGCGTTTCGGCGTCATCGAATACGATGGCCGCGACGAAGAAACGCTGGCGGAATCGATCACGCTCGCGCGTCAGATGCGCGAAGGCGGTCTGGACCTGTTGAGCGTGAGCGTTGGCTTCTCGACACCGAACGCGAACATTCCCTGGGGCACGCCGTTCCTCGCACCGATTTCGGAACGTGTGAAGAAGGAAGCGGGTCTTCCGGTGGCATCGGCCTGGGGCATCGACGATCCGGTCGTGGCAAACCGCATCGTGGCGGACGGTCAACTGGATCTCGTGATGGTGGGCCGCGCCCATCTGGCGAACCCGCACTGGCCGTACTTCGCTGCGCGCGAACTCGACGAGAAGCGTCCGACGTGGGTGCTGCCCGCGCCTTACGCTCATTGGCTTGAGCGCTATCGCGCACCGCGCGCCGCTTAAGTCGGACGAAGCCAGTCACACGCATCGCTCGAAATGCAACGCCCCCGGACGTCGTAAGACGCCGGGGGCGTTTTTTGGGGCGCTACGGAGGCAAAGTCCGTGGCGTGATGCCTACCAGTTGATATCCACGCAAAGCACATGAAGCCCCTGCTTCGCGGGCGACGCGATGGAGGCCGTCACGCACAAGTGCGCTTCGTTGATCGAGAGATAGGGCGGCGTGAAATGCACTTCGCCGGGTGCACGCATGGCCTCGATGAAGTACGGACGCCGCGCCCAGTTCGCGCCTTCCGAATGCAGCAGCGGACGAAAACGTTTGGCGCGTTGCGACGAATGGCTGTGCGGCAGCACGTTGTCGCCGATCTGGCGGCCGACCGCGTCGAGCAGGAAGCAGCGTGCGGCGTCGGGCAGGGCGAGCAAGTCGTGCGTTGCCTGACGAATGTCCTGTCCCTGTGCAATGCGCGCCGCAGCCGATTCGATCCCGGCGACATATGGCGCCAGTCGTGCATGCTGCGCCCGTTCGCGTTCGACGATCTGGGTGCGCAGCGCGGATGAGAGCGCGTCCATCCGCTCGGCAGCCACCTTCGGCAGCACGGGGTCGAAATCCGGTGCGGCGAAATACTGGCCTTGCACGAAGTCGACATTGCATTCCAGTGCGATCAGCGCTTCGCGATCCGTCGTGAGGCCACCCATCATCACCAACTGTCCCGATTCGTGCAGCAACGACACGAGACCCGGCAGCACGCGCGCGAGGTGCGATTGCTCGGCGGCCTGCGCCAGAATGCCGCGATCCAGCACCACGATATCCGGACGCAGATCCCAGACGCGGTCGATGTTCGAATGCTTTGCGCCGAAGCCGCCCAGCGCAATCAGAAAACCCGCCTTGCGCAGGCTGCCGACGATTGCGCCGAAGCGCGGCGTGTCGCCGCCCGCCTGTTCGGGCACTTCCAGGACAACGCGCTGCGGCGACAGACCTGTCGCCTTGAGCGTGGCAATCAGCGCGTCGCCGTAGACCGTATCCATCAGCGCCGCAGGGTGCAGATTCAGAAAGAGCCACGCATCGCGGCTGTCGAATTCGTGGAAGTTGCCCAGGTGCAGCGACTCGGCGAGTCGGCCCAGCTCCAGCATGTCGCCATGACGCGCGGCCATCGTGAACACTTCGTGCGACGGCACATGGCGGCCCTGTGCGTCGTGTGCGCGCAGCGAAGCGTGATAGCCGATGGCGCGCCGGTGCGAGACCGAGAACACCGGCTGGAAGACGCTGGAGATCGTGAAATCGCCGTATATGACGATGCGCCGACCGTCGTCGGCCGCCGTCATTCGTGGCGGCAGGAGTCCGGGGGCGTCGAGATCGATGGTCATGGTCGTGACAGGCGCGGGGCTTGCGAGAGATATGTACAGAATAGGAGAGCAAGAAGCGTGCTCAAAGGCGCGCGCTATTGTCCCCGATTTTCAAGGCGATTTTCGTGTGTCTTGTGACGCGACGCACCAGAGAATGCCGTCCGCGCCCCAAAGTGGGGCATAGATGCCGGGGATGGCGGCACTCGCATGCGCGGCATCGCCATCCCGTGGGCTGCGTAGCTGAACTAGGGGGCCAACACCTGCGCTCGCCGGGCCACGCGGGCAAGGGCCAGCGCACAGACCGCGTTGAATACGTGCAGGCCGCCCGGGCCGAGCAGCGTCACGGCCAGCGAGGCGATCATCGGCCCGAGCAGGCCGCCGACGGAAAAGAGGATGAGCAACGTGGCGCTTACGCCGATACGCCGCTCCGGTTCCGTGCGGTCGTTCACATGCGAGACGATCAGCCCGTACTGCGTGAAGTTCACGGCCGAGAACAGGAACATCAGCAGGAAGACCAGCCAGTGCGCCTGAATGAAGATGAGCGGCGCGCAGAACACGACCGACGCCAGCGCCAGACGCCGCGACACCGTGCGCCGGTCCATGCGGTCTGACAAGCGTCCCACCGGCCATTGCATGAGCAGCGCGCCGAAAAGCGCCACGCCCATCAACGTCGACAGACTGCCGATGGAGAAGCCGATTCGGGTGAGATAGACCGGCATCATCGCGTAGAACGCGCTGTACAGGAACCCGGCGAGAATGCAGCCCGGAATGGCAATCGGTGTGGCGCGCGCCATTTCCGTGACGCTGTCGAACAGACTCATCGCCGGTTGTTTGACGAGACGCTCGTCGGCCACGCGCGTGGGCCAGCCCTGCATGAGCGTGATCGGCAGAATGGCGGCGACGAACAATCCGGCGACGAGCAGCAACTGCCCCTCGCTGCCCGCCTCACCGATATTGAGCAGGAACTGTCCGGTGCTCACCGCGAGGTAGTTGATCGTGAGGTACGAGCCGAACACGCGCCCTCGCATGGTGTTCGGCACCGACCCGTTGAGCCAGCTTTCCACCGTGGTGTACATGCCCATCAGCGCAAGGCCAGTGCCTACGCGAAGCAGACAAAGCAGCAGCATCGACTCGGAGACCGCGAAGCCCATCACGAAGAGGGCGCCCAGCGCGGTGAACGCCACGAACGCGCGATGCTGCCCGATGCGCTCGATCAGCGAGCGGTTGTAGAACGCACCGAGCAGGAAGCCCGCGTAGTAGCACGACTGGATCACCCCGATGGTGAACGTCGACGCGCCGAACTTCAGCGCATGGAAAGGCACAGCGGTGACGAACAGCCCGTTGCCCACGACCAGCACGCCGTAGCCCAGCAGAATGCCCATGAGCGCGGGATAGACACTGATGGGCAGGGGGACGGCGTCCGCCGGGGCAGGGCCGGGCGGCGTCGACGGCGTACCCAGCAGCGAGGCTTCGGACAGCGGGCCGGGACGATCGGGTTCGTCTTCGGCAATGGCAGGATCTAGCGACGGATCGCGTTGCATTCGATTTCGCGGGGCTCGCGGGCCAGAGAAGTGGGGGCAAAGGCTTGCACGAGCGTTCATCATCGCACGATGAAGACACTTAGGCGAACTGATCACGGTGGCGCGCGCACCGTCGGACGCAAAAGCAAAGGCGTGTCCCGATGCAGGACACGCCTTTTCATGGCTTATTTTGGCGCCGCTTCCTCGTAAGCGGCGTCGTGCGTCAGATGACGATCAGTGCTCCGTCACTCCGGCGCCGTGCCACACTTGCTGGCGACGCTTGCGACTGCCGATCCACGCGGCCGACAGCGCACTGATGAGCCCCGCCACCAACACGTAGATGCAGATCATCCACGGCTCGCCGCCATTCTTCTGCAACAGGTACGTGGCGATGATCGGGCTCAGGCCGCTCGCGAAGATGCCCGAGAACTGATAGACGAACGAGATGCCGGTATAGCGAACCTTTGCGTCGAACAGTTCGGAGAAGAGTGCGGCTTCGGGACCGTAGACCGACGCGTAGATCACGCCCAACGGGATGACGATGGACAGCCACACGAGCATCACATTGCCGCCGCTCGCCTTCATCAGCCAGAACCCGCCGAACGACGACAGGCCGGTCGCGAGCGAACCCCAGAAGTAGATACGCGTGCGGCCGATACGGTCGGAGAGCTTGCCGAAAAACGGAATGGTGAAGATCATCACGAACGCGGCCGCCATCACGCCGGTCAGTGCTTCGGTCTGCGAGAGCTTGAGCGTTTGCGTCAGGTAGGCAATCGAGAACACGCCGAAGATGTTGAAGAACACGCCGTCGATGAAGCGCGCCCCCATCCCGGCCAGCACGTTGCCGGGGCTCTTCGTGAGCACTTCTTTGATGGGAATCTTGATCTCGGCGCCCGCCTTCTTGATCTTTGCGAACTCCGGCGTTTCCATCACGTTCAGGCGAATGTACATACCGATGGCGACGAGCCCGACCGACAGGAAGAACGCTACGCGCCAGCCCCACGCGAGGAACTGCGCGTTCGTCAGCGTGTACGACAGCACGGCCACCACACCCGAGGCGAGACACAGGCCGAGCGCGAGACCGACCTGCGGAATGCTCGCGTAATAGCCGCGCTTTTCCTTCGGCGCGTATTCGAACGCCATGAGCACCGCACCGCCCCATTCGCCGCCGAGGCCGATGCCTTGCAACACCCGCAGCAACAGCAGCAGAATCGGCGCCCACAAGCCGATCTGCGCATACGTGGGCACCAGCCCGATGAGCATGGTAGCGATACCCATGATGGTGAGCGTCATCACGAGCATGCTCTTGCGTCCGAGCTTGTCGCCGAAGTGACCGAAGATCACGCCGCCGAGCGGACGGCTCAGGAAGCCCACCGCGAACGTGCCGTAGGCGAGCATCGTCGAGATGAGCGGATCGCTGCCGGGGAAATAGAGCTTGTTAAACACGATGCCTGCGACGACACCGTACAGAAAGAAGTCGTACCACTCGATGGTGGCGCCGATGAGGCTGGCGACGACGACACGGCGCATCTGCCGCGCGTCGGTCCTGGTCGATGCATTCATGGTTGTCTCCGAATCTTGTATTGGTTAGGGGCTAACGTGACTGATATGACTGACGCGACTGACTACCCTGCCAGGGCGACTTCCGCCGATGCCTCCTCGCGACTGCGGATGTCTTCCTGCATGCCCGACGCGCGCTTCCGGTCTTCGAGAATCATGTCGGCCGCCTTCTCGGCAATCATGATGGTCGGTGCATTCGTGTTGCCCGACACCAGCTCGGGCATGATCGACGCGTCCACGACGCGAAGCCCCGCGAGTCCATGCACGCGCAGACGATCGTCGACGACGGCCATGCTGTCGTCGCCCATCTTGCAAGTGCCCGCCGGGTGATAGATCGATTGGCTGAACTGACGCGCGGCCTGGAGCAACTCGTCGTCACTCTGGTACTGCGCACCGGGAATGAATTCGCTGATGATGTGCGGCGCGAGCGACGGGGCGGCCGCGATGCGACGCGCCACCTTGATGCCGTCGGTCACCACGCGATGGTCGCGCTCGTCGGACAGATAGTTCGCGTGAATCACCGGGTATTGCAGCGGATCGTTGGAACGGATCTCGACGCTGCCCCGGCTGAACGGGCGCAACTGGCAGACGGATGACGTAAAGGCGGAGAAGCGATGTGCGCCCTGTCCGGGCTTGTCCGCCGACAACGGTTGCATGTGGAACTGGATGTCGGGGCGCGTGACGTCGGGCCGCGAGCGCGTGAAGATCGTCACCTGACTGGCGGCCAGCGTGAGCGGACCGGTGCGGAACAGCGCATATTGCAAGCCGATGAGCGCTTTGCGCAACGGGTTGTTCACCTCGTCGTTGAGCGTGCGCTCGCGGGTCTTGAAAACGAGTCGCACTTGCAGGTGATCCTGGAGGTTCTGACCGACGCCGGGCAACACATGTCGCAACGCGACACCGGCCTTCGCGAGAACCGTCGTCGGCCCCACGCCTGAGTTCTGCAACAACTGCGGCGAACCGATGGCCCCGGCGGCAAGAATCACTTCCACTCTGGCGCGCGCCTTCTTGCGCTGGCCGTCCTGCAAGTACTCGACGCCCACCGCGCGTTTGCCTTCGAACAGCACGCGGCAGGTTTGTGCGCGCGTCTCCACGATCAGGTTGCGACGCTCGCGTACCGGCTTGAGAAAGCCCTTCGCCGTGCTCCAGCGAAAGCCCTTGAAGGCCGTCTGCTGAAAATAGCCGACGCCTTCCTGCGTTGCGCCGTTGTAGTCCTCGTTGAAGGGGATGCCGGTGTCCTTCGCGGCGGCGATGAAATGCTCCGCGATGGGACGGCGCAGTCGCAGGTCCGAGACCTTGAGCGGACCGCCCACGCCGTGATACTCGTTAGCACCATGTTCCTGATCTTCCGACTTGCGGAAGTAGGGCAGCACGTCCGCGTAACCCCATCCGCGATTGCCGAGGTCTGCCCAATGATCGTAGTCCTCGCGCTGACCGCGCACGTACAGCAGGCCGTTGAGCGAACTGGAGCCGCCGAGCACCTTGCCGCGCGGCCAGTCGATCTGACGATCCGCCACGTTGGCATCGGCTTCGGTGCGATAGCACCAGTCCAGCGCCGGGTTGTGCATGGTCTTGAAGTAGCCGACCGGCACGTGAATCCAGGGATTGCTATCGGGGCCGCCGGCTTCGAGCAGCAGCACCCGGTTCGCGGGATCTGCGCTGAGACGATTGGCGAGCACGCATCCGGCAGAGCCCGCGCCGACGATCAGATAGTCCACCTCATGTTCCATACCGCCTGTCTCCTGCTAAGCAATTCACGATGTTTTTCCCCGGAGGGATGAAACGATTCGTTTCGGTTTGTTTCGATCCAATGTCGGCGAGCGATGGGTGAATGCCAAGCGAAAAAAAGCCGGGAGACGGAAACTGAAACGGATTTCGCGCTTCGCGTCTCAGAACGAGGCGATTGTTGCAGCGCATCTGCGGGGTTTTACTGAGTCGGGGCGAGCATGCTGCGGCGGATGAGACGGACACCGATTGCATGACGTCAGGCGATCCTCACGGGTAATCCCGAGGCTGATCGACGTCAAATAATTGGTATATTTTGTTTCTTTTATTGATCGTGGCGAATTTCGGACGGCGTGAATCGTCAGACTCCGGAAGACGATTCGAAGCGATGAAAGCAGGAGGCGGAATGCACGGAACGCAAGGGGCGCGCGAGGGTGCTCGGGAATTGGGGGCACTCGACGACGCCGAGTTGCGCGCAAGCGACGAAGCGAGAAATCTGCGCGCGCTGGCCGTCATCGAACGGCTCGCCATGGCCGGACAGCCTTACACGTTGTCGCAGCTCGCCACGCGCCTGTCGATTCCGAAGGCAACGCTCATGCGCCTTATCGAGGCGCTGGAAGTCTGCGGCTACGTCTCGCATGTGCCGGATTCGCGCGGCTCGGAGCGCGGGCTGTCGCTAGGTCCGCGGGCGGCGAGGCTCGCCCTCGTCACGCTGGCGAACAACAACTTCACGCGCGCGGCGCGCTCGCTGCTGCGTGCGCTCGTCGACCGCGTCGGCGAAACCGTCAACCTCACGGCGCTCGACGGCGACGAGGTGCTCTACATCGAACGTGTGGAAACGAACGAGCCGTTGCGCATGCAGATGCATCCCGGCATGCGCGTGCCGCTGCATTGCACAGCGAGCGGCAAACTGTTCCTGTCGCAAATGCCGGTGGCGGAGCGTCGCGCGGTGATTTCGCGACTGTCGCTCAAACGCATGACGCCGCGCACGATTACCGACGCGAGCTTGCTTGAAGCGGAACTCGACCGGCTGGCGGCGCGTGGCATCGGCATCGATAACGAAGAGTTCGTGCGCGGTATGGTCGCCGTAGGCGTGCCCGTGCGTGCGCCGGAGGACGGACACGTGCGCGCGGTACTCGCCGTGCATGGCCCGACAGCGCGCGTCACGCTGGAGCAACTGATGGGATTGGTGCCGACGCTACGTGAGACGGCGACGGCGCTCGCGCCGCTGCTCGACTGGCAGCGGGCAAGCAAGGTAGAGGCGTTGGCGAAGCGGGCGGAAGCGGAAGACGGGAAGGCAGCCCAGGCGACCGAGAAGACAGAAAACTGACGCGTCAGAACGTCTTCGCCAGTTCCTTTGCGGCTTCTTGCAGGCGCGGCACGAACTCCATCGCCTTGGACAGCGACGTGCGCGACACCGGTGCGTGCACGGCCACGGCGGCGATACATCCGCCGTCTTCCTTGAGGACGGGCGCGGCCACGCAGGCGATCCCCAACACGAATTCTTCGTTATCGACGGCAATGCCTTTGTGCGCAATGCGGTCGAGTTCGCTTTCCAGCAGTTCGGGATCGGTGAGCGTGTTGGGCGTGAAGCGTTGCAGCTTCATCGCGCGCAGCAGCGCGGCGCGTTGCTCGCGGGGCATCATCGCCAGCAGCAGCTTACCGCTCGCGCTGCTGTGCGCGGGCACGTGCGAGCCGGGCTTGAGATCGAGACGCAGCGGCCACGGCGCTTCCATGCGGTCGAGGTACAGCACCTCGGTCTCATGCAGCATCGTGAGGTTGCACGTCTCGCCGAGGTCGGCCACGAGACGGCCGAGAATCGCGTGACGCATACGGCGCGCGCCCGCTTGCATCATCACCCCGAGGCTCAGCTGCGCCAGGCGCGGGCCAATCACATAAGCGTTCTTCTGACCCGGTTCGCGAATCACGAGACCGCCCGCTTCGAGCGAGCCGAGCATGCGATGCAGCGACGCCTTGGGCATCTGGATATCGTGCGCCATGTCGGCAAGCGAGACGGGCGCATCGGCCGCCACCAGGTACTCCAGCAGTGCGAATGCCCGCAGGGTCGGGGTGTCTGCCTTGTTGTCTGACGGGGAGTCGTGGGCAATCGCTACATCGTTCATATGCGCCGTTCCGGAAAATGGATCAGCGGTATTGTACCCAAACAGGTTATCGACCGGCATTGGCGGGGTCCAGATACATAAGGTTCGGTTAGGTTCGGCTTCAGTTCATTCGAATCTAGTCGACGCTATGGGGGACCGTCAATCAGTGTTTTAATTATTCGGAACGAATTGTATCTAAAAATGGTTAACGCTATGATGCGCTGAAACTGCCCCGCATCTCGATGGGGCGTATTGCTTTTGTATTGCCTTGCCCTTTGGAGACGTCGTGATGGAGATCGCAACCCAACAGCCGGATCGCATGGTCGATGCCCGCACCGTATTCGGCATCGATACCGATCTTCAGGTACCGGCGTTCAGCGAGCGCGACGATCACGTGCCCGAGATCGATACGGCGTACCGCTTCAATCCGGACGTCACGCTGGCGATTCTGGCGGGCTTCATGAACAACCGGCGCGTGATGGTGCAGGGCATGCACGGCACGGGCAAGTCCACGCACATCGAACAGGTGGCGGCGCGGCTGAACTGGCCGTGCGTGCGCGTGAACCTCGACGGCCACATCAGCCGCCTCGATCTGGTCGGCAAGGACGCCATCGTCGTGCGCGATGGCCATCAGATCACCGAGTTTCAGGAAGGCATCGTGCCGTGGGCGCTGCAACGCCCCGTCGCGCTGATCTTCGACGAGTACGACGCGGGACGTCCCGACGTCATGTTCGTCATTCAGCGCATTCTGGAGCGCGACGGCAAGTTCACGCTGCTCGACCAGAACCGTGTGATCCATCCGCATCCCGGCTTTCGCATGTTCGCGACGACCAACACCGTCGGTCTCGGCAATCTCAACGGTCTCTACCACGGCACGCAGGTGCTGAATCACGCGCAGATCGACCGCTGGAATGTGGTCGCGACGCTCAACTATCTCTCGCGTGAAGACGAAGCAGGCATCGTTCTCGCACGCGTGCCGGAACTGGATAACGACGCTGGCCGTGCACTGATCGAATCGATGGTCAGCGTGGCGGAACTCACGCGAAAGGGTTTTGCAACGGGCGATCTGTCCACGCTCATGTCGCCACGCACCGTGATCAACTGGGCGGAAAACGTGGGCATCTTCCGCGACGCCGGTCTCGCGTTCCGTCTCACGTTCCTGAACAAGTGCGACGAAGCGGAGCGCGCCGTGGTAGCCGAGTATTACCAGCGCGCGTTTGGCCGCGAATTGCCGTCGACGGACGGCGGCCGCTCGCTGCTGGCCGATGCCTCATGACTATCTCAGAGCGCGAGGCGGCACGACGCGCCGCACGCGGCGAGGCGTTGTGCGCCGCCACCGTACGCGCGCTGACCGGCGACGCCGCGTTGCACTACAGCGGGGCGCGCCTGTGCCGGAATATGCGACCGTTGCCGTTGCATGCGCCGCATCTGCAAACGTTGCCGCCGCCAGCGGACCCACTGACAACGTTGCGCGGTGCGGCGGACGGCGCGGCGCTTCGGCTGCGTCACAGCGACGCGGCATTGCATCGCCGTCTGCAACCGGATGCGCCGTTGGAGCGGCTGCTCTTCGAACTGCTGGAACAACTGCGCTGCGAGACGTTCATTCCCGCCGGTATGCCCGGCGTGGCCAGCAATCTGCGCGAGCGCTTCGAAGCGTGGTCGCGCGCAATGCATGCGACGGGCGTCGCGGACAGTCACGTGGGGTTGTTGCTGTACACGGTGGCACAGATGAGCTGGTCGCGACTGACCGGCTATCCGGTCATCGAAGACACGGAAGGGCTGATAGAAGCCACGCGTATGGCCATCGCGCCACGCATTGGCGGCGCGCTCGCCGGGATGCGTCGAACGCGCACCGACCAGGCGGCGTTCGCGGCGTACGCGTTGGAACTGGCCGCTGACATCGCGGGCCTGATCCGTGCGGCGGGCGGTGAGCATGAGGAAGACGACGCGAAGGACGAGGAAGACGAGAAGGGCGTGCGCAATGCGTTCTCGCTGTTTCTCGATTTCGACGAGCAGGAAGACGAAGGCATCACGCTCGCGCACTCGGGCGACAGCCGTGTGCTGGCGGCGTCCGAGCAAGGCTATCGCGTGTTCACGAATCGCTACGATCGAGAGCTGTACGCGGGCACCCTCGTGCGCCGCGCGTTGCTGACCGAGTTCCGCGAACGGCTCGACGAGCGCATCGTTGCTCAGGCGATCAATGTGCCGAGGCTGGCGCGCGCCCTCAAGGCGGCGCTCGCCGTGCCGCAACGCGACGGCTGGTCGTTCGGCGAAGAGCAGGGCCGTATCGACGGACGACGGCTTGCGCAACTCGTCAGTTCGCCCGCCGAGCGGCGTCTGTTCCGGCTGGAAAAGCACACGCTCATTGCCGAATCGATGGTGAGTTTTCTCATCGATTGCTCAGGGTCGATGAAGGCGCAGGTCGACGCCGTCGCGATGATTGTGGACGTCCTCTCCCGCGCGCTTGACGCGGCGGGCGTCACCAACGAAATTCTGGGCTTTACCACCGGTGCGTGGAATGGCGGACGCGCCCGCACCGACTGGCTCGCGCGTGGCAAACCGCGCTTTCCCGGTCGTCTCAACGAGGTTTCACACCTCATCTTCAAGGATGCTGTCACCAGTTGGCGACGCGCACGGACCGACATCGCGTCGCTGTACAAGGCCGACCTGTTCCGCGAGGGCGTGGATGGCGAGGCGGTCGAGTGGGCCTGTGAACGTCTGCGTTCGCGCAGCGTCAATCGACGTCTGCTGATCGTGATCTCCGACGGCAGCCCGATGGACGCCGCCACCAATCAGGTCAACGACGAGCACTATCTCGACCATCACCTGCGTGAAGTCGTGGCGCAGCAGCAGGCGCGTGGCGACGTGGAAGTGTTGGGCCTTGGCGTTGGCCTCGATCTCAGCCCGTATTACCGGAATTCGCTTGCGCTCGATCTCACGTCGTCGCCCGACATGACGATGCTGGCGAAGCTGGTCGATTGGATCGGCAGCGGTGGACGTCGATCCGGCGACTGACGCGGCACCCTCAACGCCGGACGCACCGCCGTCAGACCACCTCCATCACTGCGCTCACCATCAGATGTACGCCGAGCAGGATCAGCGTCATGAATGCGAGACGGCGTGTGGTGACGCCTGACAGCGGCGGGGGATGGCGTCGTGCGAACAGTGTGGCGAACGTGACGACGGGAAACGCGAACGCCGCTTGCCACCACATCGATGCGGGTAACTGCCCTGCGAAGGCGCTATAGGTCGTGCGGATCGTCGCAGTCACAGCGAAGAGCAGAATCAACGCGCAGCGAATCTGGACCAGTGTGAGCGGCTGACGATAGAAGTAGAAAATCAGCGGCGGCCCGGAGATACCGAACATCCCGCTTAACAAACCGCCGAAGATGCCGCTCAGAAAGAAGCCCGTATCTGCGGAGCGCTCGGTCTTCGGCGCGGGACGCAGTGCCGAGCCGATGCCGCCATACAGCACGACCGCGCCCAGCAACAGATGCAGCACATTGGAGGCCGTGCCGTTCAGATAATCGAACAACAGCACGCCGACCACGACCGACGGGATGATGCCGAGCGTTGCCGCCCGCACAGCCCGCCAGTCGACGAGATGCAACGTGCCGGGTAATGCGAGCGCGCTGTTCACGAGCGTCACCAGACTCACGAGGATGGCGACGTCGGCCACGGGCGCCAGTCCGAAGCCACTGGCCCCGCCCAGTACGATCATCCCCAGCCCGAACCCCGTCACGGTCTGGAAGTACGTGGCGAAGCCCAGCAACATCATCAACGGAAGATGGGCCAGCAGCCCGGTCAGCATGACGTGCCCGGTCATACCCGCTTATGTCCGCTCATACACACTCATACGCGCTCATACGCGCTCATGCACCAATAGCGAGCGGCGACACACCGGTCAGCTTGGCCCGCGCGGCTTGCGCTTGCACGCATGTCACGCCGATCACGTAGTAGATATCGTCGGCGCTGCACCCGCGCGACAAGTCGTTCGCGGGGCGGTTCAAGCCTTGCAACAGCGGGCCGATGGCCTTGGCACCGCCGATGCGTTCCGCCAGCTTGTAGCCGATGTTGCCCGCATCCAGACTTGGGAAAATCAGCGTGTTGGCGTGCCCTTCGATCTGCGAGTGCACGACTTTGCGCTGGGCGATTTCGGAGACGATGGCGGCGTCGAGCTGGACGTCGCCGTCGATGGCCAGTTGCGGCCGTGCTTCCTTGACGAGACGTGTCGCCTCTACCACCTTGTCGACGGCCGCATGCTTGGCGCTGCCGCTGGTGGAGAACGACAGCATGGCGACACGCGGCGGCTCCATGAGCAACGCCGCGGCGCTATCGGCCGCAGCGAGTGCAATTTGCGCCAGTTGTTCTGCATCGGGATCGACGACGAGCGCACAGTCCGAGAAGATCAGCCCGCCCTTCATCGTGTGGAACGGCTCGCAGAGCATCATCAGGAAGAAGCTCGACACGAGTTTGAACGACGGCTGCACGCCGATGATCTGAATCGCCATGCGGACCACGTCGGCCGTGGTGTTCACCGCACCCGCGACGGAGCCGTCGGCGTGGCCGAGGCGCACCATCATGTTGGCGAAGCCCAACGGCGTACGCATTTCCTCAAGCGCCTGCTCGCGCGTCATACCCTTCTTCGAGCGGATGCCGTACCAAATGTGCGAGAAGGCCTCGGTCATGTCTGACGTCGCCGGATCGATCAGTTCCATCCCGGCGAGATCGATGCGTGCCTCGCTGGCGGCGCGCTGCGTCCGGGCGATGTCGCCGACGAGCACGATGCGTGCAATGCCCTCACGCGTGGCGCGCGCGGCGGCTTCGAGCACGCGCGCGTCGTCCGCCTCGCACAGCACGATGCGCATCGGGGCACGGCGCGCGGTATCGATAATGCGGTTGATGGCTTTCATGATGTCGAAGAAATAAAAAAAAGCGCCCCCGGCACCCACAGAGCCGGGAGCGCTGTCACACGAAGAACCGCTACCGCGTCAGACGTAGTCCTTGTACTTGTCGAGCATGCGCACCGGCTTCGAGAGCGCGTCGCGACGGAACGGATCGCCCAGTTCGCGCGTGCACATGATTTCGATGATGGTCGTCTTGCCGTGGTTCATCTGCATGTCGATGGCCTTCTTGAGCGCCGGGCCGACGTCTTCCAGACGATCGACCACGATGCCTTCTGCGCCCATCGCACGGGCGATGTTGGCAAAGCTCGGGCTATCCAGTTCACCGGCGACGAAGCGGCGGTTGTAGAAGTCGACCTGGTTCTTCTTCTCGGCACCCCATTGGCGGTTGTGGAAGACCACGGCCGTGACCGGAATGTTGTGACGCACGCACGTGAGCGTTTCCATCAGGCTCATGCCCCACGCGCCGTCGCCAGCGTACGACACGGCCGGGCGGTGCGGTGCGGCCACCTTCGCGCCGATGATCGTCGGGAAGGCGTAGCCGCAGTTGCCCCAGCTCATGGCGGCGAAGAAGCTGCGCGGCTTGTTAAAGCGCAGGTAGCTGTTGGCCACCGAGTTGATGTTGCCGATGTCGGTCGAGACCATGACGTCTTCCGGCATCGCCTTTTCGAGTTCGCGCAGCACCTGACGCGGGTGCAGATACTCGCCGCCGTTGAACGTCTTTTCGTTCTTCTGCTCTTCGATCATGTCGAGGCTGTACTGATCACGCTCGTGGGTCCAGTCGTCGAGTTCCTTCTCCCAGGCTGCCTTTTCCGTGGCGATCTGGTCGGCGCGGGCGTCACGCGTGGCGTCGCAGGCGAGCGTGCGCTCGGCCAGACGTTGCGACAGGGCGACGGCCGCAGCCTTCGCATCGCCGCAGATACCGACCGAGATCTTCTTCACGAGGCCGAGCATCTTGTGGTCGGCGTCGATCTGAATGATCTTGGCGTTCTTCGGCCAGTAGTCCAGACCGTGCTGCGGCAGTGTGCCGAACGGTCCGAGGCGCGAGCCGAGCGCGACGACGACGTCGGCTTGCGCGAGCAGCTTCATGGCCGCCTTGGAGCCCTGATAGCCGAGCGGGCCGCACCACAGCGGATGGTTGGCCGGGAACGAGTCGTTGTGCAGGTAGCTGTTGACGACCGGTGCGCCAAGGCGCTCAGCCAGTGCCTTGCACTCTTCGACGGCGTCGGCCATGACCACACCGCCGCCCGAGATGATGACCGGGAACTTGGCTTGCGCGAGCAGCTCGGCCGCTTCGTTCAGACGCTCGTCGCCGCCTGCGCCGCGATCGAGACGTTGCGGACGCGGAATCTCGGCCTTGATCTGGCCGTAGAAGTAGTCACGGGGGATGTTGAGTTGCGTCGGGCCCATTTCGGCCATGGCGCGGTCGAAGCAGCGGCCGGTGAATTCGGCCATACGCGCCGGGTGCGTCACGTGACCCTGATACTTCGTGAATTCCTGGAACATCGGCAGTTGCTTCGCTTCCTGGAAGCCGCCCAGGCCGATACCCATCGTGCCCGCTTCGGGCGTGACGATCACGACCGGGCTGTGCGCCCAGTAAGCGGCGGCGATGGCCGTCACGCAGTTGCTGATGCCGGGGCCGTTCTGGCCGATCACGACACCATGACGGCCCGACACGCGAGCGTAACCGTCGGCCATGTGGCCAGCGCCTTGCTCGTGCACCACCGGAATCAGACGGATACCCGCCGGCGCGAAGATGTCCATCGCGTCCATGAAGGCCGAACCCATGATGCCGAACATCTCGCTCACGCCGTTGGCGACCATCGTTTCGACGAACGCTTCCGAGGGCGTCATCGTTTGCGGACCGGCATCGGAAGCCGTCAGTTGCTGGGTGGCCGTAGCCGGATCTTTGGCGTTCATGGGGTGTCTCCAGTGAAAAATAAACGGAACAAATAATTCCGATTTAGTTGCTTGTTTCGAAATCTAGGGGATCAAACCGCCGTCGTCAATTGGTATTTTTATTATTTGGTACGTTTTGTATTGAAAAATACAAATGAAGCGCGTGTTGCGTGACGAAGATGGCCTGTCGCCGTCGTTCAGAAAAAAACGCCCCGTCAGGCGGGGCGGGCAATCCGGGCATTCCTCAGGGCGTGATCAGAACGCCGGGCGGTCCTTGCGGAACGCGTTCTTCACTTCGATCTTGCCGTCGCGCAGGGTGAACACGTCGACCATGCGCGCTTCGACGCGCGAGCCATCGGCTTTCGTCCCGCGGAATGTCGATTCCGATACGGCGCGATTGCCGTCTACGAAATGCACGCCCTCCGTCCACGACGCGTCTGGGAAGTTTTCCCACGCGGACTGGAACGCGGCGCGCACGGCTTCACGCCCTTCGAAAGTGCGCCCGAGCATGTCGGGGCCCGCGACGGCATGGAACACGCACGTGTCGGTCATGCAGGCCATGAGTGCGTCGATGTCGTGGCGATTCCAGGCGTCATTGAACGTGGTGAGCAACTGGATAGCGGCGGTGTCGTTCTGAGTCGTCATTGCAGATTCCAAAAATCGTGAGGTAAGCGAGATCAGCGGGCTTCATCCTGCGCGTGATATCGCTGATAGAGAAAGCGCTGGCCGATGCGGCGGAATGGCGCGAAGCCTTGCCATTGCACCGTGCCGAACACGTTCGGGTATTGCAGCGCGGAGTCGTAGATCGGCAGATCCCACGACGGGTCGCGCTGCCCGGCAATGCGTTGGGCGAGGCGGCGTCCGGCGTGCGCGGAGAACGACACGCCGTTGCCGCCATAGCCCACGGCATAGAAGAGGTTCTGACGCGGATCGGGTTGCGTGACGCGCGGCATCATGTCGTGGCTCACGTCCACCCAACCCCACCACGAGTAGTCGATCTGAATACCCTTGAGCGCGGGGAATTTGCGATGCAGGCCTTCGACCAGCACGGCCATATGTTTCGGATTCTGCGCATCGGCCCCGGTGATCGAGCTGCGGCTGCCGATCTGCAACCGGTTATCGGGCAGCAGGCGGTAGTAATAGCGCAGCGTGCGCGTGTCGGTGATGACCTCGTGTGTGCGGAAGTTCGTCGCGGCGATCTCGTCCGGAGTGAGTACGCGCGTGACGAGCGAGTTCGACAGGATCGGCATGATCTTCGAGCGCAGCGCTTTCGTGACGTCGTTACGCGTGTAGCCGCCGGTGGCGAACGCGACGGCCTTGGCGCGCACGACACCGCGTGGCGTGCGCACGTGATGCACGCCGTTGATCGTCTCCACACCAAGTACCGGTGTCGACGGATGCACGCGCGCGCCGAGCGCACGCGCCATGCGCAGATAGCCGAAGGCGAGTTTGAGCGGGTGCACGCCGATACCGTCGGGTTCGTGCAGTGCGCCGCAGTTTTCCTGATCGTCGACGTATTGTTCGCGGACTTCGTCGCGCGAGAGGATGCGTGTGTCGTAGCCGAAGACATCGCGCATGACGCGGGCTTCGTTGCGCAGGAAGTCCATCTTGCGATCGCGGTGGGCGATGTAGAGATGGCCGCCCGGTTGCGGGTCGCACTCGGGCACTTCGGCGATGAGCGATTTGAACGTGTTGAAGCCTTCGCGGATTTCGGCGTCCAGGCGCAGCGCGGTGTCCTTGCCCCAGCGATCGATCCATTGCGAGCGATAGAGACGTCCGCTGGCGTTTTGTCCCTGACCGCCGTTACGGCTGGTGCAACCCCAGCACGTCTGGTTCGCTTCGAGCACGGTGGCCCGGATGCCGTGTTCGCGAGCGAGGAACAGGGCGGTGGACAGGCCGGTGAAGCCTGCGCCGACGATGACCACGTCGACATCGGCATCGCCTGCGAGCGGTCCGTCGTCTTCCGGCGGCTCGCCTGCGGTGGCCACCCAATAGGTCGGCGCATAGTCCATGCCCAGACCGGGGTTGGACGAAACTAGCGGATCGTAAAGCGGATCGTATGGCGCTGCGGAGCGACGATCCAGCGCGAAGGATTCAATCGTACCCACGTTTGGCTCCTGAAGAGAATGAGCCAATACTGCCAAGAACAATTTCGTGGGATTAGTACCACCGGAGACTTGTGATGGTGCCAGCGCATCGCCGTACCGCTACGGCTTGGACTTCGTCAGGGAAGTCCCTGACTGGCTCCACATTTTTCGAGTGTGTGGCGCCAGAAAATGCGGGCTGGCCTATCGCTGGATGAAGGTGTTCGTCATTCCTCTCTGGCACCAAACTTTTCTGGCATGTGGCTCTAAACGGCGCGATTTTTGGCTGGGGATACTGAATCCGACAAAAGGTCCGCGCCGCGCGACCGTAACGGCACATCGCAATGTGCCGTGCGCAATGGAGATGGGACATGCTCAGATTGTTGATTGGCCTCGGGGTGCCGTATCTCGGGGTTGTAGGACTGCTGCCCTGGGCAGCTTCCGTCGAGCGCTATGTGCTCGGCGTGCCGTTTATCTACGGCTGGATCTTCTTGTGGTTCGTGCTCACGTCCGTCTGCCTGTGGCTGTGCTGGACGCTTTTCGATCGCCATATCGTCGAGGACCCCGCGTGACGCGCGGATCCGCCATTCCTTCCTTAGTCGCTGAACCTCAGGCGCGCTTCTGCGCGCGTTGATGCGGTGCTGCGCTCACGCGAGCCAGTACACACGGCACCCCGATCCCGCTTACGTTCCGAATTCCGGAGATTGCGTCGATGGCAACCCTCATCTTTGCCGGCTTCATTCTGTTGTCGGTCTATCTCGCATTGCGAGCGCGCGGCGGACGCGGCCCGCAGAGCATGCACGACTTCTTCGTCGCGTCGCGCCAGTTCGGCGCGTGGCTCGTATTCTTCCTCGCCGCCGGTGAGATCTACAGCATCGGGACGATGGTCGGATTTCCCGGCGGCATCTACGCCAAGGGGCCGACCTACGGCGTGTGGTTCCTCGGCTACATTCTGCTGGCCTATCCCGTCGGTTACTTCCTCGGCCCGAAAATCTGGGACGCCGGTAAGCGCTACAACGCGATCACGCTGCCCGACCTGTTCAAGGGCCACTTCCAGAATCGCTTTCTCGAACTGGTGGTCGCGATCACTGCCATCGTCTTCCTGCTGCCTTGGGGACAGTTGCAGTTCACAGGACTGGTGGCGGCGCTCAAGGGACTGGGATGGAATTTCCAGCCGCTGTGGCTCATCAGTTTCTCGGCCATGCTCGCCTTCGTCTACATCGCGATTGCCGGGGTACGGGCGTCCGCCTACATCGCGGTGCTCAAAGACGTGCTGATGGTCGCGGCCATCGTGATCACCGGGGTCGCGGTGGCGTGGGAGTCCGGAGTTACACCCGTGTTTCAGGCCGCGAGCCAGCACGTGAGCAACGCGATGAGCACGCAGCAGCTCACCTTCGCGATGACGACCATCGTGTTCCAGTCGCTCGGCATGTACGTGATGCCCTTTGGCGTGCAGAACTTCTTCACCGCGAAGAGCGCGTCCACGATCCGGCGTACGCAGGTCGCCATGCCGCTGTACATGCTGATGTATCCGTTCCTGGTGCTGGCGTCGTACTACGCGATCAGCCAGAACATCCAGCTTGCCTCGCCCAATGAAGCGTTCTTCGCTGCTGTGACGCAATTGCTACCGTCGTGGCTCGTCGGCCTCGTGGCGGCTGGGGCGGCGCTCTCGGGATTGCTCGTGCTCGCAGGCATCTGCCTTGCGCTCGGCCCCATCGTCACGCGCAACATCCTCTCGGGCATGCCGGAGCATCTTCAGAAGGCCAGCTCGAAGGTGGTGATCGTGCTGTATCTGCTGGGTTCCATTGTGCTGACGTTGCTCACGCCGAACCTCATGCTCACGCTCATCAATATGGCGTATTACGGCGTGACACAGTTCCTGCCGGGCGTAATCGCTGTGGTGTTCCGCATGCGCGTGCGCGCCACTGCCGTCGCCGCCGGTGTGCTGGCGGGGCAGGGTCTCGCGCTCGTGCTCTACTACAAGAATCCGGACCTCGGCGGGGTCAACCTCGGGCTGATTTGCCTGGTCGTCAACGTCGTGGTGATGTCGGTGCTACACCTGCTCCTCGGCGGCCAACGCGCCGCACGTTCGATGGACGCCGGTGTCGGCACGCTTTCCCCCTATAAGAAGTAACGATGACAGAAAGAGGCAACACCTCAGCGAGCCGCGACGACATTCGCGTGTATGTCGCCCGCAAGATCGTGACGATGAATCCGGCGCAGCCTGTGGCCACCCACGTCGCTGTGTGCGACGGCCGGATTCTCGCCGTCGGCGACGCCGACGACATGCGCCGCTGGACGGATGCTGCGCCCATCGACACGCTGCGCGACAAGGTGCTGATGCCCGGTCTGGTCGAGGGGCACTGCCACCTGATGGAAGGCGCGATGTGGGACGCCGTCTATGTCGGTTACTACGACCGGCGTGGCCCGGACGGTCATCTGTGGGAGGGATTGAAGACGCCGTCCGGAGTACTGGCCCGTCTGCGCGACGCTGAGCAACGCATGACGGACGATCACAAGCCGTTGCTCGCCTGGGGTTACGATCCGATTTTCTTCGAAGGCGCGCCGCTGGTCGCGCGCGATATCGATGCGGTGTCGATGACCCGCCCCATCGCGATCCTGCATGCCAGCGTCCATTTGATGAACGTGAACACGCCGATGCTCGAGCTCGCGGGCATCGATGGCGACGTGGACGTGGAAGGCATCGTCCTCGGTGAAGACGGCGAGCCGACCGGCGAGTTGCGGGAATTCGCGGCGATGTTTCCGGTGTATCGCGTCATCGGCGAGGGGCTGTCGATTGCCGCGAGCGAGAGTCCGCGCGCGATCTGGAATTTCGGCCGGGTCGCACAACTCGCGGGTGTGACCACGGCGACCGATCTCGTCAACGATCTGACGCCGACCGGCAATGCGAATCTCCATGAGGCGACGGCCGATGCGAAGTATCCGATTCGCATCGTGCCCGCTTTCGCACCGCAACGTTGCCCTGAGGGTGGGCCGCAACGCGTACTCGATGCGCGCGAAGGCAACACGGACAAGCTGCATTACGGGCCGGTAAAGTTCATCGTCGACGGCTCGATTCAGGGGTTCACGGCGCGTCTGCGCTGGCCGGGCTATCACAACGGCAAGCCCAACGGACTGTGGCTGATCGCACCGTCGCAACTCGTCGAGACATTCCTGCCGTTCCACGCGGCCGGACTGCAAATGCACATTCATACGAATGGCGACGAAGCCACGGAAGTCGTGCTCGACGCCATTGAGAAGCTGCTCGAAGTGCATCCGCGTACCGACCATCGTCACACGTTGCAGCACTGCCAGATGGCCGACGTCGCACAACTCACGCGCGCGCAGCGCCTCGGCATGTGCGTGAATTTCTTCGCGAATCACGTCTACTACTGGGGCGACGCGCACTACACGCAGACGATGGGGCCGGATCGCGCCGATCGCATGGATGCGGCAGAGATCGCGCGGCAGATCGGCTTGCCGTTTGCACTGCACTCCGACGCGCCGATCACGCAACTCAATCCGTTGTTCACCGCGTGGTGCGCCATCAAACGTGAGACGTCGTCGGGCCGCGTGCTCGGCGAGTCGTTGCGCTTGCCGGTCGACGACGCCTTGCGCGCCATCACGCTGGGCGCGGCGTTCTCGCTGGGCATGGATCATCTGATCGGCAGCGTCGAAGTCGGCAAGTACGCGGACTTCGCGGTGCTCGACGCCGATCCTTACGACGTCCCGGTAGACGAACTGCGTCAGATGCCGGTGTGGGGCACGGTATTGGGTGGCGAGATTTTCCGCGCGCCGCGATGACGACCGTGCAGACACCCGAAGCGCGCGAGCAGGCCGAAGTCGCAAGGCAACCGGTGCCGATGATCGTTCTCGGCGGCTATCTCGGTGCTGGAAAGACGACAATCGTCAACGCGCTGCTGAGCAACGCGGACGGCTTGCGCGTGACGGTGCTCGTGAATGACTTCGGCTCGGTCAACGTCGATGCCTCGCTTATCCGGGAGCGTAGCGACGACGTCATCGGATTGGAAAACGGTTGCGTGTGCTGCACCATCGGCGGGCGCCTCGTGGAGACGCTTATCGCCATCGGTGAGCGGGCGCAGCGCCCCGACCTGCTGGTGATCGAAGCGAGCGGGGTGTCCGATCCCATGCGCATTGCGCAGGTGGGGTTGCTGGACAAGGCGTTTCGATTGCACGGCATTGTGGTCGCAGTCGACGCGTGCGGCATCGAGGAAACACTCGCCGACCGCTACGTCGGCGACATCGCCAGTAAGCAGATCATGGCGGCGAGCACGCTCGTCATGACGAAGACGGATCTCGTCACGCCTGACGCGATGCAGGTGGTGCGGCAACGGCTGACCGAACTCGGGGCGACGCAGATCGTCGTGACGGCGGATAACGGTGTGGTGCCTCCGGCGATTCTGTTTCCCGATGAAGCGCTGGTTTTGCCCGGTTTGCTGAGCCCGAGGCCGCTGCGCGCATCGGGGCACGCGTTGCCGAGTGGTCTGCGAAGCTTCGTCTGGAAGGCGGACGGCGCGTTGGATCGCAATCGCCTGCGGGCAGCACTGTTGATGTTTCGCGGCAAGTTGTTGCGAGCGAAAGGATTCGTCGTGTCGTCGACCGGTGGCATGAGCGAAATGCATGTCGTGGGTTCACGGGCGACATTCAGAGCGCGCCCGGAACTGCCTGTGCAGCCGTCATCGATGGTCTTCATCGGCGTGCTGTCGGACGAGGAAATTTCGAAATTCAAAGGTGCGTTGCAAGCGACTCGTCTAGAATCATCGCCCTGTCTTGCCTAGCCGGGCTTGTCGAAGGACGTGCTGCGGATCTGTGCTCACCAGATCCGTGATGAAAGACAGATGGCACCCCTACGGCGAAAAATGAAAGGTGGCATCGTGCGTTCGGACGCAGACTGATTGTTCTCCCACTCAGTCTTCCCGACAGTCATGATTTCGACCGCACCCCTCACCGGCGCCAACTTCCCCGTACAGCGCTACCCTGATTCCAATCTTAGCGAGCGCCGAATGGCGTTGCTCGACGACTTCAACCGCCGTCTGGAAGGGGGCGGATCGCCCGATGACGTCGCGTTTCGGGGCTTCCTGGCGCGGTTCGCGAATCTTGGGCCGATCGATACCCTACGAAATTGCTTCACCTGCGGGGACAAGGCAGACATTCTGATCTGGGCCGGGCAATGTCACGTGTCGTCGTATGGCGCCGGACGGGATTTTCTGGTGCGAGATCAAATGTTGGGTCATGCCATCGATGCCTCCCGGGAGTTGCTGGGCGCGCTGCAGTCCGATGCCCGGGACCATATGCTGCGGCGCGCGTGTATTGGCCCTCGTTTCCAGATCGTCCTGTCATTTCCTGAACTAGCGCTGAACCTTCCGCTGGGCCGTCCGTGTTTCGGGGACGAACCGGGGGCGCTGTCGTACGACGAGGCCAGAGCATTGCTCCTTGGTCACGATGAGCAGACGCCATCGCTTTTGGAACGATTTTCCAGTGAGATGGGCCACACCCATACGCCGTATTCCGACATTGACGTCTGGGCGGCATGGTATGACTGCATCCAGCGCTGTATGGGGGGGAAGCCGATCAGAGAATTCAGCGCAGATCCCGCCGAATTGAGAACACTTGGAATGGCCTTGCGAGCGTTGGGAAGCCGGATATCCGGATGTTCGTACACCAGCGACCTTCCGCTTTTCAAGATGCTTGTCGACAGCCTGGAGGCATTCGATCACGCGCAGGACGGGATGAACGTCGCATTAGGATGGATCGATATCGCGTGCTACCACGAGCAAGCCGGAGATCAACGCGCGAGCAGCGCGTATATGCATGCAGGGGGAAGGTTCTATCAGATAGCTGAACAATTGATGGCGCAGGGGAAGTCGGCCGAAGGGAACGAATACCTGGTGCTCGCACAGGATGCCTATGAGAAGGCGGCGGCTCATCGCGAGAATGCGGCGGTGAACAGCGGCGCTTCCCGCTCGACCGTCGCGCAGGTGCACGCCGTCCCGAACGAACCGGTAAATGGCTCGGAAACCGATAGCGATACCGTAAACCAGCGCTCAAGCTCTCACTCGCCTTCATGACGGATTCGCCGCGCAGAGGATGGGAATGTGATGACCCCCAGCGCGGCGAAAACTGAAAGAGAACGTCTGACGCTCCGGCGCAGACTTGGTGGCTCCAAGCCTCCTGTGAGACGACGTTCATGCGAGAAATCTCTGCCGCCCCCAGCCTAAACTTTCCGGTCCAAAACTATCCGAACCAAAGTCTCAGCGAACTCCGAATAGATCGGTTGACGGACTTCACCTGTAAGTTCGACGTCGGTCAAGTGCCCTCAGACAGTGCCATCGACGATTTCATGAGCCACTTTTCGCACATGGGACTGCGGGATATGGTGCTCAGCTGTCTGTCCGACACAGAGAAGAAGCGAATATTGTGTCGTGCGGCGCGGTGTCACGTGGCGACGTTCGGGCCAGGCCGCGATTTTCTTGAGCGCCGGAAGCTGCTCGACCAGGTTGACCAGGATGCTGTGGAGCTGATCGGTGCGCTTCCCGCACCGATCAAAGAGGCGATGATCACCAGCGCACGCATCGGTGATTACGGGCAGATCGTCCTCACGTTCCCGGACATCGGGTTGCGCGTTCCGCTCGGACGCACCTTGTTAGGTACCGGAGCAGGGGCATTGACGACGGACGAGGTCAAGCAACTGCTGATGTATCAGGACGGGCAGTTGGAGTCGCTACTGGAGAAATTCTCCGCTGGGCTCGGGCGTGTCAATGCCGAGTACCCGGACAACGAGGCGTGCCATGTCTGGTACGACTTGATTCAGCGATGCGTCGACGGCAAGCCGATCAATCAGTTCAGCAATGACCCGACGGTGCTGGGCATGTTGGCCTCCGCACTTAGGGCACTGGCGAGCCGGGTATCGGAGCGCGGGCTTCATCACGAATTTCCAATACCACGCATGCTCACCAATAGCGCGATAGCGTATTTTCATGCCGACGATCCCAAATCCTGCGCGGAAAGCTTGATCGAAATGGGGCATGGCCACCAACGAAGACGCGATTTTCGTAACGCGGCATCGGCGAACAAGATTGCGGCAGATGTCCTTGCCGGTGCTGCACTCGACCTATGGAACGTCGGGCGATATGACGATGCAGAGGAGTGCAGACAATTGGCATACGCGGCCTATGTGACCGTAAGGGCGTTGGCGCCCGCCGTCGGTGGGGCGAGGGCCACCGTACCTCCTGAGCAGGAAGGATATCCGCCGCCTCTTATGCTCGGTCCGAATATCTCTCAATCCGGATTTGAAAAGTTGTGGGCTGCGCGTAAGCCTCGTATTCCGCCAATGCAATCGAGCGTTCCGCCGTCGCCAACACGTCCATCAATCCCAGCGGAAGGCGAATAAAGCGGATTCGCAAGCATCATTCTCCGACTCTGACGAGACGACCTGTATGCCAAATATTTCCGAAACGCCTGGTCATAACTTCACCGTGCCGGCCGCTCCGGACCGAAGTCCTCGCGATAGCGCCATCGCTCGACTGAAAGACTTCACTTATGGGCTCGACGAAGGCATCCGTCCTGCGGACGAGGAGATCAAGGACTTCATACGGATCTTCGATTCCACGGAACTGTTGGGCCCATTGCTTCGCGGTCTGTCCGACGAAAAAAAGGAGGACGTCTTGCGTGCCGCAGCGCGCTACCACGTGGCCTCGTTTGGTCGCGGCCGCGATTTTCTTGCGAAATGCAACCCGCTTCATCTCGTCGACTACGATTCGGCAACGCTGTTTGGCGCGTTGCCCGCAGAACTCAGAGCGGCGATGTTGGCCGACGCATACATTGGTGATCGTGGTCAGATTGTCGTTCCCTTCCCGGATATCGGGTTGTGTATCCCGCTCGGACGCTCTTCGCTAGGGACCGGGGAGGGTGCATTGACGACGCATGAGATACAGAAACTTCTCACGGACCCGGGGGAGCGATTTCACTGCCGTTTGGAATTATTCTCCGGGAAGCTTATGCAATTTGACGCACAGACCCCGGATACGGAGACGTGCCATGTCTGGAGTGATCTGATAGATCGATGCATCGATGGCAAACCGATTGCGGAGTTCAGTGAGGAAAAGGCGGTGCTAGAAGCGCTGGCGTCCACTTTAAAGGAGCTGACGGACCGTGTTGACGCACGGGGGGGCGACGAGGAATTTCCAATGGTTCGGCTGCTCACCCATTGCGCCGAAGCGTATTTTCTTGCCGGTGATCTTGGGGCCTGTGGCGCAGCCCTATTCAAGCTCACGGCTTCTTATATGGACAAACTGGAATACGGTGCAGACGTAGGCGTGGCCTCGCTTGGCGCAAGCGCGGCCACGCTTGCGGCAAGCGTGCTCGCCAGAAATGCGCTTCAACGTTGGGAAGACGGTCGATTTGCCGAGGCCGTCGTTAGCTATGGAATGGCAATGAGCGCCTATGCCCAGGAAGGGGTGTTCCGGGGTATCCATAGCGTGCCTCCGGCGCCGATATCCGAAGCGGTTGATGAAACCGTGCCGCTCCCCACGCTTGTCGAACACATCAGTCGGACTGAATTTGAGGCCGCGTGGGCAGATCGACGAGCAAAGACCGAGGAAATGCGTTCGCAAGTTGAGGACGCAAGAACTCGGGCAATCATGAAAAGGCTGGGGCAATTGAGGGCCCAACCGTCTGGCCCCCGCCCATCGAACTAACCGAGCTGCGCCTCAGGGTGTCACGTTGCGCAAGAGCGGGCGGCAATTCCAGCATGTCGCCCCGTCTTCGGTGTCGAGGTTTCGACTTCCCGATAGTGTTTCCCCCCCCGATGATTGCGAGCGCGGAGAAATCTGGAAGTGAGCGCCCGATGCTCCGGCGCAGACTGGTGGGTCCGAGACTTCGACGAGACGACCTGTATGCCAAATATTTCTGAACATAACCTCACGGTATCGGCCCCTCCACACCAAAGTCCTCGCGATAATGCCATCGATCAACTGAAAGACTTTGATCGGCGGTTCAACGATGGCAACTGTTCTGCGGATGATGTGATCGACGACTTCGTTCGGAACTTCGATTCCACGGAACTCTTGGACCCTGTGATTTGCGGCCTGTCCGAGGAAAAAAAGGACGAAGTCTCGCGTGCCGTAGCGCGCTGCCACGTGGCCTCGTTTGATCGGGGCTACGAATTTCTAGCGAAGCGCAACCAGCTTCATCTCCTCGACCAGGATTCCGCAACGCTGATTGGCGCGTTGTCTGCAGAGTTTAGAGCGGCGATATTTGCTCGTGCATACACTGACGATCGTGGACAGATTGTCGTTCGCTTCCCGAATATGGGGTTGCGTATTCCTCTCGGACGCACCTCGTTAGGGACCGGGGAGGGCGCATTGACGACGCATGAGATACAGAAACTGCTCTCGGACCCGGAGGAGCGAGGTCACAGCCTGTTGGAAATTGTCTCCGCGAAGCTTGTGCATTTTGACGCACAGACCCCGGATACCGAGACGTGTCATGTCTGGAGTGATCTGATAGATCGATGCATCGATCGCAAACCGATTGCGGAATTCAGTGCGGAGAAGGTGGTGCTAGAAGCGCTGGCGTTCACCTTAATGACGGTGACGGACCGCATTTTCGCGTGGAGGTGCGACGAGGAATTTCCAATGGTTCGAATGCTCACGAATAGCGCCGAAGCGTATTTTCTTGCCGGGGATCACAAGTCCTGTGGCACCGCCCTTTTAAAGCTTGCGGCTTACCATACGCGCAAACTCGAACGCGACGCGGCCGTCGAGGTGACCGCGCTTGCGGCAAGTGTGCTCGCCAGAAGTGCGCTCAAATGTTGGGAAAACGATCAACATGCCGCCGCCGGCACTAGCCGTGCAATGGCATTGAGGGCTTACGAGAGGGTGCCTGAGTTACTGGGGTTACGCGGGGGACCCCCGGCGCCGATATCCGGGGTGGTCGATGAAATCGTTCCACTCCCCAAACTTGTAGAACACATCTGCAAGTCTGATTTTGAAGTCGCGTGGGCAGATCGATGGGCAAAGTCCGAGGAAGTGCCTTCGAATATTGAGTCGAACCTAAGAGCTCAGGGAATCATAGGAAGACTCGCGAAATCCGGGGCCTAACAGTCTGGCCCCGGCACGTCGAACTAATCGAGCGGCGCTTCAGGATGGCACTCTGAGGAAGAGGGGGCGTCAATTCCACGATGTCGCCCGGTCTTCCGCGTCGAAGTCTCGACTTCCCGATAGGGTTTCCACCTGATGATTGCGAGCGCGGTGAAATTTGAAAGTGAGCGCTCGGTGCTCCGGCGCAGACTGGTGGTTCAGAGACTTCGACGAGACGACCTGTATGCCAAATATTTCCGAAACGCATTTTCATAACCTCACGATATCGACCGCTCCGCACGAAAGTCTCCGTGACAGTGCCATCGATCAACTGAAAGACTTCACTTGTCGGTTCAACGATGGCAACCGCCCTGCGGACCAGGTGATCGAGGACTTCATACGGAACTTCGATTCCACGGAGCTGCTGGGCTCTGTGCTTCGCGGTCTGTCGGAAGAGAAAAAGGAGAGTGTCTTGCGCGCCGCAGCGCGCTGCCACGTGGCCTCGTTTGGCCCGGGCCGCGATTTTCTTGCGAAACGCAACCAGTTTCATCTCGTCGACCAGGATTCCGCAACGCTGTTTGGCGCGCTGACCGCAGAGCTTAGGGAGGTGATGATTGCCGACGCATACATTGGCGATCGCGGGCAGATTGTCGTTCGCTTCCCGGATGGCGGGTTATGCATCCCTCTTGGACGCGCCTGGCTAGGGACCGGGGAGGGCGCATTGACTACGGATGAGATACAGAAGCTGCTCACGGACCCGGAGGCGCGACTTCACTGTCTGTTGGATATTTTCTCCGCCAAGCTTGTTCATCTTGACGCACAGACCCCGGATTCCGAGACGTGTCATTTCTGGAGTGATCTGATAGATCGATGCATCGATGGCAAACCGATTGCGGAGTTCAGTAAGAAGAAGGCGGTGCTAGAAGCGCTGGCGTTCACTTTAAGGAACCTGACGGACCGTGCTTTCTCACGGGGGGGCGAGGAGGAGTTTCCAATGGTTCGGATGCTCACCCATTGCGCCGAAGCGTATTTTCTTGCCGGGGATCTTGGAGCCTGTGGCGCAACCCTATGTAAGCTCGCAGCTTCCCGTGCTCTCAAATTCGAACGCGACGCGGCCGTAGGGGTGGCCACGCTAGCGGCAAGCGTGTTCGCCAGAAATGCGCTTAAACGTTGGAGCGACGGTCATTATGCCGACGCTGTTGTCTGCCATGGAATGGCGTTGAGGACTTACGCGGAGGAACACGCATTACGAGGTCTCCGCGGCGGGCCTCAGGCGCGGATATCTCGGGCGGTCGATGAAATCGTGCCACTCCCCAAGTTTGTCGACCACATCAGTCGGACTGAATTTGAGGCCGCGTGGGCCGATCAACAGGCAAAGACCGAGGAAATGCTTTCGGAAATCGAGTCGAACCTAAGAACTCTGGCAGTCATGGGACGACTCGCGAAATTGAAGGCCCAAAAGTCGAACCGGTAGCCGTCGGAGATCCCGCAGCGAGGACGGCGATAGTTGAAAGTGAGTCGGGAGGAGCGCGCGCAGAATGAATCCAATACGCGCTACTTGAGAATCCATGGGCATCCAACCGAATTCATTGACCAACAGTCCCAATCTGCCGTTCTTGTGGACTCCCCGTGAAACACTCAGCGACAGAAGATTAGATGTGCTGAGAGACTTCAATCGCAAGGTCGCTGAGAATAGCCGTCCCCCGCAAGGCGTGTTTTTCGATTTCATGGAATTCTTCACGTACATGGGGCCGATCGACCTGCTCGGTGACTTCATTGATGACGACCGAAGGAAGTCTGAGACTTTGTCTCGGCTGGCGCGTTGTCATATCGCGACATCGAGCGCAGGCCGAGATTTTCTGGCGGGGCAGGGTTTGCTTTCGCAGGTGGTCGACGACTCATGGACGCTAATGCGCGGGCTTAGACGTGCCGCCAGAGAGCAAATGCTCGAAGGCGCGGAGTTGGGCGATCGTCACCTGATTGTCATGACCTTCCCGAATCTCGAACTGCGCATGCCGTTGGAAATAGAATGCTTTCGTCGCGGCGATGGCGCGCTTTCGGAAGCCGAGGCGTGGAAGTTGATCATGACATGCGATGCTACCAACCGAACGCTGCTCGACAGATTTGCAAGCGAGCAGAGGAGCGCGCAGGTAGAGACTTACGACACCGATGTTCTGCGTGCCTGGTGTGAGCTTCTTAACTGCTGTCGACGTCAAACGCCAGTCGGACAGCACGGCAGCAAGGAGATCCTCGAAGCGTTTGGGTATGCCTATCTGGCGATCGCGCGCGGTGCCGCCACGAAGGAAGACCATGCGCGTCTGCCGCTACTCGAAATCCTGCGCCTTTGCGTTCAATTTTTCGATGAAGCCATTAGCCCAAAGGCGAGCGGGCTTGTCTGGCGGGACGTGGCCAAATACTTCCACGAGAAAGGTGAAAAATCGCAGGAAATCGTGGCTCTCAATACCGCCGGCGCCAAACTGTTTCTCGCCGCTGATGGCTATTCCCTCCTGAAGCAAGCGGACAAGGCGAGAAAATTTCTTGAAATGGCATTCGACGCCTACCGCGAATCCGGCAATTTGGCAGAGACGAGTCGCACGGGCAAGGCCTTGTTTGATTGCCATATCGATTGCAATTTTCAATCACGAGCGCGTGCTGTCGCCGCCATTGTCGCGGATGCGGAGCGTAGGCTGGGAAACATCGAGGTCGCCGATCGATGGAAAGCGCTGGCCAAGCAAGTGCCGCCCTTGGAGGGCCAAAAGCCACCCATTGACGCGGTGGACGTTGTCTCCCGCGGACCGGTCGCAGTCGGATATCCCACAGCAAGGACGGCGATACTTGAAAGTGCGTAGGGAAGGGCGCGCGCAGACTGAATCTAATACGCGTCTCTGGAGACCCCATGACAATCCCACCGAACTCGTTGGCCAACGGACCGAATCTGCCGATCCAGTCGTTTCCCGGCCATCATTTCAGTGACCGACGATTGGGCGTGCTGGGCCGTTTCAATAGCGCGATCACCGAGAGTGCGCGCCCGCCGGGCGCGGTGTTTCTCGCATTCCTGAACGGCTTCGTGCACATGGGGCCGGTCGATATCATCCGTGATTGCTTTTCGAGTGGTGGAAAGAAGTCCGAGATCCTATCCAGGCTGGCGCGTTGTCATGTCGCGACATCGAGCGCCGGGCGCGATTTTCTGGCTGGCAAGGAAATGCTCCGACAGGTGAATCAGGATGCACGGGAGCTATTGCGCGGGCTGACACCTGCCGCCAGACAGACGATGCTCAAAGGTGCCAGGTTGGGTGCGCGTGACCTGATCGTCCTGACCTTCCCGGACTACGAACTGCGCATGCCGTTGGAGAGCGACTGCTTCGGTGACGGTGATGGCGCGCTCTCGGAAGCTGAGTCCAGGCAATTGATGTCGAATCGCGACGACACTGACCGAACGTTGATCGGCAATTTCGCAAGGGAGCAGAAGCGGTCGCATGCAGGGTATTACGACTCGGGTGTTCTGCGTGCCTGGAGTTCCTTTCTTGAGCGCTGTCGCGGTCAAACGCCAATCGAATCGTTGGGCGGCCAAGATAGGCTTCACGAGTTGGCGCTTGCCTATCGGGCCGTCGCGCGAGGCGCTGCCACGCAGGCAAACCACGCCGGCATACCGTTGGTCTCAGCCTTGCGCATCAGCGCCAAACTGTTCGATGCCGCGAATAAGCCTAAGGCGAGCGGACTTGTCTGGCGGGACATCGCCAAACATCACCATGAGGCAGGCGAAACGTCGATGAGAATCGATGCCCTCAACCGCGCCGGGGCCAAACTGTCTCTCGCGGCCGATTTGTTTCTCACGCAAACGCAAGAGGAAAAGGCCAGAGATTGTCTTGAAATGGCGTTCGACGTCTACCGAGAATCCGGCAACTTGGCACAAACGAGTCGCACGGGAATGACGTTATACGAGCGTCATATCCGCAGCAATTTGCCATCGGAAGCGCGTGCTGTCGCCGCCGTTGTCGCGAACACGGAGCGTCGTATGGGAGACATCGCGCAAGCCCGTCAATGGAGCGAACAGGCAATGCAAGGGCCCCGCGCGTCGCGGGGGGCTGAATCATCGGCGTCTTCAGATGCTTCGGAGTCGCTGCAAGTGTCGCGATAGCCGACGTTCCAGGAAGCAGGTCAAGCGAGACCGACCTTCCGTCAAACCTACGAGGCCGACATGCTGCCAGTACCTCCCGCTTCCAGCGCAAATCCATTGTTGTGCGCACCCCCTGATCTCCACCTCAGCGACCGTCGCCTGGACGTCATCAAGCGGTTCAATGAGCAGATTGGCGTGACGATAATCCCGGCGGATCGGATATTCGAGGATTTTCTGAGCGGATTCACGCGCACAGGGCGTTTGGGCATATTGGGCGGCAATTGCCTCGGCGATTCGGAGAAAGCGCAGATGCTGCACCGGGCTGCCCGGTGTCATATCGCAGCGTCCCGGGGCGGTGCCGAGTTCTTGCTCGCGCGACAGCTACTCGACAGGGTCGATCACGACGCTTTGACGCTGTTGTGCGAGTTTGACTGCGATCGCCGCGCGGAACTGCTGAGAAGCGCGGTGCTGAGTGTCGACGCTCGGATTGTGGTTGCGTTACCCGGTAGCGAACTCCGTATGCCATTGGGCGCGAGTTGCTTCGAGACGCTTAGAGGCGCGCTGAGTGTTGCCGAGGCGGGCGAACTGGTGCTGCGTCACGATGACGAGGGCCGAACGCTGTTGAGCCGCTTCGTCTGTGGAAACGGTCTGTGCGAGATGGGCGCCAACGGGCTGGATGTCGTACTCGCCTGGGCGACACTGCTACATCAGGCGACAGACGGGGTCTTATCCGGTGAGTTCAAGGTGACGTCGACGGACATCGACGACATCGGAAGTGCCTACCGTGCGCTGGGCGGATGGGTGTCGCTGCACGGGGGGCATCGGGTGTCGCAGCGGATGCCTCTTTTGGTTTCCAGCGCCGCATCGTTCGGCGTTGGTGACGTGTCTGCGAACGAGGCGTTCGTGTGGCGTGATTTTGCCGTCCATCTTGCGTTGACGGGGGACGAGGCAGGTGCCAAGACTGCGTATCAGGAAGCCAGCGGCAAGTTCCTCGAGCTGTTCTGCAAGCGCGCCGTGCGAAACGAGAAGCGGTATCTCCGTCAACTTCTGCAACTTGGATTTGAGTCGGCAAAAGCGGCAGGAAACAATGCGTTGACGGCGTACGCAGGGGAGAGACTCTTTTTGATCGACTGGATGATCGGCGACGCTTCGGAGGCGCGTGCCGTTGGCGCTGAATTGGCGAAAATATTGGACGAATCGGGCGATCAGAGTAGCGCGACGCACTGGCGGAATCGGGCCGCGAGACAAGTAACGCCACTGGATCTTCTGGAACACGGCGGTGTCAACGATACCCTTATTAGCGCGTACGAATCCATGACGAGCCTGCCGGATCTGCGGAGGTTGAGATCAGGTGGAGGGCAATCTGGCGCGCACGCACTGGACAAAGTGGGGACCGAATCAGCAGTGCCGTCGAATCGCTGAAGTAGATGGCGGAGAGGGCGGTAGAAAACGTGGCGATAAATGAAAGTAAGGGAGCGGTAGAAGGGGGCAGACTGCTACCGATACGTCTCTGTCAGATGAAATGTCATGCCCCCCATTTGTCCGAATGCCTGCTGGTTTCCTGTGCTGAACTACCCGAATCTTCATCTCAGCGAACGTCGCGTGCAGACGCTGGACGAATTCAATCGTCAATTTCTCGCTGGCGGACCGGTGTCGGACGGCGTGTTCGACGAGTTTCTCGCGAACTTCACGCACATGGGCGTGATAGATCGCCTCTGTAGTTGGCTGTCGGTCAGTCGAAAGTCGGAGATATTGAATAGCGTGGCGCTGGGGCACATCGCCTCGACGGAAGCGGGGCGAGATTATCTGAAAAGCAAAGACAAGGACGCGATCTGCCGCGCGGAAGACGGTGCTGTGGATGTCCTGAAGTTGCTCATGCACGATGATCGTAAAAGGATGCTTACAAGGGCCGAGATCGGGCAGCGCGGGCAAATCTATTTGAAGTTCCTCGACATGGACCTTTGCCTTCCGCTTGGGCACAAGTGCTTCGAGAACACGCAAGGGCGGCTCACGCACGAGGAAATCGAGCAACTGCTTTCGGTTGAGACGGAAGGGGCCGCGTCGGGCCTCGCGCAGTTCGCTGAGCGCTTCCGCGAGGAGCACGTTTGGCAGCTGGATCGGGAGGCATGTCTGGCGTGGAGCGCCGCCATCGATCGGTGGATCGGAAAACGGCGAATCGCGGAGCTTGGCGTACCCGGGACGGTGATCGAGGCGTTGGGATCGTCGTTGCGTGCGCTAGGGCGTCGTGTCCCCGAGTTTGATGACGCCACGGGCTTCTCACTGCACGACATGCTGTCAAATTGCGCCGAAGCGTTTCATTTTGTCGGCGACCGTAGGGCGTACGGATTGGCGCTGATGGAACTCGGGGCGCTGCATGTACGAACCGGCAATGCGAACGTCGGCGTCAGTGCCTATCGCCGTGCGGCCGATGAGCTGGGACGCGAGGCGCTCGATCTGAAGAGAGTTCGCAGTGACAGTGACGCCGATGCGTGCCGGGAGGACGCATTCGCTTGCTTTGCGAAACTTGGAGAGAGCGGGGCACCTCGCGCTTCGATATCGACGTCCGTGCACAACGAAAATAGCGAACCGAGACCACCGGGAAGGGACGACGGTCTGCTCGGACGCGCCGAGTTCGACTGGTTGTGGGCGAAGGCGAGTGAAAGAGCTGCGTCGAGTCAAACGTTTTGACGCAAGTCTGGATCCCTTTCACGCCGAGGAATCCATTCCAAAAGCAGACGACGGGTTGTCCCCGTCGTCTCATCCAACTTAATTTAAATATCGAATTCCGGATCCGAGGAGCGCAGCTTGCGCCAGATCGAGCGCACCGTGAACGCGACCAGCAGCACCGTCAGACTCACGACACCCAGCGCCAGCGGGGTGCGTTGATCGGGAATGAAAGCCATCGCACCGACGATGGACAACATTCCGATGATCGCGACCCAGGTGAGGTACGGAAATCCCCACATACGAATCTTGAGCCGGGCCGGTGCTTCGCGTTCGAGCCGCTTGCGCAGTTTCAACTGCGAGAAAGCGATGAGCACGTACACGAAGATCGCCACGGTGCCGTACGAGTTCACGAGGAACGCGAACACGGTATCCGGCGAGACGTACGACATCACCACGGCGGCATAACCGAACAGTGTGCCTACGAGAATCGCCCGCACCGGCACGCCGCGTGAATTCAGCTTCGCAAGCGAGCGAGGCGCATCGCCACGGCGTGTCAGCGCAAAGAGCATGCGCGACGACGCGTACAGCCCCGAATTCAACGCCGACAGCACTGCCGTCAGCACCACTGCGTTCATGATGTGCGCGGCTGCCGGAATGCGCATCGCTTCGAGCGCGCTCACGTACGGCGTTGCCATGCCAGCCGAATTCCAGGGCACGAGCATCACGACCAGCAGAATCGAGCCGATGTAGAAGAACAGCACGCGGCCGATGACCGAGTTCGTTGCACGTGCCACCGCCTGCTGCGGTTCGGCAGCTTCGGCAGCGGCAATCGTCACAATCTCCGCACCGAAGTAGAACCCTGTCGCCGCCACCGCACCAGACATCACCGGACCGATGCCGTTCGGCATGAAGCCGCCATGCGATAGCAGATGTCCAGTGCTGGCCACCGCGCCCGGCCACATGCCGAACACGAACAGTCCACCGAGGAACAGGAACACCACAATCGCTGCGACCTTGATCGACGCAAACCAGAATTCGAATTCGCCGTATGACGCGACCGACACCAGATTCGTCAGCGTGAGCACTACTAGCAGCACGAGGCTGATGGCCCATGCGGGAATGTCCGGCAACCAGAACTGGATCAGGTTCGCACCGGCCACGGCCTCGACGGCCACCACGATCACCCAGAAGTACCAGTACATCCAACCCGTCAGAAAACCGGCCAGCTCGCCGCCGACCGGCTTGTCGTTCCAGGCCAGCCGCGCATACTCGTAGAACGAACCGACCGCAGGCATGGCGCACGCCATTTCGCCGAGCATGCGCATGACCAGCACCACCAGTACGCCGGTGATGAGAAACGACAGCACCGCTGCGGGGCCTGCTGCATGCACGACTACGCCGCTGCCGACGAACAGACCGGCACCGATCACGCCGCCCAGCGCGATCATGCTCATGTGACGTTGTTTGAGGCTCGATTGCAGATGCGTTCCGGTATCACGATTGGCCATGACGACCTCCTGTGAGCGGATGCGCGAAGCGGGGAATCACTGCGAGGACTGCAACGAGGGGGGAACTGCCGATGAATGTCTCAACTGCCACACAACCTCCTTAATGCCTTGTCTGACGTCAGGTGCGGCGCGGTAGGTACTGGGGGGCGCGCCGCCCTGCGTCTTTTTGTGATGACCAACGAAAACCGCTTCTGCCTTGTCAGACCTTGCCTTTCCAGGGCACGAGTACGCGCTCGAGATAGCGCATGATGAGATCGAACCCGAAGGCGAAGAAGCCGATCACGATGATCCCCATGATCACGATGTCCGACGCGAGGAATTCCGCCGCGTTGAGCACCATGAAACCGAGGCCGCTCGATGCCGCCACCATTTCGGCGGCCACCAGCGTGGTCCAGCCCACACCGATACCGATGCGCATGCCGGTGAAGATTTCCGGCAGTGCCGACTTCACGATCACGTGCATCACGATCTGGCGCGGTGACGCACCCATCGAATACGCCGCGTGAATCTGCTCCATCGAGACGGAACGAACGCCCGCCCGTGCTGCAATCGCCAGCGGCGCGAAGATAGCCAGGTAAATCAGGAACACTTTCGAGAACTCGCCGATGCCGAACCAGATGATCACGAGCGGCAGATAGGCCAGCGGCGGCAGCGGACGATAGAACTCGATGGGCGGGTCGAATACGCCGCGTCCGATGCGCGAGACGCCCATCAGAATGCCGACGGGAATCGCCGTCACACATGCCAGCGCAAACGCGCCGAACACGCGATACAGACTGGCGAGCGTGTGTTGCCACAGCGTCGAGCCCGCAAAGCCTTCGGTCGACACCTGGATGAATTTCTCGACGATGGCGCGCGGTCCCGGCAGGAACAGCGGCTTGATCATTCCTGACGATGTAATAGCGACCCAGATCGCCAATAGCACGAACACGGTCACGACGCTGATCGCCAGGCTCGGCCCCTGACCGGGTGCGCCGAACGATTCACCGGCCTTCACGGGACGCGGGGCGAACATTCGGGCGAAGAACCCTTTACGGCGCGGTGCGCGCGGCGTATTCAGAGGAGAGGACGGACGCTGCATGCCGCTGCCATTCGTGGCGGACGGTGCCTGCGGGGTAGTGACGGGTTTGGTCATCATGATGGCTCGTCTCCGGCTTCGATCAGGCACATCAGGCCGCGACCGCACCGGCAGACGCAGTCTGCCCGGCACGCTCGTCACCGTAGATGATGCTGAGCACCGTCTCGCGCATGGCGATGAAATCGGGGCTCGACTTGATGGCGCGCGCATCGCGGTTTTCGAGATAGCGCTTGTTGAAGTCGAGTTCGTAGGTGTGGGTGATGCGCCCGGGTCGCGGCGACATTACGATCAGGCGGCTGGCAAGGAACAACGCTTCTTCCACGCTGTGCGTGATGAAGAAGATCATCTTCTGCGTCTCGCGCCAGACATCGAGCAACAGTTCCTGAATGGTCTCGCGGGTGAGCGCATCGAGCGCAGCCATCGGTTCGTCCATCAGCAGCATCGACGGATTGCAGGTCAGCGCACGTGCAATCCCCACGCGCTGCTGCATGCCGCCCGAGAGCTGATAGATCATGTGATTGTGGAAGTCCTGCAAGCCGACGAGCGCGAGGTTGCGTGCGGCGCGGGCGCGTCGTTCCGTCTTGGGAATGCCTTGCAGCTTCAGACCGAATTCGGTGTTTTCCATCACGCTCAGCCACGGCAGCAGCGCGTGCTTCTGGAAGACGACGCCACGGTCGGCGCCGGGGCCTTCGATGGGGGCGTCGCCGAGCAACAATTCACCGGAGGTGGGGGCGATGAAGCCTGCCATCAGACTGAGCAGCGTGGTCTTGCCGCAGCCCGAAGCGCCGAGCGCCACAACAAAATCGCCGGGTGCGATGGTCAGATCGACGTGGGCGAGCGCCTGTACCTGCTCGCCGGGACGCCGGCCGGGATATACGACGCTGACGTCGTTGACGATGAGTTGTTCCATGAAGCCCTTCTCCAGCCGATCCAGCGATTGGGGAGGGGATGGCGCGCCGCACAACCGGCCGGCGCGTCGGCCCCGGTGCGGCTTACTTCAGTTTGAGTGCGGCGTCGACATAACGCGACGTGACGAACGGCGTGTAGTCCGCCTTGACGGCATTGATCTTCTGCTGACCCTTCAGGAAGTCGGCGGTGTCCTTCAATGCCTTCGCAGCGCGGCTGTCCTTGCCGCCCCCCAGCCATTCCGCAGACGCCTGTTGTTCGGCCGACGGATAGGCGTAGAGCGACAATGCGCCGGGCACATCTTCCGGCTTGCCGCCGATCATCTTGACGATGGATTTCACCTGCGGTGAGCTCGCCGTCCAGGCCGCCTGATTCTGACGGTAGGCCGCATCGGCGCTCGCGATAACCTTCACGAACTTCGCCATGAAATCGGCGTTCGCTTCACCCCACTTGCGGTCGACGGCGATGCCATCGAACGTCGGCTTGCCCTGCTTCGACAATTCGCCCGACGTGATCAGCACATGACCGCTTTGCTTGATCTGCGCGAGCGCCGGATCCCACACGTAAGCCGCATCGATGTCGCCGCGCTCCCATGCGGCCACGATCTGGTTCGGCTGCATGTTCAGCACCTGCACCTCGGTCGGCTTGATGCCCCATTGTTGCAGCGCAAACATCGTGTGGTAGTGCGTCGTCGAGACGAACGGCACACCGATCTTCTTGCCCTTGAGGTCGGCCGGCGTCTTGATGTTCGACGCATTGCGCACGACCATCGCTTCGGCCTGGTTGATGTCGTCCAGGATCCAGAACAGTTGCAGGTCCAGCCCTTGCGAGACGGCCGCCGCCATCGGGCTGGAGCCAAGCACGCCGATCTTGATGTCGCCCGAGGCGAGCGCCGTGGCCACCTTGGCACCCGATTCGAACTGGCGCCAGTGGATCTTGTAACCCGTCGCCTTCTCGAACTCGCCGCTCGAAATGGCGACCAGCCACGGATCGACGATCTGCTGATACGCGATCGTCACCTCTTTCTCCTGCGCCTGCGCCGTTGCGGGCGCCGCCAATCCGAGCATCAGGGTTGCGGGTAAGGCCGCAGCCGCCAGTGCCGTCGCTGCGAACACCCGTCGCAGCCGGTTCGGAAGTCCAGTCATGGTTCACCTCAGTTCGAAAGGTTTTCGGTGGAACTCTCGGGTTGACGCATCTGGCATGACAAATCGGCGTCAAGTGACTGCATCATTGCCGCGCACATTTTTGTTCGTTAGAGCCAGTTGGCCGCATTTGATGATGCCAACTGGTCCAGTTACCCGGGAATCGGCCCGCAAGCCGCATGAATGCTCGAATCTCGCCAGCTTTCGCCCGTCTGCGGATAAACCCCAATTCGGAATAAACGTCACCGTCTCATGAGTAATAATTGACGTTCTAGAAGTGACAGACAAAAAGGGGACGCGATGTCGAGCCGGATTTCCGCGGCGATGTGGAACCAGTTGTTTTTGGTGTCGGCGCGAGCGGGCATGAGTTTGCAGAGCCAGATTCGCCAGATGCTCGTGTCGGCGATTCTGGACGAACGCCTGATGCGCGGTGCGGCCGTGCCGTCGTCACGCGAGCTGGCCGAAGGGCTGGGCGTGGCGCGCAACACGGTGGTGCTGGCCTACCAGCAACTGGTCGACGAGGGCTATCTGATCGCGCGGGAGCGGCGCGGTTACTTCGTCAATGGCGATATCCTCGCGCCGCGCGTGGGGTCGCAGCCCGCGAGTGCGCGGGACGCACGCGATGGCCGAGACGGCCGGGACGGTCGTGATGGGAAGCACGCGCAGGAAGGGCGGGCGCAGACGGAATCCGCTGGCACCATCGCCCCGCTGGATCCGTCCACGCCCGACTGGGAGGGACGTTACGTCGTGCGGCCTTCGGCGCAGCGCAACATCGTGAAGCCCATCGACTGGCAGCAGTACCAGTACCCGTTCATTTACGGGCAGTTCGATCCGACCATGTTCCCGACCGCCGACTGGCGCGAGTGCTGCCAGAAGGCGCTCACCGTCATGGAGATTCGCGACTGGGCGCCGGACATGATCGCGCGCGACGACGAAACGCTCATCCAGCAGATTCGCACGCGCGTGTTGCCGCGTCGCGGCGTGTGGGCCGATGCCGATCAGATCGTGCTCACCAATGGTGCGCAACAGGCGCTGTATCTGCTCGCCGATTTGCTGGTGGGCGCGCGTACGACCGTAGGCGTCGAGGACCCCGGTTATCCCGATGCCAGAAACATCTTCGCGATGCGCACGCCGAAGCTGGTTGGACTGCCGGTCGACGAGCACGGGTTGCCGGTGGACGAGCGCTTGTCGCAGTGCGATTACGTGTACGTGACGCCGTCGCACCAATGTCCTACGACCACGACGATGCCGCTCGCGCATCGCGAGGCGTTGCTGCGTCGCGCAGAGGCCGACGACTTCGTGGTGATCGAAGACGATTACGAGAGCGAGAACAGCTATTCGGACATTCCGATTCCGGCGCTCAAAAGTCTGGACCGCAGCGACCGGGTGATCTACATCGGCAGTCTGTCGAAGTCGTTCGCGCCCGGATTGCGGCTGGGGTATATCGTCGCACCGGCGGCGCTGGTCAATGAGCTACGTGCGTTGCGCCGTTTGATGATTCGTCACCCGTCGGCGTTCATTCAGCGTTCGTTCTCGATGTTCCTGGCACTTGGCCATCACGACGCGCTGTTGCGACGTCTGGCCGATACCTATGCCAAGCGTGCCGAAGTGCTGAGCGCTGCGCTCTCGACGCACATGCCGGAAGCGACGTTCGTGCGCGTGAAGGGCGGTGCGTCGTGTTGGGTGCAGGGGCCACCGCAGTTAAACGCGAACTTGCTGGCGGCGCGGGCCAAGTCGCGCGGCATTCTGATCGAGCCGGGCGATGTATTTTTCATGGGGGATAACCCGCCGCGCAACATGTTCCGGCTCGGGTTCTCGTCGATCCGGCTGGAGCATATCGAAGCGGGGGTCGTCGCCCTGGCCGAGGTCATGCGCGAGACGATGGCCGAGGCGACACCGGCGCAGCGCTGACGCAATGTCGACGCAGCGAAAGCAACGCGCGCCGTAACGTCTTACGGTGTGCCGTTGCGTCCATAAAGGCGGAAGCCTTCACGTTCGGACAGGGTTTCATAGTAGATCGACACGGCCTCCAGCTGCGGACGCTCGATCGGCACGCTGAACCAGCGGTGCACGGACAGGCCGACGGGGATGTCGGCGAGCGTGAAGTTATCGCCGCTCACGAAGGCCTGCGTCGTTTGCAGCTGACGGTCGAGCACGCGCATGAAGTCGTTCCAGCGTGCAGAGTTGGCAGCGAGCGCTTGTGGATCGTCGTAGCCGGGCGAGCGACGGATCAGCGACAGGAACGAGTACTTCCACGCCGGATTCAGATCGGACGACTGCCAGTCGATCCACTGATCGACGCGGGCGCGCTCGCGCGGTGCGACGGGATAGAGATCTGTGCGTTCGCGCGACGCGGCGAGATAACGCAGGATGCTGTTCGATTCCCAGAGGACGAAGCCCTCGTCTTCGATCACCGGCACCATCAGGTTCGGATTGAGCGCCGCAAACGCAGGGTTATCGAGCTTGCGCGAGGTGTCGCCGTCGCCCCACGGTTCGTTGGTGAAGGGAATGCCAAGCTCATGTGCGAGCCACAACACCTTACGTACATTGATGGAAGCGGGTCTGCCGAGAATGCGGAGCATGGAAATCCTTCGTCGGTGGGCGGGGTGACTAGATTCTAGTCACCCCGTCACGGCGATAACAGATACAGATTTGCCCGTTCCCGGCCGGAACAGTTCGTCGTCCTGTCAGAAGGTATGACGCAGCCCCAGCGAGACCCCGACCTTGCTGCCGTAGGTGCCTTGCGAGGCGATCAGCGTGTATTTGCCGCTGATGTTGTTGTGATCGACTTCCAGATAGACGTCCGTGCGCTTGCTCAACTGGTAATCGGCCATACCGTAGACGGCGGTACGTTTGCCGCCCGGCTGCGCCTGCCAGTCGACGAAGCCACCGACCCCCAGCGTCAGCGCTGGCAGTGGGTTGTAGCTCAGGCCGAGCAGCATGACATTGTTGCGCGTCTCAACTTCGGTCAGTTGGCTGTGCAGGTAGCCCGCCGTCGCCCGCCATGCGCCGAACGCCGCGCCCGTCGAGAAGCCGAACGTGTTGCGCGACTGCGTGCCGTCCGCCGATGTGAGGCGCTGGTACAGCAGCGTGCCGTTGACGCCGCCCGCCGCATAACCGGCCGTCACCCCCACGCCCGAGTTCGCATGCGTATCGCTTGCGGCGTTGCCGAAGGTGTAGGCCGTGCCCAGTGAGAAGCCACCGGCGTCGAGCGTGTACTTCACCGTGTTGTCGAGACGGCTGCCGACATAGTTGCTCGCGACGATCAGGGTGTCGAGGTTCGGGTTGTTGAAGATCTGCGCTGCGCCCATCGCCGTATAGCCCACGCTGTACTGACGCCCAACCGACAGCGCGCCGTAGCTTCCGCGCACGCCGACGAATGCCTGGCGGCCGAACAGCCGTCCCGCACCGTTGGACGACGCCTGCCCGAAGCCCGCGCTCTTCGTGCCTTGCAACGACGTGCCGTCGTCCAGATTGAAACCGCTCTCCAGCACGAAGAACGTCTCCAGATCGGAGCCAAGTTTCTCCGTGCCCTTGATGCCCCAGCGCGACCCGGTGAACGAGCCTTGCGAGGCGCTGAACAGCTTGCCGTCGCTCGCGTTGGCGTTGGTCTCGTAGCGGATGGCCGTGTCGATCAGGCCATAGAGGGTGACTTCGGCGTGCGCACTCGCGGGGACGAGTAGCAGCGGCGAGGCAAAGGACAGGCAGGCCGCGGCGTACCCAAGGCGGCGTCGTGTTGCGAAAGGCATGAAACGTGTCTCCGATGTGGTTTTTGTGGTGTTGCGGTGGTGGATCAGGCCGGTGGCGCGGAATTTCGCGTTGCGACGGCAAACACGGCGCTGGCGGTGGCGAGCGGGCGGCCTTCTGCGTCGAGCACTTCGGCCTCGCAGAACGCGAGCGTGCGGCCGCTGCGGCGCACGCGTGCGTGTGCGGTGATGCGTCCGCGTGCGGGGCGCAGGTAGTTGATCGTGAGGCTGGCGGTGCCGAGGTTGTCGAACGCACCGCTCGCACGTGTGGCCACGCCCATCGCTGTGTCCAACAGCGCCGCAATCAGCCCGCCGTGCGCGTTGCCGTGACGATTCGTATGCCTGTCGAGCACGTCGCAGGCGAGTACGGCGGTGCCGTCGCCGGCGTCGACGAGTGTGAATCCGTTATCGAGACAGAACTGCGATTCGACGCGCAGTTCGCGGTCGAGGTCGGCGGCGTCGCGGCTCATTTCGTAGTCGCCGGACTGGCGCTCAACATCGGACGCAACATCGGATTGAGACCGGTGCGGGCCACGCGGCTCGCCAATTGGCGACCGAGCGCCGTCTCACAGGCGTGTGAGGCGGCCATCATGGCGCTCAGATCGATGCCGGTGTCGACACCCATCGTTTCGAGCACGTTGACGAAGTCCTCCGTGCAAACGTTGCCGGTCACGCCGCCGCCGTACTGCACCTTCGCGGGATGGCCGCCCGTGCCGCCGAACGCGACGTCGAAGTGAGTCACGCCCGCGTCAAGCGCGGCGAGGTAGTTGACGATGCCGGTGCCGCGCGTGTCGTGGAAGTGCGCGATGGCGTGGACGTCGGGGAACGACGACAGCATCTGCGCGAACAGCGCTTTCGTGGATGCTTGTGTCGCCACGCCAATCGTGTCGCCGAGCGTGATGTATTTCACGCCGAGCGATGCGAAGCGCGCCACGTCTTCCATGACGCTGGCCGGATCGATCGCGCCTTCGAAGGGACAGCCGAACGCCACGGAAATCGTGCCGACCAGACGGAAGCGGCCCTGCGCCGCCTTCGCCATCGCTTCGACGCGCAGCCACTGACCCGCACGTGATTGCTTGAGATTGCGCTCCGAGTGCGAATCGCTGGCCGAGACCAGCAGGCTGATTTCGTTGACGCCGATCCCGGCGTCGAGATCGGTCAGCGCGCGCTCGACGGCGCGCGTGTTTGCGCACGTCGCCTTGTAGTGAACGCCATCGACACGCGGCAGCACGGTGAGCAACTCGCTCGCGTCGGCGAACTGAGGCACCACGGCCGGGTTGGAGTAGGACGTGGCTTCCACGCGACGAAAACCGGCGCGTGCGAACTGATCGATCAGGTCACGCTTGGTGTCAGTGGAGAGGAACGCGGTCTCGTGCTGCAGGCCGTCGCGGGCGAAGCATTCGCACAGGATCAGATCGGACATGACATGCGGGCGCAATGCGCCGGAAGTGAGTTCGGATGGAGCGCATGAAATCACTTAATGTGATGCAATGTCAAATAATTTTTAAATCGCCGCACAAGGGGTTTCCCGTAATTCGTTTGGATGTTTGCAGTTTTATTGGCGTGTCTCCCTCGTGGTTAGATAATTTTATTTGACGACGTCACATTTTGTGGATTAGGCTAGCCGCCATACCTTGTTTCACCTCTGGCTAATGAATCCGATGTCTCGAACCTCCCGCAACATGACGTATCCCGACTCCCTGTTGATCGAAGATCGCGGCGCTGTGCGCGTGATTACGATGAATCGCCCCGACAAGCGCAACGCGCTGAACAACGAACTGACGCAGGCGCTGCTGGCGGCGTTGCGTGAGGCCGACGCCGATCCCGAAGTGAACGCCATCGTGCTCGCGGGTGCAGGACAGAGCTTCTGCGCCGGGGCCGACGTCAAGGAGTTCGGTGGCTTCGTGGCGGGCGGCAGCGATGCCGACGCCTCGCAGGCTGCGCTCAAGCGTGCGCACCTCACCACGTCGCTGCATCGGGCGTTCGTCGAGATCGGCACGCCGGTCGTCGGTGCGGCGCAGGGCTATGCGATGGGGGGCGGCGCGGGACTGGCGCTGGCCTGCGATCTGCTGGTCGTCGGTGAGAGCCTCAAGCTTGGCTACCCGGAGCTGAAGCACGGCATCGTGGCTGCCATCGTGATGGCCAATCTGGTGCGTCAGGTCGGGCGCAAGACGGCGTTCGAGCTGGTGTCGACAGGCGATACCGTCGACGCATCGCGCGCGCTGGCGCTCGGACTTGCCAATCGTGTCAGCCCCGACAGCACCCTGGTCGACGACGCTGTGGCGCTTGCTGCGCGTCTGGCCGACTACGATCCGGTGTCGATGACGGCGACCAAGCGGCTGTTCCATCGCGTGGCGGATCTGCCGCTCACGCAGGCGTTCGACGTCTCGCTCGATACGAACCTGATGATGCGCAGCTTCCCCAAGCGCGCCCCGAAGTCGTGAGCGCACCGATGAAGCCGTTGGCGGGCGTGACGATCCTTGAACTGGCGCGCGTGCTGGCGTGCCCGTTCGCCGACATGATCCTTGCGGAACTGGGCGCGACGGTCATCAAGATCGAGCAGCCGGGCAGCGGAGACGAAACACGCACGTTCGAGCCGAAAGTCGGTGACGAGTCGGCTTACTACTTCGCCTGCAACCGCAGCAAGCAGTCCGTGACGGCAAACATGAAGACGGAGGCGGGGCGCGCGATCATTCGCGATCTGGCGTCGCGTGCCGACGTGCTGCTGGAGAACTTCCCTGTCGGCACGCTGAAGCGCTACGGCCTCGATCAGGCAGCGATGCGCGAAGCTAATCCGAAACTCATCTACGTCTCATGCACGGGTTTCGGTCAGACCGGCCCGTACGCGAAACGCAAGGGCTACGACACCGTCTTTCAGGCGATGGGCGGGCTAATGAGTCTGACGGGCGAGCGCGGCGGTGGTCCGGTCAAGCCGGGGCTGCCGATCGCCGATCTGTCGTCGGGCTTGTGGATTGCGATTGCGATTCTGAGTGCGTTGCAGGGCCGCACGCAAACCGGCGCAGGCTGCCACGTCGATTTCTCGATGCTCGACGGTCAGGTCAGTCTGCTGACTCTCGCCGCTGGCCGTTACTTCGCGCTGGGTGAAGTGCCGCCGCGTCTGGGGACGGAACATCCGGGGCGCGTGCCGTCGGCCACATTCGCGTGCAGCGACGGTGCTTACGTCCACATCACGTGCAGCGATCAGCACTGGTTGCCGTTGTGCGAGTTGCTCGGACTTGACGCGCTGGCGGCCGACGCCACGCTGTCGACCAATGCAGGCCGCGTGGCGCATCGAGACCGTCTGATGGCGGCGCTGACAGCTGCTATCGCGGGCAGAACGCGCCGCGAGTTGTGCGACGCGTGCGACGCCGCCGGTGTCCCCGCAGGCCCCATCCAGCATGTTGATGAAGTGCTGGCCGATCCGCACGTGCTGGCGCGCGGCATGGTGAGCGAGTTCGAGCATCCGTCCATCGGCAAGTTCGGCGCGCTGCCGGTGCCGTTCAAGTTCGACGGCTTTGCCGATCCCGAAGTGGGGCGTCCGCCGTTGCTGGGTGAGCACACCGATCAGGTATTGGCGACGCTCGGCTATGCCCCGGCGCAAATCGCGGATTTGCGGCGCGAAGGCGCCATCTGAAATCGATTCGACGTTAGGAAAGACAAGCATGAAAAGTTGGGAGACATTGGAGATCGTGCGTCAGGACGCGGTCGTCGAAGTCGTGCTGAACCGGCCGCAGCAGCGCAACGCGCTGAACGCCATGATGTGCGACGAACTGCGCGCCATCGTTCAGGCTTTGCGCGACGACGACTCGGTGCGCTGCGTGATCGTTCGCGCTAACGGACCGGTGTTCTGCGCGGGGGCGGATCTGAAGGAGCGTCAGGGGATGAGTCTTGACGATGTGCGCGCACGTCGCATCAAGGCGTTCGCCGCCTACGACGCCATCGAGCAGATCGGCAAGCCGTGCATCGCGCTCGTCGAAGGTCCGGCTATCGGCTCGGGTGGCGAGATCGCCATGGCCTGCGACTTCATCGTCGCGACCGATGCCGCCGCGTTCCGCACCCCTGAAGCGCTGTGGGGGACGGTCGGCGCCACGCAGCGCATGCCGCGCGCCGTGGGCAAGCGTCTCGCCAAGGACATGGCCTTCACCGGTCGCACGTTGTCGGCGCAGGAAGCGCGCGAGGCCGGGCTGGTGTCGCGCATCGTGCCAGCGGACGGCGCGCTGGACGCCGTGCGCGTGATGGCGCAGACGATTGCCGCCGCGTCGCCGCTGGCGATGCGTCTCACCAAGGATTGCATCGACCGTGGTGTCGAGACGGACCCCGCCGGTGCGCTCGCCATCGAGATGCTCGCCATCGACACGTTGCTGCAAAGCCCTGACTGGGGCAGCAAGATTGCACGCTTCGGCAGCGGTACGAGCAACGATGTCGACCATGCGGCAAACCAGGACACGAAGCAAGGAGGCGGTCATGCCTGAAGTTCATGACGTAGGGCATGAAAGCTACGCCAGCCAGTTCGGGCTCGAAGGGCCGGTCACGCTGCCCGCCGTTCTCGCGGCGCGTGCGCGTGCAACACCCGAAGCCGAAGCGCTGGTGATCGAGGGTGAGCGCATCGACTATCGCACGTTGAGCGAGCGCGTCGCGCAGGCGGCCGCGCGCATGGTGCATCTCGGCGTTCAGCACGGCGAGCATGTCGGCATTCTGATGGGCAACTCGGTGGATTGGGTGGTGCTGTTCTACGCGGCGGCATCGATCGGCGCGGTCGCCGTGCCCGTCAATACCCGATTCAAGTCCGATGAGTTGAATTACTGTCTGTGTCAGGGCGACGTGCGCGTGCTGTTTTACGTCGACACGTTCCTCAACATCGATTACACGGCGTTGCTGCGCAGTGTAGAGCCTGCCTTCGATGCGCAATTGCCGGGCGACTTTCTGCCGCTGCTGCGTCGCGCCGTGATGGTGGGCGACAGTGGGCGAGGTTTGCCGGAGGGCGTCGAGCATTTCGACGCATTGCCGGACACGCCCGCGTTGCGTGACGAAGTCGCGAGCCGCTCGGCCTCAGTCTCGCCCGACGACGTGCTGCTGATTCAGTACACCTCCGGTACGACGTCGTTCCCGAAGGGCGTGCTGCTACGTCATCGCAACATGCTGATGAACGCTGCCGCGTCTGCGCAGCGCATCGGTGTGCGTGCCGATGATCGCTACTTCAGCGTGCGTCCGTTCTTCCATGTGGCGGGCACGACGATGTCGCTGCTGGTCTCGCTGGTGACGGGGGCGTGCCTGCTGTCGGTGCCGTCGTTCGATGTGGCACGCGTGCTGACCATCCTCGATGAAGAGCGCTGCACGCTGACGTCGGGCAACGACACGATTTTCCTGATGATGATGGGCCACCCCGAATTCCGTCGCGAGCGCATTCACCTGCGTGGCGGCTGGGCAGCGGCAGGGCCGGAAATCATGCAGAAGATTCACGACGTGATGGGCGTGCCTTACATGGTCGGTGCGTATGGGCAATCCGAGGCCTCGCCCAACGTGGTGCTCAACGACTGGCGCGATCCGCTCGAATTGCGCGTGGGCGGCTGGGCGAGCCCGCATCCCGGAATCGAGATCCGCACGGTGTCCCCGGAGACGGGCGACGTGCTCGGTGCGGACGAACCCGGCGAGATTCAGGTGCGCGGCTGGAGCGTGATGAAGGGCTACTACAACAAGCCGAAGGAGACGGCGCAGGCGTTCAGCGACGACGGCTGGCTGCGCACGGGCGATCTCGGCGTGATCGACGGTGAAGGGCGCATGCGCATGCTTGGCCGTCTGAAGGATGTGTTCCGCGTCGGTGGCGAGAACGTGGCGCCCGCCGAAGTGGAAGAGACGCTGTTCACGCATCCGGCGGTGCAACTGGCGCAGGTCGTAGGGGTGCCGGACGCCCGTCTGGGCGAAGTGCCTGCGGCGTTCGTGGTGCTGCGCCCCGGTGCGGACGTCACGAGCGAAGCGCTGATCGACTGGTGCCGCGCGCGTGCCGCGAATTTCAAGGTGCCGAGATACCTGCGATTCGTCGATTCGTTCGACGGCATCGGCATGACGGGTAGCTCGAAAGTGCAGAAGAACAAGCTGCGCGACTACGCGATTCGGGAGTTCGGTTTGTCCTGACACCTGACGGCCGGGCGTCGATGGACACGACGTCCGCCCCCAACCGAACCTCATCAAAAAATCAAGATTGGAGGAGACATGACTTCACACACGACGACGGCGTCACAGCCGTTCGGCGGGACAGACACGCCCGGCGCAAGCGCGGCCGGTCAGGTCGTCGAGGAATCGACCTACCGCAAGATCGCCTGGCGCACACTGCCGTTGCTGTTCGTTTGCTACATCATCAACTATATCGACCGGGCGAACATCGGCATCGCACAGATTCAGTTCAAAGCGGATTTGCATTTCAGCGATCTCGTCTACGGCATCGGTGCGGGGTTGTTCTTCGTCGGCTTTCTGCTGTTCGAGGTGCCGAGCAATCTGATGCTCGCCCGCATGGGGGCGCGCAAGACGCTGTTGCGCATCATGACGCTCTGGGGTGCGGTCTCCTGCGCCATGATGTTCGTTCGCACACCCACGGAGTTCTACGTCGCACGCATGCTGCTCGGTGCGGCGGAGGCGGGCTTCTTTCCCGGGCTGATCCTGTATCTCAGCTACTGGTTTCCGGCGGAGCGGCGTGCGCGTGTGACGGCGTTGTCGTTCGTCGCGATTCCGATTGCGACGATGATCGGTGCGCCGACGTCGGGCTGGATCATGCGCAGCTTCCATCAGATTCACGGACTTGCGGGCTGGCAGTGGATGTTCCTGCTCGAAGGCATTCCTGCCATTCTGCTCGGTATCGTGGTGTTCTTCGCCCTGGAAGACCGGCCGGAACAGGCGAAGTGGCTGAGCGACGATGAGAAGGCGCGGCTGACGCACGTGCTCAATGAGGAGCGTCGTCAAAAGGCGAGCAATGCTGGCGGAGGTGGTCACGGTCACGGCGGCACGCTGGCGGCGCTGGGCGACTGGCGCGTGTACGTGGCGGGGCTGGTGTCGTTTTGTGCCTATGTGCTGGCGAGCACCATCGCGTTCTTCGCGCCTCTGGTGATTCAGTCCACCGGCGTGAAAGACCCGTTCCACGTCGGTCTGCTATCGGCGATTCCGCCGGTTGTCGGCATCGTGGCGATGCTGATTGTGAGCCGTCATTCGGACCGTCAGCGCGAGCGTCGGTGGCATGCCTCGGTGCCGTTAATGTTTGCGGCGGCGAGCCTCATGGTGATGCCGTATCTGTCGCACAACGTCGAGCTGGCTGTGGTCCTGCTGGCAGTGGCGACGGCGGGGCACCTGTCGAGCCTGTCCGTCTTCTGGACGATTCCGTCGACGTATCTCGCGCCCGCCAGTGCGGCGGCCGGGATTGCGGTGGTGAGCAGCATCGGTGCGTTGGGCGGACTGGTCGGGCCGAGTGTGATCGGCTACGTGAAGACGACCACAGGCAGCCTCGCGCTCGGCTTGCAGGTTGCCGGATGCTTCGTGCTGTTCGGCAGCATTCTGTTGCTCGTGGGGATTCCTGCGCGGCTGTTGCCCAAGGGTGTTTCCGGTTCGTAAGGGCGTTCGTGATTGCGCGCCTCGGACGGTGCGCAATCCTTGTGGAATCACGGCAGGTGCGGGTTTGACCGGGCGCGGGCGAGGCGATAGCATGACGCCATTCCTTTCCCTGCCTACCGGCTGATTCGCCACATGCCCAAGCCCAACCCCTCGCGCTCGCCCGAACCGGTGAGTGCAGCACCGTCCGACTTGCGGCAGCTCACGTCGTTTCAACTGCGTCAACTGACGAACATCTACACGAAGGGTTCGTCCAGCGTGTACGAGCGCAACTTCGGTCTGACGCTCAACGAATGGCGCTCCATCGCGTTGCTGCACAGCAGCGACGGCATGTCGCTCAATCGGCTCGCGGAGCAGGCGCAGTTCGATCGGGGGCTGATGAGCCGCACGGTGACGGCGCTCGAAGCGCGCGGCATTCTCCAGCGCAGCACCGACAGCGCGGACGCGCGCGGTGTCGTCATCTCGCTCACGGCCCACGGCCGCGATCTCGTGAAGCAGGTGTTCCCCGTTGCCGAAGAACTCAACGACCGTCTGTTGTCCGTGCTCACGCGCGCAGAGCGCGATGCGCTGCCCAAGATACTTGACAAGCTTACGTATCAGGCGAGGATCATGCTGGATCAGGAGCGGGAAGAGGCTGGCGAAGGGCTCTGATCGAGTTGCTGGTTTCGCGGTAAATTGTTTGACAATGCATCATATGTCCCTTAGATTGACGAGCATCGTCAATGCGCGTCTGCGCGGTATTTCGAGGGACTTTTCATGCTTCAGACCCGCCTCACTCGGCTGTTGAATATCAAATATCCCATCATCCAGGCCGGGATGAGCTGGGCGTCGTCCAACGCGGCGCTGCCGATTGCCGTTTCGAATGCGGGCGGGCTTGGCGTGATCGCCGCAGGTCCGATGTATCTCGATGCCTTTCGCGATACCGTGCGCGAAGTGAAGGCCGCCACCGATGGCGCGTTCGCCGTCAACATCCCGTTGTACCGTCCGCAGGCCGAGCAGTTTCTCAACGTCATCGAAGAGGAAGGTGTGCCGGTGGTGATTGCTTCGCAAGGCGGCCCGAAAGCGCACCTCGAACGCTTTCAGTCGCGCGGCGTTCGCTGGATTCACGTGGTCTCGACCATGCCCCATGCGCGCAAAGCGGCGGATGCGGGCGTTGATGCCCTCGTCGTCGTAGGTGCCGAGGCGGGCGGGCATCCGCCGGTGAACGGTGTGAGCACGCTTGTGGCGGTACGTCGCGCGGTCGTCGAATTCGACCTGCCGATTGTGGCTGGCGGTGGCGTGGCGGATGGTTATGGCGTGGCGGCGTTGCTGGCGCTCGGTGCGGATGCCGTGCAACTCGGCACACGGTTTCTTGCGACGCGCGAGGCGGGCGTGCATGAGAACTACAAGCGTGCGGTGCTCGATACCGATATCGACGGCACGACGCTCGTCGGCGTGCGAGGCCTGCCCGTTCGCATGACGCGCAATCAATTCGCCGAGCGCGTCTTGCTGGCCGACAAGGAAGAGCCGGACGCCGCTGCCTACGACACGCTGTTCAAATCCAGTTCGCTCAAACAGGCCGCGCTCGATGGCGACGTTGAGTGGGGCAAGGTCGAACTCGGTCAGTCGGCCGGGCTGATCGGCGATCTGCCCGCAACGGCAGACGTGATGGCGCGGTTGGTGGAGGAGTGCGAGCGCGCGGCACGCCGGTTGGCGGGTTGAGCGTTCGCTTTGTCCACAGGTCACCGATTTCGTCATTTTTTTGTAATTTCTGCGTCAGTTCGCTGACGGACCCCCCCCGCTTTACGCCGGTGTTCCCGAAGGCATGACGCCGGTGGCCGGACCGTCGTTGTTTGCCGTCCGGCGCTTCCTTGTGCCCAGTATCAGCGCATGCCGCCGTTGATAGGGAAGTCGGGTTTGGCGTCCTTGGTAGCGAGTCCCCATTTCTTCATCAGCGCGTCATAGGTGCCGTCGCGCTGAAGCTTGAGCAGGGCCTGCCGCATGACGCTCGCGAGTTGCCGCCCTTTCTCGTCGACACCGAAGCCGATGCCATAGGGCGCTTCGGCGTTGTAGTGGATGACCTTGTACTTGGCGGGAAATTTGGTTTCGTTGTAGTAGCCGACCGGCGAATCCACCCAGGCGACCTGGCTGGCGCCCGTCGATAGCGAGAGCAGCGTCATGTTCGAGTCGGGGTACGTCGCCACCGAAATGGGCCGCTTGCCGTCTTTCTGGCATTTCTCGCTCAGCTTGGTCGCCTTTTCCATTGAGGCCGTGCCGCGCGGCAAAGCGAGTTGCATTCCGCAGAGGGCGTCGAGCGACGGGATCGCGACCGCCTTGGAAGGCATGGCGACGACCGTCATGCCCATGTCGAGGTAATCGACGAAGGTCACGACTTTCTGGCGCGATGAAAAGTCTGCAAGCGAGAGCAGCACGTCGAAGCGGTTGGCGCCCAGACCGGGAATGAGGGCGTCGAACGACGACTGGGCAAGCTTGATCTTCAGATCAAGCACCGCGGCCGCCGCCGAGAGCAGTTCCGGGGTGAACCCCACGATGTTGCCGTCGCCGTCGACGAACTTGATTGGCGCCACGTCGGGATTGACGCCAGCGGTCAGTGTGCCGCGCTCACGGTAGAACTTCGGGACTTGTGCGGCGAGCGCAGGGTCGACCTTGATGGCCGGGCGTGCAGGCGGCTCCTGCGCGTGCGCGGGACTCACAATCCCGAGCCATGCGACGACACATACCGTCGCGAATTTGAATTCGATCGTCATACGAAAACCTCTGGATGTCGGCAGGTCGGTGGCGTATCAGGCAGCTTGTTGAACGGTGCGGGCGAAATCCCGGTGATGCCAGAGCAGACAGTCGGCAGCCCCTTCGTCGTTCACGGTAGCCCGGGTAATTTGGCCGACGATAATGCTGTGCGTGAAACCGTCATGCACTTTGGCCAGTTGGCATTCGAATACGACGACGGCCCCTGTCAGGGTGGGGACGTCGAGTTCCCCGGCTTGCCAGTTCACGGGATCGAAGCGCTCGGGACCGCGCATCGAAGTGAAGCGCTTCGCTACGGCCAGTTGTTCGGCAGACAACAAGTTGACGGCAAAGCGCCGTGTCCGAAGGATGACGTCATGTGCCGACGCGGTCTTGTTCACGCACACGAGGATCGTGGCCGGATCGGCAGACAGGCTGCACACCGAAGTGGCGATCAGACCGGACGGCACACGGTCTTCGTACGTGGTCACCGCCGTGATGCCGCTGGCAAAGCACGTCATGGCGTGTCGAAAGACGTCGGAGGAAACTTGGTCGTTCATACGGATACCTCTTGAGTTCTGATGAAGCGCGCGACGCGTACGGCAAGTCTGGGCCGCACACGTCGCACCAGATCGCGTTCAGCCGCCGAATGACAGTGCGCCGAGTCCGAGATTGCCTCGCAGCGTCTGTGCCGCGTATTCGGTTCGGAACAAGCCGCGACGACGCAGTTCGGGAAGGATGAATTCGATGAAATCGTCGAGACCGCCGGGAAGCGTCGCGGGGCAGAGATTGAAGCCGTCGGCGGCACCTTCGCGGAACCACGATTCCATATCGTCGACGATGTCCTGCGCTGTGCCGATCAACTGGCGTCCGCCCGAAGCGCGAATCTTGTAGAGCTGGCGAATCGTGAGGTTCTCGCGACGGGCCAGTTCCAGCAATCCATTGCCGATGCTGCTGACGGGACCGGCGCTGGTGGCGGGCACCGGGCCATCGAGGTCGTAGCCGGAGAGGTCGCCGAGCACGCTGTAGAGAATCGACAGACCGCTGAGCGGATCGATCAGCTCCTGCAACTGATCGAACTTGTCTTGTGCCTCCTGTCGTGTGCGGCCCACGTAGGGCGTCAGTCCCGGCATGATCAGGAGCTGGTCCGGCGTGCGACCGTATTTTGCGAGGCGGCCTTTCAAATCGTCGTAGTAAGCCTTGGCCGACTGAATGTCGAACGATGCGCTGTACACCACGTCGGCGTTTTTCGCGGCGATCTCTCGCCCGGCGTCGGCAGCGCCAGCCTGAACGATGATGGGGCGGCCCTGCGGCGTACGCGCCGAATTCAGCGGGCCGCGCACCTTGAAATGTTTGCCCTTGTGGTGCGGGACGTGCAACTTGTTCTCGTCGTAGAAGATGCCGCTGGCCTTGTCGCGGATAAAGGCGTCGTCTTCCCAGCTGTCCCAGAGTTTCTTGACGACGTCGACGAATTCGTCGGCACGCTCGTATCGCTCCTCATAGCCCAGATGTTCGTCGCGGTTGAAGTTCCACGCTTCTTGCTGAGACCACGACGTGACCACGTTCCAGCCTGCGCGTCCGGCGCTGATGTGATCGATCGAGGCGTACTTGCGTGCGATATGGAACGGCTCGTTATAGGTCGTCGACGCGGTCCCCACGAGGCCGATATGCTTCGTGCAGGCGCCGATCGCCGCGAGCAGCGTCAAAGGTTCGAGTTCGGCGTTTTTCGCGTCGCGCGCCGCCGATCCCGGGGGCGTATCGGAGGCCCGCACGCCAACGCCGTCCGCAAAGAAGATCATGTCGAACTTCGCCGCTTCGGCCTTGCGCGCGCTTTCAAGGAAGTAGTGAAAGTCGATGGCGCCGTCGGCGGGAACATCGGGATGACGCCACGCCGCCATGTGATAGCCCAGATAGCGCATCGAGACACCCAGTCTCATCATTCCGTCGTTTGACATTTCGAATCCTGTTTTATCGAGTGTGATGGCGGGGCGCGCGTCGCACGAGCGTCGCAGGCACCTCTCGCCGGACTTATGCGCGAGCGTTCGCGAGAAAGCGTTGGCTTCGCGCTGTACCGCCGCCCTGGAAGATGTGGTCGGGCGAGCCTTGATCGACGATGCGGCCACCGTCCATGAATACGACGTGGTTCGAGACCTTCCGGGCGAATTCCATTTCATGCGTGACGACCACCATCGTGGTGCCGGTGCTTGCCAGTTCTTTCATGACGTCGAGCACCTCCTGAACCAGTTCCGGGTCGAGTGCGCTGGTCGGTTCGTCGAACAACATGACCTCCGGCTCCATCGCCAGCGCCCGGGCGATAGCGACTCTCTGCTTCTGTCCGCCGGAGAGTTGCGACGGGTAGTGATTCATCTTGTCGGACAGGCCGACGCGGGCGAGCAGCGATTTGCCACGCTCTACAACATCCTTGCGCGCGGCGCCGCCGACGATGCGCGGCCCGGAAAGCACGTTGTCGAGCACGGTGTAATGGGGAAAGAGATGAAATCCCTGGAACACCATGCCGAAGTACCGGCGCTGCCGGTCCAGTTCCTTTTTGGGCAACCTGACGCAGCGTGTTCCGCGCATCTCGCTGCCGAGCACTTCGCCGTTGAACGTCACGACACCGGCGTCGATCAGATCGAGCATGTTGATGCAGCGAAGCAGGGTGCTCTTGCCCGATCCGGAGGGGCCGATGATGGCGACGACGTCGCCGCGATACAGATTGAAGTCGATGCCGTGCAGCGCAGTAAACGCGCCGAACTGTTTCGTCACATTACGCATTTGCAGCAACGGCGGCTGAGCTTGCAGATGAATGGCGTCGTGGTGCGAGTTCATCACGGGTGGACTCCTTTGCCGAAGCGCTTTTCGAGCAGGAGCTGCCCGCACATGGCCAGACTGGTCAGGAACAGATACCAGAGGCAGGCGACGGTCAGCAGCGGAATGGTTTCGAAGGTCGTCGAATAGATCAGTTGGACAGTCGTGAGGAGCTCGACGTAACCGATGACCGAGGCCAGCGACGTGTTCTTGAACATCGTGATGAGTTCGTTGGCCAGCGGCGGGATGATGACGCGAACCGCCTGCGGAATGACCACGTGCCACATCATCCGCATGTCGCTCATGCCCATTGCTTTGCAGGCTTCGCGTTGTCCCTTGTCGACGGCACCGAGGCCGCTTCGAAAAATCTCCGCACTGTGGCCGCCGAGATAGATCGCCAGCCCGATTGTGGCGGCGCTCAGTCGCGAGATCACGTTGCTGGTGTCGATGTCGAACAGATTCAGGTTCAGAAACGGTATCGGCAGATAGAGGCGAGGCACGAGCGCCGAGATGAAAAATAGGAACAACAGCATCGCCAACGTCGGTGTCGCACGAATGATCCAGATGTAGGCGAACGCCGCGCCGCGCAGAACCGGATTGCCGGACATGCGGCACGCCGCCACGATGGCGCCGAGCACGAGGCCTAGCGCACTGGCAAGTGCCGTGAGGATCAGCGTGTTTCCAAGGCCCGCGAGTACGCGGGCGTTGAAGAGGTAATGGGCGACGACGTCCCACTGCCAACGCGGGTTGTCGATGAACCATTGGTAGAAAAGGATCAGCGCGATGCCGAACAACCCATACCAGAGCCAGTCCGATTTCTTCGGGCGCGGATGAATACGCAGGTCCGGTGAGGGCGCGGGTGGGGTCTCGTCACGCGTCGCCGGGGGCGGGAGCGTGTACGCAGTTTCGTTGCTCATAAGGTGAGTCATCCTCCGGAAGATTGGGGTAAACCCCCTTTCCAACACATATCGTTATTGCTGATGATCCCCCCGTACAACCAAATAGAATTGGGGATATCGGAAGATTAGAAAGTCAAAATCCGCTTGTGAAATGCTTTCTTTTTGCAAATCGATAATGTTTTGTTATTGGATGCCCACGTGAAACTCCGTCAACTCGAAGCCTTTCGCGCCGTGATGCTGCACCAGACGGTGACGCTCGCCAGCGAGATGCTGCACATTTCGCAGCCCGCGACCACGCGGTTGATCGCCGATCTGGAGCGGTCGCTGAAATTCACATTGTTCGAACGGGTCAAGGGACGGCTGTATCCGACGGTCGAAGCCCGTGCCTTGTACGAGGAGGTACAGCGCTCGCTGGTCGGCGTCGACCGGATCGCGCGGGCGGCCGACGAGATCCGCAACATGCAGCGGGGCACGCTTCACGTTGCGGCGGCGCCCGCGCTGGCGCTTTCGTTCATGCCGCATGCGATTGCGGATTACCTGAAGACACGACCGGAGGCACATGTGTCGATGGTCATGCATTCGACCCGCTCCATCGTCGATATGGTCATGGGGCAGCGCTGCGACGTGGGCTTCGCGCGGTTGTCGCTGAGTCATCCGACGGCGAATGCCTCGCGACTTGTTGCGGCCAAGATGATCTGTGCGCTGCCTGCGGGACATCGCCTTTGCGAGCGTGATGTCGTAGGGCCGAGCGATCTCGACGGCGAGCGATTCGTCGCGCACCCACGCAGCGTGGAGGCACGATTGCAGATCGATGCGTTGCTCGCGTCGCACGGTGTGGAAGTCAAAATGCAGATGGAGAGTCAGATTTCGTACGCCATCTGCTCATTTGTCGAGGCGGGGGCCGGGGTTGCGCTGATCGATGCGTTCAGTGCGTGGAGCTACCGTGGCACCGGCGTGGTGTTCAAGCGGTTCGAGCCAGCCATATTCACCGACACTTCGGTGCTGACGCCTTCGCAGCGTCCGGTGCCGCTGTTGCTCAATTCGTTTGTGGAGCACGTGCGGGCGTTTGCACGTGAGAAGCTGGGCGACGGCAATCTTGCCGGTGTATAGCGAGTACCGATCGAGGCCGACCTGCGATGGTCCCTGTAGACCGTCTGAGCGACGCCGCTACGCAAATCCGCATTTCGTATAATCCCGCGCTGGCCACTTACTTTCCATCGACGCAGGAAACCGCATGAACAGCAGGAACAAGGCGACACTCATTGGGCTGAGCGCAGTGGTGCTCTGGGCGTCGATTGTGGCGCTGATTCGCGGCGTGAGCGAAAGCTTGGGTGCGACGGGCGGCGCTGCGGCGATCTATTCCGTGGCGTCGCTGTTTCTCGTGTTGACGGTCGGTTTCCCGAAGCTCAGCACGTTCCCGCGTCGCTATCTGGTGTGGGGCGGTTTGCTGTTCGTCGCCTACGAACTGTGCCTGTCGCTGTCCATCGGATACGCGAACACGGCACGTCAGGCGATTGAAGTCGGTATGGTGAATTACCTGTGGCCGACGTTCACACTCGTTTCCGCCATTCTCTTCAACAAACAGCGCGCGAACTGGCTGGTCGTGCCCGGTTTTGTGTTGTCGATGCTCGGCATCTGCTGGGTGCTCGGCGGCGATCAGGGGCTCGATCTGCCCGGCATGCTCGTCAACATTGCCGATAACCCGCTCAGCTATGGACTGGCGTTCGTCGGCGCGATCATCTGGGCGGGGTATTGCACGGTGACGGCGCGCATCGCCGAGGGCAAGAATGGCGTGACGCCGTTCTTCATGCTCGTGGCCGTCGCGCTCTGGATCAAGTATTTCGCCGGTGGCGGTGGTGCGATGTCGCTGGACCTGCACTCGGGCGCTTATCTCGTGCTGGCGGCCGCCGCAATGGGCTTCGGTTATGCGGCGTGGAACGTGGGCATCCTGCGCGGCAATGTGACGATCCTCGTCGGCGCGTCGTATTTCATCCCCGTGCTGTCTGCGGCGCTCGCCGCACTGTTGCTGCACACGCCGCTGTCCGCGCCCTTCTGGCAGGGCGCATGCATGGTCTGCGGCGGGTCGATCCTCTGCTGGCGGGCGACCCGCACCGGGAAGGCACGCGTCGCCACGTCATCGTGACGTCCACTAGTCCGTTCAGGCCGCTTCTTTGACCATCGCCGGATAGTCCGTCAGGCCGCGCGCACCGCCACCGAACAACGTGTCGCGATGATGCAAGGCCAGTGGCGCACCGACGCGCAGGCGCTCCGTCAGATCAGGATTGGCCACGAACGGACGGCCGAAGCCGATGAGATCGGCCCATCCTTCCGAGACGGCTTCACGCGCGCGCTCTGCCGTGTAACCGCCTGCGTAAATCAGCACGCCCGGGTACACCGCACGCAACTTCAGCTTGAATTCGACGGGCATCACCGGCGCATCGTCCCAGTCCGCTTCCGCGATGTGGATGTAGCCGACGCCCAACTCACCCAGCAACTTCGCCGCTGCGAGGTAGGTCGTTTCCGGATCGGCGTCGACACAGCCGTTGAGCGTGGTCAGCGGCGCAAGACGGATGCCGACGCGCTTCGCATCGCCTACCCCCTCGATCAGTGCTTCGGCCACTTCGCGCAGGAAGCGCAGACGGTTTTCCAACGAGCCGCCGTAGGCGTCGGTCCGCGTGTTGGCATTCGAGTCGATGAACTGATTCACGAGATAGCCGTTAGCGCCGTGCAATTCCACGCCGTCGAAACCCGCTTCGATGGCGTTGCGCGCTGCCGCGCGGTACTGGTCGACGATCTCTCCGATTTCCTTGATGCTCAGCGCGCGCGGTGCCGAGGCCTGCACGAAGCCGGGCGTCGTGCCGTCTTCGCCTGCGATGAAGACGTTCACCCCTTCGGCCTGAATCGGCGACGACGACACCGGCTGACGGCCGCCGAGCAGGCTAGTGTGGCTCAGTCGGCCCACGTGCCACAACTGCGCAAAGATGTGTCCGCCAGCAGCATGCACGGCCTCGGTCACGGTGCGCCAGCCGGCGATCTGTGCGGGTGAATGGATGCCCGGCGTCCACGCATAGCCTTTGCCGAGCGGCGCGATGTATGTGCCTTCGCTGACGATCAGACCGGCACCGGCGCGTTGCGCGTAGTACTCGGCCATCAGGGCGTTGGGGACATCGCCGGGCTGGCTCGCACGCGAGCGGGTCATGGGCGGCATCACGATACGGTTCGGCAACGTGACCGCGCCGAGTTGTAGCGGTTGAAACAGAGGATCCTGAGTCATGATGTGTGCAGTGTTGTCGTCGTTGCCCGCAGGCAACGACTTAAAGGTTCGATAAGGTTCGATCGCAAGGGGATCAGTCGTCCCACTTGGCGGCGAGTCCGTCCGGGCTGACTTCGCGACCGTTGCGGTCGAGCGCGGCGATCTGCGCCATGTCGTCGTCCGTCAGACGCAGCGTTTGCGCCAGCAGATTGCTCGCCAGATTTTCACGCTTGGTCGACGACGGAATCACCGAGAAGCCGCGTTGCAGCGCCCAGGCGAGCACCACTTGTGCGGGCGTGGCCTGATGTCGTTGCGCGATCTTGCCGATGACCGCATCGCCCAGCACCTTGCCGTAAGCGAGCGTCATGTACGACGTGACGTGAATGCCCTGCTCCTCAAGGAAACCCACAAGCTTGGGGTTTTGCAGGTACGGGCTCAGTTCGATCTGGTTCGTCGCGATGGCGTCTTTGCCCACGGCGGCCATCGCCTGCTTCGTCAACTCGATGTTGAAGTTCGAGATGCCGATCCGACGCGTCAGACCTTTGGCCTTCGCGTCGGCCAGCGCCGTCATGAACTCTTCGAGCGACACGCCGTTATTCGGCGCGGGCCAGTGGATCAGCGTGAGGTCGACGTAGTCGGTGCGCAGCTTCGTGAGGCTGTCTTCGAGGCTGGCGGCCAGCTTACCTTTGGCATAGTTCTCGACCCAGATTTTCGTGGTGAGGAACAGATCGTCGCGAGCGACGCCGGACTCGGCAATCGCCTGACCGACTTCGGCTTCGTTGCCGTAGATCTGTGCGGTGTCGATAGCACGGTAGCCGAGTTCAAGGCCGGTACGGACGGAATCGATGACAACCTGGTCCTTGAGGCGGAACGTGCCGAGACCGAAAGCGGGAATGTGGCTCATCGTGAGCTCCTTAATCAATTGGGTGACGAAAAACGTGCTGCTGTGTGTTGTGAGTCGAAAGCGTTGCTTAGTTACCGACCGTCTGCATCGGCGTGCGGTGCATTGCCATTTGCAGCAGCACCAGCAACAGGCCCGATCCGGCAATCAGCGCCCCGACGATGGGCACCGCCGTGTAGCCATAACCGGCCGAAATCACTGCGCCACCGGCGGCTGCCCCCACGGCATTACCGAGGTTGAAGGCGCCGACGTTGACCGACGACGCGAGTCCCGGCGCTTCGGAGGCAGCGCGCATCACCCGCATTTGCAGCGGCGGGACGAGCGCGAACGTTGCGATACCCCAGACCACGACCGCGAGGGCGGTGCCGATATGCGTGCGGGCCAGAATGGGGAAGGCAAGCATGATCGCGACGAGCAGCACCAGAAAGACGATCAGGCTGGTGTTGATCGAGCGGTCGGCGAGTTTGCCCCCGGCGATGTTGCCAACCGAGAAGCCGACGCCCACCAGCACGAGCATCGCGGTGACGAAGCCGGGCGAGGCGCCAGTAATGGTTTGCAGCGTCGGTGCGATGTACGTGTACAGGGTGAACATCGCGCCTGCACCCAGGACGGTCGTCGCCATCGCCATCAGCACGACCGGGCGCGTGAGTACCGACAACTCGCGGCGGATATCCGGCATGCGTCCGGCTTCCCCTCTGGGCAGCGCGAAGCGCAGCGTGAGCATGGTGATCAGGCCGAGTCCGGCCGTCGCGGCGAAGGACATGCGCCAGCCGATGGTCTGGCCCAGCCATGTGGCGGCAGGCACCCCGCCGATATTCGCAATCGTCAGCCCCATGAACATGGTGGCGACGGCGCTGGCCTGCTTCTCACGCGGCACCACGCTGGCGGCGACGATCGAGCCCAGCCCGAAGAACGCGCCGTGGTTCAGGCTCGTGACAAGACGGGCGAGCAGCAGCGTCGTGTAGTTCGCCGAGACGGCCGAGAGCAGGTTGCCGATGGTGAAGATGGCCATCAGCGCGATCAGTGCCGTGCGGCGCGACCAGCGCGACATGATCAGCGTCATGATAGGCGCACCGATCATCACGCCGAGGGCGTAAGTCGTAATCAGCATGCCCGCCGTCGGGATCGAGACGTGGACGCCCTCGGCAATCACGGGGAGCAGGCCCATCGGCGAAAACTCCGTTGTGCCGATGCTGAACGCGCCGATGGCCAGGGCCAGAAGCGACAGCGTGGCATGCGCCGACGATGTCGAGGGTTGGGGGGAGGACTGGTTCATGACGGGAATTCCCGGGTCGGTGAAGTTGAACGGCAGTCTGCGCCCTTTACTTTTGCAGAAAAAGTAGCCTATAAACGAAATTATTTTGATTTCAAATCAACAATGAAGATCACGCTCGACGAACTGCAAGCCTTTGTGGCCGTGGTGGATACCGGGTCGATCACGGCGGCGGCCCAGCAACTGGACCTGACGGTGTCGGCCACCAGCCGGACATTGGGGCGATTGGAAGAGAAGCTGAAGACGACGCTGCTGCGCCGCACGACCCGTCGGCTGGCGCTGACGGAGGAGGGCAACGCGTTCTTGGTGAATGCGCGCGCCATCATCGATTCGGTCGAAAGTGCGGAAGAGCAGATGGTGACGCGCCGTGAAAAGCCGTCCGGCCGACTGCGTGTCGATGCCGCGACGCCGTTCATGCTGCACGTGATCGTGCCGCTGGTGCCGGGCTATCGTGAGCGCTATCCCGAGGTGGAGCTTGAGCTCAACAGCAACGAAGGCTTCATCGATCTGCTGGAGCGTCGCACGGATGTGGCCATCCGAATCGGTCGGCTCAAGGATTCGACGCTGCATAGCCGACTCATCGGCAACAGTCGCACGCGTATGTTCGCGAGTCCGGCCTATCTGGAAAAGCACGGACATCCGCGCCGCGTGGAGGATCTGGCGAAGCACACGCTACTTGGCTTCTCGCAACCCGAATCGCTGAACGTGTGGCCGATTCTCGGCGCAGACGGTGAGCCGTACCGGATCGCGCCGGATGTGATGTCGTCTAGCGGTGAGACGCTTCGGCAACTCGCGCTGGAAGGGACGGGCATCGTATGCCTGTCCGATTTCATGACGGTGCGTGACTGTGAAGCGGGGCGTCTCGCGCCGGTGCTGGCGCGTCAGGCGCAGGACGTGCGTCAGCCGATTCACGCCGTGTACTACCGCAACACCGCGATCTCGGCGCGCATCGCGTCATTCGTCGACTATCTGGTGGCGGAGCTTCGTGCGCAGATGGAGACGGGGCAAGCGAAAGGATGGGTGGCGCAGTAGCCCACCCATGCCGCAATGCATTGGCGCGGCGGGACGGGGGGACCCCACCGCGCCGTCACATTACGCGACCACGGCCTGACGCGGGTCTGCGCTTGCCAACGCTTGTGCACGGGTGGCGTTGCTCGGCGGATAGATCCACTGCGTGTTGATCTCCGTCTTCAGCTTCTTGCCTTGCGCACCCTGCAGCACGACCTGACGATCCCAGCCTTCCGTGTAGACAGCGCCCCACGGACCGAGGTCGAGACACGTCACGTATTTGGGCTGATTGTAGGGAATCGGCGCTTCGCCGATCAGGTCCGCCGCCACGTTGTGGCCAGCCGAACGCCCCAGTGAAATCGCGTGCTGGCACGCCATCATGGTGGGCTTGTCGCCGCCGTCGGTGGTCGTCGCGCGAGCGCAATCGCCCGTGGCGTAGACGGCGTCCAGACCGATCACCTTCAAGTTAGCGTCGACGTGCAGACGACCGAAGGCGTCGCGCTCGGCGGGAATCTGCGCCGTGAGCGTATTGGCGCGTGCGCCAGCCGTCCAGATGACGGTGTCGGCGTCGATGCGCTCGCCGTTTTCCAGCGTCACCCCATTGGCGTCGATGTTCGCGACGCCCGATCCCAGCTTCCACGTCACGCCCAGTTCCTGAAGCGCCTGCGTAATCACCGGGCGGGGACCCGGACCGAGATCCGGGCCGATGGCGTCGTTGCGCTCTACCATGATCACACGCACGTCGGCGTTCTCACCGAGGATTTCGCGCAGTCGCGAGGGCATTTCTGCGGCGGTTTCGATGCCGGTGAAACCTGCACCGGCGACCACCACGGTGTTGCGGCTCACGGTTGCCGGGCGGCTCGCGAGACCGTCGAGATGCGCTTCGAGCTTCACGGCATCGGCAATCTGGTCGACGTTGAACGCGTGTTCCTGAATGCCCGGAATCGGCGGGCTGAACAGACGGCTGCCTGCGGCGAGCACCAGACGGTCGTAGCTGATGGCGCCGTGCGGGGTCTCGGCGTCGAGATCGGCGATCGTCACCATCTTGTGTTCCACGTCGATGTGCGCGACACGTCCCTGAATGAACTGGACGCCAACCGTATCGAAAAGCTGCTTCAACGGGGCTTTCATGCCGCCAGGGTTCTTCTCGTACAGACGGGGGCGAATATGAAGATGCGGTTCCGGCGCGACGAGGACGATTTCCACGTCGGTGCGTCCGGCCATGTCAAGCAGACGCGCAGAAGCCAGGGCGCTCCACGTTCCGGCAAAGCCTGCGCCGATGACAAGAATACGTTGGGTCATGCTGATTGCTCCTGAAAACTCGGGGGGAGGAGATGAATTGGGGCGGTTATCGCTGTGATACGATAACGCCGATTCTATGAGTCGGAGTTTTGTTGTGCAAGGATTTTTTGCGGAAGGACGTGTCTTGTCCCGGAAGTTTCGACAGTTCTTGTCACTGGTCTGGGCCAAAACCGGCAGATAGAGTCCTCAGTGAACGACTGTCAGAGAGATCATGAATACGTTGCTTACTTTCAAACACCTTGAGACGCCCGGCGCGGTGCACGCGGCCTATCCCGTCATGAAAGAACTTCGCCCGCATCTGGCGAGCGCCGAGGCTTTCGTCGAGCAGGTGGACGCTCAGCGCAAGGAGGCATATCGGCTGTTGGGGGCGTTCGACGGCGAACGCCTGCTGGGCCTCGCGGGCTACCGTCACGTGACGAACCTGCTGTACGGCCGGTTCGTCTATGTCGACGATCTTGTCGTGGCAGCCGACAACAAGCGGGGCGGCGCAGGGTCGCAACTGTTGAACGAGGTCAAGGCGATTGCCCGCGAGGCGGGATGTGCCAACTTCGTGCTGGATACCGGGCTGCATATGCCGCTCGCGCAACGGTTCTATTTCCGCAATGGTCTGCTCGCGAAGGGCATGCACTTTGTGGAACCGTTGACGACGTCGAGCGAGGCGAGCCGATGAGAAGTCTTCTGCTTAACGCCAGCCCGCATGGTCCGGCTAGCCGCGCATTCGGTATGGCCCAGACGTTTTTGGAAAACAACGCCCGGCGCTATGGTGACGGCCCGGTGATCGTTCGCGATCTGGTTGCGTCGCCTTTGCCGCCGATCTCGGTCGATTACGCGACGGCCATTACATCGAGAGAGCCGGATCCGACGCATTTCGTCTTGTCCGAACAACTGATCGAAGAGATCGAGGCGACGTCGTTTCTCGCGATTGCCACACCGATGCATAACTTCACGGTGCCTGCGGCGCTCAAGTTGTGGATCGACTATGTGTTGCGCATCGGACGCACGTTCGCGAGTACGCCCGAAGGCAAAGTGGGATTGCTGAAGGACCGGCCGACCATCGTCATCATCGGGTCCGGCGGGTTTCACACGGGCGAGAATGCCCGTCAGCCGGACTTTCTGACGCCATACCTCCGGCATGCGCTGGGCTGCATCGGTATCAAGGATGTGACGTTCTTCCCCATGCAGGGGATGGTCATGCCGCCGCAGGCCGAGCAGGCGCTGCTCGACTGCGAACGGGATCTGAGCCGTTATCTCGAACGGTGAATGATGGGAAGCGGTCGCGCGAGGGCGGCGCGACCGTCAGGTATTGCGCGCGTGTTCGTGCCGGTGTTTGACGTTAATTTAACGTTAATGCGCGCGTCGTGCCGCAGCGCGGTCGTCGAACCACGTAATGACGCGCTTGCCGTAAGCGGCCGGTGCTTTCGCGTTCACGCCTGCGGCCAGATCGGCGAGCGTGTGCTTGCGCAACTCGGCTCGCATGCTTTCTTCGGCCGATTGCATGATCGCGTTGATCGAGCACTTTCCTTTCGACGCCCAGGCGGGCGGATCCCCTTCGAACAGCGCGCACTGACGTCGCACTTCGCGGCAGTCGAACAGCCCCTTCTCGCCGTCGATAGCGATCACGACGTCATGCACCGAGATGTCTTTGCTGTCTTTCGCCAGCGAGTAGCCGCCCCGCACGCCTTCCGTCGCCACGACCAGCCCGGCCTTCGACAGGCGGGTAAAGAGCTTGGCCGCATACTCCACCGGAATGCCCTGCATCTCTGCGAGATCGCGCACACTGGCGTCGCGAACACCGGCGGAAGAATCCGCAAGGAAAAGCAGGCAGTGCAGGCTGTATTCGACGCCGGTGCTGATGAAGGACATGGTATTGAGTGTGACGTTATGACGGGCGAAGGCTGAGGTGGCGAGACGCGTCGTTGCGTTCGTAGACGGCGTTTTCTAAACGGCGACCGATGGGATCGGCGTAATTATAACGCCGATCCTCCTTTCGATGCCGGAGGCTCATCCCGGTGTTGAGCGCCCGGGGTACGATGGCACCTGTCTGTCACACGCTATTCTTGCGCGACGGGCATTGTTGGCCCATTCCCACGTCACCTCGATCAGGTGACGGTGCACTTCCACGACTATCTCGACAAGTCGGCGCTCGTGGACGAGGACGCGGGCATGCGCAGCATGTAAGTCGGAGGCAGGCGTCGGGTGGGTGTCATGGAGAACCCTGATCGGGACGGGGCTTTCCATCAGGGCGCTGGCAATGGGATTTCGTTAGAATCTGTTCCAGACCGATTCACATAACTATTATCGGAGGCAGACATGCCAGGTTTACTCCCCGACGTCGATCGCGACGGCTTGCTCGAATACTCGGTCGTCTACACCGACCGTTCCGTCAATCACATGTCGCAACGCTTTCAGGGCGTGATGCGCGACATTTCCGATGGCCTGAAGAAGGTCTACAACGCGGCGTCGGTCGTGGTCGTGCCGGGCAGCGGCACCTTCGGCATGGAAGCCGTGGCGCGCCAGTTCGCGACGAAAAAGAAGTGTCTGGTGATTCGTAACGGCTGGTTCAGCTTCCGCTGGTCGCAGATTTTCGACATGGGCAATATTCCGTCTGAGACGGTGGTGCTCAAGGCGCGTCCTGTTCAGGAAGGTCGGCAAGCGCCGTTTGCACCCGCGCCCATCGACGAAGTGGTTGCCGCCATCAAGGCAGAGAAGCCGGATCTGGTGTTTGCGCCGCACGTCGAGACGGCTTCCGGCATGATGCTGCCCGACGCGTACCTTCGCGCCGTGGCCGATGCGGTGCATTCGGTCGGCGGTATGTTCGTACTCGATTGCATTGCATCGGGCACGGTGTGGGTCGATATGCAGGCGTGCGGTGTGGACGTGCTGATCAGCGCCCCGCAGAAGGGCTGGAGCGCATCGCCTTGCTGTGCACTGGTGATGCTCGGCGCACTCGCGCGTGAGCGCATCGACAGCACCACGAGCACCAGCTTCGCGTGCGATCTTCGTCAGTGGCTCCAGATCATGGAAGCCTACGAGAAGGGCGGCTTCGCGTATCACGCCACGATGCCGACCGACAGTCTCGCCGTGCTGCGCGACGTCATCAAGGAAACCGAGGCCGACGGTCTCGAGAAGGTGCGTGACGAGCAGCTCGAACTCGGCCGACGCATTCGTGCGCTGCTCGCGGAGAAGGGCTTTAAGAGTGTGGCGGCGCAAGGGTTCGAAGCGCCGGGCGTTGTCGTCTGCTATACCGACGACGATGGCATCCGCTCCGGGAAGAAGTTTGCCGAGGTGGGTGTGCAGACCGCGGCCGGTGTGCCGCTGCGTTGCGACGAGCCGGAAGACTTCAAGACGTTCCGTATCGGCCTGTTCGGCCTTGATAAGCTCAACGATGTCGACGCTGCCGTGGACCGGTTCGCGAAGGCACTGGACAGCGTGCTGAAGTAATTTCTGAAGTCGCGAATCAATGCAAGGGCGGGTTGGGGATCAACAGCTTCGCCCTTGCAGAACGTCCGAATGTACGTCTTAGAGTACGTCCGAAGTGTCGGCCTTTCAGGCCGTCTCCCCAACCGATTCCCCATCCATCGAATTCGTGCGAGCGCGCATTTGTCCGTGCGGGAAATGCATATCGCGATACTTCACGAAATGCGACCCGCGCACGAGTCGGTAGCCCGCCCAGATCAACAAGAACAGGGGGATGCCGATGTACGTTGCCACCACGCCGCCCCAATCGATCTTGTCCTGAAGGAATGCCTCGTAGTTCTGGCCCAGCGTGATGATCAGGCACAGCACGAATGCGAAGATCGGACCGAACGGGAAGAACGGCGAAACGTAAGGCAGATTGGCCAGATCGTGGCCCTGCCGGACGTAGCCGCGACGGAAGCGGTAATGGCTGATTGCGATACCCAGCCACGCGATGAAGCCCGTCATGCCCGAGGTGTTGAGCAGCCAGATGTAGACGGCGTTGGGGCTGAACACGAACGTGAAGAAGCATAGAGCGGCGACAGCCGCCGTCGCCAGCAGCGCGGACATCGGCACCCCGTTGCGCGAGATGTTGCCGAAGATCTTCGGCGCTTTGCCGTCGCGCGCCAGGCTATAGAGCATGCGCGTTGCGGCATACATCCCCGAGTTGCCCGCCGAGAGCACCGAGGTCAGCACCACGGCATTCATGACCGACGCCGCGCCCAGCAGCCCCGCACGCTCGAAGATCAGTGCGAACGGGCTGACGCTGATATCGGTCACGTCATTGCGCAGCAAATGCGGGTCGGTGTACGGAATCAGCAGGCCGATCACGAGGATCGCCGCCACATAGAACAGCAGAATGCGCCAGAAGACCTGGCGCACGGCGCGCGGCAGGTTGCGCGCCGGATCCTTGGATTCGCCCGCTGCGATGCCGATGAGCTCGGTGCCCTGGAACGAGAAGCCCACGACCATCGCTACACCGATCAGCGCCGCGAAGCCGCCAGCGAAAGGCGCGTCGCCCACCGTCCAGTTGGCCACGCCGCCCGTTTCGCCGCCGCGAATGATGCCCAGCAGCATCATCACGCCCATCACCACGAAAGCCAGTACGGCAATCACCTTGATGAGCGCGAACCAGAATTCGGCTTCGCCGAACCCGCGTGCCGATAACGCATTCAGACCGAAGGTGATCGCGAGGAAGAGGGCGCTCCAGTAGACACCGGGAACGTCGGGGAACCAGTACGCCATGACGAGTTGCGCGGCCACGAGGTCCACCGCGACAGTGACGGCCCAGTTGTACCAGTAGTTCCAGCCCAGCGCGAAGCCGAAGCCTTCGTCGACGTAGCGCGCGCCATAGGTCGAGAACGAGCCGGACACGGGCATGGCGGCAGCCAGTTCGCCCAGACTCGTCATCAGGAAGTAGACCATGAGGCCGATCAGCACATAACCGAGCAGCGCCCCGCCGGGGCCAGCCTGCGCGATGGTAGCGCCCGAGGCGACGAACAGGCCGGTGCCGATGGACCCGCCGACGGCGATCATCGTCAGGTGGCGCGCCGACAGGGAGCGGCGCAATTCGGACGGTGCGGACGGGTCGTGTTCCGATGAAGCCAAAGTTCTGTTCCTCAAGTGCGAATAAGTGTCCCCGGGAATGCGGAGTGGGGGGGATTGTACTGCGGGAGACAGATGTGGAACTACTTTTCCCTAAGGCATGCCGCTTTGGCGCAACAAATCGCCCTCTGGAGCGCGGGGCGAGACGGAATGGTGCGGTGGGGGCTGGCCGGGATGGTCCGAGCCATCCCCGCCAGCCGTGGACGTCAGAGCGTCATCACCATTTCATGCCACGCCATGCCGCCGTGGTCCGATGGGGACGGCTTGACGTATGTGTAGCCGAAGCGTTCGTACAGCGGCACATGCCGCTCCTTGCACATCAAGTGGATGGTCGCCTTCCCGGCCGCGCGCATACGCTCGACGAAGGCCGTCATCAGCATGCGGGCGTAGCCTTTGCCCTGTTCGTCCGGGGCGAGCACGACGGACATGATCACCACGTTCGGTGCGGCCGCGTCATGGCCGACCAGTTCCTTGAACGCTTCGTCGGACATGACGACTTCGTGCGCGCATCCCGAGTTGATGAAGCCGACGATCCGGTCGTCGCGCGTCAGGACGAGAAACCCTTCGGGGTATTGGTCGATGCGCGTGGCGATTTTTTCGCGGGTGGCGGCTTCGTCGCCTTCGTAGGCGCTGATCTCGATTTCGTAGCAGCGGTCGACGTCAGCCGGGCGCGCGTTGCGCAGTTGCAGCAGGGATTCCATGGTGTGCATCAATTGGGGGGAGGGACGCAGTATACGTTCAGCGCTTGAACGTCCGAAACGTTCCATTCGTCTCGTCATCCAAACTAACAACACTGCGTCACTTCCATTTGCGCCTGACCTAGGCTCAGGGCATCAGCACCTTGTCCACGACGTGAATCACGCCATTGGACTGGAATACGTCGCCGATGGCGACTTTGGCGACATTGCCTTTGTCGTCGGTGACGGTTAGCCCATGACCGCTTTGCTGGACGGTCAGCGAGTCGCCTTCGACGGTCTTGAGCATCGCTTTGCCCCCGCCGCTTTTCACCATGCCCATCAGTTCTTGTGCGCCCAGCTTGCCGGGGACGACGTGATACGTCAGCACCTTGACCAGCGTCGGCTTGTTCTCCGGCTTGAGCAGCGTGTCGACGGTGCCAGCGGGAAGCGCGGCAAAGGCTTCGTTTGTCGGCGCGAAGACGGTGAACGGTCCCGGCCCGGACAGTGTGTCGACCAGACCGCCAGCCTTCACGGCGGCGACCAGTGTCGTGTGGTCCTTCGAGTTCACGGCGTTTTCGATGATGTTCTTCGATGGGTACATCGCCGCCCCGCCCACCATGACGGTCTTTTCGCTGCCGTCCATCGACGCCGCCGTGGCGTGCATGCTCGGGAAGTAACCGGCTGCAAGCAGGACCAGCAGAAATCCACCAAATCGTTGCGTTCTCATGTCTTCACCTGTTCTATGGCGCTTCGCAAAGCGGAAGCAACGGTAAATACGAGTCGACTTCGCCTCCGGATGCGAGGGAGCCAAAAAAAGAGGGTCTCGTCGCGAAGAAGGCGATGCAACCGGGGCGAATGGCGGACGCGGTGCATCCGCGCGCGCTCGTCGCTCGTATGTGTAGACAGGTACGCCGTTCCTTGCGCGCAGTGCGAACGGCTGGATTGTCGAGGCATCTCCCGACCGGAGGCGAAGGTGCTATATTCCGCTGAACCCCACCGTAGTGATTTTCGCGACTGTCTGATGCGCATGAACGAGTCCCGGGAAAGTGAAGATCGGCCAAGCCCAGCGTCTGCACGCCCGCCTGCGGACGACGCACATATGGCTGCGCGCGAGGAACTCGGCGCGATGCTGAGTGCCGTCGCGAACGAAGATCGCGAGGCGTTCGCCGCCCTCTATCGAAAGACGTCGGCACGGATCTTTGGTGTGATCCTGCGCATGGTGTCCGACCGTGCTGAAGCCGAGGATCTGCTGCAGGACGTCTATGTCAATGTGTGGCGACGCGCTTCGGCATTCGATGTCACCCGTGGCACAGCGATGACCTGGCTGATTACGCTGGCTCGCAACCGCGTGATCGACCGCCTGCGGCAGTCTCGCGAAGCGTCGCTCGACGAGGACCACGCCCTCAGTATTCCCGCCGACACCCCCTCACCGCTGCGGATGGCAGAGGCGAGCGAAGCACGGCGTCGACTGGAGCACTGCCTGCAACTTCTCCCGCCACAACAACGCAATGCCGTGTGCGAGGCATTTTTCAGCGGGCTGGCATATAGCGAGCTTGCGGAGCGTCTTGCTGTCCCGCTGGGCACCGTGAAGAGCTGGATACGTCGCAGCCTCATGCAGCTAAAGGGGTGTCTTGAGCCATGAACACGCCCGCGCATTCCGACGACGATCTGCGTTGCGCCGAGTATGTGCTCGGCGTGATGGAGGCGGACGAACGTCGCGCACTGGAGCGGGATGCATTGGCGAATCCGGCGGTGCAGGCGCGACTGGCGTTCTGGCAGGATCGTCTGACGCCGTTGGCCGAAGACATGCCGCTGGAAGCGCCACCGGATTGGGTGTGGCAGCGTGTCGAGCAGGCGATCCGGCCGACCCAACCGAGTGCTACGACCCGTGCGACGCCCCATGCAACGCCGGTTGGGCTCTGGAATTATCTGCCACTGTGGCGATGGCTGGGCATTGGCGCGAGCGTTGCCGCGCTGGTGTTGCTCGCCGTGGCGCTCAAGTTCACCTTGCCGGGTGGCGCGCCGACGCAATCCGTCTCGCTCGATTATCGGGTGGCCACCATCGCGCGACAGGATGGCGTTGCCCACTGGACGGCGACCATCGCGTCGCAACAGGATCAACTCCTTATCGTCCCCGCGACGCGGCCATCGATTGCCGAGAACAAAGTGACCGAGCTGTGGCTGGTGCAGGGCGATGCGAAACCCGTCCCGCTCGGCGTTTTCGATCCCGCGCAAACCGCGACCATCCCGCTTTCTCCCACGACGGCCGCCGCGTTGCGCGGCGCCGCTGCCGTCCTCGCCGTCTCCCTCGAACCGCCAGGGGGATCTCCGACCGGGCAGCCCACCGGCCCGGTCATTGCGACAGGGGCGCTTCATCCGGCTTGATGACGATGGCAGGTCGCGTGGCAAGCGCGTAGTTTGATGACGTAAAATCCCGGCATCCCATCAAAATATGAATTTTGCTCATCCATCATGCTTGACCGTATCCATTTGTCCATCGTTCAGGAGGTGGAAAAGCAGGGGTCGCTGACCGCCGCCGCAGGGGTGCTGCACGTGACGCAGTCGGCGTTGAGCCACAGCATGAAGAAGCTCGAGCAGCAACTGGGCACCAACATCTGGTTGCGCGAGGGCCGGAGTTTGCGTCTGACGCAGGCCGGTCAATATTTGCTGGCGGTGGCCAACCGGGTGCTGCCGCAACTGGATCTGGCCGAGGAGCGCTTGCAGCAGTTCGCGCAGGGTGAGCGGGGCGCGCTGCGCATCGGCATGGAATGCCACCCTTGCTACCAGTGGTTGCTCAAAGTCGTGTCGCCCTATCTGGCCGCCTGGCCGGATGTCGATGTCGACGTCAAACAAAAATTCCAGTTCGGTGGGATCGGCGCGCTGTTCGGTTACGAGATCGATCTGCTGGTCACGCCCGATCCGCTGAACAAGCCAGGACTTGTCTTCGAGCCGGTGTTCGACTACGAACAGGTACTCGTCGTTGCCAGCAACCACAAGCTCGCCAATGAGGCATACATCAAGCCCAAGCAACTGACTAATGAGGTGCTGGTGGCTTATCCGGTGCCGGTCGACCGTCTGGATATCTACAACATGTTCCTCACACCGGCGGGCATTACACCGAAGCGCCATAAACCCATCGAAACCACCGACATCATGATGCAGATGGTCGCGAGCGGGCGTGGCGTGGCGGCGCTACCTCGCTGGCTGGTGCTGGAGTACGCGGACAAGATGGACGTCGTGCCCGTCCGGCTGGGCAAGAACGGCATCGCCAAGCACATCTATCTGGGCGCTCGCGAGGCCGATATGGAGACCGATTATCTGCGCGCGTTTATCGAGCAGGCGAAGAAGCCCGCGAAAGTCTGAGGTTTCGTTGTAGTGATCTAAATGAACACAATTCATGGAAATATGAGAATTTATCGATTTTCATAATGGTGGGTCGGACACCATAATCCGAAGCTCATAGTCCGATGTACGCGGGCGTTATTCATGGAGCTTCTCGTGGTGTCCGCAATCGAACGCAAGCCATTGGCATTACCCGGCGGGCACAAGAAGGTGTTGCTGCACTCATGCTGCGCGCCGTGCTCCGGTGAAGTCATGGAAGCCATTCAGGCTTCCGGCATCGACTTCACGATCTTCTTCTACAACCCGAACATCCATCCGCTCAAGGAATACGAGCTTCGCAAGAACGAGAACATCCGTTTTGCCGAGAAGTTCGGGATTCCGTTCGTCGACGCCGATTACGACCGCGATAACTGGTTCGAACGTGCCAAAGGCATGGAGCACGAGCCGGAGCGCGGCGTGCGTTGCACGATGTGCTTTGACATGCGCTTCGAGCGCACTGCGCTGTACGCCCACGAGCATGGCTTCCCGGTCATCACGAGTTCGCTCGGGATCTCTCGCTGGAAAAACATGCAGCAGATCAACGATTGCGGCGTACGTGCTGCGTCTCACTACCCCGACATGCATTACTGGGAATACAACTGGCGCAAAGGCGGCGGGTCCGCTCGCATGATCGAGATCAGCAAGCGCGAGAACTTTTATCAGCAGGAGTACTGCGGCTGTGTCTATTCGCTGCGCGACACGAACAAGCATCGTATGCAGAGCGGTCGTGAGCGCATTCAGCTCGGCGTGATGTTCTACGGTAACGAAGCCGCAGAACAGGGCGAGTAAGTTTCAATTTCAGAATCAGAGCGTCAGATCATCATGAGTCAAGATTTCACCTTCGCCATCAAGCGCATTAGTTTCGACGAGGACTATCGCCCGTCGGACAATACGCGCATCACGACCAACTTTGCTAATTTGGCCCGTGGCAGCAGCCGCCAGGAAAACCTGCGCAACACGCTTCAGATGATCGACAACCGTTTCAACGCGCTGGCGCATTGGGACAATCCGAAGGGCGACCGTTACACCGTCAAGCTCGACATCATTTCCGTCGAAATGAGCATTGGCGGTGAAAACAATGGAAGCGCGCTTCCGCTGATCGAAATATTGAAAACCAGTATTTTCGACAAGAAGAACAACGTGCTTATCGACGGCATGGCGGGAAACAACTTCTCGTCGTACGTGCGCGATTACGACTTCAGCGTGCTCCTGCTGGCGCACAACAAGGACCAGCCGAAGTTCGGCACGCCGGAGAATTTCGGCGACCTGCACGGCAAGCTGTTCAAGTCGTTCGTGAACTCGGACGCTTACAAAGCCAACTTCAACAAGCAGCCTGTTATTTGCCTGAGCGTATCGAGCACGCGCACCTACCGCAGAACGGCCAATGTGCACCCTGTGCTGGGTACCGAATACTTGCAGGACGAGTATTCGCTGACCGACGAGTATTTCGCGAAGATGGGCTTGAGAGTGCGCTATTTCATGCCTCGCAACAGCGTCGCGCCTTTGGCTTTCTATTTCTCAGGCGATTTGCTGGGCGATTACACGGATCTCGAACTGATCAGCACCATCAGCACGATGGACACGTTCCAGAAGATCTATCGCCCTGAGATTTACAACGCGAATTCCGCCGCCGGGGAATCCTATCAGCCGAGCCTGAAGCATCAGGATTACTCGCTGACTCGCATTGTCTACGATCGAGAAGAACGTAGCCGTCTGGCTATTGAGCAGGGAAAGTTTGTCGAGGAGCACTTCGTCAAACCCTACCGCGCCACGCTTGATCAGTGGTCCGCTAACTACGCTCATTGACTCACTTAAACGCAAGGTCATTCATCGTGAAAAAATTGTTGCCGACTTCGACTGCAGGTAGCTTGCCGAAACCGTCCTGGCTCGCAGAACCCGAGAAACTCTGGTCGCCCTGGAAGCTGGAAGGAGATGAATTGGTTCAGGGCAAGCAAGATGCATTGCGTCTGTCTCTGCAAGAGCAACAGCACGCGGGCATCGATATCGTCAGCGACGGCGAGCAAACGCGTCAGCATTTCGTGACGACGTTTATCGAACACCTGAGCGGCGTCGATTTCAATAGCCGTCAGACCGTGCGAATTCGCGACCGCTACGACGCGAGCGTGCCGACGGTCGTGGGCGCTGTCGCCCGCCAAAAGCCGGTCTTCGTCGAAGACGCGAAGTTCCTGCGCGCGCAGACCAAGCAGCCGATCAAGTGGGCGCTGCCCGGCCCGATGACGATGATCGACACGCTGTACGACGATCACTACAAGAGCCGCGAAAAGCTCGCCTGGGAATTCGCCAAGATTCTCAATGAGGAAGCGAAGGAACTGGAAGCGGCGGGCGTCGACATCATTCAATTCGATGAACCGGCATTCAACGTCTTCTTCGACGAAGTCAACGAATGGGGCGTGGCGACGCTGGAGCGCGCCATTGAAGGGCTCAAGTGCGAGACCGCCGTTCACATTTGCTATGGCTATGGCATCAAGGCCAATACTGACTGGAAGAAGTCGCTGGGCACGGAGTGGCGTCAGTATGAAGAAGCTTTCCCGAAGCTGCAAAAATCCAGCATCGATATGATCTCGCTGGAATGCCACAACTCGCATGTGCCCATCGATCTGATCGAGCTCATTCGCGGCAAGAAGGTGATGGTCGGGGCCATTGACGTGGCGTCCGAAACCATCGAGACGCCGGAAGAAGTCGCCAGCACGCTGCGCAAGGCATTGAAGTTTGTCGATGCCGACAAGCTTTTTCCGTGCACCAACTGCGGTATGGCACCGCTGCCCCGTGCGGTGGCACGCGGCAAGCTGGCTGCACTGAGTGCCGGTGCGGAAATCGTGCGTCGCGAACTGTCGAACTGAGGTCTGAGTCGTCCGGCGTAAGTCGGCCCGTGGGACGTTGTTACCCATCTGAAGGGATCGGGTGGCACGGCGAGCGGGTTGGCTTGCGCCAGTTGAATTGCCCCCCCGGTATTTCTCCCCCGCTATGTCACTTCCCAGTCCGGCCATCGAGCCATTGCGCTTTCGCGAAGCGCTCGGGCACTACGCCTCCGGTATCACAATCATTACGTCGCACATCGACGACGAGCCGCTAGGCTTTACGTGTCAGTCGTTCTATAGCGTGTCGACGAATCCGCCGCTGGTGTCGTTCAGCGTGATGGCCACATCGGCCAGCTATCCCAAGATCCGTCAGGCGGGACGCTTCGCCGTCAACATCCTCTCGGGAGAGCAAGCAGAAATTTCCAACCAGTTCGCCCGGCGAGGCACGGACAAATGGCATGGCGTCGACTGGCAGACCTCGCCGCTGGGCAATCCCATCATTCCGGGCAGTCTTCACTGGCTGGATTGCGAAATTTACGCGGAACACGCGGCAGGCGATCACGTGATTGTGATCGGTGAAGTCAAGGCGTTAGACGTGCAGGATGCTGCGGCGAATCAGCCATTGCTGTATTTCAAAGGGCAATATCGCAACATCGCCGATCACAGCGGGGGACTTATTTGAATTTGGCAGAGATTGCGCTCAAGCGACTTTTTCTCGGGGGTCGTCGATGATTTGACGCGCGATTTCATATCGCACGCCTTGGCGATCGAGAATCCGGACGTGCTTTACCACCGTCGCCAACGCAGTGAGGAATGAGCTGGCGTTCTCGTGATACTCGTACGCCTCCTGATCTGCCCAACCTTCGACCAGGTGAAAGAGGTTCTCGTCCGTCAGGTCGGCGGCAAAGGCGTAATAGATGCAGCCCGGCATCTGCCGTGCGGCGGTCATTTCGGGAATGACGGCATCGACAAATGTTTGGCGATCGGCGGGATCAACCCGGTAGTAGGCCGTGACAACGATGGCCGTAGCCAGATTCTTGTCATGGTCTGCCGGAGATTGCCCGTGATCGGGAAACTGTGCGCTGTAATCGCTGGTGTTGGCGTTCGTATTCATGAGTTGGTTTGATATCGAAATTTGCGAAACCGCTGGAATTTCACGCACCGCTTGCCAGGTGCCTTATATCGCTCCGGCAAGCGGTGGTCCTTGATGCATCGTCGGGAACGGGGCCGTTCAACGACACTGCGTCGAAGCTACATTCAATTGGCAGAGAACGCCGCCGCAGCAGCGGCGGTATCGAGCGCTTCGCGCAGCAGTGCGATCTTCCCGTCGCGCGCCACAAGCCGGCCCGCATACATCTGGCGATAAATCTTCCCCGTCGACGGCACTAGCGCCTCGACTTCATACTCGGCAAACACTTGCTCCGGCGTCTCGATCAAATACTGCACGTTGTGAAACTTGAAGTCGGGCACCTTCGCGAGCAAGCCCCCGATGAAGCGTTCGATCTGCTCAGGCCCCTGCGCACGAGCGGATTTCAGATACGGCAGTTCCAGCACGCCGTCGTCGGCAAACAGTGCGGCAGCAGCCTTGGGGTCGCTGATGGCGTCGAGGTAAGCGGCAAGCAGTTGGGTAGCGTTTTTCATGATGGGTTTCATCCGGTGATATGGCGTGGCAGAGAACGGCGCACTCGATGCGCCGTTCACGCAGTGTCGTCGTGCAGTTATTGAAGACGCGTCTTCAACTCGTTGGCCAACTGCTTCATCGCAGCGCGCGTCGGTGCATCACCGGCGAGTGCGTTCAGCAGCCCGAAGTCGTGGATCGTCCCGTTGTAGCGCGTAACCGTCACCTCGTTGCCCGCCAGATCGAGACGATGACCGTACGCCTCGCCTTCGTCGCGCAGCACGTCAAACTCCGCGGTCTGGATCAGCGCGGCCGGCAAGCCCTTGAGCGCATCGGCCGGCGCCCGCAGCGGCGAGGCATAGGCCTCATTGCGTTGCGCCTCATCGGTCGTGTAGGCATCCCAGAACCACTTCATCATGGCGCGGCTCAGGAAGTAGCCGTCCGGATAGGCGTTGTACGAACCGTTGTCGAACGTGTGATCCGTGACCGGCCACATCAGCCCCTGGAAGCGGATCGCCGGACCCTGGCGATGCTTCGCCAGCAGGCTGATCGCCGCCGCCATGTTCCCGCCGACGCTGTTGCCCACCACCGCCAGCCGGCTGCCATCGACACCGATTTCTGCGCCATTTGCCGCGACCCATTGCGTGGCCGCATATGCTTCGTTGATGGCGACCGGATAACGCGCTTCCGGCGACGGTGTGTAGTTGACGAACACGGCCGCGGCGCCCGATTGCACGACGAGATCGCGCACCAGACGCTCATGCGTCGGGTAGTCGCCGAGAATCCAGCCGCCACCGTGGAAGAACATGAACACCGGCAGCACGCCAACGGCCACTTGCGGCTTCACGATGGTCAGCGGCACCGTGATGCCGCCTTGGGTGATCGTGCGCTGCGTGACATCGATGCCCGACACGTCGACGGCAATGCCGCGTTGCGCACCAGCCAGCACTTCACGGGCCGCCGCCGGCGAAAGCGTTTCAAGGCCCGGGCCTTCGGCTTGGTTCAGGATGTCCAGCAGCGCGACGGTGGCGGCGTTCGGGGTAGCAACTTGCGAGTTTTGCGTGGTCATTTTCGTAGCTCCATTCGTTGGTTGTCAGGCTGCCCGGAGAAGTCGTGCAGTCGATGGAATGGAGAATACGGACCCGTCGAATTTTGCGAAATAGAAGTGTTTGTAACTTATCGTTGCATATTTGAAATGATGCTGCCGGCAGGGCGTGCGGCGGTCATTTCGGCCAGCGCCAGGTCGGCTCGCTCAGGTGTTCAGCGAAGAAGTCCGACAGTGCGCTCACCTTCGCCGGCCTCGCACGGGCTGATGGCGTGACGAAGTACAGGCCGCCCTTCGTCAGCGACCAGTCGGTGAGGATCGCTTCCAGCCGACCATCGATCAGATACTCCCCCGCGATGAATTCCGGCAGCTCGGCGATCGCCAGCCCCTCCAGCAGCATCGGCAGCAGAGCATCCGAATTCGTCACACGCAGCGGGCCGGTCGGCATCACCGGTGCTTCGTCGCCAGCCTCATTGGTGAAACGCCACACGTCGCTGCGCGCGCGATACGCGTAGGACATGCACGGGCGGTCCACCAGGTCGTCCGGATGCGCCGGCCGTCCCTCGCGCGCCAGATAGGCGGGCGACGCCACCACGTATTGCGTGACTGCACACAGGCGACGTGCGACCAGCGACGAATCGGGCAGGGCGGCTATCCGCAGCGCCGCGTCGAACCCGTCAGCCACCAGATCGACGGTAGAGTCCGCCAGATGCAGATCGACCTGCACGTCGGGATAGCGGCGGAAGAACGCCGGCATCAGCGGTGCGACCCAGCGCAGGCCAAACGACATCGGCACGGCAAGCCGTACGAGCCCACGCGGCTGCACCGACAACTCGCGCGCCGCACCTTCGGCGGCCTCGGCCTGACGATAGATCTCGCCGGCCTTCTCGCACAGCGTCCGGCCGAACTCGGTCAGCGCGAGCTGGCGCGACGTGCGATTGAGCAGTCTCGCGCCCAGTCGATCCTCCAGACGCGCCACGCCACGCGACACGGTCGCGACCGATACCCCCATCTCGCGCGCGGCCGCCGCGAACGAGCCCTCCTCCGCGACCTTGGCAAACATCGCGAGTCCTTCGAAATCAGGCAGCTTCGACATGGTCACCCATCATTTCAAATTTGCAACGTTGATTTGCGATGCATTCTATTTCGAAAACATCGGCACGTCGATATTCTCCACACATCGCAGCACACAACCCGCAGCGAACGCCGAATTCCGGCGCAAACCGAACGACTCAACCGCATACAGGAGTGACACCATGAACCGCAAACTCGACAACAAGATCGCACTCGTCACCGGCGCCACCAGTGGCATTGGCCTGGCCACCGCGCAACGCTTCGCCGCCGAAGGCGCCCACGTCTATCTGACCGGCCGCCGTCAGGCGGAACTCGACGCGGCCGTCGCGTCGATCCGTGAAGTTGGCGGCAAGGCCACCGGTCTTCGCGTCGACTCGACGAAACTGGAAGAACTCGATTCGCTGTACAAGCAAATCGGCGAAGCCCACGGCCGTCTCGACGTGTTGTTTGCCAACGCTGGCGGCGGCTCAATGCTCGCACTCGGCGACATCACCGAGGCGCACTTCGATGAGACGTTCGACCGTAATGTAAAGGCCGTGCTGTTCACTGTTCAGAAGGCGCTGCCGTTGCTGGCAGACGGTGCATCGGTGATCCTGACAGGATCGACGGCTGGCAGCTCGGGTACTGCGGCGTTCAGTGTGTACTCGGCCTCGAAGGCAGCGGTGCGCGCGTTTGCCCGCAGCTGGATTCTTGACCTGAAGTCGCGCCGCATCCGCGTGAACACGATCAGCCCGGGCGCGACCCGCACTCCCGGTCTGCTCGACCTCGCAGGCGACGACGCAGCGCAACGTCAGGGGTTGGCCGACTACCTTGCCGCACAGATCCCGCTGGCGCGTCTCGGCGAAGCGACGGAAATCGCCAGCGCAGCGCTGTTCCTCGCGTCCGACGACGCCAGCTTCGTGAACGGCGCGGAACTGTTCGTCGACGGCGGTCAACAGCAAATCTAAGCCGAGCAGGCATCGAAGCCGGCTGCCCATCTGGCGTGGCGCAGCCGGCTGTCTTGGGAGTCCGCAATCATGATTGAACATCGCCCCTTTACGTCATTGGGCGCCTTGTCTACCGATTGGCTGAAAGCGCGCTTGCACTTTCGCGTCGGCAATATCGGGCAACTCGCGCATCGGCCGATGGGGCCACTGGTCGTCTGGAATGACGACGAGTTTGCGCCGCACTCGGGCTTCGGGTTGCACCCGCATCGCGACATCGAAATCGTGACGTGGGTCCGCGCGGGCGCCATCACGCACGAGGACGACACCGGTAATCGCGCGCGCCTCGTGGCCGAAAGCGTGCAGGCCATGCATGCCGGCACGGGCATTCATCACGCCGAGCGCAATGACGAAGACGTGCCGGCTCGGCTGTTCCAGATCTGGCTGCAACCGCGTGCGCCTGGCGGCGCGCCGTCGTGGACCACCGGAAGCTGCTCGCCGGCGCGACGCGACGGCCGCTTCGTCACCCTCGCGAGCGGAGACCCTGCTGATGTACGCGCCGGGGCGTTGCCGATCGACGCCGATGCCCGCGTCAGGATTGCGACGTTGCGCGAAGGCACCACGGCACACGTGGCGTTGGAGGTAGCGCAAGCCGCCTATTTCGTGAGCGACCACGGCCGACTCGACATTGGCGGGATACGGCTGGAGCCACGCGACGGCGCACTGGTGACCGGCGAGTCCGAAGTGTCGGTCACCGCGCTCGACGATACCGACGTTGTGGTGGTTCAGTTACTTGACGAGCGTCGGTGAGACAAATCGACGCGACCCAGCGATGCGCCATCAGGGCGTATTGCCGGGTCTCGGACATTCGACGCCATTTGAAGTCTCGTCCGGATCGCCCAAATTTATCGGAGCTTTAGCGGTGGCTTCTGCCAGGTGAGTTTGCTCTTGTTCCCAGGCATACGACCAAATCGGAACTCATCAAGGCTGCGATTGCGTTTCTCGATTGGGAAAAGCCATGGACATTTGCTTCTACTGTTTTAGAGCAACTCGCGGATGAGAGTCATCCAAGCGCGAATCATCCGAGATCTCGGTGTCGACGTGGAGCGTCCCTTCTTGGCCGAAAGCGGTCGTAACGCTTTGACCGCTACATGACCCGTGCCCGGCAGTGTGGCCTACGGGTCACCCCCGACCCCGCTACGCCTTTACCGTTTTTATTGCTATTAGCAGCTGATATTAGTAATAAAAACGGTTACCACGACGCGTAGTAACTACTTGAAAACAATGGGATCGCTATTCCCCGTTCAAACGGTTACGGTCACGCCCCGGCGAGCGATCTGCGTAGTGCTGAGGAATAAAGTCGGTTACACAGATGATAACGAACGGCGATTTTCGACCCTTCTCTGTCGTTCCACTCAGGCCGCAGTAGCGACCGCTATCGTGTGAAAGCGGCCTCTGCCTGCCTGCGCGGGCGGCTTTTGCGCTCATGCAATGAGACTAGCCCATCAGCCGTCCACGCATCATCCATAGGTTGCTCGGGGCGAACAGCGTATGCAATTGCTGCGTGTTCTTCAGCGGCCGCGAGAGCGCGCCTTTAGGCTCCACCGTGCGCAGCGATGAACAGGGCGACGGCCGACCGGCAATAGGATTCGATTTCGTTGTCGTCCTCTGCTCTCGCCTCATCGAAGCGTGCGATCAGCAGCAGATCCGATCCTTTGAAAAGCGCGGCAAACAAGCGGGCGGACAGGTGCGCGTCGGGCACGTTCAGCATCCCTTTCGCGTGCAACTGACGCAACACAGCCTCGATTTGGGAGATGACATAGGCAGGCCCAGCTTCGTAATGGAGCTTGCTTAACGACGGTTGATTCGTCTTGTCGGCCAACACCATGGCTTCGACACTTCGAGCGCCCTGGCTCAACAGCGTACGGAGCAGGGAGGCCCCGACCGCCATGAGTTGATCTTCGGCCGAACCGTCGACGCCTTCAGAAAGGGCCTGCGGTGCAAATTGGTGGCAATGGGCCACCATGGCCGCGCTGAACAGCGCCTCCTTGTTCTCGAAGTGCCGATAGATGCTCAGCTTGGAAATCTTCGCCCGCTGGGCGACCTTGTCCATCGTCGTCGCTTGAAAACCCAATTCCACAAAGAGTTCGCAGGCCGCGTCGACGATCGTTTGGCGAAGCGCCTCGTTGGCGGGCCGGCCGCGCCGGCCCTGGCTGTTTTCGGTCACGATAATTCCAGTACTTGACAGTATTCAAATTGATTAATACGATACCATCCAGTATCGCAATGTGCAAGCCAAGGGCAGGTTTCAACCGGTTGTCCAGATCCGGTGTCCCCGGCCCACTCCTCATTCACAACCCGGAGCCCATCACCATGAACGACGTCATCATCATTGGCGGCAGCTTTGCCGGCCTCGCCGCCGCCCTGCAACTCGGCCGTGCCCGCCGCAAGGTCACCGTTCTCGATACGGGCCGGCCGCGCAACCGCTTTGCCGGCCACTCGCATGGCCTGCTCGGCCACGACCACAAGCCGCCGCTGGACATCCTGGCCGAGGCGCGGCAGCAGCTGGCGCGTTATCCAACGATCAGCCTCGTCAATGCCCGGGCCGAGAGCGTGTCTGGCGCCATCGACGATTTCTGCGTTGTCACTGACGATCACGAAAGCCTGAGGGCGCGCCGCGTGATCCTGAGCTATGGTGTCGCCGACCAGATGCCTGATGTGCCGGGCTTTGCCGAAAGCTGGGGCACGTCCATCGTGCCGTGCCCGTATTGCGACGGCTTTGAAGTCGCTGGCCAGCATTGGGGCCTTGTCTGGTCCAGTCCGCAGTCGTATCAGTCTGCCAAGCTGTTCCGCGATTGGACTGACACGTTGACTGTCTTCGCCGATGGACATGACATCGCGCCCGATATCCAGGCCGATCTGGCACGCCGCAACATACCTCTCGTCGATGGCCGAATCGTCGAGATCGCCCACGAGAAGGGCCATATCACCACCGTCAATCTCGATACCGGCAGCAATGTCGCCGTTGACATCCTGTTCGCCAATCCGCGTAACAAGCCGTCCGCAAGCCTGCATGAATCACTGGGCCTCGCCACGCTCGATACGCCCACCGGCGTGGTCCTCAACGTCGACGACCGACGCCAAACCAGCATGCCCGGCATCTACGCCGCCGGCGACCTTGCCACGCCCTTCTTGCCGTCGGTCACCCAGGCATCCTCGCAGGGTGCGATGGCGGGCATCTTCGCCCAGCAATCGATGGTGGTTTGAGAGCACAGGTTCCTTTCTCCCGCTGCGTCGTCGCCTTCGAAAAGGTCGGCGTAGATCGGCGCGGTGAAAGGCAGACCGTCGAGTCAAGGAGATGACATGGCAAAGCAAAGTGCTGATCAGGTGGGTGACTGGAACGGTCAAAGCGGGGAGCGCTGGGTTGCCAACCAGGCCCGGCTCGACGCTCTGGTGTCGGTGTTCGGCCAGGCCGCGATCGAAGCCGTCGCGCCCGCGACGGGTGAGCGCGTGCTGGACATCGGCTGCGGCGCGGGCGCGTCGAGTCTGGCTCTGGCCGCCCGCGTCGGCGCGAGGGGGCAAGTGCTGGGCGTGGACATATCCGAACCGCTGATCGGCCAGGCGCGCGCGCTTGCGCGACCGGATACGCCGGCCCTGTTTCAGGTGGCCGACGCCAGCAGCGCAGAGCTGCCCGAGGGCGCGTTCGACATCCTGTTCTCGCGTTTCGGGGTGATGTTCTTCGACGATCCGACAGCGGCGTTCGCCCATATGCGACGCGCGCTCCGGCCGGTCGGTCGGGTCGCTTTCGTCTGCTGGCGCGGCGCGACCGAGAACGATTGGATGCGCCTGCCGGTTGGCGCGCTCAAGGGCATCCTCCCGCCGACCGCGCTGCCCAATCCCGAAGCGCCCGGCCCGTTTTCGTTCGGCGACCGGGAACGCGTGGCAGGCATCCTGACGGCGGCCGGCTTTACCGATATCGCTATCTCGCCCTTCGACGCGGTCGTCCCATTCGGCGAGGGCGAAACGCGGGACGCTGCGATCGACGACGCAGTGAGGATGACGCTCGAGGTCGGCCCACTGTCGCGTGCGCTCGCTGATCAGCCCGACGACATCCGCGCGCGCGCCTCGGCCGCAGTTAGTGCCGCCTTTGCGAGCCTTCCCGGCGAGCGGTCGGTGATGATCAACGGCGCCGCGTGGATCGTCATGGCACGCAATCCGGCAAGCTGAGAGGTTAAGTCGACCAATGTGTCAGAACCAGCAACTCCTCGTGTCTCGGGGAGGGGTCTACTTTGAGCGCCGAACGGCCGGAACGCGGCGCTGATTGGCCATTGAGGGCGAAAAGAGCAGTGGCTCTTGATGGCCGAAAGCGGTCGTAACACTTTGCCGCTATATGACCCGTGCCCGGCAGTGTGGCCTACGGGTCACCCCCGACCCCGCTACGCCTTTACCGTTTTTATTGCTATTAGCAGCTCGTCCAAATCCCCTACGCAGCAAACGTGCTAGAATCGTTGACTGATCAAACATTGATCCATCCAAAAAATGGCTCCCAGTCCTAGCACCCCGCACTCGGCGGGGCAGGTGTTGCCCTTCCGACAGTCGCTCGTGGCGATGCTCGGCCTTTGTTTCTGCACGATGATGGTGGCGCTCGACCAGACAGTGGTCGGGACCGCACTGCCGACCATCGTCGCGGAACTCAAGGGGTTCGAGTACTACGCGTGGGTCGCAACGTCGTATCTCCTCACCTCCGTCATCACCGTCCCCATCTTCGGACGCCTCGGCGATTTCTACGGCCGCAAGCGCTTCGTCATGGCGGCGATCATCGTCTTTACAGCCGCGTCGGTCCTCTGCGGTGCGGCGAACAGCATGCCGTTCCTCGTCTTGGCCCGCGCCCTGCAGGGCATCGGCGGAGGTATGCTCGTCGGGACCGCGTTCGCGTGTGTCCCCGAACTGTTCCCCGATCCTCACGTGCGTCTACGCTGGCAGGTCATGCTCAGCTCCGCTTTCGGCATTGCGAACGCCATTGGCCCTTCGCTCGGTGGCTTTCTCACCGAAGCCTACGGCTGGCGTTCGGTCTTCTACGTCAATCTACCCGTCGGTTTGCTCGGCATCTGGTTCATCGGACGCCACCTGCCGCAAATGCGTGCCGAAGAACACAGCAAAGCCAGTATCGACTGGCTCGGCGCGGTGCTCATCACCGCAGCGCTCGGTAGCTTGCAGATGCTCGTCGAATGGCTGCCTGCCGACGGTCTCTCGCGCGGCGTGGTGACGCTGGCTGTCGTGCTGGTCGTCTCGTCGCTCGCGCTCTATCGGTGGGAGCAGCGCACCTCGCATCCGATCCTGCCGTTCGAGATGTTCCGTGACAAATCGCTCGCGCCGCTTTTCGTGCTGTCCGTCTTTGCGGGCTTTTCGATGTTCGGGCTGCTGTTCTATGCGCCGTTGCTGCTGCAAGGCGGCTTCGGACTCTCGCCGCGCGAAACCGGTTTGCTCATCACGCCGCTGGTCGTGTGTATCACCGTGGGAAGCATCGTGAACGGGCGTCTGATTACCCGTCTGCGGAATCCGAACGTAATGTTGTACGGCGGCTTCCTGCTGCTTGCGCTGGCCTGTGCAGGCATCATCACTACGCATCGCGGTACCTCGCATCTGCTGATCGCCGCCTACATGTTCCTTGCGGGTCTCGGCCTCGGTTTCGTGATGCCGAACCTGACGGTCTTCGCACAGGAGGTCGCCGGGCGTGCGCACCTCGGCATCGCCACCGCACTGATGCAGTCGCTGCGCATGATCGGTGGGATGCTCGGCACGGCCATCGTCGGCACGCTGGTGAATCACAGCTATACGGCACGCGTCACCGATGCGCTGGCGGCTAACGAAGGCACGCGTTTCACGTCGCAGCTCTCCGATCCGCAGATCCTCGTGAACGCTACCGCGCAAAGCGACTTCCTGATGACGCTCGCGCACATGGGCCAGAACGGCGCGCTGTTTATCGAATCGGCGCGCACGTCGCTCGTCGCCGCCATTCACAATGGCCAGATGGTGTCGCTCGCGGCGGCGCTTGCCGGGTTGTGGTTTGTGCGACGCGTGCCGCTCATTCGTCTGACGCGCGGCGCGAAGACGCAACCGCAGCCGCCAGCCGGGGAGTGACGCGATGCCGACCGCTTTGAAACGTAACGTCATTCAGCAACTGAGTCTGACCTACCGCGCGATGATGCTCGCCTTCGACGCGCAGGTCGGACATCCGCTGCCGCGCTGGCGCATCATTCTCTCGCTGGCCGAACGCGGCACCTGCTCGCAGAAGTTTCTTGCGGAGCATTGCCGACTCGACCCGGCGTCGCTCACGCGTCAACTTCAATCAATGGAAGCGCTCGGCTGGCTGTCGCGCGCGACCGACCCCGACGACAATCGTCTGACGAACGTCACGCTGACGGAAGCGGGCATGGCCGTGCACGACGAGGCGACGCCGCGCCGTCAGGCTTTCTTCGACGACACGCTCGAAGGCATGACGCCGGATGAGATCGCCACGCTGGAGAGCGCGCTCGTGCATCTGGAGGCGCAGTTCAAGTCGGTGGCGTCCAGAGCGAAATCGGGTGCTGCTGCACCTGCCGGATCGAACGCGGCGAACGCAGGGAGCGCTGCGAACGCCACGGACACCACGCCTGCAAGAAAGCGTGCTTCCAAAAACGCGTCATAGGTCGCTCGCCCCGGCGGATGTCGACCACAAAAAAGCCGCTTCGAATTCGAAGCGGCTTTTTCCTTGCTGTGTTCAGGACAAACGGTGTGACGACGATCAGAAGAACGTCTGCACGATCTCCACGACGTTGTAATCGCCGTCGACGACCGGCAGGTGACGCCACTTGTCGAACGTCAGGCACGGGTGCGAGATGTCGAACGCAATCATGTCGCCCACGCGGATGTCGTCGCCCGGGGCGATGCGAAGGTAAGCGTGCTGGTCCATCATGCCGGTGACTTCCCAATGCTCGGGCGTCGCCTTCGGCGACTTGCTTTCGCCCGGACGGAACTGCTGTGCCGGTTCCGGCATGCCTGCGTCGAACGCGGCGTCGCGCTTTCCCAGCGCAATGATGGCGCGCTCGGGTTCGGGAATCGATTGCACGTACGCCCACAGTTGCAGCGCCGGTTGCAGTTGCGAGCGCATCTGCTTCGCGATGGGGTTGCGCGTCGCGATCTGTGCCTGCGCCGCCTTGTAAATGCCTACGTCGTGCGTGAGATAGCAACCGGGACGCAGGACTACGTCCAGCGGTGCGCCCACGTCCTTGTGTGCGAATTCGTCCGCGACCACGTCGTACCATGCCGAACCCGCACCTGAGAGCACTGCCGGGTTACGCTCGACGCGACCGGCTGCGACCAGTTCGCGCGTGATGCTCACGGCGCGTTGCAGGAAGGCGCGGATGTCGGCTTCCGTGCTCAGCACGCCTTCGTACACTTCCACGCCTGCCAGTTTGACGGCGTCGTGATACTGCGTGAGTGCGTCGAGCACGGCTTGCTGCTGCGCAGCGTCGCGCACGCCCGTGCGACCACCCGTCACGCCGAGTTCGATCAATACCTGAATCGTCTGACCACGCGTGCGGAAGAACTCGCCCAGATGCGCCACCGCAGCAGCCGAGTCCACCAGACAGAAGAATTCGAAGTCGGGATCCTTCAGCAGGTCGGCAATCATCGTCATGTTGCGTTTGCCGACGAGCTGGTTCGCCATGAGTACGCGTCGCACGCCGTGATGGTAGGCCGCGTACGTCTGCTGTGCCGTGGCGAGCGTGATGCCCCATGCGCCACCATCCAACTGGCGACGGAACAGCTTCGGGGCCATCGTCGTCTTGCCGTGCGGGGCGAGCTTCACGCCATATTCGTGCACGAAGCGCTGCATCCACGCGAGGTTGTGACGAATCTTGTCCTCGTAGAGCACCGCCGTCGGCAGGCTCAGGTCTTCGTTCAGCAGATTCCAGCCAAGACCGATCGTGTTGGAGGGCGCGAGCGGCGCGTCCAGCGCACCCAGACCCTTGTTGAGGGTATCGATCATACCGTGCTGATAGTTTGTATCACTCATTCCCATATCTCCTCATGTCTGTGCGCTGAAAGCTGCTGGATGGCTCCTATAATAGCGTTTAATTACCAGCGTTTGACAGTTTTGTTATAAAGTAACAAATATTGGGCGTCCGACCGTTGAGACGCCGCACAGACCGGATATATGGCCGAAACCTTCGATATCGTGACCCGCGTCGCCGAACGCAGCGACGCCCTGAGTCAGGCAGAACGCAAAGTCGCGCAGGTCGTGCTGGAAGACGTGGCGGGCGCTGCCGCAGCGTCGATCAACGTGCTTGCCGAGCGCGCTGGCGTGAGCGAGGCGAGCGTGACCCGCTTCGCCAAGGCGATGGGTTGCCGCGACGTGCGCGACCTCAAGCTGCGACTGGCGCAGGCGGCGGTCGTCGGCCAGCGCTTTCTCGGCGCGAGTGCGGCCAGCGGGCAAGACGGTGGCGGCGAGACCATCGACCGGATTGCCGACGATATTCAGACGACGTTGCAGGTGCATCGCGGACTCATCAAGCCCGATACCGTGCGACGTGCCGCCACGCGACTGCTCTCGGCGCGCATGGTGTACGCGTTCGGGATGGGTGGCGGGTCGTCGCTGCTGGCCGACGAGGCGCGCTACCGTCTTGTGCGTCTGGGCCGCCCGGTCGCCAGCTATCAGGACGCCGTGCTGGCTCGGATGGTCGCGGGTACGCTCGGACGCGACGACGTCGTACTCGCCTTCTCGGTGAGCGGTCACACGCCGGAGCTGTTATCCGCCTGCGAAATTGCGCGCGAATACGGGGCGCAGGTCGTTGCCGTCACCGCGACGGGGTCGCCGCTGGCAGCGCTCGCCGACGAGGTGTTGCCGATCCGCGCGCTGGAAACCGATTTCATTTTCAAACCGTCGTCGTCGCGTTACGCGATGCTGCTTGCCATGGACGTGCTGGCTACGGAACTGGCGCTGCTCGCCAAGCCGCAGAGTCAGGCGCTGTTGCGACGAATCAAATATGTGCTCGACACACATCGGGGCGGCGGCGATCGCCAGCCTCTGGGAGACTGACCATGACTGACCGCACCGAAAATCTTGCCGATCGCACGGTCGATACGCTGATCACCGACGTTCGTCTGGCGGACGGCTCCGGCGCACCCATGACGGACGACCGTTTCGACGTGGCGTTGCGCGGCGGCCGCATTCACGCGATTACGCCAGCGGGGGAGCGCTCGGGCTGGCAGGCGAAGCAAGTCGTCGCAGGCAACGGCAACGTGCTGAGCCCCGGCTTCATCGACGTCCATACGCACGATGACACCAACGTCGTGCGCGCGCCGGAAATGACGCCGAAGCTGTCGCAAGGTGTGACGACGGTCGTCGTCGGCAACTGCGGCATCAGCGCGTCGCCGGTCACGCTCAAAGGCGATCCGCCCGATCCGATGAACTTGCTGGGCGAGGCGAGTGCATTCCAGTACCCGACCTTCGCGGCCTATGTCGAAGCGCTGGAAAAGGCGCAACCGTCGATCAATGTGGCGGCGCTGATCGGCCACACTGCGCTGCGCAACAACCATATGGATCGTCTCGACCGCCCGGCGACGGAAGCCGAAATCGAAGGCATGCGCGCGCAACTGCGCGAAGCGCTGGACAACGGCGCGCTGGGCTTGTCGACGGGACTGGCCTACGCGAACGCGAATGCCGCACCGACCGAGGAAGTGCTCGCGCTGGCCGAACCGCTGGCTGAGGCGGGCGGTCTTTATGCGACGCACTTGCGCACCGAATTCGCCGAGATTCTCGAAGCGCTCGACGAAGCCTTCCGCATCGGACGTCATGCGCGCGTGCCGGTGGTCGTCTCGCATCTGAAGTGTGCGGGCGTCGACAACTGGGGACGCAGCACCGAAATTCTCGAAGCACTCGACAAGGCACAGCGCTTTCAGCCGGTCGGCTGCGACTGCTATCCATACACGGCGAGTTCGTCGACGCTCGATCTCAAGCAAGTCACCGACGACTTCGACATTCTCGTTACGTGGTCCCAGTCGCATCCCGATCAGGGCGGCAAGCTGCTCGCGACGATTGCTGCCGACTGGGGCGTCGATCTGATGGAAGCGGCGAAGCGTCTGCAACCGGCAGGCGCCGTGTATCACTGCATGGAAGAAGACGACGTGCGCCGCATTCTGAGTCACCCGGCGACGGTGGTCGGCTCGGACGGGCTGCCTAACGATCCGTTGCCGCACCCGCGCCTTTGGGGTGCGTTCCCGCGCGTGCTGGGACGTTACAGCCGCGAGCAGTCACTTTTCCCGCTGGCGGAAGCCGTCCACAAGATGACGGGGCTTTCCGCCGAGCGTTTCGGTCTGAGCGAGCGTGGACTTGTGCGTGAAGGGTATTGGGCCGACCTGGTGTTGTTCGATCCGGCGACCGTGGCCGATGCCGCGACGTTTACCGATCCGATGCAACCCGCGTATGGCATTTCGGCGGTGTGGGTCAACGGTGTGCTCTCGTGGCAGGACCGCGCACCGACGCAGAACGCGCGTGCCGGACGCTTTGTGCGTCGCGGCACGCCGCAGCCGGTGCTTTGAACTGTTGTTCTGAGCCGGTGTTGTTGAAAACGATTCGTTGAAAGGAGCGATGATGAGCATCAAACGATATGGCGTGGAAGGCGGGCAGGGCACTGGCGGCCAGCGCATGCCCTTTGCACGCGCGACCGAAGCCGACGGCTTCCTGTTCGTCTCGGGACAGACCCCGATGAAAGACGGCGAAGTGATCGACGGGGGCATCGTCGCCCAGTCGCATCAGGCGATCCAGAACATGATCGCGATTCTGACCGAGGCCGGTTACGGCACCGAACATGTCATGCGCATCGGCGTGTGGCTAGACGACCCGCGTGACTTCGCGTCGTTCAACAAGGTGTTCAAGGAGTACTTCGGGGATCATCCGCCCGCCCGCGCTTGCGTGGTGTCGAGCATGGTCATCGACTGCAAGGTGGAAGTGGATTGCGTGGCGTACAAGAAGCCGGTTGCGTAAGTCGCCGCTGCCTGACTGAGAGCATCTGAAGAAAGCCGACGATCATCGTCGGCTTTTTCATTTGGACGTTGCGCCTTCCGGTTGACCGAGACGGACGTTACCGTTTCGCAAAGTCTGCGGTTTGCCTTCGATGGTTCGTTGTCGCATAAGCGCGCAATCTTCAGCCTCCTAACCTGAAAGGAGGTCATCGTGAGATCAGGACCCATCGGCGAGACAGGGCCGAGCGCACCGGCTACGCATACGCACCGCGCTGCCATCGAGTCCGCCGAAGACGCCCGCATCACTATCGATTTCCCCGTGACGCCGGATGACGTCCGCTTACGCTCCCAGACCATGAGCCGGTTGGGGCGCGGTGGGCTGTCGGGCGGACTGACCGGCGTGGCGATTACGGTACTTGGCCTGCTGGGGCTGGCGACCGGCGCGTATTACTGCCTCGAAGCCTCCGCCTCGGACGACGACTCGGAGGTCACGCCGCAGGATCGTTGGATCGGCGTGGGCGTCGGCGGAGGGATGGCAGGGTTGTCGACGCTCGCCGTGACTTTCGGGCTGGGGCAGGTCTGTCTGTGCCTGAAGAAGCGGCGCGAGGCCGGGCGTGAGATGACGTCGTTGAGCACGCGCGTGCAATTCGAGTCGCCGAGGGAGGTCGGGTCACGTGACTATGTCTGACGATCCGTTGGAATGTGCGGGCCATGCGCCCTCGTCGACGTTCATGGCCGGAAAGATCGACGCAGCGCTGGCGGCGGTGCGCGACGCCGAAGCGCAACGCGAGGCGATGGATCTGCCGCGCCCCGGCGCATGGGATGCTGCGCAGTGCGACGCCGTCTATCGCTGTGGCTACGGGGCGTTTGAGCGAGGCGACTTTGCTCAGGCCATCGAGTGTTTTGCGCCGCTGCTGTCAGCGTGTCCGCTTGAAGCGGACTACGCGGTGGCGCTCGCGCTATCGATGCAACGTCAGGGCGAGCCCGAGGCGGCGCTGCCGCTGTTCATGGCGGCGGCGCTCCTGGACGAGGACGCCCCCGGGCCGATGTATCGCGTGGGGGAGTGTCTGATCGAGCTGCGCCAGTTCGACGGCGCGTGCCAGGCGATGAGGCAGACGCTGGTGCGTTGCGACGGCGAGCCGAAATACGCCAACGTCAGGAACGCCGCGTTGAAACTGATGGCGAAGCTGGGCTATCTGGGATGACAGCCCCGGTTTCGCTTACTGACGCGCCGTACGTGCGTTGTCCGGCATCGGCAACGTGAAGTTGGTACGGAACGGATTGATGTCGAGTCCGCCGCGTCGCGTGTAGCGGGCGTAGACCGCCAACTGAGTCGGCTTGCACTGACGCATGATGTCCATGAAGATCCCTTCCACGCATTGCTCGTGAAAGCCGGTGTGACGCCGGTACGAAATCACGTACTTGAGCAAGCCTTCCTGATTGATCGGCGGGCCGACGTAGCGGATCTGCAAGCTGCCCCAGTCGGGCTGGCCGGTGACCGGGCAGTTCGATTTGAGCAGGTTGGACACGAGCGTTTCGTCCACGGGCGCTTCGTCGAACGCGGCGGTGAGTAGCGACGCATCCGGCACGTAGATGTCGGTATCGATGTCGAGCCGGTCGACGAGCAAGCCGTCGAGTTCGTCGAGTTCGAGCTTGGCAAAGCCGCTCGGCTCTACGAGTCGCACCTGGACCGGAGCGCCTGCGGCTTCCGACAGGTCTTGCTGGATCAGGGCGCGCGCGGCGTCGACATTCGCCAGCTTCGTCTGCGCGAACGAGCCAAGATACAGCTTGAACGACTTCGACTCGATGATGAACGGCGAATCGGCGGGCACCATCGCGGTCAGCAGCGCGATTTGCGGCTTGCCCTTCTCGTTGAGCCACGAAAGTTCGTAGCCGTTCCAGATGTCCGCGCCGAAGAACGGCAGGGCGTCGGGTACGCCGATTTCGGCGCGCGCGGGCGCACGGGCGATCGGGAAGAGTTGGGACGGGTCGTACTGCTCGGTGTAGGCAACTTCCTTGCCGAGCGAGGATTGTTCAGGCGTGGTCATGATTGGCGATGCCACTGATGACGTGACCGGTCGGGGAGACGCGGGCCGCCGATTCGCAGTGGCGAGTCTGATCGTCGAAGAAGAAATCGGGCTCGAACTCGCGCAGGAATGCGCCTTTGTCCAGCCCGCCCAGGAACATCGCCTCGTCGATGTCGATTTTCCAGTCCATCAGCGTGCGAATGGCACGCTCGTGGGCCGGGGCCGAGCGCGCTGTGACGAGCGCGGTGCGGATTTTGACCGGCACTTCATGGCCTGCGAGGGCTTGCAAACGGTGCAGCGCGAGCAGCAGCGGTTTGAACGGGCCGGGGGGCAACGGCGTGGCGGCGCGCTCGATTTCGTGCTGTTGGAAGGCGTCGAGGCCGTTGCGCTGGAAGACCTGCTCCGCCTCGTCGGAGAAGAGCACCGCGTCGCCGTCGAAAGCGATGCGGATTTCGTCGGGATGCAATTCGGCTTTTTTCGCAGAGTCCGGATACACGCGTGCGGCCGGGAAACCGGCGGCAAGCGCGCCGCGCACATCGCGCTCGTTCGCCGACAGGAACAGATGTGCCCCCAGCGCGTTGAGATAGCCGAACGGGTCGCGCCCGCGCGTGAACACGCCGCGCTCGATCTTGAGATCGAGTTGTCGCGCCGAGCGGAACACGCGCATGCCGCTCACGGGATCGTTGCGCGAGAGCACCACGACTTCCACGCGATGTTTGTCTTTCGTGTCACCGGCACCGCTGGCGCGATTGGTTCCATTCGCACTGCTGGTATCACCGCCCTGATTGAACGCGAGTAGCTTCTGTACGAGCGGGAAAGCGACGCCCGCCGGGGCGGGCGTGTCGAGACGGTCGAGCTGATACTGCATGTACGACTGATCGTCGCCGCTCGCCACGCCCGCGTCGAACACGCGGTTCTCCTCTTCGAAGTCGAACAGCGCGCGCGACGAGATCGCGACAACGAGTTTGTTCTCGAGCGTGATGGGCATGGCGGCGGCGATTTCCTGTCGTGTGTCAGTGGCTGAGTGCGTGAATGAGTGCGTCGCGACTTACCCGAGGAACAGCTTGTACACGGGGTTGTCGCTTTCGTCCCAGTAAGGATAGCCGAGCGTTGCGAGGAAGTCGCGGAACGCGGCCTTCTCGTCGTTCGGGACCTGAATCCCCACGAGGATGTTGCTGTAGTCCGCGCCCTGATTCCGGTAATGGAACAGGCTGATGTTCCAGTTCGGGCTCATGGCCGAGAGGAACTTCATCAGCGCGCCCGGACGCTCCGGAAACTCGAAGCGGTACAGCACTTCGTGGCTGGCCAACGCCGAGCGGCCGCCCACCATGTAGCGGATGTGCTGCTTGGAGAGTTCGTCGTTCGACAGATCGAGCGTCGGGAAGCCGTGACGCTCGAAACCGGCCTTGATGCGCTCGCCTTCGTCGCGGTTGTGCATCTGGATGCCCACGAAGATGTGGGCGCTGGACGCTTCACTAATTCGGTAGTTGAACTCGGTCACATTGCGGCTGCCCACCACTTCGGTGAAGCGCTTGAAGCTGCCGCGTGCCTCGGGAATGGTGACGGCGAACACCGCTTCGCGTGCTTCACCGACTTCGGCGCGCTCCGCGACGAAGCGCAGGCGGTCGAAGTTCATGTTGGCGCCCGAGGTGATCGCGACGAGTGTTTCGCCCTTGAGCTTTTCGCGCTCGGCATACAGCTTCGCGCCTGCCACGGACAACGCGCCGGACGGCTCCAGCACGCTGCGCGTGTCCTGGAAGACATCCTTGATGGCGGCGCAGAGCTGGTCGGTGTCGACACGCACGACTTCGTCGAGATACTCGCTGCACAGGCGGAAGGTTTCTTCGCCGACGTATTTGACGGCGGTGCCGTCAGCGAACAGACCGACGTCGTTTAGCAGGATGCGCTCGCCAGCGTGGATGGATTGCGCCATCGCGTCGGAGTCGACCGATTGCACGCCAATGACTTTGATCTCAGGACGCACGGCTTTGACGTAAGCCGCGACACCGGCCGCCAGTCCACCGCCACCGATGGGCACGAAGATGGCATGCAGCGGGCCCTGATGTTGACGCAGGACTTCCATGCCGATGGTGCCCTGACCGGCGATAACGTCGGGGTCGTCGAACGGCGGCACGAAGGTCAGGCCACGTTCGGCTTGCAGCGTCATGGCGTGCGCGTAGGCGTCGCTATAAGAGTCGCCCGCGAGCACGACTTCGACGGCGCGTCCGCCGTGGGTTTTCACGGCGTCGATCTTGACCTGCGGCGTGGTGACCGGCATGACGATGACGGCCTTGCAGCCCAGACGCGCCGCCGAGTAGGCAACGCCCTGCGCGTGGTTCCCGGCGGACGCGGTCAGCACGCCGCGCTCGCGCTCGGCCTCGCTGAGATTGGCCATCTTGTTGTACGCGCCCCGAATCTTGAAGGAGAACACCGTCTGGTTGTCTTCGCGCTTGAGATAAATTCGATTGTGCAGCCGCATGGAAAGCGTGCGAGCCGGTTCGAGTTCGCTCTCAAAGGCGACGTCGTAGACTTTGGCGGTCAGGATCTTCTTCAGATAGTCGGGAGCTGCGTCAGACATGATTTAGGGCTTCTTCAGGTTAGGCACATCAAGGAACAAAAGGACAATGATAGACCAGCACTTCCGCCGGGGCGGTCGCGCTTGGTCTTTCGGGGAAAAACTGGAAAGGGGAGTGCGCGCCCTAGCGTAGGTCGTCTGGGGTGTCGATGTCGCGCACGATTCCGGCGTCGTCGACATCGACGATCGTAATGTGCTCGCTAATCAACAGGTCGCGCGCGCCGATGTCGCCATCGAGGGCGGCAAGACGTGAGGTATAGGCGGAACCGAACGCGACGGGATGGCCGCGCTGTCCCTGATAACTCGGGGCGACGATGGCTTCGGGCGACGTGAGGCCGTTTGCAATCGCGCGCAGGGTATTCGGGTGGATGTAGGGCATGTCGGCCAGCGCGACGAGCCAGCCGTCGAGATGCTCGAGCCCCGGGGGCGGATCTTCGTCGGAGGCGGCGTTGATGCCCGCCGCGAGGGTCGCACCCATGCCGCGCTTGGTAGCGTGGCTCATGACGACTTCACAACCCGCCTGCAACAACACGTTCTCCAGCTCGGCCGAGTCCGGTCGCACCACCGCGATTACGCGCGGCAATGCAGCCAGCAGCGCGTGGGCGCTGGCGAGGGCAACGGGTCGGTTCAGGGGATCTCCGGGTAGCGGCGCGAGCAGCTTGTTCCGGCGCCCCGCCGCGTCGAAGCGGGTACCGAGTCCGCCTGCCAGTAGAATGGCCACGGGCGGCGTCGAGGGTCGGGTCATGGTCACGCATTATGCGCCAGACTTTTTGTTTCTGCCAAACGCGTGTGCACGCATTCGCGGTGTCGTTGACTGACCGTCTGGTCGGTCGGGGGCGATGGCGTTGCGATGCTTTTCGGTCGGATTTTGCTTTCTGCGGAGCTGCATGGAGTCGTTCATCACCTGGTTGCTGGGCGTGTTGGCGTTGCCCGGCGTGGGCCTGCCCGCCATTTTTCTGGTGTCGTTTCTCTCCGCCACGCTGCTGCCGATGGGCTCGGAACCCGCGCTCTTCGGCTACGTGGCGCTCAATCCGCATATGTTCTGGACGGCCATTGTCGTGGCGAGCGTGGGCAATACGCTCGGCGGCATGCTGGACTGGTGGATGGGGTTCGCGGCGCGTCGCGCGTTCGTGCGGCTCAAGGCGCGCCGACGGGCGCATGCGCGGGCGGCGGCGGTCGGTGGTGTCGCCGTGGTTGTCGATGTGCCGCAGGCGAAGGCAGGCAAAGGGGACGCGGACGGCAAAGCGCCCATGAACGAACGCTACACCCGCTGGATGCGACGCTTCGGACCACCGCTGCTTTTGCTTTCGTGGCTGCCCGTCGTCGGCGATCCACTCTGCACCCTTGCCGGATGGCTCCGGCTCTCGTGGCGTTCATGCCTTATCTATGTCGCCATCGGCAAGACACTCCGCTACGTCGCCATCACCTACCTGATGCTGCGTGTGCCCGAATCGTTCTGGCAAGGCATCTTCGCGCCATTCAAGCATCTGCTCATCGGCTGAGTGAGGCCGCTTTCGGCGGTTCTCACGAAGTCCGGAGGCCGGACCGGAGCCCCTTTCCGCCCCTCAGACATAAACCCAACTCGGTTCAGAAAGGGGCCCCGGTCCGGCTCACCATCATGCTTTCCCAGGACCCACCTTCTTACGCGCTCGTACGCTAGTGCGCTAGTGGCTAGTGATTACGCGCTTGTGACCTCGAACGGCAACGCGCGCTGACGTTTGCCCGTCAACGCAAACACGGCGTTCGCATACGCCGGTGCCAACGGCGGCAGACCCGGCTCGCCCATCCCCGTCGGTGCGTCGCCCGAGCTAACCACGTGCACATTGATCGCGGGCATGTCCGTCAGACGCGCCACCGTGTACTGGTGGAAGTTGCTCTGCTCGACTTCGCCATCCTTGAGCGTGATCGCCGCACCCGGCAACGTTGTGCCCAAGCCCATCAACGCCGCACCCTCAACCTGCGCTGCAACCGTCAACGGATTGACCGCGAAGTTGCAATGCACGCCCGCCGTGGCACTCACCAGACGCGGTGCACCCGATGCACCGTTAGGCATCTCTGCCACCACCACGTACGCCACCACCGAGTCGAACGATTCATGTACGGCCACACCCCATGCCTGCCCTGCGGGCAGTTTGGTCTTGCCGTAACCCGAGCGCTCCACGGCCAATGCCAACGCGTCACGGTGACGCGGATGCTTGTCGCCCAACAACGCATAGCGGTACGCGACCGGGTCCTGGCCCGCATTCTTCGCCAATTCGTCGATCAACGTCTCCATCACGAATGCCGTGTGGGTGTTGCCCACCGAACGCCACCACAACACCGGCACGTTCACCTTCGGGCTGTGCAGCGTCAGACGCAACGGCACGGCGTACGGTGTGCCGGAGACGCCCTCGACACTCGTGCCGTCGATGCCGTTCTTCACCATCATCTTCTCGAACGGCGTGCCCGCCAGAATCGACTGGCCGACGATGGTGTGATTCCACGCGAGCACGTTGCCCTTGGCATCCAGACCGATCTCGGCACGGTGCACGTACATTGGACGGTAGTAGCCGCCGTGAATGTCGTCTTCCCGGCTCCAGATGACCTTGACTGGCTCGCGATGGCCCGCGCCGTGCCACGCTTTCGCGACCTGCGCGGCTTCGACGCCGTAGTCCGACGTCGGCACCGCACGACGGCCAAAACCGCCGCCTGCCATCAACGTATGCAGTTTGACCTGCTCAGGCTTGAGGTCGAGCGTGCGCGCAATGGCCGCCTGATCGACGGTCTGGAACTGCGTGCCGGTCCACACTTCCGCGCCTTTGCCCGAGATCTGCACCGTGCAGTTCAGCGGTTCCATCGGGGCATGGGCGAGGTACGGGAAGCTGTACTCGGCCACGAGGGTTTTCGGTGCGCCCTTGAGTTTGGAGACGTCGGCGTCGATGGCGACGGTGCCCGGCGTCTTCGCCATTTCCTTGTACTTGGCCAACTGCGCCGTGGTGTCGACATGCTCGACGCCGCTGGTGTCCCATTCGGCCTTGAGCGCATCGCGGCCAGTCTTCGCCTGCCAGTAGCCATCGGCGATGACGGCAACGGCGGTGCCGCCACGGTCGTCCGGAATTTCAAGGACGTCGCGCACACCCTTGACGGCCTTCGCCGCCTTGGCGTCGAACGTCTTCACTTTGGCGCCGAACACCGGCGGACGCGCCACGACCGCTACCTTGAGGTTCGGCAGCTTGAAGTCCATGCCGTACATCGGCGTGCCGGTTGACTTGGCCTTGGCGTCCAGACGACCCGTCGGCTTGCCGAGCAGGCGGAAGGCGGACGGATCCTTGAGCGCAACGTTGGCCGGGACCGGCATGGCCTGCGCCTTAGCGGCGAGACTGCCGTAGGTGGCGCGCTTACCGTTCGGGCCGAGCACGACGCCCTTTTCGGTGCGCAACTGGTCGGCCGGGACTTTCCATTGCTGGGCTGCCGCCGCAATCAGCATCGCACGCGCCGACGCGCCAATGCGCCGGTACTGCATCCAAGAGTGCGCAATGGAGCCGGAGCCGCCCGTCATCTGGATGCCGAACATCGGGTCTTTGTAGACGTCGGCCGCCGGGGCCAGCTCGCCACGGACCTTCGACCAGTCGCAATCGAGTTCTTCAGCAACGAGCATCGGCAGCGCCGTTTGCACGCCTTGTCCGAAATCGAGTCGGTTGACCTGAATGGTGACAGTGTCGTCCGGGGCAATATGCACGAAGGCGGACGGCACGACCGCTGCCGGGGCCGCGCCCTGTGCACTGGCCGTGCGCATCATGCCGGGCAGCGACATTTCCAGCATCAGGCCGCCCGCTGCAATGGCGGACGTCTTGAGGAAGCCACGACGGCTCACGCCGGTGAAGTCGCCCACGGCAACGCCGGGACGTTGGGAGAAACGAAGTTCACGCATGTTGGTGTCTCCTCGCCTCAGGCCAGCGACGATGCGGCGTCTTTGATGGCCGCGCGAATGCGGGCGTACGTGCCACAACGGCAGATGTTGCCCGCCATCGCGGTATCGATCTGTTCGTCGTTCGGCGACTTGTTATCGCGCAGCAGGGCGGTGGCCGACATGATCTGGCCGCTCTGGCAGTAGCCGCACTGCGGCACGTCGTGCTTGACCCATGCAGCCTGCACGGCAGCGCCGACCGGATCGGCGCCGACGTTCTCGATGGTGGTGATCTTCTTGCCTTCGACGGCAGACACAGGGGTGACGCAGCTACGGATGGGCTGGCCGTCGAGATGGACGGTGCAGGCACCGCACAACGCCATGCCACAACCGAACTTGGTGCCGGTCATGTTGAGCGCGTCGCGCAAGGTCCAGAGCAGGGGAGTGGCGGGGTCGACGTCGACCTTCACCGTTTTGCCGTTCAGTTGGAACGAAGCCATGGAAACACCTCTTGATGGGTGGATAAGTCGGGGGACGGGTAGAACATACTCCCATTCCTTGGAAATTTCAGTTCAGAAGTACGGCGCAAGTCGTTGTATCTAAAGGAATATAGCGGTGTGCTTTTATGGTGAAAGTGAGGGGTGGGTGCTGGCGTCGGCGTCGTTGTGAAGCCGCCATCAACGTAGCGATGAGGCGCGCAGCAGGTTCACGTGCGATGGAAGTGCGATGGAAAAGAGTGGATTGACGCGTCACGCAGGGGTTTTCGGCGCGGCGCCGACGTGTTGCGGTGCAATGAAGTACAATTCGACCTACATTCCCCTACCAACACTTTCCCAAGCCGGAAGAAAGATCTGGGCATGCGCACCAACTGCCTCACCCCTCTGTGCTTCTGCCCGATGACCGAACACGATTCGTCATCGGCGTCCTTGCACGGCAGTCGTCGATCTCGTTGACCGCAGATTGACCGTTGCCGGCCCGCGCGCACCCCTTGCGCCTGCGGTCGGCACGCCCAGCGCATACCCGATTTTGACTTTCGGCGCGTCCCGCGAGACGAACGCCGACGGCGGATGCACCGCCGCAATGACGAGCCCGACAAGATGAACGCACCCTTGCCTGCCTTCGAGCCGCACGACGCTAAGCATGCCGTAGCCGCTCAACCCCCGCGTCTGCGTGAAATTCCTTACAACTACACGTCGTTTTCGGACCGCGAAATCGTCATGCGCTTGCTCGGCGCGGACGCTTGGGCGATCCTCGACGAACTCCGTGCCGAACGCCGTACCGGCCGCTCGGCGCGCATGCTGTACGAAGTGCTCGGCGACATTTGGGTGGTACGCCGTAACCCGTATCTGCAAGACGACCTGCTCGACAATCCGAAGCGCCGCAAGCTGCTGATCGACGCGCTCGACCACCGTCTGAACGAAATCGACAAGCGTCGCCGTGCCGACGTGGCCGAACACGCCGACGCGCATGGCCGCGAGCGCGCTGCCCGCGTCGAGCAACTGGAAGTGGCCGCACGCCGCGCCGTGGCGGACTTCGCCGCCGAGTTCGAGAAGATGGCGGAACTGCGCCGTCGCGCGAAGAAGGTGCTCGGTCGCACGACCGCCAGCGACAACATCAAGTTCGACGGTCTGTCGCGTGTCTCGCACGTGACGGACGCGACCGACTGGCGCGTGGAATATCCGTTCGTGGTGCTGACCCCGGATAGCGAAGCCGAAATGGCGTCGCTGGTGAAGGGCTGCTTCGAACTGGGGCTGACGGTGATCCCGCGTGGAGGTGGCACGGGCTACACGGGCGGCGCGATTCCGCTCACGCCGTTCTCGGCCGTCATCAATACGGAAAAGCTGGAACAGCTCGACGAGGTCGAATACTTGCAACTGCCGGGCGTCGATAAGCCGGTCGGCACGATCTTCTCGGGCGCAGGTGTGGTCACGCGCCGTGTGGCCGAAGCCGCCGAGCGCGCCGGTCTGGTGTTCGCGGTGGACCCGACGTCGATCGATGCCTCGTGCATCGGCGGCAACGTCGCCATGAACGCCGGTGGCAAGAAGGCCGTGCTGTGGGGCACCGCGCTGGATAACCTCGCCTGGTGGCGCATGGTCGATCCGCAGGGCAACTGGCTGGAAGTCACGCGTCACGATCACAACCTCGGCAAGATTCACGACATCCCGGTCGCTCGCTTCGAACTCAAATGGTTCGACGGCAATCAGGCCCCGGGCGAAGTGCTGCTCAAGACCGAGATGCTGGAGATCGAAGGTAAGCGTTTCCGCAAGGAAGGTCTGGGTAAGGACGTCACGGACAAGTTCCTCGCCGGTCTGCCGGGCATTCAGAAGGAAGGCTGCGACGGCCTGATCACGAGCGCGCGCTGGATTCTGCACAAGATGCCCGCGCACACGCGCACGGTGTGTCTGGAATTCTTCGGCCAGGCGAAGGAAGCGATTCCGAGCATTGTCGAAATCAAGGACTACATGTTCGCGCAGACGGCTGCGGGCGGCGCGATTCTCGCCGGTCTGGAGCATCTGGACGAGCGCTATCTGCGCGCAGTGGGCTATGCCACGAAGTCGAAGCGCAACGCGTTCCCGAAGATGGTGCTGATCGGCGATATCGTCGGCGACGACGACAACGCAGTCGCACAAGCGACGTCGGAAGTCATTCGCATGGCCAACGGCAAGAGCGGTGAAGGTTTCGTCGCCGTGTCGGCCGAGGCGCGCAAGAAGTTCTGGCTCGACCGCTCGCGTACGGCCGCCATCGCGCGTCACACGAACGCCTTCAAGATCAATGAAGACGTGGTGATTCCGCTGCATCGCATGGGCGAGTACACGGATCACATCGAACGCATCAACATCGAGCTTTCGCTCAAGAACAAGCTGCAACTGGTCGACGCGCTCGAAACGTTCTTCGAAGCGGGCAATCTGCCGCTCGGCAAGACAGACGACGCGAACGAAATTCCGTCGGCCGAACTTCTCGAAGATCGCGTGCAGACGGCGCTCACGATGCTGCGGGAGGTGCGCGCTCGCTGGGAGTACCTGCGCGACAACTTCGAAATGTCGCTCGCCGACGCCATCCCGCTGCTCAATCGTCACGGCATTCGCGATATCAACGTCGCGCTGAACGACCGTCTGAACAAGCATCCGGAAACGCGTCTCATCGATCTGCTGCAAGATCGCACGGTGCGCATTTCGTGGAAGCAGGAGATTCGTGCCGAACTGCGTCAGATCTTCATGGGCGGCGAGTTCAAGCCGATCCTCGACGAAGCGCAGGCGATCCACAAGCGCGTGCTGCACGGTCGTGTGTTCGTAGCCCTGCACATGCACGCTGGCGACGGTAACGTGCACACGAACATCCCGGTGAACTCGGACAACTACGAGATGCTCCAGGATGCGCACAAGGCCGTGGCCCGCATCATGGACATCGCGCGCTCGCTCGACGGCGTGATCTCGGGCGAACACGGCATCGGCATCACCAAGCTGGAGTTCCTGACGGAAGCCGAAATCGGCGAATTCCGCGCGTACAAGATGCGCGTGGACCCGGAAGGGCGCTTCAACAAGGGCAAGCTGCTCAATCTGCCCGAACTGCCCGCCGATCTGCGCAACGCCTATACGCCCAGCTTCGGGCTGATGGGCTACGAGTCGCTGATCATGCAGCAATCGGACATCGGCGCGATTGCCGACAGCGTGAAGGACTGCCTGCGCTGCGGCAAGTGCAAGCCGGTGTGCGCCACGCACGTGCCGCGCGCGAACCTGCTTTACAGCCCGCGTAACAAGATTCTCGCAACGTCGCTGCTCATCGAAGCGTTCCTGTACGAAGAGCAGACGCGCCGTGGCGTGTCGATCAAGCACTGGGACGAGTTCAACGACGTGGCCGATCACTGCACGGTCTGCCACAAGTGCGCCACGCCTTGCCCGGTCAAGATCGACTTCGGCGACGTGACGATGAATATGCGCAACCTGCTGCGCAAGATGGGCAAAAAGAAGTTCAATCCGGGCGCGGCCGCCGGGATGTTCTTCCTGAACGCGACCAACCCCGAGACGATCAACATCACCCGCAAGGTGATGATCGACTGGGGCTACAAGGCGCAACGCTTCGGTGCGGACATCTTCAAGAAGATCGCCAAGAAGCAGACGGCACACCCGCCTGCAACCGTCGGCAAGCCGCCGCTGCGCGAAGAGGTGATCCACTTCGTCAACAAGAAGATGCCGGGCAACTTGCCGAAGAAGACGGCGCGCGCGCTGCTCGACATCGAAGACAACAAGGTGGTGCCGATCATTCGCAACCCGAAGGCCACCACGGTGGATTCGGAAGCGGTGTTCTACTTCCCGGGCTGCGGCTCGGAGCGCCTGTTCTCGCAGGTCGGTCTCGCCACGCAGGCGATGCTCTGGCACGTGGGCGTGCAGACGGTGCTGCCGCCGGGCTATCTGTGCTGCGGCTATCCGCAACGCGGATCGGGGCAGGGCGAGAAGGCCGAGAAGATCGTGACGGACAACCGCGTGCTCTTCCACCGCATGGCCAACACGCTGAACTACCTCGATATCAAGACGGTGGTGGTGTCGTGCGGCACTTGCTACGATCAGCTCGCAGGTTACGAATTCGAGAAGATCTTCCCGGGCTGCCGTATCGTGGACATCCACGAGTACCTGCTTGAGAAGAACGTGAAGCTCGAAGGCGTGAACGGTACGCGCTACATGTATCACGATCCGTGCCACACGCCGATCAAGACGATGGACCCGGTCAAGCTCGTGAACCAGTTGATGGGCAGCGAGAACGACGGCTACAAGATCGAGAAGAACGATCGGTGCTGCGGCGAATCGGGTACGCTGGCGGTCACGCGTCCGGATATCTCGACGCAGATCCGCTTCCGCAAGGAAGAGGAAATGCGCAAGGGCGCGGCGAAGCTGCGAGCGGACGGTAAGGTGGAAGACGTCAAGATCCTGACGAGCTGCCCGTCGTGCCTGCAAGGTCTGTCGCGCTACAACGACGATGCCGATGTCACCGCCGACTACATCGTCGTCGAGATCGCCAAGCACATTCTGGGCGATCAGTGGCTGGTGGACTACGTCAAGGATGCAAACAACGGCGGCATCGAACGCGTGCTGGTCTGATGCACCTCTCACCCCTCGTGCGCCTCTGGGGGACGCGGCCGATGATTGACCGACGGACCACGGAGGTGGCATGGAGGTAGTCTACACAGCACTGATCCTGCTGTTCGTAGTGGCGCTGACCGGCGTGCTGGTCAGCTTCGTCAGATTCCTGCCTGTCCCGCTCGTGCAGATCGCCGTGGGCGCCGCGCTCGCCTATCCGGGCGCGGGTCTGCACATCGATCTCGATCCCGAGATCTTCTTCCTGCTGTTCATCCCGCCGCTGCTGTTTGCCGACGGCTGGCGCATGCCCAAGCGCGAGTTCTGGCACCTGCGCGTGCCGATCGTCGCGATGGCGCTCGGCCTCGTGATCTTCACGGTGCTCGGCGTGGGCTACTTCATCCACTGGATGATCCCGTCGATTCCGCTGGCCGTCGCGTTCGCGCTCGGCGGCGTGCTCTCGCCGACCGACGCCGTCGCCGTCTCTGCGCTCACCGGGCGCATGCGCATGCCCACGCGGCTTATGCATGTACTCGAAGGCGAGGCGATGATGAACGACGCGTCGGGCCTCGTCGCGTTCAAGTTCGCACTGGTGGCCGCGACCACAGGCATCTTCTCTATCGGCAACGCCACGTTCTCCTTTTTCGTCATCGCGCTGGGCGGCCTGCTCGCGGGCTGGGCGGTGACGTGGCTGTTCACGCAATTCCATCGCCGTGTGCTGGACGCCTCCACGGAAGAGCCCGCGACTGTCGTGCTGCTTCTGCTGCTCATGCCATTCGCCGCCTATCTGCTCGCGGAGCACTTCGGTTTTTCCGGGATTCTGGCGGCAGTGGCGGCGGGCATGACGGTGAGTTCGACGGATCTGCTTAACTCCCGTACAGCGACGCGCATTCTCGGCAACGGGGTGTGGTCGATGCTCGAATTCGTCTTCAACGGCTCGGTGTTCGTGCTGCTCGGCCTGCAACTGCCGGACATCGTGCGCGCGGCGCTGCGTCCGAGCGAGCATCTGTGGGGAACGCTGACGAATCTCGGCGAATTGATGTTCTACGTCGGCGCGATCTCCGCCGTGCTTATCGTCCTGCGCTTTTGCTGGGTGTGGGCGGCGTGGCGCGTGATGTATTTCCTCGGCATGCGTCGCGGCGAGATCACGATGAAGCCGGGCATGCGCTTCACCGGCGTGACGGCGCTTTCCGGTGTGCGCGGGGCGGTGACGCTGGCCGGTGCGCTCTCCGTGCCGCTGGCGCTGCCGGGCGGCGCGCCGTTCCCGGGACGCGATCTGCTGATCTTTCTCGCCGCTGGCGTGATTCTGCTTTCGCTCATCGGTGGCAGCCTCGGGTTGCCGATCCTGCTGCGCGGCGTGCGCTGGCCGGTCGAAGACCCGCGCAATCGCGAGATGGGTGAGGCGCGGCTGGCGGCGTCCGAGGCCGCGATTCGCGCGGTGGAGTCGCTGCAGAAGATGATCGCCAAGTCGGGTGACGAACTGGATACGGCCGTGTGCGCGGAAGCGGCGGCGCGGGTGATGGGCCGGTATCGCCGAACCCTTAACGCTGCGACGGCGACCGAAGAGATGCGTGAGCGCGCGGTGCGTGAGGTCGAGGTGGAGCGGCGCCTGCGGGCCGCCGCGTTGCAGGCGGAGCGTGTGGAGCTGTCGCGTCTGCGCATTACGCACCGCATCAACGACGAAACGCTACGCGAGCTGCTCAGCGAAATCGACTTCGCCGAACTCGCTCTGGGGCCGGTCGATCCGGCCACCGGTAAGCGCCGCAAAGGAAAGAAGCACTGACGTGTGCCGTCCCTTCATTGCTTTCATCGCATTTGGGACGGCAGCGCGACAGGCCAACGGGAGGGAGAATCATCATGGAATGTCCGTTTTGCGCTGGTGACGGCGGCGAAGTGGTGTGGCGCGATCCTGTGCTGCGCGTGGTGCTGGCGAGCGAGCCCGGTTATCCGGGTTTCGCGCGCGTGATCTGGAGCGAGCACGTCGCGGAGATGAGCGATTTGCCGCAGGCGGCGCGCGAGCATGTGATGCGCGCCGTGTTCGCCGTCGAGACCGCGCAACGCACGGTGATGTCGCCGCACAAGGTCAACGTCGCGAGCCTGGGCAATATGGTGCCGCACGTGCATTGGCACGTGATTCCGCGTTATCGCGACGACATCCACTTTCCCGGTTCGGTCTGGAGCGCGCCGCAGCGCGAACTGCCGGAGGCGGTCATCGCAGAGCGCTCGGCATGGCTACCGGCGTTGCGCGAGGCCATCGTGGCAGAATTGGAACGCATGCCGGGCTGGCCTGCTTGATGCAGAGGCCTGACTGAGCACGCCCGAGCGGCTATACTGCCCGCCGATGTGCCGTATGCGGCACTCGCGCGGCATGTGCGCGCGGCGACCGAATTTTCTGGAGCAAGATCATGGCTGGGCTGGAGAAAGACACGCCGATTCCCGTTTCCCTGACGCTGCATCGCGCATCAAAGGTGCTGGAACTCGGTTACGAGGACGGTAAGACCTACCGCCTGCCGTTCGAATTGCTGCGCGTACTCTCGCCGTCGGCGGAAGTGCGTGGGCACGGGCCGGGGCAGGAGACGCTGCAAACCGGCAAGCGTGACGTCACGCTGAACGGTCTGGAGCCGATCGGCAATTACGCCGTGCGTCCCGTCTTCTCGGACGGCCACGACACCGGCATCTATTCGTGGGATTACCTCTACGAGCTGTGCGTGCGTCAGGACGCGCTGTGGCAGGAATACCTGGACAAGCTTGCGGCAGCGGGTGTCGATCGCGACACGCCGATGGTGTCGCCGGCGGCCGGTGGCTGTCACCACCATTGAGGCCCCGGCGCCGCACGCACGCGAGTGTGTGCCCGCTTACCTGATTTTGGAGATGTGCAATGGGTGATCAGACCCACTTCGGTTATACGACCGTCGACGAGAAGGAAAAAGCTGGCAAGGTTGCCGAGGTGTTCCATTCCGTCGCGAGCAAGTACGACATCATGAACGACCTGATGTCGGGCGGCCTGCACCGCATCTGGAAGGCCTTCACGATCGGACGCGCCGCTGTGCGCCCCGGCTTCAAGGTGCTCGACATCGCAGGCGGTACGGGCGACTTGTCGAAAGCGTTCGCACGGGCGGCGGGCCCGACCGGCGAAGTCTGGCACACCGACATCAACGAATCGATGCTGCGCGTGGGCCGCGATCGCCTGCTCGACGACGGGATCGTCACGCCGTCGCTGCTCTGCGACGCCGAGAAGCTGCCGTTCCCGTCGAACTATTTCGACGTGGTGACCGTGGCGTTCGGCCTGCGCAACATGACCCACAAGGACGCCGCGCTCGCGGAAATGCGCCGCGTGATCAAGCCGGGCGGCAAGGTCATGGTGCTGGAGTTCTCGAAGGTCTGGCAGCCGCTGGAAAAGGCGTACGACGCGTATTCGTTCAAAGTGCTGCCGTGGCTGGGCTCGCGCATCGCGGGCGACGCCGACAGCTATCGCTATTTGGCCGAATCGATTCGCATGCACCCGGATCAGGAAACGCTCAAGACGATGATGGAAGACGTCGGTCTTGAGCGCGTGGAATACCACAACCTGACCGCCGGTGTCGTCGCCCTGCACATCGGACGTAAGTTCTGAGTACACACTTACTTACCTGATCGTCCAGACGACATACAGCGCCCCGGATTGCGGTGAAACGCCGCGCCGGGGCGTTTTGTTTGCCATCCCCTAAGTACAAGCTAATTTTGCTGTGGCAGAATCGCCCGTCGCCTTATCTGGTTTTAGTACGTAAAAAACGTCTGAACCATTTGGGTTGACGTCTGTCAGTAGACAGCAACCTATAACTCCACGGAGAGACCAGAACGATGTTCCAGTTCCTGAAAAACAAGCTGTTGTTGGGCGTTGTGGCCGGCGTAGTGGCGGTCGGCATGACGATCGCGGACGCTGACGCCAAGCGCGTTGGCGGCGGCCGGAGCATCGGCAAGCAGTCCAACACCGTGACGCAACGTCAGGCAACGCCGCAGCAGCCGGCGCAAGCCGCCCCGGGCGCAGCCCCGACTCAGGCCGCTCCGGCGGCCGCTGGCGCAGGTGCCGCAGGCGCGGCCGCAGCCGCCAAACCGGCCAACCGCTGGCTCGGACCGATCGCCGGTCTGGCCGCAGGTCTCGGTATTGCCGCCCTGTTGTCGCACTTCGGCATGGGTGGCGCGTTCGCCAGCATGATGGCCAACGTCATCATCATCGCGTTGATCGCGTTCGCCGTGATGTGGCTGATCCGCCGCTTCCGTGGCAATAAGTCGCAGTCCCAGACGCCGGCCTATGCAGGCGCAGGCAACGACGCATCGTCGAACAATTCGCTGCGTCAGCAATGGGATAACCAGCAGCAGCCGCAACAGCCGCAGCAGACCGCCTTCCAGACGGCTGCCCCGGTCGCCGCAGGTGCCGCAGCCGGTGCCGCCGCAGCCGAGTCGTTCGGTGTGCCTGCCGGTTTCGACACGGAAGGCTTCCTGCGCAGCGCGAAGGTGTACTTCAACCGTCTGCAAGCCGCTTGGGACAAGGGCGATCAGGCCGACATCAACGAGTTCACCACGCCGCAGATGTTTGCGGAAATCAAGATGGACCTCGAAGAGCGCGGTAAGTCGACCAACCGTACGGACGTCGTGCAACTGGACGCCGAACTCCTCGGCATCGAGCAATCGACCAGCGAGTACATGGCCAGCGTTCGCTTCTCGGGCCTGATCCGCGAAGCCGAAGGTGCCGCCGCCGAGCCGTTCAACGAGGTGTGGAACCTGACCAAGCCGGTGACCGGTAACGGTGGCTGGGTGCTCGCCGGGATTCAGCAGCTCGCCTAAGCTGGCTTAAGCTGAATTAGGCTGGCGACGTTTTTGGCGTAACCTGCCTTACAATGAGAGCCCGCGCGTCAATGCGCGGGCTCTTTTGTTTTTGCCGTCCGAAGGTTGTCTGCGGACGGCGTCTTTCGGCGCGACCGGTGTTCAGCACCGGCCGGCCGCCAAGCTCATGACCGTAGCCGCCAAAGCCTTTGCCGCCACCGTGAACCATTTGCTTGCCCGCGAACCGTGGGCACGCGACCGTCTGCGCCATCATGTCGGCGCGTCCGCCCGGCTGGCCATGTCGGCAATCGACGTGCGCCTGCGCGTGGGCGACGACGGCTATCTGGCCGCCACTGAGGCGGACTTCCCCTGCGATGTCAGCATCTCGGTGCCCCCTGCGGCGCTGGCGGACTTCGCGGGCGGCGGACAGGCCGCCGTGATGCGCCACGTCAAGATCGAAGGCGACGCCGAGTTCGCCAATACGGTGTCCTATCTGGCGCAGCATCTGCGCTGGGAAGTGGCCGAAGACCTCAGCAAATTCATTGGCGACGCCGCCGCGCATCGCGTGACGGAGACCGGCCGCGCGGCTGTCGCCGGTGCTCGCCGCACGGGCGGCACGCTGGTGCGCTCGCTGGCCGACTACTTCGTGGAAGAGAACCCGCTGCTGGTGGCGCGTCCGCGTCTGGATGCGATGCGCACCGATATCGGCACGCTGCGCGACGACCTCGCGCGGCTGGAAAAGCGTCTCGAGAAGTTAGAACGTCTGAAGGGATCGCCCGCTGCGGCGTCCCGCACTACCGGAGGCCGCTGACCGATGCGTCTTCTGCGTCTCATCAAGATTTTCTTCGTCTGCTATCGCTACGGACTCGACGAGCTGGTGCTCTCGAGCATTCCGCATCCCCTCACGCGAGGGTTGCTGCGCGTGCTCACGATTGGCCGTAGCGGGCTGAAGGCGCCGCGCGGCGAACGCTTGCGTCTGGCGCTCGAATCGCTGGGTCCGATCTTCGTGAAGTTCGGGCAGGTACTCTCGACGCGTCGCGACCTGATGCCGCCGGACATCGCACAGGAACTCGCTCGCTTGCAGGATCAGGTGCCGCCGTTCGATCCGCAGGTCGCACACGCGAGCATCGAAAAGTCGCTGGGCCGTCCGCTCGACGAAGTGTTCGTGGAGTTCGAGCGCATGCCGGTGGCGAGCGCATCGATTGCGCAGGTGCACTTTGCACGGGTTCGCGACGGCGAGCACGCAGGCAAGGAAGTTGCGGTCAAAGTGCTGCGTCCGAATATGCTCAACGTGATCGACAGCGATCTGGCGCTCATGCGCGATCTCGCCGGTTGGGTCGAGCGTCTGTGGCCGGACGGCAAGCGCCTGAAGCCGCGTGAAGTCGTGGCCGAGTTCGACAAGTATCTGCACGACGAACTCGACCTGATGCGCGAAGCCGCCAACGCCGCGCAGCTGCGTCGCAACTTCATCGATTCGGGCATGTTGATGGTGCCGGAGATCTATTGGGAATTCAGTTCCAGTTCGGTACTCGTGATGGAGCGCATGCACGGCGTGCCGATCAGCCAGATCGACGTGCTGCGCGAGGCGGGCGTCGATCTGAAGAAGCTGGCGCGCGAAGGCGTCGAGATCTTCTTTACGCAGTTCCTGCGCGACGGCTTCTTCCACGCGGATATGCACCCGGGCAACATTCTTGTGAGCCTGGATCCCGCAACGTTCGGACGCTACATCGCGCTCGATTGCGGCATCGTCGGGGCGCTGTCCGAATTCGACAAGAACTACCTCGCGCAGAACTTCCTCGCGTTCTTCCGTCGCGACTATCACCGAGTGGCGTCGCTGCATCTGGAGTCCGGCTGGGTGCCGCCGGACACCCGCGTGGAAGAACTCGAAGGCGCGATCCGTGCGGTGTGCGAGCCGTACTTCGATCGTCCGCTCAAGGAGATTTCGCTGGGGCTGGTGCTGATGCGTCTGTTCCAGACGTCGCGCCGCTTCAACGTCGAAATTCAGCCGCAACTCGTGTTGTTGCAAAAGACGCTGCTCAATATCGAAGGGCTGGGGCGTCAGCTCGATCCCGATCTGGATCTCTGGAAGACGGCCAAGCCGTTCCTGGAGCGCTGGATGGCCGAGCAGATCGGCCCGCGCGGCTGGCTGGAGCGGTTGAAAGCGGAAGTGCCGCAGTGGAGCAAGACGATGCCGCAATTGCCGCGGCTCATCCATCAGGCACTGGCGGCGCATGCACGTCCGCAAGACGACACGCTGCTGCTCGCACTCCTTCAGGAGCAACGCCGCACCAACCGCCTGCTGACGGGCGCATTCTGTCTGGTCGGCGGTATCGCCATCGGTGCGCTAACGGCGTTCGTGTGGCTGTATAGCTGAGCATTGAGAAGAGGACGGACGTGGTCGTGAATCGCAGACATTCGATGGTGCTCCACGCCTCGCGCGAAGGAGAGTCCCCAGAGAAGAGCGGGACGCCGCCGGTTCCCTCGTTTGCGCATCGCGATCCGTCGCGCGCGGAATTCTGGGACGAACGTTTCGCCAGCGCCTTCATGCCGTGGGACGCCGCCGGTGTGCCGCAGGCGCTGCGTGAGTTCGTTGCGGGCGAGGGTGCTGCGCGTGCCACGCTGATCCCTGGCTGCGGTGCAGCGTACGAAGCCGCGTGGCTTGACGCACAAGACTGGCCGGTGCGAGCCATCGACTTCTCGCCGGGGGCCGTCGATGCCGCCAAGGCTCAATTGGGTGCGCGAGCGTCGCTCGTCGAGCAAGCCGATTTTTTTGCCTACACGCCGCCGTTCACGCTCGACGTGATCTATGAGCGCGCATTCCTTTGTGCGTTGCCGCGCGATCTCTGGGCGGACTACGCCCGTCGCATGGCGCAACTGCTGCCGTCGGGCGCACGTCTGGCCGGATTCTTCTTCCTCAAGGAAACGCCGAAGGGGCCGCCGTTCGGCATCGCGCCGGAAGCCCTCGACGCGCTGCTGTCGCAGGACTTCGTCTGCGAAGCCGACCGTCTCGTCGACGACTCGGTGCCGGTCTTTGCCGGGGCCGAGCACTGGATGGTCTGGCGACGTCGCTGATCTCTCGTGGCGACGCATTTGTGCAACACGTCGCTGACGCCAACTGCGCCTAACCGCCTGACAGCCACTCGGTATTTCCCGATATTTGCCACGATCCGTCCGGGGATTTGTGACTTTTTTCCCCACGCATCCCGCGCGCCGCTATAATCGGCCCAAAATTTTTTCCCCAGGTGGCAAAAACGGGCGCTCCCGAGCGCTGAATCGCATCAGCCCCGTCATGCACGACCTGATTTTCTGTTGCCCGGAAGGCTGCGGCCCAAGGCTCGGTTTCGTTGGCTTGCGCGGCGGCTTCTGTCGGCCGGATCACGCCTGCCGTTGACGTTTCCCTGCCGCAACCGTCGCTCTGGGGCTTGGCTGGGGCCGCGTTATGCTGATCTGGTTTGTCATTCTGTATTGGGTCATTTCGGTGGCTATCGGGCTGTTGGCCGCCCTCAAGGTCCGCAATACCAAGGATTTCACCGTCGCTGGCCGCCGTCTGCCCTATGGCATGGTCGTGGCTGTCGTGTTCGCGACCTGGTTCGGCTCGGAAGCGGTGCTCGGCATTCCTGCGACGTTCATCGGTGAGGGCCTGCGCGGCGTGGTGGCCGATCCGTTCGGCTCGTCGATGTGTCTGGTCCTCGTGGGCATGTTCTTCGCCCGCAAGCTGTATCGCATGAATCTCATGACGATCGGCGACTTCTACAAGCTCAAGTACAACCGGACGGTCGAAGTGGTGACGTCGGTCGCCATCGTCATCTCGTACCTCGGCTGGGTCGGCGCACAGATCAAGGCGCTGGGGCTCGTGTTCCATACGGTGTCCGGCGGCGCGATGTCGGAGCCGACGGGCATGATCATCGGTGCGGTCTCGGTACTCGCTTACACGCTGCTGGGCGGCATGATTTCGGTGGCCGTGACCGACTTCATCCAGATGATCATCATCGTCGTGGGGCTGGTGTATATCGCCGTGGTCGTGTCGGGTATGGTGCCGGGCGGGGCAAGCGCGGTGATCGCGCACGCTTCTGAGGCAGGCAAGTTCGTGTTCCTGCCGGAGATGAACCCGGCAGATGTCTTAGCGTTCATAGCGGCGGGCGTCACCATGATGTTCGGCTCGATCCCGCAGCAGGACGTGTTCCAGCGCGTGATGTCGTCCAAGTCGGAGAATATTGCCGTCTCCGGCTCGGTGACGGGCGGCGTGCTGTACTTCTTCTTCACGTTCATTCCGATTTTCCTCGCCTACTCGGCGCTCCTGATCGCCCCGTCGATGGTGCAGAAGTACATCGGCACGGACCCGCAACAAATCCTGCCGCAGTTGGTGCTCACCAGCGTGCCGATCGTCGCGCAGGTGATGTTCTTCGGCGCGTTGCTCTCGGCCATCAAGAGTTGCGCGTCGGCGACGCTGCTGGCGCCGTCGGTGACGTTCGCGGAGAACATCATTCGTCCGATGCTCAAGGGCCGGATCGACGACAAGCATCTGCTGCGTCTGATGCGCATCGTCGTGCTGTGCTTCACGGCGCTGGTGCTGGTGTATGCCATGAACTCGAAGGCGTCGATCTTCCAGATGGTCGAGAGCGCGTACAAGGTCACGCTCGTGTGCTGCTTCGTGCCGCTGGCGTTCGGCTTGTACTGGAAGCGCTCCAGCTCGCTGGGCGGCACGCTGGCCGTGTTCTTCGGGCTGATCGTGTGGATTGCCTGTGAAGCCCTTGCACCGGAAGCGCTGGTGCCGCCGCAACTGGCCGGTCTGCTGGCGTCGATCGCGGGGATGGTCGTCGGCTCGCTGCTGCAACCGGCCTCGGAGCGCGGTCAGCCGCAGGAGCAGCAGGTCTCGACGATCTGATCCCGGCGGACTGAGTCTGCCGATGCGGTGCATGTGAGTGCTCGCTAGGTGGCTGCGAAATGGCTGACGGCGAGTGCAGGGCAAGAGGGCGGCGGCAGTCGCCCTTTTCCATTGACGGCGCGGCTTGCCACGCGGATCGTGGCGACGCCCGGTCTTGATCTTGCCTCACGACGCCCCCATTTATCTCCGTACAAATCCCGAAAGCCTTGTGAAGCGGTTATAATTCAAGGCTTTGCGCGCCTTTTTCCGTCGGAAAGAATCATGCCTATCTATGCCTATCGTTGCGAAACATGCGGTTTCGCCAAGGATGTGCTGCAAAAAATGAGCGATGACCCGCTCACCCAGTGCCCCGAATGCGGCAAGGACTCGTTCCGCAAGCAGGTGACTGCTGCCGGGTTCCAGCTCAAGGGCTCGGGATGGTATGTGACCGATTTCCGCGGTGGTTCCGGCGGCACGAGCGCCCCGGCAGCGGGCGCAGCAGCATCGGCAGCCCCGGCAGCCGCGTCGTCGGGCGAGAGCGCCTCCGCGTCGTCGAGTGCAGCTTCGGCTGGCGGCGAGTCGTCGAGCGCCCCGGCAGCGAGCTGCGGCGGCGGTTGCGCCTGCCATTAAGCCGAATTTTCCCTGACCCCCAGTAGCCGACCACATTCGCGAGTCCTGCCATGAGCGTCAAAAAACCCGCGTTGAAGACGATTTTCCTCACCGGCCTGCTGGTGCTGGTGCCCCTCGCCATCACGCTTTGGGTGCTCGGTCTGATCATCGGCACGATGGATCAGACCTTGCTGCTCCTGCCGGACGAGTGGCAGCCGTCGCGCCTGCTCGGCCTGCGCATTCCGGGCTTCGGCGTGATCGTCACGCTCGCCTTCGTGTTCATCGTCGGCCTTCTGACGCATAATTTCATTGGCCAGAAGCTGGTCGGCTGGTGGGAAGCCATTCTGACGCGCATTCCCATCGTTGGACCCTTGTACGGCAGCGTCAAGCAGGTCTCCGACACGTTGCTCTCGAGCAGCGGCAACGCGTTTCGCAAAGCGTTGCTCGTGCGCTATCCGCACGGCGAGTCCTGGACCATCGCTTTCCTGACCGGCGCGCCGGGCGGCGATGTGGTCAATCACTTGCAGGGCGAGTATGTGAGCGTCTATGTCCCGACGACGCCGAATCCGACCTCGGGCTTCTTCCTGATGATGAAGGCGAGCGACGTGATCGAACTCGACATGACGGTCGACGCTGCACTGAAGTACATCGTATCGATGGGCGTGGTGGCGCCCGCCCACAACCCGCGCCAACAACGTCCCGGTCCGCTCCTGTGAGCCACCGGGATCTGTCGGCGCCATTTTTTGAAAATCGGAACAGCAAAATGTCCATGCGTACCTCCTACTGCGGTCTGGTGACCGAGCAACAACTGGGCCAGACGGTCAAGCTTTGTGGCTGGGTCAATCGCCGCCGCGATCACGGCGGGGTCATCTTCATCGACCTGCGCGATCGCGAAGGTCTGGTGCAGGTCGTGTGCGATCCGGACCGCGCTGAGATGTTCAAGGCCGCCGAAGGCCTGCGCAATGAGTTCTGCGTGCAGATCACGGGTCTCGTGCGCAGCCGTCCGGCCGGCACCGAGAACGCCAACCTGACGAGCGGCAAGATCGAAGTGCTGTGCCACGAGCTCCAGGTGCTCAACCCGTCGGTTACGCCCCCGTTCCAGCTCGACGACGAAAACCTGTCGGAAACCACGCGCCTCACGCATCGCGTGCTGGATCTGCGTCGTCCGCAAATGCAATACAACCTGCGCCTGCGTTACAAGGTGGCGATGGAAGTGCGCAAGTATCTCGACGCGCAAGGCTTCATCGACATCGAAACGCCGATGCTCACGAAGAGCACCCCGGAAGGCGCGCGCGACTACCTCGTGCCGTCGCGTGTGAACGCCGGTCAGTTCTTCGCGCTGCCGCAATCGCCGCAGCTGTTCAAGCAGCTGCTGATGGTGGCTGGCTTCGACCGTTACTACCAGATCACCAAGTGCTTCCGCGACGAAGACCTGCGTGCTGACCGTCAGCCGGAATTCACGCAGATCGACTGCGAAACCTCGTTCCTCTCGGAGCAGGAAATCCGCGATCTGTTCGAGAACATGATCCGTCACGTGTTCAAGGAAGCCATCGACGTCGAACTCGACGCGAAGGTGCCGGTCATGGAGTACTCGGAGGCGATGCGCCGCTTCGGTTCGGATAAGCCGGACCTGCGCGTGAAGCTCGAGTTCACCGAACTGACCGACGTGATGGGCGACGTGGACTTCAAGGTGTTCTCGGTGCCGGCCACGACCGAAGGCGGCCGTGTGGTCGCCCTGCGCGTGCCGGGCGGTGCAGAGATCTCGCGTAGCGAAATCGATGCGTACACCGACTTCGTGAAGATCTACGGTGCGAAGGGTCTGGCCTGGATCAAGGTCAACGAAGTGGCCAAGGGCCGCGACGGTCTGCAAAGCCCGATCGTGAAGAACCTGCACGACGCGGCAGTCGCTTCGATCCTTGAGCGCACCGGCGCGCAAGACGGCGACATCATCTTCTTCGGCGCGGACAAGGAAAAGGTCGTCAACGACGGTATCGGCGCACTGCGTCTGAAGATCGGTCATTCGGAATTCGGCAAGTCGCACGGCCTGTTCGAAGCCGGCTGGCGTCCGCTGTGGGTCGTCGACTTCCCGATGTTCGAGTACGACGAGGAAGACGCCCGCTGGGTCGCTTGCCACCACCCGTTCACGAGCCCGAAGGACGAGCACATCGATTACCTCGAGACCGATCCGGGCAAGTGCCTGGCGAAGGCCTACGACATGGTGCTCAACGGCTGGGAAATCGGCGGCGGTTCGGTCCGTATCTTCCAGGAAGACGTGCAGAGCAAGGTGTTCCGCGCACTCAAGCTGGGTGAAGAAGAAGCGCGCGCGAAGTTCGGCTTCCTGCTCGACGCCCTGCAATATGGCGCGCCCCCGCACGGCGGTATCGCGTTCGGTCTGGACCGCGTCATCACGATGATGGCCGGTGCCGATTCGATTCGCGACGTGATCGCGTTCCCGAAGACGCAACGTGCACAGGATCTGCTCACGCAAGCGCCGTCGCCGGTCGACGAACGTCAACTGCGCGAACTGCACATCCGTCTGCGTCAGCCGGAAGCACCGAAGGCGTAAGCCGACGCGTCGCAACCGCAAGCCACGGCCGGGACCTGTGTCCCGGCATGGCGCGCCGGTTGGAAAACCCCCTTTGCCGTGAGGCGAGGGGGTTTTTGCTTTCTGGCGTGTGTGATGTGGCAATGCCGGTGATCGGGGCGATACGCACGCGTGATGTTCGGCATCCGTGCACCGCAACGTCGCGCAGGCCCTATACAATGCATCATCGCTGCCTGAACCCCGTTGCCTGCATGAAACCCTTCAAGATTCCCGAATCCGTGCTGGTCGTGATCTATACGCCGGCGCTCGACGTTCTGCTCATCGAGCGTGCCGACGCGGGGAATTTCTGGCAGTCCGTCACCGGTAGCAAGGATCAGCTCGACGAGCCGCTGGTCGAGACCGCCGCGCGCGAAGTCTTCGAGGAGACGGGCATTCGTGTGGCGAACGGCACACCCGTGCCCGATGCCGCGCTGACCGACTGGCATCACGAGATTCAGTACAACATCTACCCGCGCTGGGCGCATCGCTACGCGCCGGGCGTCACGCGCAACACGGAGCACTGGTTCGGCCTGTGTGTCCCGGAAAACACGGTCGTGACGCTCTCGCCGCGCGAGCACGTCGACTATGTCTGGTTGCCGTGGGAAGCGGCCGCCGAGCGCTGTTTCTCTCCCTCGAACGGCGACGCCATCCGGCAGTTGCCGTTGCGCGTGCGCTGATCGCCCGCCCCATGCCCTGCGTGCCCATCGTCCCCATCGCCCCTCCATCCAGCCGATGAGCAAATATCTGCCGTTCTCCCGCGACAACGAACTGGCACTGCTCTATCTCGGCGCGAACTACTTCACCGCCCTCATCGACGCCATCGATCGCGCTGAGCACGACGTGGCGCTCGAAACGTACATCTTCGAAGCCGACGACGCGGGGGAGAACGTCAGCGCCGCGCTACAGCGGGCGGCGCAACGTGGGGTGACGGTGCGCGTGATCACGGACGGCATCGGCACCAGCCGACGCCTGCCGTTCTTCGATGCCTGGCGTGAGAACGGGGTGGCGCATCGCATCTACAACCCCCGGCTGTTTGGTAAGTTCGGCTTTTCGCGCACGCATCGCAAGATCGCGATCGTCGATCACACGGTAGCGTTCGTGGGCGGCATCAACATCATCGACGACTACAACGGCGGTGGCGGTGGCGGCACGCGCATGGACGACCCGCGCTGGGACTTCGCAGTGCAGTGCCGGGGACCCATCGTCGCCGAGATTGTCGCGGCGTTTCACCTTCAGTGGCAGCGTCTGGCGCCGGGGTATCTCCGTACACCGTTCCGCCACCGTCGCCGGGGCTTGCGCGGGCGCTTGCATGCGCCCTATGCCGGTCAGGCGGCCTTCGTCGCGCGAGACAACCTCCACAATCGTCGCGCGGTCGAGAAGGCGTATCTGATGGCGCTGGGACGGGCCCGTCACGAAGTCTGGCTCGCCAATCCGTACTTTGTCCCGGGACGTCGTCTGCGACGCGCGCTCACGCAAGCCGCCAGACGCGGCGTGTCGGTGCATCTGCTCATTGGCCGCAAGGAATTCCGTCTGCTGGATACGGCGGTGCCGTGGCTGTACGCCAAGCTGCTCGACGCCGGGGTGCGCATCGGTGAGTACGACATGCGTCAGTTGCACGGCAAGGTGGCGGTGGTGGACGATGTCTGGGCGACGGTCGGCTCATCGAATCTCGACGCGCTGTCCCTGTTTCTGAATCACGAAGCCAATGTCGTGGTACTCGACGATCCCGTTGTCATCGAGCTGCGCGACCATATCCGTCGCGCGTTCGGAGACGCACGTCTGATCGACCCTGAGCGCTACGGCGAACGCTCGCGCTGGCGGCGCTTCCGTCAGTGGATGGCCTACCGGCTCTATCGCCTGGCGATGAAACTGCTCACGCGCGGCAAGTACGACTGAGCGGCGTCCGCCCCTCCCCAACCGCCTGCCCGCGCCCGCCGGGCCGGGGTCCAGGCCCAATACCGATTAGGTATTCCGGTCTAATAAATTCCTTGTTACCCCATGGACGTTTCCCAATAATAGGACGGCCGTTCGATTTTTTGGTTAGCATCGAAGAACGGATAACCAAAGCGATGCGAAACATATGCGAAAGGGTGAACAGACACGTGCCGCGATCCTGAATGCCGCGCTTGAACTGGCGGGGCGGGATGGGCTTGAGGGGCTGACGATCGGCTTGCTGGCCGATCGTATGCAAATGAGCAAGAGCGGCGTCTTCGCGCACTTTGGGTCGCGTGAGGATTTGCAGATCGAAGTGCTGATGGAATACCACCGGCGCTTCGACGAAGAAGTGTTCGCTCCCAGTATGGAAGCGCCGCGCGGGCTGCCGCGACTCAGAGCGCTGGTGGATCGCTGGATGGACAAGCGGATTCGCGAAGTGACGACGGGCTGCATCTATATCAGCGGTGCTGTCGAGTATGACGATCGTGCGGCCAGTCCGGTGCGCGAAGCCTTGGTGAAGAGTGTGCAGTTGTGGCGATCTGCCCTGCTGCGCGCGATTACGCAAGCGAAGGAGGAGGGACATCTGCGCCCGGACACCGATCCGCGCCTGATGCTCTTTGAAATGTACAGCCTGACACTCGGCCTGCATCACGACGCGCGCTTCCTTCGGGACCCCGGCGCCGTCGACATGACCCGAGTGGCACTGGAAAAACTGATTTCGTCTTATCAGCGCGGGTGAGGCGCGAGCCGTCCGCGATTCGATTCGATTTGTTCGGAGGAGTAGGTCATGGGACAGTACAACGCGCCGCTGCGCGACATGCAATTCGTCATGCACGAACTGCTGGGCGTGGAAAACGAATTGAAGGCGATGCCGAAGCACGCGGACATCGATGCCGACACCATCAATCAGGTGCTCGAAGAAGCTGGCAAGTTCTGTAGCGAAGTCGTCTTCCCGCTGAATCAGGTGGGCGATCGCGAAGGCTGCAAATACGAAGGCGACGGCGTCGTCACCACTCCCACGGGCTTCAAGGCCGCTTATCAGCAATACGTCGAAGCTGGCTGGCCGTCACTGGCGTGCGATCCGGCATTCGGCGGTCAGGGACTGCCGCAGGTCGTGAACAACGCCCTGTACGAAATGCTCAACTCGGCCAATCAGGCGTGGACGATGTATCCCGGCCTGTCGCACGGCGCTTACGAGTGTCTGCACGCCCACGGCACCCCCGAACAACAAGCCACCTATCTGCCGAAGATCGTGTCGGGCGAATGGACGGGCACGATGTGCCTGACCGAGCCGCACTGCGGCACCGACCTCGGCATGCTGCGCACGAAGGCCGAACCGAACGGCGACGGTTCGTACGCCATCTCCGGCACCAAGATCTTCATCTCGGCGGGCGAGCATGACATGGCCGCCAACATCGTTCACCTCGTGCTGGCACGTTTGCCGGATGCGCCGCCGGGAACGAAGGGCATCTCGCTGTTCGTCGTGCCGAAGTTCATCCCCGATGCGAACGGCGCACCCGGCGAGCGCAATGGCATCAAGTGCGGCTCCATCGAACACAAGATGGGCATTCACGGCAACGCCACGTGTGTGATGAACCTCGACGGTGCGAAGGGCTGGCTCGTGGGCGAACCGAACAAGGGCCTGAACGCCATGTTCGTGATGATGAACGCGGCGCGTCAGGGCGTTGGCATGCAAGGCATGGGCCTGACCGAAGTCGCTTATCAGAACTCGTTGGTGTACGCGAAGGAACGCATCCAGATGCGCTCGCTCACCGGCCCGAAGGCACCGGACAAGCCCGCCGATCCGATCATCGTGCACCCGGACGTGCGCCGCATGCTGCTCACGCAAAAGGCCTATGTGGAAGGCGGTCGCGCTTTCTCGTACTGGACCGCACTGCACATCGACAAGGAACTGTCGCACGGCGACGAAGCCGAGCGTAAGGAAGCGGCCGACCTCGTCGCGCTGCTCACGCCGATCATCAAGGCGTTCCTGACGGACAACGCTTTCGAGTGCACGAACCACGCCATGCAGATCTACGGCGGTCACGGGTTCATCTCCGAGTGGGGCATGGAGCAATACGTGCGCGATGCGCGTATCAACATGATCTACGAAGGCACCAACTCGATTCAGGCACTCGACCTGCTCGGCCGCAAGGTGCTCGGCGACATGGGCGCGAAGCTCAAGAAGTTCGGCAAGCTCGTGTCGGACTTCGTGGAAGCCGAAGGCACCAAGGAAGAGATGCAGGAGTTCATCAATCCGCTCGCGGATATCGGTGACAAGGTCCAGAAGCTGACGATGGAAATCGGCATGAAGGCGATGGCCAATCCGGATGAAGTCGGTGCGGCGTCCGTGCCGTATCAGCGCGTGGTCGGCCATCTGGTCTTCGCGTACTTCTGGGCGCGCATGGCGCGTATTGCACTGGACAAGCAAGGCAGCGGCGACAAGTTCTACGAATCGAAGCTCGCCACGGCGCGCTTCTACTTCGCCAAGTTGCTGCCGGAGACCGCGTCGCAAATTCGCATGGCACGTGCCGGCGCGAAGACGCTGATGGAAGTCGACGTCGACCTGTTCTGAGAGCGGAGGAGATCACCGTGAGCCAAACCAACAAACCCCTGGTCGTACGCAAGGTTGCCGTACTCGGCGCCGGCGTGATGGGTGCGCAGATTGCCGCGCACCTCGTCAACGCGAAAGTGCCCGTCGTACTGTTCGATCTGCCGGCCAAGGAAGGCCCGAAGAATGGCGTCGTCACGCGCGCCATCGAGAGCCTGAAGAAGCTGAGTCCCGCGCCGTTCGCCGACAAGGCCGACGCACAATACATCGAAGCCGCGAACTACGAGGACGACCTCGAAAAGCTTGCCGGTTGCGACGTGGTGATCGAAGCGATCGCCGAGCGCATGGACTGGAAGCACGACCTGTACAAGAAGGTCTCGCCGCATCTGGCCAAGCACGCCATTTTTGCGTCGAACACGTCGGGGCTGTCGATCACCGAACTCTCGGAAGGTTTCGACGCCGATCTGAAGGCACGCTTCTGCGGCGTGCACTTCTTCAACCCGCCGCGTTACATGCATCTGGTCGAACTGATCCCGACCGCAACGACCGCGCCGGAAATCCTCGATCAGCTCGAAACGTTCCTCACGTCCACGCTCGGTAAGGGTGTCGTGCGTGCGAAGGACACGCCGAACTTCATCGCGAACCGTGTCGGTGTCTTCTCGATTCTGGCGGTGTTCGCCGAAGCACAAAAGTTCGGCATTCCGTTCGACGTTGTCGACGACCTGACGGGCAGCAAGCTCGGTCGCGCCAAGTCGGCCACGTTCCGTACCGCCGACGTGGTCGGTCTGGACACGATGGCGCACGTCATCAAGACGATGCAGGACGGCCTGAAGGACGACCCGTTTGCCCCGACGTATGCCACGCCGCCCGTGCTTAAAGCGCTGGTGGAGAAGGGCGCGCTGGGTCAGAAGACGGGCGCGGGCTTCTACAAGAAGGAAGGCAAGGTCATCAAGGTGCTCGATCCGCAAACGGGCGAGTACGTCGAGTCGGGCAAGAAGGCCGACGAAATGGTCGCGCGCATTCTGAAGAAGGCACCGGCTGAGCGTCTGCGCCTGCTGCGCGAATCGACCAACCCGCAGGCGCAGTTCCTGTGGGCCGTGTTCCGCGACGTCTTCCATTACATCGGCGTGTATCTGGAGCAGATCGCCGACAACGCACGTGAAGTCGACTTCGCGATTCGTTGGGGCTTCGGTTGGACGACGGGTCCGTTCGAAGACTGGCAAGCCGCAGGCTGGAAGGACATCGCCCAGTGGGTGCAGGAAGATATCGACGCGGGCAAGGCCCTGTCGAACGCTCCGCTGCCCAAGTGGGTGACGGGCGGTAAGGTGGCCGAAGCCGGTGGCGTTCACACCGCGCAAGGCTCGTACAACCCGGCCAAGGACGCCTTCGTGCCGCGTAGCACGCTGCCGGTGTATCAGCGTCAGGTGTTCCCGGCATCGCTCGTGGGTGAGGCCAGCGCCGATCCGCGCAAGTTCGGCAAGACCATCGAAGAGACCGACGCCGTGCGTCTGTGGGTCGACGAGACCCCGGGGCAGGACGACGTGCTGATCGTCTCGTTCAAGACGAAGATGAACACCATCGGGCCGGACGTCATCGACGGTCTGACCCGCGCTATCGATCTGGCCGAGCAGCAGTATCGCGGCGTGGTCGTGTGGCAGCCGACGTCGCTCAAGCTCGGCGCACCGGGTGGTCCGTTCTCGGCAGGTGCCGATCTGGAAGCGGCCATGCCTGCCTTCATGATGGGCGGTGCCAAGGGGATCGAGCCGTTCATCAAGAAGTTCCAGGACGGCATGATGCGTGTGAAGTACGCGCAGGTGCCGGTCGTCTCGGCCGTGTCCGGCATCGCGCTGGGCGGTGGCTGCGAACTGCTGCTGCATAGCGCCAAGCGTGTGGCAGCGCTGGAGAGCTACATCGGTCTCGTGGAAGTCGGCGTCGGCCTCGTGCCGGGCGGCGGCGGCCTGAAGGAAGCGGCGATTCGTGCGGCCGAAGCGGCCACCGCTGCCGGTAGCGTCCAGTATCTGCAATTCGTGACGAAGTCGTTCACCAACGCCGCGATGGCGAAGGTCTCGGCCTCCGCGCTCGACGCCCGCGACATGGGCTATCTCAAGCCGTCGGACACCATCGTCTACAACGTGCACGAACTGCTGTCGGTCGCCCGCAACGAAGCGCGCGCGCTGTCGGTCGCCGGCTACCGTCCGCCGCTCAAACCTGCAGGCATTCCGGTGGCAGGCCGCTCGGGCGTGTCGACGATCAAGGCGTCGCTCGTGAACATGCGCGACGGCAACTTCATCTCGGCGCACGACTTCCTGATCGCCTCGCGCATTGCCGAAGCCGTGTGCGGCGGCGATGTCGAAGCGGGCAGCCTCGTGAACGAAGAATGGCTGCTGGCGCTTGAGCGTCGCGCCTTCATCGAACTGCTGGGCACGTCGAAGACCCAGGAACGCATCATGGGCATGCTGCAGACCGGCAAGCCGGTGCGCAACTAAGCCGACCGGAGACTGACATGAGCAAACAACTGCAAGACGCCTATATCGTTGCCGCCACGCGTGCGCCGATCGGCAAGGCACCCAAGGGCAGCTACAAGAACACGCGTCCGGACGATCTGCTCGCGACCATCCTCAAGAGCACGCTCTCTCAGGTGCCGGATCTCGATCCGAAGGTCATCGAGGACGCGATCATCGGCTGCGCCATCCCCGAAGCCCAGCAAGGCCTGAACGTGGCGCGTATCGGTGCGCTGCTCTCGGGACTGCCGAACACGGTCGGTGGTGTCACCGTCAACCGTTTCTGCGCCTCGGGCCTGACTGCGCTGGCGATGGCCGCCGACCGCATTCGTGTGGGCGAAGCCGACGCCATGATCGCCGGCGGCATCGAAAGCATGAGCATGGTGCCGATGATGGGCAACACGCCGTCGCTCTCGCCGTCGATCTTCGAGCGCGACGAGAACGTGGGCATCGCCTACGGCATGGGCCTGACCGCCGAGAAGGTCGCGCAGCAGTGGGGCGTGACCCGTGAAGCGCAGGACGCCTTCGCGCTGGCTTCGCACCAGAAGGCGATCAAGGCGCAGCAGGCCGGTGAGTTCACGAACGAGATCACGCCGATCGAGATCGTCGAGCGTTTCCCGAATCTGGCCACGGGTGAAGTCTCGATCAAGACGCGCACGCTCTCGCTCGACGAAGGTCCGCGTCCCGAAACGTCCATCGAAGGGCTGGGCAAGCTGCGTCCCGTGTTCGCGAACAAGGGCTCGGTCACGGCCGGTAACAGCTCGCAGACGTCGGACGGCGCCGGTGCGTTGCTCGTCGTGAGCGAAAAGATCCTCAAGCAGTTCAACCTCACGCCGCTCGCGCGTTTCGTGTCGTTCGCCGTGCGCGGCGTGCCGCCCGAGATCATGGGCATCGGGCCGAAGGAAGCGATTCCGGCGGCGCTGCGTGCCGCAGGGCTGAGCCAGCAGGACATGGACTGGATCGAACTGAACGAAGCGTTCGCCGCGCAGGCGCTCGCCGTCATCAAGGATCTGGACCTCGACACCAGCAAGGTCAACCCGATGGGTGGCGCGATTGCGCTGGGTCACCCGTTGGGCGCGACCGGCGCGATTCGCGCTGCGACCGTGGTGCACGCGCTGCGCCGTCACAACCTGAAGTACGGCATGGTGACGATGTGCGTGGGCACCGGTATGGGCGCGGCGGGCATCATCGAGCGCATGTAAGGCAGACTCCGCCCGTGCATGGGCGGCACGCCAGACGCCAGGATTGACGACGGCTCAGGACGCCGGGGTGCGGTTTCGCAAATGCGTGGCTGCCCCCGGCGTCGTCATCTGTCGCTATTGGGACACCGAGGAGACACACACGATGGAAGACGTATTGGTGCAGCGTCAGGGCGCGGTGCAGGTGCTCACGCTCAACCGCGTTCAGAAGAAAAACGCGATCACCGCCGACATGTATCAGGCACTCGCGGACGGGATCAACGAAGCCGAAGACGACGCCTCGCTGCGCGTGATCCTGATTCAGGGCCAGCCCGAAGCCTTCTCGGCAGGCAACGACCTCGAAGACTTTCTGAAGAATCCGCCGAAGGACGAGAGCGCGCCCGTGTTCCAGTTCCTGCGCGCCATCAGTCAGGCGACCAAGCCGATCGTGGCCGCCGTGGCGGGCAATGCCGTTGGTGTGGGCACGACGATGCTGCTGCACTGCGACGTGGTCTACGCGGCCGATTCGGCCCGCTTTGCGCTGCCGTTCTCGCAACTGGCACTGTGCCCGGAGGCCGCGTCGAGCTGGCTGCTGCCCCGCGTATCCGGCTATCACCGCGCCGCCGAGAAGCTGCTTTTCGGTGAGCCGTTCGACGTGAACGAAGCGGTTGCGATGGGTTTCGTCAACCGCATCGTGCCCGCCGCCGAGCTGGCAGAGTTCGCGGCGAAGCGTGCTGCACAACTGGCCGCCATGCCTGCCGGGTCGCTGCGCGTGACCAAGCAACTGATGAAGGCTGACGGCGCAAGCGACGTGCAGGCACGCATTGGCGAGGAGGGCGTCGAGTTCGCCAAGCGTTTGCTGTCGCCCGAGGCCCGCGAAGCATTCACGGCCTTCTTCGAGAAGCGCAAGCCGGATTTCACGAAGATTTCGTAAGTTCTGCTGCTTTCGGACCGTCTGTCCGTCCGTAGAAAAGACAAACGCCGCACGCCCCGATTCGCGAGGCGTGCGGCGTTTTTGCGTCTGGCACCGGTCGGACGGTCGCGCGGGGCTACCGTCCCCCAGAGCCAACTGACGTCAACTGACGGCGTCGAGCTTCGGCAGCGGGCGCGGACGGCGGTCTTCGTCGGTCGCGACATACGTCACCATAGCCTCGGTCACTTTGACGATCTCGTGCGACAGGCGCATGCGCTGGGCGTAAGCCTCGACATAGACGGTAATCGACGTGTTGCCCGTTTTGACGATGGTGGCGTAGAAGCTGAGCAAGTCGCCGACGAAGACTGGCTCCTTGAAGAGGAACGAATTGACGGCGATGGTCGCCACACGGCCGTTGGCGCGTTGTGCGGCGGGGATCGAGCCGGCGATGTCGACCTGAGACATGATCCAGCCGCCGAAGACGTCGCCGTGGGCGTTGGCGTCGGCGGGCATCGGCATCACGCGCAACGCCAGTTCTTTTTCTTCGGGCAGGGCCGTGAGGGCAGGGGTCGGGGTACTCATGAGGTTCCTTGCTAGAGCGGGAAAGCTGGCCGGCGTCGATTTGGCGGGGTTCAGCGCACGTCGCCGGGTTCTGCGAAAATACGTCATCAACGATTCTAGCGGAAAGCCCTCTCGCGAGCCGGACGCCGCCCCACCCCACCATGAGACGTTTTACTCCGGCCGAGCCCGCGCCGGCGGCTTCCGGCAAGCCCAATGCCGCCAAACCGGCGCGCGGCGACTGGCAGGTCATTAAATCCCTGATTCCGTATCTGATGGAGTTTCGCGGCCGCGTCACGCTGGCGCTGTCGTGCCTGATCCTGGCGAAGGTCGCCAACCTCGGCGTGCCGGTCATCATGAAGCACATCGTCGACGCCCTCGGCCCGGTGGCGTCGCTCTCGGCGACGGCGCGTGCCACGAACGATCCGAGCCTGATTGTCGTGGGCGGCCTTGGCATGCTGGTGATCGCCTACGGTGTGGTGCGCCTGTCGACGTCGCTCTTTACCGAACTGCGCGAAATCCTGTTCTCGAAGGTGACGGAAAGCGCCGTGCGTCAGATCGCGCTCAAGGTGTTCCGGCATCTGCACGCACTGTCGCTGCGGTTCCATCTGGAGCGGCAGACGGGCGGCATGAGCCGCGACATCGAACGGGGCACCCGAGGCATCCAGTCGATGATCTCGTACTCGCTCTACAGCATTCTGCCCACGCTCATCGAAGTCGCGCTGGTGCTCGGCTTCTTCGTCGTGCGCTACGAAGCGTTCTACGCCATCGTCACGCTCGTGGCGCTCGTGTTCTACATCACCTTCACGGTGAAGGTCACGGAGTGGCGCACGCACTTTCGCCGCACGATGAACGAACTCGACTCGAAGGCCAACGCCCGTGCCATCGATTCGCTCATCAACTACGAGACGGTGAAGTACTTCGGCAACGAAGCCTTCGAGACGCAGCGCTACGACGAGAACCTCAAACGTTATCGCGCGGCCGCCATCCGTTCGCAAAACTCGCTGTCGGTGTTGAATTTCGGCCAGCAGGTGATCATCGCCAGCGGGCTGATTCTGATTCTGTGGCATGCCACGCAGGGCGTGATGAGCGGACGCATGACGCTCGGCGATCTCGTGCTCGTCAACACGTTCATGTTGCAGCTCTACATTCCGCTGAATTTCCTCGGCGTGATCTATCGTGAGCTCAAGCAGGCGATGACCGACATGGACCGCATGTTCACGCTGCTCGACGTGAATCGCGAAGTGGCCGATCCGCCGGGCGCGCAACCGCTGGTATGCAATGGCGGCACGGTGCGGTTCGAACACGTGAACTTCGGCTACGAGCCTGCGCGTCAGATTCTGCACGACGTCGATTTCACCATTGCGGCGGGCACGACCACCGCTGTCGTCGGCCACAGCGGCTCGGGCAAATCGACGCTCTCGCGTCTGCTCTTCCGCTTCTACGACGTAGGCTTCCCGGGACTCGACGGCGGGCGCATTTCCATCGACGGTCAGGACATTCGCAACGTCACGCAGGATTCGCTGCGCGCCGCCATCGGCATCGTGCCGCAGGATACGGTGCTGTTCAATGACACGATCTACTACAACATCGCATACGGCAATCCGTCCGCATCGCGCGAGCAGGTGATTGCCGCCGCGCGGGCCGCGCACATTCATGACTTCATCGAAAGCCTGCCCGCCGGTTATGAATCGATGGTTGGCGAGCGCGGGCTGAAGCTTTCCGGCGGTGAAAAGCAACGTGTGGCGATTGCGCGGACCATCCTCAAGAATCCGCATATTCTGATTTTCGACGAGGCAACATCGGCACTCGATTCGCGCTCGGAACAGGCGATTCAGACGGAGTTGCGCAACATCGCACGCGAACGGACGACGCTCGTCATTGCGCACCGTCTCTCGACGGTGGTGCACGCGGCGCAGATCATCGTGCTCGACAAGGGACGCATCGTGGAGCGCGGTACGCACGATCAGTTGCTGCACGCCGAAGGCCTCTACGCACAGATGTGGGCGTTGCAACAACAGCGTCGTGGCGGGGAAGGGGATGCCGAGGCATCGCACTTCGCCACGGTGGTGTCCTGAGCGCGTCTGGGCGTGAGTGTGCGTGAGTGTGCGCAATTCTGCATGAGGATGACGGGCAAGGGTCTGTCATCCCGGCAGGCGATTGAGTAGACTTGCGCACTGACATCGCCTGCGCGGGAGCACCGCATGGAAATCAAGTGGCTCGAGGACTTCGTGTCCCTCGCCAAGACGAACAGTTTCAGCCGCTCGGCGGAATTGCGTCACGTGACGCAGCCCGCCTTCTCGCGGCGTATCCAGTCGCTCGAAGCATGGCTGGGCAGCGAACTCATCGACCGGTCCAGCTATCCGACGCGCCTCACGCCCGCTGGCGAGGTCTTCTACGAGCAGGCGCTGACGTTGCTCGCGCAGGCGCAGGAAGCCCGCGCGTTGCTGCGCGAACAACGTTCCGCCGATCATTCGGTGATCGACTTCGCCGTCCCCCACACGCTCTCGATGACGTTCTTCCCGCGCTGGCTCAAGCAGCTGGAAAAGCGTCAGGGCTTGCTGCGCAGCCGTCTGCGTGCGCTCAACGTGCACGATGCGGCCATGTCGCTCACCGACGGCGGCTGCGATCTTCTGATGTGCTACTACCACCCGAGCCAGCCGCTGCAGCTCGACTCGGCGCGCTACGAGATGATCGTGCTCGGCAGCGAGCGCTTCAGTCCGTACAGCGCCCCGGCCGCACAAAAACGCGCCCGCTTCAAGTTGCCCGGAACCCCCGAAGCGCCGGTGCCGTATCTGGCCTATACGTCCAACGCCTACCTCGGCCGGATGGCCGATCTGCTCGTGGGGGATGTGTCGAGCCGTCCGCATCTGGACAAGGTCTACGAGACGGACATGGCGGAAGCGCTTAAAGCGATGGTGCTCGCCGGACACGGCGTGGCGTTTCTGCCCGAGAGCGCGGTGGTCGATTCGGTAACGCGCGGCGAACTGATCGACCTCGCGCCGCCGGGCAAAGCCGCGACGCCCTGGCACCTGGACATGGAAATCCGTCTGTATCGGGACCGGCTCGCCTATACGGACGCAAGCAACCGCCGCGAGCGCGCCAAGCGCGACGTCGTCGAAGCCTTCTGGCAGGCCGTTCGGGATCAGGTCAAAGGCTAAGTCTCACGCCTCTCTGATGGCTGCGGGACGCCGCCGGATAGGCATCGTCAATAGACCGGATACGGAGTAGGGCTACGCCGCGAGAAGGGCTATTCGCATCCGGTAAGGACGTCCCCGTTGACGCGTGATCGCGGCGATTTGCCTGACGTACCGGAAAATTGAGGGGATGCTCACATCTATGCAGGAAATGCATAGATGCATGTTTATTCGGCATTGGATTGTTAATCGGGGTTCTTTGTAAAGTGCCAGCCATTCGTGTCGCTGGCGCGGTGTGTGCCGGCGGTGCAGATTGAAGCCGGAGAATCCAACGATGTCTCAAACGTCACATGCCTTGCCCTCTTACCTCGACGCCGAACACCTCGGTCCGTGGGGTAACTACCTCCAACAAGTCGACCGCGTTACCCCCTACCTCGGTTCGCTCTCGCGCTGGGTCGAAACCCTCAAGCGCCCGAAGCGTATTCTCGTGGTCGACTGCCCGATCGAACTCGACAACGGCACCATTGCCCACTTCGAGGGCTATCGCGTTCAGCACAACACCTCGCGCGGACCCGGTAAGGGCGGCGTGCGTTTCCACCAGGACGTGACGCTGTCCGAAGTCATGGCCCTGTCGGCCTGGATGTCGGTCAAGAACGCAGCGGTGAACGTGCCTTACGGCGGCGCCAAGGGCGGTATCCGCGTCGACCCGCGCAAGCTTTCGCGTGGCGAGCTGGAGCGTCTGACGCGTCGCTACACCAGCGAAATCAACATCATCATCGGGCCGACGAAAGACATTCCGGCACCGGACGTCAACACCAATGAGCAGATCATGGCGTGGATGATGGACACCTACTCGATGAACGAGGGTTCCACCGCCACCGGCGTCGTGACCGGCAAGCCGATTTCGCTGGGTGGCTCGCTGGGCCGCCGCGAAGCGACCGGCCGTGGCGTGTTCGTGGTGAGCTGCGAAGCGGCCCGTCGTCTGGGCATGGACGTGCGCGGTGCGCGCGTGATCGTGCAGGGCTTCGGCAACGTGGGCGGTATCGCTGCCCGCCTGTTCCATGAAGCCGGCGCGCATGTCATCGGCGTGCAAGATCACACCGGCACGATCTACAAGTCGGACGGCCTCGATGTGCCGAACCTGCTCAAGCACGTGGCCGAGACCGGCGGCGTGGGTGGCTTCCCGGCTGCGGAAACCATGAAGGATGAAGAATTCTGGTCGATCGACTGCGAATTCCTGATCCCGGCCGCGCTGGAAAACCAGATCACCGAGAAGAACGCCGATCAGATCCGCGCCAAGGTCGTGGTGGAAGGCGCCAACGGCCCGACCACGACGGCTGCGGACGACATCCTGCGTAGCAAAAACATTCTTGTCGTGCCTGACGTGGTCGCCAACGCTGGTGGCGTGACCGTGTCGTACTTCGAATGGGTGCAGGACTTCTCGAGCTTCTTCTGGACCGAGGAAGAGATCAACCAGCGTCTGGAGCGCATCATGCGCGAAGCGTTCGACGGCGTGTGGCACGTGGCGCAGGAGCACCAGGTTTCGCTGCGTACAGCCGCATTCATCGTTGCGTGTAGCCGTATTCTGCAGGCGCGTGAAATGCGTGGTCTGTACCCCTGATCGATAGGGTATAGTCCGGCTAAGTAGTAGTACGCATTCGTGCGTAAAAAGGAACGTTCGGAGCGAGTTACGTCAAAAAAGACGCTCGTTCCGAACAATCGAGAATAAAAAAATCGGTAATTGCAGTGCTAAAATGCACTCGTTTTTGCCAAGGAGACCAAGGAATGACCCTCTCGAAAATTGCGTTGGCGATGTGCTGTGTTGGCCTGATGGCAGGTGCTGCTCAGGCGCAGGAAACCGGTACGCTCAAGTCGATCAAGGATAACGGCGTTATCAAGCTGGGAAACCGTGAATCGTCGATCCCGTTCTCGTTCTACGACAACAACCATAACGTTGTCGGCTATGCCAACGATGTGGCGCAAGCCATCGTTGCCGAAGTCAAGAAAGAACTGAAGCTGCCGAACCTCAAGGTCACGCAGACCCCGATCACCTCGCAGAACCGCATTCCGCTGGTTCAGAACGGCACGATCGACATCGAGTGCGGTTCGACCACGAACAACGCCGATCGTCAGAAGCAGGCTGCCTTCTCGAACACGTTCTTCATCATCGGCACGCGTCTGCTGACGAAGAACAACTCGGGCGTCAAGGATTTCGCGGACCTGAAGGGCAAGAACGTCGTCACGACGGCAGGTACGACGTCTGAGCGTCTGCTGCGCGAGATGAACGAGAAAGAGAAGATGGGGATGAACATCATCAGCGCGAAGGACCACGGTGAAGCTGCGATTACGCTGCACCAAGGTCGCGCCGTTGCGTTCATGATGGACGACGCACTGCTGGCCGGCGAGCGCGCCAAGTTCAAGGATGCCAAGGACTACAGCATCGTTGGTAAGGCTGCTTCGTACGAAGCCTACGGCTGCATGATGCGTAAGGACGATCCGGCATTCAAGAAGCTGGTCGACAAGGCGGTCGAAGACTACCAGAAGTCGGGTCAGGCACAGAAGGACTACGCCAAGTGGTTCCAACAGCCGATCCCCGCGCTCAACGGCGTGAACATGGACTTCCCGCCGTCGGCTGAAATGGCTGCACTGTGGAAAGCGCCGAACGACAAGGCAGACGTCCAGGGCGCCAAGTAAGCCAACCGGCTCACTGATTCGCCAGGCGTAAGCTGGTAATTCCGAAGCGGAAGGAGTCGATCCTTCCGCTTCTTTTTAAGCAAGACAAGTAGAAGAGGGGAGATCATGGCTTTCGGTCTCGATTTCAGTTTTTTCTTCCAGCCGGTTGCTACCGGCGAGGACAGCACCTACTTCGGTTGGGTGCTCTCGGGTCTCAAGCTCACGCTTGAGGTCGGCCTCGGCGGCTGGATCATTGCGCTCATCATCGGCTCCGTGCTCGGGGTGATGCGCACCATTCCAAACAAATGGATTTCCGGATTCGCCGCGGCTTACGTCGAACTGTTCCGGAATATCCCGCTGCTCGTGCAGTTGTTCTTCTGGTATTACGTAGCCCCCGACTTCCTGCCGGAAGCGGTTCGCCAATGGCTGTTCTCGCTCAACCCCGCTAACGTCTCGCTGCTCACCGGTGTGATCGGCCTGGGACTGTTCACGGCGGCTCGGGTTTGCGAGCAGGTGCGCTCCGGTATCATCTCGCTGCCCAAGGGCCAGAAGAATGCGGGCCTCGCGATGGGGCTGACGCTCCCGCAGACCTACCGCTTCGTGTTGCTGCCGGTCGCGTTCCGTGTGGTGATTCCGCCGATTACGTCGGAGTTCGTCAACATCTTCAAGAACTCGGCTGTGATTTCGACGGTGAACCTGCTCGAACTGACGGGCCAGGGCAAGCAGCTTATCGACTACACGGCGCATAGCTACGAGTCGTTCATCGTTATCACGGTGGCTTACATGATCATCAACATCGCGGTGCTGGTGCTCATGCGCTTCATCGAAGCCAAGACCCGCCTGCCGGGCTACATCGGGGGCAAATAATGTTCGAGATCTTCGCATGGGGCGGTGTCGTCGACGCTTGGCCTCTGCTCGTCAGGGGCATGATCACCACGCTGCAGGTCACGGCGCTCGCCGTGGTCGTTGGCATCGTATGGGGCACGCTGCTCGCGATGATGCGTCTGTCGGGCGTGGCGCCGCTCAAGTGGTTCGCGGATCTGTACGTGAACGTGTTTCGCTCGATCCCGCTGCTGATGGTGCTGCTGTGGTTCTTCCTGATCGTGCCGCAGGTGCTGCGTTCGTTGCTCGACGTGCCGCCGACGTGGGATATCCGGATGGTCTCGGCGCTCGTGGCCTTCTCGCTTTTTGAAGCGGCGTATTATTCGGAAATTATCCGCGCCGGTATTCAGAGCGTGTCGCGTGGTCAGCTGTCCGCCGCATTTGCGCTGGGCATGTCGTACTGGCAGGCGATGGGCCTCGTGGTGCTGCCGCAGGCGTTCCGCAACATGGTGCCGCTGCTGCTCACCCAGGGCATTATTCTGTTCCAGGATACCTCGCTCGTGTACGCGATCGCCCTGTCCGACTTCTTCGGCATGGCGTACTCGGTCGGTCAGCGTGACGGCACGCTGCCTGCCATGATTGTGTTTGCCGGGGCGGTCTACTTTGTGATCTGCTTCACGGTTTCGATGTTGGTTAAACGTCTTCAAAAGAGGTTGGCGAAATGATTACCCTTAAAAACGTCTCCAAGTGGTACGGCCAGTTCCAGGTGCTCACGAACTGCTCCACTGAAGTCAAGAAGGGTGAAGTCGTGGTGGTGTGCGGCCCGTCGGGTTCGGGCAAGTCCACGCTCATCAAGACCGTCAACGGTCTGGAGCCGATCCAGCAAGGCGAGATCATCGTCGATGGCACCTCGGTCGCAGATCCGAAGACGAACCTGGCCAAGCTGCGCTCGCGCGTCGGCATGGTGTTCCAGCACTTCGAACTGTTCCCGCACCTGTCGATCACCGAAAACCTGACGCTCGCACAGGTCAAGGTGCTGGGTCGCAGCAAGGACGCAGCGCGCGACAAGGGCCTCAAGCTGCTTGAGCGCGTGGGCCTGAAGGCGCACGCTCACAAGTTCCCGGGCCAGCTCTCGGGCGGTCAGCAGCAGCGTGTCGCTATCGCCCGTGCATTGTGCATGGACCCGATCGCCATGCTGTTCGACGAGCCGACCTCGGCACTCGACCCGGAAATGATTAACGAAGTGCTCGACGTGATGGTCGAACTGGCCCAGGAAGGCATGACCATGATGGTGGTCACGCACGAAATGGGCTTCGCCAAGAAGGTCGCCAATCGCGTGATCTTCATGGATCAGGGCGCCATCGTGGAAGACGACCAGAAGGACGCGTTCTTCGCGAACCCGAAGTCGGACCGCGCCAAGGACTTCCTGGCCAAGATCCTTCACTGATCGCCGTCAGCGCAGAAATGAAAAAGCGTGCCTCCGGGCACGCTTTTTTTATGGGTGTGACCCGTCCTGAAATAGGTTGTCACTTTTTCGATGCATTGAAGGAGTGGCAAATGGAGCAAGGGTTTAAGCGGAC
>NZ_CABPSA010000007.1 GCF_902459615.1 Pandoraea commovens
GAGGGCCGCTGCGAGGGACGCTGCGAGGGCCGCTGCGTGGGCCGCTGCGAGGGACGCTGCGAGGGCCGCTGCGAGGGACGCTGCGAGGGCCGCTGCGGGGGCCGCTGCGGGGGACGCTGCGGGGGACGCTGCGAGGGACGCTGCGTGGGCCGCTCTTGAACCCACCGTAAAAACCTTACAGGTCAGCACGCACGAATTGTTCGCGCGCATGATCGCCGCGAAGTGAGGTGCCGAGATGAACGCACCCCTACCCTGCATCGTCACGCGCGACCTTGGCGCGTACATGCATCAGCAGGACGCCGCCGAGGCGCTGGCGAAGGCACGTGAATACGGCGCTGAGCGTGCCGACCCGCAGAACGCCCTGAAGCGTCTCGAAGACGACAACTACCCGGCCTATCTCGAACTGCTGGACGCGCTGATCAAGCAGGACACGAAGCGCGCGGGCGAGATCATGCAGGCCGCGTTCGAGGCTGAGGTGAACGTGTTTGCTGAGGGCGAGGTGCTGGCATGAGCGAGATCAACAACGGCGGTCCGGCGTTTCCGAGCCACGGGACGATGGGCGAAGTGACACACGAAGGCATGACCCTGCGCGACTACTTCGCGGCGAAGGCTATGGCAGCAATCATCGCTCAGCCCGAAGGCGGACTCGATTACGAGGAAGACACCGTTGCCGCCGCCGCCTTCGAAATGGCCGACGCCATGCTCCGCGCGCGAGGTGCCGCATGAACCTCCTTCGCCGCCTCGACCGCTTCGCCACGCGCCGCCCGTACGTCTCGTCTTGGCTCGGCGTCGTGATCTTCCTCTTGTTGCTCGGCATCGTCGGCCACTTCGACGCCGAGGATGAATTGCGCGCCGCGCAGCCCGTCGTTTTCCGGAGCATCTGACCATGAATGCACCTCTGATCGCGGTCCCGGACCGTACGAAGTTCATCGGCGGTAGCGACGTCGCAGCCATTCTCGGCGTCAGCCCGTGGCGCAATGTCGTCGATCTCTGGATGGACAAGATCACGCCGCGCCGCGAGGACGGTCACAACGCGGCTGCCAAGCGTCGCGGTTCGCGCTTGGAACCGTACATCCTCGACATGATCCGCGAGGAGCACGGCCTGAATATCGTGGCTGCCAACGAGCGCTACATCGATGCCGAACTGCCGTTCCTAGCGGCGGAGATCGATGCGGAATACGCCGACGGCGAAGCGCGCGAAAACATCGAGATCAAGACCGTTCACCCGTTCAAGTCGAAGGAATGGGGCGAGCATGAAACCGACGAGTTGCCGCTGCACTACGTTGCCCAGGTGCAGCACGGCCTCGGCGTGACCGGCCGCAATACCTGCCGCGTATTCGCATTGATTGGCGACGACCTGAAGCCGTACGTCGTGCAGCGCGACGATGAACTGATCCGCGTGATGCGCGAACGTGCCGCCGAGTTCTGGACGAAATACGTCGTCCCCAAGGTGCAGCCGCCCATCGATTACGAGGCAAAGAACGTCCTCGACACCATCAAACGCCTCTATCCGGGCAGCGACGGCACCGTGATCGACGCCACGGCCATGCATGAGCACTGGCGCGCTGTATTCGAGACGGCCAAGCGTATGCAGGCCCATTACGAGGCGTTGCAGGACGGCGCACGCGCACACCTGCTCGCAGAGATGGGCAAAGCCGCAGCCATTCGATTCGACGACGGTCATGCGTTCATCCGCAAGGAGATCAGCAAGAAGGCCTACAGCGTCGACTATCCAGCCTCGAAGTACATCGATTTCCGCCTCGGCAAATTCAAGGAGTAATCCAGCATGAGCACCAACGCCCTTAAGGCAAAGGTCACGGGGACTGCCGTGGCCGACGAGAAGAAGAACCCCGTCGACAACGTTGCACACATGCTCGCCAGCCCGAGCATGCAGGCACAGATCAAGGCCGCATTGCCGCGTCACATGACCCCCGAACGCCTCGCGCGCATCGTCACGACTGAGATTCGCAAGGTGCCGAAGCTGGCTGAATGCACCCCGGTGTCGTTCTTCGGCGCCGTGATCCAGTGCGCGCAGCTTGGCCTTGAGCCTGGTAACGCACTCGGCCACGCCTACATCCTTCCATACGACCGCAACGTGAAGGATGGCAACAACTGGAAGAAGGTAAAGGAAGCGCAACTGATCATCGGCTATCGCGGCATGATCGATCTCGCGCGTCGCTCGGGCCAGATCGTCAGTATCGACGCGCGTGCCGTGTACGAGGGTGACAAGTTCGACTGTCGACTCGGGCTGGATGCTCACATCGAACACGTCCCGGACTGGAACAACCCGAACCGCGCCAACGCCGAGAAGCTGACGTTCGTCTACGCCGTGGCCAAGCTCAAGGATGGCGGCATCCAGTTCGACGTGATGAGCCGCGCCGAGGTGGAAGGCATCCGAGCGCGCAGTAAGGCCAAGGACAAAGGCCCGTGGGTCGACGATTTCGCTGCGATGGCACTCAAGACGGTCGTGCGTCGCCTGTTCAAGTTCCTGCCTGTGAGCATCGAATTGCAGACGGCAGTGTCGCTCGACGAGCGCGCCGACGCTGGGCTGCCGCAAGACAACGGAGCCGTGATCGACGGCCAGTTCTCCGTGGTCGACGAGGAATACGGCGACGAACCGGGCACGCAGGACGCACCGCAACTCGAAGGCCCGAGCATCACCACCCTCATGAACCAGATGCTGTCCGCCAGCACCGGCGACGAGATCGACATGATCCTCGACAGCGGTCGCGACCTCAACGCAGAAGACGCTCAGGCACTGCGTGAAGCCGCTGCCGAGCGCCGCGACGTCATCAGCCAGTAACCAGCCCACCACTCGGAGATTTCAAACATGGCAACGAAGCAACCCGCACTCATCACCCGTTTCAAGGCAGCGCAGACCCGTATCACCGAACTGGAATCGAAACTCACGGCAGAGACGAAGCGTGCAGACGACGCCGAGCGCATGAAGAAGCATTACAGCGATCTTCATGACGAGAAGGAAACGCAGATCGAACAGCTGCACGGGCTTCTCGACGGCATGACCGGAGCGCTTCCGCGAGAAGGCGAAGGCGAGAACAGTTGGGACAAGAAAAAGTACGCGCCGATGACGCGGTTGGCCGCGTGGCTCGCATCGCGCATCGCAGCTTAACCGCCTGACCACCTCCCGGAGATACCCACCATGTTCGAACTCGAAGCCCAGCAAGCCAAGCTCACCAGCGTGAACCCGCGCGCCGAACTCCACGGCGAGGACAAGAAACCGGCCGTCGATCTGAAGTTCGAGGTCGCGGCAGATAACGGCGTGCTGGCGAACTTCGCGGCTGATCTGCGCGGCGTGCTCTACACGCGTCCGGACGCACAGGATGATCTCGTCGATCCCGACCGCCTGTCGAAGCTCAAGTATCCGAAGATGTCGCCCTTCAAGTGGGAATTGGAGGGCGTCGGCTACACGGCCGAGATCGACTATGGCCTCGGCGGCGACAGCAACATCGTGCTCGAAGAACTGAAGGTCGACGGCTTCCGCATCCAGCCGATGGAAGGCGGCACGGTGATCGTGTCCTTCCGTTGCATCGCGCACCCGGAGGAAGACGACATGGGCAAGCTCTGCGGCCTGATTCAGCGCGATGTCACGTTGACGCTGACAGCCCCGCCGCCGACTAGCGTTCACGACCTGCTTCGGGACGCCTGACATGCGCCTGCCGACCACAACCGAAATGGTCAAGTCGCTGGAGCAAATCTCCGGCGACCTCACCGACCAAGAGCGCGCGGCCCTCGCGCCGATCAGCGCCGTCATGCACAGCGGCCAAGTCACGCGCCTCGACAGCGAGCAGGTCGAAGCGCTCGACGCGATGTACTCGGCCTACTTCGGGAGCACGGTATGAACAGCCTTCTGCAACTCTGGTACGAAGTGTGCGAGCGCGCCCCCGCAAGCCTGATCGATGGCAAAAAGTACCTGAACATTATCGCCGCTGACGTGATGCTGCTCGGTGTGGAGATCGAGCGTGCGTGCCTGCCCCCTGCACCTAAGTCTGTCGTGGAGACGTTGGAAAGTGGCTGGCATCCGATTGAGACCGCTCCAAGGGATGGAACAGACCTTTTGCTAACAAACCGAGCGGTGATTTCGGTTGGACATTGGCTGCACCAGGATGCATACATTCGAGAGCACCGAGACTTCGACGGGCGCTGGATTGGTCAAGACGAAAGCGATGGATTCGATGATTGGATCGATTGGTCGGGTGGGATGAACCCAAAACCGACCCATTGGATGCCCCTCCCCGCCGCTCCGATTGACGAGGTCACCCATGCTGAAGCTCGCCAAGACTGATCGAATCGTTACTGCCTATGCCGAACCGGCACATGGCCCCGGATGGGCGAATTCACCGGTATGGCTGATCGTTCGAGACGGCAACGGGAATCTGCGACAAGAGTGCTTGCAACGGTCAGAGTTGAGCGCGGATATGCATACCCTCTATCGTGTTTCGGCAGCGGCGCACATCGAAATGACATCGGCGGCAGAGCGCCATATCAAGATCCGAAAGGAGAAAAAGAATGCCTGACAACAAGACCGTGACGCCGCTTACGAAGGACGAATGGATCAAGCGTGCGTCGGAAAAACTGGAAAGACTTATCCCGGGATGGGACCCCGCGGCGTTGGCCGAATACGTCGACGTTCTGTATGAGGGCTTTGTGACTGATAGCACCGGTTACGAAAGCGACCCGGAAGGCGCCGTAGTCGAAGACCTCTCAAACTGGGACTGATGCCATGACGAACAACAAGACCGTGACGTTTGATGCGAGCCAGTGGCAGCCGATTGAGACGGCGCCACGCGGGGCAAAGGGTGTCTGTTGGATGCTCCTTGCATGGGGGCCGGAGGACGATCAGACGACCGGCAATGGCATGCGGATCGGAGACCGGTATTTCGCTGCCGGATCATTCTTCTGCATCGGAGGCGACAAACCGTTTGAATTTAGGGAAATCGAAGTCTCGCCGACTCACTGGATGCCATTGCCTGCCGCCCCCGCCGCCACCCCCACGCCAGCCGCACAGAGCGCAGGGCAAGAGCTTCGCGAGTACGGGAATTGTTTTCTGTCCAATGAGGATATCGACAAGATCGCGGAGACGATGCCGGGCGGCTTAAATGGGTTCCTCAAGGGGTGGGGCTGGAGGAACTTCGCGCGAGCGGTCGAGGGAGAACTGCAAGCCCGCTACGCCTCGCACGTGAATGGCGGCGAGCGCAATGCATTGCACGTCAAGGTGCGCGAGCAGGCCGACAAGATTGCAGAACTGCAAGCGTTGCTCGACACCGCGCACGTCGGCGACATGTTCGCTGCAGATGCGCAGCAGGTGGGCGCGAACATACGCGGGGAAGTGGCGTATCAATTGCATACGCGAAATCGCTGGCTTGACATGCCGACGATGCGAGCGATTGTTGATTCAGCGTTTGACGCCGCTATAGCCAAAAACGCCCTCACTTCTCCCGTGAAGGTGGGCGGGGATGAGCGAGAATTGCCTGTGCTGCCGCATCCCACTGTTTTCTCAGGATTGACACTGACAAACGAGTCGGTACCGCGCGCCTACACAGCTAGTCAGATGGTCGACTATGCTCGCGCCGCGATGCTGGAGACGGTGAAAACCAGTTTCCAGCAAGTCAGTGACGATCACATCCTTACCATAGCCAAAAAATGCGCGTTGATTCGCAGTTATACAACAGACGAATGCATTAACGACATTATCAGCTTCGCGCGAGCGGTCATCAGTGACAAAGCGGTGCAAGAGGCACACCTCAGCGCCGCGCTGTCGGCGGATGGCGGGGAGGAATCACCGAGCCTCACGAACCCGTTGACGCCTTACGGAATGCTGGTGCGCGCACTGCGAATCACGACAGCCACGACGCTGATGGATATGGCGCGATATCGCAACGTGTCACCGTCCCTCCTGTCCGGGATGGAATTCGGGCGCAAGCCTGTGACGATTGACGATGCTATCGCCGCATCCGAATTTTTCTCGGAACACGGCGTGGCAGGCACGCTCGGCGCGCTGACGGTCGCACTCCAAGCCGCCATTGCCGCCAATCAGGCGCAAAAGGGGGAGTGATGCCGATGTGTTCGTATTTTGGCGATTACGAAGCCACTCGTCCGACCGGCGATGCAGCGCTAGACGAATTGCTTGCGGAGGTTCGCAAAGTCACAGGTAAGGACTGGCGTATATGGTGGAAAGAATACGAAATTAGGAAGCCGCTGCGCCGTCCGATCAAGGCTCGCTGCTACTCCCTGATCGTAGAAACGCGTGCACCTGAATTCCAGTACATCAACTTCTATCGAGACAACAGCGATTGGACGATCAACGGCAGCGTCTCGAAAGAATTGATCTACGCGTATCTCTATGGCCTTCTTACCGGTGTCGACAGCGCCAATCAAGCGAAGGGGGATGCGTGACCGAATTCCAATTGCGGTGCGCTCGCAAACTGGACGCGAAGAAGAGTTTCGGTGCCATCTCTACGGCGACGCTCGCCTACCTGCTCGACAGCAACAACGTTGCCATCGTGTCGGCCATGCGCTCACTGGAACGTCAGGGACTAGCAGGCAGCACGCGGTCGGATAAGAGCCGTTGGGCGTCTCTGTGCTGGTTTCTGACGAAGGAAGGTATCGCAGCCTCTCAGGCAGCGGAGGAGCGGAAATGAAAATCGAAGTATGGATCAGGACGAACAAGATCGGCTCGAATTGCGATGCGTCTTTTGAAATTGACGACGCCGAGTGGGAGTCCATGACTGAGGAAGAGCGCGAAGATATGTGCAAAGACGCTGCGTTCAGCTATCTGGAATGGGGCTGGGAAGCGGAGGAGCGGAAATCGTGAGCGATCTTACGTCATACCGTCTCGCAGGCCCGGCGCAGATCTGCTTTAGCGGCGGCCGCACAAGCGGATACATGCTGCATCAAATCCTGCTGGCGAACGGCAGCATCCCAGACGACTGCCATGTGGTCTTCCAGAACACCGGGAAGGAACGCGAGGAAACGCTTGCGTTCATCAACGCGTGCTCCATCCACTGGCACGTGCCGATTCGGTGGATTGAGTGGGACGGATTCGAGAATGGAAGCCGTTCGCGTTGTCTTTGGCGTGAGGTGAACTTCGAGACGGCCAGCCGCAAAGGCGAGCCATTCGAACGCATGATCGACGCCCTTGGCATCCTGCCAAACCCTGTCGCGCGCACTTGCACCGCGAATCTGAAGGTGAAGACCGGGAAAGCGTTCATGAAGTCCCTTGGGTATGACGAGTGGGACAACGTGATGGGAATTCGTGCCGACGAACCTCGACGCGTGGCTCGACTACGCGCCCCCGGTCGCGACAACAACGGAGGCATACCGAATTTGCCGCTTGCGAACTCACGGATTACCAAGCCTGCTGTGCTCGAATTCTGGAAGCACCAGCCATTCGATCTTGAGCTTGACCCTCAAGGTGATCTCGGAAACTGCGATCTCTGTTTCCTGAAGGCGCGTCACAAGATCGTGTATGCACTCACCCAAGAGCCTGGACGAGTGGTCTGGTGGGCAGCACAAGAAAGCCGTCCTGCCGGAGCGACGTTTCGCAACGACCGCCCTCGATACACTGAGTTGGGTCGGGAGGCAGAGTTTTTTACCAAGCAAATTCCGTTCGACTTCCAAGAAGTGGACGGCGACGAAGCGCTTATCGACTGCATGTGCGGGGACTGACATGAGACAGAACGAGATCATTCTGGGCGACTGCCGGGAGGCTCTATGAGCGACGATGATCGTATCGGACTCGGCGTCATTGATACCAATGTGACCCTTCTTCCAGTTAAGCCTCGCATCGACCTAGGCAAGGATCGTGTCCTGAAATCGGTTCACCTCGGCAGGTGCTGGCATAAGCGTTTCATCGTAGATGAGCAACTTGCAGAAGTGGAGTGCGCCGACTGCCACGAAAAGCTCAACCCCATGTGGGTACTTCAGCAACTGAGCATTCAGGAAAACCGGTTCCACGAACTGCATGCTCGGTATCACGACGAACTCAAGCGACTAGGCGAGCGCAGTCGGACGAAGTGCCAGCACTGCGGCGAGATGACACGGATCAGCAATAAATGACCACCCACCCGGCCACGGCCGAAGCACTGAAAGAGATTCTGCGGGTTACATCCCGCGCATGGGAGATACGATGAAAGCACTGAGCGTGAAGCAGGTCGCGGAAAAGCTGTCGCTCGGACAGTCGACCATTTATCGCATGGTGGCGAACGGTGAATTCCCAGAGCCGTTCGTGATCTACGGCAATCGCAAGGCGTGGATGGAGGAAGACGTGGATGCATGGCTAGCGAAGAAAGCCGGGCGACCGCCCGCGCAACAGCCGCCCGTGTCGCAGTTCGATACTACGCAGCTGTGCCTTGCATGAACGGAATGACCTGCGCCGTCGCCCCTGCACAATAAGCCGCCCAGTCGTCCATCATCGGGCGACGGCGGTCGAGCATGTCACGACGGCGGTATGCCGCTACGGTCGACGACGAGATAGTGTGCGCCAAAGCCTGCTCAGCCAGCGAATCGGGGTAGTCGGTGCAGTCAGCCACCCAGTCCCGAAAGGTGGAGCGAAAGCCATGCACGGTGATATCCCGGCGCTCCATCATCTTCAGCACCTTCAGCATTGACATGTTCGACAGGGGCTGCCCTTCCTTGATACCTGGAAACAGATAACCATCTGGCTTGGCCTTTGCCAATGCATCCTGCACCAACTCCACAGCCCGATCAGACAACGGCACGCGCAGCGTCACACCGCACTTCATGCGCTCGCCGGGTATCTCCCAGACCTTCGCCACCATGTCGAACTCGCAGGGACGTGCAAACCGAACCTCATTTGTACGAACTGCCGTAAGAATCAGCAGATGAAGCGCGCGCGCCGCTCGACGTGGACGAGTCTCCAATTCACGTACGAATGCCGGGATTTCTTCCCACGGCAGCGCCGGATGGTGTTTGACCTGCTGGCGCTTGTTCGTGCGGGGCAAGACTCGATCCAGATGGTCGGAGAAGCGCGCTGGGTTGTCGGCAGCACGATTGCCGCGTACGGCTTCCGCGTCGAGCACCGCCTTGATACGCCCGCGCACGCGCTGCGCAGTCTCAGTCTTCTTCGTCCAGATGGGTTGCAGGATACGCAGCACCGCCGAGGTGTCGACATCGCGCACGTCCATGTCACCGATGATCGGATAGGCGTAGGTCACGAGCGTGTTCGTCCATTGTTGCGCGTGTTTGGCGTTCTTCCAAGTTCCGCTGCGGTCCTGAATGAACTCCGTGGCCGCCTCGCGGAACGTCCGGCGCTTCGCACCAGTGACGACATGAACGGCGTGCAACTCTCTGGCGACGATGGGATCGATACGGTTCTTGGCTTGGGCCCGGCACTCGGCCGCGATCTTTCGGGCTGACGCGAGCGATACGACGGCTAGCGCACCAAGCCCCATTTCACGGGTACGTCCACCGATGGTGAATTTGAAGATCCACGACCGCGAGCCGCTCGCCGAAATTTGCAGATACAGGCCGCCGCCGTCGGCATAATATCCGGGCTTCACCTCTTTCGAGATACCGATTGCGGTCAGCCTATTGAGTTGGCGCGATGCCATGAACTACCCCCTTTCCTACCCATATTTGATGGTTGGATTCTGTGGGTAGAGGCGAGAACGCGCAAGAGGATTGACACCCCCAAATCGCCCGTCAGGCGGTCTGTTTCAGATGCTTTTTGGAATTTGTGAGAATTGCTGAGAGTCTTTTGTGGCGGAAAGCAGCCGGAGTCGAACCGACCTGGGAGCGTCTGACGCCCCCAACCGGGTTTGAAGCCCGGCCGCATCACCGGATACGGATGCCTTCCTTCAGACGAAGCAATTTCACTTGCTCGATGATGAGGTGGACGTCCACGCACCGCGCGAAATCGTCACCTTTGATGCCGCGACCGGCGAACCTTGTTACGCCGCGCCCCACTCCACCCCAGGACGCCGCACATGCCGGTCACCAACGCGGCGAGTATATCCCGCACGGTCGAAGAACTCCAGAATCTGAATCGCACGCTTGCGCCCCAGACCCGTCGCATCCCGAAACGCCCCGGCCTCGACCCGGCCATCGCCCTCCGCGACAATGCCCGCGAGCGTCTGCACACACGCATCGTCGTAGAACAGGTCCTTCACGATCTGATGCACCCGCCCCTGGCGCGCCAGCTTGCGCAACACGGCACGCACACGCTCCTCAGGCACATTCAGGTCGCGCCCCATGTCGCGCACCCACGGCGGATCGAAACGGCCTTGCGCCACCTTCGGCAACAACGCCTCAGCCAACGCCGTCTCCTCGGCCGTCATTTCGACGCGATGGGTCGGCAGATGCCACCATGCCCCCGTGCGCGCCACCGCGCCCTCGCTGAGCAGCGCCTGCACGACGATGCGCCAGCGAGCCGCGTCCAGCGATGGCCACGTCATGCGCCCAAGCCGCGCCGCATCGAGCCCCGGCTCGTCGGGCACGCGTGCGTGATAGTCGCCAAGCGAGGCCACCACACGGGCACGCATCGCCTCCCATGCTTGCGGCGAGAAGGCCAGCGATTCCCCCTCACCACCCGACAGGACAACGGCGCCCAATGGCCACGACCATTGCGACGCAGGCAAACCGGTGATCGCAACGACCTGTTGACTCGTCAGCCCGAACGGCGCCTGCGTCAGCAACGCATCCAAGCCGTTGCCATCGAGGTACTGCGCTACGGCATCCAGCCACGCCAGACGTCCCGCCGAACGACGCTTGCGCTCGGGCGCCGCCGGATCGAGCACACGTCCGCCGCCAACAGTCGCAGTCGCCTGCGGATTGCGCACGATGAAGCGATCGCCCGGCATCGTGCACACCGGCGTATCGAAGACCAGTTGCACACGCATCGACGCACCGGGCGCGAGCGTGTCGCCCCCCAGCAGTACGGTGCGTGCCTGCACATGCGTCGTGCCTAAATGCACGTGCAGCGGAAACCATTGCGTGAGCGGCGCGCTGCCGTCCAGCCAATGCATGTCGACGTCCACATGCGTGGAGGGCGACGACAACCCCGACGCGACGATCCAGTCGCCACGGTTAAGCTGATCACGCTCGATACCCGCGAGATTCAGCGCACATCGTTCGCCCGCCCTGCCCGCCTCTACCGGCCGGTTCTGCGCATGGATGCTGCGCACACGCACCGGCAAGCCCTGCGGCATGACCGTGAGGGTGTCGCCCACGCGCACCGTGCCAGCGAACGCGGTGCCCGTCACGACCGTGCCGTGCCCCGCCAAAGTAAAGACGCGGTCGACGGCCAGACGGAACAACGCATCGTCGCGACGCGTCGCATTGCCCGACGCACGCAACGCGCTGGCCGCCTGCGTCAGATGCTCACGCAGCGTCGCCACACCGGCGTCGCCCGGCGTCGTCGCCGATACCGGCACAACGTCGGCCTGCGCGAGCGGCGTATTCGCAAGCCACTGCGAGATCTCTTGCGTCACGGCGTCCAGACGCGAAGCATCCACACGATCGGCCTTCGACAACGCGACCACGCCGCGCTTCACACCGAGCATCGTCAGAATCGCCAGATGCTCGCGCGTTTGCGGCATGATGCCGTCGTCGGCGGCTATGACCAGCAGCGCGAAATCGATGCCGACCGCCCCTGCCGCCATCGTATGAATCAGTTTTTCGTGCCCGGGAACGTCGATGAAGCCCAGCACTTCGCCATCCGGCAACGGCGTGTACGCATATCCCAGTTCGATGGAAATGCCGCGCGCCTTCTCTTCCTTGAGACGATCGGTATCGACACCGGTCAGTGCACGAACGAGGCTCGTCTTGCCGTGGTCGATGTGACCCGCGGTGCCGACGATCATGCGCGCAACTCCTCAAACTGACGCGAAAGACGCATTTCGTCATGCGCTTCGAGACAGCGCAGATCGAGCCAGAGTGTCTGATCGGCAATGCGCCCGATCACCGGATACGGCAGACCTCGCAGCGCCGTTTCGAGCGCCGCGAGCGCACGGCCACTGCCGCGTTTGCCGCCGCCTGCCGGGGCAATCGCCAGCCCATAGCTCGGCAACTGCTCGACCGGCAAGGCACCGCTGCCGATCTGACTGACCATCGGCGCGGCGCTCACGGTGTAGGCGTCGCCCAGCGACTTGGCCAGCACCGGCATCAGCCGTTCCGCCTGCGCGGCCATCTCGGCGCGCGTGCGCGTGAGCAGGCGCAACGTCGTCAGCCGCTCCGGCAGATGGTCCGGATCGCGATACAGACGCAGCACCGGCTCCAGCGCCGCAAGCGTCAGCTTGCCAACGCGAAGCGCGCGTTTCAACGGATGCTTTTTGATCTTCGCGATGAGGTCCTTCCGGCCCACAATCATGCCCGCCTGCGGCCCGCCGAGCAGCTTGTCGCCGGAGAACGTGACGAGATCGGCACCGGCCGAAATCGTCTCCTGCACGGTCGTCTCATGCGGCAGTCCCCAGCGCTCCAGCGGCGTGAGCGTGCCGCTGCCGAGATCGACGGCCACCGGCACACCATGCGGCTTCGCGATCTCCACGACTTCCGACACGTCGACGCTCTTGGTAAAGCCCGTCACCTCGTAGTTACTGCAATGCACCTTCATCAGCAGCGCCGTCTTCTCGCCGATGGCGTTGCGATAGTCGGCCGCATGCGTGCGGTTCGTCGTGCCGATCTCGACGAGCTTCGCCCCCGCATGCGTCATGATGTCGGGGATGCGAAACGCCCCGCCGATTTCCACCAGTTCGCCGCGCGAGACCACCACCTCGCGACGCTTCGCCAGCGTCGCCAGCATCAGCAGCACGGCCGCTGCGTTGTTATTGACGACCGTCGCCGCTTCGCCGCCGGTCAGTTCGCAGAGCAACGGGGAGATGAGGTCGTCGCGGTCGCCACGCCCGCCCGTCGCCAGATCGAATTCGAGATTGGCCGGTGTCGTGAGTGCTTGTACAACCGATTCGATGGCCGCCTCGGGCAGCAACGCGCGCCCGAGATTCGTATGCAGCACCGTACCTGTCAGATTGAAGACGGGACGCAGCGTCGCGCGATTGCGTTCGGTCAATCCCGCCTTGATGCGCTCGCCGAATGCTGACGGACTCAACGCGTCGTGCGAGAGCGTGCCCGCGAGCGCTGCTGCACGACACTCGTCGAGATCGCGACGCAACGCCGCCGTCACCTGAGTGCGCCCAAAGTCGGCCAACGCCGCATGCAATTCGGACATCCCCAACAGCCGGTCGAGCGACGGCAGATCCGCCGCACGCGCGCGCAGGCTCCCCTGGTCGGCCACCGGCATCGCCCCGCTTGCGTCTTTCATCAGGCTTCCTCGGCGTTTTGCCAGAGCAACGGATTGCCGTTGGCGCGCGCGTATCCCGCCTCCCCCATCAGCACGTCGAGCGCCACGCTCGCGAGATCGTCGGCGACCGGCTCCACGAACGGATCCTTGTCCTGATAGAAGATCTTGCGGTAGCTATGGCAGTCGTCGCACGACTCGGCCCGGATCGGAGACGATGCAACGCGCTTGCCCGCTTCGTCGAGTTTGGGTCGTCCGTCCTTGCCCTTGAGAAGGCCACCGTCGGCTGCCGCCACGTCTTCGCCCGAAGCGGCGGCATCGCCCGCCGTGTCGACGACGTGATACGCCACATGCTCGCTCGCCTCGCAGTGCGTGCACTTCACCCGCACCATGTGCCATTCGGTCGAACACAGACCGCAGGCCAGATAGCGATAGCCCTCGTGCGCGCCGCCAATGCGAACCACGCTCGCCACTGGCAACGTGCCGCACACCGGGCACACGTTGGGCACGTCGAGCATCGGCACCTCACCTGAATCGAACGTGCTGGCCACGCCCGTCCAGAGCACTTGCAGCGCCGCCATCAGGAACGGCGCGCTCGCCGCATCGACCCCCTTGCCATGACCGGCGAGCAGCGCCTGCGCGCCCGCTTCGAGCGACGCCGGGTCGGTTGCACGCACGCGATCGATCACCGCCTTCACTGCCGGGGACACCCCGGGCTGCGACGCCACTGCGTCGAGCAGCGGCGTGAGCAGCGGCTGCCAGCGACCGGCATCGTAGCCACCGGTCGCGGGGACGAGCGGCATGCAGTGCTGCTGTGCCTGTTCAATCGATTCGGGGGACGGACGCTCGGCCTGAAAATTGTCGAGCACGCGTTGCTGCGCGTCGACCAGTGCGGCCATCAGTCGCAGGTAATCGCCCAGCGGATGGCCGTCGGCCAGTTGGCGCAGACGTGCCGCACGAGCCGAAAAGACTTCGGCCCGTTGCGGCATGCGCAGACGGGGGATAGAGGTGCGATCGAGGGACTCGATCTGCCCGGGTTCGAGAATGCGTTGCAAGGTGGCCGGCCTCGTAAGAGCGTCCGGCCACCAGCAGGGCCGGACTTATTTGTTGAGCTGCTTGTACCAGGCGCGATGATGTTTCCACGCCCAGCCGCGGGTGACGGTACCGCGCGTCATGGCTTGCACGGAACCCTTGATCCAGATCGCCGCGTAGATGTGCGTAATGATGCCGCAAATCAACACGAATGCACACACCGCGTGTACGTCGGAGGCGAGACGGATCACCCAGATCGGGAAGTAGAACGCGAAGTACGCGCGCCAGATCACGATGCCCGAGAGCAACAGTCCGATCATGCACAACACCATCACATAGAACAGCAGCTTCTGCCCGGCGTTGTAACGCCCGACTTCCGGCAGATTCTCTTCGCGATTGTTGAGCACGTCGCCGATGTTTTTCATCCACTCGGTGTCCCGCTGTTCGAACTTGTTGTAGCGCGCAAGCCGCATGGCGAGCCACACAAAAGCCACGAACATCACCAGACCGACGAACGGATGCAGAATCCGCGTCCACGGCCCGCCGCCGAACAGATTGGTGAGCCAGAACATCGACGGGTGGAACAACGCCAGCCCGGACAGCGCGAGCAAAATGAACGTGCCCGCGACGATCCAGTGGTTGATGCGTTCCGCCGCGTTGTAACGCTCGATCAGTTCGTCCTTGCCGTGCTTGTGATCACTACTCGAATCAATCGACATGGTCAGACCTCCTCGTGCGTGACAACACCCTTCTGGCCGTCGGGACCGCCTCCCTTGCGGGATGCATCGTACCGGCGGGCTTCCTCTTCATCTTCCTCGGTGGTTTCGTTCGGACCGGTCTTGATGTAGTGGAAGAAACCGGCAATCGCCGTGAGCGCCATCGCAGCCACGCCCAGCGGTTTGGCAATACCCTTCCAGAACGTCACCATCGGACTGATGCGCGGGTTGTCCGGCAGACCGTGGTACAGCGACGGCTTGTCGGCATGATGCAGCACATACATCACATGCGTGCCACCCACGCCCGCCGGATCGTACAGCCCGGCGTTGTCGAAGCCCCGCGACTTCAGATCTTCGATACGCTCGGCCGCCTGATCCTTCATGGCGTCCTTGGTGCCGAACATGATCGCCCCGGTCGGGCACGTCTTCACGCAGGCCGGCTCCAGCCCGACTGACACGCGATCGGAACAAAGCGTGCACTTGTACGCCTTGTGATCCTTCTGCGAGATACGCGGGATGTTGAACGGGCACCCGGTAATGCAGTACCCGCAGCCGATACAGGCCTCTTCGTGGAAGTCGACGATGCCGTTCGCGTATTGCACGATCGCGCCCGGCGACGGGCAAGCCTTCAGACAGCCCGGGTCCTCGCAATGCATGCAGCCATCCTTGCGGATAAGCCATTCGAGGTCGCCCTTCGGGTTCTCGTACTCGGTGAAACGCATGAGGGTCCACGAGTCCGCCGTCAGATCGGCCGGGTTGTCGTACACGCCGACGTTGGTCCCGACCTCGTCGCGCAGGTCGTTCCACTCCATGCACGCCGTCTGGCAGGCCTTGCACCCGATGCACTTCGAGACGTCGATGAGTTTGGCGACGTCGCCCGTGTGCGCTTCACGCACCGAGGGCGACGGCAAGGTCGTTGCCGAGCGCCGTTTGATATCCAGTGATTGCAATGCCATGGCGCCTCCTTAGGCCTTCTCGACCTTCACGAGGAACGACTTCACCTCGGGTGTCTGCGAATTCGCATCGCCCACAATCGGCGTCAGCGTATTCGCGAGGAACCCGGGCTTGGTCAACCCCTTGAAGCCCCAGTGAATCGGAATCCCCACATGGTGAACCGTCTTACCGTCGATCTTCAGCGCACGCAGGCGCTTCGTAACGACTGCCTTGGCCTTGATGTAGCCCCGGTTGGACGACACCTTGACCATGTCGCCCGCGACGACCCCGACTTCCTTCGCAAGCGCCTCGCCGATTTCGACGAACTGCTCGGGCTGGATGATCGAGTTCAGCAACGCGTGCTTGGTCCAGTAGTGGAAATGCTCGGTCAGGCGATAAGTCGTTGCCACATGCGGGAAGTGCTCGGCCGTCCCCATCGTCGCCAGATCGTCCGGGAACACGCGGGCACCCGGGTTTCGCGTGGCCTTCGGTTGCTTCGGATGGAACGGGTTGTAGCCCAGCGGCGTCTCGAACGGCTCGTAATGCTCCGGGAACGGGCCCTCTGCCATGGCCCCCTTGGCAAAGAAACGCGCCACGCCTTCGGGGTTCATGATGAACGGACTCATGCCACCGGCCGGATCCTCGTCGACCTTGAAGTCAGGCACGTCGGCACCGGTCCACGCTTTGCCGTTCCAATAGACCAGCTTGCGCTTCGGGTTGAACGGCTTGCCCGCGAGGTCGGACGACGCACGGTTGTACAAAATGCGACGGTTCGCCGGCCACGCCCACGCCCAGTTCAGCGTCTGACCGATGCCGGTCGGGTCGCTGTTGTCGCGTCGCGCCATCTGGTTGCCCGCCTGCGTCCAGGCGCCGGCGAAGATCCAGCAACCCGACGAAGTGCTGCCATCGTCCTTGAGTTCGGCAAACCCGGACAACTGCTCGCCAGCGCGGCGCGTGACCTTGGTCGGATCCTTCGGATCGACGATGTCCTTGAGCGCCCGGCCGTTGTACTCCTTGGCGAGTTCTTCGGGCGACGGGCTCTCCGGCTGGGCGTACGGCCATGACAGATTAACGATCGGGTCGGGGTACTTGCCGCCCTCCGTCTTGTACATCTCGCGAAGGCGCAGGAACAGCGCCGACATGATTTCGATGTCGGTACGCGCCTCGCCCGGCGGCTCGCCGCCCTTCCAGTGCCATTGCAGCCAGCGTCCGGAGTTGACCAGTGCGCCGTCTTCTTCGGCGAAGCAGGTCGTCGGCAAACGGAACACTTCCGTCTGAATCTTGCTGGAGTCGACGTCGTTGTGCTCGCCGAAATTCCGCCAGAACTCCGACGTCTCCGTCGCGAGCGGGTCCATGATGACGAGGAACTTGAGCTGGGCGAGCGCCTTGTCCCACTTGACCTTGGCCGGGGTCGCCGCGATGGGGTTGAAACCCTGCGCGATGTAGCCGGTCATCTTGCCCTTGCTCATCAGCTCCTGCACTTGCAGCATGTCGTACGGCTTGTCGAGCTTGGGCAGATAGTCGTAGCCCCAGTTGTTCTCGGCCGTGGCGGCATCGCCCCACCATGCCTTCATCAGGCTCACGTAGAACTTCGGGTAGTTCTGCCAGTAGCTGAGCTGGTTCGGACGCAGCGGCTTTTGCGTGCGCGCCGTCAGATATTGCTCGACGGTCTGCTCCGCCTGCTTGGGCAGCGACATATAGCCCGGCAGCAGATCGGTCATCAGCCCCAGATCGGTCAGTCCCTGAATGTTCGAGTGACCGCGCAGCGCGTTCATGCCGCCGCCCACCGCCCCGATATTGCCCAGCAGCAACTGCACCATGGCACCGGTACGAATGATCTGCGAGCCGATCGAGTGCTGCGTCCAGCCGAGCGCATACAGGATCGTCATGGTGCGCGTCGGGGTGGAACACTCGGCGATCTGCTTGTAGATGTACTCGACCTTATCCGCCGGTGTGCCGCACACGCGCTCGACCATATCGATGGTGTAACGCGAGTAGTGCTGCTTCATCAGCTGGAACACCGTACGCGGATGTTGCAGCGTCGGGTCGGTGAGGACGTAACCGTCCGCGCCCTTCTGGTAATCCCAGGAGGACTTGTCGTAGGTATGCTTCTCGTCGTTGTAGCCCGAGTAGATACCGTCTTCGAACGAGAACTCGTCTTTCACCAGGAAGGTGAAGTCGGTGTAGTTCTTGACGTACTCGTGCTGGATCTTGTCGTTCGTGAGCAGGTAATTGATCAACCCGCCGAGGAACGCAATGTCCGTGCCGGTACGGATCGGGGCGTAATAGTCCGCGACCGATGCCGAACGGTTAAAGCGCGGGTCGACGACGATCAGGCGCGCCTTGTTGTGCGCCTTCGCCTCGGTCACCCATTTGAAACCGCACGGGTGTGCCTCGGCTGCGTTGCCGCCCATGATGAGTACCAGATCCGCGTTCTTGATGTCGACCCAATGGTTCGTCATCGCTCCACGGCCAAACGTCGGGGCAAGACCTGCCACCGTCGGGCCGTGTCAAACACGTGCCTGGTTATCGAATCCCAGCATCCCGGTACTGCGGATGACTTTGTGCGTGATGTACCCGACTTCGTTGCTCGACGCCGAAGCGGCCAGCATGCCGGTGGTGAGCCAACGGTTGACCGTGAGGCCGTCGTCCGTCTTTTCGACGAAGTTGGCATCGCGGTCGGCCTTCATCAGCTTGGCGATGCGATCGAGCGCGTCGTCCCACGAAATACGTTCCCACTTGTCGGACCCCGGCTTACGGTACTCCGGATGCGTGAGACGGTTCGGGCTGTGGATGAAGTCGATGAGGCTGGCGCCCTTCGGGCACAACGTGCCGCGATTGACCGGGTGGTCGGGGTCGCCTTCGATGTGAAAGATGCTCTTCTTCGCATTCTTCGCACCGTCGCCGTAGCTGTACATGAGCAACCCGCAGGCCACGGAACAGTACGGACAGGTATTACGGGTCTCGGTCGCTCGCGCGAGCTTAAACTGACGGACCTCCGCCAGCGCCGCGTCGGGCGCGAACCCGAGCATTGCCAGGCTGGACCCTGCCAGCGTTGCGCCACTCACTTTGAGGAACTGGCGCCTGGACATATTAAGCATGGGGGAATTCTCCTCAAATTTTGGGTAACTTTGCGGGAGTGTGTTGAGTATAGAGCAAACAAGTAATGATTTCCGTGACTTAGCACAAACCATGCCGCATATTGCGTTGAGCGCCATTGCGGCTGATTACATGGGAACTTCCTTGACATTTTGGTATTCTGAGCGTCACTTTGGTCACCGTCCCCGGTAATGGACACATTGCCCCCTGAAGATGACGTGACGAACCTGATCGCATGTCCGAATTGCGACACGCTCCACCGTCGCATGGACCTGCCGCCGCGCGAGACCGCTCGCTGCGTGCGTTGCCACTCGGTTCTTTACCGCTCCCCCGACCTGCGCCTGTCGCGCGTGCTCGCGCTCAGTCTGACGTGCGTGATCGTGTTCGCCATCGCCAACGCGTTCCCCATCGTCGAGATCGAGGTGCAGGGCATTTATACCGAGACGACGCTCGTGGGTGCCGCCTGGGCGTTGTATCGCGAGGGCATGTGGCTCGTCGCGCTGCTCGTGTTCGCCACGACTGTATTGTTTCCCCTGTCGCAACTGCTCGCGCTGATCCATTTGGTTGCACCGCTTTCGATCGGCCGACGGCCCTATGCGGTCTTCCAGGTAATGCGCGCCATCGAGTTCTGCCGCCCCTGGGGCATGATCGAAGTGTTCATGCTCGGGGTACTGGTTTCGCTGGTCAAACTCTCGGCCATGGCGAGCGTGTTGCCGGGCATTGCGCTGTGGGCGTTCGGCGCGCTGACGATGTTGCTCGCGCTGGTGCTGTCGTACGATCTGCGCAATCTGTGGATCGTGATCGACCGCACGCCGGACCCGGCGGTGGAAGCGCTGAAGGCGCAGAAGGCCAGCGAATCCCGGACGGTGACGCGATGAAATATCTCTCGGCCAAAGCGGCGGGACTGGTCGCCTGCCACGTCTGCGGGCGTCTGTCGCGCGAAGTGCAAACCGTCGAAAAGGAGCGTTGCCCGCGATGCGGCGCGGTGCTTCATCAGCGCAAAGTCGACAGCCTCACGCGCACCTGGGCCTTGCTGATCGCGGCGGCGATCCTGTACATTCCCGCCAACGTCCTGCCCATGATGCAGACGCGCTCGCTGCTAGGTAACTCCAGCGACACGATCATGAGCGGCGTGATCTATTTCTGGACGAGTGGCGAGTACGATCTGGCCATCGTCGTCTTCACAGCGAGCATTCTCGTCCCGATGCTCAAGCTCATTGCCTTATCGCTGCTGTGCTTTACCGCGCAGCGCGGCACCCGCTGGAAACCGCACCAACGCACCAAGCTGTATCACATGGTCGAGTTCATTGGACGCTGGTCCATGCTCGACGTCTTCGTCGTCGCGCTGATGGTGGCGCTCGTGAACATTCAGTCGCTGGCCGTGATTCAGGCCGGTCCGGGCATCGTGGCTTTCGGCTCCGTGGTCGTGCTCACGATGGTGGCCTCCATGCAGTTCGACCCTCGCCTGATCTGGGATCAGATCCGCGACGACGATACCGAACAGGACGATCATGACTGACCCGAAAGACTCGCAAGACCCGAAAGCCGTGCCACCGCCCGGGGCGGGCAATCTGCCGACGCCGGCCATCGAACCGCGCAAGCGTTGGGCGCCCTCGCTCGTCTGGCTGATTCCGCTGGTCGCCGCCGTGATCGGGCTGTCGCTGGTGGCCAAGGTGCTCATTGAGCGCGGTCCGAGCGTGACCATCGACTTCAAGACGGCCGAGGGACTCGAAGCGGGCAAGACCAAGGTCAAGTACAAGGAAGTCGATATCGGCACGGTCAAGAGCATCGAACTGTCGGAAGACCTCTCGCATGTGCGTGTCACCGTCGACCTCACCAAGAACGCGAAGAACTTCGCCGTGAAGGATTCGCGCTGGTGGGTCGTGCGCCCGCGTGTGGCGGGTGGCAGCGTCTCCGGCTTGTCGACGCTGCTCTCCGGGGCCTACATCGGTGCAGACGCCGGCAAGGCCAAGGACTCCGCGAACCACTTTGTCGGACTGGAAGTGCCGCCGGTCGTCTCAAGCGGCCAGCCGGGCAAGCAGTTCGTGCTGCACGCGAGCGATATCGGCTCGCTCGACATCGGCTCGCCGATTTACTACCGCCGCATTCAGGTCGGTCAGGTCGAAGCGTTCGCGCTCGATTCGGACGGCAAGGGCGTGACGCTGCGCGTGTTCGTGCAGGCCCCCTATGACCAGTACGTGGGGTCCAATACGCGCTTCTGGCACGCCAGCGGCATCGATCTGCGACTCGATTCGAGCGGCTTCCAGGTCAATACGCAGTCGCTCGCGTCGGTCGTCATCGGCGGCATCGCCTTCCAGGCCCCGAGCGACTCGGGCGCTGGCGTCATGGCCAAGGCCGGGCAGGAATTCCGTCTGGCCCCCGACGAAGCCACCGCCATGAAGGCCCCCGACACGCACCCGGTGCGGGTGGTGTTCCGCTTCCAGCAGTCGCTGCGCGGGCTGGTTGTCGGTGCACCGGTCGACTTCCGGGGTATCACGCTGGGTGAAGTGACGTCGATCGGCGTGGAGTTCGATCAGGCCACAAAGCAGATCAACATGCCGGTGACGGTCGACGTCTATCCGGATCGTCTGCGCCGTCGCGATCCGAAGAACAGCGTGCCGCCGACGGAACTGAACAGTCACCGGATTCTCGACGCCCTCGTGCAGCGCGGCCTGCGCGGCCAGCTGCGCACCGGCAATCTGCTGACCGGCCAGCTGTACGTGGCGCTCGACTTCTTCCCGAACGCGAAGCCCGCCAAGGCCGAGATGGTCGACGACGTGCTGACCATGCCGACGGTGCCCAATACGCTCGACCAGTTGCAGCTTCAGATCGCCGACATTGCCAGCAAGCTCGACAAGATTCCGTTCGACAGCATCGGCCAGAATCTGGACTCGACGCTGCGCAAGCTCGACAAGACGATGGATAGCGCACAAGGGCTGTTCCGTCAGCTCGACGGCGAGATCGCGCCGGAAGCCAAGGCCACGCTGGGCGAAGCGAAGAAGAGCTTCGGCGCGGCCGAGCGCACGCTCTCCGAAGACGCGCCTGTGCAGCAGGACGTCCGTCAGGCCATGCAGGAACTGACGAAGACGCTGCGCTCCCTTAACACCCTCGCCGACTACTTGCAGCAACATCCCGAAGCGTTGCTGCGCGGCAAACCGAAGGACCCGCAACCATGACGAGGCCGACCGACATGACCCGTAGCCCGCGCCTGCGTGCAACGCCGATGGACGGCGACATCTCTGCCCTGCCCGCGATAGCCGGGAAAGCAGGACTCGCCGCTGTGGCAGCCCTCGTGCTGGCGCTTACCGGCTGTGCCTCGCCGTCGTCCACGTTCTATACGCTGACGGATGCGGGTGCCGGGACAGGTAGCGCCGCCGCGAACGCCAACGCCACTACCGGCGCGGCAGCTCCGGCAACACCGTACGCTTTGGAAGTGTCGCCCGTGGCCGTGCCCGAACAGGTCGACCGGCCGCAGATCGTCGTCACCCGTGGTGGCGGACGCGTCGATATTCTCGAGGAATCCCGCTGGGCTGCCCCACTCAAGACCGAGCTGACGTCGACGATCTCTCGCGATCTGACACAGCGTCTGGGCGCGATGGACGTCTATGGCTTGCCCCGTGCCGACGGGCTTGCGGTCTATCGCGTGTCGACGTCGGTCCAGCGGTTCGAATCGACGCCGGGCGAACAAGCGGCGCTCACGGCCGTCTGGAGCGTGCGAAAAGTACCGGGCGATATCGTGCTGACGTGCCGCTTCTCGGGGACGGAGCCCGCCGCGTCGGGTATCGCAGACGTTGTTGCGGCGCAGCGCAAGCTCGTCGACCGTCTTGCGGACGGCATCGGCAACGCCATCGCCACCAGCGCACAGGGTGCAACGCCCCGCTGCCAGAACTAGGAAGCCGTTGTGAAATCGGTAGCCGTTCTGCGTCTGCGCGGCGGCTGCCACCAGCTTTATCCCGCGCCTCACGGTCGTGGCTCATCCGAAGCCGTGTTCAATCCCGGCCTTCTGGCCCTCAGAAGCCGATCGAGCGCCTGAAGTTGCGCGTTGCGACGCTCGCCTCCACGCCCGCGCCCGGTACATCGGGGAGCGCCGCGCAGTAGGCCTCGATGGCCTCATCGGCCATAGATACCCATTTGTCCAGCCACCCAGCAATGACGGCGCGGTTTGTCTCCTGCTCCAGCGCCATTGCCACCAGCTTCACAGCCCAGCGATGCTGTCGCTGGGCATCGGCCAGTTGAGCATCGGTCAACAAACCCAACAGGGTATCCCCGTTATTTCTGCCGGCTTGCCCAAGGCCGCGCAACACCGCTTCTTCTACCGCAGGCCGAACGACCAGGTTCAGCGCCACGAAGCTTTCGCCCCAATCCCAGGCGACGAGCGCCTGCTCGATAAGCCGACGCCAGCCCTGCCACGCGAGATCCTGCTCCCAATACCGGCGCTCGTCGCGACCGAAACCGAGATCCTTGAACGTGTACGACAACTCCTTAGTCCGATAGGCGGTGTGCGTCACCCAACGAAAAGAGTCGGCCATCTGGAAAACTGCACAGTTCGCGATGGTCGACGCGGGGGCGATATGGGCCAAATAGCCGGCCCCCATCTGCAGCGCGTGAAATAGGAAGCGCGCCGGCGTATAGAGTCGCGCCAACGTCTCGGCCCACGGATGCGCCAGCAAGGCATCGTGACCTCGGGTTGAGAACTGATCCAGCAGCCCATAAACGTAGGTCTCCTGCCCATCCTGCAACAGGTTGTAGGTGCGATAGACGGTCTCGTCCGGATCTCGAAATGCCCCCCAGTTCGGATGCGTCAATGCGCCCGCGTTGCGATACCGCTTGAACCACTGCGCCGTGTCAATGTTTGAGTCCAGCTCAAACGGCGCCTCGGGGTTGGCAAGGGTGAAGATGAGGTTGGTCGAAACGACCTCGTATTCGCTCGGTTTGCGTCGCCGTTCCGCCAAATGACTCCAGGTCTTCAAAGGCTTCAGGACTTCGGAATGTTCCATTCTTGCTTCTCCTTAAAGCGTTTTTTTGTAATAGAAGCGGACATGATCGTCGTTTGTCTCGATGTTGCCTGCAAACGAGCCGAGATTGACTTCCAGTTCCGCCATTCGGAATGGACGGCCAAGGGCCGCCTCCACAGTGCTGCGGCGCAGGATCAACTCCACCTCGGCGCCGATCCGTACGTAGGCGCCTCTGTCATCGACGCGAATCGTTTTGCCTGGATTGTCTTCACGCGCAGCCTCGATGATTCCGGCCGTGATGTCGCTGGCCCGAAGTACCGGCCCGACCCAATTGTTGCGCTTTGGGCTGCTCGCTTTGTCGATAGTCATGACGGGGTCCTATCCAGGTTCAGGAATGAGAAAATCGGGGCTCAATACCATCGACAGCCACCAGAACGTCATCGCCGTCGAGCTTGAGCGTGTATTCGGCAAGCTGGCAATCGTCGGGATTGATGCCTTTGCCGGTATTAGCGTCGAAAGTCCATTGATGGGCCGGACATTTCAAAGTGCGACCGTCGAATTGCCCCCCTGCGAGTCGGAAACCCTGGTGAGGGCAGATTCCCTGGAAAGCGCGCGGCGTCGACCCTTCCGGCCAGACCAGAATAATCACGTGGCCTTGCACCGTGACATCGATCAGATCGCCCTCCCAGAAGTCATCGAAGGAGCAAACCTTCTCAAATTTCATAATCGACTCACTGGTCGCAAAAAATAAACTCGAGCGCGTCCATCGGCTTGATATCCGTTTCGCTCAACTTTGCCTGACGTGGGTAGAGCGCGTCGCTGCCTTGCCGTCTCACCCTGATGACCTTGCTCGGTTGCGGCGCAACCCGTCGACCAACAGAATGATGGCCCGCCTCCGCCGCTACTTCATCCATGGTGTGTTCTATATCCACAAGGACGAGCTGCAATACGACGTCGCCTTGAAAGTTGGAAATGATGGGAAAAGTCGCCATGTGTACGCTCCGTTTGCTTTCGACCTCAAATAGCCTGCTTGACGTAGGGGTTGTCGCGGTAGGCTTCGACCCAGGCGTAGTTGTGCGCGTCATCGCCCATTTCGCCGGGGGCTATGCTCATATACTTGAGAGTACCGTTCAGATCGGGAGGCTGAATCTGGCCAGCGAGCAGCCGGTCCACCAACGAAAGATGATCTCGATAGCGCGTCGGGTCTTGTTGAAAAACCCACCGATCGATTTCCGAACCAAAATGGTAGACACGGCCGTTGTAATCAAGCGGATGGTCCTTTAGGTTCCATCCGTTGCCCGGCATCGCGCATATCGGCAGTTGGCTCATGTTGCAGACGACCGGCATCACCTCGGGCAATGTCAACTCGCGTTTACCGGCGAGCAGGTTGTCGATAATGACGTCCCAGGCTTTTCCGAACGTGTCGTTCCAGCCCGGATACTTCTCCTCGAGCCAGTCACGGCACTCATGCGTTACGCCCGCCGCCGGGTTCCACCAAACGATCGGACGCCAAAACCAAGTACAAAGTTGGTATGCATGGTGCTGATATTCGCACTCAGCGATCATTCGATCCCAATACCATGGCAAGGACAGGCCAGACTCGAGGAGTGAGCGTTCAAATTGCCCGAGGATCCACTCCTGAACAAACTCCTTGAATGATTGTTTCCGGTGTTCCAACGGCGTCCAATAGTCCATCGAGTTGCCGGATAGATAGCAGAACTGGCGCCACATGCGCGCGAAGGCAACGTCCACGAGTTTTTGCGCGTGGGCCTTATGGCCATTGGCAATCAGTATCCGTACCACCGGCTGGCCGATCTGCGCGTGGCGAGCCTCGTCGGTCTGAATACTCGAGATCAAGTTCGCAAAGCTGAAATCGCCGACCTCAGTTGCATCGGCGGCCAGGCCGAGGAACTGCAGATTGGAAAAAGCCGTCTCGAATGCCAACGTCAGCGTCACTGCGGCCTCTGTCGCGCTACGTGCGAGCGATATATCGTCACCGCCATGGCGCACCGCGATGGCAATCGCCTGATTCGTGTGGCAGGCCTTGAGCGCCCAATCGAACTGCCGGTCTTTCGGGCAATAATCGTGCGAAAAATATAATTGCAACTGCGTGTGCCGCATTTCATCGAGCACACCGAAGGTTGCCATGTTGCGCATGCCGGGCGCTCGCCCGAATCGGACGATTCGCCCATTCGTGCACAAACCGGTGTACTCCAGAAAAATAGCGCAGCCGTAGTGCGCTTTCACAAGCGATAACCAGCCAGGCTCCGCTTCGTCCAGCATGCGGCTACGCTCTAACGCCGCCCTCACTGAGTAAACACCGGCATCCTTTTCTCGTTGGAGGCGCACGTACTCCGGGTATGAAATCTTGTACGGCTCATCATAAATTTCCCAATTTTCCATTGGAATACCTTGATCACCGGTCATGACTTCCGGAAAAAGCTCGGACTCAGGGACATACGTTGGTGTCCAGTTCGTCGATCGGGCGATGTCATACCATTCCGCGCGCTCTAGCAGTGCCATGGCTCAATATGGGCATTTCCCGATCGAGAGGGTTTCGCGAGCAAAATCCAGAGAATTTTGATCTTCATCACTATTGCCTTTTGCCGATCCCCAACACAATCTTTCTATACCCAATCCTTTTAAAAGGTCAGTCAATATAAATTGGACTATGAAAATCCGACTTATTCACGTGAGCTCACGCGATTCGAAGTTCCATTAATTTCTCAATTGCCATGAGAATGAATGCTAGTACAGCGAACGCCACCATCCCGCCCGCGAAACGCGTTTTTGGGACATTCGTGAGATTTCATTGGTTCGCACTGATCAAGTGCGTTATAAAACGAGGTCGATTTCAATATTTTTTTTGTAACCCACTTTAAAGCGCCACAGTCCCAAATCCGAAACCCAACGTCGGTCCGTATGGAAGCGACGACTATGCTGCTATTCGGGCCATCGAGTAGTAGCGATGATCCTTCCGAAACCAACTGTGAGGACCTTTCCGATGAGCAAAGAAGAGCAGAACAAGGGTGTCGTCCGTCGCTGGATGAAGGACTTCTGGGGCGAGAATGTCGATATTTCGGTGGTCGAGCAACTCGCGGCGCCGAACATGCGAATCAAGTATTCGTTGCTCAAGCAGGGCGCCTGCGGTCGAGAGGGGGTCAAGAACTTCCTCGCCGGCTGGCGCGCCCTGTTCCCTGACTCGAAATTCGTGTTAGACGATTTGATCGCACAAGGGGACTACGTCATCACGAAGTGGAATGGTGGGGGCACCCACACGGGACCATCATTCGATGGCTTTGAAATGGAGTGCTGTTTGCCCGCTGCAACTGGCCGCAAGCTCCACTTCACTGGCGAATCCGTGTACAGGGTGATCGACGGCCAGATCGAGGAAGAGCTCGGCTTCGACGATGCTGTGAGCGCGATGACCCAACTCGGGCTGTTCAAGGCGACCGCTAGTAAACACGACGGTTGATGCCACGCGAAACGACGTGCCCGTAGCGAGCTAAGTCCGATTACGACCGGCAGCGGGCACTTGATTAACGTAATGCCTGTCGGATGCCCAGCGCGATCATGAGCCCGCCACAGGTCAGGTCGATCCATGCCTTCACGCGGCGATACGCCGTCGCAATCGACGCGTGCGACAGCACGAGCGCGACGGCCCCGTACCAGCACGTCGCCGATGCACCGACGGTCGCCAGCATGGCGAAGAACGTCGGCGTGGATACGTGGGTGGGCACCGCCGAAGAAAACACCGCCGCATAGAAGGCGATGGACTTCGGGTTGGCGATATTGGTGGCGATGCCTTGCACGAACGCGCCGCGAAACAGTAGCGCCTTCGGTGGATGACTTTCGGCCGAAGGGGTCGCCCGCGCCGACACGACGAGCCGCAGCCCGAACCAGACCAGATACGCCGCGCCAACCAGCTTGACGCCGACGGCGAGCCACGGGAAAACCGCGAACACCGCGCCGAGACCCAGCATGGCGCACGTCGCCCAGAACAAATTCACCGTCACGATGCCAGCGACGAGCGCGAGCGCATCGGCACGGCCGCCGGTGACCGCCTTGTGGGTGATGGCGACGAAGTTTGGCCCGGGGATGACCACTGCGACCATATAGATACCAAAGACCGTCACAACAGCAGACCAATCAACCATTTGTCGCCCCAGTGGGTTGTAGTTGTACAACACGCGCAGCCGCTTGCCCAGCCAGCATTCTGCGGTAATTCGCCGCTGACCGCGCTGGGTGGCAAAAAATTACGCATAGATTCCGATCATTACGGATTGCGCAATCGATTACGTGATGTTTAAGATGTTCGAGACTCGCCGCACACGTCCTCCGGCAGAGATGGGCGGCGGCGGGTCGTCATAACTCGAACATTGGAGACAAGCCATGCCCAGCATTACCGGCCTTAGCGGTCATTTGCGCCGTACGATTGCCGTCGCCGCGTCGTTTGCCGTTGCTTCCCTCGTCGCCCTTCCTTCCCCGGCGCAAGCCGCCGCAATCTCCGACGCAGTCGTGAAGATCGGCGTGCTCACCGACCTGTCTGGCGTGTCTAGCGACAACGCGGGCAAAGGCAGCGTGCTTGCCGCCACCATGGCCGTCGACGACTTCTCGCACGATCGCAAAGTCCTCGGCGTGCCCATCGAACTGGTGTCCGCCGACTCCCAAGGCAAGACCGACACCGGTGCGACCATCGCCCGCGAATGGTACGACCGGGGCAAAGTCGACATGATCACCGACCTCACGTTCTCGAACGTGGCGCTGGCCGTCGACCGGATTGCCGACGAAAAGAAGAAGATCGCGCTCGTGACCGGCGCGGGATCGTCCGCCATCAGCAATGAGCAATGCACGGCGCACAGCGTGCAATGGATGTACGACACGTACGCGCTGGCGAACTCGACCTCGCAGGCGTTGCTGCGTCGCGGTCTGAAGTCGTGGTACTTCATCACCGCCGACTACGCGTTCGGGCAGGCGCTGGAGAAAGATGCGAGCGAGATCCTGACGCGTCAGGGCGGCAAGGTCGTCGGCTCGGTGAAGCACCCGGTGAACTCGCCGGACCTGTCGTCCTATCTGCTGCGCGCCCAGACGTCCGGCGCGCAGGTGATCGCGCTGGCCAACTCCGGCACCGACACCCTCAACACCGTCAAACAGGCCTCGCAGTTCAACATCATTCAGGGCGGCAAACAGGTATTCACGCCGCTGCTCTCGCTCATCACCGAAATCCACGGCATGGGCCTGAAGAACGCGCAGGGCATGATCCTCACGAACGGGTTCTATTGGGATCAGGACGACCGCTCGCGCGCCTTTGCACAACGCTTCTATGCGCAGCATAAGAAGATGCCGACGATGATGCAGGCCGCCGTGTATTCGGCCGTGCTCAACTATCTGAAGGCGGTTCAGGCGGCAGGCACCGACGAGGCGGACGCCGTGATGGCTAAACTCAAGTCGATGAAGATCGACGACCCCGTGATTCGCAACGGCCAGATCCGCGCCGACGGCAAGCTGGTGCACGACATGCTGCTGGTGCAGGTGAAGACGCCTGCCGAGTCGAAGTCGGAATGGGATCTGTACAAGATTCTGGAGACGATTCCGGCCGACAAGGCCTTCGCCCCGCTGGCCGATTCGAAGTGCGCGCTGGTGAAGAAGTAAGTGGCGACTGAGCGTCAGCCAGCTTGATATGGGGGTTTGACGCTCAGCGCTTGAGATCGGTGGCAGACGCGGTATGGGTCTGACCACCGTCGTGCGACGGCCCCGCCGCCGGATCTTCCACGCGACGGAACACCAGAGCAGAGGCCAGCGTAATCAGTCCGACGCACACGAACGTCATGCGAAAGCCTGCGACGGTGCCGCCTACGCCAAGCTCCCCTGCCTGTCCCGCCAGATGACCGAACAGCGCCAGCAACTGGCCACCGATGGTCACGCCCAGCCCGAGGGCGAGCATCTGCGCCATCGAGAACAGCCCGTTGCCCGCACTCGCACGACGCGTGCCGAGATCCTTCAGCGTCACACTGTTCATGGCCGCGAACTGCATCGAATTCGCCCCGCCGAACACCGCCAGTTGCACGAGTCCCAGCCAGATCGGCCAACCCGGCCCGAACAGCGCGAAGCTCGCAATTGAGCCGCCGACGACCGCCGTATTCACCATCAGAAAACGCGTATAGCCGAAGCGCACCACGAGCGGCGTGACCATGCGCTTGACGACGATCCCGGCGAGCGCCACCGGCAGCATCATCAACCCCGAAGCCAGCGGGCTGTAACCCATCGCCACCTGAAGCAGCAGCGGAAGCAGGAACGGCACGGCACTGCTGCCGATGCGCGCGACCAGATTGCCCAGCAAGCCGAGACTGAAGCTGCGCGTCTCAAACAGTTCCAGCGGGAACAACGGCGCAGCGCGACGGCGAGCGTACGGCCAGTAGCCGAGCGTCGTCGCAACGCAAAGCAGCGCGAGGACGGCAGACGGCGCCCATCCAGCCGCCGAGAACGGATGATCCAGCGCAAGCGTGAACGACACCATCGCCACCGACAGCAAGGCGAACCCGCCCCAGTCGAAACTCGTATCGATGACTTCGTCCTTCGCGGGACGCGGCAGGTAGTGACGCACGGCGAGGCTGCCGATCAGGCCGATGGGCACATTGATGAGGAAGATCCAGTGCCACGACGCCACCTGCACCAGCCAGCCGCCCAGCACCGGGCCGATCATCGGGCCGACCTGCCCCGCAATCGAGACGAAAGCGAGCGCCGCCAGGTACTCGCCAGCCGGGAATGTCCGCAGCACGGCAAGACGCCCGATGGGCAACAACATCGAGCCGCCTGCGCCTTGCAGCACCCGCGCGACTACGAGTTGCGGCAGCGTGTGCGCCATCGCACACGCAACCGAGCCGAGCACGAACAGCAGGATCGCCACGAAGTACACGCGTCGCGTACCGAAGCGGTCGGCCAGCCATCCCGACGCGGGCGTCAGCATGGCCATCGTGAGCGAGTAGGAGACGACCACTGGCTGCATGCGCAGCGGGTTCTCGCCAAGACTCGCGGCCATGGCAGGCAGCGCCGTATTGACGATGGTCGTATCGAGCGCCTGCATGAAAAAGCCCGCCGCGACAATCCATAGCAGGGCGGTGAGCGTCTTGTCTTGCTTCATGCGGCACGGGGACGAGGCGCAGCCGTCAGCCGGACCTCAAAGATGAATTAAGCGAGAGCAGAATTTTAGCGCGCTTCGGGTACGCGGATCGTTGCATGTTTTGCAGCAATCGATCCGTCCGGCGCATCACTGCGATGAGAAAGATACACAGAGATGCGTCGGACAAAAGCGTTTGCGCGACCGTCAGGAACGTCAGGCGGTCGTGTTGACGTTGTTGCCGGTGGCCTTCGTCGGGGCCATGAGCGCGAGAATCTGCGCCTGAATCGACATGGCCTGAGCGGACAGCGCGTTTGTCTGCTGGAGCTTGTCCTCGGGCGGGAGACGGTCGTTGGTGCGCACCGCGTCCAACTGCTTCATCACCTTCGCCAGCATTTCCTTGAGCTTGCGGATCGTCTGCGCCTTGATGTCGTCGCCAGAGCCGCCGTCCGTCGCGGACAGCGCCTGCCCCTGCTGCTTGGCGCTTTCGTTCATCGAGCGCAGATCCACCAGCGTCTTGTCGCCCAGACGGCTCACGCCGTTGTTCTCAGCGGTGTCGGTGTTGGTCGTGGCATCGGTGTTGGCAGTGGCCGGTTTGGCCGCGTCGTCGGCACCGGCCGACTTCGTCGAGGCTGCCTGATTGACGGTGCCGGTAGCGGCTGCCGTTTTGGCCGCCGCCTGCGCCTTGTCCGCCTGCTGTTGCTGGATATGCGACTGCCAGATCTCCAGCATGCTGGACGTGGCGTTGCCCTTGGTCGGAATAATGATCGTCATGGAGCGAGGGGTCTCCGTGGAAATGGGGGAAATGAGAGAAAGTAAGGATTCGAAAGTATTACGGCATATTTCACGAAATCCTTTAATTCCCTACATTCCCCCTACGAAACCCACCCTTCCGTCAGGCTCTGACCGCTTTATCCGCGCGATAGCCCACATGCTCGTAGCGCGCTTCGTCGTCGGTCTCTTGCACATCGGCGTCGTCGGCGCGGTCGTCGTCGGCGAGTGCATCCAGACGAATCGCCGCATGCACGAGCGCGATATGCGAGAACGCCTGCGGGAAGTTGCCGACCTGACGCTCATGCGTGGTGTCGTATTCCTCGGCCAGCAGACCGACGTCGTTGCGCAACGACAGCAACCGCTCGAACAACGCCCGGGCATCGCGATGACGGCCGATCATCACGAGGCAATCGACCATCCAGAAGCTGCACGCGAGGAACGCGCCCTCGCCTGCGGGCAACCCGTCGTCGACGCGGCTCGTGCGGTAGCGCTGCACCAGCCCGTCGCGCATCAACTCGCGCTCGACCGCCTCGATGGTGCCGATCACGCGCGGATCCTCCGGGGGCAAGAACCCCACGAGCGGAATCATCAGCACGCTCGCATCCATCTCCGACGAGCCGTACGCCTGCATGAACGCGTTGCGCTGCTTGTCGAAGCCATTGGCGCAAACATCGGCGTGAATCTCCTTGCACAGCCGACGCCAGTGATCTACCGGTCCCGGCAAACCGAAACGCTCGGCCGACTTGATCGCGCGATCGAACGCTACCCAAGCCATGACCTTCGAATACGTGAAGTGTTGACGGCCGCCACGCACTTCCCAAATGCCCTCGTCCGGCTCTCGCCACACGGTTTCGAGATGCGCAACAAGCTTCGTCTGCACCTCCCAGGTGGCGTCGACCGGCGGCAATCCGCCCAGACGAGACTGATGCAGCGCGTCCATCACTTCACCGTAGACGTCCAACTGCAACTGCCCCACCGCACCGTTGCCGACCCGCACCGGCTTCGCGCCTTCGTAGCCCGGCAACCAGTCGACTTCCCATTCCGGCAAACGCCGCTCGCCGGACAAGCCATACATGATCTGCACTTGCGACGGCGCACCGGCCACCGCACGCACGAGCCAGTGACTCCAGTCGTTCGCCTCGGTGTAATAGCCGCCGAGCATGAGTGCCTGTAACGTGAGCGTGGCGTCGCGCAGCCAGCAATAGCGATAATCCCAGTTACGCTCGCCGCCCAATTGTTCCGGCAGCGATGTCGTGGGTGCCGCGACCACACCGCCCGTCGGCACGAACGTGAGCGCCTTGAGCACGATGAGGGAGCGACGAATCGCCGACGACCATCGTCCGTCGAGCTGACAGCGATTGGCCCAGGTGCGCCAGTAACGTTCGGTATCGGTGAGCGCCGCGAGCGGATCGATTTCGCGGGGATCGGCGTGATGCGACGGCACGCGCGACAGCACGAACGGCACCGTCTCGCCCGCCTTCACGTCGAAGCGCGCGCGCAGGCTGCCCGGCACATCCTGAATCTCGACAGGCGTGCGCATGACGACCTTGTCCGGCCCGGCGATAAGACGCATGCCAGGGCCGGTCGGATCATCAGCATCGAGCGGACGCGACCACGGCACCGATGCGCCGTAATCGAAGCGCAGGATCAGCTCCATCGACATCGTCACCGTGCCGTGCACGCCTTTCACCAGACGCACCAGGTCAGCAGCACCATCGCGCAACGGCATGAAGTCGATCACGGCGACGCAACCTTCCATCGTCTCGAAACGCGTCTCGAGAATCAGCGTGTCATCGTGGTAACGGCGCGTGGAAGTGGCGTGCGGATCTTCGGGGGCGATTCGCCAGCGGCCATGCTCGGGGCCGCCGAGCAACGCGGCAAAGCACGCCGGGGAATCGAAGTACGGCCAGCAGAGCCAGTCGATGGAGCCGTCGCGCGCAACCAGCGCGGCGCTTCGGCAGTCGCCAATCATTGCGTAATCTTCAATACGTGCCGGCATGCTCACCTCGCGAACAGGAGAGGACCAACGCCCCCGATGCCGTCACGGTGCGCGACGTTGTCGCCAATGACCGGGGGAGCGCAAGCGTATGAGGCTCAATGGTACGCGTCTCGCGGACGCAGGACCACCGTTCGGGCAATGCAATGGGCGAATTGCCGAGGATTCTGCCAGGGGTCATGCCTTCCCTCCTTACGACGTTGCGTCGGGTCGGATTGATCGGGACTGGCGACCGCCTCCACTTCGCGCGCATCGTCGAGAAATGAAGATATCGCCGGCCAGTTCAAAAACCGACCGGCGACCGGGAGGGAAGTTCGCTTAAATTGCCGCTCGGTGACGTTTCGCGAGTCAACTCGCGGAGAATCCGCACTGCAGCAGCCAGGCATACATCATGCCGTCACCGTAGCGCCCTCTTCCAGCGCATGCACCGCTCCTTGCGCGATCAGGGCGCGAACATGCTCGGCATCGAAGCCATATTCGGCCAACACCTCGGAAGTGTGCTCGCCCAGACGCGGTGCAGGCCCACCGGTACACTTCGGCGTCTCCGAGAATCGAATCGGCAGGCCGATGCTGCGGGTTGGGCCATCGAGCGGATGCTGCGTTTCGACCACCATCTCGCGCGCCACGATCTGCGGATGCGACACGGCCTCGGAAATCGGCAGCACTGGCCCAACCGGCAGACCGACCGCGTCGAGGCGTTCCACCCAGCGCTGCGTCGTATCGCGCATCAGATAGGCGGTGAGGCGCTCGACGAGTTCGTCGCGATGGGCGGTGCGCCCTGCATTGGTGGCGAAGCGCGGATCACCTGCGATTTCCGGCGCGTCGAGTACTTGCAGCAGACGTTCGTAATTGGCCTGATTCGCAGCACCGATGTTGATCCAGCCGTCTTGTGTGCGAAACGCCTGATACGGCGTGCTGGTCGGGTTGGCGGAGCCGAACTTCGGCGGATTCTCGCCGCTGGCGAAGAAGTTTGCCGCGGCCCAGTACATCTGCTGAAAACCCGCTTCGAGCAGCGACGTATCCACGATCTGGCCTTGCCCGGTGCGCAACCGGTGCGCGTAAGCGGCCGAGATGCCGAGCGCCGCCAGAATGCCCGCGTTGATGTCGGCAATCGGCGAACCGGCCTTGATCGGCGCCTGCCCCGGTTCGCCTGTCACGCTCATCAACCCCGACAGGCCCTGCGCGATCAGATCGAATCCGCCTTTGTCCGCGTAAGGCCCCGTGCGTCCATAGCCCGAGATGGAACAGTAGATCAGCCCCGGATTGGCTTCGCGCAACGTGTCATAGCCGAGTCCCAGCTTTTCCATCGTGCCCTTGCGATAGTTCTCGGTGACGACGTCGGCACTCGCGAGCATCTTGCGCAACACGGCCTTGCCGCCGTCGGTCTTGAGATTGAGCGCGATGCCGCGCTTGTTGCGGTTGAGCATCATGAACGACGCCGACTCGCCGTGCGAGAGGATCGGCGCGAAACGGCGCGCGTCGTCGCCTTCCATCTTCTCGACCTTGATGACGTCGGCGCCCATGTCCGCGAGCATCATCCCGCACACCGGGCCGGACATGATGTGCGACAGCTCGATCACCTTGACGCCCTGCAACGGGCCGCCCTTCTTTGCCGTATCTGCTTTCGTATCGGTCATCTCAGCGGCCCTCGAATACCGGCATCGTCTTCGCAAGGAACGCACGATAGCCCGCCTGAAAGTCGGCGGTGCCGAAACACGCGAACCCTTCGTCGATCTGCGCGGGCGTGAGAGGCTTGCCGCTCACCAGCTCACGCACGAAGCGCTTGTGCCAGCGCGCGACAAGCGGTGCACCGGCGGCGATGCGGTCGGCCGTGGCGAGCGCTTCGCGGGTGACGTCGCTATCCGCCACCACGCGTGTGACAGCCCCGATGCGCAGCGCCTCCTGCGCATCGAAGATGCGGCCTTCGAGCAGAATCTCCAGCGCCTTGGTCGGGCCGAGCAAGCGTACGAGGCCGGACAACTCCGCATGCGCCATCACCAGACCGAGTTTGTTGATCGGTGCGCCGAAGCGACTCGACTCGCCACAAATGCGGATGTCGCACGACGCCGCAATCTCCATGCCGCCCCCGACGCAGATGCCATGAATCATGGCGACGAGGGGCACTGGGCAGTTCGTCAGCGCATCGAGCGTGCGATGCATGAGCGCGCCGTACGTTCGCGCCTGCTCCACGTTGGCGCGATCGGTCTCGAACTCGGCGATGTCGTTGCCCGGCGCGAAGGCCTTTTCGCCTGCCCCACGCAACACAATGCAGCGCACGTCAGAAGACTCGGACAACGTCAGAATCGTGTCGCCCAACGCCTGCCACATCGGCTTGGTCAACGCATTGAGCTTTTCGGGACGGTTGAGCGTGACCAGCGCAATCGCGCCGTGTCGCTCGGTCAGAACGGTCGATGTCACATTGCCTCCTGGAGTCGCCAACATGTATGTAACGTCGGCGGATAACGATTTTTGGTATACCAATTTTTCGTTAACGATAGAAGCAGACACCTTCAATTGACAAGCAACAATCGAATAAATCAGGGTTAACGTTGAATATCAGGCGATTGCCGATTGACGCCCTCGGTGATCGACATCAAAATTGGTATTCCAACCTCAACACCCCCGCACATGAGCACCACCGCTTCGCTGAATGCCGCCGCGTATGACGCCCTCAAGGCACGCATCGTGCGCGGGGACCTGCGCCCCGGCGCGCCATTGTCCGAGCGCGCCCTGTGCGACGAACTCGCGGTGTCGCGCACGCCGCTGCGCGAGGCGCTCAAGCGGCTGGCCAACGAAGGACTGGTGGAAATCTCGGAGACACGGCGGGCACGCGTGGCGCGAGTGAGCGTCGATGAAGTCGTGAACCTGCTGGCGGTGATGGCGGTGTTGGAAGGACTCTCGGGAGAGCAGGCGTGCGAGAAGGCCTCGGAGGCCGACCTCGATGAACTCACCCGACTACAAGAGGAGATGGAGTCGGCGTACGCACGTACCGATCACGCCGCCTACTTCGCGCTCAATCAGCAGATCCACCTCAGCATTCTGCGCATGGCCGACAACGGCCCGCTGGCCGAGTATTTCCACAATCTCAACGCGCGCTTGCGCCATGTACGGGAGCGCCTGACGCCGACGCCCGAACGGTGGCGTCAGGCCGTGGACGAACATGCGGAGATGCTGGCGTTGCTGCGCCGACGCGATGGAAAGCGGCTTCGCACATTGATGGAAGCGCACTTGCGCAGCAAGACCGACGCCTATGTGGCGGCCATGCTCAACGAAGGACTCGTGAGCATGAGTCGCGCCGCCTGACGGACGGTCAGGCCGCCACGCGTTTATTGGCAAGCACCGCCGCGCACTTCGCCATCAGATGCACGCGCAGCAGTCGCCCGAGCGTGGCGCCGTCGCGCTGACGCAAGGCATGGAGAATCTCGACGTGCTCTTCGATAGCGCGATCCCACTTCCCCGCATGCAGGTTGGAGCGAAAGCGCAGCGCCTGAAGCCGATGATTGACCGACTGATACATCTGCGTGAGCGCCGGATTGCGCGCCGCGACGTTGATGCGGTCGTGAATGCGCTGATTGCAGTCGAAGTAGCCCGACAGATCGCCGTTGGCATGGCAAGCGTCCATCGCACTATGCAGCTCCTGAATCTCGTCGATCTCGGCTTGCGTGATGCGCTGGCACGCCAGCTCACCGGCCAGCGCCTCCAGACCGCTCAGGAGTTCGAAGGCATCGGAGATATCGCTCGCGGACAACGTCACAACGCGCGCCCCGCGATTCGGCAGCAGATCGATCAGACGTTCGACGGCGAGCATCTTCAGCGCCTCGCGCAGCGGCGTGCGCGACACCCCCAATTGCTCGCACAGCGCACGTTCGTTCAGATGGGCGCCGGGCGGCAGAACGCCCTCGGTGATCATCTTGCGCAGCCTGTCCATCACGGCGAGATGCAGCGCCTGACGGCTGATGGGTTGACTCCCGCCTGTGTCTGGCGGATGAATAGCGGGGTCGCGTACGGCGTTCAATGTCACGGAGTGCATAAGCTTGCCCTGGTCATTCGTTTTAGGAAGAAAGACAGCGACTGCCTGTAAAGCACCTTCGCGGACGACGGCAAACCCGACCGAAGCCTCGCCACACGAAATATTTCGGTTTGCGATCAAATATTACGAAATATTACGAAGACCGATTCTCGCAGATCGATGCAGTTTTGACTACGTTATGTGGTGTTTTCACTAAGTACGCGACATGTTTGCGCCGCACCGCAACATCGCTCGGATTTTGGATACGATGTGGACAACTGTGTTCGGCAATCCACTGACGCAGCGCCCTTCCCTCTGGAGATTTGCAAGATGTTCGAGACCCAACCCGCCGTCGAGTCGCTGGCTCGCCTGCTCGCCGACACGCGTCGTGGCGACACGCCCATCGCCTCGCCAGCCCCGGCGCTGCTGCCGGTCGACGCCAACACCGCTTACGCAGTGCAACTGCGCACGCTCGATCTGCTCGGCGACACGATTGCGGCATGGAAAGTGGGCGCGAAAGCCCCGATGGACTTACCCAATTGCGCGCCGATCCCGGCGTCGGTGGTCAGCAACGCTGGTGGCGCACTCGCGCTGAACGACTTCTTCCGCCCCGGGCTAGAACTGGAGATCGCTTTCCGCCTGTCGCGCGACATCAAGCCGGGCCGCTATGAAGAACGTGAAGCCATGATGTTCGTGGACGACATGCTCGCCACCATCGAAATCACCGACAGCCGTTTCGCGGAGAAGGGACTCGACAGCCGCTTTGCGCTGGCCGACCTTCAGAACAACGGGGCGCTCGTGATCGGCAGCGGTCGCGGATACGAGGCACGTTTCGATTACTCGCGCCCGAAGGCCGTCTTCTCGCTCGATGGTCGCGACATCACGCCCGCCAAGGTCTTCAACACGGGCGGCGACCCGCGCACGCTGCTCACGTGGCTCGTCAATCACAACGGCAAGCGCGGCATCACGATGCGCGCGGGCGCGATCGTGACCTGCGGCTCGTACGTCGGCATGATTCCCGCCACTGGTCCGGGTGAGCTGCGCGGCGTGATCGATGGCGTGGGCGAAGTCGCCGTGACGTTGAAGTAAGGAGAACGGCGCGTCCGGGGCATGGACCTTCGCAACGCGCCTGCCCTTGCTAGACAACCGGATGGGCTGCCAGCTCAGTGCTTTGCGGCGCGTCCGTCCACACCGGCCAGCATCTTCGGCGCGAGCAATGCGATGGGCACAATGCACAGCAGCCCCGCGCCGAGCGCGAATGGCAGGCTGATGCCGTGTGCGATGGCACCGATCAGCACTGGGCCGATCAGCAGCCCGAGGTAGGCGAGCTTCGCCATGACGGCAATCGCTTCTGCGCTCGCCATCCCGGCACCACGCGCCACTTCGCCCGACGCCGCAAACATCACCGGCATCACGTTCGACAAGCCGAGGCCCGCGAGTGCAAAGCCCGCCACCACGGCCGCCGGTTCACGCCAGAACAGCGCGAGCAACACGCCGCCGACACATAGCAAACTGCTCACGCGCAGCAAACGCGCGCCGCCAATGCGGGCGCGGACGGGATCGCCACCGAAGCGACCTGCGGCCATGCCGACGGAAAACGCCGCATAGCCCGCGCCGATCCACGCGCCCTGCGCCAGAACCACTTCGCGCATATACACGGCCGTCCAGTCATACATTGCGCCCTCCACCACCAGACCGAGGAACGCGAGGATGCCGAAGCCCGTCAGTTTGCGATGCAGCTTGCGACGCGACGCCTCGTCCAGCACGGGTGGCGGCGCGTGCTTGTGCGACGCTTCGCGCCCCTCGCCCGCTTCTGTCCGCGTCACCGGGGCTTCGCCCGGCATCATGTCTCGCTGCATGAAGCGCGCGCCGACGACGATCACCACCGCGCAGCCGAGCGCCGCCAGTCCGATATGCCACTGCGGCGAGCCGTGATGCGCGAGCCACGCGCCGCCCACGAGCGCACCGGCCATGCCGCCCAGACTGAAGCAGCCGTGCAGCGACGCCATGATCGGCTTGCGATAACGCGCTTCGAGCGTTGCGGCCTGCGCATTGACGGCCACGTCGTACGTCGCGTTCGCCGCGCCGTAAAGCGCCAGCCAGCCCACGAGGCCCCAGTAACTGGGCATCGACAGAATGAACGCGCTCGTGAGCGCCAGCGCAATGCCGGAGTGCAAGCTCGCGCGCTGACTACCTGCGCGCCCGACCCAGCGGGCCATGCGCGACATGGTGACGATGGCACCGCCCGCCACGGCGAACATCGCCACCGACAAGCTTGCATCGTTCAGGTCGAACATCGCCTTGACGGTGGGCACATGTACGCCCCACGTCGCATACAGGAATCCGCTGCAAAACAGCAATGCCATCGTTGCCGCGCGCGCAGGCCAAAAGCCCGTGCGCGGCTTCGCGATTTCAGAAGTCATGGGAATTGAAGAAGTGCGGGAATTCTGGGGTGACGAGGCAGAGAACACTACCTGGTCGTCATGAACGTTTTGATGCGGTCGACGAGCGTCCGACGTTGCGGATCTCGCAATTGATGTTGAGAATTCTAGCGCACTCTATGTGACAGCACAGTGCACTTTCGGCAACGTCGTCGCGAATCCCGCTCAACGCGTGCGCGCACGGCGGCGTGCGACCGCCCACGACTTATCCACCGTTTTTGTTCACAAGGCTGTGGACAACGAACGGGGACAACGTGCCAAGCACTTGATCGGTATGGAGATTTCGACGCAGGCGATCAGGCGGCGGCGCCCGCAGGCAAAAGACGGGCAGGCACCGCCGATTTATCCACAGATTTTGTGTTCAAGTCTGTGGACAAGTCCTTGATGAGAGGACTCAAGTGGTTGATTCAACTCAGAGAATCATTGCGCAGCGAGCGTCGAAGCAGCGCTGATCTGCTCCGGCGTGAGTGCAAATCCCTTGTTCCGTTCGCGCACCACGCGGTGAATCAACTCCCACACCGTATGCGCGACGGGCGAGAGCGAGCGGTTCTTGCGACGCACGAGCACGATGTTGCGCTCGAAGGCGGGCAGCAGCGGACGCACGGCGAGCGTGGAATTCTCCGGCAGCGGCAACGCCAGCGGCGGCAGCACGCTCACGCCCAGCCCTTCCTGCACCATGCGGAAAATTGTGCTGACATGCCCCAGCTCCTGCGTGATGGTCCCCTGCACTTTCTGCGTGGTGAGCGCGCGGTCGATCAGCGGACGGCTACCCGAACTCTGGTTGAGCAGCACGAGGTTCTCGCCCGACAACTCCGACCAGTGCACAGCGCCTTGCATTGCCAGCGGGTGATCGTTGCGGCACACGAGGCAAAACGGTTCGCTCATCAGATGCTCGGTCGTCAGATCGTCGGCACCTTGCGGGGCCACCACGATGCCGAAGTCGACATCGCCCGCGCGCACGCTGTCGAGCACGGCGCGTTGCATCTGGTCGACGAGTGCGAGCGCGATGTCCGGATAGGTGGCTTGCGAAGCGAGCAACACGCGCGGCATGAGCGTCGCGGAGATGGTCGGTGCTGCGCCAATGCGTACACGACCGGTGGTGCGCGCCTCTGCCCCGTGGGTCTGGAGCAACGCGATTTCGAGTTCGTCGAGCACGCGATCGAGGTTGGTGGCGAGCGTGACACCCGCGTCGGTGAGTGCGACCTCGCGCGTCGTGCGGTCGACGAGGCGCAGGCCGAGTTGCCCTTCGAGTTCGTTGATGCAGCGGCTGATGGCCGGTTGTGTCAGGCCGATCTCGGCGCCCGCGCGACTGAAATTCTTGCTGCGCGCCACGACCATGAAGACCTTGAGTTGTCTCAGCGATACGTTCATAAAGCCTGCCCGTAAGTATTCGAACTAGCCACAAATGACTCAGGCGCGCCGCCCACGGCGGCGCGCCTCCGTACATGCTTCGATCAGGCCGCTGCCTTGACCATTTCCTCGATCACCTTCTTCGCGTCGCCGAAGACCATCATGGTCTTGTCGAGATAGAAGAGATCGTTATCCAGCCCGGCATAACCGGCGGCCATCGAGCGCTTGTTGACGATGATCGTCTTGGCCTTGTAAGCCTCGATGATCGGCATGCCAGCGATCGGTGATTGCGGATCGTTCTTCGCGGCCGGGTTCACCACGTCGTTGGCGCCCAACACCAGCACCACGTCCGTCTGACCGAATTCGCCGTTGATTTCGTCCATCTCCAGCACCTGGTCGTACGGCACTTCGGCTTCGGCCAGCAGCACGTTCATATGCCCCGGCATACGCCCCGCCACCGGGTGAATCGCGTAACGTACGCTCACGCCCTTCTCGATCAGCTTGTCCGTCAGTTCCTTGAGAGCATGCTGCGCACGTGCCACGGCCAGACCGTAACCCGGCACGATCACCAGCGATTCGGCGTTGCTCATGAGGAACGCTGCGTCGTCGGGCGAGCCGGACTTCACCGGACGCTGTTGCTGTTCGCCCGCCGCAGCACCCGCGGCCGGGGTCGCACCGAAGCCGCCGAGAATCACGTTGAAGAACGAGCGGTTCATCGCCTTACACATGATGTACGACAGGATCGCGCCGGACGAGCCGACCAGCGAACCCGCGATGATCAGCATCGGGTTGTTCAGCGAGAAGCCGATGCCCGCTGCTGCCCAGCCCGAGTACGAGTTCAGCATCGAGACCACGACCGGCATGTCTGCGCCGCCAATCGGGATGATGATGAGCACGCCGAGCACGAAGGCGATGGCGGTCATGATGACGAACGGCGTCCAGCTCAGCGTCGTGAAGAACGCAACGCCGAAGCCGAGCATCGCAATCGCGAGCGCCAGGTTCACGAAGTGCTGGCCCTTGAACACGACCGGCGCGCCCTGGAACAGACGGAACTTGTACTTGCCCGAAAGCTTGCCGAAGGCGATGACCGAACCCGAGAACGTGATCGCGCCGACGAACGTGCCGATGAACAGTTCGATGCGGTTGCCCGGGGGCAGTGCCTCACCTGCGGCGACGATACCGAACGCTGCCGGCTCTGCCACCGCAGCGACAGCGATACACACCGCCGCCAGACCGATCAGCGAGTGCATGGCGGCCACGAGTTCCGGCATCTTCGTCATCTCGACCTTGCGGGCGACGTAGGCACCGATACCGCCACCGACAACCAGACCCGCGAGGATCAGTCCCAGACCGGAGAAATTGCCGCCAGAGAGCTTGCGCAACTCGAAGATCAGCGCCACGGTCGTCACGGCCGCAATCGTCATGCCGATCATGCCGAAGGCATTGCCGCGACGCGCCATGCGCGGGTTCGACAAGCCCTTGAGCGCCTGAATGAAACAGATCGACGCGACCAGATACAACAGCGTCACAAGATTCATGCTCATGTCAGTGCGCTCCCTTTGCTGCCGATTCGTCGTTAGCCGCCTTGGCAGGGGCCTTATCCTTTTTCTTGAACATCTCCAGCATGCGCTGCGTGACGAGGAAGCCCCCGAACACGTTCACCGCTGCAAGCGCCACCGCCACCACACCCATCGTCTTGCCGAGGTTGCCTTCGGTGAGACCGGCGGCCAGCATTGCGCCTACGATCACGATGGCCGAGATCGCATTGGTCACCGCCATGAGCGGCGTGTGCAGCGCAGGCGTGACGTTCCACACCACGTGATAGCCGACGTACACCGCCAGCACGAAGATGATCAGGTTGATCACCGTGTGATTAATCAATTCCATGACAGAGCCTCCCCTTATGCCGCACGCAGCACTTGACCGTCGCGGCACATCAGGCACGCACTGACGATGTCGTCGTTGGTATCGATGACGAACTGACCTTCCTTGTCGATGACGAGCTTCAGGAAGTCGAGCACGTTACGGGCATAAAGCGCGGAAGCGTCCGCAGCCACCATACCGGCAAGGTTGGTGTACCCCGCGATGGTCACGCCGTGCACTTTGACGACTTCGTCGGCTACCGACAGCGGGCAGTTGCCGCCGCCGTTGGCACCGCGCCCGGCCGCCAGATCGATGATCACCGAGCCGGGCTTCATGGCTTTGACGGTGTCTTCGCTAATGAGCGTCGGCGCGGCACGGCCCGGAATCAGGGCGGTGGAGATGACGATGTCGGCCTGCGTCAGACGCGTGTGCACCAGTTGCGCCTGACGCGCGAGCCATGCCGCAGGCATCGGGCGAGCGTAACCGCCCACACCCTTGGCGATCTCGCGTTCTTCGTCGGTCTCGAACGGCACGTCGATGAACTTCGCGCCGAGCGATTCGATCTGCTCACGCACCGCCGGACGCACGTCCGACGCTTCGATCACCGCGCCCAGACGCTTGGCCGTCGCAATGGCTTGCAAGCCAGCAACGCCAGCACCGAGTACGACCAGGCGCGCAGCCTTCACCGTACCGGCAGCCGTCATCAGCATCGGCATGAAGCGTTGATAGAGGTTCGCAGCGAGCATCACGGCCTTGTAGCCAGCGATGTTGGCCTGCGAGGAGAGGACGTCCATGCTTTGCGCACGCGTAGTGCGCGGTGCGGCTTCGAGCGCGAAGCCGATGATACCGGCCGCCGCCATCCGCGCATTGTTCTCGGCATCGAACGGATTGAGCATGCCGACGACCACCGCACCGCGACGCATCTGCGCGATCTCGGCCACCGACGGCGCACGGACCTTCAGCACCATCTCGGCACCGAACGCCTCGGCAGCGCTGCCGGTCGATGCGCCCGCTGCGACATACGCCGCATCCGGTACGCTCGCCGCCTCGCCTGCGCTCTGCTCCACGGTGACGCGATGTCCTGCGCTCACCAGCTTCTTCACCGTTTCCGGTGTGGCCGCGACGCGGGATTCGCCGTCGGCCGTCTCCTTTGGAATGCCAATATGCATAGTTATTGTCTCGGGGTCTGAGCCCCTGTCGTGTTGTGAAACTCAGGCCGCAACGGCTCTCGGCGCTTGCATCGAACGGCCTTCGTTGGCCGCTTCGAAGCAACGCACCTTGGTGCAGTGAATCAGATCGCACAGGAATTCCGGCTCGTAAGCGCGCAGCAGGTGCGGCTGATGTCCGTCGAGGTAGGCCCCGATCATCACCAGCTCGGCCATGCGCAACGCTTGCGCCGAAACGCCTTCGAGATACGCCAGCGGCAAATCCTGATTGCCGGTGGTGTGCAGCAAACGGGTGTAGGTGTGGTTATCCCAATACCAGTCCAGACCCAGTTCGACGAATGCGTTGTTGAACGCATGCAGATGAGCGTTAGCAACCGGTGCCATAGCGGCGGGTTTGATATGCGATTCGATGACCGACATGATGGCGTCTCCCAAAATAGTGATCGTCCAAACCCGCTTGCTTCTCTGGCGCGACGCATCCTCCAACGCTTTGCTGTCACACCGCCTTCATGCGGGCTGCCATTGCAGATTACGCAGCCCGACATATAAAAGACAGTTAAAGTTAATTATGCAAACCATCAACGATTACTTATACTTCCCGGAGCACATCATGCACATCGATCAAACATGAAACACGCCACACTCCGTCAGCTGAAAGTCTTCGAAGCCGTGGCGCGCCATCTGAGCTTTTCGCGCGCGGCCGAAGAACTTCACCTCACACAACCGGCCGTCTCGACGCAGGTCAAGCAGCTTGAAACACACGCCGGACTGCCGCTCTTCGAGCAACTGGGCAAGAAAATTTTCCTGACGCCCGCGGGCGCCGAGATGCTGCATTACAGCCGCGCGATCATCGCCCTCTTTCGCGAAACCGAAGAGGCGATGGATCACCTCAAAGGCATTACCGGCGGCAAACTCAACGTGGCCGTCATCAGCGCGGGCGACTACTTCTTCCCGCGCCTGCTGGCAGCGTTCACGGCACGCTATCCCGGCGTCACGCTCAACCTCACGGTGCATAACCGCGAGGAACTGTTGCACCAGTTGACCGAAAACCTGACCGATTTGGCGGTGATGGTGCGTCCGCCTCACGAGATCGACACGATCAACGAAGCTTTCGCGCCGCACCCTTACATCATCGTGGCCCCGCCCGGTCATGCGCTGGCCGGTCAGAAGCAGATTCCGTTCTCACGGCTGACGCAAGAACCGTTCATCAGCCGGGAGCGCGGCTCCGACACCTGGAATTCCTTACAGGACGCTTTCGGTCATCGCACACAGCAACTGAAAATTGCGATGGAAATTTCCAGCACGGAAACCATCAAGCAGGCGGTGATTGCGGGCATGGGGATCAGCTTCCTGTCCGCGCACACCGTCGGCATGGAGTTGCAGACGGGGCAGTTGACGGTGCTCGACGTGCAGGGCTTTCCGGCATGGCAAAGCTGGTACGTCGTGCATCGCCGCAGCAAACGGCTGCCGCCGGTCGCACTCGCTTTCCGTCAGTTCCTGCTCTCGGAAGGCGCAGCGCTGATCGACGGGATGATGGCCTACAAAAGCACCGTGCCGCCGCCCTCAGGCAGCGACACGAAATAGGCATCCAACGCCCTCACTGCTCCCATACCCTGGCAGATCGCGAAGATCTGCCGAATGAAAAAGGGCGATCGGCTCAGGCCATTGCCACCCCGGCCGACCACCATGAAATCGCTTGCGAGGTGCCGGTCAACCGCCCATGCGGTTAGCCAGCGTGCCGAGTCCGTCGATGCTCACTTCCACCAGCGCGCCCTCTTTCATCGAGCCCACGCCGATCGACGTGCCCACCGCGATCACATCGCCGGGCAGCAGCGTCATGTCCTGCGACAGACGCGCAACGAGCTGCCACGGATTGAAGATCATGTCGGCGAGCGGGTAGCGCTGACGCTCCGTGCCGTCGAGCGTCGTGACCAGTTCGGCCTCGCGCCAGTCGAAGTCCTCGGCAATGAACGGGCCGAGGCAGCCGAAGGTGTCGAAGCCCTTGGCGCGCGTCCATTGTGCGAAGTTGCCGTCCTGCTCGATGATTTCAGCGGCCGTCACGTCGTTGACCAGCGTGTAGCCGAGGATGTAGTCGCGCGCGACTTCCTCGCTGACGTTGCTCGCTTGCTTGCCGATGACGATGCCCAGCTCGCCCTCGAAGACGATCTTCCCGGCATACGACGCCGGGCGACGAATCACCGCGTCGGGACCGTTGAGCGTGGTCGCAGGCTTGATGAGGAAGAGCGGATGCGAAGGCGCCGCCTTGCCGAGCTTCGCGCCGAGCGCGTGATAGTTGTTCCAGAGCGCCACGATTTTCGAGGGCTCGCACGGGCACAGCAGCTCGACCGCGTCGCGCGCAATCGTTGCCCCCGTGGCAACCGGCTGATCGTAGAGATCGCCGCGATGTTCGAGAATCTGATCGCCCTGCAGCAGGCCGAAGCCGATGCGGCCATGTGAGGTCTTGAAACGGGTCCAGAGCTTCATGCGTTTGCCATTCCTGTAGCGGCCCGGCAGCACGGCAACGTTCGCCATGTGTGCGCCGGGCACGATGTCTTGAAGTCATTCACATCTGCCTCTTGCAGACACTGGGGCGCCTTGCACACGCATTGCGCCCATTCAGATTCGTCAGACCGCGCCGACTTCGCGCAGCGCCGCGATCTGTTGCAGGCTGTAGCCGAATTCGCCGAGCACGTCGTCCGTGTGTTCGCCCAGCAGCGGCGAACGCTCCACGTGCGTGGGGCTGTCGGAGAGCTTGATCGGATTGCCGACGGTCAGGTACTTACCGCGCTTCGGGTGGTCGACTTCGACGATGGTGCCGGTCTCGCGCAGCGACATGTCTTCGGCGATTTCTTTCATCGACAGGATCGGTCCGCACGGAATGTCGTACTCGTTGAGAATGCCCATGACCTCGAACTTGGTCTTCGTCATGGTCCACTGCTCGACGGTGTCGAAGATCTCGCGCAGACGCGGCAGACGCGCACGCGGCGTGGCGTATTCGGGATGTTCGACCCATTCGGGCTTGCCGATCACCTTGCAGATCGAGCCCCACACGGGTGCCTGCGTGATGAAGTAGATGTACGCGTTCGGATCCGTCTCCCAGCCCTGGCACTTGAGAATCCAGCCTGGCTGACCGCCGCCTGAGGCATTACCTGCACGCGGCACCGCATCGCCGAACTGACCGTTCGGGAACTGCGGGTACTCTTCCATCACGCGCGCGCGCTCAAGGCGCTGCTGGTCGCGCAGCTTCACGCGGCAGAGGTTCAGCACGCCGTCCTGCATGGCGGCCAGCACGCGCTGGCCCTGTCCGGTCATGGTGCGCTGATACAGCGCCGTCACAATGCCCAGCGCCAGATGCAGGCCCGTGCCCGAGTCGCCGATCTGCGCACCCGTCACCATCGGCGGGCCGTCGTCGAAACCGGTGGTGGAGGCTGCGCCGCCCACGCACTGCGCCACGTTCTCGTAGACCTTGCAGTCCTGATACGGACCGGGGCCGAAGCCCTTCACCGAGGCCACGATCATGCGCGGGTTCAGCGAGTGAATGTGCTCCCAGGTGAAACCCATGCGATCGAGCGCGCCGGGTGCGAAGTTCTCCACGAGCACGTCGCAGTCGCGAATCATGCGCTCGAGCACCGCCTTGCCTTCCGGATGCTTCGTATCGAGCGTGATCGAACGCTTGTTGCTGTTGAGCATCGTGAAGTAGAGGCTGTCCGCGTCAGGAATGTCGCGCAGCTGATCGCGCGTCACATCACCGTGCCCCGCGCGTTCGATCTTGATCACGTCTGCGCCGAACCAGGCCAGCAATTGCGTACACGTTGGCCCGGACTGCACATGCGTGAAGTCGAGAATGCGCACACCTTCGAGTGCCTTTCCCATGGTTTGTCTCCTCCTGATGCGACGGCGTTTATGTAATGGGTGCGCGAGATTCCCCCGATAGCCGTTCTGAAAGCAGCCTCACACGTGGGTCTCACCGGATCTGACGACGGCTGTCGCCTCTTCGGGCGCCATCCCATTCGTCGATCGAATCTTGTGATATACGGTATTTCATACACGATATTTTATCAACGGCTTTTTGTTGCCGATGCGATTTGCTGTGTCGCCGCATTTCATCGTGAAAATCGCGCAGATCCCTATGAATAAAGGCACTCCGCATTGCAACATCATTCGATTTCTACCAGTGGAATACGGGTTTACAGGCATGTGTCACAAAGATGAAATGGGGCGACGGATGGGTCGATTTTGTATTCCCTCCTCTTAAATATATTGAATACAAAATACTTATCGGATGAAGCTCTCGCCTTTCACCATCGCTGAAAGCAAAAAAGCACCGGTGCGCATAGCGCATCGGTGCTTCGTTTGTAGTGTGCAGAGGTCAAGCTACGGCATTAAGCCGACGCCCCCTCCTCTACCGTTGTCAGTCCATCAACTTGCCGTGGCGGCGAGTTTCGCTTCCAGTTCGGCCACGCGCTTGCGCAACTGACGGTCTTCCTGAAAGCGTGCGGTCTCGTCGCGGATCACCGCCACGATGCCGGTCACTTCGCCCGCGTCGCCGTGCAGCAGCGCAACGGTAAAGGCAATCGACATGGCGCGGCCGTCCTTGTGCGCGGCGGGCACCTTGAGCAGATCGCTACCGTATTTGGTCTGGCCGGTCTCCATCGTCTTGGCGTAGCCTTCGTTGTGACGTGCCCGCAGCCGATCCGGAATGATGATGTCCAGCGGCTGACCGACCGCCTCTTCTGCCGAGAAACCGAACATCTTCTGCGCACCGGAATTCCAGAGCGTGATGATGTTTTGCGGGTCGGCCACGACGATGGCGTCGCCCACCACTTCTACCAACTGACCGACGTCGACGGATGCGCTCATGATGTCTCCAATAATCTTGTGGGGAATGCGATTGGCATGACTACCAAACATGCCAATAAAGTACATCAATTAGAGGACAACACGGTCCCGAAAATAAAAATGGGTGCCGACTCCGCAGGGAGCCGCACCCATGAACACCTTGCCTGCTTGCGAAATGCCCGCACCGCCGCCGCCCGCAGGCGGCGATGGCACGTGCGACATCGCGATGTTGCGTGACGGTCTTAGACCGAGCGCGACGTGTGCAGGTTAGCGATCTGGTCCTTGCTGTAACCCAGCTCGGCCAGGATCTCGTCGGTGTGCTCACCCAGCAGCGGCGAACCCGTGATTTCCGGCTTCAGACCCGAGAACTTGATCGGGCTGCCGACCGTCAGGTACGAACCACGTTCCTTGTGCGGCACTTCCACGATCGTGCCCGATGCGCGCAGCGACGGATCGTTGGCGATTTCCTTCATCGAGAGCACCGGAGCACACGGGATGTCGAACTTGCGCAGGATGTCGACCGCTTCGTACTTCGTCTTGTCGGCCAGCCAGGCTTCGATGGTCGCGAAGATGTCGAAGATGTGCGGTTGACGAGCTTGCGGCGTCGCGTAGTTCGGATCGCTGATCCACTCCGGCTTGCCCAGCGCGCGGCAGATCGGCTCCCAGGCGTGACCCTGAATCGTGAAGTAGATGTAAGCGTTCGGGTCCGTTTCCCAGCCCTTGCACTTGAGCACCCAGCCCGGCTGACCGCCACCGCCGGCGTTACCGCCGCGCGGCACGACGTCGCTGAACTCGCCATGCGGGTACTGCGGATACTCTTCGAGGTAGCCGATACGGTCCAGACGCTGCTGGTCGCGCAGCTTCACGCGGCACAGGTTGATGACCGAATCCTGCATCGAGACAGCGACCTTCTGGCCACGGCCCGTCTGACCACGGCCGATGATGGCCGTCAGAATACCGATCGCGAGGTGCATACCCGTGTTGCTGTCGCCCAGTGCAGCGGCCGACACCGTGGGGGGGCCGTCCCAGAAGCCCGTCGTCGATGCTGCGCCGCCTGCGCACTGCGCCACGTTCTCATACACCTTCAGGTCGTCGTAGTGGTGACCGTCCGAGAAGCCCTTCACCGAGGCCATGATCAGCTTCGGGTTGAGTTCGTTCAGACGTTCCCACGAGAAGCCCATGCGGTCGAGGGCGCCCGGGCCGAAGTTCTCCACCAGCACGTCGGATTCACGCACCAGCTTTTCGAGGACTTCCTTGCCTTCCTGCGTCTTCGTGTCCAGCGTCAATGAGCGCTTGTTGCTGTTGAGCATCGTGAAGTACAAGGCATCGGCGTCGGGGATGTCGCGCAGTTGGTTACGCGTAACGTCGCCCGAACCCGGGCGTTCCACCTTGATCACGTCAGCGCCGAACCAGGCCAGCAGCTGGGTACAAGCCGGGCCGGCCTGCACGTGCGTGAAGTCGATGATCTTGATTCCTTCGAGGGGTTTGCTCATGTCATGTCTCCTTGATTGACTCGGCTCTTACTTTTTCATCGCCGCGCTTTGCGGATTCAGGTTCGTCAGACGACCGCTTTCGGTGCCTGCGGATTCATCGATCACGGCGTTGATCAGGACCGGCTTGCCCGAAGCAATAGATTCTTCGAGGGCCTTCGTCAGCTCAGCCGGCGTGGTCACGTTGTAACCAATGCCACCGAACGCTTCGATCATCTTGTCGTAGCGCGCGCCCTTGACGAACACCGTCGGGGCCACGTCCTTGCCGCCCGTCGGGTTGACGTCGGTGCCGCGATACACACCGTTGTTGTTGAAGATGATGGTGGTGATCGGCAGCTCGTAACGGCAGATGGTTTCGAGTTCCATGCCGCTGAAGCCAAAGGCGCTGTCGCCTTCGATCGCCACGACCGGCAGGCCGCTCGTGACTGCCGCGCCGATGGCGAAGCCCATACCGATACCCATCACGCCCCACGTACCCGAGTCGAAGCGCTTACGCGGCTGGTACTGGTCGATGATGCTGCGCGCATAGTCCAGCGTGTTCGCGCCTTCGTTGACGAGGTTGATGTCCGGGTGCTTCTTGAGCACGTCGCGGATCGCGCCGAGTGCACTGTGGAAGTTCATCGGCGACGGATTCTGCGCAAGGGTCTGCGCCATCTTCGCCAGGTTCTTGTTCTTGCGCTCGGCGATAGCGCCGGTCCACTCGGCCGAGGGCTTGCCAAAGTTGGCATCCACACCGGCGAGCAGTGCCTTCACGCATGAACCGATGTCACCGATCACCGGGGCGGCAATCGCGACGTTGCTGTCGATTTCCGTCGGCGAGATGTCGATCTGCACGAACTTCTTCGGTGCGGCACCCCAGGTCTTGCCCTTGCCGTGAGCGAGCAGCCAGTTCAGGCGTGCTCCGATCAGCACGACGACGTCAGCCTCCTGCAGCACGAACGAACGTGCGGCTGCGGCCGATTGCTCATGCGTGTCGGGCAACAGGCCCTTGGCCATCGACATCGGCAGGTACGGAATGCCGGTCTTCTCGACCAGCGCGCGGATGTCTTCGTCGGCCTGAGCGTACGAAGCGCCCTTGCCCAGCAGAATCAGCGGACGCTTGGCGCCCTTGATCACGTCGAGTGCGCGTTGGACAGCATCCTGCGCAGGGATCTGACGCGGTGCGGCGTCGATCACGCGGATCAGCGAATCCTTGGCCTTTTGTGCGTCGATGGTCTGCGACAGCAGCTTGGCCGGCAGATCCAGATAGACACCACCGGGGCGACCCGACACGGCTGCGCGGATCGCGCGGGCAAGGCCCACGCCGATGTCTTCGGCGTGCAGCACGCGGTAAGCCGCTTTGCAATACGGCTTGGCCGCATTGAGCTGATCCATTTCTTCGTAGTCGCCCTGTTGCAGGTCGACGATTTCACGCTCGCTCGAACCGCTGATGAGAATCATCGGGAAGCAGTTCGTAGTGGCGTTGGCGAGTGCCGTCAGGCCGTTCAGGAAGCCAGGTGCGGACACCGTCAGGCAGATACCCGGCTTTTGCGTCATGTAGCCAGCGATCGCGGCGGCGTGGCCAGCGTGCTGTTCGTGACGGAAGCCGATGAAGCGCAGGCCTTCGGCTTGCGCCAGGCGGGCCAGATCGGTGATGGGAATCCCCACCAGACCGAAGATGGTGTCGATGTCGTTCGCTTTCAGGGCATCGATGACCAGATGGAAGCCATCGGTCGTTGCTGCCTCGGACACGATGTTCGCGTGTCGGCTGTTGTCTTCGAGCGTCTCGTTTTCCGCCTTGCCGACTGGCACGGTCATCGCAATGGACATAATTCTCTCCTCCAATTTTTCCGGTTTCAGTGTTGCGTCGTCTTGTCTGACGATTAGTGGGTATTCCTGTACTGCTTCTCTACTTGCTCACCCGGCCGTGCAACCGAGCCCCCGAGGGCCCGGGTTGCACGCCGGTTAAACATGTTGCTAATCAAGCCAGCCAATCTGCCTCTAATTAGTACTGCTCAACGTCCAGATGACGTATCGAACTCGCTTTACGTGGTGCTGCGGCTCAGGTCCGCGGCTTTCACGACCGGCTCGCTCGACTCTGCCTTGTAGTCGCTGGCGTAACGCTGTGCCAGACGGGCACGCATCGGCTTCAAGACAAACAAGGCAAGGAAGGCGGCGAAGGCGTTCATGGCGCAAGCGACCATGAAGACAGCCTGCCAGCTACCCGTCATCGAGGTGATGATGCTGGAGAACGGCACCAGCAAGGCAGCGGTCCCCTTCGCGGTGTACAACATCCCCGCATTGGTCGCGGCATACTTCGAGCCATACGTATCGGCGCAGGTTGCCGGGAACAAGCTGTAGATCTCACCCCAGGCGAAGAACACCAGGCCGGTCAGCAGCACGAAGGCCACCGGGTGCTGGCCATACTTTGCCAGTGCGTAGATCCCCACGGCTTCCATCGCGAAAGCGATGAACATCGTGTTCTCGCGACCGATCTTGTCCGATATCCAGCCGAACACCGGACGCGTCACCCCGTTGAGCACACGGTCGATGGCCAGTGCGAAGGTGAGTGCGGGCAGTGTGAGACCGAGAAGCGAGACAGGTGCCTGATCCAGACCGTAGTCCTTGGCGATCGGGCCGAGCTGCGCCGTTGCCATCAGACCGCCAGCGGCCATCAGCACGAACATCAGATACATCAGCCAGAACACCGGGGAGCGCATGACTTCCGTCGGCTTGGCGTTGTAGCGCATTGCGCCCGGTGCCAGCTTCTTGAGCGCTTCGATCGATGCGGGCGGACTGGCGAGCGCCAGACCCAGCACCAGGACGATGATCCCCTGCCCCAGCCCGAAGGTCAGGAAGGTGTTCTCATAGCCGCTGGACTTGATCATGTTGGCGATCGGTACCACGGTCAGTGCCGAACCGGCGCCGAAACCGGCAGCGGTAATACCTGCGGCAAGACCACGGCGGTCCGGGAACCACTTCAGTGCGTTACCCACGCAGGTGCCATACACCGCACCGGCGCCGACACCGCCCACCGCCGCTGCGAAGTACAGCATCGGCAGCGACGAAGCATAGGCATTGAGCACCCATGCAATACCGCACAACAGACCACCACCGACCACCACCGGGCGCGGGCCGAACTTGTCGACCAGATACCCTTCGATCGGCACCAGCCAGGTTTCCGTCACGACGAAAATCGTGAACGCCACCTGAATGGCCGTACGGCCCCAGTGATACTTTTCATCGATCGGGTTGACGAACAGCGTCCACCCATATTGCAAGTTGGCGATCATCGCCATGCAAATCACGCCGAACACGAGCTGAACCCACGGGCTCGCGAACACGGATTGCTTACCGTGTTGATTTGTCGTCTCCACTTGTACCTCCTCCATCGGTTTTCAGTTGTTTGGCAGCTTCACAACAACAACACCTTCCGGATGGGGTCTATGCCCCCTGGGTATGCTTTACGAGGTCTATGCCTCGTCGACTTGTCTCTGATGCTTACGGGAGTCCATTGCGCTTCCCGTAAATATACCGAACGAAATATACGATATATCAGATATAAGTCAACACTAATTTATTGCTGTCCTCGTTTTCCACCTCGCGTGCCGAAGTCGTTTTCGTCCATTGCATCGAAAACAACTACGGCACGCGAGGCACTGTCCTAAGTGGCGGCTAGATACAGTAACGCAACTGTAGGACGGAGCGGCGCAACAACGCAATGCGAAAACACTAAGGAGTTAACCTGATCCGGGAACCTTACCCAACAAGGCGCTCAGGCCTTTTATATCGGGCTCCTTGCGATTTTTTAAAACGGGCACAAGGCGATATTTTTGCTAATTTCACTCACAAGAAGACATACCCCTCTTCGTCCCTACCTCTCTGTAACACACCGTAATAATTCACTCGCAAGCAGCCCCCGGACATTTCACAAGTGCAGTTCATGACCGCAACGCTCACACATGCGGAAGCCCTTTTTTCAGGCCTGTGCGGGGAAACCATGAGGCCAAAAGGGCCAGGAAGGCTTGGCGCTATTCTTCTTGTGATATACGATATACAACATTTGGTATTAGAAGAATCAGAAGAATAAAGCGGCCAGTACCAGGCCCGGGTTTCGATTGACCTTTGGAGGGAGAGACTTCATGAAGATTTGCATCTATGGCGCCGGTGCCATCGGTGGCTATCTCGGCGTGCAACTCGCGCGCGCCGGAGCCGATGTCAGTCTGGTGGCACGTGGACCGCACCTCGCGGCCATGCGCGAGCACGGACTCAAGCTGCTCATCGATGGCGAAGAGCGCGTCGCCCACTTGCGTTGCACCGACGATGCGCGCGAACTTGGGCATCAGGATTACGTGATCATTGCCCTGAAAGCGCACTCGGTACCGTCGGTACTCGACGCGATGCAGCCGCTGATCGGCCCGAACACGGCCGTCGTCACGGCCGTGAATGGCATTCCCTACTGGTACTTCTATAAGCACGGCGGCGCGCTTGAAGGCACGACGCTGGAGAGCATCGACCCGGGTGGCCGTCAGTGGCGCGAACTCGGTCCGGAGCGTGCGATCGGCTGCGTGGTGTATCCGGCGACCGAAGTCGTCGCGCCGGGTGTCATTCAACACGTCTACGGCAACAAGTTCCCGCTGGGCGAAGCCAGCGGTGAGCGCACCGAGCGTGTGGAGAAGCTCTCGCAAATCATGATCGCCGGTGGGCTCGACGCCCCGATCCGCGAAAACATTCGCGACGAGATCTGGCTCAAGCTCTGGGGCAACCTCTGCTTCAACCCGATTTCAGCGCTCACCCACGGCACGCTCGACATCATCGCCAGCGATCCGGGCACGCGGGCCATTGCGCGCGCCATGATGCTCGAAGCGAAAGCCATCGGCGACAAGTTCGGTGTGCACTTCCGCGTGGACGTCGAACGCCGCATCAACGGCGCCGGCGCGGTGGGCGCGCACAAGACGTCGATGCTTCAGGATCTGGAGCGCGACCGTGCGATGGAAATCGACCCGCTCGTCTCCGTCGTTCAGGAGATGGGACGCCTGGCCAACGTGCCGACACCCACGCTCGACGTCGTGCTCGCGCTGATCAAGCAACGTGAGTTCATGACGAAGCCGGATGCCGTGGCGGCCGCACAGGAACGTCTGGCCAAAGCGGCATAATCAGACGGCATAACCAGCGGCATAACGCGTAACCGTTGTTTGTTTGAAACACCCGATCGCAGGGCACCGTGGCGTGCCCTGCCCGAATCGGCACTGACTATATATATAGAGGGCGATGCGATGGGTCCGAGAAACTCGTCGCCGACCCCGCCCCGCAAGCGCTCACCCGTGCCGCCACCGGACCTCCGGTCGCGGCCGATTTTTTGCCGGAAACCTCGGCGCTGTATGGCCGATGCAGGGAATAACGGCTGTGGTTTCGCGGCAACGCAATAACGTCCGTTTGGTCCACCCCAAAAGCAGCACCCGAATCACTGAAAACTGCGTGCGCCACTGGCGTCCCGAAATCCGCACCATCGCAAGCCAGACGGACATCCGAGGAGGTTCATCGCCATCATCGATCCCCCAAGCACTATCGGAAAAAGAGACAAATCCGAGACGTGTGAGAGCAGTGAGACCTGAAGAACGTCCCGAAAAACGATAAATTTTGATATTCGGTATGTGGTATATCTTGAGACTTGTTGCGGCGCGACATACAATGCAAAGCAAGTTCTCCCCCACATTACTACCCGTCAACCTTTATCTGGAGTCTCACCATGTTAGTCGCTGCCCTTACGCTTCTCGCCCTGGCTTCTGCCCTCGCCGCCGGTGTTGCAATGGTTCATCTGTTCGTCGCACTGCCCGCCAAATTGCTCGAAAAGGCTGAATCCAACGGCCGTTTCGCCTATCTGGCAGAAACCACGCAGGCAAACGAATCGGGTAAACTCGTCACGAAGCCGGCAACCCTCGTGGGGCAGCAAGCATTGCGCCTCTGAAGGGGCCGTAATACCTAGGAGACTATTGCATGTCCCTGATCACCCCAACTCCGGTGCGCGTGACGCCACTCGCACTGGAGCCGATCGACACCACCACGAGTTTTCGTAATCAGGCGTATGCGCTGCTGAAAAAAGCCATCGCCGATGCCGATATTTATAACCAGAAGGACGAAATTCGCCTGGACGAGCGTCAGCTCATCCAGGTGCTTGGCGTTTCGCGCACACCGATTCGCGAAGCCATGACCTTGCTGGAACAGGAAGGCTTTCTGCGCACGGTGCCGCGCCGGGGCATCTTCATCATCCGCAAGACCAAGCGTGAAATCGTGGAAATGATTCAGATGTGGGCCGCCCTTGAAGGGATGTCTGCGCGTCTGGCCACGCTGAACGCGAGCGACGAAGAGATCGCCAAGCTGCGTCATTTGTTCGATGAGTTCGTGAATGCACCGCCGACGGATCATATTGAAGAGTATTCGGACGCGAACATCGACTTCCACCAGGCGCTGATCAATCTTGGCGGCTCGCAAGCCATCGCCAACACGATCAAGAATCTGTTCATTCACGTGCGCGCCATCCGTAAGGTGACGATTGCTCAGAACGACCGGGCTGCGCGCTCGATCGTCGATCACCTGAAGATCATCACCGCGCTCGAAAAGCGCGATACGGAACTCGCCGAGAAGCTCGCGCGCGACCACACCCTCGGTCTGGCCGCGTTCGTCGAAGAGCACTGCGACTTCCTCGAGTAAGCGCTTGATCCGGATTTGATCCGGGTTCGATGTCTCCACGACGCGCTCACCGCGCGTCTGCGAAAAAGCCAGTGATATGGAAGTGTCACTGGCTTTTTTTCTACCCCCCTCCCGCCTGTCACGCCCACCGGCATTGCCTTTCCGGATTCGGGTAAACGATCCCGCGAAACCGCTTGCCTCGGTATTGCACGTATACCGTATATGATATATCGTGTTTCACATACTGACCGAAGGTTGACGAAGTAAGCAACGGGCGAGAGGCCGAGCCCGTGCGGCATATGGTGGGGGCTATGTGTCGCACGCTCATCCGGCGTCACGCTGATCGACTAGACCCGAGAAGCATCGTCGTATGTGACCAATGGGTCTCTCGCCCCGGGGCAGGACAAGAACATATAACCACCCTCAGGCGCACCGTACCCCACAGTGCGCCAAACAGGAGACATCAGCCATGCGCGAGGCTTATTCCATCGCGACGGTGCAAGCGATTCTGGACCATCATGCATCTCAGGAAGGCCCCCTTCTGCCGATCCTCCATGATGTTCAGGAAGCTTTCGGCTACGTTCCCCCGGATGCCGTGTCCGTCATTGCCAACGCCCTCAACCTGTCACGCGCCGAAGTGCATGGCGTGATCACGTTCTATCACCATTTCCGCACCACCCCGCCGCCGCGACACGTCATTCAGATCTGTCGCGCGGAGGCATGTCAGAGCATGGGCGCCGACGCACTCGTGGCACACGCAGAACGCGCGCTGGGTTGCGCGATGCACAGCCACAGCGGTGACGTCGCGCTCGAACCGGTGTTCTGTCTGGGCCAGTGCGCTACGTCCCCCGCGATCACCATCGACGACAAGCTGCACGCGCGCGTCACCCCCGAGAAATTCGACCGTCTGGTCGCCCGCGCCAAGGAAGCCGTATGAGCCAGTCCACTACTTCCGCCAAGGCAGCTGTGCGCCTCTACCTGCCGCGTGACTCCGCCGCGCTCGCGCTCGGCGCCGATGAAGTCGCCGACGCCATCGCCGCTGAGGCCGCCAAACGCGGCATCGAAATCGAGCTGGTCCGCAACGGCACGCGCGGCATGCTCTGGCTCGAACCGTTGCTCGAAGTCGTGACCCCTGCGGGTCGCGTCGCCTATGGGCCTGTCGAAGTCGACGACGTCGCCGCCCTGTTCGATGCGAACGTCACCGCCGGTGGCGATCATCCGCTCGCGCTCGGTCTGACCGAAGAGATTCCGTATTTCAAGAAGCAGGAACGTCTGACGTTCGCACGCGTAGGCATCACCGATCCCGTTTCGGTCGACGACTACGTCGCGCACGACGGCTATCGCGGCCTGCGCAACGCCCTCGCACTGGACCCCGCGACCATCGTCGCGCAGGTGACCGAGTCGGGCTTGCGCGGACGTGGCGGCGCAGCGTTTCCGACCGGCATCAAGTGGAAGACGGTGCTGAACACGCCCGCCGCGCAGAAGTACATCGTCTGCAACGCCGACGAAGGCGACTCGGGCACGTTCGCAGACCGTATGCTGATGGAAGGCGACCCGCTCGTGCTCGTCGAAGGTATGACGATTGCTGGCATCGCCGTGGGTGCGACGCGCGGCTACATCTACGTGCGCAGCGAGTACCCGCATTCGATCGACGTACTCAACGAAGCCATCGTCAACGCGAACAAAGCGGGCTATCTCGGCGAGAACATTCTCGGCTCGGGCCACGCGTTCCACCTCGAAGTGCGCAAGGCTGCCGGGGCTTACGTCTGCGGCGAAGAAACGGCGCTGCTCGAAAGCCTCGAAGGCAAGCGTGGCGTGGTGCGGGCGAAACCGCCGCTGCCCGCCATCGAAGGCCTCTTCGGCTTGCCGACGGTCATCAACAACGTGATTTCGCTCGCTTCCGTGCCGATCATCATGGACCGTGGCGCGGAGTTCTATAAGAACTTCGGCATGGGACGCTCGCGCGGCACCCTGCCAATCCAGCTCGCGGGCAACATCAAGTACGGCGGCCTCATCGAGAAGGCCTTCGGCGTGACGCTGCGCGAGATTCTGTACGACTACGGCGGCGGCGCCATCACCGGTCGCCCGCTGCGTGCGGTGCAGGTCGGCGGCCCGCTCGGCTCGTACCTGCCGGAGTCGCAGTGGGACACCCCGCTCGATTACGAAGCGTTCGCCGCGCATTGGGCCGTGCTGGGTCACGGCGGCATCGTGGCGCACGACGACACTGTCGATCTCGCCAAGCTCGCCCGTTACGCGATGGAGTTCTGCACCATCGAATCGTGCGGCAAGTGCACGCCGTGCCGCATCGGTTCGACGCGTGGCGTCGAAGTGATGGACAAGATCATCGACGGTCGCGACCGTCCCAAGCAAATCAAGCTGCTGCGCGACCTGTGCGACACGATGCTCAACGGCTCGCTGTGCGCCATGGGCGGCATGACGCCCTACCCCGTGCTGTCTGCGCTGAATCATTTCCCAGAAGACTTCGGCGCGGCCGAATCGTCGAACTTGCCGACCAAGGCCGCCTAGGAGACCCCCGATCATGATGGATCCGATGTTTGAGAAGGATTACGGCACCCCGCGCCGCGAATCGACGAAGGAAGTCACGCTGGAGATCGACGGCGAACAGGTCACCGTGCCTGCGGGCACGTCGATCATGCGCGCGGCGTCCGAGGGCGGCGTGAATGTGCCCAAGCTGTGCGCGACCGACTCGCTGGAGCCGTTCGGCTCGTGCCGTCTGTGTCTGGTGGAAATCGAAGGCCGTCGCGGCTTCCCGGCATCGTGCACCACGCCGGTCGAACCCGGCATGAAGGTCCGCACGCAGTCGCCGAAGCTGCAAGAGCTGCGCAAGGGCGTGATGGAGCTGTACATCTCCGATCACCCGCTGGACTGTCTGACGTGTGCCGCCAACGGCGACTGCGAGTTGCAGGACATGGCCGGAGTGACGGGCCTGCGCGAAGTGCGTTACGGCTTCGACGGCGCGAACCACTTCGACAGCGAGAAAGACGAGTCGAACCCCTACTTCACGTACGACGCTTCGAAGTGCATCGTCTGTAACCGTTGCGTGCGCGCCTGCGAAGAAACGCAAGGCACGTTCGCACTGACGATCTCTGGCCGAGGCTTCGAAGCCCGCGTATCGGCGGGCCAGGACCAGGCGTTCATGGATTCGGAGTGCGTGTCGTGCGGCGCCTGCGTGGCTGCCTGCCCGACCGCAACGCTGCAAGAGAAGTCCGTCATCCACCTCGGTCAGGCCGAGCACGCCAAGATCACGACCTGCGCCTATTGCGGCGTGGGCTGCTCGTTCAAGGCCGAGATGAAGGGCAACGAAGTCGTGCGCATGGTGCCGCACAAGGACGGTCAGGCCAACGAAGGCCACGCCTGCGTGAAGGGTCGCTTCGCCTGGGGCTACGCCACGCACAAGGACCGTATCCTCACGCCGAAGATCCGCAAGAAAATTACCGATCCGTGGCAGGAAGTGTCCTGGGACGAGGCGCTCGACTACGCTGCGTCTGAGTTCAAGCGCATTCAGGCCAAGTACGGCCGCGACTCCATCGGCGGCCTGGTGTCCTCGCGTTGCACGAACGAAGAAGACTACCTGGTGCAGAAGCTGGTGCGCGCCGCGTTCGGCAATAACAACGTCGACACCTGCGCCCGCGTGTGCCACTCGCCGACCGGCTATGGTCTGAAGGCGACGCTCGGCGAATCGGCCGGTACGCAGACGTTCAAGTCGGTCGAGCATTCGGACGTGATTCTCGTGATGGGTGCGAACCCGACCGACGGTCACCCGGTGTTCGGCTCGCGTATGAAGAAGCGCCTGCGTCAGGGCGCGAAGCTGATCGTGATCGATCCGCGTCGTATCGACCTGGTCAAGAGCCCGCACATCAACGCCGACTATCACCTGCAACTGCGTCCGGGCACGAACGTGGCCATGGTCAACGCACTGGCGCACGTGATCGTTACCGAAGGTCTGATGGCCGACGAATTCATCGCCGAGCGTTGCGAAGATCGCGCATTCCAACAATGGCGCGACTTCATCTCCCGTGCCGAGAATTCGCCGGAAGCGACCGAAGCCCACACGGGCGTGCCTGCCCACCTCGTGCGCGGGGCAGCCCGTCTGTATGCGACCGGCGGCAACGCTGCGATCTACTACGGTCTGGGCGTGACGGAACACGCACAAGGCTCGACGACGGTCATCGGCATCGCCAACCTCTCGATGCTCACCGGCAACATCGGCCGCGAAGGCGTGGGCGTGAACCCGCTGCGCGGTCAGAACAACGTGCAGGGCTCCTGCGACATGGGCGCGTTCCCGCACGAACTGCCGGGCTATCGTCACGTGTCGGATTCGAGCGCCCGCGCACTATTCGAAGCCGAATGGGGCGTCGAGCTGCAAGCCGAACCGGGCCTGCGTATTCCGAACATGTTCGACGCGGCGCTCGCGGGCACCTTCATGGGCCTGTACTGCCAGGGCGAGGACATCGTCCAGTCGGACCCGAACACGCAACACGTCACGCATGCGCTGGAGCAGATGGAGTGCATCGTGGTGCAGGACATCTTCCTCAACGAAACCGCGAAGTACGCACATGTGCTGCTGCCGGGTTCGTCGTTCCTGGAGAAGGACGGCACGTTCACCAACGCCGAGCGTCGTATCTCGCGCGTGCGTCAGGTCATGCCGCCGCGTGCCGGTTACGCCGACTGGGAAGTGACGATCCAGCTGGCGAAGCGTCTGGGCTACGAGATGAACTACTCGCACCCGTCGGAAATCATGGACGAAATCGCACGTCTCACGCCGACGTTCACCGGCGTGAGCTACGAGAAGCTCGATCGCATGGGCAGCGTGCAGTGGCCGTGTAACGAAGAAGCGCCGGACGGCACGCCCGTCATGCACATCGACGAATTCGTACGCGGCAAGGGCAAGTTCCTCATCACGCAATACGTGCCGACGGACGAAAAGGTCACGCGCCGTTTCCCGCTCATCCTCACGACCGGGCGGATTCTGTCGCAGTACAACGTCGGCGCGCAGACGCGTCGCACGGACAACAACAACTGGCACAGCGAAGATCGTCTGGAGCTGCATCCGCACGATGCCGAAGAACGTGGCATCAAGGACGGCGACTGGGTCGGCATTCAGAGCCGGGCGGGTGAGACGGTGCTGCGCGCCATCGTCAGCGACCGCATGCAGCCGGGCGTGGTGTACACGACGTTCCACTTCCCGGAGTCGGGCGCGAACGTGATCACGACCGACAACTCGGACTGGGCGACGAACTGCCCCGAGTACAAGGTGACAGCGGTGCAGGTCACGCCGGTGGCGCAACCGTCGGAATGGCAGCGTCAGTACTCGGACTTCAACCGTCAGCAGGAAGCGTTCCTCGGACACGACCAGACGACGGCGGCCAGCGCAAGCTGAGTCGGCAATCAGGCACGCGACGGCGCCGGTCGAGCGACCGCACCGCCGTGTGCCGCCACGGACAATCCGCGTCCATCGTCGGAAGCACACAGTTCCGATGAGCTTCGCCGTCTATTGCCAACAGACGGCGCGGCGGACGCGAGATTGGCCAAGCGAACCGGTGCAATGCATCGACAGAGAACGATCACAGGGGACAAGACAGATCATGGACACCGACAATCTGGTCAAGATGGCCAATCAGATCGGGGATTTCTTCGAGACGATGCCCGATCGCGGCGAAGCGCTTGAGAACATCGCCGGCCATCTGCGTCGCTTCTGGGCGCCGCGCATGCGCATGACGATTCTGGAACATCTGGAGACGACGGACGGGCATGGCATGCGCGAGATCGTCGTGGCCGCCATCACCGCGCATCGCGCCGAACTCTGGCCGCGCAGCTGATATTCATCTGGACTTATCGGCAGGACGCGAGGTCCGGCCGTGACATCGGGCGCGCTCGTGGAAACGATTGCGCCTGATTTCGTTGGCAGACGCCAATGCCGCCTCAGGCGCCCATTCAGGCCCCAAGCTTGATGAGTACCGCACCGCCGACAACCAGACTGCATGCGACGATACGCCTCGCGTTGAGTTTCTCCCGCATGAACAGCCAGCCCAGCAGCACCGCAAAGATGGCGCTCGATTCGCGCAACGCCGACACCACACCCATCGGCAGAAATTGCAGCGCGAAGACCACCATGCCGTAGGCGCATTGCGCCACCACGCCCGCACCCAGCGCTTGCGCCACCCGACGGCGCGGCGCGAGGAACATGCCGCGCCATCCGCCCCGCCACTTCCACACTGCCCCGACCAGCGGCACGCTCGCAAACAAGTACGCCCACGCGATGTACGCGAAGCCGTTCCCGCCACTGCTGTTCGTCAGGCGAATGCCGAACCCATCCACAATCGTATAGGCCGCAATGAACACGCCGGTGAGCAAGGCGGCAGGCACGCTGTCGCCGGACAGACGCCGCCCACGCAACGCGAGCGTCAGAATGCCGATACAGATGCACGCGATGCCGATCACCGCAATCCAGCGCGGAAGTTCACCCGCGAGCAGTAGCGCCGCCCCCGAGATCAGTAGCGGCGAGATGCCACGCGCGATCGGATAGATCTGTCCGAACTCGCCCACGCGATAGGCGCGGATGAGCGCCGCCGTGTACGCCACCTGCGCGCATGCGGACAGGAGAATGAGCGGCCAGACCTCGACGGGCGGTATCGGCAGCACCGCAATGCCGACGACGGCGGTGAGCAACTGTGGCACGGCCATCATGCCGACTTGCCAGAGACGATCGGGACTCGCGTGAAGGAAGGCGTTCCAGGTGGCGTGCATCAGAGCCGAGAGCAGCACGAGGAGCACGATGGGAGTGGTGGTCATGTCGATCGGACGCGGCGGCGGTGTGTCGGAAATGGGATGACAAGGGTGCGCCGACGGCTTGGGGGTCAGCCACAAAAAAGTTGTCCACACCCTTTGTGGATAACCCACTGGATAACCTGACGTCGACTTCCGAGTCGCCCCGTGAACAGGGGCTGTCAAGAGCCTTGCTCAAAAAACGGTCAGAGAAGGAACAAATATTCGGCTTGACGGTCTGCCCCCTCCCTGCTCAACCGCCCGCCTCCTCGTTTGCCGACACATGAGACGACATCTCGGCATCCTTCTCAGTTTGCGGCGGCGGGCACGCTGCGCATTCAGGCGTCGGGAGCGGGCGACTGCGGCGTAGCACGCAACGCGGCCATCACCTGGCTCTGGCCCATGCCAGCTTCCGGCGACTTCTGCAGTGCCAGCAGATAGCGTTCGCCGAACTCGTCTTCTTTGCCGCCGGTACGACGGAACAGTCGCGCGGCTTCGTCGGCCAGTGCAATGCCAGCCTCAGCGAGCGGCGGCTCCTGCTCCTGCCATTCGTCGAGTGCAACGATCAGGCGCGAGACAGGATCGAGCCAGCGGAACCAGGGGTCTTCGGTGAACAACTGGACGAAGCGGCCAGTCGGCACCGCACCGAAAACCCCTTCGTATTGCTGACGGTCGTAGTCGATCAGCACCTTGTGCTGGGCAAGCAATGCGGCGCGCAACGCCTTCAGGGCAGCGATCTGGGCGGCACTGGCCGGTGTGGTTTCGGTCGGTTCGGTCATCTCTGGCACCGGGTTACGTCAGAAAGGATAGGAAACAGAATTGGAAAGCGTCTGACATGCACTTTAGGACTTAGCCCATAGCCAACAGACGTCTGGATCACGATACTACACGGGTCTCGCAAACACCTCGCGAGACCAGGCTTTCACTTCCCCGTGGGAGGCCTGCTTCCTCACCCGCCAACCCGGCGGGTTTTTTTTGCCCTGACACTTCGTCTGCCCACTTCGTTTATCATCGGCAGCGCCCTCACCTCCCCGCACTGCGCGTGGCTCACGTTCCGATATGACCCTTCCCCTGCGTCCCAAGACCATTGGCGTGATGGGGTCCGGCAAACAGCCGTGGCCCGAACTTGCCGTGCCGCTCGGCCGTGCGCTGGCGCTCGCTGGCTTTCACTTGCTTACCGGTGGTGGACAGGGAGTGATGACGAGCGTGAGCGAAGCGTTCTGCGCCGTGCCGCAACGCATCGGTCGTAGCATCGGCATCGTGCCGACGGAGGCAGTCGGTGGCACGGATGATGGCGACGATGGGCAGACGGGTGTGCCTGGTACGTTCCGCGCAGTGCCCGGCTATCCGAACCCGTTCGTCGAAGTGCCGATCCTCAGCCCGCTGCCGCGTCATCTGCCCGACGCGCCGCCCGGGACCCTTTCGCGCAATCACATCAACGTGCTCTCGAGCGACGCCATCGTCGCCCTGCCCGGCAATCACGGCACGCGCAACGAAGTCGGGCTCGCCGTGCACTACGGCAAGCCCGTGATTCTGTTCGGGCAGAGCGAGCACTTCGCGGACATGCCCGCGTCGCTCGTGAGAACGGTATCGCTCGATACCGTAATGGACTTCGTCAGAACGGTACGGTGAGCTTCGCGTCGATCGACTGGAAGCGATAGGACCAGCCGGGCGGGCCGCTCGCTGCGGGCATCCACGGCGCGTTCAAGCGCTGCATCACCGACAAGTCCAGCTTCGACGTCCCCAGATAATGCGTGTGACTCAGCCCCACCTCGGCGTAACTGTCGTAGGTGTGGATCGCGTTCGGATCCTCGGTGCGACTGCGGTTGTAGCGCAGTTCGAGGCCAGTCGTCCCGTTGGACGTCACATCGAACGCGCGACGCACACGCCATTGGAGCGTCTGCGTCTGCGTGGTGCCCGTTGCAATCTGATCGGTGGCGGCATTGGTGGAGCCGGTGATGCCGACGGTCCAGTCGGCGTCGATGGGTACCGAATAGTTGGCCGTCAGATCGCGGTTGGTCGCATCACGTCGCGCATTCTGCAAATCCTGACTGAGCTTCGTATCGAGCTTGCCGTACATCCCCAGCGGGTTGTTCATCAGCAGATTGGCGGTGCCCTGCATCTTGCCGGTGGTCGTCATGCCGCTGTTGTTCATGCCGACGTTGAACTGATACGGACGGTCGTTGAGTACCTGAAGCCCGATAGCGCCCTCGCCCGGCGTGCGGCTACGCGTGGCGACGAAAGGCAGTTGGTCGTCGCGCACCACGAGTCCGCGACGCATCAGCATGCGGATGTTGCGGTTCGCCAGACTCTCGTGACGCGGCATGCCGCGCAGGCACGATGCGCGTGCGAGGAACGTGTTGGGCGGTGCAACGTCGGGCAATGGCTGCGGCTCGCTAGCGGCGGCGGTAGCGCCTGAGGCCACGGCATCGATATCGACGGCGTGGATCGCGGTGCCGTCCGCGCTCAACTCCGGCGCGACGGCGAACTCGCCTGCAGGCAGTGGCGGCGAAGGCGGTGTCGGGGAGACGACCGGCGTCTCGGCAGACGCTGCGCTCGCGCCGTCTGCTGCGACGGTTTGCGACGGATCGGATGACGCGGACGGGTCACCTGCGGATGTGGTTGGGTTTGAAGCCGCGGCCGCAGCCGCATCGGCCGCACGCTTCGCGGCCTCCCGATCGACGGACGCAGCGATCGCGTTCGGATCGTCGCCAGCGAACAGTGCAATCGGATCGGTGGACGCCCCCGGATCCTCCACCACGGGCGGTGCAGGCGGTGGTGGGGGCGGCACAAAATACTGAGGCGCCAGTCCGCGGTCCCACAGTCCGTAGGACACAGCATTCTGCTCAGTGAAACACGGCGGATTAGGATCCGAGAAGAGAGATTGTGCGTGCGCGCCCACCGGTATTCCGGCACTCAGACACGCGGCCAGCAGGAGGCGACTCCGCACGACCGGCTTTACCGACATTCGACACCTGAAAATCCCACCCCACACCGTTGCCGTCCGCAAGCGTCGTGCGCCGCTTTCGACATGAGGGGGGTGACGTAGCGACAAGGGGCTATTTTACGTCGATCGGGTGACGCTCTGCCAGTCACGAAACGCCCAAATTCCCCGGGAACTCTTTCGCGGGATTGCCACTCTTATCGCGTGACTTCCCCTGTAGTGATTTTTGCCCGCCTCGTGCGGGCATTTTATTTTGCGATTCCACATCGCAAAAAAAGCCCGGGAAGTGGGTTCCCGGGCAATGGTCGATCGCCATGGAGGGGCGACCGAGGGGGGCCAGCCGATGCCGCGTCCCCGTCAGGACGCAGCACCGTCGTCATCACGTCAATTACTTCTTCTTCCCACCTTTTCCGCCAGCGAGGAAGCGTTCGTTGTACTCGTCCATGAGTTTGCGCACCGTCGCACCGATCTGGATGTAGTCCGGTTCGTTGAGGTTCGCGAGCGACACCCGACCCGAGGGGTGCAACGTACCGAAGCCGCGCCCCGGCAGCAGCACGACGCCGCTTTCCTTGGCCAGACGGAACAGCACCTCCGACGGATCGATGTTCTTCATGAACCAGTCCACGAACGCCTTGCCGTAGATCTTCGTACCCAACACCTCAAGATCGAGGATGTTGTAGTAGTCGACGGTGTTCGGCCCGCTTTCTTCCGAGATCCCCGCCGCGCGATACATCACGGCCTTGCGGCGGCGGATGATGCGCTTCACGGCATGCTTGTACGCGTCCGGCTCGTCCATCAGGCAGAACAGCGAGAAGAGCGCCATTTGCACCTGCTGCGGCGTCGACAGACCTGCCGTGTGGTTGAGTGCCACAGCGCGGCTGTCGGCCACGAGACGATCGATGAACTTGAGCTTTTCCGGCTCCGTCGTGATCGACGAGTAGCGTGCATTGAGCCCTTCACGCTGCGCCTTGGGCAGTTTGGCGATCTTGTCGTCTAAGACATTCTTCTCGTGCGTGGCAATCGCGCCGAGACGCCAGCCCGTCGCCCCGAAATACTTCGAGTACGAGTACACGAGGATGGTGTTGTACGGCGCAATCGCGAACAGCGAGCGGAAGTCGTCGGCAAACGTGCCGTAGACGTCGTCGGTCAGGATGATCAGGTCCGGGCGCTTCTTGACGATAGCGGCAAGATGTTCGAGCGAAGCGTCGTCCATCTTCACCGACGGCGGGTTGCTCGGGTTCACGAGGAAGAACGCCTTGATCTTCGGATCGAGCAGCTTGTCGAGTTCCTTCTTCGAGTACTGCCAGCCCAGATCCGGATCGGCATTCAGATTGACTTCGTGAAGCTGATAGTCGGCCAGTTCCGGGATCTCGATATACGGCGTGAAGATCGGCATGCCCAGCGCAATCGAATCGCCCGCTTGCAGCAGATGGTTCGTCTTGAGCGTGTTGAACAGATACGTCATGGCCGCAGTGCCGCCTTCGACCGCGAACAGGTCGAAGTTGCCCACGAACGGGTGACGTCCGACCATCTCGCGACGCAGATACTTCGCCGAGATCTTCTCGGTATTGCGCAGCATGCGGTCCGGCACCGGATAGTTACACCCGAGAATGCCGTGCACCATCTCCGTGAGGAAATCCTCGACGACGAGCCCCATCTGATCGCGCACGTACGAGATCGATTTTTCCAGGAACTTCACGCCCGGCGCGTGCTGGTTCTCACGCGCGAAGTCTTGCCAGCGGGCTTCCACGCCCTTGCCCGGCGGAATGCCGCCCACGCCTTCCGGCATGTACGTGAACTGGCGCTCGGCTTCGGACAACGCGAACAGCCCCAGTTGGAAGAAGCCATGGCGTGGTTCGAGCGCCAGGAAGTTCGGGTTACCGCGACCCGCGTTGAGCATCGAGCGCTGCGCGCCATTTTCCTGTGCGAGTTCGATCAGCGTGTCCTTGAATTCGAACGGGCTGAGTTTGGCGAGTGCGTCGAGTTCCTTCGATTTCATAGCAATTTCTCCATGAACAACCACTTACAACCCATAGCGATGCCGTCTTGCGGGGGCAGCGACGGACGATCGGGACGAATGCATCAATCAGATAAAAGCCATAGGGGACGGTCGTGGCCTCAGGTCAGCGACACCACCAGCGGTCCGAGCAGCGTGAGCAGCACGTTGGCGATGGCGTAGGTGATGGCGAACGGCACGGTCGGCACGTTGCTCTCGGCCTTGTCCAGAATTTCGCCGAAGGCCGGATTCGCACTGCGCGAGCCGGACAGCGCACCCGCCAGAATGGCCACGTTGTCGTAGCGCAGCACATAGCGTCCGAACAGATACGTGAGCAACAACGGCACGATGGTGACGATCACCCCGGCAACGAAGATCGAAATGCCGCTTTGCTGCAACGTCTGCCAGGCTTGCGCACCGGCGGAGAGCCCCACGCAGGTCACGAACGTCGCCAGCCCCAACTCCTTGAGCAACGAGCTTGCCGCAAGCGGCATCGCGCCGAACGTCGGATGCTTGCCACGCAGCCAGCCGAAGACCAGACCCGCGAGCAGCGCACCGCCACCGCTGCCCAGCGTGAGCGGAATGCCGCCGACCTTGACCACGATGTAGCCGATCAGCAAGCCGAAGACGATACCGATGCCCATGTACACGTAGTCGGTCTTCACCGAGTACGCGACCGGATAACCGGCTTCCTTGGCGGCGCGTTGCACGTCGCTGTCGGCACCGTACAGCGTGACCACGTCGCCGTGATAAATGATGGTGTCGTCGAGAATCGGCACGGGCTGGCCCATCCGCATGATCTTCGCGATGTACACGCCATGCTTAACGTCGCGCTCCACACCGGCCTTGAGTTCGCCGAGCGTCTTGCCGTTGCCGCCCTTGCGCGCGAACACGACTTCCTGCATGCGCAGTGCGATATCGAGATCGGCGGACGGACGTTGTTCGTCGCCGAGCAGACGCCAGGCTTCGGTGGCCGCTTCACGTCGACCGATGAGCATGACGTCGTCGCCCGCTTCGAGCACGAGATCGTCGGTCGCGATGATGATCTTGCCTTTGCGACGCAGCCGTTCGATGGTCACGCCATCGGTCAGTTGCTTCTCGATCTCGATCACGCGCTTGCCTGCACCGGTCGTCACGCGATAGACGCGACCCACGAGCGCCGGCAGCGAGTCGACCTGATCGGCGGAGAGGACCGCACGGCCACCGGCCATTTCGAGCTCGGCCTTCTTCGAGTCTTCCTTGAGCGTGCGGCCCATGAGCTTCGGCACGAGCGACGCGCACACGATGATCGCGCCAAGACTGCCGAAGATGTACGTCACCGCGTAACCGATGGCGACTTCGGATTGCAGGCGCTTCACTTCGTCCGCAGGTAAGCCGAGGCGCGAAATGGCGTCGCCCGCCGTACCGATGATGGCGGACTGCGTGAGACCACCACCCGCCACACCGGCGGCGAGGCCTTTGTCGAAGCCGAAGATCTTCGCGCAGATCAGCACCGTGACCAGACCGGATGCGGCAAGGAACACGGCCATGCCGATCTCACGCAGCGTTTTGCGCGAGAGCGAACTGAAGAACTGCGGACCGCTTTCGTAACCCACGGCGTAGATGAACAGCGCGAACATGATGCTCTTCACGCCAGCGTCGACCGAAATACCGATTTGCGAGACGACCACGGCCACCAGCAGCGAGCCACCCACGCCCCCTAGCTGGAACGAACCGAACTTGATCGCCCCGATGGCGTACCCGAGGGCGAGCGACAGGAAAATCGCGACCTCCGGGACATGATTAAGAATCGTATGCACCAGTTCCACGGCAGAACCTCCGTCAAAAAGATGAATGCGGCCGCTGGCGGGGGAGCCAGCGCCGACTCGCTAACGCGAAAACTGATGGGCGACGAAAACCACCGCCGGTCCCATGAGCGGCAGCAGCACGTTCGACAGGGCGTACGTCACCGTGTACCCCACGACCGGCAATGCGCTGTTCGCGGTTTGCACCACTGCGCTAATGGCAGGCGTGCTTGCCTGCTGACCTGCGATGGCGCCGATCAGAATCGGGCCGTCGATGCGCAGCAACTTGTGACCCACCCACAGCGACACGAGCGCCGGAATGAGCGAAACGCAGATCCCCACGACCGGCAGCGCCATGCCGTGTTCGCGCAGCAGCACCGCCGCCTGCGGCCCGGCCGACAGGCCGACGCACACCACGAACACCGCCAGCCCAAGGTCTTTGAGCAATTCGTAAGCGGCCGACGGGAACGTGCCCCACGTCGGCCGACGCGACAGCAGCCAACCGCTCGCCAGCCCCGAAACCAGCGCGCCGCCGCCCGAACCGAGCGTCATCGGTGCGCCGCCGATATGCACCGACAAGTGTCCGATGCAAAGGCCGACGATCAGCGCGAGGCCCACGAAAACAAGGCTCGTCTTATTGCCGTACGGCACGGCTTTGCCCATCACGGCACCCGCGCGTTCGACGTCTTCTTGCAGGCCTTGCAACGTCACCACGTCGCCGCGTTGCAGCGGAATTTTGTTGAGCGACGGCAACTGCATGCCCATGCGTTTGACGGATTTGACGAACACGCCGTGGCGCAGCTCCACAGGCGCTTCGCGTCGCAGATCGGCAACGGTGCGCCCTTCGGCTTCCTTGTTCGTCATGATGAAATCGCGCTCCACCAGCACGATGTCGCTCGTCTCGGTGCCCGCGACTTCCGGGCCGATGAGCGCGTGCGCGTCGAGCATGGCGTCGCGGCGGCCAACGAGCAGCAGTTCGTCGTTGGGTTCCAACGTGAGGTTCTGAGCAACGGCCACTTGCGTCGCGGCGCGGCGCACCCGTTCGATCGCGACACGCCCGTCCAGCGCGGCTTCGAGCGCGGCGACGGTGAGTCCGGGGTGCGCTACGCGATAGCTGCGCCCGACGAGATCGGGCGCGGCCGGGGCGCCGAGTTCCTCACCGTTCTCGTCCTCCATCTCCTTGGCCAGACGTGCACTGTCGGCTTTCAGATCGATGCCGAGCAAACGCGGGGCGAGCAGATTGGTGAACAGGACGATGGTGATGAGGCCGAACACGTAAGTGAGCGTGTAAGCCGTGACGACGTTGGCCTGCCAGGCCTTGAAGGCTTCTGGATCGAGCCCGAGGCGTCCCAGCGCTTCGATGGCCGTGCCGACCATCGCCGATTCCGTTGCCGCACCGGCCGCCAGACCACCCGCCGTGCCCGGATCGAGACTGAGGAATTTCACGGCCAGCATGACGATGCCGAACACGAACACCACTTCGATGATGGAGAGCACGCCGAAGCGCAGGCCGCGCAGGTTCAGGTTCTCAACGAACTGGGGACCGGCAGAAAAGCCCATCGCAAAGATGAACAGCGCAAAGGCGAAATCTTTGAGCGAGCCTTCGACCATGCAGCCGGTCTGTCCCACGAGCAATGCGACAAGCAGCGCGCCGCACACGCCACCGAGCTGAATAGGGCCGAACTTGATTCGCCCGAGCAGTTGACCCAGGACGACGCAGACGAACACGGTGATCAACGGCACAGCATCGAACAGCGGAACTGAACACTGCATACAGGCTCCTGCCACATGTCGCGCTTCGGCGACGGGCTACCGCACTTGGCGGCCTACGTCCGGCATACGAGACTTCGGAAAACGACAGATCGTCGCGGCATCAGCCACGCCAATCGAGAGACAGCAGACCGTGTATCGGTCGTACGTTTTGCACCTGTGCGGGAACCGCCAGGCGTTTATGTAGGGAAGGCGCACACGGCGCACTTATTACCTGTGAAAGTTGCACGATCGTCGCGCAATCAGGTAGCACAAGTAATTAAAATTACGCTATCTGCGACTGTTCCGCATTTCGAGGCGACGCGGTGTGGGCATAGTGTTGTTCAACGTTCCGGACGTGTCAACAGGTTTCGCGTAAGGTCTCCACCTTGTGCGCGTCAAGCCCACAATTCCACTCACTATGTCGGAATCCTGATTAATAGTCGACGAACGTCGGCCACACGGCATGACGTCGTGGGACGATAGATGAGGGCGTTACTTCGGTGCGCGGATTTCGTGGATGGTGCCCGGCCCCCAGCCGGTGGCGTCCCACTTGCCGTCGCGCAGCGTCCATTCATGGACACCGGTCTCTTCCCAGTGCGGCGGGGTGTAGCGCATGCCGGGGCGCTTGGCTTCCATGTGTCCGTCCACCCAGTCGTAGCGGCCGTCCTTCCATTGCCAGTAGCCCGGCACCCAGAACTCGCCGTTGGGCGCGGCGTGCGGATCTTCGAAGCGCGGCGGCGGCGGGCCGCGTTGCAGCGTCACGTCGGCCAGCGCAGGCAGGCTTGCCAGACATAGTGCGGCCACCAAAGCATAACGTCTATGAGGGCGATGTGCGACGAGGAAGGTCATGACGGACGTGACGGGCGAGACGATTGAAAGCGACGAGGACGACATGCGCAGACTTTCAGTGAAGACAGAGAAGTGGCACATTGTACCGTCCGCTTACCCGCATCATCAGTCCACATCGCGCGCGATGTGCGTCATAACGTCACGAAACCTTATAATCGGCGCACTCACAACCTGCCGCCTCGTGCGGATTCCGACGGTGCCGCCATGAACGGCTGCCGCAACGCTCACTCATGAACCCTGCCCCTGCGGCCGCCGGTCACCGGCAATTGCTTCGTCTGGCGGTGCCGATCGTGCTCGCCAATCTCACCCAGCCCTTGCTCTCGGCCGTGGACACCGCCGTGGCCGGTCATTTGCCAGGCCCGACGTATCTAGGCGGTGTCGCGCTCGGCGGACTGCTGCTGAACCTGATCTTCTGGGGATTCTCGTTCCTGCGCATGGGCACGACCGGTCTCGCGGCGCAGGCCTTCGGCGCGCAAGATGCACCACGGCTTCGCGACACACTCGCCCGTGCGCTGGCGCTGGCCTTCTCCATCGGCGCGGTGTTGCTCGTGTTACGCGTGCCGCTGGTGTCGCTGGGCGTCTCGTGGCTCGGCGGCAGCGAGCAAGTGCAGGCGCTGGCACGAGAGTACGCGAGCATCCGTATCCTCGCTGCCCCCTTCGCGCTTGGCAATTACGTGGTGCTGGGCTATTTGCTCGCGTGTCAGCGTGTGCGTCAGGGACTGGCGGTGCAGGTGTTCATCAATGTGGTGAACATCGTCGCCGTGCTCGCGTTCGTTCGCGGCTTCGGCTGGGGGGTCGCGGGCATTGCATGGGCGACGGCGCTGGCCGATCTGCTCGGTTTCGTGCTCGGAGCGTGGCTGCTCTGGCTTGCGCGCACGCCCAATCTGCCGCCGCTACGGGTGGCCACGCTCGTCGAGCGCGCAGCGCTCTGGCGTTTGCTGCGCCTGAATCTCGACATCTTCCTGCGCACGCTGTTTCTGCAACTCGCGTTCGCGTGGTTTGCCCGCGTGGGAGCGCGTCTGGGCGACACCACGCTTGCCGCTAACGCCCTGCTGCTGAACTTCCAGACGTTCATGGCTTATGGCCTCGACGGCTTCGCGCATGCCGCCGAAGCCCTCGTCGGCGCCTACATCGGGGCACGACAACGACAGGCGCTGTTGCACGCGATCCGACTCTCTCTGGGATGGGCGCTCGGGTGCGCCGTGGCGTTCGCGCTCGTCTACGCGATGGTAGGCGGCGTCATCATCGACGCGCTCACCGATCAGGCGACGCTACGTGAAACCGCACGCGAATTCCTGCCGTGGGCGGTGCTCTCGCCTATCGTCGCCGTCTGGTGTTTTCAGTTGGATGGCGTCTTCATCGGCGCAACGCGTACACGCGAATTGCTCACGTCGTCGCTGATCGGTCTGCTGGTGTTTGGCACGGTAATGCCCTTCACGATTGAGGCGTGGGGCAATCACGGCTTGTGGGTCGCGCTGATGGCATTCCTCGCCACGCGCGGCATCGTGCTTGGCGTGCTGCTGCCGCGCATCTGGCGCGGCATGCCTCGTCAGGCGGCTTAATTCGGATGATCTGAAGGGGACGGGCTTGCGTGGCTCGTCCATTCACCGCATGGCCAACTGCGGCCTCAGCCGCGAATGCAAGCCAGCGCCGCCGCGTGCAGCTCGGCGTTGGCGGCCGCCAGCACCTGCCCCTGCGACGTGAGCGTCAGCGGCTTGCCTTCCCAATCGGTAATGACACCACCGGCCGCCTCGACCACAGGCGCTACGGCCAGATAATCGTACGTCTGCAAGCCCGCTTCCATCACCAGTTCGATGTGCCCGCTCGCGAGTAGCCCGTAGGCGTAGCAATCGCCACCGAAACGACGACGGCTGACGGCCTTCGTCAGGCGTTCGAACCGGGCATACTCCGCCGCATCGAAAATGTCGGGCGACGTGGCATAGACGGTCGCGTCGGCCAGCGTGGTGACCGGGCTCGTCGCGCACAGCTCGCCACCGAAGCGCGCTTCACGCACGCCCGCAGCGGCGTCGTTCACACCCACCCATCGCTCGCCTGTGGCAGGCATATCGATCACGCCGACGACCGGGTTGCCGTTTTGCAGCAACGCAAGCAATGTGCCCCACAGCGGATGGCCCGTGATGAAGCTGCGCGTGCCGTCGATCGGGTCGACCGACCAGACGAACTCGGCGTCCACACCGGTTTTACCGAACTCCTCGCCCCAGATGCCGTGCGACGGATAGCGTGCGGCGATCTTCTCGCGCAGCGCTGTCTCGACTTCGCGGTCGGCAATCGTGACGGGGCTTTCGTCAGCCTTGTCGTCGACCGCGAGACGACGGCGGAACCAGCCCATCGACAGCGGGCGGACGGCGTCGGCAAGCGAGGCGGCGAACGCCGCATATTCGGCAACAGCGGGAACGGACGACATGCACGAATCTCCTGCGAAGGTGCCGCACGATGCGGCAAATGGTGAAATCACTCGGTGAATCGCGATGATACGCGCTCGCCGGTGACGCGGCGACGACATTCGGCGCGTAAATATATCTGGCGGCCCGTGCGCCGGGAGTGCCCAATACTGGTGCAAATTTGCTATGCTCGCGGCCTGATTTGCCCCCTCTCACAGGACTCCCATGCTTTCCGGTCGCGGCGTGATGCTTTCCGTATCGGCGTCGGTCATGTTTTCCGTTATGCCCGCGCTCGTGGCGCAATTGTCGCCCCTCTCGGGACTGGACGTCTTTGCATGGCGCATCCTGCTCACCCTGCCCGGCACGCTGGTCATCGTCACGGCGTTGCGTCGCTGGGAAATCGTCGGCAGCACGTTCTCACACGTCTTTCACCGCCCTGCGCTGCTCGGCGCGGTCCTTTTGTGCGCCGCGATGTTGGGCGTCCAGCTCTGGCTGTTCGTCTGGGCACCGCTGCAACAGCGCATGCTCGACGCCTCGCTCGGTTACTTCCTGCTGCCGCTCACGATGGTGCTGGCGGGTCGCACCGTCTACAAGGAGCGCCTGAGCCCCTTGCAGACAGCTGCCGTCGTCTTCGCCGCGCTCGGGGTCGCGCATGAACTCTGGGCGACGCGGGCACTGTCCTGGGTGACGGCCGTCATCATGTTCGGCTACCCGCCCTACTTCCTGCTGCGCCGCCGCCTGCATCTGGACGCCCTGAGCGGCTTCATTCTGGAGATGCTCGCGATGGCGCCGGTCGCCATCTTTCTGGTCTGGCACGCGTGGGGGCAAAACGCGCCGGTACTCGCCGAGCCGCGCTTCTGGTTCTGGCTGCCCGCGCTGGGTCTGCTCAGCGCGAGCGCGCTCGCAAGCACATTCGCTGCCGCACGCGTGTTGCCTATCGGGCTTTACGGCATTCTGGGCTACGTGGAGCCGGTGCTGCTGTTCGCTGTGTCGATCACGTTGTTGGGTGAGCCCTTCACCGAACGCGGGCTCTGGACGTACGTGGCGATCTGGATCGGCGTGGCGCTCATCGTGTTCGACAGCGTGCGCACGCTGCGCCGCCAACGGTTGCTCCGTCCCGCAGAAGAGACGGCACCGCTGTAAGACTCGCTGTGGGGCTGGCTGCGGGTTGTTGGTTACGACGTCATGCAAGGCAACATCGGCGCGTTATACTCGCGCAAGCTTGTACGACAACGACTATGAAAAATCTCGCCAGAACCGCCATTCTGCTTTCCTCGGGGCTTCTCACGGTGACGCTGTCCGCCTGCGGCACGTCTGCACCGCTATTCACTTCCGACGGACGCGCCACGCAGCAAATCCAGTGCTCTGCCACCAATTCGGGCGACTGCGACCAGCGCGCCCGTACACAGTGCGCGCAAAAGGGGTACGACATCCTCACGCGAGATGTGAACGGTGGCGTCGCCAATCTCGTGATCGCCTGTCATCCGAGCTAAGCGCACCTCTCACAGCGCGCGTCTCACTCACGTTTCGACTGCTGGCACCGCGCCTCACCCAGGCGCGCGCCAGCTGTTCGCATTCCGATGGGTTATTGCGCGCGGTCAAAGTCCCTCCCCGGGTCTGGGATGACTTTCAGGACACGCGGTGCGAGAATGGTATGCGTTTTCCCAATTGCCGCACGCATTTTCAGCCCCAAGAGGACACCATCATGTACGAACGCATTCTGGTTTCGATCGACGGCAGCACGCCCTCGAACCGCGCCATCGACGAAGCGGTCAAACTCGTTGCACTCAGCCAGGGCAAGATTCGCCTGGTCTCGGTCGTGCCGTCCCTCGCCAACGCCTACGCCGCCGGTGCCTACAGCGGCTTCGTGCCCCTGGAGAGCCAGGAGTCGTTCGAGAAGGAAACGGACGAGATTCTGGCAAACGCCAAGACCGAACTGCAAAAGCGCGGCGTCGATGCCGAGACGAAGATGATCACGCTCGAAGCGGGCACCGACGAGATCGCCGACGCCGTGCTGCGTGAAGCGCAAGAATGGAACGCCGATGTCATCGTGCTCGGCACGCATGGACGTCGCGGCATCAACCGTCTGCTGCTGGGCAGCGTGGCCGAAACGCTGCTGCGCATCACCACGGTGCCGGTGCTGCTGGTCAAGGCCGCCGACAAATAACTTCGAAAACGCTTCGCCCCTCGCGCTAACGTCCGCCCTTCCGGCTCGTTGAACGGAGTCCGGAAAGGTCGCTACGTCAGGCGAAGATAGGTCGGACGACAAGACGGCACGCTCTTCCGCGTGCCGTTTTGCTTTCAGCGCGGGTCTTAGCGAATACCCGCACGCATGAACGACTGTACGAACTGGCGCTGAAACAGCAGGAATGCGATGAACAGCGGTGCAGCGGTCATGAGCGTTGCGGCGGTGATCAACGACCAGTCGATGCCCTGATCCGTCGCCGCAAAGACCTGCAAGCCGACCGTCAGCGGGCGCGTCTCCACCGAGTTCGTCACGATCAGCGGCCACAGGAAGTTGTTCCAGTGGTGACTGATCGACACCAGCGCATACGCCACGTACACCGGCCGTGCGAGCGGCACGTACACGCGCCACAGCACCTGCCACGCGTTAGCGCCCTCCACGCGGGCCGCATCGTCCAGCTCGCGCGGCACCGTCTTGAACGCTTGCCGCAGCAAGAAGATACCGAATGCCGACGCGAAGTACGGCAGCGCAATGCCCAGAATCGTATCGCGCAGCCCCATCCAGGCGATGGTGCGGTAGTTCTCGACGATCAGCACGTCCGGCATGACCATCAGTTGCAGCAGCACGATCATGAACGCCACTTCGCTGCCCCGGAACGTGAAGCGTGCGAACGCGTATGCAGCCAGCGTGGCGAGTACGATCTGCGCCGCGAGAATCACCGTCACCAGCACGAACGTATTGATGAGATATCGCCCGAACGGCGCCGCCTGCCACGCGTGAACGAAGTTCTCCAGTGTGAGCGGTGCGTCGAGCACGAAGCGCGTGGCGTAGGCCGACGGATGGATCGCGCTCCAGACGCCATAGAGCAGCGGCAGCAGCCAGAGCAGGCCGAGCAGCCATGCACCGGTCACGTCGAGCAGGTTAGCGTGTCCCGTCGCGCAGAAGGCAGGAAGCGACGCAGACGCTTTGCCCGCACGGGCGGATGCGTCCGACGCCCCCGCAGCGGAAGAGGGATTGGCAGAGGTCGTCATTGGTAATGCGTACGTGAGTCGAGCAGACGGAATTTCACGAAAGCGACGATGGCGAGCAGCGTGAGCAGCACCACCGTGAGCGCCGCCGCGTACGACGTATCCCAGAAACTGAAAGCCACCTGATAGATGTAGTACAGCAGCAATTGCGTGGCGTTGTCGGGACCACCGCGCGTCATCACCACCACGTGATCGACCAGACGGAACGCGTTGATGAGCGCATTGATCACCACGAACACGGTCGTGGGCATCAGCAGCGGCCACTGCACGCGACGGAAGAACTGCCAGCGCGACGCCCCTTCGAGCGCTGCCGCTTCGGCGAGCGTCGGCGAGATCTGCTGCAACGCGGCGAGATAGAAGATCATGAAGAAGCCCGCTTCCTTCCAGATCGTGACGACCATGAGCGCGGGCAGCGCGGTGCCCGGCTGTCCGAGCCAGTTGTGATCGCCCCAACCGAACGCTTGCGAGATCTGCGCGATGAGCCCGTACTGCGGCGTGTAGAAGAAGAGCCAGATGTTCGCGACAGCAATCATCGGCAAGATCGCGGGAGTGAAATACGCCAGACGCAGCAGCGCGCGCCCGGGCACCTGACGATGCACCCATAGCGCCATGACGATCGACAGCACGATCGCCACGGGCACCGTGATCAGTGCGAACAGCAGGTTATTGCGCAGCGCCTGCCAGAAGACGGGATCGTCGACGAGCGCCTGATAGTTCTCGGCGCCGACATACACGGACGATGCACCGGCGCGCGCCGTCGAGAACACGCTATGCCATAGCGTCGCAACGGCAGGATAGTGGGTGAAGGCAACCAGCAGCACCAGCGCCGGTAACAGCAGCAGCCAGGGCACCCATGAGGCGGAAGAACGGTTCATCGTCGGTCCATCGGTTCAGCACCCGGGGCCGGGCCCCGGGCTTCTACATCAGCGAGCGTACGGACGCAGGATACGATCCGCTTCGCGCTGCGCATCGTCCAGTGCCTGCTTGGGTGACTTGGTGCCGGTGAGCGCAGCTTGCAGGCCGTCGCTCAGCGCCTTCGTCACGCGCTGGTTGTCGTGCGTCGAGAACTCGGCAACGCTCACGCCGAGCTGATCGCGCGCCACAGCGGCGGCGGGCACCTTCTGCACGTACGCCTTCATGGCGGGGGTTTCCCACGCGGCCGGCGTCACGGCGACGTAACCCGTGTCGATACCGAACTGCGCGGCACGCTCAGGCGTGGTGGCCCACTTGATGAACGTCATGGCCGCCTGCTTTTCCTCCGGCGTCGATTTCTTGAAGACGTAGAAGTTGCCGCCGCCCGTCGGGCTACCACCGCGCACCTTCGTCGGCATCTTGCCCACGCCGAACGGGAACGACGCGTTGGTGCGGATATTGGTCAGGTTGCCCGTCGTCGTGTAGATGATCGCGGTCTTCTTTTCGAGGAAGTCCTTCGGCGTGGTGCCCCACTCGATGGCGCCGGTCGGCATGACCTTGTACTTGGTCGTGAGGTCGACCCAGTATTGCAGCGACTGCACGGCTTGCGGCGCGTTGAGGAACGTCTTCGTACCAGCCGGGTTCATCAGCTCGATGCCCGCTGGCGTGGTGAATGCCTGGAACAGCCAGTAGGCAAAGCCGACGGACGGCACCTTGATGCCCCACTGCGTCACGTTGCCCGAAGCATCACGCTTGGTCAGCTTCTGCGCGTAGCTCACGAGTTCGTCCCAGTTCGCCGGGGCGCGGTCCGGATCGAGACCGGCTTCGCGGAAGGCGTCCTTGTTCCAGTACATGACGATGGTCGAGCGCTGGAACGGCACGCCCCAGGTGTGACCGTTGATGCGCGAATTCAGCATCAACGCCGGGTAGAAGCTGTCGAGCCACTGCTTGTCGGCAGCCGTGTTGGCAATGCTGTCGATGGGCACGACGGCGTCTTCGTCGATCAGCGTGAAGACGTCGGCGGCGGCGAGCACGGCCAGTTGCGGCGGCGTACCGGCCTTCGCGGCAGTCAGCGCCTTGACCACCGAATCCTGATACGAACCGGCGTACACGGGCTTGATCTTGATGCTCGGATGGTCCTTCTCGAAGTCCGCCACCAGATCATTGATGATCTTCGTGACCGGGCCGCCCACGGCGACCGGGTAATAGAACTGGAGCTCAACCGGCTTCTGTTGCGCGATGGCGTGGCTCGTCAGACCGCTGAATGCCAGCGTGGCCAGACTGGCCGCAAACGTTTTCAGAATCGTGCGTCGCATGTTCCTGGGTTCCCCATGAAAGCGTAGTGGTGATGTGACTGGTAGTGAATGTTGGCCGCCCGGCCGTTTGTTCGTGCATCCGGCCGATGCCAGCCCCCGCCCTGATTCAGGCGTGTTGTTCCGGCGTCAGCGCCATGGCCTGCATGGTTTGCGGGGCTTGTGGCGACGTGGCGTCCGGCGTCTGTGCCGCGACGGGCGATGCAGGCAACGGCGTCGACGGTGCGATCTGTGGGCTCACGTTCAGCGTTGCATTGGTCACACGCTCGCCCGAGGTCGCGTCGAACAAATGCTGATCGGCGGCATCCCACTGCAAGCCGATGGCATCGCCCGGCAGGAACGGCCGATGGCCCGGCACGCGCGTGGCGATCTCGCCCGCGTCGCCGAGCGCACACGCGACAAGCGTGTCCGCGCCCAGATACTCGACAGCGCTCACCGTCGCGAGCACTGCGCCCACAGCGGTCGGCGCGACAGCGCGAACGTGTTCCGGACGCAGCCCGAGCAGCGCGGCGTCACGCGTGCCGGCGGGGGCGAGCGCGGGGCCGGTTTGCCCGGCGGGCACGAGCGCATCGCCATGACGCACCAGCTTGAGCAGATGCATCGGCGGCGTGCCGATGAAGCTTGCGGCAAAACGCGTCGACGGCGTGGCGTACAGCGTGTGCGGTGCACCGTGTTGTTCGATCCGGCCGTGACGCAACAGCACGACCTGATCGGCCATGCTCATCGCTTCGGTCTGATCGTGCGTGACGTAGATGAGCGTCATGCCGAGCTGCTGTTGCAGCGCGCGGATTTCACGACGCATTTCCTGACGCAACTGCGCGTCGAGATTCGAGAGCGGTTCGTCCATCAGACATACGGACGTCTCCGCGATGACCGCACGCCCCAGCGCGACACGCTGTTGCTGGCCGCCCGAGAGCTGCGACGGCTTGCGGTCCAGATAGGGCTCCAGCCCGAGCAACGACGCCACACGGGCGAGGCGTTGCGGGTAATCGCGCGTCGGCTCGCGGCGCACGCGCAGGCCGAACAGCAGGTTCTCACGCACGGAAAGATGCGGAAACAGCGCGTAGGACTGGAACACCATCGAGAGCTTGCGGCGCGCGGGCGGCAGCGCCGTAACGTCGTCGCCACCGAGCAGGATACGGCCGCTCGTCGGCGTATCGAGACCGGCGATCATGCGCAGCAGTGTCGACTTGCCGCAGCCCGACGGGCCGAGCAGAACGACCAGCGAGCCCGCGTCGGCCGAGAAACTCACATCCTGGAGCGCGTGTGTGCCGCCCCACTGTTTGCTGACGGATTCGATGACGAGCGATGACATGAGCGGATATGCACAGGCCACGCAAAGGCGGCCGGATCGGAAAAACCCGACCTTAACCGGCTATCGATGGCAGTTTGATGACATCGTGTGCACCAGTCCTGGCGCGGCTCTCGCGGGACAGGAATGTCAGGCATCCGATCAGTCGAGCGAAGACACACGCAGGCCCGATACCGCTCTCGTTGCGTGAGAATTCAGATATCCGAACGAAGGCCACACACGCTTGGGGAAAGCGTGTGCGACTTCATGAACTGCGGGGATGTCGGGCGTCGGGGTTGACGCCCGGGTGATGACGATCAGGCCGCTGCCTGACGGCGCTTGGCACGCAGCAGCGCCTTGGAGATGATGCGGGTCTCGGAAGTCGCGGCACCGGTGCGACGCGCCACGGCGTCACGGAAGAAACGTCGCGTCTCGTCGGCGACGGTCTCGCGCTCGTTGTCCATCGTGAGGATGTGATAGCTCTCGCCGAGCAGGCATTTCTGCTTCACTTCCGACGACACGCCTTGGTACACGATGCGCGCGTTGTGCGGGCTGGCCGTATCGTCGTCCACTGCATGGACGATGAGGCAATCCGCCGTCACACGATCGAGTCGGTGGCGCACGTGAGAGGCGAGCCGTCGCGCGTTATACAGATGCTCGATGGGCAGAGACGCCGAGCCGATTTCCGAGGCGTCGTGCAGCGACATGGACTTCTCAACGCGCGCACGCAGCCGCTCGTTCTTCAGCCCGAACGGCGCCTTTTCGTAGTAGCGGTAGCGATTGCCGAACGGCAGGTGATACAGCAAATCGAGCAGCGGATAGGCGAGCGGAATGGTCCAGCCGTCGTACACGAGCGTGACGGCCAGCACCGAGATCGCCGTGACGTCCGGCTCCTCTTCGGCCACGGCCAGACTGAGCGTCGCGCCCATGCTCAGCCCGCAAAGCGAGACGGTCTCGTGCGTGTCGCGCAACTCGCGATACTTCGCGCGCGCGGCAGCGATCCACTCGCGCCAGTGCGTGCACGGCGAGCCGAGGCCGTAGCCTTCGATATGGGGCACCGACACGGTGTACCCGTCGCGATGCAGCGCCTTGGCGACCGGACGCATTTCGAGCGGTGTGCTCGAGAGTCCCGGCAACAGCAGCACGGCGTGCTCGCCGCCCTTGTAGAAAATGTCTTCTTGAAACATCGTTAAGCCCCGCCGGAGACGACGGGCGCCTCCGAAACTTCGGTCACTTCGCGCCGGTCAGGCGTGCTGGTCTTCGTATCACTCGCATGGCTGGACGTGGATGCCTGCGACAGCGTGTGGAGCGGCGTCACCGGGCGCACCGTCGGCCCGGAGTGCAGTCGCAGAATCACATAAGTCCCCACATGCGCGCGGAAATGCTGAAGCTCGCAGTGGATCAGGTCGTAGCCACCGTCGCGCGTACGCACGCGCAAGTTGTACGCGCCGTGCGGCGGCGGCTCGACGTCGAGCGAGAAAAGGCCCTCCATGCGCTTCGCGTCGTCCGGATGCAGCAGTGCGCGCAGTCCCTCGCGCTTGGCGACCTCCGGCGTCACGCCCGTCTCGCGACGGAAATGCTCATCGATGAAGACGTAATGCGAGGCCGGGTTCGCCAGATAAAAGATCGAGTCCAGGTGCTTCGTCAGGTACGCCATGAGCGCGTTGCCCAGTTGCACCGAATCGGTAAGCACCATGCGCTCGTTCTCGGCGCGCAGCAGCATTTCGTAACGCGTCTGCGCCACCTCGGCGATCAGCTCGGCGCGATATTGCGCGCGGCGCAGCCGCTCGATCAGCGCCACGGCGAGCGGCGTGATCATCAGAAAGCCGGTGACGATAAGCACATCGCGGCGATCCAGTTGGGCAACGTCGCGAAACGGCGGCACAAAGAAGAAATCGAAGATCGGGATGCTGACGACCATCGCCATGATTGCGGGTCCGAGACCCCAGACGAACTCGACGATGATGACCGCGCAAACGAAAAAGAGACCTGGCATCGAGTGATCGAGCACCGGATGCAGGAGGCTGCGAACAAGAAACGCAGCAAGTACCACCATTAACGCACCGACATACCGCTTGGCGCCGGGCTCCGCCCAACGTCGGGCGTTTCTGATATCCATGATTCACCGCCGACTTTTGTCGACGCTCAATAATCCGAGGTTGTGCACTAAAAAGCGGCACACCTGTTACAAAATATTACGGATTATCGCACGTCCGCTCTTGACGTTCGGGGGCGTCAAACCCTAAATCAGTCGCGCCTTAGCAACACGGAAATGGCGGATCCAGCACTGGCGCGGCTGCGCGGCCAGTGCCGGTTCGGTTGACAGGGAAAAACCGGTGACGAAACTCGACAAAACGCTGCAAATCAAAAGGATACGGGGCCTTTTGGGGGACGCATTTTGCGGATTTCGGCGCCTTCAGCGCAACATGGAAGACATTGCGGAGAGGCAGTTGAGCATGCGAACGGCCGCCTCGACGGTGGGCGCTTCGAACTGCAATGTGACGCCGTCGACGCGCTCAAGCGTCGGCCACTGACAGAAGAGATCCGCCAGCGCGGTGGTCTGTGTTTGCAGACGCACTTCGACCGGCGTTTCCACCTTGAAGGTATGCCATTTGCGCGGGTCGGCCAGCGACACCTTGGCCGCTTCGCGAATCAGGTCGCACGACTGCGCCGGGTTGAGCGTCATGCCGCTGCCCTGCCCCCACGCCGACTTGGTCTGCACGAAATGGGCGGACGGGAAAATCGGTTGCGTCTCTTCAACGAACACGTCGTCGCCGCTGGCCATGACGACAGGCACGCCACGCTCGCCTGCCAGCGCGCCGTAAATCATCGCTTCGCCCGCTTCCACGCCGCCCAGCCACACGCGCGCGAAGGCGAAGCTGTTGATGGTGTGGGCCAGAATGCCAGCGCTCTGCGACTTGCCGTGAAAACCGATCATGAACATCGCGTCGCACCCGGCTTCCACGCCAGCGGCCATGCTCAGATAGCGCGGCTTGCCCAGCACCAGACGCGCGCGCGGGTCGAGTTCGTCCGGCAGCAGATTGCGGAAGCTTCCGTGCGAGTCGTTGACCATCACTTCGGTCGCGCCGCCCGCGAACGCGCCTTCGACGGCGGCATTGGCCTCGCGCGTCATCCAGCGGCGGGCAAGTTCGTATTCGCCATTTCCGGCGCGGGTCTGTTCGGCGTGAAAGACGCCGGCGACGCCCTCGATGTCGGTGGAAATCAGGATTCGCATAGTGTCATCAATATCTCAGCAATGTCTCGGCAGTGTCATCGATGGGGTTTCCCGGGCTCGCCGGACTGCACCGGGCTGTGTATTCAAAGCGTCGCCCAGTCGGGCAGCACGTCGGCCAGCGCGCGTCGCACGTGACCATCGCGCCCAAGTACCGACTCGGCGGCGAACAACGCATGCAGAATGGCCTGCTCGGTAGCGTCGGCCGTCGCCTGGAAAATCGGATCGAGTAACGCGTCGGGCACCAGCGCTGCGGGTGCAACACGCCCCAGCGCGTCGTGCGGCACCGTGTAACCGGTGGTGAAGGCGAGTGCGACGTCGCCGCTGCCGTGACCGTAGACGGAGCCCGTGCGGGCCAACCCTGCCCCGGTGCGGGTCGCGACGCGGCGCAACTGGCGCGCGTCGAGCGGCGCGTCGGTGGCGACGAGCATGATGATCGAGCCGCGCTCGGGCGCTGCGCTCTGCTCAGGCTGGGCAAGGCGTTCGTCGAGCACCGGGCCGACGTGGCGCCCGTCAATCGTCAATTGCGAGGGGCGTCCGAAGTTCGACAGCACCAGCACGCCGACGGTAAACGTCGCCCCGGCCGTCTCCACCACGCGCGACGCCGAACCGATCCCGCCCTTGAGGCCAAAGCTGGACATGCCTCGCCCCGCCCCCACCGCACCCTGCGCGAACACCGGCGACGCATTCGCCAGTGCCTGCGCGTAGTGCGCGTCCGAGACAGCGAACGCCTGCATGTCGTTGAGGTAGCCGTCGTTGCATTCGAACACGGTCGGGTTCAGCGACGGTCCGCCGCGTCCGATGTCGGGGTTCGCGGCAATGGCGGCGCGCAGTTGCCCCAGCACGACCTGACTGACGGAGAAGGTGTTGGTCAGCGCCAGCGGCGCTTCGATCACGCCAAGCTCTTCGATCTGCATGAGACCGACGCTCTTGCCGAAGCCGTTGATCACGGCAGCGGCAGCGGGAATCTTGTTGCGGAACGGGTCCCAGCGGGCGTGGGGGGCGCAGGCGTCGGGCGCGCCGCCCGCGTCAGCCGTGGAGGCCGGTGTCGGGCACACGACCGTGACGCCGGTCTGCACCGGCCCATCCTCCAGGGTGACCTGCCCGACGAACACGCCGGGCACATCGGTGATCGCGTCGCGCGCCCCGGCGGGCAGTTGCCCCACATGAGGTGCGCCGAACAAGGCATCGCGAAATTCTGACGGGGGCATGGCTTCGCGCTCCTGCGGGAATATCAGTGCCGGTCGAGCTTCGGATCGAGCGCGTCGCGCAGACCGTCACCCAGCAAGTTGAAGGCGAGCACGGTCAGGAAGATGGCCAGGCTCGGGAAGATGGCAATGTGCGGCGCATTGACCATGTCGGCGCGCGCTTCGTTGAGCATGGCACCCCACTCCGGCGTCGGCGGCTGTGCGCCCAGACCGAGGAACGACAGGCTCGCGGCCGTGATGATCGAGGTGCCGATACGCATCGAGAAGTACACGACGATGGACGACACCGTGCCCGGCAGAATGTGCCGCATGATGATCGTCCAGTCGGACGCCCCGATGGAGCGCGCCGCTTCGATGTACGTCAGATGCTTGAGCACCAGCGTGTTGCCGCGCACGAGGCGGGCGAACGCCGGAATCGAGAAGATAGCCACCGCCACGATCACGTTGATCATGCCGTTACCCAGCACCGCCACCACGCCGATGGCCAGCAAAATGCCCGGGAATGCGAACAGCACGTCGGAGATACGCATGACGATGCGATCCCACCAGCCTTCGTAATAGCCGGCGAGCAGGCCGAGCACGGTCCCGATGACCGCCCCAAGCGCGACCGAGCCGAAGCCCGCAGCGAGCGAGATGCGCGAACCGGCGAGCACGCGGCTGAAGATGTCGCGGCCGAGCGAGTCGACGCCGAACCAATGCTTCGCGGACGGCCCCGCATTCAGCGCGTCGTAGTCGAAGAAGTTCTCCGGGTCGAACGGCACCAGATGCGGCGCGAGAATCGCGACGATGACCAGCGCCAGCACGAAGGCCCCGGCGACCATCGCAATGTGTTGCTTCTTGAACTTGCGCCAGAATTCGCGCCACGGCGTGCGTACGCGGGTGTTGGTGGCGGCAGCCGCGTTCGCGGCCGTTGTCGGTTGGCTTGCGCTCATTGTGCTTGCCTCACTTGTAGCGAATGGTCGGGTTGATGACGGCGTACAGCACGTCGACCACGAGGTTGATCAGAATGAACTCAAGCGAGAACAACAGCACCAGCGCCTGAATCACCGGGTAGTCGCGCATCTCGACCGAGTCGATCAGCAGGCGTCCCAATCCGGGCCAGTTGAACACCACCTCGACGACGATCGAGCCGCCGAGCAGAAAACCGAACTGCAACCCCATCATCGTGACGACGGGGATCATGGCGTTACGCAGCGCGTGCTTGAACACCACGCGCATTTCGTTGAGGCCCTTCGCACGCGCGGTGCGCACGAAGTCTTCATGCAGCACCTCGACGAAGGCCGAGCGTGTGAAGCGTGCCATCACGGCGGCCACGGCCGCGCCCAACGTAATCGAGGGCAGGATGTAGCTCTTCCACGAGTCGGCGCCGATGGTCGGCAACCAGCCGAGCTGCACCGAGAAAATCTGCATCAACAGCATGCCCAGCGCGAACGCCGGGAACGAGATGCCGGAGACGGCGAAGGTCATGCCCAGCCGGTCGGGCCAGCGATTGCGCCACACCGCCGAGGCCACACCCAGCCCCATGCCGATCACCACCGACCACACCATGCTCACCAGCGTGAGCCACAGCGTCGGCAGGAAGCGGCTGGAGATCTCCTGCGAGACCGGCTGCTTGCTGCGCATCGACAGACCGAAATCGCCGCGCACGGCGTTCGTGATGAAGGACGTGAACTGCGTGAGCAGCGGCTTGTCGAGGCCGAGATCCTGACGCACCAGCGCCACGGTCGCCTCGTCCGCCTGCGGACCGGCCGCCAGACGCGCCGGATCACCCGGCAACATGTGCACGAAGGCGAACACCAGCACTGCCACGATCAGCAGCGTGGGGATCAGGCCGAGTAGGCGTTTGAGAAAATAATTGAGCATCGCAGTCTTGCCGAACGTCTTGCCGAAACCATGTCTTGCGGTAGACCGCGCCGCCAGCGTCGAAGCTACTTCGCTGGACCGGGCGGCGCGGGGAACATCACACGCGCATCGAACGCATATCGCACGCATATCGCACGCGCGCCGCCCCGGCATTCCGGGGCGCACACGTGCCGCGCGATTACTTCATCGAGATGTCGGTGAAGTTGAACGAACCGTCAGGCATCGTGTACACGCCGCTCAGGTTCTTGTTGCGTGCGTACAGCAGCTTTTCCGTCACGAGGAACGCCCAGGGCGCATCGTTCCAGATCTTCTGTTGTGCGTCCGTGTACAGCTTCGTCTTCTCGGCGCGGTCCGTCGTGAGCAGCGCCTTGTTGAAGTCCGCGTCGACCGCTTCGTTCTTGTAGTACGCCGTGTTGAACAGCTTCGGCGGGAACGATTCCGAGCTCAGCAGCGGGCGCAGCGCCCAGTCGGCTTCACCCGTCGACGACGACCAGCCCACGTAGTACATACGCACCGGGGCCTTGTCGGGGTCCGGTGCGGACTCGACCAGCTCGACACGCTGACCGGCTTCGAGCGCGCGCACTTGCGCCTTGATGCCGACCTGCGCCAGTTGCTGCTGCACGAACTGGATCACCTTCTGCGCCGTGGTGTACGTATAGGCCGACCACAGCGTGGTCTCGAAACCGTTCGGGTAACCGGCCTCCTTGAGCAGTTCCTTGGCCTTGGCCGGGTTGTACGGCCACGGGCCGGTCTTCGCTGCGTAGTCGACGCCCTTCGGCACCACACCGTCGGCCGGCGTGGCGTAACCTGCGAAGGCCACCTTCACCAGCGCTTCCTTGTTGATGGCGTAGTTGATGGCCTGACGCACGCGCACGTCGTCGAACGGCTTCTGCTTCGTGTTGAAGCTCACGTAGCGCTGGATGATCGACGGACCGGCGATCACGTCCACCTTGCCGCTCGCCTTCAGACCATCTGCCTGTTCATACGGCACCGGGAAAGCAAAACCGGCTTCGCCCGTCTGCATGACGGCCGCGCGCGTGTTGTTGTCCACCACCGGCTTGAAGGTGATCGTGTCGACCTTCGGATAGCCCTTCTTCCAGTAGCCGTCGAACTTCTTCACCTTCACGTAATCGGTGCGGTTCCATTCGACGAATTCGAACGGGCCGGTGCCGACCGGGTGCGAAGCGATGTCCTTACCGTACTTCTTGAGCGCTTCGGGCGAGATGATCACGGCCGACGGGTGCGCCAGCGTGTTGATGAACGGCGAGAACGGCTCCTTGAGCGTGAACTTCACCGTGTGCGCATCGACGGCTTCCGTCTTGGCGATTTCCTTGTACAGGTTGTAGCGCTTGAGCTTGTTGTCCGGGTTCGTCACGCGGTCGAAGTTCGCCTTCACGGCGGCGGCGTCGAAGTTCGTGCCGTCCTGGAACTTCACGCCCGACTTGAGCTTGATCGTGTAGACAAGACCGTCTGGCGAGACCGTGTAGCTATCGGCCAGCACATTGATGAGTTTCATGTCCTTGTCGAAACCGAACATGCCCTCGTAGAACGACTTGGCGACGGCCTGCGACAGCGTATCGTTCGCGTCGTACGGATCCATCGTCGTGAAGGTCGATTGCACGGCCATCACGACATCCTTGGCGGCGAACGCCGGGGCTGCACCGAACACGGCGGACGCCACAGCGACGGACGCGAGCGCGGTTTTCCAGCGAGCGCCCAACAAAACGTTTTTCGACATCTGTCTTTCTCCTTCTGGTCTGACGGGGTCGCCCCGGGCGAGTCGTTCGACTGCGCCACTTGGCGGTCATTATGGTGACAACATGAACAGCAAAAGGTACTGCCTGAAACTACCGGGCGCGAAGCGATCGCACCCGGGGAAAACGGGTTCTGCTTACGACATCCGCGTCAAGCGCATCAGTAAGCACCGGCCACGCGATGGCGCGCGACAAAGTGCCCCGCGCCGACTTCGACCAGCGGCTGCACTTGCGGCTCGTCGCCCAGCGCGCGGATCGGACTCGGAATCTCTTCCGTGAGCAGTTCGCGTTTGGTGTGACGACGCGCCGGATCGGCAATCGGCACCGCCGACATCAGCTTCTTCGTGTACGGGTGTTGCGGGTTCTCGAAAATCGCGCGACGCGGACCGATCTCGACGATCTGGCCGAGGAACATCACCGCCACGCGGTGGCTGATGCGCTCCACGACTGCCATGTCGTGCGAGATGAACAGGAACGCGATACCGAACTCCTTTTGCAGGTCGAGCATCAGGTTGATGATCTGGGCCTGCACGGAGACGTCGAGCGCCGAGACGGATTCGTCGGCGATCACGACCTTGGGTTTGAGCGCCAGTGCACGCGCAATGGCGATACGCTGACGCTGACCGCCCGAGAATTCATGCGGATAACGCTGAGCATACTCGGCGGGCAAGCCCACGCGCTCCAGCAATTCGGCCACGCGCTTTTCGGCTTCGGCGCCGCTCGCCACACCATGCACCAGCAGCGGTTCCATGATCGAGAAGCCCACCGTTAGACGCGGATCGAGCGACGCGAACGGGTCCTGGAAGATGAACTGGATATCGCGGCGCAGCGTCTGCAAGGCACGGCCTGCGAGATCGTGAATCGGCTTGCCGCCGAACTCGATGGAGCCGCCCTGACTGGCGACCAGACGCAGCAGCGCACGGCCGGTCGTCGACTTACCGCAACCCGATTCGCCCACGAGGCCCAGCGTCTCGCCGGGATACAGATCGAAGCTCACGCGCTCAACGGCGTGCACGCGTTGTTTCACGCGTCCGAAGAGGCCCGATGGCACGTCGAAGCGCGCGATGAGATCCTTCACGCGCAGGATCGGACCGGCGTCCGTCTTCACCGTCGGCTGGGGCGTTTCGGCAACAGGCTTCGCATCGGGTGGTGCGTCGTAGCGCAGCAGCGGGAAGCGTGCAGGCAGATCGGTGCCGTGCATCGAACCGAGACGCGGCACGGCCGAGAGCAACGCCTGCGTGTAGCGCTCGCGCGGTGCGGAGAAGATTTCCGCCGACTTGCCTTCCTCGACCTTATCGCCGCGATGCATGACCAGCACGCGGTCGGCTACCTCGGCCACCACCCCCATGTCGTGCGTGATGAACACCACGCCCATATGCATCTCGTCCTGCAACGCGCGAATCAGTTGCAGGATCTGCGCCTGAATGGTCACATCGAGAGCTGTGGTCGGTTCGTCTGCAATCAGCAAACCCGGCTTGCACGATAGCGCCATCGCGATCATCACGCGCTGACGCATGCCGCCCGAGAGCTGGTGCGGGAAACGGCCCAGCACGCGGCGCGCTTCGGGAATACGGACGAGTTCGAGCATGCGCAGGGCTTCTGCGCGCGCGGCGGCGGCGTCCTTGCCCTGGTGCAGACGAATCGACTCGGCGATCTGCTCGCCGACCGGGAACACCGGGTTGAGTGACGTCATCGGCTCCTGGAAGATCATCGCCATGTCGGCACCCCGGATGCTGCGCATGGTGTGGCCACTTGCGCGCGTGAGGTCGACCAGCTTGCCGTTGCGACGGCGCATGATCATCGTGCCCTGCGTAATGCGTCCGCCACCGTTTTCCACGAGACGCATGGCGGCCAGCGACGTCACCGACTTGCCCGAGCCGGATTCGCCGACGATGGCGAGCGTCTCGCCCCGGTCGACGTGGAAGGACAGGTCGCGCACGGCCGTGACCACGCGCTCGGAGGTCGCGAACTGCACGGAGATGCCGCTCACGTCGAGCACACGCTCGTCGGGCAACGAAATGGTTGGGGTTGTCTTACGCTCAGCCACGCCTGTCCTCGCTAATCTTCACTTGCCGAATCTGTTGCCAAGGGCGATGCCGTCTCCGGTGTCGCCCTGTCCTGCCTGCCGTCCGGAGACGTCAGGCCTTATTCATTGACATTAGTCGCGGACGTTATTCGTGAATGGCCGTCACCGGCGTCTCGCCGACACGGGCCACCCCGCGATACATCCCTTCCGTGTTGAACGGCAGCGCCACGTTGCCCTGTGCATCCACGGCGATCAGACCGCCGCGGCCATCCACACGCGGCAGACGCTCGCGAATGACGCGCTCGGCCGCATCGGCCAGCGAGAGACCTGCGTAGGCCATCAGCGCGCCCACTTCGTAACACGCGACGGCGCGAATGAACGCCTCACCCGTGCCCGTCGCCGAAACGGCGGCCGTGGCGTCGTTCGCGTAACAGCCCGCGCCGATCAGCGGCGAATCGCCCACGCGGCCAATGGCCTTGTTCGTCATGCCGCCCGTGGAGGTCGCTGCGGCTATATGGCCGTGCATGTCGCAGGCGACTGCGCCGACCGTGCCGAACTTCGTGTCCGGATCGATGGGCTCTTTCTTGAGCGGCATATCGTGATCGAGCGACACCGCAGCACTCGCCAACGCGCGCTGCAACTGGGCATAGCGCGCTTCGGTAAAGAAGTACTCGGGATCCACCAGTTCGGCCCCGTTTGCCGCAGCGAAGGCTTCCGCGCCCTCGCCCACGAGCAGCACGTGCGGGCTGTGCTCCAGCACCGAGCGGGCCGCCAGAATCGGGTTGCGCACACGGTGAACGCAGGCAATGGCGCCGGCGTCGAGCGTCGTGCCGTTCATGATCGCGGCGTCGAGTTCGTGCGTGCCTTCGTGGGTGAAGACCGCACCACGTCCGGCATTGAAGCGCGGGCAATCTTCGAGGTGCTGCACGGCCACGGTGACGGCGTCGAGCGCCGAGCCGCCGGCCGCCAGCACAGCCTGACCGGCGCGCAGCACTTCGGCCAGGGCCTCGTGATACGCCTTGAGTTCTTCGGGCGACGTGTCGCGGCTGATCGTTCCGGCACCGCCGTGAATGGCGATGACCGCGCGTTGGGCGTGGCTCATGATGCGTTGTCCTTTCTGTCCAGACTGACGGGCGTCGCGCTGGACGCCGTGCTGGCATGACTCGAATGTCGGGATGCGGTCTGATGGACCGGATTCGGTGCGCCCAGCGTGCTGGTCGTCGCCGCAGCGGCGGCGTTCGACGGACTTTGCGACGCAGAGTCGATCCACGGCAGCAGGAAATCGGTCAGTTCGGTAGCGCGGTCCACCGCGTGTTTCGCGCGTTGCGCGACGGCGTCGCAGATGGCATCGATCATCGCCAGCACGCTCGCCTCGGAGTTGCTCGACAGGCGCGGCTTGCTGCGCACGAAGAGGACGATATCGCCCAGCGGTGCCAGCGGCGACGTCGGACTGTCCGTGAGCACCATCACCGACACGCCACGCCCGCGCAGGCGACGGCACAGCGTCACCGTGTCGGAGACGTAGCGCGGGAAGCCGAGCGCGATCACCAGATCGCCCTCGCGCAGTTTGAACAGTTGGCGTGCGGCATGCGTCGATCCGCCTGCGCCGACGACCGACTGCACGTTTTCACAATAGGGATCGAGACCGTGATGCAGCAGACCGGCGAGATAACCGCTCGCTCCCAGTCCCAGCACGTAAATGCGGTGCGCTTGCAGAATCGACTCGATGGCGCGCTCGCACGTACCGGCGTCGAGCGCGCGGCGAGTCCAGTCCAGATTCTCGATGGCCTGTGCAAGGGACGCGGCCATCACGTCCGCGCTGTCGCTCGCCTGTGCCTTGCTCGTGCGCAGGCTTTCGATAGGGGCCAGCGTCGCCTCGTAGCCGCGGACCATCGCCGCACGGCATTGCGGGTAGCCGTCGAAGCCGAGCGCGCGGGCAAAACGGTTGACGGTCGCGAGCGACACGCCGACGGCGTCGGCAAATTCGTCGATGCGCATGGTCGCGGCACGAAACGTATTGTCGAGCACGAACGCCGCCATGCGCTGCTGCGCGGGCGTCAGTTCGGGCATGGCTCGCACGATGCGCTCAGTGAGCGGCAAGTCGGCGGGCAACGAATCGGCGTCGATCATGAAAATGAAATGCATCCATCCTTCGGAGTGAAGGAAAGTATATTTTCATCGGCACCCCGTCAAAAGAAAAAAAATAGTTCAAATGCTGCCGGTCGAGCCTTCAGCACAGGTGTATTTCTCCTCCATAGCCCGCAAACCCTGTCAAAACAAGGGGGCATGACCTCCGTCATACGTAAAAAGCGGGCATACTAGGGGAAACCCGAATGCACGAACTTGCCGGCGGCTTTGCGATCCGACGCTGAAGTACGGTTTCACTGCGCGTCGGTTCATAAGCGTCGCGCAGCGTCACTCAGATATCGCTTCGATATCACTCAATCGTCAGGTAACAGATTCACAGGACAGTCACTGGACCGCCTGGGGAGGCTTGGTCGGAGGCGAGTCGTAACGTGCAGTAAACATGGCGTAGTCGCGGGCTTACATTCGTCCGTTACTGTGACCGAACGAATCGCGCCGACGCGAAAGCTATCGCCTCAAGGAGCATGACCATGCTGAGCCCGCATGAAATCGCCACGCTGTTGCTGGCGGCCGCATCTCTGGGCCCCATCGATGCCGATGCGCTGGAACCGCCCGACCTCGCCGCGCTGGAACAAGCGCGTCTGGTGCATGTGGCGATGGACGAGGGACAAACGAAAGTGAGCGTGACCGAAGACGGCCACAGAGTGTTGCGTCGTCTTGGATTGGAACGTTCGGGCGGAGAGCGCATGGAAGCGCCGCGTCTGGCGACGACTGCCGCGCGACACGCGGAGCCTGGCATGAGAGACGTTGCCAGTGAGGGAACTGTGACGCCTGAGGCATCCTGAGTGCCGCAGGCAGCAACGCTGCCCGCGAACACGAACGTCAATGCGTCAGAGCATCGCGAAGAAGAGGCTTAAGCGCGCGAGGACGATCAGCAGAATCTGCATCAGCAGGAACAGCGCCAGCGGCGAAAGATCGAAGCCGCCGAGCATCGGAATGACGCGGCGAAGCGGGCGCAGCAGCGGGTCAAGCAAGTGCTGGAGAATCGGCATCGCCGTGGCACGCGGATTGACCCACGACAGCACGGCCATCAGCAGCGTGAGCCACATCACCAGATTCGCGCCCCACTTGGCGACGAGCACCAGCGCCACCAGCAAGCCACGCGGGAACACCGTGACCGGCGACACCCCCACCACGGCCGTGATCAGTACCAGATAGAGGATCGCCGCGATCCACGCGCCGATCACACATGCCCAGTCGATCCCCCCAACGCCCGGCACGACACGCCGCAGCGGCAATACGATCCAGTTGGTGAACTGGAACACTCCTTGAGAGAGCGGATTGCGCGGGGGCAGCCGAGTCGCCTGCATCCACACACGCAAAAGCAATAAAGCGCCGAATAGCGAGAAAACAAGGTCTAGCAGCAGACGGGCGATTTCGACGAGCATCTGGACTCCAACGGATTGTGCGGTCCCCCGCAAAACCGGCATTGTCGCATGCGTTTGCCCGAGTTCAATCCCTGCCTAGCGCATTCAGTGGATGCTCCCCTTCCGGCCACGGTGAAACGAAGAAGGCATCGACCTCAGTCGTCGGCACGTCGTCCAATGTGGCGAAGCGCCAACGGGGTTGCTTGTCCTTGTCGATCAGCAGCGCACGGACGCCCTCGACGAAATCGCCGGACGCGAATGCGTGATAGCCAAGCACCAGCTCCATCCGGAAAGCGTCGGCCAGATCGAGGCGTCGCCCCTTCTGTAATTGCCGGTCGGTCACGCACAGACTGAGCGGAGAGCGTTGGCGAAGCAGCGCCAGTGTCTCGACCGCCCACGGGTTATCGACGTCGTCCGTCAGCGACGCCACGATGCCCGACACGTCAAGGGCGCTGAAATGCCGGTCGAGCGACGCTCTTACGCCAGCAAGCGGCGCGGCGTCCGACGACGTATGCCCCAGCGGCACAATAGCGGCGCGCAGACGCGCGAGCAACGCGTCGTTACCGTGATCTGTGGCGCTCGCATCGTCCTTGGACCATTCGAACTTCAGGAGCACTTCGCGCAGTTGCGCCAGGGCATCGCCTTCAAGCCAGACATCGGCGAGTCCGCAGTAGAGCGCATCGGCCGCCGCAATGGTTGCTCCGGTCAGGCCGAGATAGCGCGCCAGCGTCGGCGCAAGATGCCCGAGGAACCAACTTGCGCCGACATCGGGGAACAAGCCGATGGCCGTCTCCGGCATCGCAAGCTTCGTTCTGTCGGTCACAATGCGTAGCGCCGCACCCTGCGCGACACCCATGCCACCGCCCATGACGATGCCATCGAGCAAGGCGATATATGGCTTCGGATATCGGTGAATCAAATAATCGAGCTGATACTCGTCGACGAAGAACGCCTGATGCGCGTCAGCGTTGTTCACACGACTGTCGTATAGCGCGCGGACATCGCCGCCAGCGCAGAACGCCTTCTCCCCCGCCCCTTCGATCAGCACCGCCCGCACCATGGGGTCGTCTTTCCACGCCCTCAGTTGTCGCCACATAGCGCCCACCATGCCGTGGGTGATGGCGTTCAGCGCCTTCGGCCGGTTGAGCGTGATCACACCGAACCCGTTGATCACGTCGAACAACACTTCGTCTTGCGCCTCGACAGCGCCATCGTGCAGATTCACTTGCCCTCCTCCTCAATCCAGTGCGCGGGCGATCACCTGCCGCTGGACTTCGCTGGTGCCTTCGTAGATTTGCGTGATGCGGGCATCGCGATAGAAGCGCTCGACCGGATAGTCCTCCAGATACCCGTAACCGCCGTGAATCTGAATGGCATGCGTGCACACCCACTCCGCCAGTTCCGACGCGAAAAGCTTTGCCTGCGACGCCTCCGTCAGGCAGGGCAAGCTTTGTGTGCGCAGCGCTGCTGCGTGCAGGATCAGGAAGCGCGCCGCGTTGATGCGGGTCGTCATGTCGGCCAGCATGTTGGCGATACTCTGATGCTCGCGAATCGGCTTGCCGAATTGCTGACGCTCGTTCGCATATTGCAGCGCCGCCTCGAACGCGGCGCGCGCCACGCCAAGCGCCAGCGCCGCGATCCCGATGCGCCCACCCTCAAGGTTCGATAGCGCGATTTTCAGACCCTGTCCCGGCTCACCCAACATGGCGTCCTCGCCGACCTCACAGTCGACCAGTGTGATCGGACAGGTGTCCGACGCACGAATGCCCAGCTTGTGCTCGGGACGCCCGACCTCGAATCCCTTCGTATCGGTCGGCACGATGAAGGCCGAGATGCCACGCTTGCCCGCCGCAGGATCGGTCACTGCAAACACGATGGCCACTGCCGCGCGCTTGCCATTCGTCACGAACTGCTTGTTGCCGTTGAGCACCCACTTGTCGCCCCGACGCTCGGCGCGCGTCTTCAGATTGCTGGCGTCCGACCCGGCTTGCGGTTCGGTCAGACAGAACGCCCCGATCTTGCGGCCTGCCGCCAGATCCGGCAGCCAGCGCGCGCGCTGGGCGTCGTTGCCGAACTTCAGGATCGGCGCACAGCCGACCGAGTTGTGCACGGACATCATCGTGGCCGTGGAAGCGCAACCTGCCGCAATTTCTTCCATCGCCAGCGCATACGCCGTGTAATCGGTGTACGAGCCACCGTACTGTTCAGGCACCATCATGCCGAGCAGGCCAAGCTCGCCCATCTGCGCGACCATCGCGTCGGGCAAGGCACACTCGCGGTCCCACTGCGCTGCGTTCGGCGCAAGCTGCTCGCTGGAAAACGCACGCGCCATGTCGCGAATCATGCGTTGGTCTTCGGTGTAGAAATCCATGTTCTGTCTCCTGCGCCGTGACGTTATCGGAACGTTATCGGGAAGAATCGCGTTAAGAATCGCGGTAAAAATCGTCGACGTCTTTCGCCTATCGATAGGTCCAGTGTAGGGATCGCGCCCCGTTGGCACCATAGCCAAAAACGGCAAATTGGATGAGCAGAATTGCCATCGGAATCGTCTGTATTGGGCTCGGGACAAACCCTCATGGCCGCAAGGAATCGCCGCAGGCCTTACCGGACAACGCCCAGGGTACGCCTGACGCGGGGCGATATCCCCTGTTTGCGGAGTGGATAAATCCCTCACGAACTCTGACCCGATTGGACATTGCCTGCCGCCAACGCCACCCATTACGATGAATTTCCCCTTGCCCGCGAGCGTCGCACCCGAGAACAGACGGTGCCGCGGGCGGTCGGCGAAGCGCTCGGAGGTCACTGCATCGCAGGCGCGCTGCCGACCGGCATCGGACTACAGGAGACAACCCATGACTGCGGATTACGCCCAAGCCTATGAGGCGTTCGACCTCGACGCCACCGTGCGCGCCACGCTGGACGGCAACCTCGACGCGATGAATGCCTGTGTCGAATGTTGCGACCGCCACGCCCTGCCCGGGCGCATCGCTCTGTTCTGGGAAGGCAAGGACGGCACGAGCCAGACCTGGACGTTCAAAGTGCTGCAAACCCTGTCGGCGCGCTTCGCCAACTTCCTGCGCGAACAGGGTGTGCAGCCCGGCGACCGTGTCAGCGGCCTGCTGCCTCGCACGCCGGAATTACTCATCACGATTCTCGGCACCTGGCGCGCGGGCGCGGTGTATCAGCCGCTCTTCACGGCGTTCGGGCCGAAGGCGATCGAACACCGTCTGCAAAGCGCACAGAGCAAGCTCGTGATTACCGACGCGACCAACCGGGCGAAGCTCGACGAAGTCGCCAACTGCCCGCCGGTCGCGACGGTCGGCGGCCCTCGCGGTCAGGGTGTGCGACGCGGTGACTTCAGCTTCTGGCACGAGGTAGAGCACCACGACGAGGTGTTCGACCCAGTGATGCGCCGGGGCGACGATCCCTTCATGATGATGTTCACTTCTGGCACGACGGGCGCGGCCAAGCCGGTAATGGTGCCGCTGCGCGCGATCATGGCGTTCATGGGCTATATGCGCGACGCCGTCGATCTGCGTACGACCGACACCTTCTGGAACATTGCCGACCCGGGTTGGGCATACGGGCTGTACTACGCCGTCACAGGACCGCTCGCGATGGGGATTCCCACGACGTTCTATGACGGGCCGTTCACCGTCGGGAGCACGTACCGAATCATCAACAAGCTGGGTATCACCAACCTCGCCGGTTCACCGACGGCATTTCGTCTGCTCATCGCTGGCGGCGAAAAGGCGGCGACTCCCGTTAAGGGGCGGCTGCGCGCCGTGTCGAGCGCCGGTGAACCGCTGAACCCGGAAGTCATTCGCTGGTTCGCCGAACATCTCGGTGTGACCATTCACGACCATTACGGCCAGACGGAACTGGGCATGGTGGTCTGCAACCATCACGCGCTCTCGCATCCGGTGCAATCGGGAGCTGCGGGCTTTGCCTCGCCGGGGCACCGTGTCGTGGTGCTCGACGACGAAGGCCGGGAGTGCCCTGTCGGCCAGCCGGGCGTACTCGCGCTGGACCGCAAGCAATCGCCGCTGATGTGGTTCGGCGGCTACTGGGAGCGGGAGACGCCTGCGTTCATGGGCGACTACTACCTTTCCGGCGATACCGTCGAGCGCAACGCCGACGGCAGCATTAGCTTCGTTGGACGTAACGACGACGTCATCACGTCGGCGGGCTATCGCATCGGTCCGTTCGACGTGGAAAGCGCGCTGATCGAACATCCCGCTGTGGTCGAAACGGCCGTAGTGGGCAAGCCGGACCCCGAGCGCACGGAGCTGGTCAAGGCATTCGTCGTGCTGCACGCCCAGTTCGCGCCGTCGGACGCCCTCGCCCGCGAATTGCAGGAACACGTTCGCCATCGACTGTCGACGCACGCGTATCCGCGCGAAGTCGAATTCGTGACCGAACTGCCCAAGACGCCGAGCGGCAAGCTTCAGCGCTTCATTCTGCGCAATCAGGAAATCGCCAAGGCCGCGCAAGCGTCGGCCAATGCGGCCTGAGCGCCACCTTTTACTTATTCGGGATTCGCAATGCAAATCAAGGACCGTGTCTTTCTCGTCACCGGCGCATCGTCTGGGCTCGGTGCAGCAACCGCCCGCATGTTCGTCGACGCAGGTGCCAAAGTCGTGCTCGGCGACATCAACGCCGAAGCCGGTGCCAAACAGGCCGACGCGCTGGGCGAGGCCGCGCGCTTCGTCGCGACCGACATCACGCGCGAAGACGATGTGCAGCGCCTCGTCGACACGGCGAAAAGTGCCTTCGGCACGCTGAACGGTGTGGTCAACTGCGCGGGCATGGTCATTGGCGAGCGCATTCTTGGCAAGCAGGGACCGCACCGGCTCGAGAGCTTCGCGCGCGTCATTAACGTGAACCTGATCGGCACGTTCAATGTGCTGCGCATTGCGGCTGCGGCGATGGCCGAGGGTGAAGCGGATGCCGAAGGCGAACGCGGCGTCGTCGTGAACACCGCATCGGTCGCAGCGTTCGACGGGCAGATCGGTCAGGCGGCGTATGCGGCGTCCAAGGGGGGTGTCGCCGCGTTGACCTTGCCCGCCGCGCGTGAGCTGGCGCGACTGGGCGTACGTGTCGTGACCGTTGCACCGGGGATTTTCGAAACACCGATGATGGCTGGCATGACACCCGAGGTGCAGGCTGCGCTCGGTGCGTCGGTACCTTTCCCGCCGCGTCTGGGACGTCCGTCGGAGTACGCCGCACTGGTGCGACACATCGTCGAGAACACCATGATCAACGGCGAGGTCATTCGTCTTGACGGCGCATTGCGCATGGCACCGAAGTAAGCCCAGGGAAGTCTCGACGTCTTAGGCTGCAATCGAAACGCTAAGTCCACCAACCGCGCCAAATCTGCCAAATCCGCGATTTCGGAATACTCCGATCAGCGTTTCGGACGGCGACGGAAGCGCCGACAGGGGCCGCACTGCTAGAATTCCTGCGTCCCCCTGCTACGGCATTCCGCCGGCTCCGATTCGCGACGCATGGAAAAAGGCAGTATTTCGATTCATTTTGTGATCAACGCATTGGCGCACGTCGAGCGACTCGGCGGCGATCCAACGGCATTGCTGCGCGCCGCGGATATCGCCCCGTCGTTGCTCGCGCATCCTCAGGGGCGTGTCTCGGCGGATCGATACGCGCATCTGTGGCGGCTGATCAGTCTCGCACTGGACGACGAGTTCTTCGGACAGGATTCGCGACGCATGAAGGTCGGCAGTTTTGCGATGCTGTGTCACAGCGTCGTCGCCTGCCACACGCTGGAACAGGCGTTGCAGCGTGCCTGCCGCTTCATGGGGTTGTTGCTCGACGATCTGGAGATGCATCTGGTGCGCGACGGCGCACTGGCCCGGCTTGAAGTTCATGAGCGGCCGGATGCAAAAGCGCCGCGCATCTTCGGACACGAGACGCTGCTGATTCTCTTCTACGCCCTCACCTGTTGGCTGATCGCACGGCGCGTGACGTTGGGAACGGCGTACTTTGCCTTTGACGAACCGGTCTACAGCGAAGAGTACCGAACCATGTATTCGGCGCGGTTGGTTTTCGGTGCTCCGCATACCGCTATCGAATTCGACGCTGCCTGTCTGGACTTGCCGGTCGTGCAAAACGAAGTCACGGTGAAGGATTTTCTGCGGGCCGCGCCGGGCAACATCATCCTCAAGTACAAGAACACCAAGGGGATGGTGGCGCGGGTGCGACGCAGACTGAAGACCATGCCGACCGACAGCTGGCCCGCGTTCGAAGCGTTGGCGGGCGAGTTTCACACGACCCCGTCGACGTTGCGCCGGCGCTTGGAAGACGAGGGACAGTCATACCAGTCGATCAAGGATCAGTTGCGACGCGATCTTGCGATTCACGCGCTGTGCCACACGTCCAAGCCGATGCTGGAAATTGCGCTGTCGTTGGGCTTCGCCGATCCAAGCGCGTTCTTCCGGGCGTTCCGGAAATGGACGGGGGCGCGTCCGGGAGATTACCGGCGTCAGGCGGTGGAGGCCTGACGCGGAACGATCTCCCCTGAACCGACCTGCTCCGCACTGTCCGCCGCGATCCGTGAATGGCCAATTCGATGGCGGACCAGTCGGTGCCGCCATCATCCGCCAAACGGACGACGGTGGCGATCTCAGGCCGCGCGGGCCTTCCCGGTCACGGCAGCACTTTGACCTTCCTTGCCGTCATCGTCATCGTCGTCCAGTTCGATGCGTTTGACTTCGCCGAGCAACAGCAGGTAGCACAGCACCCCGGCGATGGCGAAGATGCTGATGAGACCGAGGGCCCAGCCGAACGAGCCTGTCGCTTTGACGATGAAGCCAATCGCGATGGGCGTGATGATGCCCGAGAGGTTACCGGCAAAGTTCACCGCACCGCCGGTGATGCCGACCATGCCCTTCGGGGCAATGTCTGCCACGAGCGACCACGACGCCGACGCCACGCCTTGCGCGAAGAACGCGAACGACATGATGGCGATGACGAGCCAGTTGGCGTCCGTGAGTACCGTGAGCGACATCGTCGGCACCAGCAGCAAACCGGTGACGATAGGCGTCTTGCGCGCCGTACCGACCGCCACGCCGCGACGCAGCAACCAGTCCGAGAGCAGACCACCGCACACCACGCCGATGGACGCCGCGACGAACGGCACCGACGTCATGCCACCGGCCTTGAGCACCGTCATGTGACGTTCGGTGATCAGGTAGGTCGGGAACCACGTCAGGAAGAAATACAGCGACGAGAGCGACGCAAATTTGCCCACGCATATCGCGATAATCTGGCGATTACGAAACAGCGCCAGCAGCTTGCGCCACGGGAATTTCTGCGCCGTCGCAGGTTCCGCCGATTTCACTTCGACGAGCGCCCCGCCGCTACGAATATGTTCGAGTTCTGCGGCGTTGACCCACGCGCACTTGTCGGGATCGCGATAACCGACGAACCAGACACCAGCCCACACGATGCCCAGCAGACCCGTCGCGTAAAAAATCTCGCGCCAACCCCACGTGTGTGCAATCCAGAACAGCACCGGCGTGAGCGCCGCCATGCCGATGTACTGGCCGACGAGGTAGACGCTCGTGGCCACACCCCGCTCACGTTGAGCGAACCAGATCGAGACCACGCGGTTGTTCACCGGGAACGTCGGGGCTTCTGCAATGCCCACGCCCAGCCGCATACCGAAGAGCGTGGCGAAGCGCGACGTGAAGCCTTGCATGAACGTCAGCACCGACCAACTGAGGATGGCCACACCGTAGATCGCGCGCGTGCCAAAGCGGTCGATGACCCAGCCACCGGGAATGTTGGCGATCACATAGGTCCATGCGTACGCCGAGAAAATGAAGCCCAGTTCGACCGGCCCAAGACCGAACTCCTGCTTGAGCATCGGGGCGGCGACCGAGAGATTGGCGCGGTCGACGTAATTGATGACCGTGCCGACGAAGACCAGAAAGAGCATCCAGTAGCGCACACGCGAGGGGCGCTGGGAGGATGTGGGGGGCAGAGAAACTGACATGTTGAATCTCATAATGGGCGGCGACCTCATACGAACGCCACCGAAAATCCTGCAATCACCAACATCGCCGACATCGTCGGCACCGAACGAATTCGGCGCCGACAATACCGACGATATCGAGGCTTAGCCGCTACCTCAGAAGCTGTGATACATCCCGACGCGCAGCAGCATCTGATCGTGATTGCTCGATGCGCCGATCGGATACGACGCGGCGTGGTTATTCCCCGTCGCGCCGATGTACGTCACTTGTGCCTGCAACTGCGTACGCTTCGAGAACGAATACAGGTCGCCCGCTTCGATCTGGTTGTAGTGCGTGTGGTTGAACGACGAGTACGAATAGCCCAGCGTCAACGCGTTTGCTTCCGTGACGCGGTATTCCGTGCCCACGTCGTAGTTGAACATGTTGCCCGAGCCGCCCGGCGCACGAACTTCGCTGCGCGTATAGAGCGCGTGCACGTTCCAGCGCGACGAAATGCGGTACGAAGCGCCGATGCCCGTGTTGTTCACAGCATCCGACTGGAACAGCTTCGTGGCGGAAAGGGCCGACTGACCGAAGATCGACGAAATGCCGAGACGCGACGAGAAATCGAACGTCCGCTTATTGATGCTCACGTAAGTGGCAGCCATCGACAGCGCGCCGTTGTCGTACTTCACGTAGGCACCGGCCGTGCGCCCTTGGGCATTGCCGCCAGCGAAACCGTACATCAGACCGCCCGTCAGTCCGTGGAAGCTCGTGCTGTTCCACTTCACTGCGTTATCGATCTGCGACGAGTTCGCCAGATTGTCGAGGTTACCGGGGTGATAGGCATACAGATTGTGCTGCCAGAAGCCGTTCGAGAAGCGGATCGAGACGTCTTGCATGAAGTCTGTCTGGTGCCCGATCGATACCGTGCCGAAACGATCGCTGGCGAGACCGACCCACGCCTGACGATTCCACTCGACGCCGCTATTGATCAGCGCACCGGAGCTCGTGTTGAAGCCCTGTTCGAGTTGGAAGATAGCGGCGAGACCGCCCCCGAGATCCTCGCGTCCCTTAATGCCGAAGCGGTCGGGTTGACCGATCCCGGCGTCCATTTTGAACAGACGTCCGCCGCCCTGATTGCTCACATAAGTGAGGCCATCGTCGACCGTCCCGTAAATCTGTAATGAATTACCAGCGGCATGTGCCGCGCCAACGCATGCCAATAGGCAGGCTGCGCCGATACTGCGTCTCTTCACCATCCACTCCTGTTTGCCTCTGATGCCCGGGGCTATTGACGCCCTTTGCCGGCACGCTCGACGTTATTCCCAACGTCCCGGCTGCCGCATCGTTATTGTCTTACCTATGAAACAATGATTAATAGGTGAGACAATTATGTCGAAGTGGCTACTGTGAGACAAGCAGAAAATAAGTAAGCATTTATTGATGTTGCGCAAATGCTAATGACAAAGGTGACGCGCGTCTGCGGGAAAAAATAGGGGAAAGGCACGACTGCGACGTCCGGGCGGGGTCGATCAGAAGATGGCGAGACAAGCGCGACGAAGTGCGCAACGAAGCGGGGGCGGAGAAAAACGGGGCGTATGAGTGGCGACGATCCCCGGCCCCCTGACGCAGTGACTTAAAGGTAGTGGAACGGAGTCAGGGGGCCGGGGATTGGCGCTGCCCGGGGGGTATTAAGGGCGGGGAGGATTTGGGACCGTAGGGTTGGGGACCGTAGGGTTGGGGACCGTCGGGTTACATCACGGATGCCCGCCGAGCGGCACAACACCAGTGCGCTCGGAGCGGTAATTCAGCTTATGAGAGAGTTCATCGGCTGCGGATACCACCTTCTCGACAATGCCGCTCTCGAGCAGGTCGGCTTCGACGCGTGCCTGCGGGATCGTCACGCTGATAACGGCGGCAATTTGCCCTCGATGATTGCGCACCGGCGCGGCGATCGTCGAAATGTTCTGTTCGAAGAAGGCTTGGCTCATGCTGTAACCGCGAGCGATGTCTTCCTGCACCACGCGGTGGAGCGCATCGACCGTGGTGGGCGTATGCGCCGTGTAGGCTTCGAGCTTGCGTTCCGGATAAAGCTGCTTGAGCGACGGCAACGAATAGTCGCCGAGCAGAATGTGCCCGACGGCGGTCGCATGAGCGGGCAGACGCGTACCCACGCGTACCGTACCAAACACCAGTTCGCGGCTGGCCGCCTTTGCGACGAACACTGCATCGCGCTGATCGAGAATCAGGATGTGGCTGGAGAAGCCCGTCGCGTCGCGCAGCTTCTCGATGACGGGCGTCCCCAGATCCGTCAGCTCAAGCGAGTTCAGATACTCGAAACCGAGGCGCAGCACTGCCACACCGAGTCGGTAATGACGGTCGTCGCCCGCCTTCTCGATAAAGCCTTCGGCTTCCAGCGTCTGCAACAGACGGAACACCGTCGAGCGTGGAATATCCAGCCGACGGGCAAGGTCCGCCCCTGCCAGCACCGGCTCGCGCGCCGAAAAAGTCATGAGGATCCGCAGACCGCGCTCCAGGCCCGGGACCGAATATTTGTTATCGCTGTCGTTGCTCATGCCGTTTGCGCACAATGGCGCCGACCGGTGTGCGGCGGTTCCGCGCAGCCGATAGACGATATTCATGGAAGGCGCACATTATAGGCTACGGTCCCGCCACCCGACCATGACGGAAGACCATGAGTCGACCGGGCCACTTTCTCACCACGCGAGACGGAGTTGCGCCGATGGTATCGCGACGGTTGCGCTTGGTTGCGCCCGTTCTCGAAACACCATGCCCTATGCAAGCGCAGGCTGGCACCCATCCAGGGCAAGCGGGGCGGGCTTTCGGGCGATTTCGGGGCCCGACGCCCGCGTCCGGCGGCATGCACCGCAATGGGGGTAATTCCGAAGCGCGTCGACTCGCGGTTTTTGTCATGATTGCGGCTGCAAGCTTGACAAGCTGGCGCATGTGGAGCGAGACACCGTGGCCCGAGCCGAGAACAACAAACGATCCGGACTGGCCAAAAGGCACGTATTCCTTTTCTCCTGACGCTTTTGCGATTGCCTATCCCAATAGCCACTCAGGAGCTGCGCCCACCTGCCAAGTGGGCGTTTTTTTGCTGGTTAAACGCTCCCTTCGCAGTGTGGTTCGACCCGCCCGCGGCGTTCTTCAAAAGAGAACCCGATGTCCTGGCATGCTTGTTGCTTGTATTTCCAGCATCGGGGATCGACGCCGCCTTGGCCGAGTTTTGACGATAAGTACGCACCAGATTGCACCGGTTCTTACTAGATCGCGAAACCCGGACTCGCCCCCTGCGGCGCCTCCGTTTGTTTTGGGTCGAGGTGTTATGTTTAATGAACTGAGCGACGTTGAATGGCACGCCCTGCGTGATCTGATTTGCGACCGACCGGTCCGTACGGAACGACGCGGCCGCCCTCAAGTCGAGCAGCGCACGCTGACCAATGCTGTCTTGTGGGTGCTGTTCACTGGCGAGAGCTGGTCCAAGCTGCCCATGCAGTACCCCTCCGTGCCGACCTGCCGTCGCAAACTGAACGAATGGCGCGAATCGGGCATGCTCGATACGATTCTGAAACGCCTGCAACAATCGGGCCGCGATATCAGCGCCTGTGCAGGTCAGATCAGCAAACCGGCACGCAGCACGCCGTGTGGCGACACCGATCGACTGCGTGGTGTGTTCTGGACGAACCCCGCTTCGTGGAAGCCGCCGGTCGCCGTGCGGTAATGGGTGTCGAGTGGCGCTGATGGGTCGTCGGTGTGCCGACCCGCACACCAGATCGAATCCATCGATGTCACGATGTCCCCAGGCAGGATTGCCGCGCAACGTTCGCGGCGCCGCCGGGAAGGCATCACGGGGTTAGCCAGATAGCAGACATGAGCGAGATGTGGCCGGGCGGCCCATCTCGCGATTTGTCGCCTGACGTCTCTCCTCAGGGAGTCAGGCCATCAGTCCAATGCGGCGCGCACAGCCTCCGCAATCGCCAGCGACGCCGTCAGACCCGGCGATTCGATGCCGAACAGATTGACGAGCCCCGCCACGCCATGCACCGCCGGTCCATCGATCCGGAAGTCCGCTGCCGGCTCACCCGGTCCGCTGATCTTCGGTCGAATTCCCGCATAGCCCGGTTGTAACGCGCCATCCGCCAGCGTCGGCCAATAGCGTCGCACTGCGGCGTAGAAGCCGTCGCCGTCGGACGAATTCACCGTGTAGTCAATCTCGTCCACCCACACCACGTTCGGACCGAAACGCGCCTGACCGCCGAGATCGAGCGTCAGGTGGACGCCCAGTCCGCCCGGCTCGGGCACCGGATAAATCAGATGGGTGAACGGCGCACGCTGCGCGCAGGTGAAATAGCTGCCCTTCGCGTAATACCGCTGAGGAATGTGTTCCGACGCCAGCCCATCGAAGCGACGAGCGATATCGACAGCGTACAGGCCCGCGCTATTGACGACCGTGTTGGCGAGCAGTGTCGACGTGACGCCATCGGTCTCGACATCGAGTTCGATGCCCTCGGCACTGCCCACGCGAGCGCCTGTTACGCGCGCCTCGAAGGCCAGCATCGCACCTGCGTTCTCCGCGTCACCCTGCAAAGCGAGCATCAGCCCATGACTGTCGACGATGCCCGTCGACGGGGAGAGCAATGCACCAAACGTGTGCAGCGCAGGCTCTCGTTGTGCCACTTCCGCCGCCGTCAGCCACTGAAGATCGTCGACCCCGCTCGCGCGCGCGTTGGCGGCGATCGCTTCGAGCTCAGCGACCTGATGGTCGGTCGTCGCGACGATCAGCTTGCCGCAGCGACGATGCTCCACACCGTGCGAGGCGCAAAATTCGTACAAACGGTGTTTGCCCTCGACACACAGCGTCGCCTTGCGCGAGCCGGGCGGATAGTAGATGCCGCCGTGGATGACCTCGCTGTTGCGCGAACTCGTGCCCGTGCCGATGGCACGCTCGGACTCCAGCACGACGACTTCGCGTCCGGCCATGGCCATCGTTCGCGCGACGGCCAGTCCCACCACGCCCGCGCCGATCACGACGCAATCGACTTTGTCCATCGCTGTTCCCTGTTTGCCGTTCGAGATGTCCGATTCGGATGAAGGCGCACTTGCACACGTCTTCATCCGAATCGGCTGCGGGAGCGACTCCCGCAGCCCAACGCGTTACAGCGCGCCCGTCAGTTCCGGCACGACGGTGAACAGATCGCCCACCAGACCGTAGTCCGCCACCGAGAAGATCGGTGCTTCCGGATCCTTGTTGATCGCCACGATCACCTTCGAATCCTTCATGCCCGCCAAGTGCTGAATCGCACCCGAAATGCCCACAGCCACATACAACTGCGGCGCGACGATCTTGCCCGTCTGACCAACCTGATAGTCGTTCGGCACGTAACCGGCATCGACCGCTGCACGCGATGCGCCCAGCGCCGCACCCAGCTTGTCCGCCAGCGGCTCCAGCACCTTCGTATAGTTCTCGCCGCTGCCCAGACCGCGGCCACCCGAGACGATGATCTTCGCCGAGGTCAGCTCAGGACGGTCCAGCTTCGTCACTTCACGGCCCACGAACTGCGACACGCCAGCGTCCGGCGTCGCTGCGACGCTTTCCACCGCAGCGCTGCCACCCGTGGCCGCCGCCGGGTCGAAGCCCGTCGAGCGCACCGTGATGACCTTCACCTTATCGGCGCTTTGCACCGTCGCAATCGCATTACCTGCGTAGATCGGACGCTCGAAAGTGTCCGCGCTGTCGACCTTCGTGATATCCGAAATCTGCGCGACGTCGAGCAGCGCTGCGACGCGCGGGGCGATGTTCTTGCCGTACGCCGTGGCCGGGGCCAGGATGTGCGAGTAGTTGCCTGCAATCGACACCACTTCGTCCGCGATGTTCTCAGCCAGACCGTCGCCGAAGTAGGCGGCGTCTGCGAGCAGCACCTTCTTCACACCGGCGATCTGCGCAGCGGCGTCAGCTGCTGCCTTCGCGTTGCTGCCCGCGACCAGCACGTGCACGTCGTCGCCGCATTGCAGCGCTGCCGTCACCGTGTTCAGGGTCGCCGACTTGATAGCGTTGTTGTCGTGTTCTGCAATGACCAGAATGCTCATCTCGTCGTCTCCCTTAGATAACCTTGGCTTCGGTCTTGAGCTTGTCGACGAGCGCTGCCACGTCCGCCACCTTCACCCCTGCGCTGCGCTTGGGCGGCTCGGCCACCTTCAGCGTCTTCAGACGCGGGCTCACATCCACCCCCAGATCCGCAGGCTTCACGGTCTCCAGCGGCTTCTTCTTCGCCTTCATGATGTTGGGCAGCGTCACGTAACGCGGCTCGTTCAGGCGCAGGTCCGTCGTGATCACCGCAGGCAGCGCCAGCGACACGGTCTCGAGACCGCCGTCCACTTCGCGCGTCACTTGTGCACGGTTATCCGCCACCGACACCTTCGAGGCGAACGTCGCCTGCGGCAGCTTAGCGAGTGCCGCCAGCATCTGACCCGTTTGGTTGGAATCGTCGTCGATCGCTTGCTTGCCGAGGATCACCAGTTGCGGCTGCTCCTTGTCCACCAGCGCTTTGAGCAGCTTGGCCACAGCCAACGGCTGCAACTCTTCGTCAGACTCGATGAGAATCGCGCGATCCGCACCGATGGCCAGCGCCGTACGCAGCGTCTCTTGCGACTGGGCCACGCCCGCCGACACCGCGATCACTTCCGTCGCCACGCCCGCTTCCTTCAGACGCACCGCCTCTTCCACCGCGATTTCGTCGAACGGATTCATCGACATCTTCACGTTCGCGATGTCGACGCCACTGCCGTCGCTCTTCACGCGAACCTTTACGTTGTAATCCACTACCCGTTTGACCGGTACCAGGATCTTCATGCGGAACTCCCTTGAATCAAAAAAACCGGACGGCCTGCCGACACCACGGCAACGGCCGTCCTCGAACATACGAAAACTGTCTTGCGAATTCAGCCAACTGAGCTGCGAAGTTGCTCGCGAACTTACTCGATCTCGCGCCCTTTCGTCTCGGGCAACATGAACGCGGTGATCAGCACGACGAGGTACGCGCCACCGGCAAACATCCCGATGGCCGAGCCCAGACCGCTCGTCTTGGCGAGATAGCCCACCAGACTCGGGAACAAGGCGCCGATGCCGCGCCCGAAGTTATACGCGAAGCCCTGCGCATTCGCACGCACCGCCGACGGAAACAGCTCCGTCAGATACGCGCCCATGCCGCTGAAAATGCCCGACGCCGCGAATCCCAGCGGGAAGCCGAGAATCAGCATCTGGTCGTTGCTCAGTTGAAGCTGTGTGTAGACGTAAATGCTCACGCCCGAGAGCACGGCAAAAATCAGCAGGTTCGCGCGACGCCCCAGACGGTCGGTCAGATACGCCCCCGTCAGGTAGCCGATGAACGAACCGAGAATGATCACCAGCAGATAGCCGCCCGTGCCGATCACCGACAGGTGGCGCTCCGTCTTCAGGAACGTGGGCAACCACGTCGTCACGGCATAGTACCCGCCCTGCACGCCCGTGCACAGCAGCGCCGAGAGTGCCGTCGTCTTGATCAGTTCCGGCGAGAAGATCGTCCACGCCGACGTGCGCTTTTCTGCGGCATCTTCGCGTTTGCGCGTGCGCTGAAACAGTTCGGGCTCAGGCACGTTCTTTCGGATGAAAAGCACGAACAATGCCGGAATCACACCGATCCAGAACAGCACTCGCCACGCATACTCTTCCGGCAGATACGAGAACGACGCCGTATAACAAAGCGCCGCCACGGCCCATCCGATAGACCAGCCGCTTTGCACCGTCCCCACGGCGCGGCCGCGATACTCGGTGCGCACGATCTCGCCCATGAGCACCGAACCCACCGCCCACTCGCCGCCGAAGCCCAGACCCTGCAACGCACGCAGCACGAAAATCTGCTCGAAGTTCTGTGCGAAGCCGATCAGTACCGTGCAGATGGAGAACCACAGAATCGTGACCTGCAAGATACGCACCCGTCCGTAACGGTCGGCCAGCACCCCGGCAAGCCAGCCACCGATGGCCGAGAACAGCAGCGTCACGGTCGCCAGCATGCCGGCTTGTCCCTTGTCGATGCTGAACACGGTGATCAGTGTCGAGATCACGAAGGTGAACACCATGAAGTCGAGCGCGTCGAGCGCCCACCCGCCGAACGCGGCAATAAACGTGTGCCGCTCGGTCTTGTTCATCTGGCGATACCAATCCATCTTGTCTCCTCCTGAACCTCTTGGACTTCATGAGCGCTAGGCGCGCCGGGAATGGGTAAAGCAATCAAATCGGAAATCAGATCGTTTTCGGAAAGCCGTACAGCCGTGCCGGGTTATCCACCAGAATGCGCCGACGTGTCTCGGCGTCCGGTGCCCACTGCGGCAGCAGATTACGCAACGCACCGGTGTTCGGCATGCGCGTGAGCGACACATGCGGCCAGTCGCTGCCCCAAACCATGCGATCGGGGGCATCTTCGATGAGCGCCTGTGCGAACGGCGTCACATCGTCGAACGTCGGGAAACGTTCGCTGATCCGGTACGCGCCCGAGAGCTTCACCCAGTAACCGTGGTCGCGCACCAGCGAGCGCAACGCCGAAAAGCCCGGCGAATTCAGTCCCTGCGCCACGGGCGTATGACCCATGTGATCCACGATGCCCGGCACCGGCAGCGACGTCATGCGCGGCATGAGTTCGGGCAGCGCATTCACGTCCATCAGGAACTGCATATGCCAGCCCAGATCCTTGATGCGATGCGCGAGCGTTTCCATCGCCGTGAAGCCGATGCCACCACCGAACAGCACGTTGATGCGCAATCCGCGCACCCCCGCTGCGTGCATCGCTTCCAGCTCGGCATCGGTGACGGCCGGCGACACCACCGCAATGCCACGAAGGCGATCCGGGTGACGGCGTAGCGTTTCGAGCATGTACCGGTTGTCGGTGCCGTAGACGCTGATCTGCACCAGCACGCCATAGGTCATGCCCGTCGCGTCGAGCATCGCGAGGTACTTGTCCTCGGGCGCGGGCGGCGGCGTGTAGCTGCGCTCGGGCACCATTGGATACGCGTCGCTCGCGGCGACCACGTGTGCGTGCGTGTCGACAGCGCCAAAGGGCACTTCGAACGTGGGCGGATCGATCTCCGGCAGCGGGCCCAGACACAGCGGCGCACCGGCGGCGGAAGTTGCGGTCATGTCGACTCCTCAGGGGAAAACGTCATCGGACGCCGATGTCCGGCGTCCGCGATGCGAAAAATCGTTACAGCAGCTTGCCCGGATTCATGATCCCGGCCGGATCGAACACGGCCTTGATCTCGCGCATCAGGCGCAGTTCGAGCGGCGATTTGTACTTGGCGAAATAGTCGCGCTTGAGCTGTCCGATACCGTGTTCGGCGCTGATGCTGCCGCCGAAGCGCGCGACTTCGTCGAGCACTTCGGCCGTGATCGCCTCACCGTGCTTTGCCATGAAATCCGTCGCCTCACCTGCCGGACGCGACAGGTTGTAGTGCAAATTGCCGTCGCCGAAGTGGCCGAAGATGAACGGACGCACCTGCGGACAAACACGTCGCACCCGCGCCTCAGCGCTCGTCATGAACTCGGGAATCGATTCGATGGGCAGCGAGACGTCGTGCTTCAGGTGCGGGCCGTCGGCACGTTGCGCTTCGGAGATTTCCTCGCGCAACTTCCACATCTCTTCGACCTGACCCAGCGTGGACGACACCACGGCGTCGGCACACAGATCTCGCTCGATAGCGGCCTCGATCACCCGTTCGAGCAATGCCCCGAGGGCCTGTTCGTCTGCCGTATCGGCCAGCTCGACCAGCACGTAGCCCGGGTGACGCTCACCAAACGGCGCACGCACGCCCGGCACATGCGCCATCACCAGATCGACGCACTCGCCGGTGAAGAACTCGAACGCCTGCATGCGCGGGCCACATTCGGCGAACAGCAGCTCATAAAGTTCGAGCGCCTGACGCGGCGACGTGACGGCGGCGATGACCACCTGACGCACCGGCGTGGGGGCGTACAGACGCAGCGCCGCCGCCGTAATCACACCGAGCGTGCCTTCCGAGCCGATGAGCAACTGCTTGAGGTCGTAACCGGTGTTGTCCTTACGCAGCGTGCGCAGGCCGTGAAGGATCTCGCCATTCGGCAACACGGCTTCCACACCGAGCACCAGATCGCGCGTCATGCCATAGCGCACCACGTTCACGCCACCCGCGTTCGTCGCGAGATTGCCGCCCAACTGGCACGACCCTTCGGCCGCGAGACTCAGTGGTAGCAGACGATTCGCGTCGCGCGCCGTGCGTTGCAGGTCTTCGAGAATGCATCCCGCTTCGGCTACGAGGGTATTGGCGATGGTGTCGAGGCTGCGCACCGCGTTCATGCGGTCGAGGCTCAGCACCACGTTCTGCTCGGACTTGTCCGGGGTGGCGCCGCCGCACAGTCCGGTGTTGCCGCCGCGCGGGACGACCGGGGTGCCCGTGCTCTGGCACAGCGCAAGAATCTTGGCGACGTCCTGCGTCGAGCGCGGACGCACGACGGCCTGCGCGTGCCCGCGATACATGCCACGCCAGTCGGCGAGCCACGGTGCGACGTCCTCAGTGGAAGTGAAAACGCTGTCGGCGCCGACGGCGTCGATCAGACGTTGAGCGAAAGCGGTGATGGTCATAAGGTCACGCGTCGGGGGTTACGGTGTAGGGGATGGCATCTGACGATAGCTCGGCGGCTCGCAGATCAATGGCGCTTCGGCGCAACCGCGCCGGTAATGATGTCGCGCCCGGGAAGCGTCAGGCCAAGACGCCCCGAGGCACTCAACAGATGCGAGAGCGACGCCTCACGCGCGCGCATCGGATCGCGCGCCTTAATGGCATCGAACACGGCGACGTGCTCCTGATGCACCTGCGCCGCGAGGCCCTCGTGGCGCAACGTATTCGTGCGTGCGGCCTGCACGACCTGCCGGATTTGCAGATTCAGGTACTGCAACAGGTCGGCGTAATAGCGGTTGTGCGTCGCGCGCGCGATGGCGGCATGAAAAGCGGTATCGAACTCGACGCCGTTCTCCGGGTGATACAGATGTGTTTCGAGTTTGCCGAGGATCGTTTCGAGCTGACGGATGTCGTCGTCGGTATGACGAACGGCGGCGAGCGCAGCGGCCGTGCTCTCCAGATCCAGACGCAATTCGTAGACGCTCGCGAGATCGGCCGCATCCTGCCCGACGGGCACCTGAAAACCGCTTTGCGGCGTACGCGCCTTCACGGTCACGCCTGCGCCCTGACGGCTGTCGATCAGCCCCTGCGCACGCAGACGCTCCGTCACCTCGCGGATCACCGCCGGACTCACGCCATACGATTCGGAGAGTTGCTTGCCGGTCGGCAGCCGGGTGCCGACGGGATAGACGCCCTGCCGGATCGCTTCCTGTAGTTGCTGCGCGACCTGCTCGGTCAGGGTTCTGGGCTTGGTGGTCATCCGTTCCTGTCGCTCAATTCTTTTCTGGTTTGCATGTTATCTGAAAACTTTTATTGCCTCATATCGCGTTAACCCTAGTCGTCCCGCTAAAAAGAAAAAGCGGTGGTGGAGACTGGCTCCATCACCGCTTCATCGGCTGCGCTCCGATTGGATCGGACGCAGAACCGCTCCTGCCTTAGAAACCGATCAGCGCTTCCGTCACGTGGCCGACGTTCGGCGGCGCGGCGAAGCAATCGCTCACGAGCGCGCGCCATTGTTGGAAGGCTTCCGAGTTGCGAAAGTGAACGGTGTGGTCTTCGAGCGTTTCCCAGGTCACGACGAGGCTGTAATGCGTCGGTTGCTCGATGGACTTGAGCAGGCGCATGCCGTGGCAGCCTTTCGATCCCTTGAACAGCGGCGCGGCCTTGGCGACACCTTGTTCGAACTCGGCTTCCTTGCCGGGCTTCACTTCGATCTGGGCGATTTCAAAAATCATGGGGTTCCTCAGAGATGGGTCCGTGGTTTTGCTGATGGATTCTATACCGCGTGCCGGTGACACGCATCGCGTGTGACGTCCCCTAGCCTTTCACCGCTTTTCCACAATCCGCAATGTCCGCATGCACGAAGAACGCCCGCGGCGTCGGTTTGCGGCACCACGACCGTGCACCATGAAGCACCGAATGTCACATCACCAGATAAAACTCACATAGATATCAATGCGCTAGCGATTCCTGGCATCGCTCTTGCATATCTTCGTTTCTTCTCACGTTTGCACCAAAAGAGCACATTCATGCCCAATTCCAATACACCCGGCGACGTGCTGTTCCTGCTGCTCGGCGCGATCCTGGTGCTTGCCATGCACGCCGGTTTCGCGTTTCTCGAGCTTGGCACTGTCCGCAAGAAGAATCAGGTCAACGCGCTGGTCAAGATCCTCACGGACTTCGCCGTCTCGGGACTCGCGTATTTCTTCATCGGTTATCCGCTCGCCTATGGCGTGGACTTCTGGTCGAGCGCCACGGTGCTGTCCGAGCACAATGGCTACGCGCTGATCAAGTTCTTCTTCCTGCTGACGTTCGCGGCTGCCATCCCGGCCATCGTGTCTGGCGGCATTGCCGAGCGCGCCAAGTTTCATCCGCAGTCGGTGGCCACGTTCTTCCTCGTTGGCGTGATCTACCCCTTCTTCGAAGGCATCGCGTGGAACGGGCATCTCGGCATTCAGGACTGGCTCACCCAAACGCTCGGCGCGCCCTTCCACGATTTCGCAGGTTCGGTCGTCGTGCATGCGGTGGGGGGATGGATTGGTCTTGCGGCGGTGTTGCATCTCGGCGCGCGACGCGGGCGCTACAACGGTCAGGGGCAGGTCGCCGCGCATCCGCCGTCGTCGATTCCGTTCCTGGCCCTTGGCGCATGGATTCTGATCGTCGGCTGGTTCGGCTTTAACGTGATGAGCGCCCAGCGCGTCGGTGGCATCTCGGGGCTCGTTGCCGTGAACTCGCTCATGGCGATGGTCGGCGGCACGCTGGTTGCCATGTGGGTGGGACGCGACGACCCGGGCTTCATCCATAACGGGCCGCTTGCGGGACTCGTTGCCGTGTGTGCGGGGTCGGACGTCATGCACCCGCTCGGTGCGCTGGTCGTGGGTGCGGTCGCTGGCGGTCTGTTCGTGTGGCTGTTCACGGTGACGCAGAACCGTCTGCGCATCGACGACGTGCTTGGCGTGTGGCCGCTGCATGGCGTGTGCGGCATCTGGGGTGGGCTGGCGGCTGGCATCTTCGGACAGAAGGCGCTCGGTGGACTCGGCGGTGTGAGCTTCGTCGCACAGATCGTCGGCACGGTGATGGGCGTGGCGATCGCCTTCGCCGGTGGCTACCTCGTGTATGGGGTCATCAAACGCGTCTCAGGATTACGACTCGACGACGAACAGGAGTACTACGGCGCCGACCTCTCAATCCACAAGATCACGGCGACGCCGGAGCGGGAAACGAATTGGTGAGCGGGAGAATCTGAACCGCTGAATCATCAAACGGTGCGCAGTGACGCGACTCATGCCGATCACAGCGCACCGTTTGCAGGTCCCGCACTGAACGCCATCCATTGCGGCAAACCCACGAGGCAATTTCCTCCGGGACTGCACACTCAAGCCTGGACGGTCGTCATTGCGATTTGGGACGAAGAACAGCCTTAAGCAATGCGGGCAGCGCCAGAAGGACCAGCGGCATCTGGACGATAAGGCCCGCGATGATGGCCACCGCCAATGGCTGCTGCATCGCGGAGCCTTGTCCGATGGCAAACGCCAGCGGCAGCAGCGCAAGGATCGCGGCCAACGTCGTCATTGCAATCGGACGAAGTCGATTCTGCCCGGCGACAATCAGCGCTTCTTCCAGCGGCATGCCCTCCCGCGTCAGGCTCTGAAGCTCCGATACATAGAAGATCGCCACCTCCGTCACGATGCCGATGATCATCGTCATCCCCATCATCGCCGTGATGTTCAACTCGATGCCGGTCACCCACAAGCCGACGAATACCGCACCAGCGGCCAGCATCGGCATGGCCAGCACGGCGGCCGCCACACGAAATCGCTCGTAAAGGAACAGCAACAGCGCAAAGACCAGTGCGACGGCCGCCCCGAACACGACCATCAGACCGTGGAACGCGATTTGCTGCTGCTCGTAGAGCCCGCCCAGCGCGTAGTAGGTGCCCTTGGGAAGCAACGGCTGCGTGCCGAGCATCTGCTTCACATCGCCGATTACCGAGCCGAGATCGCGCCCGCTGATCCGCGCCGTGACCGCCACCATCGGCTTCAGGTTGTCCCGTTCGATTTCGGGTTGTCCGGTGACCGGGACAAGTTTGGCCACGCGGTCTAACGGAAACAGATGACCGTCGGGTGCGCGCAGGAGCAATTGGGCAAGCCCAGTATCGGTCAGCGCCTTCGCACCGGTCAGCTGAACGCGAATCCCCATGGCTTTGACGCCGACCTGATAGGTCGTCGCCACATTGCCTGCCAGCAGATCAGAAACCTGTTGGGCCACCCACTGCGGATCGACACCCTGCGCGGCCGCCGCGTCGGGCTGGATCTGGATGTCGAGCGCGTCACCGGCCGGATTGATCCCGTCATTCACATCGACGACGCCCGACACGTGCGCGAGGGCCCCCGCGACCTTGCGGGCCGTAGCCTCCAGCACCGCCTGATCGTCGCCGTAAATCTTGATTTGCACGGGTTGAGGCACCGCCGTCAGATCGCCGATGAGATCCTCCATCAGTTGAGCAAACTCAACGCTCACGCCGGGCACCCTCGCTTCCACCTGTGTGCGAATGTCGTTCATCACGGTATCGATCGGTTGCCTGCCGCCGGACTTCAACCGCACGAAGAAGTCCCCTCGATTCGGCTCACCCAGACCATCGCCCAGCCCTGTCCCGGTGCGTCGCGAGTACGTCTGCACATTCGGGTTGGACTGAACGATCTGCTCGATCTGGCGCACCAGTCGATCGCTCTCCGTCACCGATGTGCCCGGGGCCGTGTGATAGTCCAGCACGAAGCCGCCCTCGTCCATGCTCGGCATGAAGCCGCTGCCAACCTGCGTGAACGCGAATGCGGCAGCCGCCGCGAGCGGGACAATCCCGAGCAGCATGCGTGACGGGCGCAGTGTGAGCCCTCTCACCACACGTGTGTAGCGGGCGTCGACCCATCGCGCAATCTTGCCGCTGCTGTCCGCATGGGCGTCTTTTGCCGTCAGCCAGTGATCGCAAAGCAGCGGAATCGCCAGCCACGTCACACAGAACGACACAAAGAGCGCGCTTGCCATCGTGACGGAAAGCGCCTTGAAGAACGCACCGGTGACGCCTGTCAGAAGGCCAGCGGCACAAAGATGATCAGCGTGGCTGCCGACGAACCGGCAAGCGGTCGCGTGAACTCAAGCGCCGCCGCCATGACCCGGCCGTGAAACTTCTCTGCGCCATGCTCATGCATGCGCCGCACGATGTGCTCGATCATCACGATGGCGTCGTCGATGATCAGACCGACGGCCGCCGCCATGCCGCCCAGCGTCATGATGTTGAGTCCCATGCCGAATAGATGGAGCACCAGAAACGTTGCCGCCATCACGACAGGCACTTGCGCCACAGCGATGGCAGTGATTTTCCAGTTCCGCAGAAACAGCAGCAACGTAAAGGCGGCCAGCACGACGCCGATGAGCATGGCGTCGCGAACGCTGGCCGCAGACGCGATGACAAGCTCACTTTGGTCGTACCAGTTGGAGAGCTTCACGTCCGACGGCAACTGCGCCTTGAAGTCCACCAGCTTTGCCTGAACGTCGCGCGCAATCGCCACACTGTTGGCGCCCGGCTGCTGGTAGATGTTGAGCAGCACGGCGTCGCGGCCATTGGCGGTGACACGCAGCCATTGCGGAACGGTCCCCTGCGAGATGTTCGCGACGTCCGACAAATGGACCGGTCCGCCCGGCGTGTTCGCCACGACCACCCCGGCAAGCGTCTGCGGCGACGTCAGCGACGCGTGTGCGATAGCCAGATACAGCTTGTCGTGATCTTCGAGCCGACCGCTCGCGAGCAACACGTTGCTTGCCCCGACCGCCTTGACTACATCACCGATCGCAAGCTTGTAGGCGGCGAGCCGAAGGGGGTCGACAGTGACTTCAAGCTCGTCCTGCGCACCGCCTGCGGCCTCGACTCTCGCCACCCCGGCTACGGCCGACAGCAGCGGGCGCAACTGATACTGGGCAAGGTTGTACAGCTCCGAAGGCGAGCGTTTCGCGCTCGTCAGGCTATAGGCGATGACGGGAAACACCGTCGGGTCCATTCGCCGCACCCGCGTCGACGTCCCAGCCGGTAGCGAGGGCAACGTCTCTGCGATGGCCGACTGAATCTGAAGCGTGGCCAACGCCATGTCGGTGCCCCAGTCGAAGTTCACCGCAATCTCGGCGCTGCCGCGACTCGTTCGGGACGTCACGCCGCGCACGTTCGGCGCACGATGCAGCGCCTCTTCGACCGGCATGGTGACGAGCGTCGCCATTTGCTCGGCGGGGCGATCACCGGCGTCCAGTGACACGACGACGCGCGGGAACGCAACGTCCGGAAACAGCGAAATCGGCAACTGCGTCGACATGAGTGCGCCCGCAATCGCGATCATCGACACGACGAACAGCAACGAGCGCCGGTGCGCCTGCATCCATTGCACGAAACTCATCAGTGGTCTCCTGCGACGGTCACCGTCATGCCTTCGGTCAACTCGTAGTTGCCTGCCACGACGACCGGTGCCCCTTTGAGCAGATCGCCGTCGACACCGTATTTCTCCCCGGCGTCGACTTCCGGACGCACCGCGATTCGGTGCGCACGGTGCAAGCCGTCGATCTGGAAGAGATACGCGCCGTCCTTGTCGCGAAGCACGGCGCTACGCGGCACAACCCAGTGTTGCGCCGGTCGCGTCTGGATCGATGCGCTTACGCGCGTTCCAGGAATCAGGCCCGGGCTCGCAGGCGCATGCGCCGTCACAACCACGGCTTGCGTGACCGGATCGATGGCGGCACCGATGGTGGCGACGCGTCCGGTGACGACACCGCCCGTCAGATTGGCGGAGACCGGCCGGACCTCGACCACGTCCCCTGGGTGAATACTGGCCGCGAGCGATGGCTCGACGTTCAGGACAAGGTTCGGCACTTGAGCGTGCTGTGCGTCGCGGGCCAGCAGGCCGAGCGGTGCTCCGCTTGCAACCTGATCGCCCTGCCCCGCACTCAGTTGGACGACCACGCCGTCAAAGGGCGCGCGCAGCGTTTGCGTTCCGTTCGTCGCGCCGACACGCTGTTGAACCGCCTCGGCCTGCACGGCGTCGTCCAGCGATTTTTGCGCCGCGTCGAGTTGCGATTGCGTCGCCAGATGGGTGTCGTAAAGCGCGCGCGTATGCGCCAGGTCTCGACGGGCCGCTGCCAGCGCCGTACTGGCCTGATCGCGAGCGAGGGTCGCGGCAGCGTCCGCTACTACGTCCATCAGCGGCGTTCCCTTGGCAACCCGCTGACCGGGCGCGACGCGAAGCGCCGCAATCCGCACCGTATAGGGCAGCGTGACGGACTGAACCGCCGCGCCGGACGCCGACACGGCACCGTACGCGCTGACCGGTTGCGCAATCACCGCTTGCCTGACCGGTAACGCCGTCACCGAGACGGTGGCCGCATCTGCCGCTGCGCTGCCGCTAAACGAGGCGAGCAGACAACCCAGACCGAGTACGCCGGCCTGCCCCAGCGAGAGAATTTGCGGGCGTGCGCTGGCCCAGCGACGCGCGGCCGCTTGTTTATTTCTGTTCATGATTGGATTCCTTGGACGGAGTGCTGTCGGACACCATGGCCAGTCCGGCCAGTGTTTCGATGGTGATGTCCTGCTCTTCGACGGCCTCACGCAGTGACAACGCCTCGATGGACTTTGCCAACCACGCCAGACGGCTGTCGGTATAGGCGGTGAGCGTGAGATTGCGGGCTTGAAACTCGCGGGTTGCGTCGGCGCTCACTTGCGACAGACCGGGAAGCACGCCTTCGACGTCGCGTAGCTGCGTGCGCGAAATCGTGCGATCCGCGCGCAACCGGGCGATATCGGCATAGGCCTGATTCAGACGAATCTGGTACTCGTCATGCAGCCGGGTGCGCGTCGCGGATTCGATGGCGACGTTGCCCTGATTTCGATTGAAGATGGGCAGGCTCAGATTGATCTGAAAGCCTGAGGTGTAGACGTTTGAGGTGTCACGCGCTCGGACAAAACCCACCGTCAGACTCGGGAACTGTTTGAGAATGGCCTGGCGGTACTGTGCGTCCTGCGCTGCATAACCTTGTGCCAGCGCCAGCAAATCGGCGCGACGTTGTGCGAGATGGCCGACGGCCTCATCCAGTGCGACGTCGGACGCCGCAACATCCCGCGCACCGCCAATGAGCGTGAGTTCCGTCTCCGGCGACAAACCTAGCAATGCGTTGAGATCGGCATGCGCCTGAAGATCCGCATGCTGCAAGTCGGTGTATTGCTTGTGGGTATCCTGCGCGGAAGTCAGCGCTGCGCTGACGTTATCCGATGTCAGATTGCCTGCGCTGACTGCCTCCCGATAGGTCTCATAGCGTGCCTGCGCCAGCTCACTCGCCTGACGCGCCAACGGCAGCAGTTCGTCCTGAATGCAGACCTTCGCGAACAGGCGGCGGGCCTGAGCGATGATTTGCTGCTCTTGCCAGAGCAGTCCGAGATCGAGCTTACCGACGTTGTGTTCCGCCACGGCTTTCGCCCCGGGAATCGAGGCAATCGCCATCAGATCCATCGTGATGCCGTAGTTGAACGCGCGCGTCGCATTACTGCCCCCCGGGGTCACGTAATCGCTCGATATCCCCACTTGCGGATCGGGCAGTAGCCCAGCGGCGTAGGACTGCGCGTGGGCAATCCCCAGGTCGTCGCGTGCCAGCTTCAGGTCGGGATTGTTCGAGACGGCGAGCATGGCCACCTCGACACTGTCCAGACCGTCCGACGGATCGAAGTGGTGCGCCGCCAGCGCGGGGAAATGCAATGAGCGCAACGTAGCGGCATCGATGGGAATGCGGCTGACGCTCGACGGGGCATCCGGCTGCGTCGGCAGAGGCACCGCACGATACATCGTGCAGCCGCCGAGCAATACAGCGCTCAATAGCGTCGAACCAACGACGATACGACTGGGTCTGGATAGCAATCTGGGCCTCCAACGGCAAGGAGTGGTGACGTTGGGGCCGATTCTAAAAAGCGGTGCCTTAAGAACTGCTTAAGCAAGCCATACAAGCGGGCGCATTGACCGTGTGCGACACGACGGCTGCCGGTTAAGCATCCCCTAAGGAAAGCGGTGGCAGAATGCCTGTTTATCGATTCGCGGCTTGTTGGCGTTTGGGGGAGCTACGGGATGAGACTACTGCTGGTCGAAGACGACCCGATGATCGCCGAAACGGTGCAGGACGCCATGCGTAGCGAAGGACATGCCGTGGACTGGGCGTCCGATGGTCGGGCGGCGGAATTGTCGTTGGGCAACGCCGTCTACGAGCTGGTGCTTCTCGATCTGGGTTTGCCGAAACAGGACGGTATCGAAGTCCTGAAACGCTATCGCAAGGCCGGTGGCACGTCTCCCGTCCTGATTCTCACGGCCCGCGACGCCCTGACGGATCGCGTGCAGGGGCTGGATGCCGGAGCCGACGACTATCTGGTCAAACCGTTCGAACTGGACGAGCTGGCCGCCCGGGTCAGAGCACTGGGCCGTCGCCGAGTCGGACAGGCTGCACCGCTCTACGTGCACGGCACGCTGATGCTGGACCCTTCCGCCCACACGGTTTCGCTCGATGGGCAGGCGGTCGACCTTCTCCCCCGCGAATTCGCGTTGCTGTCTGCATTGATGGAAACGCCAGCACCGGCCTCACCATGCTGTTGGCGAATCTTGTCGACAACGCGCTTCGTCATACGCCGCGGGGCGGTGCCGTCGATGTGCGGCTGTCGAGCGGTAGCAGCGGCGTGACACTGGAAGTGATCGATACCGGACCCGGTGTCGCGCCGAATGAACTTGAGAAGGTCACCACGCGGTTCTATCGCGGTGACGAGGCGGTCGGGCAAGGCAGCGGCCTGGGCTTGTCGATTGTCGGTCGGGTCGCCGAGCGCCATCGCGCGCGACTGGTGCTGGAGAATCGAACAGACCGGACGGGCCTGATCGCGCGTGTGGCACCGTTGTTGTCAGCTAGCGCCTGAGCGGATGGCCGGTCGACGTCCCAAATGAATTCTCAGACGGCGCCGACGGCAATCGCCACCGGCCCCTTCCCATCGAACTGCATCTCGCCTCAATGACTCTGCGCCGCAGCCGGTTGCATCCGCTTACGCTCGGCGTCGCTCAAGCTACGCCAGAGTGCGGGATCGACCTTGCCGCCCATGCCGAGAATCTGCACGGGGCTTGATGCATCGTACCGATAGCCTGCCCCGTAGCGTGCCGCGTCGCCGTTGGCTGCCGACGGCTTGCCGTCCGCCTCGCCCTGCGAACCCTGCACCGACGCGCCCAGCATCCGCACCGTGAAGATCGACGACTGTCCTGCGCGTTGGCTAGCCCGGTCGCGTGACACAGCATCCTGCGCTGCGGCAGCCGCCTGCGCGGCCGTCGCGCTTGCGTTCGTCAACGCCCCCACATTCACCGCTGCGATGGTCGGAATGCCCACCGACTTGCCCTGCACCTGAATGTTGTCGGCATTTAGCACGCGTAGCGCCGCGATGTTGACGTTGCCGGACACGCGAATGCCCGCTTCGCCCGCATCGATCGTGCCGAGCGGCGCGATCAGGTCGATGTCGCCCGGCGGAATCTCCGGAATCGGATTGAGCGTTGCGATACCGGCCCCGGTGTTCGGTGTCGTCGGCGACAGCGAAACCATGCCCATCTCGTCGTACACCCGACGCTGCGGCGTGTAGACCACCGTCGACTTCGAACCGCGCCCGGCGTTGATGTCTCCCTGCGCCGACCACGCCAGTACATTGCCGCCGAACGTCGTGAAGATACGGCTCTGGCCCAACAGGATGCTGTCTCGCGAATACAGATCCACGTTGCCGCGACCCTGCGTGAGGACACCCGATCCTTCGCCGGGGACGAAGCCGCCGTCTACGCCGATCAGCGTTCGTCCGCCCGGCGTGACGATGCTGATCCCGCCACCGAAGTCCGTGTGAATCCCAGCGTCCTGCACTTCGTAATGCGGCACGTCGTATTGCGGGCTGCCACGGGCAATCCATTGCGCCTGCGTCAGATACTGAACGCCCGGCAGCGGACGCACTGTCGCCTCGCGATTCAGGTTTTGCAGGTAATACTTCGCGCTGCTGTACATCGTGACGCTGCCCTCGTATGTCAGCGGGTTTCCGGCGGCGTCGTGCGTTGGGAACAGCGTGGCGATGGCTTCGCGTCCGCGCAGATAACTGCCCGCACGCGCGCCGCCAGTCTCGTTGTACTCGCGCCCAGACGCCCGCAGCTCCGCAAAGTACACGTCGCGCAGATACGTGCGTTGTTGCTCCGGCGCGAGCGCGTCGAAGAACTGACGCGCGTTCATGGACGTCGCATCGAAATGCAACCCTGCGTTGTTTGGCCCACCGTAGCGCGTCGTCAGCCAGTTCACGAGATGCAACTGGCTCTGCTGCGCGTACTCATTGCGCAGGTCGCGCTTTGCCGCGCCACTGCCCGCCTGACTCGCCGCGTTGGCAGCGTTCAGCTCGGCCTGCTTGCTCACGAGGAAGGCGTCGGCACCGGCTGCGTCGCCGCGATAACCGAACTCCTGTTGCAGCCACCCCACGAGTGTGAGTTCGCCACCGTAGACGACCACGGCCTTGCCCGGTTGATCCGACAGCGTGCGGCCGGGATCGGCCTGATTGGCCGCGTCGAGATAGCGTGCGGCGAAGGCCTTGAAGTCGACACCGTCGAGCCCCTTCGGACCGACGCCCGCCGCGACCGCAATCGCAGCGCCATTGCTTCGGTCGCCGGGTTTAACGTTGACGACCCCACCGAGGCTGCGCAACTCCGCAGTGTCGCCCATGAACACGTCGCGTCCCGCCGTCACCTCCAGCGCGCCCGGCCCGATGACGTAGAACGTGCTGTAGCGCACGTCGCGTCCGGCGGAGACCACGGAGACGTCGTCGGCGCGGTTGTGAACGATCACGTTGCCTTGCGTCGCCACACCGGTGCGCCGGCTCGGCGTGCCCGGCTTGGACGGATCGAGCGCGTCGCGCGTCATCGACCAGCCAGCAAAGTCGCTGTTGGAGACCAGATACGTGCCGAGCGGCGTGCCGGAATTCACGATGTCGCGTCCCGCACGAATCGCTACCGCCCCGTTGCCCTCGTACCACGTGGCCTCCAGCCCCTGCTTCGGGGACAACGACGCCCGGTAGTTGATGCCGCCCGTCTGAAGGCCCACGATGTCGCCTGCTACCGCGTAGAAGCGTGCCGGCGACACATGGCCAACGTCATAGCCCGAAACGGTGGCCGGCGTCAGGCTGAACATGGGGAACACGTTGGCACCAGAGGCACCGTAGTAGTAGAAAAGATCGGGCGCGAGCGCGTCCTGCCGCACGTTCGTGAGATACGAACGATTGCCCGGGATATCGGCCACCCCCCCGGCAAACGCAGGCGATTGCGGCGTGGGCAACGCGCGCGGATCGGCCGCCGAGCGGCTGATCGGGAACCCGCCGCCGAACATCGATTGCCCCGCGAGCATTTCGAGCGCCCCACCGTCGCTGCTCACCTTGAACAAACTGCTGACCGGCTCGGGCGCGAGCAGCATCGGTGTATCTGCCGTTGTCTGTGCGCCGTTCGCGAAGAAGCTGTCAGTCGCGGCGGGACCGTTGAAGATGTTGCCCGCGCCCGCCGTCACACGCAACGTGGCGGGCAGAACGAAGCGGCCGTCGGTCGGTGAATGGTTGCCCCCCACACGGGTGCGATCGGCGATGGCGGTGAGCGGTGCCACGCTGCCCCCGGCGCTGAAGAGATCGATGGCGGTCGAAGGGGTCCACAGCGTGAACCAACTGAAACCCTCGCCGCTGTAATCCACGCCGCCCACCGAGAACGGTGTGCCGTTGTTGCGCTGCTTCGTGCGGGTCGCGTCGCCATAGCCGCCGATGACGAGATCGCCACGGGTTTCGACGCGCGCACCCGAATCCCCGAGCACAAGCGTCGGGCCACCGCTGGCCATGCCGCCCGACACCACGAACGGGCTCGTCGCACGCGACTCACGCAGATCGGCTCCGCCTGCAACCGCGCCGCTGCCACCCAGTGCGCCGGCTTCTACGCGCGTTGCGCCGCGCAGATTCGTAAAGGTGCCATAGAGGGACAGATTGGCATTGCGCCACGCCGTCGACTCGCTGATCTCGTTGTTGGCGGGTGCGATCGCGCGCACGTCTCGCACCGGGTTGAGTCCGCCGCCGATGCGAATGTCCAGATCGCCGCCGCCTGTCAGCACGATCTGCGATCCGTCGGCAGACACACGTCCCGTACTGGCCACCGCGACGTTCACGCCCTGACTACGTGCAAAGACTTTCGTCGCATCCGAATTGCTCGGGCCCATGCGTGACTCAAGCATCCCCGCGTTGCCGCCGGCCTCCATGACGAGATTGCCGCCGCCGAGCGTACCCAGCCCAGTGAAGCCGACCAGATACGGCATCTTGGCGAATGCGTCATAACCTTCGGGCGGACCCACGGTGTAGGTCCCGAAGTTGATCCACCACGCACCCGGCACGCCGCCGTCGGCAATCGCCGAACCGGAGCCCTGTCGCCAGAGCCAATTGCCCACGTTCGACATGTCGGCCGCTGCGCGCGGCATCCCGAAGCTCGTCGTGCGACGAAAGCCCGAGCCGTCCGCCGCGATGTCGCCGCGAATGTCGCCGCCCGCGCGAACGAACAGGTTACCGCCATGCTCCGGATACCACGCGCCGTAAAGACTGTCTGTCTTGCCGTCGACGTATTTCTCGAACGTCGCGCCGTCGGCACCGAGCACGTTCGCGCCCTTCACTTTGCCGCGAGCGAGGTTGTACGCCCCCGTGACGTCGGCGGCTTGCGTGCCTGCGGTGTAGACGCCGAACGGCGAATTCATCGTGAAGTTGCCCGCCGCAAGCATATCGAGATCGCCGGTCCCGGTACGCAACACGCTGAACGCCGGTTCGCGTGCCGGCAGCGAATTGAAGGTGTACGTCGGCGGCGTGCCTGGCGTGACGAGACGAATCACGTCGTAGCCGCCGTTGATGCCGTCGATGTCGCCGTCTTCCACAATGCCCAGCATTTCCAGCTCGGCTTGCGTCACGATCTCGCCGGGAATGCCGCCGTACCAGTCGCCGTAATCGCCCCATCTGAAGACGCCCGGCGACCCGCTGCCCGGCACCTTGACCCGCTCTTCTCCCATGCCGTAGTGCGTGTCGGAAAGCACCAGATGCCCGCGCTTGCTGTCGGGCTGCAATGCGCGCGGATCGGCCGCTGTCGTGTCGGCCCCGGCCACGAATCGCATCGACCATGACGCCGAACCCGGCGCGAGCATCGGCGCGATCGCGAGCAAGTTGCCCTGCACGCCGTCCGCGTCCGCCGGGCGCAGTTTGACGACCGTCGCGCCGCCCGGCAACTTCACATCCGTTTCCGCAGGAATGATCGCGCCCTTGCGCAGATCCACGGCGTTCGCGAGCACCAGCTTTACCGGCACGACGGCACCGGCAGGCCACGTGAGCGCCGCCACGGCAGTCGCAGCAGGCAGCACGTTACCGGCGTCGAGTTGCGTTGCGCTGCGCAGCGTCACGGCAGACGGCAACACGGCACCTGCGGCGTAGATCACGTTGCCTGCGGCGTCGCGCACCGCGCCGCCAAGGACCGTGCCGGCCGGCAACGTCAGCGTGCCCGTGAGCGAGACGCGTGTCGGCAAGCGCAGGCCGAGCGGCAGCGTCGTCGCCTGTACGGGGATGTCGTAGTTGAGTGCGCGTCCGACCGGGAATGCCGTCCCTGCGACCAGCTTCACCTGCCCGCCCACCGGCACGACCGCATCTCCGCCCCAACCGGCCACGCCGCTCGTGAGCACCCAGCCCTTGCTGTCCGTGCCCGGCGTGAGACGGGTGGTGTCGAAGCCGTCGCTTACGCTGCCATAAACCTTCAGGTCGCCCCCCGCCCGAATCGTCAACGCGCCCGCCTCCCCGCTGCCATACACGCCTGTCTTCTGCGTATGCGGGTTCAGACTCGCGTAGCGATAGCGAGACAGGTCGATGTCGCCGTCGAGATGGATGTCGCCGTCCGGCGTCTTGCTCATGATCTCAACGCCCGGACGCAGATGAAACGCGTCCGTATAGCGACGCAGCCCCGCCAGCCGTGCGAGCATTGCCCCGTTGGCGAGCGCGTTCGTCATGAACGTTTCGTTCTTCGCGTGGAGTGCGTCGAGGTATGCCCGATTGACGACTTGATAGGGGCGGCCATCGACCGCCGTATCGGTGCCCGTCGGGGCATCCAGATCGCGATACATCCCATTGACGGTGATGGCGCGCGCGCCGTCGATCACCACATTGCCGCCCGCGTCGATGGCAATATCGTTGCCCGTCGCGCCACCTCCGGCACCGAGACGTTTGGCGCTGATCTCCAGCGTTCCAACGTTGAGCGACGTACCGTCCGTCCCCCCCCGCACATCGAGACGTGCGCCGTCTGCGAGCACCACGCGCCCTTCGCTGCCGTTGATTTCGATGACGGCGCGATTCGCCGCTTCGATGATCTGACCATAGCTGTCGCGACGAGCGACCTTGCCGTGCGCATCCAGCACGGCTGCGCCGCTCACGCTCACGCCATCGCGCGCCGACAGGCGAATCGTCCCCACCTGATCGCCGCTGGCGTCCACACGGCCCCGGACTTCGAGATGTCCGCCGTCGACCGAAAGCGTGATCTCGCGCGCCCTGAGTTCGTCGCCGACGACGAGATCGCCCTGTTTGATCTGGAAGCTGCGGCTGCCGAACACACCGCCGTCGGTCAGGCGCGCATTGAGTGCTGTGAAATCGTCGATGCGTTGCGCGCGCACATCGATCCCCCCGGCGGAGAACGGAACGAGCGTGCCGCCCGCATCGTACTGGCCGGTCGCGCTGCCCAACAGTTTGCCCAGCAACGAAACGTTGCCACCCGAGGCACCCAGCGCCACCACCGACAGCTTGCCCGCACGGTTTTCCATTGCCGACAGATCGATGCGCGATCCGGCCGCCTGACGCACGTTGCCGTTGGCGCTCGACAGCAGGACGTCGCCGCCCCAGCTGTACTTGCTCACGTCGAAGAAATCGAGCTTGCGACCTGCGAGATCCAGTTGCGCGTTATCGCCCAGCGTCACCTCGCCCTGCGCCGCCACGCTCAGTCGACCGCTCGGCAGCACCACACCGGTGTCGAGGTTCACCGTGCCACCGGCCTTGAGGGAGACGTCCGCGCCCAGAGCCCCCACGAAGTCGGCATTGGTCAGCACAGGTTTGGCACGGGCACGGGCGTTGGTCACCGTCAGGTTGCCCCCGGTCGTGTAGCTGCTCGTCGAACCGGCAGCGCCTGTGAGCAGCGGCGTATCGATGACGAGGTCGCCGCCGCTGTAGTCGTAATCCTTCGTCTGCGCATTCCAGCCTTGCTGCGACCGGTAGACGGACAGACCGCCCTTGTAATTGGCGCTCACGCGCTCGCTGGCGTTCAGATTCACCGTGGAGAACCCGAGCGCCATCCGGTTCTGGTCGTTGTTGCTGTCCGGCTGCGTGGCGGGCCCGTAGCCGAGCACAATCTCCTTCGCGTCGATGACGAAGCGCCCGCTGCCGGTGCCGGCGCCGTCGGCCGTCACCGCACCGGCCGGCGACTTCGAACCGCTCCATACGAGGCGATCGGTACGGATGCGCGCGAGTGCGTCGGCCGAGCCATAGCCGAAGATGGCCGGTGTGCCGAGCACGAGCGTGTCGATGCGCGACTTGCCCGTCGCCGGGTCGAGGGTCGAGAGTTCGACGGAATCGAAGAAGTTGATCGAGTCTCGCGCGACGAGCGACAGACTCTCAAGCGCGGGCGTGCCGTACGCGGTATCGCCACGCAGCAGGCGGCTCAGCATGGATTGGTCGAGCGTCAGCCCGTCGGCCAGTCGTCCCTTGGCGGCGAGTGCGTCGAGCGACGCCTGACTGCCGACGTTCACCCGGCCGACCGTCAGCGCCAACTGACGCGCGCCGTAGCGCACCGCATCGGTGATCGTGAAACGTTTGTCCGTCGACACGGCGATGCTGCCTTCGGAGAGCAGCAGCGTCTCGCCCGAACAGGTCGCGCCCGGCGCGCACACGCCCAGATCGATGGCGCCTGCCCCCTCGGTCGGACTGCCCGCCTCGGGTGCCAACATCGTCAATCGACCATTGGAGACGGCCAGTACGGCCTTCGAGCCGGGCGCGTAGACATAGCCGAGCGTGGAATCCCACATCGGCTTGCCGTAGCCGAGCGTGCTGATGCCGCTGCCCTGCTCGATACGAATGCCGTCCTGCGGCGAGTTCGACGAAATGAAGACTTCGCTGGCGCGCAGCATCGCGCCGCCGCGTAGCACCACATACTTGAGCGCACCGTTAATCGACGCCCTCATGGCCGACGCCAGCAGGCTGCTGGTACTCGTCGTCACCTCCGGCAACCCGCCGATCCCGATACGCGCCGCACCGACGGCGTTCAGATCGGCGGCGTTGAGTGAGATGAGCGTCCGGTCGCCCACGGTCGGCGTCGCGCGTGGCCCGAGTATCTCCACGCGCTCACCTAGCGAGGAAATCAGCAGACTGCTGCCGTAACCGTCCTTGGCCGCGGCGCCCGCCATCAGTCCGTCGAAGCGCAACGCGGGCACATCGACCACCTTGCCCGCCTCTCTGTCGCTCAGGAATTTCAGATCCAGACGCTTGGCATCGGCTTCGACAAGCGAGCGAGACACGCCATTGCGCGCCGAACTCGCACGGACATAGCCCGCGTAGCTCATTTCGTTGTACTGCGCATATGTGCGCAGCACGCTCGCCGGGCTCAGCAAGGCCTGCGTCGGCGCGGCATTGCGAATGCCGGTGTTGTTCACGCTCAGGGTCACCGGTGCGGTGAGCGAACCGTTGCGCATGGCGACCGGACCGAGCGAAGCGTCGACGGTGGCCTGCGTCTGCAATTCGACGCGGAACGCGCCCGGCAGCAGGGCAAACGTCGACGGCAGCAATGTGTAGGTGCCCGCAGGCAGTCCGGGCACACCGGCGCCGATCGTGATCCGCTGGCCGATGAGCGGGTCGCCTGCACCGCGCTCGCCGAGCACCGGGGCGTAGGCCGGTTGCGTCCCCGGCACGATGGCGTAGACCGGATTGGTCGACAGCGCGGGCAAACGGAAACTTCCCTTGTTGCCGGTCTGCACGACTTGCATGAGCGGCGAGAGGCGAACGTCGACGGAGCCGCCACGTCCGGCCAGGAACGCCGCACCGCGAATCTCGCCGCCGCCCGACAGATCGATCACGGCCCCCTTTTCCACCGCGATGGCGTGACTGGTGACGATGACGGACGGGCCACCGCCCGGCCAGAAGGTCTGCACGTCGTTGCCCGCGTACATGTAGCTGAGCCCGTCGAGCGAGCCGCCGTAAGGCATCACGAGACCGTTCGCGCTCACCGACGTCACGCTGCCGGGCAGCAGATGAAACATGCCGACGCCCTCCCCGCCAAACTGACTACCGACCGTGATCGTGCCCATCGGCGCGCGCAACACGCCGCCCTGACGGATCGTCGGCGCGACCAGCATGAGACTGCCGAAGAGAGAATAGGGCTGCTCGGGCAGCACCTCGGTCGTGCGAGCGATCGTCAGTACGCGCTTCGGGTCGAGTTCGATAGCGCCGTTCGACGCCTTGTACTGGCCCACCACGAACTTGCCGCTCGCGTTCGCCGCCGGATAGATCTGCGCGGCGGCCAGTGTCAGGTCGCCCGGCACGTAGAGTTCCTGCCTGTCGAGCAGACGTATGTCCCCGGCGCTGCGCAGCACAACGTCGCCGAACGCCAGACGCTCGACCTTGACCGGTGTCCCGCTGTTCGTCTCGATGGTCCCGGCGGTGCCGAACTGAACCATGCCCGTGAGATCGATGAGCGACGCGTCGATGTCGAATCGAGCGTCAGGGGCGAAGTTGGGCACACCAAGCACGCCGATGCCCCGCCCGCCGTTCTTCGAACCGTTGACCGGATTGGGCAGGATGAAGTTGTCGTCCTGACCGCCCCCCGCCGACGCGACTTGCACATATGGCGCAGCGAGTTTCACGCGCGTGGCAGGTGCCGCGCCGCTCGCCAGCCCCAGCGAGCTTGCCGCGATGCGCAGACTCTGGCCCATCGACAGGCTCACGTCCCCCGCGAAATCGAGCATGCCGTTGGCCATCAGCGACAGGTTGTCGAAGCCACCGGCCTTGATGCGGTCGACGCCGATACGCGCCCGTCCGAGCACCAGCCCTCCGGCCCCGCCCATCTGACCGGGCAGCAGTGCGTCCGACAATTCGCTCGGGCCTTGCGTTTGCGCGAGGATCATTTCCCGCGCGACGCGTACCGCATCGTCGACGTTGGCACCCTTGAGGCTGGTGCGATCCACGCGGCCGTAGAGCGGCGTGTCCAGCGCCACGTTCAGCGTGCCGCCCGCCGCACCCGCGCCACCAGCCTCGGCCTTCATGTCGCCGTCCAGATACAGGCCGCGACCGGACGCCAGCGAGATCACGCCACCGTTGCTGGCGACGCGTGTGCGGCCCAGCCCCGGCAGGTCGATGTCGGCGACGGCGCCGGAAGCGTCAAGTGTCGCCCCCGAACGCACGACGATGAACGCGTCGGCCCCGACCAACTTCGTCGCACCGGGCACATACTTCGCGCCAATCTGGATCGTGCCGCCATCGGCCACCTTGCCGGTGTAGGTGCCGGCAGTCGAGCGCGCCACGAACGGACGCGCCGCCACGTCGAGTACGGCGTTCTCGCCGATCCACATGGAGGTCGGTGTGAGACGACCTTCGGGCAGATTCGAGCCTTCGGTGAGGAATTCGCCCGCCAGCACGCTCAGGGTGCCCGACGCCGCATGCAGGCCGCCGAGCAACGTCATCTGACGATTGCCAGTAAGCGTGATGCTGCGACCGGCGTCCACCGAGATTTGCGAGCCGCTGCCCAGACGCAAGTCCGCGCGTTTGTACGACGCGCCCGCCGACAGCGCAATGTCCGCGCCGCCGCGTTGCGACACAGTGCCCTTCGCGGCGTCGGCCTGCCATTCGGGCGGCAGCCAGACGGACAGCATCTGTCGCGGATCGGTGCCGCTTTGGGCGTCGCGCGCAGCTTGTACGTCGACGTTGAAGACCGGCATCGCGACGTCAAGTCGCACGTTGTCCGCAACCACCAAGCCGAGTTGTCCCTTTACGTCGTAGCGGGCGAAGCCGCTGGAGAAGAGACCGGTGCCGAGCGACGTAGGGGAAGCCACACGCACGGCATCGACCAGCGAGAGACCGGCCGGAATCGTCGCGCCTTTTTCCAATCGAACGTCCGCAGGAAGCGGTTGCCCGGCCTTCGCGACGACGTCGTAAGCCACTATCGTCCAACCGGCCGGAAACACGTTCGCGGGCACGACATAACCGCTGGCAATCATCCCCTCGCCGCGAGAGATTTTGCGATCGACGGGCACGACGTCGCCTGAGCGGAACGCGTTCCCGTACTGATCGTAGACGACGTAAGCCGTGCCGTTCACGCCAGCGGGCACCGTCCAGGGGGCCGACAGCACGCCGGGGGCTGCCGTGGTGAAGACCGGCTGCGTCGTCAGCACTTCGCCGGCGCGCACGGTGGAGACGGTCTGCACGAAGTCCGTCGACATGACCGTGCCGGCTTTGATCACGTACTCCTGCAAGAGAGTGAGCGCGACCGGCGACGTTTCGCCAACGCCGAGCCAACCGTCTTTGACCAGCCCCGGGGCACCGATGATCACGCCGTTACCGGTGTCGATCTTGAGCGTGCCGCCGCCGTTCACGCCGAAGGCGCGCAGGTCGCCGTCGACATGCAACGCGCCCACGCGGGTGCCGTTCGTGTCGTACTGGCTCGCGAGCAACGACACGCTGCCGCCCTTGCCGCCGCGTACCGTGCCGTTGGCCAGCAGCGCGGCCCCGGATGAGACGTCGATAGCACTGCCCTTGGACAGAATCACGTCGCCCGTGCTCGATAGCGCGACGGACCCGCCATCGAGATACGGCATGCCGTGAACGCCCGCATCACCGTCGATGGCCCGGCTCCACACCCCGCGCGCGTCGAGCGTTGCGCCGCTCGCGACCTTTACGTATTGCGTCCCCGCGACTCTGGTGGTGTCGACGACCGGCAGGTCTTGCCATAACCCGCCGCCCTGATTCTCGTTCACGCGACGCAGCATGTTGCCGACGTTGATCGCGCCGCTTCGCGCGGTGAGGTTCGCGTCGATGTCTACGCGCGTCGCATGCAGGCCGATGTCGCCGCCATCCGCCACACGCAGATCGCGGGAGAGGCCAACGCGCTCGGTCGCGAGCAATTTCACGCCGCCGAAGTGCTGCCGATTGAGCCAGCCGGCGTCGAGCGAAATCTTCCCCGCGCGTTGCGCATCGATGTCGGCATCCAGCGCAATGGACGCCGCCAACGCCTGAATATCGCCGACATCGATCGTACGCACGACGGCGTTCGGACTGTCGCGCAAGGTGAGCGACGTGTCGTCGTAATACGGCGTGAGCTTGCCGACGATCAACTGCCCGCCACGCGGCGCGGCGAGTTGCGATTGCAGGTAACCGTCATACAGCCCCCGATCCGCTGCTTGCGTCTGACGCGAGCCTTGGTAGACGGTGGTATCGACGTCGCCTTCGAGCACCGCCGACTGTCCGGAGACGATCAGACGTCCGGCGTCGCGCCCCACGGTGTAGCCGTTCTCAAGCCGCTCGCCCGGCGCGATGAACGGCGTGGCATACGCCTCGGTCGTGTTCTTGCCCCAGCGCGCGTGGGCAACTTCGAAGCCGCGATACACGCCGAGGTAGCGCAGGTCGCCCGGTGCGTTGTCGACGCGATAGAACTGGCCGTCTTCTGCGCGCAACCAGCTTTGCCGGATCATGCCCGTCTGCACGTCGAGCGTGCCACCGGCCAGATTGATGAGCGAACCAGCGCGCGTGACGACTTGCGCGCCGCCCAATTGCACCGTGCCCCCCTGCGCGGCCCATTCGCCAACGCCGTGCTGCGCGGTGTTGAGATAACCGCTGACTTCCAGCAAGCCGCCCGACGTGTACCAGCGATCGGTCGAGTAGCCTTGCGTGCCCGCCGGCACGCGCACCAGATAACGACGGTCGATGAAGACCGTCAGACTGTTCAGTCGTTGGGTGTCGCGATTGGTGGGTGCGTCGCGCTGCTCGTTGCCCTGAATGTTGACTTCGAGATTGTTGGACGCCATCGCCACTTGCACACCGACCGCGCCCGACACATCAAGTTTGGCGCGTTCCATGGCAATCATGCGTCGCGTTGCGGCGACGTTGATCTGTCCGCCGGTCGCGAGCGTGAGCGTGTCGCTGTCGAGCAGCACATCGCCCGACGAGACGATCTGCACCAGCGACTGATCGCGACGGTTGTACAGTCCGGATTCCGCGACCTTTGCCGTGTCGGCAAGCAACGTAGCGCGTTGCACGTCGAGCGCGGTATCGCCGGAAGTATCGAGCACGATGGCATTCAGTGCGCCCGGTGCCACGTGCACCAGCGCGTTCGTGTCGCCACTCGCCGTCAGGTGAATCGTGCCGCGCGTGTTGACGGAGGTCGAGGTAACCAGCACGCCGCTTTGCTCGACCTGACGCCCCACCAGCGAGATGTCACCCAGCGGCGCCTGAATCAGACCGCTGTTGCTGACGCGTCCGGCCGTCGATCCCGCGAGGAGGCTCGGCGTGACTTCGTTGCCGCGCGTGCTCGAATTTGGATTGCCGTCCGTACCCATACCGCGACGGATGACGAACGCGTCGCCACCCGCGATCACCGTCTGGCCTGAGGGGGTGACGATCGTGCCTCGGTTATGCGCTTCGCGACCGAGCAGCAGCACGTAGCCGCCGCCTTCGGTCACCGACTGCGGCTTGCGCGTGTTGATGCGCGCACCCGCATCGACGACCACATTGGCCGTCGCGCCGGTGTGCGTGAACCCTGAGCCGGTGACGGTCAGGTCATTGGCGAACGTCGGCACCGTCACACTGGCGAGGGCCGTGCCGTAGATGCCGCGATTGAATTGGTCGTTCGTCATGCCCACGGCAGCCGCCACCAGATTGCGCGTATCGACCTGCGCCGTGCCCGTGAACTGAATGCCGTTGCGGTTGACGATCACGACCGTGCCATCCGCCTTGATCTGCCCCTGAATCTGGCTGGGACGCGCGTTCGGATCGTTCACGCGGTTAAGCACCGCCCAGCCCGGCTGCTGCGCGAATTCGACCGTCGTGCGACGCCCGACGTTGAACGTCTCCCAGTTCAGAATGGCTTTCTCGCCCGTTTGCTCGATCTTGACGTTGGTGTTGCCAGCGGCGTCGCGCGATTGCGCGATGTCCTTCTTCGCGTTGATCCAGCCCGCAGTGAGACTGTTCGTGTCGACCTTCAGGCCGCCTTCGGCGAGACCGTCGGGAATCGCTTCCGGAGACGCAGCGGCCGCCTGACGCGCCGCCGTCTGTGCGGCCTGCATCGCCGCGATGCCTTGCGCTGCGGTTGCGAGATTGGCGATGGAGTTCTGCAACGCCTGATTGGCACGTTGCTGCTGTTCGCCTGGGTTCTGCAGCGACGAGACGGGCATACCGTTCGGCAGACGTCCCGTTTGCGCCGCCGTGGTCTGCGCAGCACCGCGTGAGGCGAACCATGCGTTGCTGAACGCCTGCTGCGCGTGGGCCTCGCTCCAGAAGCTGCCGGTGGCGAGCACCAGTGCGACGGCGTGCGTCATTGGCGAGAGGCGCAAACGTCGTGCGCCTGGCGTCGAATGTCGTGACTGAACCGTCTTGCCCGTCTGTCCGCGTGTGACCATCTGGAACTCTCGCCTCATTCTGCGCCGGCCCCGCAACGCGACATTCCCCATGCGTGCGAATCGGCTTTTCCCGTAGATTTGTGCGCACTACGACCCGAGTGACGGTGTCGCAGAAACGTCGTGACGAGCTAAGACGAACCCGGCGAATGGAGTCCGCAAAATTTTTTGCAGACGGCTGTGGCAATGCGTTTTTGAAGGCATGCGAAGCGCATCGGCCACTCAGCCGACGCGCGCTTCACTTCAAGGGAACCAACCGGATCAGGTGAGAACGAGCAGACCGCCCGGCAACTGGCGAGCGTGCAGATCGAAGCTGTATTGCAACTGGGCGATGGCGCGATCGAGCGATGCGATGTAAAAGCTGCCGCTCACAGGCTGGTTGCGCACCTTGTCGTTCATCAGGACGATGCGCCCCGGACGATACCGGTTGATCTCGTCGAGCACGACCGCCAGACGCGTCTGACGAAACACCAGTTCGCCATTGCGCCATGCGGACACATTGGCGGCGTCGGCCAGCGTCACACCGGCGAGTTGGTGACGGTCGTACGCCGTCTGCTGCGCCGCGTGCAGCACGCGCTGCCCCATCGGATGATCGACACGCACCGCACCGGACAGGCAAGTCACACACACGCGGCCGTCGAGATACCGCACCTCGAATCGCCCAGAGGTCGACGAACTCGTGCCACCTGCGGCCGCCACAACAAACGCCGTACCCATACCGTTCCCACGGCCACCGGGCAGATCGACGGCCGCTTCCCCGCTCAGCAGTTCGATGCCCGGCACGCTGGCGGACACATCCGTACGAATGCGGGTCTGGGTGTTGAGCGTGACGTCGACCTGTCCAGCCGAACCAGCCAACCGGATAGCACGCTGTTCGCCGGTTGCAGTGCTGTAGTCCGCGCCCCATTGATCGGGGGACGGCCACAACCCGGCAGGCGGATGGACGATGGCGGCCACCGCCAACGCAGCGCCGCCCGCGACCATCGTGCCGAGAAAGGCGCGGCGGCCAGTGCGAACGGCGACGCGCACCGGCGGCGTGCGTCGTCCGAGTGTCTGACCGAGCGCCGCCGCAGCGGGGGTGTAGCTGTCCCACTGCGCTCGGGCGGCATTGAACGCCGCCTTGTGCGCCGGACTGGCGTCGAGCCAGTGTCTGAATCGCTCTGCATCCCATTGCCTGACGGTGTCCGACTTAAGCAGGCGCAACCAGACCCAGGCTTGCCGATGCAGCTCGTCCGGGGTGTTGGCGTGGTCGTCAGGAATGGAAGTCATGTCTGTCTTGTTATTCGATGGTGCACAGCGCCGGGGCACTCATCGTCATGCCGGAGCCCCACCGACGAGGCTCGCACGCGGTTTTGCCACGTCCGCCAGTAGGTAGACGGATGGCAAGCGCGAAATCCGCAAACTTTTCGCTGATCGAATTCTTACGCGGCATTACGCGAGCTTTGGTGTGCGCCGTTGTGAGTGCCATCACGTGTCCCGCTCCATTTTTCGCGCCAGATAATCGTGTGCATGCTTGAGCTCATACTCCACGGTACGTTTGGAGCACCCCAAACGCTGCGCGACGTCAGACTGAAGCAGGTTCTCGAAGTGAACGAGTACGAAGATCTCGCGACGGCGTTCGGGCATGCGCTCCAGCCACTGCATCATCGTCTGCATCTCGATGCGCGCCTGCACCGTCTGTGCCGGACCGGGTGCGGGGTCGGCCAGCTCGATGAGCGCGTCCACCTCGTCGAGCGGCAAGGCGCGGCTGTTGCGACGCAAGGCGTCCACTGCAATGTTGATCGCCATGCGCACCAGATAGCTGCCGGGGCTGCGCACCGACGCTGGTAAGGCATGGGCCGCTTCGCTGGCGTCACCGGGTTCGCCGGGGTCGCTCGCGTCGTCCGACGGCGGCGCCGGTTCGGCGTTCACGCGCAGCCATGCGTCGTGCAAGGCGTCGCTGGCCAGATCGCTGCTGCCGAGCAGATGCGTCACCCGGCGCTTGAGCGCACCGTAATGGCGGATCAGGTATTCGGAGAGGGCCGGTTGGGAATCGTGCGCCATGCCTAGCGTTCCCGGCGCTCAGACATGCATGGGGGCGTCGCGTCGGTCGCGCGCGCCGCGCTCGGCACGATCAGCAGCGTGAGCGGTTGATGCAGGTCGGCGGGCGGTGCGATGTCCAATACGACACGCTGCAAGCTGGCGAGGATGGCTCGGTCGCGCCGTGCGTCGCCCGTGCTGCTCAACAGCTCAACGTTTTCAAGCGCACCGCTCTGCCTGACACCAAAGCGCAGCAGCGCCCGATACGCGCCCGGCGCGCTGTCGCCGCCCGCGCACAGGGCCGACATCACGCGCGCCTGAACGAATGCCGGATAACCCGCAAGGTTGCCAAGTCCACCGCGCGCGGCCGCGCCCGAGGCCGCACCCTCCGCTGTGCGCAATACGAACGCCGGTCCCGTATCGCTGGCAATGCGTTGCGCCACGAGCCCCGTGCTTTCAAGCAATTGTGCGAGCGCCGTTTGCGCCGTCAGAAATCCATGAACAGGCGACGACTCCAGCCCGTCGACCAGTTCGCTTCTATAGAGCGTGGGCAAGCGGGTGACGCGGGCGAACTCGCGCAAGGCGTCGGACAGGGGTTGTGCGGGGATATCGAAGGACAGAAAGGCGTCGCCGCTGCGTAACGCAGGCTGTGCGATGGCGAGCGTGCCGCCGCAAAACACGAAGCCGGCAAGCGCGAACGCGCGCAGCGGCGCGAAGCTGCCTGTCATGTCGTCGAGAGTGGCGTTGGCTGAGAAGGCCGGACGTGCGGGGCCTGAGTTGGCGCGCGTCGCCTTCGGGTGAGCACAGAACCTGAATCGGCTTGAAAGTTACCGTTCGCTCATGACAGACGCATGACAGTTAGCAGTGCTGTGGGTAGCACGCAATGCCCGCTGATCCGGAATTAAACGGTCATTTGAAATAAAAGAGCTAAGCCGTGGCCGTTCGTCACTCGCATGACACAAAGGCAAGCCTCCGATATACACTATGTCTTAAGTAGTGCGACGTACTTTACGTATCAACGTGGTATGCGGCAACGGCAGTTGAATCGCCTTTTGCCCGCTAGGTCCCTCCGACGTTTTTTCGAGAAACCGACGATGAATAAACCAGTTGCGCGCATTACCGTCCTCCTGGCAAGCCTCTTGCTTGTTCCGCCGCTGCCTGCGGTCGCTGCGGTCTACAGCAACGGCACTGCCACCAGCACCTTCACTGTCACGCTGATCATTCAGGCCGGTTGTTCGATCACGTCCACACCGATGAACTTCGGGACGGTGTCCAGCCTGACGACGCCACTCACGACGACGACGACCCTGTCGGTGACGTGTACGAATACCACGCCCTACAACGTCGGTCTGAGCGCAGGCACCACCACAGGCTCGACGACCACCGCACGCTTGCTGGCAGGGGGCACCAGCGGCAACACGGCGACGGTCGGGTTCGGGCTCTTTCAGGACTCACAGCACACGACCAACTGGGGCACGTCTCAGGGCACCGATACGGTCAGCGGCACCGGTAACGGCTCAGCGCAGACCGTGACCGTCTACGGTCAGGTCCCGACATCGGCTGGCGCGATTCCCCGGCCCGATACGTATTCGACGACGATCACCGCGACCGTTTACTTCTAGCGGGGCGCCAACGATGACAGTTTTCCGCCTCGGGGCGGAGCGACGCGCCATGACCGGCGCGGCGGGATTTGTTCGCCACATTGCGTTGTGCTCCCCTCTTCTCCTTGTGCTTGCCGCGACGCTCGTCAGTCTGCCCGCCGCAGCCGCCACGCTTCAGATTTCCCCCGTCAATGCCGAATTCGCAGCCAAACAGAACGCCATCGGCATGACGTTGAGCAATCCGGGCGACACGACCGTCTACGGGCAGGTCCGGATCTACACATGGACGCAGGCGGATGGCGAAGACAAGCTCACGCCGACCGACGCCATTGCGGCCAGCCCGCCGATCCTGCGCATCGAACCCGGCAGTTCTCAGATCATCCGGCTTGTGCGGATGGCGAACACGCCGCCCGCCACCGAACAAAGTTTCCGCCTGCTCGTCGACGAACTGCCCGAACCCGGTCAGCCCGTGCAGAGCGGCATCACCATTCATATGCGCTATTCGATTCCCGTGTTCGTCGCGCCGCCGACCGTGCCCGCGAAGCCAGATCTGCGATTCAAGCTCAAGACCATCGACGGCGTGTGGCACCTCGAAGCCGAAAACCACGGCGGCACCCGCGCGCAGATCGGGGCGTCCAGTCTCGTCGACGCAGCAGGGAAGTCGCACCCGCTGACCAGCGGTCTGCTCGGCTATGCGCTTGCCGGGCAACGGCGTGTGTTCAAGGTGTCGTGGCCGGTCGGGAAACCGCCTGCGTCGCCGCTCGCCCTCGACGCGGCGATCAACACGGTGCCCACGCGCTTCGTCGTCAATATCGATGGCGGCGGGTGAGCGCGCGCGTATCCGTGCGAACGCCCTCACCCCTGCTCTCGCCTTATCCGTCGCGCCGCCCATCCCGTGCTGCACGCGGAAAAAACGCCCGCCTCGGCAACGACAGGTGGTCATATGGTTGGCGAGGATGGCGAGCGTGTTCGCGGGCGCGCTCACGCCTGTGCCGGACGCAACCGCCGCCGACGCCATGCCCGCCGATTACTATCTCGACGTCTCCGTCAACGGTGCGGCGACCGGGGCCATCGCCCACTTCATCCTGCGTGACGGGCGTTTCAGCGCCGCAGCCGATGACCTGCAATCGCTCGGTATCGACGTCAGTCAGCTCAGCGTCTCCGGCGACGCACAAGTGCCGCTCGACAGGATCGGTGGCGTGCAATATCGCTACGACGCTGCGCGACAGAGCATCGACATCGACGTGCCCGATGCGCTGCGCGTGCCGTTCCAGATCGGCCGTGTCGCACCGCGCGCGGCGAACGCCATGACGTCGCGCGGCTTCGTGTTCAATTACGACGCGCTGCTTGAGCGGGACCGGACTACGCGCGCCTCCAGCTGGACCGAGTTCCGGTACTTTCATCCGGGCGGCGTGTTCAGCCAGACGGGCGTGTTCGACACGTACTCGGGGAGTCAGGCCTATCTGCGCTACGACACGTTCTGGCGTCATGACAATCCCGTGGAGATGAGCAGCCTGCAACTGGGCGACACGATCTCGGGTTCGCTGGCGTGGTCGCGCTCGATTCGCATGGCGGGTGTGCAGTGGCGCAAGAACTTCGCCCTGCGGCCCGACCTCGTCACGTTCCCCGTGCCCACACTCGGCGGCTCGGCGGCGGTCCCTTCGTCCGTCGACGTCTATCTCGACGGTATCCGGCGCTTTGGCGGCAGCGTGCCCGCCGGTCCGTTCGTGATTCGCGAGACGCCGGGGCTGATCGGCAATCTTCAGGCAACGGTCGTCACACGCGATGCGCTCGGGCGCGAGAGCGTCCTTAACGTGCCGTTATATATCGACACCCGCATGCTGGCGGCGGGACTGTCGAGCTATTCGTTCGAAGCAGGCGTGCCGCGCACCGACTACGGTTTCCGATCGTGGGGCTATGAGCATCGTGTGGCCGCGTCGGCGGCGTACCGCTACGGCGTGTCCGACCGGCTGACGACCGAATATCACGCAGAGGGCTCGTCGGGACTGGTGAATGCAGGCGTGGGTGCGCTGGTGTCGATGTCAGGCTATGGGGTTCTGAGCGGCTCGCTGTCCGGCTCCACGGGAAAGCGCAATGGCGCGCAGATCGGCGTGGGCTACCAATATCTGTCGCGCGGCTTCTCGTTCGATTCACTGTTTCAGCGGACCATCGGCGACTTCCGCGATCTCGCCACGCTCGGCGGCTCGGGCGTGCCGACGGCCATGGACCGTGTCACCATCTCCACGCCGTTCTGGGAAAACCGGACGCTGTCGTTGAGCTACATCGGCATGCGCGGCCCCGATTTCCCAACGTCGCGCGTGCTGTCGGCCAACGTCTCCTGGCCGGTGCGGGTCTTGGGCTCGCTCAACCTCGGGGCGTTTCAGGATTTTGCGAATCGCCGCAGCTACGGTGTGTTCGCGATGCTCAGCTTTACCCTCGGTCCGAATACCGTCGGGTCGGTGTCTCTGGCCCGACAGCAAGGCTCGACGCAGGCCCTCGCCGGGGCGACGCGCACGCCCGACTATGGCGGCGGATGGGGATGGAATGTGCTGGGCGGCGTAAACGACAGCGTGCGCATCGGTCAGGCGCAGGCGCAGTATCTGGGGCGCTACGGACAGGCGTCGGCACAGGCACAGACGTACGACGGACAGACACGTGTCGGTCTCGGACTGTCGGGGGCGGTCGTCGCCATGGATGGCGGCCTGTATCCGGCACGGCGCATCTACGACAGCTTCGCGCTGGTCAAGACGGACGACGACGCCAGCGTGCCCGTGCTGCGCGAACAACTCCCGGTCGGACGCACCAACGGCATGGGCAATCTCGTCATCCCCGATCTCAACGGGTATCAGATCAACCGTCTCAGCGTCGACCCGACGGACCTGCCCGCCGACATGCGCATCTCGCCCGCCGCGCGCACCGTCATTCCCGAGTCCGGGGCCGGGGTGCTCGTCGCATTCCCCGTGCATCGCTACCGCGCCGCGCTCATCACGCTGGTCACGCCGGACGGCGCGCCGTTGCAGGTCGGTGGACGCGTCACGCATCGTGAGACGGGCGCGCAAACGGTTGTCGGCTACGACGGCCAGACGTTCGTGGACGCCTTGCTGCCCGACAACTCGCTAGTGATTTCGCAGAACAACGGCACATGTGTCGTGACGTTTGCCTACGATCCGGCCGTTCAGGGCGCGATGGCACGGATCGGGCCGCTAGTTTGCACGCCGCAGGGCAAACCCGCCTCAGCAAGACCGTCGGGGAGAGATCGATGAAACGCTTCGTCCTGCTCTCGATCCTTTTTGTGATGGGCTTGTTCGCCGCCCCCACTGCACAGGCTCAGACCTGCTCGCTGGGAGCGCCGACGATTGCCCTGCCCGCCTTCAGCCCGATCACAGGCACCGCACTGACGACGACTGGCACGGTCAAGGTCACTTGCACCTGGGGCGCGATCAATCTGGTGCCGAATGTGAAGATCTGCGTGACCTTTTCGGGGACGTCGCCGCGCACGCTGGTGAATGGCAGCAACACAATTGCGTACAACATGTACACCGACAGCGGACACGCAACGCCTTGGGGGTCCACAGCGGCCACCGCGCTGTCCACCACGTTCAGCAATTCGATTCTTGGCGGCACGGACAGTAAGAACATCGACATCTACACACAGATCGCGGCGAACCAGACCACCGTGCCGAGTACCAACAACGGCGACACCGTCTACTCCGCGACGTACGCGGGAAGCACCGTCACGCTGTCCTATCAGTTCTATTTGCTGGTCGCCCCCGCGTGCGGCACGTCGGGCTTTTCGAACGGTACGACGAACGGGTTTACCGTGAACGTCACGGTGATCAACCGGTGCACGATCAACGCGACGGGCCTCACGTTCGGACCGTCGACCACGCTAAGCAATACGCTGACGGCACAAGGCTCGCTTGCCGTGCAATGCACGAACAACGACGCGTATCAGATTCTCCTGAGCAGCGGTGTGAGCGGGCAAGTCGGTGCGCGCACGCTGAAAGGCCAGAACTTTGGCGCGACGATTCCGTATCAGCTCTATACCAACTCGACTTATGCCACCGCGTGGGGCGACGGCACGGGCGGCACGTCGACCTATGTCGGCACCGGCACCGGGCTCGTGGTACCGATCACGATCTACGGCCGCATTCTTGCGCAACCCTCCACCCCGGCGCCGGACACCTATAAGGACTCCATCACGGCAACGATTCAGTTCTAAGGTCGGTGAGCGTGCGACGATGGCGATGGCATTGCGCGCATCGCCATCACGTCAAACGCTCAGAGCCATGTCGACTCCATGTCGACGCGTATCGCGCCCGCATGTGGCGACGCACTTGACCTCCGCTCCCTGACGGCCGTCTCCTCGTCGCCATGACACGGCGACGCACCCACGACCCGCTCCAGCAGCGCTGCGCTCCAATGCTGATACAGCAGCAACAAGCGATACGTAGCGCGCGCCGGTGTCGCAGCGACGCTTTCCCAGGCGTCGCCGGTCCAGCGTTGGCCCCACGGATTCTCCGCGGGACTCAGGCTCAGGTAGTTCAGGCCATCGACGCACGACGCATGGCACGGCACGTCGAACTCGCTGCACGCCACCGTGATCTGGCTGGCCGACAAGTCGCGCGCAGAGGCGAGTAAGCACTCGCATAAAGTCGGATGTGACGCAATCTTCGCCAGCAATGGCGTGTCGCAATGTCGGGCCAGTTGTGTCACGTGCGCGGCGCGGCGCTGTACCGTTGCCACATCGTCCGTTGCGACGTCTGCCAATCGGGTGGACAGCGCCTCCCAACGTTGCGTAAGCGTTTGCGTGTCGATCGTGAACGCTTCGTTACGTGCCCACGTGCCAAGCAGACTCGTCACCGCGCGGCAGGAGTCGAGCATCAGCCCGGCCACGCGCAGGATGCCGCGATACTCGTCGGTCGTGGACGATGACCCGGAGAACCATGATGGCACCCACAGCCCCAGTCGCGCGGGAGGCACCGCCGAGTTGGCGAATGTGAAGAGTGTTGCGACGTCGCGCGCACGCGTCAGGTTGCTCAGCGTGCCACGCCACGATGTCTGCGGCTTCGCCGGTAGCAGCACGCACGCTTCGAGCAAACGACAACCGGCATCCATGCGTTTGAGGATTTCGTCCACCGCGTGATGACGGATCAGCGTCGGCGAACCGAGCGACTGTGTGAGTACCCCCTTCACCCCTTCGAAGGCGAGCAACGACCAGTCGGCCCACGGTACGCCGAATGGCGTGTTGGCGGTCGTGATGCCGCGAGCGGTGGGCTGCGACGCCTCATCGTCGACATCTCGCTCCCGGTACAGGCACGCGGCAATCACGGCGAGCAACGACAGATTGCCCACGAGCGACATGGCATCACGTGCCGCACGAAAGTGCCATCCTCTGCGGCCGGTCGCGGCAACGGTGTCCAGCCAGGCGGTGATGTCCGCACCGATGCGCTCAATGCTCGCGTCAGCCCCATCTGAAACATCACCATCGTGAGTGGGCGCCAACATCGCATCGACCTGTTGCGTGCTCTGTGCGAGACGCGCGTCGCGTGCATGCGCCAGATCGAACTCCTTGCGATAGAAGTGCTGACACGGCCCGGAGCTCAGCCAGAGTCCAGCCCACGCGTGCGCAAACGCCTTTGACAGGTGAGGATCGACGCGACGCGTTGCGGCGTGCCCACTTACGTGTCCATGCATTTGCGCGTTCAGCCGTTCATGACGCGCCGCATTCGACGCCTGCGTGAGGCGCGTGCCGAAGTCGGCCCGTTCGGCACGACGGCACGCCGCCTCCTCGCGCATGCCCGCCGGCGCGATCCCCGCTTCGGCGCGCTCGCTCATTCCCCACCCCGGCCCCCAGCCGCTAGCCCTGGAACTCTGCTGGTACCACATCGCATCCCCCTGCCAGAACGTCGCCGGTCATCCCGGCAAACCGCCGACTATAGGCAGACGACAACGAACGCGCGGCGTCCTGTCGGGCGGATACGCGGGAAAGCCCCGGAATACCGGCGACGTCACGCGTCGTACGATGCCCTCCATCGGCACCCCAGCGAGCACCCACTTACGCAGTTTGTGCATGTCAGGCGGGACAAGCGAATCGCGTCCCCTCTCGCCAAGTGCCAATGCGTCGCGGTAGACTTTCGCCACACTGACGTCTGCGGTCGTCCCGGGCACTCCGGCGAGCGCCCACTTCGCTGAATCGATATGTCTACCAACACACCTGCTCAACCGTCCGTCGCTTCGACGTCGGTGCCTGTCTCGTCTTCCGTGCCTGCCTCGCCTGCTTCCGTGGCGCAGGGGCTCCCGCTTGTTGCGCTGACGCCCGACGAGATCCCGCTGGGCGAAGCCCTGCCCTGGGCCATCGTCGACCGCAATGGCGAGCCGCTGCTGGCCGAGGGCGATATCGTGCCGTCGCAAGCGGGCCGCGACTGGCTGTTCTCGTCGTTCGCGCCGCATCGCGTGGCCACGCTCGGGGAAGACGACGCGGCAGCCGTCGCGCCCACCGATGCGGCGCCAGTGACGCAAGCACCCACTGACAACGCGGCCACGGCCAGCGGTGCTACGTCGCCGCAGTACGGACTCGCCGACCTCAATCTGCGTCCCGGCGACTGGCTGCAAATTCAGTTGCCGCCCGGTGCCGGATCGCAGCGTGTGCGCACGCGCGTGATTGGCCATGCGCCGAATCAGATGCTGTTCGTCACGGCCCCCACGGGCCGCGCCGCCCCGCCGACGCTACAAGCCAGCGAGCGCCTCGAACTGTGGACTTTCTCCGGCGAAGACATCTATCACTTCGTTTGCACGGTCGAGCGCGTCGAGCGCACGCCGTTTGATTACGTGGTGTTGTCGGCACCGGCACAAATCCGTCGCAAGGTGCTGCGCCGCTCGCAACGCGTGCCCGCCAAACTGGTCGTCTCCGTGAGCGCTGCCGAAGCACGGCATCTGGCATTGCTTCAGGACGTGAGCGCCGAAGGCGTTTCGCTGCTCGCCGACACGCCGCTGGGCGCGCCCGGCGACAGCGTACAACTGGCGTTTCGCGTGCGCGTTGGCGACATCGATATGCCCATCGAAGCGACGGGAACGATTCGCGGCGTGCAACAGGGCGACGACGGTCATCTGCACGGTATCGAACTACCTGTACTCGAACCGTCGCATTACGTGGCGCTCAAGTGCTACGTGTACGAGCGCCTGCTGGCGCTCGGAGGTGCCTGATGGCCAAGCCGAAGGCACCGGAGGCCGAACGCCCTCGCACGCTCGCCAGTCAGACACTCTTTCGCGGCCTCGATATCGTGGAAGCGGTCGCCGCAGGCATCGACACCGTGCCCGCGCTCTCGGCGCACACCGGCATCACGCCGTCGACCACGCATCGCATTGCGTCGGCGCTGGTGCACGCGGGGTATTTGCGTTTCGAGCCACGTCGCGGTTATCGGCTCGGCAATAAGCTCATCGAACTGGGCTTTCTCGCCTATCGGCAGATCGACCTGCCGCGTGTTGCACGACCGACGCTTGAAGGACTCGCGAGCGAGACGCAAGACACGGTGCACCTCGCGGTCGCCGACGGCTGGGAAGTCATGTACCTCGACAAGCTGCCCGGCCAGCGCGCTGTAGAAATCAGCTCGCGCATCGGCGGACGCAAGCCGATTTGCGTCACGGGTGTCGGTAAGGCGTTGTTGCTCGATCAGGACGAGGCCGAGTGGCAGGCACAGCTTGAGCACTATCAATCGAAGGTGCCGTCGCATCCGATCGATACGGCGGCATGGCTCGCGCGCATGCACGACTATGCACGTCTGGGCTACGCCTTCGATCTCGAAGACGACACGCCGCAGATCCGCTGTGTCGCCGCCCCCGTCTATGACGCGAGCCAGCGCATCGTTGCGGCCATCAGCGTGTCGAGTACGACCAAGTACATGAGCCGCGAGCGCATGCAGGAACTCGTGCCCAGCGTGAAGAACGCTGCGGCGCAGATCAGCCGTCAGTTGGGCTGGTCGGGCAATACGCGAGGATAGGCGAAGGGATAGGCGCGGCCATAAAAAAACCGGCCCCGTCTGACGAGGGGCCGGCATTGGCACGGAGATGCCACGAACTATTTACGCAGCGCGTCGCTTGATCAAGTCGAGCGCAACGTCGACGATCATGTCCTCCTGACCGCCTACCATACGACGCTGGCCCAGTTCCACCAGAATGTCGACGGTCTTCAGGTCATAACGCGACGCAGCGGCTTCTGCGTGGCGCAGGAAGCTCGAATACACGCCGGCGTAGCCGAGTGCCAGCGTCTCGCGATCCACGCGCACTGCGCGGTCCTGCAACGGACGCACGATATCGTCGGCTGCATCCATCAGCGTGTACAGATCGCAGCCGTGGTTCCAGCCCAGACGCGACGCCGCCGCGATGAACACTTCCAGCGGCGCATTCCCTGCCCCTGCACCCATGCCCGCCAGACTCGCGTCGATACGGTCGCAACCCTCTTCCACCGCAACGATGGAGTTCGCCACGCCGAGGCTCAGGTTGTGGTGCGCGTGCATGCCGGTCAGCGTTTCGGGCTTGAGCACGTCCTTGAACGCGCGAAAGCGATCGCGCACATCGTTCATGCCCAGCGCACCGCCCGAGTCCACCACGTAGATGCACTGCGCGCCGTACGACTCCATCAGCTTGGCCTGCTCGGCCAGATGCTGCGGCGTGGTCATGTGGCTCATCATCAGGAAGCCGACGGTGTCCATGCCCAGCTCGCGCGCATAGGCGATGTGCTGTCGGGAGACGTCAGCCTCCGTGCAGTGCGTGGCGATACGCACCACGCGCGCACCGGCGTCATAGGCTTCGCGCAGGTCGTGCACGGTGCCCACGCCCGGCAGCAACAGCGTTGCGACCTTGGCGTGCGTGACCGTCTCGGCCACGGCGGCAATCCATTCGAGATCGGTATGCGCGCCGAAGCCGTAGTTGAAGCTCGACCCGGCGAGGCCGTCGCCGTGGGCCACTTCGATGGAATCGACCTTGGCGCGGTCGAGCGCGGCGGCAATCGCCTTCACGTTGGCAATGCTGTACTGGTGACGAATCGCGTGGCTGCCATCGCGCAGCGTCACGTCGGAGATATAGAGCTTTTTCTGGGTCATGATGAGGTGTGTCTCCTGATAGCGCGTGCGACGTTCAGGCCGCGAGCGCCAGGCGGGTGGCGGCGATGCGATCGGCACAGGCCAGCGCGGCGCTGGTCATGATGTCGAGGTTGCCCGCGTAGGCCGGCAGGTAGTGCGCGGCGCCTTCCACTTCGAGGAATACCGAGGTCTTCAGACCCGTGAGCTTGCCCAGACCCGGCACGTTGAGCGGACGCGAGGCGTCGAATAGCTCGAACTGCACCTTCTGCTTGAGACGGTAGCCCGGCACGTAGGCGTGCACCTTGTCGACCATCGCCTGAATGCTGGCTTCGATGGCCGCCTGATCGCCCGGCTCCGACAGCACAAATACCGTGTCGCGCATGATGAGCGGCGGCTCGGCCGGATTCAACACGATGATCGCCTTGCCGCGCGACGCGCCGCCCAACACTTCAATCGCCTTGGACGTCGTTTCCGTGAACTCGTCGATATTGGCACGCGTGCCCGGCCCGGCTGACTTGCTGGAGATCGAAGCAACGATTTCCGCGTAGTGGACCTTCGCCACCTGCGAGATCGCCGCGACCATCGGGATCGTGGCCTGACCGCCGCACGTCACCATGTTGATGTTGCGGGCGTCGAGATGTGCGTCGAGGTTGATCGACGGAATCACGTACGGGCCAATCGCCGCCGGCGTCAGATCGATCACCTGCACGCCGCGCGCTTGCAGCAACTCGTTGTGATGCGCGTGCGCCTTCGCCGACGTCGCGTCGAATGCGATGCGGATGTCTTCGAAGCCGGGCATGGCCAGCAGCCCGTCGATGCCGCCTGCGGTCACGGGTACGCCGAGGCGCTCAGCACGCGCCAGGCCGTCCGACGCCGGGTCGATACCGACCATCGCGCCCATTTCCAGATGCTCGCTGTTGCGCATCACCTTGATCATCAGGTCGGTGCCGATATTGCCCGAGCCAATGATCGCTACTTTCTGTTTGCGTCGTTCCGTCACTGTCGTCTCCTGAACGTGTCCGTCCACCGGTATGAGCCGCATCGTAATTCCGCCCGAACTTAAATGTCAATATGTAAACATCCATCTCATATTTTGAGATTATCTAAATCGATGGCTTATCCACACTTTTTGTTCACAAGCCCGTTGATAACTTGCGGAAAAGCATCGCAAGTGACTGATCCGAAAGGGAAGATTTCCCGCGCGCGAAAGTTGTGCCACTTGCTGTAAAACGAGGCGTGGCGCGGGTTTCAGACGCACTTCGTTATCCACAGAATCTGTTTGCAAGCCAGTGGACAACTCGCGGATAGCTCGCTCAAGTGCTTGATCGGAAGGGAGAAAAATGTCGCGCGCAATTGCTGCGCCATGACGAGAGCACACCGGGAAATTTCCCATGCCGAGTACGATGTCTTCGGGTCACACGCTTGCGTCGTCGCGTTATCCACAGAAAATGTTCACAACCCGGTGAATAACGCGTCGATATCCGCAGTATCTCGTTGACGTAAAAGGACTTCTTTGTCGCGCAGCAGGTTCGGTCAACACTTGCTCCCGCAACGGGCAGTCGTGTGAGATTGAATGAAAAAGTGTGAGAGGACGAACTTTCGCGTTTTCAGCCCGGTCTAGAGAACAGTTTCCAGGGAACACCGGATTCGCGCTCCGCGCTCCGGTTAAGCACGCGACTTCCAACTTAGATTCGCGGCCGCCCCAGACTCTCGCTCGACGCCGACGCTCGCGACCGGCACGTTTTTTCGCAACACGCTCACTCAACCATGACTACGACCCCCCAAGTCACCGGGCGGCTCGCGCCATCGATTTCACTCGCACCGCTTGCCCCACTTCCCCGGACGTTTCACCGCCGCGCACTCAGCCTGAGTTCGCGTCTTCGATCACTGCTTGGTTCGCCCGGCTCGCAGCCGTCGCATGCGTCGCAGGCGTCTCGTTGTGCCCGCGTCTTTTCGATGACGTCGCTCAGCATCGCCTGCGCCGTTACGTCGTTCACACCGCTTGTCGCGCATGCCGATGATTCCCCCGGCGTCGTCTCGACGTGGACGGGCGCCATTGCCGATGAGTTTCGGGAAATCGCCACCGAAGGGGCGAGCGAGCTTTACGTGCCGCTGCACACCCATCATCTGCGGTTCGCGTACACGAGCGAAAAGATCGCGCAGTACAACGAGAATCCGTGGGGTCTGGGCTACGGACGCGTACTCTCCGACGGCAAGAACGGCTCGCGCATGCTGTATGCGATGGCCTTCAAGGACTCGCACAACGACTGGTCGCCGATGGCAGGCTATGGCCGGATCTGGAACGTCGCGAACGCGGGGCCTGTGCGATTCGGTCTGGGCTACACCGTCTTCCTGATGTCGCGCTCCGACACGCTCGGCGGCGTCCCCTTCCCGGCTGCGCTGCCGTTGGCCGAAGTGGGCATCGGACGCGCCGCCGTCGCCACCGCCTACGTTCCCGGCGGTAAGGGCAACGGCAACGTGCTGTTCATTTTCGGACGCTACACGTTCGGCAAGCCAGGCTGATTTTCAGTCGCCTCATCTCCCGATGCGTCCATCTCCGGCATGGTGCGTGCGCACCATGCCCCGAAGCCTGCGATGTAGCAGTACGCCAGCGCAGGCACCAGAAACGACAGCACGATCCCAATGCCATCGGCCAGCGCTCCTTGCAGATAAGGCAGGATCGCGCCGCCCACAATGGCCATACAAATCAGGCCACCGCCTTCGCTCACACGCGCGCCAAGCCCGCCAACCGATAACGAGAAGATCGTCGGGAACATGATGGCGTTGCCCAGACCGCATGCCAGCAGCAACCACATGGCAATCGCGCCGGGCAACGTCAGCGACGCGAGGATCAACATCAGGTTGTAGAGCGCGCACAGACCGAGCAGCTTGCCCGGCGACACCTTGCGCAGCAGCCACGCACCTGCGAAGCGGCCCACCATCGCCCCGCCCCAATAGAAAGCCAGATAGCGGCTCGCATGCGCGTGATCGTCGATGCCCGTGCCCGTGTGCGTCAGATAGACGATCAGAAAACTTCCGATACTCACTTCCGCGCCGACATAAAGAAATAGCGCCACGATGCCGTAACGCAAAGGACGGTGCGATAACAGGCTGCGAACGTTACCGAGCAAACCGGGCGATGCCGCGGTGTCCGCGCGCTGCTCCGGCAACGTCAGACGCCACAGCACAACGCCGCCGAGCGCCAGCACTGTCGCGAGCAAGCCATACGGGCCGCGTACGCTGCCTACCGCGTGACCGGTCATCCCGGAAGCCTGTGGCGCGAGTATCCAGAGCGCCGCAAGCGGGGGGCCGACGGTCGTACCGAGCGAGTTGAACGCCTGTACCAGTGTGAGACGGCTGGCCGCTTCGCCACGCGAGCCGAGTGTCTCGACGTAGGCGTTCACGGCGACCTGAAGCAACGTGATGCCGCTCGCGAGCACGAAGAGCGCCGCGAGAAAGCACGGGTAAGAGACGAGCGCCGTCGCCGGGAAAAACAGGGCGCAGCCGAGGCCCGCCAGCCAGAGCGACGTAGCCAATGCGCGCCGGTAGCCCACGCGGGCGGTGTATTGCCCTGCCGGGTAAGACACCACGAAGTACGCAGCAAAGAAGCTCGATTGGATGAGCGCCGCATCGCGGTACGTCAGATCGAAGGCCGCCTTGAAATGCGGCACCAGAATATCGTTCAGCGACGTAATGAGCCCCATTGCGAAGAAGAGCGCTGCGAGCATCGCGAGCACACGATTCGCGGAAGGCATGGGGGACGCAGAGGAAGAAACAGAGAAAGCAGAACCGGAAGTAGGTGAAGACGTGCAGGGAGCGGGAACGGAAGCAGACTCAGAGGCGGGCTCAGAAGCGGACTCAGAAGCGGGCTCAGAAGCGTGAGCGGAATCGCCGGGGTCGCGCGTGCGGTCGACAGGCATGCAGGGTCTCCAGTGGACAACGGCAGAGCACGTTGAAAACGCCATGAAGGGGGCCGGTCTGCGCAGTGTAGACCGCACTATCGATGCCGCGATACGAGAGGAATCCGAATTTTGCGTGACGCCACAATGTTGCGCGGCCCCTCGTCATCCGTCGAACAGGGCCATTTCTTCCTTGTTTTTCGCCGCTTTCGGCTATTGTCAGCCGACGTCTTTTGATTGACTATCCGCAGCATAGGATATGCCGCGACATTGGGGAAACAACATGCGGGGTTTCAAGTTTTTGGGATTAGCGACGGGTTGGCTCGTTGCGGGCGCACTCGGCGCGGCCGGTCACGCTCAGGCACAGACCGCTGGCACCGCGCGTGCGCCGGTCGCCGCGTGTAACTGCGCGCAGATCATCGCCGACTGTTCGGCGTCGGTATCGGTACTTCCGACACGTGCCCTCAACGGCGTGTTTTCCGCCGACGTCACGCTGATGACGGATGCCCCCTCCTGCGCCAAGGTCGATTACCAGCTCGACGACACGCCTTACGTCACGATCCTGCGTGACGGCACGCAAGGAAGTCAGCGTCTGTACGGCACGCGTCCGCTGACCCGCAACAGTCTTTCGCACATGTCGTGCCACGTGTGTGCGGCCGCCGCAGCGCCCGTGCCGAACGACGGCCTGAGCGCCGACATGGCACGCGTCGACGGTGCATCGGGCACCTTCAGTGTTGCGCCCGCGCCAGCCGCCCCGGCAACTTCGGCCCCCGCAGCACCGGCAGTGAGCACCTATGCGCCGCCGGCGACCGCAGCGCAAAACGCGAGCATCGCGGCGACGGCACCGAAGGACACGCCGCTGCCGAGCACCATCGGCGACACCGCAGGACTGAACGCCGTGAACGCTGGAGGCGCGTCCGAATCTCCGGAAGTCGCCCGCGATGTGGCAGCGATCAACGCCCCCGCACCTGCGGGCACGACGCTCGTGACGCCACCCATTCCACCAATGTCGCCAGGCACCGCCATCGTGCAAACCAGTGCACCAGCGCCGTTGCGCCTGGTAAATCCCTCGGGACGCTGGCGCGGTCTGTGCACGAACGCGCCGCCGTGGTGGGGACTTTTCGGCAAGCCGATGACGCGACTGATGGCGCTTGCACTTAACGGTTCGCAAGTGACCGGCAGCGTCGACGACGTCGAACCCAATGTTCACACCACGGTGCAGGGCACGCTCGCGGGCGATCGTCTTCAACTCGCAGGCAGTTACGGCGCGAAGCACGACATCACTTTCGGCCCCGACGGCAACACACTCACCGACGCCTGGTGCAACGACGACGGACGTTGCGAGACCTGCGAAATGCAGCGTTTCTGAGGGTTTCGGGACGATTGAGACTTCGCGCGAAGCGGCGTTTGCATCGAATCGCCCGGCAGACGCCGCGCAAAAATCACGTAAAAATTCGCGTCGAAAAATGCGCTGAAAGACGGGTGAAAACCGGACAACCGATTCGCCGTCGCGAGAAGAAATTCCCGGCACGTGAAAGCAGCGAATCGAAAAGTCGCGATTTTCGCCGCTCAGCCTTGTGCGGCAAGCGCGCAACATAATGCGCGCACTACTCGCACAAAGCGATTTCTTAGGTAGAATCGTCGGCGCAGCAAGACGTATCATTCGGGTGGCCGTTCTCCGACGGCACTTTCTTATTCTCATCGATTGGATCGATATGGCAACGGCAAAGAAAGCAGCAGCAAAGAAGGCCCCTGTGGCGAAGAAAGCTGCTCCGGTAGCAAAGAAGGCTCCGGCAGCGAAAAAGGCAGCAGCACCGAAGGCAGCCCCGAAGGCTGCTCCGAAGGCAGCCGCTAAGGTTTCGCCGATCAAGGAAGCACTCAACAAGACCCAGCTCGCAGCACACATCGCCGAAACCTCGGCTGTCGCCGTCAAGGACGTCAAGGCTGTGCTCGCCGCTCTCGAAACCACGATCGTCAGCGCTCTGCACAAGAAGGGCGCAGGCGAATTCACGCTGCACGGCCTGTTCAAGGTCACGTCGCAACAAATCGCTGCCAAGGCGAAGCGTTTCGGCAAGGACCCGTTCACGGGTGAAGAGCGTTGGTTCCCGGCAAAGCCGGCTTCGGTGCGCGTGAAGGTTCGCCCGCTGAAGAAGGTGAAGGACGCCGCTCAGTAAATCTTGCCATCGCGTTGCCATGAGCTTCACGGCCGCGCGAATCGACAGGATCTGACAGTAGTCCCGGAAGACGGTGCCGATACTTCGGCACCGTTTTTTTTTTCCCCCGACGACTGACTTCGTCATCCTCAACAATGCGCGCGGCATGCATCGGCCCTCTCGCACGAAGGGTTTTCTCTGGGGTTTTTGCTGAGTGGACGCATCCGGAACCGACCGCTAACATCGCTCGGGACACGACGCGTCGCGACATGGCACGGCACTGCACGCCCCTCGCTCGCTGACAACGTCTTCGCGAACTCAGGAGATCCGTTTATGACCCGCAAGTTTTCGCGTCACCCGACAAGTCCCAGGCCGTCGGTATCGCGTTCATCGCATCCGGCCGATCACCCGAATTCTTACAATGCTCCCGACTCTCCGGGTGTTACGTCGCGCCGCAATTTCCTCACCACACTCGGCGTTGCTGCAATGCCTGCCGGTTTTGTCGGCTCGCTGGGCGGCACGCTCGGCAGTCTGCTCACGGGCACCGCCTCGTTTTTCGTGACACCTGCGCACGCGCAAACCGTGGCCGACATCAAGAAGAAAGGCTCGATCAACGTCGGCATGCTGATCGACTTTCCGCCTTATGGCACGACCAACGCGCAGGCGCAGCCCGATGGCTACGACGCCGACGTCGCCAAGTTGCTCGCCCACGATCTCGGCGTGAAGGTGAACATCGTGCCGGTGACCGGGCCCAACCGGATTCCGTATCTGCTCTCGGGAAAAGTGGACGTGCTCGTCGCATCGCTCGCGATCACGCCCGAGCGCGCCAAACAGGTGCAGTTCTCGAAGCCGTACGCGGCCGCGACGATCCTGCTGCTGGGCAAGAAAGGCACGTCGATCAAGTCCGCCGCCGATCTGAAAGGGCTGCGAGTGAGCGTGGCGCGCGCGAGTACGCAAGACACTGCCGTCACGAAGACAGCGCCGCCGGGCACCGAGATCCGTCGCTTCGACGATGACGCTGCTGCCATGCAAGCCCTGCTCTCCGGTCAGGTCGATGCCATCGGCTGTTCGGTGACGGTCGCAAACGTTATCAATACGCGTGCGCCGGACCAGTTCGAGCCGAAGTTTAATTTGCTGCAACAGGCGATGGGCATCGCACTGCGTCCGAATCAGCCGGAACTGCTCGCCAGCGTCAACGACTTCGTCACGCGCAACACCGCCAACGGCGAACTGAACAAGCTCTATCGAAAGTGGCTTCAGACGGATCTGCCGCCCTTGCAGTAAGTCCCCCTCCGCACACTCCACCGCCACTGCTTTCATCGCCCATCGTCCGGGATCTCCCCGGCGACGGGCGATGCGCCTCCGCCGCCCGCCCCCACTATCGAAATAGGTATTTCGATATAGTTTTCGGACAGTGCCGTCTTGCAACGCACTGACGAAAAACCTCCAGAACCATTACTCCACAAGGCTTTCGAGCATTCACCAGCCCATCTCCGCAAAAATAGTTTTGCTTTAGATGCAATTTAGATATATCGTAAACATGTCTTAACTACATCGATAAGGAGTCGCACCATGCGTGGATCACGTGGCGATTTCATGGGCCGAGGCCCAATGGACCTGGACAGAATGGATTTTGGCGACGAACGACGCGGTGGGCGTCATGGACGGCGCGGCGGTGGTGACGGATTTGGCGGTCGCGAGGGCGAAGGTCGTGGCGAGCGCTCGGAGCGCGGCGGTCGTGGGGGGCGTGGCGGTGGTCGTCTCTTCAGCCACGGCGGTCTGCGTCTCGTGCTGCTACACCTGATTTCGCAGCAACCGCGTCACGGCTACGAGCTGATCAAAGCCATCGAAGAAAGCGTGAACGGCACCTACAGCCCGAGCGCTGGCGTGGTCTACCCGACGCTCACGCTGCTCGAGGAAATGGGCTACATCCGGGTGCAGGAAAACACCGGCGACAGTCAGCGCAAGTCATATGAGATCACCGACACCGGCCGCGAATATCTGGCCGAGAACGAGGACTCCGTCACCGAACTGCTGGCACGCCTGGCCACCCGTCGCGAGCGCTCTGAGGACATGCCCCCGCAAGTCATGCGCGCGCTGCACAACTTCAAATATGCCGTGCATTTGCGTCTGGGCGCCGAGCCGCTCACGACCGAGCAGGCCAACGCGTTTGCCGCGATTCTCGACGCGGCTGCACAACAACTGGAGCGACTCTGATGCAAGACAACGCTGCACCGAACGTCACCCTTGATCGCACGCCGCAGCGCGTGCGCCATGAACTCCGATTCCGTCTGCTGGAAGTGCGCAGCGTAGAAGCACTCACGCCGCACATGGTGCGCGTGACGCTCGGTGGCGACGATCTGGAAGGCTTCAACAGCCCCGGCTTCGACGATCACGTCAAACTATTCTTCCCGAACCCGGAAACCGGCGAACTGGCCGTGCCGCAGATCGGCCCCGAAGGCATGGCGAAGCCCGCGCCGGGCGACGCCCCGCGTCTCATGCGCGATTACACGCCGCGTCAGTACGACGCAGCGTCGAAAACGCTCGTGATCGATTTTGCGATGCACGAATCGGGCCCGGCCACGCAATGGGCGCGCTCCGCCAAACCGGGCGACAAGCTCGGTGTCGGCGGCCCGCGTGGCTCGTTCGTCATTCCGATGAACTTCGACGGTTACGTGCTGATTGGCGACGACACGGCGCTGCCCGCGATCTCGCGGCGTCTGGCCGAGTTGCCCGCTGGCGCTATGGTTTTCGTCTTCGCGGAAATCGACGGCCCGGCCGACCGCCTGCGCTTCACGAGCGAAGCCGACGTGGTCGTGGAATGGATCTATCGCGAGGGTGCCGCTGCCGGTCAGAGCACGGCACTGATCGACGCCCTTGAGGTCGCCAGCCTGCCCCCAGGCGATCTGCATGTGTGGGTGGCGGCCGAAGCAGGCGTGGCGAAAGCGGTACGCCGTCATCTGGTCGAAGCGCGCGGGCTCAACCCGAAATGGGTGAAGGCAGCGGCCTACTGGCGGCGCGGCGACGCGGCCGTCCACGAAAATCTGGACGACTGAGATCGCGCCGGTTGCGCGGCCCTAAGCCCACATGACAAACGTTAGTTGCGTAGCTCTGTTCGTCCCTTTGGAGAAATTCCCTGCCGTCTTTCGGAATTGCCTGATAGAAATGCCGGGAACAAATTCCGACTATGAAAACGCGCCCGGGGATGTCGAATGTCGGCACCCGGAGGGCGGTTCACCCATAGGGGGTACGACGACATGGAGCAACGCAAACGACACGACGGTTTCGAACGTTGGGCGGCGGGCGCGACGGCGCGTCAGGCCGGACGGGACGACGCCCGCTGGCGTGTCTTTCGCGCGCCGGAGCAGGCGGACTTTCACGGGTTCGTCGTCTGGTGCTACACGCAGGGCGTGTTTCTCGGGCAGGAATTCGACCGGCGCACCGATACCGTCACGCACTGCTATGTGCGCAATGGCGCGTGGGCCGTGCAGTTCGATTCGTTCAGCGAAGCCTGCGAGCGCGCCTTCGACATTCACGCGCCCACGCTGATTCTCTATGCGCCTGAGCGCAACGGCAGCGTCTTCATCACCAGTACGGAGCAATAGCCTGCCCCCGGCGTAATCGGCGTAATGCATCGTGCGCATCGCGCGCCGAAACGACACCGGCCAGCTGAATCGCTGACCGGTGTTTTTTTTTAAGCGTAGTTGCGGATGTCGTCGATTTCCGTCTGACCGAAGTCGTCGCGCTCGGTCAGCGCCAGAATGCGACGGGCGACGTCTTCCGGCGACGACAGCTTGCCGCTCACCTTGAGATCCTGAAAACGTGCCAACGCCGGGAAGCTTTCGATGCTGCTGCTGCGAATCGTCTCCTGCATACCGGTGTCGACCACACCCGGCGCCAGCGAAATCGCCTGGACGCCGTGCTCGCGATGCTCGGCATTGACCACGCGCGTATACATATCTAGCGCGGCCTTCGTCGAACAGTAGACGGCCCACCCGGCATTCGGATTGCGGCCCGCGCCCGACGAGATGTTCACGATCTGGCGCTTAGCCGTCAGCCCTTGCGTGGTCGCGAGAAAGCGCGACGTCAGCAACATGACCGACGTCACGTTCAGCGCGAACGCCGCGCCGATGGCCGCCGGATCGTTCAGCGCCGCCGAGTTGGCGACGGGGTGCACCGTACCGGCGTTATTAATTAGCAGATACCGTCCGGCGTCGCGCGGCAGCGAGGCGAAGACGCGCTCGGCCGTCTGGGTTGCAGCGGTGGTGTCGGCGAGATCGACAGCGATCTGTTCGAGCTTGACGCCCTTTTCGCTGGCCAGCGCGGCGAGTTCGTCGTCCGTGCGACGTGCCAGCGTCACAAGTTGGGTGCCGGGCGCGAGCAAACCGCGCGCAAGCGACGCGCCGAGACCACGGGAAGCACCGGTAAGAATGGCAATCGTTTGGGACATTGGGAGAAGTGCGGTCGGAAGACACCGCAAAAAAAGCGACGGGATTGCCATTATCCGCGTATCGCCTGAATGCCGCTATACCGACCAAAAGTCGTTTTTCAAGGCAAAACGGTCGGGATTACGGCGATCCGGCGCAATCTGGTGCGTCAAATAGACGCCGGGTGGCTCTAAAGCGAAATAGAGTATTGCGGAATATAATCGCGAACTCGGAACGCCTATCGCCTAACGTAGTAATTAGGGGTATTTGCAGACCCTTCGGAACACTCAGCCCGCAGTGCAGCGCAACGGTTATCGCGCGTCAATGCCCTGAATCGCCAAGGTTGTCGCGGTAAGTACAGGTGTTTTAAGTGCACTGCACATTACCGCTTTATGGGTATATATTCCCCCCTCATGGAAACGATACCGAAAATCATTTCGGCGCCTGCTGCTGCGTCGGCCACAAGTAAAACCGCACGTCCCGTGCCGCCGCGCCCGCGTCAATACGACGCCCGCCTCGCACGCTGGATGGTCACGCCGCTCGCGGATACAGCCGTGACGCCGAATCACCTCACGACGGTTCGCCTGATCGTGGGGCTCGCTTGTGCCTGGGCGTTCGCCAAGGGCGGCTATGCGATGGCCAATCTCGGCGCACTGCTGCTTGTGCTCTCGAACTTCATCGACCACACGGATGGTGAGCTTGCCCGTATCAGCGGCAAGACGAGCCGGATCGGTCACTTTTACGACCTCGCTTCGGACGCTTTCGTCACGGTGCTGTTGTTCGGTGGCATCGGCATGGGTGTCGACGCGATGGCCCCGGGTCACTTCCCGCTGCCCGTCCCGCTGTCGGCCTCTGCGCTCGGCTGGATCGCTGGCTTCGCCGTCGCCCTGATCTTCTTCCTGCGCATGCGCATTGAGGAGCGTGTGGGCAAGGCGGGGACCAAGCAGGCCTCCGTCGGAGGCTTCGAAACCGAAGACGTGCTGTATCTGATGCCACTCGTCACGCTGTTCGATGGCACGCGCGGCTTCCTGATCGCCGCCGCCATCGGCGCACCGCTCTTCGCACTGCTGGTCGTGGCCGATTACGTGCGCGTGATGCGCCGTCCGCTGCCGGTGAAGGCTGACGAATCAGTCAACGCAGCAGCCGCCCCGGCCGCACCGATGGCACCGGTCGCACCGGTCGCTCCGATGGCGCCCGCCGCGTTCGCCGCAGACGCCGAGATCGAACGCGCCCTCGATGCCGTGGACTTCGACGGCGTCACGCGTGAGTTCAAGTCGCAGGACGCCTTCGTCTATATGGAGAAGTTCCTGCCGCAGTCGGTCACGGAGCAGTTGATCGCCGCCGCGCGCGCCGTCACGCCGAGCGTGAATCGTAACTATCTGCCCGGTCACAAGCAGGGGGGCAGCGTGAGCCGTCATACGCTCGACGAGCTGGCCCCGTTCGTGGCCGAGCTGTACCGCTCGCCTGCGCTGATCGGTTTCCTTGAGCGTCTGGCCGGTGAGAAGCTGCTGCCGTCGCCGCAGGAAGATCCGCATGCGTATGCGCTGTATTACTACACGCGTCCGGGCGACCACATCGGCTGGCACTATGACACCTCGTACTACAAGGGGCGCCGGTACACGCTGCTGCTCGGCGTGGTCGACCAATCGAGCTGCAAGCTCGAATACCGGCTGCACACGCGTAATCCCGGCGCGACGCAAGTCGACGGCGCTGTGGCGTATCCGCCGGGCGCGCTGGTGTTCTTCGACGGGGACAAGCTGCATCACCGGATCACGCCGCTCGGCGATAACGAGGAGCGCATTTCGCTCACGTTCGAGTATGTGACCGACCCGCGCATGGGCACCTGGCAGCGCTTCATCTCCAATATGAAGGACGCTGTTGCCTACTTCGGTTTCCGGCAAGTGTTTCGTCAGATTTTTGGACGGACGAAACGCTAAATGAACCGGACCGCCATCGTCTCACTCACCCTCGGTTTCGCCCTTTTCGTCGCCCTGCTGATCTGGCAGGGTACGGGATCGGTGATGTCCACGCTGGGCGCCGCCGGTTGGGGCCTGCTGCCCATCGCCGCCTTCCACCTCGTGCCGCTGGTGCTCGACGCCGCCGCCATTCAGGTGCTGGTGTCGAAGTCGTGCACGCTCGGCCGCGCCACGCTCACGCGCTGGGTTGGCGAATCGGTGAACAGCCTGCTGCCCGCCGGGCAGATCGGTGGCCCGATCGCGATGGTGCGTCAAATGAAACAACGCGGCATGGCCGGTCGCGAAGCGGCCGCCGCCATTACCGTCAGCACCACGCTGCAAGCCGTGGCGCAAATCGTGTTCGCCCTGCTGGGACTGGCCGTGTTCGGCATCAGCGCGACGCAGGGCACCAGCGACAGCCTATGGCTGCCGATGTTGCTCGCCACGGCGCTCGTCTCCGCCCTCCTCTACGCGTTCTATGTCGCGCAGCGTCGTGGCATCTTCGGCTGGGCGTTCCGCATGCTCTCGAAGATGTCGTCCAAGCGCGACTGGTCGTCGTTGCTCGACCGTGCGGATGCCGTCGACGAAATCGTGCAGCGCATGTACGGCCATCGCCGTCAGGTGCTCGCCAGTTTTCTGCTCAGCCTCGTGGGCTGGATCGTCGGCACCGTCGAAGTCTGGCTGATCCTGCAATTCATCGGGCATCCGGTGAGCTGGGTCGACGCGCTGTTGCTTGAAAGTCTCGGGCAGGCGATTCGCGGTGCTGCCTTCTTCGTGCCGGGTTCGCTCGGCGTGCAGGAAGGCGGTTACCTGCTGCTCGCCCCGCTCGTGGGTCTGCCGGCCGACGCCGCGCTGGCCCTGTCGCTGGCCAAACGGACGCGCGAGCTACTGCTCGGCGTACCGGGCCTCGTCTATCTGCATTTCTCCGAACGTGGCTGGCGCCGTCAGCGCGCTGCGCAACAAAGCGTGCCGCTGCCCACTGCCACGGATACTGCACCGCTCTAAAGAAGGATATCGACCATGCGGGCCATCATTCTCGCAGCAGGCATGGGCCTGCGTTTGCTCCAGCCCGAAGACAAGCAGTCGCCCAAGTGCCTGCTGAAGTTCGACGGCATGTCGCTGCTGGAGCGCCACCTTCGCATGCTGGCAGCGGCCGGCATCACGGACGTCGTGCTCGCGCTCGGGTTCCATCACGAGCAAGTGAGCGAGGAACTGGAGCGTCTGAACTGGACGCCGCGTCCCAAGATTTACCTCAACCCGGAATTCAATCTGGGTAGCGTGCTCACGCTGCATACCACGGCTGAAGCCATGACCGCCGGTGGCGACGTGCTCGTCATGGATGCAGACGTGCTCTACGACCAGCGCATTTTCAACGCCCTCGTGGCGGGCAAGACCGCCAACCGTCTGCTCATCGACCGTGACTTCGAAGTCGGCGACGAGCCGGTCAAGCTGTGCCTGCGCGACGGCGTGCCCGTCGAGCTGCGCAAGCAGGTCATGGTCGGCCTCGAATACGACACCGTCGGCGAGTCCGTCGGTTTCTTCCGTTTCAACGAAGCGACGGCAACGCGTCTGGCGGAAATCACGCGCGATTACGTCGAATCGGGCCGCGCCAAGATGCCGCACGAAGAAGCCGTGCGCGATCTGCTGCTCGAGCGCGGCGCGCAATTCGAAACCGCCGACGTCACGGGCTTCCCGTGGATCGAAATCGACTACCCTGAAGATGTGAAGCGCGCCGCCGATCAGGTGCTGCCGCAACTCGAACCGCTCACGATGGTGTCCGAATGAACGCTCCCGACGCATTTACCCTCCCGCCGACGGCTACGCGTGCAGCGCAACTGCGCGCCATGCTGCTCAGCAATCAGCTCGAATTCCTGATGGAAGCCCACAACGGCATTTCCGCGCGTATCGTGCGCGAAGCCGGTTTCAAGGGCATCTGGGCGTCCGGGCTGACCATTTCGGCGCAGTTCGGCGTTCGCGACAACAACGAAGCCAGCTGGACCCAGGTTGTCGACAACCTCGAATTCATGGCCGACGCCAGCGACTTGCCGATCCTGCTCGACGGCGACACCGGCTACGGCAACTTCAACAACATGCGACGTCTCGTGCGCAAGCTCGAACAACGTGGCATCGCTGGCGTGTGCATCGAAGACAAGGTCTTCCCGAAGACCAACAGCTTCATCGGTGGCGAACGTCAACCGCTGGCCGACATCGACGAGTTCTGCGGCAAGATCAAGGCCGGTAAGGACTCGCAGGCCGATGACGATTTCTCCATCGTCGCCCGTGTCGAAGCGCTGATCGCCGGCTGGGGTATGGAAGAAGCCCTGCGTCGTGCCGAGGCCTATCATCAGGCCGGAGCGGACGCCATCCTGATCCACAGCAAGCTCAAGCGTGCCGATGAAATCGTGCAATTCGCGCGTGAGTGGGGCAACCGCTGCCCGCTGGTGATCGTGCCGACGAAGTACTACAGCACGCCCACCGACGTGTTCCGCGAAGCCGGGATCAGCCTCGTGATCTGGGCGAACCATCTGCTGCGCGCCGCCACCTCGGCCATGCAGTCGGTGGCCGCCGAGATCCATCGCAACGAAACGCTCATCAACGTGGAAGACCGCGTAGCCACCGTGGACGAGATCTTCCGTCTGCAAGACGCCGACGAGTACACGCAGGCCGAAGACCGCTACCTGTCCGCCGCCAATGCACCGCGCTCGGCCATCGTGCTGGCCGCCAGCCGTGGCAAGAACCTGGAGAGCGTGACGACCGACCGTCCGAAGGTCATGCTGCCGGTCGCGGGCAAGCCGCTGCTGCGCTGGCTGGTCGACGGCTTCAAGAAGCAGAACGTGAACGACATTACGGTCGTGGGCGGCTATCGTGCCGACGCGATCGACACCGCCGGGATCACGCTCGCCGTCAACGAACGTCACGCCGAAACGGGCGAACTGGCCTCGCTCGCACGCGTTGCCAATGCCTTCACGCAAGACACCGTAGTGTCGTACGGCGACCTGCTGTTCCGCAGCTATATCGTGCGCGATCTGGTCGAGAGCGACGCCGACTTTACCGTCGTGGTCGACTCCACGGCGGCGGTCACCGCCAACGCGGCGAACGCCAGCGTGAGCGACTTCGCGTATTGCTCGGCAGGCGACGACCGTGGTCTGTTCGGTCAGCAAGCGCTGCTCGAAAAGATCAGCGGCGACGCCTCGGACGCGGGCCGCACGCCAAACGGCCGCTGGATCGGTCTGCTCGGTGTGCGTGGCGACGAAGGCCGCACGCAACTCCAACGCGTTTTCGCCGCGCTTCAGGCGCGTGCCGACTTCGACCAGCTCGGCATGCCCGAACTGATCAACGCGCTGGCCGCCGATGGTGCCAGGATCGAAGTGCAATACGTGCACGGCCACTGGCGCGGTGTGAACGACATGGAAGAATTCCGCCGCGCGGCCGATTTCGCCCATGGTCAGACGCCGTTCAGCGGCACCGCTCCGGAGACGCAAGGTGATTGAGGCAGGTCAGTTCGTCGAAGCTGCGCGCAAGCACGGCTTCACGTGGTACACCGGCGTGCCGTGTTCGTTCCTCACGCCGTTCATCAACTACGTGCTGCAAGACCCGACATTGCACTATCTGTCGGCAGCCAACGAGGGCGACGCAGTCGCCATCGCGGCAGGCGCGACGCTCGGTGAAGGCCGTGGCGCGCGCTCCGTCACCATGATGCAAAACTCGGGCCTCGGCAACGCGGTCAGCCCGCTCACGTCGCTCACGTGGACGTTCCGTCTGCCGCAGTTGCTGATCGTGACGTGGCGTGGCCAGCCGGGCATTACCGACGAGCCGCAACACGCGCTCATGGGTCCGATCACGCCCGCCATGCTCGACCTGATGGAAGTGCCCTGGGAGTTGTTCCCGACCGAGCCCGATGCGATTGCACCGGCGCTGGAGCGCGCGGTGCGTCATATGGACGAGACCGGCCGCCCCTACGCACTGGTGATGCAAAAGGGCAGCGTGGCGCCGTTCCCGCTGCAACCGTCGGAGCGTCCCGCACGTCCGGCACAACCGGCACCGGTGTCGGTCATGCGCGGTGTTGCGCCGTCGGACATGCCGACGCGTCGCGACGCCCTCGCCCGTGTCATCGCGCATACGCCGCTCGAAGGCACTGTGGTGCTGGCGTCGACCGGCTTCTGCGGACGCGAACTCTACGCCCTCGACGACCGTGCCAACCAGCTCTACATGGTCGGTTCGATGGGATGCGTGACGACGCTGGCGCTGGGTCTTGCGCTCGCGCGTCCGGACCTGCGCGTGGTCGCGCTCGATGGCGACGGCGCGGCGCTTATGCGCATGGGCGCGTTTGCGACGCTGGGCGCTTACGGCCCGTCGAACCTCATCCATTTGCTGCTCGATAACGCCTCCCACGACTCGACCGGCGCGCAGGCGACGGTCTCGCCGACGGTGTCGTTCGCCGGTGTCGCCGCCGCCAGCGGCTACGCGCTGGCGCTCGAAGGCGATACGCTCGACGTCATCGAGCAGTTGTTCGACGGTCGCAGCCACAGCCTGAACGACGGCCCGCGCTTCGCGTGTCTGACGACGCGCCCCGGCACGCCGGACGGTCTGCCGCGCCCGAAGGTGACGCCGGAAGCCGTGAAGTCGCGACTGATGGACCATATTGCACAACGCGCACAGGCTTCGGCCTGAGCGATCCCCCTTTACGATATCTGCCGAGGAAGCTTCGCCATGCTGTTACTGAATCCGGGCCCCGTTACCCTGACCGAGCGTGTTCGCAAAAGTCTTCTGCAACCCGATCTGTGCCACCGCGAGCCTGAATTCTTCGACTTGCAGGACGAAGCCCGCGCGCGTCTGACGGCCGTGTACGGCCTCGACCCAGCCGTGTGGACGCCGGTGCTGATGACCGGTTCGGGCACGGCTGCCGTCGAGAGCATGACGGCTGGCCTCGTGCCGGAAGGCGGTCGCCTGCTGATCGTCGAGAACGGCGTGTACGGCGAGCGCATCTCGCAGATCGCGAAGCAATATCGCATCGATCACGACGTCATCCATTTCGAATGGATGCAGGCGCCGGATCTGGCGCAGATCGTCGCCAAGCTGGACGCCGCAGGCGAGCGTCCGTACACGAATGTGGCGATCATTCACCACGAAACGACCACCGGCCGTCTGAACGATCTGACGGGCATCTCGCGTGTGTGCCGTGAGCGCGGTATCGACCTGCTGGTCGATGGCGTGAGCAGCTTCGCCGCCGAAGCCATCGACTTCAACGACTCGGCCATCGTGGCTGTAGCCGCAACCGCCAACAAGTGCGTGCACGGCGTGCCGGGCGTGTCGTTCGTGCTCGTGCGCAAGACAGCCCTCGCGAAGGCGTTCGCCCGCACCTACTATCTGGACATCGCGCGCCTCGCTAAGCTGCAAGCCGAGCGCAACACGCCGTTCACGCCGTCCGTGCAGGCTTACTACGCGCTCGTCGAAGCACTGCGCGAACTGGACGATGCGGGCGGCTGGGAAAAGCGTCACGCGCACTACGGTGCGCTCGCCGAGCAAGCGCGCGCCGGTCTGGCCGCGCTGGGGATCGACAGCGTACTGCCGCCGGGCGAATCGTCGGTGGTGCTGCGTGCCTACAAGCTGCCTGCCGGCGTCGACTATCCGCGTCTGCACGACTGGCTCAAGGCCGACGGCTTCGTCATCTACGCTGGTCAGGGCGGTCTGTCGAAGGAACTGTTCCGTATCTCGACGATGGGCAACCTTACAACGGCCGACATCGATCGCCTGCTGGCCTCCTTCGCCCGACTGGTGAAGTAAGCCGGGGACGGACGTTCAGCCATGACAGATTTGCTAGCCAGCCTCCACTCCCCTGCCGAACTGCGCGCGCTCTCGCGTCCCGAATTGCGCCGCGTGGCCGACGAACTGCGCGCCTGCGTGCTCGAGAACGTCTCACGCACCGGCGGGCACTTATCGTCGAATCTGGGCACCGTCGAGCTGACGATCGCCCTGCACTATGTCTTCGACACGCCGAACGACCGGATTGTGTGGGACGTGGGTCATCAGACCTACCCGCACAAGATCCTGACGGGTCGGCGCGAAGCCATGCCGACGCTGCGTCAGTGGCAAGGGCTGTCGGGCTTTCCGAAACGCGACGAATCGCCGTACGACACGTTCGGTACGGCGCATTCGAGCACGTCGATTTCGGCAGCGCTGGGCATGGCGCTGGCCAGCAAGGTCAAGGGTGAAAAGCGTCACGCCATTGCCGTGATCGGCGATGGCGCGATGACGGCGGGCGAGGCGTTCGAAGCGCTGAACAATGCCGGTGTCTACGACGATCTGCCGTTTCTCGTCGTACTCAACGACAACGATATGTCGATCTCGCCACCTGTCGGCGCGCTCAATCAGTACCTCACGCGTCTGATGTCCGGTCAGTTTTACTCGGCGGGCAAGGAAAGCGTGCGCAATCTGCTGCGCAACGCGCCCGCGCCGATGCGCGAACTCGCGCACAAGCTCGAAGAACATGCCAAGGCCATCGTCTCGCCCACGGGCACGATGTTCGAGGAATTCGGCTTCAACTATCTCGGTCCCATCGACGGCCACGATCTCGACGCGCTGATCCCGGCGCTCGAGAACATCAAAGCCCTCAAGGGGCCGCAGTTCCTGCATGTGGTCACGCGCAAGGGCCGTGGCTACAAGCTGGCCGAGGCCGATCCCGTGCTATACCACGGACCGGGCAAGTTCAATCCGAGCGAAGGCATTCGTCCGGCCGCACCGGGCTCCGTTTCGGCCAAGACCTACACGCAGGTGTTCGGGGAATGGCTGTGCGATGCGGCTGCGGCAGACAAGCGCGTTGTCGGCGTGACACCGGCCATGCGCGAAGGCTCCGGCCTTGTGGAGTTCGAGAAGCGCTTTCCCGAGCGCTATTACGACGTCGGCATTGCCGAGCAGCACGCCGTCACGTTCGCGGGCGGGCTGGCGACGGAAGGTCTGCGGCCGGTCGTCGCGATCTACTCGACGTTCCTGCAGCGCGGCTACGACCAGTTGATCCACGACGTCGCCTTGCAGAATCTGCCGGTCCTTTTCGCAATCGACCGTGGCGGTCTGGTCGGTGCGGACGGGGCGACCCACGCGGGTGCGTACGACATCGCCTATCTGCGCTGCATTCCGAATATGGTCGTGATGGCCCCGGCCGACGAGAACGAATGCCGTCAGATGTTGCACACGGCACTTGGAATCGATGGACCGAGCGCGGTGCGCTATCCGCGCGGCACCGGCCCCGGTGTGAAGACCGAAGCGGGTTTGTCGACGCTGCCAGTCGGCCGTGCACAGGTGCGTCGTCAAAGCGCTGCCCCCGCAGGCAAGCGGGTTGCGATTCTGGCCTTTGGGTCGATGGTCGCGCTGGCCGAACAAGTGGCGGAAGCCTTCGACGCGAGCGTGGTCAACATGCGCTTCGTCAAACCGCTGGACGAAGCGACGGTACTTGAGATGGCGCGCACGCACGACCTCGTGGTGACGCTCGAAGAAGCATCGGTGATGGGCGGTGCAGGCACGGCCTGTGTGGAAGCGCTGGGCGCTAACGGTGTGTTAGTCCCTGTGCTTCAACTGGGGCTGCCCGACACGTACATCGATCAGGGCACGCCTGCGCAACAACTGGCCTCCGTCGGCCTCGATGTGCCGGGCATCACGGCCTCGATTCGCCGCGCAATGGCTGAGCGCCTCGGTGGGTCGGTCGAGGCGGTGTAGTGCGCATTTGACGGCGTACACGAGCATCGACCGCGCATTCGTCGCACCTAAGAAAAAACGGCACCTCTCGGCGCCGTTTTTCATTGCCTTGCAGCTTCCGTGTGGTCAGGACTGCTTCGGCGGTACAGCCTTCCCGCGTGGCTTGCCCATCAGCACCGGCTGGAAGAACACCGCGCCGATGAGCGTACACACGAGCGACAGCGCCAGGAGCTTGCCCATACTCGACGTGCCGGGGTGATGCGACAGCCAGAGACTGCCGAACGCGATGCCCGTGGTCGCCGCAGACAGCACGATCGCCTGCGTCAGACCCGACGCCAGCAAGCGGTACTGTCCGTGACGCCACGCGATCACGTAGTAGATCTTGAACGCTACCCCCACGCCCAGCAGCAACGGCAGCGCAATGATGTTCGCGAAGTTCAGCGGCAACCCGATCAGCACCGTCACTTCAAGCGTCACGGCCGCCGAGACCAGCAGCGGGACCAGCGTGCGCAGCACGTCGCCGAAGTTGCGCAGCGCCAGCCACAGCAGAATCGTGATCGACAGCAAGGCCCACGCTCCCGCCTCGATGAACGCACGAATGATCGTGTTGGCCGAGCGCAGAATCGAGATCGGACCGCCGACGGCGTCCGGCGTCGTGCGCAGCACGGCCTCGGTGAATTTGCGCAGCATCACGTCGTCGCTCGGGTCCGCGCCCTTCTCCACGCGCGGCGAGATGTTGACGAGGGCACGCCCGTCAGCGGCCACCCACTGCGACGCGATGTCCTTCGGCAACGATTCACGCGTCACAGAATGGGGCTGCAACGCGTCTCGCAGTTGACCGAGCGCCAGTTTCAGCGGGTCGGCAATCGCACGGTCGGTACGGTCACGCGTGGCAGGATCGGCCGCTGCGAGCTTGCGCAACGCCGCCGCCAGACGCTGCGCTTGCTTCGCGCCCTCGCCCGGGTAATCGAGCGCGGCGTCTTCAAGCTGGCCAGCGGCCGTCTTGAGCGCCGAGACGCGCGTTGCATCCGGCACAGCGGCCAGCGGCGTTTGCGTGAGTACCGGCAGCAGCGATGTCGCAGCCGTTCCGATCATCGCCAGCTTGGCGGGTTGGTCGGACGGCAAGAACGTGGTCAGCGTCACCACGCGGCCGATCTCCGGCACGGCGCGCAGCTTCGCGGCTTCGGCATCGGCATCCGCGAGATTCAGCGCGAGCAACTGCACATCGTTGACCCCCGCTTCCGGCGAATTCGACAGATCGATGAGCGTCGCCATCGACTCCGTATGCGGGTCTTTCAGATGCAGCGGGTTGAAATCGAAGTGCAGATGCGCGAGCAACGGCAGCCCGGCAATGACCAGCGCGAGCGTGCCGTACAGCAACGGCTTGCGGTGCTTCTCGGTGAAATCGTCGACCGGCCCGAGGCTGCGGAACCCGGGCGGGCTCGGTTCTCCCTTGGGCTTGAATACGCTGATGAGCGCAGGCAGCAGCGTAATCGCCGACGGGAAGGCGACGCACAGAATGCCGACACCCGCGATCAGGCCCAGTTCGGACACGCCGCGATAATCGGTCGGCAGGAACGAGAAGAAGCTGGCCGCCGTAGCTGCTGCGGCCAGCGTGAGCGGCATCGCAATCTGCTTGCCTGCGCCCGCCAGAGCGCCGCGCAGTACGTCGTCGCCCGATTTGCCATCGTCATGCTCCAGACGATGTCGCTCTTCCCGATAACGCACGCCGAACTGAATGCCGAAGTCCACACCGATGCCGACGAACAGCACCGCGAACGCCACGGAAATCATGTTGAGCGCGCCGACCATCATCAGACCGAGCGCAAACGTGACGGCCAGCCCCGCGAGCAAAGTGATGAAGACCGCAAGAATCATCTTGCCCGAGCGCACGGCCAGCCACAGCACCACGAGCACGGCGAGCAGCGTGATGACGGCGTTCGGCCCTGCGTCCTGACGCACAGACGCGAACTCCTCGTCCGACAGCGGACGCGGGCCGGTGAGGCGCACCGTCGCGCCGTAGCGCTGCGCAAGCTTCAGGTCGGCTACAGCGTCGCGAATACGCGTGGCCGCGTTGGCACCTGCTTCGAGCGCGCCGTAATCCAGCACGGGCTGCACCTGCACGTAGCTGCGTGCGACGGTATCGGGCGCGACCAGCGCACGCCACGACATTGCGGCCGGACGATTCGCGAGCACAGCCTCCGAGGCATCTGCCGCGTTGCCCAGCAGGCGCGACATATCGGAGAGCTTCACCTGACCGGTTAGCAACGGCGTCTGCAACGTCACCGACAGCAGGTTCGACAGACCGGCGAGGCTCGGATCTTGCGCGAGACGGTTGAGCAACGGTTTGGCGTCTTCAAGCTTGCCGGTGAGCGACTTAACGTCGTCCGTCGACGCGAATAGCAATGCGTTGTGCGCGAAGAAGTCGCCCGCGCCGGGACGACTCACCGCGCGGAACACGTCCGTCTCGCTTTCCAGCTTGGCCGCCAGCTCAGCCGCAGCCTTGTCGGCGAACTCGGCGGCGGGTGCCTGCACGACGGCCAGCGTCAGATCGGTCTTCTGCGGGAACGCACGGTCGATTTCGCGACCGCGTTCGGCGGCCGGGGTATTCAGGTCGATCAGGCTGGAGACGTCGGTGTTGATCGCGAAATGCTTGGCGACGTACACACAACTGGCCACCACAAGCAGCAGCGAAGCGAAGATGACCGGGTACGCGTGCTTCGCCGAAAAACGGACGATGCGCACGACGAGCGAAGTCAGCATGAAGCGGTTCCGGAAGAAAGTGGAAGTCTCACTGTGACGTCCGACGCATAGCCCGCTGCCCCCCATCAACACGTAACGAAAGGTTAAACATTGGCGGGAATCAGGAACCAATTGCGGAGAAAGTCCGTCGATCAGCCCAGAGAATGCGCAGTGAACAGTGAATTTACAAAATCGCAGCAGTATACAGGGGCCGGGTGTGCGTCACGTGCACTACACTACGGCCTACCCCCGAATCCAACCTATTCAGACAAGCTGGCATGAATAAATTCCTGATGACGGTGGCTGCCGTCGCTTTGAGCGGTATCGGCAGCGTAGTGACCGTATCCAGTGCCTGGGCGCAGGCAAGCGCCAATCCGAACGACATGGTGAAGACGGCCGTCGAGACGGTCGTCAAGGCCGTGAAGGCCGATCCGGTGGCCAAGACCGGTGATGTCTCCGCCACGGCGCGCGTCGTCGCCCGCGACTTCCTGCCGTATGCCGATTTCCTGCGCACCACGCGCTTTGCCGTCGGCCCCAAAGCCTTCGATGCCGCGACGCCCACTCAGCAACAGCAGGTCTTCGAACAGTTCCAGCAACTGCTCGTGAACACCTTTGCGCTGCAACTCTCGCAAGTGCGCGGCAACGACCTGACGTTCAAGTTCGATCCGGCGAAACTCACTGCAAACAGCAGCGATGTGGTGGTGGGCGCAACCGTCAGCGGCACAGGCGACAACCTGTCGGTCGCTTACCGTCTCACGAAGACCGACAAGGGCTGGAAGATCTACGACATCAACATGATGGGCGAGAACGTGGCCAACGCCTGGCTCATCCAGTTGTATCAGCCGCAGTTCAAGGCGCGCATCGCCCAGGGTGGCATCGACAGCCTGATCGCCTACCTGCGCGAGAAGAACGACCGTTTCGGCAAATAAAATCAACGACTTAGAGAAGCCGTTCGCTTCCGGCCAGGCAGATTGAATGACCGTTCACCGAAATTTGCGGGGAATGGCAGCAGGATCGGCGCAGAACTCACCCAGATCGGCACCGATTCGTCAACATTTATGCAACACTTGCGGGCGCTCTCCTACCGGGGGTCGTCAGCAATATTTGGCAGCCACGGTTACAATCGCTGCTTGTCAAACGACCGGACGGCGGTCCCCCCACGGGTGTGTACGATTTGCCATCGCAACTGGCCTTGTACGCTCCATCGCGCCTGGCTTCCAGGTGCATGGAAACCCGATAGAAACCGCCATCCCGGCCGACCTGAGCCGGAGAGCTGAATGCAAGTCTTACTTGCCCAACCCCGCGGGTTTTGTGCGGGTGTCATACGTGCCATCGAGATCGTAGAGCGTGCGCTGGAAAAATACGGCGCGCCGGTCTACGTTCGCCATGAGATCGTCCATAACAAGCACGTGGTCGATTCGCTCAAGGCGAAGGGTGCGCGCTTTATCGCCGAGTTGTCCGAAGCCCCTGCGGGCGCTGTCACTATTTTCAGCGCCCATGGCGTCGCACGCGTCGTCGAGCAGGAAGCGGAGATTCGCGGTCTGAAGGTGCTCAATGCCACCTGCCCGCTCGTCACCAAGGTGCACATTCAAGGCAAGAACTACGTGTCTGCCGGTCGTGAAGTCATTCTGATCGGTCACGCCGGACACCCGGAAGTCGAGGGGACGATGGGCCAGATCGACGGCCCGGTTCACCTCGTGCAGACCGAGGCCGATGTCGATGCCCTGCCGCTCGCCATCGACACGCCGGTCTCGTACGTCACGCAGACCACGCTGTCGGTCGACGAGACTCGCGGTATCATTGCTGCGCTGCAACGTCGCTTTACCAATATCGTCGGCCCGAACACCAAAGACATCTGCTACGCCACGCAGAATCGCCAGACCGCCGTGCGCGAGCTGTGCGAGCGTGTGGACGTACTGCTCGTGGTCGGGGCGACGAATAGCTCGAACTCGAACCGCCTGCGCGAAATCGGCTCCGAAATGGGGCTGCCGAGCTATCTCGTGGCCGACGGCTCCGAGGTAAATCCGGAATGGGTGCGCGGCAAAGCCCGCATCGGCATTACCGCAGGGGCGTCCGCGCCCGAGCGCATGGTCGAAGACGTGATCGATGCGCTGCGTCGCATCGACACGGTCGAAGTGACTCTCATGGACGGCATCGAGGAAACTATCCAGTTCCGCTTGCCGTCGGAATTGACCAAAGACGAGCCGGTCGCCGCACGCCACGCGGTCGCTGGCTAACGCTATACGAACAGGAGCCGAACTTGGCCATCCCCTTTCTGCAACAGGCGTATGTTGGCGCCTATCTGATGAAGCAACGCTTCAAGGGCGTCAAGCGCTACCCGCTGGTGCTGATGCTCGAACCGCTCTTCCGCTGCAATCTGGCCTGCTCGGGCTGCGGCAAGATCGACTATCCGGATCCCATCCTGAACCAGCGCGTCTCGCTCAAGGACTCCCTTGACGCCGTGGACGAATGCGGCGCACCGGTCGTCTCGATCGCTGGCGGCGAGCCGCTGCTGCACAAAGAGATGCCGGAGATCGTCAAGGGCATCATCGCGCGCAAAAAGTTCGTGTATCTGTGCACGAACGCCCTGCTGCTCGAAAAGAAGATCGACGACTACGAGCCGAGCCCGTTCTTCGTGTGGTCGATCCACCTCGACGGCGACCGTGAAATGCACGACGCCGCCGTGTCGCAGGAAGGTGTGTACGACCGCGCCGTGTCCGCCATCAAGCTGGCGAAGTCGCGCGGCTTCCGTGTGAACATCAACTGCACGCTGTTCAACAACGCCGATCCGGAAAAGGTCGCCAAGTTCTTCGATTCGACGAAGGATCTGGGCCTCGACGGCATCACCGTGTCGCCGGGCTACGCTTACGAGCGCGCCCCGGACCAGCAGCACTTCCTGAACCGTTCGAAGACCAAGCAACTGTTCCGCGACATTCTCAAGCGCGGCAACGGCGGCAAGAACTGGACGTTCAGCCAGTCGAGCCTGTTCCTGGACTTCCTCGCCGGCAACCGTTCGTACCACTGCACGCCGTGGGGCAACCCGACGCGTACGGTGTTCGGCTGGCAGCGTCCGTGCTACCTGCTCGGCGAAGGCTATGCCAAGACGTACACGGAACTGATGGACACCACCGACTGGGACAAGTACGGTGTGGGCAACTACGAGAAGTGCGCGGACTGCATGGTGCACAGCGGCTTCGAAGCGACGGCCGTGAACGAAACCATCTCGCACCCGCTGCGTGCTCTGGGTGTGGCGCTCAAGGGCGTGCGTACCGAAGGCAAGATGGCGGACGACATCTCGTTCGCCAAGCAGCGTCCGGCTGAGTTCGTGTTCTCGAAGCACGTCGAGATCAAGCTCGACGAACTGCGCCGGGCTAAGGCGTAAATGCCGTCGCGAGTGCTGGTCACCGGCGCCTCCGGGTTCGTCGGTTCTGCGGTAGCACGTACGGCGCTCGCGCGCGGTCATGAGGTTCGCCTGCTGGTGCGTGGCACCAGCCCCCGGGCGAACCTCGCCGACCTGCCTGTCGAGGTCGTGGAAGGCGACATGCGCGACGCGGCATCGATGCAGCGCGCGCTGACCGGCGTGGACGCCCTGCTCCACGTGGCCGCCGACTACCGCCTCTGGGCGAAAGATCCCAACGACATCATGCGGGCCAACATCGACGGCACGCGCACGGTGATGGAAGCCGCGCTGCGTGCGGGCGTCGAACGTGTGGTGTACACCAGCAGCGTGGCTACGCTGCGTGTGCACGATGCCACCGGCCCTGTCGATGAAACCTCCCCGAACGAAGAAGCCACGACTATCGGCGTGTACAAGCGCAGCAAGGTCGCGGCCGAACGTCTGGTCGAGCGCATGATTGCGAACGACGGCCTGCCCGCCGTGATCGTCAATCCGTCCACGCCCATCGGGCCGCGCGACATCAAGCCCACGCCCACCGGGCGCATCATCGTCGAAGCCGCTCAAGGCAAGATTCCTGCGTTCGTCGATACGGGGCTCAATCTCGTGCACGTCGACGACTGCGCCGAAGGCCATTTGCTGGCGCTTGAGCGTGGGCGTATCGGCGAGCGCTACATCCTCGGTGGCGACGACGTGCTGCTGCGCGACATGCTCGCCAGCATCGCTGGCATGGTCGGACGCAAAGCGCCGAAGATTGCCCTGCCCCGCTGGCCGCTGTATCCGCTCGCGATGGCGGCGCAGGGCGTAGCGCGCTTCACCGGCAAAGAGCCGTTCGTGACGGTCGACGGCCTGAAGATGTCGCGCTATCACATGTTCTTCTCCTCAGAGAAGGCCAAACGCGAGCTGGGCTACACTGCCCGCGCCTATCCCGAAGGTCTGCGCGACGCGCTCGCCTGGTTTGGTTCTGCCGGATATCTCTCATGACTGTTTTGGCCTGGATCGCCGCGTTGTCGCTGGCCATCTGGATCTACCTGCTGATCTCGCAAGGCGATTTCTGGCGTGCGCGTGAGCGCGACGATCTGAACGAAGACCGTCTGCCCGCTCCGGTCGTATGGCCTGCCGTTGCTGTCGTGATTCCTGCGCGCAACGAAGCCGAATCGATCGGTCAGGTGGTCGAGTCGCTTTGCCGTCAGGATTACGCGGGACGCCTGCGCATCGTCGTCGTCGACGATCAGAGCAGCGACGGCACGGCGGACCTCGCCCGCGAAGCTGCCGCCCGCGCTGCCGCCGACGGCCTGACGCGACGCGTGGATGTCCTCTCGGGTCAACCACTGCCCGGCGGATGGACCGGCAAGATGTGGGCGGTGCGTCAGGGCGTAGCGTTCGCGAGCGATCCGGCGACCAACGACGACGGCATCCGCCCCGAATACCTGCTGCACACCGACGCCGACATCGCGCATTCGCCCGACAACGTGCGCCGTCTGGTGACGCGCGCGACGGGCGATAACCGCGTACTCGTCTCACTCATGGCGAAGCTGCGTTGCACGGCATGGTTCGAGCGCACGCTGATTCCGGCATTCGTGCTGTTCTTCCAGATGCTGTATCCGTTCGCCTGGGTCAACGATCCGAAGAAGAAGATGGCGGCCGCTGCTGGCGGCTGCATGCTGATCCATCGGCCGTCGCTCGAAGCCGGTGGCGGTATCGAAGCGATTCGCGACGAGATCATCGACGACTGCGCGATGGGACGCATGCTCAAGAAGCAAGGTTCGATCTGGCTGGGGTTGACGGAGCGCGCGGTAAGCGTGCGTCCATACGACAACCTCGGCGAGATTCGCAAGATGGTGTCGCGCACGGCTTACGCGCAGTTGCAGTACTCACCGGTGCTGCTGGCAGGCACGATCGTGTCGTTGCTGCTGACGTTCATCGTGCCACCGGTCATGACGATCTTCGGCTCGGGCATCGGCCAGTGGCTGGGGCTCTTTGCTTGGATCGCGATGACGATTTCGTATCTGCCGATGCTGCGCTTCTACCGTCAGCCGTCGAGCTTCGGTCCGATGCTGCCGCTCGTGGCCGCACTCTATACCGTCTTCACGTTCGACTCGGCGCTGCAACACTGGCGCGGTCGTGGCGGCATGTGGAAGGGCCGTGCGCAGGCACGCGGGCAACAGTCGTCGGACGTTTGAGTTCAACGTTTCGCAAAATTCAAAACCCCACAAGGTGCTTGCACTTGTGGGGTTTTTTAATGATTGCGGCGTGTGCGAAAGCGAATCTCAAGATTGACCCATGATGTTACTTTTGCTCTAACCCGGGCGTGATCTTCCAGGTGTAACCTGTGGTCCCCGCCTTAACAGGATCCGGGGGCTCCTCAACCCGAACCATACCGAAAAGAGTCATGTTGGTGGGCCCGTAAATTCTATCGACGTTCGCCATCTCTACAGTGGCCGTCTCGCCATCAACAATTACGGATACATATACCGGGCCGGGGGCAAGTGCCGGTATCACTACGTCAATCCGACTGTCATTGATTCTATCGAATTTGCTTACAGTAACTTTCGTGTTTGTCGAGTCTTCGAAATAGACGCACGTGGCGTTCAGGAACCCGTCTCCGGTAATCCTGAGCCAAATGTTTTCAATGGTCGGTGTATGTCTGGGGCTGACGCCTTTTATAGCTGCCATGATCGACTCTGGCGGAAACGCCTCCGAGACGAGACGCTAACTACAATCTAGGCAACGAATCCCGTTCGCGCACCTGTCAACGCTGACAGGTATCCTGACGAGAGTGTGCGCACAGGCGTACGGCCAGCAGACGTCCGTTTGTATCGAACGACTTTCGAGTCAGAGCTGCGTCTTCCGCGGAACGTAGTAGATGTAGTTAACGGGCCCTTCAGATCCCAAGAATCCTCCCTGCCCCGCCTCAGCCTCAGTGCCACCGGTGATGACAAATACTTGTAGCTGCCCGGGCGTCAGAGACGGAAGTACCGTGTTGATCTGTCCATCGCTGACGATCTTGAACGTGCGCTCGAAGATTTTCGTCGATGATGTCGAGTCCACGAAATAGACTGCCGTAGCCTTCGAGAACCCGTCGCCCATAATCGAGATACTGGCGTTGTTCATGTCCGCCAACTCTTGAGGGACAACACGGTGGATGGATGCCATGTTTGACTCCTGCGGGAGCGCCCCCGACACGGGAAGCTAACTGCAATTTAGGCAACGAATCCCGTTCACGCACCTGTCAAGGCTGACAGGTCTTTGGACAGATTGACGGGCAGATGTCGCTGGGATCGTCAAATCCCCGCCGCCACCGCGCCGAACCCTTCGCCAAGTCGCAGCGCGACGATCTGACGCCCGTGGCGCATCGCATCCTTCGCGTGTCCCGCATCCTTCCCCACGCGAAGCAACGCTGGCAATTGCAGCGGGTTTTTCGCGAGCGATCCCAGCACGCCAAGCAAATTGACCGAGCCATCGGGCCGCATACCGGCGAGCGCCGCCGGAGGCAACGAGCGCTCGGCGGGATCGATCACCACGCGCGCGACAACGAATGGCAACCCATGCGCCTGCGCCACGCGCGCGACGATATGCGACTCCATGTCGGCCGCCGCCGCCCCGCTCTCGCGAAACAGCGCCGCCTTGTCTTCCGCCGTCACCACCGGTGCCGTCACCCCTGCTAAATCGGCCCGTAGTGCGGCGGGCAACGCACGACGCAACGCATCGGCCCATGGGATCGACGTGACGGACTCACGCGCCTGCTGCGGCATGTCGAGCACCTTGTGCGCGATGACCCACTGCCCTGGCTTCACGCCGGGAATCAGGCCGCCCGCCGTGCCGAAGCTCACCAGCCCGCGCGCGCCTTCGGTGGCAATGACAGCCTCCACTTCCGCCGCCAGCGTGTCATTCTGTGCGCAGACCACACGCACGCCTTCACCCTTGGCAATGCGAGCCTCGAACGGCATACCGGTCACGACGATGATGGGCTGATTCATGAATACCTTGAACGAAATCGACAGCGAACGGTAAAACGAATCGCCCCGGCGATCAACACGAAAACGGTCGATGCCGGGGCGACGAGGGTCTGATTACGACGACGAGCGACGGGCGTTACATCCCGCAAGGCACCGGACAGTCGTTACGCACCGTCAGATTCCGGAAACGCGCGAGCGCCCACAGCGGGAAGAACTTGCGATAGCCGTGGTAGCGGAGATAGAACACGCGCGGGAAGCCCGTCGCCGTGTAGATGTCTTCGTCCCACAGCCCTTCGTCGTTCTGCGTGTTCAGCAGGTAATCGACGCCGCGCTTGACCGCCGGATGATCGGCCTTGCCTGCCGCCATCAGACCGAGCAGCGCCCAAGCGGTTTGCGACGACGTGCTCGGCGCGGCCTCGTAGCCCTTGTATTCGAGCTTGTAGCTGTCGCCGTCCTCGCCCCAGCCGCCATCGGCGTTCTGGATCGAGAGGAGCCACTGCGCAGCACGAGCCATCGCCGGATGCTCCGGCAGAATGCCTGCCGCCGCAAGACCGCACATCGCCGACCACGTGCCGTACACGAAATTCATGCCCCAGCGGCCGTACCAGCTACCGTCGGCTTCCTGATCGTCAAGAATGTACTTCAGCGCCAGATCGGCTGACGCACGACGCTCAGGCGACTGCGGCAGCTGCGCGAGCATCGACAGACAGCGTGCGGAGACGTCCACCGTCGGCGGATCGAGCAGCGCACCGTGGTCCGAGAACGGAATGTTGTTCAGGTACAGATGCGTGTTTTCCGGCTCGAATGCACCCCAGCCGCCGTTGCTGCTCTGCATGCCGATGACCCACTCCGTGCCGCGATCGATCGCATGACGCATCGGACGCGCGCTCGCATCGACCTTGTCGTTCTCGAAGGTGCCAGCGAGCTTCTCGTAACGATCCATGGCCATCGCGACCACGGCCGTATCGTCCACGTCCGGATAGTGCGGGTTCGCGAACTGGAAGGCCCAGCCGCCGGGACGCACGTTCGGACGGCGCGAGATCCAGTCGCCGCGCACGTCGAGAATCTGCAACGGGATGAGCCATTCCAGCCCCTTGCCCGCCAGTTCGATAGCGCGCTTGTCGCCGGTTTCCAGCAGCGCGTGGGCCGACAGCGCGGTGTCCCACACTGGCGACAGACACGGCTGCACGTACGTCTCGTGATCGGCCGGCGTTACCAGCTTCTCGACCGACTTGCGGGCAATCGCACGACTCGGATGGTCTTCCGGGTAACCAAGCACGTCGTACATCATGACGGCGTTGGCCATCGCCGGATAAATCGCGCCGAGGCCGTCTTCACCGTTCAGACGCTCTTCCACAAACTCGACCGCGCGCTTGACCGACTTCTCGCGAAGCTTCTTCGGGAAGAACGGATCGAGCGCACGCAGCACATGATCGACACCCGAGAAGAACGTGAACCAGAAGCGGCTCTGATGCGGGGCGCGTTTGGGCGGACCGACATCCTTAGGGCTGCCGATGAACAGTTCGTCGATGGTCACGCCCTTCGGATTGCGCGCGAGCGGACGCTTGGCCTGCAACACGAGCAACGGCACGATCACCGTGCGCGCCCAGTACGAAACCTTCGAGAGATGGAACGGGAACCACTGCGGCAGCAGCATGATTTCGACGGGCATCATCGGCACCGCCTTCCATTCGAGCACGCCGTAAAGCGCCAGCAAAATGCGTGTGAAGACGTTCGAATTCTGCGCGCCGCCACGCGAAATGATGGCTTCGCGCGCGCGCACCATGTGCGGCGCATCGATCGGCTCGCCGATCATCTTGAGCGCGAAATACGCCTTCACGCTCGCGCTCATGTCGAACTTGCCGTTGTGGAACAGCGGCCAGCCGCCGTGCTCGCCCTGAATGCGACGCAGATACGCGGCGACCTTCGCTTCGAGGTCGGCGTCGACCTTCTCGCCCAGATGGTGACGCAGCAGCACGTACTCGGCCGGAATCGTCGCATCGGCTTCCAGTTCGAACAGCCAGTGACCGTCGTCCTGTTGCAGATCGAGCAGCGCCGTGATCGAGCGGTCGATACCGGTTTCCAGCGTCTGCGTCGCCATCGCCGTACTCACCTTTTGAGCGAGTTCGGTGTGCAGTTTGAGGTCCACAGCCGTGGCAGCGGCCGTGCGTCGCGCTTCCTTTTCGGAAGCATCGCGTATCGTATCCATGACGTTCTTGCCTATTCAAAGGCGATAGAGCGGCGCGCGTTAGGCGCCGGTTAACAGTTACATGCGCATTGACGGTCGCAGTGACGATTGCAACCGGTCAGGCGCGGTGCAGCAGATCGGCCGCCAGATTCCCGCTGCGCAGTGCGCCCTCGATGGTCGCGGGCAGCCCCGTAGCCGTCCAGTCGCCCGCCAGCAGCAGATTGCGCCAGCGCGTCTTCGCCCCGGGGCGACGCTTGTCCTGTGCGGGCGTCGCCGCAAACGTGGCGCGCTTCTCGCGCACCAGTTGCCACACCGGCATCGGCGTGGACGGAATCTTGCAAGCTTTGGCGACCTCTTCCCAGATGCGAAGCGCAAGCGATTCGCGCGACTCGTCGAGCAGATGGTCGGCTCCGCTGATCGTGACCGAGAGACGGCCATCGAACGCGAAAATCCAGTCGCTCACACCGTTCACCACGCCAATCATCGGCGGGCAGTCCGGCGGCGGTGGCACCTGGTAGTGCGCATTGACGATGGCACGGTACTCGTCCGGCGTCGTCAGCGACGGCACCAACGACGCCGCCACGTTCGGCGGCACCGCCAGCACCACGGCATCGTCGGCGGCCAGCGGCTCTGGCCCGTCGCCGAAATCGATCGCTTCGACGCGGCTGCCGTCGGCGGCAAAGTGCAATTCGCGCACACGGTGCTGCATCATCACGCGCGCGCCCTTCGCTTCCAGATACGCCAGCGCAGGCGTCACGAACGAAACGTCCAACCCTTCCGTGGCAATCAGCGGATGGCAGGACTTGCCTCCCGGCACCAGCGTCTCGCGCAGCACCGCCCCGGCCATCTGCGCCGAACCCTCCGCCGGATCGGCGTTGAGCACCGCGAGGAACAGCGGATGAATCAGCCGCTTGTACAGCATCGGCGGGCAATTCATGGCGTCGGTCATGGTGGCGTCCGGCCCCGCGCGCAGCAGCGGCGCGAGCGACAGATAGTCCGACCACTTCGTGCCGGGCACACGGGCGTGCTTGTCGAAGATCCACCACGGCAGACGCCCTTCGGAGAGCCGCACCGTCCAGCGTTCGTCGCTTTCGAGATCGACGAACGCGAACTCGGCGCGATCCGGGCCGGTCAGCGTGTGCTCGGAGCCGATGGTGCGCGTGAACTCGCGCATCGTCGTGTTGCCCGAGAGCACCAGATGGTTGCCGTTGTCGATCACGGCGTTGAGTTGCTTGTCGAAGTACGAACGGCAACGTCCGCCGGCCTGCGGTGCGGCTTCGTGCAGCACCACGGCAACACCGCGCGTGGCGAGTCTGACGGCGGCGGCCAGCCCAGCCAGGCCAGCGCCAATGACGTGAACGGTCCCCGCCATCAGAAAACCATCTGCCGCACGAGCATCAGAATCAGACGCCAGCGCGGCACACGCACGCGCTCGCGGGGCACGGCGAAGCCGCGCGCAATGAGTTTGTCGAGAATCGCGCCGTACGCCTTAGCCATGACGGCCGGAGCTACCACGACACGTCGCGGGTGGCGCGCCATGATCGTGCGTGCACGGGCGTAATGCTCACGCGCCTGCGCCACGAGCGGCGCACACGCCTTATCGAGACGGGCGGCGACGACCATGTCGGGTGTCGCACCGACGATACCGGCGTCCGCCAGCGTTTCGCGCGGCAGATAGACGCGGCCAATGCCCGCATCTTCGTCGATATCGCGCAGAATGTTCGTCAACTGGAGCGCACGACCGAGGTGATACGACAGATCGATGCCGTCCTGCTCGGGCATGCCGAACACCTTGACCGACAGACGGCCGACGGCGCTCGCCACACGGTCGCAATACAGGTCGAGCGTAGGCAGATCGGGGGCGACGATGGGACCGCAGGCATCCATTTCCATGCCGTCGATGACCGCGAGGAAGTCTTCGTGCTTCAGACCGAATTGCTTGACGGCGCGCGCGAGGTTGCCCAGCGAAGGCGTCGGACGACCGTCGTAAAGATCGGCCAGATCGCGCCGCCACACGGCCAGACGCGCCATGCGGTTCGCCGACGTATCGTCGCCATCGTCGGCGATATCGTCCACGGCACGGCAAAAGGCGTAGATCTCGAACATGCCTTCGCGTTGCGCGGGCGGCAAAATGCGCATGGCAGCGTAAAAACTGCTGCCCGACGCCACGCGTGCACTGCTTTGCTCAGGCGAAATTTCGATCGGTTCGGCGACGCTCACGAGGCTCCTCGTCGTACAGGGGAACAGGGTGACACTGCTATAAGACCCAGAGAATTCTGGCAAAGGGTGAAGTATACCGGGGATTGGCACGACTTTCCCGACAGGATGAGGAGCGATGACATAGAATCTCGGGGCATTGCGCGCCGCCCCGGGGTTTTGGCCTTCGAAACCAAACATCGATGCGGCATGGCCCTCATTCGCTTCATATTCGCCTCACACGCATCACCCGATGACTTCCGACGCCAAGATCGAGCATTACGAGAACTTCCCGGTCGCCAGTGTCCTGCTGCCGCGCGAAATGCGCGCGCCCGTAGGCGTGATCTACAACTTCGCCCGGACGGCCGACGATATTGCCGACGAGGGCGACGCCACCAACGCCGAGCGCCACGCCGGGCTGGCCGCCTATCAGGCCGAACTCGACAAGATCGCCGCCGGACAGCCGACGTCGCCCGACATGCCGCTGTTCGCTGCTCTGGCCCGGGTGATCGCCGAGCACCGCCTTTCGGTGCAACCGTTCTCCGATCTGCTTTCCGCCTTCGATCAGGACATCGAGACCAAGCGCTACGCCACGTTTGCCGACCTGCGCGATTACACGCGCCGCTCGGCCGATCCCGTCGGTCGCATCATGCTCGGCCTGTTCAAGCTCGACACGCCGGAAAACATCGCCTGCTCCGACGACATCTGCTCGGCGCTGCAACTGATCAACTTCTGGCAGGACGTGGAAGTCGACTGGCGCAAAGCGCGCGTGTATCTGCCGCAGGACGACATGGCCCGCTTTGGCGTAACCGACGCCGACATCGGCGCGCACAAGTACGATGACAAGTTCCGCGCGCTGATGCGTTACGAAGTCGACTTCGCCCGCAAGATGATGTTGCGTGGCGCACCGCTGGCGAACCGCGTGCCGGGTCGCTTCGGGTTGGAACTGTGCTGCGTGGTGCATGGCGGTCTGCGCATTCTCGACATGATCGAAGCCGTCGACTACGACGTCTTCCGTCATCGCCCCCAACTGGGCAAGAGCGACGGCATCCGCGTCTTCCTGCGCGGCCTTGGCATGAAGCTGAGCGGCAAGGCGCCGAAGGCTTGAGCGCGCAGGCATTTCAGCGCCGTGGCACCAACGAATACCTCGGCGCTGGCGCTTCTCTACCCTCCACGCCTACCTTAACGTGATGGGATAGCGCGTTCTGCCTGCCGGACACCCGCAAGGTCTCGTTCAGATCCCCGGCCGCAGAGCGCCCGTCCATCCCTCACGGAGTCCGGGCACGTGAACCTGCCTGCCAGTCTGCAACGTCTCGCCTCGAACCGTTCGCCCGTGCGTTCGCACGCCGGGGTGCTGTTCGCCATCGTCATCGTGACCTGGGGCGTGAACTGGCCGGTCAGCAAGGCACTCCTCGCCCACGTCTCGCCGTGGTGGAGCACTGCGCTTCGCTCGGCCATCGGCATGGCGACGCTGTTCGTCATCTGCGCGCTGAGCCGTCGTCTCGTGCTACCGCGTCGCGGTGATTTGCCGGTGATCCTGAGCGTCGGTCTGTTGCACATGACAGCGTTCTCGCTGCTCGTCGCGCTGAGCCTGCAATACGTCAGCGCCGGACGCTCCGCCGTGCTCGCCTACACCACGCCACTCTGGGTAATGCCCGCCGCGCGCCTGTGGCTGGGCGAGGCACTGACCCCGCGACGCCTGCTCGGGCTGGCGTGCGGCCTGCTCGGTCTGCTGGTCATGTTCAACCCCATCGCGTTCGACTGGCACGACCACAACGCCATCTTCGGCAACGCCCTCGTGTTGCTGTCCGCGTTCGTGTGGGCAATCGCCATCGTGCATATGCGTGCGCACCGATGGGTCAACGGTCCGTTTGAACTGAGCCCGTGGCAATTGCTGCTGGCGAGCGTCATGCTGTGCACGCTGGCGTTCGTCGTCGACGGGGCACCGCGCGTGACCGGCTGGGCCGGATTCTCGGCCTTGCTGACGTATGGCGGTGTGGTCGGCGGCGGCATCGCGTACTGGTTGGCGGGTGTGGTCACGCGTCAGTTGCCTGCTGGCGTCACGTCGCTCGGCTTGCTTGGCGTGCCCGTGGTTGGCACGCTGGCGTCGGCACTGATCCTGCGCGAGTCGCTCGGGCTGGACGTCTGGATCGCGCTCGCCCTGATCGTCGGCGGTATCGCGCTGGGCACGGTGCCGCGTGCTGCGACGCCATGCCGCACCGAAGACCCTGCCTGAGCGCACCCGCGCTTGACCCATCGCAAGAACCGTTCGCAAAGCGAATGCCAGACTGCCGGAACTGCTGCGCCGCATGTCTTCGTGGGCCAGCATTTTTCGACGAATGGATCTGACATGAACGAGCAATGGCTGACGCTGGCCGGCCGCCGGCTGGTGCCGGTGGTGCAAGGCGGCATGGGTATCGGCATCTCCGCACACCGACTGGCGGGCACGGTGGCGAAACACAACGGCATGGGGACGATTGCGAGCATCGACCTGCGCCACCATCACCCCGATCTGCTTGCTCAGGTGGACGGCACGCGTGACAAAGCCGCCATCGAAGCCGTCAACCTGATCGCGCTCGACCGCGAGATTCGCGCGGCTAAGGCGATTGCCGACGGCAACGGTCTCGTAGCGGTCAACGTCATGAAGGCGGTGAGCGCGCATGCGTCGCTCGTGCGTCAGGCATGCGAGAGCGGCGCGGACGCCATCGTCATGGGCGCCGGTCTCCCGCTCGATCTTCCGGAACTCACCGCAGCGCATCCGCACGTCGCGCTGATCCCGATTCTGTCGGACTCGCGCGGCGTCAGCCTTGTGCTGCGCAAGTGGATGAAGAAGGGCCGACTGCCGGACGCCATCGTCATCGAACACCCGGCGCACGCGGGTGGCCACCTCGGGGCGTCGCGTATCGAGGATCTGGGCGATGCGCGCTTTTCGTTCGACCGCGTACTGACGGAATGCCGCGAGATCTACGCAACGCTCGGCATCGAATGGACGCAGGTGCCGCTGATCGTGGCGGGCGGCATCCATCGTCACGAACAGGTCAGGCATTGGCTCGCGCAGGGTGCGGCAGGCGTTCAGTTGGGGACGGCCTTCGCCGTCACCGAAGAATCCGATGCGCATCCCGACTTCAAGCACGTGTTGGCGAGTGCGCGTCCGGAGGACATTGTCGAGTTCACCAGCGTCGCAGGGCTGCCCGCGCGGGCAGTGCTCACGCCGTGGCTGAAGAAGTACCTCTCACGCGAGACGGCCCTGCAGGCGAAGGCGAAAGTGCGTCAGTGTCTGGAGGGCTTCGATTGCTTGCAAGCGTGCGGCTTACGCGATGGCGTCTCGCGCATTGGTCAGTTCTGCATCGACCTCAAGCTCGCCCAGGCTGTGCGTGGCGACGTGGCGCGCGGTCTCTTCTTCCGTGGCCGCGACCCACTGCCGTTCGGCGAGCGCATTCGTCCCGTGGCGGACCTGATGCGCTACTTGCTGACGGGCGATCTGCCGGACGCCGCCGCACCGACGTCATCAGCCGCTTCGGCAGCGCCTGCATAAGCGCGCCGGGGCAAACGCCCCGGCAACACCGACAGCACAGCGAGACGAGCTACGCGGCGACGTACGAAGTCTTCACCGTCGTATAGAACTCAGCCGCATAGCGCCCTTGTTCGCGCGCGCCATAGCTCGATGCCTTACGCCCGCCGAACGGCACGTGATAATCGCCACCGGCCGTCGACACGTTTGTCATCGTCATACCGGCTTGCGCGTGCCGCTTGAAGTGATTCGCATACTTCAGCGACGTCGTACAGATGCCGGCCGACAAGCCGAATTCGATGTCGTTGGCCAATGCAAGCGCATGCTCGTAGCCGTCGGCCGCAATCACGCAAGCCACCGGCCCGAAAATCTCCTCGCGGGCAATTCGCATGTCGTTGTGCGCGTCGACGAATAGTGCCGGAGACAGGTAGTGACCCGGCGTGTCGCGCGACAACCGCTCGCCGCCAAACGCCAGCGTTGCGCCCTCCTCGCGGCCGATGGCGATGTAGTCGAGGTCCGTCTGCAACTGCGCCTCGCTCACGACCGGACCGATCTGTGTCGACGGGTCCCGCGCGTCACCGATACGCAGCGTCGCGAGGCGTACCGTCAGCGCATCGACGAAGCGTCGATGTATGCGCTTGTCGACGATCAACCGACTCGATGCGGTACATCGCTGCCCGGTGGAAAAATATGCGCCTTGTACGGCACATTCAACGGCAACGTCGAGGTCGGCGTCCTCGAGCACGATCAACGGATTCTTGCCGCCCATCTCCATTTGCACCTTCGCAAGACGCGACGCAGCGCTCATGAGCACGCTCTTACCTGTCGCGACCGAGCCCGTGAAGCTGATGCCGCTCACATCGCGCGATTCGAGCAGCGCCTGCCCAACTTCGCGCCCACGCCCCATGACCAGATTGAACGCGCCGGCAGGCAAGCCCGCCCGGCTGATGATTTCAGTCAGCGCCCATGCCGACGCCGGGACAAGATCGGCCGGCTTGAACACTACCGTATTGCCGTGAGCAAGGGCCGGCGCAATCTTCCACGCGGGAATGCCCAACGGAAAATTCCAGGGCGTGATGATGCCGACCACGCCGAGCGGCTCGCGCGTGATGTCCACTGTAACGTCGGGACGCAGCGACGCAAGATGCTCGCCCCCGGGACGCAAAGCCTCACCGGCGAAGAACTTGAAGATCTGTCCGGCGCGTGCGGCTTCGCCAACGGCCTCGGGCAGCGACTTGCCCTCTTCACGTGCCAGCAACTCGCCGAGCGCTTGTTTGCGAGCGATGAGTTCCGTGCCGATCGCATCGAGCGCGTCCGCCCGCACCTGGGGTGTAGCGTGTGCCCATGCCTCACCGGCCGCGCAAGCCGCACCGATGGCATCGCGTGTGGCGGCCGCATCGCCGCGCGCGTATGCGTCGACGATGTCATTCGTGTCTGACGGATTGACGTTCGGCGTGGCCGCCACGCCGGGCACCCACGCTCCGTTGATGTAATTAGGTTTCATCGGCGGGGATCTCAGGCAGCGCGCGCCGCACGAATCGATTCGGCAAGGACCGTCAAACCTTCTTCGAAGACTGTGTCCTCGATCGTCAGCGGGAAGAGGAATCGGATGACATTGCCGTGCACACCACAGATCAGCAACAGCAATCCACACTTGAGCGCCTCGGCCTGCACGCGACGCGTCATCTCGGCGTCGGGTGCGCCGGTAAGCGCGGCGCCGAATTCCACCGCAATCATGGCGCCAAGCCCGCGCACGTCGACGATCTCCGGCACATCGTCACGCAATCCCGCCAGCATGCAGGTCAGTTGGTCTCCCAGCACCGACGCCCGCTCGGTCAACCCCTCTTCCTCGATGACGTCGATGGCGGCGAGCGCAGCTGCGCACGCAAGCGGGTTGCCCGCATACGTGCCGCCGATACCACCGGAGCCCGCGGCGTCCATCAGTTCGGCACGCCCGGTCAGCGCCGACAGCGGGAAACCACCTGCCAGACTCTTCGCCATCGTGATGAGGTCGGCGTCCACGGTGTGATGCTCCAGCGCAAAGCGCTTGCCAGTGCGTGCGAAGCCGGTCTGCACCTCGTCCACGACGAGCAGAATGCCGTGCGTGTCGCACAGTGCGCGCAGACGCTTCACGAACTCGGGGGGCGCCACGTAGAACCCACCCTCACCTTGCACGAGTTCGATGAAGATGGCCGCAACACGACGCGGATCGACATCCGTCTTGAACAACGATTCGAGCGCAGCCATGCTGTCATCCACGCTCACCCCGTGCAGCGCCACGGGATACGGGGCGTGGAACACCTCGGCAGGCATCGGTCCGAACCCGAGCTTATAAGGCGCCACCTTGCCCGTGAGCGCCATGCCCATCATCGTACGGCCGTGGAACGCGCCGGAAAACGCGATGATTGCGCTGCGTCCCGTCGCTGCACGCGCCACCTTAATCGCATTTTCAACGGCTTCGGCGCCTGTCGTGAAAAGCGCAGTCTTCTTGGCAAACCGACCCGGCGTGATGTCGTTCAGCCGCTCGCACAACGCCACATAGCCTTCATACGGTGTGACATGGAAACACGTGTGATGGAAATGTTCGAGCTGCGCTTGCACCGCGGCGACGATGCGCGGATGCCGATGTCCGGTCGCCAGCACGGCAATGCCGCCCGCGAAATCGATGAAACGATTACCTTGCACGTCCCAGATCTCGGCGTTCTGAGCGCGGGCCGTAAAGTGCTGCGTCATGACGCCGATGCCTTTGGCGCAGGCGGCGTCCTTGCGCGCCTGGAGCGATGCGTTGCTGCGGGCTGAATTCAACATGAAGTAGATCTCGTCAAGAATGCTTAGCCGGTCAGCGCCGGCGGTTCGGTGTGCCGAAGATGGCCGAGCCAGTGTAGATTTGACGTGAAATTTTTGCAATTAATTTTCATTAATGTGAAAATTTGCATAATTATTTTTTCCACCGCTGCGTCAGGTAAGGCCCCATCACCGCCGTCATTGGCGACCTTCTGCCAGCGACGCCAGCCCGTCGGCTAGAATTCGGGACGCGATGCGCGAGCGCGTCGTTCTTGCAACACGTTGGGGATCGGGATGCCAGTACACAAGAAATCGGGGACTGCACCGCAAGGCGAATCTGCCGCGCCGGTGGGCACGCGCACGAAGCGGGTGCCGACGAAGGCTACGCGACAGATTGGAGCGAAGCCGCCCATGCCGGACATCGCGTGTGCGGGCAACGCCGACGACGCCGCGCCGCTCGACTGGATCGGCCCCGAAATCAAGAGCCTGCGTAAAGCGCGGGGCTTGTCGCTACAGGATCTGTCCGCGCTTTGCGGTAAATCGATCGGCTTTCTGAGCCAATTGGAGCGCGGTAAGAGCAAACCCACCATCGGCGCCCTGCACGATGTCGCCGCAGCGCTCGGTGTTCAGGTTAGTTGGTTTTTCCCGCACGGCGAAAGCGCCGAACCGTCGGATGGGGGCGTTGTCGTGCGACGCGAGCGCCGCCGCCAGTTGACGTTCGATTCCGGCATCGCCGACTACCTCCTCTCGCCGAATCTCAGCGGCCAACTGGAAATACTGTGGTCGGTCATGGCCCCCGGGTCCGATAGCGGCGACGCCTACCAGCATCGTGGCGAAGAAGGTGGCGTCGTCATCAAGGGCACGCTCGAGCTCTGGGTCGGCGAACAGCACTTCGTACTCGAAGCGGGCGACAGTTTCACGTTCGAGAGTCATACGCCGCATCGCTACCGGAACCCCGGCAGCACACCGGCGGAAATCGTCTGGGTCATCACGCCGCCGTCGTACTAACCCACCTCCCCCGGGGCGCCCTCACAGCCTCGCGCCCTCGTATAAAAAGCCTGCCATTCGGTGGGCTTTATTTTTTTCCGACCCCCGATTTCACACGCGACGAACGCACACCTCGCAACGGTCGCAAGACGCCGCCCCGTGCGGGTCTGCGGTCGATCACCGCTCGCCACTCAAAAAAATGGCTTTCCCTGCATCGCGCTTTTCCATTACGATGATTTCATGTGAATCATAAGTATTCATATAGAATACATTCATTCGGCGAATGTGCCGAATGAATGCGGACCCTACCGGCCAGTTGAAGGCCGATTCTGGAGACGTCAGTCATGGCCGCCGTGCCTACCGAAATTTCCGATCATCGCGATGCGCCGCCACGTGCGCGACATCCCGACGTTCTGATGCGCCCCGAGCGTTTGGCCGCATTGCAGCCCAGCCGTCTGTCGATGACACGCAGCTTCATGCGTCAGGCAGTCGACGAGCGTTGGGATATCCAGCGGCTCGCCTTCGACATCGATGCGCAATCACGCGGCACCGCGCACTACCGCATCGATGCAAACGGCGTACCGCTCGACTTCGTGTTGAGTTCTTTCGCGTATCAGGAGGCCGGACGCACCGGCCGCATCATCGGACGCGCGTGGGACATGATGGGAGGGCTGCTCGATGGGCCGGCCACCGACGCGCAGATCATGCAGACGCGCGCCGAACTACCCAAGCTTTACGAGGGCCGCGCCACACCCAACACACTCACCTGGGCGCGTGCGAATCGCAGCTCACGTGTGTTCGCCCACGCGGTCGACGCGTTGGCCGCCGGCCGCCAACCCGATATCGAGACGGTGGCGCAAGTGTGCTATTTGATGCGCAACACGGGCATCGACGGCAACGGCACGTTCGGTACGCGCTCGTACAAGGCGCTCGAACGTCGTCACCCCTTGCGCAAGACGTTGGCTGCGCAGATGGCATCGGCCTACATGATGCGAGTCTTCGCGGTTGACCTCGTCAATCGTCTCGCGCACGCTCGCTCGCCGAATGCGGCCGAACTCTCGCCCGAATATCAGCAGTTCCTTGGCATCGGCAATGGATCCGCGCTGGGCCTGATCTTCTTCTTGCACAACCATCCGCACCTGATCAATCGCTGGCTCACGGCACGCGAGCAAGCGATCGTTGCCGCCAAATCGCTCAAGGTCGACGCGGGCCATCCCGCTGTATTGCATCTGCGCAATCTGCTCGACCGCGCGATCGCGTTTCGTCGCGAAGACCGGATGGAGTACGAACACTTCGCGCCGAGCGCACTGGTCGCCACCGAATTGGCCAAAGCGCGTGAAGATGTTGACACGCTGTACCGCACCGGTCTCGTGCGCGGTCGACGCACCACCTATCCTCTGAATGCGCTGGCCGACGCGCTCGAAGGTGAAATCCACATCGAAGCGCACGAAACACTGCTTGCCATGTACATCGAGCTGGTGCCGGAACTGGCGGATCGTCTGGTCGCAGACGCGCTCGACGCCGAAGAAGAAATGCCGGTGCAGCCGGAGATGACGGCCGGCTATCTGCGCGACATCCTGCACACCGAATATGCGTGGGCTCTGGCCATGGACCTGACAACGGAGGCCTCGCGCCGCTACATCTGGTACAAGTCCGCCACGGCGGAAGAGCCGAGGCGCGGTCCGCGCGAGGAAGTTGGCGACGTGCATCAGTTGGGTCTGGACCTGCCGCGCTTCGTTCAACAACTCGAACACGTGCTTGCCGGTGTGCAGCCAAAGACCCGCATGGCGCATGTGCTGCTGCGCCATCCGCATTTGCGCGCGATCGTGGCGCGAATCCAGTCGCTACGCGGGCTGCCCTATCACTCGCCGCAGATGAACATCATGGGCGAGGACTTCATTCCGATTCACATCGTGCGTCTGCTCAACGTTGCGATCCACGGCGTGGATCGTCCCCGCGACTATCTCGGGCGCAACTTGCGCGGCGTGTTGTTCCTCGGCGCCCCCACCCCAGACGCGATTCGCGCGGGTGCGGATCACGACTGGTTCTGCCCTCTGGAGCCTAAGCAATGAGTTCGACCTGCACCACCATGACGGGCACGCTGCAAATCAGCCTGCGCGAAGCGCGGCTGACCCTCGATCGCGCATTGCTGGAAACAGGCATGCCGTATGGCTTCAACAATGCCGTGCGCGAATGCGTCCTGATTTCGGAGGCGTGCCGCACCGTACCGGCAGGCGCGGCGGATTCGGATTCCGGCATGGGCGGTTTCCGGCACTTCATGGACATCCACGACGCCCTGGCGCAGGCCAGACCGGACGCTTTGCAGATTGCACCGGTGGTGGCATCGACCGATCCATTGACAGTCGAATGCGCTGAGCAACACGCCTGGGTCGTCGCACAAATGCTCCTCGACCTGCTGCTCGCCGAACATGCCGAGCGCGAGGCAACTTCGCTCGAAGCGACCGGCGTGCGCGAGCCGCACGAACTGAAGGTGATCGAGTGGCTCGCCCAGCGACACGGCGCGCGCGTCGGTGTGCAGACGTTCCCGGCAACCACCGACGAAACCGGTGCACGGGCGACGCTCACTTTGCACGCCCGGCGTCTGCCGCCAAAGGATGCCGCCGACGACGCCCTGCGCGCCATCATCCATCGCGGCTTGCCGGTCGACGCGGCGCTCTGGTGGTCGATGTACCACCTCTCACTGGGCGCCCTCGCGCCAGACAACGTCGTTTCACGCCGCCACGCCGGCGCGAACATCGTTGATGAAACGGGGGCGGTGATCGGCCGCCCGACAGACGACGACACCGACTTCTCGCTGCTCACACGCATCGAACGGAAGGAAGACGCGACAGGCAAGGCCCCTGCCTGAGCAGCAGGTGGGCCCAAGCAGCAATACGACATTCGAATCAAACAACGCGCGCGGAGGCAATGGGTCGCTGGCGCGTTCCTCAGGAGCATGACAATGATTATCGACGGTCTGCAATGCGGTCACTTCGACCGTGAAGTGTTCGAAAGCCTCAGGAAGGGCAACATCGGGTGCGTGACCAACACACTCGGATTCTGGGAGGGCGCGGTCGCGTCGATGGACGCCATCGTCAAATGGCGCAACATGGCAATGGCAAACGCGGACGTCTTCGGCATCGCCACGACCGCCGCGCAGATCGAGGCGCTCATCGAAAGCGGCAAGGTCGCAGTCCTCATGGGCTTCCAGAACACCGACCATCTGGAAGGACGCATCGGCTATGTCGAGCTTTTCGCCGACATGGGGGTGCGAGTCATGCAACTCACCTACAACAATCAGAACAGTCTCGGCGGCAGTTGCTATGAGGAGCACGACTCGGGACTCGCGCGCTTCGGCAAGGAAGTCATTCGCGAGATGAACCGCGCGGGCGTGCTGATCGACGTCTCCCACGTGGGCAACAAGACATCCCTCGAGGCGATCCGGTATTCGGAAAAACCGGTCGCGATTACGCACGCCAATCCGGACTCCGTGTTCCCGCACAAACGAAACAAAACCGACGATGTGTTGCACGCGCTGCGCGATAACGGCGGCGTCATCGGCTGCGCGGCTTATCGCAATATTGCAGGCGACTATTTCTGCCTGACCGTGCGGAATTGGTGTGAACTGGTCGCACGTACCGTGGACATCGCAGGCATCGATCACGTGGCCATCGGTACCGACCGCAGCCACAATACGACGCAGACCGACCTCGACTGGATGCGCATGGGACACTGGACTCGCGGTGTGGACTATGGTGCGGGATCGGCTGCGCGCCCCGGGAAGGCGGCTCGCCCCGAATGGTTCCAGGAAGTGCATCAATTGGGTGACGTGCACGGCGGTCTGCGCGAAGTCGGTTTCACCGAGGCCGAAGTCGACAAGATCACGCACGGCAACTGGCTACGCGTGTATCGCGAGGTCTTCGGAGGCTGAGCGCACCTTTCCCGGTCATCAGCGTAAGCGAGCAACGGACTGCGGGAAAGATCCGGGCGTGTGGTGTCGTGGGGACGCCGCCCGGCACCTCGCAGGGCGGAGCGCACAGGTGTGGCGACGTAGTAGTCAAGCGATGGACGATGCAATGAGTGAAGTGACGAGAAAAGTCGTAAGGAGTGGCGTGAAATGAACGGTGCCGATGTCTTGTGCGACACGCTGCTGGCGGGCGATGTCGATGTCTGTTTCGCGAATCCGGGGACGTCCGAGATGCATTTCGTTGCCGCGCTCGACCGCAAACCGGCCATGCGTTGTGTCCTCGGGCTGTTCGAGGGAGTGGTAACGGGCGCCGCCGATGGATATGCCCGTATGGCGGACAAGCCAGCCGCGACCTTACTGCATCTCGGGCCGGGATTGGCGAACGGCCTGGCGAATCTGCATAACGCCAGACGTGCGGGTACACCGGTCGTCAACATCATCGGCGAGCACGCCACCGACCACCTGCCCTACGACGCACCGTTGACCAGTGACATCGAATCGCTGGCGCGGCCAATGTCGGCGTGGGTCGGGCGCATCGGTCACAGCGACGAGGTCGGCGAACGCGCCGCGCAAGCGATTGCCGCCTCACGCGTCAATGGCGGCAGTGTCGCGACACTGATTCTGCCGGCCGACGCGGCGTGGGGCGAGACGATGCGCACCGCGCCCATCGCGCCGGACATTGTGCAAGCGGGAATTCCGGACGACACCGTGATAGACCACGTCGCTGCACGTTTGCGCAACGGACGCCGGACGTTGCTGCTGATCTCGGGTAAAGGGCTGCGTGCCGATGCACTGGCCGTGGCGGGACGCATCGCTCAGGCCACCGGGGCACGTATGCTCGCGCAGCAATCGAATGCGCGCATCGAGCGCGGCGCGGGGCGTGTTCCCATCGAACGCGTGCTGTACAACATCGACGCCTGCGTGGCCGACCTGGCGGACATCGACCAACTTGTGCTGGTCGGCGCCCGCGAGCCTGTCGGGTTCTTCGCGTATCCCGGCAAGCCGAGCGCCATGCTACCTGCGAGGTGCGAAGTGACTCGCTTCACTGAGCGCGGACACGATGCGCTCGCGTCACTGCAAGCGCTGGCCGACAGGCTTGGCGTGCGTCGCGACGCGTCGGTGACACTTGCGGCGCCGAGCACGCTCTTGAAGTTCGACCGTCCATCTGGTGCGCTGACCCCGGCGAGCATCGCCGCCGCTGTCGGACGCCACCTGCCGGAAGGCGCCATCGTTTGCGACGAAGCGATCACGTCCGGACATGCCTTCTTCAAGCACACGACAGGTGCTGCGCCGCACGATTTTCTGGCCCTGACCGGCGGTGCGATCGGCTCTGGCCTGCCGATGGGCACGGGCGCGGCGGTCGCCTGCCCCGACCGGAAGGTCGTCTGCCTGCAAGCGGATGGCAGCGGCATGTTCACGCTTCAGTCGCTCTGGACGCAGGCACGCGAGCGACTGGATGTCGTCACCATCATCTTCGCCAATCGTGGCTACGCGATTCTGCACAACGAATTGAAACAGGTTGGCGCAGGGGTGGCCGGGCATAACGCACGACGAATGCTCGACGTGGTCGACCCGACGCTCGATTGGGTACACCTGGCGGCCGGCATGGGCGTGGAAGCCGCATGTGTGAACACCCTCGAAGCCTTCGACGATGTGTTCGCAATGGCCATGCGCCAGCGCGGCCCGTTCCTGATCGAAGCCAGCATTTGATCTTTACCGAATGACACCGGCGGTGCGGTCCGCACGCCGCAGAAAGAGCACTGCAACCTTCCGAGCCGCCGCAAGCGGCTCTCTTTTTGCCTGGTCCTTAGCGTCTCGAAAAGGAAGGAAAAAAATGCGCCCGAAGGCGCATGCAAATGTTAGGGGAAATGGCTGGGACGGCAGCGCGAGCGGCCTCAGAACCTCAGAACGTATGACGCACACCGAACTGCACACCGGTCGTGCTGTCGCCAGCGTCCGGACGGTTGAGCAGCGTGCCGCTCGGTGCCTGTGCCGCGCCCAGCGCATAGCGCAGACCTTTAGAGTTCGTGATGTAGGCCGCCGACGCGTAGAGCGTCGTACGCTTGGAGAGCGAATGCAGATACATCAGTCCGAAGTGGTTCGCATGGCCTTTGCCGGGAAACACGGCTGTATCGCTGTTTGCCGCATCGGCCTTCACATCGATGTACGTATATCCCAGGCTCAACTGATCCGCCGGTGTGATGAACCATGCCGCGCTCACCGAGTACAGATCTTTGTTGATCGTGTCGTCCGACTGCTTGTTCTTGAAGTACCCGAGGTAAAGACGGAACGGCTGGATGTCGTAGCTGCCACCGATCGCAAACTGACGATCGACCACGCCCTTGTAAGTGTTGGGCGCGCTCACCAGCGGACGCGCCTCCACATATCCGGCCAGGAAGTAAGCGCCGTTCCCGCGATATTCGATGGCCACCTGCGACGACGTACCGTTCGCCTTGTTCTGCGGATCATTGCCCAGCGAGTGATGCAATTCTGCGCGCCACCCCGCCACACGCGGTGACGCGATCATGATGTCGTTCGAATTGCGAAAGTTGTAGCCCGACTCGGTTCCCAGCCCGGCACCGTACGTCCCGCCGTAGAACGCGGCGATGTTGCCCAGAAACATGAAGAAGACGCTGTTCTGCTGCCCGATGCGGAACTCACCATAGTGCTCATGACTCAGCCCCACCCATGCCTGACGATTGAACATGCCTCCCGCCACAGAGCCGGTGCCATTGTTCATGTTGAAGCCGTTCTCCAACTGGAAATTAGCCTTCACCCCGCCGCCCAGTCCCTCGGAACCGCGCATGCCCCAGCGCGAGACCTGCAGACCGCCGCTGTCGGCACCGTAAGCCGAACGTCCGCTACTGAAAATGCCAGTGACATACGTATCGATCACGCCATACAACTGAATATTGCTTTGCGCCTGGGCCGCGCCGGCAAACGCCGATATGCCGGCCGCGAGAAAAATCGATGCCGTGCGGGCGGTCAGGCCGTTCGGGACTCCCGTCGTTTTCATGGTCCTGCTCCTTGCTGAAGTGTGCTCTGGTAACTCGCTCACGCGAGGCTTGCTCTCAGGGCACGGCAACCGGGAGGGCTGGTCTTGTGTTTTGCGTCCCGCCTGCTACATCGTCTGCAGAACGAGCGCCGCCCAACGCTCTTGCACGGGCAAAAGCGTTCCCATCGCCCCTCGAATCGGGGGCGTCATCTCCAATGCTTCATTGCTCAGGAACGAAGGCCGGACGAGGCCGCAAGTCCGCGTCCGGCCGGGATCCGTGCGGTCAGTCGCTCAACACGTGCGTGTGGACCGGATCCCAGTGAATCGGGTGACGGCTGCCGACCGTCACGCCCTGCATATCGATGTTCGGGACCTTCACGCGCAGTGCCAGCCCCGCGCTCTCCCCGATCACCAACGCGCTATCGCCGTAGTGAATGACATTTTTCACGTCGAGCTGCGCATCCTTTACCCCCGCCGAACAGGCGGTGCCGCCACCGGCGCCGAGACGAATCCACTCGGGGCGCAACAACAGCGAGACCTTCGTGCCCGTGACGTGCGCACATGCCGCCGCCCGTACTCGGCCAAGCGCCGCCGAGGCATATTCGCCCTTTGCGGCGTCCACCACGCTGACGTCGAGGAAATTGCTCTCGCCGATAAACTCGCCCACGAACCGCGTGCGCGGCGCGCCGTAAAGGTCGAGCGGCGCGGCGAACTGCTCCACCCGACCCGCGTTGAACACTGCGATGCGATCGGACATCGTCATCGCTTCGCCCTGATCGTGCGTGACGAAGACCGTCGTCATGCCAAGCTCCGTATGCAGGCGCTTGATCTCGATCTGCATTTGCACGCGCAGGTTCTTGTCGAGCGCGGAAAGCGGTTCGTCGAGCAAGAGCACGTCCGGCTCGAACACCAGCGCACGAGCGAGCGCCACGCGTTGCTGCTGACCGCCGGAGAGCTGCGACGGCATACGCCCGCCATGCTGCCCAAGCCCGACGATCTCCAGTGCTCGTTGGGCACGCTTGGCCTGATCCGTCGCGTTCACCTTGCGCATACGCAGTGGAAACGCCACGTTCTGCGCTGCCGTCATATGCGGAAACAGGGCGTAGCTCTGGAAGACCAGGCCGATATTGCGTTGATGCACGGGAATCTGCACCAGCGAGCGGCGATTGACGCGAATATCGCCCGCGCTCGGCGTTTCGAAACCGGCAATCATCGACAGCGTGGTCGTCTTACCCGAGCCGCTCGGCCCAAGAAACGTGATGAACTCGCCGCGGCGGATTTCCAGGTCCACATCGTCCACCACGCGATGAACACCGTCATACGACTTGCACAACCGGCTAACGTGCAGGTAGGCATCCATCAGCGCGGGCGACGCCGCGCTGGCACTGGCCATGACACCGGCGGAATACATCGACTTCATAAACATGAATACCTCTGTGACATAGAGCGGGACAGCGTCGTCAAACAACGGCGACAGCCTGCATGGCCGAGCGCTGCTGCGCTGCCTCACGGCGTGCCTTCACACGTCGCACCACAATCGGCGTCAGCGAGCCGATCACCACCAGCGCAAGCAGGAGTGTCGAAACCACCGAAATCACGGGGTCGGCCTGCGTGCGCAAGCTGTCGAACATCTTGCGCGGGAGCGTCGACACGTCGCGCCCCGAGATGAACAACGAAACAATCGCTTCGTCGAACGAGTGAATGAACGCGAACATGCCTGCGGCGAGAAATCCCGGACGCAACACTGGGAATGTGACCAGCCAGAACGCCTGCAAGGGTGTCGCGCCGCAGTTGGCCGCAGCGCGCTCCAGCGTGCGGTCGTAGCCGCGCAAACTCGCAGACAGAATCAGATAGGCGATGGGCGTCGACAGGCACGTGTGCGCCAGAATCACCCCCAGGTAGGTCTGAGTGAGACGCAGCGATCCGAAGTAATAGAAGTACCCCAGCGCCACCACAATGTTCGGTACGGTCAGCGGCAGCAGGATGAGCAGACTGCCAAAGGTCCGCCCGCGAAACTCGTAGCGCACCAGCGCGAACGATGCCGGAATGACCAGTGCCAGCGTGAGCGCCGCCGTGCCCAATCCGATCAGCAAGCTGTTGATCGCCGGTCCCGTCCAGGTCGGATCGGCGAAAAATGCGGCGTAGTAATGCACCGACCAGGCAGGCGGCGGGAACTGAAACGACTCCGACGCCGAGAACGACATTGGAATGACGACCAGCAGCGGCGCGCCGATCAGAATTGCCATGACGACGGCAAAGCACTTGAGCGCCTTCATTTGCCTTTGCTCCAGAGTTTGTCGAGACCGAAGAACCGGTTATAGAGCGCGTACAGACTGAGCGTCGTGCACGCGAGTACTACCGCCATGGCGGAAGCGTCGCCGAAATTGCCGAACTCCTCCATCTGTTGACCGATGAGTCCGGCCATCATCTGCTCGCTTGGACTGCCGAGCAGCACAGGCATCACGTAAAAGCCCAGCGAAACGATGAACACCATCGTGCAGCCGTTGACGATGCCCGGCAGCGAAAGCGGTAGAAACACGGCCCGGAAAGCCGCGAATCGATTGGCACCGAGATTGGCAGCCGCCTTGACCAGCGCCGGATCGATCTTCTTCATGACCGAGTACAGCGTGATGGTCATGAGCGGCAGCAGCGCGTGCACCATGCCCAGCGTCGACGAGAAGCGCGTGAAGAGCAACTCGGGTGGCGTCTGCACGCCCATTGCCCGCAACAGGCCGATGACCGGACCGCTATTGCCGAGAATGATCATCCACGCGTAGCTCCGGACGAGGAAACTTGTCCAGTAGCTCATGCCCACGACCAGCAGAATGCCCGCGCCGAACCGCGCTGTGGCCTGCGCGAGGCAGTAAGCGAGCGGATAGCCCAGCGTCAGACAGCACGCGGTCACGAGCAGCGACGTCAGGAACGTCATGCCGAGTACGCGAAGGTAGAACGGATCCGCAAAGAAGTGCACGTAGTTGGCCAAGCCAGGCGTCGGCTCCGTGAAACTCAACCAAAGCACTTGCGCGAGCGGCACCAGAAAGAACGCCGTCAAAAATATTGCCAGCGGCGCGAGTAAGAGATACGGGCGAAACTTATGCATGACGCGGCGACCGGTTACCGAACCACGAACTGATCGAAGCGACGCGCCAGTTCATTCAGTTGCGGCCCCATCTTGGCCAGATCCTGCTCAAAGGTCAGACGGTAGTTCGCGGGGTAAGTCGGCATTCCCTTGGCCTGCGCGTCGGGAATGTACTGGAACACACGCTGATCGACCGGGCTGTAGTCGGCCTGCATGCAAAATTTCGCCAGCCGTTCCGCCTTGAGCGCCGATGCAATGAATTGCCATGCTTGCCTGGCACGTGGCGTGCCCTTCGACACGACCCAATAGGCGCGATCGATTTCCCCCTGGTTCCACACCAGATCCACCGGCGCATTCTGACGAATCAGCGAGAGCGCGCGGCCGTGCCAGATCGCCACGGCGTTGACTTCGCCGTCGCGCAGCAACTGTTGGGACTGTTGGCCCTGCGTCCACCAGACACGCACATCCTTCTTGATGCGGTCAAACGATTTGAACGCGCGATCGAGGTCCATCGGATAGACCTTGTTAGTCGGCACGCCGTCGGCCAGCAGCGCCAGCGGCACCACTCGCGCGGCATAGCGCTGCAGGCTGCGTGGTCCGGGAAAGCGTTGCGTGTCCCAGAATTCCGCCCAGTTCTGCGGGCCGCCATGCGGGAATTTGTCTTTGCGCGACGCGATGACCGTTGCGAACGCATGCGTGGCGATTCCACTCATGTATGCCTGCCCCGGCGGCAGTTGCTTCATGTCGATGACGCTCGTGTCGATTTTCTCCACGAGACCGGCCTCGACCGCGCGAATCAGTTCGCCGCCGCCGAGCGTCGTCACATCGAATTCATAGACTCCGGTGCGGGCCTGCGCCGCGAGCTTGGCGTATGACACGGGCGACACCGTACGGATCGGAATACCGGTCTCTTTGGTGAACGGCTCAAACAGATGCGCTGCTGCGGCCTTTTCCCAGTCACCGCCCCACGTGTTGACGAATAGCGGATCGGCAGCGCGTGCCGTTTGGATAAAGGGTGCGGATACCGCAGCACCCGCTGCCGCCCCCAGCAGCTTGATGACGGAACGGCGGCCTGCCGACGGATTCGATGTTTCGTTCTTCACGTATTCCTCGCAATCGACTCAACGCTCCCGCAGGAGCGATCGGGGTGGTACCAATCTGGCGCTTTGCATGTATTAGAATTTAAATTGGTCACATCAAATAGTGCCGATCAATGAATGTTTGATGGAACCAATTACCGAACAACAAGTTCGGGTAATCCCTGCTTGCGCCTTATTTTTCCAATGTTTTGGCACTATCGTGCAGTATTATCCATCGATGGCATTGCCGTGACGTCGACAAATTGCACCATTTCAGTGCAATCAATTTCATTGTGGGGCCAATCTCGCCCCAAGGTGCCGCCTCCATGCAGATTCTGCTGTCCGATCTGATCCTTCAGCATCTCGAACCGGGTGTGGATATCCCGCGCAACCGGCAGCTGTACAACATCGTAAGAGCCTCGATTCTCGACGGGCGTTTGCCGGGCGGCACACGACTGCCCGCCTCACGCGACCTCGCACGCGAGTTGGGCATCTCTCGCAATACGGTGCTGTACGCGTACGAGCAACTTCGCGCGGAGGGCTACGTGCGCTCACGCACGGGCGACGGCACCTTCGTGACCGATGCAATTCCCGAGGAGTCCATGGCGACCCGGGCCAGGCAGGCACCTGACATGCCGCCCGATGCCGATGTCACGCTGTCACAACGCGGACGCGGTCTCATTCTCAATGCCCGTGCGTCCCGACGTCAGGCCGGCGCGTTCATGCCGGGCGTTCCCGACCTCGACGCGTTTCCGCTCAAACAATGGACGCGCCTCGTGGAGCGTCACTGGCGTCGGCGCACGCCGGAGAATCTGACCTACGGTTACGGGGGCGGTCATCCTGCGCTTAAAAGGGCACTGGCCCAACACCTTCGCTCGGCACGTTCGGTGGTATGTGAACCTGAGCAGATCATCATCACCGAGGGGATCCATCAGGCGATCCATCTGTGCGTGCAAATGCTCACCGACGTGCGCCATCGCGCCTGGGTGGAAGACCCCGGTTATTGGGGCATTCACAAGGTGCTGCAGGCGTATGGCGTGGAGACGATCTCCATTCCCGTCGACGCGGAAGGGCTGAACCCATCGCCTGCCGACTGGCGCAAACCGCCAAGGCTCATCTTTGTCACGCCCTCGCACCAATATCCCCTGGGACACGTGATGTCGCTCGCGCGTCGCAGGCAGTTGCTTCAATACGCGCGAAAGCACGATGCCTGGATCGTCGAGGACGATTACGACAGCGAGTTCCGGTATGCGGGGCGCCCGATCGCGTCGTTGCAGGGACTGGAGTCGGGCGCACGCGTGCTTTATGCCGGGACCTTCAGCAAGACGCTGTTTCCCGGACTTCGCATCGGTTATCTCGTCGTGCCCAAGGCAATGGTCGAGCCATTGCAGTTGGGCATCGCCGAGCTTTACCGCGAGGGGCGGTGGATGGAGCAGGCGGTGCTGGCCGACTTCATTGGCGAAGGGTATTATTCCGCGCACATTCGACGTATGCGGCTGATCTATGGTCGGCGTCGCGCGCTGCTGCAAGAAGCGATCCGGCGTCACATGGGAGAGGCCCGATTGATTTCCGCCGACAGTAATGCGGGGCTGCATCTGACCGTCCGGCTTGCGCCCGAAGTCGACGATGTCTCGCTGTCGGCGCGTGCCCAGGAACTCGGCCTGATCGCGTTGCCGCTCTCCCGCTATTATTTGGAACAACCGCCACTGCACGGACTTGTGCTCGGCTATGGATGCGTGCCGGACGACGAGATCGAACCATCGCTGGCAAGACTCGCCTCGTTGCTGACGTGAGCCGCAGCAGCACGAAGATCGCCCCGAAAACCTTTCGACTCCGATGGATGTTGCGTGAACAAGAAGCCTGACCCCGGCAGTGCCAACAACGCCACAGACGCAAAGCCTGACGACGAAGGCGGCGTGCGGCCGCTGTCGTCCGCCCTCAAGACGCTCGAAGTTCTCGACGCATTGGGTGAATCCGTCAGTCCCATGCGCCTTGTGGACCTGGCGCGTATCGTCGGTGGGAGCCGCGCAACGGTCTATCAGCGCCTTCTCACACTCGTTCGGGCAGGCTGGGTCGAGCCCACATATGACGGGTTGTATCGGCTGAGTCTGCACGCGGCGCGTGTGGGGGATGCGGCGCTCGCCCACGCAAGCCTCGGCGACCGTGCGGAAGCCGTATTGCGGGAGCTTGCCGACACGACCGGCGAAACGGCGTCGCTGGCGGTGGTGGATGACGGACGCATTCGAATTGCGCGCCGTGCCGAACCGCATGGTGTGCTCAAAGCGGAGCTGCGCATCGGCGCCGTCCTCACGCTCGACGGCAGCGCATCCGGCCGGATTCTCGCAGCGTTCCTGCCGCAGGGCACGCTTGACGAATTGCTGCGTGCGGGAGGAATACTGGCCGACTCGCATGTCATCGAAGCGGCACGGGAGACCGGTTACGCGACGTCGAGCCAACGCGATATGCCGGACGTCATGGCGGTGGCCGTACCCGTCGAGGATGCGCAGCAACAGTGTTATGCGGCCCTCTCACTCGTCGGCCCCGTCTCGCGCTTCGACGCACAAGCCCTGCTTGGCCCTCTGCGAGACGCCGCCGCCGAACTCGCCGCGATGCACCGCCGCCAGCACATCGACATTCGCCGTTAAGCCACGGTTAAGCTACCGTCAAGCCGCCGCGATGCCACCGTGATGCGAGCATGACGCGCGACAAGTCGCCTACTTCACACCGGGCATGCTCGCGGCGGCAGGCGCGTCGGCTGCCTCGCGCGCCGCCATCCGCCGGTCGAAAAACGCCGCAAGTGCCGGGTCGTTTACCTTGAGATCGAACTGACGTTCGTCCACCGCATTGAAATAGCCGTCGCATATTTCGGCTTTCGCGGTTTGCGTTGGCTGATCGTCAATGGTGTTCGAATACACGACGAACTGGCGTTCGACGAGCTTCGGAAACTGGTTGGTGAGGAGATCGTCGAAGCGCTGACGCGCCTCGGGGTCGGTGTAGACGGCGCGCAGTTCGTCGCGCACGCGCTGGCCCTCAGTGAGATAGTCGCGATGCCGCGCCTGCCATGCACGCAGCACGGCATTCCCATGCGCCTTGGTCGCCTCGCTATACAGCCCGCACTTCTGCACGAGCCGGTCGAGCACCTGACCGACGCCCTCGGGCGACGCGATCGCCGCGCCCATCAACTCCGCGTCGTTCTTGTATTGCGGCGGTTGCGCGAGCGCCGCCGTCGTCCAGACAAGCGCCGTGCCCGCAAAGGTGCAGGCGAGCAGGCGTCGCAATGCTTTGCCAGATAGCATGATTGCCGGATCTAAGGGATGGCGGGCTCGGCAGGCCCCGCTCTTGGAGATATCGCATCGGCCACGACGTCGATGGCTGCATCTTAGCCGAAGTTTGTGACTGCCGGATCAGTCCGGGATCAGGCCACCATCAAACCGCCATCAAGCCGCCATCAAGCCGATGAGGCCACCGGACAAGCTTCCGGCCCGAGCTTCGCCACCATGTAGCGCACGAAGTCGTCAAGCTTGGACGACACGTAGCGCCCCGCCAGATGCACGAGATGCATCGGCTCGCTCAATTGCGCCTGCGCTTCGAGCACACGCACCAGACGCCCCGCTTCCACCTCAGGCGCAAGCAAATACTCAGGCAGCAGCGCAATACCCATGCCATGCACCGCCGCCTGAAGCTGCGCGAGCGGATTGTGCGCGATGAGACGGGCATCGCCCGACGCCCCGGCAGGCGCAAACTCCCAGCGTCCCAGCACCTCGTCGTAGCGAAAGCCGAGGCAGTCGTGCCCGGCCAGATCGGCGGGCTGACGGGGTACGCCGCGTCGCGCAAGATAGCCGGGCGACGCGCACGCCACGCGCGTCACACCGCGCAACGTGTGCGCGACCAGCCCCGGTTCGGGATTGCCGCCCGCTTGAAAGGCAGCGTGAATGCCCTCTTCCTCCAGATCGACGGCCCGGTCCTTGAGTGCAAGGTCGAGCGCCACGTCCGGATGCGTCTGCAAGTACTCCGCAAAGATCGGCATGAGCAGATGCGAGCCGACCGTAGTGGGCGCGCTCACACGAATCTGGCCGACAGGCCGCGAGATCGCCGACGCGAGCAGTGCACGCGCAGGACTCCCGTCGCCCAACGCGTCAGCCGTCTCGACGCGCGCGAGCACTTCGGCACACTCGGTGTAGTAACGCTCGCCGAGATCGGTGGGCACCTGACGCCGTCCGCTACGGCGCAGCAACGGCTGGCCGAGTCGGGCTTCGAGCGCTTGCACGTGGCGCGTGGCCGTGACGGCCGACATCCCACAGGCGGCCGCACCGGCAGACAGGCTGCCGGCGCGCACCACTTGCACAAACACCTCCATGCATTTGAGGCGGTCCATGGTCAGTCGCGCAGCTTCGCCCGGTCGATGGACATGTGCGTGGGCATCATGTTCTCGTTGGCGTTGTGCATCACCCACAACGAACCCGCGACGATGATCGCAATCAGCCCGGCCGTGCACAGGAAGATGGCCGAGTTCTGACGCTGGCTGCGCTTCGCACCGATGTGCAGGAAGTACACCAATTGCACCACCAGTTGCGCCACACATAGCACGACGATGGTCGCAAGCCCCCAGCCGCTCGGCACGAGCTTGAGCATGACTGCGCCGAACGACGCGAACGTCAGCACCAGCGACAGGAAGAACCCGATGATGTAATCGCGCAGATGGCTCTGCGAGGCGTAAGCGCCGTGGTCGTGAACTTGCGCGCTCGTCATACGAACTCCCGCAGATAAACGAAGGTGAAGACACAGATCCAGACGAGGTCCAGAAAGTGCCAGAACAGGCTCAGGCATTGCAGACGGCGACGCACGACCGGATCGAAGCCGAAGCGTCCGATCTGATGGATCATCACGACGAGCCACAGCAGACCGCACGTCACGTGCAGACCGTGCGTGCCCACCAGCGTGAAGAACGCCGAGAGGAACGCGCTGCGTCCCGGGCCTGCGCCTTCGTGCAGCAGTGCCGAGAACTCATAGATTTCCATCGACACGAACGCTGCACCGAGTGCGAACGTGATCCAGAGCCAGCGCTGGACGACGCCCTCGTTGCCCGGACGCATCGACAGCGATGCCAGCCCGAACGTGAAGCTCGAGAGCAACAGCAGCATCGTCTCGCCGAGCACGAACGGCAGCTCGAACAGTTCACGGCCGGTCGGCCCACCGGCCGTATTTGCAGCGAGCACGCCGAACGTCGCGAACAGCACGCAGAAGATGAGGCAGTCGCTCATCAGGTAGATCCAGAAGCCGAGCGTCGTCGTCGCGCCTGCGTCGTGGTGCCCGTGAGCGTGGGCGTCGGCTCCGGCAGCAGCGCCGTGACCGTGTGAGGTATGAAGGGATGCCGAGGACATCAGGCGGCCTTTTGCAGGGATTGATGCGCGCGATGCGCGGCACGCAGGTCGGCAAAGCGGGCGTTTTCGATACGCTCCACTTCGGCCGCCGGCACGTAGTAATCGACGTCGCGGTCGTAGGTGCGCCACAGGAACGTGGCAATCGTCGCGATCAGGCTCGCACCGGCCAGCCACCAGATGTGCCAGATCAGCGCGAAGCACATCACGAAGCTGAACGCCGAGACGATGAAACCGGTGCCGGTATTACGTGGCATGTGGATATCTTCGTAGTGCGTCGGCTGCACGTAGGCCAGACCGCGCTCCTTGTCATCCCAGTGCTGCTCCAGCGAGTCGATGTGCGGCACGTGCGCGAAGTTGTAGAACGGCGCGGGCGAAGACGTCGCCCACTCCAGGCTGCGCGCATCCCAGGGATCGCCCGTGAGGTCGCGGTTGGCGTTGCGGTCGCGAATGCTCACGACGAGTTGCACGCCAAAGGACAGAATGCCCAGACCGATCACTGCAGCACCGACGGCCGCCACGATGAGGTACGGCTGCCAGTCGGCCTGCACGTAGTGGTTCATGCGGCGCGTCATGCCCTTGAAGCCGAGCACGTACAGCGGCATGAACGCGAGGTAAAAGCCGATCAGCCAGCAGGCGAACGAGAACTTGCCCCAACGTTCGTTGAGCGTGAAGCCGAAGACCTTCGGGAACCAGAACGTAATGCCCGCGAGGCAGCCGAACACCACGCCGCCGATGATCACGTTGTGGAAGTGCGCCACGAGAAACAGCGAGTTGTGCAGCACGAAGTCCGCGCCCGGCACGGCCAGCAGCACGCCGGTCATGCCCCCGATGGCGAACGTCACCATGAAGCCGATGGTCCAGAGCGTGGCCGAGTGATAACGGATACGGCCCTGGTACATCGTGAACAGCCAGTTGAACAGCTTCACGCCGGTCGGGATCGAAATGATCGTCGTCATGATGCCGAAGAAGGCATTGACGTTCGCGCCCGAACCCATCGTGAAGAAGTGGTGCAGCCAGACGAAGAACGACAGAATGCCGATCGACGACGTGGCGTAGACCATCGATTTGTAGCCGAACAGCGGTTTGCGCGAGAACGTGGCGATGATTTCCGAGAACGCACCGAACGCGGGCAGGATCAGGATGTACACCTCCGGGTGTCCCCAGATCCAGATCAGGTTCACGTACATCATGGCGTTGCCGCCGAGTTCGTTCGTGAAGAAGTGCATGCCGAGGTAACGGTCGGCGGTGAGCAACGCGAGCGTGGCGGTCAGCACCGGGAACACGGCAACGATCAGGATGTTGGTGATCAGCGCGGTCCACGTGAACACCGGCATCTTCATCAGGTTCATGCCCGGCGCGCGCATGCGCAGGATAGTGACGATGAAGTTGATGCCCGTGAGCGTAGTGCCCAGCCCCGATATCTGTAGCGACCAGATGTAGTAATCCACCCCGACCGTCGGGCTATACCCCAGCTCCGAGAGCGGCGGATACGCGACCCACCCCGTCGCGGCGAAATCGCCGACGAACATCGACATCATGACGAGCACCGCGCCCATGGCCGACAGCCAGAACGACAGCGAGTTGACGAACGGGAACGCCACGTCGCGCGCACCGATCTGCAACGGCACGATCACGTTCATCAGGCCCAGCACCAGCGGCGTGGCCACGAAGAAGATCATGATGACGCCGTGCGCCGTGAAGATCTGATCGTAGTGATGCGGCGGCAGATAGCCCGCTTCACCACCGGCGGCGATGGCTTGCTGCGCGCGCATCATGATCGCGTCGGCAAAGCCGCGCAGCATCATGACGAGCGCAAGGATGATGTACATCACACCAATGCGCTTGTGGTCGACGGAAGTGATCCACTCCGTCCAGAGATAGCCCCACTTCTTAAAGTACGTGATGGCGCCGAGCAGCGCCGCGCCGCCCAGCAGCACGACGACGAGCGTGCCCATGATGATGGGCTCGTGTAGTGGGATGGCGTCGAGATCGAGTTTTCCGAACATGACTTACTCCGTGAGCGCGCGCTGCGATGCGGGTTGCGCACCGGCCTCGCGCTCGGGACGCTGCGCGAGGAGCGCGCGGCTGTCCAGTTGGCCGTCCACGCGGCAATTGGCGGCGGCGATGATGTCGTCGATGGCGCTGTTGCCCGAGACACGCATGCCCTGCGTACCTTGTGCGCCACCATCCATCGGCCCCATGTACTTGCCGACGACGGCGTCGAACAGGCCCGGCATGACGTTGGCGTAGACGGCGACCGGCGCAGCGGTACCCGGCTGTTCGAGCTTCACGTAGGTCGGTGCGTCGAGCGTGTCGGGCACGGCCTGCGCTTCCTTCACCCACTTGTCGAAGTCGCCCTGCGACGTGACGTGCGCCTTGAAGTGCATGTCCGAGAAGCCCGGGCCGCTATAAGCGGACGACATCCCCGCATAAGTGCCGGTCTCGCTGGCGATCAGGTGCAGCTTGGTCTGCATGCCCGACATCGCGTAGACCATGCTGCCCAGTTGCGGGATGAAGAACGCATTCATCAGCGACTCGGCTGTGATCTTGAACTCCACGGGCGTGTCGACCGGCAGCACCAGCTTGTTGACGGTTGCCACCTTGTAATCCGGGTAAATGAATAGCCACTTCCAGTTCAGCGCCACGACTTCCACACGCACCGGCGGCTTGTCGGCGGCGATGGGTTCGATGGGCTGATAGGGATCGAGTTTGTGCGTCGTCTCCCAAATCATCACGGCGAGCGCCACGACGATGATCACGGGAATCGTCCACACGACGACTTCGATCCTGGTGGAGTGGGACCACTTCGGCGAATAGGTCGCCGCGGTGTTGGTCTCGCGGTAGCGCCAGAAGAACACGAGCGTGAGCACGATGACCGGGATCACGACAAGCAGCATGACGCCCAGCGCGATCAGGATCAGGTGTTTCTCCTGCTCGCCGACACTGCCTTTGGGGTCAAACAGCTCCATCGTGCAGCCGCTCATGGGCACCATCGCCATCGCAGCGGCGACGCGCGCACACCACGTGCGCCAATGCGTGCCGGGTGTCGTGTCTGCCCTTCCTCTGCGGGGGAGCGAGACGTTATGCATGGACATCTTAAGCCTCTATGTATGGATACACTATTTGCGTGACGAATGCTACGCATGCACATATTCCATACATCGCGACATAATGACGCACTCGGGAACTGATGGTTCGCGCATTGAAACCGAAATTGCGTCATGCCATGCCAAATGAAAAAACGCCAGGAAGTGCTAATTCCTGGCGTTCTTTGGTCTTTCTGGTAACGTCTTTGTTTATCGCTTTGATGCAACCTTAATTACATACATCAAAACCTCCATGTTGCCGACACGGAACCTGCTATGTCGGCATTTCCAGCCTTATAGACGTTGCTGGATACGGCCGCGCCGAGCACGATCTTGCGGGCCATGCGATACGACACACCGGCTTGCAGGCCGAGGCTGTCACGACCGACGACCTCGCTGCGCGTCGTGAACGATGCCCCCGGATAGCCCGCGAAGCTGGCCGTCTGGTTGATCGCCCCACTCGTCAGCTCGTGGTTCCAAGTCGCTTGCAGATTGGCCGTCAGCGCGTTGCCGGAGACCATCGGCAGATCGAAGCGCAACTCACCGCCCACGCGGGTGCGCAGCGAGTTGAACGTCTTGCCGTCGAGATGCAGGCTTGCAGCGCCGTCTTCCGTGAGGCTCGGACGATACAGCGCGGTGTAGTCGAGCGCCGCCACCGGGCCTGCACTCGTCGTGCTGCTCAACTGCCAGCGCCAGCCGCCGCCGATGCTCGCGGATGCTGTCGCGCCGGTCCATGTGCCGCGCGGCGTGGCCGAGTACCCGTTCACCGCGATGGTCCGGTCGACACGACCGTCCTCGACACCGAAACGCGCCAGGGCAAACGCGTGCGGACCGGCACTCGCCGACGGTGCATAGCGCGCGTGCACACCAATGTCGAACGCCGTCGTCTTGCCCGACCCGGGCGTCTGGCCGTCCAGACGCGTCGACTGGCCACTGACCGCGCCGTGCGCGCCGATGGTCCAGTCGCGCCCCTCTCCTGCCACCTTCTCGACGCCGAACACCACGCCGTACGTGTTGCCGCTCGCACCCGCCATGTCACCGCTGCGCCCACGCCAGTAACCGCTACCGAACGGCATGGCGAACCCGCGCCAGTTACCCGTGAGCGCACCGTTGCTGGTGTTCTGGCTGCCGTCCGCACCGACGGCGGTGGCCACCATGTCCGTCAACTGACGCTCCCGCAGCAGCCCGCCGGTGAACATCGCGCCGTAGGCGGCGGGCGTCAGTTGCGGCAATGCACGAGCGATGTCGCTGCCGTCTGCGGCCGAGAAGTCGAGCGCTGTGACGAGCGGTTGCAAGTCGCGGCCGACGCTGCCCGCGATGCGGTCGAGCGCGGCGCCTACGCGACGGCTATTACCATCGATGCCGTATTGCGAATAGGCGTTGCCTGCGCGGGCGATCTGCACCCGATACGTGTTGTTGCCGAGCGAACTCGCAGTGGCGAGCAACGTCGGCGACGACAGCAGGGTCGTCACGTTGGCGAACGCACCACCGATGCTCGACGCGTTCAGCCATTGATCCGACGTCACCGTCATGCCGCTTGCGTACCAGCCGCGCTGCGGCGCAATGGCGAGCGTGCCGTCGAGCGCCGCGTGGCCGGTCACCACCAGCTTGGTAAACGTGCCGTTGTCCGACAGCGAGGAGACGAACCGGCCCGTGCTTGTCTGCGAGTAGTCGCCACCGATGCTGATGAAGCTGCCCGCCACCGACGGCGCTACCGTGCCCGCGTTCACGAAAGCGCCCGCTGAGTCGAGCGTGTAACGGCTGTTGCCGGTGAGCGTCGCGCCGCTGAGCACAGCCACGTCGTGCACCGTGTGGTCGCCGTTGATCTGCGTGGTGCCGCCCGCCATCGTCAGCGCCAGATTGCTACCGACGATATTGCCGTCGTAGCGCAAATTGAACGTGGGGTCTGCTGCGGTCGTCGCGAGGCCGTTCGCATCGGGCGCCAGACCGAAGTTCAGTTGCGTGAGACGCAGCGCCCCTTGGGCGTCCCGCTCGGCGTACCTGGAGATGATGTCGCCGTACAGCGCCGCCCCGCGCATGATGTTGATCTCCCCGACGTAGCCGTTCTCCGACATGTACAGCGACGCGTAGGTGCCCGCGAGGCGTCCGGTAATGTCTGCGCGGGTCACGAGCGGACCGTCGAGTTCGTCGGGCAGCGGCAAGGTCAGCTTGGTGACGGGATCGACTTTCGTCGAGATGTAAGACCCACGGTAGTCGCCAGCGTCACCCAGCGCGTTGTGGCCGAAATCGAAACTCGCCGCGATGCCGTTGGCGCCGAGTGCCTGAACGTCGCCACGCTGCACGAACGAATGGTTCTTGCCGTACGTGAACATCACGCCGCGTCCGTTGCTGCCGTCCGCATAGATGCGCGTGCCCGGCAGCACGGTCACGTTGTTGCCCACACCGTCCACCCGAATGCCCGCCCCGCCCGCGCCAATGGTCAGGAGGTCGGCGCGCTGCGCGACCGTGTTGCCGCTGCCGTAGATGTGCAGGCCAAGCCCGAGCGTCGCCGTGTTGTACGTGTTCGGGATGTAGGCCGTGCCATCGGCATTGCGGCCGAAGAACGGGTTGTCGTTGGTCAGCGTCAGGCCGTCGTTGTAGATCGAACGACCGAAGAAGTTGCGCCGGTCGATGTCGTAGCCGAGGTCTTGCAGCGCGGCCAGCTCCGCCTCCATGAACGCCGTGTAGTTACGGTAGGTCTGGTGGCTCATCAGACTGTTCTTGAGCTCGATGTGCGAGAAGATCGGCGAATCGTAGGTCGTCTCGTCGAACATCGCCTTCACGGGAATGCCCTTCATCGAGTCCCCGAGCACTTCCCTGACGTGATCGCCGGTGAAATACGCCGTGTCGTTGCGGGCGTCGAACGCGTTGGGGTCGGCCACCGTGCCCGCATCCTCCGGCGTGAGAATCATTTGTCCGGCCTTCGCCTGACGACCGTTGTCGTCATACAGGTGCGCGGACCACGAGTCCAGAACCGTCGCAAACTGGTTCGTATGCTTGCCCGACGGCAACTCGATCTCGGCGATATTCGTCCCCACACCCAGCGCGTGCGCCACTTCGTGCAACATGACCGCCGGAAGGTCGGCGTTGCTATTGAGTGGGATTTGCGACGCCGCAGGCGCTGCCGTCGAAAACGCCATCTGGCCCAGTGTGATCTCGCCGTTCGCGTTGTGATAACTATCACGCGCGAGCGGGTTGTTCTGCAGCGCGGCCTGCACGAGCGTCGGGTTCTGCCCGCCCGTGGCCGTCGGGTCGCCCGCCTCGAACGCGTAAGGGCTGTACGCGTGCGCGCCGTTCTCTGTGCTCATCCCCACATTGATGATCGCGGGCGAGCGACCGGGTTTCACCTTGATGACCTCGGCCCAGTAGTTCAGGGCGCTGCGAATCTGATCGGTTTGCAACGGCGAGAGCGTGCCCGTCGAAAACTGGTCTCGATTGTTGGGGTCGGTGGCATAAGCGCCATCCGTCGGGGAAAACAACCGCGCTTGTATGAACGGCGTGCCGTAGCGGTCGGCGATGTCGATCGTCGTGTAGGCCTGCGCGGCCGACGTGATTGTGCAAAGCGCCGCAAATGCGACGCAGGTCATCCGAATCGTCCTCATTCAGTACTCCATTGTTCTATTTCGCTTCTGTAAGGCTTTGTAATGCGAAGCGAATGGTACGGAGCACTCTGAACGACGTCACTGCGATTTATACGGGGTTTTACGGCGAGCGCCCGTAACCCCCTATGAAATAAGCACTTTTTCCCTCAGACAATCGCGAACCCCTCTGAAATCGGGCCGACCTGTATTAATCACAGTTTCGCGGCGAGGGGGCGATGACGATACTTCACTCACCGGCTAACGCAACACAACGACAGCCGCCAAACCCAACAAACCGACTTAAGGAGAAACACCATGCCCGCACTCGTCACCTACGGCTTCGCCTCGATCCTCGGCCTCGTCGGCACCATCGTCTCGGCCCTCGGCTGATCGTCACCGACTCGCTTAAATCGCACCCAACACCGGAGAAACCACCATGAGCCTCATCCTCAACCTCGTCGACAGCCTCTTCTACAACGAAACCTGCATCGAAACCGGCATGCAATGCGCCATCCACGTCGGGCATGTGTTCGGCTACTGAGCCACTTCACCGGCCCCTCAGCCGCCCCAACCTCACGCACGACGGAGAACACGTCATGATCGAAAACCTCCAAAACATGGCATTGATCGGCATGCGGCTCGCATTTGAGATTTGCCCGGCACTCTTCGCCTGATCGGGCACTCATGCAAAATCTCCCGCCCAGAAAGGACCGCGCTCGCGGTCCTTTTCTTATTGGGCGAGAACAAGTGATGACCGGATAACGCGAGACGTGTCATGCGCGTGTATTTCTGCGAAATTTCGTCGTCCGGTGATTTTTTAGTACGATTTGTCTATTCCATAAAAAACCGGGGCCAGCGGGATGTCATCTCCCACCAAAGTTTTCTGCATTGAGGACGACGTAGATTCGGCAGATCTGATTCGAGAAGATCTGACGGATCGCGGTTATGTCGTCAAAGTCGCGCACGATTTTTCGGCCGCGCTGGCAACGCTCGCCGCGTTCATGCCGGACATCATCGTGTGCGACGTCAACGTGCCAGGCATGACCGGCTTCGAGTTTCTGGAAAGCGCTCGCGGCATCATTCAGGGCGAGCGCAAGATCCCGTTCATCTTCCTGACCGGCAACGCCGACAAGGAATCGATCATGCGCGGGCACAGCACCGGTGCGGACGAGTACATGCTCAAGCCGGTGGATTTCGACGTGCTCGACACCGTCATCCGCAAGTACACCGAGCATGACGAGCCGGAGGAAGGCACGCCGTTGCCCTTCGGTCTGTCGAAGCGAGAAGTGGAAGTGCTGCAATGGTCGGCAAAGGGCAAGACGTCGGCCGAAATCGCGATCATTCTCGATCTGGGCAAACGCACGGTCGACTTCCACATCGACAATGCCCGCGAGAAGCTGAACGTCGCCACCCGCACCGAAGCCGTGGTGCGTGCCGCCCTGCTCAATATCATCCAGCTCTGAGCGCGTCGCCGCGCCGGGCCACACCTGCTGATTACTGCTGACATCGCATGTCGAAAGCGTCTTCCACACCGCCCAAGTCGCTCCCGATCCGGGGGCGGATGTATCTCCTGCTCGCACTGTGTCTCGTGGCGATGATCGCCGTGGGCGTCGCCGTGCACCATCAGGTCGACTCGTCCCAGCAGCGCGCCATCGCTGCCGAGCGCACCCAGATCGAGAATCTGAGCCTGCTCGAAGAGCTGAACGACTACATCTCCGACTTCCGCACGGTGGAGTCCGAAGCCCTCGCGCCGATGTCGCCCAAGGCCCTTGCGGACATCCGCACGGCGGCAAGCGAGTTCGACGACAAGATCAAGTCGGCGTCGGACCGTTATCAGAAGGTGCTGGCCCACGACGAATTCCGTCTCGCATTCTCGAAGTTTCAGTCGCAATGGGCGCAGTACCGTCGCGCGTCGAATCAGGTGTTTCAGCTTGCGCAGACCGGCAAGCTGAGCGATGCCGCCAAGCTCTATCGCGGCGACTCGAACAATAAGTACACGCAGGCGAACAGCACCTTCGGCTCGCTGGTGTTTCGCAGCACCGAGTCGCTGATCAAGGAAGTCGAGGTGAAGAACAGCGCGGCACGCAAGCATCTGCTGCAAATCGATGCGCTGATTGCCGCGATGATCGTCGTCACCCTGCTCTGCCTGATTTACGTGGACACCGTGATTCTCAGCCCGCTGACGCGTCTGATCCGGATGGCGGGCAACACGATGTCGGGCAAGGACAAGCTGCGTCTGCCGTGGCTCTCGCGCGGTGACGAAATCGGCACGCTGTCGCGCACGCTGTCGAAGATTCAGGAAAGCACGGCGTCGCTGGTGCGTAACCAGAAACTCGCGACGGCGAAGAACACGATTTTGCAGCGGGCGCTGGCGAATGAAGAGCGTCTGAATAACTTCCAGAAGACGTTCCGCTCGATGGCCACGCACGAGTTCCGTACGTTGCTCAGCGTGATCGACGGGCACGCGCAGCGGCTCTTAAACCCGCGTAACGAGGAAACGGATTCGACGCCGCGTTACACGAAGATTCGCGAAGCGGTGGCGAAGCTGAATAACCTGATTCAGAACTGGTTGGATGCGGCGCAAAGCGCATCGCTGGACGATCCGAAATTCGGCAAGCGCGCGGAGTTGTCTCTGGTAGCGTTGCTGGAGGATGTGCGCGGCGTCGGCTCGGACATGTTCCCGAACGCGACGATTACGGTGCAAGCACCGTCCGGCATGGACAGCAAGATGATCGGCGACAGCAACGTGCTGTTCCACGCATTCATCAACCTCATCAGCAACGCAACGAAGTACACGATGGCGCAACCCGCCATCGATATGAGCGTGACGGATATAGGTGAGGCTTTCCAGGTGGTGCTGCGAGACAACGGCACCGGCATCCCGGCGGACGAGTTGAAGGAGATCTTCCAGATGTCCTTCCGCTCGCGCAGTAATGCGGTACTGGAAGATGGCTCCGGCGTGGGACTGGCGGTGGTCTACGCCGCTATTGAGTTCCACAAGGGGACTATCGACGTCGCCAGTCAAGTTGGGGTTGGGACGACGTTTACGATCACGTTGCCGAAGGCACCGGCGGTGGAAGCTACGCCAGCCTGAGCGGCTGGCGTATATGTCAGATACCCGCCTTGGAAGCGTTAAGAATCAAGCGCAGACCAAGCGCTGCAATGGCCGCGGCGGCAATTCTGTCGATCCACTTCTTCGCGCGCAGGTACACCTCGCGCGGCCCTTTGCTCGAAAAACACAGGGCGACAATGGTGTACCAACCGAATTCGATGGCAAAGACGAGTGGCGGCAGCACGAAGTAACACCACAGCGGCGGATGCTGCGGCAACAGCGCGGCAAAGATACTGCCGTACCAGATGGCCGTCTTGGGATTGCTCAATTGCGTGCTGAGGCCAATCCAGAACGATTTGCGTACGCTGCCGCGGGACGCCGTCAGCGTGGCATCGACCGTAATCGGATGCCCGGCACCGCGCCATATCTTCCACGCGACGTAGATCAGATAAACGCCGCCTGCGACCTTCAGGCCGATATAGAGCCATTCGACGGTCTGTAAAAGCGTGTAAAGCCCGGCGAGCGCAACGCCGCCGAAGAAAATGCCGCCGACGCCCATGCCGAAGGCTGTCGCCAGCCCATCGCGACGAGACAGACCGATCGCGTTGCGCGCGACCAATACGAAGCTCGGCCCGGGAATCATGGCGCCCAACCACAGCGCGACCAGAACGGCGAAAACGGCAGATGTAGCAGTCATCGGACACTCCTCGGCAACGAATTTGCCTCGTAAGCGAGGATTCTCGCACATGCGGGCCATGCGCGAGTGACGGGAGATTCCGGGCATTGCGTTGCGCAGGAGCTCAGGCCCGCTTGCGTTCCGGCGATCGCACTACTTCGCCCAAACGACCAGCAGGTGCAACGGAAGTGTCAGCGCGGCGGTTACGCCCACGCCGAGGCACCATAACGCGATGAACCACAGAAGCTGCCGTCGCCGATCGCCACGACGCGGCCTGTCATGGTGAGCCATATGCTTCTCCTCGCATTTCCCGGGCCCGAAGGATTTCCGGAACGCATCGTCTGATCTCATCGACGGCCAGGCGAACGCGCGATGGGAAAGGGTGTTTTGCCTGAATCAACAAATGCAGGTCCAAAGGAGGCACCTTGTGTCCCGGCAGCACCGGAACAAGGCTGCCGCCCTTGAGCGCCTCTATGCAGGCGGGCACCTTGACGACCCCAATGCCCGCAGCACCGCACAGCATGTCATACATGGGGCGCCAATGACTCATCGTCATCGCTGTCTGAATCGGCGTCGTGCTCTCCCGAGCCTGCGCATCGATCAATGGCAGCGCCTCGTTATCGAAGTCGCCCTTGATGCGGATAAACGGATGCGCGGCAATGTCGTCCGTTTGCCGAATCACCGGTGCGCGCGCCAGATAGGACGGCGCGGCCACCAGCATTCGCTGAACTTGCCCCAACTGGCAGGCGATAAAGCTGCCATCGGCGGGTCGGCCGAATCGAAACGACAGATCCACGCCCTCTGAAATCAGATCCAGCGGACGGTCTTCGAGCACCAGATCGATCGACATGGAAGGACATACAGCCCGAAGATGCCGAATGGCCTCAGGCACGACGCCCTCCCCCAGACAATGCGGGGCAGCAATGCGAATCTGGCCAGCCATCTGGGTGTTGTCCTGCGAGACCTCAAAAACGGCGCGCGTTGCGGCCTCAAGGACTTGCTTGCTGCTTGTGTAAAACACCTCACCCTCGGACGTGCACTTAACTGCGCGCGTATTGCGTTGCAGCAAGCGGCATCCGAGAAATTGCTCCAGTCGCTCGATGCGCTCGCTGACTGCGGACTGCCCGATTCCCAAATCGCGCGCAGCGCTCGAAATGCTGGTGCGCTCGACCACTCGCACATAAACGCGCATGGCTTCGAGGAGATTCATCGAACACCTCCCTTTGCCGATCGACACGGACAACATCGTTCGCGCGGATTATCTGCCTTACTTCTCGCTGTTTTTGCCATGATAGTGATCCCTCTATTCCGAATGACTCAAGCGTAGTCCTCGAAAAGCGATGTGTGAGTGCACAAAAACAGGAGGTAGCGAAGAGTACAGTTCTGATAGAGTGACGCAGACATCGTCACAACGAACAAAATCGGCGGTGTGAAGAACACAGTTGGCAGGCAGGGAGCACGCGATGAGACTTTACGAGACGCTGGCGGACGACATCCAGAGCCAGATCGCCAACGGTGTCTATCAGCCGGGGGAGCGCCTCCCGTCGGTGCGTCAGACGAGCCAGCAGCGCCAGATCAGCATTACGACCGTCATTCGCGCCTATCTGCTGCTGGAGAGCCGCGGACTGATCGTCAGTCGCCCGCAATCCGGATACTTCGTGAGTACCCTGGAGGCCTACGCAGCACCGGCCCTGACTACTGCGAAGCCAAAACCGATCGCGATTTCGGCTTCCGTCGACGTGAGTCGGCTGGTGCTCTCGACGCTGCGCTCCATTGCCACCGACGACGCCGTGCCGCTCGGCTCGCCTTACCCCGACCCCGGCGCGTTTCCCTTCGAGAAGTTGAACCGGTACGCCTACGCCGCAGCGCGCGACGACTCGCTGCGAGGCATGAGAGACGCCTTGCCGCCCGGGCATCCGAAACTGATCCGTCAGATCGCCAAGCGCTACTCCGAAAAGGGGGTGACGATCGATCCCGCCGAGATCATCGTGACGGTCGGCGCGACGGAAGCCATTAACCTGTGCCTGCAAGCCGTCGCCAAGCCCGGCGATGTCATCGCAGTGGAATCGCCAACCTTTTACGCCATGCTTCACGCCATTGAGCGCATGGGTATGAAGGCCATCGAAATCCCGACGCATGCGGCGCGCGGCATCGACGTCGATGCGCTGGCAAGCATTGCCCGCGACCAGCGCATCGGTGCTTGCATGGTGATGCCGAATTTCCAGAACCCGCTCGGGTTCGAGATGCCGGACGAAGCCAAACGCGCACTCGTGTCGCTCTCGGCCGAACTGAACATGCCGCTCATCGAGAACGGCGTGTACAACGAGCTGTACTACGGCGACACTTACCCCACCACGCTCAAGCAATACGACCGCGAAGGGCTCGTGCTGCACTGCTCGTCGTTTTCGAAGACACTTGCCTCGGCGTACCGAATCGGCTGGGCGCTGCCTGGCCGATACCGGGACCAGGTCGAGAAACTGAAGTTTCTCAACACGCTTACCACCGCGTCGATACCCCAACTGGCCATCGCCGAATTTCTGGAGCGTGAAGGATATGAGCATCATCTGCGCCGGTTGCGCAAGACTTACGCACAGCAAGCCAACCTGATGAAGGCCATCGTGACGCGCTTCTTCCCGGCGGGCACACGTCTGTCAAACCCGGCGGGCGGCTATGTACTCTGGGTGGAATTGCCGGATAAGGTCGACGGCATGAAGCTGTATCAGCTCGCGCTCGAGCGCGGCATCACAGTCGGTCCTGGCTATATGTTCTCGGCCTCGGGCAGCTATCGGAATTTCATCCGCCTTAACTACAGCACCCCGTGGTCCCCCGAAATCGAGCAAGCCGTCATCACCGTGGGCAAACTCGCCACCACCTGTGCGAAGTAGGCAGCCATCTGCGCACGCCTGTGCGATGTAAGCCGCGCGATCTGCCGATTAGCCGCCGGTGACGGGCGGGAAGAAGGCGACCTCGCTGTCGCCGCGCACCACAAAAGCCGTGTCTACAAGGTCGAAATTTACGGCCACACGCACCGGGCGCTCGCCATTGAACACGTCGTGCGAGCGGGCGTCGCGCGAGGCCAGCACGGCGCGCAATCGTTCGATGCTGATGTCCGGTGTGTCGACGTAGACGATCTCCTCGTCCAGCCCGAGCGCGTCGCGAAGACTCGCGAAATACTTAATGGTCAGTTTCATGATTAGAGCCGGGAGCGACGTTGTGGGACTTACCCCCACCGAATCGTCGCATGTTCGTTCGTTGAGTGAGGCACAACCCACTCGGTCGCGCCGTCGCGCCGCACTTCCTTTTTCCAGAATGGCGCGTTGTGCTTCAGAACGTCCATCAGGAATTCGCACGCGCTGAACGCCGAAGACCGCTGCTGCGCTGCCACGATCACCATCACCATCGCCTGTCCCAGCGGAACCCGGCCGATACGGTGGACGATCTTTACGGTATCGAGCGGCCAGCGTGCCTGCGCTTCCTCGACAATGGTCCAGAGCGTGCGCTCGGTCATGCCTGGGTAGTGCTCGATTTCGAGCGCCATGACGTCGTCGATGTCGCCGCTTTGCCGCACCACGCCGAGAAAATTGACGATGGCGCCGGTCTTCGGGTGACGCATGACCTGTGCGAGTTCCGCTTCGATAGCGATGTTCTGCACCTGCAGTCGAACTTCCACGCCTGACGAAATGCCGCTTGAAACACCCGGCGTGGGCAGCATGGCCTGCATGTACGGGAAAGAAGCCGTCATCGTGAACCCCTATGATTCTCACACCGTCGGTGCCCTCGGGGCCGACGACACAACGGCGGGCTCAACCGCCGACCAGCGACATGCGGATCGTCGGATATCGACGTTTCCCGCCCGCCGCAGAGCGCTGGGCCCGGCGCTCGGAGTAGTTGTCGCCACGTCGCACCCAATGCGCCCGAACCACGTCGGCGAGCGCCTCGGGCGACGCCCCGTTTCCGATCCCGTCTCCTAGCCAGGGGCGAATATCCAACCCCTGCGTCGCGAACAGACAGGTGTATAACCGACCGTCCGAGGAGACACGCGCACGCGTGCAGTCACCGCAGAACGGCTTCGACACGCTGGCGATGAATCCGACTTCGGACGACACGTCGTCGGCATGCCCGAAATTTACCGACGTGCTTCCCGCGCGCGCATCTTCGAGCGGAACAAGCGGATAGACGGATTCGACGTGGCGACGTACGTCGTCTGCCGTGACCACACGGTCCATCGCCCAGCCATCGGCGCCACCGACGTCCATGTACTCGATGAAGCGCAGTGCCACGCCCGTGCCTTTGAAGTGGCGTACGAGCGGCAGGATCTGATCGTCATTCGCCCCGCGCTCAATGACCGTGTTCACCTTTACCGGCGCCAGACCGGCAGCGCTCGCCGCCGCGATGCCCTCCAGCACACGGGCCACCGGCACGTCCGTGTCGGTCATGCGCCGGAAAACGCCGTCGTCCAGCGCATCGAGACTGACCGTCACCCGCGTCAGGCCAGCAGCGTGCAGTGCTTTCGCCTTGGCTGCGAGCAGCGTACCGTTGGTCGTCAGCGCAATTTCCATTGGCGTGCCACCGAGCGTGGGGATCGCCGCAAGGCGTTCGATGAGCGACTCAACGCCACGCCGCAGCAATGGCTCGCCGCCCGTTATGCGGATCTTGTCGACGCCAAGCAGCGCAAAGCTGCGCGCCAACGTCTCCATCTGATCGAACGACAGACGCTCGGACGAAGCAAGGAACGGATAGTCCGCGCCGAACGTCCCACGCGGCATGCAATAGGTGCAGCGGAAATTGCACCGATCGATGACCGACAGGCGAAGATCGCGAAGCCAGCGCCCGCGCAGGTCGGGCACTGGCCCGCCAGCCACCGCCGGTGCGGAGGCGCACGTCAGGTCGGGCGAAGTGTCGGCGATAGCGTTCACGTAAGATTCCGGCGCGGGCGCCAAAGCGTAAGTCATGTCCACAGCATAGGCGCGCAGCCGGTCGACGAAGATCACAATTCGGGGCCGCGTCGAAGAGTACAGTTCTGTGCGCCGCACCTGCTCAGGTCAGTTGATAGGGATATTTCGGTGCGACCGGCTCGGGCAGTTCGCGCCCGCAAAGCTCGAATACCGAGCGTTCGATCGTTCGGGTCATCGCATCGAGCGCCAGTGCGTTGGGTGCCACGCTGAACGGTTCTGCGACTTCGTTCGCAATCGCTTCGAGCGCGATGAGCGTGTACGAAATGAACACGCACAGTAGCGGGGTGAAGAACTCCGTCGAATCCACCAACCCGAACGGCAGCAGCACGCAGTAGGTATAGACCGTGCGATGGAGCAATACGCTGTAAGCGAAAGGGATCGGCGTCGACGCAATACGTTCGCACCCGCCGATGGTTTTACCCAGCTCGACCAGTTGGGCGTCCAGCGTCCAGAACTGAGCATCCGTCACACGGCCTTGACTGTGTGCACGTGTGAGACGTTCGCGCAAGACATGCAGGATCGCCACGGGCCGGTATTGCTTAGCGCCGAACCACGCCGCCTGACCGGGGCCGAGCAACTGGCTCAGGTCGTCGTATGGATCGGTGCCGCGCAGTTGGTGCTTGAGCGCGTAGATGACCGCGACGCTCAAATCGGCGATGCGCAGCGTCTCCCCCGCTTCAGGCACGTAACTGAGTACCTGCGAGACGAGGGTGCGCGTGGCGATCAGGGCATTGCCCCACAGGTGCCGCGCTTCGTTAAACCGCTCGTAACTCGCGTTGTTGCGAAACGCGAGGAAGATGGCGAGCGTCAGACCGAAGAGTGTGAGCAACGTCGTATTCAGCGGAATCTTCTCGCCGAAAATCCGCCCATGCGTGAAGACGGCCAGGCTGCTGACCGCCGCCATGAACAGCAACTGCGGAATGATGGACTGCAGCACTGAGCCGTTCCAGACGAACAGGAGACGGAACCAGCTTTGTTTCGGCCGGACGATCATGAATGACAATAAGGGTTAGTGATAGCCGGCGTCATGCTCGCGAACCTTGCCGCGAAAAACACGGTACTGCATCGCGTTGTAGACGAGGATGATCGGCAGCACGATGACCGTTCCGACCAGCGCGAACGCCTGACTCTGCGGGCTTGACGACGCCTCCCAGATCGTGAGCGACGGCGGCAGGATATTCGGCCAGATGCTGATGATCAGCCCGCTATAGCCGAGAAAGCACAGCGCCAGCGTGAGCACGAACGGCATGGCCTCATGTCGCAGGCGAACCGAGCGATAGATGGCCGCCACGCATGCCAGCACCAGCACGGGCACCGGCAGGAACCACATCAGCAGGCCGCTGCCGAACCAGCGCTGCGCGACGCCCGGCAGGCCCAGCACCGTCCAGAGACTGACCAGCCCGACGACACCGAGCAAAACGCTGACCAACGGTCGCATGAGCAGCCGCATTTTTCGCTGCAATTCACCGTCCGTCTTCATGATCAGCCAGCCGCAGCCCAGCGTGGCATAAGTCACGAGCACTCCCATACCGCAGAACACGCTGAACGGTGAGAGCCAATCGAACGGACCGCCCGCGAACTGGCCGTTCACCACACGAATACCTTGCAGCAGCGATCCCAGCACAACGCCCTGACAGAAAGCTGCGAGCGCGGAGCCCCCGATAAAGGCGAGGTCCCAGACATGCTGCGTTCGCCTTGCCTTGTTACGAAGCTCGAACGCCGCGCCCCGAAAGATCAGGCCGATGACCATCAGAATCAACGGCAGGTAGTTGGCTGGCAGTAACGTCGCGTACACCACGGGGAATGCACCGTAAAGCCCGGCGCCGCCAAGCACGAGGAACGTTTCATTGCCATCCCAGACCGGGGCGACAGTGTTGAGCATGACCTGACGGTCGGTCTTGCTGTCGAAGAACGGAAACAGCAGTCCAATGCCAAGGTCGAAACCGTCGAGCACCACATAGATAAATACGCCCAGGCCGATAATGGCCGCCCAGACGACAGGCAGATCGATATGCATGGCATTACTCCCCTTGAACGGCTTCGAACGGTTCCGACAGGGCCCGATTGTTCAGCCCCGGATGCTTCAGGCGCACGAAGAACTCAGTCCTCTCGCTCGGCCCCTGCTTCATGAGCTTGAGCATGTAGTACACGCCCATGCCGAACACGAGGAAATACACGACCACGAGGATCAGCAGCGAGACACCGACTTGTTGCGCACTGACCGGTGAGACGGATTCAGTGGTGCGAAGCACGCCGTAGACCGTCCATGGCTGACGTCCGACTTCCGTCGTGATCCAGCCTGCAAGCAAAGCAATCAAACCCGACGGCCCCATGCAAAGCACCATCCACTGATACCAGCGCGTCTCGTAGAACTTCCCACGCAGACGCAGCCAGACACCGATGAGCGCGGTGAGCAGCATGAGCATGCCGAGGCCGGCCATGATGCGGAACGTCCAGAAGATGACAGGCGAGTACGGGCGGTCTTGCGGCGCGAATTCCTTGAGGCCGCGAATCTCGCCGTCCCATGAGTGCGTGAGGATCAGACTCCCCAGATGCGGGACTTTGACGGCATAACGCGTCACCTCATCCTTCATGTCGGGCAGGCCGAAGAGATTGAGCGCGGTACCGCCCTTCTCCGTCTCCCATAACCCTTCGATAGCGGCGATCTTTGCCGGTTGGTATTCGCGCGTGTTCAGCCCATGGGCGTCGCCCACTACGATCTGGATCGGGGCGAGCGCCAACAAGATCCAGAGCGCCATCGAAAAGCTACGCTTGACCGGCTTGTCGCGACGGCCTTTGAGCAGGTGCCAGGCCCCGCACGCCGCCACGATGAACGCTGCGACGATGAATGCCGCAATCGTCATATGCGCCAGTCGATACGGAAACGACGGGTTGAACACCACCTTGAACCAGTCCACCGGAACGATGCGTCCGGCCTCGATCGCATACCCCTGCGGCGTTTGCATGAAGCTATTCGACGACAGAATCCAGAACGTCGAGATGAGCGTGCCGACGGCCACCATCAGCGTGGCGAAGAAGTGAGCGCGCGCGCTCACACGCTCCCAGCCAAAGAGCATGATGCCGAGGAAACCCGCTTCGAGAAAGAAGGCGGTGAGCACCTCGTAAGTCAGGAGCGGTCCGGTGATGTTGCCGGCAACGTGCGAGAAGCCGGCCCAATTGGTACCGAACTCGTAGGCCATAACAACGCCTGACACGACCCCCATGCCGAAGCCGATAGCGAAGATCTTCGACCAGAAAAGAAACATGTCCTTGTACGTTTCGTCGCCGGTTGCCAGCCAGCGCCATTCGAGGACGGCGAGGAAGCTGGCCAGGCCGATGCTGATCGCGGGGAACACGATGTGGAATGACACCGTAAATGCGAACTGCAATCGGGCGAGATGGAGGGCATCTAACATGTCCATAAGCGTTCTCTGTAATGAAGCGACGACCGAACGCGGGCAGCACCTCGCCGCGCCCGTCAGGACAGACGGGCGTTGCGAAGGCTCGGCGGCGCGGGGCGGTGGGGTGAGCGCCTTGTCACGTGAGCCTCAGGGCAGCACGCGACACGAAGGCGTCAGCAGGTCATGACGCGGCGGCGGTCTCGTCGGACGTCGATCGCAAAACCCGTACCGGTATCGACTTGTATGAGGGCGTCCCGCTGTCTTCGTCGATGTAGTCGAGCGGCACCAATACGTTGGCCTCCGGGTAATAGGCGGCCACCGACCCCGGCGCGATGTTGTACTCGATCACCGTGATGCCCGACAGGCGCAGCGCACGGCCGGACGAGATCGTTTGGATATCGACGAGATCACCGTGCTCCAGCCCGTGCGAAGCCAGATCGTTTGGGTGCATGAACAGCACATCGCGACGCCCGAACACGCCACGATAGCGGTCGTCCATCGCGTAGATCGTCGTGTTGTACTGATCGTGGCTGCGAATCGTAATGAGCCGCAGCACGTCGTCCGCCCACGGCTCGTAGTTCTCGCGCACGCCCTTGAACACGGAGAAGATCGCCTTGCCCGAGGGCGTATTCCATTGACGCTCCGTCGGTGGCAGCGGCATGCGGAAGCCGCCCGGGACACGGATACGCGCGTTGTAATCGTCGAAGCCCGGCACGGTGCGCTCGATCAGGTCGCGAATGCGATCGTAGTCCTCGATCAGCGAAAACCAGTCGACCTTGCTTGCGGGCAACGCGGCGCGCGCCATCCCGGCCACGATGGCCGGCTCCGAGCGCAAGTGCTCGGATGCGGGCTTGAGCTTACCGGCCGAGGCGTGAACCATCGACATCGAATCTTCGACGGTCACCGACTGCGGGCCACCGGCCTGCACGTCCAGTTCGGTGCGACCGAGCACGGGCAGAATGAACGTCTCCTTCGCGACCAGCAGGTGGGTGCGGTTGAGCTTTGTGCCCAGATGCACGCTCAGATCGAGCGTCTTCATCGCCGGAAAACAGAGATCCGGATCGGGCAACGCTACGGCGAAGTTGCCCCCAAGGCAGATGAGGGCCTTTGACGAGCCGTCGACCATGGCCTGCATGGCCTTGACCGCGTCGTGACCATGGCCCTTCGGGGGCGTGAAGCCGAACACGTCCTCGATGCGTTCGAGAAAGTCCGCCGACGGCTTTTCGGTGATACCTACGGTGCGGTTGCCCTGCACGTTTGAATGTCCGCGCAACGGACAGATACCTGCGCCCGGCTTGCCGAAGTTGCCACGCATGAGCAGCAGGTCGGCGATCAGACGCACGTTGGCCGTTCCCGTGTTGTGCTGCGTGATGCCCATGCCGTACGTCACGATGGTCGCGTTAGACTTTGCGTAGGCGACGGCCACCTGCTCAAGCTCGTCGCGAGTCAGTCCGCTTTCCTTCTCGATGTCCGCCCACAAGGTCGCTTCGAGGTCGGCGGCGAGTGCGTCGAATCCCTCGGTGTGCGTCGCGATGAAATCCCGGTCGAGGACATTGCCTTGCGTCGCTTCGAGCGCGAGCAGCGCCTTCATAATCCCCTTGAGCGCCGCCGCGTCGCCGCCGGCCTTCACCTGGAAATAGGTCGACGCAATCTTCGTCGAGCTATACGTCGCCATCTCGATGATGTTCTGCGGATCGGCGAATCGCTCCAGGGCACGTTCGCGCAGCGGATTGAAGACGATGATCGGCACCTTGCGGCGCGCGACTTCGTGGAGCGTGCCCATCATGCGCGGATGGTTCGTGCCAGGGTTATGACCGATGGAAATGATCAGTTCCGTCTCATCGAAATCGTCGAGCGAGACGGTGCCCTTGCCTATGCCGATCGACATCGGAAGACCCACGCTGGTCGGCTCGTGGCACATGTTCGAACAGTCGGGAAAATTGTTCGTGCCGTATTCGCGGGCGAACAACTGGAACACGTACGCCGCTTCGTTCGACGCGCGCCCGGAGGTGTAGAACTCCACCTTGTCGGGCGAATCGTAGCTACGCATGATTTCGCCAATGCGCGCGAACGCGGCGTCCCACTCGACGGGCTTGAACTTATCCGTTGCTGCATCGTACGCCATGGGATGCGTGAGTCGACCGAAGTCTTCCAGCGCGTAATCGGACATCGCGAGCAGCGACGAGACGGTATGCTGCTCGAAGAACGCCGGTGTGACGCGTTTGGTGGTCGCCTCCCATGTCACGGCCTTCGCACCGTTCTCACAAAACTGGAACGTGGAGCGGTGCTCCTTGTCAGGCCACGCACACCCCGGGCAATCAAAGCCCGTCGGCTGGTTGGTACGCATCAGGACGATGGGCGCCTCAAAGCTCTCCATCTGCTGCCGAACGGCAGTGGCGGTGGCGCGCAATGCGCCCCATCCGCCCGCGGGACCATCGTAGGGGCGAATGCCCGGCACTTCGCGTCGTTTGCTCATTTCATCACTCCGTGCATCTGTGGGGATGCGTCTGCTTGGGGGCTATGGCCGCTGGGCGACCGGGTTTGAAACTGTCATTCGACTATAGAGTTTTACCGGCGCCCCGAGACGTGCAGTTCGGCGTCCGGCAAAAGAGTACAGTTTCCCTAGTTCGAGTCCCCAGCCTTCTCTACGGTCGGCCGTCCCGTGGTTCTGACGAACGTCACGGCGTCGTTCGCGGCGTCGTACTTCACATCGGCCACGTCGCCTTCGCACAGCGCATCGTTGAGGATCTCCCTGGCGAGCTTCGTCTCGACCATCTGGCGAATCTGCCGTTTTAGTTCGCGTGCGCCGAACTCTGGTTGATAGCCCACGTCCACGAGATGCTCGACAAGCGCGGCGTCGAAGTTAAGCGTGATGTCCTGCGCGGCAGCGGTACGTTTGACGCGATCGAGCTGGATAGCCACGATGGCGCGAATGTTCTGCTTGTCGAGCGAATGAAAAACGACGATCTCATCGATCCGGTTGAGAAACTCCGGACGGAAATGTCCTTTGAGCACTTGCATGAGCGCCTCGCGAACGTCCTTTTCGGACTTGCGCTCGGTCTCTGGTAGCCCGGCGTTGTCCATAATCACGCGACTGCCCAGATTGCTCGTGGCGATCAGAATCGTGTTACTGAAGTCCACCACGCGGCCCTTGCCATCGGTCAGACGCCCATCGTCGAAGACTTGCAGGAGCACGTTGTAGACGTCCGGGTGCGCCTTCTCGATCTCGTCGAGCAGAATCACGCTGTACGGGCGGCGACGCACGCGTTCGGTGAGTTGGCCGCCCTCGTCGTAGCCGACGTACCCCGGCGGCGCCCCAATGAGACGCGCCACGGCATGCCGCTCCATGTACTCGGACATATCGATGCGGATGATCGACTGCTCGTCGCCGAAGACCGTCTCTGCCAGCGCCTTTGCAAGCTCGGTCTTACCGACGCCGGTCGGGCCGAGAAAGAGGAAGGTGGCGATGGGCCGGTGCGCTTGCCCCAGCCCTGCGCGCGAGAGCCGCACGGCGTCGCTCACGGCCACGACGGCCTCGTCCTGTCCAACGACGCGCTGGCGCAGCACCTCCTCCATGCGGAGCAGTTTCTGTCGCTCCTCCTGAGTCAGCTCAGCCACAGGAATGCCGGTGAGGCGCGATAACACGTCTGCCACCGATGTCACGGTCACTTCCAGGGTTTCCGAGCCGGTCTTGCGTTGCCAGGCTTCGAGCATTTCGTCGAGCGTCTTCTGTTTATCGGCAATGCGTGCCTCGAACGCCTTGGCTTCGTCGAAGCGTTTGCGCGAGGACGCGTAGTCCTGCTCGCGACGTAGTTGCAACAGTTCGGCTTCGGTCTCGTGGATCTCCGCCGGTCGCGAGGTCGCACCGATACGGACTCGCGCCGCCGCCTGGTCGATCAGGTCGATGGCCTTATCGGGCAAGAAGCGCGTCGTGATATAGCGGTCCGCCAGCTCGGCAGCCGCGACGAAGGCACTGTCGGCGAAGGTCACCTGATGATGCGCTTCGAGACTGTCGCGTAGGCCACGCAGGATGACGATCGTTTGCGCCACCGTCGGTTCGGCCACCAGTACCGGTTGAAAGCGGCGCTCCAGCGCCGCGTCTTTCTCGATGTGCTTCTGGTATTCGTTAAGCGTGGTGGCGCCGATGAGACTCAGTTCGCCGCGTGCGAGTGCGGGTTTGAGCACGTTGGCAATGTCGAGTCCGCCCTCGCCGCCGCCCTGTCCCGCCCCAACAATCGTGTGCAGCTCGTCGATAAACAGGATCAGTTCGTCCTTCTTGGCCGTGACTTCATCGATCATCTGCTTGGCACGTTCCTCGAACTCACCGCGATACTTTGCGCCTGCCACCATCGAGTTGATGTTGACTTCGACCAGACGCTTGCCCCGAAGCACTTCCGGGACGTCGCCGTTGACGATTCGCTGCGCCAGCCCTTCCACGATGGCAGTCTTGCCGACACCCGGCTCGCCAATGAGCACCGGGTTGTTTTTCTTGCGACGCGCGAGGACTTCCACGGTATTTTCGATTTCCTGCGCGCGACCGAGCACCGGGTCAAGCTTGCCCTGACGGGCGAGTGCCGTGAGATCCCGGCCGAACTTGTCGAGATTTGGCGTCCCCGATGGGGTGTCGACGCGCCCGTCCTCCGCGCCTTTGCCCACAATCTTGACGACCTTCTGGCGCAGCGCCTCCGGTGTGATGCCGTACTTCCTGAGCAGGGTGCCCGCGAGACTGTCGGGCACAGCGGTCAGCCCGATCAGCAGGTGTTCCGGGCCGATATAGGAATGCCCCAGGTCGTGCGAGGCCTGAAACGCAAACTGAAAGGCCTTCTTCAATCGAGGCGAGACCGTCATCTTGTCGATACCGTCATCGTCCTGCGCGTCGCCCCTTTTGGCATGCTCGTCGATGTATGTCTTGATATCCTGCGGCGAGAGTTTGAGTGCCTTCAACAACGCCGCGCAAACGTCGGTGTCCGCCAGAACGTAGAGAAGATGCTCCGTGTCGAGTTCGTGACGGCGCAGTTCGTGCGCCTTTTCGGCTGCCCGCTGCAGCAGGTCAACGGTCTGGTCGCTGAACGCGTCGGTCAGATCGACCGACTCCCTCGGCACGATGGGCGGTACGGAGACACCGGAATCGTTGACCGATGCGCTATCGCCGGGGTCCGTCCCCATGCCGAACAGCCGCGACATGCCGCTGCCCATGCCGAGCAGGGAATCGAACGGATTGAGCGCGCTTTGATGGCGCATCAACTGGCGGTAGTGGAAATCGCAGATCGAGATCGACTTGGGCTCGCCATTCTCGACCACGGTCACGCGCGCGATGGCGGGACGCGCGTTACAGATATCGCACATAGCAGGCATGGTGGAAATCCTCCGTCGGTGGCGCATTCGTTTATGGCCTGAGCACGCTGGAGTCTCGGACGCGGCTCGCCGTTCCGATGTATTGTATTTTTGATGGCGTGTCGGCAGAACCTGGGGCCATCCGATAACACTTATCGGCATCGCCCGGATCATTGGAATGCGTGACGGTCGCGAACGTACCGTGCCTGCCGAAAATCGCGAGCGGATAGGAAAATGACAGCCCCCCGCGTCCGGTCGGCTATCATGCCAGTCTTCTTAGCGGTAGCTCCTTATGATTTCCGTCCGTAATCTCACGCTGCGTCGCGGCGTCAACGTCGTGCTCGACAGCGCATCCGTCACCTTCACCCCAGGCGAAAAGATTGGCCTTGTCGGCCGCAATGGCGCTGGCAAGTCGTCCTTTTTTGCCCTTCTTAACGGCACGCTGCACGAAGATAGCGGCGAATTCTCGATTCCTGCTGCATGGAAGATGGGCCAGGTCGCGCAGGATATGCCGGAGACCGAGCAGGGAGCGACCGACTTCGTGGTCGAGGGCGACACCGTGCTGATGGCCGCGCATGCGGAAGTCGCCGCAGCCGAAGCCAGCGATGACGGCATGCGCATGGCGCACGCTTACATGAACCTGCACGACGCCGGGGCGCACGATGCCCCCGCCCGCGCGCAGGCCCTGATTCAGGGTCTCGGCTTCAGCGCTGAGCAGTTGAATCAGCCGGTCAACAGCTTCTCGGGTGGCTGGCGCATGCGACTGCAACTGGCGCGCGCGCTGATGTGCCCGTCCGACCTGCTGCTGCTTGACGAACCGACGAACCACTTGGATATCGACGCACTGGTCTGGCTGGAAGCGTGGCTCAAGCGCTATCAGGGAACGCTGGTCGTGATCAGCCACGACCGCGAGTTTCTCGATGCGGTGACGCAGGTCACCGTGCACGTCGACAATGCCAAGCTCGTGCGTTACGGCGGCAACTACAGCAAGTTCGAAGACATGCGCGCCGAACAGCTCGTCTTGCAGCAGGCTGCGATGGCCAAGCAAGTGGAAAAGATCGCCCACTTGCAGAAATTCATCGACCGGTTCAAGGCGCAGGCATCGAAGGCGAAGCAAGCGCAGAGCCGGGTCAAGGCGCTTGAACGCATGGAGAAAGTGGCGCCGGTGCTTGCCGAAGCGGAATTCAACTTCGAGTTCAAGGAACCGCTCAGCGTTCCGAACCCGCTGCTGTCCATGCTGGACGCGAGTTTCGGCTACCCTGCCCCCGCCGATGCACCGCCGGACACCCCGCCCACCGTCATCGTGCGCGGCATCAGCCGTTCCGTGTTGGCCGGGCAGCGCATCGGCATTCTCGGTGCCAACGGTCAGGGCAAGTCGACGCTGGTGAAGACGGTCGCGCATGCGCTCGCGCCGATTGATGGCGAAATCAGCGAAGGCAAGGGGCTGAACATCGGCTACTTCGCCCAGCAGGAGCTTGATGTGCTGCGTCCGCTCGACACGCCGATGGAACACATGATCCGCCTCGCGCGGGACACGCCGCCCCAGATGCGCGCGCCCGGCCAGAGCGGCACCGAGCAATCGCTGCGGACCTTCCTGGGGACGTTCAACTTTAGTGGCGACATGGTCCATCAGGCGGTGGGCACCATGAGCGGCGGCGAAAAGGCGCGGCTCGTGTTGTGCATGATCGTGTGGCAGCGTCCTAACCTGCTGCTGCTTGACGAACCGACCAACCACCTCGATTTGGCCACGCGTGAGGCACTGGCGGTGGCGCTCAACGAGTTTGAAGGAACAGTGATGCTCGTCAGCCACGACCGCGCGCTGCTGCGTGCTGTCTGTGACGAGTTCTGGCTGGTCACCAACGGCGGCGTCGAGCCCTTCGACGGCGATCTGGACGACTACCAGCAGTTCCTGCGCGACGAAGCACGTCGACTGCGCGAGCAGGCTGCGGCCTGAGTGGCTTTCTGACGGTCGGCGTTACACGTCGACCGTCGTCGGCTTGCCTCGACCGGCCTTAGGTCGACAGGGCCTTCTTCATGGACGGCGCGGGGTGCAGTACATAGCTCTCTCGCTCATAGAACGGGATCGCGTCCGGCCGCGCGTCGAGAAATATCGCGGACATGCCGCGAGCGCGTGCGTCGGCTTCGGCATACGCCATCAAAAATCTACCAACACCTGTTCCCCGACCCGCCGCATCGACCACAAGGTCATCAATATGAAGGTGCGCCCCGCGCGCCAGAGTGTGGACGGGTCTCATCCCCATCACTCCGAGAATCGATCCCCTGTCGAACGCCGCTACGAGTTCGTAGCCCGAATGCGATTGCCGACGGACCCGCTCCAGGAAGTCGGGACCGTCAAGGGTCCGCAGTTGAGCGATGACCGGGTATGCCAGCATCCATTCCGGTGGCGCCAGTCTTCTGATTTCCAACGTGCTGCTTCGATGTTCGGTCATGTGTTAAGTCGATAGCCCTTTAAGAGCTCAGATTGTTGCACGGAGCGACTGACGTTCCATCGAGGCTTGCGCAGCAATTGCAGACCACCAGGCGACGAGAGCTGAGCGAACAACGCGCCAGTGGTGCCCGAAGGGCCGCTTAGTGTCGGAAATGGTGGCCGACAGATGACCGCAATCGGCCATCAGCAGTCGTTCAGGCTAGGCTGTATGTTTTGATTGAGAGCAATAAAGAAAATGGACAGTCCGTCAATGGAAACGCCTGTCACGTTACGCCAGGCATACCTCATCATGTTCGACTTTCTCGAACGGGAATGGGAGCGGCTTGGCCGCTCGGATGAACTCGGCGCGCTCCTCAGCAGCCTTTCTCTGTGGGCCGAACCAAATGGTAAAGGCGTTCCGATGGATGCCGCGATATTCCCTGAGTGGATTGAGTGCGCCCGACGAGTCCTTCAAAGTGAACAGACATCCGACGGCTACCCAAATGCCGACATCAGACTATTGCCAATTACACCCAAAGATTAGTTTGTGCTTGACTCGGTCAGGTGTCCGCTTCGGGTCGGAAGGAGTCATTTGGCGTACGGCGGGGCTGCCGCTCGAAATACCTTGACGGTGCCGGACTGTCAAGGTAGTGTGTACAGAGAAACATTCAAGAAGCTCGATTGCTGATCATCATTTTTCTGCGTTTTCCGCGCGGTACTCGCTATCCTCTCTCCCTCCTTGAAGTTTTTCTCGCTCCGCAACGGAGCTAATTTGATTATTTCAAGGATTCATCATGGAAACTGGTACCGTTAAGTGGTTCAACGATAGCAAGGGCTTCGGCTTCATTACACCGGATGCTGGCGGCGACGACCTGTTCGCCCACTTCTCCGAAGTGCGGGGCGAAGGCTTCAAGTCGCTCGCAGAGAATCAAAAGGTTAGCTACGAGACCAAGCGCGGCCCTAAGGGCCTGCAGGCATCGAATATCACCCCGCAGTAACGTAGTTCAAGGGCCGGCTCACCGGCCCTTTGCTTGTATAGCATCCGCGCGGAGCCATTGCGCTCCCGACTTGATCGCACCATTTCGAGGTGTGCATCATTTGTCTTTCCGACACGATCTGTCTCGCTCCCATTTTCGAAGTTTTTCGACTTGTCTGGCCCGAATGCCATGCAAGCGTCACTCGCATTCCATCTATGAAAAATAATAACCATAACCACCATTACAACGGGTATCTGGTTTCCCCCTCCGCGTACCAGCTTCCGGACGGCTGGTTTGCGGCCAACCTCCTGCTCGAGCGGGGCGATGCCGCCCACGCGGCGCCCGCCGCCTACACATTCCATGCGCTGGACTATTTCGACACCGAACTGCAAGCCCTGGGGCACGCCAGTGCATGGGCACGCGACTGGATCGACAATCGCGGTTAATCGTCGTAGCATCCGGCCACATCGCAAGATGCGCGATCGTCGTCCGTCTGCGCTTCGTCATCAGAATTGCGGTGACCCGTCGACATAAAATCGCGTCAATCCCGCGCCCCATTGAGTGAATTCTGCACCCATGTCGTCTCCACGCAATTGACACACCTACCCGAAAACGGATGCCGCGCTAAGTAAAGAGATGTGTGCTGGTCAAGATACGGTGAAACTTGGGAATCTAGCGCAATGCCAAGGCAGAACAGGCTGGGAAACGCTTACACAATATGCATTGAGTCCTCGATGCAATGGGCGTATAAGCAATATATCGAACATCAAGTCTGACGTTAATCGATCAAGCGTCGATCTCATCGTTCATTGCGAGACACTTCCGATCTCTGAATTTCTTGGTTGTCCGCCACTTGCGCCCAGTTTCGCGTTCCGCGATGACTATTCGCAGGGAAAACCTGGGGTTCACATGAGCACCGGAATTGTAAAGTGGTTCAACGGCAGCAAGGGCTTTGGTTTTATCACGCCGGATGATGGCGGGGACGACTTGTTCGCCCACTTCTCAGAAATTCAACCTCAAGGGCGCACGGAGTTTCGCACCCTGCAAGAGAACCAACACATTTCCTTCGACCTCACGCGCGGCCCGAAAGGTTTGCAGGCATCCAACATCAAGCCCGCGTAGCGTCTTCCCTGAATCACTCGTTAGCATCGCCGTGCCAATACTGCGATGCGGCATTGCTCGCCATGTCGGAGGAAATATGTCACACACGTCGCCCTCATACAGAGGATTCAGCTTGGAAACTCTGGTGTTCTTAGACCCGGATACAACCCAAGCGAGCCGTAAACACGAAAGATTGCTGGCTGTATCCGTTCGCATCACCCCGAGTGCGGCCGTCGGTTCAGTTCCGTCGCCAGAATCGCGAGTGTTTCGACTTGAGACAGTCCTGTTCGATTCAATCGGCAATGCACGGCGCGCTGGGGATGAGTTCGGCCGCACACTGATAGACGGCTTTATTAACAAGGCTTCGTTGGAGGCATAACCCCATGGGCGCTTCTCCTAACTGGTTCTTGTATTCCGGCTACGTGCCAGTTGACGCGGCACGCCTGCTTTCTTTCGGATCGATCGCACGCGCGATTTGTCTGAGCAATCGGACGGAAGCGTCTGCGCATGCGCAGCACGGCCCCGTCGTTAAGTGGCTACGTTGGCGGGCCGCTGAACGCAAATTGCCCAACTGAGCGGCTTTATCGAAGCGCGGCGCACAGGGTCATAAAACTTTTACAGGAGCGAACATGCTCGCCCTTTCAGCACAAGCCATAACTGCGGCGCTTCAACGCATTGCGGAAAAAAACCCGAAGCAACCTTCAGACGCGGTTATCAATGCGTTGCTCGCACGCGAGTTGATACATCGGGTGGGCAAGCACTTTGAGCCGACCCAATTCGGTCGCTCATATTTCCGCCAGGCCTATACCATCCGTCCAGGATGGTAGACCTCGTCGGACACCGTTCGTAGCTGTACGAACTGGTCTCGCAAAAATCCATCTGAACTAGTGGCGAAAGTCGTCGAGGTGGGCGGAAAATGATGCCGTCGAACCTCTAGCTCACGTTAATCGCGTATCGTCAATGCGTCATAAGTGCGCTCGCAGGCAAGTTCTTCGATGTGCGCTGCATCAGCGTATCGAGCAAGTTCTTCCGCAGCCTGGTCAGGCTGACTGAGCAACCGGAGGATGCCTTACCAAGGGCGCTTTCAGGCTTCACGTAGCCACGGCTTTCACAAGCGCCGTATTATCTTCGCGAGATTGCGTGTCGTTTTGGACAAAGCCAGCACTTCGGCCCAATACGTTTTCGAACTCCGACATCGTTGGAATGTTGCAAACAGTATCTTCGGTGGATATCTAGCCAGAACCACTTAACGTTCGCTTCGGGTCGGATAGCGACCTTCCGTAGGCGCACGCTCAATCTCCCTTTGCCAGAAAGGAGATTGTCATGAAATCCGAGAATGTCGTGGTTAGCCATCGTGAGCCATGGAGTAAGGGCAAACTCACCGGGCAGAAGCCGCCGCTAAAGCTCAGAGAGATTTGGGCGATCCGAACGAGGCTTCAGATGACGTCGAATGTCCGTGAGCTTGCGATGTTCAATCTCGCAATCGATAGCAAGCTTCGAACGTGCGATCTCACACGATTGCAGGTGCGGGACGTCCGACACGGAAGCCACGTGGCAGCGAGGGCCACCGTCATGCAGCAGAAGACACAGCGACCGGTCCAATTCGAGATCACGGAACAGACCCGTGAGAGCCTCGAAGCATGCATCGACGCGCGAAGACTGAAGGCGGCGGATTTTCTGTTTCCGAGTCGGCTGCATACGTCGCCGCATCTATCGACCCGGCAATACGCCCGGATGGTACATCGCTGGGTCGCGTCGATTGGTCTCGACGATACCGCATACGGCACCCACACTATGCGGCGCACAAAAGCCTCGCTGATCTACCGGCGAACGAAAAATCTTCGAGCGGTGCAGTTGCTGCTCGGACATACGAAGCTCGAAAGCACGGTCCGCTATCTTGGCATCGAGGTTGACGATGCCCTTGAGATGGCGGAGCAGACAGAGGTCTAATGACGCGGTGGCTGGCGAGCGGTCGCTTGCTGGCCATCAGTGGACGTTCGCGAACCCAACGGCCACTTGGTAAAAAGCTGATCGGGGGCAGTCGCACCTGTTGTGGGATATGCTCCTGCCCGTTGTTACCAGTCGAGTCTTCAATGTTGATTTCAACGCTCCTCAACGGTCAATCAGTAGGGCCGTCCCAGCAATCCGAACCCATTGTGCCTTGGTGGAGCTTCACTAAAGCGGTGTTAGCCGCGACCGCGCTGACGTTGGTACGCGACGGTCGACTCGTTCTGGATGCTCCGCTCGCTGAAAAGGCGTTCACGTTGCGTCAGCTCTTGCGCCATGAGGCTGGCCTCGCTGACTATGGCGAGCTTCCCGAATATCACGCTGCTGTCGCCAATCAGGAACAGGCATGGCACGCGGACGAAATGATGCGGCGTCTGGATGGTTCCCGGCTTCGCTACACCCCTGGCGCCGCTTGGCGTTACTCGAATGTTGGTTTCATGTTTGTCGCCAGGCTAATTGAGCGGGCAGCAGATATGCCACTTGAAGCCGCCATCAAGCAGCAAGTCTTGACGCCGCTTGGCATCTCGACGGTTCGCTTCGCAACGGAACGTTCAGAACTCTGTGGCGAGTATCTCGGCAATGCGTTGAATTACGACCCCGGCTGGGTTTATCACGGCCTCCTTATCGGCCCAGTTTTGCAGGCTGCTCTTCTGTTGGATCGCTTGTTGGCCGGAAAACTTCTGCCATCCAACCTGCTTGATGAAATGCTGGCGACGAAGGTATTGGGTGGCCCGATGATCGGCCGACCGTGGGTGACGCCAGGATATGCGCTGGGTCTTATGCGGGGCACAGTCGAAGACGGTTCAACGCTGGCGGGGCATACCGGATGTGGCCCAGGCAGCGTTGTGGCTGTCTATCGATGTACGGTTGACGGGGCGGCAGCGTGCAGCGCTGTTTTTTCAACGGGCGCGGATGAGGGCGGTGTCGAGGCGGTGGCCGTAAAAGCAATACGCGAGGCACTCGGAACAACGCTCTGAAGTTCGCAGCGCTCGACCAGCATCACGCGTCCGCACGCTTCAATGTCCGCTTCGTGTCGAAATCAGCCGTTCCCCTTAGCGCAATCCCCAACTTCATCCACACTCTCGGATTATTCTTTTTCTAATGAATGGTCTCCCCACGCCCCAACATCCCCACAAACTCCTCAATCTTCCGCGCCCGCGTCTCAGCCTTTTTAACGTTCTGAATCCGAAACAAGATGGCGTAGCGGTTCCGGCTGCTCAGTGTCGCAAAGAACTCGCGGGCTTTGGGGTTCGCATCTAACGCGGTTTGCAGGTCGTCGGGGACTACCGAGTTCTTAGGCGAGTCATAAGCTGCTTGCCATCGCCCATCCGCTTTGGCCTTTTCGATTTCTCGCATCCCCGACGGGCGCATTCTGCCTGAGGCGATCAAAGCTTCCGCTCGTTCTGTATTCAGCTTGGCCCAGATGCTCTTGGCTGTACGGGGCGTGAAGCGCTGCAACCAGTGTTCGTCGCTTTCCTTCTTCTTGTGCCCGTCGATCCAGCCGTGACAAAGCGCGCTTTCCACCGCCTGTGCGTAGCTCAGCGTCGGCTGTGCCGCCCCTTTCTTTGCCAGACGCAGCCATACCCCGGCGGATGTTCCACCGTTTTGCGTCAACCAGTTTTCCCATTCATTCTGGTCAGGAAGTGTCAGACAAGGCTCTGTCATAGCGCGATTTAGATTGTGATATCCGGGTAGCGGCGCTTTTGCGCCGCTACGATGTCGACATATCGTAGCGCGTGCGAAACGCCCCTGCGAATATTCAACTTAAATCCACTGATCGTTCGCCACCGTCCGATCCCCTGCCTCGCCGTCGCCCGTATTCACTACGCCTCGCGGCTCGATCAGCAGCAACTTGGCTTCGCTCTCTGCGAACGGCTTGTGTTCGACGCCCTTCGGCACCACGGCCATTTCACCAGCGCGCAGCACGATGGCACCGTCGCCGGTCGTCGCATCGCGGAAATCGATCCGCAGCTCGCCTTCCAGGACGATGAACGTTTCGTCGGTATCGGCGTGCTGATGCCATTGGAACTCGCCGATGACCTTGACGACCTTGAACTGGTAGTCGTTCATCTCGGCGACGACGCGGGGTTGCCAGTGACCGTCGATCAGCGCGATCTTGCGGATCGGATCGATGGCCTTGCACTGGCCGCGATCCGACGGGGCGTTGGGATGAGTAGGGAATTGCGACATCGTTCTCTCCGTTCTTGGGGGTAATGCGTCGAGGATACGCATGCCCCTTCACGGCCGTATTGAACGATTGTGCGTGGCGGTTCTAGCCGGGCAGAATGCCGCTCGCGACCTGAAGCCAGCGGCCGGGCATCAGCCCGAAGGTCTTCGAGAACGCCTTCCTTTGATAAAAGCCGGCTACTGCCATGTCTCGTTCCAATCGAATGCTCGGCGACGCCGTTCCGTATTGATGTCGTGAAATTTCGCGGATGTAGTATTGAATTCCAATTCCATCAACGCGACTCAGATGTAGAACATCGCGCCGGAGCTCAGGCATTCCGAGATCGCTTGCTTGACTGCGAGGCACGATCGAAGCAGCCGAACAAAAACACGGCAACCGCGAACCCCAGTGTGACGACGCACACGCCATTCCACCCCGCCCATGCCCACGCCGCGCCTGACAGCGCAGCACCAATTGCGCCGCCGACGAAAAAGATGCCGACAAAGAGCGCGTTCAATCGGCCACGAGCCGCCGGATTGATCAGGTTGATCGCGCGTCGACCGAGCGTTTGATCCGCGATCACACCGGCGTCGAGCGCCGCCGCCCCGACTACCAGCAATGCGAGTGCAAGGACGGGGTGCGTGGCCGCGGAGAACCCGCCCCAGCCCGCCCCGGCAATCGCGAGCACGAGTACCGCCGCGATCATCACCAGATGCGCAGTGATTTGTGTCGCGCGCCCCGCCCCGCGATCGCCGAGGTAGCCCGCGAGCGGCGTCACCATCGCGCCCGTTGCACCCGCCAGCGCGAAGGCAGCAATGCCTTGTGTACCCAGCGAAAACGGCGGCTGGGCAAGAAGCAGTGCAATGGCTGTCCAGAACGCGCTGAACGCACCGAGTGCGAGCGCGGCAAGCGTCGCGCGACGCTGTAAGACGCGTTCGGTGCGCAGCAAGGTCCACAGCGAACGCAGCAAGTCCAAGTAGCGAGCAGCCGTCTTCGGCTTGTGACTCGGCAACCGCGTCAGCAGCACGACAGCAAGCAGCGAGTCGGCCAACGCCGCGAAGCCATAGAACGCACGCCAGCCAAACGCTCCGCCGATCAGGCTCGCGAGCGGTCGCGACAACAAAATGCCCAGCATCAAGCCGCTCATCACGTTGCCGACTGCGCGTCCGCGCCGGCTTTCAGGCGCCATCGACGCCGCCATCGGCACGAGCATCTGGATCACGCTCGATGTCGCCCCGGCCATGAACACCGATGCCAGAAACAGCCAGCCCGATCGTGCGAGCGACGCGAATCCGAGGAACATCGCGCAGCAGGCGAGCGTCCAGACGATCAGGCGGCGATTTTCAAGGAGGTCGCATAGCGGTACGAGCAATAGCAGACCCGCGGCGTAGCCGAGTTGCGGGAGCATTGCGATCATGCCGGCAAGCTCGGGCGGCAGAGTCAATGCTCGGCTGACAGGCCCTGTCAGAGGTTGTGCGGCGGTCAGGTTCACGACGATGACACCGACGGCTGCGGCAAAAAATATCGTCAATGGCGTGGTCAGGCCACCGCCTGGGGACGCATCCGCTTGCAGTGAGGGCAGCGAAGCGGAGGGCAGTTTGCGCGCGCAAGTGTCAGAAGGTTGACTCATGGGTTTGGGCTTCCGGTGTACGAGTGTGGCTTATCCTAAGGACGAGAACGTTATGCGACAATTGAATTATCTTGATAATGTTTATGCGAGATTGTTTGATGAACACGCGAGACTTGCAGGCTTTCGTGGCTGTGGTCGAAAGCGGCTCAATGGTGCGGGCCGCAGAGAGACTGTTTTTGACTCAGCCGGGACTCACGCGCCGTGTCCAGAATCTGGAAACGATGCTCGGCATCGAGCTGCTCGACCGGCAGAGCAAGCCGCTCAAACCGACGGCGGCCGGAAGCGACGTCTATGGCCTTGCGCGCGCGGTGCTACGCGCGGTCGACGACCTGCTGGCCGTCGCGTCGCCTGATAGCGAGCCGGCAGGCGAGTTTAGGATCGGGGTACCGCCGTTTTTGTCTGAGATGGCGTTGGAGCAACCCATCGACCGTCTGCGTGCCGCGTTTCCGAATCTGACGCTGCGCGTGACAGCGGGCTGGTCGCCGGGACTGCTGGAGGGCATCGAAAAGGCGAAGGCGGACGCGGTCGTCGTGCTTTTGCCTGAAGGCGTGCCATTGCCGGCAGGCCTGACGTCGACGCTTCTCGCCTATAAGCCCACGGTCGTCGTCGCGCCGCGCTCGTTCAGTCTGCCCGACAAACCCGTCTCGCTCGCCGATCTGGCGGCTTATCCGTGGGTGCTGAACCAGGACGGTTGCGGAATGCGTTCAGCACTGAGTCGCGCCATGTCTGCGGCGGGCTTGCCGTTCAACGTCGCTGTCGAAGCGTTCGGTTCGGAACTACAGTTGTCGCTGGTCGCGCGCGCTTTGGGCGTCGGGCTCGCTGCGCCTGAAGTGCTGGCGCGCAGCCCGCATCGCAATGCGCTGCAGATCGTCGATGTGCCTGAGTTCAATAGCGGGCTGAACGTGTGGCTCGTGCATGGCGTGCTGCCTGGCCGTCTCGTGCGACCCGTCGCGGTGATGCGCGACGCACTGATCGAAACGCTGGAAAGGGATGCGGTATGTTTGCCCCTCGCCGATTCCGTCGCATAAGCCCGAACAGAAGCTGAGTTGCAGGAGATTTCCCCACCACCGGCCTCGGCGCAAAAGCCGGGGAGATTCGCACGTCGAAGCCGCTTGCCACCGTCCATCCGCTTTGGCTTTTTCGATTTCTCGCATTCCTGACGGGCGCATTCTGCCTTCGGCGATCAAGGCTTATGCTCGTTCTGCATTCAACTTGGCCCAGATGCTGTTAGCCAAGCGTGGGGTGAAACGCTGCAACCAGTGCTCGTCGCTTTTCTTCTTCCCCCTGGCCGTTCTAGCCCGGCAGAATGCCGCTCACGACCTGAAGCCAGCGGCCCGGCGTCAGTCCGAAGGTCTTCGAGAAATGGCGCGTCATATGGCTCTGATCGGCAAAGCCTGCCGTAGCAGCCGCATCCACGAGAGATGTACCCGCAAGCAACTGGTGACGTACATCATCCAGACGCCGCATCGTCAGATACCGGTACGGACTCGTGCCGTAGAACGTGCGAAAGTCGCGCGACAGACTCCACCTATCCCGCCCTGTCGCCGCTTCGAGTTCGTCCAGTGTGACGACCCGCGCGCTGTGGGTATGCAGAAAGTCCCGCGCGCGCTGTGCCGCCAGATAGTCGCCCTTCGTCTTCCGCGCAGGCGCACCGGAGACTGCCGCGAGCGCGTGGGCCAGTTCCGTCAGCGCGTCGCTCTGTTCCAGCGGCTCCAGCGTGTGGCTGACGTGTTGCAGCAACGTCTCGGTCGCCGCCGCCAGACGCGGATCCGTCGTCACGCCGCCTTCGACGAACGGCAACGCCTGCCCGCCAAGTACATCCTGAAATAGCGACGGATGCACGTAAATCATGCGATACCGGAAGCCTTCGTCGGTGCCCGCCTGCCCATCGTGCGGTTCGTCGGGATGCAGCACCATTGTGTTGCCGGGCAGACTATTTCGCTGCCCCCGCCGATAGCTGAAACTCTGAACACCCGCGAGCGTGCGGCCAATCGCGTAGGTGTCGTGGCGATGCATCGAGTAAGCGTTACCGCGAAACCACGCCTCGAAGCGCTCCACGCCCTCAATCGGCTGTGCATGCTTGACCCAGTCGGGTGTTAAAGCGGATGTCCGTCGATTCATGATGTACGGCCTCGGATGACCTCACGCGTCACGGTGCAGTTCGCAGGTTCAAACCACGCTCGATATTACTCACTCAAGCAGGCGGATTCACATCCGACGCATTCCCTGCCCCGCCCAGCGCCTTGTACAGCACCATGCGATTGTTCAAACGGTTCAGGCGCACTTGCGCATCGGCCGTTTGCGCGTTGCGCAGCAACTGCAACTGCTCCAGCCACTGCTGCACTCCGATAGCGCCCGCCTGATAGCGCGAACGCAGCAAGGTCTCGGCACGCTGCGCCTGCACCAGCGACAGCGCACGTTGCTCGCCCTCCCGCGTCAGTTGCTCACGCGCCGACAGTGCGTTCTCGACTTCGCTCAGCGCCGTAAAGAGGCTCTTGCGGAAATTCACCACCGCTTCCTCGTACTGCGTCTGCGACACCTTGATCTGCAACTGCATCGTATTCCACTGGATGAACGGCAACGCCAGCCCCACCCCCAGTGAACCGATCGGGTTCTGCAACACGCGCTCCAGCGACGTACTCGTCGTCCCTACCTGCCCCGTCAGCGTGAACGTCGGGTAAAAGCTCGTGCGGGTGATGTCGACGTTAGCGAGCGTCCCACGCAAACGCAATTCCGCCGCGCGCAAGTCCGGACGACGGCCCAGCAGCTCCGCAGGCAAGCCCGCCGGTACGACAGGCAACGCCTGCGTCGGCAGCGTCGACGGTTCGGCCGCCGCCTGCTCCGGCGGACGGTCGAACAGAATCGCCAGCGCATTGCGGTTTTCCGTGCGCTGCTGCAACAACTGCGTGAGCGCCGCGCGCTGATCGGCCAGATTGCCCTCCGTCTGCGCCACATCCAGCCCCGACACCGCCCCCGCCGCATAGCGCGAGCGCACCAGCGCCAGAATCCGTTCGCTATAAGCGATATTGCCCTCGGTGTTGGCGATCTGCTGATTCAGGAAGCCGATCGTCCAGTACAACTGCGCCGTCGTACCGATGATCGACAGACGCGCGGACTCGCGGTCGGCGTCGGTCGCCTCATACTCCCAGCGCGCCGCATCGCGTTGCGCGGCCAGCTTGCCCCACAGGTCCAGCTCGTACGATGCCTGCGCCGACAGGGTGCTCTTACGCCCCGTTGCATGGGTATCCAGCGTGCGTTGCACGGTCGCGTTCCCACCAACGGTGACGGACGGCGTGAGGTTCGTATCCGCCAACCCCGCCTGCAATTGCGCGCGATACACGCGAATCCCCGCCGCCGCCAGGTCGTTGTTGACGGCCAGCACATCGGTAATCAGACGATCCAACACCGGGTCGCCGAACGCACGCCAGAAGTCGGGGGCAATCGTTGCGGTGTTGCCAGCGACGGCAGGCGACGTCGCGGAAGCCCCCGCCCACTGCGCGGGCACCGGCACCGCCGGCAGCGGATCGTGATGTACACCAGCGCAGCCAGTGAGCAGCACTGCTGCGCTCGCCAGCGCGAGGACCGTACGACGCAGCACCGTCGACGTGCCGGACAGATCGGCCGAAACTAACGAAGCGAACGAGTGGCAAGTAGTAGATTTCATTCTGGTCATCTGGCAATACCTCAATCGCGTGCAAGCGCTTCGACCGGATCCAGCCGCGCGGCATTGCGCGCTGGCATGAACCCGAACACCACGCCGATGAGCGTCGAACACAGGAATGCCGTGACGACCGAGCCCATCGAGAACACCATCTTCCACTTCTCGACGAACAGCGAGAACAGGAAGCTCGCCCCGAACGAAAGCGCAATCCCGATCGCGCCGCCCATCAGACACACCATGACGGCCTCCACCAGGAACTGCTGCATGATGTCGCTCTGACGCGCCCCGACCGCCATGCGGATACCGATCTCCCTCGTGCGCTCCGTCACCGACACGATCATGATGTTCATCACGCCGATACCGCCCACGACCAGCGAAATCACGGCGATAAGCGACAGCAGCAGCGTGAGCGACTGACTCGTCTTCTCGACGGTCTTCACCACGCTGTCCATGTTGTACGTGAAGAAGTCCTTGCGGCCGTGACGCTGCGTCATGAGCGTCTCCAGACTCTTCTCAGCGGCCTTGCTCGGCTGACCGTCACGCACGCGCACCGTAATGCTGTCGACGTTGCGCTGACCGAACAGACGCCCCGCCGCCGTGGTGTACGGCACCCAGATGTTCAGGCTCTTGGTGTCGCCGAATGCGCTCTTCTTCTCCACCGTCACACCGATCACCACGCACGGCAGATTGCCCACGAAGATCACCTCGCCCAGCGGATTCGGGTTCGCACCGAACAGCTTGCGACGCGTATTCTGGTCGATCACGGCAACCTGCGCCTGGCGCCGCACCTCGTCCGCACCGAACGCAATGCCCTGCCCGATCTTCATGCCGCGCACCTGGAAGAAGTGCTCGCCCACGCCCGTCACCATCGCGCTCGCGTCGACATTGCGGTAGCGCAGCAGCAGACTGCGCGCCGTTTCGGGCGTCGCGCTGTCCACGTAAATCTGCTCCGAGAGCGCGTGCACGTCCTCGGGCACGAGCGTCTGAATCGCCGTCGCGCGGTTGTCGCCCCAGTCTTTGCCCGGATAGATGTTGATCGTGTTCGTGCCGATGCTGCCGATCTCGGCCAGCATGTAGCGCTTCGCCCCTTCGCCAATGGCGACGATGGAGACGACCGACGTAATACCGATGATGATCCCGAGCATCGTCAGAAACGTGCGCAGCCGGTGCGAGATCAGCGCGATCCACGCCATGCGGAAGGCCTCCGCAAAGCGGTCGATGCCCCCGGTCCAGCGACGCGGCGGAATCGCCCCGCCGTGGCTGGCACTCACCGAAGCGGGATCGGCGGCCGGAGCTGTCGAGGCAACCACGGCCTCCTCGGCGGCCTCCTCCGGCGACGGGACATCCGGCTCGATCTCCACCGGCGTGTTCTCACGGTCGGCCACGATCTCGCCGTCGCGAATCTCGATGATGCGGCGCGCATGCGCGGCGACCTTCTCGTCGTGGGTCACGATAATGACCGTGTGCCCCAGCGCGTTGAGTTCCTTGAGAATGCGGATGACTTCGCGTCCGCTGCGCGTATCGAGTGCGCCGGTCGGCTCGTCGGCCAGAATCACATCGCCGCCATTCATCAGCGCGCGCGCAATACTCACACGCTGCTGCTGACCGCCCGACAACTGGCTCGGCCGATGTTCCGTGCGATCGGCCAGTCCGAGCCGCTCCAGCAGCATCACGGAGCGCGCACGACGCGCCGCATGCGGCGTGCCGGTGTACACCGACGGCATCTCCACGTTCGACGCCGCGTCGAGGTGCGGCAGCAGATGGTAGCGCTGGAAGATGAAGCCGAAGTGCTCGCGACGCAGTTGCGCGAGCGCGTCCGCATCGAGATCGCGCGTCTCGCGCCCCGCAACGCGGTAGCTGCCGTCGCTCGGATGGTCGAGACAGCCGAGAATGTTCATCAGCGTCGACTTGCCCGAGCCGGACGCCCCCATGATCGCGACGATCTCGCCTTCTTCGATGGTGAGATTGACGTCGCGCAACACGGTCACGTCACGCTCACCGGCCGGAAAGCGTCGGGTGATGCCCGTGAGTTCGAGCATCGGGTGGGGACGGACGTCGGAAGCCCGCTCAGCGGCTTGCGACGCTTGTGACACAGAAGACGTACCGGCGGCTTGAGTCATGGCGCTCGCCTTCCTTTATTGGGACGCACCGGGCGAGGCGTCCGTCGAGGCCTGCGTGCTGTCGCCCGCCTCGCCGATCACGACGCGATCGTCGGCCGTGAGACCTTCTTTCACCTCGACCCGCACGTTGTTGTTCAGTCCGGTGACGATCTGACGCGTCACAGCCTTGCCATCGCCCTTGCCCTCCGCAGGCAGAACACGCACTTCGTAACGGTCCGGGCCGACCTTCTTGCCCAGCGCCGCCACCGGCACGCTCAGCGCCTGTTTGGCCGTGCCGAGCAGCACGTTGACCTGCGCCGTCATCGAAATGCGCAGGCGATGGTCGGGGTTCGGCACTTCGAACAGCGCGTTGTAGAAGACCGCCGTGTTGTTGCGCGTCGCGCCCCCGCCCAGCGTGCTTTGGGTATCGAGGAAGTTCTGCGGCGCCGGCTCGATGGCGCGCAGCTTGCCGTAGTAACGCTTGTCGGGGTCGCCCAGGATCGTGAAGTAGGCGGTCTGTCCCGGCGAAATGCGGATGACGTCAGCCTCCGAGACCTGAGCCTTCACGGTAATGGTGTCCAGATCGGCGAGCTTCAGAATCACCGGCGCCTGCTGCTGCGCGATCACGGTCTGGCCTTCCTGTGTGACGATGGCGACCACCTGCCCGTCGATGGGCGCGTCGATGCGCGTATAGCCCACGTTAGCCTTCGCCGATTCGATGGCGACGCTGGCCTTACGAATCTGAGCGTCGAGTCCGTTGAGCGAGGCGCGCTGCACGTCCAGATTGGCTTGCGCCGATTCGAAGTCCTGACGGGACGTCGCGTCGTCCGGCAGCATCTGACGCTGACGGGCAAACGCCAGTTCGGCCTGCTTGAGTTGCGCCGCCGTCGAGCGCTTTTGCGCCTGAAGGTTCTGCTCCTCGGCCTCGGCCTGACGCAGGCTGTTCTGTGCGAGCACCGGATCGATCTGCGCGAGCCATTGCCCCTTCGTCACCTTGTCGCCCAGCTTGACCTTGAGCGACTTCAACTGCCCGCTGACCTGTGCGCCGACGTCCACCTGCTGGAACGCGCCCAGCGTACCCGTGGCGAGTACGGTGTTTTCAAGGTCGGTGCGCTCCACCTTGGCGCTGAGGTACTGCGGCACCTTCGGGGCCGCGAGACTGCGCAGACCGAGTGCCACGAGAACGATAAGCACAACGAGGCTGGTAACCAGATAGGGCCGACGGCGAATGAACTGGATCATGGAACGAAGTTGGCGATCAAAAAGACACGTCCGGGACACGTCAAAAGGGCTTCACTCGTAGCGCATTCGGGCCGGTGGGCCGGTCGGTCCGCCGACCGGCAGATCGGTCGATCTACCGGCCAGTAAGCCGCGCCGGGCGCGACGGGCACGCTTCGGAGCACAAAAGGATGAGATTTTAAGGGGTTTGCATGACGGGTGGGGCGGCTTTCCCGCGTCTGTCGTTTCGTTGCAGGCAGTGTCGCACCCGCGATAGACGCTGAAAACCTGTACAAATCACAGTTTCAGGCCCGCTGGCGCGGCAAAACACGGGCAAAAGCACCTGAAGTGATATATTCGCCCGGCACTGCAAGGGACATCATGAAAACAGAAATCTTCTACGCCCTGTACCTCATCGCCATCGTCACGGAAGCGATGTCGGGGGCCATCATGGGGATGCAGCGCGGCATGGACCGCTTCGGGCTCGCCTTCGTCGGTATGGTGACGGCGCTCGGCGGCGGCACCATTCGCGACGTGCTGTTCGGCCGCCATCCGCTCGTCTGGATCGCGCATCCGGAGTACCTGCTGCTCACCCTCGGCGCGGCGACGCTCGCGTCCATCGTCGCGCGCCACATTCACCGGCTGCGCATGACGTTCATCACGGTCGACGCCATCGGCCTCGCCGCGTTCACGATTCTGGGGTGCGATATCGGCATGACCGTGAGTACGAGCCCGGTCATCGTGGTGCTTGCCGGGGTGCTAACGGGGATTGGCGGCGGTATGCTGCGCGACCTGCTGTGCGGACAGGTGCCGCTGGTGCTGCGCCGCGAGATGTACGCGAGCGTGGCGTGCATCGCGGGTGCGATGTACGTGGCGATGCTGCATTTCGGCGTGCCCAACGGCGTGGCGACGGGCGTGGGCTTCGTCGCGGGCTTCGTCATCCGCATGCTGGCCGTGTGGTTTGGCTGGCGCTTTCGCACGTTCGAGGACGAAGCGCCGTCCGAGCCGTTGCACTAAGGCCTTACCCGGTGCAGCAGCGCGCACCGGACATCCATCATGGGACGCTCAGGGCTTGATCGCTTCCGACGCGTCGGGTAGCCGCGCCGGACGACGCGACTCCGTGATCCCGCCAGCAGCCTGACGGCCAGTCTGCTCGGCACAGTAGTCGAGCGTCTGACGCAGCAGCGTGTCCACCTTACGCAGTGACAGACCATGACGGGCCGCGACTTCCTCGCGCGTCAGATCGTCGATGCGCAACTCGACCAGCACGCGGCGATGGTGTCCCGACATCTCGCCGAGGGCACGTGCAAGCGCCGCCAGCTCCGAGCGTGCGCCCGCCACCGCCTCGGGTCCGGGGCTGCGGTCGGGCAACACGTCGAACACTTCGTTCTCGTCCGCCAGCGACGCCCACATCCGGCGTCCCCGCATCTGATCGACGGCGAGGTTGTAAGCCATCCGAAATACATACGTCTCGCCCTTGTGCACGGCCTCGGGCAAGGTGGCGCTGCCGAGCCTCACCCACGCTTCGTGCAGGCTGTCGCTGGCCGTATCGTGGCAGCCGATGCTGCGCGACAGACGGCGCAGCAAACGGTCGTAATTCGCCTCCAGACATTCCCGCAATACCTGCGTGGCAGTGCCCACGCTGCTTTCCTGCGCCTGCGCCGCACGCACCGCAGCTTCGACGCTGACATTGGTCAGATCCACGTCGCCGCTCCCGGTGCCTTGCCGTCCGCCCCTTTCCTGCCTTCCCCGTCATGCCACTGCGCGAACATTGTGTGCCCCCCGATACCCATGAACGCTTGCGTCGGCCATCGCTGCAATCGCGGGCCTCATTGACATGACGGATTTCAGAGGACAAAACCGCAGACTATTTTTCGAACGACTCGAAGGTTTCCGCAGTCACCGGCCCGCCGAAGCCGTACTTCGCACGCGGTCGCAGCATGAACGCCTGCGTGCGCTGCTCCATGACGTGCGCCACCCAGCCCGCCGAACGGCCGATGATCCACATCGCCGTCGACGTACCGTCCGGCAGTCCCAGCGCACGGGCGAGCGCGACCAGTCCCGTCGCCAACCCGGCATGCGCGTTTACTTCGGTGCGCATACGCTCGAGAAAGTCGAGCGTCAGACGAGTGTTGGTGCGCATTGCATCGTCGATGGTGACGTCGTCCGTCTCGCGCATCAGTTCGCCTGCCATCTGCATCATAAGATCGGCACGTGCATCGCCGCCCGGATACAACGGATGATTGAACCCGAGCAGGCTCGCGCCGTATTCGCGCACTCGGCCGACGCGCGAGTCGAGCGCATCGAACGGCTCGCACAGCAGCATCGTCTCGATCTTTTCGGTGCTGGTGCCGGTGGTGAAGCCGATATGCGAACCGATGGCCGCCGCGACGCAGCCGAACAGATCCGCATTGGTGGACGCCGCGACCCGCGCCGAAAACGTCGCCGGTGCGAGTTCGTTGTCGGCCAGCACGACCAGTGCGGCATTCATCGCCCGCAGTCGTGCGGGTGTCACCGCGCTGCCCGCCGCACGCAGCACATGCGATGCGACGCCCTCCCCGGTCTCGCGTGCGACGAAGCATTGCTTCGGCCCGAGAAACCCCACACATCCGACCATGCAATGCAGCATCGCGCGGGCCGCCTGCACGGCGGTGCCGTCGGCCAGCTCGCGTGCGCCGCGTCCGTGCATCGCGAGCGCGAACGGCACCATGCCGAGCAGATTGCCGATGTCAGCGCTCGCCACTTCGCCGTCGTACGTCGCCAGAAAGCGCAGCACGTCGGACGGCGTTTCCTGCATCGGCCATTCGGCAATGCCGTCCTGCCAGATTCCCGTCATCAGCAAATGCACCACCGACTCGAACGACGCCCCGCCGCTCGCCAGATCGATCGCCAGACGGTTGCGATAGCGCGGACCGTGCGGCGTGATCTGGGTGATGGCCGAATGCAGCACGGGATCGCCGAAGCGCATGGTGGATTCGGCCACCGCACCGGTCGGCGCGCGCCCGCGCTTGCGCGTGGCCAGACGCTCGACGTCGCGACGCAGATACAGGCTCTTGCGACCGTCCTCATGCGGACGCGCCCGAATCAATCCCCGGCTCACGTAGGCGTACAACGTGGCCGGTTTGATATCGAGTAGCGCCAGGACTTCTTCGCGCGTCATCAGGTCGGTTTGCGGCGTCATCGGTGTCTGCGGCTCCCTCGGTAGCACTGCGTCGCCCCGTGGCAACGCGTTTGCGGCTCATCATGCCACATTCATATTGACTTTAAAAATCAATATTGATAAACAAAAAATCGCTCAGTAAAGTCGTCTCCGGAACACAGACAAAGACACTGCGAACCGGCGCTCGCCGGTATTCGACAGGTCGCCCATCCGGAGACAACGCATGGCCCATGACCTTCCGCCGCGACACGCCGAGCGCATCGACGTTCGCGAAGCGCTGCAATCCGCCCCGCTAGGGGCCTTTCACTATCGGCTCGCCACCCTGCTGGCGCTGATCCTGCTGTTCGACGGCTTCGATCTCTACAACGCCGCGTACATCGTTCACGACGTCACCAAGCTGTGGCTTTTGTCGCCGAGCCAGATTGGTGTGCTGCTCTCGTGCGGGCTGGCCGGTTTTGCTGCCGGTTCGGCCGTCTCGGGACCGTTCAGCGACCGCATCGGACGCCGCCGCGTGCTGCTCACCGGCATCTGGTTGTCGGGTGTGATGAGCCTCGCCATCGCGCTCTTCGCTCACGACCTGCGCACGTTCATTGCTCTGCGTTTCGTGATGGGGATCTCGCTGGGCTTGCTCATGCCGGTGGCCGTCACGTACATCAACGAAATCGCACCCAAGCGCAGCGCCAACGTTTTCACCATCGTGTTCTTCTCGTGCGGCTGGATCGGTGGCGCAACGGCCTCCGGCTTCATCGCGGCGTGGCTGATTCCGCAGTACGGCTGGCAGAGCATGTACTACGTCGGTGCGCTGTCCGTCGTGTTGGCGCTCGCGCTGCAATTCGTGCTGCCCGAATCGGTGTCGTTCCTCGCGAGTCGTGGCCGTCAGGACGAAGTGCGCGCGCAACTGACCCGCCTGTGGCCCGCGCGTGCCGCGGAGTTTGCGACGGCGACGTTCACGTCTCCCGATGCCGGTGTGAAAGCCGGTTCTGTCGCCGCGCTTTTCTCTCCGGAATTCCGCCGTCAGACCATCTGCCTCTGGTCGATGGGGGCGCTGTCGCTGTTCTCGTCGTACGGTCTGTCGGGCTGGCTGCCGACAATCATGCTCAAGCGCGGCGAAAATCTCTCGACGAGCTTCGCCTACGGATCGCTGCTGGTGTTCGCGTCGGCGTTCGGCAGCCTGCTGACAGGCGTGGTCGCGGACCGCATCGGCAATCGCCGTCTCGCCATGTCGCTCGCGTGGCTGTGTGGTGCTGCGGCCATCGGCGTGCTCGCGACGATCACTGGCGGTTCGGTGACGTTCATCGGCATCGTGGTGGCAGGCATGTTCGTCATCGGCACGCAGACGGTGCTCAACAACCTCGTCGCCGTGAGCTATCCGACCGAGATTCGCAGCACCGGCGTCGGGCTGTATCTGGGTATCGCCCGCGTGGGCGCTATGTGCGGACCGGCCATCGCCGGTGTGCTGCAACAGGCGACGGGCGGCGCAGGCACGATGTTCTTCGTACTCGGCGCAGCGCTCGTGACGGCCGCTGCACTCGTGTTCCTCGTCGCACGCCCTGAAAACCTGCCGAAAGCACCGGCCTTCGGTCACTGACAGCCGCTTCAGAACATTCCATGTCCAGACTCTCGCTGTCCCTCGCCATCAACGATTACGACCACGTGCGCGATCTGCTCGACGCTCGCATCGCCGTCACCGGCATCGATCTCGTGCCGTCGGTCCTGCCGGTGGAAGAGATCTTCTATCGCACCACGCATTATCAGGAGTGGGATCTCTCGGAAATGTCGCTTGCGAAGTACGCGTCGCTGCGCTCACAGGGCGACGACCGGCTGATCGGCTTGCCGGTGTTTCCGTCGCGCGTCTTTCGCTTGTCCTCGCTCTATGTGAAGGCAGGCGGTGGCGTAGCGTCGCCCGGCGACTTGCGCGGCAAGCGCATCGGTGTGCCGGAGTGGGCGCAGACGGCCTCGGTCTATTCGCGCGGCTGGCTCGCCCACGATCAGGGCGTCGCGCTCACGGAGGTCGAGTGGGTGCAGGGCGGCGTGAATCAGGCGGGACGCCGCGAGAAAGTCGCGGTGCGCGTGCCGGAAGGCGTGCGCTACCGTCCCTCGCCCGACAAGTCGCTCACCGCCATGCTGCTCGACGGCGAGATCGACGCCATTCTCAGCGCACGTCCGCCTGCACCGCCCGCCGGACGCGAATACGAGATCGTGCGTCTGCTCGCTGACTTCGAGACGGTCGAGCGCGACTATTTCGAGCGCAGCGGCATCTTCCCGATCATGCATCTGATCGTCATGCGACGCGACGTCTTCAATGCCAATCGCTGGATCGCCAACAACCTAATCAAAGCGTTCACGCAGGCGAAGGACGCGAGCATCGCCCGTCTCGAAGACATCACCTGCTCGCACTTCCCGCTGCCGTGGATGAGCCAGCGTGCCGCCGAAGCTAAAGCGATGTTCGGGGGCGATCCGTGGCCCTATGGCGTCGCGCCCAATCGCGTCACGCTCGACGCCTTCCTGCGCTTCGCCTTCGAACAAGGCGTCTGTCATCGCCCGATGCAGGCCGACGATCTGTTTCCTCCCGAGGTGAGCGCCGCCGTTCGGGTTTGACGCCCGTCCTGCACATCGCGTCACCGTCCGACTATCGACACTCATTGCAAAACACCCCTATGCAAGCCACCACCCCCTACACACCGGCGATTACCGAACACGACGCCGCCTCCATTGCGCAACTGCGCGAAGACCTTGCCGCCGCCAACCACATCCTTGCGCATCACGAAGTGCTCGACGGCTTTGGGCACGTGAGCGTGCGCGACCCGCGCAACGCGGCGCACTTTCTGATCGCGCAATCGATGGCCCCGGAACTCGTCACGCCGGACGACATTCTTACGCTCGACCTCGATTGCCAGCCGGTCGACGGCGACACGCGCAAGCGCTATCTGGAGACGTGGATTCACAGCGAAATCTATCGCGCGCGCCCGGACGTCAAGGCCATCGTGCACAGTCATTCGCCGTCGGTGATTCCGTTTGCCGCGTCGTCGGTGCGACTGCGCCCCGTCTATCACATGGCCGGTTTTCTCGGCAGCGGCGCGCCGGTGTTCGATATCCGTCACTGCTTCGGTTGCACGGACATGCTCGTGCGCAACGGCGAGCAAGGCAAAGCGCTGGCCGACACGCTGGGCGATGCGGACGTCGCGCTCATGCGCGGACACGGCTTCGTGGCGACCGCGCCGACGCTGCCCGCCGCCGTCTATCGCGCCATCTACACCGAGTTGAACGCCGGTATGCAATCGACCGCCATCGCGCTCGGCGGCGAGGTGACCTATCTCAGCGAAGAGGAAGGCAAACGCTCCACGGAAACCAACCTCGGCGTGATGGAGCGTCCGTGGACGTTGTGGAAACGTCAGGCGGCGGCCTTGCGCCGCGACTGATCGGCCTCATGAGCTTGACGCGCCCGCGTGCGCCATTGCGCGGGTGTCACACCGACGACCTTCTTGAATACCCGCTGGAACGCAGCGTCGGACTGGTAGCCGACCGACTCGCCGATGTCCGCCACCGACGCCGTCGTGTTCGCGAGCTTTCGCCCCGCGATGGCCATGCGAATCTCGGCAAGGAAGTCGTGCGCCGAACAGCCCGCAGCCTCGTCGAACCGACGGGAAAACGTGGCGCGCGACATATGACACAGCGCCGCCAGATCGGGTAGCGACCACGGCTGCGCCGGGGCATCGAACATCGCCGCAAGCGCGGGCTGCAAGCGCGGCTCGCGCGCGAGCGCCAGCAGCCCGCGCGACGAACCCTCCCCCTCGCTCGCCGCGCGCAGCGTCATCGCGAACAATGCGCCGGAGAGATTACCCACGAGTGCTTCGCAGCCCGGCTCCTGTGCCATCGTCTCGTCCCGCATGAGCGCAATCAGACGCGCCAGCCGATCCCCGATGCTTCCGGGCGCGGGGGCTTCATCCCCGTTCGCCCCCTGACGCCCGCCACGCACGACCATGCGTGCGGGCAGATACGTCTGAAGCAGGCCGTAAGGCACCGTCCCGAAGAAGAAGCGGCCGCACAGCACATCGGCGGCATCGGCCGCTTCGTCGTCCCCCTGCCGCACGATGGTGAAGCCCGCGCCCGGCTCGAAGCGTGGTGGCTCGGTCGGGCCGCCCTCCCCCTCGCTCAACGAGTGCGCATCCCCCGTCGGAAACATGACGATGTCGCCCGCCGTCATGACGACCGGCGGCCCGTCGCCAGACGCAACCGTCGCGGTGCCGCTCAGCAACAGGTGCCAGGCGATCTGACTGTCGGCCGAGCGCCCTTCGTCGATACGCCAGGGCGCGCCGAAGTGGCAACGGAAATCGAGCTGCCCGGTCACGGGAATCAGCGTCAGCAGACGATCCAGCAAATTCATATGACCTCGGGCACGAAGCGATGTTGAGACGATTGAGCATGATATCGTCAAAATCAGGCATTAAAGATATCACCAATCCTCCCTAAGATGTGATCCATGCCGTCGCCACTGTGACGCGGTATCTCAAACACTTAAGGAGCAAGTCATGAGCCGTATCTCTGCCATCTCGCCGCAAAACGCCACCGGTCAAACTGCCGAACTGTTCGCCAAGATCAAGGCGGGCGCGGGCAAGGTGCCGAACCTGTACGCCACCATCGGCGCTCACGCCCCCGACGTGCTCGCCAACGTCCTCGCGCTCGACGCCGTCATCGGCAAGACCAGCCTCGCGAAGAAGGACATCGAGACGATCCGTCTCGTCGTGAGCGAAGTCGGCGGCTGCGACTACTGCGTGGCAGCCCACACGCTGATCGGCAAGATGTCGGGACTCGCACCGGAAGCCATGCGTGCAGTGCGTGCGGGAGTCGTCTCGGGCGACGACCGTCGTGACGCGCTCGCTCACTTCGTGCGCAATCTGGTCACCACGAACGGCACCATCGACACGAACGAATATCAGCGCATTCGCGACGCTGGCTTCACGGAGCGTCAGGTCATCGAGATCGCGCTGGTGATGTCGGGCATCACGTTCACGAATCTGGTCAATCGCATCAACGACACGGATCTCGATTTCCCGCGTGCCGACTGACTCGCGATAACCCGCCACGAACGGTGAAAAGACAAAGCGCCTCCCGGTCTCCCGGAGAGGCGCTTTTGCGCGTGAACGCGTGACCGCAGATCGTTACGGCATGACCGGCGGGTGATACGTCAGCGTCTGCGCCAGCAACCAGAGCATGACGATGACCACCGGGAAGTGCACGAGCAATTGCGTGAACGTGTAGCCCACCACGTCGCGGGCACGCAATCCGAGCACGCCCAGCAGCGGCAACATCCAGAACGGGTTGATCAGGTTCGGCAACGCTTCGGCCGCGTTATACACCGTCACGGCCCAGCCGAGGTGCACGTGCAAATCGTTAGCGGCTTGCATGACGTACGGCGCTTCGATGATCCACTTGCCGCCGCCCGACGGCACGAAGAAGCCCAGCACGGCCGAGTACACGCCCATCACGCCCGGGAACGACTCCTGCGACGAGATCGCCACGAAGAAACTCGACAGATGGTGCGAGAGCGTCTGCCCGTCCAGCCCCGGGGCCTTCGTCAGCAAGTAGGCGATGCCACCATACAGCGGAAACTGAATCAGCACGCCCGCCACCGACGGCACCGACTTGGCGATGGCGTCGAGGAACCGGCGCGGACGCCAGTTCAGCAACATCCCCAACATCAGGAACAGGAAGTTGTACGTGTTCAGGTTCGAGATGGCGAGCAGCGGGTCCTTGGTGGTGAACTCATGCCCGATCCACAACGCACCGAGCGCCACGATCAGCACCGTCACGAGCGGGCTGTATTCAAGCCAGTCGCCGGGACGCTGCGCACGCACGTATGGCTTCGACGCGTCGTCGAGCGACACGCCGAGATCGGCGGCCACCTTCGCACGCGCATCGCGAGGCGCGGAGTAGTACGCGAGGATCACCGAGACGACCGTCAGCACGGCGGCAATCGCCATCGACTGCGGCAGGAAAATCGTGTCCGAGAACGGAATGACGCCGGTGATCTCGATGAGCGCCTTGGGCAGACTCGCCGGATTCGCCTGCAACTGCGCGGCCGACGAACTCAGGCCCAGCGCCCACGTTGCGCCCATGCCCAGATACGCCGCTGCGCCACCCGCACGGTAATCCATGCGGATGTCGTCGCGCCGCGCAATCGCGCGCACCAGCAGACCGCTGAACACGAGACTGATGGCCCAGTTGAACAGGGAGAGCACGATACTCACGAACGCCACATACGCGACAGCGCTGCGACCGCTGCGCGGCACGGCGGCCATCTTGCGGATCAGCACGGCCGCCGGCGGCGAGACCGCCACCACATAGCCCGAGATGGCGACGATGGCCATCTGCATCGTGAACGGGATCAGGCTCCAGAAGCCGTCGCCGAACGCAACACCGACCTTGACGGCTGGCACCCCGATGGCGAGCGCCCCGCCCGCACACACGATGACGGCGAGTGCGGCGAACAGATAGGCGTCAGGAAACCAGCGCTCGGACCAGCGTGTGACCGATGCCGCCAGACGTTCTAGGAGCCCGCCGTCTTGCGGCGCCTCCGTCGTGCTCGATAGTGAAGTTCCCGGTTTCATTTCCTGCGTTCCCCTTGCTTGATGTGGCTTGAATTGGATGGGTCAGGTGCCCTGCGTCGCTCGCCAGACCAGCATGGCGGCAGCAAGGTCTTCTAGTGCGGTGCCCACGGCCTTGAACACCGTGCGCTCGTCTTGCGTGCTGCGACGAATACGTCCCTCGCGGCACAGATCGGCCAGCGTGCCGCGCACGTCCTCTTTCGTGAATACGCCGCGCGACATCGGTCCGAGCAGCTCGCCGGACTTCGCCAGCGCTTCCTCCGTGTCGACGAACAGCGTCGCACCGGCGAAGCAGGCATCGTCCGCCTCGCGCATCTGCGGCGTGAAGCTGCCGATCAGATCCAGATGCACGCCCGGCTTGAGCCATTCAGCCTGCACAACCGGCTCGGTCGCGAGCGTGGCGCACGTCACGACGTCGGCATTCGCCACGGCGTCTTTGGCGGTCACGCTCACCTGCGCCTCGAAGCCCTGCTCGCGCAGGCCGTCGACCACGCGGGCAGCGGCCTGTGCATCACGGTCCCACACGCTCACGTGTGTAATCGGGCGCACCGTACGATGCGCGGGCGGCACCAGCGAGCCGACGCGCCCTGCACCCAGCAGCGCGAGATGCGACGCGTCTTCGCGTGCCAGATAGGCCGCCCCCAGCGCCGAAGCCGCCGCCGTGCGGCGCGACGTGATCTCGTTGCCGTCCATCTGCGCGAGCGGCACCCCGGTCGCGGCGTCGTACAGCAGATACGTCGAATGCAGTCCCGGCACGTTTCGCTGGGCATTGGCGGGTGCGATGTTGACCGTCTTGATGCCAAGGAAACCACCCGGCTGCCAAGCGGGCATGATCAGCACAGTCACCGACGCGCCCGTCGCCGGATCGGGAATCACGTGTGTATGGCGCAGCGGCACTTCGCATCCTTGCACGAACATGGCGTTCAGCGCGTCGAGCAGCGGGCCAAACGCGAGGGCGTTGCGGGTGGCGGCGGCGTCGATGATTTTCATGGATTGCGTCCTCTTCAGAATTGGGGGATGAAATTCGGATAAATCTGCACTCGATGTCAGGCGTCGCGGGCGTCAAGCGTCGATCACGACCGCTTCGCGCGGTATGGCCTGACAAGCCAGACACATGCCCGGCTCGTCGAGCGCAACGTCGCCCATGTGATCGACCTCGCCTTCCAGCACACGCACGGCGCAGCTTTCGCACTGTCCGACGCGACACCCGCTTGGCAGCGAAAGACCCAGCGACTCGGCGAACGACAGCAGGCTGCCGTGCGACGGTGTCCACACCGCCTGACGACCTGAGCGGGCGAACGTGACGGGCCACGCCGCGTCGGCATCGACGCGCGGTGCGGCCGGTGAGCGGAACGCTTCCTTGAACATGTCGAACGCCGGGACGCCACGCGCGGCCAGCCCGCCCATCACCGCCGCCATCATCGGCTCAGGACCGCAGAGATAAGCGCGGGCGCGACGGGCGATCAGATCGTCGGACACCACCGCCGCCGACAATCGTTCTGCCGACGCGTAGTCGCGCCCGAGCACGTCGACGTCGCGCGGGGCGTCGTAGTAGTTGACGATATTCACGTCGGGCAACCGCTGCGCGAGCGCCGCCAGGCGATCGCGAAACGCATGCGTCGCGCCGTTGCGGTTGGCGTAGTGCAGCCAGACTTCCGGCGTCTGCGTCAGTCCGTGCTCGACTTGTTCGGCCAGCGATTCCAGATAGCAGAGGAACGGCGTGATGCCGATGCCACCGGCGAAGCAGATCACCGGCTGACGGCTTTGCAATGGCATGACGAAGCACCCCGACGGTGCGCCAAGCTCGATCACGTCGCCCACGCGCGCGCCGGTGTTCAGCCAACTGGAGACGATGCCCGCAAAGGGCTCGCCGCTGACGGTGCGTCCCTGCTGATGTCGCACGGCAATGCGATAGCCGCGTCGCGCGGACTCATTGGCGGGGCCGGTCAGCGAGTAAGCGCGTGTGACCGGCTTCGCGTGACCGGGGATGGGGACGCGCACGGTGACGTGCTGTCCGGCGAGATAGTCCGGCAGGCCGACGTCGTCCAGCGGTTCGAACGCGATGGCGCGCACGCCGTCGGCAGCTGCATCGAGTTCGCTGATGCGAAAGCGCGCCAGTCCTTCCCACGGGCGACGTGCGGGATCGCTGGCCGGATCGCGCGCCACGTCGCAGCGGAACGAGCGCAACGGCGACGAACCGCTGATCGGGTCGATGTCCTGCGTCGTCACCAACGCGTTGTAGTTGCTCGACTGCTCGCCCGCCATCGTGAAGCCGCGACGTCCGACGCTGTCGCACGCCTGCCACCAGCCGTGCTCGGCGAGCAGCACGTCTTCGCCGACACCCGCGTCGAATGCCGCACGAAAACGCGCAACGCCCGCGGGCGTCGTCACGCGCACCCAGTCGCCTTCTGCGATCTGCTTGCGCTGCGCCAGCGCGGGATGCAGATGCACCAACGGGTCCGGCGCGCGCATGCGCAGACTGGCCAGTCCGCGATGCTGGCTATGACAGTAGTAGCCGTTCTTCGTCGAGCCGAGCACCAGGGGGAAACGACGCGCTTCTTCGTCGGTGAGTGCATGCGAAGCGACGTGCACTGGCACCGGCGGATAGCCGTGGCGCAGCAGACGCTCGGAATACAGTTCTACGCGTCGCGTCTCGGTCGCGAAGCCGCGTGCGCCGCCGGATTCACTGCGCGCGTACTTGCGTTCGTATTGCGGTTGCGGGCGCGAGATGCCCTCGGGGTGCGCGCGCAGCGTCTGCACATCCAGCCCCGTCGGCGCGAGTTGATGATTCCATCCCGCTTCCAGGCTGCCGCCGAAAAACGCGTCGCCCATACCCAGCCGCACGGCGAGATCAAACACGATGTCGTTGTCGCTGCGCGACTCGGCACGCGGCGACACCATGCGCTGACGCAACTGAATCAGGGCATCGGCCTGATCGTCGATCTCAAAGCCGGGACGAAGACCTTCGCGCTCCCACGGCGTATTCACCGGCAACACGATGTCGGCGTAGCGCGACGACGGCGTTTCGAACAAATCGCAATGGACGTGGAATTCGAGCGTTTCGAGCGCGGCACGCGCCATCTCGTAATCGGCCTGCGACGCCAGCACGTTGGTGCCGAAACAAAACAGGGCACGCACACGATACGGCTCGCCTTCGAGGATGGCGCGATAGGTGTCGCGTGCGGTAACCCAACCACGTGCAGGCGGCCCCAGCGGACGCTCGTCGATACCCAGCGCCTTCGCCTGTTGCTCGGGGCTCAGCAACTCGTGTTGTGCCACCGCGTTCACCGGCTGACGCGTCATCACCCGGTTGCCGCCACGTCGGTCGAAGCTTCCTGTGAGTGCATACAGCACGGCAATGGCGCGCTCGATCTGCGTGGCGTTCGCGTGCTGGGCGACGCCCGACCACGCGTGATACGCGACGCGTTGCGTGCCGTCGAAAAGCGCAGCGGCCGCGTCGAGTTGTTCGGGCGACACGCCGCACAGTTCGCTGACGGTTGCCGGGTCATACGGGGCGAGGCCTTCGCAGAGCAGATCGAAGGCCGGGCGGCAGACGATGCGCGCGCCGCCGCGACCATCGACGGTGAATTCGCCGCGCAGGGCCGCGCGGTTGGCGGCGTCGCGCGTCAGTGCGTGCGTCGTGTCGTAGTTTTGCGGTGCGGCGGCCGCTTCGTCCCAGATGACGAAGGCGTCGGGTGACGCGCTCGCCTCAAACGTCACCAAATCCTGCGCTCGCAGAAAGTGCCCGTTGTCGTTGCGCACGAGCAAGGGCGCGTTGGTCCAGCGACGCACGAAGGTGTCGTCGAACCGGTTGTCGTCGATCAGACGCCGAGCGAGCCCCAGCGCCAGCGCCGCGTCCGTGCCGGGACGCACCGGCAGCCACGCATCGGCCGCAGCGGCCAGCGGCGTCTCGCGCGGATCGACCACGAGCAGACGCGCACCGCGTGTGCGACCGCGTCCGATGGCGTTGGCCTGACTCAGCCACGTGCTCGTCGGGTTATGCCCCCAGAGCATGATGACGTCCGCCTGCGAATAGTCGGCCGTCGGCATGCCGCAGCCGAATGTGAAGGCGTGCGCGAAGTCCTTGTGCCAGTTGCAGATTTCCGTCGCGTAGACGGTGTTGGGGCTGCCGAAGACCCGGATGAAGCGCTCGATCCAGTCGATGCTGTCCGACAGCGGCGTGCCGCTCGGTGTGGTGACACCGAAGGCCACAGCGTGCGCTCCGCTCTCGCGACGGATGTCGCCCAGACGCGTGGCGATCTCGGTCAGCGCTTCGTCCCACGAAATGCGTTCCCAGCGCGGATCGTCGGCCCCTTTGGGCGCGGTGCGGCGCAACGGCGTGGTCAGGCGATCCGGGTGATGCACCAGCTCCGGTGCGGCCTTGCCCTTGCGGCACATGGCAGCACCGTTCGGGTGCGACGGATCGGGCTCGACCGCGATCAGCGCATCGTTTTCCACGCGATTGAGTGTGCCGCAGCGGGATCTGCATAACGTGCAGAACCCGGGCTTGACCTCCTGAACCATGTCCCGTGCATCTCATATATGAAGCGATGTTCCGATGCTATACAGCGGACAGTTTTATTACTAATATAAAAAATATAGTTTGCAATATTGATTTTTTAAATGAAACCAACCCTGCGTCAGATCGAGTATTTCGTGGCCGTCGCCGAGACCGGGCAAGTGATGCGGGCCGCCGAGCGGTGCAGTGCGTCGCAGTCGTCGCTGACGATTGCCTTGCAGAATCTGGAGGTGATTGTCGGCACGCCGCTGTTCGTGCGGCACGCGAAGGGACTGCGCCCGACGGAAGCGGGAGAACGGTTCCTGCGGCACGCCTATCGCATCCTCAACGCGACGGACGACGCCCTGCACGAAGCGCGCACGCTGCCCGACGACGCGGGCGGGCGGTTGCGGCTGGCCGTCACGGAGACGATCTCCGCCTATCTGCTGCCGTCGGTGGCGAGCACGTTGTCCAAGCGCTTTCCCAACGTCGAACTCACGCTGATCGAGGGCGACCGTCGCGAGCTGGAAATGGCCGTGCTTGCAGGCGACGTCGATCTCGCGTTGCTGCTAGTGTCCAACGTCGTCGCCGACGGTCTCGTCTCGCACACGTTGCTGCGCTCCACACGACGGCTCTGGACGAACCCCGGGCATCCGCTGCTCGACAAGCCGACCGTCACGCTGGACGACGTGCGCGGGCAGCGCTTCCTGCTGCTGGACATGGACGAGCATGTGCAGACGGTCGAGCGTTACTGGCATGCGGCGCACGTCGAGCCGGTCGTGCATTTCCGAACGCGCTCGATCGAATCGATTCGCAGCATGGTGGCGCAGGGGTACGGGGTGTCGATTCTGTCGGACCTCGTCTATCGGCCGTGGTCGATCGATGGTGGACGGATTCTGCGACGGGATCTCGGCACGGGTGTGCCGTCGATGGATGTGGGACTGGTGTGGGCGGAACGACGTCCACCGCAAGGGCTGACCGAGCGGATCGTCGGCGCGCTACGCACGCTCATCCGCGAAATCAACGATCGCGGCCATATGGGCGTGGAGTGATCGAAGACGTGGGCCGCTGACAGTCGTCAACGTCCCACGTCCTCTTGATGCATCAGCCGCGACGCGTCGCCAGTTCGGCACCCTGGCGCAGCGCTTCGAGCAGGCTGCCTTCGTCGGCAATGCCCTTGCCTGCGATGTCGAACGCCGTGCCGTGATCGACCGACGTGCGCACCACTTGCAGACCGACGGTCACGTTCACGCCCGCCTCCAGACCCAGCACCTTGACCGGGCCGTGGCCCTGATCGTGGTACATGGCGACGACCAGATCGAAGTCGCCACGACCGGCGCGGAAGAACAGCGTGTCGGCCGGGAGCGGGCCTTCGATGTCCCAACCGCGCTCGCGCAGCAGTTGCACGGCGGGCACAATCTTCTCTTCCTCTTCGCCGTAACCGAACAGCCCGTTCTCGCCTGCATGCGGGTTGATGCCACACACGGCAATGCGCGGGTTCGCAATGCCCGCCTTCACCAGCGTGGCGTGGCCGCGCTCGATCGTGCGCTGCACCAGCCCCGGCTCGATCTTGCGAATCGCGTCGATGATGCCGATGTGGGTCGTCACGTGGATCACGCGCAGTTGCGGCGCGACCAGCATCATCGACACCTCTTCCACACCCGTCAGATGCGCCAGCATCTCGGTGTGACCCGGGAACTTGTGACCGCCCGCGTGCAGCGCTTCCTTGTTCAGCGGTGCGGTGCAGATCGCGTCGATCTCTCCGGCTTCGGCCAGCTTCGCGGCATGCGCGATGTACTGATACGCCGCGTCGCCCGCAATCGCCGACAGCTCGCCGAACGGCAAGTCTTCGGGGATCAGATCGAGGTCGATGCACTCGATCACGCCGCGCGCGAAAGTGGCTTCCGCGACCGTCTTGATGCGACGTACGGTGAGCGGCTGCTTCACGATGGCAATGGCTTGCTCGAGACGGCGCGCGTCGCCGATCACGACCGGGCGGCACTGCTGATAAACGCTCTCGTGCGCCAGACTCTTGACGATGATTTCGGGGCCAACGCCCGCCGCATCACCCATGGTGATGCCGATAACAGGGAGGTAAGGGTTCATGGCGTTTGCGTTCATATCCGTTTTGTTGGGTTGCCCGGCGCACAGGCCGGGGCGATTTCCAGGTGTTCGTTTGCGGACGGCGTCACGTCTTGCGTCAACCGACGCTAGCATCCGCCGCCGCGCGCAGGTGACGATAGGCGCTGTGCAGCGCCGCCTCACCACCGAATGCGCCAGCCTTCGTGACGATGCGCATGGGCGCACCGTTGGCGGGACGTCCGACGGCCACGCCCGGCTCCACTTCCGACAGCAGTTCCAGTGCGCCGATGTTCGCAGCGCTCAACATGGCGCGGGCCGTTTCTCCGCCCGTGACGATCAGTCCCGACAGCTTCGCGAAGTGCGGCGCAATCAATGCCGCCAATGCGGCCGAGAGTTGTGCGCCTTCGGCGGGATCGAACGCATCGTCGCGTCCGATGCGCACGAGCAGGTCGGTGCCTTCCTCGATGGCTTCGCCGATGCGTTCGCACCACACGGCGCTCTGCGGATGCGCAGCACCTGCACGCAATACGGCAGGCGGCACGACCCACTCCACGACCGCATTGTCTTCGCACAGTCGCGCACATTGCTGCCGTGAGACTGCCGACAAGCTGCCGACGAGCGTCAACACGCGGCCCTTGCCGTTATCGGTGTCAACGTTGCTTGCCGCTACTGCCGACTGCGTTGCGCCTTCCGGCACCTCGAACAATTCCGGCAGTTCGGCCAGTTCACGAGCGAGACCGCCCGAACCGACCCAGAAGATTTCCGTGAGCGACGTGCTGGCGCGCGCGAGCATGGCGAGATCGTCGTCGGTCTGCGCGTCGACGATCAGCGCCGTCACGCCCGCTGCGCGAGCTTGCGCGACGATGCCAGCCAACGCCGATGTCACCTGCGCGAGTTCGTCGCGCAGCGTCTCGACAGACACCGTCTGCGTGACCATCCCGGCCGCGCTCAGCATGGGTGCGAGACGCGCTTCCTGCCCTTCATGCTCCAACTGCCACGTGTCCGTCTCGGCCAGCGGCACACCGCGCACGAAGACTTCGCCGTCGCGCACGGTGCGTCCCGTCGCAGGAAACGCGGGCGCGACAACCGCCAGTCCCGCGAGCGGCTGCAAGGCCGCCACTTCGGCCACCCAGTTGCCGCGCAACGTCGAGTCGATTTTCTTGTACAGACGACGGCCCGGTGCCGCCAGTCGCTGCCAGGCCGCGACCGCGCGTGCAGCCGCTTCACCCGGTGCGAGACGCCGCGTGTCGGTGTCGATGGCGACGACTTGTGCCGAGGCGTTGAAGCCGTCGACGTCGAGCGACACCACACTGCGCCGTCCGGCATTGGTAAAGCCAATGGCACAGTCGGCAGCGCCGGACAGATCGTCGGCGACAATCAGAACACTCACTGCACCGCTCCCTTACCCGAGCCCGCTGCCTTTGCCGTGTTGCGCGCCATCGCACGCTTGGCGACGGCCGCCGTCAGGATCGGCGAGACGATGGCGGTCACCACCACGCACGCTGCCACGAGCAGCGTCGCGCTCTTGGCGGCTTCTTCATAAACGGGGTTAGCCGCTGCGATCAGCGCAGGCACCGCCGCAGCATTCCCTGCCGTGTTGGCAGCAGCCGTACCGGCCACGCCCGTGCCGCCCGTCAAACGGTCGACGATGTACAGCGGAATGCCCGTCACGACGACGACGGCGAAGCCGAGCAGGATGCCCAGCAGACCCGCTTGCCAGACCTTGTGCAGATCGAGGCCCGCGCCGAGTGCCAGCGCGAAGAACGGAATCATGACGGGGACGGCACGGCCCAGGAAGTCGCGCATTTCGCGGTCGAGGTTGCCGAGCAGCATGCCCACGGCCAGCGGCAGAATGCTGCCGACCAGCGTCGGCCACGGGAACGCCGACAGACCGGCCACGCCCAGCGTGACCATCGTCAGGAACGGACCCGATTCGAGCGACATGATCGTGTACGCGCCCACGTCTTCCGAACGACCGTACTGGCCCATCAGCGCCATGTACAGGCCGCCGTTGGTGTCATTCATCGCGGCGACCACGGCCAGCGTGGAGATGCCCGCGAACATGCCCGACGTCACCGGCGCTTCGCCCAGGAAGTGACCCAGCACAATGCCCACGACAATCGCCGCGCCCACCTTGGCGGCGAACAGCGCACCGCCCTTCTTGATGAGGTACGGCGTGGCCTTCACGTCGATGCTCGCGCCCATGCAGACGTAGAACACCGCGAGAATCGGCAGCGCGCCGGTGAACAGCGCGTTCGTGAACGAGCCGAAGAACTTCGGCATGCCCGGCATGAACGTGGCAATCAACGAGCCGATCAGCAGGGGGACAATCATCATCCCGCCCGGTACGCGTTCGATGCCGCGCTTGATACGAATTTGAGCCATTGTTGTCTCCCGACTGATATCGATATTGATTAATCGATCATTATTTTGATCGATTTGAGCAGACGGAAGTCTAATCGCTGCCAGAAAAATGTGCAAACTTTGTGACTAGGGGTTTATCCTTGGGTGAAATCGGTCAAAACGACGGCATCCGGATCGTCAAAATGATTGAATCGATCATTTTTACTGAGCAGCACGCTGGATGCGCCCCTCACCCGCTCGTTTGCCAGCGACGTCACCGGTTTGCGGGCACCGCAAGCTACACTATGCGCGCCGTGCGGCGAACCTGCTGTCAGCCATGACGGCGTTGCGCTCGCCCGTAAGACTTCGTCATTCGTATCACTGAGCGATCCCTCCATGAAAGTTGCTAACCGCCGCGAGGCGATTTTCAAAGCTGTCCTGTCGGGCATGACCGATGTGGCTGCGCTGTGCGCGCACTTCGGCATGTCGGAGGCGACCGTGCGGCGCGACCTGCGCGCGCTGGCCGATGAACGCCGCATCGTGCGCACGTACGGTGGTGCCGCGGCGCCCGTACGTATGCACGAACCGGAAGAATCTCTGGAATTGCGTCGCGAGAGTTTTCGCGAACAGAAAGACGCCATCGCCCGCGCTGCGGTGGCGCATGTCGCCGACGGCGACACGATCTTTCTCGATGGCGGTACGACGACCGAAGCAATGGCGCGTTTCCTCGCGGGGCGCGAGAGCGTGCAGGTCGTCACGAACAATTTGCTCGCCGTCGGTGCGCTGGCCGCCAACAAGGTGCCGGTGACGCTCATCGGCGGCGACGTGCGTCCGTCGAGCATGAGCGTGCTCGGACCGCTGGCGCAGCTCGCGCTCTCGCGGGTTTCCGTCGACAAGGCGTTTCTCGGCGCGGACGGTGTCGTCGCCGGACGCGGACTGTGCGAAGCGTCGGCCGAACAGGCGTGGCTCAAGGAGTGCATCATCCGCCAGTCCGCGAGCGTCTATGTATTAGTGACGGCGAACAAACTCGACCGCGCAAGTCAGCAGCACTGGACGCCGCTTGAGCGCGCATGGACGCTCGTCACCGACGCGCGCCCGGACGACGGCGCGCTCACTGAATTCCACAAGCATCCGGAAATCGCCATCGAATCGGTGAACGGCTAAAGGGATGACGCGAGGCGTCGTTCGCCTCGCGTGCCCCGATCTGCGCCAACCGCTCACATATCGCGAGTGCGCGGAATGACGACGGCCTGCCCATGCAGCTTGCCGTCGGCGTCGATCAACTGCCATAGCGTGGCCTCTTCGATCATGAAACGCTCACCGGTCTTGGTGATGCGCACGCCCTTGTAGCCCGACTCATAGCCCAGACGCTGAACGCGTTCGAGGAACTGCTGACGCTCCTCACGGTTCGGCGCTTCGGCCGACAGGCGCGACGGCAAACGGGTGATTTCCTCCCAGTCGTAACCAAAGCGGCGCTGCGCCATCTTGTTGCCGTACATGAACACCGGATCGGCGGCCGTGTTGTGCGCGAGCACGGCAAAGGGTGCGTGCTCGTAGAGCCATTCGACGGCGTCTTCGGAGGGGATGTCTTGCGGGACGAGCGGGCGGCCAAGCAGTCTTGCGTGGCTATCCGCCAGAAGTTGAAAAAACGCTGGATCGGAGTGAAGCGGCATCATCGCGGGGACTTCGACAACAAATTACGGGAGCCCTGACGATACAACATCCGCGCAGTTTTCCGGGGGCAGGTCCCAGGCAAAACAATGGCGTCCGAGGACGCCGTTGTTTTGCCAATGTCGCCTGTTTTACTGAGGAAGCATCAGATCCAGATTCTGAATCGCTGCCCCCGACGCGCCCTTGCCAAGGTTGTCGAGCACCGCTGCAAGCAGGATCTGGCCGTTTTCCGGGTGCGCGAACACGCTCAATTGCATGACGTTCGTGCCGTTCATCGCCTCCGGATCGAGCTGTTTCACAACGCCCGGCGCTTCCATCGGCATCACCTGGACGAATTTTTCATCGGCGTAGTGAGCCGACAACGCGTCGTGCAACGCGCGGCCGTCGACGCCCGGCGCCAGCAAACGCGCCTGAAGCGGAATCGTCAGCACGATGCCTTGCCGGTACGAGCCATACGACGGCAGGAACAGGGGGCGGAACGCGAGACCCGAGCGTTGTTCGATCTCCGGCGCGTGCTTGTGCGACAACTCCAGCCCATACACGCGATGCGTCGACCGGGGTGTCGCATTCGGCCCTTCGTGCTCCTCGACCCCGGCACGTCCGCGACCGGAATACCCCGACACGGCGTTGACGCTGATCGGATAGTCGCGCGGGATCAGCCCGGCGTCGACCAACGGCCGCAGCAGGCCCACCGCACCTGTGGGATAGCAGCCGGGGTTCGACACGCGTTTGGCGCTCGCCACGCGCTCGGCCTGCCCTTTCGCCATTTCGGGGAAACCGTACACCCAGTCGGCGTGCGTGCGATGCGCCGAACTCGCGTCGATCACCCGGACATGCGGATTGACGATAGACGCGGCGGCCTCACGCGCGGCGGGGTCCGGCAGACAGAGAATCGCGATGTCGCAGCTGTTGATCGCCTCGGCGCGATGTTGAGGATCCTTGCGATGGGTGTCCGGCAACGTCAGCAGCTGAATATCGGTGCGTCCACGCAGTTGCTCGTGGATCTGCAATCCCGTGGTGCCCTGGTCACCATCGATAAAGACAAGCGGAGAAGACATATCGGATACCCCATCAGTGGAAACGTAAACCTCGTCGAAGTGGTATCTTCTCGCCACGAGTGAAATAAAAAAAGTTGAATTTCGTGAATCTGAAATTCTAATTTTCTGAATCACACCTCACGATATGACAGTGACGATATGAGAGAGATCAGTCTCGACCGATTGAAGACGCTGGTGGCCGTCGCCGACAGCGGCTCGTTTGCCGATGCGGCGCAGGCGCTGCACCTCTCGCCACCGACCGTCAGCCTGCATATCTCGGATCTGGAAGCGCGCGTGGGCGCACAACTATTGTCGCGCAAGCGCGGGCACGTGCGACCGACGTCGGTCGGCGAGGCGCTGGTCGAGCGCGCCCGGCGGCTGCTGGCCGACGCGGAGCGCACGCTGGAGGACATCGAGCGGCACGCACAGGGACTGGCGGGCCGGGTGAGGATCGGCGCGTCGACGGGGGCCATCGCGCATTTGCTGCCGCAGGCGCTTGAAACGTTGCGTCTGGATCATCCGGACATCGACGTGCAGGTCGCCATCCTCACGTCTCAGGAGACGCTCAGCCGCCTGCATCGCGGCGCACTCGATCTCGGGCTGGTGGCGTTGCCGCAATCGCAGGTCAAAGGGTTGACGCTGCGGCAATGGCGTCGCGATCCGGTGATGGCGTTCCTACCTGCGCACTGGGAGATGCCCAAACGCGTGACGCCGGACTGGCTCGCCGCCCAGCCGCTCATCCTGAACGACAGCACGACACGCTTGTCGCGCCAGACGGCCGAATGGTTCGCCGCCGCCGGACATCATCCGACGCCACGCATCGAGCTCAACTACAACGACGCCATCAAGAGCCTCGTCGCCGCCGGGTACGGTGCGGCGCTTCTGCCGCACGAAGCTACGACGCCCCACACGGACGAGCGCATCGCCATGCGGCCGCTGCGTCCCGCGGTGTGGCGCGATCTGGGCATCGCGCATCACATGGGGCCGCTGGAGCGCTCAACGCAGCATGTGCTCGATGCACTGTGGGGACTGCGGCTGCGATAGCGCTCAATCCTTGGCGACAGGATTGAGAACGAAGTCGTAATGCAACGCGTAGCTGCCATCGTCGCGGCGGACCCACGGTGCGATCAGTGACTGACGCACGCCGAACACCGCGTCCGAATCGAGCCATTTGTCGTCCTCGCGGAAGACATGCGTGACCAGCGTCTCGTATCCCGGCGCTTCAATACGGAAGTGCAGATGCGCGGGACGCCACGGATGCCGCGCGGTGGCCGCCAGCAACTCGCCGACAGGGCCGTCGGTGGGGATCGGATACGCTTCGGCCAACACCGTGTGGAAACGATACGTGCCCGCGTCGTCGGCATGGAGTACGCCGCGTCCTTGCGCGGTGTCGAGGTCGTCGCGCTGCACGTCGTACAGGCCCTGCGCGTCCGCCTGCCACACGTCGATGCGTGCGCCTGCAACGGGACGGCCGTCCAGCCCGCGAATGCTGCCGCTGACTTCGCACGGCTCACCCGATGCGCCGTTCGCCACGTCGTCGCCGTTTTCGTAATGCGGTGCGCCATCGACAAAGAACGGCCCGAACACCGTCGCCTCGGTGCATTCCGGCGGCTTCGCGTTATTCATCGCGACAGTGAGCATCGACAGCCCCAGCACATCGCTTAACAGGATGAATTCCTGACGCTTGTCGTCGCACTTCTGCCCGGTCGCCGTCAGAAAGGCGATGCCCCTGGCCCATTCGTCTTCCGTCAGATTCACGTCGCGGGCGAAGTCGTGCAGATGGCGGATGAGGCTGGTGAGCACTTCGCGCACGCGCGGGTCCGGCGTGCCCGTCAGGCGATCGATCGCTTCCTGCGTGATCGTGTGTTGATCCAGATTGCGCATCGCGTGTCCTTGACGATCAGGTGTGATGAAACGAAAAAGGCACCACATGCCTGGGGAGTATCCCGGCATGTGGCGCCCTCATATGATGCGCTACGCCACGCAGACAGCGCGTGGCAACCACTCAGTCATTGCGTCAATTACGCCGCACTACGCAATGCCGGGCGCGAACCCTTGCCCAGCACCAGATTGGCGACCACGGCCACGACGACGTTCAGCGCCAGCGCGATCAGGCCGGTGTACATCGCGTACTGATCACCGCCCACCGTGAACGAGTGCACAGGCTTGATACCGTCGGCAAACGCCATCCAGCTCCCGCACACGATCCCGACGGCCCAGCCGCACAGCAACGCACGCGCGCCGAACCAGCCCACGAACAGGCCGAACACGAGCGCCGGGAATGTTTGCAGAATCCACACACCGCCCAGCAATTGCAGGTCGAGTGCGAACTTCGTCGGCAGGAACAGGATGAACACCAGCGCGCCCAGCTTCACGACCAGCGACACCACCTTGGCCACCTTCGCTTCACCCTCGTTCGAAATCCCCGGGTTGACGTACGGCTTCCAGAAGTTGCGCGTGAACAGGTTCGATGCACCGATGGACATCACGGCCGCAGGCACCAACGCACCGATGGCAATCGCGGCGAACGCAAAGCCTGCGAACCAGCTCGGGAACAAACCGTTGAACAACGCCGGTACGACGTCGTTGTTGGTCTGCACCTTCACGCCGGCCGCGTAAGCCATGAAGCCAAGCAGCGCGATCAGGCCGAGCAACACAGTGTAGGCGGGCAGGAAGACAGCGTTCTTGCGAATCGTGTTCGCATCCTTCGCGGCGAAAATGCCCGTGAGCGTGTGCGGATACATGAACGCAGCCATCGCCGAGCCGAGCGCCAGCGTGGCGAACGGCAGGAACTGCGACGGCTTGAGCGTCAGGCCGGTCGCCCCGCCCTTGTTCGCGAACACCTCACGCGCCGAGTCGAACACGACACCGTAGCCGCCCAGCTTCGCGGGCACGACGACTACCGCCACGAGCACCACGATGTAGATCATCAGGTCCTTGACGAAGGCGATCAGCGCCGGAGCGCGCAGCCCTGCCGAGTACGTGTACAACGCGAGAATCACGAACGCAGCGAGCAGCGGCAGCTCGCCCGTCAGTCCCAGCGCCTTGATCACGACTTCCATACCGATCAGTTGCAGCGCGATGTACGGCATCGTCGCCACCACGCCGGTGAGTGCAATCGCGAACTCCAGCGGACGCGACTGATAGCGACCGTAGACCACGTCGGCCGCCGTCACGTGACCCGCCTTGTGCGCGGCGTGCCACAGCTTGGGCATGATCAGGAAGACGATCGGGTAGACGAGAATCGTGTACGGCAACGCAAAGAAGCCGTAGGCACCGACGGCATAGACCAGCGCCGGAACAGCGATCACGGTGTAAGCGGTGTAGAAGTCTCCGCCGACGAGGAACCACGTAATCCACGCCCCGAAGTTACGACCACCGAGGCCCCACTCGTCCAGATGCGCGCCTTTGTTGGACGGCCCCGCCATCCAGCGCGACGCCCAGAACCCCATGACAGTGACGAGGATGAAGAAAAATACGAAGACCGCGAGCGCAGTCCAGTTGATACCGGCGTCCATTTACTCTTCCCCTTTCTTCAGACCATCGCGAAACACGATCCAGATCAGCAGCGAGGTCAGCGGCACCCAGGCGAACTGGTACCAGTAAAAGAAGGGGAATCCCCAAAGGGCCGGCAGTTCTTTGTTGTAGAAAGGCACCCACAACAAGCCGATGAACGGCAGCAATAGCAATAACCGCATCTCAGCAGTCTCCTCTTGTTCTAGTTGGATAAAAGCGCATGTAAGACACGCTTAAATACACTCTAGCCGATGGAATGTGCTTTTGCCGCTGCGCCGCAAGGCCCCATGAACAGTGGGGTTTCAGGGAGAAAAGGAGACGTTGCGCGTATCGAAACATTTTGTCCCGATGCGCAAGTTTTATGTCCGTTTTATTCGATGAAATCGACGTGTTTTTACATTGATTTCATCGGGACTTAGGTTGAAATATCAGGCACGAATAATGCTCGGAGCAGAAAGCACAACGCACCTGCATCGTGGATAAAAATACGCAGGTGCGTTGAATTTGTCGCATTAAAAAATCTTGACTTCGGGCGATTATCGTCTACGTGGTCCTACGTAGTAAGCCTGCGCAAGTGCAACCCAATACCGCACGCCGTCGCGAATAATGTCGTCGTTAAAGTCGTAGGCCGGATGATGCAAACCGACGCCGGTTTCGCCACGTGGTGCGTTGCCGATCAGCACATAAGCGCCCGGCTTCGCTTCGAGCATGAAACCGAAGTCCTCGGACGTCATGTTGGGCGGCACGTCGGCATGCGTGGCGTCGTCCCCGAACGTTTCGCGCATGACTTGCTCGCATAGCGCAGCTTCGTTCGCCGTATTGACGGTCGCCGGGTAGTACTGGAAGAACTCGGTCTCGATCGTCGCACCATAGGCCGCTGCCAAGCCGTCGCCAATGCGGCGGATACCGTCCTGCAACTGGTTCAGCACGGCCGACGACAGCGTGCGGATCGTGCCACGCAACTCCGCCGTGTCGGGGATGACGTTGTCCGTGTCGCCCGCGTGCATCATGCACACGGAGACGACCGCCGGTGCGACCGGATCCTTGTGACGGGCGGCCAGCGTCTGGCATTGCAGCACCATCGAGCAGGCGAGCGGAATCGGATCGAGGCCGAGATGCGGCTGCGCGGCATGCGCGCCCTTCCCGCGAATCGTGATCCGGAAGCGAACGCCCGCTGCCATGATCGGGCCGGTGCGCAGGCCGAACTCGCCCGCAGGCAGCGTCGGCCAGTTGTGCATGCCAAACACGGCCTGCGTCGGGAAGCGCTCGAACAGGCCGTCGTCGATCATCTTCTGCGCGCCCGCGCCGCCCTCCTCGCCCGGCTGGAAGACGAAATGCACCGAACCCGGCAACTGCGGCAACTGACGCAGCACGCGGGCCGCACCGAGCAGCATCGTCGTGTGGCCGTCATGGCCGCAGGCGTGCATCACGCCGTGATGACACGATGCATGCGAGAACGTGTTCGCTTCCTGAATCGGCAGCGCATCCATGTCGGCACGCAACACAATGCCTCGCGACGGGTCTGCCCCCGGCAGGCTAGCCACCACACCGGTGCCCGCCATGCCACGGTCGACCGTGTAGCCGAGCGACGTCAGATACTCGGCGACCACATCCGCCGTGCGGCGCTCTTCGAAGCGCAGTTCGGGATGGGCATGCAGGTCGCGGCGCAAGGTGCGCAAGTCGGCGTCGCCCTCAGCGAGCAATACGTCCAGATCGCTCGGAGGCGTCATGTCAGAGATTCCTTGGTCAGTGGGGATGATGCGAGCGTCGGTGATGCGATGTGTGTCCGGTCGACGGGGTTGTCGAGATTTGTCAGTGCGAGCAGCATGCCGACACAGGCATCGGCCACTTCGCGGCCCTTGTGGCGCAGATGTTCGTCGAAAAAGCCGTAGTGCTCGTCGTGCGAATGGAAGTGGTGCGGCGTGAGCGACATCGAGAACACCGGCACATCGGTGTCAAGCTGCACGCGCATCAGGCCATCGACCACGGCCTGCGCCACGAACTCGTGACGATAGATCCCACCGTTGACGACGAGTGCTGCACCGACAATGGCGTCGTACTGGCCGCTTTTCGCGAGGCGCCTCGCGAACAACGGAATTTCGAACGCACCGGGCACATCGAAGTGATGGATACGGTCGGCGGGCACGCCCAGTTCGGTCATGCGCGTCCGGAAGGCGTCGCGCGCACCGTCGAGCAAGTCGGCATGCCAGCCAGCCTGCACGAACGCGATGCGATGAATATCGAGGGAAGTCGTCATAGCTAGTCTGTTGCACGAAAGCCCGCCGCCCCTTGCCAGGCGGCCACGGGCCCTCGTTACTTCTCTTGTGACTGGATTACGATGCGTCTGCCGAGAGCTGCGCCGTCGCCGCCGTGCGGCGCGTGAGCAGCGTCACGACCACCAGCGTCGCCACGTTGAACACCAGCGCGACGATGCCGACGTTGAGGTCCTTGAGCGCGTCCGGCAGGAACGGGAAGAGTGCAGCGACCGACTTCTTCGTGAGCGACACCCACGCCACCGTCGCTTCACCGACGATGATGCTGGCGAACGCCGCCGGGCGGGTCACGAGGTTCTTGCCGATCAGGCTCGCCAGCAACACCGGGAACAACTGCGTCACGAGCGCATAGGCCATGAGCAGCAGCGCCACAATGGTCTGACCGCCGTTGAGCGTGAACAGCACCGCCACCGCCATAACCGCCGGGGCGAGCCACTTGGCGACGCGAGCGACGTGCGCATCGCTCGACTGCGGACGCATCGGGCGATATACGTTGTTCGCAAGCAGCGTGGCCGACGTCATCAGGATCATCGAACCCGGCACGAGCGCCGTCAGAATCCCGGCCGCGCCGATTACGCCGACGAACCACGGATCGAACGTCGCGAGCGATACCTTGAACAGCGCCAGATCGATGTCACCGCCGGTGAGGCCCGGCACGGCGAGCACCGCCGAAAAGCCGACGAAGAGGATGAACAGCAGCATGAGCTGGTAGATCGGCAGCACGAAGGCGTTGCGGCGCAGCACTTCCTCACGCTTGGCCGTGTACGTCGCCATGAACATGTGCGGCCACATGTAGAAGCCTAGCGTCGACAGGATCACCGTGGAGACCATCCACACCGGGCTTTCGCCCACGTCCTTGAGCGCCAGGAAGCCCGGCTTGGCCTTTTCGATGGCCGCGAACATTTCACCCACGCCACCGTAGTAGTGATACGGCAGATAAAGGCCAAGGAACACAGCCACGAACATGACGAGCGCGTCCTTGACGACCGACGTCCATGCCGAGCCGTGCACGCCGGACAGCGCCACATACACCGCGACCACGACCGCGCCGATCAGCACGCCCTGATTCGCCGAGAGCGCGGAATACGACGACACGCTCACGATGATCCCAAGACCCTTGAGTTGCAACACGAGGTACGGCACCAGCGCCGCAAAGCCGACGATGGCCACCAGCACGCCGAGCACCGGACTGTTGTACTTCGAGGCGAAGAAATCCGGCTGCGAGATCAGGTTGCGTTCCTTCGCATAGCGCCAGATCGGCGGCAACAGGAAGTACGACAGGATGAACGGCAGGCTGCCGTAGCCGAGCAGGTAATACGCGCCCGCACCGTGGCCATACGCATAACCGCTGCCGCCGAGGAACACGAACGTCGTGTAGATCTCGCCCGCCATCAGCAGGAAGACGATGGCCGCGCCAAAACCGCGACCCCCGACGGCCCACTGCTCAAGGCTCATGTCCTTGCCGCGTCGCGCGCGGATGCCGAGGAACAATGCCAGTGCGATGGCCAGAAAGATGAAGATCAGTGCGCTATTCATGCTCAGACTCCTTCCTGGCCGTGGTCGGCCGCCTCGAATCGCGCCCGATCCGCGTAATAGATGATCGCCATCACAATAGAGGTCAGCACGAGCGCCCCCGCCAGCCACGCCAGCAGAAACGGCATGCCGAGCACATACGGCGTGACGCGGTTGACGAAAAACGGACCTACCAGAACCGCCAATACTGGTAGGAGTGCTAAAAGATGTATGGACCGCATGAGCGTCTCCTGGTTTTTCCCGTTGCCTTGTCGGGCCGGTCAGGGCATCGCAAATTCAAAGTGCTTGAATGTGCGATAACCGCCGTCCGGCACGTCGTGTATGCGGTGAAGCGTGTCCCGTACGTTCACCGCGACAGATCCGTCGTCGGGTTACGCCGTCTCCATCAGGTGCGAGATGCTCTTGACGTGCGTGTAGCACTCAAGCCCCTCGGTGCCCCCTTCCCTGCCGTAGCCGCTGTCCTTCACGCCACCGAACGGAGTCTCGGAGACTGCCGAGACCAGATGGTTGATCGCGAGGTTGCCGACTTCGAGTTCGTCGCCAAGGCGGTAGGCATTCGCCGCAGAGCGGGTGAACGCATAACCTGCCAGCCCATAAGGCACGCTGTTGGCGCGCTCGATGGCTTCGTCGAGACTATCGACGGGCACGATCAGCGACAGCGGGCCGAACGGTTCTTCGAGCATTGCGCGCGCATCCGACGGCACGTCGGCCAGCGCGGTGAACGGGAACACGTAGCCAGGGCCTTCGGCGCGAACGCCGCCGCACAGTACGCGTGCGCCGCGCGCTACGGCGTCGTCGACCAGCGAATGCAGTGCGTCCAGACGCCGCTGGTTCACCACCGGGCCAATGTCGCTCGACGACTCGAGGGCGTGACCCGCGCGGATCGCCGCGCCGTGACGCGCGAACGCCGCTGTGAAGGCGTCGTAGACCTTGCGGTGGACGAAGAAGCGCGTGGGCGCCACACACACCTGACCGGCGTTGTTGAGCTTGCCCTTGACGCACGCAAGCGCCGCCGCTTCGGGGTCAGCGTCGTCGCACACGATGACCGGTGCGTGACCGCCCAGTTCCAGAATGGCGGGCTTCATGTACTTCGCCGTCAACCCGGCAAGATGCTTGCCGACCGGCGTGGAGCCCGTGAACGTGATGCCGCGCACCACAGGGCTTGCAATCAGATGTGACGAAATCGTCGCGGGGTCGCCGAACACGAGGTTGAACACACCGTCGGGCAAGCCTGCGTCCTGGAATGCCTGCGCCATCAGCACGGCACCGGCCGGCGTTTCTTCGGCCGCCTTGAGGATGATTGAGCAACCCGCTGCAAGCGCGCCGCCGACCTTGCGGGCGGGCGAACTCATCGGGAAGTTCCACGGCGTGAAGGCGGCGATTACGCCGACCGGCTCACGCACCACGGTGTGACGCATGCCCGGCTCGGCGGGAATGACCCGACCGTAAAGACGCTTGCCTTCGTTGGCATCCCACGTCATCAGATCGCAGCCGCGCAACACTTCTGCGCGGGCCTGCGCCAGCGTCTTGCCCTGCTCCAGCGAAATAGCGAACGCGATGCTCTCGACACGCTCCTTGAGCAACGCGATAGCACGCAGCATGATCTCGGTGCGCTGTGCCGGCGACGTGCGTCGCCAGACGCGCAAACCATGCTCGGCCGCAGCCAAAGCGTCGTCGAGGTCGGTGAGCGTCGCCGTCGGCACCGTGCCGATGGTCGTGCCTTCCGAGGGGTTCGTCACCGGCTGGCCGGGCGCAGCGCGCCACTGACCGCCGATCAGCATCTTGATGTCGGGATAGGAATACATTTCAACGTCTCGGGTTACTTGAGGTACGGAAGAAAAGAACTTCGTGCGCTATCGGGATATCGGGCTATCGCTTGCCACCGGCCATGCGCAGCGACGCCGGGTGCTGACGCAATCGCCACATCGCCACGCAGCCGAGGGCCGGTCCGATAGCGAGCACCCCCATGCCGCCCTGCCAGCCGAGGTGCGCCACGATCACCGGCACCAGCCGGATGCTGGCGAGCGTGAGCAAGAACCCGGCACACGTCTGTGCGGTGAGCAGCGTGCCAACCGACGTCGGGTCTGCCAGCTCCGCAACGGCCGCCGAAAACTGCGCCGAGTCTGCAATGACGGAGAAGCCCCACACGAATGCGACACCCACAACAAGTGCAAGCGGTGCAGCAGGCATCCAGCCGATCACAGCGGCGCACGTCGCGCTGAGCGCCATCGCCCCCATCGTGACGAGCGTTCGTCCCAGACGATCCGCGAGCATGCCGCCCGCCCACGCACCGACCGCGCCGAACGCGATCACCGCAAACGTCAGCATCTCGGCCTTTTCGTGGAACTCCGCCACGCCATGCAGTTGCAACGTGTATTGCAGGAACAGGCCGAGCCACGCCCACATGGCATACAGCTCCCACATGTGACCGAGATAGCCCAGATTCGCCAGCCGCACCGCCGGGTCGCGCCACGCCTGCGTGACCTTCGTGAAGTCGACGCGCGCCGCCCGCTTGATGTTCGGGCCGATCTCAGCGAAACCGATGGCTACGCCCGACGCCACGGCCAGCGTGGCCGCCGCGAGATAGACCCAGCGCCAGTCGAGATCTTGTAGGCCGCCCACCAGATGCGGACTCGCGGAGCCCAGCGTGAGCGCCGCGACCAGCAAGCCGATCAGCAAACCGAGGTCGGCTTTGGCCCACGTTGCCACAAGGCGGATGCCGACCGGATAGACACCGGCCATGCAAATGCCCGTGATCAGGCGCAGCAGAATCACCAACGGCCCGGTCGGCGGCAGCACGGCCAGTGCACCGGTCGAGAGCGCCGCCATCAGCGCCGACGCCGCGAAGATCCGACGCAGATCGTACCGGTCAGGCAGCGCGAGCGTGGCCGACACGACCGTGCCGATCACGAACCCGAGCTGCACCGCACCGGTGAGCATCGCCTCGTCCCCCGAGGCAATTGCCTGCGTGCGCTTGATCAGCGCGACGGCGGTCGTCGACGAAAACCAGACGCCCATCGCCGCCACTTGCGCCAGCAGCACGATCGCCAGTGAGGCGACCTTGCCGTCGGGTGCGCCGTGTTCGCGCAGGGTGCGCAGGGTGGACGTAGACTTCATGGGCAGTGCGTCCTCAGGCGGAGACCGCTTGCGCGACCATGCCGACGCGGTGGAAACCGCGTGCGAAATAGATCAGGCCGTCGAGCGCCGCAGCCGAGCGCGCCGCCTTCACTTCACAGAAGAAGACCGTGTGCGTGCCAACTTCGGTGATCGACGACACTTCGCAGTCGAGCACGCTCACCGCACCTTGCAGCGCCGGCGCGCCGGTGTGCAGGGTGTCCCAGTCGCCGCTGGCGAAACGCGTTTCGATCGACAGATCCTTCGTCGCAAACTGCATGGCGATGTCGCGCTGGTCGGCCGACAGCACGTTCACGCACAGGCGTGCGTTCTCGCGCATCACGGCGTTGTTGCGGCTCGCCCGGTTGATGCAGACGAGCAGCGTGGGCGGATCGTCGGTGACGGCGCACACGGCAGAGGCGGTGCATCCGGCCAGCCCGCCAGGGCCGTCGGTGGTGATGACGTTGACGGCCGCACCCAGGCCAGCCATCGCTTCGCGGAAGATCGATTTGTCCACCGTGCTCTTGTCCATTTCCTTCACCTCGTTCAATACGTGCCTACGTGACGGTTCGCTTTCACGGGGACGCTTACTTCGCGCCCGAGCGGTACTGCGCAGCGCTGTGCGTCTGCGGCAGACGGTCATGACCGAAGAGCTTCTTGCGGTACGTGCCGTCGCCGTACGAGGTCTTGTACGCGCCACGCTCCTGCAACAGCGGCACCACGAGGTCGATCACGTCTTCGAAGCACTCCGGCACGACGGTGCGCGAGAGGTTGAAGCCGTCGATACCCGTTGCCTCGCTCCACGCCATCATCTGGTCGGCAATGGTCTGAGCCGAGCCGATCCACGGCGTCTGGCGACTGCCGAGCACCATCTGTTCGAGCAGCTTGCGACGCGTCCATTGCGGACCGGCGGCGCGCGTCATGGCCGTGACGTTCGACACGATGGCCTGGCTCTTGCCGGTATCGATCGGCTCGTCGATGTCGTACTTGGCGAAGTCGATGCCCAGCGACGCAGCTGCATGTGCGAGAGCGCCTTCCGAGCTGACGTAACGACGATACTCCTCGAACTTCTCTTTTGCCTCAGCGTCGGTGCGGCCGACGATGGGCGTCGCGCCCATGAAGACCTTGACGTCGCTCGCTTGGCGGCCGTACTTCACAGCCTCGGCGCGGATCGTGTCGACGATCTCCTTCACGCCGTCCATCTTCTGGCCGTTCACGAAGACGCACTCGGCGTGAGTGGCCGCGAACTGGCAACCGCGCGGCGACGAACCGGCCTGATACAGCACTGGCGTGCGTTGCGGCGACGGGGCGCTCAGGTGCATCGCGTCGACCTTGTATTGCTTGCCGTGGTGATGGATCACGCGCACCTTCGACGGATCGGCGTAGACGCCCCCTGCGCGGTCGGCCAGCACGGCGTCGTCGTCCCAACTGCCTTCCCACAGCTTGTAGACGAGCGACATGTACTCGTCTGCCAGGTCGTAGCGGTCGTCGTGCGCGATCTGTCCTTCGATGCCGATGGCGCGCGCAGCGCTATCGAGATAGCCCGTCACGATGTTCCAGCCGATACGCCCGCCCGTCAGGTGATCGAGCGTCGACATGCGGCGCGCGAACAGGAACGGCTGCTCGTAGGTCAGGTTGGCCGTGACACCGAAGCCGAGGTGTTGCGTGGCGGCAGCCATGGCCGGAATCAACATGAGCGGATCGTTGACCGGGACTTGCACGGCGTTGCGCAGCGCGGCGTCAGCGTTGCCGCCATAGACGTCATACACGCCGACCACGTCGGCGAAGAACATCCCGTCGAAGAGCCCCTTCTCCAGCTTCTTCGCGTAGTCGACCCAGTATTGCAACTCGCTGTAGCGCGTGGATTGATCGCGGGGATGCGTCCACAGACCTTGCTGGATATGACCCACGCAGTTCATCTCGAAGGCGTTCAGTCGAATTTCACGGGGCATGTTGACTCCTTGTCTGCAACAAATTAGGGGCGGGACCAATGCGGTTCGATCCGTTGTTGCCGTTTACTATAGTAGACGTTTGACTACGATCAAAAATATTTCAGATGGGGGTAAACGCTAAATTTCCGGGTCGTGATAGAGGTGACTTGTATAATTTCGCAACCCGAAACCCTTGGAATCTCTGCATGACTCCCCCGATGGTGGACCCGACGCCCGCGATTTCGCATCGCATTCGTATCGAGCGCGAATCCCGCGGCTGGTCGTTAGGCGATCTGGCTGAGCGCTCCGGTGTCTCGAAGGCGATGATCAGCAAGATCGAACGTGGCGCTGCCAGCCCGACGGCTGCACTGCTCGGTCGTCTCTCGGGCGCATTCGGTCTGCAACTGTCGATGCTGCTTTCGCTCGCCGAACAATCCGGAGAGCGTTTGAGCCGCGAAGCCGAGCAACTGGTCTGGCAGGACCCGGAGACGGGCTATCTGCGCCGCGCCGTGTCACCGCGCAATGGCGGCATGCTGGAGTTGCTGGAAGTGACGTTGCCGCCGGGCGTGAACGTGTCGTATCCGTCGTCGGCCTTCACGTTTCAGCATCAGCAGATCTGGGTGCGCAAGGGAACGCTCACGTTCGAGGAAGGCGAGTTGACGTATGAACTCAAGGAAGGCGACTGCCTTCAGCTCGGGCCGCCCGCACCGTGCACGTTCCTCAACGCAGGCAAACAACCTTGCGTCTACGTTGTGGCACTGGTGCGTCGTTAAGCCCACACTCAGCGGACATCGTCTTAACCGAACAAGGAATATTCATGCGCACTATCGGCTTGATCGGCGGCATGAGCTGGCAATCCAGCGTGGAGTACTACCGCATCGTCAACGAGGCGGTGCAGGCGAGGCTCGGCCCGCTGCGCTCAGCGCAGACACTGATGTTCAGCGTGGATTTCGGTCCGATTGAGCGTGCCCAGCATGAGGGACGCTGGGATGACGCCGGTGTGATGTTGCGCGACGCGGCGATGCGTCTGGAAGCAGGCGGCGCGGACTGTGTGGTGCTGTGCACGAACACGATGCACAAGCTGGCGAACTACATCGAAGACGCGGTCTCGATCCCGCTCATCCACGTGGCCGATCCAGTCGGACATGCCGCAAAGGCACGTGAGATTACCTGCGTCGGCCTGCTAGGGACCGCGTTCACGATGGAGCAGGATTTCATCAAGTCACGGCTGCAGCAGAAGTTCGGACTCGACGTGCTGGTGCCGGACAGCGACGACCGCGCCGCCGTGCATCGTGTGATCTACGACGAACTTTGCGTGGGCATCGTCAGCGACGCGTCGCGCGCCGTCTATCTGGACGTGATGCAACGGCTCGCCGCACGCGGCGCACAAGCCATCATCCTCGGCTGCACCGAGATTTCGCTGCTAGTGAAGCCGGAACACACCGACCTGCTGCTGTTCGACACCACCGAATTACACGCGATGGCAGCGGTCGACTTCGCGCTCGACGCCGTCGCCTGACATTGCAACGGGAGAGCGTCGAATCGATGTCGACGCCCTCCCACGCGTTCCGTCACGTTGTCGCTTACGCGCGGCTACGTTGCGAACGAAGCCACAGGAATTGCACGATCGAGCCGAGCACGAAGATGCCCAGCCAAGCGCCGAGTGCGCCGCGCACGAGCGGCGACTCCGGACCGCTCGCGAGCGGATGGCTCGCAGGCAGTCTCGTCAGCGTCTCATTGATCCCCGGCACCAGCAGCAAAAAGAAGCTGAACCCGAAAGCGAACTGGGAGAAGTACGGGCGCACACGTCCCAGAAAATCGATCTTCGGGATGAGCAAACCACCCAGCGTCGCGAGCAACGCCAGAATGCCCAGCGCATGGCCGACGTTGAATCCACCCGTGCTCGATAGCCCGAACGACGTGAGCACCGAGATCAACATTCCGACGAGATAAAGCTGGCCGGAGCGATTGGCCGGATCGATCTTTCGATAGCGAACGAAGCTGGAGATGCCCGCTGCGAACGTCACGACACTGATGGCGGTATGCACCGCGCCCAAGGTGGAAATAGGATGAGGCATGGAGGGGACTCCTTCGACCGACTAGTTGGTTGGTTTGACACTTCAAAAAGTGGGCGCAATTGCGCCCTTATCTGCATGCTCGTCCGAACGATGTTCAGTCGGTCGGCGTCATTTCTTCAAACTCACTTCTTCGAACTCAAGCGACTGATCGCCACTTGTGCAATCGCCTGAAACGAATCCGCGCTTCCCAATGCCCGCGCCGTCAACATCGCGCCGTGCACCGTGGACATGAACGCCTGCGCCTCGACCAGCGCGCTGCCGTTCAACCGGAACTGCCCCTTCTCCACACCGGCTTCAAGCACCGATGCAAGCCATGCCGTCAGATCGTCGAAATAGCGACGCACCTCGTCGGCGATCTCCGTCGGGATCATCGGCAATTCCGCCGCCAGCATGGCGCAGATGCACATGGGCATCGAACCGTCGCGAATGCACTCCGCCCAGTAATTCGTGTAGGCAGTGAGACGCGCCGTCGGATCGGCCACATGCCGATCGAGCGCCGCCAGCCCGTCGCGCGCCTGCTCGCGATGCCGCTTGACCACCGTCAGCACCAGATCTGCTTTGCTGGGGAAGTGGTGGTGAATGCTGGCCTTGCCGATATTCACCCGCTCGGACAGATCGGCGTAGCTAAACCCGTGATAACCGCCCGCCGCCAGCAGTTGCTTCGTGTGCTCTGCGATTTCGGTCGCCCGGGGAGACAGCTCGACGCTCATAGTCCTTAACTCGATTAGACGAAATGGCGTGAAGCCGTGCCTCACGCGCGGGTTTGACGCCGGTGACGGCGTCCAATGGCAGCCAATCTACTAGTTGGTTGGTTGCGCGTCAAGTGCCCCCCCGATCGTGCGTCGCCATACGTTGTGCGGCTTGCTTGACTCATGGTGCCTGAATCATGCGGCTAAACTCACGCGCCATATACCAGCCGCTCGAAGAGATCCTCCCCGCCCATCTGCCCGCCCTTGAGCAGAATCTCCATGCCGTCGAACGACGGCACATCGCTTTTCAGACGACACAGCGGCGCACCCGGCGCGAGTGCCCCGGCATGCGTCAGTCCCCAGGCATCGAGCGCCCGCATGCCGTGGCTGGACGTATCTCCTCCCGCAATGCCCATGCGCGACACCGGCACTTCGCGCAGCACTTGTGCGAGCAATCGTCCTCCGGCTTGCGCGAGCCGTAGCGCGTTGATCGTGCCCTCGTTCGCCGTCGCCCCCTGAGAAGGGACGGTGCACGCCAGCGTATGACGCCCAGCTCGGAGATGTTTCACGAGCGCTGAGGCCGCCGACGCGCAGTATTGCCCATCCGCTTGCGTCAATCGCACGGCATCGAGACGCACGATCTCGAACGACTTTGCTGCGGCCACTTGTGCTGCGGTCACGGGCGAAAGACTCCCCGCCAACACCAGCACCGGCCCGCAAGCCGCCGCGACACCCGTCGACGTCACCGTCGCGCGTTGCGGCATGGCGCTCGCTAGCGCCTGCGTTACGCTGCTCGGGCCGACGGCCAGTAGCGGCGCGTGTTCGGCCGCCGTCCAAAGCTGCGCCCCGATTTCACCCAAGTCGCTTTGTCGCGCGACATCCCACAGCACGTGTCTCACGCCTGCTTCGCGCAACGCGAGCAAGCGCGCGGACGACGCGTGCGTGGCATCGGCGTCATAGCTCGTCCACGGAATCAGCCCGATGCCTTCCAGTCCCTGCCCCGCAAGATGCCGCCGCAAATCCGCTTCGCTCATCGGGGTGACCGGGTGGCGACTCATCGTCGGATGCCGGTCGATGCGGAATACGTCGCCACCCGCGCCAGCCGCTGCAAAGAGATTGCCGAACAGACAGAAGCGTTGCAGGTTCGGCTGACCGCCGACGATCGCCACCCACGGGCTGGGCATTGCCGCAGACAGCAGCCGCACGGCCTCTCCAATGCTGCCGACGTCCGGCGCGCTGTCGAACGTCGAACAGGTCTTGTAGTGCAGCACGCGCGGTTGAAGGCGTCGCGCGAGGTCGGCCACCGGCGCGAGTTCGTCGCGCATTTGCATCGGCGCCAGCGAGCGTGCGATGCCCGCGATGCCCAGACAGTCGATCTCGCCCAGCGAGGCCAGACGCGCCTCGGTCGGCGGCGCGAGCAACAACATGCTGCGCAATCCCGCTTGCGCAGCGGTCGCGAGCGTGTCCGTCGCACCGGTGAAATCGTCGCCGTAATAGAGCAGATGCGGACGATGCCGTTCGGTCGCTTTCGATTCGATGACCATGTCGTCCTACCGATCAGCGACCGAAGAAGCGCAACGCCGACGCGAGCGGCGACGACTGCTTCGCGGCGTCCTCAAGGCTGTGCCCCTCGCGAACGGCTCGCCATGCATCGCGCAGGCTTTGCACGCCCGCCGCAGGACCTTCCGGGTGCGCCAGAATGCCGCCGCCCGCCATGAACAACAGATCGTCGCGCCCCACCGCGCGCCAGGTCGCCGGGACGGTGCCCGCCCACTGCCCCGAGGAAAACGCGGGCATAACGATGTCCGCCTCACCAGCGGCGTTGCCCTCGGCCAACGGCCGGTAGCAGTCGTGCGCCGACTCGATGACCTCCTCGTCGGCTTGCGCAAACTTGCCTTGCAGACCGTGCACGTGCATGTGATCGACGCCCGCGAGTCGCCAGAGCGTCTGGTACGCCTGAAAGCCGATGCCGAGCAGCGGGTCGCGCGACATCGCGCCGTAGCCGTTGCGATGTGCGTGGATCGCGAGGTCGGTGTGACGCCGCAACGTCTGCACCGCGGAAAAGCCGCACCAGTTCAGGCTCACCATCACGCAGTTGCCGCCCTCTCGCTTCACGAGATCGGCGTGGCGACGCATCGCATCCGTCTCGTCGGTGATGTTGAACGCCACCATGACCTGTTTGCCGGTGCGCTCACGATGTTCGCGCACAGCAGCCATTACCGCCGGTACGCGCTTGGCGAGCGGCGCATGCACCGGGTCGGCGCAGACCTCGTCGTCCTTGATGAAATCGACGCCTGCCGCGCACAGGCGCGCCACCAGCGCGGCCGTATCCTCGGCGCTCATGCCGACGTTCGGCTTGAGAATCGTGCCGACCAGCGCGCCGCTCGACACGCCCGTTGCCGCACGCGTGCCTGCGATGCCATAGCGCGGGTATTCGAACTGCTCGCGATACGCTGCAGGCAGCGAAACGCGCTCCAGCCGCATGCCGGTGACTTCGCCCAAATCGTAAAGATTACCCGCGAGCGTGGCCGCCAGCGTCGGCAGGTTCGCGCCGACGTTATCCGTCGGGAATGCGATGCGCACACGCGCACGGTGCCACGGGCCGCGAATGCCCTTGCGTTCGAGATAGGCGTTGGGCAGCGACGCCGTCGCGACCTCGCCCACCGTCTCGACCGACTCGACGATGGCGCGCGCGCGCTCGCGCAGCGCATCGGTCTCGCCCTCCACTCGCGTGAACGTGCCGCACGACTGCTCGCCTGCCATCACTTCGGCAACCGCGCGCGGATCGAGTGGCGTCTCAATCAGATAGGTCGCATTCAGCATCGGACTCATAGCTTCGACAGATCAGGAAAGACACGCACCGGGTCACGGCCATCCCAATCGGCAGCCGCCTCGCGAATCATGCGAAAGAGTGTGCCCTTCGGGCCAGCCACTTCCGACAGCTCGATGGTCGTTCCCGGATGACACCCCGGGTCCGCGTCGCGATCTTCGAAGTAGACGAAGCGTCCGTTCTCGCCCACTTCGCCGCTCATGCAGACCTTGAAGCCTGCCGCCTGCGCGCGCGCCAGATCCTCGTCGAAGTTGTCCGTCCAGTACGCCACGTGCTGCGCGCCGGTGCGCCCGGCGCTGAGGAAGTCGCGATACATCGACGGTACGTCGTTGCGAATTTGCAGCAGCTCGATCTGGAGGCCGCCCGCATTGGCGAGCGCGACCGAATTGTGTGGTTCGAACGACTCGCCGCGATAGGTGTAGTTACGGATCGGCACCTTGGGGTTGTAGTACCAGGGGCCGACACCGAGAACGTCGGACCAGTAGGTCATTGCCGCCTCGATATCGGGCACGAGGTATGCCACCTGACGAATCTCGCCGAAGAATCTGCTCATGGGTCGTCCCTTGTTCTTTGCTGTGACGTTCGTGTTGCGTGCGTCACCGCGCGTGCGAGGACCTTCCTCGCTCACCGGATTCGCGATTGTGTTGAATGTGTTTTTGTGTGACAGCCGAGTGGGCTGCGTTCCTTTGTGTGCTGCTGCTCAGCGCAGGAAGCCCGTCGAGATCCACGGAATCGCTGCGACGCAGATCAACCCGATGACGAGCGCGACGAGGTAGCCCCAGATCGCGCGCATGCCCTTTGCCGGATCGACCTTGCCGATGGCACACGCCGCGTAGTACCCGACACCGAACGGCGGTGCGAACAGCCCCAGGCCCATCGACAGCACGACCACCATGGCGTAGTGCACCTCGTGCACGCCGACGGCGCGCGCAATCGGGAACATCAGCGGCCCGAACAACACGATGGCCGGAATCCCTTCGAGCACGCTGCCCAGCACGATGAACGCGACCACCGACACGGCGATAAAGCCTGCTGCGCCACCCGGCATGCGCTCCATCGCCGACGCGAGATCCTGCGCGAAGCCCGATTGCGTCAGCCCCCACGCCATGCCCGTCGCCGCCCCGATGATGAAGATGATGGCCCCCGAGAGCGCCGCCGTTTCGATCAGCATCGGCAACAGACGCCGCGCGTCGAACTGTCGGTAGACGAACAATCCCGCCAGCACCGAGTAGGCAATGCCGATGGTCGACACTTCGGTGGCCGTCGCCACGCCTTCGACCACCGCCGCTCGAATCACGAACGGCAACGCCACGGCAGGCAGTGCGTAGACGAAGGCCTTCATCACCGCACCCTTCTTCGCCTTCTCGACACCGGACAGATCCTCATGGCGATAGCGCCACCAGACCACGCAGCACAGCGCCACGCCCAGTACGACACCCGGCAACAGGCCGCCCGTGAACAACGCCGAGATCGACACGCCCGTCACCGAACCGATGGTAATCAGCACAATCGACGGCGGAATGGTTTCGGTCTGTGCGCCCGTGGTCGAGAGCAACGCCACGAGATCGCCCGGATCTGCGCCACGTTTTTTCATCTCCGGGAACAACACCGGCGCGATGGCGGCCATGTCGGCAGCCTTCGACCCGGAGATGCCCGAGACCAGATACATCCCGCCGATCAGCACATAGCTCAGCCCGCCGCGCACGTGGCCGAGCATGCTCGCGAGGAACTGCACCATCGCACGCGCCATGCCGGTCATCTCGATCAACAGCCCGAGGAAGACGAAGAGCGGCACGGCCAGCAGGATCAGATGCGACATCCCCTCGTCCATGCGACCGACGAGCACGACCAGAGGCGTGGTCGTGGTGAGTGCAAGGAACCCGAACGTCGCCAGTGCGAAGGAGAAGGCAATCGGCACGCCAGCAAATACGCATGCCCCGACGACGCCCGCGAAGAAGATCACCAGATTCCAGCGACCGAGCGGTTCGAGCGATGGCCCCAGCAGCCAGAAGCCCGCACACACGACAGCGACGACCACCATCGCCTGCACCGTGCGCCACGCAGGCGCTGCGCGCAGCAGTCGCAGCACGCTCACGAGCAACATCAGCGCCATGCCCACTGGCAAGGCGGCGGCGCGCCACGCGTTGCTGATTTCCATGGCCGGTGTAACGACGAACGCTTCCTCCGACGCGTATTCGTACGCCGGATGCACGATCAGCAGCAGGAAAGCCATCGCGGCGGCAACCGCCAGCATGTCGAGAAACGCGCGCGTCCCCGGCGACGCCTTGCCGACGAACGCCGTCATGCGCATGTGTTCGCCGCGCCGCAACGCCACAACCGCGCCGAGCATCGACATCCAGAGAAAAAGGATGCCTGCGAGTTCGTCGCCCCAGACGAGCGGTGCATGGAACACGTAGCGCGCGATCACCCCCGCGAGCATGACGACGATGTCCGCCAGCACGAGCAATGCCGCTGGGATCTCCGTCAGCCAGCCGATGGCGCGATCGAGACCCGACACAAACGCGCGCCAGCCGTGTGCTGGGGTATCGACGTCAGCGGCATGGAGCCCTGACGCGGCAGACGGATGCGCAGGACGCGGCGTCATATCAGGCCACCTTGCCTGCGGTCGCTTCGAGCAACGCCCAGGCTTCTGCGCCGAACTTCTTCTGCCATTCGGCGTAGTACCCCGACTTCTGCAACTGCGCGCGGAACGTTTCCGGAGACGCCGAATTGAAAGCCAGCCCCTTGCTCGCCAGTTCGTTTTGCAGGCCGGTGTTGAGCGCGTAGACATCTTCGCGCTGCTTGATGGCGGCTTCGTTGAACGCGCGTGCGACGATGGTCTTCAGATCGTCAGGCAGGTTTTTCCAAGACCGGCCGTTGACGACGAGGTGATAGCCGTCCCAGCTGTGATTCGTGATGGAGCAGAACTTCTGCACCTCATAGAGCTTCGCCGTCTGGACGATGGCGAGCGGATTTTCCTGTGCGTCCACCACGCGCGTTTGCAGCGCGGAGTAGACCTCGCTGAATTGCAGACTCGTCGGCGAGGCTTGCAGCGATTTGAACAGCGAGATGCCCATCGGGCTGACCGGCACACGGATCTTCATGCCGGAAAGGTCGTTGGCTTTCGTGATCGGCTTGTTGCCGCTCGTGATCTGACGGAAGCCGTTGTCCCACATCTTCTCGAAGGTGTAGAGACCGGTCTTCGCAAAGGCCGCGCGGATGGTGTCGCCGAGCTTGCCGTCAACGGCATGCCACACCTGGTCGTAGTTGGAGAACGCAAAGCCGACGGCCGTGATCGCGCTGATCGGCGCGAGCGTTGCAATCACCATCGTGCCCGCGTTGAAGATGTCGATCCCGCCGTTGCGCACCTGAGCGAGCATGTCCGTGTCGCCGCCCAACTGGTTGTTGGGAAACACGCGCAGTTCCATCCGTCCCTTGCTCTCAGCGGCGATGCGCGCCGCGACTTCCTGCGCGCGCACGTTCAGCGGATGGCTGACGGGCAGATTGTTGCCGTACTTGAACACGTATTGCGGCGTAGCAGCGCGTGCGGTGCGCGGGAGCACACCCGTCACACCGGCAACACCGGCCACGCCCAATGCGGGCAGCGCAGACAGCGCGCGCAGTACGTTGCGACGGCCTTGTGAAGTTGAACTGGTCATCCGGTTGTCTCCTGATATTGTGGTTTTCGTCTCGTCACTATTGTCGATTGCACCGCAGTCAATTGCATCGTACGTGCATGCCGCCGTCGACCAGCAGCTCTACGCCGTTGATGTAGCGCGCCTCGTCCGACGCCAGGAACACGGCGGCGTTCGCGACATCCCAGCCGTCGCCCATGCGCCCGGTCGGCGAGAGGCGATTGCGCGCCTCGACCATCGCCTGCGTGTTGTCGTAGAAGCCGGAAATCTGCTGATAAATGTGCGGCGTGTCCATCACGCCGGGCAGGATGCAGTTGGCGCGAATACCGCGAGCGGCGTATTGCAGCGCCACGCTCTGCGTGAGCGAATTGACCGCGCCTTTAGACGCCGCATAGGCGCAATAGGCATACCCCGTCCAGCGGACGCCACCGAGCGCACCGATGTTGACGATGGCGCCGCTCCCCTGCGCTTCCATCGTCGGCAGCACGGCCTTGCACGTCAGGAACATGCTCTTGACGTTGACCGCCATCACGCGGTCCCAGACCTCTTCGGTGGTTTCCACCGGGCCGCCCTGCGACGTGATGCCCACGTTGTTGTGAAGAATGTCGATGCGTCCGTAGGTTTCGATGGCGGCGGCGACCGCTTGCTGGACGTCGGTCCAGCGAGTGACGTCGGCGGCCACGGCGATGGCGTCGTGGCCTTCACCGGCGATGACGTCGCGCGTGATATCGGCCGCCTGCGCCTCGCGATCGATGGCGACCACCCTCGCGCCCTGTCGCGCATAAGCCACTGCGGCGGCCTTGCCGTTGCCCCAGCCGTCGCCGACCGAACCGGCACCGAATACCAACGCCACGCGGCCCTCCAGCCGACGCGACGTCGACACCTCTGCTCCTGCCATCACTCGTCTCCTGTTCCTTTCCTGTTCTTTTCGCACCGATCCTGCGATGCGTTTCGATGCGTTTCAATGCGCTATGAAGTCGTACGATAGGGGGCAAACCGGCAATCGACCAACCCGATTTCATGATGCGATTTGATGTGCTTTGATGAAGTATGCTGCGTTTGTCACGATCATCGAAACACTCAGCGGACTCACTTCCATGCGACGAAACATGCCCAATCTCGCGGACATCGCCCGAATGGCGGGCGTCTCGACCGCCACGGTCGACCGGGTGCTGCATCGCCGGGAAGGCGTGCGTCAGACGACGGTTCAGCGCGTATTGCTCGCCGCGAGCGAACTGAAGTATTTGCCCGAGCAGGATCTGGAGGCAGTACGCCTGTCTCCGCCGACGCAGTTGCTGTTCGTGCTGCCCGACCGGAGCAGCAAGTTTCTGCGCATGCTCGGCGAGTGGGTGCAATGCTCGCAAACGCAATGGGCACCGTACAACGTCAACTGCCGGGTGCAGTTCATTCAGGGGTTCGATCCGGATGCGATGGCATCAGCATTGCTGGGGCGTGGACGCGGCTGCGACGGCGTGGCGTTCATGCCGCTCGAACACCCGAAGGTGCGCGAAGCCGTCGACACGCTGGCTGACGAAGGCGTCGCGGCCGTCACGCTGGTCTCCGATCTGTCGCATTCGCGGCGCATCGCGTATGTGGGACTCGATAACGGTTCGGCGGGACGCACCGCGGCGTATCTGATTGCCCGGTTCGTCGGTCAGAAGCGACACGCAAAAGTGGCGCTGATTGCCGGGTCGCTCAGCTACAAGGCACACGTGGAGCGCGAGGCCGGGTTCTTGCAGTTGTTTTCCGAGCAGTACCCGCAGATGCAGGTCGTCGGGCTGCGCGAGGGCTACGACGACGAGCTGGTCAACTACCGCCAGACGCGCGCGCTACTCGAACAACATCCCGATCTCTCCGCCATCTACAACATCGGCGGCGGATCGGAAGGCGTGGGACGCGCGCTCAAGGAAGTGAGCAAGGAACACAAGGTGGTGTTCATCGGCCACGGTCTCACGCCGGATACCCGGGCCATGCTGATCGACGGCACGATGGACGCCGTCATCACCCAAAGCCCGCAGAGCGCCATCATGAACTGCGTGCGCATCTTCGCGAACCTGCGCGAAAAGCGCGACCTGTCCGCCGGCGTGGAAGCCAGCCGCAGTCAGGTGATCTTTCGAGAGAACTTGCCGTAGAAGTCGCGCGACGATGTCGAGCGCGCAATTCGACGGGTTGTCGGCCTTGCGCACTCGATATCGTTGTCGTTACTGCATCGTCAGTCGACTGAAACCGGCGTCGATCATCCCGGCATTGGCGAACCGGTGAAGAGATTCGAGAATGCGCGATTTCTCCAGCCCGTCGGTAATGAACACCAGCCGCGACGTCGACGCCTCCCCTTCGATTTGCGGCAGATGGCTGGGCGGATAGACGCGGTGACGCACGCCCTGCACCACGAGTTGCCCCGGCGTCGAGCGTATCGACAGAACCGACTTGAAGCGCAGAATGCGGTCGCCGTGACGATTGAGCAGCGCGGTGAGCCAGACGGAGAACGTCGCCCAGTCGAGCGACGTGTCGAGCGCGGTGGAAAAGCTCTGCACCGAACTCGTATGGACATGCGCGCCTGTCTGACGTGACGAGACGTCACCGATGACCGAAGCCTCGCCCGGTGCGAAGAGCGCCTCGGGCACTTCGCTGGTCATGATGGCGCACGCAGGATTCACGGCGCGAACCGCATCGACGAGTGCGCTCAGACGACTCTCGTCCAACAGATCGGTCTTGGTGATGGCCACACGATCGGCCGCCGCGAGTTGTGCTGCCGCCTCCGGATAGCGCGCGAGCGACGCGATGCCTTCCAGCGCGTCGAACGTCGTGACACATGCGCCCACGCGAAGGTATTCGTCGAGATTTTCGTCGGACAGCACGGTGCCCAGTATCGGACCGGGGTCGGCCAGACCGCTGGTCTCGATGATGATGCGCTCCAGTTCCGGCAACTCACCGCGCGCGCGACGGGTCAGGATGTCCAGCAATGTCTCACGCAGATCATCGAGTACCGTGCAGCACAGGCACCCATTGGCGATGGTCGCAATCTCCGAATTCAGGTGCAACGTCAGGCGATCGTCAATCGATTCGCGCCCGAACTCGTTGATGATGACCAGTGTCGACGCTGGCGGCCGCTGCGCCAGATAACGCTTGAGCAGCGTAGTTTTACCGCTGCCGAGAAAGCCGGTGACGATATTCAGTTCGAGACGCGGTACGAGTCTGACCATAGCGATTGCGCGACCGTGAAGTCGCTCTCCAGCGGATCGATAAAGGTGTGACCAAGATGCTCGGCAACGCGCCAGAGCGACGACAGATCGGACGCGAGTTGACGACGCCCGCTCGTGTCTTCCACGCTGTACGATTCGCCGTCCCAGTCTTCGGCTGTCAGACCGTGCGGGCGCAGAATGCGGTTGATGAGCCGCAGCCGACGTGCGCGTTCGCTGCGATTCTCCAGAATGCCAGCGGCCACGGAATGCTGACCCATCGGGTCGGCGGCGTCCGTCCAGTGTTCACTCACGCCAAAGACGGCACAGACTTCACACATCTCAAGATCCTCCGGAAAACCCCGGCACGTTCGCCTGCGCGCCGACGGTCATGCTGCCGAGCGCACTGAGCGAGATGTACTCGGTCACGCGTTTGCGTGCGAGATTGGTATGCGAGGCCGCCAGCTCGTCTGCGCGCTCGGCGTCGCGCGTGCGAATGGCCTCCAGAATTTCGCGGTGCTCGCGCAGGATGTTGTTCAGATGTGCCTGTCGCGCCGCCTGCGTCGGGAAGGTTTCGTAGCTCATCGCCAATCGCGCGATCCGCAGGTTTTCCGTCAGCAGATTCGCGTAGATCTTGGCGAGCACGCGATTGCCGCAGGCATTGCCGATGGCCAGATGCAGTTCCCAGTTGCCGTCGATCATGCCGTTGACGTCCTCCTTCTCATGCGCCGTCTCGAAGGCCACCACCAGCGTCTCGATGCGCGCCAGATCCGCCTGCGTGCGTCGCAGCGCCGCCAGACGCGTCGTCGCGCGCTGTGTCAACTCGAATGCCTCCAGATGCTCCTGCAACTGCGGGATATCCATCGACGACACCCGCGCGCCCCGGTTCGGCAGGATCGAAATCAGCCCTTCCGCGGCCAGACGAATCATGGCTTCGCGTAGCGGCGTGCGCGAAATGCCCAGTTCGTCGACAAGCGCCTGCTCGTCGATGTCGTCGCCCGGGTGCATCTCCAGCGAGACGATGCGATCGCGCAACAACTGGTAGGCCTTCGAAGCCCCGGAACCCTTGACGTGTTTGGTCGCCGCGTCCTGAGCGACCTCTGCTTTCTTGCGCATGGTGAGACGTGAAGTGATCGATTGGCAGCCAGTGTAGCGAACATTCCCCACTTGACACAATAATTTTATACACAAACAATTTGTCGTGTATTTATTGTGTATTTTTGGAGAATAAGATGAATCAGGAACCGCTGGATCTCTTGATAACGCGCGGTCGGGTGCATACCCCTGAAGGGTTTTCGACGCTGAACATCGGCGTACGAGGCGGAAAAATCGTGGCGCTGACGGACGACGCGAACACGCCGCCGGCGCTGCGGACCATCGACGCTGGCGGTCTGGACGTACTGCCGGGGCTTTGGCACGTGCACTGTCACTTCCGCGAGCCGGGACACACCTACAAGGAGGATTTCACGTCGGGCACCACGGCCGCCGCTGCTGGGGGCATTACGTTCTGCATCGACATGACGAACAACGATCCCCATCCGACGACCCTCGAATCGTTCATGCTCAAGCGGGAAACCATCGCGCCGAAAGCGCTGGTCGACTATGCGCTTTACGGCGGTGGGCTATACCCGAAAACCGTGGAAGCGCTCGCCGAAGCGGGCGCCATCGGCATCAAAGTGTTCAACACGCGGCACGTGAAGGAGGTGTATCCGTACATCTCCGAATTGGGCGTGGTCGACCACGGCATCCTGCACGAGCTATACGAAGCGGTCGCCGACAAGGGGCTGCTCTGCGCGGTGCACCACGACGATAGCGAATGGTGCAAACGACTGACGTTTCGCGATTACATCAACCCGGGCAAGACCAGCAATCGCGACTACATGGAGGCGTACGAGCGCGGTTACATGTACGGCCACGGGATGGCGGCGGGGCTGGCGGCGTCGATTTACTACGCGCGACTGACGGGTGTGCGCCTGCATGTCCTGCACATGGGCGTCATGCCGCCGGGTGCCAACGAGCTGGTGCGACAAGCCAAGGCGCAAGGACAGGACATCTCCGGCGAGATGGAATCCGCGACTTTGTTCATGACGCGCGCTCAGGCGGAGAAGGTCGGACCCGGTGCCTATGCGTGGGCGTATGCCCCGGAGCGCCATTGGGAGGCGGTACACGACGGCACGGCCGACATGCTGGTGGGGGAACATGCACCGCATACGCTTGAAGAAATCACGCCGGGTTGGAAAGACAACTTCTCCGTGCCGTTGGGCATTACGGGCGCACAGGAATTTATTCCGCTGGTGCTCAACGCCGTGAATGCGGGAAAGTTGACACTTCAGGACGTTGCACGCCTTTGCGCGGAGGCCCCTGCCAAACGCTTCGGCCAATATCCGAAGAAGGGGCGCATCCAGTGTGGCGCCGACGCCGACTTCACCATCGTCGACATGTTGCAGGAACAGACCTTTACCGTTGCCGACATGCATACGAAGGCGGGCTACACCGCCTGGGAAGGCATCCATACGACGGGTATGCCGGTCTACACCATCGTGCGCGGTGAGACGGTCATGGACCACGGCAAGATCGTCGGCACACCGGGACACGGCCAGTTCCATCCGGGCATCGGCGCTTCCGCCTGACACGCACCGACGCAACGAAACAAAGCGAAACGCAACGATTTCTCATGACACCGGTGCCGGCACTGCGTCCGGCCCTCACTGACAGACCAGAACATGACGACCTCTCGATTCGACTCTCGCCCGGGCGGCGATGCTGGCCGGATGTCCGGTGGCAACGCGACGTCCGCGACCTCGACAGCCTCGGCGTCCGGCGCCCGTGACGCCCTGCGGACTTCGACGCTCACCCAGCAGGACATTGCCCGGCGGCTCGACCGTCTGCCGGTTTCGCGCTTTCACCTGACGGTGCTGGTCGTCGCGGCGCTCTCGCTGTTCTTCGATACGCTCGACACGGTCATTACCGGCTTCGTCCTGGCGACCTTGCGACCGCTATGGGGATTCGATGCGGCCACCATCGGTGTGATCTCGGCCATCGGTCTGGGCGGCTATCTTGTAGGGTCCGCGCTCGCCGGATTTGCCGCCGACCGATACGGCCGCAAGAAAATGATCATGCTCACGCTGGTGCTGTATTCGCTGTTTTCCGCGTCGCGCGGACTGGTCAGTGACGTATGGTCGTTTGCCGCATTGAACTTCTTCACGTGGCTGTTCGTGGGCGCGGAGAGCTCGATTGTTCCGCCCTACCTGGCAGAACTCTGGCCGACGCGCGTACGTGGCAAGCTGGGGGGCTGGATGATGGGCTTCTTCGCGCTGGGGATTGCCGTGTCGCCGATCTGGGCGCTGAACATCATCCCGCACTGGGGCTGGCGTGCCGCGCTCTTCCTGACGTTGCCTTTCGCCATCGTCGTCGGACTGATGCGTTCGGGCCTGCCCGAGTCGCCGCGCTGGCTGCTGCGTCGCGGGCGTGCGGCCGAAGCGGAAGCCGTGCTGGCGTCGATCGAACAGCGCGTGGGACGTCGCCTGCCGGACGAGGCCGTTGTGCCTGGCGCTGCGACGACAGCCTCCGTAGTCGATGCCAAGCCCGCGAAGACTTGGACCGCACGCGACCTGCTCAGCCCGCGCTTTCGCAAGGTGACGCTGATGCTGTGGGCCACTTGGTTTGCCGAGTACGGCGTGCTCTACACATTCATGACGTTCGTGCCGACGCTGCTTGCGATGGAGGGCTTCAGCATCGTCAAGTCGTTCGAGTTCTCGATTGCGATTTACGCGTCGGTCATTCCGGGGTATGTGTTCGGCGGCTACGTGGTCGACTGGCTCGACCGCAAGCCGACGGCCATCCTCGCCTTCATCGGCACCGCCATTTTCGGCACGTTGTTCGGCATGTCGACAACATCCACCACGCTCATGGCGTTCGGCGGACTGACGTCGTTCTGTCTGGCGCTCGGCTCCACCGCCATTTACAGCTACACGCCCGAACTGTATCCGACGGAGATTCGCGCGACGGGGATGGGCCTCGCATCGGCATGGGGGCGCGCAGGCGCGATCCTGTTGCTTCTGGTCTTCGGCGTCTTCGCCGTGCTCAAAGGCAAGCTGTTCGTGTTCGTGATCAGCGACGTAATTCTGCTGGTCGCTGCGATTTGCATCGCGCTTTTCGGCCCGTCGACCAAAGGCAGGTCGCTCGAAGACGCCTCCACGGGCGGGTCGGACTAACTCTCCGTTTGTGCGCGCACGTCGAGCATATAACCTTCGCCGCGAATCGTGCGCAGCAAGCGCGGCTCCTTGATGTCTTCGCGCAGTTTGTGCCGCAGCCTCGATATCTGGACATCGATGCTGCGGTCGAACGCATCGATGGACTTCCCCCGTGCCGTATCCATCAGGTACTCGCGGCTGAGCACACGCCCCGGTGCGGAAAGAAACGCATTGAGCAGCCGGAACTCCGCATTCGAGAGCGGGATGACGGTGTTGTCCGGGGCAATGAGATGGCGGCCGATCAGACTCAGACGCCATCCCGCAAATTTCCGCTCGTCCTTCTGCTCGGTCACCGATTTCGCCTGCGCTTTCGTGCGACGCAGAATCGTCTGGATTCGCGCCACCAGTTCGCGCGGCTCGAAAGGCTTCACGACATAGTCGTCTGCGCCGAGTTCAAGCCCCACGATCCGGTCGGTCATCTCGCCGCGCGCCGTGAGCATGATGATCGGGATGTCCGACGTCGTGCGCAGCTCCCTGCATAGCGTGAGCCCATCGCTGTCCGGCAGCATCAGGTCGAGCACGACGATGTCGATGTCGCTGTGCTCCAGCACCCGGTGCATCTCCTCGCCGTTGGCCGCCTGCATGCAGGTCATGCCGAAGTCGGCAAGGCAATCGCAAAGCAGACTGCGGATTTGCGCATCGTCGTCGACGACAAGTACGTGCGTTGCCATGATGATTTTCCTTTTCTAGTCTCCGACACGTCGGGGCGTTCTTCTGCGTCCCTTCCCCACGCCCGGCGTCTTTATGCCCTCACGTCCCCGATTATCCGCGAGGAACGTGCAGGCATTCTTGCGGCATTGTTGCAGTCCTGAAACATTTGGTGGGCAGGCCCATTCATCGACTACGCGTCGCCTTCGCCTCGTCCGCGCTATGTATCAAACCCGATACAAAGTCGAGATGAACCAGAAATACCCGCGCCGTAACGTGACTCCACACAAGACATAAGCAGGCAGGAGACACGTAGTCCATGAATTACGCCCAACCCAAACCGCCCGCCCGGAGACTGCTCGGTATCGGTGTTGCACTGCTGCTGCACGCCCTGATTCTGTACGCCTTGCTCAGTGGCCTCGCCACCCGGGTCGCGACGATCATCCAGGCGCCCATTGAGACACGAATCATCGAGGAGATCAAACCGCCTCCTCCGCCGCCCCCGCCACCGCCGGTGAAGAAGATCGCACCCGCGCCACGCCCCGTCGTCCAGCCCAAGGCTTACGTGCCGCCGCCCGAAGTGCCGGTGCAGAGCGCGCCGCAACCGAACGCTATCGCGGCGCAGGCCGACAAGCCCGTCGACACCGCCCCGGTTGCGCCGCCCGCACCGCCCGTAAGCAAGCCCGTGCCTGCCAACGTTGGCGTCGTCTGCCCGAACTCGGCCCAAGTGCGCGCCGCTATCCGTTATCCGCGAGAAGCCCAGCGCGACAACATCACGGGCAGCGTGCTCGTCGAGTTCGTGGTCGGCACCGATGGACAGATCAAACAGCTTCGCGTCGCCCGTTCCGCAGCGCCTGTGCTGGACCGCGCTGCCGAGAACGCCGTGCGCCAGTTCCAGTGCGTTGCACAAGGACAGGAGGTCCGCGTGCAAGTCCCGTTCGATTTCCAACTCAATTGAGGCTGTGCTCAACAGCCCATCTTCCACCCTGATTTACGTCGAGGAGACAACCATGTTTCAGTTCCAATCTCGCGTCACGGCCCGTGCACGCGGTCTCGCGGTCCCGATGGCCCTGGTATCGATGACGACGGCGTTTGCGTCGCTCAGCGCCCATGCCGCCACGACGGTGACGAACCCCTACGGTCTGGAGGCCCTCTGGGAAGGCGGCGACATGATCGCTCGCGGGACCCTGCTGATCCTCGTGATCATGTCGATGGGGAGCTGGTACATCATCGTTGCCAAGCTGCTCGAACAGGCCAAGGTGCTGCGCCGGGCGCGTGCGGCGGAGCAGAAGTTCTGGAGTGCGTCGTCGCTCTCCGAAGGCGTGCGCTCGCTCGATGAGGGCAGCCCGTTCCGCTTCATCGCCGAGACCGGCTTGTCGGCCCGCGACCATCACCACGGCGCGCTGCTCGAACAGGTCGATCTGAATACCTGGGTCGCCACCGCCATCGAACGTTCGATGACAGGCGTCTCGAATCGCCTCCAGGACGGGCTGTCGTTCCTGGGCACGGTCGGCTCGACCGCACCGTTCGTCGGCCTCTTCGGCACGGTGTGGGGCATCTATCACGCGCTCACCGCCATCGGCATTGCCGGTCAGGCATCCATCGACAAGGTGGCGGGGCCGGTCGGCGAAGCGCTGATCATGACGGCCATCGGTCTGGCCGTGGCTGTGCCTGCGGTGCTCGGCTACAACTGGCTCGTGCGTCGCAACAAGGCCGTGATGGAGCGCGTGCGCGAGTTCGGCAGCGAACTGCACAACGTGCTGCTCACGGGCAAGACGACCGCGTCGGCCATCGTGGCGACGCGCACCTCGCAAGTCGCTCGCGTGGGGTGATGCCATGGCGATGACCGTATCCAGTGGGGAGGGTGGCGCAGAGCACGACGAGGTCATGGCGACGATCAACACGACGCCCCTCGTCGACGTGATGCTGGTGTTGCTCATCATCTTCCTCATCACCATTCCCGTGGTGTCGCACACCGTACCCGTGACGCTGCCGAAGGAAGCGGTTCAACCGCTGCAGACCACGCCCCAGAACGTTGTCCTCGCCGTCACCCACGATGGCGAGGTGTACTGGGACGAGCGACGTATTCCCGACGCCGCGACGCTGCTGGACAAACTCAAGGCGGTCGCCGTGCTGACCCCACAGCCCGAAGTCCATATTCGCGGCGACCTCGATGCGCGTTACGCCGCGATCGGACGCGTTGTCCTGGCGTGCCAGCGCGCAGGCATCGCCAAGGTCGACTTCATTACCGAAGCGCCGCCGCGTCAATAGCGCGCCGCGCGCACCACCTCAGGAGACTGCCATGGCCATGACCATGCCATCGGGCGCTGGCGAGAACAGCGACATCATGGTGGAGATCAACACGACGCCGCTCATCGACGTCATGTTGGTGCTGCTGATCATGCTGATCCTCACCATCCCGATCCAGACGCATGCCGTCAAACTCGACATGCCCACGCCATCCAACGCCGCGCCGCCAGCGCCGCCGGTCGTCGTGCAGGTCGACGTCGACGCAAGCGGTGTAGTGGCGTGGGACGGCTCACCGCTTGCCGATCGCGCGCAACTGGAAACCCACCTCATCGAAGCTGCAACGTCCACACCGCCTACCGAACTCCACTTGCGGGCGGACGCACAGGCCCCCTACCGGGCGGTTGCGATGGTCATGGCGTCCGCGCAAAAGCTGGGCGTGACACGCATCGGCCTCGTCGGCAACGAGCGGTTCGCACAATGACCGCACGACCGTCAGCCAGCCGCCTCGCGCGCTGACGCGTCAGACGCCCCACTCGCCCTACTACTGGACTACACATGCTGGAAACGAACACCGATACACCGGGGAAGCCGGGGAAGGCGGGGTATGCCGCCCGCGCGCGCCGCGCGCACTACGCGGGGGTCGGCGCGTGGCTCGGGCTTCTCGCCCTCGTCGTCGTGACCTTCTTCGCCAACGTGGACCGCCAGATGCTGGTGCTTCTGGCCGAACTCATCCGCGCCGAATTCGGCCTTGCCGACATTCAGGTCGGGCTGCTGCAAGGGGCCGGTATCGCGCTCTTCGCCGGTGCAGCCGCCATCCCCATCGGGTGGCTGGCGGACCGCATGGACCGACGTGTCGTGCTGGCGCTTTGCATCCTGCTCTGGAGCGCGGCAACCGCCGCGTGCGGTCTGGCGACCGGCTTCTGGACGCTCTTCATCGCCTCCATCGGTCTGGGCATCGGCGAAGCGGGACTTATGCCGATCATCTACGGCCTGCTGCCCGACCTGTTCCCTGCGCGCCAGCGCATCCTCGCCAACTCCGTCTTTGCGATGGTCAACCTGTTGAGCGCAGGCGCGGGTATGGCGCTCGGTGGGCTCCTAATTCAGGGGATCGATACGCTGCATGGCGCGCTGCCCTTCGGGCTGGCGGCCACATCCGCGTGGCGGATTGCGTTCTTCGCCGTTGCTGTGCCTGCGCCGCTGCTGGTGCTGATCGTCGCGATGATTCGTCCGCGCTACGCGCATTCGGACGTCCCGTCCCCGACAGGAGAAGCAGCAGCGCCCGGGTTCGCCGCCGGTGATTACTTCCGCCGCGAAATGCCGATGATGCTTCGCTTCTTCGGGGCCATCGCGCTGATCAATATGGCGTTCGCCGGTGTGACGAGCTGGATGCCGGTCGTCGCCGTGCGCTTCTTCGGTGACACACCCGCGACCGCCGGTGCCGGCCTCGGCAGCGCAGCGATGGTGGGCAGCGTGATCGGGTGCGTGCTCGGCTGGCTCGTGGCACGCCGACTCACCGCCCGACTCGGTGTGCTCGCGCCGCTGCGCGTGTGTGAATGGGGCGCGCTCGGGGCCTGCGTCGTCAGCCTCGGCTATCTGATTGCGCCGTCCGTGTCGTACGTCTACCTCCTCTTCGGCGCGCAGTTCATGTGCGTCGTGGCCGGGATGATCATGTTCCCGGGTCTGATGCAGAGCATCTGTCCGCCGTATCTGCGCTCCCGCGTGGCGGCCATCGGCGTGCTGACGACGGTGCTGATGCAGTCCGGCAGTCCCGTCGCTATCGGCCTGATGTCGGATCACCTGCATGGCACCGCCACCGGTCTGATCTGGGCCATTGTTGCCGTGTCGCTATCCGGTTTCATCGTCGCCTGTCTTCTGATGCGCAACGCGGCCAACGCCGTGCGCCTCGCCATCGAACGTTATGCATGAGCTATTCATGCGTTGAGCCCGAACGCCTATGACGATTCCCTGCACCCTCTCGGTTCGCATCGAACGGTGGCCGCTGGCCACGCCCTTTCACATCTCGGGTCACACGGTCGATGCGGCCGAAGTCCTGGTCGTCTCACTGAGGTCGGGACAGTGCCGTGGCCGGGGCGAAGCCGCTGGCGTCTACTACCGGCGCGAGACGCCGGAGAGCATGGCCGAACAGATTGCCACCGTGCGTGCCGACATCGAGCGCGGTATCTCTCGCGAAGACCTCATCTCGTTATTACCTGCCGGTGGCGCGAGAAATGCCGTCGATGCCGCGCTGTGGTCGCTGGCCGCCCAGCGGTGCGGCATGACCGTCGCACGACTGTCCGGACGCGCACGCCTGCGCCCGCTGCGCACCTCGCTCACGGTCGGTGTCGACACGGCTGAAGCGATGGCCGATGCGGCCCGCCGCTATGTGGGCGCGACGACGTTGAAGATCAAGCTGGACGGGAACGCACTCGACGCTGAGCGCCTCGTTGCGATTCGCAAGGCTTGCCCCGGCGTCGCACTGGCTGTGGACGCCAATCAGGGCTGGACGCAGGACCACATGCACCGGATGCTACCGGTCTTGCAACAAGTCGGCGTCGATCTGCTCGAACAGCCCTTGCCCGTGGGCGAGGACACATGCCTCGAATCGATGTCGTACCCGATTCGCCTCGCGGCCGACGAATCGTTTCAAGATCTGGACGACCTCACCGACGTCGCCCGCCGGTACGACGTCGTCAACATCAAGCTCGACAAATGCGGCGGCCTGACCCGAGCGCTGTCGCTCGTCGCGCCGATTCGCGATCTCGGTCTGTCGGTCATGGTCGGATGCATGCCCTGCACCTCGCTCGGTCTGGCACCGGCCTATCTCCTCGGACAGGTGTGCGACCGCGTCGATCTCGACGGCCCCTGCTTTCTGGCCGAGGATCGGTCTCCCTCGTTCCAATATCGGAACGGTTATGTACTCGGGCCTGACAGCCTGTGGGGCGTAGACGATGCCGAACGAATCGCAACGTGACTCAGGAGGATTGTCGTGTCAGCACCGGTACCATTTGACGACGATGCGCTCATTGCGCTTTTTGATCCCTTCAATCGAAGCGACGCGCCCGGTGTCGTCGTCGGCGCAGCGATCGACGGGAAGGTCGTACTGCGTCGCGCCTTCGGGATGGCGAACGTCGGACCCGGCATCGCCCTCGATGCGCGGACCCGACTGCGCATCGGTTCGACGACGAAGCACATGGCCTGTCTTGCCGCCCTGCTGCTTCAGGAGGCAGGCGCGCTGGATATCGATGCGCCCATCCGTCGGTATTTGCCAGAACTGACAGGCGTCGCGGGTGAGCCGACGCTGCGCTCGCTCATGCACCACACCAGCGGCCAGCGCTGCGCGCTCGACATCTCGCTACTTACCAACGGATTGGCGGTCCCGCAGGCGGGATATTTGCTCGACATTCAACGCCGACAACTGCATGTCAACTTCCCGGCCGGGGAGCGGATGATGTACTGCAACGGCGGCTATCACCTGGTGTCGCTCGCCATCGAACGTGTCAGTGGACAATCGTTCGCGTCGTTCCTGACGTCCGAAATCTTCGAACCGTTGGGGATGAGCGACACGTTCTGCATGTCCGACGATTTCCAGATTCGAAACCGCATGGCCGCATGCCATGTGAAGCGTAGCGACGGGGCTTACGAGCGAGGTCTGTTCCCTTCGCGCGAAATACTCGGTGAAGGCTGCGTCGTCTCCTGCGTGGACGATATGCTGCAATGGTGCGCCCATCTACGCGGCGAGAAGACCGTCGGCAGTCGCGCCACGTGGGATGCGATGTTCTCGTCGCCGACATTCTCCAGCGGAATGCGCAGCGATTACATGATGGGTCTGAAGCGCACTCACTATCGCGGGTGTGAGCTGATTCACCATGCGGGGGGTGTCGTGGGAGGGACGTGTCAGATGTTGTGCGTCCCGGCGCACGGCGTCGACATCGTGCTGTTGAGTAACGGTGCCATCCCGGCACCCGCCGCACTTTCGCTGCGCATGCTCGACATCCTGCTTGCGGACCGGATGCAGGCATATCCGATGCCAACGCCCGCGCCAACGCCCTCCTCCTCTGCCTACACCGGCACCTATCGCGACGTAAACGGCGATGTCGTCTACGACGTCGTCGGGCGCGATGGAGGTATGACGCTTAGCGGGCCGCTCGAACCCGGTATCCCAACGCTCTATGAACGCGATGCGCCCGAAGGCGGCACACGCGAATTTGCGTCAGAGTCGAGCGGCGACGGCACATTCCGATTGCAATGGGGAACCGACATTGATCCGGACGACACCGGACATCTGCGCATCGTGCATTGCGGTCACCCGGCAAACTTTCGCCGCACGGTGCCGCTGGCATCGCCAGACGAAGAAACCATCGACAGCCTGAGCGGCGATTATTTCAGCGAAGAAGCGGACGCTCGCGCCTCGTTGCGCCCGCTCGGGCAGGCACAGCCGCAGGGCGACGGCCGCCCCGTCATGTCGCTGGTGATGGCGGGCAACGCAGGGGAATGCTGCTACGACGTCTTTCAGGTCGAAAGCGATCTGTTTCGCTTTTCACCGGACGGTCCGGGCGCAATGCTTACGGGAACGCTGGCTATCGTCAGGCACCCGGACACCGGGCTTGTGGAGGGCATTTCTGTCAACACTACCCGGACCCGAAACCTCCGGTTCGCAAAGTCCTGACGGGAAGGGAGGGAACCTAAGTCCCCTCCCGGCTTCTTCATCACCCGATCCGGGAGAACGCCAGCCCTCGCGTGCGGGACGTGTACAGCGAAAACCGCGTGGCCTTGTCCTCACCACGCTCGACAAGCACGACACCGGCGCTAAGCGCCGATGCATCGGCAGGACGGAACGTCCAGACGTCACGGGTGAGCGCGTCGAGGTGATAACGTGCGCTACCCGTCGCGCCACGAATAGACAGCACCAGAACGCCGTCTTCCTTAGAAATCAGCGCGTGGGCGTCGGCATCGTGGCTGAAGTATCGACCGCAGACCCCCTCCTGCTGCAACACCTCGGCCGATGGCGTGCCTTCGTAACGCCGGAGCGTGACGACGTGGCCGTTTTCGATGAAATCGATGGCAGGCACGTCACCCGACGCTGCACGCTCCTGCGGTATGACGCGTATCCGTGCGCCCGCGCCATCTTCGATGCGGTACCCGCGCTCGTCTGCGATCAGCGGTTGCGCAGGGTGTATCGCGTTGTTCGTCGCCGCGTAAAATCCGCCGTCCCGTTCCACGATCTCCAAGAGCTGAACCGGATCGGCGCTCAGGTACTTACCGAGAAGCCCCGGATTTTCCGACGTCGGCTCCGCCGCCTGTCGCGGTGGCCCAAGCACTTCGTCGCCTAAAACGATATCCACGATCTCGGTCGCCAGCGCGGCGGGATCGATGGGCGCCCCGTTGCTCATCAGAACGATATCCAGTGCGTGCGACGGCACCGTGAGCATCTGGCACGTGCCGCCGAAGACGCCGCCCGCATGATGAACGGTTTCGACATTGCGATACTTCGTGCGCATCAAGCCCAGCGCGTATATGCCGGTCTCGCCGCTCGAATAAGTCGGCATGGTCAGCATTTCGCGCCACGTATCGGCGCTTCCCAGTCGGCTCGGATGACGCAAATGCGCAGCCCATCTCAACATGTCGTCGATGGTCGAGACGATGCCACCCTCCCCCAGCACATCGAGACTCGGGAACAGCCCGCGCAAATATCCACCTTCGCCATCGGGCACATGCTGCGTGGCCATGCGAGGGCGAATGCGCAGGTCGTCGCTGACGGACTCCGTGTCGCTCATCCCCATCACGCGGAAGATGCGTTCATCGAGAAATTGCTCGAACGGCATGCCACCGACGCGCGCGATGATCTGCGACAGTAAGTGGTATCCGCCGTTGCAATACATCATGCGCTCGCCGGGCGGGAAATTGACGTCTTGCTGACGCAGCTCGATTTCCAGCGGCATGCCTCGCCCGATCGGTGATATGCCCTGCGTAATGACGGACAAATCCAGATAGCAGCGATAGCCGCTGGTGTGCGTCATCAGTTGACGCAGCGTCGGTTCGCCTGCGGGCACAGGGACTTCCGGCAGATAGGTGCGAACGCCCGCGTCGATATCCAGCTTGCCCTCCTGCGCGAGCAGCAGCGCGGCAAGACAGGCAAAGTGTTTGCTGGTCGAGCCGATTCGCATGCGTGTGGCCGGCGTGTTGGCCACACCGTGTTCGAGGCTCGTCATGCCGAACCCCTTGCGGTAGAGCGTGCGTCCGTCACGGGCGACGCCGACTACGAGCCCCGGCGCATCGCTTCGGTTGAATCGCGCGAAATGCGCGTCGAGCCTGGCGTGCAGGTCTTGTTGTTGCAAAGTCATTGGAAAACCTCCAAAGATTAGAACGGCACCGTCAGCACGGCGCCGAACGTGCGCGGACGCTCCACGCTGACCAGCGCCGGGCCACCCATCGGCATCAGTGCAGTGCCTGCGGCCAGCAACGCGCGACGGTCGAACAGGTTGCGCAAATAGAAGTTCAGGCTCGCCTTGCCGAAGTCGATCCCCGCCAGCAGGTCGGTAACGGCGTAGCCCGGAAGCTGGTAATCGGGGCGGCCACTGCTATTGCTGAAGCCCGAATGGCGACGGCCGACGAAGCGTTCCGCAATACCGACATACGAGGCATACGAGCCGAGCGAGAAGTGATACGTCCCTGTCAGCGTCGCGGAGAACTTCGCCGAGTTCGGCAGCGGGTCACCCGACTGGGTGCCGGTCGACGCGTTGCCCTGTGTCAGCTTGGCGTCGATGTACGAGAAGCCGACGCCGAAATTCCAGTGCCGGTCGGGACGGAAGCTGCTCGCCAGCTCAAAGCCCTTGACGCGCGCGTTACCGGCATTGAGCACCTGATTGACACCCTCGATAGCGCCGAGCTGCTGGATGTTCTTCCACTCGATGTCGTAGACCGTGGCCGACAGCGACAGACGCTTATCGAACAGGTCGGCCTTGTAGCCAGCTTCGTACGTCCAGAGCGTGTCGGGCTGGAACGTGGCATTGCCGTTACCGGGCAACCCCGTGATCGGGCTGACGAGTTGCGCGTTCGGTCCGCCCGGGCGATAACCGCTGGCCGCACGAACGTAGACGTTGCTGTTCTCGGTGAGACCGTAGCTCGCCGTCAGCATGTAGGTCTTGCTGGTGTCCGACGAGGGGGCGGAAATCGTTTGTACCGGTCCACCCAGCAGACCGCCGGTCGTCTGGCTGAAGTTCTGGTTGTTGTGAGCAATCCGCATGCCGCCTGTGAGCGCCAGTCGCGACGTCACGTGGTACGTCAGATCGCCATACGCCGCGTATTCGGTGTAGGTGCTCGGTGCCGTGAGCGATGAAAGGTATCCGGAAGATCCGTCGGGAAACGCCCCAACAATCCCCTGATCCGACTCGCTACGCTCACGCGTGAAGAAGAGTCCGGCGATCCATTCAAGTTGGCGGTTCCCAGGCGACGTCAGACGAAACTCTTGCGTCACCTTGTTCGTCGACGCGATGTTCGCCGCCACGACCGAATTCAGATTCAGGCCCTGTGCGGCCAGCGCAGGCACGTAGACGACCGACAGATCCTGCGGCGCATTCGTCTTCACCGACTGATACGACGTGATCGAGTTCAAGCGCGACCATCCGAAGTCATACTCCAGGCCGAGCGAGTAAAGCTGCACGTTCTGATGGAACGGCTCGGGCGCATAGATGCGCGTGGTCAGATCGCCATCGACAGGTTTGCCGCTGTTGTCGTAGGCGACGTAGTTCGGCGCATTTCGGTTGATGTTCTGGGTAATCGCGCTCAGACGCACGGTGAACTGGCTCGTGGGTGTGAGGAGCAGCGAGGCGCGCGCGCCGTACGTGTCTCCCCGGTCGACCCGCGTGCCTGCCTGCGGCCCGACGGCGTCGATATAACCGGCATCGTGCTGACTGAACGCCGACACGCGTACTGCCGCCACATCGTTCTTGATGGGGATGTTGAGGACTGCGCTGGCGGTATTGCCGATGCCGCCGTGCTTGGTCGTCGACAAACCCGCGCTCGCCTGCCCCGAGAACGTGTTGGTATCCGGCTCGTTGGTGACGTACTTCAGCAACCCGCCCATCGCGCCCGCGCCGTAGAGCGTGCCCTGCGGCCCGCGCAACACTTCGATGTGGTTCAGGTCCAGCAGACTCATGTCCAGCGCGAACGTCGCGCCTTGCGAGAACAGCGTGCTACCGCCGAAGGCGACGTCATCGACATAGACGCCGACGGTCGGACCCGTTTGCTCTCCGGTCGTCACGCCGCGCATGCTGATCTGTCCCGAACCGCTGCCGCCCTGCGTATTGAGGTCGACACCCGGCTCCGACGAGAGGTAATCCGACATCGTCTTTGCACCGCTCTTTTGCAACTCTTCGGCGGAGATGACGTTGATCTGCATCGGCACTTCGCGTGCCGGTTCGCGGCGACGCGTTGCCGTCACCACGACGGTATTGAGCGTCGCGCCGTCCTTTGCCGTGGCCGGGGTCACGGTTTGCGCTGCGCCAGGCGCCACGGCATTCGCGTCGGCCGACGGGTTGGCCGACGGGTTGGCCGATGGGTTGGCCGCAACGGTCGCGCTCTCCGCTTCAGCACTGACCGCCGACGCAGCACCGGGTGGCGTCACGGACTGCGCATGGCCACAGGCCGATGCCAGCCCCAGCAGTGAACCGACCAGCCAGGTGCCGCCGTTGGGTCGAAGTCTGAATCGGTGCAAAGTGCCTGCGGTCTGCCTGCGATGCTGTCTGCTTGCCACTGTCGTCTCCTCCGGGATTTCCGCGCTTCGGTCATCGCCGATGCCTTCGCGGTATGGATCGTGTTGCGCGGTGTGCCCACGCTCATCAGAGTCTTAGCTCTGGCATGAACGTTATTTGTGCGATATTTCTGGTTCATGTGGACTTTGTATCGCGCGTGAAACATAGATCCCCTGAGTGCAGCGCCCCGCCCATGCGGGATTCAGACGGACGGTGCGTGCTCCCGGATGTTTCCGTCCTGAAACAATCTGTTGACGAAGCCGCTACATGCGCGCGGGATAATGGCGCGCATGTTCGAATCCTCATCTACCGCGTCGGCCACACCGCTCATGCAAAAGCCATCGTTCGATTCCGCGTTCTATCGGCTGCTGTTCGTCATGCTCGTGATGGTGGCGTTGACGCAAGCCGGTACCGCGTTGCTGCTTTACACGTTCTATTCGTCTGCCGCCTTCAGAGCGCCTCCCGGCATGTCGACCGGACTCCAATTGGGGCTGGCCGCCACGGTTCAGATCGTGCCGCTGCTTTTCTCCTCCTGGGTCGGTGCACGCATGCTGTCGGTGCCGTTCCGGTCGCTCGCGGCCGGCGCAGCAGAGTTGTCGCGCAATATGGACGCGCCGCCGATTCCCGAAGCGGGGCCGATCGAAGCGCGTCAGGCGGCGCGCGTCTTCAACTCGATGCAGGCCGCCATCCGTCGTCAGGTCAACGACCGCAATCGCTTTCTGGCGGCGGTGTCGCACGACTTGCGCACACCGCTCACGCGTATGCGTCTGCGAGTGCGCACGCTCGAAGGCTCGGAGTTCAACGACCGGATGATTGCCGACATCGACGAGATGACGCAGCTGCTCGACGCGACGCTGTCGTTTCTTCGTAACGAGGCCGTCACCGAAGAATTCAGCCCTATCGATATCGATGCGCTGATGGACGCCATTGCGGAAGATGCGCTGGAAAGCGGTCAGAAAGTCTCGGTGCACGGCGCCATCGCGCCACTCCTCGCGCAACCGCTGGCGTTGAAACGTTGCCTGACCAATCTGGTCGCGAATGCCATTCGCTATGGCGGCGAGGCGCGCATCGAGCTGATCGACGGCGAAGAGGAAGTGCAGATCGATATCGTGGATCGCGGGCCGGGTATCCCGGAGCCAGAACTCGAACGGGTGCTGGAACCGTTCTTCCGGCTTGAGCGCTCCCGCAATCGCGACACCGGGGGCACCGGCCTCGGGCTGGCCATAGCCAGCGATGTGGTGAAACGTCACGCAGGATCTCTGACGTTGCTCAACGCCAGAGATGGCGGGCTGATCGCCCGCGTGGTGTTGCCCAGACGCTAGCTGTCGTCGGTCGCGCGAGCGCGTGATCCGGCGTGTGTGTCAATGTCGATACACACTGCTCACAATCCGGCAACGCGGTCCTCATAGAGTGTGTGAAACGACCTTCTTCACACCTCTGGACTCGCAATGAAGATTTTCGCGGCAAACCTTTCTACCGAAACAAACACATTCGCGCCGTGCCCCACGGGATGGGGTGGATTTCAGGAGAACGGGATCTACCGGGGCGACGCCAGCATCCGCGCGTCCGATAGCGTGGGCTACATGATGGCCGAGCTTCGTCGTCTCGCCGAAGCGGACGGTCACGAACTGGCCGAAGGGCTGAGCGCAGAGGCGCAACCGTCCGGCCCGGTGATTCGGGAAGTCTACGAAACGTTGCGCGACGAAATCGTCGCTGGCGTGCGCGCCGCCTTGCCGCTCGACGCTGTCGTCCTCATGCTGCACGGCGCAATGGTCGCGCAAAACTACGACGATTGCGAAGGCGATCTGTTCGCTTGCATTCGCGAAGTGGTCGGACCGAATGTCCCCATTGCCGCGACACTCGACCCGCACTGCCACTTCACTGAGCTGATGCAGTACGCGTCCAATATTCTCATCGCCTACAAAGAGTATCCGCACACTGACGGCATCGACCGGCTGCATGAAGTCTATCGACTCGTGACGCAGGCCGCCGAGCGAAAAGTCGCGCCGGTCACCGCCGTGCACGATTGCCGGATGGTCGGTGCGTGGCACACCACGACGGAACCGATGGCGGGCTTCGTTCGCCGGATGAAGTCGTTCGAGGGACACGACGGCATTCTGTCCGTCTCGTTGGGTCATGGTTTTCCGTGGGGCGATGTGCCAGAAGCCGGTGCGAAGCTCTGGGTCGTTGCTGACGGCGACCCGCAGCGTGCCGCCGCACTCGCACATCAGTTGGGCAACGAGTTCTGGGCGTTGCGCCACGAGGTGCAGCCCAAATGGCTCGATCTCGATCATGGACTCGACGTGGCACTCGGCGTCGGCACCGGTCCGGTGGTCGTGGCGGATGTGGCGGACAACCCGGGCGGGGGCGCACCGGGTGACAGCACCTTCATCCTTCGACGGATTGTCGAGCGGGACATCCCCAACGTCGCACTGGGTTGCTTCTGGGATCTTGGCGCCATTCAGATCTGTGCAGACGCCGGTGTCGGTGCCACGCTAGATCTTCGGATCGGCGGGAAGTGCGGCACCGCCTCGGGCGATCCCATCGATCTGCGGGTCACAGTACGCGCCGTGCACGATACGCACTCGCAGAGCATTCGCGGCATGTCGATTCCCTTGGGACGTTCGGTCTGGGTGGAAGGCGCGAACGGTCTGGACATCGTGCTCGTTTCCATACGAACACAAGTCATTGGCGTCGACGCGTTCACCGGTCTCGGTATCGCGTTGGACGCCAAGCGTCTGGTCATCGTGAAATCGACGCAGCACTTTCAGGCGGAATTTGCGCCTCGCGCGAAGGCCGTCGTGCATCTTGCGGCACCGGGCGCACTGACGCCTGACTTCGCGGCACTTCCCTATCGACACCGCAGCCTCAAATACTGGCCTCGCGTCGAGAATCCGTTTGTTTGATTCTCGGCATCTCGCGCTCGACCGAACGCGCTTGATCGGAATTTCGCCCGCCATCGGCGGGCCAGTCTGACGATTTGCCGGGCTTCGCCAAAACTCCGGCAAATTTTTGCCCTTCCTCGCGAAGGGCATTTTTTTAGAACCTGTCGGCACGAAATGGCGTGGGGTCGACCAGCGTCCGCTCACCCGAGATCATTTCCGCGATCAGACGGCCCGTAACCGGTCCGAGCGTCAGACCGTGATGCGCGTGACCGAACGCGAACCATAGATCGCGATGCCGCAGCGCCGGGCCGATGATCGGCAACATATCGGGCGTGCAAGGACGGCTGCCCATCCACGGTTGCGCTTCGACGGGCGTGCCGAGTGGGAACACGCTTCTGGCCAACGGCTCCACCGCCGCGAGTTGGACCGGTGTGCGAGGGGCGTCGCGCAACGCAAGTTCAACGCCAGTCGTCAGACGAATACCCTGATTCATCGGCGCCATCACGAAACCACGCTCCGCATCCAACACGGTTTGGTTCAACGTTGCACCGTTCTCGGGGCGGAAATGCCTGTGATAGCCGCGCTTGGCGATTAACGGCAGCCGGTAGCCCAGCGCGTTCGTGACGGTACCGGACCACGGCCCCATCGCAACGACCGCGTGCCGACCTTCGATCTCGCCGTCTTCCGTTTGCACGCGCCAGTGAGGCTGCAGCGTGGTGGCGTCTCCCCGGACGATGCGTCCGCCGAGCGACGCGAAGTGTTGCGCATAGCGACTCACCAGTTCGCCGGGATCGCGTACCGAGCCGGAGGCCGTGTAGCGAATCGCGCCTGCCAGCGTTGTCGCGAGCGACGGTTCGTCGCGTTGAAGCTGCGCGGCGTCGAGCGGTTCGAACGGTACGTCGTACTCGCTTCGCCAGCGCTCGGCTTCGCGGTATGCGGCGTCGAACGCGTCTGCGGTGTGGAAGATCTTCAGCCAGCCGCCTTCACGCAGCAGATCCTGCGCGCCCGCACGTTCGATCAGCGCGTTATGTTCCGTCAGACAATGCTCGATGAGGGTGCTGTAATGACGGGCGATCTGCGCGTGACGCTGCGGCGCGGAGTGGTGCCAGTAGCGCGCGAGAAATGGCGCGATGCCCGGCAGTGCCGTCAGGTGATAGCGCACGTCGGTGGATCGATTGCGCGCATAACGAAGCAGCGTTCCGATGTCTCTGGCGAACGCATACGGATACACGCCTTCGCGCTGTATCAGTCCGGCGTTCCCGTAGGACGTCTCGCGTCCGGGCGCGGCACGATCGACGAGCACCGTGTTGAGGCCCCGGCGCTGGAGATGGATCGCGGTGGAGGTGCCGACAATGCCAGCACCGAGCACAAGTACGTCGACTGTCATGCCAGCGCCGTCACGGCAATTTCCACGTCGAAACCGGCGCGCATCAGCAGCGATTGAACGCACGCGCGCGTGGGGGCGTGCCCATCCGGCACCCAGACGTCCCACACGCGATTGAATTCGTCGAAATGACGCGCGTCGGACAGCCAGATGTTCGCGGTCAGAAGACGCGTCTTTTCGATCCCTGCCTCGGCCAGCAGCGCGTCGATATGCTTGAGCACTTCGATGGTCTGATCGGTAATCGTCGCGCCCGCCGTGTCCGGTACCTGGCCGGCAAGATATACAACCCCGTTGGCTACGACTACCTGACTCATGCGGCCGTTGGTTTGCATGCGCGTGATGTCTTTCTTCATGGTGCGAACTCGAAAAAGAGAAGTGAATGAACGGCCGCTAACGTAGACTCGACGGATTCGCGGCGGAGTGAATTATCATATATGAGAATTATTATTCTCGTATACGAGAAAACACCGACGCCGTAACGAGATCAACGACGCCGTGTTTTGTTCGGAGGATATGAACGGGACATGGTCAGTGAAGTGCTATGACGCCACCTACACGAAAGAAGACGCCGACGTCGGCTAAGCGGAAGCAGGTCCGGAGCGAGAGCGGACAGGTCAGCCAGATCAGCCATCAGACAGTGGGCGCACGGCTGCGCAATGCACGCAGCGCCCTTGGACTGACGCTCAAGGCACTGAGCGAGCGCTCAGGCGTGGCGGTCTCAACCATCTCGAAGGCGGAGCGCGGCGATATCGCGCTGACGTACGACAAATTCGGTGCGCTGGCGCGCGCGCTGAATCTGGACTACTCGGCGATCTTCGGCGACGAAGAGGCAGCACCCGGCGGCGCGATGGCTCCGTCGTTCACCGCAGCCGGACAGCAGGCGATCTACGAGACGCCGAACTATCGCTACGGCATGATCGCCTCCGATCTGCACGACAAGCGCATGGTGCCGATGCGCGCGCACATCCGCGCGCGAAAGCTGGAGGATTTTCCCGACTACATCCGTCACGCCGGTGAGGAGTTTGTTTTTGTCTTATCGGGCAACTTGCTGTTGCAGTTCGAGAACGGGACGGCGTTCCGGCTGGCACCTGGCGACAGCCTCTACTTCGACAGCGGCGTGGGGCATGTGTATCTGAGTGAGCACGAGGACGGCGTCGACGCTGTCGTCTGCTGTGTGGACATGAACGTAGCGCATCCGGTGTTGTAACAGCAGGCGACCGCCTTGCGGCGATCGCCCGCCGCCTGACTTACAGAAACTTCGTCGGCCAGATGATGGTGCGCCACATATGCGCCGAGGGTGAACCGTCGAAACCCAGGCCCTCCTTCGGCTGTTTGAAATGGCGTCCGATGATGTCGATGAAGGGATCCCAGCTCACCTGCGCGTTCGGATCGAACGAGTAGATGTCGTTGAGCGTGATGAGACGGCTCGTCATGTACCACTTGTGATTACGTGCGTATTCCCAATCGGCCTTGACGTAAGGCTCAGGCTCGTAATCTCCACCGAAGTAGCGGATGTACGCTTCGGGATAGTCGTAACCAACGGAGGCATCCGGGAAGAAGCGCAGCGCCTGGTGGTAGCGAATGGCCCAGCTCACCTCTTCGTCGACGTATGGGGCAAGCAGTTGCGCACCCCAGTAGCCATGATCGGCGCGAATGAAGCCCGACACGCTGATGTCGTGCAACAGGCACGCAAGAATCGTCTTCTCGTCATGGCCCGCCTTGAGCGCATGCGTGGCGCTTTGCAGCAAATGGTTCGCGGGCGCGAACCGGTGCTTGAAAAAGTCGAGCAGCGTCGGGCGCTCCGGCATCTTCTGCAGGCGCGGATCGTCGCCCATGAGGAAGTGACGCGGATCGGGCTTGCCGCCCGGCGGCGGCATGATCGGCGCCGTCGGGTCGCGATCGCCCGACGTGAACAGCACCGAACGCACGATCTTGCGGTCAAGCGCCTCGATCATCTGATGTTCGAGCGCGTCGGCGCGCGCCGACAGACTCATACCGGCGTGCCCCGGCATTTCCTGTGTTTTCGTGGTGGACATGGCGTCTCTCCGAAACGATTCGTAGGGATTGGAAGCGACGTGCGACTCAGCGCTTCGCCGCACCGGTCGGTGGTGCCATCGGTGGCAACACCGGCACGCTCACGGCGCGAATCTCCGTGTAGTGCTTCAGCCCCTGCGCGCCATACTCGCGTCCGATACCGGACTCCTTCGTGCCGCCAAACGGCACGTCGTACTCCACGCCCACGTGATGATTGATCCAGGCGGTGCCGACTTCGAGCCGCTGTGCGATCTCGCGGGCCCGCACCGGGTCGGCGCTCCACACCGATCCCGACAGTCCGAAGCGGCTGTCGTTAGCGCGACGCACCGCGTCGTCCACATCGCTGAAGCGAATTACCGGCAGCACCGGCCCGAACGGCTCTTCGTCGACGAGACGCGTCCCTTCCGCGATATCGGCCACGATGGTCGGCGCGATGAAATATCCCGGACGCGGGAGTGCTTCGCCGCCACACAGAATGCGTGCGTTCTGGCCACGCGTATCCTCGATGAGTTCCAGCACCCGCTCGTATTGCATGCGGTTCTGCACCGGCCCCATCAGTACGCCCTCCTCGAAGCCCTCGCCGACCTTGACCTTGTTCGCGATCTCGACAAGCGCATCGCACAGCGCGTCGTAGACCTTCTCATGCACATACAGACGCTTGATCGCCATGCAGATCTGACCGCTGTTGCCGAAGCACGCCCAGAACAGACGCGGCGCGAGGGCCTTCACGTCGATGTCGTCGAGCACGATGGCCGCATCGTTGCCGCCGAGTTCGAGCGTCACACGCTTGAGCGTGCTGGCCGCACTGGCCATCACCCGCTTGCCCGTGGCGACCGAGCCGGTAAACGAGATCTTGTCGATGCCGGGATGGTTGGTCATCCACGCACCGAGATCGTTGCCGCCTGCGACGACGTTCACCACGCCGGGCGGGAAGTGCTCGCGTGCGATTTCGCCGATGAGCAGCGTCGTCAGCGGCGTATAGGGCGACGGCTTGAGCACGATGGTATTGCCCGTGTACAGCGACTGGGTGATCTTCGGCAGCGCGAGCAGTACCGGCACGTTCCAGGGCGTAATCGCGCCCACGACGCCCAGCGGGTGATATTGCAGCTCGACGTACCCGCGCTCGTTATCGCGCAGGAGTTCAGGCTTCAGCTCGATGGCCAGCAGGCCTTCGAGGTTGGCGAACGCCCGGTTGAGTTCGTCCTGTGCGCGGGCGAACGGCTTGCCCTGCTCACGCGTGAGCAGCGTGGCGATTTCCTTGCTGCGCGCTTTCAGTGCTTCTGCAAAGCTGCGCAGCCGCTCGCGGCGATGCGCCGGGGTCGTCTCGCGCCAGACCGCGAATGCACGACGGGCAGCCGCCACGGCGCGATCGAGCTGATCTTGCGAGGCGTCCGGGCAAACGGCGAACGGTGCGCCCGTGCCCGGGTTGATGACGTCGAACGAGGCATCGCTGGACTCGCCGCGACCGTCGATGGTGTGGGTGAAACCGCTTTGTTGCATGTCGTCTCCTCCAGCGCTCTGTGCCGAGCGCATTGATAGTGTTTGGGCGTGATGCACGTGACTAGAGATCGAGCACCAGCCGGTCGCCGCGACAGCCGGAGCAGCAGATCATGACGGTGCGGCCACTGGCCCGCTCGTCCTGACTCAACACGAGGTCGCGATGCTCCGGCGTGCCGTCGAGTACTGCGACTTCGCACGTGCCGCACACACCTTCGCGACAAGAATACGGGGCGTCCACGCCAACGTCGAGCAATGCGTCGAGCATCGTCTGCCCGGCCGCCACATGGACCGTCTTGCCACTGCGTGCGAGGACCACGTCGTATTGCCCCGTGGAACTCTGGTGCGTGCCCGCCCCGCTGAAATACTCCACATGTCCGTGGCAATCGACGCGGCGCGCCACCGCCGCTTCGAACGCCTGCAACATCGGCGCCGGTCCGCAGCAATAGAGGTGCGTGCCGGGCGCGGCGTCATCGATGAGGCGCATGAGGTCGAGCGAGCCACGCCCCGGCGCGCTGTCGAAATGCCACTGCACGCGGCCGTGCGAGAAAGTCGCCGCATCGAGGCGATTGGCGAACGCCGCCGTCTGGGCGCTGCGGGCGCAGTAGTGCAGCGTCCACGGGCAGCCCAGCGTTTCGAGGCGCGCCGCCATCGACAGTAACGGCGTGATGCCGATACCGCCCGCGACGAGCACCGTGTGTCCGGTGCGCGCCGCGCCCTCGTCGAGCGCGAAGTGATTGCGCGGCGCGCTGATCTTAAGCGCCGAGCCCTCGGTGAGATGCTCGTGAACGAAGGCCGATCCGCCGCGACTCGCCGCATCGCGTTGCACGCCGACGACATAGCGATGCCGCTCGGCCGGATCGTTGAGCAACGAATAGCAGCGTGACAGGCCGTCGCGCAGATACAGCTCGACGTGGGCACCCGCGGTGAAGGGCGGCAACGGGCTGTCGTCGGGCGCGCGCAGCTCGAAGACGGCAATCGTCTCGGTCTGCTGCTCACGCCGCGCAACGTTGACGAGCAGCGTATCGGTGAAATCGGACATGTTCATGAGTCGTCACACAGTCAGGTGGACCGGCCGGGCCGTCACTTATGCCGCCTTGGCGGGCAGACGGAAGACATGACGCGCGTTGTCTTCGAAGATCTTCTGGCGGTCCTGCGCGCTCAGCCAGTCGAGGTTGTCGATGAGCGAACGTACATCATCCATCGAGCGCCCCGTCTTCGGATTCACCGCCGAGCCCACGCCCGGGCACTCGGTGCCGAACAGGCAGCGATCCACGCCGACCGTCTTAATGAGCAGCGACAGCGCCTCTTCGGTGTAGAGCACCGTATCGAAGTACAGATTGCGCAGGCGATCGGAGAAGCGCTGGCCGTTCGGACGACGCAGCGACGGGGCGTCGAAGCGGCCGATCTGATACGGAATTGCCCCACCGCCGTGGCTCACCACGATCTTCAGGTCCGGGAAGTCCTTGAAGACGTCCGAGTTCACGAGGCCGAACACGGCGATGGTTTCTTCGTTGATAAAGTGCAGCGAGTACGGCACGCGCTCCGAGCGCGAACCCGTGCCGTGAATGTGCGCTGGCACGTCGAGCTCGCACAGCTTTTCGTAGAGCGGATACCAGTAGCGATCGCCCAGCGGCGGCGCCTCGGCCACACCGTTCTCGAACGGGTCCGGGTTGAGCAGGCAGCCCGAGAAGCCCAGCTCGTTAATGCAGCGCTCAAGTTCCGGCAGCGCCTGCTCGATCGGGTCGCCAGCGGTTTGCGGCAGACCCGCGACACCCGCGAACGTCTCGGGGAAAAGCTGCGTCTGGCGATAGATGATGTTGTTGCACTCTTCCGTGAACCAATGCACCAGTTTCGACGGCTTTTCCGACTGCATCAGTTGGAAAGGACGCGGCGAGACCAGTTGCAGGTCGGTGCCGTGGTCGCGAATGTAGTCGAGGTGCCCCTTGGGCCACGTTTCGGCGCGATTGGCGGCGGCGCGGATTTCGTCGTCGGACACGTTGATGCGTCCGCGCCCGTGCGAGCCACGGCTGGCCAGCAGGCTGGCCTTATAGGCCCACAGTTCGGTCGGTGCACTCACGTGGGCATGGCAATCGATGATCATGCTGGACTCCGGTTTCAGGTTGATTCGGGTTTGATGAAATGAGATGAAGACATGTGTGGCTTTGCTGCGGTATCAGTGTCTGGGTGCCGATGCGCCGCGTAGCAGCGCCGCCGCGCCGTCGAGCACCGGCGTGTCTTGCGGCAGCAGCATCGAGACGGGACGCACGTTGTAGAGCGCCGCATCGTTCGCACAGGCAGGCGCCTGCCCCTGCGCCAGATCGCGGGCGAGCTTGAGCATCAGCCGACGAAAGCGCACGATGCCGCGATCCGAAGCGCCCAGACGCTCCTGCGAGCGGTCGACGAGCGGCCCCATGCTTTCCTGCACGGCGGCGTCCTGATTCGGAATGCCTTCGATGCCTGTGAAGTTGGAGGTGCGCTGACGTGCGCGGTCGATGCCGTAGTCGTTGTCACGATGCAGCAGCGGCTGATAGCCCTCGTCCACCGGCCCCCAGAAGCCCTTGCGTCCGCCACGGAACGCGATCTCTTCGTCGCGATACGTGCGCGCAGGACTCGCGCTGAAAGACCATGTCCACGTGGTCTCGTCGTCGATAGGCACCCACGCGTGACCGTCGTAGGGCTCCTGACTCGATTCGTCGAAATTTCCAACGGGCGGAATCATCGTGTAGCACGGCAGCAGAAACTGCGTGACACGCCAGTAATACGTGCCCGGTCTGGCATGACGCCGCGCGGCGATCACCAGACCGTAATCCGCATCACTCACCTCGAATACGGGATGACGATCTGACGCGTGATACGGATTGCTCGGCGCACCGGCGACCGGCTCCGTGCGGCTGTGAAGAAATGAGATGTGGCTCGAATCGATGCCGCCCTCGACCGCCTGCGCCCAGTTGCACGATTGCAGTCGCTTGGTCGCCGTGTGCTGACGCTCGGGCAGCCGCGACCATTCGAAGTCGGGCAACGCGGGCACCGATTCGCGCGGCCCCATGTAGACCCACACGACGCCGTTGCGCTCGGCGGTGAGATAGGCCTTGATGCGCACGTTATGCGTCTGCGGATTCTCGTGCGGCTCGGACGGCATCTCCACACACTGGCCGTTCACGTCGAACTTCCAGCCGTGATAGACGCAGCGCAAGCCGCATTCCTCATTGCGTCCGAAGAAGAGCCCGGCCCGACGATGCGCGCAGTAGGCGTCCACGATGCCGACGCGTCCTTGCGTATCGCGAAACGCGACGAGGTCTTCGCATAGCAAGCGCAGCCTGACCGGTGCACCGTCACGCTCGGCGATCTCCTCCGAGAGCAGCGCGGGCAACCAGAAGCGACGGAACAGGTCGCCCATGGGCGTGCCCGGTCCAACGCGCGTGAGTGTTTCGTTGTCTTGCCTGGAAAGCATGCCTGCCTCCTTGCAGGTGGGGCCGGCGCGTCGTCCTCTACGAGACTTGCGCGGCCGGTGGCCTTAATTCGCCGGATGCCAGAGTACGAAGCCCATGGCGTTGCCCGTGCCCGCCGCCGAGCGGTAGCACGGCACGTAATCGACCAACTGCATGGTCATCTGTCCGGCGTTGGCCGCCGCAATGACGGGCAGCCAGTTCTTCACTTCCGAGGTGCCCGATTGCAGCAGCGCTTCGTCGATCTCGCGCAGGTACGCGGTGTCGCGACGCGTCATGGCGTCGAGCAGCGCATGGTCGAACGCCTCGTCGATGACGAAGTGGCTCAATCCGCCCGAGGCGATCACGGCGACGCGCACGTCGTCTGGCCAAGCCACGAGGGCGTCGCGCAGCGCCAGCCCGAGATCGACGCAACGCGTCGCACGTGGCTGGTTGGGCGGATAGAACGTGTTGAGCATGATCGGCACATGCGGCGGCACGTTGCCGTGCATGAGCCGCTGGTAGACGAAGCCGAACGCGTGCGGCATGCCGGTCGGACCGTCGTTGCCGCGCTGCGGGACTTCCGTCGAGATCGTGATGTCGTGCCCGCTGCCGGTGAACGCCGTCGCCAGATGGCGTGCAAGCGGCGCGTGCGCCGGGTACTCCGTGCGCGCCCCCGGCTTGATCGCGGCCGACGAGATCGAGATACCAGGCGGCATCTTCGCGAGTCGCGCGGCGCTGACCGGTTCGTCGAACACTGTCTCGCCGCCGAACAGCCACAGGGCCGGTGTGATTGCAGGGCCGAACACTTCGCGCTGATCGTTGCCGACGATCACGACGACGTCCGGCGCCGCGTCGGCGAGCGCCTTCGACATCACGCCGAGCGCCGCCGCACAGCGCGCGGCATGCGCCTCACGCGCGGGCAACGTCACTTTCGCTTCGATGTCTTCGGCGGCGCGCAACGTCATCAGTTCGTCGAAACTGTAAGTCGCACCGCGATACGGATGCGCCGGTTCGGCACGGTCCGCGCGTACGCGCAGATCCCAGTCGGCGGGCGGCGTCGAGAGCATCGGCCCGTGTGAGGTTCCCATGCACAGCACGATCTCAGCCATGCTGTGTGCTCCCGAGCGGCGCATCTACCACGTTGCCGTGCTCGTCGATCTGCACCCCCATCGCGTCGTGGAACGCACGCTTCACCGCTTCCGGTTGCCCGTACTGGAACGCGTATTCCTTGAGATGCTTCCCGATGATCGGATGCGCTTTGAGTTCCTCTCGCGTCAAACCGTCGACAAAGAGACGCCGGGCGGCGACAGGCAAATCGATGCAGTCGTTCTTGGCTTCTTCACGCACAAGCCCCTTCGGATCGCGGCCCTGTGCAACGGCATCGAGTTCGTCGAAGAAATGACGACGTAGCATGGCAATACCGCGATCGCTCGCGCCCAGATTCTCCTGGGTGCGATCGGCGATGCGCCCCTGCCCAACCCACGCGACGAAGTCCTGATTCATCACGTGGCTGGAGATCCATTGCCCAGTCGCCTCGTCCTTGACCGGGCCATACCAGGCAGGAATCGTCTCCTGCACGTACGGCTCGCGCTCGCGCGGAACACGGTTGAATGCCCACGTGATCGAGAGCGTGTTCTCGTCGTCGATAGGCACGCGCCATTCGAAGTGATCGCCGAGACAGAACACGTTCGGCCACAGGGCGAGACGGCCGACGGCCCACAGCGGATGCTTCTCGTCGGTGTCTTCACGCACGCGCTTGTAGATCAGCCCGTACTCGAATTCCTCGAAGCCGAGCTTCGTATGCGTGGGCGCGTAGGGGCCGGTGTCGCCGCGCAAGCGCACACTCCAGTTCGAGTGCATCCACTCGAAGTGCACCGGATCGATGGAATTCTCCTGACACTGGAACCAGTTGCACGGTACTTCCGAGATGACGACCTGACGGAAACCGTTCGCCCACGTGAACGGCTCCCATGTCGGCACGAGCGGCGCAGGCAACGGACCCATGTAGGCCCAGAGCATGCCCGCCTTGGCCTGTACCGGATACGACTTGATCTTGATCCGGTCCTTCAGGCGTACCTGCGGGTTCGCGATGTCCTCATACGGCTGCTCGGTGCATTGCCCTTTCTCGTCGTAGAGCCAGCCGTGATAGTTGCAGCGCAGTCCGCACTTCTCCACGAAGCCATACGCGAGATCGGCACGACGGTGCGGACATTGACGATCCACCAACCCGTAGTTGCCGGACAGATCCTTGTAAAGCACCAGGTCTTCGCCGAACAGGCGCGCCGGTCGCACCGAGATCTCGTCGAACTCGCTCTCGGCACCGATCGGATGCCAATAGCGCCGCAGCAATTCCCCCATCGGCGTGCCTGGTCCGACCTGCGTCAACAACTGGTTCTTTGCCTCGCTGAGCATGGATGTCTCCGTCCGTTTCTTGTGGAATGCGCACTGCATTCGACAGTGCATTTGCGCATACTGTATGCGTGTTTATTTTGCGTGTCAACGCCCTTTATTGGGCAATCGATGGTGTATTCACCCAACCCCGCTCATTCTTAAATCACCGTCAAAGCCCCACCCACCAAGGGAATCGCGGAAATTTAAGCACTTTCGCCTATTGACGGGACACGCTTACAAACATACTGTATGCGCATTCTACTACGATGCGTGCGTCGCTTGATCAGCGTCAAGGTCGGCCGACAGCGCGTGCCCTACGCTGCGACGACCATGTTCCGAACGTCCGACTTTCTTCCCGACACCTCGCGTACCGAATCCGACCAGCCCGCCATGACAGCGCCGCCGCCTCGCCTGCCCCATCGCCTACCGATTACGCTCCTCACAGGATTTCTCGGGAGCGGCAAGACCACGCTGTTGCGCGCGCTGCTCGCGCATCCGGGCATGAGCGATACGGCAGTGATCGTCAATGAGTTTGGGGAAGTCGGTCTCGACCATCTGCTGGTGCAGACGCTCGATGCGCACACCGTGCTGCTCGAAAGTGGCTGCGTGTGTTGTGCGGTGCGCGACGAATTGAGCGAGACCCTGCTGTCGCTGCAAGCACAGCTTCGCGCGGGTACGATCGCGCCGTTCTCTCGCGTGGTGATCGAGACCAGTGGCCTAGCCGATCCGAGTGCGGTTGTCGCGACGTTGCTGCGCGATCCGGCGCTCTGCGCGCGATTCACACTGGACGCTGTCATCGTGACGGTCGACGCCGCCCATGCGCCGTTGCAGCTCGCACAGCAGCCCGAGGCGCAGCGTCAGGTGATGCTGGCGGATCGGCTGTTGATCACCAAGGCTGACCTTGTGGACGAGGCCGCCCTCGACGGCTTGCGCGTGGCGCTCGCCGCACGTAACCCAGCGGCGACGCAGCACACGTGCGATCACGGCCGCATCTCGCCAGCGGAAGTGTTCGGGCTCGGCATGCACGCAGCACAGAACGTCGCGGATGTGACGCTGCGCTGGCACGACGCCGATGCACCGCCCCCGGACCACCCGACGCGAACACCGCGCAAGTACCGACCGATCTGCACCACGCACGGGGCGCAAGGTTGCGTGGACTGCGGACCACTCACGTTACTGCCCGGCCATGAAGCCGCTCACCGCAGCGATGTCATCGCGCATTGCATCACTTTAGAGGCGCCGCTCGAATGGGATGTCCTGAGCAGTTGGCTCGGCGCGGTGACGTTCCATCACGGCGACGATCTGCTGCGACTAAAGGCGCTGGTGGACGTTACCGGGGAATCCGGCCCGGTGGTCATTCACGGCGTGCAGCACCGGCTGCACCCGCCCGAGACGCTTTCGTCATGGCCTGCGCAAGCGGCCGACGCCCATCCCGAACGATGCTCACGCTTCGTCTTCATCATGCGCAACGTGCCCCGCGACGCTTTGCTCGCGCACCTTCATGAAGCGCAGCGCGTACCCACATAGGCTATGCGCAATGTAGTATCTTGTTGCCGATTAAACGACCAGGATTCCCATGTCACGCGAAAAAGCAGAAACACCCGTCTGGAAACTCGGCCGCGCCGAATCGACCGCCATGCGCGTCGAACGTCAGATCAAGGAGGCATTGCTCGACGGGCACTTCGCCCCGGGTGATTTCCTCGGCTCGGAGAACGACCTCGCCACGCAATTCGGCGTGAGCCGTCTGCCGATTCGCGAAGCGTTGGGGCGTCTGCAGGCGCTGGGGGTCGTCGACATTCGCACGGGCGCCGGTGGCGGCGCGCGCATCGCCCAAGGCAATCCTTCGCTCTTCTCGGAGGCGCTCGCCATTCAGCTCAAGCTGGTGGGGATGTCCGCCGAAGAGATCTTCGACGCGCAGTACACGATAGAAGTCGCCGTCGCCGGACTGGCCGCGCAAGCCGCGACCGCCGAGGACATCGAGACGCTGGAAGTCGCACTCGAGAACGCGCAGGCGCTGGTCGGCACGCAGCATGAATTCACGCAGGCGTCGATGGCGTTCCGCAATGCCGTGGCGCACGCGTCGCACAACCATTTCCTCGAAGCGATGATGCAAGCGATCGTGCACGTGTTGTATCGCTCGCTCACGCCGTACACGACGGAGACCGTCGCCAAGGGCGTGATCAAGCGTCACCGCGAACTGCTCAACGCCATTCGCGCGCGCAACGACGAGGCCGCACGCCAGGTCGTGTCGCAAAACCTCAATGTGCTTCGCGAGAAGTATCTGGCCGCACGCGACGCCGCCGCCAAGGCCGCCACCAAGCGTTAAGGCACTACGCGGCGCACAAAAAAAAGAACCGCGTCCCCCGACGCGGTTCGCAAAAGCCAGCCCACCCCCAAGCGGACCGGCACTGCCTTACATCAGGTGCGGTGGCGGCGCACCCGATTCGATAGCGCGTCGTCGAACCTGACGACGCGCACAATCCCCTCAGCGATTCCAGCCGTAAATGTCTAGCGAGGCTTCGCCCGCTTCCAGACGACGGATGATGTCCGCCTCCTTGGCTTCACGTTCATGGGCGGCACCCACAACCGCGTCGAGCGACGCCTGCGGCAGCGCCACGACGCCATCGGCATCGCCGACGATCACGTCGCCCGGTTGAACGACGATGTCCTCGATGCGCACCGGATAGCCGATCCACCCGCGCGCCGCGAAGTCCTTGCCGGTGCCGCGAATGCACAGCCCTCGCGCGAATACCGGAAAGCCGAAGCGCTCCAGAATGGCGCCGTCGCGCACGCAGCCGTCGATCACCAGACCGCCCAGCTTGCGTGCGCGGCCCATCGTCGACATCACTTCGCCCCAGTAACCGGCGTCGTAATGCTCTGCGACGCGGACCACCAGCACGTCGCCCGGGCGCGCAAGTGCCAGCGCCCGATGCAGCCAGAGGTTATCGGCCGGGGGCGCGTCGACCGTCAGCGCAGGCCCGCAGATGCGGAAGGACGGTGCCATAGGCTTGATCGCTGCGGGTAGCGCGCCGATCTTGCCTGCAGCCTCGTGCAGCGTTGCCACGGGCAGTTCGGCTACGCGTGCGATGAGCGCAGGGTCCGGCCGCGCGAAGTCGACGTCGACCGTCGGCAAACCGGCGAATGGAAACTGCGTTGCTAGCGATGCGTTACGGGAAGTGGCGTCCATGACTCGGCTCCTTATCGCGTGCGCGTCTGCAACTGGTGATAGCCCAGATCCTTGCGCGCGTCGTCGAGGCGTTTGCCACCACGCACCGCCTCGCGGATGTGGCGCTCGGCAGCATCGATCGCTTCGGCAGCATCGAGCACCGCCGCTTCGTGTTCTGCGGGAATCACGATCACGCCGTCGGCGTCGCCGCGCAGAATGTCGCCGGGATTCACGCGTGCATTGCCGATGTTGACCGGCACGCCCACCGACTCGACCTGCACCCGGTCCTTGCCGGTGCGCATCCAGTTACCTCGGCTGAAGAGCGGATAGCCCAGTTCGAGGGCTAGCGAAACGTCGCGGCAGATGCCGTCGATCACCGTACCTGCGATACCTCGGCGATGAGCGATTTCCGTAAGGATGTCGCCCCACACCGTGCAGTCTTCGCGGCCACCGTTATCGAGTACGAGTACCGTGCCCGGAGGAATGTCGTCGATGTAGTCGCCGACCGTGCCGGGCGGCGTGCTTGCAGGCCCATACTGCAAGGTGTAGGCACGTCCGGCCATGCGGTATGCGCTGTCGCGCGGCTTGACGAGATGGCATTGCCCGGCGATGCCGAGACGGTCGAGGGCATCGCTGAGTGTGGCGGTGTCGAGCGCAGCCGCGCGTTCGACGTTCTTATCTTGTTGTGTCATGACGTGTCTCCTGATGAATGGATTGTTGAGGGTCGTCGTGGCGCGCCTGTGCCGCTTATGCCGCGCCGTCGTGCAACATGTGTTCGTAGCTCGCCCCCATGACATCGGTCACGGGCTGCCCGGCGAGCAGTGCTTTCGCCATCGCGGCCTCGCGTGCGGCGATTTGTTCGGCAGCCGCCAGCACGCGCTCGATGTCGCTCGCCGCCACGAAGACGACGGCACTGTTGTCGGCGATCACGTAGTCGCCCGGACGGACATCCACGCCATCCACGCAAATGGGCACATTGGTCCCCGCCTCGGCAACGCGAGCGCGCGCAGTGCGTGCCGTCAGTGCCCGACAGAACACCGGCAGGTCGTAGTCGCGCGCCTCGTCGATGTCGCGCACCGGACCATCGGCGACCACACCGGCCACGCCGCGCTGCACGGCCGCCAGCGAGAGAATGCCGCCCCAACTCCCCGCATCGAGTCCGGTGCGTTGCTCCACGACGATGATGTTGTCCGTGCCCGCCTGCATGACCGCCGTCGTGCCCAGGTGGCGCGGCGCGCCGGTCGTCGGCGGTGCATCGGCAACCGCCACCAGCTTCACCGTCACCGCGCGCCCGGCAATGCGGCGTGCGCCCGAGCGTTGCGGCAGATGACAGACGGTACTGGGCAGACCGAGTTTGTCGAGGGCATCCGATACGGCGCAGGCATCGAGTTTTCGCAGTCGGGAGACGGCGTCGGCAGAAGCGTTCATAGCAAGTCCCTTGCAGAGTGATGTGTGATGCAGCAATGCGCGAGTCGTTGAATGCCCGCTATTGCGCGTTATTTCGCGGGGGTCCAGTAGGCGAACGCCATCGCGTTACCTGTTCCTGCTTCGGTGCGATAGCACGGCACGTAGTCCACGAGCGTCATGCGCCAGTCGATGTCGTGCATCGCGGCGGCGAGCGGATACCAGCTCTTGATCTCCGCAGTGTTCCCATTGAAGTACGGCTCCGGAATATCGGCCAGTGCCGCCTCGTCGTGTTCGGCGAAGGCATTCAGCACGTGCCGGTCGAGCGCCTCGTCGATGACGAAATGCGTCATGCCGCCGGACGCCAGCACCGCCACGCGCAAATCGCTTGGCAACTGTTCGATCGCAGCGCGCAAGGCATGGCCGAACGCCAGGCATCTCGCCGCTCGCGGCTGGTTGGGTGCCACACCAACGTTGAGGAAGATGGGAACGCTCGGCGGCGGTGCGTCGCGCATGATCCGGCGATACAGAAAGCCAAAGGCGTGCGGTATGCCGTGCTGACGGTCTTCACCACCGGGCAGACGGACCGATCTCGCCACATCGAAATGCCGGTCGCACAGAGACCTGACGAGCGCATCGGCCACGTCGGGTGCGCCGGGATACGTCGCGCCGTCGGGCGGGCAATGCCCTTCCTCCGCGATGGCGACGCCGGGCGGAAGACGTGCGACCTGTGCTTCGGTGAGCGGAATGTTCTCGATGCGCTCGCCCGTGTAGACGGTGATCGACGGCGTGAGATCTTCCTTGAAGACTTCGCGCTGATCGTTGCCAAGCAGGATCACCACATCGGCACGCGCCTCGTTAAAGCGCTCGGCCAACGTGTCGAGCGCACGCTGGCAAGCGTCAAAGCGTTGCTGCATGGCCTCGGGCGCGATGGCCTCGGCGAAACGCGGCGACTCGTCGGCACGTGCCGCCAGCAACGCGTCGAAGGCCATGGCCTCGCCACGGAACCAATGCTGCGGATTCTTGCGATCTGCGCCAGCGCGCAAATGCCACATCTGGGGCGGCGTCGCGAGCATCGGCCCGTGCGAACAGCCCATCGCGAAAACGATTCGCGCCATCAGCGTCTCCTCCGAATATTCAGTATTACTGTATGCGTGTTTTGACGAAGAATAGGCGCGATGCATTTCGGTTGTCAACGACTCGCCGCATTTTTTTCGTCGTGTTTGACACTCGTCATAACAGACATATAGTATGCGTGTTATGACGCGCTGTTCTGCGGGCAGGCACCAGTTCACGAGCCGCATGTCGCGCGTAACACTCTTACGATAACGATACTGGAGGCAGGCATGACCCAACACGCGATGGACGCCCGACCGGCGAACGCGCCCCCGCACAACCCCGCACCGGACAGTCCGGCTGCTTCACCTGAGGCATCCGCCTCTGAGACACTCGCAGCCGCGAACGAGACGCGTCGCGTTGGCCTTCGCGACTGGTACATGTTGATCGTGCTCACGGCAATCTTCGTGTTGTCGTTCATCGACCGCTCGTCGCTCTCGCTCGTGGTCGTGCCGCTCAAGAAGGAGTTGGGCGTCAGCGACTTCCAGATGAGCCTGCTGCTCGGTCTCTCGTTCGTGGTGCTCTACAGCACCTTCAGCATTCCGGCCGGTTATCTGGCCGACCGCTTCAGCCGACGCGGCATCATCGGCTGGGCCGTGTTCGTCTGGTCGTCGATGACGGTGCTCTGCGGCTTCGCCACCAACTACATCCAGCTCTTTCTCGGACGGACCGGCATCGGGATCGGTGAAGGCGCGCTGCAACCGGCCGCGTACTCGATGATCCGCGATACCTTTCCGCCCGACCGGCGCGGACGGGCGTTCGGCATCTATCACATGGGACCCATGCTCGGCGTAGGTTTCTCCCTGTTCGTCGGGGGCACGCTGCTTAGTCTCTCGCAGAGCGGCGATGTCGCGCACTGGCCGATTCTCGGTACGCTCAAGCCCTGGCAGTTCGTGATCGTCGTGCCGGGGCTCGTCGGCATTCCACTCGCCTTGCTGATGCTGACGCTGCGCGAACCGAAGCGCGCGGCCAAGCAGAAGAGTGCCGACGCGCCCGGCTATCGCGACGCGCTGCGCTTCATCCGTAGCGAATGGAAGCTCTACGTGCCGCTGTGGATCGCCGCGACCCTCTACGCGATGGCGATCTCCGGTTTCAACGCGTGGCTCCCGACCGTCATCTCACGCGCCTGGGATCTGCCGTTGCCGAGCATCGGCCGCATGCTCGGGCCATTGATGATGGCGTCGGTGCCCGCCGGTCTCGTGATTCTGGGTGCGGTCATGGACCGGCTCTCGCGTCGCGGACGCCGTGCGGCACCGCTGGAAGTGGCGATGGTGTCGACCTTCGTGTCCTGTCTGGCGACGTTCCTGCTGGCGTTCACGGACAATCACGCGCTGGCCGTCGTGCTGTATGTCTGCCACACGTTCTTCGCGAGTCCGATTCCGTCGTCCGCTGGCGCAACGATGGCGCAGATCACGCCGGGGCGCATGATGGGCAAGCTCTCGTCGCTGTTCTTCCTCGTGCAAAACCTGCTCGGTCTGGCGCTTGGACCCACGGTGGCAGCCACGATCGCCCACGTGTTCTATAGCGGCCCGATGGCGATGGGATACGCCATCGTGACGACGTTCTGCGTCTGCACCGCCATTGCTGCCGTCATGTACGGGCTGGTCGCCGCACAGGTGCGACGCCGCAACTTCGAGTAAGCGCCCCACCCGATTCGGTCTCCCCCGCTTCGTCACGCGCCGTAAGCCTTCGGGCTCGCGGCGCGTTTGCTTTTGCGCGGGCATCAACCGAGCGCCCACCGAGCGCCCATAAAAAAACCACCGCAACGTTCGCGGTGGTCAAAGTACGACGCATGAAGCCTTCAGGGGATACTGTCAGAACCTGTGCCGCAAGCCGATACCGACACCGGTCTGGTCGCGACCGTTCGGAAACTCGGCACGTTGCGCGCCGTGACCGACGCTGTAATCGACCGTGCCGTAAAGCGTGGTGCGGCGTGAGAAACCGTACTCAGCGAGCAGCACATAGGTCTCGCGCGACCCGTCGCCTGCATCGCCCGACACACCGTTCACATTGCTCGCGCGGTCGTAGTACACAGCTGCGGTGATCGTCAGCGGTTTCGACACCTGATACGCCACACCGCCATAGAACGCATTGTCCTTACGCGGATTCGCGCCCCCCGTCACACCGCGCCCTGAAAGGAAGCCGTCCACGAAACCGGTCTTGTCGTTGCTGTTGTAGTAGCCGAGCGTTGCCGTCACCGGACCCCACTCGTACTTGACGCCCAGGTTGTAGATCATCTGGGTATTGGCGTTGATGTCGCGGTTCTGGAGCACGTTGGCCATCACACCGAACGGCTTGCCCACGTAGGCCACCGACAGCACATACCCCGAGTTGCGCGCCGTGCTGCCTGCCACGCCGCCAACAATGTACTCGAGGCCGACTTGTACGTCCTGATACCGCTTCATGTACTTCACGGCGTTGTTGGCACCGTTCGGGCCGTTGGTGCCGAACACGACCGGCATCCACTCGTTCTGGTCGTAGTTGCCGACAGTGAGCGGATCCCAGCCTTCGATCAGCAGCTCCCACGCGGGGTTATCCTGCGTGCCGATGGTGAGCTTGCCGTAATCGCCGTCGAGACCGACGTAGGCCTTGCGGTTGAAGATCTTGCCGCTACGCTGCGACGTGCCGTTGTTCAGGTGATAACCACCTTCAAGCATGAAGATTGCCTTCATGCCCTGCCCGAGATCTTCCTTGCCGTAGATGCCCCAACGGCTCTGCGAAATGGCGCCGTCGGTGAGTGCGAAGGAACTCTTGTTGTCACTGGTAGCGCCGGACAGATAGCGAAGGCTCGCATCCGCCACGCCAAACATCGTCACGCTCGATTGCGCGAACGCCGGCGAGGCGATCAGCGCCCCGGCGGCCAGAGGAAATGCCCATGTCTTCATTTAATGCCTTCCCCAATGCGCCAACCGCCCTGCAGCGGCCGGCCATGATAGCACCGCCGCGACGCACGTCACCGCCGCTCATTCCGCAAATTCTAATCATGTATTTAGGATAACTAATCAATTAACATGAATTTGCGGACACACCTCTTCCTCGCCCTGCCTCCAAGCGTTGGCGAAGCCACTGACGGACGATGACGCTCTCCAAACCACGCGGCGCTACAGCGCGCCGACGGTCTCCCGTGTCGCGACTAGAAATTTGTATACCTAACTATTTTGATGTATTATTTTCGTCGCAGTCCCCTCCCGAATGGCAAAGCGTCTCGCACGCCGTTGAAGTTGTCCGGAGGCGCGGCGCTCCCTGGACGGAGCGCCGCATTTTCCCGAACTCTCGCGAAGTGAGAAGCGCAGTACGCATCCCTCTCACCTTTGCTGCCTGGCAGACTCGAGCGCTTACTTGGCGCCCGCCGGTTTGACGGCAATCACTTCGATTTCCACCATCCAGCCCGGGTCGACCAGACGTGCCGCCTGCAGCACCGAGCGTGCGGGCAGGTTCGGACCGTTCTTATCGAAGAACTGGTAGTAGCCGTTCATGAAGCCGCCGAAGTCCATGACGTTGTTTTTCGCCGGATCGCCTACGAGAAACACCTGCATCTTCACCACGTCCTTCATGGTGAGATTCATCGTGGCGAGCAGCGCCTGGATACGCTTGAGTACGCTCACCGTCTGCTGCTCGGTATTGCCGTAGCCACCGCCTTCGAGCTTCTCCGGCACCTGCCCGCTCAGATAGACGGTCGTGGCGCTGGCAGGCACTTCGACGGCAAGGGCCAGCGGACCCGGTTGCTTCGGCAGATGGCGCACCACTTCCTGTGCCCCGGCGGCATGCGCGAAGCACATGGCTGCGCTGAGGGCTGCGAGTTTCCACCATCCTTTCGTTGACTTCGTCATCTCGTTTTCCTGAAGGTTGTTGAAATCGAGGCGCGCGCGTGCCCACGCGCGCCGGTCTTGCCGACGCGTGACTGTCGTTTCTGCTTTGAGGGGCGGCCCCTACCGGACGCGCTGCGCGGCATTTCTCCGCAGCGACGCGCCCGTCGCGGTCAGTTGCCCTTGGTGCCGCCCTCGTTTTCCTTCGCGGCGATCGTCTTGCGAATCGACGCGACCTGCTCGGTCGTCACCGGCGCGGCGTTGTTACCCCATTCAGCACGAATGAAGGTCACGACATCCGCGATCTGCTTGTCGTTGAGTGATGAATTGAACGTTGGCATGCCGCCACGCCCACCGATCACCGTTTCAACGACCTTGGCGGCGTCCCCCAGCACGAACTTGTCGCCCTTGAGCGCAGGAAACGCGCCGGGAATGCCCTGCCCGCCTGCCTGGTGACACGCTGCGCAGTTGTTGCCAAAGATGGTTTTGCCCGAAGGCGTCTGCGCGTGCGAGACACTGGCCACCAAACCGAGCAACGCGATCGACCACAACTTTTTCATTGCTTTACTCCTCTACCGTTCTACTGACTGCGACTGACGATGGTGCTGAATTTCGTGGGGCTCACGCACTCAGGCGCGCATGAAGCTGCTCGATCTGATGCCAGGCCGATTCGATGGCTCCGGCCTGCCAGCCGTTGAGATGGCTCATGTGCTCACCAGCGAGCAACGTGCGGCCCTCGCCCTTGAGCAGACGCGGATACGCCGTGCGGCGTCCCGCTTCGCTCCAGTCGGCCCAACCGCCGAGGTTGTACTTCACGCGGTGCCACGCCACCGAGAACGACGACTCGGCCGAATCGCGATAATGCCCCGGAAACACCTTTTCGCCAGCGGCGAGGCCGAAGTCAGTGCGCTCTTTGAGCGACATCGCGCTTACCTGCGCGGCCATCGCGCCGAAGTTGTAATAGGACAGCAGCGTGCCCTTCTGCCCTTGCCAGTTGGTCGACGGCAGCGAGATCAGCGTGGCGCCTTTGATATCGGTCTGGATGTGACCGCCATAGATAAAATGATCTTCTTCCCAGAAGCGGCGCTTCATCTGTACACCGAGCTTGCCGACCGGCTCGTAGGCGACCTGCATCGCATCCTTGAAATCGTCGGAGAAGTCGGTGTCGATCTGCTTGAGTACCGACAGCGGGATCGTGCACAGGCAGAAGTCGCCCTTGACCGTGCGACCGGCGCCGGTGCGCGTGTCCTTGCATTGCAGCACCACACCGCTATCGGTATTGCGCAGGCTCACGACTTCGGTGTTGTAGCGGATCATCTTCTTGGTGCGACGCTCGAAGGCCTTCGCCACGTGATCCATGCCGCCCACGGCTTGCAACATCGTCTTCTGCTGTTCGATGTCGTTCGTCGAGCGATAGATGTTGCCGAGCTTCGACTTGAGCAGATCGCCGAATTGCAGCGGATCGGTCTGCACGCCCGACTGCACGCCGGGATAGGTCTTGTAGCCGCGCGCCGTCGTGCCCTTGTAGTCGAGGTCCTTTTTGTTCAGGTAGCCCTCATGCACGAGGTAGTCGAGCAACAATGCCCGGTCGCCTTCGCTCAGTTGGTCGTTGAGCTTGCCCGCGCGCAGTGTCTTGGCGAACAGTTCGTCGGTGTAGCCGCGCATGTCGGCCTTGATCTCGAACTGGCGCAGCCGTTTGCCCGCGAGCGGACCGTCGATGTTTTCCTTGTAGACGTAGGCCGCGTCGTTATCGTTGTTGAAGAGTTCGAGCGGCACGCCGAATTCGCGCGTGTAATGCAGCGTGGACTGCTGGCAGAACGGAATGCGCCACGGGCCGTGGTTGATGTACTGGCCTTCGTCGAAGTTGCAGACCTGGCGCTCGCCACCCAACTCAGTCAGCTCGAAGCCGCGCCGCGCGGTCTGACAACGGCCGCCCGCGAAACTGCGTGCCTCGATGATTTCGCACGCGTAGCCGAGTTTCGACAGCTCGTAGGCTGCCGTCATACCAGCCAGCCCTGCGCCGAGAATGACCACACGCTTACCGCGGCCGCTGCCTGAGAGGCGCGGCGGCGAGGTACGCACCGAGGCGAGATCCACGCCCCAGGCCTTCATCGTCGCCAACATGAGACCGCTACCGCCGATGGCGAGTGTGCGCATCAGGAAATCGCGGCGGCGCAGTCCGCCCCCGACGCCCGCAGAATCCAAAGAACCCAATGACTTGCCCGTGGTGTGTTGCACGTCTGACATGACTCTCCTCACTCTTGAATGATGAAACGTGTCGCGAATGCCAACGCCGTGCGCGCAATGTGCAAGGGTGTGACCCGGCCTTGCGGACGAGCGCAACCCTTGAGCGCATGTAGCGCTTCAGCGAACGAATACGGGGGATGTGAGAAGGCTCAGGGCGAGTGGCCAGAGGACCGCATGATGTCTCCTTAAGCGCGAATTCCGGGGCAGTGCGACAGTCTTGCGCCGTCGTGATGCCGGGTTCTTGTCTTCTCGTGAAACGTCACCCTCCGAGCGGACCGACAACGTGCTCCGGGGGGAGGTGCGTCCGGTCATATACATAGCGCGCCGGTACTGCACTGCGGAGCCAAATCCTGCTCAGGGGAATCGGGTATGCTTGCTCGCCTGTACCGATAGGTTTGCCCGCCACCATAACGACCATACTATATGCGTGTTATGGGTTCGAGTATTAGCGTTACTACTTAGCGTGCGTATTTGACGAGGTGTTGGAGAGGCGCGGGGGTGCGCAGGTGTGAGCGCCGCGACATGCGCGGCGCTTTTCAGACAGCAGCCTACCGGCGAATGGGCCAATGGGCCGATGACGCTGCGCCGCGAGCGAATCACTCAGGCGTTGCTGGCGTGCGCGAGTTCGCGAAAATTCATCCAGTGGGAACTGACGAGCCAGCCCGCATCGACCGGCAGGCTCACCCCGGTGATCGCGCTCGATTCGTCGCTCATCAGGAAGCTCACGGCCGCCGCAATTTCGTCCGTCCCGACGAGACGCCCGAGCGCCGAGTGCGATTCGATGGCCGTCGCGCTGCGCTTTCCGGTGGCGAGTTTGTCTTCGAAAATTGGTGTGAGCGTAAAGCCGGGCGCGACCGAATTCACCCGAATGCCCGACGCGCCGAGTTCACCGGCGGCGAGTTGGGTGAGCGCGCCCAACGCCACTTTCGCCGGGGAATAGGCGTGCAGCGGCAATGGGCGCAGCTCATTGATCGACGTAATGTTCACGACCGCACCGGCGCCGGCCTCGGTCATGAGCGGTGTGAAAGCGCGCAGGCAATGCTGCGCGCCAAAGTAGTTCACTTCCCAAACGCGACGCTGCATGTCGTCGGTCATGTCGAGCATCGGCATCACATCCTGCAACACGCCCGCCACGTTCACCAGACCAGCCACACCCGGATTGCGCAGCGATGCCGCCAACGCATTCACCGCCGCGTGGTCTGTCACGTCGAGCGCTGCCAGCTGCATTCGCGTATCGTCCGCACGCTCGCCGAAAACACTCCGCAGTTGCGTCAAGTCCAGGTCCGTGGCCACGACATGCCAACCGTCGTCATGAAGACGATTGGTCACCGCCAATCCGATACCACCGCTAGCACCGGTCACTACGACAGCCTTGCCTGCGTCGCGTAACGCATTCAATGAGAGACGCTTCGCGCGGTGGAGGGATGTGTTCATTCAGGGCGTCTCCGTCGGATTGTGTTGTCGTTTTATTTTCTAAACTATTCGTTTAGTTTATCCACAACCCTATCGGCAGCGTCAAGCTTTTTTTGCCAACGCCCTCGCGCGTGTCGTTTTGTTTGCACCGGATGTCACACCGCCCGAGCGCGATCGGGTCAGTGCGGGCACCGTTCCGTTGGGGCCGAGCAGACCTTGCATGACCAGGTCGACGTGCTCGCGCACGAACGCCCGGGTCAGCGGCTTGTGACCGACGAGCAATCGGTAATACAGCGGCGCGTAGAGTATGTCGAGAACGACATCGGGATCGCCCGGCTTGATGAGGCCCCGAGCGATCGCATCGCGTACGATCTCGACGCCCTGCTCGCGTCGCGCGGAGACATAGCCGTCGCGAAACGCTTGCGCGATCTCCGGGTCGGACTGCCCCTCGGCAATCAGCGCGCTGATCATCGTGCCCATCGGGCCGCAGAACTCCTCTGCCATTTTGAGCAGACGCGAGAAGATGCTGTCGAGCTGCAACTCCTCCGGATACGGCAGCGCTTGCCCCGCTTCGCGCAGGAACGCCGTCATGATCACGGAGGCGCGATTCGGCCACCACTTGTAGATCGTGGCCTTGCTCACCCCCGCCGCCGTGGCGATGGATTCCATCGTCGTGGCGTGCAGTCCTTGTTCGAGCAGAAGACGGTAGGCGGCGTCGAGCACGGCGCGCTCGGCCTCGACACTGCGCTTGCGACCGCGTCGGCCTGGCGTGGGAGATTCGGGATTCGACTGACTTGACATTCGTTGTGTCCGGACAAATACTAAACTGAACGTTTAGTTTATAAATAACGACACCGTATTGAAACACACTGGCAGACGACTCTGCCAACGGTGCGTCGGATCGGAGAACGGAATGCTGAAGTCTGACACAGTTTTTTCTTCCTTTGACCTGCCTGTCGGCGAGACGATTGCCGACACCGGCATCACGCCGGACGAACAACGCGTGCGCGAGGATCTCGCAGCGGCGTACCGACTGTGTGCGATCAACGGATGGGACGATCTCGTCTACACGCATCTGTCGGCTAGGGTGCCCGGCCCGTCGCATCACTTTCTCGTCAACCCGCTTGGTCTGTCGTTTCACGAGATCACCGCGTCGAACCTGGTGAAGATCGATCTGGACGGGCGTGTCGTGGGGCAATCACCATACCGCCCCAATGCGGCGGGCTTCGTGATTCACGGGTGCATTCATGCGGCACGTGAAGACGCCGCCTGCGTGATGCACTTGCACACTGAAGCGGGCATGGCGTTGTCCGCGCTCGAAGACGGACTGCTGCCGATCACGCAGCACGCCATGCGCTTCGTCGGACGGCTCGGATACCACGATTACGAGGGCATCGCACTCACCATCGACGAAAGGGATCGCCTGCTCGCCGACCTTGGCAATCATGCGGCCCTTATCCTGCGCAATCACGGCACGCTGACGGTCGGCCGCTCGGTGGGGCATGCCTTCGTGGAGATGTTCTATCTGGAGAAGGCCGCACGCGCGCAATTGCTGGCGCAGAGTACCGGAGCGCGATTGCGGATTCCGCCGCATCACGTGGCTGTGCTGACCGCACAGCAGTGGGTGACGGATATGCGCGGCTCGGGCGATCGTGAGTGGCCGTCGCTGCTGCGCCAACTGGCCCGCGACGGGCACGATTACAAACAGTGATTCCCCGGTAGCACCGACAGCAGCGGGATAGCTTTGCGAAGTGGCGTCAAGTAGTACGTATCAGGCAGTTGGTAGTCATCAGCACTCAAAAACAGAACTATGACGGAGACACCCCTTGAACCCGACCATCGCATCAACGGCGAGTCAACCCGTGGCGGGCAGCGATAACGCTGCCGCACTGGACTCGCGCATCGCGCAGGAAACCATCGGCCAGCTATTTCGCCGCATCCTGCCCTTCCTGATTCTCTGCTATATCGTGGCCTTCCTCGATCGTGTAAACGTCGGCTTCGCGGCGTTGCACATGAACGGCGACCTCGGGTTCACCGCCACCGTCTACGGCTTTGGTGCGGGCATCTTCTCCATCGGCTACTTCGTCTTCGAGGTGCCGAGCAACCTGATCCTCCACCGCGTGGGCGCGCGCATCTGGATTGCGCGGATCATGGTGACGTGGGGCGTCGTCTCGGCGGGCTTCGCGTTCGTCTCAGGCGAGATGTCCTTCTATGTCATGCGCTTCCTGCTCGGCGTTGCCGAAGCGGGTTTCTTCCCCGGCATCGTGCTGTATCTCAGCCTCTGGTTCCCCGGACGCGCGATGGCGCGCGCCACGGCGATCTTCATTCTCGGGTTGCCGCTGGCCGTGCTGATTGGCGCCCCGCTCTCGACGTGGATTCTCACATCGTTCCATGAATTTGCCGGGCTGCGCGGCTGGCAATGGATGTTCCTGCTCGAAGGCGGGCTCGCCGTGGTGGTAGGCGTTGTGGCTTACTTCGTGCTGGGCAATGCCCCGGACAAGGCGACGTGGCTCAACGAGTCGCAACGTGAGTGGCTCGTTCGCACGCTGGCGCAGGAGAAAGCAGCCAAAGAACGCGCGCGCCAGTATGGTGTGATGGAGACGCTGCTCTCGGGCAAGGTGCTGCTGCTGGCATTCGCCATCTTCTGCAATATCACGGCACTGTTCGGTATCACGCTGTGGATGCCGCAGATCATCAAGGGCATTGGCGGACTGGACAACACGCGGGCCGGCTTGCTGAGCGCCGTGCCGTATGTGTGTGCGGGTGTGGCGATGGTCGTGAACGCGCGGCACTCTGACAAGACGGGCGAGCGCCGCTGGCACATTCTGCTACCGGCGGCCATCGGCGCCATCGGGTTGGTGATGGCGGGGAATGCCGCGTCGCCCTACGTCGGGATTCTCGGATTGTGCATCGCGGCGGCTGGGATTCTGGCGTCGAACATTCTGTTCTGGCCGATGGTGCCGATGTTCCTGACGGGTGCAGCCGCCGCCGCCGGGATCGGGTTGGTGAACTCCGTGGGCAACCTCGGCGGTTTCGTCGGCCCGTATCTGACGGGTTGGGCCAAGGACACCTTTGGCGGATACGGCGCGAGCATGACCACGCTCGGTGCGATGGTGCTGGCCTACGGCGTACTGCTGTTCGTTTTCCTTACCGTGAGCGCACGGCGTGTAGATAGCGTCGATGCGGGCACCACGGGTATTGCGAGGTCGTCATGAATATTGCCAGTACGCTCGCCCGCGCGGCGCAGCGACACCCCGGGCATGTTGCTACCTATGTAGGCGACGCACCGCAGCACGACTACGCGACACTCGCGAGACGGTGTGCGGCCATCGCGGCCGGGTTCCGCTCGATGGGTCTGCCCGACGGCGCACGCGTCGCGCTCTGGATGCGCAACCGTCCCGAGTATCTCGAATGGCTCTATGCGATCTGGTGGGCCGGGCTGGTGGCCGTGCCCATCAACGCGAAACTGCATCCGCGCGAGGCCGCTTTCATCGTCAATGACGCCGAGGCTACGGTATTGCTTGCGGAGGCGGAAGACCTGCTAGCGATTCGAGACCATATCGGCAGTCAGGTGACCGGCTTTGCGCCGGAGGACGCGCAGATTGCCCGTTGGCTGGCAAGCGATGCGAGCGGCGGGGTGGCGTCCCGCGAGAATACCGATCTGGCGTGGATCTTCTATACGTCGGGGACGACGGGACGTCCGAAGGGAGTGATGCTCTCGCATCGCAATCTCTGGTCGATGGCGGCCTGCTATATGACTGACGTCGACGCCGTCGGGCGCGACGACCGCACGCTATATGCCGCCCCCATGTCGCACGGCGCCGGACTCTACAGCGTCGTGTTCATGATGCAGGCGGCGGGGCATATCTTCCCCGCGTCGGGCGGCTTCGATGCGGAGGAAATGTTTGCGCTGGCCGAGACGCTTGGCAATGTCTCCTGCTTCGCCGCGCCGACGATGGTCAATCGTCTGGTGCGGCATGCGCAGGCCTCAGGCGCTTCTTCCACGGGATTCAAGACCCTCGTCTATGGCGGCGGGCCGATGTATTCGGCCGACATCGAGCGCGCGTTGTCGGTAATGGGTTCGCGGTTCGTGCAGATCTACGGGCAGGGGGAGTCACCGATGACGATCACGGTGTTGCCACGCGACGAAATCGCGGCGACGGCACACCCTCGATGGTCGCAACGACTGGCATCGGTCGGCCATGCCCACGCCATGGTGGAGGTGGCGGTGGTCGATGACGACGGCGTACCTGTAGCCACCGGCGAACCGGGCGAAGTCGTGGTCCGCGGCGATGTCGTGATGCAAGGCTATTGGCGCAATCCGGAAGCGACCGCCAAGACGCTGCGCGACGGCTGGCTGTGGACGGGCGACATCGGTGTGCTGGATGACGACGGCTTCCTCACTCTCAAGGATCGCTCGAAGGACGTGATCATCTCCGGCGGCACGAATATCTACCCGCGCGAGGTCGAAGAGGTGCTGCTCCGTGCAGATGGCGTGGCCGAGGTGGCCGTGATCGGCGAAGTCGACGCAGAATGGGGCGAGGTGGTCGTGGCGTATGTCGTCTGCACGCCCGGCGTGACGCTCGATAGTGCGATGCTGGATGCGTATTGCCTCGAACACATCGCGCGGTTCAAGCGCCCTAAACGCTACGTCGCCATGGACGCCCTACCGAAGAACCACTACGGCAAGGTCTTGAAAACAGCGTTGCGAACGCTCTGAGTGAATTGAGCGCGTGATCGACTGACGCACAAAACAAAAAAGCCCGCTAGTTAGCGGGCTGATTCGTTCAAAGCAAGATGCTTGGCGGAGAGGGTGTCTTTCTAACCGTATTCCTAAAAATTCCAACAAGATCCGCACCCCCCATTATTTCAAAGGGATTCGCGGGGTTTTTCGCCCCCTGTCGTCCGACATGTTCCAGATGAATCCAGCGACAATTTGATAGTCATTTTGATAGTCGGCGAGGTAAACTGGCAACATGGCGAACGCAATCAACAAACTTAGCGCGCTTCAGGTCAATCGACTGTCGAAGCCTGGACTGTACAGCGACGGAGCCGGCCTTTACTTGCAGATCACTAAGGGCGGAGTGAAATCTTGGCTGTTCCGATATATGAGGAGCGGCCGAGCGCGCGGCATGGGTCTTGGCTCGGTCCACACAGTCAGTCTGTCGGATGCCCGCGTCAAGGCCCTCGAAGTCCGCAAGCAGCTTCTCGAGGGAATCGATCCGCTCGACGCGAAGCAACAAAAGCAGGCGCTGGTCAAAGCCAGCGCCGTCAAAGCGACCACGTTTGACGAATGCTCTGCGGCCTACATTGACGCTCACTCGAGTGGCTGGAAGAACGCGAAGCACGCTGATCAGTGGCGCAATACGCTCGCGACCTACGCTTCCCCGCATTTCGGGACCCTGCCGATCACTGAACTCGACACCGATCTGGTCATGAAGGCACTCGAGCCGATCTGGACCTCAAAGACTGAGACGGCCTCGCGTGTGCGTGGTCGGATCGAATCTGTACTCGACTGGGCTACCGCACGTGGCCATCGCACCGGTGAGAATCCTGCAAGATGGAAAGGCCACTTGGACCATCTGCTTCCAAAGCGCTCCAAAGTTCAAGCGGTGGTTCACCATGCAGCTCTACCTTATGCGGACGCCCCCAAATTCATGACCCAGCTTCGGACCATCGACACGATGGCCGCGAAGGCGTTGGAGCTACTGATCTTGACGGCCACGCGGACCAGCGAAGTCATCGAGGCGCGTTGGAACGAGTTCGATCTCGCAACCGCAATTTGGCGAATCCCTGCGGAACGGATGAAAGTCGGAAAGGAGCACCGCATCCCGCTGTCACCATCCGCAGTGACGTTGTTGAAACATATGCAGGGCATTAAGCAAAACGAGTTCATTTTTGCGGGTCAGCGCAAAAATAGGCCGCTGTCCAATATGGCTCTCCTCCAGTTGCTGAAGCGTATGGACCGGTCAGGTCTCACTGCGCACGGGTTCCGGTCCACGTTTCGCGATTGGGTCGGAGAAACCACGCAATACCCGCGCGAGGTGGCGGAGGCCGCACTTGCACACCTATTGAAGGACAAGGCAGAAGCAGCCTACGCCCGCGGTGACTTGTTTGAGAAACGGGCATCCATGATGTCCGACTGGGCCACTTATCTGGCCCAGTAGGCTCGAAACGTTCTGCATTCTCGGCTCGATCGAGTTCGGGCCGTCGGCTAGATGACTGACTTCGACGCATTGCAGCCGGTCGACTCGATATTTCTCCATAGCAAATTCTACCGGGCAACTGCCGCTCACGGGGCACTATCCGATTGCCCAGAGGCCTGATCGGCAAAGCGTGAGTACAAGCGATCTGAGCGTCAACTGTTACGGCCCCAGCCCCGGACGTCTAGTTTGCTGGTCGCCGTGTTCGAATCACCCATAGCAAATTAGATGCAGATGGGCTTCTAGTTCGCTCAAAACCCTTCTTCTCTGCAAAGAGCCCCGTGACAACTCTCTCACGCGGATCGCCCGTGTTAAGCCGTCTGCGGCCGGTTCAATGCACTAAGCCCAGACGCAGCACGAGCATACTCAAACACCTCCGAGGTCACCGCCGCCACGTGGTGACTCGTGTCGAACGAGATCCAGTTGGTCGAATTCCCCTTGATTTTGTGCTCGCTACAGGCCTTAGTCATGGCATCGCCCCCACTGAAATCCTCGTTCGCGTAGTGCGGCGACATCACGACCTGATCAGCCAAACCCCACAGCCTCCCCTTTCGGTGGCACCGACATCGGTTGCCACGCACAATCAAAAACTCGTTGGCGATCGCATAACAGATTTTCCTGTTTGCGTCCGGCACACTGTTGTCGTTCGAGCGCGGACTGCGAACACTGTAATCGCAAAAAGTTATGCGAATCCCGGGCGATGACGGCAACAAGGCTTTCCAGAGGATCATTTCAAGCCGCGACAAGAAAACTGTGGAATTCTGTTTCTTTACCGCCTCGTTAATGCTGATTGGCGCGGAGGTGTCCGTAATGAACACCTGCATGAAACTACGGAGACGCAAAAACTCCGGCGCCATGCTGGCGTTCGGCAACAAATCTACGAGTGCCCCCCCTGATATCCCTAAGGTCAATCAGGACGGGCAGATACGTCGGCTACAGAGTGGCCTCGCTCGACGTCCTGACTGATCGATGAGGCCATCACAGCATCGATGCCGCAGATCAGTATCTTGGGCTTCGCTCTGTCGTACGCGGTGGGCATCCGATCGATGCTGAGGCCGTCAAGGGACTGCCACCGCGCTGGGATGAGCACATTAAACGTTTCGGCGACTATTTTCTAGCTCTCTTGCGCCCCGCCCCGCCACCTGGAACCATCATATATTTTTATTTAAAATCATAAACTTAAGCCGAAATCTGGCGAAAACTTTACCAATCCCAGTCAGGCCTCAAGGATGGTCGCTAAATCGCACTCGACCGCGATGCTCTGTGCCAGAATAATCGAACTCGCACATAAGCATCCGTGCGTGGACAGACGCGTGACTGAACAAGGGTTTGGAGGTGGTCATGATCCCGAAGCGCGATATTCCTCACATCTTTGAAAGTAGAGACTCTGACGAAATATCGTCCTATATCCGGAGCATCTATTCTGACAACCGATTCTCGCTGACCAGCAGAATCGACAACTCTGTGTCGATCGTTGGCCAACAATGGCCTGGCTTCGGAATCTACAGCTTTCATAGTGAGTCACCGTTCTCTTTCGCCATTAACCAAAGCAGGGAAAATTACTTGTTCTCGTCTTGCTTTCATGGAGAGGCATACCGCCGCGTAGGCAACGAGGAAGCCCTCTGCAAGAGGGGTGACATCATCCCTACGCCCCCTCTCGGCGAAGCATTCTGCGAATCCGGGACGTCCGGATTTGGACATCAATCAATAGTCATAGACGCCAAGTCCCTGCATGAATTCACGTCGATATGGCTCGGCCTTGAGCCGGAGGAATGTCTCAATCTGGATCTAATCGTCTTCCATGAGCGGCTAAGTGGAGAATGGAAGAAAGCCTCGGCTTGTCTTCAGCAGATGACAACGATCACCCCTTCTCCGGATTTCGCCATACACTCGCTGATTGAGCATATGTTCAAGATTTTGCTCAGCAATCACCCAAATAATTTCAGCAAGATCATCGGTTCAGATAGGTACGCGAACGAAAAATATGCTCGTATCGCCATACAAATCATCAAGGAAAACCCGCTGAAATTCTCCACCCTAACGTCGATTTCCCGAGAAATAGGCTGCCCATCTTATGATTTGGAGAGCGGGATTAGGCGAGTAACGGGAAAGAGTTTCCTGGAACTTCACTACCTTTCCAGACTTGACGGCGTTCGATACGAACTAAGAATGTCAAGAAACAAAGCCTTTGTTTCGATATTGCGGAAGTTCGGCTTTTCGCTTTCTCTGAAATTTATCTCAGAATATTTAGCTCACCATGGGGAGCTGCCTAGCGACACCTTCAGGAAAAATAGGAATCACCCAGCCCCCATCGAAGAGACGCGCCGCCCCCCTTCGAGCTGGAGGTTCGTCATCATGGAGTACATCGACACATCTCTCAGTGGCGCGATAACCTTGCAGCAGATAGCAGATCAAACTGGGCTAACTCCGCACAGAACCATTGATTTGTTCAAAGAATTGTTCTCCCAAACACCAATGCAGTTCGTCATGCAAAGGCGCTTGGAGAGAGCCACGGCGCTGCTGCGAGAAACGACCGAGAGCGTACTCGCAATAGCACATCAGTGTGGGTTCGGAAGTCAAAGCTACCTAACCTCCTCCATGAAGAAACACTATGGGACGACACCAGGCCAGCTCAGAAAATCCTTGACCAAAGGAAGGGACTAGGTTGTTGATGTGCGCCAAGAATTGCTCCTTTGAGCGTTGCAGTTTGTGGTCGCTAACAACCGTCGCTCAAACCACATGACTCCATCAGTACCCCCAATTCGGATCGCTGGTCCCTGCAAATAATGCCAAAAGAAACCAAACAGAAATAGGCGATGGCCGATTCCAAGTTCAGGAGCAAGACGACAAAATGTGAACATGATGGCCTGTGAGCATCATCGGTCGGAACGATTTGAATTTTTGTGTTCGACGTAGCAAACAATGGGGCGACTTAGTTTCGACAAGGGGGAGGCAGTCCAGCGCATACCGAGTACCCGTTACTTCGTAAGCCAAGGGGCAACCTAAATGCAAACCTTGATAAGTGCTTCGGCGCGGCGCCTACCGAAGCTCTCCAGGCAACAGTCGCGGAGCAATCCGACTTTCCTCACACTGGCCCGCTGACAGGCTAGCGTCGCAGGACAGGCAGCAATGCCCCGTGAGGCGCCTACGTCAGCCATGCCCTTTCGATATCACCGCGACGGGGAAGAACACATGGTGGCTCTCCGTACGTCGAAACGCGTTCGCCTACGTCGATACGGTCAAAATAGTCGGCGTAACTAAGTATGTAGAACTGGCTGTGGAATATTTCTGGACGCGGGTTCGATTCCCGCCACACCACCATCATCTATTTTCTGACCCCACCACATTCGGGCAGTCGGACAATCACGAACTCGTTACAGTGAAACCGGACGTCTTAAATGGCGGCATCGCCGGACGAGATGCGAAGCCCCTCGCCGCGCGCAATCTTTCTCAGCGAGCGCGCTACACATTCGCGTCCCCGGCGGCTACTCAAGCAATACGACATCCATGTGTGCACGGATATGAACATGAGCGGTTACAGTTTTCTCGTCAGTATTCTTCTGCTGATTCTCGTGAGCGCCTTCTTTTCCGCCGCCGAAATCTCGCTGACGGCGGCCAAGCGAACAAAACTACAAGCGTTGGGGGAAAAAGGTAACTCGCAAGCCCTCAAAGTCCTTGTGCTCAAGGACCAGCCGGGAAGCTTCTTCACCGTCGTACAGATCGGGGTGAACATGGTCGCGGTGCTCGGGGGGGTGCTTGGCGAGGGATTTCTCGCCCCCTTCCTCCTCGCCAAGCTCGAACCTATTGTCGATTCGGCGACTGCGCTGCGACTCTCCGGAATCGGTGCGTTCCTGTTCGTCACTGTCGCATTCATCCAGTTCGCCGATCTGATTCCGAAGCGTCTGGCAATGATCAGCCCGGAAAAAGTCGCCATGGCAACCATCGATCCGATGCTGGTCTGTCTGAAGACTCTCCGTCCTCTCGTCTACTTCTTCAACGGAGTAGCCAACGCTGTCTTGCGTATTCTCAAGTTACCGACTCACTCGATCGACAACATCACCTCCGAAGACATCACCGCGATGGTCGATGCAGGAGCACAAGCAGGCGTACTACGAAAACAGGAACTGCATCTAATCGAGAACGTATTCGAATTGGAGTCGCGTACGATCGGCTCAGTGATGACCCATCGCGACGACGTCGTATACTTCACCATCGCAGAAGACGAACGCAGCATTCGTAGGAAGATCACCGAAAGCCCTCATTCGAAGTATCCAGTATGCCGCGACGAAATCGACAATGTTCTCGGATATATCGACTCTAAGGATTTGCTCCAGCGCATCGCTAGCGAAGAACTAACCAGCGTTATTCGTAATTTGGATCGCCTCTACGCGAAGAATGTCCTGGTAATTCCCGACACCCTCAACCTGTCCGAATCCCTTGCTCGCTTCAAAGAAGCCCGCGAGGGATTCGCTGTCGTCATCAATGAATACGGACTCGTCGTTGGCGTGGTCACGATCAACGATATCGTGGGTGCCCTAATGGGCGACATGATGCATTCCGCGGACGAGGACCAGATCGTGCAGCGCGACGGAAACTCATGGCTGGTCGATGGCGCAACCTCTGTGGAAGACATGAAGAAGGTACTTCACATCGAAGAACTTCCGGGTGAAGGAGAGTTTGAGACGGTCGCCGGCTTCATGATTTATCAGCTCAAACACATCCCGAAAAAGTCGGAGGCAACCGAAGTTTCAGGCTATAAATTTGAAGTGGTTGACATCGACAATTACAAGATTGATCAGTTGCTCGTGACGAAGTTGGAGCCGGACGCAAAAACTGCAATTACGGTCGCGACTCCGTTGGATATGCAAGCGTAGGCTAAGTCGAGATCCGGGAGATCCCGCTCACGTCAGAGGTGCTTATGGCTGGGAATCGGGAATTGAACCAGCGGCACGCGTAAGGTACGTGGGCTATCCAAAACTTGTTAATTGGATCGATTCTCTGGATTATCCATCCAGACGCAGGTAATTTATCTGCCGACCTGGGTACCCTACTCTCGAGATTCCAACGAATCCTGAAGGAGATATCCATGGCAGACCATTCCATCCGAGGCAAGGTTGTCCTCATTGCTGGTGGCGCCAAGAACCTTGGCGGCCTCGACGTCCCCCCGTCTTCAGTAGCACTGGGCTTTAGAGTCCGCGGGTTAATGTAACTGCGTTTCCGCCAGTTTCCGTGCGTAGGTCGCCGGCGTTAGTCCGCCCAGTGATTTCTTCGGCCGCTCCTCGTTGTACTCCCGCCGCCAGGCCTCGATCACTACCTTGGCATGAGTCAGACTGGTGAACCAGTGCTCGTTCAGGCACTCATCCCGAAATCGTCCGTTAAACGATTCAATATAAGCATTCTGGTTTGGCTTGCCTGGCTCGATCAGGAATAGCTTCACGCCTCGCCCATGCGCCCAGCTCAGCATGGCACGACCACAGAATTCCTTGCCGTTATCTGTACGAATGGCCCGCGGCAAACCGCGATGCAACGCCACGCGATCCAGAATGCGCGTCAGCGCTAGTCCGCTAATCGCCCGCTCCGGCACGATGGCCAGGGCCTCATGCGTGGCATCGTCGACCACCGTCAGACTCTTGATTACACGACCTTCCGCTGTTCGGTCAAACACGAAATCCATCGACCAAACCTGATTAGCCGCCGACGGTCGCACCAGCGGTTGAAGATCCGAGACCGGCACCTTCTTGCGCTTGCGGCGGCGTACCTGCAGTTTCTCTTCGGCATACAACCGTTCGACTCGCTTGTGATTCATCCTCTGGCCTGACTGCCGCAGCTTCAGATAGATCATTGCCGAACCGTAGCGGAGATGCCGCTGAGCCAGCGCCACAATCTCTGCTCGCAGCGCAGCATTGCGATCTGGCGCTGGCTGATAGCGATAGGCACTCGCGCTCATGCCGATTACCCGCAAAGCCCGGCGCTCGCTCAGGCCTTGTTGCGTCATATGGCGCACCACCTCCCGGCGTGACGGTGCGCTCACCACTTTTTTCGCAATGCCTCGCGGGTAACCTCGTTTTCCAGCAGCGATTCAGCCAGCAGCTTTTTTAATCTGGCGTTCTCCGCCTCCAACTCCTTCAGGCGCTTTGCATCAGGCACGCTCATGCCGCCAAACTTGCTTCGCCACAGGTAGTAGCTCGCCTCGGAAAAGCCATGCTGACGGCACAGCTCCTTGATCGCTATCCCGGCATCGGCTTCCCGCAGGAAGCCAATAATCTGCTCTTCGGTGAATCGCTTCTTCATGTCCAATCTCCTGACTACGTGATTGGACTCTAAATCGCCGCGCTACTCAAATTGGGGGGAGACGTCGGCGTCGGTTTCGACTGAATTTTCTGCCGGCCTTCGCCGAAATGTATAACGCCCTGCCGGAAACGCAGAACTCGGCGGGAGACAGCGGGTCGGACCGCCATTCTGGCGTTGGCAAGTCAGTCCGAGGTCCGGTGCGCGTCGTCCACCGGAGCGCAGTCACTGTCACTTCACCGCTCCCGTCACAGCATCCTCACCGAGTAGTCATCGTGCCCGTAATACAGCCATCCACTCCGTACGCCCCTGCCAGCCCCCCCCTTTCGGGGAGCGCACCGGCGAACGAACGCAATCAGCAGAGCAAAACCGCTTACCGAGTTCGGGCAGGTTGCCCGCCCGCGTCCTCCAAGTCCTGGCCAGACTCGCTGCTTGCCGAATTTGGGGCGCAGATAATGCGAGTGACCAACGCCCCTACCCCTGACGAAAGTACCCTCCAGCGGCTCCGTTCACTGGGGCCTGTGGTTTTGAAAAAACATAACCGTACTTTGCCTCCCGTCTTGACGGAAGTGGGTAGAAAGGCATTTGCGCAACTGGACGAATTAGCCGCCAACGGCCAGCCTACTACGGCACGCTCTTCTCAGGCGTCCTTTAAAGGGGCGCTGGAGGACGTTGCCGCACTCAATGCAACCATGTTGGCCACCGAGACATTTCATGCGCCACCAGCGCAGCCAGCGCCCCATATCTCAAAGCCCAAGGCCGCCATATTAACCGCATGGTCGCAGGCTTCGAGCGCCTTTGAGGATGGTGGCATCTCCTCGCTTGCCAGGCACCAGCGGGTTGTGAGCCGGAACAGCGGCGCTGTCATTCGCAAGCAACGTGAGGTCCTCCATCGCGGTCTCACGCGTGACCAGCCAAGTGGCGCCGCAAAAAACGTTTCGCATCAACCGAAGAGTGCAATGCTCACAGAAAGCAGAAGCACCAGTATTGCGGAACGCATAGAAGGTTCGAACACGGTCGGCGGGACAGTTTCGTGGACAGTCAATTTCTTTTCGCATTTTTGGACCGTTAAACACGACACCGACCTGATCACTAAATTTCGGAAAGAACACGGGCGCCCCCCCACAGACTCGGAGATCAAGAAAAAAAGTTCCAAGTTTGTGAACATCATCAGAAAAGCCGAAGATGTTTGGGGAAACGTCGTTCGACTCGTGAATCCAGTACCTGCCGCAGTGAAGGCGATGGACGATATGGGAACGGTGCTCGACAAACACGAGAAGGGGCAAACGGTAAGCCCACAGGACGCGGAAGCACTAAACAACCTGGTGATCTACATGAGATTACCCAACGAAAATGCTGTAGTACCAAGTGGGAAACACAGTGACAAGATGGTTCCTGAGCCTGGAGAAGAAAAAAATCAAATTGGGAAAAGCGTTGCCCGTAGCGGCGGCCGTGAGCACGACGAGCCGCCCGACATATCGGGGGATGCCAATGAGGGTGGTAATGCCCCAATCTCCAATGAAAGTGAAAGTGCGGTGCTCTCCCGCCGATGTCGCGCTCCTGCATGCGCGCTTACCCCAATCTCGGTAGAGGTAAGCAGAGGCATTACGCCCGAAATGCTTATCAACGATATTGACGTCGGTCAACTGACGCGCCAAGGCAAAGGTTACTACCAAGATGCTCAGGGCAGCATGTATCTACATGTTGGCGATTTAAAATTTGTCCGCCTGAAAAGTCTTGGGGATCCCGAACACAACCGGTTTCATATCGTGGGGACGGATGGCGAAACCAAGACTCTTCTCAAATACGATGACAATGCATTTCGCGAGGAAAGCGCCGAAGAAAGGTTGCACTATATTAGGCAAGCGCTAGACAGCGAGGAGCGCAGCCACGCGCTCAGCGCTGAGGACATCATCGCGGGAACTCCGGGACAAAGTGACGGAAGTGCAAAAAATCTTTTATCTCACTATGAATTCCCCAAAGGCGGGGTATTTAGCGATATCGTTTTTGCAGAGCATTTTGCAAAAAACAATGAGGTGCCTAGCTGGGCCACGGACTACCATATAAGGGCCCCGAGAGAAAGCACGGCACCTATCCGGATTATTGAGGATGTTAAACGCATCCCCTTCGCAGAGGGTGATATTTCTCCTACACCAGCAGGTGAACTAAAGCTAGGGAAAGTGGTTGATGCAGGACAATCGGGCACAGTATTTTTGGATGCATCGGATAGCCGATTTGTCTTCAAGGAAATTTCCTCAGAGAATTTCTCCTTGGACAATCTTGATGACAGGTCAACTTATAAAGAAATCGCCAAAAATGAAGCAAAATCATTTGAAAAATATTATGGCACAGGTTCAGCCGTACTACTCCAAGGTAAAGATGGTAGATTATATATCCGTCAACGCCGCATCCCCGGAACTTCACTCAGCGAGGTTCCCAAGGGAACATTGCCGGGCGACGCAAATGAGCGATTCATCGCAATGGTAAGCGTGCTCCATGATCGTGGAATTGAAAATACGAATCTTAAGGCTGGGGATGTGTACTGGGATGACGCCAGTGGAAAATTCTACCCTGTCCATATCAACGACATCTCCGCTAAATATGCGGAATGGTCAAGTCAATGGGAAGAGCGGGGGGATTTAGACGCAAAGCGGCGCATGGATGAGCATGATATGCTTTACCAGCGCAACATCGAAGATATGTACGCCGCAATTCAAGAAAAAAATACCTCTCATGAAGATCTTTCCGGAATACCAAAAAGAGGGGATTTTGTCGATGAAAATGGCGAATTTAATAAACGCGGCTACATAAGCCGAATGAAAGAATTTTACAAGGACGATACAAACCATATCGGCACAGACCGCGCCGTAAGAAATGGTGATCTTTGGGAAAGGCTTCAAGAAAAATATCCGGAAATTACCGGAAACATTGACTTTGACTCAAATATTCAGGATCTCCCTGGATTTACTCTCACGACTATAGATGGCGATCGCGGAGACACTTTAGTACTGAGTGCGCACGGTTGGTTTACAGAAGAATCCACTGACATCCAGATTCCAAAAGATAAGGAGATAGCTTTCTTGGCGCCACACGGGAGGGCGCTGGTTGATCCAGTCGCAATATCACGAGGTTTAATACCTGGACAAATATCTCAAGGCTCCAAAGAAATACCTTATATGTATGCGAAGTTGCCAGGAGGTGATCGTATTGATGCGGCTGGCAATGGGCACTCCATCCTAGACCAGGCAGGATCGGAAACGGAAGGGATCGTTAAGAATTATTATCTAAAAAATTACGAAAAAGAATCTGCCGCGGAAAAGGCATATGGAGTGGCGCAAAACAGAATTCTAAGAAATCCTCACAAAATGGATGTGCTAACCCCTAATTTGGGAGAGAAAAAAACACTGTGGCATGTATTCGAAGCAATAAAAAACGATAAAAAACTTCAAGGATACAGGGTGTTGGTTTTTCAGGCGTGCCGTGAAGAAATTATATCGGAGGAACCAGGGAGGTTCTCCAGAATTAGGCCTGTCAATGACGGTTATTACATCGGCCAAAATAAGAACTTTCCCAGAAAATTTGACAAAGACAAGCGCAGCGCGCCTTGGGGGCAGAATTTTGATGGCTATATTGTGCGTGAAGAAGTGACAGTTTACCTAAACGAAAAGAAAGAAGTCGGGAGTGTAACGTGCGAAATAAAAGGGGTAATTCCTTTTGTACTGGTGGAGGCTGGGGCCGTTGTTGCATAAATCGGTAGACTAGTGCCCCAGGCTGTTTACAGCGGGAGGATTCCTGCGGGGGTTCCCGGTTTTTGATTATCGAGAAGGAGGCAAGCCAGAACCCCAGAAATTTCCGTCGGCTGTATCAGCCTGCACTTGACCTAACGGACAATGTGCGAAGTGCTGCCGTCAGCTCTGGTGTGCGAATTTTCCTTTTCTGGTGTTCCCGGGTCGGTTTGAGAGGCAAGAAACAGCCTGAAAGGAAAAGTGGTTATCGAACCTGAGAGGAGAATTATCGGACGCTGTCTGTCCAGTCAAATCCTGGCGACTACACGTCAGCCGACGCGTCCTATCCGGCTCGGCGATTACTTGTTGGACCTGATACGTCCGGTCTTGTCGCTGGATTCATCCATATATTTCGGCTTAAAGTCAGCAGCTTAGATCGAGATGTGGCAGATTTTTTGCGAATCCCGGCCACACCTCGAGCGGGCTTTCCGGGATCAAGGCGGCTTTGCAGGTTGAACCGGGGAACCCGGAGGTATGCTCAGCGTTGTCCAGACGGACAAAGAGAGAAGGATGGACAGACTCGACCAATACCGCATCTTCGCCCAGGTCGCGGAGATGGGCAGTTTCATCAAGGCAGCGCATGCGCTGGAGGTCCCCCGCGCGTCAGTCTCGGCCTCCATCCAGCAACTGGAGACCCAGATGGGCGTTCGGTTGCTGAACCGAACCACGCGGCAGGTCCACTGACCTCTGAAGGTTCGCAATTGCTTGAGCGCGTTCGCCCTCTGCTCACCGCTCTGGAGGACATCGACCTGATGTTCCAGGTCAGCCCGCATCAGGTCTCGGGGCAACTCCGGATCGATGTGCCCAGCCGCATCGCCCGGCGGGTGATTGCCCCCGCGTTGCCCACGCTCCTGCGACAACATCCGCGATTGCGTCTTGTGCTGGGTTCCAGCGACCGCGTCGTCGATCTCGTTCAGCAGGGCGTTGACTGTGCCGTGTGCGTTGGCTTTCTGCACGAGAGCAGCCTGGTGGTGCGGCCTCTGGGAACAATTGCCCTGATCAATTGCGCCAGTTCCGCCTACCTGAGGGAACATACCGCGCCTGAGCGCCCCGATGATCTGACTTCACGACATTGGATGGTGGGCTATGCATCGCCCACGACCGGGCGTGAGCAGCCTTGGGAGTACGTATCGGAAAACGGTGTAGCGCGCGTGGTGGACGTACCAAGCCAAGTGTTGGTAAACAATGCGGAAAGCTATATCGCGTGCTGCCGCGCGGGGTTGGGATTGATTCAGATCCCTCGCTTCGATGTCCAGCATCTGCTGGATGCAGCGGAATTGATCGAAGTCATGCCCGCCTATCGCGCGGCGCCCCTGCCAGTCTCATTAGTCTATCCGCGTCGCCGTCAGCGCTCGCGACGACTTGCAGTCTTCCTGGACTGGTTCGAGGAACTGGTGCGCAGCCATATGCAATCATGACCACTTCTTAATTAATGGCGGGAGCGAGAAAAATACGCCAGGGCGCTCCTCATCGCCCGCCTAGTGGCAACTCGGCGCTCCATTGCTACCCGCGTTTTACGGATGTGCGCAACCGGCGCGGTGTGACGCCATAGTGACGTTTGACCCGTGTCGTCAGATAGCTTTGGCTACCAAATCCGCACTCGATCGCAATCGAAAGAATGCTGTTCCCCGTGTGGCAGAGTCGGTGCCTTGCGTGCTCCAACCGACGCTCAATGACGTACTGCATAGGTGTCTTTGAGAAGCGGGCTTTGAACACACCAATGGTTGCCTGCTCACTCAACCCAAAATGCTCGGCCAAGTCCTTGAGCTTAATAGGGTCACCAAGACGTTGATCGATGAAGTGATCCAGGGTCACTTGCGCAATCAGCTCAACCTCAGAATCGGGCAAAAAAGCGCCCGGATTAGGCGCACCAGGATTCTTGCGATAAGTGGCACTCGGCGGCTCCCCAAATCTGCGCCGATACGCCACCACAAATTTGCTCGACGCATCGAAGCCATATGCGCGCAATATGGCGACAAAAGTGAGATTGGCTTCATGGAGAAGTGCGCGGTGAACACCTCGCATCCGCGCATCGAGAAATAGCTGCTTTGACGCGCTTCCGGTGAGTCGGCCAATTGCTCTCTCGAGGCCGCCAATAGAACAACCAAGTGCGTGTGCAACCGTGCCCAGCGTTTTCCATCGTGTCGGATCGGATTCGATCATGAACACCGCCGAGCGAGCGTGCTCCTCCGAGACTACCAAATCGTCTGCATGGATCAAATCACTGAAGTTATGACGATGTCCGCAAACGATCAGTCTTAACATGTGCTCGTACAGCATTCGCACTGCGATATCCGGCATTGGGGAGAGCGCCATCGCACGACGCAGACAATCTGCCGCACAGTTCCATTGTGCCGCCACGGCCGGCGATACCGGCTGCAACTCGAATTGGATAGGCCCGGGCAGCGGTCGCCCGACCCAGCGAGAAACAAAATCATTCAGGTCGTGGGCGTCCAGAATCACCGAAAGATGACCAAATCCTTCGGGAGCGGTAATACACGTCGAATCACCAAGCGACGAAATCGGTATCAAGTCGCCAACTTGGCAAGTCAGGCTCGCCCCCGATGACAGATACCTTGCCCCACCTCGCTCACATGAGAGAAACAGATAGTTTGGACGACCGTCTTCCGAATGAAAGTGGAACGGCATTTCGTAGTCGACATCGTAAATACCAATGCCTCGCCACTCCACTCCCACCATGTTGACGTCCCTACGCACTGCGTGCTGGGCGCGAAAGGCGTTCCCCGCATAGATCTTCTCTATGAATTCCGAAACTTGCTCCGGCTCGTCGCTGTGGAGGCCATATGTTTTGAGTTGCTGGACATGCATGGCGCTTTGGCACGAAATACCGACCTCTATAGTGAAGCTTGCAGAAGGATATTCGATGTGAGCGCACACACCATCAAGATTTTCGAATACCCAGTATTTCAAATTTGATTGACCGGCATAGCATCAGACAGGCAACTGCAAAAAATGGTTCGCTGCCCGCAGAGCAGACTGCGGCGTTCATAGCGCCCCACCCCACATACCGCTAGCGGGTCGCCTTCACAGCCCCCATTTATCAGCCAACACCGACTACGCAATCAGCCCCCCCCCTCCCCAAGCCATTCGGTGACGGCCTATTCGTTAAATTTACCTCTGTAAGTCTACGAGGGCGATTGGCACGATGAGGTGCGCTTACCGCGCTTATTTTGATACAACGCCCCCGGCCTTTGTTGAATACATAGAGGCGCGCAACCGTCTGGCGCAGGCCAATTACCGAGCAGAAATATTGTACTTTTCCGCAATAAACAATGGAGACTTCCACGCAAAACAGAACGCCAATATTTTTTTTCAAAATCTTACGCCAATCGATTAAATTTAAAATCCCCCACTTTAATTTCCACCACACACCAGAAACGACAAAATTTAATCCACCTCATGTGCCCAACATTATATTACCAATCATTTTTTAGCACTCCGCCACACTTAAGCAAAGAGGAAAGAATTTTATACAATCACCGCAACTGGCGAAGCAGAATTTTTGATGCAGCGAAAATCTTACAACAGAATTTCAAAAGAGCAAAAAATCCCCCGCAACAATCCTTACCGGCATCGGGAAATTCGCAAATATGAATTTACAAAATTTCACGACAACTTTTTAAAGCCCTCATCAAGTCACAAAAAAAACGATCGCAACTCATCAATCACACTCCATACTTTAAAAAACGACAACCCACTAATAAATACCGCGACAAGTTAATAAGCAACCACAAAAAAAACTCACAGAAGGCCACATTCTTTTCAGCAACAATTTTTTATGGAATATAAAATCAAATAAGGAAATTTCCCCGCAAAAAAATTTACCATACTGCCGAAGAAATTAAGTTTTTCTGGAAAAAATTTGTCAGAGAATATTGGTTTTAAATGGGAGCTTCCGGAAACGACCTTTCCTGACGCTTTACGGGACTGCGATATCTCGGCATCACCCGATGCGCCCCCCCCAGTCATTCCGAAGTCAAAGACGATGCGATGCAAAACAGCAGGACCTCGGAAGCAACGCCATCTACGGGGCTATCGGACTCAAGACCAAGTTGATCTGCTCGGGAAACGTAAGTGCTCGCCGCCACACACTATGCAAACAGGGGCGTATGGCGGCCCGACCGAGTAACGAAGACCTCGATCGAAAACTAAAACATATTTCGAGTTGCTACCAATATCAGCCGGAGCCTATCGCCAAATCGGTTTATGAAAAGTATCCAGCGACAAGCACTTGATCGATACTTCCACCACAGACTCGACAAATCCAGTTGGCACAGTGGTGCTCTAGCACCATGCCATACGGTGGCGCGGCTGCGTCCGTCAGGTTGCACGAATCGGGAGCATGGCAGCCAGCAGACACAGCATTCGAGTCGCACGCCTTGCTTTGTAAGACGCGCAGTCTCTAACAGATGCTGCGTTCAAGTGCGAGCGACCCGCCACTTCATCGCATTCGCTACGCAAAACTATGCCAACGGACTAGTACGAGCACACCCGACGACGCAGTTGGTCAAGTCGGCCCGACAAATTTCGTTGCCCAGGATGTGAAATGAATTACGACGTCGCAACCCTTGTCAGAAACACGCTATCCATGCTCGGTTGCGACCAGCAACGAGTATCTGATTTTGACAATCATTCGACCATTACTCTGTCTTTTTTCCGCACGCCCGACATCAATATTTTGGAAATTGACGGAAATATCTGGTTTCACTCGATATTTGATTTTCGAGACTTTGACGAAATCAAATCAAGAAGCAACGAAATCATAAAAATAATGATGACGCCGTACGAATGGAGCCTGTCGCGCAGCATAGGTTTAACCGCCGGGAATGAACAGATCGAACAGCTCGCAGTGATAAATCCGGAATATCTTAATGGACGAACCAACCTCTGCGAAGCACTACAAGATTTTTACCAACACCTCAAAGAAATTATCCAACCATCCTAAAGGCAACATCACCGAAAGACAATTATTTTTTCGGACTAAGTTTACCAAAGCACGTTAGATCACGCGCCCGAAGCACCCCCAGAAACACATGGAACGTTATGATTACACGAGAAATAGCACTATTTCCCCCACCAGATTATTCACCCAAAAAGAGCATTAATCTTTCCAATCTTTCTTACTCCGCAAAATTACTGCACGAAGACTTCAAGGCGGCAAAAAGAAGTAGCGTGCAACCAATCAAATCCGTTGATCACGGGAGAAATGAATTATCAAAAATAACAGAACTTAAAACCAGCTTCATTAAATTCACAAACGCATTAGCAGCAATAAGTTACGTTGATTACTCAAGCACAAGCAACGTAACCCATTACCTCGAAAAAACAATACAATACCTGCATGCCGTCCACAGAGAAGAACTCAATTTTCAAAAGCCCTCAAAAACCACTCGAACAGAAACATCATACCAAAAAACACGCCATCACAAAATCAGCAAGAAATTATTAAGAAACTATGAAAAGCTAATAAATAATTACATTGAATTTGACAGAAAATCACAAAGACAAAATCTGAGAACAGTTTTTAAAGAAAAAATCAACTCACACAACGAAGGACTTTACGCCCTCGGTGAACTGATGGCGAATAGATTCGGGTTAACCATAAAAACAAGACTACCGACCTACGAGGAGTCAAGCGAGCACTCGTGCGTCGCTAACGGGATGCCCCCCCCCATCTATACGGATATCGTTCGGCACTTCGAGCCCCTCCATGCGACGACATCGGACAATTTGATTCACGGATGTGCTAACGCATTACCCTCTGGCAATCAGAATCACAGCACTTCGGAACCACCTCCCCCATATAGTCCATAAGATTAAAAATTAGGTTGACTCTGCTGCTCTCGCCCGTCGCACTTCACCTGATGGGCGACGGCACGGTCAACCAGCAAACTCAGAGAGATGCTGGCCGCCGGCACGCGGGAGAATGTTGGCCATATTCAAGCAGCGAAAACGACTCCGCCAGTCGCGCATCCACATCACGATGATCCTATCCGCAGGAATGACTCGCAATTCGCAATAACTCACCATAACGCAATGGGCTTCACGCCTACGACACAACGCCCCTGCGATTTCGGCGGCGGCCGATAGCATCCCTCGAGATCGCTTGCGATCATATTGATCGATATGAGCGCTCCTGCGTGAACGCTCAGAATACCGAGCTCTGTCAGCCACGGGTTCAATTGCCGCTGCGTTGCGTGCGTCCCGCGATTCGATCACATCACAACCAATCGCAAATCACCTGAGCGGGCACAACCCGTGCCGCTCAGCCGCGGGTATCGCAGGTACGTTGACCATTGCCAGCGAATAAGCCGATCCAACGCTCAAGCGCAAAGGTCGCGGCAAATCACTTCGACTCGTCAATTGATGCGGAACTTTGGTCCGCACGTCAGTTTTTCTGACGACTGGGTGCCGTAACGCACCAGCATCGCCCGACAAGGACCGCGAGTTGGCGAGCGCCCTTAACTTTGCTTTATCGAAAACTCATGACGTTGAAAGCTAATAATCTAGCCTCCACGATAAGTGGAATTATTCTCGCGTGTGGCATCCCAAACGCGTTCGCGGAGACCGATGTGCAGACTATAGATTCGGAAATCGCAGTTGGCGGCGATGAGAAGCGCGCAGAAGACACTCGGCGGCCGCTCACTTTGGATGAACCACCGAAAACGGAATCCGAATTTGCAGTGCAGCGTGGCGCCCCCGCCTCGTCGACGCCGCAACTGCAGGCACGAGCGGACGGCGACTTGGTAGTCGGAGATAGTATTAGCAAGTTCCCCACGGCCTCGGGCGTCGGAGCCCTTGCCGGCGGTGACGAGGCCATTGCTAATGGCGCCTATAACACCGCGTTTGGAAAAAAAAGCGAAGCGGTCGGCGACGGCAACACCGCGATCGGCTATGACAGCAAAGCGTCAGCCGGTCGTGACTCAGCGGGATCGTTCGCAACCGCGATCGGTGCGCGTGCGGAAGCGATGTCCGACGTCGCCACCGCCGTCGGCGCATCGGCCTCCGCTATAGGCGACCGAAGCATCGCGGTCGGGGCGTCCGCTAGCGCGCACGGTGACAACGCGGTAGCTATCGGCGCAAAGTCATCCGTTAACGTCGATGATGGTGTCGCGCTGGGATCTAACGCGAGGACCAACGTCAAGGGCAGTGTCGCACTGGGATCTGGCTCCATTGCGTCTACGGCGAACACTGTGTCGGTGGGTAACCAGTCACTTAAGCGAAAAATCGTCAACGTGGCCGACGGCGATTTGAGTGACAGTAGTACCGAAGTCGTCACAGGAAAACAACTGTATGCCACCAACACAACCCTGTCGAACCTGAACGCTGTTGCTGTCACATATGACAACACGGACAAGAGCGCGCTCACTCTCGGCGGCACCAGTGCCCAATCGCCGGTTCGCCTTCAGAATGTTGCTGACGGTATCAAGGACAACGATGCCGTTAATTTGAAGCAGCTTAAGTCCGCCGGCATCATCGATGCCGACGACACCGGCCAGCTAACGTCGCTCGCCGTAAGCTATGACAATGTCCAGAAAAACACCGTCACACTCGGTGGCGTGCTTCGAGCAGGCGGCCCCGTCACTCTCACCAACGTCGCTGACGGCAAGAACCCATCCGACGCGGTGAACTACGGCCAGTTGAACGCCCTGAAAGGCAAGGTCACAACCCTCGAGGGACGGGTCAACACCATCGAAGGCAATGGACATGGCAACGCCGGAGGGACGGACAACGGTGGACAAGGAAACAATGGGACAGGCGGAACCGGTGAATCCAGCGGCAGTTGGAGCAAGAGCGGGCAAAGCGTCGCTGATGCACTGGGTGGAGGGGCAAAGCTCGACGCAAACAACCAGATGACCATGCCGAGTTACACCGTGGGAGGAGAACGCGTTCAAGGCGTGGAACAAGCCGTGTCCCACCTTGACCGCCGGATCGATAACGTTCAGGCCCAAGTCGGAAGCGTTGCGCGGCAGGCCTACGCTGGCATTGCGGCCGCCACAGCATTAACTATGGTCCCCGGGGTAGATCCTGGCAAAAGAGTGTCGTTCGGTATCGGCATGGGGGCCTTCAAAGGCCACGGTGCCATCGCCGTGGGGGGCGAAGCACGTATCTCCGAGAACCTGAAGGTAAGGGTGGGCATGGGCTTTGCCAGCGGCAACAATACCGCCGGCGCAGGTGCAGCGTATCAATGGTGAGACATGGGAGCGCCGGCCCATCAACTTGATGGTCCGGCGCCTCCCCGAGTTCAAACGAATTGCTTATGCGTACGCCCCCGCAGCCACGGAAACTGCAGTGGAAAAATTAACGTCCTGCTCGATGGCATCGGCTGCATTTTCTCCCGCTCGAACTGCTCCGTCGAAGTATCCGGGCCATCGATCCGATGTCTCGGTGCCGGCCCAGAATATGTTGTCAACCGGCTCACGCCACCCCTTGCCATAAATTGTCCATCCATCGGGCGGGAGATAAGCAGTGAACGCTCCGCCCGTCAAACCCTCTCTCTCCCAATTGCAGTACACAAATTCTGCAGGGTTTGCCGCTTCCCGGCCAAAGAAATACTGGAAGTCGGCAAGCACTTCGCTACGAATGACCTCAGGCGGGGCGCCACTCAGTTCGACGTTGCGCTGTCCGGCGATGAAGGACGTCAAGATTCCAGGACGTCCAGATGGCGGGGAACTATCGGCAATAAATTCGCATGTTTTCAAATTTCCCAGCGCCGTGCCGCTTATTTTCCGGTCTCGCCAGAAGGCCGTGGGATATACAGCATGCACTTTGGAAATCGCTCCCATAGGAGAACGCTGCATGAAACCGTAGTACACCGCCGGCAACTCGGGAGTGAACCGAATTCCCGCGCGCAGCGACGGAGGAATCGCCACGATGACTGCTTTAGCATGCACGCGCATTCCCTGGGTTGCGACGGTCACACCATTTGGTGTGCGCATGATTTCTGTCACTCGAGCATCTAGCACGATTCGATTCTGCAACGCCCGGGCCAGCATGCCGGGAACCTGCCCCGCGCCACCGTGCAATAGCCACGTCTCTGGATGCTCCGACTGCGGCCCCACGCGCTGTGTCCAAGCCATGTGCAGAAGTGATGCCTCACCCGGCTCAAAGCCTCCCGACCCGCCGATTCTCGCCTGCACGCTGGGAACCCACCTTGCAAAAGCGTTGCCAGTGATCTTCTCCATCCAGGAGGCAAACGTCTGCGAATCAAGCTGAGCCGCATTAGGGGTGGTCCAAGGCGTTGACGCAGAAACGGTACGTGCAATGTCCATGAATTTCTGCCACGCGTAGCTCATGGCAATTCGATCGGCTTCGGAAGCCCCGAAGTGACCTTCGAGCACCTTAGACACATCGCCATTAAATTCGGACAGCGCACCGTTCCAGGACAACATGCTCTTGCCGTCTATATAGCTGTCGAATTTCTTTATCGACAGCTCGTCGAGCAACGAAAGTACTGCGCTCTGGGTCTCTCCAACCCATTGGCCGCCGATATCAAGAACGCCCTCAGCTATCGTCGGCTCCAAATGCATGCGCCCCCCGATTCGTCTACGAGCATCGAGAACGAGCACAGAACGGCCCTTCTCGGAGAGCTTCTTCGCGGCGATCAATCCTGAAAGTCCGGCTCCCACAACGACTACATCCACCGTTTGCACGCCGGCGGCGGTTTTCCCGGACGGATGGAGGAATTCGCTCGCACCGCGCGCGCCCTCACTCTCTTGCCCCCCACTCAACCACCTACCGCCCGTGGCGCACCCTGCCAGTCCACCTACGCCGGCAACAAGAATCTTGCCAAAGCCCCTGCGATTCAGCCTCTTGAAATCAAATTCTGAGCCCATGTCTATATCCTCGCCGTAAAAATCCAAGCCTCAACTTTCCTGCACCATCGAGCGAAGACTTTCATGTCTTCCGGAAAGACAAAAGAAATCCAAAAGAAATCTCAGGGATCGATCGAGGATTGGCCTTGGCGTATAAAAGCAAGCCGCATGAACTCGCAAATGGCTGAAATGAATCTAGCACCACGGCCGGAAAGACATTCTCTGGAGAGAAGCAGATATTCGGACATCGAACGGCTCGAGGCAGATCTGTGACTATGTGGGACGATGTTGGGAAACATGCCGCCAACGGCCGGCCCCCGGCACGAATACACGAAGTTCTGTGCCCTCTTAAACCGTTGCTTTACTGGCGGGGCTTATGCCTGCATGTGAGCAGGTATACAGCCGGTCCAATTAATTGGAGAAATGAGAAGGAGCGATGGTTGCGCGCGCTAATGCACACCGCCGCTGCCGGCGCTAGTCATGGGAGAAGCTTTCAGTGAGACGCAGTCTGGGAGGGGAGGGGCGGGCAAGATCAAGAGGAGACCTTGAAAAAAACCAACTTTGCTGCTATCCATGCTTCGCTAACCGGCGTTAATGAAGACGTCGTGATACGACAGTCCTAGCCGATCAAGAATCTCGCCGGACAGAGCTCTGACCTACGTCCCGTCCGTCTTCGCGACTTGTGGGCCCGGACAACTCCATCGGCGTGCCAGGCCCACTTGAATTACAACGATATGCGCAAAAAGAAGTTATGCTGGAACAGCAACTTCGGAAGGCATAGTGGCCGACCGATTTCGCAGCGATTGCTCCCCGCCGATACGGGCCGAGCAACGTTCGGCTTTTTTCAGCATCTCATTGGTCTTTGTCGCCCCGGCATCGCCAAGCCCCTCATAGGCAATCGCGCTGAGCTGGAAGGCACCATGTGCGTCCCTATATTTACCAGCCTTTACATAAATTTCTCCCGCTAGCGCACTAGCCGTTGCCGCGTCCCTATATTTGCCACTCGTTTCATTGACGTTTCCTGCCGCCCCATTGGGACTCTCAGCACACTGCAAATACTGATCGGCCGCAAACATATATGCACGGGCCGTGTCGAGCTCCTTGCCCCTCGCGTCACGAAACTCTCGAGCGGCCATCGTGCTCGCCCCGCCTGCAAAGCCATGCAGCTTCGCTCTGAAAAAAGCGCCTGCAGCAAGCTGGTACTCGTAACCTGCATCAGCAGAGCGTTTTGCCCCCTTATAAGCAAGAGCAGTCATCAGGAACGCCTGCCCCGCGTTTTCATGTTCGCCTCTGTTCTCGTAATCGTTTGCCACTTTCCTGAATTCAACCACGGCAGTCTCGTAGTCGCTCTTGGCCATAGCGTTCCAAGCCGCTTCGCAGGCATGGCAATTTTCTAACAGTGACAGATTCGCTTGGCGCTCGTCTTCATTCCCAAACGCTAGGGCTTGAGAATATGCCAAAGATGCTTGATTTGTTTGCTTGGCGAAACGCTCACAGTCAGCTCGCGACGGAACGTCTGATCGAAGTTTTCCAAGCGTATCGCTGATGTCCTTCATAATATTTTCGGCATGCTCCTTCCAGACGATTTTGCATTTTCCGTTCAATTCGTCTGCCTTGGTTTCCATATCGATTAAGCGGTATTGATCCGCGGCCTGACGCAAATTATCAGTCATGGCGAAAAGGTCGGTGTCGTACGTGGACGCGAGCTCGAAATATTTCGCAGCCGACTCGTGATCACGGTTAGAAACGCACCGTTGGGCCGCTTTTGTGCACATTTGCGATGCGCCGCGGCAGAGCTGCGCCTTCACCAGTGCATTTCCAGCCGCTCCCCATGCGCCGGCTGCACGCGCCAATTCGTTGCCGCACTCGTCAAATTTTTTGGCCGCCATTATGTGGTGGTTGGCCGCATCGAGCTCCTGCCCCAGCTCTTGATAAAGCTGAGCTGCGCTCGTAAACCACTCCCCCGAAAGTAGACGTGCGCCCATTTTTTCATGCGCGCTTGCGGCATTTTTTGCAAATTTAAGGGCAATCTCCTTGGAACCCATGGCGAGCGCGTCACCATGAGCCTGCTTACACAAATCCGCAGCCTTTTCGTATGCCCCAGCGTCGCAGTGCAGCCGGACCGCTTTTCCCACCATGTCGAAGTATCGGTCCCGGTCGATCGGCTTCCTTTCTCGCTCTGCGGAAGCCAGGATTTCGTATAGGTTGGCTGCTTGCGAAAATTCGCCACTAGCTTGACGCGAGCATGCGGAGGACAAACGTCCCAGCCGCCAGGCCTGCTCAGAGTGCCACTCGGCCTTGTCCCCTCCCATTTTCGCGAGGGCTTGATGATCTACTGATGCCGCCCGATAGGCATCTGCCGCACGTTTCAGCTCTTCGGAATCGGGTTGCGGAGTCTGGGGAGACACATCATCGTGCTTCGCTTCGCAACCTTCGTCCTTCAAATCGTCGTAGTGACGATCAGAAACCTCGTTATCTTCCTCACACCGTTGATCCACCTTGTGCGAGTTTGCTGGCTCGACGGATACCGACTCTTCAAAGGTATCACTGGGCCAACGTGCCGCCGCTTTAGCCAGATAATAATCACCTGCCTTCTCGGAGTAACGTGCAGCCGCGTCCAAGTTGCCGGAATGTCGAAAAAGGTTTGCCAACTTCCCATAGGTCGCAACGCTACGCTCCGACGGCTCCCCTGCGTGCTCGGTACTGATCTCGTTGAGGAGAGTCAAACCTCCGTTGCTCTGGGTCGTCATGACGCTTAAGCAGATCTCAGAAGGCTGGGTGTTTGGCGTGAGCAATAGGATGCGCAGATCAGTGTCGGCCAGCTTGCAGAAGACCACGCCATCCTCCCCGACTGCGGCGCTGTTCAGACTCTTGTGTGCTTCCGGGGTCATCTTTTCAAGCAGGTACTGACTACTGGCAAGAATTTTTCCCTCGTCTTCGCCGCGCTGTTTCAGATATTCACTGCCGCCGTCCAGGGACGCAACGTGACTGCGCGCAAGGGCCTTTAGCGTCTGTCTTTTCTCGCCCGAATCGATGTGAAAGAACCGCTTGATGCTGCTCCAAGCAGTTTCCCGCGTGGCTTGCTGCCAGAACTTATCGAAAGCAAGCGTCGAATCCGTCTTCGCATCTCCCAGGCTCGTTTGGAGGTTTTTGGCATGGGCTTGGAGCGTGTCGGCGCGGCTTTCGCCAAGATGCAAACTGTTGAAGAGCATGCTGGGCGGAGCCCAAGAGGGAATGTTTGGAGGTGTCATCGTAAAAATCTTGTGGATAAAGGAGAAAAAATTGGCGAGAGAGGTCGGTCTGCTGGCATGCTCCATATGCCCACCGGGTGGATTGCGAGTGACAGAGCCTTGATGCTCGCACGATCCGCAGGACAAGCAGAGAGGGCGTCAGCTGATAAGATCGATCAGCACTCGCTGATTTCTTGCCCGACCTAACCATTGGCCTGTTCGATGAGTTTCGTACCCGTTCAACTTTGGCTGGAGATGAAGGTTCCTGAACTCCACCCAAGAAACGGTATGAAAACAGTTGCTCGTCGACGATCAGATTGCGCAGACACTGAATGGACCAGATTGGGACACGAGGCCTGAATGCGAAACACCGCAGCGTGATCAAAGTCTCACTCTTCACTCAACTCACACGCGTCGGCGAAATAGTCTGCCACGATACCGCGTGCATCCCTGCGGTGACTTTTATTCCGAAGCGGATGGTCTCCAAAGAGGAACTCATCGAAGAAAGAGATGGAAGCGATGCAAACGTTTATAGCGCGCCACATGCTTTGGTTCACACCACATCCGAGCGCAGCCAGGGCGCGAAGGCACCGCCCACGATCGTGACTGAAGGAATTGGCCCGCTCATTAAATTGTCGTGATTCGCCGTTCGACCGCACTGTTTTCCCACAATCAGCAGGATTGCGGCGGTCCTGCGAAGGTAACTCAACCGCCGAACCCGTGCCCCTCAGACGCCGGAGGCGTGGATTCAATACTGACCCGGGGGGCTCCGGGTCACACCACTATTAATTAAGTATTTCTACGAACATTATCCTCCTTCAATACCAATCCGCCTTGCGATTTATTTTCAAAAAAATGTTTTAGACTAGATACACGATGTTTACCAGAAACATCCACTGTAATTGTCCTTTGTCGATCACTCACATCATGAACATGAATACTTTCACCACCCTTCAAAGGAATAACATTTATTGCATTCCGATCTCTACCAGTTTCCCAAACCTTTTCCCCACCTCTGCTCACAAAACCCGCAAAATTCTTATCACCTCTTCCGGCATACACACGAATCACCTTAATTTCCCGACCGCTCTCGCCACTTGGATTCTTTGAGAAAGTCAAATATTCATCCAAGGGAAGTGGCACCCCCCAACTAATTGAATTAAGCCGATCCTCGGAAACATATCTTGACTTTAAAGTCGCCTTAGCAATCCAGTCGCCACTCCGCTCAACTCGAGCAAGATACGTTTTGGCGGAGCAAGTTTGAATTGGTCCAGGTTCAGCCTCGCTTTCAAAATTAACGCGTTGAGGCTTAAGCAGGTGGACGTTCGTAATCTCCGGATAGCAAACTACGGCCGACAAGACACCATTGTCTTCGTCCGTTTGTGCCTCCCCAGTTCGAGGTGAAATGGATGGGTCGTCCTGCTGCATCCCCTTCGGCCTCTTATTTCCCGCGGCGCCCCCCCCGCGCAAATCCGCAGCAGGTGCCTTCTGCTCACCAGGAACATCAGTAGACGAAGCCGTGTTGATCTCCGGCTGATCCACAACTTTGCTTCC
>NZ_CABPSA010000008.1 GCF_902459615.1 Pandoraea commovens
CTCCACGCCGATGATAGTGCGGATACCCGTGTGAAAGTAGGTAATCGTCAGGCTCCCCTTAAAAACCCCTTGCTACAGCAGTAGCAAGGGGTTTTTGCTTTGCGTTGACGTCTTTCATTGGCTGCTCGTGCGCCGAATTCGACGGGGCGTCCACCTAAACCGCGCTGAGATAGTCGCGCAAGAGGACGAGGATAGCGGCCTATTCTCTATTAATAATCGACGCAGTTCCCCGTAAGTCGGTCAATTGGGTTGGCAACGTTTCTTGTAGACCACGACCCGTTCCATTTCTGTGAACCCGAGTGCTTGGTGGATCGTATGGGCGTCGGTATTGTTGATGTCCGCATCGGACGCGAACTCCGCACATCCGTGTGACAGGCCCCATTGCTCGGTCGATGCGCACAAGACTCTTGCCACATCCTTACGGCGTGCAGAAGGAACGACATAGATACCCTCAAGGAAAACGACAGGGGATGTGTCGCAACCATTGACGTAGTCGTGCCGTATCGATGCCTCGGCGAATCCGACGGCGTCTCCCGCCGCTGATTCGGCGATGAGCACTAGATGTCGTTCCGGCTGCGACAAAATGCCCTTCGTTTCCTGCTCATGCTCCTCAGCAGTCGCTTGAGGCCATAGCTTTTCCCTCAGCGAACGCCAAGACGTCACGTCTTCCGAGGCGATCCTTTTGATGTTGAACTGTGTGCGTGCCATCGCTTAAGTACCCGTTGATACAAACGACTAAGCGTACACCCACGAGCGACACCCTTTCGCCCAAAACAAAACGCGCTACCCATTGGGCAGCGCGTTTTTTATTTCGACGAAGAACTAACGTACCAGCGTCTTAAACCGCCGCTCCCGTCTCCGGGAACACCGGTTCGCCCAAATTCAGCATCAGACGGTTGGCCCACGCGAAGATGGCGATGGAGTGGATCAGGTCGAGAATCTCGGCATCGGTCAGGCCGACGTCGCGCAATGCCTGCAATTGGGCCGGACGTACATCGCCAGGCGTCTCTGTCAGCGCGATCGAGAACTGCGCAATCGCCTTTTCGCGATCCGTCGTCCCCGCAGTGCGCGGTTCGTCGAACACTTCACGGATGACGTCGTTACGTTTCGCCAGCTGCTCGAATCGCTGCGCATGCACCGATGCGCAATAGACGCATCCATTGATACGCGAGACGACCGTCGTTGACAGCTCGCGCTCAGCGCGCGGCATACCGCCCGGCGCGTACATGATGGCGTTAAACGCCGAAGAACGTTGACGAAGGATCTCGGGTTGATGCACGAGGAAGAGGTAATAATCCGACGTCTTAGCCTTCGGATGACTCTCTTCCAGCACGGCTACCTGCTCTGGCGTCGCCTTATCGAGTTCGACCACGTCGAGCCATGCGTCCCAGTCCAGCGACTCGTTGGTAAATCCATGCGAACGGATGATCTCGCTCATGCCGTCACCTCCTGCGGAGCCAGTTGTTTGAGTGCTTGCAGTCCTGCAACCAGACGCGTCTGATACGACAGGAACGCAATCAGCTGCGCCAGCGCAACGACGGCCGGTGTCGTCAATCCCGCCGCCGGCAGCTTGTGAAGGGCTTCCTTATCCCCCGCTACCGGGTTCTCGATCAGCGTACGTGTGAACGTCAGAATCGCACGCAGACGTGCTTCCGCCACATCATCCGGCGATCCCGACTCTGCGGCCTTCAACTGCGCCGCATCGACATCATGCTTGCTCAACTCGGCGCGATAGTGTGCCGCGAGCGCAGGCGAGGGCGTCAAGCGGCTCGCGTACAGTCCGACGAGCAAGCGCTCCACAAGCGAGATGCCTTCGAGCGCCGGATCGAACAGCCCGTCGTAGCTACCCTGCGTGGCGACGGCCACCTTGTCGCGCGCATGACGCAGCGTATGCGTAGCCGTCCCCTGTGTCAGACCCGCGACGCGGTCGACGAGATCGTTAGCGATGTCGTATTGAGTGTTGACGGTCATGATTGTCCTTGTGAATGAGCGCGCTCGGCCACAGCCTGCGCGAGGAACGCTTGCACCGCGGCCCACGAACGCTCGTCGGCGATCGCATTGGCGTCCGGCTCGCCACCGCCGGTGCTGATCTTGCCTGAGACGGGATGGGCGTACACGAGCTGCGTGGTCGGTACGAACGGGAACACGATGGCGTGCCCCGCCCGGTCGAAATCGAGATGCTTGACGACATGCGGATGCGCATGCGCTGCGAGCCGCTCCGTCACCATCCGCGAATAGAGACTCGACGGCCACGAGCCATCGTCCTCTGCCGACAGCAACATCACCGGTCCGAGAATCTTCTCGACGGGGATGCGCGCCCGCTCGACGGCATTCGCATCGTCAAGCGCGGTCAGCATGGCCCTGGCGTGACGATGGGGCGGCGGGCCTTCGTCGAAGGGCGCCCACGACGCCGTCCGGTTGTTTTCCCAGATGTGCGGCAACGGCTTGCCGTCGAGCAGCCAGGTCGGACCTTCGCGACCGATGGCCGGATCGCAAGCGTTCTGCGCACTGTGGATCAGTGCGCTCGGCACATAACCGATAACAGCCGAAACCGCTTCGGGGAACGTCGCACCGAGCAATAGCACCAGCTCGCCACCCCGCGATTGCCCCGAGAGGGCGACGAAGTCATGGGCCGGGCGCACCGTCCGGCGCAACCAGTCCATACCCTGCTTGAAGTATTCGAGCGGCGTATTGGAGATGTAGTCGGGCAGCCCCGGTCCCTTGAAGTAACCGAGGGCGAATGCCGCATAACCATGCGACGCATACAACGCAGCGCGCGGCTCGTTGATCCCGCCACCGGACCCGTTGAGGATCATGACGGCAGGATGCGGCCCATCACCCGGCGGCAGATACAGCGTGCCGACGAGTCCGTCCTCGCGCACATCGCGTCGCGTCACGCCTTCGGCGGCGAGCCGTTGCGTGAACGATACCGACGAGTGCCGTGAGGTTTGCGCCTGCGCGGATTGTGCGTCGGCAGTGGAGGCAGCCGATGCCGGGGGAGATCCGTCCGCATGTTGCGCTGCCTCGCCCGAGGCCGACGTCGCGTGCGTAGAGCCCATCGACGCCGCGCCATCGACGTCGACTTCCTGCGCAACCACCGTCGTCACCAGCGGTGCGATGACAGGTTGCGGAAAGACGTCGCGACTCTTGCCGTCTTCCGGCACTTGCGACCAGACAAGGCCCATCGCGGACACGCCCTGATAGCTGCCGCTGACGGGGGCATTGCGCGATACGTCGACCGTGCCGTCGGCATCGGCCACGAACGTTGCCTGCGCATGCCACACCACGCCGCCCGCCCGCGCGGTGCGGGCGGTAAGCGTGACCTGAGCGCCGGGCGTCGCGCCGCGCACCACCAGGTGACGCGGCACGTCGATCAGCGCGTCAGCGGGCGTCGCCGTCAGCATGAGAGATGAGGTCATCGATGACGTCATAACGCGTCGACGCCTTACTTCGCGGCCTTGGTCACTTGCATCGCGACGGTGCGATCGCTCGTGAACGGCGTGACCTTCAGGCCCTTACGGGCAGCCCAGATGTTCTGGTAGTGGTACAGCGGGATCGTGCCGACGTCGTCCGTCTCGACCTTCACCGACTGACGCAGGATCGCTTCACGCTTGCCTTCGTCGAACTCGGCCGTCGAGGCGTCGAGCGCCTTGTCGATGGCCGGGTTGCTGTAGTGACCCCAGTTCGAAGCGCCCAGACCCTTCTTTGCGTCGACCGTCGCCAGCACGTTCACGAGCGCGTAGCTCGCTTCGCCCGTGCCGTTACCCCATGCCAGCATCGTCATGGCGTACTCGTTCTTGTTCGCACGGCTCGAATACACGGCCCAGGGCACCACTTCCACTTGCGTCTTCACGCCGATACGCGTCCAGAACTGCGCCACGGCCTGCGCCGTCTCCGGCCCTTGCGGGTAGCGGTCGTTCGGCACGTGCATGGTCAGCTTGAATCCCTCCGGGAAACCCGCTTCGGCCAGCAGCTTCTTGGCTTGCGCGGCATCGAACGGAATGTCCTTCACGTCCGGGTTGTAGCCGAAGGTGTCCTTCGGCATCCACTGGTTGGCCACGCTGGCCGTGCCTTGCATGATGCGCGAGACGATCGCTTCGCGGCTGATGGCGAGCGACAGCGCGCGACGCACACGCACATCGAGCAACGGGTTCTTCGCGAGCGGCTTGCCAGCGTTATCGGTGATGTACTGGTTGGTACCTTCACGGAACGACGGTTGCAGCAGCATTACGCGCAGACCCGGATACGGGTACACCGTCACGTTCGGCGCTTTCTTCAGGCGCGGAATGTCCGACGCCGAGACCTTGTCTATCACGTCGACGTCACCGGCCAGCAGTGCGGCAGTACGTGCCGCACCATTGTTGATGTAGCGATAGTCGACCTTCTCCCACTCCGACTTACCGGCCCAGTAGTTGTCGTTGCGCACCATCTCCACGCGGTCGCCCGGCGTGTACGAGACGTATTTGAACGGGCCGGTGCCGACCATGGCGCGTCCTGCGTTGTAGTCGTCGGTGTTCGACTTCTCGCCCACGTGCTTGCTGACGATGTGCACCGACGCGAGATTGAGCGGCAGGTCCGGGTTCGGGATCTTGGTCTTGACGACCAGCGTGAGCGGGTCCGGTGCGCTCATCGTGTCGATGGTGCGCAGGTAGCCCGCGAAGGTCGCCACGCTGCCCGGCACGTTACGGGCGCGTTGGTACGAGTAGATGACGTCGGCGGCCGTGAACGGCTGACCGTCGTGCCACTTCACGTTCGGACGCAGCTTGAACTCCCACGTCTTCGAGTCGAGCGCTTTCCACGACACGGCGAGGCCCGGCTGGAGCTTGTTCCACTTGTTCTCGACGAGCAGATCCCAGAAATGCAGATCCACCGAGCGGTCACCCGCGTGGTTGTTCAACTGCGGGTCGAGCGACGAGAGCGGGTCGGCAAAGGCGATACGCAGCGTCGAATTGCTTTGCGCGGAGGCCGCTGCGCTCGTCACGAGCAGGGCAGCCGCCAGAGAGGACAACAAGAAGCGTTTCATTATCAATCGATCCTGGTCGTTGGTGATTCGTTAAAGAGAGCTTTCGGTGATCTGTCGGTGATCTGCGGGTCAGTTGTCGTTCAGATGACACGCACTGACGTGATTGATGGCCACCCCGCGCAGCGTCGGCACTTCCGTGCGGCAACGCGGCATGGCGTGCGGACATCGCGGATGAAAGTGACAGCCGCTCGGCGGCGCAATCGGGCTCGGGATTTCGCCGCGAATCGCGGAGAACGTCTTGTGGCGCACATCGATGCGCGGAATCTCGGCGAGCAGCGCCTGCGTGTACGGATGGTTCGGGCGGCGGAAGACTTCTTCGACCGGCGCGCTCTCGACGATGCGTCCGAGGTACATGATCACCACGCGATCCGAGAGATGCTCAACCACGCCGAGGTCATGGCTGATGAACACGTACGTAAGACGCAGTTGCTCGCGCAGGTCCATGAACAGATTCAGAATCTGCGCCTGAATCGAGACGTCGAGCGCGGCGACTGCTTCGTCGCACACGAGCAGATCGGGATTCACCGCCAACGCACGGGCGATGCCGATACGCTGACGCTGTCCGCCGCTGAACTGGTGTGGATAACGATGACGCAGCGCAGGATCGAGACCGGCGCGTTGCAGCTGCGCGCTCACGTAATCGTCGAACCCGGCGCGATCCGTCAGCCCATGCACGAGCGCGCCTTCGCCGACGATGCGGTCGATGCGCAGTCGCGGGTTCAGGCTCGCGTACGGATCCTGAAAGATCATCTGAATCTTCAGACGCGCATCGCGTTGCTCGTCCGCCGACAATGCTTCGGCGGGCCGTCCGTGAATCTGCACTTCGCCCGAAGACGGCTTGAGCAAGCCCGCGAGCATGCGTCCGAGCGTGGATTTGCCGCAGCCCGACTCGCCCACGAGGCCGACCACTTCACCGGGCTTGACGATGAGATCGACGTTATCGACCGCACGCACGACGGCAGGCGGATGCGCGAGACCGGCGCGCTCCAGCAGGCGTCCGGCAGGGCCGACGTGACGCTCACCGAAACGCTTGCTTACTCCGCGCAGCGCCACGATAGGCGCAGGCAGGGTGGCGCTGGGACTGACCGATTTGCCGAAACCGGCGGTGGCCGGCTGACTTTGCGGCAGCGGCGTGTTCATACCATCTCCTTTTGCAGCGCAGCGCCCGGGTGGAAGCAACGCACGAGGCGACCCGGCGACGTCTGCGTCATCTCGGGACGCTCGCCACAGACCGCCGTGGCGTAGGCGCAGCGCGACGCGAAGGCGCATCCCGCTGGCATGTTCATCAGGTTCGGCGTCATGCCGGGGATCTGCCGCAGACGCTGACCACGCTTGTTCAGACTCGGCAAGCTGCCGATGAGGCCTGCGGTGTACGGGTGTTGAGGTGCGTCGAGGACCGCGTCGACCGCGCCCTGTTCGACGATGCGTCCCGCGTACATCACGGCGAGCGTATCGGCCAGACCTGCTACGACCGACAGATCGTGTGTAATCCAGATGAGAGCGGTGCCGTTCTGACGCGCCAGCTTCTGCACTTCGGAGAGGATCTGCGCCTGAATCGTGACGTCGAGCGCCGTGGTCGGTTCGTCCGCAATGATCAGATCCGGACGGTGCAGCATGGCGATGGCAATCGCCACACGTTGGCGCATGCCGCCCGAGAGTTGATGCGGATACGCGCGCAGACGCTCGTCCGGGCTGGGAATGCCCATCATGCCGAGCGTGTCGCGTGCGAGATCGCGCGCCTGCGATTTAGACATCTTCTGATGCGCGCGCACCGCCTCGATCATCTGCACGTCGACGCGCAGCACGGGGTTGAGCGTCATCATCGGGTCCTGAAAGATCATCGCGATGCGATTGCCTTGCAGGTGACGCAATTCGGCGGCCGACATCTTCGTGAGGTCACGCCCCTGGAATAGCACTTCGCCGCCGACGATGCGGCCCGGTGCATCGACCAGTCCCATGATCGAGAAGCCGGTCACCGACTTGCCCGAGCCGGACTCGCCGACGAGCCCCATGATGTGACCCGGCGGCAGCGAGAACGAGACGTCGTCCACGGCGGGAAGCGTACCGGCGCGCGTGATGAATTGCGTGCGCAGGTTGCGCACTTCCAGCGTGAGCGGTGCGCTGGTGGACGAGGGGGAGGAAGTCACTGCGCCGCTCATTTCTGCAACCTTGGATTGAACACGTCGCGCAGGCGGTCGCCCACGAGATTGATGGCGACGACGGTGATCAGCAACGCCAGCCCCGGATACAAGCTGATCCAGTAGTCGCCGGAGAGCATCGTCTGATAGCCGTTGGCGATGAGCAGGCCGAGCGACGGCTCCGTCACCGGCACACCGAGTCCGAGGAACGACAGCGTGGCTTCGAGCGTGATGGCGCGCGCGACTTGCAACGAGCCGACGACGATCAGCGGCGGCAGGCAGTTCGGCAGGATGTGCCCGAGCACGATGCGCCAGTTCGGAATCGCCTGGCAACGCGCGGCTTCGACATACTCGCGACGTGACTCGACCAACGCCTGCCCGCGCGCAGTTCGCGCGAAGTAGGCCCATTCGAGGACGACGAGTGTGAGCACCACATTACCGATGCCCTTGCCCACGTACGCGAGGATCATCAGTGCGACGAGAATCGACGGGAACGACAGCAGCAGGTCGACCAGACGCATGATGAACGCGTCCACGCGACCGCCTGCATAGGCGGCGACCAGACCGAGGATCGTGCCGAGAATCCCGGCGACGAGTGCCGAGCCGATGCCTACGCCCAGGCTGATACGCAGCCCGTAGATGATGCCGGAGAGCAGGTCGCGTCCCTGACCGTCGGTGCCGAGCCAGTAGGTGTAGTGCGCGTCGACATTTTCCGAGCCCGGCGGCAGACGGTTGTCCAGCACGTTGAGCTGCCCCAGATCATACGGATTCTGCGGGGAGATCCACGGGGCGGTCAGCGCGGCGACGATCAGTACCACAAGCACGACGAGACCGAGTACAGCGCTCTTTGAGCGCAGCAGCTCGCGCAGCCCTTGCTGCCAAGGCGATTCGCGACGCACCGGCACCGGCTCGACTGTGAGCGCTGGCGTTGGCGCGTTATTGGGGGATGGGGTCAGCGACATCAGGCAGCGGCCTCCACGCGCACACGCGGATCGAGCCACTTGTAGAGCACGTCCACGATCAGGTTGAGCGATACGAACAGGCACACCACGACGATGAGATACGCCACGATCACAGGGCGGTCGAGCGCGTTGATGCTGTCGAGAATGAGCTTGCCCGCGCCGGGCCATGCGAACACGCTTTCCGTCACGACGGCGAAGGCGATGGTCGAACCGAATTCGAGACCCAGCACCGTCACCAGCGGAATCAGCGTATTACGCAGCACGTGCACGAGCACGACACGCAGCGGCGACAAGCCCTTGGCACGCGCGAATTTCACGTAGTCCTGCGGCAGCACTTCGGACACGCCGGCGCGCGTCAGACGCAACACCAGCGAAATTTTGAACAGCGCCAGATTGAGCGCAGGCAGGATCAGGTGACGAAGCCCGTCGACGGTGAGGAACGACCATTCCACGCCGAACAGGCGCGCCGTCTCGCCGCGACCGCTCGCAGGCAACACGCCCAGATGCACGGAGAAGAACATGATGAGCATCAGGCCGACCCAGAACGTCGGCAGCGAGAAGCCCACGATGCTGCCCGTCATCAGCAGTTTCGAGATCGGGTTGCGCGGGTAGAGACCGGCGAACAGGCCCAGCGGAATGCCGATGAACACCGCGAGGATGAGGGCGGCGAACGCGAGTTCGAGCGTTGCGGGCAGGCGTTGCAGAATCAGTTGGATAGCCGGGACGTTGTAGACGTAGCTATTACCCAACTCGCCGTGCAGCGCACCGGCGATGAACGACAGGTACTGACGCCACAACGGCTGGTCGAGGCCGAGCTGCGCGATGATGCGGGCGCGGTCGATCTGGTCGACGTCCTGACCGATCAGGATGTCGATCGGATTGCCGATTGCGTGCAGACCGACGAACACGATCAGCGTCATCAGCCACACCACTAACACCGCTTGCAATACGCGGCGCAGAATCCATGCGGTCATGATGCGAGACGCTCCTTGTCGGCAGACGCGGTAGCCGTATCAATCACTGCCGCCGGCGGCGGCGCAGGCGTCCATTCGTCGCCGTAGACTTCGGGCTCCTCATACGCCTCCATGTTGGCGTAGTGGTGCTCGACGTCCTCGCGATAGAACGTGCCCGCCAGTCCTTGTGCGAGACGCTTCGCGCCTTCGCTCACGGCCGGGATGTCGCCTGACAGCGCGCCGTGCGAGAGCGTCGCCGGTGCGCAGAAACAATGGATGCGCTCCAGACCCGGGCACGTGCCCGGCGTCTTCTCCTGAAACTCGAACGTCGGGCCGAGGTCCGGTGAATCCGACAGTTCGACGTCTTCATCACCCGCTGCGGGCGTGTAGCGGTCGCTCCACTTGCGCACGAACTTCGAGAAGGCGGCGAACTCGGGGCGACTGTCGATATCGATGCGGAACCCTGTAGCGAAGACGAGGAAGTCAAGCACGAACGTGCCCTTGGCCGTGCGTACGTGCAGTTCGTCGCCCACCGGGGTGACGTCGAGAATCGGTGCACCGAGGTTGAAGCGTGCGTTGTCGTGACGCGAGACGCGCAAGGTGCTGCCGCGCGGCGGCGGCACCTGCTGCACGTTGACGTAGTGACGGATGCGCCACTTCCAGTCGTCCGGCAGATTGACGTGTCCGTGCGTGAGGCCGGGATTGCCTGCGCCCTTGCCCTTGTTGACGCGCGGAATGTCCGCACGGCGAATCAGCATGTCGACGCTGGCGGCACCCGCTTCGAGCGCGGTGGCGGCGCTGTCCATGGCCGAGGCCCCGGCACCGATCACGCCGACGCGCTTGCCGCGCAACGCTGCGTAATCCATCACGTCGGACGAATGCGCGTAGAAGCGGCGCGGCAATTCGCGTGCGAACGCGGGGACGGTCGGGCCACCGAGGCCATCGCGTCCCGTGGCGAGCACCACGTGACGCGCGTAGACCTTGCGATCGCCTTCGGGTGACGTCACCGACAGCTCGACCAGACCGTCTTCACCACGCGGCGTGATGGCGGTAATGCGATGGTCGTTACGCACGTCGATGGCGAGTACGTCGCGGTACCAGCGCAGATAGTCCATCCATTGCAGACGCGGGATTTTGTCGAGAGCGTCCCAGGCGTCGATGCCGAACTGCGCTTCGAACCATGCGCGGAAGGTGAGCGCGGGCAAGCCGAGCGCCGGGCCGGTGAGCTGCTTGGGCGAGCGCAGGGTTTCCATGCGCGCGGTCGTGGCCCACGGACCTTCGAAGCCGCGCGGCGACTGATCGAAGATCACGGCACCCACGCCGAGGTGCGTGAGCGATGTCGCGGCCGCCAGTCCGGCCATGCCGCCGCCGATGATGGCGACGTCGAGTACGGGCTGACTGTTGTACGAGCGCTCGGGTACCCAGCGTTTGGCAGGCAATTCGAGCCAGGCAAGATCCTGACGCAGACGCGCTTCGAGCGCGGACAGGCCGGTGGCGGAGGTCGGGGTGGTCGTGGACAGGGTCATGACGACTGAGCTTCCTTGGGAGCGGGCAAGTCGCCGTAGAGCGACTGCAAGACTTGAGCGTGTTCGGTGGCGGCGCGTTGTACGAAATCGGGCAACAGCGCACGGGCGGCGTCGGCCAGCGCATCGACGAGGGCGAGGGCGGCGGGGGACGGCGCACGGGCGTCGCGCGTGATGACGCCAAAGAAGAACGGGATGTCGGCGTCGATGGGGCGCACAGCGACGTCGGCCAGCGGCAGACCGTAGGCCGTCACCGGTTCGAGAACGGCCACGCCGAGCCCAGCGCGCACGGCGGTCATCGCATTGATCGACGCATTCGTCTCAATGAGACTGGCCGGTGCGACACCTGCTTGTGAGAACGCCTGATCGAGGCGACGGCGCAGACGATACGGATTCTGCATGGTGATGATGCGACGCCCGGCGCACTCGGCCAGCGGAAGACGGTCATGACGGGCCAGCGGGTCGTCGCTGCGCACGGCTGCCACGCAGGCCGATTCGCCGATCCAGTGCACGACGATGCCGCGATGCTCCAGCGGCAGGCTGGTCACGCCGATATCGGCTGCACCGGTCAGCACGGCATGTACGACCTGCTCGGGCGACGTGCTGCGCATCTGAATCTGCTGGGCGTCGTGGGCGAGGCCGGGCAGCGCGAGCGCGGCGGGCAACAGCCCGGCGGCCAGCGCCGAGGTGGCGGCCACGTGCAACGGACGGGTCTGGCCGCGCGCGATCTCGTCGGCGCGGGCGCGAATCTGCTGCAAACCGGCGAGTACGTGCTCGACGTCTTCAAACAGGAGAAAGCCTTGTTCCGTGGGCGTGACGCGGGGGCCGCTGCGCGTGAACAGGGCGTAGCCGATCTCGGCTTCGAGCTCCTGAATCATGCGGGTGATGGCAGGCTGCGAGCGCCCGAGCAGACGCCCGGCTGCAGTGATGCTGCCGGTCGACATGACTGCCGCAAAGGCTTCGAGTTGGCGTAATTCCATCTGGCTCGGTGTGGGGACGAGAACGGGGCGCGTACCCCTACGCGCCCCATCTCCGGTCATCGACGACGCCAGGGCCGTCGATACCGCAACCTGTTGTATTCGGATTGCGTATTCTTCGACCTACAGCATGCGTCTTGCAAATACTTAATATTTATATGCTCATGACCCGAAGTGGAAAGGAGGGTTTTGCCTAGGTGACGCAAGGGGGAAAAGAAATTGAGTGGGCCGGAAGGCCCTGGGAAGCGTCTCGCCGGGTGAGACGACAGCGTGTCGCTTCAGGCGATTGGGCATGCAGAACGTGGGGTTTTTCGTCTCATGGCCTAAGACGAGAGGTGCGTCGGACTTCCGGCGAGGATGCCGCGTATGCGACGCGTGGGGGGAGCTACCGGACGTCGAACGGCAGCCGAAGCTGGTCGGGATCTTCAGGACGCGGCTGACGGCGACGCAAAAGCGCCACACTTCGCGGTTTCTGGGGCGCGGCGTCGGGTTGCTCGACGTGGCTAAGACGAAACGCAGGTCGGGTGAGGTGCAGCACCGTCAATGCGGCGGGTGCCGTGGATTCTGCATCCCGTGAGGCAGCGAGACGTCGACCCAGCAAGCGGTAGATGTCGGGGTCGAAGCCGGTCGCGGCAGGCATGTTGTCGACCAGCGCGTCCAATGCATCGCGCGACGCAACGCTGCCCAGATACTGCCACCGGTCGATGACGTGGTACTCGACGTTGTTGTCGCCATGCTCTTCGATGGCGATAGGGCCGTCGTAGGGCCACGTTTCGAGTCGCAGCGTCGCGAGAGCTTCGCGCGTGCGCGCTGTGTGGACTGACAGCAGCGCGTCGCCCACGCACACGCCGTCGCAACGTTTGACCTGATAGCCGAAGCAAGGACGCCCCTTCGCGACCTTCTCCAACCCCAGTTGTGCACAGCACAGACGATGTTCGTCGGCCAGCGCACGCAATGCGCTCTCTGCACCGTTGCGCGACGAGAACGTGCCGTACAGCGATTCGGCACCGGAAAAGTCCACCGCCTTTGCGCTCACGAGCTGCGGTGTGTCGCTTTCCTGCGTCAACTGCCAACTGTAAAGACTTGCGGAGCGGCGCAGCATCCGGTTGTGCACCGGTTGCAACTGTTTGACCAACTGCGATTCAAGCAACAGCGCACCGAGTTCTCCGACCGTGCGCCGCACTTCGACGCGCCGGATTTCCTGCGAGATGCGCAGATCCTTGGCGACCTGATGATCGCTGGAGAAGTGCGAACGCACGCGCGCACGGACGTCTACGCTCTTGCCGACGTATAACAGCGTGTCGCCTTCGCCATAGAAGAGATAGACGCCAGGACTGGCGGGCAGCGCGTCGATGGCTTCGTCCGGCAATTGCGGCGGCTGGCTCGACCGCTTCGTCACGCGTTGCACCGCTTGTCCGATCAGGTCGGGCGTATAGAGCGTGTGGAGTTTTTGCCAGAACTGCCAGAGCAGGTCGGCGTCGGCCAGAGCGCGGTGACGGCCTTGCGGTGCGAGGCCGAAGCGCGCGATCAGCGCGTCTAGCCCGTGCCGTGCGGCCGACGGAAACAGCAAGCGCGACAGACGCACCGTACACAGGACATCCGCCTGAAAACCGATACCTGCGCGGCGGAATTCGTTCTTGAGAAAGCCGTAATCGAAGCGGGCGTTGTGGGCGACGAACAGCTTGCCGTGCAGACGCTCGGCAAGCCCTTGCGCGAGCGTGTCGAACGAGGGCTGCCCGCGCACCATCTCGTTGGTGATGCCCGTCAGCTTCTGAATGAAGGGCGGGATCGGCTCGGCAGGATCGAGTAGCGTGCTCCACTGTTCGATGCCGTGGGGGCCGACTTCGACCACGCCGATTTCGGTGATGCGATCCTCAAGCGCATTGCCCCCGGTCGTCTCCAGATCGACGAAGACCATCGGTGCGGGCAGCGAACGGGCGAGCGCGTCCGGATCGATCCCTTCAGGCGGGATGAACACGGCATTGGCGTCTTCGACCACGTTCTCGAACACTTGCAGGACCTCGTTTCCGGTGCGTGCTATTCGCCGCTCAGGCCGGACACGCCGAACCACCGGCGGGGGCCGTGGACATCAGCGCCGACGCACCGGCCATGAACGACGAGGTATCAGCCTCGTCTGCCGCCGGTTCGTCGTCCGCGAGCGCGGTGAATGTGGCTACGATGGCGCGAAAGACGGCAGGCGCCGGGGCGTCAGGCCATTGCAGATCGACGGCCGCGTCGAGCGACGGCAACTCGCCATCGCGGCGCAGAGCTTCGTCGCCGGGCAGACGCAGCAGGCGTGCCAGCACCCACGGCTCGTGACGTGCCTGAAGTCCGATATCCGCTTCCGCTTCGTCGGCAATCGCGACCAGCGTACGCCAGTCGAGCGATATTGTGTCGATGTGGATGTCCCCAGGCACGACGGCCGTCAGACGTTGCTGCGCATAGCGCGCGGCGATCTCGCGGACGATGCCCGCAAGGTCGCGTTCGGCGGCGCTCAGCGCCAGTTGATCCCAGTCGATGGTTTCCATGAGATGTTCCTCGATTGGAGGACATCATACTGTATAAAATCACAGTGTGCACAGCACGTATCCGGAGGGTGAACGCAGTGAAGACAGTGAGGGCTGGGGACAGGCTCGTCGCGGCGGTTCCGTCGTGTAATACTCTGCGCCATTCTTCTCGCACAGGAGCACGCCTCCGATGTTGACTCTGTACACCTTCGGCCCGGCATTCGGGCTGCCCGATGCAAGTCCGTTCGTCGTCAAGGCGGAGATGCTGCTCAAGCTCGCCGGGGTGCCGTACCGCACCGACCGTGGTGGCTTTCGGCGCGCGCCGAAGGGCAAGTTGCCCTATATCGAGGACGACGGCGAGATCATCGCGGACTCGACGCTGATCCGGTTGCACATCGAGCAGAAGTACGGGTTCGACTTCGACGCGAGTCTGACGCCCGAGCAGCGAGGTGCGGCGTGGATGTTCGAGAAGGCGCTCGAGGATCACTTCTACTGGTATGTCGTGCAGGCACGCTGGTGCGACGACGAGAACTTCGCCATCGGACCGGCGTCGTTCTTCCGTTCGATTCCGTGGCCGGTGCGTCCTGTCGCGCAGGCGGTGATCCGTCGCAAGATCCGCAACACGCTACATGGGCAGGGCACCGGGCGTTACAAGCCTGAGGAAGCGAGCCGGATATTGGCGCGGGGTTCGCTGGCGGCCGCGCAGATGCTGGGCGACAAGCCCTATTTCTTCGGCGACAAACCGTGTGGTGCCGACGCCACCGCGTTCGCCTTTATCTCAGGCGCGATGTCGCCGGCGTTCCGTATGCCGTTGCGCGATGAGATCGAGCACCATCCGAATCTGACGGCCTACGTCGCGCGTATGCGTGGTGAGTTTTTCCCTGAGCTTGCCTGAGCGGCACCTGAATGGGGCGGGGGCTGCATCGACGGACCCCGCGCCGTCAGCCCGCTTCGGACGCCGTCTCGTCGCTCGGCAGCACGTCGGATAGCACGAGATTGCGCCCGGAAATTTTCGCGGCGTAAAGCGCCCGGTCGGCGCGCATGCACAGGGCTTCGAGGCTTTCGCGTTCGAGCCAAGTCGCCACGCCGCCGCTCAGCGTGTAATGGCAGACCCCGAAGGGGCCCGCCACCAGATGACGGCTCGCCTGCGTGCGAAGCCGCTCCGCAATACGAATCGCTCCCGGTGTGTCGGTGCCCGGCAAGAGCACCGCGAACTCCTCGCCGCCGAGCCGTCCGAAGACGTCGCCCTCGCGCAGACTGTCGCGCACCAGCTTCACGAACTCGCGCAACACCGTGTCGCCACCCGCATGGCCGTGGGTGTCGTTGATCGACTTGAAGTGATCCAGATCGATGACGACGATGGACAGCGGCCAGCCGCGCGCCACCGCCCGCACCATCTCCTGACGCGCGAGCAGATCGAAGTGCTTGCGTGATAGCGCGCCCGTCAGATAGTCGCGGTTGGCGGCTTCTTCGGCCGTGGCGAGCATCGCATCGTGAATCATCAGCACGGCGCCCATCGTCATCGCGGGCATCACGATGGTGCCGATGGTCAGCATGATGGTGTTGAACAGCGTCGGCGCGAACACGTCCGGACCGGGCGCGGGCGTCCATCCGAAGATCGCGCCCCGCACGATGTGTGCCACGGCAAACGCGGCTGCCATAGCGGCCGTCAGCCAGTAGTTATAACGATGACGGCGCGGTGGCACGTGACGCAGGATCATCACCGACACGGCAAGCAGCCAGATCGCGTGATACGCCGAGACGATCACCACGCGTAGCTGCGGATTGTCGATACCGTAGTAGAAGAAGAGGATTGCCGCCGCGAGTATGCCGAGCGAGGCTCCCAGCGCGTGCCAGTGCGGCCGCTGGCCGAGAAAGCGCGCGCATCCGGCGAAGTAGAGCAGCAAGCCGCCCGCCAGCGTCAGGTTCGCGACGGGGATCGACAGGAAATCGGGAACGACGCCGCGCAGTGCAAACAGCGGTAGCGCGACGAGAACGGCGACATTGGCGAGCGACCATTCCCGAACACCGGCCACGCGCGAGCGTAGCAGGGAACCCACGATCAGCAACATCATGAAGCTGAGCAGTGAGGTGATCGCGAGCAGGGACGTCGTCAACATGGCAATGGCCAATGCGTGGGGGCTGACATGTGTTGAGCATTGTAATGTACGCCGCGACGCGCGTTACATTCCATTAAGGGCGACGCCAGTAGAATGACCGGGTTAGTCATTTCTGCTTCGAGGAATTTTCGTCCATGCCGACGACCCGATTCAACGTATCCCGTCCTTCCCTCCTTTCCCTCGTTTCCCGCCACCGCGTGGTGATTCGCGCGACCGCGCTTGTCCTCGGTGTGTCCGCCGGACTCAGCGCAGTTTCGGTGCACGCGCAGCAGGAGCCGATGCGACGCCGTGCCGCGCAACCACCGTTATTCTCCACGCCAGCGAGCGGTGCCGAGGCAGGCACCGCGCCGGCGGCCGACATCAATCGCGACGTGCGCCCGGCGCTCGAAGCGGCCAACCTGTGGTTGGGGCTTGCCGACATCAACCGTGGGCAACAGAGCTGGGATCAGGCCGCGCCGGTGTTTCAGCGGGCGATTTCGGCCGAGGACTGGACCGCGAATCTGCAAGCCGCCCGTGGGCCGTTGGGGAAAGTGAAGTCACGCAAGACGCTGGACGCGGTCTTTACCCGCACGCTGCCCGGGCAGCCGGATGGGGAGTACGTTGTGATTCAGTACGGGACGGTGTTCGAGCACAAAGCCGAAGCGCATGAGATGGTCACGATGGTCTTCGGTCTGGACGGTCGCTGGCGCGTCGCTGGCTATCTGGTGCGTTGAGTTCAGCGACTGAGCCACTACTCAGCGCGGCAGCGCTGGCTCGACGATGTCCATCGTCGTCTCGACGTGGGTGCGGGCGATCTGCTCGGCAAGCGCTTCGTCATGTGCGCGCAGGGCCGCGACCAGTTCGCGGTGCTGCTGATTGGTGGCGCGCAGTTGCTCGTCCGAGAACATGACGGGCACGCGCAGCGCCCAGTAATAGAACTGCGTACGTTCGTGAAACTGCGCGATCACGACGTTATCTGCCGCCTTCACGATCAGGTCGTGGAATTCCGTATTGAGACGATTGAGCGCCAGACGCGGCAGATTGGCCGTCGGCTCCATCTGTTCGATGAGGGCATCGAGCGCGTCGCACATCTCGGGCGAGATTTTGCGGGCCGCCAGCCGGGCGGTCTCGGATTCGATGGCGATGCGGCTCTCGAAGATGGCGCGCACGGGCAGATGATCGGCCCCCTGGACTTCCCAGCCGCGGTTGCGGGCGATAAAGCCTTCACCTTGCAGGATCAGCAACGCTTCGCGCACAGGCGTGCGGCCAACGCCCAGCAATTGAATCAGATCGTCCTCGATGAGGCGCTGCCCCGGCTTGAGCTCCGAAGCGAGAATCATTCCGCGGATCTTGCTCCGCACTTCACCGGTAATCAGGTTGCTGGGCGCTTTCATCTGATGCTTGTGTCTTCCCTAGAGCCGGCGCGTGCGCCGTGTACTTCGACTTCGGTGAGCGTTGCCGGTCTCGCCGGACCGCTCATGCATGAGGCTGCATGATGTAGGTGTCATGCATGCATCCGGGCGCGTCGTGCGCCCCATCCCCCATGCCGCTGCGGATTTTACCGAGTTTCTTTCCGCACCCCGAAAACCATTCCCAAAAGGTCAAAGTCATGCCGGTTATGGGCGACAGGCATGACGCCGGTCCGGTTTTGCACAATTCTTTTGGTTTCCGAAGCGAGGACTCGCTTATACGCACGTTTGAAGCGTCGGAAAAATACCATAACGCCAGACGTAGCGGGGGTTCGCGCTTACTCACTTGTGGTGTGAGCGCCCACCGTCATAGCGTTGCGGGTGCCGAAACATGCGAGGCGCAGTCGCTTTGGAAAATTGCTAAAGATGTGAAGCAAGCGCCTCGAATAACCCCTCAAAAATGATGGGTATTCGGCAGCCGGTTCGTCCGGGCTTCCGTCCGCGTTTGCCCGTTTTCGTCTGTATTTCCCAGCATGCGGGATCTGGCCGACGCCGCATGCGCTCGATCAGCGAGCAATGACGGCGATTTGTTTGTGAAAACGGGCAAATGAGAGTAATTCAGGGTGATTGTTGGTGGAATCGGTGCAAACCCCGCCGAACATGCGGGTGCCCGATTGCCCTTGACCCCGCCTGTCGCACCACGCCAGCGCTGCCCTTCGGGAAATGGCGTCGCATGGCAGAATCGACGCAGCCGCATTCGTCTTCTTCGTTTTCCTGTCTCGTTGACTCATCGACTCATGCCCTCATCGCTTTCCCAGTGCATGCACCGCCTGTCGCGTCTGTCGCGATATGCCGTTGCGACCCTGCGCGCCGGTGCGCTCGTCAGTTTCGTTTCGCTCGTCGCAACGAGTGGGGCGAGTGCTGCGAGTCCGGACAGCAACGCCGGTCCCGCTTACGGTCCGGAATTGCAGGGCTTCGACTATCCGTATCCGGTCAACCGCTTCGACTTCACGTCGCAGCGCACGCCGCTGCACATGGCCTATCTCGACGTGAAGCCGTCGCAGCCGAATGGCCGGACCGTCGTGCTGCTGCATGGCAAGAACTTCTGCGCTGCGACCTGGCAGGAGACGATCGACACGCTGTCGGGCGCAGGCTATCGCGTCATCGCGCCGGATCAGATCGGCTTCTGCAAATCGAGCAAGCCCGCGCAGTACCAGTACAGCTTCCAGCAACTGGCGAACAATACGCATGCGTTGCTCGCGTCGCTAGGTATCAAGACGGCGACCATCGTCGGCCATTCCACCGGCGGCATGCTGGCTGCGCGCTACGCGCTGATGTACCCGGGCGAGACGCAGCAACTGGTGCTCGTCAATCCGATCGGTTTGGAAGACTGGAAAGCGCTGGGCGTGCCGTCGAAGACGGTAGACGAGTGGTTCGACCGCGAGTTGCGCACGAGCGCACCGGGCATCCGTCGCTATGAACAGGCGACGTACTACGCCGGGCAATGGAGCGAGCGCTACGAGCCGTGGGTGCAGATGCTCGCGGGCATGTATCGCGGCCCGGGCAAGCGCATCGTCGCATGGAATTCGGCGTTGCTCTACGACATGATCTATACGCAGCCGGTCGTGTACGAACTCGGACAGATTCGCGTGCCGACGTTGCTGATGATCGGCGACAAGGACACCACCGCCATCGGCAAGGATTTTTCGCCGCCCGAGGTGCAGGCGCGCATCGGGCACTACGCCGAGCTGGCCAAAACCACGCATGCCCGCATTCCCGGTTCCACGCTCGTCGAATTCCCCGATCTGGGGCACGCCCCGCAGATGCAAGACCCGGCGGCGTTCCACAAGGCACTGCTCGCCGGGCTGGCGGCGCTGCACTGATCGACGCGTAACTGGCGGGCGGCGTCAGAGGTGCTTGTAATAGAACGTAGTTGCGCAGAAGCCGCCGTCAGGCATGAGAGCGAACTTCGGCACGTCGCCCGCGCGCTGCCAGCCGCTGCGCTGGTAAAGACGCTCGGCATCGCCGCCGGTGACGGTGTCGAGCACCAACACGTGGCGCTCAAAGGCACGTGCGACGTCGTCCAACGCTGCCATCAGTTGCGCCGCCACGCCCTGGCGTCGTGCCGAACGGTGCACTAGCATCTTGGCGACGTCGGCGCGGTGCGGCTGATTCTCAGGCAGATCGAGGATCAGTTGCACCGTCCCCACGATGACGCCGTCGTCTTGCTCACCGGGCGCACCGTGTGCTTTGTGACGCGCCACGAGCAAGACCCGTTCTCCACGGTCGACGCTTGCTGCCACCTTGCGCCAGAACGCGGTCGCGCGCTCACGCGTGAGCGGCAACATGAAGCTCACCGACGCGCCGCCTTCGACGCAATCGATCAGCACGTCGGTCAGCGCATCGACGGCGGCCAGCGCCCGATTGCCATCGAGTCGTTCGATAACGAGACTTGCAGGAAGGGGGAGCGGGGCGGCGTCGTTGGACATCAGGGCGTTCTCCGGGGAGCGACGAACGGCAGCGTCACGAGCCCGACGAGATAGCGGGCGGTGGCTGACGTAGGGTTGTGAAAGCCGATCGGTTGATCGAGACGCATCGCAAGGCAATCGCCGGTATCGAGTCGCCACGTGGTGTCGCCGAGCGTGATTTCGATGGTGCCGTCGACGACCCAGATCTGCTGCCAGACTTCGTTGTCCCGCGTGCCGGTGTCGTAAGCGACACGCTCGCCCGGCGGGAACTGCACTTCCACGAACTGGAGCGGCGACGGTTGCGCTGGCGAAAGATTGCGTCTCACATAGCCGGAATCCGGATCGGTCCAAACCGGCTGGTCCGCATGACGGGCGAGCGGCGAGGGCGGCGCGTCGTCCTGCGACTGATCGTCGAAGAGCGATGCCAGCGTGACGTCGAGCGCAGTGGCGAGCTTGTCCAGCACGTTGGCGGTGGGGCTCGTTTGTGCACGCTCGATGAGCGAGATGCTTGAGCGACTCACGCCGCTGCGCTCAGCCAGCGTATCGAGGGAATAGCCGCGCTCGCTGCGCAGATCGCGCACCCGACGGGCAATGCGTTCGTTAATATCCATGCTGTCCAGTTTACTGGAAATTAATTTCTAGTAAAATGGATGTCACTTGATGCGTTGCCCACCTTGCTTGCAGGACCACTGACATGACTTCCCCGACGCCGCTCACGCCGCTGACAATACGCGACGCCCTCGATGCCGATCTTCCGGTGATTCGCGACATCTACAACGACGCCGTCGAGCACACGACGGCCATCTGGAACGAGATCCTGGTGGATCTGGACAATCGTCGTGAGTGGCTGGCTGCGCGTCTGAAGCGCGGGTATCCGGTGATCGTCGCCGAGCGCGACGGCAAGACGGTCGGCTATGCATCGTTCGGCGACTGGAGAGCGTTCGACGGCTATCGTCATACCGTCGAACATTCGATCTATATCGACAAGAACGCGCGCGGCGGCGGCATCGGCGAGGCACTCATGCGTGCACTGATCGAGCGCGCCCGTGCCCTCGACATCCACGTGATGATTGCGGCTATCGAAGCGCAGAACGCACCGTCGATTCGTCTGCATGAGAAGCTGGGCTTTCGGATGGTCGGCACCTTCAGCGAAGTGGGCACGAAGTTCGGCCGCTGGCTCGATCTGACGTGCATGGAATTGCGCATCGCCTGAGAAAAAAATCTGCACCGCACCATCGATTCAATGCCGCTGTGTCCCGTCGGATATAGCGGCATTTCTCATTGGGCATAGGCAACATCACGCCAAGCAAATATCGCCCGTACGCGCCCGTCGCACGGTGTTCCGTACGTTGCGAAGCGCAGGCGTTCTCATGCAGCGCGTCATGTCCAATCTTGTCAATCTCAGAGGTGGCGTGTAGCCTTGGAGCGTCCGGTGTCACTCATGAAGCGTGTTCTTATAGAACTTCACGAGCGCATCACGGCACGCGAATGTCACGCATTGTGAACATGCATCGTGGGTCAGCGGCGTCGTGTTTTTCGTCGTGACCGCGTGAATCGTTGCAGTGCCGTTTTGTCGTTCGGGAGTTGCAGGGCCGCAATCGTGATCGTGGCACGTCCCCCCAAAACAAGACGGACGGAACGCATATGCCGCGCCTGCCAAGAAAACACTGTCCGACAGCGGCTGTGTCGAGCGATGACGCTCGTCATGACGCTGCTTCCGCAACACCCCAAACACTCCCGAATTCCGCCAATCCCGAAGCGTCTGCTGGCTTCGCGATGACGCGTCGCGGCTTTCTCAAGGCGTCGGTCGTTGCGGGCATCTCCGTGTACATCGCGCCGATGGGAAGTCGCGCGTTCGCGGCGCTCTTCGAGGACAAGAACCTCACGCCTGTGGCGTGGGACGCCGCGAAGGGACAAGCCAAATTCCGTATCGACGGTACGGCCAAAGTCACCGGCAGCAAGATCTTCGCGCGTGACGTACGCGCACGCGACATGCCGGGCTGGCCCGCGCAGCAGGCGCATGCGTTCGTGCTGCGCACGACGCTCGCCGACCGTCCGTATCTCGGCTTCGATCTCTCGCGTCTGGACGACGGTCTGCAACCCGACCGCGTGGTGACGGCGGAGGATCTCGCCCGCGACGGCGTCGCGTTCCCCGAGTTCTACGGCGACGACATGCTGCTGCCTGTCGGCAAGACGCCCGCGTATCTCGGCCACGCGGTCGCGATCCTCATCTATCGCGACTTCGCGCGTTTTCGCTTCGCCAAAGACAAACTCAAGTTCCACGACGAAATCATTCGCTACGGCGACGTCACGGGGCCGCTGGAGCGCGACCCGTGGGGCAGCTTCCGCTACGTGCGCGTAGGCGGCAAGACCGCGTATGACGATGACGTCTACTCCAGTCTCAAGGACGCGCCGATCTTCCCGAGCATGATGCGCAAGCACTTGCCGGTGTGGCCCGACGGTAACGATCACGGCAAGCTCGACGAGCAGGGCATGGCGTACGCGGGCAAGATCGGCGAATCGCTCGCGCACCCGCCGGGGAACTGGCTGGTGATGTCGCGCGAGTACCGCACGCAGTCCGTCGACACGGCGGCGCTCGAACCCGATAACGCCAACTGCTGGTACGACGCCGCCACGCAAACGCTGCACATGGTGGTGCCCACGCAGTCGCCGTCCGAAGTCGCGGAGAACGCCGCAGCGATGGCCGCAAAGGGGCATTTCCCCGTGAAGCGGTTGATTGTCTATCCGTGCTACACGGTGGGCTACGGCTCGAAGGACCACTACAACATGCCGTTCTACGGGCTGGCTGCTGCGATGTACGGCGACGGCCTGCCGGTGCGCCTCGCCAACGATCGCTATGAGCAGTTCCAGACGTCGCTCAAGCGTCACGCTTTCACGATGCGCTATCGCATCGGCGTCGACAAAGAGAGCGGCATGCTGCAAGCGTTCACGGCCGACATGGAGTGCAACGGCGGCGGACGCATGAACTTCTCGCCGTCGGTGGCGATGGTGGGCGCGACGGCGGCCCAGTCGATTTACTACTTCCCGCAGAGCGATCTGGCGAGCGTGGCGATTGCGTCGCGCGCCATCGACGCGGGGTCGGCGCGTGGCTACGGCACGTTGCAGTCGATGGCCGCGACCGAAATGATGATCGACGAGATGGCGGCGCAACTCGGCGTCGACCCGATCGACTTCCGTCTCAAGAATGCGCTGCGCTCGGGCATGAAAAACACGCAGGGCGCGATTCCTGCGGGCGCTGTGCGCGTGGACGAAGTGCTCGCCCGTGCGAAGACGCATCCCTTGTGGACGCAGCGCGACAAGAAAAAGGCCGAGTACGAAGCGGCGCATCCGGGCCGTCGCTACGGCGTGGGTTTCGCTTGCGTGCAGAAGGACTTCGGCACGGGCGCGGAGACGTCGTTCGCGCGCGTGGAGTTCGACGAAACCGGCAAGATTTCGCTGCATCACACGGCGGCCGAAATTGGCACGGGTACGTCCACGTCGCAGGCCGTGGCCGTGGCGAAATGGCTCGGCATGCCCGCCACCGAGGTGCATATCGCCATCACCGACTGGCCCGAATTGCCGGTGGTGACCAGCGGCGATCCGTATCTGATGTCGCAGGCCGATCAGGACAAACTCGCGGCCAATCCGCGTTGGTCGCCGGGGTATGCGTCGCCGTCGAGCGCGACGAACTCGGCGTTCTACTTCACGCACAGCACGCGCGAAGCGGCGCGTCTGTTGTTCCTGCAAGGGCTGTGGCCAGCGGCGCTGTCGATCTGGCGTCGCGGACTGGGTGGCGGGCAGGCCGCGCCGCTCGTCGTGCGTGCGGAAGATGCTCGCTGGGTCGACGGCAAGCTCTCGGCCGCCGGACTCGAAGCGTTGCCGCTCGGCATGCTGGCGAAGACGGCCTATGAGCAGGGCTTTGTGACGGGCGCGACGGTGCACGTCTTCAACCGCTGGCAGTGGGCCGAAGCGGACTGGGATCTGGGGGATGGCGTGACGCAGCGTCTGCCGGTGGACGGTATCGCCCTGCGTTTCGGCAAGGGCGGGGCCAACCCGGCGGCTGCCGCTGCGCAAGCGCCTGCCACACAGGCTCCGGCTACCAAGAGCGCGCTTCGCAGCGCGCCCTTCGGAAATGCGCCAGCGAAGTCGGCGTCACCAAAGGGCGCGCCGCAGCCAAACGCCGCAGCGGGGCAGCAAGTGGCCGCCCCCGTGCCCGCGACCGGCTATCGCACGATGGACCGCAAGCGCGTGTATTACCCGCCGGTGCAGCGCAACAATGCGGCCGTCACGTATTACAGCGCCGTGGGCACGCTGGTGGAGCTGTCGGTACACGAAGCGTCGGGCAAGGTCGAATTGCTCACGCACCACTCCATCATGGAGTGCGGCAATCAGATCTCGCCGCAACTCGTTTCAGGCCAGTTGCAGGGCGGTCTGGCAATGGGCATCGGTCATGCCCTTCACGAGTATCTGCCGTTGTATGAAGACGGCCCCGGCAATGGCACGTGGAACTTCAATCGCTATCACCTGCCGCGCGCGGTGGACGTCGCCGTGTGGACGCAGACAGGTGAAGTCCTGCCCCCGATCTCCGAGACGGACGTGCCCAAGGGCATAGCCGAAGTCGTGATGATCCCCGTGGTGGGTGCGATTGTGAACGGCCTCGCACACGCGATCGGCCATCGATTTACAGAGTTGCCGGTGACGCCGGAGAAAATCCAGGAGGTACTGGCATGACGGATACGAGTAGCGCACCGCAGGCCGCGTCGAATGCGAACGCGGATGCAGGTGCCCAAGCCCCAATGAACAACGCCAGCGCGGCGAGTGCCGCTGCCGCAGCGGCACCGGTCGCTCCCGTCGCATCGCCAGCGTCCGCCAACGGGAAGAAGCCGTGGGAGACGCTGCCCGTCACGGTCAAGGTCAACGGCGAGTCGCACGGCCCGATGGACGTGCCTGCCGGTCTCATGATGATCGACTTCCTGCACGAGACGCTGGGCCTGACCGGCTCGCGTCTGGGCTGCGGGCAGGGCATTTGCCACGCCTGCGTGGTGATCGTCGATCACGCCGACGGCACCAGCGAAACGGTGCGCACCTGCATTACCGGCGCGAACTATTTCGACGGCAAGACCGTACGTACGGTGGAAGGCCACGCGACACGCGACACCGACGGCAAGGTCACGCTCGCCCCCATCCAGCAGGCATTCCTCGATCACTTCAGCTTTCAGTGCGGCTACTGCACGCCGGGCTTCGTGAACGCGGCAACGGTGCTGATCGAGCGACTCAAGCGCAACCCGATTGCGCGCGCCGATCTGGAAGCCGCGATCACCGAAGGGCTGAACGATCAGATCTGCCGGTGCACGGGCTATGTGCGCTATTACGAGGCCGTGCGCGACGTCGTGCTGAGGACGCCCGGTTGCATCAAGGACTCGAAGTGAGGGGCGCGAAATGAGGGAAACTGCCATGCACCTGACGCGGGTCGCCCGATGGAGCGTTCGCGCGGCGTGTCTCGCCGCCGTGATGCTCGTGAGCGCGTGCAACGACTCCACGACACCGAAGCCGCCCGAGCCGGGCCAGCCACCGCAGCCGAAGACGTCGATGGTGCCGTCGCTCGTGACGAGCGCGATGGCGGCAGACGCGCCTGCTGCGGCATCGGCGACGGCCGCCGCGACCACGCCCGCCACGACACCGGCCGCGCCGTCCGAGCTGATCGCTCGCGGCAAGTATCTGACGCGCGCGGCCGACTGCGCGGCGTGCCATACGAGTGCGGACGGTGCGCCGTTCGCCGGTGGTGTGCCGCTCAAGTCGCCGTTCGGCACGTTCTACGGCACGAACATCACACCGGACAAGACGAACGGCATCGGCGGCTGGACAGCCGAAGAGTTCTATCGCGCGCTGCACGACGGCGTCGCGCCGGACAAGGCCTTGTACCCGGCCATGCCTTACACGTCCTACCGGCAGATGACGCGCGCGGACAGCGACGCCATCTACGCTTACCTGATGTCGGTGAAACCGGCCGCCGTGCCGAACCGCAAGCACGACCTTTCGTTCCCGTACAACGTCCGCATGGCCATGCGCGCTTGGGACTGGATGTTCCTCAAGGACACGCTGCCCGATGCGGCGAAAGGCCAGTCGGCGGACTGGCTGCGCGGGCGTTATCTCGCCAACGCGCTGGGCCACTGCGCGGAATGCCACACGCCGCGCGGCACGTTCGGTCAACTGGACAAAGCGAAGCCGCTCGGCGGCGCTGCGCTCGCGCGTATCGCGGCCCCCGATCTGACGCCTGAGGCGTTGGCCGCGCGCGGCTGGACGGTGAAGGATCTGCAAACGTTCTTCGGCACGGGCATTGCGCCGCAAGGCTCGGCGTTTGGCGAGATGTATCCGGTGGTGCATCTGAGCACGCAGTACCTGACGCCGGACGACCTTCGGTCGCTTTCGACGTATCTGCTCGGCGACGCGCCGCCCGCACCGAAGCCGCTGCCGGAGAGCCCCGACACGAGCAAGCTGATGGCGGGACGCAATATGTACCTGGCGGTGTGCGCCGGATGCCACGCAGCGGACGGCACCGGCAAGCCCCACGTGGCGGTCTCGATGCTGGGCAATTCGACCGTGCGTCAGAAGGATCCGCGTAATCTCATCGTCACGATTCTCGATGGCGTGGAAGCGCAGAAATTCCCGGGACTGGAAGCGATGCAGGACATGCCGGGCTTCGACAAACGTCTGACCGATGCGCAGATCTCCGAGCTGACCAACTACTTGCGCGTGGCCTACGGCGGGCAGGCAGGCGACGTGAACTCCGAGATTGTCAAACAACTGCGTCAGAAGTAATGCGGGTGGTGTAAGGCGGACGCCGTTCCGACGCACCGCACCGCACCGCACCGCGCGGCATCGCATCAAACGGGACATGGCGCATAATGACGCGCCATGTCCCGCACACAACGTCTCTTCTCCCTCATGCAATTGCTGCGCCGTCACCGCTATCCGGTGCCGGGGGCCGCGCTCGCCAGTTCGCTGGGCGTGAGCCTGCGCACGCTCTATCGCGACATCGCCGAATTGCAGTCGCAGGGCGCGCATATCGAGGGGGCGCCGGGGCTGGGGTACGTCCTCAAGCCGGGCTTCATGCTGCCGCCGCTGATGTTCTCGGAAGAGGAAATCGAAGCGATCGTGCTCGGCTCACGCTGGGTCGCCAAGCGCACCGATGGGGCGTTGGCGGATGCGGCGGCGAATGCGTTGGCGAAGATCGCAGCGGTGCTGCCGTCGGACCTGCGCACGTCGCTTGAGGCGTCGACATTGCTCATCGGACCGGGTGATCCGCTGCCGCCGATGATCGTCGATCTGACCGACATTCGCGAGGCCATTCGCGCCGAGCGCAAACTTCATCTGTCCTATCGCGACGAAGCCGGACGTCTGTCCGAGCGCGTTGTCTGGCCGTTCGCGCTGGGCTTCTTCGATCGCGTTCGAATGATCCTCGCGTGGTGCGAGCTGCGCGACGATTTCCGCAGCTTCCGCGCCGACCGCATCGAAGCCATGACCGTTGCCGACACCCGTTATCCGCGCGGACGCCGTACGTTGCTCAAGGCGTGGCGAGAGACGTCCGGGAAGGGGTGATGCCATGCCTGCGAAGCATGAGAAAAATCTACCTTCGGATGCATCGAATTCACGTTTGAAATCGGCGTTCGACTGCTGACAAAATCTGACAGCATCGCTTCGTACGATGGCGTCCATGGCAGCGCGCAACGGCTTTCACTCCCGAAGTGACCGACGCCGTGCTGTCGATGAGAACGTCATTGATAACGAACGACAGGAGCTTGTCATGCTGCATCCGGATATGGTCAATTTGTATGTCGCGAGTCCCCCCGAAAGCGCAGGCTTCTACGCCGAGCTGTTCGGCATGGAGCCGGTCGAAGCGTCGCCGGGGTTTGCGTTGTTCACGCTGCCTACGGGCATGAAGCTGGGGTTGTGGGCGCGTTATTCGGTCGCACCGACGGTTATCGCGCCACCGGGCGGCAGCGAGGTGGTGTTTCCTGTGCAATCCAAAGCACACGTCGATGCGACGTGGGAAGACTGGAGTGCACGCGGCATCACGATCCTGCAGGCACCGACGGACATGGACTTCGGCCGCACGTTCGTGGCATCGGACCCCGACGGTCATCGTCTGCGCGTGTACAAGCTGTCGGACGAGCGCTAACGGTTGGGGCGACGACTGCCGTGGTGAACTGGCTGCGGTGATATGCCGTGCCAGCGCATGGCCAGCGCGTAGCCGCTGTGATGACCGGCTATGCGCTGGATACTTCGATTACTTCGCCGACGCGGTCTTTACGAGCACAGGCGTATCGCGGTACTGCGTGGGGAAGACACGCTTGAGGTCCTTCACCTTCGGCAGATCGTTGATGACGATGTACGGATAGTTCGGGTGCTCCGTCAGAAAGTCCTGATGGTAGGTCTCGGCGGCATAGAAACCCGTGTACTTCTCCACTTTCGTCGCAATGGGTTTGCTGTAGGCGTGCGAGGCGTCAAGTTGCGCGATGTAGGCGGTTGCAACCTGACGTTGTGCGTCGGTCATCGGGAACACGGCCGAGCGGTATTGCGTGCCGCTGTCCGGACCCTGGCGGTTCACTTCCGTCGGGTTGTGAGCCACCGAGAAGTAGATTTGCAGCAGCTTGCCGTAAGACACCTGCTGCGGGTCGAACGTCACCTGCACCGACTCGGCGTGTCCGGTCGAGCCGCTGCTCACGGTTTCATAGTCGGCGGTCTTGGCGGTGCCCCCGGCGTAGCCGGACTCAGCCTTCGTCACGCCCTTCACGTGCTGGAAGACGCCTTGCACGCCCCAGAAGCAGCCGCCTGCGAAGACCGCCGTTTCGGTGCGTGCGCCGGTCGACGGCTCGTCGAGCTTTGGCGCGGCGATGACGACGGACGGCTCCGCGCCGCCGAAGGCGTACGCGCCGATTTGCCACGCGAATACCCCGGAGGCGACGGCGGCAGCGCCGAGCAATACGCGCCGCAGGCGCGATGCTGGCGACTTTTGACTGTGATGCTTCGAATTGGACTGGATCATTTCAAACTCCCGGCTGTAACCGAAATAACGGAGATGTTGGGTCGCTCAACCAAACGTGAATGCATAAGCCGATGCGCCCGGATCGAGAAACTCGATGGTGAATGTGCGGTCTTGCACGTCGCCCGTCTGGCGCACCAATTGATAAAGACGCTGAGAGGTCACGGTGCCCGTGCCGTCGGCAGCCACATCGGTGCCATGCGCGTTGCCGGGGGCCTGTCCGTCGACCGTCACACGAAAGCGCACGGGTTTGCCGTTGGCGTCCGGCCCGAGCACGAGGTGCAGATCGCGGGCATGGAAGCGATAGACGATGCGCGCACCGGCTTGCGTTGCCGTGGCCTGTTCCGGGCCGACATTCCAGCGTCCGGCAAGCCCCCAGTTGTTCAGCGACGGTGCGGTCGGCGCGCGATAGTCGCTGACGGCGTCCTTTACCGCACCGCCCGGCGACGTGAAGTTCTCGGCGCGTTCATAGCCGACATACGTCTCCGGTGAGCGCACGTCGCTCATGTCGGGCGCTTGCTGGACACCGGCGGCCTTCACATCGGCAATGCCGTCGGCAACTTGTTTCGCACCGGCTTCGCGCAGCAATTGCTGGATCACACGCTCGGACTCGGCGTAATTGCCTTCGCCGAAGTGGTGGTAGCGCACGCGACCTTGTGCGTCGACGAAGTAATGTGCGGGCCAGTACTGGTTGTTGAAGCCGCGCCAGATGGCGTAGTTGTTGTCGATGGCGACCGGATAGTCGACACCCAGATCGTTCACCGCCTTCTTCACGTTGTTGATGTCGCGCTCGAAGGCGAATTCGGGGGCATGCACGCCGATGACGACCAACCCCTGATCGCGATACTTCTGCGCCCACGCCTTCACGTACGGCAAGGTGCGCAGGCAGTTGATGCACGAGTACGTCCAGAAGTCGACGAGGACGACCTTGCCGCGCAGTGCCTGTGCGGTGAGCGGCGGCGAGTTGAGCCATTGGACGGCACCGTCGAGCGAAGGCAACTGCCCTTCGACCGGCAGCGGTGCGGGTTCATTCGCTGCGGTGCGGACCATCGCATTGCTCGCGGCCATCATGGCCGAGCCGTTGGCGGCGTTGTTCGCATCGGCTTGCGGCGCTTGCGGTGCATTGCCGCTGTCGTTGCCATTGGCATTCCGGCGCGCGCCCAACTGATCGACCAGCCGCTGTTCGATGCCACCGGTCGAGGCCGTCGAGACCTGCGCCAGCACGCCCGTATCGAGGCCGAGGGCAATGGCAGCGACACCCGCGAGCATCAGACCGCCGAGCACGCGACGAATCCACTCGCCTGCGCCCAGCGAGCGCTTCATGGTGGCGAAGACGCGTCCGCCGACGAGCAGAGCCAGTGCGAGCGACGTGGCAGCACCTGCGGCGTACGCGACGAGCAGCAGCGTTGTGCCGACGCTCGCACCTTGCAGTGCGGCCCCCGTCAGCACCAGACCGAGAATCGGACCGGCGCACGGTGCCCAGAGCAGGCCCGTAGCAATGCCGAGCAGGAACGACGCACCGGGACCGGTGCCCTTGGACTCGCCTGCGGTGGTGTCGTCGCTCTGTGCGGATTGCGTCAGACGGTTGCCCAGCGACACGAGCGGGTGCGTGAGACGTTCGGCCAGCTTCGGAAAGAGCAGCGTCGCACCGAACACGGCGACGAGGGCGAGCGCGAGCCAGCGGCCGTATTGGTTGGCCTGCACGACCCAGCTACCGCCGACGGCGGCCAGCGTGGCGACCAGCGCGAACATCAGCACCATGCCCGCGAGCATGGGCAGCACGCTGCGCGAGAACGACTGACCGGCACGCGAGAACACGAACGGCAGCACCGGCAAGATGCACGGGCTGACGATCGTCAGAATCCCACCGAGGTAGGCAAGGATGAGCAAAGTCATGGAGCGCTCCTTGAGCGGCGTCCGACGTGCAGACGCTGCGAGCTTTTATTAGGCGTTACGTCTTGGTGGGCCGATATCAGGCGGCTTGCGGATGAAACGTCATCGCAAGGCCATTCATGCAGTAGCGCAGGCCGGTCGGCTTGGGACCGTCGTCGAAGACGTGGCCCAGGTGGCCACCGCAACGGCTGCAATGAACCTCCGTGCGCACCATGCCGAAGCTGCGGTCGGTATGGGTGCCCACGGCCTTGTCGAGCGGCGTCCAGAAGCTCGGCCAGCCGGTGTGGCTGTCGAACTTGGTGCGCGACGAGAACAACGGCTGCGCGCAGCCCGCACAGGCGAAGGTGCCCGCACGGTGTTCGTCGTTGAGCGGGCTGGAATACGGCCGTTCGGTGCCTTCCTGACGCAGGATCTCGTATTGACCGGCGGTGAGGCGCTTACGCCATTCGGCGTCACTGAAGGCCACCTCGAAGTGTTCGGTGGCGTTGGCGCCTTCGGCCGCCACGGCCGGACGCACCAGGCGCGGCACCAGCCCGGCGGCTACGGCAGCGGCGGCGGCCGTCGCGCTCAGCAAAAACAGGCGACGCGCGGGTGTCGGGGCGGCGCTGGCCGCCACGGCACGTGCAGGCTGGGTCGCCGGTGTGGCGGGCTTCCGGGGCTTGGGCGGGTACAAATCGGACAATCTCATGACATCCTCCGGTCAGTAGGACGATCCGGCGCGGGCTGGCCCCGCCACGGCAAGCTGGGGAGCCTGATGCGTGCATTGGCGGTGGTACGGCACAGAGGGGATCCGTGCCGGATCGATGACTGAAGATTAGTCGCCCGGCGATGGCAAAGTCCTCACGTAAAATTAAACAATTCGTGATACCTCCAGGAGCGCGATCTGCGCACAATGGGGCCTTCAAGACTCACTTTCCGGGAGCTTCCCGTCCGATGGAATCGCCGCGCCGTGTCCTGCTCGTCGAAGACGACGTGCATATTGCCGACTTGCTCACGCTGCATTTGCGCGACGAGCGGTTTGAGGTCGTGCATTGCGCCGATGGCAACGAGGGCCTGCGGCGACTGGCCGAAGGCGGCTGGGACGCCCTGATCCTCGATCTCATGCTGCCCGGCGTCGACGGGCTGGAAATCTGCCGCCAGGCGCGGCAGATGACCCGCTACACCCCCATCATCATCACCAGCGCCCGCTCCAGCGAGGTCCACCGGATTCTCGGGCTGGAACTGGGGGCAGACGACTACCTCGCCAAGCCCTTTTCCGTGCTGGAGCTGGTCGCGCGAGTCAAGGCGCTGATGCGCCGCGTGGATGCGCTCGCCCGCAATGCCCGCATGGAAGCAGGCAGTCTGGCGATTGCCGGGCTGTTCATCGACCCGATTGCGCGCGAGGCCACGCTCGGCGGCAAGCTGCTCGATCTCACGCCGCGCGAGTTCGATCTGCTGTACTTCTTCGCGCGTCAGCCCGGCAAAGTGTTCTCGCGCATGGATCTGCTCAACGCTGTGTGGGGCTATCAGCATGAAGGGTACGAACACACCGTGAACACGCACATCAACCGCTTGCGGGCCAAGATCGAAGCCGATCCCGCGCAGCCCACGCGCATCCTCACTGTCTGGGGACGCGGTTACAAGTTCGCGAACGACAGTGCGCCAGAGGGTTCGGGCACTGGTAGCGGCACCGACGCGGGAGTCGCATGATGCGTCGCTGGAATCTCTCCCTGACCCAACGCCTGTCGCTCGTGTTCGCCGTGCTGCTGATCGTGTGCAGCGGCACGTCGGCATGGATGCAGGTGCAGGCGAACCGCATGCACGAAGCCGAAGTGATTCAGGGGCTTTCGCGCGGGCTGGCCGAGCACATCGCCGCCAATGCACAGCTGATGGATGCGAACGGCATGAAGCCGGATGCCGTGCGACGTCTGTTCGGGCAACTGATGGTCGTGAATCCGAGCGTCGAGGTCTATCTGCTCGACGAGCAGGGACGCATCACCGGGCACGCAGCGCCGGAAGGGCGTGTGCGTCGCATGCAGGTCGATCTCGGACCGGTGCATCGTCTGATCGACGGCGAGGCGCTGCCGATCTACGGCGACGATCCGCGCAACGCCGACGTGCGCAAAGTCTTCAGCGCCGCACCTTTGCGCGTGGACGGGCGCGAAGTCGGTTACGTCTATGTCGTGCTGCTGGGCGAGGCGCATGACCGGTTCGCCGAACGCGGGGCGACGAGTGCTGCACTCAATACGGCGCTGTGGTCGATCGGTCTCGTGGCGGCACTCTGTCTGATCGCGGGTCTGGCGGCGTTTGCACTCATTACGCGCCCCCTGCGGCGACTGACGGAGACCGTGCGCGAATTCGACATCGACGCCGCACCGCCGCCGATGCCTGCCTTGTCGGCGGAAGCGCTGGCGGCGGAGCAGGCGCGTCCGAGCGACGAGATCACGGTGCTGGAGCGGGCGTTCCGTCAGATGGCCGAGCGTCTGGGCACGCAATGGCGCACGCTGACGCGTCAGGATCAGGAGCGGCGTGAACTCATCGCCAACATCTCTCACGATTTACGTACGCCGCTTTCGTCGCTGCACGGCTATCTGGAGACGCTTTCGCTCAAGGACGCGACGCTCTCGCCCGACGAGCGGCGGCGCTATCTCGGCATTGCGCTCGATCAGAGTAGCAAGGTCGGTGCGCTGGCGCAGTCGTTGTTCGAGCTGGCGCGCCTTGAGCATGGGTTTGTGCAGCCGGAGCTGGAGCCGTTCTCCGTGACGGATCTGATACAGGACGTCTTCCAGAAATTCGAGCTGAGCGCCGAGTCGCGCGGCGTGGCACTGCGTGCGCAACTCGCGCCACAGATTCCGGCGGCGCGGGGCGATCTCGGTCTGATCGAGCGGGTCTTCACGAACTTGCTGGAAAATGCGCTGCGTTATACGCCGCCGGGCGGCGAGATCACCGTGGCGGTGGCACCGGCCGGTTCGGAAATCGAAGTTCGGGTGAGCGATACGGGGCCGGGGATTCCGGAGAGCGCGCGCGAGGGCTTGTTCGAGCGGCCGTTCACGGTCGGCGGGGCGCGCCGCGAGGGCGGACTGGGATTGCGGATCGTGCATCGCATCCTGCAACTGCACGACCGGCGCATCACGTTGGTGGATACGTCCGGTTCGTCCGGTTCGTCCGATCAGGCAGCGCAGGGCGCGACGTTCCGCTTTACTTTGCCGACGTAAGTTTGTCGCTGGCGGCGGGTGCGGTCGATTCGGCGGCCGCTGCCGGTGAGGCGGTAGGGGGCGCTGGGATAGCGGGCGTCGCCACCGTGGTATCGAAGTACGTCAGCTTTCGCACGAAGACATTCGCGAACGGATCGACTCTGTCGCCGGGCGCGGTAATGACGATGCGCACAATGTTGCCGTGGCTGTCGTACTTGTAGTGGTACTCGGAGACATGGCGCTCGCCGGTGGCCGCGTCGGTGCGGGTCACGCGGACGAGTTCGTGGCGCGGCGAGTACTCCGAGACCTCGTTGTCCCATGCGAGTGGCAGCCATTGGCCGTCGATGAAGGCCGCCGCGCCGTTATCGCGCACGATGCGTCCGCCATCGGGCTTGCGCTCCACGCTGGCGAACGTGCGATACGACACCATCTTCGGTGCCGGGCGCGCACGCCCGTCGGCGGTGATCACCTGACGCGCCTCGTTCGGCGCTTCCCACTGACGCGACAGCGCGAAGCATTCGTCGTCGAACTGACGCGCCTGAAGCGTGCCGGGTCGGCGATGGCGCAGGCTGTTCGAGCTGGACACCAGCGTGCGCGTCCATTCGAGATGCCCGTCTTCCTGACGCACCTGTTCCTTCCATGCGGGATGCCGCGTTGCGTGCACGATCCACTCGTCCGGCCCTTGCCAGTCGACACTGCTGCCGTTGATGCTGTGCAGGCGGCCATCGACGTCGTAGGTGTAGCGCCCGCGATCGGTGCTGGCGAGCAGGTGGCCTTGCGCGTCGAATTCCATCACGAAGCGATTGCCGTTATCGAGCGGGCCGACTTTACCGGTGACGCGGTCGTAGCTCGCGATGAATCGCGTTTCCTCGATCTTGCGAACGCCGGCGGGAATGCCGCCGAAGTTGCGCATGAGGTCGTCTTCTTCACGCAGCGAGGTTTGCACACACCACGGCAGTGGTGCTGCGGCCTGCGGTGTTTCGGTGGACGGGGCGGCAGAGGCGGCGCTCATCGGCGACGTCGTCGCAGCGCGGGGCGTCTGCGGGCTTGCCGGTGAGGCCGGGAGTGCGCCGGGTCGCGTGCCTGCACAACCGGCAAGCACTGCGGTGAGTGCGGCGAGTGCCAGAGCAGCGCGCACAGGACGTAAAGAAAGCATGGATTGGACAGTTCGGGCAGGTGAAGCAGACATCATCGCAACGGATTGCCGGAGGTATTTTTCCTAGATTGTACCGGCTCCGTGTGACGAGTCCGTTTGAGCGGCTGAGGGGAGGGGCACCGGAGGTCGACGCAGGGTCGCCCCCCGGCTCACGTCATTAGCGCCAGAGCGTCCACGCGAAGCCCGTGATCACAAGGATGCAGACGATATTGATGACGAATCCTGCGCCGACCATCGAGCGTTGCGGCACGCAGCCGGTGCCGAACACGATGGCGTTGGGGGGCGTGGCCACCGGCAGCATGAAGGCGCACGACGCGCCGATGCCGATCACCATCGTCAGCAAGGCTTCGGGCATGCCCAGCGAGACCGAAATGGCGGCGAAGATCGGCACGAGAATCGCTGCGCTGGCGGTGTTGCTCGTCAGTTCGGTCAGGAAGATGATGAACGCCGCGGTGATCAGCAGGACCAAAAGGGTCGGGCTGGTGGCGAAGATGCTGGACACGGCGTTCGCCATGACGACGCTCGCGCCCGAGTCGCGTAAGACCACGCTGAGCGTGAGGCCACCGCCGAACAGCAGCAGCACGCCCCAGTCGGTGTGTTCCTGAATCTGTTTCCATGAGGCGACGCCGGTCGTCGCGATGAGGATGGCGGCAAGCAGGGCGATCAGCGTGTCGAGCTGCTTGACGCCGCCGAGCCACACCGAGAGCTGCTGGCTGAAGATCCAGGTCACGACCGTAAATCCGAAGATGCCGACGGCGGCGATGCGCTGGCCGCTCCACGTCATCGGCTCGACGTCGAGATCGACCTTCTGGTCCAGACGCGGGCGCAACACCAGATACATAGTGGCCATCATGAGCGGCAGCAGCACGGCGACCAAAGGCACACCGAATTTGGCCCAGGTCAGGAAGTCGATGCCCAGATGCGACGCGACCATGGCGTTGGGAACACTGCCGACGACAGTGCCCAGTCCGCCGATATTCGCGCTGTACGCAATGCCGAGCAGAAGGAAGGTGAACGTGCGGCGGTCGCGATTGGCGTCGAGTTGCGAGAGGATGCCCATGGCCAGCGGCAACATCATCGCGGTCGTCGACGTGTTGTTGACCCACATCGACAGCATGGCGGTGGTGAGGAACAGCATGATCGCCGCCCGATTCATGCGTCCGCCGGCGAGCTTCAGGAGCCGGTTCGCGAGGAAGCGGTCGAGACCCTGAATACGCATGGCCGTGGCCAGCGCAAAGCCGCCGAAGAAAAGGAAAACGATCGGGTGGGCGAACGACGTCAACGCGGTGGGGACTTCGAGAATGCCGAGCAGCACGGCAAGGACCGGCACCATCAGTGCCGTGGCCGTCAGGTGGACGGCTTCGGACAGCCACAACACGGCGATGAAGATGGTGAGTGCGAGCCCACGGTTGGTCTTGTCGTCAAACGGCAAGAAGGTAATGAGCGCCACCATCAGGATGGCATTGGTCAGCAGCACACAGGCGTCGCGGGCGGACATCGCCCATTGGCGGGTGACGGTTGCGGCAAGTTCGTTCATCTCCTGGTACCTCGGTATGCAATTGTTCTTCGTGGAGCTTCCCGTCGTAGCAAGCTACGTGGGGGCGACGCTGCGCACGATGGCCGGCGGACACACCGACAGTCGCGCGTCCGCCTTTGATGCCAGGAAATTGCAGGAGGTGCCTTAGGAAATCGCTCATACGCAATGTTGTGTGGCGGGAATGTTCACCCGCGCTTGGCACCAGGCACATGACGGTGTCCGTCGCGTTCCCTAAGGAAAAGTTCGCCTGAGCTTACGCTGCGCGGGCGGCCCAGATCTTTTTTCGATTCAAGATGAGCGGGATTGCGCCGATCGCGATCCCGCCCATGCCGACGACGTTCGTCACCCAGTCGAACGTCGGCACGCTGTAGAGCGCAATAAAGAAAAGAAAAACACCGCTGACCACTGGCCAGATAACATGCGTCACGGCCACCCACGGGCCCTGTGTGAGCGTCTTGCGGTAGTACCATCCGCACGCCATCCCCGTCAGCCCCAGATAGAAGCAGATCTGAAAGCCGATCGCGGTGATCGAATCCTGAAGGATGACGTTGATGGTCGGCAGATACGACGACATCAGCAGCAACACCATCCCGGCGACCCAGATGAATAAGATGGCCACGTGTGGTGTCTGCCAGCGCGGATGCAACCGCGCGTAACGCTGGTGCAGCGCACCGTCGCGGCTCTTTGCAAAAAGGGTGCGCGTGAATTGCAGCACCTGCGTCTCGACCGTCCCCACCGTGCTTAGCAAAACTGCGACGATTGCCACGTAGCCCCACGTCGGCCCGAAGAGCTTTTCCGCAATCGCGAAAATGATGTTCGTGTTGTAGTGCTGGATTTCGGCGTCGGATAGCCCCAGCAGCGCGATGACGATGAAGATCAGGAAGAACACCATCAGAAACACCATCGACCAGAACGCCGCACGTCCCGGCGTGCGATTCGAGTCGCGGGTTTCCTCGCTGAGATTCATGGTGACGTCCCAGCCGTAGAAAAAGAAGATCGACACCAGCGCGCTATTGGCGAAGGCCTGTGGTGTGAAAGCTAGCGGGGAGAACCAGGACAGCGAGAACGCGTGCTGTGGCGCATGTGGGAAGACGAAGAAGCTCGCCACGATGATCGCAAACAGGATCACGCCTTCTACAATCGTCATCAATACCTGCACATGGCTCGTCAGCTTGATGCCCTTGACGACGACCACGCTCACGAAGGTGAGCCACGCCGCGGCGATGAGTGTCACGTCGTGGACGTTGTTCATCATGGGCCGGTCGAAGATGAGCAGTGTGGCATTCGCCGCCGGGATCATGGCCGACACCATGAACACGCAGCACAACACCAGCAGCGCCCAGCCCGCGAAGAAGCCCAGCGTGCGCCCGAATACCATGCTGACCCACGAGTAGGACGTCCCGGCGCTCGCCAGCGCCCGATTCATGTTGATGAATGCGTAGGCAATGCCGAACATGATCAGCCCGCACACCAGAATGCTCGCGGGCGACAGGGTACCTGCCGTGCCTATGATCGTGGATGTCGTGATCTCGATGCTGTATGCCGGTGCGGTACCGGCGATCCCCATGATCACGGACTCGGTGATCCCGAGCGAATCGGCGTTGAGCTTGACGGGCTGGTTCATCGGCGCACGACCCTCGGGACGGTGAGTGAGTGATCCGACTTTTACTCCGTGCGTAATAACCCGGCAAGTCAGGGGTTGCCCGAGAGACTCAGCGAGCGTCACCGCAATTCAGGCCAACGGATTTTCCCGTCCAAAGCTTCCCGTCGTAGCAAGCTACGCGGGGGCGACGCTGCGCACGATGGCCGGGTAGTGTCATCAATCCAGCCCGCCCTGGCAGATGTACTTGATGGACAGATAGTCGTCGAGCCCATACTTGGAGCCCTCACGTCCATAGCCGGAGGACTTCACGCCACCGAACGGCGCGGCTTCGCTCGAGACGGCGCCTTCGTTCATGCCGATGACACCGGCTTCGAGACGCCGTGCCACTCGCTCGGCACGGCGCATGTTCTGCGTGTAGAAGTAGGCGGCCAACCCGAACGGCGTGTCGTTGGCGCGTTGAATCACTTCATCCTCGGTGTCGAAACGGAACAGCGGTACCACCGGCCCAAAGGTCTCCTCGCGGCTGACGAGCATCTCGTCGTTCACATCGGCCAGCACGGTCGGTGCGAAGTAGTGCGGCCCGAGCGACGGCAGCGTCGTGCCACCGGTCAGCGTGCGGGCGCCATGCGAGCGCGCATCGTCGACATGACGACTGATCTTCTCCACGGCCCGACGATTGATCATCGGGCCGATTTGCGCCTGCGCGTCGCTGGCCGGTGCCACATGCAGCGCACTCACACGCTGTGAAAGCAACTCAGCGAACCGGTCGTAGACACCTGCTTGCACATACACCCGATTCGGGCACACGCACGTTTGTCCGCCATTGCGGAACTTCGACGCCATCAGGCCTGTGACTGCCGCGTCGAGGTCGGCATCGTCGAACACGATGAACGGCGCATTCCCGCCGAGTTCGAGCGACAGCTTCTTGAGCGTGCCCGCCGATTCGCGTGCGAGATGTACCCCGACCGCAGTCGATCCGGTGAAGGTCACCTTGCGCACGCGTTCGTCGGCGAGCCAATCTGCCACGGCGTCAATGCCTTGTGCGCGCGACGCCGTGATCATGTTCAGCACGCCCGGCGGCACGCCGGCTTCGAGGGCCAGCGCCGCGAGGGCGAGCGCCGTGAGTGGCGTGTCTTCGGCGGGCTTGGCAACCACGGTGCAGCCCACGGCCAGCGCCGGGGCGATCTTGCGGGCGATCATCGCGAGCGGGAAATTCCAAGGCGTAATGGCGGCGACGACGCCAATGGGCTCCTTGACCGCCGACATGCGCTTGCCGGGCTGTTGTTGCGGAATCAGGTCGCCATAGACACGCGTCGCTTCCCCGGCGAACCAGTCGACGTACGACGCTCCATACGCCACTTCCCCACGCCCCTCTGCCAGCGGTTTGCCTTGCTCAAGCGAGATGATCCGGGCCAGATCGTCGGCGTTCGCAAGTATCAGTGCGTGCCAGCGCTTGAGCACCTCGGCGCGTTCTCGCGGCAGCTTGGCGCGCCACGCGGGCAGCGCACGGTAGGCGGCGTCGGTGGCGGCGCGGGCATCGGTGGCCGTACTGTCGGCAACGTCTGCCAGCAACGCATCGCTGGCAGGGTCGTGCACGGCGTAGCGACCGGCATCGCGGGCGTCGGTCCATTCGCCGTTGATCAGGTTCTGACGGCGCATCAAATCGGGGCGTGACAGGGAAAGCGACATTCGAATGAGTCTCCGGGAAAGCGGGGCAGAAGTTATCGGGCGCAGCCGTGGCGCATCAACTGATCCATCAGCAGATCCATCAGCGGACATCAAGCGCGCAAGGCGGCGCGCACATCGGCGGCGTCGAGTACTTCGTCGAGTGTCGTGCGCACGCGGGCGAAGAGTTCGGCGACGTCGTCCGCCGTGTAGCACAGGGCGGGCGCAAAGCCGAGAATGTTGTCGCCGAACGCGCGGAAGATCACACCGTTGCGATAGGCGGCAGCGCCGATCCGCTCGGGGAGCTTTAGCGACGCGTCGAAGCGCTGGCGTGTCGACTTGTCGGCCACGAGTTCGAGCGCACCGAGCAGGCCGCGATGACGGGCGTCGCCGACCAGCGGGTGGTCAAGGAAGGCATCCAGACCGTCGGCGAATGCCTTGGCCTGCGCCTGACCGTTCGCGAGCAAGCCGCCTTCGTCGTAGAGCTTCAGGCAGGCCAGACCGATGGCTGCACTGACCGGATGCGCCGAGTACGTCTGTCCGTGACCGACGGGCGTGCCGCGTGCGGCATCGGCCAGGGCTTGATAGATGGCGTCGGACATCAGCACGGCGCCCATCGGCGCATAACCGGCGGTCAGCCCCTTGGCCAGCGTCATGAGATCGGGAGATACGTCTTCCGCTTCGCAGGCGAACATCGGGCCGGTGCGACCGAATCCGGTGATGACTTCGTCGGCGACGAACAGAATGTCGAGCTTCTTGCAGGCGTCTCGCATGGCGCGCAGCCAGCCCTTGGGCGGCACGATCACGCCGCCGGAGCCTTGCACCGGTTCGCAGAAAAACGCAGCGACATGCTCGGCGCCCAACTCGCCGACCTTGGCTTCGAGCGCGGCGACCGACGCGGCAATGATGGCCTGCGGATCGTCGGGCGTGGCGCTGCGATAGGGATAGGGCGATGCGATGTGATGCTGTGTCGGCAACGGCAGATCGAAGTTGCGGTGAAACGCAGGCAGGGCGGTGAGGCCTGCGCCCGTCGACGACGAGCCGTGATATCCACGCTCCAGCGCGATGAAATGCTTCTTCGACGGCTTGCCGATGGCGTTGTAGTAATGGGTGATAAAGCGCACGGCGGCGTCGACGGCGTCCGACCCGCCAAGCGTGAAATACACGTGCTGCAACGACGGCGGCGTGAGTTCCACGAGCTTCTGCGCCAGCTTGATGGCGGGGGCCGAAGCGAAGCCGAAATAGCCTGTGGCATAAGGTAGCCGGTTCAACTGCTCGGTGGCGGCCTTGACGATAGACGCCTGCCCGTAGCCGGTATTCACGCACCACAGTCCGGCAAAACCGTCGAGCAGCGCGTGTCCGTTGGCATCGTGCAGCCAGGCCCCGTTGCCGCTGGTGAGCACCGTCGCCCCTTGCGCCTCATGCGCGCGGTAGTCGGCCACAGGATGGATCAGGAACTGGCGATCGGCCTCAATCAGCGATTCGATGGACATGCGCGGTACCTCGGGAGGATGGGAGTGGAGAAGTGGCCCCTGAGTCCCCCCAGAACAGGCCACCGTGTCATCCCATTAAAGCCGCGCCGAAAAGAGCGGTCATCCTACGAACCGATGGAGAGGGCGCGCGATGTGTCCTGCGATGTGCACGGTATTGCGACGTGCGACGCGCGCCGGAGCGTTCCGGTTGCCCGCGCAGCAGGTCATCCGTGATCCATTGCGGCAATCATCCGCACGACCCGCCGATTTCGCTCAGCGCAGCACCTGCGCTGCCACATCGTCGACCGCAGCGCGCGCAATGCTCACCATCTCGTCGACGTCCGCCCGCGTGGCGATCAGCGGCGGCGCGAAGCCCAGGATGTCGCCGTGCGGCATGGCACGCGCGATCATGCCGCGTGCGAGCGCAGCGGCCGAGATACGTGGGCCGATCTTCATGGCGGCATCGAACGGCTGCCGCGCTGCACCATCGGCCATGAATTCGACGGCGGCGAGCATGCCGACGTTGCGCACTTCCCCGACGAGCGGATGCGCGTCGAACGCGGCGTGCAGCTTCTCACCGAAGTATCGGCCAACGTCGGCGGCGTTCTGCGTCAGGTTCTCGCGCGTCAGAATATCGAGATTGGCGAGTGCGGCGGCCGCGCAGATCGGATGACCCGAGTAGGTCCAGCCGTGTCCCATCGGGCCGTGCTCGCGGGCACCGCGCTCGATTACGTCCCAGACACGTTCACCGACGATCACGCCCGAGAGCGGGGCGTAGGCGCTGGTCAGACCCTTGGCAATCGTGATGAGATCGGGCGTCATGCCGTAGTGTTGCGAGCCCATCGGCGAGCCGAGACGGCCGAAGCCGCAAACCACTTCGTCGGCAATGAGCAGAATGTCGTGACGACGCAGCACGGCCTGGATGGCGTCCCAATATCCGGCAGGCGGCGTAATGATGCCGCCGGTGCCCATCACCGGCTCGCCGATGAAGGCCGCAATCGTGTCGGCCCCTTCGCGGGCGATGAGCTTTTCGAGTTCCTCGACGCAATGCGCGACAAATGCCTGCTCGCTCATTCCCTGAGGCGCTTTGCGGTACCAATGAGGACACACGGTGTGATGCACGCGCTCAACAGGCAGATCGAAATGCTGATGAAAACTCGGCAGACCCGTCAGGCTGCCGGTCACGATGCCCGAGCCGTGATAGCCGCGCTCGCGCGAGATGATCTTCTTCTTTTTCGGTCGGCCCAGCACGTTGTTGTAGTACCAGACGATCTTGATCTGCGTTTCGTTGGCGTCTGACCCGGAGAGCCCGTAATACACCTTCTTCATGCCCGCGGGCGACCAGTCGATGATGCGTTTGGACAGCTCGATGATGGCGTCCGTCGAATGCCCGACGTACGTGTGATAGTAGGCGAGCGAGGTGGCCTGCTTGTGGATGGCGTCGGCCACTTCGGAGCGACCGTAGCCGATGTTCACGCAGTAAAGGCCAGCGAAGGCGTCGAGATAGCGGCGGCCCTCGTGATCTTCAATGTGCATGCCTTGTGCGGTGCGGATGATCTTACCCGGCAGCGTGCCGCTTGCGTGATCGGCCGCGTGGGTGGACGGGTGCATGAAGTGCGCGCGATCCTGCGCGAACAATTGGTCGGTCGAAGCGGCCATGAGATGTCTCCTTGATGTCGATGAGGTGAAGCAATGAGGTGGATGGGGCGTGATTTCGTCAATGCGTTGAGGACGCGAAGGCGGCAAACCTGGCGTCAGGCGTGATGCACGGGGATGCCGAGATTGCCGAGGCAGAAGTACTTGGTCTCGGTGAACGGTTCGAAGCCGTCGAGGCTGCCCTCGCGCCCGAGCCCGGACGCCTTCATCCCGCCGAACGGCACCGGCGCGCCGGTGAATTTCACGCCGTTCACGCTGACCATGGCGAAGTCGAGCCGCCGGATCAGCGTGAAGATTTCGTCGACGCGACGCCCGCACACATAGGCGGCGAGGCCGTACTCGGTGTCGTTGGCCTTCGCGATGACATCGTCGAGTGAGTCGAACGCGCATACCGCCGAAATCGGGCCGAAGTTCTCTTCGTCGTAAATGCGCATCCCGGGGGCGGCATCGGCCACCACGGTGGGGCTGTAGAACCAGCCACCCAGCGCATGGGCTTCGCCGCCAACGGTGATCTGTGCGCCCTTGCGCCGGGCGTCCTCCACACGCCCGGCGGTCGCATCGAATGCCGCCTGATGCATGAGCGGACCCACGTCGACGTTTTCCGCGAAGGCAGGGCCGACGCGCAGTTTCGCTACGGCCTGCGTGTAGCGATCCACGAACGCACCGTAACGCGCGCGCGCGACGAAGATGCGGTTGGCGGCGCAGCAGTCTTGTCCGGACGTCTGAAACTTTGCAGCGACGGCGATACGCACGGCCTCGTCGAGATCCACGTCGTCGAGCACGATGAACGGGGCATTCCCGCCGAGTTCGAGCGCGAGCTTCTTCACGCCGCTGGCCGCGGCTGCCTGCGCGACCAACTGTCCGACGCGCGTCGAACCGGTGAAGCTCACGGCGCGTACGCGGGCGTCGCCCACGAGGGTTCGCATGGCCATATCGGGCTCGCCCAGCACCACATTGAACAGGCCCGGCGGCAGCCCGGCTTCATCGGCCAATTGCGCGAGCGCCAACGCGCTGAATGGCGTTTCATGGGCGGGCTTCACGACGACGGCGCAACCGGCAGCCAATGCCGCTGCCGCCTTGCGCGTAATCATCGCGAAGGGGAAATTCCAGGGCGTGATGAGTGCGGCGACGCCGACCGGTTCGCGCACGGTGCCCAGTTGCGCGCCGTCGATATGGGAGGTGATGGTGCGGCCATCGAGGCGGCAGGCCTCGTGGGCGTACCACGCGATGAAAGACGCGCCATAACCGATTTCCCCGCGCGCCTCGCGCAATGGCTTGCCCTGCTCGCGCGAGAGAAGGATGGCAAGGTCGTCGGCATGTCGTTCAATCAGCGCATGCCAGCGGAGCAGGGTGGCGCAGCGTTGTGTGGCGGGCGTCCAGCGCCATGTGGTGAAGGCCCGTTGGGCCGCGTCGACGGCAGCGCGAATCTGATCGCGCGTGAGCATCGGCACGTGGCCGAGCGTGGTTTGATCGGCGGGATCGACAACGGCGATGGACGCGGCGTCCTCGCTATGCGTCCAACGGCCGTCGATGTAGCACAGCGATTTGAATAGCACCGGGTGGTCGAGCAGCATCGGCAATCTCCTGGCATGGCATTCGTTCGTCATGCAGAGATTGTCGGGGGCGCGAGGCCGATGTTTTTTCTGATCGGTGGGGGCGGACTGTGGCTTTTTTCTGAGTTGAAGCCGTCACGTAGAAAAATACCTGCACACCCGATAGCGCGAGCGGATCAGTCCGGATCGACCCAGCCGGGAATGGCGTTGCCGTTGTCTTTGACGACTTTCGTGACGATGTACGTGAAGTAGCGCTCGATGCCGAAGTCGGCCATCAGCAGATCGTCGATGAAGCGCTGGTAATGGTCGATTTCGCGCGCGAGCACGTGCACGATGTAGTCGACGCCGCCGCCCGTGGCATGACATTGCACGACTTCGGGGGCTTCGCGAAGGTGGGCTTCGAAGCGATTCATGTCGTGCGCGGTGTGTCGCGCGAGTGTGATTTCTACGATGATGCGGCTAACTTGCACCACGCCGCTCCAGTCGACGTCGGCACGATAGCCGCGAATGACGCCTGCCGCTTCGAGTCGTTGCACGCGCTCCCACGTGGGCGATACCGACAAGTGAATCAGTTCGGCCAGACGCGACTTGGTAATGCGACCCTCACGGGCCAGCACCTGAAGAATTGCGATGTCGAAGCGGTCGAGTTTCACCATAGGCGCAGTGCTGGAAGGAACGGAGGGTCAGGTAAACCTTCAGGTCCTGCGGCGCGTCAGACCTGCACGTCGGCCAAGACACAAAGCATGTCGCCCATGCCGACGCGACCCGGGAAATGTCGGCCGATCAGCATACCATCGCGCGCCGCGCGGTACTCGACCGGGGCAGTGCCTGTGCGTGTCACGTCGTGAATGTGTGCGACGACATCGCCGCGCCGCACCATCGCACCGAGATCGTGACGCATCTCCAGCAGGCCGCCATGCTCACACGTCACGTAGCAGTCGTCGTCCGGCATGGAGAGCTGGACGACCGGCTTGTCGAGGGCGAGGACAGCGCCATCTCGCCGCGCGACATCGACATCCACGATACCCGCCTGCACCAGCACGCCGTAGACGCCGCGATGCGCAATCGCGACGCTTTTCGCGCTGGCCGTCCCACCGCCGCCGAGTTCTGTCGTCACGAACACTTTGCCCTGTGCTTCGGCGGCCGTGTCATAGAGCCCGTGCGGATCGGGGTCGCGCATGCGCAGGGAGTACGGGGCGCCGAATGCCTGCATTGCGGCGTCGGCGCGTGCCTGTTGCGCTACATCGGCCAGTTCGTGGATCGCCGCGAACGGCAGGAAATCGAGCGTGCGGCCGCCGGAATGAATATCGACCACGAGGTCCGCCAACGGTAGCAGGCAGCGCGAGAAATAATCGGCGATGCGCTCGGTGACGGTGCCGTCGGCGCGCCCCGGAAACGCACGATTGAGATTGCCACCGTCGAGCGGCGACGTGCGCTTTCCCGCAAGCACCGCGGGCGCATTCATGAACGGCACGATGATGACGGTCCCGTTTACATCGGGCGCCTTTAATGCATTCGCCAGTCGTGACAAGGCAATCGGGCCTTCGTATTCGTCGCCATGATTCCCGCCGGTGAATAGCGCGACCGGGCCGTCGCCGCGACGAATCACGGTGATCGGAATCATGACGGCGCCCCAGGCACTGGCATCGGTCGAGTGAGGCACCTTCAGGAAGCCATGCTGAACGCCGTCCCGATGGAAGTCGACGGTGGGATAAACGCGCGGCGGCTGCGCTGGCGCATCGTGATTGCGGTGCATGCTCAATACCCCCGCGCCAGATCGACGTTGCCCGGAATGCGACCCGTCGCGCGGAAATCCCGGAGATTGGCGGCGATGACGGTCGCCGCCGTTTCGTGATCGGTCGGGGCGGAGATGTGCGGTAGCACGGTGACCGACGGGTGGTCCCAAAGCGTCGACGTCACCGGCAGCGGCTCTGCGTCGAAGACATCGAGCACGGCATGCGAGAGATGCCCCCGGTCGAGCGCCGCGATCAGGGCGTCGGTCACAACGACGGGACCTCGCGAGAAGTTGATGAGTGCGGCACCCGGCTTCATCAGATTCAGACGCCGGGCGTCGAGCATGCCGCGCGTCTGGGCCGTCAACGGGATCAGGCTCACGACGATGTCGCTCGCGGCGAGCATCGCTTCGAGTCCGTCGTCCCCCGCAAGGGTTTCGATGCCGTCGAGCGCCTTGGGCGAGCGGCTCCAGCCACGAACGGTGAACCCGGCATCGCGCAACCTTGCGGCAGCCGCCTGACCGAGTTCACCGAGTCCGAGTAAGCCGACGCCCGTTTGCGAGGGCTTGCGATACGCCTGCTGCCGCCATTCGTGCCGTGCCTGCTGCTTCGCGTAACGCGGCATGTCGCGTTGCAGGTAGTAGGTCCAGGCGAGCACGGCCTCGGCCATCGTGCGAGACATTTCCGGATCGATCAGCCGCATGATCGGCGGGCTGCCCGCCGGTAGCGTGCTGACGAGCGATTCGACACCGGCCCAGAGACTCTGGATCCACAAAAGGCCGGGGAGATCGGCGAGGTCGGCCGGGTCCGGATTCGCGACGATGGCAACCGACACCTGTTCGCGCTGGACGGTCGAAAGCTCGGCGAGCGGCGCGACGATGTCGCCCGGCAGTGCCGCACGCAGGGCGTCCAGATAGGGACGCTGATACTCGGCGGACATCCGGCTAAGGAAGGCAATGACGGGCGGCATCGTGCGCTCGCTCAGGCAGTAGTCGCTGCGTCGTTCGCCATCTCTTCCATGTCCTGGAATCGGTCGGCGATGCGCGGGTGTACACGACCGCCGTCTGCCGCGCCGATGGCCAGCAGAATTTCGTCGGCAGCCGGTGCGTCCGTCATCTGAAACGTGGCGGTGATGAAGTGCGAGCGTTTGCCGGTTTCCGACTTGTGGATCATCGGCACCGACACCAGCGCGCCGGGGCCGACGCGTGTGTTGGTGAAGGGCAGGAATGCCGTGCCGCTCACCGCGCTGCGAAACAGATTGCCGAAGCGCAGCGTGTGGATGATGGCGGAGGCGTGTTCGATCTCGCCGTTGGTGCCGACGACGGCGGCCTTGCCGTAGGCCTGGACACGATCGCCGGGCATTACTTCGACGAGACGTTGCGTCATGAGTGCGCCAAGTTCGGGCGCCAGACGAAGGATCTCGGGACGCAGGTTCTCTACGAAGCCAAGACCCGCCCACGGATTACGAATCACGGCGGCGACGACGACGGTCGTGACGGGGTCGGCGGCCGCCTTGCCGCCTTCACGGTAGGTCGTCTCGACAAAGGTGGCGATCTTGCGCAGCTCTTGTTTCACGGGTGTCTCCTGTTGCGGTGCAAAAACCCGCCGCGAGTGCGGCGTGGCGGTGTCGGGGAGGTGCGCTGACGAACTGAGGCGCGGGCGGCAAACATCGGAGTCTTGCCGATGTGACCCATGCTATTGCGCAGCGGGGGCCGGGTCTTCCCCCGGATCGTCGGAAGATCTTTTTTTTCTTCCGACGCTTTGGTGTAGATTTTCCGCAGGCAAGGAGACAGACAATGCCGGAACAACACCAGCGGCTCATGGCGTTGCGCCATGTCGCCAGTCAGATCAGCAACGACGAAGACATCGAGGCGCTGTTTCGCGACCTCGTGCGTTGCGCGGTGCAACAAGGCGGTTGGGATCTCGGCTCGGTGATGAGCATCGATCTCGCGCATGGCTACGGACTCGTGATTACGCGCTACGAGACGAGCATGCTGCCGCAGCACGTCGAAGACCGCTGGGAGCTTGCGACCAGTCCTTCGCTCATCGCGTTGCAGACGAACGAACCGGTCTACATTCGCGACGCGCTCGAGAGCACGCAATTCCCCGGCTATCGGCGTGAGGCGCACGAGCGCGGCTATCGCACGGTACTCGTGCTGCCCATGGCGTCGCGCGATACGCAAGGGCACCCGATGGTGCTGACCGTCGCCTCGCGCAAGGTACGCGACGTCGGCGACGACGATCTGACGTTCATGTCGACGGTCGTGCATCTCGGGGCGATCGCCGTCGAGCGGGCGCACCGTCAGCGCGCGCAGGTCATGGCGCACGAGCGACTGCAACGCACGCTCGAAGCGCAACGCACGCTCCTTGGCGACGTGCTTGCGGGCGGCTCGCTCGAGCAGTTGACGTCGTCGCTGGGCGAGTTGCTCGGTCGGCCTGTCCTCGTGATCGATTTCCTTGCGAATCAGTGGCACGCTTCGGCCTCGCCGGTACCGTCGCAAATGGACGATGCCGCCTGGACACGATGGCTTTCCGGCGCGCAGGGGCGAGAGCTCGGCGGCGCCGTGCGCGATGCACTCCAGCGCTACCGACAGTCGCGTCTCGACGTGCCGCTCGGGCGGCAGTCGGGCCAACCCACCGTCAGTGCGGCCATCGAGCCTCTGAGCGTCGACGACGATCTCGTCGGCGCATTGCTTACCTTCGGCGACGAAGCCCCGGGCGACCTTCAGCAATTGCTGCTGGAAAGCGCGCGCTTTGCATTGAGCGTCCAATTGATGCGCAGCGTCGTGCGGTTCCGTTTCGAGACGCGCACGCTGACCGAATTGTTCTTCGAAATCGTCGAACGCCGCTGGCGCGACGAGGACGATGCGCTGGGTCGCGCGCGCCGTCTCGGCGTGGCGCTGGATGCGCCGCTGCGCATGATGGTCGTCGACTATCCCGATCAACTCGGGCAAGCCGAGGTGGGACGGGCAGCAGGTCATTTGTCGCTGGAGAGCCATAGCACGGTGGAGTTGCTGGCGCGTCAGTTGAATGTGTCCCTGCATGTCGTGACGGTGGGAGGCGGGCTGGTGTGTCTGGTGCCGCAGGACAGCGCGTCCGACGATGCGGCGCTTACGCGTTTCGCCCGACGCATGAGCGAGGCGTTGGCGCGCTCGCTGGGGCGTGAGCCCATCGTGGTGATGAGCGACGTGTGCGACGGGCTAGAGCCGTTGGCGCGCGAGTGGGAGCGCTGCTGGCGCATGATTCGCGTGGCGCGCAAGTTTGGCCGCAGCGGGCCGCTCGATATGCCGGGGCTGGGACCGTTGCCCATGCTCATGGGCGCGGCGGACTCGTCCGACGTTCACGGCTTCGTCGATGGCACGATCGGCAAGCTGGTGGAGCACGACAAGCAGTCCGGATCCCCTTATCTGGAGACGCTGGCCGCCTATCTGCGCTCCGGTTGCCGCAGTCAGCCTTGCGCCGACGCCATGGGGCTGCACGTGACGACACTGCGTTATCGGCTCACACGCATTCAGGAACTCTTCGGCATCGACGTCGAAACGCCCGAGCGGCGATTCGCGGTGGAGCTTGCGATTCACTTGCATACGCTCACGCGAGGGGCGTCACCGACGGGATCCGCGGCATCGAAGGAATCGGCGTCTGCCGCGCGCGCTGGCGCTCGCGCGGCGGGGCATCCATGAAAACCCTGCCGCGCAATCGAGAGTAAATGATTTCACTTCTCCTGCGAATCGACGGAAGCTGACAAAAAAGTCCTCGCATATCGTTGACCTCAACGTAATGACGTTTCGAGGTGAACGACATGCAAGCTGTCGCCAAACAGCGCCAGACGGCAGACGCCGACGGCGCGACCGCTCCGGCTAACCCGGACGCTCAGTCCGCACCATCCGCACAATCTGCGATCGATCCGGTCGCGTTGCGCCGCGCACTTGGCACGTTCGTGACCGGCGTCACCGTCGTCACGACGCGCGACGACGAGGGTCGCCCGCGTGGCATGACGGCGAACTCCTTCACGTCCGTCTCGCTCGATCCGCCGTTGTTGCTGGTGTGTGTCGGCAAAGGGGCGGCGAGTTATCCGGTGTTTCAGGGTACTGAGCACTTCGCGGTCAATCTGCTGCATGACGGGCAGACCGATGTGTCGAACCTGTTCGCATCGAAGTCGGCGGAGAAGTTTGCCGCCGTGGGGCACGATGTGGTTCACACCGGCGCCCCCGTGCTCACCGACTGCCTGACGTGGTTCGACTGCACGGTGCACGACCGTGTCGACGCAGGCGATCACGCGATCCTGATCGGCCGGATTCAGGCGTTCGGCACGAGCCCGGCCGCACCGCTCGGCTTCTGCCGTGGTCGCTATGCCCACGTGAAGGACCCGCTGCCGCCGGGCTGGCTTTCGTCACACGACATGATCGTCGGCTATCTGATCGATGCCGACGGTAGCCTGCTGCTCGCGCAGGACGGCAAGGGCGGCTGGGTGCTGCCCAGCGCGCCACGGCGCCTGACCAACGGGCGTCTGCCGCTGGCCGGTGGGGGCGAACTGGCGCTGGTGCCGCACGACACTTTCCTCTACTCGGTGTTCGACACCGCCGAGAACGATCCCGGTTACCTGATGTACCGGGCACGTCTCGCGCAGCCGCTCTCGCAGGCCGAGTTGCCGCCGCAGTTCCGTTTCTTCCCGTTCGACCAATTGCCCTTTGACGACATCGCTTCGCGCGAGATTCGCTCGATGGTGCGCCGGTATGTGCGCGAGACCGCAGGCGGCCACTTCGGCATCTACATGGATTCACACGACGGCGGACGCATCGCGATGGTGAGCGACGCGCAGCCGTGGACCCAACTCTCCCAAGTCTGACCCTGGAGTCAATCGATGCATACGACGATTCAAACGCTGGAGGGCTCTCGCCAGCAGTTGTTTATTGACGGGCAGTTCACCGCGCCGCATAGCGCCGAGTACGTGCCGAGCTATGACCCGACGACTGGCCGTCAATGGTATGAATTCGCACAGGCCGACGCCGTCGATGTGGACCGCGCCGTGCGCTCCGCGCAGGCCGCGCTCGTCAATCCCGCATGGCGTCGCATGACGCAGACCGAGCGCGGCAAGCTGGTGCGCAAGCTCGGCGAACTGGTGCTGGCCAACGCCGATGCGCTCGCCGCCATCGAATGCCGCGACAACGGCAAGCTGCTCAAGGAAATGCGGGCGCAGATGCGCGCAATTCCCGACTCGTATCTGTATTTCGCAGGCATGGCGGACAAGCTGCAAGGCGACACCATTCCCGTCAACAAGCTCGACACGTTGAATTTCAACACGCGTGAGCCGATCGGCGTGGTGGGCATGATCATCCCGTGGAATTCGCCGCTGATGATGCTGACCGGCACGCTCGCTCCTTGTCTGGCGATCGGCAACACCATCGTGGTCAAACCTTCCGAACACGCGACGGCGTCCACGCTCGCGCTCGCGGAACTGGTGATCGAAGCCGGGATTCCGCCGGGCGTGGTGAATGTCGTGACGGGCGATGGCGTGACCACAGGCGATGCGCTGACGCGTCACCCGGGCATCGCCAAATACGTCTTCACAGGTAGCACGGTGACGGGCCGCAAGATCGCAGGCAATGCCGCACAAAACCTCGTGCCTTGCCAGATGGAGCTGGGCGGCAAGTCGCCGCACGTGGTGTTCGGGGACGTGGATATCGAGCGCGCCGTCAACGGCGTGGTGTCCGGCGTGTTCGCTGCGGCGGGCCAGACGTGTGTGGCCGGTTCGCGCTGCTTCGTCGAGGCGTCGGTGTACGACCGCTTCGTCGAGGCGCTGGTCGAGCGCACGCGCCGTGTGCGCGTGGGGCATCCGACGCATGAAGACACGGACATCGGCCCGCTGGCGTTGGCGTCGCAACTCGACAAGGTGGAGACCTACGTCGCCTCCGGCGTGCAGGAAGGCGCGCGCGTGGCGGCGGGCGGTCAGCGTCCGGCACGTGACGACCTCGCAGGCGGCTGGTACTACGAGCCGACCGTCATGACGCAGGCGCGCAACGAAATGCGCTTCATGCAGGAAGAGATCTTCGGCCCGGTCGTCGGTGTGATGCCGTTCTCCGACGAGGCCGAACTGATCTCGCTCGCCAACGCCACGGAATACGGCCTGGCGGCCGGTATCTGGACCCGCGACATTGACCGTGCGCTGCGCTTCGCGCGCGACGTGGAAGCAGGCACCGTCTGGATCAACACCTATCGCTCGGCCGCCTATATGTCGGCCAACGGCGGCACCAAACACAGCGGCTATGGACGTCGTGGCGGCTTCGAAGTGATGCGCGAGTTCTCGCGCCTGAAGAACGTCGTGATCGATTACTCCGGTGCGATGCAAGACCCGTTCGTGATCCGTCTGCGCTGATCTCACTACACGCCACACTCACTGGAGACACACCTCATGAAATTCTCCGTTTCGCTCAGCATGGAGCGCTTCTCGCCGCAGGACACGATGAGCGACGCCGTGCGCAACATGCTGCACCTCGCGCGCATCGCCGACGAAGGCGGCTTCGAGACGCTGTGGACCGCCGAGCACCACACCATCGAATGCACCATCTCGCCGAATCCGTTCATCACGCTGACGTGGCTGTCGCAGCATACCGAGCAGATTCGTCTGGGCACGGCCACCATCGTTGCGCCGTATTGGTCGCCGATCCGCCTCGCGGGCGAAGCGGCGATGTGCGATCACCTGACCGGCGGGCGCCTCGAATTCGGTATCGCCCGTGGGGCCTATCAGTACGAGTTCGATCGCATGGCCGGCGGCATTCCGCAGCAAGAAGGCGTGGCGTATATGAAGGAGCTGGTGCCTGCGGTGAAGAAGCTGTGGGAGGGCGATTACGCGCACGAGGGGCACTACTGGAAATTCCCGCTCGCGACGTCGGTGCCGAAGCCGCTGCAACAGCCGCATCCGCCGATCTGGGTCGCGACACGTGACCCGGGCAGCTTCGACTGGGCCGTGGGGGTGGGCGCGAACATTCTGTCGACGCCGCTCGCGGCGCCTGTGTCGGAGGTGGCCGTGCTCGGCGAGAAATTCCGCAAGGCGGTGGCCGATCATCCGGAGCGTCCACGTCCTCGCTTCATGATGCTGCGTCGCACGTGCGTCTACGACCGTCCTCAAGACTGGGAAGTCGCAGTGCGTCACAGCGTGGACTTCGGCCGCACGTTCGAGAACCTGATGCAGAACATCGGCTCGGTGACCAACGGATTCCCGGAGGCGGTGCCGTATGAGGCCGTTGTCGGACGTGCCAACTACGATCCTGCGTCGATCCGCGAAAACCTGATGTTCGGCACGCCCGACGAGATCGTGCGCAAGCTCGAAGTGTATGAAGCGCAGGGCGTCGACCAGTTCTGTCTCGGCCTGTCGTTCAACCTGCCGTTCGAGTTGCAAGTGAAGACGCTGCGCCTGTTCATCGATGAGGTGATGCCGCACTTTGCTGCGCGCGAAGCTCGCCGCGCCAAGGAGGCTCAGGAAGCGCAGGCGTCGCAGGCAGCGCATTCGCACGCCGCCGAGCGCCCGGCGGCGTTGGCCTCGGCAGGCCGCTGACGCATGGACGCGCGCGCTATGACTCAACCTCCCGAGCATCCTGAACGACCTGAGCGTTCCGAAGCGTCTGAAGCGTCTGAAGCGACGGACGCCCCGCGTGAGCAGACATTGCAAGTGGGCGACGTCACGCTCGCCTATCGTCTGCTCGGGCGTGGCGCTCGTGCGCTCGTTTGCATTCACGGCGTGGGTTCGTATCAGGAAGCGTGGGACGACGTGGCTGCCGCACTGGCCGACGATTTCCGCATCCTGACCTTCGATCTGCGCGGCCACGGCCGCTCGTCGCGGGTGAAGGGACGCTACGAAATCGACGACTTCGTGACGGACGTGCTGGCGCTGGCCGATCACGTGGGCTTCACCACCTTCGATCTGGCGGGCTTCTCGCTGGGCGGGTTGATTGCCCAGCGGCTTGCGCTGTTGCATCCGTCACGGCTGCGCCGTCTGGTGTTGCTCGCGACGGTGTCGGGGCGCACCCGCGAGGAGCGTGAGCGTGTGCTGGCAAGGCTTGCCGCGCTGCAAAGCGGGGCGCGCGGCGCGCATTACGACGCATCGCTCTCACGTTGGCTGACTGAGGATTTTCAGGCGAAGCACCCGGCGCGGATCGCCTACTTGCGCGAGCGCAACGCCCAGAACGACCCGGATTGCTACGCGTCGGCGTATCGCGTGCTGGCGGAGACGGATTTCGGCGGGTTCATCGATCAGATTCGCATGCCGACGCTCATCGTCACCGGCGAAGACGATCAGGGTTCGAACCCGCGCATGGCCCAATTCATGCATGAGTGCATCGTCGGCTCGCAGTTGGCCATCCTGCCGGGCATGCGGCATTCGATTCTGGTTGAAGCGTCAGGGCAGGTGGCGGATCTGATGCGGGATTTCCTTGCCGGTGACAGCGAGGAAGCGGGCGCCAGCGAAGGAGCAGGGAGCGGAGCATGATTGTCGAAGAGCGCATTTACCGTATCCGGAACGGCTGCATGAGTCAGTACCTGAATCTCGTGCGCACTGAGGGATTGGCCATCCAGCAACCCATTCTGGGGCATCTCGTCGGGTACTTCACGACCGATATCGGGCCGTTGAGTCAGGTGACGCATCTCTGGGCGTATCCCAGTCTGGACGAGCGGGCACGCCGCCGGGCGTCGCTCGCGCAGGACAAGCGTTGGCAGGCGTTCATTCCGCGTCTGTCCGAATTGATCGAACAGGCAGAGAACCGCATTCTGATACCGACCGATTTTTCCCCGCTCACGGCGTTCACGCCGCAGGCACCCCAGGCAACTGATGTAAAGGAATCATGGGAGAGAAGCCGTGACTGACCGACTGAGAATCGAAAACCTGTACAAGGTCTTCGCCGACAAGCCGGCGCGTGCGCTGGCCATGTTGCGCGATGGCAAACGCAAGTCCGACGTACTCGAAGCGCTGGGCCAGGTCGTGGGCCTGGACGACGTGTCGCTGACCGTGCCGTCCGGCGCCATCTACATGATCATGGGGCTCTCGGGCTCGGGGAAATCGACGCTTGCGCGCTGCATCAACCGGCTCAACGAGCCGTCCGATGGCCGGATTCTGCTCGACGGTGAAGACATCTGCGCCCTCGACGAACGCGGACTGCGCGAGGTGCGCCGCAATCGCATCTCGATGGTGTTCCAGCACTTCGCGCTGCTGCCGAATCGTCGTGTGATCGAAAACGTCGAGTTTGGCCTCAAGCTGCGCGGCATGCCGACGGCCGAGCGTCGCCGCCGGGCCGAGGAAGTGCTGAGCGTGGTGGGGCTGGCGCGTTGGGCCTATCACATGCCGCACGAACTGAGCGGCGGCATGCGTCAGCGGGTGGGCCTCGCCCGCGCGCTTGCGACCGAAGCCGACGTGCTGATCATGGACGAGGCCTTCAGTGCGCTCGATCCGCTGATCCGTACCGAGATGCAGGACGAGTTGCTGCGACTCCAGCACACGCTCAACAAGACCATTCTTTTCATCACCCACGACTTTCAGGAAGCGCTCAAGCTCGGCACGCGCATCGCGATCATGGCCGACGGTCGGCTCGTGCGCGAAGGCACACCGCAGCAGATCGTGCTGGAGCCGGGGAGCGACTACGTGGCGGCATTCACGCGCGACGTCGACCGTGCGCGGCTATTCGATGCCCGCTCGGTCATGAAGCCGCTCGATGCCGCGCGCGACCCCAATCAGCGAATCGTCTGCGTGCCATCGGACATGCGTCTGGTGGACATCGCCGCACGCGTGCGGTTTGACGAGCCGGTAGGCGTTACCGACGACGACGGCAAGTTGATCGGCGTTCTGGATGTGAATCAGCTACTTGCCCGGATCGGCACCGCTGCGGGCGCAGGAGACCATCATGCTTAATGCCGATCAACTCGCGGTATTCCCTATCGATCAATGGATTCAGGAAGGGGTGCAGTGGATGGCGATGCACATGCGTCCGCTGTTCCTGCTGATCAAATGGCCTGTCGAGCGGTTGCTGACCTTCAACGACAGTGTGATTCACGCCGCACCGTTTCCAGTACTGGTCGTGATCGCCTTCCTCATCTGCTGGCGATTGGCCAGCCTAAGCGTGGCGGTGTTCAGCGCGGTGGTGTTCGTGGCGATCGCCGTGCTCGGTGTCTGGAACGAGGCGATGACGACGCTCTCGCTCATCATGACGGCGATCTTTTTCTGTGCGCTCATCGGCATTCCGATCGGCATCTGGAGCGCGCGTAGCGAACGCGTCTGGCTGGTGGTGCGGCCGGTGCTCGACATCATGCAGACGACACCGACGTTCGTGTATCTCGTGCCGGTGGTGATGCTCTTCGGCGTGGGCAATGTGCCGGGTGAAGTCGCTGTGGTGACCGCTGCGATGCCGCCGCTGATCCGTTTCACGCATCTGGGGATTCGCATGGTCGAGCACGAGATCGTGGAGGCGGGGCTCGCATTCGGTGCGGACAAGCGTCAGTTGCTGTGGGAGGTGCAGTTTCCCTTGGCGATTCCGACCATTCTCGGCGGTCTGAACCAGACGGTGCTGACCGCGATGGTGATGTCGGTCGTGGTGGCGATGATCGGCGCGGAAGGCCTCGGACTGGTGGTGCTGCAAGGACTGGGGCGTCTCGATGTGGGACGTGCGGCTGTTGGCGGCATCGCCATCGTGCTTCTGGCCATGATGCTCGATCGCTTCACGCAGAAGCTTGCGAGAACCCGGCCGCGCGACCAGCAGACATTCCGTGCCGTCATCTGGCGCTTGTTTCGCGGGGAGCCGAAGCGGCAAGGCAGCGCCGGTGTCGGGCCGACGACGCAGGCAGACGCTCGCGAAGCCCTCTGAGCACGAGCCTTGACCCTTTGAACCGCTGAAACCCGGTTTTGCAACAAATGGATGGCTGGCCCTGACGACGGGGTGTTGACGTCAGGGACCGGCACCCGTGCCCGCATGCGCACGTCAGGCGGGCCGATAACTCGACGATCCGATGGATCGAACAAGTCTTGGAGAGCAGCAATGAAAGGATTGGCAAAGGCATTCGCCTCGTTCACGCTTTCGCTCGTCGCGGCGGGCGCGTTGCACGCGCAGACGCTTCCTGGCACGGGAAAGACGATTCGCTACGCGCAGAGCGATAGCTTCGGCGGGAATTACGTCGTCGCGCAGATCGTCTCGAAGGCATTCAAGGGGCTGGGCTACGACGTCAAGCTCAGCACGATGAACACCACGCTGTTCTTCCAGGCGGTAGCGCAGGGCGATATCGATATCGCGACCGACGTGAACTTCCCGCAGCGCGAGCCGGGCTTTCGCGCCGTGGCGGCGCAGGCCATGGTGGTTGGCTCCGGCCTGATTTCGGGCGATGGCATCAACGGCTATCTCATCGACAAGAAGACGGCACTGCAATATCACATCACCAGTCTTGAGCAGATGAAGGACCCCAAAATCGCCGGACTCTTCGGCCGCGACGGCAAGGCCGAGTTGATCAGTTGCGACCCGGGCTGGAGCTGTGGCGATGTCGTCGATTATCAGATCGACAAGTTCGGCCTGAAGCAGACGGTCAAGGCAGTGCGCGGCAAGTATGAAGCGCTGATGGTCGAGGCGGTGACGAAGGTCAAACAGGGCAAGCCCGCATTCTTCTATGCGTGGAGCCCGTCGTGGGTGACGAACGCGCTCGTGCCGGGCGTGGATGTCGTGTGGCTGCCGACGCCGGCAGACGCGCTGCCGCCGAACGTCCCGAACAAGGGCTCGGCGCTCGTGAACAACGTGGAAGGGTGTGCGGGTGGTGCGAATCCGTGCCGCATGGCGATGGCGTCGTGGAACTGGGGTTCGGTAGCGAACAAGCAGTTCATCGCGGCAAATCCGGCCGTGAAGACGCTGATCGAGCAGATTCGCTTCCCGGGCAAGACGTGGTCGCAGTGGGAAGCCGTCATCAGCAAGGAGGGCGGTTCACCGGCGCTGATCACGAAACTGTCCGATGAGTGGATTGCTGCCAACAAGGCGCAGATGGATCAATGGGTGGCGGCGGCGCTCAAGGCGCATTGAGGGATGGCTTGGCCGCTCACGCGGCCTGGCTTCAGCGGTCGTGAATCAGCAGTCAGAACATGAGGAGAGCGTTCGATGAGTTCGGAATTGTTTGAAAGAGGGCTGAAGACACGCCGCGAGGTGCTGGGTAGCGAGTATGTGGACAAGTCAATTGCGTCGGCCGATGCGTTCAATCGTCCGATGCAGGAACTGGTGACGGAGTACTGCTGGGGGGAGATATGGAATCGCCCCGGACTGGACCGGCGTACCCGCAGTCTGCTCAACCTTGGCATGCTCACCGTCATGAACCGTCCGCACGAACTGAAGTTGCACGTGCGCGGCGCGTTGACCAACGGTGTGACGAAGGAAGAAATCTCGGAGGTCTTCCTGCAAGCGGCGATCTACGCGGGGGTGCCTGCTGCGATCGATAGTTTCCGGGTGGCGCGCGAGGTATTCGATACCTTGGCCGCCGAAGCCTGAGCCGAGAGCTCGTCAGGGACCGGTGACGACGTCTGCCGACGTCGTCGCCGGGCGACACTGCCGGGTTCGCGTGGCTATTGCGTCGCTCAACTGACGGAACAACACGCTTCGGTCAGTTGAGCGACCGCATCACACCGGACCTCACCTCGACGGATAGACCATTCCCTGATTCGACGTTTGGAATCCTCCCAGACTGAATCCTCGTTGATTGCTGATCAGCCACGCGACTCCCCAACGGTCGTAGCACCACCCGGACCCGGTTGCCGATGCTCCGCCGCCATTGTTGAAGATGGCGTTTCGGTATCGCTCGGCGTCTTGGGGCGAGTCTGCTACAACCAAGAAGCGCGCGGTCACCGTCGGCTTGGCGTCCGGCGCGCCATTCAGGCCGACGAAGGAGTGCCCCAGTACGGTGAACTCGACCGTCGGCTCGTCATTTTCGCCGACGCCGGGAACAGGCGACGGGTTGCTCGTATCGATGCGACTGTTGGGGGAGGTGGCGGCATAAAACTCTGCGGCCTTGCGGGCATCGCCAATGAACCTTCCACATGTGATGAGACTTGCCATGATTGCCTCCTGATGTGAGTCGAGACGTTGAATCATGAGTCGGCAGCCGTCGTGTGTGTTCGCTCGTCAGATTGAATTCCACGACCTGCATCCCCATCTGCATACGGATCGGCCCGATCCCAATTGGGGGCCGAGACGACCGGATGCAGACCTATCGTATTTCGCGCCCACACCATGGCAAACGAGAGTCCCAAAATGGGCTTGCCATCAAGCGTCGCCGTGGCGGCACGTGCGCACCAGAGTCGGCGACATCAGTCTGATCACGACGCAGTTCCGCGGCCTCACGCTCCAGCGCCTTCAGCCGTTCGCACTCGTCGGTGCTCACGCCACCGCTTCCGCCTTGGTCAATCTGGTCGCGCTTGGCTGGGGTTGTCTTGTAGGTTGTTGATTAAAAAGGTTTGTCTTGGCCGTCGATCTGGCGAGTTCAAAGTTGAGTGAACGAAAATTCAGAACTCAACAAATCTCGTCATCGCGACCGTTAGGGATAAATCTCATCTCCGGGAAAACCCCGCGTCTTGAAATCGTAAAACCCCGTCCCTATAATTAGCACTCGTTGGCGCAGAGTGCTAACGCCATGAATTCACCAAATATGCAAATGTTTGCATATTTAGTTTTGACGATCTCACTGAGAGAAAAGAGGAGCTTGTAATGAACCTTCGTCCCTTGCATGACCGCGTTATTGTCAAGCGCCTGGACAACGAAACGAAGACGGCTTCGGGCATCGTGATCCCGGAAGCCGCCGCCGAAAAGCCGGACCAGGGCGAGATCCTGGCCGTCGGCCCGGGCAAGCGCGATGATCAAGGCAAGTTGATCGCACTCGACGTGAAGGTGGGCGACCGCGTTCTGTTCGGCAAGTACGCCGGCCAAGGCGTGAAGGTCGATGGCCAGGAACTGCTGGTCATGCGCGAAGAAGACATCATGGCCGTCGTGGCCGCCTAAGACTGTCTGCCCCCAGACATCTACGTAAAGAATCCAAGGAGTTAATGCAATGGCAGCTAAAGAAGTCGTTTTCGGCGATGCCGCTCGTTCCAAGATGGTTGAGGGTGTCAACATCCTCGCCAACGCCGTCAAGGTGACCCTGGGCCCGAAGGGCCGTAACGTCGTGCTCGAGCGCAGCTTCGGCGGCCCGACCGTGACCAAGGACGGTGTGTCGGTCGCCAAGGAAATCGAACTCAAGGACAAGCTCCAGAACATGGGCGCGCAAATGGTCAAGGAAGTGGCTTCCAAGACCAGCGACAACGCCGGCGACGGTACCACCACCGCAACGGTGCTGGCTCAGTCGATCGTTCGCGAAGGCATGAAGTACGTTGCCTCGGGCATGAACCCGATGGACCTGAAGCGCGGTATCGACAAGGCTGTCGCCGCTGCTATCGAAGAACTGCGCAAGATCAGCAAGCCCTGCACCACGAACAAGGAAATCGCTCAAGTCGGCTCGATCTCGGCCAACAGCGACACCTCGATCGGTGACTACATTGCCAAGGCAATGGACAAGGTCGGCAAGGAAGGCGTGATCACCGTCGAAGACGGCAAGTCGCTGCAAGACGAGCTGGACGTCGTCGAAGGTATGCAATTCGACCGCGGCTACCTCTCGCCGTACTTCATCAACACCCCGGAAAAGCAAGTCGCGATCCTGGAGAACCCGTTCGTCCTGCTGTTCGACAAGAAGGTGTCGAACATCCGTGACCTGCTGCCGGTGCTCGAGCAAGTCGCCAAGGCTGGCCGTCCGCTGCTGATCATCGCCGAAGACGTCGAGGGCGAAGCCCTGGCAACGCTGGTGGTCAACAACATCCGTGGCATCCTGAAGACCTGCGCCGTCAAGGCCCCGGGCTTCGGCGACCGCCGCAAGGCCATGCTGGAAGACATCGCCATCCTGACGGGCGGCCAGGTCATCGCCGAAGAAATCGGCCTGACGCTGGAAAAGGCCACGCTGGCTGAGCTGGGTCAAGCCAAGCGCATCGAAATCGGCAAGGAAAACACCATCATCATCGATGGCGCCGGTGAAGCTGTGAACATCGAAGCGCGCGTCAAGCAGATCCGCGCCCAGATCGAAGAAGCCACCAGCGACTACGACCGTGAAAAGCTGCAAGAGCGCGTGGCCAAGCTGGCCGGCGGTGTTGCCGTGATCAAGGTCGGTGCTGCGACCGAAGTCGAAATGAAGGAAAAGAAGGCACGCGTGGAAGACGCGCTGCACGCTACCCGCGCTGCTGTGGAAGAAGGCATCGTCCCGGGCGGCGGCGTTGCGCTGCTGCGTGCTCGCGTGGCCGTGTCGGACCTCAAGGGTGCCAACGCTGACCAGGACGCCGGTATCAAGATCGTGCTGCGCGCGATGGAAGAGCCGCTGCGTCAGATCGTCACCAACGGTGGCGAAGAAGCCAGCGTCGTCGTGGCTAACGTTGTTGCAGGCAAGGGCAACTACGGCTACAACGCATCGTCGGGCGAGTACGGCGATCTGGTGGAAATGGGCGTTGTGGACCCGACCAAGGTCACCCGCACCGCACTGCAAAACGCCGCTTCGGTGTCGGGCCTGCTCCTGACGACCGACTGCGCCGTTGCCGAACTGCCGAAGGAAGATGCTCCGATGGCCGGCGGTATGGGCGACATGGGCGGTATGGGCGGCATGGGCATGGGCATGTAAGTCTCGCAAGAGACTGCATGACCGGGGTGCCGCAAGGTGCCCCGAATGCCCGGCTGTCGGGCTTCGCGCCAGGATCTCGATCCGGGTGTCGAAGCCCGCGCCTGAAACGGCAACGAACTCCTCGGAATTCGTTGCCGTTTTTTTATGCGCGCTTCAAATGTCCCGATCAGCGGGATTTGATCGGCGACGGCCGCAAAGGCACCGTGGCCGCAATCTCGTCCTGCATCCAGTCCCAGAAGGCGTGAATCGCCCGCTCGCGCGGATGGTTCTCCCGCCAGCTCACGTGGTACTCCAGACTCGGCGGAATCCGCACGTCGCCAATCTGCACCAACTCCCCTGACGCCAACGTGTCGCGCACCAGCAAGCTACGCGCGGTGGCCACGCCATGTCCCGCCAGCGCTGCGCGCAACAGCAGCCCCGAATCGTCGAAGATCGGTCCGCGCGTCGGCTCATGCGGCGGCAATCCGGCGGCCACTTGCCAGTCACGCCATGATCGGTAGGCGAAGCGCAGCATCGGCAGCTTGGGCGTATCTGCCACCGTGAAGCCCGGCACGCTGGCGATCAGTTCGGGACTGCACACGGCGATCACGAAGTCGTCGAGCAATTTCCGGGTGACGAACCCCGGCGTTTCAACGCGTTGATGCCAGATGCCGACGTCGACGGAATAGGGGTCCGGGGCAGAGATGTCCGCGTGAATGCGCACGACCAGATCGATGCCCGAGTGAAGTTTGCTGAAGCGGTCGAGCCGGGGAATCAGCCATTGTGCGGCCAGATCGGTCATCACGCTGATTTCCAGACGGACGATGGCGGGCGTGGCGTCAGGCGTAATGCCCGCTTTGGCTTCGTTCATCGCCTCGTCCAGTTCCGTCATGCCGATGCGCACCCGCTCAGCCAGACGCGCCCCGACGCTCGTCGGAATCATCCGCGCGCCCACCCGCCGGAACAGCGCCGTGCCCAATTGCTGCTCCAGCGAACGCATATGGTGACTGACAGCACTGTGCGTCAAATTCAATTCCTCGGCGGCGCGGGTAAAGCTCCGATGACGCACGGCTGCTTCAAGCGCACGCAGGGATTGGAGGGGAGGGAGGTGTTGGAACATGATGTCAAATTCTACTCACAATACGAGCACAAAGGTTTCGTTGGCTTCATGCCGCGCTTGCATCGACAATCGATACCCAAGCAATTCACTAGGGTTTACTCCATGTCGAAAGCACTTCGGATTTTCGTGCTGTTCGCCTGCGGATACTTCGTCTCATACGTGTACCGCGGTGTGAACATCGGGTTTGCGCCGTTCATGACGCGTGACCTCGGTCTCTCGTCTGCCGATCTCGGTTTGCTCACGAGCCTTTATTTCCTCGGTTTTGCCGGTGCGCAATTGCCAGCGGGCGTGCTGCTCGACAAGTTCGGGCCGCGCCGTGTGTCGTCGCTAGTGTTGCTGCTTGCGGCGGCCGGTGCGGCGCTGTTCGGTCTGGCGCACGGCGTTGGCGCGCTGATGGTCGGACGTCTGCTCATTGGCGTCGGTGTGTCGGTGTGTCTGGGCAGTGCATTCAAGGCGCTGGCGCAGTGGTTTCCGGTGGCGCGTCTGCCGTTGCTCAACGGTCTGGTGATGGCCGTGGGCGGCATGGGCGGTGTGGTCGTCGGCACGCCGCTGAACTGGTTGCTCGGTCTGACGGACTGGCGCGTGGTGTCGTTCGGACTGGCGGCGCTCACAGTGCTCATGTCCATCGCGCTGTGGTTCGGCGCGCCGGAGAAGCCCGGTTCGCATGCGCAGGGCGGTTTGTCGGAGGCGTTGCAAGGCGTGCGTCAGGTGTTCGGTAACACGATGTTCTGGAAGGTGACGTCGCTCTCGGGCCTCACGCAGGGCGTGTTCTACGCGATGCAGTCGCTGTGGATGGCGCCGTTCATGCGCGACGTCGAAGGGTTGTCGGCGGCGGAGGCGGCATCGCTCGTATCGGTCGTAGGGCTGGCGATGATGGCGGGCAGCGTGGTGTTCGGGGCGGCCGCTCGCTCGCTGGAGCGTCGGGGCGTGAGCGTGTTCGCTTTCTCCGGTGTCGGCATGGTGCTGTTCGTCGTGGTGCAGTTGCTGCTGATGCTGCGCACGCCGATTCCGCCGGTCTGGCTGTGGGCGGCTTACGGCATCTTCGGTGGCACGGGCATTCTGTCGTATGCCGTGCTCGCGGAGTACTTCCACGGTACGCTGATTGGACGCGTCAATACGTCGCTCACCCTCGTCATCTTCCTGCTGATCTTCCTGTGCCAGGTCGGCGTGGGCGCGGTACTCGGCGCGTACGCGGCGCACAGCCCGCAGGGTCACTTCTCGGCGTGGACGGTGCTGGTCGTGCTGCAAGTGGTCGGTGCGGTCTGGTACTTCTGGCCGCAGCGCCAGCGTGTCGGCAAGGTCGCGGCGGCCTGAGCGGGGGGCGATACGCTGCAACTGAAAAGGCTCGCCATCGCGAGCCTTTTTCTTGACGTCGAGACACCCTGACCACCTTGACTCACCGTCTCATTTCACGCCTTCCAGCAGCTTCAGCCAGTCGCTTAGCCCAGACTCGACGCTAATGAGCGTCGCCTTGGTGAGCGGTGCGAGCATGCGGTGTTCGTTGGCCACGTGCGCTTCGACCGCACGCTCGATAAGGGCGAAGCCGTCGTCGGTTAGCTGGACGAGCGTGCTGCGCGCGTCGTCCGGATTCGGCACGCGCGCGATCCAGCCTCGGGCTTCGAGACGCTGCAATCGGTGTGTCATCGTGCCCGACGTCACCATCAGCGTGGAAAAGAGCGCCGTCGGCGCGAGCCGGTAAGGCGCGCCGGAGCGACGTAACGTCGCCAGCATGTCGAACTCCCACCCGCTCATATCGAACTCGGCGAACGTGGCGTCGAGCTGCTGCTGGACGAGCGCCGCGCACCGCTTGAGTCGGCCGATCACGCCCATGGGCGACACGTCTAGATCCGGGCGCTCGCGATGCCACTGCGCGAGGATGCTGTCGACCGCGTCGCTGCTCGTCGACGCTTTGCCCTGCGTCTCGTGCCCCGCCTTCCCCGTTGATCGCTTCGACATGTTGCTGACTCCTTTTATCTTGACATCAAGACAAAAGGATACCAAACTTCAATTTATCTTGAATTGAAGATAAATTGCGATGACCCGAATTTCTGCACAGACGACAAGCACTGCGTGGCTGGATGTGCTCTTCACGGCGCTCGCCCCGATGATCTGGGGATCGACCTACATCGTGACGACGCAGGTGTTGCCCCCCGACCGGCCGTTCACGGCGGCGCTGATTCGCGTGCTGCCCTCGGGATTGCTGCTGTTGCTCTACGCGCGACGCTTGCCTGCGCGCGGCGATTGGGCGCGATTGCTGACGCTCTCCGCACTGAACATCGGTGCGTTTCAGGCGCTGCTGTTCGTCGCGGCGTACCGGTTGCCGGGCGGTCTGGCGGCGGTCGTCGGCGCGATTCAGCCGTTGCTGGTCATGGGGCTGGCGTGGGGTGTGGATCGGCGGGCGCCGCTGCTGACGACGGTGTGGGCGGCGATTGCCGGTGTCGTCGGGATGGGGGTGTTACTGCTTTCGCCGGGGACGGTGTTCGAACCGGTCGGCATCGCGGCGGCGCTCGCTGGCGCGGCATGCATGGCGGCAGGCACTTATCTGACGCGTCGCTGGCGACTGAGCATGCCGGTGCTGGCGCTCACCGGCTGGCAACTGTTGCTGGGTGGCTTGATGCTGACGCCGGTGGCGTGGCTGGCCGACCCGCCGCTGCCGTCGCTCACGTGGTGGCAGACGGCTGGGTATGTCTATCTGTCGATGGCGGGGGCGTTGCTGGCGTATGCGTTGTGGTTTCGCGGCATCGCGCGTCTTGCGCCGGTGGCGGTGTCGTCACTGGGTTTGCTCAGTCCGTTGACGGCCGTCGTACTCGGCTGGGTGCTGCTCGGTCAGACCATCAAAGGACTGGCTTTCGTGGGACTTGCGATGGTCTTCGCGAGCATTCTGGCGGTGCAGTGGACGGCGTCGCGGACGTGATCGGCGCCGGATTTGCCGTCCGATTTTCGTGCGATATTGCGGCGGCGGTGTCGCCGATGCCGTGATTACTCCGCAGCCACCCAGTCACCCGACTTGCCGCCGTGCTTCTCCAGCACGCGAACGTCGGTCATCGTCATGCCGCGATCCACGGCCTTGCACATGTCGTAAATCGTCAGCAGACCGACCTGCACGGCGGTGAGGGCTTCCATCTCGACGCCGGTGCGCCCGATGGTCTCGACCTGCGCGCGGCAGTGCACGGCGTTCGCGCCGTCGTCGACGAGAAACTCGACCGTCACGCGCGTGAGGGCCAGCGGATGGCACAGCGGAATCAGATCGGCCGTGCGCTTGGCACCCTGAATGGCGGCGATGCGGGCGATGCCCAGCACGTCGCCTTTCTTGGCCGTGCCGGTGCGAATGAGTGCCAGCGTTTCCGGCTTCATGCGGATGGTGCCGCGCGCGACGGCGATGCGGTGCGTGCTGTCCTTGCCGCCGACGTCAACCATGTGGGCCTGTCCGGCGGTGTCGAAGTGGGTGAGTTCTGCCATGAGTCGATGCTGAGAAAGTGCGGGAAATCGGTCTGAAATCGTGCGCGATCGTGCGGTCCGCGCCCGTGAATTCGCCGCTGTTTTTATCGTTCGGGCGACGGTGCGGAACGTCCGCGTCTGGCTGCTATCATAGCAGCAGCCTCGAATGATCAGCGCCACGCTGCGCCCACGCCCATGACGTCCATGCCGACGCACGCCCGTCATCCCAATCCCCTCGATTCAAGCGCATACGGTGTCGCCCGTTGGCGGCGCATCGTCGCCGTCGTGATGCTGCCGGTGATGACGGCGACGACGTTCGCCACCGCCGTCATTCCGACGCAAGCGCTCGCGCAGGGCTTGCCCACGCTCGGTCAAAGTTCGGCTGCCGATCTTTCGCCCGCGATGGAGCGCAAGCTGGGGGAACGCGTGATGCGCGAGATCCGCGCCGATCCCGATTACGTCAACGATCTGCTGCTCTCCGACTACGTCAACGCGCTGGGCAGCAAGCTTGTCTCGGCCACCCGCAAGGTCGGCATCGACGCCAGCCAGAGCTTCGAGTTCTTCGTCGTGCGGGACGCCGCGATCAACGCCTTTTCGCTGCCCGGAGGCTTCATCGGCATCAACACCGGACTGATCGTCACCACGCGAACCGAGTCGGAACTCGCTTCTGTGGTCGGGCACGAGACGGGGCACGTCCTTCAGCATCACATCGCACGCATGCTCGGCCAGCAGGCGCAGAACTCGTGGATTGCGCTGGGCGGCCTGCTGCTCGGCCTGCTGGCCGGTATCGGCGCGCGCAGCTCGGATCTCGGGATGGGCATTGCCATGGGCGGGCAAGGGCTGGCCGTCGACCGGCAACTGCGGTTCTCGCGCGACGCGGAGCGCGAGGCCGATCGCGTCGGCTTCCAGTTATTGCAGGCCGCCGGTTTCGACACGTATGCAATGCCGACATTCTTCGAGCGTCTGCAACGCGCCGATTCGATCAACGAGGCCGGTGTGCCGGAATACGTGCGGACGCACCCGCTCACGACCGAGCGCATTGCCGACATGCTCAACCGCTCGCGCACTGCCGGTTATCGTCAGCCGGAGCAGTCGCCGGAATACGCGTTCGTGCGTGCGCGCTCGCTGGTCTTGCAGCAAAAGTCGGCGAGCGATTTTGCGGCCATTGCCGACGCGCAACGTACCGCGATCAGGACGCAGACCGCACCGAACGTGGCCGGGGCATGGTATGCGGTGGCGCTGGCTGAAGTGAAGCAGCGACGCTGGGAGCCCGCGCGCGACGCGCTTGAGCGCGCTCGCACGGCCTTCGGCGGCACAGGGCCGGGCACGCCGAGTCTGGCGGTGCTGGCGTCGGACATCGCAAGGCTGTCAGGCAAGCCGGACGAAGCGCTGCGTATCGCCACGCAGGCGCGCGCCGCGTTCCCGCTGTCACAAGCATCGGACATGGCCTACGCGGACGCGCTCATCGCCAGCCAGCGCGTGCCCGAAGCCACGAAGTTCCTGCAATCGCAGGTCGAGCGCTATCGCAGCGAGCCGATCTGGTGGCGTGCATTGGCTGGTGCATGGGCCGCAGGCGGCAAACGGGCGCGTCAGCATGAGGCGCTCGCCGAACAATATGCGCTGCAAGGTCAGTGGATGGCGGCGGTGAGTCAGCTCAAGCTCGCGCGCGACGCCGGGGATGCCGATTTCTACGAGCTGTCGACCATCGACGCGAAACTGCACGAGTTCCAGCGCCGATACAAGGAAGATAAGGAAGACGAGAAGGAATTCAACAAGCAGTTCGGCTGACGGGCGCTGAGGGCGTCCCGTCGCGAAGTTTGTCCGCGCGTGGCCGAAAATCAGGCGGCCGGTGCCTGCGGATCCCGCTCGAAGCCATACGTCTGCGGCAACGTGCCCGCGTGAACGATGGACAGCGGCAGCGAGTCTTCATTGCGCCAATGCAGACGCACCGCAGCCTTCGCATCGGCGGTGTCGTCCGCCGTCTCCGCCACTTCGAACGCCTGCGCCAGATCCGACACCTGCGTGAGCAGATCGATGTCGTGATCGTGCAGCAGCGCCAGCGGCGCGCTCGCGTCCCCCACGCCCTTCGTCCCCACAAAGGCGACGCTGCCATCCTCGTCGAGCAGACAGGCCTGCGGCACGAACGTCTTGCCCAACTGATCTGTTAGTACAGGCGCGCCGCGTCCGTCGTTCGCTGCGGCATCCCACGTGAGGCGCACCACGAACGGTGCGTAAGCCAGCGAGACGTACACGCGTTGCGGGCCGTTCTGGAAGTACCAGCGACCCGCTTCGTCGCTGGCGTAATTGCGGGCGATGAACGCGATCAGCGCGGTGTGTCGAATCGGGTCGCCCGCCGTGCCTTCCGCCTGCGTCTGTTCGTCGCGCATGCGCCACTGGCCGCGACGATCGAGTGCGAGCCAGCCGTAGCAGTGCGGCACATTGGGCCATTTGGCCATCGCTTGTCGAACGATCTCATCCATTAGGTTGGGAGTCCTTAATGTATGTCGACGCCTTGCGAATACCTCACGCAGCGTTCGGCAGAAATTGACGGAAGTAGTCGACGACGGTGTGTGGCATCCATGTCAGCCCGCCCGGAAACGGCCCGCTCATGAAGCCGACGTGACCGCCATGCGCCGGTTGCAGCAGTTGGACGAAGCGGCCGACGTCGCCTTCACCGGGCAGGGCGCTGGCGGGTTGGAACGGGTCGTTGCGGGCGTTGATGACGAGCGTCGGGACTTCGATGGCGGGCAGAATCGGCTTGCTCGACGCCCGCGTGTAGTAGTCGAACGCGCTGTGATAGCCGTGCAGCGGCGCGGTGACCACGTGATCGAATTCGCCGAGATCGCGCGCGGCCATCATCAGATTGCGGTCATAAAGGCCGGGGTATTGATCGAGTTTGGCGAGCGCCTTCTTCTTGAGCGTGCCGAGGAAGTTGCGCGTGTACACCATGTTGAAGCCGTGCGAGAGCGCCAGACCGCCCGCACGCAGATCGAGCGGGGCGGAGATCGCGCAGGCCGCGCTGACGACTTGCGTCGCGTGCCCCTCGCGCTCGCCGAGCCAGCGCAGCAGCACATTGCCGCCGAGCGACACGCCCGCCGCGAAGATCGGGCCGGACGTGTGGGCGCGCAGGCGTTGCAGCATCCAGTCGATTTCGGTGCTGTCGCCGGAGTGATAGAAGCGCGGGCCGCGGTTCATGCGGCCGCTGCAGCTGCGAAAGTGGGGAATCACGCCGCGCCAGCCCTGCGCTTCGACCTCGCGCATCAGGGTGCGGGCGTAATGGCTGCCCGAACCCCCTTCCAGACCGTGGAACAGCACGACCAGCGGCGTTTCGACGAGACCGTCAGGGGTGGGCGGGGCTTTCTGGGAGGCGGGCGGCGCGACCAGCCAGTCGACGTCGACGAAATCGCCGTCGGGCGTGTCCCAGGTCTCGCGACGGAACTCGACCGACGGGCGGCGGCCCAGCAGCGCAGGATAGATCGTCTGGCTGTGGCCGTCGGGCAGCCACCGGGGCGGCCGGTAATCCTGAGGCAGAAAGACGGCCGGGCGCGCTGTCATGCCAACACCGTACGGCTTAGTGCAGCCCGTCCGGACGCGCGTGCATCATCAGGCTGAATTGCTCGACGGCATGCGGCGGCAGGGGGCTTGAATGGATGTGGGCGAAGCGCCAGTCGCCTTGCTCGTGCACCAGCACGTAGGTCGTGTGGATGAGCTGGGCGGTCGTTTGCCCGGCGTCTTCCTTGCCCACGCGAATGGCCTCGGTCGCGGTATGCACGACCGTGCCGACGGTGTCGTACTCGGTCGTGTCGAGCGAGTCGATCAGCACGACGCTCTGCGCGAACTGGGCGACGAGGCCGCTGCGGATCTGCTCCAGGCCGTCCCAGCGCGTGCCGTCGGCGCGAATGTAGCTGACGAAATCCTCGTTCGCCCAGAGCGTCATCGCGCGATCCGTCTGACCACGGCGCAGCGCGTCATAAAAGGCCGTGATGGTTTCACTGGCGGCATCGAACAGACGGACAAAACGTGGCATGAGGATTTACCGTTGAGTGTTACCGGGATCGAATCGAAAGCTTGCCGTGCGCGGCGCTCAGCGCTGCGTCAGCAGAATGTTGCGCAGATTCGCGAACACATGCTCGGGCATCAACTCGTTCAGGCAACGCGTGTGACCCAGCGGACATTCGCGGGCAAAACACGGGCTGCACTCCAATTGTAGCCACAGGATGTGCGCGTGCTCGGACAACGGCGGCGTGTGGCGCGGATCGGACGAACCGAACAAGGCGATCTGCGGGCGGCGCAGGGCGGCTGTCACGTGCATCAGGCCGGAATCGTTGCTCACCACGGCGTTCGCGCGTGCAAGCAGGGCGCAGGCTTCGGCCAGCGACGTCTGCCCGCAAAGATTGCGCACGAACGGCGCGTCGGCGGCGATTTGCTGGGCCAGCGCACCGTCCTTGCCCGAACCGAGCGCGACGATCTGCGCATACGGGAACGAGCGGCGCACCAATTGCGCGAGCTGGGCGAAGTGTCCCGGCGGCCAGCGCTTGGCCGGTCCGAACTCGGCGCCCGGGCAGAACACCACGAGCGGCACCCGCAGATCGAGGCCGAAGCGCGCGAATACGCGGGCCGATTCGTTCAGGTCGGCTTCGATGCGTGGCGTCGGCAGTGTCTCGGGCAGCTTGGCACCCGGGGCGAACGCGAGCGCAGCGTAATGCCGCACCATCGGCGGGCGCTCGTCTTTGCGCGGATTGGCGTGACGCACGTTGAGCAGGCCGTAGCGCTGCTCGCCCTTGTAGCCGATGCGCAGCGGAATGCGCGCCAGCCATGGAATCAGCGACGACTTCAGGGAATTCGGCAGCACATAGGCGGCGTCGTACCCCTCGTCGGCCAGCACGCTCGCGAGCCGGTAGCGCTCGAGCGGCTGCAACTTGCCGTGCGCGAGGTCGGTGGCGACGACGCGCGAAATCTCCGGCATGCGTTCAAGCACCGGGGCGACCCAGCCGGGCGCGATCGCGTCGATGGTCAGACGCGGATGCAGACGCTTGAGCAGGGTAAACAACGGCTGCGCCATCAGCGCGTCCCCAATCCAGTTGGGGGCGATCACCAAGGCTTTATGCATCGTGGCGGAGACTCAATTCGTTAAGCGTGGCGATGAAACGAGCCCGGCGGCCGGGCCGTTTCACGAGGAAGACGGACGATCAGTGACCCTTGATCACGGTGCCGGGCTTCAGGCGATAGCGCGTGCCGCAATAGGCACAGGCGGCTTCGCCATGGCTCACGTCGATGAACACGCGCGGGTGGCTGCTCCAGAACTGCATCTTCGGGTTCGGGCAGTGGACCGGGAGATCTTCAGCGCCGACTTCGACGACCGGCATTTGTTTGACTTCGCTCATGGGGTTCGGACCGTGGTGATATTCGATGAATTCGCGGTGTGCCGCGAATCCGAAGTTTCGAGGATTGCCCGGACGGTGTCGGTCACTGGGTGACGTCCGCCCGTTTACCAAAAGACGCTATTGTAAAGCAGCCGCCGCCCTTTGCGGACGGCTAGCCGCCCCGATGCCTATGGCAAGGTCCGCGTGGCGCGTATGCCACAGCGGCGGCGTTGCATCAGAAAAAACAGGCGAGTGACGGCTTTTCGCGTACTAAGTAACTATTTACCGTGGCTATAATGGCCTGACGTCCGCCGCCAATGATGAACATATTCACGAGACAATCCGGCAACCCTGGCGGGCGCCGTGACCGCTAGTGGTCATCTCGGGCGTGCCGGGCGCCGTCGGGACCGCTTCGCCCCGCAATGCCAGACACCGCGTCGCTCACCCCGGCGCTGCCCCCCCAGCCGACCATGTCAATGTTTCGTTTGCCTGCCGCTGAACGTGAAGGGTTCGCGGCCGGTTTCCGCATTATTTCGCCGCTTTTGCCTGCCATCTTTTCGTGGGGTCTGGTGACAGGCGTCGCCATGAGTAAATCGGTGCTGACCGTGCCGCAAGCCATCGGCATGAGCCTGATGCTCTACGCGGGGTCGGCGCAACTGGCCTCGCTGCCGCTCTTCGCGGCCGGTATGCCGCTCTGGACGATTCTGCTGACGGTCGGCATCGTCAATCTACGCTTCGTGATTTTCAGCGCGGGCCTCCAGCCGCATTTCTCCTATTTGTCGTTGCCGCGTCGCATCGCGCTCGGTTACGTCAATGGCGATCTGGGCTTTGTGATGTTCATGAACCAGAACTTCGCGAACGGCTATGTGCCGGGCAAAGAGGGGACGTATTACGGCATTACGCTCTCCAACTGGGCGGTGTGGCACGTGTCGTCGATTCTCGGCATCGTGCTCGGGGCACTGGTGCCCGATAGTTGGGGATTGGGGTTCGCGGGCACGCTCGCACTCATTCCCATGATGGTTCACACGATCAACAGCCGCTCGACGATGCTGGCGGTGGCGCTCGCGTCGCTCATCGGGGTGCTCGCGTTCGATTTGCCGTATCGCCTCAATCTGGTGCTGGGTGTGCTCGGCGCGCTGGCCGCAGGCATGGTGTGCGACGAACTGGCGGCGCGCCATGCGAAGCGCCTTTCGCTCGCCAATCCGGTGCGGGTGCCGATTTCGACGGGGGACGACACAGCGGCAAATGCGCCGATGTCCTCGCAGATCGGTGAGCCGCAGCAGGACGCCGTCCATGAAGAACGCCGCACCTCGGGAGAGCGTCGCTGATGAGCACCTTCGAAATCTGGTTCGCCTTCGTCGCGATGACGGCCATCACCATCGTCACGCGCACCTTCTTCCTGCTCGCCGGCGAGCGTGTGACGCTACCCCAGCGTCTGCAACGTGCGCTGCGCTACGCGCCAGCGGCGGCGCTTGCCGTCATCGTCGTGCCGGAGGTCGTGCTACTCGATCATCAGTTCGCCATGCATCTGGGTAATCACAAGCTCGCGGCGGCGGTGGCGGCCACCGGCTGGTTCATCTGGCGGCGCAACATGATCGAGATGATCGTGATCGGAATGGTCGTTTATACGCTGGGCCGACTGTTCCTGTAGGTGGAACGCCGGACCTGCAAAATGGGCATCGGGGCGGTCGGATCAGTTAAAATGCATGTTTTTCCCACCATTTATTCCGGATTCTCATGGCTTCCGTCGTACGTCTTTCCGATTTGATCGCCCAGGGCCGCCTCGCCGGCAAACGTGTCTTCATCCGCGCCGACATGAACGTGCCGCAAGACGATGAGGGCCGAATCACGGAAGACACGCGTATCCGCGCCTCGGTGCCGGCCATCCAGATGTCGCTCGACGCTGGCGCTGCCGTGATGGTCACCTCGCATCTGGGCCGTCCGACGGAAGGCGAATTCAAGCCCGCCGACTCGCTCGCCCCGGTGGCAAAGCGGCTGTCGGAATTGCTCGGCCGCGACGTGAAGCTGGTCTCCGACTGGGTCGACGGCGGTTTCGACCTGGCCCCGGGCTCGGTCGTGCTGCTCGAGAACTGCCGCGTCAACAAGGGCGAGAAGAAGGACAACGACGAACTGGCGCAGAAGATGGCCAAGCTGTGCGACGTCTATGTGAACGACGCATTCGGCACCGCCCACCGCGCTGAAGCCACAACGCACGGCATCGCCAAGTACGCACCCGTCGCTTGCGCAGGCCCGCTGCTCGCCGCCGAACTCGAAGCGCTGGGCAAGGCGCTGAACGCACCGGCGCGTCCGCTCGTGGCTATCGTGGCTGGCTCGAAGGTTTCCACCAAGCTCACCATCCTCAAGACGCTGGCCGACAAGGTCGACCAACTGATCGTGGGCGGCGGCATCGCCAACACGTTCATGCTGGCCGCCGGTCTGCCGATCGGTAAGTCGCTCGCCGAAGCCGATCTGGTCGAAGAAGCCAAGGCGATCATCGACGCCATGGCCGCGCGCGGTGCATCGGTGCCGATCCCGACGGACGTGGTGTGCGCGAAGGAGTTCAGCGCGAACGCCGAAGCGACGGTCAAGGCGTCGGCGGACGTGGCGGCCGACGACATGATTCTCGACATCGGCCCGCAAACGGCCGCCAAGCTGGCCGAGCAACTGGGCAGCGCGGGCACCATCGTCTGGAACGGCCCGGTCGGCGTGTTCGAATTCGACCAGTTCGGTCACGGCACGGAAACCCTGGCGCGCGCCATCGCCGCAGCCAAGGGGTTCTCGATCGCCGGGGGCGGCGACACGCTCGCGGCCATCGCCAAGTACGGTATCGCCGATCAGGTCAGCTACATCTCGACCGGTGGCGGCGCTTTCCTCGAATTCCTCGAAGGCAAGACGCTTCCGGCCGTCGACGTGCTGGAACAACGCGCCGCCCAGTCGAACTGATCGGACGGATTGCGCGGAATGTGTGTTGGGTTTGCTCTGAAACGCGCAAACCCAGGTGGAGCGGGGCTTGCAGGGCAGTCTGTTAGTCCGGAAAACATTCGCAGACGGCGGTTTTGATCGCTTTATTGCGAACGTTAGAGATCGAATCAAACGATTTCGTACGGACAATACAAACTTTTTGGTTAACCTGCGGCGGCCTAATTGCGTTACAAACCTCTAAGCGCCAGTAATGTCGAAAGCGCTGCTACCCAAAGAGGATGAAGAGATGGATGTAATGAACCGCTCCACCAAGATCGTCGCCACCATCGGTCCGGCATCGAGCACGCCGGAAGTGCTTTCGCGCATGATCGCCGCAGGCGTCGACGTCGTTCGCCTGAACTTCTCGCACGGCAAGGCGCAGGACCACATCGAGCGCGCCGAGATGGTGCGCGCGGCCGCTAAGGCGGCGGGCCGCGAAGTGGCCATCATGGCCGACCTGCAGGGTCCGAAGATTCGCGTCGGCAAGTTCGAGAACGGCAAGACCACGCTCGAAGCCGGCGCCAAGTTCATTCTGGACAGCGAGTGCGAACTCGGTAACGACGAGCGCGTCGGTCTGGACTACAAGGAACTGCCGCGCGACGTGCGCACGGGCGACGTGCTGCTGCTCAACGACGGCCTGATCGTGCTGATCGTCGACCGCGTGCTCGGCAGCGAGATCCACACGACCGTGAAGGTTGGCGGCGACCTGTCGAACAACAAGGGCATCAACCGCCAGGGCGGCGGGCTGACGGCACCGGCGCTCACGTCGAAGGACATGGAAGACATCAAGACCGCGATGGCGCTGGGCGCCGATTACGTCGCGGTCTCGTTCCCGAAGAACGCCACCGACATGGAAATGGCGCGGCGTCTGGCGAACGTGGCGGGCGAGCCGTACGGCATCAAGCCGCTGATGATCGCGAAGATCGAGCGTGCGGAAGCGATTCCGGCCCTCGAAGAGATTTTGGCGGCCTCGGACTGCATCATGGTCGCGCGTGGCGACCTGGCCATCGAAGTCGGTAATGCGGCCGTGCCCGCGCTGCAAAAGCGCATGATCAAGCTCGCGCGCGAAATGAATAAGACGACCATCACGGCCACGCAGATGATGGAGTCGATGATTCATAACCCGGTGCCGACCCGCGCCGAAGTGTCGGACGTCGCCAACGCGGTGCTCGACGGCACCGATGCGGTGATGCTGTCGGCAGAAAGCGCGGCGGGCAAGTATCCGGTCGAGACGATCGAGACGATGGCGGCGATTTGCGTCGAAGCCGAGCGCTCGGAAACGGTGGAACTCGATCGCGACTGGTTGAACCAAACTTTTACGCGCATCGACCAAACGATTGCGGCCGGTGCCCTGTTTACCGCGTATCATCTTGGCGCGAAAGCCATCGTGGCGCTGACCGAATCGGGCGCGACCGCGTTGTGGCTGTCCCGTCACAAGATCCATGTGCCGATTTTTGCGCTGACGTCCCAGATGAGCAGCCATCGCAAAATGGCACTGTATCGCAACGTCTACGCGATGCGCGCCGACGCCACGCATGACCGCGATCACGCGCTCAAGCAAGCCGAACAGCTGCTGCTTTCGCAGGGCGTTGTGAAGCGTGGCGACACGATCGTGCTGACGGTAGGCGAGCCGATGGGGCAACCCGGCGGCACCAACACGTTGAAGATCGTTCAGGTGGGCCAGGCATGACCAAGCGGGCCGCGCGAGTGCGGCGAGGCGGTGCGTACAGCACCTGCCGCGCCGGGCGCGAGCTGTCGTCATGTGGGGCGCCTCCGGATCGAAGAAAGATTTGCTTAGTTTTGTGATTCCAAGGAGAACATCATGCCCCTAGTCTCTATGCGACAGCTGCTCGACCACGCCGCCGAAAACGGCTATGGTCTGCCGGCCTTCAACGTCAACAATCTGGAACAGGTTTCCGCGATCATGGCTGCCGCCGACGAAGTTGGCGCGCCGGTCATCATGCAAGCCTCGGCAGGTGCCCGTAAGTACGCTGGCGAAGCGTTCCTGCGTCACCTGATCTCGGCTGCCGTGGAAGCCTACCCGCATATCCCGGTCGTGATGCACCAGGACCACGGCCAGTCGCCGGCGGTCTGCATGGCCGCGATCAAGAGCGGCTTCTCGAGCGTGATGATGGACGGTTCGCTCGAAGCGGACGGCAAGTCGGTCGCCAGCTACGAGTACAACGTCGAAGTGTCGCGCAAGGTGGTCGAGTTCTCGCACTACATCGGCGTGACGGTGGAAGCCGAGCTGGGCGTGCTGGGTTCGCTCGAAACGATGAAGGGCGACAAGGAAGACGGCCACGGCGCCGACGGCACGATGACCCGCGAGCAACTGCTGACCGACCCGGATCAGGCCGCCGACTTCGTGCATCAGACGCAATGCGACGCGCTGGCCATCGCCATCGGTACCTCGCACGGCGCTTACAAGTTCAGCCGCAAGCCGACGGGCGACATTCTCGCCATCGACCGCATCAAGGAAATCCACCGCCGCATTCCGAACACCCACCTGGTGATGCACGGTTCGTCGTCGGTGCCGCAGGAACTGCTCGCCGAGATCCGTGAATTCGGTGGCGACATGAAGGAAACGTACGGCGTGCCGGTCGAAGAGATCGTCGAAGGCATCAAGCACGGCGTGCGCAAGATCAACATCGATACCGACATCCGTCTGGCCATGACCGGCGCGATCCGTCGCTATCTGTTCGAAAACCCGAGCAAGTTCGACCCGCGCGACTACCTTAAGCCGGCTCGCGAAGCCGCCAAGCAGGTTTGCAAGGCGCGCTATCTGTCGTTCGGCTGCGAAGGTCAGGCTGGCAAGATCAAGACGGTCTCGCTCGACAAGATGGCCGAGAAGTACAAGAGCGGCGATCTCGCTCAGATCGTGAAGTAAATACGCGCATTGTCGCCGCGCCGGGTAACCCGGACGGCGAAATGCCCGACCTGCGAGGGGAGGACGCTGACGGACGTCGGACGCCCGCTACCGCTCAGGTCGCAGGCCCGGCTTTCGCCAGCACGCGCTGGAACAGAAGCCGGGCCTTTTCTTTTGGCATCTGCAACTGAAATTTGCCGCCCAGCTCGGAGCGGATGGTCGCGGTAATCATCTCCACGCCGTCGACAATCAGCGTCATCGGTTCGTTCATGTGCTGACGGGAGAAATCGCGCATGCGCGTGGTTGCGCTGTCGCGCAGACTCATCGTGATGATGACGTCCGTGTCCGTCGACCCGGATGATCCCATCGACCCATTGGCCGCCTGCGCCGGAAACTGTAATCCCAGCTGTTCGATGTCGCGCGCCGCGTAGAGAGCGAAGCGCGCGATGATATCGTCGTCTTCGGGCGCGGCGATGGCGATCAGCCGGGGGAGGACGGGGCGCTCGCTGGCGTCGGATGCGCTCCCGGCGGAAGCGACGCGGGGTGGCGCCGCCCGATGGACGGGGGCGTGCTGGGTCTGGGGTGTGGCCGTCGGCGCTGCCGTCTGCGCCAGCACGGGGGCGTTTGGCAGTGAGAGCAGGGCGACGGCAGCGATTATGACCGATGCGAAGCGTCCGAACACGCCTGCGCAGCTGCCTTCGTCAGGCCACCTCGCCATTCGTCCGATGCATGGCTGCCGGACAGTATGCGGTGTCGATGAGATCGTCATGGCAGCCCCCTCGGCCTCGTCAGGCCACTTTGGTCGGGTGAACGTTTCCATTGTAGGTAACATCCGGGCCGGTCGACGGACGTTACAGTGGCTCGTTGCACGGCCCACCCCTCCCGTCCCCCTCCCCAACCCCGATGCAAAACGACAGGCACCCACCCGTTCCCGGAAGTTCGGAGAGATGACGCGTGGCAGTCTCCTGCCTCCCGTCAACCTGCCCGTTCCGGGCACCCCGGAGTTATCGATGCCGTTCAATCGCTTCCCTAAGACAATGACCTGGTGTTTTGGGATTTCGAGACCTGAAGCGTCTCCACCGCCCCCGCGCGCTCATGAGATGGCAAGCACGCTGACCGATGCCCGCCATCCTAATCCGTCGACGGCCGGGCCGAGCGGCGTGTCCCAAGCTCGTCAAGCGCCGTCCACGGCCGACTCGCCATCGCTGGAGATGCGCGTGACGATGGCGGCGGACTGGAAGCGTGCCACGTCGCACGATCTCCGGGACTCGGCCACATCCGGCCAAAGCACCGCCGTCGCGTCTCCGATCTCGCTTTGGGAGTACGACGACCCGGCGCCCGACTGGGCGGTGCCGCTGCGCGAGATGGCGCAAGCGTGGGTCGAGCGCTACGGCGTGAACACGGCGAAACTGATTCGCGTGGGAGGCGAGTGCACTCGCTTCGGCCTGCTGGAACTGGAGGGCTACCGTTTCATCGTGGGGCCGACGGCGACACCGGCCGAAGCGCGCAGCCTCACCCACATGCTCAAGATGAATCCGCAGATCGGCGCGATCTTCTGCGTCGAGCCGGGCACGATGCAGCGGCCATGTAACGGCGGTACATCTGACGGGGCGGGCTATCGGGAGCGTCCGATCGGCGATTACATCGCCAGCGTGACGCGCCGGGGCGGCCGCCGCAGCGCACCGGACTCGGGCGCGCACGCCAGCGAGAGCGCAGGTGAGAGGCTGTCCACCGCCGCCAGCCAACTCGACGGCGGGCTCTCGCACGTGCAGTTCATGGAGTTCACGGGCATGGAGCGCTTCGACACCCAGATCGACGGTGCCGCGCTCTGGCGCGCCGGTCAAGGCGTTGCGAATTTCATGCGGCAGCATCCGGGCAAGATCCCGCTTGTCTGCTCGGAGCGGGGCATCGCCCGTCCGTGCGCCGTGATTGCCAGCGCGGCGCTGCAATTGCGCGGCGGCGACGCCCGGCTGCGCAGCCTCCTCGCGCACGAAGTCGTCCGGCAGCGGGCCGAAGCCAGCGATCATCACATCAACGTGGCGGCGCGCAGCTTCGACCTGATTGCGGAATTGTCCCGGCTCACGACCATGCTGCGCGAGCCGGGAAGGGGCGACACGCGCAGCGAGCGCAAGGTACACATCCTCAGGCAGCAACTGATGGGAAAAGACCTTGGGGTCAAGATCGACTGGCAAAGCCGGGAGGGACGCCGCCGACTCGCCGACTATCTGGAAGCGAACTTCGAGAAGGTGTCGCCGTTGCTGGCGTCGGGTGGCTTGCCAGCCGGTACGGCCATGCTGTGGTTGCGTGACGAACTCGACGTGCTGAACGGCATCCGCTTTCTGTCGGCTGCGTACATCGATGGCCACACGGACCGGATCTCGCAGGAGGCCATCGCCGTCAACGACCCGAATGCCGTGAGGCTCGTGTCGTTCGACGACTACGGCCTCACCTGCGACAACAAGTATTACGACGTAAGTTCGGTGGCTGGCTGGTACCGGCATTGTCTGGGGGCGTCGAAGCTCCTCACGAACCCGGTCTCGCGTGCGCCGGTCGTGGCACTGCTGGTGCAGGCGTCCGAAAAGTCGCGGCTGGAAGCGCAGTTCCGCCGCTGGCCGGTCTAAGCCGCCGAAGGGCAAAGGCGGCGCGCGGCCCACGGAACATGAAGACGACGGCTCCATCGACTCGCCGGACCGACATCTTCGTGAAACGCCCCCCGACACGCGTATAATTACGCCTTTGCCCTTCCTGATATTGGGTCCCGCCGTGACTACCCCCGCTCTGAACGCCCTGTACGAATCCTCCCTCAAGAGCCTGCCGCTGCTCTCGCGCGGCAAAGTGCGCGATAACTACGCCGTCGGCGACGACAAGCTGCTGATCGTGACGACGGACCGCCTCTCGGCGTTCGACGTGATCATGGGCGAGCCGATTCCGGGCAAGGGCCGTGTGCTCAACCAGATGGCCAACTTCTGGTTCGACAAGCTCGCACACGTTGTGCCGAACCACCTGACGGGCGTGGCCCCGGAGACGGTCGTCTCCGCCGACGAAGCCGCGCAGGTCGCTGGCCGTGCGGTCGTGGTCAAGCGTCTGAAGCCGATCCTCGTCGAAGCCGTGGTGCGTGGCTATCTGGCTGGCAGCGGCTGGAAGGACTATCAGGCAACGGGCGCGGTGTGCGGCGTGAAGCTGCCCGCGGGTCTGCAAAACGCACAGCAACTCCCCGAACCGATCTTCACCCCGGCGGCCAAGGCCGAACTGGGCGAACACGACGAGAACATCAGCTTCGACGACATGGTCAGCCGCATCGGTCGCGAACTGGCCGAGCAGATCCGCGAGATCTCGATCCGTCTGTACAAGGAAGCCGCCGCTTACGCCGCTACGCGCGGCATCATCATCGCCGACACGAAGTTCGAATTCGGTCTGGATGACGACGGCAAGCTGCACCTGATGGACGAAGCCCTGACCGCCGATTCGTCGCGTTTCTGGCCCGCCGATTCGTACGCCGTGGGTAGCAACCCGCCGTCGTTCGACAAGCAGTTCGTGCGCGACTGGCTGGAAACGCAGCCGTGGGGCAAGACCCCGCCCGCACCGGCGCTGCCGACGGAAGTCGTCGAGAAGACGGCCGCCAAGTACCGCGAGGCGCTCGAGCGCCTGACCGGCCAGCAACTGGCCTGAGCGGGGCACTGAGACTATGAGCGACAAACAAGCCGTGGCCCCGCGCGTTGGCGTGGTAATGGGGTCCAACTCGGACTGGGAAGTGATGAAGAACGCGGCCGCCATTCTGGCCGAGTTCGGTGTGCCTTACGAGGCGCAGGTCGTCTCGGCGCACCGCATGCCGGACGACATGTTCCGTTATGCCGAAGCCGCACGCGAGCGCGGTCTGGTCGCGATCATCGCCGGTGCCGGCGGTGCCGCGCACCTGCCGGGCATGATCGCCGCGAAGACGACCGTGCCGGTGCTGGGCGTGCCCGTGCCGAGCAAGTATCTGCGTGGCGAAGACTCGCTGCTGTCCATCGTGCAAATGCCCAAGGGCGTGCCCGTCGCCACCTTCGCCATCGGTGAAGCCGGTGCGGCCAACGCGGCGCTGTTCGCCGTCTCGATGCTGGCTGCCGACGACAAGACGCTCGCCGATAAGCTCGACGCGTTCCGTGCGAAGCAGACCGAAGCGGCGCGCGGCATGACGCTGCCCGCGCTGTAAAAGAAAAAACGTCCCCGCTACCGTCTGTTCCTAAACGTCGATGAATTCCGTCTCCGCTGCGCCCGTCCTTCCCGGCCAATGGCTGGGTATGCTGGGCGGCGGCCAACTCGGCCGCATGTTCTGTTTTGCCGCCCAGTCGATGGGTTACAAGGTCTGTGTGCTGGACCCGGACCCGCGTTGCCCGGCCGGTGCCGTGGCCGACCGTCTGATCGTGGCCGATTATCGTGACGAGACGGCACTCGCCGAGCTGGCCGCGCTGTGTCCGGCCGTGTCGACCGAGTTCGAGAACGTGCCGTCGCAGTCGCTCGATTTCCTCGCGCAAACCACGACCGTGAGCCCTGCCGGGCGCTGCGTCGCGATTGCGCAGGATCGTGTGGCGGAGAAGCGTTTCATCGAAAGCTGCGGTGTGCCCGTGGCCCCGCATCTGGTGATCGAGTCGAACGAGGCGCTCGCCGCCATCGGAGACGCGGCCATCGAGAGCGTGTTGCCGGGCATTCTGAAGACGGCGCGTCTGGGCTACGACGGCAAGGGGCAGGTGCGTGTGAACACGTCCGCTGAAGCCCGCGAAGCCTATGCGGCACTCGGCGGTGTGCCGTGCGTGCTGGAAAAGCGTCTGGCGCTGGCCTTCGAAGTGTCCGTGCTGAGTGCACGTGGCGCTGACGGCAAGGTCGCCACGTACCCGCTCGCCCAGAACGTCCACATCGACGGCATTCTCGCGACGACGACGGTGCCTGCTCCCGATGCGGCACCGGCGATTGCCGACGCCGCGCGTGCGGCGGCTGCGGCGATTGCGTCGCAAATGGATTACGTGGGTGTGCTGTGCGTCGAGTTCTTCATCCTGAAGGACGGTTCGTTGGTCGCGAACGAAATGGCGCCGCGCCCCCACAACAGCGGTCACTATACGATCGACGCTTGCGCTTCGAGCCAGTTCGAACAGCAAGTGCGCGCGATGGCCGGACTGCCGCTCGGCGAGACGCGTCAGCACTCGCCAGCCGTGATGCTCAACATCCTCGGTGACATCTGGTTCGACGGCCCGGCCAAAGACCAGCCGCGTACGCCCGCCTGGGCGGCGGTGGCGGCGCTGCCGTCCGCACGCGTGCATCTGTACGGTAAGGAAGACGCGCGCGTGGGCCGCAAGATGGGCCACATCACCTTCGCAGGCGCTACGCTCGACGAAGCCCGCAAGGCGTGCGTGAGCGCAGCGGCCAGCCTCGATATCCCGCTGGAAGACTAAGCGCGCGCGATGTCCACGCCCTCCACGCCCCAGACACCTCTGACGACGTCGCCGTCCGACGCTTCGCGCATTGTCATGCCGCCTGCGGCTGCCATCACGCAAGCGGCCGAGCAACTGGCGGCGGGCGAGTTGGTCGCGTTCCCGACGGAGACGGTCTACGGGCTTGGCGGCGACGCGGAGAATCCAGCGGCTGTGGCGTCGATCTACGCGGCGAAGGGGCGTCCGGCTAATCATCCGGTCATCGTGCACTTTTCGCCGGAAGGCGATCCCGGCTACTGGAGCGACGACGTCACGCCTGCCGCGCGCAAGCTGATGGACGCGTTCTGGCCCGGCCCTCTCACGCTCATTCTCAAACGCGCACCGCATATCCCGGACGCCGTCTCCGGCGGTCAGGATTCGGTCGGTTTGCGTGTGCCGTCGCATCCGGTGTCGCAGGCGTTGCTGCGCGAGTTCGCCCGGATCAAAGGCGGGCAGGGTGGTGTGGCAGGTCCGTCCGCCAACCGGTTCGGTCAGGTAAGTCCGACCGCCGCTCAGCACGTGCGTGACGAGTTCGCCGGATTGCCGGGCGTGACCGTTCATGTGCTCGATGGCGGAGAAGCGGCCGTCGGTATCGAGTCGACCATCGTGGATCTTTCGCGCGGATTCCCGGCGCTGCTGCGTCCGGGGCATATCACGCCGGAACAGATCGCCGAGGCGCTGGGCGAGATGCCGCGTCTGCCGGGGCAGGACAGCAATGCACCGCGCGCCTCAGGCACGCTCAAGGCGCATTACGCGCCGCGCACGCCGTTGTATCTGTGCGACGCCGGGCAGTTCGCGGCGGCGCTGGCCGTGCGTCCCGCAGGCGAACGTGTGGCCGTGGTGGCCTTTGCGCCGACACTCGCGACGCTTCCCGCCGATATCGCCGCCTCCACCGACATCGTGAAGCTTGTGCTGCCTGCCACGCCCGCCGGTCTGGCGACCGATCTGTACGCGATGCTGCGCCGCCTCGACCGCGCCAACGTCACGCACATTCTGTTCGAGCGTCTGCCGGACACGCCCGCCTGGGCGGCTGTCGGCGACCGCCTTGGCCGCGCCGCAGCGGCATTCGAACGCGCTTAGATCTCCTCTCCCGGCTTAGGTCGTCTTTCCCTCCGGCATCGGCGTCGTCTCACGTGCATGACGCCATTCCGGCGGCCCGAACAACGCCATCCACTTGTTTCTCCAGCCCGGCATCGTGGCGACGTCGTGCGCCATCGTGCGCCATTCGTGGAACGTCAATGTGATCGGGTTATGGGTGTGGATCTGATCGACGATGCCGTATTCGCACGGCTCGGCGTCGCTTTCTTCGACGTATGAGCCGAACATGCGGTCCCAGATCACCAGCACGCCTGCGTAATTCCGGTCGATGTAGCGCGGGTTGCGTGCGTGATGTGCACGATGGATCGACGGCGTATTGAGCACGTACTCCAGCCAGCCGAGCTTCGGAATTGCCTGCGTGTGCACGAAGAACTGGAACGCGAGGTTGAGCAGCACCACGCCGACGATCTGGATCGGGGTGAAGCCGATGAGCGCCATCGGCGTCCAGAACAACCACATGCCCGCCACCGGGTACATCAGGCTCTGCCGGAAGGCCGTCGACAGATTCAGCCGCTCGGACGAGTGATGCACGACGTGCGCCGCCCACAACCAGCGAACGCGGTGGCTGGCGCGGTGAAACACGTAGTAGAGAAAATCCTGAACGATGAAGAGCAGCACGAAGCCGACCCATCCGGCGGGCATCGTGTAGATACGGTGATGGTCGTAGAGCCACGCGTAGAACGGCACGATGAGCAGCCATGCGAGCTTGTCCGCGCCCTGATGCATGAGCGCGAGCGTCGCGTTGCTGATGGTGTCCTTCAGGCTGTACATGCCGGGACGGCGGCGTCGCCAGTACCACGCCTCGATGCCGATGCACAGCACGAAGACCGGCGCGAGCGCCAGCAGAATCAACTCGACGTTCATGACCTCGCGTCTCCTCACGATTGGGTCATCTGAACCGGTGTCCCTGCATCTCTTGACGTGCCAATTTACGTGACACGGCCGGTGCAGGTGACACCGATGGAACGTCTATTCTGACGCGAATCACCCTCGCTGGCGCTGCCGTTAGAGGGAAACGTCAAGTGCCGCGCCGGGCCTCGCTTCTGCGTCGATGCACGTCGAAAGCACAACGTAAGCGTGATGCAAGCCCGACGCCAGCTCCACTCAAGGGGCGCTCATGGGGCACTCATGGGGCATTTTCGTACACCCACGAAATCAGCGCGTCGTTGAACGGACGCGCGTTGCTGGCCTTCGGATCGTTGATCAGCGACACCACGACGTAAGTGCTGCCGGAGCGCGTCGCAACGTAGCCAGCTACCGCACCCACATCGTCGAGCGTGCCCGTCTTGATGTGCGCGTTGCCTGCCACGTCTCGATTGGTCAGACGATTGCGCATGGTGCCGTCGACGCCGACCGTCGGCATCGATTCGATGAGCACCTGCCCGGTCGGGCTATTGATGCCGTGTTGCAGCAGTCGCGCCAGTTCCGAAGCGCTGATGCGCTCCACACGTGACAGACCGGAGCCGTTCTCCACGACGAGGCCCGGCGTGGCGATATCGTTCTTCTCGAGCCAGCGGGTGAGCACTTCACGCGAACGGGCGATGCTGGCGGGCGTTTTGCCGTCGGCGGCGAACCCCAGCGTGAGGAACAACTGACGTGCCATCACGTTGTTGCTGAACTTGTTCATGTCGTGCACGACTTCGGCCAGCGTCTGACCGCGGTGCGTGACGAGCAGACGTGCACCCGGCGGGACAACACCCGTACGTACGTTGCCGGTGAACTGGCCGCCCGATGCCTGCCACAGCGCACGGAAGCCACCCAGGAAGAAGCGGTCGCGATCGGGTGCGGCGATGTTCCATCCCTTGTCCTCGCACGACGCAGGATACGTGCCCGAGAAGTGCGCCACATAGGCGCCGTCGGGTGTCGTGCTCAGTGTGGGATGAATCCGCGTGAGCCAGTCGCCGCAATTGCCTGCGGGCGTCGACGACATTTCGTTCGCCACCTGCAGGTTCGCGAGCGGAGGCAGCACGCCGACGTCCACGGTGCCGTTCGGATTGCCGGTGAAGCTGAAGGACATTGCCTTGAACGAGTACAGCAGCGGATCCGGCGCGACGTTGTAGGGACGGTCGGTGTCGCCGTCGATGGGCCCTTGCGCGCCGATGTCCGCGCTATAGGCAGAACGGTCGAGCACGATGTCACCGTTGATGTTCGTCACGCCCGCATTGCGCAGTTCGGTGACGAATTTCTCCATCTCTTCCGGCACCAGCTTCGGATCGCCCGTGCCCTTGAAGTAGAGATTGCCGTTGAGTGTACGACCGTCGGATGCACCGTCGGTGTACGCCTGCGTACGCCAGCGATAGTCGGGGCCGAGTGTGTCGAGCGCGGCAATCGTCGTGACGAGCTTCATCGTCGACGCGGGATTGCGCGGCACGTTCGGATTCACGGCGAGCAGCGGTGCAGGCACCGCGCCACGCGTTTGCAGCGGGTTGTCCACTTTCGCGACGATCACGCTCACGTGCGACGCGGGCACCTTGCTCGCCGCCAGCGCGCGGGCCAGCGGTTGCGGCAACGGTGTGGCATGCGGTGCCGTCACCGGCACCCTCGGCATTTTGCGCTTCGCCTGCTTTTCGGATTTTGCGTGCACGGGCACGCTTGCCAGCATGGCAATGGCCAGCACCGCGCCACAGGCGCGCGCTACGTTAGGCATTGGGGAAATGGCGGAGCGCGACGGAAGTGACGAGTGCGGGAGGGAGCTGAGGCGATGCGGTGCGTCGGACGCGTGACGAAGGCAATGCAAAGGGCGGCGGGGCAGGCGTAGCAAACGCATGACGGGCGGAGTTCTCCAGTGTTGCGCGCTGCGAAACCCCACAGCGCAGTGCGATGCGTGCCATTGTAAGTCCGACGTGCAACGAACTGTCGCTACAATGAGTCGAATTCCGGTGAGTGTCACTCGAAGGCAACATTGAGCGATCCCTCGCGACGCGCTTTGCGTCGTGCAAATAGATGGACGCCCAATGCTGGCGACCGATGTCGGACACCCCGGGCAAAGCCTCAACCGGTGCCAAACCATGCGAATTTTGTTGGTGGAAGACGATACGATGATCGCCACGGCCGTCATGAAAGGTCTGCGCCAGGACGGCTGGACCGTCGACCATGTCGGCGATGGGCAGCGCGCGCTCGACGCGCTCGCCGTGGAGTCGTACGACGCGCTGCTGCTCGATCTCGGTCTGCCGCGTCGCGACGGTATCGACGTGCTGCGCACGCTGCGCGGTCGTGGCCAGACGCTGCCGGTGCTCATTGCCACCGCGCGCGATGCCGTGGCAGACCGCGTCAAGGGGCTGGACGCCGGTGCCGACGACTACCTCGTTAAACCCTTCGATCTCGACGAACTCGCGGCGCGGCTGCGCGCACTGGTGCGCCGTCAGGCCGGGCGCAGCGAGCCGTTGCTGCGTCATGGCGGCATTGTGCTCGACCCGGCAACGCGTCAGATCACCTGCGACGGCACGCCCGTCATGCTCTCGGCGCGCGAATACGCCGTGCTCGAAGCGTTGCTCAATCGCCCCGGCGCGGTGTTATCCAAGTCGCAGCTCGAAGAGCGCATTTACGGCTGGGGTGAGGAAGTCGCGAGCAACGCCGTCGAAGTCCACATTCACGGGTTGCGCAAGAAGCTCGGCGCGGATGCCATCCGCACGGTGCGTGGTGTCGGCTATATGATGCCCGCGCAGACGAACGAGTCCCCGAACGGTGGCATGTCGGCGCCGGAGGCGAACTGATGCGCTCGATTCGTCGCCGTCTGCTCTTCGGCTTGCTCATTACGCTGGCGATTGCGCTGGTGCTCGCAGGCATCGCCATCTTCCGTCAGGCCCGCACGGAAGCCAACGAGTTGTTCGACTTCCAGTTACAGCAGATGGCGTTGTCGCTGCCTGCCGAATCGTTCTCCAGCGTGCCGGGCGAGCACAACGACACGGAAGGTCTCGTCATCCAGATATGGAGCCAGAACGGCGTGGAGTTGTACTACTCGCACCCGCGCACCCCACTGCCGCCGCGTGCCGAACTCGGCTTCACCACCGTGCAGACCCCCGTCGGCGACTGGCGCGTCTACGCGGCGCGCGTGGGCGATAACGTCGTGCAACTGGCGCAGCCGATGGTGATCCGCGACTCACTCGCCGTGTCGATGGCGTTGCGCACGCTGCTGCCGCTGGTCGTGGCGATGCCGTTGCTCGGCTTGCTCGTGTGGATTGTCGTGGGACGCGGGTTGAGACCGCTGCGTCGTGTGACGAAGGCGCTCGATGCGCGTGCGCCGGGCGCATTGGAGGCGTTCCCCGAAGCCGGTTTGCCGGACGAAGTGCGTCCGCTGGTGCGTGCGCTTAACAGCTTGCTCGGCAGGCTCGACGACGCACTGGTCCAACAAAAGGCCTTCGTTGCAGACGCCGCACATGAGTTGCGTACGCCGCTCGCCGCTTTGCAGCTTCAGGTGCAGTTGCTCGAACGCGCGCACACCGATGCAGAGCGTGCCGAAGCCATGCGCGATTTGCGTGAGGGCGTGCGTCGTGCATCACACATGGTCGCGCAGTTGTTGACGCTGGCGCGCCAGGAACCGGATGCCGCGCGTGCGGCAACGGCGTTCACCGACTTGCCGTTGGCTCCGCTGTTGCAGGACGTCGTGGCGCACCATGCGGCGTTGGCCATCGCACGCGGCATCGATCTGGGGCTGGACGCCCCCGACGCGCTGGCGCAGATCAGTCGCGTGCGCGGCGATACGAACGCACTGCAGACGCTCTTCGGCAACCTCGTCGACAACGCGCTGAAATACACGCCGCGCGGCGGGCACGTGGATGTGCGTCTGATCTCGGCAACGCCCTCTCCGGTGGTCGAGATCGAAGACACCGGCCCGGGCATTGCACCGGCCGAGCGCGAGCGCGTGTTCGATCGATTCTTCCGTGGCGGCGCGGCGGCGGCGGATGGCACGGTGCCGTCCGATGCGTCGGGCCAGTACCCGGCGGACGCGGCAAGCGAGCCGGACGCGCCGCGTGCGCAGGGCAGTGGTCTGGGTCTCGCCATCGTGCGAAACATCGCGCAGGCGCATGGCGCACAGGTGGAGTTGCTGGACGCTCGCAACGGTCACGGATTGCGCGTGCGCGTGAGCTTCGGCGGCGCGACCTCGGTGCCGCCTGCGCTGTGAACTCACGAGTAGCGCGGGCATCGCGGGCATCGCGTCTTGCGGTGCCAGCGCTCGCGCCGACACCGCGTTGACGACGGACTGCGCTACTCATCCGCGCGTCACGCCCGTGACCTTGTCGTTTTCAATCGTGAGCGTGCGGCGATCCGGCCGGTGATCGCGCGTCGTCGGCATGGCACGGCCGTCCTGCATGCCGATGCGCCACGGGCACCCTTGCAGCATCGACTTCGCTTCCGTAAGCGACTTGCCGACGATGGCCTGATCGGTCGGCGAATCCTTCGAGCATTCACCGTTCTGGCTTTGCATCTGCCCGGACATCGCCCCTTGCGCTGGCGTCGAGTCCGCCGGGCCCTGCGTGCCCACGCCATTACCCGAGGCGGCCTGCGCAGACATCGCCAGCGTCAGACAGAAAAACGTACCGGCTGCGCCGATCCAGCCTGACGCACGACGCGCATGGCGTACGCGGTGACGGGGCTGGGAGGGCTGTGAGGGCTGGGCGGGCGTGGACGCTGCGGAGGTGCCCAACATATCGATCTTGCGCATCGTGATTCTCCTGTCGATGAAAAGGCGCGGCGCGAAATTGCACCACCCAGCCACCGTAGACAGCGGCACGCGACGTATGCAAGTCGAACGACGCGAGGTGCGCCTTCAAACGCCAGCAACCGTGACGCATAGCAATCGCTGGCGCTCCGAATCGTCTTCGATGAATGACATCGCGGCGTCGACGCCTTTTGCGTCGAATGGCTGCGTTGCCGTCTTAAAGTGCCCCGAATGTTTCTTCAAGTTTCGTCTTAAGGTTCTCTTAAGGGAGCCTCTCTACGATGACAGTCATGTTCAAACGTGGTCGTCGGTAAGGAGAGACTCATGCAGACTTCGAAGCTCACTCGTACGTTGGTTGCCGGTGCCGTGCTCGTCGCCCTGACGGGCGGCTATGTGGCCGGTCGTCAGCACTGGCAGACGCCTCTGACCTCGGAAATGGTCAGCGACGCGAGCGCTGCAAGCTCCCCGGCCGCGACGCCGGTCGCTGCGCAAAATACCCCGAACACCGCGCCCCGCATGCTGGTGCCGGACTTCTCGCAACTGGCGGAACAATACGGACCGGCCGTAGTCAACATTAGTGTGACGCACGATGGGAAACCTTCGGCGCAACGCGGCTCGGCTGCGAATCAGCTCCCGCCGGGCATGGATCCGAACGATCCGCTGTTCCAGTTCTTCCGCCACTTCTACGGCGCACCGGGTAACGACGGAGGCGACAGCGGTGGCGACGACAGCAGCAGCGGGCCGACGCGCAGCCTCGGCTCGGGCTTCATCGTGAGCCCGGACGGCTACATCCTCACCAACGCCCACGTCGTCGACGACGCGAGTCAGGTGACGGTGAAGCTCACCGACAAGCGCGAGTACAAAGCGAAGGTCGTGGGCAGCGACAAGGCGAGCGACGTTGCGTTGCTGAAGATTGCCGCCACGGATTTGCCGACGGTGAAGATCGGCGATCCGTCGAAGTCGAAGGCGGGTGAGTGGGTGGTCGCCATCGGTTCGCCGTACGGCTTCGACAACACTGTGACGGCGGGTATCGTTTCAGCGAAAGCGCGTGCGTTGCCCGACGAGAACTACACACCGTTCATCCAGACGGATGTGCCGGTCAACCCGGGCAACTCGGGCGGACCGCTGTTCAACCTGAACGGTGAGGTCATCGGCATCAACTCGATGATCTACTCGCGTACTGGCGGATTCCAGGGCTTGTCGTTTGCGATTCCGATCGACATGGCGATGAAGGTCAAGACGCAGCTTCAGCAGTACGGCAAGGTGAGTCGCGGTCGCATCGGTGTGGCGATTCAGGAAGTGAACCAGTCGCTGGCGAAGTCGTTCGGTCTGCCCAAGCCTACCGGGGCGTTGGTGTCGTCCATCGACAAGAGCGGCCCGGCGGCGAAGTCGGATCTGAAGCCGGGCGACGTGATTCTGGCCGTCAACGGCGCGACCATCGAAGATTCGGTGCAGTTGCCGGAGAAGATTGCAGATATGCGTCCGGGCCAGACGGCCACGCTCACCGTGTGGCGTAACGGCGCAAAGCAGGATGTGTCGGTGAAGATTGCCGCGCTCAACGACAAGAAGGACGTGGCGAGCACCGACGATTCGGCAACGCACGGTCGTCTGGGTCTGGCGGTTCGTGAACTGTCGCCGCAGGAGAAGAAGGCGGCGCAGGTGACGAACGGTCTGCTGGTCGCCCGCGCGGGTGGTCCGGCGGAGCAGGCCGGGGTGGAGGCGGGCGACATCATTCTGTCGCTCAACGGCACGCCGGTGACGAGCGCCGCGCAACTGAGCGAGAAGCTCAAGAAGGCAGGTAATAATGTCGCGTTGCTCGTGCAGCGCGACGGGCAACAGATTTTCATCCCGGTCGATCTCGGCTAAGCCATAGGGCAACAAGGGCAACACAGGCCCCGAGAACGACGCCAAGGGGTGCCACGCACTACCCGGATACCGACGGCTGCGCTGTCGGTACGAACCGCATCGCTTAAGTCATGCAAGGGGAGGTTGAACATGTGGCAACAACAATGGCAACGCTGGTCGGTGGCCGCCGCCACCGCCGCAGCACTGACGGGCAGTCTGGGCGGCATTTCCGTCGCCCACGCACAAGGCGGCACATTGCCGCCGACGATGCAGCAGGGCAACGTGACATACGTGTCCGGCGGCATCGACAGCGACGAATCGGGCACGTTCAAGCGTGAAGCGTCGCGCTGGCCGCTGTCCATCATGATGGCCGCACGCGGCAATGGCGCGAACGAATACATTGCCGACGCACAGGTGCAGATCATGCATGGCGGCACGACAGTGCTCGATACGCGCTCGAAAGGGCCTTACATGCTGGTGAAGTTGCCCGACGGCGACTACACCGTGAAGGTGACGTACGAGGGCAAGCCCATGACGAAGGATGTGAAGGTTTCCGCCAAGGGTCATGCCGTTGCATCGTTTCTGTGGCCGCACGAATGACGTGCCGATCAGTCGGGCGAATGTAGTGCCACGGATGTTTGACGCGTAAGTTGAAGTTACCCAGGCAGTACCAGGCAGTACCACTCTGCAACGAGTGAGCGAGTTGCGCCGCCATGTTCTTCATGGCGGCGCTTTTTTTGCAGATTCGGAAAAGGTGGGGGGCGACGGGCGGAGCTCTCAGGCGGCGCTGCGGCACGCCGCTGCAGAGGGGGCGTCGTCGTCTGACGCGTCGGATGCATCGTCGGCACGCACGGCAAACGTCTGCGTGACGGCGATGCCGTTTTTGATCGCGGTCATCTCGGCAAGAATCGCCACGGCGATTTCGGCAGGCGTGCGCGCGCCGAGGTGCATGCCGACGGGGCCATGCAGCCGCTCGATTTCCGTCGTGCTCAGATCGAACAGCGAGAGCCGCTCGCGACGCCGTGCATTGTTCACACGCGACCCGATCGCACCGATGTAGAACGCTGGCGACTTGAGCGCTTCGAGCAGTGCCATGTCGTCGAGCTTCGGATCGTGCGTGAGCGTGAGCACGGCGCTGTGGGAATCGAGTTGCAGACGGACGATGAGATCGTCCGGCATCTCGCGCGAAAGTTCGGTGCCCTCGACCTGCCATTCGTCCGCATACTCGCTGCGCGGGTCGCAGACGATCACGTGATAGTCGAGCGCGCACGCCATGCTCGCCACATATTTCGAGAGCTGTCCCGCACCGATCACCACCAGACGATGGCGCGGCCCATGCGACGTGATCAGACGCTCGCCGTCGAATTCGACGGACGGCGTGTGATGTCCCGGCGCCATGCGGACTGCGCCGGTTTTCATGTCCAGTTCGCGCACGACCAGCCGGAATTTACCGATGCTGTCGAGCAGTTCGGGAATGCGCGACGTCTCACGCACGGGTTCGAGCACCAGTTGCAGCGTGCCGCCGCAGGGGAGCCCGAAGCGATGCGCTTCTTCTGCGGTCACGCCATAGCTGGTGATTTGGGGACGGTCCTGTGGCCAGTCGCCGTCGCGAATACGCGCGACGAGATCGTCTTCGACGCAGCCGCCGGACACGGAGCCGACGAGATGACCGTCTTCACGGATCGCAAGCATCGAGCCCACGGGACGCGGGGCGGAGCCCCAGGTGCGCACAACGGTGCCCAGCGTGACGAAAAAGCCTGCGCGGGTCCACTGTACGGCGGACTTCAGCACTTCCAGATCGACACTGTCCATAGCACTCTTCCTTCGCCAATACGCGAGCGGCCGACCGCTGGCCAGGGGACATTGGCTGCGATGGCTCTGATTTTGCGCCGCTCGATGTGATGCGGCGAAGTATATCGCGCCTTGGCTCGCGCTGTATTTCAACCGATACTCCGGTCGGACGGGGTTCCGGCGGCGGCCGGCGTGCGGCGGGTCGGCATCGCCACCCCTCGGACGCAATGCCGCAGCCGTGATCTGACGAGCGGTAACTCGTGTCACAATAGTTTGATGTTCGAGACAACGCCGCAATGCCGCAATATCCGTACGTCGCCATGTTGCGATGCTGCCATGCCACCTGAAGGACCGACGTCCATCGGGCGCAGACGCTAAGGAGAGGGGCAATGGAACTACAGAACAGTCGGCAGTTACCCGTCGCGCGCGATGTCGCGTGGATTGCGCTGAACGACCCGGGCGTGTTGCAGGGATGCATTCCCGGATGCGAGTCGATCGAGCGCGTGGACGACACGACGTGGACCATCGCGATCGCGGCGACGCTTGGCCCCGTGGGCGGACGCTGGACCGGGCGCATCAAGCTGACCGATGTGATCGTGCCGACCTCGTACACACTGCATTTCGACGGGATCGGTTCGTCGGCTGGCCACACACGCGGTCAGGCCACCGTCACGCTGCAACCGCAAGGACCGATGACCACATTATTGACTTACGACCTGAAAGCGCAGTTCGGCGGCGAGTACGCCAAGCTCGATACGCCGCAGGTCGATGGCGCGGCCGCCGCGCTCGCCAACGAATTCTTCCGACGCCTGACGGCCGCTATCGCGCCGCACCACAAGCTGAACGATCCCATCGCCGCCGACGGCGAAGTGGCTGCCGCGCTGGCGACCGACGCCGCGATGCGCGACATGCCTGCGACTCGGGGCAAGCTCTCGCGCTGGTGGCCATGGGTCGTGGCGTTGCTGATCCTGATCTTTATCGTGATGTGGGGCAACCATGCCAGCTGAGCGCCGTCCGGGCAAATCCGCGCCGCCCGCTTCACCGTCACCGCAGGAAGACGCGCAGCGTGACTCGCTCGCGCGCGAGTTGCTGGCGACAGCCGAAGCGCTCGAAGCGGCTGGCAAGGAACCGGTGTCGCCGGGTGTGGCGGGGTACGACGTGCGCGTGCGCATACGTGACGGCGAAACGCCGGTGTTCGGCCCGGGGCGTCTCACGCTGCTGCGCGCCATCGATGCAACGGGGTCGATCTCGGCGGCGGCGCGTCGCATGAACATGTCGTACCGTCGCGCGTGGCTGCTCGTCGAAGCGATGAACCACGAGTTTCGCGAGCCGCTCGTCACACGTCACATCGGCGGTGTATCGGGCGGTGGCGCACAGTTGACACCATTCGCGCAGAACCTCGTCGCGCATTACGACACCCTCATCAAGGAAATTCGCTCGCTGCTCGACGCCCACGTACCAACCTTCGACGCGTATCTCAAAGACGGTCAGGCCGTCGATCCGGACGACGAGTGAACTGCCGCGCGCGGCAAGACCGCAACACCGTTTAGCGCCCGGTATTCCCACTCGCGCCGTTCATCACGAAAAAGTTAATTCTTCGTGAGGACTTCGTCACCGGCACGCGGCGACACTGACTCCATCGAATAACACTTCTGCGATGGAGACCGCGATGACCACGATGACGAAGTCCGTGCCCCCTGTGGCACAGCCTCCGGTGCGTCCCGCTACGGTTCAGCCGTGGTGGCTGCGCGTGACGCACTGGCTCAACGTGCTGGCCGTCGTCGTGATGGTCATGAGCGGCTGGCGCATCTACAACGCGTCGCCGATTTTCCCCTTCCGTTTCCCGAACGAGATCACGCTCGGCGGCTGGCTCGGCGGCGCATTGCAGTGGCACTTCGCCGCCATGTGGTTGCTGGTCGCCAACGGTCTGATTTATCTGACGACGAACGCTGCAAGCGGCCGCTTCTCGCGTCGCTTCTTCCCGCTGACGCCGCGTGGTGTGCTGCGCGATCTCTTCGCGGCACTGCGCGGTCGTCTGACGCACGAGGATCCCCGTCACTACAACCAGGTGCAACGCGCCGCTTATTTGTTCGCGGTGCTGGATCTGGTGTTGCTCGTCGCATCGGGACTTGCCGTCTGGAAGCCCGTGCAACTCGGTTGGCTGTGCACGCTGTTCGGCGGCTTTCAGGGCGCGCGCCTCGTTCACTTCATTGCGATGGCTGGCCTCGTGGGCTTCGTCGTCGTCCACGTGGCGATGGTGGCGTTGGTGCCCCGCACGCTGCGCACCATGATTACCGGACGCTGAACGGGGCTGTCCCCATTCAGCGCACGCCGACACCAAGGAAGCCTCGCCATGACGCCCGAACGCAAGTCCTCGATCCTGATGTCCGACGCCCCGGTCGTGCGCGACGGCGATGCGATTCTTCACGAAGCCCGTGCGCTGATGACACGTCGCGTGTCCGAGCCGTCGCGCCGCGCGTTTCTCACACGGACGTTGTCGCTCGGCGGCGTGGCGTTGCTGTCCGGCTGTTCGCTCGACGACAACGCCAGTGTGGAGTCGGCGCTGACCAGGATCTCACGCTGGAACGATCGCGTGCAGGCCGCGCTGTTCCGAAAGAGCGTGCTGGCCCCGACGTTCCCGGCCTCGGCCATCACGCGTCCGTTTCCGTTCAACGCGTTCTACTCGATGGACGAAGCGCCCGCGGTGGACGAAGCCGAGTACCGGCTGGAGTTGTCTGGCCTGATCGCCGACAAAGCGCCGTGGCGGCTCGACGCCCTGCGTGACTTCGCTGCCCCGCGCGCTGCCGAACAGATTACGCGTCACGTGTGCGTGGAAGGGTGGAGCGCCATCGGACGCTGGGGCGGCGTGACGTTCGCAGACTTCCTGCGTCGCATCGGCGCGGACACCTCGGCGAAGTACGTCGGCTTCAAGTGTGCAGACGATTACTACACGAGCATCGACATGCCGACGGCGCTGCATCCGCAGACGCTGCTGGCGCTCACCTACGACGGCCAGACGCTGCCCCGGGAGTACGGCTTCCCCATGAAGCTACGCATCCCGACCAAGCTCGGCTACAAGAATCCCAAGCATATCCGCGCGATCTACGTGACGAACACGTACTCGGGCGGGTATTGGGAGGACCAGGGATACAACTGGTTCGGCGGCAGTTGATGCGATGGCCGGGGACTCGATTCGCTTCCCGGCTGCGTACCGCTGCACGACTTACGGGACGGACAGGAAACGTCTCACTGGAAATTTCTCACTCTTGGAGCAAACGCAATGAAGACACGATATCTGGCAGTGATGGCAATGGGTCTGGCACTTGGCACGGGTGCCGCATTTGCACAGGACGCCATGGGCAAGGGCGACGCGATGGGCAAAGGCGATGCCATGGCCAAGCACGACGCCATGAGCAAGGGCGATGCCATGAAGAAGGGCGACGCGATGGGCAAGCACGACGCGATGAAGAAGGGCGACGCGATGGGCAAGGGCGACGCGATGGGCAAGGGCGACGCCATGAAGAAGGGCGATGCGATGGGCAAGGGCGACGCGATGAGCAAGTAATCGCTTCCCATAGCGAAAATAGTGACAAGGCGTCGCAGCGGGTTCCGTTGCGACGCCTTGTCCTTTATCGAAAGGCGCAAACGCGCGTCCAGTACCACGTTAGCGTGTCAGCGCCACCGATTTGATGAGCAGGTACACGTCACGTCCCGGCGCGAGTTGCAGTTGATCCGCAGAGAAGCGTGTGATGCGCGCGCGAAGCATGGTATTTGCGGCGTCGCCGGAGAGTGTGGCACCGACCTCGACCGAGTCGCCAAGGTCGCGAAGCGTTGAGACGCGTGCGCGAAGCACGTTAAGCACGCTTGTGTCGACAGGGACGGACGTCGCGACGGCCACATCGCGTTCGCGTACGAGAATGCGGCAGGCGTCTCCCGCTTCGCCACCCGCGCGGGGTACGCGCAACCGGATCGTGTCGCTGCCGTTCACGGCGAGTTCCGTCAGACCGTATTGCGCGTCGTGCGCGACGATGCGCGTCTCCAACACAATGCCCGGTGATTCGGCGATGCCGTCGAGAGCGTCGCGATGCAGATTGAGGACATCGGCCGGTGCGCCCTGAGAGATCGTGCGTCCTTCCTTGAACAGCACCACCTGATCGGCCAGTCGCATGACTTCGTCGAGCGAGTGCGTGACGTACAGCACGGGTAGCTTCAGTTCGTGACGAATGCGGTTCAGGTAGTCGAGGACCTCCAGACGCCTTGCATGGTCGAGCGAGGCCAGCGGCTCGTCCATGAGGAGCATGCGCGGGCACGACAGCAGCGCCCGGCCGATGCCCACACGCTGCTTTTCGCCGCCCGAGAGCGCGCCCGGACGACGGTCGAGCAAGTGACCGAGGTTCAGCACATCAACGACATGTTCGAGGGCGATTGCACCGCTACCTGCCGCAGCGACATCGCGACGTCGCAACCAGCGTCCGAAGAGCAGGTTCTGGCGTACGGTGAAGTGCGGCATCAAGCGTGCATCCTGGAACACGTAGCCGATGCGACGACGCCAGGTCGGCAGTGCGATACCGGCGGCGCTGTCGAAGAGCACGTCAGCGCCCACGACGATGCGTCCGGCGTCGGGTTTGAGCAGACCGGAGACGGCGTTGACCACCGTGCTCTTGCCACTGCCGGACGGGCCGAACAGGGCTGTTACGCCCATGCCTGCGGCGAACTCGGCGTCGAGTACGAAGCTGCCGAAGCGGTGTTGGAGACGAACTTCAACCGTCATGACCCATCGCCTTGCGGTTGCCGAAGCGAATCAGCACTTCGGAGAAGATGAGCGTGGCGACGGCCAGTACGACCGAAATCGCGCACATGCGCCAGACCATCGCGTCGCCATCGGGGACTTGCGTGGCCGTGTAAATCGCCAGCGGCAGCGTCTGCGTCTGCCCGGGAATGTTCGAGACGAACGTGATCGTCGCACCGAACTCACCCAGGGCACGCGCAAAGGCCAGCACGAAGCCGTGCAGCACGCCAGTCGCGGTGAGCGGCAGCGTCACGGTGAGAAAGGTGAGCCAGGGGCCCGCCCCGAGCGTCTGAGCGGCCTGCTCAAGCTTCGTGTCGGACGATTCCAGCGCTTGCCGGATCGCGCGCACGAGCAGCGGAAAGCCCATCACACCCGCCGCGAGTGCTGCGCCCGTCCAGCGAAAAGCGAAGGTGAAGTTGAACCACTCGCGCAGCAGCTTGCCGATTGCGCCTTGCGCACCGAACAGGACGAGCAGCGCGAAGCCCACGACCACCGGCGGCAGTACGAGCGGTAAATGCAGGATGGCATCGAGCAGCGCCTTGCCGGGGAAGTGCCGACGGGCGAGCAGCCAGGCGGCCGCGTAGGCGAAGGGCAGGCTGCAAAGCGTGCCCCACAAACCTACGCGCAGGCTAAGTTCGACGATGCCCCATTCTTCCGGGGTGAGGCCCATGTCGAATTACGGACGGCTGAAACCGAAACGCTGGAACGTGGCCTGAGCCGTCGGCGTTTGCAGGAATTTGAAGAACGGATCGGCGTCGGCGCGGTTGGCCTGCTTCGTCACGGCCACCGGGTAGACGATCGGTGCATGGCTGTCGGCCGGGAACGTCCCGGCGATGCGCACGCGCTTCTCGGCGTTGGCGTCCGTCTTGTAGACGATGCCGTACGGCGCTTCGCCACGGGCGACCAGCAGCAGCGCGTTGCGCACGTTGTCGGCGGCGGCCACCTTGCCCTGCACCTTCGACCAGATGCCGAGTTTCTCGAGCGCAGCCTTGCCATAGAGGCCAGCCGGTACGTGAGCGGGGTCCCCCATTGCAAGCTTGCCGTTGCCCAGCTTCGCGTCGAGATCCGTACCCGACTTGAGGTCGACGTCACCCGAGGTCGTGGCGGGCGCGATCAGCACCAGTTCGTTGCCGAGCAGGTTGGTGCGGGTCTTCGTGTCGATCAGGTCGTGCTTTTGCGCGTAGTCCATCCAGTCCTGGTCGGCCGAGATGAAGACGTCGGCGGGCGCGCCTTTCTCGATCTGACGGGCGAGCGTCGAGCTTGCACCGTACACGAGCACCGGCTTCTTGCCCGTTTCCTTGGTGTAGGCGGCCGACAGGTCGTCGAGGGCATCCTTCATGCTGGCGGCAGCGAACACTTGCTGGGCTGCGGCGTGGCCAGCAAACAACAGGCTGGCGCCGACGGCGGCAACGCCGAGGGCGCGGCGCAGCATCGTGCCGGGGGTATTCGAGGCTTGGGACGTGTGGCTAACAGTGACAGTGGTTGCGACAGCTTTCACGAAAGTGGTCTCCAGCGTGTGGTGGCAAGGCGGACTCGGCGGGCGCGGAATTCGCCGCGCAGCCTTGAGTCGGCTCATGGATACGGTCGGGCAGCGAGGCCGGACCTTCGGCTGCGCGGGGTGCGCAACGCGTTGTGTAGGATTATATATAACGGTGCGGCGCTGTACAGCGATATGCCTCATCACGGCATTCGAATGGCGCAGGGCGCGGCAATGCCGCGTCGCGAAACGGAGAATTCGGGACAATGTGCACGTCCGCCGGACATGGCGAAAGCGAGGATCGGGCGCGACGTCTGCTAATTAATATATGTAGTAAATCGCGACGGGCCGCGAGCGGGCCCCTTCGTCACATCTCAGACGGCTGCCGTCTGCCCGCCCGGGCGCAACATCGCCGGACTGGTGCGCAGCATGTCGAAGAAGCCGTCGACGACGGCGTCGCACTCGGCACCAAGATCGTAGTCCGGCAGGAAGAGCCAGTCCGACATCATGCCGACGACCAGTGCGTGCAGCATGATCGCCGCCCGCCGTGTGTCGAGCGCCGCAGGCAACTGACCGCGCTCGATGGCGCGTTCCATGTCACGCGTAATGCGCTGCTTGCCGTCCGCGCAGGCTTCGCGCTGACGCTCCAGCACCGAGAGCATCTCGTTCGTGTATTCACACTTGTGGAACAGAATGTCCAGCACGCGGCGGCGGCGCTCGTTGCGGGCGGTTTCCTTGAGCACCAGCTTACAAATCTCGTGCATGCGCTGCATCGGGTCGCCGTCTTCCGGCTCGGTGCATTCCTCGTCGATCATGCGCTCCATCGGCAGACGGATGCGATCCGTCATGGCGTTGAAGAGGTCGATCTTGTTCTTGAAGTGCCAGTAAATGGCGCCGCGCGTGAGGCCGGCGGCTTCGGCGATGTCGGCCAGCGACGTGCGCGACACGCCTTTCTGCGCGAACACCGTCTCGGCGGTGTCTAGCAACAGATTGCGGGTCTCGATCGCTTCTTCTTTCGTTCTGCGGGCCATCGTCGTGTCACAGGGGCAGCGGAAATTTGTGAAATGTCATGTAAACCGCGCCGCACTATGGTGCGACGCAATGTGATTTACATACATTCATGAATGTATCTATAATAGCAGCCGCTTGCTCTATTGCACAGGGACCATTTAAGCTGCCTCCTCTAAGGGATAACTCCCTGACCGGAGAGAGCGAATTGATGAAGCCGCGCCGCCTGATTGGGGGTTAGGTGCGTGCGTCAAGGTCGCCTGATGTCCCGGAGCCTGTTCGACGATCTCACACGAGTGCCAGCGTGCGCGGCCTGTGCCGCGCCCGGGGACGTCTTGTTGGCCCGCCCGTCCCATCCGGCGGGCCTGTCTCCGATGGCCCGCTCAACCGGGCCTTTTGGTATTTGCCGCCCGCCTTTGTGCGACGGGATTGCGGACCGGCCTTCGCCGTCGCAATCGTCGCAACGTTATTCGTCATTTTGTTTGACCGCATTCCATTTATCGGGGGCGTATATGCACGTCAAGAGAAGTTCACTGGGGATGGTCACTGCCGTCGCACTCGCGGTATTGACCCTGGCCGCGTGCGGCAAGAAGCCGCAGCAGCCGCAGGCCATGGTGCCGGAAGTCGGCGTCGTGACACTGCAACCCCAGAGCGTCACGCTGACGACCGACCTGCCAGGCCGTACCGCGCCCTACCGCGTCGCCGACGTGCGTGCGCGCGTCGACGGGATCGTGCTCAAGCGCGATTTCACCGAAGGCGGTGACGTCAAGGCTGGCCAGCGTCTGTATAAGATCGATCCGGCAACGTATCAGGCCGCTTACGAGAATGCCAAGGCAACGCTCGCAAAGGCCGTGGCGAATCAGGCGTCGACCAAGCTGTTGGCCGATCGCTACAAGCAACTGGTCGCCGTCGAAGCCGTGTCGAAGCAGGACTACGACAACGCGGTCGCCGCAGCACTGCAAGCCGACGCCGATGTGCAAGCCGGTAAGGCTGCCGTCGATACGGCGAAGATCAACCTCGGCTACACCGACGTGCCGGCTCCGATCTCGGGCCGCACCGGTCTGTCGCAAGTGACCGAAGGCGCTTACGTGCAGTCCGGCGCCGCTACGCTCATGACGACCGTGCAGCAGATCGATCCGATGTACGTGGACGTGACGCAATCGGCCGCCGACGGCCTGCGTCTGCGTCGCGCGCTGGCCGACGGCAAGCTGCAAAGCGCCGGCAAGAACGCTGCCAAGGTCGAACTGACGCTGGAAGACGGCACGAAGTACCCGCTCGAAGGCAAGCTCCAGTTCTCGGACATCACCGTCGACCAGACGACCGGCTCGGTGACCGTGCGTGCCATCTTCCCGAACCCGAACCGCGAGTTGCTGCCCGGCATGTTCGTACACGCCAAGCTCCAGGAAGGCGTGAAGGACGGCGGTCTGCTGGTGCCGCAACAAGGCGTGACGCGCGACCAGAAGGGTCAGCCGACGGCACTCATCGTGAACAAGGAAGGCAAGATCGAACTGCGTCAGCTCGTGACCGACCGTGCGATCGGCGACAAGTGGCTGGTGAGCTCGGGTCTTGCCGCAGGCGATCAGGTGATCGTGTCGGGTCTTCAGAAGGCGCGCCCCGGTTCGCCTGCGAAGGCCGTGCCGGCACAGTTGCCGGGTGCTCAGGCGCAACAGCCGGCAGGTGCGAGCGCACCGGCCGCTGCCAGCGCTTCGGGTGCCTCGCAGGCCGACGCCGCCTCGAGCGCCAAAGCCCAATAACGCGGAGCCTTATTCATGGCAAAGTTTTTTATCGATCGCCCGATCTTTGCTTGGGTGATCGCCATTGTCATCATGCTGGCCGGTGCGCTTTCGATTCTGAAGCTGCCGGTCTCGCAGTACCCGCCGATCGCACCGCCGTCCGTGCAGATCACCGCGACCTATCCGGGCGCTTCGGCGCAGACCGTGCAGGATACGGTCACGCAGGTGATCGAGCAGCAGATGAACGGTATCGATCACCTTGAGTACATGTCGTCGACGTCCGACGGCTCGGGTACCGCCCAGATCACGCTGACGTTCGCTCAGGGCACGAACCCGGACATCGCCCAGGTGCAGGTGCAGAACAAACTGCAACTTGCCACGCCGCTGCTGCCGCAGCAGGTGCAACAGCAGGGTATCAAGGTGGCGAAAGCGACCAAGAACTTCCTGCTGGTGATCGGCGCGTATTCCGATGACGGCAATATGACCGACATCGACCTGGCGAACTACATTGCAGCCAACGTGCAGGATCCGATCAGCCGTGTGAACGGTGTGGGTCAGGTCCAGCTGTTCGGTTCGCAGTACGCCATGCGCGTGTGGGTCGATCCGCAGAAGCTCAACGGCTACAACCTGACGGTCATCGACGTCTCGAACGCCATTCAATCGCAGAACGTGCAGATCTCGGCCGGTGAGCTGGGTGGCGCGCCTGCGGTGAAGGGCCAGCAGCTCAATGCGACCGTGACGGCGCAAAGCCGTCTGCAAACGCCGGAGCAGTTCCGCAAGATTCTGCTCAAGGTCAACAAGGACGGCTCGCAAGTGCGTCTGGGTGACGTGGCGCGCATCGAGCTGGGCGGCGAGTCGTATCAGGTCGTGGCACGTTACAACGGCAAGCCGGCCGCCGGTCTGGCGATTACGCTGGCCACCGGTGCGAACGCGCTGCAGACGGCCACCGCCGTCAAGCAGGCAGTCACCGAACTCGAACCGTACTTCCCTCAGGGCATGAAGGTCGACTATCCGTACGACACCACGCCGTTCGTGAAGATCTCGATCGAGGAAGTGATCAAGACCCTCATCGAAGGTATCGTGCTCGTGTTCCTCGTGATGTATCTGTTCCTGCAGAACCTGCGGGCAACGATCATCCCGACGATCGCGGTGCCGGTGGTGCTGCTCGGTACGTTCGGCATCATGGGTGCGGCGGGCTTCTCCATCAACACGCTATCGATGTTCGGCCTTGTGCTCGCCATCGGTCTGCTCGTCGACGATGCCATTGTGGTGGTCGAAAACGTCGAGCGGGTGATGGCGGAAGAAGGGCTGAGTCCAAAAGAAGCGACGAAGAAAGCGATGGATCAGATCGTCGGTGCGCTGGTGGGTGTGGCGCTCGTGCTCTCGGCCGTGTTCGTGCCGATGGCATTCTTCGGCGGCTCGACCGGTGCTATCTATCGTCAGTTCTCGCTGACCATCGTGGCGGCCATGGCGTTGTCGGTGCTTGTGGCTATCGTGCTCACGCCGGCCATGTGCGCAACGATCCTCAAGCCGATCAAGAAGGGTGAGGTTCACGAGAAGCGCGGCTTCTTCGGCTGGTTCAACCGCAAGTTCGACAGCGGTTCGAAGGCCTATCAGGGTCAGGTGGAGCGCTTGCTCAAGCGCACCACGCCGCTCTTGATCGTCTACGTGGTGATCGTGGCGGTCGTCGGCTTCCTGTTCGTGCGTATGCCGACGGCGTTCTTGCCGGACGAAGACCAGGGTTACTTCTTCAACCTTGTGCAATTGCCGCCGGGTGCGACGCAGGAGCGTACGCTCGACGTCATGAAGCAGGTCGAGAAGCATTACCTCGAGAAGGAAAAGGACTCGGTTCGTTCGATCTTCACGGTGACGGGCTTCGGCTTTAACGGCCGTGGTCAGAACGTGGGTCTGGCGTTCACGATGATGAAGCCGTGGGAGGACCGTCAGGCATCCGACCTCAAGGTGCAGGCCGTGATTGCGCGTTCCTACCAGGCGTTCGCCAGCGTGAAGGACGCCATGATCTTCGCGATCAACCCGCCGTCGGTGCCGGAACTCGGTAACGCGGGCGGTATCGACTTCGAGTTGCAGGATCGTGCAGGTCTGGGTCACGACGCCCTGATGGCCGCCCGTAATCAGTTGCTGGGCATGGCGGCGAAGAACCCGAATCTGGCGAACATGCGCCCGAACGGTCTGGACGACACGCCGCAGTACAAGGTCGACGTCGACGAAGAAAAGGCCGCTGCACTGGGTCTGTCGATTGCCGACGTGTACCAGACGTTGTCGGCATCGTGGGGCTCGTCGTACGTGAACGACTTCATCGACCGCGGTCGTGTGAAGAAGGTGTACGTGATGGCGGAACCGAAGGACCGGATGCTGCCGCAGGACATCAACAAGCTCTTCGTGCGTAACAGCAGCGGGACGATGGTGCCGTTCTCGGCCTTCGCCACGGGCAAGTGGACGTACGGTTCGCCACGTCTGGAACGCTACAACGGTGTGCCTGCCGTGGAAATTCAGGGTATGCCGGCACCGGGCAAGTCGTCGGGCGACGCGATGAAGGCGGTGGAAGAAATCGCGAAGCAACTCCCGCCGGGTATCGGTCTGGAGTGGACGGGGCTGTCGTTCGAAGAGCGTATTTCGGGCTCGCAGGCACCGGCGCTGTATGCGATCTCCATCCTGATCGTGTTCTTGTGCCTGGCTGCCTTGTACGAAAGCTGGTCGATCCCGTTCTCGGTGATTCTGGTGGTGCCGCTGGGCGTGTTGGGTGCACTGCTGGCCGCCACGTTGCGCGGGTTGTCCAACGACGTGTACTTCCAGGTGGGTCTGCTCACTACCGTGGGTCTGTCGGCGAAGAACGCAATTCTGATCGTGGAATTCGCCAAGGATCTGCAAGAGCAGGGCCGCACGCTGATGGAAGCGACGATGGAAGCCGTGCGACTGCGTCTGCGACCGATTCTGATGACGTCGATGGCGTTCATTCTCGGTGTGCTGCCGCTGGCGATCTCCAACGGGGCCGGTTCGGCTTCGCAGCACGCCATCGGTACGGGCGTGATCGGCGGTATGCTCGCCGCGACGTTCCTCGCGATCTACTACGTGCCGGTCTTCTTCGTGTTGGTGCGTAAGCGCTTCGCCCATGAGGATCTGGACACGGTGGAACATCCGGAAGCGCGTCATGAGAACCCGGACGCAACCAACGGTCCCGCCAAGGAAGGAAACTGACCTATGAAGCACAAAGCATTGCCGATGGCCTTGGCGGCAGCGTTCCTGGCAGGCTGTACCCTCGCGCCGCACTATGAGCGGCCCGAGGCACCGGTCGCCACGTCGTTCCCCACGGGCCCGGCTTACAAGACGCCCGGCGCGGCGAACCAGAACGGCGCCGCCGACAGCAATGTCGTGGCTGCCGATCTGGGATGGCGAGATTTCTTCGCCGATCCGCGTCTGCAAAAGCTGATCGAGATCGCGTTGGAGAACAACCGCGATTTGCGTGTCTCGATGCTCAACGTCGAAGCCGCACGTGCGCAGTACCAGATCCAGCGCTCGGCGCTGCTGCCCTCGGTGGGGGCGGCAGGTCAGGCGTCGGTTCAGCGCTCGCCGGCGGATCTGTCGTCGTCGGGTCGCGCGGGTATCAGCCGCAGCTATCAGGTCGGCGTGGGTTTCACGTCATACGAACTCGATCTGTTCGGTCGCATCCAGAGCCTGAAGGATCAGGCGTTGGAATCGTACCTGGCGAGCGAGGACACGGCCAAGGCGGCGCATATCACGCTCGTCTCGGAAGTGGCGACGGCATACCTCACGTGGCTGGCCGATCAGGAGCTGCTCAAGCTCACGTCGGACACGCTCAAGAGCCAGCAATCGTCGTATAACCTGACCAAGCGCAGTTTCGACGTGGGCACGGCCTCCGGGCTGGACCTGCGTCAGGCGCAAACGCCGGTCGATACGGCGCGTGCGAACTTCGCGCAGTACACGCGTCAGGTGGCGCAGGACGAAAACGCGCTGGCGCTGCTTATCGGCCAGCCGTTGCCGGCCGATTTGCCGCCGGCACGTCCGCTCGACGGGCAGGGCCTGCTGGCCGATCTGCCTGCCGGGCTGCCGTCGGACTTGCTGCTGCGTCGCCCCGACGTGACGGCTGCCGAGCACACGCTCAAGGGCGCCAACGCGAACATCGGTGCAGCACGTGCGGCGTTCTTCCCGTCGATTTCGTTGACGGCGAATGCTGGTACGGCGAGTGCATCGCTGAGCAATCTGTTCAAGGGCGGGCAGGGCGCATGGTCGTTCGCACCGACCATCACGCTGCCGATTTTCGCGGGTGGGCAGAACATCGCCAACCTCGATCTGGCCAAGGTGCAGAAGCGCATCGAGATCGCCAACTACGAGAAGGCGATTCAGACGGCGTTCCGCGAAGTGTCGGACGGACTGGCTGCACGCGGCACGTTGGACGATCAGATTGCGGCGCAGGAATCGCTCGTGAAGGCGAGCGACGAGAGCTACAAACTCTCGGACCTGCGCTACCGCAATGGCGTCGACAGCTATCTGAACGCATTGGTCGCGCAACGCTCGCTGTACTCGTCGCAGCAAACGCTGATCGCGACGCGTCTGGCGCGCTGGACCAACCTCGTCACGCTGTACAAGGCGATGGGCGGCGGTTGGGAAGAACGCTCGGCACCTGCGAACGCAGGCACGGCGTCGGCAGCCTCTGCGTCGTGATGTAAGGTTCGATGATCGAGAAAAAGCGCCCGGCCATGCCGGGCGTTTTTCTTTGAGGCGTCCGGTCCGTCGCGATCGTTTCGTAACAATCGACTCAGTTCCCGAGAGGTTTAGACGCGGGGTTCTACGCTGGCCCCTACCTTGCGTAGGCCATCGTCGCTATCCTTGTTCGCGTTGTATTCGCAACATCCCGAGCGTCGACGCATGTGCCGCATTTGATCTGGCGGATTTTGCCCGGTCGTCGCGCGGGTCACTTATAAGCTGACTGTTTTTCCAGGGAGAGACACCATGAGCGATCTTCAAGCCCGCTTCGACGAGGCGGTAGCCCAATCCAAGACGCTGCCCGAACGCCCCGACAATCTGACGCTGCTGCGTATTTATGCGCTGTTCAAGCAAGGTACGGAAGGCGACGTTTCCGGCTCCCGCCCCGGTGCGATGGACTTCGTCGCCCGCGCTAAATTCGACGCCTGGGAAATGCTCAAGGGCAAGTCGAAGGAAGAAGTGCAGACGGCCTACGTCGAACTCATCGATTCCCTCAAGGCGTGATGACGATGCATGGCGCGTTGGCAGTGTGCGATGTGCCATAGGCGAGCATCGATGAGAAGAAAGACGGCGACCTCGGTCGCCGTTTTTTTTGCGCGGCGGATGTGACGTGTTTGAAGAGTGAGGTGGCGCATAACGGGGTGGGTTTTGCGGTGCTGTCCGATTGGTTGGGAGCGGGCGATGCGCGACGATGAACACGTCGTCAACTCGCCATCAACGAGCCAAGGAGCCACGCCATGCAACAGGATCGTCATCACATGCTGCAACGTATCGGGCATCACACGTCACGCGTTGTACGAGGCAATCGTGTGCGTGCATCGTCCCCACCCACACCACTCACACCACCGACGCCACCGACACGCCCGAGACCGCACGTGTGTTGTCGCCGCGCGATGCGAGGGGCGGCGCTGCTCGACGTCTTGTTCACGATGACCGCGCTCGTCGCCGGTGCGCAGGGCTTCGCACACTGGCAAGCGGCGGGCGGCGTGTCGTCGGCCTCAGGGGTTGTTGCGCACAACGTGGTCACAACCGCATTGCCTTCGCCTTCGATGCACGCCCTCATGGCTGTCGACCGTTTGCCATGACGACATCGCCAATGACTTGTCGTCTACCGTCGGGCAAGCGCCGCATACACGGCTTTACCCTGCTCGAATGGGTGATCGCCATGCCGCTGGGGCTGCTGATCGTGATGGCTGCGACCGCGATCTATCTCGCGGGCATTCGATTGTGGCGCGTGCAGGCGGAGCGATACGAGGTGAACGAGCGTGCTGCCTTCGCGCTGAATCAACTCACGCGTGCTGTCGGCATGGCCGGATATCGAAATTGGGATCCTTTGGAAGGCCCGATCCTCAACGCAGATCGATCTGTTCAACCCGGGCTAGGCGATTGGCCTTCACTGCGAGCCAGTGCGGAATGCGCCAGCACGGTCGACACTTGCCCGAAGCGTGGCTGGCAGGGCAGCACGATGCTGGAGGTGCAGTACCACGGTGCGGGCTTCGGAGACGAAAACGGCAATGGCAACGGCGCGGTACAGAACTGCGGCGGGGCCAGCGTCAGAGCGCGAAGCGATGGTGACGACCGTAACGTCAGTGCATTCTACGTCGATAAAGGCGAAGACGGTGTCCCCTCGCTGTTCTGTCGGTACGGCGACCGGGGATACAAGATCACGACGCTGCGTCCTGCGCAGGTGCTGGTCATCGGTGTCGAGGCGATGTATATCCGGCTGGGCGTGCGTGCGGGGGGAGCCGGTCCATTGCGTTGGATGACACCGGTGAAGAACGCGCGACGCAAGCCTCCAAGCGCGCCGGCTGGGTCCGGTGGCTGGGAGAACGTGAGTGCTGTGGCATTTTCGCTAGTGTTGAGGGGGGCGCCGCGACGTGGGGGAAAACAGCGCGCGGGTCGGACCGTCGAAGTCTTCGATGCGGCGTCCGGTGGTCGTGAGTACAAGTGGCTGACCAATGCCGGAGACGTCCATTTGCATGTGTTCACGGTGGTGGCCTACCGGCGCAACGATGGCGGTATTCGCGAGGAGGCGAAATGGTTGGTGTCTTCATCGTGATGTGGCTCGCCGCCCTGATGGCGCTGGCGGTCTCAGGCATGCAACACCGTGAACTGGCAACCCGCTTCATCGCGTACACGAACGACAGGGTGTTCGCTTTCGGCGCAGCGCACGATGCACTCAGGGCCGCACGCGAGCGATTGGTCGGCGGAGCGGACGCACCGGATATTGCCGCAGCGTACGAGTTCGACGAGGGCCCGCATGGTGTCATCGGTGCGCGTTATCGAGACGGAAGTCGCGAGCCCAATCAAATGGCGGGCTGGGTCGGGATCGGCTGGAACGATGTGCGCGTCGTCTCCGTGAGCAGAGCGCGGTACTTCATCGAGCGAATCGCGTTCACCGAGTATCTGCCGGACGCGCGCGAGGCGAAGGCGGCAAGGGCGTCGCTCGTGCGCCGCTACCGTGTGAGTGCGATGGGATGCGGCAAGTTGCCCGGAACGCGGGTCTTCCTGCAAGCGACTTATGAGGTTCGCGCGTCTCGCGGACGCGCGGCGGCGGGAGGTGCTGCACGGATCTCGTTCTCGTCGCGCAGGTTGAACTGGCGCGAAGTCGCGACCTGGCACGACAGCGCGATAACGACGCAGGTGCCCGGTGCCAGACGCGAGCATTGCGATGCGTGATTGGAGCGGTGCGTCACGACAGCTCGGTAGGCGCGACGGGTTCGATAGGCATGTCGCGCGCCCGATGCGCGGCGTCACGCTGATCGAATGCCTGGTGGCGATGGCGGTGTTTGCTATTGCGCTGTTTGCTGTTGCGCCGTCGATAGAGGCGGTGCGGCGTCGTGTGGCGGTGGAGACGACGGCGCGCGCATTTCTGGCGACGATGCAAGCGGCGCGAGCTGAAGCATTGGGACGGCATCGGCGTATCGCAATCGCGCCGCACGACGGTGTGAGTCTGAACAGCGGTTGGGTGACGTTTGTCGACGAGAACCGAAATCACCGGCTGGATGCGGGCGAGACGCTATTGGGGCGTCATGCGCCGTTGCCGCCAGGCGTGAGCATTGAGGCGAGGTGGGGTTTGTATTACACGCAAGGGCTGGCATTCGCCGAAAGTGGCTTCATCCGGACCGAGGCACGCAAGTGGCTGTCGGGCACGGTGCGCATCGCAGGGCATGATCGACGCATCTGCATCACCATCAACGCCTACGGCCGCGCACGTGTCGCAAAGCATTGCGAAGCGTAGGCGGCCGTATGGGTGAGGGGCGCGAATGCTGGCGTTACATCAACGGCGGGGAACCGCGATCGTTGTCTTTGGCAGATGCAGGTGAAGTTGCGGGATTCGTCGACGTCGCGGCGTCTGTCGAAGCGTCGGTTGGTGTCGACGATCCTTTCGTCGATTCCTGCCAGAGCTTGATGCCTTGCCAGGCGAGCACGCCGAGGCTGCCCCACTTGAGTCCGCGACGGGCGATGCGTCCGACCGGCGTGTGCGAGAGGCCCGTCAGCGCAATCGACGCCACCGAGCTGACGAGCGGATAGCGTTCGAGCAGACCGCCGAGCTTAAGGCCGGAGTTGGCGAGGCCACCGAGGCCGCCGAGTCCGGAGAAGCGGGCGAGACCACCGGGCAACAGGTAGCGAACCCAGCGGAAGTTGCGCAGGCGTTCGCGCGTCACACGCGACGCCTGGATCAGCTCGGCACGCTCGACGGCAATGCGCGTGAGTACGATTTCCTTGCGGATCGCGAGGAGTTCGTGACGGGAGCGTCGCGACTGACGCGGGCGACGCGGTCGTTGAGGATGGTTCTGTTCCAGCGGCACGGGCGGGTCTCCTTCAGTCCGGACGCAGGGCGTCGCGGTCCTTTTCGAACTCGGCCAGTGTGGCTTCGAACGGCATCGGGGCATCGCGCAGAATGTTGCGCGCACGCATGGCGCACCAGCTCGCGAGCAAGAGATACACGACGAAGATGCCGGTCATGGCCTGGAGGCGATAGGTGTCCCAGAAAATGACGATGACCAGCGCGGTCAGCGACACGAGGGCGAGAACACCGAAGAGCATTGCGGCAAGACCGAGAAACGCAACGCCCATCAGGCGTTCCTTCTCTTCGGTCAATTCGATGCCGATGAGTTCGATGCGCGACTGAAGGATCTCGAGCAACGCACCGGCGAGGCGCCGCAGCGAAGGCCGCGGCGGGGTCGTGCGATCATTGTCGGTCATGGGCTGGACGGGGCGGCCCACCCGACCCGTCGCACCGGTCAGGCAGGCTCCGCCTTTGGCAGAGTAGGCGAGAAAGTGACTTGTGCTGGTCGCGCTGACTGCGCGTATTCAGCGAGCTTACTTGCGGTTGAGCAGCAGGCCGATCACCACGCCGATACCGGCGGCGATGCCCACGGCTTGCCACGGATGATCGTGCACGTAGTCGTCAGTTGCGCGAGCGGCCATCTTGCTCTTCTCAACCACGACGACCTGAACGTCCGAGGCTTTTTCCTTGGCTTGCTTGAGCAGCGTGAGGGCCTTGTCGCTCAGTTCGGAGGCGCGCTCGCCGGTCGTGTTGGCAGCTTGCTTGAGCAGGTCTTCGGCGTCAGCCAGTACGGATTTGATATCGGTCATGAACTTCTCCTTGTTGATATGCACTTGCGACATAGTCGTTACCCGTTTCTGGGAGGAAAATGCGGGGGGATGTGCGGCTGATATGGGGGTTATCGTACCGCTTTCAACGCGTCGTTGCCAGAAAACAACAGACGGGCTGCGGTATATTTCCAGAAATCATTTGGAACAAATTTTTTATTCGTTCTGACTAAGCTTAGCATCCTTTAGTCTTGATCCCACTGAGTGAAAGGTTCTCAAGGAGACTGTAAATGACATTGCGTTTGGGTGATATCGCTCCCGACTTCGAGCAGGATTCGTCGATCGGCACGATCAAGTTTCACGAATTCCTCGGCGATGGCTGGGGTGTCCTTTTCTCGCACCCGGCCGACTACACGCCGGTGTGCACGACCGAATTGGGTCTGACTGCAAAACTCAAGGGCGAGTTCGAAAAACGTAACGTGAAGGCCATCGCCTTGTCGGTGGACGATGCGGAGTCGCACAAGGGCTGGATCAGCGACATCAACGAAACGCAGAACACCACGGTCAATTTCCCGATCCTGGCAGACGGCGATCGCAAGGTTTCGCAGCTGTACGACATGATTCACCCGAACGCCAGCGAAACCGTGACGGTGCGCTCGCTGTTCGTGATCGATCCGAAGAAGAAGGTGCGCCTGATCATCACGTACCCGGCAAGCACGGGCCGCAACTTCGACGAGATTCTGCGCGTCATCGATTCGCTGCAACTGACCGACAACTACTCGGTCGCTACGCCGGGCAACTGGAAGGATGGCGAAGACGTGGTGATTGTGCCGTCGCTCAAGGACGAGGCCGTACTGAAGGAGAAATTCCCGAAGGGCTACAAGGCCGTGCGTCCGTATCTGCGCCTCACGCCGCAGCCGAACAAGTAATCGATAAGTAGTCGATAAGTAATCGATAAGTGATGGATGTGCGGTCGCATGACGATGCGCCGCACATGTCGCAGCAAGAAACGAAAAAGCCAGCTCGCATGAGCTGGCTTTTTTGTTGGGTACGCGCCGTCACTCGTTGGATTGACGGCCCGCGACATGCGGCTCGAGAAACGACGCGTACCTAACAACGTTGCAGAGAAGTAGGCGCGATTTCGCGCCCACTTCTCAAACTTCAGGGAATCAGAAGAACGCCTGAATACCCGTTTGTGCGCGACCCAGAATCAGGGCGTGGATGTCGTGCGTGCCTTCGTAGGTGTTGACCACTTCGAGGTTCACGAGATGGCGGGCGATGCCGAACTCGTCCGAGATACCGTTGCCGCCGAGCATGTCGCGGGCCAGACGCGCCACGTCGAGTGCCTTGCCGCACGAGTTGCGCTTCATGATCGAGGTGATCTCGACCGCCGCCGTGCCTTCGTCCTTCATGCGACCCAGACGCAGGCAGCCTTGCAGGCCCAGCGTGATTTCCGTCTGCATGTCGGCCAGCTTCTTCTGGATCAGCTGGTTGGCGGCGAGCGGGCGACCGAACTGCTGACGATCGAGCACATACTGACGTGCCATGTGCCAGCAGAACTCAGCGGCGCCCAGTGCGCCCCAGGCGATGCCGTAGCGGGCCGAGTTCAGGCACGTGAACGGCCCCTTCAGACCGGAGACGCCCGGCATCAGGTTCTCTTCCGGCACGAAGACCTGATCCATCACGATCTCGCCGGTGATGGACGCACGCAGGCCGACCTTGCCGTGAATCGCGGGGGCCGACAGACCCTTCCAGTCTTTTTCCAGAATGAAGCCGCGGATCTTCTCTTCGCCGCTCTCGTCGGCGAGCTTGCCCCAGACGACGAAGACATCGGCGATGGGCGAATTCGTGATCCACATCTTGCTGCCGCTCAGTTCATAACCACCGGCGACCTTCTTGGCGCGCGTGGTCATGCCCGCCGGGTCCGAACCGTGGTTCGGCTCGGTCAGACCGAAGCAGCCGATCCATTCGCCGCTGGCGAGCTTCGGCAGGTACTTCTGCTTCTGCGCTTCGCTGCCGAACTCATAGATCGGGACCATGACCAGCGACGACTGCACGGACATCATTGAGCGATAGCCCGAATCCACGCGCTCGACTTCGCGGGCGATCAGGCCGTAGGCCACATAGTTCAGACCGGGGCCGCCATATTGTTCGGGGATCGTCGGGCCGAGCAGACCGATCTCGCCCATCTCGCGAAAGATCGATGCGTCGGTGCGCTCGTGACGGAACGCTTCGAGCACACGCGGCGCGAGCTTGTCGTTCGCATACGCAGCGGCCGCGTCGCGAATCATGCGCTCGTCGGTGGTGAGCTGCGCGTCGAGCAACAGCGGATCTTCCCAGTGAAACTGTGCATTGCCTGCCATGACCCATCTCCTCCAATCAACTTGACGAAAGTTCCGCAATGCGGAACAATGTTCTGAAATCGAAGTTAGTTTAACACTAAAATTTTTCGCCGGGCAACGGCCAGTGCATGCACTGGCCGAATCTGTTTGATCTTGTCCGATCCTGCTTGCCCGGTATGTTCAAAGTGACTGTGAAGTCGATGCGGAGTGCGCGATGGCTGTGATCAAAACGTCCCTGTCTGCCCTTACCGGTGCGCCGGCTCATGGTGTGTCGCCGTCGCACGACGAGCGCAAGTTCGTCACGGCGTTGGCACGAGGCCTCGAACTGCTGCGCGCCTTCGGGCCGGACGACATGCTGCTCGGCAACCGCGATTTCGCAGCGCGCACGGGCTTGCCGAAAGCGACGGTGAGCCGTCTGGCCTACACCCTCACCGAACTCGGCTACCTGCGTTACGACGTTGACCTGGGCAAATATGCACTGGACGCGGGCGTGCTGGCCCTCGGCTATGCCTTCCTGAACGGCACCGATATGCTGACGCTGGCGCGTCCTCATATGCGCGCGCTTGCCAAAGAAATGGGATGTTCGATCTCCCTCGGCTGTCGAGAGGGCGTGGACATGATGTATCTGGAGACGATTCGCAGCGACTCCGCGCATCTCACGCTGGGTCTGACGGCAGGCTCCCGCCTGTCGATGCTGACCAGTTCGATGGGGCGCGTCTACCTCGCGGCCATGACGCCGACCGAGCGCGAGACGATGCTCTCGGATCTGCACGATGCCTACGACGCCAATCCCGCCGCACTGCGCAATGTCGGCTGGGATGCCCTGCAATCGGGCGTCGACAAGGGGATCGAATCCTACAAGCGGGAAGGGCTCTGCTACTCGTTTCGCGAGTGGCATGAAGGCGTCAACGCCGTCGCCGTGCCACTTCGCGACATCCGGCAGAACCGTTGGCTCGCGATCAGTTGCAGCGGGCCGTCCTCCTCGATTCCGGATTCGGTGTTTCGGGATGAGATCGGACCCCGATTGAAACAGTTGGCCGCTCGGCTGAGTGGAAACGCTTAATCGGTCTGTGGTTAATCGGGTTGGGTGTCGCCCGCGGCGCTCCACTACCTTTTAAGTCGCACCGCGGGCGACACCCAACCCGATTCTTCACCGCTATCGATGCGACGACACCGAACGGTCGATCACCGCTCCCGGTTTCGGGAGGAGATCAAACCCCGATTGAAACAATTGGCCGCTCGTCTGAGCGGAAACGCTTAATCGGTCTGTGGTTAATCGGGTTGAGTGTCGCCCGCGGCGCTCCACTACCTTTTAAGTCGCACCGCGGGCGACACCCAACCCGATTCTTTACCGCTATCGATGCGACGACACCGAACGGTCGATCACCGCACGGGGTTTTCGGACATCCGATGGCGGTGATTGTCCGGCCCCTGACGTAGCGACTTAAAAGGTTTTGGAGCGGAGTCAGGGGCCGGGCAAGCGCCGCTGCCCCGGGCATGTGACAAGGGTGCTAAGCGCATTCCAACGATCGGGTAAACGAACAAACGCCGTTGCCCGGGCATCGGGCAACGGCGCTCACTGAATCTAAGCGACCCGTTCCAACCAAACCATTACAGCAATGTCCGCACGTGCCAAAGCTCGGGGAACAACACCACGTCGAGCATCTTGCGCAGATACGGCGCGCCATTGGTACCGCCGGTCCCTTGCTTGAAGCCGATGATGCGCTCAACCGTAGTCACATGACGGAAGCGCCACTGACGGAAAGCGTCCTCGAGATCAACCAGTTCTTCGGCCATCTCGTATAGCTCCCAGTGTTGCGACGGGTTGCGATACACCTCAAGCCACGCGGCTTCGACGGTCGTGTCGTGCGGCGTCGGCTTCGTCCAGTCACGCTCCAGACGCTCCGGTGCAATCGCAAAGCCGCGACGTGCGAGCAGACGCACCACTTCGTCATAGAACGACGGCGCGTTGAGCGCAGCTTCGACCTGCTGATACAGGTCCGGGCGATGCGAATGTGGCGCAAGCATCGCCGCATTCTTGTTGCCCAGCATGAACTCCAGAATGCGGTACTGATACGACTGGAAGCCCGACGAGCTACCCAGCGACGGACGCATCGACGAATACTCCGACGGCGTCATCGTCGCCAGCACGCTCCACGCCTGCACCAACTGCTCAAGAATACGCGACACACGCGCCAGCATCTTGAACGCCGGTGGCAGTTCGTCGTTATGAACGGCTGTGCGCGCTGCCTGCAACTCGTACAGCGCGAGCTTCATCCACAGTTCACTCGTCTGATGCTGGATGATGAACAGCATCTCGTTGTGATCCGTCGAACGCGGATGCTGCGCATTCAGAATCGGATCGAGCGACAGGTAGTCGCCATAGCTCATGCTCTTCGAGAAATCGAGCTGCGCGTCGTGCCACTGCGTGGCGTTGGCAGACGTGCTGGCGGACGTGGCGGACGCACCGCCAGTCGCTTCGCTTCCATGCCCGAACGGGCACCCGCCCTGAGCGGGCGAGGCGGATGAAGATGCGCTCGAGTCAGACGTCGGCGTCGTGGCCTTGGGGGACGGCTTGGTCATGCTGACAACTCCTCGCTCAGGTCACCGCGCCACGGCGGTGGAACTCGGGCTTGTCCCACGAACCGGTGCTCAGCACGTCGCGCAGAATCTCGACCGAATCCCACACGTCGGCAAAGCTCGTGTACAGCGGCGTCATGCCGAAACGCATGATGCGCGGCTCGCGGTAGTCGCCGATCACGCCGCGCGCAATCAGTGCCTGAATCACGGCGAAACCTTCCGGATGCTCGAAGCTCACCTGCGAACCACGCGACGCATGATCGCGCGGCGTCACCAGCGTCAGCGGGAATTCGGCGCAACGCTCTTCGACCAGCTTGATGAACAGGTCCGTCAGCGCGAGCGACTTGCGACGCAATGCGTCCATCGACGTCTGCGCAAAAATGTCCAGACCACATTGCACCAGCGACAGCGAGACGATTGGCTGCGTGCCGCACAGGTAACGGCCGATGCCGTCGTCCGGCGTGTACTCCGGCGTCATCGCGAACGGCGTGCGGTGGCCCCACCAGCCCGACAGCGGCTGCCAGAACGTGTCCTGATGCTTCTTGTTGACCCACACGAACGCAGGCGAACCCGGGCCGCCGTTCAGGTACTTGTACGTGCAACCCACCGCGTAATCGGCGTCAGCACCGTTCAGATCGACCGGCACCGCGCCCGCCGAGTGGCACAGATCCCACACCGCGAGCGCGCCGCTCGCATGAATCTCGGCCGTGCGCGCTTTCATGTCGTACATGGCGCCCGTGCGGTAGTTCACGTGCGTGAGCAGCACCACGGCGACGTCGTCGCCCAGCGCGCTTTGCAGTTCGTCCGGCGAGTCGATCAGACGCAGCGAGTAACCGTCGTCGAGCAGACGCGTCAGCCCCTGCACGATGTACAGATCCGTCGGGAAGTTGCTGCGCTCGGAGATCACGACGCGGCGCTTGGGCGAGCGCTGACGTTGTGCGTCGAGCGCGGCGGCCATCACCTTGAAGAGGTTGCTCGACGTGGTGTCCGTCACCACGACTTCGCCCTTGCCTGCACCGATGATCGGGGCAAGGTTGTCGCCGAGCGTGCGCGGCAACGCGAACCAGTCGGCTTCGTTCCAGCTACGAATAAGGCCCACGCCCCATTCGCCGGTAATCACTTCCTGCGCACGCTTTGCCGACGCGATCGGACGCGCGCCCAGCGAGTTGCCGTCGAGATAGATCACATCCTTGGGCAGGTCGAATTGCGCGCGCAGCGGCGCAAGGGCATCGGCCGCGTCGAGGGCCAGACAATCGTTGCGAGAAGACGTCATGGTTTGCGTAGTTGAGTAATGAGTAAAAGCGTTGGATGAAAAAAGAAAACCGTGTGTGCCGCGATGCTCAGAGGGCGCGAAGCACTGCGCGCACCGGACTCGCATCGAGCCGCATGAACTTCAGCGGCAGCGCGATGAGTTCGTAATCGGCTGGCGCGATGGCGTCGAGCACCAGCCCTTCGAGGATCGCCATGCGATGCGCACGAATGCGGTGATGCGCGTCCATCGTCTTGCTCTGCTGCGGATCGAGCGAGGGCGTATCGATGCCCACGAGCTTCACACCATGCGACGCCAGCAAATCGATCGTCTCCGGAGCGACGGCGCAAAACTCGCTGTCCCAGCGCGAGACGGGCGCTTGCGTGTAGGTGCGCAACAGCACGCGCGGCGGAACGTTGGCGAGGTGCGGCGCGACCATCTCTGGCGTGACGACCGGCGACGCCCCAATGCAATGGATCACGCGGCACGGCCCCAGATACGTCTGAAGGTCGACTTCGCCGATGCAAACGCCCGCGTCGTCGTAATGACGCGGCGCATCGGCATGCGCGCCAGTGTGCGGCGAGAGCGTGATGCGGCCCACGTTGACCGGGCAGCCGGGACCGATCTGCCAGACGGCTTCCTCGGTCAGCGGCGTGTCGCCGGGCCATACGGGGGTGTCTGCTGACAAGGGCGCGCTGATGTCCCACACGCGACGCTCGGTCGTGGTGGCCACTTCTGCGGGGAGGGCCGCTGTATTCGGAGCTTCCGGAGCGTTCGAAACGTTCATACGCAAGCGCTTGATAAGGCGCGTTTTGTGGAGGAAGAAGTCCCAGATAGTGTAGGAAATTCTTCGCCGCAGGTGCTTGCGTATTCGAATGGCCGGGCAGGCTGAATTGAAATCAGGCAAACATTTATGCCGATTTCGTGGTGGATTATTTTAAGTTTTGCGAATTTGATCGAATTCGATGCGAGTTCGCCCAAATTCGTCGGCGGGGTAATACGGGGGGAGGAGGAGAGGGGCGGTGGACGGCGAAGGCGACTAGCGTCGATGTGTCATCTGGTGGATGAGCTCGCGCAGTGCCTCCTTGAGTTGTGCCGACTGCGTCTCGCCGAATCGCGCGAGCACGCTCGCCTCATGATGTCGCGCACCCGCCAGCAGCGGGGTGACGTGGGCGATGCCCGCGTCGGTGAGCGAGACCAGCGATTGCCGACGGTCAGTGGCGCTCTCGCCCCGAACGACGTCGCCCGACGCTTCGAGCCGATCGATGACCTTGGTGACGGTCGGCTGCTTGGCGAGCACGATGTCCGCCAGTTGATTGATGGTGCGCGCCTGCCCGTCGGACAGCGTGGCCAGCACACGCCACTCCAGCACGCCGAGATCGGCAGCGGCCACTTCTCGATGAAACTCGTCCGACACGAGCGCGCTCGCGCGGGCGAGCAGATACAGCAGATAGTCGTCGACGAACGGCGTGTCGGATGAAGTCGGGGTGGCTGGCCGCGCAGCGGACATGATGTGCCTCAGCCCAGCGACTGCGGCTTGTGGAAGCCACCGGCGTGGAAGATCAGGGGCATGCGCTCAGCAACATCCGTATGCACGCCGCAACGCTCCACTTCACCCACGAAGATGACGTGATCGCCTTCGTCGTAACGGCTGCGGTTGTGGCATTCGAACCAGGCGAGTGCGCCGTCCAGCACCGGCGTGCCCGACGCCGACAGCGTGTACGGCACGCCCGCGAACCGGTCGCCCTTCATCGTCGCGAAGCGCTTGCACAGATCGAGCTGGTCGGCAGCGAGCACGTTCACAGCGTAATGTGTGTTCTCACGGAACACGGGCATGCTGCCCGCACGCGTGGCAAGACTCCACAAGATGAGCGGCGGCGTGAGCGACACCGAATTGAACGAACTGGCGGTGATGCCGATGAGCGAGCCGTCGTCGGCCCGCGTGGTGATCACGGTGACACCGGTCGCAAATTGACCGAGCGCACTGCGAAAAGCTGCGCTGTCGAATTCAGGCGCCGAAGCGCGATTGGCGTTCACTTTCCCTGCACTCCCGTCCGGCTAATTTGATCGGGTTGATTTGTATGAATATTCATATACTATGGCACGAACAACAGATCGACAAGACGCGTGACGGCCAACGTTGCCCGGCAAGGGCGCAAGGGTCAGACGCTCAGGAGACGATATGCTGATCGAGCGAATCGAGCATAAGTGGATCGACGTATTTGCCGAGACCTTGCGGCGCTGCGACATACGACCCGGTGATGTGGTGGCGATTGTAGCTGAAACGCAATCCCGGCCTATCAATGTGGAATTGGCGCAGTTGGCCGTCGAGGCGCTTGGCGCAAGGCCGTTCCGGCTGGTGGTGCCCAGTGCGCGTGTCAGTGCACCCGTGCCGGTGCGCTCGACCGGAGCAAGCGACGCGCTGGGGCAACTGGCCCCCGTCGTGGCGGCCCTCAAGGCGGCGACGCTCGTCGTCGATTGCACCGTCGAAGGCCTGTTACATGCCCCCGAACTGCCCGAGATCCTGGGCGGCGGCGCGCGCGTGCTGATGGTGTCCAACGAACATCCCGAGATTCTGGAGCGCTGCGCCACCGACCCGGCGCTGGAGCCGAAAGTGCGCGCCGCGATCAAGCGTTTGCGCAGTGCAGCAGAAATGCATGTGACGTCCGCTGCCGGCACCGATTTGCGCATCGGACTTCGCGACGCGCGTGTGGGGGGCGTCTGGGGCTGGTGCGCCAAACCGGGGCAGGTCGCGCATTGGCCCGGGGGCCTCGCGCTGGCGTTTCCCGCCGCGCATAGCGTCAACGGCCAGCTCGTGCTCGCGCCGGGCGACATCAATCTCACCTTCAAACAATACTTGCGCGATCGCATCGCGCTCACCGTCGAGGACGACTATGTCGTGGCCATCGACGGAGAGGGTGTGGACGTTGATCTCATGCGCGATTACTTCGCCGCGTGGGGCGATCGCGAGGCGTATGCCGTGTCGCACGTCGGCTTCGGGCTGAACCCGCGCGCCCGCTGGGATGCACTCGCCTGCTACGACAAGCGCGACTGCAACGGCACGGAGCAGCGCGCCTTCGCAGGCAACTTCCTCTACTCGACGGGAGCCAACGAGGTGGCGGGCCGCCACACGCTGGGTCACTTCGATCTGCCGTTGCGTAAATGCACGATCGCCCTCGACGGCGACGTCGTTGTGCGTGACGGGCAACTGCAAGGCGAATTCGCATCATGACGTCGCACGCAAGGGCTGTGCCCGCCTACCGGGAGGCGGGCGACGGTCCACTCACGCTCGTCCTGCTGCATGGCATTGGCGGCAACCGTCACGTCTGGCCCGAGCAGTTCGACACGTTCGTCGCTGCCGGTTATCGGGTCGTGGCGTGGGACATGCCGGGTTACGGCGACAGCGCCATGCCCGCAGAACCAACGATGGCGGCGCTTGCCGATAGCCTTCGCGCGTTGCTCGATAGATTGCGTTCGACGTCGCCCGCATCGGAGGCGCCACGCTTTGTCCTCGTCGGACACAGCATGGGCGGCATGGTCGTGCAGGAATTGATGGCGCGCGGCGCACCCGCGACCCGCGACGTCGCTGGGCTCGTGTTGTGCGGCACGTCACCGGCTTTCGGCAAGCCCGACGGCGACTTCCAGCGCGAGTTCGTGCGTCAGCGCACTGCACCGCTCGACGAGGGTAAGACCCTGCGCGAGATGGCCGAAGCGATCGTGCCGGGCATGCTCGGCGAGCCCGATGACGCGACACGCGCGAGCGCACACGCACTGGCCGTCGACGCAATGGGCGCGCTCACACCGCCCGCCTATCGCGCCGCGTTGCAAGCACTCGTCGGCTTCGAGCAGCGCGCGGCACTTGCGCGTCTGAACGTGCCGGTGTTGCTGATCGCGGGCGAACACGACACCAATGCGCCGCCGAAAGTGATGGCGCGCATGGCCGAGTCGATTCCCGACGCCCACTACGTCTGCCTGCCCGGCGCAGGCCATCTCATGAATCTGACACACCCGGCTGCCTTCGACGCCGAGGTGCGCACCTTCCTCGCAACGCTCTAGAACAAACATCAGGAGACAACCGTGGCCTATCAGCCTCCCTCGATCGTCGGCGAGCACTTCCCGCTCACGGACAAGCAGCGGCGCCTGCTGGCGCTGGCAGAACAGGTCGGCCGTGAGTCGCTCGCCCCGCGCGCCGCGCGCTGGGACCGCGAAGCGTCGTTCCCGTTCGAGAACTACGACGACATGCGCGCCGCCGGTCTGCTGAAGTTGTGCATCCCGGAAGAAGACGGTGGGTTGGGCGCTGACTTCGCCACGTACATGATGGTGTCCGCCGAGCTGGGCCGCCATTGCGGCGCGACCGCGCTCACGTTCAACATGCATACGTGCTCGATGATGTGGACCGGCATTTTGTCGGACGATCTCGACATGACGCCCGAACAACGCGCTGAGCACGCGGGCTATCGCAAGCATCACTTCGAACGTGTGATTCAGGACGGCGCGATCTACGCGCAGCCGTTCTCCGAAGGCAGCGCGGCGGCCGCAGGCAAAGCGCCGTTCGGCACCACGGCGACGAAGGTCGACGGCGGCTGGATGATCAACGGTCGCAAGATCTTCGCATCGCTCTCCGGTGCGGCGAATTACTACGGCGTGCTGTGCACGGAAGACAAGCCCGAACTGTCGATGAAGGACACCTTCTACATCGCCGTGCCGGGCAACGCCCCGGGCGTGACCGTCACCGGCGACTGGGATCCGCTCGGCATGCGCGGCACCGTCTCGCGTACGCTGCTCTTCAAGGACGTGTTCGTCCCGGACGAACTGCAACTGATGCCGCGCGGCGTCTACTATCAGGCTGCGAGCCGCTGGCCGCATATGTTCATGACGCTTGCGCCGACCTATATGGGGATCGCGCAGGCCGCGTACGACTTCACCGTCAAATATCTGCGTGGCGAAGCCGAAGGCATGGGCGCGCCGGTCAAGCGTCGCATGTACCCGACCAAGCAGATCGCCGTCGCGCAGATGCACATCATGCTGGAGCAAACGCGCGCGCTGTTCCTGCGGGCTTTGCAGGACGGTCGAGCCGATCCGGGCAAGGAGGCCCGCCTGCGCGCGTATGCAGCGCAGTACACGATCATGGAGAATGCCAACGAGTTGTGCCGTCTCGCGATTCGCACGTGCGGCGGGCAGTCGATGCTCAAGACCTTGCCGCTCGAACGCATGTATCGCGATTCGCGTTGCGGCGCGCTGATGTTGCCGTGGACGGCCGAGCTGTGCCTCGATCGCATTGGCCGCGAAGCGTTGTACGAGCCGGGCGAGCGCGACGAGTAAGCCATCCCGGGGCGAGGCGATTGCGTTGCCCATTCGGAATGCAGTGGTTCAGCGAATCGGCGAGGTCGCCAGGTGGCGATTACCTCGCCGTCTCTCTTGTGACGGAGAAGAAGTTGACGCCTTTTGTAGAAGCGCTTGCCCGTCATGCGCGCGCCACGCCCAAACGGCTGGCGCTGCGCTGCGGTTTCGGTGACGAAGCTCTCACGACAGACTACGCCGCGCTGTGGCGACGCGTCGAGCGCGTCGGCGGCCATCTGCGCGAGACGTGGCGCATCGCCCCGGGCGACCGCGTTGCCTGTCTCGGTTTGAACGACGAATTGCAACTGGCGCTGCTGTTCGCCTGCGCGCGCGCCGGTGCCATCTTTCTGCCGTTGAACTTTCGGCTCGCCGTGCCTGAGCTGGCCGCCATCGTGCGTCATGCGGGCGTGCGCGTGCTGTGGTTCGACGCCGTCCATCGCGACGCTGCACGTCAGATTCGCGACCTGCTCGAACAGGACGCCATCACCGATCTGCCGCCGCCCGCCATCGCGCCCATCGACGGCCTGATTGCGGTACCGTCGGTCAAGCCGGTCAACTACCCGGACGTGTCGGCCGATGCGCCTGTGCTGCTCGCCTACACGTCGGGCACGACAGGCGAACCCAAGGGCGCATTGCACACGCAGGCCGGGCTGCTGGCCAATGCCGAGGCAAGCTGGTGGTCGCACGACATGCGTGCCGACGATCACATTCTTTCGACGCTGCCGATGTTTCACGTCGGCGGTCTGTGCATTCAGACGCTGCCCGCGCTGCTTTGCGGTGCGAGCGTCACCTTGCATCCGCGCTTCGATCCGGCGGCGTGGCTCGCCGACGTCGCACGGCATCGTCCGACGCTCTCGCTGATGGTGCCCGCCACCATGCGCGCCGTGCAGACGCACCCCGCGTGGGGCTCGAGCGATCTCTCGTCGTTGCGGGGTGTGATGGCGGGATCGAGCGTCGTGCCGATGTCCGCCATCGATGCCTTCCACGCGCGGGGTATTCCGCTCGGGCAGGTGTATGGCGCAACGGAGACGGGGCCGGTGTCCATCGCATTGCGCTTCGGCGAGGCGAAGGCGCACCCCGGCGCGGTGGGGCGTGCGTGTCCCGGCGTGGAAGTGCGTCTGGTCGACCCGGCGGGGCAGGACGTGTCACCCGGTGACGTCGGCGAAATTCTCGTGCGGGCACCGAACGTGATGCGCGAGTACTGGCGTGCGCCCAGTCACGTGTCGTTCGCCGAAGGCTGGTTCCACTCCGGCGATCTGGCGCGCTTGCGCGTGGACGGTTGCTTCGAAGTCGTCGGCCGCAGCAAGGACATGATCATCTCGGGCGGCGAGAACATCTATCCCGCCGAAATCGAGAACGCGCTGGTCGATTGCCCGGGCGTGCTCGAAGCGTCGGTCGTCGGCGTGCCGGACGAACGCTGGGGCGAAGTGCCGGTCGCCGTGGTCGTGGCAACACCGCAAGCGGGTGCGACCCAGACCTCCGTACTCGACTTTCTCGGCACACGCATCGCGCGCTTCAAACTGCCGCGACGCGTCGTCATTTTTGAGAGCCTGCCCAAGAGCGCACTTGGGAAAGTGCAGAAACCGATTCTCATCGAGTGGCTATCGGATGCGCCGAATTCGCAAATGACTACCAAGAGTCGCTAATCAGAAGCTTTATTCAAATTTTGCTTAAAAGCGCCGGATGCCTTGTCACACAAAGGCTCCGGCGTTTTTTTACGATGAGCTTCCGCGATGCATAAGGGAAAGTCCCTATGCGTAATCTCCCAATTTGTTACCATCCGCTGAGAATTGCATTTTTTACTTTGGGAATTGCATCGCAAGATAGCGCCCATGTCGTCATCGGCGGCACAGCCTGCTGATTTTTTTGCTTTCTTTGGTTTTTGAAGACGATGGACACCACCGAAGCTCATTCGGTCTCCGAGCGCGTACTGCAAGTCCTTGTGACTGTGGCGCGTCATGGACGCCCGATCGCGGCACGCGAGATCGCCGCGCAAACGAGCCTGCCGCTCTCTACGGTTTACCGCCACCTCGTTCCGCTCAAGAAGTGGGGGCTGGTACAAGAGCACGCCCATGAGGCGCTCTACGAACCGGGTCCGGTCGGCGTGCAATTGGCGTGGGGTTTCGACCACAACTCGCATCTTGTGACTCAGGCACGTGAAGAGATCGACGCCCTCGTGCAGCGCACCGGGGAGACGGTCGGTCTGCTCGTCGCCGCCAACGGTCAGGTCGTCTGCCTCGACATGCATGAGAGCGAGCAATCGCTGCGTTGCTCGTTCGCGAAAGGCCGCGCGCACCCGCTGGTGCACGGCGCTTCGGCCAAGGCCTTGCTCTCCTTCCTGCCCCAGACCACCCGCGAGAATCTGATTGGCCGTCAACTGGCCGGCCAGCCGGTCGCGCAAGAGCGTCTTGCCGCGCAGATCGAAGAGATTCGCAAGCAACGGTATGCCGTGTCGGAGAGCGAAGTAGATTTCGGCGTCTGGGGTGTGTCGGCCCCGGTCTTTGCCGCGAAGGAACGTCTGGAGGGCACCATCACGCTGATGGCGCCGGCCGTACGTGTGGCGCAGCGCCACGAAGAGCTGATCCGCCTCACGGTGGCGGCAGCCGAGCGTATTTCGAATCGATTGCAGTACTTTTAACCGGTTTTTCCGAACCGAGACTACACGAAGGAGTACCAGATGAAATTGCGTCACATCCTGTTCACGATGGCGCTGGCCGTCACCTGCTCGAGCAAGGTCTTCGCTGCTGACGACGTGCTGCGTGTTGCCACCGACGCCACGTTCCCCCCGTTTGAATATGTGGAAAACGGCAAGCGCACCGGCTTCGACGTCGAAATGATCGAAGCGCTGGGCAAGGCCATGGGCAAGAAGGTCGAGTGGACGGATATCGACTTCAAGGGTCTGATCCCGGCCGTGCTGTCCAAGCGTGTCGACGTGGCGGCTTCGGCCATCTACATCACCGACGAACGCCTGAAGGCCGTGAACTTCACGCACCCGTACTACACCGGCGGTCTGGCCATCATGGTCAAGGCTGACAACACCAGCATCAAGGAACCGGCCGATCTGAACGGCAAGAAGGTCTCGGTGCAGGTCGGTACGAAGTCGGTGCAGTTCCTGACGGAAAACTACCCGAAGGTCTCGCGCGTGGAAGTCGAGAAGAACGACCAGATGTTCGAACTCGTGAAGATCGGCCGTGCCGATGCCGCTGTGACGGGCAAGCCGGCAGCGCTGCTGTACGCAAAGGCCAACCCGAGCGTCAAGGTGCTCGACAAGACTCTGACCGTCGAGCGTTATGGCTTCGCGCTGCGCAAGGACGACAAGGCGCTGACCGAAGAAATGAACAAGGCGCTGGAAAAGGTGCGTGCTGACGGCACCTACGCCGCGCTGGTGACGAAGTACTTCGGCAGCTCGAAGTAAGTCGCATCATTCGAGAGTTAGTCGCATCACGTATTACCTAAGCAATACCGGGCGGGCTGGCCGTCACCTGAGTTGGGGTGACGTCGCCCGCCCAAGTAATAAAGCAATAGCGCAGCAGAGCAACTGACGGAGTACGCATGGAACTCGATTTTTCGCCGGTGTGGGCAAACTGGACGGACCTGGCGCGTGGCGCGCTGGTGACCGTCGAAGTCACCGCCTGCGCCCTGGCCCTGGGCTGTGTCCTGGGTTTGCTGGTCGGCATGGGCCGACTCAATCCGGCCAACCGCATTCGCTACGGCATCTGTACCGCTTACGTCACGTTCATTCGTGGCACGCCGCTGCTGGTGCAGCTCTTCATCCTGTTCTTTGGTCTGCCTCAGTTCGATATTCTGCTGCCGGCGTTTGTGTGCGGCGTGCTGGGTCTGGGCATCTATAGCGGTGCTTACGTCTCGGAAATCGTGCGTGGCGCCATCCAGTCGATCGAGCGCGGTCAGATGGAAGCCGCCCGCTCGCTCGGCATGCCTTACGGTCAGGCCATGCGCTCGGTGATTCTGCCGCAGGCAGTGGTGCGCATGATCCCGCCGCTGGGCAACGAATTCATCGCACTGATCAAGAACTCCGCCCTTGTCTCGCTGCTCACGATTCATGACGTGATGCACGAAGGTCAGAAGATCATCAGCGTGTCGTATCGCTCGCTGGAAGTGTATCTGGCAATTGCCTTTGTTTATCTGATTCTGACCGGTGTCACGACGCTGTTGCTGCAGCGCGCCGAGAAGTCCCTGCGTGCCGGAGGTGCCGTGCAATGAGCGAAGTGAAGACAACCAACGGCGCCCCGATCCTCAAGATCGAAGGGCTGGGCAAGGCTTACGGCAGCCATCAGGTGCTCAAGGGCATCGACTTCGAAGTGCAGCCGCGTCAGGTCGTCGTGGTCATCGGCCCGAGCGGTTCGGGCAAGAGCACGTTCCTGCGTTGCTGCAACGGTTTGGAAACGGCCGAGCAGGGCACCATCGAGATCGTCGGCAAGAAGCTCGTCGATCACGGCAAGATGATGGGCGAGAACGCACTGAACCATCTGCGCACGGAAGTGGGCATGGTGTTCCAGTCGTTCAACCTGTTCCCGCATCTGACGGTGCTCGATAACGTGACGCTCGCACCGCGCAAGCTGCGCGGCATGAAGAGCGCCGACGCAGAAAAGCTCGCGCGTGAACTGCTCACCAAAGTGGGTCTCTCTGCGAAGGCGGACGTCTACCCGGGCACGCTGTCCGGTGGCCAGAAGCAGCGCGTGGCGATTGCCCGCGCGCTCGCCATGCAGCCGCAGGTCATGCTGTTCGACGAACCGACGTCGGCACTCGATCCGGAACTGGTCGGCGAAGTGCTGCAAGTCATGAAAGCGCTCGCGAACGACGGGATGACGATGCTCGTCGTCACGCACGAAATGGGCTTCGCCCGCGAAGTCGCCGACGTGGTGGTCGTGATGGATCAGGGCCGCATCATCGAAGCCGGCTCGCCGGAGCAGATTTTCACCGCGCCGCGCGAAGCGCGTACGCGTGAATTCCTGCAAGCGGTCATTTCGCGTTCGGCGTAAGACATTCGGTGGCACCGGCAGTACCGGTGCAAGTCGATGTCCCTCGACGCAAAGCGCAGAGTAATTCGGTAACGAGCAGGCAAGGCAGGAAAACGTATGACAATCGATCGAGCGGTCTGGCAAGGCCGTGTGGATACCGGCGAAACAGGCCACACACTGCGTTTGCATCAGGTGCTGCGCGACTACGATGCTTGCGAAGCATCGGAAGTGGCGGGCGGCGCAGTGGTGCTGGGTTTTTGCAGTGACGAAGGCGTGCGCCGTAATCATGGACGTCAGGGCGCAGTGGCCGGTCCGGACATGCTGCGCCGGGCACTGGCGAGCCTGCCCGTGCAGGGCACGCCGTCCGTGTTCGACGGCGGCAATATCGTGTGTGCCGACGAACGGCTCGAAGCGGCGCAAGCCGCGTTGGGCCACCGCGTCGCCGAAGTATTGGCGGCGGGCGCGCGTCCGGTGGTGCTGGGCGGCGGACACGAGATCGCTTACGGCACGTTCCTTGGCGTGGCGGAACACTACGGTGACCGTCTGCGCGACGAGCCGATTCTGATTCTCAACTTCGACGCCCACTTCGATCTGCGCGCACAGCCCACGGCCAGCTCCGGCACGCCGTTCTGGCAGATCTCGCAGTTGCTGGCGGGCCGTCAGGCGCCGTTCCACTATGCGTGTCTCGGTGTGAGCCGTTACAGCAACACCGACGCGCTGTTCGAGCGCGCCACCGCGTTGAACGTCGACTACTGGCTCGACTCGACGATGCTTGCGCACCGCCTGCCGGAAATGTGCGACCAGTTGGAGAAGAAGCTGGCGAAGGTGAGCCACGTCTATCTGACCATCGACATGGACGTGCTGCCCGGCGAGAAGGCCCCGGGCGTGTCGGCACCGGCAGCGCACGGTGTGGCGTTCGAAGTGGTGGAAGCGCTCATCGGCGTGGTGCGTCGTTCGGGCAAGCTGCGCGTGGCGGACATCGCCGAGTACAACCCGACGTACGACCGCGACGGCCTCACGGCACGTGTCGGTGCGCGTCTGCTGCACCCGCTGATCACACAGTTGCAGGGCTGAGCGACTGGGTTAAACGGGCAGTTGGGCGAACGGGCCAAGCGAGCGGGTTAAGTGCGGGCAAGCGAGCCGGGCAAGCGAACGAATGAGCGACGTAGGTGTGCTGCGCTACGCGCCGCGCAATGCCTAAGGTTATTTGCGCCGTTCGCGGGACTTCTGCGCGACAATAGGGCGGGCGATCGAGAGTTCGATCGCCCGCCCTATTTGTTTGGTGCACTGCGGCATGCCAGTCCGACGCAAGTGCGCGCAATCGCAGTCGACAAGCGAGGTCAAGATGACAGAGCAGACGAACTCCCCGAGCGATACCCGTACCGAAGTCGCCACGCTGGCCGGTGGCTGTTTCTGGTGTCTCGAAGCCTGCTATCAACAACTGGACGGCGTGAAGTCTGTCGTCTCGGGTTATGAAGGCGGCCATGTCGACAATCCCACGTACGAACAGGTGTGCGAAGGCGACACGGGCCACGCGGAAGTGGTGCAGGTGACCTACGACCCGGACGTCGTCACGTACGAAGAAATCCTGATCGTCTTCTTCCAGATCCACGACCCGACCACGCTCAACCGCCAGGGCAACGATGTCGGCACGCAATATCGCTCGGCGATCTTCTATCACAACGACGCACAGAAGACGGCGGCCGAACATCTCATTGCGGAGCTGATGGCGGAGATGACGTATCAGCATCCCATCGTCACCGAGGTTGTCGCGACGCAGACGTTCTGGCCCGCCGAGGCGTACCACCAGAACTACTTCCGCCAGCATCCCGACCAGGGCTACTGCGCCTACGTCGTTGCGCCGAAGCTCAAGAAATTCCGCGAGAAGTTCGCCCGCCGGTTGAAGTCGGCGGCGTAAGTCGCGAGACAACACGAAGTCGCTCACAGGATCGTGCAGTTGTAGAGCGGGTCGTGCTCACGCGACAGCGGATAAGGCGGATACGGAGGACGAGGCGGCGGACTACTGTTCGCTGCCTTACGACGCGCGCGCTGTGCGTCCGGCCCTGCCGAAAGCGGAATCCGGCCCCACGCACTGCCGCTACTGCTTCGTAAGGGCGGTGGTTCTTTGCCCTGCCGACATCGTTCGAGATGCCCGACGAAGGTGGTGATACGGTATTGCTGGTGCCGCGCATTTCTCAGACGTTGATCCAGTGGCACATCAGGCTTTGCCACGGCAGCCGCGATTGCCGCTGCCTCCGATTTGAAGGGGGCCTTGAGTTGTACGGATGACGGAAAGGCCGTGCGCCTCATGGCTTCAAGCGGTTGAAGGGCTTCATCCGCTTCAAACGAATTAACCCCCGCTGCGCCGTAATGGAAGTCGAGAATGCGTCGGTGGTCGCGCAGGACTTCCGCTGCGTGTGGGCTGTCGTTGTCGAGGTAGGACAGTTCACGCGCGCCTGCCTCATGTAACGCGCTATCCGCCGGCGTATCGACGTCCGCAAGATCGGGTAGCTCGCTTCGCCCGATGGCCACGATCTGTGCGCCCACGTCATAACGTAGCGCTTCCAACGTGCCCGGCAGATATTGCGGCTCGTCACGGAGCAACGAGGGCAGTCCCAACGATTTCAACCTCGCTTCGAGTAACGCCGCGCCGCCCTCCGGATGCAGCGCCAGCGCGGTCGCAACCGAATGCCGAAGCTCCGCATTGCGCGCATAGCGTCGTGACGGACATCCCTCCTTGGGCGTGACTAACGCTGCGAGCACGTTGTGCATGTAGTCGTCCAAATGCACGCCCTGACACGGCGTTTCCGTCGGGATGGCCTGACTTTTCCTTGCCAACGACGCCGTGCGAATAGCGTGCCCTTCAGGAAGACGATTCCTGATGCTGGTGAACTGTGACGCCGGATGGGCGTTGCCGGGTGCCTCACCCGCCTGGATTTGCCAGTTCGACAATTGTGGCCAGTAACCCGGAAGCGGTTGTGACGGTGCGGGCATGAAGTCCTCTCTCAAAGTCTGTCGTTGCTGTAGTCACGCCATCGCCCCGGCGGGGCGCGGCGCTCGCGAGATCGTGCGAAGCATCAGAGAATGACGCAGGCGGGACCGGTTTGCATCGTGTCGAGCGGTGAGACGGGATACACGCGCAATCGGCTTGCCAGGATGGAACGGGAAGGGCGCTCGAGGCGTCGGCAACGCGTGAGGTGCGCAGTGAAATCCGAGAGATGTGTTTCGTCTTGCGCAGCGTTGATATAGCCCGTCGGAGGTAGCGCCGTGTGGCCTCGCATGCCCGCGGCCCGATAGTGGAAGTCGAGGATCGACGCATGGTCCTCTCTGACCAGCGGGGCGATGGGGTCACCTTTGCGAAGATGGGCCAACTCGCATTCGCCTGCAAAACGAAATGCTGCCGCCTTGCTGTAGGGGTCGGTCTGCGGGAGTTTGAATCGCCCAAGACGAATGGCGTTTGCCCCAACGTCATAACGCATCGCACCGAGCGTGCCGGGTAAATACTTCGGATCGTCGTCACGCAACAGCGAGGGGAACCCCAGCGCCTCAATTCGTTTAGCCACGCTCACCCCTTCGCCATCCGGGTGAAGTGCCAGCATTTCGGCAAGTTCTGCGCGAAGCGCAGCATTGCTCGCGAACGTTCGAGGCGCGCATTCGCCGCGGGGCGTGATGAACCCGGCGAGGGCATCCGCGAGGTATTTGTCGACCGGTGTCGGTTGGCATCCGAAAACGCGTCGAGTCGATTTGACGAATGCGTCGCCCTGATCCGCTGACGATTCCCTGTCGATGACCGGGGCAATGTCTCTGACCACCTGCGTTTCGATCGCGGTCGACGGGATGGCGGGGAAGTCGCCATTGGACGTGGCCGAAACAACGTTTCTGACCGCTTGTATCTCGATGGCGGTCGACGGGATGACGAACTCGGCGTTAGACGTGGCCGACGCAGCGTTTGCGCGGGCCTGCGCAAGCGAGGCCCCAAATGTGAGAAACGGCATGGTCAAAGCTCCCTGAGCGTGGATACATCGTGGAGGAAGATGTGACGGCACGAGGAGGAACCTCGTGACTTGTGCAAACGCCAACATCGCGTCGTGTCCGCCTGCGGACCCCTCAAGCGTCTACCGCATCTACCCGGCGACGCTTGCCGCGCCACCTGTCACCGAAGCAAACAGGATCAGACACGGTTCGCCCACGTCTGCCGCATGTCCATAGGCAGCGTCGAAGTGATCGAAGTAGAACGCTTCGGCCGGGCTGGGTACTTGCTGCGTGACGATGGCGAACTGGTGGTGATCGAAACGAATATCGAGATAGGTGAGGCTTGCGTAAAACCAGACGACATATCCGGCATACGGCAATGTCGCGGGAAGTTCCGGAAGTGCGGCCGTTGTCTGAGCCGCCTCCTGTGCGTCAGCCGATGTCTCGCCGCGTTGTGCGTTCAGCCAGCGTCGGTAATCTTCGCGCGCAGGGCGATGTTTCATGGGCGTATCTCCAGAAAAGTGACGACGACGCTTTCCGAAGCGTCGAGCGATGGTGCGGCCGTTGTTAAGGCGCGGTTTTGGCGAATGCGCCGGGAATTGACGCATTTGCTGCGGTGCGCGCCCGGTCAGGACACATCGATGATGCCCGCCAGCAGGTGGCGTGGGGTTGTGGGGCGTCCGAAAGGGGGATCGGACAACGCCCAGATTTGAAGGGGGGGCAGGGGCAATGCGAGTCGTGAATCGGACTTTGGTTGAATTTATTGTTGATATTCGTTGAATTTATTTCGTCGTCAACTTTGCAACAGAAGAAGAGGCAGGGGATCGACGCAGAACAAGACATACCGGGGGCTTTCGGCCGGAAATGCGCGCTATGCATAACCGTTCATATATTCATTATTTTTCGCATAAAATGGCGGCTTCCCTCCATGAAGTCTTCAGGTAGTTTGCCGTGCGCCCCCTGCCTTTCCGCGATGCGTTGATGGCCATGATCGGCATCGCGCTCGTCAACATGCTGGTCGCCCTCGACCAGACCGTCGTCAGTACAGCACTTCCCTCCATCGTCGCCGAGCTCAAGGGTTTCGAGTATTACGCCTGGATTGCGAGCATTTACTTGCTGGCTTCCGTCGTGACCGTGCCGGTATTTGGGCGGCTCGGCGATTACTTCGGTCGACGCAAGTTCGTTATCGCGTCGGTGCTGACGTTCACGTTCGCCTCGCTGCTTTGCGGCCTCGCCCCCAACATGCCGTTCCTCGTGTTCGCGCGCGGCCTGCAAGGCATTGGCGGCGGCATGATGGTCGGCACGGCGTTTGCGTCCGTTCCGGACCTCTTTCCGGACGCCCGTTCGCGCGTGCGCTGGCAGGTGGTGATCACTACGGCCTACGGCATCGGTACGGCGGCTGGCCCGTCGCTGGGCGGTCTGCTCTCCGAGCATTTCGGCTGGCGGTCCACCTTCTTCGTCAACCTGCCGGTGGGACTGGCGGCGCTCTACTTCGTATGGCGCTATCTGCCGAAATTCCCCCCAGCCCATAAGGGTGACGTTCGCGTCGACTGGCGTGGTGCGCTTTGGATCGCGGTGGTGCTGGGCGGCTTTCAGGTGTTTATCGAGAGCGTGCCCGAGCACGGCGCGTCACTCGTCAACCTCGCGCTGATCGCGGCTGTTGCTATCGGTTTCTGGGCGTTGCTGCGCACCGAACGGCGCGCGACGCATCCAATCGTGCCGCTCGACATGTTCAGGCACCCGCAGCTCGTGGTGCTGTTCACGCTCTCCGTACTGATCGGCTTTGTGATGTATTCGCTGATCTTCTTCGCGCCGCTGTTGTTGCAGGGTGGCTTCGGCCTCAGCCCGCAGGCCGCTGGGCTGATCGCGACGCCGATTGCGGCGTGCATTGCGCTGGGTAGCTTTATCAATACGCCGGTGGTCGTCCGTCTCGCTCGGCCGACGAACATGCTGGTCATCGGCTTTTGCCTGCTGGCGGTCGCTGCGGCGGGCGTAGGGCTGGCGCACAACACCACGCCGCACGGCCTGCTCGCGTTGGCGATGGCCTGCGCGGGCATCGGTATCGGTTTCATCCTGAACAACATGAACGTGTTCGGGCAGGAGATCGCCGGGCGCGAGCGCTTTGGCATCACGACCGCGCTGCTGCAATCGACGCGCATGGTCGGCGGCATGCTGGGCACGACCATCGTCGGTACGCTGGTCAATCACTGGTACGCGCGCGGTGTGGCGGGTGCCGTGACGAGCTACGACGGCACGCCCGCAGCCCACGCCGTGGCGCGCGCCCTCGATCCGCGCATCCTGATCGATCCGGCGTTGCGCGCGGATTTGCTGACGGACCTTCGTGCCATGGGCATCGACGGCCTGCCGCTGGTCGAAACGGCACGTCAGACGCTGGTGAACGCTGTGCACGCCGGTGTGCTGCTCACGGGCGTGGCCGCGATCGTGGCGGCCTTGCTGGTGCGCCGCATTCGTCAGATTCAGTTCCCCAAGCGGGTCGACCGTACGGTCGTCGTTGCACCGGAATAGCACCGGAATAGCACCGGAATCATCCGAATATCGTTCGGCGCTGTCCGACCGGACATTGCCGAACGGCGGAAAGTGGCCGGAAATCACGCCGCAGGCCGGGCAAAAGCGGTCTCAAACTGCCGGGCCCGGCCCGACCTCGTTTACAATGCGCGGTGTTTGCCGGGTGAGCCGGCATCACCGAATTTTGTGAACGAGGTTTCCATGATCATCAAGCCACGCGTGCGCGGCTTCATCTGCGTCACCACCCATCCCGTCGGCTGCGAAGCCAACGTCAAGCAACAGATCGAGTACGTGAAGGCGCAAGGCCCGATCGCGAACGGCCCGAAGAAGGTGCTCGTGATCGGCGCGTCGACCGGCTACGGTCTGGCCGCACGGATTACCGCCGCTTTCGGCAGCAACGCCGACACGCTGGGCGTGTTCTTCGAGCGCGCGGGCAGCGAGACCAAGCCGGCCACGCCGGGCTGGTACAACACCGCCGCCTTCGACAAGTTCGCCACCGAAAAGGGCCTCTACGCGAAGAGCATCAACGGCGACGCCTTCTCCAAGGAAATCAAGGCCAAGACCATCGAGACGATCAAGAACGATCTCGGTCAGGTCGATCTGGTCGTGTATAGCCTGGCCGCGCCGCGCCGCACGCATCCGGAAACGGGGCAGGTGTTCAACTCGGTGCTCAAGCCGGTCGGCAAGTCGGTGACGCTGCGCGGCATCGATACGGACAAGGAAGTCGTGAAGGAGTCGGTGTTCGAACCGGCCTCGCAGGAAGAAATCGAGAACACGGTCGCCGTCATGGGCGGCGAAGACTGGCAGATGTGGATGGACGCGCTGGCTGAGGCCGGTGTGCTCGCCCCGGGCGCCAAGACGACTGCCTTTACGTATCTCGGCGAGAAGATCACGCACGACATCTACTGGAACGGCTCCATTGGCGCGGCCAAGAAGGATCTGGACGAGAAGGTGCTGGGCATTCGTGCGAAGCTTGCCCCGAGCGGTGGCGATGCGCGTGTTGCCGTGCTCAAGGCACTCGTCACGCAAGCCAGCTCGGCGATCCCGATGATGCCGCTGTATCTGTCGCTGCTGTTCAAGGTCATGAAGGCCAAGGGCACGCACGAAGGTTGCATCGAACAGATCTACGGTCTGTACAAGGACAGCCTGTACAACGCTTCGCCGTTGCTCGACGAAGAAGGGCGCGTGCGCACCGACCAGAAGGAACTGTCGCCGGAAGTGCAGGGCGAAGTCTCGGCGCTGTGGGATAAGGTGACGAACGAGAATCTGTACGAACTGACGGACTTCGCGGGTTACAAGCACGAGTTCCTGCGTCTGTTCGGCTTCGAGATCGAAGGTGTGGACTACGACGCCGACGTGAATCCGGACGTCGCGATTCCGCACCTCGTCGCGTAAGCGCTTCAAGCACTTCAAGCACTTCGCGTTCGAATGACGATGGCCTGAGCCCGGCGTAACTGCCGGGTCAGGCCATTGTTGTTTCCGGCGTCTGCGACAACTCGGAAATGCGCTCGGCCAGCGCCTTGCACGACAACGGCGACGAGCCTTCGGCCTTGTTGTTGACAATGACGTAGACGGGGTGCCCGGCCATTGCATAGTGCGTGGCCAATGCGGCGAGCACGTCGCGCGTGGTCGGATCGGGATCGACGATTTTGTCGAACGGCGCGTACTTCGCTTTCGCCTGCTCGTACTTGTGGCCGCTGTTCAGATTCCAGCGCACGACAAGCGGCCCTGCACCCATCTCGTCAAGCAATGCCAGTGCAGCGGCCTGACGCTCCACATGCGGCATGCGCGCGTGCAGACCGATGCAGTAACGCACACCCAGTTGCCCCAGCGTGCGCATGAGACGCGGCGTCAGCAGTGCGCCGTCGCGAATCTCCAGTGCGTAGCACGGGCCGGGCGCCGTCGTTCCGTCGGGCAGCGCCTCGCCTTGCGGTAACGGCGGGAGGGCGGAGAAAAACGTCTCGAGGCGTTGAATCAACGTGGGGATGTCGCGAAGAAGCTCCATCGGCAGCGGCGACACCTGAAACACCAGCACACCGGCCTTCGGACCCAGCCCCGCGAGACACGGTGCTACGAACTGTTCGGCGGCGATGCGCGCGTCGAGAAAACACGGATTCGCGCTGAGACCTTCGCCTTTTTCCCCTCGTACAACGGCATCTGTCACGACACTCGGCGCTTTGACCAGAAACCGAAAATCCTTCGGAACCTGCTCGGCGTACTTCTGGTACTCGACGATTGACATCGGCTTGTAGAACGACCGGTCGATGCCGACGCAACGCAGCACGGGATGGCTGGCGTAGGCGGTGAGTCCCTGACGCGAGAGTTTGGTGTCGCTGTAATCGTCGTCCCAGACGATGCCTTTCCAGCCCGGGAACGACCACGACGAAGTGCCAAGACGGATATTGCCGGGCAGTTGTTCGCCCAGCGTTTGCACTTCAGGGGGGAGGTTGGCCGCGCCGACGGCGTTACGAGACGGACGCCGCCCGCCCTCGGACGACCCCGCAGAGGCGCGGGCTGCGGGCGAGGTGGAAGCGGCAGACTTGCCGTCGACCTGCCCGGCACGTCCGCCTGGCGGCGGGTCGTCAGGCGGCGTGCCGAACAGATCGATCTGACTCATTGCTTGTTGCGATTCTCGTACATGTAACGGCGTGACCACGGAAGCTGCTTCGCCGATTGTCCTGCCTTGCGGCACACGACCTGATAGATCGAGACGTGATCGTGCTCGAACGCATAGGCGCATCCCGCAAGATACACGCGCCAGACACGGAAGCGTTCTTCCCCAGCCAGCTCGCGCAGACGCGGCGCGTTCGCTTCGAAGCGCTCCGACCACAGCGTAAGCGTTTGGGCGTAGTGACGGCGCAGACTTTCCACGTCGCTCGCCTCCAGTCCGCCGCGCTGCATCGACTCCAGCGCCAGGCTGATGTGCGGCAGCTCGCCGTTCGGGAACACGTACTTGTCGATGAACTCGCCGCCGCCCATCGCCGTCTCGCCGCTATCGGGATCCGTCGACGTGATGCCGTGGTTCATGGCGACGCCATCGTCCTTAAGCAGGGAAGCCATCTTCGCGAAGTAGTCCTTCAGATTCTTGCGCCCGACGTGCTCGAACATGCCCACGCTCGTGATCCGGTCGAACTGACCTTCCACGTCGCGGTAATCCTGAATGCGGATCTCGATCTTGTCTTCCAGACCGAGCTTTTTGACGCGCTCTGTCGCCAGTGCGAACTGATTTTCCGAGAGCGTCACGCCGAGACACTTCGCTCCGAACTTCTGTGCGGCGCGAATTACCAGTGCGCCCCAGCCACAGCCGATGTCGAGCAGTGTCTGGCCGGGTTGGAGTCCGATCTTCGTGAGGATGTGATCGATCTTCTTCTCTTGCGCCGTGTCGAGGTCTTCGTCGCCATTTTCGAAATAGGCACACGAATAGACCATGTTCTTGTCCAGCCAGAGCTGGTAGAACTCGTTCGACACGTCGTAGTGGAACTCGATCGAGCGCTTGTCGGACTTCTTGGTGTGATTGAAGTGACGCACGGCACGCTCAAGCGGACCGATGGTCGTCAGACTGCTGCCCGCGAGCGCGTAGCTCATGTCGATGACGTCGGCCAGTCGGCCTTCGACATCGATCTCACCCTTCACATACGCCTCGCCGAGATTGTCGAGGCTTGGACTCAGTAGACGCGTCATGGCCGCAGGGCCATTGATGCGCAACGTTACGCTGGGGTTGTCGAAGGCACCAAAATCGTAATGCTGACCGTTCCAAAGCGCGAGGCGTATGGGCAGGTTCGAAGAGGTCTTGACGCCGCTGACCCAGTTTTCGAGTTTTTTCTCCCACAACATGGATGTGCTCCAAGTGTCACCAAAAAAACTTTCATCCGTACCGTCGGCACGGTGACGTCTCCTCGTCAAACGGGCGGGCAGGCGTACCGCGTCGGCGTAGCCGACACAACAACGTTCAGGGGGACAGGCGCGCGACGCGCCACGCTCCATCGGCAAGCCGGAAAAATTTGATGCGATCGTGCAGGCGCGATTCGCGGCCCTGCCAGAACTCGATGGTTTCCGGCACGAGCCGGTATCCACCCCAGTGCGGCGGGCGCGGCGGGGCGTCGCCGAACTGGCGCCGGAACTCCGCTTCGCGTTGCTCGATGATGGTTCGGTCGGCGACTTCGGCGCTTTGCACCGAGGCCCAGGCGCCCAGGCGGGAACCCACCGGGCGCGAGTGGTAATAAGCGTCGCTTTCTTCTGCGCTCACTTTCTCGACGCGTCCCTCGATACGCACCTGACGCTCAAGCTCGATCCAGTGAAACAGCAGACAACCGTAAGGCGTAGCTGCCAGTTCCTGACCCTTGCGCGAATCGTAATTCGTGAAGAACGTGAACCCGCGTTCGTCGGCGCCCTTGATCAGCACGATCCGTGCATCGGGGCGGCCATCCGGCGTGACGGTGGCGAGCGTCATGGCATTCGGCTCGGCCAGTTGGGCGGCGAGCGCTTGCTCAAACCAGAGTCGGAATTGGTCGAACGGGCTGGACGCGACGTCGGTCTCCGAAAGTGAGCCGAGGGCGTAGTTTTTGCGCAGGTCCGCGAGAGAAAGCGTCTGGGTCACGACGATCGTAATCGGTCTGGTGCGTTGGGGGTTGCGACACAGTATAGCGAAGAGTTAGGGAAATTGCGCACGTGGCGATTTGTCGCATCGCGCGCGCAACGATCCGCCGAATGCCCCGTGGAACGGGCATCTCGCGCTATGTGCTTGATATTTAATGAGTGAAGTATTTCCGTCCGGGGCCGCACCCTGTCCCGAAAATCACCCCGAAAGGCGGCGGCAAATCCATCACGTTGGCATGGGCATTGCTTCGCATTGTGTGTGCCGTTGGCCGTGCGACGCCCATGCAACGCGAATCGGTCAGGGCTTCTCGCTGAGGGTAGCGGCCGACGGTGACGACTGCGGGGCGCGCCCCCGGCCACCGGGCTTACCGCCGGAGGCGTTGCCCGATCCGGTGCCGGTGCCGGTGCCATTGGCGTCGGGCACCGATTTGACGTTGGCGGGGTTGCGGCTCGGCGGATGTTGCAGCTTGGCCAGCAGTTCGCCGCAAGGGCTGTCCTTGCCGGGGCCGAGTTCGAGCAACGGAATGAGCGCGGTGTACGGGGCGAGCACGCCCAGCGCAATCGCGCCGCCCGCGCGGGCCACCAGTGTCGGCACGTTCACTCCCACGTCCGGATGCTTGAAGGTGCCGCGCACATACAGCGGCGAGCGCAACGACAGCAGGCCGAAGTGCTTCGGCTCGGGCCGGATCGTCAGGTTGAAGTGTTCTCGCTTGAGGTCGACCTGACCCGTCACCCCAATGCTCGTATCGTCGGTGTCGATCACGAAGGTGCGGGCGTCCATCAGGCCGTCGCGCACGGCAAAGTCGGCGGCGGCGCAGCGCATTTCGATCTGCTTGTCGCCGAAGAGCTTCGTCAGCACGATGTTGCCGACGTTAAGCCCCATGTATTGCAGCAGCAGCTTGCTGACCGAGCCTCGGTCGATGAGCGTCTTGATCTCGCCGTTCGACGAACCCGCCAGCGCCGCAATCGAGTTGCCGGTGGCGGTCAGTGCCGCGTCGCCGTTCACTTCGCCGACACTCGTCTTCATCAGATCGACATCGGGCAGCAACTGCTTCATCTTCAGATGGCGCAGCGAGACCTGCGAATCCACCTTCATCGGTTCGGCCTGTCCGTTGAGGACGAGCGTCGATGTGATGCGCCCGCCTGCTACGCCGAATTCCAGCGGACGTAGCGAGAGCACGCCGTCGTCCAGCGCGAGGTGCGTGACGAGGTTGTCGATCGGCAGGCTCTTGTCCTTGATGATCTTGCGGCCGGTGAATTGCACGTCCGCATCGATGGCGCGCCAGCGGTCCGTCTTGAACGGATCGACCGGCAGCACCTTGTCGGACGGCGGCGCTTTCGGCTTGCCCGACAGGTCGCTGCCGCCCGACGGATTCTGTCCGCCGATGGCGGGCCCCAGATCGACCAGACGCAATTGATTCGACACGACCGCGCCTTGCAGAATGTTGCGCGGCTGGCGTTGACGGAACACGAGCGTGCCCGAGAGATCGCTCTGGCCGACCTTGCCCTGGAAGCGCTCGTAGCGCCAGACACCCGCCGTGTGCAGCAGGTGCCCGTTGGTCTCGTAGGACGGCGTCTCCGGCAGCAGCACGCCGGTGATCGGATACAGGTCGGCCATGGTCGGCCCGGCCAGACGTAGATGCATGTCGAGCGCCGAGAGGGTGGCCGGATTCGTGAACGTGCCCTTGGCAGCAATCTGCGTGCGGCCGATGCGCACGCTCGCGTCGAGCGGATAGGGCTCGCCCGAGTCTTCGAGCGAGAGGACGTCGCCACCTCGGGCCTTACCGGTGACAGCGACCTTGCGGAACGTGCCTTTCAGGGCGACGCCGATGCCGTACGGCGCCTGACCGTCGATGGTCGCGATGTTGGCCGTCAGATCGAGTTGTTGCGGCACGAGGTTGGCGCGTACTACGCCGTCTTCGAGGATCAGACGTCCGATGCGGAATTTCCATGGCGATGGCTGGCCGTCGCCCTTCGTGAAGGTCCAGTTATTGCGCCCGTCCGCCAACTGCTCGATGACGACCTTCGGCGCGGACAGCGCCACTTCGGGGAGGACGACGCGCTTGTCGAGCAGCGGCAGCCACTCCAGCGAGAACGTGAGTCGGCCGACGGAGACCATGTTCGGCTCCTGACTCCACGCAACGTTGCCTAACACGATATCATTCGCGATCAGGCGAGGCCGTGGTAGCCAGCGCCCCAAACCCGGGGCCTGCGCATTCGGGGCCAGCCAGTGCAGCGAGAGGTCGCCCCGGATGGCAAACGGGCGGCCCGTCGCGGTGCTCACCTCCCGGTTAATAAAGGGCCGGGCGTAGTTCCAGTCAAACCACGTGATGAACGCCGCGAATGCCAGCACGATGGCGACTATCGTGATCGCCAGCCATTTCAAGGACGTTACCCATCGCATCATGAACAGTACCCCGTCGATCGTTGTAGCTCCGGTGCCTGCCACGCCATCGGAGAAGGATTATGACGCGAACCGCCGTTTCGGCGGCCTCGCGCGCTTGTACGGTGACGACGGTCTCGCGCGTCTGCGTGAAGCCCACGTGGCCGTCATCGGTATCGGCGGCGTTGGCTCGTGGGTGGCCGAAGCGCTGGCGCGCAGCGCCGTGGGCCGACTCACGCTTATCGATCTCGATAACGTCGCCGAAAGCAATACCAATCGTCAGGTGCACGCACTCGACGGCAACTACGGCAAACCGAAAGTTGCCGCGATGGCCGAACGGATCATGGCCATCAATCCTGGTTGCCAGCTTACGCTCGTCGAGGACTTCGTCGAACTGGAAAATCTCGACGCCATGTTGGGCGGCGGCTTCGACTGGGTAGTCGACGCCATCGACAGCGTTCGGGTGAAGACGGCGCTCATCGCATGGTGCGTGGCGCATAAGCAGCGTCTGATCACCGTAGGCGGTGCGGGCGGTCAGATCGATCCGACACGGATTCGCATCGACGATCTCGCCCGCACGATCCAGGACCCGCTGCTTGCGAAAGTGCGTGCGCAATTACGCAAGCAACATGGATTTGTCCGTGGTCCGAAAGCCAAGTTCAACGTGCCGGCCGTGTACTCGGACGAGCCGTTGCAATATCCGGACGCCGTGTGCGCGCCGGGCGAAACACCCGATGCTGCTGCGGGACCGCAGGGCCTGAATTGCGCCGGTTTCGGTTCGAGCATGTGTGTCACAGCGACGTTTGGCATGGCAGCCGCAGCTCACGTTTTAAAGCTGGTGACGAAGGTCGGACGTTGAAATAGGCTCGGTGCGGGCACTCACGTGCCCGAGATTTTCCCAAGCCCCGCGCGTGGCGTCTGTAACCAAAAGTTACGAAACGGTGCCGGGCGATGGATGACCGCTGACTGGCTTGTAGGAAATACCTCTCGATCAGTCTCTCGATATCCAAAACAACAACGGCCGGAGAATCTCCGGCCGTTGTTGTTCGTAGCACGTTGTTTCGTTGTGCATAACGAATCAACGTGAATGCGGCACTGCCGCAATGAAAGCGTCTTAACGCAACTCGCGACGCAGCACCTTACCGACGGGCGTCTTCGGCAGTTCGGTTCGGAACTCGATGACGTGCGGCACCTTGTAGTTCGTCAGATGCTGACGGCAGAAGTCGATGATGGCCTTCTCCGACAGGTCCTGCGACTTCTTGACGATCACCGCCTTGACTGCTTCACCGGTCCGCTCGCTCGGCACCCCCACGACCGCCGATTCCAGCACGCCCGGGCACATCGCGAGCACGCTTTCGACTTCGTTCGGATAGACGTTGAAGCCCGACACGATGATCATGTCCTTCTTGCGATCGGTAATGCGCACGTAGCCTTGTTCGTCGATCGTGCCGATGTCGCCGGTGCGTAGCCAGCCGTCCGGCGTAATGGTCTTGGCCGTCTCGTCGGGGCGATGCCAGTAGCCCTTCATCACTTGCGGGCCGCGCACACAGATCTCGCCTTCCTGGCCGAAGCCCAGCGCTTCGTTCGCATCGTTGCGAATGCTGACTTCGGTCGATGAAATCGGCAGACCGATGGAACCGTTGAACTCGCTGCCGAGCGGGTTGATACACACGGCGGGCGATGTCTCCGTCAACCCGTACGCTTCGATCAGCGGGTGCCCGGTGACCTTCTGCCAACGTTCGGCCACCGCGCGCTGCACGGCCGCGCCACCGCCCAGTGCGCATTTGAGCGCGGTGAAGTCGAGCTGATCGAACCCCGGCGTGTTGAGCAAACCGTTGAAGAGCGTATTCACGCCCGTCATGAACGTGAACTTCCACTTGCCCAATTCCTTCACGAAGCCGGGCATGTCGCGCGGGTTGGTGATGAGCAGATTGAGTGCGCCGAGCTGGAGGAACACCAGGCAGTTCGCCGTCAGACAGAAGATGTGATACAGCGGCAACGCCGTGACGATGATCTCCTTGCCTTCTTCAAGACCCGAGCCGATCCACGCGCGTGCCTGCAACATGTTGGCGATCATGTTGTAGTGCGTGAGCATCGCGCCCTTGGCCACACCTGTCGTGCCGCCGGTGTACTGGAGGAAGGCGATGTCGTCGTGACCGAGCTGCGCTTCGTTCAACTTGGCGCGTGCGCCTTGTGCCATGGCGGTGCGAAAGGGCACGGCGTGCGGAATGTTCCACTCGGGCACCATCTTCTTTACGTGACGCACGACGTAGTTCACGATCCAGCGCTTAGGCGCGGGCACCATATCGCCGATGGCCGTGGTAATGACGTGCTTGACCGGCGTATTCGGCAACGCCTTTTGCAACGTGGCGGCGAAGTTCTCGATCACGAGGATCGCGCCGCAATCCGCGTCCTTCAATTGATGTTCAAGTTCACCCGCCGTATAGAGCGGGTTGACGTTCACGACGACCATGCCCGCGCGCAGGATGCCGAACACGGCGACCGGATACTGGAGCAGGTTCGGCGACATGATGGCCACGCGCGACCCGCGTTGCAATCCGGGCAGGCTTTGCAGATACGCGGCGAAATCGCGTGACTTGCGCTCGAGGTCGGCGAACGTCAGCGTGACACCGAGATTGGTGAACGACGGACGATTCGCGAACTTCTGGCAGCTTTGCAGGAACACATCGTTCAGCGAACGATACGTGTTGACGTCGATCTCGGCCGGTACGCCGGGCGGATAGCTTTTGAGCCAGACTTTATCCATGAGCGCCTCCTTGGACTGGTTTTTATCGCATCTGGCGCGCCGGGGGAAGTACCAGTGAAAAAGTACAGGGCGACCGATGCATCGTTTCATCGCATGTCGTGTGGGGGTGCGAGCGGGGCGTCTCCTTGCCCGATTCTGCCTCGCGTGCGCAGCGGGTGCGCCATTCGATGCGTTGCAAAAAGCCGTAGCATACCGTGCCGTCTCCGGCGCGAGCACATGGAAAGCCCTGATTTGATGCGGGTTTGCGTGGAGTAATTGTTCTAGCGGCAAAGGCTTGCCAGTGAGGGGGATTCCGCGCTAATCCCGCATGAATTGCCCGATGCGGCGAGAAAACTGGGGATATGACAAAAGAATTGCAAAAAACACTTGCGTGGTGAGTTGGTTTCTTACATAATTCTGTTCTCACAGCGCGGCTGTAGCTCAGTTGGATAGAGTACTTGGCTACGAACCAAGGGGTCGTGGGTTCGAATCCTGCCAGCCGCGCCATCAATTTCGAGGGTCTCCTCACGGGGAGACCCTTAGTTTTTCGGGAGAGTCCTTCCGTTGATACACCGAGTGTCATGCACCGGTCAGTATCGATGAAAGGCAAGCCGACAGCAGCAGGATCGTCTGATCGGTGTCTCGTGCAGTAAGTGCGGCTGTAGCTCAGTTGGATAGAGTACTTGGCTACGAACCAAGGGGTCGTGGGTTCGAATCCTGCCAGCCGCGCCAACTCAGTTGGCAAAAACGCTCCAGAGGCGAAAGCTTCTGGAGCGTTTTTCGTTTACGTTTCGTTTTCCACATCCGCAGCGTGTGACGGCATCCCCATCGCGAATGCCGTCACTGCAACGACGATCAGCTCGTCGTTTGTCCCACCTGCCAACCCAATCCCAGCGCCTTTTGCAACGTCACGAACGACTTGAGCAGTTGTGCGTCGCCTGCAATCCGGTCCTGCTCGGCGGAAAAGCGTGTGCGTTCGGCGTCGAGCCAGTCGAGCGTGCTTGCCGTGCCCGCGCGGTAACGCTGGCGTGTGAGCGTTGCCGCACGCGTGGCCGATGCTTCCACACTGCGCAAACGGTAGACGTTCTCGCGCTGATGGCCGTAGCGCGCAAGCGCAACGTCGGCGTCGCGCAATGCTGTGAGCACCGCGCTTTCATACTTGGCCTGTGCCTGATCGCGCCCCGCCTTTGCACCGTCCACGCCCGCTTGCACGCGTCCGAAGTCGAGCACGTTCCATTGCAAGCGCGGCAGCGTCATCCAACTGAAGTTGTCCTTGCGCACGAGATGTCCCGGATCGAACGCGGAATATCCGAGTTCGCCCATGATCGAGAGCTTCGGAAACCAATTGGCGGTCTGCACACCGATCTGCGCGTTCTGTGAGGCGAGACGCCGCTCGGCCGCACGAATGTCCGGACGCGCCTGCAACAACGCCGACGGATCGCCGATGGCCACCTTCGCGGGAACGCTGGGCAACGCCTTGGGCGACTTGAGCGTGTCGTCCAGCGAGCCCGGTGCACGCCCCGTCAGGAGCGCCAATTGATCGAGCGATTCGATGACGTCGGCTTCCAGCGGCAGCACGCGCGATTGCGTCTGTTCCACCTGCGTGAAGAGTCGTTCGACATCCAACTCCGAGGCGACACCGCCTGCACGACGCTGACGCGTGAGTTCGAGCATCTCGCCTTCGAGTTGGGCCGAGTCGCGCACCAGCGCAAGCCGGGCCTGCTGATCGCGCAGCGCGACGTAGTTCTGCGCGACTTCCGCCGCCAGTTGCACGTGCGCGTCGGCGAGGTCTTCCGACGCGGCGTCGGCATCGGCGCTCGCGGCTTCCACTGCGCGACGCGTGCCGCCGAACAGATCGATCTCCCAACTGGCGTCGAAACCGGCGACGTAAAGGTCGAGCGGTCCGCGTCCGCTACCACCGCCGTTGCCGGTCAGCATGCCGAGATCCGGCGAGCGCGTGCGTAGCATGGCAGCATCGACGGTGCCCTTCGGCAGCAAGTCCGCCTGATGGCTGCGCAGACTGGCGCGCGACTGACGCACCTTTGCCTGCGCTGCGCGGATATCGGGGCTATGGGCGATGGCGTCGTCGATCAGTGCGGTGAGTTGCGGATCGTCGAGCGCTGTCCACCAGCGAGCCACACCGGGCGCGTGCGCTTCGACACCTTCGCCCGCGTGAGCGAATGTCGCGCCGGTGCGCAGCGCGTCGCGTGCCACTTCGGGGGCACCGCGATAGTCGGGGCCGACGGTGCAGCCTGCGACGAGAAAGGCGGCCGCCACGGCCAGCGTTCTGAGATGAAAAGTCATGATCGTTCAATGCCCGCCGGAGCTGAAACCGGCCGGTTGCTTGAGCATCAGGGCGAGCGGCACGCAGAGCAGCAGCGCGATCCCCAGTGCATAAAAAGTCTCGGAAAACGTGATGACGCTGGCCTGTCTGGCGATCTCCGCCGCGAGTTGCGCTGTCGCCTGCAATTGCGCGTGAACCATGTCGCCCGTCTGCGCAAAAAAACCCGCTGCATTGGCCGAGAGATGCTCCTGTCCCATCGGATTATTGGCGGTGAGCGACTCGCGCAGAATGGCGTCGTGATAGTCCGTGCGGCGATCGATCAGCGTGCCCAGCAGCGCGAGGCCGACCGAGCCGCCGAGGTTGCGGGCCATGTTGTAGAGCCCTGCGGCGTCACCGGCGTCTTCTGCAGCCACTGCCGCCATCGACGCCTGATTGAGCGGCATCATCGCGAGCATCTGTCCGACGCCGCGCAGCAATTGCGACAACGTGAAATCGTGCCCCACGCTTTGTGCCGTCAGATCGATGTCGAGCATGCAACTCGCGAAGAAGCAGAGCAGCCCGAGAATCACCAGCAGACGGATGTCCACGCGACTGATCAGGCGCGGCAAGAACGGCATCATCCAGAACGCAGGCAACCCGGAGAGCAGCATGATGTTCCCGGACTGCTGCGCGTTGTACCCCGCGATCGTGGCGAGGAACTGCGGCAACAGATACGACACGCCATAAAGCCCTGCGCCAACGGTGAACACGATGTAGATCACGCTCGCGTAGTTCTTGTTGCCTAGCAGCGCGAGTTTGACGATGGGCTTCTCGGCGGTGAACTGCGCCACGAGCATCATGCCGATGCCGATGACTGAGAACACCGACAGCCAGATGATCATGTGCGAATCGAACCAGCGCTCGCGCTGTCCTTCTTCGAGCACTACGGTGAGCGTACTCAGTCCGATGGTCAGCCCCACGATGCCCAGCCAGTCCGCCTTGAGGAAAGCCTGCAAGTTGGTCGGTTCGCGCTTGAGGCCGAGGCCGAGCAACGTCACGATGGCAGCGGAGAGCGGCAGGTTCAGAAAGAAGCACCAACGCCAGTTCGCATTCTCGGTGAGCCAGCCGCCCACCACGGGGCCGAGCAGCGGGCCGAGCAACACGATCAGGCCGAACATCGCCATGCCCACGCTCATCTGATGCCGGGGCAGGCGCGTGCGAATGATCATCTGCGCCGTCGGAATCATCGCGCCGCCTGCGAAGCCCTGACCGATACGGCCGACCACCATCTCGGTCAGGCTGCTCGACGCACCGCACATCATCGAGAACAGCGTGAAGAAGACGGCGTTGAGCATCAGAAAGCGACGCAATCCGAGCACGCGTGTGAGCCACGCGGCGAGCGGAATCATGACGATTTCGGACATCAGATAGCCCGTGGAAATCCACGTGCCCTCGGTGCCCGACGCGCCGATCTGCCCCTGAATCTGCGGCAGTGCCGAGTTGGTAATCGAAATGTCGAGCGTGGCGAGCAGCGCACCGAGCGCCCCGGCGGCGACGGCGATCCAGTCCGACGCGCTAGCGTTGGCCGGTTTGGCTGCTGCGCTAGCGAGGCCAGCCGCACCGGTGTTAGCCACGTTGGACCCCGTTGGCCGGTGCCGTACTGGCGTTCGACGGCATGTTCATCGCAGGGCCGACGCCTGAGCCGAGCGGCGCGCTGAGCGACACGCTGGTCGGTGTTGCCGCGGTCTTTTGGGTCGTTGCGTGCGTGTCGACGTCTGCCGTCACCGACAGCCCCGGCAGCAGCACGGCGCGCAGCGATTCCGGTGCATCGAGGCGGATGCGCACCGGTACGCGCTGCACGATCTTCGTGAAGTTACCGGTGGCGTTCTGCGTGGGCAGCAGCGCGAACTGCGAGCCGGTGCCCGGGGAGACGGAATCGACCATGCCGTGGATCGGCTCGCCAGGCAGCGCGTCGACGTGAATCGTCACGGGCTGACCGGGGCGCATATGACCGACCTGCGTTTCCTTGAAGTTCGCCGTCAGATAGACGTTCTGCACCGGAACGACCGTCAGCAGACGGGTGCCGGGCTGTGCGAACTGGCCCACGCGAACGGCGCGGTCGCCGACGCGTCCGGCCAGCGTGCTCTTGACCACGGTATCGGCGAGATCGAGTTCGGCCTTGCGTGCGCTGGCCTGTGCCACGGCCAGTTGAGCCTTGGCCTGCGCCAGCGCTGCGGTCAGCGTATCGGTTTGACGTTCGGTCGACTGAAGGCTGGCTTCGTTGCTCTTGAGCGAGGCGTCGGCGCGGGTGCTGGTGTTGCGCAGCTCGGCCAGACGTTCGTCCGTCTCCGCACCTGTCGCCACGAGCGGGGCGTAGCGCTTGACCTGACCGGCGGAGTAGGCGGCGTTCGCCTTTGCGCTATCGAGTTCGGCGCGGGCCTGCGCAATGGTCGCAGCGTGCTGCGAAAGCTCGGCCTGCGCGCGGGCGACATCGGCCTCACGCGCCACAACGGTCGCTGTTGCTTCGTCGTAAGCGGCCTGATACTGACGCCCGTCCAGCCGTACGAGCGGTTGTCCGACCGCCACCGTTTCGTTGTCGCGCACCAACACTTCGGTAACGTAGCCGCCCACCTTCGGCGCGACGGTCATGCTGTCTGCTTGCAGATAGGCGTCATCGGTAGATTCAATGAAGCGACCCACCAGCCACCAGTGCGCGGCCCAGCCCAGCCCCGCAACGACGCCCAGCGCAAGCGCACCCAGCAGCAGCTTCTTGCGACGCGGATTAGCCGTGGCCTTCGTCTGGCCGGGCTTTCCGGCGCTTTCCATCGCTTTGGCGGCGGGGGCGTCTGCCGGACGCTCCAACGTGTGGACCGGTTCCGACGGTTTGACCTGTGTTGCGGTATTCATGGGAAATTCCCCAAATTATTCCAATTGGCAGAATTATTCCAGTTGATCGATTTATGTCAAGTGTTATATTTTTGACGAAAGTTTTTGGAAGCAAGGAGAGTCATGACAGGGACATCACGTGCCGGGCGCGTTCGCATGCAGAGCACAGCCGCGCGCCCGCGGCATGCGGTCGATACCGGCTATCAGCGTGGCGAGGAAACGCGTGCGCGCATCATCCTCGCGGCGATCAAGTGTTTCGGCGAGTTCGGCTTTGCCGGGGCGTCCACGCGCGACATCGCGAACGTGGCAGGCGTGAATGCGCCTGCGCTTCAGTACTACTTCGACAACAAGGAAGGGGTGTACAAGGCGTGCGTCGAGTACATCCTGGGGCTGGTGCTCGGGCAGATGGGCGAGGCAATCGAGTCGGCTGAGCGCGTGATGGCCGATCCCGACGCCACGGACAAGCAGCTCATCGACGCCTTTTGCGAGCTACAGAATCGCAAGGCGGGCTTCATGGAAGAAGTGCCGGAGATCGAGGGCTGGAACATGTTCATGGCGCGCGAGCAGGCGGGTCTCGGGCCGGAAGCGGGATTCAAGGTGTTTCACGACCGCTTTTCGCGCCGTCTGGCGTCGGTTGGCGCGAACATTGTGACGCGGCTCGCTGGCGTTGCGCCCGACGACGAGGCTATGCGGATACGCGCCGTGTGTATCAGCACGCTCGGGATGGCGTTTCGCGTGATGCGCCGTTCCGTCGACAGCTCGATGGGATGGGACTCGGAGCCGAATCCGGAGCGCAACCGGATGGTGCGCGAAGCCGTGCTGGAGCAGACGCGTTACTTGCTGGAGCGCACGGTGCGCCAGCGCAAGGCGGCCGCGAAGTCGTGAGGGTCTGAACGACGCTTCACGCTCCGATGCGTGAATCTGTGAGTGGATCGGAAAAGAGGCGGAGCCTCCATGGGTGCCCCGCCTCTTTTCATCTCTGCGTGCGGTGAGCGCTTACGATTGCGTCGCCGTGCGCGCCTGCGGCTCCCCGTCGCGCTTGCGATACCACAGGAAGTAGATCAGCAGCACGGCGGCCACGAACGGCACCCCGAAGATCATCGTCATGCGGAACACGCCGGTCAGGAGCGTCGTGATCATGATGGCGGCCATGAGTGCGGCCCCCAGCAGCGTGAGCCACGGAAAGCCCCACATACGAAACGCCAGCGGCGGGTGGTTCTCGCGTCGCCATGCGCGACGGAAGAAGAAGTGCGTGACGAAGATCATCATCCACGTGAGCATCGCGCCGAACATCGAGATCGCCATCATGAACGTGAACGACGACTCGGGATACAGGAAGTTCACGAGTGTGGCGAGCGCAATGCCGACCGTCGAGAGCAGCAGGGCGGCCAGCGGCACGCCGCGCTTGTTCACTTCACCGAAGCGGGCGGGCGCATAACCGGCGCGCGAGAGCGAGAACATCATGCGAGTCGTGATGTAGAGCTGGCTGTTCATCGATGAGAGCGCCGCGATCAGTACCACGAAGTTGATCACGCCTGCTGCACCCGGAATGTTGATGGCCTGCATGACCTTCACGAACGGGCTTTCGTCTTGCCCGGCGGCGGTCCACGGCACGATGGCGAGCATCAGCGCGAGCGTGAGCAGATAGAACAGCACGAGGCGCACGACCGTCGAGCGGAAGGCGCGCGTCACGGCACGCTCCGGGTTCTCGGCTTCACCGGCGGCTACGGCGATCATCTCGATTGACAGATAGCTGAAGATCGAAATGATGACGGCCACCCACATGCCCCAGAGTCCCTTCGGGAAGAACCCGCCGTGCGCGGTGTAGTTTGCGAATCCGGCGGGCGAATGCGCGCCGTCGGCCACGGAACCCGGTGCAATGAACACCACGTAAGCGCCGATCAGAATGAATACGACGATGGCCGTGATCTTGATGAGCGAGAAGCCGTACTCAATCGCGCCGAACAGATTCACCGACATGGCGTTCACGAGTACGAGTGCGGCGGAGAAACCCGCGACCCAATACCAGCCCGGCACTTGCGGGAACCAGTACTTCATGTAGACGGCGATGGCGCTGACCTCGGTGCCCACGGCCAGCACGATGCACGACCAGTAGGCATAACGCACGAGAAAGCCCGCCCACGGCCCGATGTAATGCTCCGCGTACGCGCCGAACGAGCCCGACGTCGGATGCGCGACGGTCATCTCGGCAAGGCATCCCATGAGCATGAGCGCGATGAGCGCCCCGATGGCATAGGAGATCAGCACGCTCGGTCCGGCGAAGCCGATGGCGAAACCGCTGCCGAGAAAGAGCCCGGTGCCGATGGCGCCGCCAATGGCGATCATGGCCATCTGGCTGGCAGTGAGGGAGCGTCGCAAGCCTTGTTCGCGGCGCGTGATGTGCGAGAAATCGCGCTTGCCGGACGAAGGTGACGAAGCCGACGAAGCCGACGATGAAGACGATGGGGGCTGGGGAGTACGCGTCATGACACACCTTTCACTACAAAAGTTGAAGCGTGCTGCGGGAAGGGGGGAGGGGGGCGCGAGCCCGTCCAAAACAGAACGACGCTCGCGCCTGCCGCTTAGAAGATGTGGCGGATACCCGTGCCTACACCGACTTGCGTCGAGTTACCCGGCAGTTCGACGCGTGCTGCGCCGCTGACCTTGTTGTAATCGACCGTGCCATAGAGTTGCGTGCGCTTGGACAGCGCGTACTCGGCGAGCAGCACGTACGTATAGCGACGACCCGAACCGGCATCGCCCGCCTGGGCGTTGATGTTCTTGATGTCGTCGAAGTACGCGGCGCCGGTGATGGCGAGGTTCGGCATGGCCTGAATGGTCGTGCCGAGGTAGAACGTCGTGTCCTTGCGCGGGTTGTCGTTCAGGTTGCCCGTCGTGACTGTGTGCGCCGGATCGTTGAGCGTGCCGTCGAGCCAGCCGCTGCGATCGCGTCCGCCCATGTAGCCCACGAACACCTTGGCGATGGAGACGCTGTAAATTCCGCCGAGGCCCCACATCTGCTGCACGCGCTTGGCTGCGTCGCGCGCTTGCTGATACACCCCGGCGACCTGGAACGGGCCCATCGCGTAGGCGGCGCGTGCGCCCCAGTAGTTGCTGGCGGCCATCGTGCCCGCCGTGTTGCCGAAGCCGTAGGTTGCGCCGACCGACAGGCCGCCGAACGTACCGGCGTAGCTCACCGCGTTATCCACACGACCGCGCGTGATGTTGTACATCCACGAGTTGTTCGCGTAGTTGCCGATGGTGAGCGGGTCGAAGTCGCCATAGACGTTGAACGCCTCGGTGGCCTGACGCCCGATCTTGATCGTGCCGTACTGGTTTTGCAGGCCGACGAACGCGTAGCGGTCGAACAGACGCGGACCGTTGGCGAGCGTGCCGTTTTGCGGGTTGATACCCGACTCCAGCTGGAAGATCGCCTTCATGCCGCCGCCGAGGTCTTCCGTGCCCTTGAAGCCGAAGCGGCTATTGGTCACGGCACCGTTGGCGACTTGCCACAGGGCGTCGTTGTTGGCGTTCGAGTTGGTCTGATAGCGCACGCTCTGGTCGACGATCCCGTACAGGGTGACGTTGCCCGAGCTTTGTGCTGCGGCGGTGGTGCTGAAGGCGAGGCCGCAAGCGGCCGAGAGGATGGCCAGACTGGCCGGAATTGCAGACTTCATGGGTCTCCTGGTGACGCCTTGTAAACGTTTTATGAATGCTCTTTAAAACGATCCGCCGTTCCTTCCGATATAGGAGACAGCGGATTCTTCTCGGCACGACGACTGCAATATCTGAAAGCACCCGACAGGAAATGTCTCGCCCTTCCGGCGCGGGGCCGAGGGCTATCATATCAACGCAAAAATTGAATTTGCTTGCTATTTCTATCAAGCAACTGGCGGTAAATCGAAGGATCTGCCAGAATCCTGGGAAACTTGATGGATTCTGCCGATGAACCTCGACCTTGCCGATCTGCGCATCCTCCGCCATCTCGAACTCAATGGCCGCATTTCCAACCAGGAACTGGCGGATGCCGTCGGCCTGTCGCCGTCGGCATGCCTGCGCCGGGTGAAATTGCTGGAGGATCGGGGAGTGATTTCCGGATACCGCTGCATCGTGGACGCACAGCATATCGGGCTGGAGTTCGAAGCGCTAGTGCAAATCACGCTGCGTCCGGACGTCGATCAGTGGCACGAAAAGTTTCTGGCGGCGGTGCAGAACTGGCCCGAAGTGGTCACTGCGCGCATCGTCACCGGATCGGCAAATTACATCTTGACGGTAAGAGCGCGCAACCTCGCGCATTACTCCGACTTTATCGTCAATGAGCTGTACCGCGCGCCGGCCGTTATGTCGATTCAATCGAACATTGTCCTAAAGACAATCAAGAATACGCAATCGCTTGTCGACCTCGTGAAGCAGAAATAAAAAATCTAGAACATATTAACTATTCTCAAAGTACGAGAGAGAATTCTTAAAAGAAGAGACGCAGCATGGCAGTGATTACCACCATCGAGGACTTGCGAGTTCTCGCGCAACGGCGCGTACCGCGCATGTTTTACGAGTATGTCGATTCCGGCTCGTGGACCGAGTCCACGTATCGGGCCAACGCCGACGATTTCGGTGGTATCGGTTTCCGTCAGCGGGTGGCGGTCAACATCGAGCATCGCAGCACGCGCACGACGATGCTCGGTCAGCCGGTGGCGATGCCTGTCGGGCTGGCCCCTACGGGCATGACGGGGATGCAGCATGCCGACGGGGAGATTCTGGCGGCGCGCGCGGCGGAAGCCTTCGGTGTGCCGTTCACGCTCTCGACCGTGTCGATCTGTTCCATCGAGGACGTGGCGGCACACACGAAAGCGCCGTTCTGGTTTCAGCTGTATGTCATGCGCGATCGCGACTTCATCGAGCGTCTGATCGACCGGGCGAAAGCGGCCGGATGTTCGGCGCTGATGGTGACGATGGATCTGCAAATCAGCGGCCAGCGCCACAAGGACATCAAGAACGGGCTGTCGGCCCCGCCGAAACTCACGCTGCCGAACATCGCCAACATGATGACCAAGCCGCGCTGGTGCATGGGGATGTTGGGTACGCGTCGTCGCACGTTCGGCAATATCGTCGGGCACGCGAAGGGAGTGGACGACATCGGTTCGCTGGCCGCTTGGTCCGCAGCGCAGTTCGATCCGTGTCTGTCGTGGGACGACGTCGAGTGGATCAAGAAGCGCTGGGGCGGCAAGCTGGTGCTCAAGGGGGTGCTCGATCCGGAGGATGCGCGCGCGGCACGCGACACCGGGGCGGACGCCATTGTGGTGAGCAATCACGGCGGACGACAACTGGACGGTGCGATCTCGTCGATCCGCGCGTTGCCGGACATCGTGGCGGCGGTGGGTCGCGATACGGAAGTCTGGCTCGACGGCGGTATCCGGTCGGGGCAGGACGTGATCAAGGCGATGGCGCTGGGCGCGAAGGGCACGCTGATCGGGCGTCCGTTCCTGTATGGTCTGGGCGCGATGGGGGAGGCCGGTGTGCGTCGCGCGCTGGAGGTGATTGCGAAGGAGATGGACGTGACGATGGCGCTCACAGGTCGCACGACCGTTGACCGTCTGGACCCGTCGATGCTGATCCCGGGCAGCTACCCTACGGGCATCGGCCCGTACTTGGCGGAGCCGGGTGGCCGCTAACACCGCCAACACCCGCGTCAATCAGAAAAGCCGCAGCTACCCGCTGCGGCTTTTTTCGTTTCCGTAGGGCCATTCCGATAAATCGACAACCACGCACCCTGGCAGCCGACGCTCAGGGATGATGTGCAGCAAATATTCGAGGCGCACCATGTTGACCTATCCCATCACGCTTAAGCGAGATACCAATGGCACGTTGCTGGTAACGTTCCCGGACGTGCCTGAAGCGATCACGGTCGGCGAGACCGAAGAGGACGCGCGTGAACAGGCGCTCGAAGCGCTTGAGGCGGCATTGGCGTTCTACTTCGCACAGAAGACACCGATTCCGTGGCCGTCGCGTCCGAAGCGGGGGCAGGCAACGATTACGCTGTCGACGCCTTGAAGTTCGGGCGGTCTGAGGTCAGACACGCCCGACCGCCTGCATCAATGATGATGCTTGCGATGACCGCGACGCTTGCCGCGGTAGTGATCGTCGTCGTACGAGCTGGAGCGGGACATATTGCCGCCGAGCGCCGCACCGGCACCGCCGCCGACGGCCGCGCCGATCAGGCCGCCCGAGCGTCCGCCCATGGCATTGCCTGCGGCCGTGCCCGCGCCGCCACCCAGGGCGCCGCCGAGGATTGCGCCCGTGCGCTCGCGGCGGTTCGACGTGATCGCGCCTCCTGCGCCACCGCCGACCGCACCGCCCAGCACCGCACCGGTGCTACCACCCAGCGCGCCGCCCACGGCTGCGCCTGCCACGCCGCCCAGCGCACCGCCGAGGGCATTGTTCATATCGCTGGCGCTCGCCGTCAGAGAAGTCGTTGCAGCCAGCGTGGCCATCGCCACGATCGGAAAAATTCGCTTGAACATGAGTCTTGATGAGAATTCGGATTATCGCGACGCAAGTATAAAGAGACCCCGCCGCGCCGCCGTCTCCCCAATGTTTCACTTCTCGTAAGACGGGTAACAAAGTGTTTCGGTGCGTGCAATCAGGTCACATCGACGCTACCGCCGCTCTCGGTGCCGTCGACATCAGACGTCTCCGTTGTGCCCGCGCGCCGTCGTGACGCGACCTTCATCTCTGCCACGAAGCGGTATAACTGCGCCGCCGCAGGCGAGAGCGGACGCGCCTTGCTGCGAATCATCCCCATGCGGCGCGTCACCACCGGATCGATCAGCGGCACACTCGTAAGCAGCGGATGGCCGCTGCCCGGCATCGCCATCGTTGGTACCGCCGCGACCCCGAGGCCTGCTTCCACCAGCCCGATCATCGTCGTGACGTGCTGCGTCTCGCAAATGCTCGGCGGACGTTGCGGCAACCCGGTCAGCGCCTGATCGAGCAACAGCCGGTTGCCCGACGCCTTGCCGACGGTGATGTAGTCGTATTCGTATAGCTCGCGCCACGTCACCCGCTTCTTGCCCGCCAGCGGATGATCGCGACGGCACGCCGCCACGTACCGTTCCTGCAACAGCAGCTTGAACTCGATGTTCGGCTCCTGACTGCCGATGAAATTCAGCCCGAAATCGGCATCGCCGTTCACCACGGCCGCCAGCACTTCGTTGGCGCTCGCATCAAGCACCGAGACACGAATGCGCGGGAACGCCCGGTGATAACGCGAGATCACTTGCGGCATGAAGTAGTAGGCGGCCGACGGCACGCAGGCAATCGTCACGTGCCCGAGACTCGACGATGCGACGTCGCGAATCCCCAGCAGTGCGTTGTCGAGATCGTCGAGGATCCGCTCCGCATCGCGGGCGAAAGCGCGACCGACGTTGGTCAGCGCCACGCGACGCGTACTGCGCTCGAACAGTTTGACGCCCAGCGCCTCTTCTAACTTATCGATGCGACGCGACAACGCGGGCTGGGAGAGATGAATCGATTCGGCCGCGCGTCGAAAGCTCGCGAGTTGCGCGACCGCGCGAAAGGCCTGCAGATCGTTCAGATCGAAGTTGATCGCCATGACATGGGGGAGTGAATGCCGTACAAGCACACGGCGGACCCTGAAACCCTTGATGGCAAGGGGCGGCGGGCAGCGACCGGTGCGGCGCAGAGTGTAACGTGTTACCGCTCGGTAGGTGCATAAGCATCCTGCCATTGATAGCGTGTGCGCATCAATCTTTCCAAAAAATGCAATTCACAAGCGCGGAACTTCCGGCGCACCATTAGCGGCTTCATCAAGCGTCCGTGACGGCTCGACACGTCCCTGGCAGAGACGCAGTGCGACGATTAATCTCGGCCCGACCCCCCGGGCCGCAGGCAACACGGAGACAGCGCATGTCACAGCGCCCCCAAGACGCGGTTTCGCGTCGCCCCTCGAAAGTCGGCGCGGTCATTCGCGTCACCGCCGGTAACTTCCTCGAACAATTCGATTTCTTCCTGTTCGGTTTCTACGCCACCCAGATTTCCCGCGTCTTCTTCCCGACGGACAGCGAGTTTGCGTCGCTCATGCTGACCTTCGCCGTCTTCGGCGCAGGCTTCCTGATGCGTCCGCTCGGCGCCATCGTGCTGGGCGCTTACATCGATAACGTCGGTCGTCGCAAAGGGCTGGTCACGACACTGGCCATCATGGCGAGCGGCACGATCCTCATTGCCTTCGTGCCCGGTTACGAAACCATCGGTCTCGCTGCCCCCGTGCTGGTGCTGATCGGCCGGTTGCTGCAAGGCTTCTCGGCCGGTGCCGAACTCGGTGGCGTGTCCGTGTATCTCGCGGAAATCGCCACCCCAGGCCGCAAGGGCTTCTACACGAGCTGGCAGTCGGCCAGCCAGCAGGTCGCCATCGTCGTCTCGGCGGCGCTCGGCTTCACGTTGTCGCTCACGCTCACCGCGCAGCAGATCGCGGCATGGGGCTGGCGTCTGCCGTTCCTCGTGGGCTGCATGATCGTGCCGGTGATCTTCGCGCTGCGCCGCTCGCTTCAGGAAAGCGACGAGTTCAAGGCACGCAAGCGTCACCCGTCGGTCGGCGAAGTGTTCCGCTCGATGGCGGCGAACCTTGGCGTCGTGATCGGCGGCACCATGCTCGTGGCGCTGACCACGACGGCGTTCTACCTCATCACCGTCTACGCCCCGACGTTTGGCAAGAGCGTGCTGCACCTGTCGAGCGCCGACGCGCTGCTCGTCACGCTGTGCGTTGGCGTGTCGAACTTCATCTGGCTGCCGATCGGCGGCACTCTGTCGGACCGTATCGGCCGTCGTCCGGTGTTGCTGCTGTTCGCCGGTCTCACGCTGCTGACGGCTTACCCGGTGCTGTCGTTCCTCGTGCAGGCCCCGAGCTTCACGCGCATGCTGGTCGCGCTGCTGTGGCTCTCGTTCCTGTACGGCATGTACAACGGGGCGATGATCCCGGCGCTGACCGAAGTCATGCCGCCTGACGTGCGTGTCGCTGGCTTCTCGCTCGCGTATAGCCTTGCGACGGCGCTCTTCGGCGGTTTCACGCCTGCCCTGTCGACGTATCTGATTCACGCGACGGGCGACAAGGCCGCACCGGGCTACTGGATGAGCTTTGCTGCGCTGTGCGCCATCTGCGCGACGCTCGCGCTCTATCGTGGTCGCAGCAGCAGGCAGAACCCCGCCGGAGTCGCGGCTGGTTGATATCCCCCGATACCGGACGCCGCAAAACGACGGCGTCCGCGTCATCCCAATTCACAATAACGAGAGACAGGTCACACCATGAAAGGCATTTCGACGCGACGTTTGCTGAGCGCACTGAGCGTGGGCATCGTCCTGACGGCGGCGCTGGGCGCAACACCGGCGAGCGCAGAAAATCTGAACGTGATGAATTCCGGCGGCTTCACGGCGGCGTACAAGCTGCTGTTGCCAAAGTTTGAAGCTGCCAGTGGCGATCACGTCGACACGGCGTGGGGCCCGTCGATGGGCAAGGCGCCCGAGGCGATCCCGAACCGGCTGGCGCGCGGCGAATCGGCCGACGTCGTGATCATGGTCGGTTACGCGCTCGACGACCTGATCAAGGCGGGCAAAGTGCGTGCGGACTCGCGCGTCGATCTGGCCGACTCGCGCATCGGCGTCGTGGTCAAAGCGGGTGACGTCGTGCCCGACGTCAGCACGCCGGAGAAGCTGAAGGCGGCGCTGCTGGCGGCCAAATCGGTCGCGTACTCGGACAGCGCAAGCGGCGTGTACGTCGAGCGCGAACTGTTCAAGAAGCTGGGCATTGCCGAGCAGATGCAAGGCAAGGCGGTGATGGTGCAAAAGACGCCGGTGGCCGAAAAGGTCGCCGCGGGCGATTACGCACTGGGTCTGCAACAGGTCAGCGAATTGCTGCCGGTCAAGGGCATCGCCTTCGCGGGCAAGATTCCCGAGTCGCTGCAATCGGTCACGCGCTTCGCCGGGGGGGTGCCCGTGAGCGCACCGCATCCGGAAGAAGGTAAGAAGCTGCTGACGTATATGGCGGCACCGTCCGTGGCCAAAGATGTTGAGTCGACCGGTCTTGATCCGCTGACGCACTGATTCGGCGGTTGTTTCGCAGGAAAGCCAACGCGGCCCGATGAACGTCGGGCCGCGTTTTTTTGTGCCTCGCAACGTCGGTGCGGATGAGCAAATCTAGATAGCGAATATGTGAAATAATTTTTTCGCTTCGGTATCGGGCCGGGATTGGCCGACAATGACGCATCAGATAAAGACGTCGCACCGGACGACGTCGATACCATCGAATTCATCGATAGCGAGGAGAGAGACATGGCCGCAGTGCCAAACCTGAACGACATCGTCGCGCTCGACGCGCTGGCGCTGTCCGACGCCATTCACCGTCGTCGCGTGTCCTGCCGCGAGGTGATGCAGGCGTATCTCGCGCACATCGCGCAGTACAATCCCGAGGTCAACGCCATCGTGTCGTTGCGCGACGCGCAGACGTTGCTGGCCGAAGCCGACGCACGCGACCGTCAACTGGCCAGCGGCGAGTCGCTCGGCTGGATGCACGGCATGCCGCATGCGGTGAAGGACATCGCGTCGTGCGCCGGATTGCCCACGCGCAAGGGGTCGCCGTTGACATCCGACGCGCCGGACACGCAGGACAGCATCAGTGTGTCGCGCATTCGCGCGGCCGGGGCCATCTTCATCGGCAAGACGAACGTCTCCGAGTTCGGACTCGGTTCGCACAGCTACAACCCTGTTTTCGGCACCACGGGCAACGCCTATGCCCCCACGCGCATTGCCGGTGGCAGCAGCGGCGGCGCGGGCAGCGCGCTGGCGCTGCGCTTGTTGCCGGTGGCCGACGGAAGCGACTTCATGGGCTCGCTACGCAACCCGGCGGCGTTCGGCAACGTCTACGGATTCCGGCCGTCGCAAGGCCGAGTGCCGTACGGTCCGGCACCGGAAGTCTTCGTGCAGCAAATGAGCACCGAGGGACCGATGGGACGCACGGTCGCCGACGTCGCGCAACTGCTCGACACGCAGTCCGGCTACGACCAACGCAGCCCGCTGTCGATTGCGAACGGCGCATCCCGCTTCGCCGGCGCCTTGCAGCGTGACGTCAAGGGACTCAAGCTCGGCTGGCTCGGTGACTACGGTGGCTATCTGCCGATGGAAGACGGTGTGATGGCGCTGTGCGAGGCGTCGCTGAAGGATTTCAGCGCGATGGGATGCGAGGTCGAGGCGTGCGCGCCCGACTTTGCGCCTGACCGGCTTTGGCAGACGTGGCTCACGCTGCGTCACTGGATGGTGAACGGCTCACTCGGTGAGATGTACGCCGATCCGGCGCGTCGCGACAAGCTCAAGCCGGAAGCGCGATGGGAAGTGGAAGGCGGTGCGTCACTGCGCGCGACCGACGTCTTCCGTGCATCCGTCGACCGCAGCGAATGGTACCGGTCGCTGGCGCGTCTGTTCGAGCGTTACGACTTCCTGCTGCTGCCGTCGGCGCAGGTGTTCCCGTTCGACACGCAGACGCACTGGCCTTCCGAGGTTGCGGGCAAGTCGATGGACACCTATCACCGCTGGATGGAGGTCGTGATCGGGCCGACGCTCGCAGGCTTGCCCGCGATCAGCGTGCCGGTCGGGTTCGATGCACGCGGGCTGCCGATGGGCTTGCAGATTATCGGACCGGCGCAGGCCGATCTTGCGGTGCTGCAACTCGCGCATGCGCACGAGCAGCAGACGCAGTGGGTGCAACGTCGTTTGCCGCCGATGCTGGCGGGGCGCTGACACGTCGCGCAGCCCCGATCTGCGCAAAACCACGCAGGCAAACGTCTTACTTAGGACGCGACGCCTGCGCGCGTGCCCGCAGCGGCTTGAGTAAGTCACCGAGCGCGTTGTGGTCGATCTCGTGCATCAGCGCGAGCAGACGGCCGATCTCGTTGGGGGGAAAGCCTTCGCGGGCGAACCAACTGAGGTAGTTGCCCGGCAGGTCGGCGATCATCGTGCCCTTGTGCTTGCCGTAGGGCATGGGCGTGGTTACGAGGCGCATCAGCGCGTCGGCGTCGAAATTAAGCATGAGCGCAGGTATAGCTCAAACCCGCGACGTCAGCAACTGCCACCCTGCCGCACCGAAGACGACGGCCAGACAGCCATCGAGCCAGCGGCGGATTCTGAGGTACACGCGCCGCGCGGTTTGGGTCGAGAACAACATCGCGTAGCCGCAAAAGATCATCAGCCCGAGCACCGCGCAGCCGGGCACGACGGCCACCGGCATGCTCCCGTCCGGTCCCGACGACAACGCGACCACAGACATCCACCCCAGTACCGCCTTCGGATTGGTGAGATGGAATAGCGTGCCGCGCACGTAGAGGCGCTTGAGGGACAACACCCCGTTGGCGTCCGTGGGTACGAACGTCGCTGCCTTTGACGGACGCAGCGCCGCACGCCCCGACTTGAACGCCAGCCACAGCAGATACGCACCGCCGAAGAGCTTGAGCGCGACGAGGAACTGCGCGTAGGCAAGCAGCGTCGCCGAGATCCCGAGCATGGCGACCGTCGCCCAGAACAACGAGCCGGACATGACGCCCAGTGCGAACGTGAGCGCCGGACGGCGTCCATGGTTGGCCGCGATGGACATGATCGCGAGATTGCTCGGCCCGGGACTTGCGGCGTTGACGAAGTACGCCGTGAAGGCGACCAGAAGATGGGCGGAGAGCGCGGTGCTGACGATCATGGCGGACCCTATGGACCTTATGGACATTGGGCCCGATGACCGATACCCGATGTGGGGCAAGCCGACGGGCACTCTGACGGGGAATCGTCAGAGTGTCGGGTCGCACCCCGCCTCGCGCCATAGACAGTTCGCGTGATTTCTACCGAGCCAGTTGTCGATGCGGCTGCCCTACGCCCGTGCGCTTAAGTGTTCCGCCTCGTTACACCTTGACGGAGAAGCGCCGGTCGAAGGTCGGCCGGACGTCGAGCGGCTGACGCAACAGCCCGACCTGCGCGTAGAAGTCCGCCGTGCGTTGTTGCTCGGCGACGAGTGCGTCGTCGATGTTGCGCCATTTCGTCGCGCGCCGCGAGAACTGGAGTTTCGCCGCTTCGACGGGAATGCCGATGATGCGCGCCATCGCGGCTGAGTACGCGTCCACGTGCTGGTACGACCAGACTTGCGCGCGCACGACTCGGGCCAGAAAGTCGCGCAGCACTTCCTGTTTGGCGGCAATGGCAGCGTCCGTTGCGGCGAGATAGCTCAGCCCCGACCAGAGCCCTCGACCGTTCACCAACACCCGCGCACGCCCCGTTGTTTCCGCCACAGCCGTATAGGGTTCCCACGTGGCCCACGCGTCGACCGAGCCGCTTGCCAGTGCGGTGACCGTATCGGCGGGCGGGAGGAAGCGGAAATTGACGTCGCCCGGCGCGAGCCCTGCTGCCGTGATCGCCTTGAGCGTGACGAAGTGCCCGATGGAGCCGCGCGTCGTGCCGATGTTTTTGCCCTTGAAGTCAGCGGCGGTGCGCAGCGTCGCGTCGGGGCGCACGAGCACGGCGGTGCCGAAAGCGTCCGAACGATTGGCGCCGATGATTTTGATGGCCGCCCCGGCGGACAGCGCGAAGATCACCGGCGCGTCGCCGATCGGTCCGCAATCGACGGCACCGGCGTTGAGCGCTTCGGCCAGCGGCGCGGCGGCGGGGAACTCCGTCCATTGGATGTCGTACGGCAACTGCTTCAGTTCGTCGGCCGCTTCGAGCAGCGCGCGCAGTCCGCCTTTCTGGTCGCCCGCCTTGAGGACAGGGCGTCCCGATTGAGCGAACGCGGTGCCCGGCAGCGCAATCGTGGTCAGCGCACCAGCGGCGCTGGAAGTCGTGACGTACTGCAGGAAACGGCGTCGGGAAATCGTCATGATGAAGGCCTGTGAGGGATCGGAAGGGTCTTGAGGTTGAGGTGTTGTGGCCGTGCGTGTCAGTGCACGAAGCCGCCTTTGACGAAGCGCACCGGGTCGCTATCCATCTCGCGGAGCGTGGCGGTGAGCGGGTCGCGTGCAGACGATTTGTCGCCGTCTTGAAGTGAGGTCGACGTCGTGCACATCAGGCCGCCGTCGGCCCAGCCGCGACGTCCTGCCGGGGCGAGCGCGCGCAGCCAGCCGTCGCGATCCGCCAGCCACTCCGTGCCCGCCAGACCCGATGCCGATGCGCCCGCAATCTGTGCGAAGACTTGCCACGCTTCGCTCGCATCGGCAACACAGTCCGCACGGGCACCGAACAGCGGCGTGACGTTGCCGGGTGTGCGCTGAGTCGTCACCGTGGCCACGGTAGCCACCTTGCGTACGGACGCGGCCGCCATCCCCGTCGCCTGAACATCGTCTCGCCGGATCAGCAGCGTGAGGAATCGCGGGTCTTCGAAAGGCGGGGGATGGGCTGCGTCGACTGCCACTACGCGAACGCGCTGATTGCCGCGCCATGCGTCCAGCGTGCGGTCGGGACGTCCCGCGCATTTCACGGCGACCGATGGCAGCGCAATCGGCACGGGCCAGCTGCCTCCGGCGGCCACGCCTGCGGACGCGGACAACACGCGCATGTAATCGAGGGCGGCCCACACTTCGCGGTCGCTCAGTCGACCGACGAAACCCGGCATGGTGACGCCCTGATCGTCGCGCATGCCGTACAGCACGTGCCAGAACAGCTCCCCGTCGGCGCGACGGCTCAGCAGCGCACTCGCCATCGTGGGCGGCCAGCGTCTGAGCGTTGCAGCGAGCGGCCCCTCACCGCGTCCATCCGCGCCGTGGCAGGCGGCGCATTGCGCCGAATAGATACGTGCGCCGCGCGCGATGCTGTCGACGGTGAAGTCCGTCGGACTCGTATGAAAGCTGGTCGGCACGGCGGCCGTCAGCCACAACTGAGGCGATGGCCACGGCGCGAAGACGAGCGCACCGATGGCCGCCACCGTCAGCCAACGCCACGCACGTCGCCAACACACGGCGAGCAGCAGGCAGACGACGGCGAATGCGATAGCCGCGAGCATCCACGCGAACTGTCGGGCGAGCGCCACGTCGATGACGAGGTTCTCGCCCGCAATGCGCTGCGCCCACGGCCACGCGGGCGCGCCGTGCGAATCGTCGGTGATGCCGAGCGCATAGAGCGCGCTCAGCCACGTCGATTGCACGAACTGCAAGGCTTGCAGCAACGCATTGAGCCAGAGATGCGAAGGCGGCGAGGTCATCGGTGCAGAGGCGACTTCAACGACATCGCAGTACGGCGAACCAATAGGCTAACGACAGCACCCAATTCAGAATTACCAGCTTGCATCGAGCCCCAGATGTCGGAGCGCTTCGTGGCGCAGTTCGGTGATGCGGGCGTCGCCGCGATGACGCGGGTAGGGCAGATCCACATGCAGCTCCGCCACGATCTTCGCCGGGCGCGGGCTGAACACGATCACGCGTTGCGCAAGGAACAGTGCCTCCTCCACGTCGTGCGTGACGAGCAGCGCAGAGAACCCTGCGCGCTGCCACAACTCGACCAGTTCGCTCTGCATCGCCAGCCGCGTGAGCGAATCGAGCTTGCCGAGCGGTTCGTCAAGCACCAGCAGGCGCGGGTCGTTCACGAGCGCACGAGCGAGCGCGACCCGTTGCGCCATGCCGCCCGAGAGTTGATGCGGGAAGGCGTCGGCGAACTCGGAGAGGCCCACGCGCGCGAGCGCCGCATCGACGCGATGACGTTCCTTCCTAAGCACGCCGCGCGCTTGCAGACCGAGCGCCACGTTGTCGCGCACAGTTCGCCAGGGGTAGAGCGTCGGGTCCTGAAACACCACGATGCGCGACGGATCGGGGCGCGTGATGGCCGCGCCGTCCTGCGAGATGGCGCCGCGCGTGGCCGTCTCCAGACCGGCGACAAGGCGCAGCAACGTGGACTTGCCGCATCCGCTCGGGCCGAGCAGCGCGACGAACTCACCGGGCGCGACTTTCAGATCGACGCCGTCGAGCACCTGCAATGGCGACTGACGTGAGCCGAACCAGTGACTTACGCCCTGAATGTCGATCTGCGCGCCGGTATCGTTGGCCGGATGTGCACCGTTGTGAATCGAAGGCGATGGCAAAGCGGCATCCGCACCTGCGAACGTGGGGGAAGAAGTTGACGAGGAAGTTGAGGACGAAGCGGCGGCGCTTACCATTTGACGGTTCCTTTCTGCCAGGCGAGTGCACGGTCGCGCACGGTGAAGAGCAGCGTGATGACGCCGGAGAAGAGCAGGGCCATGACGATCAGCGCGGCGTACATGTTCACGTAAGACGCCCAGCCTTGCGCCCATGTGAGATACCAGCCGAGGCCGGACTTCACGCCCATCATTTCGGCCGTCACCAGCACCGAGAACGACGCGCCCAGCCCCATGAACAGGCCGACGAAGACGTTCGGCAGCGCGGCCGGAATCGCCACGCGCAGCACCAGAAACGCTTCGGACGCGCCCAGCGTGCGTGCCACGTCGTAATAACTCTTGTTGACGCCTGCGACGCCCGACCACGTGAGCACGGCAACGGGAAAGGCCGTCGACAAGGCGATGAGGAAAGCCGCTGCGGAATAGCTCGAGGGGAAGAAGTAGAACGTGAGTGGCAACAGCGCCGTGGCGGGCACGGGGCCAAGCACGCGAAGCACCGGGTGCACCCAGTAACCAATGGCGCGCGACCAGCCGATCGAGACGCCGATCAGAAAGCCTGCAATCGCACCGAAGCCGAAGCCCAGGCCTAGCAGCTTGAGCGTGTTCGCGGCGCTGTCACCGAGACGTCGCCAGTCTTCCGTGTAGACCTCGATGAGCGCCTGCGGCGGTGCGAAGAACGGCGTAGGCAGCGAGCCAGTCTTCGCAGTCAGGATTTCCCAGGCGGAGAGCGCCACCGCAATGGCCACAAGCCACGGCCCGGCACCCGTCAGGGTTTCACGCAAGCGCAGCAGCGGCGGCGTCGCGCGACCGGCGACGGATAGCACTGCAAGCAAGGCGGCCACAGCCAGCGCAAACACGCCCAACTCGTCGGTGAAGGCCCAGTCGGAGAAGCCGACGACCTTGTTCGGCCAGCGCAGCGTGAGCGCACCGAAGGCGGCCCACGCCAGCGCTGCGGCGAAGCCCACACCCCACAGCGCAGACGTGCGCGGGGCGGCGAACAACTGGTCGATTTCGGTTTCGTCGAAGGCCGGGATGCGCGGCACGGAAGCGGCGCTCGCCGCACTGGTCCGCAGCGCGGAGCCTTCGGTCTGTTCCGTCAGCTCAAGCGCACTGGCGGGCGATGCACCGCGCAGTGCGGCGTTGTCGAGAATGGCACTCATGGTCACTTGTCCAGTGATGCGCGCTTAGCCCAGCACGTTGGCGTAGACGTGTTGCGCGAGTTTCTGCGGATCGGTCGTCTTCTTGAGCACACCGATGCGGCGGAAGTCGTCGGCGAAGTACGCGATCTCATCGCGCAGATCCACGCCGGTCGGGTGATGCGAATAGGTCAGCGTGGCGTAGAGCTTGCGCAGATCCTCGGGGCTGATCTTGGGCGAATACTTCGCGAAGATCTTCGCGGCCTCGTTCGGGTTCTCGTTGACGAATTCGGTGGCCTGCACGATGGAGCGTGCCAGCGCACTCGCCGCCGCGCGGTCGTTGCGCACCAGATCGCCGCGCGCGCCGATCACGCAGCACACCTTGCGGGCGTACTCGCCGGAGAGGTTCGTCGCCAGTTCGACGTAAGCGCCGTTGGTGCGCTTCTCCAGCAGATAGAGGTTCGGATCGCCGTCGGCAATCGCCTGGATCTCGCCCTTGTCGACGGCGACACCGAGCAGGTCGGCCGGGTACTGACGCCAGGTGATGTCGCGCTCGGCGTCGATACCGTTTTTCGCCAGCAGAATCTGGAAGAAGTGCTTGCCCGGTGCAGCCAGATCCGACACGCCGACCGTCTTACCCTTGAGGGCGGCGAGCGACGTAATGCCCGCCGCCTTCGAGCCGAGCAGGCGCACGCAGCCGCCGTGCGAGCTACCGATGATCTTCACGTCGAAGCCCGATTCGAGCGGTTTGAGCCAGCGGTGAATCATGCCCACGGCCGCGTCGGCCTTGCCGGTAGCGATGGATTCGAGCAACTGGTCCGTCGAGCCGCTGTAATTGATCAGGTCGACTTGCAGGCCGTTCTTCTCGAAGAAACCACGCTCCTGTGCGGCAACGATGGGCGTCAGGCAGAACGAGTTCTGATTCCACGCGAAGGTGAGCTTCTTCGGCTGCGACCAGGCCTGACGGCCAAGCAGCAGGGCGGGCGCGGCAAGCGCGACAGCGGTGCCTGCACGTAGCACCTTGCGGCGACCGGCGTGCACGTCGGCCTTGGTGGTGGTGCTGCTGATACCGGTAATGCCGGTGGTCTTGTCGGTGTGGCGGAACTTCATGGGTACGACTCCCCTGTTGATTGCTGATGTTTGTGTGTCTGGCGCTTTAGTCGATCACGTCTGTCGATCACGTCAGTCAAGCAGATCAGGCTCGGCTTCGACGAGACCTTCGTAAAGACTCTCGAACGAATACAGCGCGCCTTCCGGGCCGCCGACCTGACTGTGCGTGTGACGTGCCGTCGAATCGTCTATGGGTTGCGGCGTGCCAGCCGCCTCGGCGAGCAATTGCGTGTGCGCCACGTTCTCCAGCGCGATGTACCACCACGCGGCGGCTTCGACGCTCGGACCGGCGGTGAGAATGCCGTGGTTCTTCAGAATCACGCCTTTGACGGTGCCGCTGCCATCCGGCTTGTTCAGCGCGTGCGCAATGCGGTCGCCTTCGCTGCCGTCGACCACCATGCCGGTGAAGTCGTCGAACAGCGCGTGGTCTTCGAAGAAGCCGCACGAATCCTGCGTGAGCGGATCGAGCGGACGGCCCAGCGTCGACCACGCTTTGCCGTAGGTCGAGTGCGTGTGCGCGGCGGCGACCAGATGCGGATGCGCTTCATGGATGGCCGCATGAATGGCAAACGCCGCTTTGTTCAGGGGACGGTCGCCGACCACGGTCTCGCCTTTGGCGTTCACCAGCAGCAGATCGGAGACCTTGATGCGCGAGAAGTGCACGCCCAGCGGATTGACCCAGAAGTGATCGGGCAACTCCGGGTCTCGTGCGGTGATGTGACCGGCCAGCCCGAGATCGAAGCCGTGGCGCGCGAAAATGCGGAACGCGGCGGCGAGCCGTGTCTGACGATGGCGACGCTCGGCGAGGATGTCGCTGCGCACGGGCGGCGCGTCGAACCAGAAGCGCTGCTGCGGCGCGGCGTTGAGCACGAGGCCGGTCGGTGTGGTCTTGGTCTGCGCGGGTGGGGTGGACGTGGTGCGTCCGAAACTATGTGTGTCGACGGGCAGAACGGCTGCCATAGTGATTTCTCCGTGTCGTGTGGTGACGCCGCTCAGGCGGCGCGGCGCGTGGCGTCGTTCTGACGGTCGCGCTCGGCGACCAGCGTGCGCAGACGCGGAATCAGCTCGCGGCCGTAGTCGATGGCGTCGCCCAGCGGATCGAAGCCGCGAATGAGGAACGTCGTCACACCGAGGTCGTAGTAATCGAGCAAGGCGTCGGCGACTTGCTCCGGCGTGCCGACGAGGGCCGTTGAGTTCGAGCGTCCGCCGATCAGCTTGGCGATCTCCGTCCACAACACTTTGTCCAGACGCGCGCCCTTGTCGGCGGCCGCGAGCAGACGTCGTGCGCCTTCGCTTTGCAGCGCCGAGCCTTGCGGGACACCGGCGGCTTCACGGATCGCCTTGGCTTGCGCCAGAATCTTGTCGGCACGTTCCCACGCCTTCGCTTCGGTCTCGGCCAGCACCGGGCGGAACGACACCGAGAAGCGCGGCGTGCGGCCCTGCACGGCGGCGGCGGCGCGTACGCGTGTAGTGATGTCGCGCACCTGATCGAGCGATTCGCCCCACAGCGCGTAGATGTCGGCATGTTTGGCCGCGACTTCCAGAGCAGCGTCGGACGCGCCGCCGAAGAAGATCGGCACATGCGGCTGCTGCACGGGCTTGACCTCGGAGAAGCCCTGTTTGAAGCGGTAATACTTGCCGTCGTGATCGAACGGCGTGTCTTCCGTCCAGACGCGACGCAGGATGCTCAGGTATTCGTCGGTGCGCGCATAGCGCTCGTCATGCAGCAGGAAGTCGCCGTCGCGCTGCTGTTCTTCGTCCGATCCGCCGGAGATAAAGTGGACGCCGAGGCGGCCGCCACTGAACTGATCGAGCGTGGCGATCTGACGTGCGGCCAGCGTCGGCGCAACGAAGCCCGGACGATGCGCGAGCATGAAGTGGATGTTCTCGGTCACTGTGGCCGCATAGGCAATCGTGAGCGTGGCCGACGGGCTCGTGGAGTGATGGGGCACCAGAATGCGGTCGAAGCCGGATTGCTCGTGAGCGCGCGCAAAGTTGCGCACGTAGTCGCGGTCGACAGCGGCCCCCTTCTTGGGATGAATTTCGGACTGCTTACTGCTCTGAATCATGCCGATGATTTCTACGCTCATGACGACGTTCTCCTTGTGGGGTAAGGGACGCGTGCACGGCGACGTGGGTCGGTTTGCGCTACACGCCCATCGATCGGAACAGACGGTGAATGGGAGTGAGCCTACGCAAACAATCATCGAGCGTTAAATAATCATTTACGCAAAGATTATTCGATATGGATGGTTGGGCGCGGCATCGCCGAGCTTTACGCTAGGGGCACTGCGTAGATCGGCGCATTGTGCGTCGAACGCGTATTTGCTTATTCCAAAATCATGGCTTCTTCAGGTCTCGCATCTTCCGGGGCGGTGCTGCCACTGCCGCCCCAGCCACGTGGAGACGGCCCCGCACGTCACGCGCAACTCGATGCGCTCCTGCCTCCGATCACCCGCGCGCTGGCCGAGAGTGCGACAGCGCTCGATCGCGATGCACGTTTTCCATTTGACAATTTCGCGCTGCTGCATCGCCACGGGCTGATCTCGGAAGTGGTGCCGCGTGCGGCGGGCGGGGGTGGTGGCGGTCTCGCGACGGCACGTCGCATCGTCGGTGCCGTTGCCAAGGGGGAATCGGCCACTGCACTGGTGCTGACGATGACGTATCTCCAGCACCGCTCGCTCGTGCGGGAAAGCACGCGCTGGCCGCAGGCGCAGCGTCGCGCGGTGTTCGAGAGTGCGGTGCGTGAGGGTGCGCTGATCAACGCGCTGCGCGTGGAGCCGGATCTGGGCACGCCCGCCCGGGGCGGGCTGCCCTCTACGATTGCACGACGCACCGAGACAGGCTGGCGTTTGTCCGGCCGCAAGCTCTATTGCACGGGCATTCCCGCGTTGCGCTGGCTCAATGTGTGGGCACGCACGGACGAGGCGGAGCCGCGCGTCGGGGTGTTCTTGGTGCCACGTCCCGCCGGTCCGACGGATTCGCCAGACCGCCCGGGCATTCGCGTCGTACAGAACTGGGATCACCTCGGGCTGCGCGCGTCCGCCAGCCATGAGGTCGTGCTGGAGGACATCGATCTGCCGTTCGGTAACGCCGTCGATATTCGTCCACCGAACGAATGGGCACCGGCGGGGATCGGTCAGCGTGACAACGATGCACATATCGAACAACAGGCATGGATGAGCGTGCTGCTGGGCACGCTTTACGATGCGGTCGCGCGCGCTGGCGTCGACTGGCTCGTGACGTTCCTGAACACCCGTGTGCCGGGCAATCTCGGCGCGCCGCTGGCCACTGTGCCGCGCATTCAGGAGACCGTCGGAGAAATTGCCGCGTTGCTGCACGTCAACCAGCGTCTGCTGGACGCGGCGGCGCAGGCGGCCGATGCGGGAGAACCCGATGACGATATCGCCAGCGGTGCGCTAAAGTTCACGGTGACGGGCAATGCGATCCGAGTCCTCGAACTGGCCTTGCAGCTTTCGGGCAATCACGGGCTTTCGCGCAACAACCCGCTTGAGCGCTATCATCGCGACGTGCTGTGCAGCCGTATCCACACGCCGCAAAACGACACCATTCTGGGCGCTGCCGGTCGGCAGACGCTCGCTGCTTTCCGGGAATTCGCATGACGGGTACGACCGAAGTGCTGGATGGCATCGCCTTGTCGCGCGACCTGCCAGCTCACGATTACGACGCGCTCGATCCCTTGCGCACCTTCGTCGCCGGGTTCTCGCGACTGTTGGATCGACGTCCCAATGAAACCACGCTACTTGAAGAGGGCGCGGGCCTGCTCGCTCAACTGGTGGCGCGCGACGACTGGCTGCCCGACGCATTCGCCACGCCGCATCCCGACCATTACCAGCAGTTCTTGCTGCACTGCGACTCGGCGCAGCGTTTCTCCATCGTGAGCTTCGTCTGGGGCCCTGGGCAGCGCACGCCGATTCACGATCACACCGTATGGGGGCTGATTGGCATGCTGCGCGGCTCGGAAGACTCGCAACCTTATGTGCTCGACGCGAAGGGTGTTCCCGTCGTGGCAGGCGAGGCGGTGCGGCTACTGCCGGGCGACGTGGAAGTGTTGTCGCCGCGTCTGGGCGACATTCACCGCGTGAGCAATGCGTATGCGGATCGCGTGTCGGTGAGTATCCACGTGTATGGCGCGAACATCGGCGCGGTGCATCGCAGTGTCTTTACCGAGACGGGCGAGCGCAAGGGCTTCGTGTCCGGCTACGCCAACGCGCAGTTGCCCAATCCGTGGGGCAAGGCCGCGCCACCTGCCGACAAACAATAGACAAGCCTCAACGTTTCGACTTCTGAAGAATTCAAGGAATGACCGTGTCCGAGCATCCGAACCACACGACCCCCGATGCACCGTCGCAGGCCGCAGACTTCCCCGAACTGACCTACGCCGAAGTGCGCGCCGCGCTGCTCGCGCGTGAGGAAATTGCACTGCTCGACGTGCGTGAAGAAGACCCGTTCGCGCAGACGCACCCGCTGTGGGCCGCGAACCTCCCGCTTTCGCGCGTGGAGATCGACGCATGGGCGCGTATTCCGCGCCGCGACACGCGCATCGTCGTCTATGGCGTGCACGGCGGCGAGGATCTCGCACCGCGCGCAGCCGCCGTGCTGCGCAAGCTTGGCTACACGGACGTCAATCTGCTGGCGGGCGGTCTGGACGGCTGGATTGCCGCGGGCGGCGAAGTGTTCCGCGACGTGAACGTGCCGAGCAAGGCGTTCGGCGAGTGGGTCGAAGGGCTGCGTCACACGCCGTCGCTCTCGGCGCAGGAAGTGCAGGCGTTGCTCGACGCGGATGCCGACGTCGTGGTCGTCGACGCCCGTCGCTTCGACGAATATCAGACGATGAACATTCCCGGCTCGACGAGCGTGCCCGGTGCCGAACTGGTGCTGCGCGTTCGCGAGCTTGCGCCGGACCCGGCTACGCGCGTGATCGTCAACTGCGCGGGGCGCACGCGCAGCATCATCGGCACGCAATCGCTCGTGAACGCGGGGCTGCCGAATCCCGTCGCAGCGCTGCGTAACGGCACCATCGGCTGGACACTTGCCGGGCAAACGCTGGAGCGCGGCGCGGACCGTCGTCACCCGGCAACTGTGCGAGAGGCCACGCTGGCCGTTGCCCGAGAAGGCGCGCGCGCTGTGGCGGATCGTGCCGGTGTGCGCCGCGTGGCGCTTGAGGACGTGCCATCGCTGAATGCGCCCGGACGCACGGTCTACCGCTTCGACGTGCGCACGCCGGAAGAGTATGCGGTGGGGCATCTGCCGGATTTCGCAAACGTACAAGGCGGTCAGTTGGTGCAGGAGACGGACCATCAGGCACCGGTGCGCGGCGCATGGATCGTGCTGGCGGACGACGATGGCGTACGCGCCGACATGACCGGCTCGTGGCTCGCGCAGATGGGCTGGACGGTGTATGTCGTGGAGCCGCACAGCGCTCATGCCCGTAGCGCGCAAGGCGGCTGGCCGCTGCACACGCCGAGTGCACCGGAAGTCGCCACCGTCACGCCCGCGTTGCTCGCGCGCTGGCTCGACGAAGCGGCGCTGGGGCAGATCGCGGTGCTGGACTTCACGTCCGGCGTCAATTACGTCAAGCGGCATATCCCCGGCGCGTGGTTCGTGATTCGTGCGCGTCTGGCCGAAGCCCTGCGCACCATCGGGCCGGTGCAACGCTATGTGCTGACGTGCGGCTCCAGCTTGCTGGCACGTTTCGCGGCGGCCGACCTGCGTCGTCTGACCGATGCCGAGATCGTAGTGCTCGACGGCGGCACGCAGGCATGGATCAACGCCGGGTTGCCGCTGGAGTCCGGTGAGACACATCTGGGCAGCGCGCGCGATGATCGCTATCGCCGTCCGTACGAAGGCACCGATAATGCGGCCGAGGCCATGCAGGCCTATCTCGACTGGGAGTTCGGTCTCGTCGACCAGTTGCATCGCGACGGCACGCATCACTTTCAGGTGGTGTAAGCCGTCAACGTTCAGGGCATTCGACCGAGTCTGCCGGGGCGCACGCCGTCCCGGCGGTGCGCCCGTGGCATACTCCGGAACTTCCGGCGCTGCCCTGCTTTCGATCCGACCATGCCACTTCCGCGTTTCATCACCCGCCGACTGGAGGCGCTCACCGAGCCGAGCACCCGTATTCCGTACGCGTGGGTGTATCACGAGCCCGACGTCTTCATGCAACGCACGTCGGCGTTCAAAGTCGCCAAAAAATATCTCCACCGCCGTCTGCGTCTCGCGATGAGCGGACAACTGCGCCATGAGGTGCAGCACGTCGCACCGCAAGCGCGCGTGTTGTGGATTTACGGTGGAAAGCATTCCGTGGGCGATGCCGTGATGGATATGTCGGGCCGTGCGCTACTGCGCGGACGCGAAGGCCCCATCGATCTGCTCATCAGCACGGGACTCAAAGCGGTCTTCGAGGGCGACGACATCTTCCGAAATGTCTTCGACGATCCGGCCGCGGTGAATCCGGCCGAGTACGACGTCGTCGTCATGCAGGAATTCAACTACCCGACGTTGCGCATCAAGCGCCGCTTTTTCGCGACGCTCCCCTTCGCGTGCCTGTTTCGCTTTTTCCACGGCCCGGACCGGAATCAGACGCAATTCAGTCTGGCAGCCGTCAACGATGTTTTCGGCCTGGAACTGGCGCCGGACGAACTCTTTACACAGGCGAAGCCGTATTTGCGCGATGAGACGGACTTGCCTGCGGCTGTCGTGAATCAAATGCCTGCGGGACCGTTCATCGTGCTGGCGATGGGGGGCGTGGAGCCGCGCCGCACCTATGCGCATTGGCGCGCGTGCCTCGATGCCTACGATGCGGCGTACGCGCCCGGTCTACCCACGGGTATCGTGCTGTTGGGTTCGGGCAACGGGGCCGATGCCGCCCGGGCGCTCATGGAAGCGAAATTCCGGCATCTCGAAATGGTGTCGTTCGTCGGCCAGTTGACGCTGCGCGACGCGAAGCGCGTGATCGCGAATGCCGCACTGTTCGTCGGCGCCGATGGGGGGCTGATGCACGTGGCCCACACCACGCGAGCGCCAAGCGTGTCGCTGTTTGCTGCTGCGGAGCCGCCGTATCTGCGTCTCACACCGCGCTGTCAGTCGACACCTTTGCAAACGCAAAGCGACGTGAGCGCCCTCGATCCCGCCGAGCTTGCCGAGACCATCATCGCGACCCTCGCCAGTCATCCCCCACGCCTTCGGTAAGGCGTTCATCGCGCGTTCGCGAGCGCTTTGCGCGTCGCGGGTCCGCTCCATCCCCACACCACACAACAGCGCTGTCACCCCTCCACAGAGGTCGGTGGCGGCGCTGCTTCGCCTGCGCCGCGCACATTCGCGACCGGCGCATCTTCGGCTCACGTTGCCCTTTTTGTGTCGCCGAAGCAACAAGGGTGACGTCCGATTAATTCGAGTGAATTGCCGTGAAAACCAACGTATGCGATCGCCTTTCGGCGGCGCTGACGCTTATCGTTTGCTTCGATCGTCGTCGAGCAAAGAGGATTCAATAACGATTTGTCAGGCACGCAGGTGGAAGTCGGTGAGGTTGTGCCTTATCGATGCAGAAAGAGAATATCTGCGGGCGTGTCGGGATGCTTGTAGTGCGGCGACGAGTGTCCCGACATGCCTTGGGAAGTGCGCGTAGGGGTGCGTGCACTGCCCTACCACTGGCTTGACGTGGCCTGAGAGCTGGTTCCCCTAACCTGGCTTCCAGGACCCTTGTTCCCCGCACAGTTTCGGCTGTGCGGGGATTTTTTCGTTGCCGGTCACCTGTCAACGTTGACAGGTGACGCATTGCCATGTGTCGCCTAAGGTAAGTCGAAATGACTAGGTGTATGCACGTCACGGGTGGTTTTTCTGCATGACGAATCGGATTTTGGCCGCTCAGATGCGAATTTGGCGCATGACAAGAGACTTCGAATAACAACTCGATTGCGCGCAACGCAGACTGAAATGGCATGGCGAAGGGCAACGCCAAGGAACTCGTTTTCTTGAAGTTGTGAGCTGGGATGGCGGAGGCTAGCCCGGTCTTTGGGAGCCAACGATCATGCGTAACTCTATCTCCGTGAAACCTCGGCAGCGCGTGCTGGCGTCGGCTGTCGGGCTGGCCGTCGCGTCGCTCGCTATCCCGGCTCAGGCCGGTACGGTGACATCGGGCACTACCACGGTGGCCGCTCCGGGCGATGCCAATACCACCTGGACGGTGACTAACAACTCCACGTTGAACGTCCAAAGTGGCGCATCGACCAACTGGATATCGTTGAAGGGCGATCCACCCTCGACGGGACGGCCTCAACTGATCATGGACGGCGCGACCGTTATCTCGACGCTGCCGCCGCTCCCCACTTCCCCGCCCGGCTCGACGCCGCCACCGGCGATCAGCGTACGCAACGCCTCGGCAACCATCTCCAACTCTACGATCTCCAGCCCGAACAACATCGGTATCGAATTCGTCACTCAACTGACAGCCGGGCTCCAGCCCTCGACGGGGACGATCACCAACAGTACGGTTTCCGGATTTCAGTACGGCGTGGCGGCGAGCGCCGGGGCGACCGTGACGATCACCAATTCGACCCTGAGCGCTGGCACCGGGACTAACGGCGGGATCAATGGCGGGCTGATCAATTTCGACTCGAACGTGACCGTCAACGGCGGTTCCATCAGTGGCAATCTGGCCGGTGTCGGTGCCATCTCGCTCAATACCGGGCTCTCGATCATCTCGAACACGACGCTCAACGGCGTCGCGGTAAGCGCGGCCAGCGGCCCCGCGATTCTCATTGCACCGGGGCGTCCCATATATACCGGTCACACCGCTAATGTCTTGGTGCAAAACGGCACGACGCTACAGGGCAGCAATGGATTCGCGGTGCAGGCGAACGGCAGCGTGACAGGCAACGTGACCATCGACGGCGCGAACACGGTGATCGGCGGGAATGTCGGCAGCGACGGCACCGCCACGCTCAATCTCACGCTTCAGAATGCCGCCTCGCTCACCGGCAATCTGACCAATCTGAATTCGCTGGCGGTCAACTCGAGTGCCGTGTGGCGTCAGGCAGGCGACAACACCGTTTCCAACGTGACGATGAATGGCGGCACGATCGACGTCTCCGGTACCGCGCTCGGTACGTCGACGCTGCGTACCTTGAACATCGGCACGCTGGCGGGTAGCGGCACGTTCCAGATGAGCACGAATCTGGGCACACATTCGGGCGATCTGCTCAATGTGACCGGCGCCGCCACCGGCGACTACCAGGTTCTGGTGCGCAACACCGGCGCGCAGCCGACCAACTTCTTGCCGCTGACCATTGTGCAGACCGGCGGAGGCGGTGCAGGCTTCGGGCTGGTCAACGGCAAGGTCGATATCGGCGTGTACACCTACAAGTTGCAACAGCAAGGCAACAACTGGGCGCTCGTGACCGACACCGGTACCCCCGTCGACCCGCGCACGGGCGAGGAGACGCTCGATGTCGTGACGGGAGATCCGGGCGATCCGGCGACCGGCGATCTGTCACCGAGCACGCAGACCGTGCTGGGGCTGTCGTCCGCTGCGCCCTCCGTCTGGTATGGGGAGGCGACAGTCCTTCGCACCCGCATGGGCGAGTTGCGAATGGACGATCAGCGCAATAGCGGTGTCTGGGCACGCACCTTCGGCAAGCAATTCAATGGCAAGCCCAATGCGGGAACCAGCTATCGCCAGACGCAATATGGCGTGGTGGCGGGCGTGGACGGGGTGGTCGGGCAGACATGGGGCGGCTCGTGGCTGGTAGGCGCGATGCTCGGCACCAGCCACAGCAAACTCACCTTCGAGAATGCCTCGACGGGGGGCGTGAATAGCTATTCCGCCGGACTCTACGCGACCTGGCTTGGCCCGACGGGATGGTATTTCGACGGTGTGTTCAAGTACAACCGTTTCCAGAACACTGCCGACGCTGTGATGAACGATGGCGTCGCCGCGCACGGCAGCTTCAACAACAATGGCGTGGGGCTGCAACTGGAGTTCGGCCGACATCTCGAGTTCGGCGATCGCTGGTTTGTGGAGCCTTATGTTCAGTTCTCGGCGCTGGGGGTGAGCGGGGCCGATTACGGACTGACCAACGGGATGGTGTCCAACTCGGCGCACAGCGGGTCCGTACAGGCGCGCGTTGGCGCTGCGTTCGGCAAGACGCTGACGCTGCCCGGTGGCGGCGCGATTCAGCCGTATCTGAAGATTGCGCTGGTCCAGGAATTCATCAAAAGCAACCAGACCACCATCAACGGCATTGTGTTCAACAACGACTTGTCAGGCACGCGCGCGGAGTTTGGCGCCGGGGTGGTCGGGCAATTGCGGCGCAACGCTCAGGTCTATGTGGAAGCTGAGACTGCGGTGGGCAAACGTCTCAACCAGTCCTGGGGAGCGCAGATCGGCGTGCGTTACACCTTCTGAGTCTTTCAACAAAATCTGTGATGATGCTTCAAAATCGATGAAATTTTATTAAATTCACTGATATTCGTCTTAAGTTGACGTAGATTCGCGGTTCTTGCGCATATCGTTCGCCTTGCTTTTTTACCCCGACAAGGATTATCGATATGCCATCCCAAGCCCAGACACCTTTTCGTGTCCGCCTTTTAGCGGCCGCCGCGTCCGCTCTCGTTTTCGCGCCTCTGGCGCACGCGCAAACCAACCCGGTCATGATGATCGACACGCCCGGCCCCGGCGGCATGGCCCACGTTGTCTCGGCGACCGACAACATGGGCGTGACCGTGACGGGCGCAGGAATTGCGAACATCGGCGGCGGGGGCAGAATCTCGATCGATGGCCGGACCCCGATGTCGTACCTGCGTACGACGAATGGCGGCACGAGTTTCATCAGTGAAATCAACATTACGGGCTACGCCGGCGTAGCACCGAGTTCTGCGCTGGCGACCGCGATGTATGGATCGACCGTCACGCTCATCGATTCGACGATCAGGAACTCCGGCGATGTCGCCTTTTGGGCGGCGCGCGGCAATACCGACATGAACGTGCCGGGTTCGACCGTGCACATGGATAACGTGATCCTGGAAGGTAGCGGCCGCGCGCTCGTGGTGGCTGGCGACAGCACGGTCGACGTTAAGAATTCGCACATCTCGGCAACGCGTCGCGACGGTGCGCGCATGAATTACGCCGTGCAGGTGACCGATTCCCAGTTCACTGCCGTCGATACGACGATTTCAGGGTCGGACGCCGCTGTGAAGATCACCACCGAGTCGCGCCCGCAGCGGGCCGGTTCGACGGTCGTGCTGGACAACGCGCGTCTGCTTGCCGAAGGTGCGGGCATTCGAATCGAGCGCGGCGTTCTGAGTGCGCCGGGCGATTTCATGATCGACGTCGATATCAGGAACGGCACGACCATCAAGGCTGACAGTGGCACGCTTCTCAGTGTCACGTCGGTGCCGAATGCGACGACGCCGTATCACGTCAACGTGAACGTGGACAACAGCGTTCTCGAGGGCGACATGATGTTCCATCCAGAACACATGACGAACGAGCCTGTCGACACACGTCTGCGCCTGGACAACCACGCGATCCTGACCGGCCGAATCGACGGTCTGGCCCATCTGCACGTCAACAACGACGCCGAGTGGCGTCTTGTCGACAACCAGGTGCTCGCGGGCGAGGTGATCATGGGCGGCGGCGTGATCGATCTGCGTCATGGCGAGGTCCCCGGTCAGTTCCGTACGCTGGAGATTGCCACGCTTGCGGGCGAGGGCACCTTCCGCATGCAAACGGATCTCGAGCACGGTGGTGCCGACCAACTGCACCTGACCGACAACGATTCGACGGGCCAGTTCAAACTCGACGTGCGCAATACGGGCGCGTTCGCCGCAATACCAGTGCAGCAACTGGTGCAGGACGATGGCGGTGCCGCAACCTTCTCCGTCGTCGGCGGCAAGGTCGATCTCGGCACTCGCGCCTATGAACTGGCGGCGCGCGAGGAAGATGGCAAGCGCTATTGGGAGTTGGTGCGCACCGAAGAGCAATCCAATAGCACCGAGACGGTTCTCGGCGCGGCCAGCGCCCTGCCGACAGTGTGGCTCGGCGAGATCACAACCCTGCGTGCGCGTCTGGGCGAAGTCCGCCTGAACGAAGGCAAGGGCGGTGGCGTGTGGGCGCGTACGTTCGGCAACCGATACAACGCCAAACCGGCGGGCGGCCACGGTTATTCGCAGGATCAGTGGGGCGTGCTCGCTGGCGCCGATGGTATCGTCGCCAGCAACGGCGCGGGCCAGTGGCTCGTCGGTGGGATGGCGGGTACGTCGACCAGCCGGATGAAGTTCGGTGTCGGCTCCACCGGCAGCGTCGAGAGCTACACGGTAGGCATGTACGCGACGTGGCTGGGCAAGAACGGCTATTACTTCGACGGCGTGCTCAAGTACAACCGTTACGCATCCGACCTCGATGTGATGATGCGCGACGGTCGCCGCAGCAAGGGCGACTACCATGCCAATGGTCTCGGTCTATCGACGGAATTTGGCCGCAAGCTGTCGTTCAACAACGGCTGGTTCGTCGAGCCTTATGCGCAAGTCGCCGCCATGATGTCGAGTGCCTCCGACTACACGCTCGATAACGGTATGCAAGTCGACGCGGGGCGTGGCCGTTCGGTGCAGGGCGCGCTGGGTATCGGCGTGGGTAAGACGATCGAAACGAAAATGGGGACGTTCGAGCCTTACGTTCGCGCCGCGGTGGTGCAAGAGTTCGCGAAGAACAACGCGGTCGTGATCAACGGCGAAGCCTTCAATAACGACTTGTCGGGTACGCGCGCAGAGTTCTCCGTCGGTCTCGCGGCCCAGATGCAGAAGAACCTTCAGGCCTATATCGATACGTCGTACGCCGTGGGCAAGCGTCTCGAAAAGCCTTGGGGCGTCAATGTGGGCGTGCGCTACACGTTCTGAAAATAACGAGAGGCGAAGATACGGCCGGGTGTCGACATGAGCGAACACCTGGCCCGGATCTTCTTCAACCCTGTGCGACGTGATATCGCACAGGGTTTTTTTATTGCCGCTCGCAAAAGAGGCGGGGCTGGTCGACGAACGCCATCGCCGCGTTGTTCTTCACGCGCACGATCTGGAAGTAATCGGTGTTGCCGGGACGAAAACGCGGCAGCAGATGTCGCAAGACTTTCTCCTCGTCCGAGTTGTCGCTCAGCATTCGGGCGCTACGCGTGGTGGTCATGCGCACGGTGTCGGCGAGCGTCTGATAGTCGAACTCCATCGCGCGATGAATTCGCGTCGACGAGCGGCCGTCGGCGATGTAGCCGGCGAAGCGGGAAAACCCCGTGCCGTCCCGGCCAAACGCCGTGTCGAGTTCTCCCCAGACCCGCACCATGCCGGGTTGGGGCGTATCCGAATGTGTCACGATTTCAATGTCGGAGTGACATTGCCAGGGCATGCGCTGCGGCGTTGTGGTCAGCCACACGACCACCCACGGCACGATGACGGCGAGTGCCGTTCCGAGCACAACGTGGCGCAGGCGAATTCGGAGTCTCATTGCAATCACCGGTTGCCCGTCTCCTGCATGACCAGATACGAAACACAGTTCGCATCGGGACGATCAATGGGTTGTCGGCAGAGGAAGTAACTGTACAAATCGTTGTACGCAGTGCCGTTGATGTAGACCAGCCGTTCGGGAAAGTCGACGATCGATTTGGGAGGCTCCTTTTCGATCATGCTCACGCGATTCGCGAGGAACTGGGCGTCACCCGCGCGCTCCGGCGTCACGAAGTAGCGATGGGTCTCGTCGCTCGGCACGGGGACCCATTGGCCCGAACGCGCATGTTGATACAGATTTCCGAGCAACGGCGGAAGCGTTCGGAAAGCATAAATGGCACTTGCCAGCGCGATGATCGTCCAGAGGCCCATCGCGAAGAAGAGATGCGTGGTGCGTACCGGCCGCACAAGCATGCGGTGCCGGGCAAGGGGGGGGACATCGTGGGACGAAGGGATTGTCACCGGCGATGTCGTTGCCACCACGGCGTCCGAGGGGATGGGCGTAAGCGCAGGAACACCGTCTGTCGTCAACGGGATGTCGCCTGGCAATCCCGCTTCCGATGCGGTTGCGGATGCCGTTGGCGACATCGGTGCGAGATCGGATTCAATTTCGCGAACGATCGCTTCCGTGATGGGAAAAGAATTTTCTGGTTCCGAGTCACTTTGGGATTTTTCATCGAAAAAGTGAGGTATCGGAAGCACCGGAGAGGCCGGAAGTACGCTTTCGACTGCGCTGGCGTCGACGAACGGACTGACCTTCACAACGCTGTTCAGGCGATAGCCGATGCGCGGCACGGTCACCAATAGCGAGGGGTCGGCACCGGCTTGCTCGAAGGCGCGCCGGATCTGCATGATTGCCTGGCTCAAATTGTTGCTCGTCACGACGGCGCCGTATTGCTCCCATGCCTTGCCGAGCATTGCACGCTTGGTGACGATTTCGCCGTTCGCTTCGAGCAGCACCAGCAAGCACCGGCCTGCTGCCGCGCCCAGTGGGAGCGACACGTTGGGATTCCCTTTGGTAGCAAGCGCAAACGTATCGCTGTCGAAACGTACGGCGTCGCCGATCAGGAACTTGGCCATCTATGAATGTAAGAAAGCGGCGTTGCGCGTCTGCCACTGGCGCTGCGTCGCGGTGCTGTCGGGGGGACTTCGTTACGTGCATCTCGCGCTTGTGGCAACAGCCGGACGCACTGGTTTTCAACCATAGTACGCCGAAAACGTAGCTTCGGAGTTGGCCCGCCCTTCGACGCCCCGAGTTGAAAAAACGGACCGTTTCCCGATGATCGGGGAAACGGTCCGGCGTGCCGCAATGTACCGGCGAAGCCGTTGAACGAGCGTCCGATCAGGTCGGGCGACTCGGGTCGGTTGGCGGGGTCCTGTTTGCCCGCGTATCGGCGAAGATCATCGGCGCCTGCGGCGACGTGACCGAACCGCGGAGGTTGGTGACCGTCACCCGGGCCGTGACCTGACAGATCGAGTAAAAATATTGCTGACGAGACCATGGGTACCTGAACTCGATAGGTTGTCCCGGCGTGGTCACCGTGACCTCGAACGGTGTCCCGGGAAGCAACGTGTCGCCGACATGGCCGAATTCGGCGAGTGCAACCGGTCCCAGATCGCCGTTTCTGCCAAAGAAGCCGAAAACGTGAATACGCACGCGGTCGCCGACCTGCATATTGAGGTACGGCAGGACGCGAACGATCGAGCCCCCGGCCGCGAACGAGCGCGTGTAATCGAGGTTGTTGTTGGGCGCGCCGACTAGCGGCATGAACACCGGCACCGGTAACCCGCCGCCGCCGCCGGGAAGTTCGGCCGCGCTTTGCACCGTGACGTTCTGCACGCGGGAGTACGACGTATTGGCGACCTCCGTGATGCCGTTAGCAGGGTCGGCTGCACGCACCACGCGTGTGGCGGTGTACGCGGCGGGAATCGCTCCGCTGCCGAACTCGGTGATCTTTGCGAAGGGCAGCACCTGCGTGAGGTCGACGCCGCTCGTCACATCGGCCGGGGTGACGGTATACGTCGCAAATGGCGTGGCGGCCGGCGTGACCAGAGGATCGACGCCGTAGAAGAGCGAGATGACGTCGCCTGCCTGGAACGAGGGGGTACCCGATGCGCCTAGCCACGGGATGACGAAAGTCGCGTCCCTGAGCGAGTCTTCCACCGGAATGTCGTTGATGGGAGCGGGGGCGACCCAGCCTCCCTTGCGCACGATTGGCAGACCGAGGTTATCGTTGGTCGGCGTGTTCGGATCGGCATCGTCTCCGCCCGGCTGCGACAGATCGACGACCACGGTGGCCGCCATGGCTGGCGTACCGAGCAATTCGCCGTTGCGAAGGACCTCGTAGGTGACGGCAATGTTGCCGCTACCCTCGGCCTGAACCGTCGCATACGGGATCGAAATGCTCATGAGCGGCTCGACCGTCCCATCCGCGTTGGTCACGGCGACCGGTGCACTGCGTGTGTTTCCCCAGATGACGACAATCCGGTCGCCGTTCTGAATCTTCGCGTTCAGCGGAATGTCCACGCCGACCGGCGTGCGGGCGTCGGCCTCGCCGATGAGACCGTCATCGTCGAACAAGGGGACGACCGGCGGTGCGAGATCGGTGATGCCTTCCTGAAGACGAATGACGGACGGCACGCCGGGCGAAGTGGTCGACGTGTTGCCCGCCAGATCCTCGATCGTGTAGGTGAACGATACGGGGCCGTCCCCCAGAGAGAGCAACTGGTCGCGGGTGAACGGCACTTGGATCAGATCGTCCTGGCCGCCCAGGGGAATGCGATAGGTACTCGTCGCGGTGGAGCCGTCGGCACCGGTCGCGACGACGGTGATGACATCGCCCGGAAGCCGGTCGGAGTAGCTATGGATGGTGGCATTCACCACATCGCCGAGTGCGGTGAGTACGGCGTCAGTAATGCCGTCGGGCAGGACCTCTGGCGGAAGACTCAGACTGCCCGGATTGGGCATCGCCGGGCGTCTCGTGTCGACGAAGAAGAACACAGGGTCGCTGAAACCCGATTCGTTACCGACGAGATCGGAGATGAGTTGATACCGCACCTGATAATCGCCGTGGGCGCGCGGCGCGGGAATGACGATGGTGATTTCTGCGGCATCGCTTTCAGCCCGGGTAATCGCACGCTGCAGCTGAAGCTCGCCGTTGATCGACACTTCGACCAGATCGCCTTCAAAGTAGCCGTCAATGCTGGCGCGATCGAGCGTCGCCCTGAGCGTAAGCGGCTTGTCGTTCGCCGATGCCAGCAGCAGTCCATTCGCAGGAAATCCGGGGGGCAACGGTGCCAGGAGTTCTACGGGAAGTGTCGGCGTGTAGATGTCGATCCCGGAGTCGCTTTGCACCTTGATTCGAGGGGCCGCGACCTGATCGCCTACCGGCACGATCAGTGGCGTATTTTCATCGGTTCTCATAACAGAACTCCTTACCAGTGGAAGTCGGCGCGTGCGCGTTGCTTGCTGGCTGTCGGGGCCATGCCTCCATGCTCGCGACTCGCGAGCAGATCCGCCGGGCGCACACCGTTGGCGGGTGACCATTGTTAATCCGCAGTCTGCTGCCGGGTAACTGTCAACCTTGACAGTTGGCGCACACAAATCAAGCGTGGCTTGATGGAGCTCCGGAGTGCCGGGTGCGCTATCGTCGCGCCCGGGCATTCGACGGCTCATCGAATTCCTGCGGAGACGAACCATGCCGACGACCGACGTTCTTTTCGCGCTGCAACCCGAGACATCGACAAGCGACGCGCTTGTCTTTGCGCCTGTGCAGCGCGATCTCATTTCGATTAATACCGACCTTCAATCGATTATCGTGCCGGTGGTCCTGGCATACGGCGGCGTCGGCTTTCGCGATGTTCAGCAACCCGACGCAAAGCTCCTCGTGACCATTGCGCCGAATGTGCTTTTCGAGCTCGGCGACGTCTTCAGGGTGTTCTGGGGTACTGACCAGTTCGCTGCGGCCGTGCACACGATGACGCCGGAAGACAGGAACCTGCCCATCACGCTCGAGATCGACGTGACGTTGATTCAACGTATCGGCGACGGCCTGATTCCGGTCTGGTTCACGCTGACGTCTGCCTTCACTGGCGACGTGCAGCGCTCCCCGGATGCGCTGGTGCGCGTGAAGATGACGGTGCCGGGCGGTCGCGATCCGAACCCGGTCGATACGCCTTACACCAACGAGAACCTCGCCGCGCCGACCATTCCGCCGGGCATCATCGGCGTGCCGGAAGCGGAAACCGGCGTGCCTGTCACGGTGCCCCCCTGGCTGAACATGGCCGTAGGCGATCGGCTGCGCATTCGCTGGGGCATCGAGTCGGTGCGTCACCCGCCGCTCACGCAGGCGGAAGTCGGCAAACCGGTCACGGTAGTTATCGACAAGAACACGATCCTTGCTGGCGGGGATAGCGAGAATCTGATGGTCACGTACGACATCGACGACGTGGTGAGCGAATGGTCGTTTAACTCGCCGCCGGCGTTCGTCAACGTCGAAGCGAGCGGCGCGACGCTTGCCGTGCCGTACATCCTTCAGGCGCCCAGCGGCGACCTTGACTATGCCGCGCTAAGTGGCCGCGACGCGGATGTCGTGGTGATGTATCTGAGTCCGCCGATGGCTATCGGCGACACCGTGCTCGTGGTCTTCGAAGGACTCTCCGGCGACGGCATTACGGTTCGCCACGAAATGACGGCGCGCGTCACCACAGCCGGTGCGCTCATCACGACCAAGCTGCCGAATGCCGTGGTGCGCACCATCACGCCGGGTACCGCGTCGGTCTATTACTTCGTGCGTAGCGGAACGACGGAGAAGGGGCGTTCGCGGCGGCTGTACTTGCGCGTACTCGGTGAGCGGGGCGGGCTGGCAGCGCCGCGCGTTCGCGAGGCAACCGCCAACCGCCAACTCGATCCCATCAACACCCCCAACGGTGCCAACGTGGAGATCGACCCCTACGTGGGAATGAGCGAAGGGGATCTCGTGTCATTGCGTTGGGAAGGCACCCGTGCGAACGGCACGCCGATGGTGTACACGTCGTGCAGGACGCTGACGGCGGCCGATATTCAGAATCGCGTGGACTTTCTGGTGCCGCCGCTCTATGTCGATACCCTGTTGGGCGGCACGGTGGACGTGTTCTACACGGTGACGCCGGCTTCGGGCGACAGACTCACGCGCGTGTCGGATGTCCTCACGCTCAACGTGGTCGGCGCGAATTTGCTGCCACGCCCCGAAGTGGCGGGCGTGACCAATGGACAACTGACGCCGCCGACGAACCCGACGCAAGGTGTCGAGTTGACCGTGTTGCCCTACACGTTGATGAGCGCGGGCGACGTGATCGAGTGGTTCTGGGACGGTCCGACCACCGCGGGTACTACGCGCGGGCGCGTCGTCGTCACCGACCCCAGCCGGGCTGTCACGGTGACGGTTCCCCGTTCGGTCGTCGATGCGAATTCCGCCGGGCTCGCCTCGGTCGACGCGCATTACCGCGTGACGCGCGCCGGTCAGGCCACGACGCAGGATTCGGTCATCAATCGTTTCACCGTACTGGCTGCCCCGCAGCCGGGGTTGCCCCCGCCGCTGGTCGACGAGGCACCGATGGGCGTACTGGACCCCGAAGCGCTGACGGGCAGTTTCGTCACGGTACGCATCAAACCGTATCCCGGCATGCGCAACGGCGACCGTGTGACCGTGCGATGGGGGGAGGGCACCGGCGGCGGCGAGCAGATTCGCGTGATCGACATCACGACGAACATCGAGAATATGGATATCACGATGCGCGTGGACAGGAGCCGGGTGGACTTCTTCCAGGACAGCTCGGTCGTCGTGAACTACACCGTCAATCGCCTTGACGGTACCCGCCAGGATTCCGAGGACTTTACGGTAGTCGTGCGCACCGAGCGTCGGTGGCCGGCACCGCGCGTTGTGGACGCAGTCGGCGACTTCCTCGATCCTGCACTGGCCGCCCTTGGTGCGGAAACCATCGTGCTGCGCTACGCCGATATGATGCGCAGCGATCGCCTCATCATGCATTGGGGCAATCCGGGTGACGTCGGGTTCTACACCGACAGCATTACGGTGAGCACCGTCCGCGATTATCACTTCCTGCTCAGTGCCGCCACGGTCGCGCCGTGGATCAATCGCACCGTACCGGTCTGGTACGAAGTGCAGCGCGGCGGGGTGGTGCGATTCCGTTCCGAGGTGCTCCAGTTGCGCATCGGCATGAACGAACAGCCGGCGCTGCCCGCACCGTCGGTGCCGGAAGCCGACGGCACCGTGCTCGACCCCTCGAAGCTCACTACCGGCGCGACCGCGACGATTCCGGCCTACCCCGGCATGGCCAGTGGCGACTTCATCGTCATGACGTGGGGTGGCGGGCCGGGCAGCGGCGGGTTGGAGTGGGAGATCGACGTGTCGGCTGCCATGGTCGGGCGGCCGATCACGCGGCCGATCCCGATGGCGAACATCACACCGTTCGAAGGACGAGACGTCACGCTGCAATACAGCGTCGACGGCATTCGGCCACCCCGCCGCGTGTCAGATCCCCTGACGCTGACGGTGCGTCGTCAGTCGCTTCAGATCGGCGCTCCGCGCGTGCCGTCCGTACAGAATGGCGTGCTGGATCCGCGCGAGGTGCTTCAGGGCGCGCAGGTGCTGGTCGACTTCAGCAACGTCATGCGTCAGGGCGACACCATCCGCCTGCATTGGGAAAACTCGATTGCGGCGGGTAGCGACGAGCGGACTGCGACCGTCGGCAGCACGCAGAATCCCATTGCGTTCACCATCGGCGCGGACAAGGTTCAGGCGGGCACGGGGGGCAATGTCTCCGTCTGGTACGAAGTGGTGCGTCTGAATGCGGTCATCGCGACGAGTGCGCGGCTGGATTTCGTCGTCCGCCGTTCGGCGCTGCCCTTGCCGATCATCCTGCAGGCCGTCGGGCAGGTCCTGGACCCGACCGCCGTGCCAGCCACGGGCGCCACCGTGCGGCTCGCGGCGACAGGGTTATTCCGGGCCAACGATCGGATCGAATTGCGGGTGGTCGGGGCCGCTGGCGCGGGTTCCGGGACGTTCACGCACGTGGTGCTGGCGTCGCAGGAAGGTTCGCATATCGACATTGTCGTGCCGAAGAGCGTGATCGACGCGAACAATGGCGGCGCGCCCATGACACTGAGCTATTCGGTGACGCGTGGCACCCTCGTCGAGAATTCCGGACCGAACGTGTACGACGTGCGGCGTGAGCTGGGCGTCGGCGATCTGCGCGTGGTCGGCGCGCGTAACAACGGTACGTCCTACCGGTCGTCGTCGATGCCGCAGTATCTGCGCGCCCTCGATCGCACGACGCGCAACGATATGTTGGCCGAATGGCGGTATTCGGACGAGCAAGCCTGGACCTCTGCCGTTTCGTTCAAGGACACGCGCCCGTGGATGCCGCTGCGCGTGCGCTCAAGTACCAATCAAGTCACGATCAATCCGGTGAATCTCTTCGGCAACGGCTCCGACAGCGTGACGGCGAACGGTGTGGCGGCGCTGAGCGCGATCTTCGCGCGCAGGAACATCGATGCCTGGGGGGCCGACGCGCACGGCGGCGTGGTTCGTCCGACGACCTATCTCACGCTGGATGACATCGTGGAAATTTCGGCAACACGAAGTGCGTTCGCCATCCGTCGCGCGGGCGGACAGATCGCCGGTTGGGGCAATAGCGCCGAAGGCGGGGCGAGCGCCCTCTTCACGAGTGTCAACGATGCGGTGCGTATTCACGGCAACAGCCGGGCATTCGTCGTCGTGCGCGGGCAGGGTTACCTGAGCGCATGGGGCACCGGCGCATCAGGGGCATCGCTCTCGACGGCCGCAGCCAATCTGAGAGACGTCAGGTCGGTGGCTGTCGCAGGCAACGCGTTCTGTGCCCTGACCAGCCGTCGCACGGTCGTCGCCTGGGGCGAGCAAGCCAACGGCGGTAACCCCAGTCAGGCGATCACCGGTCTGAACGACATCATCGACATACGCGGCAATTTCACGGCGTTCTGCGCCTTGCGCGCGAACGGCTCGGTCGTGGCATGGGGCGCGGGCGTCGACGATGGCAGGCAGATCGCCGGTCGGTTCGACATTGTGGAACTGGCCAGCGCCACGGCGCGCGCCTTTGCGGTGCGCACCCGAGCGGGCGGGGTCCTCGCGTTCGGCCTGGGCGCGTACGGCGGCACGCCTGACAACTCCATAACCAGTCTGACCAATGTCGAAGAGGTGACGGCGACATGGGGCGCGTTCGCGGCCCGGCTCAGCAACGGTGCTGTCGTTTGCTGGGGCGACGGCGCCCGTGGTGCGACCGTGCCGGATGCGATCGCGCGCCGTCGCGACATCGTCCACGTCGTCGGCACAGCGGGCGCCTTCGCTGCGCTCACGCGTAGCGGCACGGTGGTTGCCTGGGGGAATCAGTCGCAAGGCGGTAACGCCGTGCCGGTCGCCGGTCAGTTGACGGACATCGTCGCGCTCTATTCCACCACGGAAGCATTTTGTGCGGTCAGAGCAACGGGGGGCGTCGTGACCTGGGGCGTAGCGAACGGCGGGGCAACCATTCCGGCTGCGATCCGCGCGAATCTCGATACGAACTTCTTCTATCAGGCGACTGCGGGGGGGTTGTCATTGGCGACCCCGCAAGGAAAGGCTGCGATGTTGGCTACGGTATGACCCACGCTGCGCTGGCGCGGTCCATGCGAGCCGTGTGGACCCGCTGACGCTAACAGGAAACGTTTCGGGAGATCGATCATGGACGATGGCAAGAGCAGTGTTGACCCGGCAGGCGCGGGTGCAGGCGGTGCGCCGCTGCCCCCGCCGATGTGCAACGACGCAGTGAACGGCACCCTTCCGCTCGGCGAACTGGGCATGCGCGGCGCGTGCTTCTCAGTCGCCGCGTACCCAGGCATGCGCGAGGGCGATTACGTGTCGCTGCGTTTCGACGGTGGCGCTTCGGGGGCGGGCGCCATCGACTTCGATGTGACATCGAATTGGGTCGGAAAGGACCTGGAGATGTGGGTGCCGTGGCCCAGACTCAAGACATTGGCCGCCCGTAACGTGACGGTGGACTATGTCTTGCAGCGAGTCGGCAGCGGCGTCGGCGAAGCTTCGACGGCGGTCACGTTGAACGTCGAAGCGTTCCCGGTTGGTGGGGCCGGGCGTCGACGTCGCAGTGCCGATGAAGACGACGAACCGCGCGTGCGCGGCGAACGGAAGGACTTCCGAAATCGCACGCGGTGGCAGAGCTAGGCCCGATCGCGTCATTCGCTGACATTCGAAAGTAGTAGGAGGTAATCATGGCAGAAGGCACTCTGGTCGCTGCTGCGGCAACCCTTGCGGCGCCGGTTAGCAACGAAGCAAAGAATGGGGCGGTCAACCCGCCGGACTTGTCGGCGCGTGGCGCGACCTTCACAGTCAAGAGCTATCCGGCGATGGCCGACGGCGACTACGTCCAGTTGTTCTTCACGGTCGATGGCGTCAGGACGCAGGTCGGGGAGTACGACGTCTCGGATACCAAGGTCGGTACAGACCTCGTCATTACGGTGCCAAAGGCGACGATGACCGCAGCACTGAACAAGACGATCAGCGTCGACTATGTGGTGTCGCCGTTCGAGGGAGACGACCTGACGTCGGCGTCATTGCCGCTGTACATCGGGGTTCGGGCGGTGACTAAGCTTATCGCGCCTGTTGTGGTGGAGGCGACGGGAGACCAGCTGGACGTCGAATACCTCGACTACGGCATCTCGGTGCGCATTCCGATCTACTCGGGCATGGCGATTAACGATGAGATTCGTCTGCTGATCGGCACACCGGGCGAATCGACGTTCTACACGGACAAGATCAAGGTCCGGGCAGTGCGAGCGGTGACGTTCTCGGTGCCGCCGGAGGCCATCGCGCCGTTCAAGAACAGGAAGATGCCGGTGGCCTATGAGGTGGTGCGTGCGGGCGTCGCCGCGCCGATTCCCTCGGAGGTACTGGGTCTGAAGGTCGGCGAAGTGGAAGATCCGAATCTGCTGGCCGTGCCGGTGATCAGCGAAGCGACCGGCAGCATTCTTAACCCGGATCTGGCGCCCACAGGGGTGACGGCGCTCATCGGCCCGTACGCGGGCATTGCGGACGGCGACTACGTGCATGTTGTGTGGGCGGGTGGCCCGCCCGCAGGCGCGGAGTGGTATCTGGACATCTCGGAAAAATACCTGAACGCGCCGTATCCGCTGCGCATTCCGGTGAACAAGATCACACCGTTCCTCGGGCAAAGAGTGACGTTGTCGTACTCGAAGGAAATGCCGGACGGGTCGTGGCAACCGTCAAAGGCGCTAGTGCTCGACGTCAAACGGGAGTCTGCTGCGGTGGCCGCGCCGGTGGTGCCGTCGTCGGCGAACGGGCAACTGGATCTTCGCGATGTGGACCCGGCCGCAGGCGTAGTCGTGACGGTGCCCGCCAACGCGGGCATCCGTCAGGGCGATGTGATCACGCTGTACTGGGACAGTGAAGTCGATGAAGGCGATTACACGAGCAATCCGTATATCGTCAAAGCGACGGACGTGGGTCAGGACATCCGTTTCACGGTGCCTTACTCGCGGGTGAGGGACGGTGGCGAGAAGATGGCGGATGTGAGTTACGACATCACGCGCGGTGCAGCGGTGGTCTTCACTGGGGAAGTGACGGAGTTGGTGGTTCGCAATGCGGTGACCCCGGCGGCGGAAATTGTCGAGGCGGTGAACGACCGACTGAATCCGGACGACTGTCCGAACGGCGTGCATGTGCGCATCCCAGCCACGGCAAAGTTGCGACTGAACGACGAGGTGACGGTGACGTTGCGAGGTGCGCCGGGCGGGGGCACGATGACGCAGACGGCGAAGGTGACGCAGACGCAAGCCGGGGGCGAGCTGATCGTAGTGCTGCCCAAGAGTGTGGCGCAAGCCAACATCGGGCGAACCATCTCGTTGGAGTACTCGCTCAAGCGCGCAAATGGCGGCACGCAAGAGGTGGCACCGCCTGCGCGCTTCGATGTGGTGGCGGTGCCGGGCAAGGGGCAACTGCTGGTAATGGGGGCGCGCAATTTGTTCGGCGATCCTTTTTCGTCTCAAACGCCGCAATTCGTCAGCAGCTTCGTGCGTGCCACGCGCCAACCGGTCAAGGCGCTGTGGAAATACGACGATGAGAGCGAGGTGACACTCGCGACGACGTTCCGTGACCGGCGTCCGTGGATGACACTTCAGGTCAGCACGCAGGACGATGTTGTGACGTTAAATCCGGTCAACATTTTCCCCGTTGGGACTGCGCAGAACGCTGCGGGCCAAATGATGGCCTTGACCAATCGCGGGAGTGTGGTGACCTGGGGGGCAAATTCGCCCGCCGCCACGGGCGTCATGCCGTCGACGCTGTACACGCTTGACGACGTGATCGACATCGCTTCGACCGGCTACGCCTTTGCGCTGCGTCGGCTGAACGGCCGCATTGCGGTATGGGGCCATGCGTCCTACGGTGGTGTGCTACCGACGGATTTCTCGGTGACGGATGCCAGACGGATTGTGGGCACGCACGGCGCCTTTGGCCTTGTGCGCAACAACGGTCAATTGGCGGCATGGGGGCATTCGACCTACGGCGGACAACTTAGTGCGGCGGCCAAGGCGGTCACGGACGGGCGTATGGTCTATTCCACCAACAGCGGCGCGTTCGCCTGTGTGCGGGCAGGGGGGAATGTGACCTGCTGGGGGCATGCTTCGTTCGGCGGCAATCCGGGGCAGGACATTCTGGCCTTTACCGACATTCTCGGCGTGCGCGGCAATGCGTACGCCTTCGTGGCCTATCGCCGAAACGGTACCGTCGTGGCGTGGGGGCACGCTGGGCTCGGCGGAACCGTGCCGCCCAACATCGCGGCGCGTTTCGATATCGTTGTGCCTGGGGCGGCGACACTGGGAGCGTTCACCGCCATCACGGCGAACAAGGAGGTTGTGGCGTGGGGGCATGCTTCCTACGGCAACATCGTGCCTGCCGATATCGCGAGCTTTACCGACATTGAGGAAACGACGGCGACGCACAGTGCGTTTTGTGCGCGTCGCAGCAATGGCTCGGTGGTGGCCTGGGGCGCAGGGTTGGCGGCGGTCGTACCCGCCGAGATTGCTCGCCGCAATGACATCGTGCAGGTGGCAGCCACGCATACTGCGTTCGCTGCTCTGTGCCGGGACGGCACGGTCGTGGCATGGGGGGATCAGAACAACGGCGGCAACACGGCACCGGTCGCAGGGCAGCTGAGGAACGTTGTCGCGGTGTACGCCGGATCCCAGTGTTTCGTGGCTGTACTCGAACAAGGCGGCATCGTGACGTGGGGCCTTGCCGCTTCCGGCGGCAACAGCGCTTCTGTTCAACAGTTTCTCGGCACGAACCTCACGTATCTCGCCACGGCAGCCTCGCGTGGCCGGATCGTCGTGGCGTCCTGATCGTCAAGGAGAGTCATCATGGCAGAAGGCACTCTTGTCGCTGCGGCGGCCACCCTTGCGGCGCCGGTTAGCAACGAAGCAAAGAATGGGGCGGTCAATCCGCCGGACTTGTCGGCGCGTGGCGCGACCTTCACAGTCAAGAGCTACCCGGCGATGGCCGACGGCGACTACGTCCAGTTGTTCTTCACGGTCGATGGCGTCAGGACGCAGGTCGGTGAGTACGACGTCTCGGATACCAAGGTCGGTACGGACCTTGTGATCACGGTGCCCAAGGCGACGATGACTGCGGCTCTGAACAAGACGATCAGTGTCGACTATGTGGTGTCGCCGTTCGATGGAGACGATTTGACGTCTGCGTCATTGCCGCTGTTCATCGGGGTTCGGGCAGTGACCAAGCTCATTGCGCCGGTAGTGGTGGAGGCGACGGGAGACCAGCTGGACGTCGAATATCTCGACTACGGCATCTCGGTGCGCATTCCGATCTACTCGGGCATGGCGATTAACGATGAGATTCGTCTGCTGATCGGCACGCCGGGCGAATCGTTCTACACGGACAAGATCAAGGTCCGTGCAGTGCGAGCGGTGACGTTCTCGGTGCCGCCAGAGGCCATCGTGCCGTTCAAGAATCGGAAGGTGCCGGTGGCCTATGAGGTGGTGCGTGCGGGTGTCGCCGCGCCGATCCCCTCGGAGGTTCTGGGTTTGAAGGTCGGCGAGGTGGAGGATCCGAATTTACTCGCCGTGCCGGTGATCAGCGAAGCGACGGGCAGCATTCTGAACCCGGATCTGGCTCCGACAGGAGTGACGGCGCTCATCGGCCCGTACGCGGGCATTGCGGACGGCGACTACGTGCACGTGGTGTGGGCGGGTGGCCCGCCAGCGGGTGCGGAGTGGTATCTGGACATCTCGGAAAAGTACCTGAACGCGCCGTATCCGCTGCGCATTCCCGTGAACAAGATCACCCCGTTCCTCGGGCAAAGAGTCACGTTGTCGTACTCGAAGGAAATGCCCGACGGGTCGTGGCAACCGTCGAAAGCGCTGGTGCTCGACGTCAAACGTGAGTCGGCTGCGGTGGCCGCGCCGGTGGTGCCCTCGTCGGCGAACGGGCAACTGGATCTTCGCGATGTGGACCCGGCCACGGGCGTAGTCGTGACGGTGCCCGCGAACGCGGGGATCCGGCAGGGTGACGTGATTACGCTGTACTGGGACAGCGAGGTGGACGAAGGCGATTACACGAGCAATCCGTACATCGTCAAAGCGACGGACGTGGGGCATGACATCCGTTTCACGGTGCCTTACTCGCGGGTGAGGGACGGTGGCGAGAAGATGGCGGATGTGAGTTACGACATCACGCGTGGTGCGGCGGTGGTCTTCACTGGGGAAGTGACGGAGTTGGTGGTTCGCAATGCGGTGACCCCGGCGGCGGAAATTGTCGAGGCGGTGAACGACCGACTGAATCCGGACGACTGTCCGAACGGCGTGCATGTGCGAATTCCAGCGACGGCGAAATTGCGAGTGAACGACGAGGTGACGGTGACGTTGCGAGGTGCCCCGGGCGGGGGCACGATGACGCAGACGGCGAAGGTGACGCAGGCGCAAGCCGGAGGCGAGTTGATCGTGGTGCTGCCCAAGAGTGTGGCGCAGGCCAACGTCGGGCGAACCATTTCGCTGGAGTACTCGCTCAAACGCGCGAACGGCGGAACGCAAGAGGTGGCGCCGCCCGCGCGCTTCGATGTGGTGTCGATCCCGGGTAAGGGGCAGTTGCTGGTGATGGGCGCACGCAACGTGTTCGGTAGTCCTCTTGCGTCTCAAACGCCGCAATTCCTCAGCAGCTTCGTGCGTGCCACGCGCGAACCGGTGAAGGCGCTGTGGAAATACGACGACGAGAGTGAGGTGACACTCGCCTCGACATTCCGGGACCGGCGTCCGTGGATGACGCTTCAGGTGAGCACGCAAGACGATGTTGTGACGCTGAACCCGGTCAACATTTTCAGTATCGGAAGCGCGAGTAACGCCATGGGTCAAATGATGGCCCTGACTAATCGCGGAAGTGTCGTGAGCTGGGGGGCGAACGCACCCGCCTACACGGGGGCCATGCCGTCGACGCTTTACACGCTTGACGACGTGATCGATGTTGCTTCGACCAACTATGCCTTTGCGCTGCGTCGGCTCAATGGCCGCATCGCGGTATGGGGCCATGCATCCTACGGCGGTGTGCTGCCGTCGGATTTATCGGTGACGGATGCCAGACGGATTGTTGGCACGCAATTCTCCTTTGCCCTTGTGCGCAACAACGGCCAATTGGCGGCATGGGGACATCCGAGCTATGGCGGCCAACTGAGCGCAGCGGCCAAGGCGGTCACCGACGGGCGCATGGTTTATTCCACATATTCCGGCGCGTTCGCCTGTGTGCGGGCGGGCGGTAATGTGACCTGCTGGGGGTGGGCTGCGAGCGGCGGCAATCCGGGGCAGGACATTCTCGCCTTTACCGACATTCTCGGCGTGCGAGGCAATGCAAATGCCTTTGTCGCTTACCGCCGTAACGGCACCGTTGTGGCGTGGGGCGCCGCTGGAGAGGGTGGGACTGTGCCACCCAATATCGCGGCGCGTTTCGATATCGTCGTGCCCGGGGCAACGACATTGCACGCCTTCTCCGCCATCACGGCGAACAAGGAGGTCGTGGCGTGGGGGCATGCTTCCTTTGGAGGCACCGTACCTGCTGATATCGCGAGCTTTACTGACATCGAGGAAACGACGGGGACGCTCGGTGCGTTTTGCGCGCGTCGCAGCAATGGCTCGGTAGTGGCCTGGGGGAACGCAACACAGGGGGGAGTCGTACCCGCCGAGATTGCACGTCGCAGCGACATCGTGCAAGTGGCAGCCACGAATACCGCGTTCGCCGCACTGTGTCGGGATGGCACGGTTGTGGCATGGGGAGATCAGAACAACGGCGGCAATACGGCACCGGTCGCGGGGCAGTTGAGGAACGTTGTCGCGGTGTACGGGGGATTCCAGTGTTTCGTGGCTGTACTCGAACAGGGAGGCATCGTGACCTGGGGCCTGGCCGCTTCCGGTGGCAACAGCGCCGCTGTTCAACAGTTTCTCGGCACGAACCTCACGTATCTCGCCACGGCAGCCTCGCGTGGCCGGATCGTCGTGGCGTCCTGATCGTCAAGGAGAGTCATCATGGATGAGAGCAACACCAACAGCAACACCGAGGCGACCGACACGGTGCCGGTCGCGGAGATCCCGGGCATTGCACCCGCCGCAGATGCCGCAGTTGTGGCACAGCCGTCCACATCCGCTACCGAACCGCTGCTCGCGCCCACGGGCGTCGACGTGGAGGACGGCAAGCTGGTCTTGCGCACGGTCGGCATGCGTGGTGCGGCGTTCACGATTGCGCCTTATAGCGGTATGAGCGAGGGCGACAGTGTGTCCCTGCGTGTGAGCGGCGGGGACGCGGGCGTCGTCTCGACCGATTTCGACGTGACCGAGAACTGGATCGGCGAGGACATCACGCTATGGGTGCCGTGGCCGAAGCTCAAGGCACTCGCGGGGCGTGATATCACGGTGGACTACATCGTGCGCCCGGCCGCAGGTGGCGCGCAACGGGTGTCGGACACGCTCGGCGTGCACGTTGAGGCGCTGGGGAAGGAGGGTCTCGGCGAGCGGCGCTCACGATGGGTTGCTGGGGGAGGGAATGCCGACGATGGCGATAGTGACGCCGCACGACGTCGCGCACGCCGCGAGGCGAGGGCCGACCGAACGCGCTGGGCGAGCTAGCCGATGCGGCCCGGGCGACGTGCATGGCGGCACGACGACCGGGCGCGACGCGAGGCACTTTCCCGGCCATCATTCTTGAGTGGAGCACGATCATGGATCGCGACGACGTATCGGTGTTGGCAGCCGCTGCGGCAGTCCTTGAAGCGCCGAGAGTTACCGAAGCGACCGGTAACAATCTCGACCCTGCGACGGACCCGGCCACAGTGGAAATTCCCGTGTATACGGGCAAGGCGTTGGACGACCTCGTCACCCTGAATTGGCGAGGACGCTCGGCAGCCGCAAACTTTTCAGATGCGTTACGGGTGAGCGCGTCTGCCGTGACGCGAGTGCAGCGTTTCTCCGTGCCGGGCACTGTCATCCTTGCGGGCGAGGGCGGGACGGTCAGCGCGACCTATACCGTGACACATCGTAACGGGGTGACGGACACGTCCCGCGCGCTCACCCTCCAGATCGGTGAGCCTGCGCCGGAGCCGGGGCTCGTCGATCCGCCGGTCATCGACGGCGTTGTGGGCGGAGTGTTGAATCTGGAGAGCGTGCCCGCACAAGGCGCATCGGCGACGATCAGGCCGTACGCGGGAATGGCGCGCTTCGATGTCGTGTTCATCAACATCGACAACGCCAGGTGGGAAGACGCGAAACGCATCGAACTGCCCACCGACGTCAACCAGCCGGTGCGATTCACCATTCCTCGCGAGGTACTTGCCAGCATCTCCGGCCGCGAAGTCGTGGTGAAAACGCAGGTCATGCTGGCGAACGGCACGCTCATCCACTCGAACGATTCGAGGATACGGGTGCTGGAACCGGTCGGCGCGCTGCCTGCCGTCGACGTGCCGCAGGCCCAGTCCCAGACGATTGATCCCGTCACGCTCAGTACCCCCACGGTGCAAGTGCGGGTCAGGCCTTATCCGGGCATTGCAACGGGCGACGTGGTGGAACTCTCCTGGACCAACGCCAGTGGCGCACCGGCCCCGTTCGTGGCGCGCAGCACGGTGGGTGCGACACCGCAGGATGACATCCTCTTCGAAGTCCCGCGCATTCACGTCGACCAGAACGTCGATCGTTCGGCGACGATCTCATACGCCGTAGTGCGCGGCACGGCCATGCCCGTGCGCTCGGCGGCCTATCTGTTGTATGTGGGCGCGCCCTTCGATGCGCCCGCGACGATCGATCTGGCCGTACACGGCTACATCATCGGCGAGCGGCCTCCGCTTGCGCCCCCCAATTTCGCCATGCTCACGCGCGAGGCGAGATTCGGCACGGCGCCGTACACCTATCGCTCGGACGACACTACAGTGGCGCAGATCGATGCCAATGGGCGCGTGACGGCAACCGGCAACGGGACGGTGAGGATTACCGCGACAGACGGCCTCGGACAGTCGCGCAGCTTCACCCTGACGGTGCGCGGCGCACGACAGATGTTTTTCGTCAGCGGCAATCAGACCCAGGCGGGCGCACGCATCGCATGTACGACTGCAAGGCTGGTGTTGCCGAGCGTCGAAGAGATGCAGGCGTTCTGGCGAACTTATTTCCCCAGCAGCGGGCCAGTGGGGCGTTATATGGGGTGGCAAAGCTACCATTTTTGGACGAGTACGTCGCTAGACGCGGCGACCGCAGTCACCTACGACCTGAGCGGCGGATCCGAGGAGAGAAATGTGAGCGGCCGCCGCCTGACCGATCGGCTTCAGGTGGTGGGCATCACGCCTCCGTGACGTCCGGCGTTGCCCATGCGACGCGCAATCGTGCCCTTGTGACGCTTGCCTGACGTCGCTTCGATTCCTGTCTGATATTCCCGAAGGATTGGACCGCCCGGTGGAGCGGCCATGACCCCGGCGTGCGTTCGCGCGCGCCGGGTGGACCGGTTCACGCGCAGAATTCACACCGAATTCGCGCCGATTCCACGCAGGGCTTTCGTATGGAGGTTCCTCATGACGCGCTTATTCCGATGGCTGACGAGGGTCGGTTGCGTGCTGACGCTATGGCTTGTCGTGGGGGCAGCGCATGCGCTGGCGCCCGACGATATCGATTTCGGCACACTCAACGACACCGCCGCAATCGATGCCGCCGACGCGGCGCAAATGAGCGGTGCCGACACCGCACGGCTCATCAACGCGCGATACGCGAAAGCGGTGCCCCGATGCTTTGCGGAGAGTCCGACCTACGAGTGCTCCGGGCTGCTGCTGCGCGTGGCCCCACCGAACGGGGTGGGTAATACGTTCTGGCGTCAGAGTCCTGCCGAGACGGCGGCGGGGTATGCCGAACTGACGTATGTGCGTCGGGACACACCGGCTGCGCGCCCGCCGGGCTCGGTGGGCTTCGTGCTGGCAGACCGGCCAAGCGCGGCAGGCAACTTGAAGCCGTATTCGCTCATGTGCGGTTGCCCGCCATACGGCCAGACATTGCCCACGTGCGCAGCGTGCGCGCGCAGCCCGAACGCCGTGGGCGTGAGTCTGTGGAACGTCAACACACCGGCCACGCTCGACGTGGAGGCGATCTACTACGACGTGAGCGCGGGCGGTCAGCTCATGCAGGCGCTGCGGTACCAGAACGATTACTTCGCCGCGACCGGGCAATGGGTTCCGATTCTGCGCGCGTCGCTTACTGGCGGTGACGGCACCGCCTTCGGCTTCGATGAACGGGACCAACTGATGTGGGGCTTTACCGTCGTGAGGGATCTGGAAGCGCGGTATGCCGATACTCGCATGGTGTGTCCGGGCAACACGCCGGGCTACCAGTGCTCCGGCGTGTTGATACGCGTGACGGGATACGGTCCCACATTCAGGTCATGGAATCCGAGTCCGGCGGCTGTCAGAGACGGTGCTGTGTCCTGGTCGTACGTACGCAGGGACATGAACATGACGGTCACGGCGGGCACCGGGCCGGGGCTCCTGCTGCACGAATTGCAATATCCGTCGGCCTACACGCCGCAATGGCGGTGCGCTTACGCGGTGAACGGGAGTACGGCGGGCAACCCGGGGCGGTGCTCGCGTCCGGGCGCGTTGCCTGCGGGCGCTGCCGGATTCCAGTCGTTGGTGACCGCCCGGAGAACGATCCGCGACCAGCACAACGAAATCATTCTTGCCGCATGGCCGCAGAACATTCCCGACGATCTGCCCTTGCAGGGCATCTTCTATACGGTTGACACATCTCGCGGCGGCGCACAGTCCATTCAGCAGGACTACATGGGGACGACCGGGCACTTCATGCCGGTCCTTTCCGTGCGTCTGACGATGGCGCCGGGAGCGATCTTCCGATTTGTTCCAGCGGAACAAACGGGGTCGATGAGCACGACGGCTATCGGAAACTGAGTCCTCACAGGACTTTCGCAGGGAGGTTCCTCATGACACGCTTATTCCGATGGCTGATATGGGGCGGCTACGTGCTGACGTTATGGTTTGCCGTGGGCGTGGCGCATGCGCTGGCACCCGACGATATCGGCACCCTCAGCGACACAGCCGCAATCGATGCCGCCGAAGCGGCACAAATGAGCGGTGCCGACACCGCCCGGCTCATCAACGCGCGATACGCGAAAACGGTGCCCCGATGCTTTGGGGAGAGTCCGACCTACGAGTGCTCCGGACTGCTACTGCGCGTGGCACCGCCGAACGGGGTGGGCAATACGTTCTGGCGTCAGAGCCCTGCGGAGACGGCGGCCGGGTATGCCGAAATGACGTATGTGCGTCGGGACATGCCAGCGGCGCGCCCGCCCGCCTCGGTGGGCTTCGTGCTGGCCGACCGGCCGAGCGCGGCAGGCAACGAGAAGCCGTATTCGCTCATGTGCGGTTGCCCGCCATACGGCCAGGCATTGCCGACGTGCGCGGCGTGCGCGCGCAGCCCGAACGCGGTAGGCGTGAGTCTGTGGAACGTCAACACACCGGCCACGCTGGACGTGGAGGCGATTTACTACGACGTCAGCGCGGGCGGTCAGCTCATGCAGGCGCTGCGGTATCAGAACGATTACTTCGCCGCGACCGGGCAATGGGTGCCGATTCTGCGTGCGTCGCTCGCTGGTGGCGACGGCACCGCATTCGGCTTCGATGAACGGGACCAACTGATGTGGGGCTTTACCGTCGTGAGGGATCTGGAAGCGCGGTATGCCGATACTCGCATGGTGTGTCCGGGTAACACGCCGGGCTATTACTGCTCCGGTGTGGTGATTCGGGTGACGGGATACAGTGCCGGGGCCCGGGCATGGAATCCGAGTCCGCAAGGCGCCAGAGACGGTGCGCTGTCCTGGTCGTACGCCCGCCGGGACATGAGGATGACGAATGCGGCGGGCACCGATGCGGGAATGCTGCTGCACGAACTGCGATATCCGTCGACATACACGCCACAATGGAGATGCGCCTACACGTACAACGCCGGGACTTCGGGTACGCCGGGACGGTGCACGCGTCCGGGTGCCATGCCTGCGAGCGTCGCAGGATTTCAGGCGTTCGTGAGCTCCCGGCAATCGGCTGGCCCCGCGCACAACGAAATTATTCTTGCCGCGTGGCCGCTGGACATTCCCAACGATCTGCCCTTGCAGGCCTTCTTCTATCAGGTAGATGCAACGCGCAGAAACGCGCAGTCCATTCAGCAAGACTACATGGGGAGAACCGGACACTTCATGCCGGTCGTTGCCATGCGCCTGCCGATGGCACCGGGGTCGGTTTTCAGATACGTACCGGCAGAACAAACGGGAGCGATGAGCACGACGGCCGTCGGCAACTGAGTCGCAGGATCGAGGGATTTGCCCACCTGGCGGCGTGGCCGCGCCCCTGGTGGACCGGGTCGCGCTGTTTCTTCCCAGGGCTTTTGAATGGAGGTTCCTCATGACGCGCTTATTCCGATGGCTGACGAGGGTCGGTTACGTACTGACGCTATGGCTCGCCGTGGGGGCAGCTCATGCGCTGGCGCCCGACGATATCGGCACACTCAGCGACACAGCCGCAATCGATGCCGCCGAAGCGGCACAAATGAGCGGTGCCGACACTGCCCGGCTCATCAACGCGCGATACGCGAAAACGGTGCCCCGATGCTTTGGGGAGAGTCCGACCTACGAGTGCTCCGGGCTGCTACTTCGCGTGGCGCCACCGAACGGGGTGGGTAATACGTTCTGGCGTCAAAGTCCTGCGGAGACGGCGGCGGGGTATGCCGAACTGACGTATGTGCGTCGGGATACGCCAGCGGCGCGCCCGCCCGCCTCGGTGGGCTTCGTGCTGGCAGACCGACCGACCGCAGCAGGCAACGAGAAGCCGTATTCGCTCATGTGCGGTTGCCCGCCGTATGGCCAGACATTGCCCACATGCGCGGCGTGCGCGCGCAGCCCGAACGCGGTAGGCGTGAGTCTGTGGAACGTCAATACACCGGCCACGCTCGACGTGGAGGCGATTTATTTCGACGTCAGCGCGGGCGGCCAGCTCATGCAGGCGCTGCGGTATCAGAACGATTACTTCGCTGCGACCGGGCAATGGGTGCCGATTCTGCGTGCGTCGCTCGCAGGCGGCGAGGGCACTGCGTTCGGCTTCGATGAACGGGACCAACTGATGTGGGGCTTTACCGTCGTGAAGGATCTGGAAGCGCGATATGCCGACACCCGCATGGTGTGTCCGGGCAATACGCCGGGTTATCAGTGCTCCGGCGTGTTGTTTCGAGTGACGGGATACAGTGCCGGGGCCCGGGCGTGGAATCCGAGTGCGGCAGGCGCAAGAGACGGTGCGCTGTCCTGGTCGTATGCACGCCGGGACATGAATATGACGAACGCGCTGTACGCCGATGCGGGGATGCTGCTGCACGAGCTGCGATATCCGTCGACATACACGCCGCAATGGCGATGCGCCTATGCGCGCGATGCCGGGACTGCGGGCACGCCGGGGCGGTGCTCGCTTCCGGGGGCCATGCCTGCGAGCGTCGCAGGATTTCAGGCGTTGGTCACCGCCAGGCAATCGATCCGCGGCACGCACAACGAAATCATTCTTGCCTCGTGGCCGCTGAACATTCCCAACGACCTGCCCCTGCAGGCCTTCTTCTATCAGTTCGACACACTGCGTACAAACGCGCAGTCCATTCAGCAGGACTACATGGGGAGGACGGGGCACTTCATGCCGGTCGTTGCCATGCGCCTGCCGATGGCACCGGGGTCGGTTTTCCGATACGTACCGTCAGAACAAACGGGAGCGATGAGCACGACGGCCGTCGGCAACTGAGTCGCAGGGCGGCGAAGCAACGGGAACGACGCGCCCGTGCCGACGCGCGTCCGTCCGCGTGGATACGGGGCGACGACGTACCGTGAAATGCTCACTTTCTGAAAGCCAATCTCCCAAATTTTTCAACGGACGACTGTCAACCTTGACAGTTTTCGCTCATAGGTCCGGTCGATACGCTGAGCTCTCCTATTATTTTTTATTGGAGAGATTCGATGCGAGTGGATGTGATCACAGGTGCCCAGATGATGCCGGCCATGCGAGCCGAATTGGCGCGCTTCAGGCACCGGGTATTTGTGGAGCGGCTCGGTTGGCGCGTGCCGGATCAGCGGGCTGCGGATGCCGCTTCGCGTGGCGAAGAGGCCGACGAATACGATCACGAGGAAACCGTGTATGTCACGTTGCGCGGCCCGGGCGAGGAGATCGTCGGCTGTGCCCGTCTGTTGCCCGCGACCCGGCGTTTCCTATTGAAAGACCATTTCCAATATCTCGTCGACGACCTACCGGCGGCTCTGTCGCTCGGAGTTCCCGCAAGCATCAAGCGAGGCGCAAATGGGGTCACCTGCGGCAGTGATGGGGGCAGCGAACATTTCTCGCCGGACGACACGGCTTGCGCCTCGGTGTGGGAGCTGTCGCGTTTCGCGCTGTCGCTACCGGTTGCGCAGTCGCACAGTGCAATTCAGGGGGCGCGCGAACTGTTGCGTGCCGCAATGTTCGCAGCCCTGGCGCTAGGCGCCAAACGCCTCGTCGGCGTGACGTATGTCAGTCTCGCGCGGCTGTTCGTGCGATTGGGTGTGCCGACGCATCGGCTGGGGAAATGCCATCGCATCGACGGTCGTTGGGTGGCGGCCTATCGCATCGATGTCGATGCGATCGCGCTCGCGGCGCTGGGCCTGACGTGCGCGGCAACACCTGCCGCCGATATGACACTGCCGCCGGGGATGCCGGAGATGTCGGGGATGCCGGTGAGTGCCCCGGCATCGATACCCGATCCGCGTCAACGCCACATGACAAGCCGAATGGCACTTTGAACCTTGTTACGGCATCCCGTTTTGTCGAGACAGTTGCGGATGTGAAAATTGACCGTTCGAGCGGAAATGCCGAGGATTTCGCCGATCTCGTCGGCCGTCTTCCCCTCTGCGGTCCACAGTAGCACTTCACGTTCGCGCATCGAGAGAGAATCGATGTCGAAAGGGGGGCGCTTCGGCCGTAGAAGGCGACTCATGGCCTCGTGCGTATAGTTCGCTATCGCCCCCATCCCGACACGCAACGAAGCGATCTCAGCGGCATTGAGTGGGGGCTGCGTGCGTCCGAAATTCAGCAGCCCGAATTCGCCGTGCGGCCCCCAGCTCGATCGCGCGACACCATGATTGAGTCCGAATCGCGAGGCGGCTTCCCAGAAGGCGTTCGCCGACGGTAGCGTCGGATCGCGCCAGATCAACAGACGGTCGCTGTGCTGACCCACGACGACGGTCGGGTCGACTTCGATGAAATTATGCTTTGCGTAATAGTCCATCCAACCCGGCGGATACGTGTCGAAGATATGCAACTCCGACTGCGTTGCGCTGCGATGGCTGCGAAAGCCGTAACACGTGTAATCGAAGCCGATTCGTTTGGAGAACTCGTCGATGCGCTGAAACAAGATTTGCGCATCTGTAATGCCGTTGCAGTCCTTATCCATTGCTTCGAGCAAATGCATCAAGGCAGACATGATGTCTCCAGGGGGAAGTCGGATGCTTGTGCGCTTAACTGCTTATTTTAGAGACACCGATTCCGAAAGCGCGCACGACGCCACCATGGCGAATTACGCCATGTCGGCCCCTGGGTCATGCTGATGCGTCGGAGTTTTTAATTGAACACTGCGAATAAGATGGTGTCGCTTACGTTGGCAATCGTTTCGCACGCCGTGGCAAATGCAATAAATCGAAAGCACTACGTACCGGTGTCGGGTGGCTCTGGCCACATGTATGAACTTGGTTCCGTACACCGATGCGCTGAAGAATATCAACGAGTTAACGGTATTTCAATGAATGCATCGAAAATATTGAAAAACGAGACTTCTCGAATTTCAAGATATTTTTTTGTTGTTTTTTATCGTCTAAGATCGAAGATTTTGTCTGAAACGGATCCTGTTTTTCGCGCCTTTTTTATTGATGTTTTTGGCTTTTTGTTTTTTTGAGAATCGTTGTCAGGAATTCTAATCGACGCTTCTGAAGCGCGCAATCATTAATTAAAAGGTTACTGATTTCGCGTGCCGCGCATTACCCGCGATTCGCCTTGATGGCTTCGCGAATAAGATGGGCTAGCGCTTTCTCGTCAATGTCGACGCCTTCACGGAAATCGATGGCGCGGCGGGTATTGCCTTCGAGGCTGGCGTTGAATAGACCCGTGGGGTCGGGGAGCGAAGCGCCTTTAGGGAAGGTCAGTTTGACGGCCGCCTTATAGGTTTCCCCGGTGCATAGGATCCCGTCACAGGACCAGACGGGCACGCGCCACTTCCATTCCTCGACGATATCGGGGGCTGCGCGCGTCACGATGGCGCGCAGGCGGGCGAGCATATCGCCACGCCAGTCTGCGAGCTCAGTGATACGGGCGTCGATAAGTGCTGAGGCTTCGTCGGGTGAGGGAAAGGCCTTCTTCATGTCGAGCGTCTCCAATAGGGAAAGAAACCGCGCGTAGAAAAAGGCCTCATTCTAACGAGATCAGAACGCTGCCGAGTAGATCGCGAAGGCGTCGGCTTCGGAGACTTCGCGGGGGTTGTTGACGAGAAGGCGCGTCTGAAGCATTGCGTCGCTGGCCATACGTGCGATGTCATCCTGCTTGACGCCCACTTCGCGCAGCGTGCGCGGAATGGCGGTGTCGACGATCATCGACTCGATGTGCCGGATCAGCGCATCGGTTTTCGCTTCATCGCTGCCGGTTGCCTTGACGGGAAGGATCACGTCTGCAAGTTCTGCGTAAAGCTTGCTGGCTGCGGTTGCATTGAAGCGCATGACGTGCGAGAGCACCAGCGCGTTCGACAGACCGTGGGCGACGTGAAAGATGCCACCGATCGGGTAGGCGAGCGCGTGGACGGCGGCTACCGGCGAATTGGCGAACGACTGCCCGGCGAACATCGCGCCGACCAGCATGGCTTCGCGTGCTTCGCGGTTTGCGCCATCGTTGCAGGCGGGCAGGAGATTGCGCGAGAGCAATTCCAGGGCCTTCACGGCGAGCATGTCCGAGATCGGATTTTTCAGGTGTGCCGACGTATAGGCTTCGATCGCATGCACCATCGCGTCGATACCCGTGGCGGCGGTCGCCGCGCGCGGCAGGCCGAGCGTGAGTTCTGCGTCGAGGATCGCGAGATCGGCAAAGAGTTGCGGTGCGACGACACCCATCTTCGTTGTCTCGCCGGTCGTCACGATCGACACGGCCGTGACTTCCGAACCGGTGCCTGCGGTCGTCGGCATTTGGACCAGCGGCAGGCGCGTGCCCGTCACCTTCTTCACACCGTACATGTCCTTGAGCGATTGCTTGCCCGGCAGCAGCACTGCGAGCAGCTTGGCCACGTCCATCGACGAACCACCGCCCAGCCCCAGCACGATTTCGGCGTCTGCCGCGCGAGCACGCTCGGCGGCTTCGAGCACCACGTGTTCGGGCGGATCGGCGATCACGTCGTCGATGACCGACACTTGCCAGTCGTGCTTCGTCAGATCGGCCAGCGCCGGGGCGAGCAGACCGCTCTTATGCAAAAAGCCGTCCGTGACCACGCACAGGCGTTTGGCCGACGGAAACTGCTCGCGCAGGAGAGCGCCCAGGCGGCGCGCTGCGCCGAATTCCACGACGACGGTGGGGACCGTCTGGAAACGAAATGCGTTCATGATCGCTTTCCTATTTTCCTATGAAGACTTGATAAGACTTACGCGACCATCTGGCCGCGATCGATCCGGTAGACGTTGTCGAGCACCGCACCGGCGTGCTGCAAATCCGCACCCGAGAGAATGACGGCGAGGCCTTCGCCGCGCATCTGGCCGATCACTTCGGCAATGCGCTTCGACAGGGCCGGGGCCACGCCTTCGAACGGTTCGTCGAGCATCAGCAGTCGCGAACTCGTCATCAGCGCGCGGCCGACGGCCACCAGTTTCTGCTGGCCACCCGACAATTGCAAGGCGCGGCGCGGGGCCCACTCGCGGGCCTCCGGAATGATGCGATACACCTTGTCCAGACGTGCCTGTACATCCTTCGCCTTGAGTGCCCACGCAGGCACGCAAAGGTTTTCTTCCACCGTCATGTCAGGGATCAGACGACGATCTTCCGGCGCATAGCCGATACCCAGCGAAGTACGTTCGTGCGACGGCGCTTTGACCAGATCCACACCATCGAACGTCAACGTGCCGCCGTTGGCCTTCACGAGGCCCATGATGGCGCGCAACGTCGTCGTCTTGCCCGCGCCGTTGCGTCCGATCAGCCCGACGATGGCGCCCTTGGGCACCGAGAACTGCACGCCCCGAAGAATGTCCGTCGCGCCGAAGCGCACATTCAGATTTCCGACTTCAAGCATGGGCTACCTCGCCAGCCATATTTCCCGACGCTGGCGTTGCTGCCACCGTCTCGCCAATGATCAACTCGCGCACCTGCGGGTCGGCCAGCACCACGTCGGGTGTCCCGTCCGCCAGAATGCGGCCGTCGCAGAACGCCAGCACGCGGTCGCTGTAGCGGCGCACGATTTCCATATCGTGTTCCACGAACAGCACCGTGATGCCCAGTGCACGCGCGGCATCCAGCACGCGATTCATCACGTCGAATTTCTCTTCCGCTGCAACGCCTGAAGTCGGTTCGTCGAGGAGAAGAACTTCCGGTTTGCAGACCATTGCGAGCGCGATATCGAGTAGTTTGCGCACGCCTTCAGGCAAGGTGCCTGAGATCATGTCGGCAAACTCCAGCACGCCCAGACGCGCCAGACTCTCGTTCGCCAGCTCCGCCGACAAACCCGAAATCGCCAGCGCAATCTCGATGTTCTCGCGCGCCGTCTGCGAGCCGAACAATTGCGGAATCTGGAACGAACGCGCAATGCCCAGACGCGTGATCTTGCGCGGTGCGAGGCCCGTGATGCGCTTGCCACGGAACATGATCTCGCCGCGATCCGGCTTGATGTAGCCCGTGAGCATGTTCACGAACGTCGTCTTGCCTGCGCCGTTCGTGCCGATCAGACCGACCACGCTCTGTGCGTCGATGTTGACGGTGATGTCCTTCGCGGGCGTCACGCTCCCGAAGGTCTTGTGCAGGCCCGTAGCCTCAATGATGTGTGTCGATGCCATCTCGTGCCTCTTATGCTGCGTCGGCCGAAGCGTTGACTTTCGCGGTCGCCGTCTGCGTGACGGGATGTGCAACTGCCGCCTTGCGACGCCCCAGACCCAGACTCGTGAGACCGCCCGGCAGGAAGGCGATGATCGCGAGCATGATCGCGCCCATCACGATTTGCCACGTGTTCGGTGCGTAGCGATACGCCATCGCCCGCGCCACTTCGAGCAGCAACGCGCCGATGAACGGCGAGAAGGCGAAGCGGGTGCCCGAGAGCACGGCGATGAAGACGAATTCGCCCGAGGTCGTCCAGAACGCCATGTCCGGATCGATGTGGCCGATGTTGAACGCTTGCAACGCACCCCCGAGACCGGCGAGCGCGCCTGCGATCACGTACGTCAGGTGAATGTTGCGACGGGCGGAAGTGCCCAGATACTCCACGCGGATCTCGTTGTCCTTGATCGCGGGACCGAGGCGTCCCTGCGTGGAGCGCATGTACACCGCCACGGCCATCACGCAAACGATGGCAGCGATGAAGCCCACCGCGAACAGGTTCGTGCCCGTGAGTTGCCACGGCTCGGCACTGCTGCCGAGGGTGGGTGCGTTCACGTTGAAGCCGTCGCTGCCGCCGAGTTCGACGTTATTGAGCAGCAGGCCGTAGCAGATCATCGACAACGCCAGCGTGAGCATCGCGAAGAAGATGTCGCGATAGCGTGCCAGCAAAAAGCCGAGCACGAAGGCCAGCACGGCCGACACGACCATCGACACGGCGAGCAGCGCGAACAGCTCCGTCAGACCGTAGTAGTTCATGCCGAGGCCCACGCAATACGCGCCGACCGCGAAGAACAACGCCTGACCGAACGACGCGAGCCCCGTGCGCAGCAACAGCGCCAGACCCAGTGCGACGATGCCCTTCGATAACGCCACCGACACCAGAAATTGCCATTGGGGCAGGGCGAGACCTGCTGCGCCGATGACGACGAAACCGACCACCGCGAGCCACGTGCCGGGCGCGCGCAGTTGGGAACAGATTGCGGAACTCATATCTTGCGAGCCTCCAGCGGAGCGAAGATGCCTTTCGGACGCACAGCCAGCACCAGCGCCATGACGATGTAGATGGAGAACAGCTCGCCTTGCGGCCAGTAATGCACGGCACTCGCGCGCACCAGACCCACGAGCAACGCACCGAACGCCGCGCCGGGCAGCGAACCCAGCCCGCCGATCACGACGACGGCGAACGTAAGCACCACGATCTCCACGCCCATGCCGGGCGCGACCGACACGGTCGGTGCGGTGAGTGCGCCACCGATGGCGGCGAGCACCGCGCCTGCCATGAACGTCACCACGAAATAACGGCTCACGCGAATGCCCATCGCCTGACTGACTTCACGGTCGTGAATCACCGCGCGCAGCAAGCGGCCGCTGCGGGTGAACTTCAGGAACGCTGTGAGGCCGATGCCCGCGACGAGCGCCACACCCACGATCAGGAAGTTGTAGTTCGGGTACGAGAGATCGCCGAGGTCGAAGTTACCGAGGAAGCTGTACGGTTCCGAGACCGAGTACGGATCGACGCCCCAGACGAGTTTGATAGCGTCTTCCATGATGAGGAAGAGCGCATAAGTGACGAGCAGAAGCACCACGGGGTCCTGCCCGTAGAAGCGCTTCAGAATGCCGCGCTCCATGATGAAGCCGATGGCTCCGCCCGCGACGATGGCCGCCAGCACGAGCAACAGATAGCTCACGTAGAGATTGCCGCCCTGGGCAACCCACGGGCCGATCAACGTCACGCCAGCATACGCGCCCAGCGCGTACAGGCTGCCGTGCGCCATGTTCAAGATTTTGAGCACGCCGTAGACGAGGGTCAGTCCCAGAGCAACCAGGAACAGCCACGCGGCGTACATCACCCCGTCCACCAGGACGGCGTAGATCTGCGACATCTCGCATTCTCCTTGGAACGCAAGGCCGGACGCAGTCAGCGCCACGACACCGGCCTTGCGGGTACCGCTTTATTGCGAGGGGGACGAAGACTTGCCCGTCCTCCCGAACTTGATGCTTAAGTGTTACGCGACAGGATCTGCCGGGGGATGGCTTAGTGCTTCAGGCCGCCCTTGATCCAGTCGGCCGACTTCACGCCTTCCGGCGGCGTGACTTCGGCGATCGCGTACTGCTTCACGTCGGTCACGGTGACCTTGCCGTTCACGTTCTTCACGATGCCGAACGCGGTGCCTTGCGCGGCCTGGTGGCCCTTGCCCAGCGTCAGGCCGATCTTGCCAGCCGGTGCTTCGAAGGCGAGGTGTTCGAACGACGCGATGACCTGCTCGGGCGTGGGCTGCTTGCCGCCGTTCGCGGCTTGTGCCTTCTCGTAAGCGGCCTTGAGCGCGAGGATGCTCTGGTTCATCTTGTACGACGGGTAGCTCGGCGTGTCGTTGAACTTGGCGCTGTAGGCGGTGCGCAGCCAGCGGTTCAGGGCGTTGTCCGGCGCGAACATGCCGTACATGCCGCGAGCGCCGATGATCACGCCGTCCGGCAGACGCGTCTTGCCGTGCGTGGCCGTTTCACCGGCGGTGAGCACCGTGAGCGACTTCTTGAACAGGTCGCGCGGACCGGCCTGCACGACGAGACCTTCGAGGTCGCCGCCCCAGAAGCTCGAATGCAGCACGTCCGGGTGGGCGGCGAGCAGGCTGGAAATGCCAGCGTTGTACTGACCTGCGCCCAGTTGCGGCATTTGCGAGCTGACCGACTTGGCGTTCGGCTTGAGCGACTTGAGCGTGCCTTCGAAGTCGGCCCAGGCGTCCTGACCCCAGGCGTAGTTCTGGTTGATACCGGCGTACGTTTGCAGATCCGGCTTGCGTTCTGCGACGTAGCGGGCAGCGCCCACGTTGTCCATCGTGGCGGTGGCCACCGGGCGGAAGACGTACTTGAAGCTCGCGTCTTCGAACACGCGCGGCGTGCCGCAATCGAAGAACAGCGTGACCTTCTTCATTTCTTCGGCCACCGGTGCAATCGCCAGGCAGTTGCCCGACGAGGTGTAGCCGACGACGTAATCGACGCCTTGGTTCAACAGGTTGCGGTACTCGCTGACCTGCTTGCTCGTGCTGCCCGCTTCGTCGATGTAGACGAGTTCGATCGGTGCGCCGCCGAAGCCCTTCGTGGCATACGGGGCAGGCACCTTGCCAGCGTTAAGCTCGGCAGCGGTGACTTCGGCGGCGTTCTTGGCCGGCACGCCGAAGGGACCGGCGGCAGCGCCCGACATGAACGTCACGATGCCGATCTTGATCGGCTTGGCATCGGCGTGTGCCGTGGTGGCAACCGAGGCGATCGCGGCGCCGGCCGCAAGTGCGAGAGCGAGCGGCTTCATGCCGCGCTGGATAACGCGCTTCATACTGGTTTCCTTTGGTGGTGTTACGACGTGTATGTCGACGGGTGTCGATGAGTGTCGATGTATGTCGATTTATGAACGTGCGGAGTCTGATGCCCCGGTGCGGTGCCCGGGCCTGCCAGGGGTTTGCCGATGGCTTGCCCGGCAGGCCGCCTACCTCACACTTGCAGGCACAGGTACTTCATTTCGAGGTATTCCTCGATGCCGTAGCGCGAGCCTTCGCGGCCCACGCCCGATTGCTTGATGCCGCCGAACGGCGCGACTTCGTTGGAGATCAGGCCGGTGTTCAGGCCGACCATGCCGTATTCGAGCGCTTCGGACGTGCGCCAGGCACGGGCGATGTCGCGCGTATACAGATAGGCGGCGAGGCCGAATTCGGTGTCGTTCGCGAGAGCGATGGCGTCGGCATCGCGCGTGAAGCGGAAGAGCGGGGCGACCGGGCCGAAGATTTCTTCGCGGGCCATGCGCATTTGCGACGTGGCGTCGGCGATCACCGTCGGTGCGTAGTAGGTGCCACCCAGTGCGTGGGCTTCGCCGCCCACGAGCACGCGCCCGCCACGCGACTTCGCGTCTTCGACCAGCGTGACGACCTTGTCGACAGCCTTGCCTTCGATCAGCGGACCGATGACCACACCGTCTTCCAGACCGTTGCCGACCTTCATTTCCGCGACGCGCTTGGCGAACTTTTCCGCGAACGTGTCGTAGACACCGTCCTGAATGTAGAAGCGGTTCGCGCAGACGCACGTCTGACCGCCATTGCGGTACTTCGCGGCGAGCGCGCCTTCGACTGCAGCGTCGATGTCGGCATCGTCGAACACGATGAACGGCGCGTTGCCGCCCAGCTCCAGCGACAGGCGCTTGACCGTGGGGGCGCACTGCGCCATGAGCAGACGGCCCACACCGGTCGAGCCGGTGAACGACAGCTTGCGCACGCTCGGGTGCGACGTCAGCACGCCGCCCACAGCGCGGGCGTCGCCCGTGACGACCTGGAACACGCCGCCGGGAATGCCCGCGCGATGTGCCAGCTCGGCCAGTGCGAAGGCAGACAGCGGGGTGAGTTCGGACGGCTTGACCACGATGGCGCAGCCCGCCGCCAGTGCCGGTGCGACCTTGCGCGTGATCATCGCGGCCGGGAAGTTCCACGGCGTGATGGCGGCACACACACCGACCGGTTGCTTGATGGTGACCAGACGCTTGTCGGCGGCGGGCGTGGCGAGCACGTCGCCGTCTACACGCTTGGCCTCTTCCGCGAACCATTCAATGAAGCTGGCCGCGTAGGCGATCTCACCGCGAGCTTCGGCCAGCGGTTTGCCTTGTTCGCGCGTCATCAGGTACGCGAGGTCGTCGGTGTTCGCGATCATCAGATCGAACCAGCGGCGCAGCACATTGGCGCGCTCCTTGCCAGTGCGGGCGGCCCACGACTTCTGGGCGGCCTCGGCAGCGCTCACGGCGCGCATGGTTTCCTCTGCACCGAGCTCCGGCACTTTGGCCAGCACTTCGCCGGTCGCCGGGTCGAGCACGTCGAACGTCTTGCCGCTGTCGGCCGAGATCCATTGACCGTCGACCCACGCAAGGGTCTTGAAAAGATTGGTGTCTTTGAGTTGCATGGCAGTAGGCCGGGAGGACCGGCGTTTCCTATGGGCAGTGTCTCGGGTTGTTGCTTGCCGTTCTATCTATTGAACGGTATTCTATGTATTGAATGTGATTCTACGTATTGAACGTTTTAGGTGCAACTAAGGGGTTTTCCCTAGGCCGGAATGAGAATGACTTGCCCGTACCATGCTGGCGGCGAGTTGCTCGTCACCCGATCCATCCCGACAAAATCGACGCCGTTTCCTGAGATTCCCGAGATCCCCGATTCATGCCAAAGCGCAAACTCGATCTGCCTGCCAACGCTTCTGCGGCGAATGCCGCCGCCCAATCCGACGAGCCGCTCAAGACCACAGCGCCTGCCGTGGTGCGGGCTGTGCATGTCCTCGATGTGATTGCGGCGTCGTCTGAACCGGTGGCGCTGGCCGATCTTGCGCGCGAGACGGGCGTGCCGAAGAGCACGCTGCACGGGCTTTGCGACACGCTGGTCAAGCTGCGTCTCGTGAAGCGTCATGCCAATGGCGGCATGACGATGGGGTCGTATGTGATGGGATGGGCGAACGCGTTCCTTTCGCAGACCAACATTACCGAGGAGTTCCGGGCGGTCTGGGAGGCATCGCGCGCGTTCTCGGAGGAAACCGTCACGCTCTCCATACTCGATGGCGCGGAAGTGATCTATCTCGCGTGCCACAACGGTAACCGTCCGCTGGGCGTGACGTTCCGCATCGGCATGCGTTTGCCCGCGCCCTATACGGCGACCGGCAAAGCCATGCTCTCGACATTGCCGCCGGGCGAGGCGGGCGATCTGCTCGCGGGTGCATGGCCTGCACCGCTCACGCGTGCGAGCGTCGGGACCTATCCCGCATTGGCCGAGGAGATGGCGCAGGTGCGTCGTGACGGTTATTCGATCGACAACGGGCAGATGCGCGAAGGCATGATCTGCTTCGGCGCGCCGGTGTTCGACGCGAGCGGCGAGCGTGCAGTCGCCGGGTTGGCGGTGAGTTTCCTCACGAATGAGATCGATGCGCAGACCGGACAACGCATCGGTCGCCAGATGCGTGAACTGGCCGATCAGTTGTCTGTGCGACTTGGGGCACCCGCCGGGGCACTGTCGCGACGCTGAACGCGCATCGTCGACGAAGAAAAAACGCGCACGGAATATTCGTGCGTCGTTGAGTCGAACTCACGCGGTTTGCGGGAACTGTTTGCCGTCTGTTGGCGCACCCTGCACTGTCGACAGCCTCGAATCTTCCTATAATTGCCCCTGCCGTCGGTGGGGCCATGAGCATTCGGCTCAGCCTGGCGGGGCGACTCGGCCCATCGACCTCTCGCGCCTTGCTGCGCGGGGCTTTCCGGTCGGTGGCGTCCACGGCGGCGCACCGTCAGCGCCGCGTCATTTTCCTGTCAGTTTCGCGCTCGCGAAGTGACAGCGTCCTGCATTCGTTCGATTGTTATCTTTAGCGGAACAGTCATGTCCACGAATGCGGGCTATTCCCTAGGGGTTATCACTGGCATTATCTGGCCTTGACTGATGTCCAGACAGCCAGAGGAAGCGTAGGGAAGCGCGATCCCGGCGGTGCCATGGGGCGGACATCCAATAGGGAAGCACTACGCCATGTCCAATATCGCAATCGTCTATTACTCGCAGGGCGGCGCAACCGCCATGATTGCCCATTCGGTCGCCCAGGGTGTGAATGACGCGGGCGCACACGCCCAACTGTTCAGCATCGAGCCGCATCAGCTTATCGGCAATCAATGGCACGACGAAGTCATGCTGTCGCGTCTGGCTGCGGCCGACGCCATCATCTTCGGTGCACCGGCATTTCAGGGCGGCGTTGCCGCCGCATTCAAGGCTTTCGCCGACGCGACCACAGGCATGTGGCGCGCGCGCAGCTGGCGCAACAAGGTCGCGGGCGGATTCTCGTTCAGCTGCCGCTCCGGCGAGGACAAACGCAACACGCTCGATTACTTTGCCGCGCTGGCCGCACAGCACGGCATGGTGTGGGCCGACGCGCAAGCTGACGACGCCGACTTCGAGATGCGCGGCTCGGCAGGATCGATGGTCACGCGCTTCGCTGGCGATTTCCCGGCGGTCACGGCGCCGGGCGTAGAAGTCGACGCGGCCTACGCGCTCGATCCGGCCGATGTCATCGCTGGCAAGCAGTACGGTCGTAACGTGGCGTCGCTCGTCGCGCGTCTTGCGGGAGAAGTGCTGGAGTCACCGGCAGTCCTGGCTCGTCGTGCACTGGAAGCGGCAGAGCGTCGGCTGTAAAGTCGTGCGGAGGTGAAGCGTCGGTGAGTCCGGCGCGAAGCGAAGCGTTGCGCGGCAAAGGTCGTCGTAAAAGCAGCCGCAGAGAAGGTCGCGACAAATTCAGTCGCAAAGCAAACGGCACGTTGAGTGGATGCACTCACGTGCCGTTTGTCGTTTGGCGCGATGTCGGCGAGATGCCGTGCGTCAGTTGCTCGGGGCGTCGCTCGCCGGTTCGGCGTGAATTTGCAGGACGGCGTCGCGTTTGGCAAGCAAGTGCTTGCGCAGAATCTCACCGAGCCGTTTGCCGTCGCGTTGCTCCAGTGCGTCGATCATCTGCTCATGCTCGTGGATGGCGCGATCCCACTTGTCCGAATGGAAGTTCGAGCGAAAGCGCAGCGCCATCAGCCGACGGTTGATGGCCACATAAGTCTGTCGCAATGCCCCGTTGCGCGCCGCTTCGTTGATGCGATCGTGAATCGCCTGATTCCGCGCGTAGTAGCCCGGCAGGTCTTGCTGCGCCCGGCACGCGAGCATGGCGTAATGCAACGCCTTGATCTCGGCGAGTTCGACGGCTGTCATACGCTCGGCCGCCAATTCCCCCGAGAATGCTTCGAGCGCGCTCATGAGCTCGAACATCTCGCGGATTTCCTTCTCCGTCATGCGCGCGACGCTCGCGCCGCGATTCGGTGCGATCTCGATAAGCCCTTCGGCCGCCAGCACCTTGAATGCTTCGCGCAACGGCGTGCGCGAGATGCCCAACGTCTCGCACAACTCGCGTTCGTTGAGCTTGACCCCGGGGGAGAGCACCCCCTCGATGATGAGGCGGCGCAGGTGCTCGACGACGGTGTCGTGCAATCGAAGGCGCTCGACTCGCGGGATTTCGGGGGCGGCAATCGTCGACGTGTTATCCATTTTTTGCATTCAAAATCATAAAATCGGCATCAGGCGTCATAGGCGCGATTGTAACGCACGGTATCAGGCACCCGTATCTAGGGTCTGTCCCCCCCTAAATCCGGACTCGTGAACGTGTTCTACCGACTGGCTGGCAAGGCGCCCGCAGCGCCGCTTGGTCGCTCCAAGCAAGCTGCGGGCAACGCCGCCAGACGGCCGGTAGGGGACGTTCCCTTCGGGTTGCCTACCCAAAGGGGCGATCGCCGCGTCATGACCCTCGCGAATATTCCCGATATTCGCTTCGGCTCATTCCTTGCGTTCGCCCCGTTCGCCCCTTTGGCCAGGCAACACGAGTCCGGATTTAGGGGGGGACAGACCCTTCGGGTAAACGACTGTATTAAAAGCGCTTCTCACCCCTTGCGAAAGTCATCCGCTCTGCTAAAGTATTTTGAATGCAAAATTCAAAACAGAATTTTTCAAGAGGAGATAGACGTTCATGTTGAAGCTCGATTTCCATCCCTCGGGTCGCCATTTCCTGCAGATCCCTGGTCCGAGCCCGGTGCCCGATCGCATTCTGCGCGCCATGAGCTATCCGACGATCGACCATCGCGGCCCGGAATTCGGGGCGCTCGGTCGCAAGGTGCTCGCCGACATCAAGAAGATTTTCAAGACCGAGCAACCGGTCGTGATCTATCCGGCTTCGGGCACCGGCGCGTGGGAAGCCGCGCTGACGAACACGCTCTCGCCGGGCGATCACGTGCTGATGTTCGAGACCGGACACTTCTCCACGCTGTGGAAGAAGATGGCCGAAAATCTCGGCCTGAAGCCGGAGTTCATTGGCCTGCCGGGCACCGAAGGCTGGCGTCGTGGCGTGCAGCCGGACATGATCGAAGCGCGTCTGCGCGAAGACACCGGCCACGCCATCAAGGCCGTGTGTGTTGTGCATAACGAAACGTCCACCGGCGTGACCTCCGATATCGCGGCTGTGCGTCGCGCCATCGATGCGGCCAAACACCCGGCGCTGCTGCTCGTCGATACGATCTCGGGCCTCGGCTCGGCCGACTACCGCCATGACGAGTGGGGTGTCGACGTCACCGTCTCGGGCTCGCAAAAGGGTCTGATGCTGCCGCCGGGTATCAGCTTCAATGCCGTCTCGCCCAAGGCGCTGGAAGCCGGTAAGCAGGCCAAGCTGCCGCGCGCCTTCTGGGGCTGGCAGGAAATCATCGAAGCGAACAAGAACGGCTACTGGCCGTACACGCCGAACACGAACCTGCTGTACGGCCTGTCCGAAGCGCTCGATATGATTCTGGAAGAAGGGCTGGATAACGTGTTCGCGCGTCACCAGCGACTGGCCGAGGCGACGCGTCGCGCTGTGAACGCCTGGGGGCTGGAGATCCAGTGTCAGGACCCGGCGGTGTACAGCCCGGTGCTCACCGGTGTGGTCATGCCGCAAGGCGTGGACGCCGACGAAGTCCGCAAGCGCATTTACGAACGCTTCGACATGTCGCTCGGTCAGGCGCTCGGCAAGATTCGCGGCACGATGTTCCGTATCGGCCATCTGGGCGACTGCAACGATCTGACGCTGATGGCAACGCTCTCGGGCTGCGAAATGGGCCTTCAAATTTCCGGCGTCAAGCTGGCGGGTTCGGGTGTCGTCGCTGCGATGGACTATCTGGCGAAGGCAAAAGACACGCCGTCGCTCAAGGTCGCCGCGTAACCTGCCGTTGTAGGGTCTGTTTCCCCTAAATCCGGGCTCGCGTTGCCCGGCCAAAGGGGCGAGCGCAAGGAATGAGCCGAAGCGAATATCGGGAATATTCGCGAGGATCATGACGCAGCGATCGCCCCTTTGGGTGGGCAACCCGGAGGGAACGTGCCCTACCGGCCGTCTGGCCGCGTTGCCCGCAGCTTGCTTGGAATGACCAAGCGGCGCTGCGGGCGCCTTGCCAGCCAGCCGGTAGAACACGTTCGCGAGCCCGGATTTAGGGGAAACAGACCCTAAGTCCTAACCAGGAGACGAGGGGTGCCGGTGATTTGGATGGAGGATCACCGGCGCTTCTGAAGTAAAACGCTTTAATTGTCATTCAAGCGTCACAGAGCCTCACAACAGAAGCGCTCGTGACGCAGCAACACCTTTGCGCTGCCAGCATGCTGCGGGCGCGCTTCACAGGATGTTTCAGGAGACATGCAATGAAGCTTTTCAAGGCGACAAGGGTCGTGCTGGTGATGCTATGCGTCATGTATTTCATCACCTACCTCGATCGCGTCAACGTCAGCACGGCGGCAGCCGGCTTCGGCAAGGAATTCAATCTCAACAAGACGGAAATCGGTCTTGTCTTCTCGGCATTTGCCTATCCCTATCTGGTTTTCCAAATCATCGGCGGTTGGGTGAGCGATCGCTTCGGTGCGAAGCGCACGTTGCTGGTGTGCGGCGCATTGTGGGCGGTGGCGACGATCCTGACCGGTATGGCCGGTGGCCTCGTCACGCTGCTGCTTGCCCGCTTGCTGCTGGGTCTGGGCGAAGGGGCGACGTTCCCGGCGGCCACCTCGGCCATGTCGCGCTGGATTCCCAAGGAAAAGCGCGGCTTCGCGCAAGGGATCACGCACGCGGCCTCGCGTATCGGTAACGCCGTGGCCCCGGCCGTGGTGGTGTTCATCATGGCCACGCATGGCTGGCGCGAGTCGTTCTACCTGTGCGGGATCGTGAGCCTGATCTGGGTGGCGCTGTGGGCATTCACGTTCACCGAACGTCCGCAAGACCATCCGCGCATCACGACCGAAGAACTCGCCGTGCTGCCTGCGCTCAAGGCCAAGAGCGGCTCGGTGCCGTGGGGGCCGCTGTTCAAGCGCATGATGCCGGTCACCGTTGTGTACTTCTGCTATGGCTGGACGCTCTGGCTGTTCCTGTCGTGGATTCCGCAGTACTTCCTGCATAGCTACGACCTCGATCTGAAGAAGTCGGCGCTGTTCGCTTCGAGCGTGTTCTTTGCCGGTGTGATCGGCGATACGCTTGGTGGGATCGTCACCGACAAGCTGTACGAGCGCACCGGCAACCTGAAGCGCGCCCGTAGCTGGATGGTCTCCGTGTGCATGCTGCTCACGCTGATCTCGCTCGTGCCGATGATGTTCACGCACCATCTGTACGTATCGATGGCGTGTCTGGCGTCGGGCTTCTTCTTCGCCGAAATGACGATTGGCCCGATGTGGGCGATCCCGATGGACGTCGCACCGGAATACTCGGGCACGGCCAGCGGCATGATGAATACCGGTTCGGCACTCGCGGCGATCATCTCGCCGGTGCTCTCGGGCTATCTCATCGACCGCACGGGGAACTGGGAGCTGCCGTTCGTGGGCAGCATGATTCTGATGGCCGTCGGCGTGGTGCTGGCCTTCCGCATGCAGCCCGAGAGCAAATTCTCGCTTGCAGGCGATGCCGCTAACGCAAGCAACGCCCGTCAGCCTGCCTGACGTGCACTTGATGTCTGCCTGATCTGTCGGATCGTGAGGGGCGTGGTGAGCGAGCGTCCGCACGATCCGCACGATCCGCAAGACAAGCGACATCTTCCGCAAAACACCTGCCGGACGGGCCTCGTGTCCGTTCGCCGCAGGCCCGTCCCCGATGCCTTTTGCATCTTCTTCGGTACGGCCAGCTCAACGCCAGCAACGTCATGAATTCCCAATCGAATGCCCGCGCGACGCCTCAAGGCACCCCTCCGACTTCTCCCGCGTCCCCGACGTCCATCAGCCAGCCCGTGCATCTGATGCCGATGCAGCGCGGCGGGGTGACGCTCACGCCATTACAGGACCGCCTGCGCCGCGAACTGCGCGGTGACGTGCTGTTCGATCGCGCCAGTCGTGGCCGCTATGCGACGGATGCGTCGATTTATCAGATATTCCCTATCGGTGTGGTGGTGCCGCGCGATCAGGAAGACCTGATTCGCGCGCTCGATATCGCACGCGACCAGAAGGTGCCGGTGCTCGCGCGCGGCGCGGGCACGAGCCAGTGCGGACAGACCATTGGCGAAGCGCTCGTCATCGACAACAGCAAGTGGTTGAACCGTGTGATCGACTTCGACGCCGAGGCGCGCACTGTGACCGTCGAGCCGGGCATCGTGCTCGATCATCTGAACGCGTGGCTCAAGCCGCACGGGCTGTGGTTTCCGGTGGACGTTTCGACCGCCGCGCAATGCACCATCGGCGGCATGACGGGCAACAATTCGTGCGGTTCGCGCTCCATCGAATACGGCAACATGGTGCACAACGTGCTGGCCATCGACGCGGTGCTGGCCGATGGCGCGCAACTGCACTTCGGCTCGCTGCACACACCGCCGACGGACGCACGTACGAAGGCGATTCTCGCGAGCGTTCACGACATCGCGATGCGTGAACAAGCGGAGATGCGCGAGCGCGTGCCGCGCGTGTTGCGTCGTGTAGCGGGCTACAACCTTGACTTGTTCGATTGCCTGAACCCGCGCGCGTACACCGACGACGGCGTGGCCAACCTCTCGCATCTGCTGGTGGGTTCGGAGGGCACGCTGGCGTACAGCCGTCAGATCACGCTAAAGCTCGCGCCGCTGCCCGCCCACAAGACGCTTGGCGTGGTGAACTTCCCCACGTTCTATCAGGCGATGGACCTCACGCAGCACATCGTGAAGCTGGGGCCGGTGGCCGTGGAGCTGGTCGATCGCACGATGATCGATCTGGCGATGGACAACGCCGCGTTTCGTCCCGTCATCGAGAAGGCGCTCACGGGCGATCCGCAGGCGATCCTGCTGGTCGAGTTCGCGGGCGACGATCCCGCCGCACTGCGCGCGAAGCTCGACGATCTCGCCACGCTGATGGGCGATCTCGGCTTACCCGACAGCGTTGTGAAGATGCCGGACGCCGGGCCGCAAAAGGCGCTCTGGGAAGTGCGCAAGGCGGGCCTTAACATCATGATGAGCATGAAGGGCGACGGTAAGCCCGTGTCGTTCATCGAAGACTGCGCGGTGCCGCTGGAGCATCTGGCGGAGTACACGCGGCGGCTGACCGAAGTGTTCCATCGCAATGGGACGGAAGGCACGTGGTACGCCCACGCGAGTGTGGGCACGCTGCACGTGCGTCCGATTCTGGACATGCGCCGCGACGGCGCAGCGAAGATGCGCGACATTGCCGAGGAAGCGGCGGCGCTCGTGCGCGAATACAAGGGCGCTTATTCGGGCGAGCACGGCGACGGACTGTGTCGCGGCGAATGGGTGGCCTGGCAGTACGGGCCGCGCATCAATGCGGCGTTTGGCGAGATCAAGGATTTGTTCGATCCGGAGAATCGCTTTAACCCGGACAAGATGGTGCGCCCGCCGAAGATGGACACGCGCGAGCTGTTCCGTTTCGCACCGGGCTATGCGGCAAAGCCGGTCATCCCTGCGCTCGACTGGACGGCCTGGAACGTGAAGCGCGATGCGCTGACCGGCGAGCAGAGCGCGCCGGACACCGGGACGGACGCCACGCACGGCCTCGCATCGGCCGTCGAGATGTGCAACAACAACGGCCACTGTCGCAAGTTCGACGCGGGCACGATGTGCCCGAGCTATCGCGTGACGCGCGACGAGCAGCATGTCACGCGCGGACGGGCGAATACGTTGCGTCTGGCCGTCTCCGGGCAACTGGGCGACGAAGGGCTGGCGAGCGACGAGGTGAAGGCGGCGCTCGATCTGTGCGTGTCGTGCAAGGGCTGCAAGCGCGATTGTCCGACGGGCATCGATATGGCGCGCTTCAAGATCGAGGCGCGGCATGCGCGGGCGAAGCGCCACGGCGTGTCGTTGCGCGACAAGCTGATCGCGTACCTGCCGCGTTACGCGCCGTGGGCCAGCCGAGTGAGCGGGCTGCTGGATGCGGCGCAGCGGCTGCCCGGCAGCAACGTGGCGAAGCGTTGGCTCGGGCTCGCACTGGAGCGCTCGGTGCCTGCGCTCACCGGCTCGTTCCTGGCGCGTCAGGCGCCGCTGGGCCATCCTGTGGATGCGGAGAATTCGCGCCAGGTGCTGCTCTTCGTCGACACGTTCAACAACTATATGGAGCCGGAAAATGCCCGCGCGGCGAAGCAGGTGCTCGAAGCGGCCGGCTACACCGTCCATGTGAATCAGCGCGCTGGCGAGCGGCCGCTGTGCTGCGGCCGGACGTTCCTCGCGGCAGGTCTTGTGGACGAAGCGAAGGCGGAAGCGCGACGCCTGCTCGACGCGGTGATGCCGTTCGTCGAGCGTGGGGTGCCGATTGTGGGGTTGGAGCCGTCGTGCCTGCTCTCGCTACGCGACGAAGTGCTCGGGTATGGCTTCGGTGATGCGGCCCGCAAGTTGGCGGACAACGCGTTTTTGTTTGAGGAATTTCTGGTTCGCGAGAAGGCGGCAGGGCGCCTGGATGTGGCCTGGCAAGCGCTGCCGGAGGGCGTGGGCGAGGCGCTGGTGCACGGCCATTGCCATCAGAAGGCGTTCGACGCTTACTCTCCCGTTACAGCGGTCCTTGGTTGGGTGCCGGGGCTGAAGGTATCATCGATCGAATCGTCGTGCTGCGGCATGGCAGGCAGTTTCGGTTACGAAGCGGAGCATTACGACACGTCGCGCGCCATGTCGGAGTTGACACTGTTGCCGGCGATTCGTCAGCGCAGTGAAAACGCCATCGTGGTGGCCGACGGCACCAGTTGCCGCCATCAGATTCACGATGGGGCGCAAACGGATGCGTTGCACGTCGCACGCGTATTGGCGCGGGCGTTGCCGGGCGGGGTGGCGTAAGCGGCGACCGCCATTTTCTGCGAACGCCCATCAAAGGATTGAGGATTGTGATGCCAGATTCAGTCAATACGGTTTCGACGTCGGCGAGTGCTGCCAACACGGCCACTGGCAGCATCGCCGTGCCGCCCGTGGCGCGTGTGGGCGATACGCTCGCACAGGTGGCTACGCCGTCGCTGCTGCTCGATCTCGACGCGTTCGAGGCGAACGTCGAACGCATGGCGAGCGCCGCGGCAGCGCGCGGTGTTGCGGTGCGTCCGCATGCCAAGGCGCATAAGTCTATCGCCATCGCGCGTGCACAAATGGCGGCGGGCGCAGTCGGCATCTGCTGTCAGAAAGTCACGGAGGCTATCCCGTTCGTCAACGCGGGCATCGGCAACATCCATATCAGTAACGAGTTCGTCGGCGAGGCGCGTGTGGCGCTGGCTGTGGCGATGGCGGCGCACGTCACGCTGTCGGTGTGTGTCGACGATGTGCGGCAAGTCGCACCGCTCGGTAAGGCCGCGCAGCGCGCAGGCGTGCGCATCGCTGTGCTGCCCGAAGTGGATGTGGGGCAGGGGCGTTGCGGCGTGGATTCGACAGATGCCGTGGCGCAACTGGTCGATGCCATCGATCATTACGAGGGGCTGCGTTTCGGCGGATTGCAGGCGTATCACGGCAGCGCGCAGCATGTGGACGGCTGGGAAAAGCGGCGCGATACCGCGCGTCTTGCTGCCGACCGTGCATCGGCCTACGTGCGCTTTCTCGAAGCGCGCGGCATTGCTTGTCCGGTCGTGACGGGCGGTGGCACGGGCACGGCCGAGTTCGATATCGAGAGCGGCGTGTACACCGAAATTCAGCCGGGGTCGTATGTGTTCCTCGACGGTCATTACGGCTCGCTCGAATGGCGCGACGACTGGCGCTTTCGCCACGGCCTGTTTCTCGCATCGACGGTCATGAGCACGGCGCGCAGCGGGATCATCGTGTGCGATGCGGGGCTCAAGAGCGTAGCGATCGATTCGGGCTTGCCGCGCTTCTGGTCGTCGCAACAGGCGAGCAAGCCGCATTACCGGACTGCCTCGGACGAACATGGCGTGCTGGAGCTCGCCTCTGCGGACGAAGACAGCGCACCGTGGCTGGGCGAGCCGATTCTGCTGGTGCCGGGACACTGCGATCCGACGGTCAATCTCTACGACCGCTACGTGGCGGTGCGGCACGGACGGGTCGAAGGTCTCTGGCCCATCGAGGCGCGTGGACTAAGCCAGTAAGGCGGGGGAGTGGCGGCGCTGGCGTCATCTCGGTGACATCCGGCCCCGTCAAAATATTTTGATGCAGGGGCTTCCCAAGGTCGGAAAAGCACGCTATAGTCTCACTTCTTCGCCGTACGGGGGTATAGCTCAGCTGGGAGAGCGCTTGCATGGCATGCAAGAGGTCAGCGGTTCGATCCCGCTTACCTCCACCAAAACGGAAGACTTTAGGTCCCCTTCGTCTAGAGGCCTAGGACATCACCCTTTCACGGTGAGTACAGGGGTTCGAATCCCCTAGGGGACGCCAGATTTAGTGGCGTGATTCTCGGAAAGCTCCAGAAACACGACGCACGATCGGTTGTCGACAAACGCGCTTGGCTTCACGGCCAAGCGCGTTTTGTTTTTTGTGCTGCCGATTCGTACGCCCGGCTATTTTTCAGCGCACCGGCGTGCTTGCCATCTTGCCGACGACCGTCTTCCACGGCCGTACGCGCCACGATTTCACCAGACCATTCACCACGTACGGATCCGTTTTCGCGAAGGCTTCTGCCGCCGCAGGCGAGTCGCTTTCGAAGAGTAGGGCTGCCGTGTCGACGGGCGACTCCAGCGCGCCCGCAAGCAACAATTCGCCGCGCTCCGATGCGGCCCAGGCGAGAGCCAGATGGGCATCGCGGTACTGGCCGCGACGCTCGAGGTAATCGTCCACGAGTTCGTAAGTGAGCAGGTAATGCATGGTGTGATCTCCGTGATTTTTTGCGCGCCTGACGCCGTGACGAAGTTGTGCAGTCGCTTCGACACGCGTCGTACTCGTCATTATCGATAAAACGCCGACGGTGGTACGCCGAAGTGCCGTTTGAACATCGCCGCAAATGCGCTCTGGCTGGCATAGCCATGATCCAGCGCCACGTTCACGATTTTTTCGCCGCGTGCCAGCGCTTCCAGCGCTTGAAGCAGGCGCGCTTGCTGACGCCAGCGGCCGAACGTCAGGCCTGTCTCCGTGGAAAAACGCCGCTGAAACGTCTTCGGTGAGAGGCCCGCTTCGCTGGCCCAATGGTCGATGATGGCGTCGTCGCAAGGGCTTTGCATCAGACGATCGCAAACGCGTGCCAGACGTGCGTCTCGTGGCCACGGCAGATAGAGCGGCAGGACGGGCAGGGCGATCAGTTCGTCTAGCAGAAGACGCATGAGGCGCGCGTCGCGAGAGTCAGGCGCGTAGTCCGGTGGCACATGGATGGCGGCGAGAATCAGTTCGCGCATCAGTGGCGTGATCTCCACGACACAACTGGTGTCGGGCAACGGCTCGCTGCCCGGTTCGACGAACACTGTGCGCATCTTGACATTGCCGCTCATGCGCACCGTATGTTCCAGCCCCGCCGCGAGCCAGACGCCACGTGTCGGTGGCACTACCCAGCGACCCGACGACGACGCGATGATCATCACGCCCTCAATCGAAAAGAGCAGTTGCGCGCGCCGATGCGAATGCGAGGCGATGAACTCGTTGTGCGCGTAATCGACCGCCATCGCCGCCATCGGCATGGGGGTGCTTTCGAATCGCAGGTGATCGGTCAGACGCGGATCGATGACGCGACGCACAGCCTTTTCGGTAGCCACGAGTGTCCTTTTTGAGACAGGTTTTGGAATTTTAGCGTGAGACGGTCCTGTGTGACATCCCTGACGATGGCGCTTCCTTTGTCAAACCTGTGGGAAATCGTCATGGGGTACTTTCTGTATCCGCTCGGCGCCATGTTGTTGTGGGCCGGCAATGTCATCGTTTCGAAGCTCTCGGCCACGACCATCGCGCCATCGGCCATCACGTTCTATCGTCTGGTGCTGGCGCTAGCCGTCATGACGCCCTTCGTCATCCGTCCGCTACTGCGCAACTGGCACCATGTGCGTCCGCAGCTCGCCAAGCTCGGCTTCCTCGGCTTCCTGAGCATGTCGTTCTATCAGAGCCTGTCGTATCTCGCGGCGCACAGCACCACGGCGACCAATATGGCGATCGTGACGGCATTGGCCCCGCTACTGACCCTGCTGTGGAGCGTGGTGCTGCTGCGCGAGCCGCCGACCCTCGGCATGCTCGTGGGCGGTCTGCTATCGCTCGCAGGGCTGGTGTACCTGATCGGGCAGGGGCATCCGTCGCAGTTGCTTGACGGCGGCATGCATCTGGGGGACATCCTGATGCTGATCGCCTCGGCATCTTACGGGTTGTACAGCGTGTTGCTGCGACGCTGGCACGTGGCGGTGCCGCCCGCGCAGTCGACCTACGTGCAGGCGTGGGCGGCGCTGATCACGATGATTCCGATGCTCGCGATGGTGCCTGCCGGTCAGGCGCAGCTGAATGCGGCGACGGTGCCGCTGGTGCTGTACGCCGGATTGGGGGCGTCGATCGTGTTGCCGATTCTGTGGATTCAGGGCATCCGGCATCTCGGGCCGAACCGTTGCAGCATGTTCATCAATGTGCTGCCGGTGATGACGGCCGCAATTGCTGTCGTGCTGCTGGGTGAGCAGTTGCACACGTTCCACGTGATCGGCGGCGGGGTGGCGCTCGTCGGCGTGTTCATCGCGCAGCGCTGGCAGCGCCCGCTGCCCGGCTTCGGCGGTGTGGAAGATTCGGACGAAGTGCCTGCGTGATTTTTTAGAGGGCTTCCGTCCAGCGTAAGGTCCAGTCAGGTTGCCATTGACTGGACCTTCGACATTCAGTCGCTGGGAACGAGCGGAACCACGAAGTCTTTCGCCACCGCGAGGTTTGCCGTCGCGAGATTCTTATACTCATCCGGGATCGGCAAAGAACAAGCCCCTTGTTGCACGCTTTCCCAGAATGCTCTGGCGGCGGAATAGGCCTTGCCCCAAACGGTCGGCCTCGCACCAATGGCCCCAATTTTGGGGGTGATCGGCAAAAGATCGGGATCGACGCCTGCGCCCAACGGCGCGTAATTCATAGGGAGAATGTCATACGCGGGGGCCACTCGATCAATCCGGCCATGCTCATTAAAGAGAAGCGAGATGTTCTCGAAATGTCGGTCTCCGTTACCGATAAGCTCGCTAAATGCGGCCATCACGTGAATCTTCGTGGTTTCGGTTGCCGGAAGGATTCGTGCTTGCTCGCATCGCGTCGCGAATGCGGACCAATTGTCTCGCTTCCCAAAGTACTCGTCGTCTATCGCCCCCGCAGAGAGCATTCCTACGCGACCAAAGCGTCCGATCCGGTCGAACCGCTGCACCTCAAGAAACGTATAGCTGTCGGTCGCGAGGAGGTGCGTCGAAGCTGACGGGATGTCCGCGTTAATCAGCGCCCGGAGGGCCAGATGCTCAAGCGATAGCAGTTCCGCCATGCGACTACCACGCTTTGCGAACTTTACGATCACATGGCCGACATCTTCGGTCAGAGAGAGAAACTTTGGTTGCTCGCCGCCCGCGCTGGAGCCGTAGGAGGCGTCCTTAAGCTGATTGGCCATCGCCTCGTACGACTCTAGCTTTTGTGCAGACGGCACTGGCAGTAACTGGCGGAATTCCATCTCCCTTTGGAGGGAGGTGTCGCCGTAAATCAAGTTGCCCGGAAGATTCAGTCCTCTGGAGAAAAGATAGGCAACACGATGTTCGTCGCTCCAATCCCGAAGGCTCTCCGGAACCTTCATTTCCACAGCAACCGTTCGGGCGACCTGGCGGCCCAAGAATCCCGATGGCGTAGCGAACGTCATATACGGGGGCAGGCCTTCGTATAGCGCATTCCGGGAATTACCGAGTTCGAGCGTCGCCCCGCCGGTCAGAAATTCGACGCGGATGAACGGTTCAATCGCGCCTTCGGCTGAAACCCGATAGACGGCTTGACGGGAAGACAACCCGCCGGGCAGCGGACGCAAAGTCCCGTACTTTGGGGTGCGATCCCCAGAAATTCGAAACGTTGTGAATAGTTCAGGAGCTTCCCGAATGACTCGTGAGAGGGTCGGCTGGCTGATCGATAAATCAGCCATGATCTCCTGTGCAGTAAGCGGTCCAAGCCTTAGCAGGCGGCGTATTTCCTCAATTCGAAGTGATTGATCGGCCATCTGAACCCTCGGTTTGAACGCGTCCATGAATATTTCATGAATAGTTCAAGAATAGCACATGTGCAAGTATGAGATGCCTTTCGACCGTGCCTTCATCTGAGGTTGCCCTACCGATGCTCGGTCCCAAGCGGGTGGGCGAGGGGCAGGGCGCTTACGTATTACGTACCGCGACCCCGTAAGTACTCACTATGCGACGGTCTTGTTCTGCGGCGGAGAAGGCTTCCCACAGCAGGCCATTGCAGTCCGTGCTGCTGGCGTACTCGGGAGCATCGTCGTCTTCGAAGCCGACGTGGCGAAGCTCGCCCGCGCGCGACGGCGACTGATTGATCGAGAAGTTCAGCAGGTCGGTGCGCCACATGGCGTAGGCGCCCGGCACGACCGCTGCGGGCGGCTGTCCGAGACGCGCGGAATAGTCGGTGATGGATTCGTCGAGATCGCGCACGGCGAGCGCGATATGAAAGCGTTTCATGGGGTCTCCTGACGCCGGATTCGATGGGAACGCCGCCGCTGCACTGTGTGAGCGCCCGCTCGCATGTTGCAGCGCATACGCGGATCTTGCTGTGCAGGCGGTATGTCGGCGAAATCCATCTTAGGCGTCGTCAGGCACGCTAACCAGACGGGCAGTTATCCCGGTATCCGCAGTGATGGGATGGGAGGAGACAGGGTTAGCGGGTGCTCACTGGGGACGTTGAAAGTCGTTCTCGACCCAGGCGCGCGCACTGTTGCGCGAGAGCTTGAACGACGGTGGCACTTTGACCGTCGCAATCGTTTCGCCGAAGCGGTCGATGGCGCTCAGCATGGCGTAGGGATCGTAGTCGTCGGGCACGATATCGAGCGTGACGTCGATTTCGCCGTCCGGTCCGTCCACACTGATGCGCTTGTGCAACTGCGCGCGCAGTTGCTGTTCGTGACGCCGCAACACCTCGGCCGCCGTTTTCACCAGCGTATGGAACGCCCCGACGTCCAGCGGCTTCGGATTCTTCTTGTCGCGCCCCATCGTCCACGGCCCCACGAGGGCGGGTTCCGACTCGCCGTCCTTGAACATCGCCACCGCCCAGCCGTCGTCCTCTTCGTTCTTGACGACCTTCGCCGTCCAACCGTCGTCGCGCCACAGGCGGGCTTCGTGGATGGCATCGGTGCTGCTGGTGTCGTCAGTCGGGATGTCTTCGGGTGTGGCGGAAGTTGCGGTCACTGTCTGAATTCGGGGTTTGGAAGTGAGATGGGTGTGAGCACGCGCTCACAAAGACGGCAATTTTACCGCGTCCGGCGATAGCACGGACACGTTCCCCGCCTTGCGTACTCCATAGGTTGGACCTAGGGCCTGTTCACACTAATTCCGGGCTCGTGAACGTGTTCTACCGGCTGGCTGGCAAGGCACCGACAGCGCCGCTTGGTGGTCCCAAGCAAGCTGGCAGTAACGCGGCCAGACGGCCGGTAGGGCACGTTCCCTTTGGGTTGCCCACCCAAAGGGGCGATCGCTGCGTCATGATCCTCTCGAATATTCCCGATATTCGCTTCGGCTCATTCCTTGCGCTCGCCCCTTTGGCCGGGCAACACGAGCCCGGAATTAGTGTGAACAGGCCCTAGAGGGCTCAGCCCTTCACCAGCCCGCCGTCAACGATGAGGTTCTGCCCCGTCACGGCGCGCGCCCACGGCGAGAGGAAGTACAGCACGGCGTCGGCGAACTCTTCCGGCGTCGTGACCTGGCGCAACGGCGTAAGGCTTGCGATCAGATCGAACACGGCTTCCGGCGTGGCGGCGCTGGCATCGGTTACACGCAGAAGACCGCCCGATACCATGTTGACGGTGATGCCGTCGGGGCCGAGATCGTTGGATGCCGTGCGCGTGAGCGCGAGCAGGGCGGCCTTGGCGGTCGTGTAATCGTGATACGGCACGACCGGGTTCTGGAACAAGTTAGTGCCCACGTTCACGATGCGCCCGAACCCGGCTTCGCGCATGCCCGGCAGTGCGGCCTGCATCGTGTTGAGCGCGCCTTTGACGGCCCCTTCGAGCTGCTGCGAGAAGCGCGACCAGGAGATGTCGGCGAGTTTGGGACGCGCGTCACCGTCGAAACGGAAGTCGGCCAGCGCGTTGTTGACGACCGACACGATGGGGCCGCCGATGCGTTCGTGGGCTTCGGCGAAGAGGCGGGCGACGGCCTTCTCGTCCGTGACGTCGGCCTGCAACGCGATGGCGCGATCGCCGAGCGACTCGGCCAGTTCGCGAGCGGCCACGTCGCTGCGCAGATAGTTGATGACGACGCCCGCGCCTTCACGCGCCACAGCGCGCGTAATGGCCGCGCCCAGTCCGCGTGCCCCACCCGTCACGAGTACCCACTGCGAATCCAGCTTCATTCCGATCTCCCCCTAATCCCGCAAAAGGCGGTCATTATCGCGCGTTCCGCAGGATTGTTCTTCGGGGACGGAGGTGGCTCATTCGTTGGCGGTGGCGAGCGCGGCGAGCAGCACGACTGGCAACAGCACGCTCCAGAAGCCCGCGCCGTGATACGCGAAGCCGCCAAGGATGGCGCCGACGGCGAAGGCGGCCAGTGCAGGCAACATTTTGCGCAGCCGCGTTCTGGCGGCCTTGTCGTCGCCGCAGTTGCCGCTGGCGAGTTCCACCATGTCGATCACGATCTGCGTGGTGTTGCCGGTCATGATGGTGGTCGGGGCGAGGTCGGCGAGCACCAGCCGTCCGATGGCGTTCTGAATCGCCAGCGCGGCGACGCCGAACATGCCGGAGAGAATGGCGAGCGGCGCGTCGGCCGAGAGAATCGGCTGCGCAGCCATGCCGATGATCATGAACCCCAGCAGCAGCAACGTCTGCAAGATCAGCAACAGCCGGAGCGGACGACGGTCGGTGTTCGCAAAGCCCTGCACGATGAGCTTGACCATCGCGACGAAAATGACGAACACCGGCAAAGCGAGCAACTTGGCGAGCACGCCGACGTGGGTGCTGGCGACCAGTTGCACACCGATCATCACGAAGTTGCCGGTCACGTGCGCCGTGAAGAGGCCGAACAGCGCGATGAAGCCGACCACGTCGATATAACCGGCGACAAACGCGAGTGTCATGCCGATGGCGGTGGGTTTGGAAAATTGGCTCACCCAACTGCGGGCGAGCGTGGCGGCCTCGGTCGGCGTGGGGATGTGGCGGGGAGTACCCATGACGGCTCCTGTGTCGGCATGCGTGGCAGATGGCGTCCCGTGCAGCGTGCAGGGGTGGCCTCGATACTTGCGTGCCCGAAGGGGGCGTCTGTCCGGCCCCGGACGCTGATGAAGCATATCACCGGCCTGCTACGCCGGACGCCACTTCGACCCGCTATACTGCCTCACACCGTCGGTCCGGCGCGACCGTCCGAACGTCTTATTGCATCGCGTGGCCTCGGTTGCATTGTCCACATCGCCGACATGAACGTCACCGGCCACGCGGCCCACATCGACAGGAGATTTTCATGAAGACCAGTGCCCGCAACCAATTCAACGGCAAAGTGATTTCGCTGCAACGCGGTGCAGTGAACGACGAAGTCACGCTGCGCATGGACGCGGGGCAGGAGATCGTTGCCGTCATCACGCATGAGAGCACGGTGAATCTGGGTCTGAAGGAAGGGAGTGACGCGGTGGCGCTGATCAAGGCTTCGTCGGTGATCGTGATGGTCGATGCCGACGCGAGCAAGGTCTCCACGCGCAACGTGATCACCGGCAAGGTCTCGCGCGTCGAGACGGGCGCAGTGAACAGCGAAGTTGAAATTGTGGCCGACAGCGGTGCGATCATTGCCGCCATCGTGACGAACGAAAGCGTGAAGCGTCTGGGCCTGACGGCCGGTCGCGCTGCCGCCGCGCTGGTCAAGGCGTCGAGCGTGATTCTGGCCGTCGCCTGAGTTACTTAGTTCTGAAGAACTGCCTGAACGTAAGGCGATGTCATTCATGCACGGTCTCACACTGACGCCTTCGCATGCACGCCCCGAGGCGGTGTTGTTCGCCTCGCTCCTCGCGGCCAATGCTACGCCCGAGCGCCTTGCGCGTCTCGGGCTGTCGGGGGCGGCGCTGGCGACGTTGCTGCGTCGTCACTTTCTTCCTGCGTCCGACACTTGGCAGATGCTTGCCTCGACATTACCGACGCCCGCGTGGACGTCGCATGCCATCTTCGTCGTCGAGATGAAGGAGGTGTTGCGCCGTCGCGCCGATCCGATGCTGCATCCGGTCGACGCGGCCGACATGGCGACGATCCTCGCCACGGCGTGTCTGCGGCCCGACCATCTCTGGCGCGATCTGGGCCTGACGGGGCGCGACGACGTCACCGCGCTGCTGTCACACTTCTTCCCGACGTTGGTCGCCGAGAATACGGCGAATCTGCGATGGAAGCGATTCCTCGCCGAAGCTTGCGCGCACGCCTACGGACGACCACCCGCACCCGCGCCGGGTTGCCCCGGCTGTGAGGCCTATGGCGAGTGCTACGCGCACTTGCGCCAGACCATCACCCCGATCGATACGGACTCGACGCGTCGTTGACACCGACACCTTATTGGCCGATCTCTCGCCCCGGCATCGGACTGCGGTGCGTCGCGAGACGCTCATGAAACATATCGGTCACAAGCACCATGACGTCCTGTGCCATGCCGCCCATGCGCACACTCGACGTTTGGATGGCTTGCTCATCGGTCTTTCCGCTCCCGACCAGCGCTTCGCGCCACGCCTTCTCGACCAGGATGCCGAGTGCGTGGGATTCGTCGCAGCTCGCGCCATTGCGGTTCATGCCGACGAACTCCAACGCTTCGACGAGCGTAGGTGAGCTTTCCAAGTAAGTTTTTTTGGTACTGAGGTCATGGAAGACAACGTCGTCTTCTTCCACGCTTGCCCGAGGCGGACGCAGCAGGTGGCCGGTTTCCATTTCAACGCGCATGAACGCCGACAGTAGCGACTCGTCGCCGTGATGCGTCCTCAGCAAAATCTGCGCCATGTCGTCGACGTTCAGCGGCTTCTCTCCGCGTGCGGACCAGTCCGGAGCGGCGAGCACGACGCAGTCGCCGATCATGAAATACGGATCGCCGCTATCGCCCGCACACCACTTCAACTGATCCCTGTGTTCCGGTTCGATACAACGCAACAGATCGAGAAATGCGTCGATTTGCGCGCTGGACGACGGGGTGGTGGCCAGCGTGTGAATCGCGGTCATCGCAGTGACCTTGTTCGTGCCGAAGAACCAATCCTTGATGCGCTCCCACAAGCTGGTCAATGCGTAGTCGACGCCGGTTTTCGTGCACATCGTGACGGTCTCGGCATCGAGACCGTGCGGGATATTGCCAATCAGATTTATCGGCGAATTCGTTGCTGAAACGGTCATTGCAAACACTTCCTTCGTTGTTACGTGAATTCTTCATCTGACGGTGATGTCGATCAGGCAGCGCGATTGAATGGGTTGACGTGCAGGTTGAGTGACAGGGCGGTCCGCTTTAGATGCTCGCGATCGTGGAACATATCGGTCACCAGACACATCAGGTTCTCGGCATTGCGCGACATCACGGCGGCCTTGTCGTCGTCCTCACCGCCAAGGGCCTGTTCGACGGCTAGCCGGAGTTGGTAGGCAAGCTCCCCGTCGTCGTCATTTCGATGCAGGCCGATGAGTTCCAGTGCGTCGACAAGCGACGGTGAGCGTCCCAGAAACCACTGTTGTGCGTCGAGCATTCGATCTGCGTTCACTTCGGCCTTTGCCTCAGGGAGCCCTTCCTCGCGCGCCGCTTCGACAATGCGACAGAGACCGACCTCGCGCAGCGTCTCCAGCACCGGCATTCCCTTGTATCGAAGCGACAGCAGCAGCTTTGCCATATCGGTCACGCTCGGCGGCGGCTCCGAGGGCACCTGAGACGCCCAGTCGACCTTCGATGGGACGACGTACCCGCCGATCTGGAAGGCGGGGCGTTCTTGTTCGCCGATGAGCCACGCCAACTGCTGACGATGTTCGGGCTCGACGTAGCGAAGCAGCTCGAGATACGACGTCTGCATCACAGCGGTCGTTTCGGCGTTCAGCATCCGATACAGCGCCAGTTTTGCGTCCACGCGATGCGTGCCGAAAAACCAGTCCTTGATGCGTCCCCAGAGGCTTTCCAGGTCCTTCTCGGTGCGCGCGTTCGTGCACTCATCGATGTTCTTCGCGCTGAGGCTGGACGCGGAGTCGCCGCAGAGTAAGAGTACGGGCGAGGACGAGTTCGTGATCATGGCGATGATTCCTTTGCAATGCGTTTCCAATCTTGAGGCCGCTGGGTTGCGCTATTTACACAGTGACTGCTTAGTAGCGATCCTTGAGCGTCGTCGCGAGCTTGCATAGCTGCTCGGCATTACGGCCGATCTCGCTGCTCACGGGTATGCGGGTACCGTTGATCTCGATCATCAGCGCGTTGATCGCGGCCCTTACGCGCGCACTGAGGCCAGGAATTTCGTCGTCGCGATGCAGGCGCATGATTTGCAGGGCGTCGAGCAGCGTCGGCATGGCGCTCAGCTGCCGCTGGCATCTCCCGACCGTCATGGCACAATGCGGTGCATTCGTCAGATCGTATAGCGGCAGTCCGAAGTGGTCGCCTCCCGTGAGCACATGATGGCCGTCGAACCGAAGGCTGAGCAGCAGATGGCAACTGTCTTCGAAGTCCATCCACGTGGTGTGCTTCATGTAGTCGACGACGTCGTGCGCGGGCGAGAAGACAGGATCGCCGACCTGGAAACCGATGACTTCGTGACTTGAGATATGCCATTGCAGGCGGTGCATATCCTCGGGGGCGACGTAGCGCAGCAGTGCGGCGAATGCGCCGACCTGCTCGTCCATGGTTTTCGGGTGTGCCAGTCGAAACAGCGCGCGTTGTGCAGCTTCCTTGTGCGTGCCCAGGAAGAAGTCCTTGACCTGGCCCCAGGCGCTCATGAGTGCCTTCTCGCTTTCGGCGTCCCTGCACGTCTGGATCGTCTCCTCGCTCAATGCGCACGCGAAGTGGCCGGAGAGCGTTGGCGGAAGAGAAAGAGGGGCGGAAGGCGTCGAACTCGCCATGCGATGAAATCCTTGTGTCGTGATGGGGGGGGCGAGTCGTCGTTGCGCCGCTGCCCCGGGCCATTAATTTTGCGCAAATGTCCGGGTGGCGAATTCCAGAAATCGCCCGGTGCGCGGCAAGAAAATTCCTGCGCTGATAGCATGTGCTTTTGCCCGCATTTCCCCCTTACCCGCGCATTGCGCAATGGGTCATCTCCCGAGGAGTTCCCCGATGTCCATCACCCTCTATCGCGCCACGATTCCCGTTTATCTCCGTGGCCTGACCGTCATGGCCGACTACATCAAGAAGGCGCGCGCGCATTGCGAAGCGACGTCGACCGACCCGGATTCGATTCTCAAGGCGAAGCTCGCGCCGGACATGCTCGACTTCGTCGCGCAGGTGCAGCGCGTGAGCGATACGGCAAAGTTCGCGGTGTCGCGCATCACGGGCGTCGAGTCGCCAAAGTTCGAAGATACGGAGACGACGTTCGATCAATTGCGGGACCGCATCGCCAATACCGAGGCATACATTGCGGGCATTCTCGAAGACCGTTTCGACGGGGCGGAGTCGCGCCCGGTCACGCTGAAGTTCAAGACGCAGCAGACCACGATGGACGCCGTCGACTATCTGTTCAAGTTCGCGCTGCCGAACTTCTATTTCCACGTGACGACGACGCACGACCTGCTGCGTGCGCAAGGTGTGGAAGTGGGCAAGATGGACTATCTGGGACCGTTCGAGATGCAGCCGGTCTGAGGTCTTGACGACGCGCGCCGCGTTGCTGGCGTGCGCGTGCAGGAAGCGAGCGCGCCGACGAGGAAAAGTGTCGGCGCGCTCGTTTTCGTTTGGGTGACGGCTGGCAGTTCAGTGCGTGGCGATCGGCAGATACATGCGAATGTCGTCGCAGAAGCCGTTGCCTACGCGCATGGCGTCGGGCTCGCGGCCGATCTCCACGAAGCCGAAAGACTGGTAGAGCGTAAGCGCTGCACGATTGTCGGCGTTCACCTGAAGGGTGAGATGGCGCAGCCCGGGCTGTGAGCGTGCGAGGGCAAGGGCCGCGTCGAGGAGCGCTCGGCCAACGCCGCGCCCGACGGCGTCCGTATGGACGTACATGCCCCAAAGGAAGCCGACGTGCGCGAAGTTCGCACGTGTCTGGCGTCCCAGGCCGACCACGCCCACAAGCCGCTCGTTTTCGAACGCACCGAAAACGCCCGTGTCCGGGCGCACTGTCAGCCACTCGCGCACCCGTTCGACCGGCCAGTCCTTTTCTTCGGCATAGCTCGATCCGAACGCCTCCGGATGCGCCTGCAAACCGGAAAGACGCAATGCCTGAAACGCGAGTGCGTCGGCGGGAACGAGCCGACGCACCTGAACCGACGAACCTGTCTTCATGGCAGGCGCGGCTCCATCATTGCCAGCACCGTACGTGCGGCCTCTTCCGATGAGGCGGGGTTCTGCCCGGTGACGAGGCGTCCGTCGCCGACAACATGGGATTCCCAGTTGCCACCTTTCTCGTATAGCCCGCCCAGCCGCTTGAGTTCGTCTTCCACGAGGAACGGCACGACGTCGGTGAGGCCGACGGCGGCCTCTTCGTCGTTGGTGAATCCGGTGACGTGCCGTCCGCGTACGAGCGGTTCGCCGTTCGCCGCGCGCACCTGACGCAGCACGCCCGGCGCATGACACACAAAGCCGATGGCTTTGCCTGCGCGCTCGAAGGCTTCGATCAGATGAATGGAGTGAGGGTCTTGCGCGAGGTCCCAGAGCGGGCCGTGGCCGCCGGGGTAGAAGACGGCATCGTAGTCGTCGGCGTTGACGTCGGCGAGTTTGAGCGTGCTGGCGAGCGCCTTCTGTGCGTCGGGGTCTTCGCGAAAGCGCCGGGTGGCTTCCGTTTGCGCGTCCGGCTCGTCGCTCTTGGGATCGAGTGGCGGCTGGCCACCGGCCGGCGAGGCGAGCGTGACGGCGAGTCCTTCGTCGATGAATACGTAGTACGGCGAGGCGAATTCTTCGAGCCAGAAGCCGGTCTTCTTGCCCGTGTCGCCCAGGCGGTCGTGCGAGGTCAGAACCATCAGGATGTTCATGAAACGTCTCCCTGTCGAATCGGCCATGCGAATCATTCTACCCGTCATGTATGATCGACGAAACCGGCCATAACGGCACCATAACGGCGATGAGCGCCTCGAACCTTGGAGCGAGACATGCAGTTGATCGGAATGTTGGATTCGCCGTACGTGCGTCGTACGGCCATTTGCCTGAAGTTGCTTGGGCTGCCCTTCGAACACCGTTCGTTGTCGGTGTTCAGCACCTTCGACGCGTTCGCGGCGATCAATCCGGTCGTCAAAGCACCGACGCTCGTGACCGACGACGGCACGGTGCTCATGGACTCGACCCTCATCCTCCAGTATCTGGAATCGCTGGTCGATCCGGCGCAGCGGCTGGTGCCGGTCGATCCTGCTGAGCGTGTGCGGGCGTTGCGTCTGACGGGACTTGCGCTGGCGGCCTGCGAGAAGTCGGTGCAACTGGTGTACGAGCGCGAACTGCGTCCGAGCGAGAAGCGGCATACGCCGTGGACAGACCGGGTGCGCACGCAAGTGCATGCGGCGTTTCATGAACTGGAACTGGAGTTGGCGCAGGTGCCCATCCTGGCCACGCCGGAACAGATTGGCGAGCATGGCGTGGCAGTAGCCGTGGCGTGGCGTTTCCATCAGTTGCTGCTGCCGGAAGTCGACTTCGGCGCGGAGTTTCCCGAGATTGCCAACTTCTCGGCGCAGGCCGAGGCGCTGCCCGCGTTTCGCGAGACGCCGCCGATCTGACGTATTGGGGAGGGGGTGAAGCGGGGGAGTAGAGACGGGATAAAGACAGGCCGGACGGCATCACCGTCCGGCATTGCTAGCTACGTCAGCTCTTCAGGCGATAGCCCGTCTTGAACATCCACGCGACGACGGCAAGGAAGATCGCAAGGAACAAGAGCGTCATGCCAAGACTCACGGCGACGCTCACATCCGCCAGTCCGTAAAAACTCCAGCGGAAACCGCTGATGAGATACACGACCGGGTTGAACAGCGTGACGGCGCGCCAGAACGGCGGCAGGATGCTCGTCGAGTAGAAGCTGCCGCCAAGGAACGTGAGCGGCGTGATGATGAGCAACGGCACGAGTTGCAGCTTCTCGAAGCCATCGGCCCAGATGCCGATGATGAAACCGAGCAGACTGAACGTGACCGCGGTGAGCACGAGGAAGAAGATCATCCAGATCGGATGCTCGATGCGCAGCGGCACGAACAACGCGGCCGTGCCCAGCATGATGACCCCGAGAATGATCGACTTGGTCGCCGCCGCACCCACGTACGCGCACACGATCTCCATGTAGGACACCGGTGCGGAGAGCACCTCGTAGATCGTGCCGGTAAAGCGTGGGAAATAGATGCCGAACGAGGCGTTCGTCACACTCTGCGTGAGCAGCGAGAGCATGATCAGGCCCGGCACGATGAACGCACCGTACGGCACGCCTTCGATTTCCGGAATACGCGAGCCGATCGCTGCACCGAACACTACAAAGTACAGCGAGGTCGAGATGACCGGCGAGATGATGCTCTGCATCAACGTGCGACGCGTGCGTGCCATCTCGAAGTTGTAGATCGCCTTCATGGCGTAGAAATTCATGGCGCGGCTCATCCTTCTTTCCTGTGCACGAGCGAGACGAAGATGTCTTCGAGCGAGCTTTGCGTCGTGTGCAGATCCTTCACCGATATGCCCGCGCGCTCCATGTCGCGCAGCAGCGAGGCGATGGACGTCTGCTCGATATTGGCGTCGTACGTGAACACGAGTTCGGTGCCGTTGTTGCCGAGCGTGAGGCCGTACGCGGCGAGCGCGTCGGGAATGACGGAGACCGGCTCGGTCAGTTGCAACGCGAGCTGCTTGCTGCCCATGTGCCGCATCAGTTCGGTCTTCTCTTGCACGAGCGTAATCTGCCCGCCGGTGATGATGCCCACGCGGTCGGCCATTTCCTCGGCCTCTTCGATGTAGTGCGTGGTCAGGATCACGGTCACGCCGGTCTCGCGCAGCGACTGCACGAGACGCCACATGTCGCGGCGCAGTTCGACGTCCACCCCCGCAGTCGGCTCGTCGAGGAACAGCACACGCGGCTCGTGCGAGAGCGCCTTGGCGATCAGCACGCGTCGTTTCATGCCGCCCGAGAGCTGCATGATGCGGCTGTCCTTCTTCTCCCATAGCGAGAGCGAGCGCAACACCTTCTCGATGTGCGCCGGATTCGCGGGCTTGCCGAACAGGCCGCGCGAGAAGGAGACGGTGGCCCACACCGATTCGAACGAGTCGGTGGTCAGCTCCTGCGGGACAAGGCCGATGGCTTCACGCGCCGCACGGTAGTCCGTGACGATGTCGTGACCGTCGACCGTCACCGTGCCCGAGGTCGGACGCACGATGCCGCAGATGGTGCTGATAAGGGTCGTTTTGCCGGCGCCGTTCGGGCCGAGCAGGGCGAAGATCTCGCCGCGCTGGATTTCCAGGTTGATGTTCTTGAGCGCCTGGAAACCTGTCGCGTACGTCTTCGACAGATTCTGGATAGAGATCACGGATGGCATGGCGGCGACGATAGCACAGGCGTGAGGAACTTGTCGGACACGAACCGGCGGAAAGCCGAGGAACAAAAAATGCTCGCCGCCCAATGGCGGGCGACGAGCATCGATGCGTGTCTGTCTGCGTGCCGGGAGATTCGGCGTAGGCGAAGGATCAGCCCTTCGGCATTTCCTTGGGGACGATCACCATCCAGTTCATGCCGAAACGATCCTTGACCATGCCGAACGTTTTCGCGAAGAACGTCTCGCCGAGCGGCATGTTGACCGAACCGCCGTCAGCCAGCGCGTGGAACGCCTTTTCGGCAGCGCCGACTTCCGTGAAATCGACCGACAGCGAGAAGCCGTCGAACTTCGGCTTGCCGCTCACCATGCCGTCCGAAGCCATCACCATCGATTCGCCGATGAAGAACTCGCCGTGCATGATCTTGTTGTCGCTGCCCGGCGGCAGCATGCCTTCGGGGCACTTTTCCGGACTTTCGCCATAACGCATCAGCATGCCGCGCCGTGCGCCCAGCGTCTTCTCGTAGAAATCAATGGCTTCTTCACAACGACCTTCGAAAAACAGATAGGAATGAACTTGCATGGAACGCTCCTCGATGTGTCGGTAATAAAGGGCGTGGGGACGCCCCGTTGGGGAAGTGTCATTGGGCGAACGTCTTCGGCACCTCATCAACCATAGTCCCTTCGCATTTAATGCGCGAATGTGACGAAGCCGGTGCCGTCTGACGCACTGCAACTTGCCTTTGTGGACAGTGTACACAAACAATAGCAGACATAATGGACACTGTCCACAAGGGGTAGCAATGACAGAACAAGAAACAACGACCGGGCCGGCGCGGGCGACCTACCGCCACGGCGACCTGCGCCGGGCGTTGCTGGAAGCGGGGATCGCGCTGGCGCGCGATGGCGGGCCGGACGCGGTGATCCTACGTGAAGCGACGCGTCGCGCCGGGGTCGTTCCCAATGCCGCTTACCGGCATTTCGCCAATCGTCAGGATTTGCTCGATGCGGTGCGCGCGGCGGCACTGGCCGAGCTGGCGACGGGGATCGAACATGAGCAGGCGATGATCGACGCCGCATTGATGCCGGACGGCGTGTCGCGCTCGCGCGCCGTGCTTCGCGCGGTGGGCATCGGTTATCTGCATTTCGCGCGTCGGCAGCCGGGGTTGTTTCGCACGGCGTTTGCGCCGTCCGAGAACGTGCGCTCGGCGGGCGGGCCGGAGAAGGCGGGCGCGAGCGGTCTGAATCCGTTTGAGCTGTTGGGCGCGGCGCTAGACGGCATGCTGGCGGCGGGCGTCATCGACGCGGCGCAGCGGCCCGGCGCGGAGTATCTGGCCTGGGCGGCGGTGCATGGCCTCGCTGTGCTCGTCATCGACGGTCCGCTCCGGGACTTGCCCGACGATGAGGTCGGCGCGCTCGGGCAGCGGCTCGTCGCGATGGTGGAGAAGGGGCTGTAGCGCCCCTGAATGGGCCGCGCTACAGACGCGGCGTCAGCAGCTCCGCAAGCCAGTTCATGAAGGCTTGCGCACGACGTGGCAGGTGACGCCGGTTCGCATACAGCAGCGAGACGGCCAGCGGTTCCGCCTGAAATTCCTGCATCACCTCCTGCAACTTGCCCTCGGCGATGAGGCCGCGCACGCCGCCTTCGGGCGCTTGTATGAAGCCGAGTCCGGCGACGCAGGCGGCCTGATAGGCATCGGCGTTGTTCACCGTCAGCACGCCTTCCATAGGCCATTGCGCATAGTGTTCGCCGTCGAAATACTCCCAGCCCGCCGGACGCGTGCCCAGTGTGGTCGTGTAATGGATCAGACGGTGCTGGCTCAGGTCGTCCAGCGTCGTCGGCACGCCGTGCCGTTCGAGATATGCAGGACTTGCCACATTGATCTGACGCATATGACCCAACGGCCGCGCGATGAGCGTGGAGTCGGCGACCGCGCCCACGCGCAGCACGCAATCGAACCCTTCGCTCACCAGATCCACTCGCCGGTCGGTGCTCGACAACTCCACGCGTAGCGCCGGATGCTGCGCGAGAAACGTGGGCAATGCCGGGATGACGGTCGTGCGGGCGAGCGTCGCGGGCAGATCGACCCGTAGACGGCCGGTGAGCGCTTCGTCGCGCGCCACGAACATCGTTTCCCACTCTTCGACGTCGGCAAGCAAGTCCTTGCATCGTTCGAGACACGCCTGACCGTCCTGCGTCAGTTGTACGCGTCGCGTGGTTCGATGCAACAGGCGCGTGCCCAGCTTCGTTTCGAGTTGCTTGATGGCGTTGGAGACGCTCGCGCGCGGCAGGCCGAGACTGTCGGCGGCTTGCGTGAAACTGCCGGTTTCGGTAACGCGTACGAAGATGCGCATGGCGTCGAGCTGATGCATGGGGGCGAGGGGCCAATCGTCTCGACGGACGATCGATTGTTATTTGAATTTGATCAGTGTAATCAAATTCGTCCGGTTTATTGGTGAAATTCGTTGCAATAGGATGTTGAACAGTTCAACGCGGTGTGGCCGGGCGGCCTCGCCGGATCCCATTCAGCATCCAGGAGAATCACCATGACGCACAAGATCGCTCTCATTACCGGTGGCAGCCGTGGTCTGGGCCGTGCATCGGCCATCGCCGCAGCACAACACGGCATCGACGTCATCCTCACTTATCGCAGTCAGCGCGCCGAGGCCGACGCCGTTGTCGCCGAGATCGTCAAACTGGGCGCGAAAGCCGTGGCCTTGCCGCTCGACGTTTCGGAATCTTCGCAGTTCGCGCCCTTCGCCGCAGAGGTCAAGCGTGTGCTGAACGAGGTCTGGAAGCGCGACACGTTCGACTTCCTCGTGAACAACGCCGGTACGGGCTTGCACAAGCCGGTGACCGAGACGACGGAAGACGAGTTCGACTTCCTCGTGCGGCTGCATCTGAAGGGCCCGTTCTTCCTCACGCAGACGTTGCTACCGATGATGGCCGATGGCGGTCGCATCCTCAACGTGTCGAGCGGGCTTGCTCGCTTCACGTTCCCGGGCGCGTCGGCATACGCGATGATGAAGGGCGGTATCGAAGTGTTCTCGCGCTATCTGGCGAAGGAGCTGGGCGCGCGTGGCATTCGTGCCAACACGCTTGCGCCGGGGGCCATCGCCACCGACTTCAACGGCGGCACCGTGCGCGACAACGAGGCCGTGCATCAGATGGTCGCAGGCACCACTGCGTTGGGACGTGTGGGCGAAGCCGACGACATCGGTGGTGTCGTGGCGGCGCTGCTCGGCGACGAAATGGGCTGGATCAACGGGCAGCGCGTCGAAGCGTCGGGCGGGATGATGCTCTAAGGGGCGCGAAGCGGCACAACAACGTCGCTTAGACGAAAGACAGACGGCTCAGTGAGCCGGGCGGCGCGAGCGCATCGAACCGGACCAGGCGACGGCACCGACGATGCACACGCCGCCAATCGCCATCTTGAGTGTGGGTGACGTGCCGAACAGCACCCACGCGAACGCAATCGCGTAGACAGGTTCGAGCGCAATCACGACCGCCGCCTGACTCGCCTTGACGGTACGCAGCGCGTGAATGAAGAGGGTGTAAGCCAGCGCGGTGCAGACGACGCCCAGACACGCGAGCCATCCCCATTGCGCGGCGGGAAGTGTCAGGGACTCGCGCCATGCAAACGGCCCGAGCACGATCAGAATGCCCAGGCATTGCCACCAGCTCGCCTGCAACGGCGAGGCTCGCGCACCCAGCACCCGGTTCGACAGGGCGATGACGGCGTAGATCGCGCCGGACAGCACACCCCACGCAAGGCCGACCGTCGCACCGGCCTGCCAGTCGAACGCGGGCGTCACCAGCGCGAGACCGATACAAACGAGCGCAATCACCCCGGCGTCCCCCAATGAGGGACGTTCACGGCGCAGTGGCCATTCCAGCAGAATCACGAACGCCGGGAAGCAGGCGAAACCGAGTGTGCCGACGGCCACGCCGCCCGCTTTGATGGCGAGGAAGAAGGCCAGCCAGTGCACGGCCAGCAGCACGCCCGCGACGATGAGGCGGGCGCTGGATGCTATCGACAGGCCGCGCCACGGCGCACCGCCGGAAAGACGCGCGGCGCTACGCATACCGGCCAGTCCGGCGAGCGCGATGATGGTGAGGGCGAGCCACGAGAACAGCCCGCGTCCGAAGACGATCATCGTGCTGCTCGCGGCGATGTGTTCGCCGAACAGGGCGGACGCGCCGAAGAGCATGGCCGCCACGTGCAGTGCAATCTGCTGGCTGGCGCCACCCTGCGGCGCGGCGCTCAGTGCGCCGGTCGGTGTGGACGAGGTTTCGGAAGTGGCCTCAGGCATCGCCCGAGGCGTCTGGCGGCTGGGGCACTGGCACGGCCGTGGTGTACATCACTTGCTTGAGCGCGAAGCTCGAACGAATGTTGCGGATACCCGGAATGCGGGAGATGCGGTCGGTGATCAGCGACTCGTAAGCGGCCATGTCGCTGACCATCACGCGCAGGAGGTAGTCGGCGTCGCCGGACATCAGGTAACACTCCATGACGTTCGGCAGCGCGGTCACGGCGGCTTCGAAGGCATCCAATCCGTCACGATTCTGGTTTTCCAGCGTGACGTGGATGAAGACGTTGATGTGCAGCCCGAGGCGCGACGGGTCGAGCAGCGTCACACGCTGCCGGATATAACCCGCGGCTTCGAGCGCCTTGACGCGCGCCAGACAGGGCGACGGCGACAGGTTCACGCGCGAGGCGAGTTCAACGTTGGTGAGGCGGGCGTCGGCTTGCAGCTCCCGCAGAATCTTCAAATCAATGGCGTCGAGTTCCATACCACTCTACGCACGTGCCCCGGATGGGGGCCGGCGTTCCGTTCAATTAGCCGCTCGGTAGGCGACAGTGCCGCGATATTAGCCTATTTGTCGACGTTGCCGGGGCTCATGTGACTCGCGATGCGTGCGTTGCCCATCTTGGACGCGACCGGCATGGTAAGGAACGGAAATGTTGTATTTCGGTGTTGTCGTTGCCGTCTGACGACAACATTTGTTGACGCTGGGCGGTGTTTGTTAATATCCCGAACCTGTGAATGAGAACGTTAACGATTCTCATTAAAAATATATTGTTTAGTCACACGGGATTTCAAGCATGTCTTCCGCTCCGGCTCACCGGGTCAGCCGCGTTTTGCGCGCGAATGGCCGCCTCGCTGCACGTCATCTTTCTCTGGCTCCCCGTAGTACCGTCGCACCGCTCGCGCTCGCCACATTGCTGACGTTTGCCGCTTCGTCGGCGTTCGCTCAGTCGGCTACCGACGCTACCGACACCACGAATACCGGGGCCGCGCCCGCCACGCTCAAGGCGACGACGGTGACCGACTCGACGTTGCGCGAAACGCCGCAGAACCTGAAGCAGTCGGTGCAGGCCGGTGCGCTCGGCTCGCGCAGCCAGCTCGATACGCCGTTCTCCACGACGGTCGTGAGTCAGGAGCAACTTGAGAAGCGTCAGGCGACCAAGCTCGGCGACGTCTTCGTCACGGACGCCTCAGTGACCGACGGCAGCAACGCCTTCGACGCATGGGCCGGGTACATCTATGTGCGCGGCATGCCCATCGACTGGCAATCGGGCTTCAAGCTCGACGGCATGCCGGTCATGACCTACGGCGTGACCATGCCGTACGAACAGTTCGACCGCGTGGAGTTGCTCAAAGGCCTGTCCGGCTTCATGTACGGTTTCGTCGCGCCGGGCGGCGTGGTGAACTACGTCACGAAGAAGCCGACGGATGAGCGTATCGCGAGCATCGACGTCGGTTTTCAGTCGGAAGGCATCTGGCGTGAGCACGTCGACCTTGGCGGGCGCGCCGGTCCGAACGACATGTTCGGCGCGCGTCTGAATTACACGCACGAAGAAGGCCGCACGTACACCGACGGCAATCTGAACCGCGACACGGTGTCGGTCGCCCTCGACGCACGCATCACGCCCGATCTCACGTGGAACTTCGGCGCGATGTATCAGGACCGTCGCGCGACGGGCACGTCGCCGTCGCTCTCGACGTACAACTTCACGGGCAACCAGTTGCCTGCGCCGATCAATGTGTCCAACGCGAACCTGCAAACGCAGGCGACGCACCTGAACACGATCACGCAGTTCTACACGACAGGCCTGCAATACCAGCTCAATCCGGACTGGAAGGTCTCGGCCAACTTCGCCTACAACAAGTCGACGCGCGACCGTAACGAAGCCACCCTCTACCTCCTGAACGGTGCCGGTAACTTCAGCGGCATGAACGACCTCGGCGACGAAGTGAACACGTTCCACGCGTGGCAGGTGACGGCCGAAGGCCGCGTCCGCACCGGCCCGCTGACACATCAACTGACGTTCGGCTACGCTTCGCAATATCAGACGAACGATTACGCCTACACGTACAGCCCGAGCTACACGGGCAACCTGTATCAGGGCACGTCGTATCAGTTCTACGGCAATGGCACGCCGCTTCAGGCGCAACGCTCCAGCGCCATCGAGCAGAAGTCCGTCTTCGCGTCGGATACCGTGCAGATCACGGATCGCTTTTCGGTGCTGGCCGGTGGCCGCTTCACGAACTACGACCAGACGAATGCGCAGGGCGCGTCGACGTACTCGACCAACGGCGTCTTCACGCCGACCCTCGCCGCGATGTACAAGCTCACGCAGAACACCACGGCCTACGCCAGCTATGTGGAAGCGCTCGAAGCGGGTGAAGTGGTCGGTTCGACCTACGCCAACGCGGGCGCGGTGCTCAACCCGTTCAAGAGCCGTCAGTACGAAGTCGGCGTGAAGACGGAGCAGGCGACGTGGAGTACCACGGCGGCGCTGTTCCGCATCGAACGTGGCGCCGTGTACACGAACAGCGCGAACGCCCGTGTGGCCGACGGTCAGTCGATCTATCAGGGGATCGAACTCGCTGGCTCCGTGAAGCTCGGCCCGCAGTGGACGCTGGGTGCCAGCGCCATGGCCCTCGACGCCTGGTACGCACGCACGGCCGGTGGCTTCGATGGCAACCGTGTCGGTGGCGCACCGCGCTTCGTGCTCTCGGGCAACGTCGAATACAAGGTGCCGTACGTGCCGGGCCTGTCGGTCGGCGGCGATATCCGCTACAACGGCCGCACGACGCTCAACCCGCAGAACTCGCTGACGGTCTCCGGCTACACGCTGATTAACATCGGCGCGACGTACCGCACCCGCGTCGCCGGTAAGGACGTGACGCTGCGCGCGGCCGTGAGCAACCTCACCAACCGCAAGTACTGGGAGTACCAGTACGATAACTACATCAAGCCCGCCGACCCGCGCATGGTCAGCCTGAACGCCAAGATCGATTTCTGATCGACGCTGGGTGTCTTGATGTGACGGACTTCATGTGACGAAAATCAGCGGCCTGCGGGTCGCTGTTTTTCATTGGGCGACAGATGCTCGTTGGCGTAGGGCTATCGCCGTCATCGAAACAATCAATCGATGTCCCCGAAGAAAGCGCTTGACTGTCTATCTACTAGTAGATAAAGTTCGTCACATGAACCGCACAACGACATCGCCTGCTGCACCGACCGTCCGGGAACAACTGCTCGATCATGCGCAGACGTTTCTGATGACGCGGGGCTACAACGGCTTTAGCTATCGCGATCTGGCGGAGCGTGTCGGGGTGAAGACGTCGAGCATTCACTACTACTTTCCGGCCAAGGAAGATCTGGTGCTCGAAGCGATCAAGGCGTACGACGGTTTCATCAGCGAAGGACTGGCGGCGATCGACGAGACGCTGCCCGCACCGGAAAAGCTGGCGTTGTATGCGAAGGGTTTTGGACGAATCATCGAAGACGGCCACCGGATTTGCCTGTGCGGCATGCTGGCGGCAGACATCGAAACGCTGCCGGAGACGGTACGCGAAGCGGTGCAGCGGTTCTTCGCGTTTCACGAAGCATGGCTGGCGCGGGTGCTGACACAGGGCACGCAAGCGGGCTCACTGACGTTGACGTCCTCGCCAGAAGCAACGGCCCGCGCGCTGTTCGCCGGGTTTCAGGGCAGTGTGATGGCGTCGCGGTTGTTTCGGGCGCCGTCCAGGCTGGAGGATGTGGTCGCGTCGGTATGTGGCGTGGCCTGAAAGGCTGAAAACGCGCCGCAAACTACTGCGGTGCAGCAGGATCAAGACGGGAGACATCTCCCGCTTATTTGGGTTTGATTATCTATCTAGTGATAGATAGATATAATGAGGTGCGAGAAACGGGACGAGCGAAGCGGTGAGGTTGCTGCGACGTTCACAGAAGGTGTCCCGTGGGTGCATTAAGATGACCGCTTGGCTGCAAGGCACCGCGTTGTGCTGTGTCGGGTCAGGAAGGTCGAAGTTTGGAAGTGAAATTTTTCTACTTACCAGGAGTTCGTCATGTCGATCGAAAAAGTGCTGTACACCGCCCATGCCACCGCCACCGGAGGCCGTGATGGCCGCGCCACGTCGTCGGACGGTGTGCTCGACGTCAAGCTGGTCGTGCCCAAGGAAATGGGTGGCCCCGGCGTTGGCGGCACGAACCCGGAGCAACTGTTCGCCGCTGGTTACTCGGCTTGCTTCCTGGGCGCGCTGAAGTTCGTCGCGGGCAAGGAAAAGGTGGCGCTGCCCGCTGACACGAAGATCGACGGTAGCGTCGGTATCGGTCAGATCCCGACCGGCTTTGGCATTCAGGCCGAACTGAAGATCAGCGTGCCGGGCGTCGACCGCGCCGTCGTCGAAGGCCTCGTGCAAAAGGCACACATCGTGTGCCCGTACTCGAATGCCACACGCGGCAACATCGACGTGACGCTGACGATCGTTTAATCGTCTCCGTCCACGTACGTCGGATGTGAAAAGAGCAGCCCTCGGGCTGCTCTTTCGCTTTCTGCCGCCTGCAATCCTGTGCGGCGTCGCGTTACTTCGTCTTCACTTCGACCTTGATGCCGTCAGGCAGCACGGTGATCGCCCCCGGCTCGACGTCGCGTCCGCCGTACTTCAACTGCTCCGGCTTGAACGTGTAAATCGGGTATTGATTGAGGACCTGCTGCGCGACGTTGCCGCCGATGGCCGTGAGTTGCTGACCGTAGGCGGGCGGCATACCGTTCACGTCGACGCGCTCGACGCTCGGGTTGTCGAGCAGCACCGCGCGTCTGACCGGGTCGTACTTCAGCGCACTGGAGATCGCGAGTACGCCTTTGAGTGGCTGACCTTGCAGCAGCACGTTCTGCACCTGCGCATCGACTTGCGTGTTGATGCGGTTGGCCTGCGGGTTGAAGCCGATTTGCGGATGCGTCAGCTCGACGGCGAGCAACTGACCGTAGTTCAGCGTCGTCGGAAAACGTTTGTCGACGGCGGCCTCGATGTCCTTGCGCGTCATCGTGTATTCGCCGGTCCAGATGTTGTAGGCGGCATCGGCTGGGCGCATGAACGGCGTGAGCGTCAGACCGAGCAACCCGCCGATGGCGAGACGCAGGGTGTCGCGGCGCGACTGGGAAGATGTGTCGTCGAGACGCAGTGTGTGCGCGATCGTTTGGGTGCGGCGTGAGCGTTGCGAAGTCATGTCACTGGGCCCGGCAAGCGGGCGTGCTTGAATCGTCGATGGTCGTGTGACCCGCATGACGTGGAATCGTTCTGAATGCCGCGTTGATCTGCGCAATCGACGTTGGAAACACGATTCCACATTTCCCGTTGCGGGGCAGCCACAAACGTTGCCGCAACGAGGCGCGTCTCAATAGTGCGGCGGGATTTCGTGACGCGGATTACCGTCGCCGCCGCCACTCTGACCTTGGGACTGCATCTGCTGATAAAGCGCCTTGAGCTGCTTTTGCAGCAGGTCGATTTGCTGCTCCTGACGCGTCACGATCTCGTTGAGCGTCTCCAGCAGGTCTTCCTGAAACGCTGCCTTGACTTCGAGTTCGACGACGCGGGCTTCCAACGATTCCATGAGCTTCTCCGGTGAACGCGGCATTGTAGGCCATTGAACGATCCACACGTCCGCGCTGCAACGTGCGACGTGTGTGGCGAGACGTTTCACGAACGTGCCGGGCATAATCGCAACATGAAAACCTTTCTGCTTTATGTCGTCACGGCGGTGGCGGAAATCGTCGGCTGCTACTTGCCCTGGTTGTGGCTCAAACAGGATCGCAGCGCGTGGCTGCTGGTGCCAGGCGCTGCGGCGCTTGCGCTGTTCGCGTGGTTGCTCACGTTGCATCCGGCGGCTGCCGGACGCGTCTACGCCGCGTATGGCGGCGTGTACATCAGTGTCGCCATTGTGTGGTTGTGGCTTGTCGACGGCGTACGTCCGACGTCATGGGACGTTGCGGGTGTCGTCGTGGCGCTGGCAGGCATGAGTCTGATTGCGTTTCAGCCGCGCTGACGTTGTACCCGCAGCAATAGCAAAGACGGCCGTTCAGGCCGTCTTCACCCTATAGGTGCAGCGTTGTCCGCCCGCGAGGATGTGCGTCTCGCGCGACACGGTGCCGCGTTCACCGATCAACTCCTGGAACAGTTCCAGTTCCGTGCGACAAAAACCCTGACAGGTCTTGGCCGCCGCGCAGATCGGGCAGTGATCCTCGATCAGCAGCCAGTCGTCGCCATCGCGCTCCACGCGCGCCATGTAGCCTTCCGCTGAGCGAATCTCCGCAAGCTTTTCCATACGCGCCGATAGGCCGGGGAGCGGGTCGATGGCCTTTTTGTAGCTCGTGCGCGTCTCCGCAGCGCGTTGCGTGATCAGCCGGTCGAGTCCGTCCTCGCCGAACAACTGACGAATCGAGCCGATCAGTTGGATCGTGAGCGTGGAGTGGGCGTCGGGAAAGCGGCTGTGACCGGCTTCGGTGAGCGTCCATGCCTGACGGGGACGTCCCGCACCCCGCGAGGGCATCGTCTCGCCAACAAGCAGACCGTCCGCCACCAGCTTCTGCACCTGCTGACGCGCCGCTTCCGCCGTGATCCCCAACCCCGAGGCGACTTCCGCTGTCGACGCCGGGCCTTGCGTCTTCAACCAATGCAAAACGCGCTCGTGCCCGGCAACCGGGACCACGAGCGGTGCTGCCCTATTATCCAAGTGGTTATTTGGGTAATTCATCGTGAGGCATGTAATATCCAAGAACTTTCTTGCATATTAGTCGCCCGAGAGGTGACTGTCCATCCATGACAACGAGCACGACGAATTCCACGGCGCCGGGCTGGCGCGATTTGTTGAGTGGCAACAACGGCTGGCGGTCGCTGGCGCTCGCGGGCGGGGTCGCGTTGCATGCGACCAACGTGTATGTGGCGACGACGGTGTTGCCGTCCATCGTCAAAGAAATCGGCGGACTGGATCTGTATTCGTGGAACACGACGCTGTTCGTCGTGGCGTCGATCCTCGGCTCGGTCTTCGCGGCCCAGATGCTCTCCACGCTCGGGCCTCGCGTCGCCTATATCGCGGCGCTCGTCGGCTTCAGTGCGGGCACGATCGTGTGCGCAGCTGCGCCGAGCATGCCGTGGATGCTGGCGGGACGCACACTGCAAGGTTTCGGCGGCGGCATTCTGCTTGCATTGAGCTACGCCTTGATCCGCATTGTTTTCGCGCCGCCGTTGTGGTCGCGGGCGATGGGGTTGGTCTCGGGGATGTGGGGCGTCGCAACGCTTTGCGGTCCGGCCGTCGGCGGCGTCTTCGCGCAGTTCGGTCACTGGCGCTGGGCCTTCTGGTCCTTGCTGCCCATTGTGGTGGGACTGGGGCTCATCATCCGCGCGCAGGTCCCGGCCGGACGTGCCGTGAAGGCCGCAGACGGGACCTCGCAAAGCCACGGTGACAACGACGGCGCGCACGCCGTGCCGTGGTTCAAGGTCGTGCTGCTGTGTGCGTCGGCGGTGGCGATTTCGCTCGGCGCGGTCGTGAATTCGCACGTCGTGGCTGCCGGGTGGATGGTGTTCGGCCTCGCGCTCGCGTGGTGGCTAGCTCAGCGAGAGCGCAGCGCGCGCCATGCGTTGCCGCGACTGATGCCCACGGGCGCGTACTCGTTGCGCACGCGTCTGGGCGGACTCTACGCCACGATGAGCCTGCTCGGTCTGGCCATGACGAGCGAGATCTACATCCCCTATTTCCTTCAGACGATTCACGCACAGACGCCGTTCGCTGCGGGCTATCTTGCTGCGCTGATGGCGGCAGGCTGGTCGGTCGGTTCGATGACGAGCGCCAGTCGCCAGGGCGACGCCGCCGAGCGGCGCGTTCGCCTCGGCCCCGTCATCGTCGCCCTGGGGATGTTCGCGCTCGCGTGGTTGCTGCCGCAGGCATCGCTCTTTGACAGCGCCGCAGGGATCACCACGCTCTGCATCGCGTTGTTCGGGGTGGGGATCGGTGTCGGCATCGGCTGGCCGCATTTGCTCACGCGGGTGATGACGGCGGCGCGTCCGGGCGAAGCGGGGCTGGCGTCGGCCTCGATCACCACGGTGCAGTTGTATTCGATGGCGCTCGGCTCTGCGCTCGCGGGACTCGTCGCGAACTCCGCGGGTCTTGCCGACGGCGGACTGCCCGAAATCCAGCGCGCCTCGATCTGGTTGTTTGCGGTATTCGCCCTCGCACCGGCGGGCGCTGCCGTCATCATCCGGCGCGGCAGGACAGCCGCATCCGTTAGCGGACAGAACGGACAAAACGAACAAAACCAACGAGAAGGGCAGGAGGCATCATGATCGATCGAATCACTGCCATGCGCACCTTCGTACGCGTGGCCGAAGTCGGCAGCTTCACGAAGGCGGCGGCGTCGCTCGATATTCCGCGCGCGACGGCAACGACACAGGTGCAGCATCTCGAACGCTGGTTCGGCGTGGCGCTTTTCACGCGCTCCACCCGGCGAGTGGCGCTCACGATGGAAGGTGCGGCGTATTACGAGCGATGCTCGTCGATTCTCGCGGACGTCGAAGAAGTCGAGTCGGGACTGTTCGGCGCGCAGGCGCAGTTGCGCGGACGCCTCGCCGTCGTGCTGCCGCCAGTCATCGCCCGTGAGGTGGTCATGCCGTCGCTCGCTGAGTTTCAGGCGCGTTATCCGGGGCTGGAGATTGCGCTCGACGCGACGCCAGCACACGGGGACTGGCGGGGTGACGGGGTGGATTGCGGCGTTGTGTTGGGGGAGTTGCCGGACTCGCGGCTGGTCGCGCGACATCTGGGCGACCTGCCGCGCGTGACGTGCGCAAGCCGTCGCTATCTCGACCTGCACGGCACGCCGGAGGATCTCGACGGACTGGCGACGCACACGTCGGTCAAATGGCTGTCTGCACCGGCGGAGTCGTTGGCTTCGCTTGCCGCGCCATCGCCGGGATCGTCGGGATCTTCCGGCGAGGGCGGGCAGGGCTTCATGTTGCCGACGCGCTGTGGCGATCTCACGTTGACGGTCGGCGGCAAGGCGACGTGCGTGCGCACGCGCGGACAGTTGCACGTCGGCGACGAAGCGGCCTATCTCGCGGCAGGGCTGGAAGGGTTGGGACTGATTCAGCCGACGCTGCTGGCGGCCGCACCGTATCTGGCGTCGGGGCGGCTGGTGCCGGTGCTGCCGAAGTGTCCGCCACCTGCGTTGCGGCTGTCGGCGGCGTATCCGGCGCAAAAACGCGTGTCGCCGCGTGTGCGCGCGTTCGTTGATTGGCTGGCGTTGATCTGCGAGCCGTTAGGTCATGCGCACACGGCTGCCAGCGACGTGACAGGAGATGCCGGAACGGTCGGCCCGAAGGCCGACGCGAAAGGTTATGTACCTCTGCCGGTCTTGCCCGAGGGGGCACCGTCCAGCACGCGACGCTCGTTGACGCTGCCCGCGTAGTGATTGCGCTTCTCTTCGTACATCAGCAGATCGGCGCGCTGGATCGCGGCTTCGAGCCGTTCGCCAGCTTCGCACGTCGCCATCCCCATCGAGAACGATAGCGGCGTGCCAGGGTAGAACGAGTTGTTCAGTTCCACGAGCTGACGAATGCTCTCGATCATGGCGGCACCGCCTGTCGCGTCGGTCGACGGCAGCAGCAGCGCGAATTCATCGCCACCGATGCGGGCTGCGATCTGAGGTGCTGCGACCGCCTTACCTAGCACTTCGCCCGCGCGACGCAGCAGCGCGTCGCCAGCGGCGTGACCCAACTGATCGTTCACCGCCTTCAGGCCGTTCAGGTCGGCGACCACCACCGTCACCGGATACGGGCCCTTGCGTTCGAGCCGATTGAGTTCGTCCACATAGAACGAGCGGTTGCGCAGCTTGGTGAGCACGTCGTGCTTGCCGAGGAATTCCAGATACGACTCAGCCTTCTTGCGCGCGGTGATGTCGGTGAGCGCAACGAGCACGAGATCCCAGCGCGATTCGTGACCGGGCAGCACGGCGAATTGCAGATGGACGTTGATCTCGTTGCCGTCGAGCGCGTAGTTCACGACTTCGCGCTGCTGAAAGAGCTTGTTCTCCCACAGGTCGATCAACTGCTCGCGGAAGTTGTGACGCATGTCGTCGCGGAACACGTCGGGCAGACGGCCGAGCAGGGTAGCCTTGTCGGGCGCGACGAACATCGCCAGCGTATGACGGTTCACGTCGAGCACATCGATTTCCTGCATGCAGCGCTCGACGAACTCCGGGTGCACGTCGGTGAACGTGCGGAAGTCGGTGATGCCGCGTGCGCGTGCGTCGTCGAGGAGTAATTTGATCGCGCTGAAATCTTCGACCCACAGCGAGACCGGCGAATACTCGAACAGTCCCCGGGCGTATTGCTCGCCCATGGTGACGCGCTCGCGGGCGTGCTCCAGTTCGGTCACGTTCTCCAGCGAGATCAGCACGCGGTCGAGCGTGGCTTCATGACCGGGCAGGACAGCGCCGTTCAGCAATACATCCAGGCGACGGCCATCGAGCGTGTAGTTGACCGTCTTGCTCGTGAATTGGGTGTCGCCGTCCCACAACTGGCAAAGCTCTTCGATGTGCGTCTTGAGCATGTCGTCGCGGAACACACGCGACAGGTTGGCGACGAGTTCATCGAGCGTGGGCGCGTTGAACATCGTCAGGGTCCGACGATTGACCTTGATGACGCGAATGCGTTGGGAGCACTGCGAGACGTGCGCCGGATCGGCTTTGAAGTGTGCGCGCAGATCGACCACGCCCTGTGCACGCCATTCGTCGAACAATCGCTTCACACCGCTGAAGTCTTCGAGCCACAGAGAGACGGGTGCGAGGTCGAACATCAGGGCGTCGTCGGTGACGCTGGCCGCCGCGTTGGTCACAGCTGTCCCGGCGGTGGCGGATGTCGCGTTAGGCGAATTAGCTGAGGGTAAGGCGGGCATGGCGTCCGGCATTTGGCACCTGATCTGTTATGTCTGTTTTAGCCCGCCATTTTACGTTCAAACGATTTGCAAGCTGTCCTGACTTCGTGCGATTTCGCGTTGCGTCGAATTACAGCAGCGGCGCACCGGTATCGCGTTTGACTTCGCGCAGGGAAAGCATCGACTCGATGGACGACACGCCGGGCAGGGCGCGCAACACATCGCGGGTGAAACTGCCGTAATCGTCGAGGTCGGTGGCGACCACGCCGAGCAGATAGTCGGCGCTGCCGGAGATGTTGTGGCACGAGACGATACGGTCGATGGCCTGCACTTCCCGCTCGAACTGTTCGGACAGGGCACGATCGTGCACCGCGAAGCGCACGTGGACGAAAGCGGTCACGCCGAGGCCCAGCGCGCGGTGCGAGAGTTCGGCGCGGTAGCCGGTGATGTAGCCCTCGGCTTCGAGACGCTTGAGGCGTCGTGCGCACGGCGTTTCCGAAAGCGATACACGCTCGGCAAGGCGGGCGTTGGAAATGCGGCCATCGCGTTGGACGATGGCGAGAATCGCCCGATCGATCGCGTCGAGTTCGTTCATTGTGGGTATCCCGCTACAAAATCTGCTGCAAAGATGGCATTCCACCACGATATGGAAGGAGGGGAAAGTGTTTCCCTCGTCCGTTTGGCTTAAGCCGATTGGTAGGGGGATAAAAGCGAGGTTGGTGTTTTTTGTCGATGATGAACAAATGGTGGAGCAATGCACCAATAAATGAAGTTGTAGTGGGTGGAAAACGCCATATATCGCTCATGAAATGGCGAGATCATGGAGCTCATTTTCGTCCGCTTTCATTCATTGGGGAAAAGCATGGTCTCGCCGCAGTTGCTCACCGTATTCATTGGCGCGCTGGTTGTCGTCTACGCGCTGCCCGGCCCCGACATGGCGGTGGTGATGCAAACGAGCATGACGCGCGGCACGCGACACGGACTGGCCACGGCCGCCGGTCTCGCGCTGGCGCGTGCCGCTCACGTGACGCTCTCGGCCTGTGGCGTGGCGGCGCTGCTGCGCGCAGCGCCCTGGCTGTTCGAGACGGTGCGCATTGTTGGCGCTATCTACCTGGCATGGGTGGCTATTCAGATCTGGCGCTCGCCAGCTTTCGGGGTGCAGGCCGTGGCCGCCGCAGACGATGCCGCGCCGCCGCTCTCCCATGCGTTTCGCCGTGGCGTGCTGTCGAGCGTGCTCAACCCGAAGGCGCTGCTGTTCTGTTCGGTACTCCTGCCGCAGTTCGTCCGCCCCGAAGCAGGCCCGGTGTGGACGCAAGTGCTCCAACTCGGCGTGTTGCTGCTGATCGTCGGGGCGATGTTCGACGTCGCACTCTCGTTCGGTGCGGCGCGCATCGCGAACTGGCTGCGCACCCGGCCGTTTGCGCAAAAAGTACAACGCTGGTCGTTCGGGGCGGCGCTCATGGCATTCGCCGTACGTCTGTCGCTCGACTGAAAAGCCGGGCACAATACATCTCCCCTACATCACCTTCCAGCGACTGCACCAAATGAGTGCATTTCGCTGCGACACCGCAAATTGGGGTGCGACACAACGTCGCACCCATTGAATTCCCAGAACCTTCCCGCATTGCTGCATTGCACAGCGTTTACCGTCAAAAAGGTGCCGATCTGCTCGGAAATCGTCGCGCGCGTACGCGTGAGGGCCGCGCGACACATTGTCGCGCAGGCGGGTGTGCGATGTCCGGCCTAATTAAACTTCGGCATAATGCCGCACCGTGATGGAAGTAAAAGACAAGAAGTCGGACAGTGACTTGAGGTCTGCGGGCGGCAATCCGCCCCGGTTCACGTCTTTTCGATGACACAGTCGTCGTAGTTCGACCGGTGCAATACCGGCGAGACGACTGCTCCCGTCCCACCTAACCCTTGCCAACCTCCTGCGACCCTGCATCAGGCCGGTAAGCCCGTGTTGCGCCGTTCGCTGGCCAACTCAACCCTGTCGTGTGACATGAAGAAACACAGAAACCCGCGATTGTTTAGGCTGCTCGCCTTGTGCTCGCCGCTGCTTTTGGCAGGCTGCGACATGACGCTGCTCGACCCTAAGGGGCAGATCGGAATTGAGAACAAGAACCTGATCCTCACGGCCACCTGGCTGATGCTGATCGTGGTCATTCCGGTCATTCTGATGACGCTGTGGTTCGCGTGGAAGTACCGCGCAACCAACAAGACGGCACGCTATGAGCCGAATTGGTCGCACTCGACGGCCATTGAGGTCGTGGTCTGGCTCGTGCCGATCATCATCATTGCGATCCTCGCGCGCATCACCTGGGTCTCCACCCACGAACTCGATCCGTACAAGCCGCTGGAAAGCGACGTGAAGCCGATTACGGTCGAAGTGGTGGCGTTGAACTACAAGTGGCTGTTCATCTACCCGGAGCAGGGCATTGCGTCGATCAACGAACTGGCTGTTCCTGTCGATGTCCCGGTGAATTTCAAGATCACCTCGGAATCGATCATGAACTCGTTCTTCATTCCGCAATTGGGTAGCCAGGTCTACTCGATGGCCGGTATGGAAACGAAGCTGCACCTGATCGCCAACCACGTCGGCACGTACGACGGGATTTCGGCGAACTACAGCGGCGGCGGCTTCTCGGGCATGCGTTTCAAGACGCTGGCGATGACGGACGGCGACTTCCAGCAATGGGTCACGAAGGTGCGCGAGTCGAAGAAGGTGCTCGACCGCGACGCCTACGCCTCGCTGGTGCCGATGAGCGAGAACACGCCGGTCACGTACTACAGCTCGGTCGACGCAAAGATGTTCCAGTCGATCGTGCACGCCCCGATGGCATCGGGCATGGCTGCGCAGCATGAAGGCCATGAAAATCACGGTGCCATGGAAATGAAGGGCATGGACATGAAGATGGAAATGAAGGGCGCGGGCACCGACGCCGCAATGGCTCCGGCCGCTGCAGCCAACGTGCAAGGCCAGTCGATGACCATGGCCATGGACGCCGGCGCGCACGCGATGCACGCTGCCGGTCCGGCTGCGCACGCGCATAAGGAGTAATCAACAATGTCAGCACTGTTTGGCAAACTGACTCTCGAAGCCATCCCGTACCACGAGCCGATCATCGTCGGCGCGGTCGGCATGATGGTGCTGGGCGGGTTGGGCATTTTTGCCCTGCTCACCTACTTCGGTAAGTGGAAGTACCTTTGGAGCGAGTGGGTCACGTCCGTCGATCACAAGAAGATCGGCGTGATGTACGTGCTCGTCGCGCTCGTCATGCTGTTGCGCGGCTTTGCCGACGCCATGATGATGCGTACCCAGTTGGCGCTCGCGCACAACTCGCCCGGCATTCTCCCGCCGGATCACTACGACCAGATCTTCACCGCCCACGGCGTGATCATGATCTTCTTCGTGGCGATGCCTTTCATGACGGGTCTCGTGAACCTCGTGGTGCCGCTGCAAATCGGCGCGCGCGACGTGGCGTTCCCGTTCCTGAACACGCTGTCGTTCTGGCTGTTTGCCGCTGGCGCCGTGCTGGTGAACCTGTCGCTGGGCGTGGGTGAATTCGCACGTACGGGCTGGCTGGCTTACCCGCCGCTTTCGGGCATTCAGTACAGCCCGGGCGTGGGGGTGGATTACTACATCTGGGCCTTGCAGATTTCAGGTCTGGGGACGTTGCTCACGGGTGTGAACTTCGTCGTCACGATTCTGAAGATGCGCGCACCGGGCATGAACCTGATGAAGATGCCGATCTTCACGTGGACGTCCCTGTGCACGATGGTGCTGGTGTGCGCTGCGTTCCCGGTCCTCACCGTGACGCTGGGCCTGCTTTCGCTGGATCGCTACCTCGACTTCCATTTCTTCACGAATGAGTTGGGCGGCAATCCGATGATGTACATCAACCTGATCTGGATCTGGGGTCACCCTGAGGTGTACATCCTGATCTTGCCGGCGTTCGGTATCTTCTCGGAAATCATCTCGACGTTCTCGGGCAAGAAGCTGTTCGGCTACAAGTCGATGGTGTACGCCACGGCCGCGATCATGGTGCTGTCGTTCCTCGTGTGGGCGCACCACTTCTTCACGATGGGTTCGGGCGCAAGCGTGAACGCGTTCTTCGGTATCGCGACGATGATCATCTCGATCCCGACCGGCGTGAAGATCTTCAACTGGCTGTTCACGATGTACCGTGGTCGCGTGCAAATGACGACGCCGGTGCTGTGGACGCTGGGCTTCATCGTCACGTTCGTGATCGGTGGTATGACGGGCGTGCTGCTGGCTGTGCCGGGCGCTGACTTCGTGCTGCACAACTCGCTGTTCCTGATTGCTCACTTCCACAACGTGATCATCGGTGGCGTGCTGTTCGGTTACATCGCCGGTATGAACTACTGGTTCCCGAAGGCCTTTGGCTTCAAGCTCGACGAGCGTCTGGGCAAGGCAAGCTTCTGGTGCTGGCTGATCGGCTTCTACCTCGCATTCATGCCGCTGTACGTGCTCGGCCTGATGGGCATGACCCGTCGTCTGAACCACTACGACAATCCGGCATGGCAGCCGTGGCTGATCGCGGCCCTCATCGGTGCACTGTTCATCGCCGCAGGTATTGGCTTCCAGGTACTGCAACTTGTCGTGTCGATCAAGAACCGCAAGGCGCTGGCCGACACCACGGGTGACCCCTGGAATGGCCGTACGCTGGAGTGGATGACGTCGTCGCCGCCGCAGTTCTACAACTTTGCCGAAGAGCCGCGCGTGCATGACATCGACGAGCTGGCTTACCGCAAGGAACACGGCATCAAGAGCGATCTGAAGACGAGCTACGCCCCGATTCACATGCCGAAGAACACCGGCGCCGGTTTCATCATCAGTGCGTTCTCGCTGGTGTTCGGTTTCGCCGCCATCTGGCACATCTGGTGGCTGGCTATCGTTGGCTTCGTGGGCATGATCGTGACGTTCATCTGCCGCAGCAACAACGATTCGATCGACTACTACGTGCAGTCGCCGGAAGTGGTGGCCATTGAATCGGCTCACCATCAGGCACTGGCCGCAGCAGCAAAGGCTTAATCATGACGAGCGAAGTTCTCAAACACACGGGCGCGCATGCCGATGCGCATGCGCACGACCACGCGCACCACGACACCGGCGGCAATACGATCTTCGGTTTCTGGGTGTACCTGATGACCGACTTGGTGCTGTTCGCCAGCTTGTTCGCCACCTTCGCGGTGCTGCGTGACTCGACGGCGGGCGGCCCCACGGGCAAGGAACTGTTCGACCTGAAGTTTGTGCTGGTCGAAACGTTCATCCTGCTGTTCTCGTCGATCACGTATGGCTTCGCCATGATCGGCCTGCACAACGGCAAGAAGGGCGCCACGATGGGCTGGCTGGCCATCACGTGGCTGCTGGGCGCAGGCTTTATCGCGATGGAACTCTATGAATTCCATCACCTGATCCTCGAAGGCGCAGGTCCGAACCGTAGCGGCTTCCTGTCGTCGTTCTTCGCACTGGTGGCAACCCACGGTCTGCACGTGGCCTCGGGCCTGCTGTGGATGGCCGTGCTGATGTTCCAGATCGCCAAGAAGGGCCTGACGTCGACCAACACGACGCGTCTGCAGTGCCTCTCGCTGTTCTGGCACTTCTTGGACGTGGTCTGGATCGGCGTGTTCACGGTCGTGTACCTGATGGGAGCGATGTAATGAGCAATAGCAAATCGGTGCAATCGCACGGCCACGAAGCTGGCCACAACGCAGCCGGTGGTAGCCACGGTAGCGTGAAGTCGTACCTGATCGGCTTCGTGCTCGCCGTGATCCTGACGGTCATTCCGTTCAAGCTGGTGATGGACGGCACGATGCCCCCCTCGACGGTGCTCCCGCTGATTCTCGGCGCAGCGCTGATCCAGATCATCGTCCACCTGATCTACTTCCTGCACATGGACCGCTCGTCGGAACAACGCTGGAATGTGATGGCGTTCCTGTTCACTGTGCTGATCGTCGCCATCGTGCTCGTCGGCTCGCTGTGGATCATGCACAACGCCAACTCGCTGATGATGCCGGGGATGTAAGTCCCGGAACTTGCCGGTAGTCTTCGGTAAGTGCTAAAGGCGGCTTCGGGTTATACCGAGCCGCCTTTTTCTATTTTTGGCTTCCGTAGTACGCAAAAAGGGCAATTCGACTAATCGAATTGCCCTTTTTGCCCACACGCTATCTGTCCGTCGACACCGCCCGCCATTCCTTCCCCTCCACCCTTGACCCACCCCCGAACCCGCGGCGCTTGCCGGTATCCTGACTCCGCTCCACCTGAAAGTCGCTCCGTCAGGACACCGACAATCACCGCTCATATTTCCTGTGCGGTTATCGCCGTCTATCCTCTCTACGCTCTCGAATTGGGACGCCTGCCCCTACACCGGGCATCGGCCTGCGTTGAAACACTGTGCTCTCGCTAGTACGTGCCGACAACTTCCCATCGTGCACTCGCGCCTGGCGTAAACGGAAAGGTGGCGGTTGGTAACGATAAGTGCGGTATCTCATGAAGGCCAAAATGAAGACTCCTTCACCGAAACAGGAGATTCACGATGGACCCGATAAAGCATGCTGATATTCCACCCACAATTCATCGCCAACCGCCGAGCAATGCGTCCGCCCCGATGGGCTCGACGCCTGCGTTTCACTCAGACCTGAGTGCCACCGTGCAGCGGAGCACTGCTGCTTCAGTATCGGCATATCAATCGCCTCCGCTCGACTCGGCATCCTTTGATATTACCTACAACATTTTGGGGGGAGGGCGAGGGTGGGCCAAAGATTGGTTCTCGCACTTGAACGCGACAAATGAATCCGACGCCCATACCGTAAGAAAGCTCGGAGAGTTGATCAACCGAGTTCAGAACTACGGGCAGTACTCGTCAGATGACGAATATACGTTGGGATCGGTATCGATTTGCCATGCTTTGACAGAGCTCACTTGTGAGAGTGGAATGATGCCAACGGATATCGGTGATGTGCCTTTCGACGGATTGATCGTTCCCGAACACAGGCGGTTAGCTGCATTGACGGCAATCCTCCGAGATCCAAACCATACACCCGAGTCCGCTAGCGATGTGGCACGCCTCGTTTTCAAGTGGAACTACGATCTCTGTGCCTTCCCGGTGCAAGACAGGGAATCGGCGAGGGCCCTACTGGCCGAGTTCAACAATTATCTCGGCTAAAGCAGCAGAATCTGCAGGAAGCCGGTTGAGGCGAGTGCTCGCCTCAACCGTAGACGCTCTCACCCATGCGGCGGCTTGTCGTCCGGCGGCGTATCCGAGGTCGGTGCGGCCAGAATCACCCCCGGTCGCACCGGCAGGTCCGGACGAATGCCCAGCAACGGCAACGCCTGCGACGCAATCTCGGCAAACGCCGGACCCGCTGCCTGACCACCAAAGTGCTGCGATGCCTTCGGCTCATCCACCGACACCGCGATCACCAAACGCGGTGCCGACAACGGCGCAATCCCGACAAACGACGCACGGTACTTCGAATGGTCGTAACCGTGCGCGCCCGCCTTGTATGCCGTCCCCGTCTTGCCGCCGATGCTGTATCCCGCGACCTGCGCCGTCGTTGCCGTCCCGCCCGTGTCCACCACAGCCGCCAGCATCTTGCGCATCTCGGACGCCGTATGCGCATCGATCACCCGCACACCCTCCGGCTGTACCGGCGTATCCGGCTTGATGATCGAAATGGGCACCATCACACCGTCGTTCGCAAAGATCGTGTACGCCCGCGCCAACTGAAACAGCGACGCTGAAATCCCGTAGCCGTATGCCATCGTCGCCTGCTCGATCCGTCGCCACGATTTGTACGGACGCAGTCGGCCCGACACAGCACCCGGGAACCCCAGCTTCGGCTGCTGGCCCAGACCAATCTCGGTGAACATGTCCCACATCTCTTCCGCCCGCAACATCGTCGACACCTTCGTCATACCAATGTTGCTCGACTTCTGAATGACGCCCGCCGCCGTCAGCGTGCCGTTCGCACTGTCGTCGCTGATCGTCGCCCCCTCGAACACATAACGGCCCGGGCCGGTGTCGATGAGCGTCGTCGGCGTCAGACGATGCAGATCCAACGCCAGCGCCATCGTGAACGGCTTGAGAATCGAACCCGGCTCGAAGACATCGGTGAACACGCGGTTGCGCAACTGCTCACCCGTCAGATGCGCGCGGTCGTTCGGGTTGTATGTCGGCAAATTGGCCAGTGCCAGCACCTGTCCCGTCTTGGCATCGATGACCACTGCCATCGCTGCCTTCGCGCCCGTACGATCCAGCGCATTCTTCAACGCCTCGTAAGCGATGTACTGCACGCGGGTGTCAAGCGTCAGACGAATGTCCTTGCCGTCACGCGGCGGACTGGAGTCGTCGAGATCCTGAATGGTTCGGCCGATGCGATCCTTGATCACGCGCCGCACGCCAGCCGCACCTTCGAGCAGTGGCTCCTCGCCCAGCTCCATGCCTTCCTGACCCTTGTCCTCGACATTGGTAAAGCCGACCACGTGCGCGGCCACTTCGCCCTCGGGGTAGAAACGCTTGTATTCGCTACTCTCGTAGACGCCAGGAATGCCCAGCGCTTCGACCTGCTTGCCGATCTCAGGCGACACCTGACGCTTTACATAGACGAACTTTTTCTCGCCGATGAGCTTGGTGCGCAGTTCTTTTGCGGGGATGTCGAGCAGCTTGCTGGCCTTCTGGATGTCGCTGTCGGAAAGGTCGTCCGGCACTTCAGTCGGGACGGCCCAGATGGTGCGCATCGGCAAACTGGTCGCGAGCACACGGCCGTCGCGATCTTCGATCTTGCCCCGCACACCCGGCATGACGATGGCGTGCTCGTAACGCTTTTCACCCTGCGCGATGTAGAAACTGTTGCCCGGCCCGGCAATCCAGAAGGCCCGGACGACCAACCCGATGAAGGCGATCGTGATGACGATGACGACGAATTTGGAGCGCCATAACGACATGCGCGATTGCAAAACAGGACTGGCGGCGAACGTGACGTCCTTGGGCTGGCGATTCTTTTGCATGGCGCTCGCGGGGCGAATGAGAGGCTGGTTACAGCAATTAGCAGCAATGAGCCCGTCAACCAACTATGGCTCAGATTCTAGGCGAGATAGCGTAGCATGCAAGCGACTGTTGCAATAGCGCAAAAGCCCCGTCAGACGGGGCTTTCAGGGTTATTTTGGAGGCTTTCGACACGACATTTTGCATGGGTGTCGGCAGGTGAAACCAGAGGCGAATTTTCGTTCGGTTTGGCGTGCCGGTCAGCGCGAGTGTTAAGGCGTTTATGAATGCCCTATTTCCCCGCGTCGAACCGCACGTCGCCGTACCACGCGTGCGCCGTCGCATGCGTGTTGTCGCTGTCGGTGAAAATGCCGTAACCCAGCAACTTGCCCGGCTTCTCCTTATAGATGCGCTCGTAATCGGCCGCGACGTTGCGTGAGAACGTCTGCCATTTGCCGAGCGACGCGTCGCCGCCCGCTACGACCATCATTTGCACCCTGTCGGTGTGCGGGTTCTGGATGACGCCGCCCACCGGTGCGTCGTTGGACCAAATGTACATGAGCGTGGCGTACGGCAAGTCTTCGCCGCCTGCCTTGGCCAGTGTCATGGTCGCGCGGTCCCCGAAAGACAGCGACGACTTGTCGCCGTCGAAGAAGAACACGAGCCGCGCCGGTGAATCCTCCTTGTCGCTCACCCGGTTATCCGCCCCAGGAATGGCCCTGTCGACCTTCCATCGCCATGCGACGACCGGCGTGGCGTTCAGATCGACGCCGTCACCCTTGGCCATGAGCGCCGACGCCGAATCGGTGGAGTTCGCTTCAATGACGCTGCGCTTGCCGTCGGCCACCACGGTATAGGTGGTGAGCTTCTTGCCGCTCACGACAGGCAGATTCTTCCAGCCCTCTGGTAGCGCACTACCCGGGCTGGCTTTCGAGAAAGGGACGGCTGCCGCGCCGCTACCGGAGGCTGCGTCGGCCGAAACGGCGTTGGGAACATAGGCCAGCACGGCGAGCCACGCGAGGGCCGCAGCCAACGCCACCCCTGTCACGCGACGGGGCGGCGGGTGGAGGGCTTGAGTGGAACGTGAGACGTGCGGCGAACGAAGCGTCGAGACAATGCGTTGCATGGCGAACGACTCCAACGTTGAAGGACGAACTCGGCAGAACGAACTCAGCGCTGCTGCATGGCGACGCGCAGGCCCAGGCCGATGAAGATGGTGCCGATGATCTTGCCCTGCCAGCGCAGCAGCCACGCGAAACGTCCCACGAACTTGCCCAGCGGACGCACCGACATCGCAATGGCCGCCGTATAAAGCGCGCTCATTGCAACGAACACCAGCCCCAACACGAGGAACTGACCGAAGGCGTTGCCCTCGCTCGCATGCACGAATTGCGGCATGAAGGCGAGGAAGAACAGGGCGGTCTTCGGATTGAGCACCTCGGTGGCCACCGCCTGACCGAACGCCCGTCCGGGCGAGACTTTCGGTGCGACGGGCAACTGCGGGTCTGACGGCCGCTCACGCAGCGCCTTGACGCCCAGATAGATCAGGTAGGCCGCGCCCACATATTTAACGACGTCGAACGCCAGCGCGGACGTCATCAACACCGCCGACAGTCCGACCGCCGCGCACAGGGTGTGCACCAGATCGCCGAGCGCAATGCCCATGCCGGTCATGACACCGGCGCGGCGTCCGCCTTGCACGGTGCGGGTGATGGTCAGCAAGACGGCCGGGCCGGGAATCAGAAAAAGCCCGAGGACAACGACAACGAACGTGGCAAGCGTGGCAAGGGTCGGCATGAAAAGCCTCCGGTGGGGTCGAGGGCGGTGCGGGCCGTGACGGCCGTGCAATGGCGACATCATCCCAGATTCCGAAGGAGGGCGCCCAAAAGGGTGCAGAGCGAATCCTGAAGCGCCGCGCGCTCCTGTGACAGACCATGCCCGGTCTTTCGATCCCGCCGGATTACGGCATTCAGGAGCCCGCGCTATGTCACTCATCTCTTCAGCTTCGTCTTCTTCCCTCTCGACGGTCTCGTCTCCTCCCGCGACAGGCACGCTCGTTCAGGTAGCACTGAAAGCAATGCATTGCGCCTTCGACAGCTTCCGTGGCGACTTCTCGGGCGCGGTGGCATGTTTGCGCGAGAGCGGGCTAAGCCAGTTGCTGTCCGACACATGGCAGCACGCAGGCCAGCGGTTCCAACAGCACGCGCCAACACATTCCGGTGTCTCGGACGTCGGCATCGCTTGCGCATTGAGTGCGATCGCCGTGGGCGCGACATACACCTATCTCTGGCCTGAACTCAAGGCGCTGGAACGGGCCATCGACGGGGGCGACGAGACGCAGCGTCAGTGGGCGTTGCAGACGGACACGCAACTGCGACGTCGCACGGTGGCAGACGTGACGGCAATGAGTCAGTGCCTCGCAGTGTTCGACGCCACGGCCCTCGCCGCAACGGCGCAACAAGCGGGTACGGACATGCCCCGGCGCGCGCTGGCCGAAATGCGCATCGCCGAAGCGCTGCTGCTTCATATCGCCGACGTCCCGCAATCCGATTACGCAAGGAGCGATCGGATTGCCGGGCTTTGCCAGCTCATGGCGCACGGCCTCGGGTTCAAACTGCCGAAGACGGTGCGAGACGCCTTGCACATCAGCGACGAGCGGCAATCTCTGATTCGCGACGATAACGCGTTCGCGCTGCTCAAAACCCAGTTGGAGCCGGATTGGCGTCAGGACGAGGCGGGCAGCGCGACCTTCACCGTGCATCCGGTCGATGTGCAGGTGTTCGATCCCGACGAGACAACCGACGACCTTTCGCCGGAGACACGCAACGAACGCCGCTTGCTGACGAACCCGGTTGCACTGCGTCGCGTGCGCGCCCGTCTCGTGGCGCTGTTCGCCGCGAGTGTGCGCGAAGACTGTGGGGGGACGGGCGATTGGCGTGCGCTCGCGCTACGGGCATTGGGGGTTGCCGCACAGCACGGCATGTCGTGCGACAACGTATTGCTCGCGATGGGGATCGCCACGCGCTCAGGTATCAGCGCCCGCTTTGCATGGCGCTGGAGCGACGAGCGGGGGCCCCGGCCGGGCGAAACGCTACCGCCGACGATTCCCGTGGACGTGGCCCAATGGATCGGCCGGGTGATGATCGTCGCGGGCAATCCCGACGCGAACCTGCCGTGCCCGTCGCGTCTTGCCGCACTGGTCAGAGGCGACACCCCGCCGACGCTGAAGATCGGCAGCGACGAATGGGTGCGTCTCACCGATGGCATCGACGCACTGGGCCGCGATCACTGGCATAAGTCGTTCGCGCAGGTCTGCAACGCCGCACGCGGGGCACGCCACGTGTGACGCGCTCGGCACGCTCAGAGGTATGCGCCGCCCAGCAGTCCGGCGACGCTGCCCGCTGCGAGCCACCACAGCGGATGCACGCGGGTTCTGATGGCCAGCACCGCCACGCTTGTCGTGATGCCCGCGAGCAGCCACGACGTGGCCGATGCTTCGGCGATCAGCGCCGCGCTCGCGGCAACGAGCCCCGCCGTCATCGGCATCAGACCCGCCTGCACGATGCGCCGCCACGGCCGATCCCGGAAGCGCTGCCACAGATGCAGCACGCCGACCGTAATGAGCGACGACGGCCCGAACTTGGCCAGTGTCGTGACGAGCATGCCTTGCCAGCCAGCGACATGCCAGCCGACGAGCGTCACGATCATGAGGTTCGGTCCAGGTGCGGCCTGCCCCAGCGCGAACAGCGCGCTGAATTGTTCGGAGGTCATCCAGTGATGCAGATCGACCACCTGCCGCTCCATCTCCGGCAGGATCGTGTTGCCGCCGCCAAAAGCGAGCACGGACAGCTGCGTGAAGATGAGCGCAAGCGAAATGAGGGTGCCGGTCATTGCGAAACCCTCCAGGTGGCGTAAATCGAGATCGGCGTCATCACGATCATGGTGAGCACCAGCGGCACGCGCAGCACGGCAATCGCAATGAAGCACGCCACCGCTACGCCGCCGAGCACGACGGACTTGCGCAGCGGCCACGCCACCTTCCACGCCATCTGAATCAACAGACCGGCCGCCGCTGCCGCCAACCCGGCAAACAGATGCTTCACGTGCGGGTCGTTCTGGAAGTGCTGATAGATCGTGCCCAGCGCAATCACCACGGCCGACGGGGCCGCAATCAAACCGAGGATCGACGCGAGCGCGCCGCGCCAGCCATGAAAGCGCATGCCGAGCGCGACCGACAAGTTGATGATGTTGCCGCCCGGCAGAAACTGGCACAGACCGAGCAGATCGGTGAACTCCGCGCCGCTGATCCAGCGATGCTTGTCGACGATCATGCGGCGCGCGAGCGGCAACGCGCCGCCGAACGCGGTCATGCCGAGGCCGAGAAAGCCGAAGAAGAGGGCGCGAATGCTCGGGCTGTCCGCCACCGCTGTGTCGTGCCCGGTGTTGGGGGCAGCAGCGCTGGCATCGGTGTTCGGCGCAAGACGGGTGTCGGGTGTCCCGGGTGTACCCGGGTTGGGGGAGGTGAAGGGGGCCTGAGTGTTCATGGCGGGCAAACTCTGAAAACTGGACTACGGTGGGGCCGCCCGGCAGAGAATGTCATCGAGGGATGGGATGCATGGGTGCCGCGCGGGACACCCTGAGAGTAAGGCGATTGCGTTATATTGTCCAATATATGGAAGTGACTTGAATCATATTGGATCGATATGACAAACATCGACGTGCGCTTGCTGCGCTATTTCATTGCGGTGGCTGAAACCGGGCACATGACGCGGGCCGCAGAGCGGCTCGGCATCGGGCAGCCACCGCTCTCGCAACAGATCCGCGTGCTTGAGACACAACTGGGCGTGACGCTCTTCGAACGCTTGCCACGCGGCATGGCGCTGACCGACGCGGGGCAGGCTTTCCTCGCCGACGCCTACGAAGTCGTGCGCAAACTCGATCAGGCGGTGGACGACGTGCGGCGCGTGGCAGCGGGCATCAAGGGGCGTCTGTCGGTCGGCTTCACCAGCTCGGCGGCACTGCATCCGTTCGTGCCGACGGTCATTCGCGCGTTTCGTAGCGATGCGCCATCGGTGTCCCTGATGCTGGACGAGTCGAGTACCGGGGATTTGCTGGACGGGTTGCGCGACGGACATATCGACGTCGCGTTCATCCGTCAGCCGCAGGGCAACACCGGCGAGATCACCGTCGTGCAGGTGCTGGAAGAACCGATGGTGCTGGCCGTGCCGTCCGCGCATCCGCTGGCGCTCACGGGTCGAGCCGGGAAGGCCGCCGTGCCGATGACGGCGATTGCGTCGGAAAAGCTGATTCTCTATCGGCGACGCGCAGGGCAGGGGCTGTACGACGCGATCATCGCCGCATGCCACGGCGCCGGTTTCAGTCCGGCCATTGAACAGGAAGCGCCGCGTCTGTTGACGACGCTCTCGCTCGTCGCCGCCGGGCTGGGTGTATCGGTGGTGCCTGCGTCGCTCATGCGCATGCAGATCGAGGGGATCGTCTACCGGCCCCTCGCACCGCCGCCGCGCGCACCGCTGTGCTGTGCCTATCGAGAAGGCGTACTCGCCGGTCCGACGGCGCGTCTGTTAGAGCATGTGCACGCGGCTGTGAAGGCCATCGCCACGGTGTAACCGGCGCGAAAGTTCAGGCCGATGTGCCGCCCTTCTGTGCGACCAGCGCTTCGATGTGGCCGTGCAGTCCCACGTCGTTCCAGTCCAGTTCGCCCATGCGCCAGAAGCGCGCGTTTCCCGCCCGGTCCACGAGATACGTGGCGGGCAGACCGAGCGAGCCGAAGCGTTTGTAGACCGCACCGTCGGTATCGAGCAGCACGGTGCCGTCGATGGGGAGCTTGTCGACGAAAGGCTTCACCGTCGTGGCCGGTTCCTTGTAGTTGACGGCGAGCAACGCCAGACCTCGCCCACGGTACTGGCGCACCACCGCCCCCATCGCCGGAATCTCCTCGCGGCAAGGCCCGCACCACGTCGCCCAGAAGTTGACGATGACGACGCGTCCGCGATACTGCGACAGCGAGTATGTCTTGCCGTCGAGCCCGTCGAGCGAGAACGCCGGTGTCGCACCGCGCCATGCCGAGAGCGTGCCGCCGGACGTCCCGGCGAGCGCGCTGTCGTCGACTTCCGTCGAACCCTTTGCCGGTCCCGCCGCGAGCGCATTGGGGCCAGCGGCCCCGAATGCGCCGACCGCACCGAGCGCCCCCAGCGTGTGAAGAAAGTGACGGCGTTGCATGGCGATGCGCTCCTTCATGGGCGTGTGACGATCACGCCGAGGCCGATGTCTCGGGTGTCGGTGGTGTCGCTTGCGCCGATCAGGCCGAGATTTCGCGGGCGTTCATGCGATAGCGGAAGGTATCCGGATTCAGGCTGTCGAGCTGAGCACGCGCCACTTCGCCGTTCGGATACATAAGGAACGGCACGGTGCTTGCAGGCTTACCTTGCGCGCCGGGCAGCGGAATGTCCGCGCCGTGATTGAACGCGACCCAGTTCATTTCCCACTGACCGAAAAGCATCGCACGCGCGGCGCGAACGCGCAGATCGTCGACCGGCAGACCGCCCGGCACTTCTTCGAGCACGACCTTGCGCACATCCGCCGGATCGACCGGCACCCAGCCGTAACCGGCCGCGTAGAACTCGGCGCGGCAATGCTGGGCGCGCGTGACGTCCCCCGCCTTGCCCAGACTGTTAAAGCCATGACGTGAGGTCGCCACGCGCACACCGTAAGCGTCGCGTGCAGGAATTCCCACGGAGCGGGCCAGCGCCGTAAAGAGTGCGTTGATGTCGGCACACTTGCCCGCGAGGTCGCCGGTGGTGAGCATGTAGCGCACGTCGCCCGTGCCGCAACCGCGCACCGAGCCTTCGCGACGGCAGTTCTCCACGATCCATTGATAGATGGCGCGCGCTTTCTCCACGTCGCCCTTCTCGCCGCGCGTGATCTTCTCTGCGGTTTCGCGCACCAGACCGTCGGTCGGCTGAAGTTCTGTCGGCTGGAGGTACTGACGCAGCACCGCCGCCGATTCGCGCGGGGCGTTGGCCGACGGGGGCTGCGACAGATCGACGACGCGATCGCGCGTGGCGAACGTGTTCGTCAGGGTGACGGTGCGAGCGCCCTGCGCGGCACCCTCGGGCCATGCCACGGCGAGCATTGGCACACCGATGCCTGAGGCGCCACGCACCATGCGCAACTCGGCCTTGGCCCCCGGGGCGTCCCAGCGCGTGCCGAGCGCATGTTGATAGGCCCCGGACGGCGACGTCGCCACCGGTAGCCAGACGTTCGCCGGGCCATTGCCAGCGGGCAGGTCGACCTGCGTCGTCAGCTCGAACGTGCGCCAGCCGTCGGCGGCGCTGGGCGCCTGCGTCGACGATTTGGCCGCGTGGGCGTAACCCGGCAGCAGCGACGTGGAAAGGAACGAGGCGGGCAGGGCGTAAGCGCCCAGAGAGAGGAAGCGGCGGCGTTGCATGATGTAGACCCCTTTTGGCATCAGCGCTCACGGCGCATTGAGGTTAGGGCAATAGCGGTGGCGTCCCATGCAGGGACGATGTAACCCGGTAGCATGACACCGTCGCATGTCGTCCACAGTCATTTCGGGACATGGCGACGGCGCAAAGCTGCTTCATAATACGTCGACTTAAGGAAAACGAACACCAACGACCATGACTGCAATCGAAGCAACTCAAGTGGGTGATCAAACGGCGGCACAATCGTCGGCACAAGCGCCGCGTCTGACGTCGCTTTCGCACGGCGGCGGCTGCGGCTGCAAGATCGCGCCGGGCATCCTTTCCGAATTGCTGGCGCGCACCGACGCGCCGCTGCCTGCCCCGGCTGCGCTGCTGGTGGGCACCGAAACGTCCGACGACGCGGCCGTCTACCAGCTCAACGACGAGCAGGCCATCATCGCGACGACGGACTTCTTCATGCCCATCGTCGACAATCCGTTCGACTTTGGCCGCATCGCCGCGACCAACGCACTCTCCGACATCTACGCGATGGGCGGCAAGCCGATTTTCGCGCTGGCCATCGTCGGCATGCCGATCAACGTATTGCCGCACGAAACGATCCGCGAGATTCTGCGCGGCGGCGAGTCGATCTGCGCCGAAGCGGGTATTCCGATTGCGGGCGGGCACAGCATCGATTCGGTCGAGCCGATCTACGGCCTGGCGGCGCTGGGCGTGGTGCATCCGAAGCGCTTGAAGCGCAATGCCGACGCGCAAGCCGGTGACGTGCTCGTGCTCGGCAAGCCGCTCGGCGTCGGCGTGATGTCGGCCGCACTCAAGAAGAATCAACTGGACGACGAGGGCTACCGCTGCATGATCGACGCCACCACGCGCCTCAATCGCGTGGGCCCGGCGCTCGCCGCGTTGCCTGGCGTACATGCGCTGACCGACGTGACCGGTTTCGGTCTGCTCGGTCACACGCTGGAGATGTGCCGAGGCGCGAATCTCGCCGCCTATCTGCGCATGTCGGACGTGCCGCTGTTCGACGGCGTGCGCGAACTGGCCGACAAGGGCTGCATTACCGGCGCGTCCGGTCGCAACTGGGCGTCGTACGGCAAATCGGTCGAGCTTGGGGAACGCATTACGGAGCGTGACCGCGATCTGCTGTGCGATCCGCAGACGGCGGGTGGCTTGCTAGTGTCGTGCGCGCCGGGCGCGGTGGACGACGTGCTCGCCGTCTTCCGTGCCGACGGCTTCGACGCCGCCGGGATCGTGGGTGCGATGCGTCCGGGCACACCGGGTGTGCGCGTCATCTGACGAGCGGCTTGCCGTCGTCTAACTGCGGTCGTCCAAATGACAACGGGCGCTCTCCGGTCTTCGGGGAGCGCCCGTTTGGTTTCTGCGACGTCAGGCGTCAGCCCACACGTCAGCCCACACGTCAGCCCATAGGTCAGCCGCGGCGATCACGCCGCCTGACGTTGTCCCTGTGCGCCAATGAACGCGACGATAGCCTCGCCGAGCGGTGCCGGAGCGTCGCGATGCGGCGAGTGTCCGCAGTCCGGCAGCTTCACCACCTTCGCGTGTGGCACGTGCGCGGCGATGCTATCCATCTGCGCCATCGTGCCGTACTCGTCGTCCTCGCCCTGAATCGCGAGCAACGGCTTCGAGATGGTCGCCACCGCACCGACCAGATTCCAGTCGCGAAACGCCGGATTCAGCCAGATGTCGTTCCAGCCCCAGAACGCCGAGTCCACATCGTCGTGATAGCGGCCGAGCCTCAAACGCAGGTCCGTCGTCTCGTAGACGGTTTTCGTCTTTGCGATGCTCTCGACGGAAACGTCCTCGACGAACAGATGCGGTGCGATCACGACCGCGCCAGCCAGCCGGTCAGGGAACGCCGCTGAGAACAGCAGCGCAATCGAGCCGCCATCGCTGTGACCGACGAGCCACACGCGGTCCGCCTGCGCCGCACCGATACCGACCGCGTCGAGAAACGCGGGGAGTACTTCGCGCGCCTGACGGTGCATGAAGTCGACGGGCCACTTCTCATCCTTCGGGCGCGGCGTCGAGCGGCCATAGCCGTTGCGTGAAAACACGAGACCGCGATAGCCGCCCGCGTCGCACAATTGCTGCGGCCAGTCCTTCCACATGGCGATGGAGCCGAGCCCTTCGTGCAGAAACACCAGCAGCGGCGCGTCGGTGCGCTCGCGGTTGATCCATCGATACTCCAGCGAGAGCGCACCGTGCGAGGGCGTTTCGATCTCTGCGAACTGTACGTCCGACATTCTGTTTCTGTCTCCTAGGGTCTGTTCACGCTAATTCCGGACTCGTGAACGTGTTCTACCGGCTGGCTGGCAAGGCACCGCCAGCGCCGCTTGGTCGCCCCAAGCAAGCTGGCGGTAACGCGGCCAGGCGGCCGGTAGGGCACGTTCCCTACGGGTTGTCCACCCAAAGGGGCGATCGCGGCGTCATGATCCTCGCGAATATTCCCGATATTCGCTTCGGCTCATTCCTTGCGCTCGCCCCTTTGGCCGGGCAACACGAGCCCGGAATTAGTGTGAACAGACCCTAAAGCATCTCGCGCAGCTTGAAGCGCTGAACCTTGCCCGTGGCGGTCTTCGGAAGATCGTCGACGAACACCAGCTCGCGAGGATATTTGTGTGGCGCGAGGCGCGCCTTGACGAAGGCCTTCAACTCGGTCGCCATGGCGTCCGTGGCGACCAGCCCCGGCTTGAGGACGACGAACGCCTGCGTCTTCGTCAGACCGTTGTCGTCGCGTCCCACGACCCCCGCCTCCAGCACTGCGTCGTGCTGCATCAGTACCATCTCGACTTCGATGGGGGAGACGTATTGGCCGCTGACCTTGAGCATATCGTCACTGCGTCCCGCATAGACGTAATACCCATTGGGCAGACGCTGGTACTTGTCGCCGCTCTTGAGCCAGTCGCCGAGGAACGTCGCGCGCGACTTCTCGCGGTTGCACCAGTACATGAGTGCGGCGCTCGGCCCCTTGATGTACAGATCGCCGATTTCACCGTCGGGCACCGGCTGACCGCTCTCGTCGCGCAGCTCCACGGCGTAGCCGGGCACTGGTTCGCCGGTCGTGCCGTAGGCGACCTGACCTGCGCGGTTCGACAGGAAGATGTGCAGCATTTCGGTCGAGCCGATGCCGTCCAGAATCTCCGCACCGAAGTGCGCGGTGAAGCGCTCGCCGATCTCACGCGGCAGCGCTTCGCCTGCCGACGTGCACAGGCGCAGCGCCACGTCGGCGCGGGCGGGCAGATGCGGCGAGGCGAGCAGCGTGGCGTAGAGCGTCGGCACGCCGTAGAAGATCGTCGGACGATGTTCACGCAGTCGCTTTGCGACCGCCTCCGCCGTGGGGCGCTCCGCCATCAGCACGATGGTTGCGCCGACCGACAGTGGGAACGTTAGCCCGTTACCGAGTCCGTATGCGAAGAACAGTTTGGCCGCAGAGAACACGATGTCGTCTTCGCGAATGCCGAGCACGTTGCGTCCGTAAGTCTCTGCCGTCCAGTAGAGATTGGCGTGCGTGTGCACGGTGCCCTTGGGCTTGCCGGTCGAGCCCGAGGAGTACAGCCAGAACGCGATGTCGTCGCCTGCCGTGTCGACGGGCAGCGCGCTGGGCGCGCCATCGAGAAGTGCGTCGAATGTCGGCAATGCGGTCGCACCATCGGTCTCGGCCGCAATCGGTTGCGAGACGATGCACGGCGGCGGCGACCCGGCCTCGGCGACCTTGTCGAGCGCAGCCTGCACCGTCGGCATCAGTGCGCCGGAGGCGATCACGAGCTGCGCTTTGCAATGCGAGATCATGTACGCGTAGTCGTCGGCCGTGAGCAGCGTGTTCACGACGACCGGCACCACGCCCGCATATAGCGCGCCGAGAAACGCGATGGGCAGATCGATGGTGTCGAGCATGACGAGCAGGATGCGCTCTTCGCGATGCACGCCCGCGCGCGTGAGGCCGGTGGCGAAGCGTCGGCTTTGCTCGGCCAGTTCGCCATAGGTCAGCGCGCGCGTGTCGTCGAGATATGCAGTCTTGGCAGCGCGCTCGCGGTTGAGCGCCTCCAGATGCGCAGCGAAGTTGAAGTTCGCTGGCGGTGGGGTGAGTACGGCTTCCATGTTGCCTCCGGTGGATCACCACACGGCGCAGCGCACTCCAACGGGCGCGGCACGCGTGGCGTGAGTTCTATTCAGCGCTCTGACGGCGCCTCTTTGAATCACCTTGACTGCGACGGCTTGCGACTTCTACGACTGGCGTAAAACGGTGCCGATGGCGGAGGCTGTACCCGCCATCGACTTAAATCTGCGTTGTGTCTGCGACATCGTTGCGACGTTATGACTTCGGCAGTTCGACGGCGTCCTGCGTCAGCGCTTCAACGAGGGCGGCAGGCCCCTGAACGGCAGAGCGCACGTGATAGAAGCGCAGCGCGCGCAGGCCACCGAGTTCTTCGCCGCCACCGGCGCGTCCCGGGCCGCCGTGCAGCGCCTGCGGCATGACGTTGCCGTGACCCGTCTGCGTCTTGGCGACCGACGGATCGACGGCGTGAACGCGACCATGCGCGTCGGCCAGCGCAAGGGCGGGCGCGCGCATGGCGATGGCGTCGTTGCTGTACAGCGAGACAACCAGCGACCCCTGACCGCGCTTGGCGAGTACGACGGCTTCGTCGAGATCGCGATAACCGATGAGCGTCGCCACCGGGCCGAAGACTTCGGTGTCGTGCACGCGCTTGCCTGCCGAACCCTCGCGCAGACCCAGCAGCACGGGCGCGACACAGGCGCTATTCACATCGGCGTCGACAAAGACGGCGTCGCGATTCCCGTCGTAAAGCGTTTCGGCTTCGGCCTGCAAATGCGCAATGCCGTCGAGCACTGCGCGCTTTTGCGCAGCGCTCACGAGCGAACCCATCTTCACGGTCTCGTTGCGCGGGTTGCCGACGACTGTCTTCGCCAGTCGCTCGGCAATGGCGGCCGCCGCCGCGTCGAAATGCTCGACCGGCACCATCGCGCGACGAATCGCCGTGCACTTCTGCCCCGACTTGACCGTCATCTCGCGCGCCACTTCGCGCACGAACTGATCGAAGGCGGCGGTGCCCGGTGCGGCGTCCGGCAAAAGGATGGCGCTGTTCAGGCTGTCGGCCTCCACGTTGATGCGCGCGGAGCGTTCGGTGAAGGCGGGATGTGCGCGCAACGTGGCGGCGGTGTCCGCCGAGCCAGTGAACGAGACCACATCGAACGGTCCGATGCGCTCGAGCAGACCGGCGGCGCTGCCGCAGATCACCGACAGGCTGCCCGGCGGCAGAATGCCTGCGGTGACCACATCGGCCACCATGCGTTGCGTGAGCCACGCGGTCGACGTCGCAGGTTTGACGATGACGGGCACACCCGCCAGCAACGCACCTGCCGCCTTTTCCCAGAGACCCCACGCGGGGAAGTTGAAAGCGTTGATGAAAAGGGCGACACCCGGCGTCGGACGGAATACATGACGCACGGCAAACGACGCGTCTTTGGCAAGCGGCACGGCGGCGCCATCGAGCAGCGTGTGCGCATCGCCCAGTGATGTACCCAGCTTCGCGTAGGTGGAAAGTGTGTAAATCGCGCCGTCGATGTCGACAGCGGAGTCGGTGGCGACCGTGCCCGAGTTGGCCGTCGCGATGGCGTAGTAGTCGTCGCGATTCGTCTGCAACGTGGCGACGATCTGCGAGAGCCGCTGCGCCCGTTCGCCATACGACAGCGCACGCAGCGCGGGGCCTGCCGTGTCGCGCGAGAAGGCAAATGCGGCGTCGAGATCGAGACCGGCGCTCGAGACGAAGGCGAGCGTGTCGCCCGTCACGGGATCGGTCAGCGCAGTGCGCTCGCCGCCACCGGCCACCCATTGGCCAGCGACGTAGTTTTCCAGCAAGGCAGGGGTACTCATATCCATCAACCGAAATGAATCAAGCAGAGATGCAGGGGCGCGCCGGTTTCAGGCGCTGCGCGTAAATTCGATAGCGCCTTCGGGCAACAGGTACAGCACGAGGGCACGGCCGCTCGCCACTGTCGGGCGATGCGCGGTGCCCGGGCCGTACACGCACCAGCCAGCGGGGTGTCCGTCGAAGGTCGCGCCCGGCGTGAGCGGCATGATCAGATCGATTTCGCCATTGGGATGCACGTGGTGCGGTCCGGCCAGATCGGCCATGTCGACGACGTCCACGGAAAAGCCGTGCGTCTCGGGCGTGGGCTTGATGACGCGCCCGTACCGAATGCCGCCGCCTTCGCGATTGCACAGCCAGCCCTCTGCCACGCCAGTGCGGCAGGCGTCGATGAGGGCTTCGTAACCTGGGGAGCCCGCGCCGTAGTTGGCGTTGAGCCAGTCGGCAAGCGAGTTGTCTAGAGGGCGACCGTCGAGCTGACGTGTCACGTCGGCGATCAGCGCCTGAAATTGGGGCACATCCATCCATGTCTCCTGGGGACGTCGTGTTTGCTTTTTTACCGACGCATGGTGAAAATTAGAGCATGCAAATTTGGCTGTCAAGCAATATATTACATGTTACATGCTTCGAGGATCTCATCCGATGAATAAGAGTGCGCAAGCCGATGGGGTGCCGACGGCGCGAGGCGCTGGCGAGAAAGACCCGTTTCTGGTCGCACTGGGCGAGCGGGTTCGGACGCTGCGCGCCCGTCGCGGCCTGACCCGTAAGGCGCTAGCGCTGGATGCCGGAGTCTCCGAGCGTCACGTCGCCAATCTGGAGTCGGGCGTGGGGAACGCCTCCGTGCTGTTCCTGCGTCAGCTCGCACAAGCACTAAATTGCACATTGGCCGAAATCGTGGGTGACGAGACCACGTCGTCCGCCGAGTGGCTGCTGATTCGCGAGATTCTGCACGGGCGCGACGGCGAGGCGCTGACGCGCGCGCGTCAGGCGTTGAGCGAACTCTTCGCGGGCAGCGAGCGAGACCCCGACCGGCGTGGGCGCATCGCGCTGATCGGCCTGCGCGGTGCAGGCAAGTCGACGCTGGGCCGCATGCTTGCCGACGACATGCACGTACCGTTCGTCGAGCTCAATCGCGTGATCGAACAACTGGCGGGCTGCCCGCCGTCGGAGATCTATTCGCTGTATGGCGCGAGCGCCTACCGCCGGTACGAGTTGCGCGCGCTGGAAGCCGTAGTGGCCGAGCATCCGCGCGCCGTGATCGCTTCGCCGGGCGGTATCGTCAGCGACGCCGCCACGTTCAATTTCCTGCTGACCCACTGCTATACGGTGTGGCTGCAAGCGTCGCCCGAGGAGCATATGAAGCGCGTGGTGGCACAGGGCGACCTGCGGCCGATGTCAGGCAATGCGGAAGCGATGGACGACCTCAAGCACATTCTGGCCGGGCGTCAGGACTTCTACGCCAAGGCCGATATGAGCTTCGACACCGGCGGGCGGGCGCTCGCGGACGCCTATCTGCAACTGCGCGGACGCCTGGCAGTGCAGTTGTCATCCGATTGATCGAGTACATTCTGCAAAATAATTCATTTTTGTTTCTGTAAACGGTTGACGATGGGTTTGTGCTGCACTATATTGCAATCCAACAAGATCATTATTCGAGTTGGAGGCAATCATGTTCGGCAAACCCCACGTCGACTACCGTACGGACCCCACGCAGTACAAGCATTGGAAGCTGACCTTCGAAGGCTCGGTGGCCACGCTCGCCATCGACATCGCGGAAGACGGCGGTATTCGCGAGGGCTACAAGCTCAAGCTCAATTCGTACGATCTGGGCGTGGACATCGAGCTGCACGATGCCGTTCAGCGCATCCGGTTCGAACATCCGGAAGTCAAGACGGTGGTGGTCACGAGCGCCAAGGACCGCGTGTTCTGCTCGGGCGCGAACATCTTCATGCTGGGCCTCTCCTCGCATGCGTGGAAGGTCAACTTCTGCAAATTCACCAACGAAACGCGTAACGGTCTCGAAGACTCCAGCCGTCATTCGGGCCTGAAGTTTATTGCCGCCGTGAACGGCGCCTGCGCTGGCGGCGGTTACGAGCTGGCACTGGCGTGCGACGAGATCTATCTGGTGGACGACCGCTCGTCGTCGGTCGCGCTGCCGGAAGTGCCGCTGTTGGGCGTGCTGCCCGGCACCGGCGGCCTCACGCGTCTGACGGATAAGCGTCATGTGCGCAACGACCGCGCCGACATCTTCTGCACTATCGTGGAAGGCATTCGCGGCGAGCGCGCCAAGCAATGGCGTCTGGTCGACGAAGTGGTCAAGCCCGCGCAGTTCGCGCAGGCCGTGGCTGCGCGGGCGCAGGAACTGGCGCAGGACAGCCATCGTCCGGGCGGCAAGGGCGTGACGCTCACGCGCATTGAGCGTACCGACGAGCCGGATGCCATCCGTTACGAATTCGTCGATGTGGAAATCGACCGCGCCAATCGCACCGCAAGCCTGACCGTGAAGGCGCCGAAGTCTGCGCCGCCGAGCGACATCGCCGGTATCGAAGCCGCGGGCATCAATTGGTGGCCGCTGAAGATGGCGCGCGAGCTCGACGACGCAATTCTTAACCTGCGCACCAACGAACTCGACATCGGCACCTGGCTGCTGCGCACTGAAGGCGAAGCGAAGCATGTGCTGGCCGCCGATGCGTCGCTGCTCGCGCATCAGGATCATTGGTTCGTGCGTGAAACCCTCGGCATGCTGCGTCGCACGTTCGCCCGTATCGATGTGTCTTCGCGCTCGCTGTTTGCGCTGATCGAGCCGGATTCGTGCTTCGCCGGCACGCTCGCCGAATTCGCCTTCGCGGCCGACCGCACGTATATGGCCGCGCTTCCGGCAAGCGAAGAAGACGAACCGGCCATCACGCTGAGCGAGGTCAACTTCGGCCTGCTGCCGATGGTCACCGATCAGTCGCGTCTCGCACGCCGTTTCTATGAAGACGCTGCTGAACTGGATGCCGTGCGCGCCACCATCGGCCGTCCGGTGCGTCCGGACGAAGCCGAGCGTCTGGGGCTGGTCACGGCCGCGGTCGACGATCTCGACTGGCCGGACGAAATTCGCATCGCCATCGAGGAGCGTGCGGCGATGTCGCCCGATGCGCTCACCGGCATGGAAGCCAACCTGCGCTTTAACGGCAAAGAGACGATGAACACGCGCATCTTCGGTCGGCTGTCGGCGTGGCAGAACTGGATCTTCATTCGTCCGAACGCCGTTGGCGAAAAGGGCGCGCTCAAGGTCTACGGCAAGGGCAACAAGGCGCAGTTCGATCTGAACCGCGTCTGACGAATTCGCAGGGATGGGCGGCGGCAGTCGCCCCCCGCACCCGATCAAACGTTTCCATAGAACACGTACGAGACACGAGGATTCCCACGATGGCTTCGATCAACTACAGCGAGAAGATCCCCAACAACGTCAACCTGTCGGACGACCGCACGCTGCAACGCGCGCTCGAACAATGGCAGCCGAACTTCCTGTCCTGGTGGGGCGACATGGGACCGGAAGGCTCGCATGGTTTCGACGTCTATCTGCGCACGGCCGTGAGCGTCGACCCGAGCGGCTGGGCGCACTTCGATCACGTGAAGATGCCGGACTATCGCTGGGGCATTTTCCTCACGCCGGGCGAGTCGGATCGCAAGATCCACTTCGGCGAGCACAAGGGCGAAGCCGCGTGGCAGGAAGTGCCGGGCGAGCATCGCGCGAACCTGCGTCGCATCATCGTCACGCAGGGCGACACGGAACCGGCGTCGGTGGAACAGCAGCGTCACCTCGGGCTGACCGCGCCGTCGATGTACGACCTGCGCAACCTGTTCCAGGTGAACGTGGAAGAAGGCCGTCACCTGTGGGCGATGGTCTACCTGCTGCATCGCTACTTCGGCCGCGACGGCCGTGAAGAAGCCGAAGCGCTGCTCGGCCGCCGCTCGGGCGACGAGGACAATCCCCGCATTCTCGGTGCGTTCAACGAGAAGACGCCGGACTGGCTCGCGTTCTACATGTTCACGTACTTCACGGACCGCGACGGCAAGTTCCAGTTGTCCGCACTGGCCGAGTCGGGCTTCGATCCGCTGGCCCGCACCACCAAGTTCATGCTCACGGAAGAAGCGCACCACATGTTCGTGGGCGAGTCGGGCGTGTCGCGCGTGATTGCCCGCACGGCGCAGGTGATGAACGAACTGAAAACGGACGACGTGTCGAAGCTGCGCGCCGCGGGCGTCATCGATCTGCCGACGATCCAGCGCTACATCAACTTCCATTACTCCGTGACGATCGATTTGTTCGGCGCGGACCAGTCGTCGAACGCGGCGATCTTCTATAGCTCGGGCCTCAAGGGTCGCTATGAAGAGAGCAAGCGCGACGACGATCATCAACTGAACGGTCAGATGTACCGTCTGCTCGATGTCGACAACGGCAAGCTCGTGGAGCGCGAAGTGCCGATGCTCAACGCGATGAACGAAGTGCTGCGCGACGACTACATCAAGGACTCGGTCGCCGGTGTGAACCGCTGGAACAAGGTGCTGGAGAAGGCCGGTATCGACTTCCGTCTGACGGTGCCGCACAAGGCGTTCAATCGTCAGATCGGTACGTTCGCAGGCGTGCGCGTGTCGCCGGATGGTCGTGTGGTGAGCGAGACGGAGTGGGCTGCACATGAGCGCGAATGGCTGCCGACGTCGGAAGACCGTGCGTATGTGGCGTCGCTCATGGGCCGTGTGACCGAGCCGGGCAAGTTCGCCAACTGGATTGCGCCGCCTCCGCTGGGCATCAACCGCCAGCCCATCGATTTCGAGTACGTGCGTTTCAACTAAGTCATTGCCAAGTTATTGGAAAGGCCGCAAGAGCCATCCCCACAAGGAGACAGCATCATGAACGGCCCCGTTCCGGTCGAAGTCCTGAAGCAGCATCTGATCGATCCGGAGATCTGCATTCGCTGCAACACCTGCGAGGAGACGTGTCCGATCGACGCGATCACGCATGACGAGAACAACTACGTCGTGCGCGCGGACACGTGCAATGGGTGCATGGCGTGTATCTCGCCGTGCCCGACGGGGGCCATCGACAACTGGCGCGACGTGCTCAAAGCCGAGGCCTACGCTGTCGACGACCAGCTCACGTGGGACGAACTGCCCGTGCAGGACGACGCGCTCGCCGGACAAGGCACGATTGGCGAGGCGTCGGAGGGCGCGGCTGGCGGTGCGTCGGGTGCCTCTGCCGATTCGTCGGAGCCCGTCATCGGTGGCTCGGATCTGGTGCGCGGCTCGGTCGTGCCGCCGTGGTCCGCTGCGAAGCCCTACGTCAACCTCTATAACCACAAGGCCCCGGTGCAGGCCACCGTGGTCGGCAACTATCGCGTGACGGACGCGAGTACCGAGAGCGATATCCATCACATCGTGCTCGACTTCGGCAAGCAACCGTTCCCGGTACTCGAAGGGCAGTCGATCGGCATCATCCCGCCAGGCTCGACGGCGGACGGGCGTGCACACCATGCGCGTCAGTATTCGATTGCGTCGCCGCGCGATGGGGAGCGTCCGGGATACAACAACCTGGCGCTCACGGTGAAGCGCGTGACGAAGGACCATCAGGGGCAGGCCGTTGGCGGCGTGTGCTCGAACTATCTGTGCGACCTGAAGAAGGGCGACGTGGTCAACGTGATGGGGCCGTTCGGCAGCACGTTCCTGATGCCGAACCACGCCGACTCGCATCTGCTGATGATCTGCACCGGCACGGGCGCGGCTCCGATGCGCGCCATGACCGAATACCGCCGTCGCCGTCGCATGAAGGGCGCGACCGGCAAGCTGATGCTGTTCTTCGGTGCGCGCACGCAAGGCGAGTTGCCGTACTTCGGTCCGCTGCTCAATCTGCCGAAAGATTTCATCGATACCAATCTCGCGTTCTCGCGCACGCCGGGAAGCCCCAAGCGTTACGTGCAGGATGCGATGCGCGAGCGTGCGGCCGATGTGGCGGCGCTGCTGCGGCACGAGCATACGTACATCTATGTCTGCGGGCTGAAAGGTATGGAGGACGGCGTGCTCCAGGTGTTGCAGACCATCGCCGGTGAAGCCGGTCTCGACTGGCAGACGCTCTGGCAGCGGATGAAGACGGAAGGGCGTCTGCATCTGGAAACTTATTGACGAATCGATTGACCGACGGCGTTTTGCGCCGACTTGATACCGCGTGCTTCGGCACGCGGTTTTTTTTCGTCCCGATGCTGTCTCAGGTACGTCACCGGAATTGAGTAACATGGAGGGGCTGTTTCCCTTCCATTTTTTCTCTGAACGGAGAGTCACATGGGCAAGAAGCGGATTCTGGTGTTGGCGGGCGACTACGTCGAAGACTACGAGCTGATGGTGCCGGTGCAAGCGCTGATGGCCGTCGGGCATCGCGTGGAAGTCGTCTGCCCTGGCAAGAAGGCGGGCGACAAGGTGCGCACCGCGATTCACGATTTCGAAGGCGATCAGACCTACAGCGAGAAACGCGGTCACGACTTCACCCTCAACGCGACGTTCGACGGCCTCTCGCCAGCGGACTTCGACGCGCTGGTGATCCCCGGTGGCCGCGCCCCCGAGTATCTGCGGTTGAACGAGCAGGTGCTCGCCGCCGTGCGCCACTTTGCCGAGAACGACAAGCCGATTGCCGCGATCTGTCACGGCGCGCAATTGCTGGCGGCCGCCGGTGTGATCGAAGGGCGTGAATGCTCGGCGTATCCGGCGTGTGCGCCGGAAGTGCGTCTGGCGGGCGGGAAGTACATGGAGATCGCCATCGACGACGCCCATACCGACGGCAAACTCGTGACCGCCCCGGCGTGGCCCGCGCACCCCGCGTGGATCGCACAGTTCCTCGTCGTGCTCGGTACGAAAATCGAGCTGTAATGCAGCCGTAATGCGGCCGTAATGCAGCCCTAAAGGCGTTGTAAGGCAAAACCTCCCATCGGACGTCGCCGCCGCTGCGGTCGTGGCCGCAGACGCGCGGCGGATTTGTCCGATCTTGCCTCATTTTCGAAAGCTGGATGCCCGACGCCGCAGCAAGATTGCCGGTCTCAACCGGGGAGGCCGGCGTCCGCACACGTCACGGCCCCCTGCCACGACCAGGGAGCGTCGCGATGCAGGTCAACACTTTCCTCGTTCACGGTGACATCGATCACCACCGCCACGACAAGCTCATCGGCGACGTTGCCGGGCGCGCGAGCTTGTTGCCGGAAGCCGGGCCATTGGGCATCTTCGGAGCGGTCGTCGGGCACGACGGCAGTGGTGCGGCATTGCCGGACATCGGCCCCTACGATTTCTCCAACGCCACGCGCGTGACCGATGCCATGCCGCTGGGCAGCACGGGTGCGGCCATTCGCATGTCGCTCACACCGCACGCGGATATGCCTCAGTACGTCGTCAAGGCGTGCCCGAGCGCGGGGCATGCCGCGCAGGCATGGCTGGCGTCGCGACTCTTCGGCGCAGTGGGACTGGCGACGCCTACGGCCGTGCTGGTGCGCGGGTGCTCGCAAGCGTTCGATGGGACGCACGATCCGGCGCGCGTCTATCTGGCAACGACGTTTCTGTCCCGATATCAAGATCTCGGCGACTGGCTGGAGAGTGACGATGCGTGGCGTGTCTTCGAAGGCGCATCCGGTGCCGATGGACCCGGCGCGCGCGACATCTCCCGGTTGCAATCGGCGAGGGACGAGGCGACGGCGGCGGGACGGCAGATGGCGGGAATGGTGGCATCCAACGGCGCGCCGTTCCATGCGCTGAGCGGCGAGGCGGCGAAGGGGTATGCCGATGCACTGGCGCGTCGCAATGTCATGCGCCATCGGCTTTGTCACGCGTTGCCGGACGTCTATCAATGTGCGCTCGAGCGTCACTATGTCGCCGCGCTCTGGCTCGGCAACCGGGATATGTGCAACGTCTTCATGGAGAACATCGGCGTCTGGCGGGACAAGAACGACCTGCCGTATGCGATGTCGCTCGACTTCGACTCGGCGGATTTCGCCGCCACGCTTGAGGCTAACGCGCTAGCGGATGTCTCTCAACCCTACGGCGATCGTTACGCACCCTTTGCCCGTCGTCTGAAGGGACTCACGGGCGGGGCGTCGAACAAGACAGTGCACGACGAATTGAAGAACCCGGTCGGCGTGCGTGCACTGGCGGCCGAAATGGCCTACCGGCTCGGCCGGATTTCTGCGCAGGACATTCGGCCGTGGGCGCAAAGCGCGCATGCAGTGGCGAGGGCCGGAGATGCGGCGTGCGGTACTTCACCCGGCGCTGCGGCCGCGTGCTGCGAACCGGATGCGCTCGTGCCCCGGCTGCTGGCGCAACGCGATCACTTGGTGGAGCGCCTCGGCGGCACGTGGGCCGCGCAAACCTGGGCGCACATGTATGGCACGCGTGCTAAGGCGATTGATGCTCGGCAGGCGCCGTTCCGGTGTGCGGGGCAGCGTTAATCGCCGACGGTGGCCTCAGACGCTTCGGCGTCTGAGCGCCATCTGACCGTCAGGTCGCCGACGGCATCCCCAGCAATGCCGGTGCGGCGCTCACGAGCGTATCGATGGCGGCGCGCAGCTTGGGAGACGGATGACGCGTGTCGGGCCAGACCAGATGCAACGGTGTGCCCGGCACGCGAATCTGCGGCAGCAAGCGCACCAGTGTGCCGTCGTCGATCGCGCGCATGATGACCCAGTGTGGCATGCAAGCGATGCCGAGCCCCTGTTCGGCGGCTTCCACGAGCGCGATCAGATCGTCGAGGATGAAGCGCGGCGAGCGATGCGGACCGTCGGCGGGCATCATCGGCGTGGGCCATCGATACAGATTGCCCGCACGTCCGTACATCAGACATTCGTGAGCGGCGAGATCTTCAACCGTCTGCGGTGTGCCGTACGTTGCCAGATAAGCAGGGGACGCGCACAGCATCATCGTCTGCTCGCCCAGCGAACGCGCTTTGAGTCCGGGCGTATCGTGGAGCCGCCCGCTGCGCACGGCCAGATCGTAGCCTTCCTCCACCAGATCGATGCGGCTGTCGCAGAACGCCATCTCGAGGCGCAATTGCGGATGCGCCTTCGCCAGCGTCAGCAACACGGGCGCGATGCACTGCCGCCCGATGTGCACGGGCATCGTTACGCGCAGCTTGCCCATCGGCGTTTGCGAACCGGCGCTCAGTTCGTCTTCTGCCTCGGACAATTCCGTCAGCACCTTCGTGCAACGTTGATAGAACGTCTGGCCTTCGCCGGTCAGGTGCTGGCTGCGGGTGGTGCGGTGGAACAGACGTACGCCCAGCCGCGTTTCCAGTCGACCGATACGTTTGGCGACGGCCGAGCGGGTGAGGTGCAGCCGTTCGGCCGCGCCCGCAAAGCTTCCGGCGTCGACCGCCGCGACGAATGCCGAGATGCCCGAAAGCCGGTTGGGTGTGTAGGTCTCATTGGTTCTCATAAGTCGCCAATTAGTAGAGAATTTACCGTCACTGCTGCGAAGTATTCTCCAATAAGCTGATCCTTGTCCACCCGGCACACTGGGATATCCGTTTTGAAAACGTCGACGAGGAAATTGGCAATGACAACGATGCAGCAATGGCAAATGACGACGCTGGGCGAAGCCTCGCTCAAACTGGCGAGCGTGGAAGTCCCGACGCCCGGGGCGGGCCAGGTGCTAGTGAAGGTCAACGCAGTGTCGCTCAACTATCGCGACGCCCTCATGATCGACACCGGCATGGGATTGCCGGTGACATTTCCGTTCGTGCCCGGTTCGGACATGGCAGGGGAAGTGGTGGCCGTGGGCGATGGCGTGACGCGGGTGAGCGTGGGCGAGCGCGTTATCAACACGTTCTGGGATCGCTGGGACGAGGGGGAACTGGCACCGGCCGGTTTGCAGATCTTCGGTGGCACCTTACAGGGTGTGCTTCGGGAGTACGCGGTATTCGACCAGGCGGCGCTGGTGCGCGCGCCGTCCACGCTTGACGATGTGGCCGCGTCGACGTTGACGTGTGCCGGGCTGACCGCGTGGTTTGCGCTGTTCGGGACTGGCCGCAAGCTCGCGCCCGGCGAGACGGTGCTGTCCATCGGCACGGGCGGTGTGGCATTGTTTGGCGCGCAACTGGCGCTTGCACGCGGGGCAAAGGCCATCGTCGTGAGCGGCAGCGAGGAAAAGCTGGCCCGCGCGGCGGCGCTGGGGGTGACGCACGGGGTCCAACGTCGGGAAGGTTGGGCGGACGAGGTCCGTCGACTGACCGAGGGGCGGGGCGTCGAGCAGGTGCTGGAACTGGCTGGCGGCGACATGCGCGAGACGATGTCGGCGCTCGCGCCCAACGGCAAAGTCTCGGTGATCGGCACGCTGGGCGGGGATTTCCTGCAAATCCCGGTCTATCCGGTGCTGCTCAAGCGGGCGCATGTGCAGGGCATCGGGGTGGGGCACCGGCAGGGGCTGGAGGCGCTCAGTGCGATGATCGACCGCCACGGCATTACGCCGGTGGTGGACGCCGTCTACGACTTTGCCGACGCCGCGCAGGCGCTGTCTCACCTGCGCCGCGGGGCGTTCGGCAAGGTGGTGGTGCGTGTCTCCGGGTCAGTTGCCTAACGTCCCAAGCTCGCATAAACTATCGACGCCACAAACCCCGCGTGACTGGCGATTAGGGCCCACACCCTTGTGTGCCCGAGGTGGAGCAACCCACCGGGAAGCGCCGGGGTCTTATTTGCCGTTCGCCTGGGCAGCCGTGATGGTTGGTGCTGCCCTGTCTATCGTCTTCCGAAGCACAAAGGAAGACGCGCCGCAGCATCCCCTCCCGGAAAATCTGTTCAACTCAACGGAACCGCCATGTTCGACAAATCGAAATCTACCGTTGCCTCCGTCGATCCCGACGTCTGGGCAGCGATTCAGAAAGAAAACCAGCGTCAGGAAGATCACATCGAACTGATCGCGTCGGAAAACTACACCAGCCCGGCCGTGATGGAAGCGCAGGGTTCGCAGCTGACCAACAAGTATGCGGAAGGTTATCCGGGCAAGCGCTATTACGGCGGTTGCGAGTATGTCGACGTCGTCGAACAACTGGCGATCGACCGTGTGAAGGCACTGTTCGGCGCAGAAGCCGCCAACGTGCAGCCGAACTCGGGCTCGCAGGCTAACCAGGGCGTGTACTTCGCCATGCTCAAGCCGGGCGACACGATCATGGGCATGAGCCTCGCGCACGGCGGTCACCTCACGCACGGTTCGCCGGTCAACATGTCGGGCAAGTGGTTCAACGTCGTGAGCTACGGCCTGAACGAAGCCGAAGACATCGATTACGACGCCGCCGAGAAGCTGGCGCAACAACACAAGCCGAAGATGATCGTGGCAGGCGCCTCGGCCTTCGCGCTGAAGATCGATTTCGAGCGCATGGCCAAGATCGCCAAGTCGGTCGGCGCTTATTTCATGGTCGACATGGCGCACTACGCCGGTCTGATCGCCGCGGGTGTGTACCCGAACCCGGTGCCGCACGCCGACTTCGTCACCACGACCACGCACAAGAGCCTGCGCGGCCCGCGCGGTGGCGTGATCCTCATGAAGGCGGAGTTCGAGAAGTCGATCAACTCGGCCATCTTCCCGGGCATTCAGGGTGGTCCGCTCATGCACGTGATCGCCGGTAAGGCCGTCGCGTTCAAGGAAGCCGCATCGCCGGAATTCAAGGAATACCAACAGCAAGTCGCGAAGAACGCACGCGTGATGGCCGAGACGCTGGTCAAGCGCGGTCTGCGTATCGTGTCGGGCCGTACCGAATCGCACGTGATGCTGGTCGACCTGCGCGCCAAGAACATCACAGGTAAGGCTGCCGAAGCCGCGCTGGGCGAAGCGCACATCACCGTCAACAAGAACGCGATTCCGAACGATCCGGAAAAGCCGTTCGTGACGAGCGGTGTCCGTCTGGGCTCGCCGGCGATGACCACGCGTGGTTTCAAGGAAGCCGAAGCAGAAAAGGTCGGCAACCTGATCGCCGACGTGCTGGACAACCCGGAAGACGCTGAAAACCTGGCCCGCGTGCGCGCACAAGTGGCTGAGTTGACCAAGCGTTTCCCGGTCTACGGCTAAGCCACGGCGTCGCACGCATGCGCTGCCCGTTCTGCCGGCACGACGACACGCAGGTCATCGACTCGCGTGAAGCGGAAGACGGCGCCGCCATCCGGCGGCGTCGGAAATGCCCGTCGTGTGACAAGCGCTTCACGACTTACGAGCGCGTCGAACTCGCTATGCCGGTCGTCGTCAAGAAAGACGGCAGTCGCGCCGAGTACGACCGCGCGAAAGTGCGCGCCAGTATGCAGTTGGCGATTCGCAAGCGCCCTGTCAGTGCCGAAGCGATGGATGCCGCGATTGCGCGCATCGAGTACAAGCTGCTGGCCGGTGCCGAGCGTGAAGTGATCAGCCAGCGCATCGGCGAACTCGTGATGCGCGAGTTGAAGCGGTTGGACAAGATTGCGTACATCCGCTTCGCGTCGGTGTATCGAAGCTTCGAAGACATCGCAGAGTTCCGCGATGTCCTTGAGGAAATCGACAGTCCAGACGTCAAGCCCAAGCGCAAGCCGGTGGCCTGAGCACGGGTGGCATACGCTGCCAGCGTTTAAGCCTGCCGGACAGACCTAGGTGGGGAAAGCCCCGCCGGTCGAATGAATGACGAAAAACCCGTCGAGCCTGAAAGGGCGCGACGGGTTTTTTTATGGGCATCCGCACGGCATCCTCATACGTTGATAACGGACATCCTCGACGTGGAACTACCCGAAATTCACGCATGGGACGCGGCTGAAAGGTGCTGTCACGCTGTTGCGCGGGCGCTGTACGCATCGACGCTTTTGGGGAAATAAGAAGCGGAATAAACATTGTTTTGGGATGACTCTGAAAATATTTAAATGATTATGATAAGAATCATCCCAAATGAAAATTCTGATTGAATTATAGGGTAAGTACTAAAAATTATCCGAGTTGACAGGATTTCGATAGTTCGTCTCTAGAATTCACAACCTTGATGGTGGCAGGCGTGTCGCCGTTTTGGCGATAGCGAGTTAATTCGCTATTTGATGTGAATTGAAATAAGAGATTTATCGAATGCAAAAGAATCATCCGAAGTCGAATGTCCTGCGTCAGACGAAGGTTTGTGTGGCAGCTGCAGCGGTGGTGACCGCCGTGTTGCCCGTCTACGTTCAAGCGCAAGCGGTGCCACAGCAGCTTGCACAATGGGAAATTAATCGCAATGATCGAATTTCGGAAATTGCGAGTGCAATCGGAGGTTTAAGGGGGGATATCGATAGGGCGAGAATTACATCACGTTTTGCCGATGGAATCGATATTCAATTGTCTTTGGTAAATAAGGTTGTTGCCGATGCTGTGGGGAACGAGGATAGAGAGAAATCTTTCAGGCATCTGGCGTCCTCCATTGCCGATGATCTAAAGATCGAAGATGCGCTGCTTACCGATGCGGGTCGTAAGCAAAAGCTTGCACTGTCGGCGCTTAAGGAAAAGCTCGAAGAAGCCGCTGCCGCAGCAGGGGGTGGTCGGCAAGACGACATCGATCGTGCGCAAAAGGCACTGGAAACGGAGGTCGCAAAGCATGCTCGTTTTCTCGCCGACAGTGAACAGGCGTTGGAGGCGCTCAAGCGCGAAGCGCGTCTGCTGGGGACGAAACGCGACCGCGTGCAAGGTGTGACGTCCGAGGTCGAGCTCAACGGACTCACCAATACCCGTCAGCTCCGCGTCACCACGTCGAACGTAGCGACGCTTGGGGGGGCGCTGACGTGGAGCGACAGACATCTGACGAATTTCATGGGGGCGGACGCGACGACCGACACCCACAATGCGCTTGGCAAGGACAGCATTCTTGAATTCACCCGTCGCTCGGGAGAGGAGTCGGATGCGATCGGAGGAACGGGCGGCGTGCGCGACGTGGGCACGCTCCACGCGCGCGGGTCAGCGGACCACGATGTGCGGGTCGACGGCGGTACGCTGAATGTTCACCGGAAGATAGGGGGCGAAGGCCGACTCGGCGTCACGGTCGGCAAGGGAGGCACGCTGCACTTTGCCGACGGTGGCATCGGCGTCTCGTCGGATGCGAAGGACGTGACGTTGTGGGCCGGTCGCAGCGAAAAGGGATCGCCTGAAGGCGGGGCCATCGAGTTTGGTAAGCACACGAGCGCGGGCACGGCAACGATCATCCTGAAAAAGGGCGGAAGCCTGCACTTCGCCGAGGGTGCGAACGCTGGCGTCAGCGACATCGACATCGCACAGGGGGCGAGCGCGACGTTCCATTCGGCGAATGCCGCTATTGCGAGCATCCAGAACGACGGGACGCTCACGTTGCAGGCAGGGTCGAAGGCCGGTCGCGCCGATATCGTAAACCAGTCGGGCGCGCTTGCGACGTTCCGGAACGCCGATCTTCAACGCGCCGAACTCGTCAATCTGGGCACGACACATCTGGAACGGACGGCGGGCGGATCGGCGACGTTGATAAACGGTGTCGACGCGCACGTCGACGTGCTCGATTCGGACTTGCAACAACTCGGATTGGCCAACGTCGGTGTCGTTACTCTGCGGGGCAATACGCAAGCGCGCGACGCCAAAATCGAAATGCTGGGCGGCAAGCTGAACATCGCGGATATCGAGGCAACGGCTTCGGAAGGCAAGCCCGATAAGACGCTCTCCCTCGGCTCCCTGAGCGGCATCGGCAAGGTCGTCACGGGCCAGACGAAGCTCGTGCTGGGCGAGCGCAACGAAGACGACCGCTTCGACGGCGAGATCCTGCGCGAGGAGGCGTCGTCCGGCGATCAGTCGAACACGCTGCGCCGCGCAACCAGGTCGACCAAACGATCTGCGGTGTTAACGGGTGCGAGCGTCGTTAAGGTCGGTACCGGTGACCTGACGCTGGGCGGTGACCAGCGTGGCGTGGATAGCCTGCGCGTCGAAGGCGGCAGTGTGACGGCCGCACATGCAAATGCATTGGGCTCGGGCACAGTGACAGTGACGGATAAGGGCGGAGTCAAGCTCGCGTCCGATGTCGACGGCGTGAACCACATCGACAATGCCGGTCGGATCGATCTCGGCACGAACAAGCTGGCTGTGCAGAAGTACACGTCGAAGGCGGGCGCGAAAATCAGTTCGCATGTGTCTCGCGTGGGGGATAACGTCGCCGGTGGTGCGATTCAGGTGTCGGAAGACAGCGACTTCACGAACACGGCCATCGACGTCACCGTTGCCAACGACATCGCGCTGGCTGAGGTTCAGGACAAGCTCGGCGTGGTGAGCGTGGCCGAGGGGAAGACGGCCAAGCTCGGCAAAGTCACGATCGGCAGCATCGTCGGCGGGAAGACGGTCGATCCGACCGATCCGACGACGACCACTGATCCCACGGACCCTACCGATCCTACCGATCCGTCAAACCCTTCGGTCGTCGTCACTAGCCAGAACGTCGTGCAGTACCTGGCGACTGACGGCAATTACAGCGCGAACGAACGGGCGGTGCTGGCGTCGGTCGACGGCGTCACCGTGGGCGATCTGACCTCGGGCAGGATCGGCGGCAAAGTCCTCTCGGAGATGGCACTGCAAACGGCGGGTTCGGACGAGCAACGCCGCTCGGCGAGCCTGCTTTCGGGCGAATCGCTGGTGAACAATGCCCTCGCCGCGCAGGGTGCGACGACGGCGTTCCAGCGTGGCATGCAGTCGCGCATGCTGGCGGGCGGTGCAATGTTCGGCGACAAGACCGCTAACGGTGCGAATGCAGACAGCTACGGCATCGCTGGCTGGGCGTCGTTCTCGGGGGGCAACACGTCGCAACGTAGCGATGCCCTGTCGTTCGACGTGCGCGGCATCGATGGTGCGATCGGTGTCGACAAGCGTATCGGCAGCAACACGGTGGTCGGTGCGTCGATCGGTATGGGCAACCAGAACTCGAAGGCGAAGAGCATGCCGGGCGAGTCAAAGATCAACAGCGTGAGCGTCGGTCTCTATGGTTCGTATCTGAACGACGCCAACCTGTTCGTTGGCGGTGGCGTGTCGTACACCCGTCACAGCGTGACGACGGACCGCACGGTGGCGGCACGCGACGCATCGGCGCGTCTGTCGGGCAAGACGAGCGGTAACACGCTCGGCGCTTTCGGCGAGATCGGCAAACGTTTGGATGTGGCGGGCTTCAACGTCGATCCGTCAGTCGGTGTGCGTCTTGCGTCGACCCGTCTGAATGCGTTTGACGAGACGAATCGCGATGGCGCGGGAAACGACGGACTGAAGGTCGGCGCGCAGTCGCAGACGTCGGCACGCAGCGTGCTGGGCGTGCGCCTCTCGCGTGACGTGATCGACTTCGACGGCGGCAAGGTGACGCCGATGCTGCGTCTGGCGTACGAGCATGAGTTCGGCAATACGCAGACGAGCCTGACGAATTCGCTGTACGGCGCACCGCGCGCGTTCAGCGTGAAGGGCGCGAAGCTGGGCCGAGACGTCTTCACAGCTGACCTCGGCGTCGACCTTCAGCTCAAGAAGCGATTCAACCTGCACGTCGGCGGCAATGTCAGTGTGCGTCAGGGCGAGCGCGCGGTGGGCGGTGGCATTTCGGCGAAGTATCGCTTCTAAGTGATGGGCTGGGCCGCGCGTGTTGCGGCTCGGCTGAATGCGGCGACGAAACCCGTCGTGTCCACGAGGACGCGGCGGGTTTTTTCGTTCCGAATTCCCAAAAACTATCGGAGGAAATGTCGCAATTGCACGGGCAATATGTGGCGTCTCAGCGTCAGGCCCACGTCCGTTTGGGATGGGGCGGATAAAACGCATCCGGGTATGAGCGATTTATTGAAATTTAAAAGAAATCGCATTGGGATTTAACGTTTATTGGATTGATCTTTGATGATTGGGTGAAGTACCAAAGCACATTGATATCGGGAGTATTCGGATAAATCGACTCCAGAATTTGCCGGAATGATGGCGGCCGACAAGCCACTGTCTGAAGCGTGATGAGGAAATTCATCATTTGAGGCGAATTGAATAGGAGTTGTCTAATGCGAGGGAATCTTCCGAAGTCGTATGCGCTGTGTCAGACAAAGATTTATGCGGCGATCATCATGGCAGTGGCGGTGATAGGGGGGGCTCCGAATGCTTCGGCAGGAAGTCTTCAGTCAAGTGGGATAGAAAACAGAGAGCAAAGGTTGAAGGAGCTTATTCCCCTCGATGAGCACCAAAAAAACGTCGAAAAAGAGAAAACGGATGATCATGGAAAAAATATGTCTCTGCTGGGAACGGAGATTCCTATTCATAACTCTCTGACAAACATTACCGATGCCAAAGAGTTGAAGAAGGCTCTGGGGAATCAGGTGGAGGATATACAAAGCGCCATCGACGTTGTTCAAAAGCGGATAGATGAAGGCAAGGAGCTGCCGAAGGATAGGGATCTCATTCAGGCACTGAACGTCCTGAGAGGGAAGGTCGATGCGCTGGCGAATAGCCAGAATCCATTGGCCGGGCCGGAGCGCACTGCCTTGGATGATCTCTTGACGAGGGATGCGAACAAATTCAAGGAGTCGCTCGCGGCATTGGTTCAGGCAAAGAAGGATTCCGAGGTCGTGGGCTATAAGCTTCAACGTTGGCGTGACGCCGACGATGAAAAGACGGCGAGTCGTCTGAGCGTCACCAAGGAATTGAACGCCTCTGCCAACGGGGTGGATCTTGTTCCTAATACCGACTACGTCACATGGAATGACAAGAACCAGATCAACTTCATGTCGGATGACGCGCCTGTTGATGGCCAGTCGCTGATCGATGCCGAAACGACGCTTGAGATTTCGGCGCGCTCCGGGCGATTGTCCGACGCCATTTACGGCGCTACCAATCAGCAGCGGGACGTGGGGACGATCCGAGCGGTCAACGGCGCAAATCACACGGTGCGTGTCGATGGCGGCACGCTCTCCGTTCATCAGGGCATCGACGGGGAAGGCACCCTGACGATGAATGTGGGCAGCAAGGGGGCGCTCAATTTCGTGGAAGGCGGGGAGGGCATTTCGGATGCCGCGCAGCACGTCACGCTGAGTGCGGGGAAATCGGATGGGCAGCCACCGGACGCACCGGGGGGCACGATCGAGTTCTTCAAGGGAACGAGTGCCGGTGCGGCGAGGCTCCAGATCCACGATGCAGGCGCACTCACATTCAACCCGGGCTCGACTGGCGGCCGTAGCGTCATCGACGTCGAGAAGGGCGGAGTCGTCGGGTTCGACGAGGCAAATGCCGCCGACGCTACGATCTTTAACAGTGGGTTCGTGGGGATGCGAAAAGCCAGGGGGGGCGCCGGGGTCATTGAAAACAGGAAGGACGGGCTACTCGCTGTGGTGGATAGCGATCTGGAGACGCGCCAGATCGTCAACGCTGGCCTGACCAATCTTTCCGGAACGACAACGGCGGACTCGGCAACCATCGCAATGGAAGACGGCGTGCTCAGTCTGGTGGACTTCGAATCCAACCTCCGAGACGATCCACCGGCCGAACGGTCACTCACCATCGGCTCGCTTTCGGGCAGCGGTCAAGTGATCACTGGCGGCAAGACGCTCAAACTCGGCGCGCTTGGCAAAGATGACGTCTTCAGCGGCGATATCGTCAAGCTCGACACCGATAAGGTCGGTGCCACCGTCGCCAAAGTCGGCACCGGCAACCTCACGTTCAGCGGTGACCAGAGCGGCATCGATTCGCTGACGGTCGAGAACGGTACGCTCACCGCAGCACACCGCAACGCCCTCGGTACCGGCCTGCTCGCGCTCTGGGCACCCGGTACGATCTCGCTGGCCAACGATGTCTATGACGTCAGGAAATTCGAGAATGCCGGCACGCTCAAACTCCACGGTTACCGGATCGTGATGGATGAGTACGAATCGAAAGGCAAGGATGCCAGGATCGAGTCGGACGCCAAGCGTGATCCGAATGCGCCCGATGAAGTGCATCGCGGCACGATTCATATCAAAAAGAAGGGCGACTTTACGGATACCAAGATCGTTCTGACCCCGGATGGATCGGTGACCCCTAAAGAACTGCTCGACAAGAAGATTCAGGTCGTCACGCATGATCCCGATGCCGACGTGAAACTCGGCGAGGTCGACTACGGCAGTATTCCGACACAGCCGGGCGAAGGGGGCGGCGACGGCGGCGACGGTGACGTCGTCATCGATCCGGGCAAGGAGATTGCGTTTCTCGACCCCAGTGCTCCCTACACCGGCAACGAGAAGGGCCTGCTCGATTCGCTTCAGGGCGTGACGCTCAACGACATCATCGAGGGCCGGGTGGGCGGTGCAGTCCTCGGGCAGTTGGTGCTGCTTCCCGCAGGCTCCGCCGAGCAGCGTCGTGCGGCGCGCATGCTCTCGGGCGAATCGCTTGTGAACAATGCGGATGCTGCTTATAACGCGTCAGACGCCTTTCGCAGCAGCATGCAGACGCGTATGCTCGCGGGCGGCTCGCTGCCCGACTGCAATGCAACCAACGGGCAGCGCGCGGGCCAGAACGGCGTGTCGGTCTGGGGCTCGTTCAAGGGCGCGGGCGCGAATCGAAGTGACGGCGAACAGAGCTTCTCGATCTCGGGCATCGACGGCGCCTTTGGTGTCGACAAACGCCTCAATCAGAACGCGCTCGTGGGTGTCGCGTTCGGGTTGGGCAGCCGGACGTCCCGCGCCGACGATCTGCCAGGGGACGCCAGCATCAGAAGCGCCAGCGTCGGCCTGTACGGCTCGTATCTGAGCGACGCACGCTGGTTCGCCAACGGCGGCCTCTTCTTCACCAACCATAACGTGACGACCGAGCGCACCGTGGCCGCGCACGATGTGTCTGCACGTGTGTCCGGCAAGACCAGTGGCCGCACGCTCGGGCTGTTCGGCGAAGTCGGTCAGCGTGTGCTTGCCGGCGGTATGAACGTCGACCCGTTTATCGGCATGCGGATCGCCTCGACGCGTCTGAACGGCTACGACGAAACGGATCGCGACGCCGGACAGGGTAACAACGGCCTGCACGTCGGGTCGCAGATCAGCAACTCGCGACGGGCCATTCTCGGCGTGCGTCTGTGGCGCGAGTTGGTGAATACGAGCGGCGGCAGCGTGATTCCGTCATTAAGGCTGGCGTACGAACACGAGTTCGGCGATACGCAAAGCAGCCTCACGAACGCCATTTATGGTGCACCGCGTGCGTTCACGGTAAAGGGTGTCAAGCTCGGCCGCGATATCTTCACCGCCGATCTGGGCGCAGACGTGCGCGTCACCCGGCAACTCAACGTCCATGTCGGCGGCAATCTGAGCCTGCGCTCGGGGGAGAAGGCCATCGCGGGTGGCGTAACGGCGAAGTACATGTTCTGACGTGAACGCCAGCGACAGGCGCCACAGCGCGTGTCGCAACAAGGAGGCCCCCAAAAGCAAACCGCCCGGTCAACGCCGGGCGGTTTGTTATTTCTGTGGTGCGTCGATGTCGTCAGAACGAGTGCGACACCCCGATGTAGGCACCCATCTGGTTCTTGCCCGCAGGCGGATTGTCCAGCGAGTCGCTCGGAATTGCCGCTACCGAGAAGCTCTGGCCCGAGCTGTTCATCACGTACGCGATCGTGCCGTACAGGAAGGTACGTTTCGAGAGGTTGTAAGTGGTGCCCAGTTCGGCCATCGTGGCGTGCCCGAAGCCGCCTGCCACGTTGACGTGATAGACCGCCGCGTTTGCGGCCCACGCTGCCGTCGCCTGATACTTCACCCCGGCCCAGTAGTGGTCGGCGCGTGTGGCGAAGTTGGGGGCGGGTGCGTCCGGCGCGGACATGTGCGTGTAGCCCAGCGAGATCGTGAAGCGGTTCAGGAAGATATTCGCACCGGCGAAATATTCCCGCGAGGTAGCGAATATGTCGGTGAAGCGTCCGTTGGTGTCGCGAATTTCGTCATACAACGCGCGCAACTGGAACCGGTCGTGCGTGTACGTCAGCTGTGCGCCCATGCCACGGCCGTTGTTGAACTGCCCGGCGATGTTGGAGAAGGCGTACTGACCGGCAATGTCGAACCCGCGCCAGTTCGGGCTTTGATAATTGACGGTATTGCTCGCCTGCGGCCAGTTACGTCCGCGTACCAGCGACGCCGACGAGAAGGCCTGCTGCTGGAACGGATCGAAGTCCCAGACACCGTTGCTGATGAACAGGTTGCGTCCGAGCGTCAACTGGCCCCACGAGCGGGAGTTGAAGCCGACCAGGGCACGGCGGTCGAAGATCGAACCCGAGCCGTTGTTGTTGTAGCCGTTCATCAACTGGAAGCCGCCTTCCAGATTGAATACCGCATGCAATCCCTGTCCGAGATCTTCGTAGCCGCGCAGGCCGAACAGGCTCGTGCCGTAGTCGCCGCCCTGTGCGCTGAAGCGCGAGGTGGTGCCACCGTTGCCGTCCTGCAAGTTATTCATGAACTGAAAGCCGCCGTCGACGCGGCCATAGAGTTGCACGCTCGATTGCGCGTGCGCAAACGTACCGATGCCGCAAAGCAGGCTTGCTGCAATGAGCTTCTTCTTCATGATCTGCTCCCCAGGTTGCGTTTTGCCCCGCACCTTCTTTTGCGTGGTTATGCCCGTCGTCGTCGCGACACGCCCGCGCGGGGGCGTGCACAGACATCGGCGGAAAAGCCTGAAATTTCGTTACGAGTGACGAGAAATCGGCAAGCGGGGACGCCTGGGCAACGGGCGCCGCGTGGGGGAACGCGGCCGGTTGCGAGTGATGCCTGCACGTTCTGCATATCCATTTCGGACACTTCGAACAATTCGAACGTCACGCTCTGGCTTTCAGAGATCGTCGTCATGGCAGTCCACTGGCGTTGGGTCGGCGACAGCGCGATGCGCGCGCTGCCATGCGACCGGAGTGCGTGGCGGGAAGGGGCGTAACGATCCAGCTTGTGGGTCGATTAAGTTCGCATTACGTACGATTTCTCGACGCGATACAAACGCACCTTCGCCTGATTGGCTTCTTTATATCCGAATTCCTCCTGATGCAACATAAGGGAAAGGCTTAGTTTTTCGACTGTTGCGCGCCAACAACCAGAAAGCGCCCGGCGTGACATTCCTGTGGCGAAAAGTCCCGTGGGGACGTTTCAGTCATCCGTTTTGGTCTGCGGCTCAGGCACGTCGGTCCGGCGCACCAAAGGCTTCCATCTTGCTGGCGAGGTGCGTGAGCAAGCGGTTGGCGGCACCGGACAAGCGTCGCCCGGCGCGCGTAATCAGATGCGCCTCGGCACTGTTGAGAATCGGATGGTCGATGGGCAGGGCGCGCAACACGCCAGCGTCGATTTCCTGCGAGACGGCAAAGGTCGGCAAGAACGTTGCGCCGAGACCGGCCCGCACGAAGTGCTTGAGCACAGAAATCGAGTTGGTCGTGACCGTTGGCACGAGCCGGTGCTTCTCCGACTGCTCGGCCAGTTCCATCAGTTGACGCGTGCCGTAGGCGCCGTGCATGAGCGCGAGCGGCACATCGTAGAGCGCGTCGAGTGTGAGCGTGCCGAGCTTGTCCGCCTTCGCGATCAGGGGCGAGCCGGGGGCGACGATCGCGTGCACCGGTTGCGCCAACTGGGCGCGAGAGACGATCTTGGGCTCGGCGGGCGGGTTGTAGACGAGTCCGATGTCCGCATCGTCTTCCGCCACGAGCCGCATCACTTCGTTCGTCCCTGCGAGATCGAGCGTGAGGGTGATGTCGGGATAGCGCTTGCAGAAGAATTGCAGCGGCGCCCCCATCAGATCGCTGACGAAGCCCTCGCCGACGGCCAGCCGGATATGGCCGCGCCGCAGTCCGCGCACTTCCTGAAGCTTGGCGAGCAAGTCCTCCTGGTGCGCGCGCTGCTCGCGGTAGTACTCCATGAGCAAACGGCCAGCCTGCGTCAGGTGGACCCCGCGCTTGTGACGTTCGATGAGCGGTAGCGCCAATTCGGCCTCCAGCAAGGCGATCTGGCGGCTGACGGCGGACGGGGCGATGTCGAGTCTGTCGGCGGCGGCGCGCACCGTGCCGCACTGGACGGCTTCGAACAGATACGACAGACGGCTTTCGTTGATGGCGGGTGTCATGCCCTAAAGACTAATAATTAGAACAAAAATGTTCAAGCGTTGTCATTGAGCGTCATTTTTTTTCAATCCACACTGCGAAGCATGCGGATCGGCCCCGACGCCGTGCAACGAACCCAGGCGAGGCCCGGTGTCGGCGGTCCGATTCCGCGCCACTCACCCCTCGGAGGCACCCGATGAGCCTGACGATTCCACCGCGCAATTCGCGATTCGGCATCGATCATCCGCTGGTGACGGTCCATGACCATCCGCGGCGGCTGGCGCATTACGAGCGCATGGGATTTGCCCCGTCGCCGGTCTCGTATCACCCGTGGGGCACGGTCACGTCGCTGATGATGTTCGGCGACAACTTCATCGAACTGATCGGCGTGGACGACGCGAGCAAGTTCGGCACGAACGCCGTTGGCGACTTCTGCTTCGGACGCTATCTCTGCAGCTTCCTCGCCCGCGAAGAGGGCGTCTCCCTGGTTGCACTGCACAGTAAGGACGCTCGCGCCGACCATACCCGCCTCACGCAGGCCGGGCTGGAGACGCAGGGCATCATCGATTTTCGCCGCGCGATGCGCAAACCCGATGGCGCGCCCGACGAGGCCGTGGTGGCGCTGGGCCTGTTCATCGACGACGCGCTCGGTGACGCTTCCAATTTCATCTGCCACCAGCATCGCCCCGAGCTGATCTGGGTGCCCGAGTGGCAGAACCACGCGAACGGTGTCACCGGCATCGTCGGTATTACGTACGTGACGCCCGACACGGTGTCGTTGCGCACGCTCGCCACACGCTGGCAGCGCATGTACGGTGCGCGCCACGTCGATTTGTACGACGGCGGCGCAGTGGCCGACACGGGGTGCGGGCACTTGCGGGCGATGTCGCCGCAGCGCGCCGAAGCGCGTTATGCCGCCGTAGGCCTGCCGATGGCGCAGGGCGTACGCACGCACGCCGTGGCGATCACGCTGCTCACGCCGGATCTGGCGCACGTCGAGGCGTTGTGGCGGGAGAACGGCGTGCCCTATGGCTATAACGAGCATGGACTGGTAGTGGAGCCCGAATTCGCGGGCAATGTGGTGCTGGAGTTCGTCAATCACTAGCGCCCGCCGCAAAACGCATCAACACATAACGATCCCCTGAATTTACTCACCGACCGGATGTCACGGGCGGTGTCGAGCAACGCGGCGTCGCCCGTGGGGGCGGCGTCATCTTCGCAGTCAAATTGGAGTCAACATGAAAATCATCGGAGTGGTCGGACTGGGCAATATGGGACGCGGCATGGCGCTGTCGTTGCAGCGCGGCGGTTTCACGGTGCTTGGGTTCGATCCGTCGCCGGCCGCCGGTGCCGCGCTGGCGCAGGCCGGTATCGGTCTGCGCGCGTCGGTCGCCGAACTGGCTCGCGAAGCCGACGCCCTCGTGCTGTCGCTGCCGACGTCGCAAGTCGTCGAGGCCGTGGTGAACGGCGCGGACGGCATCGCCGCGAACGGGCGTGAAGGTCTGGTCGTGGTCGACACGTCGACGGCCGATCCGGAAAGCACCCGCGCGCTGGCCGTGACGCTGCGCGAAAAAGGCATTGCCCTGGTCGACGCGCCGGTCTCCGGTGGCCCGAAGGGCGCGCTGAACGGCGCACTCACGATGGTGCTGGGCGGCTCGGCCGAAGACGTCGCCCGCATCGAGCCGGTGCTCGCCGCCATGTCGGCCAAGCGCGTGCACATCGGTGACGTGGGTGCCGGTCACGTGACCAAACTGATCAACAACCTGATGTGCGCCGCCCACCTCGTGGTGGCCGGTGAAGCGATGCGTCTGGCGAAAGCTGCTGGCGTTGCCCCGGAGCAAGTGCTCGAAGGCCTGAACGCCGGGTCGGGCCGCAGTGGCATCACGCAAACCAACTATCCGACGTGGATCCTGAACGACGCCTTCGACTCCGGCTTCACGATGAAGCTCATGCGCAAGGACGTGCGTCTGGCCATGGCGCTGGCCGAGCAGACGGGCACGCTCGCCACGGGCCCGCTGTCGGCGGAAGTCGGACGCCTGTGGGCCGCGAGCGCCGCGACCGTGGGCGACGACGAGGACTTCAACCGCATCGTGCAATTCATCGAGCCGGGCCGCGCCTGAGCGCCGCGCACCTGCATCGATGCTTTACGACGTACCTCTCTGATTTTTTGTTTTGACGACACGATGCGCACCTGAGTGCGCATCGCACGGAGCTTTCTCATGGCAGACCAACAAGCCACCGCTTTGCTCGGCGCATTCGCCAAGTTTTTCCCCAACGCCACCACCATCGGCTCGTTCGTCAATGGCGAACTGGTTGAAGGCTCGGGTGAGTCGAACATCGACATCGTGAACCCGGCCACCGGCCAGACCGTGCTGACCTATCGCGATGCGGGTGCCGCCGTCGTGGCGCAAGCCGCCGATGCCGCGCAAGCTGCACAAAAGACCTGGTGGGCGCTCACGCACGCCGCGCGCGGTCGTGTGATGCAAGCCGTCGGTGCGAAGATTCGCGAAAACGCCGAAGCGCTTGCCCAGCTCGAGTCCATCGGCGCAGGCAAGCCGATCCGCGATTGCCGTGGTGAAGTCGGCAAGGTGGCGGAGATGTTCGAGTACTACGCTGGCTGGACGGACAAGTTCTTCGGCGATGTCATTCCCGTGCCGAGCACCCACCTGAACTACACGCGTCGCGAAGCCATGGGCGTGGTGCTGCAAATCACGCCGTGGAACGCGCCGGTCTTCACGTGCGGCTGGCAACTGGCCCCGGCGATCGCCATGGGCAACGGCGTGTTGCTCAAGCCGTCGGAACTCACGCCGGCCAGCTCGCTGGTCGTTGCCGCCCTTGCCGAGCAGGCCGGTGTGCCGCGCGGTCTCATCAATGTGCTCGCCGGCTTCGGCCATACGACGGGCCAAGCTGCGATTTCGCATCCGGTCGTCAAGAAGGTCGTGTTCGTCGGCTCGCCCGCCACGGGCAGCAAGATCGCCACGGCCGCTGCGCAACGTCTGTTGCCGAGCGTGCTGGAACTGGGCGGCAAGTCGGCCAACATCGTGTTCGACGACGCCGACCTCAAGCGTGCCTGTCTCGGTGCGCAGGCCGCCATCTTCTCGAGCGCGGGTCAGAGCTGTGTGGCCGGTTCGCGTCTGCTGGTGCAGCGCGGCGTGTACGACCAGATGATCGACATGCTCGCGCGTGGCGCGGAAAAGATTCGCGTGGGCGAGCCGATGGACGACACCACCGAAGTCGGTCCGATCTGCAACCGCACGCAGTATCAGCACGTCATGAACATGATCGACGCGGGCGTCGAAGGCGGCGCGCGTCTGGCCGCCGGTTCGCAGCAACGCAGCGACGGCGGCTTCTTCGTGCGCCCGACCGTGCTGGCCGATGCCAATAACGCGATGGGCGTGGCCCGCACCGAAATCTTCGGCCCGGTGGTCGTCGCGATTCCGTTCGACACGGAAGAAGAAGCGCTGGCGATTGCGAACGACAGCGAGTTCGGTCTGGCCGGTGCCGTCTGGACTCAGGACGTGGCCCGCGCGCACCGTGTGGCGTCGCAGGTCAACGCCGGTACGTTCTGGATCAACGGCTACAAGACCATCAACGTCGCCTCGCCGTTCGGCGGCTACGGCCACAGCGGTTATGGCCGTTCCAGCGGTGTGGAAGCGCTGTATGAGTACACGCAGACGAAGAGCGTCTGGGTCGAGACGGCTGCCAACCCGGCCACGCCGTTCGGCTACGTCTGAGCGTGACACCCCGGGTGGCCGGGGGCGAAAGCCCGCAGTCGCCCGGTGGGAATTGCTGTCATCGTGCGTTCAGTTGTCGGGAACGCGTGGCGATAGGGCAATAAATGGGTAGTGAGTTTGCCGGGCACCGGTCGTGAGACGTTGTCCGGCATGCGAGCGTTTCAGCCTGCGGGACAGGGGGCCGAAACGGTGTTTTTGACCGCGTATAATGCCGCCCTCGGGTGGTTCGGCGCGGGGGATTGATTACGCTGTTGCTGTCACTAGGGTCTGTTCACATTAATACGGGCTCGTGTTGCCCGGCCAAAGGGGCGAGCGCAAGGAATGAGCCGAAGCGAATGTCGGTAATATTCGCGAGGATCATGACGCCGCGATCGCCCCTTTGGGTGGACAACCCGAAGGGAACGTGCCCTACCGGCCGTCTGGCGGCGTTGCCCGCAGCTTGCTTGGGGCGACCAAGCAAGCTGCGAGCGCCTTGCCAGCCAGCCGGTAGAACACGTTCACGAGCCCGTATTAATGTGAACAGACCCTAAGGTATGCCAACATGGCGGGCGTTCAGCCGCCATGCCCCAAGAGTTCGCCGGTGTATCCCGTCAGGATCGGATCGACGGAGTGGACCGGACGGACGGCGTGCCGAACTTCCTTAACTACCGAAATGGTGGCCGACCCGCCGAATAGCTCGACGGCGCACGGCATCGGACCGGCTCAATAGCAAGTGCAGTGGAGACCCAGATGGCAGTCATGGAACAAAAAGCGGCCAAGCCGCAGGGAGGCGCCTTCAGCGATGGCGTGCGCCTGTATGTTTGGGCAATCGTGATCCTGGTGGTCGCGGAGCTGATCGGTGCGATCAGCATCAATGCCGGTCACGGCAAGATCGTGTTGTTGCCGATGGTCTGGGCCTTGTTGCTCGGCGCGGCATTGGGCCTGTCGCAGGCGCGCTTGCCGCGTTTCGCACAGATCGACTTGTCGATGCAGCACAAGGCAGCCGCCATTCTGCAACCGGCGCTGCTGCTGTTCGTGGCAAAGCTCGGCCTGCTCGTGGGCGGCTCGCTGCCCAAGCTCGTGGCCGCCGGCTGGGCGCTGGTGTTCCAGGAGTTCGGCCACTTCGTCGGCACGATCATTCTGGGCCTGCCGGTCGCACTGATGCTTGGCATCAAGCGCGAAGCCATTGGCGCGACCTTCTCGGTCGGCCGTGAGCCGAGCCTCGCGATCATCGGCGAAAAGTACGGTTTCGATTCGCCGGAAGGCCGTGGCGTGCTGGCCGAGTACCTGACGGGCACCATCTTCGGTGCAGTGTTCATCTCGCTGTTCGCGGGCTTCGTCGCCAGCCTGAACCTGTTCCATCCGCACTCGCTCGCCATGGGCGCCGGTGTGGGCTCGGGTTCGATGATGGCCGCTGCTGCGGGTGCGATTGCCGCACAGCAGACGCCGGAAGTCGCCAAGGAAGTCGCCACGTTCGCCGCTGCGTCGAACCTGATCACGACGACCATCGGCACGTACTTCACGCTGTTCATCTCGCTGCCGCTCGCCGTGTGGGGCTACCGCGTGATGGAGCCGGTGCTGGGCCGCATGAGCAAGCGTGGCCGTGCCAACGCCGAAGCCGCTGCCGTGGCCGACGCCGAAGCCGCCAAGGAACTCAAGGAAGCCAGCAAGGCGCACACCGTCGAGATGAACTTCGGCGCACGTCTGTTCGCATGGTTCTTCTCGGGCGCCCTTGCGCTGGTCGGCAACAGCATGGCCTTCAAGACGCCGTTCCTCGACGGCGTGCCGGGCATGCTGATCATCATCGGTGCCGTGCTTGTGGGTGAAGCGCTGTACTTCGTCACGCGCCGCAAGGTGCCGGCCGTGTGCTGGGTGTCGCTGATCGCGATGTTCCTGACGTCGCCGGCCTTCCCGTTCGCGCCAGTCGTCGAGCAGTTCACGGGCAAGATCAACTTCCTGTCGCTGGTCACGCCGATGCTGACTTACGCCGGTCTGTCGGTTGCCAAGGACGTGCCCGCCTTCCGTCGTCTGGGCTGGCGCATCGTGGTTGTGTCGTTCCTCGCGAACGCCGGTACGTTCCTTGGTGCCGCGATCATCGCCGAATTCTTCCACGTGTAATGCCTGATGGCGAACGCGCGACGGTGACAGGTCGCGCTTTCGCAGGCAGTCGGAAGACGCAATAGCTGGAATGCTGGAAAGCGAAGGGCCGGGTCCTGCGGTATGCAGGCCCGGCCCTTCGTGTTTTAAGGCGGAGGCAAATCATGGCTTCGTCGTAGCGGCGTCAGCCTGCGCCCGGTCGTGATAGTAGCGACGGAAGAAGCTGCGGATTTCCGCGGCCGAGAGCTTGCCGTCGCGATTGACGTCGATCTCGTCGAAATGCTGGTACAGGAACGGCTCCGAGGCGGCGGCTTCGTCGCGGCTCAGATAACCGTCGCCATCCTTGTCGGCCGCCTTGAAATAGCGCTCGAACGTGGCGCGACGTGCCTGCAACTGGCTGCGTTGATACGCGGCCCATTCGTTGCGGTCGATCTTGCCGTCGTGATTGGTATCGATGGCGTCGAACGAACGCTGCAGGTACAGGCCGAGTGCGGCGTTCTGATCGGCGGCGTCGCCGTAGTCCGGGCCTGCCGTGGGCGGTGGCGGCGGATTCGGCGTGGTCGGCACGACACCGTTGACGGGCGGCATGCCCGACTGTGCGAAGCTCGGCATCGCGGCCAGCGACAGGGCGGCCACGCCCGCACAAACGGTCACGACAGCGAGGGTCCGGCGGCCGAGGCGTCGTGTCTTGAGCGTGCTAAGCGTACGCTGGCGAAGGGTGTCCTGGGAGTTCATAGCTCGCTTCTCCTTATTGCATCGTCAGTTGAGCGGGGGCCGTGCATCGCCCCTTAATGACAGCAGTCGGCTGCCGTCGGCCTTCGGCATGGATCAGCGACGACGGCGATCGTCCGTGATGACATTACCGATCACGCCGCCGACGACGGCGCCGCCCACGGTCGTGCCGAGGTCACCGCCGGAGATGAGGGCGCCGCCCAGTGCGCCGACGCCAGCGCCGACTGCGGTATTACGCGATTCGCGCGGGGTCATCCCGCCGCAACCGGCCAGCGTGCCGATGAGCGCAGCGCCCACGAGGATCGGGGCGACCGAGCGCGAAAGACGTGAGATTTGCGAGATCCGTCGTTGTGTGGTTTTCATGACGCATGACTCCTTCGGGTGGGGCGCCAGGCCCCGGGATATCCGCAAGCAGTTCGCGGTCCGTCGGCTTCGACTCGCTGCCAGATGGCGCACCGCCTGCTGTTCGTAAATTCGTTGATTCGACGTTGATGGCTGACGTTCAGTGGGCTGTGGCCGAGCCGTTCTCCGGCGCGGCCACGCCGTCGGCCGGGTTCGATTCCCGATAAGCCGGCGGAGGCGGGGGCGGCGGATACGGTCGTCCCTGTGCATCTGTCGGATACGGGCGGCCATAAGCGTCCGTCGGCGGATAAGGGCGACCGTAGGCGTCGGTGTTCGGGACCGGTGCCGCGGGGGCTGCATACGGGCTGCACGCAGAACCCGGCGCATACGGCGGTGGCCCGCAGTTCGGATCCGCCGATCGATATGACGGATTCGTACTTTCGATACCTCGGTACGGCAGTCGCGGCTGAGGCGGCGCTTCATACGCGCAACCTGCCAACGTCAACATTACCGACGCGAGTCCGACTGCTGAGGACACCTTGGCAATGCGCGACTTCATGTCACACGCCACCTCTGTATTGGCAACACCTTCACGGTTCATTCTCATCATGACCTCCGTTCGAGCGCGGTGTTTGTCCCGCCCTTCGCCATCATGGATTGCGTGAATCGAAACGATCCACCCAGGTTGGACGCAGATTGTGGGATTTGGATCGCTGCATCTTGTAAATCTTTGTAATTGCTTCGCGATGCACCGTTTCACGCGGCTTTGAGGGCATATTGCGCTGCACACAACACATCTCATATTTCATGCAGTCCGAAGTAATGTAGGAGTGCGCTGACGGTGTATGCCTACGGATCGAACAAAATGTGCTTAAGCCGAAGGCGTGAGCGTCGGATACGTGAAGTGCGTACTCATATGGGTATCTGCCGATTTCGGAGCGCGATTTTCGTATTCATTTTGTATTCGCGTTCATATACGAAACTTCCGGTGCGTCGATGCGCTTCCCATGCGAGAAATGCATGACATCGAAATTGTTCAATTTTGAAATATCGGATGGGCGACGTCGGCGGCAAAGCGGTTTTCCGGCGGCATGCGGCCAACTTGCGATAACCCCACGCATTACGCGATGTCTGTCATCGTAATTCGCGTCGTGTGCGTGGAAATACCGGGAAAGTCCGGGGGAGTGTTTGCGCTTAGTTTTCGCCGCAAGCTGCGTTTGCGCTGGCATACTGTGCGCGCTGACATTGTGTATCGATGTCAGCGGACGTTGAGAATTAACGATCGAGGTGCCCCGCCTAACGGTGCAGGCTCACATATGCCACAAGTCAAGAAAGAAGACATTCGTCTCGCCATTCTCGAAGCCTCGCATGCCCTGTTTCTCGAAAAAGGGTATGTGGACACCACAATGGTGCAGATCGCCAAGCGTGCAGGAATTTCGCACGCGAACATTTACAGCTACTTCACTGCGAAGCTGCAAGTCTTCTTCTGCGTCTACGACAAATGGTTCAAGGCGCGTATCACGACGCTTGAATCGGAAGTCATGTCGGCACACGGCGCGCATGCCCGCATGCGCACGCTGCTCGCTGGCCTGCTAGTCGACACGCCGAGGCTCGACAACGGCTTCTCGCACAATCTGGTGCAGGCGCTCTCCACGGTGACGCCGGGCGATCCCTACGATCCGTCGTTGCTTCAGTGGTTCAGGGAGCGCTTGTCGGCGATGCTGGCGGCCTGTGCGCCGAGTCTGGCGCGTGATGGTGTGCGACGCGCACGTCTTATCGACATGCTCGTGCTGACCTTCGACGGGTGCCTCGTGAACCTCCATGTCAACCCGGCCTCGCTGCCGGACGTGGCCATGCTCGAGGAGTACGTTGCTGCCTTCCTGTCGACGGAGCCCGCTGAGTCGGCGCCTGCGCCGCAGGGGGCAGATTCGGTGACGGCGTCCGGAACGACTGCGACAGCCTGAACAGGACGCCGATGCGATCACTTCCCTGGACAGCCCTTAATCTCGGACGAAAGCTCAAGTTTCACCAGCTTCAGGTCTTCGACCGCGTGCTCGAAACGGGTTCGCTCGTGCGCGCCGCTAACGAAACCGGACTTACGCAGCCTGCGGTGAGCAAGATCGTGCATGAGCTGGAAGCCTGTTTCGAAGGCCCGCTTTTTGTGCGCAGCAATCGCGGCATGCAACCGACCGAACTCGGCGAGCTGCTGGGCCATCGCGTGAAATCGCTGATGGCCGAATTGCGCTACCTGACGGACGAAGTGAACGCGTTCAGTGCGGGCACGAGCGGGCATGTGATTGTCGGCACGCTCATTTCGGCCGCCGCCGACTTGTTGCCGCGCACGATCGCCATGCTCAAAGAGCGTACGCCGGGCGTGCTGGTGACGGTGCGTGAAGCGACGACTGCACAGCTCTTTCCGGCGCTGGCCAGCGGCGATCTGGATATCGTGGTGGGACGCTTGCCCGAGCGCTCGCTGCCGGTGGCCAACGCCTTCGCACTGACTCACGAAATTCTCTTTAACGAATCGCTTAGCGTGATCGGCGGCAAGCGTCACTGGACGCATCTGCCGGACCGTGTGCCGCTCGCTGAACTGCGCGAAGGCGCGTGGATTCTGCCGGTGCCCGAGTCGCCCTCGCGTCTGGCGGCGGAGCGTCTGTTTCACGATGCCGGGCTCGCGTTGCCGGAAGACGTGGTGGAATCGCTCTCAGTGCTCACCAACATCGGCCTGATGCTGGAGACGCCTCGCGTCGCGCTCATGCCGCGTGCGGCGGCCACACCGTTCGTGGAGTCGGGCTTGCTGCGCGTGCTTGCCGACACGATGTCGGGCAGCTTTGGCGACGTCGGCTATTCGCTACGCGCGGACAAGTCGCCCAGTCCGGCCTGTGCGCGCTTCGTCGCCTGCTTGCGCGAGGCATGCGGACTTAAGCCGTAGCGGTCGTGGAACACAGAAAAAGGGCGTGCCGAGGAATCGGTACGCCCTTTTTTCATCCCGCGACGCAAGGACTTACAGGCGCGCGAGCGAAGACACCAGCCCCGGGTTCTGTTGGACCAGCCGTATCAGGCAGGCGGCCTGGGCGTTCGGGCGTGCACGCCCTTGCTCCCAGTTCTCCAGCGTTCGGGGATTGGTCCGGAGATAGTGGGCGAAGACGTTACGGGACATGCCCAGATGTTTGCGCAGGGCAAGCAACTCGTCGGGGAAGACTTCCAGCTTGGGAAGCGGTGTACGCGGCAGCTCCTTGATGTTGAGCGGGAGGTCCGCAGGGAGCCCGTTCTTGACGTGAGCAGGCTCGGCGGGCGGCGGCGCACCGGTGTCCTGCGTGAGCAGCCAGCGGAAGGGATTCGAAGGCGTATTGGTGTAAGCCATAGTCCTGACCGGTGTCGTTAGTTGTGGATCGGGTGCGCTTGCAAAGGCAATCAAGCGGAGCCGATTGCACCACATCCATTTGCTGGGTGCTTTCACAAAACACTCCCGATTTTCGCGTCTGACACCTATCGAGTACTACGCACCTCGTGGAGACGAGGTGCCGTAGAGTGTACGCAGACAGGGGATGCGCGTGGCTTGGCTTGCGCCTCAGACCCCGAGGTAGGCCTGCAATTCCGGCAACGACTGACGCAGCTTCGACGAGTCGCCTTGCCACGCCACACGGCCTTTATCGACGATGTAGTGCTGGTCGCCGAGTTCGAGCATCGGTGCCAGATTTTTGTCGATGCAGAGGATCGACAGGCCGCTGCCTTTGAGTTGCTTCAGACATTGCCAGATTTCACCGCGAATGAGCGGAGCGAGGCCTTCCGTCGCTTCGTCCAGAATGAGTAATTTCGGATTCGTCATCAACGCACGGCCGATGGCGAGCATCTGTTGTTCGCCGCCGGACAGATTGCTGCCGAGGTTTTTCTCCCGCTCGCGCAGACGCGGAAACAGGCCGTAAATACGCTCGAGCGTCCACGGCGACGCCGCGCCATGCCGGTTGCCAGCGGTCGCCACGAGGTTTTCGCGCACGGTGAGCGTGGGAAATATCTGACGGCCTTCGGGGACCAGTCCCATGCCCGCCCGCGCAATGCGGTGCGACGGACTGGCGTGTACCGGTTGCCCGTCGAACACGATCTCGCCGCGTGCGGGGCGCATCAGCCCCGTCATCGACCTGACGGTGGTCGTCTTGCCCATGCCATTACGCCCGAGCAGGGTGACGAAAGCGCCGCGCTCGATGTTCAGTTGCATGCCGAACAGCGCCTGACTCGCGCCGTAGTACGACTCGACGCCGGATAAAGACAACAAGGTGCTCATGCTGTCGCTCCCAGCATTTCGTTGCGGGTTTCGTCCCCGAGATAGGCTTCGCGTACACCCGCGTCGCGGCGGATGGTGTCGGCGTCGCCGCAGGCGATAGCACGTCCGTAGACGAGTACCGTGATGCGGTCGGCCAGCGCAAACACGGCGTCCATGTCGTGTTCCACCAGCACGATGCCGTAGTCGCCCTTGAGGTCGGCAAGCAGGTGCGTCATCTGTTCGGACTCGGCCTGAGACATCCCGGCCATCGGTTCGTCGAGCAGCAGCAGTTTCGGTCGGCCAGCCAGTGCCATCGCCAGTTCGAGCTGACGGTGTTCGCCGTGCGCAAGCGCGCTGGCGGGGACGTTCATGCGAGCGGCCAGCCCGGTGCGCGCCAGTATTTCGCGTGCGGGTTCGACCAGTGCCGCTTCGCGGATCGCGGGACGCCAGAAGCCGAAGCTATGCCCCTGCATCGCCTGCACGGCGACGAGCACGTTCTCCAGCGCCGTGAATTCCCGGAAAACCGAGGTGATCTGATACGAGCGCGCCAGCCCGGCACGCGCACGTTGCTCGATGGGCACCGAGGTGATGTCGTGCCCGTCGAAATGAATGCTGCCTTCGTCGGAGCGCAGCTCGCCCGCCAGTTGGCCGATGAGCGTGCTCTTGCCCGCGCCGTTCGGTCCGATGATGGCGTGCAGCTCGCCCGGTGCGACGTCGAGACAGAAGTGATCGGTGGCGGTCAGTCCACCATAGCGTTTGACCAGTTGGTCGACATGAAGGAGGCTCATGCTTTGCCCTCCACGGTGCGCGTGCGACGCGACAGACGCACTTGCAGGTCGCCCAGCAGTCCGTACAGACCGCGACGCGAGACCAGCACCGCCACAACGATGAGCGGCCCGAAGATGATCATCCAGTGCTCTGTCATGCCCTTGAGCCATTCCTCGATGAGCAGCATCGCAGCGCTGCCCAGCACCGGCCCGAAGAACGAGCCGAGGCCACCCAGCACGACCATCACAATCAGTTCGCCCGAAGCGGTCCACGCCATATAGGCGGGCGAGACAAAGTGCGTGAGATTGGCGTACAACATGCCCGACACGCCGCAAACCATCGCGCTGATGACGTAGGCCACGAGCTTGTAACGCAGCGTCGGGTAGCCGAGGGCGCGCATGCGGCGGTCGTTCTGACGCGCGCCGCGAATCACCATGCCGAAGCGCGCTTCGACCAGACGGCGGCCCGCCCACACGCACAGGCACAGCACGGCGAACGCGACGTAGTACAGCACCGCCGGGTCGTCGAGCGTCACACTCCCGAAGCGGCTGCCCGCGTTGACGGGCAAGCCGTCGTCGCCGCCGTACTGCTTCAGGCTCACGGCGAGGAAGTAGAACATCTGCGCGAACGCCAGCGTGATCATGATGAACGCGATGCCGGTCGTGCGCAGCGACAGCAGGCCCGTGAGCGCGCCGACGAGCGCGCACAGCACCAGCGTCACGCCCAGATGCAGGAAGCCGTTATCGATGCCGTGGAAGCTCATGATGCCCACGACGTAAGCGCCGAGGCCCAGATACAGGGCATGCCCGAAGCTGACCATGCCGCCGTAGCCGAGAATCAGATCGAGCGAGACGGCGGCGATGGCGAACACCACGATGCGGCCGAAGAGGGTGAGGAAGAACGGTTGCTGAGCAAACGTCGCGTAAATGGGCACCAGCGCCAGCAGGACTAGCAGCAGTATCGGCACGGCGGTGCGTAGGTTGAGTTTCATTTCCATCGTTTCCATCGTCAGCCGTGTTTCACCGGGAAGAGACCTTGCGGACGCACCGCGAGGACCGCCGCCATCACCAGATAGATCAGCATCGACGCCAGCGCGGGACCGGCGGTGTCAGCCGTGCTGCGCTCCATCATGCTGCGCAGTATCGAGGGCAGGGCAGTGCGGCCCAGCGTGTCGACCACACCGACGATGAGTGCTGCGAGGAACGCCCCGCGCACCGAGCCGATGCCGCCGATCACGATCACGACCATCGTCAGAATCAGGATCGGCTCGCCCATGCCCGGCTGCACCGACAGAATCGGCCCGGCCATGAGACCGGCAATCCCGGCGAGAATCGCGCCCAGCCCGAACAGCAGCGAATTGAGCAGCACGATGTTCACGCCGAGCGCACCGACCATCTGCCGGTGCGTCGAGCCTGCACGGATCAGCATGCCGATACGGGTGCGGTGAATCAGCAGGTAGCAGCCGAGCGCGACCACGAGTCCCACCACGATGATCAGGAAGCGATAAGCCGGATAGTCGAGACCGAAGAGGTTGACCGTCCCGGACAGCCATTCGGGCACTTCCATGTAATACGGCGACGGGCCCCAGATCATGCGCGCCAGTTCATTGAAGAACAGGATCAGACCGAAGGTCGCGAGTACCTGGTCGAGGTGATCGCGGTCATAGAGCGTCTTGAGCGCGACGAACTCGACGATCAGGCCGATCAGCAGCATTGCCGGAATGATCGCAATGGCGGCCAGCGCGAACGACCCGGTGTAGTTGTAGACGGTGGCGGCGATAAACGCCCCCATCATGTACAGCGAGCCGTGCGCGAGGTTCACGAAGTTCATGATCCCGAACACCAGCGTGAGTCCGGCGGCCATCAGGAACAGCAGCACCCCGAGTTGCAGTCCGTTCAGGCACTGCATGATGAAAAGCGTGAGGCTCATGTCGCCTCCCGGGGCAGGCCCATCTGACGGAAGATGGCTTGCGTGAGCGGGCTTTGCACGTCGTTCAGCGTGAGCACGATGTCGAAGTGGTTCGTGCCCGGCATCGGGACGTACTCGCCCGTGTAACCCTTCTCGCGCCACGCGGCGAGATAGTCGTCGGTCTGGCGCTTGAACTCGGGCGTCTCGGTCTCGCCGTAAGACACGACGAGCGGGCAGCCGCGCACCGGCAGGCGCAAGCACGGGCTGTTGCGTTGTGCGTCGTTTGCCGAGAGCTTCATCCATTCGTTGATGTGCGTGAACGGAATCGGCGTGAGGTCGAACAGACCGGACAGCGGCGCGGCGCCCGCGACGACATCTTCAGGTACACCGTATTCGGCATGCCAGCCCTGCGCGAGCAGCATGCCGACGAGATGACCGCCTGCCGAACTGCCACAGATGTGAATGCGGCGTGCGTCGCCGTGATGCTCGCCGATGTGACGATGGACCCACGCGAGTGCGCGACGCGTCTGGTCGACGATGGTGTCGAGCGACGCGCCCGGCGCGAGTGAGTAGTTGATAGTGACGACCGTGGCACCCGCTTGCGTGAACGCCGGAGCCATGTTGCTCGAATCGCTCTTGTTCAGCGCGCGCCAGTAGCCGCCGTGAACGAAGAAGAACACCGGCGCGCCGGGCTGCGGCGCGGGGAAGATGTCGAGCGTTTCGTCGGGGTGGTCCCCGTAGGCGACATCGAGCACGCACGGCACGGTGGCGCGGGCGTGCGCGCTCTGCTCGGCGTATTGCGTGAGGATGTCGAGAATGTTGGGGGTGGTGGCGCGAGCGTTGTACTGAACGTCCAGCTCGGCTTCGTCGAAATTGCGGTAGCGCTTCATAAACCCTCGATAGTGCTCAAAGACCGCGGGGGCTGGGCGCCCCCGCTTTACTGCATTGCACAACGTTGAGCGGCTTACGAGCGGATCTTGCACATCGACGCGAGGTTGGCGCGCGTCTTGATATCGATCTTGCCCTTGTTCGCGAAGGCGGCACCGCTGGCGTCCTTCACCACATCCACGCGATAGAACGGCGCGATGGGGAACTGGTTGCTGGCGAACTTGAACGATCCGCGCACGGACTGGAAGTCGGCGGACTTGAGCGCGGCGCGCAGCGCCTCGCGGTCGGTCACGCTGCCTTTCGTCTTGGTGAGTGCGGAGTCGATCAGGTTCGCGGCGTCGTACGACTGCGCGGCGTACATCGACGGCACGCGGTTGTACTTCTTCTGGAAGGCCGCAACGAATTGCTTGTTCTGCGCGTTGTCGAGGTCGGGCGAGTAGGGGGCGCTGGTAATGCTGCCTACGGCCTGTTCCTTCAGTGCGGGCAGGGTCGAACCGTCGATGGTCGACACGGAGATCAGCGGAATCTTGCCGAGCAGACCGGCCTGGCGGTACTGCTTGACGAAGTTCACGCCCATGCCGCCCGGGTAGAACACGTAGACGGCGTCCGGCTTGGCGGCGGCGAGTTGGGCGATTTCAGCCGAATAGTCGGGCTGGTTGACCTGCGTGTACACCTCGTCGACGATCTGGCCCTTGTAGTCGCGCTTGAAGCCGTTCACGGCGTCGCGTCCGGCCTGATAGTTCGGGGCCATCACGTACATCTTCTTGTAGCCGAGATCGGTCGAGAGCTGACCGCCGGCTTCATGCAGTTCGTCGTTGTCCCACGAGGTCGAGAAGAAGTTCGGCGAGCATTGCTCGCCCGCAATCGGCGTCGGGCCGGCATTCGAGCCGACCATGACCACGCCTGCGTTCGTCACGTTCTTGTGGATGGCCATCATGACGTTCGAGAACGTCACGCCTGTAATGAGCGAGACCTTGTCGCGCTCCACCAGCTTGGTCGCGGCCTGCACGCCGACGTCCGGCTTGAGCTGGTCGTCTTCCTTGATCACCTGCACCGGCACACCGCCGAGCTTGCCGCCCTTTTGCTCGACGGCGAGCATGAAGGCGTCGTACTGGTCCTGCCCGAGCGCGCCGCCCGGGCCGGAGAGCGTGCCGATGAAGCCGATCTTCACCTGAGCATGGGCACCGCCCGATGCGAACATCGCAGCAGCGGCTGCGATGGCACCCAGCACGGCGATGGCTTTGCGTTGCGTGGTCTTCGTTCCCGTCATCATGGTCTCCAAACGATGAATTCAAGCACTGTCAGCTGCGGACTCGCGCCGGGATACTTGACCGCTTCTTCACGTCGGTCATGGCAGGCCAGGCGCGTCAGACTAATTCAAAACTTCCAGAATTGTTTAAGCATCAAATATTTCTATGCCCAGCCTAAACGACGCCTTTTGCGTAGGCAAGCATTTTCAAAAACACCTCGGGAAAGCACCAGTTACAGCCCGAAGAACTCCAGTGCGTTCCCGGCCAGAATGCGGTGCCGCGCGTTGTCGTCGAGGCCCGGCTGATCGGCCACCAGACGCCCGATGTCCTGTTCGCCGAGCGGGAACGGGTGGTCGGAGCCGAGCATGATGCGCTCCACGCCCATCGTGTCCACGAGCAGACGCAGGGCGCGCGGATCGAACACGGCGCTATCCACGTAGAAGCGGTCCAGATAGTGCGACGGCGGGTGCGGGCTGTCGGCGCGCACGATGTCGCGGCAATGCCAGGCGTTCTCGGCGCGGCCGAGCAGGTAAGGGAAGGCGCCGCCACCGTGCGCGAAGCACAGCTTGAGCGAGCGCGGCAGGCGCTCGAACGCACCGGAGAGGATCAGCGATAGGATGGACAGTTGCGTCTCGGCGGGCATGGCCACGAGCCACGGCATCATCCACTTCTTCATACGGCCGTCGGTCATCATGTCCCACGGATGCACCAGCACGGGGATGTGCTCGTCGCCGCAGTGCCGCAAAAACGCCACGAGCTGTTCGTCGTCCAGATCTTTTTCACCGAGGTGGTTACCGATTTGTACGCCGACGTGGCCGGTGGCCTTGGCGCGCGAGGCTTCGGCGCAGGCCAGGTCGAGGTCTTGCAACGGCACCTGCGCCATTGCCTTCAGACGGTTCGGGGCGTAGGCGCAGTGCTCGAGCGCGAGGTCGTTCATGCGCTGGACCCAGTCCATGACGGCGCGCCCGTCGTAGCGATAGCCGAACATGATCGGCGTGGCGCATACGACTTGCAGGTCGACGCCGTGGCGGTCGAGTTCTTCGATGCGCAGCGACGGATCCCACAGGGCGCGGTAGACCGGACGGAAGGCGCGATTGTCCAGCATGATGTTGCCGGTCTCGCCGCCCTCGTCGATCCGCAGCCACGGGGCGGTGGCGGCGTCGAGGCGGGCCGCTTCTTCCTGCGTGATGCGCGGGAAGAAGTGGGCGTGCATGTCGATTTTCTTCATGACGTGACGTGTGAGTGTCTGTGTGCCTGAGTGACGCGGCCGATCAGGCCGACGTCGCAGTAGTCTTGGGTTGTGCTGCGCGGCCCGGATGGATCTCGCCGCAGCCGGGGCAGCGACGCAGCGATTCGTTACCGTAGAACGCCTCGAAGAGCGGCGGCAGATCGGTCACGATGCTCTTGAGTTGGACTTCCACGCGGTGCACCAGCGTGCCGCAGCTCAGGCAGTACCACTCGAAGCCGTCGAGCAGACCGGCCGGGCGCTGGCGCTCGATCACGAGGCACAGACTGCCTTCCTCGGGACGCTGCGGCGAGTGGCGCACATGCGGCGGCAACAGGAAGATGTCGCCTTCCTTGAGATCGATGCGCTCGGGCTTGCCGTCGATCCAGAGATTGACCCAGGCATTGCCCTTGAACTGATAAAAGAACTCTTCGAGCGGATCGTCGTGATAGTCGGTGCGATGATTCGGACCGCCGACGACCGTCACGATGAAATCGCTGTCCTGCCAGACCTGCTGATTGCCGACCGGCGGCTTGAGCAGGTGCGCGTGATCGTCGATCCAGCGCTGGAAATTGAACGGCTTGCCATACGTCAACATGCTTGTCTCCCGGGTCATGTCGCGCGATGTTATGTGTGTCAGTCTGCGTGAGCGAAGGCTCAGCGTGCGCGCGGCGAATAGGCCACGCACTTGATTTCGATGAGCAGCAGCGGATGCGGCAGCTGATGCACGGCGACCGTCGTGCGGGTCGGGCCGTTCTCGTCGAAATACTCGCCGTACACCTCGTTGTAGCCGCCGAAGTCGTTCATGTTCACCAGGAACGAGCCGACTTCGACGACGTCCGCCAGTGTCGCGCCCTCGCTCGCGAGAATGTCGCGAATGTTCTCGATGACGGCGCGCGTCTGCTCGCGAATGTCGAGCTGCGTGACGCCCAGCGCATCGACCTGCGCGCCGGCATACGAGTTATCGGGGCGTCGCGAGCTGGTGCCCGAGACGAACAGGAAGTCGCCTGCGCGTTTGATGTGCGGGAACTTGCCGCGCGGCTTGGCCTTGCCTTCGACCACGCGGGCCTGGGTGTCTTGCGATGCGCTCATGGATTCGAGTCTCCGTTGTGTTCTTGTCATGGGACGGCGCGCGGGTGCGACAGCCTCGACCCCCATCGAGATTGCCGCACCGTCGCCTCCCTACATGGCTCTGACGTACCGCGTTGTTTACAGCTTGATGCAGATGTTCGTGATTTCGGAATAAAAATCGAGCGAGTGACGTCCGCCTTCGCGACCGAGGCCCGAGAGCTTCACGCCGCCGAACGGCGTGCGCAGATCGCGCAGGAACCACGTATTGACCCACACGAGGCCCGTCTGGAACTGACGCGCCACGCGGTGCGCGCGCGACAGGTTCGTCGTCCACACGCACCCGGCCAGGCCGTAGTCGCTGTCGTTCACGCGGCGGATGACTTCGTCTTCGCTATCGAACGGGGCGACGTGGCACACCGGGCCGAAAATTTCTTCGCGTACGCAGCGGGCCGTGTCGGGGAGTCCCGTCCAGACCGTGGGTTGGACGAAAGCACCTTCGTCGCGGGCGTCGCCAAAGGTCGGGACACCGCCGCCGGTGACTACCGTCGCACCTTCTTCGACCGCAAGTTGATAGTACGAGAGCACTTTCTCGCGATGCTTGCGGGAAACGAGCGGGCCCATCTGAACGCCTTCTGCGTCCGGTGCGTCGATGCGCAGCGCGGCGGCACGCTCGGCGAGGGCGGCGACGAAGCGATCGAAGATCGGGCGCTCGACGTAGACGCGCTCCGAGCACAGGCAGACCTGGCCTGCGTTGGTGAACGACGAACGCACCACACCGTCGACCGCTTTGTCGAAGTCGGCGTCGGCGAACACCACGGCAGCGTTCTTGCCACCCAGTTCGAACGAGATTTCCTTCACGCCGTCGGCCACGGCTTTCATGATCGCGCTGCCGGTGCGTGACTCGCCGGTGAAGGTGATGGCGGAGACGTCCGGATGCTTGGTCAGAAACTCACCGGCTGAGTTGGGACCGAAGCCGTGCACGAGGTTGAAGACACCGGGCGGCACGCCAGCGGCGTCCATAACTTCGGCAAGCAGCGTGGCGGACGAAGGCGTTTCTTCCGAGGGTTTCGCAACGACGCAGTTGCCCATGGCCAGCGCCGGGGCGACCTTCCACGTGAAGAGCAGCAGCGGCAGGTTCCACGGCGAGATGATGCCGATCACGCCGAGCGGCTTGCGCGTCACGTAGTTCATGACGTCGCCGCCGTCGGCTGCGCGCATCTCATAGACTTCGCTACCTGCGGTCTTGATGAGGTCCGCAAACATACGGAAGTTGGCGATGCCACGCGCGATGTCGAGCGTGCGGGCCTGTTCCTCGGGGCGGCCGGTGTCGGCGACTTCGGCCGCGACGAACTCGTCGAAACGTGCCTGAATGCCGTCGGCGATACGGTGCAGCACGGCGGCGCGTTCGGCGGGCGTGGTCTTGCCCCACGGGCCGTCGTGCAGGGCGCGACGGGCGGCGCTCACGGCGCGGTCGACGGTGGCGGCATCGGCTTCGCACACTTTCGCGACGAGGTGGCCGTCCACCGGGCTGACGTTATCGAACTGGCGATCGGTGGCGACGAACGCACCATCCACGTAATGCCGCAGCAGCGGCGCATTCGCAAGGCTCACGAGGTCTCCTGGAGCGGATTGTTTTGCGGGGCGGCAGGTCGCCGGTGACGCCGTGCAACGTAGCGCCACGGCACAACCGCCGGATGCTCACAAGTCTAGGCAACCGTCGATATAAAAAATAATGAAATCTATCGTGGCGTCTATTCCTTAATGGAATAGATGAGGGGAAGGCGCTGGTGGGACTTCCGGGACGTCTCCCCTGCATTCGTTAGGATGCCGCCCGAACGGCACCAAAGTCGTATCGAAAGCCGAAGATCTGCGGAGGTCTCATAAAGTGATGCGCCGCATAGAGGCCAGGATGGAATCTCCTACCACCTGAAGGAGATTCGTCATGATGGAAGTTACCCAGCAGTCAACTGTGCCTGTCGATGTCGCCTCGCAGCAGGAGCCGCCGCCGCAGGCGCGGGGGCAAGAACATATCAGCACAGACTTCGCCGGTGCTGCGCACCTCGCGAATCAGAGTTCGGCAAATGTAACGACAGAAGGCCTTAGTGCTTGTCGGGACTATATGGACACGCCGCCGTATTCCCACTATGCCCTGGCGAGTGCTCAAACAAGAACCGATACGGGTGGGAGCAACGCGTACCTCGGCGGCAAGTTCGTATTCGGCGAGGGTGGGGAAACGGTTTTCATACCGTCACCGGACACCTGCACTGGAACCCCATACGGTGCGAGCGGGCTCGGGTTTGCCCGCGATGTACACCGTTCGATCGCTCCGACATATGAGGGACCAGACGACCATTGGGAGGATGGCGCGCCACGCAATATCGATATGCTTGGACGGCGTGGAAAGTGGCCAGCACCGCCGCCATGGGGATTGCTTTCGGATGGCCAGCGAGCCTATCGGATAGGCAGTGGTGGGTTTGGCGGTAACGCACCGCTCGAGGGTGAGCGCAACAACGGCGGGGGGATGGGCGATCTTTTTGACATGACGGATGTGCAAGGATATTCGGCGGGCCTGCAAACCCATCGGATTGCAGGCGCGGGGCCTTCGGGTGTTTGGCCCGACGATCGCCTGTGGGACGGAGATTTTTCTCAAGTAAGGCACGGAAGATTGTCTTCGACGGGTGAGCAGCCACCCCGGGTGCACGCCACGTTCAATGTCGCCGCAAACGTGCCAGTGAGCGTTCAATTTACGACCCCGGAAAGCTCTGATGCCCGTCAAGGATCGAATCGACAGATTCCCACAGGTTATTCGCAGCGCGTCGCGACGGGCACCGATCAGGGGAGACACCTTCTGGCCGCACCCCGAAACGGTGCTGTCGGTTTCGCCGCGGCACCATCGACTCAAGCGGCGCCGCCGAGTGACCATCATATCGACGAGCCCACCCAAAAATTCGTTGCCGAGTGGTCGGCGGTGATCGGCAAAGGGCCCGAGATTAGCAACCAGTTCCTTATGGGGATAATCGACAACTCCGTCACAGCAGTCAAAAATAGGATCCACGCGGGGCTGGAGCGTGCATTGATCATGATGCTCGGACAGATGGCCGAGCATCTGAGATTTCCGACGCTCAAGAAGCTTCTCACGCAACCGAACGACAATACCTTGGACCTTGTCGAGAAGCATCTGCCGGATATCGGCAAGGTGATCCCAGAAAAACAAAAGAAAGAACTGACTGACCTTCTGGAAAGCGTTGGCATCAAGTGGCCGAAGTTGTTTGGCTGAAGCAGCGCGTATTCGTACGCCCCATGCGACGCCGCTTATATGCTGGCGTCGCATTGTCACAGCTATTACCGCCGATCCTGATGGGACGGCTCCCGCCGCATTCGTTGGGACGCCGCCTGAACGGTGTGCACGCCGTGTCGAAAGCAGAAAATCTACGGACGTCTCATGAAGTGATGTGCCGCATAGCGGCCAAGATGGAATCTCCTACCCCCCGAAGGAGAACCGTCATGAACATTGGAATCACCCCCACAACGTTGTCTACCGTTGTCGCCTCGCAAGAGTCACCGCAGACGCAGCGGCCGGAACACATCAGCATAGACTTCGCCGGTGCCGGACACTCTGCGAATGTGGGGGGAGGCATGCCATATGCCCTGGATATTGGAGGCCAGAATGCCCCGGAGAGGCTCCTTCCGACAGCCACTGGAGCCGGTGCTGCGAATGTCGCGGCCGCCCCGAGTCAAGCGATGCCGCCGAATGCCAGTCGTATCGACGCGAACAACGAAAAATTCCTTGTCGATTGGGCGAAAGCGGTCACAGAGGGGCCTGACACTTGGGACAAGTTCTATCTGGGAGTCATCGGAAATTCCGTCGCTGCGGCCGAAGCGAGGCTCCACACGGGGCTAAAGAGTACATTGATCACGCTGCTCGACAAGCTGCCCGAACATCTGAGACTGTCGGCGCTCACGCAGCTTCTCACGCACGGGAAAGGCAATACCCTGGACCTTGTCACGAAGTTTCTGCCGACGATCGAGGAGGCGATCCCTGAAAAGGATAAGAAAGCACCGACCGGCCTTCTGGATAGCATTGGCTTCAAGCCGGAAAAGGCAACTGCCTGAAGCGGTGAGCAATCGCACGCCCCATGCGACACCGCACTCATGTCGGTGTCGCAGTGGCTAGCGCAATCCCCCGCGCCTCAACGATGCGAATCGTGACTCACACGCGCCCGCGCTTCACGCAGTTCGCGCGGATCGCGCTCCTTGCCTATGGCTGCTGGGGGCAAGTCGCTGTCCAGACATTCGACCAGATGGGCGTTGAGCACGGCAGCCAGCCCTTCTCCGCCGCGTCGCATCACGTAATTGTGGTTCCAGCGGAACAACGGTCGGGCCAGCGGCGCGAGCTTGTTCATCCACTCACGCCGCGTATGGACGTCCCACGCATAGCGCACCACCGTAATCGAGCCTTCCGTCTCGAAGCGCCAAACCCCCGTGCCTTCGGCCTCGCCCGTGGCGACACTGCGCACCTCGCGCATCGGGTCGATGTGCGTGATGCGGGTTTCGAAGGTCAGCGAATAGGGCAATGCCCCGTGCCAGGTCAGTTCACGTACGGCACCGACGCCGTCGGCGTCCCCCGGATCGAGCGTGCGCACCTCCCGCACGCAGGGCCACCAGCGGGCCCAGTGGTCGACGTCCCGTAGCGTGTCCCAGACTTCGTTCAGCGGCGCGGTGAGCCGCCACAAGGTGAGGAAGTGATAGTCGTTCATGGCCGTTCCCGGTCGTGGGTGGTGAGTGTCCTCATGCCGTGATGCCCCCCGTCGAGAGGGGGGATTTTCAGTATAGGCGGCATCCCGAAGAGCGTCGGAAGGCCCGTTTCGATAGCCGCAAATGACTACGTCCGGGTGGACAAGGCGCCGATCCAGCGTCCATGAGGTTTCCCGGACTGTCATGAATCCGTCAAATTGTCTCCATAGAATCCCGGAGTGAAAACGTTTTCGTAAACGTTTACATTTGCGTAAAATCCGTCAACTTCAAAATTCGACGGTCCAGATAAAAGGAGCGGGTGTGGCTGATATTCGGGATGTGGCGCAGCGGGCAGGCTGTTCGATCGCGACGGTGTCGCGCGCGCTGAATTCGCCGCAACTGGTCCGTCCCGAGACGCTCGCCCGCGTGCAGGCGGCCGCCGCCGAACTCAAATTCCGTCCCAACGCGCTGGGCCGCCAACTGCGTGGCGAGCGCACCGGCCTGATCGGCGTGATGCTGCCCACGCTCGGCAACCCGGTCTTCGCCGATTGCCTCGAAGGTATCGAAGCCGCTATCGATGGCACGGGCCGCCGTCTGCTGCTCGTGACCACCCAATATGATCCGGAGCGCGAGCGCAACGCCATCGAAACCCTGCTGCAACAACGGGTCGACGGCTTGCTGCTGACGCTCGCCGATGCCGAACACAGTGCGCTCGTCGACGACCTCGCGGCTGAGGGCGTCGCGTGCCAGCTAGTCTACAACGACGCCCCCGAGCGCCCGTGCGTGTCCGTGGACAACCGCGCAGCGGCCGCGCAGGGCGTGAACATGCTCATCGAAGCCGGACATCGCGACATCGTGATGGTGACGGGGGCGCTGCATGCGTCCGACCGCGCCAAGCGGCGCTATCTCGGCTACGGCGACGCCATGCAGGCCGCCGGTCTCACGCCGTTGCCCGCGTTCGAAATCGACTTCAACAGCGGGGCACGCGGCGAACGGGTGCGCGAATGGCTGGCGCAACTTGAGCGCGACGGCGCGCGCCCCACGGCGCTGTTCTGCTCCAACGATCTGCTCGCGCTCGGTGTCATGCGCGCGCTGCGCGAAGCCGGTCTGCGTGTGCCGGACGACATCTCAGTCCTCGGCTTCGACGGCCTCGCTGTGGGCGAACTGCTCTCGCCGACGCTCGCGACCGTGGTGCAGCCCAGTGTGGAGATCGGCCGTCATGCGGCGCAGCGTCTGCTTGCTCAGATCGATGGACGCGTAGGGGCCGCCGGTGTGACGGCGTCGCACGACCCGTCGCTCAGCCACGCCCTCATCCTGCCGCACGAGATTCGCCGGGGCGGCACAGTGTCGGCCCCGCCCGCCAGACAAGCATGACGATACGCACCACCGATTTCGAAGCAATCGCAGCACTGTGCAGTACGTAGGACCCCAGTACTAGCAAGCAAGAAAGTGGCCGACGACCGACTCCATCAAGAGAGTGCGGCATTGGCCGAGGCAATCAGGCATCGGGCCGCAAGGCCTGTACCACACGGTAGAAACGTAACCTGCGGCGGCACACGCGTGCCGCCAACGCTCAGACTTTCAGGAGCCCAGAAATGAAGCTTTGGATCACCCGCGCCGCTCGCACGCTGGCGTTGTTCACCTTGCTCGGCGCTGGCGCCGCGCATGCCCAGCAGACGGCGATCTGCTACAACTGCCCGCCGGAATGGGCGGACTGGGCCGGTCAGGTCAAGTCGATTGCACAAGACACCGGCATTCGTGTGCCGCTGGACAACAAGAACTCGGGACAAGCGGTCGCTCAGCTGATCGCCGAACAGAAGGCCCCGGTCGCCGATATCGTCTATCTGGGCATCACGTCGGCTATCGAAGCGGCGAAGAAGGGCCTGCTCGCGCCGTACAAGCCTGCAAACTGGGATCAGGTGCCTGCCAACCTGAAGGATCCGAACGGCATGTGGACGACGATCCACTCGGGTACGGTCGGCTTCTTCGTGAACCGCGATGCCCTGGAAGGCAAGCCGGTGCCGCGTTCGTGGGCCGACCTGCTCAAGCCGGAATACAAGGGCATGGTGGGGTATCTGGACCCGAGCAGCGCCTTCGCAGGCTACGCGGCCGCGATTGCCGCCAACCAGGCGCTCGGCGGTTCGATGGACAACTTCGGCCCGGCCATCAGCTTCTTCCAGAAGCTCAAGGCCAACGCGCCGATCGTGCCGAAGCAAACGGCATATGCCCGCGTGCTCTCGGGTGAAATCCCCATCCTGATCGACTTCGACTTCAACGCTTACCGCGCCATCTACAAGGACCGCGCCAACGTGCAGTTCGTGATTCCGATGGAAGGTTCGGTGTCGCTGCCGTACGTGATTGCGCTTGTGAAGAACGCGCCGCACGCCGACAACGGCAAGAAGGTGATCGATTACACGCTGTCGGACAAGGGCCAGGCCCACTGGGCGCAAGCGTTCCTGCGTCCGGTTCGCGCCAGCACCATGCCCGCCGATGTCGCCGCGAAGTTCCTGCCTGCTTCCGACTATGCCCGCGTGAAGCCGGTCGATCTGCAAAAGCTTGCCGCACAGCAGGACGCGTTCGGTCAGCAGTATCTGAAGAACGTGCGCTAAGTCCTCGCGACTGAACGCACGGTAATGTCCAACGAGGAAGAGGAGCAAAGCAAGCGATGCGTGACCTGACTCTGCCGCGCGGCTGGCGCGTGGCACTTCTGCTACCGGCACTGGCGGTCTTTCTGGCCTTCTGGCTTTTGCCGATGGCCGCACTTGTGCAGGTAAGCGGCGACGGTCACGCGTTCGAGACCTATCGCGCCATTCTCACCAATGCGCGTTATCTCGATAGCCTGTGGCAAACCGTGGTGCTGTCGGCCCTTGTCACACTGGCTACTCTGGCGTTGTCGCTTGTGGCGGGCCTCTTCCTCACCCGTCATGACTTTCCGGGCAAATCGGCACTCGTGTCGATGTTGACCCTGCCGTTGGCGTTCCCCGGCGTGGTGGTCGGTTTCATGGTCATCATGCTCGCGGGACGTCAGGGTCTGATCGGCGATCTGACGTCGAAACTCATCGGCCACAAGGTCGTGTTCGCGTACTCGCTCACGGGCCTGTTTCTCGGTTATCTGTATTTCTCGATTCCGCGTGTGATTCTGGCCGTGATGGCCGCCGCGGAATCGCTCGATCATTCGCTCACGGAAGCGGCGTCGTCGCTGGGCGCAGGGCCCTTCGCGATTGCCCGCGACGTGACGCTGCCCGCGCTCGCCCCCGCGCTGATCGCCTCGGGCGCGATGTGCTTCGCGACCTCGGTCGGCGCGTTCGGCACGGCCTTCACGCTTGCCACCGACATCGACGTGCTGCCAATGACCATCTACACCGAGTTCACGCTCAACGCCAACGTGGCGACGGCGGCGGCCCTTTCGGTGATTCTCGGCATCGTCACGTGGGCAGTGCTGATGCTTGCCCGCAATTTCACTGGGCAGGCTGTCGCCGCCGGAGGTTGATCCGCATGCTCAAGAAAACCCTTTTCACGCTGCAACTGCTGCTCACGCTGCTGATGTGCGCGTTCTTGCTGATACCGGTGGGGATGTCGATTCTCGCCGGGCTGTCGGTGAACTATTTCCGTGGCCCGTCGGCCGGTCTCACGTTCAAGTGGGTGATTCAGGTCTGGCAGGACTATCACGACGCAATTCTGAATTCGTTGTACGTCGGCGTCGCCACATTGGTGCTGGTCGCGCTGCTCGGCGTGCCCGCCGGTTACGTGCTCGCCCGCTGGCAGAGCCGTTTCGCGCGCTGGATCGAAGAACTGCTCACGTTGCCCATCGCGCTGCCCGGACTGGCGAGCGCGCTGGCGCTCATCAGCGTGTACGGCGGCATGCGCGGCTTTCGCGAAAGTCTGGCATTCATCGTCGTGGGGCACGTGATCTTCACGCTGCCGTTCATGGTGCGTGCGGTGGCGGCGGCCTGCGCCGACTCGCGCATCAAGATGATGGAGGAGGGCGCAGCGAGTCTCGGCGCGAGCTTCCTGCGACGTTTCATGACGGTGGTGCTGCCTAACATCCGCGGCGAAATCGTGGCGGCGGCGCTGATCGTCGTGACGCTCTCGCTCGGCGAATTCAACCTCACGTGGATGCTGCACACGCCCGACACCAAGACCCTCCCGGTGGGGCTGGCGGACGCCTACGCGTCGCTGCGTCTTGAGATCGGCAGCGCATACACGGCAGTGTTTTTCGTGCTGATCGTGCCGCTGCTCATCGTCATGCAGATGACGGCCCAACGGGCAAAGGTCCGCAATTCTCGCGGGCGCACCTGATTACGGATATGACGATGAAACTGACTTCCATCCCCATTCATCTCGAACGCTGTGCCAAGACGTTTCACGGCAACACCGTCCTGCAGCCGCTCGATCTGACGATCGGTGCGGGCGAGACGCTGGTGCTGCTCGGCCCGTCTGGGTGCGGCAAGACCACGACCCTGCGCATGATCGCCGGGCTTGAGCGCCCCGACGCCGGCGGACGCGTTCGCTTCGGCGACGAAGACGTCACGCGCCTGCCTATCGAGAAGCGTCGCGTTGGCATGGTCTTTCAGAATTACGCCCTGTTCCCGAACTTCACCGTACGCGGCAATGTGGCGTACGGTCTCAAGTTGCGCGGTCTGCCCTCGGCGCAGATCAACAAGCGTGTGGACGAGTTGCTTGATCTGGTGCATCTCACGCCCTACGCAGACCGCGCGATCGCACAGCTCTCCGGCGGTCAGAAGCAGCGCGTCGCACTGGCGCGCGCGCTCGCACCGGAGCCGCGTGTGCTGTTGCTCGACGAACCGCTCACTGCCCTCGATGCCAAGCTGCGCGAGACGGTGCGCGCGGACATGGACCGTCTGCTGCGCGGGCTGGGCGTGACGACGGTGTACGTGACACACGATCAGGACGAAGCGATGGCGCTCGGCGACCGCATCGTGGTGATGAGCGCGGGCCGTATCGAACAGATTGGCGCGCCGCGCGACATCTATTACCAACCGGCGTCGCGTCACGTGGCGAACTTCGTCGGCACGCTCAATCGTCTGGCCGGTGTGTGGCGTGACGGGCACTTCCATCTGGAAGGCGGTCGCGTCGAATGCCCGAACGTGCGTGCCGATGTGCAGGAGTTGTACTTCCGCCCCGAGGACGCCATGGTCGTGCCCGCTGGCGACGCCCCGCTGACCGGGCAGGTCGAAGAGGTGCAGTTCCTCGGCGACCGCACGCGTCTGACGCTCAGTGGCGTGTCCACGGCCGGTGCGGTGCTCGTCGAAGTTTCCAGCCGTCGCGAGTGCCGCGTCGGCGATAAGGTGGGCCTGTCGCTGCCCGCCGCCCATGTCTTTTCGCTTCACGGATAAACCGCTCATGCTGTTCGCGCAAATCAGCGACCTTCACATCAAACGCCCCGGCAAGCTGGCCTATCGCCGCGTCGATACCGCCGCTTATCTTGAGCGTTGCGTGGCACGTCTCAATACGCTTACGCCGCGTCCCGACTTCGTCGTGCTGACGGGCGATCTCGTCGACTTCGGCGCGCGCGAGGAATACGAGCATCTGCGCCGTTTGCTCACGCCGCTGGAAATCCCGTACTACCTCGTCATCGGCAATCACGACGGACGCGACGCGCTGCGCGAAGTGTTCCCCGAGCACACATATCTCGGCAAACCGGGCGACTTCGTGCAATACACGGCCATGTTCGGGCCGTTGCGGCTCGTGGCGCTCGATACGCAGGATCCGCCCAATGGCGGCGGGAAGTTGTGCGACGAGCGTCTGGAATGGCTCGAAGCGACGCTCGCGAGCGATACGCAAACGCCGACGGTCGTCGCCATGCACCATCCGCCGTTCTCGTGCGGCATCGAGCATATGGACGTTCAGGCGCTCGACGCTGCCGATGCGGTGAAGCTGGCCGCGATCGTGCGCCGCTTCGACAACGTGGAGCGTGTGATTTGCGGTCACGTGCATCGTCCGATTCACACGCGCTTTGCGGGCACCGTAGCAAGCGTGTGTCCGTCGCCTGCGCATCAGGTTGCGCTCGATCTGCGCGAAGGCGGACCGTCCGCGTGGGTGCTGGATCCGCCGTCGTTCCAGTTGCATCGATTCACGCCGCAGACGGGACTCGTCTCGCATCTCGCATTTGTCGATGACGCAGGCGGTTCGCATCCGTTCTATGACGCGGCGGGTAAGTTGATCGACTGAGCAGGTTGCGGCAGCGATGTCGCGCTAAATACCCTCATGCAAAAGGCTCCCTCGGGAGCCTTTTGCGTTGCGGGTGTGACAAACGTTTGCGAAGGATTACAGCAGGTGATCCAGAGCGTCCGGCCCGAAGACTTCGCGGCGCATGCGTCCTGCGGGCACACCGGCGTCGCGCAGGGCACGCCATTGCGTCTGCATGAAGGCGGACGGGCCGCACATCAGGTAGTCGGCGTCGGCAGGCAGCGAGAGACGCGAGAGGTCCATGCGTCCGGCATGCGTGTAATCGACGTCTTCACGGTCCGTGCTCAACGGCACTTCAAGGAACGTGACGGTGCGCAGATTCGGCAACTGCGTCTTGGCGAACGCCAGATGACGGCGCAGCGCCACGTGCGAGCCGTTGCGACCGGCGTGGGCAAACAGCACTTCGCGACGCGAGCCCTTGGCGGCCAGCGCTGCGACCATCGACATCATCGGCGTGATCCCCACGCCGGCGCTGAGCAGCACGAGCGGACGGGCGGAATCTTGGGGCAGCGTGAACTCGCCGTAGGCCGGACCGACCAGAATGCGATCGCCTGCCTTGACGTTCGCGTGCAACCAGTTCGAGACCATCCCTTCGGGCTTCGATGCATTGGCTTCTTCGCGCTTGACGGTGATGCGCCAATGCGGGGCTTCGGGGGCGTCCGAGAGGCTGTACTGGCGGCGCTGTTGCAGGCCGTCCGGCAGCGTGACGGCGACGCTAACGTACTGGCCCGGTGCGAACTCGCCCGGCGAGCCGCCTTCCGGCGTGCGCAGGTAGTACGACACGACGTGTTCGGTTTCGCGGTCGACGTCGGCCACGACCAATTCGCGCAGTGCGCCCAGCGGTGCACGCGATTGCTCGGACAGTCGCGCTTCGGCCGCGATCAGTTCGCCCGCGAGCAGCCAGTAGGCTTCGTCCCAGGCGGCGATGAGTTCAGGCGTCGCAGCGTCGCCCAGCACGGCCTTGATGGCGGCGAGCAGATAACGTCCGACGATCGGGTAGTGCGCCGGCGTAATGCCGACAGAGACGTGCTTGTGAACGATGCGCTCAAGCACGGGGGCGAGGGCCGCCGCATTGTCGATGTTCGCAGCGTATGCAAAGACGGCGGAGGCGAGCGACTGCTGTTGTGCACCGCTTGCCTGATTACCCATGTTGAAGAGATTGCGCAACTCAGGATGCGCTTCGAACATGCTCGCGTAGAAGTGGCGCGTGATCGCAAGACCGTGTTCGCGCAAGACCGGAACGCTTGCGTCGATGTAGGGGCGGGATGCGGCGGAAAGCATGGCAAGACTCCTGAATTTATAAGATGCAAATTAAATGCATCTTTTTGGTCGTACTTGTGGGTGTTTCATCGATACCGTGGACGCTCACGCTCTGGGGCGTCCACGGTGCGGCATTCGGTCGCCGGTCCCCGGGGCTCACATCATGGACAACTCGCACAACTCGACAACAACTTTCAGGGGGCCGGCGGAGTGATTATAAGATGCAAATTAAATGCATGTTATATGGCTGCGGCGGAATGTCGCAACGGGTCGGCTGGCGCAGCTTGCTGTGAGGGCAGTTGTTGTCCCAGACGAGGTGCACGGCGGCGCTCGACGATTTGCACCGCGCGCTTGCGTGTCTGATCGATGAAGAAGAAGCCTGCGCGCACGAAGCGAACCCGTTCGGACGAAAGCGCGGTGAGCGCTGTGTTGCCCGCGTTGTTGGGCCGGGTCGGATCGCCGCCGTAGCGCAATGCCGTGTTGAGCAGGTAATCGGCGTAGATGGCATCGCGTGGATGGTGCGTCGTCGCGGCAAGGAAGTGCATGATCGAGTTGCCTTCGTACACGGGTGCGTTGCAGTCGGGATGAAGGGCGAGTAGTACCTCGGCTGCACCGCAAAAGCCCCGCGACGCGAGCCAAATCACCGGCGGTGTGCCGTCTGCATGCTGCTGGGTCAGATCCATGCCGCGTTGCTGGAGCCGCGCGGCCAGCGCAAACAGCGCCTCGTGCGCGAGCAAGGGGTCTTGACCGGCATCGCACAACCGCTTCGCTTCGTGCATCATCGCGGCGCTGGCGGCGGTCACGTTCTCCGTCGTCTCGTTGCCGGGTAGCGTGTCTGGGTTGGTAATGACGTGCACGGCGCGCTCGCGTGCCTGCTTCACCATCTTCTGCGTCAAACGAAGGTAACTCACAAGACTGTCCGGCAAGAGCGAGACGGGGGTGATGCCCGCGTCGTTGGTTCGATCAGGATCGCCGCCGTAGCGCACGGCGAGGATGAACAGAAAATAGGCGGAGAACGAGTAGGGCCGCAACCGTGTGGTGGCCGCGAGCTGATGCATGAGCGTGTTGCCGTCACGGCCGACCTCCGCCGTGCTGCAGGCGGCACCCAGCGAGAGCAAAACGTCGGCCGCTGCGCAGTAGCCGTTGAACGCCAATAGCACAACGGGAGGTGAACCCGTGAGCGCCGGTTGTGTGAGATCAGCACCGTGCGATACGAGCATCTTTCCCAGACGAAAGAGCGAATCGTGTGCCACGAGCAGGTCACAACCGTTCAGATGCAGACGCTCGGCTTCGGCGGCCATCGCCGTGGCAATGAGCGGCACGCCGTTCGCTGTCGCCTGATTGACGTCTGCACCGAGGTCCAATAGAGATGGCAACCATTCCACGGCAACGTGACCGCACAAATGGGTCAGCGGCAGATGAACGTCTCCTGCGACCTCGGACACCGGGACGTTGTTGGTCTTGTCGCGACCGCACGCAATCAGCACGCGCAACGCATTGGAAACGGTCGGCGACGGGAGTGTGGGGAATTCGTTGGCCATGAGTGCGTCAACGAACACCGTAGGGTAGGCGGACGGCTCCGCTGCGTAACGGAGCCAGAGTTGCAGGCCCATGTCGCTTAGCAACAGATCGGCGTTATCCGGCTCGAGGTCGTCGCGTGCTGACCGGTTAATGAAGACACCGGCATTTTCAAGATCGCTCAGGGTTCTGTGCTGCACCGGTGTGCAAAACAGCGTGGACATCGAGAAGACCAGTCCCCCGGGATTTTCCGGTCTCGCTAAGGAACAACTGTCGTGGAGTTCTCGGCCGGCGGCCGTCGCAGGGCTCATCAAGATGTCCCACACTTGGCGCGATGTACAACGCGCCTCGCGCTGCGCGCGCAGGAGTGCTTCGAGCGTGAGGCCGTCCGGCAAGGCAACACTGTCGCTCACGGAACCTAGATGCGTCGCTGGCGATATCGAGTGGGGCGTGACTGAGGGTATGGGCATGTCGGGCGAGAAGGTCAGCTAAGGGCTCTGATGCGACGAAAGGCGGCTGTGCGGACGGTCGTGAGGAATGCGTCGTCGACTTGCGGGCCGAGCAATGTGGGTTCGGGCAAGCATGAGCGGGCCGTGTGTCCCGCTGTGTTCGGCACATCCAGATTGCCGCCGTGGTGGAGGGCTAGGATCAGGACGTAATGAGCGAGCCTGGCGTTTTCCGTATGCGCTGGGGACTCGCGCATGTGAATGGCATGCGCCAGGTGATGCATCAATGTGTTGCCATGCTGGTCGATCGCATTTGGACTGGCTCCGCTCGCGAGCAGCGCTTCGGCCGCACCACACAGCCCGTGAAACGCGAGCAGCGCGACAGCGGGCACGCCGCGCCCGTTCGGTTGTGTCAGATCGGCGCCGTGCCGTTTGAGCAGTTCGGCGAGTTGTCGAAGTGAGGTGTGCGCGCACATGAAGTCTCGCCCGGCGTGGTGCAGCCGGATCGCTTCGGCACGCATGGCGTTCACAATCAGCGGCACGCCCCGTTGGCTCATCTGATGCGGGCAGCCGCCGAGTTCGAGCACGCGACGCAACCAGTGCGGCGCGACCTGACTGCACAGATGAGAGAGCGGATTGATGGGGGGGAGGTCGGACGGATTCGACGGCGTGGCGGCGGTGCGATCGCGTCCGCAGGCTACGAGAATCCGCAGAATCTTGGCAATACGCGTCCGGTCGTGCATGGACGTCGCGCCGAAGATGTCTGAGCCGTCGAACACCCTGAAGTAAGCCGTCGGTGTCGCGGCGTATTGCAGCCAGAGGAGCAGTCCTTCGTTACTGCGTAGCAGGGCCGCGTCTTCGGGGCGCAGATATCCGGCACGCGCCGGAATGAGGAAGACGCCCGCGTCCGTGAGTCGGTCCACTGTGCGCTCCGATTCGGGCATGGTCAGCAGCGTCACCATTTCGAGAAACAGCGGACCGTTCGGCGACGCAGCTTCGCAAGCGCTACGCAACTCGCGCCCCGCACAACTCTGCGGATCGACGAGCATGTTCCAGATGTCCTGTGTGCGGTATAGCGAGCCACGTCGCACGTCGAGCAGGTCGACCAGCGACGTGGCCGACAGATGACGGCCTTCGGGCTGCGGATGAGAGGCGGTGACGCTGTCGCGCGTACTGTGGGAGTAGGTGCTGTGCGCACTGGTAGTGATGGGCGGGGTACCGGGCATGGTCGTTGGGCGCGTGGCGTGAAGAACCGCATGGTCGCGCACACGCCGGGCGCTGGTTTTGGCATTCGCCCCGTCGGGTTCTCCAAGACGGACATGCCGACGCGGTGCGAATGCCGCACTACAATGCGGTATTCATGAATCATCGCCACGCATTTGTATGACGGAGAAAAACATTCCAGACGCCGCGTCCGCCACGAACCCGTTGCAGACGCAGGACAACGAGGCCGTGATTGCGGCGACGCGCCACTGGCTCACGCGCGCCGTGATCGGCCTGAACCTTTGCCCCTTTGCGAAGGCGGTGCACGTCAAGGATCAGATCCGGTATGTCGTGAGCGCCGCGCGCGATATGGAGGGCGTGCTGCTCGATCTGGAGAGGGAGTTGCAGTGGCTGGCGCAGGCCGACCCGCAAGCGGTCGATACGACGCTGCTGATCGTGCCGGACGCGTTGCTCGACTTCCACGAGTACAACGACGCATTGTTCTTTGCCGAGCGGATGCTCAAGCAGTTGCAGCTCGAAGGCGCACTACAGATCGCGAGTTTCCATCCGGACTATCAATTCGAAGGCACCGATCCGGACGACGCCGAGAACTTCACGAACCGCTCGCCGTATCCGATACTGCATTTACTGCGCGAAGCGAGCATCGACCGCGCGGTGGAAGCCTTCCCGGAAGCGGAAACGATTTACGAACGTAACGAGGCGCTGATGCGCAAGATGGGTGTCGCGGGCTACCACGAATGGATGGCGCAACCCGCCGAAGACGAAGACGGTGCGAACGACAATGCCATCGATGCTGACGAAGGTAACGCCGCAAAGTGATGAGGACTGCGGAGAGGGGGAGGATTCGATTCCTCTCTCCGGTATTAGCGATACGCCGAAAAACAAAAAAGCCGCGCGACATAATCGGGCGGCTTTTCTGTTGACTGTGACCCGTCCTGAAATAGGTTGTCACTTTTTCGATGCATTGAAGGAGTGGCAAATGGAGCAAGGGTTTAAGCGGA
>NZ_CABPSA010000009.1 GCF_902459615.1 Pandoraea commovens
TCGCTGTCGTTGCGAGAGACGGAATATTAGTGAAAACCCGGAACGCTGGCAAGCACTTTGTGAAAATAATTTGAAAACCCACGAAAAAGCCCCGTCGTGACGGGGCTTTTTCATTTCATACAGCGCCTGCCGGCGCTGTATGCCACGTGACTTCGGGGCTATTTCTTACCGAAGTACCGCTCGTAGATGGCGTCATACGTACCGTCCGCCTTGATCGCATCGACACCCTTGTTGATCTTGGCCAGAAGCTCGGCATCGCCCTTACGCACCGCAATGCCGTAGTACTCCTTCGGGAAGCTGCTGTCAGCGACCGTGCGAAGCTTGGCATTCGGATTATTCGCAATGAAGTTCACCACCACACCGTTATCTGCGACCACCGCATCAACGCCACCCGCTTCGAGTTCCTTCATCGCCAGCGGGGTGCCTTCGAAACGTTTGACCGACGGATTGTTCTTGCCCATCAGCTTCTGCACAACTTCATCGCCCGTCGTCGCCGTCTGCACGCCGACCTTCATCGACTTCAAATCGTCGAACTTCTGTACGGTCGAGTTCGCCGGCACGGCAATCAACTGCGATGCCTCAAAGTAAGGCTTCGAGAAATCCATCTGCTTGCTACGTTCGTCCGTGATCGTGATCGCAGAGATCAGAATGTCGCGGTCGCCCTGCACAAGCGAATTGAAGATGCCTTCGAACGGCGTATTGATAAAGCGGATGGAGATGCCCGCCTTATCGGCGACGGCTTTCATCACATCGATATCGAAACCGGCGATCTGCCGGGTATCGGTTTCGAATTCGAACGGCGCATAGGCGGCGTCCGATCCGACGACGTACACAGGTTGCGAGCCGTCCGGCCCGACCGACCGGCCCGCAGCCGATTCTTCCTTCTTCCCGCAGGCACTCAACAGCAGCCCCGAGGCCACCACCAAGGCCAGCGCAAATGCACGTCGTTTCATCGACATCGTTTCGTCCCTTGCTGAAAAAACCGGCAGACTATCATAGGACGACCTCCCCAACGGCGGCCGCCCCGGCTTTTCTCAATAGATCAGCGATGCTTGAAAACCGGCTTGCGCTTCTCGACGAACGCCGCCATGCCTTCCTTCTGGTCTTCCAACGCGAAGAGCGAATGGAACATGCGGCGCTCGAATTGCACGCCCTCGTCGAGGGTCGACTCGAAAGCGCGGTTGACGGCTTCCTTTGCGGCCATGACGACCGGCAGCGAATATTCACAGATGGTGTTGGCTGCGCCGATCGCCTCGTCGAGCAGCTTATCGAGCGGCACGATGCGCGAGACGAGGCCGGCGCGCTCAGCTTCGGTGGCATCCATGAAGCGCGCAGTCAGGCACATGTCCATGGCCTTGGCCTTCGACACGGCGCGCGTGAGACGCTGCGTACCGCCCGCGCCCGGAATCACCCCAAGCTTGATCTCCGGTTGTCCGAACTTTGCGTTGTCCGCAGCGATGATGAAGTCACACATCATGGCCAGCTCACACCCGCCGCCGAGCGCGAATCCCGACACGGCAGCGATGACCGGCTTGCGGATACGGCGCACCGTCTCCCAGTTGCGCGTGATGTAGTCGCCCTTGAAGACGTCGGCGAACGTGTACTTGGACATCATGCCGATGTCGGCGCCGGCGGCGAACGCCTTCTCACTCCCGGTGATCACCATGCAACCGATGGCTTCGTCGGCATCGAACGCGGTGAGCGCAGCGCCCAGTTCGTCCATCAGCGCGTCGTTCAGCGCGTTGAGCGCCTTCGGACGATTCAGCGTGATCAGACCGACGCGGCCGCGCGTCTCCACCAGAATGTTCTCGTACGTCATCCTCTTACTCCTCCAGTCAAAGTCTCGTCTTGTGATTCGGGGGTCAGCGGTGACTCGGGCTCGACACCCGGGCATCCGCCAGAAACAGATAAGGCGATGGGCGCGCCATCGGTTTGCAACGGCGCTGCGGCGCTCTGCGTGGGCCTGGGTGTGCGGCTCGCGGGGCGTCGACTGCAGTGGTTAGGCATGATGCCATTGATCCCCCGGGCACGCACCTTTCGTTCCGCAACGCAGATCGGAGGCCGCAAGTCGTCCAATGTCGGGACAAAGTCCGAGAAATCGGGAGCGACAGCCACCGGCATCCGACGATGCATCCCGCGAACCGGCCGCCCGCCCTGCACTCGGCGCGCCCGCTTCAGCCGCACAGCTCGCATGCGCGGATCCGTCGGGGAAAACCCGGCATCATCGTGTGCCACGCCCGGAAGATTTGGTGCTATATTAACAAACCAACCGGTCGGTTAATTAATGTTGACGTCGAATCGACGACAACGATTAGTCAGACGACCCGGTGCCGTCCCCTGCGTCTTGCCGCGCGAGCCACGAACTTGCGCGCAAGACAGCGAATCCGCCAGCCGCATCCCGACACGGACAGATCCACAACCATGACTCATCCCCTCTTCGCCAAACACCAAGAGACTCTCGAGCGCGCCCTTCAGGCCATCGCCACGCGTGGTTACTGGAGCCCGTTCACGGAAATGCCGAGCCCGCGTGCTTATGGCGAGACGGCCGCCGCCGATGGCGAAGCCGCTTTCAAACAGTATCTGAACGCCGCCTTCCCGCTGGAGCAGCGCGGCAGCACGGGCAGTGTCGGCCAGGAAGCTTCGCCGTTCGGCTTTGCGCTCGGCACGACTTACCCCGGTTTCGAAATCGACGCCCTGCTCGCCCGCGTGAAGGATGCCCACAAGTCGTGGCGCGCCGCCACGCCGGACGCCTGGGTCGGCGTCTCGCTCGAAATCCTCAAACGCCTGAACGCACGTAGCTTCGAAATGGCCAACGCCGTGATGCACACGACGGGTCAGGCTTTCATGATGGCGTTCCAGGCCGGTGGCCCGCACGCGCAGGATCGCGGTCTCGAAGCCGTGGCCTACGCATGGGACGAACTGCGCCGCATTCCGGCTAACGCCTACTGGGAAAAGCCGCAGGGCAAGAACCCGCCGCTGGCGATGGAAAAGCGTTACACCGTCGTGCCGCGCGGCGTGGCGCTGGTGCTCGGCTGCTGCACGTTCCCGACATGGAACGGCTATCCCGGCCTGTTCGCCAGCCTCGCGACCGGCAATGCCGTTGTCGTCAAGCCGCATCCGGGCGCAATCCTGCCGCTCGCCATCACCGTGAAGATCGCGCGTGAAGTGCTCAAGGAAGCCGGTTTCGATCCGGATGTCGTCACGCTCGCCGCCACCAACCCGAACGACGGCGCCACCGTCCAGCAACTCGCGAAGCGCGACGAAGTGCGCGTGATCGATTTCACCGGCAGCACCGCCAACGGCGACTGGCTGGAAGTCAACGCGCGTCAGGCGCAGGTCTACACCGAGAAGGCCGGTGTGAACCAGATCGTGATCGACTCGACGGACGACCTCAAGGGCATGGCCCGCAACATCGGCTTCTCGCTCGCGCTGTACTCGGGCCAGATGTGCACCGCGCCGCAGAATATCTACATCCCGCGCGACGGTATCCAGACGCCGGACGGCAAGGTCTCGTTCGATGAAGTCGTGGCCGCCATTGCCGGTAGCGTTCAGAAGACGTGCAGCGATCCGGCCAAGGCCGTAGAACTGCTCGGCGCGATCCAGAACGAAGGCGTCATCGCCCGCATCGACGAAGCCCGCAAGGTCGGCCGTGTGGTGCTCGACAGCCAGACGCTCGAACACCCGGCCTTCGCCGGTGCACGCGTGCGCACGCCGCTGATCGTCGCGCTCGACGTCGCCGACGAAGCCACCTACACCCGCGAATGGTTCGGCCCGGTCACGTTCGTAATCGCCGTCGACAGCAGCGAGCAAGCTTTCGCGCTGGCCGGACGCACCGCCGCGCAGCACGGCGCCCTCACGCTTGCGGCCTACACGACGACGCCGGAAGGCGAAGCACTGGCACTCGACGCCGCCATCGAAGGCCGCGTCGCCCTGTCGCTCAACCTGACCGGCGGCGTGTTCGTCAACCAATCGGCGGCGTACTCGGACTACCACGGCACGGGCGGCAACCCGGCAGCAAACGCCAGCCTGGCCGATGCGGCCTTCGTCGCCAACCGTTTCCGCGTCGTGCAAAGCCGTCACCATGTGCCAGCCAAGTCCGAAGCGGGCGCTGCCTGATTCACGTCCAGTTAAGTCACATCTATATAGAGAGGACGGGAAACCCCTCACGCAAATGCGACGGTAAGTCACTACCATAGTCACTCACCGTCGCACGGCCCCTGCGCTTCAGCGCTTAGACGCCCGCGACCGATCTTCCCGCCCCAAGCCAAGACAGGAACGAGACACCATGACCGAAGCCTTCATCTGCGACGCGATCCGCACCCCCATCGGCCGTTACGGCGGTGCGTTGAAGGACGTTCGCGCCGACAACCTCGGTGCAATCCCCCTCAAGGCGCTGATGGCGCGCAACCCGAACGTCGACTGGACACTGATCGACGACGTCATTTACGGCTGCGCCAATCAGGCAGGTGAAGACAACCGCAACGTCGCTCGCATGGCGTCGCTGCTTGCCGAGTTGCCCATCGACGTGCCGGGCGCAACGCTCAACCGCCTGTGCGGCTCGGGCATGGACGCCATCGGCACCGCCGCGCGCGCCATCAAAGCGGGCGAAGCAGGGTTGATGATCGCAGGCGGCGTCGAATCGATGACGCGCGCGCCGTTCGTGATGGGCAAGGCCGACAGCGCGTTCTCGCGTCAGGCCGCCATTTTCGACACGACCATCGGCTGGCGCTTCATCAACCCGCTGATGAAGGTGCAGTACGGCGTCGACTCGATGCCGGAGACGGCGGAGAACGTGGCCGACGACTTCAAGATCAATCGCGAAGATCAGGACCGCTTCGCGCTGCGTAGCCAGGAGAAGGCCGCGCGCGCGCAAGCCGACGGCACGCTCGCACAGGAAATTACGCCGGTGTCGATCGCCCAGAAAAAGGGCGACGCCATCGTCGTGGAACATGACGAACATCCGCGCGCCACGAGCATGGAAGCGCTGGGCAAGCTCAAAGGTGTGGTTCGCGCGGACGGCACCGTTACCGCCGGCAACGCCTCCGGCGTGAACGACGGCTCGTGCGCCCTGCTGCTCGCCAGCGAAAGCGCCGCCAAGCTGCATGGCCTCACGCCGCGTGCCCGCGTGCTCGGCATGGCAACCGCCGGTGTCGCACCGCGCATCATGGGCATCGGCCCGGCCCCGGCTACGGTCAAGCTGCTCAAGCAATTGAACATGACGCTCGACCAGTTCGACGTCATCGAACTGAACGAAGCGTTCGCCAGTCAGGGCCTGGCCGTGCTGCGTCAACTCGGCCTCGCCGACGACGACGCCCGCGTGAACCCGAACGGCGGCGCGATCGCACTGGGCCATCCGCTGGGTGCGTCGGGCGCGCGTCTGGTGACGACGGCGATGTATCAGCTTCACCGCACGGGCGGTCGCTTCGCGCTGTGCACGATGTGCATCGGCGTGGGTCAGGGCATCGCCATCGCCATCGAGCGCGTCTGAGCGATACCCCTTCTATATATAGAGACCCCGGAGACAGCCCCCGATGACCGCCACGATTCAACTGACGCTGCAAGACAACGTCGCCACGATCACGCTCAACCGCCCCGAGAAGCTCAACAGCTTCACGCGGCAGATGCATGCGGAATTGCGCGACGCCCTCGACACCGCTCAGGCACAGGGCGCGCGCGCCATTGTCCTGACCGGTGCAGGCCGGGGCTTCTGCGCCGGGCAGGATCTGGCGGATCTGGACTTCACGCCGGGTGCATCGACCGACCTCGGCGCGCTGATCGACGAGAACTTCAACCCGCTCGTGCGCAAACTGCGCGCCATGCCGATGCCGGTGATTGCTGCGGTGAACGGCATCGCCGCAGGTGCAGGTGCGAACCTCGCCCTGGCGTGCGACATCGTGCTGGCCAGCGCTTCCGTCAACTTCGTGCAGGCGTTCGTGAAGATCGGCCTTGTGCCGGATACCGGCGGCACGTGGTTCCTGCCGCAACGCATCGGCATGGCCCGCGCGATGGGGCTGGCGATGCTCGGCGACAAGCTCTCGGCCGAACAGGCCGAACAGTGGGGCCTGATCTGGCGCTGCGTCGACGACGACGTGCTGTTGTCCGAAGCCCAAAAGCTCGCCACGCAACTGGCCACACAACCGACGAAGGCGCTCGCAACCATCAAGGAAGCGCTCTACGCCTCGGCAACCAACACGCTCGATCAGCAACTGGATCTGGAACGCGACGGACAACGCTCGCTGGGCGCGTCGTATGACTATGCGGAAGGCGTGAACGCGTTCCTGCAAAAGCGCGCGCCGAAGTTCGAAGGCCGCTGACCTCCGCCGAAGTACAGACGAAGCACAGACCAAGCACAGACGAAGCACCAAGCAAGCTGAAGGCACGCAGGACCAAGGAAAAGCAGAACCAGCAGCGACGCACACCGAACGCCAAAACCACACGCGCCGCGCGAGAGACCACGACATAACAAGATTAGACGAGACACAAGAGGAACCCCGATGAGCCAAACCTCCGCCGCCAAAGCCGTCGGCGATATGACGCCGGAAGAACTCGCCCACGCTACGGGCGAAGCGATGTACAGCACCGACCGAGCGAGCCAATGGCTGGGCATGGAGTTGCAGGAAGTGCGTCCGGGCTATGCCCGTATGACGATGCGCATTCGCGACGAATTCCTCAACGGTCACGCGATCTGCCACGGCGGCCTGATGTTCACGCTGGCCGATTCGACGTTTGCGTTCGCCTGCAACAGCTACAACGTCGTGACGGTGGCGGCCGGTTGCAGTATCGAGTTCCTCAAGCCGGTCTCGGGCGGCGACACGCTCACCGCCGAAGCGCAGGAGCAGGTGCTCTCGGGGCGTCATGGCATCTACGACATTCGTTTGACGAACAACGCCGGTGAAGTGGTGGCGATGTTCCGCGGCAAGTCCGCACAGATCAAGGGCAGCGTCGTCTGACGAGGCCCGGCCATACTCAGTAATACGCGCACCCGGGCTCGGGCGCGCGCAAGGTAATCAACGTATCAGCGTAAGAAGCAAGACCCCAAGGAGACAGTCATGACCACCGCCTTGCCGCTCGAGCCGATCGAGAAAGCGAGCCTCGACGAACTGCGCGCCCTTCAGCTCGACCGACTGAAGACGACGCTGCGGCATGCCTATGAGAATTCGCCGGTGTATCGCCGGAAGTTCGACGAGGCCGGCGTCCACCCGGACGAATTGACCTCGCTGGCCGACCTGGCCAAGTTCCCGTTCACGACGAAGCAGGATCTGCGCGACAGCTATCCCTTCGGCATGTTCGCGGTTCCGATGGAACAGGTCTCGCGCGTGCATGCGTCCTCGGGCACCACGGGCAAGCCGACGGTCGTGGGCTACACCGCCAACGACATCAGCACGTGGGCCGATCTGGTCGCGCGCTCGATTCGCGCCTCCGGTGCGCGTCGCGGCGACAAGGTGCACATCAGCTATGGCTACGGCCTGTTCACGGGCGGTCTCGGTGCCCACTACGGCGCAGAGCGCGCGGGCCTGACGGTGATCCCGTTCGGCGGCGGTCAGACCGAGAAGCAAGTGCAACTGATTCAGGACTTCAAGCCGGACATCATCATGGTGACGCCGAGCTACATGCTCGCGATTGCCGACGAACTGGAACGTCAGGGCATCGTGGCGGCGGAATCGTCGCTGCGCATCGGCATCTTCGGCGCAGAGCCGTGGACGAACGACATGCGCACGGCCATCGAAAAGCGCATGGGCATCGACGCCGTCGACATTTACGGTCTGTCGGAAGTGATGGGCCCGGGCGTGGCGTGCGAATGCGCCGAGACGAAGGACGGTCCGACCATCTGGGAAGATCACTTCTATCCCGAAATCATCGATCCGGAGACGGGTGAAGTGCTGCCCGACGGCGAGTTCGGCGAACTGGTGTTCACGTCGCTCACGAAGGAAGCGCTGCCGATCATTCGTTACCGCACGCGCGATCTCACGCGTTTGCTGCCGGGTACGGCGCGCACGATGCGTCGCATGGAGAAGATCACCGGCCGTTCGGACGACATGATGATCATTCGCGGCGTGAACGTCTTCCCGTCGCAGATCGAAGAATTGCTGCTGCGTCAGCCGGTGCTTTCCCCGCACTACCAGATCATTCTGGATAAGGAAGGCCCGATGGACACGATGGCGGTAGACGTCGAGGCGGCCGTCGGATGCGACGACGCGGCTGCGTTGCAAGCGGCCGGCGGTGAACTCAAGCGCGACATCAAGACGCTCATCGGCGTGTCGTGCGCGGTGCGCGTGAAGCCAGTCGGCGGCATCGAGCGCTCCGTCGGCAAAGCACGCCGGGTTGTGGACAAGCGCCCGCGCTAAGCCATTAGCACCCGCTCGTCAGCATGAAAAAAGCCCGCGACCTTCGCGGGCTTTTTCTTGGACGTCGGAACTTGCCAGACTTATCGGAAGCGATCCGGCTTACTGGTTCGGCAGGAACACCCACATCTTGCCGCTCTGACGCATGCGTCCGGCCAGATCGCCTGCATCGTCGCCCAATCCCCAGAAGAAGTCCGCACGAACGCCACCCTTGATCGCGCTGCCGGTGTCCTGCGCGAACATCAGCCGGTTGATCGGCGAATTGGCTTGCGGCCCGAACGGCGGACGCGTCGTCGACAGGAACACGGGGCTACCCAGCGGGATCGACGCCGGATCGACGGCAATGGAGCGCTCTGCCGTCAACGGCACACCCAGCGCGCCGATGGGGCCTTCGATGCCGCCCACGCCGTGGTTCGGCATCTCGCGGAAGAAGACGAAACGCGGGTTCACGTCGAGCAACGCATCGACGCGCGACGGGTTAGCGCGCGCCCAGGCGCGAATGCCCTGCATCGTCGCCTGCGCGGCGGTGATCTCGCCGCGATCGATCAGCCAGCGACCAATCGACTTGTACGGCTGATCGTTGTTGCCGCCGTAACCCACGCGCATGATCGAACCGTCGTCGAGCACGACCTGGCCGGACCCCTGCACTTGCAGGAAGAACGCCTCGATAGGATCATCGACGTACACCAGCTCGTAACCGCGCAACATGCCGCTGCGCATCAGTTCGGCGCGGGCGGGAAGCGATCCGGCTTTGCGTCCGGCGGGCCATTTGTAGAGCGGCGTCTGGTAGACCCCGGTGCGCACGCGCGAGCCGTGCAGCAGCGGTTCGTAGTAACCGGTAATCAGGCCCGTCTGCGTCCCATCGGAGTTCGCGATGCGAAACGGCGTAAAGTACTGCTCAAAGAATTGACGCACGGAGGCCGCGTCGAGATCGTCAAGCTGCTCGGAGGCCCGGCAGGCCGGTTGCCACTTCGCCTGACGGCTCAGCTTCACGCAGGTTTGGGCCAGCGCAAGACGCGCGCCGATCAGGGAATCGTCCTGCCAGCCGTCGACATCGGCCCATGTCACGGCCTGCATGCGACCTGCACCGGACGGGGGCGTTGCCACATTCGACGGCGGAACGCCTGGACGCGACGGGGTCGACGGAGGCACACTCGAACAACCATAGAGCAATGCGGCAAACGCGGCGAGCGCCAGGCCCCGGCCAGCGCGCCACCGCCCGAACACATTCAGGAAGAGCGTCATGAGTAATCTGTTCGATGAATATCCGGCCTTGCTGGTGTTGCCGGAGGTGTTGCTGGCGATCGTGATCGTCGCCGCTATCGTGATCCTGCGACGCAAGCCGTCGCCCGGACGCAGAGTTCGCCAGATGCGCGCCACCCGGCCGATGCCGAGCGACACTGTGGACCCCGTGGACCCACGCGACGCGTCCGGCGACCCGCTCAAGAAGGAAGACTGGTCCGACGACCGTCGCTGACGCGCCAGTCTGTCGAACCACGCCAACGGTGCGCGCATGCCCGGCTCAGTGCAGCGTACGCGGCATGGTCAGCGCGAATTCCGCGATGGGCGCTTCGAAGCGCGTGCCGTCTTCCGCCACACAGAAATAATCGCCGCGCATGGTGCCCACCGGCGTGGCGACCATCGCCCAGCTCGTGTACTCGAACTGTTCACCCGGCTGGAGGAACGGCTGATGGCCAACCACACCCAGCCCGTTCACTTCCTGGACCTTGTTGTCGCCGTCGGTAATCACCCAGTGACGCGAAATCAGCTGTGCCGGCACTTCGCCGCTGTTGCGGATGGTGATCGTGTAGGCGAAGGCAAACTGCCGCCGATCCGGTTCCGACTGTTCCGGGAGGTACTGCGGACGCACGGTGACGGTAAATTCGTACTGGCTCATCGGGTGTTCCTGTAGCGCATGCGTGCTCTCTGATGTTGTTCTGGTCTGACTCTTATGGGACTACGGCGGGTTCCAGCAGCGTGACAGGCGAAAAACATAAATGCTGTCCCGTTTTGCAAGGCATTCTGCGGCAAGTCGTCGCGGGTCGCAACCAGCAAACGCCCTTCGAATGCCCTTCGAACGCCCACCAAACGCCCCCCCGGAACGTCCGCTCGCCGTATGCCACGGAAAGGCTTTCCGGCCGGGGCCTCCGGCACGCAACGGGCAAGCGTCATGTGAAAGCTTTAAAATAGCGCTTTTGACGCCTTCCCCCTGCCCTGCCATGACGCAATTCTGTATCGCCCCCAGCATCCTGTCCGCCGACTTTGCCCGGCTGGGCGAAGAAGTCCGTAACGTCGTGGCGGCGGGCGCCGACTGGATTCACTTCGACGTGATGGACAACCATTACGTTCCCAACCTGACGATCGGCCCGATGGTCTGCGAAGCCATTCGCCCGCACGTGGACGTGCCCATCGACGTGCATCTGATGGTGCGCCCGGTCGACCGCATCGTGCCCGACTTCGCCAAGGCCGGTGCCAATCTGATCACGTTCCACCCGGAAGCCTCGGAACACGTGGACCGCACGCTGAGCCTGATTCGCGATAACGGCTGCAAGGCCGGTCTCGTCTTCAACCCGGGGACGCCGCTGCATTACCTCGACCACGTGATGGATCGCCTGGACATGGTGCTCATCATGTCGGTCAACCCCGGTTTCGGCGGTCAGTCGTTCATTCCGGAAGCACTCAACAAGCTGCGCGCCGTGCGTGCCCGTATCGACGCGTACACCGCCGAGACCGGCCGTGAGATCCGTCTCGAAATCGACGGCGGCGTGAAGGTCGACAACATCGCCGAAATCGCGGCGGCAGGCGCGGACACGTTCGTCGCCGGTTCGGCCATCTTCGGCAAACCCGACTACAAGGCGGTAATCGATCAGATGCGCGCCCAACTCGCGAGCGTCGCATGATCCAGAATCCGCATCTTCAGCTGGACGGCATCCGCGCGGTGCTGATCGACCTCGACGGCACGCTCGTCGACACCGCAGGCGACTTCGGTGTCGCACTGAACGCCATGCTCGCCGACCTCGGCGCCGAACCGGTGCCGGTCGAGCGACTGATGACGTTCGTAGGCAAGGGCACGGCCAACCTCGTGCGCAAGACGCTTGCCGTACGTTTTCCCGAGTCGGACATCGACGCGCTGTTCGACCGTGCGCAAGACAAGTACGAAGCCGTCTACACGTCGATCAACGGCGAGAACACGGTGCTCTATCCCGAAGTGCGCGAAGGGCTGGCCGCGTTGCGCGAAGCCGGTCTGCCGGTGGCCTGCATCACGAACAAGCAGCATCGTTTCGCGGTCGACCTGCTCGCACACTACGGCCTGAGCGATCAGTTCGACCTCGTGTACGGTGGCGACTCGTGGCCCAAGCGCAAGCCGGACCCGATGCCGCTCGTCAAAGCGTGTGAAGCGTTCGGTGTCGCACCCGCACAAACGGTGCTCGTCGGCGACTCCGGTAACGACGCGCAGGCCGCGCGCGCTGCGGGCTGCCGCTCGCTCACGGTGCCGTACGGCTACAACCATGGCGAATCTATACAAACGATCGACACGGATGGTATAGTCGCCTCAATTCTGGGCGCTGCCCGGGCGATTCTGCCCAAAGCGACGTCCGCACTGGCGAACTGAATTCGTCATCTTCCACACTGCATTCAAGCAATGTTCCTGAACAAGAAACGGAGTCTTAGCGTGATCGACCGGGGGGCCTGGCCCTGGCGACGCTGGTCCTGCTGAACCCTTCCCAAAGGGGTGGCCGGGACCGCCGAAGTTCGTCTTCGGCAACCCGTTTCTTGCATCGTTGTTGTTCCCAAGAAGTCATCAATCGGCGCGCCGTCCCGTACGGCGTGCGGATTCGTCGAGACGCATCGTTTCCTCAGCTTTCGTCGAACCTTCGTTGTCGCATCGTCGACGCGCGCGGGTTCGCTGCGGATCGGTACGCCGCGACGTGGGTCAGCACATCCCACCCCGACACGACTCAGGTATTCTCAACGCCAATCCACGCCGATTCTGCGGGACCGCCCGCCGGCAAACTTGCAGGCAGAGTGCAACATGACCGAACTCGAATTCAAATCGCTGGCCAATCAGGGCTTCAACCGCATCCCGCTGATCGCAGAAGCCTTTGCCGATCTCGACACCCCGCTGTCGCTTTATCTCAAGCTGGCGTTGGGGGACCGGCGCGGGGCGAACACTTTCCTGCTGGAGTCAGTCGTCGGGGGCGAGCGCTTCGGCCGCTACTCCTTCATCGGCCTGTCCGCCCATACGCTGCTGCGCAGCTTCGGCCCGAAGACCGAGGTCGTGCGCGACGGTGCCGTCGTCGAGACGCATGAGGGCGACCCGCTCGAATTCATCACCCAGTTTCAGGCGCGCTTCAAAGTGGCGCTGCGCCCGGGCATGCCGCGTTTCTGCGGTGGCCTCGCCGGTTACTTCGGCTATGACGCCGTGCGCTACATCGAGAAGAAGCTCGCGCACACCGCGCCGCGCGACGACCTGAATCTGCCGGACATCCAGTTGCTGCTCACCGAAGAACTCGCCGTGATCGACAACCTGACCGGCAAGCTCTACCTCATCATCTACGCCGACCCCACGCAGCCGGAAGCCTATTCGAAAGCACGCCTGCGTCTGCGCGAGCTGCGCGCGCGCCTGAAAGCGCCGGTCGACGCCCCCGTCACGTCCGGCAGCGTGCGCACCGAGACCTTCCGCGAATTCGCCAAGCCGGACTATCTGGCCGCCGTCGCCAAGGCGAAGGAAGCCATCGCCGCCGGTGAACTGATGCAGGTGCAGGTCGGCCAGCGCCTCATCAAGCCGTACCGCGACGCCCCGCTCTCGCTTTACCGTGCGCTGCGCTCGCTCAACCCGTCACCGTACATGTACTTTTACAACTTCGGCGACTTCCAGGTCGTGGGCGCATCGCCGGAGATTCTGGTGCGTCAGGAACGTCGTCAGACGCCCGACGGCGAACACGAGATCGTGACGATTCGTCCGCTCGCGGGTACGCGTCCGCGCGGCGCGACGCCCGAGCGCGACGCCGAACTGGCGAAGGAATTGCTTGGTGATCCGAAGGAAATCGCCGAACACGTGATGCTGATCGATCTGGCCCGCAACGACGTGGGCCGCATCGCGCAGACCGGCACCGTCGAAGTCACCGACAAGATGGTCATCGAGAAGTACTCGCACGTGCAGCACATCGTGAGTTCGGTGGAAGGTCGTCTGCAACCGGGCCTGTCGAATATCGACGTGCTGCGCGCCACCTTCCCGGCTGGCACGCTCACCGGCGCACCGAAGGTGCGTGCAATGGAACTGATCGACGAACTCGAACCGGTCAAGCGCGGCCTCTACGGCGGCGCGGTAGGTTATCTGTCGTTCGGCGGCGAGATGGACGTCGCCATCGCGATTCGCACCGGCGTGGTGAAGGACGGCAATCTGTACGTACAGGCCGCCGCTGGCATCGTAGCCGACTCGGTGCCCGAATCGGAATGGCAAGAAACGGAGAACAAGGCGCGCGCCGTGCTGCGCGCGGCCGAACAGGTGCAGGACGGACTCGACGCAGAGTACTGATCCCCACATCCTCACACCGCTGCACCAATGTGAAGCGCATTGCCGTTTAAAACGCAACACGCTTCCCTACATTGCATGTCGGTGACGCTTCACCCGGAAAGGCCTCGAATCGATGCTCTAGTCGATTCGGGGCCTTTCTTGATTTAGCACAACCGTTCGCTTTTTTCGACCGCTTTGGTATACGCCGATTGACGTCACCCACGATATAGTTAGGTGTCCGTCGGGAGGTCGAAGCTTCTATGGCGAAACCATGCAATCCACGTATGCGTTCCGACATCGCGAATACCCCAGCGATGTTCCCAACGTCCGTCAGAACTAGTCGGCCCAATAGACTCATTGGGCCCAGGTTCCTCATATCGATGACGGCTGCGCTTGCCGCTGCCGTGCTCAGCGGCTGTATCTCGATGGCGCCCACTTACGAGCGCCCCGCCGCCCCTGTCGCCAATGTGTGGACGCCGGACGTCAGCGCCTCACCCGCCACGGCAACGGCGCAGCCCGCGTCTGCGCTCGACTGGCGCGAGTACTTCGCCGATCCGCAGCTACGCAGCCTCATCGACACCGCCCTCGCGAACAATCGCGATCTGCGCGTCGCGCTAGCGCGCGTGGAACAAGCGCGCGCGGTGTACGGCATTCAACGCGCCGATCTATTTCCTTCCGCAGGCATCGGCGCGAGTGGCACACGGCAACGTCTGCCCGGCGACCTGAGTCTCACCGGCAATCCCTACATCAGCAGCCAGTATCAGGTCGGCCTCGGCCTGTCGACATGGGAGCTGGACTTCTGGGGCCGCATCCGCAATCTGAAAGACGCAGCGCTCGACGACTATCTCGCGTCCGACGCCTCGCGTCGCGCGCTCGAACTCAGCCTGATCTCGCAAGTTGCGCAGACGTGGCTGAGTCTGCGCGAATTCGACGAACGCATCGCGCTTGCGCAGCAAACGGTCGACAGCCGAGCCGAGTCGCTGCGCATCTTCACGCGACGCGAGCAAGTCGGCTCGACGTCGAAGCTCGATCTCACGGAAGTCACCACGCTCTGGCAACAAGCGCGGGCACTCGTCACGCAACTCGAACAGCAACGCGCGGTGCAGGCGCACGCGTTGCAAGTGCTTGTCGGCGTGCCCATCGACACGTCGCCGCAAGCGCTCGATCGCACGGTCGACGATGCCAATCTGATGCGCGACCTCGAGCCCGGCTTACCGTCGTCGTTGCTGGAGGATCGTCCGGACATCATCGCGGCCGAGTATCAACTGCGCGCAGCGCATGCCAACATCGGCGCAGCCCGCGCCGCGTTCTTCCCGCAAATCACGCTGACGGGCTCCGTCGGCACGGCAAGCAGCGCACTCGACGGCCTGTTCAAAGCTGGCAGCGCCGCGTGGACCTTCACGCCGAGCATCAACATTCCGATCTTCCAGGGCGGACGTCTCGTCAACAATCTCGATCTGGCCGAAGCGCGTCGCGTGGAGTCGGTGGCGAATTACGAGAAGACGATTCAGGGCGCATTTCGCGACGTCGCCGATGCGTTGAGCGCACGCCGCTGGCTCGCCGAGCAGGTGACGATCCTGCAAGCGACGCAGGACGCGCAGGCGGAACGCGCGCGTCTCGCCAAGCTGCGTTACGACCACGGCGCCGCGGCCTTCCTCGAAGTCCTCGACGCCCAACGCGATCTCCTCGCCATCGAACAAACCACAGTGCAGACGAGACGCGCGCTGCTCTCCGCACGCGTCTCGCTCTACACGGCGCTCGGCGGTGGCAGCCGACTCATGCCTGCGGCCGACACACCCTCGGGACTGTTCGGACAAACGCCCCGCGTCATCGAGCCATCGCCGGGCACGGCGAACACCGCGCCGACCGTCCAATAATTTGAAGAGGTCACAGAACATGGCACTTCCCAACGCCAAGAAACTCGTTCCAGCCCTGATCGTGCTCGTCGTGATCGGGCTGGGATGGTACGGATGGAAGACCTACAGCCACACCGGCCCGGGCGACGGTTTCGCCAGCGGCAACGGGCGCATCGAAGCCACCGAAGTCGATATCGCGACGAAAATGGCCGGACGCGTCGAAGCCATCTACGTGCGCGAAGGCGACTTCGTGAAAGCGGGGCAAGTCCTAGCCAAGATGCAGATCGACACGCTCAACGCCCAGCGTGACGAAGCCCGCGCGCAGTATCAGCAGGCTGTGACCAACGTCGCCGCGATTCAGGCGCAGGCTGCGGCACGTCTGTCGGACAAGGCGACGGCCGAAGCCAACGTGGCCGCGCGCGAAGCCGAACTCGATGCGGCACAACGCCGTCTCTCGCGCTCGGAAACGCTCTCGAAGGAAGGCGCATCGTCGGTGCAGGAACTCGACGACGACCGCGCACGTGTGCGAAGCACCCGCGCCGCCGTCACTGCGGCCAAAGCGCAGGTTGCCGCCGCGCAATCGGCCGTGGAAGCAGCTAACGCGCAAGTCACCGGATCGAAATCGACGGTCGAAGCCGCGAAGGCCACCATCAGCCGGATCGAAGCCGACATCACCGACAGCGAACTCAAGGCACCGCGCGACGGGCGTGTGCAGTATCGCGTCGCGCAGCCGGGCGAAGTGCTCGCGGCGGGCGGCAAAGTCCTCAACCTCGTCGACCTGTCGGATGTATACATGACGTTCTTCCTGCCCGAAGCCGTCGCGGGACGCCTCGCGATGGGCGCCGAAGCCCGCATCGTGCTCGACGCCGCACCGCAGTTCGTCATTCCCGCCAGTATCTCGTTCGTCTCCAGCACGGCACAGTTCACGCCGAAGACGGTGGAGACCGAAAGCGAGCGTCAGAAGTTGATGTTCCGCGTGCGCGCACAGATCGCGCCCGAACTGCTGCAACAACATCTGAAGCTCGTGAAGACCGGCCTGCCCGGCGTGGCATGGGTGAAGACCGACAGCAAGGCAGAGTGGCCGGCCCAGTTGCAGACCAAGCTGCCGCAGTGAGCCGCGCGTCATGACGGACTCCTCCTCACCAGAGAACGGCAGAGACACGCCCGGGCACGGCGCACCGCCGGTTGTTCATGTCGTGGACGTCACGCTCAAGTACGGCCGCAAGACGGTCGCGCTCGATAGCGTCTCCATCGACATCCCGGCGAACTGCATGGTCGGGCTGATCGGGCCGGACGGTGTCGGCAAATCGACGCTGCTCTCGCTCATCGCAGGCGCACGTGCCGTGCAGACGGGCACCGTCGAAGCGCTCGGCGGCGACATGGCAAGCAAAGCGCACCGCGACCTCGTCTGCCCGCGCATCGCCTACATGCCGCAAGGGCTGGGCAAGAACCTGTATCCGACGCTCTCCGTCGAGGAGAACCTGCAATTCTTCGCGCGCCTGTTCGATCACGACGCCGCAGAGCGACGCCGCCGCATCGACGACCTCACGCGCAGCACAGGTCTGCATCCGTTCCTCGATCGTCCGGCGGGCAAGCTCTCCGGTGGCATGAAGCAGAAGCTCGGTCTGTGCTGCGCACTGATCCACGATCCCGATCTGCTGATTCTCGACGAGCCGACCACCGGCGTGGACCCGCTCGCCCGCGCGCAGTTCTGGGATCTGATCGCGCGCATCCGACGCGAACGTCCGGCGATGAGCGTGATCGTCGCGACCGCCTACATGGATGAAGCACAGCGCTTCGACTGGCTCGTCGCAATGGACGCAGGCAATATCCTCGCAACCGGCACACCGACCGAGTTGCTCGCCCGCACGCAGCGCGACAACCTCGAAGCCGCCTTCATCGATTTGCTGCCGGAAGAGAAGAAACGCGGTTACGAGCCGGTCGTGATTCCGTCGTTGCATATCGACGAACACACCGAGATCGCCATCGAGGCCAAAGGGCTGACAATGCGCTTCGGCGATTTCGTCGCCGTCGATCATGTGGACTTCCGGATTCGTCGCGGGGAAATCTTCGGCTTCCTCGGCTCGAACGGCTGCGGCAAGTCGACCACGATGAAGATGCTCACGGGCCTGCTGCAAGCGAGCGAAGGACAGGCGTGGTTGTTCGGTCACGAGGTCGACCCGAAGGACATCGACACGCGCCGTCGCGTGGGCTACATGTCGCAGGCGTTCTCGCTCTACACCGAACTCACGGTGCATCAGAACCTCGTGCTGCATGCGCGACTGTTCCACGTGCCTGAGGCCGAAGTCGACGCACGTGTCGACGAGATGGTGCAGCGCTTCGGACTGGCCGACGTGCTCGACACGTTGCCCGACAGCATTCCGCTTGGCATGCGTCAGCGTCTGTCGCTGGCCGTGGCGATGGTGCACAAACCCGAACTGCTGATCCTCGACGAACCGACGTCGGGCGTCGATCCGGTTGCGCGCGACAACTTCTGGCGTCTGCTGGTGGAGTTGTCCCGGCGTGACCGCGTGACGATCTTCATCTCCACGCACTTCATGAACGAGGCCGACCGCTGCGACCGCATCTCGCTGATGCACGCGGGCAAGGTACTTGTCTCCGATCCGCCCGCGAAGATCACGAAGGACAAAGGCGCCCACACGCTCGAACAGGCGTTCATCGAATATCTGGTGGAGGCCGGTGGCGGCACCCCGGAAGCCCCCGAGACACCGAAGACGGAAGTGGCTGCCACCGCTGCGACACCGTCACACGCGAAGCTCAAGGGCTTCTCGCTCGGCCGGATGATCAGCTACCTCTGGCGCGAAACGCTGGAGTTGCAACGCGATCCGGTGCGCGCCACGCTGGCGCTGGTCGGCTCGCTCGTGCTCATGCTGGTGATGGGGTACGGCATCAGCATGGACGTCGAGGATCTGCGCTACGCAGTGCTCGACCGCGACCAGACCACGATGAGCCAGAACTACGCCCTCAACATCGCGGGGTCGCGTTACTTCATCGAACAACCGCCGATCACCGATTACGACGACATGGACCGCCGCCTGCGCGACGGCGAACTCGCGCTGGCCATCGAGATTCCACCGGGTTTCGCGCGCGACGTGTCACGCGGCAAAGCCGTGCAGATCGGCGCGTGGATCGACGGCGCGATGCCGATGCGTGCCGAAACCGTGCAAGGCTATGTGCAAGGCATGCATCAGAACTGGCTGGCCGATCAGTCCTTGCGACGGCTCGGCGTCAAGCCAACGGCGTCGCTCGACATCGAGACGCGCTTTCGCTACAACCCCGACGTCAAGAGCCTTCCTGCGATGGTCCCGGCCGTGATTCCGTTGCTGTTGCTGATGCTCCCGGCGATGCTCACGGCGCTCTCCGTCGTGCGCGAGAAGGAACTCGGCTCGATCCTGAATCTGTACGTGACGCCCGTCACGCGCACGGAATTCCTGATCGGCAAGCAGATTCCGTATGTGGCGCTCGCCATGCTGAACTTCCTGCTCATGGCGCTCATCGCCGTGACGCTCTTCGGCGTGCCCATCAAGGGAAGTTTCCTGACGCTGGTTACGGCGGTCTTCATTTTCAACGTGGTCGCCACGGGTATCGGCCTGCTCGCGTCCACCTTTACCCGCAGTCAGATCGCGGCCCTGTTCTTCACGATGATCGGCACGATGATCCCGGCGATTCAGTTCTCCGGCATGCTCACGCCGGTGCCGTCGATGGAGGGCTCGGGCCGGTTCATCGGCGAGATCTATCCGGCGACTTACATGCTGATCATCAGTCGCGGCGTCTTCAACAAGGCGCTTGGCTTCGGCGATCTCGGCAACGCCTTCTGGCCGATGCTCATCGCCGTGCCCGTGATTCTGGGCGCGACGGTCCTGCTGCTCAAGAAACAGGACAAGTGATGGCTAGCCCGAACGCACCGCAAGCCTCCCCATCCACAGCGCGCGACACCAGCGCCACGCCGCCGCGTCGCAAGCATCCGTGGTTGCGGCATGTCGCGAACATCTACCGGCTCGGCGTGAAGGAGCTTTGGAGTCTCGTGCGTGACCCGATGATGCTGGTGCTCATCGTCTATACGTTCACCGCATCGGTCTATTCGGCGGCCACGGCACAACCCGAGACGTTGCACATGGCCCCCATCGCCATCGTGGACGAAGACGCCTCGCCGCTTTCGCAGCGCATCGTCTCGGCGTTCTACCCGCCGCAGTTCACCACGCCGCAGATGATTACGGCGAACGCTGTCGACCGGGGCATGGACGAGGGCGCGTACACGTTTGCGCTGAACATTCCGCCGAACTTCCAGCGCGACCTGCTGGCGGGGCGCGCGGCCGAAGTACAGCTCAATGTCGACGCCACGCGCATGAGTCAGGCGTTCTCGGGCAGCGGCTATGTGCAGCAGATCGTGTCGGCGGAAGTGCGCGAATTCCTTCAGCGATACCGATCCACGCCGGAGTTGCCCGTCGACCTGGCGTTGCGCGTGCGCTTCAATCCGACGCTGGAGCGGGCGTGGTTCGGCGCGCTGATGCAGATCATCAACAACATTACGATGCTGTCGATCATTCTGACGGGCGCGGCGCTGATCCGTGAGCGCGAGCACGGCACCATCGAGCACTTGCTCGTCATGCCGGTGACACCGACCGAGATCATGCTGGCGAAAGTCTGGTCGATGGGGCTGGTCGTGCTGATCGCGGCGGCCATGTCGCTGTGGTTGATCGTGAGCGGCGCGCTGCACGTGCCGATTGGCGGGTCGGTGGCGTTGTTCCTGCTGGGGGCCACGCTGCACCTGTTCGCCACCACGTCGATGGGCATCTTTCTCGCGACGCTCGCGCGCTCGATGCCGCAGTTCGGCATGTTGTTGATTCTGGTGCTACTGCCGCTGCAAATGCTCTCGGGCGGGAACACGCCGCGTGAAAGCATGCCGAAGCTGGTGCAGGACGTGATGCTCGCCGCGCCCACGACGCACTTCGTCGAACTGGGTCAGGCCATTCTGTTCCGTGGCGCCGGGATCGGCGTCGTGTGGGTGCAGTTCGCAGCGCTTGCGATCATCGGCGCGGTGTTCTTCGCTTTCTCGCTGCGACGTTTTCGTCGCACGCTCAGTTCGATGGCATGACGAGGATCACGAGGGCCCGTCGCCGTTCTCGGACGCGGCTTTCCGCCAACCCCGTCATGCCGGATTTGTGAGGTCATTGCCATGCCCGCCAAGTCGTCTGCCGCACTGGAACGCCGCTCGTCTCAGTCCCTCCGAAGCGCTCGCGCCACATCGTCCGCCGCCACCGGTGACGCGCCGTGGCTAGCCGCCAATCCGTGGCTCGCCAATCTGCCGTGGATGTCGGCCGCCGCCGAGTATGCCGTCGACGCGTGGCAGCGCAGCGTGCTGTTCGCCGACGTCATGCGTCAGCGCGGCAATCAGTATCAGGCGCATCTGGCCGAGTCGGCGCCCAACGTGCTCGACTTCGACGCCGAGGTGATTCTCGACGCCCACGAGCTGCCGCGTCCCTGCAACTATTGCCTGATGCGCATCGTGCCGCCGAAGGACACGCCCACACTGCCGAATGCGCGTCCGTTCGTCGTGGTCGATCCGCGTGCGGGGCACGGTCCCGGCATCGGTGGCTTCAAGCCCGACAGCGAGATCGGTGCGGCGTTGCGCGCGGGGCATCCGTGCTATTTCGTCGGCTTCCTGCCCGACCCTGTCCCCGGACAAACGGTCGAGGACGTGATGCGCGCCGAAGCGGCGTTTCTCGAGAAGGTCATTTCGATGCATCCGGAGAGTGCAGGCAAACCGGCGGTCATCGGCAACTGTCAGGCCGGATGGCAGATTCTGATGACGGCCGCGATGCGCCCCGAACTGTTCGGCCCGATCATCGTGGCGGGCGCACCGGTGTCCTATTGGGCGGGCTGGCGCGGACGCAATCCGATGCGCTACTCCGGTGGTCTGCTCGGCGGCAGTTGGCTCACGGCGCTCACGAGCGATCTCGGCGACGGCCGGTTCGATGGCGCGTGGCTGGTGCAGAACTTCGAAAGTCTCGATCCGGCGAACACGCTCTGGCGCAAGAAGTATCACCTGTATGCGAACGTCGACACGGAGGCACAGCGCTATCTCGGCTTCGAGAAGTATTGGGGCGGGCACGTCTTCCTGAACGCGCAGGAGATGCAATACATCGTCGACAACCTGTTCGTCGGCAACCGGCTCACGAGCGCGGAGCTGATCACGAGCGATGGCATCCGAATCGACTTGCGCAACATCCGCTCACCCATCGTGGTGTTCTGTTCATACGGCGACAACATCACACCGCCACCGCAAGCGCTCGGCTTCGTGACGGACATGTATCGCGACGACGCGGAAGTACTCAGTCACGATCAGACCATCGTCTACGCCACCCACGACAGCATTGGCCATCTCGGCATCTTCGTGTCTGGCAGCACCGGGCGTAAGGAGCATCGCAAGTTCGTCAACAACATCGATCTGATCGACGTGTTGCCCGCAGGCATCTATCAGGCACAGATCGCCGACAAGACCGACGACACGCTGCACGGCGAGCTGGCCGAAGGCGATTACGTGATGTCGATTCAGCGCCGCAGTGTGGAGGACGTGCGCGCCATCGTGCAACCGGATACGCAAAGCGACCGGCGCTTCGCAGCGGTGGCGCATCTGTCCGACATTCACCTGGGGTTGTATCGCAGTCTCGTGCAGCCGTGGGTGCGCGCGATGGTGACGCCGACGTCGGCCTACTGGATGAGGTTGCTGCATCCCCTGCGTGTGAGCTACGAGCTGTGGTCGGATCGCAATCCGTTTGCGGCACCGTTCGCCGAGAAGGCGGAACGCGTGCGGGAGACGCGTCATACCGTGTCTTCCGACAATCCCTTCCTTGCTTTGGAGACGGCCGTGTCGACGGCGATCGAGGCGTCGCTGAACTTCTACCGCGACATTCGCGACGACGGTTACGAGAAGGCGTTCGAGACGATCTACGGTCAACCGTGGGTGCAAGCGCTCGCCGGGCTGCACGGCAGCGATGGCACCGCGGTACGGGTGCATCCGGGCACGTCGCCCGAGCATGTCGCGTTCGTGAAGGAAGCGCTGGAACTGCGCCGTCACGAGGTGCGTCAGGGCGGTGTGCTGGAAGCGGGGATTCGCGCGTTGCTCTGGGTGCACCGTCTGCATGGCGAAGCGGACGAGCGGCAGTTCAATCTCGCACGTTCGTTGCCGCGTGGCGACACCGAAATTTCGATTGAGCGCTTCCGCGAGATCATTCGGCGTCAGGCGGGTTTGCTGCGCATGGCGCCGAATGCCGCGATGGAGGCCATTCCGGGCATGCTGGCACAGGCGTCGCCAACGTCGATTCGGCTGGTGGCGAAGGCCGTGAAGGAGCTGAGTTTCGCGGTGCCTCTGGAGGATGGCGAACAGAGCGATCTGGAACGCGTGCTCGCCGTCTTCGAACGGGCCGCGCAAAAGCGCGAGGCCGACGTGGAAGGGACAGGTAAGACAAGCGTAGCGGCTAAGCCTCGCGCCACGACGAGTCGCAAGGCAACCTCTCCCGCCACCACGCCTCGTAAGCGGACGACTGCCACGAAGAAGTCCACCACGACGGCCGCCGTCAAAACTACACGGACGTCGCGAGCGAAGAAGTCGGTCTGAGCTTCGACATGGCGGCGACGCGCGACGCATCGCCGCCATGCCCACCGTCACCCACAGGCACGACCAACCGCGCCACCAATCCCCCACCCTCGCGTGGCGCGAATTCAAGCGTTGCGTCGAAACGCCTCGCAATCGCCTGCACGATAGAGATGCCCAACCCTGCCCCCTCACCCTGCTGACGCCCCTGATCGCCCCGCCAGAATCGCTGGCCCAGTTGCGCCGTATGCGCAGCAGCAAGGCCCGGCCCTCGGTCGCTTACCTCTATGCAGTATCTTTGGTCCGGTTCGTCCAATGTCACCGACAACGTGATCTCGCTGCCTGCCGGGGAGTAACGCATCGCGTTGTCCAACAAATTTCTTAATGCCGTCGCCAGCATCGAACGCGGCAACACCGATCCTGTGTCTGTCGCTGAAATGCTAACCAGGATCCTGCCACTTCGACGACGGACCGGGGCCCCTTTCCCCTGCTCAGACATTGACCCAACTCGCATTGAAAAGGGGCCCCGATCCGTCTCTCCCATTTCAGTCAAAACCTCCTCGATCACCTCCGTCACCGACTCGCACCTGTCGTGCTCGTGGATCGGCGCGTCCGTCCTCGCCAATGTCATCAACTGATCCAACGTGTGGCCCAGTCGCTTTACGCCCGCACTCGCCTGCTGCAACGCCTGCTTCGACACACTGCCCTGCGTCAACGCCGCCACCTGCAAATGCGTGTCGATTGCCGTCAACGGCGTTCGCAACTCGTGCGCCGCACCATCCGTGAACGCCCTCTGGCCCACCAAGGTCTGCGCCAACCTGTCCAACCAACCATTCAACGCCACTACCACCGGCTTCAATTCCTTCGGCGCTTTGCCAATATCCACCGGCGTGGTGTCGTCAGTCCGCTTTCCACGCAACGTCGCGCGTAACGTCTCCAGTGGCGTCAGTCCCCTTCCGATACCCATCCACAACGCCATCAGACCGCCAATGACCGCGATCAGGAATGGAATGCCCGCCGCACGCAACATGCCATTCGTCAACACAGCCCGTCGCTTGACGAGATCCGCCGTCATCACCTGATATCCCGCCGCGTCCTGCAATACATAGATGCGCCAGTTGCGGCCGTCGATCTCTCTTGTGCTGAAGCCCGTCGGCAACGTCATCGCCGACGTCTTGGGACTGCCGTCCGTCTGTGCCAGCACCGCGCCCTGCAACGACCGGATTTCGCAGGCGATCCCGTCACTTCCTCCCGCGCGAATGACCTCGCCCCAATCTCTCGGCTCGGGATGCGGCGAGAATGCCGCGCGCGCCATCAGGCCCGCCACCATGTTGGCCGACATCGCCAGACGCTCGTCGAGCGCTTCGTCAAGGCTCGCGCGCACGCCGCGCATCATCCATCCCGCCGCTGCCATCCAAAGCACGATCAGCGCCACGCCAGCGATCAGCACCGCCCTAAGTCGAAGGCTCATGACAAGCTCCATCCCAACCGATATCCCAGACCGCGCGAGGTCTGGATGGCGTCGCATCCCAACTTGCGACGCACGTTATGTATGTGAACGTTCAGCACATTGCTGTTGATGCGCTCCGTCATGCCGTAAAGCCGCACGTGCAGCATGTCGGGCGACAACCAACGCCCCCGGCTGCTCGCCAGGTACGCGAGCAAATCGACTTCGCGGCGCGACAGTTCGACCGGCGTGCCGTCGAGCCACGCCAGCCCGCTCGCGGGATCAAGCCGCAACGGGCCCGCCTCGATGATCTGCGCCGCACGTCCATGCGTACGTCGCACCAATGCATGCAAGCGCGCCGCCAGTTCGCGCAGATCGAAGGGCTTGCTCATGTAGTCGTCGGCCCCGGCGTTCAAGCCCGAGATCCGGTGTTCGATGCCGTCGCGCGCGGTGAGGATCAGCACGGGAACGTCCGGCTCGACGGCACGAACGCTGGCGATCAGGTCGAGACCGTCGCCATCGGGCAGGCCGAGATCGAGCACCAACGCATCGAAGTTGTTCTCGGCATGCGCCGCCATGGCCGCCTCGCCGCACGCAGTCGCCTCGACCTGTATTCCCAAAGTCGAAAGCCCCGCAACGATGCCGCTCGTAATCAGAGGATCGTCTTCTACCAGCAGTACTCGCATTGATTCACGCCTCTCCCACGCGTCTCCGACGTCGCTCCGACGCCTCGTGACATGTTACGTATATCGCGCATCGCGATGATGCAGGACTGTTGGCGAGACGGGGTGTTAACTCTCGGTTAATCGTTCTGCGCCACGCTCTGTCTTGCTTCGACCGCCCCGAGGAGAACAGATTGCTTCGCCGAATACTTTTCATCTTTGTGATTTTGCTCAGCGCACTCAGTGCGCTTGGCGTCACCCTCGTGACGCCCGCCGCCGCCGTGCTGCCGTGGCAGTCCGGAAATCAGGTGCTGGACGTCGCGCAAGTGCTTCGCCTCGATGCACCTCGCCGTGAAGACGGTGTCATTATCATCTCCAGCAAGATTGCTAAGGATCACTATGTTTATCGTCATTCAATTCGCGTAGAAGATTCCGACGGCAAGCCCGTCCACTTCACGCTGCCCGATGGCACCCGACACTTCGATGAGTTCTTCGGGAACACCCAGATCTTCTATGACGACGATTTGCATGTGAAGTTGCCTGAATTGGCGGGAATGGATTTCGTTACGCTTTACTGGCAAGGCTGCGCCCAGGCAGGGATTTGCTATCCCCCGCAAAAGGTGCGAATTTCGCTGAACGGCGATTTCCCTTCGGGCGGGTACAAGGACGTGTCGACGGCGCTTGCCGCGCTTTCCGTTCCGGCCGCGACCTCGGCACCGGCGGCACCGGCGGCTCCGGACGACGCGTCGGACGCCCCGGCGCCCCCCACCGCCAACGCGGCGGCGACGGCCGCTTCGCCCGAGACAACGGGCGACACCGAAACGCTCGCCGCCGATCAGGCCGCTGCCGCCCAGCTCGCGGCGCTCGACCCCATCGCAGCGAAATTGCTGTTCTTCGGCTTCGGACTGCTGCTGGCGTTCACGCCGTGCGTGCTGCCGATGGTCCCCATCGTCTCGACGATGATTGTCGGCAATCGGCCCTTGCCGTTGCGCGCTTTGGCACTCTCAAGCGCGTATGTCGTCGCGATGGCATTGACCTACGCCAGCGTGGGCGTGGCGGCTGCCCTGGCCGGTGCCAACCTTCAGGCGACGCTGCAAGCACCGTGGCTCCTGAGCGCGTTCGCCACCCTCTTTCTGGTGCTCGCTGCGTCGTTGTTCGGACTATTCGAACTGCGCCTGCCTGCGTTCATCATGAATCGTCTGGACGCCGCTGGTCGTAACCGCACAGGCGGCAGTCTCGCGAGTGCGGCCGCGCTCGGGTTTCTTTCGGCCCTCCTCGTCGGCCCCTGCATGACGGCGCCGCTGGCGGGCGCACTGCTCTACATCAGCCAGACAGGCAATGCGTGGATGGGTGGCGGCGCACTGTTCGCCATGGGCCTCGGCATGGGCACGCCGTTGCTGGCGATATCGCTGTTCGGTGCGCGTGTGCTGCCTCGCCCGGGGCCATGGATGGTGCGTGTACGCATCGCCTTCGGCTATGTCATGACGGGAATGGCCATTGAGATGCTGAGCCGTTTCCTGCCTGGGCACGTCACGCTTGGGTTGTGGGGCGCACTCGGCGTCGGCCTGGCCGTGGGCATCGGCGGCTGGGCATGGGCGCTTCGCGGCAAGCCTGCGTGCTGGACGCTAGTATTTACCTCGACGCTCGCCGCGCTCTGGTCGGTGCTGTTGCTCGTCGGTGCAGCTTCGGGCGGTGAGTCGCTGTTGCGTCCGCTGGCGCGGGCGGATGGCGTAACGCTCACCGGGAGCGATGACACGGGCCAGCGCGCAGGCAAGTCGGTGAATTACGTCAGCGTGAAATCCGAACAGGACGTGGATGTGCGCATCGCGCAAGCCGCTGCCAAAGGGCAATGGACGCTCATCGATTTCTACGCAGACTGGTGCGTGAGTTGCCACGTCATCGAGCGCAACGTCTTCGGCGATCCGGAAGTGGCCGCGCGTCTGGCGCGCATGCAGATATTGCGCCCCGACGTCACCAAGAACGACGATATCGATCAGGCGCTGATGAAGCGCTGGGGCGTGATGGGACCGCCCACGCTCATCCTCGTCGATGCGACGGGCAAGGAAGTGCGCGCGCATCGCATGGTCGGTGAAATGACCGCACAGACGTTCCTGCAACGCCTCGATGCGGCCCAAAACACGGAGGCTTCATGATTGGACTCGGCCCGTTCTCCGCGAAGACGGCAGCCCTCGCGGCAGCGACGATCCTTGCGTGGCTGATGGCGCGTTATCTGCTGCGAAAAACGGATGCGGTTTCGCGACGCGCCGGTGCCGGTGTACTGCTCGACGCCCTCTTCGTCGGTCTGTTCATCGCACGTGCAGCGTATGTGATCCGCTGGTGGCCCGAATACGCCGCAAGGCCGTGGTCGTTCATTGCGATTGGCGACGGCGGTTTCGACGTCTGGGCCGGGGCGCTCGCCGCCCTGGCATGGGGTCTCTGGCGCACGCGCCGGGATCGGGCGCAGCGGCGGCCGATGCTTGCGGGCATGGCAGCTGGTCTCGCGATCTGGGGGGCAATCCTCGCGGGTCTGGGTGTCGCGCTGCGCGATGCTCCGCCTCTGCCCTCGCTCACGCTTAACACCCTCGACGGGCGCACCGTCGCGCTGGAAAGTCATCGCGGTCAGCCCGTCGTCATGAACCTCTGGGCAAGTTGGTGCCCGCCGTGCCGACGCGAAATGCCAGTGCTTGCACAAGCACAGAAGGAATATCCGAACGTGCGATTCCTGATGATCAATCAAGGTGAAGCAGCGCAAACGGTGGCCGAGTTCGTGCAATCGCAGGGACTGACGTTCGACCATCTGCTGCTCGATCCCCAGTCGCAGGCCATGCGCGTGTCCGAAACGCGTGCGCTGCCCACCACGCTGTATTTCGACACGAATGGCCGTCTCGTCGACGCTCATCTGGGCGAACTGACGGCCGCGCGCTTACGCGACGCGCTGCATCGCCATCTTCAACAATCCCCGGCGTCCCGTACGCCCAAGGAGTAATCCATGCCGGTTCGCAAGACTCTCGCTCTCGCCATCAGCTCGCTCTCGCTGCTCTGTATGTCGACGGTCGGCGTTGCCGCAGATGCAGCACCCGCATCGGGTTCGCCCACTTCTTCCGCCACTGCTCCCGGTGCCACAAAGCCGGTCATCGTGCAGGCGCTGGAGCACGAAGGCGTGACATCTCTGCAACCGTTCGACACCGGGGTCAAAGGCCTCCAGGCCTTCGCCGGACTGGCCGGTCAGCAGCCGATGGCGGTCTATTTGCTGGCGGACGGCACCGCCATCGTCGGTACCCGCATCGGCGCGGACGGCAAACCGCTCGACATCGAGCGCGTGACGCAACTTATCGAAAAACCGCTGGGCGATACGATCTGGTCGAAGCTCGCCGCCGCGCACTGGGTGCAGGACGGCAAGAAAGACGCACCGCGCATCGTCTACACCTTCAGCGACGCGAATTGCCCTTACTGCAATCGCTTCTGGGAGACGGCTCGGCCGTGGATCGACTCGGGCAAGGTGCAGATGCGCCACGTGCTCGTCGGTGTCATCAAGCCCGACAGCGTGACGAAGGCAGCCGCGATCTTGGGCGCACCTAACCCGTCAGCCGCACTGCTTCAAAACGAACGAAAGTTTGCGCAGGGCGGCATCAAACCCGCACGGAGCGTTACCGAGACCATTGCGAAGAAACTTCAGAGTAACCAGATGCTGATGGCCGAACTCGGCTTCCGTGGCACGCCCGGTATCGTATATCGCAACGACAAGGGCATTGTGGAACGGGCGAACGGCATGCCTCCGTCCAATGCGCTCCCGACCATCCTTGGCGAAAAATGAGCCACGGCCGGGCGGGTGGCGACGCGCGCCCGTTTCGGCATACCTGCCGGCAGGCGTCGCAGAATCATCGAAGACTGGCGGGCGTCAGGCGCACATTCTTGCGGGAATCGGCCATAAGACGCCCGAATTTCGCCGAATGGCCGCTTTTTGCGACACCCATTCACGGCGCGCCGGAGTTGCTGCTACAATCGGCATCACCATGAAGTCGCATCAGCCTTCCTCCCTCCTCTGGTCGCCCCTGACCGCCGCCCTGCGCTGGTGGCGGTAACCCGCCACGTCTATCTCATCCCCATAGCGCCCTCCCCCGCGGATCGCGAAGTCAATGTGGGGGCACGCTCAGGGGACACTCGCTAATTCCATGCGTTCGACAATCCTTTGTCACCAGACGAACAGGGACCATCATGCTGCTGATGATCGACAACTACGACTCGTTTACCTACAACATCGTCCAGTACTTCGGTGAACTGGGCGAAGACGTGCGAGTCTTCCGCAACGACGAAATCTCGCTCGACGCCATCGCCGAGCTTGCCCCCGACCGCATTTGCCTCTCGCCCGGCCCCAGCTGCCCGGCCAACGCGGGTATTACGCTCGACGTACTCAAGCGCTTCGCCGGTGAAATCCCGATCCTCGGCGTCTGCCTCGGGCATCAGGCCATTGGCGAAGCGTTCGGCGGCAAGGTCATTCGCGCGCAACAGATCATGCACGGCAAAGTGAGCGAGATCGAAACCACGCAGCAAGGCGTATTCGCGAATCTGCCCAAGCGCTTTACCGTCACCCGCTACCACTCGCTCGCCATCGAGCGCGCCTCGTTGCCGGAATGTCTCGAGATCACCGCATGGACGGACGACGGCGAGATCATGGGCGTGCGCCACAAGACGCTCGACGTCGAAGGCGTGCAATTCCACCCCGAATCGATTCTGTCGGAGCATGGCCACGCCGTGCTGCGCAACTTTGTGCAAGCTGCGCCGCGTACGGCCATTGCCGCCTGAGACATCCCAAAGCGCGTCCGAATCAGCGAATGCGCGCTATGCACCCGACAAGCACCGACAGAGGAGAGGACAACAAATGATTACCCCGCAAGAAGCGCTTCAGCGCACGATCGAACACCGCGAAATCTTCCACGACGAGATGCTGCATCTGATGCGTCTCATCATGAAGGGCGAGATCTCGCCCGTCATGTCGGCCGCGATCATCACCGGTCTGCGCGTGAAGAAGGAAACCATCGGCGAGATCGCCGCAGCCGCGCAGGTCATGCGCGAGTTCGCCAATCACGTGGACGCCCCCGCCGACGAGCACTTTGTCGACATCGTGGGCACCGGTGGCGACGTGTCGCATACGTTCAACATTTCGACGGCCTCGATGTTCGTGGCCGCCGGTGCAGGCGCGAAGGTCGCCAAGCACGGCAACCGTGGCGTGAGCTCCAAGTCGGGCAGCGCGGACGTTCTAGAGGCGCTCGGCGTGAACATCATGCTCTCGCCCGAACAGGTGGCCGAGTGTCTGCGCGAAGTCGGCATCGGCTTCATGTTCGCACCGAACCATCATCCCGCGATGAAGAACGTGGCCGCCGTCCGGAAGGAAATGGGTGTGCGCACGATCTTCAACATTCTCGGCCCGCTCACGAATCCGGCTGGCGCACCGAATCAGTTGATGGGCGTGTTCCACCCGGATCTGGTCGGCATTCAGGTGCGCGTGATGGAGCGTCTGGGCGCGGAGCACGTGCTCGTCGTCTACGGCAAGGACGGCATGGACGAAGTCTCGCTCGGCGCAGCCACGCTCGTCGGCGAGTTGAAGGACGGCAAGGTCACCGAGTATGAAATCCACCCGGAGGACTTCGGATTGCAGATGGTGAGCAATCGCAGCCTGAAGGTCGGCAGCGCCGAGGAATCGAAGACGATGCTGATCGAAGCACTCAACAACACTGAAGGCACCGCCCGCGAGATCGTGACGCTCAACGCCGGAACCGCACTTTACGCAGCCAATCGCGCACCGACGATCGCCGACGGCATCAAGATGGCCCGCGAGTCCATCGCCAGCGGCGCGGCCCGCGAAAAGCTCCACGAATTCGTCACGTACACGCAACGCTTCAAAGCATAACCTTCAGCAGCCCCAGAGTTATCTACCGATATGTCTACCGTTCTCGACAAGATCCTGGCCGTGAAGGCCGAAGAAGTCGCCGCTGCAAAGCGCGTGCGTGACCTCGCGAGCCTGCGCCGCGACGCGGAAGCGACCGTTGGCGACAGCGCGCTGCGCACCCGCGACTTCGTGGGCGCACTGCGCACGAAGATCGATGCTGGCCTGTCCGGTGTCATCGCAGAAATCAAGAAGGCCAGCCCGTCGAAGGGTGTGATTCGCGAGAACTTCGTGCCGCCGCAGATCGCCGAGTCGTATCAGCAAGGCGGCGCGGCGTGCTTGTCGGTGCTCACCGACGTGCAGTTCTTTCAGGGCGCGCCCGAGTACCTCAAGGCAGCGCGCGCTGCGTGCGATCTGCCGGTCCTGCGCAAGGACTTCATGATCGACGCGTACCAGGTGTACGAAGCCCGCGACATGGGCGCCGACTGCATTCTGCTCATTGCGGCTGCGCTCGAACTCTCGCAGATGCGCGATCTCGAAGCGCAGGCGCACGAGCTGGGCATGGCCGTGCTCGTCGAAGTGCACAACGGTCAGGAGCTGGACGCAGGACTAGAACTGCGCACCCCGCTGCTGGGCATCAACAACCGCAACCTGCACAACTTCGAAGTCACGCTCGACACGACGCTCGGCCTGCTGAAACATATCCCGCAGGATCGTCTGGTCGTGACGGAGTCGGGTATCCTTTCGCGTGACGACGTAACGCGCATGCGCGCGGCCAACGTCAATGCCTTTCTCGTCGGCGAAGCCTTCATGCGCGCGCCCGAGCCGGGCGACGCACTCGCCACCCTGTTCGACATGCCCCGCTGACCCGCATCTTCGCGAGTCATGCAAGCGGTCGATGGCGCGGTGTCCCGTGATGGGGCACCGCCCGGCTTCCGGCAAGACGCGTCGCTCCGGCACGGTGTCGCGATACCCGGCACGCCCGGCGTCCCCCACACAGGAGCGGCCCCGATGGCCATCGAACGCGAACTCAAACTAGCCCTCCCGGGCGACCTCCCCGCAGCACGCGCGGACGTGCTGATTGCGCATCTCGACCGGTTGCCCGGCGCTGAAGCGCGCGGCGAACGTCATCTCGTCAATCGTTACTTCGATACGCCGGATCTCGCGCTCGCGAGCGCCAAGGCTGCGCTGCGTCTGCGCTACGTGGCCCGCGACGCTCATGCCGGACAGTGGCTGCAAACGCTCAAGTCGGTGGGCGAAGCGCGCGACGGACTGCATGTGCGTCACGAGTGGGAACAGGCCGTGCAAGGCGAGGCGCTTGAACTCGCGCCCCTCATCGCCGCCTGCGATGTACCGACGACGGCCGCGCTGTTGCGAGACGAAGGCGCGAAGGTCGTGGCGCAGTTCGAGACGAACTTCGTGCGACGCCTGTGGCGCTACGTCGCGGGTGACGGCACGGCCGTGGAAATCGCGTTCGATCGTGGCGAAGTCGCCGTGCAGGCCAACGGCCAGCGTCACACGGAACCGCTCATTGAAGTGGAACTGGAATTGCTCGATGCGCCCGACGACGGCCACGACGGTCAGGGCGAACGCATTCTCCAGGCACTCGCGCAAGACCTGCGCGCGGTCTTGCCGGAATTGCACAGCGACAACGTCAGCAAGGCGCAGCGCGGCTATCGTCTGCGTCAAAAGGTGCTGGGCGGTTGAACGCGCTTCGAGCTCGCACTTCGACGAACCCGTTAATTCAGCAGACTCCGCACATATCACGCATGGCATCACGCTCACGAACTGCAACCGCCCAGAACGCCGACGAGGCGCGACAAGGCTCTCTCTTCGGCGAGACGAACGGTACGAACGGTACAAACGGTACAAACGGTACAAACGAGACGGGCGAGACGGGCGACACCCGGAGTGACAGTCCCGTCACCGTGGCCGGTCCATTGAAGGGCCGCGTCGAAGACCAGTTCGCTGCGCTGCCCGACGCGTGGAAAACGCTGGTCGCCCCGTTCGTGCAGAGCGCCGCTTACGCCCCGCTGTGCCAATACGTCGACGCCGAAGTCGCGGCGGGCAAGACCGTCTATCCGGCGGACATTTTCCATGCGCTGCGCATGACGTCGCCGAAGGACGTGAAAGTCGTCATCCTTGGACAGGACCCGTATCACGGCGACGACAACGGCATTGCGCAGGCGCACGGCATGGCGTTTTCGGTGCAGCGCGGCGTGCGCGTGCCGCCGTCGTTGCGCAACATCTACAAAGAGATCGAACGGGATCTGGGTATCGCGCCGCCGTCGCATGGCAACCTCGACGCCTGGGCGAAACAGGGCGTGCTGCTGCTGAACACGACGCTCACCGTCGAAGCCGCCAATGCCGCGAGCCACGCGAAGCCCTTCAAGAAAGGCGGATGGCAAGCCTGCACGGACACCTTGCTCTGCGGCCTCGCCGAACAGCAAGGCCCGCTGGTGTTCCTGCTGTGGGGTAGTCATGCGCAGGCGAAAGCCCCCCTGCTCAACGGTCACGGCCATCTGCTGCTCGAAGCGCCGCACCCTTCCCCGCTATCGGCCCATCGCGGCTTCCTCGGCTGCGGCCACTTCAGCGCCGCCAACGCTTTCCTCGAAAAGCACGGCAAGACGCCCATCGACTGGCAGGTTCCGGCGTAGTCACGCGCGCACGGCAAAGCGCTTCCCGGGACCCACAGCGGAACAGCCTTGCGCCCACTCGCGGCGCATGACGCCGAGGAGTTCGGGGTCGATGCGAGGTGCGTGTTTGTCGAGCGTCGCCTGCATTGCAGTCTCGATACGCTCGACAACCCGCTCCGGGTGAGCGACACCACAGACGGTTCTGCCGAACGTCATCAGCGCCTTCGTGTCGGGATAAGTTCGCTGCTTGTTTAGCTTGAGCGCCAGCGTCCGATCCGTCAGCGTGCGGCCCGACTGAGGATCGAAGTGCGAATAGACGGTCGTGGTCACAACGTCGAATAACGGTGCCAGCGAGGGCGCGCGTCCGCCGGGCCGATCATAGATCAGTCCAAAGTTCTTGAGATGCGCATCGCCGTTACGCACCATCACGGACAACGTCACATAGTCGAAGAATCGCACGAGACTTTCGGCCCGGTTCTCGGCGCACAAATAGCCAATCATCTCTGCAATCCTTTCGTAGGACCCAAGATACTTCTGTTCGGCTGACCGCCCCAGCAGCACCGCCATGTCCTCGAATCCGAGTTGTTGCCGCGCGTCGCCCTCGAGATCGAAACGTCGCATGACGAACAACGATCCGTCGTCGGAGAGCCAGAACTCCGGCACGCTAATCCCGGCTTCGCGGGCGGCGGCCATACAAAGGAACTCGTTTTGCGCGAGATGCGCATAGTCTTCTCCGGCAGCCTTGACGATCAGGTCCGGCGTGACTGCCGTGCTTTTTTCCACGATGGGTGTGAGCGCATCGGCGTCCGGCATCATGACCTTGGGCTGGAATCCGGAAATGCCCGACGACAGGTAGAGGCCGACGAGATGGTCGAACAACTCGTCGCTTGCCCCGGAGTTCAGCAGCGTCGACAGTCCCACTTCTGCGCGCAACGACTCGCGCGGTTTCTCCGGCACGAAGTAGCGAAGACGACCAATTTGATTAGCCCCCGTGATCGCGAGCAGTCGCATGTCGTCAAGGCGCATGAACTTGCCGAAACGCTCCCGAAGCTTGTCGAGCAGATAACCTTCGGGCCGATTCATGGCGAAGACGCTGGGTAAGGCGGTGTCGGCGTAACTCTCGGCGCGGTACGGCATGACAAGCGACACCTCGCGCGAACGTTCCGAAGTGGCGTAATTGAAGACGTAGCGCGATTCTTTCGTGAGGGAACCGGCATCGCCTTGCGGAGTACCGATGATCAGTGATTTGAGCTTGGCATCATCCATCGTCGTCATCCATGCGACGTATGTCGTCGTAGTTCAGTCGCGCGGTATCCAGACGAAGTCCGAGATCGAGCGCACCGAGCGCCTTCATCACCGCATGAAGGCCGACATTCTCGCCCTTTTCCAGCTGAACGATCGTCATGCGACTCAAACCCGCATGCTCGGCGACCCAGATTTGCGAACGCTTGCGGGCCTTGCGGGCCCGCTGAAAACTGGCCCCGAACTGGCTTGGCAGGACGTCAATAGAAAAGTCAGTCATGGCGATCATTTTCGGGAAATTCACTTCCCATGATAGCCAACACTGACAAAAACGAAAGTCCAATATGTAGGTGATAACGATCATTTTTAATTTTTTTTCGAGAAATGATCGTTAAAGCTTACAAAATGAATCACGCAAACTGCGCATCGCTTGACTCACAACAACGTATACGATTCTGCATACGCTCTTAAGCATTTACATACAAAAGTGAAGCCATTACACTCCATTTCCGTAATGAGAATCCATATCAATCTCATTAACAAAAACTACTAAACCGTGCGTTACCCGGCCTGCGAAGTGTCCGAAGGTGGCGCCGCAGCTGGAACACACGTATGTCTACCGCCTTTCAGACGCGCGAGCGTCTGCTCGCCGTCGCCTGCGCCCTAGTCGTCGCTGGCAGCTTCGCCACCCAATCCGCTCACGCTCAAACGCCTGCCAACACTGCTGACGCGGCGCCGCAAGCCACTGGCTCGACCAACGCTCCGGCCGTCGCGCTGCCCACGACGCAGGTCAACGACAGTGCCGTGTCGTCGGCCATGCAGACGACAACGCTGCCGTCTTATAAGTTCGTCGCCCCGCTGCGCGACACGCCGCGCTCGATCACCGTCATTCCCGAGGAGCTGATCAAGCAGACGAATGCCACGACCTTCGCCGACGCGCTCAAGACCGTGCCCGGCATCACGTTCCTCGGTGGCGACGCTGCGGCGAACCCGTCCGCCGACCGTCCGGTCATTCGCGGCTTCGAATCGCGTAACTCGATTTTCGTGGACGGCATGCGCGACTCGGGCGTGCAGAATCGCGAGACGTTCGACATCGAGAACATCAGCGTCATCAAGGGCCCGGACTCGGTCTACGCCGGACGTGGCGCCGTGGGCGGCAGCATCGACATCACCACGAAGACGCCGCGACTGGAAGACTTCACCAACGCAAGCTTCGGTCTCGGGACCAACAGCTACAAGCGTCTGACGTTGGACGTGAACCGTCAGGTGAACGACCAGACTGCCGTGCGCCTGAACATGATGGGTCACGACGCCGATCAGGCCGGTCGCAACAACGTCTACAGCAAGCGCTGGGGTATCGCACCGTCGGTGGCGTTCGGTCTGAACAGTCCGACGACCGTCACGATCAGCTATTACCACCTGAATTCGTACGACATGCCGGACTTCAGCGCACCGTTCCGCTCGGCGGGCGGCACGCCGGACGGCGGCTTCCAGCGCAACCAGTTTTACGGCCTGAACAATCGCGATTACCGTCGCGGTCAGACGGACACTGGCGAAATCAAGGTCGAACACCGCATCAACGACACGTGGAAGATCAAGAATACGACGATGGTCGGCCGCTCGACGCTCGATTACGTCGCCACAAACCCGCAGTTCCAGTCGGCCACGTCGAACATCATCTCGCTACAAGCCAAGAGCGGTAAGTACGCCACCAACAGCATCGCCAACCAGACGGAACTGACCGGCAAGGCCACGCTGTTCGGCTTCGAGCACACGCTCACGACGGGCCTGGAGTTCAGCAACGAGCAAAGTCGTTACGAGGGCTATCTCGTCGCAGACAGCGCAGGCAACAACATCCGCTCGGGCGGTCCGTGCTCGATCGCGTACAACTGCACGACCATCGGCAACTGGAACCCGGACAATCCGTGGACCGGCACCCTGACGCTTAACGGCGACAAGGCCTTCCCGGGTGCCGCCACCAACACGCGTACGAACACCGCGTCGGCCTATCTGTTCGACAGCGTGAAGCTCTCGGACCGCTGGCTGCTCAACACCGGTGCGCGCTTCGACCGCTTCGACGTGAGCGCCGTGCAAGCGGGTGCCCCTGACCTGAACAACACTTCGAACCTGTTCAGCTTCCAGTTGGGTGTGGTCTACAAGGTGCTGCCGTCGTTGAGCCTGTACGCGTCGTACGGTACGTCGGCCAATCCGCCGGGCGCGAACAGCGGTCTGGGCGGCGGTACCGATCAGATCACCGCGACCAACAACAACCTGTCGCCCGAACGTAGCCGCAATATCGAAGTCGGCGCGAAGTGGGACGTGATCGACCAGCGCCTGTCGCTGACCGCAGCCCTGTTCCAGACAGACAAGACGAACGCTCGCGTCTCCGACGGTCTGGGCGGCACGATCAACGCGGGTAGCCAGCGCGTGCGCGGTGCAGAACTCGGCTGGGCAGGAAATCTGACGAACCACTGGCGCGTGTTCGGCGGCTACTCGTACCTGAACGCGATCACGACCGATGCCGGTCCGGCCGCTGCGCCGGGCTCGAACGGTCTGCCGATGGTGATGGTGCCCAAGCACAACCTGACGCTGTGGACCGACTACGAAGTGATGCCGAAGCTCACGCTGGGTGCAGGTATGACGCTCTCGAGCCTGACCTACGCATCGGTGTCGTCTACCGTGCGCAAGTGGACGCCGGGCTATGCCCGCTTCGACGCGGTCGCCACGTACCGCGTGTCGCGCTCGGTCGATCTGCAACTGAACGTGCAGAACATCTTCGACAAGAAGTACTACGCCAGCGCTTACCCCATCTACGCCACGTGGGCACCGGGCCGTACCGCCATGCTGACGCTGAACTTCCATCAGTAAGCGAGTTGTTGTCGGCCCGCTCACCTTGCTGATCGGGCTGACGCAGGAAATCCGGCGAGTGCCGCCGGGCTTCCTGCAAATCCCTCCCTCATCCTCCTCCCCCGCCGCACTTCCCCCGTCTGGCCTCGATTCGTTGTTACAGCGAAGCCTGATTTCAAACACTCGACTCACATCGCCCGTTTCATTGTGTGACCCCAGTCTGCGTGACATGATGACGCCGCGCGGCAGACGGGATGCCATTCGAGTGTCCACGCACCGCATGAAAACAATCAGAAGACGTTCGTCATAACGCAGTTTGCCTATTCGTACGGGGGTTCGAGATGGCAAATCGGGGAGTCGCTGTCACCGCGTGTGCCAATGCCGCGCGGTCGTTCGTTATCGTTGTCGCCATCGCCGCACTCGCGGGATGTTCTGCGACGCAGATCCATAGCAAGGATTCGCTGCAAAGCGCCGCCGATGGTTTCGACGCAGCCGTCAAAGCCTCTGCCGACGCCTTCGATACCGAACTCAAATCCCGCTCTCGCGTGCGGCGCATCGAAGCCGTCGAATACTACGTGCAAACACGTCACGTGAAAGCAAACGAGGTCCGTATCTTCGACATCGATGCGGACGACCCGCAAGGCTCTTTCGCTCGCTTCGTCTGCGCCGGAACGGACGACTTCGTCAGAGAAAAAGCCGCCCTGTCATTCGACACGGCGTACGCTGGTGGCCTCAAACAAGTGCTCGCCGAGGGCGACAATTCCATCGGCGGTCAGTGGTCTCGCTTTCAGGCGCTACGCAAACCGATCACCGTTCCGGGCATTCCCGACGGCACGGTTCCAAAAAACGCCGTCGCCGCCTGCGCCGCCGATTTGAAAAGGCGTCTGATCGACTGGAAGCAGGGACGCCCGTCGACAGCGGTGTCGACGGAAGCGGTCACCGCCGTCATTCCGGTCGCGGTCGCCGCCTATAAGGCGCTCGCCGCGCTCATTCAGACGGGATTGACGGCATACAACGACATGGCGGCCAAGGAGCGCTTCGCCAAGTACGTGAATGAATTCCATCCCCAGTTTGAAACGGTGATGAACAATGACTTCAAGGAATCGACCGTCGCAGACGCGTGGAACCGGCGTCAGATCGCGTCGCTGCAACGTCCCTATGCGACGTTCCTCAAGCTGTTGCTCACGCCCGCAAAAATCTCCAATGCCGACGACGACATTCGCATTCGCGAACTCGGCATGCTGGCCAACGAACAACTCGCCGAATACGACGCCCTGCACGCCAGCCCGTCGCCGGTCCTGCTACGCAACAAGCTGATCGAGGCCGAAAGCCAGTTGGTCACGCTCGTCAACGACAAGCACGTTTCGATCGCCGAGCTGGTCGCGTTCTTCAAGGAACTGAAGGACGACTTCGATAAGGCCAAGACCCAGTACGCCGCCGCCGACGCTGCGGTGCGCGCCGTTCCGGAGGCATGGAAACAATGAACCGGCTAAATCTTGGGATAGCCATCGGCGCGCTGATCACGAGCTATACGATCCATGCGGGGGCACAGACGCAGGCCCCGAACGTCGCCACTTCCGCGGCCACGCAGGCCCGACAAGAAGCCGAGTCGCTCGACGTGAAATCGCAGTTGCAGCGTCAGGATCTCGCGCTTAAGAAGGAACAGGCGGTGTGGCTGAAGAACTCACAGACGCCGCTCGTCGCCGCGAAGGTGCAGGAGATCGATCAGGCGCGCAACAATATCGCCGCCGCCTCGCGCTTGCTCGACGGCGAACCGCCGCAATCGCTCAAGGACCTGAAGGAGAAGACGGAGACGATTCGCGTCGTCACGCGCCCTGTCTATGGTGTGTGCTCGGGCGCCCCCTGGGCAAACGATCAGATGACCGCTTGGCGTAGCTGGCGCGATTACATCGGCGATGTGTCGTCGTCACTCGCTACAGTGGCGAAAAGCGTCGGCGTGATCTTCCAGTATTACCAGCCGGACGCGGCAGCGAAACCGACTTACATGAGCGTCGGGGCGACGGCGTTCGTCGTGGGCAAGTCTCACATCATCACGAATCGGCATGTCCTTCAGAACTACGCTTATATCGATAAACAGGGCGCGTGGCGTCTCTACGGCAAGCAATTGCTGGTCGTATCGTTCCCTCTGGAGTATTCGAGTTGCGCCACACGCTCGCCGCAGCGAGATGTACGCATCGTCGCCATCGAAGCGGTGGGCGGCGACGGCGAGAACAACGACTACGCCATTCTCCGGACGGAAGACAACGCACTGCCGCCTGCCGCACCGCTCGCCGCCAACTTCAATCTGACCGAAGGTTCGCGTGTTGCCGTCATTGGATATCCGTCGCGTCCGGTGAGTTGTGCCGGGGCCGATGCCGGGGACGATTGCACCTATCTGTCGGAGAAGCAGATCGATACGATGTTCAAGCTGCCGGACAGTCAGATACCGTTCCCCGCCGAGCGCATCGCGCCGGGCATGTTGTTGATAAACCCGAGCCTCGACCCGCAACAGTTCTCTTACGACTCATCGACGTGGGGCGGCAATTCCGGCTCGCCGGTCGTGCGCCTGTCCGACGGGATGATCGTTGGACTGCACTACGGTGGCTACGGGGGAGATAGTGAGAAGGCGACATATAACAACGCCATCAAAGTCGACCGCATCCGCAAAGCGCTTGCCGATGCTGGGGTGACTCAGTGATTACTTCCGCTCGACGCAAACGGGTGTGAGCACGCCCATCGATCCTTGCTGATAGCGGCGAGTGAGGGCGACCAGATCGGCTTCGTCGCGTGCGGCGAAGTTGCCGCGATAGACCACGGGGGCGTCCAGCGGTTCGCCACCGGCGAGCATGAGGCGTGCGCCGCTGCGTCCTGCCAGTTGCCAAGTGCCGGGCGGCAACAACAGAGCCTGAACGCTGCCTTCCACACGCAACGGGTGTCCGGCGACTGCCGCGTCACCCTGTGCGATCAACGCGATCCAACGGCGACCGTCGCACGGAATGTCGAGCGTCCGAACCGCGTCGGCATGCCAGTCGAGCTGCAGCAACGTCGTGCAACCGCCGTCGTTGCGCTCCACTGCATGCTCAGCCCAGCGTCCACAGATCAACGTCAGTTCGACATCGCCCTCGCGCCAGCGCGGCATCGACCCGGCGCGCACGACCGTCTGCACGGGTGCGCCATGCGGATGCTGTCCGTCACGACTGACGACCATGCGCACGCCGCGCACTGAAGCGCACGCGTTCTCCGGGACGTCTTCATGCACCGTGCCGCAATTCGTTTCCAGCCAGAGCAGATCGCCGGGATGCAGCGTGTCGTCGCCACCGTGGGCGTGACGGCTGCGCAGCGAGGTCGTCGATTCGGGGAAAAGATATGTCGCCACGACACACCCGGCATGCGGATGCGGCGGAATGCACGCGCCATGACGACGGAAGAGGTCGACCGACAGGAACGGGTCCGTGTGCTCGACCTGATCGAAAACACCCGCTCCCGCCGCAGCCGCACATCGGCCGGGACGGGAAACGGGAAGCACGCGCGGGATGGCGTTCGCACCGGCATGGGCGGCCGGGCGCTTGGTCAGACGCGGATGCAGGGGCGTCGGATGGGCCATGGGGGAACCTGCGCGTGCGGGAGAAGCAACAGCGATTCGACGATTACAGCGCGGCGATGGCTTCGCGGGCACCGGCGAATGCGGCAGCCGCCGATTCCGGACCACGGGCGAGACCTTCGGCGTAGATGAACGTCACATCCGTCATGCCGAGGAAGCCGAGAATCGTCTTGATGTACGGGGTCTGGCTGTCGGCCGGCGTGTCCTTGTAGTTGCCGCCGCGCGCAAACGCCACGATCACCTTCTTGCCCTGGATCAGGCCTTCCACGGTGCCGTCTTCGCGATAACGGAAGGTCACGCGGGCACGGGCGATCCAGTCGAAGTACGCCTTCAGTTGCGTCGGCACCTGGAAGTTGTACAGCGGCACGCCGAAGACGATGGTGTCGGCGGACTGGATTTCGGCGATCAGTTCGTCGCTGCGGGCGATGATGGCCTTTTGTTCGTCCGAACGCTGCTCTTCCGGCGTGAAGAACGCGCCGATCACGGCTTCGTCGAGGTGCGGCACGCCATCGGCCAGCAGGTCACGCACAACGACCTTCGCGCCAGGGTTCTTGGCAACGAGTTGCGCCACGGTTTCGTTAGCGAGCGTGGTCGAGTTGGCGCCTTGCGAGCGGGCGGCGGAATTGATTTGCAGAATGGTGGTCATGTCACTGGCTCCAGAGCCGGGGGTGTTCCCGAAAGTTCGTAAATCCGTTCGTGCCAGGCGTCCCGCTTTGGGTCGCCTTGAATTGCACGTCGGCTTGGGATGAATTCTAGTTACCCCCAAAAATGAAACAAGCCGGTAAAATCGAATTGTTTGTTCCCATTTTGGAACAATGAAGAAGCGCCGCAGGATTGAGGGGCAGCACCGCCGATTTCACTGCATCATGGCGCGACCTCATACCGAATGACCGCGTAACAGGGCGCAAGGAGCGCGCGCGATGATTGACGATCTGAATGACATGCTGATCTTCGCGGAGGTCGTGCGCTCGGGCAGCATCACGCGGGCCGGCGAGCGGCTCGATCTGCCCAAGGCGACCGTGAGTCGGCGTCTGTCGCGGCTCGAAGCGCGCCTCGGCACGAAGCTGCTCCACAAGACCACGCGTCGGCTCGAACTGACGGAAGTCGGCGAAGCGTATTACGAGCGCTGCCTGCCGATTCTCGAAGAAGTGGAAGAGACGCGGGACTTCGCGTCGCAAATGTCGAGCAAGCCACGCGGACGTTTGCGCATCACCGCCCCGGCCGACTTCGCCACGCAATGGCTCGCCGTGCCGCTCGCGACCTTCTGCGCAGCCTTTCCCGAAATCACCGTCGACGTGGACCTGAGTTCGCGTCACGTCGATCTGATTGCCGAGCGCGTCGATGTCGCCATTCGCGCCGGTCAACTTTCCGACTCCACCCTGGTCGCGCGTCCGCTCCTGAAACTCACCCGCAGCCTTTACGCGAGCCCGCTTTATCTCAGCGCGACGGGACTGCCGGGCAGCCCGGACGAGCTGGACGGTCATCGCTTCATCATCCTGCAAGGCGCACGGCGTCTGTTCAATTCCGACACGCTGCACAAGGGCCGCCAACGCGTCGACATCACCATGCACGGGGCGATTCAGGCCAACAGCATGGGGATGGTCAAGGAGATGGCACTCGCAGGCAGCGGCATTGCCGCGCTCACGGATATTCTTGCGGAAGACGCGCTCAAGTCCGGACGCCTCGTGAAGGTGCTGCCCGACTGGTCGTTGCCCGAGAGTTCCGTCCATCTGGTCACACCGTCGCGACGCTTCCTGCCGCGCAAGACGCAGGCGTTCATCGAGCACATGCTCGCTGTGGCGCGGACGTGTCCGGAGGAGAACCGCGACCCGTCGGTGCCGGGTCCGTTGCAGAGCTGAATACTGGGTTGAAATCCCGCACTCAGGACGAGCGCGGGACAATCACAAGGAAGGAACAGTGAAGTGTGAACCGGCGGCCACTCAGGCCGTCAGCCACTTCTCGCGTCGCTGCGCGCCGGCGCGATCGCGTGTTTCGGTAATGCGGTACTGCGAGACCTCAGGCGCATCGAGCGTGAGCGACGTCTCGCGCAGCTCGTCGCGACGGAAGGCGTGCAGCGTCACCCGGTCGCCCGGACGATAGCGCTCCAGCAGCTTATCGAGATTGCCTGACGTCACACGCAAGCCGTCGATGGCGACGAGCGAGTCGCCCGCCGACAGACCGGCCGCTTGCGCTGCACCGCCGTCGAGCACCTGTGCCAGCGTGACCTCGTCGCCGCGCTTGCCCGTCTTCACACCCATGCCCGGACGACCGTTCTCCGGCGTCACCGGTTCGAGCGTCAGACCGACGCGCTCAAGCAGCGTCGCGAGCGGCAAGTCGCGCGTGCCGTTGATCGCCGTCGCAAAGAAATCCGACAGATCGAGACCCGAGACCGCTTCGAAGAACGGCTGAACGGCGTCTTCCGCAAGCCCTTCGGGCGCACCACGGTAGAAGTCGCGACCGTAGCGCTGCCATAGCGCGCGCATCACGTCGTCGAGCGACTTCTGGCCGCGCGTCTGCGCACGAATCGTCAGATCCAGCGCAAGCGCCACGAGCGAACCCTTCGTGTAATAGCTGACGATGGCATTCGGTGCATTTTCGTCCTGACGATAGTACTTCGTCCACGCGTCGAAAGAGCTTTCAGCGACGGTCTGCTTGAGACGACCACTGCCGCGCAGCACGTTCGCCACCGTCTTCGCCACGAGTTCGTAATAGTCCTTCGGTGCGATCACACCGCTGCGCACGAGCATCAGGTCGTCGTAGTAGGACGTGAAGCCCTCGAACAGCCACAGCAGGCGCGTGTAGTTCTCCTGATCCAGCGTGTACGGCGCGAACACCGCAGGCTTGATGCGCTTGACGTTCCACGTATGGAAGTACTCGTGGCTCACCAGTCCGAGGAAGCCGCGATAAGCATCGCTCATGCGCGCCTGCCCCTGCACCGGCAGGTCGTTACGGCTCGCTAGCAGCGCGGTGGATGCGCGATGCTCCAGACCGCCGTAGCCATCGCCGACCGTCATCAGCAGGAAAACGTAGCGCGACATCGGCACGCGCGAGCGCGAACTGGCACCCGGCTCGAACAGACGGATCTGCGCTTCGCAGATCTTCTTCATATCGCGCAGCAGACGATCCAGATCGAGGTTCGGCACCGGCCCGGTGATGGCGACTTCGTGTGTCACACCACAGGCTTTGAATGTGCCGTGCACGAACGTCCCCATCTCGACGGGCGAATCGATGAGTTCGTCGTAATCGGCGGCCAGATAGCGTCCGAAGTCGAGCGCCGCGGTGCCTTCCGCCGGTTCCAGTGCCGTGGCGACGCGCCACGCTTTGAACGCGGCACCGCGCGGACGCAGCACGTCGATCTCGCACGGCGCGTGTTCCTGCCCTTGCACGCGCAGGAACACACTGGTGCCGTTGAAGAAGCCGTGCGTGTCATCCAGGTGCGCGGCGCGCACCGACAGATCCCACGCGTACACCTCATACGTCACGATCAGCGTGCCCTTGCACGGCGCGGACTGCCACGTGTGCTTGTCGAGCTTGTCGAGGGCGATCTTGCGTCCCCGGCACGTCGCGCCGATGGTCACGATGTTGCGGGCGAACTCGCGCACCATGTAGCTGCCCGGAATCCACGCGGGCAGCGTGAAGCGCTGGCCTTCGGGGGCAGGATTCGAGACCGTAACGGTCACTTCGAACAGATGGGCGGCGGGCGACTTCGGAACGATCGCGTACCTAATGGCAGACGGGGCAGACAGTGCAGACGTGGCTTTCATGAGATAGCGGCTTCTTGTTCTCGGAGGGGGCGAGCGGACGGTAACTTACTTGACCGTGGCCAGCGCCTTTTCCAGTTCTTCGGCAGGCACGGCACCCGGCAGACGGCGGCCGTCGGACAGGATGATCGTCGGCGTGCCGGTGATGTTGAGCTGATGACCCAGCGCGAAGTTGTCCTTGACGGGCTTGTCGTCGCACTTGGCCGTCGGGGTCGGCGGGGCCTTCTTGTCGAGCATCCAGTCGTGCCACGCCTTGAGCTGATCGGGCGCACACCAGATAGCCTTCGACTTCTTATCCGAATCCTCGCCGAGCACCGGGTACAGGAAGGTGTAGACGGTGACGTTATCGATCTTCGAGCCCTTGAGCGTTTCTTCGAAGCGCTTGCAGTACGGGCAGTTCGGATCGGAGAAGACGGCGATCTTGCGGCTACCGTTGCCCTTCACGTACTTGAACGCGCGATCGAACGGCAGCTTGGCGAAGTCGACCTTGTTGAGCTCCGACTGACGCGCTTCGGTCAGGCTCTGACGCGTTTGCGTGTCGACCAGATTGCCACCGAGAATCACGTACCGTGCCTTCTCGTCCGCATAGAGAATCTCGCCGCCGACCGACACTTCGAAGAGGCCGGGAATCGGCGTGCGCGCCACCGCTTTGACCGGCGCATCGGCGCCGAGCGTCTTCTGCACGGCAGCCTTCACGCGATCCAGGGTTGCATCGGGCTTGTTTTGCGCGACGGCGGACGTCGTGAAGGTGGCTGCGCACACTGCGGCGAGAACCAATCCGGCGGACGCCGCGGCGCGATAACGTTGCAACATCGAACTTCTCCAGAAATATGACGATCGAGAGGCGCGACCGGTGAACCATGCACGAAGCGGGGGTTGCCGGTGCTTGCGCCGAAGGGGTCAGCCCAGGGCGCGGCCGATCAGGAATTTCTTGACGAAAGGCAGCATGTTCACGCCGTCGAGGCCCGCGTTGCGAACAAACTTCGCGAGCGGGCTGCTCGTCGAGAACAGCTTATGCAAGCCGTCCGTCGTGAACGCCATGCTGCCGATGTCTTCCTTGCGCGCGCGCTCGTAACGACGTAGCACCGCATCGTCACCACAGTCGCGGAACGATTCGCGCCCGGCGAGCGCATCGCCGAGCGACGCCACGTCGCGCAAACCGAGGTTCATGCCCTGTCCTGCGAGCGGATGCACCACGTGCGCCGCGTCGCCGATCAGGGCCACGCGCTGCGCGATCAGACGCTTGGCTTGCGCCAGTACGAGCGGAAAACCCTGAGCGCGCGCTGAGACAGGTGTCAGTTGACCAAGTTCACTGTTCGAGAATGTTCCGACGCGTTGCGCGAGTTCTTTGGGATCAAGCGCAAGCAGATGCTTCGCGTGATCGTCGGCAGCGGACCAGACCAGCGAGACGTGCTGATCGGGCAGCGGCAGTAACGCGACGATCTCGCCGTCGTGGAACCACTGGAAGGCAGTATCGCGGTGCGGACGTTCCGCGCGGAAGTTGCACACGACGCCCAGTTGCTCGTAGGGACGCACCGTGCCGTCGAGGCCTGCCGTGCTGCGCACCCATGAGTGCGCGCCGTCGGCACCGACCACAAGCGAGGCCCGCAGCGTTTTGCCGTCCGACAGACGCACCGATGCAGCGGCAGCGTCGACTTCGAGCGCTTCGGCGCGGGCGTCAAGCCATTGCACCTGCGGGGAGAAACGCAGCGCGGCGTCCAGCGCGCGTTCCAGATTCGACGACTCGGCGATCCAGGCGAGTTGCGGCACAGCGGCCTGATAGGCGGAGAAATGCAGACTGCCGCGCTCGTCACCGAACACTTCCATGTCATAGACGGGATTGACGCGTGCCGGATCGACGGCCTGCCACACACGCATGCGCTCGAAGAGCGCTTGCGAACTGGACGACAGGGAGTAGATGCGGGCATCCCACATGTCACCGCCTGTCGGGGCGGGGGCTGCGGGTTGCGCGAGCAGCGCGACGGACAGGCGCGCCTGCGAAAGGAGCAAGGCGGCGGCCTTTCCGACCAGACCGCCACCGACGACGACGACATCGTGCGTCTGGCTGGAGGAATGCGTTTGAGACATGCGGCAAATGCAGCGCCAGCGCCTGAGTCGCGCAAGACGGCTGGTTCCGAAATCGAGATGGCGTATTGTCGCACGCCCGCCGAACGAGCGACGCCCTGCCTCGCCCACGCCACTGGGACACAGCGTCGCACTGCGTTGGCGGGCGCTATACTTCGGCGCATAGCGGTAACGAGATTAAACAGGGAGCTCCCGATGCGCCTCGACAACGAACAAGAAAGCCAGAACGTCGAAGACCGCCGAGGTGGCGGATTCGGCGGACGCACCACCATCGGCATCGGCACGATCGTTGTCGCGCTCGCCGCCTCCTACTTCTTCGGGATCGACCCGCGCGTCATCATTCAGGGCTCGCAGATGATTCAGGGGCAGACCCAGTCTGCTCCCCAGTCCGCGCCCACTCAGGCGCAGATCAACGACCCGAAAGCGGTCTTTACCCGCAAGGTGCTCGGCAACATCGAACGCACCTGGACGACGGTCTTCCCGCAGCAGATCAACCGTCAGTACGTGCCGCCGAAGCTGGTGCTGTTCTCGGGTGCGACGCCCACGGCGTGCGGCACCGGCCAGACCGCGATGGGCCCGTTCTACTGCCCGGGCGACAGCAAGGTGTACATCGACTTGCAGTTCTACGACGAGCTGCGGCAACGTTTCGGCGCTGGCGGCGATTTCGCGCAGGCGTACGTCATCGCGCACGAAGTCGGTCACCACATCCAGAATCTGCTCGGCATCTCCCAGAAGTTCGACGAGACGCGCCGCCGCGTGAGCGAGGCGCAGGCGAATGCGCTGTCGGTGCGACTGGAGTTGCAGGCGGACTGCTTTGCGGGCGTCTGGGCGGCCAATGCGGCCAAGGCGAACGACCAGTTGCTCGAGCCGGGCGACGTCGAGCAAGGCCTGAAAGCGGCGGCCGCCATTGGCGACGACCGTCTGCAACAGCAGTCGCAGGGACGCGTGGTGCCGGAGTCGTTCACCCACGGCACGAGCGCCCAGCGGGTGTACTGGCTGCGTCAGGGGCTGCAAACGGGCGACATGCGCAAGTGCGACACGTTTTCGGCCAAGCAACTGAGCTGAACCGGGCCGGGTGGCGCGACGTCGACGGCGGGTGCGAAGGCTTCTGCCGCGGCAGGCGTCCTGTTCAGGCGCTTTTGGCGGCAGAACGGGTACAATAGCGGACTCTCCGCGACGCAATCACTGACCGGCTCCCCGGTATTCACGGTGCATTCGACGGCGCGCACTTACCAAGCCAGACAGGATTTAGCATGAGCCTCAAATGCGGCATCGTCGGTTTGCCCAACGTCGGCAAGTCGACCCTTTTCAACGCGCTGACCAAAGCGGGCATTGCTGCCGAAAACTACCCGTTCTGCACCATCGAGCCGAACGTCGGCGTGGTGGAAGTGCCGGACCCGCGTCTGGGCAAGCTCGCCGAGATCGTGAAGCCTGAGCGGATCATGCCGGCGACGGTCGAATTCGTGGACATCGCCGGTCTGGTGGCCGGTGCTTCGAAGGGTGAAGGTCTGGGCAACCAGTTCCTCGCCAACATCCGCGAAACGGACGCCATCACGCACGTCGTGCGCTGCTTCGAAGACGAAAACGTCATCCACGTCGCAGGCAAGGTGAATCCGATTTCGGACATCGAAGTCATCAACACCGAATTGGCGCTGGCCGACCTGGGCACCGTCGAGAAGGCGCTGCAACGCTATACGAAGGCAGCCAAGTCGGGCAACGACAAGGAAGCCGCGAAGCTCGTGGCGGTGCTGGAGAAGGTGGTGCCCGTGCTGAACGAAGCACGTCCGGTGCGCTCGCTCAAGCTCTCCGAAGACGAACTGGCGCTCATCAAGCCGTTCTGCCTGATCACGGCCAAGCCGACGATGTATGTCGCCAACGTGAAGGACGACGGTTTCGAGAACAACCCGCATCTGGAGGCTGTGCGCAAGTACGCTGAAGCCGAGAACGCGCCGGTCGTGGCGGTGTGCGCTGCCATCGAAGCGGAAATAGGCGACATGGACGATGCCGACAAGGCCGAGTTCCTGGCCGACATGGGCATGGACGAGCCGGGCCTTGACCGCGTGATCCGCGCGGGCTTCAAGCTGCTGGGCTTGCAAACGTACTTCACGGCAGGTGTGAAGGAAGTGCGCGCCTGGACGATCCACGTGGGCGACACCGCACCGCAAGCGGCGGGCGTGATCCACACCGACTTCGAGCGCGGCTTCATCCGCGCACAGACCATCGCCTTCGACGACTACATCCAGTACAAGGGCGAACAGGGCGCGAAGGAAGCGGGCAAGATGCGCGCCGAAGGCAAGGAATACGTGGTGCACGACGGCGACGTGATGAACTTCCTGTTCAACGTCTGACGCCACCGTCTGCCGAAACGACAAACACCCCAGCCGATGTGCTGGGGTGTTTTGTTTTGGGGCGTTGGAATTGCTATCCTCTAACGCGTCAAAAGCCGCGTTTCAAGAACGGTTTGCATATCGCGCCTGCCGTCGGCGATCAGGTACACGATGACCTGCTTCCCAAGGACGCGGTAGATGACGCGATACGGCTTGAACGCCACCTGTCGGTACTCCCGGATACCCAGTGAACTGAGTTCTCTTGGGTAGCTTCCGCGCTCAGGCCATTGCTCCAGACCTGTCACTGCGTCCATCAGTTGATCCAGAACGTAGTCGGCGTTTTGCGGACAATCGAATTCTGCGATGTAGTCGTAAATCCCTTCAAGGTCGCCTTCGGCACCGTCGGTCAACAACACTTCGTACTTGACCACGATGTTCGTCACTCCCCGGCCTTTCGCTTCTTGCGAAGACGGGCGACGACATCTGCGACAGGTTTGACTTTGCCTGCCGCCACATCCTGATTGCCGAGCGCCAGCAATTTCAGTAAGGCCAAAGCCTCTTGCGTTTCCTCGTATGAAGCCACGTCTTGCAACACGGCCTTGGCCTCACCGTTTTGTGTGATCACTAGCGGGGTGCGTTGCTCCGCGAGCGTAGCCAGCACCTCAGCGGCATTGGCCTTCAAGTAGCTGATCGGCTTCACCTGTGTGGAGTAGCGCATTTCCTATATGTCCATTTCCCAGATAGGACCAAATATAGTCCTTTTATGGTCCCACCTCAATGCCGGGACACTTTGGCGGACACAAGTATGGGATGTTGGGGACCGATAGCGTCACGCGGGTTCGCTCGGCAACTTCTTGGCCATCCTGCAGCTTCTTGAATCCAGGGCGGTTTCGGCAGTAAGCATCACCAAGCGGTTGGCGAATTATCGGAAGTCGCTTGCCTCAGATGACGAACCTCCACAAACCGCGTTGCTCATCTCCTCAAACTCCCCCTCCTCCGACACGCCGTTGCCGGTCACACGAAAGCCGTGGCGTTCGTAGAACGTTTTCGCTCTCGTGTTTCGGGTCAGACATTTGAGACGGTAAGGACGGGTTGGCCAACCGGGGAGCGCTTGCAGTAGGCGCGTGCCGACGCCGTGACCTTGTGACGACGGTTCGACGTAGAGCATGTGGATGAAGTCGTCGGCTGGCCAGACGGAGACGAAGCCGAGGATTTTGCCGCCGGGCGACTTGGCCGTCAGAACGTCTTCGCCAGCGGCATGCGATGCGAAATCGTCCGCCCGATAGAGCGACGGATCGACCCATGTCATCGTTGCCAGGCGCACTTCGTAGTAAATACGGGCAAGCGTCGGGAAGTCGCCCGGCGTTGCAGGCGCAATGACGATCTGGCGAACCGTCATCCCCCCCACCCTTCGCGGATAATGCGCGCGATCTGTTCACCCGTCGCGCGGTTGTGGGCCTGCACCAGCGCGACGGCACCCGCATCGTCGCCAGCCTCGCACAGACGCAGCAACTCACGGTGTTCGTCGTGCGAGCGCGCCGCGTTGTCCTGCTTCTGCCACGTCAGGAACAGATAGCGACCCAGATTGAGTCGCGCTGTCGCCACCGCCCGCTGGAAGTACGGTCGCTCCGCTTTCGCGTACAGCATGCCGTGGAAGGCCGCGTTACGCGTGACGATGTCCGTCAGCTCGGTGGCCGCCTCCAGCGCGTCCAGCGCCGCCCGTGCCCGCGTCAGATCCGCGCGCGACAGATTCGGCATCGCCAGCGCCATCAGACGCCCCTCCAGCAACGCACGAAAGTCGGCCAGCTCAAGCGCGTCGTCTTCCGAGAGCGCCGTCACGACCGTGCCGCGATTCGTCCGGCTCGTGGCCAGCCCGTCCGACGCGAGCATCGTCAGCGCCTCGCGCACCGGCACGTGACTCACCCCGAGCGCCGCAGCAAGATGGTCCTGACGCAACGCCTCGCCCGGCTTCAACTCGCCGCGTCCGATCTGCTCCCGCAAGGCCTCGTAGGTCCGCTCGACCGCCGTTCCCGTGCCCGCTTCCGGCTGCGTCAACTGGCGCATTGATGAGCTCCTTCCGTTAACTATATATAATCACGTCAAATTATATATTATTTAACGACAGGTGACGTCTATGTCTTCCGCCACAGCCTCCGCATCGGATGCCTTTCACCCCAGCCACCTCTGGCGACATGGATTGCTGGCGTCGATCAGTGCATCCGCCGGGTTCGCGTTGTACGCGGCCGGGTTGCGTGGCGACACGCTCGCGGTGGCGGTCGTCGTTCTGCTCTGCCTGAGCTACTGGGCGACAGGCTGGTTACCGGACTTCCTCGTCTCGCTTCTGCTGATGCTCCTGCTGGCCACGTGCACCTCGCTCGGCGCGACCGTCGTCTTCTCGGGCTTCACGTCGAGCGCGTTCTGGCTGGTCTTCAGCGGTGCGGTCATCGGCATGGCGCTGAGCGTCACGAGGCTTGGCGAACGGGTCGCCTCCCGACTCGCCGATCACTGCGGTCACGCGTACGGTCTCGCGCTCGCAGGGTTCGTGGCCATCGCGTTCGCGCTCGGCATCGTCATGCCCTCGACGCTGGGGCGCATCGCCATTCTTACGCCCATCGTGCTGAGCTTTTGCGACCGCGTCGGCCTCGTGCAAGGCCGCCCGGGACGCACCGGTCTGATGCTCGCCACCGCGCTCGCCAGTTGCGAGTTGTCGACGGCGATCCTTCCGGCCAATCTACCCAACCTCGTCATGGCGGGCACGGCCGAAACCGTGCTCGGTCTGCGTCTCGGCTACGGCGAGTACGCCGTGGCGCTGGTGCCTACGCTGGCCATCGTCCGAGGCGTCGTACTCGTGATCGTCGCGAGACACCTTTTCCCGGACCGTCTGACCGTGCTTGGCAGCAAGCGGTCGGACGCGTCAACAGTGGCGGACACCCCGATGCGCCCCGACGAAAAGCGACTGCTCGGCGCACTCACATTGATGCTCGCACTGTGGCTCGCCGAACCGTGGCATCACATCGCGGCGGGCTGGGTGGGTCTTGGCGTGGCGCTGCTGTGCCTCGGACCGCTGCGACTGGTGAATCCAGACGCCTTCCTCAAGCAGGTCAAACTCGCCCCGCTGTGGTTCGTCGCGGCGATCATCGGTCTGACGGCCGCCGTCGATCATGCCGGGCTGGCCAGCGCCTTGCGCCCCGTGTTGGCGCGACTCGATTTGGCGCAGATGTCGACGATGTCGGCCTTTCTGATTCTGGTTGCGCTGTCGATTGCGCTGACGTTCCTCGTCACATCGAACGCAGCACCGGCGCTCTACACGCCCCTCGTCCCGGCGCTCGCGCTGGGGGCACCGTTGAGCGTGAAGGCCGTATTGCTCGCACAGACCGTCGGCATTTCAACCATCGCGCTACCTTATCAAGCGCCGCCCCTTGTGCTGGCGATGGCGCTGGCGGGCATCGGCATCCGAGATGCCACGCGCTATTGTCTGGCGACCGCCGCCGTCGCCCTCGTCACCGTCGTGCCGCTTACTGCGCTGTGGTGGCAAACCGTCGGTCTGATTCACCTCTTTGAGTCCTAACATTCCGAGGTTTTATTTCAAACGCTGGTTTGCGATATCCCCTGAGGGATACCATCGGACGTACGCTGGCAACTCAGGTTAGTGCGCATTGATCCTTTCGGAGAACGGCTCGTCTAATATCAATAAACCGTAGAAGCGCAATAGAGCAACGCCGTTTCATGCAGCCAGGGGGAGGACCTTGCATGACATCGAAGCCGTCCGCCGTCGCTAACGTCGTACCCCGCGCACCATGCATGCGTCGCCACTGGTCGGAAGACCCGGCGCGCATTCGTCTGTACAGCGTGGCGGCCATCGTGCTCGCGCTCGCCGTGCTCGGCATCTGGGGATACCGGTATGCATGGAGTGCGACCCCGACCATCAGTCCCATCGGGCTCGACTTCCTGCCGTTCTGGGGCGCGTCTCACTTCGTGCTGCAAGGACATGCGCTCGATGCCTATAACGTCGATCTGATGACGCAGGTGCAGATTGCCGAGCAACCCTGGGCGGACAAAATCGGCGGCGTCCTCCCGTGGCTCTACCCGCCGGTCATGATGGTGTTTCTCGCACCGATTGCGCTGCTGCCGTTCACCTACGCCTATACGTTGTATGCCTGCGTCGGCCTCGGGCTCTACTACGCCGCATTGCGACACACCGCCCCGTGGCCGGGCGCCCGCTTCCCGATCCTCGGCTTCCCCGGCGTACTGCTGGTGGTCATCGCCGGACAAATCGCGCTCTACACCACAGCACTCGCGGGCTTCTCTCTGGTCATGTTGCGCAAGCGCCCGGTGTGGGCCGGTGTGTTCGCGGGCCTGCTCTTCGTCAAACCGCATGTCGCCGTGCTCTTCCCCCTGGCGTTCCTCTGCGCCCGCGAGTGGCGCGCGCTCGGCGCATGCATTGCGACGGTGATCTGCACGACGGTGCTGGCCGCCGCAGTCTTCGGCATCGATGTCTACGCGACCTTCCTGCACGCCTCGGAGTTCGCGCGGCTGAGCATCGTCAACGGGACCGCGCAGATCGCGCGCGTGCCGACGTTCTTCATCACGGCGCGCATGCTCGGCGCGTCCGTCGAAGTGGCGGCTATCGTTCACGGCGTGATCGCGCTGTGCGCAGTCGCGGCGCTGATCGATTTCTGGCGGCGTCCGGGCGCCTTTGCCCTGCGCGCGGCGACGCTCGTATGCGCAACGACGCTCGTCAGTCCTTACCTCTACGACTACGACCTCACGCTGCTCGCGCTCGTCATCGCGTGGTACGTTCGCGACGGCATCGCGCGCGGTTGGCTGCGCGGCGAGCGCGAATGGCTCGTACTGCTGTGGATCACGCCCGCGCTCGGCCTGCTCGGCTCGTTGCAGATCGGCTTCCAGTTCCTGCCGTTCATCACGCTAGGCACACTCGCGATGCTGTGGAGACGCCGCCGTCGCCTCGCCCACCTGTCCGACGTTCATCACGCCGACGACGCGAAAGCGTCCGGAGACGACCGCCCCGCCACCGCCCGCGCCCCCCACGCGGACACCGCGCCAGCGTTCACGAGGTAATCGCCATGCCCCGCGCCGCCGCTCCCCGTACCGACATCTCCCACTCGCCAAGCGCGCATCGTGGGCCATCAGGCACATCAGCCACATCGGGCACGCCACTCATCTCGCTCGTCGTGCCGTGCCACAACGAAGCCCCTGCGCTCGACAAGTTCTACCGGGCCGTTTCCGCTGTCCTCGAAAGCGTGCCCAACGCGCGCTTCGAGATCGTGTGCGTGAACGACGGCAGCACCGACGACACACTCAGTTGCCTGCTCGCCTTGCGACGCGCCGACGCACGCATCCGCATCATCGACTTCACTCGCAACTTCGGTAAGGAAGCGGCCCTGAGCGCTGGCATCGACGAAGCACAAGGCGATGCCGTCATTCCCATCGACGCCGATCTTCAGGACCCGCCCGCCCTCATCCCTGTGATGATCGAACGCTGGCGCGACGGTGCGGAGGTCGTACTCGCCAAGCGGACCAATCGCGCGAGCGACACCGTCGCCAAACGCGTGGCGGCGGGGTTGTACTACCGCGTTCATAACCGTTTGTCGGAGGTGAAGTTGCCGGAGAACGTCGGCGATTTCCGGCTGATGGACCGGCGCGTCGTGACCGCCATCAAACGGTTGCCCGAGCGCCGCCGCTTCATGAAAGGGCTGTTCGCGTGGGTCGGCTTTCACACTGAAATCGTGGAGTACGTGCGCGATCCTCGTGCAGCGGGCGAGTCGAAGTTCTCAGGATGGCGGCTGTGGAATTTTGCGCTGGAAGGCATTACCAGCTTCAGCACGGTGCCGTTGCGATGCTGGACGTATATCGGCGTTTCGCTGGCGTTGATGTCGCTCGCATACGGCAGCTACATCGTGATTCGCACGTTGCTGCACGGCATCGATGTGCCGGGCTACGCGTCGTTGCTCGTCGGCATTCTGTTCCTCGGCGGCATTCAGCTGGTCGGCATCGGCGTGATCGGCGAATACGTGGGACGCATCTATTACGAATCGAAGGGACGGCCGCTCTATCTCGTACGGCGACGCTATCAGTCCAGCGTCAAGGTCAGTCACTTGCCTGCGCGCACGGGCGTGCGACATGTCGCGGGCAAAGCCATCGGCAAGCTCACGCGCCTCGATATGTCCAATAACGGTGAAGCAGGAAAGTCGTCGGCGGCACAGTCAGTACCACGGCCGCGATTCCGATCCAGTGGTTCCCGCGAAGGTACTCGACCGTTCGTGCGACGCATGTCGTGAGTAGCAGGCCGAAGATCGACACCGGCAGAAATCGCGCGAGGCTCGTGCGATGCACGCGTGCGGAAAAACTCCATAACGTGTTGAGCAGATAGGAACACGGCGTCGCCACGCAGAACGCCACGGCGTTCGCAGGCACCGAACCCACGCCGAACACTTCGATGAGCGTGATCGCCACGATCACATGTACTGCCGTCGAAATCACACCCGAGACCCCGAAACGCATCAGCGGCACGAGCAGCGTGCGCATGAAAGGCGACGCACGCCAGCGTTGGGCGCGCGTTGCAGGCGCATGCCTGTCGGAAGATGTCTGACGTAAATCCGGCATCGGGACTGACTCACTGAGAAAGACGACGAAAGCGGTTCGCCTGACAATACCAGCACACACACGTCGGATTGCCAATGGCTTGCACTGCAACATCGGCGCATGCGCCCGTCAGGATTGGACGATTAAGAATTTATGCCATTTCTTCTGCATTTGGGTTGCGTGCCTGAATGAGACGTCTAGGATTGCGAGGTATTACGCAGACGATGTCGCAACAACAAGAAGCCGTCCCATAACAGGAGGAAGACAATGCAACGCCCCAATGCCATTCACGCCGCCGGTGCGCTGGCCTTTGCCGTCACGACGTGGAGCGCGTCCCTGCATGCTGCCGATGCCACGGCATCATCCGCTTCACCTTCCTCGCAAACGCTGACCGTTGCCGGATTGTCGCAACCCGCTGACATTCTGATCGACCACAACGGCGTGCCGCACATCTTCGCTGCGAACGAGCGCGACGGCTTCTTCGTGCAAGGTTTCAATGCCGCTCGCGATCGTCTGTTCCAGATCGACCTCTGGCGACGCCGTGGGCTCGGCCAACTCTCCGAAGTGTTCGGCCGCGCCTATGTGGCGCAGGACGATGCGGCGAGACGTTTCGTCTACCGGGGCGATATGGCGACGGAGTGGCGTCGCTACGGCCCCGACGCGAAACCGGCGGCGCAAGCGTTCGCCGCTGGGGTGAACGCCTACATCGACTGGCTCGCGCGGAACCCCGATCAGATGCCGTACGAATTCCGCAAGGTCGGCTACTGGCCAGCCAAATGGTCGGCCGAGGACATTGTGCGCATTCGCAGCCACGGCCTTACGCGCAACCTCAAAAGCGAAGTGGCGCGTGCCAAGGTCGTGTGCCACGCATCGCTCGACGCGGACAGCGTGCGCGTCGGCCTGCAACCCGCGTGGAAGACCCAGGTGCCTGATGGCCTCGACCCCTGCCTGCCGGACGATCTGCTCAAGGTCTTCGACCTCGCCACGCAGGGCGTGAAAATCACCAGGGATTCGTTGCAACACGCCAACGCCGACATTGTCCAGCTCGCCGAGAACGGTCCTTACGACGTCTCCACCGAATCGGCGGAAGGCAGTAACAACTGGGTCGTCTCGCCGCAGAAGTCGGCCACGGGGCGCGCCATCATGGCCAACGATCCGCACCGCGCTTATGCTGCGCCGAGTCTGCGCTACATCGTGCAGGTCAGCACGCCCACACTGAACCTGATCGGCGCGGGCGAGCCTGCGATTCCCGGCGTCGCCATCGGTCACAACGGCACCATCGCCTTCGGTCTCACGATCTTCAACATCGATCAGGAAGATCTCTACGTCTACGAACTCAATCCGGCCAACCCCGACCAGTACCGTTACCGGGGCAAGTGGGTGCCGATGCGCACCGTGCACGAGACGATCGACGTTCGCGACGGCGCGCCGGTTCAGACCGACCTCAAGTTCACGAAGCACGGCCCTGTGATTTATGTAGATGCCGCGAAGCATCGCGCTTATGCCGTGCGCACCGCATGGCTGGAACCTGGCATGTCACCGTACTTCGACGCCATGCGCTACATGCGCGCGAAAACCTACGCCCAGTTCCAGACAGCGCTCGACACGTGGGGCGCACCGACCGTCAATCAGGTTTATGCGGATGCCTCGGGCAATATCGGATGGGTGCCGAGCGGCATGGCACCGATTCGCCCGAACTGGGATGGCCTCATGCCCGTGCCCGGCGACGGACGCTATGAGTGGGCAGGCTTCTGGCGTCGCGATCAGTTGCCGTCCGCGTACAACCCGGAAAGTGGCTACTTCACAACGTCCAACGAAATGAACATGCCCGCAGGCTATCCCTACGCGCAGCGCAAGCTCGGCTTCGAGTGGACGAACGGCTCACGGCATGCGCGCATCGACGAAGTCCTGAAGGCGAAGGACACGGTCTCGCTGGAAGACTCGGAGCAGTTGCAGAACGACATCGTGTCGATTCCGGCGCGGCGTCTGATGGCATTGCTCGCACCGCTGTCGAGCAACGATCCGCGCACGTCCTCGGCGCTCAAGCTCCTGAAGGGATGGGACGCGCACATGGGCGCGGACTCGGCGCAGGCCGCGCTCGAAGAGGTCTGGTTCAGCCGTCATCTGGGGCGCGCATACAAGAATGCGGTGCTGCCGAAGGCCGCCGCCGACACGTTCGGTGCGCCCGACCCGGCATCGATGCTCGACGCGCTCGAACAACCGGCCGTCCGCTTCGGCGAGAACGCTGCGGCCAAACGCGATGCCGTGCTGCTTGCGAGCCTTGGAGACGCCTGGGACGAGATGGTCAAACTGCAAGGGACCGATCCTGGCGCTTGGCAGTGGGGCAAGCTCCAGACGAACCTGAATGCTCACCCGCTCGCCGACGCCGTGGACGCCGACATGCGCGCCAAGCTCAATGTTGGTCCGTTGCCGAAGGGTGGCAGTCCGTTCACGCCGAATCAGTCGACGTATCGCGTGAGCGATTTCCGTCAGACGAACGGGCCGTCGTTCCGGATCGTGGTCGACGTGGGGAACTGGGACAACACGCGTGCGATGAACTTGCCGGGCGAATCGGGTAACCCCGACAGCCCCCACTATCGCGATCTCGCGCAGAAGTGGCTCGACGGCGAGTACTTCAAGCTCCCGTACTCACGCGAGGCCGTGGAAGCGGCGACGGAATCGCGTCTGCACCTCGTGCCGGAGACGTCGCGTTGATGACGTGAGCCAGCGACATCGCCGGAAACGAAAACAGCCGGTGGGTACACTCCACCGGCTGTTTCGAGAACTGCCATTACGAGGCTCGGCCCCTTCGGCTCAATGGCCGCCGGGCACGAACTCCGGCTTGTCTCGCTTCGTGCCGCGCGTGCTGTCGACGGCGTTCGTCGGCACCAGCATGAACAGCAACATCACGCCAATCGAGATCGCGAGGATCGACAGGAACGTCAGGTGCAGCGAGTGTTGCAGTACCGCGCGAATCGCCTGATCGGCCAGCGACGACACGCCGCGATCTTCCAGCACGTGGCGCAGTTGGTCCGACGTCACCGGTGCCAGCCCGCTCGAATGCGTCAGGCCGAAGTTGAGCACAGCGCCAAAGAGCGTCGCACCCAGTGTGCTGCCGAGGTTGCGCGAGAAGATGTTCGACGCCGTGGCGCTGCCACGCTCCGAGGGGCCGACCAGTTCCTGAATCAGCACCAGCGCGCTCACGCTGCCCGTGCCCATCGAGAAGCCCATGATCAGCGAGCCGAAACCGGCCAGCATCGGCGAGCTGCTTGGTCCAAGCAACGCGAAGACAAGGCCGCCGACCGGCATGAGCAGGCTGCCGCCGACCAGCACGCGACGCAGGCCGAAGCGCGTGAAAGTCTTCGCCGCAATCGTCGAGCCGATCGGCCAGCCGACCATGATCATCGTCAGGGCCATACCGGCGACGACCGGCGTCTGACGCAACACGCCCTGCGCGTACATCGGGAGGAAGGTCGTCAGGCCCATCAGCACCATGCCCGAGAGCAGCGTCGCCGCGTTGGCTGCTGCAATCGGACGACGACTCCACAGTGCGAACGAAATCATCGGATCCTTCGCGCGACGCTCCTGCCAGACGAACAGCAACGACGCCAGGACGCAGGCGAGCACGCCACCCCAGACATGCGTGTCGGTGAAGGCATTGGCGTCCGTCAACGCGATCATCAGGCCCGCGACGGCAATCGTGAAGAACACGGCGCCCATGTAATCGATGCTCGGACGCTGACGCGGTGCCTCTTCGTGCAGATACGCGATGAAACCTGCCGCAGCCAGCAAGCCGATCGGGATGTTGAGCCAGAAGATCCACGACCACGACATATCGCGAATGATCAGACCGCCCAGCATCGGGCCAAGCACCGCCGAGATGGCCCACACGCTCGCCAGATAGCCCTGCACCTTGCCGCGCTCGCTGATCGGGTAGTAGTCGGCAATGATCACCAGACTGACCGGCTGAATACACGCCGCGCCCACGCCTTGCAACAGGCGGAACGCGATCATCGCAGGCATCGACCAGGCGAAACCGCCGCCCAGCGAGGCGACGAGAAATACGGCGATGCCAACGAGAATGACCGGCTTGCGTCCGTAGATGTCGGCGAGCTTGCCGAACACTACGGTCATGGCCGTTTGCGCGAGAAGGAAGGCGGAGAACACCCAGCTATAGAGATTCAGGCCGCCGAGTTGGGCCACGATTTGCGGCATGGCCGTCGAAATGATCGTGGCCTCGATGGCAACCATAGAGGTCGCCGCCATGACGGATGCCACAATCAATGGCCGCACGGAATTGCGTGTCGCAGACATGTGTTTTTTTGAAGTGGGGGATACGGCGTAACAACTTGCGAGAAAGGCGCGACACCCGTGTCAGGTGCAGCAGCCGCTGCCAGATGGCGGAAGACGGGGATCGAACGTGGCGGTCGTGCCGCACGCGTAGTCAAGACGACTTGGGCCTGGCGATGGCGACAAGCATAGCTGAATGCGGCAAAACACGTACGAGGCGCATCGGCACGATTCGCCTCGTCGCCGTGAAGCGACGCGCGACGTCCCGAAATCCGATGCGAACTTGCGGCCTATCGTCGCAGGGGAGCGTAGCGCAAAGCGCGTCGAATTATCACCTGGTGAGAATTTCCGCCCGACGACATCTCGGGCGGATGGCGGTTACGCCGTGCCGCGATTGCGTTTGATCACGCCGTAGATCGCAAGCAGCACAATGGCGCCGATGATCGAAGCGATCCAGCCTGCGGACTGGCCTTCCGAATACAGGTGGAGAAACTGACCGACATACTTGGCGAGCAGCGCGCCCGCAATCCCAAGGATGATCGTCATGATGATGCCCATGCTGTCCCGCCCGGGATGCAGGGCGCGTGCAATGAGACCGACGACCAGACCGACCACGATAGTGCCGATGATGCCCATGAGGAATCTCCAAGGACGGGAACCCGAACGCAGTATAGACCCGAATTCCGAAGACCCGCACCCAATATCTGAACCGGACGACGCTAGCCCTCCGACGGCCCCCAACACCTGATATATCAAGCAAATTGCGCCCGACCGCCGTCCCGGCGCGGGCCTTCTCTATGTCGGGTATAAGGGATGACTATTTGTCAAAACCCGACGGCTGCGCGATGATGGGGCACGCCGTCCCAATGCGCGGGGACGCGAGACCATTGAAACGGGCATCGCGTCGACGCGCTATAATCAGGGGCTATTAGATCCCCCACACCATGCAACTGCTCGCTCTCGGCCTGAACCACCACACGGCGCCCGTCTCGCTGCGCGAACGGGTGGCGTTTCCGTTCGAGCGGATCGAGCCGGCGCTGGCGGGCCTCAAGAGTCTGTGGACCGGCAGCGGCAAGTTGAGCGCGCCCGAGGCCGCCATCCTGTCGACGTGCAATCGCACCGAGATCTACTGCGTGACGGACGATGCCGCAGCGCGTGAGCGCGCGGTGCACTGGCTGTCCCAGTTCCACAACATTCCCGCCGGCGACCTCGCCCCCCATCTGTACGCCCTGCCCCAGTCCGACGCCGTGCGTCACGCCTTTCGCGTGGCCAGCGGTCTGGACTCGATGGTGCTGGGTGAGACGCAGATTCTCGGGCAGTTGAAGGACGCCGTGCGCACCGCCGCTGAGGCCGGTGCGCTAGGCACGTATCTGAACCAGCTTTTCCAGCGCACGTTCGCGGTGGCCAAGGAAGTCCGTGGCCAGACCGAGATCGGTGCGCATTCGGTGTCGATGGCCGCTGCGGCGGTGCGTCTCGCGCAGCGTATTTTCGAGAGCATCAGTACGCAGAAGGTGCTGTTCATCGGCGCGGGCGAGATGATCGACCTGTGCGCGACACACTTCGCCGCGCAAAATCCGAAAGCCCTGTACATCGCCAACCGGACGGCCGAACGCGGCGAAAAGCTCGCCGAGCGTCTGGGCGGCACCGCGATCCGTCTGTCGGAGCTGCCGCAACGTCTGCACGAGTTCGACATCGTCGTGTCGTGCACGGCGAGTACGTTGCCGCTGATCGGGCTGGGCGCTGTCGAGCGCGCCATCAAGGCCCGTAAGCACAAGCCGATGTTCATGGTCGATCTGGCCGTGCCACGCGACATCGAACCGGAAGTCGGTCGTCTGGCCGACGTGTTCTTGTACACCGTCGACGATCTCGGCGCGGTCGTGCGCGAAGGCAACGCGCTGCGTCAGGCAGCAGTTGCGCAAGCCGAAGCGATCATCGAGACGCGCGTGCAGAACTTCATGCAATGGCTCGACGCGCGCAGCGTCGTGCCGGTCATTCGCGATATCCACGGCACTGCCGAGGCCATGCGTGTGGCCGAACTTGAGCGTGCCCAGCGCATGCTCGCGCGTGGCGACGATCCTGCCGCCGTGCTCGAAGCCCTGTCCCAGTCCCTCACCAAGAAATTCCTGCACGGCCCGACGCACGCGCTCAATACGGCGCGCGGCGATTCGCGCGAGCAAATCCTTCACCTCATTCCCGAACTGTTCCGCACCTCGGGATCCGCCGACAAATAGATGAAAGCGAGCATGCAAGCCAAGCTCGACCAATTGACGCAACGTCTGGTCGAGCTTGATGGCCTATTGAGCCAGGGCGACGTTACCCGCGACCTGGACAACTACCGCAAGCTCACGCGCGAACATGCCGAGCTGGCGCCCGTCGTCGCGCAATATCAGCAATATCGTCAGGCGCTGGGAGATGTGGCGGCCGCGCAGGAAATGGCGTCCGATCCGGAAATGCGCGAGTTCGCCGAAGACGAAGCTGCGAACGCCCGTACTCGCATGGAAGATCTGGAAGGCACGCTGCAACGCATGCTGCTGCCGCGCGATCCCAACGACGACCGCAACATCTATCTCGAAATCCGCGCGGGCACCGGCGGCGACGAATCGGCGCTGTTCGCGGGCGATCTGCTGCGCATGTACTCGCGCTATGCGGAGCGTCAGCGCTGGCAGGTCGAGATCATGTCGGCGAGCGAATCGGATCTGGGCGGGTACAAGGAAGTCATTGTCCGGCTCGTCGGTCAGGGCGCCTATTCGCGTCTGAAGTTCGAGTCGGGCGGCCATCGCGTGCAGCGCGTGCCCGCCACCGAAACGCAGGGACGCATTCACACGTCCGCCTGCACCGTCGCCGTGATGCCGGAAGCGGACGATGTCGCCGACGTCGAAATCAATCCGGCCGACATTCGCATCGACACGTTCCGTGCCTCAGGCGCAGGCGGTCAGCACGTCAACAAGACGGATTCGGCCGTGCGCATCACGCACTTGCCGACGGGCATCGTCGTGGAGTGTCAGGACGACCGCTCGCAACACCGCAACAAGGACAAGGCGCTCAAGGTGCTCGCCGCGCGCATCAAGGATGCGCAACTGCGCGCCCAGCAAGCCAAGGAAGCCGCCACCCGCAAGAGCCTGATCGGTTCCGGCGACCGCTCGGAGCGCATTCGCACGTACAACTTCCCGCAGGGGCGGATGACGGATCACCGCATCAACCTCACGCTCTACAAGCTCGAATACATCATGGACGGCGATCTCGACGAGATGATCAACGCATTGGTGACCGAGCATCAGGCGGAATTGCTGGCGTCGCTGGGCGAGGCGGCCTGATGACGCAGGATGGGCAGACCGCGCAAGACGGCAGCGCCGCCCCCGTCGGGGTGGCCACCGTCGCCACGCTGCTGCGTGAGCCGGGCCTGCCGCCCATGGAGTCCCGCATCCTGCTCTCGCACGTGCTCGGCTGGAGCCGCACCCAACTGATTACCCGCGACCGCGAGCCGCTCGCACCCGAGACGGTCGCCGTCTACCGGGCCTTGCATGCGCGTCGTGTGGCGGGCGAACCCATCGCCTATCTCACCGGCACGCGGGAATTCTTCGGACTGACGCTCACTGTCAGCCCGTCCGTCCTCATCCCCCGGCCGGAAACGGAACTGCTCGTAGAGCTTGCGCTGGCGCGCATCGAAGGACGCCAGACGCCGCGCGTGCTCGATCTCGGCACCGGCAGCGGCGCGATTGCGCTGGCCATCGCGCATAGTCGTCCCGATGCGCGCGTCACCGCGCTGGACCGATCTGCCGCCGCCCTCGACGTCGCCCGTGAAAACGCCCGGCAACTCGGGCTGGACGGCCACGTCCGGTTCCTGGCGAGCGATTGGTATGACGCATTGCCCGCCGACGAGGCCCCGTTCGATCTGATCGTCTCCAATCCGCCCTACATCGTGTCGGGCGACGAACACCTCTCGCAGGGTGATCTGCGCTTCGAACCGGTCGACGCCCTGACCGATCACGCCGACGGCCTCGCCGCCCTGCGCGTCATCGTGGCGGGCGCACCGCAGCGGCTGAAGCCCGATAGCTGGCTGCTGTGCGAGCATGGCTACCATCAGGCAGCGGATGTCCGGGCGCTTTGCACGGCGGCGGGTTTCACGGACGTGGCCTCCGAACGCGACCTTGCGGGCATCGAGCGCACGACCGGCGGACGCCGCTCCTGATCGAACGTCAGAGCGGGCGCCGACGGGCGGCGCGGAAAACCGTTAAAATGCCGGATACGCCGACTTTCCGGCATCCCCACGGGCTTTACGAACATGACCACCCAGCAACGTATCCAGCAAATCGTCTCCGAGCACCCCGTTGTCCTTTTCATGAAGGGCAACGCACAATTCCCGCAGTGCGGCTTTTCCGGCCGTGCCATGCAGATCCTCAAGGCATGCGACGTTAAAGACCTGCACACGGTCAACGTGTTGGAAGACGAGGAAATCCGTCAAGGCGTAAAGGAATTCGCCAACTGGCCGACGATCCCGCAGCTCTACATCAAGGGTGAATTCATCGGCGGCTCGGACATCATGATGGAGATGTACCAGAGCGGCGAACTCAAGCAGCTCATCGCTGAACTCGTCTAAGTTGCCTTAGCGCCCGATCTCTCCGATCGACAGTCGATGGCCCTATCGACGGGTATTACCCGAACGTCCGCACCTTCGCGTCTGATCGTCGCCATTACCGGCGCGACGGGCGCGGTGTACGGCGTGCGCCTGCTCGAACGCCTGCGTGCGATGGGCGGCGTCGAAACGCATCTGATGGTCTCGAGTGCAGGCTGGCTCACGCTGCGCCACGAACTCGGGCTGGAACGCTCGGACGTGCAGGCGCTCGCCGATCAGTACCACAGCGTGCGTGAGATCGGCGCGAACATCGCGAGCGGATCGTTTGCCACGGCCGGTATGGTCGTCGCCCCCTGCTCGATGAAGACGCTCGCGAGCGTCGCCCACGGGCTGTCCGACAATCTGATCGCCCGCGCCGCCGACGTCACCCTGAAGGAACGCCGCCGTCTGGTATTGATGGTGCGCGAGACGCCCTTCAACCTTGCGCATCTGCGCAATATGACGGCCGTCACCGAAATGGGCGGCATCGTCTACCCGCCTCTTCCTGCGTTCTACAACCGCCCGGCATCGCTCGATGCGATGGTCGACGACACCGTCGCGCGTGTGATCGATCTGTTCGGAATTGCGCCGCCCGTCGCCTCAAGCTGGGACGGTCTGGGCAAGGACGTCGAAGGCTGAGCGTCACGCGCGCCCTCGCTTCTGGCGCACGCAGTATCCCCCTTCCGTTTATCTCACCCCGTCGACCCAGCGTTGCAGCGTGTCGAGCGCGCCCTGAGACTGTCCGGCGGCGGACTCCGGTGTCTGCACGCACAGTTCCAACATGATCTCGTTCGGGTCGAGCAGATAGAGATGCTCGCCGTCGCCATGACGCTCGACGGCAAACGGCACCTCGTGGGCAGTGAGCCGCGACTTCCAGCGCTCCAGCGCTTCAAGGTCGCGCACGCGTAACGCAACGTGATGAATCTGAGTCGCGGGCGTGTCGGAATGAGGTTCGGGTGCGAGGCCGTCGCAATTGAAAAACGCCAGCGCCTGTCCGGGTTCGATCTGATAACTGACGAGCAGATAGGGTTTGCCCCACAACCGGCTCATGCCGGTCTGAGCGCCTGCGAGTGTGAAACCCATCACGTCGACGTAGAATCGGTGCGTGAGCGTCGCATCGTAGCTTGGATACGCGACGTGATCGATGGCCACCGGCGTGACAGCCGGTGCAGCGGGCGCAGCCCGCCCGAGTGCCGTGGAGTCGACGGCAGAAGTGGGATCCAGCATCGCCTGGTTCATCTCGATCCCCCGGACGGCAAAGTCGTGATGGCATTCAGGAAACTGCGTCTGTAGTGTAGTCCTGCAACCTGCGTGGCATCAACCGAGTGTCAGCAAGACCCGCATGGACTATAGTGAAAACGCCACACTTTGCGTGCCGAACCGCATGGTTGCGTCTCTCCAGGGACTTTCGCATGAATGCACCTGCCCTGGATGCCGCCCCGACACGCATCCCCCCAGTGGTGTGACATGTACGCGACCGGAGTTTGTCATGGAGACCGCCCTCTCGCCTGTTGTCGTCTACGCCGTTGTGACGCTCGTGTTCGTCATGCTGGTCCTTGTCGTGCCTGCGGGCGCGCGCTGGCGCAACGTCGCCTGGCCTGCTGCCGTACCACCGCTCTCCCCGCACCGTCCCGGCGACCTGCTCGGCACACCCCGCACACCGTACTGGCGTTCGCCGAACGACACCCACGATTTGCGTCGGCCGTCCTACTTCGCGACCTCCGAACGACGCGGCCGGCGTCCGGCAAGTTTTCTCGCACCACGAGACCACGAACGCCGGTAGGTCTGCTGACGCTCATCTCCTTCGCCACCCTTACGCCTTGTTACATCTGTAGTGCCGCCGTAGCACCGGCGGCGGCTCCTCGTCCGTAAAATTTCAATTAGGGATCGCGCGCCAGCACACACAGCGCAGCGCTTAATAAGGAGAACAGATGCAACGTCGTTTCTGGATGGCCACCGCCACCCTCGCGGGACTCACTGCAGCATTCGTGTCGGGCAGCGCTTTCGCACGCACCGACGTGTCGGTCAACATCGGCATTCCCGGCCCGGCTATCGTGGCGCCGGGTCCGGTCTACGCACCGCCGCCCGTCTACGCCGCACCGGCACCGATGATGGTCGCTCCGCCGCCCGTCGTGTATGGCCCGCCCCCGCGCTACTGGCGAGGCCCGCCGCCGCGCCACTGGCATCACGATCGCGGCTGGGATCGCCGTGGATGGGACCATCGCGACCATCGCGACTATCGCCATCGCTAGCATTCCCCGCCTTCAAGGCGATACAGCGTCAAAGAAAAGCCCCGCAGGTCAACCGACCTGCGGGGCTTTCACTTTTAAGCACGTCCATCGTTGAAAACGTCGTTCTGACGAACGTCGCTGCGAACGGATTGCATCGACCTATGCAATGCACGCATGAAGCCTCGACGATTTATCGACGCTTCATGCGCCATCGCGCATTCAGGCACTCATCGGCATTCGAGTAATTTACGACCTCGCTTTAACGCGACGAATGGTTTCGTAGCTCACCAGGCAATGCACTTTCGATACTGCGAGAGGAACTTGGGCCCAAGTTATTTCAATAGCGATAGCAGCAACGATGCCCGTAATAACCACCACCGTAATAGGGCCGTTCCGGAACGACAACGCATCCGGCAAGCGTGATAGCAAGCAACGCAGCGACGACTAACTTCATGATCTGACTCCACAGGTAAGAACGCGAATCCGTTCGCTTTCTTTATATCGCCGCCCCTGTAGGAAGCCCATCACGCGTCTGTAAGCCGTGTAAGCGAAGGTTGCCAAACCGGGAAAGTGTCGCACTTTGTTACGTAACGCGTGCCGTTTGTGGCCGTAACATCGGCCCGTCGCCGATATCGCGACTTTCCGAAAAGCCAGCAACGACGCGGGTTTCCTGAGACCCCGTTGTCTGGCACGACGCTTGCATAGTGGTAAGCGTCGCCCTTTCAATTGCCCCGAAGAGTGCGGCTTTGACTCAAACCCTCCTCCCGTTGCAGACACGGGAGGAGGCTTTTTTTCAAATTCTTCCGATCCTTGCGGAGCCGAATCTCCGACACGTGATCGCGACACTTTCCTGCACCGCGAACGTGCAGGCGCTTTTGTATTCTCATTTCATCTGTGCGTTTGAAATGTATCGACGCTATAACAGCGTCGACTTCCTATTTGTTTCCTTTATCTTTAAAGCCTTATTGGACGTGGCTTTCGAAGCGATTTTCAACGTTATCGGCATAAACCTCATGCGGGTACTCACCGATCTCAAGTTGACTCCTCCGCTGTCGTAATCGCGTCTATAGAGGACTGCGTATTCAATCGGGGGAACGCAGCATCCCTTTCGTGACGGCCGCACGACACGTGCCGGGGCAAACGTATCAGGGGAAAAGTCATGGAAATCGCCACGCCTGAATTCCAGATGGAACAACAGGAACTACAGGCCGTCACCGCCGCGCTCAACCGCGTGCAGGCCGTCATCGAGTTCGATTTGCAGGGACGCATTCTTCACGCGAACGAGAACTTCCTGCAGACCGTTGGCTACCGTCTCGATGAAATTCAGGGCCAGCATCACCGCATGTTCTGCGAGCCCGATTACACCGCCTCGAACGCATATCGGGATTTCTGGGCGAAGCTCGGTCGTGGCGAATTCGATTCCGGCGAGTACAAGCGTCTGGGCAAAGGCGGACGCGAAGTGTGGATCCGCGCTTCCTACAACCCGGTCTTCGATGCGAACGGCGTGGCATACAAGGTGATCAAGTTCGCCACCGACGTCACAGCCGACCGCACGCGTCAGGCCGAATTCGAAGGCAAGGTTCGCGCGATGGACATCGCGCAGGCCGTCATCGAATTCAATCTCGACGGCACGGTCATCACGGCCAACGACAACTTCCTGAAAACGCTGGGCTACTCACTCGACGAGATTCGCGGCAAGCATCACCGCATGTTTTGCGAACAGGATTACGCCGCCGGTAACGAGTATCGCGACTTCTGGGCCAAGCTCAATCGCGGCGAATTCGATGCGGGTCGCTACAAGCGCATCGGCCGTGGCGGACGCGAAATCTGGATTCAGGCAACGTACAACCCGATCCTCGACGCGAACGGGCGCCCCTACAAGGTCGTGAAGTTCGCCACCGACATCACCCCGCAAGTCGAGCTCGAAGCGAGCGTGAAGCAGCGCGCGGACGACGACCAGCGCAAAGTCGCACTGCTGCTCGACACGGTCAACCGCGCGGCTGCCGGTGACCTCACCGGCGCCATTGCGGTGAACGGCACCGATCCTATCGATCAGCTGGCCGACGGCATTCGTCACATGATGGACGACCTGCGCGGCGTGATCGGCAAGGTCGTCAACTCCGCAGGCGAGTTCTCCGGCGCATCTCGCGACATTGCAGACCGCGCCAATACGGTAGCGACCGGTGCACAAGCGCTGGGGGCGACGGTCGAAGAGATGAACGCGTCCATCGAGGAACTGACGGCGTCGATTAACTCGATTGCCGACAATACCAAGGGTGCCGACCAACTCGCCAAGTCGACGCAGCAGGAAGCCGAAACCGGCTCACGCGCCATTGCCCGTTCCATCGAGGCCATGGACCTGATCAACAAGTCGTCGGAAGACATCAGCGAGATCGTGAAAGTGATCGGTGAGATCGCCGGGCAGACCAACCTGCTCGCCTTCAACGCCGCCATCGAAGCAGCGCGCGCGGGCGAACACGGCCTCGGCTTCTCGGTCGTGGCAGACGAAGTGCGCAAGCTCGCCGAGCGCTCGTCGCAGGCCACCAAGGAAATCTCCAAGCTCATCAACGAGTCGACCAAGCGCGTGTCGCAAGGCAGCGACGTGTCGCGTCAGGCAGGCGAAGCGTTCGAGAAGATCGTGAGTGGCGTGTCGCGCACCACGCAGGCCATTTCCGAAATCTCATGTGCCGCCGAAGAACAGCTCGTCGCCGCGCGCGAAGTGAGTCTCGCGATTCAGCATGTGGCGGAAGAGACGGAGAAGTCGGCGGGCGCGTGCGAGACCATCGCCCAGGCGACGACCGGCCTCAATCAGGGTGCAGAGGAACTGGATCACACCGTATCGAGGTTCAAGGTGTAGGCCTTGCCCGGCGAGCCGCATTCTTCGCACCCCGGGAATACGCTCGCCGGTATTTTTTCCGGTGACGGCCAACCGACTGGCCGCATTGGAACCCACGTCCGCCAAGAGGGCCCGATATGGAAATCGAAGCCGACGCCGACGCCGTCACCCAGCAAGCGCTTCTGCGTGCTGTTCACCGGCATACCGGCATCTCGATGAACGAGAAGAAGTGGACGATGTTGCAGGGCCGTTTGCGCCCGCGCCTGCGCACGCTCTCGCTGCGCTGCTATCGCGACTATCTCGCGCTGCTGGAGAACACGCCGGACGAGATTCGCAACTTCGTGAATCTCGTCACGACGAACGAAACCACGTTCTTTCGCACCCCGCGCGTGTGGGATTACTTCGCTCAGCACTACCTGCCACGCTGGCATGCCGCCAATCCGGGACGCGCCTTCCACATGTGGTCGGCCGCCGCTTCCTCCGGTGAAGAGTCGTATTCCGCCGCGATGATCTGCGAGGAATTTCGGGCGCGTCACCCGGGCTTCCAGTATCAGATCCACGCGACCGACATTTCGAGTCAGGTGCTGGCCGTCGCAATGGCGGGTAACTACGGCGGTCGCAGTATCGACGGGCTGAAGCAACAGCGTCCGGCCATGCTCGCGAAGTACTTCCGTCCGAGCGCAGGCGGGTTCACGGTCGCGCCCGAGTTGCGTGCACACATCACGTTTGGCGAGCACAACCTTTACCAGCGCCTGGCGCGTCGCGAGGCGTTCGACCTCGTCATGCTGCGCAATGTGCTGATCTATTTCGAGACGGGCGATCAGGAACGGGTGTTGGAGAACGTACGACGCACGCTTACCCCCGAAGGCGTGCTGATCGTCGGCGAATCGGAGTCGCTCTCGCGACTGTCCACCGGCTATCAATTTGAGCAACCGCTCATTTACCGCAATCAGGGGGCGTCGAATGGGGCCGTCGCATGACATTCAGGTGTTGATGGGCGAGGTGCGCATCGGGCGCGGTGAAGACGTGCTGCGGGCCACCCTCGGTTCGTGCGTCGGCATCGGGCTGATGTGGCGCTCGCGCGGGCTCTACGGCCTCGCACACTGCCTGCTTCCGGAAGCGCCGAATCCGACGCTGGCCATCGGTGCGAAGTACGTCACACAGGCGGTGCCGTCGTTGCTCGCGCTGATGAAGGCGGACGGCGCACGCCGTAGCGAGATCGAAGCGGTGATCGCCGGTGGCGGCAACATGATGCCGCACCAGCCACCGGCCAAGCATGGTCTGATCGGCGTGGCGAACGCCAAGATGGCGCAGGCGCTGATCGCCGAGACGGGCATACCGATCGTCCACGTCGAAGTTGGCGGGGAAGTCGGACGGCAACTGTTGATCGACTGCGCGCGTCACGCGTTTCACGTGCGCACCATTGGCTCGAACGGGGGTGCCGCCATGCCGCGACGCCCTGCTCTCAAACTCGTGGGACGTGATTCATGAATGCACGGACACCGGGATTTCCGTTTCTCCAGCGCGACGCCGTCGCGGGCACGACCGTTTTGCCGCCAACGGTATCGCCTTACCAGGGTTATCAGGGCGTTAAGGGCTATGGATGCGGCTACGGACCGATGCCGGGCGTGACGACATACATGCGCGATGCGGAGCTTTTACCATCCTCCTCATCGGATACGCATGACTTGCCTGAGCCGTGTGCCGACGGCGCGCTAGTAGACGTGGCGTCGCCATCGCTGGCGTCTACCGAAGTCACGCTGACGACGCCAGCAAAAGTACGCGTTGCAACTGCGGACGACATCGAGGTGTTCGGCTCGTTTCATCTGGGCGACGTCGAATTTGCGTTGCCGATTGCGGCGTTGCAGGAGGTCGTGAATTTCCCCGAGCGCATTACGCCTGTGCCACTTTCGCCCGCCTTTCTGCTCGGGTTGTTCAACCTGCGCGGCACGCTCATTCCCATCGTCGATCTGAAGCCGTTGCTGGCGATTGCTGGCGCAACGAACGTCGCGGGCGCCGGGTCCCGCAATGCCACGCCGGTGACGGAGAAGATCGCCATCGTGGATGTGGAAGGCATTCGCGTCGGACTGTTGTTCGATAGTACGAGTGAGATTCTGCGTGTGCGGGCGTCGCAACGAACGGCATTCGAATACGACCCGTCGCACGTTGCGCCGCAGGTGGTGTCCGGTGCCATCAAGCTCGATGGCGGCGACCGCATTTTGCAGATCCTCGCACCCGGTGCGCTCGTCCACATCGAGAACATGCCGCAATTGCTCGCGCGTCAGGCGCTCAGCGCGCCGCAGCGCCGCCAGCAGCGGCAACGGCTGCAATGCGTGTCGTTCACCGTCGAGCACTCGCGTCTGGCGCTGCCGATGAGCGCGATCCGCGAGATCATCCGCATCCCCGATTTGCAGAACTCGGCGCTGGCGAGTGTCTTCTGCGTCGGCATGCTGAACCTGCGCGGCACGGTCGTGCCCGTCATCGATTTCGCGCATTTTCTGGGGTTGCAGGCGAGCCGTCCGGCGCCGGAGATTGCAGGGACGGCGTCCGACCCGAGGCGCATTCTGATCGTCAAACAGGAAGACGTGCACTTCGGTTTGCTGGTCGACGCAGTGGACAGCATCGTCACCTATTACGCTGACGAGTTGCTGGCGATGCCGTCGTTCAGCGCATCACACGCGCAGCTCTTCGCAGGATGCATTCCGCGCGAGCCGGTGGACGCGGGAGGTGCGACCGTCACGTCGAACGACATCGTGCTGCTCAACGCCGACGAACTCTTCACGCATTCGCAGGTACTCGAACTCACACGCGGGCATCGCGAGTTGTATCGCGAGACGGACCCGGCGCAACGGGCAAAAGCGGGTGAGGCGACTTGGCGCGGCGCGAAATCGTCGCGCGGAACACGTCACGCGTATGTGTCGTTCCGTTTGCAGCACATGCTCGCGGTGCGTCTCGACCAGTTGCGCGAGATCATTCACGATTCGCCGGATGTGATGCCTGCACCGGGGGCACCGTCGTTCGTGCGTGGCATGCTCAATTTGCGGCGCGAACTGGTGACCATCGTCGATCTGCGAGCGCTTTACGGCATGCCGATGCAGGACGATGCGCAGGCGCGCAAGATTCTGGTCATCGAACACGGCAAGGACAAGTTCGGGCTGCTGGTCGACGCCATCGAGAACATCGTCACGTTGGACGAAGCGGACAAGTTGCCCGTCCCCGCCATGCTGCTCGGACGCGCGACCCACGAGATGCGCAACGACATGCGTGAGGCGGTGGAACTCCCGACGGCGGACGGTGCTGCGCGCACAGCGATGCTGCTCGATCTTCAGCCGCTCAAGATGCGTCTGGAGACAGCGTTGGCGCAATGAGTCGCGGCAACAAGGCCGTTCAAGGGTGAGGAAGCGGCAAGCGCGGGATGTAAGTACTGAAGTAAAACCGGCGGATTCGCGAGCGCCGGTGCAGGGCCCTGCGGCGTGTCGGGGGGCACGCCGCAGGGGTGGTATGCACGTTGCATAGCGTCGAATTGCCAGCGAGACCGAGCTTACAAATCGAATTCCGCCTGCGCTCGCTCCCAACGCTGCCACGTTTGAGCAAAGCGATCCATGGGCTTGAGCCAGTCTCGAAGTTTCGGATTGAGCCATCCACTCACAATTTGCAGCTCGCGGAGGCCTTCGCAACCTAGGCGACGAAAAGCAGTCCTCCAGTTCACTCCATTCCATTACCTGCCGTACCCCGGACCTCGTGTCGTTGAACGATGAGGAAAACGAGTATACTTTCGCCGCTGCCCTAAACTTCCTCTCCCAGCTTCCATACTGGTGATGACGCTAGGTATGTATTTGGCCTCACCCGCGTGGGGTCATCCGAATCGCACAAAAAACCCGCTCGCGCGGGTTTTTTGTTTTTCGGTGCACTCCCAAGACTTCCTTTGTCGGAACACTTCCTCAAATCACTTCATGACGATGGATATCGTGCGTGACGAAGCCTCGGGCATCATCCGGCATCGCTAGCCAGTCGGGATGCGCCAGTGTGCGGCGAACGTCGTCGAGACCGCTGGCCCAGTGATCGAGCATCGTGGACAGCCCGAATTGATAGTCCTTGTAGTGCCCCTCGTATTCCTTGTTGCGATAAATCAGCTGCACGACGTTGTAGCGCTTGCTGCACGCAATCTCCTGCGCCGCATGACACCACGGATCACGCGCACGCACATCCGCAGGCACACGATCGAGCACCTCGCGCAACACGCGTCGATAGTGCTGGGCACGCTGCAAGTTGTCCGTCACCAGACGAGTACGGCTTGAGAACTGGATGTCCTTCTGCCGTCCCGCGACGTCGTTCAGATTATCGGGCAACGGCCCCCGCGCACTCCACAGATCGACCTGAAACGCGAGCGTGTCCCGGCGCGGCGACGTGCCCAGCACCTCCGAGAGCGGCGTGTTCGACACGAGGCCGCCATCCCAGAAATACTGCCCGTCGATCTCCACGGCAGGGAATCCCGGCGGCAACGCGCCCGACGCCATGAAGTGCTCCGCCCGCAACGTCTCGCGCGTGTTGTCGAAATACACGAAGTTGCCGGTATGCACATTGACCGCGCCGACCGACACACGAATCTCGCGCGCATTGATCCGGTCGAAATCGGCGAACCGCTCCAACGTTCCGCGCAACGCAGACGTATCGTAATAACTCGCATGCGCCGGGTCGCCCATGGCCGTGGGCAATGGCTGCGGCCAGCGCGGCGTGAAAAAGCCCTTCTGGCCCTCCGCCATCGCGCGCCACGCCTGCCAGGCGCTGTAAGCGATGCGCCCCGACTCCGGGCCGTTGAGGATGGCGGCTTCGAACGGTGCGGGGAGCGGTGGAAAGACGGCGGGCTCGCAAATCGTCCGCCAGAACGCTTCGAGTTGCTCGACGCGGCGCTCCGGCGCATTGCCCGCAATGATTGCCGTGTTCAGCGCACCGATGGAAATCCCAGCGATCCAGTTCGGTTCGATACCCGACTCGTACAGACCGGCGTACACACCCGCCTGATAGGCCCCTAACGCACCGCCCCCCTGCAAAACGAGCGCCACCGTCTCGTACGGCGGTAGATCGATGGCGCGTTTGGGGACTTTGGGCGGATTGGCCGTCATGACCGTTCTCCTGATGCTTGCTGTCTGATGATGAACACCGTCCCGACAAAGTCGCTGCCGGGACGGCGAACTGCCTCGTGCACTTACTGCATGAACCAGCCGTGGCTCACGACGAACGACTGTCCGGTGAACGCCGCGCTCGGGAACGTCGCGAGGAACAGTGCCGTCTGCGCAACGTCGTCGACTGTGGTGAACACACCGTCGACCGTGCCGCCCAGCATCACCTTCTTGATGACTTCGTCTTCCGAAATGCCAAGCTCCTTGGCCTGCTCGGGAATCTGCTTGTCGACGAGCGGCGTGCGCACGAAGCCCGGGCAGATGACGTGCGAGCGCACGTTATGCTTCGCGCCTTCCTTGGCCAGCACGCGGGCGAGGCCGAGCAAAGCATGCTTGGCCGCCACGTACGCCGACTTCAGCGGCGACGCCTCATGTGAGTGCACCGAACCCATGTAAATGACGATGCCACCGCGGTCGTCCTTGTACATGTGCTTGAGCGCCGCCTTGGTCGTCAGAAACGCGCCGTCGACGTGAATCGCCTGCATCTTCTTCCAGTCGGAAAACGCGTAGTTCTCGATCGGATTGACGATCTGAATGCCCGCGTTCGAGATCAGGATGTCCACGGAACCGAACGTTTCCACGACCTTGTCGATGCCACTATTCACCGCCTCCTCGTTGGTGACGTCCATCGCCACCCCGATGGCGCGGCCACCGGCTGCCTTGATTTCTTCGACCACGGCGTCTGCGCCCTGCTGGTTCAGATCCGCAATCGCGATGGCCGCACCGGCTCGCGCCAGCGTCAGCGCAATCTCTTTCCCGATGCCGCTGGCAGCCCCCGTCACCACCGCGACTTTCCCATTCAACTGATTCACCGACTGGCTCATTTGCACACTCCTGATTCGTCAAAATGGCGGACCATGCAACGCGATGCGTGCGCATGGTTCGTCGAACACTGGCTGATGGCGGACGTCCCCGCATCGATGGGCAGGTCCAGCCGCCGCACAAACAGAAAAGGCGCCTTGCGGCGCCTTTTCCTGCATTACCGCGCGATCGGCTTGTAGCGGATTCGCTTCGGTTTTGCTGCCTCCTCGCCGAGGCGCTTCTTCTTGTCGGCCTCGTACTCCTGATAGTTGCCCGGGAAGAACTCGACATGCGAGTCGCCTTCGAAGGCCAGAATATGCGTGGCGATACGGTCGAGGAACCAGCGATCGTGCGAGATGACCATCACACAACCGGCGAACTCGAGCAGCGCGTCCTCGAGTGCACGCAGGGTTTCGACGTCCAGATCGTTCGACGGTTCATCGAGCAGCAGCACATTGCCGCCGGAGATCAGCGTCTTGGCCATGTGCAGACGGCCACGCTCACCACCGGAGAGCGAACCGACCTGCTTCTGCTGGTCCGAGCCCTTGAAGTTAAAGCGGCCGATGTAGGCGCGCGACGGCGTTTCGTACTTGCCTACCGTCAGCACGTCAGCGCCGCCCGAAATCTCTTCGAACACGGTCTTCGTGCCGTCCAGCGCATCGCGGCTCTGGTCGACGTAAGCCATCTTGACCGTCGGACCGACCTTGATCTCGCCGCTGTCCGGCTGCTCGCGACCCGTGAGCATCTTGAAGAAAGTCGACTTACCGGCGCCGTTCGGGCCGATGATGCCGACGATGGCGCCCGGCGGCACCTGGAAGCTCAGATCGTCGATCAGCAGACGGTCGCCGAAAGCCTTCGACACGTTCTTGAACTCCACGACCTCGTTACCCAGACGCTCACCCACCGGGATGAAGATTTCCTGGGTTTCGTTGCGCTTCTGGTATTCCTGGCTATTCAGCTCGTCGAAACGGGCAAGACGCGCCTTCGACTTCGCCTGACGGCCCTTCGGGTTCTGACGCACCCACTCCAGTTCCTTCTTGAGCGCCTTCTGACGTGCCGATTCGCTCGACTCTTCCTGCTTCAGGCGTTGCTCCTTCTGATCGAGCCAGGAGCTGTAGTTGCCCTTCCAGGGAATGCCGTGACCCCGGTCGAGTTCGAGAATCCACTCGGCCGCGTTGTCGAGGAAGTAGCGATCGTGGGTGACGGCGACGACCGTGCCCGGGAAACGCGTGAGGAACTGTTCGAGCCAGTCGACGGATTCGGCGTCCAGGTGATTGGTCGGTTCGTCGAGCAGGAGCATGTCCGGCTTGGAGAGCAGCAGACGGGCCAGCGCGACACGACGCTTCTCACCACCGGAGAGCACGCCGATCTTGGCATCCCATGCGGGCAGACGCAGCGCGTCGGCAGCAACTTCCAGCGTTTGCTCGATGTTGTTGCCATCGCTCGCGGCGAGGATCGCTTCGTACTTGGCCTGCTCAGCGGCCAGCGCGTCGAAGTCGGCGTCCGGCTCGGCGTACGCGGCGTAGATTTCGTCGAGCTTCGTGCGGGCTTCCATGATCTCGCCCATGCCGCCTTCGACGGCTTCGCGCACGGTCTGCTCGGGGTCGAGTTGCGGCTCCTGCGGCAGATAACCGATGTTCAGGTTGGCCATCGGGATCGCTTCACCCTCGATCTCCTTGTCGACGCCAGCCATGATCTTGAGCAGCGTCGATTTGCCCGAACCGTTCAGGCCCAGCACGCCGATCTTGGCGCCAGGGAAGAACGACAGGGAGATGTCCTTGAGGATGTGACGCTTGGGCGGCACGATCTTGCCCACGCGGTTCATGCTGAATACGTACTGTGCCATTCGGCTTTCCTGATCCTGAAACGGTTATGACGGCTCACAGACGAGCGCCAGATAGCGGCAAGTTTATCAAAGCGCGGCACGCACAGCATCGGGCGCGTCGATCACCAGGTCGGCGCACGCGTACGCGCAGCACGGCAGCAGCCAGCCCTGCAGCTTCTCGTCGCGCGACAGACCCGGCCACTCGATCCGGTACGTCACCGGTGCACTCATGCCACCGGTCTGCGCCTGACACAAACAAGCACGACACGTACCGTTGCGACACAGACTCGGCAGCTTGATGCCCGCTGCCTGTGCTGCGAGCAAGATCGGCATGTCGACCGGCACGTCGAACTGCCAGCTTGAGGGCATGAGCGTGACGCGATACGGCGTGATGGGCTTTGCGTCGCGGGCGTCGTGATTGTGCCCATTGGCAGCAGACGATCCCGTGTCAGGGGCAGCGGAGATGGCGCGATTCAAGGACGGAGGCAGCTACGGTGAGCGGTCGAAGGCGCTCGAAAGCGATGAACGTGCTACGCGGCGAATCTTGCAGCAACGCGCTACCATAACCCACTTTCGCCTCTCGAATCTCATGTCCGACGCTCAGAAAACCGACACCGCGAATGCTGCCGATACCCCTGTGAGCCCCGTCGGCCGCCTCATCGACACCACGGGGCTGCGGGCCGAGCTACAAGCCTTCGCCGATGCCCGCGACTGGCATCAGTACCATTCGCCCAAGAACCTTGCGATGGCACTGTCGGTCGAAGTGGCTGAACTCGTCGAGATCTTCCAGTGGCACACCGAGGCGCAGGCCAACGCCGTCATGCAATCGAGTGAAGCGCGGCATGTCGAACAGGAACTGGCCGACATCACGATGTATCTGGTGCGTCTGACGATGGTGCTTGGTATCGACCTGAATCGCGCGGTCGCCGACAAACTTGTCCTGAACGCGCAGAAGTACCCGGCAACGAAGGCGTGACCCGGCGCGGCGGAAATCGTGCCGAGGCTCTGAATTGAGTGTCCGCCCCTTGCAATCGGGCCTCACGCCCGCATAACGGCCAAAGTCCGCCCCCGAATTTCGATCCGACAACGCTATGTCCCAATCCTCACAGGCTTCCCAGACGTCAGACGCGCCGCCCGGCGCGAGTCACACGCACAGCAAGCCGTCGAAACGCACACTCCCCGCACGTCCGCGCTGGTTGATGCTCGCCATCATCGCGCTGCTGCACGCGTACATCGGCTGGCGTCTGCTGACACCGTTGCCCGTGGCCATTGGCTGGAAGGTGCTGGGCGGGTTGTGGCTCGCCGTCTCGACCGTGCTGATTCCGCTCGGTCTGATGAGCCGCGCTATCCAGAAGGAACCGCTCGCCACGTTGCTGACGTGGACCGGAATGACGGCGATCGGGGTCTTCTCCTCGCTCTTCGTGTTCACGCTGCTGCGCGACGTGGTGCTCGGGGTCGCGATGGCCTTCTCGGCGCTCGACGCCCAGCTCGTCACCCGTTCGGCGGTCATCGTGCTGATACTGACGGCGGTGTCGACGGTGCTGGGCTTCTACAACGCACGACGCCTCGCCCGTGTGGTCGACGTCGACGTTCCGATTGCCAACCTTCCGTCCGAGCTCAAGGGCTTCACCATTGTCCAGTTGAGCGACATTCACGTGAGTTCGACGATTCGACGCGGCTATATCGAAGCGATCGTCGAGGCATCGAACGCGCTCAAGCCGGATCTCGTCGCGATCACCGGCGATCTGGTGGACGGCGGCGTGCCCGCGCTTCGCGACCATATCGCGCCGCTCGGCCAACTGACCTCCCGCCACGGCACCTACGTCTGCACCGGCAACCATGAGTACTACTCAGGTGCCCCGGCGTGGGTCGCGGAATTGCGACGCATCGGTCTGACCGTTCTCGAAAACGAGCATGTGGTGCTCGACCACGAGGGGGCATCGCTGACGGTCGCCGGCGTGACAGACTTCACCGCGCATCAGTTCGATCCGGAAAAACGTAGCGATCCGCAGGCGGCCATCGACGGCGCACCCGACGGCGTGCCGCGCGTGCTGCTCGCGCATCAACCGCGCAGCGCCCCCGCCGCGCAGGAAGCCGGTTTCGACCTGCAACTCTCCGGACACACGCACGGCGGACAATTCTGGCCGTGGATGTACTTCGTGCCGCTGCAACAGCCGTTCGTGCATGGGCTGCACCGTCTTGACCGTCTCGCAATCTATGTGAGCCGGGGAACGGGCTATTGGGGACCGCCGAAGCGATTCGGTGCACCATCGGAAATCACGCGCATCCGGCTCGTGCCGGGCAAGGTTTAACTGGATTTAATGCGATGAAATCTCTTTCATCCGGCAGTGCTTCGCTGGAAACCGTAGCTGTGCGCCTGCGCGGCAAGATTCAGAGTGTGGGGTACCGTCATGCGGCCGTGCGCGAGGGGCATCTGATCGGCGTTCGCGGATGGGTGCAAGCACTGCCCGAGGGCGACATTCTCGCCGTGGTGCAGGGCACACCCGATCAGGTCGACAAGATGCTCGAATGGATGCGGCGCGGACCGCCCGGCGCGCGCGTCATGGAGTTCGAAAGCGAAGTGGAGTACACGGGCCGTCGTTTCGATCGGTTCGAACAACTTTGATCTGAGATTCGCGCGCAAGCGCTTGTCCGTTCCGATCCTGCCCCCCCCCCCGATACCGACCCCGATGCCAACGCCTACGCCCAGCACCCGTCGCGCTATCGACGAAGACGCACCCCGCATCGTCGCACTGCTCGCGCAGTTGGGCTACGAGACACCGCTCGACATCGTTCGTCGCAATATCGCGCTATCGAATGCGGAGGGCGATGACGCGGCCTTCGTCGCCGTGGACGAGAACGCACAGATTGTGGGATGTATCGGATTGCACGCACTCACCATGTTTCATCTGGCGGGGCGTCTGGGGCGCATTACGGCGCTGGTGGTGGAGGAGAATGCGAGAGGCTCGGGCGTCGGGCACGCGCTGATGGCGGCCGCTCACGCGTGGTTCAACGAGCAAGGATGCGAGAAATTCGAAGTGACGAGCAGCGACCATCGGGTCGCCGCACATCGCTTCTATGCGCGCCACGGCTATGCCCGCGATGGGCAAAGACTGGCGCGCAAAAGCCAGACGTCGTCGCTGACTTAATTCTTGTGACGGTAGTTAATGCGGCCCTTGCTCAGGTCATAGGGCGACATTTCCAGCGTCACGCGGTCACCCGCGAGAATACGGATGCGGTTTTTCTGCATGCGGCCGCTCGCATATGCCACCACTTCCACGCCGTTCTCGAGCGTGACGCGAAAGCGATTATCCGGCAGCACATCCGAAACGTGTCCGCTGAATTCGATCAGTTCTTCCTTGGCCAATATCGTGTCCTCTTGAGGGTGCCGCTCGCGAGGGGCGCAGCACCGGTGTTACTGTAAGTTCGTTCGCCAATACCGTCCCCGCACCCTGAAAACTAGCGGGGGTGCACATCGAACGCCAAAAGGAGCCTACCCGGTCGACCGGCCATGAAGGCAAACGGTGCACCGAAAGCGGCGATGGTTCGAAGGAACAAGGCACATTGCGGCAGTGCCACAAAGACGAGCAGTGCGTGTCGGGAGGGCGAAGACCGGTTCGGTCTGCGTCATCGGCACAGCGAGTGATCCGGCTCGCAGGACATGGCTGTCAGCGGCGCCGATAAAGCATTTCGCGATCGTCAGGCGATGATCGGCGAATTTTCGCCGATCCCGCAAGGATACGCCTTTCTCCGTCGCCCGTGTGGAAAAAATGGCGCACACAGGCCCATTTGAACGCTTTTGTCGCCTAATTGTGGCGCAATGCACCAATGAGGCCCGCCAGCAGCCGGATTTCCCTCGGGGTCAACGCGGATGTGACGCGCAGCGCGCACTCAACTATGCTGTAAGTACCCGTAGCCCGCAGGAGAATGACCATGAAAACAGTCGCTCAGATCCTGAAATCCAAATCGGTCGACACGGTATATAAAGTGCGGCCGTCCGATTCGGTACTCGATGCCCTGACCCTGATGGCCGAAGCCCGCATCGGGGCAGTACTGGTCAGCGAGGACGACCGCGCCATCGTAGGCATCTTCACCGAGCGCGATTACGCCCGCAAAGTCGCGCTGATGGGACGAACCTCCGTCAACACGCCCGTGCGCGACGTGATGACCTCCGCCGTGCGCTACGTCAGCCCCGAACAGACCAACGAAGAGTGCATGACGCTGATGACGCAGCATCGCATCCGTCACCTGCCTGTCATGAAGGACGGCGAGCTGGTCGGCCTGCTGTCCATCGGCGATCTGGTCAAGGCCATCATTACCGAACAGCAGTTCACCATCGATCAGTTGGAGAACTACATCATGGGCGGCGGCGCGGCCCTGGTCGGCACCTCGCCGTCGCGCCCAAGTTAAAGCGCAAGCCGGATCGACCCGCTCCCGCGCGTCAGGCGCGTTTCAGACGCACCTCAGAATTAACGCCGACAGCGAATCAGGGGCACGGCGCTTCACGCGAAGCGCCGCTTTTTTTGTCGACGACAAAGAAAAACGCCACGCTAGCCTTTGCGCTAGCGTGGCGTTCCGTTCGTCGCGCTAAACCGTCAGCGCTCAGAAATCTTCTGCGTCGACGTCGTAGTTCGACGGCTCCCAGCGAATCGCCAGCAACGCCAGCAACCCGATGGCCGGGGCGATGGCGATCACCCAGAACACCTTGGTGGCCAGTGCGGCCGCCAGCACCGGGAACAGGAACAGCGAGGCGGTCGAGCTGGCGCGCATCAACGTCTGGTTGAAGCCCACGCCTACACCACGCAGCGACGTCGGGTAGCTCAGCGACGCGAACGTCATCGAATGCGCCCCCGGGCCGAAGCCCTGCCCGAGCAGGAACAGCGCGAGGAAACCGAGCGCCCATGCCACTTCACCGCCATTGCCCGGCTTGCCGACAAGCGCCAGACCCACGAGGGCCGTCAACTGGAATGCATAACCCACCACTGTCAGCTTCCACGCCCCTACCTTCGGCACCAGACGCACGCCCAGCAAACCGCCCGTGAACGCGAACAACAAGTTCAGCGCGAGCGACATCAGAATCGTGGTGAGCATCGACTGCGCGAGGAAGCTGGCGATGATCACCGGCAGCCCGAACGCCACCGCGTTATACGCGAACGACGAAGCCACCGCGATGATGGTCGCAAGCGTCGTACGGCGCAGGTACACACCCTTGAGCAGCTTGCCGTAGTTGCTCCACGCGGCCGGACGCTTCTGCGCGACACGCTCCGCATCCTTCGCCACGACAGCATCGATCCCGTATGAGCGCTTGAGAATCTTCGCCGCGCCTTCGAGGTCACCCTGATTGGCAGCCCACACCGGCGACTCACTCATATAGCGGCTACGCACGGCAATGATGGCCAGCGCAGGAATCGCACCGAAGCCGAGGATGATCCGCCACAGCAGTGCGCTATGCGACGCGGGCAACACCGAGTAGCACAGCAGCACCAGCAAATACGATCCGCAAATCGCCGCGTACCAGGTGGGACACCACATCGCCACCCGCGCCGCCTTGTTGCCACGTCCCTTGAGTTTCGAGAACTCCGCCAGGAAAGCCATGGCGACGGGCAAGTCGATGCCGACGCCCAGCCCCATCACGAAGCGCGCTCCGGCGAGTACGTACTCGTTCGGTGCCAGCGCGCAGGCGATGGCGGCGATGACAAAGCACAGCATGTCGGCCATGAACACACGGTAACGGCCGATCCGGTCGGTGAAGTACCCACCGAGGAACGCACCGACGATGGCCCCAAACGTAATGGCCGACGCCACCATGCCTGTGCCAGCGGGCGTCAGTTGAAATTCGCGGGCAACGTCCTTCAACCCGAAGGCGAGCGCACCGAGATCGTAGGCGTCGAGGAAGACACCGCCGAGGGCGATCGCCACGATCCAGCGTGCGTTGGAGACGCGCGCGCCGCCCTCGTTGACGAGTTGCGCGACATCGGCTGCGGAACGGATAACGGCCGGGGCACCGACACGCGCGGCGGAAGATGCTGTGGAACTCGCCTGCGCAGGCGCGGCGGAAGACAGGGAAACGTCGACTGACATGAGACTGAACCAGAGAAAGCGGAATGCCAAAGGTCGCGATGTTACCGCTTGGTACCGAGGCGACCCAAGTGTTTTCTCGTTATATGCTTAGACGATTCCCGCTCCACACATCATAATTTGCTCATTTAACGCCAAAAAACCACGCAACCATCCCAAATCTCGAGCGATTCCCACTCATGAGTTAAGCGTTTGCAGAGCATGACACCACGTCTCGCCAGATGGGAATATGATCGAGGAACACTTCGAATCGTCGCGCGTTGGCGTTGATGCAGCGGCAAACCCGCTCGCCACGCCGCTTCCATGCGGATGCACAGTCTTTACAGTCGCTTACCTTTTCTTACAGCAAAAAGGTCCGCGGAACCCTACATTCCGCATCGTGGTCGTAGCAGATGCGCACTACCGGGCACTACCGGGCAGTCACATGCCCCTAGCAAACATCAATACCTCACGCTCACGAGGACGAAAAATGAAGATCAAAGCACTTACGGGAATCAGCGCGGCACTGGCCGCCGTCATGCTCGCCGGTTGCGTGGCTCCGGGCCCGCAATATGGCTATCAGCAACAGGGCTACCAGCAGGGATATCAGCAAGGCTACCAACAGCCGGGCTATCAACAGGGGTACCAACAACCTCCGCAACAACAAGGTGCGCTTTACGGCACGGTGCAGTCCATCGAGCAACTGAACGGTCCTAACAACAGCCCGAACATTCTCGGCACGGTGCTGGGTGCTGCGGCCGGCGGTCTGCTCGGCAACACGATGGGTGGCGGACGCGGACGCACCGCCACGACCATTGCCGGTGCGGCCATCGGCGGCATCGCAGGCAACCGCATCGAGAACAGCATGGGCGAGCCGAACGTGCTGTATCGCATCACCGTGCGTCTGGACGACGGCCGTGTCGCGACCGTCACGCAAGCGCCGCCGCTGCGCGTGCAGCAAGGCCAGCGCGCCGCAGTGTCGAACGATACGGTGTACCCGTACTAAGCGACATTCGCAGCAAAACAACAACGCCCGCCGGGTTTGCGCCCGGCGGGCGTTGTTGTTTTCATGCCTGACATTCAAGGAGACGGGGGACGCCCGGGGGACGGCGGCCTCCCATAATTGACGGTTAGTGCGCGTCATCGCACGGGCTTCGCACGTCACACGCAAAGCGAATTTGACCTGCTAAGATACGCGCGCAATCGGTGCGACCATCGGAGGGCCCCCGCCGTTCCGGATCTTTGTCGAGTCCGTCAGTTACCGCTACCCTTCGAATTTCGTCATGTCGACTCAGACGACTTACCACCATCGGCTCTTCATGGCGATGGTCGGCGGCTTTAGCGCAGTGCTCAATGCAGGCGCCTTTTTCACCGTCCTGCGACTGAACGGACACGACCCCTATACCCCTTACGGACTGACGCTCGTCTGCACGTTGGGCGCAGCAGCGTTTATCGTCTTCGCGCGCTTTCATCTGCTCGCCAGCGCCCGCAATCTCGGGTGGATGCTCGGACGCGGTGCCATGCGCTGGTGCCGCGTGCTGGTCACCGCCATCGTGTTGTTGTTCCTGACGTACGAGAGCAGCGAAGACGTGCGCATGATGGTGGCCCAGTGGCTGCTCCTCGCGCTGCCGCTGCAAATGATCGGTCTTGCCGTGCTGCGCGGCATGGCGCACAGCATCAACAACGCCCCCGGCAATCAGCGCCGCGCGGCCTTCTTCGGACTCGGGCCCGAAGCACGCAAGCTGAATCTGCGTCTGCAACGCTCGCCGATTCTCGGCATTCAGGTCGCGGGCTATTACAGCGAAGCACCGATCACGCCGGACGACGGCGAAGTCCTCCCGCCCTATCTCGGCCGTTACGCCGACGCCGCCGCGCGCATTCAGGCCAACGAGTACGAGATCGTCTTCATCGCCATCGGCCAGCAGGACAACAAAGAGCTCACCAGCGAGATCGTCAACCGTCTGTACGATTCGACGGCGGCCATCTACTTGCTGCCGGAGTTCAACTTTCCCGGCGATTTGCCGATGTCGAGCACCGACATCGCAGGCGTGCCGCTGCTGGCGCTGCACGACGTGACCGTGCAGGGTCTGCTGCGCATGATCAAACGCGGCATCGATCTGCTCGGCGCATCGGTGATCATCTTGCTGCTCAGCCCGGTGATGGTGGCCGTGGCCATCGCGGTACGACTCGACTCACCCGGCCCGATCCTCTTCCGTCAGCGTCGCTACGGCGAACGTGGCGAGCCGATCGTCATTCACAAATTCCGTTCGATGCGCGTGTTGCAGCCCGAAGATGCCGCAGCAGCAGCCACGGGCGGACTGCGTCAGGCGCATGCAGGCGACAGTCGCATTACCGCAATCGGCAAGCATTTGCGCCGCACGTCGCTCGACGAATTGCCGCAGCTCTTCGACGTGCTCGCCGGTTCGATGAGTCTCGTGGGGCCGCGTCCGCACGCGGAAGAACATAACGAAATGTACCGGCGCGTGATTCCCGGCTACATGCTGCGTCACAGCGTCAAACCGGGGATCACGGGATGGGCGCAGATCAATGGTCTGCGCGGAGAAACCGATACACCGGACAAGATGCAGCGGCGCGTGGAATACGACCGTTACTACATCACGCATTGGTCGTTGTGGCTCGACATCAAGATTCTGCTCAAGACGATTCCCGTCATGGTGACGGGACGTAATGCTGTCTGAGGCTGTCTGAGGCTGTCTGAGTCGAACGGGCGCGTTGCCCGGTTCAGGTTACTTGCGTCCGAGTTCGCGCCACTGACGCCAGCAGATGCCGATGAAACGGCGATCGTCGACGAGATAGCGACGCCACATACGGCCGGGGTTTTGCAAGATGCGATACATCCATTCCGAACCGGTGCGCTGCATCCATTTCGGCGCACGCTTTTGCATGCCCGCAGCGAATTCGATAGCAGCCCCGACGCAGAGCATCAGACCGCCGGGCATCGTGTCGGCGTACGCCATCGCCCAGCGTTCCTGCTTCGGCATACCGAGGCAGACGAAGATGAGATCGGGCGCGAGGGCACGAACGCGCTGTGCGATGTCCTGGCCTTCGGCGCCGGTCGGATCGAACGTCATCGACGGAATCAGCAGCGTAAAGTCGAGTCCGGGAAAACGTCGCGACAAGCCTTCCGTCAGTTGGGCTTCCTGTCCGGGACGTCCGCCGACGAAGACAGCTTTACGGCCCGACGCACGTGCGTTGTCGCACAGCGCAGGCAGCAGGTCGGCGCCGGTCACGCGACCCGGCAGCGGTTTGCCGAACAAGCGGCTCGCCCAGATGATGGGCATGCCGTCGGCAAAGAGAAAGTCGGCGTTGCGATATTCGCGCTTGAATTCCGGCTGCGTGTCGAGACGCACGATGTGGTCGACGTTTGGCGTGACGACGATGCGCGAGCGGCCATCGCGAAGCATGGCGGTTTGCGTGAGCACCTCGACGGCGGTCTCGAACGATACGGCGGCAATGTTCAGACCGAACAGTGCGACGTTAGGCTCGAAGACTTCGCGTACGGAAGATGCCGGTGCAGCTTGCAGATCGGTGTCGCGGCTCATGACGTTTCGTACCCCTGGTATCCCTGCTTTTTTGACGTGCGACGTCCGCACGCATTCGAGAGCAGGCACGATAGTAGCAGCGCACTTCGCGCACGTCAGTGACACTTTTCACAACACGTCGCGTATTTTGAACACACGATGATCCTCGACGCCAACGACATTCCTGCCGGTACCGAACTGCAAGCCGACTTGTGCATCGCAGGCGCAGGCGCGGCGGGCATCACGCTCGCGCTAGCGCTCGAAGCCAGCGGCCTCGACGTGATCCTGCTCGAGAGTGGCGGCGACGCCCCCGAGCCCGCCGTGCAACAGCTTTACACGGGCACCGTCGCGGATGCACGCCTGCATCCGCCTGCCGATAGCTATCGCGTGCGCCGCTTCGGCGGCTCGACCACGCTGTGGGGCGGACGCTGCATGCCGCTCGACGCCATCGACTTCGAAGCGCGCGACTACATGCCGCACAGCGGCTGGCCCATCGGCCTCGACGCGCTGATGCCGTGGTACGGACAAGCCAACGCGCTATGCGAAGCGGGCGAGTTCGCATATACCGCCGAGCAGGCGTTTCCGCGCGCCGACCATCCCTCGCGCCCGATGATCGGCAACTTCGAGAGCGATGTCTTCTCGACGAACACACTCGAAAGGTTTAGTTGTCCGACGGACTTCGGTGCACGTTACCGCAACCGTCTCGCCAAAGGTCGCGTGCGCGTAGTGCAGCACGCCAATCTCTGTCATCTGCCTCAGACGAGTCACGCAACGCGCCTCGTCGGTCCCGCGCAAGTGAAGACGCTCGACGGAAAAGCCTTCACGGTGGCGGCCCGCGCGTATGTGCTGGCGACGGGCGGGCTGGAGGTGCCGCGTCTGTTGTTGAACAGTCCCGGCGTCAGCGGCAACGGACTGGGGAACGCACACGATGTCGTCGGCCGCTACTACATGAGCCACATCGCCGGGACCATCGGCACGCTCGATCTGTCGGGGGCCAGTACCGTGTGGCACGGCTACGACGTCTCCGACGAAGGCATTTATTGCCGTCGGCGTCTCGCGTTGCGCCCACAGGCGCAGCACAACCTCCACGCAGGCAACTTCATCGCCCGTCTGCATCACCCGCGCATTCCGGACGCGGGGCACGGCAACGGCATTCTGTCGGCCCTCTATCTCGCACGGCCTATCGTGCCGTACGAATATGCGAAGCGTTTGTACGGCGACGCGCCGGGCGGCGCAGGCAACTGGCTGGCTCACGCGCGCAACGTCATCGCGGATGCGCCCAACACCGTGCGCTTCCTCACGCACTGGCTGACACACCGCACGCTCGCCACGCGCAAATTCCCGTCGGTGATCGTGCGTCCGGCCAATCTGCGCTTCAGTCTCGACTTCCACGCCGAGCAAGCGCCCTGTGAAGACAGCCGCGTTATGGTCGGCAAAGAGCGGGATGCGCTGGGCATGCGACGCATTCACATCGACTGGCGCTACACGCGACAGGACGTCGAGACCGTCACGCGCTCGCTGGCCGCGCTCGCGCAGGAGATCGCACGCACCGGCGTCGGCAGCTTCTCCTACGATCCCGCCGAAGTCGAAGCCGAGATGACACGCTACGGCGCTTACGGCGGCCATCACATCGGCACCGCCCGCATGGGCGACGATCCGCGCACGAGCGTGGTCGATGCCAATGGCCGTTTGCACGAGGCCGACAACGTATTTATCGCGGGCGCAGCGGTCTTCCCGACGTCGGGTCAGGCCAATCCCACGCTGAGCATCGTGGCGCTCGCGCTGCGACTCGCAGACCATTTGCAGCGGCAGGCGAATGTGACCGCCCTGCCCGTTCCCGTCACCTCGACATCTTCCACCGCTATCTGATCCCGTCAGCCCTATGAAAGCTCGCATTCTTGTTACCGGCGCGACCGGGTTCATCGGCCGTCACATCGTGGCCGCACTCGCCGCCAGCGACTGGGCAGAGCCCGTCGCTGCATCGCGCCGTCCGGGCACAGGCATGCGCGTGGTCGACGCGTTGTCTGCCGCCTCGCTGGGCGAAGCCCTCGCCGACGTCGACGGTCTGGTGAACTGCGTCGCCGGGTCGCCGGAAGCGATCGTGGCGAATGCCCGCGCGTTGCGTCAGGCACTGGACGCACGCAGCACGCCGCTGCCTGTCGTCTACTTCAGCTCGATGGCCGTGTACGGCGTTGCCGAAGGTCATGTCGACGAATCCACTGCACTCGCCGGCGCGAGTCCCTACGGCATGGCCAAAGTGGAAGCCGAGCAGGCGTTGACCGGTCTGCCGACGGTGACGTTGTTGCGTCCGGGATGTGTGTACGGCGGCGGCAGTCCGCAATGGTCCGCACGCATCGCCGAACTGCTGCGCGCAGGCCGCCTCGGCGACCTTGGTGCCGCAGGCGACGCGCATAGCAACCTCGTGCACGTGGACGATGTTGTGAAGGTCGCGCTGAACGCACTGCGCAACCCGGCAGCCGGCGGTCACGCCTACAACCTCGCCATGACCGGCTCGCCGCGCTGGAACGAGTACTTCACCGCTTACGCGATAGCGCTGGGCGCAACGCCTGTGAAGCGCATCGGCGGACGGCGTCTGAAGATCGAAACGAAGCTCGTCGCCCCGGCACTCAAGATCGCCGAGATCGCGGGACGAAAGATCGGTGTGAAGGGATTGCCTGCGCCGTTGCCGCCGTCGCTCGCGCGTCTGTGGCAGCAGGACATCGTGCTGGACGGCAGCCGCGCGGAAAAGACGTTCGATTTGTCGTGGACGCCCTGGCGCGACGCGGTTCTGGCGGAAGCAGTGCGCGACCGGTAAGACACGGTCGCTACGATACAGCGGGGCCGCAACGGTCCGTCAAATCAACGACGCGACAGTCGCCCCGCCGTCCAACGCCAAAGCATCGCGAATGGCGACACGCCGAGCAACCGGCGTGCGGCCCACGCGGCAGCGGCACCGTTCACGGCAATCGCCAGCGACGCCGCGACCGACGCACCGACACTGCCGCCCATCGGCGTGAACGCCGCCAGCCCCACGAGCAGCACCACGACCGACACCACGTTGATGCGCATCAGCGCGCGTGTGTGCGCCGTCATGCCGAGCAATTCCGGCATCGCGGTGAAGCAGGCGGCGGCGATCTGACCAAGTGCGAGCACGCGCAAGCTGCTCGCGCCATCGTCGAACCCGTGACCGAACAGCCCCAGCAGGAACTGCGGAATGACGAGCATGCCGAGCGTGACCGGCAGCGCCAGACACAACACCAGCCCGATGGCCTGCGCCGCACTGCGCTCGAGCCCCGGCAGATCCTGACGCGCGTAAAGACTCGCAAATCGCGGCGCGGCCATGCCGGTCACGCCGCTGATCAGAATGTTGACGACCAGCGCCAGACGCCACGCCAACGCGAACAAACCCGTCTCGCGCGACGACGCCACAATCCCCAACACAATGGCCGGTGCCGACGTAATCAGCAACTTGGTGAGTTCGAGCGAGAAGAGCGACAGACCGGGTTTGAGCAAGCCGGGAATCGCGCCATGCGGCGCACCCGCAGGTACTTCACGCAGGAAACGGCGAAGCAGCACCGCGCCCACCAACGCTGCCACCGTGAAGCTTGCGGCTGTGAGGATCAGCGTGTTGACGACCGTAAGCTTGCCCGTCGCCACCAGCGGAATCGCCGCCACGCAGAAGACCGCAGGCCACAGCCACGAGTAGATCATCTGGCTGAAGCCCACGCGTTGCAATCCCGCGAGCGCACCCGCCACCGCCGCGCCCATGTTCTGCGGAATAAACGACAACGCGCCCAGCATGAGTGGCACGACAAGCTCCGGCTTCTTCAGGATGTCGTTGGCAAAAAGCGCAGCCCCGCCAGCGAGCAACACCGAGACGGCGGCCGACGCGATAAACACATGCGTGAGTGCGCGACGGATCGTCGGCCGCACAGCGGCGGACTCACCCGATGCGATGTCCATCGCCAACTGACGCGTGAGCGCCTGATCCATGCCGAGACGCCCGAAGCCTGCGAGCGCGACCATTGTGCTGAAGACGATGTAGAAGTTACCGGTCTCGACAACGCCCAGCGCCGCCGCAATCAGCAGGTGAAAGCCGTAGCGGCTCGGCAAATCCAGCAGCCGCACCCCGAGGCTGATCACACTGCCGCGCAGCATCGAAGCGCCGGATTTCACAGACGGTGCGGACCTGTTTGGCGTGTCTGACATCTCAGTTCACAGCTTTGCGAAGCACAAACAGCAGAACGCTCTGCGGCGGCAGATCAGCGCGCAACGCGCTACCGGAATAGGTGAGGTCCGGCTGGCGCGTCAATTTGTTATCCGCCAGTTGCCAGACTTCACCCGTGCCCGACGCAGCGAAATTGGCAAGCGAGACGTTGGCCTGTGCCGCGCGGTCGAGTTGCTTGTTGATGACGACGACGGTCAGCGCGCCGTCCTTCGGACGCACGGCCGCGAACGCCGACACCGTATCGGGATCGGGGACGGTGGCCGACACGCTGGTCGAGCCGAATTCGCCGCCGTGGCCGTCGTAATTGCGATACAGCTTGATCGCCTTGTACACCGGCATCGACGGATCGAGCGTGCCCCAGCGCGTCGCCATGTCCAGCTTCTCACGTCCAAAGATACCGAGGATGTCGGCTTGCGCCGTCGCCCCGTTCATGCGAGTGTCCGCGCCCCAGTTATATTCGGTGAGCGCGATGGGTGTGCCGGGGTAGTAATACGTATCCACCCACTGACGCATCATCGGAATCAGCGCGACCACACTGTTGATCCAGGTCGGATCCTTGTAATTCGGATCCCACAGATTGCGCGTCGACCGGTTACGCATGAGCGCAATCTCGGTCGAGTTGCCGTCGGCCGGTTCCTCGTACTCTTTGCTCTGCGGGTAAAAGTGCAGGCTAAAGATGTCGACCGGACGACCGGCTTTCTTCCATTGCGTGAGCAGCCACGGAATGTACGGCACGCCGCCCGTCTCGCCCTGACGGTCCGGTGCCTGCGCGTAGCCGTGCGTGACCGAGTACTGCTGATCGAAGCCACTGTAGAGATAGCCGTTCCAGCCCCACTCTTCCGGCGCGAGCACCTTGGCGCCAGGGTCTGCCGTCTTCACCGCACGCGAATATGCGATCACCTTGGCGGCGATCTCGCTAGCGTGCGCACCCGTCGGATGCGAGTTGTTGTGGATCAACTGCCACAGACTCGGCTCGTTATCCATCGCGTAGTACTTCACACCGCCCGCGCGCGCCGGGCCGAACTGCTGCACCAATGCCGTCACACGGGCTTGCTGGCTTGCGGGATCGTCGGGCACGGTGGCGTCGTCCGGATCGTTCTTGACGGGTGTGCCGTCGCGCAGAATGCCGTTGCCCGCGTCGGTCATGCCGTCCACGTCGTGGTTCTGCTGCGGGCCGTACTTGGCGATGGAGAAGCTGGCCAGCCGGTCGCGCGAGCGCGAGAGCGTAGCCACACGGCCGAGCATGGAGATGGTGATGATCGGCTGTGCCCCGGCGGCCTGCGTCAACGCGACGAAGCGGTCGCCGAACTGATCGTTGATATCCGCCGGATTGACGGGCAGGCTCTCGTAATACCAGTCGCGACCGGCGTTACGTGCGTCGAGCCGCCAGTTGTACGCCGACGCACTGTTGCCGCCCGAACGGTTCAGCGGCGCGCGCAGATCCTGCAACATCGCCGTCGTACCGAAGTTGATGCCATAGATCAGCGGACTGATCGGATGTCGGTTGGCCGCCGCATCCACGGCGATCTCTACGGGCAGCGGTCCGCCGGGCGTGGCTTGGGTGCACGCGGCGGACGACAGCATCACGCCCGCGGCCGCAAGCTGAATCAGACGGGGAATGACGCGGGAAAGCGAGGATGACTGGGAAGACGCACTACGGCGCGGCAACACGCGCATGGAGACTCCGGGGAACGGCACGACGGTCGAAGCCACCCACACGCCACACGTAGACGAAGATCGCCAGAATCACGGCGGTCTCACCCGGGGCGAGCGTTGGCGGGTAGAAGAAGGACACCAGCAGCACGAAGACCAGATAGTCGTACAGCGCGCCGAGGAAATCGTCCTCGACTTCCGCGCGCAAGCGTCGATAGAAGAACAGTCCGCGCAGCTGGAAACACAGAATGACGAACGCGCCGATCAGGCCGTACTCGAACACGATCCCGAGCCACGTGATGTCGGCCAGGAAGAAGAAGTGGTGGAAATAAGTGGTCAGCGTGTCGCCGCTCGCCGGACTGATCGTGCCTACGCCGAAGAGCCAGCGCAGCGAATCGTTGCCGAGAAAGCGTGTCGCCAGCAGCGCCGAGATACGGCGCGTATCGAAACCGGTTTCCGCGTTGGCGCTGAAGATGGTCGCGAGATACCCCATCGAGAACACGCCCACCAGCACAATCGGAGCCACGAGCATCAGCCCGATGCGCGCACGTGGGCGCGCCCACACGAACGTGTTGATGACGAGCACACCCATGATGCCGATGGCGAGTGCACGCGATTTCACGATCAGCAGCGCCACCGCCAGACCGATCAGCACGCTGATCAGGTAGCCCACGTTGCGCTCGAAGAACGCGCGGCGATAGCAGAAAAACAACAGAATGAACGGGAAATACATCGACATCCGGATGCGATGCCCGCGACTGTCGTTCGTGAAGAACGGCGCTTGTCCGAAAACGTAGGTTTCCTTGTACCAGCTTGCCGGCACCAGCAGCCACATGAGAATCAGCGCACCGACGATGACCACGCCGAGAATCAGGAAACTGCGTCCCAGCTCATGCAGCGTGGGCTTGAGCATGAGCAGCAGCGCGAGAAAGGAAAAGAAATACAGAATCGGCAACAACTTCACCTGCGCCGTCACGCTGGTGAAAAAGCCTTCGTGGAAGTAAATCACCGCCGCGAAGCTCGGCACCAACACGAGCCACGCGAAGCTCAGCAATACCTGCCGCGTGATCGGAAAACGCGGCTGACTGCCGAGCCGCAGCACGAGCGGCAGCGTCAGAATCGGGAACGCTTTGGAGAGCGCCCACAGCGGGTACAGCGCCGTGATGTAGTGGAACGTCTGGCCGAACAGCGGGAGCAGCGCCACGAGAATGCCGACGACGAACGTGCGCGGCAAGCCACCCGAGAAGACGTCAGGCAGATCGTCGGTCGTCCCGGCGATCGCACCGGAGGTGGCGGGCTTCATTTCGAGAGAGGGCTGCGCAGCTGTCACGAAGCGGTTGAAATCGATAAGTAGACTTGACGGGTTTGCATCACGAACGACGACATCAGCCGTCGCGAACATCGTGCGACGGCTGAGCTCAGGCGATCAGAAGCTGCGAGCGCCGTTGATGTCGTAGTTGACGTTCTTGTTGAACGGCAGTGCCTTGTTGATGTACTGGTCGACCCACAGATCCACTTCGGCGATGGACGACTTCGGCACAAAGATAGTGTCGTTCGATTGCAGAACGATGTCTTGCGCCGGATCGCCTTGCTGCGTGAGTGTCTTGATATCGACGGTGCGCAACATCGGACGACCGTCCGGGCTGCGGCGAATCAGCACGACTTCGCCGGTACGTGCGGTATCGAGCAAGCCTTGCGCGGTAATGATCGCCTGCATCACGCTCATGCCCGGCGTGAGTGCGAGTTCACCCGGCTTGCCGACTTCACCGCCGACGAAGACGTGCGCAGCGGTTTGCGTGACGGCGACCATCGCCATCGCGTTGGCCGTCATGTGGTTGTTCGCGAGCGCCCGGTTGACCGTATCGCCGAACTGCGCGAGCGTCTGGCCCGCCGCAGGCAGATTGCCCGCGAACGGCATGGCGACCGTGCCGTCAGGGGCCACACGGCCCTTGTAGTTGAGTTCGATGTTGAAAGGCAACACGACGGAAATGTCGTCACCCGGCAACAACTTGTACGGACTCGGCGTGGCGTCGACCCACGTCGCGAAGCGATCGGGTTGTTGGTATTTGGTGTCGACCCAGGTGTGGGAGCAGGCCGTCAGCGCCATCAGCGCCAGTACACAGGCCGGGCGGAGCATATTCATGGGACAGATGGCACGAGGCCGAGGTGGTTTCACGGTTTGGACCGTACTCTAGTGCACTTCTGCCGTCTCGCCAAGCACGACAAATCAGCGTCGGATTTACGATAATGCACGATTTAGGGGGACTTTCCGGGGACTTTCTTGCGTAATATATGCGCCTTGAAACCAACTACCTTGGTCGGGCAACCTTTCCGCTTCTTGCATCCCTATGGCAATTACGACTAGAACAAGGCCTGACCGGCACGCTGCGGTCGTCGACGTGACGATCCGGGACTACCTCAACACCCTTTTCTACTACCGCAAGATCGCGACGACGGTGTTCCTCGCCATCGTGGCGCTCGGTGTGCTCGTTGCACTCTTCGTGCCGATTCCGTATCGCGCGCAGGCCACGTTGCTCGTGCTCAATGCGGGGTATTACGACCAGACCAACAATCCGAACGGCGGCGTATCGCTGCAACCGCCGCCGGGACAGCTGAACGGCGTGGAAGCGCAGATTCTGTCGAGTCCGGAATTGCATCGGGACGTCATTCTCTCGAAGCTCGGACCGGGTGCGACGGCCAGCGACATTGATCGCGAACTGCAGAACTTCGAGAAGCGCCTTCACATCGAACAGAACGATCTCGCCAACACGATCACGCTGACGTATTCGGATACGGACCCGAAGGCCGCCGCCGATGCGCTGGCGCGCCTGCTCGACAAGTACTTCCGTCAGCGCGCGTCGATCTTCACGCAAGGTCGCGTCAATCTGCTGGTCAGCCAGCGTGACGACGTAGGCAAGCAACTCGATAAGGCCGATGCCGATCTGCTCGCGTTCCAGAAGAAACACGGCATCGTCAAGATCGACGATCAGACGTCGCGAGCCGTGCAGCTCGAATCGCAGCTGGTGCAGCGCAAGCTCGAAACCGATGCGAAGCTCGCGCAGGACCGCAGCGAACTGAAGTCGTTGCAATCGTCGACGAAAGATGTCCGCAACACGATTCCGATCTACACGGACGACTCCGAAACCAGCCGTGCGATCAACATTCTGCAAGGCTCGCTGAGCGAACTCGAGAACAAGCGTGCGGACTTCGCGTCGCGCTACATGGCGACGTCGCCCTTCGTCGTGCAGCTCGACAAGCAGATCGCCGACATGCGCGCGAACATCGCGAAGCAGCGTCAGGAAATGATGACGGCGACGCGCATGGGGCATAACAACTACTTCGACGTCGTGCAGGAACGTCTGGCCGTGCTGAACGCCAGCATTGCCGGTGGCGTCGCACAGCAGACCGCGCTCGAAGCCCAGATCAAGGAAACGCGCGACAAGCTGCAAGGCATGAGCGACGTGTCGAGCCAGTTGAGCCAGTTGCAGGCGCGTCGCGACATTCTTGCCGACAGCTTCAAGGAACGTTCGCGTCAGGTCGAACTCGCCCGCGTGCAACAGGGTCAGGTCAGCCAGATCAACGGCACCAACGTGCGCGTGATTCAGGCGCCGTTCCCGCCGTCGCAACGCAGTGTCTCGGCCAGTCTGCTGATCGCCGCATCGATTGCCGCAGGTTTGCTGATCTCCGCGCTGACGGTGCTGATTCTGTCGAGCCTGCGCGAGACGTTCCTCAGCCCCGAACAAGTCGAGCGCGCCCTGCTGTTGCCGGTGGTGAACGCCCCCGTGCTGCTGGGCGGCGACCGTCGTGGAGCCGCCGCCGCAGGTGCGGCAGCCAGTACCGGCGCGAACGTCGAACCGGCTTACGCGCGGCCAGCACATCTGGCTTATGGCCGCATGATTGCCGCAATCAACAGCAGCACGGACGGCGTCGCCAAGGTCGTCATGGCTCTGTCCACCGGCAAGAACGACGGTCTCTCGTCCGTCATTCAGGGCCTGACCAGCGAACTCGAACATCGCTCCGGCAAGCCGATTCTGATTCTCGACATCGCTTCCACGCCGGATTCGCCGATGTACGGCAAGCCGAATGCGCAGGGTCTGCTGGAGTGGCCGTCGAACGGCGGCAGCGGCACAACCAGCGTCGACGCCGTCAAGCCGACCGGCACGGACGAATCGAGTGTGCTGACCGATCTGAGATTCACGCGTGTCGACCGTCACAATATTGTCGTGGCGCAGCCTCACAGTGGCGCGGTGCCGTCGTCGTGGCAACTGGTCACGCGTCTGTTCGATGCCCTGCGTGAGTCGCACGACTACATCGTGGTTCATGCGCCGCCGTCGAGCCAGTCGTTCACCGGCATCGAAAACGCTCCGCTGGCGGATGCTACGGTGCTGGTCGTGCGCGCGGAAGCCACGCGCAAGCCGGTCATCGCCGGGCTCAAGGCGCAGGTCGAAGACGCCGGTGGCCGTTTGATCGGCGTGGCGCTCACGCATCGTCGCGGTTATATTCCGAGCTTCATCTACCGGTTCTTCTAGTCGTCGGTTCAGCCCAACATGCAACAAATCAGCGCGATTCTGCCGATCAAGACACGTGGACGTCACTACGCCGACAACATCGGCCGGTGCGACATTCTGTTCTCGTCGTTGCGTCACTTCACGACGCCGTCGCTGTTCCATCGTTTCGTGATCATCGTGCCGCACGACGAAGTGGAGGAAGTGCGCGGCTACGCGAAAGCGTGGTCCGACTTCCCCATCGAAGTGATCGACGAATCGCTGTACATGGGCGCGTTCAACGAGTTCTCGCAGCGTCACCAGATTCGCAACTGGCACCGTCAGCAGATCATCAAGATCAATGCCCCGGAGTGGATCGAGACGGAATACTTCCTGATCTTCGATCCGGACTGCTTCGCCACGCATCACTTCGACTACGACTCGCTGATCGTCGACGGACGCGCAATTACGCACCTCAAAGGCCGCAGCGTCGAGCCGTACTACTGGGAAGCGTCGGCCAAGCTGCTCGACGTCGATCCGCATCTGGATCGCGAAGGCGTTTGGTGGACGCCCGCCACGCTCTCGCGATCGCTGTGTGTGTCGTTGCAGGAGCGGCTCGAAGCCGTGAACGGCACCGACTGGAAGCGCGTGTTGCTCGCGAACTACGCCATCGACTGGACGGAATACACGCTGTACTGGCTCAACGCCGAGCGTGCCGGTCTGCTAGACAAGTACCACACGCAGGCTGTGCCGCCGCAGCGCACGCTGCACGCAGACGAAAGCGTGTGGTTCGCCGACAAGATGCAGGAGTGGGACGCCGCCCACTACTTCGCGCCCGAGAGCGACGGTCTGTTCGCCGTGGTTCAGAGCAACACGAAGATCCCGCTCGATCAGGTGGTGGCGAAGCTCTCGCCGTATTTCCCGATCAAGATTCAACCGTACGACCGTCACGTCGACCCGGTGCTCAAGGGCGCCGAGCTATACTCCGCCGTGGTCCGCAAAGGACTGAAAATGGTCCAGAAGCTGCTGGGCAACGGAACGGGTATCAAGTGACCGGGGTAGGTTGATGGGCAGTCGCAAGACGGGGAACGGCGTGGACGGTGCAGTGAACGCGGCAGTGAACGCAGCAGTAAGCAGCACCAAAGGCCGGATGGTCGGCATCGAGATTCTGCGTTTCTTCAGTGCGTTCGCGGTGCTGATCTGGCATTACCAGCATTTCTTCTTCCGCCCGGAGACGGCGTCTATCGACGTCGTGCGCAGCGCTCAGCCGCTCTACGCCCTACTGCATCCGTTCTACGATTTCGGATGGCTCGGCGTCAACGTCTTCTGGACGATCTCCGGCTTCATCTTCTTCAATCGCTATTTGTCGAAGATCGTCGCGCGCAAGGTCTCCGGCGGTCTGTTCTTCCTGAATCGCTTCTCGCGGCTATATCCGTTGCATATCGTCACGCTCATCGCCGTGGCGCTGTTGCAGGCGTATTACGTGCGTGAAAACGCCGCATTCTTCGTCTACCCGTACAACACGCCGTACGACTTCTTCGTCAACGTGATCTTCGCGTCCGGCTGGCTCACACCTTACACCGACTCTTTCAACGGCCCGGTGTGGAGTGTCTCGACGGAAATCGTGATTTACGTGGCGTTCTTCCTGCTCGCGCGCTTCTGCCGCATCGGGCTGGTGTGGACGTTGCTGCTGATGTGTGCGTCGGCAGCAGCAGGTGGATGGCTGATCCATCTGCAGATCAAGGGCAGCGAATCGAACATCGTCTTCTGCGCCTTCTATTTCTTCATGGGCGGCGCAGTGCATCTGATCTACGAGCGGTTGCGCGACATGATCGAGCAGCACCGCCGTGCGACGGTCGTGCTTTGCTGTCTGGCCTATGTGGGGCTGATCGCGTTCTGCGCGGTCTTCGGCGGGACGAAATATCTGGCAGCGACGGTGATCGCACCGGTCTCCATCGTTCTGCTGCACGCAATCGAGCCGTGGATTCCCGAGCGGCTGGCACGGCCCATCGCCAATCTGGGCAATACGACCTACTCCAGCTACCTCATCCACTTTCCGCTGCAACTGACGACGGTGATCGTTCTGCACCGCATGGGCATGTCGAGCGCGACGCTCGCCCTGAACCCGTGGTTCCTGGCGGCGTACCTGATCGTGGTGTTCTCGCTGGCGCGCGGGGTGTTTCGCGCGTTCGAAGCACCGGCGCAGACGTTCCTTCGGCGGCGTCTGGCGTGGATCGGCGGGCGCTCGGCGACGAGCGCCGCCCGCTAACCCACTAACTTGCTGACGCTCAATGATGGTGATGGTGGTGATGCGACCAGAGCGGGTCCATCGAGTCGACGAACGACGCGACAGCGTCCTTGTCGCCCGTGGCGTGGCGCATCAGCTGGCCGCACTTGCACCAGCCCTGATAGGGCGTGATGTGCGAGCAGGCAGTCGTCTTCTGCAAGTACAGCGTGACGGGTTTGGCGCACTTGGTGCACTTGAACTTGAGAGTGAGCGCGGGTTTGCTCATCGAAAACTCCAAAAATACGCAAAAAAGCCGGATGTCGTGAAGACACCCGGCTTTCTGTTTTGCATGACCGACGCTGTGCGAATCTGACGCCGGTCGACTTCGATGTGCCAATGTCACACCGTTGCCGTTAGATGGCGTCCCCTAGGGGATTCGAACCCCTGTACTCACCGTGAAAGGGTGATGTCCTAGGCCTCTAGACGAAGGGGACAAAAATCGTCATTCGTTTGGTGGAGGTAAGCGGGATCGAACCGCTGACCTCTTGCATGCCATGCAAGCGCTCTCCCAGCTGAGCTATACCCCCGTGCGAAGAGGCGTGACTATAGCGCATTTGGGGAAAACCCGCAACTCCTCTCGGTAACAGCCCCCGGAAACGCACCTACATACCCCATACATGAGGCCCAGCGAAGCACCTATCAATTTAGATAGGATGTCGACGCATTTCATTGACTGAAAATCGTTAGTAATCCAGTATTCCGCGATCTCGCATCCGTTAGTTGCGGATGCGTAACGGGGAGCATAACAACATGAAAGTCGGCGGGTTTCTCTTCCGTCTTGCTGTCGCTATTTCGACGGCATTCTCAGTGACGTTTGCGGGGCAGGCTCAGGCCCAGACGACGGACAAGACAGTCACTTTTGCAGGCGCAGCCTACGGCGGCGACGCCGCCAGCATCGACAAACGATTTCCCTATTCGCGTGCTTACGAAGCCAGCCTGAAGACGACGGGCGACTCGCCCTACAAGCGTCTGCTGGCAGCCGTGAATCAGAATCCTGCGCAGCACTTCAAGCTGACCACGGGCCCCATCGATCAGCTCAAGGGGCGCGATCAGGCACTCGTCGTGTCGCTCGTCGTCAATACCGAGACAGTCTCCGTCGAGCGCTTCGGTGCGATTCGCAAACTCTTCGTGCTGTTGCGCGGTCAGGTGCTGTTCTTCGACTTCAAGTCGATGACGGTGCTGCGCTCCTATCCGGTCAGTTTCGGCTATGTCGACAATCTCGACCATGAGCCGACGCGAGCCGAGGTCCTTGACCGGGTGCGCATGGTGTACGACGGTGCGAACGGCAAGCCCGGACTGTATGCGCGCTTCGCGTCGTCCGTTGCCGAAGCGCAGTTGCCCGATCAGGCCCCGCGCTACCTGCAAGTCACCCACGTCGACGTGACGCCCGAAGCCGTCGCCTTCCTGCCCGACTATCTGAAGGCGACGCCCGCCGCCGCCCAGACCTGGGTAGCGGACATGGTGAGCGAAGCCATTTCCACGCGCATCGGCGTGCCGGTCGTGCCGTACTCGAAGGGCTACGCCATCGGCAACGTGATGTCGATGCAGATCATGGACGGCACCATCTACAACCTGAAGCTGCCGCAGCCCGACTACGAAATCGATGTCTCGCTGAAGAACTTCAAGAAGATCAAGTACAGCGAAAACGCCGTCGGTACCGCGTATATCTACGGCAGCTATGCGGATATCGCCATTCGCGAGCCGCTGACCGGCGCGACGTACCTCAACACGTCGCTCAAGAACGGCGAGGTGAAGCCAGTACCGGCATCGCAAACGTGGGTGGACGACTTCCCCGCGTATTACGACTCCGTCAATGGACTGTTCGTGAAGCTGGCCGAATCGGTGGCCGGTAAGGACACGTCATGGGTGAAGTCTGCCGCTTCGGCGTCGGACATTTCGTCGCAAATCGACAAGACGATGGGATTGATGAAGCTATGCAAGTGATGAAGAAACTGATGCTCATGTTCGCTGCGGCGCTGTTCGCATCGAGCGCGATGGCCCAGGTGCAGCAAGCCCGTGGCAAGGCGACCGTGACCTACGAGGGTTGGTCGATCTCGCGTGACGACAAGGCGCGCGCTCTGTCCGCCGCCCAACTGAAGGCCGTAGAGTTCTACTACGCCGAAGCGGGCGAAGCCGAGTCGGAGAACTTCGACGCGATTCGCCAGAAGATTCTCGCCGAGCCGGATCGCTACATTCTCGACTCGACAATCCTCGCGGAAGACGAGAACTCGGACAAGAAGCAATACACGGTGGCCGTGCGCGTCTCGCTCAACGTCGCCAACCTGCGCAACGCCGTGAAGTCGAACTCCGCCGTCGTCAAGGGTGGCCCGGCCGCACGCTCGCCGCTCGCGTTCATCTTCGTGTCGCGTGAAGTCGGCACGTCGCGCGCCTACGACGACCGCGTCTACAAGCGCATCGACCGTAAGGCGGACGTGAATGCCCAGGTCAGCGCCTCCGAGCAGGGCGTCGAAGGCGAGAACATTCGCGGCAATTCGATTGGCACGAATGCGTCGACGAACTCGAAGGTCGCAGCTTCGGTGCATAGCTCGGCGTCGGTCGAGACGGGCGGCAGCACCACGCGTCGCGCCACCGATTCGACCTACCGTCTCATTCCGAGCGCCAACCTGTCGCAAGTCTTCACGTCGACGTTCGCGAAGGCGGGCTTCAAGGTCAACGAAGCGGCACTGGTCGAGCCGTACACCGGCGGGCAGTTCAAGGTCGCCAACGTTGAGAACGACTATAAGAGCGGCATGGATCTGAAGCCTGCAACGCTCGCGTCGATGGTCAGTGGCATGCGCGTGGCGAAGATGGCTTACATCGCGCTGGGCACGCTCGACGTCGGCCTCGCCGACCGCGATCCGAACTCGGGCCTGATGCGCGTGGCCGTCACGGTCAACGCGAAGCTGCTCGACATCGGCCAGACCATTCCCGACACCGTGGCGTCGGTCGGCCCCGTGCAGTACGCGGGCACCGGCCCGACGGAAGAAGAAGCACGTACCAATGCGCTGCGTCTGGCGGCCAACAACGCCTCGCGCGAGTTGACCAGCCAGATCACCAATCTCAGCTTGCGTTAATTGCACGACTCACTAATCCGTTTCATTCATCCCCTGTGGAGAAGACGTTCATGAAGAAGATCATTGCCTGCGCCGTTGCAGCTGCATTCGTTGGTGTTTCGGGCGCTTCGTACGCCCAGCTCGGCGGCCTGACCAGCCTGGTCGGCGGCGGCAGCAAGTCGGACAGCTCGGTGGACCTGAGCGGCCAGCAAGCCGCACTCGTGAAGAACTACGTTGCCGCTAACGTCGACGTGCTCAACGCGAACGCCAAGATGGGCGAAGCGCTGGGTCTGAAGACGCAAGCCGAGCAGGCCGCTGCTGTCGTGGCGCAACTGTCGTCGGGTTCGACGCAGGATAAGGATTCGGCATCGAAGGCCGTGAACGCCGTGGGCGACACGAGCGGCGCCATTGCGGCGAAGCTCAAGGAAAAGCCGGTGCTCGACGACGCTTCGAAGAAGACCTTCGCACAAGGCCTCGGCCACCTCGCGCTGGGTATGGTGCACTACGCTGGCATGCGTAACGACGTCACGTCGATGGGCACGAACATGAAGAGCGCATCGCCGATGGCGCTGACGTCGCTGGGCGGCGCGGCCTACGTTGTGTCGAACTTCCCCGGCTCGGTGACGGAAGCTGGCAAGGCGCTCAAGAACGCCATCGACTTCGCGCGCAGCAACGGTATCGAAGTGCCGTCGGACGCCACGAAGGCCCTCGCCGCTCTGTAATCACGGCAAGCCGACACCACACATAACAACGACATGATGCGTAAATCGCTCACGGGGGCCCTGGTGGCCCTCTTTTTTATGGCTGGCTGCTCCGAAAAGGCGGCTGACACTTCTCAGGCGCAAGGCCCTGCCTCGGCACCGTCCGCCGCCGCCCCGGTGCCGGACGTCGGCAAGGTAGAAACCGAAAAGGTGACGGCCTCGGGCTTCGGCGACACCGCTGGCGAAGCCACGACGGAAGCCATGAAGCTCGCGCTGTTGCAGGTCAACGGCGCGGTTGTGCAAGCACAGAGCGTCGTTGCCAAGTACGGCCTCGACGTCAGCCTTGGTCAGGATTCGGCATCGCTGCGCGCGAATGCCTTTGCCGAAGTCGTCGCGCAGCGTTCGGGCGGCGTAATTCAGCACCTGCGCGTACTGAGCCTCGATGAACCCGGCGTGCTCAACAAGCGTTTCAAGGCCACCATCGAAGCCGACATCGCGAAGTTCAAGCCGTCTGCCGACATGCAGAAGCTGAAGGTCGTCGTCGGCCCGGTGCTGTTTGCGCAGGATCGTCTGCCGATGGGCGACATCGCGGTGCCGTCGAGCGAAGTGGCGGCCGTGCTGCGTCAACGCGTGAGCGATGCGCTGGTGCAAACCGGACGCTTCGCCGTGCTCGATCGCGAGATGAGCCCGGAGATCGAGCATGAACTCGACATCATCGCGTCCGGTCAGGCCCCGAGCGCCGAGCTGACGAAGCTCTCGCAGGCAGCCAGCGCCGACCTGGTGTGGAGTGCGCGCGTGAGCGCGTTCAACTACACGCGTATGGCCCGCCAGCTGCGCACGAGCGATCGTCAGCTCGTGAGCTATTCGGGCGGCTGGGCACTCTCGCAGAAGATGGTGAACGTGGCGACGCGTCAGGTGACAGCAGCCGGTTCGTTGAGCAACGCGATGCCTGCGACGGCCCCGACCACGCTGAGCAACGGTGTCGACAGCCAGCGCATTCTCACCGAGATGACCGATCAGGCCAGCAAGGCCATCGTGAGCGCGATTCTGCAATCGACGTTCCCAATCACGGTGCTCGCCCGCGACGGCACCAACGTCGTCGTCAGCCAGGGCGGTCAGGCGCTGCGCGAAGGCGGCCGTTACGCGGTCGTGGCGATGGGCAACGAGTTCAAGGATCCGCAGACGGGGCAAAGCCTCGGCCGCACCGAGAACCCGTGCTGCGAGCTGGTCGTGGAACGCGTGACGCAGAACCTGTCGTACGGCCATCTGGACAACGTGCGTGCCGGTCTGAACCTCGACACGCTGCCGATTGCCGGTCTTCAGGTGCGCGGCGAGCTGGCAGGACGTCCTGCACAGGCGTCGCAACAAGCTGCGGCGCAAGCCGGGACGCAAGCCGTAGCATCGGCCGGTCCGAAGGCGGCGAAAAAGTCTGCGCCGTCGGCGGGTGTTCAGACAGCGCCTGCGCAGGACGACAAGTGGTAAGACGCCATGCCCGTCGCGTCAGTCCGATATGAGGACGCGCGACGACGGCGCAAGAGAGGTTCCCGGAAGGGCTGAAGCGGCGATGGTCGCCGGTCACGCGATGCGAGTAGAATCCGCAACGCGCATGGCTGGCGATCGTCGCCGCTTCCGCAGTTTTTGACGGGACACACGCTCATGAAGAAAGTAGTCGCGCTGGCGCTGATGCTCGCCGCGAGTTGGGCCCACGCCGAGAAGATCGGCGATGTCAGCACCGCATTCAAGTTCCTCGGCCCGGATCACAAGATCGTTGTCGACGCGTACGACGATCCGAAAGTGCACGGCGTAACGTGTTATGTCTCGCGCGCCAAAACCGGCGGCCTCAAGGGCATGGTGGGACTCGCCGAGGACAAGGCCGAAGCGTCCATCGCGTGCCGTCCGGTCGGTCCGATCTCTTTCACCGGCCCGCTCCCCAAGGAAGAAGAAGTCTTCTCCGAAGGGCTGTCGCCCCTCTTCAAGAAGCTGCGCATCGTGCGCATGGTCGACAAGGCGCGCAATACGCTCGTCTATCTCACCTACTCCGACAAGCTCATCGACGGCTCGCCGCAAAACAGTGTCACGGCCGTGCCAGTGGATCGTGCAACGCAGATTCCGATGAAGTGATGCTTGCGAGGGTGGGCGTTGACGTCGACGCCGTGCTGCGCGACGTCACCCGCGCAGCAACCCGAAGCGCCTGAGCTTGCGATACAGCGTGTTGCGGCTCACGCCGAGCCGTCGCGCGGCGGCACTCACCTGCCCCTGACAGGCGTCGAGCGCCGCACGCAGCGCCTGACGCTCGGCCGCCTCCAGCGGTGCCTCGGACAATCCGTCGGTTGTTGAATCGGACGGTGAAACACCCGCCACCGCGATTCCCGCTTCGCGCAATTCGTCCGGCAGATCGTCAACGGTGACGACGCCATTCTCGCTGAGCGCCACCAGCGTCCGAATGACGCTGCGCATCTGACGCACATTCCCCGGCCACGTGTGATGACACAACCGGTCGAGCGCGGCGGGCGTCACATGCATTGCGGGGCCATGGCCAGACACTTCCGCCTGTGTGAACAGTCGTTCAATCACCTCCGCCTTATCCTCGCGCTCGCGCAGCGGCGGCACTGTGACTTCGAGCCCGCTCAGGCGATAGAACAGATCCTCGCGAAACAAGCGCTCTTCGATGCGTTCGGAGAGATCGCGATGCGTGGCACTCAGCACGCGAATGTCGAGCGGCACCGGTTCGCCACCGCCCAGTGGCGACACCATCCGCTCCTCCAGCACGCGCAGCAGACGCGTTTGCATCGCGAACGGCATGTCGCCGATCTCGTCGAGAAACAACGTGCCGCCGTTCGCCTGCCACAGCTTGCCCGTCATCCCTTCCTTGCGCGCGCCGGTGAAGCTGCCGCCCACGTAGCCGAACAACTCGCTTTCGATCAGCGACTCGGGAATCGCCGCACAATTCAGCGCGACGAACGGCCCGCCCGAACGTGTGCTCGCCGCGTGTACCGCGCGCGCGAACACTTCTTTGCCGCTTCCTGTTTCACCACGAATCAGCACGGGCACGTCGTGCGCGAAGACTCGGCATGCCTTTGAGAACGCGCGCGCCAGCGTGGGATCTGAGAACGGCTCAGTGAGAACCTCCGGCACAGGGCGCGACACACTGGGCGCACGCCGGAGCACACGTGCAGGTGCGCGCAGCATCGCCAGCAACGACTCCCCGGCGTTCGCACCGGTATTGGCGTGCAACGGCCAGCACGTACTCGGCGACGGATGCGCCCGCGCGAGGAGGGCGTCGAGCGTCTGCACGAACCATCGGTCCACGCGCGTGCCCACCAGCGCGTCGCGCGTCACGCCAAGACAATTCAGTGCGCTTTGATTCGCGGCCAGCACGCGCCCGGCATCGTCAAACGCGAGCAGCGCCTGCGCGAACCCACCAAGATGGTCGGCTTGCTCTTGCCATTGCAGCAGCCATTCGTCGCGATAGTGCTGGAAGAAATACTCGCTCTCGACAACCTTCGCCGACAGATTGACGAGCGCCAGCGTATGAAACTGACTCTGACGCGTGAGATCCGTACTGGTGGAGGACACGTCGATCACCGCCAGCAGATCGCCCTGCGGCGCAAACACCGGACTCGCCGTGCAAGTGAGCGGCGTATGCAGTGCGCGAAAGTGATCCTGCTGACAGATGATGACGGGCGCGCGCTCGACGGCGCACGTCCCGATACCGTTGGTGCCCTCGCAAGACTCGCTCCAGTCCGCCCCCGGCCACAGCCCGGCGCGATGGAAGTCGTCGCGAGTGCCGTCATGCAGACGCGAGTCGACGATCACGCCGTCCGGGGCGGTGAGCAACACGGCCTGACGCGGGTTCATCAGCTGACGTTGCAGACGTTCCAACACTGGCATGGAGACGTTGCGCAGGCGTTCCATCGCACTGCGGCGTTCGCGCAATTGCGAGGATTCGAGCACGCGCGGCGCCATGCGTGCGCCCGGGTCGAGCGCGTGCGTGTCGAGGCAGCGCCGCCACGAACTGGCGATGTTCGGGTCGGTCGCCACCGAGCCCGATGGCGAATGGCCCTGTGCGACGTTCAGCACACGGCGTGCGTGTGCGGCTTGCGTACTGGCTGGCATTGGTCGTCTCCCCCGTGCCGGATGATCTGATGATCTCGTATCGTTCCCGAAGCATCCCCCATGCGCGAAGCGATTGCAATGCGCCATGTCAATCGGGAAACGCAAAGCGATTGACGCAGGCTCTGACGCCTGCGGGAGTGTCACGGTCCTGAGACAACGTGTGCCACACCGCAGGACACAGGTGTCACGGAATCGGTACACACCGTGCTGTCCCGCATGCCGGCGGGGCACGTCGTTGCGCGAATGGCAGGGTCTGGCCCACGACTTGCTTAGTAGCGTCTCGCGCAGTCAACGTCCGCGCTACAACGATATCCGGAGACACAACATGAAATACGCCCCGCCCGGCACGCCCGGTTCCCTGCTGTCCTTGCAACCGCGTTACGAGAACTTCATCGGCGGCAAGTTCGTGCCGCCCGTCGAGGGCCAGTACTTCACCAACACGTCGCCAGTCACCGGCGCGGTCATCGGCGAATTCCCTCGCTCGAACGGCGCAGACATCGAACTGGCGCTCGACGCGGCCCATGCGGCGGCGGCCAAGTGGGGAAAGACGTCCGTACAGGCCCGCTCGCGCATTCTGTTGCAGATCGCCGACCGGCTGGAATCGCAACTGGAGCGCTTCGCCGTGGCGGAGACGTGGGACAACGGCAAACCAGTGCGCGAGACACTCGCCGCCGATTTGCCGCTGGCCGTCGATCACTTCCGCTACTTCGCCGGTTGCATCCGTGCGCAAGAAGGCACCGCCGCCGAGATCGACGAGCACACTGCCGCGTATCACTTCCATGAGCCGCTGGGCGTAGTCGGTCAGATCATCCCGTGGAATTTTCCGCTGCTGATGGCGGCGTGGAAGCTTGCCCCCGCACTCGCGGCAGGCAACTGCGTGGTGCTCAAGCCCGCCGAGCAAACGCCGCTCACGATCACGCTGTTTGCCGAGCTGGTCGGCGATCTGTTGCCGCCGGGCGTCCTCAACATCGTGCAGGGCTTCGGTCGCGAAGCCGGTGAAGCGCTGGCGACGAGCAAGCGCATCGCCAAGATCGCCTTCACGGGCTCGACGCCCGTCGGCAATCACATCCTGACGCGCGCCGCCGCCAACCTGATCCCGAGCACGGTTGAGCTGGGCGGCAAGTCGCCGAACATCTTCTTCGACGACATCATGCACGGCGAGCCGGAATTCATCGAGAAGGCCGCAGAAGGCCTCGTGCTGGGCTTCCTGAATCAGGGCGAGGTCTGCACATGTCCGTCGCGTGCGCTCGTTCAGGAATCGATCTACGAGCCTTTCATGGAAGTGGTGATGAAGCGGGTCGAGCGTATCAAGCGCGGCGATCCGCTCGATACCGAGACGGCCGTGGGCGCGCAGGCGTCGCAACAGCAGTTCGACAAGATCCTCACGTATCTCGATCTGGCGCGCAAGGAAGGTGCACAAGTGCTGACGGGCGGCGGCATCGAGATGCTCGACGGTCCGCTCGCGTCGGGCTTCTACATCCAGCCCACGCTGCTCAAGGGCGAAAACCAGATGCGTGTGTTCCAGGAGGAAATCTTCGGACCGGTGGTGGGTGTGACGACCTTCAAGAACGAAGCGGAAGCCCTCGCCATCGCCAACGACACGGAGTTCGGTCTGGGCGCAGGCGTGTGGACGCGCGACATCAATCGCGCCTATCGCATGGGCCGTGGCATTCAGGCAGGGCGTGTCTGGACGAACTGCTATCACCTCTATCCGGCTCACGCGGCGTTCGGCGGCTACAAGAAGTCCGGCATCGGTCGCGAGACCCACAAGATGATGCTCGACCACTACCAGCAGACGAAGAACTTGCTGGTGAGCTACGACGTCAATCCGCTCGGCTTCTTCTGAGCAATCCCTCTAGTCGTATGTGACCTTGCAGTAGATCAAAGACGCATCGCGCGGCGAGTGCGATGCTGTCTTTGATGCATGCAAAAGATGATTCTGGACACCCCGTCGCGCCATTTGCGCGCGGGGAGTGCCCCTCACAGAACAGATAAGGAGCATGACGATGAGCACGACTTTCTTCATTCCCGCCGTCAACATGATGGGCGTGGGCAGCCTTGACGAAGCGATTGCCGCCCTGCGCCAATACCATTTCCGCCGCGCTCTGATCGTGACCGATGCCGGTCTCGCGAAGGCGGGCGTCGCCGAGAAGGTGGCGAAGCTGCTGACGCAGCAGGACATTCAATCGATCGTCTTCGACGGCGCGAAACCGAACCCGACCGTGAGCAACGTCGAAGCCGGTCTGGCAATCCTGAAGCAGAACCAGTGCGACTTCGTGATTTCGCTGGGTGGCGGCTCGCCGCACGACTGCGCGAAGGGGATTGCACTGTGTGCGACGAACGGCGGCCACATCTCGGAGTATGAGGGCGTCGATCAGTCGAAGAAGCCGCAATTGCCGCTCGTCGCGATCAACACGACGGCCGGGACCGCGAGCGAGATGACGCGCTTTTGCATCATCACGGACGAAAAGCGTCATGTGAAGATGGCCATTGTCGACCGCAACGTCACACCGCTGTTGTCCGTCAACGATCCGGCGCTGATGGCGGCGATGCCCAAGGGGCTGACGGCCGCGACCGGCATGGATGCACTGACGCACGCCACCGAAGCTTACGTGTCGACCGCTGCCACCCCGATCACCGACGCGTGCGCGCTCAAGGCCGTCACGCTGATCTCGCAGAATCTGCGTCGTGCGGTGTCGCACGGCGACGACATGAACGCACGCGAGAACATGGCGTACGCACAGTTTCTGGCGGGCATGGCGTTCAACAACGCGTCGCTCGGTTACGTGCACGCGATGGCGCACCAGTTGGGCGGGTTCTACGATCTGCCGCACGGCGTGTGCAACGCGGTTCTGTTGCCACACGTGGAGGAGTTCAACGCGAGCACCAGCGCGGCGCGTCTGAAAGACATCGCGCAGGCGATGGGCGAGAAGGTTGAAGGGCTGAGCGACGACGAAGGTGCAAAGGTCGCCATCGCGGCGATTCGCCGGTTGTCGAAGGACATCGGCATTCCGTCGGGGTTGGCCGAACTCGGGGCGAAGAAGGAAGACGTCCCGACGCTCGCCGCCAACGCGATGCAGGACGCCTGCGGGTTCACCAACCCGCGTCGCGCTGAGCAAGCGGAAATCGAAGCGATTTTCCTGCGAGCGTTCTGAAGTCGACGCGGGCTACGCCGATTAGCGCGTGGTCATGCCGACCGGCGGCTGGACACGTTGAATCGTGTTCACCTGAACACCGGCGAGTGTGGCCACGCCGTTGGCGGCTTCGGAACCCACGTTTTCGGCAACCAGACCAATGCCGTTAATCGACGAACGAGCCGTGTCTTCAACGGAGTACGTCTTCCCCGACACGTCCACGCGGGCCTTGATGTGGTCGCTGCCCGACATAAAGCCGAGCACCAGACGGGCGGCGGCCGAACGTGCGTTAAATTCCTCGACAGTAATCTTCACCGGCACGCCACTGGCCGAAACCGCCATGCCGTTCTTCTCGGCCTGCAATTTGAACGCATCGAGAATGCCCGTCTTCACTTCGGGGCTCAGTTCATGGCCGTTCGATTCGATGGTCGGCAGTGCGATGCCCTGCTTGAGCGTTGTGGCCAAAGCCGGATCGACGGAGCGCGAAGTATCCAGCGTCGACGACGTCGAAGCACACCCCGTCAGCGCGAGCGCCAGAATTGCAACACCTGCATGAAGGACTTTACGTACGTTCATTCCATTAACCCCAGTTATGTGAACATCTGATAAATGATCCGGGACGGTGCGGCTCCTCAATTTGATCCGCTTTCTATTTCTAAGAGCGCCTCGGATTCCCAACCGGCGAGAACCGGTCGGAACAGAGCATTACGGATGCAGACACTGATTTCTTTAGGGTAGCGACGGAATTTTCGTTCTTGCGCTTTCTATCTGCGACCTCTCCGCTCGGCCAACGACGCCATAGAAAAACAAAGGGCTACGTGAAATTACGTAGCCCTTAACGTTTTTCGGGAAATCCTCACGCCACCGCAGGCACCCCCGGCACCCGCTCGCGCCGTTTCATCCGCCACCAGATCAGGATGGCGACGAACGCTTCGAGTGCCGCTACGATCCAGAGGCCGCCGTTGAAGCTGCCCGTCGCATCTTTCACGATGCCCAGCAGATAAGGTGAGCCGAACCCCGCAAGGTTTGCCACGGAGTTGATGAACGCCACGCCCATCGCGGCAGCACCGCCCGCGAGATAGGCATTCGGCAACTGCCAGAACACCGGAATCGCGCCCATCGTGCCGGACACGGCAATGACCAGACACAGGAACGCCGCCACGCCATTGCTTCCCGCAAACACGCCGACGCCCGCTAGTCCACACGCCCCGATGAAAACCGGAATCGCACAATGCATGCGCGCCTCGCGACGTTTGTCCGCGCTGTAGCCGATGGCGATCTGGAAGATTGCGCCGAAGACGTACATCACACCGACGAGCAACCCGATATGTAACGGATTCGTCGGACCCAACGCGCGCACGATGGTCGGTGCGAAGAATGAGAGCGTTGCGTTCGCTGCCACGATACCGAAGTAGATGCCTGTAAGCAGCCACAGCTTCGGGCTGCGCACGGCAAGCATGAAGCTATGCTCGCGCTGCCCCGCGCCCTTACGGTCGTTGTCCAGATCGGATTGCAGCAGGCGCTTCTCATGCTCCGACAACCAACTGGCCTGCTCCGGCTTGTCGACGAGGAACCACACAGCCAGCGCGCCCGCGAGGACCGTCGGCACACCTTCGAGCAGGAACAGCCATTGCCACCCGGCCCAGCCGTTCACGCCGTGCATACCGTTCAGAATGACCCCCGCGAGCGGTGCGCCCACCACCGACGACACAGCCGACGCCGAGATGAACCACGCAAACGCCTTCGCGCGTCGGTGCGCCGGGAACCAGAACGTCAGATACAGCAGCACGCCCGGCTGGAAACCCGCCTCGAACGCGCCGAGCAGAAAGCGCATGACGTAGAAGTACGCGGGCGAGTGCGTGAACATCATGAGCACGCAGATCGTCCCCCAGCCCAATGTGATGCGTGCGAGCGTGCGACGCGCGCCGATGCGCAACAGCAGCCAGTTGCTCGGGATTTCCAGGAAGAAGTACCCAAGGAAGAAGATACCCGCGCCGATGCCGTACACCGTCTCGCTGAAGCCGAGATCCTGCTGCATCTGCAACTTCGCGAAGCCGACGTTCACCCGGTCGATCCACGCAAGCATCCACAGCACAAATATGAACGGAATGATCCGCCACATGATCTTGCGATAGATGGGGTCGAGCATGTGATCCTGCGGATTGGCGAACGCGTGTGTGCCGTCGCTCGCTCGCGACGTTGGCTGTTGGTTCATATCGACTCCTGCATTGTTCTGTATTCACCATTGATGTTGGGACCAACGACGACTTTAGACGGAATGGATTACGCGGCTTCGTCCAGTCCCATTGCCTGAAGCAGCGCGCTGCAGGCCGCCGGCACCGGCCCGATCACCGGTACTGAGAAGCGCTCGCCGAGCGCCTGCGCCGCCTCACCCAGCGGGCCGCCACCGATCACGACAGCTTGCGCCCCGTCGAGCCGAATGCACGCGTCGACGGCACCGGCAAGGCTGCTTTCCAGTTGCGACGGCTCGTCGCCGAGCGCAAGCGGATCGCCCGTCGTGAACCGCGCCCCCGTGAAGCTCGCGCCCAGGCCCAGCTTCCGGACGTTCGACGCAATCGAGTCGGCCAGTTGCGGTGTCGTCGTGGCGATGCCGAAACGACGGCCGCCCTCGCCTGCCTCTCGCACCGATGCCGAGCCGATCCCGACCACCGGCACGTCCAGACGCGCCCGCAGCGCTTCGATCCCCGGGTCGCCGAACGCGCCGACGATCACACCGTCCGCCTGCTCCGCAAGCGCAACGATTTGCGGATCGTTCACGGCGTCAGCGGCCACCGCGAGGTCCTGCTCGTCGACGATCATTGGCGCGCCGCGCGCGACCGTCGCGCCAACCACCGTCGGCGGCGACGTCATCACGCTGGCGAAATACGTGCGGGCGATGTCGACCATCATTTGCGTCGTCGCCGTCGACGTGTTGGGGTTAATGAGCAGGATGTGAGTCATGGAAATCTCGGCGAATCAGGAGTTCAAGAAGCGTGCGAAGCGGATGCGGTGGAGGCTGGCGCGTCGGAAGACGTCCTGGCAGCCGCCTGCGGATCGTCGTCGCCCGGCGCGTCGGGGCCGTCGATGGGCTTGCCGAACGTCTCCGGCGCAAAGGTCAGTGCGATGGCGAACACGGCGTACATCGCGGCCATCATCCCGAACATGCCGCCGATGCCGTACTGGTCGAATACGCGGCCAGCCACCAGCGGCATCGCCGCACCGGCCAACGTCCCCAGCGCCAGAATGAACGCCGTGCCAAACGCCCGCACTCGCGTGGGATAGAGTTCCGGCGCGTAGATCCAGATGGACGTATTGAGCAGCAGCACGCAGAACTGGAAAGCCGCACCGAACGCGAGAATCAGGGGCTGCGACTTCGACAAAAACCCGAAGCACAGACCGATCACACATGCGGCGATAGCACCGAGCGTCAGCACGCGTTTGCGCGGGAAGCGGAAGCCGAAGTACGACGCCGTGATCGCGCCGAGCAGGCTGCCCGACTGCATCACGATGGTGAACACGAAGCTCTTGCTCAGCGTGTAGCCCTGCGCCATCAGAATCGTCGGCATCAGCGTGAGCACTGAAATCTGCGCGCCATAGGTCATGCACACCGCGACACCGACGGCCACCGTGCGACGCGCCAGCGGTCCGACGAACACTTCGCTCAGACGCACCTTTTCCGCACGGTGCGCGCCGTTCGACGCTTCGCTCAGGTAAGGCTTCGTGCCGCCAGCGGCGGACTTACCCAGCTTGCCCGACGCGAGAATGTTGAGGACCCGGTTAGCCTCTTCCACGCGGCCTTTGGAGAGCAGAAAGCGCGGCGTCTCCGGAATAAAGCGTCGATAGAGCAGCACGAAAAAGGCCGGAAGCACGAGGCAGCCGAACAACCAGCGCCAGCTATCCGGCCCGGGGAAGAAGGCGAAGACCGCCAACCCGAACGCCGGTGCGAGCATGTTGCCCAGCCCACCGCCCGCGACGTTGATCGCGCCCACCGCCACGCCACGGAAACGCGACGAGCAGAACTCCGCGAGCATGGTGACGGCAATCGAGATTTCGCCGCCGAGACCGAAGCCGACGATGAAGCGTCCGGCGGCGAGCATCGTGTAGTTCGTCGCCAAAGCGCAGATCAGTGCGCCGAGCGTGAACAGCATCAGATTGATGCTCAGCATCGTGCGACGCCCGAAGCGGTCGGCGATGTAGCCCGAACCAAGTCGGCCGATGGCGGCTGCACCGAACGTTAACGTGTTGAGAAAGCCGATCTGGGCGGCAGAGATGCCCCAGTACTCGCGCAACAACGGCCCCACGAGGCCGACGGCGTTCTGCTCGAAGACGTCGAACAGAACCCCGAACAGAATCAGTGCGAGGATCTTCTTGTGTGACGGCGTCACGCCAATGTCGTCGAGCGCCCGTTCGAGCTGCTGCAACCTGGGTTCCGACGACGATACGACCACTTCTGCGCCCATCGTAAAACTCCCTGCGCCTGGATTGGCGCCTTTGCGACCGAATTGCCTCGCCCTCTGATGAACCTGTTTGGATAATATTTTTTCAGATTATTTGTTTTTGAAAATTATTTTTCATATCAGGGTTTAGCCTGACGATGCGGACGACGCGAACGAGCGACCGCCTTGGCAGGAGATGCCAATGATGGGGAGGTTTGAGGCAGAGCGCCGTCGGACGACGGCGGTGGGTCAAATTTCGTCGAGTGCGTCGTGGAACGCTTCCACGAGGCCGAGGTGACGACGTCCCGGATTGCCCGCAAGCGTCATAACCTGCGTGACGATCAGGTGGCACAGACCGATCACCGCCGTGTGGTTATCGAGCACGCCGGGGCCTTGCACGTCGCACTGCAACGACCACTTCGCGGGCGTCTTCGTCACGCCATTGCGCTCGGTGATGTAGACGAGATTCGGACAAGCTTTCGCGAGTTGCGCGACGATCGTCGGCATCTGACGAACGCGACGGCGCAGCGCGAACACGATCACGATGTCGTCTGCACCGATGCCTGCGAGATGTTCACCGAGCGTTTCGCCCGCACCGGGGATGACTTGTGCGCTGGGGACGGTTTGCAGCAACTGCCAGCGGAAATACATCGCGAGCGGCAGGCTGGAGCGAAAGCCCACAACCCAGACTTTGCGCGCCGAGAGAATCGCGGCGGCGATCTGTTCGATTTCGGTGGACGAGAGACGGCGATAGGTCGCGTCGATGTTGGCGAGGCTTTGCTGACGATGCGCGCCGACGACATCGTCGGCCACAGCTTCGGTCGCGTGCGCGGTCGCAGCCATCACCAGAGGAGAGCCAGCGCGTTGCTCGGAGCGGACGTGTTTGCGTGCGTCGTCGAACGACTCGTAGCCCAGACGTCGCACGAAGCGCGTGACGGTGGCATTCGAGACCTGAGCCAGCGTGGCCAGCTCGGACGCCGAATACCCCGCCAGATCGCCCGGCAGATCGAGCGCGAATTCGGCCAGACGCCGCTCTGACGGCGAGAGCTGGTCGAGCTGATCGCGAATCCGGCCGACGAAAGACTTCTTCACGTGAGATGCCATGAGCGTTTGTGCGGTTAGGGCGGGCTATTGTCGCCCGATTTTGCCCTAACCGGTAGCGCCCTGACGACTCAACCCCGTCACCGCCTGCAAGATGGCCACGCGCGCCTGCCCGAGAATCTGGCCCTGCCATACGCCGTCGTCGAAGCAAAATGCCGCCTGCACCGAAGCACGAATAGCCGACGCCTGCTCATCTGTCGCGTCAGGATGACGTCTCAGCCATGAGTCCGCCCGCAGCATGTGCAGCATGTCGATGAGCGGCACGGTGCCGTATTCGATGGCGATGGCGGTCACCTGCCCGTGCTTCGCCGTGTTGCGCAGCGTATCGAGCAACGGGCCACCGACGTTCGACGCCACAGTCGTGCCGTCGATGGGGCTGGCCAGATCGGCGCCCCACCACGCGCGGGCGCGTGCTAACTCTGCTGCGTCGAGACCGCCCACGCAGATTTTCTCGCCATGCCCCGGCGGACCGAGACCGGTGTGGAAATCGATCCAGCCGATGGCTTCACAACGCTGCCCGTGCGTCTCGATCAGCGTGCGCATCAGGCGAGTACTCCACACGGGTTCGCGTCCCCCGTAGAACAGCCCGTCGGCGAAGGCGTACTGTCCAATCGTCAGCGCGCGCTGATATGCCGCTTCGCCGTGCGTCGCGATGTAGTCGGCGATGGCGCGCACGTTGTCGTGGGACGGCGGCCACTCGGGCGGCACGAGCAAATCATGCAGATCGGCGTAAGCCGCGTTGACGGGCAGCGTCTGCGTGAAATCGATGCTGTTGCGGTTCAGATCGACGTTGTCCTCGTTGGTGCGAGACAGCCACGAAAAGCCATATGGGTTGATCGCGTGCACGACGAGAATGGCGACGTCCGCCGCCGCGAGGCGCGACTTCAGTCCTTCGTCGCCCAGCAGCGCGATCTGCGCGGCGCTGCCGCAGAATCCCTCGACGCCGTGCGTGCCGGAGGTGAGGATGAGCAAGCGTCGCGCATCGGGTGAACCGAGACGCACGACGTCCGTCGCAAGCGTCTCACCCTCACGGCCGACGATGTCGGGAATGACATGGCTGGTCACCTCGACACCGGCCTGCCGGGCCGCTGCCGTGAATCGCTCGCGCGCCTGAAGATAGCTGCTGGAGAACGGACTCGTGGTCATCGCGTCTCACTCCGCCAGGAAGGCTTCGGTCAGGCGCACCCAATAGGTCGAGCCGAGCGTGAGGACATCGTCGTTGAAGTCGTAGCTCGTGTTGTGCAGCATGCACGGGCCGAGACCGTGACCATGCGCACGATGGTCGCCGGTGCCGTTGCCGATGTAGGCGTAGCAACCGGGACGCTCCAGCAGGAAGAATGAGAAGTCTTCCGCCCCCATCGTCGGATCGATGGGATCGACGACGTGATCACGTCCCACAATCTCCTTCATGACGTTAAGCGCGAACTGCGTCTCGGCAGCGGTGTTGACCGTCGGCGGGTAATTGCGGATGAACGAGAACTCTACCGAGCAACCGTACGCCGCAGCCGTCGATTCGCAGAACTCGCGCATGCGCTTCTCGACCAGATCGAGGACTTCGAGCGAGAAGGTGCGCACCGTGCCTGCGAGCGTCGCGGTGTTCGGAATGACGTTGATCGCCTCGCCCGCCTGCATCTGCGTGATGGAGAGCACGGCGGCGTCGATGGGGCGTTTGTTGCGCGTCATGATGCTTTGCAGGCCGGTGCCGATCTGCATCGCAGTGAGGACGGGATCGATGCCGTCGTGCGGCATGGCGGCGTGTGCGCCCGTCCCTTTGACGACGATGCGAAATTCATTACTCGACGCCTGCGTCGCGCCTACGCGCGCGCCAAAGCTGCCAGCCGCGAGTCCCGGCCAGTTGTGCAGCGCGAACACTGCGTCGACTGGAAACTTCTCGAACAGACCGTCTTCGAGCATCGCCTTCGCGCCACCACCGCCCTCTTCCGCCGGTTGGAAGATGAAGACGATGGTGCCGTCGAAATTGCGATGTGCGGCCAGATGCTGCGCAGCGCCGAGCAGCATGGCGGTGTGGCCGTCGTGACCGCAGGCGTGCATCTTGCCCGCGTACTGCGACGCGTGTTCGAACGTGTTGAGTTCCTGAATCGGCAGCGCGTCCATGTCCGCGCGCAGACCGATGACCTTCTTGCCCGTGCCCTTGCCGGTACTGTTATGCAGCACGCCGACGACGCCCGTCTTACCCAGCCCGCGCGTGACTTCGATACCCCACGATTCGAGCAGCTTCGCCACGATGTCCGACGTGCGCGCCTCTTCGTAGCGCAGTTCGGGATGGGCGTGGATGTCGCGTCGGATAGCTTGCAGTTCGGCCGAGCGTTCGGCGATTTCCGGAATGATGGACATGAGAGTCGTCTCTTGAGAGTGCCCCGAAAGGCGCGACGCTCGCCGACGATGTCAGCAGGTCGCGCGCATTGGACAGGGGCAGGTTTGGGGAGGCAGTGCAGTGGTGCACCGGCGAGCCATTGAAATGGCCGCCGGAGACCGTGATTGTTGGTGTCTTAGAGCAGAGGTTGCCGCGAGCGGTCCTTGAGCATCAGGATCGTGACGAGGCCCACGGCTGCGCCGAACAGGCCGTAGTAGACGACGGCGAGCTTGTCGCCCGTCCAGCCGATGAGCAGCGTTGCGATGGCACCGGCGAAACCGCCGAAGATCATCACTGCGAAGTTGTAGCCGATGGCCATCGACGTGGCGCGCACGCGCGACGGGAACAGTTCGCACACGAAGGCGCAATACGATCCCTGGAACAGCCCGAGCGAGAGCATCAGGCAGCATTGCACGAAGATCAGCATCGGCAGCGTCGGCACGTGGCTGACAGCGAGGAACAGCGGGTACGCGATGATCAGGCTGATGAGTGCGGAGGCCGTCATCGGCTTCTTGCGGCCGATGGCGTCCGAGATGCGGCCCGAGGCAAACGTCCCCACGATGTAGGCGACGGCTGCGCACAACGACGCGATCACGCTGCTCTTGAAGGGGATGCCCAGCGACTTCGTCGCGTAGCTCGGCATGTAGTAGTAGAAGATGTACGTGCCGATGGTGCCGTACACCGTAAGGCCGAAGCCCGCCAACACCTGACGCCAGTGCTGCGTGACCGATTCGATGAACGGCGAGCGCTTTTCAGCGTCTTGCTTGCGGGCGTCCTTGAAGACCGGCGATTCGTCCAGACGCGAGCGCACGTAGAGACCGACCGGCACGATGAGCAGACCGATCACGAACGGAATGCGCCAGCCGAACGCGTCGATCTGTTCCGGCGTGAGGGTTTGCGTGATGCCGACGGACACGATGGCGCCGAGCAGCATGCTGCATGCCTGCGCGATCATCTGGAAGCTGCCGTACACGCCACGACGCTCGACCGGTGCGTGCTCGACGAGGAATGCCGTAGCACTCCCCACTTCGCCGCCTGCGGAGAAGCCCTGAAGGAAGCGGCCAACGAGCATGAGTATCGGAGCGGCCATGCCGATTTGCGCGTAAGTCGGCGCGAAGGCGATGACGGCGACGCCGAGTGCCATGACGGTGATCGTCAGGAGCAGTGCGGCTTTTCGTCCGTGTTTGTCGGCGTAAGCGCCGAGCACGATGCCACCGAGCGGACGCGTCAGAAAGCCGACGCCGAACGTCGTCCATGCTGCGAGCAGTGCGGCGGTGGGGTTATCGCTGGGGAAGAACTGACGCGCGATGTTCGCGGCGAAGAAGGTAAAGACGGTGAAGTCGAACCATTCGAGCGCATTGCCGACGGTGGACACGGCAATGACCTTGACGTCGATACGTTTGCTCGATCGCTCGGTTTGCGCGGTATTAGCGGTGTTCGAGGCGCCGTCGCGCCCGACCGAAACTTCCATGGGGATACTCCTCTTCTATGAAGTGTGTTCGTGGCAAGCCGACCGCACTCGCTTCGCCCCATTCTGCTTGTGCCAAAAAACCAATAAAAGCTAGAATTTGTGATTCGTCATCGCAAGTTTTTTGATGAATTGAGGACTATCTTCATCAACCCCTTCTGGGGTTTTCTTCCGAATATTCAGATGTTTAGCGAGAGTCACCCATGAGCAACCTGCGATTTATGCGGACTTTTGCGGCGGTCGCGAGATACGGCTCGTTCGCTTCGGCAGCCGAACATCTCGCCATGACCCAATCGGCGGTCAGCATGCAAATGCGCGCGCTGGAGGAAGAATTCGACCATCCGCTGTTCGACCGCGTGGGACGCTCCGTCGCGCTTAACGCGATGGGACGGCTTCTGCTGCCGCACGCTGAGCAACTGCTGGCGCAGTATCAAACGATGCGCACGCTGGCCGCAGGCATCGAATCGACGGCAGGGCCGGTGACGATTGGCGCGGTGGAGTCGGCGGTGAGTGCGCTGGCGCGCGCGGTGTCGCAGATCAAGCACGCGCAGCCGCATCTGGAGATATCGATTCAGACGGCACGCTCGATTGAGCTAACCGCAAAGCTCGACGCCGGGGAGATCGATTGCGCAGTGCTGGTGGAGCCGTCAGGGCGACGCCCGGCAGGGGTGCGGTGGACGCCGTTGTATAGGGAGCCGTTGGTGCTGTTGGCGTCGTCGGCGTTGAAGTCTTCGTCGGTGGTTAAGTTGCTGGAGACGGAGCGGTTTCTACGGTTTGATCGGACGCAGCGGACCGGTGCGTTGATTGATCGCGCGGTGCGACGTCAGCACGTGAAGGTCAGCGACTTTTTGGAGCTGTCGTCCATCGAAGGGATCGTGGCGTTGGTGCGGCAACGGGTCGGCGTTGCGGTGGTGCCGATGTTGAGAAGCGCGTCATGGGCCCATGAAGATGCATTGCGTGTGATTCCTTTACCCGGGGTAACGGAGCAACGGAGTATCGGGCTTCTTGAGCGGACGCGGCACGATAAGGCTGGGATTACTGCGGCGATTGCGCAGCAGGTGATGGCGCAGGGGTGAGGTCTTTCAAAAATCCTCTGTCAACCAAAGATGCGTGAAATCCATTTATACATTTAGGATTCCACGTGACTACTAACGCTCTCGTTATGAATCACTTTCACAGCACGATCGAATAATCACACGTGAGATAAGAATGATGAAGAAAATACTGCTCAGCTTGGCAAGCCTGATGTTCGGTGCGTCTAGTCCAGCCTTCTCTCAGAGCTGTGGAAGCATCAACGATAACGATCAACGTGCTTACTGCTACGCGACGCAGAGCGGTGGCAGCTGTGGGAACATCAACAACCACGATTTGCGAGCAAGGTGCTATGTCGAGAGGGGAACTGGCGGTTGTGGTGATATCAACGATCACGATCAACGTGAGTACTGTTACGGGAAGAAGGATGCCAGCAGTTGCGGACTCATCAATGACCGCGACTTACGAGCACAGTGTTATATGAAGAACGGAAGCGGCAGTTGTGGTGATATAACCGACCACGATCAGCGTGAGTACTGCTACGGAAAGAAGGATGCCAGCAGTTGCGGACTCATCAATGATCACGATTTGCGCGTGCAGTGCTACGCATTGAAACGATAGGGGCGAGACGGGACCGGACTAGGGACAATTAGCGCGTCCCACAGAAAGCACAAAGGGTTACGTGAAATCATGTAACCCTCTGTTTTGTTTGGTGCAGCGAGAAGTAGAACGTCGTCGTGCTCGGTTGCAGCGACGCGGGCAAGTTGGAGATCAGCACTTGCGGGGAGACGGGATCGAGCGTCGCGCCCAATCCACCCACGACGTAGCTCGGGCCCGGCACGAGCCGGAGTGGACTCCCATCGCCCCCGTAATCCCTAAACCGAGGGTAGATTGTGTAATTTCATGGAATTACCTCTACTGTAAATTTAGCATTTCATCTGCCGAGCTAACAAAAATTAAAAACTATTTCCTTTATAACATCGGCATCACTATCAGAAATTGCGTCAGGCATGTAGTGATTCAAATCAGACAAAATACCTTTCACCGGAATTTCATCCGCCTTCACCAAAATCAATAGACGCCCCCTCTCTAGCGCATCGGAAACATAGGTTTCCACCAACCTCTCCAATTCACACCGAAGATCATCGTATGTCATTTAAGTACCTTTACCTCATAAAATTCTATCTGCGTTCCTTTTATAACCGGGATCAATTGTGCCTCCCCGCCTACCCCATACTCCGGATAAGATCGAGTATATGGCTCGACTCCCGGCCCAACCCCACCTTTTTCCAATGGAACTTTAGCATTTACAAAACCATTTCTACCGAACAACTGAAGAGTATCAAAAACTCCCATAAGTCTAGCGTCGCTCCATGATTTCGAGTTCCCCGACTCGAAAAATATTTGAAAAGCGCTTCGGGAAGCGGCACCGCTATCAAATTTAGTGAAGCCAAAATAACTTAGCGGTGCAGTCATTGACGAAATCGTTGCTTCCGCAAATCGACTGTCCATGTAGCGGTATCCGGTGGCAGGAAGAGCGACGCCCTGTGAATTTACGTAAAAATCAATTCCGTTGCCTTTAGGAGCTTGAGCATCGGCGCTGGGCCCGGAAACGGGTTTAAGAGTGGCCGATGTCCCAAACGACGTAAGACCGGCCCCCACGCCCTCCACAGCCTGTCCCAGTTGCGCCCCCTCCAAGGCTGTCTCTGTAGACCCCCCCAGCGCAACGACTAATGCTGAGAGGATCGCCCCTAACGGGCTACCCAACTGCTTGTCAAACAGTGTTGCCTTGAGATTCGGGTCTCCCGACAGAATTTGAGAGTCCGCAGGATCTACTGCAAACATCTGCCCATTCGAGGCACGGACGACGAGGTTGCCATTCGCTTTGGCGTCTGCCACCGCCAGCATGCACGCTGCCGAGCTGGCGTCGGCACAGGCACTCGTCAATGCTTGATCGCGAGCTAGAGAAGTCGCTCTCAATTCATTGAGCTTTCCGCAACTCTCAGAGCTGAGACTTCCGCTAGCACTACAAGCTGACGCTGCCGCCTTGAGTTGATCTGCCTCCGATGGCTTGTTAAATGCTTCGGCCTTATGTTTAAGCCAGTTGTTCTGCGTCTCGTTCTGTGCCGCGGTTGCCGCAGCATTCGCGTCCTGCCCTAACGCGCCTGCAACCAATGCACCCGCTATGCCCATAAGTCCCACATGCAATTCGGGCGGGAGTACCTGACTCGGGTCGAATATCGAATTCAGTGCAGAACCAAGCGCGCCGCCAATCGCACCACCACCACAGCCGTTGCCCAACGCAGCCGCACTTGCACACCCCAAAGCACCATGGGCGATTGTGGATACAATCTCGCCTCCGTTCTGTCCGAAGATTTGGCCGAGATCACCCTTTGCATCACCAATCTGGAACGCCAATGCCGCGCTCAGATTGCTGACTCCACTTGCCTTCAGCGCATCAAGGAAACTCCCACCCTGAATCGTCGACTGCACACCCGCTTGAATCACAGATTGACCTGCGATTGCGAGGCCTTGCGTGATTGAGAAACCTGCGGAGGCCGTGCCAGCTTGGCTCGCCGTACCTTCCACAAAAGTTGGCTTCACGCCAGCCAGACTACTCAAGCTATTCGGGGACGCCGTCGTCGAGAACCCCAATCCGTCTGCGCTCGAATACGTGATCCCGTTCAGCAACCCGGCGGTAACCGCCGCCGACAGCCCCGTCTTCAGTACCGAGCCGAAGTCCAACGAGCCTGTGAACATCGCCTGCGTGAGGGTCGAACTTGCCATGGCGGTGAGTGCTGCGCTCGCCATCACGTTGCCCAACCCACCCGCTACAAATGTCGCTGCGACCGATCCAAGTTGCGCCGCGACCAATCCGGCCATCAGGGGTGCCAATGCTCCGGCTAATATGGCCGAGGCCATGATCATCCCGACCTGCTGAATCCCGAAGCTCCCGCCCTGCTTTACGAAATCCGTGTGCAGGTCGTTTTGCAGCGTCTGCTGGACGAAGTTGTCGCCCAACTGTGCCGCTACACCCGCGATGAACGCTTGCGTTGCGGCTTGGTCGACTTGGCCGTTCGGGTCTAGGAGTTGAAGTGCGCCACCGATCTGGTTGAACTGGTCGACGTTGAGCGTCAACCCGCCCGCTGCTGCGCTCATGAAGCCGCCCGGCTGCACCATCGTGCCGGTGGTCTTCAGGTAACCCGCGTCTTTGATGTAGCTCCAGATTTCACCGACGTCGACCACGTTCGCGCGGTTCGTTAGCGTCCCGGTGTTCACCGTCAGCGTCCCGCCTGAGGTGATCGAACCCGTATTCAGGATGCTGCCGCCCGTCGCCGTGCTACCGAAGTTCAGCGACAGGTCGTTACTCGCCAGAATCTGCCCGCCTGCCGATAGCGCCGTGAAGTTCTCCGGCAGGTACACCTGCGGCACCAGTGCCGTGACTGTCGGGCATTTCGCATTGCCTGTTGCCGCGCATCCCGGTTCCGGCACCGTCTGTTCGACGTACCACAGCATCGGTTGCGACAACCCTGCGATCTGCTCAGGCGTCAGGGCCTGACCCAACTGGATGTTGTTCGTCTTCGCGTACTCGACCGCGTTGCCGTACATCACCAGCTTCTGCTGATCGTTCACGCTCAACTGCGACGTGCTATCCGTCGACAAACCATTGATGAAGCTCGCCTTGCCCGTTTGCATCAGGGCGGCTTGCTGGAGTTGGATGGCTTCCTGTTGAGGAGAGAAGTAGAACGTCGTCGTGCTTGGTTGCAGCGACGCGGGCAAGTTCGAGATCAGCACTTGCGGGGAGACGGGATCGAGCGTCGCGCCCAATCCACCTACAACGTAGCTCGGGCCGTTCTGCTGGCCGGTGGCGCCCGTCAGGATCGATGAACCCGCGCCGCCCAAGCTCGCAGGGATCGTCAGGTTCAGGCCGCCGTTTGCCGGTGCCAAGCTAATCACTTGCGGTGCGTTGCCGACTTGCGGTGTGTACGTGTTGGCCGTCGTGATGCCATTCACAAGGCTTGTGCCCGTAAGCGACACCGACTGTCCCACCACATTACCGACGTTGACGATCTGACCGCCCGACGTCACCGTCAGGTTCGGAGCCTGAATCGCTCACTAACCGAGGGTCGTCTCTCAGCGACTTACACGCACCGCAAAAACACCTTCATCCGTATCGAGTTGACACCCGTCCACCAAAACTACCGAAAAATCACTGAGCCGTAACGCTAGGTTGCCACGGAATCGATATGGGAATTCAATATGGCAATGGGGACATTTGACGTTACTCCACAAGGAATACTTGGACCGCTCCGCAGTTGCAGGTATCAGCAAATCTTCAATGGCGTTTACGAGCATCGCCTCCGTGGCACCGGCGAGACGCATCTTCTCAATATTTTCGAACCATTCTCGCCTAATCAGAACGTCGTTGTTTTCAATGGCGTATACATGAAAATGAGGCCCCCCCCATGCCCGTCAACCATGAATACGCGACGTCGCCGTGACAACTTGGGCACTGCGTGATTCGCCCGGGGAAAATCCGAGTCGGATTCATATCGTCACTTAACCTTTACAGCAATTTGTCGAATTCCTGCACCACCGGCACTGGGTATCGAGTCAATGACCAGCTCCTTCCCACCGCTCGGAAGTCCCTGTCCACCGCCGAGGAAGTGATCGTTGCCCGAGAGTGGGTTCGAGCGTCGCGCCCAATCGGCTCTAGCTCACCGGGATCGTCGTGCCCACGACACAACCGGTCCCGAAAGCAAATTTCACTTCTATTGTGCAGAATTTAGTGACTTCTTCTTCCAGGAAATGCAACGTATTGAGCAGCAACATCAAAAACTCAAGCGAGGTCGGTTGACAACATCTAAAAGCCCCTCCAGTTCGATGCCGTACTCATTTGGCTCAAATGTTGGCAATATGCCCTCCATCATGAACTCTGCGTTAATTAGCCCACAAAGAGCATCGATTTCGGCGATGGCCATCGTTCTCCCCATCTCCAGGCCATCGAACAATGCGGCGTTCTTTCCCCCGTCTTTGGCACGCAGGATGCGCAAAATCTGTTTTTGACGTTCGGTTAGCACTATTCTCATTTCCGGACTCCAGCTGCGCTTGTTCCCCAAGCGGTGACCACATTACCCTGAGAATTGACCACCACGGTAGCGTTTTGACCGACGTATTTGAAAGTCGGGCCGTATTTGCTTGGAACATACTGGATGGCAGTTGGATTCGCAAATGCATCATTTACTGCCGCTCGGCTAACTCCTATCCCTCCATCTCGCCCTGCAATCTGTTGGATCGCGTGATCTGAATAACTTGAAATCGATGTAGGTGCTCGGGTGCCGGCTGACTGCTCAGCCGAAAGTTGCATTGAAAGCCTAGCGCCGCTAACTGAATTCGCTGTTCCCGCAGCTGTGTTTGCTGCACTTGCAGGTCGCGTAGCTTCGGATGCTTCATTGGCAACAGGTTTCCCAGCGGCCTTGGCGATTCCGAGCGACAACAGGAATGACGTTAGCTCCCCGAAGTCCGGATCATCGTAGGCAAGCTTGTACTTATCGAGGAACGGCACATAGTCGGGGAATCCGGGCAGGGCACCGCCAACGAGATTCGGAACGGCCTCGGCAATGCCAAGCCCAGCGTTCGCTGTGGCACGGACCGTATCTTTCAGCGCACTCGTGAACGTCCCGCACTCGTGTCCCGGCGCGCACGCATTGTTTAGCGTCTCATTCTGCGCAGCTCTCGCCGCCGCGTTGGGATTTGCTCCTACCGCACCAGCTATCACTGCGCTCAGGAGCTGTGTGGCCGACGCAATTATCGCTAACTGAGCTGGATCGGTGACACCCTTACCATTGGTCACCGCCCTCGCTATATCGTCCGCTACTAATGCCGATACCCCGGCACCGATCGCTCCCCCCGCACATCCAGATCCGACGGCTGCACCCGCAGCGCATCCCAGCACCGCATGCGCCCCAACGTACCCCGTCTGACCAAGCGTTTCGGCACCAAGGGACCCGATCTGATACGCCAACGCCGCACTCAGATTGCTAACACCACTAACCTTCAACGCATCGAGGAAGCTCCCGCCCTGAATCGTTGATTGCACCCCGGCCTGAATCACAGATTGTCCGAGAATCGCTACGCCTTGCGTGAACCACTGACCAGCGGTCGTTGCACCAGCCTGACTTACTGCGCCGTCTACGAAAGTCGGCTTCACGCCAGCGAGCCTGCTCAGGCTGTTGTCCGAAACCTTCGAGGCGAAATCGAAGCCATCCTTCGCGCTGTACGTTATGCCGTCCAACAACCCGGCCGTAATCGCCGCCGACAGGCCCGTCTTAAGTACCGAACCGAAGTCCAACGAGCCGGTGAACATCACTTGCGTGAGGGTCGAACTCGCCATCGCGGTGAGCGCTGCGCTCGCCATCACGTTGCCCAACCCGCCCGCTACGAATGTCGCGGCCGTCGTGCCGAGTTGTGCGGCGATCATTCCCGAGAACAGCGGGCCGAGGGCCGCGCCCGTCATGGCTGCCGCCATGATCATCCCGACCTGCTGAATCCCGAAATTCCCGCCCTGCTTCACAAAATCCGTGTGCAGGTCGTTTTGCAGCGTCTGCTGGACGAAGTTGTCGCCCAGTTGTGCCGCTACACCCGCGATGAATGCTTGCGTCGCTGCTTGGTCGACTTGGCCGTTCGGGTCTAAGAGTTGGAGTGCGCCGCCAATCTGGTTGAACTGGTCGACGTTGAGCGTCAACCCGCCCGCTGCTGCGCTCATGAAGCCGCCCGGCTGCACCATCGTGCCGGTGGTCTTCAGGTAACCCGCGTCTTTGATGTAGCTCCAGATTTCGCCGACGTCGACCACGTTCGCGCGGTTCGTCAGCGCGCCGGTGTTCACCGTCAGCGTCCCGCCTGAGGTGATCGAACCCGTATTCAGGATGCTGCCGCCCGTCGCCGTGCTACCGAAGTTCAGCGACAGGTCATTGCTCGCCAGAATCTGCCCGCCTGCGGACAGCGCTGTGAAATTCTCAGGCAGGTACACCTGCGGCATCAGTGCCGTCACCGTCGGGCATTTCGCATTGCCTGTTGCCGCGCATCCCGGTTCCGGCACCGTCTGTTCGACGTACCACAGCATCGGTTGCGACAAGCCTGCGATCTGCTCAGGTGTCAGTGCCTGACCCAACTGAATGTTGTTCGTCTTCGCGTACTCGACCGCGTTGCCGTACATCACCAGCTTCTGCTGGTCGTTGACGCTCAACTGCGACGTGCTATCCGTCGACAACCCATTGATGAAGCTCGCCTTGCCCGTTTGCATCAGGGCCGCTTGCTGGAGTTGGATCGCTTCTTGTTGTGGTGAGAAGTAGAACGTCGTCGTGCTCGGTTGCAGCGACGCAGGCAAGTTCGAGAGCAGAACTTGCGGAGAGACAGGATCGAGCGTCGCGCCCAATCCACCGACGACATAGCTCGGGCCGTTCTGCTGGCCGGTGGCTCCCGTCAGGATTGACGAACCCGCGCCGCCTAAGCTCGCAGGGATCGTCAGATTCAGGCCGCCGTTTGCAGGTGCCAAGCTGATCACTTGCGGTGCGTTGCCAACTTGCGGCGTGTACGTGTTCGCCGTCGTGATGCCGTTGACCAAGCTCGTACCGGTCAGCGACACCGACTGCCCCACCACGTTACCGACGTTGACGATCTGACCGCCCGACGTCACCGTCAGGTTCGGCGCTTGAATCGTTGCGGCGATGTTGCCCACCGGCGTCGGCGGGTTGATCACACCGCCTACGCTTGTGTAAGCATCGCCATACAGCGACGTACATTCCGCAGCGCTCCCGCAGCTCCACACGTCATGACGCTTGTCCGACTCGAACATGCCCGTCTCTTGCACCCAGTGCGAGTGCCAGTAGGCATTGAGCGTCTGTGCGCTGTTGACCACCGGGCCACTGACGTTGATCGTCGCGTTAAGCCCCGCAGTGATCAGACTGCCGACGTTCGTCAGCGACCCGGCGTTGATCGTCAGATTGTTCCCCGCACCGATGATCGACGAGTTGCCCGACTGCTGATCGACGTACGCCTCACAGTAGCTTTCTTTGTTATTTGATAACGATCCTTAAAAGGATTGATCGACTTGGCCTTACTCCCACTAATTCATTCGCCCCAACTGACGAAAATCTTCTCTGCAATGATTACAGCCTCTGCCCCTCGTGACGGCTCTATGGCCAGGACTTGCAATCTACCATTACTAATATCCTCCATGAATTTCCTCATAGAATCGGGCGTCAACTCAATCTCCACGTCAGAGAATGAGTTCGACCAATTCACGAGTCTTTTCAATTCCTCTTCTGAAAAATTCTCATATTTCGAAATACGAATCTCAGAAATCACATTTTGCATAACAAAATCAGTAATTCTCACAAATCTAATTTTCTTTATTGCTAAATATGCGTGAATTCCAGATGGCATCAATAAACCGACTCTCATCTCACTTTCTGACTTCATGATTTCAATCGACGATATTTCAGAGTCATGAAATTTCGAAGCATCTTCTGACGCGAACTCTTGGACCATTCCGTCCTCCGCTACCATTAATGTTAAGGGACAACGATTGGTGGCCAGTTTGAGACAGGAACGCCAGGACCACGAGAGGGAAACCCACCATTCGGATTCGGCTCCCAATTGTGCGAGTGCGGATTTCCTTGCCCATGGTCGTGATCTGTATCAATGTCGGTAATAGGGAATCCATCATTACCATATTGCCTCTGCTGCCCACTTCCGGGATTGGTGTGCCACGACCCGGGCTCTCCAACGTTTGGAGTCTTCGTTTCCGACTTTCCCTCGCCGGATGAACTCAGCATTGCGTCGAGTCGATCAATCGCTGCTCCGAGGGCACCACCAAGCATACCGCCCAATGCAGCCCCAGCGGCAACTTCCGCCGGAGTCGCGATGATATTGATTCCGCCGGTGGCGGCGTCAATGACGACAGAGCCTGCCGCCGCCGCACCACCACCGACGGCGGCGCCAGCCGCAGCACCAATCTGACCGCATCCGTGCTTGCTTCCACACGCGTTGTTTATCGTCTCGTTCTGCGCAGCTAACGCGGCTGCATTCGCGTCTGCTCCCACCAACCCGGCAATCACACCGCTCAGCAACTGGGTACCAGCTGAGATGATAGCTAGCTGGGCGGGATCCGTTACACCTTGGCCACCGGTCACCGATTTGGCGATTTCGTTTGCGAACATTGCAGAAAATGCTGCGCCAATAGCGCCACCGCTACAATCGGAGCCCAGCGCTGCCGCACTCGCGCAACCAAGCACAGCGTGTGCGGCTACGTACCCCACACTGCCTAGATTAGATGTGCCTAGTTCGCCAATCTGATAAGCCAGCGCGGCACTCAGATTACTAACGCCGCTAACCTTTAGCGCCTCAAGGAAACTCCCACCTTGAATCGTCGATTGCACCCCGGCCTGAATCACGGACTGCCCGAGGATCGCTACGCCTTGCGTGAACCACTGGCCCGCGGTCGTTGCTCCTGCCTGACTTACCGCGCCATCTACGAAAGTCGGCTTCACGCCCGCAAGACTTGCCAGGCTATTGGGGGACGCTGTCGTCGAGAACCCCAAGCCATCGGCGCTCGAATACGTAATCCCGTTCAGCAACCCGGCCGTAACCGCCGCCGACAACCCCGTCTTCAGTACCGAGCCGAAGTCCAACGAGCCTGTGAACATCACTTGCGTGAGGGTCGAACTCGCCATGGCGGTGAGTGCGGCGCTCGCCACCACGTTGCCCAACCCGCCCGCTACGAATGTCGCGGCCGTCGTGCCGAGTTGCGCTGCGATCATTCCCGAGAACAGCGGGCCGAGGGCTGCGCCCGTCATGGCTGCCGCCATGATCATCCCGACCTGCTGAATCCCGAAATTCCCGCCCTGCTTTACGAAATCCGTATGCAGGTCGTTTTGCAGCGTCTGCTGGACGAAGTTGTCGCCCAGTTGTGCCGCTACACCCGCGATGAACGCTTGCGTTGCCGCCTGATCAACTTGGCCGTTCGGGTCTAAGAGTTGGAGTGCGCCGCCAATCTGGTTGAACTGGTCGACGTTGAGCGTCAACCCACCCGCCGCTGCGCTCATGAAGCCGCCCGGCTGCACCATCGTGCCCGTGGTCTTCAGGTAACCCGCGTCTTTGATGTAGCTCCAGATTTCGCCGACGTCCACCACGTTCGCGCGGTTCGTCAGCGTGCCGGTGTTCACCGTCAGCGTCCCGCCGGAGGTGATTGAGCCCGTATTGAGGATGCTGCCACCCGTCGCCGTGCTGCCGAAGTTCAGCGACAGGTCATTACTCGCGAGAATCTGTCCGCCTGCGGACAGCGCCGTGAAGTTTTCCGGCAGGTACACCTGCGGCATCAGTGCCGTGACCGTCGGGCATTTCGCGTTACCCGTTGCCGCGCATCCCGGCTCGGGCACCGTCTGCTCGACGTACCACAGCATCGGTTGCGACAACCCGGCGATCTGCTCAGGTGTCAGTGCTTGACCCAGCTGGATGTTGTTCGTCTTCGCGTACTCGACCGCGTTGCCGTACATCACCAGCTTCTGCTGGTCGTTCACGCTCAACTGCGACGTGCTATCCGTCGACAAACCATTGATGAAGCTCGCCTTGCCCGTTTGCATCAGGGCGGCTTGCTGGAGTTGGATCGCTTCCTGTTGAGGAGAGAAGTAGAACGTCGTCGTACTTGGTTGCAGCGACGCGGGCAAGTTCGAGATCAGTACTTGCGGGGAGACGGGGTCGAGCGTTGCGCCCAATCCACCTACAACGTAGCTCGGGCCGTTCTGCTGGCCGGTGGCGCCCGTCAGGATCGATGAACCCGCGCCGCCCAAGCTCGCTGGGATCGTCAGATTCAGGCCGCCGTTTGCCGGAGCCAGACTGATCACTTGCGGCGCGTTGCCGACTTGAGGCGTGTACGTGTTCGCCGTCGTGATGCCGCTGACCAAGCTCGTACCGGTCAGCGACACCGACTGCCCCACCACGTTGCCGACGTTGACGATCTGACCACCCGACGTCACCGTCAGGTTCGGGGCCTGAATCGTCGCCGCGATGTTGCCCACCGGCGTCGGCGGGTTGATCACACCGCCTACGCTTGTATAGGCATCGCCATACAGCGACGTACATTCCGCAGCACTACCGCAGCTCCACACGTCATGACGCTTGTCCGACTCGAACATGCCCGTCTCTTGCACCCAGTGCGAGTGCCAGTAGGCATTGAGCGCCTGTGCGCTGTTGATGACCGGGCCACTGACGTTGATCGTCGCGTTAAGGCCCGCCGTGATCAGACTGCTGCCACTCGCACGGCACCTATGTAACCGTGAGCTGACCCACGCATCTAAGTTCAGCTTTTTTAATCATCAACAATGTCATTCGATGTGCTAGATCGGTAGTCCACGATGCTTTAGCCTTGCCGATTCTCAAAGCATACCTATCTCACAGTCGGAGTAACCGTTCACAGGATCCGCTCCACCTTCCCGTAGCCGACCAGTCGGTCGAGTTCTAGCACTTCAAACGAATCGCCGGGCTTCACCGCGTCCTTGAAATACTGCCAACTTGGAAAGCTAATCCGCGTCTTTAGCGTTTCTCCAGGATAGTGAAGATGATCATTCTCATACGTATGCACTCCACTCGCCAAGTAATCAACCGATGCGAATTTGTGGTGAGGGGAGTACCCAGACCTCACCCCCTTCTCCTTCGGTTCGTCAACGTCATCCGCGATGCGGACCGTCGCAATAATGTGATGCAAAATAGTCCTCCTAAAATGCGTGACCGACGTTTTTCACAGCGGAATTAAACAGGTTCAATCCCGACTGTCCATTTATGGTCAAAACACCATTTTTGAAGATGAAGGGATCGACTGAATTTGAAACATTGAACCTCCCAAGAATGCTCGTTGGAACTTCTGCACTAATGATGGCAGCATAGTCGGATTGGAAATTCGCATACCGCAGCACCTCGTTCAAGTTAAACCCAAACTGCTTCATCTCACTACCTGCCGGACCAAAGGAGAACTTACGGGAATTCATGATTGAATAATATTCCTCCGGACTCACGGCACGGTAGAGCGTCGTCGTTCGGCTGTCTGGGGTAGGAACGGTTGCGTTCGGCCTCGAGAATACGCCCGCCAAGCTACCTGTTTGTGTGCCCAACCATGCCGCCGAACTGCCATAAATAGCTTCGGCCGTTTGCGCATCCACCGGCAAAATAGCACCCACGAGCGTCGCTCCAGCTGTGGGTGTATATGTCCCCGTGATCGCCGTCTGCAGGCCCGCGTTCAAATTATCGAGCCCCACTCCAGTCAACGCCACTCCGCCAGCCGCAGCAACACAACCGAGACCGGCACTTGGTGCGCACGCTACCCCGCCGCCCACGGTCATAGCGGTCCCGGCTATCGCCGTCAAGCCACCCGCCATCGCCTGCGCAACACCCGATGCTCGCGGTCCAACCCATTCCATCGCCGCACCAAACGCACCTCGTAGCGTTCCGCAGTCGTGGCCCAACGCACAGCTGTTATTGACGACTTCATTTTGTGCCGCGAGTGCTGCTGCATTCGGATCGGCACCTACTGCGCCTGCGGCTAATCCGCTAAGTAACTGCGTGGCCGCAGAAATTATTGCAAGTTGCGCGGGGTCCGTAATACCTTGACCGTTGGTAACCGCCTTAGCGATTTCATTTGCGCTCAGCGCCGAAAGCGCACCGCCGATAGCTCCCCCCGCGCACCCGGTACCCAACGCCGCAGAACTAGCACACCCTAACGCTGCATGTACGCCCGCATAGCCGAGCGTGCCCAACGACTCCGGTCCCAAGTTGCCAATTTGGTACGCCAACGCGGCACTCAGATTGCTAACACCGCTAACCTTCAACGCATCGAGGAAGCTCCCACCTTGAATCGTTGATTGCACGCCTGCCTGAATCACAGACTGGCCGAGAATCGCTACGCCTTGCGTGAACCACTGGCCTGCGGTCGTTGCTCCTGCCTGACTTACTGCGCCGTCTACGAAAGTCGGCTTCACGCCCGCGAGACTTGCCAGGCTATTGGGGGACGCCGTCGTCGAGAACCCCAAGCCATCGGCGCTCGAATACGTAATCCCGTTCAGCAACCCAGCCGTAACCGCAGCCGACAACCCCGTCTTCAGTACCGAGCCGAAGTCCAACGAGCCGGTGAACATCACTTGCGTGAGGGTCGAACTCGCCATCGCGGTGAGCGCTGCGCTCGCCATCACGTTGCCCAACCCGCCCGCGACGAATGTCGCGGCCGTCGTGCCGAGTTGTGCGGCGATCATTCCCGAGAACAGCGGGCCGAGGGCCGCGCCCGTCATGGCTGCCGCCATGATCATCCCGACCTGCTGAATCCCGAAATTCCCGCCCTGCTTCACAAAGTCCGTGTGCAGGTCGTTTTGCAGCGTCTGCTGGACGAACTTGTCGCCCAGTTGTGCCGCTACACCCGCGATGAATGCTTGCGTTGCCGCCTGATCAACTTGGCCGTTCGGGTCTAAGAGTTGAAGCGCGCCACCGATCTGGTTGAACTGGTCGACGTTGAGCGTCAACCCGCCCGCTGCTGCGCTCATGAAGCCGCCCGGCTGCACCATCGTGCCGGTGGTCTTCAGGTAGCCCGCGTCCTTGATGTAGCTCCAGATTTCACCGACGTCGACCACGTTTGCGCGGTTCGTCAGCGTCCCGGTGTTCACCGTCAGCGTCCCGCCTGAGGTGATTGAGCCCGTATTGAGGATGCTGCCACCCGTCGCCGTGCTGCCGAAGTTCAGCGACAGGTCATTGCTCGCCAGAATCTGCCCGCCTGCGGACAGCGCCGTGAAGTTCTCCGGCAGGTACACCTGCGGCATCAATGCCGTGACTGTCGGGCATTTCGCGTTGCCTGTTGCCGCACATCCCGGCTCGGGCACCGTCTGTTCGACGTACCACAGCATCGGTTGCGACAAGCCTGCGATCTGCTCAGGTGTCAGGGCTTGACCCAGCTGGATGTTGTTCGTCTTCGCATACTCGACCGCGTTGCCGTACATCACCAGCTTCTGCTGGTCGTTGACGCTCAACTGCGACGTGCTATCTGTCGACAACCCATTGATGAAGCTCGCCTTGCCCGTTTGCATCAGGGCGGCTTGCTGGAGTTGGATGGCTTCTTGTTGAGGAGAGAAGTAGAACGTCGTCGTACTTGGTTGCAGCGACGCGGGCAAGTTCGAGATCAGTACCTGCGGAGAGACGGGATCGAGCGTTGCGCCCAATCCACCCACAACATAGCTCGGGCCGTTCTGCTGGCCTGTAGCTCCCGTGAGGATTGACGAACCTGCGCCGCCCAAGCTCGCCGGGATCGTCAGATTCAGGCCACCGTTCGCCGGAGCTAGACTGATCACTTGCGGTGCGTTGCCGACTTGCGGCGTGTACGTGTTCGCCGTCGTGATGCCGTTGACCAAGCTCGTACCGGTCAGAGACACCGACTGTCCCACCACGTTACCCACGTTGACGATCTGACCGCCCGACGTCACCGTCAGGTTCGGAGCTTGAATCGTCGCGGCGATGTTGCCTACCGGCGTGGGCGGGTTGATGACACCGCCTACGCTCGTGTAAGCATCCCCATACAGCGACGTACATTCCGCAGCACTGCCGCAGCTCCACACGTCATGACGCTTGTCCGACTCGAACATGCCCGTCTCTTGCACCCAGTGCGAGTGCCAGTAGGCATTGAGCGTCTGTGCGCTGTTGACCACCGGACCGCTGACGTTGATCGTCGCGTTAAGCCCCGCAGTGATCAGACTGCCGACGTTCGTCAGCGACCCGGCGTTAATCGTCAGGTTGTTCCCCGCGCCGATGATCGACGAATTGCCCGACTGCTGATCGACGTACGCCTCGCAGTAGCTCTCCTTGTAGCCACCCGCCGTCATACAGCCCGAGTACTTTTCGAGCTTGCCGTAGTTCTCGTGCACCTGAACCGGCGGCGGCAACGTGTTCGTGATGCCACCCGCGACGTTCAGCGTCAGGTTGTTACCCGCGAGGATGTTGCCTGATGTATTGGTGAGCGAATCGGCAGCAGTCGTGCCCGTCGCCGACGAACCAACCCCACCGATCACAAGATCGTGACCCGCAATCAGATCGCCGTACTTGTTGTTGATCGTCCCCGCAGCAATCGTGAGGTTGTTGCCCGCGATGATTGCCGCGTTGTTCTGCGCGAAGGTGAACGAGGTGGTGTTAGGGTTCTGCCCACGAACATCGTTACCCCGGTAGCAGGCAGCGTTGCTCGTGCCCGCCGCACACCCTGCCTGCGACGTGAATTGCTGCGTATTGCCGCCCTGATTCGTGACGCTCGACGCGAAGATATTGACGTTGTTCTGGGCATAGATCATGCCCTCGTTGACGAGATTGCCGCCGTACAGATTGATCGTGTTCGCTGCGGTGATCAGGCCGAGGGGCGTCGACCAGCCAATCGTCGAAGTCGACGTGGGTGCCGCCGATCCCGTCGCAATGTTGAACGACACCGTTTGGTGCGCGAGCTGCGCGTCAGACAGATTCTCGTTTTGGTAGGTAGGAACCTCGATGGCACCCAGCGATGCCAGCTGTGCGAGGAACGCGGAGTACTGCCCTTGATCGACCGCGTTCACCACCGAACTGGTGGTCGTCGGCGATACCGCGCCGTTTGCCATCGATCCGACGTTGAGCGTCAGATTGCGTCCCGCTGCAATCTGCCCGCCGCGATTCGACAGGCTGGACGTCGTGACCGAGATGTCGCCACCCGCAATCATGACGCCGTTCGCGCCCATTTGCGTCACCGTGGACGTCTGATTGACCGTAGGCAGGTTAATGGCCACAGAGGTCAGCGCGTTCGGCATGGGCGACGCACTCGCCTGCCAATAGTCGTAATCGACCGGGTTATCGCCGACCATGCGACTTCCCCGGAACTTGTTCATATAGAACGTTCCGGAGCCGGTCGTTGGCGCAGCCGTGCCCGCATCACATGACAGCGGAGCGAGTCCACCGTTGCAGCGATCTCCCGTCCACGGATTGATGCCGTCGGGCTTACCTTCCAACGTCACGCCCGTCGGCGACAGTAGATCACCAAGCGTTGCAGCCGACGTCACATCGAGCCACCGCACGTTCATGTCGCCTTCACCGCCACCAGCGCCCAGGCTGAGCTTCGAGCCACGGGTTCCGATAATCGCGCTCCAGATCAGACTCGGATCGACGACCGTGGTCGTAGTCGTCACCGCGCCCGATCCCCCCGCCTGATCATTAATCACCGCCCCCGCATTCACCGTCAGGTTGTTCCCTGCGATGATCGTGCCGCCGATGTTGTTCAGCGTGCCCGGCAGCGAGAAGGTGATGTCGCCAGCGGCCTGCGTCTTCGCACCCGCGTTCGTGAAGTTACCGCCCGTGGCGCTAAGGTTGCGGTTCGCTTCGATGAGGCCGCTGTTGATGACGTCGCGGGTCAGCGACAGATCGCGGTCGGCGTGGATCGTCGCGCCTACGCCGTTGATCGTCGCCGCGTTGATCGTCACATCGCTGCCGCCCACCACGCTGCCGATGTTCGTGAACCAGCCGTTACTGGCGAGCGTCAGCGCGCCGTTGCTCTGGATCGTGCCGCTGTTCAGGAACGACGCCAGCCCCGTCAGCACGGTGTTCGCGCCACCGAGTTGCAACGACCCGGTGTTGTTGATGACGTTGGCCGTGATCGACATCGTGCCGCCAGCCTGCAATGCGCCGCCGGTTACGTCGAACGTCGCCGCGCCCATCGACGCCGCGAGATTGCGCGTCGCGGCCAGCTCGCCACCCGCCGTCGTGACCGTGCCCGCGCCGTTGACCGTCAGCGCAAGGTCCGCGCTCGCCGGTGTCGCGCCCGTCACGTCGCCCGCGAGGATCATGCCGCCGTTGTTGTTCAACCCACCAACGTTGAGCGTGACGCCGTTCGCGCCTAGCACCGTCCCGGTGTTGGTCAGCGCACCACCCGCCGTGACCGACGTCGTGCTGCCGTTCATCAACCCGTTGTTGACGACGTTGCCGGTGGACGTCAGCGTCAGTGCCTTCGTCGACGCCAGTTGCCCGTTCGCCTCGTTGACGATGCCGCCCGCCGTCACCGACAACGGCCCGGCGCTCAGCACCGATGCGCCCGCCGAGTTGGTGAACGTTCCTGTGCCTGCATTGAAGGTCGTCGCGCCATTGATGAGCGCGAGGCCATGCGTCTTGATCCACTGCGTCGCCGTCACATCCAGCGCGCCACCGACGATCATCGCGCCCGTGTCGATGCGTGCGCCGCTCAGCTTCGCGTCTTGGGTGACGAAGAGTTGCCCGCCGCTCGCGTCGAGCGCACCGCTTGCCGTGACCGTGAAGGATTTAGATGCCGTCGTAGCACCGTTGATAACGACGTTGCCGCCATTGAGCGTCATGTCACCGACGACGGTGTTGGTGCCGCCCAGCGTGAGCGTCTGTCCCGCACGCAGCGAAACCGTGTCGTTGCCGGAGACGTTCGCGACGCTGAGGTTGCCGTTCTGCGCGGTCAACGTCATCGCGCCCATGCTCGACACGCCTTGCAGTGCCGTCAGGTTCGTCGCAGCGGTCATATCGAGCGTGCTGCCCACGAGCACCTTGTCCACCGTCAGACTGCCCGACGTGCTGGTGAGCGACGCTTTGCCCATCGAGATCAACGCGCCAAGCAACGCGTCACCTGCCGACGTCACCTTCACATCGCCCGCCGTATCCACGCCGCCGAGCGTCAGCTTGCCGCCGGACGTGATCGCGACGTCCTTGCCGAACGTCAGCGCACCGTTGCTTCCCGTGATGTCGCCGCCGGATTGCAGCGTCGCCGTGCCTTTGCCGATGAGATGACCGCCCAATGCCATCGTCGTGCCGGACGTCAGCGTCGTGTCGCCGTTGACTTGCGCGGCGCCCATCGCCAGCGCGCCGCCCGCCTTCGCCGTGAAGTTCTGAATCGCGGTAACGGGACCGGTCAGCGTGACACCGCCTTGGGTCGCGGTGAGTGCGATGTCTTGATTCGCCGACAGCGCGCCGGTCACCAACAGGTCGCGTGCGGCCGTGACGCTCACGCCCTCACCCGCTGTCACTGCGCCACCGAGCGTCACATCGCGTCCTGCATTGACGGTCAAGCTCGTACCCGTGCCGACGTCGCCCGCAACGCGAACGTCACCCGCACCGCCCGCCGTGAGTGTGGCTGACTTGCCCGCCTGAATAGCGTCCGCAGTCAGGTCGCCCGTCGTGGTCATCGTCAGGGCATCGCCTGCGACGATGGCGCCCGTGACTTGCGTCGTACCACCTGACAGCGTGGTCAGGCCACCATTGCCGAACGTGAGCGACGCAGCGCTGAGCTTGCCACCTGCCGTCAGCAACCCGGCAACAGCATCTGCGACGACGCTGCGCACATTGCCCAGCGTCATATCGCCGCCGGACGTCAGACGCACCAGACCGTTGGCCGTCGTGTCGCCTTGCATCGTCAGCGACTTGCCCGCGTTGACGGTGACGTCACCCTGCGCACCCGCATTACCCGTCGTGATCGCACCGTTCGCCGCCGTCAGCGTGAGATTGCGCTCGGAAGCCGTGTCGCCTTGCAAACGAATGTCGCCCGTCGCGGCAGTCACCGTGACGTTGTCGCCACCGACCGTCTTGCCGGTCACGGCGACGTCGCGTGCGCCAGTCAGTGTCACCGTGCCGAGTGCGACGGCGTCGCCAGTGATGGCCACATCGCCCCCGTCCGCCGTCACCGTCAGTGCCTTGGTCGCCTGCACGTTATGCAGACCCGCGCTGTTCGCGGCGTGGACGTCGACGTTCTGGCCGGACAATGCGCCCGTCAGCGCTGTGTTGCGTCCCGCGTCGAGCGTGACATCGCCGCCGAACAAAGCCGTGCCATCCCCAAGGACGTCCCGACCGGCGCGCAACGCGCCGATGCCCTGCACGTTGGTTTGCCCCGTCAGCGTGAGATCGTTGGCAGCAGTAGCGCGCAAGTCGCCTTGCACGCTCAGCTTGCCGCCAAGCGTTGCGTTGCCCGCGCTCGTTGCCAGCAGCGCGCCCGCTGTCGTCACCTCACCACTGATGGCGAGGTCGCCCATCCGCGTGATCAGTGAGAGGTCGCTCATCGTGAGCGCCGTACCCGTCACGGACAGATTGCGTTGTGCGGTCAGTTCGCATGCCGCACCGCACGCCACGCTGCCCGCGAGGAGGATGTCGCGCGCAGCCGTCGCCGAGAACGCGTTCGGCGACGACACCGCGCCGTTGAAGACGATGTCGCCCGGACCGCCCAGCGCACCCGCCGTGCCGGTCGTCGTGACCTTGATGCCGGTGGCCGAGTTGAGGACGCCGAACGTCGCATTACCACCCGCCGTCGCGTCGATGGCATTCGCCTGCACACCGCCCGTGAGTCGCGTGTCACCCGCCGACGCGAGTGTGGCGTTGCCCGTGAAGACGGCCTTGCTGCTGCCGTCGCCGGTGTCGAGCAACGTGCGGCCTGCCGTCAGGTTCGCGTTCACGCCGAGCAACACTGCGCCGAGTTGCAGATCGCGTCCGGCGTTGATCGTGACGTCGAGCAATGCACTGGTCGACTGACCCAGCGTGACGTCTTGTGCTGCGTTGAAGAAGAGATTCGCCCCGCCACTCACACCGCCGATCGCGCGAATGCTGCCGCCGTGCGCCGTCAGGTTGGCGTCGCCTACCGATTGAATCGCGCCGCCCACGACGATGTCGCGTTGCGCGTCGAGCGTAGTGCCCGCGCCACCGCCGAGCGTGCCCGCCACGGTGATGTCGCGCGCGGCCTGCAACGATACGGCGCCCGGTGCGCCGGATTCGCCATTGACGACGATGTCACCGCCGCCTGCGAGGCCTTTGGCGGTCAGCGTCAATACGCCGGTCGACTGTGCATTTTTGACGGTGACGCTGTTGCCTGCGACGACCGTCAGACCACCGCCCTGCAACAGACCACTCTGGTCGACGTCGCGCGCGGCGCTCACGTCGAGCGCACCGGTGAACGACGCCGAACCCGCGCCGCTCACGTCGCGGCCTGCATCGATGCGTCCGGTGCCCTGACCGTTCAGCGCGCCTTGCACGACCGTGTCGCGCCCCGAGGTCAGTGTTGTGTTGCCCGCAACGGCCGTCTGCCCGCTCATGACGACATCCGTCCCCGCCGCCGCGGTCAGTTGTCCGCCCACGCCGAGCTTGCCCTGCGCGTCGACGTTGACACTGCCTTGCGTCGCCGTCAGCGTTGCGTCCTTGGCCGTGCGGACCGTTCCCGTGATGTTGACGTCGCGTGCGCCGGTCAGCGTAGCGTCTTCGCCCGTCTGCAAGGTGCCTGCGACAGTGACGTCGCGCGTGCCCTTCAGAGCGACAGCACCGACCACGCTCGACTCGCCGTTGACGACGACGTCGCCACCGCCCGCGTTGCCGTTGGCCGATATCGAGAACAAACCATTGGACGTGACGCTGGAGACAGTCGCGCTGTTGCCCGCCGTCACGCTCACACCGTTGCCCTGCAAAACGCCGGACAGGTTGACGTTGCGGTTCGCGCCAAGCGTCGCGGTGTTGGTGAACGCCGACGCCCCTGCACCGACGAGATCGCGTCCGGCTTGCAAGACACCCGCGAGGCCGACCAGCGCGCCGTTCAGCACGATGTCCTGTCCTGCGGTGACGGTGGCGTTGCCGATAGCGCTCGTCTGCGGTGCGCCGAGCGTCACGGATTGCCCTGCGGTCAATGCGAGCTGACTATTGGTGCTCAGGTTCGCGGTCGTGTTCAGATTGCCGGACGTCGCGGTAATTGTCACGTCGCCGACTGCCGCCACACCACCGTCGAGTTGCACATCGCGCTGTGCCGTGACGACGAGCTTGTCGTTCGCCTCAATCTTGCCCGTGCTGGCAATGACGACATCGCGAGCGGCATTCATCGTCGCCACGCCGAAGGACGCCAACGGTCCGGTCACGCGAATGTCGCCGCTGCCGTCGAGACCGCGCGCCAGCACGTCGAGCGTGCCGCCGGTCTGGACATCGCCCAGCGTGACCGCGTTGCGGCTCGTGACGACGAGGTTCGCCGTCTGCAACTTGCCGTTAAGCGTGGCGTTCGCACCGGACGTCAGCCAGGTGTCGCCGAGGAAATGCGCGCCACCGCCGATGTCGAGATTGCCACCCGCGTCGAGCTTGCCAGTGCGTTGACCGGACACGTTGCCCGTCACGCGCATGTCGCCGCCGGATTGCAGGGCGACGTCGCCCGCTGCGGTCGCGGTACCTGCTACGTCGAACGTCGTACCGGCATTCGCCTTGAGGTCCGCGCTCGCCTGAATCGTGCCGGGGACGGTGACGGCATTGCCTGCCGTGATCGTCAGCGCATTCGTGGTGCCTGCCGTTTGAAGCGAGCCTGCGACGTTGACGTCGCGCGAGGCGTTCAGCGTCACAGCATCCGCACCCGCCGTGGTGCCATTCACGAGGATGTCGCGCGCTGCCGTGAGCGCCGCCGCACCGTAAAACGAGACCTTGCCTTGCAGGGCGATGTCGCCACCGCCTGCATTGCCCAACGCACGCAATGCGGCGACGCCGGTGCTTTGTACATCGGCCAGTGAGATGCCGTTCGCTGCTTCGACGTCCAGCGCGCCTGCGAGCAACGCCCCGGTCAGCGAGATATCGCGCCCGGCGCGCAATGTGGCGTCAGTGCCGAAAGCGAGCTTGCCTTTGCCCGTGATGTCGCCGCCCGCGCGCAGCGTCACGTCGGCTTGTCCGAGCAACGTGCCGTCGACATTCAGTGTCTCGCCCGCGCTCAGGCGCGCGGTGCCGCTCGACGCCACATCGCCCTGCACGTCGAGGCGGCGACTCGACGTCATGTCGAGTTGTGCGCCGGATGCCAGCGTACCGTCGATGCGCGTGTCGCCACCCGATTGCGTCGATACCGCGCTGTGGCCCGTCAGACGTGCGCCCTGTGCGATCTGGAAATCGCCACCGGTGACGATGGACACGTTACCGTTCGCGCCCGTGCTATCGGTGACGACAAGACTGCGCGCGGCGTTTGCGACGAGGGTGCCGCCGACCGTCACCGGGCCCATCAGACGGATGTCACCCAGCGCGCTGTCTTGTGTCGCGAGCGACAGATTGCCGCCGATTTGCGCTTCCTTCAGCGCCAGCGCCTTCGTTGCACTCAACGCAGTGTCGCCGTTCGACTGAAGGTTCGCGAGTGTGAGATTACCGCCCGCCTGCACGTCCATCGCCTTGCCCGATTGCAGCGATCCGGCCGACGTCACATCGCCGGTCGCCGTCAGTCGATAGCCGGTCTCGCCGAGTCCCGTGCCGCTGAGCGCGACGTTGCCCGCGCTCGTCATCTGCACCTGCTGCTGCGCTGCATGGTTGGCAACGGTCAGATCGCCGCCCGACGAGAGCGTGAGGTCGCCCGTCGTCGATGCGAGATCGCCCGCCATGCGCACACCGAGGCCAGCCGTTGTGCCGATGACCTGAATCTGTCCGGCGGTCATCGCGCCGAAGCGCGTTGCGTCGATGGCGAACGCCTGTGCGTTGCCCGTGGCGTTCTGGACGGCCTGCGCCGTATTGGCCGCGCCGTTGGTCGACGTGATGTAACGCGTGCCCGTGCCGTCCACGGCGCCTGTCAGGACCTGCTGATTGCCGGTGATGACGTTGATGCGCGTGCCCGCGTACAACGGCGCATTGATGCCGACCGTCTGGCCGATGAGATCGATCGCGCCGACGGTGCCTTCGATGCCGCTGCCGGGACCGTTCATCCCGGCATTCCCTTCCAACTGAATGTGGCCGCTGTTGACGCTGTAGCCGAGCGCGTTGGCGTTCGCGAAATCGGTGGGCGTGCCGCCCGCGCCCGAGAGGAACTGCGGCGTGCCGGTCGTCAGCGTGACGCCGATGGTGTTGGTGAAACCCGCGCCACGCACGGAGATGCCGTTCGGGTTCGCAATGATCACCGTGGCAGGCGCGCCGAACACTTCGAGCGGACCGTTGAGTGCCGATGCGTAAGCGCCGCCGGACGACGTCACCTGATTGACGATGGTGCTCGCAGTGCGGCCCGACAGATTCGGGTTGGCGGCAATCACCCCGCCGTTGAGCGACGTGCCGTTGAGCAGACTGTTGTTGAGGATCAGGCCCGCTGCGTCGACGTTGAAGCTCTGGTACTGGTTGAGCGAGATGCCTGCGGCGTTCGGCGCCGTGATGTTGACGACGGGGATGCCGTTGCCGCTCGTGATGATCTTCGGTGCGAAGACGACCGGCGCGGTCGGATCGGTGATCGGCGCAGCGGACGCCGTCTGCATGCCGACGTGCACACGCAGCGACGCGAGCGAGCGCATCACCGTCAGAGCGGTCTCGTCGAAGCCCGCTTTCCCGGCAGTATTAGCGGCCAACTCGCGCGCAGCCGACTGACTCAGTTCGAACGTCACCGAGATGGGGCTGACGAGCAGCGTCAGCGCGACGCAGGCCGCAATGGCACGCTGCCACAGACGAATCGCGGGCTTCTCCGGGAAGTGGAAATCCATCGCCTCGTCGTCGATATTCATCGACTGACGTGCGTTTTCTCCAGCTTCGGTGATTCCTCGCGAAGATGCGTTCATGGCGTGACCTGTTCGTTTCTTTGGACGTGCGTACCGCGAGACCGCCACACCACCTGTGGCGATTCGATGACCTGCGGACTGCTGAATGCTGACTTCCTAGTACCAACTGCGAATCGTCGGAAGGCGACGATGTCGAGCGATGCCGGGCGTCTCAATCACGCCTGGCATCGTTCGATGGCTTCCGGATTACTGCTGGATGCGTGCGTTCTTGACGAGATCGCCGATCATTCGCGCCGTGGCTTTTTCCATCGCCACCTGTTCGAGTTGCTTGCGCAGCAGCGGCGCGCTCTCCTCGAACTTCGGAATCTGCGTGGCGCGCTTGTCGTCGACGCGCAAGATCCACAGTTGCTCGCCGATTTGCAACGGCTCGCTCGACACGCCGCCCTTGGGCAGCTTCACCAGCGCTTCGGCAATCGGCTGCGGCCAGTTCTGCGTGTTGCCCGCCGTGATCGGCGTCTTGAAGGACACCCAGTTCAACTGACCGCCCTGCGCGGCGTTCGGCCCCTGGCTGTACTGACGCGCCAACGCTGCGAAATCGCTGCCCTTCTTCAGTTGATCGAGCACGGTTTGCGCGGTGACGGCGTCGCGCACGGCGATCACACTCGCGTGGTACTCGTTCTCGCCCAGCGTGGCGACGACCGCGTCGTACTTCGCCTTGACGTCGGTGTCGCTGACCGGTGCCGCGTTGAGGTGCTCCGTCATGAATGCGCGCGTGACGATCATCGTCTTCGCCGCTTCGACGGCCGCCTGCACTTCGGGGCGCGCTTCGTAGTGCTGCTTCTGCGCTGCCTGCTTGAGCAACTCGTTGGCAATCAGTTGCCCTTTGAACAGCTCGCGCAGTTGCGGGCTGTCGGGCTGGCCGCTCGCCTTGACCATCGCATCGACGGACACCTTCGAGATCGCCACGCCGTTGACGCTGGCGACGGCATCCGCCGGTAGCGGCTTCTGTGCGTTCGCCTTGCTGTCGACTTTGTTGTCGCCCTTGGCATCCGCCTTCACTGACGACGGCGCGGCCGCCGACTTGGCCGCCATCGCCGGTAACGTCACCACGCCCAATGCTGCGCATACGCCCGCAGCCATCCACATACTCCACATACGGCTGAACTTCGCTTTCATCGATACCTCTCCCACAACGTTGACGGACGCTGCGAGCCGGTCGCCCGCTCGTCCGCATCTTCGGAATTCATCCCGCCCAGTTGAGCGTGACGAGAACGACACTGCCTTTCGGTCCCATGGACGACGGCTGCACGAGCGCACGGCCCGCCATCAGCTCGCCGGAGAACGTCTGTCCACGGAACTGCCATTGCGCGCGAACCCCGGCACCGGCGCCGATCAGCGTCGGCCATCCGGCTTCGGCCACCAAATGTGCTTTGCCGCCGTCGAGGAACGCATACGGCTCCCAGCGCAGCCCCTGCCAGACCGGGGCGTTGGCCCACACGGCTTCGTTGCGAACGTAGAAGCCGCTGTCGCCCGCGATGCCGCCTTGCATGAAGCCGCGCACGGAGTCCGTGCCGCCGAGAAAGATCTGCGCATTGCCGAACAGGGCGACGGCGCTGTACTGGCCGGTGAGCGTGGTACGCCACGTCCAGACCGTCGGGCCGATCTGCGCGAGCGGCAGCTGGACGGTCGTGCTGGCGTCGAGCTTGGTGAATTGCGCGTGAGCGTCCTGCTTCTGGATGCCGTCGAAGTCGCGCGAGGCGTCGAGCCACGGCAAGCCCTGCGACACACCGAGCGACGCCGTCAACGCGCCAGGCTGGCCGTTGCGCGTGAAGCGCCAGAGGCCGGAGACACCGACGCGCAAGATCGTCAGGTCTTGTGGCGACAGCGGAATGTCGTTGACGTCGCGCTCGGTGGAGAGCTTCGTGAGGGTGACGTCAAGACTCACTCGCCCCGAGGACGAGCGTCTGAGGACGTTGTTCCAGCCGAAAATCTGGCTCAGCGTGCGGCCGTAAAGCAAGGCCGTGCCGCCGATGATCTGCTGGTATTCGGAGAGGGCTGCGGTGTAGCTGAACGTCTGAAAGCCGTAGGGGACGGCTGCCGACACGACGAGTGCGTTGCTGTCGCGCGTGCCCACGTAGGAGAAGCTCAAAGATTCCTGCAAACCTATGACGTTCCCCGCCTCCACCGACGCGCGGGTGCGCCACTTGCCGGTCGCTGTGCTGCCGTAGTTGTCGAAGCCGACGTTGTAGTTCAGACGGCTGCCGAACGGGTTCCGGATCGCCACAATCGACTCGCCCGCCGCTTGCCCGGGGAGAATCTGGATCTGCGCCTGATTGCGACGCAGACGGTTGATCTGGTCGACGCCCTGTTCGAGCGCCGGGAGTTCGAGGACGTCACCGACCGATGCGGGGAAGGCCCATGCCGTCCCGGCGTCCGTCAGCAGGCCGCCACCGTCGCCTTGTTTGCCGTCGCCCGTGGCCGAAGGACGCAACGCGCCGCCGTTCAACGTGAAGCCGCTGATACGACCCGCGACGACCGTGACCGCCAGCGTGCCGGACGACAGGTTCTGCGGCGTGGCGAGGTAGGCGCGCGTAGTGATGAGGCCGCGTGCGACGAAGGCTTCCGTCAGGCGACGCATCAGTAAGTCGATGCGTCGCCGCCCGAGCGATTTGTGCAGGAACGGTGCAGTGATCCGGTCGAGTTCCGAGGCACTGAGGACGGTGTCCCCCTTGAAGACGATGCGGTCGATGCGAAACGTCGGTTCCGGATCCGGCAGCGTGTCGATGTCGGCGTCTGCCGGGAGATCGGGCACCTGTGGCGACGCCGCTGGCGCCACCTCGATCTGCGCAGGCTGTCGGTCGAGTTCGCGTTGCAACTCGCGGCTGCGCTGCTCGTCGAGCAGGCGCTGCGCGGGGTCTTGTTGCGGCGCGATGCCCGCAGGAGCGGACGGTATCGGCGGCAACCCGGGCGGTATTTGCGCGAATGCGTTGTGCATCGCGCTGGAGACGACCATCAGCGACACGGCCACGATGCGCGTGGGATTAAGGAGGCGCATCGTCATAGGCCGAACCACGTCGTCAAACCGAGATGCGTGCCGATCCTGACCGGGTCGCGATACGGCACGAAGGCCGTCTCGATGCCCTGCGCGGCGCGCACGCCCTTCGCCCCGGCAATGACACCGCCCTTGATCACGCCGCGCCCGGTCAGCACGACCTCACCGGAGGCCGCCGAGAACAAGCCGCCGTCGTTCTGCGCGTAGATTGCCGCCCAGCGATTGCCGAACCACGCCTTCATGCCACGCGTGCCGTTGTAGGCGGTATATCCGAGCAGACCCTGTGCGGTCACGAGTGGCGCGTCGACCGTCAGATTGCCGCTCCAGGCGATGACGTTGCCGCCGATGTTCGTCGCGCTTTGTCCGGCGGCGAGCGAGATGTTGCCCGATGCCTGCATCTGGCCGCCGAAGGACGCCGTCGTGCTCGAGGCCTCCGCCCGGCAAAAGATGAAGCACGAGCGCTGGTACGACGCCTGTCCCGTCATGATCGCCTGATTGACGAGCGTGTTCGTCGCCGTCACGCGGATATCGCCACCGTTCGTCAACACGGTGCCGCCCGTGTTGTAGACGTTACGGCCCGAGAGGGTGACGTTGCCTGCGTCCGCAATGATGTAGGAGAGCTGGCTCGGCGCGGGAAGCGAGCCATAGTCGACGGAAAAGCCTTCGTCACGGGTGGAGAAGAGCAGCCAGCGTCTGCCACTGTTGGCGTAGGCGGTCGCGACGCCGCCGTTCGCGCCTTCCGTATGGGAGATGACGTTACTGAGATCGCCCTGCGCCGCCATCGTGACCGACTGGTTCGATTCAACGCGGGCGTTCAGATTGACGATGTCGCGTGCGGCGCGCATGACGACGTCGTCGTTCACCCCGAAGACGACGCCGAACGCACCGCCCGGATTGGCGGGGTCCGAGGTGTTGGTGATCGTCCCGCCAGCGTTGAAGGTGATTGCGCCTTCGGAGGACGTCAATGCACGGTCGCGCGTAACGCCCTGAATCAGGCTGCTGATGTTCGTGATGTCGCCCTGAGCGTTGAGAACGATGCCGCTGCGCGAGGAGACGAGCGTCGATTGGATCGCGCCGGCGTTCGCCACGAGCACGCTGCCGCTGGACAGGTTGATCGAGCCACCGGTGAGAATCGACGCGCCGCGCATCGCGGTTTGTCCGCTTGCCTGCCACGACAGATTGTTGGCGACATTGATCTTGCTCGACGGCGCGAGGAGCACGTCGCCTGCGGAAGTCAGGGAAAAGTCGCCCGCGTTAGCCATCATTGCGCCCGCGTGGCGCACACCTGCGCCGAGGTCCGTCGTCAACAACTGAATCCGGCCGGATGTGATGCTGCCTGCGGGCTCGATGTCGAGGGCAATGGCGTTGGGGTTGGACTGCTGGTTGTTGGCGAACGTCACCCAGTCGTTGTTGTTGTCGTCCGGGGAAAAGCTCGTATTGAGCGAGACCTTGCTGCTACCGGCGATGACGCGCACATACGCCGTGGGCGACGAGAAGTCGTTGGTGATGGGCGCGCTGACCTTGACCGTCTTGGCGATGAGTTCCAGACCGATCAGCGTGCCGGCAAGCCCGCCGCCGGTGACTTCGATGGTGCCCTGGCCGGTGTTGAGCACGACGTTGCGCTGGTACAGGCCGGGCGCGACGAGGACATCGTTGAACGACACTTGCCCGGTGCTGAGCGCGACGTGGCCGGTGTTGACGAACGATCCTCCGTTGACGGTGATACCGTTCGGATTCGCGAGGATGACGTTCGCTCGCGGCCCGGCCACGGCGATTTGTCCCTGAATCAGACTAGGGGCGGTTCCCGTCACTTCATTGACGATGGTCCGTGCGTTCACCCCCGTGTTGTTCAGGGTCGCACCGGCGCGGTCAACGTTGAAGCTGGTGTACGTGTTGCGTGAAACGCCGTAGACGGGGGCTGCGATGTTGACGTTCTGACGTCCGTCCGCGCCAACGGTGACGGAGGTCGCGGTGCCGCCGTCCGGGACAATGCCCGCGGCATGGCAATGCGCGGCCGCAGCGAGCAAAGTCGCCAGGCCGTACCTCGATACCCGTTGAAACTGTCGAAACCGCTGAATCCCCGAACTGCGATTGCTGCGTTTGCTGTGCCCGCCAATCCCGCCGGCCAACGGCGAGACTTCGCGCGTTGATTGCCAAGGCATCTGATCTTCGTTCTTTTGATTGTCATACTGCTTGCAACATCCGAAGGCCGCGTCGAACGTGACCCATAGTCACATCGTCTGCGTTCCCCGAAACGGCATCTCATGCGCCGGCTATCGTGATGTGCCAGCTTTGCGCAAGACGCCGCGCCCCTCGGATTCCTAACTGGTGAGAACCAGCCCAGACAGAGCATTACGGATCGAGATTGTGATTTCTTTAGGGTTTCGACGGTTTTATTTGTTTTTATTTACTCCGATGCTTTTTTCGGGACGAATCCATGCATCGAGCTATGATTCCAGACGTCGATTTATGTCGAACTACGCAAGATCACGTAGCTCATTGATTTTTTGTTGATTTCTTTAGTTGCATCGGTCACGAAGTAGAACATTCATGGCTAGATGGTTGTGAAAGCAACGTCTAACCGTTTATATGAACACTCTTAGATACTTAGGATTCCACGTAGTAATTGAGGTTTTCTCAATGAATTGCGATCATGGCGATATTGAGCAGAGAGACCTGGAATGAACTTGATGAAGAAAGTCCTGATCTGTTTCGCGATGCTGATGTGCGGCGCATCGGGTTCAGCCTTTTCGCAGAGTTGCGCAAACATAGGCGACAGCGATCAGCGTGCTTATTGCTATGCCAGACAAGGCAACGGAAGCTGCGCATACATCGGTAGCAGCGATCTGCGCGCGGAGTGCTATGCCGAGAAGGGCAATGGCAGTTGCGCGTACATCGGCAACAGCGATCAGCGTGCTTATTGTTATGCCAAGCAGGGCAATGGGAGCTGCGCATACATCGGCAGCAGCGATCTTCGCTCGCAGTGCTATGCCGAGAAAGGCAATGGTAGTTGCGCGTACATCGGCGACAGCGATCAGCGTGCTTATTGCTATGCCAAGCAGGGCAATGGGAGCTGCGCATACATCGGCAGCAGCGATTTGCGTGCGCAGTGTTACGCGGAGAAGAGATAAGAGTACGGGGATTGGCTCGGGAAATCGAGCCTTCCCGGCGCTGAAGGGACAGCGGCCACGCTAGCCCCATCAGCCCCCAGAAAGCACAAAGGGTTACGTGAAATCACGTAACCCTTTGTCTTGTTTGGTGCGGCTGCAGGAATGGAATATGAAAAATAAGTTATTGATAAAAAATCATTTTCTACAAAACATAGAGCAGAAGTGCCCCCAAATATGCCCCCAAAAAATTCTTGAAAACACATAGGCTCGACTGTTCGCACCTACTTAACGCCTTCGCGAAATCCCACGCCACTCACGGCAAACACTCAAACACAACTATACGCAAGTTTTCCGATCAATGACGTTTGCAGCAGCGCTTAAGTGGCCAGTACTGACCACCGACGAACAACTGCGCGCTCGGAAGTGCTCTCACCTCGGCAGCGCGCCCAAATATGCTCATGACCATCCCCCCCCTAACTCATTCGGTCACGGTGAATTTCGGGCGCGATCGCCGCACGACCTCATAATGCGCCAGAAAATTTGATTTGTCCGTGTCACGTCCCAGAGAACTGTGTTTATATACAGTCTCCGATACACTATCGAACTGGTGACTTCCACCAGTTCGAGTTAAGATGACGGACATGACTGCCATGCAAAAACTCTATCGGGGTACGCCTGTCCATTTCTCGGGTCATGAAACATTTCCTTTGCGGCAAATGTGGCTCAAGAAAGCTTTCGACCAAGCTTGCGACGGAAATCTCGTTCCGAAATCGGCGTTCGCCGATGAGAAAGCTATCGCAAAATTCGGTGTTGGAAAGAATATGGTCGCGTCAATCCGGCATTGGGCCTTGGCTTGCGGCGTAATGTTTGAGGACGGTGACAGCTTTCGGCTCCACAGTCTCGCCAAAGAAATACTCAATGACGATGGGCTAGACCCTTACGCTGAGAATCCGTCGACGGCATGGCTAGCCCACTGGCAGCTTGCAGGCCGCTGCTTTCGCTCGACCACGTGGCATTGGCTATTCAACCATGTTACGGCACCCACATTCACACGCCAAGAGCTAGAAGACCCCTTGGCCCGCTACGCTCGCGAACTAGATCCAAAGCATCGGCTGTCCAACGCGACGATTTCACGTGATTTAGAGACTTGCCTGCGCAGCTACGCACCGCGCGCAGCAGGCGGCTCCCCCGAAGATTTCGCAGAACCGCTCTTGGGTGAATTGGGCCTCCTGCAGGAGGTCCACAAGGGCCAATACGCTTTTCGCCGCGGCCCGAAGGCCTCGTTGCACAATGGCATCTTCGCCTATGCCCTAGTGGACTTCTGGAATCGAGAGGCCGAGGGGCAAAGTTCGCTGGCCTTCGAAGACGTGGCCTACGCGGAGGGCTCGCCGGGACGGGTCTTTAAGCTCGACGAGGAGTCGATCGCCCAACGGCTGATTACTCTCTCGGACTTCACGAAACACAAGATCGAATGGACAGATTCGGCTGGACTTCGCCAAATTCACCGCAAGGACTTGTCCAAGGAAGACGTCAAAAACATGATCAGGCGCGCCTATGACTGACAAGAAATTAGAGGCGCTTTCGGACATCGTCCAAATTTCGCGCCAATACCAGCGCTCTATCCGTGTCGACGCCGATATCGGCCGTGCCGACGCATTCGCCGGTTACATATGCCACGCGACCGCGGCTTCGGTAATCGATGGCATGTGCATGCAACTTTCGAGCACAAACCAACGGTGTTTTACCTGGACAGGGCCGTTTGGCGGCGGCAAGAGCTCATTAGCCGTCACAATGGCGAGCGCGCTGCATCCCAACAAGAATCTCCGGACGAAAGCCCGCGAAGCATTGTCTCTCCGCCTCAAACCGGTTTTCGACAAGGCATTCCCGGTGCACAAAGGCTGGCTACTGATTCCGACCGTAGGCCGGCGCGGTAGTGTCGTAGCGGAGCTTCATACCGCCCTTCGCCGTGCGCAGGGTAAGACCGTCGACGGCCGCAGCAAGCCGAATGCCCAATCACTAATCGCAGACTTGCTTGAAGAAGCCAAAAGTCGCCCTCATGATGGCGTGCTAGTCGTCATCGACGAAATGGGAAAGTTTTTGGAGGCCTCTGCCTTGGGCTCCGGAGACGATGTCTACTTCTTCCAAGAGCTTGCTGAGGCCGCCGCTCGCGCTGAAGGTCGCTTGGTGGTCGTTGGCGTCTTGCATCAGTCTTTTGCGCAATATTCAGCTCGCCTAGGCATCGACGCCCGCGATGACTGGGCCAAGATCCAAGGCCGCTATGTCGACCTCCCTTTCGTCGCCGCGAGCGACGAGGTCGTCGAGCTAATTGGTCGAGCAATTGAGGCCAAGGAACGCCCGCTTTGGATGTACGATGCATCCAAGACGATCGCTGAGGCAATTCGTTCACGCCGGCCCGCCGTGGGAGAGAACTTCGCTCAGGCTTTAGCGACCTGCTGGCCGCTGCACCCCGCCATGGCTGCGTTGTTAGGCCCGATCTCCAAGCGACAATTTGGGCAAAACGAGCGCAGCACATTCGGCTTTCTATCGTCAGTGGAGCCGCATGGCTTTCGCTCCTATTTAAATTCGACGCTTAAGAGCGATGCAAGTTGGTATCGCCCTAGCGACTATTGGGACTACCTGCGGTCGAACTTAGAACAGGCGATTCTCGCTTCCCCCGACGGGCATCGCTGGTCGCAGGCCGTCGAAGCAGTAGAACGAGCAGAAGCCAAAACGGGCGATGCGATGCTCGTGTCGTTAATCAAGAACATCGCTGTTATCGATTTGTTCCGTAACGGCTCCGGCCTCGCAGCTGACGCCACAGTAATCAGCGCTCTCTTCTACGACAAGACGCGCGACGAGCTCGATGCTGCACTGGCGAAACTCAGCTCGCTCAAAGTCGTCCTATTCAAGAGCTACACCGGCGCTTGGTCCGTGTTCGAGGGTAGCGACTTCGACATCGACGCAGCTGTCACTCAAGCTCTTGCCGCTTCGCCTGGCATCGATTACGCTCGGCTCGCGCAGCTTGTGGACCTCCATCCAGTAGTCGCTAAGCGGCACTATCATAAGACTGGCACCATGCGCTGGATGGAGCTATCACTTTGCAGCATCGAGCAGGCCGAAAAAATCGCCAGCAACTTCCAGCCGAAGAAAGGTGAGTTCGGTGCGTTCATCCTGGCTCTGCCGAGCAAAGGTATGAGCCAGCGAGCCGCAAGCATTCGAGCGGCAGACTGCTCAAAGCTGTATCCTTGGCCTGTGATGGTGGGTATCCCCACTAACCACGCTCGTATTTCCACGCTTTCTGCTGAGCTGGTGGCTTTAGAACAAGTCAAAGAGCGGCACGAGCTCCCCGGTGACCCCGTTGCGCGTCGCGAGGTCTATGCGCGGTTGGCAGCGACGCGCGCAGATCTTGAGGACCAGCTGCAAACTGCGGTGTTCAGGGCCAAGTGGCACAAGGGCGCACATCAGATCTTGGAGCCTGGCGAGAAACTCTCCCCCGAAGCATCGATGCTCGCCGATGAGCTATTTTGCCATTCGCCCCCGGTGTGGAGCGAATTGGTTAACCGCGATAGTGTGTCAAGCAACAGCGTAAAGGCCCGCCGTGAACTATTGCACGCAATGATCAATGCTGAGGGCAAGGAAGCCTTGGGCTTTGAGGGCTTCCCAGCAGAGCGCGGCCTCTACGAGACGCTGCTCAAAAGCACGGGACTTCATCGCCAAGACGAGTCAGGCGCCTGGCGTTGCATGCCTCCTGGCGACGGGTTCTCCGAAGGCTTCGCGCCGCTGTGGGACGCTACTCGCTCGCTCTTCTCCGACGTCAATGCCCGCGTCGGTGTGCACGAGATCTATGCGTTGTGGAACGCGCAGCCCTTTGGCATGAAACGCGGCATCCAACCTGTGGTACTCACAGCCTTCCTTCTCGCTCATAAAGCAAACATTGCCGTATATAAAGACGGGATGTTCGTGCCGCGGCTCACCGATTTCGATATCGACGAGTGCTTACAAGATCCCGATCGCTTCTCGCTACGTTGGGTCGCCATCGACGAAGACAAGAATCAGATTCTCAATGGCATATCCAGCCTCTTAACTGAGATAGGGGAAGTCTCGGGTGCCACAGACCCGCTTGAAGCGGCCCGCGGCTTAGTGGCGATGGTATTCAACTTACCCGAGTGGACCCGACGGACCTCCCATCTGGGGCAGACGGCCAAGGAGATGCGCGACATGTTCCTTAAGGCCAACGATCCGCACAAGGTTCTGTTTGTCGACCTTGCGTCTCTCTTGGGCGCAACTGACGGCAAGACCTATGTTGAAGCGTTGCGCGCACCGCTGCAGGAGCTCGCCGGCGCCTACGGCAAGATGCTCGCCGAAGTCGAAGCCAAGATGCTATCCGCGCTCGACGCGAGCATCGATGACCTCGATGCGTTACGAGCACGCGCTCGTTCAGTCTCGGGCATCTCAGGCGACTTGCAGATGGATGGCTTCGCTACGCGTCTTGCCAACTTCGACGGTTCACGGGCCTCGCTCGAAGGCATACTTAGCCTTGCGGCCGAGAAGCCCCCGCGCGACTGGGTGGATCGTCATATCGACGCAGCGATTTTGGAGCTGGCCAAGTCCGCGCGCCGCTTCCGCGAGGCAGAGGCCTTCGTGGCGGTGCAAGGTCGGCAAGCGCACAGCGAGGCCATTGCCGTGGTCATCGGTGCGGGCTCGGACACCCAAACCATCTCGCGCTCGTTCGCGATATCGGAACGCCATCTCCAGACAGTGGAGGCCAAGGCCCATGAGATTGCATCAATGCTAGAAGGACAAGGGCTGGAGACAGACGTGTTGCTGGCGATCCTCGCCAAGGCTGGGATGAAGCTGGCATCCATCGACAGGGAGACGGTCAATGGCTGAGCGACACGTTCTGGGGATTTCCGGCGGCAAGGATAGCGCGGCGCTAGCTGTCTTTATGCGCGAGCGTCATCCCGAGCTAGACATCGACTACTTCTTCACCGATACCGGTGAAGAATTACCCGAGGTCTATGAATTCCTCGGGAAGCTCGAAGGCCGGCTTGGCAAACCCATTCTGCGACTAAACCCTGATCGCGACTTCACCTTCTGGCTACGACAGTACAACCACTTTCTGCCCAACCCCAATGCGCGCTGGTGCACCCGAAAGTTGAAGCTGGCCCCTTTCGAGAACTGGGTGAGACCCATGCTGGCAGCGGGCGATAAAGTCACGTCGTATGTGGCTATCCGCGCCGATGAGGATTATCGCGAGGGCTACTCGGCCAAAGCCGATAACCTATTTGTCAAGCTACCGTTCCGAGAGGCGGGTATCGACAAGGTCGGCGTGATTGACATCCTGGAGAACTCCGGCGTCGGCTATCCCAAGTATTACGAGTGGCGATCGCGCAGCGGATGCACCTTCTGCTTCTTCCAGCAGAAGATCGAATGGGTCAGGCTGCGCGAGCAGCACCCTGAGGCCTATGAGGCTGCCAAGGCCCTCGAAAAGAATGCCTTGGAGCATGGTTCGCCCTTCACCTGGTCCAAGGACGAATCTCTCAGCGATATGGAGCAGCCTGAGCGCGTGGCGGAGATCAGGGCGGAATACGATCTTCGTCGCGAGCGCATGCGCAAAGCTATCCCCATCAATCCGCTGCGGCCCATGAAGGCCTGCCCAGACGACATCGACGACATCTACGGGGTTGATGAAGGTAACGGATCGTGCGCCGTATGCCACAAGTAGGCCTGTATTTCCTTGGTCATTAGGCCCTACGAGTGAATGCGCCTCGCTACCTCTCGAAAATCACCGTAAACTGAGCGCCACCTTGGCTGATGTCTCCACGTTCGAGCCCTTGGTATGCCGCACTTAATGACTCACAATCTCGGCGGCGAATCCTCAAGCCTCCTGGCAATTGATCAAGAGATGACCAGCCGCGACGCAGTGCGGCACAAAGTAAGTCTGCATCGAGAGTCAAATTTATCGTTGCTGCATGATACGTCAGCCAAAGCGCAATCTCGATGGCAGCGTTGTCTTCGAAGCTGTGTCGGCCTTCGTCGAGCAGCACCGAAAAAATCTTGGCTGAACTTTGCGTCCCGGCGGAATCGGTATCGATCAGCGCAGTCTTGCCTCCCGGGAAGCTAACGTGCTGCAAAAAGACCTTTGTCTTGAGCAAACCCGGACGAATCATCTTCTGGGAGGCTGGGCGGGACATCTGGTTGGTGGTGGCGGCGACGACATGGTTAGTAATATCGCTGCGCAGGCGTCCTACAACTCGCCACCCGTCTGCACGCGCACGCCCAATAAACTCGCTGAGAGGCATTGCAACGAGCTCCGCCACATTGATTTGGAGGTCGTACTCCCTCTCGCCTTCTCCCTGCTCGACCCGAAGGCATTTCGCCACCAGATCAGTCGACTTCACGATAGGATTTGAGGATATTTGAAGTTCGCTAGCCTTCGCTGCCACAAATGACAGTGTGCGAGAAGCATCCTTGCTTCGGCTGATCGCATTAAGATCACATTGCTGCGTTATGTGCACCAAGCACCTGCTTCCGTCACTCATCGGCTCTTGAGCAAGGACGCTACCAAAGGGAAGCAAGCGACTGATACTCCCGGCAGCCCCAATCCCACTCCCCTCCTCACCCATGAAACTTGCGGGCAGGACCGAACCAAACCATGTGAAGTGAGAGGCGAAGGCGCGTGTAGTTTTAACATCGACCAATGGCGAGATTAGCCGGTTCTCGATCTTCCCATCCACAAGTTGGGCACGAAACTGTCGATCAAGTTCATTCACGCTGGTCGCAATCTGAGGCTGCGACTCAACGTGGAACAGGAGCTCTCTGCTGAGGAATTCGTTCAAGTGCTCATCGTACGGATCGTCATCGCTGATCGAAGCCAGATGAATCTGCTGCATCGCTGAAGCATCGAGGTTCCACAGCGTTCGCGCGGTGTTCTCTTTCGCTGTCTCAAGCGCCTGAAGCCAGGAAGCCATAAACTGCCTGAGCGCGTGTGCGACGTGCTTCTGCCGGTCCAACTGCTTGAACGCCAACGTAAGGCCGAATTCACGAAACTCCAATTTCATCAGCTTTTCCTTGGGCAACACCATCAAGCCCGCCGCGCTGATCCTTGCCTGTTCGCTAAAGCGAAGCTTGTTCTGCTCAAGCTCCGGGTGCGAGGACATCAGAACGAGCGGAGGAAGCACGGCATCGCCAGCGTTGATCGCTAATTGCCTAAGATAGTCTTGTATCGCGGCGACTGGCGATGCATCCCCTTGTTCTAGAAACAGATCCAGGAACACTGCAGCACATTGCGTGACATCGGCGGTGGAAGGTCTGGGAGCCGAAACAAACTTCAGATCGAACTCTGGCGCTGGGAAGGCACGTTGAAAGACCTGTTTTAGCTCCGCCACCCATTGGGCCCGAGCGAAGAAGGGTTGGAGTAACGCTGTCAGCTGTGGCTGCGCTAGTTGGACGAACTGCGGCGACAGCAAGACGGCGGAAACTGCGGCCTCGCTAGTAAGATAGGTTGCCGCTTCGTCCAGATCCCACCGTGCCGCATCCAAATCTGGTACAGCTTTCGCCACAGTCCAGAGGTTTTCGAAAACGGGGTCGTTTACATCCGCAATCGTGTCATAAAAGTCGGTCGCCAAGCGGCGTACGTGTGACTTCGTAAGTTGATCGAGTTCGTCGTCAACTACAAGGATGACCTTCGAAACAGGATGTTGTGCCGCCGGCGCATGCTGGGCAACGGCATCCGCCTGTAACACGTCAACTGCGTTTGGGATTTCTCGGTTCTCACCGGAAGTGTTCTGCTCGTTCACGCTTCTCGTTCCTTGGGGAGTTCCAAGACGAACGTCCTAAGCCGTCCATCGGCTTCACCGCTCGCTTCCAAATAAAGTTTTCCGCCGTGGTACTCGACGAGTTCTCGGGCGATGTACAGCCCGAGTCCCTTGCCACGCTTTCTCATGCTGAAATAGGGTCGAAATATTGACTCGCCATGCGACGGGTCAATGCCAGGTCCGTTGTCGGTGATCATGACCACGTTTGCGCTGGTATCCAACTCCACCACGATATGGCGACGCTCCTCGCCACGCTTCAAGCCTTGCTGGACCCAATACACGGAGTTGGTCAGCAAGTTCTCCAAAACCTGCGCGATCAGACCACGCACGAGCCGAACCTCGAAAATCTGCGTGCTCGCTAGCTCACCATCCACGAGAACCTCACAACTGACAGAATGGCGCTGGAACCTCGCTTCGAAGCCGCTGACCACCGTCTTCAGTTGAGCGACTACGTTGAACCGTTCGCGACGGTTACGGCCCGACGGGCTCAAGACGTCGACGGAGCTGATTCGCTTGCTGGTAGCCTTGATTTGTGATTGCAGATTGTCGATCAAACGCACCATTGGGGCATCGGCCGCCGTTGCGTTGCGCAGATTGAGGAGCAAATCTCCGGTACTTTGGGTCAAGCGCGTGAGCTCGTGCACGACGATTTCCACAACTAGCCCAATGTTTGCGAGCTCAAGCAACTCTACCCGCGTCTCGCGCGCAAGTTGTAGCGCGCTCCTGATAGTTTCGACATACTCGACCTGAGATTCCAAGGTACGTCGAACCTCCTGGAGTTTCGGCTGCACTTCGGGCGGCAAGGACCGCGCGATCTCCTCGACTGTCACCAGAGTGTTGGCTAGTGAGACCTCAGATCGCTTTAAGCTCTCCTCTGCCGACTCTTCTTCGATCGCCTGCTTGACTTCCACCTGCTTAATCGCGTCGATGTGCGAGCGTAAATCCTTGACGATGATCTCCCCCAACAACACCACCAATAGGGTCTGTTCCGGACAAGATACCAACCGCTCGCGGTTGGCTGCATCAATTAGCCGTGGATTTCCCTTCGAGGAGATAGAGACCGTACCCACGGTCTGGTAGCGGTTCAGCATGAAGCCCTTAGTCTTCAACGCCTTTCCATCCCACTCCAGCCAATCGTCCTCCATCCCTCCCGTCTGACCGACACGAAACCCGTCCCGATAAACGGCGAAGCCGCCGCACCAGACGTTGAGTTCGGCCAGCATCCGAGTTTTGGAGTGATCTAATGTTCCGACGATGAGCGCGCGATTAAACCAATAGCACGACGCTGTAAATGGCCCGAGGTTGCGACAGGTCTCAACGGGTACGCCAGCTAGGGCCGCCAGTTCGTCAAGCGTCCAGGTCCGAGACTCGGCGCTCGCGCCCCCTTTCCAGATCACTTCTCGGCGCAATGCCACCGACTGGTTGTCTTCACCGCTCGGCGTAAAGCTGATTTCGCACCGAAACTGCGCCACCTCCAGAAGCCACGCAGGGATAGGTGTAATAGCGAGGCGATGCGAATTCAGCAGCACGTCGATCGGATAGGGACGCCGGCGGTGGGTGAACGGGGATTGCAGACGACGAACGTACTTGTTTAGAAAATCAGTCACCTTCGCTGCCGACCAATTGGCCAGCAACTCAGTAATATGGATGACGGTACCCTGGATGCCCTCAGAATCTGGTTCTCCGTCCCCCACCTCGAACAGGACATCCCGCAACTCAGCACCGGGTCGATCGAACTTCTTCCAGTCGAATTCGATAGAATTCCAGGACTGCGCACCAGACACCTTTGAGCGAACCTTCGCCACCTGGCCAAGCTTCATCATCGATAGCCGACCGATACCCTTCTCTCCCAAAATCGTACGGTCAGCCTGCGCTTTTTCAATCAGTTTGTTTGGCGTCCCAACCATCATGAACTTGTCGTGCAGCTCGTCTGCAGACATGCCAAGCCCCGTATCACTGACTTCGATCCAGAAGTCATTTCGGAGAAACGCATCGAGGTAGGCGCTCAACTTGACTGAGGAGGCCCCGTGCTCCTTGAATCGCTGGAGATAGGCTGCACGTTGCTCGATTGTCAAGTCCGAAGAGAGCGTCTTCTCTAGCCTCTCGAGGGCGACCGACACTGTCACACGCCCCGTGGAGACCTGTTCACGTACAAGCGCAACAGATGCAGCATCGGCGGGTGCCGAGATTGCAACGACCGTGCGCGGAGACTCGGCGTCAAAGCCATTCTTGATGAGCTCATAAAGCGCCATCTCGTCGGACGTGATCAGTTCTGCCCCGAGCTGCCGCATCGCACGAGCAGCGATACGAAATGGTCGAGCATCACGAGTTTTACTAGTCATGCCACACCTCGGACGATTTCTGAGGTAACGTGTCTGACTTCATACACGCTCTCATGTTTGCTCCTTCGCTATGGCCGCTACGGCGGCTTCGATATCGTGATCCGACAAAAACGGCGCTTGCGCGAAGACCAAACCCTGCTCGCCATTGAGCTTCGCGGCCAAGTGTCCTCGACCGAGCAATAGCTCGGCTCCCGGCCGGTCCAGCGCTATCTTTGATGTCGCCTCGCTGGACACCTTCAAGATCAGACGGTTGCCCAGGTTCTCCCGAAGCTGCATCGGCATCACGTCCTTATCGGGGCGTTGGGCCGCAAAAATCAAGTGGATGCCGGCTGCACGTGCCTTAACGCCCAGACGCTGCACCGCCGCTCCCACCGCGCCCTTGTATGCGTCGTCGAACATCCAATCCGCGAACTCGTCGTGAATCAGGAAGACCATGGGCAGGCGTTCCGCCGCCGAGACCTTGGAATTGTATGTCGGCAGGTCACGAGCGCGCGCCTTGGCAAACGCTTTGTAACGATCCTCCATCTCTTGTACAAGCGCTGCGAGTACCTCCCCCGCCTTCTCTTTGGTGGTGACGATCTCGTCGCGCATGTGCGGCAAGTCAGCCAAAGGGGCGTAGTCGACACCCATCTTGGGATCGATCAAGATGAGCTGCGCCAACTCCTTAGAGTTCGTCGCTGCGATGTCCAGAAGCAACGCCTGGATCAGCACAGACTTGCCGCTGCCCGTGGCGCCGGCCACCAGCGAATGCGGCTCATGAGATGAAAGGCCGCCGAACTCAGTGCCTAGGTTCAGATATAGCAGCGCGCCGTTGATTTCTTGAACGCCTAAGAGGAAGGACGTGTTGATGCCGGCAACGTTGCGGTTTAGCTCGCGACGAGACCACAGCTCCCAGAGCGACACTGCCTGTCGCCTATCCCCAGCGACCGTCACCACGATCTCGCCCGGCTTTGGCTGAACCGTGACAAGGTTGATTGCATGAGTCGTCAGGAGCTGTGTGCGCTTGTTCTCGATGTCTTCGACTCTCAGCCGATCTGAGCCGGCCAAGCGCACCAGGCAGCCATTGGGAGTCAACCGTGTCCCAAGTATCGCGGCCTGGAATCCGTAGCTGTTGAGCGCAGCTTTGAGCTTCTTGGTCACGTCCTGAGCCCACTCCTCTCGCTCCGCGTCAGCTTGGGCTCCACCTCCGAACTTGGAGGCAACGAGGTCCGCGAGCACTGGACCGAAGCTTGCGACTGGAATGGTCTCCGGGAGTGAGGCCAAAGCCGGCATGTCGTCACTAGCGTGGACCGAGGTTTGTGCAGGAGGCAGAGGCTCTTGCATCGGAGCGTTAGCCTCTGTCACGACACTTACGTCTACTGATGTCTCTGACGCGGCAGCCTCGCTTGTTCCGTTGGCGAGCTGCCCCATGGCCGCCAGCCACGGTACACGAGGCGCAGGCCTCTTAAAACTGTAGCCCGACCACGGCTCGTGGGGACCGAGGCCTGCGCGCGCTTCCAGGCTTCCCGCGCTCTTGGCATAGGCCTCAACCAGCTTTCTCAGATCCTCTCGATCGAAGATCTCTTGCCAAGCTTTGACACCGCTCTCATCCAACAGGACCTCTTGCTCAGATGCTGATCGAGAGCCAGCGTCAGAAGTGTGGATGTAAACTTGGGAGTACCCTCGCAGCGAAATCGCGGCGTCGCCCTCGCGAAGCTTCGCGCGAGCTCGCTCCATCAGTCCTGTCATGCCCGGCGGGATGTCAGCATCAATGAGCATGTCGGCTAGGCGCGCGAGCCACACGTCGCGGTCGAGCCGACCTGGATCTCCAAAGAGCGCCTCCCGGAACTTGTCCAGCGTCTGCAGCAACTGATCCTTAGAACTTCGACGCGCCACGGCCAACCCCTCGGCCGCAATGTATTTCGACTCAACGATCGAGATGACCACGCGAATTCCCTCGTCCTTCTCCTCAATGTTGATAGCCAAGATGTCGGCGATGCGACTCTCCGGCTGCGATAGCCAGCTCGCGTAGTCATCGAGCAGAAAGTACGCGGTCAAGACCGGCCCTCCTCTCGCCTGCGCCTTGAACTCCTCTGCCAGCAGATGGCGGCTGAGGACCAGCCCGATCATTTCGCCGGCAGAGACGCCGCGCTTGGCTGCGCGCAGCACAATGTCACCAGAAACCGAGAGCGCATCACGCTTGGCCTTGTCCGCAGCATTACCAATCTCTTCTGCAGTGAGCGAGAGCTTCAATTCTTCGAGGCGGCGGCGCACCAGCACGCCGAGCAAGCGTAGCTCAGATGTCGAGCTCACAATCATGTTGCGGCCATTAGTTGAACCGCGGCGGTAGCGGACGACGGTGATGTCGTTGTGCTGAAGCTGACGCTTGTCAAGCAGCTCATCGTACGTGGCTACCCATTCGGCTAGGCCATGGGCGTCCTTCATCAAAGCGGCCAGTTCCTGGCTTTGTAGGGAGATGCGGCGAGCCGGAAGGAAGCGCTTGTCCGGTACTGCGTCTGTCTGATTGCAGACGGAGGCTACGGCTGTGACGTAGGACCATCCCGACGCTGTCTGCCATGGGCAAGTCAGGAACGTAGTCGATTTGAGTTCGTCCTCGCCAGAGACACTGCGGTAGGACCAGCGTGAAGGTGCATGCTCCAAGCTCGGACGATCATTCGTCCAAGCGACGGGCAGCCACTCCTCCTTGGCTGAACGGGCAACGACGTCGTGCAAAAAAGCCACGTCAAAGGCTTTGAAGCCCTGCGTGCTCTCGCTAGGCGTAGACGAAATCGGCGAGACCGCGATACGAAGCTTCGAGATGAAGTTATCGCTCGTTTCACTAACTACGGGCAAATCTGGATCGTCGCCCGCCTTGTTGACCAACTCACCGTAAACACGACGAAGTTTCGATTGGTCAGCGTGGCGCACCGCCACACTACATTGGAACTCCCCATCCTCTTGGATTGAAGCGAGCTCGCGCACTGTCGCCAACGGCAGGTCAGCTGCGTCTGCGTTATAGAGCACTACGCTCAGGTTCGATGCTTCATGGGGCTGCAATCCGACGTAGCGCTCCAAAAGCTCGCGGGCCTGTTTGGCTGCTGCGGCCGGATCCACGTCGGACATAGTATTCTCGCCGCCGCGGATAGGCGCCTCCAGAAGGCTGTAGCCGTTAACGGTACTACTCTCGGTCACGAGCTTCGGCGATCCGCCCTCGCTCAGGACGGCAATTTCCGGATAGAACGGATGTGCGATCTCGTCGGCAAGCTCACGCATGAAGATGTCGCGGTCCCCATAGAGAATGCTATCGCTTGAGAGCAAGTGGGTGGCAAAACCTGCCACGCGACGGGACTTCACCCCTAGAGCCTTCATGCGCTCCGGATGCCACGGTGGGATGATTAGCGATGCGTTGTCGCCGGCCACACGCACCGTTCCCACCGCCAAAACCTCAGAGACCAAACGAGAGCGGCACACGTCGCCACGAGCGTGGGTTGCGAGGGTAGACAATAGCGCACCGAAGGACTCCGCCTGACGCATGACGGCCTCACCGTGCAACCCGGTAAGAACGAAATCCTCCATCGCCTTAATGTAGTCTTCCTCAAACTTGTCCCAGGCGCTGCGCACCTCGTCGCGCTGCGCGGAGGTCAGGTAGCCGCCGTCAGCCAGTTTCTTGATTTGGTCTTTGATGTCTTTCCGCAAGCTGCGTAGCTTGTTGCCCGCTGGCACCAGCGAGCCTGCGTCATTCGAATAGGTAGCCTCCAGCGTGCCGGTGTCTAGAAGCGACACGTTTTGCACTCCCCCCTTCTTGCTGACCAGGCGACGCGGCACCTCGGTGCAGCCGACCGCTCCTTTATCCAAGAGTCGGCGCATATCAGCAATCATCGACAGGCCTATCGAGGTGGGTTTGTAACTCCAAAGAAGTTGGGTCTTGCTGATCTTCGTTTCGACGCCGTTAACTACATTTAATAGCTCGACATCAAACTTAATTTGCAAAGCCTGGCGGGAGAGGGAATTGACGGCTTTGAACTTTTTATTGCGGCTCTCGGCGATCTCCCGCTCCTTAGCGATGAAGCGCTCGAAATCGAACAGAGGGTCCGGCAAATCAGCCGCGGTCATGCGCGTTATCTTCCAATCAACCTTGGTGCCCATCAAGTGCGATAAGCCACGATACATTGCAGAAAAGAAGCATCCGGCGTCATGATTGAATCGTTCTCGCCACTCGGTCCGGCCCTTGTTGACGGTGAAGCGTAGAATCCGATCCCCATTGGCGTCGTCGAGGCCTGCATGCAGGTTATTAACCGCGCGCGCAAAGCCGTCGAAGAAATCGTTGCACTCGATGGGTTTGCCGAACAGCGCCTTTTCCCAGCGCGACAGCAGCTTGATATCGCGTTCCAGAAAACGACGGTGGGTGGCGAAGAACTCCTCGTCCTCCGGCAAAAAATCAGCGCGCCGCTCGCGTGACTTCAGATCTTCGAGAAGCCTGCGACCATCCGGTGATAAAGCGTCCTCTTCGTCGCAATCGTGGTCGAAGAAGCGCATAGTGGTGTCAGCTAAGCCCTGCTGTCTTTCCTTGGGCTTGTCAAAGGCCAGATAGACACCTTCAGACTCCCATTCAAACTGAGCGAGCGCCCCAGCAGCGTCTTGATCGCCGGCCGGCGCTGCCGCAAAAGCCATCAGGGCCAGGCGCGCGCCTTCGTCGATTTCGGTGGCGTTGTTCTCGATGCGCTCGACCAACTCGTCCGCATCCAGCGGCTGGCCGTTCTGACGAAGCTTTCTAAGCAGAGGGGCACGTTGGGACAAAAGCTTCAAAAAGGCCTTTTGCCAAGGGCCAAGCGTAGCCCCAAACGTTCTCGCGTTTGAGAAATATCCACTATCCCTGGGCAACCCTGCCCTCGGCAGTGCATAGCCCACTGCATCGCGGATCGGCAGACCGCGGACGGAGATCGCGTTGACGATCTCGGCACAAAACTCGCCGAGTTGCACGAGAGAGGGTTCGGAGGCGTTGAGCAGGCCGCCAATGGCCGCCAGGAAGACCGCTCGGTCGTCCGCCACGAGCGAGAGGCTGCCAGTGTGAAGCGCTGAGTCCACCCAAGGCTGGGCCTCCGAACGTAACTCCTTGGCTCCAATCGGCGAGACGTGCGCAAGCGTATCCGAGAGATTATGCTCGCTACCGCTAGCGGTGAGAATCGCCTCCTTCTCCGTCTCCGCGTTATTGCGCACATAACCGGCGTTCTGCTGGATCAGGACCTCCGGCGGCAAACCTTGTCCCTCCACCAAAGCCTCGGGAATCATCAAATCCATGCGGGCGAACAGATCGGACTTCCCCATGACCGCGCGCGCTACGGCAGCAACTTGACTGGCCGATAGTTTGTCGAGCCGGAAGAGCGCGACAGAATCCCCCACTTGTGCCGGATTGGCGAGGCGCTTAGCAAGAACTTCCGCGCCGACGCGCCCGATGATGCGGTCAGTTAGCATGCGGCCTCCACCTCAGAAAAGAACGGGTTTTCAACAAACGAGCATGAGTCCGAGAGCCTGCGCACCAAACCCAGTCCCACAAGTCGGGCCTCCAAGTTGTCGCGGTTTTCGCTAAGTTCCTCTTGGTCGATGGATTTGGCCTCCAGCAAGCGAGAGCCCTCGGCATCACCGATCAGGAGGCCATACCGGCGATTGGCCTCAACCAGGAATTCATCGAATTGCATGCGGTCTCCGACGATCGCAATCACTATGGATTTAAGCAATCTGTCATTGGGCGCGTAGCGATGTCTCCGGGAGAGCCTGCGCGAGCTGAGTCCAATCGCTCGTGACCAAGCCGCATGGATCTTGCCCACATGCTGGCTGTGCCGCAGCCGCGCAAGTTCTACAAGCGTGGATACCAAGTCGTCCGGGTTACGGCTCGCATATCCCTGTCCATCCTTGTCATCGGAAGGAGGCCATTGGAATGCCTCCCGCAGGAGTTCTATGCGCTCGATGTCCGCAGAGCCTGCATCGATCCACGCCGTCTCGCAGCGGATCGATTCAATATGCGCGCGAATCGCCCTCTCGGGGTAGCCTTGGTTGGCCTGATAGCTGTCACCCGAGAGGGCCCTGATCTTGCGACTGCCCTTGGAGACAATCTCGCAGACGAACTCCACAGCTTCGTCGTCGCCGGCGACACGCTTAGCACGCTCTAAGAAGTAAAGCAGCATGTTGAGGCCGGTGATCGAGATCAAGTGCTCCAGCGCATCGTAGACCGGTATGTCCATCGACAGAATCGTTAGCCAGTCCTCGCAGATCTGATCGAATCGCGGATTAGAGGCTTCTGGCAAGTAGCCCGACACGCGTGATTCCTCTGGCAATTGCGGGGTACCTTGTAAGGCACGCGCGAGTCGATTCATCGGTGTCGAGCGCTCGAAAAGGCGCTCGACTAGCAAATCGCCGAGCTCAGCGCCCCTTTTGGCACGAGTGAGCATCAAGTAAAGCAGCTCGCCAGTGCGCGCGAAGAAGCGCCGATCGTTGCTCATATTGCCCTTCGCATCGATCTGCAGATCCTCGTAAAGGGCATCGAGGCCGAAGGGAAAAGTGAACTTCGAGCTCCACCGCTTGTTGCTGCGCGACTCGAAGGACGAAGAGCGCAACAGTTCAATTGCTTTAGCAAAGTCGTCAAAGCTGGTGAACGCTTGGCGCAGATAGCCGATATCGTCGGCCGTGTCGCCGTTACCTGTTTTGCCTTGGTCGAACTTGTCGAACCACTGACGCCACTTCTCCTCGTCGGGAAGCCGGCTTTCTGCGATGGACTCGACATAAGGGTTGTTGAAAAGAAGGCTGCGCAGTCGAATCTGACGCTGAGGCTTGAATTGGACCGCACCGCCCAAGCCTTCATGAGGGCGCAGCGGCTTGTCCAAATTGGACCCCAGGACGCCCAGGAACTCTAAGACTGTCAAATGCGGGAGCTGTTCATCGTAGAGACGATGGCCCCATATGTTTTCGTCTACACAAAAATCGACGCTCTTGATCAAGGGCCGTTTGATGATCTCGCTCATGCCGGGGCCCTCACAGTCACCGGAACAGTCAAGCCACGGCCTCCAGGTTCGATATCTATAAAGTTGAGCGTCATTGCTGCGTCATCGCCACCGATTTCGTCGTCTGCAACACAGCTTTCACGGACGGTCTCCGCCTTGCGCAAGAGCTTCGCCTTGAAAGCCAGCAGATCTTCGAGACACTCGTTAGAGAAGCTCGCCGGGAGCGCCCCTTCCGCGACGCAGGAGAGGAACTCGTGGCGGATTGGAGTGAGATCGAACACCACGCGGTTCGTAGCGCCTTGTGCAAGCTGGATCTCCAAGTATGGCCGCCCTGTCGTAACGTTTAACCGGAAACTCATACCAACTCCGTTTTGGCGTCGGGCTAAGGTTTCGTGGTCACAGAGCACGCTTACGCGGCTCTGCGTGAAGCCACCAGAGCTTGCGATGAAGATCCGGTCCGAATTCTCCAGCAACAAGCCCGTCAAGACGCGATTAAGACCTCTGGCAATCCGCGCACGGACAGCTTCGTTGACCTGCTTCCTATTTTCGGCCAGCGTGGCGATCATCTCGAGGTAGTCGCCTGCGTAACGGAAGACCGTCATAGCCCAGCGCGAGTAGCCAGGCTCGTCCTTCGGCAATGTGAAGTAGAGCCTACGGCGCTGGTCTTCAAGCATCTTCATGAATTCCGTGGCGCCGCCGTACAGCCGGGCTCCTTCGTGGCCTTCCAGATACTCATCTTGAGCCGCCAGGTAGTTCGCCGTTGCGCCGTACGTGGGATCGCTCGCCACTAGGCGAGTGAAGTCAGCCTGCAGTTTCGAATCATCCTTGCCGTAGACCAGCAGGCCATCAGCCTGATTGGTCGTTTCCTCGCCCACGCCGAAGCCCGCCATAGCCTTGAAGACGGGCCGATCGGACGTCCTGCGCTTGGGAAGGTTAGCCCCGAAGGCGTTTGCGTAGATACTAGCTTTGCTAACGTTGCCCGCCTCTTGAATCTTCGCAACGTCAGCGCACGTCATAAGGTTCTCTTTCGCCCCCTTGACGTCGGAATATCCGAGGACCATGTTCGAGCACAGCGCGAGCAGGTCACGCACCGGCAGATGTAAACCGTTAAGGCGAGCAATCTCGACCAGATCGCCCAAACGTCCCGCGAGTTGACCTCCGTCAGCCTCGCCGAGCAGTCGGCGGCGGTTCTCATCGATCGGACAGACCTTCTCGCCGACATTTAGGGAGCAGTGGGCGCAGTTGTCCCACTCAGGATGCCCCGCCACCGCTCTAGCTACTTCTTCAAGGGTCTTGCGGGTGGTCGTGCGACTGAGGTCAAAAACTGCCAGGCGATCAGGAGCTGGGCCAGCTTGCAGAAAACACTTTTGCAGTGGGGTGCGCAACGGATGCCTGCCACCCTGGCGCTTGTCCAGATTGCGCAAGCGGTCGAGGATCTGTCCGTGGTTAGCTGCCAGGATCACAATCTCGGAGTCGTCACCGCCCAGCACCGATTTGTCGAGGCGTTGGAGCGGCAAGTCACTCTCTTGTCCGTTGAACTCTGAGAGATCTTTGACAAAGACAGCTAGGCGACCATCGTTCAGTCGCAGTTCCTTAACATTTCCTTTGGCGGCCCAAATCTTGGGATCGCCCCCCAAACGCGTCCAAAGGGACCTACAGTGGTAGGTCTTGCCGTCGCCCGCAGCGCCAGCGATCAGCATCGAGCCCGGTGCCTTGGACTCGATATGTTTGACCATGTCTTCCAGTAGCGGTGCCGACAAATTGATCGGTTGGACATTGGCCCGTCGGAGAGCACTCAACACGTGCTCGTCGAACAACGTCAGGTTCTGCGGCGTTGGGCCATAGCTACGCAAAAAACGCACCCAAATGCTGGCTGGCGGCACTCCGCCCTCCCCCGAGCCCTGCGGGCTGCCATTTGCCATTTTGCTTCCCCATTTGATTGTCATTCTCCACGCGGCACTCACCTCTCTTCGGGCAGGAATCAGCCGGGTGCGATCGCCGCTATCTCAACTCCATCCAACGTCGGAGTATTGCGTAGTCATGGATTGTAGCAGTGCGTCTCAAGATGCGGAATTTGGTGCTCTTTCACGCCAATAATCGAGTCAATTCACTTATCAAAAAAAACATAACTCAAAACTTAAATATCAAATAATTTCCATGATAGAAAAATTTATTTAAGCAAAAAAATCTTCACATTCATCGCAAAAATCCTTAAAACACGAAACCCATTACGTTATCAATTATCCATATCGAATCGGAGCAGGACCACCGACGCCAAGGCACATCAATATCGAAAGTGATGTATGGATCAGTATTGAGGGGTTTGTTATGCCCGCAGTACAAATCACCTATGGTGACATCATCGAAAATCACGCACGTGACAAAAGGCATAACTCACAGGCGACTATTGCCTGCGAGTCTGTCAAGCAGCTTGAAAAGCGATTTTCAGCCAGCGAGATCGCAATGTTATTTGAAATGAACTGTTGGGAATGATTGACGTCATTCTGTATCCGATCAAGCTAGGCGAGCATCACGGATTCGGTGAGCGCCGCTCGCTAGCGTATCCGCTAGCCAATGAGCAGAATGCCGTTCCCGCGCCAAGGAAGAGAGCGCTGTCGAAGAAGCAGCCCCCTTCGCCATTAGACCGTATCGGGTTACACGGCGTCCCTCGGGTTCCAACGATGTCGTTCTCTATTGCTAGTGAGATATGCTTCGTCAAATAGCTGCTCGAGCGTTGGGTGTACGCCACGAAGCTGATCTACAACTGCTTTGGCCCAATCACAGTAGGCCTGCTTTCGTTCCTCCGACCAGCCAACCGGTGGGGCGCTCGTCAAGTCTCGCAAGTTGCAGATCTTGTCCGCAATCTTGACGAGCTTCGCCAGTCGGCTGCTGTTCGAGGCACGTTGGATCTGCAATTGCTTTCGTTCGTTTTTTGAAAGCGTTTTATCGTCCGACACTTCGCATACGATATCTGCCACAACTTGCCCGAAAAAATTTGCTAACTCCTCCGCACTGGTGTCGGTGTCCTCCAAGGTATCGTGCAAAATAGCCGCGACCAAAACCGTTTCGTCTTCAACGTTCGCCTCGTTCGCTAGCACTTCAATGAGCGCTATAGGGTGGTTAACGTATGGCGATGCGTCGGGGTCTTTCCTACGTTGATTTCGGTGCTTCTCGGCCGCGAATGCGATCGCCGCAATCAGGTTCCTCATTTCGTCCTCGTCAAAGAGCGCCACGGGATATCGACCAACAGCGGTCCGCATCAATGACATGGGCACAGTCGGTCGGCGTTAGCCGCCTCCGAACAGAGTCTGGCGAACTCCTATATATTTTTTGGGGGAATGGAGGCGGCAAGTTTCTCGTCGGGGCAACGTCAGACCTATTCTGACGCGCAACGGCGATATCAATGTATGTCGTCGGCATCAATGCAATCAGGATGAACACCAGCGACGACTCCGTAGTCGCACGTTGCGGTGATGCGACTACGATACAGCTGCTCCAGGCATGCGACGGTGGAACACCGATCTCTCGCTGATAGCCACTTTTTCTGCTCCTGCCTAATAGTTGCTCCTCCTCCCGGCCCCAAATCGGCAGTCGTCATGTTCCGATAGTTGAATGCCATTGCATCGTCCAACTTACTCAAAAGCGGATTACTGCACACCTGCGTTTCGGCGTACGTTCTCGCCTTTTTGCAGTCAAACGATGCCCCTAGCGCATACGTCGAAACTACAAGAGGAACGAGTGCAAGAGTCAGTGACTGAAATTTCATGAAATTTCCTTGCGTAAGGTTTTGCCAATTTGGCGAATTCGCCCGCACAGAAATCGCCAAATTCGAACGAACAAGATGTGCGGACGCGAAGAGCCTCGAGATCAACTTCAGCTTCTGCGTGCGGAGACTTTGTCTTCGCAATCACAACCCTGGTGGCAGCCGTATCTCACCCATCGCCCGCTGACACGAGCTATTTAAGGAGCGGGAAAATTGCAGTGGCACGACAAGGCCGTTGATGAGGTTCATCATAGGTACGACAAACTGTTCGCCTGCACATTTCTGCGCGACGGCATCACTTCCCTGTTCCGCAATTTGTTTGCGGATTTGAACGCGCCCTTCATCCAAAACCTTCAGCGCATTTTTTACATCCTGCACGTCTTTGGGATTTGTTCTTTCGTATACGCCCATAAGGTTGCGAGTACAGGCCTCCGCTGCTCTGAAGTACTGATCGCATGCAAGAGGTATTGATTGTGCGCTGGCCAAAGTGGCAAGCACAGTAAGAATTGCGAGCATTGTCCACTTCACCATTTTCGCTCCTGACTGGCATGTCTCGATGTTCAAATATCGTCGTAGGACTTCAAGCCAGCTACCGACGCTTCACCCCGCACGTCACGTAAAGCAGTCTTTGCGTTTTCACTTCTAGCTTCTTCCGCGAGTTTCGTAGTCACGATGCTCTTGCCTATCGGTGCAATAGCCAGCCCAGCCAATTTGAAATGTTGAATTCCAAATGGAATTCCAAAAATGGTCAAACAACAGAAAATGCCCAAAACTGTATGAGCGAGCATGATCCAGAAGCCAAGAAGTAGGAACCAGACAAAGTTGCCGAGAGCGCCAAACCATGAGGTCCCCACATCACGGGTCAACGTCAGTTCGCGCCGATTGATAGCCTCTTTCCCGAATGGAGCTACTGCGAGCTCCGAAATGTTGTAGCAGGCGCGCCCCCAAGGAATACCAACGACAGAAACAAAGGCAACGCCTGAGGCGACCAACCAGAGCAACCACGACCAAAATCCCCCGAGAAAGAAAAACCAGATTGCGTTACCAAGTGTGCGCATCAGAAGCTCCGAATTGGTTGAGCGAAGGCTGGCAGGCAGTCACACCCCCATCAGAATTCAACTCAAAAGGTTGTTATACGTAAATAAACATCTAATATTACTATGCAAAAAGTTGACCGACAACCAATTAATGTGTTACGTGAATAAGGTTGGTAGCCGACCATCTACGTTGTCAAACTAGACGCACGTGGAGAGGTTGAACGTGGCTCTGTCCAAGCAGGAACAGCTGGTCAATCGGAAAATCGGCAAAACGATCGCAAAGAAGCGGCGAATTGCGGGCTATACCCAAGAACAGGTGGCGGAACACCTGGGCATCGGGAACGAAGCCTTCTCTCGTATCGAACGAGGGCTAGTGAGTCCCGGCATCTTCAAGTTGTACGAAATGGCCGAGTTGTTTGAGTGCGGGGTAGAAACGTTTCTGATAGAGGGGTCTAGACGCCCGACCGACCAAGCGGAACACGTTCAGCAGCTACTTTCCCGGTTGTCTCCGGTTGATCGTCAGATGCTCGTTGGAATCATAGAAAAACTCGCGCTGAGAATCGGACGAGAAACTCGCAAGTCCAAATACACGCACGTTGAAGCTGAAGGGGACGAGCTAACCTAACCGGCATCGAAGACGATGCCGGTTAGGTAGATTTTGTGCGGTTTCTACAGAGTTTCGAAGACGGCGACTTCGGAATGACAGATGATCATAGAGATCGCAAGGGAGTTGTCGGCCAATTTGGCAAACTGTCGAATGATGATCCGAGGTTGTTGCCGAACGGAATTTGCTCTCGCATGTGGCGCAAGCGGAACCGGGCCACATGTCTGACGATCCTCGAATATCACTGAGCGCGAGTCCTTCGAGCAAGGTAACGGCAACGACTATGCCTTTGTAGTCGAAGGTGCCATTCTTCGGACCTTCGGAGGCGCCATGCCTGCGTCGATCAACCATTTCGGCGTTCTCACCGGATGAAGCGATAGAGACGCGTTCAGTGGCGCACTTTCAAGATTCGGGCACGCGATGTCGATACCTAGAATGCGGAACTTCGCGCGATAACGCGCCAAGGTACGTGCGGGAAAAATTGACGCGAGGTCGGCCCCGAGCTTATGCAAAAAGAACACACTGCGAAGTTTCGGGGGAATAGCGTTGAATTCATCCTCGGACACAGGCCCGCTCGTGACGTTGAGCGCAGGAAGTTTCGCGACGTACTGTCGAAAAACGTCTCTTGCCCTCTCAGGCGTCCAATCCATGGCACGCGAAAGACCCAGCTTCTTGAGCTCCGGCCGCCGCAAGCGCACTTCAACGCGAAGCAGGCTCTGGCATTCGCTGACGAGCCGCGCGAAGTTTAGATCTGATTTCGAGCGATTCAATTTCGACCTCAATTGCGGGCCCTTTGCGTATCCGGCCACGCAGTATTTTCTAGCGCGCTGCGGAGCCAGAGACACGTAACCATCATATGCGTGGCAGTTGGTATTCCGGCCAATTAGTTGATGAGCTAGCCGTTTGATGAGCGCACGAACGGCCGATTCGGATCCGAGATCGAAGTTGACGGCCAAGTCCACACGATAAAGTTCGATATCGCCACCCTTCCAGCGCTCCCACACTTCGGTGGTTGTAGTGAATCCAATTTGATCCCGAATCCTACGCAATGCTGCGACACAGCCTGAGCGGAGGCGAGCCGACGTGTGCACGTTCTGCCCGTAACGAAATCCGAACAGTGACCCCTCGACAAAAAGAACGCCATTCTTCCCGAAGTGCTCACGAAGTTGTCGATAGCGGACTTGCAGCGGATGGCGTTGATGCGCACCAGCAATCGGCTTGCGATTCGTGGACATTGCCAGAGCTTCACCGTCCGGGCTCGTCGTCGTCATCTTCGTAACACCGAGCGATGGTACGTGAACGTCAGAGACGGAGAACTCAACGGTGTCGATGTTCACCTGGAATTTGTCACCCAGGACTTCAATTAAGGGGTTCTTGTTCATAGTTTTCTTAAATATCAGAGTCAGTTGATGCCGATTTGTCGGTTTCTGAAAACACATAGGAATCCTAAATTTATTGGCAATACCACATGCCAAATAATGTCTAGATGCCATGTATTACAGTGATTCGGTGTAAGTCCGAAACGAAGGAGTGTTACGTACGTTGCGCCATCTTCTGCTGAATCCACGCATCAATTTCGTTCGAGACCCAGCCTACGGACTTGACCGATAGGCGAATGGGTGCCGGAAACGTGCCATTTTGAATCCCGGCGTATATGCTGGAGCGCGAAAGTCCGGTAATGAGTTCCACGTCCTTGCGACGCAGAATTGTCATATCTTGCCAAATAGACCGCGCGCTGTTCTGTTCGATGTGGATGATGTTGGTCATGTCTGTCCTCGGGAGATCTCCGTTTTCTGCAATAGCATGGATGACATGATCCGACATATACGTGCCCTCGCCACGGAGGAAAAACAGTTGTTTTTTCCTCCGCGGGGCTATTATTTGCTGTCCTGTTCTTTGGGTCGAACCGGCATGCGCTCCAGCCGCTTCGGAGAAGAAAAAATTGCGGTGTACCCGAATTCGGTTAAGTCCCTCGCGGACCTGACAGCCTTACGAATCGCATCGGCTTCCAACGTTTTGAGTTGACCTTTCTCCGTATATTCGCGCCACCAAGGCAAACGAGCAATGTCGATAGGATCGTGCCCCACAGCAGTAGCATCTAGCAGTCGAAGATTCCGAAGGTGTTGCTTCCTGCCAAGTTGGCTCTGTGGGTGTTGCTTGCAGTCTTTCTCAAAACCCTTCAGATTCTCGAGGTACTTTTGCAGACATTTTTCTGCGTTGGCCACCATCGCCCCTATCGCATTCTTCGCGTGGAGCGCGGGGCGAAGATTGAATACGATCGCGACTTGATCGTGTCTTAACGCAGTGGACCATTCCGTTGCACCGATTGACTGCGGCAAAGGAGACGGCTTGATAGCTTGAAAGGCGGGCTTCTGTGTCTCACACGGAGCATCGCAATCGCGATACCTTTTCAACATGAACCGCTGAGCGATCTCGGCCTTGCGCGCAAGCCGTTCGGCACTATTTTTTATCGCAGATACTTCGGCACAAGCGGCTCGAAACGACAAATTTCGCCTCAGGTACTCCCATGCCCATCGTCGATAATCCCACTCTTCCCACCCTTTGTAGTCGTCGATGCTTGCCCCATCCGGCAGGGGTATTCGTTGAGATTTTTTCATAATCAGTTGGTATCGGAGCTGCCCAAAGGATTTCCGGCATCACTGCCACGTCGGCCCAGCTCGCTAATCCCAAAGTGGCGATGTGGCAACGCATCAGTGGTTGGACACCAAGCTTGGGCCTAAATAATCGACGGGAAATATAATGAGGCACGTCTGCCTTATGTTCGATCTTCCTCGTGAAGGCCCATCTTTTCGATCGGTAGGAGTAGCCAGGGAAAGGCTGGTGGGGTGCACACCGACGCTCAACCCATAGGCACACCATGTATGCCGTTAGCTCTTAGCTTTTCCAAATAGTCAGCCCACTTCTGCATCATGGCGCATCGCTCTTTGATGAATTTCGTACGGTTGTATGCCTTGCCGAGATTGTCCGGAACCGCATGCGCGAGCTGATGCTCAATTACCTCCGGCTTTTGCTCCAACTCCTCGTGCAAAATCGTGCGGGCCATTGCTCGAAAGCCGTGTCCTGTAATTTCCGTGCGAGTGTCATAGCCGAGTCGACGAAGGGCCGCATTGACCGCGGCCTCACTCATTGGGCGCTGGGAGGAGCGTGCTCCGGGAAAGACGTAACGACCGTTGCCGGTCAGCGCCCGAAGCTCCCGCAGAATTTGCACAGCTTGGGTTGCTAGCGGAACCAGATGCTCTGTCTTCGTTTTGGTGACAAGGTACCGCCACTCGCCCTTATCAAGATCGATCTGAGCCCACTCAGCCTTTCGCAACTCGCCAGGCCGAGTAAACAACATGGGAGCAAGCTTCAGCGCGCACAGAACAGGAAACGTGCCGGAAAACCCGTCGAATGCTCGAAGCATTGCGCCAACCTTCGCCGGTTCGGTAATCGAAGCGAAATGCGTTGTCTGCGCAGGTGGAATAGCATTGACCAAATCACGAGCCGGGTCAGATTTACAGTAGCCTTCCTTGATTCCGTAGCGAAATGCACGACTGATCTCACCACGAACCTTGTGAGCCGTGAAACGCGCACCGCGGCTATCGATCCGCTTGAGGACCGTCAGAACTTCAGGAGCATCGATTTCGGCAACCGGTCGCTTACCGATCCAAGGGAACACATCCTTCTCGAAGCGAGCCTTAGTTTTCGCCATCGACCCAGCCGTAATGTACGGCTTGAGTTCATCCATCCAGCCAAGCGCAACAGCCTCGAAGGAATTGGTCGCCGCCAGACGCACCGCCCGTTTATCGGCTTTCTTCGCTTCGCCTGGGTCAATACCTGCCGCCAGTATCTTTCGCGCACCATCCCGCTTTTCCCGCGCCACAGCCAACGAAACATCCGGATAGACTCCCAACGCGAGCCGCTTTTCCTTGCCAGCAAAACGATACTTGAAGCGCCAGTACTTCCCACCTGAGAGGGCGACCTCCAGGTACATACCACCACCATCAGCAAGGCGGTACGGCTTTTCACGGGGCATCGCTTTCCGGACAGCAATGTCGGTCAATGGCATAAGGCACCTTACAACCCGAGGGGGCATTTTTCTCGGGGGCACATGTCAAATGCCAAAAGTCCCCCGGAGGTGCCCCCACATGCCCCCGGATCTGCACGGGCATCACTGGACAAAGCTGGAATAAAAAAACCCGTGATGCCTTATGCTATCACGGGTTTTTGGATTTCCCAGGACAACCTGGGAATGGTATTTGGTGCCGGCTGCAGGACTCGAACCCGCCACCTGATGATTACAAATCAACTGCTCTACCAGATGAGCTAAGCCGGCGAAGTCGCGTAGTATAACCGATTCGTCGGTCACTGCGACTACCTGTCGGTGCGAAATCGCTCGTTATTTCGCGGCTCGACGCGACACCCGAAAGCCTCGCGTCTCACCGTCGTCACGAATTACTTCACGACCTTCAGATGTGCACGTCCGGCATTGCTGCCAGCCGCGCCATTACCACCGGGACGCGTCGGATCCGGGTCGTCGCCTTCCGGCTCCTGCGCTGTCGGCACCGCTTCCAGCTCGGGACCCTCGTCCGCAGACGCCTGCTTGTCGACCGGGAACGCCATGCCCTGACCGTTCTCGCGAGCATAAATCGCCAGCACGTTCGGCACCTGCACTTCCACCTTCTGCGAGATGCCGCCAAAGCGGGCGCTGAATTCAATCGAGTCGTTGCCCATCTGCAATCCGCTCGTGGCGTCGAAGCTGATGTTCAGCACGATCTCGCCATCTTTCACAAACTCGCGCGGAACACGCGTTCTGGCATCGACATGCACGGCCAGATACGGCGTGTACCCATTATCGGTACACCACTCGTACAGCGCGCGCAGTAAATAAGGCTTGGTAGACGTTTCAGGCATATAACCAACTTATCCCGCCGCGAAACCCGTTCGCCATTCCCCGGCAAACCAGCCTCACCAGCGGGCATATCGACACATTAGCGACGCATGACCTTTTCGGACGGCGTCAGTGCTTCAATGTACGCCGGACGGCTGAAAATCCGCTCGGCATACTTCATCAACGGTGCAGCGTTCTTCGACAGTTCGATGCCGTAGTGATCCAGACGCCACAGCAGCGGCGCAATCGCCACGTCGAGCATCGAGAACTCCTCACCCAGCATGTACTTGTTCTTCACGAAAATCGGCGCAAGCTGCGTCAGACGATCGCGAATCGAAGCGCGGGCCCTCTCGTGCGTCTTCTCCGCCGCCTTGCCCTTTTCGTTCTCGAGCGAGCTCACGTGCACAAACAGCTCTTTCTCGAAGTTGAACAGGAACAGACGCGCACGCGCACGCTGCACCGGATCGGCCGGCATCAGTTGCGGATGCGGGAAACGTTCGTCAATGTACTCATTGATGATGTTCGATTCGTACAGAATCAGGTCGCGCTCGACAAGAATCGGCACCTGACCGTACGGGTTCATCACCGCAATGTCTTCCGGCTTGTTGAACAGATCGACGTCACGGATTTCGAAATCCATGCCCTTTTCGAACAGAACCAGCCGGCAACGCTGGGAGAAGGGGCACGTCGTGCCCGAGTACAAAACCATCATAGCGCGTCTTCCTTAAAAACCAACGGGGCCGGGGCGGGAAACCGAGCTTCCCAAACCCTGGCCCCGTCGTACAGACGTTATTTTACTTCACGTCCTTCCAATAGGCCGAATTCAGGCGCCAGGCAAGTACCGTAAAGAGTCCCAGGAACAACAGAACCCAGACACCCAACTGCCGACGCGTCCGCTGCGCCGGCTCCGACATCCAATCCAGATAAGATACCAAATCCGCCATAGCAGAATCAAATTCCACTGGCTTCATCGTGCCTTGAGTGATCTGCACGAACTGCGCCGCACCATGTTCCGCCCCCTCCGCATGCTTCAGCCCCCGCTGTCCCTGCAACTGCCAGAACGGGTTCGGCATGCCCACATTGGGGAACGCGACGTTATTCCAACCGGTCGGACGGGAATCGTCCCGGTAGAAGGTACGCAAGTAGGTGTACAGCCAGTCCGTGCCCTTGGCACGGGCCTCGACCGACAGGTCGGGCGGGGCCGAGCCGAACCACTCCTTGGCATCCGCCGCGCGCATGGCCACGGTCATCGTCTCGCCGATCTTGTCGGTCGTGAAGAGCAAGTTGTTCTTGATCTCCGTGTCCGACAAGCCCAGATCCTTGAGCCGCGAATACCGCATCGAAGCCGCCGAGTGGCAGTTCAGGCAGTAGTTCACAAACATTTTGGCGCCCCGCTGCAGCGACGCCAGATCGTCGATCCGGTTGGGCGCCGTGTCCAGCGCCCCACCCTCTTCAGCCAAAGCCGGCGCCGTGAAGCCACTCAGGAGCGCCAGGATAAGCAACAGTTTTCTCATCTTGATATCCCTAGTCGTCGTTTGAGTGCGCTCAATGCGCCGCGAAGGTCACGCGCTCCGGCACCGGCTTGAAGGTGCCGCGCTTGCTCCACAGCGGCATCAGCCAGAAGAATCCGAAGTAATACAGCGCGCCAATCTGCGAGATGGCCGTCTTCACGGGCGTCGGCTCCTGGATCCCCAGATACCCCAGCACCGCAAAAACAACGACGAGAATACCCAGCAACACCTTATGGAATCCCGGACGGTAACGAATCGACTTCACCGGACTATGGTCCAGCCACGGCAGGAAGAACAGCGTCACCACCGCGCCGCCCATCACCACCACGCCCCAGAACTTCGCCTCGGTCAGGTACATCGCCAGCAGCAGCAACACCACGCCGCCTGACGCAGCCACCTTGGTTGTCACCGCCGCGCGGCCCTTGATCCACCAGACCGCCGTGACCAGCACCGCAATGCCCATCAGCAGATGCTTGAAGTCATCGGTGGTCGCGCGCAGCATCGAATAGAACGGCGTGAAATACCACACCGGTGCGATGTGCGGCGGCGTCTTGAGAGGGTCCGACGGGATGAAGTTGTTCGCTTCCAGGAAGTAGCCGCCCATCGTCGGCGCGAAGAACACGATCGCCGAGAAGACCATCAGGAACACGCCCACGCCCATGATGTCGTGAACCGTGTAGTACGGATGGAACGGAATCCCGTCGAGCGGACGGCCGTTGGCGTCCTTCTTGTCCTTAATCTCGACGCCGTCCGGGTTGTTCGACCCGACTTCGTGCAGCGCAATGATGTGCGCGACGATCAGACCGATGAGCACCAGCGGAATCGCAATCACGTGGAACGCGAAGAAGCGGTTGAGCGTGGCGTCCGACACGACGTAGTCGCCGCGAATCCACAGCGACAGGTCCGGGCCGATGAACGGAATCGCCGAGAACAGGTTCACGATCACCTGCGCTCCCCAGTAGGACATCTGGCCCCAAGGCAGCAGATAGCCCATGAACGCCTCGGCCATCAGGCACAGGAAGATCAGGCAACCGAACACCCACACCAGCTCGCGCGGCTTGCGGTACGAGCCGTAGAGCAGCCCGCGGAACATGTGCAGATACACCACGACGAAGAACATCGAGGCGCCCGTCGAGTGCATGTAGCGGATGAGCCAGCCCCACGGCACCTCGCGCATGATGTACTCGACCGACGCGAACGCGAGGTTGGCGTCGGGCTTGTAGTTCATCACCAGGAAGATGCCGGTGAGAATCTGGATCACCAGCACCAGCATGGCCAGCGAGCCGAAGAAGTACCAGAAATTGAAGTTCTTGGGTGCGTAATACTCAGATGCGTGGTCTTTCCAGAGCTGCGTGAGCGGAAACCGGCGGTCGATCCAGCCCAGCAAGCCCGTCGTGTCGACTTGTTTGTCGGCGGCCATTTACGCTTCTCCTTTTTCGTCTTTACCGATCACGATCTTGCTGTCGCTCAGGAACATGAAACGAGGAACGTCGAGATTCTTTGGCGCCGGCTTGTTCTTGAAAACACGGCCAGACATATCGTAGGTCGAACCATGACACGGGCACAGGAAGCCCGGGTCCTGGCCAAGGGCCGGGATGGTATTCGCCACGTAAGGGCCGGAAGGGATGCAGCCGAGGTGCGTACAGACGCCGATGACGACGAGCAAATCCTTATGCTCGACGCGCGTGCGGAACTCGTTCTTGGCGTAATCCGGCATCGGAAAGGAAAACGTTTCCTTGGAGTCCGGATCGGCCAGTTCGGCGGTCACTTTGGACAGCGAAGCCATTTCGTCCGGCGTGCGGCGTACGATCCACACAGGAAGGCCGCGCCAGGCGACCGTCATCTTCTCGCCGGGCCGCAACCCGCTGATGTCGGCTTCGACGGGCGCTCCGCCAGCCTTGGCGCGCTCCGAAGGTTCGAGGGAACTGACGAAAGGAACCACGGTTACAACGCCGCCTACGCCTCCTACTACGGACGTTGCAATCAAAAGGTTCCGGCGGTTGCTGTCGACGGCACGTTTCTGATTGTTACTCATCACAAGCCCCACACGGTTGAATTTGTATTTCCGTCAACCTTAAATCATACGCGAGCGTAAATGCCTGAAACAACGGCAAAACGCCTCAGTCTCCTAGTGGTTTTCGCGTATTTTCAAAGGATTAACGTACCCTGCGGGTGGCTACCGCCCACCCGGGGTTTCGCTTTTGGGATGCTGCTCGAGAACCGCTATGATCGCCGCTTTCGTTGACGCGTGCACGACATTTAGTCATCATTTTCCCTGTCTCGCCCCGGTGACATCGTGCGCGACAGCGATGCTCGCCTGGCCACTCATTAAAACAGCGGAGGAATGGCATGAGCTTCATGTCGGAATTCAAGGAATTTGCCGTCAAAGGCAATGTGATCGATCTGGCCGTCGGTGTGATCATCGGCGGAGCCTTCGGCAAGATCGTCGATTCGGTCGTCAAAGACCTGATCATGCCGATCGTCGGCGCGATCTTCGGCGGACTGGACTTCTCGAGCAAGTTCATCCTGCTCGGCACCATCCCGCCTGACTTCAAAGGCAACCCCACGTCCTACGCCGACCTGACCAAGGCCGGTGTTGCCGTGTTCGGCTACGGCAACTTCATCACCGTCGCCCTGAACTTCCTGATTCTGGCGTTCATCATCTTCATGATGGTCAAGCAGATCAACCGCCTGAAGCGCCCGGAGCCGGAAGCCCCGGCCGCCCCGGCACCGACCCCGGAAGACATTGTTTTGCTGCGCGAAATCCGCGACAGCCTCAAGAAGCAGAACGGGTAAGGCAACCGCCAGAACCGCCTGAAGCTGCCGCCCCACGGGTGGCGGCTTGTGCTTCGCCCCCCCAGGTCTCAGGCCGGGTTCGGCATATCGAAGAATCGATGTTCGAGTCCGAAGCGTTCGGCGACATACTCGCCGAGCGCGCGGGCGCCGCCACGTTCAGTCGCGTGATGCCCCGCTGCCAGATACCCCACCCCGCTCTCCATCGCGAGGTGCTGCGTGGGTTCGGACACCTCACCACTGATATATACGTCCGCCCCGGCGGCAATCGCCGCTTCGAAGAAGCCCTGCGCGCCACCGGTACACCACGCCACCCGGCTCACCTGACGGCTGGGATCGCCCAGCATCAGAGGCTGGCGTCCCAATTGCTTTTCGACGTGTGTCGCCAGTTCCGCCAGCGTCATCGGTCGCGCGGGCGCGCCGAGCCATCCGAGCTGATCGGGGCCGAAACGGCCGCCATCGTCGGCGAATCCCAGCAGCTTGCCGAGTTGGGCGTTGTTGCCCAGTTCGGGATGTGCGTCGAGCGGCAGGTGGTAAGCGAACAGGTTGATGTCGTTGCCGATCAGCAACCCGAGACGCTTACGCTTCATCCCGGTAATGCGGGCATCTTCGCTCTTCCAGAAATAACCGTGATGGACGAGCACGGCATCCGCGCCCCAGTCGCGGGCGGCTTCGAGAAACGCCAGGCTGGCGGTCACACCGCTGGCGATTTTCTTTATCTCGCTGCGCCCTTCGACTTGTAGGCCGTTCGGGCAGTAATCGCGAAATTGCGCGGTTTGCAGGGTATCGTTCAGATACAATTCGAGTTCAACACGATTCATATAAGGCCTCGCTTCTTCATGCTCAGACGCTTCTGGCTACTGTTCGCGCAAGCGGTCACCGTGCTGCTTGCGTTGCTCTTCATCATCGCCACTCTCAAGCCTCAGTGGCTGCAACGCCAGGGTTCATTCGGCAAGCAACTCGCCAATCCGATCATCGCCTTGCAGGAAGTCGCGCCGAGTCTGTCCGACAAACCGGCAGCAGGCTCCTATGCGGATGGCGCACAAAAGGCCATGCCTGCGGTCGTCAGCATCTTTTCCAGCAAGGAACAAAAGCAGAATCGCGACCCGCGCCTCGATGATCCGCTGTTCCGCTATTTCTTCGGAGACGGCGGCGGCACGGTGCGTCAGGACCCGGTGTCGAGCCTCGGCTCTGGCGTGATCGTGAGCAGCGAAGGCTATATTCTCACGAATCATCACGTGGTGGACGGCGCGGACGAGATCGAAGTCGCGCTCGCGGACGGCCGCAAAGCGCGCGCCAAGCTGGTCGGCAGCGATCCAGAAACCGATCTGGCCGTGCTCAAGATCACGCTCGACAATCTGCCCGCCATCACCCTCGGTCGCATGGAACAGGTGCGCGTAGGCGACGTGGTCCTCGCCATCGGCAACCCGTTCGGTGTGGGCCAGACGGTCACGATGGGCATCATCAGCGCGCTGGGCCGCAACCACCTCGACATCAGCACGTTCGAGAACTTCATCCAGACCGATGCCGCCATCAATCCCGGTAACTCGGGCGGCGCGCTGGTCGACGTGAACGGTAATCTGCTGGGCATCAACACGGCGATTTACTCCCGCAGCGGCGGCAATATGGGCATCGGCTTTGCGATTCCCGTGTCGACGGCGCGCTCGGTGCTCGAAAGCATCATCACGACCGGCGGTGTTACGCGCGGCTGGGTCGGTGTCGAACCGCAGGACATCACCTCGGACATCGCCGAGTCGTTCGGCCTGCAACAGGATTCCGGCGTCATCATCGCGGGCGTCGTGCAGGCCGGTCCGGCCGACAAGGCAGGCGTCCAGCCCGGCGATATCCTGACGAAGGTGAACGACGAGTCGATTCGCGACACGACCGAGTTGCTCAACGTCATCGCCCAGATCAAGCCGGGCACGCAGGCCAAGCTGCATGTCACGCGCAAGAAGAAGGAGCTGGATCTGACGGTGACAATCGGCAAGCGTCCGCCGCCGCCCAAGCGCGCGGTGCAGGACGAAGACGACGGCAGCGACGACAACAACGCTGACTGATCGGCGGGGGAAACGAAACACCCCGGGTAACGAATAACGGCTGCGCTTCGGCGCGGCCGTTTTCGTTTTGGCGTCCGTCCTGCGAAGAGACTCGAGCGAGGGCTACAAACGACCGCCCACGCTCGTCAGTGCTCAATGACACGCGACCGGCCTCTCCCTCATGAGCCAACAAAAAAGCACGGGACGAAACCCGTGCTTCCTTGTGTTGACCTGGCAGGCTGCGATTAAGACGTCGCCTTGCCGTCCTCTTCGCTGCTCTCGCCGTTGGGGGCATGCCCCTGTTTGACGAAGATCCGTGCAGCGATCAGGCCCAGCTCATAGAGGATACAGAGCGGTACGGCCAGCATCAGTTGCGAGAGGATGTCCGGCGGCGTGACGACCGCGGCCAGCACGAACGCGCCCACCACCACATACGGACGAATCTGCTTGAGCTTGGCGATGCTCACCACGCCCATGCGGGCGAGCACGACGACGACGACCGGCACTTCGAAGGTTACGCCAAACGCCATGAACATCGTCAGCACGAAGCTCAGGTAATTGTCGATATCGGTGTTCATCTCCGCGCCCAGCGGCGCGTTGTAGTGCGCGATGAAGTGGAACACCGTCGGAAAGACGAGGAAATACGCGAACGCCATGCCGATCAGGAACAGCGAGTAACTGCTCACAACCAGCGGCATCACCAGCTTCTTCTCGTGCTGATACAGCCCCGGCGCGATAAACGCCCACACCTGATACAGCACGATGGGCAGCGCAATCACGAACGCGACCATCAGCGTGACCTTCATCGGGACAAAGAACGACCCGGTGATGTCGGTGACGATCAGCTTGCCGTCTTTGGGCAGCGATTGGGTGAGCGGGCGGGCAAGTAACCGGAAGATGTCCGGGGCCCAGTAGACCAGCGACAGGAAGACCACGATCACGGACGTGCCCGCACGAATGATGCGGTTGCGCAGCTCGACCAGATGCGAGATGAAGGTCTCTTCGGTGCCCCCTTCGGGGATTTGTTTCTCGTCGCTCACGTCGACTTATCCAGGAATGAAGCCAGCACAGTGCCCGATGGCGGGAAGTTCGGCGCGATTATGCCTCGGAAGGCCTCAGAAGAACTTGATGGGCCGGCGCAGCTTGGCCGGTGTGTGACGCGCCACGCGCGCCGCACCCGACTGCACCTGCGTGCGCGTCGTGCTGGCCTGCTTGAACCACATGGGCGTCGCGGCCCGGCGCACACGCCAGTTGCGGCGCTTGGGCTTCGCGCGGAGGCTCGACGTCACCACCGGTTCGGACAGATAGCTGTCGGAATACCCAGTCGCGGCATCGGTGCCGCCCCCGGCGGTCTCGTTCGACGACGTACCGGTGGCGCTCGCCCAGGCATCATTGAGCGACGCCTCCTGCTCATGCAACTGCTTCTGAACGGTGTTCTGCGCGCTGCGGGCCGCGTCCTCGAACTGGTTGCGCATGTTGCGCAGCTCGTCGAGTTCCATCTCGCGGCTCACTTCGGCCTTCACGTCGTTGATATAGCGTTGGGCGCGACCAAACAGCGCGCCCGCCGTGCGTGCCACTTTAGGCAGGCGTTCGGGACCGATCACGACCAGCGCAACCACGCCGATCAACATCAGTTTGGAAAGGCCGAGATCGATCATGTCGACGCCGACTTAGCCTTGCTTGTGATTGCTCGCGTCCTTGGCCTGCACGTCGATGGTGGTCGAATCGCGCAGTTCCTTGGCAGCCGCCGGATCTTCCTTGGACGGGGAGGCTTCGCCTTCCTTCATGCCGTCCTTGAAGCCCTTGACCGCACCGCCCAGATCGCTACCCATGTTGCGCAGCTTCTTGGTGCCGAAAACCATCATCACGATCACCAGCACGATCAGCCAGTGCCAAATACTCAACGAACCCATGACCACTCTCCTTGCGTTTACCTACCTCTGCCGCGTCGCGACGAGGTTTTATCGAGCCCCGCTGCGCAGGCCCTCAAGCCTTTGGCGCAGTGCGCTATGTTTGCCCCGCGTTACTCATGTTACGCAACCATGTGCCCCATTGTGGCACATTGCGCGTCACGTCCAGCATCGTAACCGGGCGCGACGCCGGGTAGAAATAAATGTTTCGTGAAACCTTTCCCGATGCGGGAGCGTTGCACCATTCCATCACATAACGCGGCAAACCGTCGCGATATTCCCGGACTTCGCTGTCGCGCTGACTTTACATGCGCTTCCACGGCCGCGGTCCGGCCAGAATGTGCATGTGAAGATGATAAACCTCCTGCCCGCCACCCGGTCCGGTGTTCATCACCACGCGAAACCCGTTGCCATCGATGTTCGACGCATCGCCATCGAAGGCGTAACCCTGCTCGCGGGCCAGCTTCGGCGCAAGCAGCATCATCTTGCCGAGCAGCGCCTGATCTTCCGGCTGGCAGTCCTGCAACGTGGCGATATGCTTGCGCGGAACCATCAGCAGGTGCAGGTCGGCGGCCGGATTGATGTCCTTGAACACCACGACGTCGTCGTCGCTGTAGACCTGCGCGCTCGGGATCTGCCCGGCGACGATTTTGCAGAAGATACAGTTGTCGTGCGTCATGCTTGTGTCTTCCTCTCGAATGCTCTGATGAATCGAAGCGCCGCCCTGCATGCCTCAGGCGCGCGCCGCGTACATGGGTTTGTTGTCGTTCAGATACAGCCAGCCCTTGACGATCCGGTACAGCGTCCAGATGCCGAGCACCCAGAGAATCGCGAACCCGACCACCACGACGGCAAGCGCCACACCCAGCACCGCCCAGACCACCGACCACCAGAAGGTGCGGATTTGCCAGGTGAAATGCGACGCGTACAGCGTGCCGGCCGCGTCGTCGCGTTTGATGTAGTTGATGATGATGGCCACGATGGCGGTCACGCCGCCGGTGAGCCAGAACAGCGCATACAACGCGTAGAGCACGTGCGTGAGCTTACGCATCGCACGTTCCTGCTCCTCGCTAGGGGCACTCGCGATCGTTGTCGTGTTGACGGTATAGGGATGGCCCGGGCCGCCGGATTGTTGCGGATCGTTCATGAAGCGTCTCCTCTTGAGAGCCTGCGTAATGTCTCGGGATGACTCGGCAGTGTCGGACAAATGGAGTGCAGGGAGCAAATTGGGCTGGGGGTGCTGCCGCAAGACAGCGGCAGACGCCGATGTCAGTCCGCGTGTTCGCCGCGCGTGCCGCGCTGTGCCTTCTCGACGAGGCCCGAGAGCCCCTCGCGGCGCGCGAGCTCAGCAAGCACTTCGTTCGGGCTCAGGTCGTGGTGAGCCAGCAGCACCATGCAGTGGAACCACAGATCGGCCGTCTCGTTGACGAGCTTCTGACGCAGATCGTCCGCCCCGCCAATGCGAATGTCCTTGGCCGCGAGCACGACTTCGGTCGCTTCTTCGCCGATCTTCTTGCAGATGGCGTCGTCGCCCTTGTGAAACAGACGGGCAACGTAAGACTTGTCGGGATCGGCGCCCTTACGCGACGCGATCACTTCGGCAACACGCTCGAGCGTATCGTTCATGGCAATCACTTGTAGATCTTGTTCGGGTCCTTGAGCACCGGCTCGACGGTGGTCCACTGACCTTCCGCGGCGTTGCCCTCGAACTTCTGGAAGAAGCAGGAATGACGGCCCGTGTGGCACGCGATGCCATCGTTCTGCGTCACCTTGAGCAGCACGACGTCTTCGTCGCAATCGAGACGGATCTCATGCACCTTCTGCACGTGCCCCGACTCCTCGCCCTTGTGCCACAGACGCTTGCGCGAACGCGAGTAGTAGACGGCCTCGCCGATTTCTACGGTGCGCGCGAGCGCTTCGCGGTTCATCCAGGCGAACATCAGCACGTCGTTGCTGCCGACTTCCTGCGCGATCACGGGCACGAGGCCCTGCGCGTCCCAACTTACTTTGTCCAGCCAGTCTTGCGTCATGATGCGTCGAGTCCCGTTCAGAGGCCTTACAGACGTACGGAAATGCCCTTATCGGCCATGAAGCGCTTCGCTTCGCCGACGGTGTGCTCGCCGTAGTGGAAGATGCTCGCGGCCAGCACGGCATCCGCACGGCCTTCGGTCACGCCGTTGGCCAGATCGGCCAGCGAACCCACGCCGCCCGAGGCGATCACGGGAATGCTCACAGCGTCGGACACGGCGCGCGTGAGCGCCAGGTCGAAGCCGCTCTTGGTGCCGTCGCGGTCCATGCTCGTGAGCAGGATTTCGCCAGCGCCCAGCGCCTCGATCTGTTTGGCCCAGGCCACGGCGTCGAGACCGGTGTTCTTGCGACCGCCGTGCGTGAAGACTTCCCAGCGCGGGGCTTCGCCGTCGGCCGAGACACGCTTGGCGTCGATGGCCACGACGATGCATTGCGAGCCGTACTTGGCTGCCGCATCGGCGACCAGTTGCGGATTCGCAACGGCCGACGAGTTCATGCTGACCTTGTCCGCGCCGGCATTGAGCAGACGGCGAACGTCTGCCACTTCGCGCACGCCGCCACCCACCGTGAGGGGGATGAAGACCTGCGCGGCCACCGCTTCGATGATCGGCAAAATGAGATCGCGTCCGTCGGAGGTCGCAGTGATGTCGAGGAACGTCAGTTCGTCCGCGCCCTGCTCGTCATAACGGCGGGCGATCTCGACGGGGTCGCCCGCGTCGCGAAGTTCGACGAAGTTGACGCCCTTGACCACGCGGCCGGCCGTCACGTCCAGACACGGGATGATGCGTTTAGCGAGAGCCATGATGTTGGCACGCGAGACGGCCGCAGCCGTAGTCCCGCTTATGCCGCTCCTTCGGAAAGCTCGTCGGCACGCGTTTGCGCCGACGCGAAATTCAGATCGCCCGAGTAGATGGCACGGCCGCAGATGACGCCTTCGACGCCCTCGCTCTCGACCTTGCACAGCGCATCGATATCGCCCAGATTCGACAGTCCGCCGCTGGCGATCACCGGCACGGTCACCGCCTGCGCGAGGCGCACCGTCGCTTCGATGTTGATGCCCTGGAGCATGCCGTCGCGGCCGATGTCGGTGTAGATGATCGATTCGACGCCGTAGTCCTCGAACTTGCGCGCCAGATCCACGACTTCGTGGCCGGTGAGCTTGCTCCAGCCGTCGGTGGCAACCTTGCCGTCCTTGGCGTCGAGACCGACGATGATGTGGCCGCCGAACGCGCTGCAGGCATCGCGCAGGAAGCCGGGGTTCTTCACGGCTGCCGTACCGATGATGACGTACGACAGACCGGCGTCGAGAAAGCGCTCGATGGTGCCCAGGTCGCGAATGCCGCCGCCCAGTTGCACGGGGATGTCGGCGCCGACTTCCTCGACGATGGCGTGGATAGCCGCTTCGTTACGCGGCTTGCCAGCAAATGCACCGTTCAAATCCACCAGATGGAGGCGGCGCGCACCTTGCTCGACCCAATGTCGAGCCATGGCGGCGGGGTCCTCCGAGAATACGGTGGCTTGATCCATGTCGCCTTGTTTAAGGCGAACACATTGACCGTCTTTAAGGTCGATGGCCGGGATGAGCAGCATAGGCAATCGTGAAACGTCGCTAGTGGGAAGTAAAAGGAATTCGCAAGTTACGCGGACAACATAAAACCGACCCCGGTCTTGCCGGACTTCGGCGCGTCGGGATCGGGTTCATCAACATGACACAGTATAAGCCGTGATGGAGGGCACGCTCGGGAAGGAAACCGGATTCCGGCGCGTCGCACGGGTCGTCATCAGGGCTTCCACTGTGCAAAATTGCGGTAAAGCGCAAGGCCCGCCTGGGCGCTCTTTTCCGGGTGAAACTGAGTGGCGAAGATATTATCTTGGGCCACAGCACAGGTAAAGGGCACTCCGTAGACCGTCTCGCCGGCCGTCAGTTCGGGCTTCGCGGGCACAACGTAGTAGCTGTGCACGAAGTAAAAATAGCTGTCGTCGGGCACGCCGGCCCAGATCGGGTGGGCGCCCTGCGTCTGATGCACGCGGTTCCAGCCCATTTGCGGCACCTTGAAGCGCGAACCGTCATCCTGCACCTGACCTTCGAGATCGAAGCGCACCACGCGGCCCGGCAGCAGGCCCAGCGCAGGGGTGTTGCCTTCGTCCGACATATCGAACAGCATCTGCTCGCCCACGCACACGCCGAACATCGGCTTGGTGGCGGCAGCTTCGACGACGGCCTCGCGCAGGCCCGACTCGTTCAGGCAGCCCATGCAGTCGCGCATCGCGCCCTGCCCCGGCAGCACCACACGGTCGGCGGCGCGAATCTCGGCGGCGTCGCTGCTGATGCTCACGTCGGCCTCCGGGGCTGCGGCACGCAGCGCCTGATAGACCGAGCGCAGGTTGCCCATTCCGTAGTCGACAATCGCAATCTTATTCATCTCAAACCCGGCAGCAGTATTTTCAAACCATCGATAATGAATTCCACGGCGAGCGCCGAGAGGATCAACCCCATCAGGCGCGTGCCGATGTTGATGCCCGTGCGCCCGAGCCAGCCTTCGATGCGACCGGCACTGCGCAACGCCACCCAGCACACCGCACCCACCCCTACGCCAATCGCCATGAGCGCCAGAATCTGCGCCCAGCCATGCGCGCGGCCGGAGTAGATGATCACGGTACTGATCGTCCCCGGCCCGGTGAGCAGCGGAATCGCCAGCGGCACCACGGCGATGTTCGGCCGCTCCTCCGCTTCGTGACGCTCTTCCGCCGTCGCCCGCGTGTTCCCCGTCTGCGCGTTGATCATGTTCACCGCCATGAGCAGCATGATCACGCCACCACCGACTTCCAGCGACGCAATCGAGATGCCGAAGAAGCGGATGATGGCCTCACCGAACAGTCCCGAACCCGCCACCACCAGTGCAACGGCAATCGCCGCAACGTTGATCGTGTGGCGCTTCTCTTCCCGTGTCTGCGTGGACGTCAGGCTGATGAACAGCGGAATCGCCCCGAGCGGATTGATCAGGGCCAGCAACGAGATGAAAAACTTGAAGGCGTCGAGCGTCATAAGGGGCACACGGCGCCGGCGTCCGGCCGGTCGATGAATCTTCGCAGGGGCGCCGGACTCGCGTCCGGCGGGCTATCCGGCTGGCGACGCCGGTCAGACCGGCGTCACAAGCGCTACAGACCCGTCAATGTCAGAGGCTTCCCTTCGTGGACGGCACGACACCCGCCGCACGCGGATCGATCTCGACCGCCATGCGCAGGGCACGACCGAACGCCTTGAACACCGTTTCACACTGGTGATGGGCGTTGATGCCGCGCAGGTTGTCGATATGCAGCGTGACGCCCGCGTGATTCACGAAGCCACGGAAAAATTCGATGAGCAGGTCGACGTCGAAGTTGCCCACGCGAGCGCGCGTGAAAGGCACATGGAATTCGAGACCGGGACGACCCGAGAAGTCGATCACCACCCGCGAGAGGGCTTCGTCGAGCGGCACATAGCTATGGCCGTAACGCACGATGCCCTTCTTGTCGCCGATGGCCTTGGCCACCGCCATACCCAACGTGATGCCGACGTCTTCCACCGTATGGTGATCGTCGATGTAGGTATCGCCCTTGGCTTCGACATCCATGTCGATGAGGCCGTGGCGCGCGATCTGGTCGAGCATGTGGTCCAGAAACGGCACGCCGGTATCGAGCGTCTTCCGGCCGGTGCCGTCCAGGTCGATCTTGACGCGTATTTGCGTTTCGCTGGTATCGCGAACGACTTCCGCAATGCGCATGATGGTGAGTTCTCGTCGTATAGCTTGTTAGAGTGATGCCGCCAGAGCCTTGGCCATTGCGGCATTCTCCGTGGGGGTGCCGACCGTCAATCTGAGGCAATTGGCCAGCAATACGTGCATTTTACCCACGTTTTTGATCAACACCTTGTGCGCGAGCAGGCCAGTGTGGGTTTTGTCGGCGTCCGGCACCCGAACGAGCAGGAAATTCGCGTCGCTGGCGAACACCGTCACCCCGGGAAGCGCCGCCACTGCGGCCGCCAGCCGGGTGCGCTCCGCGCGCAACTCGGCCGCCTGCGCGTCGAGCACGTCAAGGTGATCGAGCATAAATTCGGCGCACGCCTGCGTCAGCACGTTCACGTTATAGGGCGGACGCACCTTATCCAACTGATCCAGCCACTCGGCGCTGCCCGCCACATAGCCCAGCCGGATACCCGCCAGTCCGAGCTTGGAGACGGTGCGCATCACCAGCAGATTGGGGAATTCGGGCAGACGCGGCATCCACGTCTTGCCCGCGAACGGCTGGTACGCCTCGTCGATCACCACCAGCCCGTTGCCCGCCGCGCGCACCAGCGTTTCGATGTCCTCGTCGGCAAACAGGTTGCCGGTCGGGTTGTTCGGGTACGCCAGATAGACCACCGCGCCGGGATGCGCCGCAATCGCGTTCAGCATCGCAGGCATGTCGAGCGAGAAGTCGGCCGTGAGCGGCACGCCGACAAACTCGACCCCAGCGAACCGCGACGACATCTCGTACATCACGAAACCCGGCATCGGCGCGATGACCGCCGCACCCGGGCGTGCCGTCGCCATCGCGATCATGCTGATGATTTCGTCCGAGCCATTGCCGAGCAGCAGCTTCGCACCTGCGGGCACGCCCATCGTGCGCGAGAGCTTCTCAAGCAGCGCCTGCGGACGCGGTGCCGGATAACGATTGAGCGCCACATCGGCCAGACGCTGCGCCAGCGCGGTGCGCAGTGCATCGGGCAGGCCGTAGGGGTTCTCCATCGCGTCGAGCTTCAGAAAGCCGCTGGCATCGGGCACGGGATAGGTGCTCATGGCGAGCACATCGGGGCGAATCACTTGGTCGACGGACATGGCGAATCGAAGGCGATGGATGACGAATTAGGGATGAATCAATCGGTACGGAAGCGGCGACTCAGTTGAACGCGAACGTCAGCAACCCGGCATCCGCCCCGTCGATCTTGACGGTGCAACGGCGGCCGGTCTCCACGTTGCCGAGCGCGTCGGTAATGCGCTGCACGCGCACGCCCGTCTGCCACGACAACGCCTGCGCCACGGCCGGGCTCACCCGCGCGGGTGACTCCTCGGCCTCGCAGCGCATGGCGACGAGCCGGTTGCCGACACGGCCGAACACGCCGTGCGCCACTTCCTCGTCAGTGCCGCGAAGCGCGGTCTTGCCGTCCAGACGCAGCACGTAAACGTCGTTATCGAACGCCTGACGCCGCACACACACCGTCATCTTCTCGACGGATGTGCCTTCGAATTTGGCGTGCTGGCAATAGCTGCCCGCGGCGTGCGCCGCCGTGGCCAGCGTCATGCCGAGACCGAACAGCACGACCGTCTGCACGGCAGAACGCAGCGCAGCCCGCACAAGGCGGGCTGGCAACGAAACCGATTTGGAAAGCTTGGAAACAGCGTTTGCGCGGGTCCGACGCCGGACAGTGGCCGGCGTCGAAGGACAATACGCGGGCCGCAGGGCGTCGTCGCGCATGTCAGGACTCGTGATGCAAACGGTATTCGGCGCTGCGCGCGTGCGCTTGCAGGCCTTCGCCGTATGCCAGTTCGGCCGCGATCTCGCCGAGCATGCGGGCGCCGCCCTCGCTCACTTCGATGAGGCTCGAACGCTTGATGAAGTCGTACACCCCGAGCGGCGACGAAAAACGCGCGGTGCGCGAGGTCGGCAGCACGTGGTTCGGACCGGCGCAGTAGTCGCCGAGGCTTTCGCTCGTGAACTTGCCGAGGAAGATCGCACCGGCGTGACGGATCTTGTCGCCCCACTGCTGCGGCGTCTCCGCCGAGATTTCCAGGTGCTCCGGCGCGATCACGTTGGCGATCTCGCACGCTTCGGCCGTATCGCGCACCTTGATCAGCGCACCACGGCCTTGCAGGGACGCTGCGATCACCTCACGGCGCGGCATGTCGTCGATCTGACGCTCCAGCGACGCGTACACACGCGCGATGTACTCGGCGTCCGGGCACAGCAGGATGGACTGAGCGAGTTCGTCATGCTCGGCCTGCGAGAACAGGTCCATCGCCACCCAGTCGGGATCGGTCGTACCGTCGCAGATCACGAGGATTTCCGACGGACCGGCGATCATGTCGATGCCGACGGTGCCGAACACGCGACGCTTGGCCGCCGCCACAAAGGCATTGCCCGGGCCGACGATCTTGTCGACAGCCGGCACCGACTCGGTGCCATACGCCAGCGCGCCGACCGCCTGTGCGCCACCGATAGTGAACACGCGGTCCACACCGGCGATGTGCGCCGCCGCCAGCACCAACGGGTTCTGCACGCCGTCCGGCGTGGGCACCACCATGACGATTTCCTTGACACCGGCCACACGCGCCGGAATCGCGTTCATCAGCACCGACGACGGATACGCCGCCTTGCCGCCCGGCACGTAGATGCCGACGCGATCGAGCGGCGTCACCTTCTGACCCAGTACCGTGCCATCCGACTCGGTGTATTGCCAGCTATGGCTGCCGCATTCGATGCGCTGCTTCTCGTGATAGGCACGCACACGCGCAGCCGCTGCTTCGAGGGCAGCGCGACGCTTCGGCTCAAGCCCTTCGAGCGCCGCCGCCATCACGTCGGCAGACAGCTCCAGCGCGCCCATATCGGAGGCGCTGAGACGATCGAACTTGTTGGTGTATTCGATGACGGCAGCGTCGCCGCGCGCTTTCACGTCGGCGAGAATTTCGGCGGCCGCACGGTCGATGGCGGCGTCTTCGCTCGCTTCGAACGCCAGAACGTCGCGCAACTGCGCGGCGAATCCTTCAGCGGACGAATCGAGTTTGCGAATATCGAGTTTCATGCTGTTTGCCGGGACGCCTGCTCGAAGGCATCCAGAATAGGCTGCAAAGACTCACGCTTCAATTTGAGCGCAGCCTGGTTGATCACGAGGCGGGACGAGATATCCATGATCTCCTCCACTTCCACCAGATTATTGGCCCGTAGCGTGCCGCCGGTGCTCACCAGATCGACAATCGCGTCGGCCAGACCCACGAGCGGGCCCAGCTCCATCGAGCCGTACAGCTTGATCAGGTCGACGTGCACGCCCTTGGCCGCGAAGTGTTCGCGCGCGGTCTGCACGTACTTGGTCGCCACACGCAGACGTGCGCCCTGACGTACGGCATTCGCGTAGTCGAAACCCTTCGGTACAGCCACAGACATGCGGCAACGCGCAATGTTCAAATCGATCGGCTGATAAAGGCCGCCACCGCCGTGTTCGATGAGCACGTCCTTACCGGCCACGCCGAAGTCGGCGGCACCGTATTGGACATACGTCGGCACGTCCGTCGCGCGCACGATGATCACGCGCAGATTCGGATCGGTCGTCGGCAGGATCAGCTTGCGCGAGGTTTCGGGATCTTCCGTCACCTCGATACCGGCCGCTGCAAGCAACGGCAGCGTCTCCGTAAAGATACGCCCTTTCGAGAGCGCCAGCGTAAGCGGTTGGGCCAGCGGCTGGGCCGGCTTGGCCGACTTCACGGTACTCATGCAATCTCTCCCTGGCATGCTTCGACACGCCGGATTCGCGCGCCCACGGCGCACAACTTGGCCTCGATACGATGATAGCCGCGATCGAGGTGATGAATGCGGTCGACGAGGGTGCGGCCTTCGGCCGTCAGACCCGCGACAATCAGACTGGCGGACGCACGCAGATCGGTCGCCATCACATGCGCGCCCGACAGACGATCCACGCCGGAAATCCGCGCCGTGTTGCCTTCGATGCCGATATTTGCGCCCAGACGCATCAATTCCTGCACATGCATGAAGCGGTTCTCGAAGATCGTTTCAACGACCTGCGACGCACCCTGCGCAATGCAGTTCAGCGCCATGAACTGCGCCTGCATATCGGTCGGGAACGCCGGATATTCCGACGTCCGAAAACTCACGGCCTGCGCGCGACGACCCATCTGCACACGCAGCCAATCCGCACCGCCGGTCACATTCGCGCCGGTCTCACGCAATTTTTCGATGACGGCGTCGAGCGTACCCGGCACCACGCGGCGCAGCGTAATGTCGCCGCGCGTGGCCACAGCCGCACACAGGAACGTGCCAGCTTCGATACGATCCGGCACGACATCGTGCGTTGCACCATGCAAGCGCGCAACGCCCGTCACCACCAGACGATCCGTTCCGATGCCGTCGATCTTCGCGCCCATCTTCACGAGCAGATGGGCCAGATCGGTCACTTCCGGCTCGCGTGCGGCGTTGGCCAGCACGGTCACACCGTCGGCCAGCGTGGCCGCCATGAGCAGGTTTTCGGTGCCCGTCACCGTGATCATGTCCGTCACCAGCGTTTCGCCGCGCAGACGTGAGGCCTGCGCCACGATGTCGCCATGCGTCAGCGTGATCTCGGCACCCATCTTTTGCAGGCCCTTGATGTGCTGATCGACGGGTCGCGCACCGATGGCGCATCCGCCCGGCAGCGACACGCGCGCCTCGCCGCAACGGGCGAGCAGCGGGCCGAGCACCAGAATCGATGCGCGCATGGTCTTCACCAGCTCGTACGGTGCGGCCGGCTCGGTAATCTGCGACGCGTCCAGCGTCACCGACTCGCCGTTGCGCTCGACCTTCACGCCCATGCGCGCGAGCAGCGTCAGCATGGTGCGCACGTCGTGCAGATCCGGGACGTTGCCCAGCACAAGCGGCTCAGCCGTCAACAGGCTGGCACACAGAATGGGCAGCGCAGCGTTCTTGGCACCCGAGACGGTAATCTCGCCTTCCAGCCGCTCGCCGCCTTCGATTTCCAGGTGGTCTGCGGCCACACGCTCGCCAGCGAGAACCTCGCCGTTGCCGGCAGCGCCAGCGCTTTCTTGCGTAATCCTCATTGCGCCTGATACTCCGCCGGCGTGAGCGTCTTCATCGAGAGCGCATGGATTTCGGCCTTCATGCGGTCGCCCAGCGCGCCGTACACGAGTTGATGGCGCGCAATGAGGCGCTTGCCTTCGAACTGCGCGCTGACGATGGTCGCGAAGAAGTGCTGACCGTCACCTTCGACGGCCACGTGATCGCAAGCCAGACCGGCTTCGATGTACTGCTTGATTTGTTCGGGGGTAGGCAGCATGGCTGATCCTGGAGAAGTTCAGTGACGCAGTTTGTAGCCACGGCGCAGCAAATTCAGCGCCACGGTTGCGAGTATCAGGAAAGTCACGCCGACGACGGCGAGACTCGTCGTCGGGGCCACATCGGACACGCCGAAGAAGCCGTAACGGAACCCGTCGATCATGTAGAAGAACGGGTTGAAGTGCGAGACGGCCTGCCACAGCGGCGGCAGCGACTGGATCGAATAGAACACGCCCGCGAGGAACGTCGCAGGCATGATCAGGAAGTTCTGGAAGGCAGCGAGCTGGTCGAATTTCTCGGCCCAGATGCCCGCAATTAATCCCAGCGTACCGAGGATTGCCGCGCCGAAGAAGGCGAAGCCCAAAATCCACAGCGGTGCAGCAAATGTCAGATGCGTGAACGCGACCGTCACGAGGAAAACGCCCAGCCCGACCGCCAGCCCGCGCACGACAGCCGCCAGCACGTACGCGCCATACATCTCCCAATGGGAGAGCGGCGGCAGCAGCACGAACACGAGGTTGCCCGTAATCTTCGACTGAATCAGCGACGACGAGCTATTGGCGAACGCGTTCTGCAACACGCTCATCATCACCAGTCCCGGCACGAGGAACGACGTGTAGTTGATCTGATCGTAGACCTTCACGCGGTCTTCGAGCACGTGGCCGAAGATCATCAGATACAGCAACGCAGTGAGCACCGGTGCGGCCACGGTCTGGAAACTCACCTTCCAGAAGCGCAGCACTTCCTTGTAGAACAACGTGCTGAAGCCGGTCATGCTGCCACCTCCTGCGCGCGCGAACCCGACATGATCTGCACGAATACGTCCTCGAGGTCGGCCTTCTGAATGTCGATGTCTTCGACGATGCCGCCTGCCGCACGGCAGGTGGCGAGAATGGATTCCACTTCGTCGCAGCCCGACAGGCGCAGCGCGAACTGATGGCCGTTCGTGTCCTGACCGTCGACCAGCAACGGACGCAGCTCGGCCGGTAACGTGCCCTGCTTGAAGCGCAGCACGAGACGCGTGCCCGCAAAGCGCTGCAACAACGACGCCGTACGCTCCAGCGCCACGACTTCGCCGCGCTTGAGCATGGCGATGCGGTCGCACAGCGCTTCCGCTTCTTCAAGATAGTGAGTGGTCAGCACGATCGTGTGACCTTCGCGGTTCAGACGCGAGATGAACTTCCAGAGCGTCTGACGCAGTTCGACGTCGACCCCGGCGGTCGGCTCGTCGAGTACGATCACCGGCGGGCGATGCACCAGCGCCTGCGCCACCAGCACGCGTCGCTTCATGCCGCCCGAGAGCTGACGCATGTTCGCGTCCGCCTTGTCAGTCAGATCGAGGTTAGCCATCACTTCGTCGATCCAGTCGTCGTTGCGCTTGAGTCCGAAGTAGCCGGACTGAATACGCAGCGTCTCGCGCACGGAGAAGAACGGATCGAAGACGAGTTCCTGCGGCACCACGCCGAGCTTGCGGCGGGCGTCGCGGTAATCGCGCACCACATCGTGACCGAGCACACTGATGTTGCCCGAATCCGCGCGCGCGAGGCCCGCAAGAATGCTGATCAGCGTGGTCTTGCCCGCGCCGTTGGGGCCGAGCAGACCGAAGAATTCGCCTTCCTCGATCGAGAAGCTGACGCCCTTGAGCGCCTGCAACGCTTCATAGCGTTTTTTGACGTTACGGATTTCGATGGCGGCCATGACTACACGCACCCGTCTTCGCGGGTACGCCATTATTGTTTTCCGGGTCGGGGGATTGCACCCACCAGAATGGCGGTGCCGGGGCCCGGACGGGGGTCACTGCCCAAAAGTCGGCAGAAAACCCCTGATTATAAAGGAAGCTGGTGGCGGCCGTGCTCGCGCCCGCCTTAACCGGTCTGTAACCTCGGTAACGCACCAGCGGCGCGGCACCGAAGGCTTATGGCCTGCGCCGCCCTGCGCCCAGCCATAAAAAAAGCGCCGTCACGTGACGGCGCTTCTTCGAAAGGGCGGCAGTCCGGCCGGACGAATCAGCTCGAGAGCAGATGGTCGACGCCGTACACCAGCGCAAGACTGGCCAGCCCTGTCGGCAAGTTAGTGAACGCCAACGTCGCACCGCGCCGACTCGCGTGACGGCGCAAAGCCAGCAGCACCGCGAGCGCCGACGAGTCGAAATGCGTGAGCCCGGCGCAGTCGATCTGGGTCTCGCCCGCGTCAATGCGATCGATGGCCCGCGCGAGGACGTCGCCGGCAGTGTCGTGAGTCAGGTCGGTTTGCAACGCGAGCATGGGCTTACTTGCCGCCTGCGAGTTGCTGGTTACGTTGCGTCAGGAACTGGATCAGGCCATCGACGCCAGATTGATTCACCTTCTCGGCAAACTGATTGCGGTACGTCTGAACCAGCCACGCGCCCAGCACGTTCAGGTCATACAGCTTCCATTCGCCGCTCGCCGTCTTGTAAAGACGGTAATCGAGCTCGATCGGTTGACCGTTGTTGACAACGCTCGTGTACACCACGGCATCGGTATCGCTCGGCTGACCGCGGAACGGCTTGTATTCGACCTGCTGGTCGCGAATCTGGGCAATGGCACCGGCATACGTACGCAGCAGCAGCGTCTTGAACTGTTCCGTCAACTGCTTTTTCTGCTCGGGCGTGGCCTGACGCCATGCAGCGCCGCTCGCCAGTTGCGTCGTCTTGGTGAAATCGGCGTGCGGCATGATCTTCTGCTCGACCAGACGCGTGATGCTGGTCATATCGCCCTTCTGGATGTTGGGATCGCTCTTGGCCGCAGCCATCACTTCGTTCACGGTCTGCTTAACGAGCGCATCCGGGGACTGCGCTTGCGCCATGGCCGAGCCAGCGGCGGTGTACGTCATGAAAGCCATGACGGGAATGAGCCAGAACTTCTTCATTGTGGACTTCCTCTTTCGAGTGACGAGTGTTGCGGGTTTGGATACCCGCGCGGCGTCTGGAGTTCTCGGATTGCCGGGAGTGTCGTGTAACAAACTGTTGCCCGGAGACGACGCGACTATCGCCTGAATAGCGCGCCGGGCTCCGTTTCAACAACAGTCGACGACAGTCGTCGACGATCGATGACGATTAGCGACGGAAGGGCAAACCGCCCGGCACCATCTTGCCCGGCACGGGCGAGCCTTGCGGCGCGTCCGGTTCGGCATGCGCACCTGAGGCGGGTGCCGGAGCACTTGCGCCAGAGGCCGGTTGGGCGGCGGGCATCGGCTGTGCGCCAGCGCCACCGGCCGCTGCAGCACCTGCACCGTCTTCATCTTCGTAATTCGGCAGCGACGTATCGCTCGTCGCCCCGCCGTTCACCAGATACTTGCGACGTGCAAGATATGCGTCGCGCGTGAACGAGTACGGATCGAGCGCGGCGGCTTCGAGCAGGTTCGACGCGTCGAGCAGGTTGGCGCGCGTATTCACGAGACGCACACCATACAGCGAGTAGCTGATCCAGTCCGGCTTGATATACGACGTCGGGTCGATGAACATGTTACCGGCCATGCCGACGCCGTCGCGCACCGTGCTCGGGCCGAGCAGCGGCAGCACGAGGTATGGGCCTGCAGGAATACCCCACTTGCCCAGCGTCACGCCGAAATCCTGGCTATGCTTGGGCAGGCCCGCCGGCGTGGCGAAGTCGAACAGACCACCGACACCGAAGAAGGTGTTGATCGTCAGGCGCATCAGATCCTGCGCGGCGGCCGTGATGTCCAACTGAAGCAGGTTGTTGGCGACGTTGTACACGTCGCCAACGTTCGAGAAGAAGTTCGTGACCATGTCACGCGCCGGTTCCGGCACGGTGAAACGGTAGCCCTTTGCCACGGGCACGAGCACGGCCTTGTCGAGCGTGTCGTTGAACTTGTACATCGAACGGTTGAAACCTTCGATGGGGTCAGCGGGGTTGGGGTTCGTGACAGTGGCACAGCCTGCCAGCGCCAACGCGCCAGCGGCCAACACTGCCGAAGTACGGAAGCTGGTCATTTTCTCTTATTTTCCTTGGGTTACCGGTGCTGCCCCAGCCGCCGGCGCTGCCGCCGGTGCTGCCGATGCGCCGCCCGCCTGGGCGCCGCCGGCATCTGCTGCCTTGTTGTACAGGAACTGGCCAATCAGGTTTTCCAGCACGATGGCAGACTGCGTGAGCGTGATCGTATCACCGCCCTTGAGCATCTGATCATCACCCCCCGGCTCAAGTCCGATGTATTGCTCGCCGAGCAGGCCCGACGTCAGAATCTTCGCCGACGAGTCCTTCGGGAACTGGTACTGCGAATCCAGATTGAGCGTGACGTCGGCCAGATAACGCTTGTCGTCGAACTTGATCGACGCCACGCGCCCCACCACCACGCCAGCGCTCTTGACCGCCGCACGCGGCTTGAGACCGCCGATGTTGTCGAACCGCACCGTGACCGGATAAGTATTCGAGAACGACAGCGAGCTCATGTTGCCCGCTTTGAGCGCGAGGAACAGGAGGGCGGCAAAGCCGAGTACCACGAACAGGCCGACCCAGAAGTCGAGAGGGTGTTTTTTCATTGTGTCAGTGTGCGCAAACTGTCTGTCTATGTCTTGGCAGGCGAGCCGGCCTCTTAGCTGAACATGAGTGCCGTAAGCAGGAAGTCGAGGCCGAGCACGGCCAGCGATGCCTGCACGACCGTACGCGTCGTTGCACGCGACACGCCTTCCGGCGTCGGCTGTGCTTCGAAGCCCTGATACAGCGCGATGAAGGTGACGGCAATGCCGAACACGATGCTCTTGATGACGCCGTTCGCGACGTCCGCCCATACGTCCACGCCGCCTTGCATCTGCGACCAGAACGCACCGGAATCCACGCCGATCATCTCGACGCCGACGAGGTAACCGCCGAAAATACCGACCGCAGAGAAGATCGCCGCGAGGATCGGCATGGCGATCACGCCCGCCCAGAATCGCGGTGCGACCACGCGCGCGATCGGATCGATCGCCATCATCTCCATGGCGGTCAGTTGCTCGCCCGCCTTCATCAGACCGATCTCGGCGGTGAGCGACGTGCCCGCACGCCCGGCGAACAGCAGTGCCGTGACGACCGGTCCTAGCTCACGCACCAGCGACAGCGCCACGAGCAGACCGAGCGCTTGCTCCGAGCCGTACTTGTTGAGCGTGTAATAGCCTTGCAAGCCGAGCACGAAACCGACGAACAGGCCCGAGACGGCGATGATAACGAACGAATAGTTGCCGACGAAGTGAATCTGGTCCGTCACCAGACGCGGACGGCGCAGCAGCGCGGCGCTCGATCCGAGCATGCGCAGGAACATGCGCGCACCGTAACCCAGGCGCTCGACGTGGCCGCGAACAAAACTGCCAATGGTGGTAATCATGCACGCGCTCCGATACCGAAGTCTTCCGCGAGCGGCGGCGCGGGATACTGGAATTTCACGGGGCCGTCCGGCTGGGCGTCGATGAACTGGCGCACCGTCGGGTCGTTCGAGGCGCGCAGCGCGTCCGGCGCGCCCTCCGCGGCGATACGGCCTTCGCTGATGAAGTAGATGTAGTCGGCGATGGCGAACGTCTCGGCGACATCGTGCGAGACGATGATCGACGTCGCGCCCAGCGCATCGTTGAGCTTACGGATCAGATTCGCCGTAATCCCCATCGAGATCGGGTCCAGACCCGTGAACGGCTCGTCGTACATGACGAGGTCCGGATCGAGCGCAATCGTGCGGGCGAGTGCCACACGGCGTGCCATCCCGCCGGAGATCTCGGCAGGCTTCATGTCGCGTGCGCCACGCAAGCCCACAGCATTGAGCTTCATCAGCACGAGGTCACGGATCAGGTCTTCGTCGAGACGGGTGTGTTCGCGCAGCGGAAACGCCACGTTTTCGAACACGGTCATGTCGGTAAACAGCGCGCCGAACTGGAACAGCATGCCCATGCGGCGACGCAAGCGGTACCAGCCGTCGCGGTCGAGCGTGGAAACATCGGTCCCGTCGAAATCGACCTGACCTTTACTGGCGTGCACGAGACCGCCGATCAGACGCAGCACGGTCGTTTTACCGCAGCCGGAGCCCCCCATGACCGCAATGACCTTACCGCGGGGAAACCGCATATTCAGCCCCGAAAGCACCAGACGTTCGCCATAACCAAAGCTGACGTCGCGCAGTTCGAGCAGATTTTCCGGATTCGGGGTAGGCACGTTTCGGGTCTTATAGTGCGGCGCAAAACGCCAATTATAGGGGGGTTTACCAATCGATGCCGTCCACGCCGGGTCGGCGAAAGCAAGGAATGGCGCTGCCCCGCGGGATTCTACAGGCCCCGGACGTATTGCTGCGATAACGTTCCAATAGCCGCAACGCCGCAAAAACCCAACGCCACCAAGGACTTATCGTCTTCTGGCCCCGCGCCGGTGTTGCGCCGTTGCTACAATACGACGTTTCGCCCTCGTCATCGTTCCTCGGGATGTCCTCCGCTACCCCTCCTACTTTCCGCCCCGTCGCGCCGCAGTCTACGGCGACATCGGACTTTCGGATTCGTCCGATGCAACCTGGCGACCTTCCCCACGTGCTGACGGTGCAGGCCCTCGCATATGGCCACCTGATGCTGGAATCGGAAGCCACCCTCGCCTCGCGTCTGGCGTTATCGCCGCAGACCTGCTGGGTGGCGGTGGATGCGTCAGATGCTGAGCCGGCCGGGCCGACGGACGCAGGCATCGCGGGCTATCTGTTCACGCACCCCTGGCATCTCACCGCACCGCCGCCGCTGGACACCGTCCTCGACGCGCTGCCGGACGCCCCCGATTGCTGGTACGTGCACGACATGGCGCTTGCACCACGCACGCGTGGCGCCGGCGTGGCCGGTCAGCTTTATGCCGCCGCGTTGTCGGCAGCGCAATCGCTCGGCCTGCGCGCCTCGGCATTGGTGGCCGTGCAGCAATCGCAGGGGTTCTGGGCCCGCTTCGGGTATCAGGTCACAGTGGACGTCTCGCCGCAGATCGCCGCCAAACTGGCGGGCTATGGCGATGGCGCAGTCTTCATGACGCGCGAACTGTAACCACCGCCAACGGCGCACAGCAAACTCACGGCCGTCGCGCGAATTCCTTCTGCATCGAACGGACGGCTGCGGCCACGTCCTCCGCTTCCGTCACGGCGCGCACGACGGCCGTGCATCCTACGCCAGTCTCGAGCACCTGCGGCAGGTTGGCCGCGTCGATGCCGCCAATCGCCACCAGCGGGTAATGCGGCGCGATGAGCCTCACGTAACGCGCCAGCTTCGCCAGCCCTTGCGGAGCGGTGGCGATGACCTTGGTCGTCGTCGGAAACACTGCGCCGACGGCCAGATAGCTTGGACGGAAGTGATGCGCCGCGAGAATCTCGTAATAGCCGTGCGTGCTGATGCCCAGCCGCATGCCGCTCGCGTGCAGCGTCGCGACTTCGTCGGCCGAGAGCGCCGCCATGTCTTCCTGACCGAGATGCACGCCGTAGGCGGCGGCCTGCGCCGCCTCACGCCAGTGATCGTTGATGAACCACGCGCTGTCGTGCGTCACTCGGCGACCCGCCGCCACCGTGCGCTCGATCTCGCTGCGCAGCCCCGGATGCGCCGGGTCCTTGATGCGCAACTGGACCGTCCCGACCTGAAGATCGGCCATCCGCTCGCACCAATCGGCGTCGGGCAGCACCGGGTAGAGACCCAGTCGCGTCGGGCACGCCGGAAAGCGCCCCGGCGACGGCACTTGACCGAGCACAGCGGGAAACGTCTCAAGCACGGTCGGCCATGCGCCCAGCGTGTCGACGTCTTCCGCACGCGCGTGACTGCCGTTCGTGCGCCATGCGCGGCCGAGCACCAACGCGTCGTGCGGTGCGAAACCGCAGTCCAAAAACGCGGCAAATGCAGGAAAGAATGCAGGATCGTCGACGCCCACCACACGATAGACGCCATCCGGCGTGTACAGCGTGTCTTCCACGTGCCCCTGCGCGAGGGCATGCGAGCAAAGCACGACCGCGCCATTCGCGCGCCATGCGTCCAGGCGGACGGACGCCGCCGTGCCCAGTCCATGCTCAGGCACGAGCGGCAACCAGACGACATCGCCCTGCCCAGCACTAACCGGTGTCTCGGCGTGCAGGCGCCATTGCGGCGATGTCGACTCGTCCGGCCACGGTGCGAGGCGCGCGCGAATCGCGTCGGCGGCCTGCTGCCAGGCCACCGCGAGCGGTGCGTCGGCGGGCAGGCATTGCACGTGCAGCATAGGCACAGCCCCGGCGGCGCGAGCGTGCGTCGTCATGAAAAATCCTTGTTGATCCGGCCCCGCGTCGCGCGGCCGTGGGTCATGAAATCGGGAAGGGTCAGCTACCGGACTGATGCCAGAACGGCACGCCCACGACCGGGGTGCTGGCTTCGGCGCTCTCGCGCTCGGCCATCGGGCCCGCGAGCCATGCGGCGCGTCCCGCCTTGATCGCTCCCGCGAACGCACCCGCCATCTCCACCGGCTGCGCGGCAAGCGCGACAGCGGTATTGAGCAGCACGCCGTCGTAGCCCCACTCCATCACCTGACAGGCGTGCGACGGCAAACCGAGGCCCGCGTCGACGATCAGCGGCGTATCCGGCAGACGGTCGCGCAACAGACGCAGACCATACGGATTGATCACGCCCTTGCCGGTACCGATCGGGGCACCCCACGGCATCAGCGCCTGACAGCCAACGTCGAGCAGTCGACGGCACAGCACCAGATCTTCCGTGCAGTACGGCAGGACCTTGAAACCCTCGCGAATCAGTTGCTCGGCGGCCGTCACCAGACCGAACGGGTCGGGCTGAAGCGTGTAGTCGTCGCCGATGAGTTCGAGCTTGATCCAGTCGGTCTCGAAGACTTCGCGCGCCATTTGCGCCGTCGTCACCGCTTCCTGCACTGAATGGCAACCCGCCGTATTGGGCAGCACCGGCACCGCAAGGCGGCGCAGCGTGTCCCAGAAATGACCTTCCGATGCTTGCGCCCCGGTGCCCGAGAGCTGACGGCGCAATGCCACCGTCACCATGCCCGGACGCGCCGCGTCGATGGAATCGTTCAGTGCTTGCAGCGACGGATAACGCGCCGTGCCGAGCAGGAAGCGGCTGCCGAAGCGGGTGTCGTAGAGCGTGAGCGCATCACGCGTGCTGCTTGCGGCCACGTTGTTCGATTCGGTGAATGCGTTCATTTCAGCCTCCGGCCACCGGTTGCACGACATCGATCTTGTCGCCCTGCGCGAGTGCGCGCGCGGCGTATTGCGTCTTGGGCACGAATTGCCCGTTGATTGCCGCCGCGAAAGGCGGCTTGGCGCCGTAGGCGGCGAGCGCCTCGGCCAGCGTCGCCGTGTCGGCCACGCTCAGCATCTGTTGATTGATATGGATGTCCATTGCGTACCGCTTCCTCTCATGCCTGACGAAACAGTTCCGGCCACGGCCGGCTGGCTCGCCACGTCTCCCAGTCGAACGCGTCCGCCGATCCCGACGGCGCGCTCCTCGATTGCATCAATGCCTGCGCCAGCGCGCACGCTTCGCCGGTGACCGCCGGTGCGAGCAGATAGCCGTGACGGTACAGACCGTTCACGCGCAGCAACCGTGCGCCGTCCCACTGCACGCGCGGCAGATGGTCGGGCAGCGCCGGGCGGCAATTGACGTTCAGCTCAACGATGCGCGCCTCGCCGAACGCCGGGTTCAGCGAGTGCGCCGCCGAGAGCAGTTCGAGCGCCGAGCGCACGGTCATCGGCGACATATCTTCCGATTCGAGTTCGGTCGCCCCGATCACGTACAGATCGTTTTCCTTGGGCGCGATGTAGATCGGATAGCGCGGGTGCAACAGGCGCACCGGGCGACGCAGACCGATTCCCGGTGCGTGAATGCGCACCACCTCGCCACGCACACCGCGCAGCTGGGTGAGCGCTTCGCGTGCGCCCAGTCCGCGACAGTCGATGACCAGACCGGCATCCGGATATTCGCCCTCGGCAATTTCGGTGTTCCAGTGCAGGTCCGCGCCCGCCTTCGCAAGTCCTGCGGCCAGCGCACGCAATAACTGACGGTTATCCAGTTGCCCTTCGTTCGGCAGCAGCCAGCCTTCCTGGAAACGTCCGGCGAGCGCCGGTTCCACATCCTTCAGTTGTGCACCCGAAATCCGTTCGACGCCGCCACGCAGCAGTTCGGGCGGTGCATTCGCACGCATGCGACGGTCGAACATCACGGCCTCGGCGCGGTCGGGCTGATGCCACACGACCAGCGTGCCGTTGCGTTGGAAGAAGACGTGTTCGGGAAGGCCGTCGATCAGCGCAGGCCAGCGCTCAAGTCCGACCGCGCCCATCTCGACGATGCTCGGCTCGGCCACGGCGGCCTCGGCCAGCGGCGCGAGCATGGCGGCGGCGACCCAGCCAGCGGCGGACGAGCCATCGGCATCGCCCCGCTCGTAAAGCGCCACGCGCGCGCCGGCGCCAATCAGTTGCCACGCGAGCAGACGGCCGGACAGCCCGCCGCCCAGCACGGCAATGTCGGGACGCGACACGGCCGAACGCGAAGGGGAAATGGCAGCCGTCGCGCTCATACGCGCATTGCCGCGCAAGCCATCACGGCGCGCAGGCACTCAGGGGAATACGAAGAATGTTGTGGAAGGCAACGCATGGGGCCCTTTCCTCATGAAAGCAAAAGGACGAAACGGTGATGGCCACCTTACCCCAATGGAGGAGTCGGAAACTTCCCACGCCGGTATTACCCGGGTCGGGTGCAAAGGGTCTCTCTCAGCCCCGTGACTTCTTTGACGTGACTACGCCAATTACGGAGCACCCCTGTTTCGCCCGGAGCCATTACAACATAGATGCCAACGCCCGTGCAAGCAGGCTTCCCGGGCGATTGCACGCTCGTCGCGTCTCGTTTTTTGAGATCTCCCGCCCCTGATTCCGGCCGCTTGTAACGGTCCGTAAACTGAAAATCCCCGTCACGCGCGGCTCAGGCCGTAAATCGTGCAACGCACCATCGGGAACTGCGGTCAAATGGGCCATATGTGCGAAACGTATAGATAACAACGTTGCCCCACTGCGGCCGCGCCGCCCGACGATCATGGCCAACACGCCGACCCACACGCCACACGCCCCGCAACCCTCGGGCGACACCGCCGCACCACCGCCTAAACCACCCAAACATCCCACCGCCTGGCAACTGATCCGTCCCTACTGGGTCTCGGAGAAGCGCTGGGAGGGTCGACGCCTGCTCGCGCTCGTGATCGCCCTGAACCTCGCCGTCGTGTTCATCAACGTGCGGCTCAACGCGTGGAACGCCAGCTTTTACGACGCGCTCGACAAGCGCAACTGGCCGGTCTTCAAGTCGTCGCTCGCAGAGTTCGCGGTGCTGGCGTTCAGCTTCATCATCATTGCGACCTTCCGCACTTACTTCCGTCAGATGCTGGAGATCCGCTGGCGTCAGTGGGTGACGGACGCGAACCTCACGAAGTGGTTCGCGCATCGCGCTTACTACCGCATCGAACGCGATCACCTCGCCGACAACCCCGACCAGCGTATTTCGGAAGACATCCGCACGCTCGTCAGTTCGTCGCTCGCGCTGTCGCTCGACTTGTTGACGACGCTCGTCTCGCTGTTCTCCTTCATCACGATTCTGTGGACGATCTCGGGCGCGGTGTCCTTCGTGCTGGCGGGGATGAACGTGACGATTCCAGGCTACATGGTGTGGGTCGCCGCGCTGTACGCCATCGTCGGTTCATTCCTGATCTTCAAAGTCGGCCGCCCGCTCGTCGGACTCAGCTACCGGCAGCAACAGGTCGAAGCCGACTTTCGTTTTCTGCTGGTGCGGCTGCGTGAATCGGCCGAGCAGGTCGCGCTCTATCGTGGCGAGGGCGCGGAGTTATCGCGTCTGAAGTCGGCGTTCGGCGCGGTGCGCGACAACTGGTGGCAGATCATGGTCGTGACGAAACGCCTGATCTTCGCGAACTCGATCTACGCGCAGATCGCCATCGTCTTTCCGATCATGGCAGCAGCACCCCGCTACTTCGCAGGCGCGTTCACGCTGGGCGTGCTGATGCGAATCATCGATGCCTTCGGGCAAGTGAGCGACGGTTTCTCCTGGTTCGTGAATAGCTTTTCGACGCTGGCCGACTGGAAGGCAACGATCAACCGTCTGCGCGAATTCACACGCGTCATCGACGCCACACCGCACCCTCAGGGCGGCATCGCCGTGGTGACGGCCAGTGACGCCCCTGCCTACACCGCCGCCGACCTGCAGCTGTCGCTACCGAACGGCGCGCCGCTTACGGCCGCCGGGTCGTTCGCCTTCGCGCCCGGCTCGCGCTGGCTGGTGCGCGGCCGCTCCGGTTGCGGCAAGAGCACCATGCTGCGCGCCCTTGCCGGTCTCTGGCCGTTCGGCAGCGGACGCATCGAAGTCCCCGCCAACGCCCGCGTGCTGTTCCTCTCGCAGCAAAGCTATCTGCCCATCGACACGCTCAAGGCCGCACTCGCGTTCCCGTCGTCGCCCGACACGTTCACCGATGCCGAGTGCCGCGACGCCCTGAACGCCGTGAACCTCGGACAATACGGCGACGACCTGCTGACCTCGGCGCATTGGGCGCGACGTCTTTCCGGCGGCGAGCAACAGCGACTGGCGGCCGCGCGCGCACTGCTGCAAAAGCCCGACTTCCTGTTTCTGGACGAAGCGACGAGCGCGCTCGATGTCGAAACCGAAGAAGCCGTGTACGACGCACTGCACGCGCAACTGCCCGACACGGCCATCGTCAGCGTGGCCCACCGCGACACGCTGGCCCGCTTCCATCAGCACACGATGACGTTGCACGCGGCGACCGAGATCGATCCGCCTCGGGTAGTCGGCGCGGCATGGTGACGGCATAGTGACGACGTAGGGGCGGCAGATCTCACGTCGCCCCGTACCATTCCCACCGGGCGATTCCTCCACTTTGTTCACTTCGTAAATAATATTGACGCGGCTGTCCCGGCACCGAGACGGTTTGGCATAATCACGAGCACCCCTTCAGGCTATCTCCGGGCTCATCGTGATTCCTTCAGATTCCTCGTCCGGCCAGTCGCCGAATTCCTCTCAGCGCGACGGACGCACCGTTGTCGTCACCGGCGCCGCGTCCGGCATCGGCGCGGCCATCGCCCGCCGTCTCGCCTCTCCTGACACACGCTTGCTGCTGCACACACGCGGCGCGTCCGATGTCAGTCAGGCGCGGCTCACTGAGGTACGTCGCGCATGCGAAGACGCCGGTGCGCAGTGCGCCACATGGTTCGGCGATCTGACGCACGCGCAGTCCGCCGCGCGACTCGTCGACGCCGCGCATGACGCCTTCGGCCCGGTCGATCAGATCGTGAGCAACGCGGGCTTCGCCACGCGTCAGTCACTGACCGATATAGACGACGAGGCCTTCGCATGCACGCTCGCCGCCATGCCCGGCGCATTCGCCGCGTTGCTGCGTCACGCGCTGCCCGATCTCCAACGTTCGTCGCAAGGCAGTGTGGTCGCCGTCAGCTCGTTCGTAGCGCATCGCTTCGCGCCGAACCAACCGGGATTCCCGGCGACGGCCGCCGCCAAGGCGGCCATCGAAGCGTTGGCGAAAAGCGCCGCCGCCGAGTACGCCCGCGCAGGGGTGACGATCAATTGCGTCGCGCCCGGCTACACGCGCAAGGACAGCGGCCACTCGGCCATCGATCCGGCCGCATGGCAGCGCGCGGCCGACGCCACACCAACCGGACGCCTCTGCGAGCCCGACGACATCGCCGCCCTTGCCGTCTTCCTGCTCGGCCCGCACGCACGGCAAATCACCGGCCAGGTGATTCATGTCGATGGCGGCCTGACACTCTGATACGGCGCCGCGAATCCACCGATCACCGGGTCAGACGTGGACCCGACCATCGATGCCCGACATCGATACACAACAACCACACGTCGCACACATAACGACAAGCACACGATCCACCGAGGAGTCTTCATGGCGTTTTTTTCCTGGTTCCAAGAACTCAACACGAAGGAGCGCAAGGCCCTGTATGCGGGCTTTGGCGGCTATGCCGTCGACGCGTTCGACTTCATGATCTATTCGTTCCTGATCCCCACACTCATTGCCGCGTGGGGCATGACCAAGGGCGAGGCGGGCATGATCGCGACCAGCTCGCTCATCTCGTCGGCCGTCGGCGGATGGCTCGCGGGCATTCTTGCGGATCGCTATGGCCGCGTGCGCGTGCTGCAATGGACGATTGCCACCTTCTGCCTGTTCACATTTCTCTCGGGCTTCACGAATTCGTTCTGGCAGTTGCTCGTGACGCGCACGTTGCAGGGCATCGGCTTCGGCGGCGAGTGGACCGTCGTCACGATGATGATGGGCGAGATGATTCGCTCGCCGCAGCATCGCGCGAAAGCGGTCGGCACTGTGCAGAGCAGCTGGTCGGTCGGCTGGGCCGCCGCCGCGCTGCTGTACTGGTTCTTCTTCGCAGTGCTCGATGAAGGCTACGCATGGCGTGCGTGCTTCTGGATCGGGATTCTGCCTGCGGTGTGGATCACGTATGTGCGTCGCAACGTGTCGGACCCGGAGATCTTCACGCAAACGCGACGCAAGATCGCCGAAGGTCAGTTACAGAGCAACTTCACGCAGATCTTCGCCCCCGCACATCTGAAGACGACGATCCTCGGCAGTCTGCTGTGCACCGGCATGCTCGGCGGTTATTACGCGATCACGACGTGGCTGCCGACGTATCTGAAGACGGTACGCGGCTTGTCGGTGTTCAACACGAGCGCTTACCTGATCGTGCTGATCGTCGGCTCGTTCGTGGGCTATATCGTCGGCGCGATTCTCTCGGACAAGCTCGGACGCCGTGGCGCATTCATCTTCTTCGCCATCGCATCGTTCGTGCTCGGGATGGTCTACACGATGCTGCCGATCACCGACAGTGCCATGCTGATGCTCGGCTTCCCGCTGGGCATCGTCGTGCAGGGCATTTTCGCGGGCATCGGTGCGTATCTCACGGAGCTGTATCCGAACCACATTCGCGGCTCGGGTCAGGGCTTCTGCTACAACCTCGGGCGCGGCATCGGATCGTTCTTCCCCATCGCAGTGGGCACGCTCGCGCAGACCGGTTCGCTCGTGAAGGCCATCGGGATGGTCGCGGGCGGCGGCTATCTGCTCGTCGTCGTGTGCGCGTTGCTGCTGCCCGAGACGCGCGGCAAGTCGCTCGTCTCGACCGATTTCGTGCATTAACCGTGTACTAGCCGCCTGCATGGCAAAACGGGACGCCGGATCGAACACCACGATCGCTCCGACGTCCCGCCGCCTCACCGGATGGCCATTGTGTAAGCCAGCCAACCCGGAACCGCTTCAGTGCGCGCCGCTTATGCACTACCGCGCGGCGTCGCCACCTTCGTACCCCCGCCTACACCCTTGCTACCGGCCGCGCGTCCACCTCGCCCGAATACGGCACTTCCGGTAATCCTTGCACGCCGCATCGCACGGCGAAGACGTGACCGTCGTGTTCGTTCGCGTTCGTGCCGGGACGAATCGACGTGACGAACAACGTGTCGAAATCGCGTCCGCCGAACGCACACATCGACGGCTTCGACACTGGCAACACGATCTCACGGTCCAGCACACCCACCGGTGTGAAGCGCAGCAACCGGCTGCCGTCGTTGGCGCACGTCCAGTAACACCCGTCGGCGTCGACGGCTGCGCCATCGGGGCGCCCCGGGTACTGGTTCATGTCGACGAACAGACGCCGGTTGCGAATCGCGCCGCTGTCGGCATCGAAATCGAACGCCCACACGCGACGCACCGTCGGATGCGAATCGCTCAGATACATCGTGCGGCTGTCTGGCGAGAAGCCTAGACCGTTCTGTGTGACGAGTCCATCAACGAGCGGCGCGGACAGTCCGTCCTTTGCATCGAAGCGATAGAGCGATCCGGCGTCGCTCGCGAGCGACATATCCGCCACCATCGTGCCCGCCCAGAAGCGGCCCTGACGGTCGCAACGTCCATCGTTGAAACGCATGCCCGAGGCCGGAAATTCGGGGGCAGCCAGACGCGTCCACGCTGACGCGGCCACGTCGCCTGGCGCACCCAGCCGTACCGCGAACACCCCCGTCTCACACGCGGCGAGCAACGTGCCCGCCGTGTCGAACGAGAAGCACGCGACCTGCTCGGGGAACGTCCACTGACGGTGTTCGCCGTCGGCGGGTGTCACGCGATGCAGTTGCTTTGCCGGGATGTCGACCCAGTAGAGCGCCTGTTCGTCGGCACGCCAGAGCGGGCTTTCGCCGACCGCGTGAGGTGTCTCGCGCGACGGCTCCAGCCGTTCGATGGAGACTCCGGCCACACTCACGCCTTCGGCTCCATCGGCCCCATCAACACGAACGGGCCGCCCTGGAAGCGTTGCGTCCAGTCGTCCATTTGCGGATCGGGCGCTTTGGCCGGGAACAGACCGGCGAACTCGGCCGAACTGTCTTGCGGACGGAAGCCGAGGAATGCCGCCTTGGTGTTGTCGACCCACAGCGTCGGGTTATCCGACACGCCGTAAACGATCGCGTGGCCGACGCGATTCGTGAATAGCGAGCAACGCACGAGTTCGACAAAGTCGCGGTAGCTCAGATACGTCACCATCATGCGCGGATTCTTCGGCTGCTCGAACGACGAGCCGATGCGAAGACACACGGTCTCGAGGCCGAAGCGGTCGAAGTAGTAGCGCGAAAGGTCTTCGCCGAAGCACTTCGAAATGCCGTACATGCCGTCCGGGCGATGCGGGGCGTCGACGTCGAGCACTTCCGTCACGGGATGGAAGCCGACGGCGTGGTTCGAGCTGGCGTAGACGATGCGCTTCACGCCTTGCTTCTGCGCGGCGCTGTAGACGTTGTACAGACCGAGGATGTTCGCTTGCAGGATGTCGTCGAACGGCGCTTCGACGGACACGCCGCCGAGGTGCACCAGCGCATCGACGCCTTCGAGCAGCGCATGCACGGCCGCACGGTCGGCGAGGTCGACCTGCATCGACTCTTCGTGCGCCGCAGTGTCGGTGATCGGCACGATGTCGCTTACGCGCACGATGTCCGCCCACTCCGCGAGCTTGCCGCGCAGTTGTTTGCCAAGGTTGCCCGCTGCTCCAGTCAGCAGAAGACGACGGAAGGGTTTGCCGGAAGGCTGGCTCATAGTGATCCTTATTGTTCCTGATTGTTCCTGATTCATCGGTACAACAAAACCGACGCCGCGCCGCACACCCAAGGGGGAGTGTGCAGCGCGGCGTACGCTAAATCTTCAAACGTCTCGCTGGCTACGCATTGGCAGTCCGGTTGACCTCGATGCCAGCGCCCTTGCGTGTCTGTACCGGCGACGGCGTGGCCGTGCCCGTGATGTGCGGCTTGACCACCGTCCACAGAATCACCGCGCCGATCAGATCGCCCAGCCCCAGCGCCACGAAGAACGGCGCGTAGCCGACCGCCGTCACGAACGTGCCGATCACCAGCGTGAAGAGCAGGTTGCCGATCCCGGCGGACAGCCCCGCCAGACCGGTGACCGTCGCCACTTCGTTGCGCTGGAACAGGTCGGCCGACATCGAGATCACGGTGACGGAGAGCGTCTGGTGCGCGAAGCCGCCGAGGCACAACAGGAAGATCGCCATCATCGGATCTTTCACGAAGCCCACACCGCACATCGCCGTCATGATGATCGCGCCGATGGTGAACACGACACGCTTGCCGTTGAAGATCGTGATCTTGAAGTGCTTGTTCAGCCACACCGATACCGTGCCGCCCATCAGGCACCCGATATCGGCCGCGACGAACGGCAGCCACGCGGTCGCGGCGATCGTCTTCAGATCGAAACCGCGTGCCTGATTGAGGTACAACGGCATCCAGAACACGATCGTGCCCCACACCGGATCGGCAAAGAAGCGCGGCAGCGCGATACCCCAGAAGTTGCGCTGACGCAGGATCGAGCCGAGGTTCGGCTTGCGGGCATCGGCGGCAGCGTCGACCACACGGCCTTCGTTGATGTAATCGGACTCGGCCTGCGAGAGCGCCGGGTGATCGGTCGGGTGACGATAGAACACGAACCACAGCACGCCCCACACGAGACCGAGCGCACCGGCGATGACGAATGCCGTCTCCCAGTTGTAGCGCAGGATCGACCACGCGATCAGCGGCGGCGCGAGGATCGCACCGATGGACGTGCCGATGTTGAAGATGCCCGCCGCGAGCGCGCGCTCCTTCGACGGGAACCAGAACGCAGCGGCACGCATGCCCGCCGGGATGAACGACGCTTCGGCAAGACCCAGCAGACCGCGCAGCACAAACAGCCCGACCCAGCCGTCGGCCAGACCGTGCAGCATGCACACCACCGACCACATCACACCGCACAGCAGGAAGCCCAGACGCAGGCCGATACGGTCCATCAGATAGCCGGTGATGGGGGCACCGATCGGATACAACACAAGGAATGCGCCCGTGATCCAGCCGTACTGCTGGGTCGTGATGTGGAGATCCTTCATCACCGTGGGGGCGGCTACGGCAAGCGAGCTGCGTGCGAGGTAGTTCATGACGGTGCCGAGCGTCAGCAGTCCGATCATCCACCAGCGCAGGCCTTTGATCTTCAGTGCCATGATGGTTGTCTCTCTTCCGTGGATATTTTTATGGCAAGCATCACGCTTGCTTGGAGAGGCATCCTACGTGAGACGATGTACGATGACAATGAAAGATTACGCGGTTTACGGATAATCCCTAGTCTTTCGACGGATTCACCATCGCAGCGCTACAAGCCTTATAAGTATTGAAGTTTGCACATGTTGGGAGAGTTATCCCACATGTGAATGTGCGCAAATGACGTCTTGTTGTATGACGTCTTATATTTAGCCGCCTACAGAATTTCGGCGACTGGCGGGATCGCAACGGACCGCAGGCCGCGCAGGAGGAACAGGCAAGAAAAAACCGCCCGGACGTTTCCATCCGGACGGCTTCTTCACAGTGACGCAGATGCCTACCTCCGCGCCCCCTCCTCTCAAATCACAACCACCCCGTATTTGTGGTTTTGGCAGGCATACACCTGCGCGCACCCGAAGGTGCGCCGATCCAACCTACGCAACTTAGTCAGACTTAGCGCGGCAGTTCCGAATGGCCCATCAGGAACTCGTCCACGGCACGGGCGCACTGACGGCCTTCGCGAATCGCCCACACCACCAGCGACTGACCGCGACGCACATCGCCGGCCGCGAACACCTTCGGCAGGTTCGTCGTGTAGGCGCGCTCGCCTTCGGTCGAGGCACGCACGTTGCCGCGCGCATCCTTGTCCACGCCGAACGCGTCGAGCACCGTTTGCAGCGGCGAGACGAAGCCCATCGCGAGCAGCACGAGGTCGGCCTTCAGTTCGAACTCCGAGCCCGGCACTTCCTGCATCTTGCCGTCCTTCCATTCGAGACGCACGGCGATCAGCTTTTCGACCTTGCCGTTCTTGCCTTCGAAGCGCTTCGTGGCCACCGACCAGTCGCGCTCGCAGCCCTCTTCGTGGCTCGACGACGTGCGCAGCTTGGTCGGCCAGTACGGCCACACCATCGGCTTGTTTTCCTGCTCCGGCGGTTGCGGCAGCAGTTCGAACTGCGTGACCGCCTTCGCGCCGTGACGGTTCGACGTGCCCACGCAATCCGAGCCGGTGTCGCCACCGCCGATCACGATCACGTTCTTGCCCGTCGCCAGCATCTGGTTCGCCAGCTTGTCGCCCGCGTTGACCTTGTTTTGCTGCGGCAGGAATTCCATCGCGTAATGGATGCCTTCGAGCTCGCGGCCCGGCACCGGCAGATCGCGCGGCTGTTCCGCACCGCCTGCGATGACCACGGCATCAAACTGCGCCTGCAACTGGTCCGGCGTGATCGTCTCTTTCGAGAAGTTGTTGATGTGCGCTTCGGGGGCCTCTTTGCCCACGTAGACGCCAGTGCGGAACGTCACGCCTTCGGCTTCCATCTGGCGCATGCGGCGATCGATCAGCCACTTCTCCAGCTTGAAGTCGGGGATGCCGTAACGCAGCAGGCCGCCCACGCGATCGTTCTTCTCGAACACGGTGACGTCGTGGCCGACGCGCGCGAGTTGCTGCGCGACCGCCATGCCCGCGGGACCGGAGCCGACGACGGCGACCGTCTTGCCTGTCTTGTGCTTCGCCGGTTGCGGCTCGACCCAGCCTTCGCTCCAGGCCTTGTCGATGATCGCGTGCTCGATCGACTTGATGCCCACTGCGTCGCTGTTGATGTTCAGCGTGCAGGCCGCTTCACACGGCGCGGGGCAGATACGTCCCGTGAATTCAGGGAAGTTATTGGTCGAGTGCAAGACCGAGATGGCCGACTTCCAGTCCTGGCGATACACCAGATCGTTGAAGTCGGGAATGATGTTGTTGACCGGGCAACCGTTGTTGCAGAACGGAATGCCGCAGTCCATGCAGCGTGCGCCCTGCACCTTTGCCTGATCGTCGGAGAGCGCGAGCACGAACTCCTTGTAGTGCTTCACGCGTGCCAGCGGTGCTTCGTAAGACTCGCTCTGGCGCTCGAATTCGAGAAAACCTGTGACCTTGCCCATGTTTCTTCAGTCGGAAAGTTTTGTGGTTACCGTGCCTCACCCGCGCGCGGCACGCCTGCGGGGCCCTCACCCCGCGCGGCGTGACCGCGCCAGCAGATTCAGGCCGCCAGTGCTTGTTTGTCGCCCGCCTTGGCCATTTCGCCCAACGCGCGTTTGTATTCGCTCGGGAACACCTTCACGAACTTGCGGCGTGCGCCGTCCCAGTCTTCGAGCAGCGCCTTTGCACGCGTGGAGCCCGTGTACTGGAAGTGACGCTCGATGAGCTCGCGCAGCTGTGCCTCGTCCGTCTGGCCGCGATGCCACAGACCCTGGCTCACCGTACGCTCCTGCTCGCCGTGCGGCAGCACCGGATCGAGCGCGACCATCGCCGTGTTGCACTTGGCGGCAAACGTGCCGTCAGCGTCGTACACGTAGGCCACACCGCCCGACATACCTGCCGAGAAGTTACGGCCGGTCTCGCCCAGCACGACCACCGTGCCACCCGTCATGTATTCGCAACCGTGGTCGCCCGTGCCTTCGACGACCGCCGTCGCGCCCGAGTTACGCACGCAGAAGCGCTCGCCGGCCACGCCGTTGAAGAACGCTTCGCCTTCGATGGCGCCGATCATCACGGTGTTACCCACGATGATGTTGTCTTCGGCATTGCCGCGGAAGTCGTTGGTCGGACGCACGATGATGCGGCCGCCCGACAGACCCTTGCCGACGTAGTCGTTACCGTCGCCCACGAGGTCCAGCGTGATGCCGCGTGCGAGGAACGCACCGAAGCTCTGACCCGCCGTGCCCTTGAGTTGCACGTGGATCGTGTCTTGCGGCAGACCTTCGTGACCGTAACGCTTGGCCACTTCGCCCGAGAGCATCGCGCCGACCGTACGGTTACGGTTACGCACCGGCTGGATGAACGAGACGTGCTCGCCCTTCTCCAGCGCCGGCATCGCTTTCTCGATCAGCGCGTGATCGAGTGCACCGGCCAGACCGTGGTCTTGCGTCTCGACATGCAGACGCGGCACGTCGGCTTCCATTTCCGGCAGGTGGAAGATGCGGCTGAAATCGAGTCCCTTCGCCTTCCAGTGCTCCACACCCGACTTGGTGTTGAGCAGATCGGCGCGACCGATCAGGTCGTCGAACTTCGCGATGCCCAGTTGCGCCATGATTTCGCGCACTTCCTCGGCCACGAAGAAGAAGTAATTGACGACGTGTTCCGGCTTGCCCTGGAATTTCTTGCGCAGCACCGGATCTTGCGTCGCGACGCCGACCGGGCAGGTGTTCAGATGGCACTTGCGCATCATGATGCAGCCCTCGACGACGAGCGGTGCCGTCGCGAAGCCGAATTCGTCTGCGCCGAGCAGCGCGCCGATCACCACGTCGCGGCCCGTCTTCATCTGACCGTCGGCCTGCACGCGGATACGACCACGCAGGCGGTTGAGCACCAGCGTCTGTTGCGTCTCGGCCAGGCCCAGTTCCCAAGGCGTTCCGGCGTACTTCACCGACGACAGCGGCGATGCACCCGTGCCGCCGTCATGACCGGCGATCACCACGTGATCGGCCTTGGCCTTCGCGACACCGGCAGCCACCGTGCCCACGCCGACTTCCGACACGAGCTTCACCGAGATCGACGACGACGCGTTCACGTTCTTCAGATCGTGAATGAGCTGTGCCAGATCTTCGATCGAGTAGATGTCATGGTGCGGCGGCGGCGAGATCAGACCCACGCCCGGCACCGAGTAACGCAGCTTGCCGATGTACTCGGTCACCTTGTGACCCGGCAACTGACCGCCTTCGCCCGGCTTCGCGCCCTGCGCCATCTTGATCTGAATCTGATCGGCAGAGACCAGATAGTCCGCCGTCACGCCGAAGCGGCCCGACGCGACCTGCTTGATCTTCGAGCGCAGCGAGTCGCCGTCTTGCAGTTCGATATCGGTCTCGATGACGTCGCGGCCCACGATCGAGGCGAGCGATTCGCCCTTCTTGATCGGAATGCCCTTGAGTTCGTTGCGATAACGACGCGGGTCTTCGCCGCCTTCACCCGTGTTCGACTTGCCGCCGATACGGTTCATGGCAACGGCCAGCGTGGCGTGCGCTTCGGTCGAGATCGAACCGAGCGACATGGCACCCGTGGCGAAACGCGTGACGATGTCCTTCGCCGATTCCACCTGATCGAGCGGGATCGCGCGTTGCGGATCGACGCGGAACTCGAACAGACCGCGCAGCGTCATGTGACGCTTGCTCTGGTCGTTGATGAGGTTCGCGTATTCCTTGTACGTCTGGTACGAGTTCGAGCGGGTCGAATGCTGGAGCTTGGCGATGGCGTCCGGCGACCACATGTGGTCTTCACCGCGGATGCGGAACGCGTACTCGCCACCGGCGTCGAGCATGTTCGCAAGCACCGGGTTGTCGCCAAATGCGTCGCGATGCAGACGCACCGCCTCTTCGGCTACTTCGAAGATGCCGATACCACCGACGTTCGACGCCGTGCCCTGGAAGTACTTCTGAATCAGGTCCTGCGACAGACCGATCGCTTCGAAAATCTGTGCCCCCGTGTACGACATGTACGTCGAGATACCCATCTTCGACATGACCTTGTGCAGGCCCTTGCCGATGGCCTTCACGAAGTGCTTGATGGCCTTCTCGGGCGTCAGGTCGCCGCCTTGCTTGCGAGCGATCTGCGCGAGCGTTTCCATCGCGAGGTACGGGTGAACGGCTTCCGCGCCGTAGCCCGCGAGCAATGCGAAGTGGTGCACTTCACGTGCCGAACCCGTTTCGACCACGAGACCCGTGCTCGTACGCAGACCCTGAGCAACCAGATGCTGGTGCACAGCCGACGTGGCGAGCAACGCAGGCATGGCGACTTGTTCGCGGTTTGTCAGACGGTCCGAGACGATGAGGATGTTGTAGCCCGACTTCACGGCGTCGACGGCTTCCGCGCACAGCGATGCGAGGCGCGCTTCGATACCTTCCTTGCCCCATGCGACCGGGTAGCAGATGTTCAACTCGTACGAACGGAATTTGCCGCCGGTGTACTTGTCGATGTGACGGATCTTCGAGATTTCCTTGAAGTCCAGCACCGGCTGCGACACTTCGAGACGCATCGGCGGGTTGATGTTGTTCGTGTCGAGCAGGTTCGGCTTCGGGCCGATGAACGACACCAGCGACATCACCATGTTTTCGCGGATCGGGTCGATCGGCGGGTTCGTCACCTGCGCGAACAACTGACGGAAGTAGTGATAGAGCGTCTTGTTCTTGTTGCTCATGACCGCGAGCGGGCTGTCGTTGCCCATCGAGCCCGTGGCTTCTTCGCCGTTGATCGCCATCGGCGTCATCAGCAACTTCACGTCTTCCTGCGTGTAGCCGAACGCCTGTTGCAGATCAAGCAGCGGCGTGGCCGTGTCGTGATGCACACCGGCTTCCTCGACCTTGGAATCGATCTCGTCGAGCTTGATGCGCACGGCGTCGATCCAGCTCTTGTACGGCTTCGCGTTGGCGAGGTTGTCCTTGAGTTCCTTGTCGTCGATGATGCGCCCCTGATCCATGTCGATCAGGAACATCTTGCCCGGCTGCAGACGCCACTTCTTGACGATCTTCGACTCGGGGATCGGCAAGACGCCCGACTCCGAGGCCAGGATGACGACGTCGTCGTCCGTGATCACGAAGCGCGCCGGACGCAGACCGTTACGGTCGAGCGTCGCGCCGATCTGACGGCCGTCGGTGAACGCGATGGCGGCGGGGCCGTCCCACGGCTCCATCATCGCAGCGTGATACTCGTAGAACGCGCGGCGGTTCTCGTCCATCAGCGTGTGCTGTTCCCAGGCTTCCGGGATCATCATCATCACGGCGTGGGCGAGCGGGTAGCCAGCCATCGTGAGCATTTCGAGGCAGTTGTCGAACGATGCCGTATCCGACTGGCCCGGGTAGATCAGCGGCCACAGCTTTTGCAGATCGTTGCCGAGCACGGCCGAGGAGATCGCACCCGTGCGGGCGTTGATCCAGTTGACGTTGCCCTTCACGGTGTTGATTTCACCGTTGTGCGCGACCATGCGGTACGGGTGCGCCAGTTCCCATGCGGGGAACGTGTTCGTCGAGAAACGCTGGTGAACGAGGGCGAGTGCCGAGACGGTGCGCGGATCGGCCAGGTCGCGGTAGTAGCGGCCCACCTGATCGCACAGCAGCAGCCCCTTGTAGACGATCGTGCGCGCCGACATCGACGGCACGAAGTATTCCTTGCCGTGCTTGAGCTTGAGCGCCTGAATGCGGTGGCTGGCGGTCTTGCGGATGACGTACAGCTTACGCTCGAGGGCGTCCGTCACCATGATGTCCTGACCGCGACCGATGAAGATCTGGCGGATGATCGGCTCGGTGGCCTTCACGTTGGGCGACATCGGCATGTCGCGATCGATCGCGACATCGCGCCAGCCCAGCACGACCTGACCTTCTGCCTTCACGGTGCGCTCGAGTTCCTGTTCGCAGGCCAGACGCGACGCGTGTTCCTTCGGCAGGAAGATCATGCCGACGCCGTATTCGCCAGCCGGCGGCAACGTCACGCCCTGCTTGGCCATCTCTTCGCGATAGAACTGGTCGGGGATCTGGAGCAGGATGCCTGCGCCGTCGCCCATCAGCGGGTCGGCGCCCACAGCGCCCCGGTGATCCAGGTTCTCGAGAATCTTCAGACCCTGTTCGACGATGGCGTGGCTCTTCACGCCCTTGATGTGTGCCACGAAGCCGACGCCGCAGGCATCGTGTTCGTTGGCCGGGTCGTACATGCCCTGTGCGTCCGGCGCCAAGTACGCCTCACCCGGCAGCGCTGCTGCCGTCGCAATCGGTTGCTGTTTCTTTTCCACGAGTTACACCGTCTCTTGGCGAGGCCGCCGCGCGCATGATCGTCGCGGTCGACCGGGTTAAGTGGGGTTGGCCGGGCGGGCCAGAACTGCGGATTCGCACGCGTCGAAGGTCGTTCTCGGGCGTCGCCACAGGGCGCCGACTCAGCGCGCACGGTTTTCCGCATCGCACCAATCGGCCGAAGTTGGAATATACGCCATGAAATTCACAATGACAAAAGAATTTAATGGGGTCAGATTCCAATTAAAAACCGCACCAAAAGAAGGCTTGATTTTATTGGGGTCAGATGGATTTCATGCGACGAAGATTTGACAGAAAAATCTTTAATTTCAACCGCTTGGAGAGCTTACTGGGGGAACGACAGGCCGGAACCGGCCTGTCGGATTCTTGCGTCAGGGGGCATTGGGTGCCGGTTTGCGGGGACGCCCGCGCGTGAGTGGACTCACCCGGCGATTCGCGGCGAGCGACATTCTCGCCTGATATTCGGGACCGCCGAGCAGCCATCCCTTCTGCGTCGCTGTACGCAGTGCGTCGACCTCATGCGCTGGCAGGGGGATCGAGAACCCCTCCGCGTAAGCGCGCTGACGCTCGAACGGCGTGTTGCCCAATTCCCAATAGAGCGCGTGGTCCGTCACGAGGCTATCGACCGTCAAACCGACGTGATGGTTGTAACTCGACCACAGGTAATTACCCGGGGCGTCGACCAGACCGGCACGAACGGGATTGAGCTCGACATAGCGGCTAGCGAGTAACAGATAGTGCTCCGCCTCGATCACCGTGGCGCGATATCGGCCCTCCCACAACGTGCCCGTGCGCTGATGGCGTCGGTTGAAATAAAGCACGTAATAGCGGCCAACCGCCTGCAACGTGGCGGGCAGACTTCGCTCGTCGGAGGGCGTCGCGACCAGATGCAGATGATTCGGCATCATGCACCAGGCGTGGATGGCCAGGCCGTTGGCACGTGCGGCGTCGCGCAGACGGTCGTGGAACACGCGCCGGTCCTCGTCGTCGACGAAGATAGCCTGTCGGTTATTGCCCCGCAGAATCACGTGCTGCGGCTGACGCGGAATGAAGAGTCTCGGTAATCGGGCCATGCTGATTCAAATGTAATGCTTTAAAGCTGGACATCACGATTTGCGAGAGAGTTTCAACATGAAAAATCTCTTTAAATACTGATATCTAGCTAAACCCCGTTGATTCGTACAAAAGTTCTAGATCCGACGATTGCGCACCGAAATCCCAAGCGCATAATGCATCGAAAAATAAATAAATAATCTTGGGAGGAAAGACAAATGACAACTCGGACCTATCGGTCCGCGGCGTGCTTATGCGCGCTCGGACTCGGCATTTCCCTGGCGTCCACCAGCGCCAGTGCACAACAAGCAGGCGATAACGTCGTCAACCTCGGCTGGTTCCACATCGCCCCGCAGGACTCCAGCAAACCGATGACCACCAGCGTCACTCAGGAGGGCCTCACCCCCACGCTCGTGCCATCGAACTTTACTTCACCCGGCAGCGGCGCGAAGGTCAGCAACGCCGACACTCTCGGGCTCGTCATCACGCACTTCTTTACCGACAACATCGCCTTGCAGACCGTGGCCGGCGTGCCAGCCAAGTTCAAGCTCACCGGACAAGGCGTGATTGCGCCACCGGGACTGGCCGGCGCGCTCACGAGTATCGACCTCGGCGCGGCGCAAAACAACCCGATTGTGCAAAGTGTGCGCCAGTGGAGCCCGGCGCTCGTGCTGCAGTACTACTTTGGACAAGCCAATTCGACGTGGCGCCCTTTTCTGGGTGTCGGTGTGAGTTATACGTTCTTCACGAACGTCAGCCTCAATCCGAATTTTGAAGCGGCGCTGAATCAGAATTTCGGCAGCGTGCTGTCTTTTACTTCCGGACATAACGGGCCGACGACGGTCGAAGCCAAATCGTCGGCGTCGTGGCAACCGGTTTTCAACGCCGGTGTTTCTTATGCATTCGACAAGCACTGGGTTGCCAGCGCGTCGGTCTCCTACCTGCCGCTCAAAACCACTGCGAACATCAAAATCAAGGCGCAGGACGGAACGGTACTCTCGTCGTCCGATGCCGAAATCAAGCTCAACCCGATTGTGACCTTCGTATCGGTCGGCTACAAGTTCTAAACCCAGCTGGCGGGACGCTAATTGCGTTCCGCTAGTTGCGGCCAGAATATCGGACTCCGCAGTTATTTCCGAAAGCGTGCTTGACGTATAAGGGCACGCTTTTCTTTCGTCCAGCGCTTTTTTCTAAGGGCATTCCATAGGTCGATGCGCGGATACAACACCTTTAGAGCGACACCTCCAGAGTCGCGCTATCCGCGAATTTGCACGGTCGGCATAATGGCCCTGAATTTCATTTAACGAAATTCTCGACAATAAAGAATCTTGAGCAGGAGACGAAATCGATGAAGTTGAAGCATTTGACGATTGCTGCCGCGGCTATGCTGACGGCATCGGGGGCCGCCTTCGCACAGCAAGCTGGGGATACGATGGTCAGCGCAGGCTGGTTCCATCTCTCGCCCCAGGTTTCGAGTGATCCGCTGCATGTGACTGGATCGAATGTCCCGGGACTGGCAAATCTGGTGAACAGCCGCCTGGGTAACACGGGTGCCAATGTCGATGACGCCGACACGCTCGGCCTCACGCTGACCCACTTCTTCACCGACAACATCGCCGTGGAAGGCGTGTTCGGCGTACCGCCGAAGTTCCGCCTGTATGGCACGGGCAACCTGGCGCTGCCGGGCGGAGGATCGCTGGCTTCGGCCAAGCAGTGGAGCCCGGCCATCTTGCTGAAGTACTACTTCGGTAAGGCGGGCGACACGTGGCGTCCGTTCCTCGGTATCGGTGCGAGCTACTTCTGGTACTCGAACATCGAACTGACGCCGGGCTTCCAGCAGCTGGCGAGCGCAAGCCTGACCGGCGGTGCCGGCGGCAACACGACGGCTAAACTGACCAACTCGTGGGCACCGGTGTTCAACGCAGGTATTAACTGGAACGTCGACAAGCACTGGACGCTGGCTTTCTCGGTGTCGTACATCCCGGTGAGCACGACGGCCAAGCTGACGACGACGCGCGGTCCGATCACGACGACCAGCGAAGCGAAGGTCAAGCTGAACCCGGTCGTGACGTTCCTGTCGCTCGGCTACCGCTTCTAAGTCGCCGCACGACGCAAGTTACACCGAGTCGCATCAAGCTGTACTGGAAACGCCGCCTTGTGCGGCGTTTTCGCATTTCAGGGCGCGACAATCACCATCTCAACGCATGTCAGCGTATTCCGACAGCATCTTCAGCCAAAGCGCCGCAACTTTCCTTTTCCCGAAACTGTCTTTCCAGGTGTACGCACGCAAGTGGGCGGGCCATAATGGCCGCTCGCCTCAGGGTTCCACCGACGTTCGTCCTCCCGGGTTTACCGGACGTCGCATTTCAATACCACCTCTTGGGAGTCTGAAAATGGGAATTGCCTCGAAAGCGGAAACGGCACTCAACAGCAGCATGGAAGACGCACGCTTTGCCGGTCGTCGTACGGCACGCGCCGCGCGGTTGGCGAGTGGTGATGTGTCGTCGCGAGTCCGCGATCTGCTCGATGATCTGGACCACGCACTGTCCAATGCCAAGTCGGCGTCGGATGTTGAAGCGCTTCGTGCGGAGATCGGCGATAAGCTGCGTCAGGCGCGCGACGACTTCGGCGATGCGCGTGCGAATCTGCGCCGTCGCGCCAATGAAGTCTGGGAAGAGGCCGATGGCTACGTGCACGAGCGCCCGTGGCAGACCGTCGGCACGGTGGCCGCAGCCGCACTGGTACTCGGCTTCATCCTCGGTCGCAGTTGAATCAGATGGCTGCATGACGGCGGCGCGGTCGCGAAAGCGCGCCGCCCTCCGGCGGTGTCCGACTCGACGGAATCAGCTTTGAAATCAAAACAGCCGGCAAGTGCCGGCTGTTTTTTTGTGCTTTGCGCCCATCCCTCGTCGGCAGTCTCGTAACCGAGAACCTGTGAACGTCGGACATCCGTGACTCAAAGCGTCGGTTCGACGCTGAACAGTCTGCGGTATTCCTTAATCGCGTAGCGGTCGGTCATACCGGCCACATAGTGAGCAATCCAGCGCGGCTGATCTTCCGGATTCTCCGGACGGTAGTTCGGCGGCAACAGGCGTGGTTCGGAAATGAAGGCTTCGAACAACTCCTGCACGATGCGCTGCGCCTTGGCGGCCATTCGCATCACGAGATAGTGCCGGTAGAGGTTATCGAACAGGAACCGCTTGAGACTTCCCGCCTGTTCGCGCATCTCCGCGCTGAATGCGACGAGCGGTCCCGAAGCGCGCACGTCATCCATGGAGAACGGCGAGGCGTCGGCCACGCGTTGACGTGTCGTCGCAATCAGATCGACGATCAGCGCATTGATGATGCGTCGCGTCGTCTCATGCACCAGACGGCGACCGGAGATGTCCGGCCATGCGAGCTTGGCTTCCGTGCAGTAGCGGTGCCAGAGCGGCACCTCGTCGAGCTGCTCAAGCGTCAGCAGACCAGATCGCACACCGTCGTCGATGTCATGGTTGTTATAGGCGATCTCGTCGGCCAGATTCGCGATCTGCGCTTCGATGCCAGGCTGAAGTCCCTTGAGAAAGCGCTCGCCCAGTTCGCCAAGCCCGCGCGCATTCGCTCGCGAGCAGTGCTTCAGAATGCCTTCGCGCGTCTCGAAGCAGAGGTTCAACCCGTTAAAGCCGCCGTAGTGCTCTTCGAGTTCATCGACAACGATGAGACTCTGCAAGTTGTGCTCGAACCCGCCGTAGTCCTGCATGCAGGCATTCAGCGCGTCCTGCCCCGCGTGGCCGAACGGTGTATGGCCGAGATCGTGCGCCAACGCGACCGCTTCGACCAGATCCTCGTTGACGCGCAAATTTCGCGCGATCGACCGCCCGATCTGCGCCACTTCGAGACTGTGCGTGAGACGCGTGCGGAACAGATCGCCTTCGTGATTCACGAAGACCTGCGTTTTGTATTCGAGACGCCGAAATGCCGTCGAGTGGATAATGCGGTCGCGGTCGCGCTGGAACTCGGTGCGTGTCGTGGGGGCGCTTTCCGCAAAGCGCCGGCCACGTGACGCGGTGGAGCGCGCCGCGTAGGGGGCAAGCGACGCTTCGTAATCGATCATCGCCAGCCCTCCTGTCTCAGACGTTAGCGCGCAGCGTGGCGCGAAGGTCGGCGTCGGGCACGCTCGTCATGAACGCCTGCCCCAACCGGTTGAGCAGCACAAAGCGGATATCGCCGCCTTCCGCCTTCTTGTCGACACGCATCAGATCGATATACCGGTCCTCGCCGAGGGCCGGTCCCGTCACAGGCAGCCTGGCCGCCGCGACCAGCGCCTTGATTCGCTGCACTATCGCCTCGTCGATAAAGCCCAGACGCGCCGACAAGTCCGCCGCCATCACCATGCCGCAGCCCACGGCTTCGCCGTGCAGCCATTCGCCATAGCCCAGGCCGGATTCGATCGCGTGACCGAACGTGTGACCGAAGTTGAGTGTGGCGCGCAGCCCCTGCTCGCGTTCGTCGCTGGCCACGACCTGCGCCTTGATTTCGCAAGAGCGTTGCACGGCATACGTCAGCGCCGCCGTGTCGCGACCGTTCAGCGCATCGATATTGGCTTCGATCCAGTCGAAGTACTTCTCATCTGCAATCGCGCCGTGCTTGATCACTTCGGCCATACCGGCCGCCAGCTCACGATCCGGCAACGTCGACAGCGTGCCGATATCGGCCAGCACGGCGCTCGGCTGCCAGAAGGCGCCGATCATGTTCTTGCCGAGCGGGTGATTGATGCCCGTCTTGCCGCCAACCGAAGAGTCAACCTGCGAAAGCAGCGTCGTCGGCACTTGAACGAAGGGCACGCCGCGCATATAACACGCGGCGGCGAACCCGGTCATGTCACCGACTACACCGCCGCCCAATGCGATCAGTGTGGCCTTGCGGTCCGCCTGCGCGCCGAGCAGTTCATCGAAGATCAGGTTGAGCGTCTGCCAGTTCTTGTAAGCCTCGCCATCGGGCAGCACCGCCTTCACCACGCGCTTGCCGAGACGTTGCAACGTCGCAGCCACCCGTTCCGCATAAAGCGGATCGACGGTCGTGTTGGTCACGATCACGGCATGCGTGCCGCGCACGTGCGGCGCAAACAGCGCGTCCTGCGTCAGCAGATCGGTGCCGATGTGAATGGGGTAGGCGCGCTCGCCAAGGTCGAGTTTCAGGGTAATCATGCCGTTTGTTGGCTTGTTGTCATGTTCTGCAAAATCGGGCAATGCGGTCCGTTCGGGCCACTATCAGCGAGGAAAGGTATCACGGCCAGGCGTCACAGGCGCGGTCGTGATCGCCTCGCCGGTGTCCACTTCATGCGTCGCGCCGACATCATCCGGAGGCAGCTGTTCCACTTCGGCATCGCCATGAGCGCTCTCCGAGGTGTCTGTCGCATCCGCTGCATCCGCCGCATCCGCCGCATCCAGCGCGTCCGTAGCGTCAGGCAATAGCGCTGCGTTGCTCGGTACGATGCCCGCCATTTCCAGTTGCATCAGCACCATGTTGACGAGCGCGTTGACGCTTGGCCGCCCGGTTTCGATGATGAACGTCGCGCATTCCCGGTAGAGCCCGTCGCGCTCCTGATACAACTGTTCGAGTCGCGCACGCGGATCTGCCGTTTGCAGCAACGGACGATTCTTGTCGCGACGCGTGCGTAACCAGAGATCGTGCGGATTAGCGCGCAGGTACACCACCGTGCCGCGCGATTTGATGTACTCGCGGTTTTCTGCGCGCAACACCGCGCCCCCGCCAGTGGCGAGCACGATTCCGCTGCGTTGGGTGAGTTCGTCGATGGTCTGGGTTTCGCGCTGACGAAAGCCGTCCTCGCCTTCGTGCTCGAAGATGACCGGAATGCGCACGCCCGTGCGCGCCTCGATCTCATGGTCGGAGTCATAGAACTGCCGTCCAAGACGTCGTGCCACTGCGCGTCCAACCGTGGTCTTGCCCGCCCCCATCAGTCCGACAAGTATTACGTTTTCCAGCATAAATCGCTGATATTTGGGTTCCAATCCCTGATGATACCGGTATCTGCGTCGGGCGTGCGGAACGCGTCGCCTCGGGGAACACCCCGAGAAGCCGGGGATGACCGGGTGGAAGGTCATCACGCAAGTCGTCCGACAGGGGCAGCGACGCCGCGCTGGCGCTCGTGCCGGGCACATCGGGAGCCCCGACCGCCGCCGCGCCGTCCGGCACGACGCTGGGCGTCAGGAACACCAGCAACTCCGTTCGCCGGTCCTCATTGGCGCGGTTACGGAAAAGTGCGCCCAGCACCGGCACGTCTCCCAGCCAGGGAACGCTTGCGCGGCTGTCCCGCTTTACCTCCTGGTAGATCCCACCGATCGCGACCGTCCCGCCGCTTTCGACTTGCACCTGGGTCCGAACATGCCGGGTATCGACGGCGAAGCCTTCTGCGACGGCCTGCCCCACGCTGTCCTTGCGCACATCCACATCCAATATCACTTGCCCGTCCGGCGTAATCAAGGGCGTGACCTCGAGTCTTAGGGTCGCCTTGCGGAACTGCACGGATGCCACGTTGCGTCGACCATTGCGCGTTTGATAAGGCAATTCTGTGCCTTGCTCGATGAGCGCCTGCACCTTGTCTGCCGTGACCACGCGCGGGCGGGAAACCACTCGCCCTCGCCCGCTGGTCTCCAGTGCGGAGAGCTCCAATTGCAGGAAGCGGCTTGCGGACCGGCCGAATAATGTGATCGCAAGACTCGGCGGCGCCACGCCCGCCAGCGCCGCCGCCGAAAGTCCGACATCCACCGCACTCCCGGGAACGCTCGTGTCGCCGCCCGTTGCGCGGGTGCCGCCGTTCGCGACGCGCCCGCCATCCGGCACATCAAACGATCCTGTATCCGACGTCGGACGCTTTTCACCGCCACGTTGCGCATTCGCACCGCCGTGTTGTCCCGCCAGCCGGACGCCGAGCGACTCGCTGAACCGGTCGTCGGCTTCGACGATGCGAGCTTCGATCAGCACCTGTCGAACGGGCACATCGATGCGCTCGATGAACGACGCCAGCGCATCGAGCCTCTCGGGCAGGTCGGTGACGAATAGCTGATTTGTCCTGGGATCCGCAATGAGACCGCCGCGCGCGGACAAGAGACGCTGCCCTTTGCTGTCCTTCTGTCCGAGAATGATCTCCCGCAACGCCTCGGCCCGTGGATAGTTCAGCCGGAACCGGCGCGCAGCCAGTGGCTGCAATGCCTCACGTTTCGCCGCAGCTTCCAGTTGCGTTCGCTCGTCGGCTAGCAGATCGGCACGCGGCGCAATCCAGTCGACGCCGTTCACGGATTGCACACCCAGGCCCGCGCTTCGGATCATGACGTCGAACGCCGTCGCGGCAGACACCCCTGTCACCTCCATATCGAGTCGCCCCGTGACGCGCTCGCCGATCGCCACACTCCGGCCGGTCAACCGCGCAAACACTCGCAGCGCGTCTGCAACTTCAGCACCGTGCAACACCACGTCCACCGTCGAAGGGTCGGAAGAGTCACGATTCGACAGCGCCTTACCCGGCAATGCCCCGTCATCGCTCCAGGTGGCCGACAGCCCGGCGGTTGCGGTCCGGCGCAACACGACGCGACGAGTACCTGCACGCATTGCCGCCACGGGCTCAGCATTCTCGACGGGCACCTGAGGCATCGATTGGGTCATGGTCACAGCATCTTGTGCAGACCGACGTGTCATGGGCGTGCGAAACACGTCGACGATGTCCGTCGGCATCTCCCATCGCGGTGGCGGTTCAGGCAGCGCAGGGAGCGCATTTGCTGTCGACCTGTCGAGCGACTCGGCGGGCTCGGCCGTGCGGCGCCAACGATATGCAGACACGGTGACGCTCAACGATGCTTCTGCGCTGTCGGGATGCGTTGCACCGCCAGTTGTGCCGGTTTGCATGCGAGGGCCGTCCAGCGAGAACTGCTCGACCGCCAGATGTCGTGGCAGCCGGTTGACCTCAGCAAGCCAGCCGAGCAAATTCGCGACCGTGCCTCGAACACGCAACTCAGCGCGCTCGGTTTCCAGTTCGCCGGATACTGCCGCCGGTCCTGGACGCGAAGACTCCAACGTCAGCCCGCTCCGAGAAACGAGTCGTTCAAGATCGGCGCGCCATGCTGCCAGAGCGTCGTCGTCAGCCTCGGGCGCGTCACTTGCACGCTTTGACAGGGTCGACGAAGCCGACGACTCACCTTCGGACGCCCCTGCAAACGCCTCAGCCCCCGGCTCGACGACGGGCAGCATGCGTTGCCATGTTCTGGTTTCCGCTCCTTCGTTCTGAAGTCGGCGCACGATCGACGGTAAACGGTCGGCAGCGTCCTTGGCACGCGCCAACATCTGCCGCTCGGCTTCGAGCCCCTGTTTCAGGGCCGCACGCGCCGGGAGACTCGTCAACCACCCAATCGACCACGCCAGGAAGAAGCCCGTCAGCACCGCAGCAATCGCGAGGCCCCACCGTACGCCCGGCGACCATTCGGTCGGTGAAATGGAAAGCCATGTCTCCCAGCGCGCCCGCCAACGCGCCTTCACATCATGAAACATGTCGCGCACATCATCTGGAGGGTGATTTTCACCGTACATCGGGCACCTCCTCCGTCGTTTGGCCGTCGAGATCCGAAACACCGGCGAAGACGACGGGTGCAGGCACGGGTTTCAGCGCGATGCGCAGCGTAAAGCGACGAATGTTCAGTGCCCCGGCCTGTGTCTGCGCGTCCGCCCATTGGCGCCGGATGCTCTCCGGCACCACGCTCGATTCGACCTCGGTCACCTTGCGCACCCAGGGCAACGCACGCAGTCGCTTCTGCGTTTCGCGCACCCGCGATTGCGTCGTCGCATAGCCCTCGATTCGCAGATGCGCGTCGGCCATCTTCACCACCGACAACCGCACGCCATCGGCGCAGGCCCGCATGATGTCGAGCAGACGATCGGCCGCAGCAGGCCGACGCTCAACCAGCGCAACGACGGTCCTGCGGTGAGCCCGCAGTTCGGCGAGCTGTCGCCGCGTCATGTCGAACGCCGCCACCTCTCCGGCCAGCCTATCCTTCGTCACGCGTAATGCCGTTTGCTGCGCCTGCATTTCGCTGCGCTGGTGAAGGTCCCACGCAATGGGCACCAGCGAAGCCATGGCGCCGCACGCCGCCAGGCACACCCAGACTCGCCATTGCCGACGCATCTCGCGGCGTCGCCGCTGTGCCAGCGTGGGAAGGAAATCGAGCGGCGGAAATGCCTGCGTCACCCGCATGCCACCCCCTGCATCGACATGGCTCTCAGCGCCAGCCCACAAGACACAGCGAGCGCCGCACGCGGCACGAACGTCTCATGACGCTGTCCGGCAGGATCCGCACCCTCGAATGTCGCGAGCGGGTCGAAGGGATGTACAGCAACACCGCATGCGCTTGCGACTGCGTCACAGATCGCCACCAGTTCCGCCGGGCCAGCCCCTTGCGTCGCGACATCGATTACGCGCGGCGCGATCGGCAATGCTCGCGTCAGATCTCGAACCGCGCTTGCCAACGCCTCCGGGTGCCCGCGCACGCTGTCAAAGCGCTCACGAACATCCCCCACGCAAACCCCACCATCGAACACCGCCAGATCGAGCGTCTGGCCATCGATCTGCAATAGCGCGCCCGGCCCGCCTGTTCTATCTCTGCCGACAGAGGCTGCGGGCGCGAACGCCTCGTGGTCGTTAGATGCGGACGTTCGCTGGGCTGCACGTTGCGCCCACAGAAACGCGCGTCGCCCGGCCTGATGGGCGGCGTCAATGGCTTGTGCGCGTAGCCCTGACATTTCAAGCACAGCCATCCTGTCGTCCACCGGGGTCGCTTCGCAGGCATACAACCGAAGACGATGGCTGCCCGGTTCAGCCCACGCCACGCCAACACGGCTGCGCAAATTGGGGTCGCCGTCGCCGGGCAGCAAAAGCGCCGCACGACGCTGACACCACGCTCGTAGCGCGCGCGGAGGCAGGTCCGCAGGACAGTCGATCACCTGCGTTTTCAGTCCGTGCGACGGAAGCGCCAGCACGATGGCGTCACCCTGCAACGCCTCCGCCCGCGTGCCCAGACGTTCCAACAACTCCTCCAGGCGACGCGCCACGGCCTCCGGCTTGACGATCAGCGCGCCACGCAGCATGCCGTCTTCCAGCGCGGCGGCGCCATAGGCGTCCAGACGCAATCGGTCGCTCCCCGGTGTTCGCGTGATGCGAACGAATTGCATGCCATTGGCGTCGAAGTGGATTCCGCAACCGCCACCACCGCCGTTGCCCGGCCTCATCGCTGTCATCGCCGCCCACTGCTTTCCCATGTGACGCACCCCGCGCAAAACCGCTGCGATCATGACTTCCTCCTGCCTTTCGTCGTATCGATGCGATCGATGCTATCGGGCATGGCACAGCGGTCCAATCGGACGATTCCGAATACTGGCGAAGGAAAGGCGAGCGAAAGGCGCTTTCGGAATTCATGCCGTTTTGCGCTCGGACGATTCCTAGCCCCCATAGGCGCAAACGCCGATTTCGGGAGGCTGTCGAGGGAGGTTGCGGGGCGTTCGTTATAATCGGCCCATCGTTTTTTCCGGTTCTCCCATGGCAAGCACACCCCAAACCGAGACACCCCGCGACAAGCGTCCGCCCAAACCGCGCCGCTCCATCTGGCTGCGCATCGCACTATGGTTCGTAGGACTGATCGCTGCGATGGCCGTTTGCGGCGCGTTGCTCGCTGGGTACATCCTGGTGGTGATGACGCCACAGCTGCCGTCGCTCGACACGATCGTCGACTACCGGCCGAAGATTCCGCTGCGCATCTACACGGCCGACGAAATCCAGATCGGTGAATTCGGCGAAGAGCGTCGCAATCTCGTGCGTTTCGCCGATATTCCCGACGTCATGAAGAAAGCCGTCCTCGCCATTGAGGATGACCGCTTCTATCAGCACGGCGGCGTCGACTTCATCGGCATTTTCCGCGCGGGCGTCGCAAACTTCACGCGCGGCGGCTCGTCGCAGGGTGCGAGTACGATCACCATGCAGGTGGCGCGTAACTTCTTCCTTTCCAGCGAGAAGACGTACACGCGCAAGATTTACGAAGCGCTGCTCGCCTATAAGATCGAATCGCGCCTGACCAAGGATCAGATTCTTGAGCTGTACATGAATCAGATCTACCTCGGGGAGCGTGCCTACGGCTTCGCCAGCGCAGCACGCGTCTATTTCGGCAAGGATCTGAAGGACATCACTCTTGCCGAGGCCGCCATGCTAGCCGGGCTGCCGAAAGCGCCGTCGGCCTATAACCCGATCGTCAATTACAAGCGTGCGCGCGTGCGTCAGGAATACATCCTGAAGCGCATGTACGACCTCGGCTATGCATCCAAGGCCGAATACGATCAGGCAATCGCGCAGGAACTGGTGGTGCGTGGGCTGGGCAGCGAATTCAGCGTGCACGCCGGGTATGTGGCGGAAATGGTGCGTCAACTGCTATATGCGCAGTTCAAGGACGAGATCTACACGCGCGGTTTTAACGTCTACACGACCATCAATTCGGCGGATCAGGAAGCGGCGTACGAAGCGCTGCGCGCGGGCGTCATGGCGTATGAACTGCGCCACGGCTATCGCGGCCCAGAAGCGAATATCGACCTGCCGGACGGCAAGGACGAGCGCGAACAGTTGATCGACGACACGCTGGTCGAGCACCCGGACAGTGGCGACATGGTCGCAGCCGTGGTGCTCGCCGCATCGCCCCAGCAGGTGAAAGCCGTGCTTCTGAACGGCGACGATGTCACCGTGACGGGCGACGGGCTGCGATTCGCCGCCGCCGGGCTGAGCGCCAAAGCGCAGCCGAAACAGCGGATTCGTCCGGGCTCGGTCATTCGCGTGACGAAGGATGCGAAGGACAATTGGCGCATCGTGCAGATGCCGGACATCGAAGCGGCATTCGTGTCGCTAGACCCGCAGAACGGTGCCATCCGCTCGCTGGTTGGCGGGTTCGACTTCAACCGCAACAAGTTCAACCATGTGACGCAGGCATGGCGTCAGCCGGGGTCGAGCTTCAAGCCGTTCATCTACTCGGCCGCGCTGGAAAAAGGTTTTTCGCCAGCGACCATCATCAACGACGCTCCGCTGTACTTCTCGGCGGCACAGACCGGTGGACAGCCGTGGGAGCCCAAGAACTACGGTGGCGGCTTCGACGGGCCGGAGCCGATGCGCGTGGCGCTGATGCGGTCCCGCAACCTCGTGTCGATCCGCATTCTGCAGAGCATCACGCCGGCTTATGCCCAGAAGTTCATCGGGCGATTCGGCTTCGAAGCGGACAAGCATCCGGCCTATCTGCCGATGGCGCTGGGCGCGGGCATGGTGACGCCGCTGCAAATGGCGAGCGGTTTTGCCGTGTTCGCCAACGGCGGCTTCCGCGTCAATCCGTTCATCGTGGCCCGCATCACCGACTCGAAGGGCAACGTGATCATGGAAGAGAAGCCAGTCGCGGCAGGCGACGAGTCGATTCGTGCCATTCCGGCACGTAACGCCTTCATCATGAATTCGATGCTGCACGATGTGGCGACGCGCGGCACAGCCGCAAAGACCAACGTGCTCAAGCGCAGCGATCTCGCGGGCAAGACGGGCACGACGAACGATTCGCACGACGCATGGTTCGCCGGCTATCAGTCTCAGTTGGTGGGGGTCGCCTGGATCGGTTTCGATCAGCCGCGCAATCTGGGCGATCGTGAAACCGGTGGCGGTCTGGCATTGCCGATCTGGATCGACTACATGTCGAAGGCGCTGCGTGGGGTGCCGGATTCTCCTCGCGCGATGCCGCCGGGCGTCATTCAGGCGAATGGCGATTACTACTACGACGACTATCCGCCGGGACGCGCCGTCAGCACCGTCGGTCTGAGCGCCGAGACGGCACCGGACGGTTCGGCAGCCCCGGGTCCGTCGACGGGGGCCCTGCCCGGTCAGATGCCGGCGCAGCCGGGGGCAATGCCCGCACCCGCACCCGCACCGACCCCTGTGGACCGCCAGGAGCGTCAGCGCATCCTGGACATGTTCAACAGCAAGCCCTGACGAACTCAGGGATGACGTGACCTTCGATCAGGCCGGCTGAAGCGTGACCGTTTCTCCGGCCTGTTGCGACGCAAAGCGCGACAAAGCCTCGAACAACTCGGAATCGTCGCGCGTGTCGCGCCACTTGTCGCCCTTCAGGCGGAAGTGGAAACCGCCCGAGCGTGCGGCAATCCAGATCTCGCTCATTGGCGTCTGGACATTGACGATGATCTTGCTGCCATCGTCGAATTCGAGCGTCAGGACATTCCCCGTACGTTCGCAATCGATATCCACATCGCTGTCGTCGACCACCGCCTCGACCGCCGCCTCCACCTGCGTCAGCACTGCCTCGGCGAGCGCCAGGAATTCACTTTCCGTCATGCTAAACTCCACGGTTTGCGTCATCGTTAGCATGCCGCACCACGCGGCGATACCCCCATGACTGCACCTATTCGAACCTGCGCGATTGTAGCGTCGATTGCTCTGTTGAGCGCATTGGCCGCCTGCGGCCAGGCCGGCCCGCTCTACTACCCTGCCAAACCGGTGAAACCGACGCCGCCGCCGGGTGCCCCGCTGCCTCCGCCGCCGCTCGTCCCCACGCCTGAGCGCGGGCCGTCCGTCGACGTGCCGCCGGCCGCCTCGCGCCCCGCAGCAAAACCGGAATAAGCGTAAATTAGCCGATATTGGCCGAATTCCGGCGGATTTGTCCGCGACATTCGGGGCACATCGCCTTCGGCCCGTCTGGCGGCCCCTTGTTTTTCCCGTTGATTACCGAGCACCTCCGATGTCCGACGCCATCTTCTCCTACCGCGACGACGTACTTCACGCCGAAGGCGTAGCGCTGCCCGCCCTCGCCGAACGCTTCGGCACGCCGCTGTATGTCTACTCGAAGGCGGCTCTGACGAACGCCTATCAGGCGTACGCCAAGGCCTGCGAAGGTCGTAACGCCGCAGTCCATTACGCCGCCAAGGCCAATTCGAACCTTGCGGTCCTCGGCGTGTTCGCCAAATTGGGCGCGGGCTTCGACATTGTTTCGGCAGGTGAGCTGGCACGCGTCATCGCTGCGGGCGGAGATCCGAAGCGCGCTGTGTTTTCCGGCGTCGGCAAGCATGCAGACGAAATGCGTTTCGCACTGGAAAAGGACGTGTTCTGCTTCAACGTGGAATCGCGTCCGGAGCTGGATCGCCTGAACGCGGTGGCAGGGCAAATCGGCAAGCGGGCGCGTGTGTCGTTGCGCGTGAACCCGAACGTCGACGCAAAGACGCATCCGTACATTTCCACGGGCTTGCGCGGCAACAAGTTCGGCGTAGCGTACGAAGAAGCCTTCGACGCCTATCGCGCAGCGGCCGCCATGCCCAACCTCGAAGTCGTCGGCATCGACTGCCACATCGGCTCACAAATCACCGAAATCTCGCCGTACCTCGATGCGACCGACAAGGTACTCGATCTCGTCGAGAAGCTCGAAGCGGCTGGCATTTCGCTGCATCACATCGACGTGGGTGGCGGTCTGGGCATCACCTACACCGACGAAACGCCGCCGGACATCACGGCATTCGCCACGACGCTGCTCGACCACATCGCCAAGCGTGGCCACGGCCACCGTCAGGTGCTGTTCGAACCGGGCCGTTCGCTGGTCGGCAACGCCGGTGTGCTGCTCACGCGCGTGGAATTCCTCAAGCATGGCGAGACGAAGAACTTCGCCATCGTCGATGCTGCGATGAACGATCTGGCCCGCCCGGCCATGTACGAGGCGTATCACGGGATCGATCCGGTGGTGCGTCGCGCCGGGGATACCGCGACGTTCGACGTCGTCGGCCCGGTCTGCGAGAGCGGCGATTGGCTCGGCCGTGACCGCGCGTTGGCGATCGAGGCTGGCGACCTGCTTGCCATTCGGTCCGCCGGTGCCTATGGGTTCACGATGAGCTCGAACTACAACACGCGTCCGCGCGCCGCCGAAGTCATGGTCGACGGCAATGAAGCCTATCTCGTGCGCGAACGCGAGACGGTCGAATCGCTGTTTGCGGGCGAGCGACTCCTCCCGACCTGATCCTCGCGATCTGCCGGATGCACTGCATCCCCGCCTAAGACTGCCGCGGTAACGGCCTGCGCAGCGCCCAGATCACACGGGCGCCCAGCAGGCCGGTCACCACGATCGCGTAGATCAGCGGCTCGGCAAGATCGTTCTTGCCCGCCTTCATCCACCAGTAGTGCAGGATCGAGAGCACGGCTATCGCATAAATCGCGCGATGCAGCCGCTGCCAGCGCCGCCCACCGAGACGGCGCATCACCGCATGCGGTGACGTTATCGCGAGCAACGTCATCAGGACAAACGCCACGAATCCCACCGTGATGAAGGGCCGCTTGCCCGTCACGTCGCGCAAAATGCTGGCCCAGTCGAACCATTGATCGAGCCAGAAATACGTCGCGAAATGCAATGCGGCGTAGAAGCACGTGAATAGCCCGAGCATGCGACGAAATCGCAGCAGCCACGACATACCGGTCACGCGTCGCACGGGCGTGACGGCGAGTGTGATGCAGAGCATCACGAGCGTCCACGTCCCCGTCGAACGCGTGATGAATTCGACCGGATTCGCGCCTAGCTGGTCTGTCAGTCCGTAGACCACGAGCCGTAACAGCGGCGCAAGCGCGAGCAGGAAGACGACGACCTTAGCCCACGGCACCCACCGATTCGGACGCTGCGCTGAACGACTGCCGTCGCGGGCATTGGACGCCGAAGCAGCGTTGCCGGGTGTCGACGCAGGAGGCAATCGAGAAGGGGATGGCAGCACGGTGCGTCGACTCAGAAGAATTTACGTAGATCCATGCCCTGATACAGGCTGGCGACCTGATCGGCGTACCCGTTGAACATCAGCGTCTTGCGCTTGGGCGTGAAGATGCCGCCCTCCCCGATGCGGCGCTCCGTCGCCTGACTCCAGCGCGGGTGATCGACCTCGGGATTCACGTTCGAATAAAAGCCGTATTCGTTCGACGCCGCGCGATTCCAACTCGTCTGCGGCATCTTCTCGACGAAACGGATCTTCACGATGGACTTGGCGCTCTTGAATCCGTACTTCCACGGCACCACCATGCGCACCGGCGCGCCGTTCTGATTCGGCAGCACTTCGCCGTACAGGCCGAACGTCAGCAGTGAGAGCGGGTGCATGGCTTCGTCCATACGCAGCCCCTCCACGTACGGCCAGCTCAGCACCGGATAGGACAGTCCCGGCATCTGCTTCGGATCGGCCAGCGTCACGAACTCCACATACCTGGCGTTGCCCGTCGGCTGTACCTGCTTGATGAGCGCTGAGAGCGAGTAGCCGATCCACGGAATCACCATCGACCAGCCCTCGACGCAGCGCATCCGATAGACGCGCTCTTCGAGCGGTGCGAGTTTCAGCAACGCATCGAGATCGTAGATCTTGGGCTGCTTGACCTCGCCCTCGATGGCCACCTGCCAGGGACGTGGCTTCAGCGTGCCGGCGCGACGTGCCGGATCGGCCTTGTCGGTGCCGAACTCGTAGAAGTTGTTGTAGGTGGTGATGTCCTTGATATCGGTCGCCTTGTCGGTCACGACGTACTGCGTGTTGCGCGTCGCCGCCAGCTTGGCCAGCCCGGTGCCCGGACTGTCCGCCGCGAAGGCTGCACCGGACGGAAGCAGACCGAGTGCCGCACCGCCCATCCCCGTCAAGCCAATACCGGACGCTTGCAAGAAGCGCCGCCGACCTGTTGCCACTTCCCGCGGCGTGATGCTGCTCGATGGAATATCTGCCCCACGCAGATGCGCTTTGGTCGTACTCATGATGCCTGCCTCCCGAACGTATCCGAGTTATCTCACCGAGCGACGTGCCGCCAAGTTGCGGGCTACGCGCCGCCCAATTGTCACTCATAAGCGATGGGACCGACATCCAAAGAACGCCGTTCCCCACGTTGCGTTGTGAAAAATCACATATCAGGATGAAAAAAGCCGCCTGCACGTAAGTGAGGCGGCTTTTCAAACGCGATGGCCTTGCAGCTGCCCCTCGGCGAAGGGGTATTACGGCGTCAGAGCTGTCCGTAACTATGCAACCCGGAGAGGAACATGTTCACGCCGAGGAATGCGAACGTCGTGATCAGCAGGCCTGTGAGCGACCACCATGCCGCTACCACACCGCGCAGGCCCTTCATCAGGCGCATGTGCAACCAGGCCGCGTAGTTCAACCAGACGATCAGCGCCCAGGTTTCCTTCGGATCCCAGCTCCAGTAGCCGCCCCAGGCATCCGCCGCCCACAGCGCCCCGAGAATCGTGGCGATCGTGAAGAACGCAAAACCGACGGCAATCGCCTTGTACATCACGTCGTCGAGCAATTCGAGCGACGGCAGGCGCGACGAGAAGAATCCGCTGTCAAGCGGCTTGCCATTGGCAGCCAGACGCTTGTTCTCGCCCGACTTGAGCAAGTAGGCCACCGCCACCATCGCTGCGAGGGCAAACGTGCCGTAGCCGATGAAGTTCGCAGGCACGTGAATTTTCATCCACCAGCTTTGCAGCGCAGGCACCAGCGGTTGAATTTCGTAGGCGCTGCGCGCCACGCTGTACCAGAGGTTGAAACCGACAGCGGCACTGATCACGAGCAACACGAACGGGCCAAGCGAGCGCGTCTCGTAGCGCTGCTCGTAGTACAGATAGAACAGCGACGTAATCAGGCAGAACAGCACGAAGACTTCGTACAGATTCGAGATCGGAATATGGCCGACGTCTGCGCCCACCAGATAGGACTCATACCAGCGCACCATCATGCCGGTGAAGCCGAGCAGCACGGCCGCCCAGCACAGCGACGAACCGACGCTCGCACCGAACGGCGAACGGGCAAGGAGGCCGCCCCAGTAGAAAAGCGTCGACAGGAAGAACAGCGCGCTCATCCACAAAATGGCGGACTGACTCGACAGGAAGTACTTGAGAAAGAACGCCTGATCGGCGCGCGCCAGATCGTGGTGATACATCCCGATGCCCGAGAGCGCGAGAATCGCGATCCCCGCCATCGGCCAGCGCACCGAACGCCAGTGCCAGCCGAGCAGGGCAAACGTCGGGACGGAGAGCACCAGAATCGTGTGCTCGTAATAGTCCATGAAGTGGCCGTACCGGTTGAGCGCGAAGCCCGCGCCCAGCGCCAGCGCCAGCGCGAACAACCAGTCGCCGATGCTGCGACGGCGCAGCCACGAGACCTCTGAATAGCCTTGGGATAACTCCATCTGTCTCACCTTCATCGTTTTGTGACGATCTCGTTCATCTCCGCCTTCGTGCGGGCGAATTCCTTTTCGAAATCCAGGGTGCGACGCGTCGTCGACACTGCCATCAATACCGAACTGCCACCTTCCGGCGTGTCCTTGACCCACAGCCACAGACGCCGCTCACGCACGTAGAACATCGAGAAGATGCCCAGTACCAGCAGCAAGCTGCCAAGATACACGATCTTCTTGCCCGGCGAGCGCGTGAGCTGGAAGACGCTCGCCTGGATCTGCTCGAACGAGTCGAGTTGCAGGAACACCGGGGCGTCGTACAGGAAATTGTCGGACAGCGCGTTAGTGGCCGTGTGCACGAAGCGCTCGGTCTCCGGCGACGGCACCGCCGCCGGCTGCCCCGCCTGTTCGCGAGCGACCTGCCACAGTTGCCAGATCGTGCCGTCCAGAATACGACGGAACATGTCGGCCGCACTCGATTGCTGTTCCTGCGGCACCTTCTCGTTCACGAACTCGGCAATTGCCTGCAATCCGCCTGTCGCATGACCGTTCTTGCTCGCGGGCATCGCACCGGCGAAAAGGTCCAGTTCGCGCTTGGCGCTTTCCTGCAATTGCCCGCGCAAATCGGCGGACGTCTGCGACGGCAGCGATTGCATCGCAAACCGACGAGCCGCTTCAGTCCGCGCGCCGTCGTCCTGAAGCGCCGCACGCAGCAACATCCACTGCTTGACGGAGCCATCGGCGTCCGCCGGAATGCGCAGGTACTGGAACGGACCGTCCGGCGTGTCGCGCACGCCCGTCATGAACACACGCTCGCCGTCTTCCACCAGAATCGGCAGCATGTAGTTGCGGTACTCCTTGGCCTGACCGCTGCGATCGCGCACTTTGTACTGCACCGACGGACCGACGTTTCGCAGATCCTTGCCCACGTCGGTTCGCGCACCGGAACCGAGTTGCGCCCCCAGTTCATCGCGCAACGACTTGCGGGCGACGCCGCGCACGTCGCGCTCGCCGCCGCCGTTGCTGATGTTCTCGACGTTGATGGCACGGAAGTCGCTGAATTCGACGGTGTAGGCGTCCTTCCCTGCCGCGCCACCGCGCAGTTGGGTCGACCCGCCGATGTCGCCAGAGAACGCGAACGGACGATCGGTCGCGCCGCGCATCGGGTAACCGGTCAGCTTCAGCTTGCTGCCACCGTCCTCGAAACTCGACTGATAGATCGCCACGCCCTTGAAGATGAACGGTTCGTTGACCTTGACCGTCGCATCCATCGACTTGCCGGTTTCGGGGTCCGTCACCACGATGTCGCTGGCGAACAGCTTCGGCATGCCCGTCGAGTAATAGTCGACGTGGAATTTCTTCAGTTCGATGGAGAACGGCAGATCCTGCACCACCGAGCCGTCCTGAAAATTCAGAATTGCCGTGGTGGACTTACCGCCTTCCGGTACGAATGCGTAGCCGCGAAACGCGGGGTTGTTCGCTGACAGACGATGGTTCTCGGGAATTTGTGCGATGACGGCATTACCTTGCAGCGGCGACTTGCCGAACAGCGCCATCTGGACGCGAATCAGCAGGTCGCTGTCGACCAGACCGCCCAGACAGATGATCACGATAGCGCTGTGCGCAAAGATGTAGCCGATCTTGTTGATGGCGCCAGCCTTGGCGGCCACCAACGTGGCCCCTTCGCGCTCGCGCACGACGAAACGGTAACCACGATGTCCGAGATAGCCCGTGACACGCTTGAGCAGATCCGTGCGCGAGAGGGGACCGGTGTACTCGGCCTTGTGACCGAACGCGCGCAAACTCCCCTCGCGTACGTGATCGCGCCAGCTGCGGATATCCGCGATCATCTTCGGCGCATTGCGCACGATGCACAGCGTCGTGGACGCCATCAGGAAAAAGAGGATCAGCAGGAACCACCACGAGCTGTACACCGTGTACAGGCCGAGCGAGCGGAAAACGTCGGCCCAGAATGGACCGAACTGGTTGACGTAATTGGGGTAAGGATCGCCCTGCTTGAGCACGGTGCCGACGATGCTGGCAATCGCGAGCACGGTCAGCAGACTGATGGCGAAACGCATCGAACTGACAAGCTCGACGCCATCGCGCACCCAACGCTGCGCTCCCTTGATCTGCATTCCGGAGGTACTGATGCTCATTCTGTTTCCGACAACAAAAAAGGGCGGGGACGCGAATCTCACGCGCCCGCCACCCTGTGTATGCTAAACCAGTTACCCCCGGTCGCTCTGCGGCACCGTAGCAGGTTTCGTTATAAGTCAGCGAATATACCCTGACGTTCACATGATGTCAGGGCAGGGCTCCCGATCATCACGCTTAGCGCAGACCAGCCACGTAATCGGAGACGGCCTTGATTTCCTTATCCGACAGGCGTCCGCCGATCGTATGCATCGGCGCGTTGTTGCCGCGCGTTTCGTTACGGAAGGCGATGAGTTGTGCCTCGGTGTATTCCGCCCATTGCCCGGACAGGCGCGGGTATTGCGACGGCATGCCAGCACCGGTCGGGCCGTGGCATGATGCGCACGCCGGCACGCCCTTCTCCGCGATGCCGCCACGGTAGATCTTCTCACCGAGCGGCACGGTGTCCTTGTTGCGGGCGACGCCCGGCTTCTCGGTCTGTGAGGCGAAGTAAGCGGACACGTTGCGCATGTCCTGCTCGTTCAATGCCGCGACCATACCGGCCATGATGGGGTTGTTGCGTGCCGGGGTCTTGCCGGGCTGCGCCTTGAAGTCGACGAGCTGCTTGTAGAGATATTCGGCATGCTGACCGGCCAGCTTCGGATAAGCGCCGCCGGGGCTATTGCCGTCTGCCGCGTGGCAGGCCGCACACACCTGTGTGGCGATGGCCTGTCCCCGGGCCAGATCGGGTTTTGCGGGCGTTTGAGGCTCGGCGGCTTGTGCCGCACCGCTCAGAAGAATGCATGCCAGCGCCAACGGTGTTGCAGCGAGAGACTTCCACACTCCTCGGTTCATTCGCACACCTTATATCTGTTTTGTCGGGAAATCGGTCGTTCGAACTCACCGTCCGACGCCGCGTTTCTCCTCCAACCTCACGGCGCGCGAGACGTTCGGGCAAGCCTTGGCAAGGCCAAGGTTAACTTTCATATTGTACAATAAAGACTTTCCCCGGCTTTAGGGGATTTCCATGTAGAAGGCCGCAGAACGGGGCTTCCCGGCCTGTCGCCGGTGAGTGCTCAACCCCACCGTTTTGCGTCCCTGCGCCCGCGTTGCGGCCCGATTCCCGTGGCTGCGGCGCTCCCCGGTTTCCGTCATGTCCCTACTTCATCAAGCCCGCTTCTTTACGACCGTCAATCATCTGCGCGACCTGCCGCCTACGGCCGTGCCCGAGGTCGCCTTCGCGGGTCGCTCGAACGCGGGCAAATCCAGCGCGCTCAACATCCTCTGCAACCAGAAGCGACTGGCCTTCTCGAGCAAGACGCCGGGTCGCACGCAGCACATCAACTATTTCGAGATCGCCCACCTCGAACACCTTTACGGCTACCTCGTCGATTTGCCGGGATACGGCTATGCCGAGGTCGGTGGCGGTGTGAAGGTGCACTGGCAACAGCTTCTCGGCGACTACCTCGTCCAGCGTCCGCAATTGCGCGGCCTCGTGCTGGTGATGGACTCGCGCCGCCCGTTCACGGACCTGGATTGCGAACTGATCGACTGGTTCATGCCTACCGGACGTCCGATCCACGCCCTGCTGACGAAAGCCGACAAGCTCACGCGTCAGGAAGCCACGAACGTGCTGCGCGAGACGCAGAAACGCCTGTCCGCGCTGCCGCGCACCGATGGGCTGCCGTCCGACGATCCGACGATTGCCCCGCAATTCACGGCGCAATTGTTCTCGTCGCTCAAGCGTACCGGCGTCGACGCCGCGCAGCGCGTGCTCGAAGACTGGCTCGCCATTCCGGCACGCGAGAAGGCCAAAAAGTAAACGCGGGTCCGCAGACCGCACGCGGATCCAACTTCCAAAGGTAGACGTTCGATACCCCGACCGTGCGCGACAAATCGTCGCGGCGAAGACGCGTGGGTCACGAGGTCCTCTAGGGGAAATCGATAGGGCCGATGCAGCGAGCCGTCGTATCGGCCGAACGGATGATGTCTGCGCGAACTCACCGGAAAGCGAGACGATCCGGGAGGTTGCCGTGCCGTTATGACACGATTCGAGCGCACATAAAAAAACCGCCGTGTAGGCACGGCGGGTTTAAATAAGCCTTATCGTAGAACGACAGGCGCCCGCTCAGGGAGGAGAAGCGGGGGACGTCACACGCAGTGCGAACATCCGGTTGGTATGATATACCATGCGTTCGAAAGTTTCCCGGCAAGCGCCCCTTTTTGCGCGCCTTCCCTCTTACGGAATCGTTGAGCCAGTCGCAACGACAGCACCGTTTTCGGGACACGTCAAAACGTCCGATTCACGGGAATTTCCGACGCGCCATTCTTCGTCCAAAGGACCGATCGCATGAGTTCCTACCCCCTGCTTCGTCCGCGCCGCATGCGACGCGATGACTTCTCGCGCCGTCTGATGCGCGAAAACCGCTTGACTTGCGACGACCTCATCTACCCGGTGTTCGTACTCGAAGGTGAGAAACGCCGCGAGGCCGTCGATTCGATGCCCGGCGTCGAACGTGTTTCCGTCGACGAATTGATGCGTGTGGCCGACACGTGCGTCACGCTCGGCGTCCCAGTCATTGCACTGTTCCCGAACATCGAAGCCTCGCTTAAGACGCCGGACGGCATCGAGGCGACCAACCCCAATGGCCTGATCCCCCGCGCAGTGCGCGAGCTCAAGCGCAACTTCCCCGATCTCGGCGTTCTGACCGATGTCGCGCTCGATCCGTACACCAGCCACGGACAGGACGGCGTACTCGATGAGAACGGCTACGTCATCAACGACGTGACGACGGACCTGCTCGTGAAGCAAGCGCTCACGCAAGCGGAAGCGGGTGTGGACATCGTTGCCCCCTCGGACATGATGGACGGCCGCATTGGCGCCGTGCGCGAAGCCCTGGAAGCCGGCGGCTACATCCATACGCGGATCATGGCGTACGCGGCCAAGTACGCATCGGCGTTCTATGGTCCGTTCCGCGACGCTGTCGGCTCGGCCGCGAACCTCGGCAAGAGCAACAAGATGACCTACCAGATGGACCCGGCCAACTCGGACGAAGCGATCCGTGAAGTGGCGCTCGACATCGAGGAAGGTGCCGACATGGTGATGGTCAAGCCTGGCATGCCGTACCTCGACATCGTGCGGCGCGTGAAGGACGAGTTCCGTTTCCCCACGTACGCCTATCAGGTCAGCGGCGAATACGCGATGCTCAAGGCCGCCGCACAGAACGGCTGGCTCGATCACGACAAGGTGATGATGGAATCGCTGCTGGCCTTCAAGCGAGCCGGTGCGGACGGCATTCTGACCTACTTCGCACTCGACGCCGCACGCTTGCTCCGCGCTCAGGCGTAAGGCGCGTCGCCAGGCGCTAGTCGCGTCGAAGCGATTCGGGTCGGTGCTTCAGGCAGCCGGCCCGAATGCTTTTTCGAGGCTTCGCAGGAACAGATCTGCTGACTGAGCGCCGATCACGCGCGTTCCGGTGACTTCGTTGCCACTGCCATCAAAGAAGATGATGCCCGGCGGCCCAAACAAACCGAAGCGCCTGAGTAGCGCCTGATCGTCTGCATTGTTGGCCGTGACGTCAGCCTGCACGAGCACCACCTGATCGAGGCGGGCCTTCACGCGCGGGTCCGTAAAAACGAAACGTTCCATCTCCTTGCAACTGATGCACCAGTCCGCATAGAAGTCGAACATCACCGGACGCCCGGCGCTCGCCACCACCTGATCCAGTTCCGCCACGCTACGCACACGCTGGAATTTCACACCCTCGACAGCGGGCGCGCCAGCGTTGGCACTCCCCGACGCCACGGTCGACAAGCCAGCCAGCGGCGCTAACGGATCACGCGCCCCGGCGGCTGCACCGACGAGCGCTACGGCTCCCAACAGGGCCACGGCAACGCCAAGGCCTTTCAGAAGACGTCGCACACCGCTGACCCCATCGGGCAAATTGTCGAAAACACGCATGAACGTGGCCGAGACCAGCAGGAGAACGCCTGCGCCGAGAAGCAGCGCCGGCGTCGACAGCAGGGGACGAACGATCCACAGCGCAACCCCGAGCAGCAGGAACCCAAAGAAACGCTTCACGCCGTCCATCCATGCGCCCGCGCGCGGCAACAACGTACCCCCGCCACCGGCAAGGATCACAAGCGGCAGTCCCATCCCCAGCGACAGCGCAAAGAGCGTCGCACCACCGAAAACGGCATCCCCGGTTTTGGCGATGAACGCCAACGCTGCTGCCAGAGGTGCCGTCACGCAGGGACTCACGATCAGCCCGGACAGTACACCCATCATTGCTGCACCAACCCACTGTCCCGACTGCTGTTTGCGCGCGGCATTGTCGATCCGGTCACGCAGCGCGGCAGGCAGCTGGATCTCGTACATCCCAAACATCGAAAGGGACAGGACCACCATCAGCAACGCGAACAGAGCAAGCACCCAGGGGGCCTGCAAGAACGCAATCAAACCCTGCCCGAGCAGTCCGGCAGCTACCCCAATGACAGTGTTCACGATGGCCATGCCGAGGACATACGCGATGGCCAGACGCACAGCCTTCCCACGACTGGCTTCTTGTCCCGCGACGATCGACAGGAGAATTGGCACCATCGGCAAAACGCACGGGGTGAAGGCGAGTCCAAGGCCCAGCACGAAGAAAATCCCCAACGCCAACGCAAAGCTGCCGCCCGAGAGAATCCGTTCCGCTTCGTTGTAATCGTCGCGAGCGGACAGCCATCCGCCTGCTGAGCCACCGGCGGGAGCGACCACGGCGGGGGATGCGACCGAAGCACTTCCAGCCCCCTGCGCACCGCCACCGAGCAATGCCTGAGTCGCCGGACCGACAGAGGAACCGGCGCTGGAAGCGCCACCGGCCCCATTGCCAATCGCCGCGGCGGAAATCTTCAACGGTTTGTCCATCGGCGGATAGCACAGCCCTTTGTCTGCGCACCCCTGCATCGTGACGTTCAGCGTAAACGGCCCGCTCGCCTTATCGACTGGAATCCGGACATCGATCGGCTCGTGATACACCTCCATGTCCTTGCCGAAAGTGTCGTCGTGCTTCACCTCGCCTTTCGGGAACACCGGCGCGCCGAGTTTGACGGCGGAGTTGTCTGTGGCGAAGGCGAACCGCTCACGATAGAGGTAATACCCCTTCGCTACGTCGAAACGCAACACCACGACTCCGGGCTGCTCCGATTTCGACACCTTGAAGGCGACGTCAGGATCGAGGAAGTCGTCCGCTGCGTGGGCACGGCCCACACCCAACGTCAGCATGATCGCCAGCATGGTCAGTGCAAGCATCCAGAGTCGCTGGACACGTTGCGGCATCGTCGCTCCCCGGGTGCTGCAGGAAACCGCTAATTCCGGCCCGGCCAACGTCTTCACATCAAACATGCAGTTCCCCCCGCGTTTCATTCTCGACCCATCGCGCGTAAGCGGGCAGTGCCGCCGTGGCGGGCCACGCCACAATCTCCGGGACGTCGTATGGATGGTGTTCTTTGATGTACTGCTCCAGCGCACCGTAACGCGCGGCAGTCGTCTTGATCATGAGTGGCACTTCAACGCCCGTTTCACGCTTGCCCTGCCAGCGGTAACTCGACCGCACGGGCGCCATTTGCTGCACGCAGGCCGCCAGGCGTGCGGCAAGCATGCCGTCGATGGCCGCTTCTGCGCTGGCCTCGTCGGGAAATGTCGTCATGACGATGAGAAGGGCGTCCATGGTGTGCTGTAGACCGTTCAGGCGTGAGAGGTGTTCACTGTACACCGACACCGGCAAAGATGTGTGCGGCGACAACGATTTCCAGACTGGTGCTGATGCCTGCTCGGACGATGCCCAAAAAACAAAAAAGCCAGGTCAATGACCTGGCTTCTTTTTACGACTGACGGTCTTCAAAAGACCGTTGCGCGAATCGCTTACTCAGCGACTTCCGGCGCTTCCGTGTCGACTTCCGGACGGTCCAGCAGTTCGACGAAAGCCATCGGAGCGTTGTCACCCACGCGGAAACCCATCTTCAGGATACGCAGGTAGCCGCCCGGACGGTTGGCAAAACGCGGGCCGAGTTCGTTGAACAGCTTCGTGACCATTTCGCGATCGCGCAGGCGGTTGAACGCCAGACGACGGTTAGCGACGGAGTCCTTCTTGCCCAGCGTGATGAGGGGCTCGACGACCTTACGCAGTTCCTTGGCCTTCGGCAGCGTGGTCTTGATGGCTTCGTGCTGGAGCAGCGAATTCGACATGTTACGCAGCATGGCCAGACGGTGGCTGCTGGTACGGTTCAGTTTACGCAAACCATGACGGTGACGCATTTTTACTTTCCTTTAAACAGAGTTTTCGACCAAGCTCTTCTATCGGTGACAATCACCGCGGGCCGGTACCTTCGCAATCGGCCGTATCGGACATGCCGACGTGCCGCACTTACGTAGCAACACGGCCGCCCGAAGGCGGCCATGTCGTTACATTACTTCTCGAGACCAGCCGGCGGCCAGTTTTCGAGCTTCATGCCGAGCGTGAGACCACGCGAGGCAAGCACTTCCTTGATCTCGTTGAGCGACTTGCGACCCAGGTTCGGGGTCTTGAGCAATTCGTTCTCGGTACGCTGGATCAGGTCGCCGATGTAGTAGATGTTTTCGGCCTTCAGGCAGTTGGCCGAACGCACCGTCAACTCGAGATCGTCCACCGGACGCAGCAGGATCGGATCGATCTGCGGCGCACGCGACGGCGCTTCGCTGGCGGCTTCCGTGCCTTCCAGCGCAGCGAACACCGACAGTTGGTCGACGAGGATGCGAGCCGATTGACGGATCGCTTCCTCCGGCGATACCACACCGTTGGTTTCGATGTTCATCACGAGCTTGTCCAGGTCCGTACGCTGCTCCACACGGGCCGATTCGACCGCGTAGCTCACACGCTTGACCGGCGAGAACGACGCGTCGAGGACGATACGGCCGATAACCTTGGCCGATTCGTCGCCATAACGGCGCACGTTACCCGGGACATAACCACGACCCTTCTCGATCTTGATCTGAACGTCGAGCTTGCCGCCCTTCGCCAGATGCGCGATCACGTGATCGGGGTTGATCAGTTCCACATCATGCGGCACTTCGATATCCGAAGCGCGCACCACACCTTCACCATCCTTGCGCAGCGTAACGGTGACTTCGTCACGGTTATGCAGCTTGAACACGACACCCTTGAGGTTCAACAGGAAGTTGACGACATCTTCCTGGACACCATCGATGGTGGAATATTCATGCACAACGCCAGCGATCGTCACTTCGGTCGGCGCGTAGCCCACCATCGATGACAACAGCACGCGGCGAAGCGCGTTGCCCAAGGTGTGGCCGTAGCCACGTTCGAACGGCTCCATCACGACTTTGGCGTGATGCTCACCGACCGGCTCAACCGCAATAATCTTGGGCTTCAACAAACTGGTTTGCATAGGTTTCCTTTTCAATACCCTCGGCTCGTTACACCGATAAGGCTGATGGGTGACAACCTGCACGGAACGCAAAACGCGCCGTGAGGCGCGTCAAGCATCATACGGATTAACGCGAATACAATTCGACGATCAGGCTTTCGTTGATGTCGCCCGCGATATCGCTACGTTCCGGCAGTGCCTTGAAAGTGCCTTCCATCTTCTTGGCGTCAACCGAAACCCAGATCGGGAAACCGACTTGCTCAGCCAGCGTCAGCGCTTCTTGAATACGCACTTGCTTCTTGGCCTTTTCGCGAATGCTGATCACGTCGCCGGCCTTGACCTTGATCGACGGGATGTTCGAAACGACACCGTTCACCACGATGGCCTTGTGGCCAACGAGTTGGCGCGCTTCAGCGCGCGTCGAACCAAAGCCCATGCGGTACACGACGTTGTCCAGGCGCGACTCGAGCAGTTGCAGCAGGTTTTCACCCGTGTTGCCCTTGACGCGGTCGGCTTCCGCGAAATAACGACGGAACTGACGCTCAAGCACGCCGTAAATACGCTTAACCTTCTGCTTTTCGCGCAGCTGGTTGCCGTAGTCCGACGTACGAGCACCCGACGTGCGGCCATGCTGACCCGGCTTGCTATCCAGCTTGCACTTGTCGGCGAGCGAGCGACGTGCGCTCTTCAGGAAGAGGTCAGTACCTTCACGACGGGAGAGTTTGGCCTTCGGGCCGATATAACGTGCCACGGTTGTTCCTTTATCTCAAAATTTGACGCAGCGAACTTTGTCCACTACGCAAGTCCGGTACCAATGTACCGGACGGTGGTCTTAGAAATTACTACGCGCACGGCCGAGACCGTGCGCGAACCCGCGATTATAGCAGGATTTTCTGAAGCGTCTTAGATACGACGACGCTTCGGCGGGCGGCAGCCGTTGTGCGGGACCGGCGTCACGTCCGAGATGGCCGTGATCTTGATACCCAGCGCATTCAGCGCACGAACCGCGGATTCGCGACCCGGGCCCGGGCCCTTGATGCGAACTTCGAGGTTCTTCACGCCGTATTCCAGTGCCACGCGGCCAGCCGACTCAGCAGCAACCTGGGCAGCGAACGGGGTCGACTTACGCGAACCCTTGAAGCCCTGGCCACCCGACGTCGCCCATGCCAGCGCATTGCCCTGACGATCGGTGATCGTGATGATGGTGTTGTTGAACGAAGCGTGGACGTGCACGACGCCTTCGGCAACGCTCTTCTTGACCTTCTTGCGAACGCGCTGCGAAGCGGCGTTGTTCTGTTGCTTAGCCATGAGTTCCTATCCTCTGGTTACTTCTTCAGCGAGACGCCGGCCTTACGCGGGCCCTTACGGGTACGCGCATTGGTACGGGTGCGCTGACCGCGAAGCGGCAAGCCCTTGCGGTGACGCATACCACGATAGCAGCCCAGGTCCATCAGGCGCTTGATGCTCATGGTCGTCTCACGGCGAAGGTCACCCTCAACCGTCAGTTGACCAACTTGATCACGCAGCTTTTCGAGATCAGCGTCGTCGAGGTCCTTGACCTTCTTCGAGTGAGCCACACCGGCTGCGTCGCAAATCTGGCGAGCGCGCGTGCGACCGACACCGTAAATAGCCGTCAGGCCAATGACAGTGTGCTGGTGGTTCGGGATGTTAACCCCTGCGATACGAGCCATTCGTAATTCCCCAACTAAATAGCGTTAAAGGCCGATTAGCCCTGACGTTGCTTGTGGCGCGGATCCGAGCTGCAGATCACGCGCAGCACGCCTTTGCGCTTCACAAACTTGCAATTGCGGCAGATGCACTTAACAGATGCCAAAACTTTCATGACAATTCCCTCTCTCTAATCACTTCGCCCGGAAGACGATCCGCGCACGCGACAGATCGTAGGGCGTCAACTCTACCGTCACCTTATCTCCGGGAAGGATGCGGATGTAATGCATCCGCATCTTGCCGGAAATATGTCCGAGTACTACATGACCATTTTCCAGCTTTACCCGGAAGGTGGCATTGGGGAGGTTTTCAACGACCTCACCCTGCATTTGAATAACGTCGTCTTTCGACATGATCCTGGATGATCAGCGAAGCGTCATGTTATTGCCGCCCTTGAAATTCGCCTTGCGGAGCAGCGACTCATATTGTTGCGACATCACATACGACTGCACTTGCGCCATGAAGTCCATCGTCACCACCACGATAATCAGCAGTGAGGTTCCACCGAAGTAGAACGGGACATTCCAGCGCAACACCAGGAACTCAGGCAGCAAACACACCAAGGTGACGTAAGCTGCACCGGCCAGTGTCAATCGCGTCAGGATCTTATCGATATAACGCGCGGTCTGGTCGCCCGGACGGATGCCCGGAACAAACGCGCCGCTCTTCTTCAGGTTCTCAGCGGTCTCCTTGCTGTTAAACACCAGAGCGGTGTAAAAGAAGCAGAAGAACACGATCGCCAGTGCGTAGAGCATCACGTAGATCGGCTGACCCGGCGACAACTTCGCCGCGATATCCTTGAGCCAGCGCGCGTTATCACCTGCGCCGAACCAATTCGCGATCGTTGCCGGGAACAGGATGATCGACGATGCAAAGATCGGCGGAATCACGCCTGCCATATTCAGCTTGAGCGGCAGGTGCGAAGCCTGACCACCGTACACCTTATTGCCGACCTGACGCTTCGCGTAGTTCACCAGGATCTTGCGTTGACCACGTTCGACGAAAACGACGAAGAACGTCACGAGCACCACCAGGGCACAGATCACGATCGCCGAGAACGGACCGATCGAACCGGTACCGACCAACTCGAACAAGCCACCCACAGCGTTCGGCAAACCTGCCGCAATACCGCCGAAGATGATGATCGAAATGCCGTTACCGAGACCGCGTTCGGTGATCTGCTCACCAAGCCACATCAGGAACATCGTGCCGGTCACGAGCGTGATCACCGTCGTCAGGCGGAACAGCATGCCCGGATCGACGACGAGCCCCGGCTCGCTTTCCAACGTCACAGCGATTGCAGCTGCCTGGAAGAGCGCAAGCACCACCGTGAAATACCGGGTGTACTGCGTGATCTTGCGTTGTCCGGCCTGGCCTTCCTTACGCAATGCTTCCAGTTGAGGCGAAACCATCGCCAGCAACTGCATGATGATCGACGCCGAGATGTACGGCATGATCCCCAGCGCGAAGATCGTGAAACGCGACAACGCACCGCCAGAGAACATGTTGAACATGCCCAGGATCCCGCCCGACTGGCGCTGGAACAACTGCGCCAGCTGATCGGGGTCGATGCCCGGCACCGGGATATGCGCACCAATACGGTAGACGATCAACGCCAGCAGCAAGAAAACCAGCCGCCGGCGCAGATCCGCATACTTCGGGCCCTGCGTACCAGGCTTAGCGAGATTAGGAGACTTGGCCAATGATGGCTCCGGGGTGTCCTAACTTACTCTGCGACCGAACCGCCAGCCGCTTGAATGGCGGTGAGCGCACCCTTGGTGACGCCCAGACCCTTCACAACGACCTTGCGGGTGATCTCGCCAGCGGCGATGATCTTGGCCGAAAGCGACAGCTCGCTCACCAGACCGGCCTGCTTCAGAACCAACAGATCGATCTCGTCGACCGGCAGGTTGTTCAGGTCCGACAGACGAACTTCGCCCACGAAACGACGCGTCAGCGACTTGAAACCACGCTTCGGCAGACGACGTTGCAGCGGCATTTGACCGCCTTCGAAGCCCACCTTGTGGAAGCCACCCGAACGCGACTTCTGACCCTTGTGACCACGGCCGGCGGTTTTACCCAGACCCGAACCGATGCCACGGCCGACGCGGCGCTTGGCGTGCTTGGCGCCTTCTGCCGGCTTAATCGAATTCAATTCCATTTTGCCCTCGCTCAGTCGACGATCTTCACAAGGTACGAGACCTTGTTGATCATGCCCCGCACAGCGGGCGTATCCTGCAACTCGCTGACCGAATTGAGGCGACGCAGGCCGAGGCCCTTCACGGTGGCGCGATGTTCTTCGCGCGTACCGATCAGGCTCTTGACCAGCTTAACTTTCACAGTTTGCTGCGACATATTGATCACCCTTAGCCGAGGATCTCTTCCACCGACTTGCCACGCTTAGCGGCGATGTCAGCAGGAGTCGATTGTTTCTTCAGGCCGTCGAGCGTGGCGCGGACCAGGTTATACGGGTTCGTCGAGCCAAGGCTCTTCGTCACCACGTTGGTCACGCCCATCACCTCGAACACCGCGCGCATCGGGCCACCGGCGATCACGCCAGTACCGTCCTTCGCCGGCGACATCAGGACGCGCGAGGCGCCATGCTGGCCGAGAACGTTGTGTTGAAGGGTGCCGTTCTTCAGAGCAACCTTGAACATATTGCGGCGGGCTTGTTCCATTGCCTTTTGAACAGCAACCGGGACTTCCTTCGCCTTGCCCTTGCCCATGCCGATGCGGCCATCGCCGTCACCAACCACGGTCAACGCGGCAAAACCGAGAATACGGCCACCCTTCACAACCTTCGTGACACGGTTGACCGCGATCATCTTCTCGCGAAGGCCGTCGTCGCGTTCGTCAGCCTGAACTTTCGCTTGCATCTTTGCCATGACGGATCCTTACTTAGAACTTGAGGCCGGCTTCACGGGCTGCGTCGGCAAGAGCCTTAACGCGACCGTGATAGCGGAAGCCCGAGCGGTCGAAAGACACGCTTTCGATGCCGGCGGCCTTCGCCTTTTCGGCGATACGACGACCGATCAACGCAGCAGCGGCAGCGTTGCCACCCTTGCCTTCCTTGTCGCCCAGTTCCTTGCGCACTTCGGCTTCCAGCGTCGAAGCGCTGGCCAGCACTTGCGTGCCGTCTTCCGAGAAAACTTGCGCGTAAATGTGCACGTTGGTGCGATGCACGGAAAGGCGATGCACCTTCTGAGCTGCCAGCTTGATACGAGTCTGGCGAGCGCGGCGCACACGTGATTGTTTCTTGTCCATGTTTCGCACCCTTACTTCTTCTTGGTTTCCTTGAGGATCACCGTCTCGTCCGCATAGCGGACACCCTTACCCTTGTAGGGCTCGGGCGGACGGTAACCGCGAACTTCCGCAGCCACTTGTCCGACGCGTTGCTTGTCAACGCCTTTGATGATGATCTCAGTCTGCGTGGGGGTCTCTACCTTCACGCCTTCCGGCATGGCGTGCACAACATCGTGCGAGAAACCCAGCTCGAGCTTCAGGTTGTTACCTTCAGCCTTGGCACGGTAACCCACGCCAACGAGGTTCAGCTTCTTTTCGAAACCCTTGCTCACACCGGTCACCATATTGTTGACCAGTGCACGTTCCGTACCATACAGCGCATTCGCTTCACGGCTTTCGTCAGCCGGGGCGAAGGTGATGGTGCCGTCTTCAATCTTGACGTTCACAAGGACGTTCACGCCGCGGGTCAACGAACCCAGGGCACCCTTGACCGTCAGCACATTGCCAGCCAGCGTCGTTTCAACGCCCTTCGGCAGTGCAATGGGACTCTTACCTACTCGAGACATTTCAACTCTCCTCGGTTAGGCCACGTAGCAGATGACTTCGCCGCCCACGCCAGTGGCGCGTGCCTTGCGATCCGTCATCACGCCCTTCGGGGTCGAGACGATTGCAACGCCCAGGCCATTCATGACCTGCGGGATATCGTTGCGGCTCTTGTACACACGCAGACCCGGGCGCGAAACGCGCTCGAGGCGCTCGATCACCGGACGGCCAGCGTAGTACTTCAGTGCGATGTTCAGCACCGGCTTGGTTTCTTCTGCTTCAACCGCGAAGTCTTCGATGTAGCCTTCGTCCTTCAGGACTTTGGCGATCGAGACCTTCAGCTTGGACGAGGGCATCTTCACCGATGCCTTCTCAACCATCTGAGCGTTGCGGATGCGAGTCAGCATATCGGCGATAGGATCGCTCATGCTCATGGTGCTTCTCCTATTACCAGCTTGCTTTGGTCACGCCCGGGATTTCGCCACGGAAGGCGATTTCACGGATCTTGTTACGGGCCAGGCCGAATTTGCGGAACGTGCCGCGCGGACGACCGGTCAGCTCGCAACGATTGCGTTGACGCGTCGGGTTGGCGTTACGCGGCAGCTGTTGCAGCGCCAGGCGTGCTTCATAACGCTCGTCTTCCGACTTGCTGGTGTCTTCGATGATCGCTTTGAGGTCAGCACGCTTGCCAGCGTACTTCGCCGCCAGACGGGCGCGCTTCTTTTCGCGTTCGATAAGTGCCAGTTTAGCCACGATTACCTCAGTTACGGAACGGGAATTTGAACGCCGACAGAAGAGCCTTGGCTTCTTCGTCAGTCTTCGCAGTCGTCGTGATGCTGATGTTCAGACCACGCAGTGCGTCGATTTTGTCGTATTCGATTTCGGGGAAAATGATCTGCTCTTTCACACCGATGTTGTAGTTGCCACGACCGTCGAACGCACGACCCGAAATACCACGGAAGTCACGCACGCGCGGCAGAGCCACGGTGATGAAACGATCCAGGAATTCGAACATACGCTCGCCGCGCAGCGTCACCATCGTACCGATCGGGTAACCTTCGCGGATCTTGAAACCGGCGATAGCCTTACGAGCCTTCGTGACCACCGGCTTTTGACCGGCAATCTTCGTCAGGTCGCCAACGGCGTGCTCAATGATCTTCTTGTCAGCAACGGCTTGACCAAGGCCCATATTCAGGGTGATCTTGGTGATGCGCGGCACTTCCATCACGGACTTGTAACCGAACTGCTTGGTGAGCTCGGCGACAATCTTGTCCTTATAGATTTCTTGCAAACGGGCCATTATCTATACTCCCTTAGGCACCGACGACCGCACCGGTCGTCTTGAGGAAGCGGACCTTCTTGCCGTCTTCGACCTTGATGCCCACGCGCGACGGCTTGCCATTGGCATCCACCAGCGCCACGTTCGAAACGTGGATCGGCATCGTCTTGTCGACCACGCCACCTTGCGTACCCTTCATCGGGTTCGGCTTGACGTGCTTCTTGGCGACGTTCACGCCTTCGACGACCAGCTTGTCACCATCAACGGCCAGAACCGTGCCACGCTTGGCCTTGTCCTTACCCGTCAGAACGATGACTTGGTCACCCTTACGAATCTTGTTCATGTGTCGGCTCCTTACAGCACTTCCGGGGCCAGCGACACGATCTTCATGAAGCGTTCGGTACGCAGTTCACGCGTAACCGGCCCGAAGATACGGGTGCCGATCGGCTCGAGCTTGGTGTTAAGCAGCACGGCGGCATTGCCGTCGAATTTGACCAGCGAGCCGTCCTGGCGACGCACGCCCTTGGCGGTGCGCACGACCACTGCGTTGTAGATTTCGCCCTTCTTGACGCGACCACGCGGGGCAGCATCCTTCACGCTGACCTTGATGATGTCGCCAATGCCGGCGTAGCGACGCTTGGAGCCGCCCAGCACCTTGATGCACATCACTTCGCGCGCACCGGTGTTGTCGGCTACTTCGAGCCGGGTTTCAGTTTGAATCATGGTGTTATCTTCCCAACTTAATCCGACACCTAGGCGTCGGTCAGTCTTGGTCCCCGTCAGCACCAAAGGGTGCCGTTTGGGTTGAGTCGTTCAAAAGTGGACAACCTTGCTACCTCGTCCAGACCCGTAGAGGATACGAATCGGCTTCGGAAGCCATCCACTCCCTTGCGAAACCAAAGACCGGTTTTGGCGAAAGAAGCGGAAAGTCCGGAATTATACATCGATAATTCCGGACTTGCAAGTCAAGCCTTCGCTTCAAACTGCCTTAGATGATACGGGCAGCTTCCACGAGACGGGTAACCGTCCAGGCCTTGGTCTTCGACAGCGGGCGGGATTCTTGAATCTCGACCAGGTCGCCTTCCTTGTACTGGTTGGTTTCGTCGTGCGCGTGGTACTTCTTCGAGCGCACGATGTACTTGCCGTAGAGCGGGTGCTTCATTTGACGCTCGATCAGCACGGTAACCGTCTTTTCCATCTTATCGCTGGTGACGCGACCCACGAGGGTGCGCTTCAGCGAAGTCTTAGCGGTATCGTTCATTTCTGGCTCGCCTTCTCAGTCAACACGGTACGCACACGCGCGATGTCCTTGCGCACCTTCTTCAGCTGGCTGGTGTTGCTCAGCTGTTGGGTGCCCGCTTGCATGCGAAGACCGAATTGGGCCTTCAACAGATCCGACAGTTCCTTGTTCAGGCCGTCGACATCCTTGGCACGAAGTTCGGATGCTTTCATTTCAAATTCTCCCTTCAGGCGCCAAGGCGACGGACGAAGAACGTCGTCTGAATCGGCAGCTTGGCAGCAGCCAGGCGGAACGCCTCGCGCGCCAGCGCTTCATCCACACCGTCCATTTCGTACAGCATCTTGCCCGGCTGAATCTCGGCGACGTAGTACTCCGGGTTACCCTTACCGTTACCCATACGCACTTCTGCCGGCTTTTGCGAGATCGGCTTGTCCGGGAAGATACGGATCCAGATACGGCCACCACGCTTGATGTGGCGGGTCATAGCACGACGAGCAGCTTCGATTTGACGAGCCGTCAGACGACCACGACCGACCGCCTTCAGACCGAATTCGCCGAACGACACTTCGTTGCCACGGGTGGCGACGCCAGTGTTACGGCCTTTCTGCTCTTTGCGATACTTTCTGCGTTTCGGTTGCAGCATGATTATTCTCCAGTCTTGGCGTCGCCTTCAGGCTTGCCAGCCGGACGGCGTGCACCACCGCGCTTCGCACCGGCCTTGTCGCCAGCATCGTCACGACGGGGGCGACGGTCGCCCGGACGCGCATTGCGGCGCGGACGCTTTTCTTCGGCCGGCTCTTCAGCCACCGGAGCGTCGTTGCGGCCCAGCGTGTCACCCTTGTACACCCACACCTTGATACCGATGATGCCGTACGTCGTCTTCGCTTCCGAGGTTGCGTAGTCGATGTCAGCGCGCAGGGTGTGCAGGGGCACACGGCCTTCGCGGTACCACTCGGTACGGGCGATTTCGATACCGTTCAGACGGCCAGCGCTCATGATCTTGATGCCTTGGGCACCCAGACGCATCGCGTTCTGCATCGCACGCTTCATTGCGCGACGGAACATGATACGGCGCTCAAGCTGCTGAGCGATCGAATCGGCGATCAGCTGCGCATCGGTTTCCGGCTTGCGGATTTCTTCGATGTTCACGTGCACGGGCACGCCCATGCGCTTTTGCAGCTCAGCCTTGAGGATTTCGATGTCCTCGCCCTTCTTGCCGATCACAACGCCCGGACGCGAGCTGAAAATCGTGATGCGAGCATTCTTGGCCGGACGTTCGATGACCACGCGGCCAACCGAAGCGTTCTTCAGCTTCTTCTTCAGGTAATCGCGAACGCCGATATCTTCCTGCAGCATTTTCGCGAAATCCTGGTTGTTCGCGTACCAACGCGAAGCCCAGTTACGACTGACAGCCAGACGGAAGCCAGTCGGATGAATTTTCTGTCCCATCGTGACCCCTTAGTTGCCCAGCGTCACAGTGATGTGACAGGTTTGCTTCTCGATGCGGTTACCACGGCCCTTAGCGCGCGCGGTGAAACGCTTGAGCGAGGTCGCCTTGTCAACGAAGATGCCCTTAACGCGCAGTTCGTCGATGTCAGCACCTTCATTGTGCTCGGCGTTGGCGATAGCCGACTCCAGCACCTTCTTGATGATGACCGCGGCCTTCTTCGGCGAGAAGGTCAGTACATTCAGCGCACGCTCCAGCGGCAGGCCGCGGATCTGGTCAGCGACCAGACGCGTCTTCTGCGCCGAGATACGGGCACCGCGGTGAATTGCTTTCACTTCCATGATCGGCCCCTTATTTCTTCGCCTTCTTGTCGGCCGCATGGCCCTTGAAGGTACGGGTAAGTGCGAACTCACCCAGCTTGTGGCCGACCATGTTTTCCGTCACGTACACCGGCACGTGTTGACGGCCATTGTGTACGGCGATCGTCAGGCCGATGAAATCGGGCAGGACGGTCGAACGACGCGACCAGGTCTTGATCGGCTTCTTGTCACGCGATGCAGCTGCCGCTTCCACTTTCTTCAGCAGATGAGCGTCGCAAAACGGACCTTTTTTAACAGAACGAGTCATTTGCTAGCTCCAATTAGCGCTTCTTGCGACGCTGAACGATCATGCTGTCGGTACGCTTGGTCGAACGGGTACGCTTACCCTTGGTATGCTGACCCCACGGGCTGACCGGATGACGACCAGCTGCCGTACGACCTTCACCACCACCGTGCGGGTGATCCACCGGGTTCATCGCCACACCGCGAACGGTCGGGCGAATACCGCGCCAACGCTTAGCACCGGCCTTGCCCAATTGGCGCAGGCTGTGCTCTTCGTTGCCGACTTCACCGATGGTTGCGCGGCACTCGATGTGCACGCGACGGACTTCGCCCGAACGCAGACGCACTTGAGCGTACGTGCCTTCACGAGCCAGCAGCATTGCCGACGTACCAGCGGCACGGGCGATTTGCGCACCCTTACCCGGCAGTAGTTCGATGCCGTGAATCGTGGTACCGACCGGAATGTTGCGGATCGGCAGCGTGTTACCAGACTTGATCGGAGCTTCCGAGCCGCTCACCACTTGCTGGCCGACGGTCATACCCTTCGGAGCAAGAATGTAACGACGCTCGCCGTCGGCGTAGCAAAGCAGTGCGATGTTCGCGCTGCGGTTCGGATCGTACTCAAGACGCTCAACCTTCGCCGTGATGCCGTCCTTGTTGCGACGGAAATCGACGATACGGTAGTGTTGCTTGTGACCGCCACCCATATGACGGGTGGTGATGTGACCGTTGTTGTTACGGCCAGCGGTCTTGCTCTTGGTATCGAGCAGCGGGGCGAACGGCTTGCCCTTATGCAGATCCTTGTTGACGACCTTGACCAGCGAACGGCGGCCCGGCGACGTCGGTTTCGTTTTGACGAGTGCCATGATTACTTGGCCTCCGCTTCAAAATTGATTTCCTGACCCGGCTTCAAGCTCACGTAAGCCTTCTTCTCGTGGTCGCGACGACCCATGAAGCGGCCAAAGCGCTTTTGCTTGCCCTTACGGTTCAGGATCTGCACCGACTCGACTTCAACCTTGAAGAGAAGCTCAACAGCAGCCTTCACTTCTTGCTTGTTCGCGTCGCGTGCAACTTGGAACACCACTTGTTCATTCTTGTCAGCCACCAGCGTCGCCTTTTCGGAGATCACCGGCGCGAGCAAGACCTGGTACAGACGATGGTCGTTTTTACGCACGTCGCTCATGACAGCATCTCCTCAATCTTGGCGATCGCGCCCTTCGTCAGCAGCACCTTCTTGAAGTAGATGAGCGACAGCGGGTCGGCGAAACGCGGCTCGGTGACGGCAACGTGAGCCAGATTGCGCGAGGCCAGGAACAGGTTCTCGTCCACGCTATCCGTGATCAGCAGCACCGACTCAAGACCCATGGCCTTGATCTTTTCAGCGAGCAGTTTGGTCTTCGGCGCATCCAGCTTGATGTCCTCGACCACCGACAGACGACCTTCACGGGCGAGCTGCGACAGAATCGAGCACACACCGGCGCGGTACATCTTCTTGTTGACCTTGTGGGTGAAGTTCTCTTCCGGCGAATTCGGGAAGATACGGCCACCGCCGCGCCACAGCGGGCTCGACGACATACCGGCACGAGCGCGGCCCGTACCCTTCTGACGCCACGGCTTCTTCGTCGTGTGCTTGACCTGTTCACGGTCCTTCTGCGCACGGTTGCCGCTGCGGGCGTTGGCTTGATAAGCCACCACAACCTGATGGATCAGCGCTTCGTTGTAGTCACGGCCGAACACGACGTCCGACGCGTTGACAGCAGCGCCTTCCTGACCTTGCTCATTCAGGAGCTTAAGTTCCATTGTTACGCTCCCTTCGCGAGTTTGGCCTTGACTGCCGAGGTCACGAAAACCTTGCCTTCGTTGGCGCCCGGAACGGCACCCTTCACGAAGATCAGGCCACGTTCAGCGTCAATGCGCGCGATTTCGAGATTCTGTACCGTCGTCGTGACGTCACCCAGGTGACCCGTCATGCGCTTACCCGGGAACACACGGCCCGGATCCTGCGCCATACCGATCGAACCCGGCACGTTGTGCGAACGCGAGTTACCGTGCGATGCGCGGCCCGAAGCGAAGTTGTAACGCTTGATGGTACCTGCGTAGCCCTTACCGATCGACACGCCTTGCACGTCGACCTTCTGGCCTACTTGGAACAGATCGACACCAACGGCTGCGCCCGGCTGCAGTTCAGCAGCTTTGGCAGCATCGATGCGGAATTCCTTGAGGATTTCACCGGCTTCAACACCAGCTTTCGCGTAGTGACCGGCGGCGGCTTTGGTCACGCGCGAGGCGCGACGATTGCCGAAAGTGACTTGAACGGCGGTATAGCCGTCCGTTTCATCCGTCTTGATTTGCGTCACGCGGTTGTTAGACACGTCGAGCACGGTGACGGGAATCGAATCGCCGTCGTCCGTGAAAATACGCGTCATGCCAACCTTGCGACCGACAAGGCCAAGGCTCATGATTTTCTCCATTCCCGACTGCGATTGGCCGGGGCTAAATGACAAAAGGATGGTCCACGGACGTGGGCCATCTTTTCAAAACTACACTTGAGCCCGCCATTATAGGCGGACTTTTATCGCTTGACAAGTGTTGCTAAATCACATAACAAAAGCCCCGCCGGTCCAGCATTGGCGGGGCTTTCAAGAGCGAAATCGCTCCCAAGCCTTACTGCAGCTTGATCTCGACGTCGACGCCAGCCGGCAGATCGAGCTTCATCAGCGCGTCAACCGTCTTGTCCGTCGGATCGACGATGTCCATCAGGCGCTGGTGCGTACGGATTTCGAGCTGGTCGCGCGACGTCTTGTTGACGTGCGGCGAACGCAGGATGTCGAAACGCTCGATACGCGTCGGCAGGGGCACCGGGCCCTTGACGATTGCGCCAGTGCGCTTGGCGGTTTCAACGATTTCGGCAGCCGACTGGTCGATCAGGCGGTAGTCGAAAGCCTTCAGGCGGATACGGATCTTTTGGTTCTGCATGGAATTTCTCCAAAGAGCATGGCAACCCTCGTTCGGGCGCCGGGTAAATCACAAAGAGCAAACAGAATCACGACGATGGGGGCCGAAACCCCGCACCGTCGTTCAATCCGCTATTAGGCGAGGATCTTAGCAACGACGCCCGAACCCACCGTACGGCCACCTTCGCGGATTGCGAAGCGCAGACCTTCGGTCATGGCGATCGGGGCAATCAGCTTGACGCTGATCGACACGTTGTCGCCCGGCATGACCATTTCCTTGTCGGCCGGCAGCGTGATCGAGCCGGTCACGTCCGTCGTACGGAAGTAGAACTGCGGACGGTAGTTGTTGAAGAACGGCGTGTGACGGCCACCTTCGTCCTTCGACAGCACGTACACTTCGGCCGTGAACTCCATGTGCGGCTTGATCGAGCCCGGCTTGGCCAGAACTTGACCACGCTGGACGTCTTCACGCTTCGTGCCGCGCAGCAGCAGGCCAACGTTATCGCCTGCCTGACCTTGGTCGAGCAGCTTGCGGAACATTTCAACGCCCGTGCAGGTCGTCTTGTCGATGTGCGGCTTGTCGCCGTCCATCTTGATACCGACGATTTCGATTTCTTCGCCGACCTTGACCACGCCCGACTCGATACGACCCGTCACCACCGTGCCGCGACCCGAGATCGAGAACACGTCTTCCACCGGCATCAGGAACGGCTTGTCAACAGCGCGCTCCGGCGTCGGGATGTACGAATCCAGCGCGTCGGCCAGGTTCATGATCGCGACTTCGCCCAGTTCGCCCTTGTCGCCTTCCAGCGCCAG
>NZ_CABPSA010000010.1 GCF_902459615.1 Pandoraea commovens
GTGCGTCTACCAATTCCGCCATCTGGGCCCCGTCAGCTCGCTTACTGCTTGCTCGCTGCGAAGAAGTGAGATTATGCCGAGGGTGTTACATGCTGTCAATACTAAGGGGCTAAAAAATTCAAAAATCTTTCACACATCCCCACAACACACCCAAAAACGTCAAGCCGCACGCCCCATATGCTCAGCACGAATCATGTCGATCAGATGCCGTAACCCCGGCAACGTCTGACGCCGACTCGGGTAATACATCGACAACGGCGGCCCATCCACGGCCCACTCCGTCAACACCGCCTCCAACGTGCCATTCGCCAACTCGGCCGCCACGTTGCGCTCCAACACATATCCCAAACCCAAACCACCCAACGCCGCCGCAATCACGCCGTCACTCTCGTTGATGCTCAATGCCCCCGGCACGTCCAACTCCACTGCCGTCGACCCATTGCCCAACTCCCACTTGTACAACGTGTTATCACCCAGCCGCATCCGGATGCAATTGTGTGACATCAAATCCTGCGGCACTTTCGGTCGGCCATGACGCGCAATGTACGCAGGTGAACCCACCACGATCCACTTCAACGCAGGCGTCAACGGCGTCGCAATCATGTCGCCAGGCACCGTGTCGCCGTAACGCATACCCGCGTCGAAACCCTCGGCCACAATGTCCAGCATCCGGTCATCCACCGTGACATCTAGCTCGATGTCCGGATAAGACGCGACAAAGCGGGGCAGGATAGGGTCCAGCAACAATCGCGCCGCATCGCGCGGTACGTTCAGACGCAACCGGCCCGCCGGCGACGCACGATATCGGTCCAATGCGCCAATCGCCGATGCGATCTGCTCAAGGCCCTGCTCCAATTCCTTCGCCAATGCCGATCCCGCCGCCGTCGGCGACACGGAACGACTCGTGCGATTCAATAACTTCACGCCCAGACGCGCCTCAAGATTGCGCATCGCATGACTCAAGGCAGAGGTCGTCACGCCCAACTCAGTGGCGGCCTCCCGGAAACTCTGCCGGCGGCAGATAGTGACAAACACGTTCAAATCGGCAAGCTCGCCGCGAGTGAAGGCAGGCATGTATTTCCCAACAAGTATCAAGCAACAAAAACCAAAAACACCCGACAAGCTCAACGAATTAAGTGTCCGTTGAACAATATTCAATTTTTTATGAGGTAAATTCTACAGATTTCCCTATGCTCTGGAACGACGCCATAGTCGTCGTGACGGAAACGCTACACATTCTCACTACGCGTTGGCTCGGGTGTTTCGGTCTGCGGCACCGCCGATGCGTACGCCGTCGATCAGTGGGGTTCAGGCACGCAAAAAGGGCGATCCGCTGGGAATCGCCCTTGTTTTTTCACGCGGAATGGACGACGGATCAAGCGTCCACGAAAATGACCTGTCCCGTGATGAAGCTGTCGACGCATCGCTCGAATGCCTTGCCAACCAGCGCACCAGGCACCGGCTGATAACCCGGCATCATCTCGCCATATACCGACCAGGCTTCTTCGATGACCGTCGGATTGACAGCGTTAATGCGAATGCCACGCGGTAATTCGTACGCGACACATTTCACGAACGTATCGATCGCGCCGCTCGTCGTGGCGTCCGCAATGCCCTCCGGCATCGGCTTGACGTTCAAAATTCCCGAAATCAAGGTGAACGAACCGCCGTCTTCAATATGGTCGAGACCGACTTTTACGATGTTCATCTGTCCGACAAACTTGCCCTGAATGGTGGCTTCCCACTGCTCATCGGTCATCGATACGAACGGCGCATATTCGCAATGCCCTGCCGCACTCACCACGGCATCGAATTTGCCCACCGACTTGAACAGGGCGCGCAACGATGCCTTGTCCGTCGTGTCGACGCGATAATCGCAACCCTCACCGGAACGGCTGGCCGTGATCACCCGATGATTCCCGAGCCCCTTCATCGCCGCCTGACCGATCTTGCCGCTGGCGCCTATGACGATGACAGTTTTCATTTCTGCTTACCTCGTTTTTTGAAGATGAGGTGGCATCTTAAAAATGGCAGACACCCGCGTAAATCAAGCGCCGGTTGTATCCGTTACAAGGACTCGTTGTGCACAGTATCGACCTCAAACACATGCGCGTTTTCTTGCGGCTGGTGCGTGAGAGGAGCGCTTCCAGAGTTGCTGCGGAAATGGGTATGTCGCAGCAGGCAATTAGTGGATATTTGAAAAGACTTCGCGACGCGCTGCCGCATGAGATCTTCGTTCGGCATAGCACTGGGATTGAGCCGACGGACTTCGCGCTGGATATTGCGCGCAAGTTCGAGCGGATTCTTTCGGATGTGGATGACGTGGTGCTCGCGGATTTTGATCCGGCAGCGCTGGAGCGGAGTGTTGGGATTGTTGCGAATGAGTACGCGCAGCTCTCGATATTGCCGAGGTTTATTGCGAAGGTTCGGGAGGCAGCGCCGAAGGTTTCGGTGCGGGTGATGGACTTTTATCGGGAGACCCACGCGGAACAACTTGAGCGCGGGGATGCGGATATTGCAGTTGGGTTTGCTAAGTTTTTTGATGATTCGCTAGCGCGGGTTTCTCTCGCTGAGGAACGGTACTGCTGCGTGGTGGGGGAACAGTCCGGAATTGTCCGTGGTCTTCGTAATCTCTCCGATGTCGCGATGTTTCCTCGCGTCGATTTCACAGACAGCGCCAGCTATTCCCATGACGCAGTCTCACAATTTCTTGCCGCGCATGACGCACTCATCCCCCCCGTAGCAACGCTCGCTTGCTATACCTCACTTAAACCGTTTCTCGAATTTAATGACGTGGTCGCGTTCGTACCCTCAGCCATCGCCGATGCGTTTCAGTTGACGAAGCTGCAACTGGATTCGATGCCAGAGACGTTTACCACCGCCGTTGGATGGCACCGCAAACGCTCAGGGAATCCGCTGGGGATCTGGCTGAGGGGAATGCTGAAGGAAGCTTTGGAGGACTCGGTCACGTTCCGCGACCCCGGCATCGCTTGCAAGCGATGCCTTTCGAGTCCCCACGCAATGTGCACTGGCACATTGCTTTCTGGGCAAGTATGAAAAAAGCCGATGATCTTTCGATCATCGGCTTTTTTGTATTTTTTTGGTGCCCAGAAGAGGACTCGAACCTCCACGGTGTTACCCGCTAGTACCTGAAACTAGTGCGTCTACCAATTCCGCCATCTGGGCCCCGTCAGCTCGCTTACTGCTTGCTCGCTGCGAAGAAGTGAGATTATGCGGATGCGACGCGGGAGTGTCAACACTTTCGCTCAATAAATTTTCGTTTCTCTCACCCACCTCAACCCCCACGCTCAAATTCCGCACAGGTGGCAGTTTTCATGAGGTTTGCCGTATGATTGTCCCTGACTGTAAGACGCCGCTATTCGCGCATCCTTACAACCCACGGACCGTCGGGCGCATGGTGCGCCACTCGGCCGGACTCAACCGGCACAGTAACGCTACCGACCTTTGAGCAAATATCCCTATCCGATCCCGAGTCGCGAAGAGATCCTCGGTGTCCTGCGCACCGCAGACTCCGCGCTGTCCGCCAACGATATCGCCGAAGCCCTCGCCATCAAGAAGCAAGAACGCGAAGGCTTCTTCAAGCGCCTCGCCGCCATGGAACGTGACGACCAAATTCGTCTCGACCGCCGCGGCTACTATCAGTTGACCCACCCGTCCAATTTCATCGCAGGCCGTGTCATCGGCCACCGCGATGGCTACGGCTTCGCCGTACGCGACGATGACGGCGACGACCTCTTCCTCCCCACCGAGGAAATGAAGAAGGTCATGCACAACGATCGCGTCCTCCTGCGCGTTGCCGGCTATGACCGCCGCGGTCGCCCCGAAGGCCATATCGTCGAAGTCGTCAGCCGCGCCAACACCCATGTCATAGGCCGTCTCCTCAATGAGAACGGCGTCATGGTCGTCGCGCCCGAAGACAAACGCATCAGCCATGACATCCTGATCCCACCCCGCGCCCAAGGCAAAGCGAAGGTCGGACAGGTCGTCTCCGTCGAACTCACCGATTACCCCAGCCGCTATAGCCAGCCCATCGGCCGCGTCTCGGAAGTCCTCGGCGATATCGACGACCCCGGCATGGAAATCGAAATCGCCGTGCGCAAGTACGGCGTGCCTCACCAGTTCTCCGCCGAAGCCCTCGCCGCCGCCGGTGCACTCCCCGACGAAGTCCGTGCCCCCGATCTGCGCCACCGCATCGACCTGCGCGACGTCCCCCTCGTCACCATCGACGGTGAAGACGCCCGCGACTTCGACGACGCCGTCTACTGCGAACCCGCGAAGATCGGCCGTACGAACGGCTTCCGCCTGCTCGTCGCAATCGCCGACGTCTCGCATTACGTCGCGGCTGGCGGCCCGCTCGACGCCGACGCCCTCACGCGCAGCACCTCCGTCTACTTCCCGCGACGCGTCATCCCGATGCTCCCGGAAAAGCTCTCGAACGGCCTGTGCTCCCTTAACCCGGACGTCGACCGCTGCGTACTCGTCTGCGACGCACTCGTCGCACCGAACGGCGAAGTGAAGGCCTATCAGTTCTATCCGGCCGTCATCCATTCCGCCGCACGCCTGACCTACACGGAAGTCGCCGCCGTCCTCGGCAACACGAAGGGCGCCGAAGCACAACGCCGCGCAACGCTGCTGCCGCACCTGCAAAACCTGTACGACCTCTACAAGGTGCTTGCCAAGGCACGCAAGTCGCGCGGCGCGATCGAGTTCGATTCGACGGAGACGTATATCGTCTGCAACGCGCAAGGCAAGATCGAGCAGATCCTCCCGCGTACGCGCAACGATGCCCACCGCCTCATCGAGGAATGCATGCTCACAGCCAACGTCTGTGCAGCCGACTTCCTCAAGCGTCACAAACAACCCGGCCTGTATCGTATTCACGCAGGCCCCTCGGGCGAACGCCTCCAGGTGCTGCGCACCTTCCTCAAGACGCTCGGGCTCTCGCTCGGTGGTGGGGACGAACCGGCCACGTCCGACTACTCGGAACTGATGACGCAAATCGAGTCCCGGCCCGATGCGCCCATGCTCCAGACGATGCTCCTGCGCTCGATGCAGCAGGCCGTCTACAGCCCGGACAACATCGGCCACTTCGGTCTCGCGTACCCGGCTTATACCCACTTCACCAGCCCGATTCGTCGTTATCCGGACTTGCTCACGCACCGCGCCATCAAGGCCATTCTCGCGGGCAAGAAGTACGAGCCGGAAATCCCCGCCGGTGTCGAGCTGACGACGGGCCTCTCGCCCCACGCACGCAAGCTGCAAAAGGACGACGACAAGAACAAGAAGTCGCCGAGCGCGAAGAAGCGCGACGCCATCTGGGACGAACTCGGCCTGCATTGCTCCGCCAACGAACGCCGCGCAGACGAAGCGTCCCGCGACGTCGAAGCCTGGCTCAAGTGCTACTTCATGCGCGACAAGCTCGGCGAGGAGTACGGCGGCACGGTCAGCGCCGTCACGTCGTTCGGCATCTTCGTGCAACTCGACGATCTCTTTATCGAAGGCCTCGTGCACGTCACGGAACTGGGCAGCGATTATTTCCAGTTCGACGAAGTCCGCCACGAACTGCGCGGCGAACGCACCGGTATCCGCTATCGACTCACCGACCGCGTGCGCGTGCAAGTCAGTCGCGTGGATCTGGACGCCCGCAAGATCGACTTCCGCCTCGTGCGCGAACCGAACGCCCGCTCGCTCGCGAAGACGTCCGGCCGCAGCGAACGCGGCGGTGCCCCGGTGCCGACGCCCGCCGCCGGCACGCCCGGCATCGCAGGCTCCGCCAGCGCCGGCCCGACCATCCGTCAACTGCCCAAGGGCGGCGCACTGCTCAACGGCGTGCAGCCCGCACCGGCCGGCAAGCGGCCCGCCAAGCCCAAGTCCGCGAAGGTGAAAGCCGCGCGTGCCGAGCGCGGCGCAGCCCCCGCGAAGCACAGCGGTAGCGGCAAGGCACCGGCAAAGCGACAGGGTGGACAGGGTGGACAAGGTGGTCAGGGCGGTCAGGGCGGTCAGGGCGGCCCCGGTGGTCAGACGAAGAAGCCGCGTCGCTAATCGATGCGCGTGCCGTGCACAGCCCCTGCGCTGCGCATGGCACGATGCATCGAACGACGGTGCAGTGAGCGGTTTGCAGTAAGATGGGCGCCTTTGCCGGAAATCACCGGCATCCGGTACCCGCGATGGATTGCGGCGGCGGCGGCCCATGTGGCTCCCGCCGCCGTCGTGCTTTAGGCGACGACAGTTGTGCGTGAGGCAAGCGGCAGCATCCCCCGTCACGGCAACAGACGCCACGGCACACGCTATTTTGAGGAAATGAAATGAGTAAATTGAAAATGCTGTTCGGCTTCCATGCCGTGACCGCACGCCTGCGTCACGACGCCACCAGCGTCAAAGAGATCTACTACGACCCGACCCGTCGCGACCGTCGTATGACGGATTTCCTCAAGGCCGTGGAGTCGTACAAGAACGCACCTGGCGTCAAGATCAAGCTGGTTCAGGCGGATGGCAAGCGTCTCGACGGCATGACCGGCACGTCGCGCCATCAGGGCGTTGTGGCGCAGGCAGAGGAAATCTCGCTGGCCCTCAATCTCGACGAGTTGCTCGACGGCATCTCGGGCGACCCGCTGCTGCTGATCCTCGACGGCGTGACCGATCCGCACAACCTCGGCGCCTGCCTGCGCGTGGCCGATGGTGCGGGCGCGCACGCCGTGATCGCCCCGAAGGACCGTGCAGTCGGTCTGAATGCGACGGTGGCCAAGGTCGCCAGCGGTGCGGCGGAGACGGTCCCGTACATCATGGTGACGAACCTCGCGCGCACGTTGCGCGAACTCAAGGACCGCGGCATCTGGGTGGTCGGCACCTCCGACGACGCGCCCGCCGATATCTACGGCACGAAGCTCACCGGCCCGATGGCGATCGTCATGGGCGCGGAAGGCGAGGGCATGCGCCGCCTCGTGGGCGAGACGTGCGACGAACTGATGAGTATTCCGATGGCTGGCGGCTGCGAAAGCCTTAACGTGTCGGTGGCAAGCGCCGTGTGCCTTTACGAGGCCGTGCGTCAGCGCAAGGTCGCGGTCAAGGGCAAGTAAACATTGCACCGCCCTCTGGCAGGCATTGAGGCTGCCGAGGGCGATCCTGCGATGAGGTCATTGTTTTGACGTCAGCGCCACTTTGGCGTGCGACCCGGAGGCCTCGCCAGTCTTTTTCGCGTCACCGATAGGACCGGATTCGACTTTGAGTCGCTCAAGGGCACCGATCTCGCCGTATCGCAAGATGGAAAGCTTGGTTTCAAAATGCGACTCGGTGCACACATCGTCCGAAGGGCGACCGCTTCTCCCCCCGGCGCTGGTGTTAGCCTGCTTCCTTGCGGCGATTCGCTCTTTGACAATCGCCACCGCGCGCATGCGGGCTTGTCGTTTAGCGTCGTCTGTTGCCGCCCGGATCCTGTCTCTCGCAATTCTTTCTGTAGCCTCCCGGGCTTCGCGCTGACTTTTGATGATCGCCGCCTTTTTGGCGTCCTCCATCGCTTTGCGATTTGCGTGCGTCGTCGCCCGTATTGCGGCTTGGCGAGCTTCCTCTTTGGCGCGATCTTGTGCCTGTACTCTGGCGTAATTCGATGTGGAAGCTACCGCCTGCTGCGCCTCTGTACGCGCCTTGGTGGCCGCCTCTGCACGCGCCCAGGCGGCAGCATGTTCGGCGGCTCGCGCTGCTTTGCGGGCCTCCCTGTCGCTGACGATTCGGGCCTCGGTGCTGAGCTTAGACTCAATTTCAGGCTGTTCACCACTGGGGCTTGGTGTCCCGCGAGGCACGTCGTCGGCGAGCAACGCCGCATATCGGGTGCTAGCCGATGTCAGGTGCTCACGGTACGTCGCAGCCATCTGTTCTTCCGTCGCATTGGGGTGTCGGTACAAATGCTCTCCGTAGCGCCGAATCGTCTCATCGATGATTTCACGAATGGCGGGCCCTCTGAGTTCGGTCAGATGTCTGCCGAGTCTCGGCCCAACGCTCGCAAGCACGCTTTGCGTAATTTCGGAGGGTGGCGATTCTCCGGGAAGCTCCTTTCGCCAGGCTTCGTTGACTGTCGTCGTGACCATGTCTCTCAATTTGCGCTGTTCGCCGACTGTCATCGTCGGCATCGCCTCACTCAGCGCGCTTCGCAGACGTTCCCGTTCCAACTCGATCACGCTTTCTTCGGAGATCACCCTGCGGATCGCCTCGAGCACTTCGGGGATCGGTTTTCGTGCCCTATAGGAACGATCCATTTTGGCGGGAGCGTGACGAGAGACTTTGAAATAACGCAGCACCCGAAGGTGCACTGCCTTCAGAAGGCCGCTCACGCGACGCGCATTCGTGAGCGACGGGTTCAGGTCATCTTGCTTCAAAAGGTAATACACCTGATCCAAATGATTCCCACGCGTGGTCGAGCGTGCACTCAACAGCTCCTGCCAGAAGCTGCGAAGGTGTTGGTTCGCCCTGGCGAGCAGAATCGATTGCAACGCTTCGGCCGAGATGCCCGAAAGCGTGAGTTCTCGCATCAACGTGCACCAGGCGCGTGCCAGGTATTGGTCGTTACGTATTCGATAGCCGACCAGGGCGACGTAGATCTTGCCTTCGTCGGAACGAAGCATGGCAACGGTATCGTGGGCGAATGTGGCTTCCTCACGGATGAGCGACGCTAGTAAGTGCAGATACAGCGCGTTGGCAACGGGGTAAATGTTCGGGCGTGCTGGAGACATTGACGAGATGCGAAGTGTGCTCGAAATCACGCCGAGCATCTCCGGTGCCAGTAGTGTCCTCGACACTTCGTGCAGCGTCGCGTAATCGTCGTTGATGAGCGCATCGCGCATCCGGTTGGCGGAGGTGGCCAGCTGTTTGAGCATACGAATTCGACGATCTTCGCTGTTCCGACTCATGACACCGTAGTCGCGGTGATAGACAAAGCTGATGTCCTGGCCCGCGAACTTTCCGATTAAGCGGAGGGCCACTGCACAAGAGTCGCAAGTATCGAGAAGGCTGTTGAAATGAATGCTCGTGATGATCGGGTCATCTCGCATGTCGTGCTCGATGACCGCCGCGATAATCTGCTCGGCGTCGCGAAATCGCTCGGGTTGCCGGGCGCTGGGCGTGGTTAGGGTGGGCAGATTGATTCGTGCCCGTGAGGGGCCCGGCGCGTTGGAGATTTTCGTGATCCGCTCGAGTCGCCGTTTCGCATCGATGTAAGTGATGTCGCCAATAGTGACGGCATCCTCGTCGCCTATGGCCTCATGGATGTGCAGCCGCAAGCCTTCGAGGCGTTCGCTGTCCGAAGTGGCAAAGTAGACATTGACGCCGGACTCGGCGCCGACCACCGCAAACGCGAGGTTGCCATTCATTAAATGCGTTCGTATGTCGGCAACGCCCGCATCGTGAGAAAGGTTCCATTGGCCGTTCTCCTTGAATACCAGATCGTCCCCCAACAGGGTCCTGTAGATATCCAGATCGCGTTTGTGGAAATAGGGGTCAAAGCGTTGACGACTGCGCAAGTCCGCACGGCAGTCCTCGACATAGCTCGTAAGATCGACGGGGGACGTGAGTGTTTCTAACGCTGCGCGTACCGCCTCCATTTCGGGGGAGCCTGCGCGTTGCGTAAAACCGCGCGCCACGTTCACTGCTGTGATCGGCGGGTTCTTCATCATGGCGTCGGTTTTGAGCCGACGCTTAAACGCCAGGTATTTCTCGATTTTTTGCTGATCGTTCCGGTTGTCCGAGTCGAGTCGTCGAAGGCGCACCTGGGTGGCGCCGGGAGAAAGGGTACTCGTGGCGTAGAAGACCTCCGCATCGACACGAACGACGATATTTCCGATGTTCATGAGATGTACCCCGACCACCGATTTTTCAAACGGCACGCCGTCGACGATATTCGACAGTTCTACGCTAACGAGCTTCGCATCGGCCTGCCCTTCACCGGATTCGACTTTGTTCTGCGAGACCACGCCAGAGATGTAGGGGCGGTATTGGGGCTTGGGGGGCAACCCAAAATATCGCGCACCGCGTGCGGATAACGCACTCGGCCGTAAGTCGTTCTTCGACACCGTGGCGAACAGTCCCCCGATGGCAAAGAAGGCGCGCGCTTCGTGCCTTTTGTCTGTCGGTACTGCGCTCTCCGAGACATGACGCCTCCGCTCGGGTAAAGAGGCCGGAACAACGCTGATTTCCGAGATCGATGATGGTGTACGGGACAGTCGCTTGGGAAGGTCGTCGTTGCTGGTGGCCACATCGGGGGCGGTGGGTGTTTCCCACGTGTGCATAAGGTCGGTGACGCGAGTGAGAGAGTTGCTTGCCTTCAAACTCGGCCAGGTCCGTGCGGAGGCGGGCACGCTGTTCGACGTGTCGGTGGAGGCGATGAAGTCGCTGCTCGGGCGAGTCCGGAGCGAGGTGGCGTCGAGTTCATCTGACGGTCCGCGCAAGGGCGTTGGAGGGGGGGTGTCGATCGAACCTGGGCGCATGAATGGCTTGGCGCTTAGCGCCCTGCGGCAGATTGGCTTCGAACCTCGCTCGAAAGCCGCTTGCTGCGCGCCGGGCGTTGCTATGGCGCCTGACGAGTTGAGAACAACGCAAATGTCCGCCTCGCCCCCACCGATGACTTTCAAAATTGGCTTGGATGCCTGGCGTGAACTGCTCACGCCAGGGCGCACAGCGATTTATGGAAGGCCTTAGCCCTGCGCGACCCTAGTGTCACAAGTACCTCCACCCAAGAGCCGAAAAGCGGCGCTGACACTTTGCCTACCATCGATCAAACTTTCGCAGTGGCCGGTCCCTCGTCGCGACGAGTGGCGGCCGACATGCTCGACAATCCCCCGCATGGCGCCACGCCGCGTCGGGAATCGAGGGAGTTCGTCCGACCACACACCGATGCCGCCTCGCCCAACCGAACTCCCGTGTGGCCGAAACTGGTCACGAGTAAATCTCCGCGAAAGATCAGCGATTTTGGCACGCCGCCCAAAGCGGTGCGTCAGCTCCTTCAGTCGCCTCTCGCGACCCACATCACCTCGGCGTTATCGCGTTTTCGCGTCAGCCCTGCGTCGCCCCTGTCGCGTGCGCTGGAGACAGTGCCGGGCCCATCGCGTGATGTTGTAGACGGCGGCGACAAGCATGCGAGTCCGATAGGGCTGTTTGTCCACAATCAGCAATACGTCAGAGTCAATCCCTCAGGCTCTCGACTTAGCGCATTCTCTTCGGAGGACGCCAACGCAATGGGCCTTCCACCAACACCGGCCTTCAATGATTCGATCAAAGGAAGGATTTCAAGCGAACTTCCCACGCCGAGTTCCGCCAATACCGGCTCGACGGGAGATGAGGGCGCGTCGCGTCCTGAACCCTCGTTGGTGCCGCTCGTGCTTTCCGACATCGTGCAAGGCGTGCCATTCGAAAAAGAAATCTTTGGGGCGCGGATTCCGGGCACGACATCGACCGTGGTTGTCCAGGTGGAGCCGGATCGCTTTCATTCCTCACGCATGCGGCAGGACCATACCGGGCAGGTGACCTTCGATTGGCTGGATCCCCGAGTCCCGGAAGACGAACGTTTGATCGAGCAGTTTCGGGAGATCAAGCATCAAATCAAAACCGATACCGCCGAACTCCATTGCACGGAGAGCTTTCGCAACGTGGTTCATCAGCTTGAGGCTGAACAAGTTCGTTCAGGCAAAACGCGGCCGTCATCCGCTGTTGCCGACGACGCCTACCGGATATTTACCTCGGAGCAAGCGCAGCGAAAATTCGTCGATGGCAGCAAGGCCAGCATGTCGCGCCGTGACGTATTCAACGCCGAGCGCGACGAATTCGATCTGGCCGTTTATCGAACGGTGCTCGGATCGGATCTGGTGTTTGAAACCGATGGCGAGTGGAACATTGAGAACCCCGCAGGGGTTGCGGACCTGAAATCGAGTTTGCGCGAAAGCAACTTTGCATTTGCCGCCGCCGATACTACCGCAGGCCGCAAAGTCTATTTCTCGTTGTCAGGAGGCGCTCGCGTAGACGGCCTGAAGCTCGCAATACACGAATCGATGGGCGACGCCGACGAGATCAGTATCGACGATCTCACCTTTATCGATGCCAAGCGCCGTCTGGCAAAGTACACCCGTGGAACACCGGACGCGACGGGCCAGTCCAGTGTGCAGATGAACTTGCCGGTGCTGGACCCCGAATGCAATACGAACATCGACCGACGATACGATGCCGAGCAGATTCTCGCCGCGGTCATCGCTCGCGAAGCGCGTGAGCATCCCGTCACCGGCAGCATTCACGTCAACACGCTGCTCGACGCCTGTGATTCATGCGCCGGTGCGCTGGGGATGCTGCAAACGCGGACGAACCAGCCGGTCAGCGTCGTTTATCACCGCGATTATGGCGTCACGACCGCGAACAGTCGTAATCCGGCAGTCCGAGCCCTGCAGGAATTCAGCGCCTCGATCAACGAACTCCACGGACATCTCATTACTGGGAATTTTGCGCAGATGTACAAGGTCGGCCGTCGCCTGCCGACACCGCAGATGCTGGGGGCCTTGACGGATAGTCTTGTTGAGGCCAATGGCAGCTACACGAACACTGCGCAATTGGCGATCTACGGCAACAGCTACTATTTGCGCTTGTTAGGGGTTTTGACGCGCACGGAGGTGGTGCGATCTGACAAGGTCTCCGATGCGCTGCTATCCCCGGAAGGCCGCGCTTATGTGTCGATGCTCGGAAGACGTGTGGCCGCAAATCCTATGCTTGCCCGAGCATGGGCGAGTCTCTTGCATGAACTCAAGGAAGCCGGGGTGCCGCGCGACACGCTGCTCGAAGTCTTGTTAAGCAAGCCGAGCGGTAGCGCACGCTGCTTCTATGTTGAACTGCTGCGCGCCCCGCATCTACCACGCGATGGGCGCGACTCGCTGGTCGCGTGGCTCGAGGAGGCCGAATTGGTGCCGGGCATCAGGGAGTTGCCGCACTATGTCAGCTTGCGCCGGACGTTGACGTTGGCAACGCGTCTGCTCATTCAGGTTCAGCCCGCGGAATGCCTTGAGTTCAACGATGTCACGCTCAAAGAGGTCCTCGTCCAGGCGCGCGAAGTGCTTTCCTTGTCCGCACTCGACGCCGCAGACAACCAGCGACTGGCCAATCGACTCCGAGAGGCCATGCCCACGATCACGATCGCAGAGCAGCGGGAGTTTCGCGAGATGATTCACGACACCTTGAAGGAGGAGTGGCAAAAGGTCATTCCCGACACTGAGCCTCCGTCGCACATTGCCACAACCCTGATCGATGACCTGGGACCGTCGTATGGCCGTGCCCTCATCGGCGGTCGTAAAGCCGCCGTTGATGCGATCATTGCGCGGCGAACCGCAGCCTACGCCGAGTTCCAGCAGCGTAATCCAACTGCGAGTCAGAAAGCGCTTCAGGATGTGTTCGATGCGCAGGTCCGGGAGGCACGCAAGGAGTATAGGACGGTGCTTTCCGGAGCCAGTGATGCCGCGTCGGAAAACTTGACGACATCGGCAAGTCGGGCGGTGCAAAGCGTGAAAACCACCCTGGCCAAACAGCAGGTTCGACAACAAGTCGAGGATGCGGCGCAAGCGGCGCGAAGCGAAGCGGCCGCAAGCGCCAAATCTCAGGCCGAACAAGCATCGAGCAGCGCGGCGAAATACGCCGCCGAACGTGAGGCAAAGTCCATGGCGCTGGACGCTGCAAGAGTGGCATCGCTTCAGGCTTATACCGAAGCAAATAAAGCGGCGAAGCAGAAAGCGGAAGCGCATGTTCGAATCGACATAGCGGCCTACGCCCGATATTCGGTGAAGCACGAAACGAAGAAAGCTGCCCGGGAGTTTACGAGGGAGTATCTTAAAAAAGAGGCTGCCGCCAGGAGCGAAATAGAGATCCATCGTCTGAATGCACGGCTGGAAGCCTTGAGGGCAGATCCGAGAGACGTGGAGTTTCAGGGAAGACTGAATGCGCTAAGAGGGTTGCCGACGCCCAACGAACTTGAGATTAGATTTGCGATGTTGCGCGCCCCAGAACCGTGCAGCTCCAAGCTCTCATCGGGACACGCCTTCGAGCCTGCCCGATAAGGCGGACTGCGCCGGCTGTCGCGATGGCGGGCCGCGGTCGTTTGTCGACCGGGGCCCGCCGGACCTTAGCGTGCTGCGTCGATCAGCGCTTCGAGCTTGATGGCATCGGCCGCAAATGCGCGAATGCCTTCCGCGAGTTTTTCGGTGGCCATCGCATCGTCGTTGAGGGCGAAGCGGAACGACGGCTCGTCCGTCTTAACGCGTGCGATGTCGGCCGAGCGCGCGTCCTTCACATCGAGCTGACGTTTGACCTCGCCTTCGGTCGTGCGCAGTTGTTCCAGCAGGGCAGGGCTGATCGTCAGCAGATCGCAGCCGGAGAGCGCCAGAATCTGGCCGGTGGACCGGAAGCTTGCGCCCATCACTTCCGTGTCGTGGCCGAAGTGCTTGTAGTAGCGATAGATGGCCGATACCGAACGCACGCCCGGATCATTGACACCAGCGTTCGCCGCTTCGTCCCAGTTCGCACCGGCCGACTTCTTGTACCAGTCGTAAATGCGTCCGACGAACGGCGAAATGAGCCGGGCCCCGGCTTCGGCGCACGCGGCGGCCTGCACCAGCGAGAACAGCAGCGTCATATTGCAGCGGATCTTGTCGCGCTCCAGAATCTCGGCGGCGCGAATGCCTTCCCACGTCGACGCGATTTTGATCAGCACGCGATCGCGTTCGATGCCTTCGGCTTCGTACATGGCGATGAGCTTCCGGGCGCGCGCGACGGTGCCTGCGGTATCGAACGACAGACGGGCGTCCACTTCCGTGGAGACGCGGCCCGGCACGATATCCAGAATCTCTTTGCCGAAGGCGATCAGCAGACGGTCGATGATCTCGTCCGTCGACTCGGCGCGGTGCTCGCCGACCACACGCGTGAGGATCGGGCGATAGGCGTCTTTCTGGACGGCGCCGAGGATCAGCGAGGGATTGGTGGTGGCGTCTTGCGGCTTGTAGGCATCCATCGCCTGAAAGTCGCCCGTGTCGGCAACGACGATGGTGTGACGCTTGAGTTGATCGAGCAGATTCATGAGAGCGGCCTTGCGAGAGAAGCACTGCGTGACATGACATCCGGCGCGGGGCCGGAACAGCAAGACGGGGGCGGGATGACGAAAAACGGCGCGTCACGCCCGACTCCGGTAAACTTCCGACTTTACCAAACTTTGCCGGAATTCCCCATGACCCAGGACGAACTCAAACGCCTGGTCGGCCAGGCTGCTGCCGACTATGTGAACCAACACGTGCCCGAGGGCAGCGTGATCGGCGTGGGCACCGGGTCCACCGCCAACTGCTTCATCGATGCGCTCGCGGCCCATAAGGACCGGTATCGCGGCGCGGTCTCCAGTTCCGAAGCAAGCACCGAGCGTCTGCGCAAGCACGGCATCGAAGTGTTCGATCTCAACCAGATCGACAGCCTGCCCGTCTACGTCGACGGTGCGGACGAAATCAATGCGCTTGGCCACATGATTAAGGGCGGTGGCGGCGCACTGACGCGCGAGAAGATCGTCGCGTCGGTGGCGAAGGAATTCGTCTGCGTGGTCGATGCCTCCAAGGAAGTGGCCGTGCTGGGCGTCTTCCCGTTGCCGGTCGAAGTGATCCCGATGGCACAGGCAAGTGTCGCTCGCGCGCTCGAAGCGCTGGGCGGCAGCCCGCAGGCGCGCGTGCGTGCCGACGGCAGCCCGTACATGACCGACAACGGTTGCGCTATTCTGGATGTGCATGGGTTGCAGATTCTCGACCCGGTGGCGTTCGAGACGAAGGTCAACCAGATCCCCGGCGTGGTGACGGTGGGCCTGTTTGCGCAGCGCGGTGCGGACATTACGCTCATGGGTACGTCCGAAGGCGTGCGCACCATCGACTATAAAAACTGATCCCGGGAGGGCAGGATGGCTGGATCGCGTCGTCTCCCTGAAACCTGGTTCCGCCGTGGCCTGTGGCTGATCGCCGTGTTGTTCGCGGCGTTCCTCATTGGGCTTGGCGGTCTTGTCGTCGACAAATTGCCGGGCGTAGCGCCTGCGCCGACGCTCGATTCCTTCGTTGACCGGGCGCAGGCTGAACGTGCCGACGCCGCTATCAAACAGGCGCAGACACAGCAAGAAGACGTCGGCGCCCAATTGGAGACTGCGCGTTTGCAGCTCAAGGCGCGCAGTACTGCTTACCGCAATGCGCGCGAGTCGTTCAACGACTGGGTGGCGACGCGAACTGCGACGGCGCAAGCCAGTCAGGACGCCGAACTCGTCTCCCGCACCCACGCCCTCGACACGCTCAAGACTGCGGAGCGCGACGCGCAAACGCAGGTCGACACGCTTGAATCGAAACAGTTGGATGCGCAGCGTGCCGTGCAGGCGGCCCGTACAAAGCGCGTCGCCCTCGACGTGACGGCAGGTGAGCAACTGGCGGCGATTCAGCGCTCGCAGGAACTCAAGGTCTTCGGCATCCGCTTGGCGCTGACACTGCCGTTGCTGGCGATCGGTGGCTGGTTGTTCGTGCGTCAGCGCAAGAGTACGTGGTGGCCGTTCGTCTGGGGCTTTATCTTCTTCGCGCTGTTCGCGTTCTTCGTCGAGTTGGTGCCGTACCTGCCGGATTACGGCGGCTATGTGCGATATCTCGTCGGGATTGTGTTGACGGTACTGATTGGCCGGTACGCCATCGTGTCGTTGCAGCGTTATCTGGCGCGACAAAAAGCGGAAGAGCAACTGCCGGACGAGCAGCGTCGCAAGACGTTGTCATACGATCTGGCGCAGGCAAGGCTGGCGAAGTCGGTATGTCCGGGGTGTGAGCGGGCGGTGAAGCTGGACGATCCGACGCGGGATTACTGCGTGCACTGTGGCATCTGTCTGTTCGACCACTGTGGCACGTGCAAGACGCGGAAAAATGCGTTTGCGCATTTCTGCCATCAATGTGGTGCGCGGTCGACGGGTGTGAATGCCGATCCGCAGTCGCAAGCGAATCCCGCGTAGTAGAAAGATGGACGGTCGACCCCCGTACATCGGGCGGTCAGCAGAACAGACAAAGGGCACATGCCGGTGGCATGTGCCCTTTGTCGTTGTGGCATACGTCCCGAGGAGAAGTACTGAGGGCGTATGCGGGGCGGATCGGTGCCCTGTTCTGGAGCGAGTTGGGTTTATGTCTGAGCGCCGGAATAGGGTGCCGATCCGCCCGGAGGGAGGTTTTAGCTCACTCCGAAGGCGGCGGCACGTAACCTTGAGCGACATCGGCACCGTCGCCGAAGAAGTACTTCTCGGTTTGCTTCACGAGGTACTGACGCGCACGGGGATCGGCCATGTTCAGGCGGTTCTCGTTGATCAGCATGGTTTGTTGCTTGAGCCATCCGGCCCAGGCTTCTTTCGAGACGCTTTCCCAGAGGCGTTTGCCGAGTTCACCGGGCATCGGGGGGAAATCGAGACCTTCGGCTTCGGTGCCGAGTTTGATGCATTGAACCATGCGGGCCATGAGGGAACTCCTTCGTGATCGTCGAGTGTAGTGTGAATGGGGGCAGCGCGTTGGTGGCGGGAGGGGGGCGAGGGAAAGCTCGCGAAAGTCACGTCCCGAGGGCCAACGATGGCGGCCGAAAACCGGATATGGGGGCAGGGACGCGGGATGCAAGGGATAGAGCCGAGCAACACGCGGGACCTGCCCGCCCTGATTACAGCTTCTTGATGAGCACCAGCGAGCGGCGCTGCCAGTTGTATAGGCGGCGGCGGTCGGCGGGCAGATCGTCGACACCTGCTTTGACGAAGCCGCGCTTGAGGAACCAGTGTTCCGTGCGGGTCGTGAGCACGAACAGGCGTTCCAGACCGCGGGCACGGGCGCGTTGCTCGATGTGTTTGAGCAGGCGTTCGCCGTCGCCTGAGCCTTGCGCTTCCGGATCGACCGTCAGGCAGGCCATCTCGCCGATGCGCTCGGAGGGGTACGGGTAGAGCGCAGCGCAACCGAAGAGGCGTCCATCGTGCTCGATGACCGAGAAGTGGTCGATGTCGCGTTCGAGTTGGTGGCGACCGCGGCGGACCAGCGTGCCGTCCGATTCCAGCGGCTCGATGAGTTGCAGAATACCGCCGACGTCGTCGATGGTCGCTTCGCGCAGGCTTTCCAGATTCTCATACGAGATCATTGTGCCCACGCCATCGTGCGAGAAGAGTTCGAGCAGCATGCTGCCGTCGAGCGAGAACGGCACGATGTGGGCGCGGCCCACGCCAGCGCGGCACGCGCGCGTCGCGTACTTCAGATAGAAGGCCGAGTCGCGATCAATGGTGCCCTGAGACTGCATGCGCTGGGCGTCTTCCAGCGTCAGTTCGCGCTGCAACTCGTTGTATTCATTGAGAACGCCAGGCGTCTCGGTGATGAAGATCAGCTTGTCCGCGCGCAATGCGATGGCGGCGGACGATGCCACGTCCTCCATCGTCAGATTGAACGACTGGCCGGTCGGCGAGAAGCCGAGCGGCGAGAGCAGCACGATCTTGCCGTTGGCGAGCGACAGGCGGATCGACTCGGCGTCGACCTTGCGGACCACGCCTGTGTGCTGGAAGTCCACGCCATCGACGATGCCGACCGGGCGTCCAGTCACGAAGTTACCTGACACGACGCTGATGCGCGCGTTGCCCATCGGCGTGTTCGGCAGCCCCTGGCTGATCGATGCCTCGATATCCAGACGCAGTTCACCCGCGGCTTCCTTCACCGCTTCGAGCGCGGCGGCATCCGTGATGCGCAACTGCTGAGCGAAGTGCGATTCGATATGTCGCAGGCGCATCTGCTCCTCGACCTGGGGTCGCGAGCCGTGCACCAGCACGATATGCATGCCCATGGCGCACAGCAGCGCGACGTCCTGAATCAGGGAGTCGAGTCCACCGGCTGCGACCAGTTCGCCGCCAAAGGCGACCACAAAGGTCTTGTCACGGAAGGCATGGATGTAAGGAGCGACCGAGCGCAGCCAGTCCACGAACTGGGCTTGATGGGCGGTCTCTTCGTCTTGTAGGGCGGGGTCGGGTTCGGTCAGCATGGGTGTACGTGCGCAAACATGCGCAGATTATATAATGCGCGCCCATGGCAAGTGATGAACGAAATCGACAATCTAAGCCCCCGAAGCCGAAAGTGACGGCGCCGGGGCGGACGCGTGCCCAAACAACGAGCACCGCGCAAACCCATAACCCTAAAAAGCCGGGCAAAACGAACGAGCCGCGCGAGCCGCAGACGTCTGCGACGAACGTCACGCAGGGCGGCGGACGCAGTGCGCGCCAGCCGGGCGGACAAGGCGAACAGGGTGGCCGGGGCGACGCCTCGCGCCGCCTATCGCCCGCAGAGCGCGCGGCGCGTGACGCAGAGCGGCTTGCCGCCCGACAGGCCGCCGCCAACCGCGTGCCCGAGATCCAGTTCCCCGAAGCGCTGCCGGTCTCCGGCCGACGCGAGGAGATCGCGCGCGCCATTGCCGGCCATCAGGTCGTGATCGTCAGCGGGGAAACGGGCTCGGGGAAAACGACCCAGTTGCCCAAGATCTGCCTCGAACTCGGGCGTGGTCTGGGCGCAGGCGGCACCGGTCTCATCGGCCACACCCAGCCGCGACGGATTGCCGCATCGGCCACCGCGCGTCGCATTGCTGACGAACTGAACTCGCCGCTGGGCGAAATCGTCGGCTTCAAGGTCCGGTTCAACGACACGCTCTCCAACGGCGCGTCCGTCAAATTGATGACGGACGGGATTCTGCTCGCCGAGACGCAGACCGACCCGCTGTTGCGTGCGTACGACACCCTCATCATCGACGAGGCGCACGAACGCAGTCTGAACATCGACTTTCTGCTTGGCTACCTCAAGCAACTGCTGCCGCGTCGCCCGGATCTGAAGGTCATCATCACCTCGGCGACCATCGACGCCGACCGCTTCGCCCGCCACTTCGGCACAGGCGAGGGCGAGACGCTGCGTCCCGCACCGGTCATCGAAGTGAGTGGCCGTCTGTACCCGGTGGAGGTGCGTTACCGCCCGATTCAGGACGATGTGCGCATTGCGAATGCCGAAGGCCGTGACGGCAGCCGCGCCAGCGCACGCGACCGTGAGCGCGATCTGATGGACGGCATCGTCGACGCGGTCGACGAGCTTTGCCGCGAAGGCTCGGGCGACGTGCTCGTCTTCCTGCCCGGCGAGCGAGAGATTCGCGAAGCGGCCGAGTCGCTGCGCAAGCACCATCCGCCGCACACCGAGATTCTGCCGCTGTTCGCGCGCCTGTCTGCGACCGATCAGGAGCGTGTGTTCAAGCCGTCCAACGCGCGACGCATCGTGCTCGCGACCAACGTTGCGGAAACGTCGCTGACCGTGCCCGGCATCCGCTATGTGGTCGATGCCGGTACGGCGCGTGTGAAGCGCTACTCGTACCGAAACAAGGTCGAGCAACTGCAGATCGAGTCGATCTCGCAGGCGGCGGCCAACCAGCGAGCAGGGCGATGCGGTCGTGTCGCCGACGGCATTTGCATCCGTCTCTATGACGAAACCGACTTCCAGTCCCGCGCACGCTTCACCGACCCGGAAATCCTGCGCTCGTCGCTGGCGGCGGTCATTCTGCGCATGCAGTCGCTGCGACTGGCCAAGGTCGAGGAATTCCCGTTCATCGAACCGCCGCCGGGACGCGCCATCGCCGACGGCTACCAACTGCTGAACGAACTGGGCGCGGTCGACGACACCAACCAGTTGACGCCGCTTGGGCGCGAACTGGCGCGCCTGCCGCTCGACCCGCGCGTGGGGCGCATGATCCTTGCCGCGCGCGATCAGCAGTCGCTGCGCGAGGTGCTGATCATCGCCAGCGGTCTGGCGGTGCAGGACCCGCGAGACCGGCCCATCGAAGCACAGGACGCCGCCGACAACGCGCACAAGAAGTTCGCCGACGAAAAGTCCGAGTTCCTGTCGTGGATCAAGATATGGAAGTGGTTCGAAGAGGCGATTGCGCACAAGAAGTCCAACCGGCTGCTGGCGCAAGCCTGTCGGGAAAACTTCCTGTCGCAGTTGCGTCTGCGCGAATGGCGCGACGTCCATAGCCAGTTGCTCACTGTGGTGCGCGAGCAGGGCTGGCGTCTGAACGAATCGGAAGCGACTTATGAGCAGGTGCATCTGGCGCTGCTCGCGGGTCTGCTCGGCAACATTGGCTGCAAGGCCGACGACGATCCGCATTTCCTCGGCGCGCACGGCATCAAGTTCCACATCTGGCCGGGCTCGTCGCTGGTAAAGAAGGCTGGACGCTGGGTGATGGCAGGCGAACTGGTGGAGACGAGTCGTCTCTACGCGCGTTGCATTGCCCGCATCGAGCCCGAGTGGATCGAGCGTGTGGGCAAGCATCTGGTGAAGACATCGCTGTCCGACGCGCATTGGGAGAAGAAGCCCGCGCAGGTCACCGCTTACGAGCGCGGCACGTTGTACGGCCTGACGATTTACGCGCGGCGACGCATGAACTTCGGTCCGCGCGATCCGCGTCGCGCGCGGGAAATCTTCCTGCGAAGCGCGCTGGTGGAAGGCGAATGGGAGACGAAACTCCCGTTCTTCGCCCACAACCGCAAGCTCATTGCGGATATCGAGCAGCTCGAACATAAGTCGCGCCGTCAGGACGTGCTCGTCGACGACGAACTGATCTACGCGTTCTACGACGCTCACGTGCCCGCCGATTTGTACGACGGCGCGAGTTTCGAACATTGGTATCGGGAGACGGCTAAAGGCTCGCCCAAGCTGCTTTACCTCGTGCGCGACGATCTCATGCGTCACGAGGCGGCGGGCGTCACCACCGACCTGTTCCCGAAGAAGACGGTCATCGCGGGCGTCGAAATGGCGCTCACGTACCACTTCGAGCCCGGCTCACCGCGCGACGGCGTGACGCTCGCTGTGCCGCTCTATGCGCTCAATCAGGTCGACGCACGCCGCTGCGAGTGGCTCGTGCCCGGCATGCTCAAGGAGAAGGCGCATCTGCTGATGAAGTCGCTGCCGCAGAAGTTGCGTCGCCATTTCGTACCGCTGCCGGAGTACGCGGCGGGTTTCCTCGACCGTGCGACGTTCGGTCAGGGCGCGCTGCTCGATGCGCTGATGGCCGACGCGCGCGAGCTGACCGGCGTCATGCTCAAGTCGAGCGACTTCAAGCTCGAAGTGCTCCCGGCGCACTTGTCGATGAACTTCAAGGTCATCGACGAACACGGCCGTCAACTCGGCATGGGGCGCAATCTGGCGCAACTGCGGGCCGAACTCGGCCAGCAGGCGCAACGCACGTTCCAGCAAATCGCAGCCAAGAGCGGCGCGACGCCCACGGGCAACGTGGCCGCCGAGCCGCAAGCGGGCGGCGTGTCGAAGGGTGGGCAGGCTTCCGAAGGGGGCAAGGCAGGCAAGGGCGGTGGCAAGTCGCAGGTGCCCGGTGCTGCACCGGCCGCCGCCGTCGAACCCGGCCGCTACGACAACCTCACGACCTGGAGCTTTGGCGAGTTGCCGGAGATGCTGGAAATTCGTCGGGGCGGGCAGACGCTGTTCGGCTACCCGGCGCTGGTCGACCGAGGGGATCATTGCGATCTCGAAGTGTTCGACGATCCGGACGAGGCGCAGCGCCAGCATCGCGCCGGGCTGCGACGTCTCTTCGCCATTCAGTTGCGCGAGCAGGTGAAGTATCTCGAGAAGAACATCCCCGGCTTGCAGCAGATGGCGATGCAGTACATGGGACTGGGGACGCAGGAAGAACTGCGCGACCAGATCGTCGATCTGTCGCTGGAGCGGGCCTGCCTGCAACTGCCGTGGCCGGGCGATAACGCGTCGTTCGTTGCGCGCAAGGATGAAGGGCGGGGCCGTCTGACGTTGCTCGCGCAGGAAATTGCCCGGCTCGCCGGACAGATCCTCACCGAGTACGCCGCGCTTCAGAAGAAGCTGACGCAGGCCAAGCCGTTCGCGCAGGCGCACGCCGACATGACGGCGCAATTGCAACGTCTGATCGGCAAGCGTTTTCTCATCGACACGCCGTATGCACAGTTGGCGCACTTCCCGCGTTATCTGAAGGCGATGGCGGGGCGCATCGACAAGCTCAAGGCCGATCCGACGCGCGACGCCCGCGCCATGAGCGAACTCGGGCCACTGCTTCAGAACTGGCAACGGGCGACGTCGCAACGCCGTGACTCGCACGACGCGCGGCTCGACGAGTTCCGCTGGCTGCTCGAAGAGCTGCGGGTGTCGCTCTTCGCGCAGGAGTTGCGCACGCCCATGCCGGTGTCGGTCAAACGTCTGCACAAGGTCTGGGAAGCGTTACAGCGCTGAAGGCCGTGTGACCTGGGCATTCGATGGCGTCCGGCAGTCTTGCCGGACGCCATTTTTGTATCCAATCTTCGCGGCTGTTCGCGTAAGTTTGCGTTGTGTCATGAAGTGTTGGAATTGTGTTTCGCCTGATCAAAAAAGTCCGCAGGACGCGGGCTGGGAGGGCGTTCCCGGCCTACAATAGCGGGACTTTTCCGAGCGATTTTCGAGAGACTCCGTAATGCGCAAACTTCTGATCGCTGCCAGTCTGGCGGCTTCCTTCGGTCTGGCGGCGCTGACCAGCCCCGCGCGGGCTGCGACGCCGACACCCGACAGCGTTGTGGTCGTGCTCAATTCGGCCGACGCGAGCGTCAGCCTGATCGACAAGGCCACGCAGAAGGTCATTCAGACGTTCCCCGTCGGCAAAGAGCCGCATCACCTGATGGCTACGCCGGACAACCAGTCGCTCATCGTCGCCAACTCGGTCGGCAACAATCTCGTCTTCCTCGATCCGAAGACGGGGCAGATTCAGCGCAAGATCGAGAACATCGAAGATCCGTATCAGATCGGTTTTTCGCCGGACAAGAAGTGGTTCGTGGCGAACGCACTGCGTCTGGACCGGGTGGACGTCTATCGCTTCGACGGCAAGAACCTGAGCGTGGCGCAGCGCATTCCCATCAAGAAGATGCCGAGCCACCTGGTGTTCACGCAGGACAGCAAGCTCGTCTTCATTTCGTTGCAGGAATCGAACGAAGTCGCCGCCATCGATCTGGCGACCCAGAAGGTGATCTGGAAGATGAAGGTGGGTGATAGCCCGGCCGGTGTGTGGCTCACGCCGAGCGACAAGTATCTGCTCGTGGGCATGACCGGTGCGGACTACGCGGCCGTAGTCGACTGGCGCAACCAGAAGGTCGTCAAGACGATTCCGACGGGTAAGGGTGCGCACAACTTCCGTTCGCTGGCCGATGGCAAGCACGTGCTGATCTCGAACCGCGTCTCCAGCACGATCAGCATCATCGATCAGGACTCGCTGACCAACGTCGGTAACATCACCGGGCTGCTGCCGGGACCGGACGATATGGAACTGACCGCCGACAAGAAGCAACTGTGGGTGACGTTCCGCTGGGCGCGCAAGGTCGGCATCATCGATCTGGCGTCGCGCAAGCTGATCAACACCATTCCGGTCGGACGCTCCCCCCACGGGATCTATTTCTACGACCGCGCGCCGGTGCTGTAACATCAAGGCCTTACTTTCCAAGGCCTGACCGTCCGGGCGTCGCAAAGACCCCCGGACCGGTTCGTACCGCACCTGCATGAACGATATACTTCGCGCGCTTGGCCGCGCGCTCGTGAGTCTGCTGCATCCCCGCATGCTGTGGCTCACCGCAATGCCCTTCATCGTCTCCGGTCTTCTCTGGGGCGCCGTGATCTGGTTCGGATGGGAACCGTTCACCGATTTCCTTCGCGTCTGGCTCGAACAGTGGGAATTCACGCAGTGGATTTACCGCTTCTTCGGCTATTTCGGCGTCGACAGCGTGCGCATGGCGCTCGCGCCTTTCATTCTCGTTGCGCTGCTCGTCCCGCTGATAGTCGTCACCGCACTGCTGCTCATTGCCGGATGGTCGATGCCAGCCGTGTTGCGCCATCTCTCGCGGCGGCATTTCATTCATCTTGAGGCACGTCAGGGTGGCTCGTTCTGGGGCAGCCTCGGGCAATCGCTCGGCGCGACGCTCGTCTTCCTGATTGCGGCCCTCATCACGTTGCCGCTGTGGCTCGTGCCACCGTTCTTCGCCATCGTCCCGCCGCTGCTGTGGGGTTGGCTCACGTACCGCGTCATGACGTACGACGCGCTGGCGTTTCACGCGAGTGCTGAGGAGCGGCGGCGATTGGTGCGCGAGAAGCGTCTGCCGTTGCTGGTGATCGGTGTGGCGACCGGGTTGCTCGGCTCGCTGCCGACGCTGTTGTGGGTCTCGTCCGTCGTCATGATCGTGCTGTTCCCGGTCATTGCGCTGCTCGCGATCTGGCTCTACGTGGTGATCTTCGTGTTCTCGGCGCTGTGGTTCGCCCACTATTGCCTGCGGGCGCTGTCGCGCATGCGCGCTGAAGACGCGCACCGGGAACCGACCTTCGCCGCAACAGTACTGCCCGAGGCGGGGGCGCCACAGCCGGAGAGCGAGGATTTGCCTCCGCGACTACAGGGGCCATCCGAGTCGCCGGGCTCGCCGAACGGTTCGCTCTGAAAGTGGCACAATCGTCACACTGCGCTGCCGCCGGGCAGCGCTGCACTATCACCCGGGGCACCCGGGGCCCCCACGGTCTGACGACAAGAGAAAAGGAAGCATCATGGCGGTCGGCATCATCATCATCGGCGACGAGATTCTCTCGGGACGCCGTCACGACAAGCACCTGCCCAAGTTCATCGAATTGCTCGCCGAGCGCGGCATGCAGCTCGGCTGGGCGGAGTATGTGGGCGACGATCCGGCGCGTATTACCGCCACGCTGCGCCGTACGTTCGCGAGCGACGACGTCGTCTTCGTGACGGGCGGCATCGGCGCCACGCCGGACGATCACACGCGTCAATGCGCGGCGGCGGCGCTCAATGTGCCGCTGGTGCTCACGCCGGAAGCCGAGGCGCTGATCATGGAGCGCATCGCCGACACGAGCCCGGACGGTCGCGCCGATATGACGCAGGCCGACAATCGCCATCGTCTGAAGATGGGCGAATTTCCGGTCGGTGCGCGTGTGCTGCCCAATCCGTACAACAAGATTCCGGGGTTCTCCGTCGAGCAACACCACTTCATGCCCGGGTTTCCGGTAATGGCGTGGCCGATGATGGCGTGGGCGCTCGACACGTATTACGCGGATCTGCATCACCTGACGAAACACACCGAACGCTCGGTGCTGGTGTTCGGTCTGGCCGAATCGACGCTCACGCCGCTCATGGAAGCCATCGAGGCCGAGTACGATGGCATCAAGGTGTTCAGCCTGCCGAGCGTGGGCGATGCCGAGCGCGGCGCGGTGTATGCGCGCCGCCACATCGATCTCGGCGTGAAGGGCGACCCGTCTCTGGTCGGCGCGGCTTTCGAGCGCCTGATCGCCGGGGTGGAGGCGCTTGGTGGCGAGATCATCCATCCCGCCGAGGCGGTGGCGCTGCCGGAGGGCACGGTGCCGTCCGGCAAGTGATGGCGGTGCGCTGAGGGCGTCCGACGGACCCCTCATAAACGCCAAAACGGCGCTTGCCTATGCGGGCAAGCGCCGTTTTCGTTTGTGCGCCGCCCGGCGCTCGCGTCAGAATCCGGCGAGCACCAGCTTGCCGATGGTGCGTCCGCCTTCGAGTTGCGCGTGGGCGCGACGCAGATTCGTGGCGTTGATCGGTCCGATCACCTGGCCGACCGTCGTGCGCAGCGTGCCCGCGTCCACCAGACGGGCGACTTCGGTCAGCAGCTTGTGCTGCGCAATCATGTCCGGCGTCTCGTACATGGCGCGCGTGAACATGAATTCCCAAACGAACGTGGCGCTTTTGCTCTTGAGCAGACCGATTTCCAGCGGCCCGGCGTTCTCCACAATCGAGCAGATCTTGCCTTGCGGCGCGACCGCTTCGGCCATCGCCGGGAAGTGCGTATCGGTGTCGTTCAGACACAGCACGAAGTCCACTTGCGGCAGGCCGATTGCTTTGAGCTGCGTCGGCATGTCTTGATAGTGGTCGATGACGTGTTGCGCGCCGAGCTGACGGCACCAGTCGGCCGATTCCGGGCGCGAGGCCGTGGCGACGACGGTGAGCTTGGCCAGACGTCGTGCGAGCTGAATGGCGATGGAACCCACGCCGCCTGCACCACCGACGATCAGAACCGACTTGCCTTCGTCGCTGCCATCGGGGGCCACGCCGAGGCGGTCGAACAGGGCTTCCCACGCGGTGATCGTTGTGAGCGGCAGGGCAGCGGCGTTCGCGAAGTCGAGCGACGCGGGCATATGGCCAGCGATCCGTTCGTCCACCAGATGGAACTCACTGTTCGCGCCGGGGCGCGTGATGCTGCCTGCGTAGTACACGGGGTCGCCAACCTTGAAGAGCGTGACGTCGGGGCCGACAGCTGCCACGGTGCCTGCGGCGTCCCAGCCCAGCACGCGCGGACTCGCTTCGACCTTGTCCTTTGGTGCGCGCACCTTGGTGTCGACCGGATTCACGGAAATGGCTTCGACCTTGATTAGCAGATCGCGCCCGGCTGGCGTCGGCGTCGGCAGTTCAACGTCTTCAAGCGACTTCGGGTCGTCGATCGGCAGATATCGGGTCAATGCAATGGCTTTCATCGTTTTCTCCTGAAAGTGGGGTGCAGCGCCTGCATGGGGTGACTTGGCGACGCACCGGATGCGATAGCGAGAGACTACGGCTAGTCGATTGCTTTGATAATTCGGATAATGCGGAAAAGATTTTTTGGGAAATCCATCAAATGGCATTGGACCTCGATACCGTAGCGTTGTTCGTTCGGGTTGCCGCCCTGGGGAATGTGTCGGCGGCGGGGCGCGAGCGTGGGCTGTCCCCGGCGACGGCGAGCACACGGCTCGTGCAACTCGAAGGCGTGCTGGGCGCCCGGCTGTTGCACCGTACGACACGGCGTGTGGCGTTGACGCAGGAGGGGGAGGTGTTCCTCGTGCAGGCGCAGACGTTGCTCGCGGCAGAGGCGCAAGCGTTGGCGAGCGTCGGGCAGGGATTCGCCGCGCCGCAGGGCCTGTTGCGGGTGTCGTGTTCGTCGTCGTTCGCGCGTCAGCATATTTCGCCCGCATTGCCCGAGTTTCTGGCTCGATATCCCGGTATTTCGCTGGATTTCCGATTGACGGACCGTGTCGTCGATCTGTTGGAGGAGGGCGTCGATATGGCGATTCGCGTTGGGGCATTGCGCGATTCGACGCTGATCGCGCGCAAGCTCGCGGCCAACCGGCGCACGCTGTGCGCGTCGCCCGCATATCTCGCGGCGCATGGCGCACCGAAGCATCCCGGCGATCTCGCGCAGCACGAGTGTCTGACGCTCGGCGACCAGCGCGACTGGCGGTTTGTGACGCCGGGCGGCCCGATGAGCGTGCGCGTGTCCGGGCGACTGGTGTCGGATAACGGCGAGGTGCTGCGCGACGCTGTGCTGGCGGGGTTGGGTATTGCGCTGAAGTCGACGTGGGACGTTGCGGCCCACTTGCAGCGCGGAGAGCTGGTGCCGGTGTTGCCTGCGTATCCGCTTGCGGAGGAGGTCGCGATCTGGGCCGTCTATCCGAGCCGGGTGTTCGTGCCGCCCAAGACACAGGCGATGATCGAGTTCCTGCAGGCGCGCTTCAGCCCGGTGCCGTACTGGGAGGCGCAGTGGCCGACGGCGGTGGATTAAGGTCCGACGAAGGCTGATTCAGGCCCACTCAATGGAGCCGATGCGTCCTCGGCATCTGCGACCCGGTGTCCTCGTGGCCGATGGCAGGGCTGGCATGATGCAGTACCAGACGCCAACCGTCAGCTTCTTTCAAATAGACGTTCGTGGCGAGCACGAACGCGAAGCGCGCTTCCGGCTGACTCTCGACCTGAATCTGCTCAAGAACGTTGCGAACGGCGCACAACGGGTTGTGCGCCACTTGAAGTTGATTCGCTATCACCTGTAAGCCGCCTTTGGCGAGGACCTCCTGCCAGCTTGCTCTGACCGCCGCCGGGCCGACGTGCCGTGGTCCCGCAGGGTGAATGCACACGACTTCCTCGTCTTCCGACCAGACATCCATCAGCAAGTCCGTATCGCCGGCGCGCAGCGCTTCGTAGAACGCGTGTTCGGCGTCTTCCGGACTGAGAAATATGGCAGCGGGCATAACGGCGTCCTCCATCGGAGACAAGCGCGTGTCGTATGCGTGGTCGCCCTCGACCGACAGGCGGGGCAGCGAACGCGCCGATTATGGAGCGTTTGCCGGGGCTTGTCGAACGTCGTTCCTTTTGATCTGGCGCAAGGCGCCGGGAGGGCCGCGCCGGTAGCTTATCGGTAATGGAGTAGTCGCGAATTGGCGACAAATCGGCAACGCGAGAAAGTCGCGGCGCTCAGTTCTGTGGGGATGTATGAGCGGGGGCGCTCCGCACCCCCGGCAGCCGGATCAGCAGTGATGCACGCCGGCGAGTTCGCGCAGGGCGACGCCGTCGATGATCTTGACGTGGCGTTGACGGATTTCGATCATCCCGTTCTGCGCGAAACGCGAGAACAGGCGGCTGACCGTCTCCAGTTTGAGACCCAGGAAGCTGCCGATTTCCTCACGGCTCATGCGCAGCACGAACTCGTTGGCAGCGTAACCCCGGGCGGACAGGCGCTCGGAGAGATTCAGTAGGAAGACCGCCAGGCGCTCCTCGGCGCGCATCGTCCCCAGGGCGAGCAGTTGCTGGTGCTCGTTGCGGATTTCCTGGCTCATCAGACGATGCAACTGGCGTTGCAGCGACGGCACCTGGCGCGAAAGCGTCTCAAGCTCGCCGAAGCGGGCGATGCACAGTTCGCTGTCTTCGAGCGCCACGGCAGTGGTGGGGTGATGGTTGTCGGCCACGGCGTCGAGGCCGATCAGTTCGCCCTGAAGGTGGAAGCCGACGACCTGTTCGCGGCCGTCGGGGGCCGTGACGCAGCTTTTGAGCGACCCGAAGCGAATGCCGTAGACGGCGGTGAGATCATCGTTGGCGTGATAGAGCACTTCGCCCTTTTTGAGGCGGCGGCGCTCGCTCACGAGTGCGTCCAGTCGTTCCAGCTCCGGCTCAGGGATGCCGACGGGCAGGCAGAACTGCCCTAGCGAGCATGTGGAACAACGAGGCTGGGCAACCGGAATGGGGTTGCCGGGAATGCGACCGATGTCGGTGGTCATGGAGGCCCCTGAAGTTATTCCGAGAGTTTACCATGAGGCGTCGACCCGTCGTTTCGACAGTCGGGACGCTAAGGTTTGTGACGGCGCTTTACGGGCGTGGATGTTTCAGTAATAATTGCGCACATACCGGACGTCCGTCTTGCCGCACTATCGGCCTGGGCGTTTTCCCGGCAGGTCGTTTCGAAGCATTCTGGTCGCGCCGCCGTCACTACGACCGAACACAATAGGGCGCGCGCTTATGCGAAACGGTAGTCTTCCATCGACGACCGTTTTCTGGTTCCAAGCATCCATTTATTCCTGATACCGGGTTGCCAAGCCCCCGGTCTGCTTAGTCGCACATGAATACCCAAGAGGCGAAACTCGTCCTCGAGACCGCGTTGATTTGCGCGCAGGAGCCGCTCAAGGTCGGCGATCTGCGTAAGCTCTTCAATGACGCCGTGTCTGGTGACACGGTGCGCGCGCTACTCGAGGAAATCCGCGTGCAATGGGATGGCCGAGGTGTGGAATTGGTGGCGTTGGCCACCGGCTGGCGTTTCCAGAGCCGTCCACGCATGCGTGAATACCTTGACCGCCTCAATCCAGAGAAGCCGCCGAAGTACTCGCGCGCTGTGATGGAGACGCTGGCGATCATTGCTTACCGTCAACCGGTCACGCGTGGCGATATCGAAGAGATTCGCGGTGTGACGGTCAACACGCAGATCATCAAGCAGCTCGAGGATCGTGGCTGGATCGAAGTGATCGGTCATCGCGACGTGCCGGGACGCCCCGGTCTGTATGCGACGACCAAGGACTTCCTGGACGACCTCGGCCTGCGCGCGCTCGATGCGTTGCCGCCGTTGGAAGACCCGGCCGCGCAGGCGCAGATCGATCTGCTGGCGCAGCAGAACATCGAATTCGGCGAGCGTGCCGAGGGCGAAGAGGGCGAAGCAGAAGCTACGGACGACGCGCCGGTGGCCGATGCCGAGGCACTGGCCCGTCTGGCGCAAACGCGTGCCGACGATTTGCCGCTCGCCCAGGGGCTGCCGGAAGGCCAGCGCCCGCCACCGGTCGGTGACGACGCGCTGTCGGAAGACGCGCTGCTCGACGCCGTGCTGGCCGAAGGCGAAGTGCAGGCATCGACCGATGTTGTGGCGCTCGACGCCGATGCATCGGCAGAGAATCCGCCCGACGTGGCGGAACTCGCGGACACGGCGCACGTCAGTGAGCAGGACGATGCCGATGCGCAACACGAGGAATTTTCCGAAGTATCGGAATCTGCGGTTCCTGTCGGCGACGATTCGCCGCAAGATGTGCAGAACGTCGATATAGAAGAAGGCGCGCAAGAAAGTGCGACGCAGGCGGCAGATCCCGCAGCGTCGTTGGCGCAAGAGGTTTCCCCGCACGCTGTCGACCCGGCAGCGAACGAAGCCGCCGCCGGGCAGCCTACGCCCGGTGCGATGGATGACGACGAGAACGACGGGGACGACAAGAATCTCGTCACCGGTACCTGAGGCGGCGGCGCTCTGCGCCGCGCACGCCTTCGGGGCCGTTAGCGATAAGAACGAAGTCGCGGCAGGCTTTTGCCGCGCATTCATGGTGCGAACACGGATCAGGGCAGCGACCTAAGCCTGCCCACGACGATCCCGTTTTCCAATGAGGTTGTGTTGAAACAAAACGAAGAATCCCAGGACCTGCACGCCCGCGATGCCGGTGCCGAAGCACGTTCGCCGGAAGGCGAGGGCGGCGATGAAAAGGCGTCGCGCCGCGGTTTGCGCCGTGGCCCGCGCAGTCTGATCGCGCGCCGCCGTGCGGCTCAGCAAGCCAAGCGTGAAGGCGACGACACCGGCGAGTTCGCCGGCTCGGACGCCGCGTCAGGCCAACCTTCTCCCGAGGCTCAGCAAGGCCCGGCGTCCGGTGCCGAAGGTGCGCCGTCCGCCGCGCAGACGCGAGGCCGTGCCAACACGCGCAAGCCGCGTGGCGGCAAGCGTGACGACGCCCAGCAGGCTGCGCAACCGGCACAGGCCGGCGGTGCTGCGCCGGGTGGCCGTCAGCAGCGCGGCGCTCAGGGTGCCCAAAATGCGCAGGGTGATCGAGGCGGCCAGGGCGCCGCGAGCAAGACGCAGGGTCGTGGCCGCAAGGGCCCGACGGGCGGGGCTCGCAGTGGTGCCGGTGGCAAGGGTGGCGCAGGGAATGCTGGCGACAGCGATCTGTTCGCCTTCGTGACGTCGGGCGGTTTCGATGGTGACGACGCCGAGGGCGACAACGCAGCCGCCAAGCGCGGTCGCCGTCCGGCCGATCGTCGCGTGCTCTCGCCCGACGACGAAGCGCCGAAGCTGCATAAGGTGCTGGCCGAGGCCGGTATGGGCTCGCGTCGCGAAATGGAAGAACTGATTCTTGCGGGTCGCGTGTCGGTGAATTCCGAGCCGGCGCACATCGGGCAGCGCATTTTGCCGACCGATCAGGTTCGCATCAACGGCAAGCTCGTCAAGCGTCGTATCACCAGCAAGCCGCCGCGCGTGCTGCTGTATCACAAGCCTGCCGGCGAAATCGTCAGCCATGCCGATCCGGAAGGCCGCACCTCGGTGTTCGACCGCCTGCCGCCGATGAAGACGGCCAAGTGGCTCGCCGTCGGACGTCTGGACTTCAACACGGAAGGTCTGCTGATCCTGACGACGTCGGGCGATCTGGCCAACCGTTTCATGCACCCGCGTTACGAAATCGAGCGTGAATACGCCGTGCGCACCGTGGGGCAACTGACCGAAGCGTCGCGTCAGCAACTGTTGCACGGCATCAAGCTGGACGACGGTGAGGCCAACTTCCTGCGCCTGAAAGATGGCGGCGGCGAAGGTTCGAATCACTGGTATCACGTGGCGCTGGCCGAAGGCCGCAATCGCGAAGTGCGTCGTATGTTCGATGCGGCCGGTTTGATGGTGAGCCGTCTGATCCGTACGCGTTACGGCCCGCTGACGCTGCCGCGCGGCCTCAAGCGTGGTCGCTATGAGGAGATGGACGAAGCGCAGGTGCGTTCGCTGTTCGCCGCTGTCGGCATGAAGATGCCCGGCGCAGCGTCGGACGAAAAGGGTGCGCGTAATGGCGCAAATGGTGGCCGTGGCGGTAAGGCCGGTGCCGCGAAGGAGCCGCGCCGTCAGCCGGATCCGATGCAAACGGCGCTGGGTGTCTTTGCTCGCGAGCCGGGGCAGTCGCGTCGTCCGCGCGCCAATCCGCTGACCGCGTTTGTCGGTCCGAGCGGCGGCTTTCAGACGCCGTCGCCGCGCGGTGAAGGTCGCCGCTTCGGCGGTGGCAATAGCACGGGCGGTTTCGGCGGTCAGTCGCGCGGTGGTAACAGCAGCGGCAACGGCGGAAATGGCGGAGGCGGTGGAAATGGGGGCTACGGCGGCGGCAACGCTAACGGCAATCGCAGCCGTGGCGGCAACCGGACGGGCGGCGGCGGAGGCCAGGGCAACCGTGGCAATCGCGGCGGCAACCGGTCTCGCTGAAGGGTGCCGATCTTGCATTGCGACAATGTGACACTGTGGCCTGTTCCTCAGGCATTTCGGGCGTCAAGCGTTGCAAATCGGCCCAAAACCATATAAAATCAATGAATAAGCTGGTTTGCGTGTCGGGCGTTCTGCTGCGATGCGCACCTCATGCGCAATGAGGCTGTAAGAAATGGGCGTTTCGCCCATTTTTTTTTGCCGCGAGCGTTTAGCGCGGCCGATGCCGCCACGTCGGGGAGTGGGTGTGTCGACTCAGGCACACCGGCCCGGACGGTCGAGGCAGGTATCGTGCGGCGTCCCATGCGGGGCGCGCAGACATGTCGGGCGCTGCTGATGCGCGCGAGTTTTTCTAGGGTGAGCAAAGTTGCAATTGCCAGAACTGATCGAGACCACGGTCGAAGGCCTGGGTTACGAGCTGGTCGATCTTGAGCGCGCGGGCGGCGGACTGCTGCGCGTGTATATCGATAAGCCGGAAGGCATCTCTATCGATGACTGCGAGACGGTAAGCCGTCAGCTCTCGCACGTCCTGATGGTCGAGAACGTCAATTACGACCGACTTGAAGTGTCGTCGCCGGGGCTTGACCGTCCGCTGCGCAAGCTGCGTGACTTCGAGCGTTTTGCCGGCGTCGAAATAAGTCTCACGTTGCGTGTGCCGCTTGAAGGCCGCAAGCAGTTCCGCGGCATTTTGCAGGCACCGCAAGGCGAAAACTTGAGCCTTGAGTTCGAAGGCAAGGGCGGCCCGGCGCTGCTCGAATTCACCCTCGCGGATATTGACCGTGCGCGCCTTGTGCCGCAGATTGATTTTAGGAGTCGCAAACGATGAGTCGCGAAGTATTGCTGTTGGTCGATGCGCTCGCGCGCGAAAAGAACGTCGACAAGGATGTCGTGTTCGGCGCGCTTGAAGCAGCATTGGCTTCGGCCACGAAGAAGCGCTACAGCGAAGACGTCGACATTCGCGTGCACATCGACCGTGAGTCGGGCGAGCACGAGAGCTTTCGTCGCTGGTTGGTAGTGCCGGACGAAGCGGGTCTGCAGGAGCCGGACAAGCAGATTCTGTCGTTCGAAGCCAAGGAAGACGATCCGTCCCTCGAAGTCGGCGACTTCGTCGAAGAAGCGGTGGAATCGGTCGAGTTCGGCCGTATCGGCGCGCAGGCGGCCAAGCAAGTGATTCTGCAGCGCATTCGCGATGCCGAGCGCGAGCAGATCCTCTCCGACTTCCTGGAGCGTGGCGAGAAGATCATGACCGGCACGGTCAAGCGTCTCGACAAGGGCAACCTGATCGTCGAGTCGGGTCGTGTGGAAGCACTGCTGCGTCGCGATCAACTCATTCCGAAGGAAAACCTGCGTATCGGTGACCGCGTTCGTGCGTACATCGTGAAGGTGGACCGCACGGCACGCGGTCCGCAGATCGAACTCTCGCGCACGGCACCGGAATTCCTGATCGAGCTGTTCGGCATGGAAGTGCCGGAAATCGAGCAGGGTCTGCTGGAGATCAAGTCGGCAGCTCGTGACCCGGGCATGCGCGCCAAGATCGCAGTGGTGGCTTACGACAAGCGTATCGATCCGATCGGCACCTGCGTGGGTATTCGCGGCACGCGTGTGCAGGCTGTGCGTAACGAACTCGGTGGCGAGAACGTCGACATCGTGCTGTGGTCGGAAGACCCCGCGCAGTTCGTGATCGGCGCGCTGGCGCCGGCGGCGGTGCAGTCGATCGTCGTGGACGAAGAGAAGCACAGCATGGACGTCGTCGTCGACGAGAACGAACTGGCGGTGGCGATTGGTCGCAGCGGTCAGAACGTGCGTCTCGCGTCGGAACTGACCGGCTGGCAGATCAACATCATGACGCCGGACGAATCGGCCGAGAAGCAGAACGAAGAGCGTGGCACGCTGCGCACGTTGTTCATGCAGCGTCTCGATGTGGACGAGGAAGTGGCGGACATCCTGATCGAGGAAGGTTTCTCGAGCCTGGAAGAGATCGCCTACGTGCCCCTGAACGAAATGCTTGAAATCGAAGCGTTCGACGAGGACACGGTCCATGAGCTGCGCAATCGTGCACGCGACGCACTGCTGACGCAGGCGATTGCCACCGAGGAGAAGGTTGAGGGCGTTGCGCTCGATCTGAAGAGCCTCGACGGCATGACGCCCGAGTTGCTGGCCAAGCTGGCCGAGCATGAAATTCAGACGCGCGATGATTTGGCCGAGCTGGCCGTCGACGAACTGACCGAGATGACCGGCGTCGACGAGGAAGCCGCAAAGGCCCTGATCATGAAAGCGCGAGAGCACTGGTTCCAATGATGACCTGCCCCGGCATGCATATGGAACAGTGAACTTTGAAGTTAACCGCAAGGCGCCTGGCCTTGCTTGAAGAGGTTTGAATGGCGAGCATCAACGTAGCCCAATTTGCTGAAGAACTGAAAATGCCGGCCGGCGTGTTGCTGGAGCAACTCAAAGCCGCCGGCGTGGACAAACTCAGCGCCGACGATTCCGTGACGGAAGCCGACAAGGCCCGTCTGCTGGAGCACCTGCGCCGTTCGCACGGCGCTGGCGACGGCGACAAAAAGAAGATTACTCTGACGCGTCGCCAGACCTCGGAAATCAAGCAGGCCGACGCGACCGGTAAGGCGCGTACGATTCAGGTCGAAGTGCGCAAGAAGCGCACCTTCGTCAAGCGTGACGACGTCGCCGAAGGCGCGGACAACGCGGCTGCCGCAGCAGAAGACGAAGCGCTTCGTCTGCGTGAGGAAGACGCACGCCGCGAAGCAGAGCGTCTGGCTGCGGAAGCGGCCGAGCTGAAGCGTCGCCAGGAACAACTGGAGCGCGAAGAAGCCGAGCGTCGCGAGCGCGAAGAGAAGGAAGCTGCCGAGCGCCGTGTGCGTGAGGAAGCCGAGCGCGCGGCTGCCGCTGCGAAGGCTGCAGAAGAGCAGAAGGCCAAGGCGGAAGCCAAGGCCGACGCCGAAGCTGAGAAGCAGGCGCAGCAGACCCGCGAAGAAGCCGACAAGGTTGCTAAGGCCGACGCCGAGAAGGCAGCGGAAGCCGACAAGGCTGCCGCCGCCAAGGCCGACGCCGAGCGCGAGCAGGCCCGCAAGGCCAGCGAGGAAGCCCGCGCTGCCGCCGAAAAGGCGAGCGCAGCTGCCGACAAGGCCCGTGCCGAAGAGGAAGCGATTCGCAAGCGTCGTGCTGCGGCGGAAGCCGAAGCGCGCGCCATTCGCGAAATGATGAACGCCCCGCGCCGCGTGCTGAAGGCACCGGAGCCGGCACCTGCTGCGGCCGCACCGGCCAAGGCGGACGCTGCCAAGGGCACGCTGCACAAGCCGGCCAAACCGGAAGGTGCCGCAGCAAAACCGGCAGACAAGAAGCCGGCCGCCGCACCGGCGTCGACGACGGCTGGCGCAGCGGACAAGAAGGACAAGAAGCCGGGCGCTTGGCAGAAGGATGCGGACAACCGCAACAAGCGTGGTGGTATGAAGACCCGCGGCGACGCGAGCGGCGGTTCGGATGGCTGGCGTGGCGGTGGTCGTGGCGGCCGTCGTGGCGACCGTCATTCGCAGGACGATCGCAATGCATTCCAGGCACCGACCGAACCGGTGGTGCGCGACGTGCACGTGCCGGAAACGATCAGCGTTGCGGATCTGGCGCACAAGATGTCGGTCAAGGCTGCTGAAGTCATCAAGCTGATGATGAAGATGGGCCAGATGGTGACCATCAACCAGGTGCTGGATCAGGAAACGGCGATGATCGTGGTGGAGGAACTCGGCCACCGTGCAATCGCCGCCAAGCTGGACGATCCGGAAACGCTGCTCGACCTCGGCAACGACGTGACGGAAGCTGAAGCGCTGCCGCGTCCGCCGGTGGTGACCGTGATGGGTCACGTCGACCACGGCAAGACCTCGCTGCTGGACTACATCCGTCGCGCCAAGGTGGCGTCGGGCGAAGCCGGTGGCATTACGCAGCACATCGGTGCGTATCACGTCGACACGCCGCGCGGTACGGTGACGTTCCTCGACACGCCGGGTCACGAGGCCTTTACGGCCATGCGTGCTCGCGGTGCACAGGCAACGGACATCGTGATTCTCGTGGTCGCGGCGGACGACGGTGTGATGCCGCAGACGAAGGAAGCGATTGCCCACGCGAAGTCGGCCGGTGTGCCGATCGTGGTGGCGATCAACAAGATCGATAAGCCGGATGCGAACCCGGACCGCGTGAAGCAGGAACTCGTGGCCGAGAGCGTGGTGCCGGAAGAGTACGGTGGCGATTCGCCGTTCGTCGAGGTTTCGGCCAAGACGGGTACGGGTATCGACGATCTGCTCGAGAACGTGCTGCTGCAAGCCGAAGTGCTGGAGTTGAAGGCACCGGTGGAAGCCCCGGCCAAGGGCATCGTGATCGAAGCGAAGCTGGACAAGGGTAAGGGTCCGGTCGCGACGATTCTGGTGCAGTCGGGCACGCTCAAGCGTGGCGACATGGTGCTGGCAGGTCAGGCTTATGGTCGCGTTCGCGCCATGCTGGACGAAACTGGCAAGAGCACGAAGGACGCAGGTCCGTCGATCCCGGTGGAAATCCAGGGTCTTTCGGAAGTGCCGGGCGCCGGTGAAGAAGTGCTGGTGGTTCAGGACGAACGCAAGGCACGTGAAATCGCGCTGTTCCGTCAAGGCAAGTTCCGCGACGTGAAGCTGGCCAAGCAACAGGCCGCGAAGCTCGAGAACATGTTCGAGCAGATGGCCGAAGGCGAAGTCAAGACGCTGCCCCTCATCATCAAGGCAGACGTTCAGGGTTCGCAGGAAGCACTGGCTCAGTCGCTCAACAAGCTCTCGACGCCGGAAGTGCGTGTGCAGATCGTGCACGCTGCGGTCGGTGGCATCAGCGAAAGCGACGTCAACCTGGCAACGGCTTCGAAGGCGGTCATCATCGGCTTCAACACGCGTGCCGATGCGCTGGCCCGCAAGCTGGCCGAGTCGAACGGTATCGACATTCGCTACTACAACATCATCTATGACGCAGTGGATGAGGTGAAGGCGGCAATGTCGGGCATGCTGGCGCCGGAGAAGAAGGAAGTGATCACGGGCCTCGTCGAAGTGCGCCAGACGTTCAGCGTGCCGAAGATCGGGAAGGTCGCGGGTTGTATGGTGCTCGATGGCTTCGTCAAGCGTTCGTCGCATGTGCGTGTGTTGCGCGAGAACGTGGTCATCTTCACGGGCGAGCTCGATTCGCTCAAGCGCTTCAAGGATGATGTCAAGGAAGTCAAGTCAGGCTTCGAGTGCGGTCTGTCGGTGAAGAACTTCAACGACATTACGGAAGGCGACCAACTGGAAGCGTTTGAAATCACGGAAGTTGCGCGCTCGCTGTAACGCGATTTGCACAACAGATGTGGAATGGCCCACCAAGCCGGGAAACCGGTGGCGTGGGCCATTGCATTACTAGCGAGTTTGTTATGGCAAAGAAACGTGGCGTTCCCGGTCGAAATCTTCGCATCAACGATCAGATCCAGCGTGATCTTTCGGAGTTGATCCAGCGCGAAGTGAAGGACCCGCGCATTGGTCTGGTCACGCTGCAAAGCGTGGAAGTGACGCCCGACTACGCGCATGCGAAAGTGTTTTACACGACGCTCACCGGCGATCCGAAAGCGACCGGCGAAGCGCTCAATGAAGCGGCTGGCTACCTGCGCAATCTGCTGTTCAAGCGGTTGCACATCCATACGGTGCCGACGTTGCATTTCCACTTCGATCAGTCGATCGAACGTGCCATCGAGATGTCGCGTCTGATCGACACGGCCAACGCGACCCGCGCTAAGGAAGATGCGGAAGCGGCCGAGGGCGACGACGGTGACGACGTCGACAGCGACGATGGCAGCGTCAACAAGGACGAAGGCAAGTAAGTCCTCCGTCGACGATGTCGCCTGCCGGACCGACCGGGCCAACGCGAAGCGCGCCCGGTAGTCCTGCGATGCCTGTGCCTCCGCGACGGAGGTCTGGCAACATCCCACAAGAATTTCTCAAGTACTCCCGCACATGACGGACCCGCGTTCGCAGGCACCCCGCCAAAAACTCCCTCGTTTCCCGCTCGACGGCGTGTTGCTGCTCGACAAGCCACTGGGCCTGTCGTCCAACGACGCCCTGATCAAGGCCAAACGTCTGCTTCAGGCGTTGAAGGCGGGGCATACCGGTACGCTCGACCCGCTCGCAACAGGATTGCTGCCGTTGTGTTTCGGCGAAGCGACGAAGTTTTCGCAGGACTTGCTCGAAGCCGACAAGACTTACGAGGCACGCGTGCGTCTCGGCGAGACGACGACGACGGGCGACGCGGAAGGGGAAGTGCTGCAAACGCGTCCGGTGACGGTGGACGAAGCGGCGATCCGTGCGGTACTGCCGCGCTTTACCGGTCCCATTTCGCAGGTGCCCCCGATGTATTCCGCGCTCAAGCGCGACGGCAAGCCGCTGTACGAATATGCGCGTGCGGGGCAGACCCTCGAACGTGAAGCCCGCAACGTCACGATCCATTTGCTGGAGATGACGGCGTGCGCGTTGCCGGACGAGAACGAATTCACCTTCCGGGTGACGTGCAGCAAGGGCACGTATGTGCGCACGCTGGCGGAAGACATTGGCGAAGCGTTGGGATGTGGCGCGCATCTGCGCGCGTTGCGCCGCACGGCGGTTGGCCCACTGACGCTCGACGGTGCGGTGACGCTCGAAGACCTGAGCGCGCTCGATCATGCGCAACGCGTGGAGAAGCTCGCGCCGGTCGATGCGTTGCTCAAGACGCTGCCGGTGGTGTCGCTCGACGAGACGTTGGCGAAGCGGTTCAGTCACGGCCAGCGTTTGCGTCTTGACGAGATACGCTGCCCGCAAGCCCTGCGCGAGTGCGCGGCGTCGCATGACGGCATCGAAGTGAAGGTCTACGCAGAAGCCACCGCAGAGACGGCCGCGCGACTGTTGGGTGTCGCGCGTCTGGACAGCGAAGCGCTGCTCACACCGCAACGGTTGCTGAAGACACAGTAAACGACGCCAATCGGAAGCGGCCGGGAGCGCAACTCAGCGGTCGGCCGCTGCCGAACTCACGAAGGGCTAAGCGCTTTGACGTTCATCGCCTGCAATCCCTTCACGGTCTTCGACACCTCAAATTCGACGCGCGTGTCTGCTTCGATGGGTTTGCCCCCATCGCTCACAATCTCGGAATAGTGAACGAAGACGTCCGTGCCGCCATCGTCGGGGGTGATATAGCCGTAGCCCTTGCTGCTATCGAACCATTTGACTTTACCTTGTGCCATGTTGGGCTCCTTCGGTGATTGCCTGACGACCGTTGCAACGCGAAGCCACGCGGACCACGCGTCACGACAGCATGCGCGCGCCTTTCCACCACTCGACACCGTCGAACATGCTGCTGATGCCAGCTTTCGCAAAGCCCGGCGCGGTGGTACTTAACGTGTTGCGACAGAACAGACCATCCGCGTCCGTGAAGACGTAGTTGGCATTGCGCAGCGTGTTCATCGCCTGCTCCAGTGACACGGGTCTCAAAGCACTCGAAACGTCCACGCCATATTGGTAAGACAATCGGTTGCGCACTTCGGACGCATCGAACACCGGGAGCTTGGCCAGCGCCGGGACATCCTTGATGTAGGGGGTCGCGTCGCTACGGGATAGCAAGGAGTTCGGCACGTTTGTCGAGGCCTCGTAGTAGTTTTTCGACAAGTCCGCGGCGCCGATCAGCTCACCATCGCCGCGCCCGCTCGGGTTGACGTTGAACTCTTGCCCTGTGTAGACGCCGGCGCTGTTGCGCGGCACTGGCGGAAAAGTAATCCTGGACCGGAGCGCCCCCCATGTGGAAGGCATCCTCGGCCGACCCGGATGAGAAAACGCCGATCCTTTCCAGGTGCGGTCCAAATGCCTGCAATTCGATTGGGTTAGAGATCGACTCCAGGTGCAGTATATTCACCCGATTCGTGCACTTGTTGGCCCAGGCGGTGATGCGGGCACGCAATGCGTTGCTGCCGAAACGTGTGCTCCCGTTCATTGCAAGCCTTGCCGCGCGGCCCATTAATCGCGACTGCAGCGCATTGGGAACCACGACACCGAGCCCCATGCCGAGATAGCCAAGAATGTCGGACAGCTCCGGATCGCTGTCTTCCAACACGGTCGACGCAATGCTGAACGCGCCGGACACGGCGGCAATTCCGATGAGGGCGACGGCCATAGCGAGCGAGGTGCCCGCAGTAAAGGGCGCAGCCAATATTTCGAAAACACCTGCAACGATGCGGAACTCCTTGGTATACATGGCTGGCATCGTACTGAGGCGGCTGTATTGCGCCACGGGGGCATGTCCACTCGGATCGTGATAATTCACCGGGTCGCCGCCGCAGTACACGTAGGCCGCACAGCCGCCCGCGCCAAACGGGCTCATGCTGTCCGGCGTCTGGAAGCGGCAAGCTTCCGGGTCGTAGTGGCGATACCCATTGCCAAGATGATAGAACCCTACGTAATTCAAAGGCTCGCCTTTGAATCCAAGCCACGTGACAGAACCGGGGTCGACATTTCGATAACCGTACGGCGAATAGCGATAGTAGGTGACGGCCTTGCTTGCGAGATCGAAACTTGCGAACACCGTGCCCGCCTGATCGCGCAGCTCGAACGAATATGAGTCCGTTGTTTTATCGCCGATGGTCGTCGACGCCTGTTGCAGAAGACAGGATGGGCTGTCGTTTTTCCATACCAGGATCCGACGCTGGAAGCCGTGCTTCTTCTCATCGTCCACCTGCGCGACGGCATATGCCTTTGAACCGCGATAGTGGTAGGTGTCGGTCCATTTTCCCTTTCCGGCAGATCCACCGCGAACGCGCCCCAGATCGTCGTAGCTGAAGACGTAGCCATCGTCTTTGCCGCTAGCAGTCGCAGAGCAGCTGTTTATCTGACCGTTGTCGTGATAGCTGAGGCTTCGCTTGCCATGTTTGGTCAGTCGGCCGGCGTTGTCATTTTCCATCGCTAGGCCGTCGATGGAGGCGATTACGCCGGGTCTTAGATGCTCATATTCCCGTCCGGTCGTTGATGTCGACAGCGCGTCTGGGCGGGTATTGCCCGTATAGAACGTGTTGTTGCTCCAGAGTACGTTGCCGATTCGGTCGTACCTGAAAGCCTGTTTGACGAACTTCTTGCCACCGTCGCCTTCGGAACCGGCGTGCGTGCAGTACCAGGTGGACAGGCGATGCGACTTGTCGTACTCGAAGTGATCGCCGTTGACACATATGTCATCCACGTTGAGCAGAATGCGATCGATACGGCCATCGTCCATGCGTTGACTTTCGATGGAATGGGTCTTAAGTCCCGCACACGTGAATTTTCGTTTGGTTTCGATGCCGGAGCGGTTATACGTGTAGAGCACCGTCATGGTGAGACCGCTCGCCACGGCTTTAATGTTTTCTTGCTTTAGCAGACCGTTATCGAAATATATAAAGGTGTTTTCACAGACGTCGCTCTTCATGCTCTTCAGACGGCCGAAGGCGTCGTATTGGTACTTCGTCTTGGTCCCTGTGATGTCTTGGAATTCGAGCATCTGGCCCCGGCGACTGAACATCGTTCTCGATAGGCGAGTGCCGGAATCGTCGGTGATGGTCTCGGTGTATTTGAGTCCCGTGCTGTCCAGTTCGCTCTTGTAGCCGCTTAGCGTTGCAGGGCGACTGCCGATGCCGTCTCGCCGGCCCCAGCGCGATGCACCCTCATAGCTGAACTTGGTGGTGTTGCCGTTGATCGTTTCCGTCGTGGGGCGGCCCAGTCCATCAATTGTTTGTGTCGCCAGCCCTTGTGCGACATCTTCTGCCGTGCGCTTAACGTAGCCGGCGATGGCAACATTGGCCAGGCTGGCTCCCGAATAGCTGTTGCCGATTTCGATGTCGTCGATTGTCGACGTGATCAGTCGGTCGAACTTGTCATAGGTAAAGTCCGTGGCGCCGCCGATTTTCGGCGTTAGCGTCCGAAGGCGACCGTAGCTGTCGTAGGTCAACGTCGTCGTGTCGCCCGCCATGATTTTTCGGTCACCGTCGATGGTTTCGGTACTGACCGAAGTCAGATTTCCGCCGACGTCGAACATGCTGAGTTTTCGGAAGGCAGGGGCGTTCGGCGCGCCTGAAGTTTCGACGAGCATGCGCTTGTCGGCGTCGTAGCTGCGCACCGTCTCGACGCTTCCCACGAGCATCGTTTCGCTCATGGCGGCGCTCGTGAGGACCAGCGTCTTGGTGTCCAACGCCTCGTCGCTCGCGCCCTTGAGCATTTTGGTGACGGTGCACATGTTGGTGGCATCGTCATAGGTCCAGGTCGTCGTCAGCGTGCTGCATTTCGCGTTAGCGTGGTCGTAGTCGAATTCCTCGGTTTGAGACAGGCGACCTTGCGCATCATAGGAACTCTTGACCATTTGCAACCACGTTTTTCCATCGGGACTTATCAACGCTTGCCGCTCACGTGAGAGTTCGTCCCTCACAACACGAGCGAGTTGTCCGGAAGGGGATTCGGTAGTTTGATACGCCCAGAGCTTGTCCTTGAGTGCGGTGATCGCGTAATCACGCTGCCCGAGCGTGACGTCGCCCCGCATGGCCTTTGTCGTCACAAGCAAGCCGGACTTGTCATAGGTGAATTGAGTCTTGAGGTTCTCACCGTCGATCGTTTCGTAGACACGACCCGTCATCGTGGAGCGCGTCTGGCTGGTGGTAACGGTGATGCCGTCTGCCGTTTGGGTCTTGGTTTTGATAGTGACCTTACGGCTATCTTTCGCGTCCTTCGTGTAGACGAAGGTGGTTTTAAGTTCCGATTCAGGCAACTTGTAGCCTATATCGGCGAGCAGCCAGGTGTGGTGGGTGCTGACTTGCCCAAACCCGGGATCGTCGGCGTTGGTTTGATAGTTGTTTTCCTCCAGGTGCATCGACCGGTCGGCCCACTTGCCCCTTGTTGTGTTGAGTCGGAATCCACGCGCGTTAGTCTTGCTCTGCGCCGTGAGGCTCTTGTTCAGATCGTCGATCTGGGTCTGAATGATTGCCTTATCGTCCTTATTGCTGGTGCTGTTGCACTGCTTCGCCAGACTGTCGAGCAGTGCTTTTGCGGCGTCTTTGGCGACTTTCAGTTGTTCCGCGCTGACGTCGACTTCTTCGTAGGACGGCTGGAGCACCGTTAGCTTTCTATGAGGAAGCGGGACATGTGGCCGTGAGACATTGGGAACCGTTTTCGGGATGAACTTGAGGTAACTAAAATAAGTGAGTCTTTGCGGGTGGAGCTTGTCGCCATTTTTCCGGTAGACGATTTCCGACTCAACGTGCGACGTCAACCCGCTAGGGTCACCGGGATAGTTCATGTCATAGGGGAGTTGAAATGCAGTCTTCGCGTAGTTGTTATCGGTGACAGCCATGTCGACCGTCGTGTCGATTTTGGTGCCCCACGTCAATCCGCCTGAGCCGAACGCGACGAACCCCAGGCCAATAGGATTAACGTAATCGAGCGCTTTCAGGAGAAGTCCGAAGAAACTTGTGTCCTGATAGTTGGTTGCCTTCTCGACGACGGTGTAGGCGTTGTAGTTATTGAAATAGGTCCATTCCGTCACTGTGTCGTCTTTCGTCGACTTGACGAGGTTGCCGATGGCGTCGTATTCGAGCGTCAGCTCATCGACGATCACACCACCAATCTTCTTGATCGATTTATGTGTCGCGATGCCACGCGCTTCGTCGATGCTGACGCTTTGCTCCTTGAGGACGGTGACGCCGGCAGCGGTGACGGCCTCGGTTTGGCGCCTGTCTTCGGAGGTGTACACGCGCGTGAGGACGGTCTTGTCTTCTTGCGTGCAGGTAACGGTGGTTTTGCCGGTTTCGTACTTGTAGCTTTCGACCAGGGGGGCAATGCCGCCGCCCGGAGATAGGGTGTGCTTGACGATCCGGTTGCCATTGAATTCCATGGATTCGGTGTGCGTCGACGTTTCCACGACCGCCGGATCGCCGGCCTTGTCCGAGGGAACCGATGTCTGTCGGCGAACTTCGAGTTTTGCGACTTGCCCGTCGTGATTCTCAAGGTAGTAAATCGTCTTAGCAGATCCGGTAGCACTGGCTACTTCAATCGTTTGCTTGAACCCAAAGGACGTGGTGACCTCCGTCGACGTAAGGATGACTTCCTGGTCGCTATTGGGGAATAGGATGGCTTTCTGAAAGGCCGATGCGGTCTTGCCAGTAGATCCGATTGTGCGCTTCGTCTTGACCCATTCGACTTCAAGAATCCGCCCGTCGTCGTCGTCGATGGCAGTGACGCGCGGACCCTCCCAGAACTGTTTCCACTCATATTTCAACGACCTGCCGGAAGGCGAAACATAGCGAGTAGGACAAACCCAGCCGTCGCATTCCGCGTCCGCAGTGGATGGCATCCCGAAAGCCGAAATCACAACAAAGGTCTCGCACGCCCCGTTCTTGTGATACACGACGACATCATCGCCATTGCGCTCGCTCAAAAAGTCGCCACCATTGAAGGTGTCGCCCGATTCCAACTCGAAATTTAGCGATCTGCCGTCGCAAAGGGGTAAGCTCGTAAAGCGGTCCTTTGAGGGAGCTATCCCCACCGTCATGACCCCGAAGGGAACGATGTTCAGATCGCCCTCATGCGCCTTGCACGAGAGAGCGAGCAAGAGTGACGGTGAAGCAATGACGTCGGCAAACAACCCCGCAATCGGAATTCGCAGGATGCCTTCGCCGGTCTGCGGACTGATGAGGATCTTGCGGTTCAGGTCTGCGTAAGTTTCAAACGCTAACTGAGCACTGCCGCTGAAGTGTTTGATCGCGCTCATGATCGGGCTCTCTCCAGGACGGAGAGGACATTCCAGCACCGGATCGAATCGCCGGTAACTGTCAACGTTGACAGGCACCGCGCCCGGCATTGAAGCGCTGAAGACTTCTGGAGGAGGGACCTGTCAACGTTGACAGGTCATCGGCCTGAACGGCCTTAGTCGGACGCGTTGCGAACGTTCATCGCAAGCAGATAGGCGTCTCCGCGGGTGGTCTCGTACTCGACGATCTGACCTGTCTGAAGCTGGGAGGCACCGGGCGTGCAAATCTCGCTTTCATGGACGAAAACGATTTCTCCGCCCCCATGCGGCGTGATGAATCCATACCCCTTTTCCGGGTAGTAATCCTTGACGGTGCCGCGCGGCATGATTTGCTCTCCTTCGAAGCGACAAATCGAAACCCGGTGCCTGAATCTGCTATTGCCGCACCACGGGCGGCATACCGACTCTGCGGACGGGGGACGTCCGCATGACCTGATCGGACGCGTCAGCTGGCGACGTTTTCCGGCTTGAGTTCGACGATGGCGTCGAGCGCGGCTTTCACGTCCATGGCGTACTTGGCCAATGCCTTCTGCTCGTCGGTTTTCGGCTCGAAGGACGGCACGCCCACCGGGTGGTTGCTCTCGTCGACGGCGACGAACACCATCAGGCAGTCGGTCGTCTGACGCAGTTCGCCCCACTTCGGATCGCCCGCGTGAACCGACACGTGGATGTGCATGCTGGTGCGGCCGGTGGCCACGATGCGCGCGCGCAGTTCCACCAGATTGCCCACCAGAATCGGACGACGGAAGCGGATATTGCCGACGCTGACCGTCACGCAATAGCGGCCCGACCACGTCGCGGCGCAAGCGTAGGCCACTTCGTCGATCCACTTCATCAGCGAGCCCCCGTGTACCTTGCCGCCGAAGTTGACGGCAGCCGGTTCGGCCAGAAAGCGGAAAGTGACTTCAGAGCGTTCGATCGGGTTCTGCGGGGTATTCATGGTGTTTTGTTTTTGCTGACGGATAGTACTTTCCCGGCCGTCGAACGGCGTGTGACCGTGGGGGCGTCAGGCCGGGGGATGCGCAATGATACTGCGATTGCGTCACACCTGCCGATGCCCGGCCCGATCCACCGTTTCCCGACCCGGCACCCGGGAGCGAATTCCGCAAGCGCCCGGTGCGGCGCGCGGCGCAGAGTGTCGCGGTTGTGCCAGCGCAGGCCTCGGTCGTGGCGAGGTTTGTCAGGGCCGAAACCAACGAGTAGGGCGGTGCGTCATGATCCAGACTCCAGGTGGTTCTCCACACGTTTGCATTCCGATCGAGCGTATGCGGGCGCCTCTGTCCGAGACCCTGTCGCACGAGCACGACGCTGCGACAGTCCCCTTGCTCAACGACTTCGAAAATGTACGCAACGCCAACGCGTCTGCGACGCTCGATGCGCCGTTTGGCGAAGATAGTTCGATGGCAGACGTCGAAGCCGGGATGAACGAGATTCTGCGTGAAGTGATGGCGCAACAGTTTGCCGCGAAAGCTCTGCCTCCCGATGATGGCGACAACAATTCGAAGGTCGAGGGTGCTGTTTCGGACGCACCTCATACATTGACGGCACCGGGTGCGTCCCTGCTGTCGTTGTCATCGCCCACAGACGCTCTCGCGCCCGCCGGGCCATCGGAACCCGCCGCCGTCGCAATGCCGGTCAGCTATCCCGGGCTGCTTGGGATCGTTGTGGTGGCGACCCATGTCGCTAATCTGGCGAGTCAGCTGGTGAGTTGCTTGTCCCCGTACATCGCGCCCGATCTCTTCTCCCGGTGGGCGAACGTCATGGTCTGCGAATGGGTGCGGCCTGGGAAACCGCGCGTGACCCGGGAGGCGAGTTGCAAGGTGTTGGTCGTCGGTAACGCGGTATTTACCCCGGGGATGATGGTGGCGCCGTACTTCGCTGTGCTCGCACTAGGCGACCTGATCTGTTGGGGGAAGGAATTCCGGAACCCCGGCAGTCAGCCGTTTCAGGGCGACAGCCTGGCGAATCTGATCTCATGGATCAATTCGCGTGGCGGGTTTGCGAAGGTGCTGGACGTGTTAGGGCCGGGGACGCAAAAAGTCACGGGAGACGATTTGCCCGTCAAGGTATCGTTGCCCAAACGCGCGGTATCGGGGATTTTCGACAAAGTTCGCAATGCGCTGGCACATCACGACGATCCGCAATGGCAGAAGTCCATCGCGAGGCAAATTCGACAGGCGTCTGCTGCGGCGTTCGTGATTCTGATTGCGCGCTTGCCGTTCAGCGACGACACGGTGTCGCTGCCCGCAGGGTTGCTGGATTTTTACACGTGGCTGGAGAAGGCGGGGGCCGCGACAAAGCTGGCAGCGGCCAGCGCCGAGTCGCTCGTGAAGCCTGTGCAGTCAGAGGTCAGCGGTGGTGGCGACGCAGACGTTGGCGACCCTGTAGATCCCGAGGCACTTCAGAGTGTTTATGTCGATTCACCTGAGCTCGTGGATCATTGACGATCTCAAACGCCGCGCCCGCCGTCCCAAAACCGCAAGAACATACAAGACGATGGCAAGCCGGGTTCGCTATGCTGCGATGCCGGTGGTTATCCGTCGTTATTGCAGGAGTGTTTGTGTCTGGAATGTCTTCTTCGGCTGCGTCTTCACAGCAGTCCGATGTCAAAATCGAAGTCGCGCGCGGTATGCGTGCTTCATTGCCGGTCATGTTGGGGTTCGTGCCGTTCGCGATGGTGCTCGGTGCGCAAGCCACTCAGAAAGGCATGCCCGCGTGGCTCGTGCCGCTCATGACCGGCATGAACTTCGCCGGTGGTTCCGAGTTCACGGCGGTCCATTTGTGGACCTCGCCGCCGCATCTCGCACTGATCGTCGCCATGTCGTGCCTCGTCAATTCGCGTCACATTCTGATGGGGGCTGCGTTCGCACCGTTGTTGCGTCACGTGCCGCTGCGTCGTGCGTTGCCATCGTTGTTTCTGATGTGTGACGAGGCCTGGGCAATGGCACTGGCCGACACGCAGGCGCGTAAGGCCGACCGTATTAGCTTGCCGTATTACCTCGGTGTCGCTGTCAATCTCTGGCTCGCGTGGATTGCCTTTACCGCGCTTGGTGCAGTGCTGGGGCCAGTGCTTGGCGACATCGAACAGTACGGCTTCGATATGGCGTTCACCGCTGTCTTCCTCGTGCTGCTTCGCGGGATGTGGCGCGGCATGCGCAAGAGTTTGCCGTGGCTGGTGAGTCTTGTCGCGGCTGCGCTGACCTATCTATATGTGCCGGGGTCGTGGTACGTGGCCGCCGGTGCGGTCGCAGGCTTGCTGGCTGCCGTGCTGATGGAGCCGCGTCATGATTGATGCCGCAGTGTTTCTGCCCGTTGCGACGGTGGCGCTGATGGCGGCCACGACGTACGCCACACGAATCGTCGGCTTCCTGTTGTTGCGCGATCGCGTGCTGAGCCCGCGCACGCGTTCGGTGATGGAGTGCCTGCCGGGCTGTGTGCTGATCTCAGTCATCGCGCCGTCCTTCGTGTCGGACCGGCCAGCCGATCTGCTGGCGCTGGCTGTGACGCTACTCGTCTCGCTGCGCTTTTCTCTGTTGCCGACCGTGGTCATCAGCATTGTGGCGACAAGGGCATTGCGCTATCTCGTCGGCTGAGCGTCAATCTGCCGTCCCCCGGGTGAACCGCACAGCGGCTCATTTCTCCGCACCCATAAAAAAACCCCGCTAACTTCAGCGGGGTTCAAGAAGTGCCCGGTAGTACAGAGCAGGGCCGGGCACTCGGGGGGAAGCCTTGACTTCAGTGGGCGCCGGCTGCGGCATCTGCGCCGCCACCACCGCCACCTCGAATCGGTCGCGTAATCCACACCATCGCGATCATCAGCACAAACAACACCGCCGAGATCCAGAAAATATCGTTCGCACCGAGCATCGCTGACTGTTGCGTGACCAGTCGGTCGATGTAACCGTGAGCCTGCGGGGTCGACATGCCGAGCTGATTGAGCGACTGGACCGAGCCGTTGAACGTGGCGTCGTAGGGCGTCAGATTCTCCGTCAGCTGTGCGTGGTGCAGCGAGATGCGGTTATCCCACACGGTCGTTGCAATCGAGGTGCCGACCGCACCGCACGTAATCCGCACGAAGTTCGACAACCCCGCCGCCGCCGGAATGCGATGCCCCGGCAGACCCGACAGAATGATGGCTGTCAGCGGGATGAAGAACATCGACATCGGTACGCCTTGCAGGAACGTCGGGATCATCAGCGTGCGCGTGTCGACAAGCGTGTTGAAGTGCGAGCGCATCAGGAACACGAGCGCAAACAACAGGAACGAGACGGTCACGACCCAGCGGGCGTCGAGCTTGGGCAGGAACTTTCCGATGATCGGCGACAGGATGATCGCGAACAACCCGACCGGGGCCATCACCAGACCGGCTTCCGTTGCCGTGTAGCCGAGATAGATCTGCAACCACTGCGGCAGGATCACGAGGTTGCCGAAGAACAACCCGTAACCGACCGAGATGGCGACCACGCCACCGGTGAAGTTGACCCGCTTGAACAGCGTGAGATCGACCACCGGGTGCTTCTCGGTGATTTCCCAGACGACGAAGAAGCAGAACGACACCAGCGCAACGAGCGCGAGGATGACGATCGTCGACGAATTGAACCAGTCGAGTTCCTTACCCTTGTCGAGCATCACCTGCAACGAGCCGACCCACAACACGAGCAAGGCCAGTCCGACGGTGTCGATGGGCTTGCGCTGTGTCGGCGTCTCACGCTTCTTGTAGATCATCCACGTGACGTAAGCGGCGGCGATACCCACCGGAATGTTGATGTAGAAGATCCACGGCCAGTGGTAGTTGTCCGAGATCCAGCCGCCGAGAATCGGGCCCATCACCGGGGCGACGAGTGTCGTCATCCCCCATAAGGCGAGGGCCATCGAACTCTTCGCGGGCGGATAGCTCGAGAGCAGCAGCGATTGCGACAGCGGAATCATCGGACCGGCCACGGCGCCCTGCAACACGCGGGCGGCCAGCAGAATTTCGAGCGTGGGCGCCATGCCGCACAGCCACGAAGCCAGCACGAAGAGCAGGATCGACGTGATGAACAGTCGCACTGCACCGAAGCGCTCGGTCAGCCAGCCCGTGAGTGGCACCGAAATGGCGTTGGCGACGGCGAACGACGTAATCACCCACGTTCCCTGGCTCGATGAGACACCGAGGTCGCCGGAGATGGCGGGAATCGATACGTTGGCAATCGAAGTGTCGAGCACGTTCATGAACGTGGCGAGCGACAACGCGATGGTGCCGAGTACCAGCTGCCCTCCCGAGAGCGGGGCAGGAGCGTTTTGAGTTGCCATGAGTTGTCAAAGGGGGTGGGGGGCACCCCCCTCCGATTTACAGGGGACGAGCGCGGGCCGGCTGGTTACGCGTGTCGTTGGCATCGCCTGCACTCGCGCCTGCATTGGCAGCCGCAGCACCGGCGTTCTCGGTGATGATCTTGGCGACGATGTCGTCAGCGTCGTGGCCGACCTTGTCGTACACGTCGGTCGAATACACCGGCAGGGTCGGCGCTTCGCCCAGTTCCTTGCCGTCGGTATTCCGCACGTTCACCTTGACCTGCATCGACAGACCCACGCGCAGCGGATGCTGCTGCAACTGCTTCGGGTCGAGCGCGATACGCACCGGCAGACGTTGCACCACCTTGATCCAGTTGCCCGTGGCGTTCTGTGCCGGCAGCAGCGAGAAGGCGCTGCCCGTACCGGCCGAGAAGCCAGCCACCGTGCCCTTGTATTCCACCGACGAACCGTACACGTCTGCCGTGAGCGTGACCGGCTGGCCAACGCGCATGTGCGAGATCTGCACTTCCTTGAAGTTGGCGTCGACCCACACTTCGTTGAGCGGCACCAGCGCCATGAGCGGTGCGCCCGTGGCGACACGCTGGCCGACCTGCACCGAGCGCTTGGCGACGTAGCCGTCAACCGGTGCCGGGATGGACGTACGGGCGTAGTCGAGGTACGACGCACGCACCTTCGCGGCCGCCTGTTGCACGTTCGGATGCGTGGTCACCGACGTCTTGTCGGTGAGCGCCTTGTTCGACACCAGTTGTGCACGCGCCTGTTCCAGCGCGGCCTGCGCCGACTTCACGGCGTCTTGCGCGTGGGCCAGTTCTTCGCGCGACACGGCACCCGTGGCGATGGCCATTTCACGGCGCTTCACGTCGGCCTGCGCCTTCGCGAGTTCCGACTGACGCATTGCGACCGTGGCGGCGTACGCATCGTTATTCACGAAGTACGTACGGACCTGACGCACGGTCTGCGCGAGGTTGGCTTCGGATTGCAGCAGGGCGACGCGAGCGTCGGTCTGATCCAGCGTGACCAGCGGCTGGCCAGCCTTGACCATCTGCGTGTCGTCGACCTTCACACCGGTGACGGTGCCGGCCACTTGCGGCGTGATCTGCACGACGTTGCCTGCGACATACGCGTCGTCGGTGTCTTCGTAGTAGCGCGCATACAGCGCGTAATAGGCGCCGTAGCCGATGGCCGCAATCGCGATCACGGCCGTCAGCGTCAGCATCATGCGGCGGCGCTTGCCGTTGTTCGGTGCCGGTTGGGCAGGCGCTTGTTGTTGGTTGTCGCTCATCATTTGCTCCGTACTAATCTCTCAATGTGCTTTTGACGTTTGTCTTGTTTTGCGTGACGTTCAGTGCGTTCAGTGCGTTCAGTGCGCTCAGTGCGTTTGAGCGTTGCCCGCCTCTGCGTCTGTCTTTGCCGTGCGCTCCTGGCCCACGACGAGTCCCGCCGACTGCGCGTCGAAACCGCCGCCCAGCGCCTTGATCAGGCCGATTTGCTGGTCGCGACGTGCGCTGTCGATGTTCACGCGAGCCTGTTCCTGCGCCAGCAGCGACGACTCGGCCGTCAGCACGGTCAACTGCGGTGTCAGCCCCGCCTTGTAGCGGTCGATGGCGAGGTCGTAGGCGCGTTGTGCGGCTTCTTGCGCCACGCGTTGCGACACCATCTGCTTGTCGGCGGAACGGATCGACGACATGCGGTCGGCGATATCGCCGAGCGCCTTGTTGAGCGTCGAGTCGTAGTTTGCGACGGCGCTTTCATACGCGGCGTACTGACCCTTCAGGTTGGCGCGCAGGCGGCCGCCGTCGAAGATCGGCAACGTAATCACCGGACCGGCCTGAATGTTCTGGCTGCTCGGATCGATCAGCTTGCCAAGCCCGAAGGTAGAGAAGCCGAATGCGGCGTTCAGGTTCACGTCCGGATAGAAACGCGCTTTAGCGACGTCCACACCCTGCAGTTGCGATTCCACGCTCCAGCGAGCCGAGACGATGTCCGGGCGGCGGCCGAGCAGGGCGAGCGGCAGGTTGTCCGGCAGGGCCGGTGTAGCGAGTTGCGCGAGCTTCGGCGGTGCGATTTCCAGACCGCGGTCCGGGCCCTTGCCCAGCAGCACGCCGAGCTGGTGACGCGTGAGCAGAATCTGACCGTCGAGCTGTGCGATTTGCGTCTGAATGTCGGCGCTGTTGCTGTCGGCCTGCTTCTGTTCGACTTGCGTGTCGAGACCGGCGCGCACGCGATCGGCCGTCAGCTTGCCAAGGTTCTGGCGCTGCTTGCTGATACGGTCGAGCACGTCGTGCAACGCGTATTGCTGCGCGAGCTGGTTATAAGAGCGGGCGACGGCCGTCGACAGCGCGAGACGCACTTCCTGGTCTCCGGCTTCTTCGGCGCGCTCGGCCGACGTGGCTTGTGCTCGTGCCGAACGGTTCTTGCCCCACAGATCGAGTTCCCACGACAGCGACGCATTCAGATCGCCCTGCGTGAACCATGCGCCGCCGTAGCCCGGCGGGTAGATGGTGTTTTCGGTGAATTTCTGGCGATATACGTCGCCGTTGAAATTGACCGACGGCAGCAACGCAGCTGCGGCGCCTTCCGTCTGCGCCTGCGCAGCCTTCAGGCGGGCGGCGGCCATGGCGAGATCGGGGTTGCCTGCGAGCGCTTCGTCGATCAGGGAGACGAGTTGCGGATCGCCGAAGCGTTGGGCCCAATCGGTGCCCGGCCACTGACCACCCTCTGAGGGCAGGCTGCGCTGGGTTTGATAGTGCTCAGGCGTGGTGATCTGCTTGTCGCTATGGATGCCGGCGAAGTTCGCACAACCGGCAAAACCCAGCGTCACAGCCGCCAGACAGAGGGCGGAAATCGCTGAGCGGGCCCGCAGATGCGGGAGGAACGGTGAGGCCGCTTTCATCGCAAAACCTTTACGAGTGAAGTCTTGTACTGACAGTAATCGGGAATCAGGGGCTGACGAGGACTTGCAATAGTGGACTCGACAAGCATTTCTGAACGGGAATCGAGGCAATTCGGATGGATTTCTCGGGGGCTCGCGCCGTCATCCGCCTTCGCCGTTGGCGATCACCCGTCGCAGCAAACTCTTCAGAAACCCGATTTCCTCGACGCTGAAACCGCCCATCAGGTGGTCGGCAGCGCGGGTGAAGATGTCGGGCATCCGGTCGGCCATTGCATTGCCAGCCTCCGTTGCACTCAGGTTCACGGTGCGGCGGTCGCTTTTGCTGCGCTCGCGAACGAGCAATCCGTGCGCTTCGAGCCGGTCGAGCAGGCGGGTGACCGCGCTTGCATCGATACAGTAGTCACGGGCGAGGTCCGCTGCCGTCTTGCTCTTGCCGGTCGCCACCTTGTAAAGCATGGTCGCCTGCGTGCTGGTGAGGCCGTACTGCGAGGTTTCCTTCGTCAGTTCCGCCAGGATCAGCTGACGCACACGCGCCACGAGATACCCGAGGGAATCATCGATGTCGTAACCGTTACGCGGGGGATCGGCTTGCGGTGCTTCCGGCTGAGACGTCGGCGCGGTCGCGGAGAAAGTGACGGAAGGATCGGACATTTTCATGCAGCTGCAATAGTTGACTTGTCACGATTATAGCGGGTACTTAATTAATTTCAAGTCGATGCAATAGTTGACTAGGCAAATATTGCGGAAAAAATTAGAGTTAACGCTCTAATTTGGTGCGTGGCATCGAAAACGCGGGGACGGGGAGGGGGGAGAATCACCGGTCTGTTTCGTGACGAATGAGGGGCAATCGGCGAATCAATGGTGCATGCCGTTGTTGCAATGCAGAAAGGCCATGACGTGAGACATGCGCAAGTGGTAGAATCGCGGATTCCTCAAAGGCTTTTTCGAGCACCCCTTTCATGACCCGCGCTCTCCGTAATATCGCCATCATCGCGCACGTCGACCACGGCAAAACCACGCTCGTCGACCAGTTGCTGCGCCAGTCGGGCACCTTCCGCGAAAACCAGCAAGTCGCTGAACGCGTGATGGACTCGAACGACATCGAAAAAGAGCGCGGCATCACGATCCTCGCCAAAAACTGCGCCGTCGAATACGAAGGCACGCACATCAACATCGTCGATACCCCGGGACACGCGGACTTCGGCGGTGAAGTGGAGCGTGTGCTCTCGATGGTCGACAGCGTTCTGCTGGTGGTCGACGCCGTCGAAGGCCCGATGCCGCAAACGCGCTTCGTGACCCGCAAGGCCCTGGGCCTCGGTCTGAAGCCGATCGTCGTGGTCAACAAGATCGACCGCCCGGGCGCACGTCCGGACTGGGTCATCGACCAGACGTTCGACCTGATGGACAAGCTCGGCGCGACCAACGAACAGCTCGACTTCCCGGTCGTCTACGCTTCGGCCCTGAACGGTTTCGCAAGCCTCGATTCGGATGTCCGCGAAGGCACCATGAAGCCGCTGTTCGATGCGATTCTCGAACACGTGCCGGTTCGCGCTGCCGATCCGGACGCGCCGCTGCAGCTGCAAATCAGCTCGCTCGACTACTCGACGTTCGTCGGCCGTATCGGTATTGGCCGTATCACGCGTGGCCGCGTCAAGCCGGGCCAGCAAGTTGTGATGCGTTCGGGCCCGGACGGTGAAATTCTCAAGCGCAAGATCAATCAAGTTCTGACCTTCAAGGGTCTGGAGCGCGTGATGTCGGACGAAGGCGCCGAAGCTGGCGACATCGTGCTGATCAACGGTATCGAAGACGTGGGTATCGGCGTGACCATCTGCGACGCGGATACGCCGGAAGCGCTGCCGCTGCTGACCGTCGACGAGCCGACCCTCACGATGAACTTCTGCGTGAACACGTCGCCGCTGGCTGGCCGCGAAGGCAAGTTCGTGACGAGCCGTCAGATCCGCGACCGTCTGGACAAGGAACTGAATCACAACGTGGCGCTGCGCGTGAAGGACACCGACAGCGACTCGATCTTTGAAGTGTCGGGCCGTGGCGAACTGCACCTGACGATTCTGATCGAGAACATGCGTCGCGAAGGCTATGAACTGGCCGTGTCGCGTCCGCGCGTGGTGATCAAGGAAATCGACGGCGTGAAGCACGAGCCGTACGAAATGCTGACCATCGACCTGGAAGACGAACACCAGGGCGGCGTCATGGAAGAAATCGGTCGTCGCAAGGGCGAAATGCTGGACATGGTGTCGGACGGCCGTGGCCGTACGCGTCTTGAATACCGCATTCCGGCTCGCGGCCTGATCGGCTTCCAGGGCGATTTCCTGTCGATGACCCGTGGTACGGGCCTGATGAGCCACATCTTCGATGCGTACGCACCGGTCAAGGATGGTTCGCTGGGTGAGCGTCGTAACGGCGTGTTGATCTCGCAGGACAACGGCGATGCCGTGGCCTACGCCCTGTGGAAGCTGCAGGATCGTGGTCGCATGTTCGTGAAGCCGGGTGACGCCCTCTACGAAGGCATGATTATCGGTATTCACAGCCGCGATAACGACCTCGTGGTCAACCCGATCAAGGGCAAGCAGCTCACGAACGTGCGCGCGTCGGGTACCGACGAAGCCGTGCGTCTGGTGCCGCCGATCGCGATGAGCCTCGAATACGCCGTGGAATTCATCGACGACGACGAACTGGTCGAAGTCACGCCGCAGACGATTCGCCTGCGCAAGCGTCATCTGATCGAGCACGAGCGCAAGCGCGCTTCGCGCGAAGAGAAGTAAAGCCGGCGACGGAAACGCGGCGCAACGGATGAAGAGTCCGTCGCGCTGCGGGATCTGTCTGTTGGAAGAAAAGCCGGTGCCATGCGCCGGCTTTTTGCTTTTGTCATCCCGAACTTTCATCCCCCAATCCGTTGACGTTTCCGGAGTCCTTGCCTGACATGACCGATTTTGTTCGAACCGAAATCCGTGGCCGTATCGGCTTCATCACGCTGACGCGCCCGAAGGCACTCAATGCGTTGTCGCACGACATGATTCGCGCGATGGCTGCCGCGCTCGATCAGTGGCGCGACGATCCCAAGGTGCTGGGTGTCGTGCTGCAAGGCGAGGGTGAGAAGGGGTTGTGCGCGGGTGGTGACATTCGCTACTTCCATGAGGCCATCAGTGCGGGCCGCACCGACATCATGGACTTCTTCGCCGACGAGTATCGGCTCAACTACACGATCGCGTCGTACCCGAAGCCGTACATCGCCCTGATGGACGGTGTAGTCATGGGCGGTGGCATGGGCATCTCGCAAGGGGCGACGTTGCGTATCGTTACCGAGGCGACGCGCATGGCGATGCCCGAGACGGCTATCGGCCTGTTCCCGGATGTCGGCGGCGGGTTCTTCCTTTCGAATCTTGCGGGGCATCTCGGTGAGTACCTTGGCACCACGGGGATCGTGTTCGGCGCAGTCGATGCGTGTGAAATCGGTTTGGCGGACGTGGTGGTGCCGCGCGCGTCGTTGCCTGAGTTGTGCGACCGGCTGGTTAATGGAGACTGGCAGGATAGCGATGCCGTGCTCGACGCGGCACGTACGTTCGCGCGCGAAAGTCTGCCGCCTGCCGGTCTTGCACCCGGCAAGCTCGCACCTCTGCGCAGCGTGATCGATGAGCACTTCGGTCTCGCAGACATGCCCGCGATTCTGAAGGGCCTCAAACTCGAAGCGCGTTGCGAATACTCGGGCTGGGCGGAGGAAACGGAAGATCTGCTGCGCACCAAGCGGTCGCCGTTGATGACATGTGTGGCGCTTGAGCAGGTGCGTCGTGCCCGCAAGTTGTCTCTCGCGGACGAACTGCGTGAAGAGTGGTTGATGATGCGCAGCGTCTTCAATCTGGACGGCCGCACCGGTGCCGAAGGCGTCGAGGGCATTCGCGCGATGGTGATCGACAAGGACCACAAGCCGCGCTGGCAACACGCGAACATCGAAGCCGTAAAGCCGGAAGACGTTGCGCGATTCTTCGACGGCGAGCGTCACGGTGCCGACAATCCGTTGCTTGCGCTGGGGCAGTGACTCACGGCAAGTGAGTCCGTCCTCCGGTCGGAGCGAATAAGCCGCAAGAACCAGCGCGCTACGCTGGCTTCAGCCCGTCTTCGCGCAACGCGCTAACGCGCTGAGAGGCCAGCGCAAAACATCAAACCGCCGCCTGGCAGAACTGTTCGCCAACGGCTTGATCGAGTTTGCGGCAGATGTCGGCAAACGTGCCGACCATCACGATGTGCGACCTGTCTCGATAGACGCGCACATCGTGACCTTCCTGCGTGTCATGCGCTTCACGGCGAGCCTGCTGTTCCCGAACGTTGCGCGACGCTTTCACGGCTTTTCCGGCGGGGCAGCCCCGGCGGGTCGCCGACGCGACGGCGGCTGCAATCGTGCGCGGCAGCGTGGTCGTGCGAGTGCGGTTGGGCACGGTGTAGGAGCGGGCGATGGCGGGTGCCGAAGCGAACGGTCCGGACAGTGCCGAGAGACCGTACACCGCAGAAAGTCGCGTCTGCGATGACACGCGAACCGGCGATTGACCGAGAGACGTACGCAGCAAACCAAAGAGTCGAGCCATGATGCGATCCTTCTTTCAAAGCGGGTCAGAGGGACGTGTCTTGCTGCGAATGGCGTTCATCTCACAAATCGCAGGCGCAGCAGGGCACGGGCGCCGGACCCAGCCCGGCGCAATCAAATACAAATCTTCAGGGAGCGGGGCAAGTCGCTGTGTCGCGCTGCCCCGGTTCGCGATGAGAGACCGTCAGCGGCCGCTCATTGATCGTTCATAGATCGTTGTTGCGAATCAGACCGACCGCAATCCCTTCCAACGCGAAATCACCGCTGCCTTCGTCGACATTGATGTTCTCGAAGTCGGGGTTCTCGGCGATCAGTTCGACGCCACCCTTCACGCGGTGAAAACGTTTGACGGTCACGTCGTCGCCGATGCGTGCTACGACGATCTGACCTTCGCGTGCGTCGGCAGCCTTCTGCACGGCAAGCAGGTCGCCGTCGAGAATGCCCGCGTCGCGCATCGACATGCCGCGCACCTTCAGCAGGTAATCGGGCTGACGCGCAAACATGTTCGGATCGCACTGGAAGTTGCGTTCGATATGTTCCTGCGCCAGGATCGGGCTACCCGCAGCGACGCGGCCGACGAGCGGCAGCGACAACTGCATGAGGCCCATGTGCGGCAGCGTGAACTGATGCGTGCCGCCCGCGTCGTCCAGACGCTTGAGACGAATGCCACGCGATTGACCGGCGGCAAGCTCGATGACACCTTTGCGCGCCAGTGCCCGCAGGTGCTCCTCGGCGGCGTTGGCGGAGGAGAAGCCCAGTTCTGCGGCAATCTCCGCGCGCGTCGGCGGAAAGCCGGTGCGCTCGATCGCTTGCTGAACCAGTTCGTAGACCTGCTGTTGACGGGCGGTAAGTTTGATCATGGCATCACTGTATGGAAGCACAGGTGGCTGTATTTTTGTACAGTGTTTGCAAAAACGCAAGGGAAAACTTCATGTACTGCGTGAAGTTTCCGTCCACCGTGCCCGTCTCGATGCCACTTCCTCGGGTTTCATGCGTTCGTATCGGCCCGGCATCATCCGATGTCACCCCATGCCCCCGCTACGACACAAACCAGCGACGCAACGCGCTATCCAGCCCGTCGATGTTGTTTCCATCGCCGCGCCACGCGATGCACGCATCGGGGCGCAGCAGGAACGAGGGGCCGTCGCCGACCTTCACACAGCGCACGCCGGGCGTCATAGAGGCTACCCGCTGCGATGCCTGCTGCCCTTGCGTCGCATCGAGCAACACCCCGCGTCCGTCGAGCATCGCATCGTAGAGATGTGAGCCATCCGAGAGCGTCCAGTCGCCTGCCAGGCGGCCGATATCAGGATGGGAGACCTCAGAAGCCACCAGGTCGTATCGCGTCGACACACAGGTCATCATCTCTCCGATGAAGCGGTTGACGTCGTCGAAGTCCATCAGTTTGGCGATGAGGTCGCGCATTGCGCCCGATTGCGGGTCCGGACGCAAGATCGCGACTTGCGCGCGCGTGTTCGCCAGTACCGCTTTGGCCACCGGACGCCGCTCTGCGGTGTACGTCGCGAGCAAGCTTTCAGGCATATCGCTGCGAATGACGGCAGCGAGTTTCCAGCCAAGGTTGGCAGCGTCAAGCAGGCCAAGGCTCAAGCCCTGACCGCCAAAGGGCGAGTGAACGTGTGCGGCGTCGCCTGCGAGGAAAACGCGTCCCTGCTGGTAGCTGTCGACGAGACGCGTGTTGTCTGCCCAGCGACTGGCGGCATGCAGCACATTCACGCGCACCTCCTGGCCACTGGTGCGACGCAGGACCGCTTCGATCTCTTCGCGCGTGACAGGCGCTTGCCGATCCTCAGGCGGCCCGGAAAAGTCGAGCATGAACAGGCGTCCGGGCACAGGGCCATAGCAAAACACCCCCCGCTCGGTGCGATTCCATCCGATAGGCAACAAGCGCTCGGGGTGATCGACGTCGGCCGTCGCCTGATAAAAGGTGAGCGTCGGCGTGGTGCCGGGGAACGCGAAGTCGCACAACTTGCGCACGGTGCTGCGCCCGCCGTCGCACCCGATGAGGAAAGCCGCACGCACGCGACCCGGCCCGCCGGGCGAGACCCAGGAGATCTCGACACCGTCATCTGAGGTCTCGATTCCCGTCACTTCATGCTCGCGACGCACCTCAATCCCAAGCGCCTGCGCTCGTGCACCCAGCATGGCTTCCAGTGCAGGCTGATCGACGTGACGGGGCCGCCGGTCGGGGTCGACCTGCGCGTCGCGCCGAATGAGGGAAAGCCCGGCGAAATGGCCATTAAACTTCGAAGCACGGGCACTAAGATCCGCGCCCGTCTGTTGGGTGAAGGCCTGCATGGCCTGTGCGCTGCGTTGCTGCGCGTCGTCGATGGCCGTGCGCATGCCACGACGCAACAGCGCTTCGCCCGCGAGCGGCCCGAACGACAACGCCTTCATCGCCTGACTAGGCGACGCCAGCCGTTCGAGCACGAGCGCGCGTGCCCCGCCGAGCGTCAGTTCGATGGCGGCGAGCAGCCCGACGGGACCGGCACCGACCACTACAACATCAATGGAGTTTGTCATATACTTCGTATAAATATGTACTGAGTACATGTAAACTAGGCCATCAGGAACCCCATGTCAACGCCAACCGATTTGAGATCGAGAAAACGCCTTGCCACCCGGCAGGGCATTTCCAATGCCGCGACACGGCTTTTCCACGAACACGGCTTCGATCATGTGACGGTCGACCAGATCGCGGCGGCCGCCGATGTCGGGCGCATGACCGTCTTCAACCACTTCCCGCGTAAGGAAGACATGTTCTTCGACCGGGACGAGGAGGGGCGCGACGCACTTCGGCAAGCCATCCATGAGCGGGAGGCGGGTGTCTCGCCCGTCGAGGCGCTGCGGTGTCTGGCGCATCGTCTGGTGGCGCAAAACAGCCCCTTCGTGAACTTTTCGGCCCAGAGCCAGGGCTTCATCCGAACGATCGAAGGCAGTGAGACGCTCAAGGCGCGCGCCCGGGCGATCCGGGACGAACTGGCCGACGTTGTGGCGCAGGCGCTCGCCGAAGCGGTCGACCGGCCGACGCCGGACGTCGAAGCCCAACTGGCCGCAGGGCTAATGCTCGCCGCCTGGACGGTCGCCTTCCTCAACGCCCATCGCACATTCGGTCTGTCGCGGGACACCGCTGAGGCTCAGAAATCCTTCCTGAGCCTTGTAGACAGGGGGTGTGCAGGCGTTGCCGCCGCACTGCACGGCACCCCTTACGTCTGATGACGGCCCCGTCAGCACAATTTCTCTAATCCTTATTCCGGCATAAACAAAAGCGAAAATATTATTTTTAATTATTTAGACGCCCTCATAGACTGGCCTCCTACACACGAGAAGCAAACAAGGAGTGCAAGTCATGAACAAAGCAGCACGGGGATGGAAAGCTAAGAAGCTGGCAGTCGCGCTGGGTGGTCTGGCGCTGGCCGCCGGCATGACGATTCAGGCGCAGGCTGCGAGCCTGTCGCTGCTCAACGTGTCGTACGACCCGACGCGTGAGCTTTACGCCGACTACAACAAGGCCTTCGAGGCCCACTACAAGCAAGTCGCTGGCGACACGGTGACGGTGAAGGCCTCGCACGGCGGTTCGGGCAAGCAAGCCCGTACGGTGCTCGACGGCGCACCGGCTGACGTCGTCACGCTCGGCATCTCGGCCGACATCGACGAACTGGCCGCCGCCGGTCTCGTGAACAAGGATTGGCAGAAGCGTCTGCCGGATAACGCCACGCCGTACACGTCGACCATTGTGTTGCTCGTGCGCAAGGGCAACCCCAAGGGCATCAAGGACTGGAACGACCTCGCCAAGCCGGGCATCAGCGTGGTGACGCCGAACCCGAAGACGTCGGCTGGCGCTCGCTGGAACTACCTCGCCGCATGGCTCTATGCGCTCAAGCAACCGGGCGGTAACGAGCAGAAGGCGCAGGATTTCGTGAAGGCCATTTACAAGAACGTCGGCGTGCTGGATTCGGGCGCGCGCGGCGCGACCACGACGTTCGTGGAACGCGGCATCGGCGACGTGCTGATCGCCTGGGAAAACGAAGCGCTGCTGTCGGTGAAGGACCTCGGTCCGGACAAGTTCGACATCGTGGTGCCGTCGTCGTCGATCCTGACGGAGCCGCCGGTGGCGATCGTCGACAAGAATGTCGACAAGCACGGCACGCGCAAGGCTGCCGAAGCCTACCTGCAATGGCTGTATTCGCCGCAGGGACAGGAGATCGCCGCGAAGCACTTCTATCGTCCGCGCTCGCCGGAAATCGCCAAGAAGTACGAGTCGCAGTATCCGAAGCTCAAGCTCTATACGGTGGACGCCGATCTGGGCGGCTGGACGAAGACGCAGGCGAAGCACTTCGCCGACGGCGGCATCTTCGACCAGATCTACACCAAGAAGTAAGGGCAAGGACCATCGCATGAGTACCGCACTCTTTCCAATGTGGCGCAAGCCAAGTGCCTTGCCGGGCTTTGGCCTGACGATGGGCTACACCGTCGCGTACCTGAGCCTTGTGGTGCTGGTGCCGTTGCTGATGGTCTTCATCAAGGCAAGTTCGCTCGACTGGGCGAGCTTCGTCGCCGCAGTGAGTTCGCCGCGCGTGCTGGCGTCGTACCGCCTCACGTTCGGGATCTCGCTTGCGGCGGCAACGCTGAACGCATTTTTCGGTTTCATCCTGGCGTGGGTGCTGGTGCGCTACACGTTCCCGGGCAAGCGCTTCGTTGATGCGCTGATCGACCTGCCGTTCGCCTTGCCGACGTCGGTCGCGGGCATCGTGCTGGCCGCCATCTACGCGCCGAACGGCTGGATCGGGCGCTGGTTCGAGCCGCTCGGCATCAAGATCGCCTTCACGCCGCTGGGTATTTTCGTGGCGCTCACGTTCATCGGCCTGCCGTTCGTGGTGCGCACCCTGCAACCGGTGCTCGAAGAGTTCGAGCGCGAGCAGGAGGAGGCCGCAGCATGCCTCGGCGCGACTCGCTGGCAGACGCTGCGTCACGTGATTCTCCCGGCGGTGCTGCCCGCCTTGCTCACAGGGTTTGCGCTGGCGTTCGCCCGTGCGGTCGGTGAGTACGGCTCGGTCATTTTCATCGCGGGCAACATTCCGATGGTTTCGGAAATCACGTCGCTGCTGATCGTGACCAAGCTCGAACAATACGATTTCGCTGGCGCGGCGGCGCTCGCCGTGGTCATGCTGCTGATCTCGTTCGTGCTGCTGTTACTTATCAATACGCTGCAATGGTGGCTGCAACGCCGCCATTCGGGTCGTCGCGCCAGTGGCGTGTGATGTAAGAACCTCGAAGAGAACGTTTCGATCATGTCCGATTCACTCGCACTCTCGCACGCTGTGTCGCAAACGGTGAAGGCTCGCAAAGCCGATCCGACCGACGAGCCCGCGTACGTCAAAGCCGTCCTGATTGCGGTGGCGCTGCTGTTTTTCGCGTTGTTTCTGGTGCTGCCGCTCGCGTCGGTCTTCGTGACTGCGCTGGGCAAAGGGCTCGCGCCGTATTGGGAGGGGCTGACAAACGATGACGCACTCTCCGCGATACGTCTAACGTTGCTCATCGCGGTCATCGCCGTGCCGCTTAACCTGGTGTTCGGGGTGGCGGCGTCGTGGGCGATTGCGCGCTTCGATTTCAAGGGCAAGAGCGTGTTGACAACGCTCATCGACTTGCCGTTTTCCGTCTCGCCGGTTGTAGCAGGTCTCACATTCCTGCTGATCTTTGGCCGTCAGGGTCCGCTGTGGGACTTTCTCGACGCGCACAACCTGAAGATCGTGTTCGCATTGCCGGGACTGGTGCTTGCAACGGTGTTCGTCACGTTCCCGTTCGTTGCGCGCGAACTGATTCCGCTGATGCAGGCGCAGGGCAGCGAGGAAGAAGAAGCGGCGCGCGTGCTGGGCGCAAGCGGCTGGCAGGTGTTCACGCGCGTGACGCTGCCGAAGATCAAGTGGGGCCTGCTGTACGGCGTGATTCTCTGTAACGCACGCGCTATGGGCGAGTTCGGGGCGGTGTCGGTCGTCTCGGGGCACATTCGCGGTGAGACGAACACGCTGCCGCTGCACGTGGAAATTGAATACAACGACTACCACACGGTTGGCGCATTTGCGGCGGCGTCGATTCTCGCGCTGCTCGCACTGGCCACGCTGGGGCTGAAGCTCTGGGCGGAACGCAAGCTGGCGCAGGACAAGGCCGCGCGTCGCGAAGACGCCGTGCAGGCCTGAGCGGATATTCACGCATAGCAGACAAGTCGCGTCGAACAGCATCGAGGAGCAAGACAAATGAGCATCCAGGTACAACAGGTTTCCAAACACTTCGGCGACTTCGCCGCGCTCGACGACGTCAGTCTCGAATTCCCCACGGGGGAACTGGTCGCGCTGCTCGGGCCGTCGGGCTGCGGCAAGACGACGCTGCTGCGAATCGTCGCCGGGCTGGAGTTTGCCGACGCGGGGCGCGTGGTCCTCAACGGCGAGGACGTCGCTTCGGTGGGCACGCGCGAGCGTCAGGTCGGCTTCGTGTTTCAGCACTACGCCTTGTTCCGTCACATGACGGTGTTCGAGAACGTGGCGTTCGGCCTGCGCGTGAAGTCGCGCCGCGATCGCCTCTCGGACGCACAGATTCGCAACAAGGTGCATGAGCTGCTGGGCCTCGTGCAACTGGACTGGCTGGCCGATCACTATCCGGCAGAGCTGTCGGGCGGGCAGCGCCAACGAATCGCGCTCGCACGTGCACTGGCTGTCGAGCCGAAGGTGCTGTTGCTCGATGAGCCGTTCGGCGCGCTCGATGCCAAGGTGCGCAAGGAATTGCGCAGCTGGCTGCGCCGTTTGCACGACGAGCTTCACATCACGACGATTTTCGTCACGCACGATCAGGAAGAAGCGCTCGAAGTGGCCGATCGCATCGTGCTGATGAATCGGGGCAAGGTTGAACAGATCGGCGCACCGCAGGACGTCTACGACACCCCGGAGAGTGCGTTCGTGTACGAGTTTCTCGGCGCGGCGAACCGTCTGTCGGGCGAGTTGCAGACGCACGACTTTATTGCGGACGCGGGCAAGTATCGCGTCACCGTGCACAAGGACGATCTGCCTGCCGTGCCGCAGGACGGGCGCGCGATTGCGTATGTGCGTCCGCATGATCTGGCATTGGTGCCTGCGGGCGACTGCGGCCCCGGTATCGACGTGGCGGTGCGCCGCGCGATTCCGCTGGGCGGTACGGTGCGTGTGGAGCTTGCTGCACCCGGCGACGCCGTGTGGGAAGCCGAACTCACGCGCTCGGGCTGGAAGTCCCTCGGCGCGGACACGGGGACGACGCTGCGCGCGGTGCCGCGTCAGTTGCGCGTGTTTTCGGCGCAGGCATAACGAGCGGTAGCAGCGGTGGGAGCTGTACGAGCGGTACACGTCAAAACTACAAGCGGTACTTCATCCATAGACGTCACGGACAGACAAGCAACAGGGCGGAGTTAGATCATGAATTTCCAGCAATTGCGCTACGTGCGCGAAGCGGTTCGGCAGAACCTCAATCTGACGGAAGCGGCCAGTGCGCTGTACACGTCGCAATCGGGCGTGAGCAAGCAGATCAAGGATCTGGAGGATGAGCTCGGCGTGGACGTCTTTGTGCGTCGCGGCAAACGCCTCACGGGCCTGACTGAGCCGGGCAAGGCGGTGCTGCAACTGATCGAGCGCATGCTGCTCGACGCTGAGAACCTGCGCCGTGTGGCGCGTCAGTTCGCCGATCAGGACAGCGGGCACCTTGTGGTCGCCACCACACACACGCAGGCGCGCTATGCGCTTCCGCAGGTGATCAAGCAGTTCACGAGCGTCTTCCCGAAGGTACATCTGGCGTTGCGCCAGGGCAGCCCGCGCCAGATCGCGCAGATGGTCATCGACGGCGAAGCGGATATCGGCATTACGACCGAGGCGCTTGATCGCTTTCCCGACATCGTCACGTTCCCGTGCTATTCATGGCATCACGTGGCTGTCGTGCCGAAGGAGCACCCGCTGGTCGGCCGCGAGAACCTGACGCTCGCCGACATCGCCGAATACCCGATCATCACGTATGACGGCGATTTCACGGGCCGCTCACACGTGGACAAAGCGTTCACCGATCAGGGGCTGGTGCCGGATATCGTGCTCACCGCGCTCGATACGGACGTCATCAAGACGTACGTCGAACTGGGGCTGGGCATCGGCATTGTGGCGGCGATGGCGGTCGATCCGCGCAAGGATCAGGATCTGGCCGTGCTGGAACTCGAGAATGCGTTCGAGCCGAGCACGACGCGCATCGGTCTGCGACGCGGCGCGTTCCTGCGCTCGTACGCGTATCGTTTCATCGAAATGCTCGCCCCTGCGCTCAAGGAGCAGGAAATCTCGACGCAGTTGCGCGAGGCGCTGGAGTTTGCGGCCTGACGTTTCCCGCCGGATGTTGGCGTGCTGCTGAGCCCGATCCCGCCCTGGTGGCGGGATCGATGTTTTCAGCGATTGCAAGGATTGGGAAGCGGGGCAGTATTGGATACAATCGCTGGCATGACATTGACCTCATTCAACCCGATTCCTCATTACACCGTGTCCTCGGGCGAATTGCCGCGCATTGCGCTGCTCGCCGCGGGCGGGACGATTGCGGGCAGCGCGGCCGACGCCACGCGTACCGCCGGTTATCAGGCCGGAGCGCTCGGTGTTCAGGATCTCCTCGCCGCCGTGCCCGCGCTGGGTAACGTGGCCCACATTCACGCCGAACAGGTCGCGCAGATTGACAGCAAGGACATGAGTGTGTCGCTCTGGCAGAAGCTGGCCGCTCGCGTGAACGCCTTGCTGGCGCAGCCCGATGTGGCCGGTGCCGTGATTACGCATGGCACCGATACGCTCGAAGAGACGGCGTATTACCTGCACCTTACGATCAACAGCCGCAAGCCGGTCGTCATGACCGCAGCCATGCGGCCCGCGACGGCACTCTCGGCAGACGGCCCGCTCAATCTGCTCAACGCCGTGCGCGTGGCGACCGACCCGATTTCGGCCGGACGCGGTGTGATGGTCGCCATCAACAACCAGATCCACTGCGCACGCGACGTCGTCAAGACGAGCACCTACAAGGTCGACGCCTTCCATTCGCCGGAAATCGGCGTGATCGGCTGGGTGCAGGACGAGCGCGTGGCGTTTCAGCGCGAACCGCTCCAATATCACACCGTCGAGAGCGAATTCGTCGGGCTATCCGGCGAGTTGCCTGCGGTGGAAGTGGTATCGAGTTATGCGGGCGTGTCGCGCATTGCGGTCGACGCGCTGGTGGAAGCGGGCGTGCAGGGCATTGTGGTCGCCGGGACCGGCAACGGCTCGCTGCACTCGCTGTTGCAACAGGCGCTGGCCGAAGCGGTGCAACGCGGTGTGACGGTGGTGCGTGCGTCGCGCGTGGGGAGCGGTCACGTCATGCATAACGGCGCTGCGCCGGACGATCAGTACGGCTTCGTGAGTACCGGCAACCTGCATCCGTACAAGGCGCGCGTGCTGCTGATGCTGGCGCTGCAAGCGGGCGTGCCGCGCGAGCGTATGCAGAGTCTGTTCGACGAGTATTGACGCGTATTTAGTCGAAGCAAAAAAATACGGCGCGAGTCGCGCTTTCGCTCGACTGGCGCCGTGACGCTCGGCGTGGCGTCTGTCGACGCGCTCGCCCCATTTCCCACCTCTCCCTGCTATTGCTTGCGGCTTTTCTTGAGGCCGCTTTCTTCGTCTTCTCGCGAAATACGCGGTGCGGCTTCGCGCCGCGACACGACATCGCGGCGGGGCCTGTCTTTCAGTCTCAGGCGACGGTGTGGTTCGCGAGCATTTCCAGCGCGCGCACCATGCCCGAGTGATCCCATGCTGCGCCGCCGTTGGCTGCGCAGGCATTGAACAGTTCTTGCGCCGTGGCCGTGTTCGGCAGCGACACACCGAGGGTCTTCGCCGTTTGCAGCGCCAGGTTCAGATCCTTCTGGTGCAGTGCGATGCGGAAGCCCGGTTCGAAGTTGCGCTTGACCATGCGCTCGCCGTGCACTTCCAGAATGCGCGACGAAGCGAAGCCACCCATCAGGGCTGCACGCACCTTCGCGGGATCTGCACCGGCCTTCGACGCGAACAGCAGGGCTTCGCCCACGGCTTCGATCGTCAGTGCGACCACGATCTGGTTGGCGACCTTGCAGGTCTGACCGGCACCGCTGTCGCCCACGAGCGTGATGTTCTTGCCCATCAGTTCGAAGAACGGCTTCACGTCGTCGAACGCGGCTTGCGAGCCACCGACCATGATCGACAGCGACGCGGCCTTCGCGCCGACTTCGCCACCCGAGACCGGGGCGTCGAGGTATTCACAGCCGAGTGCCTTGATCTTCTTGGCGTATTCCTTCGTTTCGATCGGCGAGATCGAGCTCATGTCGACGACGATCTTGCCAGCCGTCAGACCTTCTGCCAGACCGTCCTGGCCGAACAGCACTGCGCCGACGTCAGGGGTGTCCGGCACCATCACGAACACGATATCGGCGCGCTTGGCCACTTCCTTGGCCGACGTGCAAACGGTGGCCTGACCGTCGATCAGGTCTTGCGGGGGCGTGCGACGCTCGTACAGGAACAGCTTGTGACCGGCGTTTTGCAGATGCTTCGCCATCGGCGCGCCCATGATGCCCAGACCAATAAAACCGAGTTGTGCCATTTCGAGACTCCTTGTTGCCAAAGTTTGAAGTTGTTGTTGCCGACCGTTGGACGGGTGGGGCTTGGGTGCGTGAGTGCTACAGGCAATGAGCGTTCACACATCCCCCGTGCTCCGGCCGCATGCCCCCTGCATGCGGCCGGCGGGGCCCTTCCTCGTCGAAACCCGGTCGGTTATTGCGAGGGTTACGCTGACTTAAGTTCGCTGACGTCGGCTTATGCGGCTTCGCGCAGGCCTGCGGCCTTGAACCAGCCGAGGCCGTCGGTGGTGGTCGTTGCGGGCTTGTACTCGCAGCCGATCCAGCCCGTGTAGCCAATGCGGTCGAGGAACGCGAACAGGTAGGCGTAGTTGATCTCGCCCGTGCCAGGCTCGTTGCGGCCCGGGTTGTCGGCGAGCTGCACGTGAGCGATGCGCGCCAGATTCGTCTCGATGGTCTTGGCGAGCTCGCCTTCCATGCGTTGCATGTGATAGATGTCGTACTGCAGGAACAGGTTGTCCGAGCCGACGGCGTCGAAGACTTCCAGCGTCTGCTTCGTACGGTTCAGGAAGAAGCCCGGAATGTCGTACGTGTTGATCGGCTCGACCAGCAGGCGGATGCCCTCGGCCTTGAGGGCGTCGGCGGCGAAGCGCAGGTTGCCCACGAGCGTTTCGGTGGCGGCCTGCGTCGACAGATCGGCGCCTTGCTTGCCCACGAGGCAGTTCAGTTGCTTCACACCCAGCGCCTTGGCATAGGTGATGGCTTCGCCCACGCCGTCGCGGAATTCGGCCACGCGATCGGGGAAGATGGCGATGCCGCGCTCGCCTGCATCCCAGTTACCGGCGGGCAGGTTGTGCAGCACGAGGTCGAGCTGATACTGGTTCAGCTTGTCGGCGATCTGGTCGCGATGAAACGCGTACGGGAACAGGAACTCCACGCCGCGAAAGCCCGCTGCGGCGGCCGCCTTGAAGCGGTCGAGGAACGGCACCTCGTTGAACAGCATGGTCAGGTTGGCGGCAAATTTCGGCATTGCGCTGACTCCTCTCTCTCTTTTTTAGGGGGTGGTTTCGACGATTCGATGCAAGGGTGAATGCTGGGTGAAGCTAAGGTAATGCGGAGTACTGCAAGGTTGCGGAGCGCATGCTTTGGCCGTTTCACGGGGTCTAGCCGAAAGCGGAGGGGACGCATGCGCCCCGCAAACCGTTGGCAGTGCTGGCGGGCTTATGCCGACACTGCGTCGTCTTCTTCCACAACGTCGACGATTTCTTCGAACTCGTTGATGTTGTTGATTTCGGTGCCCATCGCGATGTTGGTCACACGCTCGAGAATCACTTCCACGATCACCGGCACGGAGAACTCGGCCATCAGCTTGCGTGCCTGAGCGAACGCGGGCTGAATGTCGTTCGGCTGGAACACACGGATCGCCTTCACGCCGAGGCCTTCAGCCACCTTCACGTGGTCGACGCCGTAACCGTTCACTTCCGGCGAGTTCACGTTTTCGAACGCGAGCTGCACGCAGTAGTCCATGTCGAAGTTGCGCTGTGCCTGACGGATCAGACCCAGGTACGAGTTGTTCACCACGACGTGGATGTACGGCACCTTGAACTGCGCGGCCACGGCCAGTTCTTCGATCATGAACTGGAAGTCGTAGTCGCCCGAGATGGCCACGACGTCCGACGACGGCGATGCGACCTTCGCACCGATGGCGGCCGGCACGGTCCAGCCCAGCGGGCCTGCCTGACCGCAGTTGATCCAGTGGCGCGGCTTGTTCACGTGCAGGAACTGTGCGGCGGCGATCTGCGACAGACCGATCGTCGAGACGTAGCGCACGTCGCGGCCGAAGAAGGCGTTCATTTCCTGATACACGCGTTGCGGCTTGATAGGCACCTGATCGAAGTCCGAGCGGCGCAGCATGGTGCGCTTGCGCTTCTGGCAGTCGGCAACCCATTGCGAGCGGTCCGGCAGACGACCGGCGGCCTTCAGTTCCTTGGCGACTTCGACGAACAGCGTAAGGGCGGCCTTGGCGTCGGAGACGATGCCGTAGTCCGGGCCGAACACGCGGCCGATTTGCGTCGGCTCGATATCGACGTGCACGAACTTGCGACCCTGCGTGAAGACATCCACGCTACCGGTGTGACGGTTTGCCCAGCGGTTGCCGATGCCCATCACGAAGTCGGACGCGAGCATCGTGGCATTGCCAAAGCGATGCGACGTTTGCAGGCCGACCATGCCGGCCATGAGCGGATGGTCGTCGGCGATGGTGCCCCAGCCCATGAGCGTGGGCACGACCGGCACGTTCACCGTCTCGGCAAATTCGACGAGCAGATCGGCGGCGTCGGCGTTGATCACACCGCCACCCGACACGATGAGCGGACGCTCCGACGCGACCAGCATCTGAATGGCCTTCTCGGCCTGTGCACGCGTCGCAGCAGGCTTGTACACCGGCAGCGGTTCGTACGTGTCGGGATCGAATTCGATCTCGGCGACCTGCACGTCGAACGGCAGGTCGATGAGCACCGGACCCGGACGGCCCGAGCGCATCAGGTGGAACGCTTGCTGGAACACGCGCGGCACAAGGGCCGGCTCACGAACCGTCACGGCCCACTTCGTGACCGGCTTGGCGATCGACTCGATGTCGACGGCCTGGAAATCTTCCTTGTACAGGCGGGCGCGCGGCGCCTGACCCGTAATGCACAGAATCGGGATGGAGTCGGCTTGTGCCGAGTACAGGCCGGTGATCATGTCCGTGCCTGCGGGGCCCGACGTTCCGATACAAACGCCGATGTTGCCAGCTTCTGCACGCGTGTAGCCTTCGGCCATGTGCGATGCGCCTTCGACGTGGCGGGCGAGCACGTGCTCGACGCTGCCAGCCTTGCGCAAGGCCGAGTAGAACGGGTTAATGGCGGCGCCGGGCACGCCGAATGCGGTAGTGATGCCTTCCTTCTCCAGCACGCGGACGGCGGCCTCTACGGCGGTCATCTTGGCCATGTGACTCCTCCAATGGGTAATGACGAATACGGGACTTATAGGGATGAATCTTGTTGGAGGTCACTTTAAGCCGGTACGATTTGTTTGATAAGATCACAAAAGATCGTTTTTTTAAGAACAAAAAGTATCGAATGGAGACGTGATGGACCGCTACAAACAGATCGAAACCTTCGTGCAGGTGGCCGAAGCCGGCAGTCTGGCCGCGGCGGCGCTCAAGGAGGGGGTCTCGCCGGTGATCCTCGGGCGGCGCATCGACGCGCTCGAAAAGCGTCTCGGCATCAAGCTCATGTACCGTTCGACGCGCCGACTGGCGCTCTCGGAAGAGGGCGGCGCTTTTCTGGAGCGCTGCAAGCAGTTGCTCGGCGACTGGGAGATGGCGGAGAACGAAATCAGTGCCGGTCGGCACGCCGTCTCCGGTCACCTGATCGTTTCGGCCCCAGCGGCGTTCGGCCGCAAGCACGTCGCCCCGCACGCGCCGGCGTTCCTGCGCCTGCATCCCGAAGTGCAGATCTCTTTCAATCTGACGGATCGCGTGGTGGATATCGTGCGCGAGGGCTACGACATGGGGATTCGTATCGGCGGCTCCGTCGACCCGAACTTCGTTGCAGTCAAACTCGCGCAGAACCGGCGCGTGGTGTGCGGCACACCCGCGTACTTCGCGCGCCACGGCCGTCCCAAGACGCTGGAGGATCTGGCGAAGCACAATTGTCTGGCGTTCAACCTTCAGGGCGGGCAACAGCGCGGCTGGTACTTCAAGCGGCAGGGCAAGCTCGTGACGATTCGCGTAGCCGGTAGTCTCGACTGCAACGACGGCGAGTTGCTGCACCGCTGGGCCCTCGAAGGGCTGGGACTCGGCTGGCGCTCGACGTGGGAAATCCAGCGCGAGTTGCAGTCCGGGGAGCTGGAGACCGTGCTGGACGAATATGCGCTGCCCGATTACGACATCCTCGCCGTATACCCACAGCAGCGCTTCCAGCCCGCGCGGGTGCGGCTGTTCATCGAACAGTTGCGGCAGATTTATGCGCGTCCGAATTACTGGCTGGAGAACGGCTGATCGAGTGGGAGTTGATGCTCGACATGAAATCCGCTAGAATCGCGGGTTCTGCAACCTTGCTGCACTGGTTCTGACGCCCAGGCAGCTTTGTCCATAAGGAGCACCCTATGCGTCATTATGAAATCGTATTTATCGTTCACCCCGATCAGAGCGAGCAAGTGCCTGCAATGATCGAGCGCTATCGTGGCACGGTCGAAACCCGTCAGGGCAAGATCCACCGCGTCGAAGACTGGGGCCGTCGTCAACTGGCTTACATGATCGAAAAGCTGGCTAAGGCTCACTACGTTTGCATGAACATCGAATGCGACCAGGAAACCCTGGACGAGCTGGAACACGCATTCAAGTTCAACGACGCCGTTCTGCGCCACCTCGTCGTCAAGATGAAGAAGGCTGAGACCGCACCGTCGCCGATGATGAAGGAAGTGGCCCGCGAAGAAGCCAAGAAGGCTGCCGCGACGCCCGCGACCGAAGCTGCTGCTTCGTAATTAGCGCACCGGAACGCATCAGGGTGCCAACGGAAACATTGAACGCGTGAATCGCTTACGGCTCGAGGCCAGCATCGTCGAAATCGGCACGCTGCGCTATACCCCGGCCGGGCTTCCCGTGATCGATGTCACGCTGGCGCACGAGGGAACTGCCGAAGAGGCGGGCGTGGCCCGTCAGGTCGAGTTCTCGATACCGGCAGTTGCGATCGGTCCCATCAGTGCCAAAGTCATGGCATTGGGACTCGAGAAACCGGCCCAGTGGGCAGGGTTTCTGGCTAAGAAGCATCGCAATAGCCGCACCCTGGTGTTTCACATCACAGCATTGCAAGCATTTGAAAAGGATTGTTGAACATGCCGCGTCCTAACGGTAAAAACAAGAAGTTTGATCGCCGCCGCCAACAGCAAAACCCGCTGTTCAAGCGCAAGAAGTTCTGCCGCTTCACCGTCGCTGGTGTCGAGCAGATCGATTACAAGGATGTCGAAACGCTGAAGGACTTCATCGGCGACAACGGCAAGATCACCCCGGCTCGCCTGACGGGCACCAAGGCGCACTACCAGCGCCAGCTCGATACGGCCATCAAGCGTGCGCGTTTCCTCGCGCTGCTGCCGTACACCGATCTGCACGGTGCTTAATCGCCAGTCGACGAAGGAGAATAGATAATGCAAGTGATTCTGCTGGAAAAGGTCGTCAACCTGGGTAACCTGGGCGACATCGTGAAGGTCAAGGATGGTTTCGCACGTAACTTCCTGATCCCGACGAAGAAGGCTCGCCGCGCCACCAAGGACGCGATCGCCGAATTCGAAGTTCGCCGCGCCGAACTGGAAAAGGCTGCCGCCGACAAGCTGGCTGCTGCTCAAACCGAAGGCGAAAAGCTGTCGGGTCTGACCGTGCAAATCTCGCAGAAGGCTGGTGTTGACGGCCGTCTGTTCGGTTCGGTCACCAACTTCGACATCGCCGAAGCCCTGGGCACCCAAGGTTTCAAGGTTGAGAAGATGCAAGTGCGTCTGCCGAACGGCCCGCTCAAGACCGTGGGTGATTTCCCGGTTCAAGTGGCGCTGCACACCGACGTCGTGATCGACGTCACCGTGTCGGTGCTGGGCGAGCACGCCTAAGTCGTACCCGCGTCAGCTTCCCGACGCGATTAAAAGACGGAAGTCGGAGTACCGGCTTCCGTTTTTTTATGTCCGTCCGTTCCGTTGTGTTGGCTGCCGGAATATCCGGTCGCCGGTCTCGCATTGCCTTACGCCGACCGCCTCCCGGTTGCTCGCTCCCTTCCATCCAAGTCATCGTTCGATAGCGCCACCTTATGCTGCCTCCAGGGAAACTGCTGAACAAACAACGTCCTGAAAAGTCGTCGCGCAAGCGCGATTTTGGCGGGGCCGACCGGGATCGCGGGGACGGTATAATGCCCGGCATGAACGCGCCCGATCCCCAGCTCGATTCGCTCAAGGTGCCACCGCACTCCATCGAGGCGGAACAATCCGTGCTCGGCGGTCTGCTGCTCGATAACAGCGCCTGGGATCGCATCGGCGACTTCTTGTCCGAGTCGGACTTCTACCGCTACGACCATCGTCAGATCTATCAGCACATCGGCCGTCTGATCTCCAGCGACCGACCTGCCGACGTGATCACCGTCTTTGAATCGCTCACCTCCGCTGGCAAAGCCGAGGACGTGGGTGGACTGGCCTACCTGAACGCCCTCGCGCAGAACACCCCGAGTGCGGCGAACATTCGCCGTTACGCGGAAATCGTGCGCGACCGTGCGGTGCTGCGTAAGCTCGTGACGGTGGCCGACGAAATTGCTTCGGATGCTTTCAATCCGCAGGGCAAGGAAGTGCGTCAGATGCTCGACGAGGCGGAGGCGAAAGTCTTCGCGATTGCGGAAGAGGGCTCGCGCAGCACCAACGGCTTCCTCGAACTGCAACCGCTGCTCACGCAAGTGGTCGAGCGTATCGATGAGCTGTACCACCGTGAAGGCGGCAGCGACATTACCGGTATTCCGACGGGCTTCGTCGATCTGGATCGCATGACGTCCGGTTTCAACGGCGGCGATCTGATCATCGTAGCCGGTCGTCCGTCGATGGGTAAGACGACGTTCTCGATGAACATCGGCGAACACATCGCGGTGGAAGAGGGCTTGCCCGTTGCCGTGTTCTCGATGGAAATGCCGGGGACGCAGCTGGCCATGCGTATGCTGGGTTCGGTGGGGCGCCTCGATCAGCATCGTCTGCGTACCGGCAAGCTGGTCGACGAGGACTGGCCGAAGCTCACGCACGCGATGCAGAAGATGAACGAGACGCAACTGTTCGTCGACGAAACGCCTGCGCTCAACCCGATGGAACTGCGTGCGCGTGCGCGACGTCTGGCACGTCAGTGCGGCAAGCTCGGTCTGATCATCATCGATTACTTGCAGCTGATGAGCGGCTCGGGCGGCGGCGAAAACCGTGCGACCGAAATTTCCGAAATTTCGCGTTCGCTCAAAGGCCTTGCCAAAGAGTTGAACGTGCCGGTGATTGCGCTCTCGCAGCTCAACCGAAGTCTCGAACAACGCCCGAACAAGCGTCCGGTCATGTCGGATTTGCGCGAATCGGGTGCAATCGAACAGGACGCCGACATCATCCTGTTCATCTACCGCGACGAAGTCTACAACCCCGACACCCCGGACAAAGGCACGGCCGAAATCATCATCGCGAAGCAGCGTAACGGTCCTATCGGCCACGTCCGTCTGGCGTTCATCGGTGCCTACACGAAGTTCGACAATCTGGCCGGTCCGCAATACTGACGCACCGATTTCCATCTGTTCGGATGCGCATGCGGCATCGCATGCCTCCGACGAGGTAGAATGTGACGTTTTTGTGTCGACCCGTCCCCTATTAATACCCGGAGTTTCCTCATAATGTTCGGTCGCTTCATGCCCACCGAGGGCAAGTTCTTTGACCTGTTCAACCAGCACGCGGCGTGCATGGTCGCAGGCAGCCGTGAGCTGTCCGCCATGCTCAACGACCTGCCAAACGCCGAGGCACGTACCGTTGCCGTGCAGAACAACGAGAAGAAAGCGGATCGCATCACGCACGAGACCATCGACTTGATGCACAAGACGTTCATCACGCCTTTCGACCGCGACGAGATCCATAAGCTGATCAGCACGATGGACGACATCCTGGATCTGATGGAAGACGTGGCGACGGCCGTGTGGATGTACGACATCAAGAGCGTGCCGTCCGAGGCCCGCATGCTGGGCGAAATCTGCGTGAAGTGCTGCGAGCGTGTGCAAAGCACCGTTGCACTGCTCAACGACATGGATCGCGCCCGCGAAATTTTGAAGTTCTGCGAGGAGATCGACGGTCTCGAATCGGAAGCCGACCGCCTGCTGCGCGCATCGCTGTCGAAGCTCTTCCGTGAAGAGGCTGACGTGAAAGAGCTGATCAAGCAGAAGGCTGTGTCCGAATTGCTCGAGTCGGTGACCGACAAATGCGAGGACGTTGCCAACATCATCGAAGGCATTGTGCTGGAAAACGCCTGAGCGGAGACTTTCGATGGCAACGCTGCACATCAGCCTTTGGCTGGTCGGACTATTGATCGCACTGGCGCTCCTGTTCGACTTCATGAACGGTTTTCACGACGCCGCGAACTCGATCGCTACGGTGGTCTCGACGGGCGTGCTCAAACCGCATCAGGCGGTGGCTTTCGCCGCCATGTTCAACGTCATCGCGCTGTTCGTCTTTCACCTGAAAGTCGCAGCGACGGTGGGCAAGGGCACGGTACACCCCGAGATCGTCGATCACTATGTGATCTTTGGCGCGCTCGTGGGCGCTATCGCCTGGAACATCATCACCTGGTACTACGGTATTCCGTCGAGTTCGTCGCACGCCCTGATCGGTGGTCTGGTCGGCGCGGCGGTGGCCAAGGCCGGCACGGGCTCGCTCGTAGCGAGCGGCCTGCTGCAAACCGTGGCATTCATTTTCGTCTCGCCGCTGCTCGGTTTCGTGCTCGGTTCGTTCTTCATGCTGCTCGTGTCGTGGCTGTTCTTCCGCACGCCACCTGCACGCGTGGACCGCTGGTTCCGTCGTCTGCAACTGGTGTCTGCCGGTATGTACAGCCTCGGGCACGGCGGTAACGATGCACAGAAGACCATCGGCATCATCTGGATGCTGCTGATCGCTGCGGGCATGTGGCCGCAGGAAGCTGCCGAGCCGCCGCTGTGGGTGATCATCGGCTGCTATCTGGCGATCGGTCTGGGCACCATGTTCGGTGGCTGGCGGATCGTGCGCACGATGGGTCAGAAGATCACGAAACTCAAGCCGGTCGGTGGTTTCTGTGCCGAGACGGGCGGGGCGTTCACGCTCTTCTTCGCATCGTGGCTCGGCGTGCCGGTCTCGACGACGCACACCATCACGGGTGCTATCGTCGGCGTGGGCGCGACCCGCAAGCTGTCGGCAGTGCGCTGGGGCGTGGCAGGCAACATCGTCTGGGCCTGGGTGCTGACGATCCCGGCATCGGCATTTATCGCCGCTATCGCCTGGTGGGTCGGCAAGCAGATCCTCTGACGGATTGGGCTGCCGAATAGAAAAAGCGGCTTCGGCCGCTTTTTTTGCGTCTGCGCTAAGTGCTGGGCCGGGGGATTGAAGGCGCCAATCGACGCCATCGGGAGAATCAATTTCAATAGATTATTGTGATTGATTACTATTTTGTCATAGCGTTTTATTCAATCACACCGGAGGCTACTATGACGAAATTGATTCAATCTCTGCGCCACCGTCCGTTGAGCATGCTGATGGGCGCGGCCATCAATATCGGTGGTGCAGCAACGCTGCTCGCCCATCTGCGCTGATCCCTGGCGCATCGCAGCCACCAGAACGGAGCGTGTATGCAACGCGATGCGTTCGAGCGAGAACTCGCCAATGAAGGCTTCACGGCGTTCGTCACGGTGACGAGAGAAGCGGGCGGGCTCGACACGCATACGCATCCGTTCGAAGCGAAGGCGCTGATTCTGACCGGTGAAATCGTGATTCGGGTGGGCGACGTCGAGCGCCGATATGGCGAGGGAGACGTCTTCCATCTGGCCGCCGGAGAGCCGCATGCCGAACGTTATGGTCCGGCAGGCGTGCAGTATCTCGTCGGGCGAAAGTGATTACATCGCGCTGTTGGCGAAGCGGGCGATCGGGTCGTCGTCCTGCGAAGGCGATGCCGTGAGATTGGCCGTGCTGCTCGGCGATGCAGTTTGCGGCGTGCCGAGCGGTGAGGGCGTCGCCGCCGTCAACGGACGGTTCGGTGCCGGGCTGACGGGTACAGCCGTAACCGTGGCTGCCGGGGCGGCCACTGGCGCCGCCGCAACCGTATCGGGCGCCGAGCGATTGACGTAGGTCGTATTGCCCGCAGGTGCCTTGTTGGCCGCGACGCGTCGCACACCATCGATACGCTTCGCCCAGTACGGAATGAAGATGCTCTCCAGCCGCACCGTGCCGCCCGAGTTCGGCGCGTGCACGAATTTCCCCTGTCCCACGTAGATGCCCACATGCGAGTGGGCGCGTCCCGTCGTGTTGAAGAAGATGAGATCACCCGAGGCGAGGTCGTCGCGTTCGAGCACGGTGCCGATGCCGCTCATGTCGGCGGTCGTGCGCGGCAGATTGACGCCAGCTGCGCGCGCCACCACATAGCGCACGAGGCCGCTGCAATCGAATCCGGAGTCGGGGGTGTTGCCGCCGTAGCGGTAAGGAATGCCAACGAGGCTCATCGCTTCGAGCGTGATCTCCTCCTGACCTGCGCTGCGCTCGGGGCCGACCGTGCGATTCCCGAAGTTCGCGTTGCCGCCTTGCCGGACCGTCGGACCCGAGGAGCACGCGGCGACGAGCAGCGTGAGCGCCAGTACCCCAGCCGAGCGCCACGGCACCCATGAAATCTGGGGGGACGTTGTGCGCTGCGTCGTGCATCGGGCCATCGGACGAGTCGGAGATCGAGACATGCTCAGAGGGCGCTGGATTCGCATGCGCCGAGTTTACGACGCTTAGCGCACGAATGCATCGCAAAAGTGCCCAAATCCGGGCGTTCTGTGGCATCGACGTCACAAATTCGCCGCTTGCCGGACGATTTTGCCATCGTGGGCCGATGCCTTATGAGGTGTCGCACGCGGTGTCCCGACCATAAAAAACGGCGCCCTAAGGCGCCGTCGTGTTGAGCGTAGAAGCGCTCGATGGCATGGACCGACGTCAGAGAATTTCCGCCGCGTAGTCCGCCAGCCGCGAACGTTCGCCGCGCGCGAGCGTGACGTGTCCGCTGTGACCCCAGCCCTTGAAGCGATCCACCACATACGTGAGGCCCGAGCTGCCTTCGGTCAGGTACGGCGTGTCGATCTGTGCGATGTTGCCCAGACAGATCAGCTTGGTGCCGGGACCTGCGCGCGTGACGAGCGTCTTCATCTGCTTCGGCGTCAGGTTCTGCGCCTCGTCGATGATGACGAACTTGTTCACGAACGTACGACCGCGCATGAAGTTCATGCTCTTGACCTTGAGTCGCGAGCGAATCAGTTCCTGCGTGGCCGCACGGCCCCATTCGCCAGCGGAGTCGTCGGTCTTTTGCAGCACTTCGAGGTTGTCGTCGAATGCACCCATCCAAGGCTGCATCTTCTCTTCCTCAGTGCCCGGCAGGAAGCCGATATCTTCACCGACGGGCACGGTCGCGCGCGTGATGATGATCTCGTTGTAACGCTTCTCGTCGAGCGTCTGCGCCAGACCGGCGGCGAGTGCCAGCAGCGTCTTGCCGGTGCCTGCCTGACCCAGCAAGGTGATGAAGTCCACTTCCGGATTCATCAGCAGGTTCAGGGCGAAGTTCTGCTCGCGGTTGCGTGCCGTGATGCCCCACACATTGTTCTTGTGATGGCCATAGTCACGCAGCGTTTGCAGCAACGCTGTCTTGCCGTTGATCTCCCGCACTTGCGCGTAGAAGGGTGCCTCACCGTTGTTCGTCTCCAGATAGACGAACTGGTTGATGAGGAAATTCGCGCAAAGCGGCCCGGTGATGCGATAGAACGTGGTGCCTGTCCGATTGTCCTGCCAGCTTTCCATGCCCTTGCCGTGCTTCGTCCAGAAGTCCGGCGGCAAAGCCATCACACCCGAGTAGAGCAGATCGCTGTCCTCGAGCACCTTGTCGTTGAAGTAATCTTCTGCGGGCAGGCCGAGTGCATGCGCTTTGACACGCATGTTGATGTCCTTCGACACCAGCACGACCTGACGATCGCGGAACTTGTCCTGCAGCGCGCGCACGACACCGAGAATCTGGTTGTCGGCCTTGCCTTGCGGCAGACCTTCGAGCGGCGGAACGTCGGGCAGATCGGTCTGGAAGTACAGGCGCCCGGTGGCATCCTTGTTGCCGAGTCGCGAGAGTGGAATGCCTTCGGCCATCGACTTCGTGCCGCTTTCCGCGACCAGCCCGTCGAGCGTGCGGCTCACCTGACGCGCATTGCGCGCCACTTCCGACATGCCCTTCTTGTGATTGTCGAGCTCTTCCAACGTCATCATCGGGAGATAGACGTCGTGCTCTTCGAAGCGGAACAGGCTGCTCGGATCGTGCATGAGCACGTTGGTGTCGAGCACGAAAAGTTTCGCCGGTTCCTGATCTTTACCGCGTGTACGTTTCGAACCCTGGCCCGTCGCCGTCGACTTCACGGCCTTGAGGGACGGGCTGGCGCCGCTGGAGTCTGCCGAAGGCGGCGACTGGGGCGAACGTGCAGCGGGCGACGGCTGTGGTGCAGTCTGCGTCGCCGGAGCGGTTTTGGGGACGACCTTCAACTCAGTCGCGCTGGCGGCTCCCGCAGCACCAGACGTTTCGCCCAGTGCTTGTTGTTCAGACGAGGGGATCGGTTTCTTGGCCTCCGTGCGCGAAGGTTTGAGGCGAGTGGGGAATTGTTCCGGGGCAAGCAGCGAGCCCGGTTTGGTCGGCGCCGATGGCAATGGCATAGATTTCCCGTTCAAGAAAACACAACACTACTCGGCCGGGACAAACGGCAATACATCACGTCCCGGCAACAAAAAAGCCGCCTGCCCGGACGCACCGGAGAGGCGGCTTGGCTGAAGGCGCCGCCGTGGCGACGCCTGCAATAGTCTCGTTCAATGCGCTTGATCATTACGGCCGACTATAACGTCTCTTGCCGTGCTTGTATAGCGTCGAATGCCCTCACTGGCGGTCGCTATCGGCCCCTGCGCAACACCGGCCCGAATAGCGCTCGCAAGCGTGCCCGACGACCCGCTTCATGCGAGTGTCATGCACGCTTGCCGGTTCAGATCGCCTGCACGGCGGCCAGCACGTCCGCCACGTGATCGGGCACACGCACACCACGCCATTCCTTGCGCAGAACCCCTTTCTCGTCGATCAGAAACGTGCTGCGTTCGATCCCAAGATGTTCTTTGCCATACAGTTTTTTCAGCTTGATGACACCGAACAGTTTGCAGACCGCTTCATCGCCATCGGAGATCAGCGGGAACGGCAGTTCCAGCTTGTTCTTGAAGTTCTCGTGCGAACGCAGGCTGTCGCGAGACACGCCGACGATCTGTGCCCCGGCGGCCTGAAACTGGTCGTAGTTGTCGCGGAAGTTCATGCCTTCCGTCGTGCAGCCGGGCGTGTTGTCCTTCGGGTAAAAGTAGATCACCACCTTCTGGCCTCGATGGGCCTTGAGCGAAAAATCGCCGCCGGTGGCCGGTGCGGTGAAATCGGGCACGGGAGTGTCGATGGCTACCGTCACTATGGTCTCCTTGGGTGGCCTCGCAGGGCCGGTTCGGAAAGTCTTTCGAATATGGGGGATGGCTCAGGCGGCCTGGCCTTCCAGAATCAGATCGCCGGAGCGGCCCGGAATCTCGCCCCACACGACCGGATGTGCGGGCAGTGCGGCCAGATCCAGCGTTGCGTAATAGTCGCCCATCGTGACCAGATCGTGGCCCTGTCGACGCCAACCGGCAAGCAACTGACGGAACAGCGGTGCCAGCTTCTGACCTTCGAGTTCCGCGTGAAGCGTGAACACGTGATCTTGCGCCGGATCGCGGGTCAGGGCAAGCAGATGCTCGGCCACACCGTTGATGTCGCGGCCGTCGACGCCCAGCAACTCGTCTACGGTCGGCAGGGTGGTGGGCATCTGGACGTGGTTCAGACGCACGCCGTCGACGATCGGGTAGTGCGGGGCGTCACCGCGCCCGTCCGACGAATACTTCATGCCCCAGGCATCGATCTGACGGAACGCGTGGTTGTTCATTTGCCAGCCGGCTGCGCCGTGCGTGAGCGGGGGTGCACCGAAGATCTGCGCGAATCGTGCGTGCGCTTGCGCCATCTGGTGCTGCGTCCATGCCGCGTCGCGCGTGCGCACGTTGTCCTGCCAGTACGTGTGATCCCAGGTGTGGATGCCCGTCTCGTGGCCAGCGCTTTGCACGGTACGCATGACGTCCGCCGCACGCTTGCCGATATCCGGGCCGGGCAGCAGCGTGCCGTACATGAGCGTCTTGAAGCCGTAATGCTCGACCACCGACGTGCGCGAGACTTTCTTCAGAAAGCCGGGGCGGAAGACACGCTTGAGCGCCCAGCCCGTGTGATCGGGGCCGAGGCTGAACAGGAACGTCGCCATCGCCTCGTGTTCGGCCAGCGCGGCGAGCAGATTGGGCACGCCTTCGCGGGTGCCGCGCAGCGTGTCGACATCGATCTTCAGGACAATCTTGGCCATAGCCGCCCTTGAGTAGTACATCCAAGCCATCGCCGCCGAGGGGCGCGATGTCTCGAATGTCGAATCAAATTACACAGTCAAACTGCTGAGTCAAAAACGCCCGATGCGCCGAGGGCGCACCGGGCGTGTCGTGCGGTGTTCCGGTCATGCCGCCAGGTCGCGAGCGCGTCGCGGCGGCAGACTGGCGCAGGGCACTGGCGTTATTCGCCCTCGACCAGACGACGAGCTTCGGCGACGTGACCGCGATACGCTTCGAAAATCTTGCGCAGGGCATCTTCCATCGACGTCGTCGGCTTCCAGTCGAGTTCCTGCATCGTGTTCTCGATCTTCGGCACGCGGTTCTGCACGTCCTGATAGCCGTTGCCGTAGTAAGCACCCGACGTCGTTTCGATGAGCTGAACCTTCTTGGCCGTCTCGGCGTATTCCGGATACTCGCTTGCCAGCTTGAGCATCATGTTGGCGAGTTCGCGCACCGAGAAGTTGTTCGTCGGATTGCCGATGTTGTAGATCTTGCCGCTCGCAACCTTGTCCTTGTTGTCGATGATGCGCACCAGTGCGTCGATACCGTCGTCGATGTCGGTAAAGGCGCGCTTCTGGTTGCCGCCGTCGACCAGGCTGATGTTCTCACCACGGGCGATGTGGCCGAGGAACTGCGTGACCACGCGCGACGAACCTTCCTTCGGCGTATAGATCGAGTCGAGGCCGGCACCGATCCAGTTGAACGGACGGAACAGCGAGAAGTTCAGGCCTTCCTGCATGCCGTAGCCCCAGATCACACGATCCATGAGCTGCTTCGAGCAAGCGTAGATCCAGCGCGGCTTGTTGATCGGGCCGTAGATCAGCGGCGAGTTTTCCGGATCGAATTCGCCGTCGGTGCACATGCCGTAGACCTCGGAGGTCGACGGGAACACCAGATGCTTGCCGTACTTCACGGCCGAGCGGACGATCGGCAGGTTCGCTTCGAAGTCGAGTTCGAACACGCGCAGCGGGGCCTTCACATAGGTGGCCGGCGTTGCGATGGCGACCAGCGGGAGGATCACGTCACACTTGCGAATGTGGTACTCGACCCATTCCTTGTTGATCGTGATGTCGCCTTCGAAGAAGTGCATGCGCTCGTGGTTGACCAGATCGCCGAGGCGATCGGTGAGCATGTCCATGCCATAAACTTCCCAGTCGGTCGTCTCCAGGATGCGCTTCGACAGATGGTGGCCGATGAACCCGTTGACACCGAGAATCAGGACTTTTTTCATATTACGGTCAGTGATTGAGCTGGGAAAACTGTGCCGGCGCGAGAGGCTTGCCGTCCAGCGTTAGTTCATGAATGACGATGGCATTTCCGTCGCCGCAAATGCCGAGGAGCGCATTATCCACTACTTGCAGTCCGCAGGGCAAACCGGCCGGGGCGGGCGAGCGGGACAGACGAGCCTGGTTGACCACGAAACGGCGCTCGCCAACGTCGGTAAAGGCCCCCGGATACGGAGGTGCGACGGCTCGGATCAGGTTGTAGACGCTCTGCGCCGACTGCGTCCAGTCGATTCGGCCGTCTTCGGGCTTGCGCCCCCCGAAGTAGCTGCCAGCGGCGAGATCGTTGGTCAGGCGAGGGGCGGTCCCGGCGATCAGGCCCGGCAGGCAGCGCCAGAGCGTCTGCTCGGCCGCAACCGTGACCTTCTCGAACACTTCGCCCGCCGTGTCGTCCGGCAGGATCGGCACCGACGTCTGGTCGATGATCGCCCCGGCGTCCGGCTTCAGCGCCATTTCATGCAGCGTGGCACCTGTTTCCGTTTCGCCTCGCAAAACCGCCCAATTGACGGGCACGCGCCCGCGATACTTTGGCAGCAGTGAGCCATGCATGTTGAACGCGCCGCGCGGGGCGATATCCAGCACGGCCACCGGGATCATGTGGCGGTAGTAGAACGAAAAAATAAAGTCCGGCGCGATGGCGCGGATACGCTCGGCGAGCGCGGGATCGGTCGGATCCTCAGGGGTGACGACCGGGATACCGTGCTCGGCGGCGACGCCTGCGACACTGCCGAACCAGATGTTCTCGTTCGGGTTGTCCTGGTGCGTGACGACGAGCGCGACGTCGACGCCGCGCGCGAGCAGCACTTGCAGGCAGCGAACGCCGACGTTGTGATACGCGAAGACAACCGCTTTGGTTGCCGACGTTACAGACGTATTGCTCATGACGTGTGCGACCCCAGCTCGGTAGCGCCGGTGCTCAGGGTGGCGCTCTGCGAGCCCGATTTGTCGCCATGAGCAACGGGGTGAGCGTCATGCGATTCGTGGGCCTGCAACACTGCTTGCACCAGATAGCGGGGACGCTGGCGAACCTGTTGATAAATACGACCGATGTACTCGCCGAGCAGGCCCATGCCGAACAGGATCACGCCCAACAGGCAGAACGTCACGGCGAACAGGGTGAACACGCCCTGAACTTCCGAGCCGAACAGGAAACGTCGTGCCATCAGCACGACAAACAGTACGCCTGAGGCGGCCGACAGCGTGATACCCACGCCCGAGAGCCATTGCAGCGGTACGACCGAGAAGCCGGTGACCAGATCGAAGTTCAGGCGAATAAGCGCATAGAGCGAGTACTTCGACTCTCCGGCAAAGCGCTCTTCGTGGGCGACGTCCACTTCCGTCGGGTTTTGGGCAAACGTATAAGCCAGCGCCGGAATGAAGGTGTTGATCTCGCGGCACTGATTGACCGTATCGACGATGTGGCGGCTGTAGCCGCGCAGCATGCAGCCCTGATCGGTCATGCGAATGCGCGTGATGCGCTCGCGCAGACGGTTCATGGCGCGCGAGGCGTTACGGCGGAACCACGTGTCCTGACGGTTCATACGCACCGTGCCCACGTAGTCGTGTCCTGCGGCGAGTTGCGCCACGAGCTTGCCGATTTCTTCCGGCGGGTTCTGCAGGTCGGCGTCGAGCGTAACGACCCATTCGCCGCGTGTGTGCTCGAAGCCCGCCAGAATGGCCATGTGCTGACCGTAGTTGCCGTTGAACAGCACCACGCGCGTCACGTCCGGGCGCGCGCGATATTGTTCGGCAAGCATGGCCGCCGAACGGTCGCGGCTGCCATCGTTGACGAACACCACTTCGTAGGTCACACCCAGCTTATCGAGCGCCGGGTAAAGCCGTGCGAAGAGGGCGGCGAGGCCAGCCTCTTCGTTGTATACCGGGATGACGACGGAGAGTTGTGGTCGATTCATTTTTTGTAATCAGCGCAAATAGCGTTTACGGCTTCGCAGACGCGCGCAACGTCGGCATCCGTCATGGCGGGGTATAGCGGGAGCGTCAGGATGGCGCGGCCCAGACGTTCCGTATGCGGGAACTGGCCTTCCTTGAAACCCAGTGCACGATACATTGTAAACAGGTGGATGGCGGGGTAGTGCACACCGCTGCCGATGCCGCGCGCCTTCAACTGTTCCATGAAGCCCGCACGGTCAATCGTGAGCTGCGCCAGCGGCAGTTCGATCTGGAACATATGCCAGTTCGAATTCGTGAAATCGGCGCGCGGCAGGCCCACACCCAGCGCAACGGCGGCACCGCCCGCGAGCTTGTCGAAATACTGGCGTGCCAGTTCGGTGCGGCGATTGTTGAATGCTGCCAGATGCGGCATCTGGCCGAGGCCTACACGCGCGGCCACATCCGTCAGGTTGTACTTGCCACCCAGCACGTCGACATCCATGCCGTCGAGACCGAAACGAGTCACGCCCTGCAGACGGTACTTCTCGGCAAGACGCGCTTCGTCGTCGGTGTTGAACACCAGCGCGCCGCCTTCGATGGAGGTGAGGTTCTTGTTCGGGTGGAAGCTGAACGAGACGAGATCGCCAATCGAGCCGATGCGTTTGCCGTTCCAGCTCGCGCCCATGGCCTGAGCGGCGTCTTCGACCACGCGCAGCTTGTGGCGGCGTGCGATGTCGTACAGGCGGTCCATGTCGACCGGCAGGCCAGCGAGGTAGACGGGGATGATCGCGCGGGTCTTGGGCGTGATCGCCTTCTCAAGCAGGTCGAGGTCGATATTGCGCGTGGCGGGGTCGACGTCGACGAAGACCGGCGTGGCGCCCACTTCGAGAATGACGTTGGACGTGGCGACCCACGACAGCGGCGTGGTGATGACTTCGTCGCCGCTTTGCACGCCGGCGATGCGCAGGCCGATTTCGAGTGTGGCCGTGCCCGAATTGAAGACGCGCACCGGACGTCCACCGAAATATTCGGAAAGCGCCTTTTCAAAGGCCTGTACTTGCGGCCCCGAGGTGATCCACCCCGAGCGCAGCACTTCGGTCACGCCGGCGATCGTTGCTTCGTCGATGCTCGGCCGCGTGAACGGGATGAACGGTTGATTCGGTTGGGAGGTTGCCGAGTCGCTCATGATGTATGACTAAGCCTCAAAATAGCTCGAATGTGCATGGAAAACGCGCAGGCCCTGTGGGATGCGCGTACGGCGATTTCCTCGGACGCCAGACTTAGCTGCGCGCCAGAATATAAACACCCACAAGAATGATGCCGATGGCCACCACGCGCTGCATCGACAGCGTTTCGCCGAACAGATACCACGCGGCGAACGCGTTCACGACATAGCCCAGCGAGAGCATCGGGTAGGCAATCGAGACTTCGACGCGTGAGAGCGCCAGAATCCAGACGACCACGCTGATGGCATAGCAGACGAGCCCGCCCATGATCGGTACCTGCGTGGCAAGTTTGATACCGATGGGCACAATGTTGGCGCGCGTGAATTCCAGGGCGCCGATGGCATTGGCGCCCGCTTTGAGCAACAGCTGGGCGCACGCGTTGAGCAGCACGCCGGTGAGAATAAGGGAAAACGTCGCGAGATTCATGGAACGTTTGTGAACGTTTGTGAATAATTATGGATACCGCAAATAGTCTCGGGAAACCCCAAGCGCGCTATTTTACGTTGTCTTCGGGCTGCGGTTTCGAGATTACGACACGGCGGGCGTCGCGCGCGACGATACGCATCGGCAAATGCGCCGCTTCGAGCTTGGCGAACGTGTCCGGATCGACCAGCGCGAGCGCCTTCGGATCGGCGCGCCAGCGTGCATAGAAGTCGTCGAGCGTCGGCACCCATTTCTGTGGCTCCTGCTTCACGCCGAATTCCAGTTCGTCCGGGTGTTGCACCATGATCATCGTGTGCCCGAGGTAGTAAGGCATGGTGTGATCGAGCACATTCACCGAATAGAACGGCACGTTCGGCCCGAGGCGCTGCATCTCGGCTTTGACGGCGGGCACGAGCAGTACGCCGGTGCTCTGGCGTCCGAAGACTTCATGCCCCATCCCCCCGATGGTCACGAGCAGCAGCATGCCTGCGGAGAACGCCAGCAAGGCGCGACGGGCGCTGTGGCGCGCGAGACGCCACGCAACCAGCGTGCCGACGAGACCGGCGCCCACGGCGAAGTACAACCAGACCTGGAAGGCCTTGTACAGCTCGTTGGGGTTGCGCACGCTGCCGGCGCGTCCGGCAAAGATGGCAACCATCACGAGCGCGGCAATCAGAAAGACGGCATAGCCCGCCATGTGAACGCGCACCGTATCGCGGCGCAATTGCGCCAGATACAGCCCGAACAGGAGCGCCATGGCCGGGGCGATCGGCAGCAAATACGAAATCAGCTTCGAGTGCGACGCACTGAAGAACACGAAGATGAACACCGACCACACCCACAGCAGGGCCGTCGGGGCGAATCCGTTGGGCTGGCGCGGCATGCGTAGCGTAGCGCGCACGGTGCCGGGCAGAATCGACAGCCACGGCAGGAAGCCGACGATGAAGACCGGCACGAAATACCACGGCGCGCCGTCGCGGTTGTGGCCCTCCATTGCGAAGCGGCGGAAGTGTTCGTTGATGAAGAAGAAGTCGAAGAACTCGGGGTTGCGCATCTGCACGAGCACGAACCACGGTGCGGCAACGGCAAAGAAGACGATCAGGCCGCTGCCCAGATAAAGACGTCGCCACAAGGCCCAGTCGCGCGTGACGAGCGTATACAGGACGAGAACGGCCCCCGGCAGCACAATGCCGACGAGGCCTTTACTCAGTACGGCCAGCGCCATGGCGGCCCAGCACAGCCACATCCAGCCGCGTACGGCGGAGCGTTCGAGTCCGGGGCGTTGCGCGAGCAGCAGCGCACACAAGGACAACCCCATGAAGAACGACAGGCCCATGTCGAGCACGTTGAAGTGCCCGAGCAGCGACCACAGGGGGGCTGCGGCCAGTGCAGCGGCGGCGAACAGGCCCACGCGGGCGTTGAATACGCGCCGACCCGTGAAGCCGACCATCAGCACGCCCGCAAAACCGGTCAGTGCCGTCCAGAGACGGGCCTGCCACTCGCCCAGCCCGAAGGCGGCGAAGGTAAGCGCGTTCATCCAGGTTTGCAGCGGCGGCTTCTCGAAGTACTTGTAGCCGTTGTAGCGCGGCGTAATCCAGTCGCCGGTCGTCCACATTTCGCGCGCCATCTCGGCGTAGCGGCCTTCGTCGCTGGCAATCAGGTGACGATAGTCGAGCACGCCGAACCAGACAAGCGCAAACGCCAGGAGCAGCAGCCAGAAGGCGGCCGGGGACAGCGGGTAGGCGGCGGACGGTGTGCCGGAGGCGGAAAGCGTGGGCACAGGAGGCGGAGGAGGCGGCGTGATCGTGTCTGCGGCCATCAGGCCGGGAGCGAGCGGGCGGCGGCTCACTCAGTCGCCTCGGTTTCGATGAGCACCGCGAGGACGACGCGACGCCCCTCGGTCATCAGAATGTTGTACGTGCGGCATGCAGCCTGCGTGTCCATGGAATCGACGCCGACCCGCTGGCTCGTCAGGGCCGTGGTCAGACGCGGGTGGGCGAAGCGAAGGCGCTCGCCGCTGCCGAAGATAACGACTTCCGGTTCGCGCGCGCGCAGCTTGTCGAAGTGGGACGCGTCGAGCGCATCGAAGCGCGACACTGCCCACGGCGTCACTTCGCCCTCGGGGGCGATGATCACGCTGTGGTCGTAACGAACCTTGTTGACTTCGACATAGCCGGGGCCGTAGCCGGTGACCGTGTTCAATGCCGCTTGTGACGGATCTTGATGCAGTTTCACTTTCGGAGATTCCCTACCCAGTGGTGGCTGAGCGATCGGCAGATCGTGTAACGGGCGGGCATCTTGCCCTGCGTGCCGCAAACCGTCAATGATGCATTGCCGAAGTCTGTCATAATTGGCTAAATTATAGCTTTTTGCCGTACGCAGCACGGCAAAACCGTTGCAGTGCGGCATTTGTTACGCCGAATCCGGGAAAAATGCGGTGTCATGTGCGTTTTGCGCGCGCATTTATCGCACGCCGACGCACCGATCGACCGATTGATCGTACGCGCTCGATATTTCCCGCGGGTTCGCCGTGCGTTCCCGCCTGCTGCCGGCCCGTCCGGATCCCTGCGCCGCCCGTCAAGACCACAACCGCCGTGAAACCGATCCTCAAATCGCAGAAATTGCAGAATGTCTGCTACGACATTCGTGGGCCCGTGCTCGAACATGCCAAGCGCATGGAAGACGAAGGTCATCGCATCATCAAGCTGAACATCGGCAATCTGGCGCCGTTCGGCTTCGAACCGCCTGACGAGATCGTTCAGGACATGATCCGCAATCTGCCGAACTCGGCCGGATATTCGGACTCGCGGGGGGTGTTCGCGGCGCGCAAGGCGATCATGCACTACTGCCAGCAAAAGCGCATCAAAGACGTTCAGCTCGACGATATCTACCTCGGCAACGGGGCGTCCGAACTGATCGTGATGGCCATGCAGGCGCTGCTCAACGACGGCGACGAAGTGCTCGTGCCCGCGCCTGACTATCCGCTGTGGACGGCCGCCGTCAGCCTCTCGGGCGGCACCCCGGTGCACTACATCTGCGACGAGCAGGCCGACTGGCAGCCGGATCTCGCGGACATCCGCAAGAAGATCACGCCCAACACGCGCGCGATTGTCATCATCAACCCGAACAATCCGACCGGCGCACTGTATTCGGACGAACTCCTCAAGGAGATCGTCTCGCTCGCCCGCGAACACAAGCTGATCATTTACGCCGACGAGATCTACGACAAGATCATCTATGACGGCGAAGAGCACACGTCTATCGCCTCGCTTTCCGAAGACGTGCTCACGATCACCTTCAACGGCTTGTCCAAGAGCTATCGCGCGTGCGGCTACCGCGCAGGCTGGATGGTCGTGTCGGGCGACAAGCGTCCGGCGCGCGACTATATCGAAGGGTTGAACATTCTCGCTTCGATGCGCCTGTGCCCGAACGTGCCCGGTCAGTACGCCATTCAGACGGCACTGGGCGGCTATCAAAGCATCAAGGACCTGATCGTGCCGGGCGGACGCCTGTACGAGCAGCGCGAGATCGCCTACCGCATGCTCACCGACATCCCCGGTGTGACCTGCGTGAAACCGAAGGCGGCGCTGTATTTGTTCCCGCGTCTGGATCCGGCGGTGTACCCCATCGCCAACGATCAGGACTTCATTCTCCAGTTGCTGCTCGAAGAAAAGGTCCTGCTGGTGCAGGGCAGCGGCTTCAACTGGATGCACCCCGACCATTTCCGCGTAGTGTTCCTGCCTCACGAGGGCGACCTGGAAGACGCCATCAGTCGCATTGCCCGCTTCCTGGACGGTTATCGCCGTCGCCACGGCAAGTGATGCGCGCCAACCGATTCCGACTTTTGAGTAAAACTGCATGAAACCGATCAAATTGGGCCTGCTGGGCCTGGGCACCGTAGGCTATGGTGCCTTCCAGGTACTGGCTCGCAACCAGGAAGAAATCCAACGTCGCGCCGGCCGGGGTATCGAGATTACGAAGGTCGCGGTGCGAAATGTCGAACGGGCCAAGGGGCTTGTGGGCCACGCGGCGGTCGTCACGGGCGATCCGTTCGAGGTCGTGAACGATCCGGCCATCGACGTCGTGGTCGAAACCATCGGCGGCTACGATCTTACGAAGGAACTGGTCCTCAAGGCGATCGAGAACGGCAAGCACGTGGTCACCGCCAACAAGGCGTTGCTGGCCGTGTACGGTAACGAGATCTTCGCCGCCGCCCGCAAAGCCAACGTGATGGTGGCGTTCGAAGCGGCTGTCGCCGGTGGGATTCCGATCATCAAGGCGCTGCGCGAAGGCCTGACGGCCAACCGCATTCAGTGGATCGCCGGGATCATCAACGGCACCACGAACTTCATTCTCTCGGAGATGCGCGACAAGGGCATCGACTTCGACGTGGCGCTCGCCGACGCACAGCGTCTGGGCTACGCAGAAGCCGATCCGACGTTCGACATCGAAGGCGTCGACGCCGCCCACAAGCTCACGCTGATGAGCGCCATTGCGTTCGGCGTGCCGGTGCAGTTCGACCGTGCCTACGTCGAAGGCATCACCAAGCTGTCGGCGCTCGACATCAAGTACGCCGAGGAACTCGGCTACCGTATCAAGCTACTGGGCATTACGCGTCGCGCGGAAAACGGCATCGAACTGCGCGTGCACCCGACGCTGATCCCGTCCAAGCGCCTCATCGCCAATGTGGAAGGCGCGATGAACGCCGTGCTGGTGCAGGGCGACGCCGTAGGCGCCACGCTCTACTACGGCAAGGGCGCAGGCGCTGAGCCGACGGCGTCGGCCGTGGTGGCCGACATCGTCGACGTGACCCGTCTGCAGACGGCCGACCCGGAGCATCGCGTACCGCATCTGGCGTTCCAGCACGACTCGCTGTCCGACACGCCGGTGCTGCCGATCGACGAAGTCACGACGAGCTACTACCTGCGTCTGCGCGTGGTGGACCGTGCCGGTGTGATGGCGGAACTCACGCGCATTCTGGCGGACCTGGACATCTCCATCGACGCGCTGCTGCAAAAGGAATCGCGCGAAGGCGAGCACCAGACCGACATCATCATCCTGACGCACCAGACGCTGGAGAAGCACATCAACTCGGCCATCGCGAAGATCGAGGCGATGGACACGGTGCTCTCCAAGGTCACGCGCATCCGTATGGAAGCGCTGAGCTGAGCGGCACAGGTAACCGATACGACAGGACACGATCCCAATGAAATACATCTCCACGCGCGGCGCGGGCCTGACCTCTGGCGAACCGCAGTCGTTCTCCAGCATTCTGCTCGGCGGCCTTGCTCCGGACGGCGGTCTTTATCTGCCGACGGAGTACCCGCAGGTGACGGCCGACGAGCTGCGCGCCTGGCGCCAGCTGTCGTACGCCGAACTGGCCGCCAAGGTGCTGGCCAAGTTCGCGGGCGACATTCCGGCCGAGATCCTGGTCGATCTGACGAAGCGTACGTACACCGCCGAGGTGTATCGCAACGTGCGTTCAGGCGAAGACGCCGCGGACATCACGCCGTTGCTGCCGTTAGGCGTTGAGGGTGACACGCAGTTGTCGCTGCTCGCGCTCTCGAACGGCCCGACGCTGGCGTTCAAGGACATGGCCATGCAACTGCTTGGCAACCTGTTCGAATACGCGCTGGCGCAGCATGGCGACGCGCTCAACATTCTCGGCGCGACCTCCGGCGACACCGGCAGCGCGGCAGAATACGCCATGCGCGGCAAGGAAGGCATTCGCGTCTTCATGCTCTCGCCGGCGGGCAAGATGAGCGCGTTCCAGACGGCGCAGATGTACAGCCTGCAAGACCCGAACATCTTCAATCTCGCAGTCGAAGGGGTGTTCGACGACGCGCAGGACATCGTCAAAGCCGTCTCGAACGATCACGCCTACAAGGCGCGCTACAAGATCGGCACGGTCAATTCGATCAACTGGGCGCGCGTCGTGGCGCAGGTCGTGTACTACTTCAAGGGCTATTTCGCGGCCACGGGCGGCAAGTCCGGCCAGGATGACGAAGTGTCGTTCACGGTGCCGTCGGGCAACTTCGGCAACGTCTGCGCCGGTCACATCGCGCGCATGATGGGTCTGCCGATCCGCAAGCTGGTCGTGGCGACCAACGAAAACGACGTGCTCGACGAGTTCTTCCGCACCGGCCGTTACCGCGTGCGCAAGTCGGCCGAGACGTTCCACACGAGCAGCCCGAGCATGGACATCTCGAAGGCTTCGAACTTCGAGCGTTTCCTGTTCGATCTGCTGGGCCGAGATGCCACGGCAACGGCCGATCTGCTCAAGAAGGTCGAGCGCGAAGGCGGCTTCGATCTGTCGGGCAGCGAGGCGTTCGCGCGCGTCGCGAAGTTCGGTTTCGTGTCGGGTCGCAGCACGCACGCGGATCGTCTGGCGACGATTCAGGACGTGGCCAAGCGTTACGACGTGGTCATCGATACGCACACCGCCGACGGCGTGAAGGTCGCGCGCGAAGCGCTCGAACCCGGCGTGCCGATGGTCGTGCTGGAAACCGCGCAACCGGCGAAGTTCGCCGAAACGATTCGCGAGGCGTTGCATCGCGAGCCGCCGCGTCCGGCGGCCTTCGAGCAGCTGGAATCGCTGCCGCAGCGCTTCGAGACCGTGCCGAACGACGTGGAACGCGTGAAGGCCTACATCGCCGAGCACACAGGCCTGTAGGACGGTGCTTCGCCTTCTGCGCGCTTTTGCGTTTATTGACTGACTCCCGGGCCATTCGCATGCTGAGTACACAAGAAGCCCTCGACGCCGTGCTGGCGGCGGCGCGCCCGCTCAACGAGCGTGAGACGGTCGACACGCTTGCGGCCAACGGCCGGGTGCTGGCGGCCGACGTCGTCGCCACGCTCGACGTCCCGCCGATGGACACGAGCGCGATGGACGGATACGCCGTCCGCGCTGCCGATCTGACGGGCGACGCCACGGTGTTGCCCGTCTCCCAGCGTATTCCCGCCGGGCACGCGCCCGAGCCGCTCGCCAGCGGCACCGCGGCGCGCATCTTCACGGGGGCGCCGGTGCCTCCGGGCGCCGACGCCGTTGTGATGCAGGAGCAGTGCGAAACGCGTGAGGACGGGGCAGTCGTGATTCGTCACACCCCGGATGCAGGCGAGTTCGTGAACCGTCAGGGTTCGGACATTCGTCGCGACAGCGTGGTGCTGGCGGCCGGTACCCGGCTGCGCGCGCAATCGCTGGGACTGGCGGCGTCCGTCGGCATCGCGAAGCTTCAGGTGGCAAGGCGTTTGCGCGTCGCTGTGTTTTTCACGGGCGACGAGCTGACGATGCCCGGTGAGCCGTTGCGTGCGGGCAGCATCTATAACTCCAACCGCTTCGTGCTGCGCAGCCTGCTGGAGAATCTGGGCTGCGAGATGACCGATTACGGCATCGTGCCCGACAACCTGGCGGCCACGCGCGCGATTCTGCGCGACGCCGCTCGCGGCAACGATCTGATCATCACGTCCGGCGGTGTGTCGGTGGGCGAGGAGGATCACGTGAAGCCAGCGGTGGAAGCCGAGGGGCGCCTGAACCTGTGGCAGATCGCGCTCAAGCCGGGTAAACCGCTGGCGTACGGCGAGGTCAACCGCATGGGCGGCGGCACGGCGCACTTCATCGGCCTGCCGGGGAATCCGGTGTCGAGTTTTGTGACGTTCCTGCTATTTGTGCGGCCGTTCATTCTGCGTTTGCAAGGAGTGACGGACGTGACGCCGCGCCGCATCGCGATGCGCGCCGATTTCACACAGAAGAAGGCGGATCGCCGCAACGAATTCGTGCGGGCACGCCTGAACGATCAGGGCGGTCTCGACGCCTTCCCGAACCAAAGCTCGGCAGTCCTCACCTCGACCGTATGGGGCGACGGCCTCATCGACAACCCGCCGGAACACCGCATCGAAGCTGGGCAGACGGTGGCGTTCCTGCCGTTCTCCGACCTTCTATATTGAGAGACAGATGCGTGGCACGACGTCCCGTGCCATGCATCGGACAGACTATGCAGATCGATCTTCGCTTTTTCGCCAGTGTCCGTGAGGCGCTCAACGTCGCCGAGGAGCGCGTGGACGCGCTGCCTGCCGGGATTGCCACGGTGGGAGACGTGCGGGAATGGCTGTGTGCGCGCGGCCCGGTCTGGGCCGAGACGCTCGGCCCGCAGCGCTCGCTGCGCATGGCGCTGAATCATACGATGGTGCCCGCATCCACCCGCCTGACGGAAGGCTGCGAAGTCGCGTTCTTCCCGCCGGTGACGGGCGGCTGAGCCACGCGCGCTACATAGCTAAGGAGACGTCATTCCATGCCGATTCGAGTGCAGACCGAGGATTTCGACCTGTCGGAGGAAGTCCGGCGCTTGCGTGCCGACGATCTGCGCGTCGGTGCGGTGGCGACCTTCGTCGGAACGGTGCGCGATCTGAATGATGGGAAGGACGTCTCGCGCATGACGCTCGAACACTACCCGGGCATGACGGAGAAGGCGCTGGAGGCGATTGTCGTGCAGGCGCGCGAGCGCTGGCGCTTGTTCGACGCGCTGGTGATTCACCGCTACGGCGACCTTGGGCCCGGCGATCAGATCGTGCTGGTGGCGGTCACGTCGGCGCACCGGGGCGACGCCTTTGCCGCCTGCGAGTTCATCATGGACTATCTGAAGACCGAAGCGCCGTTCTGGAAGAAGGAATCCACGCCGCAAGGCGAGCGCTGGGTCGACGCTCGCGAGACCGACACGGCCGCCCGCGAGCGCTGGACGAGCGGCGAGAAGTCCTGATTTCACCTTCGGAGGCCGTCAAGCCTCCAATTTCCTCGCGTACGTCAAATAACGTCGCCGAAATGCTCTGATTTTCGTCGATCGTATCAATCGTGCTGCCGAGTCGGCCGTCGTTGCTTGATGCTGTCGAGCAAGGCGCGCTGCGCGGGCGGCAACGTGTATTCCCATCCGAACAGGTTCAGTTGAAGGCTCTCCGCGATGCGGATGGCCGGTTCCGCGAAGGCGAACGCCGCTTGCGGCTCGAACAGCTTGTCGAGCGTATCGAAGAAGAGCGCAAGCCAGCAGCTGAAGTGCTCGCCACTGAGATGCCCGAAAGGCTGATGCGCCTGCGTCACATTGCCGCGGTAACGTTTGGCACCGAGCACGATGCTCGACCAGAACGCGACCATCTTTTCCAGATGCATGTCCCAGCGGCCTTCGAGGGCCTGCCGGAATACCGGGCCGAGCAGATCGTCGTCGCGAATGCGTCCGTAGAACGTGTGGACGAGCAGGCGTACGGCGTCCTCGTCGATATCGGCAATACGGGCGGCCGGGGCCGTCGGCCATTCCAGTGGGTCGATGGCGGGCTGGCCGGCAGATCTTACGGTCGTCGGAAGCGTGGAATCGGCGGACATTTCGGCGGGTGGAGGGGCCGACAATGGTGTCATACGGGCTGTTCAGGTGCCCGGATGACGCATGGTGCGGCGTGCTGAAAGTAGCTATTATGAGCTTCAAACCCGGGCGTGTCCTGCGGTTGTCCCAACGCACCACGCGTCCGGCGCAGGGCGGCGATTCCGTCGTCTTCCCCGCCCGGCAAGCCTGAAGCCGGCGTCTCGTCCGGCGTTGCGCGAAATGTCAATCGTCGCGCTGTAATGCCCCTTGAAACCACAGGGGCTTGTCCGCACATCCGATCCAGAGAGATTTCTTACCGGAGCACTAGATGCGACAAGACAAATTCACCACGCAGTTCCTGGAAGCGCTGGCTGATGCCCAAAGCATGGCAGTCGGTCGCGACCAGCAATACATCGAACCGCTGCACCTTCTCGCCGCGCTGATCGCACAACCCGAGGGCGCTGCGCGCTCGTTGTTGCAGCGCGCAGGCGTGCAGGTTCAGCCGCTGGCGCACGACATCGAAACGGCCATTGCGAAGTTGCCGCAGGTGCAGGGCACCGACGGCAACGTGCAGGTCAGCCGCGAACTTGCGGGCCTGCTCAACCAGGCCGACAAAGAAGCGCAGAAGCATGGCGACAGCTACATCGCCAGCGAGATGTTCCTGCTCGCGCTCGCCGACGACAAGGGCGACACGGGCAAGCTCGCGCGCGGCCGTGGCCTCACCCGTAAATCGCTGGAAGCTGCCATCGAAGGCGTGCGCGGTGGTGCATCCGTCGACAGTCAGGATGCTGAAAACCAGCGTGAAGCCCTCAAGAAATACACGCTCGATCTGACCGAGCGCGCCGCGTCCGGCAAGCTCGATCCGGTGATCGGCCGCGACGACGAAATTCGTCGCACGATCCAGATCCTGCAACGCCGTACCAAGAACAACCCTGTGCTCATCGGTGAGCCGGGGGTGGGTAAGACGGCCATTGTGGAAGGGCTCGCACAACGTATCGTCAACGGCGAAGTGCCGGAGTCGCTCAAGAACAAGCGCGTGCTTGCGCTCGACATGGCCGGACTGCTGGCCGGAGCGAAGTTCCGCGGCGAGTTCGAAGAGCGCCTGAAGAGCGTGCTCAACGACATTGCCAAGGACGAAGGCCGCACGATCCTGTTCATCGACGAAATTCACACGATGGTCGGCGCAGGCAAGGCCGAAGGTGCGATGGATGCGGGCAACATGCTCAAGCCTGCGCTTGCGCGCGGCGAGTTGCATTGCATCGGGGCCACCACGCTCGACGAGTATCGCAAGTACATCGAGAAGGACGCCGCATTGGAGCGTCGCTTCCAGAAGGTGCTGGTCGAAGAGCCGAGCGTCGAAGCGACGATCGCGATCCTGCGCGGTTTGCAGGAGAAGTACGAGCTGCACCACGGTGTGGAGATCACCGACCCGGCCATTGTTGCGGCGGCTGAACTCAGCCAGCGCTACATCACCGATCGCTTCCTGCCGGACAAGGCCATCGATCTGATCGACGAAGCTGCGTCGAAGATCAAGATGGAAATCGACTCGAAGCCGGAAGTGATGGACAAGCTCGACCGTCGTCTCATCCAGTTGAAGATCGAGCGCGAAGCCATCAAGAAGGAAACGGACGAAGCCTCGCAAAAGCGCCTGGCACTGATCGAGGAAGAGATTTCGCGCCTGGAGCGTGAGTACGCCGACCTCGAAGAAGTGTGGACGGCCGAGAAGGCGGCGGTGCAGGGCAGCGCGCAGGTCAAGGAAGAGATCGACCGCGTGCGTGCCGATATCGCCAAGCTGCAACGCGAAGGCAAGCTCGACAAGGTGGCCGAGTTGCAATACGGCAAGCTGCCGCAGCTCGAAGCGCAGTTGAAGGACGCCGACGCCGCCGAAGCGGCAGGTCAGCAGTCGCAGCCGCGTCTGTTGCGCACGCAAGTGGGCACGGAAGAGATTGCGGACGTCGTCTCGCGCGCCACGGGCATTCCGGTGTCGAAGATGATGCAGGGCGAGCGCGAGAAGCTGCTCAAGATGGAAGACAAGCTTCACGAGCGCGTGATCGGACAGGACGAGGCCATTACGGCTGTGGCCGACGCCATCCGTCGTTCGCGTGCGGGGTTGGCGGATCCGAACCGTCCGTACGGTTCGTTCCTGTTCCTCGGGCCGACCGGTGTGGGCAAGACCGAGCTGTGCAAGGCGCTCGCGATGTTCCTGTTCGATTCGGAGGATCACCTCATCCGTATCGACATGAGCGAGTTCATGGAGAAGCACAGTGTGGCGCGTCTGATCGGGGCGCCTCCGGGCTACGTCGGGTACGAGGAAGGCGGTTATCTGACGGAAGCCGTGCGTCGTAAGCCGTACAGCGTGATTTTGCTCGACGAAGTCGAGAAGGCGCACCCGGACGTCTTCAACGTGCTGCTGCAAGTGCTGGACGATGGCCGCATGACCGACGGTCAGGGACGTACCGTGGACTTCAAGAACACGGTGATCGTGATGACGTCGAACCTCGGTTCGTCGATGATTCAGTCGATGGTGGGCGAGCCGCAGGAGCGGATCAAGGACGCTGTGTGGACGGAGATCAAGGATCACTTCCGTCCGGAGTTCCTGAACCGGATCGACGAAGTCGTCGTGTTCCACGGACTCGACCAGAAGCATATCGAGTCGATTGCGACGATTCAGATCGAGATCCTGCGTCAGCGTCTGGCGAAGCTCGATATGAATCTCGAAGTCACCAAGGCGGCGCTCACGCATGTGGCGCGCGAAGGCTTCGACCCGGTGTTCGGGGCACGACCGCTCAAGCGTGCGATCCAGCAAGAGATCGAGAACCCGGTCGCCAAGCTGGTTCTCGCAGGCACGTTTGGCCCGAAGGACACGATCCCAGTCGACTGGCGCAATGGCCGCTTCACCTTCGATGGCGAGACCGCCGCGCAGGTGAACAAGGCGACCGAGGCCGCCGCCGAGTAAGCCTCACCGGCTGGCGGTCCGAATCATCCCCGCGTTTCGAAAGAGGCGCGGGGATTTTTTTCGTGCGTGAGGCGATGCGTCGTCCTGTCACAATCGTCGGCGAAAATGCGCGACCACCGCGTCGTCTCGTAGGTGGTCGTGGGGGGCGTGACAATGCGCGCGCCATTCGCGCCACCATTCGCGCTGGCGAGGCTGCGGTTGGCGTCGACGGCAAACCGTTCGTCGCAAGCGGGCTGCGAGGCGCGCGGTGCTTGCTTATCGTCAGGTCATGATTCGAACCCTGTGAGGACGTCATGACGACGATAGTATCGATCCACGTGGCGGTAGCGACGGCCGCCGTCTTGTTAGGCACGGGCATTCTGCTCATGCGGCGCGGCACGCCCCGGCACCGGTGGGCGGGACGCCTGTGGGTGTCGGCGATGACGGCGACGGCCGCGACGAGCTTCGGCATCCGGGAGTTGGGTCGCGGCAACTTTTCGTGGCTGCATGCGCTTTCGGCGTACGTGCTGGTCGGGCTGGCGCTTGCGGTACTGGCGATTCGGCGCGGCGACGTGATGGCGCATCGGCGGCAGATGATGGGGCTGTTTACCGGGCTGGTCATCGCGGGCGTCGCGGCTGTGGCGGTGCCCGGGCGCACGCTCAGCAACGCGTTCGCGCAGATGTGGCAACATGATGCACGGCCGTTAGGGACACTAGAACAGACGCATAGAGAGACGCTGGCTGACGGGCACAGTGACGGGATTCACCAGGTGCAAAACGATGCACCAGCCCGAGCGCACGACGAGACAGCTGATAAAGCACCCAAGCGGCCGAAGTCCGGGCAGGGCCTGCTCGCCATGATCGCAGGATCGGGCTGGAGCGAAGCCGGAGGCGCACAACAATGACGTCGACCATGAAATCATCGCAATCCGCTCAGGCCGCTCAGGCCGCGCAGGCGGGCCGCGTCATCGAGACGCGTGGCCTGTGGCTTCGATTTGCGCGTGAACTCGTGGGTGTGCTGCTTTTCAACACGGCCATCGCGCTGGCGCTCTGGTTCATCGGCTTCGGCGGCTCGTTCATTCAGAATCTGGTCTTTGCGCAGTGCATCGGCATTGCCATCACGGTGTTTATCGACGGCGGACGTCGGTTGATCTGGCGCGATGCGCGACCGTCGATGGCGGGGTTCCTGCTGCTCGTCGCGTTCGGTTGCGCAGCTGGTCTGGCGCTCGGCATTGCGATGGGGACGATATTGCTGGGTCTGCCGATCGCGATGTGGCGTCCAGTCAACGGCCATTCGATGCCCATCGTTTTACTGATCGCGCTGATTGCGACGGCGATTGGCAGCTATCACGGCTGGTCGCGCGCGCGCATCGCACAGTTGAGTGAGGAGACGGCGCATCAGGCGTTGCGCGAAGCCGCAGCCGACCGTCAACTGGTGTACGCGCAACTGCAGACACTTCAGGCGCAATTGGAGCCGCACTTCCTGTTCAACGTGCTGGCAAATCTCGATTCGCTGATCGCGAGCGACCCGGCCCGGGCGCGTGTACTGCTCGGCCACCTGAATCGCTTCTTGCGTGCGTCGCTGGCGGCGACCCGCTCGCAGACCACGCCGCTCGCAGACGAGTTTGCGTTGCTTGAACCGTTACTGGCCATCCAGCAGGTGCGCTTCGGTGAGCGTCTGCGTTACACGTTCGATTTGCCTGACGAATGCCGTGCTATGCGTGTGCCTCCCATGCTCGTGCAGCCGCTGGTGGAGAACGCGGTGAAGCACGGCGTCGAACCGCTGTCGGGTGGTGCGCGCGTGGCGGTGAGCGCGTGGTGCGAACGGACGGCCTCCGGCATGGACCAGATCGTGGTGCGCGTGACGGACGACGGTGCAGGCTTTCCCGTTGAAGGTACGAATACTGGCGGCGATGCGGCGGAACGTACGTTCGGCATCGGCCTGACGAATATCCGGGAGCGCCTGCGGGTGCTCTACGGCGACGGCGCACGACTCACGCTCACCGAGGGCGTACCGCGAGGCGTCGTTGCCACATTGCGCTTGCCTGTGGCATCGCCCGGGCAGGGAGCCGAAACGGGCAGCGCAAATGGCAGAAGTTTCTAGTCGCAGAGAGTGGAGTGCATGACATCCCCCGTCGCCCTGATTGCCGAAGACGAACCGTTGCTCGCCGACGCGTTGCGCGCCATGCTCGCGCAGGCATGGCCCGAGTTGCAGATGTTGCCCGTCGCACCTGACGGCACGTCGGCGATTGCGGCCATCGCCCGGTCGCAACCGGACGTGGTGTTTCTCGACATCTCAATGCCGGGTGCGACCGGCATCGAGGTTGCGCAAGCGTGTGCGCGATTGAGCCGTCCGCCTCAGATCGTGTTTGTGACGGCGTTCGACCGGTTCGCGCTGGACGCCTTCGACGCGGCGGCCGTCGATTACCTGCTCAAGCCGGTGGCGCCGGAGCGTCTGGCCCGGACGGTCGCGCGTGTGCGCGAACGGCTGGCCGCGCCGACGGGCGATACGCTCTCTAAGTTGTTGACGACCTTACGTACCCATCTGGACGCGGGAGAGGGGCGGCTGTCTGATTCAGCCCGGAGCGCGCCTGCCGGACAGGTGAGTCAGGCGGGACAGGCGGGTCAGGCGAGTCAAAGCGGACAGAATCCCCGCGAGTATCTCCAGTTCGTGCGTGCGTCGGTGCGCGACGAGATTCGGATCGTGCCCGTCGAGGAGATTTGCTTTTTCGAAGCGGCGGACAAGTATGTCCTGGTGGCGACGGTCGAAGGCGACCTGCTCATCCGCACGAGTCTGCGCGAGCTATTGCCGCAGCTCGATCCGTCGCGATTCTGGCAGGTGCATCGCAGCACCGTCGTCAATGTGGGGGAAGTCGTGAGCGCGCAGCATACGCCGCTCGGACGTCTGACACTCAAACTCAAACGCCGCAAAGACCGCGTGGCGGTCAGTCGTCAGTACGCTCATCTGTTCCGACAAATGTAGTGTCGGGGGCGGTGGCGAAGAAGTCGGTCGGCGTACGTCCGAAGGTGCGCTTGAACATCGCGGAGAACGCGCTCTGACTCCGATAGCCGAGTTCGCGCGCGATACGCGAAAGCGGATAGCCCTTGGACGCGAGCGGAATCGCCTGCGCGAGCAGCGCCTGCTGACGCCATTGCACGAAACTCATATTCAATTCCTGACGGAACAGACGTCCGATCGTGCGCGGGCTGGCACCGGCGAAGCGCGCCCATTGATCGAGCGTCCAGGCGCGGGCCGGATCGGCGAGCATGGCCGTACATAACGTGAGCAGGCGCTTGTCGCGGGGAAGCGGGACTTCCAGTGGCAGCGGGGAGGCGCGTCGCAGTTCGTCGAGAATCAATGCGCCGAGCAGTTGCTCGCGCGGCGGGTCGAGATCGGGGCCCGGCACGTCGATGGCGGCGATCAATTCCCGCAGCAGCGCGGAGACCTCCACCACGCGACATTGATCGAGACCCGAGGGGATCACGTCGGGATGCACATACAGCGTGCGCAAATACGACGGCTCGTTGACGAGCAGGCTGTGTTCGATGTCAGGTGGAATCCAGATTGCACGTGAAGGCGGCACAATCCACGCGGCGTCGGCCACGGCGATCTGGATGACGCCTCGTGGGGTGTAGGCGACTTGTGCCCACGCGTGGCGATGATTCGGAACACGGATGCCATCGCGCAACGGCCGGGCGCGCAGGCGCACCGGGCGCGACGGTGTCGGCGTGAAGGTGTCCGGTACGACGTAGTTGTCGAACTCGGCCTGAGTGGCGGGCAGGGGTTCGAGGCCCGGCGGCTCGGCATCCGTCGGACCGGCTGGCGCAGACATAAGCGTCGGCATGACGTGTGATGGGGACAATTGGAATTTTGTAAGTGTAAACTCGTTGCCTGTCACTTTCGAACCGGATGCATGTCATGCCTAGCCTCGCGCCCGTTGCACCCGCTGCACCCGCTGACCAAGCGGTGTCCGTCGAATCCATCCCGGTCGATGCGCGGACCGATGCCGTGCACGTCTTCGTCTATGGCACGTTGCGCGCGGGAGAGATCAACGACATGATGCGCGCGGCGGAGCGTCACGGTATTGCGGCACCGACGTACGTTGGCACTTCGACGCTGGGCGGCCAGCTTTACGACTTTGGTAGCTATCCGGGTATGGTGTTGGGCGCAGGCCTGGACGAGCGCGTGACCGGTGACGTCTATCGGATAGACGCGGCATTGATCCCGGTGCTCGACGAAATCGAAGCCGTCTATCCGGGCGAGGCAGGCCTGTTCGTGCGAGAGATGCTTGACGTAGCGTGCGCCGGTGCCACGTACGCGTGCATCGTCTATCCGGTGGACGCAGCAGCCGTCAGCCAGTTGCCCCGCATCCCGAACGGTGACTGGATCGCCTATCGCCAGGCACGGGACGCCGACGCAGCGTAGTTGGCGAGGCCCGCCGCCGCTATTGACGACTGCCCGAGGCTTTCGCACGTGACAAGCGAAAGCCGAACGGGTTCAGCGACGTGCCGATGTCGTAATGATCGATACCGTCCGTGCGTTTGAGCCATCGGGCGAGGCCGACCGTCATCGGCAGAACGAGCCATTGCAGGGCACATTTGAAGACGAATTCGAGCCCGGCCATGCGCGTCATGGCGTCGATGTCGAGTACGTAAGCGAACGCCACAACCACGAAGACGGCGGAATCGAGCAATGCCGCCAACGCGCTGCCGACGATGAATCGAAGGCTCGCCAGCCTGCCGTGCATCGCGATCTTCATGCGCGCCAGCGTTGCTGCGTTGGCGAACTCTCCGACGAGACACGCCGACACCGACGCCAGGAACATATGTGCGATGGACTCGAACCAGTGACGTTGCACCTCGTCAGTGAAGCCGGTTTGGGCGGCCCATGTGGGGTCGGTTGGCAGCATAGCCGTCAACCAGAGAAAGACAAGCATCACGAGATTTGCGGCAAGGCCGCTCCAGATCACAACCCGGCTGATGCGATAACCGTAGACCTCGGTCAGTACCGACGAGAAGAGATAGGCGAACGGGAAGCTGATCAGCGCGGCGGAAAACGTGAGCCGGAACGGCTCGCCTGCAACGGTCCATGGCAGCGTGACTTCACACACGCGCGCGCCCAGCGCATTCGATATCAGGAGAAAACTGACGAAGCCGATGGCCAGCACAATCACGGCGGGTGTGATGTGTGTCGCCTGCCGCAAGGGGACGAGGCGCTCGGGAGACAACGTCGGAGCAAGATCGGTCATACGGTCATTGACGAACGGTGCGTTGATTGGTGATGGCGACGCCGTGCGTCGAGCGTACGGGATTGATGTCGAGCCCATAACGGCGGGTAAAGCGTGCGCCGACGGACAGGCGTGACGGCGTGCATTGCGTGAGGATATCGGCAAAGAGCGTCTCCACGCATTGCTCGATGTACATCTCGCTATCCCGAAAGGAGAGAACGTACGCCATAAGCGAACGTGAGCAAATTGGCAGGCCTGTATAGTCAAACCATACCGTGCCATAGTCGACGCCCCCGCTGAGAGGACACCTTACGCTCAACAGATCCGAGGTTAGACATTCGCGGGCCGGTGGCGCTGGCAAGGTAGTGGCGTCGCGATGGAAGCGCAACAGATGGGCATCAACGCCACCTCGAACCACGCCAACGGGCTCAGTATCCAGCGATCGCGGTACCGGCCCATATGCGGCGGTCATGCGCACCGCCTGGCGCACCGGCGTGCTGCGCACGAGGACATAGGCCTGAAGCGATCGCGACAATTCCGACGCGATATGCGATTCCAGTGCTTCCGTCGATTCGAAACGGCACTCTCGAAGTGCGAGGAAATAGCGCTGCGCGTCTGCCATCTCCAATGTGTAAGGCGAGTCGCACGGGATCACCAGTTCCACGACGGCGATCTGGGGTCGCTCGTGCATATCCATCCAACTGATTTCATAGTGATTCCACAGGTCGTATCCTCGCGGGACGTACGTGCTTGCGGGGCCGCGATATTGCAAACGGGGTCGGGGAATCGGGTGGAGGGGCGTTCGATGAGAATGCGCCTGCAAATTTCGATAAGTCATATCGTGTGAAGCTCCGGAGGTTCGACTCACGACCATATCGCACGACGTTTTGGCCTTTCAATACGCGAATTCCGAAAAGCGGATGGGGCGATTCACCATTTGATGGTGTCGGCGCATCGCAGCACCTTCGTCGGGCAGACGTCGCCATGTCCGATTATGACCAGCGCTCCCCGTTCCGATGTGGGAGGATTCAAGCATTCCGATCCTCTCGCGGCGGCCGCTCGCGCCGTCTGTCCTGCCATGCGTTCATCCGACATTGCCCGTTTGTTGACGCTCTCCGCCATCTGGGGAGCTAGCTTTCTTTTCATGCGCATCATCGTGCCTGCGCTTGGGCCGCTGCCGACCGCGTTCTTTCGCGTGACGCTCGGCGCTATCGGGCTCGCGGTTATTCTGCTGGCGATGCGCGTTCGTTGGGAGTTCAAAGGGTTGCTCGGAGCCGCGATGGTGCTCGGCGTCATCAATTCGGGCATTCCGTTCGTCATGTATTGCCTCGCCGCGCGCGTGCTGCCCGCCGGATACTCCGCGATTCTCAATGCCACCACGCCGCTGATGGGCGTTGTGATCGGCACGCTGTTTTTCCGTGAGCGTCTGACGGGGGCTAAGAGTCTGGGCGTACTGCTGGGCTTGATCGGCGTGGCCGTGCTCACGCGCACCGGTCCGGTTACGATGTCCGGCCCGGTCGTGATGGGCGCGCTGGCGTGTCTCGTCGCCACGTCGTGCTACGGCCTTGCCGGTTATCTGACCAAGCGCTGGATCACCGAACGCGGCGGTCTCGACGCCAAGCTCGTGGCGTTCGGCAGCCAGTTGGGTGCGGCGATCGTTCTGCTGCCGTTCTTCGGCTACATCTCCGCAACGGAAGGCATTCCCGGGCCAGCCACCAGCGGCGTGTGGGCTGCTATGGCGGCGCTCGGCTTCCTGTGCAGCGCCGTCGCCTATATGTTGTTCTTCCGTCTGATCGCCGATCTCGGCCCGTTGCGCTCGCTGACCGTCACTTTCCTGATTCCGCCGTTCGGCGTGCTCTGGGGCGCATTGTTCCTGAACGAGGCCGTCACGATGGCTCACTTCTTTGGTGGATGTTTCATTGCATTGGCCGTCTGGCTGGTGTGCAAGCCGCCGAAGACCGTGCCGTCGACGAGCCGCGCGGCTTCATAGCGCGGGCCCCTCGCGAGGCTCCCCGAAGGCCGATGACCTGCGTCATCGGCCTTTTTCATGATGTGAAAAGCCTTTGCGGTGCGTAAAAATTTGCGCTGCTTGGCACAACATGGTGATTTCAGGAAGGAAAATAACGTTTCACATCAAGAAATTATTTTGTTATGTATTTGATTTTTATTGATAAAAAATATGTGATTGAACGCTGATTCGTTCTGTTGCGTTGCATGAGAAATCCCTAAACTCTTATACAAGACCTGCCGATTTGGAGACGCCGAGTGCGGTCAACCGCAGGGTCGGCGATCACAGGGCAGCAAAGAGTCACCTTCTTTTATTTGTATCGAGAAACCAGGAGAGATCATCATGACGACGCGCCAAGAGCAAGTGAAGCAACTCGAACAGGACTGGGCGAACAATCCGCGCTGGAAGGGCATCAAGCGTGGCTACTCGGCCGAAGACGTGGTGCGCCTGCGTGGTTCGATCCAGCCGGAACAAACGCTGGCCCGCCGTGGCGCCGAGCGTCTGTGGAGCATGATCAACGAGAAGCCGTTCGTGAACGCGCTCGGCGCGCTCACGGGCAATCAGGCCATGCAGCAGGTCAAGGCAGGTCTCGAAGCCATCTACCTGTCGGGCTGGCAAGTCGCTGGCGACGCCAACGTCGCCGGTGAAATGTACCCGGACCAGTCGCTGTACCCTGCCAACTCGGTGCCGCAAGTCGTGCGCCGTATCAACAACACCTTCACGCGCGCCGATCAGATTCAATGGTCGGAAGGCAAGAATCCGGGCGATGAAGGCTACATCGATTACTTCGCACCGATCGTGGCCGACGCGGAAGCCGGCTTCGGCGGCGTGCTCAACGCCTTCGAACTGATGAAGGCCATGATCGAAGCCGGTGCCGGCGGCGTTCACTTCGAAGACCAGCTTGCCTCGGTCAAGAAGTGCGGCCACATGGGCGGCAAGGTGCTCGTGCCGACGCGTGAAGCTGTCGCGAAGCTCGTTGCGGCGCGTCTTGCTGCTGACGTGCTCGGCGTGCCGACGGTGCTCATCGCCCGTACCGATGCCGAAGCGGCCGACCTGATCACGGCCGACGTTGACCCGCTCGACCAGCCGTTCTGCACCGGCGAGCGCACGGTCGAAGGCTTCTACCGCACGCGTAACGGTCTGGATCAGGCCATCGCTCGCGGTCTGGCCTACGCACCGTACGTCGATCTGGTGTGGTGCGAAACCGGCAAGCCGGATCTCGAATTCGCCAAGCAATTCGCGGAAGGCATCCACAAGCACTTCCCGGGCAAGATGCTCTCGTATAACTGCTCGCCGTCGTTCAACTGGAAGAAGAATCTCGACGACGCGACCATCGCCAAGTTCCAGAAGGAACTCGGTGCGATGGGCTACAAGTTCCAGTTCATCACGCTGGCCGGCTTCCACAGCCTGAACTACTCGATGTTCAACCTGGCGCACGGCTACGCCCGTCGTCAGATGAGCGCCTTCGTGGAGTTGCAGGAAGCCGAATTCGCCGCCGCCGACAAGGGCTTCACGGCGGTCAAGCACCAGCGCGAGGTAGGTACGGGCTACTTCGATGCCGTCACGCAAACGATCGAGCGCGACGCATCGACCACGGCCCTGAAGGGTTCGACGGAGGACGAACAGTTCTTCGACGAAAAGAAGGCGCAGGTCAAGGCAGCCTGACAGGGCTGAGGGAGGGCGCGATGCGCCCGTCAGCGGCGATGCGCGTGGGGGCACGTCGTACGCTGGCGGAACAGTATCGCGTCAGGACCGCGCGTCCGGCTTATCCGGCCGGGGCAGTTGGGGCGGCGTTCCCGTCGCCGTCATGACTGCGCTGCACGCCTGAACGAGAAGAGGCTCGTGAGCTTATCCCGCTCACGGGCCTTTTTTCATGGTGCCGACGATGTCGATGGCATCGAGGCCATCCACTTCATCAGCGCAATCAACGATAGACGAGGACTGGAATCTTCGAGTGCACGAGCACGCGTTGTGTCTCGCTGCCGAGCAGCAGACTGGTGAGGCCACGCCGCCCGTGCGAGGCCATCAGAATGACATCGCACCCGTGACGCTCCGCTGCGTCGATGATGCCCAGATACGGGGCGGGGAAGGTCGAGCTGTCGCGGTCGAAGGGCACGCCCGCTGCGGCGGCCGCCTGTGCGAGATCGTCGAGATGCGCGCAGGCCTCTTCGGCAATGCGTTCACTGAACGTGGCCGGTGCTTCGAGCACGTATTCGCTAAATGGGGAGTAGGGATACTCGGCGAGGCAGCAGTAGCCGGTGACTCTGGCGTTCAGGGCGCGGGCCAGTTCGAGCCCGCCTGTCACAGCCTTTTGGGATAGCTCCGAGCCGTCGGTCGGAATGAGGATGTGGGTAAACAACATATGACCTCCCGCAGTTGGCGTTGCTGAACACGCGTTCACAGGCTCGCGCAGGTATCACGGTCTTGCACCCAGTCCGCTGTCTTGCAGCTTTCGATGCCTGTCCGGCATCGCCTGCGGACCCTTCGCTTCGATTTTATGGCTTCGGCGCGACGCAACAACGGGGGCAAACCCGATATTGAGAGGGGCTAGCCGCAACAAACGTTCCTCACGCGTATCTCGTCGAGCACCAGCCTGCGGCCCTCGTCCCTGCTGGCCGGGCGTCTCGCGTCATGCGTCAAATCGACGCGTGTGAATGCGAACGGCTACGCACTTTGATGCACGCTTTCGTGCAAATTTTGAGACGCGTCGTCTTGCCAGTATGCCGAACTGCCGTAGTGATGCCTGAGATGGTCGATGAACAGGCGCACGCGCAGCGGCAGGTGACGGCGCTGAGGAAACACGGCGTGGATACCGATGGGCGGCGCGGCGAATGCATCGAGCACGGTTGTCAGCCGACCGGCGCGAATGTCGTCGCCCACCTCCCACCACGAGCGCCACGCCAGTCCGTAGCCCTCCAGACACCAATCGTGCAGCACCGCGCCGTCGGTGCATTCCATCGTCCCGTTCACGCGGATGGTGACGACCTTGCCGTCCTGCGCAAAGGTCCAGCCGCGCTGCTGGTTGGCCGTCGAGCCGAACGCCAGGCAATTGTGACGGGCGAGGTCGTCGAGCGATTCGGGATGGCCGTGCGCAGCGAGATAGTCGGGGGACGCCACGCACACGCGTCGGTTGTCACCGAGACGCAGCGAGACGAGGCTGGAGTCGGGCAACTCACCAAGCCGGATAGCGCAGTCGAAGCCCTCGTTGACCAGATCGACAAGCCGGTCCGACAGATCGAGGGTGACGGTGACGTCCGGATGCGACGTGATGAACACAGGCAGCAGCGGGGCGACGTGGCGTCGCCCGAACCCGGCGGGGGCCGACAGTCGCAAATGCCCGCTGGCCTTCACGCCGCCCGCCGACACGGCCGCTTCGGCGTTGTGCATCTCGTTGAGAATGCGCTGGCAGTCTTCCAGAAAGGCGGAGCCTTCGAAGGTCAGCGTCACGCGCCGGGTAGTGCGTACAAGTAGCTTCACGCCCAGCCGGAATTCGAGCGCGTCGATGCGCCGCCCGATCACGGCCGGGGCCACGCCTTCCAACGCCGCAGCCCCGGACAGACTGCCCCTGGCGGCCACGGCAACGAACGTTTCGATTTGTTTGAAGCGATCCATGACGCCGATTATGTACTAAAAAGTCATAGATAAAGTGATTTCTATGCATCTTTATGATGATCGGCATCAATAATAGAATCGGCGGGCAATGCTGTCGGATCGCGCGATCCCCCGGCATTGACGGAAGTACGCGTCCTACATGCCCAATGAGGTGTGAGGGCCTCGTGCAAAGCCCCTGAAGTCCCTTCCTTGCGGCGTGCTTCCGAACATAAACAAGCTGTTGGAGATCCCTGATGCCTTTGAGTCTGCCCCCGGGCATGCAACTGCATGTCGACGCCGCCGATATCCATCCCGAATACGAAGCCATTCTGACCCCCGAAGCGCTGGCGTTCGTCGCGAAGCTGCACCGCGCATTCGAGTCGCAACGTCAGACGTTGCTCGCCGCCCGTGAAGCGCGCGTGGCGCGTCTGGATGCCGGTGAAGTGCCCGATTTTCTGCCTGAGACGCAGGCCATCCGCGACGCAGACTGGCGTATTGCGCCGCTGCCGGATGCGCTGCAATGCCGCCGCGTGGAGATCACCGGGCCGGTCGAGCGCAAGATGATCATCAACGCGCTGAACTCGGGCGCGGACAGCTACATGACCGACTTCGAGGACTCGAACACTCCGAACTGGCATAACCAGCTGCAAGGGCAGATCAACGTGCGCGACGCCGTGCGCGGCACCATCAGCCTCGAGCAGAACGGCAAGCACTACCAGCTCAACGATAAGGTCGCGACGCTGATCGTGCGCCCGCGCGGCTGGCATCTCGACGAAAAGCACGTGAGCGTAGACGGCGTGCGTATGTCGGGCAGCCTGTTCGACTTCGGCCTGCATTTCTTCCACAACGCGAAGACGTCGCTTGAGCGTGGTTTCGGTCCTTACTACTACCTGCCGAAGCTGGAGAGCCATCTCGAAGCACGTCTGTGGAACGACGTGTTCGTGCTTGCGCAGAACGAGCTGGGCGTGCCGCAAGGGACCATCAAGGCGACGGTGCTGGTCGAGACCGTGCTCGCCGCATTCGAGATGGACGAAATCCTGTACGAGCTGCGCGAGCATAGCTCGGGCCTGAACGCGGGCCGTTGGGACTACATCTTTTCGTGCATCAAGAAGTTCAAGGTCGACGCCGACTTCTGCCTCGCCGACCGCAGCCGCATCAACATGACGGTGCCGTTCATGCGCGCTTACGCGTTGCTGCTGCTCAAGACGTGTCACCGTCGCAATGCGCCTGCGATTGGCGGCATGAGCGCGCTGATCCCGATCAAGGGCGACCCGGAAGCGAACGAAAAGGCGATGGCGGGTATTCGCAGCGACAAGGCGCGCGATGCGACCGACGGTTACGACGGCGGCTGGGTCGCGCACCCGGGGCTGGTGCCGGTCGCGATGGAAGAGTTCGTGAAGGTGCTGGGCGATCGTCCGAACCAGATCGACAAGCAACGTCATGACGTGAGCGTGAAGGGCCGCGACCTGCTGGAGTTCAAGCCGGAAGCGCCGATCACCGAAGCCGGGCTGCGTAACAACATCAACGTCGGCATCCACTATCTGGGCGCCTGGCTGGCGGGCAACGGCTGCGTGCCGATCCACAACCTGATGGAAGACGCTGCTACCGCCGAGATTTCGCGCTCGCAGGTGTGGCAGTGGATTCGCTCGCCGAAGGGCAAGCTCGACGACGGCCGCAAGGTCACCGCCGAACTGGTGCGCGAACTGATTCCGCAGGAACTCGCCAACGTCAAGGAACTCGTGGGGCAGGTCGCACCGACGTACGACCGCGCGGCCGTGATCTTCGAGACAATGAGCACGAGCGAGGACTTCGTCGACTTCCTCACGCTGCCGCTTTACGAAGAGGTCTGACGGCCGCGTCTGCCGTCATGCTAAGCCGATCGCGCACAGCATGGCGGTACGACGCTCAGACGCAGGAACGGAAGCAGGGCAACGCAATGGGACGATGGTGACATCGTCCCATTTTGTTTTGCGCGTGCTTTGTCTTGTTTGAGTCGCCGCGCTACACTGAACTTTGAGGTGCTGGTCCTCGTCCTACTCGTCCACGTTTTGAGAGGATGCCGATGTCGCCCGATATTCCAGAGGTTCCGGAGACTTCCGTCAATGCTTCCGATACTTCCGATGCTGCAGCGCCGATGCACGCGCCTCGCGGAACCGGCAGGATCGTCGAGGAAATCCCCGCGTCGCCACGCCGTTTGTATCCCCACATCGAGCCTTTCGAGTCCGGCATGCTCGACGTCGGCAACGGGCACAACATTTATTGGGAGCGCTGCGGCAATCCCAAGGGCAAGCCGGCGGTGTTCCTGCACGGCGGCCCCGGTGGCGGCTGTTCGCCCGAGCACCGACGCTTGTTCGATCCTTCGAAGTACTGCATCACATTGTTCGATCAGCGCGGCTGCGGACGCTCGTTGCCGCACGCGAGTCTCGAGCACAACACGACATGGGATCTGGTCGACGACATCGAGGCGTTGCGAACGAAGTTCGGTTACGCGCAATGGCTCGTTTTCGGTGGTTCGTGGGGCAGCACGCTGGCGTTGGCTTACGCGCAGGCCCATGTGAGCCGTGTGAGCGAACTGGTCATTCGCGGGATTTTCACGGTGCGTCGCGAAGAGTTGCACTGGTACTACCAGAAGGGCGCGTCGTGGCTGTTCCCGGACCGTTGGGAAAAGTTTCTCGCACCGATTCCGCTTGAAGAGCGCGGGGATCTGATGCGCGCGTATCAGAAGCGACTCACGCATCGCGACGAGTCGGTGCGCATCGAAGCGGCGCGCGCATGGAGCATGTGGGAGGGCAGCACGATCACGCTGCTGCCGGATGATCAGTTGGCCGAAGCGTTTGGCGATCCGCACTACGCGATTGCATTTGCGCGCATCGAAAATCACTACTTCGTGCATGACGGTTTCCTGAAGCCGAACCAACTGATCGGGGGCGCGCATGCGTTGCGCGACGTCCCCGGTGTGATCGTGCAGGGACGCTACGATATGGCGACGCCCGCCCGCACCGCTTGGGAGCTTCACAAGGCGTGGCCTGAAGCTGACTTCTACTGGGCGCCGGATGCCGGACACGCCTTCAGCGAGCCGACGATCCAGCATTGGCTGATCGAGGCGACGGATCAGTTCGCCGCAGGGTAGCGAACTGAGAGGGTGACGATATGGGGCCGCACGATGGCCCGCGCGGCGAGATGCGAATTTGCCCCGATCGTCAATTTTTGCAATCGCAGGCGTGCACGCGGTGAGATGGTGGAGCCGTCATCACTGATCGACGACACGCCTGCCATGCAAACGAGCATCGGTGCGCAGCGGCCTGCGCCATGAATTCAATCACCGAAGTGCCCACCCAGGCGGCTCCGGGTAGCGTCCTGGATGCCGAAAGGCAAACGCATGCGCGAAACGATGCCTGCGCCGTTGCCCGCTTCGAGTCCTGCTTCGACGCGCTTGAAACGGGACTCGCCGCTTGCGAGAGTTCGTTCTCGCAACCCATCGAGCACTTCATCAACGACCTCCTGGAAATCGACGATTGGGGCGACTCGGGACAAGCGGGCCGTCTGTTCTCCGAGGGTGCAGATACCGCCGAGTTGCGCAGGGCGTTGGTGAACTGCCACGTCGCGTCGTTCGTTGAAGGTCGGCATTATTTTGCTGCCGTGCCAAACACCTTCCCCGTCGACATCGGCCAGCAATGTCTTCACGTGTTGCAGCACTTAAACCCGACGTCGCGACTTGCGCTCCTGACGCCCGCCTCCGACGCAACAAAGGGGGCTATCGTCCGCCTGAACTACGACGGCACGGTCATCGTGAGGTTGCCGGGGTCTCGCTGGCTTTTGCCACTGATGCCGGAATGCGTCTCGGACACCGCCGGTGCACTGACCCGTCACGAAATGCAGGGGCTGCTCCAATGTCGGCTGGACAACGGATTGACCGTCGCGCAAACGATCGAAAGTTCGCGAGCTGAACTGACATTGGACGACTGGCGAATGCTCGCGCACTGGCACGCGTTCAAAGGACAAAAGTACGCGAGCGCTGACCGACACGATCTGTCGGCCAGCGAGTTTGTGTCGGCGTGCGAGGCAGCGATGTGCGGCGATGAGTGGGGTGGGGCCGTGCTGTATTGCGAGGAGGCGTTGCGTGGCCTCAAAGCGTGCGCAGACGCAAGCCTGGCGATGCCGTTGGGGAGCCGGCTGAAGCGGGCGTTCGACGCGCGCGGCTTTACGCTATCGGGGGCCGAGGTGGCGTGGGCGTTGGCGGAGCGTGTGCTGGATCCCCTGGGACTCACGCAAAGCGCCGCATGTCATCGTCAACAGGCGACGCAATGCTTCGAGGCTGCGGGGTTGACTGACCCGACAGGAAACGACAGGCAGCAAACGGCAGGCGTGATTCGAGAGGTGTTGTCCGGACACAAGGCGGCGTTCTCGGCATCCGGGCTGACGTTGGCGTCATACGACATCCGCTTCGACGACATGGAAGATCGCTGGACACGAGACCGTTTCGATCCAGATCACAATGTCGAGTGGTGTTTGATGCGGAGTCTGCCGAGCGGCACGGATCAGCAAGGCGTATTGGATTTTGTCACGGCGCGAACGGTGAATCGGTTTTACGCGTCCGTCGGGCAGAAGGCGGATCGTTTGCATCCGCTTACCCATGAGACGTTGAGCAAACGGGACTTCTATGTCGGAAGGCTCATGCTCGACATCCTGAACGTCGCCAAGCGGGATACAAAGGTGGTGGTGCAACCGGCGATATGGAGAAACGCGGCGTTACAACAGTTCATGGACGACAACCTGTCGTCGCTCCACGCGTGTGTCGATCGTCTTGACGAGAAACTACTCAGCGGCGCACTGCCAGAGGATGCCTGCGAGGCATTCGTCGCGGATGTGACCCGTGTCGGTGGCTGGGGCGGCCTGAAGCCGCTGCTCGCTGGCAATTTTCAGGTGGGCGACTTCCGGGTGGCGCTGGCCGAGTGTTTTCTTGCCTCGTTTCCGGTGGGGCAGGCCTACCTGGTCAACGGTGGGCGGAATTTCCCGATCGCCAGTCATTTTCGTGCGCGGACGTCCTCGCCGGGCTTGATGCATCGCTTGGTCGGCGGTCCGGATTTCCCTGTCGTGACGGGGGAGCGCAGCCTGAGGCTCCTGCAGAGTCTGACGCCGGAGGCGAGAGCGGCGATGCTCATCCAAACGCAGGACGCGGCGCGTACGGCACCAAAGTCGACCTTCGCCTTCGCCTACGGTTTGATCTCGCTCACCATTCCCGGCACCCGGTGGCGGTTCGCACTGATGCCGTCGTGTATCGGGGGCGTCGAGGCGGGCGTTACCGCCGAGGAACTGGAGCGATTGCAGCAGACCTTTGTGGCGCCCGGCGAGACGATTCGTCAGAGCATCGCGAATGCGTCCGGGCGTGCGGGACCGGAGGACCTTCGCAGTATGGCGGACTGGGCCTGGGTGTTGGGCGGGCGTTACGCTGCGGCCGGTCGTCACGAATATGCCGTCGACGAGTTCAGGAACGGTTGCGAGGCCGCGCTGCGTGCAGATGCCTGGGGAGCGGCCGCGATCAATTGTCACGCTGCGTTGGACAGCTTGCGGGCCTTCGGCAGTATCGACGCGGCGCAAGCGGTGGGGACGCAGCTCATCAAGATGTTCGAAGACCGGCGGCTGCGGCTGTTTGCTGCGGCGATACGATGCCGACTCGCCGACCAGATATTCGATGTGTGGAATCGTCAGGAAACGGCGGAGGCCATGCGATCTGTGGCGAGGGAGATCTGTCAGGCGCGTGGCGTCACCACGGACGTGCTAGTAGCAGGCGACAGGCTCAATTATGAGATTCGCGCGGAGATCGGGGCGTGGTGCACCCTATTGCAATCCGGTGACCTGAAACTGCATCGGTCCTCGATTCGGTTCGACAATATGCAGGATCGTTACTTGTGCAACGATTTCGATCCGCGCGAGAACCGGGCATGGGGACTCTTCGTGAGGACTGAACGCGAGTCAGGGCGTGACGCGATATTCGACGTCGTCAGTTGTGAGGCCGTCGAATTGCTTCAATCACATGGAAGGCAGCTTCACCCGACGATGTACCGGGGTCTGCGCGCCGATGACTTCATTGAAGGCGTACTGGTGCTGGACATTCTGCAGGCGGCCGGAGAAATGTCGGTGGCGCAAGTCACGGTGCCTTCGGCAGACACACCGGCAGATAAAGCAAAACCCCGGCAAAGACGTTAGCCGTCAATGCCGGGGTTTTGTGTCGAAGCTTGCGAGACCGAAAAGTTATCGGTCCTGCCAGACGTCGATGGGCTTAGTCGCCGCGACGCTTGTTGTAGCCGCCGCCGTTGCCACCGTAGCCGCCGTTACCGCCGTTGCCACGATTGCCGCCGAAGCCGCGATCCTGACGTTGGCCGTCGAAGCTGCGGGTGCCACGGTCCTGGCGATAGCCGCCTTCAGACGAACGACCCCCTTCGAACGAGCGCGGGGCGCGTTCCTGACGGTTGCCGTCGAACGGGCGCGGCGAGCGACGCTCGAAGCGATCCGTTGCGCTGCCGTTCGAGAAACCGTTGCCGCCCGTGTTGCCACCTTCGGCTTGCTGATAGCCACCTTGGTAGCCGCTGTTCTCACGACGCTCGAACGTGCCGGCCGGCTTGTTGCCGCCGAAACGTTGACCGCCCTGATAGCCGCCGCCGTTGCCGCCACCGTAGCCGCCGCCATTACCCTGACGCGGGCCGTTGTTGCTCCAGCGGCCGCCACCGTTGCCCTGACCATGACGCGGACCGCCACGGCCCGGACCACCCGGACGCTTGCCGCCAGCGCCAGCCTTCGGTGGCGAGCGGCGCGGCTCGAAGCCGGCCACAACGTTCACCGGCAGCGGCTGACGCGTGTAGCGTTCAATGCGCTTCACAGCACCGATTTCGGCGTGTGCGGCGAGGCTCACGGCCACGCCACGACGGCCGGCACGGCCCGTACGGCCGATACGGTGGACGTAGTCTTCTGCGAACTTCGGCAGATCGTAATTGAATACGTGCGTGATGCCCGGCACGTCGATGCCGCGAGCGGCGACGTCCGTGGCTACCAGCACGCGAACACGACGCTCGCGCAGGGCGCGCAGCGTACGGTTACGCACGCCTTGCGGCATGTCGCCGTGCAGTGCGGCGCTGTCGAAACCGGCTTGTTCGAGCTGGTCGGCCAGCAGGTCGGCGTCGCGCTTGGTCGACGTAAACACGATGGCCTGGTCGAGCGAGTCGTTGCCGAGCAGGTGCGTGAGCAGACGATCCTTGTGGGCGCGGTCGTCCACATAGTGCAGCGTTTGCTCGATGTTTTCGTTGGTGCGCTGGTCGCTACCGCGCGTGATCTCGATGGTTTCCGGATCGCGCAGCAGACGACGCGTGATTTCACCCATACGGCCGTCGATCGTTGCCGAGAACAGCAACGTCTGACGTGCTTCCGGCGTGGCGTCGACGATGGTCTGGATGTCGTCGATGAAGCCCATGTCGAGCATGCGGTCGGCTTCGTCGAGCACCAGCATCATCAGTTGCGACAGATCGATCTTGCCGCTGGAGATGTGGTCGAGCAGACGGCCCGGCGTCGCCACGATGATCTCCGGCTGCTTCGCCAGCATTTCGAGCTGACGCGGGTAGGGCATGCCGCCCAGAATGCTCACCGTGCGCAGACGGCGCAGTTGCTTGCCGTACGTATCGGCAGCGGTCGACACCTGTTGTGCCAGTTCACGCGTCGGCGTGAGCACGAGCAGCAGCGGTTGCGCGGCGACGCGACGCACGCGCTGGCCCTTGCGGGGCTTCTCGCCCGGGGCGGCCGGCTGGTTGCGCGGATGCGCGGCCGGTGCGGTGCGAGCGCTCAGCTCGCCGCTCGCTTGCATTTCTGCGAAGCGGTGGATGGCCGGCAACATGAAGGCGGCCGTCTTGCCCGAACCCGTGGGGCTCGACACCAGCAGATCGCGACCGGCGAGCGCGGCGGGAATCGCACGCTGCTGGACAGGCGTCGGGTGGGTGTAACCGGCGGTGGTCAGGGCCGAGAGAATGGCTTCGTTCAGGCCGAGCTCGGCGAACGTAGGCTTACCGTCGTTGTTGTCGGCAGTTGCGACTTCAACGGATGCGGCAGCGCCGTTTTCATTTTCTTCGGACGACGGGAAATACGTCTGCGCGATGGCAGACAGCTTGGAAGGCTGTTCCATGAATCCTCTTGCGGATTAAGGGTTATGTCGGGGCGTTGGCGCCAATCGGCAAACCCAATTCGTCGCAAGCAGGAAGCAAACCGCGGATGGGGCAGAAAGCGGATCGAAATCCGTATCGTAAGCCGGGGGACGGTGGCGGGTCGTTCCTAAGAACGCCAGTACCGGCAAGAACTACAGCGGCTTATCACAGGATTGGGGCAAAACGCAGTTTTTCGTCGCCAGACGGGGTAACACTTGGTGCCCCGCGAAGCGAAGCGCGGATTATATACCCATTTCGGAAAAAATGCACGTTCGGATTTGCACCGAGTGGTGAGGCCTCTGTGGAAGGGGCTCAACGGCAGGGCAAATGTGCGGCAAACCGGCCCGGGACGTCGCCCGGCGCCCTGGCGGGCATGCCCCGGTATTCCTTGCGCGCAATCCCTTCATCGCGCTGGATCGCGCGCCGCGCCGCCGATTACAATAGCGCCATGTCATCGATTACGCTTCTTGCCCTCGATACCTCGACCGAGTTCTGTTCGGTCGCCGTGTATCGTCACGATCCCGCCAGCGGCGCACCGGCCTTTGTGGCTGAACGCCATCTCGACACTGGTCCGGTTTCCAGTACGCACATTCTTCCCGCTGCCCGCGACGTCTTGCGCGAGGCTGGCCTGACGCTGGCCGATTGCGACGCAATTGCCTTTGGCGCAGGGCCGGGCTCGTTTACCGGGCTGCGTACGGCCTGCGGCGTAGCGCAGGGGCTGGCGTTCGGTGCCGGGTTGCCGGTCGTACCCGTCGGCACGCTCGTCGCCTGCGCCGAAGCGGCGCGCGCATCGCGTGTGGGCACGCAGCGCGTGCTCGTCGCGCTCGACGCGCGCATGAATGAGGCCTACTGGGCCGATTACGTCTGGGACGACGCAACGGGCGACTGGCGCGAAGTGCAGGCCCCGTCGCTGGATGCTGCCGAACAGGTGCGCGCACCGGACGCCGAATTTGTCATCGCAGGCAATGCCGTGACAGCCTTCGGCGAACGTCTGCAGGCGAGCGTGCAGGCGCAGGCCGTGCTGGCCGACGCCATGCCGCGCGCGCGCCACGTCGCCGAACTCGCCGCCCGTGCATTCGCTCGCGGCGAGGCCATTCCGGCCGATCAGGCCATGCCCGTCTACATCCGCAACAAAGTGGCGCAGACGACCGCCGAGCGCGAAGCCATCAAGCAGGCAGGGGCGCAGGCGAGCGGCAAGGGGGCGTCCTGATGCGGCAGGCCGGACCGAACCACTATTCGCCGATGACACCGGCAGACCTCGACGAAGTCGTCGCGGTCGAAGTGCGCGCGTACCCGTTTCCGTGGACGCGTCAGAACTTCGCGGATTCGCTCGATGCCGGGCATCAGGGCGTTTGCCTGCGGGCGGTCGACGGTACGTTGCTCGGCTATTTCCTGCTGATGCCGGTCGTCGACGAATCGCATCTGCTCAACGTCTGTGTCGTGCCCGAAATGCAGGGCAACGGGCTCGGCGTGCAGTTGTTGCAGGAGATCGTGCGCGTCTCGCGTGAGCAGGGCATGGGCGGGGTGCTGCTGGAGGTGCGTCCGTCCAATGTGCGCGCGCTGCGCATATACGAGCGTTTCGGTTTCGAGCAGATCGGCCGACGCAAGGGATACTATCCAGCGAGTGGGCGTCGTGAAGACGCCATTGTGATGCGCCTGTCGTGGGAGACCGATCGTGCCGTGGCCTAAAGCGATTCTGGAAGAGTTCGGGCTGTGGCCGGTATGGATGTCCAACGACGCTGTGGCGAATGCTGCCCATGCGGCGCAGGTCGCCGGTGTTGCGGCTGCGGCGTCTGCCGGGCATGGCGAGGTGGCGACGCTCGATGCGCCGGGTGCCGCACAAAGCGACGACTTGCCGCCGTGGGATGTCGCGCCGTCGGCGGTGCCATCAGGCGCGCCGGTGAGTGTTGCGCGTCCTGCCGTTGCCCGTCCGTCCGCATTAGACGATGCGCCTGCGCTTCCTTCGTCTCCCACACCTCCCGCGCCGCGCGACTTCACGCCGACGCCGGTGGCACGGGAGACTTCGCGTCGCGCCTCCTCTGACATGCCGCCCGACGACATCCCGATGTGGCTGGACAGCGAAGGCAATGGCGATGGCGATGCCGCCGCCGATGCCGCGCTGTGGTCGATCGTGCGCGATGCGGGCGAGGATGCTCCTTCGCGTCCCGCATTGCCGGGCGTGGAGACGCTGGACTGGGAAGCGCTCACGGAACGCGTTGCCGGTTGCCGTTTGTGCGGTTTGTGCGAGAAGCGCACGCAGACGGTTTTCGGCGTTGGCGACCGCGAGGCCGACTGGCTGCTGGTGGGCGAAGCGCCCGGGCAGCAGGAGGACTTGCAGGGCGAGCCGTTCGTCGGTCAGGCGGGTAAGCTGCTTGATAACATGCTGCGGGCGTCGGCGTTGCGGCGAGGCGAGAACGTGTACATCGCCAACGTGCTCAAGTGCCGTCCGCCGAACAACCGCGATCCGGAGCCGGCTGAAGTGGCGAGTTGCGAGCCTTATCTGAAGCGTCAGGTCGCGTTGCTCAAACCACGCGTGATCGTGGTGATGGGCCGCTTTGCTGCCCAGAGCATTTTGCGCACGCAGGCGAGCATCGCCAGCTTGCGCGGACGCGTGCATGAGTACGAAGGGGTGCCGGTGATCGTGACTTACCATCCGGCCTATCTGTTGCGCAGTCTGCCCGACAAGGCCAAGGCCTGGACGGATTGGTGCCTGGCGCGGGCTACCTATGAGGCCGTGTGCGAAACGACTCCGGACCACAACACGCCTACGGCGAACTGATCGAAACGCTGCGCGAGGCGCCGGTGCGCGACCTCGCGTGGTTATTGCTGTCCGCCGATCTGCTCAGTGCCGCCCGATTCCCGGCGGCACTGGCGCACTTCAACGCCGAACCCGTCTTCCCCTCTCAAATCCTTCACGACTGGCTGCTCGCCTGCGACGCCGATCCCGCGCCGTTGCATGAGATGCTTGCGCGCGGCGAAAGCCACCGTCTGGGGCGCTATGCAGAGCAACTGCTGCATTTCGCGTTGCTGCATAGCCCGCACTTCGATCTACACGCTGCCGGTTTGCAGGTTCGCGACGCCCGTCGCGGCAACATGACGCTCGGCGAGTGCGACTTCCTTCTGACGCGTCTCGCCGATCGCCAGTTGTTGCACTGGGAACTGGCGGTAAAGCTGTATCTGTTCGTACCACCAGAGTCACCGGCGGCAGCGGGTGCGCTCGACGAGCGCGCCCTCCAGTTCCGTTGGCTCGGCCCTAATCTCGCCGACAGTCTCGCAGACAAGGTGGCGCGGTTGCTCGGCCATCAATTACGCCTGACCACGCTCGAGGCGGCGCGCAGTGCGCTGCCTGCCGAGGGGCCGTGGCTGCCTCAGGTGTATCTCAAGGGATGGCTATTTCATCCGCTCGGGCAGCAGGGGCAACTGCCGCAACTGGTGTCCGAGGGGCATGGCAGAGGCTGGTGGGCGACGCCCGATGCATGGTGGTCGTACGAACAGTCGGCGTCGCCGCATCAGGCGTGGGCCATGCTGCCGCGAGCGCGATGGCTTGCGCCCGCGCGCGTCGAGGCTTCGGCGGTGCTCTCGCTGGATGCCATGCGCGCCCGCATTGAGACGCACTGGCATGAGCGTGGGGTGGCGGAGCCGCTACTGATCGTTGCGTTGAGAAGAGGCGCTGGCGAGGAAGCTGACGGCGCCTGGTTCGAATGCGAGCGGGGTTTCATCGTCCCCGACTTCTGGGCGCCGCGTGCGCGGCATCGCATCGAAGAGCTGAGTGAGCGGGCAGACGCTGCTGCGCGACGCGCACTGGCGCGCAGTGCCGACGACGCGCCTTCGATCTGACGCGCCATCCGTTTCCTGATTTATCGCTCAGTCTTTCGGCCAGACGGCGTGGAAGTGGTGAACCGGCCCAATGCCTTTGCCGATCTGAAGTTCGTCGCTGGCGGCAAGCGCGCCGTTGAGATACGCCTTCGCATCGCGCACGGTGTCCGACCAGTCGTTGCGACGCGGGCGGAGTGCGGCGAGTGCAGCGGAGAGGGTGCAGCCTGTGCCGTGCGTATTATGGGCAGCGATGCGCGGTGCGTTGAATCGCTCGACGCCAGCCGCACTCACGAGCCAGTCCGGGCTGAGATCTCCCGCCAGGTGCCCGCCCTTGACCAGCACGTTGCGTGCGCCGAGCGCGCGCAGTGCCTGTGCCTGACGCTCCATCTCGGCTTCGTCCGTCGCGGCTTCCACCCCCAGCAATGCTGCCGCTTCCGGCAGATTCGGCGTGATGAGATCGGCCAGCGGCAGCAGTTCGTCGCGCAAGGCTGCGACCGCATCCGGTTGCAGCAGCGCGTGACCGCTCTTCGAGATCATGACCGTGTCGAGCACGACGAAGCGCGGCTTGTACTGACGCAGCCCGGCGGCCACGGCGCGCACGACATCCACGTTGGCGAGCATGCCGAGCTTGACGGCGTCGACATCCAGATCCTGAAAGACGGCGTCCATCTGTGCCGTCACAAAACTCGCAGGCGGCGTGTGAATACCCGTCACGCCCTGCGTGTTCTGCGCGGTGAGCGCCGTAATCACGCTGGCACCGTAGGCGCCGAGGGCAGAGAAGGTCTTGAGGTCGGCCTGAATGCCTGCGCCACCGCCGGAGTCGGAACCGGCGATGGTGAGGGCGATGGGAATGGACGACTGACGTGCTTGGGAAGGCTGACGCAAATTCATATCAATGCTTGACTTCGCCAATGAGCGCGACCGAATCGAATTCGCGCTGATTGGCCTGGTGACGCTTCATGACGAGCCACATCGTGCCCGACACGAACACTCCGAAAAGAATGATCACGACCCCGACCGGCACATTGAACCAGATCAGCAGTGCGTAGAGGCACAGCATGATCAGCACCGACAGGTTCTCGTTGAAGTTTTGCACGGCAATGGAATGCCCGGCCGAGAGCAGCACGTGGCCACGGTGCTGGAGCAGGGCATTCATCGGCACCACGAAGAAACCCGCGAGCGCGCCGACGATGATCAGGAAGATATACGAGACGATCAGATACAGCGGCACCTTCCATTCGGTGCCCCAGGGCAGCAAGTCCTTCGAGAAGAAGGCCATCGCCATGACGGCAATCCCCATCGCAATGCCGACCGGCAGCACCGACAGCGAGCGCTTGAGCGGAATGCGCGAGGCGGCGACGATCGCGCCGATGGCCACGCCCACCGCCGACACGGCTTGCAGGATTGCACCTTCGGACAGCGTCATGCCGAGGGCCTTTTCGGCCCAGCGCAGCACGATGAACTGGAGCGTCGCCCCGGCGCCCCAGAACAGCGTGGTGACGGCGAGGGAGATCTGGCCCAGTTTGTCGCGCCACAGCGTGACGAAGCAATCGGCGAAGTCGGAGATCAGCTTGATCGGATTGCGTTCCTGGCGCGCATAGCGTGCGCCGGTATCGGGAATGCGCAGATTGAACAGTGCGGCAATCACGTAAATGCCCATGATGATGATCATCGCGGCCATCGCCGGCGAGCTGATCACCTCAGGGGTATGGTGCAGCACCCATGCGGATATGTGCGGACTGATGAGCGCACCGCCGAGTACGGTGCCGAGAATGATCGAACTGACGGTCAATCCTTCGATCCAGCCATTCGCTGCGACAAGTTTCTCGGCGGGCAATAGCTCCGTGAGAATGCCGTACTTCGCGGGCGAGTACGCCGCTGCGCCGAAGCCCACCACGCCGTACGCAATCAACGGATGCGAGCCGAACAGCATCATCAGACAGCCCGCGACCTTGATCGTGTTGCTGATGAACATGACCTTGCCCTTGGGCATCGAGTCGGCGAACGCACCGACATAGGCGGCGAGAATGACGTACGAGAGAACGAAGAAGAGTTTGAGCAGCGGTGTCATCCACTGCGGGGAATGCAGATCCTTCAGGAGTGCGATTGCGGCAATCAGCAATGCATTGTCGGCCAGCGACGAAAAAAACTGCGCGGCCATGATGGTATAAAAGCCTTTCTTCATCGGTACTTGAGTCGATCCCGTGCGGCGTAAAACTTGCGTGTCTCGGTTGTCGGAATCCGCGGTATCCCGTCAGGGATACCTATACGGGAAGAAACCGGGCTTAAACACAGGGGTATCTGCGCTCATCGGCCATGCAAAAGTCGCTAATGGACCGTATGTTCGGTCTTGAAGCCCCCGTGCCGGGCGCCCGGTCGCCCTCGGTCTGAGACCGATATTGTTATCGGGAAAAAGATTTCGGCAAAACAAGTTGTGCGCACGGCTTTATAACACGAAAATATGCCGATGCGTTATGCCGCCGGCCCATGCTGGCGCAGCTTCTCCTAAGATTCGATCCTGCCATGCCTCGTCCAATCAAAGCCTCGATTCATACCGCAGCACTCGCCCATAATCTCGATGTCGCCCGCCGTCACGCCCCCAACAGCAAAGTCTGGGCGGTGGTCAAGGCCAATGCCTACGGGCATGGCATCGAAAACGCATACCCCGGATTGCGTGACGCCGATGGTTTCGGCCTGCTCGACCTCGAAGAGGCCGTGCGCCTGCGCGAGCTGGGCTGGGCCGGTCCCATCCTGCTACTCGAAGGATTCTTCAAGCCCGAAGATCTCGCCATCGTCGACAAGTACGGCCTGACGACCACGGTGCATAGCGACGAACAGTTGCGCATGCTCGAGACCACGCGTCTGACGAAGCCGCTCAATATTCAGCTCAAGATGAACTCCGGCATGAACCGTCTCGGCTTCGCGCCGGAGCGCTTTCGCGCCGCGTGGGAACGCGCGCGTGCTATCGCCGGTGTGAGCCAGATCGTGCTGATGACGCACTTCTCCGACGCCGACGGCGAGCGGGGCATCGCGCATCAGATGGAGACCTTCGAGCGCGGTGCTTGCGATGTGCCGGGTGAGCGCAGCCTGTCCAATTCGGCCGCCACGTTGTTCCATCCGGCTGCGCATGGTGCGTGGGTGCGTCCCGGCATCATGCTCTACGGTTCGTCTCCGAAGGGGCTGGAAGTGACGGCCGCGCAACTCGACCTCCAGCCGACGCAGACGCTCGAAGCCGAACTCATCGGCATTCAGGATGTGCCTGCCGGTGGTTCCGTCGGCTACGGCAGTTCGTTCGTCGCAGAGACGCCGATGCGCGTAGGCACCGTGGCATGCGGTTATGCCGACGGCTATCCGCGTGTCGCGCCTACGGGCACGCCGATTCTGGTGGACGGTGTGCGCACGCGTACCATCGGCCGCGTATCGATGGACATGTTGTCTGTCGATCTCACGCCGGTGCCGCAGGCGCGCGTAGGGGCGTCCGTCACCTTGTGGGGGCGCGGCCTGTGCATCGACGAGGTCGCCGCTTCGGCCGGCACGCTGGGTTATGAACTGATGTGTGCGGTTGCGCGTCGCGTGCCGATCCACGCCGTCTGAACCCCGCGACAGGATTGCCTGCATGGCTAAAGCCAAGACCGTCTACATCTGTACCGAATGCGGTGGCCAGACCCCCAAGTGGGCTGGCCAGTGTCCCAATTGCAACGGCTGGAATACGCTCGTCGAATCTGTGGCGGAGGCGTCTACCGGTCATCGCTACCAATCGCTCGCCAAGAGCACGCCGATTCGCAAGCTGGCGGAAATCGAAGCCTCGGACGTCCCGCGTTTTTCCAGTGGTGTGAGCGAATTCGATCGCGTGCTGGGCGGTGGCCTGGTCGCGGGCGGTGTGGTGCTGATCGGCGGCGACCCGGGGATCGGCAAGTCGACGCTGCTGCTGCAATCGCTCGCGCATCTCGCGCGTGAGCGTCGTGCGCTGTATGTGAGCGGCGAAGAGTCCGGCGCGCAGATTGCGTTGCGTGCGCAGAGGCTCGGTCTTGGCGCGGCGGGCGAGGGCGGTGGCGAACTCGATCTGCTCGCCGAAATCCAGCTTGAGAAGATTCTCGGTGCGATCGAATCGGAGAAGCCCGACGTCGTCGTCATCGACTCGATTCAGACGATCTATTCCGAAGCGCTGACGTCGGCCCCGGGATCGGTCGCGCAAGTGCGGGAGTGCGCGGCGCAACTGACGCGCACCGCCAAGCAGAGTGGCGTGACGGTCATCATGGTCGGCCACGTGACGAAGGAAGGCAGTCTTGCCGGGCCACGCGTGCTGGAACACATCGTGGACACGGTGCTGTACTTCGAAGGCGATACGCATTCTTCGTATCGTCTGGTGCGTGCGTTCAAGAACCGCTTCGGCGCTGTGAACGAGCTGGGCGTGTTTGCAATGACGGAAAAAGGCCTGCGTGGCGTGGCCAATCCGTCGGCGCTATTTCTCTCGCAGCATGAGCAAAGCGTGCCCGGTTCGTGCGTACTGGTGACGCAGGAGGGCACACGGCCGCTGCTCGTTGAAGTGCAGGCGCTGGTCGATACGGCGCAGGTGCCGAATCCGCGACGTCTGGCTGTAGGGCTGGAGCAGAACCGTCTGGCGATGTTGCTGGCGGTGATGCACCGTCATGCGGGTATCGCCTGTTTCGATCAGGATGTGTTTCTGAACGCCGTCGGCGGCGTAAAGATTACCGAACCGGCTGCCGACCTCGCGGTGTTGCTCGCGATCCATTCGTCGTTGCGCAACAAACCGCTACCGCGCGGCATCGTGGCGTTCGGGGAAGTGGGGCTTGCCGGGGAAATCCGGCCGAGTCCGCGCGGTCAGGATCGTCTTAAGGAGGCGGCCAAGCTGGGCTTCTCGATTGCGATCATTCCGAAGGCGAATGCGCCGAAGCAGCCGATCGACGGACTGGAAGTCCACGCCGTTGACCGTCTGGAACAGGCTATCTCGGTCGTGGCCGGGCTGTAGTTCAAGTTAGCCTTAGTGTCGAACGACGCCTCGGCACATCGCGTGCCGAAGCGAGCGGCCTCGTGGTATCAACTGCCGCCGAGTGCCGCGCTGGCGGAGGCAAGCGCCTCCGTCTGTGCCTTCAGGGCGGGTTCGAACTCGCTCACCCACTTCAAGCGCATCAAATCGAGCTCGATCAGCTCCACGAGCTGTGCTGCCTGCTCGTTGGAGTTCATGCCGCCGCGCTGAAGCGATTGATAGGTCACGCTTCGTTCCGGTATGCGGGCATCGGTGCTAGCGGTCAACCAGATCGCATCGTTCAGCAACTGTGTACCGAGGGCATGCATCTGGGAAATCAGCGTTTTTCCGACGGGGGCATTTTGCCCGATCAGGTCGGCGAGTGACGCGAAGCGGGTCTCGAACGCTTCGGCTTCCCGATTCCTCACACTCGCCAGTTCCTTCAGGTGCGAGATCGTCGTTCGGAAAATCGCCTGATGATCGGCAAGCCGTAGTGGCGCGTCGGCGTCGGCGAGTACTTTGGGTGTCGCCGTCGGGCGCTCCACGTACAGACGGCGCCATTCATCGAGTAGGTCTTCCATCGAGACTGTGGTCAGAAAACGCATCTCGTCCGCGAGTTCCGACAGGTCCGCCTGTTCTGCATCGCTCAGAGGACGGGTTACATTCAGCACCGCTTTGGCGAGCTTGAGTATCGTGCGGTCCGTCTGGGCGAGTTTTCTAAGGACTTCCTCTGTTGCAACCATTGATTCGACAAGAGTGTCCATGCACTTTCCCATGTGCGATTTCGACATTTCGTTCAGATCGAAGCCATTCACGTCGATGCACTTGTGCAAGTGTGCTTCCAGTATGTCCCAGTAGTCGTCGCCAGCGGCAGGGCGGATCGAACCGGTGTGCAGTCCGTAGGAGGTGTACGGAAATTGTCGCCAGCCGCCCTGATTCGCTGTCATCGCGTCAATGTCGGAAGGGAGTGAGCGCATCGCCAAGATTGCTGGTGCGGGTACCCCCATTCTTTGGAGAACGAGCGCGACAAATTGCGAGCAGACGATGCCTGCGTCATGCGCTGCTTCGGTCTTCGAGAGCGATTGCAGCGCGTATCGTTGGGCGTAATAGTATTGAACGCTCTTGAGCAGCGGAGCCGGATCGTACAGCAGTGTCGCGAGGCCCTTGTGTCGTGCGACGACACATTCCTCGTGCGCATAACCTGCGGCAATGTCGGTCCACGGGCGAACGCGCACGCCGGCGCCGGGCATGGCATCGGCAATGTGGGTCTGACTGATGACCAACGCCACATGCGTGAAATTCGCCGCTTTTCGAGGTCTTAACGTTCGTTGCGCGACGCGATTTGCCGTGGCTTTGAAACCCGAACTACGAAGCAGCAACACGTCGCCGGGCATCACGTGGTAGTCGAAGTCGAACAGGGTTCTGGTCATCGGTGGTTGATTGTGTCCACTAGACGATCTGCTCCATGGCTTCCTGCGCTTCGAGCCATTCGGCTTCCACGTCGGCGAGCCTGGCGGTTACGTCGGCCTGCTGCTTGAGGCTGTCCGTCAAGAGCGATTTCTTCGCTTCTTCGTACGTGGCACTGTCCGCGAGGATGGCATCGAGCCGGGCCTTCTCGTCCGAGAGTTGGCTCATCGACGCTTCCAGTTTTTCGATCTTGCGCTGGAGCGGCTTGCGCAGTTGCGACAGACGCTGGCGTTCCTGCGCCTCGGCGCGCTTCTGATCGCGGCGATTGACGCTATCGTCGCCACTCGCGCTATCGCCGGAGCCACCGCTGGCTTCGCGTGCGGCGGCGCGCTGATCGGCCGCGTGTTGCAGCAGCCAGTCGCGGTAATCGTCGAGATCGCCGTCGAACGGCTTCACTTCGCCACCGGCGACGAGCAGGAACTGATCGGTCGTCGCACGCAGCAAGTGCCGGTCGTGCGAGACGAGAATCAACGTGCCGTCGAACTGTGCGAGCGCCATCGTCAGCGCGTGGCGCGTTTCCAGATCCAGGTGGTTGGTCGGTTCGTCGAGCAGCAGAAGGTTAGGCTTTTGCCAGATGATCAGCGCGAGCGCCAGACGCGCCTTTTCGCCGCCGGAGAAGGGCGCGATGGATGACGTCGCCATATCGCCCCGGAAGTTGAATCCGCCGAGGAAGTCGCGCAATTCCTGCTCGCGCGTGTCAGGCGCGAGACGCTGCAGGTGCTGCAACGGCGAATCATCGTGACGCAAGGTTTCGACCTGATGTTGCGCGAAGTAGCCGATCTGTAATCCCTTGCCGGTCTTCACGTCTCCGGCAAGTGCTGCAAGCGTACCGGCAAGCGTCTTGATGAGTGTCGATTTCCCTTGCCCGTTCGCGCCGAGCAGGCCGATGCGTTGCTCGTTCTGCACAGACATCGTCACATACGGCAGGATCACCTTTTCGCCGCCATCATCGAGGTGATAGCCGCAGCGAACGCCTTCGAGCACGAGCATCGGGTTCGGGGCGCTGTCGGCCGGCCGGAATTCGAACGTGAACGGCGACGCGACGTGTGCGGGCGCGATGCGCTCCATCTTTTCGAGCGCCTTCATGCGACTCTGCGCCTGACGTGCCTTGGTCGCCTTGGCTTTGAAGCGCGTGATGAACGATTCGAGGTGAGCAATCGTCTTTTGCTGCTTATCGAAGGCGTTCTGTTGCAGCGCCAGTTGCTGGCCGCGCGTGATCTCGAATTGGCTGTAGTTGCCGCCGTAGCGCTTGATCTGCTGGTTCTCGAGATGCAGGGTGACGTTACAGACCTCGTCCAGAAATTCGCGATCGTGGGAAATCACGATCAGCGTGCCTGCGTAGCGCTTGAGCCAGTCTTCGAGCCAGACGATAGCGTCCAGATCCAGGTGGTTGGTCGGTTCGTCGAGCAGCAGCAGATCGGACGGGCACATCAGCGCCTGCGCCAGATTCAGGCGCATGCGCCAACCGCCGGAGAAGCTGGCCACCGGCAACTGCGTTTGCGCGAGCGTGAAGCCGAGGCCGAGGAGCAAGGCCTCGCCGCGTGCGGGGGCGGTGTAGCCGTCGGCGTCGGCAAAAGCTGCGTGCGCTTCGCCTTGAGCGTGCCCATCGTGGGCGGCTTCGGCGGCGGCGAGCTTCGCTTCGATCTCTCTCAACCGGGTGTCGCCATCGAGCACGTAATCGAGCGCTGTGCGATCGACGGCAGGCGTCTCCTGCATGACGTGCGCGACGCGCCAGCTGCTGGGCACGAAGGCGTCGCCGCTATCAGCGTGCAACTGGCCGCGCAACAGCGCGAAGAGCGTGGATTTGCCTGCGCCATTCGCGCCGACGAGGCCGACACGCTCGCCGGGGTTCAGCGTGACGGAGGTGTCTTCGAAGAGCGACTTGGTGCCGCGGGCGAGGCTGAGGTGTTCGAATCGGATCACAGCGAAAGGGGAATTGGGGGCAGACGAAAAACGTAATGGAACGAGGCCAGCGCACGCGCACGGCGAAAGCGCACATTTTACAGTGCCGTGCGTCGGGTGCTATGGCTAGCGTGGATCCTTCCGCAGTTTTGCGCTCTGGGGCGGCTATAACGGGCTTCGACCTCGACGGCGGGGTAAGGGGGCGGGCCCTCCGGCCGCCTAGAGAATCGGCGCAAACAACCTTGCAACGCGCATCACGATCTGACGCCATCTCGGAATCTTCCGGAAGTCGTCTTTGTTCAGGAGCTCGGCGTGCTCGAAGTCATGCGTGAGCATGAAGGCGACGTCGTCGGCGAAACCGCGGTCCACTGTGAGTAGCATGAGCTCGAAGTTCAGGCGGAACGATCGGTTGTCAAGGTTGGCGCTGCCGACCGCCGCCGCGTTGTCGTCGATCAGCACGACCTTCTGATGGATAAAGCCGTGGTGATAGCGATAGACGTTGATGCCACTGCGCGCTGCCTCGTAGGCATACGAAGTCGTCGCCTCGAACACCACATAATGGTCCGCCCGGTCCGGAATCAGTAAGCGCACATCGACACCGCGCAGTACCGCAAGGCGCAGCGCGGCGAATACGGCCTCGTCAGGGACGAAGTAGGGCGTGGTGAGCCAAATACGCTTTTGCGCGGCATTGATCGCCGTCACGAAGAAGAGCGAGGACGTTTCCAGACGATCCGCCGGGCCGCTCGGCACCACCTGACAGTGCATGTCTTCGCCGGACGCAACGGGTTGACGATTGAGCTCCGGCACCATGCCCGTAGACCAGTGCCAGTCCTCGGCAAAGGCGCGCTGAATACCCACCACCGCCGGTCCGCGCACGGAAATATGCGTGTCACGCCACGGCGCGAGCGGCGGCTTCTCGCCGAGGTATTCCACCCCGACATTGTGCCCCCCGATGAAAGCTTCGTTGCCGTCGATCACCACGATCTTGCGGTGATTGCGGAAATTCAGTTGAAAACGATTGACGAAGATGCCGCGTTTCTTTGCTGCGAACTCATGCACCTGCACGCCCCCCTCGCGCAGCTTTTGGCAATAGCTGCGCGGCAGGTCGTGGCTGCCGATGCTGTCGTAGAGGAGGTAGACCTTCACGCCCGTGGCGGCACGCGCCAGCAGGTGAGCGGACAGGGCGCGCCCGAGCGCGTCGTCCTTGATGATGAAGAACTGAACAATGACGTAATCGCGTGCGCGGTCGATCGCGGCGAAGATGGCGTCGAACGTGGCCCGTCCGTTGACGAGCAACCGGACGCGATTGCCTGCCACGAACGACATCCCCGTCATGGCCGTGAGCGCAGCAAACTCCGGGTGCGCTTCCATCGCGACAGGCGGCTCGCCGCTCCACTGCGTCTCACCCATTCGGGATTGCAGCACTTCATTGCGCGCGCGGCGTGCTTCTACGTAGCCGATGAACTTCGAGCGTCCGAGAAAGAGATAGGGGATGAGCGTGAGATAGGGCATCGTCACGAGCGAGACGGCCCAGGCGACGGCGCCTTGCGAAGTGCGCACCGTCAGAACGGCATGGATCGCGGCGGCGATCCCCAGTGCATGGAGACAGGCGACGGCAAAGCCGACGTCGAGCCAGTTGAGCACCATGACGGTTCAAATACCTCCATGCCGTGAGTCGCGCAGACTCGGGACCCTGAGTGTAACCGGGGTGCGTCAACTTAGGCGAGGGCTCGCGGCGCTGACGACAATATCGGCATTGACGTCAGGGCACGCGAGCCCGTGAGGCAAAACGTAGCCGTAGCGTTAAGGGTGTTATGGACGTTACGGCAGATCCGCTGCTTGCACCAGGAAGACCATGTCGTCACCGGCGCTGGTGGCCAGCCACGTGATCGGCAATTCAGGGAACGCCGCTTCGACAAAGTGACGCTCGTTACCGATTTCCACGACCAGCACACCATCGTCCGTCAGGCGTTCACGTGCCCCTGCGATGATCCGTCGCACGATGTCCATGCCATCGTCGCCACCGGCGAGCGCCAGGCGCGGCTCGTGGCGATACTCCGCTGGCAGCGCCTGCATCGAGCCTTCGTTGACGTAAGGCGGGTTGGTGATGATGACTTCGTAGCGCTTGCCGCCCGGCAGCGGGGCGTACAGGTCGCCCAGATGCAGCGCGACGCGGTCGTCGAGACCATAGTCGGCCACGTTGATCTTCGCCACATCCAGCGCATCGTGCGAAATATCGACGGCGTCGATCTGCGCGGCCGGGAACGTCTCGGCCGCGAGGATCGCCAGGCATCCGGAGCCGGTGCACAGTTCGAGCACGTCGGCGACGTCGTCGGGGTGATTGACCCACGGCTGCAATGCGTCTTCCAGCAATTCACCGATGAACGAGCGCGGCACGATGACCCGTTCGTCCACATAGAACCGATGGCCGTGCATCCACGCTTCGTTCGTGATGTACGACGCGGGAACGCGCTCGCCCGCGCGACGGTTGATGACCGACAGCGCTCGCTCGGTTTCTTCTGGCAGCAAGCGGGCGTCGAGGAACGGATCGAGCGTGTCGATGGGTAGGTGCAGCGTGTGCAGGAGCAGGTACGCCGCTTCGTCGTACGCTGTGGCGGTGCCGTGTCCGAAGGCCAGCTCGGCCTCGGTGAAGCGCGAGACCGCGTAGCGCAGCAGATCGCGCAACGTCTGGAATGGGTGGGTCTTCTGAGTCGTCATGATGGATTCGCCTCGTGTGTCTTGTCTTATGCCACCAGACGCTTCAACACGCCGCGATAGACGTTCTTCAGCGGTTCGATGTCGGCAACCGCGATGTGCTCGTCGATCTTGTGGATGCTGGCATTGCACGGCCCGAATTCGATGACTTGCGGGCAGATGCGTGCAATGAAGCGACCGTCGGACGTGCCGCCCGTGGTCGACAGTTCCGTCTCGAGGCCGGTCTCTTCACGGATGGCACTCGACAGCGCGTCCGACAGATCGCCACGCGGTGTGAGGAACGGCTGACCGCTGATCGACCAGTCGAGCGTGTAGGTCAGGCCGTGGCGGTCAAGCAACTCATGCACGCGCTGCTGAAGGCCATCGGACGTGCTGGCGGTCGAGAAGCGGAAGTTGAACATCACCGTCAGTTCGCCCGGAATGACGTTGGTCGCGCCGGTGCCTGCGTGAATGTTCGAGATCTGCCACGTCGTGGGCGGGAAGTATTCGTTGCCGTTGTCCCACACGGTCTGCGTCAACTCGGCGAGCGCCGGGGCAAACAAATGCGTGGGGTTCTTGGCGAGATGCGGGTAAGCGATGTGGCCTTGCACGCCTTTGACGACGAGCTTGCCGGACATCGAGCCGCGACGGCCGTTCTTCACCATGTCGCCGAGGCGCTGGCTGGACGTCGGTTCACCGACCACGCAGTAATCCAGACGCTCGCCACGTGCCGTCAGGGCTTCGACAACTTTCACCGTGCCGTCGGTGGCGGGGCCTTCCTCGTCGCTCGTGAGCAGGAAGCCGATAGCGCCGGCGTGATCGGGGTGCTGCGCGACGAATTCCTCCGAGGCGACGACGAACGCGGCCAGCGACGTCTTCATATCGGCCGCGCCGCGACCGTAAAGCATGCCGTCACGATGCGTGGGCGCAAACGGATCGGAATGCCACTGCTCGACCGGGCCGGTGGGCACAACGTCGGTGTGGCCCGCAAAGACGAGCAGCTTGCCGTCGGTGCCGCGCGTGCCGCGTTTGACCGCCCACAGGTTGGTCACGCCGTTCGAGGCGATGGTTTCGCAGGCAAAGCCGATAGCCGAGAGGCGGCGCGCCAGAATAGCCTGGCAGTCGCGGTCTTCGGGCGTCACCGAATGACGGGCGATCAGTTGCTCGGTAAGCGCCAGCGTGGCGCCTTGGGAGGAAGTCATGAAATCAGAATCGTGAGGCGTAACTGTCGGGCGTGAAGCCCACGGAAACCTTGCCGTCGGCCACCAGCACGGGGCGCTTGATGAGCGAGGGATTTTCGATCATCAGGGTGCGGGCGACGGACTCGTCGGTGGCGGCCGCCTGTTGCTCCGGCGTGAGCTTGCGCCACGTCGTGCCCTTGCGGTTGAGTAGCGTGGACAGCGGCACTTGTGCGAGCCACGTGCCCAGCAGTGCGTCGTTCACGCCCGCCTTCTTGAAGTCGTGGAAGTCATACGCCACGTCGTGCTCGTCGAGCCACGTGCGCGCCTTCTTCACGGTATCGCAGTTGGGAATGCCGTACAGCACAGCGGTCATTGCCGGTACTCCTGAGATGGCGATTGCAAAACAATAGGCACAACAACGTCGATGCGAACATCATCGCGCGAAGGTCAAAGCCAGCGTCGCAGCACCTGCTGCGACGCTGGCTCTTTGGCTCCTTGGCGCTTGCGCGGAATTACTCGCCGCGCAGCAGGTCGTTGATGGCCGTCTTGGCGCGCGTTTGTGCGTCGACCTTCTTCACGATCACGGCGCAATACAGGCTGTACTTGCCGTCCTTCGAGGGCAGGTTGCCCGGCACGACGACCGAACCGGCCGGCACGCGGCCGTAATGGACTTCACCCGTTTCGCGGTCGTAGATCTTGGTCGACTGACCCAGATACACGCCCATCGAGATCACCGAGTTCTCTTCGACGATCACGCCTTCCACGACTTCCGAGCGGGCACCGATGAAGCAGTTGTCTTCGATGATGACCGGGTTGGCTTGCAGCGGCTCGAGCACGCCGCCGATGCCGACACCGCCCGACAGGTGGACGTTCTTGCCGATCTGGGCGCACGAGCCGACGGTGGCCCACGTGTCGACCATCGTGCCTTCGTCGACGTATGCGCCGATGTTGGTGTACGACGGCATCAGCACGACGTTCTTGCCGATGAACGAACCACGGCGAGCGACGGCCGGCGGCACGACGCGGAAGCCGCCACGTGCGAAATCTTCTGCGGTGTAGTCGGCGAACTTGCTCGGCACCTTGTCGTAGAACTGGCTGAAGCCGCCGGCGGGCATTACGGCGTTGTCCTCCAGGCGGAACGACAGCAGCACGGCCTTCTTGATCCACTGGTTGACGATCCATTGACCGTCTTGCTTCTGGGCGACGCGCAGCGCGCCCTTGTCCAGTTCGGCGATGACGTGGGAGACGGCTTCACGCACGTCGGCGGGCGCGGCCTTGGCCGAAATCTCGGCACGGTTTTCCCAGGCTTGGTCGATGATGGTTTGCAGTTGTTGCGACATGGCGAGAATCAGTTGCAGTTGGAATTAAAGGGATTGGCAGAACTGCACGATGCGCTGGGCGCCTTCGGTGCATTCGTCCACATCGGCCACGAGGGCGATACGGACATAGTTCTCCGCCGGATTGGCGCCGTGCGCCGCGCGTCCCAGATAGGATCCGGGCAGGACGGCCACATTGTATTGCGCCAGCAACTGGCGCGTGAATTCCGTGTCCGACAGGCCGGTTTTCGTGTCGACCTTGGCCCACAGATAGAAACCGGCGTCGGGCAGGCGTACGTCGAGCACTTCGGCGAGCATCGGCGTGACCGTCTGGAATTTCTTCAGGTACTTGCTGCGGTTCAGGCGCACGTGGGCCTCGTCGTTCCATGCGGCGATGCTCGCGGCCTGCACGGCCGGGCTCATGGCGCAGCCGTGGTAGGTGCGGTACAGCAGGAATTTCTTAAGGATGGCGGCGTCGCCCGCCACGAAGCCCGAGCGCATGCCCGGTACGTTCGAGCGCTTCGAGAGGCTAGAGAAGACCACCAGACGCTCGAAGCCACGGCCCAACTGATGGGCGGCAGCCAGACCGCCCAGCGGCGCGCGTTCTTCGTCGAAGTAAATCTCGGAGTAGCACTCGTCGGACGCGATCACGAAGCCGTATTCGTCCGACAACTCGAACAAACGCTTCCAGTCGGCCAGACTCAACACGGCCCCGGTCGGGTTGCCCGGCGAGCAAAGGTAGACGAGCTGAACGTCGCGCCAGACGTCGGCCGGCACGGCATCGTAGTTGGGGGCGAAGTTGCGTTCCGGATCGCTGTCAGCGTAATAGGGCGTGGCGCCCGCGAGCAACGTCGCGCCTTCGTAGATCTGATAGAACGGATTCGGGCACAGCACGCGCGCGCCGGGCTTGCTGCCATCGACAACAGCCTGGGCGAACGAGAAGAGCGCTTCGCGCGAGCCCGTGACCGGCAGCACTTCGGTGGCCGGGTTCACGTTAGGCAGCGCGTAACGGCGTTCCAGCCACTGGGCGATGGCCGCCCGCAGCGGCTCGCCACCGGCCGTGGCCGGATAGTTCGAGAGACCGCCCAGCCCTTCGATCAGGGCTTCCTTGATGAACTGCGGCGTCGGATGCTTGGGCTCACCGATGCCGAAGCTGATGGCCTTGTAAGTATTGGCGGGCGTGACATCCGCCACCAGTGTCTTCAGGCGTTCAAAGGGATAGGGCTGGAGCTTGTCGAGTAATGGGTTCACTTGGATTCAAACAGACTCAGGGCTAGGGTTCGCAACGCCAGTCGAGGCGTTGTCGAGCGGATTCGGGCCACCCGGGAACGCACAGGGCGGCTGGGCGAGACAGGTGGCGCACCGGCGGACGCACCGGGGCGCTGCGCGCCACCCTGCCTTTCCTACCTCAGATTCGACGGATCGCAGGCCGGGCATAGGCTGGCGCTTATCCGCTTCATCACGCCAAGGGGTTCCCGGACGCGTTCAAGAATGGCAAGATCGGCAAAGCGAAAATTATACCGTCACGGCGCCCACAAAGCGCGGCCAGCGCGTAATTCAGCATATTCCGAGGCGCCAATGGGGCAAGTCTGCGGAGTATCTCAGGTTTTTCAGGAGTTAAGAGTATGACCGTAGCCGGTAACGGCGCGGGCGGCCCGGAATCCGCATCCGGCGCCTCCAGCACTTCCTTCGGCACCCGGGCAGCGCCCGCCCTGGCCATTCTTATCGGATCGTCCGTCTGGGGGCTGGCCTGGTTCCCGTACCGCGTTCTGGCTCAGTGGGGCGTTGCAGCGGTGCCCGCCCAGATCTGCACGGCCACCGTGGCCATCCTGCTGCTCTCGCTCGTCTACCGACGCTCGCTCGGCACGCTGCGCTGGTCGTGGCTGCTTGTCGGGGTGGCATTCGCCGGAGGCACGACCAACGTCGCCTTCGTGTGGGGCACCACGCACGGCCACGTCATGCGCGTGTTGTTGCTCTTTTATCTCACCCCGGTCTGGACGGCGTTGTTTGCCCACTGGTTGCTCGGCGAGCGGGTCGGCCTGCGCGGTGTGGGACTGATTGCGCTGGCGCTGGGCGGAGCGGGCCTGATGCTCTGGTCGCCCGAGCTGGGTTGGCCTGTTCCGAACAATCCGGGCGAATGGGCCGGTGCTATCGCCGGGGCGGCATTTGCACTCAATAACGTGCTGTTGCGGCGTGTCAGTCAGGCGTTGCCCGACGTTCCTGCCGAAATGCGCAGCTGGACGCTCTATTTGGGCTGCGTCGTGGGCGGTTTGCTGGTCTTGCCGTTCGACGGCGGGGTACAGGCAGGGCAGGCGGCGGTCTCGGCGCTCACGTCCGGTGCGGCGACGGCTGCGGTCGCGCTGGCGCTCGGTTGCACCATCGCCGTGACCAACGTCATCGTGCAATTCGGTCTGGCGCGGGTGCCGGCCAATCAGGCGGCGCTCATCATGCTCTTCGAAATCGTGGTGGCGGCGATATCGTCCTGGTGGCTGGCCAGCGAAGGCCTGGGGGTGCGGGAAATCGCCGGTGGACTGTGCATTGTGGCGGCGGGCGTGCTGTCCGGAATATTGCCCGATTCACGACGTTGTAAATCCGCGACGGCGGGGGATGCGATGGTATGATGCGTACCGTCGTTGTAACGTCGTAAGCACGCCTAAAGCGGCAAAAATGCGGCAAGACAGCAGCAAGAAAAGTGGCCCGTGCACGCCAGCGTGCGCAGGCCCGACAGGACCAGCTAGCGCGTCTGCGTCTTTCCTATCATTCAATGACCGATAAAGCGAACCTGCCGTGCGTCTGACTTCCATCAAACTCGCTGGCTTCAAATCTTTCGTCGACCCGACGAACTTCGCGGTGCCCGGCCAGCTGGTCGGGATCGTCGGCCCGAACGGGTGCGGCAAATCCAACATCATCGATGCCGTGCGCTGGGTGCTCGGCGAGTCGCGCGCTTCCGAGCTGCGCGGCGAATCGATGCAGGACGTGATTTTCAACGGATCGACCGCCCGCAAGCAAGCGAGCCGCGCAAGCGTCGAACTGGTGTTCGACAACAGCGCCGGGCGCGCTGCCGGGCAGTGGAGCCAGTACGCCGAAATCGCCGTCAAGCGCGTGCTCACGCGCGACGGCACCTCCAGTTACTACATCAATAACCTGCCGGCACGCCGCCGCGATATTCAGGACATCTTCCTCGGCACGGGCCTTGGGCCGCGCGCCTACGCCATCATTGGCCAGGGGATGATTTCGCGAATCATCGAGGCGAAGCCGGAAGAGCTGCGCGTGTTTCTCGAAGAGGCCGCGGGCGTCTCCAAGTACAAGGAACGCCGTCGCGAGACCGAGAACCGTTTGCAGGACACGCGCGAAAACCTGACGCGCGTGGAAGACATTCTTCGCGAACTCGGCACCAACCTCGAAAAGCTTGAATCGCAGGCGGTCGTCGCCAATCGATTCAAGGATTTGCAACGCGACGGCGAAGAAAAGCAGCAGTTGCTCTGGCTGCTTCGTAAGAACGAAGCGCAGAACGAGCAAGAACGCCAGCAGCGTGCCATCGAGTCGGCGCAGGTCGATCTGGAAGCGCAGACGTCGCGTTTGCGCGGCTCCGAGTCCGATCTCGAGACGCTGCGCGCCGCGCACTACACGGCCACCGACGCCGTACAGGCCGCGCAAAGCGCCATGTACGAGGCGAACTCGGAAGTCAGCCGTCTGGAAGCCGAAATTCGTTACGTGGTCGAGTCGCGCAACCGCGTGCAGGCGCAGTTGGCGGCGCTGACCTCGCAGCGCGAGCAGTGGCAGGCCCGTTCGGCGCAGTCGGAAGAAGAACTCGCGCTCGCCGAAGAAGAACTCATCATCGCCGAGGAACGCGCGGCGACTGCACAGGACCAGGCCGCCGATCAGAACGAGGCGCTGCCCGCGCTCGAATCCGGCTGGCGCGATGCGCAGAACCTGCTCAACGAGCAACGCAGCGAGATCGCGCAGGTCGAGCAGAATCTGAAACTGGAAGCGGCGCATCAGCGCAATGCCGATCAGGCGCTGCAGCAGTTGCAGCAGCGTCAGGAGCGTTTGCAGGGTGAGGCGCGCGGGCTCGATAAGCCCGACGAAGCCGAGCTTGAGCTGCAGCGCGGCGACCTCGCCGAACATCAGGCGATGCTCGAAGATGCGCAGGCCGAACTGGCGGACGCCGAAGAACGTCTGCCGCGACTCGAAGCCGAGCGTGCCGAAGCGCAGGCGCGCGTGCAGTCGGAAGCGGCGACGATCGCCCAGCTTGAGGCACGTCTGACGGCCCTCAAGCAACTCCAGGAAAGTGTTCAGACGGAAGGCAAGGTGCAGCCGTGGCTCGACAAGCACGAGCTGGCGCAATTGCCGCGTCTGTGGAAGAAGCTGCATATCGAGCCGGGCTGGGAGCCGGCGCTCGAATCGGTGCTGCGCGAACGTCTCGCTGCGCTCGAAATCAGCAATCTCGATTGGGTGAAGGCCTTTGCGAGCGATGCGCCGCCGGCCAAGCTGGCGTTCTATTCGCCGCCGCCGGCCGCGCGTCCGGTGGAAGCCCCGGCGTCGCTGCGTCCGCTGTTGTCGTTGCTGCGCATTGACGATCCGGGCCTGCGCGCCGTGCTCCAAGAATGGCTCGGCCACGTCTTCGTTGCCGACGATCTCGCGCAGGCGATGGTGGCCCGCGCGCAGTTGCCGGAGGGGGCGTCGATTGTCGTCAAGGCAGGCCATCAGGTCACGCGCGTCGGCGTCCAGCTTTATGCGGCTGACTCCGAGCAGGCCGGTTTGCTCGCCCGTCAGCAAGAAATCGAGAACCTGGGCAAGCAACTGCGTGCGCAGGCATTGCTTTCCGACGAAGCCAAGTCGGCTGCCGTGCGTGCCGAGGCGGCTTACAGCCAGGCAGCGCAGTCGCTGAGCGAAGTGCGCGGACGCGCCGAGCGCGCCACGCAACGCGTGCACGCCTTGCAGATGGACGTGCTCAAGCTCACGCAGGCTTACGAGCGCTACAACGCCCGCAGTACGCAGATCGATGAAGAACTGCGTGAAATCGCCGCACAGATCGAAGAGCAACTGGCGATGCGCGCTGAATCGGAGGCGAACTTCGAGCAAAGCGACGCGCGTCTGGCCGAGTTGCAGGCCACGTTCGAAGACGGTCAGCTCGAATTCGAATCGCTCGACAGTCAGTTGTCCGATGCGCGTAATCGCGCCCGTGAACTGGAACGTCTGGCGCAGGAAGCGTCGTATGGCCAGAAGGGCATCTCCAGCAAGATCGACGAGCATCGCCGCAGCATTCAGACGGCGCTCGAACAGGCTGAGCGCCTCGTTGTCTCGATTGAGCAGGCGCAGGCAGAACTCGCGCTGATCACCGAGCAGACGGCCGAAAACGGTTTGCAGGACGCACTCGAACTGCGTGCCGAGAAGGAAGAGATTCTGGGCGCCGCCCGCATCGAACTCGACGCACTGACGCAAAAGCTGCGTCAAAGCGACGAAGAGCGGCTGGCCGCAGAGCGCGGTTTGCAGCCCCTGCGCGATCGCATTACGGAATTGCAGTTGAAGGAGCAGGCGGCGCGCCTGAATCGCGAGCAGTTCGTCGAGCAACTGACGACGGCCGAAGTGGACGAAGAGGCGCTCTCCGCGAAGCTCACGGCGGACATGAAGCCGTCGTATCTGCAAGGCGAAGTCACGCGTATCAACAACGCGATCAACGCGCTCGGACCGGTCAACATGGCCGCGCTCGAAGAATTGGAGACGGCCCGCGAGCGCAAGGTCTTCCTCGATGCGCAATCGGCGGACCTGAACGACGCCATCGAGACCCTCGAAGGTGCCATCCGCAAGATCGACGAAGAGACGCGCGTGCTGCTGCAAGGCACGTTCGACGAAGTGAACAAGCATTTCGGCGAACTGTTCCCGATGCTGTTCGGCGGCGGCCAGGCGAAACTCATCATGACCGGTGACGAAATTCTCGACGCCGGCGTGCAGGTCATGGCGCAACCGCCGGGCAAGAAGAACTCCACGATCCATCTGCTGTCAGGGGGAGAGAAGGCGCTCACGGCCATTGCGCTGGTGTTCGGGATGTTCCAGCTCAATCCTGCGCCGTTCTGTTTGCTTGACGAGGTGGACGCGCCGCTCGACGACGCCAACACCGAGCGCTACGCCAAGATGGTGGCGCGCATGTCGGACCGTACCCAATTCGTATTTATTTCGCATAACAAAATCGCGATGGAAATGGCCAATCAGCTCATCGGCGTCACCATGCAGGAACAAGGGGTGTCGCGGATCGTGGCGGTGGACATGGAGTCTGCGATCAATCTGGCCGAGATCGCCTGACCCCGCGCCTACGATGGAGAAGAGAGAGGAACGCCGCGCATGAATGAACTGCAGCTGAGCTTGATTGCCGCAGGGGTAGTGGTACTGCTGGGAGTGGTGGCCTATAACGCCTGGCAAGGCAGCAAGGCACGCGCGCGCATACCGCGTCGCATGCCGGTCGACGGTGCGGGTATCGACGCGACCGCCGGCACGCCCGATGCCGACGACGACCGCCCGTTCATCGAACCGACGCTGTCGCCGCCGCGCGTGCCCGCACAGTCGGGTGAGCGTCGCGAGCCGACGCTAGGACCGGCCACGGCCGGCACGTCGGTGCAAGATGCCTTTGCCATTAACGAAGATGCCTGGGACGCCCCGCCGGCAGCGCGCAAGCGTGCCGCACAGGAAGCAGCGGCGCGGGCTGCGGAAGGTGGCGAGTCGGACGTGGTTGCCGACCCGGCGCCGGTCCAGTCGCATGACACCGATGAGGCGCAACGCCGCGATGCGCAGGACGCGGCGGCGGCTAGTGCAGTCGCACGCGTCGACGCCGAACTGGCTGCCGACGACACGGTAGACGCTGCCACGGCGGGCGCTGCCGCTAACGCCGCAGCGGCGCCCGATGCCGAAGCGCAAGCATTGCAAGCCGATGCGGCCCCGACATCCACCGACGTGGCGGTGCCTGCACCGGCCGCGCCTGAAGCACCGGTTGCAGCCGCGCGTCCGGCGGTACCGAGCGGTCCGCCGCCGATCATCGACGAACGCATCGACTGCATCGTCGAGTTGCCGCTGGCGAACATGGTGGCTGCCGAACGACTGATGCCGCTGACGGTGCGCATGCGTCGCGCGGGCAGCAAGCCCGTGAACGTGGAAGGCCGTGTCGATGAGGCTTCCGCATGGGAGCCGATTCGCACGGGCGGCCGATATCACCAACTGCGCATGGCCGTGCAACTGGCCAATCGCGCGGGCGCTCTCAACGAAGTCGAGTTCTCCGAGTTCTCGAATCTCGTGCAGACGCTGGCGGATGCCGTCGATGCCTTGCCTGAATTGCCCGATATGATGGAAACGGTCGCCCGTGGCCGTGAACTCGACAGCTTTGCCGCGCAATGCGACGCTCAGTTGTCGGTCAACGTGCTGTCGGACGGTGCGCCGTGGTCGGCCAACTATGTGCAGGCTGTCGCTACGCAGGACGGATTGCTGCTCTCGCGTGATGGCATGCGTTTCGTCAAACTCGATTCGCGTCAGAACCCGGTGTTCATGCTGCAATTCGGCGACACCAACTTCCTGCGCGACGACCTGACGTACAAGGGCGGCGACCTGATCACCATGTTGCTCGACGTACCGGTGGCCGACGAAGACCTCCTGCCGTTCCGTCTGATGTGCGATTACGCCCGCTCGATCGGACAGCGCATCGGTGGCCGCGTGGTGGACGATCAGCGCCGTCCGCTCTCGGATGCTGCGCTGCAAAACGTCGACAAGCAGTTGCTCAAGTTGTACGAACGCCTTGAAGCGCGCGGTCTGCCGGCGGGTTCGCCTGTTACGCGCCGTCTGTTCAGCCAGTAAGTTCGGGGCGATTTGCTGCGTTCGGGCAGGGTCAGCTTTACGCAGCCTGCCGTCGCATTCGATGCACGCCGTTCACCGTCGGGTGAGCGGCGTTTTTGTTCCGATTGATTGCACCTATCGACGACGCGCATTGGCGTACGTCGAAGGCATAATGTTCTGACTTCTCGTATACCGAGTCTTGCACGCATGTCCCAAACTTCCGTTCCGGGTCAGGGCGCGAACGCCCCTACGCCAGTCGATGCTACGGCCGCCGCACAACGTGCCGCCGAGTTGCGCAACGAGCTAGCCCGCCACAACCGCGCGTATTACGAAGACGACGCGCCGCTTATTCCCGATGCCGAGTACGACCGCCTCTTCGGCGAACTCGTCTCGCTGGAAAGCGCGCATCCCGAGTTGCAACGGGCCGATTCCCCCACCCAGCGCGTCGGAGGTAAGCCGGTCGACGGATTCGCACCGGTGGTGCACCGTGTGCCGATGCTTTCGCTCAATAACGGGTTCGCCGATGAGGACGTGGAGGCGTTCGACCGACGCGTGAGTGACGGTCTGCGTCCCGATGCAGCGGGTGCTGTCGGGGCGGGGCATGCGTCATCTGGCGACCTGTTTGGCGCGCCGGTCGAGTATGCCGCCGAGCTGAAGTTCGACGGTCTGGCCATCGCGTTGCGCTACGAGCAGGGCGTGCTCGTGCAAGCCGCGACACGCGGCGACGGCACGACGGGCGAGGATGTCACCGCCAACATCCGCACCATCAAGAAAATCCCCCTCAAACTCGAGAGCGAGAATCCGCCTGAAGTACTCGAAGTGCGGGGCGAAGTGCTGATGTTCCGTGCCGACTTCGACAAACTTAATGAGGCGCAGGGGGCGGCTGGCGAGAAGGTTTTCGTCAACCCGCGCAATGCGGCTGCCGGAAGTCTGCGTCAGCTCGATTCGAAGATTACGGCCAAGCGCCCGTTGTCGTTCTTCGCCTATGGCGTGGGAGAACTGGTTGGCGTGCCGATGCCCGAGACGCACTCGGCCTTGCTCGACTGGTATGTGACGCTGGGCATCCCGGTCAACGACAAGCGGGAAGTCGTGCAGGGCGCTCAAGGGCTGCTGAAGTTCTACCGGGAAGTCGGTGAGGCGCGCGCCTCGTTGCCTTACGACATCGACGGCGTGGTCTACAAGGTCAACCGTCGCGACGAGCAGGATCGTCTCGGCTTCGTCTCGCGCGCCCCGCGCTTTGCATTGGCGCACAAATTTCCGGCGCAGGAAGCGCTGACGACATTGCTCGACATCGAAGTGCAAGTGGGGCGTACGGGGGCGATCACGCCGGTGGCGCGACTCGCGCCGGTGTTCGTCGGCGGCGCGACGGTGACGAATGCCACGCTGCACAACGAGGACGAAATTCGTCGCAAGGATGTGATGATCGGCGACACGGTGATTGTGCGTCGCGCGGGCGATGTGATTCCCGAAGTCGTCGGATCGGTGCTGGATCGTCGTCCGGAAGACGCGCGCGCGTTCGTGATGCCCACTGAGTGCCCGGTGTGCGGTTCCGCCATCGAGAAGCTCCCGGACGAAGCGATCGCACGATGCACCGGTGGGCTGATTTGCGCGGCACAGCGCAAGCAGGCGCTGCTGCACTTCGCGCAGCGTCGCGCCCTCGATATCGAGGGGCTCGGCGACAAGCTGGTGGAACAACTGGTCGATCAGCAGATCATTCGGACCCCGGCCGACCTGTTCAAACTGGGTGTGGCAAAGCTCGCCGCGCTCGACCGGATGGCCGACAAATCGGCCTCCAATCTCGTCGCGGCGCTGGAGACGGCGCGTCATACCACGCTGGCGCGCTTTATCTTTGCACTGGGCATTCGCCACGTCGGCGAAGCGACGGCGAAGGATCTCGCGCGGCACTTCGGCAAGCTCGACAACCTGATCGCCGTCTGCAAACGCGATTCCGATCTGACGGAACTGCTGGCCGTTCCGGACGTCGGACCGATTGTGGCCGAGTCGATCAACAATTTCTTCTGCGAAGATCATAATGTCGAAGTGATCGAGCAACTGCGGGCGGCCGGGGTCACCTGGCCGGAGTCGGAACCGGCGGCCGTTGCACCGTTACCGCTGGCAGGCAAGACTTTTGTGTTGACCGGAACATTGCCGACGCTCTCGCGTGACGAAGCGAAGGCGATGCTCGAAGCGCAAGGAGCAAAGGTTGCTGGCTCGGTGTCTGCGAAAACGGACTACGTGGTCGCGGGCGCAGAGGCGGGCAGCAAGTTGGCAAAGGCCGAGGCACTGGGTGTGCCCGTGCTCGACGAGGACGCTATGCGCGCGATGTTGGCTGCGCTTTGATGTGAGGACCGAACCGATGATCCGCGACATTCTGAAGATGGGCGATCCGCGCTTGCTGCGTATCGCCAAACCCGTCGAACAGTTCGGCACGCCCGAGTTGGACGAGCTTATTGCCGACATGTTCGAGACCATGAAGCATGCGAACGGCGCAGGGCTCGCCGCACCGCAGATCGGCGTAGATCTGCAGGTGGTGATCTTCGGCTTCGAGCATAACGAACGCTATCCGGACGCCCCGGAAGTGCCTGAAACCGTGCTGATCAACCCGGTCATTACGCCGTTGACGCAGGACATGGAAGAGGGCTGGGAAGGCTGCCTGTCGGTGCCGGGGCTGCGCGGTATGGTCAACCGCTATTCGATGTTGCGCTATGAAGGATTCGACCAGCATGGTCACGCCATCGATCGCGTGGCGGAAGGATTTCATGCGCGTGTCGTTCAGCACGAGTGCGACCATCTGATCGGCAAGCTCTATCCGATGCGGATTACCGACTTCAGCAAGTTCGGTTTTACCGAAATCCTCTTCCCGGGGCTCGATCCGAATAGTGACGATTGATTGCGACGCCGGAATTGGTGTGTCGCCAATCTACGATTGACGCTCCACCCGGCGCTTGCCGGTGACGACACAAAAAAAGCCCGCCGAGATGGCGGGCTTTTTCATGGGTGCGATGGGTGAAGCGTCGCCGAATCAGAACCCTTCGCCAGCGCGCAGGTAACGCCATTCGCCCACGGGCAGGTTACCCAGGGTGATTTGTCCCATGCGGACTCGCTTGAGGCCCGTGACGTGCAAACCGACCAGTTCGCACATGCGGCGAATCTGACGCTTCTTGCCTTCCTTGAGCACGAAGCGAAGTTGCTCCGGGTTCTGCCAGTCGACCTGTGCGGGCTTGAGCGGTTGGTCGTCAAGCTCAAGTCCATGACGCAGCAGCGCCAGGCGATCGGCCGGGAAATGCGCCTGCACGTTTTGCGAGTGCTCGTTATACGAGACACGCACGAGATACTCTTTCTCGATGTCCGAATCCTCGCCGATCAACTGCTTGGCAATGCGGCCATCCTGTGTGAGGACGAGCAGACCCGTCGAGTCGATGTCGAGGCGTCCGGCAGGTGCCAGGCTGCGCAAATGCGACGGCGAGAAGCGCACACCCGCGTCGTCTTCTGCCCAGTGATGCTCGCTGGTCACCAGCACGACAGCGGGATCGTAGCCGTCTTCCGCCTGACCCGACACGTAACCCACCGGCTTGTGCAGCAGGATCGTGACACGATTGGCCTGCTCCTTCTGTGCGGCCTGCACGACGGTGATTTCCTGCGTGGGCAGAATCTTCGTGCCCAGCTCCTTCACTACCTTGCCGTCGACACGGACCCAGCCCTTGGCGATCCATTCGTCCGCTTCGCGACGCGAGCACAGACCGAGTTCCGACATCCGCTTGGACAAACGCAGCGAGCCAGCGGCATCGTGGTGGATCTTGATATCGTCGTCATCGTCGTCGCGCTCAACTCGCGGTGCACGCGAGGGGCGTGCGGCGCGGTTCGCCTGATTGTCGCGATCGTCGCGTGAGAAGCGGCCACGCGGTGCCCCTTCGTTAGTGCGACGCGGACGGTCCTCATCGAAGCGACGCGGTGCACGATCATCGAAGTCACGCTTGGCAGGACGGGCGAAGTCGCCACGTGCGCCACCTTCGGTGTTGCGACGCGGGCGGTCTTCGTCAACGCGACGCGGTGCACGATTGTCGAAGTCGCGCTTCACCGGACGGGCGAAATCGCCACGTGCGCCACCTTCGGTATTGCGACGCGGGCGGTCTTCGTCAACGCGACGCGGCGCACGATTATCGAAGTCACGCTTCACCGGACGAGCGAAATCGCCACGTGCACCACCTTCGGTGTTGCGACGCGGGCGGTCTTCGTCAAAGCGACGCGGGGCGCGGTCATCGAAGTCACGCTTCGGACGTGCGAAGTCACCACGTGCGCCACCTTCGGTGTTGCGACGCGGGCGGTCTTCGTCAAAGCGACGCGGGGCGCGATCATCGAAGTCACGCTTCGGACGTGCGAAGTCACCACGTGCACCACTTTCGGTATTGCGACGCGGACGGTCCTCGTCAAGGCGGCGAGGCGCGCGATCATTGAAGCCGCCACGTGCACCACCTTCGGTGTTGCGACGCGGGCGGTCTTCGTCAAAGCGACGCGGTGCACGATTGTCGAAGTCGCGCTTCACCGGACGGGCGAAGTCGCCACGTGCGCCACCTTCGGAGTTGCGACGCGGACGGTCCTCATCGAAGCGACGGGGTGCGCGATCATCGAAGTCACGACGTGCGCGGGATTCGTCGTCGAAACGGGCAGGGCGTGCACCGGCGACGCGCTCGCGCTGACCGCGTGCCGGCGGGCGTTCACCCATCGGACGCTTTTCGTAGGGCGCGCCGCCACCTGCGGGCTTGCGCGGCGCCGTGCCGCTGCCGGCCGGGCGACGAGCGCCACCGGGCGTCGCGTTATCGTCCACCGGACGCGGACGAGCCGGTTTCCCGGCAGGCTTCTTCGCGCCGCTGGCGTCGAGCATCGACGCGGGCACTGACTTGGTCGGACGGCGCAATGCGCCAGCCGAGCGCACCGGGGAGCGCGTCTTGTCGAGGGTGCGGGGGTGTTTGGCGCTCAGTTTGGCGCGCGGGGTATCGCTCATGGTTCCAATGCTTCGAGTAATTCGGTCTCGACGGCAATTTGCAGGCGACTATCCTGCAAACGGCTGCCGTCGAGGAGGAACGTGTCTTCGACACGTTCGCCGAGGGTATTGATGCGGGCGGTTCGCACGCTGACGCCGTGACGCGCAAGCACGCGAGCGACCGCATAAAGCAAACCGGTGCGGTCGTTGGCCGACACCGATAGCAAGTAGTACTGGCCACGTTCGTCGGGCCAAAGATCGACACGAGGCGTGACCGGAAAGCTGCGCGAGCGGCGCGGCAGACGCCCCTTGCTCGGTTCTGCCAGAGGCTCTTCCCGTGTGAGCAACGACACCAGCTCGCTTTCCACCAGATTGATGATGTCGCGATAACTGGTGTCGAGGCCCGGGTCGGTCAGCAGGAAGCTGTCGAGCGCGAAGCCCTGGCTGGTGGTGTGCACTTTTGCGTCAAGAATCGACAGTCCCTTGCGCTCGAAGTAGCCACAAATACGCGCGAACAGATCGACCTGATCGCGCACATAGACCAACACCTGCAACCCTTCGCCGATGGGCGACGGACGCGCCTTGACGATGGGCGATGCACTGTCGACATGTCGCCACAGATGGCGCGTTTGCCACGCCACGTCCGCCGGATCGTTGCGCAGAAAATACGCGACGTCCAACGTGTTCCAGAGCGCTTCCTGTGCGCGCTCCGGCACCGTGTACAGGCGCAGCAATCCGAGCGCTTCTTCCTTGCGCGTCTTCAGCTGTGCGTGCGGGTCCGGATTGGCGCCGCCCAGCACCTGCAACGTCAGACGATAAAGGTCTTCGAGCAGCTTGCCTTTCCATGCGTTCCAGACTTTCGGGCTGGTGCCGCGAATGTCTGCCACGGTGAGTAGGTAAAGCGCGGTCAGGCGACGCTCGTTTTCCACTTTTTCCGCAAAACGTCGGATGACTTCGGGATCGGTGGTGTCCTGCTTCTGCGCCACGGTGCTCATCGTCAGATGTTCGCCGACCAGCCAGACGATCAGATCGGTGTCTTCCTTCGAGATGCCGTGACGTGTGCAGAAGGTGCGCGCGTCGACCATGCCGAGCGTCGAGTGGTCACCGCCGCGGCCTTTCGCAATATCGTGGAAGAGGGCGGCGATCGTCAGCACCCACGGACGGTCGAAGTTCGCGATCAACTGACTGCAGAACGGATACTCGTGCGTGTGCTCCGCGACCGCGAAACGGCGAATATTACGCACGACCATCAGAATGTGCTGATCGACGGTGTACACGTGATACAGGTCGTGCTGCATCTGCCCGACCACGCGACGGAAGTTGATCAGGTACCGGCCCAGCACACTGGTCTGGTTCATCAGCCGCAATGCATGCGTGATGCCCTGCGGTTGCTGCAAAATATCGAGGAAAGTACGACGGTTCTCAGGGTCCGCACGCCACTGTCCGTTCATGAGTTCGCGCGCGTTGTAGAGCGCCCGCAGGGTTCGGGCGGACAATCCTTTTACCCCGACGACCTGCTCGTAAAGCAGGAACGTTTCGAGAATCGCATTCGGATGGCGTGTGTACAGTTCGTCGTCGACGATCTCGATCATCCCTTGCTTCTCGACGAAGCGCTCGTTGATCACGCGAGTGACGCCGCTAGTCTGCGGGAACAGCCGGGCTTCAACGTTCAGCAGCAGCACTGTATTGAGCTGCGAGACCGCCTTTGCAGCCCAGTAATAGCGCCGCATGAGTTGCTCACTGGCGCGCTTCGTCGTTGTGGCGTCGAAGCCGAGACTTTGCGCAAGGGCCGTCTGAAGGTCGAATACCAGCACGTCCTGCCGACGGCGTGCCAGCAAATGGAGTCGCGCTCGCAAACCCTTCAGGAATTGCTCGTTTCGGCGCAGCTCCTTGAGTTCGCGATCCGTCAGCAGATCGCGCGTGGACAGCTCAGCCCAGCTATTGCCGAGCCCAGCTGCCTTCGTCATCCACAGAATCACTTGCAGGTCGCGCAAGCCGCCCGGGCTTTCCTTGCAGTTCGGCTCCAGGCTGTACGGCGTGTCCTGATACTTCGCGTGGCGCTGACGGATCTCGAGTTGCTTGCTGCGAAAGAACGCGAGCGGATCGAGGTCGTCGGCGAAACGTGCTTGGAATTCGTCAAACAGCGCTTGATTGCCGGTGAGCAGACGCGCCTCCAGCAGGCTCGTTTGCACCGTGATGTCGGCCTGTGCTTCCGAGATGCACTCGTCGACGGTGCGCACCGATGAACCGATCTCGACCCCGATATCCCAGAGAAATCCGATGAACGGCTCGACGTGCGACGTCAGCGCCTCGCCATCGGTGCCCGAATGCAGCAACAGAATGTCCACGTCCGAATACGGATACAGCTCGCCGCGTCCGTAACCGCCGACCGCCACGAGCGCGAAGTCGTCCGGCATCCGGTACTCGGCCCACGCATCGCGCATGGCCTGATCGACGGCGTGGCATAAACCATGCAGAAGCCCGTCGATCTTGCCGTTTGCGACAAATCGTTCGACGAGTTCGGCCTTGCGGTCCTTGAGGGCCTGACGTAGCGGAGAAGGGGCGTGTGCACGTGCGTGCATGGCGGCTTCCAGGGAGTGGATAAACGAGTCAGGCCCGGCAACGCGTTGCGAAGTGCTGCGAGGCCGGGCCGGGCGGCCGCCAGAGTTGCCGACGGCCGGACGTTACTGCTTCGTTGGAGTCTGACGGTTCTTATGTTGTTAGGCTGCTGCTGCGAACGACGTGACGTACGACGAGCCCGGCGGCGGTGCGGGCGTCTGGGCCGAATGCGTCAGCACCTCGTGGCCCGTCTCCGTCACAAGCACGGTGTGTTCCCACTGGGCTGACAGGCTACGATCTCGCGTTTTGACGGTCCATTGATCCGGCATCGTCCGAATTTCGCGCTTGCCAGCGTTGATCATCGGTTCAATGGTGAAGATCATGCCGACCTGCAATTCCAGGCCAGTGCCCTGGCGTCCGTAGTGCAGGATTTGCGGATCTTCGTGGAACACCTGACCGATCCCGTGCCCGCAATATTCGCGCACGACGCTGTAGCCCTGCGCATCGGCGTGTGTCTGGATCGCCTGACCGATGTCGCCAAGATGCGCGCCCGGACGCACCTGGTTGATGCCAAGCCACATGCACTCATAGGTGACTTGTGCCAGACGTTTGGCCAGGATCGTGCCATCGCCGACGATGAACATGCGGCTCGTGTCGCCGAAGTAGCCGTCCTTGATGACAGTGATGTCGATGTTCAGCGCGTCACCGTTTTTGAGCACTTTGTCACCCGGAATGCCATGGCAGATCACGTCATTGACCGAGATACAGGTGGCTTTGGGGTAGGGCGGATAGCCGGGCGGCTGGTAGTTCAGCGGGGCAGGGACGGTGCCCTGTTCCTTAATCATGAATTCGTGGCAGAGGCGGTCGAGCTCCCCGGTGGTGACGCCGGCGCGCACGTGCGGCGTAATGAAATCGAGCACTTCGCTGGCCAGGCGGCAAGCGACGCGCATCATTTCAATGTCGTGGGCATTTTTGAGAGTGATGGCCATTGCGGAATCGGGCAAATTGCGGAAACAGTGACGCATTATCGCACCAATGGAGGGTTTTGGCCGGGTTTTGCCCTTGTCCGGCGTGGATTTCGGAGCATTCCGACGAGGGATTTCCGCGGTTCCGATGGCGTCGTCGGAGGCGATGTCGAACCGCCCGGTATGCCGCGCAAACCGGGCATTTGGGGTCTGTCATCGCAAGTTCACGAGCCTCTTGAGTGATGGCCCGGTGCAATGCTATAATCTCGGGCTAAGTCGAGGACGAGTTGTCAATATGCTCAAGGGTTTCCCCTTGGTTTTTTGTGCGATTCGCCGGAGTTTTGGGGTGTTTAGCCCCAAGTTGGTGCCTAAAAGCGCCGAATTCGGTGATTCGCCGGGCAACGATCTGTCTTCTCGGCTTAGAAATTTTGAAATCGCGGGCCGGCGCACCCAGGGTGCCCGATCTTCGCAGGCGGGTCATGCAAAGCTGTATGGCAGTCTGACGAAACGGGTACGGCAGCCGGTCTAAGACCTAACCCTCACGGAGAATCACATGTCTGTCACGATGCGTCAGATGCTGGAAGCGGGCGTCCACTTTGGTCACCAAACCCGTTTCTGGAACCCCAAGATGGCCCCCTATATCTTCGGCCATCGCAACAAGATTCACATCATCAACCTCGAAAAGACGTTGCCGATGTACCAGGACGCGCTGAAGTACGTGCGTCAACTGGCAGCAAACCGCGGCACGATCCTGTTCGTGGGCACGAAGCGTCAGGCGCGTGACATCGTGGCGGAAGCCGCAGCACGTGCCGGCATGCCTTACGTCAACAACCGTTGGCTGGGCGGCATGCTGACGAACTTCAAGACGCTGAAGTCGTCGATCAAGAAGCTCAAGGACATGGAGCAGGCTCTGGAAGCCGGCGAGCAAGAGCGCATGAGCAAGAAGGAAGCGCTGCTGTTCGATCGCGAAATGGCCAAGCTGCAAAAGTCGATCGGTGGCGTGAAGGAAATGGGCGGCATGCCCGACGCCATCTTCGTCGTCGACGTCGGCTACCACAAGATCGCCATCACGGAAGCCAACAAGCTGGGCATTCCGGTGATCGCCGTGGTCGATACGAACCACTCGCCGGAAGGTGTGGATTACGTGATCCCGGGTAACGACGACTCGAGCAAGGCTGTCGAGCTGTACGTGCAAGGCGTTGCTGACGCAATCCTCGAAGGCCGTGCAAACGCCGTCAAGGAAGTCGTCGAAGCCGTTCGCGGCGAAGGCGACGAGTTCGTCGAAGTGAACGAAGAGGCGTAAGCGGCCACCGCTGCGTAACAAAAGGGGCTGCTTGTGGCGCCCCTTTTTTTTAGTCCGATTTCCCCGCGTTGGGTGAGTGGGGCGCCAAGGGCGGGCAGTGAGGCCGCTCTTGTGAAACCCTCTCCCGACTGATTCGATATACAGGAGTAACGATATGCCGGCAATTACTGCAGCAATGGTGGGCGAACTGCGCGCCAAGACCGATGCGCCGATGATGGAATGCAAGAAGGCGCTGACCGAAGCCGACGGCGACATGGTCCGTGCTGAAGAAATCCTGCGTGTCAAGCTGGGTAGCAAGGCCAGCAAGGCTGCAAGCCGTATCACGGCTGAAGGCGTGATCTCGGCTTACATCGATGGCGGCAAGGGTGCCGTGGTTGAAATCAACTGCGAAACCGACTTCGTCTCGAAGAACGACGACTTCCTGAAGTTCGCAGAAGACGTCGCCAAGCTGGTCGCCGAGAATAACCCGGCCGACGTCGCTGCTCTGTCGGCGCTGCCCCTCGACGGCAAGACCGTTGATGGCATCCGTACCGACCTGATCGGCAAGATCGGCGAAAACATGACGATTCGTCGCTTCCAGCGTTACGAAACGTCGGGCAAGCTGGCATCGTACCTGCACGGCACGCGTATCGGCGTGATCGTCGAGTACGAAGGTGCTGACGCAGAAGTGGGCAAGAACGTCGCGATGCACATCGCTGCCATGAAGCCGGTCGCCGTGTCGGGCGATCAGGTCGCGGCAGATCTGATCGAGAAGGAACGCAAGGTTGCCGCCGAGAAGGCCGCCGAATCGGGCAAGCCGGCCGAGATCGTCGCCAAGATGGTGGAAGGCAGCGTGCAGAAGTTCCTGAAGGAAGTCTCGCTGTTCAACCAGACGTACGTGAAGGACGACAAGGCAACCGTCGAGCAGATGCTCAAGGCCAACAACACCACGGTCAAGGGGTTCACCATGTTCGTGGTCGGCGAAGGCATCGAGAAGAAGCAAGACGACTTCGCTGCTGAAGTCGCTGCTCAAGTGGCCGCTGCCAAGCAGTCGTAATTCGCGCAGTACCGTAGTATCCGGGGGCGGCGGTGTCGTCCCCGTTGTTTCATCCAGAATACCCCAACAGTGCCCGACCAGACTTCTTAAGGACCGCCATGTCTACTCCTTACAAACGCGTACTTCTCAAGCTCTCTGGTGAAGCCCTCATGGGTGACGATTCGTTCGGCATCAACCGCGCAACCATCGAACGGATGGTTGGCGACATTGCCGAAGTCGTTCGCCTGGGCACGCAATTGGCCGTCGTGATCGGCGGTGGCAATATTTTCCGGGGTGTGGCAGGCGGTGCCGCAGGTATGGACCGCGCGACGGCCGACTACATGGGCATGCTCGCCACGATGATGAACGCCCTGGCGCTGCAGGACGCAATGCGTCACGCTGGCATCGAAGCGCGTGTGCAATCCGCGCTGCGTATGGACCAGGTCGTTGAGCCGTATATCCGCCCCCGCGCGATTCGTCAGCTCGAAGAGGGTAAAGTCGTGATCTTCGCCGCTGGCACGGGCAACCCGTTCTTCACGACCGACACGGCCGCTGCGCTGCGTGGCTCGGAAGTCGGTGCCGAAGTCGTGCTCAAGGCGACCAAGGTCGACGGCGTGTACTCGGCCGACCCGAAGAAGGTTCCGGACGCAGTGAAGTACTCGACCATCAGCTTCGACGAGGCGATCTCGAAGAACCTGCAGGTCATGGACGCGACGGCTTTCGCGCTGTGCCGCGATCAGAAGATGCCGGTGCGCGTTTTCTCGATCGTGAAGCCGGGCGCGCTCAAGCACGTCATCCTCGGCGAAGACGAGGGAACGCTCGTCCACGTTTGAGTTCAAATTGCGGCGTCCGCGCGCGTTGGCGCGTCGACGCCGTATCATTTATGTTTGCGTAACAATTTAGGTTTGGAGGTTGCCATGAGCGTTGCTGACGTCAAGAAGAATGTCGAGCAGAAGATGAAGAGCTCGATCGAGTCGTTCAAGAACAACCTGGCGAAGATTCGTACCGGCCGCGCGCACGTTGGCCTGCTCGATCACGTCCAGGTCGATTATTACGGTTCGATGGTACCCATCTCTCAAGTGGCCAACGTGACGCTCGTCGATGCTCGTACGATCGGCGTGCAAGCGTGGGAAAAGAGCATGGTCCAGAAGGTCGAAAAGGCCATTCGCGAGTCGGATCTGGGTCTGAACCCGGCCACGCAGGGCGATATCATTCGTGTGCCGATGCCCCAACTGACCGAAGAGCGTCGTCGTGAAATGACGAAGCTGGTCAAGTCGGAAGGCGAAAACGCCAAGGTTGCCGTGCGTAACCTGCGCCGCGACGCGAACGAGCAGCTCAAGAAGATGGTGAAGGACAAGGAGATTTCTGAAGACGACGAGCGCCGTGGTGGCGACGATGTCCAGAAGTTCACCGACAAGTTCGTCGCCGAAATCGACGAGTTGGTGAAGGTGAAGGACGCCGAGATCATGACGGTTTAAGTGCTCACGGCACTTACCGCTCAATCTCCGCAGACTTCCGCGCCCGACTCCGCGCCGTAACTCAATGGGTTTTCTCAGCTCTACGCTTTCTGCTCGTGAGACAGCGAGCATCCCGCGCCACGTTGCCATCGTCATGGACGGCAACGGGCGTTGGGCTACCAGTCGTAAATTGCCTCGCGTTGCGGGGCACAAGCGTGGTGTTGACGCCGTGCGTGAAGCGGTGACGGCATGTGCCGAGCTTGGCGTCGAGTACCTGACTCTGTTCGCGTTCAGTTCCGAGAACTGGCGTCGTCCGCAGGATGAAGTCTCGACGCTCATGCAGCTTTTCATTCTTGCGCTCGAGCGCGAGGTGGGGAAGCTGCATAGCAACGGCATCCGTCTTCGCGTCATTGGTGCGCTCGAAGCGTTCGAGCCGCGCATTCAGGAACTCGTCAGGCGTGCGGAAGAGCGTACGCAGGACAATAAAGGTCTCACGTTGACCATCGCCGCGAATTACGGTGGGCGGTGGGATATTCTCCAGGCAGCTCAGAAGCTCGCCGCTGTGCGTGTTGCGCAGGGTGGGGCTGCCGCGCTCGATGCATCGTTTTCGGAAGACGATCTCGCGCCCTATCTGAGCATGGCCTATGCGCCGGAGCCGGATCTCTTTATCCGCACCGGTGGCGATCAGCGCGTCAGTAATTTTCTGCTTTGGCAACTGGCGTACACTGAACTGTATTTCACCGAAGAATTCTGGCCGGACTTCAACGCCAATACGCTTAAGCGGGCAGTCGCCGAGTTTCAGCAGCGCGAACGCCGTTTCGGCCGTACCAGCGCGCAAGTCCAGAACCCCTCGGGACAATCCGCCTGATGCTCAAGACACGCGTTATTACCGCTGTCGTACTTCTCGCCATCCTTTTGCCCGTGATCTTCGTCGGTACGCCGGCGCAGTTCGCGTTGCTCGCGGCCGCGATCGTTGCGGCTGCCGGGTGGGAGTGGGGGCGCCTGGTCGGCCTGAACGGCACGGGCGCCGTTTTTTATGGCGCGTTGGCTCTGCTGGGTGTCGGGTTGACCTGGGCGGGTGGCTGGACGCTGTCGTCGATCTGGCTCAAGCCGGCCGCCGTCTTCTGGATTCTCGCTGGACCCTATACCCTTGCACGTAAGCCCGCGACGCAAGGCGCGTGGCGTGGTCTATTGCTGGTGGCGGGGCCGGTATTGCTGATTGCTGCCTGGCAGGCGCTTTGCCTCGCGCGTGAGCGCGGCGTCGCCTTCCTGTTGTCGGTGCTTGTGATTGTCTGGCTCGCCGACACCGGCGCTTATTTCGCCGGGCGTGCTTTCGGCAAACGCAAGCTCGCACCGTCCATCAGCCCCGGAAAGTCGTGGGAGGGTGCCATCGGCGGATGGCTGCTGGTCCTCGTGATTGCCGCGGCAGTGCTCGCCAGCGGATTGCAGGCGCCGACTATCGTTTCTCATCTCGCCAGCACGTTGGGCCTCGCACTCGGCGCATTGGCGTTGACCGTGCTGGTGGCTTTCTCGGTCGTGGGCGATCTGTTCGAATCTCAACTCAAGCGGCAAGCCGGCGTGAAGGATTCCAGCGCGCTGCTGCCCGGTCATGGCGGTGTGCTCGATCGAATCGATGCGCTGCTCCCGGTGCTCCCGCTGGCTATGCTCTTCGTCTGATCATGTCGCAACGTCTTTCCATTCTCGGCTCCACTGGCTCCATCGGCGTTAGCACGCTCGATGTCGTGGGGCGTCATCCGGATCGCTTCTCGGTCTACGCGCTGTCGGCGCACCGTAATCTCGATCGTCTTTTTGAGCAGTGTGTTGCCCATCGTCCGCAAGTGGCGGTCGTGGCCGACGCGGATGGCGCACGCGCGCTGTCGGCGCGTCTGGCCGAGGCAGGCCTGAAGATCGACGTGATGTACGGTCCGCAAGCGCTGATCGAAATCGCCGAGGCCGGCGAAGTCACAATGGTCGTGGCGGCCATCGTGGGTGCTGCAGGTCTGCAATCGACGCTTGCTGCGGCACGCGCAGGCAAGCGCATTCTGTTGGCGAACAAAGAGTCGCTGGTGCTTTCCGGTGCGCTGTTCATGGCGACAGCCGAACGCGCCGGCGCCACGTTGCTGCCGCTCGATAGCGAGCACAACGCCATTTTCCAATGCTTGCCGCAAGTTGCAGGCGAGAGCCGTATTTCGACGCGTGGTGTCGAGAAACTGGTGCTGACCGCTTCGGGCGGCCCGTTCCGCGAGCGCGAACTGGCGTCACTCGAGAACGTGACGCCGGACGAGGCATGCGCACATCCGAACTGGGTGATGGGGCGCAAGATCTCGGTGGATTCGGCGAGCATGATGAACAAGGGTCTTGAAGTCATCGAGGCGCACTGGCTGTTCAATATGCCGCCGGAGAAGATCGAGGTACTGATCCATCCGCAAAGCGTGATTCACTCGATGGTCACGTACACCGACGGTTCGACACTGGCGCAGCTCGGCAACCCCGATATGCGCACGCCGATCGCTCACGCGCTGGCATTTCCGGACCGGGTGACGTCTGGTGTTGCCGGGCTGAATCTGGCTGACATCGGCAAGCTGACGTTCGAAGCGCCGGATCTGCGCCGTTTCCCGTGTTTGCGTCTGGCGTTCGACACGCTGCATCGCGGCGGTACGGCGGGTGCCTTGCTCAATGCATCCAACGAAGTGGCCGTGGCGGCGTTCCTGGAAGGACGCATCCGTTTCACCGCGATTGCGCAGGTGGTCGAGCGCGTACTCGACACGGTCGCCGTCGGTGAGGCTACCTCGCTCGAGGTCGTGCTTGAAGCCGATCGTCGTGCCCGCGAACTGGCGACGGAGATTGTTGCCGGTTTGCCTGCACCAGCGCGTTCCTGACGCCGCTGCCCATGTCGTAATTTCCCCGGGGCTCGTTCGCTCATGAATCTGCTGACCACGTTGCTAGCGTTCGCCGTCGCCATTGGTGTTCTGGTGGTGTTCCATGAGTTAGGCCACTACACGGTCGCAAGGCTTTGCGGCGTGAAGGTTCTGCGCTTCTCCGTGGGCTTCGGGATGCCGCTCCTCAAATGGACGATGGGGCGTGACCGCACCGAATGGACGGTCTGCGCATTGCCGCTCGGCGGTTACGTGCGCATGCTCGACGAGCGCGACGAAACGCAGATCGTCGCCCCGGAAGACCGGGCGCGGGCGTTCAATCAAAAGTCTGTCTACAAGCGTTTCGCCATTGTGGCGGCCGGTCCGGTCGCCAACTTCCTCCTAGCCATTGCCCTCTATGCGAGCCTGAATCTTGCTGGCGTGACGGAGCCTGTCGCGCGAATCGCGCCGCCGGCGGCCGGCACACTCGCGGCCCGTGCAGGGCTGTCCGGCGGCGAACTGATCACCGGGGTGCGGGAAAACGGCAGAAGTCCCGATGAGGCCGTTGGCGAGGAAGCGGCTGTGCGCTCCTGGGAAGATCTTCGCTGGCGTCTGGTCGACCCGATGATAGACGGACAGCGAGTCACGCTGGTGGCGCGCACGCGCGACGGCCGTGCGGAATACACGCTGGATGCGGCCGGGCAGCATTTCGATGCGGACGGCGAACAGGACTTCATGCAGCGTCTGGGCCTGGTGCCTTCGGCGCGTGTCAAGGTAGGGCAGATCATCGCGGGCGGTGCTGCGGGACTTGCCGGGTTACGCGTGGGCGACGAGATTACGGCGGTGGACGGCACTCCCGTGACCTCGGCAAAGGCACTTGTCGATGCCGTTCGCGCCCACCCTGGCAAGCCGATGACCCTGACGGTGCGTCGGGACGGCAGCCCTCGAAACGTCACGCTGACGCCTAATGTGGAAGTCGATTCGGCAACGGCGGGAGGTGAGCGCGTGGGCAAGATCGGCGCCGCGCTGGCCAGTCAGGTCGATTCGGTGACTGTCCGCTACGGGCTGTTCGAGGCGATTGGCCGCGGGGCGCAGCGCACATGGGACGTGACGGCATTCAGCGTGCGCATGTTTGGGAAGATGATCACCGGGCAGGCGTCGCTCAAGAATCTGAGCGGTCCGGTGACGATTGCGGATTACGCAGGGCGTTCGGCTCGGCTCGGTCTGGATTATTTCATCGCCTTTCTGGCGCTTGTCAGCATTAGCCTCGGCGTATTGAATCTATTGCCGATTCCGGTTTTGGACGGTGGCTATCTGTTATATTATGCGGTCGAAGCGATTACCGGTCGGGCAGTTTCCGAACGGTGGCAGGGCGCGCTGCAACGAGTGGGCATCGTTTGCATCCTTGCGCTCTCTGCCGTAGCACTTTTCAACGACCTGTCGAAGTTGTTGCACTAGGACAGCGTCACGTGCCTGCCGGTCGCAGGCAAATCCGAGTTTTTACGATTCAATTGTTTCTTGGGGAAGCAAGTTGTCGAATAAATACCACCTTGTTCCGAAGACCCTGGTGATTGCGGTTCTGGCGGCACACAGTTTCCTGGCACGGGCCGTCGAGCCGTTTGTGGTCAAGGATATCCGAGTGGAGGGCTTGCAGCGTATTGAACCCGGTACCGTCTTCTCGTACCTCCCGGTCAAACCCGGTGACAAGTTCAACGATGATAAGGGCACCGAAGCAATTCGTGCCCTTTATGCCACGGGCCTGTTCTCGGACGTGAGCGTCGAAGCGCAAGGCAGCGTGCTGGTGGTGCACGTCAACGAGCGTCCCGCAATTGCTTCCATCGACTTCCTCGGCATCAAGGAATTCGACAAAGACGGTCTGAAGAAGGCATTGCGCTCGGTCGGCCTGACCGAAGGTCGCACCTTCGACCGCAACCTGCTCGACAAGTCTGAGCAAGAACTCAAGCGTCAATACCTTACGCGCGGTTACTACGCTGCTGAGGTCAAGACGACGATCACGCCGCTCGAGCGCAATCGCGTGGGCATCCAGTTCGCCGTGACGGAAGGCCCCAAGGCGACGATTCAGCAGATCAACTTCGTGGGCAACAAGGCCTTCTCGTCGTCGGACCTGACGGCCGAGATGGAACTGGGCACGCCGAACTGGCTGTCGTGGTACTCGAAGAACGACCTGTACTCGAAGGACAAGCTCACGGGCGATCTGGAAAAGCTGCGTTCGTTCTATCTGAATCGCGGTTATCTGGAATTCAACATCGACTCCACCGACGTCTCGATCACGCCGGACAAGGACGAGATGTTCCTCACGATCAACATCCACGAGGGCGAGCCCTACAAGGTGTCGGACGTCAAGCTGACGGGCGAAATGCTCGGCAAGCAGGACGACATCCAGAAGCTCATTCAACTCAAGGCTGGCGATACCTTCTCGGCGGCCAAGCTGCAAGCCAGCACGAAAGCTATCTCCGATCTGTTGGGCAACTACGGTTTCGCATTTGCGAACGTGAACGCCCAGCCGAACATCGACCGTAACAACCACACCGTCGCGCTGAATCTGACGATTGATCCGGGCCGTCGTGTGTACGTGCGCAAGATCAACATCGTGGGCAACTCGCGTACGCGTGACGAAGTGATTCGCCGCGAACTGCGTCAGCTCGAAAGCTCGTGGTACGACGCCGACCGCCTGAAGCTGTCGCAGGACCGTATCAACCGTCTGGGTTACTTCACCGACGTGAACGTGACGACCGAGCCGGTGGCCGGTTCGAACGACCAGGTCGACCTCCAGGTGAAGGTGGAAGAAAAGCCGACGGGTACGATCAACGTCGGTGCCGGTTTCTCCTCGACCGACAAGGTGGTGTTGCAGGCGGGTGTCAGTCAGGACAACGTGTTCGGCTCGGGTACGTCGCTGTCCGTGAACGTGAACACCGGTAAGACGTACCGTACGTTGGCCGTCACGCAAGTCGACCCGTATTTCACGGTTGACGGTGTGAGCCGGATTACCGACATCTACTACCGTACGTATCAGCCGCTGCTGCTGACGAGCGATTCGGATTTCCGTATCAATACGCTCGGTGGCAACCTGAAGTTCGGCGTGCCGTTCTCGGAAGTGGACACGGTCTTCTTCGGTCTGGGCTTCGAGCAGACGCGTCTGCACCTGACGAGCGACGGCACGACGCCGCAACGCTACATCGACTATGCGAACCAGTTCGGTTACGTCAGCAACAACTATCCGCTGACGGTGGGCTGGTCGCGCGACTCGCGTGACAGCGCGCTGATCCCGAACCGCGGTCACTACCAACAGGCGAACATCGAAATCGGTACGCCGATCGGAACGACCAAGTACTTCCGCGCGTACTACCAGCACCAGTACTACTACCCGGTGAGCCGCGGCTTCACGCTGGCGCTGAACGGCGAAGTCGGTTATGGCCACGGTATGGGCGGTCAGCCGTTCCCGATTTTCAAGAACTACTTCGCGGGCGGTATCGGTTCGGTGCGTGGTTATGAGCCGAGCTCGCTGGGTCCGAAGGATACCAACGGCGAACCGTTGGGGGGTGCATCGAAGCTGATCGGTAACGTCGAACTGACGTTCCCGCTGCCGGGCACGGGTTACGATCGTACGCTGCGTATCTTTACGTTCTTCGACGGCGGTAACGTGTTCGATAACGGCCAGGCGATTACCTTCAATAACCTGCGCTATTCTTACGGTTTCGGTCTGTCGTGGATTTCGCCGATTGGCCCGCTCAAGCTCTCGATGGGCTTCCCGCTCGTCAAGAAGACGGGCGACCAGTATCAGAAATTCCAGTTCCAGGTCGGTACGTCGTTCTAATAACGGCAGATCGACCGGTTCCGATCGTTTCATCGTTGTAAGGGGTAATACATTGAACGGTATCCGTAAGCATTGCCTTCGCGGCGTCGCCGCGGCGTTGCTGGCCGGTGCGGCTTTCGCTGCCACGGCTCAGGATGCGCGCATCGCCGCTGTGAATTCGGATCGCATTTTGCGCGATTCCACGCCGGCCAAGGCCGCACAAGCCAAACTTGAGGCCGAGTTCTCCACGCGAGACAAGGCGCTGCAAGACATGGCCCAACGTCTCAAGGCGATGTCGGACAAGCTCGACAAGGACAATCCGACGTTGAGCGACGCCGAGCGCGCCAAGCGTCAGCGTGATCTGGCCGCCGCCGACACCGAATTTCAGCGCAAGCAACGCGAGTTCCGTGAAGACCTTAACCAGCGTCGTAACGAAGAACTTGCGGCTGTGCTCGATCGCGCGAACCGCGTCATCAAGCAGATTGCCGAGACGGAAAAGTACGATCTGATCGTGCAAGAAGCGGTCTACGTCAGCCCGCGTATCGACATTACGGACAAGGTGCTCAAGACGCTGAACGCAAGTTCGGGTGGCGGCACTAGCGGCAAGTGACGGGCGGGCATTCCATGTCGGGATCGTCGTCCACCCCATCCGTCACGCTAGCCCAACTGGTCGCACGCTTTGGCGGCGAGCTGGTGGGCGATGGCAACGTTGCCGTGGAAGGCCTGGCGCCGCTTGATCGCGCGGGTGTAAAGCAACTGGCCTTCCTGTCCAATCCGCTTTATCTCGCAGAAGTGCCCAACTCGGGTGCGGCTGCTGTCATTCTCTCCAAAGCCGACTTCGACAAGCTGCCTTCGCACGAAGGCCGTGCGTGGATCGTCGCGCCGAATCCGTATGCGTACTTCGCCCGCGTGGCGCAGATGTTCGCCGACGCGGCGACACCGGTACCGCCTGCTGGCGTCCATCCGAGTGCCGTCGTCGATGCGACTGCCGTCGTGCCGGCCTCATGCGTGATCGGACCGAACGTCGTGATCGAAGCGGGCGTGCGTTTAGGCGAGCGTGTCCGTCTGATGGCGAATGTGTTCGTCGGCCGAGGCACGACGCTGGGTGACGATGTGCTCGTCTATCCGAACGCCACGCTGTATCACACGAGTGTGATCGGTGCGCGTTGCGTGATTCACGCGGGCACCGTCATCGGGTCGGACGGTTTCGGTTTTGCGCCCGATTTCTCCGCGACGGGCGGCGAATGGGTGAAGATTCCGCAGGTGGGGCGTGCGGTGATCGAAGATGACGTCGAGATCGGCGCGTCGACCACCATCGACCGTGGTGCCATGGCGGATACCGTCATTGAGCGCGGCTGCAAGATCGACAATCAGGTGCAGATCGCACACAACGTGCGTGTCGGCGCCTTTACGGTCATTGCGGCATGCACCGGTATTGCCGGAAGCAGCACGATCGGTAAATTCTGCATGTTGGGCGGCAATGTCGGCATCGCGGGCCATGTGACGCTTGGCGACAAGGTCATCGTGACCGCAAAGTCGGGGGTATCGAAATCGATTCCCGGGCCGGGCACTTACACCAGCGCGTTTCCGGCCATCCCGAACGCCGAATGGAATAAAAACGCGGCGATCATGCGCAATCTGGACAAGATGCGCGACCGCGTGCGTCAACTTGAAGCGAAGGTCAAGGACCTGCAAGACAAATGAGCGAGACCACTATTACTATCGACATCCACAAGATCATGAAGCTGCTGCCACATCGGTATCCGATGCTGATGGTGGATCGCGTGATCGGACTGGAGCCGCACAAGAACATCAAGGTCATCAAGAACGTCACGATCAATGAGCCGTACTTCACCGGTCATTACCCGCAGCGTCCGGTGATGCCGGGTGTGCTGATCGTTGAAGCGTTGGCGCAGGCCGCAGCGTTGCTCACCTTCTCGGAAGAGGCGGTGCACGACGAAAACACGCTCTATTATTTCGTGGGTATCGAGAACGTACGCTTCAAGCGTCCGGTCGAACCGGGTGATCAGCTCATTCTCTCGGTCGATTTCATCAGCCACAAGCGCGGCTTTTATAAGTTCAAGGGTGAGGCAACGGTGGACGGCAAGCTGGCTGCCGAAGCCGAGTTCATGTGCATGGTCAAGAAGAACGGCGAATAACCGGAACTGAGACGCTCATGACGAACATTCATTCCACTGCCGTCGTCGATCCGAAGGCGCAACTGGCGGCCGACGTTGTTGTCGGTCCGTACGCGATTGTCGGCCCGAACGTGACGGTCGGCGCGGGTACGCAGATTCTTGCGCATACGGTGATCGACGGTCATACGACGCTGGGCGAGGGCAACAAGATTGGCCCGTTCGCATCGGTCGGCGGCAGTCCGCAGGATATGAAGTACGCGGGCGAGCCGACCAAGCTCATCATCGGCGACCGCAATACGATTCGCGAATTCACGACCATCCACACCGGTACGGTGCAAGATGGTGGCCTGACGAGTGTCGGCAACGACAACTGGATCATGGCTTACGTGCATATCGCGCACGATTGCCATGTCGGTAATCACACGGTGTTTTCGAGCAATGCGCAGTTGGCGGGCCATGTCCATGTCGACGACTGGGCCATCATCGGCGGTATGACCGGTGTGCATCAGTTCGTGCGTATCGGTGCTCACTCGATGGTGGGCGGTGCGTCGGTGCTGGTGCAGGACGTGCCGTCGTTCGTGATCGCTTCGGGTGACCGAGCGGTGCCGTACGGCATCAACGTCGAAGGGTTGCGTCGTCGCGGTTTTTCCGCCGATGCAATCACGGCACTGCGCCACGCGTACAAGCTGCTCTACAAGAGTGGGTTGACGTTGGACGAAGCCAAGGTGCAGATCGAAGCCTTCGGCAATGCCGGCGCTCCGGACGTCTTCGAGGCGGTGCGCGCACTGCTCGATTTCCTCAACGCAAGCACGCGCGGTATCGTGCGCTGACCTATGTCGCCGACCCTTCCCGGCGCCGGCCAGCGAACCCTGGCGATGGTGGCCGGGGAGCTGTCAGGCGATCTCATTGCCGGCAACGTGCTTGCCGGTCTCAAGCAGAGTCTTCCGGCCGACATCGCATACGCGGGTGTCGGCGGTCCGCATATGGCGGAAGAGGGCTTCGACGCCTATTGGCCGATCGACAAGCTCTCCGTCATGGGCTATGTCGAAGTCATCAAGCATCTGCGCGAAATCCTCTCGATTCGAAAGCAACTGCGCCAGCGCTGGCTGGCGGAAAAGCCGGTCGCGTTCGTCGGCTTCGATGCACCGGACTTCAACTTCGATCTCGAAATCAAGCTGCGTGAAGCGGGCATTCCGACGATTCACTTCGTGAGCCCGTCGATCTGGGCGTGGCGTGGCGGACGTATCAAGAAGATCAAGCGCGCCGTCGACCACATGCTGTGTCTGTTTCCGTTCGAGCCCGAGATCTATCACCGCGCCGGAATCGACGCCACGTTCGTCGGTCATCCGATGGCGGACAAGATTCCGATGGTGCCCGACGTCGCAGGGGCGCGCGCCACATTGGGGCTTCAGGGCGACGGGCCTGTCGTTGCGATTCTGCCGGGCAGCCGTACGTCTGAAGTGCAGCGTCTCACGCCGGTGTTTTTCGCGGCGATGCGTCTGCTGGCCAAACGAGAGCCGTCGATTCGATTCGTCCTGCCGGTTGCAACGCCCCGTCTGCGCGTGCTGATGCAGCCGATTTTCGATGCCCACAGCGACCTCAATCTGACGGTGATCGACGGACGTGCGCCGCTGGCATTGGAAGCCGCAGACAGCGTGCTTCTTGCAAGCGGGACAGCAACGCTGGAGGCTGCGCTGTACAAAAAGCCGATGGTGATCTCATACAAGGTGCCCTGGCTGACGGCGCAGATCATGAAGCGTCAGGGCTATTTGCCTTACGTCGGCTTGCCGAACATTCTTTGCGGCGAGTTCGTCGTGCCGGAGCTGTTGCAGCATTTCGCAACGCCCGAAGCGCTGGCCGATGCCGTCTGGCAGCAATTGACCGATCCGGCGCTGCGCGCATCGCTGCAAGCGCGTTTTACGAAGATTCACGAGGAATTGCGTCAGAACACGGCGGCGCGTTCGGCGGAAGTCATCGAGCGGGTACTACGCGAAAAGGGGCGGTTATGACGGGCGACGTGAAAGTGCGTCGGACGACGCGCAAAACTGCCGTGAGCGATAGCGTAACGTCACCCGCCGTGAAGCCGCGAACGCGTACGGCGAAAGCTCCGCCTCCGCAGATGGCGTTCGATCTGTTCGCGGATATCGCCGCCGATCTGACCTGCGGTGTGGACGAGGTCGGTCGCGGACCGCTGGCCGGTCCGGTCGTGACAGCGGCGGTGATTCTCGACCCGTCGCGTCCGATCAAAGGGCTGGCCGATTCGAAGAAGCTCACGGCACTTCGTCGCGAGGCGCTTTACGAGGAAATCGTCGAGCGCTCGCTGGCATTTTGCATTGCCGAGGCGAGCGTCGCGGAAATCGATTCCCTGAATATCCTTCACGCGACGATGCTTGCCATGCAGCGCGCGGTGAATGGTCTTTCGCGTGTGCCGGCATTGGCGCTTATCGATGGCAATCGGTGCCCCGTGTTGCCGATGCGTGCCGAAGCCGTGATCAAGGGGGACGACAAGGTGCCCGCGATTTCGGCGGCGTCGATTCTGGCGAAAGTCACACGTGACCGTCAGTTGGCGGCACTTCACGAAGAGTTTCCGCAGTACGGTTTCGACGAGCACGTCGGATACGGTACGCCTAAGCACCTCGAAGCGCTACGCACGCATGGGCCGAGTCCGCATCATCGCCAGTCGTTTGCGCCTGTGCGCGAATCGTTTGAAATTTTCGGCACGTTGACAGTGTCACGCGTGGTCCGTACGTCATGAAGCTCATCAGTTCCAAAGACAATCCCTTCTATAAGCGCCTGAAGCTACTCGCGCAGTCGAACCAGCAGCGCCGCAAGCTGGGGCAGACGCTGCTCGAAGGCGTGCATCTTGCCGATGCTTATCTCGGTGCGCTGGGACAACCGCTCGTTTGCGTGGCGGCAGAATCGGCGTTGGATAACGACGAAGTCGCGCAGATTTGGGCGCGGGTCGAGGCGGATCGGCGCGTGTGTTTGCCCGAGGCGTTGTTCGAGCCGTTGTCGACGCTGGTCAACGGGGTGTCGCTGCTCTTCGTGGTGGAGATGCCTTCGGGGCGTCTGCCGGCGTCGCAGACGACGGATTGCGTGATTCTCGATGCCGTGCAGGACGCCGGTAACGTAGGTTCGATCCTGCGCAGCGCGGCGGCCGCAGGCGTGCGCGACGTCTACTGCATGTCGGGCACGGCGCTTACGTGGTCCAGCAAGGTGTTGCGCTCGGGCATGGGGGCGCATTTTTCGTTGAACATCGTCGAGCATTGCACGCCGGATTCGCTGGCACCGCGCCTGTCGGTGCCGTTGCTGGCGACAAGCCTGCAAGCAAGTACGTCGCTTTACGAACAGGATTTGCGTAGTCCGGTGGCGTGGGTGTTCGGCAACGAAGGGGCGGGCGTGTCGCCCCATTGGCTCGAACGTGTGCAGACGCCGATCCGCATTCCTCAGCCGGGCGGGATGGAGTCGTTGAACGTCGCAGCGTGCGCCGCCATTTGCTTATTTGAAGCGGTGCGACAGCGGTTGTCGTAGTCACCCGGTGCAAAAAAAAGGGACGCTTATGCGTCCCTTTTGCGTTGCCATCGTCGTGAATGGATCTCAGGCGGGCGTCGGTCGAGTTTAATAAACGTCGCGCTCCAGCTTGATTTCCTGAAGGATCGTCGTCGCGATTTCTTCAATCGACTTGTGCGTCGACGAGAGCCACTTGATCCCTTCGCGACGCATCATCGCCTCGGCTTCGTTGACCTCGTAGCGGCAGTTTTCGAGCGACGCATACTTGCTGCCCGGACGACGCTCGTTGCGGATTTCCGAAAGCCGTTGCGGATCGATGGAAAGTCCGAAAATCTTTTCTTTGTACTGGTCGAGCGTGGAGGGCAGTTTCTCTCGCTCGAAATCGTCCGGGATCAGCGGATAGTTGGCCGCCTTCACGCCGTACTGCATGGCGAGATAGAGCGTCGTCGGCGTCTTGCCGCTGCGCGACACGCCCACGAGAATCACGTCGGCGCTTTGCAGATTCTTGTTGGACTGACCGTCGTCGTGGGCGAGCGAGAAGTTCACCGCCTCGATCCGGTTCTTGTACGCTTCGCTGTCGGCGTTCTGGTGCACGCGGCCGATGGCATGCATCGACTTGAGATTGAGTTCCTGCTCCAGCGGCTCGATAAACGTCTGGAACATGTCGAGAATCACGCCCTGGCAATTGCGCAGGATCTCGTTGGCCCTGGCGTCCACCAACGTGCTGAAAATGATCGGACGAACGTTTTCGGTCCGATACATTTCATTGATGCGTTGGGCGGTTTCATAGGCTTTATCGACGGAATCCACGAACGGAACGCGAATCTGACGGAAACGCATCTCGAATTGCGCGAGGATCGAATGCGCAAACGTTTCGGCCGTAATCCCTGTGCCATCGGAGACGATGAAGACGGGCCGTGCGGCAACCGGTTTGACCGGCGCGGCGGGGGCCTCAGGGGCGGGTGCAGGGGAATTTCCGGGAGTGATGGCGTCGCTCATGCGCAGAATCGCAAAATGGTGCATTGCACGGTAGAATAGCGGCAACTTGTTGGATAAGCAATTGCGCGGCCATCGCGCTCGGTTCCATGTCAGCCCCGTCTGACGGGGCGCTCCGGGAAATGACGGTGGTTCGATGCAGGACGTCGGGCGCTAGCCCCTGGTCTCCGACGCTGCCAAGGCGCGATTTCTTATCCAACAGGTCGACCGGCCCACGTCAGTCCCAGCCGGTCCGCCGAGAATTTTTTTTCTTACCTTAGGGGCTTTTATGACTAACGCAGCACACGACGGCGCCTACGTGGTGCCGTTTGAGCATCTGCGCATGACCGACGTTGAGTCGGTCGGCGGCAAGAATGCATCGCTTGGCGAAATGATCAGCCAGCTGGCCAACGCAGGGGTTCGCGTGCCGGGTGGCTTCGCCACGACGTCTTTCGCATTCCGCGAGTTCCTCCAGCACAACAACCTGACCGAGCGCGTTGCCAAGCGTCTCGAGGGTCTCGACGTGGATAACGTCAAGGCGCTCGCAGAAGCCGGTGCCGAAATCCGTCAATGGATCGTCGACGCGCCTCTGCAACCGCAGCTCGAGAAGGACATCCGCGAACAATTCGCACGTATCACGGCCGACCAGCCGGACGCGTCGTTTGCCGTGCGTTCGTCGGCAACCGCCGAAGATCTGCCGGACGCCTCGTTCGCCGGTCAGCAGGAAAGCTATCTGAACGTCGTCGGTATCGAAGACGTGCTGGATCGCATGAAGCACGTGTTCGCGTCGCTGTATAACGACCGTGCCATCTCGTACCGCGTGCACAAGGGTTTCACGCACGCCGAAGTGGCATTGTCGGCGGGTGTGCAGCGCATGGTGCGCTCGGACTGCGGCGCGTCGGGCGTGATGTTCACGATCGACACCGAGTCGGGCTTCCAGGACGTGGTGTTCATCACGTCCAGCTATGGCCTGGGTGAGACGGTCGTGCAGGGCGCGGTGAATCCGGACGAGTTCTACGTCTTCAAGCCGACGCTCAACGCTGGCAAGTACCCGATCATCCGTCGCACGCTCGGCTCGAAGCTGCTCAAGATGGAATTCACGCAACCGGGCGAACCGGGCCGTGTGAAGACCATCGACGTGCCGATGGAATTGCGTAACCGCTACTCGATCACCGACGACGATTGCGTCGAGCTGGCCAAGTTCGCGCTGATCATCGAAAAGCACTACGGTCGTCCGATGGACATCGAGTGGGGCAAAGACGGCAAGGACGGCAAGATCTACATTCTTCAGGCGCGTCCGGAGACGGTGAAGAGCCAGTCCGTCGGCAAGGCTGAGCAACGCTTCAAGCTCAAGGGCGACGCCCCGGTGCTGACCACGGGCCGCGCAATCGGTCAGAAGATCGGCGCGGGTCCGGTGCGCGTGATCATGGATCCGAGCGAGATGGAACGCGTGCAGCCGGGCGACGTGCTGGTTGCCGACATGACCGACCCGAACTGGGAGCCGGTGATGAAGCGCGCTTCGGCCATCGTGACGAACCGCGGCGGCCGTACGTGCCACGCGGCCATCATCGCGCGTGAGCTGGGTGTGCCTGCCGTGGTCGGCTGCGGTGACGCTACCGACCTGCTGAAGGACGGCGCGCTCGTGACCGTGTCGTGTGCAGAAGGCGACGAAGGCAAGATCTACGACGGTCTGCTCGAGACCGAAGTGACCGAGATCCAGCGTGGCGAAATGCCGAAGATCCCGGTGAAGATCACCATGAACGTGGGCAATCCTCAGTTGGCCTTCGACTTCGCACAACTTCCGAACAGCGGTGTGGGTCTGGCGCGTCTGGAATTCATCATCAACAACAACATCGGCGTGCACCCGCGTGCGATTCTCGAGTACCCGAATATCGACGCCGACCTGAAGAAGGCGGTGGAATCGGTGGCTCGCGGTCATGCGTCGCCGCGCGCGTTCTACGTCGACAAGCTGGCTGAAGGCATCGCCACGATTGCGGCAGCTTTCTACCCGAAGCAGGTGATCGTGCGTCTGTCGGACTTCAAGTCCAACGAGTACAAGAAGCTCATCGGCGGCTCGCGTTACGAGCCGGATGAGGAAAACCCGATGCTGGGCTTCCGTGGCGCGTCGCGTTACATCTCGGAAGACTTCGCCGAAGCGTTCGAGATGGAGTGCCGTGCACTCAAGCGCGTTCGCGACGAAATGGGGCTGACGAACGTCGAGATCATGGTGCCGTTCGTGCGTACGCTGGGTCAGGCGGAGCGCGTGGTCAACATGCTCGCGGGCTATGGTCTGAAGCGTGGTGAAAACGGCCTCAAGCTGATCATGATGTGCGAAGTGCCGTCGAACGCGATTCTGGCCGACCAGTTCCTCGAGTACTTCGATGGCTTCTCGATCGGCTCGAACGACCTGACGCAGCTCACGCTGGGTCTGGACCGCGATTCGGGGATGGAATTGCTGGCGAAGGACTTCGACGAGCGTGACCCGGCAGTGCAGTTCATGCTCAGCCGTGCCATCAAGGCCTGTCTGGCGCAGGGCAAGTACGTCGGCATCTGCGGTCAGGGCCCGTCGGACCATCCGGATCTGGCCGAGTGGCTGGTCAAGGAAGGTATCGTCTCGATGTCCCTCAACCCGGACACGGTCGTGGAAACGTGGCAGCAACTCGCCAAGGTGGCGAAGTAAGCATCACGAGAAACGGCCTGAAATAGGAAGCGTCCGAGCGGCATCTCGGACGTCACTGAAACGCTGCGCAATCCCTTGGGACGCGTGCGCTGATCAGTGTGTTTCGTGCTATAAACCCCGGTATAACACCGGGGTTTTTTCGTTTCTGGGAGTTGCGATGGAGCAGGCTTGGCTTTGGTTCGGCGTTGCCGGATTGATCGTGGTGCTGGAGCTGGCGAGCGGGACGTTCTATCTCCTCATGGTGGCGCTTGGCGTGGCAGCCGGCGGCATTGCGGCGTTGCTGCGTGCGGACGGGCCGTTGCAGTGGGTCGTGGCGGCGGTCGTCGCCGGGGTAGCGGTCTGGTTGTTGCGACGCAGCCGGTTTGGGCAGCGTCGCATCAAGGTCGATGCCTCGGCCGACCCCAACACCAATCTCGATATCGGCCAGCGTTTGCATGTCGACGAGTGGCGTCCTGATGGTCAGACGCGCGCCACGTATCGGGGCGCAGAGTGGGATGTGGAGTTGATGCCGGGGGAGACACCCGATGCGGGGTGGTTCGTCATCCGCGAGGTGCGCGGTAGCCGGTTGTACGTTGCGCATGTGACGGTATAGGTCGCACGGACCGCACAGTTCAATGGTCGACGTCGAAGCTTTTCGCCCGATGTCGATCCGTGAGCAGAACACTTCAGCGTCGTTGCGGTCTGACGACATGTCCCGCCATTGCGGGGCGTCGGGGAACTAGCTGGCCATCAAGGTCGGCGCTTCAGGGGAAAACATGTTATCCAACGTCGCATTCATTCTCTTCATCATCGCGGTGATCATCGCGGCCCGGTCGATCAAGATCGTGCCGCAGCAGCACGCGTGGGTGGTGGAGCGTCTCGGTAAATATCACGGGACGCTCACGCCGGGCTTGTCGATCGTCGTGCCGTTTGTCGACCGTGTCGCGTACAAGCACGTGCTCAAGGAAATCCCGCTCGACGTGCCGAGCCAGATCTGTATCACCAAGGACAACACGCAGTTGCAGGTGGACGGCATTCTGTACTTCCAGGTGACGGACCCGATGAAGGCGTCGTACGGCTCGAGCAACTTCATCGTGGCTATTACGCAGCTCGCACAGACGACCTTGCGTAGCGTGGTCGGCAAGCTGGAACTGGACAAGACGTTCGAGGAGCGGGAATTCATCAACCACAGCGTGGTGAATGCGCTCGATGAAGCGGCGGCGAACTGGGGCGTGAAGGTTCTGCGCTACGAGATCAAGGATCTGACGCCGCCGAAGGAAATTCTGCACGCCATGCAGGCGCAGATCACGGCGGAGCGTGAGAAGCGTGCGCTAATCGCGGCATCGGAAGGGAAGAAGCAGGAGCAGATCAACCTGGCGTCCGGCGCGCGTGAGGCGGCGATTCAGAAGTCGGAAGGTGAGCGTCAGGCGGCGATCAATCAGGCGCAAGGTGAGGCGGCGGCCATCCTCGCAGTGGCGGAAGCTAACGCCGAAGCCATCCACAAGATTGCCACGGCGATTCAGACGCAAGGCGGCATGGAAGCCGTCAACCTGAAGGTCGCAGAGCAGTATGTCGACGCTTTCAGCAAGGTCGCCAAGACAAGCAACACACTGATCGTGCCGGGCAATTTTTCGGACCTGAGCGGCATGATCGCATCGGCGCTCAAGATCGTCCGCGGCACCGAGGGTGGTTCGAATGCACCCGTGGACGGTAGCACTGGTGGCTTCGGCAATTCTGCGCCGCGTCGTTGACGTATGCGGGTGAGGGTGCCGGGAGGTGCTCTCTGTCGCACAACTGACTGACGAAAAGAAAACGGCCCGAGCGGGCCGTTTTCTTTTGAGCGAGAGAACTGTCGCGCCTCACATGTCGTTCAGCGTCGATCTCAGGTCGGGTTGCGCATGAGTCGCGCCTTTTCGCGATTCCAGTCGCGTTCCTTCTCCGTCTCACGCTTGTCGTGCAGCTTCTTGCCCTTGCCCAGCCCGATCTCGCATTTCACGAGGCCCTTGCTGTAGTGAAAGTTAAGCGGGACGATCGTGTAGCCGCGTTGCTCGACCTTGCCGATGAGTTTCTTGATTTCGTCGGCTTTGAGCAGCAGTTTTCGGGTACGGACCGGATCGGGGTTGATGTGCGTCGATGCCGATTGCAGCGGGCTGATGTGCGCGCCGATCAGAAAGATCTCGCCATTCTTGATGACGACATAACCTTCCTTGATCTGCGCCCGCCCGGCGCGAATTGCCTTGACTTCCCACCCTTCGAGCGCGATCCCGGCTTCGAATCGCTCCTCGATGAAGTAGTCGAAGAAGGCCTTTCTGTTGTCGATGATGCTCATGGATCCTTGGCGGGGTAACTTGGTCGGACCCGGTGAGTCGGGCTCGGGTAAAATAGCGATTTTAACAAAGAGTCTCGGCAAGAGGCGGCTTGCGACACACGCGGATCGACTGCGCACGTTTCGCTCGCACTCACAGCCCGACAGACGATGGCCGAAGTCAGTAAAACTGTTCTCGTGCATTTCTCCGATGAGCAAATGTTCGATCTGGTGACCAATGTCGCCGATTACCCCAAATTCCTGCCTTGGTGCGGCGGTGTCGATATTCGGCATCAGGACGAGCACAGCATGGAAGCGTCGCTGATCATCGACTTCAAAGGCCTGAAGCATTCGTTCGCGACGCGCAATATCCAGGAGCGTCCGCACTCCATCCAGATGACCTTTGTCGAAGGGCCTTTCAAGCGTTTTCACGGCACGTGGAAGTTTACGGCCCTGCGCGAGAACGCCTGCAAGATCGAATTCGGTCTGCACTACGAGTTTGCGAATTTCCTGCTCGAAAAGGTCATCGGTCCGGTGTTCAGCCACATTGCGAACACGTTCGTAGACGCCTTCGTCAAACGTGCGGAGACGGTTTATGCCAAGTGAGCTGAGCGTCGAAGTCTGCTACGCGTTGCCCAGCGAGCAAGCGATTGTCTCGCTGACGTTGGCTCAAGGCGCGACGGTGCGCGACGCAATCGAGCGAAGCGGATTGCTCCAACGGTTTCCAGAGCTGGATCTCGACCGGATGAAGGTCGGCGTGTTCGGTAAGGTACGCGCGCTGGATGCCCCGGTGGAGGCGGGCGATCGTGTCGAGATCTACCGCACGCTCAAGGCCGATCCGAAGCTGGCGCGTCAGCGGCGCGTCGAAAAAGTCCGCAACGAGGGCAGCCGCGAAGGGCAGAAGTGGCTGGGCAGCGCCCGCAAGGGTAGCTGAGGCCGGTGGGGAAAGGCTGAGGTGGGCCGGACGTTTCGTCCCGGACCTGCCGTCGATCAGTGCGTCGATCCCCGCGAATGCAATCGCACCGACGCACTCACACCCGCCAGCAATAACGCCACAGCGGCGATCTCCAGTAGCCGCGGCAGCCGGTGCTCATAGATAAATCCGTAGACGAGCGCGAACAGCGTTTCAAACACGATCAGTTGCCCCGACAGCGTGAGCGGCAGCGTCCGACTCGCTGCATTCCAAAAGGCATTGCCGATGGTCGACGCGCCGATAGCCACGGCGATATTCACGATCAGAAACATCTGCCAGTCTCGCGGCACGTCCGCTGTCACCGAATGCGGAAGCAGCAAGGCGGCCATCGCCAGTGCGCACGCCAGCACTCCCGTCGCCACCCCCGTCAGCAACGACCATTCTTGACTCGTGAAATGTCCGAATTTCGCGAGATATCGGGCGTTGGCGACGGCGTACCATGTCCAGCTCGCCAATGCCCCCACTGCGCAAACGACGCCGACCAGCGTCATCCGCCAGTCGCCGCCGCTCGCAGCGGCGTGCGTGAAGACGTCGACGTTAATACAGACAATGCCAGCGACGACCAAGGCCAGAGGGCCTGCGAGCTTTGACAGCGGGAGGGCGCCGTGATCGCGGCTACCGACCAGCGTGACCGTCACGGGTAGCACGCCCACGATCAGAGATGCGGGTGCGATGCCCGCCATCTGCACCGACGCGGCGACAAACAGGTAATAGATCAGATTGCCGACGAGACTCAGGCGGAATAACGCCCGCCAGTCGTTACTCGTGACGGTATGCCGCAGGCGGGGCCAGAGCGGGGCGAGGAACACTGCGGAAACCAATCCGTACAGGACGTAGCGCGCAGCCGACAACTCCAGCGGCGAGAAGCCGGGCAGCAGGCGCGGGGCAAGGAACACCAGTCCCCATAGCGCGCCCGCCGCAAGTCCGTACGAAATGCCTTTCCCCATGAAATCTAGCCCGTGGTTGGTGGTGAATACAGGAAGCGTCCGGTCGAATGTCTACCGGAAAGGGCGCAAGAATAGCACTCGCTCAGCGCAGGCTGATTGTGAAATCCGGCACTTGGTGGGGGGAAGATCCGTTTCACGACTTGCGACCGGGCGGCGGCCGGTTTTGCCCTCAGCGGGTGCCGGATCCATCCCTCGGGGAAAAAGCCCCTTGACATGTGGGGCAGACCTGCCATGCAACGCGCGATTTCTGTATAATTCGGTTTTGCGCCTATAGGATTTGCCATGCGTCTGATCCAAAAAGCACTCACATTCGATGACGTGCTCCTCGTCCCGGCCTACTCTGCCGTTCTCCCGCGCGACACCAGCCTGAAAACCAAGCTCACGCGCAACATTACCCTGAACATGCCTTTGCTGTCGGCCGCCATGGATACGGTGACCGAAGCGCGTCTGGCCATTGCCATGGCGCAACAGGGCGGTATCGGCATCATTCACAAGAATCTGAAGCCGGCTGAGCAGGCACGGGAAGTCTCGAAGGTCAAGCGTTTTGAGTCGGGCGTTCTGCGTGACCCGATCACGATTCCGCCGCACATGAAGGTGCGCGATGTGATCGCGCTGTCGCGCCAGCATGGCATTTCCGGTTTCCCGGTCGTCGAGGGCGCGCAGCTCATCGGTATCGTGACCAACCGCGACCTGCGTTTTGAAAGCCGCCTGGACGAGCCGGTGCGCGTGATCATGACGCCGAAGGAAAAGCTCATCACCGTGCGTGAAGGCGCTTCCCCGGCCGACGCCGAGCGCTTGATGCACGATCACCGCCTAGAGCGCGTGCTGGTCGTCAACGACGCATTCGAACTGCGCGGCCTGATGACGGTCAAGGACATTACGAAGGCGACGGAATACCCGCTGGCAAGCAAGGACGAACACGGCAAGCTGCGTGTCGGCGCTGCCGTTGGCGTGGGCGCGGACAATGAAGAGCGCGTCGAGCTGCTGGTCGCGGCTGGCGTCGACGTGATCGTGGTCGATACGGCGCACGGTCACAGCCAGGGCGTGCTGGACCGCGTGCAGTGGGTCAAGAAGCACTTCCCGCAGATTGAAGTCGTCGGCGGCAACATTGCGACGGCAAGCGCCGCGCTGGCGCTGGTCGAACACGGTGCAGACGCCGTCAAGGTCGGTATCGGCCCGGGCTCGATCTGCACGACGCGTATCGTTGCAGGCGTCGGTGTTCCGCAGATCACGGCTATCGCGAATGTGGCCGAGGCACTGAAGGAAACCGGCGTTCCGCTGATCGCCGACGGTGGTATCCGTTACTCGGGCGACGTGGCCAAGGCGCTCGCCGCCGGTGCGCACACCGTGATGATGGGCAGCATGTTCTCCGGCACGGAAGAAGCGCCGGGCGAAGTGTTCCTGTATCAGGGCCGTTCGTACAAGAGCTACCGTGGCATGGGTTCGGTGGGCGCAATGAAGGACGGTGCAGCAGACCGTTACTTCCAGGACCCGGCCAACAACGCCGACAAGCTCGTGCCGGAAGGCATCGAAGGTCGCGTGGCCTATAAGGGTAGCGTGAACGCGATCCTGCACCAGTTGACCGGCGGTATCCGCTCGTCGATGGGTTATCTGGGTTGCCCGTCGATCAAGGACTTGCACGAGAAGGCAGAATTTGTCGAAATCACGGCCGCCGGCATGCGCGAATCGCACGTGCACGACGTCCAGATCATGAAGGAAGCCCCCAACTACCACGTGGAGTAATTACCCATGAAGGCCATGTTGCGTACGGTACTGTTCCTCGATGCGGCGTTGAATCTGGCACTTGGTGTGCTGCTGATTGCGTCGTTCTGGTCATCGCTGTATGCGGCCATTGATGTGCCCGCGCCATCGCCTGTGCTGTATGCGCAGGTGCTTGGTGTGGCCTTCATCGGCGTGGCCTGGCTGCAATGGCACGCCACTGTGAATGGCCAGTTGACGTCGACCGTCGCGAAGGTGACGGGACATATCAGCTGGATCAGCGGTGCGTTCGTGCTGGGGTGGCTGATCTCCGGCCAGTTGGTGGTGTCGAGCGGCGGCAAGTGGATGCTTGCCATGCTCGGGGCTGTCCTGCTGGTAGTGGGCGGGATTCTCGTCAAGCTGGCGTCGAGTGTGCGCACGAAAGAGCGCGTACAGGCGGCGCAGCAGGCAGGCGAGCGGGTGCGTGGCGGTGTCGTGAGCGACACTCGACGCGACGCACCGAGAGATTATGCCGATGCCCGGGTCGTCGACGAGGCCCGTGGCACGCGCGCTGAGCCGCGCATGGAGACGCCTCGCGGCGGCTCCGCACCAGTCAATAGCACGCCGGTCGCGCCCGTGGGCGCCACCGGCATTGTCACGCCCGTGCCGTCCGACACGGCGCCGACGTCCAACGAATCCACTTCATCCGTACCTCACGATGCACGACAAAATCCTCATTCTTGACTTCGGCTCGCAAGTCACCCAGCTGATTGGACGCCGCGTTCGCGAAGCGCACGTCTACTGCGAGATCCACCCGAACGACGTCACGGACGAATTCATCCGCGAATTCAATCCGAAGGCCGTCATTCTGTCGGGTAGCCACGCGAGCACGTATGAGGATCAGGATCTGCGTGCACCGCAGGCTGTCTGGGATCTGGGTGTGCCGGTGCTGGGCATCTGCTATGGCATGTTCGCGATGACGGTCCAGTTGGGCGGTCAGGTCGAAGCCAGCAACCATCGTGAATTCGGTTACGCCGAAGTGCGCGCCCATGGCCATACGCCGCTGCTCGACGGCCTTGAGGATTTCCGTACCGACGACGGTCACGGCATGCTCAAGGTGTGGATGAGCCACGGCGACAAGGTCACGCAACTGCCGGAAGGTTTTGCGCTGATGGCGTCGACGCCGAGCTGCCCGATCGCGGGTATGGCCGACGTCAAGCGTCATTACTACGCTGTGCAGTTCCACCCGGAAGTCACGCACACCGTGAAGGGTCGCGAACTGCTTGAGCGCTTCGTGCTGGAGATTGCGGGCGCGAAGCCGGACTGGATCATGCGCGACCACATCGAGGAAGCCGTCAAAGCGATCCGCGAGCAGGTGGGCGACGAGGAAGTGATCCTCGGTCTGTCGGGCGGCGTGGATTCGAGCGTTGCGGCGGCGCTGATTCATCGTGCGATTGGCGATCAGCTGACGTGCGTGTTCGTCGATCACGGTCTGCTGCGTCTGAACGAAGGCAAGATGGTGATGGAAATGTTCGAGGGCCGTCTGCACGCGAAGGTTGTGCACGTCGACGCCACGGCACAGTTCATGGGTCACCTGACGGGCGTGACGGATCCGGAGCAGAAGCGCAAGATCATCGGTCGCGAGTTCGTGGAAGTGTTCCAGGCGGAAGCGAAGAAGCTGAAGAACGCGAAGTGGCTGGCGCAAGGCACGATTTATCCGGACGTGATCGAATCGGGCGGCGCGAAGACGAAGAAGGCGACGACGATCAAGAGCCACCACAACGTGGGTGGCCTGCCGGAGACGCTGGGTCTGAAGCTGCTGGAGCCGCTGCGTGATCTGTTCAAGGACGAAGTCCGCGAACTGGGCGTGGCGCTCGGCTTGCCGCACGACATGGTCTACCGTCACCCGTTCCCGGGCCCGGGTCTGGGCGTGCGTATTCTGGGTGAAGTGAAGCAGGAGTATGCGGACCTGCTGCGTCGCGCCGATGCGATCTTCATCGAAGAACTGCGCAACACGGTCGAGCCGAATAGCGGCAAGACGTGGTATGAACTGACGAGCCAGGCGTTCGCGGTGTTCCTGCCGGTCAAGAGCGTGGGCGTGATGGGCGATGGCCGTACGTACGAGTGGGTCGTGGCGCTGCGCGCTGTGCAGACGCAAGACTTCATGACGGCACACTGGGCCCACCTGCCGCACGAACTGCTCGGCAAGGTCTCGAACCGCATCATCAATGAAGTCCGTGGTTTGAACCGCGTTGTCTATGACATCTCGGGCAAGCCGCCTGCGACGATTGAGTGGGAGTAATTGACGAACCTCTGCGTTAAACCGCAGATGTCATTCGTTGAAGTATCGTAAGAATGAAGGGCGGACGCGTTGGCGTCCGCCCTTTTTTGATGTCAGATGAAATCGATCAGTCCGCTGATGTCACCGCGTCCCTGAACCACCCCACCAAAAAATCCGCCAGCGCGCGTGTCTTGGCAGAGAGGTGACTCTTCGTCGGATAGACGAGCTTGATATCGGCGGCAGGCAACGTCCAATCAGTCATCACAGTGCGAAGTTGCCCGGACGCCAGATACGGACGGATGTCCCACATCGACCGGATCAGCATGCCGTGACCGTTCAGCGCCCACGTCGTCGCGGCCGCCCCGTCGTTGGTGCTGAGCATGCCGCGCACTTTGACCGTCTCCTGGCGATCTGCCTGACGGAAATGCCATGTGCCGTACGTCTCGTCGCTCTCGCGAATCACGATGCATTGATGTGCCGTTAGGTCCGATGGCTGCACTGGTTCGCCCGCTGTGGCGAGATACATCGGCGACGCGCACAACACCCGTGCATTCGGCATCAACTGTCGCGCCGTCAGTCGCGAGTCCGGTAAGTCGCCAAAACGGATCGCCGCATCGAACCCTTGTTCAACGAGATTCACCGGACGGTCCGTCAGATGCAATTGCACTTCCACCTCCGGATACTCGCGCGCAAACGCGGACAGCGCCGGGGCGATGTGCGTCCGCCCGAAACCGAGCGTTGCCGCCAGCCGGAGCAGACCGCGAGGCGACGACTGTGCACCGGTCACCGCATGTTCCAGCGCCTCCAGCTCACCGAGAATACGTGCGCCGTCCTGCAAGTACATGTCGCCCTCGGGCGTGAGGCTGATGCGTCGTGTCGTACGATGCAGCAATCGCACGCCAAGTCGGTGTTCAAGTTGCGCGAGCCGACGGCTTACCGCCGGTGGCGTAATGCCCATCTGCTGCGCAGCGGCCGCCATGCTGCCTTCTTTCATGAGCGTCGCGAAAAAGCGCAAATCGGAAAATCCGTCGATTGACATGGCAATTCGTGTCCTGCAATTAACAATGAAGTGATTCTGAGTCACTTTATGTCGTTTTGCATCAAATATAGGATGTGCATGACATGTGGCCGAACGCGAATGCCGCGAAGGTATCGCGCGTATCGCACCGAACCCGCACGCAGAAAAAGGTAAAAGGGTCTATGACTTCCCAAGCGCTGTTCCCCGGCTTCACCGCCTATCGTTTGCCGACGCCTGACGGCCAGCACATTCATGCGTTGACGGGCGGCAGTGGCCCGGCGCTGCTGATGCTCCACGGCCACCCGCAAACGTCCGCGATCTGGCACAAGGTTGCGCCGACGCTCGCCCAGCATTTCACCTTGGTACTGGCCGACCTGCGCGGCTACGGGGACTCGGCCAAACCTGCGGGTGACGCCGATCATGTGGCTTACAGCAAGCGCGTCATGGCGCTGGATATGGTGTCCACCATGCAGGCGTTGGGGCATTCGACGTTTTCGGTGTTGGCGCACGATCGCGGGGCGCGCGTCGCGCATCGACTGGCGGCGGATCATCCGGATATCGTCCGGCGCATGGTGCTGCTCGATATCGCGCCAACCCTTGCGATGTACGAACAAGCCAGCGACGCCTTTGCGCGCGCCTACTGGCATTGGTTCTTCCTGATTCAGCCCGCGCCATTGCCTGAGCGCCTGATCGAAGCCGATCCGGCGGCGTACCTACGCGATGTCATGGGACGTCGGAGTGCTGGACTCGCGCCGTTCGATCCGCGCGCACTGGCGGAGTACCAGCGATGCTTGTCGCTGCCGGGCGCAGCGCATGGTGTGTGCGAGGACTACCGGGCCGCAGCGACGATCGATCTCGATCACGACCGCGCGGATCGCGAGGCCGGACGTCGATTGTCCATGCCGGTGTTGGCGTTGTGGGGTGAGCAGGGCGTCGTGCACCGCTGCTTCAAGCCGCTCGATGAGTGGCAACGGGTGGCATCCGATGTGCGCGGGCACCCGCTGCCTTGCGGCCATTACATTGCGGAAGAAGCGCCGGAAGTGCTGCTGGCCGACGTCCTCCCTTTCCTGCTCGACGTCACACCGAGCGCGTAAGGCCGCCGTCCACGCGAATGTTCTGGCCCGTGATGTAACCGCCACCCTCAGACGCCAGGAAGGCCACCGTCGCCGCAATTTCTTCGGCTTTGCCATAACGCTGCATCGGCACGCTTTCGCGGCGTACCTCCTGCTGCGGCAGGCTGTCGATCCAGCCCGGCAGAATGTTGTTCATGCGGACGTTGTCCTTCGCGTACTTGTCGGCAAACAGCTTCGTGAACGATGCCAACCCCGCACGGAACACGGCCGACGTCGGGAACATCTCGCTCGGCTCGAACGCCCATGCCGTCGAAATATTGATGATCGCGCCCGCCCCTTGCGTTTGCATGATCGGCGTGACGAGACGCGTCGGGCGGATCACGTTCATCAAATACGTATCCATGCCGCGATGCCAGTCCTCGTCGCTGATCTCGAGGATGGCAGCGCGCGGGCCGTGGCCAGCACTGTTCACAAGCACGTCGATACGTCCCCAGCGTTGCATCGCGAGATCGACCAGTTCCTTGAGCGATTCGTTGGACTGATTCGAGCCCGTCACGCCAACGCCCCCCAGTTCAGCCGCCAGCGCCTCACCCTTTCCGGACGACGACAGAATGCCGACCTTGAAGCCGTCCGCTGCGAGGCGTCGCGCTGCCGCCGCACCCATGCCGCTGCCACCGGCTGTAATCAATGCCACTTTTTCTACTGTCATGCTGCTATCCTCCGATGACGTCGGGTGCCGCTCTATCGGCACGTCAGACGGGTTAACACTGTTCGTAAGTGCTCAAAGCGTAACACTGTGCGATCTGGCCGACGAATCAGATTTCGACACTTTACTCAGTAGAAAAATTACACCATGACGGAAGCCATCGGCCGATTGCCGTCGCTCAACGCGTTGCGTGCTTTCGAAGCGGCGAGTCGGCATCTCAACTTCCGGCTCGCGGCGGAAGAACTGGGCGTGACGCAAGGCGCAGTGGCACAGCAAGTGCGCGGCCTCGAAGCAGAGTTAGGGATGAAGCTGTTCGAGCGGCATCCGCGTGCGCTGTCGCTGACCGAGAACGGACGACGCTACGCAAGCGGGGTGCGACGCGCTTTCGAGATGCTGACAGAAGCGACGCAAGCGCTGCGTCCGGAACCGCTGCGGCTGACGATCAGCGTGACGCCGACGTTCGCATCGAAATGGCTGATCCCCCGACTGCCCGCATTCCTTGAAACGCATCCCGACATCGATCTGCGTATCCTCGCGACGGACCGGTTGTCGCACTTTCAGGCAGACGCTGTCGATCTGGCCGTTCGCTACGGCCGTCCGCCGTTTGGTGGTGGGCTTGTCGTGGAGCCGTTGTTCGAGGAGGCGCAAGTCGCGGTCGCGAGTCCTGCCGTGATCGCGGCCGCCGGTCATCCTGGTAAAACGGATGGCTCCCGTAGCCCGGGGAGCCTGCGAGGTCATGCCTTGCTTCACGACGCCCACAACGCCTGGCCGCAGTTTCTCGATCTCACGTTACCGAACGCTCAAACCTCGGAAGCGAAGAACGTACGGTTCAACCAGACGGCGCTGGCCATCGATGCCGCCGTCGCCGGACAAGGACTGGCGCTCGCACATCGCGACTTCGTCGCAGCGGATATTGCGGCGGGCCGTCTCGTGCGGCTCTTTGATACCGAACTGCGTACGGGGGCGGGCTTTTACATCGTGTATCCCCGCCGAACCCGGCACGCCGCGCAAATCGCCGACGTACACGAATGGCTTTTGCGGGAGACACGCAACGCGCGCTGACGCGGCGTTTTTTTTGCAAGGACCACGTACGTCGTCAATGTCGCCTTCCGATGTCAATCTGCCTCACGCGCTCAATCGCCTGCTGGAGGACGGCAGCTTCCGCAGGCTGAGGCGTGCGTGGTTGCAGCCTAGTGCGGCGTGCGCGGCGCAAATCCGTGGCGTCGTGCGGCGAACGCGACGATCCACCCAGCGAGTGCAAGCGTCACGAGGACATGCGGCAGTGCTGCGGCCCCCCACGTCGACAGCACGGCACCGCCCAGCACGCCGCTGGCGGCGAACGAGAGATTGAAGACGGTCACGAGCATCGACTGCGCCACGTTCTCGTGCTTGCCTGCGGCGTTGCCTAACGCGGTCTGCAAGATCGTCGGTGCGCCGCTGAAGCTCAGTCCCCAGAGCACAGCACCCGCCATCAGCACGGGCCACGAGGTTGACCAGCCGCCAAAGGCGACGATCACGACGACGAACGTTGCCAAGGCCGTCAACACGAGTCGGCGCAGCCAGCGGTCCACCCACAGGCCGACGCCCCAGAGCCCGACGAGCGTGAAGATGCCGAAGATTGAGAGCATCGTCGCGAGCCGTCCGCTCATGCCGGACGACGCAAGAAACGGTGCGATGTACGTGTAGAGCGTGTAATGCGCGACGACCCACAGCATGACCACCGCAAGCACCGGACGCACGCCCGGCAAACGCAATACGTCCATCACGGAGGCGCGGGCTGCGGGGGCGCTGGTCGCGTTGCCATCAGTCAAGTCCGGCACGATCAGCAGCATCCATCCGATGAGGATCAGGGCACACGCCGACAAGCCGCCGAAGACCCAGCGCCAGCCGATCAGGTGGCCGAGGGTCGTGGCGGCGGGAACCCCGACCGCAAGCGCCAGCGGCACGCCGAGCATCGCGAACGCGAGCGCGCGACCTTGTCGTGACGGACTCACGAGCCGTCGTGCGTACGTGGCGATTTCACTCCACGCGAGCCCCGTTGCGAGTCCCACGACGAAGCGTGCGGCGAGCGTCAGCACAAAGTCCGACGAGAGTGCCGTGACGGCGTTGCACACGGCGAAGCCGAGCAGGGCGACAACGAGGACTGTGCGACGCGACCAGCGGTGCATCAGCACGGTGAGCGGCACGGCCCCGAGGCCTGCGCCCAACGCACACAGCGTGACCATCTGACCGGCCCAGGATTCGGAAATGTGAAAGCTGTCCGCCAGTTGCGGTAGCAATCCGGCGGGGACGGTCTCGTTCGCTGCGGCGACAAAGGTCGCGAGCATCAGCGCGGTGAGCGATGCCCAAACGGTGGCGTCGCTCTGTTGTTTGTCGGATGTTCGAGGGGATGAGGGTGGGATGGCTGGCGAGGAAGCGGACATGGTCGGGGGGCGAGCGTGAGTGTCCCGGGGGACGATGCGACGTAGTCTGCCGATGCGCGTTGTATTTGATAATCTGTCGCCAATTTGAATGACTTTCAAAACCGGATAGAAAATGGCGACGGACAGACTGGGCGACATGCGCCTGTTCACCACGGCCGCGACGCTGGGCAGCCTCTCGGCGGCTGGACGCAAGCTGGGGCTGTCGCCTGCGGCGGCGAGTGCGCGGCTCGCGAAGCTGGAGGCGTCGTTGCAGACCCGTCTTTTCGTCCGCACGACGCGTCAGCTACGGCTCACGGAGGAGGGGCGCGTCTACTTGTCGCATTGCCTCGTCGCGTTGCAGGCCATCGATGATGGCGAGGCGGCGCTTCAGGCGGGGTGCGAGGCGATTCGGGGGAAGATCCGGCTGTCGGCATCGACCGATTTCGGCACCCATAAGCTCTCGCCGTGGTTGGATGCGTTCGTCGAGCGTTACCCGGACATTCGGCTATCGCTGACGCTGACCGACTCGATCTCCAATCTCGTGCAGGACGATGTGGACATCGCCATTCGCTTCAGTGAGCCGGAGGACGGCACGCTTGTGGCGCGTCGTCTTGCGCCGATGTGCCGTGTGCTGTGTGCTTCGCCCGACTATCTGGCGCGCTACGGCGAGCCGGAAACTCCGGACGCGCTGGGGGCGCATCAGTTCATCGTGCTCGTCACGTCCTCGGGGCCACTCAACGAATTCCATTTCAAAAAGGACGAAGCGACGTGGCAGTTCTCCGTGCCGATGGCGCAGGCGTGGGAGACGAACGACGGCACGATTGCGCGTCGGTGGGCGCTCGACGGCCGGGGTATCGTTCGCAAGACGTTGTGGGATGCTGCCGACGACGTGCGCGCCGGGCGGCTGAAGATATTGCTGCCGACATTCGTTGCACAGGAGGCCGGTGTGTATGCGGTGCGGCATCGCACGCGTTATATGGTGCCGCGCGTGCGTGCCTTGCTCGACTTCCTGATCGAGCGTTTCGCGCAGGAGTCGGCCACGTTGCCGGACGTTTGTCTGGTGCGGCATGGGAGCGAAGCGGGCATCGTGGCGTCCGAGGCGCGCTAGGTCTTCGCGGCGCCAGACCCGGGCGTTCCGGGGCGTTGGGGTGACGCGGCACATGACACTTACAGAGGACAACTTCATGTCATCATATGGCATGGCACAGATCCCGCTCTTCCCGCTCGGCAACGCCTTGTTCCCTTCCGGGGTGTTGCATTTGCGCATCTTCGAGGTGCGCTATCTCGACATGATCAAGCGATGTCTGGCGGACGGCACCGAGTTCGGTGTCGTGGTGCTGCGACAGGGCAGCGAGGTCAGGCTGCCGGACAGCGTCGAGGAGCCCGCGATGATCGGCACCATGGCGCGTATCGACGACTGGCGTGCGCCCATGCCGGCTTTGCTCGAACTGGTGTGCCGGGGCACGACCAAGTTCCGGCTGTCGTCTGTCGATCTGGGCAAGTATGGGTTGTGGATGGGCGAGGCGGAGATGTTGCCTGCCGACGACAGCGTCGCTATTCCCGACACGCTGCAAGTCAGCGCGGACACTCTGGGCAAGCTGATCGCCGGGTTGCAGCGCGATCCGGCTCGCGCGGCCAAGTTGCCGCTGGCGCCGCCGTACCGTCTGGACGAGTGCGGCTGGGTGGCCGACCGTTGGGCCGAACTACTGCCGTTGCCTGCGCATGAGAAGGAGACGTTGCTGGGTATTGCCGATCCGGTGGCGCGTCTGGCCCGGATTCAGGCATTTCTGACGGACCACGGCGTGCTGTCCTAAGCGCGCCGGGCGATTTCGTCAATCCCGGCCGGACAGGCGATAATGTCGCCTGCCCAGATTTTCCATGTCGTTGCCTCGGGCGACGGCATCGTCACACACACTCATGACAGTCCAGATTAACCAAGAACTCAAGGCGTACATCGATCCGCTCACGCCTGACGAATACGCCGCCCTCGAACAGAGTCTGCTTGCCGAAGGTTGCCGCGACGCGCTTGTCCTGTGGGGCGACGTGCTGGTCGACGGCCACAATCGCTACGAGATCTGCCGCAAGCACGACATCGAATTCCGCACCGTCCAGAATTCGACGTTTCAGTCGATGGACGACGTGCATCTGTGGATGATCGACAACCATCTGGGGCGTCGCAGCGTTTCCGATTACCAGCGCGGCGTGCTGGCCTTGCGCAAGAAGACGATTCTTGAGGGACGAGATATCCCGGACGCACCGGCGGCGGCCTCAGAGCCGACGGCACCTGCGGGGGGCGACGCATCGGCACCGGAGGCGGACGGATCGAAGTCGTCGATCCCGGCGCACACCATGGCGCTCACGCGTGCAGCGCTGGCGCGCGCGGCACGATTGTCGAGCAATACGCTGGGGCAGATCGAGCAGATCCACAATGCGGCGGCGCCGGAGTTGGTGGACGCGGTCAAGCGCGGTGAAGTGTCGATCAATGCGGCGGCGGCTGTGTCGACTTTGCCGCAGGCGGCGCAGGTTGCAGCGGTGGTGGCGGGCAAGCAGGAGTTGCGCGAGCTGGCGCGCTCCGTGCGTGAGGCGCGTCCGGTCAAGCCGCGCAAGAAGAAAGAGGAAGAGATCGTCGAAGAGGATGACGGCACACCGCCGTGGGACACGAGCGTCGATCCGTCCGACGAGTTGACGCGGCTATCGAAGGAACTCAAGGCGATGACGGCCGAGCGCGATGCGCTCAAGAAAAAGGTCGCCCATCTCACCATCGCGCTGGCCGAAGCGCGCGCGGGCAAGTAAATATGCGAACCCCCGGACCTCAGGCGCTCCATCAGGCCATCCGCGACACGCTGCGAGACGAGATCTTGCATGGCGTGCTACCGGGCGGGTTTCAACTGCGTCAGGAAGCCTTGGCGGAGCGTTTCAATTCGAGCCGGGTGCCGGTACGCGAGGCGTTGCGTCAACTGGAAGCGGAGGGGTTGGTCACGCACCATCTGAACCGTGGCGCGACAGTGGCGAGCATCAATCTTGAGCAGTTATGCGAGATGCTCGACATTCGCGTGGCGCTCGAATGCCATGCCGCCAAGCTGGCGGTGCCGAATATGGCGGAGCGTGATTTCCAGTTGATGGAGCAGATCCTGGCCGAGTATTCGGCATCCGAGGTCGTCTCCGAATGGGCGGAATACAACCGTCGTTTCCATCTGGCGCTTTCGGCACCGGCGAACAATCGCCGTCTGCGGATCCTGATCGAAGAGTATTGCCTGAATACCGACCGTTATTCGCATTTGGCGATGTCGCAGGCGACGGGCAAGGTCAAACCTCAGCACGATCATTACGAGATTCTCGCGGCCTGCCGTCGGCGCGATGTGGCGGCGGTTGTCTCGATGCTCGAGGCGCACATCCTTACCACGCGCAACGAGATCAAGGCGCTGGCCCGCGACGATCTCAGCTTCCTGTCGCGCGCATCGTTCTGACGTCGCGAGGCGACCTGGCCGTTACAGTCAGTGCGTGAATCGGCTGCAAGGGGCTGTGCGAGAATAGCGCATTGCCGCTTGCGGCCAACTGCGTTGGCATTAGCGAACCGCTGCGGCCATATGCACTTTCGCAACTTTCAAGACGTTTCATGAACCGAGATTTACCCGCGACCGACGAGACCTACATGGGACTGGCGCTTGCTCAGGCCCGCGCCGCGATGGTGCAGGGAGAAGTGCCGGTTGGTGCCGTAGTCGTCTGTGACGGGCAGGTGGTTGCCGTCGGGCACAACTGTCCGGTGGGCGGTCACGATCCGTCGGCGCATGCTGAGATGCAGGCTTTGCGTGCTGCGGCGCAGGCGCTGGGCAACTACCGTCTTCCCGAATGCGAGTTGTACGTGACGCTTGAGCCGTGCGTCATGTGTGCGGGTGCGATCATGCACGCGCGCATAAAACGGGTCGTCTTCGGTGCCTCCGACCCCAAGACGGGGGCGTGTGGTAGCGTCGTCGACCTGTTTGCGGAGCCGCGACTTAACCATCACGCCGACGTCGTCGGTGGCGTCATGCGCGACGAGTGCGTCGGCATTCTGCAAACGTTTTTCAGCGAGCGTCGCGCGGCAGCGAGAGCGCGTCGTCTGGCTCAGTCGTCGCCGGCGGCCGAGGTGGCTGGCGATACTTCCGTCCCCCCATCGGAAACTTCCAATTGACGCAGACTCGTCTTATCGAACTGATTGCGCCGTCCGGGTACGCTCCGGATTCCGACGTCGCCACGCGCGGTATTGCGGCGCTGGAGCAACTCGGCTACACCGTAGGGAATCGCGATGTGACGTCGCGTCGCTTCCTGCGTTTTGCGGGCACCGATGCCGAGCGCGTCGCGGAGATCAACGATCTTGCGCGGCGTGATCATCCGCTGCCGGACATCGTGCTCGCGATGCGAGGGGGGTACGGCGCGGTGCATCTGCTCGACCAGTTGGACTACAAGGCGTTGCATGACCGGTTGTGCGGCGAGCGCGTCGCGATCGTCGGGCACAGCGATTTCACTGCATTGCAGCTGGCGTTGTTATCGCAATCGCATGTGACGACGTTTGCGGGCCCGATGCTATTGGCCGACTTCGGGGCAGAGACGTTGAGCGAGTTCACCGTATCCCAGTTCCAGTCGGTGTTGCAGTCCGAGTCGCACGTAGTCCAGTGGACGGGGGACGGTGCGGGGGGCGACATCGATGTATCGGGTACGTTGTGGGGTGGCAATCTGGCAATGGTGTGCAGCCTGATCGGCACGAGATACCTGCCGCAGATCGATGGTGGTGTGTTGTTCGTGGAGGATGTGAACGAACCTCCGTACCGTGTCGAGCGCATGTTGTACCAGTTGCATCAGTCGGGTGTTCTGGCGCGTCAGCGTGCGTTGGTGATGGGCGATTTTTCTCAATATCGTCTGAGCGACTACGACAATGGCTACGACATGGCCACCATGGTGGAGAGCATGCGCCGGGTCATCGGCATCCCGATCGTCACGGGCATGCCGTTCGGTCATTGCCCCGACAAATTGACGTTGCCGGTGGGTGGTCAGGCCAAATTGTCGACGTCGGGTGCGCAGGTCACGCTCACGCTTACGGGATATCCCTATATCGCCGGGGCATGAACGAACGCCGGGTGCGCGGGCATCCGGAAATGTCGGAATCACGAGAAACTGAAGCACGCCGGGAGGATTTCGTCGCCCGGCGTGCTTTTTTGTTGTCTGGAAGAATGCCGTGACTTTGCTGACGTTGAGGGTGGTTTGGTGGGGGTTTGAATGGAATTGCTGCACGGGATGTTGGCGGGAAAATGTGTGCCGCGTGTGCTTTCGGTGGGGCCATCCGTCGCGTTGACGGTGCTGTTGCGGGGGCGACTATATGTTTAAGCGCAGCCTGAATATCTGAATATGGCTATGTTTCGTGCGGATGTATTTGGCTAAACTTCTTCGATCGTTCCGCCATCAGAAGGATGCCAAGACATCATGGCCAGCAGCAACGCGAATTCCAAGGATTATCCCCGCGACCTTATCGGCTACGGCCGTCATGTCCCGTTTGCCGACTGGCCGGGACGTGCGCGCATTGCCGTTCAGTTCGTGCTGAATTACGAAGAGGGCGGCGAGAACTGTGTATTGCACGGTGACAAGGCGTCCGAGCAGTTCCTGTCCGAGATCATTGGCGCGGCCGCCTACGAGGCCCGTCACATGAGCATGGAATCCATCTATGAGTACGGTTCGCGCGCGGGCGTGTGGCGCATCTTGCGCGAGTTCGAGCGTCGGGGCTTGCCACTGACTGTGTTCGGCGTCGCGATGGCCATGCAGCGTCACCCGGAGGTGACGGCCGCGTTCCAAGAGCTTGGGCACGAGATTGCATGTCACGGCTGGCGCTGGATTCACTATCAGAACATGGACGAGGCGACCGAGCGCGAGCACATGCGCATCGCTATCGACATCTTCAAGGAAATGACCGGCAGCGCGCCGTTGGGTTGGTACACCGGCCGCGACAGTCCGAATACTCGTCGTCTTGTCGTCGAGCAGGGCGGATTTGTGTATGACTCCGACAACTATGGCGACGACCTGCCGTTCTGGGCGCAGGTGCAGACCAGCAGTGGCGATGTCAAGCCGCACCTTGTGGTGCCGTACACGCTTGACACCAACGACATGCGCTTTGCTGCGCCGCAGGGCTTCAATACGGCGGACCACTTCTTCCATTACCTGCGCGACGCGTTCGACGTCTTGTACGCCGAGGGCGATGAAGCGCCGAAGATGCTGTCGATTGGCATGCACTGTCGGTTGCTGGGCCGTCCGGGCCGTTTCGCGGCGTTGCAGCGATTCCTCGATCACATCGAAAAGCACGATCGCGTGTGGGTCTGCCGTCGCATCGATGTGGCGCGCCACTGGCAAGAGCGCCATCCGTTCGTGGCGGCGTGAGCGGGCGATTGAATCGCAGATCAGGTAGTTGATAGGGCGTTCATGTCCAGAGGGACGTGACGCCGACATCGAATTCGAATCCGACAGGCGTCATCGGGCTGCGCGAAGCGTGCGGCGGGGCGCCACCTTTGTTCTCCAGGAGAGCAGTTAATGAACGCCCCGTTGCCTATGACCCAACGTACCGTTGCCGAGCTGTCGGCGCTACCGCGCGCCGAGTTCATTGCCGCGCTCGACGGCATTTTCGAGCATTCCCCGTGGGTGGCCGAAGCGGCATGGGAAGATCGCCCGTTCGCAACCGTCAATGCGCTGCACGACGCCATGTGTCAGGCCGTGATCGATGCGGGTGAGACGCCGCAACTCGACCTCATCCGTGCCCACCCGGAGCTGGCTGGCAAGGCGGCCGTGCGTGGCGAACTGACTGCCGAGTCGACGCGTGAGCAGGCGGGTGCTGGACTGGACCAATGCAGTGCAGAAGAGTTTGCGCGCCTGACTGAGCTGAACGACGCTTACAAGGTCAAATTCGGCTTCCCGTACATTCTGGCCGTGCGCGGTCATACCCGCAGCAGCATCATCGAGAACTTCGCTACGCGTCTGGAGAACAGTCGTGCGGACGAAATTGAAGAATGCCTGCGCCAGATTTTCCGTATTGCTGGTTTCCGGCTGCAAGACCTCGTGCGCGACTGAGTGTACGACACCGTCATATCTCAAGTTTCAGACATTACCGAGCATCAAGGAGTTGGCATGGCTCTCGTCCCGCAAGACCCGAACGCACCGGACTTCGTGCGCCGTTATGTGAATCTGGCCGACCCGCGTCTGG
>NZ_CABPSA010000011.1 GCF_902459615.1 Pandoraea commovens
TGAAATACAAAACGCCCGATGCGGTGCATCGGGCGTTTTAACCTGAAATAACTGTCAACCTATTTCAGGACTTGACACTGCTGAGTACTTCGTCTTGCTTGCATCACCAGGGACTGAGTAAGTCGCTGGTGCGGAGAGAGGAACCTAATACCCCGCTGCAAGCCTTGCTACGTCAAGGTTTAGCAGATCCCGGTTTTGTGATGCCCCCACTGATGCCCCCATTCCCGAAAAGGCCGTTTGAAACGGTCCCGATCAGTGATCGGATGTCTTCGACGCGCCATGCCACCGTACGTGGGCCGAGGTGAACCGGCTTCGGGAATCGGCCATCCTTGACTCCCCGCAGCCAAACCGAGCGGGACACAGGGTAGGCGGCCAGAACTTGAGGCAATCGGACGAAGCCGACGCTTGGCAGGGTAGCATTTTCCGTGGCTGGTACTTTCGTTGCGGTTCGCATAGTAGGTTCCTTTTTGATAGTCACGACTAAGGTATTGCGGATTTCGGTCAGTTTTCCCTTGTCGCTAGCCATAAACACCCCAGATCCTGATTCCAGTACACCTGGCAGTGATCAAGGCTCGCGCCTGCGGCCTCAGCTGCTTCGAAAGCGGTCACGATGGCTTTCACCGGGTCATCGCTCAAGATGTGGGCGATGGGCTGGCGCTCTGGTACTGAAATGCCCTTGCTGGTCCAGTAGCGTTTCTCGTTCATCTCGTGCTCGGCGAAGTCCTTCGTGATGTACTTGCTCAGATATCCGGCTAGCTTGTGGCGCAGCCCTCTCTGGCGGAACGGGTTGCGCACGTCGACATTGCCGTTATCTGCACCGACGATGGAATGCCAGATGGCGCGAAGTATTCGATAGTTCTGCCGCCCCCTCACGGCGATGTGTATATGCCACGCGCCGCGCTTCTGCCGTTCGGGGACGGCGATGTACTTGAAGTCCAGAAACTTCCCCAAACGACGGCGTAACGAGTCGAAATCGCGCTTGAGACGGTCCTTGTCTTCCATGTTCTCGCGGTATGTCAGGGTGATCATCCGGTCTGCCTGCATGGCTTTGCAGCGCAATCTGACTTGCCGCCGGGCGCGCTTGGCTGACGAGAGCCGGTTGTCCTCCTTCTTTTCTGATTCCCCGCGTTTCGCCTTCGGTATGCGGTGGAGCGATTGGGCACGCATATAGCGGTCGAATCGGGTTGCATTGATCTCATGCAGGCCTTCACCAAAGTCTCTGCCACCGATGACCCATTCACGGCGGAAGGGATAGTCGTCTACACTGTTTTCAAGCATGGCAACTCCTGATTGTCGTGTTGATGTACTGGCCCCGTTCGTTGCAGCGTTCGGGGCCTTCTCTTTTTCGGGGGGAGTGTTCTTGCCTTTGCTGGCGGGCCTTGCCGGGTGTTTGTACGTTAAGTGTTACTGATATAAATCTAGGGGCGCGCTTCGCGCGCCCCCGCCGTCCTCGCCCCTGCGGGCGGCGGGGGCAGCGCGGCGCGTCGCCTTCTCTCGCATCATTGCCACTTCACGCACTGGACTGACGGCAGGGCGGTTTGCAGTGAGGGAATGTGTGGTCGACGTTAGCGCTTCGGTTGACGTCGGCAGTGCTACCCGCTGCTCGGTCGCGCGGGGCGCGCTGGGCCGCGCGTCATCGGCCCGGACTTCGCGGTTCGGCTCGTGGGCTCTCTCAGCTTCGGCCACTGCGCCGACACTCCCGACGCTAGTCGCCCTCACACGCTCTACCTGGAGCATCAACAGGATTTCGGTGTTGGACGAGGCGTCGCTATGGCTATCGAGAAAGCGGGGCAGGAAGGCCAGTCCTGTGCGGTTGTCGGTGCTCTTGTTCGTCGTCAGTCCGCCCATGAGGATCAAGTCACCGTCGTGCAGGCTGATTTCGGTGCTGACTTCGCGGGTGTTCAGCGTCGGGGAGTTGTTGACACCTGTCGTCGTCTTCACGAAGTCGCTGATTTGCTGCGTGACACGCAAATCGATAATTCGATCTTTTACGGTCGGGGATAGCTCAAAAATGACGCCTGACGAGTGGTACTCGACTGACTGAACGGGTTCGCCGCCACCGCGCGGGTAACTCACGGACTTCAAGACAGGGACTTTCTGGCCGACGGTCAGCCTACCTCTGGCCCCGGAGCGAATACGCAGATTCGGGCTGTTGATGACCTGAAAGCGGGAGTCTTTAGAGAGCGCGGAGAGGGCAGTAGAGAAATCACCCGCCCTCAGGCGAATCGCGTTTCCGAACTTATCGCCGTCAATCGTGACTTCGATTCCCAATCCCTTCGAGAGCAGATCTAGCGCGAGTTGAAAGGCCGAACCGCGCTCGACGCTATTGACCACTTCATATGCAGCGGCACGCACGCTGACTTCGCCCATAGGCGTGTCGAGTTGGGGGAGCAAGCGTTTGAGTGCTGCAATTTCGGTCGGCGTGCCATGGAAAAGCAATGTGTCGCCTCGCTGGTCAATCAGCGACGCGGCGGAGCCGGGCGTGACTTCACCTCCGACTCTTGCGTTATCAGGTGCGGAAATTTCTCGATTGACGGTAAATCGCCCCTGAAAAAGTGGGCTAGCAAGGCGCGATAGATAAGCCGTGTCTCGATATCTCGGGTGGTAGACGAAGGTGTCGCGGTCAGGTTCGACGGCAACTTCCACGTCTCGCCGCTTGAAGACGAAATCAACACCCGATCGCGTTTCGACGCCAAAGCCGAGTGAGTCGAGAAACATCGAAAGGAACGCTTTCAAATCACCGTTTTTAGTGTTGAAGCGGAATGAGACAAGACGTTGGTCCTGAAGCACTTCGGGAGCGATGACGTATGGGGTTTTGACCGCTTCCCCGTAGAGCAGCGTTACCAGTTGGGAGACGCTGACAAGCTGGAAATCAAACGAACCGTTCGTCTTGCCTTGGAGTGGAGCGATGCGTGTCCGGCTCTTGGCACGTTGCTTTTGTTCTGCCTCAAGCATCGGCCGCGATGAATAGTCCAGTGGCGAATATTCCGCCTCAGCCTTGAAACCTGAGAAATCGATGGGTGCAGGAACCGTCTTTGCTTCCGTGGCGAGTGCGGACAACGAGAGCGAGAGCATGCCGAACAGGACGCTGAGCTTCATTGCGTGTCCCCCATGTACGGAGATGACTTGCCGCCCGTCCACACCGTCACTCGCTGGTCGTCGATGCTGCCGATTCGTGCGATGCCATCAAGGATGAAGACGGAGGGTGATTCGACTCGCAATCGGCCATCGTTGTTGATGACGACAACATAACGGTCGTTGCCGACGCTGTAGCTGCCAGCGATGCGCCATTCACCACTAAACGTCAGTGCGTCAGGACGACGTGCAACGCCCGAGTCGGACTTGGCGAGGTGAGCGTTTGTTGACGAGGCGACTCCCTGCGGCGCTTTGGTACCCGCGAATCCGCCGTTGAAGTAGCCAACCAGAAAACGCACGCTCATCGTGCCAACCGCCAACATGAGGCCGACGGTGAACCAAAGCCGCTTATTCGAGAGGATGTTTTGACGTCGATCTATCGACCGCTCTTTTCCTTTGCCGCCAGCGTAGGACTGATACAGCGGGAATATGGCCTTGCCATAGCGCTTGGTAAAGATGTCGATGCGGTTTGACTTGGTGACCTTTCCGCCCTCGTACAGCTCAATGCGGTAGTTCCGGGTTAAACCAAGTTCCTTCAGCTTCTTCGTGACGAACGTGACTTCCACCACTGCGCGCACCTGGCGATGTAGATCGCCAATCGCCTGAATCATCAGCGCAACGTCGCAAGTGATGCCCGTTTCCGGGTGCGCATAGTGACGATGCATACGGAAGAAATCCATATGCTCGGGCTTCAATTTGCTGCCTATTGCCCAGAATTTCCATGCCTCGTCGATTGCAACGAGATCACCCGGCTTAACGAGTGTTTCGGCGTCGGGATTTGCCTCGTTCGGAAAGAAGTCGTCACGCGTCACGTCGTCATTCGTCACCGGGACGATTTCACCCAACGTGTCGGCGTCGGCTTTGCGAACGTCGATGCAGTATTCGCGAATGAGGCCGGGTTGTATGCCGTCGATGTTCGTCACCACGCGGCGTCCGGCAATCACGGCGGGCACGATGACGCTACTCACGACCTCGTAGCTCTTGCCTGATCCCATCAAGCCCGTATAAGCGTTTATGGCCATGACTTAGCCCAGCATCGGGATGCGGCGGATAGCGAACCTGTTGCCCATTGCCGCCAGCACTATCGGCAAACCTTGTGGGACCGCCAGCAATTCGAGCCAGTACCAGACCCCCGGAGGAAGGCTCCCGAGTGCGTTTGCGAGAGCATTGGCGTTGGGCAGCAGGCTACTACCCTTGATGACGTCCACGAATTCGCTCGTCACATACCAGAGACCAAAGAACATGGCGAATTTGATGACGACTGAGCGGAATACGAACTGAAGCGTGGCGTTCAATCCAGAGAGGAGAATTTCGAAGAGAGTCGACATGGTGGCCTCACGCTGCAAGGACAATAGTGGCGGCGATCAGCACGAACACAGCAAGCATGATCGACGTAATCATCGGGCGATATTTCTCCGCGAGGTCGCACATTGCGTCCATGCGAATCTGCGTATTGAATAGCTCAAACGAAGGACGAGGGCATTGCGCTTTGTATTTCGGCGTCTTCCATTCTTTGAAGCCCGGCACGAGCTTCAGGATTGGATCTAGGATCATGGCCGCCGTAGGAGGATCTTCGAGTGTTGGTGTTGCGACCTGCGGGGCTGTGCCGAGATCAACCTTGATAGGGTTGCCAATGTCCACAGTGGGACGGTTGACGACATTGACGTCTCTCGATAGCGGGTCCACGGGACGCTCCCGATCCGGCTCATATGGGCGTTCCCTGTCGCGTGGATCGCGACGGTCGTCGGGCCATGGGCGAGTGCCAGGCCAAATGCGATCAGGTACCACAGTAACGCTGATCGGCACGACGCGCTCATACTCATCCATCGGTCGCGAAAAGACATCGACGACACGCGGTGCCAGATCGCGCCCTCTTTCATCTGTCAGCGCCTTCACGTCCTGGGGAGTGATCGGGGACGTTACGCTGTGAGGCACACCTGCGTAATCCCTTCGTTGACTCGCTTTGCTGACGAGAGCATTGGCAACGTTGGCGACAAATCCGGGATTCAGTTCTAGGCGCTTTTCGTCGTCTGTTAGTCCGTCAAATGCCTCATCTAACGAGTCGTAAACCTCACGCTCCTTTCGCCGCCCAGGTCGAGAGTCCGGAACGGATCGAGAAATGGACGGAAGTGATATCGAGACAAACGACTCGAAGGATGACTTCCAGTTGCATTGCTTTGTCTCGTACTCACTCGTACACAAATAATCCTTTAGGACTGAGGGAGACTCCTGCCGCTCTTTCGTGCAAGCAGGATTGGAGAAGTCAAGCCGCCTTTCAACGACATCTTTGCATTCCTCGTATTCGTAGGACACTTGAGGAAAATAAGATTGGTACCCTGTTTTTTCTTTGTTGTTATCGGGAACATCGACTTGGAGGTTCCGAAATTTTTTTTCTTCGTCAATGAGTTCCGCTTGCGCATAAACCAACAAATATGCATTCACCTGCGCCCAATTCTCCGCGTAAGCGACGATATTCGACTTCTTGAGTTCGAACCACCCTCGATACAGTTCATCCGGCCGAGGGCGATTTCCCCATGACTCTTTCGGAAACAATGCGCACTCCGCAGTATCGCAATTCCGGTCTGCATACACCCGAGCACCAGTTGCCGCGACTGCAGCCCACGGGCTTTGTTTCGCTGCGGGACTGGTAGAGCCGGTGTAGGTCGGCACCCAAACTTTTTTTGCGGGCTCGTGCCACTCATGCGTAACCTCAAAAGCTCCGTCAGGCGTAGCGCTGATCGTGACCTTTTTGTCTTCGATCTTGGCAGCAGCGATTTGGCCTAGCTGCGAACCCAGTAGCACCGACGCAAGCCCGAACCACGTGGGGCCATTTGCCGCCATCAAAAATCGTTCGTTGACACTCTGCTGCGCATATTCGGTCGCGACCAACGACATTGCTCTATGCGTCTCATCCAACATTGGGTCGTCGGGTCTAACTCCGTCTCGTTGCACGGCCTTTTGCGTGACGAGTGCGATGATTTGATTGATGACGAGGGTCGTGAAGGCCCGAGTGAGTGGATTGGCCTGAGCATCCGAGGTGCTTCTTGCCACGAGGCAGAGACAGAGAGCGATAAGAGCGATTCTTTTCATTGTCACCCCCGCAAGCCCGTAACGACAGCCCACCCGCACACCAATCCCCACGCAAAAAACGTCAGATTCCATAGTTCTTGAAATGGCATGGCGTGGCCTCGCGGGTACGGTTGAGGTTGTATTCGAAAGCGATTGCAGTGAATCGAAAACTAGCCAACGTCGTCGTCGGCAGTCTGACGACGCGAGGCGTGAATTCGACTCGCAATGCAAGCCCGAGCACGGTCTAGGGCTAAGTCCGCCAGCCATACGAGGCCTTTGGTCGTCATCAACAGGGATACGGTCATTAATGCGGAGAGGAAGCAGACCGGCCCGATGAACGTGTTCATGAATTCAGCGAGTCGCATGCTCGCGAGATCACTTACGAGGAGGTGTTCCATATGCAGAATCCTTATCTTCAAATGCTGGTGGGCGGAATCAAAGGTCTGTGGGAGCAGATCACCACTGATCCGACCACCATGTTCTTTGCGGTAGCGCTATTGGTCATGTTGGTCATTTCCCTTTGGACGGGGCCTGTTGAGCGCAGGCAACGCAGACGTCGGTAAGGGAAGCGTCCGGATCGCTTCCCTACCTCAATTGCTGTTCATCAGCCGCGAATGAACCCGAGTACGATCTTCGCGCCCTTAACGCCGACGTAAATCAGCGCCAAGCTTGCCGCCACAGCGAGAATTGCGGTGCCGACCTGAGCGAAGCTGATTGAGTTGGTCATCGCGCTCAGGTCGACAGCGCCGGTACCGCCACCGGCTTCGGCATGTGCGGCAAACGGGGTGGCGATCATTACGGCGGCAACACCTGCACGGCCTCCGATTGCCTTCAGACGTTCAAGCTTTTCCTTCATGGTTTTCTCCTTCGAGTGATGCCGGAGTGCGTCCGGCGCGCTGGCTTATCCCCGGCGTATGAAACCGAGAATTGCGCCCAAATGAGCACTCACGACGTACAACCCGACAACCATCGTGAATGCCAATGTCCAGAAACCCGCCATCTGTGGGGCGTCAAGCGGCGTTTCATTGGTTCTCGGTGAGACCTGGGTAATGCGTGCGACGGCGAACTGCTGACCGTTCTCCGGCGGGCATAGCTGACGGTCCATCGGTGTGGCCGTCATCGAGTTGCGAAGGGGCTTGCAGGTCAGCACCCGCGTCATTTGATTCGTCACCGTCAGCCCCCGCGATTGATGTTCTTGAGGATCTGCCACGCGAACTTTGAACAGGCCGGTTGCGCTAGCTCGTGCGCCTCGTAAGCGAGATCAAGCGCACCGGCAAGCACTTGCACGGTTTCGTACAGCAACGCGGTTGCTTCGAGCATGCGGGCGAAGCGTTCGGTGTCGGGGACGCTAAGTCCGCCGACGCGCGCAATGCACATACACGTTCCGTCTGTGGCGGTCACGGTGCGGTTTATAAGTTCGGTCGTGGGGGCTGTCATATCGGGACCTATGCGGTTGCGGCACTCACCGGCACATGCGCGATTTGCTCATCGCAGCGCGGATGCTTGCGGGGATCAAATGACCGTCGTAATCCATGATTCGCGCGATGAGCGAACGCATGGTTTTGCAGACGAACTGGATGCCGTCAGGACGCGTCCAGATGAAGCCCTTACCGGTCTTGATGAGACGCCGCAGGTGCAGCTTGAGACGAAGTTGTCTCCACGGGCGTTGTGGAGCGAGGGGAGGGCGCGAGATACGCCGTTGCTTAGTTCGAGCGGGACAAAAGCCGCCGAACAGATCAAGTGACAGTTGGTGAAGCATCGCAACCCCCAATCCCATCACGGCATTCCTGCGGTGACGGTGCAAAGAATCTGGCGGGGGGCCGGATTTAACTACAGGTGGTCGTCGCTCAAACGGACGACGTGAGATAACGCAAATTACGCGGCGGCAGCGGCCGCAGCTTTCGGTGTGGCCGTCGGGCGTGTACTACTTACGTAGGGCTGCAACGCTACAATGCGCGGGACTAGAGCGCCGTCCATCGATTGCGCCATGGCCATCTCTGCGAAGTACTCGCCTTTGCCGGTTTCTTTGGCGATTTCAGGCAGCGGGACGGTGCCAACAACGGCGCGGTCGCCGTCAGGCGTCGCTTGCCAAAGGACGCACTGTGCGGTGCGCATGTCGTAGGGGCGCCCTGTCTTGCTAGAGATGCCCTCACGGCGGACGACGCTAAGGATGGTGAGCTTCTGCTTCTTCGTCGGGGCGGAAGGGCGGGCGCCGTCGCCGTAAGGCTGCAACGCGATGATGCGAGGGACAAGCTGTCCTTCCATTGACCGCGTAAGGATGAAGTCGGCAAGGTATTCGCCTTTGCCTACGTCCTTGAGGGCATCGGGGAGCGTGATGGTGCCAACTACGGCGTCTTCGCCTTCACTCGTGTTCTGCCAAAGGACGCACTCCGCGATGCGCATGTCGTAGTGGCGGCCTGTCTTGCTGGATATGCCCTCGCGTCGGGTGACGTCGAGGATGGTGAGCTTTTGTTTGCTGGTCATAGCGTGGCCCTTAGTTGGGTGGAACGTTAGTGACGAACTGCCTCAGAGGGGACGATTTCGAAGGCATCGGCTTCGTATTTCACGCCGTACTCGCGAAGGACTGCTTTCCAAGCACGACTTGCTTGCTCGATCCTTGCTTCACGTGGTTGAAGTCGAGAAGGTGAGTGAATGGTGAGCGAGGTACGGACTATTCCATCCCCGAGGTCTTCGTAAGTGATGGTGAGTTTTGCGTTGGTGGTCATGCAATGGTCTCCGTTGATATTGAGAACAATTGCTCTCATGTAAAAGTATAGAGATCGTTTGATCTCATAGATATGGGATATGTCCGAGATGTTAGACGTCGGCAACCGCTTGAGAGATGAACGCAAGCGCCTAAACCTGAATCAGGAAGAGTTCGCCTCAATTGGAGGTGTGACTAGACGTGCGCAGACGACGTATGAAAATGGGAGACGGGTTCCCGATGCTAGATACCTCAGCGCGGTTGCCGGGATAGGCGTGGATGTGCAGTACGTGCTTACCGGGGCTCGCTCTATCGCTATGGAGAGCAGCAGCTTGTCACCGGATGAAAGGGCGCTACTCGATAACTATCGCCACAGCCATCGAGAAGACCAGGCGGCACTGCGGAGGATGGGACTTGCTATGTCGAAACCGACCCCAACGAAGAGAAACGGAACGACCGGAAGCGAATAAGCCTTCTGCGGAAATACTTCCGTTTATTAGGAAGTCGGGATTTGCCACGTGCGATGAATAGCCGAGACAAAAGACAGGCACCCTCGGGACGGTGAGAGGCATTCAGCATCTCCCCGTCACGTGTCACCTGGGCTTAGATCGAGATGTTCTCTGGCCAAAGAAAGTAGGCGCCATGGCGGGATTTTGGCACGAACTCTATGCCGCAATTCTCCCCTAAAGCGGAGAGGACATGCTCACCGTTTATCAATTCAAAATAACCGGCCGCTACAGCGCGCTCCAATAGTTCGCTCGTCCGTATTCCAAGACGCTTACCAAGCTTTGACGAGGGGAGCTTCGTTACCGTTCCTCCGGTTGAGCGGTCGTCTGGCGACACTGCGTCGATGACGTCCCCGCCTGGGCGCTCGAGCGTAATACGAACTTCTTCGCTAATACGAATGATGCGCTGAGCCTCGTCATACACGTCTCGGTATAGCTCGACGTCCTCCGATCTCCGAACGAGTACTCCCATCTCGTTGTTATTGATCTGACTGAACTCGTACAGGTTCAGGCTCGTAACGACGCACAATTCCTCGCTCATGTAGCACTTGGCATGCAAGTTCTTGCAGTAACTGGTGCGAACGTAGGTAAGCCCCTTAAGCCATTCGATTTCCGGCGGCTGCAACTCGCTCTTCCCATAGACCAACCTCACGTCAATTTTCAGACGGTTTTTGTCTGCAAGTAGCTCCTTTATTCGATCATTGAGCTTGAGAAATGGGCTGATCAGAATTACTCGATCAACGGCCCCTTTGATCAATTCTTCAAGAAAATAGTTTGTCGCACTGGTGTTCAAAAATTTTGCCACCTAAACCCTCGCTGAGGCAGATTACGGGGGGGCGCTAAATGGTCTATAGCAAGTGCTTGTGTATATCGCCGAAAATCATCAACGGCCCACCGCATGAGATGGGCCGTCTTCAAAATTACCTCACCAGTTTCGGCTCGGCTCCGGGCTTCGGTGAGTGAAGTATGTAGTACGGGCTGAACAATCGTTCTGTCGCCACCATCGCCTCCGCAAATGTATCGAAGTAAATCGCATGGTCCGGGTCAGGTACATGCGCCCGTTGGATTTCTCTCTCCTCCTCGTCCCACGCGTAGCCAAGGTATCTGCCATGTGCATGAAACCAAATAACGTAGCCCTTACGAGGAAATGATTGCGGCAATGTCGGCAGCCGCTGTTCGCCTTTGGGCTTGTCCGTTTCTTTGATGTTGCCAACATCGTGCGGCGTAGGGCCGCTCTCGGTCGAGTCTGTCACGGTTCCTCCACTTGATGGGAATAGTTCATCGGGGGACGTGACTCATCATGGCATCCGATCGGATACTTGCGTTTCAGTAACTTCCGAATAAATTATTCGATGCGTCGACACTCGAAATGAGTCGATGCTTCTCGAAAACGTTCATGGCGTATGGGGGGCTTAACGAATCTCGTGCGTTGAATTCGGATATCGAAGCGAGTGCAAGTAGTCTGCCCAGTGCTGCATCATTTCTCTGCGTTGTGGCAAATGAGAGGTTCGGTTGTAAGCGCGTCCGAGAGGGTCGCGCACGCAGTGAGCCAATTGCGCCTCGATAATGACTATGGGCACACCAAGCACTTCGTCAAGAATTGTCCGCGCGGTCGCTCGAAACCCGTGGCCGGTCATCATTTCATTGCCGTAGCCAAGCCGACGTAGGGCCGCGTTAAGCGCGTTGTCGCTCATCGGGCGACTGTTGCTGCGAGCGCTGGGGAAAAGATACTGTCCCGCGCCGGTCAAAGCATGGAGATCGCGAAGTATCGTTACGGCCTGCGTTGACAACGGCACGATGTGCGCTGCGCCACTTAGCTTTGCAGCTTTCACTCGCTTCATTCTGACGCTGGGGACTTCCCATGTCGCGCTCTCTAAATCGAACTCGGTCCATTCTGCTTGCCGCAGTTCTCCGGGGCGCTGAAAGAGCAGGGGGGACAATTTGAGCGCACAACTGACGGGGAATGTGCCGGTGTAGCCGTCGATGGCGTTGAGCAGGTGGCCAAGTTCGGCAGGGTCCGTGATGGCGGCGAAGTGCTTCGTTTGGATCGGCGCTAAGGCCCCTCGTAGATCGACTGTGACGTCCCGTTTTGCTCGTGCTGTCGCCACGGCGTAACGCATCACTTGACCGATGTTGACCCTAAGGCGGTGTGCCGTCTCAAGCTTGCGTTGCTTTTCGACGCGCCGTAACGCATCGAGTACTTCCGCAGCTTCCAGTTCTGCAATCGGCCGTCCGCCTATCCATGGAAAGGCATACAGCGTCAGACGGCGCAAAACCTTTTCGGCGTAGCCGTCCGTCCAGTTATCGGCATATCTCGCATGCCACTCCCGAGCGACCGCCTCAAAGCAGTTTTCCGCGTTCAAACGAGCTGTACGTTTCTGTGCTTTGCGCGTCTCTCCGGGATCGATTCCGTCTGCAAGTTGCATTCGGGCCTCGTCGCGTGTTCGGCGTGCTACTGCCAACGAAACAGTTGGGTACGTGCCAAGCGCTAGCCGCTTCTCCTTGCCAGCAAACCGATATTTGAGTCGCCAATACTTCGCCCCAGAGGGGGCGATTTCGAGATACATGCCGTTAGCATCGGCAAGGCGGTATGTTTTTTCGGCGGGTTTGGCGGTGCGTGCTTTCGCGTCGGTAAGCGCCATGTGTGCGACTCCATGCCGTGTTGGGGGCATCGGTCGCGAGGGGCATTGTCATGCCCCCACATGTGCCCCCAGATTGATGATCGATTGGGGGCATCGCATGGTACCTCGTGGAAAAACAAAAAACCCGCCAAGCTTGTGCTTTAGCGGGTTTTTAGGACTTCACTGCATCCAACGATTTAAGTCGCTGGTGCCGGAGAGAGGAATCGAACCCCCGACCTTCTCATTACGAATGAGCTGCTCTACCGACTGAGCTACTCCGGCGCTGCGAAGAAGTGAGATATTAGCAGACTTTACGGATTTGTCACTACTTTTTTCGAAGATTTTTTGCTGTGACTGCGTCAGTCACGCGTAAATCATTGAAATTTCAGAAATCCTGCGCTTCCGTCGTCGCGAAAAAATTTTCACGACATTGCATCGTCTTCGCGACGACGAATCCGCGTCTTTACATCGCTTACTTCTTGTCGGCTTCGTGGTGATAACCGGTCACACGTTCGACTTCGTTCTTCGAGCCGAGGAACACTGCAACACGCTCGTGCAGCTTCTGCGGCTGAATGTCGAGAATGCGCTGCGTGCCGTTCGTGGCCGCACCGCCCGCCTGCTCGACGAGGAAGCTCATCGGGTTCGCTTCGTACATGATGCGCAGCTTGCCCGGCTTGTCCGGATCGCGCTTGTCGGCCGGATACATGAACACACCACCGCGCGTCAGAATGCGATGCACGTCCGCCACCATCGACGCGATCCAGCGCATGTTGAAGTCCTTGCCGCGCACGCCTTCCTTGCCTTGCAGCAACTCGCCGATGTAACGCTGCACCGGCGGATACCAGTGACGCTCATTCGACATGTTGATCGCGAATTCCTTGGTGTCTTCCGGAATGCGCATGCCTTCCTGCGTCAGCACCCACGAGCCCATCTCGCGATCGAGCGTGAAGCAGTTCACGCCATGACCCGTCGTCAGCACCAGCACAGTTTGCGGACCGTATACCGCATAACCGGCCGCCACTTGCTGCGTGCCCGGTTGCAGGAAGTCCTTCTCGGTCGGATCCGTCACGCCTTCCGGGCAACGCAGCACCGAGAAGATCGTGCCGATCGACACGTTCACGTCGATGTTCGACGAACCGTCGAGCGGGTCGAACATCAGGAGGTATTCGCCTTGCGGATAGCGGTTCGGAATGTGGAAGACGTCTTCCATCTCTTCCGAAGCCATCGCCGCCAGATGGCCACCCCATTCGTTCGCTTCGAGCATGATCTCGTTGGAAATCACGTCGAGCTTCTTCTGAACTTCGCCCTGCACGTTCTCGCTGCCGGCGCTGCCCAGCACACCACCGAGCGCGCCCTTGGACACGGCGTGGCTAATGGACTTGCACGCACGTGCGACGACTTCGATCAGCAGACGAAGTTCGGCAGGAATGTTGTTGAATTCCCGCTGCTGTTCGATCAGATATTGGGTAAGGGTCTTGCGCCGCATGTGGGCCTCCGGGAAAGCGAAAAAGCGTACATATCGAGATGCCCGCAATTTTACTCGTAAAGCGACACTGCCCCCGCGAAAAATCCTTGGGGGCAGTGCAGTATCGGCATCGTCCGACGAACGATTCGGATTTCTCCGATGCGTTCGCGGCATGCGAAATCAGTCGAGGCCGTCGAACAGCGCGTCGTCCGGACCGATGTGCGACGGCGAGCGCCAGGCGGCATCGCGCATGCTGTGCTGGACTTGCTTGTCCACGCCGAGCAGGATCGCGAAGATCGCCATGCGCACCGGAATGCCGTTGTCCGTCTGACGGAAGATGGCCAGACGCGGATCGTGATTCAGGTCAGTCGACAGATCGTTTGCGCCCGGGCGGCTGTCTCGCGGCAGCGGGTGCATGATGATCGTGCGGCTATCGCAGTACTGGTTGATCAGCGCTTCGTTGATCTGGAAGTCCGGCGTGTAGCCTTCGATGGCCTCGTCGGCAAAGCGCTCCTTCTGGATGCGCGTCGCGTAGACCACGTCCGCACCGGCCAGATCGGCGAGCGAATTGCTCTGCACGATGACGTGGCCGTTCTGCGAGATCTGGTCGAGAATGTACGTCGGCATTTCCAGCGACGGCGGCGAGATCAGCGTGAACTTCAAGCCGCGATACAGCGCGAGCAGCTTGATCAGCGAGTGCACCGTGCGGCCGTAGCGCAGGTCGCCGACCATCGCCACATGGGCGCCGTCGACCAGCTTGCCCAGACGCGAGAACTCGCGGCCGATGGTGTACAGATCGAGAATGGCCTGACTCGGGTGTTCGCCCGGGCCGTCGCCACCGTTGATGACGGGGATGTTCGTCGCGCGTGCGAATTCGGCGACCGAGCCCTTTTCCGGGTGACGCACGACAAGCGCGTCGACGTAACCGCTCATGACACGGCTCGTGTCGTAGATCGATTCGCCCTTGGCCATCGACGAGAACGTGAAGCCGGTCGTGTCGCACACCGAGCCGCCGAGGCGGCAGAAGGCGGAGCCGAAGCTCACGCGGGTGCGGGTACTGGCTTCGAAGAACAGATTGCCGAGCACTGCGCCTTCGAGCACGCGCGAGATCTTCTGGCGGCGCGCGATCGGTTGCATGATGTCGGCAACGTGGAACAATTCTTCCAGCGAATCGCGCGAGAACTGATCAACGGAGATCAGATGCGGCTTGCCGTCGAGGCCCATGCGTTCGCGCAGCGGCTTGTGTGCGCTTTGCGTAGATTCCGCAGACGGCGCTTCGCGACCGAGAATTTCACCGACGAATTTCTCCACGATGCTCGGCATCGTGCGATATTCGCTGGAATCTTCGGGCAGCAGCCAGGTGTCGAGGGCGCGCCGACGAACGCCGATGCGCTCGGCGAAGGTGTCGCGGGTCATGTTCAGGCGACGCATCGCGTCGCGCAGGAAAGTCTGCTGTGCACTCATGGTCGGGTCGGCAGGAATGTGTACGCGATGCGTATAATAGGCGTCGATTCGTTGTTTGTCCAGCAAAAGACGTGCCCCTCGCGGGGCCGCGCCAGCCGGGCGTTTCCGGCATTTCCGGTGTATTGCCGTACGGGTATGGAAAACCTTCTCCGCAAGCTTGACCTCACTTCTTTGCGTCTTTTCGTGGCCGTCTGCCAGGAGCGGAGCATGGCGCGTGCTGCCGAGCGCGAATTCATCGCGCCTTCCGCGATCAGCCGTCGCATTGCCGACATCGAAGCCATCGTGGGACTCCCGCTTATTCAGCGTCACCAGCGCGGCATCACCGTCACGCCGGTGGGCGAGACGGTACGCCGTTACGCTGAACGTATTCTAGGCACGATCGAATCGCTGGGTGCCGAGCTGTCCCAATTCCATGAAGGCGCGCGCGGCAGCGTGCGCATTGCGGCCAATCTGTCGGCCATTGTGCAGTTCCTGCCGGAAGATCTGGCGGCGTTCGGGCGTGTCTTTTCCGCCGTGGATGTCGAGCTCGACGAACAGCACAGCAACGAAGTGCTGCAACGCGTGGCCGAGCGCGCGGTGGACGTGGGCATCTGCAATGCCGTCGAAGGCATTGAAGCGTTCACGATGGTGCCGTACCGCCGCGACCGGCTCGCGGTGATTCTGCCCGCGGGGCATCCGCTTGCGGCGCGTACCGGCGAGATTCCGTTTTCCGCGTGCGTCGGCGAAACGCTTGTGGGGCTTCAGGGCAACAGCGCGCTCACGCAGATGCTGCGTCAGCAGGCGAGTGCAGCCGGTGAGTCGTTGCGGATCAAGATCCGCGTCTCCAGCCTCGACGCGCTGTGCCGCATGGCTCACGCCGGACTTGGCATCGCCATCGCCCCCGAGCAGGTGGGGCAGTTGTACGTCGGCAAGCTGGACATCGTGGTGCGCCCGCTCACGGACGAGTGGGCGCATCGTCAGCTCTGGCTGGTCTTCCCGTCGCGTGAGCAACTCAGTGCGACGGCGTCGGCCGTGGTGAATTTCCTCGCGCAAGGGCAGGGTGCACAGAGCCCAGAGAGCCCACAGAGCCCACAGAGCCCACCGAGCCTTTAAGCACCCAGGCGCCCACGCTTTCCCTCCTTCGCCATCGGTCACGCCCGCCTTGCCGAGACGGCACGGCAGGGCGACGACAGGGCCGCTATGCTGTCTTCCGGAGGTGAATGCCGCATGGAAGACATCATTCGTTTCGATGGCCGCGTGCTGTTTCTGTCCGACGACCCGGCCATCGTGCGCCGCCAGTTGTCGGGCGAGTCCGTCACGCGCGCCGAGGCTGGCGTGCTGCGCGACAACGTTTCAACGGACGAAATCACGCCCGTCACCGTCATGCTGACGTACGACGAGCGACTCGGTCGCTATCCGTACGTCGGTTTCAAAGCGGGAAACGAGATGCCCGTGGGCGAGCACGAGGTGCGTCGCGGTGGTTTTCAGGTCACCGTCGCTGGCAAGCGCTATGGCAAGGGCTCGTCGCGTGAGTCGAGCCCGCTGGCGGAGTTGTCGGCGGGTATCCGTCTGATCGTTGCCGAGAGCTTCGAGCGCATCTATCAGCAGAACTGCGACAACATCGGCATTCTGACGACGACCGATTTCGGTGTGCTCGACCGCATTCTCGCGGGTGAAGCCATTCCGATTACCGAATTTCTCAAGGGGCGCGATGTCCTCACGCAGCAGATCATCCGCAGCGGCGGTCTGCTCGCGTACAGCAAGTTTGCGGAGTGGCCTGCGCCGCGTGCGCATGACGACGCAGCGACGACGCCAACCCAGTCGCCCCGCACCCTCGTAGAAAAGATCATGGCGCGCCGCCTGCATCCGGCCACGCCGGGTGCCGAGCATGGCGACGGCGTGTTCGTGCGCGTCGACTGGCGTTTCTCACATGATTACTTCACGGGGATGTGCGCGCATTTGATGCATCGTGCATTCGGTGAACCGGCGGCGCTGCACGATCCGGCGCGCATCATCGCGTTTCAGGACCATCTGGTGCTCGCGGCGCAGAGTTTCCCGCATGTCTCGCAAGGGCTGTTGCCCGGTGTCGCGAATCTGACGAGCGGTCATCGCGAGTTCGTCGCGCGCTATCCGGTGCTGGCGCACGGGCAACTCGCAGACGACGGTGAACACGGTGCCGACGGCATCTGCCACGCGCTCATGGCCGAGCGCTACGCGTTGCCCGGCCAGATCGTGATCGGTACCGACTCGCATACGCCGCACGCGGGCGCGCTCGGTTGCCTCGCGTTCGGCGCGGGGGCTACGGACATCGCGAACAGCTGGGTGACGGGCTACGTGCGCTGCAAGGTGCCGCAGACGTTGCGCATCGAGATCGACGGCGACCTCGCGCCGGGTGTGACGGCCAAGGACGTCGTGCTGCATCTGCTGCGCCTCGACGCCATCCGAAGCGGCGGCGCCATCGGCCTCGTCTTCGAATATGCGGGGAGTGCCGTACGGGCCATGTCAGTCGACGAGCGCGCCACGCTCACCAATATGGTGGCCGAGCTGGGCGGCTTTACCGGCATCGTCGCACCGGATGAGAAAACGGTGGCGTTCCTCAAGGAGCGGCGAGGCATCGACTTCACGCTCGAACCGTGGATGACGAGCGACGTCGGTGCGCGCTATCGCGACGTGATCCGCATCGATGCCGCCGCGCTCACGCCAATGCTCGCGCGTCCGGGCGACCCCGGCAACGGCGTGGCGCTCGCCGAGTTGGACGCTCCCGTCGCCATCGACATCGCCTACGGCGGTTCCTGCACCGCAGGCAAGCGCGACGACTTCGACGCTTATCACGACGTGCTCGCGTGGGGTGTCGCCCACGGACTGCGCGTCGCACAGGGGCGGTCGCTGTTCCTGCAATTCGGCACGATGGACGTGCGCGCCTACTGCGAGGTGCAAGGCTATCTGAAGACGTTCGAGGAAGCGGGCGTGACGCTCATCATGCCGGGCTGCGGCGCGTGTGCGAACTGCGGGCCGGGGCAATCGACGTCTTCCGATCAGGTCACGATCAGCGCGATCAACCGCAACTTCCCGGGACGCTCTGGACCGGGCAGTGTCTGGCTCGCGAGTCCGTATACGGTCGCGGCGAGCGCGCTGGCGGGGCGCATTGTCAGCTTCGACGAATTGAAAGCGACGGCATTGCGGTAACGCGCGTTGCGACGGTTTCGCTGTGTGCGACGCATGCCGCAGCACATCGACGATTCGATACGATGTGCTGCGCACCGTCACATCGGAAAGAGGCTGTGCTGTTGTTGGTGAACATCGCAATTTTTCGTAGTACGTGGCAAAGGTGACTGGCGCGGTGTCATTCGTGGCACAATTTCGGCCTCGCGCCTGTCGATTCATGGTGTATCCGATGTCCGAAGAGACGTCGGACTGTGAGCAGTTCGGCCATGACCGAACGGGCCCGGAGACGATTTCCATGCCATCCCCCGACGTATCAATGCCTTCCATGCCTCGCGCCGCTCAAGCAACGACAGCGGCAACCCGCCTGACCGCAGGCGACATTTCCGCCCGACTCGACCGTCTGCCCCCGACCCGCACTGTCTGGAAACTGGTGGTGCTGCTCAGTCTCGGTTTCTTCTTCGAACTCTACGACTTGCTCTACACCGGTTACATCGCACCGGGTCTGGTGAAAAGCGGCATCCTCACGCCCACGACACCGGGCCTGTTCGGCACGACCGGTGTGGCGAGTTTCATCGCCGCGCTGTTCTCGGGCCTATTCATCGGCACCATTGCGTGCGGCTTTCTCGCCGACCGCTTCGGGCGTCGCGCGGTGTTCACCGGCTCGCTGCTCTGGTACACCGTCGCCAACGTCATCATGGCGTTTCAGGAGACGGCCACCGGCGTGAACTTCTGGCGCTTCGTGGTCGGCCTCGGCATCGGCGTGGAGCTGGTGACGATCGGCACCTACATCGCGGAGCTTGTGCCCAAGCAGATTCGCGGGCGCGCCTTCGCGTGCGAACAGGCCGTCGGTTTCACGGCGGTGCCGGTCGTGGCGCTGCTCGCGTATTGGCTCGTGCCGCGCGAATTCCTCGGTCTGGAAGGCTGGCGCTGGGTGGTGCTCATCGGCGCGCACGGTGCGGTGTTCGTCTGGTGGATTCGCCGTGCTCTGCCGGAGAGCCCGCGCTGGCTCGCGCAGAAGGGGTGTCTGGATGAGGCGGAGCGTGTGCTTTCGGCGCTCGAAGCCAAGGTCGAGCGCGAGTACGGCAAGCCGCTGCCTGCGCCGGGCGTGCCGGAGCCGGTCGTGCCCAAGAGCGCGTTTCGCGACATGTGGGTGCCGCCGTATCGCAAGCGCGCCATCATGATGATTCTGTTCAACATCTTCCAGACGGTCGGCTTCTACGGCTTTGCGAACTGGGTGCCGACGCTGCTCATCAAACAGGGCATCACGGTGACGACGAGTCTCGCATATTCGAGCGTGATCGCGCTGGCCGCACCGGTCGGCCCGCTGATCGGGCTATGGATGGCCGACAAGGTCGAGCGCAAGCACGCCATTGTGTGGACGGCCGGTATCGGTATCGTGTGCGGGATGGTGTTCTCGCAGGTCACGTCGTCGGTCATGCTGATCGCGATGGGCATTGGCCTGACGCTTGCGAACAACATCATGTCGTACAGCTATCACGCGTATCAGACGGAGTTGTTCCCCACGGGCATTCGCGCACGTGCGGTGGGTTTCGTCTATTCGTGGAGCCGCTTCTCGGCGATTTTCACGGCGTTCCTGATCGCGTCGGTGCTGCGCAATTTCGGCGTGACCGGCGTGTTCGCTTTCATCTCTTGCGCCATGCTGGTCGTCATGCTCGCCATCGGTCTGATGGGGCCGCGCACGAAGGACATCGCGCTGGAGAAGATTTCGCAGTAAGACATTGCAGTAAGACATGCATCGCGCCGACGAGGGCGATTCCCCGTCGCTTCGTCGCGCGACCGCTCACCGCATACCCGAGATCCCGATCATGGCGGATTTGCAGACCGAAGCGGCCTATGAGGCCAATGCCGAACGCTACAGCGAGGACTGGCTGGAGCAACCGCCGCCGGACGATATGTACGCACTGCTTGTCCGCCATTTCGTTCCGGGCGGCCGGACAATCGACGTGGGATGCGGTAATGGGCGCGACGCCGCATGGCTCGCTCGACAAGGTTTCGATGTCGCAGGTTACGACGCCTCACCGGCGCTTGTGGCGCTCGCGCGCAAGACCTTCCCGTGGGTGATGTTTCACGTCGACCGTTTGCCGTCGATGGAAAGCGTGACGACGCAGTTCGACAACGTGATCTGCGAGACGGTACTGATGCATCTGCCGGTAGATGAGGTGGCTCAGGCCGCAGATCGGTTATGGACGCTGGTGCGTCCGGGCGGTGTGCTCTACGTGTCGTGGCGCGTGACTGAAGGGGCCGATCTGCGCCACGACGACGGCCGTCTCTATAGCGCGTTTGATCCCGCAGTCGTTCGCGCAGCGCTGCATGAGGGCGTTGTGCTCCATGAAGAAGACGTCACGAGTGCGAGTTCAGGCAGGCGCGTCTGCCGCCTGATCGTGCGGCGCCCCGCCTGACGACTGGCAACACGGCGGAGGTTTCGCTCCGCCCGCACACGTCGTCAGATCAACTCGATGCCTGGCAACGTCAGCAGACTTGTCTCACGCATGATCGAGACGAATTCGCCGATGTACGGGCGTGCCGTTGTTGCCGGTAGCGTGGCGGCCCACAGTTCGGCCGTCAGCCCTTGCGGCGTGATGGGCCGTGCGCTCACGTAACGACGCTCCAGATAGCCGGTAATCGCCCACAGCGGCAGTGCGGCCAGCCCGCGACGGCTCGCCACCAGTTGCAGGATCGCCACCGTCAGCTCGGTCGTGCGGCGTGTCGGCTCGATGCCCGCCGGGCGCAGCACCTGTCGCACGATGTCGAGCATGTCGTCGGGCACGGGATAGGTGATGAGCGTCTCGTCACGGAAATCCTCGGCGTCGACATGCGACTTGGCAGCAAGCGGATGGTCGTTCGCCATGAGCGCCATCATCTGAAAGCGGAACAATGGATGGAAGTCCACCGCTTCGCCTTCCTCATGCTCGGAGATGATCGCCAGATCCGCGCGGTCCTGATGCAGCAGCCCGATCGGGTCGGCATGAAAGCCCGACACGATGTCCAGTTCCACTTCCGGCCAGCGCTGACGAAACGCATCCATCGCGGGCATCAGCCAGTCGAAGCACGTATGGCATTCCACGGCGATGCGCAATGTCCCCTGTGTCCCCTGAGCGAGCCGGGTGAGATCGCGCCCCGCTTCGTCGACGGCGGGGACGACGTCTTCCGCGAGCGCCAGCAAGCGCTTCCCCGCCGGAGTGAACACGAGCGGGGCCGACTTGCGGATGAACAGCGGCAAGCCGTAGAAATCCTCCAATGCCTTGATCTGATGCGACAGAGCGGATTGCGTCAGGTGAAGCCACAACGCCGCGCGAGAGACGCTGCCGGTGTCGCGCAACGCCAACAAGGTCTGCAAGTGACGAAGTTCGATAGGGGGGCGTTGCATGAGCAAAATTAATCGAAAATGTAAAAAACGTTCGTTTTGATAATACACGCGCACCCAGGATACTGCCAGAGGCTCACGCACCCGGCTTGTCGTGCATAGGCGTGCAGCCGACCGCCGCGCACAGCGCGACGTTGGCCTCGACTGAATCGGCGTGGGCGCCTTTCAATGGTGCGACAGGTGCTTTGGAAGGGAGGGGGCGACGCAGCACCTGTCAGGGTTGACAGGTGCGTAATTGCATTGCGTTGTCTAGACTGCGCTCCAAATGGCGCGCATGCATGAGAGAAACAAGAAATAGCAAGTTGCGCGCCTATGCGGGTGACGGCAAGACACGCTCGCGGCAACGACTCGGAATTGCAGAGCAGAAGTCGGGAGGTAGCGCATGGATGAGTTCATTCTCCTTTCGCGCGGTGATCTCGTGCCGCCAGTTTCCGTCGACAGCCGCTATCCAAGGGTGATGATCGACGAGCAGGGAACGCCGGAACGCGCAGCGTTGCACTACGACGGCTGCATGAAGTCGTGGTGCTACGACGGCGAGGAAAAGCGGCGCTTTCTGCCTGTCGACGTGCGGCTGGATGTCGTGGATGGCTCGCCCCACTGGTGGAGTGTGCGTGCGGAAGTACGCTCACCGGTTGCGTCTCACTCGGCGTTCGACGAGTCGCTGCGCCTCACGTTTCGCTCGCACCTGCGCAACGGCACCTACGAGGTCGAGAGTCCGCCGGACGCCGACGTGATGATGATCTATCAACTGACGTTTCGCGACCCGCCCGCCTATCCGGGGCAGGATGTGCACATCACTGTCAGTGCGATGAGCGGCAAGGTGACGTTATGCAACGATCCCGCCAACTTTCTCATGGGCGGGACGTTCGAGGATGTGGTGATTCCGGTGCCGGCGCTGCGGCCGTTGATCGGTGCGGGGCCGCGCTGGCCTTACAAACTTTGCCTGACCTGCGGGTACTTCGAAGTCATGCGGCCGTGACGGTGATCGCCCCCGGCCGCATGCCTTTGACATCGATCAGGCGAGCGCCTTCTCGACGATCTCGCGCACGTCTTTCGACAGCGCCTGATGCTGCGCCACTTGCTGCAAGGCGTCACGCATACGCTCGCGCAGCGCGGGCGTGTACTTGCGCCAGCGGTCGAGCACGCGCGCCAGTCGGGCGGCGACCTGCGGGTTGAGCGCATCGAGCGCCAGCACCTGCTCGGCCCAGTACTGATAGCCCGAACCGTCGGTGGCGTGGAACTGCGCCGGATTGCCGCTGCAGAAGCTGAAGATCAGCGAGCGGGCGCGGTTCGGATTCTTCAGCGTGAAGGCCGGATGCCCCATGAGCGCGCGCACCGCATCGATCACACAGTGGCTGCCGTCGCCACGCTGCATCGCCTGAAGTGCAAACCACTTGTCGATGGCGAGCGGTTCGTTCTCGAAGCGCTGATAAAAGTCCACAAGCGCTTCGGCGGCGTGGTTCGGGCCATGAGCTGCGTCGCCTTCGCGTGCCGCACCGCCGCGTTGTACCAGCGCGGTGAGCGCGGAGAAGCGGTCGGTCATGTTGTCGGCCGTGTCGTATTGCGTGCGGGCGGTTTGCGCCACGCCGGCGTCGGACAGTTCCATCAGATACGACAGGGCGAGGTTCTTGAGCGCACGCTCACCGGCCGATGCTGCGTCGGGCTGATACGGGCCCGGCACACGATGGTTGTGATACGCCGCGAGCCATTCCGTATGCAGCGATGCGGCCAGACGTTGACGCAGATACTGACGCGCCGCATGAATGGCGGCCGGATCGATCTCCGTCATCTGCTCGCCGAGATACGACTCAGCGGGCAGCGTGAGCGCCTGCGCGCGGAACGCCGGATCGAGCGTTTCGTCGCGCAGCACCTGGCGGAAGGCTTCGAGTACATAGCTGTCCACGCTCGGCAACTGGCCCATCTGAATCGATTCGACGAGGGCGAGCAACTGACGCGTCGCGAGACGCTGTCCGGCTTCCCAGCGGTTGAACGGATCGCTGTCGTGCGCCATCAGGAACGCGAGTTCGTCGATGGTGTACTCGTGTTCGACGATCACCGGTGCCGAGAAGCCGCGCAGCAGCGACGGCATCGGCGTGTGAGCGACGTCGACGAACGTGAAGCTCTGACGCTCCTGCGTGAAGTCGAGCACGCGCGTGGTAGATGCCGGTGCATCGGCCGCTTCACCGTCGAGGCGCAGCACCATGTCGCGGCCGTCGCGATCGAGCAGTCCCACGGCGAACGGAATGTGGAACGGTTGCTTGACGAGCGTTTCGACCTGCAACTCGACGCCGACCTTCGGGCAACGTTGCGTGAGCGTGAGGGTGTACGTGTGGGCGGCTTCGTCGTAGACGGCATCGACCGTCACACGCGGCGTGCCAGCCTGGCTATACCAGCGGCCGAACTGTGTGAGGTCACGCTGATTGGCGTCGGCCATTGCGGCGCGGAAGTCGTCGCACGTGACGGCCTGACCGTCGTGACGCTCGAAGTACAGATCCATGCCGCGACGGAAGCCGTCACGGCCGAGCAACGTCTGATACATGCGCACGACTTCGGCGCCTTTCTCGTAGACGGTGACCGTGTAGAAGTTGTTGATTTCGACGTAGCTCTCGGGGCGCACCGGGTGGGCCATCGGACCGGCGTCTTCCGGAAACTGCGCCTGACGCAGCACGCGCACGTCGTCGATGCGCTTGACTGCGCGGCCCGACTCGGAGCCCATCATGTCGGCGGAGAATTCCTGATCGCGGAACACCGTCAGACCTTCCTTGAGACTCAACTGGAACCAGTCGCGGCAGGTCACGCGGTTGCCGGTCCAGTTGTGGAAGTACTCGTGGCCCACGACCGCTTCGATGTTGCCGAAATCGTCGTCCGTCGCCGTGGCGGCGTCGGCCAGCACGTACTTCGTGTTGAAGATGTTCAGGCCCTTGTTCTCCATCGCACCCATGTTGAAGTCGCTCACGGCGACGATCATGAAGCGATCGAGATCGAGCACACGGCCGAAGCGCTCCTCGTCCCAGCGGATCGAGTTGACGAGCGAATGCATGGCGTGTTCGGTCTTGTCCAGATCCTGCGGCTGCACCCAGACCTGGAGGAGCTTCTCGCGGCCGTCGCCAGCGACGATGCGTTCCTCACGGCAAACCAGATGTCCGGCGACCAGCGCGAACAGATAGCTCGGCTTCTTGAACGGGTCGTCCCAGACGGCGAAATGGCGGCCGTCCGGCAGATCGCCCTTGTCGATCAGATTGCCGTTGGCGAGCAGCACCGGATACACCTCGCGGTCGGCGCGCAGCGTCACGGTGTACGTCGCCATTACATCCGGACGGTCGAGGAAGTAGGTGATCTTGCGAAAGCCCTCGGCTTCGCACTGCGTGAAGAAGTTGCCGCCGGAGACGTACAGCCCCATGAGCGACGTGTTCTCTTGCGGACGGCAGCGGGTGACCAGCGTAAGTTCGAACGTTTCGGGCGGTGCAACGACGGTGAGCGATTCTTCGCCGGTGCGATAGCCGGACCACGGCTTGCCGCCGATTTCGAGGCTGACCAGTTGCAAGCCCTGGCCCACCAGTTCGAGGTCGCCGCCGGGGCCGGCCGGATTGCGGTGAATGCGCAATCGGCTGGTCACGGTGGTCACGTCGGGGGCGAGGTCGAAGTCAAGTTGGACGGTGTCGATCAGATACGCCGGGGGCGTATAGTCGGAGCGTTGGATGACACCTGCGAGGTCGGTTCTGAGCATGGACGGTAATGTGCGGACGGCCAAGGATTCACAAATTGTAACGGAGTGGCGCGCTTAGGGTCTGTTCACATGTATTCCGGGCTCGTGAACGTGTTCTACCGGTTGGCTGGCAAGGCGCCCGGTCCGAGTCGACAATTTGCTGAATTTTCGTTCAACGCAACCGTCAAACGAATCGGATGTGCGCGAGATGCCGTCCTATGCTTAAATCGTCGCAACAAAATGACCAATGAGGCTGATGAGGCGCAGCGGCACCGAGGCGTCTACAGCGGGTTTCGGAATCGGGAGTACAGAATCATGTGGAAACGATGGGGAATGGCGACGTTGGCCGTCGCCAGCGTGTTACTGGCCGGATGTGCCAGCACGGTGACCAGCCAGGTCACGGCGTTCGGCACTTCGCCGGGCTTCGAGGGGCCGCGCACGTATGCGCTCACGCGCACCCCCGAGCAGCAGAACAATCAGGAGCATGCGACATACGAGCAGTGGCTGCGCACGCGTCTCGCGGGGGACGGTTTCAGTGAGCAAAGCCCGTCGAGCGCGCACTATCTGATCGGCATGTCCTACGGCATTACGCAGCAGGTGATGCGCGTGACGGAACCGGCCTACGACCCGATGTTCGCCCCCGGTCCTTGGGGACCGTGGGGGCGTCCGTGGGGCTGGTACGGTTATCCGTACGGCGCGCCGCCGGCGTACATCCAGCGCGATTACCCGTACGGCCTGGCTGGCTTGCAACTGCGCTTTACGGACCGTCCGACGGGCAAGGAGGTGTATCGCGTGCAGGCCGAAACGAGCGATGCCGGGACGTCGATGGCCTCGGCCATGCCGTTTCTGATCGACGCGGCACTCAAGCAACTGCCGTTCCCGAGCGGGCAAACCGTCAACGTCCAGCAAAAAGTCGGGCAGTGATGGTGTGATTGATGCAAAGAAGACCGGCCGATCCCAGGCCGGTCTTTTTCGTTTACCGAAGTGATGGCGAGATCATTACTGCATCAGCGTGATGACGCCGAGCACGAGGAAAATCACGGCCGCCACGGCATGCACGGTGCGGGTCGGCAGGCGTCCCGAGAACTTGTGGCCGACGAGCACGGCAGGCACGTTCGCGAGCATCATGCCGAGCGTCGTACCCGCCACCACACCGAAGAAGTCCTGATAGCGCGCGGCGAGCATGACCGTCGCGATCTGCGTCTTGTCGCCCATCTCGGCGATGAAGAACGTGATGACGGTCGAGAGGAATACGCCGAACTTGCGACGTGTGTCGGCCTCTTCGTCGTCGAGCTTGTCGGGTATGAGAATCCAGATCGCCATGCCGATGAAGGAAGCCACGACGGCCCATTTCATGATGGCGGGACTGATGGCCGTCGACAGCCATTCGCCGACCGCCCCGGCAAAGCCGTGGTTGACGAGCGTGGCGACGAAAATGCCGAGAATGATCGGTACGGGCTTCTTGAAGCGCGCAGCGAGCACAAGGGACAACAACTGGGTTTTATCGCCGATTTCGGCAAGCGCGACCACACCGGTCGATACGAGGAATGGGGACACCTTATTTTTCTCCGCCGGGCCGTGTACATGCGAGCCAATGACAATGCGTCCCGGCCCGGATGGCGGAAGCATCGTCATCGGTCTCGCCAGGCCCGAGGGCTGCGCACGCCATAGCCGGAACCGGCCAAGTCTGTTGACGTACGCCCCTGCCGAAGACTGATGTCTATGACAGGGCGGCTACTCCCCAATGAATCGAGGCGGATTATAGCATCGGCGCAGGGCTATCGCGCAAGCGACGGTTCCGTGACATCGCGGTAACCGGCGACGCAATGAGAAAAAGGGTGACCGTCGGCTGCTCAATGCAAAAAAGGGCAGCCATCGGCTGCCCAAGGAGATCCCCGACCGTTTGCCCCTTGCGCACGGTCGGCGACCGCGAGGGCGCGCGCGTCGCCAGAGCGACGACGCCCACGCCCTCGCGTAAGACATCAGGCCTGCGGCATGCGCCAGCAGACCGGATCGGTGCAACGACTGCGATCAGCGCATCAGGCCATCATTCCATCAAGCGGCCGCGCGGTGATGGACCGGCTTGCCAGCGGCATACGTCTTGGCAATCGCGCGATCGTCACCGAGCATGGCGAACGCGAACAGCAATTCCTCCAGCGACTCCGCCAGCGCCGTACGACGCGCGAGCAACGGCGTCGCCTTCGGATCGAGCACCACGAAGTCGGCCTCGGCGCCCACGGCGAGCGTGCCGATGGTGCCGTGCAGATCCAGCGCGTGTGCAGCCCCTTCGGTCGCGAGGTAGAACATGCGTTCGGCCGAGAGGTGATACCCCGACAGACGCGCGACCTTGTGCGCTTCGTTCATCGTCTGCAACATCGAGAACGTGGAGCCGCCGCCCACGTCGGTCGCGAGCGTGACCGGCATGCGCGTCGCTTCGGCAGCAGCAAAGTCGAACAGGCCGCTACCGAGGAACTGGTTGGACGTCGGGCAATGCGCGGCCACCGTTCCCGTCTCGAACATACGGCGACGATCATGCTCGTCGAGCCAGATGCAGTGACCGTACACGGCGCGCTTGCGCAGCAGCTTGTAGTGATCGTAGACGTCGAGATAGCTGCGATGACCGGGGAACAGCGAGCGTACCCATTCGACTTCGTCGGTGTTCTCGGCGACGTGGCTCTGGATGAACACGTCCTGATACTGTTCGGCAAGTTCGCCGCACACGCCGAGCTGCGCCTCGGTCGAGGTCGGCGCAAAGCGCGGCGTGAGCGCATACAGCTGACGCCCCTTGTTGTGCCAGCGCTGAATCAGCGCTTCGCTGTCGCGTGCGCCGGTCTCGGCCGTGTCGCGCAGGAACTCGGGGCAGTTGCGATCCATCATCACTTTGCCCGCGATCATGCGCAGGTTGCGCGAGTCGCTTTCCTTGAAAAACGCGTCGGCCGAGCCGGGGTGCACCGTGCAGTACACCAATGCGCTCGTGGTGCCGCCGCGCAGCAATTCGTCGAGGAAGAACTGGGCAACATCCGCCGCGTATTCCGGATTCTCGAAACGGCGCTCGGTCGGGAACGTGTACTTCTCGAGCCAGGGCAGCAGCCCCGGCGCGGGCGACGCGATCATATCCGTCTGTGGATAGTGGATGTGCGTGTCGATGAAGCCCGGTGTGATGACTTTGTCGCGCAGATCCTCGATGGGTGTGCCGGCGGGCAGCGTCGGCGCAACCTTGGCGTAGTCGCCGACGGCCGTGATGCGGCCGTTCTCGAACGCGACGATCCCGTCCGTGTGGTGAACGGTGCCCGGCGTGCCATCGAGATAGGCGCGCGCCGGATCGTGCGTGAAGTAGACCAGTTGCGCGCGGACGGCGCGCAGGGCCTGCGGCGTCGTGTTTGTGGTGGACATTAGCGGGGTCCTTGTGTCGTTACATTTGCGTGAGCAGCAGCACCGCGAGCGCGGCGACGATCCACATCGCAGGCTTGATTTCCTTGATGCGTCCCGTGAACAGCTTGAGGACGACGAAGGCAAGGAAACTGTAGGCGATGCCGTCGGTAATCGAATACGAAATCGGAATCATCACGAGCGCGATGAAACTCGGGATGGCTTCGTCCATGCGATGCCACTCGATGCGCGCCACAGATTCCATCATAAACACACCGACGAGAATCAGCGCCGGGGCCGTGGCGATAGCGGGCACGAGCGAGAGCATCGGCGACAGGAACAGGAACGGCAGGAACAGCAGCGCGCAGACGACAGCGGTCAGGCCGGTGCGGCCGCCCTGTGCGATACCCGCCGCCGACTCAATGTAGGCGTTTGCCGGGCTCGTGCCGAGCGGGCCGGAGATCAGCACCGAGAACGAGTCGACGATCATCGCTTGACGCATGTTGCGCGGATTGCCGTCGCGATCCTTCATGTTGCCCGCTTCGGCAATGCTCATGAAGGTCGAGAGGGTATCAAAGAACGCCGTGAAGAGCATCACGAAGATGAACGGCAGGTACGCCACCTTCAGCGCGCCCAGCAGGTCGAGCTGGCCGATGCCCGAGAAGTCCGGTGCAGCGAAGAAGCCCTGGAAGTTCACCAGCGTGGCCGTGGCGATTTCCTTGGGGAAGTAGCCGCTGCCGTCGCCCCAGAGGCGGCCGATGGGCACGGCCATGAGGGTGGTGACGACGATACCGATCATCAGCGCGCCGTTCACGCGGCGTGCGACGAGCACGGTCGTGAGCGCCAGGCCGATGAGGAACGTGACGGTCGGCGGCGACAGGTGCGCCAGACGCACCACCGTGACCGGATCGCTGACCACGAGCTTCGCGTTGACCAGCCCGATCACCGTGATGAACAGACCGATGCCGCACGAGATCGCGTAGCGCAGGTTCGAGGGAATCGCTTCGACGACGAAGCGTCGCACGTTGAGCGCGGCGAGCAGCGCGAACAGAATGCCCGACCAGAACACACAGCCCAGCGCCGTCTGCCAGGGCATGCCCACGCCGTGCACCATCGTGAAGGCGAACAGGGCGTTCAGGCCCATGCCCGGCGCAACCAGCACCGGATTGCGCGCGTAGAGACCCATCGCGCAACTGCCGAAAAAGCTGATGAGCACCGTAGCAGTGAGTGCCGCCGGGAAGGCCATACCCGTCTTCGACAGAATGGCCGGGTTCACGACGATGATGTACATCGCCGCGAGGAAAGTCGTGATACCCGCTATCACTTCGGTGCGGAACGTGGAGCCGAGCGACGTGATGCCGAAATAGCGGTCGAGTGTCGACGTGGGTTGCGCGCCCGCCACGCGCGTGTTGTCGTGTGCTGCGTCCGGTGCAGCCGGGGCTGCACCCAGCGTTGCCGCTGCTGCCGCTGCTGCATTACTCGCCGGGGGGCTGAGCGATGAGTCCATGGGGTGTTGTCTCCGATATTTTCTATGTGATGAGCGCCCGGCGTTGCGCGGTGTGGGGGCACCTCGCGACGTGTATCAGGGCACGCTCGAAAAATAGCATCGGGCCCCAGCGAAAATATTCCTAATGGGGAATGTTCGACATCATCGGGAGGTAATGTGACGACCGGCCCAAACGTCGATTTGCGCCGCGCGGAATCGCTCCAGTTCGCCGATCAGACGCTGCTTTTCGCTGTCGTCGATGAACGAAGCGTCGAAGCTATTCCTTGCCATCGTGTAAGCGTCGTCGAGCGTCATGTCGAGGGCATCGAACGTCGCAAGGAAGTTCTCGTTGAGATAGCCGCCGAAGTAAGCGGGATCATCCGAGTTGATCGTTACGGCCAGTCCGCGTTTGAGCAGTTGGTGCAGCGTGTGCTGCCCCATGTGATCGAACACTTTGAGACGCACGTTCGAGAGCGGGCACACCGTCAGCGCGATCTTTTCGCGGGCCAGACGGTCGAGCAGCGCTTCGTCTTCGATGGCGCGCACGCCATGATCGACGCGCTCCACGCGCAGCATGTCGAGCGCTTCGTGAATGTACGCGGGCGGACCTTCTTCACCGGCATGCGCCACGATACGCAGCCCGAGCGCACGGCAGCGCTCGAAGACACGCGCGAACTTGTTGGGCGGGTGGCCCTGTTCCGACGAATCGAGCCCCACACCCACGAGACGATGGCCGTGGCTGTTGAAATAGGGCAGCGCCGTTTCCAGCGTTTGCAGGGCGTCTTCCTCGGGCAGGTGGCGCAGGAAGCACAGGATCAGACGACTTGTGATGCCTTGCTGTGCTTCGGCTTCAGCCAGCGCGCGTTCGATGCCGTTCACCACGGTGGCCATCGACACACCGCGCGACGTATGCGTTTGCGGGTCGAAGAAGATTTCCGTGTGACGGATGTTGTCGGCGGCGGCGCGCGCCATATAAGCGCGCGTCATGTCGTAGAAATCGTCTTCGGTGAGCAGCACGCTCGCGCCGGCGTAGTAGATGTCCAGAAAGGACTGGAGATCGGTGAAGGCGTAGGCGTCGCGCAGGGCTTCGACGCTCGGATACGGCAGCTTCACCTGATTTCGCTCCGCGAGCCGGAAGATCAGTTCGGGCTCCAGCGTGCCCTCGATGTGGAGATGCAGCTCCGCCTTGGGCATGGCGCAAAGGGTCTTGGCGAGTTCTGGCGTGAGGGGCATGGTGTGTCTTCTTGGGGGAGATGGGCGGGATTTTACCGTCGCAGGCGTTTGTCGTGCATTGGCGCGTCGGGTGGTCGCTCCGGTGTCCGGGGGAGGCTGGCCGCGTTTCAGACAGGAATACCGCTGTCCTGCGCACCGGCCGGTGCACTCTGGCGCATCTGTTGTTCACGCACGCGCAGCAGTTGTGCGGTCACGGCAATCGCAATCGTCGCGGGCGCTTTGCCGGAGATGCCCGCCACGCCGATGGGGCAGATCATCTGCTCGAAGCGCTCGGGCGGCACGCCCCGGTCGCGCAGACGATGCTCGAACTGGCGGCGCTTGGTCATCGACCCGATCAGCCCGAAATAGGCGAAATCGTCGCGTTTGAAGATCTCCTCGCACAGACGCTGGTCGAGCGCATGGTTGTGCGTCATGACGAGGAAGAACGCGCCCGGCGGCGCTTCGGTGACGAGGGCCTCGGGGGTGTCCGTGGATTCGACGACGGTGTTCGGCGGCACCGTCTCGGGGAACGTTTCGGTGCGCTCGTCGGCCCACGTGACGCGGCACGGCAGCGTGGCGAGCACCTGCACGATGGCCTGTCCGACGTGTCCCGCACCGAACAGCACGATGTGAAAGTCGCTCGGCGCGAGGCGCTCGCTCAGCCACAGCCAGCCGTCGCTGCCTTGCCAGAAGGAACAGGCGGCGTCGTCGGCGTCGCGGGTGAGGGTGTGCGGGTGGGCGAGAGGTTCGTCAGCATCGAGTTCGGTCAGCATGACCGGCCCGCCCTGATGCTGGCTGGCCGCAGCGTCTGCGCCGGGTGCGCCAAACGCTACGCTGCGCAGGCTCGCCTCACCGGCCGCCAGACGTTTGTGCAACGCGCTCACCCAGGCCAGATCGCCCAGCGTGAGCACTTCGAAGGCGAGGGTGACCGCACCGCCGCAGCACTGCCCGAGGCTCGGGCCAAGGGCGAAGCGCTCGACGTGACGCGCGCCTTGCTGTCCGTACTGACGCAGCAGTTGACGGGCGACGTCCATCGCTCGCCATTCGAGATGGCCGCCGCCGATGGTCTCCCACACGTGCTCGCGCGTGACGAGGAGATGCGTGCCTGCCTCGCGCGGTGCAGAACCCTCCACGCGCGCGATCGTCACCAATACGGCGGCCTCACCGCGTACGAGCAGTTTGTGGGCGGCGTCGACCCAGCGATGCATCAGGCGGCGCTCCGCGTGCGCAACTCGGTGATCGCCATGAGCAGCGCTTCGGACGTGGCCGGCGCGTTCAGCACCGGTTCGTCGCGATAGTCGTTCACGCTGGCTACGGCGTCGCGCAGTGCATTGAAGACCGAGAACGGTAGTAGCAGCGGCGGTTCGCCGACCGCTTTGGAGCGGTGGATCGAGTCCATCACGTTGGCGTTGTCGAACAGATTCACGCGGAAGTCCGTCGGGCAATCGCTGATGCCGGGGATCTTGTACGTGGAGGGGGCGTGCGTCATGAGCTTGCCGTCCTTGTTCCACCACAGTTCTTCCGTCGTCAGCCAGCCCATGCCCTGAATGAACGCGCCTTCGACCTGTCCGATGTCGAGCGCCGGGTTGATCGACTTACCGGCGTCGTGCAGCACGTCGGCGCGCAGCAGACGCCACTCGCCGGTGAGCGTGTCGAGAATGACTTCCGAGACCGCTGCGCCGTACGCGAAGTAGAAGAATGGGTTGCCGTTCATGGTCTTGGCGTCCCATGACAGGCCCGGCGTGGCGTAGAAGCCGTCCGACCAGAGTTGCACGCGCGCCCAGTAGGCGGCTTCCACGAGATCGGGGAAGGGGATGTGATTCCCGTTCGCGCTGACGACATCGTTGGCGAACGTCACTTCGTCGGCGGCGCAGCCGTACTTCGTTGCCGCGAACTCTGCCAGGCGCTGACGGATTTGCCATGCAGCGTTCTGCGCGGCCTTGCCGTTCAGGTCTGCGCCGGTCGATGCTGCGGTGGCCGACGTGTTCGCGACCTTGGTCGTGTCGGTCGCCGTGACACGCACGTGCGAGAGGTCGACGCCCAACTCGTGCGCCACGACTTGCGCGACCTTGGTGTTCAGGCCCTGACCCATCTCCGTGCCGCCGTGGTTCACGAGCATCGAGCCGTCGCGGTAGACGTGCACGAGTGCACCGGCCTGATTGAAGGCCTGCACGTTGAACGAGATACCGAACTTGAGCGGGGTGAGCGCAAGGCCCTTGCGCAGTACGGGACTTGTGCGGTTGAACGCCTGCACGGCGTCGCGACGCGCGCGATAGTCGCTCGTCTGTTCCAGCTCGGCGACCAGCTCGTGGATGATGTTGTCCTTGACGAGTTGCCCGTACGGCGTGGTGTTGCGCTCGGTCTTGCCGTAGAAATTCACACGGCGCACGTCGAGGGCATCCTTACCCAGACGTCGCGCGATGGCGTCCTGCACCACTTCCATGATGAGCGCGCCTTGCGGGCCGCCGAAGCCACGGAACGCCGTGTTCGATTGCGTGTTCGTCTTACCGCACAGGGCGCGCAGATCGGCGTCCGGCACGAAGTAGGCGTTGTCGAAGTGGCAGATGGCACGTGTGGCGACCGGGCCGGACAGGTCGGCCGAGAAGCCTGCGCGCAGCGTCATGTCGACCTTCGCGCCGGTGATGCGACCGTCGTCGTCGAAGCCGACGTCGTACTCGAAGTAGAACCCGTGACGCTTGCCCGTCATCATGAAGTCGTCGTCACGATCCAGACGTAGCTTGACGGGCCGCTTCAGACGAGACGCACACAGTGAGGCCACGCACGCGAACAGGCCCGATTGCGATTCCTTACCACCGAAGCCACCGCCCATGCGTCGGCACTCGACGTGCACCTGATGGCTATGCCAGCCCAGCGCGTGGGAGACAAGCGCCTGCATCTCGCTCGGGTGCTGCGTCGAGCAATAGAGGTGGATGCCGTCGTTTTCCTTGGGGATGGCGTACGAGATCTGTCCTTCGAGATAGAACTGCTCCTGCCCGTTGCATTCGAACGTGCCGCTGATGCGGTTGGGCGAGGCTTGCAGGGCGGCATCGGCGTCGCCGCGACGCAGTTGCATCGGCGGGAGTACACCCGCGCCAGCGGCTTTGGCGGCCTGAGGCGTGAGGATGGCGGGCAGGTCTTCGTATTCGCCCTTGGCCAGTCGTGCGGCACGACGGGCGGCGTCGTGCGATTCGGCGACCACGGCGAACATCGGCTGGCCGATGTACTGGACGACACCGTCCGCGAGGATCGGATCGTCGTGGATGACCGGGCCGCAATCGTTCACGCCGGGGATGTCGGCGGCGGTGAGCACGGCGATGACGCCCGGTGCGCGGCGCACGGCGTCGAGATCGAGCGAGAGAATGCGGGCGTGTGCCTTGGGCGACGCACCGAGCGCGCAGTGCAGCGTGCCTTGCAGCTCGGGAATGTCGTCGGTGTAGGTGGCTTCGCCAGCTACGTGAAGCTCGGCCGACTCATGCGGGCGCGAGCGGCCAACCTGGGCAGCTGTCTGTGCGGTCTGCGTCATGAAGCCTTCGACTTGCGTGTTCATGGGCGGCTCCGGTTAGACGTTGGCGAACGCGTTGACTTCGTGTGCCGCAAGCGGCGCGTCGTTGCGCGTTTCCAGGAAAAAACGATACAGCAGATTCTGCGCACCGGCCAGTCGGTAAGCACTCGTCGCGCGCATGTCCGAAAGCGGCTGATAGTCCGTCGGCAGGGCGGCCATCGCGGCACGCACGGTCGCTTCCGTCCACGGCTGGCCGTTCAGTGCGGCTTCGATGGCGCTGCCGCGCTTGGGCGTCGCGGCCATGCCGCCGAAAGCGATACGGGCCGAACGCACGGTATCGCCTTCGAGTTCTACAGCGAATGCGGCGCACACGGCGGAGATGTCCTGGTCGAAGCGTTTCGCGAGTTTGTACGTACGGAAACGTTGCGACGATGCGGGCAGCGGCACGCGAATCCCCTGCACGAACTCGCCCGCTTCGAGGGCGTTCTTCTGATATGCGATATAGAAGTCTTCGAGCGGCATTTCACGCACCACGCCTTCGCGATGGAGCACGATACGCGTGCCGAGCACGATCAGCGCGGGCATCGAGTCACCGATGGGCGAGCCGTTCGCGACGTTGCCGCCCAGCGTCCCGGCGTTGCGGATCGGGAACGAGGCGAAGCGCTGACGCAGTTCGGCCAGATCCGGGTAGTGGTTGACGAGCGCATCGAACGCATCGTTGAGCAAAGCTCCCGCACCGATATAGATGCCGTTCGGACCCTCGGAGATCTCGCGCAGTTCCGCCACCTGGCCGATGTAGATCAGATGCTTCAGCTCGCGGAATTGCTTCGTCACCCACAGGCCGACGTCGGTGCTACCGGCGAGAATGCGTGCGTCCGAATAAGCGGCGCGCAGACGGCCCAGTTCGGCCAGCGTGCGCGGGGCGTGGAAGACGTGACCGTCGTGCTCGTACGAGAGCGTGTCGCCGCGTTGCAGCGCCTGCAACTGCTCGGCGAGCGCCTTGCGGTCGAATTCGTGACGCGGCAGGTCGTACATCTTCTGGGCGGCGTCGACGATGGGGCGGTAGCCCGTGCAGCGGCACAGGTTGCCCGACAGGACGTCGTCGATCTCGCGGCGGCTCGGGCAGCCCGCTTCTACCGGACGGTTCAGATACATGGCCCACAGCGACATCACGAAGCCCGGCGTGCAGAAACCGCACTGCGAGGCATGGCAATCCACCAGCGCCTGCTGCACCGGGTGCAGCGTGCCGTCGGCATGGCGCAGGTCTTCGACCGTGAAGAGCGCGCGGCCGTCGAGCGTGGGCAGGAACTGGATGCAGGCGTTGACCGCGCGCAGCGCCACATTGCCATCGTCGGCCAACTCGCCGATCACGACCGTGCAAGCGCCGCAATCGCCCTCGGCACAGCCTTCCTTGGTGCCGGTGCAGTGCAGGTCTTCGCGCGTGTACTGAAGCACGGTGCGGGTCGTGGCTTCGCCAGTGACCTCGTGCACCTTGCCGCGGTAAAAGAAGCGGATGGCTTGTGTCTCCATGATTCTCAGTGTAGTGCAGTGCAATTGTGGACGCGCCGGCGTTGCCGCATTGGTCTTTTTAACGGCCGGCGTGGGGATGAGCCGAAGATAGCACCGGCGGCACAGGGAAATATTTCGCCGCCATGATGATGGCTATTCGGACGCCCCGATGACCCGCCATTGTCATAAACTACGGCTCAACCCGCCGTTTTCCGGTCTTCAACACGCCTTCAGAGCGCCCCCGCACATGCAAAGACCCCGCGAACAGATCGACGCCTACCTGCTGCGGGTGCTCCATACGCTGCTCACAGAGCAAAGCGTGTCGCGCGCCGCGCTCAAGCTCGGCCAGTCGCAGCCGGCCATCAGCAACTCGCTGCGCCGTCTGCGCGAGATCACGGGCGACGCCATTCTGGTGCGCGGCAAGAGCGGTATGGTCGCCACCGAGCGCGGTCGTGAGCTGCTGGGCTACGCCACCGATGCGCTCGCCGCGATCGAACGCATTACGCACCCGACCACGGAATTCGCGCCGCAGACCACCACGCGGGCGTTCCGGCTCGGTGCGCCGGACTACCTCGACGCCGTTTTTCTGCCCAATATCGCCGAAGTGCTGCGCCGCGACGCGCCGTCGGCCCGTCTGCACGTGCAACCCATCAACGCCGGTTTCGACTATGCGGGCGCGCTGGAAAACGGCTCGCTCGACGTGGTGATCGGCAACTGGCTGGAACCGCCGCCGCAGTTGCATATGTCGCGTCTGTTCGACGACGAAGTGGTCTGCATGCTCGGCGCACAGCATCCGCTGGCCAACAAGGGCATCTCGCTCAAGCACTACCTGGAATTGCCGCACCTCGCGCCAATGCCGTATGTGGCCGAGCGTCAGAGCTTCATCGACGGTTTTCTGGCCGAGCAGGGCCTGCGTCGCAACATTCAGATGACGATGCCGTATTTCGGGCTCGTCCCGTATGTGCTGATGCGCACCGATCTGGTGTTCACGACGGGGCGTCAGTTTGCGCAGCATTACGCGCGCTATCTGCCGATCCGCGTAGTGCCGTCGCCGGTCAACTTCCCGCCGATGCGCTTCTATCAGTTGTGGCATGAACGCACGCACGCCGCGCCCGAGGTGACGTGGTTGCGCCGACGGATCGCCGAAGTGGCCACCGAACTCGACGCGGCCAGCGGCGCAGGAGAGCCGACGCCGGCGCTGGTGCGGCCTTGACGACGTTCGAGTGACTGCCAAAAAGCCAACGGCCGTCGCCCTGAGGGGCAGACGGCCGTTGTGCGTTTGGGAGCGCCGCCCGGTGCGTTAGCGCAGCGAAATGGCGCGGCGCGGGCGATGCAGCGCCAGCGCGAGGAAGATCACGACGAATGCCGCGAGCGACCACATCGGCAGCGTCAGACCGAGGATCGGCGGGTACATCGTCTGGCACATACCCTGCACCTGGAAGACCTGCGGCAACAGGCGCGAGGTCGGCAGCGCGTCCACAAACCCTTCGACGACGTCGTAGCCGCAGCTCACCATCGGATTGGCCTGCACGTAGATGAGATACGCCGACGCAGCCATCCCGCCAATCGCCGAGAGCGCCGCGAGCACGCGTGCCACTTTAATCCCTGCCCAGCCGCGCGAGACCGCGCCGACCAGCCCGAAGATCGCGATCAGCACAAGCGCGTAGCGCGCCAGAATGCACAGCGGACACGGGTCTTCGTGAAGCACGTACTGGAAGTACAGCGCACCGCCCAGCAAGGCGAGGCAAACCACGGTGAGCAGGAGATACAGCAGACGTTCGCGGCGAAAAGCCGGGTCGAGTTGAGCGTTCATTTCACTTCAGGCGGTAGGCCATCACGAATCCCACGAATCCCGCAAATCCCCGCATGACGCCGGGCGGCAGGCACTTGGGCTGGGATTGTAACCCCAGCCCGATTCGCATGTGAGATGAAAAATTGCGGGATTTTTCGGAACTTTCCATCGAAAAATCGGACGTTTGCGCGCATTTCTGTACGAAATCGTCCGAAAGTTGAGGATTGCGCTCAGCGGGCTGGGCGCAGGGCCTGCTCGATGGCGCGGGCGACCGGGAACAGGCGCGCGTCGTCGCCTGCAGCACCGCTGACCATCAGGCCGATGGGGGCCTCGCCCTGACCCTGACACGGCAACGAGAAGGCGCACCCGTCGATCATGTTGATGGCCGTTGGGTTGCGCAGCACCAGAGCGTTGGTGGCGGTGAAGGTGTCGTCGCTGGCTTCGAGCGGTGCGATGGCCGGTGGCGTGAGCGGCACGGTCGGGCACAGCACGGCGTCGAAGCTTTGCCACACGGGATTCGCCGCTGCGATGAGCGCGGCGCGGGCGTTCAGCAGATCGATGTAGTCGGCCGCGCCTGCCGGTTCGCCCTTGCGAATGCGCACCAGCACGCGCGGGTCGTAGCCGTGCGCACGCTCGGCCAGCAACTTGCGATGCCATGCGTACGCCTCGATGGGCGAGAAACCGAAGCGGTTGATCGCGGGCAGGGTGTCGAACGGTGCGAATTTGAACTCGACGAGCGTTGCACCCGCCTTGGCGAGCGTGGCAAGGGCGCGCTCGTAGATGGCGAGTGCGGCGGGTTCTGCGCCGTCGAGCACGAAATTCGTCAAGATGCCGAAGCGCATGCCACGAAGGTCGCGCGGTGCGATCGGTGTTTCATTTGGGACGGTGCCCGACAGAATCGCATCGACCCACGCGCAGCAATCGACCGAGCGGCCGATGGGGCCGACGGAGTCGAGCGTGGTCGAGAGCGGCAGCGCGCCATCGCGCGGCGTGCGCGAAGCCGTCGGCTTGAAGCCCGTCAGACCACAGAACGCGGCCGGAATACGGATCGAACCGCCGGTATCCGTGCCGAGGCCGACGGCGGCCATGCCATCGGCCACCGACGCGGCGGCGCCTGAGGATGACCCACCCGCGATGTGCCCGACTTCACGCTGCCACGGCGAGCGCGGCGTGCCGTAATGCGGATTCAGGCCGAGACCGGAGAAGGCGAACTCGGTCATGTTGGTACGACCGACGATCACGGCACCTGCCTGACGCAGACGCGCGACGGCCAGTGCGTCGTGCGTGGCGGGGGCGGCGTCGGAGAGCACCGTGGAGCCTGCCCGCGTGACCTGACCTGCCACGTCGAACAGGTCTTTCACCGAGACGGGAATGCCCATCAGCGGCGACAAACGGGCGCCGGCGCGGCGCAGGGCGTCGAGGCCGTCGGCGGCGTCGCGGGCGGCTTGTGCGTCGACCTGCGTGAAGACGACCCTGCCCTGACCGGCCGGATCGGCGATGCGCGCGAGCGCCTGCTCGGTGAGGGCACGGCTGGTGGTGCGGCCTGCGTCGAGCGCGGCGGCGAGGTCGGACAGGGGGCGTTGCAGATCGATGGCGTCGTGGCTCATGTTCAGATCGCTTTCAGAATATGGGTGCGGAATTCTTCGATGTGACGGGCAATCGCCCGTCGGGCGCGTTCGCCGTCATGGGCGGCCAGCGCTTCAAACAGTTCGAGGTGCTCTTCGTAGACGCCTTCCAGATGACTCGGCGTCGACAGTGCGAGAAACCAGAAGCGCAGCGAGCGCTCGTGCAAGCCGCGCAGCAACTCGGCAAGCGTCTGGTTGCGCGATGCGCGTGAAATCGCCAGATGGAATTCGCGGTCGATGCGCATCATGGCGGCGACGTCGCGCGCTGCGATGGCCTCACGCGAGCGGGCCAGCACGGCCTCGATGGCGGCGAGATCCTCCGGCGTTGCGGCGCGGGCGGCCAGCTCGACACAGTACGTCTCGTTGACCATGCGCACATCGATGATTTCGAGTGCGTCGTTCAGCGAGACGGGCGCGACCATGGCCCCCTTGCGCGGCAAGATGACCAACAACCCTTCGAGTGCCAGACGATGCATCGCCTGATGCACGGGCGTGCGTCCCAGCCCCGTCGACTGCATCAATTGCGCTTCGTTGAGCGTCTCGCCGGGGCGCAGACGCAACGTGATGATGTCGTGCTTGATGGCTTCGTAGGCGCGCTCGGTCAGGCTGCGGCCGTCATGTGGCACAGACGGCTCAGGCGGCATGCGGTGGGCGTCGCCCGCGACTTCCGTCTGGTGGGGCTCGAAAAGTGTCTCGTTGGGCATCGGATGGGGGCAGTCAGTCGGCAATCGCCAGCGCCTGCGTGGCGTAGCGGTGCCGGATCGTGCGGCCGAGGACCGGGTCGTGCAGTTCGATCTCGAACTGCTCGCCGCCAGCCACGCCGCCAATGGCAGCGAGTGTGCCACAGAACATTGCCGCGCCTGCGGGCAAGCCGTCCGGCCCGAGTTTGGCCATCAGTTCCTGCGGCGAGAGCAGACCCGCGACCGTGCCTTCCTGATAAAGACGCCGCTCGCCTGCACGCGTCACCCATGAGCGCAGTTCCAATTGATCCCAATGCGCCGCGACATCGGCAAAACGCCATGCTTCGCGTGCCACGGGCTTGGCGCAGACCTGCTTGGAGACGGTCACCCCATAGGCTTCGACCTCGCGGTCGGTATGGTCCGAGCCGATGCTTACGAACAGTTCGTCGCCGTGGCGGACCAGCACGCATTCGGCTTCGCCGCTGCTTGTCTCGCCGACGACGTCGATGGCGTCGTCCTGAGCGAGCAGGGCGGGGGCGAGGCGATAGAAGCAAGGGGTGGTCGACGGACGGCGCACGCCCAGCGCGGCCAGTTCGGCGATGTGATGCTCGACCGCGTGTCGGTCGCGTCCGGCCCATCCGGCAATGATGAGCGTGTCGATGGAGACATCGATACGAAGGGCAGCGCCGTCACCGGCCACCGTGAAAGACAAACAGGAACTCATACGTCGACCACTCCAGGGAATTACACAGTGAAATTCAATTGATATTTGTGTGATATTTCACAAGGAGACAAGACAAAAATCAAGAAAAAAAATTTCGTGCGATGGTGTAGAAAACGGGAATTTTTTATGAAAACCCCCGTCAATCTTGGGTTGCGCGCGTGTCAGGCCATCGCGTATATTGATCCGGCGCCCGTTTTGGGCCGAATGTTCGTTGGCTTTTCCGTTCCGGTCTCCGAACCGGAGCCCTTTGATACGAGGGCGTCGGCAACGGGTTCGACGGCTGGTCCGTCCGGACTTGCAGGGAATCGGGCGAACGAACGCAACGTCTATCAAGTCGGCAGGCAAGCAGCTCATACGCTGCCCACGGCCGGCTTCCCACCTTCATCAAGCATCACGTCTCGTGTTGTCGCTGCGCCTCCCGGGGGAGACGCGGCGTGTCATCGGCGTGGAGTCAAGAACATCAATATCGGCGCAACGCGCTGCGGGGAGAACGTATCGGATGCATCACGCCATCGACTTCATTCAGGATCTGGCCGTCATTATGCTGCTGGCAGGCATCGTGACGGTCATCTTCAACCGGTTCCGGCAGCCAGTCGTGCTCGGCTACATCGTGGCGGGCGTGATCATCGGGCCGTACACGCCGCCGTTCGCGCTGATACATGACGAGAAGACCATCGGGATCCTTGCCGAACTTGGTGTCGTGTTCCTGATGTTCTCGCTGGGTCTGGAGTTCAGCCTGCGCAAGCTCGCCCGGGTGGGCGTGACGGCGTTCGTGGCGGCGATTACCGAAATCGTGCTGATGCTCTGGATCGGCTACGAGATCGGCCGCTTCTTCGGCTGGAAGGCGATGGATTCGATCTTCCTCGGTGCGATGCTTGCGGTCTCGTCGACCACGATCATCGTCAAGGCACTCGACGAACTCGGCATGAAGCGCGAGCGTTTTGCGCAACTGATCTTCGGCGTGCTGATCGTGGAAGACGTGCTCGCCATCGGCATGATCGCGCTGCTCTCGGGCATCGCCATCAGCGGTCAGGTCGATGCGGGCGAAGCGACCTTCACGCTGGGCAAGCTGCTGCTGTTCATGGTCGTGTCGCTGGTCGTGGGCATTCTGCTGGTGCCGCGCATTCTCGGCTATGTGGCGAAGTTCAAGAGCGACGAAATGTTGCTGGTCGTGGTGCTGGGCCTGTGCTTCGGCTTCTGCCTGCTCGTGATTCAGATGGGCTACAGCGTGGCGCTCGGCGCGTTCCTGATCGGCGCGATCATGGCCGAAGCGCGGGAGTTGCACACCATCGAGCGGCTGGTCGCGCCTTTGCGCGACATGTTCAGCGCGGTGTTCTTCGTGACCATCGGCCTGCTGCTCGACCCGCATGTGCTGGTCACGTACGTGTGGCCGATTCTGGTGATCACGGTGGCTGTGGTGGTCGGCAAGATCGTGTCGTGCGGGCTGGGCTCCTACCTCTCGGGGCAGGACGGCCGCACGTCGATGCGTGTGGGCATGGGGCTGTCGCAGATCGGCGAGTTCTCGTTCATCATCGCGTCGCTCGGTCTGTCGCTGAAGGTGACCAGCGACTTCCTTTATCCCATTGCGGTGGCCGTCTCGGTCATCACGACGCTGCTTACGCCGTATCTGATCAAGGGCGCCGACCCGTTCACCGGCTGGCTGGGTCGCGTGATGCCGGGGCGTCTGTCCTATGTGCTCGGACAGTACACGCAATGGCTGCAAAGCATTCAACTGACGGGTGACAGCGCGGCGCTCGTCACCATCGTGCGTCGTATTGTGGTGAGCGTGGCGATCAATCTGGCGCTCGTCGTGACGATCTTCCTCGGTGGTGCGTTCTTCTATCGTCGTCTTGCCGATCTGATGAAGCCGTGGGTCGCAGACCCGAGTCTGCAAAGTGCGGTGGTCTGGGGCGGGGCACTGGTGTTGTCGCTGCCCTTCCTGATCGCCGTGTACCGCAAGCTCAAGTCGCTGTCGTTGCTGCTGGTGGAGTTGTCGATTCCGCCGAGCCTCACGGGCCGCTACACCTTCGAGGTGCGCCGCGTGGTCGCCGAGATCCTGCCGATTGCTGCGATGGTCGGGGTCATTCTGCTGGTGGCGGCGCTCTCCGCGAGCATCCTGCCGTCGACCGAGATGATCGTGCTGATTGTGGCGGGCACGCTGGTGCTTGCAGTCATCATGCGTAGCTGGTTCGTGCGCATGCACGCCAAGCTTCAGATTGCGCTGAAAGAGACACTCGAACATCAACCCGATGGTGAGCATGGCGGCGGGGGATCGTCGTCGCACTGAAGGACACGCTACGGTTGAGTCTGCCGTCACGTGAAAAAGCCCGCCGGGATGCCTCGGCGGGCTTTTTCTTTGGTACGACGGGAGGCTTATGCCTTCTTCGGCGGGAAGTCGAAGATCAGGCAGGTGGTCGTGGCATGGGCATAGAGCGTGCCGTCCGGCCCGACGATACGGCCTTCCGCAATGCCGATCTGCCGACCCGCCTGAATGACCTTGCCTTCGGCGCGTACGACGGGCACGTCACGCGTGAGGGCGCGGACCATGTTCGTCTTGAGTTCCAGCGTGGTGTAGCTGCGTCCGGCCGGTAGTGTCGAATGGATCGCGCAGGCCACGGCCGAGTCGAGCAGCGTGGCGAACCATCCCCCGTGGATAGAACCGAGCGGGTTGTAATAGGGCAGCGCCGGACGCCCCTGAAACACAGCGCGGCCATTGGCGACTTCCACGGCGATGAAACCCAGCGTCTCGCTGATCGGCGGCATCGGCAGCTTGCCGTCGAACATCGCGTCGAAGATTTCCTGGCCGGTGAGGCCGGTCACGTCGGACGGTGTCGCGACGCCATAACGCGCCGGACCGTTGCGCGTAATGCGCTCACGCACGGCGGCTTCGTCGGCTTCCCATTGGGCCAAAACGGCGGCGGCTTCCGGTTTGATGCTCATGACGTCTTCCTCGTAACTTTTATGATGCTAGGCAATCGGCTTGTCAGCGATTATAGAAGTCGCCGCGCCCGGATGTGCGTTTCGCGTTAGAGGGAAGCGTCGACCGATAGGTGACGATGGGGCGAGATCGGTGGAGGCCGATGCCCGGAGCCGGATGGAGGCGATGCGGCAACGACGTGATGCGTCGTTGCCGCAAGGGCTGTCGCTTACCCGATCAGCGTTCGATCAGGCGGCTTGCGCGTGGCTGAGGCGGTAGGTCGCCAGTTCGTCGATGGTGAGAATCGGCAGATCGTGCTGCTTGGCGAAGCGCTCGATATCGGCACCACGCGTCATCGTTCCATCCGGATTCATCAGTTCGCACAACACGGCGGCGGGCTTCAGGCCTGCGAGGATCGCGAGGTCGACGGAGCCTTCCGTGTGTCCGCGACGCGTGAGCACGCCACCCGGCTGCGCGCGCAGCGGGAAGACGTGGCCGGGGCGGGAGAGGTCGGAGGGTTGGGCGTCGTCGGCGATGGCGGCGCGGATCGTGGTGACGCGGTCGGCGGCGGAAACGCCGGTACTCACGCCCTGACGCGCTTCGATCGTCACCGTGAAGGCGGTGCCGTAGCGGCTCTGATTCTGCTCGACCATCGGCGGCAGATCGAGACGGCGCAGCGTCTCGTCCGGCAGACAGAGGCAGACGATGCCGCTGCATTCGCGGATCAGCATGGCCATCGTGGCGGGCGTGATTTTCTCTGCGGCGACGATCAGATCGGCCTCGTTCTCGCGGTCCAGATCATCCATCAGAATGACGGGACGGCCTTCGCGCATGGCGTCGAGCGCAGCGGGCAGACGAACTTCCACCGGCGGCAGGTCGACGAATGCGGGGTAGGCATGCAGGTCGTCGGTCGAGGCGGCGGAGGGGGTGTCGTGCGAAACAGCCTGGGTGTTGCGGGTACTGGTGGACATGAAACGCTCCTCGCGTAAGTCAATCGGGCGAAAAACGTTTTCGGGGCATGCGAACGGACGTCGCCATGGGACGGCATCCCATAGCACGCGGGTATCGACGCATCTTCTCTCATCCGGACTATGACCGTCGGCTCTGGCTTCGCACCAGATCTGCTGACCCTGCCGATGTCGCGAAAGCGACGGTGACAAGCGCTCGCGGGCTCATGACGACGCAGCGAACTGCGTGGTGTCACATACCGCCGGTGGGGACTTTCACCCCGCCCTGAAGACGTGTATGCCGTACGAACGTTGCGTTGCATCGCGTGGTAGTCACGCATTGCGCGGCGTCATTACGTATGCGGCGAGACAGAGCGTAGCACAGGGCGGGAGAGGTCTGCAGGGAAGGCCGCGCGAGGCGCGTGGGATTGCACATCGGCCACAAGACGCGGGGAGCCTCTTGTGGCCGTGTTTGATGTGGGCAGATGGCGTCGGCTGAGGGCGTCGAACGTCCGTCGAACGAAGTTCAGGCCAAACTTGGACGCTGGTCGGCCGTCACTCAATCAGGCGCTGGTGCCCTTGACCGTGTAACCGGCGTCGGTGATGGCGGCGCTGACTTCTGCGGGCGACAGGTCGCTTTGGACGTCTACGCGACCAGCACCCAGATCGACGTTGACCTTCGCATCGGCGTCCAGCTCGGTGATCGCACGCGTGACGGCTTTAACGCAATGGCCGCAGCTCATACCTTCGACTTGGACTTGCATGTTGCTCTCCTTGAAAGACGATTCAGTTGACGGTGACACTGATCAGGTGAATGGATGATAGACCTTCCCATAGAGGTAAGCTCAAGCGCTTTTTCAGACGAATCGCGTGTCGGGTCAGACGTCCCCCAAACATGGCCGGTTCCGGTAGCGCTATCGTTAAAGTGTGACGGGTGTGGTCCTGCTGTTTCCACCGGAATGCGTAACAAGTTGCCGCACAGTGCTTGACCTTCCTGTCATGGCAAGGTCTATGCTGTGACGCATGATGACAGTCCTCCTGGAGGCCTATAAATGACTCAGAACTGGTCGGTCGGTATTGAAGGCATGACCTGCGCATCCTGCGTGACGCGGGTGGAGAAGGCCTTGCGGCGCACGCCCGGTGTGGCGAGCGCCAGTGTGAACCTTGCGACCGAAACGGCGGCGGTGGAGGCTGCGCCTGACGTCGCGCCGGCCGCGCTGCTGGGCGCGGTTGAGGCCGCCGTCAGCGACGCCGGGTATCAGGTTGCGGAGCAATCGTTCGAACTGGCCATTGGCGGCATGACATGCGCCTCGTGCGCCGGGCGCGTGGAAAAGGCGTTGCGCAATGTGCCGGGTGTGGTCGAAGCCAATGTGAATCTGGCGACCGAGCGCGCGGCGGTGCGTGGCGTGCGCGGGGTGGTCGATGTTGCGGTACTGAGTGCTGCCGTCGAGAAGGCGGGGTATGAGGCGTCGGTCGTCACGGACCCCGCGCAGGCGGCATCGGCGCAGAGCGGTCCGGCATGGTGGCCGGTGGCGGTCGCTGCCGTGCTGTCGCTGCCGTTGTTGCTCCCCATGCTTGTCGAGCCGTTCGGTGTGCATCTGATGCCGCCGCCGTGGGTGCAGTGGCTGCTCGCCACCCCTGTGCAGTTCTGGCTGGGCGCGCGTTTCTACCGGGCGGGTTATAAGGCGGTGCGTGCCGGAAGCGGCAACATGGATTTGCTGGTGGCATTGGGCACGTCGGCGGCCTACGGTCTGAGCTTGTATGAGTGGTGGCGCGCACCGGCGGGCAGCATGCCGCATCTGTATTTCGAAGCGGCGGCGGTGGTGATCACGCTGGTGCTGCTGGGCAAGTGGCTCGAAGCGCGGGCAAAGCGGCGGACCGTGGAAGCGATTCGGGCGCTGGCGGCGCTGCGTCCGGAGACGGCGCGTGTCGTGCGTGACCCGCACGGCGCGGCGAGTGAAGTCTCGGTGCCGCTGGCGCAGGTGAAGGTGGGCGACTGGGTTGTGGTGCGCGCCGGTGAGCGTGTGCCGGTCGACGGGGTGATCCGCGATGGCGCGAGCCAGCTCGACGAATCGTTGCTGACCGGTGAGCCGTTGCCGATCGACAAGGCCGATGGCGACAAGGTTGTGGGCGGTTCGATCAACGGTGCAGGCACATTGCGTGTGGAAACTACGGCGGTGGGGGCCGATACGGCATTGGCCCGCATCATTCGCATGGTCGAGGACGCGCAAGCGGGCAAAGCGCCGATTCAGCGCGCTGTGGATCGGGTGGCGGCGGTTTTCGTTCCGGTGGTTGTGTTGATCGCCATTGTGACGGTCGTCGCCGGTTGGGCACTGGGGCTTGGACTTGAGGCCTCGCTGCTCAACGCTGTCGCGGTACTCGTCATCGCCTGCCCGTGCGCATTGGGACTGGCGACGCCAGCGGCAATTATGGTCGGCACCGGGGCGGCCGCGCGACAAGGCATCCTGATCAAGGACGCCGAGGCGCTGGAGCTGGCGCACCGGATCAGCGTCGTGGCGTTCGACAAGACGGGGACGTTGACGGAAGGCAAGCCGCGTCTCGTCGCGCACTTGCCTGCGGAAGGGACGAGCGCCGACACGCTGCTGCGCTGGTCTGCCGCGGTGCAGTCGGGAAGCTCTCACCCCCTGGCCAAGGCTGTGACGACGGCCGCTGAGGAGGCCGGGCTGGCTTTGGCGGTGCCGGTCGCGTCCGATATTGCTGCATTGCCGGGACGCGGTATGCGGGCCGACATTCGGGAAGTGCAGGGTGCGGGTGCTGTGAGCGGCTCCTTTAGCGGCTCATTGAGTGACCCGTTAAGTGGCCGTCACACCCTCCAGTTGGGCAATGCGCGATTGCTCGATGAACTCGGTATTTCGCAGGGGGCGCTGGCGTCGGAAGCCGTGCGGCTGGCAGGCGAGGGACGGACTGTCTCGTGGCTGGTCGAGACGGGCAGTGCCGACGTGGGCGACGTCGCGGGGGATGTTGCGAATGAGCGTGCTCGCGGCGGTCGTCTGCTCGGGCTACTCGCGTTCGGCGATACGCTCAAGGCGACCGCTCGTCCGGCTATCGACCGCCTGCACGCGCTGGGTGTGCGGTGTGTGATGGTGACGGGCGATAACGCAGGGAGCGCGAAGGCGGTTGCCACGGCGCTGGGGCTCGACGAGGTGCATGCCGATGTTCTGCCGGAGCACAAGGCGGAGGTCATCGCGCAACTCAAACGTGACGGCGCGGTCGTAGCCATGGTCGGCGACGGGATCAACGACGCACCGGCACTGGCTGCCGCCGATGTCGGCATTGCCATGGGCTCGGGCACGGATGTCGCGATGCAGACTGCGGGGATTACGCTGATGCGCGGCGACCCGCTGCGCGTCGCCGACGCCATCGATGTGTCCCGCCGCACGTGGTCGAAAATCCGTCAGAACCTGTTCTGGGCGTTTGCGTACAACGTTGTGGGGATTCCGCTCGCGGCGTTTGGCATGCTCAGTCCGGTGATTGCCGGGGCGGCCATGGCGCTCAGTAGCGTCAGCGTCGTCAGTAATGCACTGATGTTGCGCCGCTGGCGTCCTGCCGATCAGGAGACGACCTCCGTGTCGGCAGGCAGCGCCGGAAAGTCGGATGCCGTTGGAGAGGCCCGCCGGGCGGGAGTTTGAGAGGGTTCCCACGGGCATAAGGTGAACGGCGCATAATGAAATGATCAGGGGCGACGTCCTGGAAGCCACCTTCCGATGCGTCGCCCGGATTTCCACCTGACTTGAAATTCGCCGAAAGCGACATCATCTAGGTGATATCGTCTGTCTTCCGGCACGGAGTCAATGCTGCCGCCTATGAATAGTCTGCATATTGCGAGTTACAACATCCACAAGGGCTTTTCCGCGTTCAACCGCTTGCGCGTCCACGAACTGCGCGCGGGGTTGGAGGGGCTCGCACCGGATCTCGTCTTCCTGCAGGAAGTGCAGGGCATGCACCAACGCCACGCAGTGCGTCACACTAACTGGCCGGTACAACCGCAACACGAGTTTCTGGCGGGCGCGATGTGGCGCGATCATGCTTATGGACGCAATGTGGTCTATGAGCACGGGCACCACGGCAATGCGATTTTGAGTCGTTATCCGATCGTCAGATCGGACAATCACGACATCACGACCTATAGTTTCGAGAAGCGGGGCATGCTTCATTGCGAAATCGCCGTGCCGGGGCTGCCCCAGCCGCTGCACTGTCTCTGCGTGCATTTGTCGCTCGCAGGGCAGGGACGTCGGCGTCAGTTCGAAATGTTGACGGAGCGGGTGGCCGATGCCATTCCTGCAGATGCGCCGCTGATCATCGCGGGCGATTTCAACGACTGGAGCAATCAGGCGGACCGTTTGCTAGCCGACAAGCTGGCATTGACGGAGGTGTTTCAGAACAGTGTCGGGCGTCCGGCACGCAGTTTTCCGAGTGGATTGCCGCTGTTGCGACTTGACCGCATCTACGCGCGCGGCTTTCATATCGAAGGGGCGCAAGTCTTGCACGGGCGCCCCTGGTCACGGATTTCCGATCATGCGCCGATCAGTGCCCGACTCGTGCCGTCGGATACCGGGAAGGACATGAACGGTTCCTCTCTCCCGTCGTTCAACCCTCGTTCCCCCCAGTGAGGTAGCTATGAACATCGGACAAGCGGCGCAGGCCAGCGGCGTGACGGCCAAGATGATCCGGTACTACGAGAGTATCGGCCTGATGCCTCCGAGCCCTCGCTCCGAGGCAGGTTACCGACGATATGGCGAGCAGGACCTGCATCTGCTTCGGTTCATTCGTCAGGCGCGTCGGCTCGGTTTCGGCATCGACCAGATTCGCCAGTTGCTGGCGCTCTGGCAGGACAGGGGGCGCTCCAGCGCACAGGTGAAGGCGCTCGCGCAGTCCCATGTAGACGAACTTAACCAGCGCATCGGCGAACTGGTCGCCATGCGCGACACGCTCTCGCATCTTGCGATGCATTGCCACGGCGACGACCGCCCTGACTGCCCGATTCTGGAAGGGCTGGCATCGGCGGATCTGTCCGGCAATTTGGGCGCAAAGAGCGATTGCGCGACGAATGCAGCGGCCGCGTGCGGCACCGCGACACAACCGGGCACCGTGCCGACGACTTCGACCACCGGGGCACCCACCGGCGGGGCGGTCGCTGACGGCGATGCCCAGGTCGCACGCCACGTGCCGTAAGGGTGCCGAGGTCGTGACAGTCATGTGACGGTACGGATCCGTCACATGGGAAGCCTCATTTTTCAGGATGACGCGCCGCAACAGCGGCGCTTTTTTTGTCTCGCGAATTTTGATTGCGCAGTGCGACGGCATGCCGCAGCGGGTCGTTTTGGTGCTGTTGTTTTTATATAAACATTTGATTTTTATGTGAATTTTATGGAATTGACTCCATTCGAAGTGATGCTCTAGCAGAATTTGTTGGTTTTTCACATATAGGGGCTAACCCTTAACGGGAAAACCCTATATAATGCGAAGCACTGCTGCGATGCAGCACACTAATGAATTGGAGAAACGTCATGTTTGCCGCCCTGTTTGAAGTCGTGAACACTTGGTTTGAAACTGCTGAGCGCCGTCGTCGTGAAGCATTCCTGGCTGAGTCGAAGGACATCATTGAGTTGGAACACCGTATCCGCGCGCTCGAAACCGCCGGTTACTAAGCAAGTCAGAAGTCCTTCCGGACGAGCGGTCGCTGCTGGCGCAACCAGGCAAGTCGATCGTCTTATCGGGCGATTCCCGTCATCGTTGTGATGACGTGCGACGGCGCCCAACCGTGAGTCCGGATGCCACTCCCGCTGTTCCGGGATTGGCCACACAAGCCCGCCACTTTGGCGGGCTTTGTCGTTTACGGCGGCCCCATCGCGTCGTCGCACGCTCTTTGCTGTCGGCCGTCCGCCTCCCTTCATTTCCGTCCCCTCCCGAAACTGATAGGTTTTCCTCAACGGCTCAGTGAGTCGAACGGCACTACTGTGCTCAAGTGCTACCTGACGTGCATGAGCGCTTGATTCGCAACCGATTTGCCCTCAGAGCCGTAGCTCGATTCAAGGCCGCCTGACGTGTCGTTTTTGGTAATGGTATTGATAATCATTACTATTATTATTAAACTTTCACCGAATTGAGATGTCGCGTCGTGCCCGGCGAGGCTCTCGAGGGTGCCGTTGTCGTACGCAGTTTTCCTCTCTTGTGGAAAGGGATTCGCCGCCGACCGGCAAGTCTCTTCCCAGTCCAGGTATCGGTCCGTTGCCGGGGCGCACTCCAACAAGTTGTTCCTCATGTCGCTCGCTTCCCGTTCTTCCCGTTTTGCTCGAGTCTCTCGCGCTGGCATCGTCACGCCCAGTGCAGGTCAATGGCGCTCGCTGCGCCCGATTGTCGTCGCGTCGGCGCTGACCTTCGGCTCGGTCGTTTTCGGTGGCAACGCCGTGGCGCAGCCTGCGCAGGCGGGTGATGCTGCAGGGGCAGCACAGGCAGGCGCACAAAATCCTGTCGCATTGCCAACGGTGACCGTGTCGGGAGATCGGGAGACGTCGCCCAACGACACGCAGCCAGCGTATGTGGGCGGACAGGTGGCACGCGGCATGAGCTTCGGGGTGCTCGGTAATCAGAGCACGCTCGACGTGCCGTTCAGCATGAGTGCGTACACGTCGAAGATGATCGAAGATCAGCAAGCGCGCACGCTTTCCGACGTGCTCGATAACGACCCGTCGGTGCGTATGTCGCGCGGCTTCGGCAACTTCGCACAGACGTTCGTGATTCGCGGCTTCACGCTGGCGGGCGACGACATTTCGCTCAATGGGCTCTATGGCATCACGCCGCGTCAACTGGTTTCGACCGAAGCGCTCGAACGTGTCGAGCTGTTCAAGGGGGCGAACGCGTTTCTGAATGGCGCGTCGCCGGGCGGTTCGTCCATCGGTGGCGGTGTGAATCTGCAACTCAAGCGGGCAGACGACACGCCTCTGAACCGTGTGACCATCGATGGCAGCGGTTCAGGCGAATTCGGGACGCACATCGACGTCGGCCGCCGCTTCGGCAGCGAAGGCCAGTTCGGTATTCGTGTGAATCAGGCGATTCGTGACGGTGAGACCGCCGTCGACCGGGAGCATTCGAACTCGCGGACGACATCGGTTGCGCTTGACTGGCGCGGCGACAAGTTGCGTCTGTCGGCGGACTTCCTCTATCAGAAGCAGCACATCGGCTCGGGTCGGGCGCTGTACAACTTCTCGGGCAACGTGCTGCCGCAACCGCCGGCGGCGACGTCGAACTACGCGCAGTCGTGGAGCTACACCACGCTGGAAGACAGCGTCGGTATTCTGCGTGCCGAGTACGATTTCCTGCCGCACTGGACGGCCTACGTCACTGGCGGTATCCGTCACACGAACGAGAACGGGGAGTATTCGAATCCTACGTGGAAGGGGGCGTCGAGTCCTGTGACGGCGACGCGTCTGAATGCACCGCACCAGGAAGATGCGCTCTCCGGTGAAGTGGGCGTGCGCGGTCGCTTTACGACGGGGCCGGTGTCGCATTTCTTCACGGCAGGGGCGTCGGGAACGCGTCTGGACTCGCAGTCTGCGTTCACGTTCGCCTCCGCTTTCAATACGAGCTTCGTCAATCCGCCGCAAGTGGCCTATCCGGCGACGTCGTCGCAAGGTGGCAACCTGAACGACCCGCAGACGACGGCGCTCACGTTGTTGCGTAGTGTCTCCGCGTCGGACACGCTGGGTTTCTTCAACGACCGCGTTTTGGCCACGGTCGGCGTGCGTCATCAGTCGATCGGTGTGAACAACTACGGTTACACCGGTGTGCAATCGCTGGCTTACAACGACGCCATCACCACGCCGCTGTTCGGCATCGTCGTCAAGCCGTGGCAGAACGTGTCGTTGTTCGCGAACCGTAGCGAAGGTCTTGCCGCAGGGACGACGGCACCGCAGGGGACCGTGAACTACGGTCAGTCGTTACCGCCGTATCGTTCGAAGCAGATTGAATTCGGCGCGAAGTACGATACGGCGCGTTTCGGTGCGTCGATTGCGTTCTACCAGATCGAAAAGCCGTCGGCTTATACGAATGCATCGAACGTCTATGTGGCAGACGGGCTTGAGCGCCACCGCGGCGTCGAAGCTTCGGTGTATGGCAGCCCGGTCAGGAATGTGCGCGTGATCGCCGGGGTGTCGTACATCAACGGCACGCTGCTCAATCAATCGAGCGCGGCGACGAACGGCAATCGTCCGGTCGGCGTGCCGACGTTCCAGTACAACCTCGGTGCGGAATACGACATTCCCTGGGTGCAGGGCCTGACGTTGAACGCGCGCTGGATTCACACGGGCCGTGAGTACGCGAATATTGCGAACACGGCGTCGATTCCGGCATGGGATCGATTCGACGTGGGCGCGCGTTATGCCACGCAGATTTACGGCAAGTCGACGACGTTCCGTCTGAGCGTGCTCAACGTGACGAACAAGGCGTACTGGTCGAGCGTGTCGTCGAGCAACTACCTGACGCTGGGGGCGCCGCGTACGTTCCTGCTGTCCATGACGACGGACTTCTAAGTCGTCGCGGTCCTGGCGACCTCACTGCCTCGCTGACGACGGAAAACGCAGCTTGCAGTCGCGCCCCGGTGCTGTTCGCAGCCCGGGGCGTTTTTTCGTCCGCTTTTTGTCCGCTTGCCGGATGGATCATTTCTCGATGCTGAACTCGGTCGCGATCGCCGCTCCGTTGGCGAGAGAAGTGACGCCGTAGTATTTGTCGCCCACCTTGAACATGAAGCGGCACCAGTTTTCGGTGAGCGCTCGCCATTCCAGATTCACGCAATAGGAGCCGTTGTCGTTGACCGACCAGGTGCCGGTGGCATGCGCGACCTGCACACTGCGCCCACCCGATCCGATGTTGCCTTTGTTGTCGCTCGTCGCATTGAGCGATCCGCCGGACTCGTTGACCCACTTGCGTGTGCTGCCGTTCTGAATAACGTTAGTGATGTGAGCGCCGGGCATTAGCGAACGTAAGTCGTCGACACTGAGTTGTTGGCCGTTGGCGTCTTTGATGTCGGAGAGATGCATCGGATCGGCGGCGGCGAGTCCGGGCAACCAGAGAAGCGCTGCGACCGCAGCGAGGGTGGTGATGCGAAGGGGCTGGGGGACAGAAGAAGCGAAGCGGTGAACCATGATGACTCCCGGACGAGGCTTGCCGACACATACGCAAGCCGACGAGGCGCACACCTGACGGGCGCATCGTCTGGCACTTTTGCCCCCGCGCTGCGGCGGGGTGTCGCTATCGGTCCGGGCGATGAGCGGTCGGGAAGGCCGACCGCGCCATGCGTTACCACTATAGGTGACAGTGCGAGGTCTGCCCAGTTTCCCGGTCAGTCAGTGCCGTACTTCGGCGAACGCGGACCGTAGAGCATGCCGTTAGGACGTCCGGCGGACAGCAGACGCGCATTGGCCGTGCCTGCGACCGTGTAACCGGCGTTCGACACGCTGTTGACGATCTGCTTGACGGCCGCTGTGACCAGCATGCCGATCAACCCGCCGCCACCGCTGTTGTTGCCCTCGTTGTTCGACGCACTGGCTGCGCCGCTCCACAGCTTCGCACCGTTGCGCAGATCGATGAGTTCGGCCGAGACCGTCACGACGGTGGCGCTGTCGAGCACCATGTACTTCGTGCCGTACTGACTGATCTTGATGTAGAGCGCAGCGTCCGCGCCGAAGATTTCACGCAGCTTGGCCGGGCTGACCTGATGGATGTCACCGGCGACGGTCAGACCGTTCTGACGGAACGACTCGTCGACCAGCGTCACCGGCATCACGTAGTAGCCGGCTTCGCCCAGAGGCACCGTGACTTGCGAGAGCACGCTGTAGGTCGCGTCGATATCCGGCGATTCGTTCAGCGGCGGCAGTACGAGAATCGACTTCGGCTTGCTTTCCTTGAACGCGGTGTAGTCATACGGCTTGGCTTGATGCACAGCGCAACCGGTCATCACGGCAGCGAGCGCGGCGACCGTCATCCATTTGCAGAGTCGGGCGATCATTGCTTGGCCTCCGGGGTCTTGTTCTTAAGCAGGAAGTCGATGTAGCTGGCCGATTCGGGGAACAGTTGCTTTTCGGTCTGGAACTCTTCGACCATCTTGTCGGACTTGCCGACAGAGGCGTAGAGCAGGCCGAGGTGAGCGTGATACCCGGGGGGCGCAGCGTGATTGGATGCCTTGATCTTCTCCAGATCGCGCTCCAGCGCAATGATCTGGGCTTCCTTCGATTCGCCCTTGAAGTATTCGTAGACTTGCGGCTGATAGCCTTCCCAGTCATACAGCGGCTTGGGCGGTGTGGCGCAGCCGGAGAGTGCGAGGATGACGCTGCCCGCGATAGCGGCGACGGCGATCCGGCCGGACGAGAACGTGCGATTCATGACGATTGATGTCCTGACGTGCAAAGCCGAGCGCGTGACGAATCACACGCTACGGCTTGCTGCAAAAAAGGGTGTCGGTGCGCTTACTTGCCCGGCTTCCAGGCACCGCTCTCGATACCGGCAACGAGCTTGTCGACGGCTTCGCGCATGGCGAGGTCAAGCACCTTGCCATTGAGCGTGGAGTCGTAGCCCGCAGTGCCGCCGAAGCCGATGACTTCGCGATTGGAGAGTGCGAATTCGCCCGCGCCGCCGCTTGAGTAGACAACCTCCGACGTGGCGATATCGACCACGTTCAGGTTGACCTTTGCGTAAGCGATCTGCTCGCGGCCACGGCCGAGAATGCCGAACAGTTGCTTGTCGCCCACTTCCTTGCGGCCGAACTCGACCACATCGCCGGTGATCACGTAGTCGGCGCCCTTGAGCGTCTGCTTCGTCTTCTTGATGTCGGCTTCCTGACGGATCTCGGCCATGTTGTCGCGGTCGAGCACGTTGAAGCGCTGGGTCTGTTGCAGATGGGTAATCAGAATCGTCTTGGCCTGACTGCCGAGGCGATCGACGTTATCGGAAAAGACGCCGCGCATGTACGCGGAACGGTTGTCGAACTTGCCGACAGCGATCGGCGTGCGCACGCCAACGTACGGACGGCTGGCACTCTCGACCTTGGCGACTTCCACGGTACGCGAACTTTCGGTGGCGCAACCGCCGAGCACGGCCATAGCGAGCGTGGCAGCGCTGAGCAGCGCAATGCTGGACTTCCTTTTCTGCACGGTGATACCCCTGAGTGTGTTGTCACCCGCCGGACGATGCATCGTGGCATCGTTCCGATGCGGACATCTGAAGCCCTTACCTCTTTAAAGTTGTCTGTCGCTTGTAGTAAGCGTTGGTAAGGGGTGCTGATGGTAGCACGCGTTTTCGGTGCGTTGTAACGCCCACTTGCATCCTGCGTACCCTGAGTCCGCGGTTCACGTGGGAGACTGCAATTCAGAAAGTTCGCATGGCCGAGGATGGCTGGACTCGCGTGATCCGGCGCGAGTTGCGTTGGCTTATACGGCCGATAGCCGCTGGCTTGAGTGACCTCGGTTTGTGAGTTTTCCTATCGTCTGGAGACATTTCTGTCGACATTGGCCGTTCTCAGCCCAGCCCGAAGATCAGCAAGAGATTGGTCGCAGTGATGACGGCAAAAAGGCACCACGCGAACACCTGCGTCGGACGTCCGATCGTATTGCCGTTCATCACGCGCGCATCGCTGACCGAGCGAATGAGCGGCCACATGGCAAACGGCAGTTGCAGGCTGAGCAGCACCTGACTCCACACGAGCAGTTTGCCCACAGCACCGTCGCCGAGCCACAACACCCCGATCAGCGCGGGCACGAGTGCGAGTCCGCGCGTAATCAGTCGACGCTGATAGCACGGAATCTTCATGTGCAGGAAACCGTCCATGATGACTTGCCCGGCGATAGTGCCCGTCAGTGTCGAACTTTGCCCCGACGCGAGCAGGGCGATGCCGAACATGAAGGCGGCAGCACCCCCCGCAATCGGCGTAATTAACTGATACGCCTGCTCGATATCGGTGACGTTGGTCTGACCGCTGGCGTGAAAGACAGAGCCAGCAAGAATCAGAATTGCCGCATTCACACACATGGCGATCAGCAGCGAGACCCAGGTATCGATGCGCACTAACGCGAGCGTGTCGTGCACGTCGCCGCGCTTGCCGCCGACGACCCGCCGGGTCTGCACGACGGAAGAGTGCAGGTACAGGTTGTGCGGCATGATCGTCGCGCCGACGATGCCCAGCGCCAGTACGATCGCGTCGCGCCGGTCGTGACTGGGCGCGCCCGGGACAAGACCCGCGGCCACCGCGTGCCAGTCGGGCGGCACCATCGCGACCTGCGCGATGAAACAGAACGCCATCGTGCCGATCAATCCGAAAACGATGGCTTCGATCTGACGGAAGCCTTTGCCCTGTAGTCCCAGCACGATCATCGTGTCGAGCGCGGTGAGCACGATCCCCCACGCGATGGGTACGCCCAGCAGCAGCTTGAAGGCCAGTGCGCAGCCGAGCACTTCGGCGATATCGCACGCAATGATGGAAATCTCGGCCGTGATCCATTGGATGAAACGACCCGTGCGGCCGTAGCGTTCGTAGCTGGCCTGCGCAAGATCGCGCCCGGCGACCAATCCCAGACGCGCTGCCAGCATCTGCAAAAAGATGGCGGCGAGACTCGAGAGCGCCACGACCCAAAGCAGCGAGTAACCGAATTGCGATCCTGCCTGAATGTCCGTCGCCCAGTTGCCGGGATCCATGTAGCCGATGGCGACGAGCAGTCCGGGGCCGGCGAAGCGTTTGAGTTTGGTCCAGCGCGACTGACGCGCGTCGATGACGATGCTGCCTTTGACCTCGGCGGGGCAGAAGGGAGCGGTGGCAGTGGTCGGGAGCGGCATGAGGAGTGGGTTGCGTGTAATGACGCTCACGTTAGCCGGGCCGGCGTTTGGCCGCAAGCGCGATCGGCGTGATGGGGCGGCCATGAAGATGCCGTCGACGGCAAATGAACTGTTATACTGTACATTCATACAGTATTTGGGCGCATGATGACCCTGCCGCTTTCCTCCCCTCTGCCTGCCGGGCTATGGCGTGCCAGTGAGCTGGCGCGTTGCCATCGCGCGGGCCACACCACCGGCTTCGCCGCGCTCGACGCCGAGCTGCCCGGCGCGGGGTGGCCGCATGGCGCGGTGACGGAACTGCTGAGCGATCGTCCGGGCATCGGTGAATGGCGTCTGCTGGCACCGGCATTGCGCGATCTGACGCAGGCAGGAAAGCCGGTCATAGTGATTGCACCGCCGATGCTGCCCTATGCCCCGGCGCTGGCGGGGTGGGGCATCGATCTGCGGTGGTTGAGTGTGGTAATGCGCCCGTCTTATACAGCGTCCCCGGCGTCCCGGTCGACGCGCACTTCCCGAGTGCGGCGCGGGGCCGGGGGGCAAGGCGGAGGACAGGGTATGAAGCCCGAGGACCGCGACATGCTGTGGTGCGCCGAGCAGGCGCTCAGGAGTGCGTGCTGCGGAGCGGTGCTCACCTGGCTACCGGCCGCGACACCCGAGCAGCTTCGGCGGCTTCAGGTGGCCGCCGGCGGTGGCGAAACGCTGACCTGGGTGATGCGTCCGTCGGCGGCCGTGTCGACCGCGTCCGCAGCGCCATTACGGCTGGGACTGGTTGTCGCAGAGGAGAGCCGCCTCGGCGTGCAGTTTCATAAGCGTCGTGGACCGCCTCGCTCCGAACCGCTCTGGCTGATGTTGCCTTCGCCCTATACGCGCGCGCCGCAATCGCTGACCAGAGGCGCAGACGACGAAGCGCCGCTGCATGCCCAGCCCGATCCGGCACCGTCGCCCGTGCCGTCCACGGTGTCTTTTGTTTCTGCTTCCGGAGTCTCGCATGGCCTGCTGGATCGCCCTGCATCTGCCCTGTCTGGCACTCGAGATCGCCTCGCCGCTCACGTCACTCCCGTCGCGCATACGGGCTGACGGGCAGGCAGGCGAGAGCGACACGCAAGCCGACACGACGGTCGTGCTGGCGCAGTCGCGTGTCTGGCAGGCGAGCGAGGCGGCGCAGGCGGCGGGTGTGCAACCGGGCATGCGTCGCGGCGGTGTTCTCGCGCTCTTGCCGCAGGCGCGGTTTCACGATCGCGACGAAGCCGCCGAGGCGCTTGCGCTTGAAGCGCTGGCGCTGGCGTTGCTGCGTTTCGGCCCCGATGTGGCGATTGCCGCGCCGCAGTGTGTATTGATCGACGTCGCGCCGAGTTTGCGTCTGTTTGGTGGATTGGCGTCGTTGGCGGCACAGGTGCTGGAAAGTGCCGAGTCGCTCGGGCACCGGGCATCGCTGGGTATTGCCGCGACGGCCAGTGCGGCAACGCTGCTCGCACGCGCCGCGCTGGCTGTGCCGTCACACGTCGATCCTCATGCGCCGACGTCTCAGGACATGCAGGCAGCGATGAAGTCGCGTGCATCGCGTCGCTCGATCGTGCCAGTGACGAAGTCGGCAGCGGGGGCGACGTCATCCTTGTCATCCTCGTCGTCGTCGCCTTCCGAGCCACTGCTGCCGCCGCCATTGACGGCGCTACCGGCGCAACTCGATCCGCTCCCGGTGGCGTTGCTGCCAGAAGCGCAGCCGTGGCTCGACTGGCTCGCCCAGATCGGTTGCGCGACGTTGAGCGAATTGCGTGCACTGCCGTCGGCGGGTGTGAGACGTCGCTGCGGTGCCGCGCTGCCTGCATCGCTCTCGCGCGCCTATGGCGAAGCGCCGGAAGCGCCGGCGTGGTATCGCGCGCCGCCGCATTTCGAAGCCGTGCTGCCGTTACCGTCGCTCACGCATGACGTTGAAGTCTTGCTGTTCGGCTTGCGCCGTCTGCTCGCGCAACTGACGGGATGGCTCGCCGCCGGGCAACTGGCCACGCAGGCCTTGACGCTGATTCTCGAACACGAGCCGCTTGGTCGGGAGACCCTGGAACCGACGCGTTTCGACATCCGTCTGGCCGAAGCGAGCGCCGCACCGGCGCACTTGCTGTCGCTCTGCAAGGAACGACTGGCACGTTCTCCGTTGGTCGCGCCGGTGCTGACGCTGCGGCTCGACGTCACGCAGACGGCGCAGCATGTCCCGCAAAGCGGTTCGTTGCTGCCCGAGCCGGGGCGCGAGCGGCAGGATTTCGTGCAATTGATGGAGCGCGTCGCGGCGCGTCTGGGAGATGAACACGTGCGGCGTTTGCAGGTGCGTGGAGATCATCGTCCCGAAGCGGCGTTCGTGAGCGTGCCTTATGGAGTGAACGCGGGAGCGAATGCAGGCATGAGTGCGGAGGCAGGGGCGACGTCTGCGTCGAATCGTCATCTGCCGGATACCGTGAGCGCACTGCCGCCGCGTCCGGCGTGGCTGCTCGACGCGCCCCAGCGGCTCAGCATGCAGCAGGAGCGTCCGTGGCGGCAGGGGCCGTTGCAACTGGTGAGTGGCCCGGAGCGTATCGAGGCTGGCTGGTGGGAGCCGGGCACGGTCACGCGCGATTACTTCATCGCAGCGGACACGACGGGGGCGTTGTTGTGGGTGTTTCGTGAGCGTCCCGTGAAAGGGGCAGACGCTGCCTGGTATTTGCATGGCCTGTTCGGTTAAGACGAACGGGGACGCAGTCTTATGAATGTCGACGATTTTCTCCCGTGGCAAGGGCCGACCGAAGGGCTGGCCGCGAACGACGACGGTGCCGATACCCCCGATGCGGCACCCTCTGCCCTGCACGGACAGGAAGACGACAGCCTGCCCGCGTATGCCGAATTGCACTGCCTGTCGAACTTCTCGTTTCAACGGGGGGCGTCGCATCCGGAGGAGTTGATCGCGCGCGCAGTGCATCTGGGTTACACCGCGTTGGCGATTACCGACGAGTGTTCGCTGGCCGGTGTGGTGCGGGCGCTGGCAGAGTCGGCCAAGCACGAGCCACCGTTAGTGTCGCTGATCGTGGGGAGTGAGTTTCGATTGACGCCCGAAGTGGACACGTTGTCTGCCTCGGAACTTGACGCCCTCGGCACCGTGCATCTCGTAGCCCTCGCGCAGCATCGCGAGGGCTACGGCAATCTGTCCGAGATGATCACGCTCGGGCGTATGCGAGGTCCGAATCGCAGCTATCGCCTGCATGCGAGGGATTTCAGCGCGCCGGACGAGGCGCACGCCCATCTGCTGGGTTTGCGAGGTTGTCTGATCATCCTCGTGCCGGATCCCGACGCGAGTGATGAGCATACGCAGGCGCAGACTCGCTGGGCAGCGCAGACTTTTGGCGAGGGGCGTGTATGGCTGGCGCTGGAGCGTCGTCATCGTGCCGACGACGAGGCGCAACTGGCGCGCCTTCACGCCATTTCTGCCGAGTGCGGCGTGCCGCTCGTCGCGACGGGACACGTGCTCATGCATGTGCGCTCGCGCAAGCCGCTGCAGGATACGCTCACAGCCATCGGATTGGGCAAACCGGTACAAGCATGTGGCCTGGCATTGACGGCGAATGCCGAGCAGCATCTGCGTACGCGACTGCGGCTTGCCTGGCTTTATCCGAAAGATGCACTGGCGCAGACGATTGCCATCGCTTCACGATGCCATTTCGATCTGCGGAGTCTGCGTTATGAGTACCCCGAAGAACTGGTGCCTGCGGGGCATACGCCGGAGTCGTATCTGCGTCAGGAGGTGGAAGCGGGCGCGAAGCGACGTTATCCGGGCGGTTTGCCGTTGAAGGTGCGCCAGCTCATTGAGAACGAGCTGGCACTTATCCGCGACCTTGAGTACGAGCCGTACTTCCTGACGGTCTACGACATCGTGAGCTTTGCTCGTAGTCAGAACATTCTCTGTCAGGGCCGAGGTTCGGCAGCCAATTCGGCGGTTTGTTATTGCCTTGAGATCACGGCGGTGAATCCCGACGAGGTGCAGTTGCTGTTCGGGCGGTTTCTCTCGAAGGAGCGCAACGAACCGCCGGATATCGATGTGGATTTCGAGCATCAACGGCGCGAAGAGGTCATCCAGTACATCTACAAGAAGTATGGCAACGACCGGGCGGCGTTGGCTGCGACGGTCATCAGTTACCGCATGCGTAGCGCGGTGCGCGACACGGGTCGGGCGTTGGGGATCGATCTGTCGATCGTCGAGCAGGTGGCGCAGAGTCAGCAGTGGTGGGACGGCAAGGAGAATCTCCTCGCACGCATGGCGGCGCAGGGGCTGTCGCCCGACGCGCCGACGACGCGGTTGTGGGCCGATCTGGTGGCCCGTCTCATCGGTTTTCCCCGGCATCTGTCGCAGCACGTGGGCGGCTTCGTGATCGCTCGCGACCGACTCTCGCGGCTCGTGCCGATTGCGCCGGCGGCGATGGAGAACCGCTACGTCATTCAATGGGACAAGGACGACATCGAGACTCTCAAGCTGCTCAAGGTCGACGTGCTTGCGCTCGGCATGCTGAGTGCACTGCGTCGTACACTCGATCTGTTAGGGGAGTGGCGTGGCGCACCGATCGGGCTTGCCGATATTCCGCGAGACGATCCGGCGACGTACGGCATGATTCGTCGTGCCGACACGGTAGGCGTTTTCCAGATCGAGTCGCGAGCGCAGATGAGCATGCTGCCGCGTCTGAGACCGGAGACGTTCTACGATCTGGTGATCGAAGTCGCGATTGTGCGTCCCGGGCCGATTCAGGGCGGGATGGTGCATCCGTATCTGCGCCGCAAGCAGAAGAAAGAGAAGGTGGTCTATCCGCGTGAGGAGATCAAGGTCGCGCTGGAACGCACACTGGGTGTGCCGATCTTCCAGGAGCAAGTGATGCAGATCGCAATGATCGCTGCCGATTTTTCAGCGGGCGATGCGGATCAATTGCGTCGCTCGATGGCCGCATGGAAGCGCAAGGGCGGATTGGAGAAATTCCAGACGCGCATCATTTCCGGCATGCTGAAGAACGGTTACCCGCTTGAGTTTGCCGAGGCCATCTGCCGACAGATCGAAGGCTTTGGCGAGTACGGATTTCCCGAGAGCCACGCAGCGAGCTTCGCGTTGCTCGCCTACGCAAGTGCGTGGCTCAAGTGCCACGCCCCGGAGATGTTCCTGTGCGGCTTGCTCAATAGTTTGCCGATGGGATTTTATTCCGCATCGCAGCTGGTGCAGGATGCGCGTCGGCATCGTGTCGAAGTTCGGGCGGTGGACGTGTGCGTGAGCGATGTCGAGTCACGTCCTGAAGTCAGGATCACCCGATATGGGGAGGCCCGTCGTCCGGCGGTGCGATTGGGCTTGTCGCTGGTCAAGGGGCTATCGGCCGAGGGGGCGAAAGCCATCGAAGAGGCCCGTCGTCGACGGCCCTTCACCGATATCGATGACCTCACCGCCCGAGCTGCGTTATCGCGCCGCGACCTCGATGCGCTGGCTGCTGCAGATGCACTGTCGGCGTTGTTGGGCGGACGTCGTCAGGCGCGCTGGACGGTCGCTGCGTGGCAGCCGCCCACGCCGCTCTTGGGCGCAACCGTCTTGCGCGACGCCGCGCCCGGCAGCACAGACGAGCAGGTGGCCCTGCCGCCGATGCCCGAGGGGCAGGACATCGTGGCCGATTACGCGAGTACGGGGCTCACGCTTCGGCGTCACCCGCTGATGCTGTTGCGCGAGAAGCTGAACAAGATGCGGGTGCGCACGGCAAAGGAGTTGCAGTCCGAGGGCGTGAATGGCCGACGTGTACGCACCGTCGGCATCGTGACGGGACGACAGCGGCCGGGCACCGCCAATGGCACGGTCTTCGTGTCGCTGGAAGATGAGACGGGCGTCATCAACGTGATCGTCTGGCCCGATCTGGTGGAAGCGCAGCGCAAGGAGTTGCTGGCGTCGTCGCTATTGGGCGTGGAAGGGGTATGGCAGCGCGAGGAGCGTGTGACCCATCTGGTCGCACATCGCCTGATCGATCTCTCGTCGATGCTCGGCGAACTCACGATCTCGAGTCGGAACTTTCACTAAGCGGATTTCGATAGGATGGTGTGTCTTCGGCCCCCAGCCATGCGTGGACTCGCCTTCTCGATTTGACGTGACCGGCGCCTCGCTTTACTATTGACGTCGCGCGTTAATAACGCGTTACGTTATTATGTTTTTTGATTGAAAATTTCAAATGCAGGGATACGGCACTGCTGTTCAGCGGGCGTCGCGTGATGCGCTGGCGTGCGGTCGAGTCGGCCGCTATGCGTAAGCTTCAGCAACTCCATGCGGCGGCCACACTGAGTTTCTTACGCGCGCCACCGGGTAACAGACTTGAAGCGCTGCGCGGAAATCGTCTGGGACAGTACAGCATTCGGATCAACGACCAGTGGCGGTTGTGTTTCCGTTTTGACGCGGGCACCGCTTCCGACGTCGAAATCGTCGACTACCACTGATCGCAACGCGCCCGCAAAGGTGGGTGTGTTCCGATATTTCTGCTGAGTTCGAGAAAGGTCGATGGAGGACAATCATGACCCGACAAGTACCATTGGCAACACCGGGCGAGATTCTCGCGCAAGAGTGGCTCGGCCCGATGGGCATCTCGCAATACGCACTGGCTAAAGCCATTGATGTGCCCCCTCGCCGGATCAATGAGATCGTGCTCGGCAAACGGGCGATTACCGTCGATACCGCACTGCGTTTAGGGGCGTTCTTTGGCGTGGATGCGCAGAGCTGGCTCAATCTCCAAAATCAGTACGATGCTGAAATCGCGCGCGCGAACATGGTCGATGTTCTGAAGACGATCAAGCACCGAGCACGGGCGTTGCTCGCAGCCGCATGAGGTGCGGCTGCATCGCAATGTCATCCATCAATGCGCAGCATCCGCCTGTTTGCCCGCTTCCTGCGCGAGCGCATTCGCTTCCTCTTCGCTACGCAGACCGTTGAAATGGGCATTGAGCAGGACCGCGCTGATCGACGCGAGCAGAATGCCGCTGTGGAAGAACGGGGCGAGTGCGTGCGGCAGCTTCATGAAGAACTTGTCCGACGCTACCGGAATCATCCCCACACCGATGCTGATCGCAATGATGTACAGGTTGTAGCGGTTCTTCGACAGATCCACCGTCGACAGAATCTTGATGCCCGTGGCCGTCACCATGCCGAACATCACGATACCCGCGCCGCCCAGCACGAATTGCGGCACCGACGCCACCACGTGCGCCACCTTCGGAAACAATCCCAGCACGATCAGAATCAACCCACCCATCGCGCATACCCAGCGGCTCTTCACGCCCGTCACGCCGACCAGCCCCACGTTCTGTGAAAACGAGGTGTACGGGAACGTGTTGAAGATGCCGCCGATCACGGTGCCGAGGCCGTCGACACGCAACCCGCGCACCAGCGTCTTCTGATCGACCGGACGCCCCACGATGTCGCCCACCGCAAGGAACATACCGGTCGATTCGATGAACGTCACGAGCATCACGAGCGTCATCGTCGCGATGGCGATCGGATCGAAGCGCGGCACGCCAAAATGGAACGGCATGACGAAACCGAACCACGGCGCTTCCGACACCCCCGCAAACGACACCTTGCCCAGCGCAATCGCCACTATCGTGCCGAACAGAATCCCCAGCAGCACCGCAATGTTGGAGAAGAAGCCACGCACGTATTTCGTGATGAACAGGATGCAGAGCAGCACCGCAAACGACACGCCCAGATACAGCGGGTTACCGAAGTCAGGGTTGCCGAAGCCGCCGGCTGCCCAGTTGATGCCCACGCCCATGAGCGAAATGCCGATCACCGTGATCACGGTGCCTGTCACCACAGGCGGGAACAGCCGCAACAACTTGCCGATGTAAGGTGCGATCAGAATGCCGATGATCCCGGCGGCAATCGTCGCGCCGTAAATATCGAGCAAACCGAGGTCGGGATTCGTGCCGATGGCGATCATCGGCGTGACGGCAGTAAACGTCACCCCCATCATGATCGGCAGACGCAGGCCGAAGATCCACAGGCCGAGCGTCTGAATCAGTGTGGCGATACCGCACGCAAACAGATCGGCGTTGATGAGAAACGCAATCTGATCGACCGACATCTTGAGGGCGCCGCCGATGATCAGCGGTACTGCGACAGCCCCCGCATACATCACCAGCACGTGTTGCAATCCCAGCGTGAACAACTTGGGGAGCGGCAGGCGCTCGTCGACCGGATGTACCGGTGCAGCAGCAGATTGCGTCATGTCTTCTCCTGGTCCGACGGTACGAATTGATTTGCTTGGCGAAACCGAGCGTAAATTTTTTACCGGGGCGCAGCGAGTCGTGTCAAAAAACACCCGGTCTCACGACGGGCGACAGACGACCAGTGACCGACGCGCAGTCGTGGAGAAAAACTGCGGTCTGGCGACATAGTACGCCTGAGTTCTTACGGCCATGTCCGAATGCGTGGAAGCCTTGTGCGGCAAGGGTCGACGGGTGGTCTGAGGCGACGATTCCACCGGCGCGAAGGCGACCGCCCGTATGCAAAATGTCCTGTGCCGCAGGGACGCCACAGGACCGACGTTTCGGCACATATCGGATTCGCAATACCAAAGATTGCGTCTGACGTATGAAACGCCGAGACACCGGGAACGGTGACGACATCATCCCGGCGACATCATGGTGTCTGTGGCGTGCGTCGGGAAGGGGAGCATGGAAAGCGAAGGTGAAAGTGAAACGCCCGCCGACAATCGTCAGGCGGGCGTTGGTGAGACTGTCCGGTGTCGTGAAGCGTGTCAGCGCCCGGCGGTGCCCGACGGTTTGCGGGCAAGCGAGTCGGCCACATTCGTGCCGCTCGCGGTGTTTTGCTGCGCCACGCTTTCGAGCTTGCTGGAAATCTCCTCCCCCATGTAATGCAGGAACTCCATTTCCTTCGCCCCGATGCCGCCCGCGCACAATGCGCCGCCCCAGTCGCCGTAGAGCAGCGCCACGGTCTGGTTACGCTGGCGAACCGGCAGCAGGAAGAACGATTTCACGTTCGAGAAATGCTGACGGTGCCACAGCGGAATACGGGGTACGATGCGCGGCTCGCGGGCATTGTCGATCAGGATCGCCCGGCCGTTGGTCAGCGCGAGATGGAAGACGTCCGGCTCGAACGCTTCGGGGAAGGTCAGGCCCAGCAACGGCTGTACCTCGCGACCAATGCCGAAGCGCATCTCGAAGACCTTGCTCGCGGGCGAGCGCACGAAGGCTGCACAGTTCACGAAGCCGAGCGACTGGAGAATCGCTTCGAGCGTCAGGTTGAGCAGGCCCACGGCGTCGGTCTCGCCGGTGGCGGCGCGCACTTCGGAAAGCCCGTCGGCCAGACGCCGCGCCGAATCCAGCGGCTTGCCTGCCGGTGGCTGACGCGTATTCGACGCGCCCGTGCTGATGGCGATGAATTCCTGATGGCTCGTGTCGCGCGCCATTTCTTCGCCGACCGACACCACCTCGCTGATGTCCAGCGCCAGACGGTCGGCATAACGCTCTGCGAGTTCGGCAAGGCGCTCAGGATCTGCGCCGCGCGTGAGCTCTGTCACCATCTCGTTGGACATGTTCGCCACCGCGCACAGCCAGTCGGCGTGCGAGAGCGGGGCGTCGCCTTCGAGATCGATCGGACGCATGCTGGTCGCAATCGACTCCGGCAGACCCCACTTGCGGGCGGCAGCCTCGGCCAGTTCGGGGAACGTGATGCCGAGCACCTGCTCGCAGGCGTCGCTGTCGCTGATGCCCCGCTCGGCGGCAATTTCCTGAATCTCGACCCATTCGTTCGGGAAGCAATACGTCACCAGCAGGCGTGCCACGTGATGCAGCAACGTGCAGACGACGGCTTCTTCGCCGTCGCGAATCCCATTCTTGGCCGTAATGTCGCGTGCGAAAGCGCCCGCCAGCGTGGCGCGAGCCAGTTCGCGCGCCATGTCGTCGCGACGTGCGGCGACTTCGCCGAAACCTTCGAGCAGCTTCAGGCTCAGGGCGAGGTGGCCGATCGTGTCGACGCCCAGAATCATGATCGCGCGCGAGACCGTCGTCACGTTGCAGCCGAACGGCGCATACATGGCGGAGTTGGCCAGACGAATCACTTTCTGGGTGAGGGCGAAATCCGAGAGCACGGACGACGCGAGGTCGGCCGTACTGGTGTTCTCGCTTTGCATGGCAGACACGATGCCCGTAACCGAGCGTTGCAGCGACGGAAAGTCGCCGCGCTCGGCCATGCGCTGCCACAACAATTCGAGCGTTTTTTCTTTGGTAAGGCTCATGGTAGCGGGGTTGTCCGGTCAGTGGCCGGCATCCACGTTGAGACGCCCGCTCGCAAAGGCCGCCTCCAGTTCTCCCGCAGGCAGGGCCTTCGATACCAGCCAGCCCTGGATGGAATGGCAGCCGCGATCAATCAGCATCTGCCGTTGTTCTTCCGTCTCGACCCCTTCGGCCACCGCCGACAGACCCAGCTCGCGTGCCAGTCCCAGGACTGCCGTCACAATCGTACGGTCGTTCGGTGACGTGGGCATGTCTTTGACGAAACTGCGGTCGATCTTGAGCGCGGAGAGCGGGAAACGCTTGAGGTAGCCCAGACTCGAGTAGCCCGCGCCGAAGTCGTCGACGGCGAAGCGCACGCCCAGCGTCTGCAACTCGCGCAGCACCAGATTGGCCTGCTCCGGGTCGCGCATGAGCACGCTTTCGGTAATTTCGAGCACAAGGCGGTGACCTTCCACGCCGGAGTCGGCAATGGCTTGCCACACGAGGCTCGGGAAAGACGGATGGTGAAACTGTTGTGCCGAGACGTTGACGGACATGTAGATCCCGTCGAGCCGGGTGCGATCCCAGCGCGCGAGCTGCATGCACGCGGCGCGCAGTGCCCAGCCGCCCAGCAAGTTGATCAGACCGTTGGCTTCGGCCAGCGGAATGAACTCGGCGGGCGAGACCGGACCGAGCGCCGGGTGCCAGCGCATCAGCGCTTCGACACCCTTCACGTTCAGCGAAATCGGGTCGCAGATCGGCTGGTAATGCAGGCTGAATTCACCGTTGTGAATAGCCTCGAACATCGCCGATTCCAGCGAAAACGCCTTGCGGTGCAAATCGCCCAGATCGTCCGTGTAGACGAACAGTCCGTTGCGACCGCGATCCTTGGCGCAATACATGGCGGCGTCGGCGTGCTTGATGAGCAGACCGGCCGAGTCGCCGTGTTGCGGGTAAAACGAAACACCGATGCTGGTCGTCAGGTGCAGCAACTGGTCGCCGACCTGGAACGGTTGCTGCACCGCCGAAAGTAGTCGCTTCATGATGCCGCTGAGCGCCTGTTCGTTGTCGCAGCCGGGCAGCACCAGCACAAACTCGTCGCCGCCCATGCGCGCGGCCATGTCCGTCTCGCGAATCTGTGCGATCAGACGTTGACCTGCATCGCGCAGCAACTGGTCGCCTACGTCGTGGCCGAGCGAGTCGTTGACCTTCTTGAAGCCATCCAGATCGAGCAGAGCGACGGCGAAGTTCGGACCGCCTTCGCGCGCATGCTGGATCGTCTCTACGATGCACTGCTGAATATATTGACGATTCCCGAGCCCGGTCACGGCATCGCGTACCGCCAGATCGGACAGACGCGCTTCGTTTTCCTTGAAGGCGGTGATGTCTTCGCCGTGCACCAGAAACGATGCGCTTGCACCCGCGATGCGGGGCGTGTACTGGGCAATGCGCAGACGCATCCAGACCCGGTCGGTCAGACCACGCAGCAGGCGCACGGTGCACTGTTGAGGGCCGAGGGTCTGGGCGGCGGAAAAGGCGTCCTGAAGCAGGGGAACGTCTTCGATGCCGGTCAGTTCGAAGAGGGTGGCGTGGTCGATGTACTCACGCGAGTACTCGAGCAGGCGCAGGGAGGCTTCGGCAATGAAAAGGAAACGGCCATCGGCACCCACATGTGCCGATAGTCCGCCGGTCAGCTCGACCAGCGCCCGGGACAATGCCGGGGCCGGCGCCGTGGCATTGGCCTCGGCGATTGCCGGTGCCAGGGCCGAAGGTTCGACCAAAGGCACACCGGCTGGGAGTCGATCTGAACTCATTGTTGTTGTCTGTACATGCATCACGTCGAGCGCGCTGCCGCTCATGTGCTTCCCCGTTCAGGCAAACGCGCTCATGGCCGGACCTTGGTCCGGCGGGTGTTCGATGGATTGTGGGCCATTATAGCTAAAGACGCCAGCGATTTTGATGGCCTCAACCCCCGTTTTAACCCCGTTGCACGCCGCTTTCCGTCCGAATTCCCGTGTTGGATTTTTTCCTACAAGACGATCGGGATTTTTTCCCGCAAGGCCGGTGGCGTTCGGTCTACGTACGACCCGAATCGTCCGCTCGGTGCACCTCCATGCCGCCGGTGCAACCCCGGCGCGATCATCGTGCGTGCGCCAGTCTACCCAAGCGCGAGCGACTTGAGGGCACCGCAATCGTGGATTTTTATCATTGCGATGCAACATCGCAACAGCGGCACAAGCCCCGCAGTGCTTCGCTGTGCCATGAATTCGCGGCGGATGAGAGTCACGCCGGAAAATTGAGAATCGGGAGACGGCGAGCGCCGTCGATGTCGAATCAGCCGTGCGCGTGCATCTCGTGCGCGAGCGACCACGCGATGCACGCGCGGGCGAGTGCTGCGGACGCGTCCAGCCCAAATCGCCCGAGTGGTGTTTCACACGTGGCAAGGGCGACCGGGATTTCGGTGCAGCCGAGAATCACGCGCTGTGCGCCAGCCGCGAGCAGTTGCTCCATCGCCATTGCAAGCGCTTCACCGCCGCGACGAATTTCCCCTGCCTTGGTGAGCCGGATGCCTTCGTTCACGAGCGTCTGGTGCGCAAGCGGGTCGCTGGCCGAGACAAAACGGTATCCCAGCGCCTCGAGCCGTGGCCGGTAAACGTTGGCGTGATGGGTGCCTTCGGTCGCCATCAGGCCGATGGGCGAGCCGGCGGCGACACAGGTGGACAGTTCGCCAGCGACGGCTTCGACCACGTCGAGCACCGGCAGACGGGTGCGATGACGCAGCGCGTCGAGCCAGGCATGGGCGGTATTGCACGCGATGGCGATGCAGCCGACACCCGATTGCTCCAGCGCATGCACGCCGTCGAGCATGCCGTCGAGCGGCGAGGCGCCGTCGCGCAGCAGGGCTTCGGTCCGGTCGGGGATCTGGGGCACCGAATACAGGATGAACGGGATGTGATCCTGATCGCGGTTGGCCGGATGTTGATCGACGATCTTGCGGCAGAGGTCGATACCGGCGGCGGGGCCCATACCGCCGAGAATGCCGAGCGTGGCGTGCGAGTTCATGATGGTGGTGAATCTGCGGGAACTGCAAAAAACGGGATCGCGAAGTGCAGGGACCGTGGTCACAGCACTTCGCACACGCCGTCAGGATCAGTCGTAAGCCTTCGTGATCGGATCCTTGAACATGGCGCGCATTTCAGCCGTCATCGGGTAGTTCATGTTCTGACCCTTCGGCGGCACCGGCTGCGTGAACCACTTGTTGTACAGCTTCTCCATTTCGCCCGACTTCTCCATGTCGGCGATGACCGTGTTCACGACCTTGGTGAACGCCGGATCGTCCTTGCGCATCATGCACGCATAGTTTTCGAACTGGAGGTTCGGGCCGACGACTTCGTAGCCCTTCGCCTCGTCGGCCGACAGGGCGGCACGCTGACCGTAGAGCAGCGGTTCGTCCATCACGAATGCGACAGCGCGGCCTTGCTTGACGGTCAGGAAGCCGTCCGAGTGTTCCTTCGTCTGGATCAGGTTGAAGCCGATTTCGCCCTTCTTGCCCGACAGAATGCGGTCAGCCGTGGTGCCGGCGGTCGTCGCGATGGTCTTGCCCTTGAGGCTGTTCAGGTCGGTAATGCCCGAACCCGTCTTGGCGATCATCTTGATCGAGTACAGGAAGATGTTGTGCGAGAAGCCGACTTGCTTGGCGCGATCGAACGTGTGAGTGGTCGAACCGCATTCCAGATCGATCGTGCCGTTTTGCATCAGCACGATACGGTTTTGCGACGTGATCGGCGTTTCGGTGACCTTCAGATTCGGCATGTTCAGGTCTTTCTTAACCGCGTCGACGATCTTAAGCGCGATTTCCTGCGAGTAGCCGATGGTCTTGCCGCTGTTGTCGGAGTACGAGAACGGAATCGACGATTCGCGCACGCCCAGTGCGATCACGCCGTTGTCCTTGATCTTCTTGAGCGTGCCAGTGAGTTCCTGTGCGCTCGCGGTGTGCGCGAACAGGGCGGCAGCAGCGCTGACGAGCAGCAGGGGAGCAAACAGCTTCTTCATGGTCTCTTGTCCTATCGGAAGTGGTGGCACGGTGGTCCGTGCCGTTGGAATGTCAAAAGCCTCAAACACCGAAAACACAGATACAACCCGATACGTCCCCCATCGGTCCCCGTGGGAGTGATGCCGCAGCGCACTGGTGCACGAACGTGTTATCCGGCTGGCACGCTATGGTCCAGCCTCATCGCTCATGCAGCCAGCCGGGCAAACCCTGCAAGATCGACGGCGGGACGCTTGCCGTCGATGGCGTCGGCGATGGCGCGTGCAGCCCCCATCGACAACGTGAAACCCAGTGCGCCGTGGCCGACGTTCAGCCACAGATTGCCCACCTTGTCCGCACGTCCGAGCACCGGTCGTCCGTGGGGCGTGGACGGGCGCATGCCGGTCCATTCCAGCGGCGCGGGCGTGCCGCGCAACGACGGGAACAAGCCGGTCGAGAGCGTGCGCAGCGCATCGATACGATGCTTGACGATGCGGTAGTCGTAGCCCACCAGATCGGCGATCCCGGCCACGCGCAGATGCTCGCCAAGGCTCGCGTACACGACCTTGTTGTCGGCGTCCGTGACGGAGACCTGCGGGCGGGCGTCTGCCGGTGCGCCGCGATACGTCAGGCTGTAGCCCTTGAGCGGATACATCGACACCGGCTCGCCCACCGCGCGCAGCAGCGGCATGGCGGCCAGACCGTTGGCGACGACGCAGGCATCGACCGGAATGTCGCCAGCGCGCGTGCGGACGGCCCGAACGGTGTTGCCGCGTACATCGAATCCCGTCACTTCGCGCTCGAACAGCAGCGTGCCGCGCTCATGAGCGCCGATCAGGCGCATCAGTTCCTTACACAGCATCTGGCAGTCGCCGGTGCCTTCGCCCGGCGTGTGGATGCCGCCCGCCAACTCCCCGGCGATCTTGCTCAGCGCCGGTTCCAGCGTGACGCAGGTGGCCGCGTCGACGCGCCGTTGCGTGTAGCCCAGGCCATTGGCCATTTCAAGCGAACGCTCTGCGGCAGCGAGCTTGCCGGCATCGCGATACACCACGAGCTTGCCGCTCAGGCGGTAGTCGAACGTCCCCGACGCCTGTGCCAGAAACTCCAGCATCACCTCGCGGCTATGCAAGCCGAGCGAGAGCAGTCGCAGCGTCGAGCTGGCGTTCGCCTGCGCGTTGCAATGTTTGACGAAGGCCAGCGACCAGCGCCAGAAATCCGGATCGAGCGACGGCTTGATCCGCAGCGGCCCGGTGCTGGAGAACAGCAGCGAGGGCAGTTGCGAGAGCACACCGGGGGCGGCGAGGGGCGACACATAGCCATAGCTCAGCTGACCGCCGTTGGCGAAGCTGGTCCCCAGACCGCCGTCGCGCGCCGCGTCGATCACTGTGACTTCGTGGCCTGCGCGAAGCAGCTGATACGCGCTGGCGAGGCCGACGATGCCCGCTCCGATAACTCCAATGTGCATGACGATAGATAACGACAAAAAGCTGATGGAAAGCAAGGCGGGAAAAAATTGCGACACGCGGCGAGCGCCTCGTGGCAGGTCTTCTGCACAGCCTTTGCTACGCAGTGTAGAGGGAGAAAATTCGCTAACCTATGCGGTTTTGAGGCAGCATATGTCTTTTGGCTATAGGGTCGGCCGCGCCAGTGCGCAGGCGGGCGGGACACGGAGACGACGTCAGGCATGAAATTGCGGCATATCGAGACCTTTCGCGCAGTCGTGCTGACCGGATCGGCCAGCGGCGCGGCGCAATTGCTCAACGTATCGCAACCGGTCGTCTCCCGTGTGTTGCAGCACGCGGAGCAGCAACTCGGCTTCAAGCTGTTCGACCGGGTGAAAGGCCGCCTCGTGCCCACGGCCGAAGCACGCCGCCTGTATCCCGACGTCGAGCGCATCTTCAGCGATCTGGAGCGCCTGCGCACCACGTCGCGCAATCTGCGTCAGCACGGCGTGGGGCACCTGCGCATCGCGGTGACGCCGAGTCTCGCGCAGAGCCTGTTGCCCGCCGCCATCGAGCGCATGCGGCGTGCGCATCCGGATGTCGTCTTCGAACTCATCACCCATCACACGAACGAGACCATCACCGCGATCCTCACGTCGTCGGTGGATGTCGGCATCGTTTCTGCGCCGCCGATGGCTGCCGGTATCGTGAGCCGTCCCGTAGCGCAGGGGCACATCGTGCTGGCCGTGCCCGCTGCGTGGCCGAAGCTCTCGCGGCGCGGGCCAGCCAGCGCCGACGCGCTTGCCGGGCGCGATCTCATCAAGCTGCACGACGACACGCCGCTCGGCGCGCTGATCAACGAGCGTCTGGATCAGACGGAACTGCTGCAGGATGCCGAAGTGATGGTGCAGACGTATTCGCTCGCGGCGGCGCTCGTCGAGCACGGCCTGGGATACGCGCTGCTCGACCAGTTCACGGCGGCGAGTGCGCATGTGCAGGCGCAGCGTTTGTATCGTGTCGCGCCGGCCATCGAGTTTCCTGTCGAGATGCTGCGCCCCGCACATGAGCCGGAATCGGTGCTTGCGGATACGCTGCGGCGGCATCTGGCGGACGTCGCCAACGAACTCAGCGAGCGCGCCGAAGCGTTATGCGAAGGGCGCGAGATCGTGCTCACACCGGCAGACGCGGCGCAGGAGAGCTGACTGGTTGAAGCTGACGGTCAGCGGCAACTCGGCTCGCTTTTCACTTCGTAATAGGTAAACGGTTGCGGCTGGAGCTTGTCGGCCAGCGACGGGTAGTTCGCCTGCACGAAACGTCGCGCGCCTGCCATGTCGAATTCGGTGCGCAGCCAGATCTTGCCGTCGTGATTGTCGAGGATCAGCGTGCCCGCGTAGACGACGTCGCCACGGTTGACTCGCACCGTCGGCACCTTGCGTCCCTTGCAGTAGCGAAAGCGATAGCTGTTATCCGCCGGGGTGAACTCCATCGGACCGAAGCGCTCGTTGCGCATGAGCGGTGAGACGCGCATGGCAATGTACCCGCGCGTGGGCGGATTGCTGTTGAGCGTGCGGGTGATCTTGCCGCCGATGATGCCGTTGACGGTCTGATTGAAGTCCGAGTAGGTCCACGGTCCCCAGGTGCTTTGCAGCGGCGTGTCGAGACCGACGATGACGAGGGCATACTCGTCGAGCGTGTCTTCGGTGAGGGTGGGGTTGGGCGCAACGCCCTTGGTGCTGCACGCGGCCAGCCAGGTCAGTCCACCGGCCGCCAGCAGGATGAGCGCGAGACGCCGCGCCGCCGGGAAGCACAACAGGGTACGCATCGACCTCATTGCAATCTCCTCGTGGCGCGTCGCGCTCAGGGGATGGATCCGAAAATTAATCCTGCAAGAATCTTACCTTGACCTTGCGGCCCTTCACACGGCCGTCGGACAGCTTGCGCAGCGCCACCGGGGCGATGTCCCGGTCTACAGCAATATACGTGAAGTTTTCGAGCACGTTGATCTTGCCGATCTGCGCGGCGGCGAAACCGGCTTCGCCGGTTAGCGCGCCGAGCACGTCGCCCGGACGGATCTTGTCCTTCTTGCCGCCCAGCATCTGGATCGTCACCATCGGCGGCAGCAGATGTCCGCTACCCGTCGGCGTGAGCTCCGAGAGCTTGTGCCACTGGACTTCCCCGCCCATCGCGGCTTCGATATTGCCCACGCGGCCCATCTCGTCCATCGTCGCCAGGCTGAACGCCCAGCCGTCTTCGTCGGCCCGGCCCGTGCGGCCGATGCGGTGCACGTAGACCTCGGGATCGGGCGTCACGTCCACATTGATGACGGCTTCGAGCTGCGCGATGTCCAGACCGCGTGCGGCGACGTCGGTCGCCACCAGCACGGAGCAACTGCGGTTGGCGAACTGGATCAGAACCATATCGCGTTCGCGTTGTTCCAGATCGCCGTGCAGCGTCAGGGCGTGGAAGCCCTCGGCGCGCAGCACGTCGGTCAGGTCGTTGCACTGTGCGCGGGTGTTGCAGAACGCAATCGTGCTGACCGGGCGGAAGTGATCGAGCAACTGTCCCACGGCGTGCAGACGTTCCTCGTCGCGCACTTCATAAAAGCGCTGGCGAATCTTGCTGGCGTCGTGCTTTTCTTCCAGACGGATCTCGCGCGGCGTCTTCAAGAAGCGTTGGGCGAGCTTGCCGATGCCTTCGGGGTAAGTGGCCGAGAACAGCAACGTCTGGCGCGAGGCGGGCGTTTGTTTCGCTACGGCGGCGATGTCGTCGAAAAAGCCCATGTCGAGCATGCGGTCGGCTTCGTCGAGCACCAGCGTCTTGATGCCGGTCAGCGAGAGCGTGCCGCGGTCGAGGTGATCCATGATGCGGCCCGGCGTGCCCACGATCACGTGGGCGCCGTGCGCGAGGCTTTCCGCTTGCGGACGGATCGGCGAGCCGCCGCACAGCGTCAGGACCTTGATGTTGTCCTCGGCGCGCGCGATACGGCGTACTTCCTGGGCGACTTGCTCGGCGAGTTCGCGCGTGGGGCAGAGCACGGCGGCCTGCACGGCGAAGTCGCGGGCGTCCACGCGCTGGAGCAGGCCCAGCGAGAAGGCGGCGGTCTTGCCGCTGCCGGTCTTGGCCTGCGCGATGATGTCGTGGCCGGCCAGCATGTCGGGGAGCGACGCCTGCTGGATGGGCGTCATCGAGGCGTAACCGAGCCGTGCGAGGTTCTCCTGCATGGCAGGCGAGAGCGGCAGGCTTGAGAAGGGAGTGGCGGGGGCGCTGTCAGTGCGCGAATCGGTGGCTTTTGAGTTCATGCGCGATTATACCGGTGGCGTGAGTGACGTCGGGGTGATCGGATGGCTCGGGCGGACCGGCTCAGCATACCCGAACTCGGGAATCACGCCGTTGCCAGTCCGGGGCCGCCGGGCGTAGCATGGCCTTGCCTGTCCACAAGCCAGTGAATGGCCGGTAACTTATCCCTCGTTCGCCGGTCGAAGTCTCGTCCAATCCCGCAGAGGTGCCCATGCCCGCGAATCCGGAAGAGAAGGTCCGCCAGCACATGGCGGAAGTCGTCGCGATGGCCCGTGAACGCGCGCCCGAAGTGGCGGCGCTCTTCGAGCCTTTCGTCCAGCAGTATTACGGTCTGGCCGACGCCGAGGATGTCGTCTCGCGCAGTGTCGCCGATCTTTATGGCGCGGCGATGGCGCACTGGCAACTCGGCCAGAAGTTCGTCTCCGGCGAGCCGCGCATCCGTATCTACAACCCCACGCTCGATCAGCACGGCTGGCATTGCAGCCATACGGTCGTCGAAATCGTCAACGACGACATGCCGTTCCTCGTCGATTCGGTGACGATGGAGATCAACCGGCAGGGGCTGGCGCTGCATTCGGCTTTCCACCCGGTCTATCGCATCCGGCGCGACGCGGCGGGCAAGCGCCTGAGCGTCGCACCCGGCAGCAGTCCGGCGGGCAAGGAGGGAGAGGACGACGGCAGCCGCTTCGAATCGTATATCCACATCGAAGTCGACCGGTTCTCCGAGCCGGAGCGCATTCAGGCGCTGGTCGACGGGCTGCAACGCGTGCTCGGCGACGTGCGCGCCGCCGTGGATGACTGGCGCGCGATGCAGGCCGCCGCGCATGCGGCCATCGAATCCCTGACCGAGCGCGCCGCGCAGCAAGGCGTGGCGGCGCAGGAGCGCGCAGAGATCGACGAGGCGCAGGCGTTTCTGGACTGGATGCTTCAGCGTCACTTCACCTTTCTCGGCTATCGCGATTACGAACTGGTCGAGCGCGACGGCGAGCACTACCTGCAAGGCGTGCCGGGCACCGGCCTCGGCGTGCTGCGCGAATCGCGCCGCGACGCCAGCACGCCCGACGTCACGCGCCTGTCGCCCGGGGCCATCGGTATCGTGCAGGCCAGTGCCCCGATCTTCCTGACGAAGGCCAATTCGCGCGCCAGCGTTCACCGTCCCGGCTATCTCGATTACGTGGGTGTAAAGCGCTTCGACGCGCAGGGCAAGGTCTGCGGCGAACGGCGTTTTCTGGGGTTGTACACCTCGACCGTCTATATGGTGCCGGCCGACGAAATTCCGCTGGTGCGCCGCAAAGTCGCCGAAGTGATCCGGCGCGCCGGGTTCCTGCCCAATGGTCATCTGGCCAAGACGCTTGAGACCATCCTCGAACAATATCCGCGCGACGAACTGTTCCAGATCGACGTCGAGCAACTCGCCGACATCGCGCTGGGGATTTTGCGATTGCAGGAACGTCAGCGCACGCGACTCTTCGTGCGACGCGATCGCTTCGATCGCTACGTGTCGTGTCTCGTGTTCGTGCCACGCGAGAAATTCAACACCGATTTGCGCGTGCGGGTGCAGAATCTGCTGCTGGCGGCGTATCACGGCACTGGCGTCGAGTTCACGCCGCAACTCTCCGAGTCGATGCTCGCGCGGATTCAGATCACCGTGCGGACCGAGCCGGGGCACGTGCCGGAGGTCGACGTCAACGAGCTGGAAGCCCGCATCGTCGAGACCACGCGCCGCTGGCAGGACGACCTCTCCGACGCGCTGCGCGAGCAACTGGGCGAAGAACGCGGTACGCGCGCGTTACGACGCTACGCACAGGCATTCCCTGCGGGGTATCGAGAGGATTACGCTGCGCGCGTGGCCGTGCGCGACGTGGAGCTGATCGAACCGCTACTGAACGCGCCGCAGCCCGCGCAAACCACGCCTTCCGGTAGCTCGGGCGCAACGCCGCTTGCCATGCAACTGTATCGTCCGCTGGAGGCTGCGCCCGGTACGCTGCGCTTCAAGATCTATCAGGCGGGCGAACCCATCGCGCTCTCACGCAGCCTGCCGATGCTCGAACACCTCGGCGTGCGGGTGAACGACGAGCGGCCTTACCGGATCGAGCCGTCCGATACCGGCGTCGTGTGGATGCACGACTTCGGCATGACGAGTCTCGACGGGGCAGACGTCGATCTGGAGCACGCCCGTGCGCGCTTCGAAGACGCCTTCGCACGTATCTGGGCGGGCGATGTCGAAAACGACGACCTCAACCGTCTCGTGCTGCAAGCTGGCCTGACGTGGCGCGAGGTGCGCATACTGCGGGCGTACGCAAAGTACATCCGCCAGGTCGGCTCGACCTTCAGCAATGCCTACATCGAGAATGCACTGACGGGGAACCCGTCGATTGCAGGCATGCTCGTGCGCCTGTTCCTCGCGCGCTTCGATCCTTCGTTGAGTGCGGAGGTCCGCGAGTCGCGTGCCGAGCAATTGCGTACGCAGATACACACGGCGCTGGAAGACGTCCCCAATCTCGACGAAGACCGCATCCTGCGTCAATTCCTCGGTGTTCTCGAAGCCACGCTGCGGACCAACTACTTCCAGACGGCACAGGGCGGGAGTGGTGGAAGTGGTGGAAGGGGTGGGGGCGCGCAGAAGGCGTACCTGTCATTCAAGTTCGACCCGTCGAAGGTGCCGGGGCTGCCTGAGCCGAAGCCGATGTTCGAGATCTGGGTGTATTCGCCGCGCGTGGAGGGCGTGCACCTGCGCGGTGGACGCGTTGCGCGCGGCGGCCTGCGCTGGTCGGACCGCCGCGAAGACTTTCGCACCGAAGTGCTGGGGCTGGTGAAGGCGCAGATGGTCAAGAACACGGTCATCGTGCCGGTGGGGTCGAAGGGGGGCTTCGTCGTCAAGCAGCCGCCGTCGCCGGGAGACCGTGACGCTTACCTCGCCGAGGGCGTAGCGTGTTATCAGACATTCCTGCGCGGGCTACTGGATCTGACGGATAACTACGTCGACGGGCAACTCGTGCCGCCGCCGCAAACCGTTCGTATCGATGGCGATGACCCGTATCTCGTGGTGGCCGCCGACAAGGGCACGGCGACGTTCTCCGACTATGCGAACGCGATCTCCGCCGAGTACGGCTTCTGGCTGGGCGACGCGTTCGCCTCGGGCGGTTCCGTCGGTTACGACCACAAGAAGATGGCCATCACGGCGCGCGGCGCGTGGGAGTCCGTCAAGCGGCACTTCAGCGAGATGGGTGTCGATACGCAGACGCAGGACTTCACGGTGGTGGGCATCGGCGATATGTCGGGCGACGTGTTTGGCAACGGCATGTTGCTCTCGAAACACATCCGGCTCGTGGCGGCGTTCGATCACCGTCACATCTTCCTCGATCCCACCCCGGATGCCGCGACCTCGTTTGCCGAGCGCGAACGGCTGTTCCAGTTGCCGCGTTCCAGTTGGGCCGACTACGACGCGACGCTGATTTCCAAAGGGGGCGGTATCTTCCCGCGAACGGCGAAAGCGATTGCGCTGTCGCCGGAGATGCGCGAGTGGCTCGGCACCGAAGCCACTGAAATGGCGCCGAACGATTTGCTGCGTGCGTTGCTGAGCGCACCCGTCGATCTGCTCTACAACGGCGGCATCGGCACTTATGTGAAGGCGAGCACCGAAACGCATGCGCAAGTCGGCGACCGCGCGAACGACGGGCTGCGCGTGAACGGCGCAGAACTGCGCTGCAAGGTCGTGGCCGAGGGCGGTAACCTCGGGCTGACGCAGCTCGGACGCATCGAGTACGCGCAGCACGGCGGTCGTATCAACACCGACGCCATCGATAACTCGGCAGGTGTCGATTGCTCGGACCACGAGGTCAACATCAAGATTCTGTTGGGCCTCGTCGTGACCGACGGCGAAATGACGCTCAAGCAGCGCAATACGTTGCTCGCAGAGATGACGGAAGAAGTCGGATCGCTCGTGTTGCGCGACAACTATCTGCAAACGCAGGCGTTGTCGCTCGGGCGTCTGCGCTCGGCGTCTGCGCTCGATGGAGACGCTCGCTTTATGCGGTATCTGGAGCGCGCACAGCGGCTGGCACGCGCCATCGAGTTCCTGCCGGACGACGAAGCCCTTGATGCGCGTCGCGCGGCGGGCGCCGGGCTGACCTCGCCGGAGCGCGCCGTCCTCATGGCGTACAGCAAGATGTGGCTCTACGACTTGTTGCTGGCGAGCGATCTGCCGGACGCCGAATTCGTGGCCGACGGATTGCCGTCTTACTTCCCGACGCCACTGGCGAGCCGCTGTGGCGCGGCGATGCTGCGTCATCCGCTCAAACGGGAAATTCTCGCGACGATGCACGCCAATGCACTCGTCAACCGGGCGGGCGTAACGTTCGTGCATCGCCTGAGCGAAGAGACGGGCGCTGAGCCAGCCGATGTCGTACGCGCCAGTCTCGCCGCGCGCGGGGCGTATGGACTCGACGCCTTGTGGCTCGACATCGATGCGCTGGACGCCCGGGTGTCGCACGAGACGCAGGCGTCGCTCTTCACGGCAATTGCGCAGTGGCACGAGCAGGCCACGCTGTGGTTCCTGCGTCGGCGGCTGACCGACGTGCCGCAGACCGTGGAGCGCCTGCGCAGTGTGCTCGATCCGATTCTCCCCACGCTCGACACGCTCGTGAGCGGCGAAGCGGCGGATGAAGCCCGCACGCGCTGCCAGACCATGATCGACGCCGGTGTGCCGCCGCGGCTCGCGCAAACGGCGGCAGGTGTCGGTGCACGCGTGGCGTTGCTCGACATCGCCGAGGTCGCGAGTACCAGCGGATGCGAGCCGTCGCTCGCGGCGCAGGTGTACTTCGCGCTCGACGCGCCGCTGGGCTACGGCTGGTTGCAGACGGGCGTGCTCGGCCTGCCGATGCAAACGCACTGGCAGCGTCTCGCGCGAGCGACCTTGCTGGAGGAGTTGTCGGTGTTGCGTCGACGTCTGACGGCGAGCGTGCTGGAAGGCGGGAAGGGGACGGGGACGGGGAAGGGGAAGGGGACGGGGAACGATGCGGCTGCATCACCGGAGGCTGCCGACCAGAGTCCGGCCGCCCGGCTCGTCGCCGGATGGCAGCAGACGCACACCGAAGCGCTCGCCCGTTATCACCGGGTGCTGGCCGACCAGATCGCCGTCGGTAACGCCGACCTTGCTATGTTGTCAGTGAGCCTGAAATCCTTGGCGGAAGTCGGGCGCTGACGTCGAACGATGCCGCTCAAACGCTTGTCGCGCGGGGCTGTGGGCGATTAGCCCCGCACGGCAAGCAACGGCAGCAGGGTACCGCTGTTCGTCGTCGCAGCAACATTTTTTAAGCGTTTACACAAAAGCGGCGAAACGGCGTATGATCCGGGAAAACCCTAGGATTGAGATGACCCGCGCGCATGCTTGCCCGTCGCGCGGGTGGTCGCGTCCTGGGGTTTCGTCGATTCCTGATCCCCTGCGCAATGCCTACCGACACCCGCCCTGCGAACGGCCAGTTCGCCACGACGTTGCAGATCGTCTCCACCGTGTTCTTCACGTTCCTCTGCTATCTGACGATCGGCTTGCCGCTCGCTGTGCTGCCGTCGTTCGTGCACGTGGATCTGGCTTACAGCTCTGTGATCGCCGGGCTGGCGATCAGCGTCCAATATCTCGCGACACTGCTCTCTCGCCCGTATGCCGGACGCACGGCCGACGCCTGGGGCCCGAAGCGCACGGTGCTGTGCGGTCTGGTCGCGTGTGGCGCATCCGGCTTGCTCGTGGCGTTGGGCGGTGTGTTCTCCGGTGTGCCCTGGCTGGCGCTGCTCGCGCTGATCGTCGGACGCCTCGTGCTCGGCTTCGGTGAAAGCTGGGTGTCGACGGGCGCGATTATGTGGGGCATCGGACAAGTCGGGCCGTCGCACACGGCGCGGGTGATTTCGTGGAACGGTGTTGCGACATACGGCGCGCTCGCGCTTGGCGCACCGCTGGGCGTGGCACTCAACAATGCGTACGGCATCAAGGCCGTGGGCGCTGCGGTGGCGCTGGCGGGTATCGTCGGTTTGCTGCTGGCTCGCATGAAGCGTGCGACGCCGGTCATTCACGGTGAGCGACTCGCGTTCCGCGCGGTGCTCGGCCGCGTGATGCCGTTCGGCATGGGACTGGCGCTCGGGTCCATCGGCTTCGGTGCGATCTCGACGTTCATTACGCTCTACTATGCAAGCCATCATTGGGACAACGCGGCGCTGGCACTGACGGCGTTCGGGCTGTGCTTCATGGGCGTGCGTCTGTTGCTCGGAAGCAGCATTCAGCGCTTTGGCGGCTATCGCGTCGCGATGGCATCGTTCGCGCTGGAAGCCTTCGGTCTGATCGTGCTGGGTATTGCCCCGACAGGTTTCACGGCGCTGCTCGGTGCGGCGCTGGCGGGCGCGGGCTTCTCGCTTGTGTTCCCGTCGCTGGGCGTAGCGGCCGTCAACCTCGTACCTGCGCAGAATCGTGGCGCGGCACTCGGAGCGTACTCAGTGTTTCTCGACGTCGCACTGGGCGTCACGGGACCGGTCGCGGGCCTGATCGTGGGGGCTTACGGGTACGCCGAGGTGTATTTGTGCGCGGCACTGGCCGCCATCGCCGCCGTGCTGCTGACTCTGTGGATGTCGCGCAATGCCCGTGTGGGCCAACCGCATGACGCTGCGTCGACGGTGACCAAGTCAGCACAGACCGCGACGTCGTCGTAATCGTCTTTCCGATTCAAGCCTCGCCTCATTCCCACAAGGAGGTCGACGCACGGTCACCGTGCGCCGATCTCAGGGGAACCTTCCTCCCGTTGCACTGCGCTGTCCTCCCAATTCCGGAGGCGCGAGCGCATTTCTGCAAGTCGTCTGCCGTATCACCGACCTAAATTGAATCCGCAGCAGCCAGCGCGTCGCGCAGGGTTGCTGCGAGCGCCCTTGCTCATCGCAACGGGCATTCATCTTAGGAGTGTGAAATGAAACAGAACTGGATGATGCGTGCCGGGTTGATCTCGGCGGCGCTTTGGACACAAATTCCGACGATACAAGCCGCTGAGCTTCCCGGAGTGCAGGCAGCCGATTCACCGTACCAACTGTGCCCACCGTGGGACGATGACGAGTGTCAATGTCCCGACCCAACGCTCGTCTGCCGTGAGCGCTGAGAACTTACCCGGCCGACCCGGCCGACCCGGCCGACCCAGCCGACCCAGCCGACGTTAACCCGGCGGCTGCGACAATCGCCGCCAGCCGCTTGATCAATCCGGGGATGCGGGACGCGTCCGTATCCCCGTAGCCGATCACAAGCCCGTTGTCCGCCGGTTGCGGATCGAGTGCGAAGCTCGATAGCGCGCGAGGGCCGATCCCTTCGCGCTGGGCGGCTTCCACGATGGCTTTGTCCGGGAAGGCCGCGTCCAGCCGCACCGTCAGATGGAGTCCGCAGCGTTCGCCAATCACCGCGTATGCCGGATCGAAGTGCGTGGCCAGCGCGTCGCGCAATGCCGTCTGACGCTCCCGGTACAAACGCCGCATGCGCCCCAGATGGCGCGCAAACTGCCCGCTTCGGATGAAGTCGGCGAGTGCCAGCTGTTCGAAGCGATGGCCACCGCGCAGGAGTTCGTCGAGCGCGTCGCGGGCCTGCGTCGCGAGTGCGGTCGGCAGAATCAGAAACCCGAGACGCAGTGCCGGGAACATCGTCTTGCTGAAGGTCCCGACATAGACCACGGGCGCGTCCGGCACCATCCCCTGCATCGCAGCAATCGGCTCGCCCTGATGGCGAAACTCGCTGTCGTAGTCGTCCTCCAGAATCCACGCGCCGTGACGCCGCGCCTGTGCAATCAGATCGAGACGGCGCGATGCCGACAACACGCTGCCGAGCGGGTACTGGTGCGACGGCGTGACGTACACCAGTCGCGGCGGCGAGCGCTCCCACAAGCCGTCGGGAATCACGATGCCTTCGTCGTCCACACGCAGCGCCTGCAATCGCACGTCGCTCGAATGAAAAGCGGCCTTCGCGCCCCGATAGCCGGGGTCTTCCATCCACACCGTGTCGCCCGGGTCGGTCAGCAACCGCACGCAGAGAATCAGCGCCTCGTGCGCACCTTCCGTGATGACGACCTGCGAGGCGTCGCACCGTACGCCGCGCGAAATGCGGAGGTGGTCGGCAATGGCTTCACGCAGCGCAGGCTCGCCCAGCGGATCGCCATAGTTGTAGTGACGGGGCTGCGCTTCACGCATGACGCGCTCCAGCGTACGTCGCCATGTGCTTGCTGGAAAGCGGGTAAGCGCGGGCACGCCGGGCGTGAACGGCAGCGGGGTTTCACCCGCGCGTGCGGCGTGCCGGGTGGCGGGCAGGCGTTGAATGCGGCGTGACGGTGACGGTGCGGTCACGACTTCCGGTGCAATGTCCGTCGGCGCGACATCCCGCGCGTTCGACTTCGCCACGAGCGCTGCTTGCGCGGCAATGTGCGGATCGAGCGAGAGTTGCGCGACGCGCGTGCCGAGCCGATGCGGGACGATGAAACCCTCGGCAGCAAGCTGGTCGTAGACGATGGAGACGGTGTTGCGCGACACGGCGAGGTCTTCTGCGAGCGTGCGTGAGGCTGGCAAACGTGCACCCGCAGGCAGACGTCCTTCGAGAATGGCGTGTTTGAGTCGCGTCAGGAGCTGCTTCTGGAGTGAGACGTTGCGCCCCGGTCCCGTGGCAAGCGGGCTATCGAACAGGGCGGCAACGTTTTCCGGTGCAAAGGCAGGTGCCGGGGGCGTTGAGTCGGCGCGCGTTTTGGCTACGGATGTCATGGCACCAAGAGATTCGCGAGGAGTGGTGCTTTTCATCGTACCACTGGCGCGATAACTTAGCCTTGATGATCAAAATGCCCATCCAATTGCCGGAGACGAGAGAGCCATGACCGACGCACCGAACTTCAACGACTACGACCAGCCCATCGGCCCGGCGCTGCCCGACTGGAAGCCGCGCGCGCAGCCCCCGCGCACGCCGGTGAGCGGCCGGTACTGCCGTCTGGAGCCGATCGACGTCGAGCGTCACGCCAAGGATCTCTTCGACGCCTTCGCCACCGCGCCGGACGGGCGCGACTGGACTTACATGAGCGGTGGTCCGTTCCCTGACTTCGACAGCTACTACGCGTATGCGACGAAGCTCGCGGCGTCCACCGATCCGCTGCATCACGCCATCGTCGATCTGGAGACGGGCAAAGCTGTCGGCACGCTCGCGCTCATGCGCATCGACCCGGCGAACGGAGTGGTCGAGGTCGGGCACGTGGCGTACTCGCCGTTGCTCAAGCGCACGCGTGCGGGCACCGAGGCGCAATATCTGCTGATGCGCCGCGCGTTCGACGAGCTGGGCTATCGGCGCTACGAATGGAAGTGCGATTCGTTGAATGCGCCCTCGCGCCGTGCGGCGGCCCGCTACGGTTTCACGTTCGAAGGGATCTTCCGCAACGCCATCGTCTATCGCGGGCGCAGCCGGGATACGGCGTGGTTTTCCATCACCGATGCGGAATGGCCTGCGATCAGCCGGGGCTTCGAGCAGTGGCTCTCGCCGGAGAACTTCGACGCGCAGGGCCAACATCGCTCGGGACTTGCGGCATTGATCTCCGCTGCCCGGGCATAACGGCGACGTCAAAACAAAACGGCCCGCCGGGAAATCCCCGGCGGGCCGTTTTGCTTGTTGCTTGTTATCGGAACCGTCCCAATCGACGGTGACGATACCTCGGGTCGATCAGCCCGGGAAGAAGGCGTACTTCAACACGAACAGCACGGCGATCACCCACGCTGCCGGGTGGACGTCCTTCGCACGGCCCGTGAACAACTTCAGCACGGCGTACGAGATAAAGCCGAACGCCAGACCGGTGGCGATCGAGTACGTGAACGGCATGGCCAGCGCGGTCAGGGCGGCCGGCGTGGCTTCCGTGATGTCGTCCCACTCGACGTCGAGCAGTTCGCGCAGCATCAGACCTGCAACATACAGCAGTGCCGGTGCCGCGGCGTACGCCGGAACCGAGCCTGCCAGCGGGGCGATGAACAGCGCGAGGATGAACAGCACGGCAATCGTCAGTGCGGTCAGACCCGTGCGGCCGCCCGCCTGCACGCCCGAAGCGCTTTCCACGTAAGCCGTCGTGCTGCTCGTGCCCAGCAGCGAGCCGATGAAGATAGCGATGGAGTCGGCGAAGAGCGCGCGTCCCAAGCCCTTATAATGCGTGCCTTCGAGCAGACCGGCGCGCTTGGCCACACCCATCAGCGTACCTGTCGCGTCGAACACTTCGACCAGCACGAAGGCCAGAATGACGTGGACAAAACCGGCGTGCAGGGCGCCCGGAATGTCGAGCTGGAGGAACGTCGGCGAGAGGCTCGGCGGCATGGCGAACACGCCCTGGAACTGGTTCAGACCCAGCACCATCGAGAGCACCGTGACGGCCAGAATGCCGATCAGGATGGCACCGCGAACCCGCAGCGCGTCGAGCACAGCGATCAGGAAGAAGCCGAAGATGGCGAGCAGTGCCTGCGGCGAGTGGAGATCGCCCAGACCGATCTTCGTGGCCGGGTTGGCGACGACCACGCCAGCGTTACCGAGCGCGATGATGGCGAGGAACAGACCGATACCCGCTGCAATCGCACATCGTAACGATTTGGGCACCCCGGCAATGAGCCAGGATCGCACCCCTGTCACGGTCAGGATGATGAACAGACACCCTGAGATGAACACCGCGCCGAGCGCCTGTTGCCACGTGTATCCCATCGCGCCCACGACCGTGAAGGCGAAGAAGGCGTTCAGGCCCATACCCGGCGCCATGCCGATCGGGTAGTTGGCGACAAAGGCCATCACCACCGAGCCGATCGCCGCTGCAAGACAGGTCGCCACGAACACGGCACTCTTGTCCATGCCCGTCGTGCCGAGGATGTTGGGGTTGACGAAAATGATGTACGACATGGTGAGGAAGGTCGTCAGACCCGCCACCATTTCCGTGCGTACATTGGAGCCATGCTCCTCGAGTTTGAAGAATTTGGTCAGCAACGCGCTCTCCTTGTGACTTTGTTATGCCGTTGTCCGTGTGCAGCGGGGGCGCGCGCATTGTACTGCGCGCGAGCCCGTGCCACTGATTTTGTCAGGCGACTGCTTGCGTCGAGTCTGTCAGAACTTCATGCGCATGCCCACCCCGAAAGTATTCCCGGCATCCAGCCCGGAAACCTTGTCGTTGAGATAGGCCGTGTACACATCGGTGCGCTTGGAGAGGTTGTAGTCGTAGCCGATGGCCCACGTATTCCGGCTGGCGTTGTTCGCGCCGGAGTTCTTCGTGTAAGCGTAAGACGCCATCACATTACCCCCGCCGAGCGGCACGGTAAAGCCGAGCTGGCCGCCGTTGGACGTCAGATTGCCGCCCGTGATCGTGTTCTTGATGTACTGGTACTGACCGAAGAACTTGACCACCTTGAAGTCGTACGTCAGACCGGCCTGAAGTGCCTGCTGATTGCGAAAGCCGGTGATACCGGCCTGATCGTCGGGCGTCGAGTCGAATTTGACCTGCTGATAGGCGAGCGTCGCGGCGAGCGGGCCGTGGAAGTACATGGCCGCAGCGCTCCACTTGTTCTGCCCCATTTCGCCTGCCTTGTTGCCGAAGGCGTAGGAGAAGCTTGCGCCCAGTCCCTTGTAGTCGGGCGTGGCGTACATCACGCCGTTGTTCCAGCCCGAGTCGCCGACGATCCCCTGTCCCGCGAGACCGAGGAACGTGTGGTAGACCATCGGGCTGAAGGTGTAGGAGTCGACGAACGGGTTGAACAGGATCGTCGACACGAAGTACGACGTGGTGAGCCGCCCCATCGTGATCGTGCCCAGCGTGTCCGATTGCAGGCCGACGTACGCGTTGCGCGAGAAGAAGCTGTCACCGGTGAAGCGGCCGTAGTTGCCGTTCTGCGGCAGGAAGAAGTCTTCGAGCGTGAAGATCGCTTTCAGGCCACCGCCAAGATCTTCGGCGCCCTTGATACCCCAGTAAGACGTGGACATACCGCCGCCGGCCTGCGTCCACGCACGGTCGCCGCCCGGGGCTTTGGCCGCGCCGACCCACGCGTCGACCTGACCGTAAAGGGAAACGCTGGATTGTGCGTTCGCGACGCCCGCCGCGCCGCAAATTGCGAGGGCGAGCGTGCCCCGCAGCCAACTTGCTGCCTTGCTCATGAATGTGTCTCCGTCTCGTTTTTAGTTTGTGCGTGCCTCTGAACTGCTCTTTTCACCGAAGGGTGCAAGGGGGCACGCCTGAGTCATTGACACACTGACTTCGCGTTGCGCGGGGATCGGTGTTGCTTTGAGGCGTGATCATTATTATCAAGGTGCCTCATACGACATATCACGCGGCGTTGATACTCGTTATTCCGTTGTTGCCGTCACACTTCTCGGGTTAACACTGGCGGTTTACCTCTTGCGCAGCGCAATTTGCGGGCGCGAAAAAAAACGGATATCCGCGCTCTGGACGCGAATATCCGCTTTCAATTTGATGGCGGCTTAAGGCAAGCCGCCGTCGTCAACGGTGCTTACCGAACCGCGCGCCAACTCGCGTTATGCGCTTCGAGCCAGTTCTGCGCGAGCGCCGGATCGCCGTGACGATTCGGATGGAACGACGGCAGCATGTACTTGAGCATCGGCCCGGTGGTGCGCCAGATGACGCCGTCGCGACCGAAGAACATCGTCGTGAATCCCCACCACGTGCTCGGCTTGAAGAGCGTGCCATCGCGCCAGAGATTGTTGATCGTCTGCGCGTGGCTCTCCAGCCCGAACATGAACAGCACGTAGAGATACGTCAGTACCCGCTGGCGCTCGCTGCCACCCAGCGCGCGATACAGGTCGAACGCCACCGCCTTGTGCTCGGTCTCCTCGGCCGCGTGCCAGCGCCACATCAGACGCATCTTCGGCTCCGCCTTCGCGAGCCAGCGGTCGTAGCGCAGTGCGCCGTCGCCGAACACCGCCGTGCAATGCTCGTAAGCAGCCGTGACGGCGAGCATGTACATCGGCGACAGCTTGCGGCGCCGCGCCCACTGAATGCGCGACGTCGCCCAGTTCTCCCAATGATTCACCAGGCCTTGCTTGGCAAGCTGCGCGTTGTACTGGCCGTGCAGATGACGGTGCGTCGCTTCCTGTCCGATGAATTGCGCGATGTCGGCGCGCAGTTTGTCGTAACGCGCGTCGTCAGGCAGACGGTCCATCGTGTCGCGCACCGAGTCGATGAACGACTGCTCGCCGACGGGAAAACTCATCGACAGCGCGTTGTAGTACATCGTGCGGTAAGCGTCGCCGCTGTGCCAATGGCGCTCGAAGCCACTGGCCAGATCGACCGTCAGCTTGCGCACGGTCAGCGCGGAAATGTCGTTGCTCATGATGGCAGACCTCTCTGGCAGTCGAGACGAATGTCGGATGCGATGAATGTGACGTCCATGACGCCGTCTCTTGAAATTCATACCGAATGTGAGCATTATTCATTTTTCAGGCGTCATGCCGCAACTCGCTTCTCGCTCAGTTCCTGCTCAGGTTTTCAGTTATGTCCACACCGAAGTCGCCCGCCACCCCGAATGCCCCGTCCGCCATGCGAAAGCGGCCGATGCAGGCACGCGCGCAGCACACCGTCGAGACCATTTTCGAGGCCACAGCTCAGGTTCTCGACGAAGAAGGGGAGGCGGCGCTCACGACCAATCGCATCGCCAAGAAGGCCGGTTTTTCGATTGGCACGCTGTATCAGTACTTCCCGACCAAGGAAGCGATTCTGTTGGCAATGATTGCGCGCGAGCGGCGTCGCGTAATGGACGAGCAGAACGAATTTCTCGCACGCGCCGCCGATGAAGGTGCAGACCCTGAGCGCGTGATTCGCGAGCGCATCCGCATGCTGATCGAAGCCTTCGGTTCGGGAGGACGCGTGAAGCGCTCGCTCATCAAGATGGCGTGGCAAATGGACCATCACGAGAACATCATGCAGGCGATGCGCGAGGCGGCCGAGCATATCGCTGTCGCCATGTCGCGCCGCGATGCGCCGGGAATGCGTCCGCCGACCACCGCCACGGTCTTTGTGCTCACGCGCGCATTCATGGGCACACTGCGCTCGGCCGTGCTCGAAGACTCCCCGTTGCTTGGCACTCCAGAATTTGAGGACGAGCTTTACCGGTTATGCTGGGGCCTGTTGCGCGCCGACGCCTGACGGCACAGCCGCCGGGCCGACAGTAGATTCCACAGTCGCCTCGCAGGCGACGACGCGCACCACTTCGATAGCTCCGGCAGTACGCACAAAGGAAGGCGTTGCATGGGTGAAATCGTCAAGGCGGTCAGCATTCTGGCGGGTGGCGTCGGCATCTTCCTCATCGGCATGGCGATGATGACCGATGGCCTCAAACTCGCCGCCGGGCCTGCGCTCGAACGCATTCTCGCGGGAGCGACGCGCACCCGATGGCAGGCCTTCGCTTCGGGCGTGCTCGTCACCGCCATCACCCAAAGCTCCTCCGTCGTGACGATTGCGACCATCGGCTTCGTCAACGCCGGACTGCTCAAGCTTGGCGGCGCTCTGTGGCTGATGTTCGGCTCCAATCTCGGCTCGACGATGATGGGCTGGATCGTCGCGGTCATCGGCCTCAAATTCAATATCGATGCGTTCGCGCTGCCGATGATCGCTGTCGGCGTGGCGCTGCGTCTGACGGGCGCGGGCACCCGGCGCGGTGCCATCGGCAATGCGCTCGCGGGCTTCGGCCTGCTCTTCTTCGGCATCTCGCTGCTGCAATCTGCCTTCATCGACATGGCGGGCATGATTCGTCTGCCCGATGGCACCGGCCCGCTCGATGTGCTGCTGCAAGTCGTCGTGGGCTTCGTGCTGACCTGCATCGTGCAGTCCTCGGCGGCGGCAATGGCCATCACACTCACGGCCGCGCAGAACGGACTGCTGGGCGCGCAGGGCGCGGCGGCCGTGGTGATCGGCGCGAACATCGGTACGACAGTAACGGCCGTGATCGCGGCCATCGGCGCGACGCCCAACGCGCGGCGTGCGGCGATGGCGCACGTCGCCTTCAATGTGGTGGCGGCTGTCGTGGCGCTCTTGCTGCTGCCGTGGATGATCCGCGCCATCGCTACCGGCATGGAATGGATGCATCGCGAAGCCGACCCCGCCATCCAGCTTGCCATCTTCCATACGACCTTCAATGTGCTTGGCGTGCTGCTGATGATTCCGCTGACCACGCCGCTGTTGCATTGGTTGCAGCGCCGCTTTCGCTCGCGCGAGGAAGACGAGGGTGCACCGCAGTTCCTAGACGACAACGTGTTGCAGGTGCCGCAACTGGCCGTCGAGGCGCTCAAACGCGAAGTCGAGCGTCTTGGCGTGATCAGTCGGCATATGGTGCGTGGCGCGCTGACCGGCACGAGTTCCGGCGTGCTGGCCCAGTCGCACGCGTGCGTGACTCGCCTCGGCAGCGTCTGCCAGACGTTTGCCGAGCGCATGAGTCGCGTGGCGATGGGCGCGGCGTCCGCCGAGCAACTGGCCGACACGCTGCGCACACTACGTTACTACGAGAGTGCGGCAGAGCAAGCGGTGGCAGCTTCCGCGTTGCGAGACCAGACCAGCACCGCGACCGGGATGTCGGACGTCTACGCGGCGTTCCTGCGCGAATCGGGCGCGCTGCTCGATCATGTGGAAAGCGACACGTTGCCGGAAGACGGTGGCGAATCGCTCGGCACCCATGCGTCGGCGATGGAGGCGGCGTATGGCGGGCTCAAGGCCAAATTGCTGGCCGACGGCGCGGCGGGCACCGCACGTATCTCCGTGATGGAAGAAGCCTTGCGACGTTACAGCGCGCTGCGACGTGCGTTGCAACAGACCGTCAAGGCGAGCACGCGTCGTGCGAAGGGGACGGACCCCATCGATTGACCGACTGACCGGCTGAGCGCGAGGTGTGGCTTTCGCGTCATGTCCATCGCTTGCGCAACGCAACATGCGTGGCTAGAATGGCGACGGATTCTTGGCATCTAGTGAAATCTTCTCCGGTGTCACGTAAGCGTTCACGTGAATCAACGCATTCTCCGCGACAGCGGCCGGTTCTACCGGCACGTCGGTCGAGGGGCGTGCGTTCTGCGTGAACTACCGGGCAACCCATTCAGCGTTGTCTTCGGTTCTCTGAGCGTCATAAGCGCCGTCCTCCTCCGATTTGCCTGTTTCGATACCGATGCCCCGTTTGCGGTCGTTCGTCCGCCGGTTGGCGTCTGGTGTCCGTCGTTCGTGGCTTGTTCATCGTTCGCCGGTGTTTCGCCGATGGCTTTGCTCGCGTGTCATTTGTGTCGTTCGGCACTGGCTTGCGCTGACCGGTAACCTTTGGAGTTTTCTCGCATGTCGTCCTCCGCTACATCGGCCCAATCTTCGGATCGGGCTCAACCCCCGCATCAGGCGGCGGGTGCGCCCGCCAACGCTACGGCGTTGCTCGTGCGCTTCTCGCTCAATGTTTTTCTCGCGTGCCTGACCATCGGCATGTCGCTCTCCGTAGTACCGCTGTTCGTGCACGACACGCTCGGGTATCACAACGTCATCGTGGGCTTTGCCGTGGGCGTGCAGTCGCTCGCCACGGTGCTCACCCGCAAGTTCGCCGGACGCACCGCCGATCAGCGCGGTGCGCGCGTGGCGCTCATGCGCGGTCTGGTGTTCGTCGGACTGTCAGGCATCGCGCTGCTCGCGACGAGCCTGATTTCGGCGGCCGCCGAACCGCGTCTTGCTGTGCTGACGCTCGCCCGCTTGCTGCTCGGCGTCGGCGAGAGCCTGTGCATCACCGGCACATTGACGTGGGCCATCGGCAGTCTCGGTGCCGCGCAATCGGGCCGCGTGATGTCGTGGACCGGCGCGGCTGTCTTCGGCGGATTCGCGGTCGGCGCGCCGTTGGGGCTGGCGCTCTACGGCGGCATGTCGCTGGCGGGCGTCGCCATCGCAATCTGTCTGCTGCCGCTGGCGGGCTGGGCCGTCATCTCGCGCATTGCTGCCGTCGCGCCCGCGCATCAGGCAGGGGGCGCGCTGCCGTACTCGCAGGTGTTGCGTATCGTCTTCATGCCCGGACTGGCGCTGGCGTTGCAGGGTGTCGGGTTCGCTGTGGTCGGTGCGTTTGTGGTGCTGTACTTCGAGGCGTCGCGCTGGACTGGTGCGGCGATTGCCTTGTCGGCGTTCGGTCTGGCGTTTGTGCTGATGCGTTTGATCGGCGGACGCTGGCCCGAGCGCTTCGGCAATCTGCGAGTGGCACAGGCGTCGCTCGTCGTCGAGGCCATCGGGCTGCTGATCGTCTGGCAAGCGCCCGTCGCGTGGCTCGCGCTGCTGGGTACGGCGTTGGCCGGGGCGGGGGCGTCGCTGATTTTCCCGTCGCTGGGCATTGAAGTCGTCAAGCGCGCACCGGCGGCCAGCCGTGGCACGAGCCTCGGCACGTACGCCGCGTTTCAGGACATCGCCATCCTGACCACCGGTCCGCTCGCGGGGGCCGTGGCCAACCCGTTCGGCTATCGCGCCGTCTTCCTGTGCGGGGCGGTGGCGGCAGTGCTGGGTGTCGTCGTGATCGTGTCGTTGCGGGCGCGTCAGCGCTGATTTGAGGTCGATGCAGCGCCGTGCTGTCTCTCTCACCCGAGAGGCGCACGGCGTTGCCTTCCGTCGTCCCGCAGAAGCCTGTAAATGCCTACGCTATGCCCGCAGATCGCACCTCAAGAAAATGATCATGTACTGAAGGTTCGTTCCATTTAAAGCGGTGTCCTATGGTTTACAATCCGCCTCGGCCTCCCAATACCTAAGGGGATGGCAGGGTGAGATGCGTCGCGCAACGACTTAACCGTCGGGCGCGACGTCCGGAGACAATGCCTCCGGGCCTGCGCGTGATCGATTCTCGCAACATGGGAATCGTGAGGTCTTCAGAGCGGTCGAGTGGGTAAGGCAGCGTGATCGGTGCGAGTGGTCCGGGTGCAACGTTGCAGTCAATTCAGGCTGCGTGGCAGCCGAAGTTCGAAGTGGAGACCATGAGTACTATCGCAAGCGGTGTCAAAGCCAACGCGCATACGCGCGAGATCGAGGCGCAAGCCTACGCAAAAGCGACCTGGCGTTTGTTGCCGTTCCTTTTCCTGTGTTACGTCGCGGCCTATCTGGACCGCGTGAATGTCGGCTTCGCCAAGCTGCAAATGCTGAACGACCTCCAGTTCAGCGAGACCGTCTACGGTCTGGGCGCCGGCATCTTCTTCATCGGTTACTTCTTCTTCGAAGTGCCGTCCAACATCATCATGCACAAGGTCGGTGCGCGTCGCTGGATTGCGCGCATCATGATCTCGTGGGCGGTGCTCTCGGCGGCGACGCTGTTCGTCACGACGCCGACGCAGTTCTACGTGGTGCGCTTCCTCCTCGGTGTGGCTGAAGCGGGCTTCTTCCCCGGCATCGTGCTGTATCTGACCTACTGGTTCCCGGCGCAGCGCCGTGGCCGCATGAACGCGCTGTTCATGATCGGTATTCCGGTTGCCGGTGTGTTCGGCGGTCCGCTCTCGGGCTGGATTCTGCAAGCGTTCAACGGCGTGGGCGGCTGGAAGGCCTGGCAATGGTTGTTCTTCATCGAAGCCATTCCGTCGGTGATTCTCGGCGTGATCACGCTGATGTATCTGCCGAACGGCATTCGCGCTGCGAAGTGGCTCACCGAAGACGAGAAGGCCGTGCTGGAGCACAACATCGCACAGGACAGCGCGGGCAAGGCACCGCAATCGGTGGCCTCGGTGTTCTCGAACGGTCGCGTGTGGCTGATGGCCGTGATCTACTTCTGCTGCATGATGGGTCTGTACGGCATCGGCTTCTACCTCCCGACGCTCATCAAGGCCAGCGGCGTGAAGAGCGCGCTCGACGTGGGTCTGCTGACCGCCATTCCGTATGCTTGCGCAGTCGTCAGCATGATCGCCGTGGCACGCAGCTCGGACCGCACGCGTGAGCGTCGCTGGCACTTCGCCGTAGTGTCGTTCGCCGGTGCCGTTGGCCTGTACCTGAGCACGATCTGGGGCAACAACGTACCGCTCGCGATGGTCGCGCTGTCGGTCGGCACGGCGGGCATGCTGGCCACGATGCCCGTGTTCTGGACGTACCCGAGCGCGCTGCTCGTCGGCGGCTCCGCGGCGGCTGCCATCGGCATGATCAACTCGATCGGCAACCTGGCAGGCTTTGTGAGCCCGTTCGTCATCGGCTGGCTCAAGGACGTGACGCAGAGCACGAACGCCGGTATGTACTGTGTGTCGGCAGCGCTCGCACTGGGTGCCGTGCTGGCACTCACGCAGTCGAAGGAACAGGTCAATCGCTGATCGTTCCGAAGTGATGTGAGGGAAGGGCGGCAGCGCTGCCCGTCCCTCTGGGGCGATACTTCATGCAAGAAGCGTCGCCGACAAAAAAAGCGGGTCCATGTGAGTGGACCCGCTTTTTTATTTCTTGCTGCCGGGGCAGTCCTTGTGGACCGCCCGGCACGACACCGTGGCTTACGCCTTGGCGACGCTTGCCAGCGCTGCGTTGAACGTCTTGCTCGGACGCATGACTTGTTCGAGCTTTTCGAAGTCCGGCTTGTAGTAGCCGCCGATGTCGGTCGGCTTGCCTTGCACGTCGGCGAGTTCGCCCACGATGGTCTTCTCGTTCTCGGTCAGTTGCTTTGCGAGCGGGGCGAAGAGCTTGGCCAGTTCGGCGTCGTCCTTCTGCTCGGCGAGTTCCTGTGCCCAGTACATCGACAGGTAGAACTGGCTGCCACGGTTGTCCAGCTCGCCGGTTTTCGGCGACGGACCCTTGTTGTTGTCGAGCAGCTTACCCGTTGCGGCGTCGAGCGTCTTGGCGAGGATCTTGGCGCGCTGGTTGCCCGTCTTGATGCCCAGGTCTTCCAGCGAGACAGCCAGTGCCAGGAATTCACCCAGCGAATCCCAGCGCAGGTGGTTCTCTTCCACCAGTTGCTTGACGTGCTTCGGTGCCGAGCCGCCAGCACCCGTTTCGTACATGCCGCCACCGGCCATCAGCGGCACGATGGAGAGCATCTTCGCGCTGGTGCCCAGTTCCATGATCGGGAACAGGTCGGTCAGGTAGTCGCGCAGAATGTTGCCGGTCACCGAGATGGTGTCCAGACCGCGGATCACGCGCTCCAGGGTGTAACGCATGGCGCGCACTTGCGACATGATCTGGATATCGAGGCCGTTGGTGTCGTAATCCTTCAGGTACGTTTCGACCTTCTTGATCAGTTCGGCTTCGTGCGGACGGTACGGGTCGAGCCAGAACACGGCCGGCATGCCCGAGTTGCGCACGCGGTTCACGGCGAGCTTCACCCAGTCGCGGATCGGTGCGTCCTTGACCTGGCACATGCGCCAGATGTCGCCGGCTTCCACGTTCTGCGAGAGCAGCACTTCGCCCGTGGCGATGTCGACGATGTTCGCCACGCCGTCTTCGGCGATTTCGAACGTCTTGTCGTGCGAGCCGTATTCCTCAGCCTTCTGCGCCATCAGGCCGACGTTCGGCACCGTACCCATCGTGGTCGGATCGAATGCGCCGTTCGTCTTGCAGAAGTTGATGATTTCTTGATAGATACGAGCGAACGTGCTCTCCGGGATCACGGCCTTCGTGTCCTTCGGACGACCGTCGGCGCCCCACATCTTGCCGCCGATACGGATCATGGCGGGCATCGATGCGTCGACGATCACGTCGTTCGGTGCGTGCAGGTTCGAGATGCCCTTGGCCGAGTCGACCATCGCCAGTTCCGGACGGTGCTCATGGCAGGCGTGCAGATCGCGGATGATCTCTTCGCGTTGCGTGCTCGGCAGCGCTTCGATCTTCTCGTACAGGTTCACGAGACCGTTGTTGACGTTCACGCCCAGTTCGTCGAACAGCTTGCCGTGCTTCTCGAAGGCTTCCTTATAGAAGATCTTCACGGCGTGGCCGAACACGATCGGGTGCGAGACCTTCATCATTGTGGCCTTCACGTGCAGCGAGAACATGACGCCGGTCTTGCGTGCGTCTTCCATCTGTTCTTCGTAGAAGTCGCACAGCGCCTTCTTGCTCATGAACATGCTGTCGATGATTTCGCCGTCGAGCAGCGAGACCTTCGGCTTGAGGACGATCGTCTTGCCGCTGTTCGTCACGAGTTCCATCTTGACGTCGCGAGCCTTGTCGATCGTCATCGACTTTTCGCCGTGGTAGAAGTCGCCATGCTTCATGTGCGCGACGTGCGTGCGCGAAGCCATGCTCCACTCGCCCATGCTGTGCGGGTGCTTCTTGGCGTAGTTCTTGACGGCGAGCGGTGCGCGACGATCCGAGTTGCCTTCACGCAGGACCGGGTTCACGGCCGAGCCGAGGCACTTCGAGTAACGCTTCTGGATGGCTTTCTCTTCGTCGGTCTTCGGGTCTTCCGGGAAGTCCGGAATCTTGTAGCCCTTCGACTGAAGTTCCTTGATGGCGCTCTGGAGCTGGAACACCGATGCGCTGATGTTCGGCAGCTTGATGATGTTCGTGTTCGGATCCTGCGTCAGACGACCGAGTTCGGCGAGGTTGTCCGGGACGCGTTGTTCTTCGGTCAGGAATTCCGGGAATTCGCCGAGGATACGGCCCGAGACCGAGATGTCGCTCGTGTCGACCGCCACGCCCGCCGGAGCGGTGAACGTGCGGATGATCGGGAGGAAGGAGCCGGTGGCGAGAAGCGGAGCTTCGTCGGTCAGGGTGTAGATGATGCTGGGTTGCTGCGTGCTCATCGCTGGTCTCGGATTCAAGAATCAGGAAAAGGTGGGGGAACGCCGCCGACTGGGTCACAGTCCGCAAGCCATGACAAATTTTCCCTGATTGTGACACGGGTCGGGGGCAAAACTGAAATGCCTTTTCGTAATGTGAATGCTTGGGTCTTATATAAGACTGGCACGAAAGTGCCCATCTCGCCGTTGAAAACACCGCAGGCTGGGGCAGGGGTGTGGGAATTGGCAGGGAAGGAGGGCCTTCTGATGAGGGTTGTTTGGATGGATTTAGTTTTTCGATAGTAATAATCTATGAAAAACGCCACTAAAGCCGTCGTCGAGACACGAGGAAATCCGGTTCCAGAGCGCACCGTACGCGGTCACGCCGAGTCCGAACATCGCAGTGTCGGCGGGGTCGACCACGTGAGGCCGGTGCAGCAGCGAACTTCCCGGCAGCGTCATCATCCAGGGTGCGGTCATGTGCCGCATACGCGAGCATGGGATCGGTGTAGTCTGACTCGCATGCTCACCGTTGTTACGCCTACTTCTCGATACTCGTGACTTCACTCATGACCAAAGCGCGCGCCGTGCCTATGCCTAGCGACAGCGCAATTGCACCGCTCTATGCGGGCGCAGATTTGTCAGACGCGTATGCAATTCGACTGCCGCCCGAGGCCAGCGACGATCTGGAGGTCCTGACGCGCATCCTGTTCGAGCGGCAGGCGTGGTGGATTCGTGCACTCTTGTGTGTCCGCGACGCAGTGATGGTGACCGTCAACGTCAAATCGTCTCACGCCGTCGGCCTTGCTGGCGCAGCGCGGGGGCCGGTGATCAGTTTCTTTCCACTGCTCTCAAAGAGTGCGACGGAGTTGGTTCTGGGTGCAGATGACAGGCATCTCGATTTCCGCGTTTCCGTCCAACTTCGCACCGATTCGGCCAATGGGCGCGAGTTGCTCACCGCGACAGTTGTGCATTGCCATAACCGGCTGGGAAGAATCTATCTTGCGACGATTGCACCGTTTCATCGCGTGATCCTTCGGGCGAATTTGGAACGAGCGGTCAGAGATATGAGAGTGTGAGCAGAGATTGGGCAGAAAAAGAAAAAGGCCCTCGGCGTTTGCCTGAGGGCCTTTCCTTGCGCGAGTCGCGCGAATCTGGTGGGTGGTACAGGGATTGAACCTGTGACCCCTGCCGTGTGAAGGCAGTGCTCTACCGCTGAGCTAACCACCCAAATCATTAACTAAATCAATGACTTAGTGTCGATTGCTGAAGTTCTTCTTTCGCAATCAGGAGCAGAACTTTAACTGTTTTCGTAGAAGTCTGCAACCTTTCTTTTGTTCTGTTTTGCTGCCGTCGTGATGATATCTCTCGATCACTTCACGTCGTTTCTTGCGATGACTCGCAAGCAGCAAAGACAGCGATTATAGGGACGTTTTCTTCGTTTGGGAAGGGCTTTGTGCGATTTTTTCGCGAGGCTCGCCGCATTCGCCAAAAGATCGTGCAATCAGGGCGCCGCCGGTGCTTCGCCTTCCGGCGGCGTCGGTTCTTTGCGCCACACACACGTCCCCTTCATGCCCTTGTCGATGCCGTTGAGTACGCCATCGTGCAACTCCACTTCTTCGCTGGCTGCGAGGATCACCGGCAGATCGAACTGACGCAACGAAATCTTCTCGCGCGGCACGCCGTCGCTGCTGTCGTCACCCTCGCTGTCGTCGATGACAAGGCTTTCCTGACCGCGCGTCATCGCGAGATAAACGTCCGCGAGCAGTTCCGCATCGAGCAATGCGCCGTGCAACGTACGGTGCGCGTTGTTCACGCCGAGTCGTTCGCAAAGCGCATCGAGCGAGTTGCGTCGTCCCGGGAACATTTCGCGCGCACGCATCAGCGTGTCGATCAACCCCGAGCAGTTCTGCATGAACGGCGGCCAGCCAAGGCGGCCGAACTCCATGTCGAGAAAACCCAGGTCGAACGCCGCGTTGTGAATGATGATCTCGGCGTCGCGACAGTACTCGCGCAACTGCTCGGCAATCTCGGCGAACTTGGGTTTGTCGGAGAGGAATTCGGTCGTGAGGCCGTGCACCGCCAGTGCACCCGGATCGCTGTCGCGCTCGGGGTTGATATAGAAGTGCAGGTTGTTGCCGGTCAGGCGCCGATTGACCAGTTCGACGCAACCGATTTCCAGCAGACGGTCGCCCGTCTTGGCGTTCAGGCCGGTGGTTTCGGTATCGAGGATCAGTTGTCGCATGATGTTCGGTCGTGTTTCGTGTGCTTTCGGAATTGGCGCATTGCCGGCCGTTGCAAATGACAACGTCCTCACGCAGTGCGCGGATGATGCGAAGGGCTTACTCGCTTACCCGCGGCGCAGGCTCTCGACGCCGCGATTGGCCAACTGGTCGGCGGCTTCGTTACCGTCGTGCCCCGCATGGCCCTTCACCCAGCGCCAGTCGATGTCGTGCTTCTGCGAGACGGCGTCCAGCTCCTGCCAGAGGTCGGCGTTCTTCACCGGTTCCTTCGCGGCCGTCTTCCAGCCACGCGCCTTCCAGCCGTGAATCCATTCGCTGATGCCTTTCTGGACATATTGCGAGTCTGTATGAAGCACAACCTGACAGGGCTTGTTCAGGGCTTCGAGCGCGCGGATGACGGCGAGAAGCTCCATGCGGTTGTTCGTGGTGTTGGGTTCACCGCCGAACATTTCCTTGCGGTGCTTGCCCGCGACGAGCAGGGCGCCCCAGCCGCCGGGGCCGGGATTGCCTTTACAGGCGCCGTCGGTATAGATCTCAACTTGCGGCAAGGTCATCTCTCAAACAATCAATCGGACGCTTCGGTCGTTTCCGCCAGTTGGCGATGCGTGGTATTCGGTGTGGCAACCGGTGCCGCCGCTGGCTGGAGGCCGAGTATACGCTTGCGGACTTTGCCGACCAAACGCATGCCCTTGACGCGCTTGACCGCACGCACGGCATACAGCGCGCCGAAGATCGGCCACCAGCGGTCGCCCGCAGGCTCCATGAATTCGAAGCGTTGCAACCAGTGGTCGCCACGAAGCGGCGGACGATAACACCCGAAGCGGCCGCGGTCGATATCAAACGACAGCAGCTTGAGCCAGTCCTTCAGGCGGGTGAATGCAATCAGATCGGCCCCCGGCGGCAGGAACGGCGCGCCGGCGAGTCGGCCCAGTTCCTCCCGTGCGCCCCAGAGACTCAGGTTGTTGAAGCCGGTAATGATGACCTGACCTTCCGGCACGAGAATGCGTTCGACCTCGCGCAGGATGTCGTGAGGATTCTCGGCAAATTCGAGTACGTGCGGCAGCACCACAAGATCTGTGCTGGCCGTGGCGATCGGCAGTTCGTCGAAGCGGCTCACGAGGATGTCGCGTGCAACCATCTCCGCGCTCGCGCCTCCGGGCGTGCCGGATGGCGCGCATCCGGTCGTGTCGCTGGCGGCTTTGGTCATGAGCGGCGGGGCCTCCGGGCCACGCGCGGCGGGCAGGATGAGGCCCCGGTAGGGCATGCGGTTTTCGCGTAGCGTATCGAGCTCGGGACGGCCCAACTGCAACGCATGATAGCCGAACAGATCCCCGACCCATTGGTCGAAGAGGGCCTGTTCCCATGCGAGCGCGTAGCGGCCTGGCGGTGAGACGAGCCAGACGGGCCAGTCTATAATCGGACGTTCTGACATGGTGGCGAGTATATATGGATGCGCACGCAGATGCGGCAAGTGGACAGTCAGCCGGAACACTGACCGTCTTTCCAGTCCCCGCGTTCCAGGACAATTATCTCTGGGTCGTCGACAACGGCAAAGATGCCGTCGTGGTGGACCCGGGCGACGCTGCACCGGTGCTCGCCTATCTCGAATCGCGCAACCTCACGCTGCGCGCCATCCTCATCACGCACAAACATGCCGATCACATCGGCGGCGTCGATACGTTGCTCGAACGTTTCGACGTGCCGGTGCACGGTCCCGCACATGAGGCGATCGCCTGCGTCGATCATCCGCACAACGGCGGCGAGACGGTGCACATTGCATCGCCTGCGATGACGCTTCAGGTGATCGACGTGCCCGGCCACACCGCTGGCCACATTGCGTATTTCCTGGGGGCCGGTGCCGCAGGTGCGCCGCACCTGTTCTGCGGCGACACGTTGTTCTCGTGCGGTTGCGGCCGATTGTTCGAAGGCACGCCCGCGCAGATGCTCGCATCGCTCGATGCGCTCGCCGCGCTGCCACCCGCCACGCTCGTGCATTGCGCGCACGAATATACGTTATCGAATATCCGCTTCGCGCTCGCCGTGGATCCGGATAACGAGGCGCTCGGGGCGTGGCATAGGGAAGCGACGGCGCTGCGTGCGGCCGGTCGCCCGACGCTGCCGACGACGATTGCCCAGGAGCGCGTGACCAATCCCTTCCTTCGCAGCGACGCCCCGGCCGTGGTCGCGGCCGCCGAAGCCCACGCGGGACGCGCGTTGCTCTCGCGCGAAGCGGTCTTCGCGACCGTGCGCGTCTGGAAAGACACCTTTCGCTGATTTCACGGCTGGCGTGCAAGGCGCTAGCTGTGCAAGTGCTGCGCTGTCAACATCGCAGCGCGTCATACGCTCTGTCACGGCGCAGACGTTGACAGGTTTGTCGACGCCTGCTCCGCCCTGACGAATCGCCCCAAGTGTGAAGTTTCGGAGTCATATCGATGGCATCGTATACGTTCTCCCTGTCACGAAGCGCGTCGAAAATGCGTCTCGTCGCAGCCACAATTTGTGAATTCAAACTCGGGGATAACCCTTGCTTTTGGGACATTTCTGCGTAAATTTTGCAAAAAATTTAGGCAGAAAGGTTGACGCATCTGAAGGGTTTCCTTAACATCCTTGCCAATTTCATGAAGATGTAACCCAAATCGAGCCCGATCAATGCGACTTATCGTTAGCTTGCTCCTGACGCTGCTTCTCGCAGCGTGTGCCAGCACAGCGCCGACCACAGGTGCATCGAATTCCACGCCCGATGCGCAGAGCAAGTCGCCTGTCGCTTCGACCGCAAAAGGCAAGCAGCGCGTCTCCAGCGATCAGACCATCGACCTGGACAACGACTCGATCAACGATCTGGCCTACGGCAGCGACGACGCCGATCTCTGGTCGCGCATCCGCCACGGATTCTCCATTCCCGACCTCGACACCGACCTCGCGCAGGATCGCACGCAGTGGTACGCGCAGCGCCCCGAGTATGTCGAGCGCATGATTCAGCGTTCCGAGAAGTATCTGTTCCACATCGTCGAAGAGCTTGAGCGCCGTCATATGCCGACGGAACTCGCGCTGCTGCCGTTCGTGGAAAGCGCATACAACCCGCAAGCGCTCTCGACGGCCAAGGCCGCAGGCATGTGGCAGTTCATTCCCAGCACGGGCAAGACGTACAACCTCAAGCAGAACATGTTCCAGGACGAGCGCCGCGATGTGCTCGCCTCGACGACCGCCGCACTCGATTACCTTTCGAAGCTCTACGCGATGTTCGGCGACTGGCATCTTGCACTGGCCGCCTATAACTGGGGCGAGGGCAACGTGCAGCGCGCCATCGACCGCAATCAGGCACAAGGTCTGCCGACCGACTATCTGAGCCTGCGCATGCCCACGGAAACGCGCTATTACGTGCCTAAGCTCCAGGCCATCAAGAACATCATTGCGCATCCGGACATCTATAGCGTGAAGCTGCCGGAGATTCCGAATCACCCGTATTTCGTGAGCGTCACCACCAAGCGTGACATCGACGTAGCGCTAGCTGCCAAGCTGGCCGATCTGCCGCTCGACGAATTCCGCGCACTCAACCCGTCGTTCCGCAAGCCCGTGATTCTGGGCGCTGCACAACCGCAGATTCTGTTGCCGTTCGATAGCGCCGAAGTGTTCCAGCGTCGTCTGAAGGGCTACGACAAGCCGCTGTCGAGCTGGACGACGTACACGTCGTCGTCGCGTGAGCGTCCGGAAGACGTGGCGCGCAAGCTGGGCGTGGACGCAGCCGTGATTCGCTCGGTCAACAACATTGCGCCGCGCATGCGCCTGAAGGCGGGCTCGACGCTGCTGGTGCCGCGCTCGGACGACATCGATCAGGACATCAGCGCCTCGGTCGCGAGCAGCGCCGTGCTCGCCCTCGAACCGGATATTCCCGACACCCGCAAGGTGATGGTGCGTGCCCGCAAGCACGACACGCTCGCTGGCGTGGCATCGCGCAGTGGTGTGAGCGTGGCGCAGATCAAGAGTTGGAACCGCCTGCGTCGCGACACGCTGACGTCGGGCCAACTGCTGGTCCTGCACGTGCCGGTGAAGGACGCCTCGCGCGTGCTCGCCGCCTCCGCACCGGAGCCGGTCGCCGCGAAGGACGATGGCGATGCACCGCGTACGCGTCTGGTGCGTGGCAAGAACGGCAAGATGATTCGTGTGGTCGACCACCGTCCGGCCGCCAAGCAGACCAAGACGGCGGTCGCCAGCAAGGCCGCACCGGCGGCTAAGGTCGCCTCCAAGGCACCCGTCAAGGCCGCCGCGAAAGCACCTGCCAAGGCCGTCGCGAAGTCGTCGGCGAAGCCCGCGACGAAGGTCACCAAGACCGCGCAGCGCTAAGCCGCAGCAACGTTATCGCAGACGCCCGTGAGGTTCGCCTCACGGGCGTTTTGTTTATGGCACTGCCATTGCGCGTCGCAATGACCCGCAAGTCCCTGCACGGGGTTTACGTGCGCCTTCGGAAAATTCCCATAAATGCATCGGCTCTCGTTTCCTATGATGAAGACGCGGACGATTCCGTTCGTATTCACTCAACAAGGAGTCCTAAATGAAGAAGGATCTGGGAGCCGTGAAAGAAGTGACCGAACTCGACGTGCTTGCATCGGTCGATGCCACGCACGCCACGCGAGGTGTCCTCGGCAATGACGCCGAAGGCATCACCGTGCTGCCGCTGTGCTTCAAGCCGGTTTGCATCCCGACGCTGCCGCCGGTGACCGGAGGTCATGCCTGACGTGGCAGATTCGACGCGAATCGGAACCGGCGCGTGTGCGGACGCGCCGGTTTTCCGTCATCTGGCACCGGACGTTCACATCGTCGGGATGGACGCACACGTCGTCGTGCTCAAGCTCGCTCGCGATCGCTACTTCAATCTGTCGTACGCGCACTCTCAGGCGCTGCGTCGGCTGATCGGATGGCGTCACGCGCCGGAGGAGGTCGCGCAGACGCTGCCAGCGATGCAGGACATGTTCGACGCCGAGGGGCTACTCGCGCCCGGTGAGCAAGACATGCCCGACCCCCGACACGCCACACGCGACATGGCACCTCGTCTCGGCTTCGACGCCTGGCTGGCGATGCCCGGCGATCTTGCTGGCCACGCGCGTACTCGCGATGTGATGCGTGCGAGCTATTGGCTCTGGCAAGCCCAGCGAGCGACGCGCAAGACGCGTATGGCGGGCGTGATCGGGCGCATCAATGCCGCCCAGAAACGACGCGACACGCAGTACGGTCTGCCCGGCGATTACGCGCCGTACGTCGCGGCGATGCACCGCGCGGCATTGTGCTATCCGCAGTGCACACCGTGCCTGCCGTGGTACGCAGCGCTTGCCCTGTGGTGCGCGCATGACGGACTGCGTCTGCAACTGGTGATCGGCGTACAGCGCCAGCCGTTCTACGCCCACGCGTGGGCGGAAGCGCAGGGTCGTGTGATTGGCGACGACCCGCGACGTCGCGAGCAGCTCGCCGTGATTTACGAGACGCCGGTCTGATCGTCCATTCGCGTGGTCTCGTTTTCGTGTTTCGCGCTTCGGTACATCGACGCCATCCAGGCCATCGACACGCCGCCTGAACCTCATCTGCGCCCCTACCGGCGCGCTATCCAACACGGAGCCTGTCATGCAACTTGCCCGTCTGAGACCAGGACCGGCCGAGCGTCACGTGCCGTTGCCCGGCGCCGTCGTATTACGGGGGCTGGACGGCCAGCCTGCCGCCCGGATTCGTCCCGAAGCAAACGATGACCGTCGTCATGTGAGCGATCAGAGCGAATTGCTTGCGTGGTACGTGAGCGGTCGTGTGTTTCACAAGGAGGATGGCCGCGAAGTGTTGCCGGGGCTGGACCTGGCGCGACTGGCGTTGGAATCGCCCGAGCGCTTCGTGCAGCAGTATTGGGGGCACTACCGGATCATCGTGCATGACCGCTGGTGCGGCGCGACGCTCGTGTTGTGCGACCCATGCGGCCACTGTCCGACGTACTACCGCTTCTGTCGCGACGGCGCGGTGCACGTTGCGTCGGATCCGGCGGCGCTTGTCGGGGACGACCCGTCGTTCGATAGCACCGCGCTCAAATCCTTCCTTGTGCACGGCGACGTGGGCGGCGTGCAGTGTGCGCTGTACGACGTGGAGCGTTTGCCGCTCGGCCACGCTCTGTGGATTCCCGAGCGTGGCGCGCCGAAGACGCGCGTCGTCTGGTGGCCCGCATGGCAGCCGGGCGGGGGCGCGAGTGAGGTGTATGAGATGACGTCGGGTACTGGCCTGCTTGGCGTGTTACGACGCTCTACGGAGCGCTGTCTCGGCGACCGCTCGGCGGTGCTTGAACTCTCGGGCGGCGTGGAGTCAACCTCGCTGGCGCTTGCGCTTGCGCAGTCGGGACTCGCCGGTCAGTGCACGGCAGTGAATCACTGTGATCCGGCGTCGCCGTCGAGCGACGAATCGCATCACGCGGGCAGTGTAGCGAGGCATGTGCGCATGGCGTTCGAGCGTCTGGATATTGCGTGTGCGGCGTTCTCGCCGCCGACGGACATTCCACGCCTCGCGCGTCCGGCCATGCACTTGTGCATGCTCGCGCAACTGGATGCCGTGCGAGAGCGCCTGATGCCGTACCGCGAGCATCGTCTCGTCAACGGTCACGGGGGCGACGCCATCTTCCTCGCGCCGCCGCCCGATGGCGCCTTACTCGATGCCTTCGCTGACAGACAGTGGCGTCGTGCGCTCGGCGCATGGCGCGATCTGGCGATCATGCAGCGCTTGCCGCTTTGGTCGGTCGCGCGAGGGGCGTTTGGACAACTGCGTCAGCGCCATGCGAACCCGCTGGCTGCGCTGCAAGACGGTTTGTTGACGGCCGCCGCGTGCGCGGGTGAGCCATGCCGTGGCGAACCGCTCGCGCAGGCATGGCTGGCGCAGTGGCCGCTCAGGATGCGTCCGGGCAAGCGCGCACAGATTCTCGGCACGCTCGGTAATTTGCGCGATATCGAAGTGCATCCGTCGCTGGCTGCAGGCGGCACGGCGTTTCCGTTCCTCACACAACCGGTCGTCGAAGCCGGGTTCGCGATGCCGACGTACCGGCTCTTCAACGCCATGCACAACCGTTTGCCGCTACGTCGCGCAGCGTATCTGGCCAGCGGTCTGCCGAACCTCTGGCGTCGTGACAAGGGGATGATGACGGGGGTTGTCGGTGCGGGCGTCGCCGCCAACTTGCAGCACGTCGAGGAAGTCTGTCTGGAGGGCTATTGCGCGGCGTCGGGCTGGATCGATCGAGACGCCTGTCGTCGCGCCATCGGCCGGATTGCCCATCATCATCTCGAATCGATGACGACGATTCGCCGCCTGTACGCCGTCGAGATGTTCGTGCGCGGCTGGCGGCAGGGGGCAGGCGGCGTTGGGGGAGCGCCCGAAGCGGATGGACGACGCGGGCAACAGGCATCCTCTGGTCGCGGTAACGAGGCGACGGCATGACGCGACAGGCGGGGTGGAACGCGCTGTGTTTCGTGCTGCGCACGCTATGGGCGCGTGAGACGGCGACATCGCGTCACCGTCTGTGGCTTGCCGCCGCGACGCTTGCGGCGGCGCTGATGCTCACGTTGCGGCTCGTCGCACCCTGGGTGTTGGGGCTGGCCGTGGATGCGCTGGCGGGCGAGCGTCCGGGCACGCTGGCGATGCCGTTCGCGATAGCGTACGTCGTGCTGTGGTCGGGGGCGGCCATCGGCGAGCGGGGTAAGGATCTGCTCATCCAGCGAGTGATGGAGGACCTTCGACGCCGCACCGGACTCGGCTATCTCACGCGCCTGATCGAACTGCCTGCGCATCGCGCGCGGGACGTCAATGCCGGGCACGTGCTCGACTGCTTGTTTCGTGTGGAAGTGGCGCTGCCGGTCATCGTCACGGGACTGGTGTTCGGGTTGCTGCCGCTCGCCGTGCAGGTGATCGCGACGGGCGTGATCCTGATGCTCAACTTCGGCGTGCTCTACGGCGTGATACTTGGCGCGACGGTCGTGGCCTACGTGCTGACGCTGCGGCCGACGCTCGCGCGCGTGACGCGTCGAGAGTCGCAGGCGAACGACGTCTCGCGCGCCACGACCGGCGCACTTGCCGACACGCTGAGTCAACTGGAGTGCGTGAAGACGTTCGCGCAGGAGCCCGCCGAAGTGGGCCGCTTGTCGCAGCGTCTGCGTACGCGCTATGTCGCAGCGTTGGCGACGGCTACGACGGCGCAGGTCACGAGCGCATTGCAGATGGCGATCATGGCGGCGGGCGTCTCGGCGATGACGTTGCTTGCGGTCAGCGACGTGGCGCGCGGCGCCGAGCCGGTGGGCACACTGGTGCAGGTCAACGCCTATCTGCTTCAGTTCGCGTTGCCTGCGGCGATGCTCGGTGCGTTGGTGTCGCAGGTGGCGAGGGCGCTGGTCAGCGTCGACGAGCATCTGCGAGATTCGTCGGGTGGGCCGGTCGCTGCATCGGTCAAGCGTTCTGATGCCTCGGCACCTCCGCCGTCTCCGGCATCGCAAGCACCCACCATCGAATTCGACGACGTCAGCGTGGCCGTCGGGGACGCACCGCCCATCTTGTCCGGCATCCGTCTGCGGATCGCGGCGGGCGAGTATGTCGCGCTCGTCGGTCCCTCAGGCGCAGGGAAATCGACGTTGTTGCGGCTAATGGCGGGTCTCACGCTGCCGTCGCGCGGCGAAGTGCGCATCGATGAACACAGGCTGTGCCCGGTGCGTGCCGAAGCCGTGCGTCGCATAACGGGCTTCGTCACGCAGGATTGCCGTCTGTTCGATCGCACAGTGTTCGAGAACGTCGCCTATCGCGCGGGACTGAGCGAAGGCCAATTGTCCGAGGACGCTCGCATACAGCACGAATTCCAACGTGTGACGACGCTTGCCGAAGTCCCGGATGCGGCTTGCGTCGCAGGTCTGTCTGGCGGGGAGCGTCAGCGCGTGAACATCGCGCGCGCACTCTGGGGCGGCCCGCCGTTGTTGCTGCTCGACGAACCGACCGCAGCGCTCGACGCTCTGACCGAGGCGCGCATTCTGGCCCGACTCTCCCACGAACGGGCTAGCGCGACGTGCGTGGTCGTAGCGCACCGTCTCGCCGCTATCCGGCAGGCGGACCGGATCGTGGTGATGGAGGGCGGGCGCATCGTGGAAACGGGCGACCACGTGGCACTGCTGCGCCACGGCAGCCTGTACGCTCGCATGTGGCACGCCCAGCAAGCCGAAGTCCCGGTATCGCCAGCAGCGCCAGCCACGCCACCGACATCCGCCACCGTCCCGGATCTCGCCTAAATCGACAGAAATCCCCCCCGATCTCCGCGTAATCCCCTAGCATTTCAGGCATGTGCCCGCTGCCCCGGTAAGCCTTCCGTAAGCGTCAACGCGCACACTGAATGCCAATAATGCAAGGAGACAACATGACTTCGTACGCGTCGTTTCACGCCCGTTCGATTGCTCCGGACTCGCGTGCGGCCTTCTGGGAGGAACAGGCCAAACTGATCGACTGGGAAACGCCCTTCGATCAGGTGCTGGAATACGACAAGCCGCCCTTTGCGCGCTGGTTTGTCGGTGGGCGGACCAACATCTGCCACAACGCGGTGGACCGTCATCTGCCGTCGCGCGGCACGCAGAATGCGCTGGTGTGGGTGTCGACGGAAACCGAACAGGAGCGTGTCTACACCTACGACGAACTCGCGGCGGAAGTGAACCGCATGGCGGCGTCGTTGCAATCGCTGGGCGTGACGCGTGGCGAGCGCGTGCTGATCTACATGCCGATGGTGCCGGAGGCGTTGTTCGCGATGCTCGCGTGCACGCGTCTCGGCGCGATTCACTCGGTGGTGTTCGGTGGCTTCGCATCGGTCAATCTCGCCGCGCGCATCGACGACGCGCAACCCAGAGTCATCGTCTCTGCCGACGCCGGTTCGCGTAACGGCAAGGTCGTACCCTACAAGCCGCTGCTCGACGAAGGCGTCGCGCTCGCACGGCACAAGCCGTCGAGCGTGTTGCTGATCGATCGCGGGCTGGCACCGATGGAGCGGGTCGAAGGGCGCGACGTCGATTATGCGCCGCTGCGCGAACAGCACCTCGACGCGTTCGTCCCGTGCGAATGGATGGAGTCGAGCGAGCCGTCCTACATCCTCTACACGTCGGGGACGACGGGCAAGCCGAAGGGCGTGCAGCGCGACACCGGCGGTTATGCGGTCGCGCTGGCTTCGTCGATGGAGCACATCTTCTGCGCGAAGCCCGGCGACACGATGTTCTGTGCGTCGGACATCGGTTGGGTGGTGGGGCACAGCTACATCGTCTACGCGCCGCTGCTCGCGGGCATTGCGACGGTGATGTACGAGGGCACGCCGATCCGCCCCGACGGCGGGATCTGGTGGCGCATCGTCGAGAAATACAAGGTGACGCAACTCTTCACCGCGCCGACTGCGATTCGCGTGCTCAAGAAGCAGGACCCGGCGTATCTCACGCAGTACGATCTGTCGTCGCTGCGACTGATCTTCCTTGCGGGTGAGCCGCTGGATGAACCTACGGCGCGCTGGCTCACGGAGGGCGTGGGCAAGCCGGTCGTCGACAATTACTGGCAGACGGAGACGGGCTGGCCGATTCTCGGCATGGCGCGCGGTGTTGAAGTCCTGCCGAGCAAGCTGGGATCGCCGGGCAAGCCGGTGTATGGCTACGACGTCAAACTGGTCAACGAGGCGACGGGCGAGGATTGCGGGCCGAACGAGAAGGGCGTGCTTGCCATCGAAGGCCCGATGCCGCCGGGCTGCCTCAGCACGCTGTGGGGCGACGACGCACGTTTCGTCAAAACGTATTGGCAGACGGTGCCGGGCCGCACCCTGTATTCGAGCTTTGACTGGGGCGTGCGCGACGAGGATGGCTATTACTTCATTCTCGGGCGCACCGACGACGTGATCAACGTGGCGGGGCACCGGCTCGGCTCGCGTGAGATCGAGGAGAGCATCGCGAGCCATCCGGCGGTGGCGGAAGTCGCGGTGATCGGCGTGCAGGATGCGCTCAAGGGACAAGTGGCGATGGCGTTCGCGGTGCTGCGCCGACCGGAGCAGGTGGACACGCCGGACGCACGTCTTGCGCTGGAAGGCGATGTCATGAAGACCGTCGACAAGCAACTGGGGGCGGTGGCGCGTCCGGCGCGCGTGTTCTTCGTCTCGATGCTGCCCAAGACACGTTCCGGCAAGCTGCTGCGTCGCGCTATTCAGGCCATTTGCGAGGGACGTGAGACGGGGGATCTGATCACCATCGAAGATCCGTCTGCGCTTGAACAGGTGCGGGAGGCGGTCGCCGGAAAGTAAGCGGCGCCTGGCAATGTCGGCCGTCGGCTGAAACGTCGGCGGCGATGGACGATTGATGCGGGAAGGCTGCGGCGCATCCGATTTTTCGGACTGCGCCGCAGTGCATTTGGGGGGCGAATGTGTTTCGATATCGATAATCGGTGTTGCGTTTCGACAGACTGTCGCGCAACGCCGGTATGATGCATTGCGCCTCCTCACTGCCATCGTCCATCGAAATATGACTTCACCCGATCAGGCCGCCTGGCGGCAGAAAGCGATGCTTTTGGTCGTCTCCGTCGGCTTCTTCATGCAGACGCTGGACTCGACCATCGTCAACACGGCGCTGCCTGCGATGGCGCGCGATCTCGGTCAGTCGCCGTTGCACATGCAGGCGGTCGTCATTGCCTATGCGCTGACGATGGCCGTGACGATCCCGCTGTCGGGCTGGCTTGCCGACCGGTTCGGCACGCGCGTCGTCTTCTCCAGCGCGCTCACGATCTTCTCCGTCGGCTCGGCCATGTGCGCCTATTCGAGCACGCTCGACGAGCTGGTGCTATGGCGCGTCGTGCAGGGTTTCGGCGGCGCGATGCTGTTGCCAGTGGGACGTCTGGCTGTGCTGCGCACATTCCCGCGCGAGCAGTATTTGCAGGCGCTGGCGTTTGTCGCCGTGCCCGGCATGATCGGGCCACTCATCGGACCGACGCTCGGCGGCTGGCTGGTCAAAGTGGCGTCGTGGCATTGGGTGTTTCTGATCAATGTGCCGGTAGGCGTCGCCGGATGCGTGGCGGCCCACTTCTTCCTCACGAATGCGCGCGCACCGCACCAGACGTCGTTCGACGTCAAAGGCTATCTGCTGCTGTCGGTGGGGATGGTCGCGACATCGCTGGCGCTCGACCGTCACGCCGACATTGCCGGGGCGCACGCGCTGATGCTGGTGTTGCTCGTGGTGGGGTTTGCAGGCTTCGTCGCCTACGGGCTCTATGCGAACCGCACGCCGCAGCCGTTGTTCTCGCTCGCGATGTTCCGCGTGCACACGTTCAGCGTCGGATTGCTCGGCAATCTCTTCGCCCGTATCGGGATCGCGGCCGTGCCGTATCTCGTCCCGCTGCTGTTGCAGGTCAGTCTCGGCTATTCGGCGTTCGAGGCAGGGCTGCTGATGTTGCCGATCACGATTACAGGCATCTTCGCGAAGAGCCTTGCGACGCATCTGGTCATGCGATACGGCTACCGCTCCGTCCTTGTGTGGAACACGATACTGGCCGGTGCAGTGATGGCCAGCTTCTCGCTGGTCACGCCCCACTATCCGGTGCCGTTGCTCATCGTTCAGTTGGGGATTCTCGGCGGCATCAATTCCATCCAGTTCACTGCGATGAACACGCTGACGCTCAAGGATCTGAACCCGGACGATGCGAGTGGCGGCAACAGCTTGTTCTCGCTCGTGCAGATGCTGGCGATGAGCTTCGGTCTGACGGTCGGCGGTGCGCTACTGGTGACGTTCACGGGCGCGTTCGGCGAGGCTGCGGGCGTGGGCGCGCTACCGGCGTTTCGTGCGACGTTCGCGTGCGTCGGTTTGATTACGTGCTGCTCGGCGTGGATCTTCGCGCAGTTGACCGACCGCGAACAGATGGCCAACGACGACGGCGATGCGCAGGCACATGCGGTCGCAACGACGCCGCCACCGCCTGCGAACTAAGGGCCTCGCGTCCTGATTTCGTGACGTCAGGCAAACGGCTTGTCGAGAATCTCTGGGGCGCGGATGGCGTCGATGAGGAGGCCGAGAAACGCCTCGACGGGCGCGGGCAGGGTGCGTCCTGCCATGGTCTGTACCTGAAGGGAGCGCTGATGCAGCGCCGGATTGCGGATAGGGATGGCGGCGAGCCCCTCGGGGGCGAGACGGCTGCGCACCGTCAGTAGCCCGGTGAGCGTGACGGCGTTGCCAGAGCGCACGAAGCTGTGCAGTGCCGCGTGGTAGTTGCTGATGAAGACCGGTTCGAACAGCAGGCCTTCGAGCGTGCAGCATAAGTCGAACATCTGACGAATCGTCACACCGGCCTCCGATAGCGCCATCGGGTAAGGCAGGAGGTCTGCAAGGGCAACGTCGCGCCGCTTGGCGAGAGGGTGCTTCTTCGCCATCAACGCGTAGATCGGCGCGGGTTGTGTATGAACGACCTGCACGCCTTTTTCGGGCGCGACGCTGAAACACACCGCGATGTCGGCTTCGCCGTCGCGTACGCGCTCCGTCGCTTCGAACGGCGAGACGACATCCAGCAGAAAGTGTGCGCCCGGATACGCCTCGCGAAAGCGCGCGAAGACTTGCGGCAGGAAGTCGCGTGCCACACCTTCCGAACTGGCGACACGAATCGTTGCGCGGCCCACTTCGGTGAGACCCCGAATCTCGGAGGTGACGCGTTCGGCGTCGAGCAACACGCGTCGTGCATGATCCGCGAGCAGCGCGCCCGCTTCACTCAGCACCATGCCGCGCGGACGCCGTTCGAATAGCGGCGTCCCCAGATCCTCTTCCAGCTTGGCGATCTGACGGCTCAACGCCGAGACCGCCACATGCAACCGTTCCGACGCCCGGCTCAGAGAGCCTGTCCGGGCGACTTCCAGAAAGTAGCGCAGTGCGTGTGTTTGCATGGGGTGAGCAGGGTAGAGGCTGTTGTTTTTGCTTTGCCGAAACGGCAAAGAAACCTTCGAATTATTATCATTGTTGTCAAAAATACCGACTCCTAGAATGGCTTGAACGGTTGTGCCGCAGCGTGCTACCGACACGCGTCGCATCAATGTCGTACCAATGAGCGAGACCGGCAGCCGTGCCCATAAAGCCATCTGGAGACAAGCAGTGACCCGTAGCGCAGCGATTTCCCAAGCCACCGCCCAATACGATTCGGGCGCCTTCCTCGATACCCTCAATCGTCGCGTCGCCTACAAGACCGAGAGTCAGGAGCCGGACAGCGGCGACGTTCTTCACGCCTATCTCTCCGACGAAATGACGCCCGCGCTCGCGACGCTCGGCTTCACATCGCGCATCGTCCCCAACCCGATTTCGGGCGGCGGACCGTTCCTGATTGCTGAGCGTCACGAAAGCGACGACGCCCCGACTGTCCTGACCTATGGGCATGGTGACGTCGTGCGCGGTTACGACGCGCAATGGCGCGACGGCCTCAAGCCGTGGGAGATCGTCGTCGAGGGCGACCGCTGGTACGGACGCGGCACCGCCGACAACAAGGGGCAGCACACGATCAATCTGGCGGCGCTCGCGGAGGTACTCACCGCGCGCGGAGGCAAGCTCGGTTACAACGTGAAGATGATCGTGGAGATGGGCGAGGAAATGGGCTCGCCGGGGCTGCATGCCATCTGCGAACAACTGCGCGACGAGTTGCGTGCTGACGTGCTGATCGCCTCCGACGGTCCGCGTCTGGCGGCGCAGCGGCCCACGGTTTTCCTCGGTTCGCGCGGTCTCGTCAACTTCAAACTCAGCCTGAATCTGCGTGACGGCGGCCACCACTCCGGGAACTGGGGCGGTCTGCTGCGCAATCCGGGTGTCGTGCTGGCGAATGCGATTGCGTCGATGGTCGACGGCAACGGCAAGATTCTGGTGGAGGGGCTGCGTCCTCCCGAACTGCCGACGTCGGTGCGACGTGCGCTGGCCGGACTCGAAGTCGGTGGCGGCCCGAACGATCCCGAGGTCGATGCGGATTACGGCGAGCCGGGCCTGACGCCGACCGAGCGCGTCATCGGCTGGAACAACATCGAAGTGCTGGCCTTCAAGACGGGCAATCCCGAGAAGCCCGTCAACGCCATTCCGCCATACGCCTACGCGCACATGCAGATCCGGTTCGTCGTCGGGACGGATTGGGAGCGTCTGGGGGACATCGTGCGAGCGCACCTCGACGCGCATGGCTTCACGATGGTGGATGTGGAAGTCGAGCGCGGTGTGATGGCGACGCGCCTCGACCCGGAGGATCCGTGGGTGCTGTGGGCGCTGGCGTCGATGCGCGAGACGACCGGCAAGCCGCCGGTACTGCTGCCGAATCTGGGCGGCACGTTGCCGAACGATGTTTTCGCCGATGTGCTGGGGTTGCCCACGCTGTGGGTGCCGCACTCCTACCCGGCGTGTTCGCAACATGCGCCGGACGAGCATCTGCTGGGTTCGGTGGCGCGTGAAGCGTTGCAGATCATGGCGGGGCTGTTCTGGGATATGGGGGACGTGAACCTGAAAGAGGGGAAACCGCGATGAACAGTTCCGCTGCCGCCGCCGGGGCGGATCATGCCGATGGTACCCACGACGCCAATGTGAAGGCGGGTGCGCGTTCCGAAGTGCCCGTCTACAAACTGATCGTTGCGACGTCCATCGGCAATGCGCTCGAATGGTACGACCTGATCGTCTACGGCTACTTTGCGGTGACGATCTCGAAGCTGTTCTTTCCTGCGCACGACGAGACCGTGTCGTTGCTGATGGCGCTCGGCACGTTCGCGCTGTCGTATCTGGCGCGTCCGCTGGGGGCGTTCGTGCTGGGCGCGTACGCCGATCGACACGGACGTCGCGCGTCGCTGATGCTTTCGATTGCGATGATGACGGTCGGCACGGGCATCATTGCCTTCATGCCGACGTATGCGGTCATCGGTGTGTGGGCACCTATCGGCATCTTCCTGTCCCGCCTGATGCAGGGTTTTTCGGCGGGCGGCGAGTTCGGTAGCTCGACGGCGTTTCTCGTCGAGCACGTGCCGAACCGTCCCGGCTTCATGTCGAGCTGGCAGTTCGCGAGTCAGGGGGCGAGCACGTTGCTGGCCTCGGCGTTCGGGGCGGTGCTGACCGGCGCGCTGACGCAGCCGCAACTCGAATCGTGGGGTTGGCGGATTCCGTTCCTGTTCGGGATGCTGGTCGGCCCGATCGGCTTGTACATCCGGAAGTACGTCGACGAAACGCCAGCGTTCGCGAACGATGCGGCACGCAAGAAGGCGGCAAGCGCCGAGGGCGGCGATGCGGGCAAGTCTCCTGTGTGGGAGGTGCTCGCGACGCAGAAGTCGCGTCTGCTGGTGTCGATCGGCGCGTTGATTCTGACGACGACCGCGAACTACATGATCCTGTACATGCCGACGTATGCGACGAAGCAACTCGGCCTACCGCCCGCGCAGGGCTTTATCGCGACGCTGGTGACGGGGTTTGTGATCATGACGCTCACGCCGTTCGTCGGCCATTGGTCGGATAAGGTCGGACGCATTCGCATCATGCTGGTGGCCGGGCTGCTGTTCCTCTGTACGGTGTATCCGGCGTTTGCCTTCATGAATGCGCATGCGTCGCTGGCGACAATGATGGTCGTGATGCTGTGGGTGGGCACGTTAAAGGCGGTGTACTTCGCGCCGATCCCGGCCCTGATGTCGTCTTTGTTCCCGACACGCACGCGCGCCACCGGCATGGCCGTCGGCTACAACCTGGGGACGACGATCTTCGGCGGCTTCACGCCGTTGGCGGTCGCGTGGCTGATTGCCGCGACGGGCAACAAGCTGGCCCCGGGGTTGTATCTGATGGTGGGCGCCGTGATTAGTCTGACGACGCTGTTGATCGCCAGAACGCGGATGGGCGCTCGCTGAGGGTTACATCGGAGGTGGTGTCGCTACGTCGACTACATCGTTATGTCGTTATGTCATTAAGTCGTTAAGTCGCGAAATTAGTGACGTTGAGGTGGCGCGTCCTCGGTCGAAAGGAGCGACGGGGCGCGCAACTCGTTGAGGAAGTGATCCCGCACCATGGCGAGCGAGTCGGCTTCGGTGTCGGGATAGGCCTGCCGGAGGGCGTCCGATACCTGACGGGCGACGTCCGCGAGGATGACGCCCCAGACCGCTTCCTCGGAAACCTTCCGGGTTTCCTGATACATCCCGACCTTCATCGAGCAGTACATCGTCTTTTCTGCGGTCCAGACGCGCAGCATTTCGACTGCGTCATCGTCGGCTAATACGGCGTCGGGGATGGGACATGCGTGCATCAAATACCTCTCGGATCGTTGACCGGCCTACGTGAGCCGTCGGTCTGGTTTGAATGGGGAGTGTGCTGGCAAAGGCCGAAAACACAGGCCTTGCACGGGGCAAAACCATGCGTCGATGATGACGCGGCCAATCGTTCAAACCCATCGGGTAACGACCGTAGATTGCTTTGGTACTTGTCTGATAAATAGTTAGCTTCGGCTGCGATATGTATCCGTCTTGAAGCCTAGGGCGGCAGCGATGCTCGCTGTTGTCGCGTCCTTGCCCACGCTCGCCGTAATACCCGCGACAACGCTTTCAATGGGTTTCATCCGGGCCTCCTTGTCCTGCTGCGGTAATTCGTCCTTGCGCGTGTCGGCTATCTGATTGAGCAAGTTGCCGAGCACTACGCTTGCCGCGCCGCCCAGTGCACCTGCGCCGCAGGTGCCTCCCGACGCCGAGCCAGCGGCGCAACCGCCAATCACCTTTAATTCAGTTTTCCAATGGCCCAGGGCCACTCGTTGTGCGTCAAAAAATGCTCAGTGAATGGCCATGAGTAGCTCGTGAGTTTTCGAGGTCGCATCGCCAGGGCGTTGGTGCATCAATTGAGATCGAAAACATGAGCCCCTCAGTGAAGCTGAATTCAGGCGATACGGACGGATTTCGGGCGTGCGAGCGTGGTCATTCGGTTGAGCACGCCTGCCCGGATGGCCACTTCGGTAGCTTACGAGCCGATTTCGCGCGCCCACAGGCTGTGTCCCGTGAGCGTCTTGAGGCGGTATCAGGGTCTCAGCCAGCGAGCGCCGGTGATAACCGCTGGCGACTTTCCATTCGCGCCGACTGCTTTTCTCAATGACATCGATGGCCTCGTTACGCCAGGCTGCACCCGGCGTAAGCTCGGACCAAGGCTTCGCACCATTGCGTGGTGGAATCAAGGGCCGCGCACCTCGCGCAGCAATCGCCGCGTGACACGGCATGCTGTTGTAAACGCCGTCGCCGCCGATGATATCGATTGGCTATCGGTCGGGATCTGATCGACTACCCTCACAACCGTTGCACCTAAACGTCAGCCCAACCAAACCCGAATTTATGTAACAACGCCGCGCGAGGTCTAGATTCCGACGGCGCGGCTTCGAATGGCTTTAGTGCCTTGAGCTGCAAGATATCCGGTAATTGCTAGCAATGCGGAAACGGGAAACACAGCGAACCAGATCTGCAACGGTTGCTTATAAATTAGATGCAATGGGGCTGAAATCAACCAGGTGAGCAGCGCTGAGAAAAAAACATGAGCAAGACGATTTTTCAAGATGCGGGCTGTGAGTATGCAATACGCTAATGGGTTCAGAAGGAAGTTGCACATGGTGAGCGCAACAATTAATAAGGGGCTTCCTTGGAGGACGATTCCTATGATATGGCCAATGGCCGGAACTACCAGTGCTACGACGATGAAGGGGAATATCCATCGTCTAAATTCGAAATTCCAGAATTCGGGTTCATCATCAAGCGCACTTAATCTTCGTCCCACAGTTGCAGAGATTTTGACGGAAAGAATTCCCGCAATTGCAGACATGGCTAGTCCCGCGATGCTGAAGCCGTCGGGATTGTAGAAAATGTTGGTAAAAAAAGTTTGGAATATTGAAATTCCAAACGCCAGTCCAAATGCTACGTAAATAGAAGATTTTTTAATAAGGAAATTATTTTTCATGTTTGGTTTTTGCGCGGTTAGAGGTTTCTTCAAAAATAGCCAGGTAAGCGTTCCCGAGAAAACACTAAGCCCGAAAAATACATGGCCAATCTACCGAGGCGATTCCACGTGGCGTTGTTGCGGAAACATGAGCCCCTCAGTGGAGCCGAATTCAGGCGACACGGACGGATTTCGGGCGTGCGAGCGTGGCCATTCGGTTGAGCAAGTTACCGAGCGCTACACTTGCGGCACCGCCGATGGCACGGGCACCGCAGTTGTTGCGGCTCCGGCGCGCCCGAACGATCAAGAGGTGAGCGTCCGTTCCCCTTGACTAAACACACTTTGCGCGGATTTCTGACGGTCACTACGTTGGGGGGGGCATGCTATCAATCGCTTACTTTGGGGATTTGGGTTGGTTACTGGTTTTGATTTTTTCCATTATGAGTATCCCGATCGATAGTGGGATGCTGGCGGCTGCCGCTGCTTTTGTTGAATAAATAATGTCTTCGGCGCCGAAAATGAATATTCCATGAGTTAAGAAAAAGTAGGCTGATACCGAAAATCTTGAGAAGATTACTGTCAAAAATATAGTGGTTAATATCGATGCTGCGTAAAATATAAATCTTAAGATAATGTTATTTGTCATTTAATAATTAAAGAATTTTAAATTGATCCTGCGTTTTTGCGGACGTTGCTTCAGAGGTGACTGATCCAACCACGGCGCCGAGAAAGTCTGATACCTCTTGCGATGCGATACTTTTTGCTGCTCCGGTGATTCCTTGCCCTGCCTTAGCCCCAGAAATCGTGCCGATCAATGCGCCAGCAGTGGCCCCCGAGATGTTCTCTCCTTTAATCATTGCTCCCGCAGCCGCGCCACTTACATTTATGGAGGTTGAAGTGAGGATGCTCCGTCCCTGAGTCGCGGCCCCGTTCACAATGGCAATAAGCACATCGACCTTACTCATCTCTTGCTCACCGTTGAGCGCTTTCTGAACGAGTAGGTTTGCGGTTCCACCGATCGTGCCGCCCACGGCCATGCCGGTTGCGGTGGCCGCACCCGGCGCGAGTGCTGGTGCACTGCCCATCAAAATTGCTCAATTCTTTAGAAGCAGCGTTGCTGGTTGCGGTACGTCAGTGCCGACCCATTCGAGCAGATCGGTTTGTGCGTTTTGGATTTTCTCGGCAGATACGCCGTTCTAGCTCATGAATTCACCTAACGAGGCCGCGCCGCACCCGCTTTCACTATGACGTGCGGAAGCTCAAACTGGTTGTTCTCCAGTTCCAGGCGCGAGGGGATTCTCGCCGCAGTCGCGTCTTTGCCCACGCCTGCAGTGATACCCGCCACAACGCCTTCAATTAGATTCAACCGGGCCTCATTCTTCTGTTGCGGCAATCCATCGTTGCTCGTATTGGCCATCTGATTGACCAAGTTATCCAGCACTACGCTAGCCGTGCCATCGACTGCACCGGCACCACAGTTGCCACCCACTGCAGCGGCTCAGGCGCATCCGACAATGCCGTGCAAGGTGGTGCGAGCCGATTCGTTTTCCAGGGTGTCGGCAATCTGTTTGACCTGTTCTACCGCAAGTGTTTGCGGATAGCCTGCAGCAGCGCTACCAGCGATTGCGCCGGTCAATGCTCCGAAAATTCTCTATTCCCAATGATGACCGGCACAGCGAAAAACTAGTGTTTATAGATGTCATTGAAAAAATTTTCCGTCCTTAACTCAAAACTTCGGTTGCTGTGATTTTGGTCGTGTATTTGTTATTCATCGTTTCTTGATTTTTCAATCTCATTCAAAATCCACAAACCAAAACCTAGTGGCAGTCCAGCGGAGAGTCCGACCTTAATTGAAGAAAACATGTCGCGCTCATTAAAATGTAGAATTCCTGTTTTGTGGAAAAAATAGGCGGCCACTGAGAATTTAATAATTGCGGTTATGATTGAGATGGTCAATGATTGATAGGTAATTAGTTTGATTATTATTGATAATTCAATCATAAATTTTTTCATCATCCTTCTCCGAAGACATGATGTCGTTTGATTTCGCGGAGACGACTTCGGAAACGATAGCCCCCACAATTGCAGCAGTCGTGTTTGACAAGTCCTTCGTTACAAGCCCCTTTACAAACTGAGATACAGCCTTTCCCGACTGTGCACCAGCTGTAGCACCCAATGCAGCTCCGGCGGTCGCGTTGGGCAGGCTCTCCCCCTTAATTTCTGCTGCAAGGGCGGCGCCGCTACCGCTAATAGAGATCGTCGTAATGATGCTCCGCCCCTGAGTCGCAGCCCCCGTCGCAATCGCAATGAGCACATCGACCTTACTCATCTCTTGCTCACCGTTGAGCGCTTTCTGAACAAGTAGGTTTGCGGTTCCACCGATCGTGCCGCCTACGGCCATGCCGGTTGCAGTAGCAGCGCCCGGCGCGAGTGCTGGTGCGCTGCCCATCAAAATTGCCCAATTCTTTAGAAGCAGCGTTGCTGGCTGCGGTACGTCGGTACCGACCCATTCGAGCAGATCGGTTTGTGCCTTCTGAATCTCCTCGGCAGATGCGCCGTTCTGACTCATGAATTCGCCTAACGAGGCCGCAGCAGCACCCGCTTTCACTACGCCTTGCGGAAGAGTGAATTGGTTGTTCTCCAACTCCAACCGAGACGCGATGCTCGCTGTCGTGGTGTCACTACCCGTCCCGGCGGTGATGCCTGCCACAACGCTTTCAATGAGATTCATCCGGGCCTCCTTGTCCTGCTGCGGTAATTCGTCATTGCGTGTGTCGGCTATCTGATTGAGCAAGTTGCCAAGCACCACGCTTGCCGCACCGCCCATCGCACCCGCGCCGCAGTTGCCTCCCGACGCCGCTCCACCGGCGCAGCCGACGATGCCGTGCAGGGCAGTGCGAGCCGATTCGCTCCCGAGGCTGTCGGCGATCTGTTTCACCTGTTCCACCGCTAACGTCTGCAAATAGCCGACGGCCGCCCGTTGCAGGAATTCGCCAGTCCCTGCCGCGACGTTTCCACCCGCCGCCCACTTCTCGGCGTGTTGAATCCGTCCTTCCAACGCGCGCATCATCACCCTTCGGGGAAGATTATTTTTTTTCGGTCATCTCGCTGATTTTTGCTGATATCCAAATGCCTGATCCAACGATGAATCCACAGGAGGTGCCGATTTTTATAGATAAAATCACGTCATCGATATCAATGACATTTTTTCCTGTTTTTATTATAAAAATTATTAGAATAAATATGTTTGCTATGATTAATATGGTTGTGAAAATAAATGAGCTTATGATGATCAAGTAGATAAGTATCTTTGCGGTTGGTCGGTATAGTTTTTTTTCATTCATTTTGATGTTTCTATGCCTTTTATTTTTTTATCAACTGTATTGGTTGTAAATTCTGATGCTGCTGAGCCGCCGACTGCGCCGAATATTTCAACGAAAATCTTATTTCCAATTAGCCATGCAAGATTCTTTACGAGGAAGTTGCCGAAACTAGCTCCGGCCGCGCCGCCAATTCCCGCAGGAATAGCGGCATTGATCGGATCGTCCCCTTTGATTGATGCTCCAAGAGCCGCTCCAGCAGCGGAAACGGAGGCGGTGGTGAAAATGCCCCGTCCTTGTGATATTGCTCCTATCCCTGCCGCGATGGCCGCATCCTTTATTTCCACCTCACCTTTAGCCAATTGCTGGGCGACAGCATTGGCTGTTCCAGTTATTACGGCACCTCCGGCCGCCGCAGAGGCGGTCGCCACTGCTCCCACGACGGCCACCGGGCTTATCGCTGCTACAGTTACCGCGTGTTCCACGAGTGCGGTTCCCGGCTGAGGCAAAACGTTTCCTTCCCATTCAAGTTGTCTCTTTTGTTCCGAAAGAATTTCTTCTACGGAGGCCCCGTTCTGCATCATCTGTTCGGCAAGTGTGGCTCCGGCCGATCCCGACTTTGCCGTGCCCAAGGGGAGCGTGAATTGGTTGTTCTCCAACTCCAACCGAGACGCGATGCTCGCTGTCGTGGCGTCATTGCCCGTCCCGGCGGTGATGCCTGCCACAACGCTTTCAATGAGATTCATCCGGGCCTCCTTGTCCTGCTGCGGCAATTCGTCATTGCGCGTGTCGGCTATCTGATTGAGCAAGTTGCCAAGCACGACGCTTGCCGCGCCGCCCATTGCACCCGCGCCGCAGTTGCCTCCCGACGCCGCTCCACCGGCGCAGCCGACGATGCCGTGCAGGGCAGTGCGAGCCGATTCGCTTTCGAGGCTGTCGGCGATCTGTTTCACTTTTTCCACCGCTAACGTCTGCAAATAGCCGACGGCCGCCCGCTGCAGGAATTCGCCAGTCCCTGCCGTGACGTTTCCACCTGCCGCCGCCGCCATCACCGTGACTATCTGACGGTAGCGTCCGCCCGGTGCCCACTTCGCCGCGTCTTGAATCTGTCCGTCCAACGCCGCGATCTTCACCGGATCCGTCTCCTTCTTACGTGCCTCTTTCAGCGCCTCGAATTCCTTCGCTCGGTTGGTCACAAACGTCCCGACTTCGCGCTGCAGCGCCCTCACGATCTCGAAGCCGGCTTCGATCTGCTCCTTGTCGAACTTGTTGGCGAGAGCGTTGCTCCCGTCCCGATCCGACGACACGTCACGATTGACGTCCGCTATCGCTTCCTCCGCCGTCTTACCCGTCAGGTCGAGTTGCCTTGCCTCGTCAGTAATCTCGATCACAGCCCCGCTTACACCGCTTCGGGTGACGCTGGAGGCGCTGTCGCCAGCCGCTACAACTATCGGTGGAGCGACGCTGACAGGACCAGTTTTCGGTAGTTCGGTGCCCGGCGTCGCGTTAGCACCGGTCTGAGCATCTCCCTTCTGGTCGGTCCCGACTTTTGCGTTGTCGCCACCGCCCGTACTGATGCCACCGCCCAAGCTGATACCGAAGGCGTCGTACTCTGCGTGGTTCTCGATGTCACGCGTCGTCAACGACCCAGTTTTCAGACGGTTCCTATTCGCGTCGACCGCTTTTTCCGTGGATGCAATGACCGCTCCCGTCAGGTCGGTGTTGCCCTTGACCGTCACGTCGAAACCCGCATCTCCCGCCTTAATTCCCGCCTGGTCTACGACGCTGGCGAAGTCACTGTTGATTTGCTGATGGCTGACGTTGATGCTGCCGGACGCCCCGCCGAAACCCACCGTTCCGCTCCCGCTGATCGACTGGTCTTTTGACTGATAACGGCTGGTGTCCTGAAGGCTCTCGATGTTCAGATCGCCATCGACCCTCGCGATGACTCGCTCGCCGCTCACCGTCCCGCCGCGGATATTGGTATCGCCTCCCGATGAGATTTCGGCCACGTTGCCCGCCTTGACGTGACTCGATCGATGCGTCACATCCGAGCCGTCGGCTTTGCCGCGCGACAGGCTTGCGTTGGCCGTGACACCAATGGTCGAGCCTTTTGTCCCCAGGGCAATGCCCAGTCCTATGCCGCCAGATACCCCGCTGGAAGTTCGATGGTGCTCGGCCGTATCGGTCGACGCGAGGATGTCGAGCGCGCCGTCCGAAGCGAGCGTCACGTTGTCTCCCGCCTCAATCGCGCTCCCCCGAATCTGCATCGACGATTGATCGCCGTCGCCTGTGGCGCTGATAGTAATGTTGCGTCCCGCTCGCACCGTCGAGCCGGTTGACGTCGTGCCGTCATTCGTTTCGCGACTCTGTTGCTTCGATCCTCCGACGGTGACGGAGATATTGACGTTGGCCGCGTCCTGTAGATTCTTGACGCTGTCTGCGGCGTTCTTGATCGCAAGCCCCCCGGCGGCGACACCGAGAGCCTTCATGCGGGAATCGTTCACCTTGCCAACGGCCTTGCCCATCTGGCCGAGCGTCTCAGCGGCGCTCAGGAGGGGGCTCGATACGGCGACCGTCAGCCCAGATTGCTTGACTTCCCGCTCATGAACGGACTTCTCCGAATCCTGGCTTTCGACGATGGCAACGCGCGTGGCGGCGATTTCGATGCTTCCGTCGCGCGCGAGAACCGTGCTGCCTTCCTGCCGGAAATCGTTGCCTGCACGAACCATGACGTCGCCATTGACCGCCCCAACGAGGCTTCCCGTTCGATTCACCTGCTCCCGTTGCTGTCTGTCTTTCTCTGTTCGGCTGCCAATAGTGAAACTCGTGCCACCTCCGAAAACACCGGTGGTCGTTTTTTCGGAGGAGGACAGTGAAGTCCCGCGGTCTTCCGTGGACGAGATGTCGATATTCCGTCGGGCGCCCAATACGACATCGTTGTCAGCGATGACGTGACTACCCGCAATGGCGATATCCCGCCCCGACATCAAGGAAACGGCATCCCCGGACAACGTACTCCCCGTCGTGCGTGTTCCGTGACGCTCCCGATGCGTGGTCTCCGTCGTCGATGACAGAAGACCGTTGCTCGTTCGTTGTGTCCAGCGGACGTCGTCGTATTGCGTGGCAACGCCCCCGACGGTGATGTCCCCAGTCGCCGTGATTTGAATATCGGATTTGCCTGCGCGGCCCGGAGCCGGTTTCGTCGTGGGCCGATCAGGCGCGTCGCCACCGGCGCTGAGGTAGGCGCCGAGTATGGTGACGTCACCCGTGCCGGATTTGTCCGTCGACACGTAGGCGCTCACGCCTCGTTGCTCCAGCAGTCGACTCAACGCTGCGGCTTGCCCGGCGGCTATGCCGATTCCCTTGCCAGCCGACAATTGCGTTCCTCGGGCGGTTTCTTCGTAACTATCTACCTCGGTGGAGTACGAACTGCTGCGAACGCGCCCGGCGTCCTGAATGCTGTCCAAGACGGCATCGACCTTGACGTCTCTGCCCGTGACGATGGCGATATTTCCATCCACACCAACGTGTGCACCCGATGCTGTCAAGTCGCGCCCTGCGATCAGCGTCGCATGTTCACCGGCAGTAATCTGCGATGCCACGTGCTCTTTGATCTGCGTCTGATTGTGGTTGTCTTGCGTGCCACCGCCGAAGTCTCGTTGCAACGCGCTCGCGCCCAATGAGATGTCGCGTCCGGCTGTCAGCTTCAGATCCTCGCCCGCATCGATGGCCGCCCCGACGACGGTCAGGTCTCGACCTGCGGTAACGGATACGGATCGGGTCGCGGACACGTTGCCCAGAGATTCGATGGACGTCGTCGCACCGCCTTGAGACCCTTTGCGCCACTCGAAGGTGTTGAAGGCGTTCTCGAAGACGACGTCACGTCCAGCGCTGACATCCACGTCCCGTCCCGAAATATCGCCGCCAATATTGGTCATGTCTCGCGCCGCGACGACCTCCACCTTTCCTTTGTTCCCCGCGCCGCCGATTGTGCCGAGATTCCGAACGTCGTCGGCCGTTAATCGGGTGCTGGTGCGCCCGGCTATCTGACCCGCGTTGTTGATTAGATTTGTTGCCTCAATGAGGACGTCGTTACCTGAGACCAATGCGCCCCCGGGCTGCATGGTGACGCGCTTTCCATGGGCGAGATAAACCGTAGGAACAAGGACCTCTTGTGTTGTCCCGTCCGGCAGCGTGACGGTCTGCCGCACAAGCCAGACGATGTCGTCCGTGAGCGCCTTCATTTGTTCGGCGGTCAATCGAATGCCAATACGAAGCTCCAGATCGCGTCCAGCCCGAGCACCTTGCGCCAACAGATTCCGAATTACCGCATCGTCTTTCCCTCCGACAGCTTGCCCGGTCAGCTTGAGAATTTGCTCCCGGACCAGCTTTGCCTCGTAGAAGCCATCCCCGATGCGCCGCTCCACAGCCGACGGGTCAATGCCGAGCAGATCGAGCATGTAGTTGCTGGAAACTAGCGTGCCGCGCTCGGTAAATCGCGGATCGGTTTCTATCAGGTAGGGATGGTCGGGCGCAGAGATCACCTGAAAGAGCGCACTTTTTGGCAGAGTGATCCCCGGAATACCGCCGGAAATGGCGTCGAGCGTCTGAATCGCACCCACGGCCTCGGGGCGCGTCACAGTCTCGTTCAGCGTATCAACAGACGCCCGAGTTGAGGCGGAGACGGACTCAACATTGGAATTCACGGAGACTCTGGATGACGCGTTCACGCCGCTGTCGGTGCTTCGGCTTCCAATGACCGTCCCGTCAATGGCGGCTGTCTCGATCGTGATGTCGCGACCACGAATTCGGGTTGCCTGATTCGACGATATGAGACTCGAAAGCCCGCCGACGACGGTCGTCCGCTCGGAGCCAGGAAGACTGACCGAGGTGCGCCATGAGTCGCTGTTCCCGCTCTTTTCGTGCCAGTAAAGGTCTGACACCTGCTCGATCCGTTCGACGCGCTTCAATCCGACACTGCGACTCGTAATGTGCCCGTCGTTTCCGCGGACCTTCAGGTCCCCGCCCGCGCTTATCGTCGACGCGTGATTCAGTGCGGTACCGTTATCGACGTTCAGTCGGATCGTACCTTGCGATGTGATAACGCCCGGGGCAGCCACATCACCCAATACGTCGGTTCGGCTATGGACGGTGAGACTGCGGCGATACTCATTGGTATCGCGGCCATCGCGTATGCCGTGCCCTCGCCGGAAGATTCGCACCCCCTCGTCCGGAGCGCCCGAGATCGCCTGGTCCGACTGGTCGACGACCGTCGGCAAGATATGTTTGGCAGGGTCGTAGTCTGGCCAGAATTGGATAATCCAGTTTCCGTGGCCGTCATCCGTTATCGACTCGAAATGCTGGACCGCGCTGCGGGTGATGTTTCGGGTGTCGTATTCGGAGAACGATCCGCGTTGAAGCGATACCTCGATGATTGGCTTTTCAAGGGAGAACGTTTTCCCTGCGGTATCGAGTGCAGTCAGCCCACGCTTTGGAATGGTGACACTTATCGGCGCGCCGACCGCCCGAATTTTTTCTGCCGAATGCGCCGCGCGCGCCTCGCGACCCCAACGCCATTGGGTGAAGCTTTGATTCCGCGGATTCGGGATGAGCTTCGTCGTCTTGATCGTGCGTCCGTTGATATCGATTTCGATGTGCGGTGTTCCGATCAATGGAGGCTCACCGTCTACGCTCAGGCTGTGGCTCGTATGAACGGTGGGCAATTCTTCGCACGCGCTGCCGGTATGTGCGGCACACCTCTCGCGGCTATTCGGGTCGGGTAGGGCGATGTATCCCGCAATCCAGACGTCGCGAACGGTCTGCGTCGCGCTCTCGTGTTCGCCTTCGGTGACGTTGATGTAACTACGATCATTGATGAAATCGCGCGTGGCGATATCGATGTCGCCACCGGCTTCGATAGTTGCGGAGCGGTTCACGAGCCGGGCGGTTTGCTCGGTGAGGAGGCCCTCGGCATCGAGGGAGTCACCGGCCGCGATGCGTATCTGCCCAAGGCTGAACAGCGTGGCGCCGGTTTGGTTGACCACTTCACCGCTCGCGAAGATGTCCAACTGCTGCGTCGCAGCGATCACCGCCGGTTCACCCGTGTTTTCAAGACGTGCGCCGTCGAACCGAATACGATGGCCGAGGATAGATCCCGTATTGCGCAACGCGGTGCTACGCAGTCGGATGTCGTCGCCGTCGACACGTGTTTCGTTGATGAAATCGCCGGAAGCGTCGACAAGGACCGAACTGGCCCGGAGGCGACCGCCCTGCGAATTCAATACCCGCATCGCCGTGACCGTCAGTACCTTGTTGGCTTCCAGCAAGCCATGGATCCCTAGCGTGCCTCCTACGCCGAGGGTCAGATTTCCGCCAACTTGCCAGATATGGTTCGGGCCGTAGACGAAGTCGCCAGGCAGTGCGATGTTCATGTCGCCGCCCGCCCGAAATCTGGCGGTGCCTGACAACTGATTCGTCCGCAGGCCCAGCGTCCGATTCACGGAAATCTCGCCGCTTTTATGGTCCAGCCGCTCGACCGCGAGAGACGCGTCACGTCTTGCTTGCACTACACCGCTGTTGTTGAAACTTCCCGTTTGCTCGCCGTTTTGCCGGGACAGGATGAGGTCTTCATTGGAAAAGATCGTGCCATCGTTGATCAACGTATCTTTGATCGCTAACGCCAGGCCTGTGCCGGATGTGATTTGTGCGGACGGCCCGTTTGTCAGGGCATAGGTCGTGATGGAAAGACGTCCGTTGCCGCCGATCAGTCCTGTGGGATGAGATCGGGGGGCGTCGCTTGTCCTGGCGTTGGTAAGTGAGTCGGACACGAGGGTCAGATCTCCTTGCCCGCCATTCACAATTCGGCCATTGATGTTGTCGATGCTGGCTGCGGTAATCGAAACGACGCTGTTCGCAGTCGTCGAGTCATTGGCTGCGGCGGGGCCGATCTCGAGGCTTCCGTCCGTATTGTCCAGCGCACCACGCGTCTTCAATTTGAGCGCGGTGCCGGAATGGACCTCCCCGGAGACGTTCCCGAAGTCACCCTCCGCAGACGCCGTTATCTCCTCGTTGGCGTTTAACCGTCCCCGTCGATTGTTGATGTCCTTGGTCGACGCAATGATCAACGCGGTCCCGGCTTCGATGCGAGCCCCATCGACATTGTCGACGCCGCCTGCATGTACGCTGACTGCGCCGTTACCGGCGATATTGCCCCCCCGATTCGCTGTGCTTCGGGAGGATGCGACGTTTCGTAGCCGCTCGCGAAGCACGATGTCGATAGCACCATTGCCGGCATTCAGAAGGCTACCGTTTTCGTTGTCCAGACGTCGTCCCGACATCTGCATGCGGCCGTTGGGCGCTCCGATCTCAAAACGCCCCGAGCCGTTGTCGATGTCGCCTTCGACGGCGAGCATCAATATGTCGTGGACGTTCACCAGGCCCGAACGGTTGAAAAATCCACCACCGGCCATTGCGCTCAGTCCCTTAAGCGCGATCAGGTGTCCGTCATCGTTGATGACGTCGGATGACGCTCTCAGTACGAGCGTGTTTCCGCTCAGTTGGCCGCCGCGGTTATCGAACGTGCCAACGCCAAGTTCAATGTCTGCGTTTGTGGCGATTTGCCCACCATCGGTATTTTTCAACGCGTTGCGAACGGTGATTTTCGTCAGTTCCTGCCCCGCGTTCTGGAGTCTGCCTGCAGTGTTGTCGAATGCTTGTGCGTCAAGTGAAAGGGCGTCGTTGGCCTCGATGAGGCCGGTGTGATTGTTGAGCGCCCCGCCGACGTTGAGCGAGAGACGTTTCCCCGCGATCAGACCGGAGGTGTTATCCAGCCCGTGAGCGGTGTCCACTGTCATGCTTCCAAGTGCGCTGAGATGCCCCCGGCCGTTTGCAATCTCGCCGCTATCCAGCTGTAAGTCGCCGTTGGTTCGAATACGTCCGCCGCGATTGGCTATCGATGCTCCTGTGATGGTGATCGTTCCGGAACCGGCATGCGCAATGTCGCCATCGCTGGTGTCGAGCTCCGCTGCGTCGATATTGGCGTTGTGCGCCCCGAAGTGAATCGTGCCCCCACGATTGTCGAGCGATTGTCCAACGTGTAGCGATGAGGCGTCATGTGGGCGGTTCGCTGTTTGGCGAACGGCGCCGGACCGGTTGTCGAGATGCCGGGCATCGACGAACAGCGAGCGTGCTTCCAGTTGTCCACGGGCGTTGATGACCTGATCGGCGCGCAAGGCCAACTTATCGCCAGCCAATATCGATCCGTCGCTATTGTCGAGCGCGTTCCGGACTGAAAGGGTGACGTCGTGTTGTGCAGTGATGGTGCCACCAAGGTTCAGAAGGCTACGCGCAACGTCGATGATGAGTGAGTTCTGCGCCGCGAGTGCGTCGGAATTGGAGAGGTCGGCAGTCGTAATGAAGACATTCGCGTTCCCCGCAATCTCTCCCTTTGTGTCGTCGAGCGCGGCGTTATGAATTCGATCGCGTACACGAAGATGAAGGTCGTCGCCAAGGGCGAGCATTCGGCCGCCACGATTCTCGACGATGTCGGCGCTCAGAGAGAACTTCGACCCGGACTGGATCAGACCTGCATCGTTACGAAATTCCTCTCGAATCGACGCAGACAACGAACGTTTGGCGGATATTGCGCCGCCCGTGTTCCGCCATGCGTCCGCTACCGCAGACAGGTCACCGTTCGTGGCAATGGTGCCTTGCCCGTTATCAATGGATGCAGCGCGCACGTGAAGTTCGCCGGTACCGGCATGTTCGATTTTCCCCGAGGTGTTGTCGACGTGTGCCGCCGTCAGCGAGAGATCGGGGCCATTGATTTGTATTCGACCATCGTGATTGTTCAGCAACCCCGAGAGCTTGATCTGGACAGGAGACTTGCCCCATTGAGAGAGAGTGCCCCGGCGGTTGCTCAACGCAATGGCCTCCATGAACAGAGCGGCCGTCTTGAGTGTCGCCGAGTCGTGGTCGATCGTTCTTGCCGCCGTCATGTGAAGCGCGTCACCCACGCTCGTCGTGGCCCGTACCATCGAAATGTCACCGATGCGAGCATGGACTCGCATGCCATACAGAGCCGTCAGCGTCGCGTCTGACAGGTCGATTGCGTCGCCCGATAGTTCGAGATTTCCCGTCGATGAGAGCGTCCCGCTCGATCGCAGTGAGCCTGAGGCAGAGACCGATACGTCTCCCGGACTGCCGCTTGACCCATCGGGATTGGTTCCTGAGGCGATCATGCCGGACGAGGCGACGGCACCGGCTCGTGCGCTGAAGTGTCGCCCGGTCGAGGCGATTCCCGTATGTCGCCATGTGCCGCCAACACTCAGTGCCATGTCGTGACGACTGCGCAAGGTGCCAGCGCTGATGAGCTCGCGTGCCGACGCCAGATTGAGTGCTCCGTCGGAGATCATCTCTCCGCTAACGGAGAGACTTCCATCTGCCCGAGCGTGAATGTCCTCGCTCGCGTGCAACTTACCGGCAATCTGAACTTGCCCCGCATTGTTGAGCACTACGGCGCCACGACTGGCGGCCACGTGTCCGTCCATATTGACGCCGACACCGGCCTCCGTCCCTATCAGTCGGATTTTTCCCGCGTACATGCCACCAAGGCGCGAAACGTCCAGGGCGAACGTCGGCCGTCCTCCTTCGGCTTGTGTCGAGTGACGAACTTCGAACGTTGCCGCGTCGACGTCGTTCAGGCCGGTGATCACGTCCAGTCGCTGTGCGTGAACGGCGGCATTGATCTCCACTGCACGCGCAAGCAAAGCGGTGTTCTCAAGGTTGCTGCCATTCAAACCGTTCCCGTTGATCGTCAGAAGACCGCCGGTGACGCGAAAGGCCTCAAGCGACCCACTGCCGCCGAATACAGGCAACCCGGTTGTCAGGACGCCACGCGGTACGTTGATGAAGCCGCAGCCGTTGCAGGTCAGGCCATTGGGGTTGCTAATGATGACTTCCGCCCGTTGGCCTGCGACCTCCAGATAGCCGGCAACGTTCGATGGCAACGTGCTCGTGACCTGGTTGACGATAATTCGCGCAGGATCGCCCGCGAGATTGGGGTTGCCCGGAACGAGCCCTCCGGTTTGCGTCTGCACGATGGTGCGCGAGTTGTTGAGAATGGCGCCTTGCGTGGGGACATCGAACTGGTGGTATTGATTTTGAGAGACGCCAGCTGCGGTGGGCGATGTGATATTCACCAGCGGCAGGCCGTTAGGCGTCGTGCTGACGCCCGGTGCATGCGGGCCCGGGGCCGCGACGATTTGAGCGTATGTCGTCACCGGAAGCGCCATGGCTAGCAGTGCAGGGATTAACGACATCCGCAGCACATGCGCGACGCCTGACGGCGAGCGACGCGATTGCCGGTGAATTGCCGTGCGGCGCTTAGCGCTCCGATCGCTCCCGGGTGTCCTGCCGCGCCTGACGTTTTCGCCGACAGCGACCCATTGATGTTGAACGTGACTGAATATCAGTCGATAGCAATGTGTATTCATGGGCTGAGCTCAGTAGCGAACGGCGAGGGAGAGACCTGCGACGGCCGTGTTCACGGGAAATCCGCACGGATAGAGAAGGGGCTTCGCGACGAAAATGTCGTAATTGGCGTTGCCCCAGGGGCCGCCGTATGCGCCGATCTGGCCGCTGAGTCCAATTGCAACGCCGGCCAACTGCGTGCCCTGAAGATGGCGGGTACCGGGGCCGAACACTCGCCCGTAGTCAATGCCCACATAGACGGCGTGAGTGCTCGTTGCGAGAGGCACGTGGATGTCGTGACGGAGAAAGAAGCCGCGTGCTGCGCTGAGTGTTTGATCGCCCGTGAAGCCCCGTACGCTGTATCGACCGCCGATTGCCATCTGGTCGACGGCCCAGAGCGCATTGGCCGTGGTCTGGCCGTGAAGCGTGCCGGTAAGCCTTAACGGGACGCCGCCAAGTCGAATTGGGGCAGACCACTGCATGTCGGCGAGAAACATGCGGTAGCGATACGTTTGTGGCGTCGGCTGGTGCGTCACCGGGTCACGCAGGTCGTCTTGTGCGCCGAACCACGGCATGCCTTGCCGATAGCTCAATGCCAGGTCCGCTTGTACCGCACCCAGATACTGCCTTCGGGCAATCCCGAGTTGGAGATACGTGTTGTTCCTGTACTGCTGGGAAATCTCGAAGTCTTCGATGAAGCTCTTGCCGAACCGGCGGCCGATCCGCGCTTCCGCAGTCGTCTTGCTTCGGCTGTCCCGATGCACGACGCGTTCCAGCCGTAGTTCGGCTGTCTGGTTTCGTCCACTGGACACGAAGGTTTCATTGGCACCCGCTATACGCTGGAAGTAGGTGCGAGTGCTCCCAAAGACCGAAACCGTGCTGTAACCCCAAGGTACGGAATAGCTGACGCTGCCGCCTTTCGTGCCGAAGCGATCGTCGCCGGTCGACAAGTCGTGCTGCGCGGAAAGGTCGAGAAGATCGTTTAGTCCTAGCGGGTTGTCGATGCCGATGGCCAGTTGCCCCTGCAGGCGGCCTGTGTCGCGGGTGCCACTGTTATCCACGGAGGCCAGCAGTCGCCAGGGCCGTCGACGTTGCACGTCGATCAACACATCGCTGGTCCCGAGCCCCTTGCCGGGCTCGATACGGATGTCTGCGTCCTGACTGGGCATGCGCTTTAGCTGCTCCAGTCCTTGTTCGAGTCCGTGTATCGAAAGGATGTCGCCTTCGCGCAGGGGCAAGGCGGATCGCCAACTGCCTCTCACGCCGTCATCGACAAATCGGATGCTCGAAATCCGGCCGACGATGAGGTGCAATGTCAGGCGGCCACCGGCCAAGTCCTGTTCCGGAACTGAAACGCGGGTTGTGACCCAGCCGTTCGCCAACACCGCGTCGGTCGCCAGCGATGCGATCAACGCAATGCCTTTCGTGCCTGCGCACTGGCCGACAAACCGGCTCAGAGCAGTCGAGATGGCGGCGAACCGACTCGGTAAGGCATCGCCATCCGGGCCGGTAATCGTGATGTCGGTTAGCGGAACACAGGGCGCTTCCGTTGGAAGTTGCGTGGTGTCGATCGGGGATTCGGTGCCGTCGGTAGGGGCCGACAAATGGACGTCGGGTGCGTCGGCTCTATGTTGGCGTTCCTGCGAGTCTCTTCGTTGTCGCTCCAGTTGCGCGTCCTGGATCCCTTGCCGAACGGGAGCCCGAACGACCTGCGGCGAGGTCTGCGCCACCGCCATTTCGGGATGAAGTGTCAAGCCACCGATGAGCGCGCCGAAGCAGGCGATCGCCGAGGCTTGAGTGATAAAACGAGTGCAAGTGCCGTGTGAGACGACTGCCGATTGATGCGGAAAATCTGGATATGCCACGAATTGCGCTGCCCTTACTTTTGGTCGAATCAATGCACAGCGACGCGCTCACGACGAACACCGCATGAGCGGTTTCGGGCGCGAACGCAATAGCGAGTGCGTAGAAGGGCGCAACAGCGAGCACGGTCGACGTGCGATAGCCGGGGGGGCTTACACCCTGGCGTCTAGCCAGAGAGTGGATGGATCGAAAAGTGACAAGACGGCGACGATTCTGGCAGGGGGGCGGCGACAAGTATTTCGAAATTGAACCAACTTGAGCACTTTCGGAATTGTCTGAGTGGAACTTGGGGAAGTGCCTTCGCCTAAGTGCTTTCCCTCCCCTAGCATCCCGGCACGCGGCCGACCTTGCCGTAGCAAATTTTTTTCGCTAGTATTTTAGGCATAAACTATTTATGATTTAACAAAGGTCGACCGCTCGGCTAGCGCGACGCGATCTGTGAATCCGGAGGCTGGAGATGAATATCGTCTGTATCGGTGGCGGTCCCGCAGGTCTGTATTTCGGGCTGTTGATGAAGCTGCGCGATCCTTCCCATCGTGTCGTGGTGGTCGAGCGCAACCGGCCTTACGACACCTTCGGTTGGGGCGTCGTGTTCTCCGACGCCACCATGGACAACCTCCAGGAAGCCGATCCGGTCAGCGCCGCAGAGATCAATGCCGCGTTCAACCACTGGGACGACATCGACATCCACTTCGAAGGCCGCACGATCACCTCGGGCGGGCACGGCTTTATCGGCATCGGCCGCAAGAAGCTCCTGAACATTTTGCAAGCGCGCTGTGAAGCCCTCGGCGTCGAACTCGTGTTCGAGACGGACGTGAGCGACGATCAGGAAATCGCGCGCCGTTACAACGCCGATCTGGTGATCGCCTCCGACGGCCTGAACAGCCGCATCCGGACGCGCTACGCCGACACCTACCGCCCCGACATCGACACGCGTCAGAACCGCTTTGTCTGGCTCGGCACGCACCAACGTTTCGACGCCTTCACGTTCGCCTTCGAGAAGACCGAACACGGCTGGTTCCAGGCGCACGCCTATCAGTTCGACGCCGACACGTCGACGTTTATCGTGGAGACGCCCGAATCGGTCTGGCGCGCCCACGGCATCGATCAGATGAGCCAGGAAGAGGGCGTGAAGTTCTGCGAAAACCTCTTTTCGAAGTACCTCGGCGGCCACGAGCTGATGAGCAACGCCAAGCACCTGCGCGGCTCCGCCATCTGGATTCAGTTCCCGCGCGTCATTTGCGAACGCTGGGTGCATTGGACGGATGTCGACGGTAAGCGCGTGCCGGTCGTGCTCATGGGCGACGCAGCACACACGGCGCACTTCTCCATCGGCTCGGGCACCAAGCTTGCGCTTGAAGACTCTATCGCGCTGGCCGACGGTCTCGGCGCGCAGGGCATCGACGCCTTGCCGCAAGTGCTCAACGACTACGAAGCCGCCCGCAGCATCGAAGTGCTCAAGATTCAGAACGCAGCGCGTAATTCGACGGAGTGGTTCGAAACCGTCGACCGTTACGCGCGCTTCGCCCCCGAACAGTTTGCTTACTCGCTGCTCACGCGCTCGCAGCGCATCTCGCACGAGAACCTGCGCGTGCGAGATGCCGGTTACGTGGAAGGCTATGAGGACTGGCTCGCCGAACACGCGGGTGTGAAACGCGCTGCCGGTCAGCACGCGATTCCGCCGATGTTCACGCCGTTCCGTGCACGCGAACTCACGCTCAAGAACCGCATCGTGATGTCGCCGATGGCGATGTACTCGGCGGTCGACGGCGTGCCCGGCGACTTCCACCTCGTCCACCTTGGTAGCCGTGCGCTGGGCGGTGCGGGCATGATCGTCGCGGAAATGACCTGCGTGTCGCCCGACGCGCGCATCACGCCGGGATGCCCCGGTTTGTGGAACGACGAACAACGCGACGCCTGGAAGCGCATCGTCGACTTCGTGCATTCGGGCAGCGACGCCAAAATCGCCATGCAGATCGGGCACGCGGGCCGCAAGGGCTCGACGCGTCTGGCCTGGGACGGCATCGATCTTCCGTTGAACGACGGCAACTGGCCGCTGATCTCGGCCTCGCCGATGCCGTACATCGATGGCGTCTCGCAGACGCCGCGCGAAATGACTCGCGCCGACATGGACCGCGTCAAGGATGACTTCGTACAAGCTGCCTGTCGTGCGGCCGAAGCCGGTTTCGACTGGCTCGAACTGCACTGCGCGCACGGCTATCTGCTGTCGAGCTTCATTTCGCCGCTGACGAATCAGCGTCAGGATGAGTACGGCGGTTCGCTGGAAAACCGTCTGCGCTATCCGCTGGAAGTGTTCCACGCGGTGCGCGACGTGTGGCCTGCGGCCAAGCCGATGTCGGTGCGTATTTCGGCGCACGATTGGGTCGAAGGCGGGATCACGCCGGATGACGCGGTCGCGATTGCCATCGCCTTCAAAGACGCCGGGGCGGATCTCATCGATTGCTCGTCGGGTCAGGTCAGCAAGGAAGAGAAGCCGGTCTATGGCCGCATGTTCCAGACGCCGTTCGCCGATCGCGTGCGTAACGAAGCCGGTGTACCGACGATTGCCGTCGGTGCCATCTTCGAGGCGGATCACGTGAACAGCATCATCGCGTCGGGGCGTGCCGATCTGTGCGCGCTCGCCCGTCCGCATCTGGCCGATCCGTTCTGGACGCTGCACGAAGCCGCGAAGATCGGCTACAAGGATCTGCCGTGGCCGTCGCAGTACTATGCGGGCAAACGTCAGTACGAGACCAATCTGGAGCGTGCTGCCGCCTACGCTCAACAGATCGGTAAATAAGGACAGTTCATGACGTCGACGACAACCTCCACCCACGCCATCGGTACGACACCGGCGACGCTAAGTGGTGTGCACGCCCTCGTGACGGGCGGTGCACGTGGCATCGGCGAAGCGGTGGCCCGCTCGCTGCTCGCGCAGGGCGCGCGCGTGACGCTGCTCGGTCGCAGCGAGGCAAAGCTTGCGCAAGGTGTGCAGGCGTTGGCCGCGCTGGGTGAGGTGAGCTGGGTGGCGGCGGATATTTCCGACGCCGCCGCAGTCGAGGCCGCTTTTGCCCGTGCCGCAGAGCGTTTCGGCCCGGTACAGGTGCTCGTCAACAACGCTGGGCAGGCCGTGAGCGCGCCCTTCGGCAAGACGGACGCCGCGCTCTGGCAGCAGATGATCGACGTCAACCTGACGGGCACGTATCACTGCATTTCAGCCGCACTGCCCGCCATGCTGAGCGCTGGCTGGGGACGCATCGTCAATGTCGCCAGCACGGCAGGGCTCATCGGTTATCCGTACGTCACCGCGTATTGCGCCGCCAAGCACGGCGTGGTCGGTCTGACGCGTGCACTGGCGCTGGAAGTCGCGAAGAAGGGCGTGACGGTGAACGCCGTCTGTCCCGGCTATACGGAAACGGACATCGTGCGCGACGCGGTCGCGAACATCGTCGCCAAGACGGGACGCAGCGAAGACGAAGCGCGTGCCGAGCTGTCGAAGCGCAATCCGCAGGGACGCCTCGTACAACCGCAGGAAGTCGCCGATACGGTGCTGTGGCTGTGTCAGCCGGGCGCGGGCGCGGTGACGGGGCAGTCGATTGCAGTGGCTGGCGGGGAAGTGACGGTCGGCTAGGTGTTGTGGGTGTGTGACAGAGACTCAGGGCGTTGCGCAGTCGGTTGACCGCGCAACGTCATTTCAACGAGCAGGATCGTCGGGCTTCATGGGCGGGGAACGCCGCCCCGGAGCCGCTCGACGATGGCAAAGGAGATCGGCCAATGAGTGACGTGAAACTGACGATGGCGCATCACAAGCGCCCCTTCGCGAACTATGAAGCCAAGCACTTTCTGTGGTCGGTGTCGAACGACGCGCAAGGGCGTCCGAGCATCGGCACGATCACGCTGAACCGTCCCGACAAGAAGAATCCGCTGACGTTCGACTCGTACGCCGAGCTGCGCGATCTGTTTCGCGGACTGGTCTACGCAACGGACATCAAGACGGTCGTCGTGACGGGCGCAGGCGGCAATTTCTGCTCGGGCGGCGATGTCCACGAGATCATCGGACCGCTCACCCAGATGAGCATGCCGGAGCTGTTGGACTTCACGCGCATGACGGGCGATCTCGTCAAGGCGATGCGCGCCTGCCCGCAGCCGATCATCAGCGCGATTGACGGCATCTGTGCCGGTGCGGGCGCGATGGTGGCGCTGGCTTCGGATATGCGTCTGGGCACGCCGCAGACGAAGACGGCATTCCTGTTCGTGCGTGTGGGGCTGGCCGGTGCCGACATGGGCGCCTGCACGCTGCTGCCGCGCATGATCGGGCAGGGTCGGGCCTCCGAACTGCTTTACACCGGCCGCGTGATGACGGCGGAAGAGGGCCAGCAGTGGGGCTTCTTCAACGCGTTGCACGATGGCGGTGCGGTCCTCTCGGCCGCGCAAACGCTGGCCGATCAAATCGCCTGCGGACCGACCTTCGCGCACGGTGTGACGAAGAAGTTGCTGCATCAGGAATGGAATATGGGCGTGGATGAAGCCATCGAGGCCGAAGCCGAAGCACAAGCCATCTGCATGCAGACGAAGGATTTCCGCCGCGCTTACGACGCCTTCGTCGCGAAGCAAAAACCGGTGTTCAAGGGCGACTGACCTATGAGCGATATCACGCCTCACAACGCGCGTAATGCCGACTTTCTGGCCTGGCCGTTTTTCGACGACGCGCATCGCCATCTCGGGACGGAACTCGACGACTGGTGCACGCGCGAACTGAAGGTCGACCATCACGCGGATACGGATGCGACGTGTGTCTCGCTGGTGCGCCAACTGGGTCGCGCCGGATGGTTGAAGTACTGCGTGCCCGCGAGCCACGGCGGTGCGCTGGATCAGTTGGACTCGCGCGCGCTGTGTGTGCTGCGCGAAACGCTGGCGCGTCACGACGGTCTCGCAGATTTCGCCTTTGCGATGCAGGGACTCGGCAGCGGTGCGATCACGCTCGCGGGCAGCGACGCGCTCAAGCAACGCTATCTGCCGCGCGTGGCGTCGGGCGAGGCGATTGCCGCGTTCGCGCTGTCGGAGCCGAATGCCGGTTCGGACGTGGCGGCGATGGCCTGTTCGGCCACGCCGGACGGTGACCATTACGTGCTCAATGGCGAGAAGACGTGGATCTCCAACGGCGGCATCGCGGACTTTTACTGCGTGTTCGTTCGCACAGGGGAAGCGCCGGGCGCACGCGGCATCAGCGCATTCGTGGTGGACGCCGACACGCCGGGCTTGACGATTGCCGAGCGTATCGATGTGAGTGCACCGCACCCGTTGGCGCGTCTGAAGTTCGAGAACTGCCGTGTGGCAGCGTCACAGCGTCTGGGCGACGCAGGCCAGGGCTTCAAGGTCGCGATGATGACGCTGGATATTTTCCGCGCATCGGTGGCGGCTGCCGCGCTGGGCTTTGCGCGTCGCGCCCTGGATGAGGGGCTGGCGCGCGCGAAGTCGCGCGAGATGTTCGGTCAGACGCTCGCGGACTTCCAGTTGACGCAGGCAGCATTGGGCGACATGGCGACGTCGGTAGATGCTGCGGCCTTGCTGACGTACCGCGCCGCGTGGCAGCGCGACGTTCTGGGGCAGCGCACGACGCGTGAAGCGGCGATGGCGAAGATGTTCTCGACGGAATCGGCGCAGCAGGTGATCGATCGCGCGTTGCAGATGTTCGGCGGCGCAGGCGTGGTGTCGGGCGCAGTGGTGGAGCGTCTGTATCGCGAGATCCGGTCGCTGCGGATTTACGAAGGCGCAACGGAAGTACAGAAACTGATCATCGCGCGCGAACTGCTCAAGGACGGTTGATCGTCCGCATTCGGCATTCGGCATTCGGCATTCGACACGCGGGACATGCTTTGACAAGTCCATGACCGTAACACGGCAGGACTTGGGATGTGCGCAGTGGCAACCCACGGAGACAGGGATGGCATGGCGTCTTGCAATAACACTTGGAAGCACTAGGACTACGTCGGGCGCGAAGCGCTGGCGTCATGCTTGATTACCGGGGGCAAGGAGAAGCACATGGAACGATCTGGACATCTCGACACTTTCGCGCGCGACAATCTGCCGCCCGCCGATCAGTGGCCCGAGTTTCTGCTGGACAATCCGGACGTGGCGTATCCGGCGCGCTTGAACTGCGCTGCCGATTTGCTGGACCGCGCGATTGCGCAGGGACGCGGCGACGCGCCTGCGATTTACTCGGTGGAGAACGGTCAGCCGACGGTCACGACGTATCTCGGTTTGCGCGAGATGGTGGACCGCATCGCCCATGTGTTGCGCAACGATATGGCGCTGGTGCCGGGCAACCGTGTGTTGCTGCGCGGCCCAAACAATCTGTTCATGGCGGCCGCATGGCTCGCAGTGATCAAGGCCGGGCTGGTCGGTGTGCCTACGATGCCCCTGTTGCGTGCGAAGGAACTCAAGCAGATCGTCGACAAGGCCGAGGTAACGGCGGCGTTGTGTGACGGCAGACTGAAGGAAGAGCTGGAATTCAATCGTCAGGCAGGGCATGAGTACTTCTGTCCGGTGCTATCGAAGGTGGTGTATTTCCACGACGTTGGTGAGGACTCACTGGAGGCCCGTATGGCCCGTCAGCCAGCGAGCTTCGACGCCTGCGACACGGCAGTAGACGACGTCTGTCTGATCGCCTTCACCAGCGGTACGACGGGGCAGCCGAAGGGCACGATGCACTTCCATCGTGATGTGCTCGCGATGTGCGATCTGTTTCCGCGTCACGTGCTGAAGCCGGGACCTGACGACATCTTCTGCGGCACTCCCCCGTTAGCGTTCACTTTCGGTACGGGCGGCTTGCTGACATTCCCGTTGCGCGTTGGTGCAGCAACGGTATTGCTGGAGAAGCTCACGCCGGACAGCCTGCTGCAAGCTATCGCCGATTACCGTGCCACGATCTGTTTCACCGCCCCGACGTTCTATCGTCAGATGGCGGGGCTTGTGGGTAAGTACGAACTTTCGAGCCTGAAGAAGACGGTGTCCGCCGGTGAGGCGTTGCCGGATGCGACGCGTCAGCTTTGGAAGCAAGCGTCGGGCATCGAGATGATCGACGGCATCGGCGGCACGGAGATGATCCACATCTTTATTTCGGCCGCCAATGGCGACGTGGTGCCGGGCGCGATCGGTAAGCCGGTGCCCGGCTACATTGCGATGATCGTGGACGAGAACATGCAACCGCTACCCCCGGGGCAAGTGGGCAAGCTCGCCGTGAAGGGGCCAACGGGGTGCCGCTACCTCGCCGACTCGCGTCAGACGAATTACGTGAAGAACGGCTGGAATCTGCCGGGCGACACGTTCATGTGCGACGAAGCAGGCAATTACTACTATCAGGCGCGCTCGGACGACATGATCGTCTCGGCAGGCTATAACATCGCGGGTCCGGAAGTCGAGTCAGCGCTATTGCAGCACCCGGCGGTCGCCGAATGCGGGGTGGTCGGTGCCGACGACGAAACGCGTGGTCAGATCGTGAAGGCTTACGTGGTCCTCAAGTCTGGGCAGCCCCGCGACGACGCGATGGTGAAGACGCTTCAGGAGTATGTGAAGGCTAACATCGCGCCGTATAAGTACCCGCGCGCAATTGAGTTCGTCGACGCGCTGCCACGCACGGAGACCGGCAAGCTACAACGCTTCAAGCTGCGTCAGATGGCACAGTAATACAGCATTACCGCAAGACGATAACGACAAGGTTCAGGGTGCTCCAGTGGGCACCCACTGACTTCGGCAGGGGAGGACGGAATGACTACGAAAACCGATGTCGCGGAACACGCTTTCGTGAAACCGCTTCTGGTGCGCTTCAAACACTGCGACCCGGCAGGCATCGTGTTTTATCCGCGCTACTTCGAAATGATCAACGATCTCGTCGAAGACTGGTGCGCCGAAGGCCTCGGCCTCTCGTTCGGCGATATGCACCTGCGCGATGGCATGGGTGTGCCCACGGCAAACATCGAATGCCGTTTCAGTGCCCCAAGCTTTCTCGGCGACACGCTGCAACGCTCGCTGGAAGTGACCCGCCTCGGCCGCTCGTCCATGACGCTGCGTATCCGCTTCGCCGGTGCGAACGACGAGACCCGTCTGCAAGCCACGCTTGTGCTGGTCTGGGTCGCAAAAGGCAAGGGCGGCAAACCCGCCCCGATCGCCGTGCCCCCTGCCCAACGCGACGCGATTGTCCGCTTTGCTTCACCCGATTCTGTGATTGAAGGAGTGTCCTGATGCTGCAAGTTCTCCAACCGCCCGAATGGGCAAAACCGCGCGGCTACGCCAACGGCATGGCCTTCGAAATGACGGCAGGCAGCCGCATCATCTTCGTCGGCGGTCAGATCGGCTGGAATGGGCAGCAACGCTTCGAGACAGATGATTTTGCACTTCAGGTGCGTCAGACCCTCGAGAACATCGTCGCGATTCTCGCGCAAGGTAACGCCAAGCCCGAACACATCGTTCGCATGACTTGGTACGTCAAGAACAAGCGCGAATACGTCGCCAACTATCCCGCTATCGGTGAACACTATCGCGCCGTCATCGGACGCCACTTCCCCGCGATGACCGCTGTGGAAGTCGCCGATCTCGTTGAAGACGAAGCTAAGGTTGAAATCGAAGTGACTGCCGTTGTGCCTGCTGTCTGATTCTTTGGTGCTTCCTTTAACACCTTCCCCCTAACGGACCGGGGCCCCTTTCCGCCGCTCAGACATAAACCCAACTCGCTGCAGAAAGGGGCCCCGGTCCGTCTCCCTCGACGCACCCAGTGCCTCAACCGACACCGCCCGCTTCCCGCTTCCTCTCTCAAAGCCACCAGTCCCGTCGACACCGCTCTTCTCCAGCGTAGTCGCGACGCCACACCCGCCCCGCACGTGCTCCGCAACTGCTGCGGGACGGCCGTGCCGTCGCCCACACGTTTCCTGTCCTTCCCCACGCCTCACCGCTTTCCTTAGCGCCTCACTTCGTTTTCTTTGGCCCCATGAAAAACGCCGAGCATCGCCCGGCGTCTTTTTGTCCCTCTGACTTCATTCCTCACGCAGCCTTCTGCGCTCCCTGCACCGCATCCAACTCAGCCCGCGTCAGCAAATACACTCCCGGCAAGTCCAGCT
>NZ_CABPSA010000012.1 GCF_902459615.1 Pandoraea commovens
TCCTCGCCCCATTCGGGGCGCTGAGAAGCAACTTTACCTCTAGTTTTGACCTGTTCGGATATTCCGGGGACACGTCATTTCGGTGCCCTTTTTTCTTTGCGCGGCAGGCGTCGGATCAGAAGTAGTGCGACAGCCCCACTGCCACGCCGAGCTGATTGCTACCCGGCACGATGCTCATACCGTAACCGGTCACACCCAGATTCGAGCCGTTCTGATTACGCGAGAAGCCGACTTCGGCAAACAGCTGCGTGCGCTTGGAGAGCAGATATGCCGCGTTCGCCGCCAGCAGATACGGATGCTGATTCGTCGACGTGATGTTGTTGTAGAAGATCGCGCCCGAGAGAATCACCTCCGTCACCGGACGATACTGCAACCCGGCGAAGTACAACTCGTTGCGGGCGGCCACCCCCGGCACATTGCTCTGATACCACTGATAACCGACGTAGGGTTTGAAGTTGCCGATCGCGTAACTCGCACCGGCGGCCACGCGTTGTGTCGTGTTGCCCTGCGTTGCGATGGCCGTGCCCTGCTGCTGGTCGTACACGAGTGAGACATTCAACGGCCCGTTGGCGTACCCTACCGACACGCTGTATTCCTTGCCCACGCGCCACTCGCCCGGCACCTGTCCGCCGTTGGCGATGGTGGCGTCGTAGCCCGTCGAGAACAACCCCGCGACCTTGAAGCCGTTGAAGTTGCCCGCGTACTTGATCGAGTTATCCGCCTTACCCGCGAACTGCGCGTCGAGTGCGGGCAACGCGTAGCTGTAATAGCCGAGCGGGTCGAGTTCGAGGAACGCGTCATAAATCAGATTCTTCTGACGGCCAACGGTCAGCGCGCCCCATTCGTTCTGCAACCCCACGTAGGCCTGACGACCGAACATCCGCCCGCCCTGCTGCAACACACCGTTGTTGAGGTTGAAGCCGGACTCCAGCTGCATGATGGCCTTGAGGCCGCCGCCGAGATCTTCCGATCCCTTGAAGCCGAAGCGATTCTGCACCTGCGATCCGTTGCTCGCGCGCACGACCGATTGTTTGCTGCCGTTCGCGCCGACACCGGCGTTGCTGAGATATTCGACGCTATTGTCGAGAATCCCGTAGATCTGCAACCCGTCCGCCTTGACGCCGCCTGCCGCGAGCGTCAGTGCCATTGCCATCCAAACCTTGCGTTTCATGACATTCCCTTATTTATATTGGACTACGAATTACATTTGAAACACCGATTGCAAGTACGGCACACTCTCACGCCGCCCTGTCACATGGATGCACCTCGGCCCCATGCCTGACACCATTACGTAACGCCGTCATCTGCGCCAGAATCGCCAGCGCAATCTCGGGCGGCGTGCGCGAGCCGAGCGGCAAGCCAACGGGCCCGTGCAATCGTGCGATCTGCGTGGTGGTCAGATCGAACATCGCCAGCCGTTCGCGCCGCGACGCCTGATTGCGATGCGAGCCGATCGCACCGACATAGAACGCCTCCGACTTCAGCGCTTCGAGCAGCGCCATGTCGTCGAGTTTGGGATCGTGTGTGAGGGCCACGATGGCCGTATTGCCGTCGGGACGCAGGCGCACGATGAGGTCGTCCGGCATCTCCTTCGTGCGCGTGACGTGCGCATGTGTCTCATGCTCGGTGTCATGAATATCGCGTGGGTCGCAGATCACGATCTGATAGCCGAGCGGCAATGCCATGTGCACGAGATGCTGCGTCAGTTGTCCGTCGCCGATCACGATGATTCGCCAGCGTGGCCCGAACGGAACCGACAGCCGGGTCGGCGTATAGGCGAACGCCGCCGGTTGACCGACGCCATGCACGCGCGCCTGCCCGGTGCGCAAATCGAGTTCGCGAACCCCGAGACGTCCGGCCGCGATGGCCGAGCGCATGGCGTCGAGTTCGCTGCGCGGCGTGACGCATTCGACGACGAGTTCCAGCGTGCCGCCGCACGGCAGCCCGAACCGGTGCGCTTCGTCGGCACTGAGGCCGTACGTCTGCACATGCGGACGCAATCCCGGGCGAAAGCCGCCCGCAACCTTCGCGAGCAGATCGTCCTCGATGCAACCGCCCGAGACCGATCCGGCGACGCGTCCGCGCGGGGTGAGCGCCATCATCGCGCCGACCGGCCGCGGTGCCGAGCCCCAGGTGCGGGCGACGGTCGCGAGCAGCACGTCGTCGCCCTGCGACTGCCAGTGCGCGATGGCGTCCAGCACCTCGGCATCGACGCCGTCCATTACCCTTGCCCCTTGCCGATATCGTCAACCGTGGCCGCCCGACTCAGCGCGCGCGCTTCGGTCACCGTTTGCGGCAGCGGCATCGAACGCGGTCGCACGCCCGTCGCGCGACGGATTGCCTGCGCGACCGCCGGTGCCATCGGCGGCAGCGACACTTCGCCACAGCCTTGCGGCGGACGATCGCTCGGCAGAATCACCGTCTCGACTTTCGGCATCTCCGTGAGATACAGCAGCGGGTAGTCGCCGAAATTGCTCTGTTCGACGCCACCCTTCGCGAACGTGATCTGACTCTTGAACGTGTTCGTCAACGCGAACCCGATACCACCTTCGATGTTCGCGCGGATGAGGTTCGGATTGATCGCGCGACCGCAGTCGACGCCGCACACCACGCGTTCGACCTTGAAGCGATCGCCCACGACACGCAGCTCCACCGCCACGGCGACATACGTCGAGAACGCTGCGCCGCGTCCCGTGTAAGTGCAATAGCCGAAGCCACGATGCACGCCCGCTTTCGCCTTCGTCCGCCATCCGGCCGCCCTCTCCGTCTCTTCGACAACACGTGTAGCGAGCGGATCGTGCTTGAGCAAACGCTTGCGATACTCAATCGACTCGACGCCTGCGGCGTCCGCCATCTCGTCGATGAAGCTTTCGAGAAAGAACACGCTCGATGTCGAGCCGACCGAGCGCATGAAGCTCACGGGAATATTCGGCTGCGGCACGTCGATGCCTTCGACGCGCAGATTCGGCACGGCGTAGACCAGGTCGTACAGGCCGTCGAGCATGGTCTCGTCGTAACCCGCCTTCTCGTAGTGATCCTTCTTGATGACGTTGTACATCGACTGCCCGGCCACGCGCAGGTGCATGGCTTTGGGCAGGCCATCGTCACCGAGCACGGCCTGAAAGCGTCCCGATGCGCAGGGCCTATAGAAGCCGTGACGGATATCGTCCTCGCGCGAGCGGATCACTTTGACGGGACGCCCCACGGCCGCCGACGCCACCGCCGCATGAATCACGAAGTCAGGCACGTACTTGCGTCCGAAGCTACCGCCAAGGAACGTCGTATGGACCGTGACCTTCTCAGGCGGCAGCTTGAAGATGCCGCCCAGCGCCCAGCGCACTTTGTCCTGTCCCTGAATCGGGCCCCACACTTCGATCTCGCCTTTGTCGCGACGCACGTGCACGGTGGCGTTCACCGGCTCCATCGTCGCGTGGACGATGTACGGCGTGTGGTATTCGCCCGTCACCACTTTGCCGCCTGCGGCGATCAGTGCGGGGGCGTCGCCGATGTTCGTGGCGACACCGCCCTTCGCTTTGACGAGTGCCTCGCGGCGCTGCGACAGGATCGTCGTGCTGTCGGCTGCGGGACCGGCTTTCCATTCGACGTCGAGCGCGTCGCAGGCTTTCTTCGCACGCCAGTAATCGTCGGCCACGACGATGACAGCGTCCTTCGCCAGCACCACATCGTGCACGCCTTTGCGTGTCTTGATCTCGTCGCGATTGCGCACGGATACCGGTGTGCCGCCTGACGTCGGGGCCATGAGAATGGCACCGATGAGCATGTCCGGTACCTTCACGTCGATGCCGAAGACAGCCGAGCCGTCGACCTTCGATGGCGTATCCAGACGAGAGACGGCTTTGCCGATCAGCGAATGTGCGGCCTCGTTCTTCAGACGCGGATGCGGATTGAGGGGCTGCTTTGCCGCCTCAGCCACCAGCTCGCCATAGCCAAGCGAACGGCCCGACTGCGGATGCATCACACGACCGTCGCGCGTCACGCAGTTGGTCGTGCGAACGCCGAACCGGCGAGCCGCAACCGCGACGAGCGCCTCGCGCGCCTGCGCTCCGGCAATCCGCAGTCGCTCGTAGAACAGCGTCGCCGACATCGACGCGCCGACGAACTGTTGTAACGCTTCGTTCGCGGCGGCCGTGCGGTACGCGTCGCGTGCAGTCACGAACTCGACGCGCACGCGTCGCCAGTCGGCGTCCAGTTCGTCCGCCAACACTTGCGGCAAGCCCGTGTACACGCCCTGCCCGACTTCGCACTGCGAGAGTCCGAGCACCGTCGTGCCGTCGGCGTCGATGCGAATCCAGTCGTTGATCTCGACGAGATGGCCGTCTCCTGCTTCGGCAGCGCGGACCTCAGGGCTTGTCAGCCACGACGCGGAAATGGGGATCAGCAGGCTGCCAGCGGCGAGCGACATGCCCTTGAGCCACTGGCGGCGCGACGACGAAGCGGGCGCCGTGAGGGACGTGTCGTTCACGGAGGATGCCGTGCGCTCAGCGCTTTGCTGCGTCATGGATCGCCTCCCGGATGCGGTGATAGGTCGCGCAACGGCAGAGGTTGGTCATCGCCTCGTCGATCTGCGCGTCGGTCGGATGCGGATGCTTGTCGAGCAGTGCGGCAGCCGCCATCACCATGCCGGACTGGCAGTAGCCACACTGCGGCACGTCTTTGGCTATCCACGCCTGCTGGATCGGATGCGAGCGCGCGGGCGACAACGCTTCGATGGTCGTAATGCGCTTGCCTGCGACGGCGGAGACCGGCAACACGCACGTGCGCGTGGCCACGCCTTCGAGGTGCACGGTGCACGCGCCGCACGCCCCGATGCCGCATCCGTACTTCGTTCCGGTCAGCCCCGCGGCATCGCGGATGACCCACAGCAAAGGCGTGTCGTCCTCTCCGTCGAAGACGAAAGGTCGCCCGTTGAGTTGGAATTCCATTGACTCTCCCGTTGTGACTGCCGTGTGCGACGGTGACGCTCGCAGCACGGGCAGATGGCGAGTGAATTCTCACAACGAGGAAATTGCCGGACAACGGCCGCCCGGCCCGAAAAGGATGCCGTTCGTCCAGAGACGGGAAAACCCTTGTGCAACCGTCGATCTCACACAGACGTCGATCCCCGGCAGCCGTCAGCCGCATGCAGACGTCATGCACAACGCGCGCAAACGGCGCGCGCGACGGAACGCATTAAAGGGAGGAAGAAGCGACTACTGCGGCCTAATGACCCAGTTCGCAGCTGCGCAGGTACTCGCGCGGCGGCAAGCCGTAGCATCGGCGAAAGGCGCGTGTGAAGGCCTTTTCCGAGGCGTAACCGACCGCCTCCGCGACATCGGAGATCCGCGCGCCTGCACCCGACAGATGCTCCGCCGCCAGGTACATGCGATGGGTGGTGAGGTAGGTCATCGGCGATTCGCCGACGAGCTCGCGAAAACGCAGACAGAACTTCGAGCGCGACATGCCCGCGATGGCGGCGAGTTGCTCGACCGTCCACGAGCGCTGCGGCGTTTCGTGCATGGATGCGATGGCGCGCCCCAGTTGCGGATCGGTCATGCCGCGCAGCCAGTGGGTGCTGGCGCTGCCGCAGGCTTCGAGATACGCCCGCAGGATCTGCACGAACAAGACGTCGGCCAGGCGTGCTACGACAACTCGCCATCCCGCACCTCGCTGCATCGACGCTTCGATAAATCCCGCGATGGTGTTCGTCAGCAACGCGGGCACGGCCGGGTCGCCTGCGCGAATATGGATCAGGGGCGGCAGCGACGCCAGTAGCGGGTTGCGCAGCCGGTCGCGGAACATCACCACGCCGGTGTAGAGATCGCTGACGGGACCGTCCCCGCCCGCACGGAACGCCAGCGGCGTGTCCAGACGCGGCTCGATGCCCTGCGCCGACATCATCTCCTCGAAGACTATCGGCGGTTCGTCCGGTGACGAACACATCACGTGCTCGTGCCCATGCGGCAACAGCACGCAGTCGCCCGGCTCGACACGCACCGGTGTCATGCCCGCCACGATCAGGTAGAACGGCGCTCCCATCGCCATGCGAAACGGTGCGCCGTCGAGCGCCGGTTTGCGCAGCGACCACGGCGCACCGAACGTGAAGCGGCCAGTGACGACCGCGTCCGCGCGCAAGTCGCTCAGCACGTCGCTTAGCGGATCCATCGCGCCCTGCCTCGCGCAGGATGATCGTTTCGTCGTTTCATGGGTGGAACTTCGATTTATATATGAATTACGTCGAAGTATGCCGTTTTACTGCGCGGAAAAATATCGGGTTTGACCTGAGGGCGGTCGAGATGGGTGAAATACGGGGAAGGGACACCGAAATGGGCCCGTGCGGTCGAGCCTTCGACGCACAGGCCGCTGACGCTCAGCGACGGGCGAGCGTCGTCAGGAAGACATCGGTCGAGGGTGCGCCAGCGCGCAGTTCGCAGACGTGAGTCGCGTCGAAAGCTTCGGTGGCGTTCATTTCGTCGAGACGAAGGGCATGGCCTGCGCAGACGCTCACCGTCCGGCCGTCATGGAACGTCACATGCACTTGTCCATGCGCGCAGTAGAGGAACGCGAGCGCGTCGGCCGTTACAGGCAGCGCCCACGTCAGCGCATCGCCGTCGAGACGATGTTGCGTCAGCGTGTGCTGCCAGCCGTCGCGTCGCGTCATGACGTTGAAGTCGTCGATGGGCACGCCGTCCGCCTCAAGCGCCGGTGTGCTGCTCACCGCGAGTTCTCCGCCGAAAGCATACGGCGCCGTGCGTGTCGTCAGCGTGACGTCCGGACGCCCTTCCACATTGAGCGTCAGCGTGCCGCCGCGAACGATCGCCAGCGACCGGTCGATGCCCGCGAACACCGAGAACGGTCCGGGTACGGCGACCGTCGCCGTGCTGATACGCCAGTCGAAGCCGTCTTCGCCGGGGCGACGCGCCACCGCCAGTTCCGTCGTCACGCCCTGACCGTTCTTCCACGGCATCTTCAGAAAATCGGCCGGGCCGAGTGCTTGCAGTTTCATGCGACTACGCCTTCGTTCGCGATCATTGACGCACTTCGCCGTGTCCGAACACGACGTACTTCAGACTCGTCAGCCCTTCGAGGCCGACCGGGCCGCGTGCGTGCAGTTTGTCGTTGGAGATGCCGATCTCCGCGCCCAGACCGAATTCGAAACCGTCGGCAAAACGCGTGCTGGCGTTAATCATCACGCTCGCCGAATCGACCTCGCGCAGGAATTGCATGGCGTCGGAGTAGTTCTCCGTCACGATGGCGTCGGTGTGGTGCGAGCCGTAACGGTTGATGTGGGCGATGGCGGGTGCCATGCCGTCGACGATCTTGATCGCCAACACCGGCGCGAGATATTCCGTCGACCAGTCTTCCTCGGTCGCAGCCATCGCGCCGCTCACACCGGCTGCGGTCAGTGCGGCGAGCGTACGTTCGCAACCGCGCAGCTCGACCTGCTTGCTCTGGAACATGCGGGCGATGGCAGGCAGTTGATCGATGGCCTGCTGATCGACGAGCAATGTCTCCATCGTGTTGCACGTACCGTAGCGATGCGTCTTGGCGTTCTCGCAGATCGCGAGTGCCTTGACCGGGTCGGCGCGGCCGTCGACATAGACGTGGCAGATGCCGTCGAGATGCTTGATCATCGGCACGCGCGCGTCCTGCATCAGGCGCGCGATCAGGCTCTTCCCGCCGCGCGGCACGATCACGTCGACATACTCGGTCATGGTGATGAGTTCGCCCACCGCAGCGCGGTCCGGCGTGCTCACGACTTGCACGGCGTCGCCGGGCAGGCCCGTGGACGCGAGCGCCTGAGCGATAAGCGCCGCCAGCGCCGTGTTGCTTTCAATGGCTTCCGAGCCGCCGCGCAGAATGGTGGCGTTGCCCGACTTGAGGCACAGCGCCGCAGCGTCGATGGTGACGTTCGGACGTGACTCGTAAATGATGCCGATCACGCCTAGCGGTACGCGCATCTGACCGACCTGAATGCCGCTCGGTTGCACACGCACGTTGCTGATCTCTCCGATGGGATCGGACAGCCCGGCAATCTGGCGCAGGCCTTCGATCATGGTGCGCAACGCCTTGTCCGACAGCGTAAGACGGTCGATGAAGGCGGCGTCCTGGCCATTGGCGCGCGCGCGCTCGAGGTCGCGACGGTTCACGTCCTGCAACTTCGCGCCGTCGCGTTCGATGGCGTCGGCAATGGCGAGCAAGGCGCGGTTCTTGGCGGCAGTGTCGGCACGCGCCATGGCGCGCGATGCTTCGCGGGCGCGCTGGCCCAGCGATTGCATGTAGGCTTTGATGTCCATATCGTGGTTCTGAGAATTCGGGATATCGAGATGTCAGGATGCCGGGCGCGGTGAGCGGCATTGCCGCCGTGGCCGGACGCGTTGAGCGATTTTAGGCGTGTGCTGGGCGCGCGGCGCGAGTGGCGCGCGCCACCGGCGGTCGCTCACCGGCGAGCAGCAGGCCGAGTTGCAGCATGCCGTCCCACGGATCGCTTGGCAGACCTTCAGCGCGCAGACCCTTGACCTGACGATCCAGACGCGCTGCTAGTTGCAAGGCTTGCGCGAGCATCGGGGCCGTGACACGCCCCACGGCCTGCTCCATCAGCCGTTCACGCGGGCCCCAGACCCGGTATTCGCGTAGCAGCACACCAAGCGGTTTGCCCGACGCCATGCCGCGAGTGATCTTGGCGAGCGTGCGCACCTCTTCGGTGAGCGCCCACAGCACGAGCGGCGCAGCCTCGCCTTCTCCGCGCAGCCCGTCGAGCATGCGCACCAGCCGCGCAACATCGCCCGAGAGCACCGCTTCGCTGAGCTTGAAAACATCGTAACGCGCCACATTGAGCACGGCATCCTGCACCTGCTCGAACGCGAGCGCGCCCGCCGGGTACAGCAAACCGAGCTTCTGAATTTCCTGATGCGCCGCGAGCAGATTGCCTTCGACGCGATCGGCAATGAATTGCAGGACACGTCGTCCCGGCTCACCGGCTTCGACCCGTTGCCCTTGAGCGGAAAGACGCTGCGCAATCCAGTCAGGCAAACGCGCACGATCGACCGGATCGACCTTGACCGTCACACCGGCCCGGTCGAGTGACGTGAACCAATCGGATTTGCTTGCCGTGGCGTCGAGCCGGGGCAGCGTAATGATGGTCAGCACATCGCTGTTGGCCGCGTCGGCGTGCGCCTTGAGCGCCGCACCGCCGTCCTTGCCCGGCTTGCCGCCGGGGATGCGCAACTCGATGAGCTTTTTGTCGCCGAACAGCGACATCGACTGTCCTGCGTTGGCGAGCGCGCCCCAATCGAAGCTGCGCTCGACGCTGAGTACGTCGCGTTCGGTATAGCCGCCCGCACGCGCCGCTGCACGCACGCGGTCCACCGCCTCCTGCACGAGCAGGCTCTCGTCGCCGTAGATCGTGTAGATCGGCGAGAGCGTCTTGGCGAGGTGCGCGTCGAGCGCGTCGGGGCGCAATTGCATGGCGGCGGTGTGGCTTTCCTTAACGGACGTCTGTAGTGCTGCGGGTCCGGTGATTACTCTTCCGGCTTCGCTTCCGGCATGGATTTCACAGCTTCCATACGGCGGATGATCTGATCGACGGCGTCCTTCTGCATGTCGCGATTGAGCAAAGCCGCTTCGGTGTCGCGTGCGGTCGTCTCGTTATCGCTGTAGGGCAGGTTACGCACCAGGCGGATCGTGGTCAGCGGAATGATCGGCCGACCGTCCGGCGTCACGAGCTGGAACGTATAGGCGCTGCGCATTTCGTACTCGCGCGCCTGACCGTTCGAATCCAGACTCACGGCCGTACGCGTGTTCGTGATGTTCACGATCTCCAGTCGCGCATCGGCATCCTTCGGCTCGGTCACAACAACCGTGCCCTTGCTGCCGTAGCGGATGTAGCGCGAAATATCGACCGACATCTGACCGCCGCCCGAAATGTACAGACGATGGAATGCGTACTCGCTCGCGCCGCGCAGCTGGAAGCCGCACGCCGACAACGTCAGTGCGCAACCCAGCAGCGCGATCCAGCCGAAAATCCTGCGCGTCACACCGACGCCTCGTAGCCCGGAAGTCATTTGCACGTGATGTGCCCTCTTCTCACCAAACGTCATCAACCGACTGGGGCGGCAACCACCGCCCCCGCATTCTCTGATCGCGCTCAGACCACCACGTTCACCAGACGGCCCGGCACGACGATCACCTTCTTCACCGGCTTGCCTTCGCCGAACTTGGCGGTCATTTCGTGTGCGAGCGCGGCTTGTTCGATGGCTTCGCGCGAAGCGTCCTTCGCCACGCGCACCGCGCCACGCACCTTGCCTGCCACTTGCAGCACGAGTTCGATTTCGTCCTGCACCAGTGCGGCCTCATCGACTTCCGGCCACGACGCGTCGAGCAGGTCGCCCGATTGCGCGGCATAGCCCAGTTCGACCCACAGACCGTGCGTGACGTGCGGCACCACCGGGTACAGCACGCGCAGCAGAATGCCGTAGCACTCGCGCACCGCGCCGGCACCCGCCGCGCCCTTGTCGCTCTCGATCGCGTTGAGCATCTTCATCGCTGCCGACACCACCGTGTTGTACTGCACGCGCTGGTAGTCGTAGTTGGCCTGCTTGAGCACGCTGTGAATCTCGAGACGCAGCGCCTGAGCGGCCGGATTGCTCGTATCGATGGCAGCATCCGTCTGACGCAGCAACGCCGCTTGCGACTGACCGAAGCCCCACAGACGACGCAGGAAGCGGCTCGCGCCTTCCACGCCCGCGCCCGACCATTCGAGTTGCTGCTCCGGCGGGGCCGCGAACATCACGAACAGACGCGCCGTATCGGCACCGTACTGATCGATCAGCGACTGCGGATCCACACCGTTGTTCTTCGACTTCGACATCTTCTCGATGCCGCCGAGCGTCACGTCTGCGCCGTCAGCCTTCGACGTGGCGCCCGCCGGGCGGCCCTTGTCGTCGAACTGCACCTGAACGTCGAGCGGGTTGAACCACGTCTTCTTGCCCGACGTGTCTTCGCGGTAGAACGTTTCGTTGAGCACCATGCCCTGCGTGAGCAGGTTCTGCGCCGGTTCCTTGAAGCTCACGAGGCCCAGATCGCGCATGACCTTGGTCCAGAAGCGCGAGTAGAGCAAGTGCAGAATCGCGTGCTCGATACCGCCGATGTACTGATCCATCGGCATCCAGTAATTGGTGCGCTCGTCGACCATGGTCTCGGCGTCCGGGCAGGCGTAGCGCGAGAAGTACCACGACGAATCCACGAACGTGTCCATCGTATCCGTCTCGCGACGTGCGGGCTTGCCGCACTTCGGGCAATCGCACTTGAGGAACGCTTCGGACTTGGCGAGCGGGTTGCCGGTGCCGTCCGGCACGAGGTCTTCCGGCAGCACCACCGGCAGATCCTTTTCCGGGACCGGCACAGCACCGCAGGTGTCGCAATGGATGATCGGGATCGGCGTGCCCCAGTAGCGCTGACGCGAGATGCCCCAGTCGCGCAGGCGGAACGTCACCTGCTTGTCGCCAGCGTCCTTCGCCTTGAGATCGGCGGCGATGGCATCGATGGCGGCCGCGAAGGCCAGACCGTCGTACTTGCCGCTATTGATCAGCGTGCCTTCCTTCTCGCCGTACCAGGCTTGCCAGGCGTCGGTCGAATACGTCTCGCCTTGCACGGCGACGACCTGCTTGATCGGCAGGTTGTACTTACGGGCGAACGCGAAGTCGCGCTCATCATGCGCCGGGACGCCCATCACAGCGCCTTCGCCGTAACCCATCAGCACGTAGTTGCCGATCCAGACTTCAACCTTGTCGCCCGTGAGCGGATGCGTGACGAAGAAGCCCGTCGGCATGCCCTTCTTTTCCATCGTGGCGATATCGGCCTCGGCCACGCCACCCTGCTTGCATTCGGCAATGAATGCCTGCAAGTCGGGGCGATCGGCCGCCAGACGCGTCGCCAGCGGGTGCTCGGCCGCGATTGCGGCGAAGGTCACGCCCATGATCGTGTCGGCGCGCGTGGTGAATACGCGCAGCAGCTTTTGCTCGCCGTCGAGTTCGTATGGGAAGCCGAAGTTCACGCCGAAGCTCTTGCCGATCCAGTTCTGTTGCATCACCTTCACGCGCTCGGGCCAGCCGAGGTCGTCCAGGTCGCCGAGCAATTCGTCGGCGTATTCGGTGATGCGCATGTAATACATCGGGATTTCGCGCTTCTCGACGAGCGCGCCCGAACGCCAGCCACGGCCGTCGATCACCTGCTCGTTGGCGAGCACGGTCTGATCGATCGGATCCCAGTTCACGGTGCCCGTCTTCAGATAGACGACGCCCTTCTCCAGCATCTTGAGGAACAGCCACTGGTTCCAGCGGTAATACTCGGGCTTGCAGGTGGCGACTTCGCGCGACCAGTCGATCGCGAGACCCATCGCCTGCATCTGCTTCTTCATGTAGTCGATGTTGTCGTACGTCCACTTGGCCGGCGGCACGCCGTTGGCCATAGCCGCGTTTTCCGCCGGCATGCCGAACGCATCCCAACCCATCGGCATCAGCACGTTATAGCCGCGCATGCGCATCTGACGGTACATCACGTCGTTGATGGTGTAGTTGCGCACGTGACCCATATGCAGCTTGCCCGACGGATACGGCAGCATCGAGACGCAATAGAATTTCTGTTTGTCCGCGCGCTCAGTGGTCTTGTAGGCATCGATCGCCTGCCAGTGAGACTGGGCGGAGGCTTCGACGTCGGCGGGAACGTATTTTTCTTGCATGATGGGTCGGCGGATAGGATTCGGCTCGGTGTCGGCCCGGCTGGTACGCGTCATCGGGATGCGCGGTACGCAGGAAATATGGGGCAGATCCGGGGAAAACGATGATTATAACGCCGCCGGAAGTGGATTCGGCGTGACGTTGGCGAGGGGATGTGACCTTTGCGTCACTTTCGCTTCCGATCCGGCAGGTCTGTCGTATGACCGCCGGTGGAGCGCGCCGCCATGGCGGCATCCGGGACCGGCCTGCGGTGCCTGAGTCTGTACAAGCTGACGCCCTTGGCGCACTCAGGCCAGCACCGCTGGCCGCCCGGTGGAACCTATGCCGATCAACGTAGGCCCAGCACGTCCTGCATGTCGAACAGACCGGTCTTGTGCTGTGCGAGGAAACGCGCCGCACGCAGCGAACCTTGCGCGTACGAGAGGCGGCTCGACGACTTGTGCGTGATTTCGATACGCTCGCCGATCCCGGCGAACAGCACTGTGTGATCGCCGACGATATCGCCCCCGCGCACCGTCGCGAAACCGATCGTCGACGGATCGCGTTCGCCGGTCACGCCTTCACGGCCATAGATCGCACATTCCTTCAAATCGCGGCCCAGCGCTTCGGCCACCACTTCGCCCATGCGCAGCGCCGTGCCCGACGGGGCATCGACCTTGTGGCGATGATGGGCTTCGATGATCTCGATGTCATAGCCGGTATTGAGGATTTTCGCGGCGATTTCGAGCAGCTTGAACGTCGCATTCACGCCCACGCTCATGTTCGGCGCGAACACGACGGCGACCTGTTCCGCGCCCTTTGCCAGAAGTGCCTTGTCTTCTTCCGAGAAACCGGTCGTGCCGACGATCATCTTCACGCCGTGCTTTTGCGCGGCCGCCAGATGCATCAGCGTGCCTTCCGGGCGCGTAAAGTCGATCAGGTATTCGGCATTGGCCAGAGCAGCGTCGAGATCGGCGGTGATCTTCACGCCGGTGTCGCGGCCGAGGAACGCGCCAGCGTCGATACCGAGCGCCGGGCTGCCTTCACGGTCGAGTGCGCCGACCAGTTCGGCGTCGTCTGCCGCGAGCACGGTTTCGATCAGCATCCGGCCCATACGGCCGGAGGCCCCTGCAATCGCAATCTTCATCATGGTGAGTCTTTCGTCGTCTTTCTACCGGCTTTCAGCCGCTTACTGGGGCATCGAGAAGAGACCGCCACCGGAGGTCACGCGCGGCGACGGGACCAGTCCCGTGCCCGAGGCCGTGCCGGCCGGGCTGGGCGTACTGGTGCTCGATGCCGGCGTGCTCGGTTGCGCCGTCGGTGCGGGCTTGGCTGCGGCCGCAACATTGGCGGCGGCATCCGTCGAGACGGTCGCCACATCGGTCGGTGCAGGTGCTGCCGTCGGTGCCGTTGCGGCGGCGTCCGGCGACGGTGCGGCGGCTTCGGCAGCCGCAGCGCTCGCCGTCGACGGTGCAGGCGCATCCGTCTTCACGGTCTTGCCCTTCTGGCCGTCGATTTCCTGCACCAGCTGGTACTCGGTCGGCAGATTTTCGCCGCCTTCCCAACGTGCCAGCGTGTCGCCTTCGAAGTACACCTTCAGGTGACGTTCCTGAACGATCGACGCGTTGCCGCGCTTGAAGTAGAAGACGTAATCCCAGCGATTCGCATGGAAGATGTCGGCCAGCAGCGGCGTACCGAGCAACTGGCGGACCTGATCGCGCGTCATGCCTGCCTTGAGCTGCTCATAGGCTTCCTTCGAGACGAAGTTGCCCTGAACGATGTTAATTCGATACGGCGTGACCACGCCGATGACCTTGTCGGTCATGCTGTCATACGTCGAGCAGCCAGCCAGGGCAAGGAATGCCGCGGCTGCGCAGACGGAGAACGGAAGGGAGAGATAACGACGCAAATCTGACTCGCTTTCAAAAAGATCGAACTTGAATCCGGCACGCCGGGCGCGCCGCCACATCGCCCCCGTTGACGGCACAACCGTCCCGTTTGCCCCGGTTTGCGCCCGGGCAAGGCAAAAAGGCATTATTATTGGGGCTGTATTGTACTCTAGGGACGTAGAGCGATGCCGAATCCCGCCGATTTGAAAAATATCGGACTGAAAGCCACGCTTCCGCGCCTCAAGATTCTGGAAATCTTCCAGAACAGTGAGGTGCGCCACTTGACCGCTGAAGACGTATATCGTCATCTGCTCGGAGAAAATCTCGATATCGGCCTGGCCACGGTTTACCGTGTCCTGACCCAGTTCGAGCAAGCCGGGCTATTGTCGCGCAGCAACTTTGAATCCGGCAAGGCCGTTTTCGAACTCAACGAAGGCCATCACCACGATCACCTCGTGTGCATGGACTGCGGACGCGTCGAGGAATTCTTCGATGCCGAGATCGAACGCCGCCAGAAGCTGATCGCCAAGGAGCGCGGCTTCGCACTCCAGGAGCATTCGCTGGCCATGTACGGCAGTTGCACGAAGGATCCGTGCCCCCACCGTCAAAAAAATTAAAAAGAAGTTTGTCAAAATGCCCTCTTTTCGAGGGCATTTTCGGATTTCGCCCTTTCCTTGCATCTTTTGAACCAAGCGCTGCCGCCCACCGTCGTAGCATAGCGGCCGCATTTTTTTCGAATAGAACGCTTTTCGCACACGCGCAATCTCGCAGCACGGCCACACCCTCCTATGAACCACGAAGAGATGCCCACTGATATGGCACAAAGCGAAGAAAACGATGTTTCCCTCGCAGATGTTTGGAGATTTATCCGCGAAAACCTGAAGCCGATTCTTGGCCTGGCGGTAATTGGCACGGTGCTTGGCATCGGCAGCACGTTTGTCGTTCAGAAGCAGTGGGAAGGCAAAGTTACGCTTCAGGTCGGCCGGTCGGCCGGCTCGCCGGTGGCAGGCCCGGACGGCCCGCTCATCGAATCGGTTCAGCAGACGGTCGGTCGCGTGCTGCTCAGCGCATTTCGCGATGGCGTTGCCGGGGAAGTCTATCCGCAATTGAAGGCGAACACAGATGCGCTGCACAAGACCGTCGTCTGGAAAAACCTCAAGGCACGGATGGTGACCGGTACCGTCTATGTCGAAATCTCGGCACGCGGCACATCGATCGAACAGGCGGAACAAGCCCTTCAGCTCGCGTCTAACCAGATCATCACCGAGCACGCAGCAATCCTCGACCGTGCGCGAACCCTGCCCAAGCAGCAGCTCGGCGTGATCGACGCAGCGATTGAAGCCAACACCAAGGCGCAGGCAGATCTGAATACTGCGTTGGCCAATTCGAAGAATACGGATTCCGTCATGGCGCTGAGCGCGCTGCAGAGCAGCCGCGCTGAACGTGCAACGCTCAATGACAGCCGATATCGCGTGTCGCAGCTCCTCGCACCGGATCAGTCGTACAACACGCGCATCGTCAGTGCGATCCGTGTGGACGAAGAACCTGCCTTCCCTCGCAAGGTGTTCTTCGGTCTCGGCGGCCTGGCCCTGGGCGTGATCGCCGGTGTTATTGTCGGCCTGTCGCGCAAGCGCAGCACCTGAGTCGCAAGCCAAGGTACGGGGACTGGCAATGCCACGCTCCGCACATCCGGCACGCCAATAAAAAAGCCGCTGTCTCCCGACAGCGGCTTTTTTGACTTCTGATACCGGCGATTACTTCGCAGCCATCAGCGCGACGGTCGTGTCGAGCATGCGGTTCGAGAAGCCCCACTCGTTGTCGTACCACGAGCTGACCTTCACCAGACGACCCGACACCTTCGTCAGCGTGCCGTCGAAGTTCGACGACGCCGGGTTGTGGTTGAAGTCGACCGACACCAGCGGTGCCGTGTTGTACGTAGCGATGGCCTTCAGCGGGCCTTCGGCGGCTTCCTTCAGGATCGCGTTGACTTCATCGACCGTCGTGTCGCGCTTAGCGATGAACGACAGGTCAACGATCGACACGTTGATCGTCGGGACGCGAATGGCGTAGCCGTCGAGCTTGCCGTTGAGTTCCGGCAGCACCAGGCCGACGGCGGAAGCTGCACCCGTCTTCGTCGGGATCATGCTCATCGTGGCCGAACGGGCGCGACGCAGGTCTTCGTGATAGACGTCCGTCAGCACCTGGTCGTTCGTGTAGGCGTGAACGGTCGTCATCAGGCCCGTTTCCAGACCGATCTTGTCGTGCAGCGGCTTGACCAGCGGTGCCAGGCAGTTCGTGGTGCACGAAGCGTTCGAGATGACCGTGTCGGTCGACTTGAGCACACCTTCGTTCACGCCGAACACGACCGTCGCGTCTACATCCTTGCCGCCCGGGGCCGAGATGATGACCTTCTTCGCACCGCCCTTCAGGTGAGCGCTGGCCTTTTCCTTCGTGGTGAAGAAGCCGGTGCACTCGAGCACGACGTCGACGTTCAGCTCGCCCCACGGCAGTTCGGCCGGGTTGCGGTTGGCCAGCACGCGGATCTTGTCGCCGTTGACGATCATGAAGTCGCCATCGACGGACACGGTGCCCGGGAACTTGCCGTGCGCCGTGTCGTATTGCGTGAGGTGGGCGTTCGTCTGTGCATTGCCGAGATCGTTGATGGCAACGATTTCGATGTCGTGCTTCTTGCCACCTTCGTAGTGGGCACGCAGTACGTTGCGGCCGATACGGCCGTAGCCGTTAATAGCGACGCGAATGGTCATGGGGGTATCTCCGTAAGGTCTAACGAAATCAGCCAAGCACGGACTTTGCCGTCGCGACCACATGGTCGACGGTGAAGCCGAAGTGTTTGAACAGCACGCCGGCCGGAGCCGACTCGCCAAAGGTATCGATGCCGACCACGCCGCCTTCCAGGCCGACGTACTTATGCCAGAAAGCCGTCACGCCGGCTTCCACGGCCACACGCGGCACGCCGCGCGGCAGCACGCTCTCGCGGTAGGCCTTGTCCTGACGATCGAACACATTGGTCGACGGCATGGACACGACACGTGCGGCAATCCCTTCGGCCGCCAGCGCTTCGGCGCCCTTGAGCGCCAGATCCATTTCCGAGCCGGTCGCGATCAGGATGATCTGCGGATTGGCTACGTCGCGCAGCACGTAGCCGCCACGACGGATATCGGCGATCTGCGCATCGCTGCGCGAGACGAACGGCAAATTCTGACGGCTCAGCACCAGGCTCGACGGACCGTCGTGACGCTCCACCGCAGCCACCCAAGCAGCCGCCGTTTCCGTCGTATCGCACGGACGCCACAGATCCATTTGCGGAATCAGGCGCAGGCTCGAGACATGCTCGATCGACTGGTGCGTCGGGCCGTCTTCGCCCAGACCGATCGAATCGTGCGTGAACACGAAGATCGAACGCAGCTTCATGAGCGCCGCCATACGCAGCGCATTGCGGCTGTAGTCGGAGAAGGTCAGGAACGTGCCGCCGAACGGGATGTAACCACCGTGCAGCGCAATGCCGTTCATGATGGCGCTCATGCCGAACTCGCGCACACCATAGTTGATGTGATTGCCGAACTGCACGCCGTCTGCATTGGCGCGTACCGCCTTGCTGGCCTTCCAGTTCGTGAGGTTCGAGCCGGTCAGGTCGGCCGAGCCGCCAAGGAATTCCGGCAGCACCGCAGCGAGCCCTTCGATGGCGAGTTGCGACGCCTTACGCGTTGCTACCGTCTCGGCCTTTTCATTGGTCTTGGCGATGAGGGCGGCAGCGGCCGCCTTAAAGTCGCCGGGCAGTTCGCCCTTCATGCGGCGCTCGAACTCGGCAGCTTCCGCCGGGAACTGGCCACGATAGGCAGCGAAACGTTCGTTCCACGCGGCTTCGGCCTTCTGACCGGCCGCCTTGGCGTCCCATGCGGCATAGACGTCGGCCGGCACTTCGAACGGCGGCAGATTCCAGCCGAGCGCGGCGCGCGTCGCGGCGATTTCATCGGCACCCAGCGGCGCGCCGTGCACGTCGTGACCGCCTTCCTTGTTCGGTGCACCCTTGCCGATCAGCGTCTTGCAGCAGATCAGCGTCGGGCGATCGGACTTCTTGGCTTGCGCGATAGCCGCGTCGACCGCATCGGCGTTATGACCGTCGATACCGCGAATCACGTTCCAGCCATAGGCTTCGAAACGCTTCGGCGTATCGTCGGCAAACCAGTATTCGACGTCGCCATCGATCGAGATGCCGTTGTCGTCGTACAGCGCGATGAGCTTGTTCAGACGCAGCGTGCCCGCGAGCGAGCAGGCTTCGTGCGAGATGCCTTCCATCAGGCAGCCATCGCCGAGGAACGCATACGTATAGTGATCGACGATGTCGTTGCCCGGACGGTTGAATTCCTTGGCGAGCAGCGCTTCGGCGAGTGCGAAACCGACAGCATTCGTGATGCCCTGACCCAGCGGGCCCGTGGTCGTCTCGACGCCCGGCGTGATGCCCACTTCCGGGTGACCCGGCGTCTTGCTGTGCAGTTGGCGGAAGTGCTTGAGCTCTTCGATCGGCAGATCGTAACCCGTCAGATGCAACAACGAGTAGATCAGCATCGAGCCGTGGCCGTTCGACAGCACGAAGCGGTCGCGGTCGGCCCAATGCGGATTGGTGGGGTTGTGCTTGAGATGGCGGCCCCACAGAGCGACCGCGATATCGGCCATGCCCATGGGCGCGCCAGGGTGACCGGAGTTGGCCTGTTGGACCGCATCCATGGAAAGGACGCGAATAGCAGAGGCCATCAGCGCAGCCGTAGCAGGAGAGGAGTTCGTCATGGTGACCAGCCGGAAGAGCGGGCGTGCCCCGTTGCCGCGAGCTGCCGCGCGAAATTCAAATGCGGGAAAAGACCAAGATTTTACCAGAATCGCCCCCTGCCCGGGTCGTTCACGGCGAACTTCCTCAACCGGCGGGAACGTGGAATCATGCGAAGAAGTGATGCGATCGCCACAAATTAGAGGAAGTTGTCTTGCCAATGCCCGAAAAACACGACACCTCCGCCAGCCAACCCGACACCCCAGCGGGCTCGTCCGCCAAGCTGACAACGTCTTACGGGGCACCGCTCGGGCCGTGGGCGGGCTATACGTTCGCCGCGATGCCGGTGTACGCCACAACGTCACCTCATCAGCACATCGAGATCGTGGATTTGCCTGCCTTCGGCGAACTCGGGCGGGCCTATCGGCTCGATGGCCGCTTCATGGCGTCGCTGGCCGACGCCCACATCTGTCATGAGTGCATGGTGCATCCGCTGCTGCTCGCGCACGGCAACGCGCAACGCGTGCTGATCCTCGGCGGCGGGGACGGCGGCTCTGCGCGTGAAGCGTTGCGGCATGTCAGCGTGCGGGAAGTGGTCGTCGCCGAACTCGACGCGCAAGTGCCCGACGCCATCCTTCGACACATGCCCGCGCTGGCCGACGGCGCGTTCGACGACCCTCGCACCACGCTCGTCATCGGCGACGCACGGGATCTTGTCGACGCAGCACTGGCGAGCGGCGAACACTTCGACGCCATCGTCTTCGATCTCACGGAAGCCGACGGCGATGCGGCGTCGCTGCACGATGCCGCATTCTTCGCGAAAGTCCGCGACTTACTTGGTCCTCGCGGGGGCATCGCCCTGCAACTGGGGGCACCGTGGTTTGAAGGCGCGCAAGTGCGTCGCATGCTGGACGCGCTGCATTCGGTGTTCGCCTGCGTCTTGCCGATGACCGCTTATGTGCCGCTCTACGGTACGCAATGGGCGCTTGCGATGGCCAGTAATTCACTTACCGTGACCGATTTCAATGCGCTGACGACGAATCCATCGGCAACAGCGCTCCAGGGCGTGCGCCACTATTCGCCCGCCCGTCACGCTGCGCTCTTCGATATCCCGCCGGAGCTGAGTGCCGTCCTTGGCGCCATGACTCGTTACAGCACCGATCGGGGGTGATCCCACACGCCATCGCGCGCAACGGATGAAGCGGATACGCGTTCCTTGTATATTGGGAACTTGCCAAGACCGTCGGACACCCATCGATTTCGCGCCGACGGCCCCAACGGAGCAAAACCATGTCCGATCCCCGCCCATCCCACGTGCCGTGGCTCACGCCGTATCTGACCGTTCGCGATGCGCGTGCGGCCGCCACGTTCTACGAGCAGGCCTTCGGCTTTTCCGTGCATGACATGGTGGACGACGACGGCGCGGTGATGCACGTCGAAATGTTCTATCAGGGACAACTGATCCTGATGTTCGCCCCCGAAGGTGCGTTCGCGACGACCGCGCGCACGCCGCGTACCTCGGGTGTCGAAGCGCCGCAGAGCTTCTATGTCTACACGGAAGATGTCGACGCGCTCTACGCACGCGCGACCGCCGCCGGCGCCAAGGGACTGATGCTGCCGAGCGACCAGTTCTGGGGCGATCGCTTCTGCCAGTTGGAAGACCCGGACGGTTATCGTTGGGGTTTCGCCCGGCCCGTCGCCCCTCGCAGTTGAAGCGACTCCCGCGCGTCGCAACGCCGGGCGTCGGGGCACGTTGGGGTATGCTTCGATCCCCGACGCCAACACCGGCTGCCATTCCACCCTCCTCACCCACGCCTTCTCGCCCGAATGCCTCGCTTTTTCATCGATGCGCCGCTGCACGCCGACGCCCTCCTCGACCTCCCGGACACCGTTGTTCGCCACGTCCAGGTCCTGCGCCTGAAGACAGGCGACACGCTCACGCTATTCAATGGCACGGGCGGTGAATATCCAGCGGTACTGACGACGCTGGAAAAGCGTCACGCGACGGCACAACTCGGTGAGCACGACCCTCGTGAAGCTGAGCCACCCTATCGCATTACGTTGGCGCAAGGCATCGCAGGCGGCGACAAGATGGACTGGCTCATCGAGAAGGCCATCGAACTCGGCGTGACGGAAATTCAGCCGCTCGCGACGGAGCGTTCGGTCATTCGCCTCGAAGGCGAGCGCGCCGCCAAACGCGTCGCGCACTGGCAAGCGCTCGTGCAAGCCGCGTGCGAACAGTGCGGACGAAATCGGGTGCCGAAGGTGCTACCGATCCGTCCGATTACGGCGTGGCTCGGTGACCGGGATGTCATAAAGAGTGACGGATGGCGTGTGCTATTGTCACCTAGAGCGGACAGCGGATTCGATTCGCTGCCGCTGGACGCGCCGTCCGCGCCTGGCGTTCTGCTCTTCGGCCCCGAAGGTGGGCTGGCACCTCAGGAGGAAGCGCTTGCACGGCAGGTCGGATTTTCGGCCATCCGTCTTGGCGAACGCATTCTTCGGACCGAAACGGCGGGCATGGCTGTCCTCGCTGCGTTGGCCGCTCGCTGGGGCGGATGGTAAGCATCGATGATTCGAGAAAACGGCCTCACAAGCCTTAAGGAGTAATCGTCATGGGTATCCTCGACAACATTCTCGGTGGTGGGTCCGGCAATCAGGCCGGTGGCGGCGGTTTCAGCACGAAGACCATGTTGCTGATGGGCTTGCTGGCGATGATTGCCAGCCGCTCGGGTGGCGCTCAGGGTCAAGGTGGTGAAGGCGGTGGTTTGCTCGGCGGCCTCGGCGGCGCCCTTGGCGGCATGCTCGGTGGCGGCGCGGCAGGCGGTGCCGGTGGGGCGGGCGGTCTGGGTGGTTTGCTCGGCGGACTACTCGGCGGCGCGCAGTCGTCGGCGGCAGGTGCACCGGGGGCGCCGGAGGGCGGTCTGCTGGGACAACTCGGTGGATTGGGCGGACTCGCCCAGGTTCTGAACCAGGGGGGTCTCGGCGAAGCCGTTAACTCATGGGTCGGCACGGGCGCCAATCAGGCGGTCAACGCCGATCAGGTCACGCAAGCGCTCGGCCCCGGCGGTCAGTTGCAGCAATTGGCAAGCTCGGCGGGTGTCTCGGAAAGCGAAGCAGCGCAGGAGTTGTCGGATCTGCTGCCCAAGGTCGTCAACCAGTTGACGCCGAACGGCTCGCTACCGCAAGGCTCGCTGGATCTGGCTTCGCTGGCCCAGCAGTTCCTCGGTGGCAACCACACCGGCTGATTCACAACGATCGGCCGGAAATGAAAAAAGGTCCGCAGTGCGGACCTTTTTTCTTGCGTGTCGTCTACGGAAACCACGAAAAGCCTACTGATATTCGCGGACGTTTCGCGTCAGACGATACGTGAGCCTTAGGCAAACGAGTAGAAAACGCGGAAACTCACGCGACGCTCGCTCCAGAACTCGGCGGTATCGCGGAACACTTCCAGCAGAGTCTCGCGGCCATCTTTGTCGAACTTGGTGACGACCGGCAAGCCTTCCAGCACGACGACAAACCCGGGTTGCGGCCCGCAGTGGGCGACCAGATCGGTCAGACAATCATGCAACGCGTCGTAGTTCTTTCCGAAATGCTTCGGGAACAGGAACGATGTGGCGATCGTCTCCAGCACTTCCGCCTTGCTTTGTGCATGCGAACAATTGGCATAGAGGAAGTGCTGTCCGAGGCGCTCGGCCTCTGCCGCCAGTTCCGGCACGCGGAATGCACGGATCGACTGCACGATGTTCGGCCTCACGGCCTGGAAAAGACTCATATCTCCCTCTTCCGATAGGCTACGGCGATGGCCGGCCCGCGCGACAGCATGCAGGCCCAGCACCTGCTTGAACAAGTTGCCCTCGCCCGCACCGAATGGATCTGCCATAAGATCTTTCCCGCGTTCTTGTGCGAAAACCGGCTCACTCATACTGCTGTCATTCCCTTATTCGTCTAAAGCTGTTGTAGTGGTCTTGGGTGTAGTAACACGGCTCGACCGCACGTTGGTTACCGCCACAGATGATGCGCCTGGCACCTCTATTGCGGGCACCGGGAGTCGGCACCGTATATTCATGGTAATAGCCACGCGGCATTTTGGGCAGGCGCTTTTCGTAGTTCCCGAACGTGATGCCATCTTTGGCATAGGGAAACGGCCCGCCCTGGGCAATCAGCGTCAGCGTGCGCTGCGCTTCGCGAGGTAACTCGGCAACGGAGACCGTTGCTGTTTGATCCGTGACGTATGGCGCGGTTTCGCGCGCCACAGCGTTAGCCCCCAGAAAGACACTTCCCGCCGCAGTCAGTGCCACGATGCTCCGGTGAAGCCAACGTGCCATTGTCATAGCTAGCTGTCGCCCGGCGCGGCTTTGCGCTACCGGCCCGTTCTGGTGGGTGAAGCCGTAAGATTATCGCTATTGGTCATCAGAATCAATGTCGGCTTACATTTTGCAACCAAACTACTCAACAAATTCACGAAAATACAGGGATTTTCACGACAGTAAGCACACACATTGAGATATACGATGCCAAAAAATGCATCACCCGGATAACAAAACGCCGCGCCCCGAGGGGTGCGGCGTTTCATTCTTACGTCGGTTAACCGGGACGAAACCGCAGCGAACCACCGGGCGCTGACGTCAAATCTGTTGCCTCGGTCAGCGCCGCCGGCTTCGCCCGCTCAATCCGTTACGTAGGCTCAGTGCCCCTGTTGTTGCGCAGCCGCATCGGCCACGACCAGCGCCGCCATATTGATAATGCGACGCACCGTCGCCGATTCGGTCAGGATGTGCACCGGTTTGGCCGCGCCCAGCAGAATCGGCCCGATCGCCACGTTGTTACCGGCAGCGGTCTTGAGCAGATTGTAGGCAATGTTGGCGGCGTCGATATTCGGCATCACCAGCAGGTTGGCCGCACCGGTCAGCGTCGAATCCGGCATGATGCGCGCGCGCAGCTCCGGGTCCAATGCGCAGTCACCGTGCATTTCGCCATCAACCTCCAGTTCTGGTGCACGCTCCTGCAGAATTGCCAGCGTTTCGCGCATCTTGCGTGCGCAATTCGCATCGCTCGTACCGAAGTTCGAATGCGACAGGAGCGCGACCTTCGGCTGGATGCCGAAACGACGGATCTCGTCGGCCGCCATCAGCGTGATTTCAGCCAGTTGCTCCGCCGTCGGGTCCTGGTTGATGTGGGTATCGACCAGGAAGAGTTGACGATTCGGCAGCACCAGCGCGTTCATCGCGCCATAGACGTTGCCGCCTTCACGCTTACCGATGACACGGTCGATAAAGTGCAAGTGACGTCCCGGCGTCGAGACCGTGCCGCAGATCATGCCATCGGCTTCGCCCTTGCTCACCAGCATGGCCGCGATCAGCGTCGTGCGGCGACGCATTTCCACGCGCGCGTAGGACGCCGTGACGCCCTTGCGATTCGTCAGACGGTGATACGTCTCCCAGTAATCGCGATAGCGCTCATCGTGTTCCGGATTGACCACGGTGAAGTCGACGCCCGGCGTGAGGCGCAGACCGTACTGCTGAATGCGATGTTCGATCACGGCCGGACGACCCACGAGCACCGGCGTTGCGACGCGCTCATCCACGAGCACTTGCACGGCGCGCAGCACGCGCTCCTCTTCGCCCTCGGCAAAGGCAATGCGCTTCTTATCGGCCGGCACACTGCGCGCCACCGAGAACAGCGGCTTCATCAGACCGCCGCTGTGATACACAAATTGCTGAAGCGACTGCGAATAGGTGTCGATGTCCGCCAGCGGACGCGTTGCCACGCCGGCCGCCATCGCGGCTTGCGCCACTGCGGTGGCGACCTTCACCAACAGACGCGGATCGAAAGGCTTCGGAATCAGGTATTCCGGGCCGAACGACAGGTTCTTGATGCCGTACGCCGAAGCCACGATATCGCTCTGCTCCTGACGCGCCAGCTCGGCGAGCGCGTTCACGGCCGCAATTTCCATCGAGCGCGTGATCGTCGTCGCACCGACGTCGATGGCGCCACGGAAAATGAACGGGAAGCACAGCACGTTGTTGACCTGGTTCGGATAGTCCGTGCGGCCCGTCGCCATCACGCAATCCGGACGCACTTCCTTCGCCAGCTCCGGCGTGATTTCCGGATTCGGGTTAGCCAGCGCAAAGATCAGCGGCTTATCGGCCATCGTCTTCACCATTTCCGGCTTCAGCACACCGGCGGCCGACAGTCCGAGGAACACGTCGGCACCACCGATCACATCAGCCAGACCGCGGGCTTCCGTCTTCTGCGAGAAGCGGATCTTCTCGGGGTCCATCAGTTCGGTACGCCCTTCGTACACAACCCCGGCCAGATCCGTCACCCAGATGTTCTCGATAGGCAGCCCCATGTCCACGAGCAGATCCAGACAGGCGAGTGCCGCCGCACCTGCGCCCGACGTCACGACCTTGACCGACGCCAGGTCCTTGTTGACGACCTTCAACCCGTTGATAAGCGCCGCCGCCACCACGATGGCCGTGCCGTGCTGATCGTCGTGGAAGACCGGAATCTTCATGCGCTCACGCAGCTTGCGCTCCACGATGAAGCACTCCGGTGCCTTGATGTCTTCGAGGTTGATCGCGCCAAACGTCGGTTCGAGCGCCGCGATGATGTCGACCAGCTTCTCCGGGTCCTTCTCCGCGATTTCGATGTCGAACACGTCGATGTTGGCGAACTTCTTGAACAGCACGCCCTTGCCTTCCATCACCGGCTTCGACGCCAGCGGCCCGATATCGCCAAGGCCCAGCACGGCCGTACCGTTCGTGATCACGCCGACCAGATTGCCGCGCGCCGTGTAGCGCGAAGCGTTGAGCGGATCTACAACGATTTCCTCACACGCGGCTGCGACGCCCGGCGAGTAAGCCAGCGCCAGATCGCGCTGGTTGAGCAACTGCTTGGTCGGCGCGATAGCGATTTTGCCGGGGGTGGGAAATTCGTGATACTCGAGCGCAGCTTCGCGCAGTTTCGGATCGATCGGCGTGGGCATGAGGGGAAGCTCTTGGCGAACAGGAGGGTCAAATTTTCAGTGCGAATTGTAGCCCTATTTATTCACGTCATTTATGCAAAAAACGGATAACGGCCACGCTCGCAATGAAGCAATTCCAGGCTGATAGTGGCGAATATTCTGTGCAAACTCAACGTTGCATTGCACCATTAGGTGCGTTTTCGGATAACGGATGAAAAACTATTAGGGTGTTGTCCGAGACCGGCATGAGAAGGCGTCTGAAAACGGGACCCAAGCCCGTTTGCTCACTTGGGAAAGCGGTCACGGCCTCTTAGAATAGGGGTTTGCGTCGTATCACTGCCTCGTTGCCCATGACTTCACATCCCGCCGCCTCGTCATCGTTGTCCGAGTTTTCTCTGATCGACCGCTTCTTTGCCGGAGCGACGCATCAGGGCGAGCATGTGACGCTCGGCATCGGCGACGACTGTGCTCTGCTGCGCCCGCCCGCGGGTGAACAACTGGCGATCTCGACTGACATGCTTGTGGAAGGTCGCCATTTTTTTGCGGACGTCGATCCCCGCGCGCTCGGCCACAAGACGCTCGCCGTGAACCTTTCGGATCTGGCCGCGATGGGCGCACGACCGCTGGGTTTCACGCTGGCGCTTGCGTTGCCCGACAGCGATCCGGCATGGCTCGGGCCGTTTGCACAAGGTCTCGCCGAACTGGCGGACCGTTACGCTTGCCCGCTCGTCGGCGGCGACACGACACGCGGCCCGCGCAATCTCTGCGTAACAGTCTTTGGCAGCGTGCCCGGCGCACAGGCGCTACGTCGGGACGCCGCGCAACCGGGGGACGACATCTGGGTCTCCGGCACGCTTGGCGATGCGCGCCTCGCGCTCGGGGCGCTGCGCGGCGAATGGTCCTTGCAGGACAGTGAACTCGCGCTCGCCCGCCGGGCGATGGATTGGCCGGAACCGCAAGTGAAGCTCGGGCTGGCATTGCGGGGCGTTGCGCGCTCCGCACTGGACATCTCGGACGGCCTGATCGGTGACCTCGGGCATATTCTCGAACGATCCTCGATGAGCGCAAGAATCGATGTCGATGCGCTCCCACGCTCGGACTTGCTCGGCACGCAGTCCTCTGACATTCAGCGGCTGTGCACGCTCGCAGGAGGAGACGACTACCAGCTTTGTTTCTGCGCCGATGCCACACAACGTGGGCGAATCGAGACGATCGGCGACGAACTCGGGATACGCGTCACTCGTATCGGTACAATAGCGATTCCCGACGCGCGCCGAACGATACTGCATCTCCATGACAATACAGGCGCGAGCGTCGCTGCCGATTTCAAAAGTTTCGACCATTTCCAATGAGCACTGATCAAACGGCCGCCGTCAATTCGGGCAGCGGCCCGCGCCGGCCGAACTCGCGTTTCCTGCTGTCGCACCCCGCACATTTGTTTTCGCTCGGCTTCGGCACGGGCTTGTCGTCGTTCGCACCGGGCACGGTAGGAACGCTTTTCGGCTGGGCCTCATATCTGGTGCTGAACCTGTATCTGACGGTGACGGGCTGGGCGGTGCTGATCGCCGCCTCCATCATCGGCGGCATCTGGATCTGCAGCTTTACCGCACGCAAGCTTGGTGTGCAAGACCCGAGCGCCGTCGTGTGGGATGAGATCGTCGCGTTCTGGATTGTGTTGCTGCTCATCACGCCCGCGAGCTTCGTCGGTCAACTGGTCGCGTTCGTGCTGTTCCGCTTCTTCGATGCAGTCAAGCCGCCGCCGATCAGCTACTTCGACCGGACCGTCAAGGGTGGTCTCGGCATCATGCTGGACGATCTGGTCGCCGCATTCTGCACGTTGCTCGTCATTGCGCTCTGGCGCTCGATCTGAATTTTTGAAGGCGTCACCCCGTGGTTTCCGAACAAAATCTTCTGGCCCAATTGTCGGTGAAAGTCGGCAACCGTCTGCGCGATGAGCGCCTGATGCTGGTAACGGCCGAATCGTGCACCGGCGGTCTCGTCGCTGCTGCCATCACCGATATTTCCGGGAGCAGCAACTGGTTCGAGCGTGGCTTCGTGACGTATTCGAATCAGGCCAAGTCCGAGATGATCGGCGTGCCGCCCGAGTTGATCGACAAGCATGGTGCGGTGAGTGAGCCCGTCGCCCGTGCCATGGCGGAAGGCGCGCTGCTCAACAGTCGCGCCCAAATTTCGCTGTCGATCACAGGCGTCGCCGGTCCCGGCGGCGGAACGGCCGACAAGCCGGTGGGGATGGTCTGCTTCGGCTGGAGCAATCGTGTCACCACCATCGTCGAGACAAAGCACTTCAAGGGCGACCGCACGCAGGTGCGCAGTCAGGCGGCGCAATACGCGCTGCGCGGCGTGATCGAGTTGCTCGACAAGGGCGAAGCGTAATTCAACGCAGCCAATAAAAAAAACAGCGCCCGCGAATTCGCGAGGCGCTGTTTTTGTTGGTGCGCGAAGATCGATTCGTCAGACACCGATCTCGCCTTGTTCGGCGACGGTTCAGCGATACGCGTTGATGCTGTCGCGCGTCTTCTGTGCGGCGGCAGCGGCAGCGGCGGCGAAGTCCTCGTCGCGGCCCGCGTAAATGATGGCACGCGACGAATTGATCATCATGCCTGCGCCATTGGCGGTACGGCCCGCGGTCACCGTCGCTTCGACGTCGCCGCCTTGCGCACCAACGCCCGGAATCAGCAGCGGCATGTCGCCGACGATGCTACGCACAGTGGCGATCTCCGCCGGGAACGTGGCGCCAACGACCAGGCCAATCTGACCGCTCGTGTTCCACGGCCCTGCCGCCAGTCGTGCCACCGTCTGATACAGCGGCTTACCGTCGACATCCAGGAATTGCAGATCGCTGCCGCCGGGGTTCGACGTCCGGCACAGGACGATCACGCCCTTGTCGGGATGCGCAAGATACGGCTCCAGCGAATCGAAGCCCATGTACGGGTTCACCGTGACGGCGTCCGCGCGATAACGCTCGAACGCTTCGCGCGCGTATTGCTCGGCGGTGCTGCCGATATCGCCGCGCTTGGCGTCGAGAATCACCGGCAGGCCCGGATGATCGGCGTGGATGTGCGCGATCAGTTGTTCGAGCTGATCTTCGGCGCGATGCGCAGCGAAATAAGCGATCTGTGGCTTGAAGGCGCTGGCATAGGGGGCGGTCGCGTCCACGATCTGACGGCAGAACTCGAAAATCGCGTCCGGTTTGCCTTGCAGATGCGCAGGGAAACGCGACGGTTCGGGGTCAAGGCCGACACACAGCAGGGAGTTGTTGCGCGTCCAGGCGGCGTTGAGAGCTTCGGTGAATGTCATGACGGGTTCCGGCGGGGTTCCGGCGGTGGTAATCCGACGGAGAGTGATTCGAGTCTGGTTCGATCCAGCAAGGCCGCCATTTTACCTGCTCGGCGGCGTGTCCCTTGCGGACCTTCCGAAAACCAGCGTTGCACTGGCCTTCGCAAAACGTCACGCGAGCATCAATCCAGCCAGCCGCGATAGCGGAAATACAGGAACGGCGCGATGGCTGACACGATCATCAGACCCAGTGCGAACGGGTAGCCGACATCCCATCGTAACTCCGGCATCATCTGGAAGTTCATGCCGTAAATACTGGCGATCAGCGTCGGCGGCAGGAAAGCAACGGCGGCCACCGAAAAGATCTTGATGATCTTATTCTGGTTGATGTTGATGAAGCCGATGGTGGCGTCCATCAGGAAGTTGATCTTGTCGAACAGGTAAGCGGTGTGATTATCGAGCGACTCGATATCGCGCATGATCTGCTTGCCTTCCTGATATTGCTCGTCCTTCAGCATGCGGGCGCGCATGAGGAACGACACCGCCCGTCGCGTATCCATGACGTTGCGGCGAATGCGCCCGTTCAAGTCTTCCTGCGCGGCAACGCTCTCGAGTGCCTTGGCGGCGTCCGCATCGGTGAGGTTTTTGCCCAGCACCCGCTTGCTGACCTCTTCGAGTGCGGCATATACCCCTTCGAGCGAATCGGCCGAATATTCGGCGTCGGTCGAGTAAAGGTCGAGCAGCACATCCATGGCATCGCGCACAGAACCGGGACGAATGCGCGCACGCATGCGCACCAGTCGAAATACCGGCAAATCTTCGTCGTGCACGGAAATCAGCAGATCCTTGACCACCACGAATGCAACAGGCACGTTACGCGACTGCTCTTCGTCGTCGAGCAGAAAATCGGTGCGGATGTGCAAGACGCCGTCATCGTCTTCGTAATATCGCGCCGAAGCCTCGATATCCGTTACTTCGTCACGCGAGGGCAGCTTGACCTTGTAGGCCTCTTCGACCCAGCGGCGTTCCTCTTCGGATTCGCTGTGGAGGTCGACCCAGACCGGCGAAACGCTGGCCAGATCGCTGGGATGGTCACAAGTCACCTGTTGCAGGCGGCCATGATGGATGACGAAGGCATTGATCAAACGGGGTTCTCCCTGCTACAAGGCGACGCCAGTGTAGCAGCCGCGCCACAGTCACGCCAATGGCGGCACACCGGTCGCCACAACACGCTCTGCGCCCCCTGTCGGCCAGCACCGGAATCGTTCGTAGGAATATTCTTAAAGTCCGCGAATTCACACGATTCGACGGCGTTCACTGGCAAGCTCAGCGAACCAATCCACGCACTTCGCGTCAACTTTGATATCGACGCATTTGTCGGCACGCATTCATTGGCGTCCATCTCGGCGCTTTCATCGACGCTTTCATCGACGTTTTTTTGCTGTTTCTCGCGGAAACGTCACCGGACAGGGAGAAATCAACCATGGCGGAAGTTACTACCCCGCTCACGTCTTTCGACGCCGTGACAGGTTTTCTGGCGGCCAACGCCGTGCACTACGGCCTGTCGTTCCTGCAAGCTGTGCTGATTCTGCTGGTCGGCTTCTGGGTCGCGAAGCGCTTGTCCCGCTTCGTTCACAAGACGCTCAGCCGCTCGCCGCATTTCGACGCCACACTCAAACCGCTGATCGAGTCAGTGGTGCTGTGGTCCGTGCGCATCATCACGATCATCGCGGTACTGGCACAGTTCGGCGTGCAGACGGCGAGCATCATTGCCGTCCTCGGCGCGGCGGGTTTGGCCATCGGTCTGGCACTGCAAGGCACGTTGCAGAACATTGCTGCGGGCACGATGCTGCTGGTGCTGCGTCCGTTCCGCAATGGTGACTATGTGACGGCCGGGTCCACCGTGGCGGGCACCGTCGAAGAGATCGGTCTGTTCACGACGACACTCACGAATGCCGATGGCATTTACGTCTGCGTGCCGAACAACCAAATCTGGGGACAGCCGATCACGAACTACAGCCGCAACGCGACCCGTCGAATGGAAATCACGGTGGGCATTGCGCTGGACGACGACCTCGACGCCGCGATGAGCGCGTTGCGCCAACACGTGTCGGACGATCAGCGTGTGCTCGACAAGCCCGCGCCCGAAATCATGGTCAAGCAGGTCAGCGACAGCGCCGTGATCGTGAACGTGCGGGTCTGGTCGTTGCTGGGCAACTACTGGGGTCTGTATTGGGATCTGCAACGTAACGTGAAGGAGACGGTCGAGGGCGTCGGTTGCTCACTGCCTTATCCGACGCGCACCGTCATGCAGGTGCCCACGCAAACCATCCCGGACGCGGCACAGCCGCGACATTGATCGCATCCGACCGATCGCGATGGGGCGGCCACCGCTGGACATCAGTAGCAATCGGTAGCAATTGCTACTGCGGCAACTCCGCCGCCCCCATCCGACGCGCAATCACCCCGGCGCGTTGCGAGAGATACGGGGAATTGCGATGCGTATCGAAGTAGCGCGGACGCGGCAACATGACCGCGAGCCGTGCAGCCTGCCACGGCGAGAGCTTCGACGCCGGAATCCCGTAGTAGTATCGCGCCGCAGCCTCCGCGCCGAACACGCCCTCGCCCCACTCCACCGAATTCAGATAGATCTCGAAGATGCGCTGCTTGTCCATCCAGAACTCAAGCATCCAGGTGATGGTAAATTCCTCGGCCTTGCGCAGGTAACTCTTCTCGCTCGACAGAAACAGATTCTTCGCCAGTTGCTGCGAGATGGTCGAGCCGCCTGCCACGATGCGTCCCTTCTTCTGATTCTTCTCCCACGCACCGAGCATCGCGTCGATTTCGTAACCGTCGTGATTGACGAAGTTGGCGTCTTCGCTAGCGATGATCGCGCGCTTCAGATTGCGCGAAATCTGGTCGTACGACACCCATTCGTGTCGAAGTGTCGCTTTCGGATCCGTCTCATGAAGCCGCGCTTCGGCGGCACGCATGAATGCCGTCGATTGCGGATTGAAGCGCACCCACCAGCCGATTTGCAGGAAGTAGTACAGCTGCGTCGCCAGCACGCCCACGATCAGCAGTGTGATGAAGTAGCCCGCCCATTGCCACGGCCCCCAGGCGCGTTTGCGACGGGTGCCGTTAGCGCGGGAAGTCCGGGATGTATGTCGCTGGGCAACCATCGGCACGATCAGCTTTTGGCGTTGAGCCGGGCACGCAGCGCTGCGCGCACAACGTCGGTCGACGGTCGCACACCGCGCCACACGGCAAACGCTTCGGCCGCCTGCTCGACGAGCATGCCCAGCCCGTCCGACGCCTTCGCCGCGCCGGAGGCCAACGCGTGCGTCATGAAGACCGTCGGCTGCGCCCCGTACATCATGTCGTACGCGAGCGAACCCGTGGCATAGGCAAGCGCAGGCAACGGCGGGACTTCGCCCTGGAGGCTGCCGGCCGTGGCGTTGATGACGACGTCGAATCCGGCGGGAACGGCATCCCAGCCACCACCGCCCAACGTCACGTTGTGACGTGCGGCCGCATCGGCAAACCGGGCGACCAGTTCATCGGCACGCGTCGCCGTGCGATTCGCGACAAAGAGCGCCGCCGGCTTCGCCTCGATCAGCGGCAGCATCGCGCCACGCGACGCGCCACCTGCACCCAGTAGCAACACACGGCGCCCGGCGAGCGTCACACCGAGCGGGCCTTCGATGTCGCGCACCAGACCGACGCCATCCGTGTTGTCGCCGGTGATGCCTTGCGCGTCGAATACCAGTGTGTTGACGGCCCCCGCCGCTTGCGCGCGTTCGGTGAGCCGATCCGCCAATGCATGGGCTTCCAGTTTGAACGGAACGGTGACGTTGGCCCCGCGCGCACCTTGTTCGATGAACGTGCGTACCGTGGCGGCAAACGCGTCGAGCGGTGCAAGCAGACGCTCGTAGACGAGTCGTTGCCCCGTCTCACGCGCAAACTCGGCGTGAATGAAAGGCGACTGGCTATGTTCGACAGGATGACCGATCACGGCGTAGCGATCGGTGGGCAAATCCCCGGCAGGCGTTTGGTTTGTCATCGTTTTCAAAGACGCGGCGCCTGGCTTTCGCTCAGGCGCCGCTGATATTCATGCAGCAGGTCATCGGCCGATACGGCGTCAGGCCGTCACCAGAGAATCCATAGCAGGATGCCTCCGAACAACGCCCATTTCACCGCATAGTACACGCTACGGTTCCACGCCTTCAGACGTTTGCCGACGATGCGAATCGAGTAAATATACTTGAACACCTTGTTCAAGCCACCGGTACGGTCGCCCGCGTCGTTCGGCGACGCTGCTGCGCCCACCAGATGACGGCCGAACCAACGGTTGATGGCCTGCGTCCAGCGGTACTTCATCGGACGCTCGACATCGCAAAACAGAATGATGCGATTCTGGCCGCTCTGGTTCTCGGCGTAGTGAATATACGTCTCATCGAACATCACGCCTTCACCATCGCGCCAACTATAACGTTGACCGTCGACATCGATGTAACAACGGTCGTCGTTCGGCGTGACCAGCCCGAGGTGATAGCGCAGCGAACCGGCGTACGGATCGCGGTGACGCACCAATCGGCTGCCATGCGGCAATTCTGCAAACATCGCCGCCTTGATCGTCGGAATCTTGCGCACGAGGTCGGTTGTGACCGGACACAGCGCTTTGGCGGACGGATGCGATTCGTCATACCACTTCAGATAGAACCGCTTCCAACCGCTTTTGAAGAACGAATTGAAGCCGACATCGTTGTACTTGTCGGACGCTTTGATACGGCTCGCGTCGAGTAACGACATCGCTTCGGCACGAATCGCTTCCCAGTTCTGACGCAATGGCTCCAGTTCAGGGAAATTGTCGGACTTCAGATAAGGCGTCGTAGGTACACGCGAAAAGGTGTACATAAAGACGTTCAGCGGTGACAGGAACGTCGAATGGTCGGACAGTTGGCGGAAAAATTTATGGCGAACCTTACCGCGGAAATGCACATACACAGCACAAGCAGCAATGATCGCCAGAACAATCCATTTCATGGCGGACTTTTCGAGATCGGGAAAACCCAGCGATTATAGAAATTTCTGAAAAGTTTCACCGACCACGATCCCAACGGGATAGCGGTCCGCTGCGGCCACACCGACGTGCTATTGCGGGTTGCCCTGCGCCGGTGCAGTGAGCGTTTGCGCCTGCACGCCCTGACGGGTAAATGTCATTCGCGTGACGATTTCGAGGATGTCATAACGCTGCCTCATCTCGGACGAGAAGTCGCCAAACGGCGCGCTGGCCTGCACGATCGCGACTGCGCGTCGATCCAGATCCCGATTGCCGGAACTGCGAGTCACCTCCACGCCGACGACGTTCCAACCGTCCTTGTGGTACCCCAGCCCGCCCCGTTGATTCACATTGAGCGTGACGATCAGCTCACCGTACAACCGGTCGTTGCCGATTTGCGGAAAGTGCTCAGTTCCGTAGCGCTCGATACGATGACGCAAACCATCGAAGTATCTGGCATACGCGACTTCGCGCGTGTTCGCCGTCACCTGACCGCGCTTGGGGCGTGTCTGATAGGCGCGCAGTTGCTTGTCGATTTCCGCCTGCAAGCGTGCGATCTGCTGGTCGACCGTCTGGTCGTCGAGTCCATGACCGCGCTGCGGCGTGTCCGCGCGATTGCGCTGCGCTTCAGGCGTGGTCGCGTACTGACTGCGTAGCTGCGAAAGCAGCTTCTCCTGCATCGCTTCAAGGTCACTCACATTGCGCTGGACCTGTGCGACGGGGGCACCATCGCGCTCGACGGCCTGCGACGGCAGTGGCGACGTGGCGCGCTCGCCGTCATGCTCCCCGCCACCGACAAGATTGGCCTGTGCGAGCGCCGTCGCTTTGTCCGGTGCGTTGGCCGACTTCGCGTTGACGAGGACGACTTCGAGGGGCGTATCTGCGCTGTGCAACCGGAAACTGTCGGGCGCAACGAAATGGACGGCCAGCGCGAGCAAATGCACCACCGCCGAAAAAATCAGGCCGGTGGCGAGCGGGTGCTCGCGCATCAGCGACCAGCCGCGACGTCGCGCCGCGGCCAGATCGCCGGAGGGTAAAGCCGGTTTCAGCACGCGGGGCTGGCCGAAGCGTCGTGCGCCCCTGCTGCCATGAGCGCAGCGGCCATCGGCGACCCGGCGTCGGACGCCGCGACCGAGTCATCGCCCCGGGCGGACACGGTGTCGCCATCGTCAGCGGCACCTTCGGCAGCCCCCGCCGCACCGAGATCGCCGTCAGACGACTCAGACGATTCGGACGAGTCGGAGCCTTCACCACCATCGGCACCGTCAGCACCACCGCTCTCGCCACCCTCGCCACCCTCTCCACCGTCACCGGCACCGCCGTCACCTTCGTCGTCATCATCCGCGAGTTCGGTCTGGCTCGCGCCGAGCACCTGCGAGATGCGCACCGAAATACTGAGTGTGACGACGTCGAACGACAGCACGTCGAGCATGATCTGCGTGCCACGCGCATGCAATCCGAGTCCCGGCACGATGAGCGTGAGGGGGATGTCGTTCAGACGAACGGTATCGCCCTTGAGCACACTCGCCTGCACCTGCGACTTGTTCTCCTGAATCAGCCAGCGCATGCACCAGTAGCGCTCCATGCGGCTCTGATGTTCGCCATAGGCCGCGTACGCCGCCTCGAAGCTCGACACCGTTGCATAGAGATCGGCATCTTTCGGCTTGAACGGCGCGGCCAGTTTGGCCGTCACGCCGTGGCGCACGCAGGCGATCAGTTGCCACTGGTTCACAAGGTCGACATAGCGACGCAGCGGCGACGTGCTCCACGCGTACTGCTCGACACCCAGCCCTTCGTGCGGGGCGGGCGACGTCTGCATACGCGTGCGGTTCACGCCGTATGCACGTTGTGCGCGGTAGATGCCCGGCACGCCGCATTCGGCCAGAAGGCGCCCCCAGCGGCTGTTCGCGAGAATCGCCATTTCGGCGACGATCAGATCGAGCGGCGCGCCACGCAGACGCTGCTTGATCGTGACGTGCTCGCCGTCGACGTAAAAATTGAAGTCGGTCTTGTTCTGCACTTCCGGACGCAGACCGTAGCCCACACGCGCAGCCTGACGCTTGTCGTACAGCGATTGCGCAAACGGCCACAGCAGACGCAGCTCTTCCTTGTGCGGATAGTCGCCGCTGCCATCGGCCAGCGTTTCTGCCGTGATGATGGCGTCGAGTTCGTTGTGGCGCAGGTTGGCGGAAATCGGCACGAGTTCTGCGCGCGTCTCGGTCGTCACGATCTCATACGTGTCGGCCTTGACCACGACATACAGCGACAGGGCCGGACGCGCGCCCCCTTCGGCGAGCGTATAAGTCTCGACCACCGAATCGGGCAGCATCGTGATCTTCTCGCCGGGCGAATAGACCGTCGACAGACGCACGCGGGCGATCTCGTCGATGGCGTCGCCGCGCGTGATGCCCAGCGCTGGTGCCGCAATGTGGATACCCACGCGCAGCAGACCGTCCGGCAGCAATTGCACCGAAAGAGCGTCGTCGATTTCGGTCGTCGTCGAATCGTCGATCGAGAACGCTTGCACGTCGGCCAACGGCAGATCGTCGGACGGCAGCGGCGTCGGCCCCACATCGGGGAAGCCGGTACCGCGCGGGAAATGTTCGTAGAGGAACGCGGCCTCGTGATAGGCGCGCGGCGACGCAATGCCACCACACGCCAGCATGACCTCGGCGTGGGTCTTGCCCAACGCAATGGCAGCCGCATCGAGCGCCTTCCATTCAAGCGCGTTCTTATCGGGACGGAACAGCAGTTGCAGCTCCTTGCCCTTGAACGCGTCCGGCAGCGAGCCGGCGATCATCTGATCGGCGTACGACTGCTGCAACTCCGCTTGCTGTTGCTTGCGCGCCAGTCCGGCCAGTGCGGCCTCAAGCTGTTCCTGCGCGGCGCGCTGATACTGACCGCGGCCTTTGCGACGGAAATAGATCGGCGACGCCTGCAAGGCCAACGCCAGCCCGGCCTGCTGCGCGACGCTCGCGCCCTCCCCGAAGTACTCGGCTGCGAGCACGGGAAACGCGAATTCGTCAGCCGGCGCGCACTCCCACAGGAAACTCATATCGATATCCTGTGCGGCAGCCTGGGCCTGCGCGATCAACTCGGCGGGCGTGGGCGACTCGAAACGTAGCAGAACGTCGCGTCCCTTGATCTTGCTGCGACGCCCGCCAGGCAACTCCACCTGATACGACTCGCCCTGCTGCGACAACACCGTGCCAGCCTTGAAGCCGCCGGATTCCTCAAAAAAAATGTTCATGAAACAGCCATCGATCGCAATAGGCGATATTGTAGCCCGCCAAACTACGGCGGTTTAGGACAGAACGGGGTAACGCGTCATTCGCCCGCGAACGGGCTTGCTGCGTCAGGCGAAGGTGGTACGTCGATGCCGGCGAAACGCAGCACGTCGTCCATATAGTTAGCGAAATCGGAAATCCCGTGGTCGCTCCCCTCGATCAGCGTGAGCTTCGCCCCCGGAAATTTCGCCACCATGTCGCGATAATCCAGTGTCTGGTCGCCGGTCGCGGCCACCAGGTAATAGCGCTCGGGGCGGGTAATCTGTGCCACGTCGATCATGCGGAGTTCGTCCAGATGGCGCGGTTCGACGACGATGGAACCACCGCCGTGCCACATCGGCTGCTCGCCGAGCCATTTACCGAGATCGTCATACGGACGCGTCGCCGGATTGAGCAGCACGGCGCGGCAACCCAGCTTTTCTGCGAGATACGTCGCGTAGTAGCCACCCAGCGAGCTACCCACGATGGTCAGCTCGTCGGGGCTCACGCCGGTCAGCAGGCGTTGCGCATCGACAACGGCGGCGAGCGGCGACGGCGGCAACTGCGGGCACGCCCAGTCGTGCCCCAGACCGAGCCGGTGCATACGGGCAGCCATCAACTGCGCCTTAAATGAACGCGGCGACGAACGGAAGCCGTGCAAATAGAGAATCATGGGAGCCCCGATAAAACCAAGTCAGTGTGCGCAAGCCACGTGTAACCGGCTTAGGCGCGCTCAGGCGCGCGCCGCCAGCGCATCAAGCAATTTCTGATGAATGCCGCCAAAGCCACCGTTACTCATCACCACGATCTGGTCACCCGGCTGCGCGGCTGCGCTCACTGCACGCACCAGCCCGTCGATGTCGCTGAACGCCTGAGCACGCGCGCCTAACGGGGCAAGCGCTTCAGTCAGATTCCAGCCGAGCGAATCCTTGCCGGACGGTGCGCCATAGCCGAACACCAGATCGGCATCGGCCAGACTCGCGGGCAGTTGTGCCTTCATCACGCCGAGCTTCATCGTGTTGGAGCGCGGTTCGAGCACCGCCAGAATGCGGGCCTTGCCCGCGCGGCGACGCAGGCCGGCCAACGTCGTCTGAATAGCGGTCGGATGATGGGCGAAGTCGTCGTAGACGGTCACGCCGGCGGCTTCACCGCGCACTTCCATACGGCGCTTCACGTTCTGGAACTTGCCCAGCGACGCGGCCCCCTGCTCCGGCGGCACGCCCACGTGACGTGCGGCAGCCAGTGCGGCGAGCGCATTCATCCGGTTGTGTTCGCCCTGAAGCGCCCATTTCACTTCCCCCGCAGCCTTCGGACCCTGATGGACCCAGAACGCCTCTTGCCCCGCAGCCAGCGTTTCGTTGGCCTCGGCCACGTGCCAGCCGTCTGCCACGCCGAAGCGTTCGACTTCGCTCCAGCAGCCGCGCGTCAGCACGCGCTCCAGCGCCGGTTCGCGACCGTTCACGATCAGACGGCCCTGCCCGGGGACAGTACGCACAAGATGATGGAATTGCGTCTCGATTGCCGTCAGATCCGGGAAGATGTCGGCGTGATCGAACTCCAGATTGTTCAGGATGGCGGTGCGCGGGTGGTAATGGACGAACTTCGAGCGCTTGTCGAAGAACGCGGTGTCGTACTCGTCCGCCTCGATGACGAAGAAATCGCTGTCGGTCAGCCGCGCCGAAATACCGAAGTTCATCGGCACGCCGCCGACGAGGAAGCCCGGGTTGTACCCGGCGTCTTCGAGAATCCACGCCAGCATCGACGTCGTGGTCGTCTTGCCGTGCGTACCGGCCACCGCCAGCACCCACTTCTTCGACAGCACGTGCTCGCCGAGCCATTGCGGGCCGGAGGTGTAAGGCAGATTCCGGTTCAGGATCTCCTCCATCAGCGGATTGCCGCGCGACACGACGTTGCCGATCACGAACAGGTCAGGCTCCAGCGAGACCTGGTCAGCGTCGAACCCTTCGATCAGGCGAATGCCCTGCGCCTCGAGCTGAGTGCTCATCGGCGGATAGACGTTGGCGTCGCAACCCGTGACGGTGTGACCGGCCTGACGCGCGAGGACTGCCAGTCCGCCCATGAACGTGCCGCAGATGCCAAGAATATGAATATGCATGGATGGGGAGCGTGGTGAGGACGGGCCGAACCCGTGCGGGAAATGGGAGTGCAGAGAAGCCAGGGGCTCCATTGTACCTGTCACGTGAACCGCAATGCCTTTCGGGTATCATCGTTTGCATGACACGCAAATCCTGGACCGACGCCCAACGTCTGCGCGAAGAAATCGCGCTGGCGGCCGCTCGCCTTATCGCCGAAGAGGGGGCCGACTACGCCTCCGCGAAGCGCAAAGCGGCCAAGCAGGTAACGGGCGAATCGCGAATTGCTGGCGAGTTACTGCCTGATAACGACCAGATCGAAGCGGAAGTCCGGGAGTACGTGCAAATGTTCCTCTCCGATACGCAACCCGCCGAGCTGGCGCACCTGCGTCAGGTCGCACTGACCGTGATGACAGAGCTGGCGCGTTACCGCCCGTTCATCACCGGTGCGGTCTATAACGGTACGGCCACTGCGCTATCCGATATCTACTTGCAGGCTTTTTGCGACAACCCCAAGGAAGTGGCCATCGACTTGCTGAACCGGGGCATCGACTACGAAGTCTCTGAAAGCCGCCATTTCAATGGCCGGGGGATGGTCGAGACGTTGAGTTTTCTGTGGCGCGAACGTCGTCAGCAGGGCGAACCTGCGGGCGTCCATCTATCGCTCTATTCGATGGACGACATGCGCGGCGCGCTCAAAGCATCCGACGGCAATGGCCGTCCGGTCCGGGTCGACGCCGACGGGCTGCGGGCGCTGATCGCGCAGGCCGATGCCGTCAGCCATGCACCGAGTCATTGAGCGGATCGTAGGCTGACGCGCATTCACAGCAAAATCACGGCACAATCACGACGAAATCACGACAAAATCGCCACTAATTCTTCGCAATTACCGTTCGTCTTTCGTTTACCGTCTTATCCCGGCACTTCCGCCTTCTATCCATCATGGCAAAACGCATCGTTATTCTGGTGATTCTGGCTCTCGTCGGGCTGGCAGGCGGATTCTGGCTCGGCCACCGCAACCAGCCGGCACCGAGCGCTTCGGACGCCGCCGTCGCTCAACTGCTCGCTACCCGCCTGCCCGACCTGAAGGGCAACGATCAGGCCATCTCTCAATGGAAGGGGAAGACGCTGGTGGTGAACTTCTGGGCGCCGTGGTGCGGGCCGTGCGTCGAGGAAATGCCCGATTTGCAGGCGCTCTCTGCCGAGTTCGGAACGAAAAACGTGCAATTTGTCGGCATCGGTATCGATACGGCTCAGAACATGATTGCGTTCGAGCAAAAGGTGAAAGTGGACTATCCGCTGCTCGTGGCAGGTTATGCCGGTACGGACCTGGCCCGCGCACTCGGCAACAAGGCGGGCGCATTGCCCTTTACTGTCGTCGTCGATCCGCAGGGCCGCGTGCATTATGAGAAGCTGGGCCGCATTACGTCGGACGAGGTCCGCACTGCGCTCAAACCACTCATCTGACCCTAACACGGTGGGAGGGGGATCCCGCGAAGCCCCGCCGGACGTGACCGGCGGTCCTCCGAGGGGCAGTCCCTATTTCGCCCCACTGGACAAAATCCACCAACTGGCGTTTAATTGCGCCCAATTTCGTGAAATTTGATTCGCCGATGCCTCACCGCATTCTCGTGCTCCACGGCCCCAACCTGAACCTGCTCGGTACTCGCGAGCCGGAGGTGTACGGTCGCACGACGCTGGCCGACATCGACTCCGCCCTTGTGGCGCAGGCCCAGACGGCGGGTGCCGAGGTGGCGACATTCCAAAGCAATCACGAAGGCGCACTGGTTGACCGGATTCAGGCGGCGCGCGGTGAGTCGATCGACTTCATCGTCATCAACCCGGCGGCCTACACCCACACGAGCGTGGCAATTCGCGACGCGTTGGCCGGGGTAGGCATCCCGTTCGTCGAAGTTCACCTCTCGAACGTTCATGCGCGCGAAGCCTTCCGGCATCACTCGTACTTTTCCGATATTGCGCAAGGTGTGATCTGCGGCCTGGGCTGGCGCGGGTATACCTACGCACTCGATTTTGCCCTGCGGCGACTCGCCGGCGGGTAGTCCTCTCACACCCCATTTCCTCTCGCGGGACGTTGCGCCCGCGTCGATACAGAATCAAGGAGCTTCCTTCATGGATTTGCGCAAACTCAAGACGTTGATCGACCTCGTGGCCGAATCGGGTATTTCCGAACTCGAAGTCACCGAAGGCGAAGGCAAGGTCCGCATCGTCAAGGCACCGCCGCAAGTGATCGCCGCCCCGATGCAGATGGCCATGCCGGCCGCCATGCCGCAAGTCGCTGCGCAAGCTCCCGTCGGATCGCCCGCCGCCGCAGCGCCTGCTGCACCGGCACTGCCGCAAGGCCACATTGTGACGTCGCCGATGGTCGGTACGTTCTACCGCGCCCCGTCGCCGGGTGCCGATCCGTTCGCGCAAGTCGGCGACTCGGTCAAGGAAGGCCAGACGCTGTGCATCATCGAAGCGATGAAGCTGCTCAACGAGATCGAGTCGGACAAGGCCGGCGTGATCAAGGAAATCCTCGTCGAGAACGGTCAGGCCGTGGAATACGGTCAACCGCTGTTCGTGATCGGCTAATGCCGGTTGTCGGACGCTCCGCCCGCAGCCTTCGGCCGCGTGGCGACATGAAGCGTCCGGCCCCGCTCCTCTCCCCTTACGGGCAGGACTGCACATAATGTTTGAAAAAATTCTCATCGCCAACCGCGGCGAAATCGCTCTGCGCGTCCAGCGCGCGTGCCGCGAGATGGGCATCAAGACCGTCGTGGTCTATTCCGAAGCCGACAAGGAAGCGAAGTACGTCAAGCTCGCCGACGAAGCGGTCTGTATCGGTCCGGCTCCCTCGCCGCTGAGCTATCTGAACATGCCTGCGCTGATCAGCGCGGCGGAAGTGACGGACGCCCAGGCGATTCACCCGGGTTACGGCTTCCTCTCCGAAAATGCCGACTTCGCCGAGCGCGTCGAGCAATCGGGCTTCACGTTCATCGGTCCGCGCCCCGAAACCATTCGCCTGATGGGCGACAAGGTGTCGGCCAAGCAGACGATGATCAAGACCGGCGTGCCGTGCGTGCCGGGCTCTGAAGGCGCGTTGCCCGACGATCCGAAGGAAATCGTGCGCATTGCACGTCAGGTCGGTTATCCGGTGATTATCAAGGCAGCAGGCGGCGGCGGTGGTCGCGGCATGCGCGTGGTGCACACGGAAGCGGCGCTCGTGAACGCGGTCAACATGACGCGCGAAGAAGCCGGTCGTGCCTTCGGCAACCCGGAAGTCTATATGGAGAAGTTCCTCGAGAACCCGCGCCATATCGAAATCCAGATTCTCGCCGACAAGCACAAGCAAGCGATCTGGCTGGGTGAGCGCGACTGCTCCATGCAGCGTCGTCACCAGAAGGTGATCGAAGAAGCTACGGCACCGCTGATCCCGCGTCGTCTGATCGAGCGCATTGGCGATCGTTGCGCCGACGCGTGCAAGAAGATGGGCTACGTCGGTGCCGGTACGTTCGAGTTCCTGTACGAGAACGGCGAGTTCTACTTCATCGAAATGAACACGCGTGTGCAGGTTGAACACCCGGTCACGGAGATGATCACGGGCGTCGACATCGTTCAGGAGCAGATTCGCATCGCGGCTGGTGAAAAGCTCGCCTACCGTCAGCGCGACATCGAGTTCCGTGGCCACGCCATCGAATGCCGTATCAACGCCGAAGATCCGTTCAAGTTCACGCCGTCGCCGGGTCGCATCACCGCCTGGCATATGCCGGGTGGCCCCGGCATCCGCGTCGACACGCACGCTTATAACGGCTACTTCGTGCCGCCGAACTACGACTCGATGATCGGCAAGCTGATCGCTTACGGCGCAACGCGCGAGCAGGCGATCCGCCGCATGCGCGTGGCCCTGTCGGAAATCGTGGTCGAAGGTATCCAGACGAACATCCCGTTGCACCGGGAACTGATGCTCGACGCCAAGTTCGTCGAAGGCGGCACGAGCATTCACTATCTGGAACACAAGCTGGCGCAGAAGTCTGCCGTCGGCGGCAATTAAGTCGTTAATTCGTAGGAATCACTCGCTATGTATCGCGAACTCGTCGTAGAAGTTGCCCGCGCCCAGGCCGAGGCCCTGTCAGACGCCCTGCTCGATCTGGGCGTGCTGTCGGTCTCCGTGGAAGACGCGGATGCCGACACGCCCGACGAGCAACCGATGTTCGGCGAGCCGGGTCTGACCCCGCCGGACACTGCGTGGCAACGCTCGCGCGTGGTCGCGCTGGTGGGGGAAGATCAGGACGCCGCCGTGCTGCTCGCGGCGGCAGTCAATGAATTGGGACTCGCCGAGTCGCCTGCCTTCACATTGCGTGACGTGGAGGAACAGGACTGGGTGCGTCTGACGCAATCGCAGTTCGAGCCGATGCAGATCGGCCAGCGGATCTGGGTCGTGCCGTCGTGGCACGACGCACCCGACACCGACGCCCTCATCCTCGAACTCGACCCTGGTCTGGCCTTCGGCACCGGTAGCCATCCGACAACGCGCCTTTGCATGGAGTGGCTCGAACAGCACGTGCAGACGGGTCAGTCGTTGCTCGACTATGGGTGCGGCTCGGGCATCCTGGCGATTCTCGCGCGCAAGTGCGGCGCCGATCCGGTCATCGGTATCGACATCGATCCGCAAGCCGTCGAATCCGCCCGCTACAACAGCGAACGCAATCACGCGCAGGTCGAATACGGTTTGCCCGACGATCTGCGTGACGGTCAGTTCAACATCGTGGTCGCCAATATTCTGTCGAATCCGCTCAAGCTGCTCGCGTCGATGTTGACGTCTCGTGTGGCCCCGGGTGGACGGCTCGCGCTGTCCGGCGTGCTGGAACGACAGGCCGATGAGGTGATCGCCGCCTACGCGCCCTATATGAAGATGTCGGTCTGGCGCGCTCACGACGGCTGGGTCTGCCTGCACGGGCAGGCTGCCACCGGGTCCGTAGATTAACCGCCCGCCCGCCGCGCTGCCGCACGCGATGCGCCCGATGCGACGAGTCCAACGAGTCCCCCGAGCCTCATGACCCAGTCCTCGCGCGTTCTCGCTACCCGCTGCCCTCACTGCCACACCGTTTTTCGCGTTGTCGCGGATCAGCTCAAGCTGCGCGACGGCCTCGTGCGTTGCGGCCACTGCCGTGAGGTGTTCGACGGACGCGCGTATCTCTGTGATCCGCCAGCCGAGGACACCCCGCCCGCATCCTCATCACCCGGCGCGACGCCGGACGCTGCGTCGGCAACCTCAACGGCAACACGCCCCTCCACGCATGAAGGTGCATCGTCATCTTCACCGTTCTCACCGTCTTCAACGTCCTCATCGTCCGCAGCCATCAGCGAAAAGCCGGTGCCGGAGATGCTGACGCCCACGGCCATCGCCGCGCTGCTCGGCTCGCCCGACGAAAGCCGCGCGCAGATGCAGCACGGCCCGGGCCGTTATATGGACGACGACGATCCGACGGTGCTTACCGCGCCGACGGCCTCGCCTTCCTTACGCGCGGAAACGCACCCCCGTTCCACCGTCGCGGACAAGCGCCCCGGCGCGGCGCGCGTGATCTGGCGCGTGCTCATGACGTTGGCCGTCATCGCGCTGCTCTGCCAATGGGCATGGATCGAGCGTGCTGCGCTCGTCGACCGTATACCGGCATTGCACGGCGTGTTCGCCGCGATCGGCCGTCCGATGCACGTGGCGGTCGGGCTGCCGCGCCAGCCGGACATGATCCAGATTTCGAGCGTGACGTTGGTGACCGACGCCATCGGCAGCAACGACGACAGCGGCGTCGCGTCGGCAGCTACCGCCAGCGACGCTTCCGCAGCACCTGCCGACGCCCCGACCGACAGCGTACCGATGACGCTCACCGTCTTCGTACGCAACGAAGCCGACTATGCACTGGCCTGGCCGTCGCTCGAACTGACGCTCTCGGATATCGACGGAAAGCCGGTCGTGCGTCGCGTTTTTTCAGCGAACGACTACGTAACCGGGGCAACCCTGCGCGATGCCGGTCTGGCACCACGCAGCGAACGCACGATTCGGTTACGATTGTCGGCGCAGGCAGCGCTAGCCAGTAATTACCGGGTGCTCGCGTTCTATCCCTGATAGCGCTGTTGCACTCAACCTAGGAGATATAGATGTCCCAAGTCACGCTCGGGGGCAACCCCATCGAAGTCGACGGCCAGTTCCCGCAAAAGGGTCAGACCGCACCGGCGCTGAAGCTGGTCAACGCAAAACTGGCAGACGTCACGCTCGACGACTTCGCTGGCAAGCGCAAAGTCCTCAACATCGTGCCGAGCCTCGACACGCCGACGTGCGCTACGTCGACCCGCAAGTTCAACGAAGCCGCCGGCAAGCTCGACAACACCGTCGTGCTCGTGATCTCGGCTGACCTGCCGTTCGCAATGAGCCGCTTCTGCGCCACCGAAGGTCTGAACAACGTCGTCACGCTCTCGACCATGCGCGGTCGCGAGTTCCTCAAGGACTACGGTGTTGCCATCACGACCGGCCCGCTCGCCGGTGTGTCGGCACGTGCTGTAGTCGTGCTCGACGCCGACAACCGCGTCGTGCACTCGGAGCTGGTGCCGGAAATCAAGAACGAACCGAATTACGACGCTGCGCTCGCCGCACTGTCCTGATCCGATCGCTGAAAATCGACTTGCCTTAATCGAGGGCTCATTGTTGGCTGGTATAAATCACCCGACATAAACCGTCTTTCATAGGCGAGTCGAACCGCATTTGCAGCATACGCAGTCTTTGTCTTACCCGAGCCGGTGCCGCCAATGCGCCGGCGCGTTTTTGTCCAGCGGCCCAAGACAGCGCGACTGGTCATCACCGTCTGCCGTCTTCTGCTGGCGCTCCCCCGCTTACTTTTCGCAAGGACTTTCCCGTGACTACCGTGATCTGCGGCTCGCTGGCCTACGACAACATCATGACGTTCGAAGGTCGCTTCGGCGAGCACATCCTGCCTGATCAGGTGCACATCCTGAACGTCAGCTTCCTCGTGCCGACAATGCGTCGCAACTTCGGCGGCTGCGCCGGCAACATCGGCTACAGCCTGCATCTGCTGGGTGGCTCGCCGGTCGTCATGGCGACGGTCGGTGAAGATGGCGCCGCGTACCTTGAGCGCTTCCAGTCGCTCGGTATGACGACGGAGTTCGTGCGCACGGTCACGGACAGCATGACGGCCAATGCGATGATCACCACCGATCTGGACAACAACCAGATCACCGCCTTTCACCCGGGGGCGATGATGTTCTCGTCGCGTAACCGCGTGGCCGATGCAAAGGGCGCCACGCTCGGCATCGTCGCACCGGACGCCTCGGACGCCATGCTCACGCACGCCGAAGGTTTCGCCGCTGCGGGCGTGCCGTTCATGTTCGATCCGGGTCAGGGCCTGCCGATTCTGTCGCCTGAGGCACTGCGTCGCATGGTGGAACTTGCCACGTATCTGGCGGTCAACGACTACGAAGCCAAGCTCCTCTGCACGAAGACCGGATGGTCGATGGAAGATCTCCAGTCGCGTGTCGAGGCACTTGTCGTCACGCGCGGAGAACACGGGGCCCAGATCTTCGCCGGCGGCAAGCAACACGACATTCCTGCCGTGCCCGCCAAGCGTGTCGTCGACCCGACCGGATGCGGCGACGCGTTCCGTGGCGGTTTGCTGTATGGCATCGAAAAGGGCCTCGACTGGCCGACGACCGGCCGCCTGGCCAGCCTGATGGGTTCGCTCAAGATTGCCGAGCAGGGTCCGCAGACGTATGCACCGACGCGCTCGGAAATCGAAGCGCAATATGAAGAAGCGTTCGGCCACCGCTTCGAATGATTTGACGAAAGGCATAACGATGGCACGACTCACCACACCGCTAATCATCCTCGCCGCTGCGGCGTCGCTCACACTGTCCGCCTGCACGGCGTTCGGCCCGAGCAACTCGGCAAGCGTCTACAACAGCCGTCAGGCGCAACGCGAACAGGTCGTGCGAATGGGCACGGTCGAATCGGTGCGTCCGGTCACGATCGATAGCAGCAACGGTGACCCGGGCATTCTGGGCATCGCCGGTGGCGGCGCGCTCGGCGCCATTGGCGGCAGCGCCATCGGTGGCGGTCGCGGTTCGATTGCGACGGGCATCGTCGGGGGTATTCTCGGTGCGGTGGCCGGTCAGGCCATCGAGAGCCGCGTGAGCAAGAAGGCCGGTCTCGAGATCACCGTGCGTCTGGACAACGGTGAATTGCGCGCGATTACTCAGGATGCCGACGAGGCATTCCAGCCGGGTCAGCGCGTGCGCCTGCTCTCGAGCGGCGGCGTGACGCGTGTAACGCACTAAGGCGACACGTCACACCGAAAAAATGGGCGACTTCGGGTCGCCCATTTTTGTTTGGCCATGAAAAAACCCGCTGTGACGATCACTCATCACAGCGGGTTTCGGACCGGGTAGGCCTACCCGATCAGAAGACACCTAAGTGCCTTGGTTCCTGCATCGGCACTCGGATTACGGACGGCTGCCGGTCGGGAACGGCCATGCCGCTGCCGGGTTCAGTGCCGTCTTCGGTGCAGCAGCGGGTGCTGCGGCCGGAGCAGCAGCAGGCTTAGCGGCAACCTTCTTGACGGCCGGCTTCTTCGCAGCAGGCTTCTTCGCGGCAGGCTTCGCAGCGGCCTTCTTCGCAGCAGGCTTAGCAGCAGCCTTCTTTGCAGCAGGCTTCTTGGCAGCAGCCTTCTTCGCAGCCGGCTTCTTGGCAGCAACTGCCTTCTTCGCGGCCGGCTTCTTGGCAGCAACCTTCTTCACCGCTGCTTTCTTGGCGGCCGGCTTCTTGGCGGCAACCTTCTTCACTGCTGCCTTCTTGGCAACCGGCTTCTTGGCGGCAACCTTCTTCACCGCTGCCTTCTTGGCGACCGGCTTCTTAGCGGCAACCTTCTTCACCGCTGCCTTCTTGGCGACCGGCTTCTTGGCGGCAACCTTCTTTGCTGCCGGCTTCTTAGCGGCAACAGCCTTCTTCGCTACCGGCTTCTTGGCAGCGACAGCCTTCTTCGCTACCGGCTTCTTGGCGGCGGCCTTCTTTGCAACGGGCTTCTTGGCGACAGCTTTCTTAGCCGCCGGCTTCTTGGCAACAGCCTTCTTAATCGTAGCCATGACAAAACTCCTTAACGTGAGAGATCACTCAAACGAAACTACCTGAGAAGGAAACCCGACCACCGTGCGGGAACCGCCGGCGAGCGGGCTATTCATCGGCGTACGCATCGAACTACGACCGCTTACGCTAATGAATTCGGCGCTGCGCGCATGACGCTGACCGTATGTGGTCACGCGCGCAAAAAAATTGCCGGCGACATTGCCGCCAGCAATTCGATTGTCTTGAGAAAGGGGGATCGCCAGATTCTTCGGGGGGTAGCTTGCCTGTCCCGTCATCGGGATGGAGGAGATTGCGATAGCGGATAAGCGATACAGCTTGCTATGCACCAAGGTTTTTACGCTCCGTAACTACCAGCTCTCTGTCGCGGGAGGAAAGCAGTGAGTGCTTTCGTGTGTTCATCGAGACTGCAATTTATTTGAGCGAATAATAATTCTTTTGTGATGCGATGTTAATACTTTGTGCGTAAAAAAGCGCACATCAATCGTAACGAAGAAGTCAATCTGTTGTATTTGATGCACATCACACTCGCATGTCGATGCGTGCGATGCGTGTGTTCGATGTCTTCGACGTGCTCTGCTGTGTCTTCGACATGCGCTTCACTGCAATCTCTGAAGCGATCTCCGAAGCCAACTTCGAAGCGAGAACTTCAACGTGCGAGTGAGGATGATGTGTGTGACCGACGCCTCTTCTTCGTCTTCTCTTGCATCAGTCACGCGTGCCGGGCACGCACACACCACCCTCTCGAAACCCGCATGGATGCTCGCTTTGCGCGACGCATCCATTTTTCACTCAATGCTTAGTCCCAGCTCAGTGCGCCACCGGTCTGGTACTCGATCACTCGCGTTTCGAAGAAGTTTCGTTCCTTCTTCAGGTCGATCATTTCGCTCATCCACGGGAACGGATTCTCTTCGTTCGGGTAGAGCGCTTCGAGACCGATCTGTGCGCAACGACGATTCGCGATGAAGCGCAGGTAGCTCTTGAACATGCCCGCGTTCAGACCGAGCACGCCGCGCGGCATCGTGTCTTCTGCGTAGCGATACTCAAGCTCGACTGCCTTCTTGAACAGCTCGCGAATCTCTTCGCGGAATTCCGGCGTCCACAGATTCGGGTTTTCCAGCTTCACCTGGTTGATCAGGTCGATGCCGAAGTTGCAGTGCATCGACTCGTCGCGCAGGATGTACTGATACTGCTCCGCAGCACCGGTCATCTTGTTCTGACGGCCCAGCGCCAGAATCTGCGTGAAGCCCACGTAGAAGAACAGACCTTCCATGATGCAGGCGAACACGATCAGCGAACGCAGCAGCTTCTGGTCAGCTTCCTGCGTACCTGTCTTGAACGACGGATCGGCCACCACTTCAATGAACGGCAGAAGGAATTCGTCCTTGTCGCGGATCGACGCCACTTCGTGATACGCGTTGAAGATCTCGGCTTCGTCCAGACCCAGGCTTTCGACGATGTACTGATAGGCGTGCGTGTGGATCGCTTCTTCAAACGCCTGACGCAGCAGGAACTGACGGCACTCCGGCGCAGTGATGTGGCGATAGGTGCCCAACACGATATTGTTCGCGGCAAGCGAGTCGGCCGTCACGAAGAAGCCGAGGTTGCGCTTGATGATGCGGCGCTCGTCTTCGGTCAGACCGTTCGGGTCCTTCCACAAGGCGATGTCGCGCGACATGTTGATTTCCTGCGGCATCCAGTGGTTCGCGCAACCGGCAAGGTACTTTTCCCAGGCCCACTTGTACTTGAACGGCACCAGTTGGTTCACGTCCGTCGTGCCGTTGATCACGCGCTTGTCCGAGGCGCTCACGCGGCGCGTCGACTGCGAGGCGATCGTGTGCGGCGCGTCGTCTTGCGTGCCCAGAATGTTCGATGCAGGCGCAGCCGGTGCTGCGGCAGGTGCCGGTTTGGCGGTAGAGGTCTCTTCTTCCCAGTTCAGCATAGGGTCTCGGTCCGTTCAGGTTGATGCGAAACACGTTTGGTACGCGTATCGCCGAAGTGACAGATCAGCCGTTCGCGCACGAAGGCCGACGAAAAAATTGCGATATTGCTGCCGTCAATCAGAGGACGACGACGAAAAATCCGCGAGTGGCAATGCTTGGTATTGGGGGTAAAGCAGATTCGCTTTCGCGCTAATTTGAATGACAACGTCGATGATGACTCCGGTCCCGAGGCTGCAATCTTTGTCTTGCAACATCATGATCTCCCGACGTCGATCGAATGACTCCAATTTAGCACAATACCGTCACGCATTCCAGTCCATCGACACCATATATTGTGTCGTGTCATGCCGCCACCACAATACCTAGTGTTTGCGAGCATACCGTCGTCACGTGACGCGCGGCCTTGCGGGACCGGCATCTTGCCACGAAACGACGCCGCACGACAGCGTTTGCAGTGCATCAAAATGACGCGCGGCCGCATTGGCGTATCCTGTGCGGCAAGCGCCAGAGCGTCGCGGACCGGAACACAAGATTGCGGCGCGCGCCACTGCCACCACCTCCCCGGCGCCAACGAAGGAGATACTGACGATGACATCCCCACGCGCCGACGGCGCACAGGCCCCGGCCAACGAACCGGGTCCGACACCGCTCACCCTCACCCCCGGCAAACCGATCCGCCTCGCCAGAGGTGCGCTCATCGCCGAAGTGCAGCCGGGTTGCGGCGCGCGCCTGTCGCGTCTGGCGCGTCGCGACACCCGCGGCGACCTGTTCGACTACCTCGTACCGCTCGGCAATGAGCCATTTTCCTCGGACGAATGGCCCAAGGCCGGTGCGTTCCCAATGCTGCCGTATACCAATATGTTGCGCGACGACACGCTGCACTGGCGCGGTAGCACCATCACCGTTCACGAGACGCCCGCCACGTCGAGTTCGTTGCATGGCTGGGGGCTGCGACGCGCGTGGGAGGTCGTCGACGAAAGCACGCATTGCTGCGTGCTGCAACTCGACAGCCCCGCGCAGCCCGAATGGCCCTGGCACTATCAGGCGTACCTTTCGGTGACGCTCGACGAGCAAGGCGTCGACATGCAGCTCTCGCTCACCAACCTCTCGGCGCAGGACATGCCCGCAGGGCTCGGCCTGCACCCGTACTTTCGCTGGCCCGCCGGCGCGCGCGTGGCGTTCGAGTCCGAGGCGCTGTGGCGCTCGCCGTCGGAGGACATTCGCTGGCCGAGCGAGCAACGCGTGCACGTCGGGCAGATGGAAGTGGTGTCGGTCGGCGGTGGCCTGGATACGGGCGGACGTTCGACCTGGTTTGCCGAAGTCCCCACCGAGTCGGGACGCTTCGACGCCCGCATCGACTACGCTGGCGGGCTGCGCAGCGCCACCGTGCGTAGCGACGATGCGACCTGGCTCGTCCTGCACTCGCCCGCTGGCCGCCCCTATCTCTGTCTGGAGCCGTCGACGCATCGCGTGGGCGAGTTCGACACCGACCACGTAGTGCTCGCTCACGGTCAGACGCTCGATCTGTCGATGCGCATCGATCTGGCCTGATCCGAAAACACACGTTAGCCGCAGCCAAAGAAAAACCCCGTCGCCCTTTCGGATCGACGGGGTTTTCCCGAAGACGCGAGCCGCATGTGACATGCGGCACCGCATCACAAACAACTTACTGGCAAGCCTCGCACTCTTCGAAGCCCGGGTCGCCCGGACGCATCGTGCAGACGGCGCCTTCGGCTTCCGGCATCGGCTGCGCCAGCGGCGAGGTCGGCTCGGCCGAGAAGCCACCCGACACGCCACCCGAGCTCGGCACTGCGTTCAGTGCGCCGTGGCTGACCGTCGACTTCTCGACGTGCGTTGCGGCCATCGTACGGAGGTAGTACGTGGTCTTCAGTGCACGCGTCCAGGCCAGCTTGTACGTCTCGTCAAGCTTCTTGCCCGACGCACCCGCCATATAGATGTTGAGCGACTGCGCCTGATCGATCCACTTCTGACGACGCGACGCTGCTTCGACCAGCCACTTCGGCTCAACTTCGAACGCCGTGGCGTAGATCTCGCGCAGGTCGGCCGGCACACGGTCGATACGGGCAAGCGAACCGTCGAAGTACTTCAGGTCGGCGACCATCACTTCGTCCCACAGACCGCGGGCCTTCAGGTCACGCACCAGGTACTCGTTGACCACCGTGAATTCGCCCGACAGGTTCGACTTCACGTACAGGTTCTGGAACGTCGGTTCGATACAGGCCGACACGCCGATGATGTTCGAGATGGTGGCCGTCGGAGCGATAGCCACGCAGTTCGAGTTGCGCATACCGTGCGCGGCAATGTGCTTGCGCAGGCTGTCCCACTCGAGCGTGCTCGACAGATCGACGTCGACGTAACCGCCGCGCTCTTCCATCAGGAGCTTGAGCGAGTCCTGCGGCAGGATGCCGCGATCCCACAGCGAGCCCTTGTACGACGAGTACTGACCGCGTTCCTTCGCCAGCTCGGTCGACGCCCAGTAAGCGTAGTAGCAAACCGCTTCCATCGAACGGTCGGCGAACTCGACGGCGGCGTTCGATGCGTACGGCGTGCGCAGCAGGTGCAGGCAGTCCTGGAAGCCCATGATGCCCATGCCCACCGGACGGTGATGCAGGTTCGAGTTGCGCGCCTTCGCCACCGCGTAGTAGTTGATGTCGATGACGTTGTCGAGCATGCGCATCGCCACGCGAATAGTGCGTTGCAGCTTCTCGTGATCCAGCTCGTAACCGTTGGCCGTCTGCTTCAGGTGAGCCACGAGGTTCACCGAGCCGAGGTTACACACGGCGATTTCCGTCTCGCTCGTGTTGAGCGTGATTTCCGTGCACAGGTTCGACGAGTGCACCACGCCCACGTGTTGCTGCGGCGAGCGGATGTTGCACGGGTCCTTGAACGTGATCCACGGATGGCCGGTTTCGAACAGCATGCCCAGCATCTTGCGCCACAGCGCTTGTGCGGGCACCTTCTTGAACAGCTTGATCTCGCCGCGTGCGGCCTTCTCTTCGTAAGCCGTGTAAGCCTGTTCGAACGCGCGGCCGTACTTGTCGTGCAGATCCGGGCAGGTCGACGGCGAGAACAGCGTCCACTCCGCACCTTCCATCACGCGCTTCATGAACAGATCGGGAATCCAGTTCGCCGTGTTCATGTCGTGCGTACGGCGACGATCGTCACCCGTGTTCTTGCGCAGTTCCAGGAATTCTTCGATGTCCAGGTGCCACGTTTCCAGGTAGGCGCAGACCGCGCCCTTGCGCTTGCCACCCTGGTTCACGGCTACGGCCGTGTCGTTGACCACCTTGAGGAACGGCACCACGCCCTGGCTCTTTCCGTTCGTGCCCTTGATGTGCGAGCCGAGTGCGCGAACCTGCGTCCAGTCGTTGCCCAGACCACCGGCGAACTTCGACAGCAGTGCGTTTTCCTTGAGCGCTTCGTAAATGCCTTCCAGATCGTCCGAGACGGTCGTCAGATAGCACGACGAGAGCTGCGAGCGACGCGTGCCCGAGTTGAACAGCGTCGGCGTGGAGCTCATGAAGTCGAAGCTCGACAGGATCTGATAGAACTCGATCGCACGCGCTTCGCGCTCGACTTCGTTCAGTGCCAGACCCATGGCCACACGCATGTAGAACGCCTGCGGCATTTCGATGCGATGGCTATCGATATGCAGGAAGTAGCGGTCGTACAGCGTTTGCAGGCCGAGGTAGTTGAATTGCAGGTCGCGGTTGGCGTCGAGCGCGGCGGCCAGCTTGCCCAGATCGAACGAGAGCAGTTGCTCGTCGAGCAGTTCGGCGTCAACGCCTTGCTTGATGAAACGCGGGAAGTATTCGATGTAACGCGCAGCCATCTGGCCCTGCGGCACTTCTTCGCCGAGGATTTCGCGGCGGATCGTGTGCATCAGGATACGTGCGGTGACCTGGCTGTATGCCGGTTCCTTCTCGATCAGGGTACGCGAGGCGAGGATCGCCGAATCGTAGACCTGCGACAGCGGCACGCCGTCGTACAGGTTCTTGATGGTCTCGGCCAGAATCGGCTCGGCGGTGACTTCACTGCCGAGATTGTCGCAGGCTGCGTTCACCACGCCGCGCAGTGCCGCCATGTCGAGCGGGCGCGTCACACCGTTGTCGGTGACATTGAGCACCGGGGCGTCGGGCGTTGCCGCCTCTTGCGTGGTCTCGCCAGCGTGAGCGCGCTCTTGCGAACGCTTCTCGCGGTACAGCACATAGGCGCGGGCGACGTTGTGCTCGCCTTCACGCATCAGCGCGAGTTCGACCTGATCCTGAATGTCTTCGATGTGGAACGTACCGCCGTTCGGGCGGCTGCGCACCAATGCGCGCACGACGTTTTCCGTCAACTGTTCCACGAGCTCGCGTACGCGCGCCGAAGCCGCACCCTGACCGCCGTTCACTGCCAGGAATGCCTTGGTCACGGCGATTGCGATCTTCGACGGCTCGAAACCCACCACCGTGCCGTTGCGTCGGATCACTTTGAAGTCGGCGTTGGTTGCCGGCTCGAATGCGCCCGTCGTCTGGGGCGCCGACGCACCCGTGCCACTGCCAGCGTTCGCGGCGGGCGTCGGGTTCGGGCGGGTGAGGTTTTCGTTAGTCTGCATGTAAAAACTCCCGTTCCAATGAGATGGTGCTGTTAGCGCACTTCCACCAGCAATACTGAGTACTGAAGTCGGCAAAAATGCGCCCTGGGGGCGCCGATGGAGCGAAGTGCTGAACACCGCACGACCGACGGACGGCCAAGGGTTCGAGGTGTCCGCTGCACGGCTTTGCTGCTGTGCCGCCCCACAAAACGCCGCAGGACAAGCACGGTATTGATGGATCTTGCTTCCCGGTCACTGACCACTATATGTAGTGGTTGGGGGCCGGATTGGCACTAAGTATAGTGGAGATGACGCACTCCGCAAACTCAAAAATTTCATTCCCGGGAAGGCCCGTCGGGTCTTCGTGTCAAGCAAAACCTGCCACCCGGTGAGGGTTAATCTGCCTTCTGAAACGGCAGCGCCTCCGGCGCCAGCGCGGCCATCCGACGCAGCCGTTGCCACTCGAAGTGCGGCCCCGGGTCCGTCTTCCGACCAGGTGCTATATCGGCATGTCCGGCCACGGCTTGAATCGGATAATGCTCACGCAAAACACGCGTAAGCGCCGCCAATGTCGCGTACTGCGCCGCCGTGAAAGGTACGTCGTCCGTCCCTTCCAATTCGACGCCGATCGAGAAATCGTTGCAGCGCGTGCGTCCCTCGAACGACGACGCCCCCGCATGCCACGCCCGCGCATCGCACGACACGTACTGTTGCAACGCACCATCGCGACGCACCAGAAAATGCGACGACACGTGCACGCCGCGAATCTCGTCGAAGAACGGATGCGCATCGTGATCGAGCCGGTTCTGGAAGAACGCCGGAATCTCGTCGCCGCCGAATTGCCCCGGCGGCAGCGAGATGTTGTGGACCACGAGCAAACCGATGGGCATACCCGGCGGACGCACGTCAAAGTTCGGCGACGGCAGGCGCTCTGCCTGCCGCACCCATCCTTCGGCGTCGAGTGTGAGCGCGGGCAGTTTGTCCGGTGCGTTCATGCGTCACCTCGCGAACGCGCGGCCGCGACGTCGACGCCGCTGCGCCACCCGAATCGACGCGTCGATGGAGACGATCGAACAGATAGCAGCGGGGCAAACGACCGGAGCGAAACGTTAGGGGACGCAGATGACTGGAGCATGACGGGCACAACGAACTCCCGTAGAGCGAGGGGTGGCATTGTAGCCCACTTGGCGTGACGTCGCCGGTGACCGGCCCGGTCGGGAAGTCCGCCGCGAGGCAGGCGAAGTCCCAGTGTCGTGTGGGACTTCGTCCGAAACAAGTCGAAAAATAAAAAGGAAATTCCCAAAGAAGAAGCCCCTCGCCTGACCTGGCCGAGAGGCTTCCGTGGGCGTGTCCACGCCCGGGGATGGCACCGCTCTCGTGTCATACAACACGGACACCATCCCGCGCCGCTCACAGGTGCGACGCTAATGGCCGTTGCCGGCCGGTAAAACGCGTTGGCACTCGCAATAACGTCACTGTCCTTGGTCTCCCTCCGTTCGATTTCAGGGGAACGCCGGAATCGCGGCCTCGATGCCCTCCATATGGGCTTCGGGGTGATGCTCCTTGAGCATCTCGCGAATCTCCTCGACGCGGCTCTCGCGCACATCCACCATCAGCAGGATCATGCCGCGCTCCAGCGGTTCACGAAACGTCTTGAGTCGCGAGTTAGGCACCGAGACACCGATCATGCTCGACACCCATGCGCCGAACAGCGCGCCGAGCGGTGCCGTCACGATCATCAACTCCCATTGGGGACGTGTGCCCACGATGGGGAAAAACGCCGCGACTGCACCGACTGCCAGACCACAGAAGCCGCCGATCACGAGCCCGGCTTCGGCGCCGTGCACGATATCGGAAGTCTGTAGCAGGTTAGCCTCGTGCAGTCCCTCCAGGTCCATTTCGTCACGTGCCATAAAGTGGATGTGACGCTCCTCGATCCGGGCGAGCAACAGATCGCTCATCGTGCGCTGGGCACTGGCCAGATCGGGAAGAAGGAAATACATCCGTCTGCGCATTAGCATGTTGCGCCCTCCTGTCGTCGCCCCGTCCGCCTGTAAGACCGTTTCGACACAGCTCGACGAATGGGGTCGGTTACTGTGTTTTAGTGCATGCGACAGGCATGCGCAAGCCGGTGCAGGCCGTGAGCGGCGATGCAAAGCGTTCGCAGGGACTCAGGGGATCGGGCGAGATGAGCAGAGATGTGCAGGGATGCGCGATCGCTGCGCGGACGGGCCGCGCAGCAGGACTCAGACGCGGTGTTCGCGCGCGAGGTAGGCGTCGCGATGCGCGGTGCTGCAAAAGTGTTTGCCGCCAGCGCCCGACAACGATTCGCTTTCGGGAAGATAGGTATCGCACTCGCTGCAACGCACCATGCGCTCGGCGGGCGGCAGCGATTGCTGGGTCGTGGTCTGGCCACCATTGCCCTGCGGCGTGCGCATGCGCTCATTTCGTTGGGGGCCTTCGGAATTGCGCTTACGCTCGTTGTGACGCATCCACCACGTCCCGGCAATAAGGAGCAACAGTAACAGCAGGATATTGCGCATCGCGCTTCAAGTCTCCGTCATGCGATGCAGCACCACCTCAAGCACGAAGCGAGAACCGACATACGCCAGCAACAGCGCCACGAACGACGCCAGAACCCAACGCAGCGCGACCTTGCCGCGCCACCCGTAAAAATGCCGCCCCAGCAGCACCGCGCCGAACATCAGCCACGACACCACCGCGAACACGGTCTTATGATCGATGCGCACCGCGCGCCCGAAGAGTGCCTCGGAGAACATCACGCCGGAGATCAGCGTCAGCGTAAGCAGTACGAACCCTGCGCCGATCAGACGGAACAGCAGCTTCTCCATCGTAAGCAGCGGCGGCAGCGTCTCAAGCCAGCGCGAGAGCCAGCCCGTCGCCTCGTTGCTGCGCGACGGATGCAGTTGCCGCTCGGCATAGATCATCAGCAATGCGTGCAACGCCGCCAGCGCGAACAGACCGTAGGCCATGTTGGCGATGATGAAGTGCGCCTTGAACACCGGATTGGCGGCAAATCCCAGAATGCGCACGTCCGGAAAGATCATCGGCAACAGACACGCGACAGCTGCCACGGGTGTGACCATCAGTCGCAGGCTCTCGAGCGGGAAAAAGAAACTCTCGATCCAGTAGATGCCGACCGAAAGCCACAACATGGCCGAGAGCATGTACGCGAAACCGAAGTGCATGCTGTCGGCGCGGAAGATCGTCTGATGCAGCAACACCCCGTGCAGCACGAGCGCGGCGAACAGCGAAAGCTGCATCGGCCAGCGCGAGGGCGTGCCCGTGACGGGCGCAGGCGCGACTTGTCCGCCCGCGAGTGCGAGCGCGGCGTCGCGCCGGTATCCTTGCCACGAACAAACCGCCAACCCGGCGTAGAGGATGGCGGTCAGCGCATACAGTAAAATAGTCATGTTTGAAGTTTACACCAGCCCATGAGGGGCGCGCTGCCGTGCTTGCCACCGCCGTCTACGGCCCGGGGGGCGGGCAACCGAGGCCGCTGAAGGTCTTACAGGATACGTTTCATGCTCGACAATCTCACTACGCGCCTTGCCAAAGTCGTCAAGACCCTGCGCGGCGAAGCCCGGCTGACCGAAGCCAACACGCAGGAAATGCTGCGCGAAGTGCGCCTCGCCCTGCTCGAGGCCGACGTCGCCCTGCCGGTGGTGCGCGATTTCATCGCCAAGGTGAAGGAAAAGGCCCTCGGTGAGGAAGTCATTTCCAGCCTGTCGCCCGGCCAGGCACTCGTCGGCGTGGTGCAGCGCGAACTGACCGCGCTGATGGGCGGCGACTACGAAGGCCGTGCCGCCGAACTCAATCTCGCCACTACCCCGCCTGCCATCATCCTGATGGCCGGTTTGCAGGGTGCAGGTAAGACGACGACCGTCGGTAAGCTCGCCAAGCTGCTGCGCGCCCAGAAGAAGAAAGTCCTCACGGTTTCCACCGACGTCTACCGCCCCGCCGCTATCGCCCAGTTGGAGACGGTCACGAAGCAGGTCGACGCCGACTTCTTCCCGTCGCAACCCGACCAGAAGCCGGTCGATATCGCCCGCGCCGCCGTGGACTGGGCACGTCGCCATCACCATGAAGTGCTGCTCGTCGATACGGCCGGCCGTCTGGGTATTGACGAAGCGATGATGCAGGAAATTAGTGCCCTGCACGCTGAGCTGAAACCGATCGAAACGCTGTTCGTCGTCGACGCCATGCTCGGCCAGGACGCCGTGAACACCGCCCGCGCCTTCAACGACGCGCTGCCGCTCACCGGCGTGGTGCTCACCAAGCTCGACGGCGATTCGCGCGGCGGTGCGGCGCTGTCGGTGCGTCACGTCACGGGCAAGCCGATCAAGTTCGTCGGTGTCGGCGAAAAGCTCGACGGCCTCGAAGTCTTCTACCCGGATCGCATGGCGAACCGGATTCTCGGCATGGGCGACATTCTCGCGCTCGTCGAGGAAGCCCAACGCGGCGTTGACGTTCAGGCCGCGCAAAAGCTCGCCGACAAGGTCAAGAAGGGTGGCGACTTCGATCTGAACGACTTCAAGGCGCAGATCGGCCAGATGAAGAAGATGGGCGGCCTGTCGTCGCTCATGGACAAGCTGCCGGCCCAATTCCAGGCCGCCGCCAGCCAGACCAATATGGATCAGGCCGAGAAGCAGGTGCGCCGCATGGAAGGCATCATCAACTCGATGACGCCCGCCGAGCGCGCCAAGCCGGAACTGATCAAGGCGAGCCGCAAGCGCCGTATCGCCGCCGGTGCGGGCGTTCAGGTGCAGGAAGTCAACCGCATGCTGAATCAGTACGATCAGATGCGCACGATGATGAAGAAACTCAAAGGCGGTGGCATGATGAAGATGATGCGCAGCATGAAGGGCATGATGCCCGGCATGCGCTGATTGAGACTCATCCGGTCGCGGTCCGGTCTGAACTACGGGCTTTCCGTATATACTCCGGGCCGCACATAGCGAAACCCCCGCAACACCGTTCCACAGGGTCGCCCCATATGAACCGCGAAGAAGCGCTCGAAGTATTCCGTAATTCCGAAGAAATCGTCTCCGCAGACGAGGTCAACCGGTCCGTCGACACCATGGCCAAAGCCATCAAGGCCGCCGTCGGCGACGACTTCCCGATGGTGCTGTCGGTCATGGGCGGCGCGGCCGTCTTCACCGGCATGCTGTTGCCGCGCCTCGACTTCCCGCTCGAATTCGACTACATCCACCTCTCGCGCTACAACAACACCACCACCGGTGGTGCGATGCAGTGGCGCGTCGCGCCGCGCGACTCGGTGCGCGACCGCGTGGTGCTCGTGCTCGACGACATTCTCGACGAAGGTGCGACGATGGCCGCGATTCGCGACCGCATTCTCGAAATGGGCGCATCGAAGTTCTACAGCGCCGTGTTGTGCGAGAAGATCCTGACAAAGGAGAAGCCGTCGCATCCGGATTTCTGCGGCTTCACCGTGCCGGATCGCTACGTCTTCGGCTGCGGCATGGACGCCAAGGGATACTGGCGCAACCTGCCTGCGATTCGCGCGCTGACGACGCCGCGCTAATCGGAATGCAACATCGTCGCCGGATTCGTCCCGCGACAAATAAGAAAGGGGCCTGTTCGCACAAGGCCCCTTTTCTTTTGTGTCGCCCGGCAGCGCCAGCCGCCTGAGCCAGCGTCAGAACTGGTGGACGAAAACTTTCACGCCCTTCAGGATCATCTCGACCGAGATCGCCACCAGAATCAGCCCCATCAGCCGTTCGAACGCCGCCACAACCCGCGAGCCCAACCATCGCTCGATACGGTCGGCAAGCAACAGCACCACCGCGCACACGGCCATCGTCACGCTGAGCGCGGTAATCCATTCGAGCATGCGACCCGGTTGCTGCGAGACGAGCAGCATGACGGTCGCGAGGGCCGACGGCCCGGCCAGCGCCGGAATCGCAAGCGGGACAATCAACGGCTCACCAGCATCCGGCAGCGAGCCGTGGTCCGGACGCGGAAAGATCATCCGCAGCGCGATCAGGAACAGCACGATACCGCCCGCGAGCTGCAACGACAGGTCGGTGAGACTCATCATGCGCAGGAATCGCTCGCCCACCAGCATGAACAACAACAGGATCGCGAACGCGATCAAGACCTCACGAACGATCACGCGTGGCCGTCGGCCCGCTGGCACGTTCTTCAGTGCATTCACGAAAATGGGGATGTTGCCGAACGGATCGGTAATCAGCAGCAACAGCACGGTGGCCGACGCGAACGTGTATTCCATACAGACGACGCCTTCAGATATGACAACGGCAGCCGCCGGGGCGACTGCCGTCAGGTAATGCGTTTGTGCCGATACGAGGCGCGCGAGACCTGAGCATCGTGCGGCGCGCTACCGGCAATTACCGGCAACGCGTCGCATGTCACTCGATCAGACCGCCTTGGCGGCGCGCACCTTGCCGGTGACGACTTCCGCCACCGAGGCGGCGTCGAGCAACTGGGCTTCCGTGTCGCGACGGCCCTGATACTCGATCTTGCCTTCCTTCAGGCCACGGTCGCCGATCACCACGCGATGCGGCACGCCGATCAGCTCCCAGTCCGCGAACATCACACCCGGACGCTCGCCACGGTCATCGAGAATCACGTCGACGCCAGCGGCCACCAGGTCTTCGTACAGCTTGTCGGCGGCAGCCCTCACGGCGTCGCTACGGTCGTAACCCATCGGGCACAGCACCACTTCGAACGGCGCAATCGATTCCGGCCAGATGATGCCGCGCTCGTCGAAGTTCTGCTCGATGGCCGCGCCGAGAATACGCGTGATGCCAATGCCGTAGCAGCCCATCTCCATCGGCGCCGGCTTGCCGTTCTCGTCGAGGAACGTGGCGTTCATCGCCTCCGAATACTTCGTCCCCAACTGGAACACGTGACCGACTTCGATGCCACGGCACAGGGCGATCTCGCCCTTGCCGTCCGGCGAGGCGTCGCCCGGCACGATGTTGCGCAGATCGGCGACGATTTCCGGTTCCGGCAGATCGCGGCCCCAGTTCACACCGGTGATGTGGAAGTCCTTCTCGTTCGCCCCCACCACGAAGTCGCTCATGTGCGCGACGCTGCGATCGACCACGAGCTTGACCGGCTTCTTCGTGCCGATCGGGCCCAGATAGCCCGGCGGCGTGCCGAACCATTCGACAATCTCGGCTTCGCTTGCGAAGCGCAGTTCGCCCAGCCCCGGCACCTTGCTCGCCTTGATCTCGTTGAGCTCGTGATCGCCACGCAGCAACAGCAGCCAAACCTGCGTGCCGGTGTCTTTGCTGTCGGTGGCCAGCACGATCGACTTGACGGTGCGTGCCAGCGGGATCGAGAGCAGCTCGGCCACGGCTTCGCACTTGGCCTTGCCCGGCGTCGCGGTCTTGGTCATGGCTTCGGCAGCGGCCGGACGCTCACCTTGCGGCGGCAGCGCTTCGGCCATCTCGACGTTGGCCGCATAGTCCGACGTCGGGCAGTAGGCAATGGCGTCTTCACCGGTCTCGGCGATCACGTGGAATTCGTGCGAGCCCGAGCCGCCGATGGAGCCGTTGTCGGCCACCACAGCGCGGAACTCCAGACCCAGGCGCGTGAAGATGCGCACGTAGGCGTCGAACATCTTTTGATACGACACTTGCAGGCCCGCGCGGTCCTTATCGAAGGAGTAGGCGTCCTTCATGATGAATTCGCGGCCACGCATCACGCCGAAACGCGGACGAATTTCGTCGCGGAACTTCGTCTGCACCTGATAGAAGTTCACCGGCAGTTGACGATAGCTCTTGATCTCGCGGCGAGCGATATCCGTCACCACTTCCTCGTGGGTCGGGCCGACGACGAAATCGCGGTCGTGACGATCTTTCAGGCGGAGCAGTTCCGGGCCGTACTTCTCCCAGCGACCCGACTCCTGCCAGAGTTCGGCCGGTTGCACGGCTGGCATGAGCAGTTCCAGCGCACCGGCGCGGTTCATTTCTTCACGGACGATGGCTTCGACCTTGCGGATCGAGCGCAGGCCGATCGGCAGGTAATCGTAGATGCCGCCGGCAACGCGGCGAATCATGCCGGCGCGCATCATCAGCTTGTGGCTGACGATTTCGGCGTCGGCGGGAGCTTCCTTGAGGGTGCCGATGAAGAAACGAGAGGCTTTCATGCAGATTTCCGGAAAAAATAGGGTCAACGGCGCACGCGACGGTTCGGTCTGATGCAGGGAAGCGGGGCCGGGACGATGCGGATTGACGCCGTGCGCCATCCTCGCACCCCCTGAGACACCCGCCGGCCGTACGCGCCGCCCCGGTTACCCGAGCCGCCGCCGGCCGCCGCGCCGGTGATTATCTGTTTATAATCGAAGCAATTTTAAAGGATTCAGGGGTGGTTGTATGCTGGACCGTGAAGGCTTTCGCCCGAACGTCGGCATCATCCTCTTAAACGCACGCAATGAAGTGTTCTGGGGCAAGCGGCTGGGCGAGCACTCCTGGCAGTTCCCGCAAGGCGGCATCAAGTACGGCGAAACGCCAGAACAGGCCATGTTCCGAGAATTGCACGAGGAAACCGGGCTAAAGCCAGAACACGTCAAAATCATCGGTCGCACACGCGACTGGCTGCGTTACGAGGTGCCGGACAAGTTCATCAAACGCGAAGTGCGCGGACATTACCGGGGCCAGAAGCAGATCTGGTTCCTGCTGCGCATGGTCGGACGCGACTGCGATATCTGCTTGCGCGCAACCGATCATCCCGAGTTCGACGCCTGGCGTTGGAACGAATACTGGGTGCCGCTCGACGCCGTGATCGAATTCAAGCGCGATGTGTATCAGCTCGCCCTGAACGAACTCTCGCGTTATCTGCGACGCTCGGCTGCACGCGCCCAGCAGGACCGGCGACGGTTTCCGCGCGCCGGTGCCCGGGTCGGCGAAATGCCACCGGGGGCTACGGATGCGTCGCACGAGCAGGAGGACAGCTACGGCGGCGGCAATTGTGGCGACAGTGACGGCAGCGACACCGCCGATCCTGCCGCCAACACCGGCACTGCCGACAGTGCCGACCTTCAGCACCGCCGGGGGCACTGAACCAGGCGGCTGACGGCCTGTCTCAACACCGGACGCGGGCACGGTTGCCCGCGTCGGCTTTTTTTGATCTCTCGACCACACTCCCATGCGTCCTTCGATTGCCCGCCGCGCCCCGCGCCTGGCCACGCTTGTCTCTCTGGCCGCTCTGGCGCTGATCGCCGCCTGCAGCAGCGTGTCCCAGCCCGTTCAGGACTTTGACGAATACATGGCGCAGCAGGAAGCCGCCAAGGGCAAGTGGAAGGAGGCGGAATACAAGATGCCGACGGCCGCGCCGCAAGACGCCGATCTGATCAGCTTCTCGACGCTGCCGAACGCCACGCTCGACTATGCCGTCGACGCGAAGTCCATCGAAGTCACCCGGGAAGACGGCGTGGTGCGCTACATCGCGGTGATCCGCAGCAAGAGCGGTGCGCGCAACGTGTCGTACGAGGGCATCCACTGCTCGTCGTTCGAATCTCGCTTGTACGCGACCGGCCGTCCAGACGGCACGTGGGCACCGGCGCGCAACAGCGAATGGCGTCCGATCAAGCCGTACGGCTCGACCGCGTATCAGGGCATTCTGTACCGCGACTTCCTCTGCCAGGACAAGACGCCCTACGGCTCCGCCAAGGACATCGTCCAGAACCTGCGCTATCCGACGACGCCCGCCGCCTATCGCTAAGTCTGTGCCGGACCGACGCCGCCGCCTCGACGGCGTCATGACGCAAAAAAACGCCGGTCACGTATCACGTGCCGGCGTTTTTCGCATCTGACGGTCTGCGCGGATGCGGATCAGCGCAGGATCAGGTTGTCGCGGTGAATCAGTTCGGGCTCGTTCGCAAAGCCCAGCACCTGTTCGATGTCGCTGCTCGGGTGACGACGAATGAGGCGCGCCTCCGAGGCACTGTAGTTGGATAGGCCGCGCGCGACCTCATGGCCCGTCTCGTCGACACATGAGATAACTTCACCTCGCGCAAACGTCCCTTCGACGTCGATCACGCCGATCGGCAGCAGGCTCTTGCCCTCTTCCATCAGCTTCTTGCACGCGCCCGCATCGATCACCACACGACCGCGCACCTGAAGGTGATCGGCCATCCATTGCTTGCGGGCCGTCAGGACCGCCGTGCGCGCCACGAGTTGCGTGCCAATGGCTTCACCACCGGCCAGACGCACCAGTACGTCCGCTTCGCGACCCGACGCGATCACGGTATGTGCGCCGCTCGTCGCTGCGCGTTTAGCCGCCAGAATCTTCGTCAGCATGCCACCACGACCGATGTTCGTGCCCGCACCGCCCGCCATCGCTTCGAGGCGCTCATCCCCGGCTTCGGCTTCGTGCACAAACTCGGCATCGGGGTCTTTGCGCGGATCGGCCGTGTAGAGGCCCGACTGGTCGGTCAGAATGACGAGCGCGTCGCCGTCGATCAGATTCGTGACCAGTGCGCCGAGCGTGTCGTTGTCGCCGAACTTGATTTCGTCGGTCACGACCGTGTCGTTCTCGTTGATGATCGGCACCACCCCCAGACGCAGCAGCGTGAGCAGCGTCGTGCGCGCGTTCAGATAGCGTTCGCGGTCGGCCAGATCGGCGTGCGTGAGAAGAATCTGTGCGGTGCGCACGCCATGCTCGGCGAAACGCGTCTCGTAGACTTGCGCGAGGCCCATCTGACCGACGGCGGCAGCCGCCTGCAATTCGTCGATGGCCTTCGGGCGCTTGGCCCAGCCCAGACGCTGCATCCCCTCCGCAATCGCGCCCGAACTCACGAGCACGACCTGCTTTGGCGGACGTCCGTCGCCCCCGTGCCGCAACGCGGCGATCTGCTGCGCCCAACGCGCAATGGCGACATCATCCAGCCCGCGACCGTCGTTGGTCACGAGACTGGAGCCCACTTTCACCACGAGCCGCTTGGCATCGGCGATGACCGAACGCATGGACCTGGATTCTCCTGCGGATGTATTGGGAAGACGAGACCACCGTGCCCGGGACGATGCCGCGCGTGCGGATCGTCTCTCATTGGGCCACAGCAGCCGGATCGCTGGCGTTGGCGCAAGGCCCGGGACCTGATGACGTTCTATACCTTACGACGTCAGCGCCAGCGTTTGAGTGATGTGGAGTTTACGCCTTTGGCGTGTCGTCCGTTGGGATTTGTGGTGCGGCGTCGGCGGGCGGCGTGGCGCTACCTGCGCGGAAACGCGGATCGGCGGCGGCGTCTTCGATCGCTTCTTCGACCGCGCCACGCTGCTGGTACAGATACTCCTGCACCGCCAGACACAACTTCTCGCAACCTTCGCCCGTCAGTGCGGAGATTTCGAAGGTCGGGCCGCTCCAGCCGTAACGCTCCTTGAAGTCGGCGACGCGCGCTTCACGCTCCGCCTCAGGCACCATGTCGACCTTGTTGAGCACCAGCCAACGCGGCTTCTGGAACAGCTCCTCGTCGTACTTCTGCAATTCGAGGACGATGGCTTTCGCGTCCGCCACCGGATCGACGCCTTCGTCGAACGGTGCGATGTCCACGATGTGCAGCAACAGACCGGTGCGCTGCAAGTGACGCAGGAACTGGTGGCCGAGGCCTGCCCCTTCGGCAGCGCCTTCGATCAGCCCCGGAATATCGGCGATCACGAAGCTACGGCCCGGCGCCGTGCGCACGACACCCAGATTGGGGTGCAACGTCGTGAACGGATAGTCTGCAACCTTCGGACGCGCGTTCGACACCGACGAGATAAACGTCGACTTGCCCGCATTGGGCATGCCGAGCAGGCCGACGTCCGCGAGCACCTTCAGCTCAAGCTGGAGCATGCGGCGCTCACCGGGCTTGCCGGGCGTCGTCTGACGCGGTGCGCGGTTCGTGCTCGATTTGAAATGGATGTTGCCCAGACCGCCTGCACCGCCCTGCGCGAGGATCACTTCCTGACCGTGTTCGGTCAGATCGGCGATGGTCTCGCCCGTGTCCATGTCAGTAATGATGGTGCCCACCGGCATACGCAGCGTGATATCGTCGCCGCCCTTGCCGTAGCAGTCCGAACCGCGACCGCGCTCACCGTCCTTCGCCAGATGCTTCTTCGAATAACGGTAGTCGATCAGGGTGTTGATGTTGCGATCCGCCACGGCGAGCACGCTGCCGCCACGACCGCCGTCGCCGCCGTCAGGTCCGCCGAACGGCACGAATTTCTCACGGCGCATCGATGCCGAGCCGTTGCCGCCGTCCCCGGCGATCACCTCGATTCGCGCTGCGTCAATGAATTTCATGTGGGTCCGTCCCGCTTAATGACCGTCCGCAGACGATCCAGAATACTGTTCGATGATCCACGCCGCGCGGCATCCAGTGCGCGCTGGCGGGAGAAACAAAAAAGGCTCCGCATGGAAGCGGAGCCTTTTGGTGGCAAAAGGCTTAGCTTACGCTGCCGCTACCACGCTAACCACTTGCTTCTTCGCTGCGCCCTTGACGGCGAACTGCACATGGCCATCGGCCAGTGCAAACAGCGTGTGGTCCTTACCGATACCGACGTTTTCGCCGGCATGCATACGAGTACCGCGTTGGCGAACGATGATGCCGCCAGCCAGGATTGCCTGACCGCCGTACACCTTCACGCCGAGGCGCTTCGACTCGGAATCGCGGCCGTTACGGGACGATCCGCCTGCTTTTTTGTGTGCCATGACTTAACTCCTTACCTAGCTCGATCGATTAGCCGTTGATGCTGTCGATACGCAGCTCGGTGTAGTTTTGGCGATGGCCTTGACGCTTTTGGTAGTGCTTGCGACGGCGCATCTTGAAAATCTTCACCTTGGGGTGACGACCCTGGGCGACAACGGTAGCCTTGACGGAAGCCCCAGTGACCAACGGCGCACCGAACTTAATCGATTCGCCCTCGCCAACGGCGAGAACCTGGTCAATGGTGATTTCAGCGCCAATGTCAGCCGGTATCTGTTCTACTTTGAGCTTTTCGCCAGCAGCAACCTTATATTGCTTACCGCCGGTTTTTATGACCGCGTACATTGTTGAACCTCACTCATAAACAAGAGAATTCTCGTGCAGACCGAGGGTCCCGAAAGGACTCCACCTACCGGTCGAACGCCCCCGCCGCAGCCCGCTTTCCGAAGTATTTTCGGACGCGGCGCAACGAATGCACGCACGAAAACGGGGAATTATACAGACTTTCTCCTTTTGCGTCAAAGACTTCCGTAACTCCAGTCATTCCGCGGCCCTGGTGCCCGAAAGTCGCCGCGCCCACTATATAATTTGGGGCGAATTTTTCCTCACCCGAGCCTTGTCTTGACTGCTTCGACTTCTGCCCAGAACGTACTGGCCGCCATCACCGACGACATGAAAGCCGTCGATACGCTTATCCGCCATCGGCTGGCCTCCGAGGTGGTCCTGATCAATCAGATCTCGGAATACATCATCAATTCGGGCGGCAAGCGGCTACGCCCTGCATTGCTGCTGCTGGTCTCCGGCGCGCTGGGCGTGACATCGCCCGCCCGCTACGAGCTGGCGGCCGTCATCGAATTCATCCACACCTCGACGCTGCTGCACGACGACGTCGTCGACGAGTCCGATCTGCGCCGCGGCAAGCAGACTGCCAATGCGCTGTTCGGCAATGCGGCGTCGGTGCTGGTCGGCGACTTCCTGTATTCGCGTTCGTTCGAGATGATGGTGAGCGTGGACAACATGCGCGTGATGCAGATCCTCGCGCGTGCGACCAACGTCATCGCCGAAGGGGAAGTGCTTCAGTTGCTGAACATGCACGACCCCGATGTGGACGAGGCGCGCTACCTTCAGGTCATCAAGTACAAGACAGCCACGCTGTTCGAAGCAGCGACGCAACTGGCGGCGGTGCTCGCCAACGCCGATGCGCAGACCGAAGCCGCCGTCTGCGAATACGGCGGCCGTCTGGGCACTGCCTTCCAATTGATGGACGACTGGCTCGACTACGCCGGCGACACCGATGCGATGGGCAAGAACGCTGGCGACGACCTGCGCGAAGGCAAACCGACGCTGCCGCTGATTCACGTTCTGCAACACGGCACGGAAGAAGAGCGCGCGCTCGTACGCGAAGCCATCGAGAATGGCGGCACCGACAAGTTCGAGCCGATCCTCGCCGCGATCAAGCGCACGGGTGCGCTCGACTACACGCTCGCACGTGCTCAGGAAGAGGCAGATGCTGCCGCACGAATTATTTCTACACTCCCCTCTTCCCATTATAAAAATAGCCTGCTAGAATTATGTTCTTACTCGATAGCGCGACGCACTTAGCGAAGTAGCAGTATCGAAGCGGGGTGTAGCTTAGCCTGGTAGAGCGCTACGTTCGGGACGTAGAGGCCGGAGGTTCGAATCCTCTCACCCCGACCAGGATTTACTTTGCTCTCAAGCAAAGCAAAAAAACCGACGGACTTGTCCGTCGGTTTTTTTATTTCTACTGCCGGATACATTCGCTACGTCCGCCCCATCGAAAAGTCGGCAGTCCGTCACATCCCTCCGATGAGATGTCGGCGTCTGGCTACGCAGCAAACCTTCCAATCCCCTCTGATATAGTGGCGACTCATTGCCACCGCCCGCGCTTAGCCGCCCCAAAACGCTTGGACGCCTTGCCCTTATGGGCGCAGATCTGCGCCGTCGCCTTCCTGATCATCTGCTCGGGATTCTTTTCCATTTCCGAGACGAGCATGATGGCGCTCAACCGCCATCGACTGAAGCACCTCGTACGCATGAACGTACACGGCGCGCGCGCGACACAGGGATTGCTCTCTCGCACGGAAGACCTGCTCTCGACCATTCTCGTCGGCAATAACGTCATCAACACGGTCGTGCCGGTGCTCACCACGTCCATCGCGGTGCGCTACTTCGGCAACGACGCCATCACGCTGTCGATCGCGACAGCAATGATCGCGCTGCTCATCATCATCTTCGCTGAGATCGGACCGAAGATCGTCGGCGCGACTTACCCCGACCGCATCGCCCTTTCCGTCAGCACGCCGCTCAAACCGATCGTGACGGCAGCGAAGCCGCTCGTGTGGGTGCTCAACACGTTCGTGCGCGGCATGCTGCGCGTGCTGCGCATCGATACGCGCACTGCGGCGAGCGAGACGCGCCTGACCACCGAAGAACTGCGCACCATCGTGCTCGAAGCTGGCAACTACATGCCGACTAAGCCACGTAGCGTGCTGCTCAATCTGCTCGATCTCGAGAACATCGCAGTCGACGACGTGATGGTGCCGCGCGCGCGCATCGAAGCGCTCGATATCTCAGCGCCCCTCGACACGATCCTCTCGCAACTCGAAACCTGTTATCACAACAAGCTACCCGTCTATGACGGCGACATCGATCGCATCGTCGGCATTCTGCCGGTGCGCCGTACGCTCTCCGCGTTGCGTCACCCGGACGATCTCACAGTCGATACGTTGCGCGCGTTGCTCGTCGAACCGTATTTCATTCCGAGCGATACCCCCGCGCTGCGACAGTTGCAGTACTTCCAGGAAAACCATCGACGCGTGGGACTCGTGGTCAACGAGTACGGCGAAGTCGAAGGGCTGGTGACGACCGAGGACATCATCGAGGAACTCATCGGCGAGTTCACGACGAGCGTACCGGGTGCCGGCGGCAGCCGTTCGGGGTGGACGGCGGACGACGATTGTCTGGTCGGCGGTGGCGTGGGTCTTCGCGATCTGAACCGGCGACTGGGACTGCATCTGCCGACCGACGGGCCGAAGACACTCAACGGCCTGATTCTCGAAGTGCTGCGCGAAATTCCCGAAGCGTCCGTCAGTCTCGAGATCGACGGCGTGCGTATGGAAATCGTGCAGATCGATAACCAGGCGATCAAAACGGTACGCCTGTTCAAACCGACGGCGCGGGCCGCGCATCACGACTAAAGCTACGCGAACGACGTGAGGCGATCACGTCGTAGCCGTTCACTGCCCGTCACCTACCGCTATTTTTCAGGTTATTCCGATTGAGATACCGCAAGGATTTGACGAGACTGAAGCCTCACCCAGCTCTCGCCGAATCCTGTCATGCCGCGTCAATCCATCGCCTCCGACGACGCCCTGCCGTCCACCACGCCACTGCAACGCCTTGAGCGAATACTGAGCGAAGCGATTCGTGCAGGCGCTTCCGATATCCATTTCGAACCGATGGCGCAGCGCTTTCGGGTACGCCTGCGTATCGATGGCCGCTTGCAAGAGCATGACGACGTTCCGCTGACAGCGCGCGACATGTTGGTCTCGCGTCTGAAGGTGCTCGCGAATCTCGACATCGCACAAAAGCGCTTGCCTCAAGACGGACGCATGGTGTGGCGCGAAGCGGGCGAACCGGTCGAGTGCCGCGTGAGTGCGCTCCCCACCCTGCACGGCGAGAAACTGGTGGTGCGCCTGCTCGATGGCGCGAAAGTCCCCCTCTCGCTTGAAGGTCTCGGTTATTCGCCGGTGCAATACCTCGCGCTCACGCAGGCGATTGCCCGGCCGCACGGCCTCATCTTGCTGACAGGCCCGACGGGCAGCGGCAAGACCGTATCGCTCTATAGTTGCCTGCGACGTCTGAACGATGCGTCGCGCAACATCGTCACCATCGAAGATCCGGTGGAAATTCGCCTGGCCGGTATCACGCAGGTCAATCTCAACGAACGCGCCGGTCTCGACTTTGCAACGGCCTTACGTGCGTTTCTGCGTCAGGATCCAGACGTCCTCGTCGTGGGCGAAATTCGCGATGCACGGACCGCCGAAATCGCCATACAGGCCGCGCAGACCGGTCACCTTGTGTTTGCCACCGTTCACGCCAACGACGCGCCAAGCACGCTCGCGCGGCTGTTCGATCTCGGCGTCGCCCCGTTCAATCTGTCGTCGACGTTGCTGCTGGTCAGCGCACAGCGCCTGCTCAGGCGACGATGCCCGGCCGGGTGCGAGCCGTCCGGCACAACGAAGACGGCAACGAACCGCACGGACACCTGCATGCGCTGTCACGGCACCGGTTTTACAGGGCGCATCGGCGCGTTTCAGGTGATGCCGATCAGCGCCACGCAGGCGATCAACATTGCACAGGCACGCAGTCCGCACGAGCTGGCGGCGCAGGCGCGCAGCGAAGGCGTCATGACGCTAAGAGAAGCCGGGTTGTGGCATGTCGATGCAGGCGCTGTCGCTCAGGAGGATGTCGATGCGACGCTGCCCGCTTGATGCCACTGAGATGCGAACGACGACACAAAGCATGCGCCACTGCCCCGCCAATGGCGACCACCGATCATGTCGGGCGTAGGTGCCGCATGACGACATCGACACATTTGCAGCGATGGCGATGGCAAGGCCGCGACGCCGACGGACGGCGTCTTCACGGAGCCGTGATCGCTCACGGCGAGGCAGCCGCCCGACTGGCGTTGCGACATCGGCATCCGCAGTTGGCCGTCACACAACTGCGTCCGCAGCGCCGCCACTCATCTGCCGCACGCACACGCCCAGCAGACGCGACCGACCTCGTGCGACGTCTTGCGACATTGCTCGGCGCAGGCGTGCCACTGAGCGCCGCCCTCGACGTGCTCGCCAGAGGTGCGCACACACGCGGCCTCAAACGGCTGGCCGCCACCATCGCCGAGGATGTCGCCCTCGGACATCCGCTCGCGCAGGCGATGGCGCATGCCAGCCGTCGGTTCAGCAGCGTCGATTGTCAGTTGATCGCGGCGGGCGAACTGAGCGGCCAGCTCGGCCCGACGCTGGCAAGGCTGAGCGCACAGTACGATCACTTGCAAAGCGTTCGCGACAAACTTCAACGCGCACTCGCCTATCCGCTGACCGTATTGGCGGTGGCCATCGCCGTCGTCATCGCGCTCCTGCAATGGGTGATTCCGGAGTTCGAACGGCTATTCGCGAGTGCTGCCGGCGGTGGCGTGCCGTTGCCGCCGTTGACCCGCTGGCTCATCGACGCCTCACGCGCGTCGCTCGACAACGGTCACTGGGTGCTGGCGAGCACAGGCGCCGCCGGACTGGTCGTCGCTGCGGGATTGCGGCGAAGTCTATCGCTGCGACGTCATCGCGACCGGCTGTTGCTGCGGCTACCCGGCGTAGGCAAGATTCTTCGGATGATGAGCGCCGCGCGATGGGCCAGAACCCTCGGCACGCTCCTTGACGCCGGCGTCGCACTGCCCGACGCCATGGACGCCGCCGCCAGCGCTTGCGGCAATCTCGTGATGCAGCGATCGGCGCACGACGTGCATCGCAAAGTGGCCCGGGGCGAGCGTCTGGCGACGGCATTGGAGGGCGACGAACACTGGCCGCTGGCCGTGGCGCAACTGGTCGTCATTGGAGAGGAATCGGGTACACTCGGGCGCATGCTCAATCAGGCCGCCGGCCTGCTCGACGAGGAAGCGTCTCATGCGCTGGTCAGTACCTGCGCAACGCTAGAACCCATGATGATTACGTTGCTCGGCCTGCTGATCGGCGGCATGGTCCTCGCCATGTACCTGCCGATGTTCCAACTCGGATACGGTGTCGCATGAACGCCATGAATGGCTACGCCGAGCTGCTTCTCGTCGACTGGCTCGCGCAACTCTCTCCCCACTGGCGTCTCGCATTGTTTGCGGTTTCCGGCGTGATTGCCGGACTGCTCATCGATGTCGTCGTGCGACGGGTGCCTGCCGCCATCGAGCGCGCATGGCTCGAAGAATTGCAGGCCGCCGAAAGCTCGGACACCCACGCCCTGCCTGCCGCATCCCCCCAGCTCTCCCCCCTTGCGCTTGCCTCGACCAGCGAGATGTCGGGCGTCGGCGCGGTCAACCTGCCCGTCGCACTGTCCGACCCCGCACCGTCGCGCCGATGGCAACTCGCGCTGCTCAGCGGCGTGCTGAGTGTCGCCATCTCCTGGCGCTTTGGGCCGACATGGCAGAGCGTCGGCGCGCTCGGACTTGTCTGGGCGCTGATCGCCCTTGCCTACATCGATCACGACACGCAGCTGCTGCCTGACATCCTCACGCTCCCACTGCTTTGGGCCGGATTGCTTTGTAACCTCGGTCATTGGTTTGCCAGCCTGCCGTCGGCCGTCATCGGCGCGGCAGCGGGCTACATGAGTCTCTGGGCGATGTATTGGGTGTACTGGTGGATACGACGTCGTGAAGGGATGGGATTCGGCGACTTCAAACTTTTCGCGGCGCTTGGTGCGTGGTTCGGCTGGACGGCGCTACCGCAAATTCTGCTCGTCGCGTGCGTGCTCGCTATTGTCATTGCGGGCAGCGCATGGCTGATGGGACGCTTACGCGGCGATCAGATGTTTCCTTTCGGCGCGTTTCTTGCGGCCGCAGGTGTCGTCACGCTCTTCGGTGGCGACAGCCTCATGCTCTGGATCGGAGGAACTCCATGACTTACGCCATCGGCCTAACCGGCGGCATCGGTAGCGGCAAGACGACCGTCGCCAATCTGTTTGCCACGCATGGCATCGCCATCATCGATACCGACGCCATCGCGCACAGCATCACCGCCCCGGGCGGTGCGGCGATGCCCGCGATCCGCCGGGACTTCGGCGATGCCTTCGTTGCACCTGACGGCTCACTCGACCGTGCGCGCATGCGCGAAGCGGTGTTCTCGGACAACGCCGCAAAAGCCCGTTTGGAGGCAATCACCCATCCGCTCATACGCACGGAGTGCGAGCGTGCTGCGGCCGAAGCCGAAGGGCCCTATCTGATTTTCGTCGTGCCGTTGTTAGTCGAGTCCGGCACATGGCGCGAGCGGGTGCAGCGCATCCTCGTTGTCGATTGCACCGAGGAGACGCAGATTGCTCGCGTCATGTCGCGCAATCGGTTCACACGCGAGCAGGTGAAGGCCATCATGGCACGTCAGGCGTCACGGGCGCAGCGACTCGCCGTGGCGGACGACATCATCGACAACGACACGCAGCAGGCACCGCTCGCCCCCCAGGTCGACCGTCTGCACGCGGCCTATCTTCAGTTCGCCAGACAGACCGGCGGCGAGTGATTTCGCGTCACGGCACATCGGAATACCGATGTCTGGAGGTATGTCGGGAGGCATTTCATGCAGGTGTCTTGCATTCGGTGCCCAATTGAGCGCCCACTCGCGTTGCAACCCGACAGATTCCCGCATTAGAATGTCGCCATTACGCTGAAAAGCGCCAACTTTTGGGCCAACGCGCTTGATCCTGTACGAATATCCGCTCAACGAACGCATTCGCACGCTGCTTCGGCTAGAAGAGCTGTTCGGGCGCTTTGCCTTTTTCGTCGGACAGGATCAGCCGCTCGATCATCACGCGGCCCTGATCACGATGTTCGAGATTGCCGACATCGCCGGTCGCACCGATCTGAAGAACGAGCTGGTCAAGGAACTCGACCGGCAACGTCAGACGCTGCAGACCTATCGCGGCAATCCCGATATCGCCTCCGACGCGCTCGAACAATTCATCGGCGAAGTCGAGCTGGCCATCGCGAACCTCAACCAGATTCCCGGCAAACCCGGCCAGCACCTGAACGACAACGAGTGGCTTGCCAGCATTCGCAGCCGTTCGGTCATTCCGGGTGGCACCTGCCGTTTCGATCTGCCGTCGTATTACGCCTGGCGTCACAACGATGCCGAGCAGCGCCGTCACGACATCGATAAGTGGATCGGCCCGCTGTTCCCGATTCGCGATGCCATCAGCATCGTGCTGGGGCTGGCGCGCGAGTCCGGCCATGCCAGCAAGGCGATGGCGCAGCAGGGCAGCTATCAGCAGATGCTCACCGGCCGCGTCTATCAACTGATGCAGGTGCGTGTCGCCGCCGACCTTCGCGTCATTCCGGAGGCCAGCGCCAACAAGTACATGCTATGGGTGCGCTTCACGACGCAGGACGGCGATCTGAAGCCGCGTCCGGTCGACAGCGACGTGCCGTTCCTGCTCACCCTCTGCAATTTGTAAGCCAATGACGAGCGTCGTGAACTGCCCGACCTGCGGCAAGAAAGTCGTCTGGAGTCCGCAAGCCAAATTCCGCCCGTTCTGCTCGGAACGCTGCAAGCAGATCGATATGGGTGCGTGGGCGGCGGAGAAGTACACCATCCCGTCCGAATCGCCGGAAGATCCCTCTCAGGAATCGCCGCTCGACCCGACACAACGCTAAGTGCTGACGGACGCGCACCGGGCGCCATAGAAAAAGCCGTTTCGACATCCATCGAAACGGCTTTTTTGCATTTCCAGGTTCAGCGGAACTGACCCGCATTCGCCTCGCCTCCGCCCTCGGAGGCGTCATACATGCGTCAGGAGCGCTGCGCCAATTCCTCGGCGAGCCACGACAGCGGCGGCAACGCAGCGGGTAGCAACGGCTCCACGCTCACCGGCGGATGCTCCCACGCGAGGGCCTGCCCTTCCTTGCCATGCGGCTCGCCCTGCCATGCCGTCACCTTGCAGAAGTGCAGACGCACATACGCATGCGGGTAGTCGTGTTCGAGGACGCGCCACGGCGCGCAGCGCTCGACCGTGACCCCCAATTCTTCGTGCAGCTCGCGAGCGAGCGCCGCCGCCACCGACTCGCCCGCTTCGAGCTTGCCGCCCGGGAACTCCCAGTAACCGGCGTACGGCTTGCCCTCGGGACGCTGCCCAAGTAGCACCGCGCCATCCGGGCGCACCATGACGCCAACGGCCACTTCCGTGACCGGACGCCCGTCCGGCGCCGTTCGTTTCGAATCTGTCATATCGCTACGCATTGCTGAATTTCGGGATCGGGCAAACCGCGGTCCGGGGCATCCCCGGACAACGCCTTCCGCCCAATCGTTACGATGCCTGTGCCGCGCCTCGCTGCTTGCCCGCCCAATCGCGCGCAAACTGGAATGCCACACGGCCCGAGCGCGAACCGCGCTCCAATGCCCAGATCAGCGCTTCCTGACGCGCGCTTTCCGTCTGATCTGCCGGCACGCCGAAGTGTTGCAGCCAGTGGCCGACGATCGTCAGGTAGTCGTCCTGCTTGAACGGGTAGAAACTCACCCACAGGCCGAAGCGCTCGGACAGCGAGATCTTCTCTTCGATCACTTCGCCCGGATGAATCTCGCCGTCGTCGGTGTGACGATAGCTCTCGTTGTCCTTCATGTACTCCGGCAACAGGTGACGGCGGTTGGACGTCGCGTAAATCAGCACGTTGTCCGACTGCGCGGCCACTGAACCGTCGAGCGCCACCTTGAGCGCCTTGTAACCCGATTCGCCGTCTTCGAACGACAGGTCGTCGCAGAACACGACGAAGCGTTCCGGACGTTGCGAAATCAAGTCGACGATGTCGCCCAGATCGGTCAGGTCGTCCTTGTCGACTTCGATCAGACGCAGCCCTTCCGACGCGTATTGATTCAGACAAGCCTTGATCAGCGACGACTTGCCGGTGCCGCGTGCGCCGGTCAGCAGCACGTTATTGGCCGGTTCGCCACGCACGAACTGACGCGTGTTTTGCTCGATCAGCGCCTTCTGACGTTCGATGTTCTGCAGGTCGCTTAGCGTAATGGAGGAGACGTGCGCGACGGGCTGCAGAAACCCGCGGCCCTGCTTCTTGCGCCAGCGAAACGCCGTGGCGACGCTCCAGTCGATCTCAGGGGTCGCCGGGGGCAGCATTGCCTCCAGCCGGGCCAGCACGCCTTCTGCGCGCGTCAGGAACTGTTCCAGTTTGTCCATGCTTCGATATCCCCGCGCCGCTCATGGGCGCTCATGTCGATGCTTCGAGGTGTTGTCGTTTCCCTTCGCTGTGCGCCGCGGTGCTTTTGCCACCCGTCCGGCAGTCCAAACGTTGTTTCCGATGGACTCGCGTGCTTCGCTCATTCACTTCCACCGGCACATGGCCGACGCCGGTCAGGCATCGGTGCCATGCGCCGACGGCCCTCGCCTCCTGTGGGAGGCCTAGACCTTCAGGGCCGTCGCGTCGGGTCTCAGGAGCGGTAATCCGCGTTGATGCTCACGTAGTCGTGCGAGAGATCGCACGTCCACAGCGTAGCGGCCGCGTCGCCGCGACCCAGCACTACGCGTACCGTAATTTCGCTTTGCTTCATCACGCGCTGACCGTCCTCTTCGCGATAGTCAGCGTTGCGGCCACCGGCGCGCGCCACCAGCACATCGTCGAGATACAGGTCGATCTTGCTGACGTCGAGGTCATTCACGCCCGCATAGCCGATGGCGGCCAGAATACGGCCCAGATTCGGATCGGATGCGAAGAACGCGGTCTTCACCAGCGGCGAATGGCCGATGGCATAAGCGATCTGACGGCACTCGGCCACGTCACGGCCACCTTCGACCGTCACGGTGATGAACTTGGTCGCGCCTTCGCCGTCGCGCACGATCAGTTGCGCCAGCTCTTGCGAGATCGACAGCAGCGCGTCGCGCAAGGCAGCGAACGCCGGGGTGTCCGTGCTGGCGATTTCCGGCAGTTCGGTCTGGCCCGTAGCGGCCACGATGAACGAATCGTTAGTGGAGGTATCGCCGTCGATGGTGATGGCGTTGAACGAGCGGTCGGCCACGTACTTCACCAGCGCGTCGAGCACCGGTTGTGCCACACGGGCGTTCGTGCCCACGAAGCCGAGCATGGTGGCCATGTTCGGCTTGATCATGCCCGCGCCCTTGCTCACCCCCGTCATCACGATCGTCTGGCCGTCGATCACGATCTGACGCGAGGCAGCCTTCGGCAGCGTGTCGGTCGTCATGATCGATTGTGCGGCTTCGAACCAGTGCGCCGGGGCAAGATTGGCGATGGCCTGCGGCAGACCGGCGACCAGACGGTCGACCGGCAGCGGCTCGAGAATCACGCCCGTCGAGAACGGCAGGATCTGGTTGCTCGAGACCGACAGCAGCTTGGCAAGCGCGTCGCAGGTCGCGCGCGTGGCCAGCATGCCCGGCTCGCCGGTGCCCGCATTGGCGTTACCCGTATTGACGACGAGCGCGCGGATACCCGCATGGGCGGCCAGATGTTCCTTGCACACCGTCACCGGGGCGGCGCAGAAGCGATTGGTCGTGAAAACGCCCGATACCGTGCTGCCGGCAGCCAGTCGCATGACCAGCACGTCCTTGCGGTTCGGTTTGCGGATATTGGCTTCGGCCCAGCCCAGTTCGACGCCCGGAACGGCGTGCAGTTGGGAGGCTTCGATCGAGGGGAAATTGACGGCCATGGGGGTTCGCCCGCGAGAGGTAAGGGTTCAAGCACCCGCCCTGGCGATGTCGGCACGACAGCCCGACGGGGCGGCGGTTGATCGGTGCGGCCGGTTTCGGGGCTTTGCGAACCCTCAAAAACCGGCGCTACAAATGACGCGGCGCCGATAAAGTGTCGGCGCCGCGTCGATCGTTCACATCTTAAGACAGTTTGCCGTGGCAGTGCTTGAATTTCTTGCCACTGCCGCACGGGCACGGGTCGTTGCGTCCGACCTTCGGCAGCATGTCGGCGCCAGCAGCTGCACCGGCTACGCCCGCAGCACCTGCTGCCTGGGCGAGTGCCGCGACCACCGGGCGACCGGCATCTTCGTCTACTTCGCCTTCGCCGCCCACGGTTTCGAGTTCGTCATGCTTGAACTCGATGTTCACCAGACCGCCTGCGTTGTCGTCGAGCGACTCCGTGGCTTGCTCAAGCTCTTCCTGCGACTGGATGCGCACGTTCATGATGACGCGCGTGACTTCCAGCTTGATGGTCTCGAGCAACTGCGCGAACAGTTCGAACGCTTCGCGCTTGTATTCCTGCTTCGGATTCTTCTGAGCGTAACCGCGCAGATGGATACCCTGACGCAGGTGATCCAGCGCCGCCAGATGCTCGCGCCAGTTCGAATCCACGCTTTGCAGCATGACCGAACGCTCGAAGCCCGAGAACGACTCGCGGCCGACCAGATCGACCTTCGCGGCATACGACGCTTCGGCCGCATCCATGACTTCCTTGAGGATGTCTTCGTCGTCGATCTCTTCTGCGCCTTCGATACGCGATTGCAGCGGCAGATCGAGCTGCCACTCTTCGCGCAGCGTCGTCTCCAGACCCTTCAGGTCCCACTGCTCTTCCACGGTGCCGACCGGCACGTAGTTGCGCACCAGATCCTCGAACACGCTCTGACGCATGCCTGCAATCGTTTCCGACACGTCCTGCGCTTCGAGCAGTTCGTTACGCTGCTGATAGATCACCTTACGCTGATCGTTCGCAACGTCGTCGTACTCCAGCAGTTGCTTACGCACGTCGAAGTTACGGGCTTCGACCTTGCGCTGCGCCGACTCGATCGAACGCGTGACGATACCCGCTTCGATAGCCTCGCCTTCCGGCATCTTCAGACGATCCATGATCGCGCGCACACGGTCGCCCGCGAAAATGCGCAGCAGCGGATCTTCCAGCGACAGATAGAAGCGCGACGAACCCGGATCGCCCTGACGACCCGAACGGCCGCGCAGCTGGTTGTCGATACGACGCGACTCGTGACGCTCGGTGCCGATGATGTGCAGACCGCCTGCGGTCTTCACCTGCTCGTGCAACCCTTGCCACTCGTCCTGCAACTGCTGGATGCGGGCGGCCTTGTCGGCGTCCGACAGGCTTTCGTCGGCTTCGATGAAACCGGATTGCTTCTCGACGTTGCCACCCAGCACGATGTCGGTACCGCGACCGGCCATGTTGGTCGCGATGGTGATCACGCCCGGACGGCCCGCCTGCGCCACGATCTCGGCTTCGCGCTGGTGCTGCTTGGCGTTGAGCACCTGATGCGGCAGCTTTTCACGCGTGAGCAGTTGCGAGAGGTATTCGGATGTTTCGATCGACGTCGTGCCCACCAGCACCGGCTGGCCGCGCTCGACGCAATCGCGAATGTCCTTGATGACAGCGTCGTACTTTTCCTTCGCCGTCTTGTAGATCTGATCCTGACGGTCGATCCGCTTCGGCTGACGATTCGTCGGGATCACCACCGTCTCGAGACGGTAGATTTCGTTGAATTCGAACGCTTCGGTATCCGCCGTACCCGTCATGCCCGAGAGCTTGGCGTACATGCGGAAGTAGTTCTGGAACGTGATCGAGGCGAGCGTCTGGTTCTCGTGCTGGATCTTGACGCGTTCCTTCGCTTCCACGGCCTGATGCAGGCCTTCGGACCAGCGACGACCAGCCATCAGACGGCCCGTGAATTCGTCGACGATCACGATCTCGTCGTTCTGCACCACGTAATGCTGGTCCTTGTGGAACAGCGTGTGCGCGCGCAATGCGGCGTACACGTGGTGCATGAGCGTGATGTTTTGCGGCGCGTACAGGCTGTCGCCCTCGGCGATCATGCCCCACTCGGCGAGCAATTGCTCCGCCTTCTCATGGCCGCGCTCGGTCAGGAATACCTGACGACCCTTCTCGTCGAGCGTGTAGTCGCCCGGCACTTCGACGCCCGTACCATCGGACTTCTCTTCGCCGATCTGACGCTCGAGCATCGCCGGCAGGCGATCCATCTTCACGTACAGTTCGGTGTGATCTTCAGCCTGACCGGAGATGATCAGCGGCGTGCGGGCTTCGTCGATCAGGATCGAGTCCACTTCGTCGACGATTGCGTAGTTGAGCGTACGCTGCACCCGCTGCTCGGTCTCGTAGACCATGTTGTCGCGCAGGTAGTCGAAGCCGAACTCGTTGTTCGTGCCGTACGTGATGTCGGCCGCGTAAGCACCTTGCTTCTGGTCGTGCGGCATCTGCGACAGGTTGATACCCACCGACAGACCCAGGAAGTTGTACAGACGCGCCATCCACTCGGCGTCACGCTGTGCCAGGTAGTCGTTGACGGTCACAACGTGCACGCCTTTGCCCGAAAGCGCATTCAGGTAGGCGGGCAGCGTGGCGACGAGCGTCTTGCCCTCGCCCGTGCGCATTTCGGCGATCTTGCCGTAGTGCAGCACCATGCCGCCGATCAGTTGAACGTCGAAGTGACGCATCTTGAGGACGCGCTTGCCCGCCTCGCGGCACACGGCAAAGGCTTCGACGAGCAACGAATCCACGCTCGCCCCCTGGGCGATACGTTGCTTGAATTCCTCAGTCTTGCCGCGCAGTTGCTCATCGCTCAGTTGGGCGATTTGCGGCTCGAGGGCGTTAATCGCCGTGACGGTTTTCTGGTACTGCTTGATGAGCCGCTGGTTGCGGCTGCCAAATACTTTTTTAAGAAGACCGGGAATCATCGGATCACTGGTTAGGGCGGCAAATGTCGTTCGCAATCGCGCAGTCTGTCGTCTGACGGAAAACCTTACCCCGGAGTTGTGCCCCATGAGTAACGATCCGCCCGAGCGTCTGCGCGCTGCGGGTCACCGGTGTTTGGCACGTTAGCCGCACGCCGGTTCGATACCTGTACTGAAAAATGGATTCTAGCATGCTGACGTGGCACCTCCCGAAGGCACCCAACGTCAACAAACCGGGGCTTTCAGGGGGCGGGACGAGGCGACGCCCGATGGCGGGGTAAAATATGCGGTGACTTCTGTCTCATCATATGAAACGACCCAAAGCACCTCGCGTTGCCCGCCCTCTGACCGACCTGTTATCCGCATCCGACGGTGCCGGATCGCTGCTGGTCGCCGCCGAACAACTCGGCCGTCTGGAGCGTGACGTTCACGCGCTGTTGCCCGCCGCTCTCAGCGGCAGCGTGAGGCTTGCGCCGCCGCGTGAAGGGGCGCTCGTCTTCCTGGTGAGCAATAACGCGCTGGCGGCGCGTCTGCGTCAGCAAACGCCATCGCTGATCGACGGACTGGCGACACGCGGATGGCTCATCCGCTCGATCAAGATCCGAGTGAGCATCGCCACGCCCGAGCCTCAGAAGCCCCCCAAGGAGGCCCTGCTGTCGCGTCAGGGGCTCGTGAGCCTGCGCGATCTGCGCGACGCCCTGGAGCCGTCTCCGCTGCGCGACGCGCTCGCGCGGCTCGTCGCCCGTCACTCTTACGGCGGTACGCGCAAACCCTGAACATCCCTCGCAATTGCAAACGCCGATTTAGCTCGCGCGTCAAATAAAAAAGCGCCGGATCACCGGCGCTTTCTTTTTGTTACATCCCGTCATGCAGCATGACGGTTTGCGTCGCTTACGCGAACTGTGTCTGCGGTTCGAACTGGAAGCCGCGCGGGGCGTCTTCTGCGCGCTCGAACGTGACGATTTCGTACGCTTCCTGTGCGAGAAGCTCGCGCAGCAGCTGGTTGTTCAAACCGTGGCCCGACTTGTACGCCGTGTACGAAGCCAGCAGCGGGTGGCCGATCACATACAGGTCGCCGATCGCGTCGAGCATCTTGTGCTTCACGAACTCGTCGTCGTAGCGCAGCCCGTCGTTGTTCAGGATGCGGTACTCGTCGAGCACAATCGCGTTGTCCATGCTGCCGCCGCGCGCAAGCCCCAGCTCACGCAGCATTTCGACTTCATGCGCGAAACCGAACGTGCGCGCACGCGCGATTTCCTTCGCGTAGGACGTTTCAGCGAAATCGACCTCAAGCGCCTGGCCCGTGCGATCCACGGCCGGGTGACGGAAGTCGATGGTGAACTTGAGTTTGAAGCCGTCGTACGGATCGAGACGGGCAAGCTTGTCGCCTTCGCGAATCTCGACCGGCTTCGTCACGCGGATGAATTTCTTGGCAGCGGCCTGCTCTTCGATGCCCGCCGACTGGATCAGGAAAACGAACGTGGCAGCGCTACCGTCCATGATCGGAATTTCTTCGGCGGTGACGTCGACGTACAGATTGTCGATGCCCAGCCCTGCGCATGCCGACATCAGGTGTTCCACGGTGGACACCCGCGCACCATCCTTCTGCAACACCGACGCAAGACGCGTGTCGCCAATCGCCATCGCCGACGCCGGAATCTCTACAGGAGGATTCAGATCGGTACGGCAGAAGACAATGCCCGTATCGGGCGGCGCCGGACGCAGTGACAGCTCGACCTTGCGACCGGAGTGCAAGCCGATGCCGACTGTCTTGGCGATGGATTTGAGAGTGCGCTGCTTAAGCATGCTATTTATTAAAACTATCAGACGCTATGGATCATAGATCGAATTATATCAGATCGGCGCCTTCATCGCTGTGCCACAAACACAACGCTTCGTTACCAAACATTCCGGATGTTGCCTCATCGGATTGTCCCTCGCCTATATCGCGAGACGAAATGACGTATTTGCGAAAATCGGCTTTTTCATCTTAGACGTCAGGCCATAGACCTGCGCGCCCATAAATTTTTCGGGGCACCCCGGCCACTGCGACGGAGGCAAGCCGCAGCGGTCGGGGGGACAGATCCGCGAGACCGGGTCAGGGATCACGAACGCTTACCCGTAACGTCCGTCATCTGTGACGCGTCGATACCTTTTGCGACTCTGGTCGTCGCAACCACAAGGCATCTCGCGCATCACAACCTTGCGGTATCGTCCTTCGGACCCGTACCGGGGCGCGCCTTCCCCACGCCACACGGCATGGTAGTTGGAGCGACGGCGAATCCTCACGACGACCTGCGTAGGTCTCGCGATTCCCAAGGTGCGGCGGCGCCAGGCACTGGCACCCGGCCCGCGCGCAACCTTGTCAGTCGGCTTGCTTGCGCAGGAAGGCCGGGATGTCGTACGTGTCGACACCCTTTTCCTGCAGCGCAGCGACATGCGAAGCGGCGGTTTCACGCGTGCTGCGCCACACGGCCGGCGTATCGAGCGCGCCGTAGTCCGTACCGGCAGCCTGACCAACATTCGGCACGTGGCCGGTCGCGATCGGCATGTTGTCGGTACCGGTCTTGAGCAGCGTCATCGGTGCTGCGACCTTCTTCGAAACAGCACGGCCCAGGCCGGTTGCCACGACGGTCACGCGCAGTGCATCGCCCATCTTGTCGTCGTAGACGGTTCCGAAAATCACGGTCGCGTCTTCGGCGGCGTAGCTCTTGATGGTGTTCATCACCTCACGCGTTTCCGACAAGCGCAGCGAACGCGATGCCGTGATGTTCACCAGCACGCCACGCGCCCCCGACAGATCCACGCCTTCGAGCAGCGGGCTTGCCACGGCTTGCTCGGCGGCCAGACGCGCACGATCGACACCGGCAACCGTCGCCGTACCCATCATCGCCTTGCCTTGCTCGCCCATCACCGTCTTCACGTCTTCAAAGTCGACGTTCACCAGACCGTCGACGTTGATGATTTCGGCGATGCCGGCCACGGCGTTGTGCAGCACGTCGTCGGCGCATTGGAAGCACTTGTCCATCTCGGCATCGTCGCCCATGACTTCGAACAGCTTGTCATTGAGCACGACGATCAGCGAGTCGACGTTGTCTTCCAGTTCCTGCGCGCCCGTCTCGGCCACACGCATACGCTTGCCGCCTTCGAACTCGAACGGCTTGGACACCACGCCGACGGTCAGAATGCCCATTTCCTTGGCGATCTGCGCCACCACCGGTGCTGCGCCCGTGCCCGTACCGCCGCCCATACCAGCGGTGATGAACACCATGTGCGCGCCACGCAGGGCGTCGGCCACGCGCTCGCGCGCTTCTTCAGCGGCGGAGCGGCCCATTTCCGGCTTCGCGCCAGCACCCAGACCGGTCTTGCCGAGCTGAATGTTTACGCTGGCCTGCGAACGGCCCAGTGCCTGAGCGTCGGTGTTCATGGCGATGAATTCCACGCCTTGCACACCACGGTTGATCATGTGCTGGACGGCATTGCCGCCAGCGCCACCAACACCCACCACCTTGATGATGGTGCCGTTGGTTTCCGTTTCCAACATTTCGAAGTTCATAGCGCCTCCAGTGAATTAAAAGCAGATCCGGTACTGCGGGTCACGTGCCGCTCGGGTAAGCCGCGCGTGTTTTCAACACCGAATCCACACCCCTCAAAAACTCTGTAAAAAGACAACTTAAAAATTGCTGAAGAACCAGTCGCGCATCCGCGTCCACACCTGGTTCGCTTGCCCCGACTGCACGGCGACCTTGCGGCCGCGCATGCGTTGGGAACGTCCTTCGAGCAGCAGGCCCATCGCCGTGGCGTAGCGCGGGCTGCGCACCACGTCGGCCAGACCGCCTGCGTATTCCGGCACGCCGATGCGCACGGGCTTGAGGAAGATGTCCTCGCCCAGCTCGACCATGCCCGGCATCATTGCCGCACCGCCGGTGAGCACGATGCCCGAGGACAGCAGTTCTTCGTATCCCGACTCGCGCACCACTTGCTGCACGAGCGAGAACAGCTCTTCGACACGCGGCTCGATCACCGCGGCCAGCGCCTGACGCGAGAGCGTGCGCGGACCGCGCTCGCCCAGCCCCGGCACTTCGATCATTTCGTCCGGATCGGCCAACGACTGCTTGGCGATACCGTGCTGAATCTTGATGTCTTCCGCATCCGGCGTCGGCGTGCGAACGGCCATCGCGATATCGCTCGTGATCTGATCGCCTGCAATCGGAATCACGGCCGTGTGACGGATCGCCCCTTCGCTGAAGATCGCGATATCGGTCGTGCCGCCGCCGATATCGATCAGCACCACACCGAGTTCCTTCTCGTCTTCCGTGAGCACCGAGATGCTCGACGCCAGCGGTTGCAGAATCAGGTCGTTCACTTCGAGGCCGCAACGGCGCACGCACTTCACGATGTTCTGTGCCGCCGACACCGCGCCGGTCACGATATGCACCTTCACTTCGAGACGGATGCCGCTCATGCCGATCGGCTCGCGCACATCTTCCTGACCGTCGATGATGAATTCCTGCGTGAGGATATGCAGCACCTGCTGATCGGTCGGGATGTTGATCGCCTTGGCCGTTTCGATGACGCGCGCCACGTCGGCCTGCGTCACTTCCTTGTCCTTGATCGCCACCATGCCGCTCGAATTGAAGCTGCGGATGTGACTACCGGCGATGCCGGTGAATACGTTGGTGATCTTGCAGTCGGCCATCAGCTCCGCTTCTTCGAGCGCACGCTGAATGGACTGCACTGTCGCCTCAATGTTCACCACCACGCCCTTTTTCAGGCCGCGCGATTCACTCTGGCCGAGGCCGATGACTTCATAGCGGCCTTCAGGGCGCAGTTCGGCCACCACCGCCACGACTTTCGACGTGCCGATATCGAGGGCGACCAACAGATCCTTGTAATCTTTGCTCATAGCGTGTGTAAGTCCTGAAGTCTCACTGGCTTCGCTTTACCGGCGCGGCAGGTTTCGCTGCCGGCTTCTGCGAATCCCGCTTTTGCACGGGTGTCGCGGCAAGCTTCTTGGCCTGTTCTTCGCTCAAGAAACGCATGCCCGCGGCACGCACTGCAAAACCGTTCGGGTACCGCAGATCGGCATACTCGATCTGATTTCCCCAGCGTGCCGCTACCTGCGGATACGCCTGTACGAAGCGTCGGCTGCGCGTGGCGAGGGTCTCGGGGGTCCGCTCCCGTCCCAGCGCCAGTTGCACGCCCCCTGCGAGCCGCACGCCCCAGGCGTAGCGATTCGACAGCGTGACCGCTTCGGGTTTCATATTCAGCGGCGCGAACCACTTCACGAAGTCGTAGTACCGCGCCGTTACATCCTTCTCGCTGCCCGGCGGCCCCGCGAACTCCGGCAACTTCCCGTCGTCCTCGGCTTCCGCCAGATTGGCTGCGAACAACTCGCCATCCACACTCACCAGACGGCCGTCGTTCCACGTGGCCAGCGGTTTGTACTCCTCGATCGTCACCGCGAGCTGGTTCGGCCAGACACGCCGCACGCTCGCATGACGCACCCAAGGCACTGCTTCGAACGCCGCTCGCGTGGCGTCCAGATCGATCGTGAAGAAGTTGCCCTTCAGCCGCGAGACCGCATTCGCCCGCAAGGTCGGCCCGTTGATGTGGGACACGTCCCCATCGATCTGAATCGCCTTGAGCGTGAAAACCGGCCGCTGAATCAGCCAATGACCGCCCGCCGCGAGCGCCGCCAGCACGACGAGCGCGACGAGCACACTCGCAATGGCGTTGAGCAGGCGTACGTTGTGCCACATGGCGATTTGCTTTCCGTATCAGGGCGTTCTTCAACGCGTTCAATGTCTTACTCAGGTTTCCACTGCGCGTTCGGATGCAGATCGAGCGTCGCAGTTGCCAGAATTTCAACCACCAGGTCTTCGTACGACAGGCCCGCCGCGCGCGCCGAAATCGGCACCAGCGAGTGGCCGGTCATGCCCGGCGACGTATTGATCTCCAACAGGTACGGCTTGTTATCGCGCTTGCGCAGCATCACGTCGGCACGGGCCCAGCCACGGCAGCCGAGCACGAGGTAGGCGCGCAACACGAGGCGCTGCACCTCCTCTTGCAAGGACACCGACAACGGCGGCGGGCATTCGTAGCGCGTGTCGTCCTTGAAGTACTTGTTCTGGTAGTCGTAGTTCGCGTCCGGCGCGACGATGCGGATGACCGGCAGCGAGCGGGCGGCATTCGCGCCCTTCGTGCCCACGCCAAGCACCGGCACGGTCAGCTCGTCGCCGTCGATGAACTCTTCGGCGAGCACGTCCGGATCGAGCGCTACCGCCTTCTCGAACGCGGCCTTCAGCTGCGAGGCTTCCGTGACCTTCGTCAGACCGATGGTCGAGCCTTCGCGCGACGGCTTGACGATGAGCGGCAATCCGAGATCGCGCGCGACGGCATCGAAGTCGGTATCCGCATTCAGCATCGTGAAGCGCGGCGTCGGCAGCCCTTCGTTGATCCAGATGCGCTTGGTCATTTCCTTGTCCATCGCCAGCGCGGAAGCCAACACGCCACTGCCGGTGTACGGAATGCCCAGATGCTCCAGCGCGCCTTGCAGCGTGCCGTCTTCTCCATAGCGGCCATGCAGCGCGATGAACACGCGGTCGAACTTCTGCGCGGCGAGCGCGGCGAGATCGTTCATGCCCGTATCGAACGCATGCGCATCGACGCCGCGCGAGCGCAGCGCTTCGAGTACACCATTGCCCGAAATCAGCGAGATCTGACGCTCGGCCGAGCGCCCGCCCATCAGGACGCCAACCTTGCCGAAACGTTTCGGATCGAAAGCACTCACGTCAAACTCCTTGCTGAACTTGCAACTTGCCGGGCACCGCGCCGATGGAGCCGGCACCCATGGTGATTACGACGTCGCCCGCACGGGCAACTTGCAGAATGGCGTCGGGCAGTTGCGCAACGTCTTCCACGAAAACCGGTTCTACCTTGCCCGCGACACGCAAAGCGCGCGCCAGCGCACGACCGTCGGCAGCCACGATGGGCGCCTCACCGGCCGAATAGACTTCGCCGAGCACGACGGCATCCGCATCCGAGAGCACTTTCACGAAGTCCTCGAAGCAGTCGCGCGTGCGCGTGTACCGATGCGGCTGGAACGCCAGCACGATGCGACGACCGGGGAACGCACCACGCGCTGCCGCCAGCGTTGCCGCCATTTCGACCGGGTGATGGCCGTAATCGTCGATCAGCGTGAACGAACCGGTGCCACTGGACTTCGGCAGCGCGATTTCGCCATATCGCTGAAAACGTCGGCCCACGCCGTTAAATTCCGCCAGTGCCTGTTGAATCGCAGCGTCCGGCACTTCGAGTTCGGTCGCAATCGCAATCGCCGCCAGCGCATTGCGCACGTTGTGCTCGCCCGGAAGATTGAGCGTGATGTCGAGCGGCGCTGCGCCTGCACCGAACTTACGCAGCACGGTGAAACGCATCTGCCCGCCGTCTGCACGCACATCGATGGCGCGCACCTGCGCGTCGTCCGACAGGCCATAGCGCACGATCGGCTTCGACACGAACGGCAGAATCTCGCGCACGTTCGGATCGTCGACGCACAGCACGGCGATGCCGTAGAACGGCAGACGCTGCGTGAAGGCGACGAAGGACTGCTTCAGACGGGCGAAGTCATGCCCGTACGTATCCATGTGATCGGCATCGATGTTGGTGATGACTTCGATGACCGGATTCAGATTCAGGAACGAGGCGTCCGATTCGTCGGCCTCGACCACGATGAAATCGCCCGTGCCAAGTTTCGCGTTCGCACCGGCGCTGTTCAGTCGGCCGCCGATCACGAACGTCGGATCGAGTCCACCCTGCGCAAGTACGCTGGCGACGAGACTCGTCGTGGTCGTCTTGCCGTGCGTACCGGCAATGGCGACGCCCTGCTTCAGGCGCATGAGTTCCGCGAGCATCAGCGCGCGCGGCACGATCGGAATCTGACGTGCACGGCCTGCGAGCACTTCCGGGTTGTCCGCCGTGATGGCGGTGGAGACGACGATGGCGTCGGCCCCTTCGATATGTTCGGCAGCATGGCCGCGTGCAATGCGCGCGCCAAGACCGGCGAGACGCTGCGTGACCGCGTTGTCGCCGAGATCGGAGCCGCTCACCTGATAACCCAGGTTAAGCAACACCTCGGCAATGCCGCTCATGCCCGAGCCGCCAATGCCGACGAAGTGAATATGTTTGACGATGTGTTTCATTTCAATCCTTGGCCAGAGCCGCGCACACGCGCGCCACTTGTTCGGTGGCGTCCGGCTTGGCGAGCGCCCTGGCTTTCCCTCCCATCGCGAGCAGCGATTCGCGCGTCTGACGGCGCAGCCACTCGGCCAGGGTCTCGACCGACAGCTCGCGCTGATCGATCAGCGTTGCCGCGCCCTTGTCGGCGAGGAAACGCGCATTCGTTGTCTGGTGGTCGTCGACTGCGTGCGGGAACGGCACGAACAGTGCCGCCACGCCCGCCGCCGCCACTTCGGCCACCGTCATCGCGCCCGCGCGGCAGATCACCAGATCCGCCTCGGCATAGGCCGCGACCATGTTGTCGATGAACGGCAGTGCTTCGACCGTCACCCCCGCTGCGGCGTAATTCGCCTGCAACGTCTGAATATGTTTCACGCCCGCCTGATGCGTGACCTGCGGACGATCTTCGCGCGGCAGCTTCGCCAGCGCCTTCGGCACGATCTCGTTGAGCACCGTCGCGCCCAGACTTCCCCCGACGACCAGAATGCGCAGCGGTCCAGTGCGCGCGTTGTAGCGCTCGGCCGGTTCGGCCATCTCGTCGAAGTCGGCGCGAATCGGGTTGCCGACCCACTCGCCGCCCGGAATCGTGTCCGGGAACGCGAGCAACACCTTGTCCGCCACGCGCGCGAGCACCTTGTTCGCCATGCCCGCCACCGAGTTCTGCTCGTGCAGCACCAGCGGACGCCCCAGCAGCGACGCCATCATCCCCGCCGGGAACGTGATGTACCCGCCCATGCCAAGCACGACGTTCGGCTTCGCGCGACGAATCGCACCGATGCTCTGCCAGAACGCGCGCAGCAGATTGAGCGGCAGCAGAAACTTGGTCATCAAGCCTTTACCGCGCAACCCACCGAACTTCACGAACTCCATCGGAATGTCGTACTTCGGCACGAGCGTCGCTTCCATGCCGGTCGGGTTGCCGAGCCAGACTACGCGCCACCCCTGCACACGCAGGAAGTTGGCGACCGCGAGCCCCGGGAAGACGTGACCGCCCGTGCCGCCGGCCATGACCAGCAGCGTGCGTGTCTTCGTCTGCGGTGCCGGCATCGCGGTAGCGCGCTCGGTCATACCTTGCCTCCCCGCATCAGCACGCGGTTTTCGTAATCCACCCGCAACAAAATCGCCACGGCGATACAGTTGAGCAAGATGCCCGAGCCGCCGTAACTGACCAGCGGCAATGTCAGCCCCTTGGTCGGCAGCAGACCCAGATTCACGCCCATGTTGATGAACGTCTGCGCAGCCAGCCACACGCCCACGCCCTTGGCGAGCAACCCGGCGAACGTGCGCTCCAGCGCCAGCGCCTGACGTCCGATTTCGAACGCGCGGCGCACCAGCCAGTAAAAGAGCAGGATGACGACCAGCACACCGACGAACCCGAACTCCTCACCGATCACCGCGAGAATGAAATCGGTGTGCGCTTCGGGCAGGTAGTGCAATTTTTCGATGCTGCCGCCCAGTCCCACGCCGGTCCATTCGCCGCGTCCGAACGCGATGAGCGAGTGCGTCAGCTGATAAGCCTTGCCGAGGGCGTAGTCTTCGCGCCACGGATCGAGGTACGCAAAGATCCGCTCGCGACGCCACGGCGACAACCAGATCAGCATCGCGAACGTGCCGACCGCCGTGAGCGCCAGCCCCCCGAACAAGCGTCCGTTCACGCCGCCGAGGAACAGAATGCCCATGGCGATGGCCGCGACCACCATGAACGCGCCCATGTCCGGCTCGAGCAGCAGCAACATGCCGACGAACACGACCGCAATCCCCATCGGCAGGAAGCCCTTACCGAAGCTCTGCATGAACTCCTGCTTACGCACGGTGTAGTTCGCGGCGTACAGCGTGACGGCGAGCTTCATGATTTCGGACGGCTGAAGGTTCAGCACGCCAAACGGAATCCAGCGCTTCGACCCGTTCACGCCCTTGCCCACGTGCGGGATCAGCACGATGATCAGCAACAGCAGCGCCAGCAGGAAGAGCTTCGGCGCGAGCTTGTCCATCGTCTTGACCGGAATCCGGAAGGTGATGACCGCCGCGACCAGCCCGATCGTGAGCGACACGATGTGACGTCCGAGGAAGTGGAACGTCGAATAGCCGTTGTACTTCGGCGAGTCCGGCAACGCGACAGACGCCGAATAGACCATGATCAGACCGAGCGACAGCAGGGAGATCACCACCCACACGAGCGCGTGATCGTATTCGAGCATGCGCGAGCGCGTCGGCTTGATACCACTGAGTGTGCGGTTGGCCGCCGTGGTCGCAGCACCCGGCGCGTTGGCCGTGCCCGCGCCGGCGAAACCGGCCTGGCGCTTCTTGCTGAAGAACGACTTGATACGGTTCATAGCATCACCCCCGCGTCGGCGGCCAGATCAACCACGGTGTCGCGAAACACGTTTGCGCGATGCTCGTAGTTGCGGAACATGTCGAAGCTCGCGCAGGCCGGCGAGAGCAGCACGGCATCGCCGGGCTGCGCCAGACGGGCGGCTTCGCGTGTGGCGTCTTCCAGCGTCGCGGCGTCGATCAGATCGACGCCGGTGTCCGTGAGCGCTTCGCGCAGCAGCGGCGCGTCGCGACCGATCAGCAGAACCGCGCGCGCGTGATGCGCGACCGGATTGGCCAGCGGCGAGAAGTCCTGCCCCTTGCCGTCGCCGCCGAGAATCAGGAGCAGCTTCTTTTCGAGCCCCGTAATCGCCGCGACCGTCGCGCCGACGTTGGTGCCCTTGCTGTCGTCGTAGAACTCGACTTCGTTGATCGTAGCGACGAGCTGAACACGATGCGGCTCGCCCGGATACTCGCGCAGGCCGTGCAGCAGCTTGGCCAGCGGCAGATCGATCGCGCGCGCGAGTGCGAGCGCCGCCAGGGCGTTCGCCGCGTTGTGCTGACCGCGGATGCGCAACGCGTCAGCTGGCATCAGGCGTTTGCCCAGCACCTCGACGGTCGCTTCCGGCGTGCCGGCCTTACGACGCTTGGGCGCGGGCGGCGCGTCGTCGCGCGTGTAACCCTCGACCAGCCACCACATGCCGCCTTCCATCTCCAGACCGAAGTCGCCCACGGCGTCGGGCTTGCCCGTGCCGAAGGTCACCACGTTGGCTTCTGGCGACGCGAAGGCGATCACACGGGCGTCGTCGCGATTGAGCACGCGCACGGTGTTCTCACCGAAGATGCGTGCTTTGGCCCTGGCGTAGGCGTCCATATCGCCGTGCCAGTCCAGATGGTCTTGCGTGATATTGAGAACGGCCGCCGCATCGGGGGCGAGCGAATGCGTCGTCTCCAACTGGAAGCTGGAGAGTTCGAGGACCCAGACGTCGGGGAGCGTGGCGTCGGCGATGCACTCGCTCAGACGGTCGAGCGCCGACGGGCTGATGTTGCCCGCCACCGCCGTACGCTTGCCTGCGCGGCGGCACAGCAACCCGGTGAGACTCGTCGTCGTGGTCTTGCCGTTCGTGCCGGTAATCGCGAGCACCTTCGGCGCGTAACCGCTCGTCGACTGCATGTGACGCAAGGCCTGCGCGAAGAACTCGATTTCGCCCCACACCGGAACGCCGCGCTCGGCCGCCTCGGCCAGCAGCGCCGTCATGTCTTCGCCGAGCGGCGAGAGGCCCGGGCTGATGCCGATAAGTTCGATGTCGTCGAGCAACGCGTCGATCTGACCGGCGAATGCGCCGCCCACGAATTCGGCTTGCGGCGCGTCGATGCGCAGGGTCGCCACGTTCGGCGGTGTCTCCGACGACGCAAAGCGCGTGTCGGCTGCACGCACTCGGCAGCCGTAACGCGCGCACCAACGCGCCATCGCCAGGCCGGACTCTCCCAGACCCAGGATCAGGACACGCGGTTGCCAGGATTCACCAAACTTCTCGCCGAACACGTCGCTCTTTCCTTTATCGATTCAAACAACCTACGAATGCATCGCTTCAACGACACCGATCTACTGCTATCGGCGCGAGCGGCCTTACCTTTAATTCCACTTGCACGAAAGCGACTTCACAAATTTGCGAAGTCGCTATCTTGTGACTTCCTGCCAGCCACGTCTCGTCTTGTTTCGTCTCGTTACGTAGAGACACGCCGACAGCAGCGTCAGCGCAGCTTCAACGTCGACAAGCCGATCAGCACCAGCATCAGCGTGATGATCCAGAAACGGACCACCACCTGCGTTTCTTTCCATCCCGACAATTCGAAGTGGTGATGCAGCGGCGCCATCTTGAAGATGCGCCGCCCTTCGCCGTATCGCTTCTTGGTGTATTTGAACCAGGTGACCTGCAACATCACCGACAGCGTTTCCGCGACGAACACACCGCCCATCACGAACAGCACGACTTCCTGTCGCACGATCACGGCGACCGTGCCGAGCGCGCCGCCGAGTGCCAGTGCGCCCACGTCGCCCATGAACACCTGCGCCGGATGCGTGTTGAACCATAGGAACGCCAACCCCGCCCCCGACATCGCCGAACAGAACACGAGCAACTCGCCCGCGCCCGGTATGTGAGGGAACAGCAGGTACTTCGAGTACACGACGTTACCCATCACGTAAGCGAACACGCCGAGTGCCGCACCGACCAGCACGACTGGCATGATGACCAGCCCGTCGAGGCCGTCCGTGAGGTTAACGGCGTTGGACGAGCCGACGATGACAAAGTAGGTCAGCGCGATGAAACCAAACACGCCGAGCGGGTAGCTCATCGTCTTGAAGAACGGCACGATGAAGTCTGCTTTCGGCGGCAAATCGAGCGGGAAGCCGTTACGCACCCAGCTGATAAACAACTCGAAGACCTTCAGGTTGCTCGTCTCCGAGACGGAGAACGCCAGATAAATGGCGGCGAACAGACCGATGATCGATTGCCAGAAATACTTCTCGCGCGACGACATGCCGCGCGGGTCCTTGAAGACGACTTTCCGGTAATCGTCGATCCAGCCGATGATCCCGAAGCCCAGCGTGACCAGCAGCACGATCCAGATGAAACGGTTGCTCAGATCCGCCCAGAGCAGCGTGGCGACGGTAATGCCGATGAGAATCAGCACGCCGCCCATCGTGGGCGTACCCGACTTCACAAGGTGCGTCTGCGGGCCGTCGGTACGCACGGCCTGACCCACCTTCATCTCGGCGAGCTTGCGAATGACCATCGGCCCGAACGAGAGCCCGATCACCAGCGCCGTGAGGCTTGCCATCACGGCCCGAAACGTCAGGTAGTTGAACACGCGCAAATAGCTCGCATCCGCTTGCAGCCATTGCGCCAACGTCAGCAACATTCCATCAATCCTTTATCACTTGGCCGGGGCGTTGCCGCCCCCGCTTTCACTCGTCGCGCGCAACTGTTCGAGCACGCGCTCCATCCGCATAAAGCGGCTTCCCTTCACCAGCACCGTTGCCGGCGCACTCAACGTGGCGTTCAGCGTCGCTACGAGCGGCGCCACGTCGTTCACATCCGAAAAATGTTCACCGCCGTCGCCGAACGCGACAACGCTGGCCTGCGTCTGTTCACCCATCGCGAGCAGGCGATCGATACCGCGCTGTGCGGCGTATTCGCCCACTTCGCGGTGGAATGCGGGACCGTTGTCACCGACCTCGCCCATGTCGCCGAGCACCAGGACACGCGGTGCGGGCGTCTGCGCAAGTACGTCGATTGCGGCCAATACGGAATCGGGGTTCGCATTATAGGTGTCGTCGATCAGCGTGACACCTGCGAGCGGTCCCTTCGACAGCGTGGACACCTGAAGTCGGCCTTTGACGGCAGAGAAAGCTTCGAGTGCCCGCACGATCGAACCAATGTCCACGTGCGCACCCAGTGCGCAGGCGATCGCGGCCAGCGCGTTGCGTGCGTTGTGCTCGCCCAGCAGTGGGAGCGTGAGCGAGAACTCGCCAGCGGGCGAGGCCACGCGCAACACACGCGTTGCTACGTCGTACCGCCCCGACACGGCCGCACGCGCATCCAGCGCGAAGTCCAGTACGCGACGCTTGCCCGCCACCTCGCGCCACATCGGTGCGAATTCGCTCTCAGCCGGGAAGACGGCCACGCCGTCGCCGGGCAGCGCCGCCAGCACAGCCGAATGCTCTTCGGCCACGGCGGCCACGTTCACCATGAATTCCTGATGCTCGCGTTGCGCGTTGTTGATGACGGCCACCGTCGGCTGCGCGATCTTCGCCAGATACGCGGTCTCGCCCGGGTGATTCATGCCGAGTTCGAGCACCGCGAGCTTGTCGCCGTCTTTCAGACGGAACAGCGTCAGCGGCAGGCCGATGTCGTTGTTGAAGTTTCCGGCGGTCGCCAGACGTGCGTCCGCGCCCGCCGCCTCGGCGAAGATCGCCGAGATCATTTCCTTGACGGTCGTCTTGCCGTTGCTTCCCGTGACCGCGACGACCGGAATCGCGAAGCGGCGACGCCATGCGGCGGCCAGTTCGCCCAGCGCGATGCGCGTGTCGGGCACGATCAGCGCAGGTGTCTCGAAACCGTCCGGCACGTGGGTCGCGACCACGGCGGCTGCGCCTGCGCGCGCCACGTCGGCCAGAAAATCGTGTGCATCGAAACGCTCGCCCTTGAGCGCCACGAACAGATCGCCCGGCTGCACCGAACGGCTATCCGTCACGATGCGGGCAAACGCCGTCGACGGTGCGCCGGTGACGCGCGAATCCGTCACGGCAGCCTGTGCGTCGCTCAGTTGCCACATGAACTTTTGCATCGTCGGCGTCATTCGCCACCTCCGCGCACCGTGGTCGCACGCGCAGCGAGTGCCAGACGCGCGTGTTCCTGATCGGAGAACGGCCGCTTCTTACCCATGATTTCCTGTGTACTTTCGTGTCCCTTGCCCGCGATCAGCACGACGTCTGCGGCCTGCGCGCCGCGCACGGCCTGAAGAATCGCGCTTGCGCGGTCTTCGATGCGACGCGCGGCGTCCGGCTGCGCGAGACCGGCAGCGATCTGCGTCATGATCTCGGCGGGCACTTCGGTGCGCGGGTTGTCGCTCGTGAGCACGATGGCATCCGCCAGACGCTCGGCCACCGCCCCCATCTGCGGACGCTTGCCCGCATCCCGATCACCGCCGCAACCGAACACGCAGACGAGCTTGCCGCCGCGTGCTTGCGTGACCGGCCGCAGGGCGGCCAGCGTTTTGTCGAGTGCGTCGGGCGTATGGGCGTAATCGATCACCACCAGCGGTTGCCCCGGTTGTCCGATCTGCTCCATGCGGCCAGACACCGGCGCGAGCGTCGCAAGTCCGGCGATGGCGGCATCTTGCGCGACACCGGCGGCCAGCGCTGCGCCCAGCACGGCAAGGGCGTTGCTAATGTTGAACTCACCGATCAGCGGTACCGTCACTTGCTGGCTCTGATCGTCGATATGCAGTGTGAAGCGCGTGCCCGCAGTCGTGGCGCGAATGTCTTCCGCACGCAGCACGCGATTGCCATGTGCCGACGTCGCGGCGCCGTGAATGCCGTATTCGAAGACCGGTGTCTTGCCAGCCAGACGCGTCAGCAAACGCTGCCCCATCGCATCGTCGCGATTGATGACCGCCGCCTTCAGTCCCGGCCAGTCGAACAGGCGCGTCTTGGCCGCTTCGTACTCGGCCATCGTGCCGTGATAGTCGAGGTGGTCCTGCGTCAGGTTAGTGAACACCGCCACGTCGAACGCCACACCGTTCACGCGTCCCTGATACAAACCGTGCGACGACACCTCCATCGCGACCGCCGCAGCGCCTTGCGCGCGCAGATCCTCGAGGCTGTGTTGCAACTGGACGGCGTCGGGCGTGGTGAAGCCCGTCACGGTGAGATGACCGGGGAAGCCGCTGCCCAGCGTACCGATCACGGCGCTGCGCACGTTCGCCTTCGAGAGCAATTGCGCCAGCCATTGGCTGCACGACGTCTTGCCGTTGGTGCCCGTCACGCCGAACATCGTCATGCCGACGCTCGGCTCGCCGTACCACAGCGCCGCCAGCGGGCCTGCGAGCCAGTCGAGGCGCGCCACGCCAAACTGCGGCACGTTGGCGAGCGACGTAAGCGATGCGGGCCAGGTGAAATCGTCGCTCTGCCAGAGCACCGCAGCAGCACCGCGCTCGACGGCATCGGCAATGAAGCCACGACTGTCGGCACCCTTGACCGCGTAGGCGACGAACACATCTCCCGGCATCACGCGACGGCTATCCGCATGCAACGTGGCACCCGCCGCCACCGTGCGGCGCAGCCAGTCCCACGCCTGCGCGAGCGCGGCGCGATCGGTGGCATCCGCGACCATGGCGAACGTGGCGGGATTTTGCGGCGTCGGGGTCACGGTGCCCATGGCTCGCTCTCCTCCACCTTGTCGCTCACGACGAGCTTCGTCACCGGCGAATCCGGCACCACGTTCAGTGCCCGCAACGTCCCGCCCACAATCGACGCGAACGCCGGACCGGCAGCCACGCCACCGTAGTGAGAACCGCGACCCGGCTCATCAAGCGTGACCGCCACGATGATGCGCGGCTCGGACATCGGCGCCATGCCGACGAACGATGCGCGGTACTTGCTCTTGTCGTATCCCTTGCCCGATTGCTTGTAGGCCGTACCGGTCTTGCCGCCCACGCGATATCCGATCACCTGAGCGCGCGTGGCCGTGCCGCCGGGCGACGTCACCATTTCCAGCATCTTGCGCACTTCGCGTGCAGTCGCCGGAGAAATCACCGGCGTTCCCTTCACGGTACTGCCGTCCGTCTTATAGATGGAGATCGGCAGCAACTCGCCGTCATGGGCGAAGACGGTGTAAGCACGCGCCAGTTGAATCAGCGAGGCCGACAGCCCGTAGCCGTAACCCATCGTCGCCTGCTCGATCGGACGCCAGCTCTTGGCCGGACGCAGACGTCCCGCCACAGCCCCCGGGAAGCCGAGCTTCGGTGCCTGACCGAGGCCGACGCTGGTAAACATGTCCCACATGTCCTGCGGTTTCATCATCAGCGCGATCTTCGCCGTACCGATGTTGCTCGACTTCTGAATGACACCGGCCACCGTGAGCATGCCGTAGTCGTGGGTATCGGTAATGTTCGCGCCGAAGAAGTTGGCGCGGCCCGTGGTCATGACCGTCGACGTCGGCTTCACATAACCGTTTTCCATCGCAGCGGCGATGGTGATCGGCTTCATGATGGAACCGGGCTCGAAGGTGTCGGTGATGACGCGGTTGCGAAGCTGCGCGCCCGTCAGGTTCGTGCGGTTGTTGGGGTTGTACGTCGGCAGGTTGGCCAGCGCGAGCACCTCGCCCGTGCGCACGTCGAGCACCACAGCGCTGGCGGCTTTCGCGCCGGTGCGCTCCATGGCGTCCTTGAGTTCGCTGTAGGCGAGGAACTGGATCTTGCTATCGATCGAGAGCGTAATGTCGTGCCCGTCGCGCGGCTGCGCGAGGATGTCGATATCCTCGACCACGCGTCCCAGACGGTCCTTGATCACCCGGCGGCTGCCCGGCGTTGCCGCCAGATCCTTCTGCATCGACAGTTCGACGCCTTCCTGACCGATATCCTCGACGTTCGTAAAGCCGACCACGTGCGCCGCGATCTCGCCTTCCGGATAGAAGCGTTTGTACTCCTTGCGCTGATACACGCCAGGGATGTCGAGGTCTGCGACTTGCTTGGCTACGTCGGGCAGGACCTGACGCTTCACATAGACGAAGCTCTTTTCCTGATTGAATTTGCGACGCAGATCCGACTCGCTCATCTCGAGCAGCTTCGAGAGCTGACGCACCTGCTGCGTCGAGACGTCATCGGGCACGTCTTCCGGAATCGCCCAGATGGCCTTGACGGGCAGACTGGTGGCAAGCACCTGTCCGTTACGGTCGAACACTTTGCCGCGCGTGGCGGACATCTCCAGTGTGCGTTCGTAACGGCTCTCGCCCTGACGTTGATAGAAGGCGTTGCCCGGCCCCTGAATCCAGAAGGCACGCGCGACCAGCGACGCGAACGCGCCGAAGATCACGAAGACGAGCATCTTCGAGCGCCACATCGGCAGACGCACGGACAGGACCGGGCTGGCAGAGAACTGCACATCCTTGGTCTTGGCCTTAGCGTCCTTGCGGCGAATCATCGTTTGCCTCCGCTCGCAGGGGCGGACGCGGCGCTTGCGGTCGGCACCGGCACGTCCACCATCGCGCCCGTACTTCCGGCGGGTGCGGACAGATATTGCGTGCGGCCGGGCGAGACAGCCTGCATCTTCAGGTCGCTGCGCGCGACGCTCTCGATACGGGCGCTCTTGCTCTGCGCGCTCTGCTCATACTGGAGACGGTCCCAGTCCTGCAACAATTGATGCTCGAGCGCCTGCTCGCGGTTCAGTTCGACGAACGTGCCGCGCGCACGGTATTGCGCATTGATCAGGGAAAGGGCGCAGCCGATCAGCACTGCGAGCAGGAGGATATTGAGCCGGCTCATGTCGACACCCGCTCCATGACCCGCATGATCGCCGAGCGCGAACGAGCGTTCGCCTCCACCTCGGCGGCGGACGGCTTGATCTTGCGGCGGGCTTTGAAAGGCGGCTCTGGAATTTCGTGAGCGCGCAGCGGCACGCGGCGATCCACCGCCGGCGCGCTTGAGCGAGCCTGCATGAAGCGCTTCACGATCCGGTCTTCCAGTGAATGAAAGCTGATCGCCACGAGTCTGCCTCCCGTTTCGAGGACATCGGCCGCCACATCCAGTGCTATCTGCAAGTCCGCAAGCTCTTGATTGACGTGAATCCGTAGAGCCTGAAAGGTACGTGTTGCCGGGTCCTTGCCCTTCTCACGGGTTTTGACGGCGCCCGCCACGATCGCGGCAAGCTCGCGTGTACTGACGAGAGGCCCGAGGCGGTCGGCGTCTGCCCGGCGAGCAACAAGCGCCTTTGCAATCTGAAAAGCAAACCGTTCTTCCCCATAGTCCTTGATGACCTCCGTCATTTCTTCCAGCGTTGCCCGGGCCAGCCAATCGGCAGCCGACTCGCCGCGCGTGGGATCCATGCGCATATCGAGCGGACCGTCGGCCCGAAAACTGAATCCGCGCGCCGGGTCGTCGATTTGCGGCGACGACACGCCCAGGTCCAGCAAAACGCCCGACACCTTGTCGATACCGCGCCGGGCTAGCGCCTCGCGCAACGTCGCGAAGCTCTCGTGCTCAATCGAAAATCGCGGATCGGCAATCTTTGCCGCCTCCGCGATCGCTTGGGGATCCTTGTCGAATGCGATCAGCCTCCCCTGGGCACCCAGCCGCTCGAGCAGCCTGCGGCTGTGCCCGCCGCGGCCGAACGTGCCGTCGACGTAGACGCCATCGTCGCGCCACAGCAAGGCATCCACGGCCTCCTCTAGCAGGACCGTGCGGTGCTGCATTACCGTTTCCACCGCGTGCGCCATGCTCGTCGGACCACCTGATCTGTCAAAAAGTGAAGTTCTTCAGTGCTTCCGGCATGCCCTGCGCCATCGCCGCCTGTTCCTTGGCGGCATACGTCGCGGCATCCCAGAGTTCGAAATGACTGCCCATGCCCAGCAGCATGACTTCCTTGTCCATGCCCGCGGCGGCGCGCAATTCGGGCGCCACCAGGACACGGCCCGCCGAATCCATCTCGACGTCGGCTGCGTTGCCCAGGAAGATGCGTCGCCACCAGTGCGCGTCCATCGGCAGTGCGGCGATCTTGCCGCGGAAGATCTCCCATTCGGGACGCGGGAACAGCAGCAGACATCCATCCGGGTGCTTGGTGATCGTCACCTTGCCTTCAGCGTCGCCCTGAAGCACGTCACGGTGCCGGGCCGGAATCGACATCCGTCCCTTTGCATCCAGTGAAAGTGCCGAGGCTCCCTGAAACACATGCGCTCCCGTGAGGTTTCGTCTGCCTGCCCGTCATGCCGAAAGAGAAAGATTTTGTGCTCTACACCACACAAAAATACACTTTCTCACACTATTTCCCACTTTAGAGGAGAGTGTATGGGCGGTCAAGCGTTTCGCCCATTTTTCAGAGGGAATTTGGTAGTCAGAACAATGACTTAGCTCACTTTCCTAAAGTTGGAAAACGGAATTTTGTCAGGAAAATTAAAGACATAAGTGCGATAGTGAAAGTGGAACCTCATATTTTGAGCATCACTTCGCGCGAGGCCCGTCGGTACTGTCGATACGGCGTAGTGCGCGCTCACGCCGTGCCGACACCGTGGAAAACCGGCCGGCACGCACTTACACGAAGGGGATCGATGCAGGAGGCAGGGGGTCTTTCGGGGAGTTCTTGCGTACGCTCTATATATAGTAGGCCGTCGTCGTCATGACCTTTGCCGCTGCGCGCATGACGCGTTGGACCGGCGCTGGCAGCTCAATGCCACCGGCGTCACGCGCGGCCTGCCCGTGCTCGATCTCGTCCAGACGCATCTGATCGACGATGGCTCGCGAGCGCAGGTCGTGCGCAGGCAAGTCATCGAGATGGCTGTCCAGATGATGCTCGACCTGACGCTCGGTCTCGGACATAAAGCCGAGACTCACCTCGTCGCCGCACTTCCCGGCGACGAAGCCGATGGCAAAAGCGCCCGCGTACCACAGCGGATTAAGCAGACTGGGACGCGAGCCGAGCTCCGAGAGACGGTGCGCCGTCCATGCGAGGTGATCCTCTTCTTCCTTGCCCGCGTGCTCGAACGCCGTGCGCAACTCGGGGCGCTTCGTCGCCAGCTTCTGTGCCTGATACAGCGCTTGCGCACAAACCTCACCGACATGGTTCACGCGCATGAGGCCTGCAACGTGGCGCCGCTCTTGGGACGTCAATGCGTCGTCGCCTACGGGGGCGTCGCTATTTTCGGATTGGACTGGGACGGGAGTCGGACGGGACGCTTGCGTGACGCCTGCGATGGCACGCAGACCACGGTCAAGTTCGGAAATCAGACTGTCGGAGAACATCGTACTTTCAACTCACTTAAATCTTTCACAATGCGGAACGCAGGACGATAATTTCACGCCCGCGGCCAATGATACGCCCCTTTATCCGGCGCGCCTTGCGCGGGCGCAAACGCGCGAAATCCCCGCCAGATGCCGGTTTCCACGATGTTGCGTAAACGAAACAAAACCCGCCGCGAACCCGCGTAAAACCGGCCTTTTCCTTTGCCGCCTAAAGTGAATTTGTTACATTACGTCCAACTTCTCGCGAAGTTGATTAGCAAGGACGTTATCACTAGTGACCTTGTTAAACAAATCTCACAATCCTTTGGAGATCACTCAATGAAAAAGTCGCTTCTCGCTCTGGGTGTGCTCGGCGCATTCGCTGGCGCTGCTCACGCTCAAAGCAGCGTGACCCTGTACGGTATCATCGACGCTGGCCTGCAGTACGTCAGCAAGACTGGTGGCAACCTGGCTGGCACGGGTACCACGAACCACAACTTCCAGTTCGCCAACGGCAACCTGCAAGGTTCGCGTTGGGGCCTGAAGGGTGCTGAAGACCTCGGTGGCGGCCTGAAGGCGATCTTCGTCTTGGAAAACGGCTTCAACCTGGGTTCGGGCACGCTGGGCCAGAACAGCCGTATGTTCGGTCGTCAAGCCTACGTTGGTCTGAGCAGCGCAACGGCTGGTACGTTCACCATCGGTCGTCAGTACGACTCCGTGGTTGACTTCGTTGGCCCGTACGCTTCGGGTAGCCAATGGGCGACGTTCGCGGGCGCTCACCCGTTCGACAACGACAACCTGAACAACTCGTTCCGCGTCAACAACTCGGTCAAGTACACGACGATCAACTACGCTGGCTTCAGCGCCGGCGGTATGTATGGCTTCTCGAACTCGGCTAACAACGGTTCGACGGGTTCGGGCTTCGCCAACAACCGTGCTTACTCGTTCGGTCTGGGCTACGCTAACGGCCCGGTGTCGTTCGGTGCTGGTTACTTGATGCTGAGCGCACCGGCTGCTAACTCGACCGGCGTGATCAACAACGGTGGCGATGCAACGACCCCGATGACGCTCGGCGGCCTGGTTGCCAGCGACAAGGCATGGATCGCATCGGCAGGCGGTTCGTACGCCTTCGGTCCGGCCACGCTGGGTCTGGTCTACGCACACAGCGTGTACCAATACGTTGGTGGCGGCAGCTGGAAGTTCGACAACGCCGAACTGAACGCCAAGTACATGCTGACCCCGGCACTGCAACTGGGCGCTTCGTACACGTACACGTGGTCGACGCTTAACCTGACGGGCAGCAGCGTGTCGCCGAAGTACCACCAAGTCAACCTGGGCGTCGACTACTTCCTGTCGAAGCGCACGGACACGTACCTGGTTGGTCTGTGGCAACACGCCAACAACGACGCTCCTGGCGGCGCATCGTTGAACGGCCTGGGCTTCTCGAACAGCACGAACCAGTTCGCCGTTACGGCTGGCGTGCGTCACAAGTTCTAAGCTGACAGTTTCTGTCACTTAGGCTTTGGCGAAAGGGCACCTTCGGGTGCCCTTTTTTTATGCGTCAGCGGCACAAAGCATCCGCCCTTCGGTGCAATCGCCCAAGCCTCGTAACCGCCCTATCTTGACCCGGCGATTATTTCAAACCTAAAATTTCCATACTGTAAATTTTCCGCCATCGACCATGAGCCTCGCCGACTCCGATTCTCTCGATCTCGAAACGCGAGCCCACGATCGCGAGCACGACGCGCTGCGGCTTTGGCTGCGGCTGCTCACCTGCGCCAACCTGATCGAAACGGACATCCGCTCACGCCTTCGTCAGGAGTTTGACTGCACGCTTCCGCGCTTCGATTTGCTTGCGCAGCTCGATCGTCACCCGGAAGGACTGAAGATGGGAGAGCTCAGTAAGCGAATGATGGTGACTGGCGGCAACGTGACCGGCATCACCGATCAGTTGGAGAAAGAAGGCTGGGTGACGCGCGAGACCGTCGTGAATGACCGCCGCGCGTTTCTGATCAAACTGACGGCCCGTGGAAAGAAAGCCTTCTCCAATATGGCCCGCGCTCACGAACAATGGATCGAGCAACGCCTGGGCGCCTTGCCGGAAGATCAGCGGCAGCAGCTCTATCTGCTGCTCGGGGATTTAAAGTCGGTCATTTCGTAGCGATAGCGAAGTACCGCGAATGCATTTCGCGCACAGATCACCGCACAGCCTGCATCGGCGCGTCCAGTAGCGCTCGGGCGGTGGCGGCCGCTGGCGTACTGTCCAATGCGGCGAGCGTCGCATTTCGTTCAGCTTCCGGCCGTTTTGACATGGCTTTGACCGCCGCATAGAACCTTGGCAGGTCGTCATGCTCTTGCGCCAGCAGCGCCATAAACGCTGGCACCCACTGGTTATAGGTCGCGAACGATCCGATCTTGGCGTTGTTCAGATCCGTGGCAAACCATAGATCGAATCCCTTGTAACCGCCCCAGGACGTCTTCAGCGCGTCGTAATCCGCACGCATGCGATCGAACAGGGCATCCTTGCTCGCCACCTTTGCCGCGTCCGTTTCCGAACTGTCATACACGGCTTCGAGTCGTTTTCGATACCCATCGACCAATTTGCGGAACTGGCGACGATGCGCATCGTAACGGTCGTACTCCATCGCCGCGTCGGGGTGTGCGGCGAGCCAGCGCCGAACACCCACCGTCTCGACTGTCACAGCGAAGGACTCGTTAAACGCCGTATCTCCCCGGACAAACAGAATCTGATGCGCGAGCTCGTGGAAGATCATGCGCGCGACTTCCGCCCGCGGGAGGTAGATGAAGGTGTTTAGCAGCGGATCGTCAAAGTAGCCTAGCGTCGAATAGGCAGGGATTCCCGCGACGAACGTCTCCCATCCATCCCGGTGGAGTTCGGCCGCGTATGCTTCAGCAGACTCGCGCGAGTAATAGCCACGGTACTCGACGCAACCGACGACCAACAGGCACGACTCGTGAAGCTTCAGGGACAGGGCGGGCGCAGCGAAGACGTTGTACACAACGAATGGCCGCTTGAGATCGGCATAGCTGCGATAGCTGCCGTTATCCGGTTCACCGAGTGCCGAGACAGCGTAGCTGCGAATTTGCTCTGCCTCGATCAGCCGCGTGCGCAAACGCGGATCGATCGACGGATCGGCCAGCAAATCACTCACCGGCTGCGCTTCATGTAAGACCGTGAAGTGGCCGTTGATCGACTGCGCGTAGTAGCCGACCTGCGCGCAGCCGGGAAGCCCAATCGCCAGGGCTATCGTCACGGCGAGTCCCGCGCCCCGGGGGCCCCACCGCAGGAGCGTCGCAAGCAAGATCGGCATTGCTAGACTCCAGGGTGTTGATTCGAAAGGGACTCGGAACCGGCTTAGGACGGGCTTATGGAACGTCGTCGCCGTCAGACCGGTGCGACGTCGACCAGGCAATCGTAAAACGTCGGCGCCCGGCCAAGATCGGTGAGTTGCTGGCTAGTGACTTCGTTGGCGTTCTTTCCGTCCGGTGCGAGCTTCTTCCACCAGATCGATAGTCCGACGACAACGCCCTCTCGCGCTTTCTCCGTGACCCGAGCCTTGGCACTCAGCGTGCCCCGGTCGTTGAAAATGCGCACGTTCGCACCATCCGAAATGCCCCGTGGCGCAGCGTCTTCCGGGTGAATATCCAACGTGGGCTCTCCGACCGAAGCCCGAAGACTGTCGACGTTAACGAAGCTGGAATTCAGGAAGTTGCGCGCCGGCGGCGAAATCATGGCCAGCGGATAACGCTCGGCCAACTCCGGATTGCTGGCGACCGATTCGTACGGCGGCACCCAATCCGGTAGCGGATCGAATCCTTCTTCACGCATACGTTCGGAGTAGAACTCGCACTTGCCGGATGGCGTGTAAAACTGGCCATTCGCAAAGGGTGCCTCAGGCAGATCGTAGCGAATCCACCCATCACGTTTGAGCGTCGCCCAGTCACTGCCAGCCATGCGAGCATCGCTCCAGCGAATCGATTGCTCCGCCAATTGGTCGTCGGTGTCGGAAAAACACGACTCCTGCCATCCCATCCGCTTAGCCAGCAGACGGAAAATCTCCGAGTTCGGTTTCGACTCGCCGAGCGGCGCGATGGCAGGGTTATTCGCGAGCAGATACGTGTGCCCGTACGCCTTGTGAATGTCCAGATGCTCGAGCTGCGTGGTCGCTGGCAACACGAAGTCGGCGTAGTCTGCCGTGTCCGTCTGGAAGTGTTCGAGTACGACAGTAAAGAGATCTTCACGTCCGAAGCCAGCCGCCACCTTGCTCGACTCAGGCGCAACGGCCACCGGGTTGCTGTTGTACACCACCAGTGCCTCGATCTTCGGGCCGAAAACGTCGTCGCCCGGATGACACAACGCGTCACCGATGGCGCTCATATTGACGATGCGCGCCGGTTTGTCCTGACGCGCCCGCAGATCGGGACGTGCCTGCGCCACCGCATCCACCGGCGCATAGCCGGACGTAGACATCAGCAGCCCACCAGCCGGGTCTCGCCAAGCACCGATCAGCGCCGGGAGACAGGCCACTGCACGCGTTGCCTGACCACCGCCCTTCGCGCGCTGCATGCCGTAGTTGAGACGAATGGCGGCAGGCTTCGCACTGGCGTACTCACGAGCCAGCGTCGTCACCGTTTCTTCGGGAATGCCGCAAATCTCGGCGACACGCGCCGGCGTGTAGCGACGTACGCGATCCTTGAGCTCGCTGTAACCGACCGTGTGACGTGCGATGTACTCGTGATCGACCAGATCTTCCGCAATCAGCACGTGCATCATGCCCAGCGCCAACGCCGCATCGGTGCCCGGCAGCAGTGCGATGTGCTGATGGCACTTCTCAGCGGTGAGGGACCGGTAGGGATCGATGGCAATCAGCTTGGCACCCCGTCGCTTGGCTTCCTGCGCAATGGCCCAGAAGTGCACGCTCGACGTGATGGGATTACTCCCCCAGATGAGGATAAGTTTGCTATCGACGAAATGCTCGACATGCATGCCAACGCCAGCGCCATACGTATATCGAAGCCCTGCGGCCCCCGCGCTCGCGCAGATAGTGCGATCGAGATCGGATGCACCGATCTTGTTGAAGAAACGTGCGGCCATCGACTCGCCCTGCACGAAGCCCATCGTACCGGCGTAGCTGTAGGGCAGGATCGCTTCGGGCTCTCGGGCCGCAATGACGCCAAGGCGGGCGGCAATTTCATCGAGCGCTTCGTCCCAGCTCACCCGCATGAACTCGCCGCTGCCCTTCGGCCCAACGCGCTTGAGCGGGTGCAGCAGACGATCCGGGTGATAAGTTCGTTCAGTGTAACGAGAGACTTTCGTGCACAGGACGCCCTTGGTCGTCGGATGGTCCGCATCTCCCTGGACCTTAATCGCGACGCCGTTCTCCACCGTCACGTGCAGTGCGCACGTATCGGGACAGTCATGCGGGCATGCGGCCCGAACGACGTGGGTATTGGTCGTCATCAAACTACTCCTCTCTCTACCAAATTTCTGCGCTCGGGGACATTGGCGCGCTGGCGATATTGTATTACGTTCGCCCGCGGGCTGCCCCGCCGCACGGGCATTCGCGACTTTTTTCAGGCGTGTCCGACCGCTCGTTCGGACATTTCCGAGCGAGGTGCCAGACCTGCCCATTAGGGGTAAGATGAGCCATTGCGCTCCGCAGGAAACCCCCGTCATGAAGCTCATTCCAGAAATCGACGCCGCTCGCGGCGAAATCCAGACTATCCGACGTGACATCCACGCGCACCCCGAGCTGTGCTTCGAAGAGAAACGCACCTCCGACGTTGTCGCCGACACGTTGACCCAATGGGGCATCCCGATTCATCGGGGCCTCGGCAAGACAGGTCTCGTTGGCATCATCAAGAATGGCAGCAGCGACCGCGCGATCGGTCTGCGCGCCGACATGGACGCCCTCCCGATTCACGAAGCCAATACCTTCGAGCATGCCTCTCAGCATGAAGGGAAGATGCACGCCTGCGGGCATGACGGGCACACCGCCATGCTGCTTGCTGCAGCGCAATATCTGCAGAAGCACCGAAATTTCGATGGCACGGTCTACCTGATTTTCCAGCCCGCGGAAGAAGGTGGCGGTGGTGCACGGGAGATGATCAAGGACGGGCTGTTCGAACGTTTCCCGATGCAAGCGGTGTTCGGTATGCACAACTGGCCGGGCGTACCGACGGGGACCTTCGCCGTCACGCCTGGGCCGATGATGGCATCGAGCAACGAATTCAAGATTTCGATTCGCGGTAAGGGTACGCATGCCGGTATTCCGAACGCGGGGATCGATCCGGTGATTGCTGCTGTCCAGGTCGCTCAAGCGCTGCAGAGCATCATCACCCGCAATAAGCGTCCGATTGACGCAGCAGTGCTCTCGATCACTCAAATCCACGCTGGCGATACGACGAACGTTGTCCCTGATCTGGCATGGCTTGGCGGCACGATTCGCACGTTCTCTATCGAGGTCCTCGACCTGATTGAGACACGGCTTCGCGAGATTTCCGAGTTTGTGGCCAAGGGGCTCGGTTGCACAGCCGAAATCGAGTTTCACCGCAACTACCCGCCGACCATTAATGAGCCGGGCATGGCTGCGCTATGCGCCGATGTGATGCGGCAAGTGGTGGGGGACGAGAACGTCAATGACAAGGTCGAGCCCACGATGGGCGCGGAAGATTTCTCGTTCATGCTGCTCGAGAAGCCGGGTGCCTACGTTTTCATCGGGAATGGTGACGGAACGCACCGGGATAGCGGTCACGGCCTCGGTCCTTGCAACCTCCACAACGCCAGCTATGATTTCAACGATGATCTGCTGCCGCTCGGTGGCACCTATTGGGTCAAGCTGGTCGAGACGTATTTCGAGCGCAATAAGTGAGTAAGCGACGCTGATGTCTCAGCGCCCAACAAAAAGCCAGCAATGTGATTTGCTGGCTTTTTTGCTTTTGATGGTGCTATCAGCTGCTATTTTGCTGCTGTCGTCGTCGGAATACCATCTGCGTCCAAGTGGATATCACCGTACCACGCAGTGAACTTGGACTGCGTATTATCGCCGTCGCTCATGATGGCGATACCGATCAAACGGCCCGGCGGTTCGCCAAACGCCTTTTCATAATCCTTCGCGATATCGCGGGAATACGTCAGCCATTGGCCGAGGTTGCTCGTGCCACGCTCAACGACAACCGAACGGATACGGCCGGTGTACGGATTGGGCACCACGTCATTCACGGCGAGCTTGTCGTCACCCCACGTGTACATCAGCGTCGCAAATGGCAACTCCCTGCCGCTGACCATTCGGGCCAGCTCACGGTGCATGTGATCTTGCATGGAGAGTTTGCCTGCGTCTCCGTCGAAAGCGAGCGCAATGCGCAGCGGCGCGTCATCGTATCGCTTCGTACGTATATCCGCATTGACCGGCATGGCGTCTGTTCGCCAACGCCACGTCAATTTCGCACCGGGATACACGGGAATATCGAGCTTCTGCGCAATGCCGGAAGCCGACCCGTCAACGGTCGCTCGAATCACTGCGATTCCTTCGCTATCCGTGGTTTGCTCGTAGTGCGTCAGACGCTTATTACGGGTGACAAGATATGTTTCCCAGTGCGGAGGAAGCCCTTCAGGATCGACGGCCGCGGAGAGCGGTGCGATCTCTTCATGATGTGACAACGCAGTCGAGCCTGAAACGTGCGCCATCGCTGCATCGTGCGACGCACATCCACCGATACCGCCAATCGTGATGGCAGCACCCAAACTCGCCAACCCGACCTGCCACCGCGCGTAATGCTTAGTTCTATTCTGATCGACCACCCGTTTTACTCCCCGAACTTCCAACCCCGTGGCCGAATGCTAAGCGAGAAATGCGCGACGATCTACCCGGAATTTCACTTCGTGCTGACGTTACAACAACGCAGTAATGCACAAAGCGTCAACGCAAAGCAAAAACCCCTTGCTACGTATGTAGCAAGGGGTTTTTAAGGGGAGCCTGACGATTACCTACTTTCACACGGGTATCCGCACTATCATCGGCGTGGAG
>NZ_CABPSA010000013.1 GCF_902459615.1 Pandoraea commovens
CCTCGCCCCATTCGGGGCGCTGAGAAGCAACTTTACCTCTAGTTTTGACCTGTTCGGATATTCCGGGGACACGTCATCGCAGGCGCCGTTTTTCTTTTCGTTCGGCCGAGTCAGACCTGAACCGCCTGCACGGCATCGCTTTCGTCGTCACCCAGTCCCGACGCACGCGAACCGACCGAGCCACTCTCCGGCAGCACGGCTTCGGGCAGGAAGCCCTGCAATGCAGCGCCAACGGCCTGCTGTGCGCCCAACGTGAACTCACGGCGATGCTCGCCGTCCTGCGGATATTGCGGTGCGCCGATCGACAGACGCACCGTCATCGGCGGCGCACGCAAAATCATGTCGATGGATTCGATCAGGCTCGTCTCGCCGATGTAGGCCGGGGCCATCGTGTGGCGTCCGCTCGCCGCGTCCGTATAGAACAGGCACAGTGGCTGGACCGGCTTGCCCGTCGTGACCGGCGCTTGCAACAAGTTCGCATGGAACGGCAGCAGACTGCGGCCGTCCGTCGTCGTGCCTTCAGGGAAGACGGTGATGATGTCGCCGTCGCGCAGGCAATCGGCCAGGTAATGCATGATGCGGCGCGCATCGGCACGTCGCTCGCGTTGCAGGAAGATCGTCCGCGTCTGCACGCACAGCCAGCCGACGAGCGGCCAATGACGAATCTCCGCCTTCGCGACGAAACGCACTGGTTGCCACGCATTCAGCGCAAAGATGTCGATCCAGGACACGTGATTGCACAGCAGCATCACGCCCCCTTCCGGCACCGGCGCGTGCTGCTCCACTTCCAGACGCATGCCGCAAAGTTTCAGCAGCTTCTGCGACCACGCACGGATGCGACGATCTTTCTGCGGCTGCGACAGAAATGGAAACAGCGTCGCCGCAGTCAACATGCCGCGCGCGAGATGCAGGCCAAGACGAAGTTTTTTGATCAACAGCACGGCAGTCGCATCCTAGACGCAAGGGGCTTCGTACGCCACGCGGCCACCGACCAGCGTGAGCCGTACCTGGCCCGGTAGTTCGTATCCCAGAAACGGGGTGTTATGACCGGCGCTGCGCAACTGCGGCGCGGACACGGTCCAGTACGTTGACGGCGCAAACACGCAGACATCCGCCGCGTGGCCCGACGACAAACGGCCTGCCCCCGGGGCCACTGCCGCCAATCGCTGACCGGGACCGTGCGTCACCCGGGCGAGCGCATCGACGAGCGGCACCCGCGATTCCTCGGCCCACTTCAACACCAGCGACAGGAGCAGTTCGAGGCCCGTTGCCCCCGGCTCGGCTTCGGCGAAGGGGACGAGACGGGCGTCGGGCGCAAGCGGCGTATGGTCCGAGCAAACGGCGTCAATCGTACCGTCCCGCGCGGCATCACGCACGGCTTCACGATCGCGCTGCGAGCGCAGCGGCGGATCGAGCCGGTATTGCGCGTCAAAGTACCCGATGTCCATGTCCGTGAGATGGAGATGGTGCGCGGCGACGTCGCACGTGACCGGCAACCCTTCGGCTTTCGCCGCACGCACGAGCGCGAGGCCAGCCGCCGACGACAAGCGGCACAGATGCACGCGCGTGCCCGTCACCCGGACGAGTTCGAGAATGGTATGCAACGCAATGGTCTCGGCCGCGACCGGAATGCCCGCCAGCCCGAGACGCGACGCCACCGCACCGCTCGCAGCCACGCCGCCCGCCGCGAGTGCCGCATCCTGCGGCCGCAGCCAGACCGTCAGCCCGAACGTACCGGCGTATTGCAGCGCGCGCAGCAGCGTGCGGTTATCAGCCATCGCGGCGTTCGCTTGCGACAGACCGATGCATCCGGCTTGGGTCAGTTGCGCCATCTCGGTGAGTTCGCGGCCTGCGAGACCGACCGTCAACGCACCCAGCGGATGAACCTGTGCGAGATGCGTTGCGCGGGCGCGCAGTTGCAGCATCTCCACAAGGTCCGGTTCGTCGAGTACGGGATCGGTGTCGGGCGGGCACACCACGCGCGTCACGCCACCGGCGAGCGCCGCCGTCGCTTCGCTTGCCGCCGTCATTCGCCGCGCGGACAGATCGACGAGGCCCGGCACGACGATCAGCCCTTTCGCGTCGACGGTGCGCTCGGCCGTGAAGTCGGCGGGCGATGCATCGAGCGTCAGCAGTTCGCCGTCGGCGATAAATACGTCCTGCACGCGGTCGAGACGCGTTGCAGGATCGATCACGCGGCCACCCTTCAGATGCAGTTTCATGGCGCGCTTACCCGTTATTTGCGGCGACGATACTCATCACCGCCATCCGCACGGCAATGCCGAACGAGACTTGTTCGAGGATGACCGATTGCGGGCCATCCGCCACCGCCGAGTCGATCTCCACGCCCCGGTTCATCGGCCCGGGATGCATCACGATGGCATCGGGCTTCGCGAGCGCCAGACGCGCCGGCGTCAGTCCGTAATACTTGAAGTACTCGGACGCCGAGGGCAACAACGCGCCGTTCATGCGTTCGTTTTGCAATCGCAGCATGATGACGACATCGACGTCTCGCAACCCTTCGTCCATGTCGTGAAACACGCGCACGCCGAGTTGCTCAAGGCCCGTCGGCAGCAGCGTGCGCGGGCCGATGGCACGCACTTCGGGCACGCCGAGCGTCGTCAGTGCGTGGATGTCGGAGCGGGCGACGCGCGAGTGCAGAATGTCGCCCACGATCGCCACCGTCAGATTCTGGAATTCGCCCTTGTGATGGCGAATCGTGTACATATCGAGCAAGCCCTGCGTCGGGTGCGCGTGACGTCCGTCACCTGCGTTGATCACGTGGACGTGCGGTGCGCAATGCTCGGCAATCAGATACGGCGCCCCCGATTGGGCGTGACGCACGACGAACAGATCCGCATGCATCGCCGACAGGTTGCCGATGGTGTCGAGCAACGTCTCGCCCTTGCTCGTCGACGACGCATTGATATTCAGATTCAGCACATCTGCGGACAGGCGTGCTGCCGCGATTTCAAACGTTGTACGCGTACGCGTCGAGTTCTCGAAGAACAGATTGAAAACGGATTTGCCGCTCAGCAGCGGCACCTTCTTGACATCGGCATCGTTCACGCTCACGAACTGCGTGGCCGTGTCGAGAATGTGCATGAGCACGGCACGCGGCAACCCCTCGACCGTCAGCAAATGCTTCAGCTCGCCATTGCGGGTGAGTTGGGGATGACCGCGACGGCCGAGAATGCCGTTAGCCATGGGCGCGCTCCGTCGCAGGGCCGCGGATGGCCAGCGCAGGCGCCGTGGCCTGCGTCGCGTGAGGCGTGGGGATGTCAGGCAGGCACATGCTCGTCGAAGTACTGCTGGAGGATGATGCGAGCGGCTTCGGCGTCGAGCGACGTCTTCTGCGAGACCTTGATGCCCGCTTCGGCCAGCGCCGCCGCAGCGGCCACCGACGAGTAGCGCTCGTCGACCCAGACGACAGGCACGTCGAACCGCCCGTTGAGTTGATTGCCGAAGCGCTTGGCCTGCTGGGTCATTTCGTGCGGCGTGCCGTCCGGATGGCACGGCAGGCCTACGACGATCAGCTCGGGTTGCCACTCGGCGATGAGTTTACCCATTTCGGCGAAGCGAACGTCGCGATTCAGATTGGCGACGACCGTGAGGGCGCGCGCCTCGCGCAGCATCAGATTACCGATCGCAACCCCGATACGGCGCTCGCCGTAATCGAAACCCAGCACCGTGGAACTGCCCGCCTTCTTGCCAGCGGTCATGCGTGACCCGCGTCGGCGGACAGCATCGACGACGTGACGCCAAGCAGCGCCAGCGCAGCGTCGAAACGCTCGGCTGGCGGTACATCGAACACGATGCCCGGATCGGCCGCCACCGTCAGCCAGCCGTTACGGCTGATTTCGTCTTCCAACTGTCCTGCACTCCAGCCCGAATGGCCCAGCGTGAGCAGGAAGCGGGTCGGTCCCTGGCCATTGGCCACGGCTTCGAGCACGTCCTTGGAGGTCGTCATCTCGAGACCGCCCGGCACCGACAGCGACGAGCTGTACGGTGTACCTGTGGCGTCATGCAGCACAAAGCCGCGCTCGGTCTGCACCGGACCGCCGAAGAAGACCGGTTGATGCGCAAGGGGATCGATTTCCAGCTTGAGATCGAGCCGTTCGAAAAGCGACGCGAGATCGATGTCGGTCGGACGGTTGATCACCAGCCCGATCGCGCCCTTTTCACTGTGCTCGCACAGATAGACGACGGTGCCGGAAAAGGTAGGATCGGCCATGCCCGGCATGGCGATGAGGAACTGATTCGTAAGGTTGATACGGTCGTTCGGCATAGGGCCAAAATTTATCGGAACCTGTTTGACGGACTGCCGCCCGGTTTTGCGCCCCGCGGCGATGACGTCGACGCCCCTCAGGCACCCTGCGTCACTCGCCGCGACCGGTCAGCGGACGAACTTTTTCCGCATCGTGATACGGCCATCGGCCGCCAACGGCAGCCTTTGGGCCGACTGTATCACGGAACGTCACGCCCGGTGACTAGCCGCTGTCCGAACACGCTGGCGTCAAGCGCACGCTCGCGCCACAGGGCCATCTCGGCGATCAGATCGGGACGCGACTCGGGATAGGTGTCCGCCGCGAACTGATGCAGCATGCCGCGCAGCGCCTTGACCGTCATGGCCAACGCCGCCGGACCACCCGGTTCGGCCGGGGGCGACGCCGCCAGCCGTTCGCCCGTGGCGGCCACTGCGGCCGCCAGTCGCGCCACCGGGGCAAGCCCGATGGCCGCAGAATACTGTGCCACTTGCGCGGCCACCGCAGGATCGTTCAGATTCGGGAGCGCTTCATCCGCCAGACTCAGGAACGTCTGGCAGACGTCTTGCCGAATCGCGAGCGGTCCGATGCGCAGCCAGTCACGCGAACTCGCGCCCGCCCCCTGCTTCTGGCCAGCCTGCGCCGCGTCGGCCAACGGCTCGGGCAGATGGCCGGGACGGCGCAATACGCCGAAATCGGCCAGCAGCGTGCCGAGCCAACTATCCGGCGCCTGGGCATGCCAGGTCGCCAGCGCTTCGAGCAGATCGTGTCCGGGGACGAATTCCGATGTCGTTTTGGATGCGCCTGCTACCGACGTCGGTGCCACCGAAGGGTCGGCTATACCGCCCTCGGCCGGTTCGGCCGGACGCGTCAGTTGCTTGCGCAGCGCCATGTTCATACGGCCGATCTGCCGCTTGTCCGCCAGCGAGAGCGGCGCACGGGCAAAGCGAAGCCAGGCTGCCGCGAGACGCCAGTAGTCGAGCGGTGCGGTCGCCCCGGCTCGGTGCAGATCAGCCGCGAGATCCGCGAGTTGCCCAAGCGCCGCCGTGGTATCGAGGGTGTCGGCATCCGGGCGCAGCAAACGCAGGAGCACACGCTCGACGTCTGCGCGCAGCGGGGCCGTGCCCGCGGGCAATCCATGCAGACGAGGCTGAGCTATCGCCCATCCCGCCATACGAAGCTCACCCGGCGTGGGTGCGCCAGGCCAACTGTCGGGACTCGGGGATGCAGAAGACGCAGAAGATGTCGACGACGCCGACGCAGCGGGTGGCGTCGCAGCCCCCGCCTGCCAGATATCGCGCTCGAACTGTCGCAGCGCATTGCGTTGCGTGTCTTGACTGCCCGGCTCGCCATAGGCGGCTTCGGCAATCGCCTTCACGAGACGCTCGCCATGCAATGCCCAGTCGGCGTGACCGCTCGACTGAAGCAACCGGTTCGCACGTCTTAACGGGCCGAGCGCCGCTGCCGGGCCGTTGGACCAGGCATCGGACGCTTCGGTCAGCGCTTCCGCGACTTCAGGCAGACGCCACAACGGAACGTCACGCGTCTCACGCGCGGCGTTCGCTGCAACAGGGGCGACGGAATCGGAAGACGATTGCGGCACTTCGGACGATTCTGACGATCCGGACGAATCAGACATCACCATGGGCCATCTCCTGGCCGTGCGGCCTCAGATCTGCACCATCTCGAAGTCTTCCTTACGAGCGCCGCACTCCGGGCAGGTCCAGTTGATCGGCACGTCTTCCCAGCGCGTACCGGGCGCAATGCCCTCGTCGGGCAATCCTGCCTCTTCGTCGTAAATCCAGCCGCAAATGAGGCACATCCAGCTCTTGTATTCCATTCTTTCTTCAGCGACGAGCGTTCCGTTACAATGGCTTGTCAACCGCTTCGGGTCCCGTCGGCAGAGATGCCGGACGGTCTTGTGGGAACCCTGCCGGTGCAATGTCCGGCGGGCGCTGCCCACGGCGCTTTCGAGCGCTCCGAAACGGGCATTTAAGGCGTGATGGTACCAACGAACCCAAAGCCTGACCAGATCGCCGTCTATCCTGCCTCCATGCACACTGAATCCCCACCCATTCTCCTGACCTTCGGGCTTTCCGACCCCACTTCGGCCACCGGCGTGCAGGCCGACCTGCTCACCTTCGCCAGCATGGGCGGCTACGGCGTGTCGGTGCTCACCGGCTACTCCTCACAGGACTCGCGTTCGTGCGACGACGTGCAACCCATCGATCCCGACTGGATCGGCGATCAGGCCCGCATGTTGCTCGAAGACATGCCGGTCGCCGCCTTCAAGGTCGGCAGCGCGGTGAATGCCGATAACGTCGCCGCCATTGCCGAAATCGTGGCCGATTATGACGAGACACCCCTCGTCGTCGCGCCGGACTTCGGGCTGGCGGGCGAGCATCTGCTCTCGACCGACGAATTGCGAGAAGCCACCGCCAGCCTGCTCGTGCCGCAGGCAAGTGTGCTGGTCGTGAGTCCACAGACCGCTGTTGCGTTGGCTCAGACGATCACCGAGAACGAAAATCTGGCCCTCGACGAAGCCGTCTCGATCCTGCTGGAAAACGGGTGCGAGTTCGTGCTGATCAGCGACGGCAACGCCCCGCAGTTCACGCATACGCTCTACAGCGATGGCGGTATCGTCCGTGAAGACGCCTGGGACCGTCCGGCCCACAACGTCGCGGGCGCGATCGACACGCTCGCCGCCGCCGTCACCGCCATGCTCGCCAACGGGCTTGCCGTGCCCGAGGCCGTGCGCGAAGCGCAGGAGTATCTGCAACAGGTGCTCGAGAATGCTTTCCGCCCCGGCATGGGCCGTCACTTCCCCGATCGCTTCTTCTGGGCGCGCACGGAGGAAACCGAGCCGGACGATAGCGGCACGCAGGCTTAAGTCAGCTTAGGCTCAGTTCGGCAGACGTCGGACGTCGCGTCAGGCTCGCCTGACGAACCTGTGTCCGGATGAAAAACGCCCGCAATCGCTGCGGGCGTTTTTTCGTTTGTGTCGGGGTTGCGGGGCGCGTCGCCACAGTCCGTGGCGACGGACGACGACGGTTTAAGACGAACGGCTCGCCCCATCGGTCGGCACCACCATCGCGTCCTGATCGGACTCGCCCTTCGGACGCCCCCATGCGTCGATGACACGTTTGACGAACGGCTTCAGGTCGTCGCCCTGCGCGCGCAACATACGCACCAGCGAAGCGTACTGTCCCTCGAAGATCAGCATGTTGTAGTTCTTCAGCCGCTGGATGTCTTGCAGCGCCTCGTCGTCGCGCCCGGCCAGCGCCAGCAACACGATGTAGCGCTTGACCATCGTCGGCCCGGCACCCAGCGCCAGCGCTTCGCGATGGGCGGCCAGCTTCTCGTCGAGCTGATCGCGACTGAGATACAACGCGCCGGTCACGGCGTAGTCGCCATAGGGCGCGAAGAACAGTGCGGGATCGGTGCGATACGTTTCGATCTTGCCTGCGCGATACGCCACCTCGACGCGCTGGTAGTCGTGATACAGCCACGGAATCGCCACGCATGCGAACAGAACAATCACGCCATTGATGGCCCCGGTCGCCGTCGGCGACACGCTATCGATCGGCTTCGTCTCGCAGAATCCGAGCAGGAACAATCCGGGCAGCAGGAAGAATGCATAGTGCTGCGGATACTCCAACATCGCGTGCATTGCGAGCATGCCGAGCAGGATGAACGCAAACGCAATCGGGGCCGACTTCAGGCTGCGCACCGCACGCGCAAACCAGAACGCGAGCGGCAGCAACACCGCCAGCGTGCCGACGATGCCCGTCTTCGCCAGCAGATCGAGCAAGACGTTATGCGCGTTGTCTGCCATTTCGACCGGTCCGAGCTTGTCGACCAGCGCGAACTGCGCGTCGATGTAATTCGACCAGCCCGCACCGAAGAACCAGTGCTCGCGGAAGATCGCCAGTCCGTACTCCCACAGATTCAATCGACCGGCCACCTGCCCCGCCTGCTGCATGCGCGCCACGGCGCTCCCGTCGAGTTGCAGCCCCCAGTTCACATTCGCCCAGCCGACGGCCATCGTCATCAGGCCCAGCACTGGCAGGATGGCAGCGGGCACAAACCAGCGCATCGAGCGGCGCATATTGCGCGTCTCTTCCACGCGCTCTACCCAAACGAGCCACAGCCCGAATGCACACAACAACGCCAGTTGCAGCCAGGGCGCACGCGAGCCCGTCAGACAGATGCCGATGTCGAATATCGCCAGGACGAGCAGCAACGTCCAGGCGGGCAACTTTCGCTGATACCAAAGATAGAACGCCCCGGCGCTCGCCATCGACAGATAGGTCGCCAGATGATTCGGCTGATACATGTTGCCGAACAGACGGCGTGCCGCGGTGACCGTGTACTTCGCTACGAGCCACGGCACATTCGCTTCCAGATGAAACGCCTGCACGACCTGAGCGCCCACGGCATACAACCCACCCAGCGTGAGGGCCACCGCGCTCCAGCGCATGAGGACACCGCGCCACCCCAACTGTGCCAGCCAGTACCCGCTGTTGACCGCGACGATCATCGCGACCCCGTACAGCAATGCCGTCATCATCAACTGCGGCAACTCGGTCGGCATCGTGGCGCGCTGCACCAGGACGACGGCGATAAACGCCAGTGGCATCCACGTAACGCGCGGCATGCGCAGCGCACGTCCGTCACGCTGCCAGACCGCCACCATCGACAACGCGCCGAGCAGTGCGAAAAGACAAAAGGTCAGCGCTTCCGAATAGAACGTCGAGATCGGATACGTGTGTTTGACGAGGTTGTAGGGCAGCGCCCAGATCAGGGCCAGCGTAAGCCCGATCATCGAAAGAAGCAGAGGAGGAAACAAGATCGCCGCCGTGCAATGCACCGGTTGGAAGATGCGCAAGCATAACGAAAAAATGGCCACCCGAGGGCGGCCATTTCATGCCTGACGCGCGTGATGACGCGGTCCTTAGCTCGACTTGGCCGCCGTTTCGCCACGGCACTCGGGCGGTGCCAGCTTGCCAGGCAACGTCGCGCCACCCGGCGCGCCTTCACGGCCCTGTGCGTAGCACGTCCAGACGATCTGTCCCTCCGGTGCCTTGCCGACGGACAGCGCGGCCGGCGAGCCCGATGCGCCAGCGCTCGTCGGCACGAGTACGATCGCACCGTCACCCGCGCGCTGCGTGTAAGCCACCGTGACGTTGCCGCTCACGGAATCGATGCTCACGCCGCTCACGTTGTCCGTCGGGCTCGGCGCTTGCCAGCCGCTGTTGAACGGCGCGCCGTGCATGGCGTTCTCGCTCACGAGCGCCTTGGCCGACGCTGCAGCGCCCAACCCTTCGACGACACGTGCGCGCACGAGATAATTCTGCAGATACGGAACCCCTGCCGTAACCAGTACGCCGATGATCGCCAGCACGATCATCAGTTCGATCAGGGTGAAACCCCGGGATTTGGCGAGACCGGTAGTCCGGTGGCCGAAACGACGCATTGTGTAACTCCCTGCAAAAGCAATGAAAACAAAAGGGACATCGGGGGGAAGTGGGCGGAGTATGACATAGCCCCTTACGCGAATGCCCTGCCGCAGATCAAAATCGGCGCGTGCCTTAAGGGTCCCCGGAATCGTCCGATGCGAAGCCGGACGATTCATCCGGCGAGACCCTCAGTCCCGGCAATGGACCCGATTATTTCGAAGAGGTTGCACGCATCTGACGTGCCTCGCTGCGTCGCTTGAGGACCAGCCCTACGATCAGGACGAACAGCGCACCGATGGCCGCCGCCACGTAATGCGTGTATTTCGCCGCATCACCCGGCAGGTGCAGAAGATGACCGACGCCCGGGTCCGAGACGATCAGACCGCCAGCGATCCATCCGAGCAACGCCGCCCCAGCCATTACGATGACCGGGAAGCGATCGAGCGCCTTGAGCACCAGTTGCGAGCCCCAGACGATGAGCGGAATGCTCACCAGCAGACCGAAGATCACCAGCGGCAATTGATGATGCTCGGCCGCACCTTCTGCGGCCCCGGCAATGGCGATCACGTTATCGATGCTCATCACCAGATCGGCCACGATGATGGTTTTGACTGCCGTCCACAGCTTGTCGGCAGGTTTGACGCTGTCGTGCGCATCATGGTCGGGCACCAGCAGCTTGGTACCGATCCAGAGCAGCAACAACCCGCCAATGGCCTTCAGATACGGCACGGCGAGCAGCGTCACGGCAAACGCAATCAGAATCACACGCAGGACGATTGCCCCGATCGTGCCCCAGACAATGCCTTGCAGGCGTTGCTTGGCCGGCAGATTGCGACAGGCGAGCGCGATCACCACAGCGTTGTCGCCACCCAGCAGGATGTCGATCATGATGATCTGCAGCACAGCGGCCCAGTTCAGCTCGGCAAAAAACGCAAGCATGCGCGGAAATCCTCGGGGAACGTTTGAAACCAGTCAGACGGATGATGCCAATCTCGGCATAAAGACAAAAGAGGGAGCCCGATGTTCCGGGCTCCCTCTTTCAAGACCCGACGCGCAGCCACCGGTTCCGGCGGCTGCAACGACTGGGTCGTCCGGCGGGAATTACAGCGCTGCCTTGAGCAGGCGGCCCATTTCCGACGGGTTGCGGGTCACCTTGATGCCGCAGGCATCCATGATGGCCAGCTTGGCTTCGGCCGTATCGGCACCGCCCGAGATCAGCGCGCCGGCGTGGCCCATGCGCTTGCCCGGGGGCGCCGTAACGCCTGCGATGAAGCCGACGACCGGCTTCTTCATGTTGCCCTTGATCCACTCGGCGGCAGCGGCTTCGTCCGGACCACCGATTTCACCGATCATGATCACGGCGTCCGTTTCCGGATCGTCGTTGAACATTTGCATGACGTCGATGTGCTTCAGACCGTTGATCGGGTCGCCACCGATACCGACGGCGCTCGACTGGCCCAGACCCAGAGCGGTCAGCTGGCCCACGGCTTCGTACGTCAGGGTGCCCGAGCGCGAGACCACGCCGATGCGACCCTTCTTGTGGATGTGACCTGGCATGATGCCGATCTTCAGTTCGTCCGGCGTGATCACGCCCGGGCAGTTCGGTCCGAGCAGCAGGGTCTTGCGACCTTCGCGACGCATACGGTCCTTCACTTCGATCATGTCACGGACCGGAATGCCTTCCGTGATGCAGATCGCCAGATCCAGGTCGGCTTCGACGGCTTCCCAGATGGCAGCGGCAGCGCCTGCGGGCGGCACGTAGATCACCGACACGGTTGCGCCGGTCTGTTCCTTGGCGTCCTTCACCGAACCGTAGATCGGAATGCCTTCGAAGTCTTCGCCGGCCTTCTTCGGGTTCACGCCAGCGACGAACGCGTTCTTGCCGTTCGCGTATTCGCGGCACATACGGGTGTGGAACTGGCCGGTCTTGCCAGTAATACCTTGGGTGATGACCTTGGTATCTTTGTTGATCAGAATCGACATTGCTTGATTTCCTTCGTCCTGTTGCCTGACGGTGTGCGCTCAGCCTTTCGGGAGCGGCACGCCGCAATGGCTTCGACTGTTCTGGTTACTTGCCTGCGGCAGCCGCGACAACCTTCTGGGCAGCTTCTTCCATGCTGTCCGCGGAGATGATCGGCAGACCGGATTCGGCGAGCATCTTCTTGCCCAGGTCTTCGTTCGTGCCCTTCATGCGCACGACGAGCGGCACCTTGAGCGACACAGCCTTCGACGCCGTGATCACGCCTTCGGCGATCACGTCGCAACGCATGATGCCACCGAAGATGTTGACCAGAATGGCCGTCAGGTTCGGGTTCTTCAGCATGATCTTGAACGCTTCGGTCACCTTCTCTGCCGTGGCGCCACCGCCCACGTCCAGGAAGTTGGCCGGCTCGCCGCCGAACAGCTTGATGGTGTCCATCGTGGCCATGGCCAGACCGGCGCCGTTCACCAGGCAGCCGATGTTGCCGTCGAGCGAAATGTAGGCCAGATCGAACTTCGAGGCTTCGACTTCAGCCGGATCTTCTTCGTCCAGATCGCGGTAAGCGACGATTTCCGGATGACGATACAGGGCGTTCGAGTCGAAGTTGAACTTGGCGTCCAGTGCCGTGACCGTGCCGTTCTTGCTCACGTTCAGCGGGTTGATTTCGGCCAGCGAAGCGTCCGTTTCCCAGAAGGCCTTGTACAGACCTTGCAGGATCGTGCGCGCTTGCGGCACCGAGCCTTCCGGCACGCTGATCTTCTTGGCGAAGTCGTCGGCTTGTTCGTTCGTCAGGCCAACCGACGGATCGATCACAACGTGGTGGATCAGTTCCGGGTGCTTTTCGGCGACTTCTTCGATGTCCATGCCGCCTTCGCTCGAACCCATCATCACGATCTTCTGCGTGACGCGGTCAACCACCAGGCTGACGTACAGTTCGTTGTTGATGTCGGCGCCTTCTTCGATCAGCAGGCGATTGACCTTCTGACCTTCCGGACCGGTCTGGTGCGTGACCAGTTGCATGCCGAGGATCTGGCTGGCGTATTCACGCACTTGCTCGATCGTCTTGGCAACCTTCACGCCGCCGCCCTTACCGCGACCGCCTGCGTGAATCTGGGCCTTGACCACCCAAACCGGACCGCCGAGTTCTTCGGCTGCCTTCACGGCCTCGTCCACGGAAAACGCCGGAATGCCGCGGGGCACCGCGACTCCGAATTTCCGGAGGATTTCCTTGCCTTGATACTCATGAATCTTCATGCGTGATTCCCTTCTTGCTGAGTTGGAAGTTTGGGTTCGAGCTTGCGAGTCGAGGCCGCATCGCGCACCGCTTCTGATGTGACGGGCGTCGTGGGCTCGTTCGCTCGATCGTTTGCGCGGCCGTTGAACCAGCGCGGGTAAAACCGGCGCACCGCCTCGCCATCAAACCGCAGGGCGTGACAATGTCCGAGTTGGAAAGGAGGTGCCGAATTCTCGGCATCGTTGGCCGCCGCCGTGTCGGGGGTATGAATCACCACGCCGGCAAACGCCTGAATCGCTGCCGTCGGCAGGACACTGCAAAGTTCTGTGAGATGGGTACAGCCCGCCGCGCCGCCAAGGCGCTCGCGAACCCCGCGACGGAAGCCGTGCCGCAGGTTAAGACCGATCAATTGACGATATTCGGGGCCGATCTGATCGCAAATACCGGGATAAGGCACCCAGTCGGAGACGGCCTCGGCGTCATGCACTTCGAAATCTTCGTCGATCGTCAACCGCAGCCATAGCTCGTGGATCGGCGTGCCCTCCTTGCGAAGGCCCGTCGCCAATGCAAAATCCCGATCCTTGTGATCGGTGAGTCGGGCTTCGATGTCCCATAGGCCATCCTCGCGCGAATACGCTTCAACAGCGATCGTGCGACGGTGACGCAAGGTACGAGGGGCAGGCGCGGAGAGCGGCATGCGGGAGTGTGCAATGCATGAACGCAGAAAGACCTTGATTCTAGCATAGGCGACAGCGCCGTCTGCCGCAGCGCAGCAGAAGCCCGCCGCATAAGGCTGAATTACCCGACCCATCGGTCGGGTTATCAAAATTCCGAGTGACGGGCGCGCATGGTGCGACGCCATAACGCGATAAGCGAGGAACCACGCGTCACGCGAGATTCATCGACGTGTCACGCGAGCATTCACGCGGGTCGCGTGAAGCCGGACGCGATGAACGCTTCGTCGATGAATGCGCACGCATCCATAACGAAAGCGATGGCATCGGTGTCAGACGTCGTCCAGAAACTCGTCCGCGCCCCGCACGATTTTGCTGATAACGGTACGCGAAAAACCGCGCGCCGCCAGAAAGCGCATCTGCTTGGCACGCGCTTCGGGCGTTGTAGCGATTTCGCCGAACTTCTTTTGCCAGACGGCCCGGGCGCGCGCGAGTTCGGTCTCCCGCAACTGCTCGGAGATCGCAGCGACGGTTTCCGCATCGACCTGATGCTGCTTGAGCTCACCGACGATGCGCGTCGTGCCCATGCGCGAGGCGCGCCGATTCACCACGCTTTCCGCGAATCGTTCGTTCGACAGCCATCGCTCCTGCTCAAGCGCGTCGAGCACGCGATCGAGTGCTTCGGGATCCTCGGCATCCGCGTAAGGCGTGAGCTTGCGACGCAACTCCGCTCGACTGTATTCGCGACGTGCCAGATAGGACAGCGCGCGCCCTTTCAGACTCAGCGTCGGTTTGCGAGATCGCTTGACCGCGACGGCCTCGTCGCCCGGCGGGGGCGGCGGCGCATTCGGATCACGGGGAGGACGTCGATTGATCATGAGCTCATCGTAGCGCTGCTATGCGCAGCAAGAATGCAAAACGGCAGCGCGACGCCGTAGGGCTTCGCGCTGCCGTTCCAACAACTCAGGCGCCAATCAAACGATCAGGCCTCGTCGTCTTCTTCGATCTCGCCGGTTTCATTGATCGCCGTCACACCCAGCGATGCACGTACCTTGTTCTCGATCTCGTGGGCGATTTCCGGATTTTCGCGCAGGAATTCACGCGCGTTGTCCTTGCCCTGACCGATCTTCTCGCCGTTGTAGCTGTACCAGGCGCCGGCCTTCTCGACGATCTTCGCGTTGACGCCCAGATCGATGATTTCGCCTTCGCGCGAGATACCCTGACCGTAGAGGATGTCGAAAATCGCTTCGCGGAACGGCGGCGACACCTTGTTCTTGACGACCTTGACGCGGGTTTCGTTACCGACCACCTCGTCGCCCTTCTTGATCGAACCGATACGGCGGATGTCCAGACGCACCGACGAGTAGAACTTCAGTGCGTTACCGCCCGTCGTCGTTTCCGGGTTACCGAACATGACGCCGATCTTCATACGAATCTGGTTGATGAAGATCACCGTGCAGTTCGTGCGCTTGATCGTGCCGGTCAGCTTACGCAGCGCCTGCGACATCAGACGTGCCTGAAGACCCGGCAGCGAATCGCCCATCTCGCCTTCGATTTCGGCCTTCGGCACGAGTGCCGCAACCGAGTCGATGATGATGAGGTCGATCGAGCCCGAGCGCACCAGCGCATCGGCGATTTCCAGCGCCTGCTCGCCCGTGTCCGGCTGCGAGATCAGCAGTTCCGGCACCGAGACGCCCAGCTTGTTGGCGTAACCGACATCGAGGGCGTGTTCTGCGTCGATAAACGCGCAGGTGCCACCGATCTTCTGCATTTCCGCCACGACTTGCAACGTGAGCGTGGTCTTACCCGACGATTCCGGGCCGTAGATTTCGATCACACGACCGCGCGGCAGGCCACCGACGCCCAGTGCGATGTCCAGACCCAGCGAGCCCGTGGAGACGACCTGGATGTCCGCTTCGACCTCGCCGTCGCCAAGACGCATGATCGAGCCCTTGCCGAATTGCTTCTCGATCTGCGCGAGGGCGGCGGCGAGCGCCTTGCCTTTCTCGGCCGACAGATTGGCAGACCCTTTCTTGCTTTCTTCCATGAATCGTCCTTTGATATGATGAGCGAGACGGCTCGAGTGAGGCGTGACTGCCGGTACTGTATAAAAAACCAGTGCCCTTTGCAAGTGCCTGTTGTCCGAAAGCGCCGAAACGACAAAAAAAGCCGCGAACCACGCGCCGCAACATCACAGGAGACACACCCGTGCCGTCAGGCATTGGTGCCTACACAAGCCTATCACGCCCATGCGAATTCTCATCGCAGAGGATGACAGCATTCTGGCCGACGCCCTGACCCGCTCGCTGCGTCAGGGGGGCTACGCCGTCGATCACGTCAAAACGGGGCTCGAAGCCGATTCCGCGCTGTCCGCCCAGACGTTCGACCTGCTGATTCTCGACCTTGGTCTGCCCCGTCTTCCCGGTCACGAAGTCTTGCGCCGTCTGCGCGCCCGCAATTCCCACCTGCCCGTTCTGATCCTGACCGCGTCCGACAGCGTCGACGCCCGCGTGAAGGGCCTCGATCTCGGCGCCGACGACTATATGGCCAAGCCGTTCGCCCTCGCCGAACTCGAAGCGCGCGTGCGGGCGCTCACCCGGCGAGGCGCAGGCGGCGGCTCGACGGTGATCCGCCACGGGCCGCTGAGCTTCGATCAGGTCGGTCGCACCGCTTATATCAACGAGCAGATGCTCGATCTGTCCGCGCGCGAACTCGAATTGCTCGAAGTGCTTCTGCTGCGCACCGGACGACTCGTCTCCAAGGAACAGCTCGTCGACCATCTTTGCGGATGGGGCGAAGAGGTCAGCAACAACGCCATCGAGGTGTACATGCACCGGCTGCGCAAGAAGATCGAGCCCAGCGGTGTACGCATCGCCACGATCCGCGGGCTGGGATATTGTCTGGAGAAGCCGGCAGCGGCCCCCGCCAACGCGGCATGATCGGGCTCGTCCGATGCGTCTGAGCTTTCGCCACCCCCATCGCGCCGCGCCTGCGTCGTCGGACACCGCGTCCCACGCCGATCCGGACGACCTGCGCCACCCACCTGCGGACGCCGCCGATCCCTTCGACCCTTACGCCGATCCTTTTGTACGTCCGGGCTTCGGCGCGCCACTGGAGCGTGAGGCCGAGCCGCCGCCGCGCTCGCTCTTCGGCGAGATCCTCGACTGGATGCTCGCGCCGTTGCTGCTGCTCTGGCCGATGAGCATTGCGGTGACGTATCTCGTCGCAAAATCGATTGCCAACGGCCCGTTCGACCGCGCGCTGGAGACCAATACTTACGTACTCGCTCAGCAGGTTCACTCGGATCGCGGCCAGGTCACGCTCACGCTGCCCATGCCCGCGCGCGATCTGCTGCGCGCCGACGCGACCGACAACATCTACTATCAGGTGCTCGGCGCGAAGGGCGAACTCGTGGGCGGCACGGCAGAGCTGCCGCTGCCTCATGAAGACGACCGTCCGCAACCCGGGGTGGTCCAGTTTCGCGACGAAACCGTGGGTGGCAACGACATTCGCGTGGCATTCACTTATGTCGATCTGCCGCGCATGCAGCCGCCGGGCAGCATGGCACTCGTTCAGGTCGCGGAGACGCTCGATAAGCGCAGCCAGTTGGCCAACGAAATCATCAAGGGCGTGATCCTGCCGCAGTTCGTGATTCTGCCGCTGGCCATCGTGCTCGTCTGGTTCGGTCTGTCGCGCGGTCTCGCGCCGCTGCATGCGTTGCAGGAGCACATTCGCGCGCGCCGTCCCGACGATCTCTCGCCACTTGAAGCGCGACAAGCACCGCCGGAAATCGCGCCCCTCGTCAATTCGCTGAACGATCTGCTCGGACGCCTTGAGCAGAACATGAAACTTCAGCAACGCTTCATTGCAGACGCTGCACATCAGCTCAAGACACCGCTCGCAGGCCTTCGCATGCAAGCTGAACTGGCCTTACGTCAGACGTCTCCCGACGAACTGCGCCGCTCGCTTTCGCAAATCGCGATGAGCTCCGAACAGGCCGCGCGTCTCGTCAACCAGTTGTTAGCACTCGCGCGCGCCGAGAACAGCGCCAACGACGCCGCCGCCTTCACGCCGCTCAACCTCAGTCTGCTTGCACGCAGCGCCATGCAGGACTGGTTTCAGGCCGCCTTCGCCAAACGCATCGACCTCGGCTTCGAAGAGCCACCGTTTCCGGTGCATCTGTCCGGACAGCCGGTGATGTTGCGCGAGTTGCTCAACAACCTCATCGACAACGCGATCCGCTACACGCCGGCCGGCGGCAAGGTGACGGTGAGGCTGCGTCATGAGGCGTCCGACGGCTTCGTGCATCTTGAAGTCGAAGATACCGGGCCGGGCATTCCTGCGTCGGAGCGTCCGCGCGTGTTCGAGCGCTTTTATCGCATTCTCGGCAGCGACAGCGACGGCAGCGGACTGGGTCTCGCGATCGTGCGCGAGATCGTGCAGATTCATCGTGGCGATGTGAGCGTGCTCGATCATGTCGATGCACAGCATCCCGAAGCAACCGGCACACTCATTCGGGTGACGTTACCGCTCGCCGAGGTGCCTATCGAAAACCCTCATGCGTGACGTAAATCCGCTAAATACGGCCAATTTTCGACCAAAGTCGAGGGTAAGTCCCTAGCCACGTAAGGTTCGAGTCAGTTTGGCGTCAGACGGCGGTAAGGTTGTCCTCCAATAATCATTTGCAGCGGCCCGGGTGCGTCCCAGGGGCGTGCTTACATTACAGGAGACAACCGCATGGCTACGACAACGGCAGCCACCACCCATGCGCCGATGACCAAAGAAGAACGCAAGGTCATCTTCGCTTCATCGCTGGGCACGGTGTTCGAGTGGTACGACTTTTATCTGGCCGGTTCGCTGGCCGCATTCATCAGCCGGCACTTCTTCTCCGGGATCAACCCGACGGCGGCCTTCATCTTCACACTGCTGTCGTTTGCTGCGGGCTTCGCGGTGCGTCCGTTCGGCGCCATCGTGTTCGGTCGCATCGGTGACCTCGTCGGTCGTAAATACACGTTCCTCGTCACCATCACGCTGATGGGTCTGTCGACGCTGGTCGTCGGTCTGTTGCCGGGCTATGCGTCCTGGGGCATCGCCGCGCCGGTGATCTTCATCGCCATGCGTCTGCTGCAGGGTCTGGCCCTCGGCGGCGAATACGGCGGTGCTGCCACGTACGTTGCCGAGCACGCGCCGCATGGCCGTCGCGGCTTCTACACGTCGTGGATTCAGACGACCGCAACGCTGGGTCTCTTCCTCTCGCTGCTCGTGATTCTCGGCACCCGCATGGTGATGGGTGAAGAGGCGTTCGGCGACTGGGGCTGGCGCATTCCGTTCATCCTGTCGATCGTGCTGCTGCTCGTGTCGCTGTGGATTCGTATGCAACTGAGCGAATCGCCGGCATTCCAGCGCATGAAGGCCGAGGGTAAGGGATCGAAGGCACCGCTCAAGGAATCGTTCGGTCAGTGGAAGAACCTGAAGATCGTGATTCTGGCGCTGGTCGGTTTGACCGCCGGTCAGGCAGTCGTGTGGTACACGGGCCAGTTCTACTCGCTGTTCTTCATGACACAGGTGCTTAAGGTCGACGGCAACACCGCGAACATCATGGTCGCGCTGGGTCTGTTGATCGGCAGCCCGTTCTTCGTGTTCTTCGGCGCGCTGTCGGACAAGATCGGTCGCAAGCCGATCATCATGGCGGGCTGCCTGCTGGCCGCGCTGCTGTACTTCCCTATCTTCAAGGCGCTCACGCACTACGCCAACCCGGCGCTCGAAGCGGCCACGGCCCGTTCGCCGATCACGGTCATCGCCGATCCGAACGAGTGCTCGTTCCAGTTCAACCCGGTAGGCACGTCGAAGTTCACCAGCTCGTGCGATATCGCGAAGAGCTACCTGTCGCGCGCCGGTCTGAACTATCAGAACGAAGCGGCTCCGGCAGGCACGCTGGCGACGGTGAAGATTGGCGACAAAGTGATCTCGTCGGTCGATGGCAAGGCAGCGGACGCGAAGGACAAGACCAAGGCGTTCGAGACGGATATGTCGGCCACGCTCAAGGCTGACGGTTATCCGCCGAAGGCTGACCCGGCGCAGATGAACAAGCCGATGGTCGTGATCCTGCTGGCGATTCTGGTGATCTTCGTGACGATGGTGTACGGCCCGATTGCAGCGATGCTGGTGGAAATGTTCCCGACGCGCATTCGCTACACGTCGATGTCGCTGCCGTATCACATCGGTAACGGCTGGTTCGGGGGCTTCCTCCCGGCCACGGCCTTCGCCATCGTGGCCGCAAAGGGCGACATCTACTCCGGCCTCTGGTACCCGATCGTGATCGCACTCATCACCTTCGTGATCGGCATGCTCTTCATCAAGGAGACGAAGGACGTCGACATCTACGCCAACGACTGATGGGGTAACCCGTCGGACGGGTAAGAAGGTAGATCTGTCTTAGCAACGCCGGGGCTTTCGAGTCCCGGCGTTGTCATTTGTAGGATGGCGGGTGCCGGAGGCGAAGCACCGCCCACGAAGGCCGCCCGAACTATTTTCATAGCTTTCGCAAAATACCTGTTGACAGGCTATAGCCTTCCCCATATACTCTTTTTCCTACGGCGAATTAGCTCAGTCGGTTAGAGCGACGGAATCATAATCCGCAGGTCCGGGGTTCGAGTCCCTGATTCGCCACCAAATTTGAAAAGGCCATGAGAAATCATGGCCTTTTTTTTCTGTTCGCGCTGCGTCACAAAGCGCTCGATCAGCTTCGTACCGCACCCCGAAAGGCCGCCCCAAGTGCGGCCAGTGCACCGCGCGCCCGGCTGTCCTTCACGCGGGTGTGCAGCACAATGGGCAGACGTGGCAACGCCGGCAGCGCCAGTCTGGGTCCGACGTCCACCGCACCAAACGGCACCATCCGCGGCGAAAGTGCCGCCACACCCAACCCGGCCATCACGGCAGCAGCGACCGCCATCACGCCTCCGCCAACGAATACCTCCGTCCAGGGAACACCCGCCTCGTCGAGCAGTTGCTCAGCGACTGCGCGCACGCCGCAAGGCTCCGCCATCGTCGCGAGCGGCACCGGTTCCCCCGCACGATGCTGCCAGCCGGGTGCCGCGAACCAGCCGAACTGCTCGTCGGTGACAACTTCCCCGTCGCTTCGGCCAACATGCATGCGAACCAGCACCGTATCGAGTTCTCTCCGGTCGAAACGCTGAAGCAGGTCCGCCGACGTTGCGATTCTGATCTCGATCAGAAGCTGAGGATCCTGCGCGTTCATCCGGGCAATCAACGCGGGCAGCTCCGGCCCCGCGACATGCTCGCTGATGCCAATGGTGAGACGCTGGCGCGCACCCGCTACCGCAGCGACCGCCCGGTCGTGAGCGTCGATGAGCCTGCGCGCATGGTCGAGAAAGGTGGTGCCCTGCGCCGAAAGCTCAACGTAGCGGGGGGTGCGTTCGACGAGTCGGAAACCCAACCTGTCTTCAAGCCGTTTGAGCTTCAGGCTGACCGCCGCCTGCGTCGTGCGCAGCGCCTCGGCGGCACGCGTGAAGCTGCCAAGCTCCGCGATACGGATAAAGGCACGAACGGCCTCAAGATCAAGCGAGCGCTCAGTCATTTCAAATTGTTATCATTGAAATAAGAACGCATAGCTTATCAGAATAGATACTATGGAGCGGGTCAACCACCGAGGAAACTCACGATGCCACTCGCTCACATTTCAATGCGTACGGGAAAGACAGAGGCTTACAGACAGGCCATATTCGATGGCGTTTATCGCGCGCTGCGGGAAACATTCACCGTGCCCGAAGACGACCAGTTCATGGCGTTGACCGAGCATGACGCAGCCAACTTCCGCTACGGGGCGACTTATCTTGACGTTGCGCGAAGCGATGACCTCGTGCTCATTCAGATCACCGCAAACAACACCCGCTCGAAGGAACAAAAGAAGGCGCTGTTCCGACGGATTGCCGAGCTGCTCAGCGAGAATCCCGGCATCCGCCCCGAAGACGTGTTCGTGAATCTCGTCGAAGTCGAGAAAGAAAACTGGTCGCTGGGGCTCGGCCTCTCACAATACGCGTGAGGCTGGGGGGGGCGGGATGCCTTGATCGTTTGAGCAGAAGTTGATGCGTTCCGCCTCTACGACCAGCGGCAGATTGCGGACCTGAGTATGAATCGAGCCGATGTACTCGCCGAGCAATCCCAGAAACATCATCTGAATCGCACCGAAGAAGAACATGCCAATGAGAATCGGTGCTGTGCCCAGCACGAAGGAGTCCCAGAACAGTAGCTTGGCGACGAGATACCCGAACGCCACCAGCAGGCTGAACATGGCCACGGCAAACCCCGTCATCGCCATGAAGCGCAGAGGCACCTTGGAGTGCTTCGTGATCCCGAGCATCGCCATGTCGTACAGCGAATAGAAGCTCTGACTGGTCACGCCACGCAGACGTCGCGGCTGTTTGAAGGGCACGGTGGCGATCGGGAAGCCGATCTCACACACCAACCCACGGAAATACGGGTACGGATCGTTCAGCGAGCGCAGCACATCGAGCACCGCGCGATCGAACAACCCCGAGCCTGTCGCGTTCTGCACCAACGGCACTTCCGAAATGCGCGAGACCATGCGGTAGTACAGACGGCGCACGCGGAACATCAGGAACGACTCTTCGCTCACCGGCTTGACCGCCATGACCGTCTTGAATCCCTCCTCCCACTTCGCAACGAACTCCTTGATCATCTCCGGCGGATCCTGCAGATCCGAAGCGATCAGCACCGCAGCATCGCCCGTCGCCTGCAACAGCGCATGGTACGAGGAGCGGATGTAACCGAAGTTGCGCGCGTTGACGATGACCTTCAGGTGCGGATCGCGCGCAGCGATCTCGCGCAGCATCGGGACAGTATTGTCCGTCGAGCAGTTGTCGATGCACAAATGCTCATAGTCGTAGGGCAGCTCTCGCATGACGGCGGCGACACGTTGGCACAATTCGGCAACGTTTTCCTGCTCGTTGTAGAGCGGCGTGACGATACTGATACGTTTACTCATGCTCATTGCGATTGAAGACAAATCGGCTGTTCAGATGATAGGCAAGCAATGCGAGCGGCACGATCAGCACCAGACCGCTTATATAAGCGTTCAGCCCGAGTCGAACCAGCACGGCGACGGCCGCGACGTTGACGAGATACACGACGCCATACACAAGAACGAAGCGCACGATCCGCGTGTTATCGCTGGACCGGAACACCAGCGTCCCCGTGCTCTTGAAATTAAACAGCGTGCCCAGCACCGTCGAAATGGCGATGGCCAGACTGTAATGCAACCCGATCCACAGGCAGACGGCGAATACGCCGTAACCGAACAGCGTATTGATGCCACCCACCAGAAAATAATTGACGAGACGAATCTCGCCGCGAATGGCAGCCCCGGCCGTGGATCGCATGCGAGCCAACATGCTCATCAGTGACCGAAACGGGCCAGCGACAATCCGGAGACGCGTCGCAAATGGTCCTGGCTGCCCGATTCCCCGATGAAGCGATTGGGAATCCCGACGCGCTCGACCTTCGGCATGTGGGCGATACCGCCACCGGCATACAGGTCGCTCATCACCTCGATCACCGAACTTCCGAAGCCACCATTGAGCTGGTGCTCCTCGACCGTAATGATCGTGTCGAATTCCGTCGCCAGTTGCTTGAAGAGCGCCGTATCGTAGTTGCCAACGAACGGGCAGCTATAGACGGCAAACCCCAGTTGGCGGGCGTCCACCTCGGCAAGCACATGACCGAGAATCGCCCCCGTCGTCAGCACCGCACTGCCACTACCGGCACGACCCTCACGCATCCGGATCAATTGGCCGGGCGCAATCGCCAACGCCTGCGACGGGTCGTGAATCGCCGGTTCACCGGCCTTGTTGATACGCACATACCCTGGCCCGCGATGCGTCGCCATGTAGTGTGCGGCAGCCCGCGCTTCCACCGGATCGGCGGGTGCACACACCGTCATGTTCGGAATCGCGCGCAGCATGGCGATGTCTTCCGTCGCATGATGCGACACCCCTTGCGGGCCGTAGGCATAGCCCGCACCGACGGCCACCACTTTCACGCTGGCATCGTGATAGCAGACGTCGTAACGAAGCTGCTCCATGCAACGCAACGTCGGGAAGTTGCCGATCGAATACGTGAAGACGTTGTAGCCCTCGCGCGCCAGTCCGGCAGCGACCTGCGTCATGTTCTGCTCGGCGATGCCGACGTTCAGAAAACGATCGGGAAACTGCGCGGCAAACGGCTCCAGTACCGAATACCCGAGATCGCCACACAGCAGAAAGATGTCCTCGTGCGTTGCCGCCAGCTCGCACAGCGTTTTGATGAAAGTATTACGCACTATGCCGCTCCCAGTTCCTTGCGCGCCGCCCGATAGTTGTCTTCGTCGGGGGAACGGTAATGCCACAGAAGGCGGTCTTCCATGAAGCTCACGCCCTTGCCCTTGACCGTGTGTGCAACGATGCACTTCGGTTTGCCGCCCCGCTCCGCCTTCGCCTGCGCAAGCACGCTGCCCAGCGCGTCGAGATCGTGACCGTCGACCTCGGTCACCGCCCAGTTGAACGCACGGAATTTATCGGCCAGCGGTTCGAGGTTCATGACTTCCGCCACCGAACCGAAGCTCTGAATCTTGTTGTAGTCGATCACCGTAACGAGGTTGTCGAGGCGGTGGTGTCCGGCAAACAGGATCGCTTCCCAGTTCGAACCCTCGTCCAGCTCGCCGTCGCTCAGAATGGCAAACACCGAATGGGACTGTTTGCGGCGCAATCCGGCCAGCGCACTGCCGCACGCTACACCCAGCGCGTGTCCGAGGCTACCTGTCGAAAGCTCGACGCCCGGCACCCGGTGGTTCACGTGCGAGGTGAAGTATCCGCCGTCTGCCGTGAATCCCGCCGTCAGATCGTCAGCTTTGAAAAACCCTCGATACTCCAGCGCCGCATAAAGTGCCGTACAGGCATGCCCCTTGCTGTAGAAGAGCCGGTCGCGGGCGGGATCGTCGCAGCGTTGCGGCGACACATCCAGCACATTCGAATAGAGAACGGCCAGCACGTCGGCGATGGAAAACGCACCGCCGATATGCGAGGTGCGCTTGCTGTAGCAAAGCTCCAGCGCGCGCAACCGAATGTAGTTTGCAAATTGGGAAACGTCGTTCATGAGGTTGCTCGAGAGAAACGAGGACGATACCAGTCGATGGTCCGGCGCAGTCCCTGGTCCAGCGACACGGCGATCTCCAGGCCGAGTTCGTCGCGCGCCCGGTCGATGGCAGGCACATAGCGTTCAGGTGGAGTGCCGGGCTGGGCGACGCCGAACACCTGAATTTCGGGGGACGCGAGATCGGCCACCTGCGCGACACGCTCCGCCAGATCCCGAATCGAGATCGCCTGATCGGAGCCGACATTGTATGACTGCCCCGAATGCCCACGCACAAAAATCGCCAGAAGCCAGACGACGAGGTCCGTGGCATACATATAGGAGCGTCGCGGCGTGCCGTCGCCACGGATCACGAACGGCCGACCTTCCAGCGCATCGAGAATGAAATTGCCCGCAGCGAATTGCTTGTCCAGCGCGAGAAACGGGCCAAGCTGGGCAAAGATGCGTGCCGACACCGCGGCCGCGCCGCCCTGCGCCGCGTAGGTGTTGCACAACCATTCGGACGCCAGCTTTCCGATGCCATAGGCAGCGCCCGTCGAGCCGACGTCCGGTGCACCCCGGAACGTCTCGGGCACGAGATCCATGTCGTGAGGAATCCGTCCATACACGGCGCCGGAACTCAGCAGCAGGAAACGCGTAGCGCCGCACGCCCGACTAAAGTCGAGAACGCGACGCGTGCCGGTAACCGTCACATCGAAGGTGTCCAGCGGGGTGTTCGTGGCGATGACGTCGGTCGCCGCATGCAGCACGTGCGTGAACGTGCCCGACGGCAGCGTGAAATCGAGCACGTCACCCTGCAACCATTCGATCGCGGGATCGTTGGCGATCTCGGGATCGGACGCTTTGAAACTCTGCGGATTGCGGCTGAGCACGGTCATCCGCAAATCGAGCGAAAACACGCGATTCGCCTGACACAGCGCCGCCAGCAACCATCGGCCGATATAGCCCGTACCGCCAGTCACGAACAGACGGGCATGCTTCAGCGTCCGAAAGTCGGCCTCGGCACGCACCAGAATATCGTTCAGGTCTTCTTGGAATACTTGCATCGAATTCGATTCTGCTCTCATGTTCTGTCGGTGACGCCGTGTATTCCCGGGCGATGCCACGTATGGCGCTTCAGGCGCGTCAGGCAAGCGCCAGTATTTCGCCCAGACGCTGATCGAAGCTCAGTGCGTTGCCAGCCACGCGTGCGGCACGCACGGACAGGTCGCATTTGAGCAGTACGATCATGACGAGCATCGCAATATCGATCTCTTTGGGCCAGGGCGTATGGCCAAAAATGCCCGCGCTCAGATGCTTCCGGTTATCGAAGAACGTGAGCCAATAGAGGAAGTCGTATCCGGCAACGCCGAGAAACGCATCTTCCCAATCCACGGCGACGAGCCCTTCGGCGTCGTGCATCAGATTGGCAGGCCCGAGATCGCCGTGGCACACCACAGGTGGCATCGACGCCAGCGCCTGCGCAAGCTGCGTCAGATACCGTTGCACCTGCTGCGCCGTTTCGTGGGCAATCAGCTTTTTGGACGTCAGATGTGCCAGCGCCTCGTGAGACGCGTCGACCAGACTCGACATCGTGTCGTCCCGTCGCATGCGCGGCGCCCACTCGTGGCACGCCAGACGCGCCTCATACCCGGCGATCGCGCTCAGCACATCTGCAATCCCCGGGGCGACCGGCGAACGCGTGAGCGTATCGGTGACCAGCCACAAACGGCCGTCGCACTCTACCCGCTCGACGTGCAGACGCCCCGCGTACGCAGCGTCGAGCAGTGCAATTTCCTTGTCCAGCGCATCACGCCCCTGAGGCGTTGCGTGCGACTTCAGAAAGCGGGTGCGGGCACCGGCCCGCACCGTAAAGCAAATCCCGAGCGTGCCAGCCTGCACCCGCACCAGTGTGTCGGGTTGCGCGCCCAGACAAGACAGCAGCGGCCCGACATCGACCGCCAGCTTGCTTGCCTCGAGCCCGGCATCGGGCCCGTCCGAGAAATGCCGCAACTTACTTAGCACGATAGTACTTGGCGAGGTAAGGCACTTCGTCGTACTTGAAATGACGCGCCAGCGCGGTCGTGCCGTGAACGATCTGCGCCTTCTCTGCGTCGTTCAGTTCGTCGATGATCGCTTCGTTATATTCCGGCGTGCTCTTGAGCACGGTGCCCCACGGCGCGATGTCGTCCTTGATTTCCTTGCCGTTCCAGCTCGGATACAGCATCGATTCTTCGAACTTCACGCCGATGAAGTCGGCCACATCCGTCATGAATGCCTTCTTGTCGCCCACCAGATCTTCGTAGCGGAAGATCCGCACGTTTTCCGGGAACATGCGCGCGTACATTTCCACCGTCGAGTGGTAGATGTTCCACGTGATCAGATACTTGCTGAGCGGCTGCGGGAACGGACGGCGCTTCGTGTCGCGATAGGCCGAGAACGGGTTACGCACGATGTGCATGATGCGCACGTTCGGGAAGTCGCGAACCAGACGGTCGGCGTCGATGCCGATGGCCGGCGAGTAGCCGACGTGGCGCATGCCTTCCTGCGGCGTGGTGTAGTAGTTCTTCCATGCCGTGAACGTCGAGCGGAAGAAGGCTTCGATGACCTGGCGACGCGAATGCGGGCCTTCGCCCAGCAGCTTCTGGAATTCGGCGACGCGATCGGCTTCGTTCAGCTCGAGATCGGCGTTCTTGAACTTCGAGCCGTTCTTCTTACGCAGGAACGTCTTCATTTCCTCGTCGATCATCTGCTCGTACAGCTCGATGGCCGTCGCGCCTTCCGGGAACTCCGGATAGCGATATTGCACGCGCTCGACGGACGCCAGGAAATCGTTGAAGTTGCGATTGCCGAGTTGCGATTCGAACGGGTACACCAGCAGTTCGGAATGGCCGTCGAGGTGACGGTGGGTAACGTTACCGCCGTGCTCGAAGCCGGCCGACACCATGACTAGGTTGAAATTGCTCATTACAGTAGCTCCATTTGCATTACTTCTGATTTCTGTTAACCAGGCCACGCCGCGCTTGCGCTGCGCTCGGGCTGTGCTTACATCGAATTAGGCGCTGGGCCCGGGAAAAATCGATCTCGTCAGTCGCCACCGCCCTCCGGTGACTGCGCATACGCACGGATATCGGACAACGTGTGCTCTCGCATGTCCTGTCCGTCGACGTAGGCACGATGCCAGGCGACGATGCGCTGGAGCGCGGTCTCGAGACGCCAACGCGCGCGCCATTGCAGCAATTGGTGCGCTTTCGAGCAATCCAGCTTCAGATAGTGCGCCTCGTGCAATACCGGCGCGTCGTCGAGTACCCATTGCGCGCCCGCGCCCCAAAGCTCGGTCAGACGTCCCACGATATGGTCGACCTGACGGGCATCGTCCGGTGCCGGTCCGAAGTTCCATCCACCGACGTATTCCGGCCCGCTTTCCCACAAGCGCTCGGCGAGTCGCAAATAGCCGGAAAGCGGTTCGAGCACGTGCTGCCAGGGTCGGATCGCGTGCGGCGAACGAATCCGGACCGGTTGCCCCTGCTCGATGGCCCGCAGGATATCCGGAATCAACCGGTCCTGCGCCCAATCGCCACCGCCGATCACATTGCCGGCGCGCGCCGACGCAAGCGCAACACCGTGCTTGTCGTAAGCGTGCGGCGGGAAGAACGAATCACGAAACGCCCCGGTCACGAGCTCCGCACACCCCTTGCTGTTGCTATAGGGATCGTGCCCGCCCATCGGGTCCCGTTCGCGATACCCCCACACCCACTCGCGATTCTCGTAGCATTTGTCGCTGGTCACATTCACAACGGCGCGAACGGACGGCGTATGGCGAATCGCTTCGAGCAGATGGACCGTGCCCATCACGTTGGTGTTGTAGGTCTGCACCGGATCGACATAGGAATGTCTCACCAGCGCCTGCGCTGCCATGTGAATAACGATCTCCGGCGCGCACTCACTCACCACACGCGACACCAGCGCCGCATCGCGCACATCACCCTCGATCGAGCGGATGTCCTGCGCGACGTTCGCGATCTCGAACAGACTGGGCGTGGTCGCCGGTGCCAGCGCGAAGCCAACGACCTCGGCCCCGAGCTCACGCAGCCACAACGACAGCCAGGCGCCCTTGAAACCGGTGTGACCGGTCAGCAGAACGCGTTTGCCCTTCCAGAATGCCGGATTCATTTTTCCCAGACCTTCCAAGGTGCGCGACCGCCCGACCACATCTCTTCGAGCAACGTCTTGTCGCGCAGCGTATCCATGGGTTGCCAGAATCCGTGGTGCTGGTACGCCGAGAGCTGGCCCTGCGACGCCAACGTTTCCAGCGGTTCGCGCTCCCACACCGTGGAATCGTCCCTGAGCAGATCGATCACCTTCGGCGAGAGCACGAAGAAGCCACCATTGATCATGCCGCCGTCGCCCTTCGGCTTTTCCTTGAACGTCGTCACGCGGTGATCCGGCTGGATGTCGAGCGCACCGAAACGGCCCGGCGGATACGTCGCAGTCAGCGTGGCAAGCGTGCCTTGCGTGTTGTGAAATTCGATCAGTGCACCGATGTCGACGTCGCTCACGCCGTCGCCGTAGGTGAAGCAGAACGCGTCTTCGCCCGCCAGATAGGGTGCAGCGCGCTTCAGGCGACCACCGGTCATCGTGTCTTCACCGGTATCGATCAGCGTGACGCGCCACGGCTCGGCGTGTCGCTGGTGCACGTCCATGCGATTCGACGCCATGTCGAACGTCACATCCGACATATGCAGGAAGTAGTTCGCGAAGTATTCCTTGATCAAATACCCTTTGTAGCCGCAGCAGATGATGAAGTCGTTGATCCCGTAGTGGGAATAGATCTTCATGATGTGCCAGAGAATCGGCTTGCCGCCGATCTCGATCATGGGCTTGGGTCGGAGATGCGTTTCCTCGGAGATGCGTGTGCCAAGCCCCCCGGCGAGAATCACTGCTTTCATTTGTTGTTTTCCTTAAGTCGCGCCGAGAAGCCCTCACGCGCTGCCAAGCAAGCGGCGCTCGCGACCGACGGCGAGCGCGTCGGCTTGAGCAGATACTGGGAATACGACTGCGGATGACCGCCCGCGCCCGGTGGCGTCGTCAATGTACCGACGCGCACATAGTCCTTGTCCGGATCGGCCCCGATATGCGCGAGCACTGCGCGCACCGAAAGACTGCGCGGGCCGCCGGGTTCCTCAAGCAGCCAGGCACGCGCGATGTCCGCGCAACGCTCCGTATCCAGACTGGTCATTGCCAATGCATCGCTGCCCGGATAGGCCCCCACCATCCACGGTTGCCCCAGACCTCGCGACCCGAGCGCGTAGAGTACGCCCGGCGAACGGCCGGTGAGATCGATTGCCGGCGTGTCCGGGGTCAACCCGGCCGCACGTGCTTGCGTGAGCGCATCGTTCAGATAGTCGCGGTAGTCACCTGAGAGCACCAATCGACCGCCCGCAGGGAAATCGAACGGCGCGGCGTTCAGACGCAACGACTGGGGTTGACGATACGGGAACGAAATCGCATTGTCGATCACCCCCGCCGCCACGAACTGCATGACGAACACCATCGGCAGGACCCAGAGGGGGCGCGACGGTGCTGGCACCAGCGCGGCGCAAGCCACTACACCGGCTAGCGCCCAGAAGAAGGCCACCGTCGCGCCGGCACGCCAGTAGTTGGCATTGGTGCCGAATGCAGCGACATGCGGTAATAGAAAGAGTAAGAGGGCCAATCCCGCCAGACGCCCCGGAATGCCGGAGAACAACGCCTGCGCGTTGCGCAGCACGAGTCCGCGCGCGATGAATGCCCCCACAATACAGGCGCACGAAATGCCGAAAACAGCGACGTTCGGGATCTCGAACGATGCCGCGCCGTGGCTGGCCAGCCAGACGGCCGCGCCTGCGATGACGGCACAGACAGCGGCGGCGCAGACATAAGCGAGACGTCCGCCCCGTGACACGGCAAGCGCACCGAGCGTGACGACAAGCGCTGCCAATCCCGCCAGCCGGTAATCCCGACCGGTGTACCCGAGCAAATCGATACGGAAGATCTTGTCCACTTCCTGCCCGCTGCCAAGCGCCTTCAACGCCTGAGCGCTGCTGAGCAGGCGGTCGACGAAACGCACCGGTGAGCCGTCGATCATCACGACCATCGCCACCAGCATCAACACGGCAAGTGCCGCCGCCACGGCCATCCGACGCAGATGCCAGATGCCTCGGCAGGCCGAATACGCCACGAAGAGCACGGCCAGCATTGCGGCGGTCGTCGGCTTGCCTGCAAACGTCAGCACCCCGCCCAGCGCCACCATCACGACACCCAGAGATGCCAGACGGCTCTCGCGCTCGTCGGCCAGTAGCAGACCGCTGACAGCGAGCATCAGCCCCTGAAAGGTCAGTGCGTTGTAGTTCGGTGTCACGAGCCACGCGGTGAGGCTCATCAACGACAGCGGCGCGAGCGACAACGCCAGCACCGCCGATTTCGCAAACGGGACGGGATTACCGGCAGAAAGTTGCCGGATGACGGCCCAGCTCAGGGTCCAGCCGAAGCCGAAGGTGATCAGAATGTTGGCCTGACGCAGCGCGCCGATGTCACCCCCGAGCAGACGCGCGAGTGGGTGGTAAACAAAGCCGAACAGCGTGACCGGAATATTGAGCGCGTAAGCGCCGGGATGCGCGATGGACGCGAGGTAAAAGCTTTCGTCCGTAAAGTCGATGCCGTACCGGCTGAAGCTCAGTACGACGACAAGCAAGTAGATGGCAACGGCCGCCGCAAGGCAGTTCAAGAACGTACCGCGCCCAAACGCACGTACGCCCCTCGCCTCCTGCGCGATAATCCCGTCCAAATGACACCCCTCGCCCCAAGCAAATCGCGCCATTATAGCGGAGTCAACGCCCCGATTTGAGGGAATCCCGGGCGGGTCCGGTCACGGCCGGAATCGACCGCGCCGGGCGCGATTCCCTTGCCTCGAATCAATCGAAGTCGAACATCTCGAACAACGACTTCTTCTTGCGCGGACTGTCATAGTGACGACGACGGTCGTCGTGGCCGTGGTGGGTGTTGGGGTGCCTGCCGTCGTCATCGCGTCGGTCATCGTGGTCGCGATACTCGTGCGACGCCCGATGCTCACGCGCGTCGTACCCGCCGCGCCCGAATCCCCCCTGCCCGCCCTGCCCGCCCTGCCAGCCGTGACCACCTTGCACGGCCTGAGCAGGCATTGCAGGGGTCTCATCCGTGCGCTCGATCAGCTTGTCCAGCTCGCCGCGATCGAGCCACACGCCGCGACACTTCGGGCAGTAATCGATCTCCACCCCCTGACGCTCCGTCATCAGCAGATCCGGGGTACCGCATACAGGACACTTCATCGTTTCGCTCCGTTACTTAAAGGACAACGTCCTCAATGTACCGAGCGCGTTGCAACGAAAAAACCTGCATTTCCATTCATCCAAGTTCGAAAAAGCCGAACATCCAAACCGTCCTCGCTAACGAAAAAGCGGTGCCGATTTTCACCGGCACCGCCCTTTTTCACCTTTTGGTGACGTGTTGATTAGTGCAGCACGCGCGCCTTCTGCGCGTCACGTCGCGCCTTGGCACGACGTGTCATCATGTTCAGCCCTTCGACGAAGGCCGAGAACGCCATGGCTGCGTAGATATAACCCTTCGGGATGTGCGACCCGAAGCCCTCGGCGATCAGCGTCATGCCGATCACCAGCAGGAAGCCCAGCGCCAGCATGACCACCGTCGGATTCGCCGCGATGAAGCGCGAGAGCGGACCGGCCATGAACAACATCGCCGTCACTGCTGCGATCACAGCGATGAACATGATCGGGATGTGCTCGGTCATGCCCACTGCCGTCACGATGCTGTCGATGGAGAACACGAGGTCCAGCACCAGAATCTGCATGACGGCCGCGCGTGCGGTGATCGTCGCCAACGTACCCGAAGCGTCGCCGTTCGCTTCGTCTTCGGTTCCCGTCGCCACGTGGTGATGCATCTCCTTCGTCGCCTTCCACACGAGGAAGAGGCCACCGGCGATCAGGATCAGGTCACGCCACGAGAAGCCGTGGTCGAACAGTTCGAAGAGCGGTGTCGTCAGTTTGGCAATCCAGGCCACCGTGCCGAGCAACGCCAGCCGCATGACCAGCGCCAATGCGATACCCATGCGCTGCGTGCGTGCGCGCATCGCCAAAGGCAATTTGTTCGTCAGGATCGAGATGAAGATCAGGTTGTCGATGCCGAGCACGACCTCCATGACCACCAGCGTGACAAGCGCCGCCCATACCGCCGGGTCGGCCGCCAAAGCAAGTAGATAGTCCATATGTGCGCCAGAGTTTCCGTATGGTTATCGGGACAACCGCTGCCGTCCGGCACCGATCATCCCCTTTCGTCTCCCGCACACAACGTAGGGCGCGGGCTCAGGACAGCATCATCGTCGAACTCACGCTTCGCAAAAACCAGCTATATACTGCACTTTAGTTCGGTTTTTCCGAAGTCTTATCTCTATGTTGAACTACCGCCATCTTTACTACTTCTGGGTGGTCGTCAAGGAAGGCGGCTTTGCCAGAGCCGCCGAGCGCCTCGACATGGCCGTCCAGACTATCAGCGCGCAGGTCCGTGAGCTGGAAAAGTCGCTGGGGCACCAGTTACTCAAACCGGCCGGGCGCGGCGTCGCCATGACCGAGCCGGGACAGGCCGCTTTCCGACGTGCCGAGGAAATCTTCCGCCTCGGCCAGTCGATTCCCGACGAAGTCCGCGAAGCCGCGAGCGGCCGCGTGGCGCGCCTTGCGGTCGGTCTCGCCGACGGCATCTCGAAGCTTGCCGCCCACGCCATTCTCGCACCGGTGCTCGACACGCCATCGCTGCGACTCGTATGCCACGAAGGCGAGCACGAACAGTTGCTCGCCGAACTCGCCCTGCACAAGCTCGATCTGGTGCTCGCCAGCCAGCCCGCACCGTACAACCCGACCTTGCGGCTCGTGAGCGAGCGGCTGGTGGAGTCGCCTGTCGACTGGTACGGACCGGCGTCGCTCGTGCGCAACGTCTCGCGCGATACGTTCGCGCAATGCCTCGCAACCCTGCCCGTATTATTGCCCACGGGACACTCAGCCCTGCGCGCCCGCCTCGACCAGTGGTTCGAGACGCAGAGCATTCGTCCGAACATTGTCGGCGAGTTTGAAGACAGTGCGTTGATGGCCGTGTTCGCCACGCGCGGCATGGGTGTCTTCCCTCTGAGCAAGGCCGGGGCTGGCGACGTCTCGCTGCTGCGCGGACTGCGCTGGCTGGGCCGTCCGGACGACGTCCACGAGGACATTCACGCGATTCGCTCGCGACGCGGCGAAGGCCACCCGCTCGTCACCCGCATCATCGAAGGCATGCGTGACACCACGACCGGGGTAACGTCCGGTTCTGATATAAGAAGGGCTGACGCGCCATTCGAGCCGTCGTCATCTGTGAGGAAACCTCATGTCGAGTCGTAGCGACCAGCGCAAGTTCTTCCACCTCATGCTGTTCGTCGTGACGATCGTGTTCGGGTGGATTCTGTTCCCGCTGTTCGGCGCGGTGTTCTGGGGGACGATTCTCGCCGTGCTGTTCCAGCCGGTGCAGCGCCGCATTCTGGTCCGTATGCGCGGACGTCCCAATCTCGCCGCCCTCACCACGCTCGCGCTGATTCTGCTCATCGTGATTCTGCCGCTCACGCTCGTCGTGGGCATGCTGACGCAGGAAATCAGCACGGCGCTCGTGCGCTTTCGCACCGATCTGCCGCAACTGACGGTCTCCTTCCAGCAATTGCTAGACCGCCTGCCCGCCAGCGTTCACCGGATCATGGATCTGGCCGGTGTGCAGGACGTCAACGCCATTCAGCAGAAGCTGGGCGACGGGGCCGCACAGATCGGCCGTCTGGTCGCGGTGTACCTCGTGAGCATCGGGCAGAACACCGCGCAGTTGCTGGTGAGCTTCGGCGTGATGCTCTATTTGCTTTTCTTTCTGCTGCGCGACGGGACGGCACTCGGCGCGATGGTGCGCCGCGCTCTGCCGCTTGATGAGCGTCACAAGGGTCAACTAATCCGGCAATTCACCACCGTGGTCCGCGCGACAGTCAAGGGCAACATCGCCGTGGCCGTGGCGCAGGGCGTGCTCGGCGGCTTCATCTTCGCCGTGCTCGGGATTCAGGGCTATGTGCTGGCGGCCGTGGTGATGGCCTTTCTGTCGCTGTTACCCGCTGTGGGTGCCGCCGTGGTGTGGGTGCCCGTGGGCATCTGGCTGCTGCTCGCCGGGCAAGTTTGGAAGGCGGTGATCCTGTTCGCGTTCTGCGGCACCATCGTCAGTCTGGTCGACAACGTGCTGCGACCGATCCTCGTGGGCAAGGACACCAAGCTGCCCGACTGGGTGGTGCTGATCTCCACCCTCGGGGGCATGTCGCTCTTCGGCCTGACGGGCTTTGTGATCGGGCCGCTCATCGCTGCGCTGTTCATCGCGAGCTGGAATATCTACACGCGTCTGCGCGACGACGATGAGGCGGCCGATGCAGGCTGATAGGGATCAGCACTGCATTACTGCTGCAAGATGCCTTCGACGTCCGTAGCGACTTGCGCCATCAGGCTGTCCCAGTCCCCGCGGGCTGGCTGCCGATACAACGAGACCGACGGATACCAGTCGCTGTCGCGTCGTGTCAGTTGCCAGCGCCAGTCCGGCGTGTAGTTCAGCAGCACCCACACCGGCTTGCCCAGTGCACCGGCCAGATGCACCACCGCCGTATCGGCGGCGATCACCAGATCCATTTGCGCAATGACGGCCGCCGTCTCCGCGAAGTCGCTGAGCTTCGCGCCGATGTCATGCACGTTGCCGTGCGCGCTTCGGTAGCTCGCGAGTTCGGCATGCTCCTCGTCCGTGGCGTCGACCTGCAACGAGTAGAACTGCGCGTTCGCGGTAAACAGCGGTGCCCAGTGCTTAAGCGCGATGTCCCGATGCGGCGGGAACGGACGCGTGCGCCACACGAAACCAACACGAAGCGTGCCTTCCGGCTTCGCGCCGAGGGCGGAGCGCCAGACCATTTCGCGTCCGGCACTGGAACGTAGATACGGCGAGTGCACCGCCACGTCTCCCGCGACTTTGAGCAGATGCGGCAGGCTGAGCAGCGGCAATTGCCAGTCGAACGACGGCACCGGCATGTGCTCGCCGAGCACCGTCACGCCGCGCGCGAAGCCGCCCAGCAGCGTGACCAGCGGCGCCTGCACCGAGAGCACCACCGTCGCGCCCATCGCCACCAGGCGCGGCACGAAACGCACGAACTGCAACGTGTCGCCGAAGCCCGGTTCGCTATAGACGAACACCGTCTTGCCCGCGAGTGGCGCTTTGCCGTCCCACAAACGATCGTTGAAACGCCGCTTCTGGCCACCGTCCTGCCAGCGCCATTCGTAGTCGTGCCAGCCGTGCTCGAAGTCGCCCAGCAGCAAATTGGTCTGCGCCCGGTTGGTCCGCGCGCCCGCGTGATCCGGCGACAGCTTGACCGCATCGCGCAGGCATTGGAGCGCATCGGCGAAGGCATGCTGCTCGCGCAACGCCACGCCCAGGTTCACCAGCGGATCGGGCTGCTGCGGCGCGATGGCGTTGGCGAGCCGATACGCGGCGATCTCTTCGTCGAAGCGACCCAGCGCACCGAGCGCACGGCCCCGGTTGAAATGGGCCTGCCACAGCGCGGGCGCTTTGGCCGAGGTGCGCTCGAACCAGGCGAGTGCACGCGCGTTATCGCCCGCCTGCGCCCACGTCAGACCGACCGTATGCATCGTGCCGATGACGTCGGGCGATTGCTGCACCGTCGCTTCGAACAGTGCTTCGGCGCGCATCGGACGCCCGGCTTGCAGGCTGGCCATCGCGGCATCGAACGTCGCCTGCGCCCCCGGGCGAGGCACGAGCGTGAGCAGACGGTCGAAGGCATCGGCCGCGCCCTCGAAAGCGCTCGTGCGCAACGAGACATACGCGAGCCCTTCGAGCGCGGGAAGAAATTCGGGGGATTGTTTCAGAACTTGTCGTAACTCGGCGATCGCCTCGTCGAGCCGGCCGGCGGCACTGAGTTGTCGTGCACGCTCGCAACGCGCGTCTAATGGCGTCGTCATGCGGCGCATCCTTGCTTGTCTTGGAATGGGAGGGAGACGGGCCGGCAAGCCATACGAACACCGCAAGCGGGGAAACCGCCCGCAGCGACTGGCGCCGTGGCCCGAGCAAGCGGTGCACACTACACGACCGCACGGCACGAAGCAAGCCGCGGGGATTGGTCTGCGCAACCTCTCATAAGTTCACAACTTAAACGTAACCAATTGTCGCGATCTCCCTTATGCGACCAAGGTCCGGGCCAGTGCATACACCGTTGCGCCAAACGCCTTCGAAAGCGCATTTCTTTAAAGCACAACAGTGCCGCTTCAAATCGGTATCGACTGACGAAACCCAGGCTTCCCGCAGTGCAGCATAAAAACCACAGTCGCCCATCGGCGAACGGGTTTGCCAACGTATGACACCCGCTTTAACATCTTTTTACGGGGCAATCTGGTAGCATCCGCTGCCGTCCCTGCACACGCGCAACGTCGCTGCCGTGCTGCACTACGACGCTTCAGCCCTGTTGTTCGTCCGAACCCTCATCCAAACGAGGTCCCGATGACGCGCGTAGCCCGTCCGTTCATCCCCGCCACCGCGCGACGCCTGCTGCCCAACCGCTGGGATTTCATCGCTTTCCCGATCATCATCGGCTTTCTGATGGTCAGTTCTTCGGGCATTCGACAAACCTGGGCCCCGCTGGCCGATCTGCATACCGAAGTCATCTCGCTGGACCCGGCCAATCTGCCTGAGTACGCGTTACGCACTACCTTGCGTATGCTCGCGGCAATGGTGGCGTCACTGATCTTCACACTGGTATATGGCACGCTCGCGGCCAAGAGCCGCCGCGCGGAAAAGTTGCTGGTACCGATGCTCGACATTCTTCAGTCGGTGCCGGTGCTGGGCTACATCTCATTTACCGTCACTTTCTTCCTCGCCCTGTTCCCGGGACGCGTACTCGGCGCCGAATGCGCCGCCATCTTCGCGATCTTCACGAGTCAGGCGTGGAACATGACGTTCTCGTTCTACCAGTCGATGCGCACCCAGCCACGCGATCTGTCCGAAGTCGCGGTCAATCTGCGTCTCTCGCCGTGGCAGCGCTTCTGGAAGCTCGACGTCCCGTACTCCATGCCGGGCCTCATCTGGAACATGATGATGAGCATGTCGGGCGGATGGTTCTTCGTAGTGGCGTCCGAAGCGATCACCGTGGGCGACAAGACGGTCACGCTGCCGGGCATCGGCGCGTATCTCGCCACGGCCATCCTTCAGCGCGATCTGGGTGCGGTGGGCTGGGTGATTCTGGCGATGGTCGTCGTCATCGTCATTTACGACCAGTTCCTGTTCCGCCCGATGGTCGCGTGGTCGGACAAATTCCGTCTGGAAGACACGGTCTCGCAGGCCGCGCCCGAATCGTGGGTGCTGAACGTCATTCAACGCACGCGCGCCATTCAGTTGCTGCTGCGTCCGCTGGGCAAGCTGCTGCGCACCATCGCCCGCATGCGTATGCCGATCTCGCTGCCCGCCGCGATCCACTCCGAGTCGAAGTCACCGCTCTCGCGCGTGATCGACTGGCTGTGGGCGGCCCTGCTCGTGGTGCTCGGTGTGTTCGCCGCGTGGAAGATCGTCACGTTCGTGCTGAGCGAAGTCGGCGGACCTGAGATTCTGCGCGTGTTCGGTCTCGGCCTGATCACGCTGGTGCGGGTGATCGTGCTCATTGCGATTGCGTCGGTGGTGTGGGTACCGCTGGGGGTGCTGATCGGGCTGCGTCCGAAGCTCGCCGAGCGCATTCAGCCGCTCGCCCAGTTCCTCGCAGCCTTCCCGGCCAACTTGCTGTTCCCGATCTTCGTGGTGCTGATCGTCCACTTCCATCTGAATGCGGACATCTGGCTCTCGCCGCTGATCGTGCTGGGCACGCAGTGGTACATCCTGTTCAACGTCATCGCCGGGGCGACCGCTTTCCCGAACGACTTCAAGGAAGCCGCCACCAACTTCCGCATTCGCGGCTGGCAGTGGTGGCGTCAGGTCATGTTGCCGGGCATCTTCCCCTATTACGTAACGGGGGCGATCACGGCGTCGGGCGGCGCGTGGAACGCGTCCATCGTCTCGGAATACGTGCAGTGGGGCGACGACAAGGTCGCCGCGCACGGTCTGGGGGCCTACATCGCACAAACGACGGCCGCCGGCGACTATCCGCGCATTCTGCTCGGCATCGCGGTCATGGCGCTGTTCGTCGTGCTGTTCAACCGTTTGCTGTGGCGCCCCATGTACGCCATCGCTGAAAACAAGCTTCGTCTGAATTGAAGGGACCGTGATGCCGAACGATACTCAAACGATGACCGGAAAAGAGATCTTCTCGCTCGCCAACGTCAGTCGCGGCTTCCGCAAGGGCAGCGACGAGCGTCAGGTCCTCGACGGCGTGAACCTGCAACTGCACGAAGGCGAGATCGTCGGCCTGCTGGGCCGCTCCGGCTCGGGCAAATCGACGCTGCTGCGCATCATCGCCGGTCTGATTCAGCCCAGCTCGGGTGACATCCGCTACATGGGCGAGCCGCTCGAAGGCCCGCCCGAAGGCGTGGCGATGGTGTTCCAGACCTTCGCGCTGTTCCCGTGGCTCACCGTGCTGCAAAACGTGGAAGCCGGACTGGAAGCCCTCGGCGTCGAGCCGAAGGAACGCCGTAAGCGTGCGCTCGCCGCCATCGACCTGATCGGTCTGGACGGCTTCGAGAACGCCTATCCGCGCGAACTCTCCGGCGGTATGCGTCAGCGCGTGGGCTTCGCCCGTGCGCTGGTGGTCAACCCCACGCTGCTGCTCATGGACGAGCCGTTTTCCGCACTCGACGTGCTGACGGCCGAAACGCTGCGTACCGACCTGCTCGATTTGTGGAGCCAGCGTCAGTTGCCGATCAAGTCGATCCTGATCGTCACGCACAACATCGAGGAAGCCGTGTTCATGTGCGATCGCATTCTGGTGCTGTCGTCGAATCCGGGCCGCGTGGTTGCCGAGATCAAGGTGCCGTTCCCGCACCGCCGCAACCGTCTCGATCCCGCCTTCCGCAAGATGGTGGACGACATCTACGCGCTGATGACCTCGCGTCGTAACGCTCACACCACGCAAAAGATGCCGCTGGAACTCTCCAGCCCGCTGCACGAAGTATCGACCAACCTGATGGCCGGTCTGCTCGAAGCGCTGGCGGTGCCGCCGTACAACGGACGTGCCGACTTGCCCGATATTGCGCAGACGCTGCTGCTGGAGGTCGACGATCTCTTCCCCGTCGCCGAAATTCTCGATCAGTTGGGCTTCGCCGAACTCAAGGAAGGCGACATTCTGCTCACGGCGGCAGGCAAGCGATTCGTGGACGTCAGCACGCAGGAGCGCAAGGTGTTGTTCGCCGAGCACCTGCTGCGCCACGTGCCGCTCGCCGCGAAGATTCGTGCTGTGTTGCAGGAGCGTCGCGGACAGCGCGCACCGCGCGTGCGTTTCGAACAGGAGCTGGAAGATTCGATGTCGGACGATCTCGCACAGGAAACGCTCGACACCGCGATCAACTGGGGTCGTTACGCCGAGATCTTCTCGTACAACGACCACACGGAAACGTTCAGTCTTGAGGACGTGGAAGGCGCGACCTGAGCGCCGTCTGCTGAATCCGAAGCGGACAAAACAACGCCGCGCGAGTCGATCGACCGCGCGGCGTTGTTGTTTCTGCTGTCGCTTTCGTGACCGCCCGTTCGGCTCAGAATGCGTAGCCTGCGCCGATCATCCATGTCTGGTTGATCGTCTTCGAGTCGGGCTCGTAGGCATTCACGCCGGGGCTGACTTGCGTGACGCTGGAACGTCCGTACTGGAAACGCGACCACTCGTAGGTCGCATTCACGTGGAAGTTGCGCGCCACTGCGTAATCCAGTCCTAAGCCCGCCACCACGACCGGTTTGTTGCCGAGATTGAAGGTGTTCTGCGAGCCAGCGAGCGTCATCGACGAGCCGACCATCGCGCCAGCGCGAATGTCCGCCGTCGCTACGAGCTTCGACGTCAGCTCCAGTTGTCCCATGAGGCCGCCCCCGACCACGTGATGACGGTAGCGCTCATAGAAACCGTAAGGATCGCGGCTGCTGTCGCGAATCCAGTCGCGATAGCTGTAGCTGACGTACGGAATGACCTGCGCATTCCACGTCCCGAGATGGAACGGAATGGCCTTACCGGCCTTAAGGGTGACATCCGTGGCCGTCGAGCGCGTGGTCATCCCGTAATTCGACTGGATCACGCGACCGGCGACGTCCTGTAAATAGCCACCGTAATTCACGTTGCCGTGCGCCACCCGCACCTGAGCGCCGAAGTACAGATTCGAGATGCCGAACAACTGCCGCTGCGTGGACGCCGTCAACGCAAAGGCTGCGGTCGTTCCGCTCTCGGAGTCGCTTTTGCCGGGGGCGATGGTTTCCCAGTAGTTCAGGCGCTGGGCACCGACACCGAACCAGACCTGATTGTTGGCGCGCAGCATGGCTTCCTGCGCATGGACGCTCACCGCAAAAAGACTGGCGAGGCCAGCAGCAGCACTAGCAGCAGCGACTAAAACGGTGCGTCCGAAGACACTACCGCCGGGGCCGCAAACGATGGTGCGGCGCGTGTTCGACGTCATGGCACGACCCTCCCCAGGCGTGATCGCAACGACGAGTTGGAAGTGGCCATCGGCGTGGCCACCGTTTTCAGGCATTGTTTCAGCGCGCCTCGCGGGGCGCAAGCGGGGAAATGTGGATTCTTTGCGTACCTCGATTTTCGAGAGATACGTTCGTCGAGCCAATGCCCCGGCACCGGCAGGGGGGAACCTCGGCCAGCAGGCCGTGGCGATTGACGATCAAGGCGGGGAAAGGGACGCAAAAGGGACGAAACCGGCGCGCTCAGCCGCTTTCGAGGTCTTCGTCGAAACGAATCGGCCGACGGGAGACCGTGTCAAAAAGGCCACACCTATCGGTATAGATACTGATTAGCGGTCGTTTTTGTGCGGTCGCATAATCGACTCAGAACCTGCGTGTCGTGTGCCGGGGGGCGCATAGACAAGGGCTGGAGCAGGTTCTCTTTGCGGCGAAGACCGTGTACCAGATACGAGAAGGTGCAATATGAGCTACTACCACTCCAAAGAAGAAGGCCGCGCACGCGCCATCAGCTTCACCCCCGCCTACCGCTGGCGCCGTCGCGTGTTCGCCGTGACGTGTGCAGTACTCGCCGCGCTCGCTTACTACGCGGTGCATCACCCGAAGTAAGCATCGCGGCGTCACGACATCGCGGTCGGGCCGGCGTCATCTCTCAGACGCCTGCCCCGTCGGCCTCGCTCTCGTTCAGGCCGCGTTTCCCAACGCAGGCGCGTGCCAGTCGAGCGGCACGTTGGCGAGCATGTCGTCCACCATGGCGTCCAGATCGAAGGCAGGCTTCCAGCCCCAGTCGTAGCGGGCATGCGTGTCGTCGAGCGTGTGCGGCCACGTCTCGGCAATCGCCTGACGGAAGTCCGGCGCGTACTTCACCGTGAACCCCGGCACGCGACGTGCAATCGCAGCCGCGAGCGTCTTCGGGTCGAAACTCACCCCAGCCACGTTGTACGACGAACGCACGCGCAGGCGTGAGGCGTCGGCATTCATGAGTTCCAGCGTAGCGCGCACGGCATCCGGCATATGGATCATCGGCAGCGTGGCGTCCTCCTTCAGGAAGCACGTGTACGTCTCGCCACGGCGGGCCGCCTGGAAGATGTCGATGGCGTAATCGGTCGTGCCGCCGCCGGGCGGCGTCTTGAAGCTGATCACGCCCGGATAGCGCAGGCTGCGCACGTCCACCCCGAACTTCGTGAAGTAGTACTCGCACAGCCGCTCGCCCGCCTGCTTGCTGATGCCATACATCGTGGTCGGATCCATGATGGCGAGCTGCGGGGTTTCCACCGCCGGTGTGTGCGGCCCGAACGCCGCGATCGACGACGGCCAGAACACGCGCAGATTCTTCCCCTTGCTCTGATGCTCACGCGCTAGTTCGAGCACGTTGAGCAGGCCATTCATGTTGAGCGTCCAGGCTTGCAGCGGACGGGTTTCGCCTGTAGCCGAGAGCAGCGCCGCCAGATGGAAGATCTGTGTGATGCCGAAGCGCTCGACCAACGCGCTCAGACGCGCCGCATCGAGTACGTCGAGCGTTTCGTAATGCACCGGATGACGCGACGGCCCCGGGGCGATGTCGGTGGCAACGACATTCTCGTTGCCATACTGCGCGGCCAGCGCTTCGACGAGTTCGCTGCCGATCTGCCCGTTGGCGCCAATGATGAGAATTCGTTCCATGTTCAACCTTGCTTGAGAATGCCGAGTTCGTTACCGGCCTGAGCGAACGCCGCCAGCGCACGGGTGAGGTGTTCGCGGGTATGCGCCGCCGAAAGCTGCACGCGCACACGCGCCTGACCTTGCGGCACCACCGGGTAGAAGAAGCCCGTGGCAATCACACCCAGTTCATACAGACGCTGCGCGAAGTTCTGGGCGAGCGTGGCGTCGAACAGCATGACGGGGACGATCGGATGCGTGCCCGGCTTGATCGTGAAGCCCAGCGCCGCCACTTCCTGACGGAAAAACGCCGTGTTCGCATGGAGTTGTTCGCGGCGCGACGACGAGTGTTCGAGTTCGTCGAAAACCGCCAGCGACGTCCCGACAATGGCCGGTGCGAGGCTGTTGGAGAAGAGATACGGGCGCGAGCGCTGGCGCAGTGTCTCGATCACTTCGCGACGTCCCGCCGTGAAGCCCCCCATCGCCCCGCCGAGCGCCTTGCCCAGCGTGCCGGTGATGATGTCGATCTTGCCCAGCACGCCGTGGTGCTCGTGCGTGCCGCGTCCCGTCGGCCCCATGAAGCCGGACGCGTGACACTCGTCGATCATGATGAGCGCGCCGTACTGCTCGGCCAGCGCCACGATGCGGTCGAGTTGCGCAATCGTGCCGTCCATCGAAAACACACCGTCCGTGACGATGATGCGGTGACGCGCCCCGGCCGCGGCCTGCAACTGACGCTCCAGGTCGTCCATGTCGTTGTGGGCGTAGCGCAGACGCTGCGCCTTGCAAAGCCGCACGCCGTCGATGATCGAGGCGTGGTTCAGGGCGTCGGAGATGATGGCGTCCTGCTCGTCGAAGAGCGGTTCGAACACGCCGCCGTTGGCGTCGAACGCCGCAGCGTAGAGGATCGCGTCTTCCGTGCCGAGGAAGGCGGCGATGCGGGCTTCGAGTTCCTTATGCGGGCCTTGCGTGCCACAGATGAAGCGCACCGACGACAGACCGAAGCCGAAGTCTTCCAGTGCCTTCTGCCCCGCCTTGACGAGCGATTCGCTGCCAGAGAGCCCCAGATAGTTGTTTGCGCACAGGTTGATACGCGTCTGCCCGTCGTCGCACATAACCTCCGGCCCCTGCCGCGACATGAGCACGCGTTCCTGCTTGAAAAGGCCCTGACGGCGCGTGTCTTCGAGTCGTTCGGTCAGTTGACGGTAGAAGCCCTCGCGGGCTTCCTGGGTTTGTGCGGTCATCGTGCGCATCTCCTATGCGTCCAGCGGTTTCAGCGGTGCAGGGCGAACCCGCTCTGCTACCATGCAGCCATCACGGCATCCAACTTATCGGAAACTATACTTTATATTGAACTAGTTTCAATATATTGAAAAATTCTAATATCCCGGAATTCATATGGCAAGTACTCCCGCAGCCTCTGCGGCGTCTCCGATCGCCCCGCCGCCCGTCGGCGACATGATTCAGCAACTGCGCAAGGATCGTGGCATGACGCTGGAGACGCTCTCGCGCGCGTCCGGCGTCTCCAAGTCGATGCTCTCCCAGATCGAGCGCGACAAGGCCAATCCGACCATCGCCGTGGCCTGGCGGCTCGCCAACGCACTGGGCGTGCGTCTGGACCAGTTGCTGGGTGCGCCGTCCGGCGACCCGGAACCGGTGCGCATTTTCGGCAAACATGAGACGCCGACGCTCGCGGGTGCCGAACAGGCCTATCAGTTGAAGATCCTCGGGCCGATGGAGCTGGCGGGCAAATTCGAGTGGTACGAACTGACGCTACAACCCGGCGCGGCGCTCGTCTCCGAGCCGCACGATCCGGGCACGCGCGAGCACTTCACCGTGTTCGACGGGCAGGTCGACATCGAGGTCGAACACGTCGCGCGCCGCGCCAAACCGGGCGAGACGGCCCGCTACCCCGCCGACCGCGCCCACGCGATCCGTAACGTCGGCAAGTCGGTCGCGCGTGGCCTGATGGTCGTAATTCACGGCTGACACGGCTGACCCGGCTAACACAGCCGATCGTCACTCGCTGCAAGGGTGCGCAAGCCTTCGCGTGCGCTCGCAAAGCTCAAGTCCTCGCCAGGACTGCCGTTAGCACACGTTCGGTCCGCACCTTCTTCCGAGGGTGCCGACAACCGATCAAAAATGTCGATAGTCGGACTGCACGGATGGGAACCCCCGTCACGTACGGCCACCGCGTGCAACACCAAAGCGGAATCAGTGGGGATGACAAAGTAATGCAGCGATTGAGTCTGAAAGCGAAGTTGTGGTCTGCCGTCGCGTTGATGTGGGTCAGCCTGCTGGCGATGGCGATCTGGGGCGCATGGGCGCAGCGCGACACCATGCTCGCCGAGCGCCGGGCGGGCCTGACCCACGTGGTCGATGCCGGACTGAGTCTGGCCAAGCACTACGCCGCACGCGCCGAGCGCGGGGAAATGAGCGTCGCGGACGCACAAAAGGCCGCCCGCGAGCAAATCGGCGCGATCCGCTACGACGGCGAAAACTATTTCGGTATCTTGAACTCGCAGCGCGTGATCGTGCTGAACGCGGTCAATCCGAAGCTCGAAGGCCGCGACATGAGCCAGTTCCGCGATCCGTCGGGCAAGCTCATGTTTTCGGACATCGTCGCTGCCGCACGCACCAACGACCCGTTCGTCTCATATCTCTGGCCCAAGCCCGGCTCGGACAAACCCGTCGAAAAGATCAGCCGCGTGGGCGTGTATCAGCCCTGGGACTGGTATCTGACGACCGGCGTCTACGTCGACGACATCAATGCTGCCTTCGTCGGGGCGCTGCTGCGCTGGGGGGCCATGCTCGCCGTCATCGGTCTGGCGGTGTCGGGCGTCATGCTGCTCATCATCCGTAACGTCCAGCAAAGTCTTGGCGGCGAGCCGGAGTACGCGACGGATATCGCCACGCGCATTGCCGACGGCGATCTGCTCACGCAAGTCCGTCTGCGTCAGGGCGACGGCGCCAGCCTGCTCCACGCGATGCAGCGCATGCAGGGCAATCTTCAACAAATGATCGGACGCATTCGCGGCGGCACCAGCGCCATCACGCTTGCCGCGCGCGAGATCGCCGAAGGCAACACCGACCTGTCGGCGCGCACGGAACAGCAGGCGGCCGCGCTGGAGGAGACGGCATCGTCGATGGAGCAACTGACGTCGACCGTGCGTCAGAACGCCGACAACGCGCGTCAGGCGAGTCAACTCGCGGAGAACGCGTCGGCCATCGCGGTGCGCGGCGGACAGGTCGTGGATCAGGTGGTGGCCACGATGGAAGGCATCTCGCAAAGCTCGGGCAAAGTGGTCGACATCATCAGCGTGATCGACGGCATTGCCTTCCAGACGAACATTCTTGCGCTGAACGCGGCGGTGGAAGCGGCACGCGCCGGTGAGCAGGGACGCGGCTTCGCCGTCGTCGCGGGCGAGGTGCGCACGCTGGCCCAGCGCAGCGCTGCCGCCGCGAAGGAAATCAAGGAACTGATCGAGTCGTCGAACGGCCGCGTGCAGGACGGCTCGGTGCTCGTGGCGCAGGCGGGCCAGACGATGCACGACGTCGTGCAGGCGGTGCGACGCGTCACCGACATCATGGGAGAGATCTCGGCGGCGTCGGAAGAGCAGAGTCACGGCATCGAGCAAGTCGGCCGTGCCGTGACGCAGATGGATGAAGTCACGCAGCAGAACGCTGCGCTCGTGGAGCAGGCGGCCGCAGCGGCGGCGTCCATGGAAGATCAGGCGCGTGCGCTCGATCAGGCGGTGGCCGCTTTCCGCATGAACGGCGGCATGAACGGTGCAGCGACGTCAGATGGGGCGAATGCCCCGATGACGCGCGGCACCGCTGCGGTCGCGATGCAGCGTCTGGCGGCCTGAGGTCTTCGGCATTGTGACGACGGTCGGCGCGTGTCCGCGACCGTCGTTCGCCGCCCGCCGTCATATCCTCGACGTTAGCCACCGTGGTTACGTGGCGCTCAGCTCTCCCGCCATGCCCGCGTCGATGATCTGACGCGCCACCGTCGGCAAGATACGCAGCGGTGCCGAGCCCGGCCCAAAGGTCTGGCTCGCGGCATACGCGCCTTCGAGAATCAGCGACAGCGCATCGACCAGCGGTGCCGGTTCCTCGAGACCGGCTGCTGTCACCAGCGCGGTGAAACGCTTCACCACTTCCGCCTTGTAATTCACGACCGAATGACGCGCCGCGTGGTCCGGATCGGGGAATTCCGCCGCCACGTTGACGAACGGGCACCCGCGATAGCCGGGACGGCTCGCCCGCTGGGCCAGATCCACGAAAATCTGCAACATCTGCGCACGCGGTTCGCCCGGGCGCTTCGCGATGCTCTCGTCGATGCGCGCAAGACTCGCCGTCTGCATATGATCGAGATACGCCAGAATCAGATCGTCCTTCGACGCGAACTGGCGATACAGGCTCATCTTGTTGACGCCCGCGCGCTTGACGACGGCGTCCACGCCCACGGCGCGCACCCCCTCTGTATGGAACAACTCGACGGCCGCGTCGAGCAGGTGCTGCTGCGCAATCGGCGCGGGCGTGACGTGCCGCCCCGGCTTGGCCGCACGAGACGCAGCACTGCGGCGGCGGGCCGTCGCGGGGGCCGCATTGGACGTCGCGCTTACGCTTTCGCCCGCGGTTTCGGCGACGACATCGGTGCCCGCTTTCATCGCGTCTGCCCCACCGGTCGGCGAGACAACCTCGACGGGCACGGAAGATGTTGACGATTTGGCCATGATCCGGCGCTCCCTGAACTGTGGTTTGCCATTGACGCGGGCGTTGCAAAAGCCCTGCCGTCAAAAAGGAATACTTGACATGTTACCGATCGGTTCATAACATGGCAACCTCATGTTACCGCTCAGTCACAAGTCTATCGATGAACGTAGACCGTGCGGTTCCCGCAAACGTTCCCGGTTCGGCTTTTAAAACCGCTTAAGCCCCTTAAAACGGCAAAGACCGAACCGCAGCAAGGATCTCCGCCATGAAGGCTGCACTTGCAAGGCGCATCGACGGGCGCTTCCACTACGGGTGGATCGTCGTCGGCGTGATTTTCCTGGTCCTGCTCGCTTCGGCGGGCATTCGCGCGACGCCCAGCGTCATGATGGTGCCGCTCGAACACGACTTCGGCTGGAGCCGCGCCACGATTTCGCTGGCGATCTCCGTCAATCTGGCCTTGTACGGCCTGACCGGACCGTTCGCGGCGGCCGCCATGCAGCGCTTCGGCATTCGTCCCACGGTCATGGTTGCCCTGCTGCTGCTCGCATCGGGCACGGCGCTCTCGTCGCTAATGACTGCACCCTGGCAGATGGTGCTGATTTGGGGCGTGATGGTGGGCGGTGGCACCGGCGTCGCGGCCGTGACGCTCGCGGCCACGGTCTCGAACCGCTGGTTCCACACGCATCGCGGTCTGGCGATGGGCATTCTTACAGCCAGCTCGGCGACCGGACAGATGGTGTTTCTGCCGATCATGGCCGCGATCACGGAAAACTACGGCTGGCGGCCGGTGGTCCTGATCGTGGCAGCGGTGGCGGCTATCGTTCTGCCGCTTGTCGCAATCCTTGTGCCGGAGCGTCCGGGATCGGTCGGCCTGCGCCCGGTCGGCGCACCGGAAGACGCCCCCGACGTGCAACTTACGCAAGGCAATCCGCTCACGGCGGCGCTCTCGGCACTGCGTATGGCGGCTGGCAAGCGTGATTTCTGGCTGCTGTTCTTCAGCTTCTTCATCTGTGGCGCGAGCACGAACGGTTACATCGGCACGCACTTCATCGCGATGTGTGGCGACTATGGCATCTCCGAGGTGAAGGGCGCGGGCATTCTGGCCGCGATGGGCATTCTCGACCTTATCGGCACCACGGCGTCGGGCTGGCTCTCTGACCGCTACAACAGCCGTGTGCTGCTGTTCTGGTACTACGGACTGCGCGGTCTGTCGCTGATCTATCTGCCTTACGCTTTCGGCTTCGATTTCTTCGGCATTCCGCTCTTCGCGCTGTTCTACGGTCTGGATTGGATCGCGACGGTGCCGCCGACGGTGCGTCTGACGACCGACGTGTTCGGCAAGACGATGGCTCCGATCGTTTTCGGCTGGATCGTGGCGGGCCATCAGCTAGGCGCTGCAACGGCAGCACTGGTCGCCGGTTCGCTGCGTGCAACGCTCGGCAATTACACGATGGCCTCGATGCTGTCGGGCGGCGTGTGCATCATCGGCGCGTTCATGGTGTTGCGCATCGCCCCGCATGCGCCGAAGCGTCCGGTGGCCGCGAATGCCTGAATCGGCTGATTCCAGCGTGTTTTCGGCCCGTTAGTCGCGAAATTTACGACGAATCGGTCGAAAACTCGCCTGCATCGAAATACCCCGACAACTCGCCGCGTCTCCCTGTTTTGGTGCAGGAAGACCGGCGAGTTTCTTATTGGCGGCACGTTGGCCGTTGCGACGATTTCGTCGTCAGCAAGGCCAAGAAAATTGCCGTAACCTGTGCGAGTTTTGTGCAGCACAGCAACCCCCACTTTCACAGGACCTTCAGCAATGACGGACTCGCAACACACCCCACTCGCCGCGCTCGATACCGACCTGTTTTCGTCGTACAAGCTCGGCCCCCTCGAACTGAGCAACCGCATCGTCATGGCCCCCCTCACGCGCAGCCGCGCCAGCCAGGGCGACGTGCCGGGCCCGATGGTCGCCGAGTACTACGCGCAGCGCGCATCGGCCGGGCTCATCATCAGCGAAGCCACCAACATCTCGCAGCAAGGCAAGGGCTACGCCTTTACGCCGGGCATTTACACCGATGAACAAGTCGCTGGCTGGAAGCAGGTCACGGACGCGCTGCACGCCAAGGGCGGCAAGATCTTCTGCCAACTCTGGCACGTAGGCCGCATCTCGCACCCGTCGCTGCAACCTGAGGGCGCACTGCCGGTCGCACCGTCGGCGATTCAACCGGCCGGTCAGGCGTTCACTGAGCATGGCTTCGAGCCGCATCCGGTGCCGCGCGCGCTGGAGACGTCCGAGATCCCGGGCATCATCGAACAGTATCGTCATGCAGCTGAGTGCGCGAAGCGCGCCGGTTTCGATGGCGTTGAAATTCACGCGGCGAACGGTTATCTGCTCGACCAGTTCATGCGCGACAAGACGAACCATCGCACCGACCAGTACGGCGGCAGCATCGAGAACCGCGTGCGCATCGTGCTGGAAGTCACGCAAGCAGTTGTCGACGTCTGGGGCGCCGATCGCGTGGGCATTCGCCTCTCGCCGATCAGCCCGGCGAACGATTGCGGCGACAGCAATCCGGAACCGGTCTTCACGTATGCCGTCGAGCAACTCAACCGTTTTGGCCTCGTGTATCTGCACGTCGTCGAAGGCGCAACGGGTGGTCCGCGTGAAGTGGAAGGCGGCTTCGACCTTCAGAAGCTGCACCGCCTCTTCAAGGGCACGTTCATGGCGAACAACGGCTATGACCTCGCACTGGCGCTCAAGGCCCGCAAAGAAAACCTCGCGGATCTGATCGCCTTCGGCAAGCCGTTCATCGCGAACCCGGATCTGGTCGAACGTCTCAAGCGCGGCGGCCCGTTCAACGCCCTGAATCGCGACACGCTCTATGGTGGCGACGCACGAGGTTACGTCGACTATCCGACGTTGGACGAGTCGGCGGTTTAAGGCGCAATTTAGGGTGTGATTTAGGGTACACGAAGCATTCATGGCACCCGTAACATCCTTGCGCGAACGCTTAAAGAATGAGGGCTCCTTCGGGAGCCCTTTTCTTTTGTTGCAACTTGCGTCACGGCGATGGATCAATCGCCAGCTTCGCCAACCTCCTCAGAGAAAACGCTCCGCAGGCGTGCCATGGCACGTCTCAACGCGTGCCGATCCAGTGCCCCCGAATGTCGAACTAATCGCTGCCTATCCATCGATCTAAGATGGCTTAACTGCATCGCGCCCTGCCGTCCGCCATATGTCGTGGAGACACTGAATCGAGAGGCGTCCGACGATGTGAGCGGTGCCACGATCACGGTTTGCGTGTGCTTATTCATCGGCGAAGGCGACAAAATGACACACGGACGCGTCTTCCCCATTTCACATCCGATTGCCGGATCGAAACGTGCGATCCAAATCTCACCTCGTTTCAGCACATTTACTCCTCTGCGGGATCCGCGTCGTTGGGGAAGCGCCGCAGTTGAATCAGCTCATCCTCCGTGTCGTCGACACAAAAGTCCTCAGGCCGTGCGTCAGCATTGGGATACCACACTACTTCAATCGTATAGTCGTCGTTCATCTCTCACTCCAAATCATTACCCCGTCATCCCTCTTGCGTGGATTCGTGGATATCGTCGCAGCGTGACACATCGAAGTAAACAGATGCCAAAGCTTTCCGGAATTTTCCTGAAGCCTGCGCACGGCAATGCGATTAGGCGTCGCGCTGCCCCCAGCGCATCAGATCTGCACCGGCGGGGTTCTGGTACATGCGCAGGCCGAACTCGGGGAGGATGGCCAGCAGATGGTCGAAGACGTCGCCCTGCACACGCTCGTACTCCGCCCACACGATCGTGTTCGTGAAGCAGTACAGTTCGATCGGAATGCCCGTTGCCGACGGCTGGAGCGAGCGCACCATGCATGTCATGCCCTGGTGGATGTTCGGATGCGCCTTCAAATACGCCAGCGCATACGCGCGAAACGTGCCGATGTTCGTCAGACGCCGTGTGTTCGCCAGCACGCCCGCCGCGACACCGAGCGCCGCATTGGCATCCGCTATCGAACGCTGTTTTTCCGACAGATAGCCGCCCAGCAGATGCACCTGGGATAAATGCGCGATCTCGTCGGCGTTCAGGAATCCGACGCTGCCAGCGTCGATACACAGCGTGCGCTTGATACGGCGCCCGCCCGACTGCTGCATGCCGCGCCAGTTGCGGAAGCTCTCCGAAATCAGACGCCACGTCGGAATCGTCGTGATCGTCTTGTCCCAGTTCTGCACCTTCACCGTATGCAACGCGATATCCACCACGTCGCCATCGGCCCCGACCTGCGGCATCTCGATCCAGTCGCCCACGCGCAGCATGTCGTTCGACGTGAGTTGCACGCTGGCGACGAACGACATGATCGTGTCCTTGAATACCAGCAACAGCACCGCCGACATCGCGCCCAGGCCGGAAAGCAGTAGCCACGGCGAACGGTCGACGATCGTTGCGACGATACCAATCGACGCCACCACGTAAAGCGCGATCTTGCCGAGCTGGACGTACCCCTTGATCGAGCGCGTGCGTGCGTGTTCCGACATCGCGTAGACGGTCTGTGCGGCGTCGAGAATGCCCACGATAGCGAGCGTTGCGTAGAGCAGCGTCGTGGCGAGGGCCACATTGCTGATGACGATCACCGCCTTCGCCGGTAGATCCGGCACCCACTCGATGCCGAACTGAATGACGAGGTACGGCAGAATGCGCGCCGCCCGGTGGAAGACGCGATGCGCGAGCAACGCATCGTCCCAACGATTCGCCGTTCTCTGCACCACGATGCGTACGATCCGCACGATCACGAACTGCGCCACCGCCTGCACCAGCGCGGCCGCTGCAATCAGCATCGCCAACGATCCGGCCATGCGCGCCCACGGCGCATTTTCGAACCACGCCATCACTGCTTCCCACGTCATCCTGCTACTCCTTGTCTTGCTGTTTTCTTTGCCAGTCCAATGGTGCCGTTTGTCGATTTGTCGGCATCGCCCTCGCCTTGAGCGAAACGCGCAACCGTCAAACGCAAAAATGACGGCCACCTGGGCCGTCATCCTTGAATACGTCAAGAGGCGGTCGCTCCCGTCCGCCCCTGAAACTCATGCACCGTTCCCCATATTCAGGGACATTCAGCGACATCGCACCGTGTGCTGCGCTTACATCGAAGCGCCGAATGGCACGCTTGCCACCACATTGGGCGCGCCCGGCAGCGACGGCGTAATGATCGAACCGCCACCGTTGCCGCGCGACTTGCCCGAACTCAGATAGTCGGCGATGGAGTCTTGCGTCACCTCGCCGAGGTACTGATTGTCGTCGCCCAGCACCGGCAGTGATGCCAGATTGTGTTCGTACATGCGCGAGAGCAGCACCCGCAGGTTGTCGCCCGCCACCGCCGACGCCTTGAAGTCCCGCACGCGCTCGCCACACGTGCCCTGTGCGTGCCGCGTATCCCGACGTGCAATGTAACCCAATGCACGCGCGCTCTCGTCGACGACTACGAGCGAACGCGTATCGAGTTCGTCCATCATGCCGTAGGCCTCGGCCAGCGTCGTCTGCGGCTTGACGGTCGGTTGCGGCGTGGCGGCGTCTTCGGCGCGCACAAGCAGCAGGCGCTTGAGAATTCGGTCATGTCCCACGAAGCTTGCGACGAATTCGTCGACCGGTCGCGCCAGCAGCGCATCCGGTTGCGCGTACTGCACGAGACTCCCCTGACGGAAGATCGCGATGCGGTCCGCCAGCTTGATCGCCTCGTCGATATCGTGACTGACCATGATGACGGTCTTACCCAACTGACGCTGCATCTGCAAAAACTCGTTCTGGATCGATTCGCGGTTGATCGGATCGACAGCGCCGAACGGCTCGTCCATCAGCAGCACGGGCGGATCTGCCGCCAGCGCGCGGATCACGCCGATACGTTGCTGCTGACCACCCGAGAGTTCGCGCGGATAGCGCGACAGGTAACGCTTCGGATCGAGTGCGACCATAGCCATCAGTTCGGTGGCACGCTCGCGGCAGCGCTTCTTGTCCCAACCGAGCAGACGCGGCACCACGGTAATGTTCTCCTCGATGGTCATGTTCGGGAACAGACCGATCTGCTGGATCACGTAGCCGATGTGGCGGCGCAATTCGATTTCGTTGATCTTGCCAGTGTCTTCGCCGTTGAGCAGGATGTGCCCGGAGGTCGGTTTGATCAACCGGTTGATCATCTTGAGCGTGGTCGTCTTGCCGCAGCCCGACGGGCCGAGGAAGACGCAGATTTCGCCCGGCGGCACTTCGAGGCTGACCGAATTCACGGCGGTCACACGCGTACCGTCCTTCTGGACGAAGCTTTTGGTGAGATTATCGAGTTTGATCATACGGTTCGGATTCCTTTCGGTGTCAGCACGCGCTGCAGGCGGTGCAACAGGGTGTCGGCGACGATGGCGAGCAAACTCACCATGACCGCACCCACGACAAGCTGTCGGGTATCGCTCTGGCTGATCCCCTGGGTGATCAACACCCCGAGACCGCCGGCCCCGACGATGGCACCAATGGCCATCACGCCAATATTCATCACGACGGCAGTACGCACGCCACCCAGCACCACCGGCACGGCCAGCGGCAATTCAACCAGGCGCAGACGCTGCCAGAACGTCATGCCAATACCAATCCCCGCTTCGCGAATGCTCGGATCGATCTGACGCAGCGCGAGGCTCGTGTTGCGCATGATCGGCAGCAGCGAATACAGGAAGACGGCGGCTACCGCAGGCGCAGGGCCGATCCCCATGCCGTAGACGGACAGTGCGGGGATCATCAGGCCGAACAGGGCAATCGACGGGATTGTGAGCACGACCGTCGCCAGACCCAGCACGGCGCCGGACAGCCAGCGAAAACGCGTGACCAGCACGCCCAGCGGCACGCCGACCACAATGGCCGCGCCAACCGAGGCGGCCACCAGCCACGCATGCTGACCGGTGAGGGTCAGGATGCGGTGCCAGTTGTGCGTCAAAAATTCAATCATGGGACTCCTCAGTCGGTAACTATCGGGAGCAGCAACGCGCAATGCGCGCTTACTGCACCAACCCTTCCTGCTTGAGGAAGTCGCTCGCCACACGCGACACCGCACGATGGTCGATATCGACCTTGGCGTTCATGTCGCGCATGTTTTCGTCGTTGATCTTCGCGGAGAGCGCGTTGAGTTCGTCGGCGAGCTTCGGGTTTGCATCGAGTACTTCCTTGCGCACCACGGGCGTGGCCGCGTAAGCCGGGAAGAAGCCCTTGTCGTCGGCCAACACCTTCAGATCGAAGCCCTTGTTGCGACCATCGCTGGTGTAGACGAGACCGGCGTCGATCTGCTCGTTCCTGAGCGCGGTGTAGACGAGGCCCGGGTCCATCTGCTTGATGTTGCGGCGTGCGAGATGGAAATCGTAGAGTTGCTCCATCGGCTCCAGACCGTCCGAACGACCGACGAACTCCATGTCGAACGCGAACTGCATGTCCGGATTCGTACGGAATTTTTCGATGAGCTGCGACACCGTCTCGATGCCTTCGTCACGCGCCATCTTGCCCGGCATGGCGAACGCATAAGTGTTGTTCAGCGCAGCGGGATTCAGCCAGACGAGACCGATCTTGCCGTCGAGTTCCTTGACCCGCTCGTAAGTCTGTTGCGGATCGAGCTTCTCCGTGACCTTGTTGTAGACGATCAGCGAGGTACCGGTGTACTCCCAGACCACGTCGAGCTGATTGCTCTCCATGCCCTGACGCATCACCACACTGCCGAGGCCGTTCTTCAGTTCGACGTCATACCCTTTGCTGCGCAGGTACTGCGCCGTCATCTCCGAGAGAATCAACTGTTCGGTAAAGTTCTTGCCGCCGATGGTGAGCGAGGCGGCCTGCGCGGTAGCGCTCGTCGCGATCACACCCAGCGCGACGGCAACGACGCTCAGAAGACGAAGCGCGCGCGCTGCGAGCGTACGAGAAAACGAAACTTGCATACGTAGGGGTCTCCTATGTTTCAGCGCGCCGGCGTGCCGTGTCGCGCGAACCAGAGCCCGCTGGCGAAGGCGACGATGCCGTCGAGCACCAGCGCAAGCAGCGCAGTGCCGGCCGCGCCGAGCAGCAGCTTGGTCTGGTCGTTCAGATAAATGCCGGGGAAGATCAGTTGTCCCAGACTGTCCGCGCCGATCAGGAAAGCGAGCGGCGCAGTGCCGACGTTGATCGCGAGCGCGGTGCGAACGCCGCCGATAATGACTGGCATGGCGTTGGGCAGGTCGACGCGAAACAGCACTTGCGCCGGCGTCATGCCCATGCCGCGCGCCGACTCCCGCAACGCGGGCGGCACCTGCCGAAGGCCTTCGTACGCGTTACGCACGATGGGCAGCAACGAAGCCAGCCACAACGCCAGAATGGCCGGGCGGTCGCCGATACCGAGCACCGCCATCGACAACGCCAGCACGGCGAGTGATGGCAGCGTATTGCCGATATTGAAGATCTGCACCGCGCGCTCGGCGTGTTTCGCGAACATCGGACGCGAGATCAGCACGCCCGCAGGCACGCCGACCAGAATGGCCAATGTCATCGAAATCGCCACGAGCTTGAGATGCTGCTGGGTGTAATACACCAGGTCGCCCCGGTACTTGACGAGCGAATCAACGCCCAGCCAATACACCAGACCGGTGACTGCGGCGGCAACACCGAGCAGTCCGAAGCCGGCCAGATAGAGAATGCGATACTGCTTCGCCACGTTCATGCTCCCTTTGAATGGGTTGGCAGCGCTGCGCGCGCGGCAATAGCTATCGCCCCACGTGACAACGCGGTCAATCAAGCATGACAACTGTTAGCTGCCTTGCGAATTGTGGTGTGTTCGATCCGAAGGTCTGTGAAAGACAACGGTGACGAACGAGGCGTCGCGAAATGCGACATGAGAGACGAGCTTTCGACGCCGTGGGCGCCTGGGCCTCTCGATACACGCTTATTGAAAGCGCGCGAAAGTTTTACTGCACAGACTCATTGCGTGATGTAACGGACGCCGGCGCAACGAGGAACACCGGCAACGCTTTTGTTTCTATGGGCCAACCGCAGCGATTGGCTTTTTTTATTCTAGTACAGATAGTGCGTCGATGCCAACCTGTAGCACGTTTTTAGTCATGAATCCGGCGTATTTACACGTAATTACACGATACATTTCTCATATGAATCGCAGTCCTTATTAATTGCGTGCGCTCGAATCCACCGTCATCACTGGCGTTGCGGCGAATTGAAAAGTTGCGAAGGGAATGCAGTTTTTAAATGTCCCGAAATCTGAAATTTCGATGTTTCGCACAGCGGATCGATGTGTCGCAGCGATTTATTTTCCGGGACACGAAGCGAGCGAATTCAGGTGCGGCAAGCGACGTCCCGACCGTCCGGAATCCGCATGTTATCTGGTCTCCGAAGGGAAATTAGAGTACCTCCCCGGAAACCAGTGCCAACTCGAAAAAACTCGTGTATTCTCCAAGGTTTATCTTAGTTTTCAATCATTTAGCGCAAAATCGGGGAAACGCAACGGGAACGCGAGGCAACGATCTTGCGACGGTTTGCGGGCGCGGTGATTGAACGGTAGGAAAGCGATCGTGCGCGGGCACGAGGTCGTTGAATGGCGAATAACAACTATGAAAAGTACCATCAGCCGTACCGAACAGGGCAATCGCGTCGCCGCGACCACCATTTTGGCTGCGTGCGCCGCACTCACGCTTGCCGGATTCCTCGCGCGCACGCTCGAAGGCACAGTCAATCCTTTGCTGACCTTCTTTCTCGTCTCGGCAGGCGGCATTCTCAATCTGTCCACGGCGTGTCTGCTAGGCGTTCAATATCTCTACAACGGTAAGCGCTATTTTGCGCAGTTCGGATGCGCGTTTCTGCTACGCGGACTGTTCATGTTTACCGAAGGCGTGTTGCTCGCGAATCAGTTGGCAGGCATCTCGGCACACGTCACCCGCGCGCCCTTCTGGCTCTGGCTCGTTGCCGAAGCGAGCTTCGCCGCGTATGTGATGCTCAGCGTGCGCAGCTACTCTCGCACGCGCATGGACCCGCACACGCGTCCCGGCTACTCCGAGGCGGCGCGTTACGGCGCGACGGTCCTCATCATCTGGGTGACGGTTTCGCTGTCGATCGTGGGCGCGGGACGCACGCTCGTCACGCCGCATCTGACCGGCGGCGTCGGCATCGAGACGATCGCGCTCGCCGCCCTCTTCGTCGCCTACGTGGCACTGTGGTGGCGTATCGCGGCCGTCACGCGCCTGTCGCACAAGTTGTTCCTGCTCGTGTGGGTCGTGGTCTCGATCTCGCTGTGTCAGTTGCTGCTCTCGCTTACCGCACCGAGCGAAGCGTCGTATCAATGGTATGCGGCGCGTTTGCTGGCGCTGGCGTCGCCGGGTGTTGCCACGCTCGCCCTGGTGTGGGAAATCACACGGCAGTATCAATCGCTCGCGCTCACCAACACGGATCTGGTGGAGAAGGTTTTCATCGATCCGCTCACGCACATCTATAACCGCCGTTACTTCGACAATCGCATCCGGCTCGTCGCCGAACGCGTGCAACAGCGTGCGATTCCGCTGTCCGTTCTGCTGATCGACATCGATTTCTTCAAGCAGGTCAACGACCGCTACGGACACCCGTTCGGCGACGCCGTCTTGCAACGCATCGCCACGACCATCCAGCATTGCATCCGACTGCCGAGCGACTTTGCCGTTCGTCTGGGAGGCGAGGAATTTGCGGTGGTCTTGCCTGAGATCGACCAGCACGCCGCGTTACGTGTGGCCGACCGAATTCGCGAATCCGTCAAGCGCGCGAGTACGGATCTGCTGCCACAAGCCGCGCGCGACGAGGGCGAGGCGATCACCATCAGCGTCGGCATTGCCTCATGGCAACCGGGCGAGCCGCTCGTGATCAGCGCGATGCTCGACCAGGCGGACAAGGCGCTTTATCAGGCGAAGCACAAGGGGCGGGATCAGAGCGTGATGGGGCAGATGGCGGCGTGATTGGCGGTGTGCGCTGCGTGACGTTTGGCGCGGCGAACGACATCAGTGCTTGCCCACCGGCGGCGACGTTGCCGGTCCTTTGAGTTCCACGGTGTTGCCGTCCGGATCGCTGAGATAGCAGGACGGCCCTTCCCCGTGTGCACCGTAGCGTTGCACCACGTCCCCCAGAGTCACGCCGTGCGACGCAAGTTCTTTGCGAATGGCTTCGTCATCGAACGGTTCGACGCGCAGACAAAAGTGATCGAGATTGTGTCCTTCCGGACCGGGCGCGACACCGCCCTGACGACCGATCTTGCCTGCGACGTCGACCAGATCGATCAACGCGTCGCCAGCACGCAACTGAACCAGTCCGATGTCGTCCTGCACCTTTTCCAGCGTGCAGCCCAGCACCTCAATGTAGAAGTGCCGCAAGCGTGCCACATCGTTGGTCCGCAACACCACGTGATCGAGCGCGACGAACGGAATCTTCATCGCGCCCCCGTCAGGCGCTCAGCGCGTAGCGACGCCGCTTCTCGACCTTCGTCTCGTGCGTCATTTCGCTGCGGCCGTCTTCGAACACCGTCTCCAGCCGCACGGTAAAGCCCCACAGACGCGCCACGTGCTTGAGCACTTCTTCGAAGCTGTCGTCGAGCGGTTTGCGTTCGCTTTGCACGTGCCGCAACGTCAGCGACCGGTCGCCATGCAGATCGACGTGCGCCACCTGAATATTCGGTTCGAGCTGACTGAGGTTGTACTGCTGCGCCAGCATCTCGCGAATCTCGCGATAGCCCGAATCGTTGTGGATGGCCGTCACACGCAAGCGGCTGTCACGATCGTCGTCGAGAACAGAGAACAACTTCAGATCGCGAATCACCTTGGGCGAGAGGAACTGCTGAATGAAGCTCTCGTCCTTGAAGTTGCGCATGGCGAAGTCGAGCGTCGTCAGCCAGTCGGAGCCAGCGATATCCGGGGCCCACAGACGGTCCTCGTCGGTTGGCTCCTCGCACATGCGACGGATGTCCTGGAACATCGCGAAGCCCAGCGCATACGGATTCAGACCGCTGTAGTACGGGCTGTCGAACGACGGCTGATAGACGACGTTCGTATGCGCGTGCAGGAACTCCATCATGAAGGCGTCGTTGACGAGCTTCTCCTTGTAGAGCTGCTGAAGGATCGTGTAGTGCCAGAACGTCGCCCAGCCTTCGTTCATGACTTTGGTCTGACGTTGCGGATAGAAGTACTGTGCGAGCTTGCGTACGATGCGCACGATCTCGCGCTGCCACGGCGCCAGCTTCGGGGCGTTCTTCTCGAAGAAATACAGCAGGTTTTCCTGCGGCTCGCCCGGGAACGGCGGCTCGTCCGATTCGGAGGGATCGAGTCCGTCGTCCTCATCGTCGTCATGCAGGGCGTGATTGGGCAACGTGCGCCACAGATCGTTGATCTGCATCTGCAAATAATTCTCGCGCTCCTTTTGTCGCGCCTGCTCCTGCGCGAGCGACAAACGCTTCGGCCGCTTGTACCGGTCCACGCCGTAGTTCATCAGGGCGTGGCAGGAGTCGAGCAGCAACTCCACTGACTGCTCACCGTAACGCTGTTCGCACTCGGTGATGTAGTTGCGCGCGAACAGCAGGTAATCGACGATGGCGTCGGCGCTGGTCCACGTGCGAAACAGGTAATTGCCCTTGAAGAACGAGTTATGACCGTAGCTGGCATGCGCGATGGTCAGCGCCTGCATGGTCATACTGTTCTCCTCCATCAGATACGCGATGCAGGGGTTCGAGTTGATGACGATCTCGTACGCCAGGCCCATCTGCCCGCGCTTGTAGCCGCGCTCGGAGGACAGGAAATGCTTGCCGTACGACCAGTGGTGATAGCCGATGGGCAGGCCGACGGTCGCATAGGCGTCGAGCATCTGCTCGGCGGTGATGATCTCGATCTGATTCGGGTACGTGTCGAGCTTGAAGCCGGCGGCGATACGCGCGATCTCATGCTCGTATCGCTGAATCAGCTCGAACGTCCATTCCGACCCTGTGGATATATACGCCATGACGCGCCCTCGTTTCGGTACCGGCACGGGCCGGTATCGGTACGCTAGGAGACGGCCCTCAGGCCGCCTTCTTCTTGAACAAGTCGTGCAGCACCGGATAGATTTCGGCCGCCTCCATGATGCGTTGCATCGCGAAGTTCGAATGCTGCTGCTTGACCGACAGGTACTCGTTCCACAGGTTCTGCGGTTCTGCGCTCGCTACCTCCACGTAGGCGAAGTACTGCACGGCCGGCATGATCGACTGCATCAGGATGTCGCGACAGATCGGCGAGTCGCCGTCCCAGTTATCGCCGTCGGAGACCTGCGCACCGTAGATGTTCCAGTCGCTCGGCGAATACCGGTCCGCGATGACCTCGTTCATCAGCTTGAGTGCGCTGGACACCACCGTCCCGCCCGACTCGCGCGCGTAGAAGAAATCGTCCTCGTTCACTTCCTTCGCCGTGGTGTGGTGACGGATGAGCACGAGATCGATGCGCTCGTAGTTATGCCGCAGGAACAGATACAGCAGCATGAAGAAGCGCTTGGCGAGGTCCTTACGGCTCTGGTCCATCGAGCCGGACACGTCCATCAGACAGAACATGACGGCCTGCGCTTGCGGGCGCGGCTGCATGACGCGGTTCGAATACCGCAGATCGAGTTTTTCGATGTAAGGAATCGCCTCGACGCGCGTACGAAGATGCGTGATTTCGTGCGCGAGCGCCAGGGCTCTGGGCGATGTATCTCCCTCGCGCGAGACGATGTCCGCGTACTCGGCTTCGAGTTCACGGAGCTGCTTGCGATAGGGTGCGGTGAGCGCGATGCGCCGGCCCAGCGAGCTGCGCATCGTGCGAATGACGTTGAGGTTCGACGGCGTACCGTCGATGGAATAGCCCGCACGTACCTTGCGAAACTCCGGAATCTGGGCAAGCCGACGTTTCGCGAGGTCCGGCAGCGCCATGTCCTCGAAGAAGAATTTCAGGAACTCCTCTCGCGAGAGGTTGAAGACGAAATCGTCCTCGCCCTCTCCCGAGTCGCTGGCGCGGCTGCCGCCGCCCCCTGCGCCCGATGGCGGACGCTCGAAGTTGTCGCCCACCACGAACTCGCGGTTGCCGGGATGAATCATCTCCCGCCGCCCACCGGGTCCGTGGTGAAACAACGGCTCCGAAATGTCCTTGACCGGGATCGAGACCTGTCCGCTGCCATCGATATCGGTGATCTTGCGCCCAGACACCGCTTTCGCAACCGCACGACGAATCTGGTCGCGATAGCGTTTGATGAAACGCTGCTGATTGATGGCGCTTTTGTTCTTGCCGTTTTGCCGTCTGTCGATGATTGCTGACATAGTGGCCCCGATTGGTTGCTACGAGGATTTGCGCACGCGCAGATACCATTCCACAAGCAGGCGAACCTGCTTCGGGGTATAGCCCTTTTCCACCATCCGGTTGACGAAGTTGGCGTGCTTTTCCTGATCCTCCTTGGACGACTTCGCGTTGAACGAGATCACCGGCAGCAAATCCTCGGTCGTCGAGAACATGCGTTTCTCGATCACCGCGCGCAGCTTTTCGTAACTCGTCCAGAGCGGATTCTTGCCCGCGTTGTTGGCGCGCGCCCGCAGCACGAAGTTGACGATCTCGTTGCGGAAGTCTTTCGGATTGGTAATCCCGGCCGGCTTTTCGACTTTCTCCAGTTCGTCGTTGAGCGCGGTGCGGTCGAGAATTTCTCCGGTGTTCGGATCGCGATATTCCTGATCCTGAATCCACAGGTCCGCGAAGTTCACGTAGCGATCGAAGATGTTCTGACCGTACTCCGAGTACGATTCCAGATACGCGGTCTGAATCTCCTTGCCGATGAACTCGACGAACGGTGCCGTCAGATATTCCTTGATGTAGGCGAGATAGCGCTTCTCGACTTCTCCCGCATACTGTTCGCGCTCGATCTGCTGTTCGAGCACGTACAGCATGTGCACCGGGTTCGCGGCGACTTCCGTGTTATCGAAGTTGAAGACCTTCGAGAGCACCTTGAAGGCGAAACGCGTCGACATGCCCGTCATCCCTTCGTCCACCCCAGCGTAGTCGCGGTACTCCTGATACGACTTGGCCTTCGGGTCGATGTCCTTGAGGTTCTCACCGTCGTAGACACGGACCTTGGAGAAGATGTTGGAATTCTCGGGCTCTTTCAGACGCGTGAGCACCGCGAACTGGGCAAGCATCTTGAGCACGTTCGGCGCGCGCGGGGCGTTCGCAAGCGAGCTGTTCTTTACGAGCTTCTCGTAAATCTTCACCTCGTCGGTCACGCGCAGGCAGTACGGCACCTTCACGATATAGATACGGTCGAGGAAAGCTTCGTTGTTGCGATTGCCCTTGAAGCTCTGCCACTCCGCTTCGTTCGAGTGGGCAAGCACGATCCCGTCGAACGGAATCGCACCGAACCCTTCCGTACCCTTGTAATTGCCTTCCTGTGTAGCGGTCAGCAACGGGTGGAGCACCTTGATCGGCGCCTTGAACATTTCGACGAATTCGAGCAGGCCGCGGTTGGCCAGGCAGAGGCCGCCGGAGTATGAGTAGGCGTCCGGATCGTCCTGCGGAAATTCTTCGAGCTTGCGGATGTCGACCTTACCGACCAGCGACGAGATGTCCTGGTTGTTTTCGTCGCCCGGTTCGGTCTTCGCAATCGCGATCTGCTGCAACACCGACGGACGCACCTTCACGACGCGGAACTTGGTGATGTCGCCGTTGAATTCGTTAAGACGCTTGGTGGCCCACGGTGACGGAATCGTATTGAGATACCGCATCGGAATGCCGAAGTCCTCCTCGAGAATCTTGCCGTCTTCCTCTGAGGAGAACAGGCCCAGAGGCGACTCGTGCACCGGCGATCCCTTCAGGCAGTAGATGGGGACATCCTCCATCAACACCTTCAGTTTCTCTGCCAGCGACGACTTGCCGCCGCCCGGAGGCCCGAGCAGATACAGAATCTGTTTGCGCTCTTCGAGGCCCTGCGCCGCGTGTTTGAAGAACGAGACGATTTGCTCGATCGTGTCTTCCATGCCGTAAAACTCACGGAAGGCAGGATAGATCTTGATGATCTTGTTGGAGAACAGCCGCGAGAGTCGCGGGTCGTGATGCGTGTCGATAAGCTCCGGCTCACCGATGGCGCGCAACATGCGCTCGGCTGCCGATGCATACGCAGTCGAATCCTTCTTACAGATCTCCAGATATTCCTGGATGCTGTATTCCTCTTCCCTGCGTGCTTCGAAACGTGTCGTGTAGTGGCTGAAAATATCCATATGCCTCACCCCCGCCTCATCGGAATACACCGCGGAAAACACCGCGATACGATGCCCGCTCTGTTGCTTAAGACCCGGATGACTGCACGATGGTTTCGTGCCTGGCTCACTGCATGCCGGAGCGACTGACGCGAAACCTTTCGCACTGTCCCCTCCCTCACATGAACGACTCAAAATCGGTTTAGGTTGACTTTAAACTTGTCAGTGAAAATTGCAACCGTTAACTCATCATATGCACAAACAAAAAAACTGTCGCTAGATATTTTCCGCAGCGCTAAGCATTCTCGATAACCCGCATCCCGCAAGGGTTTCCGCGTGTTCCGCACACACTCTACGCAATGCGCATGTCGCACGAGATAGGTCGAATTTCGAGCGACTTTTGCAGCCACCACCCACGCATTGCGCACTCGGGTTTGCCTGCATTAAGAAACATTTGAGACATTCGTTTATTTATTCAGTATTCCTATTTATCTCATCGAATTTCACACGCCGACGAGATGCGTCGCGTGCAATGTTTTCTGGAAAAAAAGTGGGCGGCCCAACGACGTCGACGACAGCGAAGACGTGGGCGCGAAGGGGATGCTTTCCTGTCGAAGCGTCGCGGCTGCGCGAAGTCGCGAAGGTCGTGCGACTGGCTTGCTCTGGAGCACGCGTGTCGCAGATGGAAAGTCGACTACGGACGAATGTCTTGACGGACGAACCTCCTCCTTGCAAATTGGCGATCTCTGGAATGAAGCGAACAACGTGCCAGACGACCGCGCTTGAAATCCATGTTACGCCCGTTCGCCAAAATCTGCTGCGCGGATATGTAACGCGATGTGACCCCACGCCCACCCGGCGCATCTTCGCTCTGGCCCCGACGTCACCGCGCCAGGAACGATTCGTGCAATAATGCAACTTTGTTGCATTTATTACACAGTTGCAAACTGTGTGCGGGCGTCGCCCCATCTGTCCATGATTCGCTTCTCCGTTTGGCTTTACCGTCTCGCAGGCTGGGAACGCACGGCGCTCACGCTGCTGGTGCTCGTCCCGCTTTGGGCGCTCGTTTACTGGGCGCTGAAAGGGGTCGCCCCGTGATCGGTTGCCAGAATCTCTCGGTCCGCTTCGGGCCGAACGTCGCGCTGGAAGACGTAAGCGCCATGTTCGCGCCCGGCGTGCTGTCCGCGGTCGTCGGACCCAACGGCGGCGGCAAAACCACCCTGCTGCGTGCGCTCGCCGGGCTCCAAAAGGCCACGACGGGCAAGATCGTCAGCGACGGCCCCGTGGCCTATCTGTCGCAACGCCCCGAGACCGACCATCGTTTTCCGATGTGCGTTGAAGAATACGTGCTGACCGGTACGTGGCGTCGCACGGGCGATGCCCGTCGCCTCGGCCGCGACGAGTTCGACCGCGCCCTCGACGCCCTCGCCCGTGTGGGCCTCGCCGACAAGCGCACACAGGCGCTGGAAGCCTTGTCCGGCGGGCAATGGCAGCGCGCCCGCTTCGCTCGCCTGATCGTCGAAGACGCGCCGATCGTTTTGCTGGACGAACCGCTGACCGGCATCGATGTACCGTCGGCGGAACTGTTGCTGGCGTTGCTGGATCAATGGCGCAACGAGGGACGCACCGTTGTGACCGTGCTCCACGATTTGCCGCTGGTGCTCGAACGCTTCGCGCACGTGGCCGTGATGGCCGGACGTCTGGTGACGTCGGGCACACCGGCGTCCTGCCTTCAGGGCGGGTTCCCGTCGGTGGACGGCGCGGCCGGGGGCGCCCATCCGGGTCTTTCCACAGCAGGCGGCTATACCGCGTTTGCCGCCACGCCACCGTCGATTACCGCTGCGCCGGTCACGTTTCCCGGAGGCCGTCGATGAGCGCGCTGCTCGATCTCGTCATTGGCCCGTTCGCGGAATTCGACTTCATGCGCCACGCGCTGGTCGGCAGTCTGGCCCTGTCGCTGGGTTGCACGCCCGTGGGCGTATTTTTACTGCTGCGCCGCATGAGCCTGATGGGCGACTCGCTGTCGCACGCGGTGCTGCCAGGTGCGGCGGTCGGCTATCTGATCGGTGGGCTGTCGCTGCCGTGGATGGCGGGCGGTGGCATGATCGCGGGCCTGCTCGTGGCGTTGCTCGCCGGTCTGTCGAGCCGCCGTACCCGGCTGGATGAGGGCGCATCGTTCGCGGGCTTCTATTTACTGGCGCTCGCAGGCGGTGTGGTCATCGTGTCGAAGTGGGGCAACAGCGTCGATCTGATGAACCTGCTGTTCGGCTCGGTGCTGGCGGTGGACGACCCGTCGCTGATACTCGTGGCGGCCATCACGACCGTCACGCTGCTGTGGTTTGGCTGGCACTATCGCGGTCTGGTGCTCGACAGCGCCGATCCGACCTTTCTCGGCCAGGGCCAGGGCAAGAGCGTGATGCGCTACCACCTGGGCTTTACCGTGCTGACGGTCATGAACCTCGTCTCCGGTTTCCAGGCGATGGGCACGCTCATGGCCGTGGGCCTGATGATGCTGCCGGCGGCCACCGCCCGGCTCGTCTCCCGTACGCTGCCCGGCATGCTGCTCACCGCATGGCTGGTGGCCAGCGCGTCGAGCGTGATCGGGTTGCTGCTTTCGTACTATCTGGCTTGCCCCTCCGGGCCGGCCATCGTTCTGACGGCAGGCGTCGCCTATCTGGGCGCGCTGCTGGTTTCGCCTGGCGGTGCCAGTACGGCCAAGGCGTCTGCGCTTTAAGAGAGGAAAACATGTTCGGATTGGGTCTTGGGGGCAGCAACGCGTCGCGCAGCAAATCGTGGCTCGGCGCGGGTCCCTTTGCAGTTTTCGCAGTGATTTTTGCGCTTTTCCTCGCCTTCGCCAGCCCGGCGCGCGCGCAGGACACGCGCCTGCCCGTCAGTGCCAGCTTCAGTATTCTGTCCGACATCGTAAAGGCCGTCGGCGGCGACCGCGTGGACGTCACCACGCTCGTCGGCCCCGATCAGGACACGCACACCTATGAGCCGACCCCGGCGGATGTCGCCAAACTCTCGGGCACGAAGCTGTTCTTCGTGAACGGTCTGGGCTTCGAAGGCTGGCTGCCCCGCCTGATGAAGTCGAGCCACTACCCCGGCGAGCTGGTCACGGTCACGAAGGGCCTCAAGGCCCGCACGATGGTCGACGATGGCAAGACGGTGACCGATCCGCACATGTTTCAGGATCCCGAGCGCGTGAAGACGATGGCGGACAACATCGCCGCCGCCCTCTCGAAGGCCGACCCGGCAGGCGCGAACTACTATGCGGATCGCGCCAAAAACTATCGCGGCGCGCTCGACGACCTGATCGTCTGGGCCAACAAGCAACTGGCCCCGATTCCGCAGTCGCGCCGCGTGGTGCTGACCTCGCATGACGCCTTCGGCTATCTCGGCCAGCGTTTCGGCATCAAGTTCCTCGCGCCGGAAGGCGTGTCGACGGAAAGCGAAGCCAGCGCCAAGGACGTCGCCAACCTGATCCGCGTAATCCGCCGCACGGGCATCAAGGCCGTCTTCATGGAAAACATCTCCAATCCGCGTCTGGTGCAACGCATTGCGCACGACGCGAAGGTGACCGTGGACGGCAAGCTGTACTCCGACGCCCTGTCGAAGAACCCGGAAGCGACGACCTACCTTCAGTTGTTCCAGTACAACATCCGGGCGCTCGCCGCTGCGATGAAGGACAACCGGTAATCCTCCCGGCGCTGCCACGCTCCCCCTCGGTGCACGCGGTATAATGCGTGCACCACACACCGGCCCCGCTACGGAGGTCCGGACAGGCCGGCCATGCCGGCTTTTGCGTTTGGGTCGTCGCTTTTGGCCGTCAAATTTCTTGCACGACCGAAGACTGACCTTTTGAACCCCTGAAACATCCGGCAACGGACAAATACGGACGCCCCCAGGTTAACCACTGCGAACGGCGCACATTCAATGGCAAAGAAGATTTACATCAAGACGTTCGGCTGTCAGATGAACGAGTACGACTCCGACAAGATGGCGGACGTGCTGGGCGCAGCCGAAGGTCTCGAGAAGACCGACACCCCCGAAGACGCCGACGTCATCCTCTTTAACACCTGCTCCGTGCGCGAAAAGGCACAGGAAAAAGTGTTCTCGGATCTGGGCCGCATGCGCGCCCTCAAGGAAATCAAGCCGGATCTGGTGATCGGTGTCGGCGGTTGCGTCGCCAGTCAGGAAGGCGCGGCCATCGTGCAACGCGCCCCTTACGTGGACGTGGTGTTCGGCCCGCAAACGCTGCACCGCCTGCCCCAGATGCTCGAAGCGCGCCGCTCGACCGGCCGTTCGCAAGTCGACATCTCCTTCCCCGAAATCGAGAAATTCGATCACCTGCCGCCCGCCAAGGTCGAGGGTGCTACGGCGTTCGTCTCGATCATGGAAGGCTGCTCGAAGTATTGCAGCTACTGCGTGGTGCCTTACACGCGCGGCGACGAAGTCTCGCGTCCGTTTGAAGACGTGCTCACCGAAATCGCCGGGCTGGCCGAACAAGGCGTGCGTGAAATCACGCTGCTGGGCCAGAACGTGAACGCCTATCGCGGTCTGATGGCCGACGGCGAGATCGCCGACTTCGCGCTGCTCATCGAGTACGTAGCGGAAGTGCCGGGCATCGAACGCATTCGTTACACGACGAGCCATCCGAAGGAATTCACGCAGCGTCTGATCGACACCTACGCCAAAGTGCCCAAGCTCGTGAGCCACCTGCACCTGCCGGTGCAGCACGGCGCCGACCGCGTGCTGTCGGCCATGAAGCGCGGCTACACGGTGCTGGAGTACAAGTCGATCATCCGTCGCCTGCGCCAGGTGCGCCCGGAAATGTCGATGTCGTCGGACTTCATCGTCGGCTTCCCCGGCGAGACGGAAGAGGATTTCGACAAGCTCATGGCCATGATTCACGAGATCGGCTACGACACCAGCTTCTCGTTCATCTACAGCCCGCGTCCCGGCACGCCGGCCGCGAACTTGCAGGACGACACGCCGCGCGAAGTGAAGCTGCGCCGTCTGCAACACTTGCAGGCCGTGATCGAAGAGAACGCCGCACGCATCAGCCAGAGCATGGTCGGCTCGCGTCAGCGTATTCTTGTCGAAGGCGTGTCGCGCAAGGACCCGAACGAGCTGCAAGGCCGCACCGAGAACAACCGCGTGGTCAACTTCCCGGCCCCCGAGGCACAGCGCGCAGCGCTGATCGGGCAGATGACCGACGTTGTGATCACCTTCGCGTATCCGCACTCGCTGCGCGGCGAACTGGTCACCACGCACTGAACGACGCAGCGAACATCGAACGACCTGAACAGGCAACCGACCGGATTATCTTGAAAGCACCCGTCCAAGAATTCACCGCCCCGCGCGACGACAATCGCCGTCTGGCCAATCTCTGCGGCCCGCTCGACGAGAACCTGCGTCAGATCGAGCAGGCGCTCGACGTCTCGATCACCCGCCGTGGCCATCGCTTCTCGATTCGCGGCAAGAGCGCCGCCGTCGCCACGCAAGCCCTCGAGAGTTTCTACAACCGCGCGACCGAAGCGCTGTCCGTCGACGATATCCAGCTGGGTCTCGTGGAGACGCGTCAGGGGCTGGCGCCGACCGTGCGTCATGGCGACGACAATCCGTTTGCCGCCGGCGAGACGGAAGACGGCTCGCCCGTGCTGCACACGCGCCGCAGCGACCTGCACGGCCGCACGCCCGCACAGCGCGACTATCTGAAGCAGATCCTCTCGCACGACGTGACCTTCGGTATCGGCCCGGCCGGTACCGGCAAGACGTATCTGGCGGTGGCCTGCGCCGTCGACGCCCTTGAGCGCGACGCCGTCAAACGCATCGTGCTCACGCGCCCCGCAGTGGAAGCGGGCGAGCGTCTGGGTTTCCTGCCGGGCGATCTCGCGCAGAAGGTCGATCCGTATCTGCGTCCGCTGTACGACGCGCTCTACGATCTGCTCGGCTTCGACAAGACGCAGAAGTACTTCGAGAAGCAGATGATCGAGATCGCGCCGCTCGCGTACATGCGCGGCCGTACGCTCAATCACGCATTCATCATTCTGGACGAGGCGCAGAACACCACGCCCGAGCAGATGAAGATGTTCCTCACGCGTATCGGCTTCGGCAGCAAGGCCGTCGTGACCGGCGACACCACGCAGGTCGACCTGCCGCGCGGCCAGAAGAGCGGCCTGATGGAAGCGCAGGTGATTCTGAAGAACGTGCGCGGTATCGCCATGACCCGCTTCACCAGCGTCGACGTCGTGCGTCACCCGCTGGTCGCACGCATCGTCGAAGCGTACGACGAACATGCGCAGCATCTGGAAGCCGGGCTGGACCTGCCTGCGTCGGAACAAGGCCGCGAGCGCGGCTCCCGTGGGCCGCGTGAACCACGCGCTGCTGGAGGCAAGGCATGAGCGAGCGGGCCGTGCGCCACGCGCTCACGCTGACGAGCCAGTTCGTCGCGGGCCCGGCGTTCGCGTCGCACAAGGTGCTGCTCACGCGCACTGCGGTACGTCGCTGGGTGCAGGCCGCGCTGCTGGCCGACGCCGAGCTGACGCTGCGCTTTGTCGACGCCGACGAAGGCCAGACGCTCAATCGCGGCTATCGCGGCAAGGACTACGCCACGAACGTGCTGACGTTCGCCTATGCACAGGACGAAAGCGATCCCGTGACCGGCGACATCGTGCTGTGCTGCCCGGTGGTCGAGCGCGAAGCGAACGAGCAAGGTATTACGCTCGAAGCCCATTACGCACACCTGATCGTGCACGGCGTGCTCCACGCGCAGGGCTACGATCACGAGGAAGACGACGAAGCGCAGGAGATGGAAGGCCTGGAGACGGAGATTCTCGCCGGACTGGGCTACGCCGATCCCTACGCATCCGAGAAGTCGCAGTCCCAAAAATCAACTTCCCGCCGCACCTGACCGAGACCCGACTGAACCGTATGGAACGCATTCCGGACCGACCGACCGCCCCTGAAGCGCCTGAAGCTCCCCAGGCCAGCATGTCGAGCGGACCGGGATGCGACCGGTACCCTCCTGACCTCGGCGTTTCCCGGCACCTGAGCCCGGAAGAAATGAGCGAATCGCTCGACGCCGCGCTCGTCGGCTGGGACGGCCTTGAAGACCTCTGGATCTTCGCCTACGGCTCCCTCATCTGGAACCCCGGCATGCCCGTCGAAGAATGCCTGCGCGCCCGCGTGCACGGCTATCACCGGGGGCTGTACCTGTGGTCGCGCGTCAATCGCGGCACGCCGGAGCAGCCGGGACTCGTGCTGGCGCTCGATCGCGGCGGTTCGTGCGCCGGTGTGGCCATGCGTCTGGCCGCAAAGCACGTCCGCACGGAATTCGAAACGCTCTGGTATCGGGAAATGGCGATGGGCTCCTATCGTCCGATGTGGCTGAATTGCCAACTGGCCGACGGCCGCACCAAGCCCGGCCTCGCCTTCGTCATGCGACGCGAGGCGGCGAGCTACGCGGGCCGTCTGCCCGACGCCATCGTCCGTCAGGTATTCGATCAGGCGCAGGGACGCTACGGCACCACGCACGACTACGTCACCCGGACGGTCAAGGCGCTGCGCGAAGCGGGCATGCCCGACCCCGCGCTCGAAGCGGTGCTGCGCCGCTGCGAGGCGAAGTAAGTTCCAAAGTGAGCGCACCACAATGCAGCATCCGGCGCGCTGAAATGTCCTGAAATATGCACAGCGTTGTGCGTGTCGCCCGAAGCGTTGCAATGCAGTCGACCTGACGCGGTAATGCCGCACATCTGGTGTATCCTTGAGCTTCCTGTAACAGCTCGGCGTCCGCCCAACTTGGACGCGCCGTCATGAACGACCCTTATCCCAGTCGACCCGGTCCAAAAAAAACCGACAAACCTCGCTCTCTGCTCGAACGCCTCACCGATCTGATTTCCCCGGAGCCGGAGTCGCGCGCAGAGTTGCTCGAAATTCTGCAAGACGCTCACGCCCGTAACCTGATGGACGCCGATTCTCTGGCGATGATCGAGGGCGTATTCCAGGTGGCCGATCTATGTGCCCGCGACATCATGGTGCCGCGTGCGCAGATGGACGCCATCAACATCGAACAGACCCCTGAAGAATTCATGCCGTTCGTGCTGGAACAGGCGCACTCGCGCTATCCGGTCTATGAGGGCAATCGCGACAACATCATCGGTATTCTGCTCGCGAAGGATCTGCTGCGTTACTACGCCAATCACGACTTCGACGTGCGCGACATGCTGCGCCCGGCCGTGTTCATTCCGGAGTCGAAGCGTCTGAACGTGCTGCTGCACGACTTCCGCGTCAATCGCAATCACATCGCCATCGTCGTGGACGAATACGGCGGCGTGGCCGGCCTCATCACGATTGAAGACGTGCTGGAGCAGATCGTCGGCGACATCGAAGACGAGTACGACTTCGACGAGGAAGAAGACAACATCATCGCCGCGCCCGATGGCTCGTATCGCATTCGTGCGCTCACGGAAATCGAGCAATTCAACGAAGCGTTCGGCACGCAGTTTGTCGATGCCGAAAACGACACGATCGGCGGTATGATCACGCACCAGTTCGGCCGTGTGCCGCGCCGTGGCGAACGTCTGCGCATCGGCAATCTCGTGTTCGAAGTGCTGCGCGCCGACGGCCGTCAGGTCCACATGCTGCTGTTGCGGCGCGTGGAGCCGGCACCCGCCGTTCAGCCCGAGTAACTCACTCATCGATCCATGCAGGAAATGACCGTCCACGCGCCCGAGCGGCGCTCGTGGCCGGCCTGGCGTGCCCGTGCGCTCGCCGGTCTGGCCGGTATCGCACAAACGCTGGCGTTCGCGCCACGCGACCTCTGGTGGCTGCAATTGCTCGCGATGGCGGGGTTGTTCGCGCTCGTCGAGCGCGGCGGCTCACGACGTAACGCCCTCTGGCTGGGCGGCAGTTTCGGCCTCACCTCGTTCGTCTCCGGCATCTGGTGGCTCTACATCAGCATGCACACCTACGGCGGCATGCCCGGTGCCATGGCCGGTGCGGCAGTCGTTCTGTTCTCGATCTATCTGGCGGTTTATCCGGCGCTCGCCGCGTTCGTCACACGTGCCGTGCCTGCCACCGGCCCGTGGCGTGCGCTGGCCTTCGCCGGGGCCTGGACGCTCGCCGAATGGCTGCGCGGCACCGTCTTCACCGGGTTCCCCTGGCTCTCGCCCGGCTACGCCCATGTCGACGGCCCGCTCGCAGGCTTCGCCCCACTGCTCGGCGTGTACGGCATTACCGGCCTCGCTGCGCTGGCAGCGGCCATGCTCGCGCGAGCCCTGCTGCCCGTCGTCGCGACGACGGCGGCGGCGCGTCGTCTCGCCGCTGTGATCGGCGTACTGGCGCTGCTGGGCGTGGGCGTCGGTCTGTCGCGTCACGAATGGACCACACCCTCGGGCAAACCACTGACCGTTCGGCTGCTTCAGGGCAATATCCCGCAGGACATGAAATTCGAGCGCGCGGGCATCGATCACGCCATGGCGCTTTATCGCGACATGATCCTGGCCGCACCGGCCGATCTCATCGTGACGCCGGAGACGGCGTTCCCCGTACTGTTGCAAGGCATTCCGACGGACGTCGCTGCACCGATCCGCGAGTTTGCGGACCGCACTGGCTCGCACGTCGTGCTAGGCGCGGTCGGCGCAACGATCACCGATCGCGGCCCCACCGACTTCACCAACAGCCTGTTCGGCGTCACGCCGCGCGACCAGACGCTCTACCGCTACGACAAACACCATCTCGTGCCTTTCGGCGAGTTTGTGCCGTGGGGCTTTCGCTGGTTCGTCGACATGATGCACATCCCACTAGGCGATTTCCTGCGCGGTAGCGCCACGCCGAGCGGCTTCCCAGTGCGCGACCAGCGTGTCGCGATGAACATCTGCTACGAGGATTTGTTCGGCGAGGAAATCGCGCAGGCCCTGCGCAACATGCCGGAACCGGCCACGGTGCTCGTGAACTCGACCAACCTCGCGTGGTTCGGCGACACCATCGCGCTCGATCAGCACTTGCAGATCGCCCGCATGCGCACGCTTGAGACGGGACGCCCGATGCTGCGTGCGACGAACACCGGCGCGACGGCGATCATCGATGCGCATGGCCACGTGCAGGGGCGTCTGCCCGCGATGACGGTCGGTGCGCTCACGGGCAACGTCCAGCCTTACACCGGGCTCACGCCGTACGTGCGCTTCGGTAATGTGCCTGCGCTGGTGCTCGCGCTCGTCGCGCTGGGCCTCGGTCTGGCCATGACGCGTCGCTCGCGCTAACCGGCAAAACGGCCAGCGTCGCATCGTCAAAACGACACAGGGGGACGTGAAAATCCCCCTGTCGTGCCACCCCGGGGCCATCGGCGCCCCGTTCGGGTCGAATTCCCGCTAAAATTCAACGTTTTAGTCTTTTGGCCGCGCTCGCGGCCGGGCCGAAAGACTGCGCAAAATCCGCATTTTTTCCTGTTCGTCCGCGCGAATTCATCATGCTTACCTTTCAACAAGTCATCCTGACGTTGCAGGATTACTGGGACAAGCAAGGCTGTGCGTTGCTCCAGCCTTACGACATGGAGGTCGGCGCCGGTACCTCGCACACTGCCACGTTCCTGCGCGCGATCGGCCCGGAGCCGTGGCGCGCCGCCTATGTCCAGCCGTCGCGCCGTCCCAAGGATGGCCGTTACGGTGAGAACCCGAACCGCATGCAGCACTACTACCAGTACCAGGTGGTGCTCAAGCCGGCCCCGGAAAACATCCTCGACCTGTATCTGGGCTCGCTGCGCGCGCTCGGTCTCGATCTGACCCAAAACGACGTGCGCTTCGTCGAAGACGACTGGGAAAACCCCACGCTCGGCGCCTGGGGTCTGGGCTGGGAAGTGTGGTTGAACGGCATGGAAGTCACGCAATTCACCTACTTCCAGCAAGTGGGTGGCCTCGACTGCAAGCCGGTGCTCGGCGAAATCACGTACGGCATCGAGCGTCTGGCGATGTATCTGCAACAGGTCGAGAACGTCTACGACCTCGTATGGACCGAGTGGGAAGAGCAAACGGTCGACGGCCCGGTCAAGCGCCGCCTGACTTACGGCGACGTGTTCCATCAGAACGAAGTGGAACAGTCGACGTACAACTTCGAGCACTCGAACCAGCCGATGCTGTTCAGCTTCTTCGACAACTACGAGAGCGAAGCCAAGCGTCTCATCGAAGCCGAACTGGCGTTGCCCGCCTACGAGATGATTCTCAAGGCCGCACACACCTTCAACCTGCTCGACGCGCGCGGTGCCATCTCGGTGACCGAGCGCGCGGCGTATATTGGCCGTATCCGCGCGCTGTCGCGCCTGATTGCACAGGCCTACTACGCTTCGCGCGAAAAGCTCGGCTTCCCGATGCTGAACGCCCCCGCCGCCCCGAACAAAACATCAGTCAAAACGCAACCCGCATGATGAGCACCGCACAACGCACCCTGCTGGTCGAACTGCTGACCGAAGAACTGCCGCCGAAGGCGCTGGCGCGTCTGGGCGACGCGTTTGCCGACGGCATCGCCAACGGCCTGCGCACGCGCGGGCTCACCACGCACGCCAGCGTCGTCACGCCGTTCGCCACGCCGCGCCGTCTGGCCGTCTCGATCACGAACGTGCTCGACCGCGCCCCGGACGCCACCATTCGCGCCAAGGTGCTGCCGGTGTCCGTCGCACTCGACGCCAACGGCAACCCCACCCCGCCGCTCGCGAAGAAACTCGCGGCGATGGGCTTCGCCGACCTGCCGGTCGCGAGCCTGGAGCGCGCGATGGATGGCAAGGCCGAAGCCTTCTTCCACACCTACACCGCTGCCGGCGCCCAACTGGCCGACGCGCTGCAAGCCTCGCTCGACGAAACGCTCGGCAAGCTGCCGATTCCGAAGGTCATGAGCTATCAGCGCCCGGATGGCGAGACGGTGCAGTTCGTGCGTCCGGTGCACGGCCTGATTGCGCTGCACGGCGACACGCTCGTGCCCGCAACGGCCATCGGTCTCGCCTCGGGCAACAAGACGCTGGGCCATCGCTTCCTGTCGAAGGGTGAGGTCACCGTCGCCAATGCCGACGCCTACGCCGCCACGCTTGAGACCGAAGGTAAGGTCGTAGCGAGCTTCACGGGCCGTCGCAACGCGATCCGCACGCAACTGCTCGCCGCCGCCGGTAACGATCACGTGGTGATGCCGGACTCGCTGCTCGACGAAGTGACCGCACTCGTCGAATGGCCCGCGATCTACGCCTGCCACTTCGAGAAGGAATTCCTGGCAGTGCCGCAGGAATGTCTGATTCTCACGATGCAGACGAACCAGAAGTATTTCGCGCTCACCGACAAGCCGCTGGCCGACGGTGGCCGTCTGACGAACCGCTTCCTGATCGTCTCCAACATCGAGACGGGCAACCCCGAGCAGATCGTGACGGGTAACGAGCGTGTGGTGCGTCCGCGTCTGGCCGATGCGAAGTTCTTCTTCGAGCAGGACAAGAAGAAGCCGCTGGCCGATCGCGTGCCGCTGCTCGCGAACGTCGTGTATCACAACAAGCTGGGCTCGCAGTTCGAGCGCACGCAGCGTCTGGTGAAGCTCGCCGGTGCGATCGCGCACATGATCGGCGCAGATCAGGATGGCGTGAAACTCGCCGAGCGCGGCGCACTGCTGGCCAAAGCCGACCTGCTGACCGACATGGTCGGCGAGTTCCCCGAATTGCAAGGCACGATGGGCACGTACTACGCACGTCATGACGGCGAAGCGGCCGACGTCGCGCTGGCCTGCTCGGAACACTATCAGCCGCGCTTTGCTGGCGACGCCCTGCCCACCAGCACCACCGGTACGGTGGTGGCACTGGCCGACAAGCTCGAAACGCTGGTCGGTATCTGGGGCATCGGCCTGCAACCGACGGGCGAGAAAGACCCGTTCGCGCTGCGCCGTCACGCACTGGGCATCGTGCGTATGCTCATCGAGAAGCGTCTGCCGGTGATGCTGCCGGAGCTGCTGAACGTCACGTACAAGCAGTTCACCACGGGCGTGGCCGATTCCGCTTACCTGAACGACGTCTACCAGTTCGTGCTCGACCGCCTGCGCGGCTACCTGCGAGAGCAGGGTTATGCCGCCAATGAGATCGAAGCGGTGCTGGCCGATCACCCGAAGTATCTCGGCGATCTGATCGAGCGTCTGGATGCCGTGCGCGCCTTCTCGGCGCTGCCGCAAGCCGAAGCCCTTGCTGCGGCGAACAAGCGTATCGGTAACATCCTGAAGAAGACGGCCCCGCCGGCCGACGGCACGATTTCGCCGGACCTGCTGCTGGAATCGGCCGAGAAGTCGCTTCACGCTGCCCTCGAAAAGGTCACTCCGGTGGTCGAGCAGAAGTTCGAAGCACGCGAGTACGCGCAGGCGCTCTCCGCGCTGGCCGAGCTGCGCGATGCGGTCGATGCGTTCTTCAACGACGTGATGGTGATGGCCGAGGAGGACGCGTTGCGCAACAACCGCCTCGCGTTGCTCAAGAACCTGCACTTCCAGATGAACCGCGTGGCCGATCTCTCGAAGCTCGCCGCCTGATGTTCCAACGAGTCAACTGAGCTACTCATGGATTCGCGCAAAGATCGCACCCTCGGCCCCGCCGCCCGAAAACTCGTGATTCTCGACCGGGACGGCGTGATCAACGCCGACTCGGATCAATTCATCAAGTCGACGGACGAGTGGGTGCCGCTGCCCGGCAGTCTCGAGGCCATCGGCCGGCTGAATCAGGCCGGATACCGTGTGGTCGTCGCGACGAACCAGTCGGGTGTGGGGCGCGGTCTTTTCGACATGGCGACGCTCGGTGCGATGCACGCGAAGATGTCGAAGCTGGCGGCGGCCGCCGGCGGACGCATCGACGCCGTGTTCTTCTGTCCGCATACCTCGGTGGATGCCTGCGACTGCCGCAAGCCCAAGCCCGGTCTGTTCCAGGAAATCGCGCGACGCTACGAAGTCGACCTGACCGGCGTGCCGGCCGTGGGCGATTCGCTGCGCGATCTTCAGGCGGCTGCGGCCGTGGGCGCGCAGCCGCATCTGGTGCTCACCGGCAAGGGCAAGAAAACGCTCGCCGCAGGCAACCTGCCCGACGGTACGCGCGTGCACGATAGTCTGGCGGCGTTCGTCAACGATCTGCTTGCCGACGAGGACGCGTAACCCCACTCGCTATCGCACAACGACCGCCCTGCCCTCGCTAAACTGCCGCCCCGCCGCGCGTACGATGACGCGGTCACGCGCAAACCTCGCGAAGGCGATCGATTCCAGGCCCGAAACCCCATGCGTCAACTCCGCTCGATTCTCTTCTTCATCTTCCAGATCGTCTGGACGATTCCGTACGCCATTGCGTGCATCTTGTCGTTCCCGTTCCTGTCGCGGGTGCAGCGCTACTGGTTCGCGGTGGGCTGGTGCAAAGTCGTGATTTGCGTCGGCGACAAGCTCTGCGGGATTCGCTATCGCGTGATCGGCTGGGAAAACCTGCCCGATACGCCTGCGATCATTCTGTCGAAGCATCAATCGGCATGGGAGACGGTGGCACTGCCAGCGCTGATGCCGCGCCCGCTGTGCTTCGTATTCAAGCGTGAGTTGCTGTACGTGCCTTTCTTCGGCTGGGCACTGGGCCTGCTGAGCATGATTCACATCGATCGCCGCAAGGGTACGGATGCCTTCGCATCGGTCGTGAAGCAAGGGCGCGAGCGTCTGTCGGAAGGGTCGTGGATCATCATGTTCCCGGAAGGTACGCGTACGAAAACCGGCTCGCGTAACAAATACAAGTCGGGCGGCGCGCGTCTGGCGACCGCGACCGGCGCGCCGGTCGTGCCGATTGCACACAATGCCGGACGTGTCTGGCCGCGCAACTCGTTCATGAAATTTCCCGGGGAAGTGATCGTCTCGATCGGTCCGGTCATCGAGACGGCAGGCCGTACGGCCGAAGCCGTCAACGCCGATGTCGCCGAGTGGATCGAGCGCGAGATGATACGTATCGACCCCGCTGCTTATACGTCGAAGCCGAGGGCGAGCGCGTCTGATACCTCCGACGCGACGCCCCGGACCTGACTGCGCCTCACGCGAGACCGTCTCATGTCGAAAGCCCAACCCGCCACACGCGATAGCCGCTCCCGGCATGAGACCCCTGCACCCCAGATGGAACTCGATCTGTTCGGCAGCCCTGCGGCCGAAGCCAACGGTGTCGCCACCGACGCCCCGTTAGCTTCGACCGGACCTGCCACGACCGGCGCGCCCGCTCACACTGCGGCGCCCACAGCCCTCGCGAGCGATTCCGCATCGCTCGCCCCCGGTGCCGGACCGCGTCGCGCACCCGCGCCGGGCGAGCGCGTCATCATGCTCGACGGCCACGCGCTCTACTACCGTTTCAAGCGCTCCTCGCGCCGCACCATCGGCTTCATGATCGACGAATCGGGGCTGGCCGTGACCGCCCCGCGCTGGGTCACGATTGCGGACGTGGAAGCCGCCGTCGTCGAGAAGAAGCGCTGGATCTTCAGCAAGATCGCCGAATTCCGCGAACGCGCCGCGCGCCGGGTGATTCCGCGTGTGACGTGGGTCGACGGCGCATCGCTGCCCTACCTGGGCCACACGCTGACAGTCCGTCTTGGCGGACGCTCAGGTGCCGCGCAGTACGACATCCACACACACACGCTGTGGCTCGATCTGCCGCCGCAAGCCGCCCCCGAACAGATGCGCGACCGTGTACAGGGCTGGTTGCAGCAGGAAGCACGCAAGCTCTTTACGTCGCGCCTCGACGTCTACGGCGAGCGACTGGGTGTGCGCTACACCGCGCTCGGGCTGTCGTCGGCGACGACGCGCTGGGGGAGTTGCAGCGCCGACGGACGCATTCGCCTGAACTGGCGACTGATCCACTTCCCGCTGGGTGTGATCGATTACGTTGTGGCGCACGAACTGGCGCATTTGAAGGAGATGAACCACGGGCCACGCTTCTGGCAGGCCGTGGCGTCGATCTTCCCGGAGTTCGAAGCCGCCCGCGATACGCTCAAATCACATGCGCCCGAGTGGTTGCCTGAATTCTGAGCGAACGTCGCAAGGCTCTACATCAAAAGCAAAAAATTTCTCAACGCAACATGAATGATGCTCATTTTCATGGTCGCGGGTACAATTGACTGTCGTTGTCCCCACACTGAAAACACCATGCGAATGCTCCATACCATGCTGCGCGTCGGCGACCTGCAGCGCTCGATCGATTTCTACACGCGCGTGCTCGGCATGCAACTGCTGCGTCAGAGCGAGAACCCAGAGTACAAGTACACGCTGGCGTTCGTCGGCTACGGTGCCGAGTCGGAAAACACCGTCCTCGAACTGACGTACAACTGGGGCGTGGAAAAGTACGAGATCGGCACCGCGTTCGGCCATCTGGCTCTTGAAGTCGATGACGCCTATCAGGCATGCGACACGATCCGCGCCGCAGGCGGCAAGATCTCGCGCGAAGCTGGCCCGGTCAAGGGCGGCACCACGGTCATCGCGTTCGTGGAAGATCCGGACGGCTACAAGATCGAGCTGATCCAGAAGCATTCGAGCAAGGGCAGTCTGTAAGACGAGCGCTTGCACGATTGCGCTGCCCGATGAGCCTGATGCGCCTCATGTGCCTGATGTGACAGCGGCCGCCCTAGGGCGGCCGTCGTTTTTTTAAGCACGCGCGATGCTTCAGAACTCTACCATCGCGAAGTCTTCCTTACCCACGTCGCACAGCGGGCACCGCCAGTCGTCCGGCACATCTTCCCAGCGCGTGCCCGGGGCAATGCCGTCTTCCGGATATCCCGCCGCTTCATCGTAGATCCATCCGCAAATCACACAGACCCATTGGCGCGATGCTACGTCGGTTGCGCAAGTCGTTTCGTCGGGCGCGTGCATTGCGGCACCGTCGTCGCTGAGCGTATCGGACGTCGTCGCACCCGGATCCGGCAACGTGAAGACCAGCGGGGATTCCGTGCCTGAGGCATCTGTCGCCGGACGGCTCAGATGCGCTTGCAGTGCATCGAGCAGTGCCTGCGCTTCGTCGCGCGTGAGATCGACCCAGTAGGGATCGCCAGCGCCGTCGTTGAGTCGCGACGGGGAAAACTGCAATTCGACGGCAGAGCCTTTCTTGTACATACGTGAGTGCTGAATTTGAAGCAAAAAGCGGTGAAAAAGATGGCTGAGCGATGACTGCGGCTTTGCTCTACGAAGGACGAAAGCCGCCTCGCGGAGCATTGTATCGGTGCGACAGTGCGCAATAAACGGGGGAGACGGGGACATATTGTCCCGCGCGACGAGACAATCGCACCCGGACAGACGAACGAACGCCCACAAAGATTACCCGCGCTGACGGCATCGGTTTGATGCGTTGAGTATCAGGATCGGTGACAATGACCGCTTCTGCGCGTCGCGCCTACGATGCATCGTCATCCGAATTAATTCCATGAAAACCACACCGCGTCCGATCGATGTCACAGCGCTCGCCATCATGCTGGGGCTGTGCATGGTCTGGGGAGGTCAGCAAGTTGCCGTCAAACTGGCCGTGCCGGTCGTGCCCGCCGTCTTACAGGCCGGACTGCGTTCCGTCGTGGCGACGGTGCTTGTCGGTGCGTGGATGCTGTGGCGACGTCAGCGTCTGATCACCGGCGACGGCACGCTGCCCGCAGGCATTCTCGCGGGCGCGCTGTTCTCGCTCGAATTCCTCTGCATCTTCGTTGGCCTCACGCACACGACCGCGTCGCGCATGGCGGTGTTTCTGTACTCGGCCCCTTGCTTCACCGCGATCGGACTGCACTGGACGGTGCCCAGCGAACGGCTGCGGCCCATGCAATGGCTCGGCATGGCCATCGCATTTTGCGGTATCGCCGTGGCGTTCTCGGACGGCAGTGGCGCAGATCTTGCCACCACGTGGCCCGGCGATCTGCTGGCCATTCTGGCCGGTATCTTCTGGGGGATGACGACGGTCGTCGTGCGGGCTTCGCGTCTGGCGAGCGCCGCACCGTCGAAGACATTGCTGTACCAGTTGGCCGTCTCGGCAGTGCTGCTGTGCGCGCTGGCGCTCGCGACAGGCAATGTGCAAATCGGGCCGATGACGTCGACCATCTGGATCAGCCTCGTCTACCAATCCATCGGTGTGGCCTTCGCGAGCTATCTGATCTGGTTCTGGTTGCTCACGCGGTACAGCGCCGCCCGACTCGCATCCTTCTCGTTCCTCAGCCCGCTGTTCGGGGTGACGTTCGGCGTGCTGATTCTCGGCGAATCGGTCGGTTGGCGCTTTGGCTGCGCCGTCGTCCTCGTCTTCGCCGGGATCAGCCTTGTGAACCGGCGCCGCTGATCGCGCGTGACAGGTTCACGTATTCGTCGACCGGCACATCTTCGGCACGACGCGTGAGGTCGAAGCCGAGCGCGTCGAAATCGACACGGTCGCGGTAGCTGTGCAACGTGTTGCGCAGCATCTTGCGACGTTGCGAAAACGCCTGAGCCACCACCGCTTCGAACACGTCGAGATCGACCTGCGGCAGATCGGCCACGGCGCGCGGAATCATCCGAACGACAGCGGAATCGACTTTCGGCGGCGGATTGAAGGCGTCCGGCGGTACGTGCAGCACCTTGTCCATCCAGTAACGGTACTGAAGCATGACCGACAGGCGGCTGTAGTTGCTTGAACCGGCCGGGGCCACCATGCGCTCGACCACTTCGTCCTGCAACATGAAGTGCTGGTCACGTACGAGCGCCGCGTAGCGCATCAGATGGAACAGCAGCGGGCTGGAAATGTTGTACGGCAAATTGCCGACAATGCGCAGCGGCGCTTCGTCGCGGCGGTCTTCCGGGACGAGCGCGCCGAAATCGAAGTCGAGGGCGTCGCCAGCGTGCACGCTCACGCGCTCGCCGAACTTGCGCGTCAGACGCACGACCAGATCGCGGTCGAGTTCGACCACGTGCAGATGCGCCAGCCACTCAGTGAGCGGTGTCGTCAGTGCGCCAAGGCCCGGGCCGATTTCGACCATCAGGTCGTCGGTACGCGGCGAAATGGCGCTGATGATCGAATCGATCACGCCCATGTCGACGAGAAAGTTCTGACCAAAACGTTTGCGCGCCACGTGGCCCTGTTGGACGCCCGTGCGCTTCGATGCGCTACTCATGTGAAATTCCTTAGGAACGCGGCGGCGTGGCGTGCGGATCGACGCCCGCGCCGGCGGTCAATTGTGCGGCTGTCGACGCATGTAACGCAGCGTTCGCCGCCATCGTCGCCGCGGTGCGCAGCGCTTCGAGCAGGCTGCCGCTCTCGGCTTGTCCCGTGCCAGCGAGGTCGAGCGCGGTGCCGTGATCGACCGATGTCCGGACGATCGGCAGCCCAAGCGTGATATTCACGCCCGCGCCGAAGCTCGCGTATTTGAGCACCGGCAAGCCCTGATCGTGGTACATCGCGAGCACCGCATCGGCGCCTTCGAGATGACGGGGCTGAAACAGCGTGTCGGCGGGATAGGGACCGCGTGCATCGATACCGGCGGCGCGTGCGTCGTCGAGCGCGGGGGTGATGACGTCGATCTCCTCGCGCCCGAGATAGCCAGATTCACCGGCGTGCGGGTTGAGTCCCGTCACGAGAATACGCGGGCGCGTCACCCCGAAGTGACGCATCAGATCCTGATTAAGGATGATGAGCGTTTGCAGCAGATCGTCGCGACGAATCGCGCCGGGCACCTGCGCGAGCGGCAAGTGCGTGGTGGCGAGCGCCACACGCAGCCCGCCGCCTGCGAGCATCATCACGACACGCGGCGTGCCCGTGCGCTCGGCCAGATACTCGGTGTGTCCGGTAAACGCCACGCCGCAGTCGTTGATCGTGCTCTTCTGCAACGGCGCAGTCACGATCGCATCGTACGAGCCCGCCATGGCACCGTCGATGGCATCGTCCAGCAGCGCCAGTACGTAGCGGCCGTTGGCAGCGTCGAGCTGTCCTGGCGTCACGGCGGCTGCCAGCGGATGGTGCGACACGTGCACGCGTCCGCTGTCGAGCAATGCCTGCCAGGCGTCGCCCAGCCCGACGGCTTGCGCGCGTGCGGCGAGCAACGACGCGTCGCCGAGTACGGCAAAGCGACAGTTGGCTATCGAAGGATCGGGGGAAGCGGTCGCGAAAACGGCCGCAGAAGCGGCCGCCGGTGCCGGTGCCGAAGAAAGGCACTTGACCAGTGCCTGCACCGTCAATTCCGGCCCGACCCCCGCCGGTTCACCGGTGGTGATGGCGAGGACGAAGGACCGGTCGGACATCATGCTCACTGCTGCGCGTTGCTCAGGCGGTAGTCGACGTAGGCACTGTCACGCAGTTGCTGCAACCAGTCGCGGTACTGCTGTTCGGCCTTGCGGCCGCGCAATTCCTGCATGGCGAGGTTACGTTCCTGATCGCCCGAGACCTGCGACTCGCGATGGCCCAGCACCTGAATCAGGTGATAGCCATATTCCGAACGCACCGGGTCGCTGATCTGACCGTCCTTGAGTTCGGACATCGCGCGCTCGAATGCGGGAACCGTCTCGCCCGGCGAAATCCAGCCGAGATCGCCACCTTGCGAAGCGGAACCGTCCACCGACACCTGACGCGCGAAGTCGGCAAAGTCGCCCTTGCCTGCTTCGATCTGCGCCTTGATGTCGAGCAGCTTCTGACGTGCCTGCGCTTCCGAGACACCGTCGCCCACGCGAATCAGGATGTGACGTGCGTGGATCTGCGGCACGGTCATGCCCTGATCGCCGCCCTGCTTGCGCGTGTCGACCAGTTTGATGACGTGAAAACCGTTGTTGCTGCGAAGCACTTGCGGCACAACGGTGCCCGCTTGCAGCTTCTGCACCTGATTGAGATACAGATCGGGAATACGTTCGGGAATGCGGAAGCCCATGTCGCCACCGCTGGCGGCATCGGAAGCATCCGAATACTGCTTTGCCAACGCCGCGAAATCGCCACCGGCCTTCGCCTTGTCCAGCGCTTCGGTCGCCTTCTTCTGCGCTGCGCTGACCTGGTCCGGCGTCGCGCCGTCCGGCAGTTTCACGAGAATCTCGCTCAGGCGGTATTCCGTCTCGGTCGGTGCGGCATTGGCGCCACGCTGCGCGGCGAGGTATGCGTTGATTTCCGAGTCGCTCACTTGCACCTGGCTGTCGACTTCGCGATCGCGCAGGCGCGCCATGATGATCTGCTCGCGCACTTCCTTGCGGAAGGCGTCCCACGGCACACCGGCCTGAGCCAGACGCGCCTTGTACTGATCGACGCTCAGACGGTTGTCGGCGGCGATGCGCTGCAAGGCCTGTTCGACGTCGGCGTCCTTCACGACAATGCCGCCTTCCTTGGCGCGCTGAAGCTGCACCTGCGTGACGATCATCTGTTCGAGCACCTGACGCTGCAACAGGTCGGCGTCCGGAATCGGGCGCTTGGAGAGCGTCAGTTGATGCTTGGCCTCCTCGATACGCGTGTCGAGCTCCTTGCGGGTGATCACGCTGTCGTTGACCACGGCGACGATGGAATCGACGGCACGGGCGGACGACGCGGGTGCACCTGCGGCTTTGGCGCTGACCGGCGCCGGCTGCGCAACCGCCACCCCGGCGGCGAGACACAGGCCCGCCAGCAGCGAGGCACGCTTCACAAACATGTCATTCATAGTTGCTGAATCGAGAAGGAATCTGGTTCGTCGGCGGCGGCTGGTAACCCGGCACCCCGACCTTGAAGGCTTCTGTGGCGCTGTTGCCCGACTTGGTCAAGCCCTTCAACTCCAACTGCGCGAAAACGCGCGAAGTTGTCGTGGTGGCGTTGGTCGCATAGCGCTGGAGCCCAATCCGGAAGGCCCAGCAGTCGGCATCATACTCGAAACCCGCCAGGGCATCGATGAACGTCTTGTCCGTAATGCTGTAGTTCAGACGGCCCACAATGCCGAATCGCGGTGTGATCGGCCACTGCCCCGAAAGTTCGATCTGGTTGATCGGCGTGACGGTCAATGCGGTTTGGCCCACGACCGGCGGCGGATTGCGCAGGTAGCGGTAATACAGGTTGAACACCTTGCGCTCGCCCGGACGCCACGTCACACCGACGTCCGACCGGTTGAACTGCGACGTGCTCGGGCTGTACTGCACGGCGGTGCTGAACGTGATGTTCGAATACAGCAGCGCCGAGCCGCCCACCAGGAAGTCCGAGACCCCGGCGTCTTCGGGCACACCGCCCGGCATCGTCACGCGCGATTGCTGAATGTTGTAGCGCTGCGCATACCAGACACGCCCGCGCTCCACGCCGGTCTCGGCATCGATCAGGCGGGACGTCAGCGCAGCGGTGACACGGTTCGCATCCTGAATGCGGTCGACGCCGATGAACGAGTTTTCGCTGAAAATTTCCGCGAGGTTGAAGTCGGCGACCGCACTGTCGAAAATCGGAATCGAACTCTGATTGCGGTACGGCGTGTAGACGTAGAACAAGCGCGGTTCCAACGTCTGCTTCATCGCCGTGCCGAACAACGTCAACGGACGCTCGAACGTCAGACCGGTATCGAGACTGACGGTCGGCAACGTACGCGTAATCGACGACTGCATCGTCGATCCGTTCGGATAGTCCACGTTGTACGCCGCAGCGGTGAACATGACCTTCGGAACGATGAAGTAGCCCGGCGTCAGAATCGGATAGCTCAGCGTCGGCTGTGCGTAGATACGCTCGCCGTTCGGCGAGCCCGTCCACGAGGCGATCTGGAACCGGTTGTACTTGATCGGCATCGTGAAATCGAAGCCGTGGAAATCCAGCTTGTTGTACGTCGCCGAGAGTTCAGGCACCGACTCGTACTGCGGCGAGCTGGGGGCCAGCGTCTGATACTTCAGCACGCGCGCCAGGAACGACCAGTCGCCGTAACTCCAGGTGAGGCCCGCTTCGCGGTTGTACACGCGCTGCACGCCGGTCTGGAAGTTCGTGCCGGAGCCGAAATCGTCCGGATAGGTATCGTCCGAAACCTTCGTGAAGTTAACGTAGGCGTTCACACCGTAGCCGAGCGACTGGCTGTGCTGCCACGTAAACGTGTAGCGGGCGTCGCCCGTGACACGGTCCTTCGGCAGGTATTCGATGTGGAATAACCCGGAATACGTCGGTTCCAGGTAACGGAAGTCGGCGATGCCCATCACGCCGCGCTTGGTCATGAAACGCGGGGTGATCGTCAGATCGCGGTTCGGCGCGATATTGAAGTAGTACGGCGTGGCGAGTTCGAACCCGGTACGGCTCGACTGCGTAAACGTCGGTGCCAGGAAGCCGGAACGGCGCTCGTTGGACGTTGGGAAAGACAAATACGGGCTGGCGAGAATCGGCACGCCCTGGAAGAACAGGATGCCGTTGTAGGCCGTGCCTTCCTGCTGGTCCTGATCGAACTCGAATTCGGACGCCTTGATGTACCACGCAGGCGTCTTGCCATCTTCCTCACAGGTCGCGCAGCCCGAGTACGTGCCGCGTTGCAGCGTCACGACGTTATTGCCTTCGACATCGGCGCGCTCCGACTTGCCGCCGCCGCCCGTCACGAGCCGGTAAGTCGGCGTGAGCATATAGCCGTCGCCCGCCCCCGTATACATATGCGCTTCGGGGCCGATGAACAGGTTGCCGCCCTGCGACAAACGCGCGTTGCCGTGCGCCACCACTTCGTCCGTGTCCTGATCGTACGTCAGGCGATCGCCTTTCACGAACGAGCGGTACTTGCGCGCTTCGGCGTCACCGTCGACGGTGGCGTCCACGTTGGTCCGGCCGGTGAGGGCCATGCCGCGCACGTACATCGGCACGTCGTCGCCGCCGCCGAGCGGGTTGTCGACAAGCGCCGGCACCGTGCGCAGCATGAGGCCATCGCTCTTGGCGATATCGGGTGGGGGAGCTTCCTGCGCACCGGCGAGCGAACACCACACTCCCGGCAGGGAGAGCAGCAGCGCCAGTGGCTTGCGTCGCGTGCGCATCATGCGCCGCAGCGACGAGACTTCATTCGTATGGACTTGTTTATCCGGCATGTACGCAAACAGCGAGACAATCGTGGCGCCGCTTGCGGGCAGCCAATCCCGCTTGTCCAGCCGGCTTCACCGGGACATTCGGGACGGTCGATCGAGGTCGAGAAACAGGGCGTCGGGAAAACATGATCGGGTATTATATGGCAAGACGTTTACGGCCCCCACCATGACCGCACAACCCAGCACCTCCGCGAGTGTTTCCAACGCTTCCAGCGAACTCTTGAACACCTCCGATCCCCGCCTGCAAGCCCTTCACCACTGGCTCTCCGGTCTGTCCTCCGAGTTCTCGCTCGACATGGCGAACTGGGCACCGGCGTCGGCCGACGCAAGCTTCCGGCGCTACTTCCGCATTGGCAGCCACGCCCCCGCGCATCCGAGCCTGATTGTGATGGACGCGCCGCCCCCGCAAGAGGATTGCCGTCCTTTCGTGCACGTTGCGCAGTTGCTTGAGGAAGCCGGGCTGCAAGCGCCGAAGGTGCTGGCCGAGGATCTCGCGCAGGGTTTCCTGCTGCTCACCGACCTCGGGCACGAAACGTATCTCGATGTCCTGACCGAAGACAACGCCCGCCCGTTGATGCGCGCCGCACTCGACGCGCTGATCCTCTGGCAGAAAAGCTCGCGCACCGACGTGCTGCCCGCCTACGACACCGCACTGCTCAAGCGTGAACTCGATCTGTTCCCCGACTGGTACATCGGCAAGCATCTGAAGGTCGAACTGAGCGAGTCGCAGCGCGCCACGCTCGATCGCATCAATCAGTTGCTTATCGACAGCGCGCTCGCACAGCCGAAAGTCTTCGTGCATCGCGACTACATGCCCCGCAATCTGATGCCGGGCCTGCCGGGCACTACCGGCCCGGGCATTCTCGATTTTCAGGATGCCGTCTACGGCCCGCTCACCTACGACGTCATCTCGCTCATGCGCGACGCCTTCCTGAGCTGGGACGAAGAACGTCAGCTCGACTGGCTCGCCTATTACTGGGAACGGGCACGCAAGGCCGGTCTGCCGGTCGACGCCGACTTCGGCGAGTTCTACCGTCAGGCCGAGTGGATGGGACTGCAACGTCACCTCAAGGTGCTGGGCATCTTCGCGCGCATCAACTATCGCGACGGCAAGCCCCGCTATCTCGCCGACACCCCGCGCTTTCTCGACTACGCCCGCAAGGTCGCCGACCGCTATGCGCCGCTGCGTCCGCTGGCGAAGCTGCTCGACGAGCTGACCGGCCAGCAGGTCGACGTCGGCTACACGTTTTGAGGCATCGCCCATGAAAGCGATGATCTTCGCGGCCGGACGCGGCGAACGCATGCGTCCGCTCACCGACACTGCGCCGAAGCCACTGCTCCCCGTCGGCGGCAAGCCGATCATCGTGTGGCAGATCGAAGCGCTGGCCCGCGCCGGTTTCAGGCAGATCGTGATTAATCATGCCTGGCTGGGCGTGCAGATTGAAGCCACCCTCGGCGACGGCAGCGCCTTCGGCGTGCATCTGGCGTACTCGACTGAGGCCGAAGCCCTGGAGACGGCCGGCGGCATCGCCCAGGCTCGCGCACTTCTCGAAGGTGACGGGAATGTCTTTCTTGCCGTGTCGGGCGACATCTTCACCGACTTCGATTACGCCACGCTTCGCACGCAGGCCGAACGTCTTGCCGCACAACCCACACCGGGCATGCATCTGGTGATGGTGCCGAATCCCGCCTTCCATCCGACGGGCGACTTCGCGCTCGACACGGCAGGCCATCTCTTCTTGCGCGACGCCGCGCCCGCGACGGCCGAGTCGCTCACCTTCGGCAACATCGCCCTGTACGACCTGCGCCTGTTCGACGGCATCGCCCCGGGCACGCGTATGGCGCTCACGCCGCTGTATCAGCGCGCGATTGCCTCAGGACACGCGAGCGGCGAGCGCTTCGACGGCATTTGGGAAAATGTCGGCACCCCGGCGCAGCTCGATGCACTGGACGCCGAAGTGCGCGCCGGGCACGCGCGCTCGCCCGGCAGTAGAATCGCCTGAACGCAGGTCAATACGTCTGAACTCGAACCAATACCCCGAAATGGAGCCCGCGATGTCTGATTCCCCGTACCGTGCCCGCCGCGAGCGAGTCATCGAACAGATGCGCAAGGCCGGTGGCGGCGTCGCCATCTTGCCCACGGCGCCGGAAGTGCCGCGCAACCGAGACAGCGACTATCCGTATCGTCACGACAGCTACTTCTATTACCTGTCGGGCTTCACGGAGCCGGAAGCGGTCGTCGTCCTCGACAGCCGCACGGGGCATTCGATTCTCTTCTGCCGTGCGAAGAACGAAGAGCGCGAGATCTGGGACGGCTATCGCTTCGGCCCGGACGCCGCGCGCGAGACCTTCGGCTTCGACGCCGCCTATCCCATCGACGAAATCGACACGCGCCTGCCGCAATTGCTGGCCGACGCACCCGCTCTGTTCTACGCGCTGGGGGCATCGGCACAGCAGGACCGTCAGGTGCGTCACTGGCTGAATGCCGTGCGTGCACAGAGCCGCACCGGCGTGTCGGCACCGTCGGCCGCGCGCGACATTCGCGGGATTCTCGATGAGATGCGTCTGGTCAAGGACAGCACCGAACTCGACATCATGGCCCGCGCGGGCAAGATTTCCGCCGACGCGCACGTGCGCGCCATGAAGGCGTCGCGGGTCGGCCTGCGTGAATACCATCTGGAAGCCGAGTTGCTGTATGAATTCCGCCGCAACGGTTCGCAATTCCCGGCATATGGCTCCATCGTCGCGACTGGCGCGAACGCCACCGTGCTGCACTATCGCGCGGGCGACGCCGAGCTGCGCGACGGCGATCTCGTGCTGATCGACGCCGCCTGCGAACTCGACGGCTACGCCTCCGACATCACCCGCACGTTCCCGGCCAACGGCAAGTTCACGTCGGCCCAGCGCGAGCTTTACGACATCGTGCTGGCCTCGCAGCAAGCCGCCATCGACGCCACACGTGCGGGCGCGCGCTTCGATGCGCCGCACGAGGCCGCCGTTCGCGTGCTTGCGCAAGGCATGCTCGACACCGGCCTGCTCAAGCGCGACACGGCAGGCAGTCTGGACGACGTCATCGCCAACAAGGCCTACAGCCGCTTCTACATGCACCGCACCGGCCACTGGATCGGCATGGACGTGCACGACTGCGGCGAGTACCGAGAGGACGGCGCGAACGGCGAGCGTCCGTGGCGCACGCTGGCCGCCAACATGGTCACGACCATCGAGCCGGGCATCTACGTGCGACCGGGGCCGGACGTCGACGAGCGCTACTGGAACATCGGCATTCGCATCGAAGACGACGCCGTGGTGACCGCCGACGGCTGCACGCTGCTCACGCGCGACGTGCCGGTCGATGCCGACGAAATCGAAGCATTGATGCGCGGCTGACGCATCTCGGACTGACGGCTGATGACGAACGCTCAGGCTTCCGGTACTTCCGGCACCTCCGACATTTCCGAAATTTCCGACGTTTCCGAGAAGCGCGCGGCGACCGAACGGCCTGTCGCGCGTTTCGACGTCGCCATCGTCGGCGCCGGTCCGGTCGGCACCGCGCTCGCCCTGTTGCTCGCGCAGCGCGCACCGCACTTGCGCGTGGCGCTGGTGGACGCGCGCGGCGCGCAAGCGAGCTACGACGACCCGCGCACGCTCGCCCTGTCGCACGGCAGCCGCGAGATTCTTGCGCGCGCGGGCGCATGGCCGCGCGATCCGAATGCGCGTTCCGCGCTGCCGAGCACGCCGATCCGGCACATTCACGTCTCGCAGGCGCAACGCTTCGGCAGCACCGAGATCGACTATCTCGATCACGGCGTACCGGCCCTCGGCTATGTGGTGCGTTACGGCGCGCTCATGCGCGCGCTCGATACCGCGACGGCACAGCTACCGGCGCGCTTCGAGCATGCGTCGCGAGCGTCCGCGCTCAGCGTGCTCGACAGCGACGCGCCGGGACTGCACCACTTCCGCCCGTATCGCGCCATCGCGCTGCGTCAGGACGCCCAGCAGGTCACGCTCACGCTCGAAGGCGTGGGCGACGATCACGCACACACGCTGCACGCCACACTCGCCGTCAACGCCGAAGGCGGATTGTTCGAAGGACAGACGGCGCGGCCGCGCACGCGCGACTACGGCCAGACGGCCCTGGTGGGCTTCGTGACCTGCGAGCGTCCGCGCATCGGCTGGGCATGGGAGCGTTTCACGTCCGACGGTCCCGTGGCGCTCCTCCCGCAAGAGAACGGCTACGCGCTGGTGTGGTGCTGCTCGAACGCCGAGGCCAGTCGCCGCCGCGCGTTGGACGACGCCCGGTTCCTCACTGAGCTGCACAAGGCGTTCGGCGACCGCATGGGCCGCTTTACCTCGATTACCGGCCGCGCGGGCTTCCCGCTCGGCCTGAACGCACTGGGTCAGGTGGTCGACGGGCGTGTCGCTGCCATCGGCAATGCCGCCCAGACGCTTCACCCCGTGGCCGGTCAGGGCCTGAACCTCGGCTTGCGCGACGCCTTCGACCTTGCCGACAGCCTCGTTCGCCATGCCCGCGCCGGTACGACGCATCAGGGCGTGGCGGGTCCGGCTGCGCTGAGCGCGTTCGCCCGCCGCCGTCGCGCGGACCGGGGGCTCACGATCCGCATCACCGATCTGCTGCCTCGCCTCTTCGGCATCGACGCCGCACCGGTCGCCCTCGCGCGCGGCATGGCGCTCGCCAGCCTCGATCTCGTTCCTCCGCTCAAAACCGCCTTTGCCCGGCAGATGATGTTCGGCCAGCGCGGCTGATCGCGAGATCTCAAGCCCTTCACCGGGCATCTCCCAAGGTCTTTCCGAATCGGTCCTGACCGACCCGCCCGGAACTTTGCACATTTTTTAGGCGACGAGGGCGGGTTTTCGCAGTAAAATGGCGATCTTTTTTCCGGCTTTTCCCCTTCATCGTGCGTATCGGTCCCCACGAACTCCGCAATAACCTGTTCGTCGCCCCCATGGCGGGTGTGACGGATCGGCCGTTCCGCCAGTTGTGCAAACGACTGGGGGCGGGCTATGCCGTGTCGGAAATGGTGGCGTCCAACGCGCAGCTGTGGAAGAGCGAGAAGACGATGCGTCGCGCGAATCATGCGGGTGAAGTGGCCCCGATTTCGGTGCAGATCGCCGGGGCCGACCCCGAGATGATGGCCGAAGCCGCACGCTACAACGTCGAGCGCGGTGCGCAGATCATCGACATCAACATGGGCTGCCCTGCCAAGAAGGTCTGTAACGTTGCCGCCGGATCGGCGCTGTTGCAGAACGAGCCGCTGGTCGCTCGTATCGTGTCCGCAGTCGTGGGCGCCGTGGGCGACGTCGTGCCCGTCACGCTGAAGATTCGCACGGGCTGGGACCGCGAACATAAGAACGCGCTCACGGTGGCGCGCATCGCCGAAGAGTGCGGCATCAGCATGCTGACCGTGCACGGCCGCACGCGCGCCGACCTGTATCACGGCGATGCCGAGTACGAAACCATCGCCGCCGTGAAGGCCGCTGCACGCATCCCGGTAGTGGCCAACGGCGATATCGCGTCGGCGCAGAAGGCAAAGCACGTGCTCGAAGTCACGGGCGCAGACGCCATCATGATCGGCCGTGCGGCGCAGGGGCGTCCGTGGCTCTTCCGCGACATCGAACTCTTTCTCACGACGGGCGAGATCGCCTTGCCGCCGCGCGTCGACGAGATCCAGCAGATCATGAACGAACACCTCGTGGACCATTACGAGTTCTACGGGGAGTACACCGGTGTACGGACCGCGCGGAAGCACATCGCGTGGTATTCGCGTGGCCTGCCGGGGGCAGCCACGTTCCGCCAGCGTATGAATACGCTCGACACCACGCAGGAACAGTTGGCTGCGGTCAACGCGTTTTTCGAAGAGCAGAAGGTGCACTCGGACCGCCTCTGCTATGAACAAGAATCTCCGAGGGAGCTATTAGCCGCATGAGCAAAGCAAACATAGAACAATCTGTGCGCGACAGTCTGGATATGTATTTCCGGGATCTGGACGGCGCACGGCCACACGATGTCTACGATATGGTCGTTTCCGTCGTCGAAAAACCCCTGCTCGAGTTCGTGCTCGGCAAGGCCGACGGCAACCAGTCGCTCGCCGCGGAATATCTGGGAATCAACCGCAACACGCTGCGCAAGAAGTTGCAGCAGCACGGTCTGCTGTAAGGGCTGCGGCAGCAACATCCGCTGCCCCGGCCGCTCCGGCCCATCCGCGCTACCTGTGCGAATCCGTGATTAACCGCCCGTTTTTGCCGTTTCACTACCGTCCGTCATGATCAAGCAAGCTCTCATTTCCGTCTCCGACAAGACCGGCATCGTCGACTTCGCCAAGTCGCTCGCGGCCCAAGGCGTGTCGATTCTCTCCACCGGCGGCACCGCCAAATTGCTGGCTGACGCCGGTCTGAAAGTGACCGAAGTGGCCGACTACACCGGCTTCCCGGAAATGCTCGACGGGCGCGTGAAGACGCTGCATCCGAAGGTTCACGGCGGCATTCTGGCGCGTCGCGACCTGCCCGAGCACATGGCAGCCCTCGACACGCACGGCATTCCGACGATCGATCTGCTCGTCGTGAACCTGTACCCGTTCGTTCAGACCGTCGCTAAAGACGACTGCTCGCTCGAAGACGCCATCGAGAACATCGACATCGGCGGGCCGACCATGCTGCGCTCGGCCGCGAAGAACCATCGCGACGTCACCGTCATCGTCGACCCGGCCGACTACGCCGTGGTGCTCGACGAAATGAAGTCGAACAACAACACCGTCGGTTACACCACGAACTTCCGTCTGGCGACCAAGGTGTTCGCTCACACTGCCCAGTACGACGGCGCGATCACGAACTATCTGACGAGCCTAGGCGAGTCGCTGCGTCACGACGAGCGCTCGGCCTACCCGGCGACGCTGAACCTGGCGTACACCAAGGTGCAGGACATGCGCTACGGCGAGAACCCGCACCAGAGCGCCGCGTTCTACCGTGACATCGTCACGCCGGAAGGGGCGCTGGCGAACTACCGTCAGTTGCAGGGCAAGGAACTGTCGTACAACAACATCGCCGACGCCGACGCTGCGTGGGAATGCGTGAAGACGTTCGAAGCGCCGGCTTGCGTCATCATCAAGCACGCGAACCCGTGCGGTGTGGCCGTGGCCGCCTCGCCCGCCGAAGCGTATGCCAAGGCCTTCCAGACGGATCCGACGTCGGCCTTCGGCGGCATCATCGCCTTCAACCGCGAAGTCGACGAAGTGGCTGCGCAAGCCGTCGCCAAGCAATTCGTGGAAGTGCTGCTCGCCCCGTCGTTCACGGATGCCGCCAAGCAAGTGTTCGCCGCCAAGCAGAACGTGCGTCTGCTGGAAGTGCCGATGGGCGCTGGCGTGAACCAGTACGACTTCAAGCGCGTGGGCGGCGGCCTGCTCGTCCAGTCGACCGACTCGAAGAACGTGGCACCGCATGAACTGCGCGTGGTCACGAAGCGTCACCCGACGCCGAAGGAAATGGAAGACCTGCTGTTCGCATGGCGCGTGGCGAAGTACGTCAAGTCGAACGCCATCGTGTTCTGCGCCGGTGGCATGACGCTGGGCGTGGGCGCGGGTCAGATGAGCCGTGTGGACTCGGCCCGTATCGCCAGCATCAAGGCGCAAAACGCCGGTCTGTCGCTGAACGGTTCGGCCGTGGCATCGGACGCCTTCTTCCCGTTCCGTGACGGCCTCGACGTGGTGGTCGATGCAGGCGCGACCTGCGTGATCCACCCGGGTGGCTCGATGCGCGACGACGAAGTCATCGCCGCAGCCGACGAGCGCAACGTCGCCATGCTGATGACGGGCACGCGCCACTTCCGTCACTAAGCACTGAGCGCGATAAGCGCGATAAGAAAAAGGACACCCTCTGAACTGACCCCAAAAAATTAGACGGTCAAGTTTGTTCAGCGGACGTCCACGTGACGTGTCCCCGGTAACTGGACAGTTTAAAACTGGAGAGGGATTGCCTCTTTGGGTTTTACTGACCATTTTTGGA
>NZ_CABPSA010000014.1 GCF_902459615.1 Pandoraea commovens
ACTCACAAGCTCCAAAACCACTAACCACCGGGCTTTCTAGCCCGTCGCTTCAACCTCGTCGCTGCTTTCGCTGCGTCCCCGTCGTTGCGAGAGACGGAATATTAATGACGTTCACGAACGAGCGCAAGTCCTTTGTGAAATTATTTTTACGATCGTGGGAATCTTGCGTGTCCACGCGCCAGCCACCGCCCAAACGAAGAGGACCGGCCGCTCTCCCTATATATAGAGAGCGGTCGGTCCTTCTCCTCATCAAGAACGATCAACGCATCAAGTTCTTCCGTTCCGTCGGGGTCAGCGCCTGTAACTGGGACTCGGACAGATTCATCTGACCAACCACCTGCACGGGCGACGCCGGATCGTAGCGGAACATCTTGCCGGTATCCGCACGCGGCTTACCCGTGCTGTCTGTCTGCGCCCCGGCATCCAGCATGCGCACGCTAAAGATGGACGACTGATTCTGCCTCGATGCCGCCCGATCGCGAGCCATCGCCTCCTGAGCGGCGGACGCCGCTTGCGCCGCCGTGGCGCTCGCATTCGTCAGCGCACCGACGTTGACCGCAGCGACCGTCGGGATACCCACCGATTTGCCTTGCACCTGAATGTTCTCGGCATTCATCACACGCAATGCCGCAACGTTCACATTACCCGACACCCGAATCCCGGCTTCGCCCGCGTCGACCGTTCCCAGCGGGGCGATCAGGTCGATGTCGCCCGGCGGTACCTCCGGGATCGGCGCCAGCGTCGCAATGCCAGCGCCCGTGTTCGGCGTCGTCGGCGAGAGCGAAACAATGCCGAGCCCGTCATACACCCGGCGTTGCGGGGTATAGACGACGGTGGACTTCGAGCCGCGACCAGCGTTGATATCGCCTTGCGCCGACCACGCCAGGATGTGGCCGCCGAACGTCGTGAAAATACGGCTCTGTCCCAGCAGAATGCTATCGAGCGAATACAGTTCGACGTTGCCCCTGCCCTGCGTCAGAATCCCCGACCCTTCTTCCGGGACGAACCCGCCGTCCACGCCGACGAGCGTCCGCCCGCCTGGCGTGAGTACGCTCACGCCGCCACCAAAGTCCGTATGAATCCCGGCATCCTGCACTTCGTAGTGCGGCACGCCCGTCGCCGGACTTCCACGCGCAATCCACTGAGCCTGCGTCAAATACTTAACGCCGGCCTGCGGACGCGTCGTCGACAAACGATTCATGTTCTGGAGGAAATACGCCGCGCTACTGTACATCGTCAGATCGCCGTCGTACTGCCGTGCCGCGCCCGTCGCATCGGTCGTCGGGAACAAGGTCGCAATGGCTTCCCGACCGCGCAAATAGCTGCCCGCGCGCGGGCCGCTCGCGTCGTTGTACTCCCGGCCCGACGCACGCAGTTCGGCGAAATAGACGTCCCGGAGATAGGCACGCTGTTGCTCGGGCGCAAGCGCGTCGAAGAACTGACGCGCGTCCATCGACGCCGCATCGAAACGAACGCTCTGACCATAGCGCACCGATGCGTCGCCAAAACGTCGGGTCAACCAGTTCACGAGATACAGATTGCTTTGCTGCTGATATTCATTTCGCAGATCGCGCTTGGCAACAGCCCCGGCACCGCCCGCCGCTTTGCTCGCGGCATCGAGTTCGGCCTGTTTGTTGACGAGATAGGCCTCGGCACGGCTCGCATCGTCCGCATAACCAAACTCCTGCTTCAGCCAGCCGCTCAACGTCATCTCGCCGCCATACACGACGACTGCCTTACCTGGCTGATCGGCGAACGGACGCCCCGCTTCGGCCAGATTCGCCGGATCCAGATAACGAGCAGCGAACGCCTTGAAGTCGATACCGTCGAGCCCCTTCGGACCGACGCCCGCCGCCACGGCAATCCCGGCACCGCTGCTCCGGTCACCCGACGTGACGTTGGTCAGCGCCCCGAGGCTGCGCAGCTCGGCCTTGTCGCCCATGAGAATGTCGCGTCCGGCCGTCACTTCGAGCAAGCCCGGACCGGCCACGTAGAACGAGCTATATCGGATATCGCGTCCGGCCGAGACGACGGAAATGTCGTCCGGCGAGTTCTGCACGATCAGGTTGCCCCGTGCCGTTGCATTGCTTCTCGGTTGCGGCCTGCCCGGATTGTTCACCGGATCCTGAAAGTCCGGAATGGTGTACCAGCCTGCGAAATTGCCGTTAGTCGACAGGAACGTTCCAAGCGGTGTGCCCGAGTTGACGATGTCTCTGCCCGCCCGGATGGCGACTGCGCCGTTGCCCTCGTACCAGTTCGCCTCCGTACCCGGTTGCGGCACCACGGTTCCGCGATAGTTGATACCGCCGGTCTGAAGTCCCACGATATCGCCGGTCAGCGCATAGAAACGTGCGGGCGAGATGCCGCTGAAGTCGTACCCTGAGACGGTCGCCGGCGTCAGGCTGAACATCGGGAAACGATCGAGCGAATCCTGACTGTAGGCAAGCAGCATGAACCCGGGCGCCAGCGCATCTTGCCGAACGTTGGTCAGGAACTTAAGACCGAACCAGGTGGCGAGCACCCCGCCCGCGAACGCCGGATTCTGCGCAGTGGGCAATGCTGTCGGATCCGCCGCCGAGCGACTGATCGCGTAGCCGGAGCTGTACAACGACTTACCTGCGATCATCTCCAGCGCGCCACCGTCGGTAGCGACCTTGAACAGGGAACTGACCGGCTCAGGTGCCAACAATACCGGTGTGTCGCCACGGGACGGATACGAATCTTCGCCGAGGATCCCCGTCGCCGAGTAACCGTTGTAGATGCTCCCATTGGCCGCCACAGCACGCAACGTGGCGGGCAACACGAAGCGCCCGTCTGTCGCCGAATAGTTCATCCCCACACGGCCGTTGTCCCCCAACGTCGTGATCGGCACCAAATTCCCGCCCGCGCTGAACAGATCGATGGCAGTCGAGGGCGTCCAGAGCGTGAACCAACTGATGCCCTCGCCGCTATAGGAGGTGCCGTTCACGGAGAACGGCGTGCCATTGGTGCGCTGTTGCGTGCGCGTGGCGTCGCCGTAACCGCCGATTACCAGATCGCCACGCGTGTCGATACGGGCCGTCGAGTCGCCCAGCACGAGCGATGGTCCACCGGTCCCGATGCCGCGTTCGGCGACATAGGGGTCGCGAGCGCGCGACTCGCTTATGTCGGTGCCGCCAAAGATGGCGTCGAACCCGCCCAGTGCTCCGGCTTCGACGCGTGTCGCGCCGCGCAGGTTGGTGAACGTGCCGTTCAGTGCAAGATTGCCGATACGCCATGTGGACAGATCGGTAATCGGGTTATTGGTCGGCGCGACGGCGCGAACTTCGCGCACCGGATTCAGGCCGCCGCCGATACGCACGTCGAGATCGCCCCCACCGGTGAGTACGATCTGCGAGCCATCGGCCGAGACACGACCGGTACTGGCCACAGAGACGTTCAGCCCCTCGCTTCGCGCCAGCGCACGTGGGCCTTCGGTATTGCCCGGCCCCATCCGCGATTCGAGCATGCCCGCGTTGCCGCCCGCCTCAAGCACGACGTTGCCACCGCCGAGCGTTCCAAGCCCGGTAAAGCCCTGCAGGAAAGGTGCCGTACCGAACACGTCGGAACCGCTCTGTTTGCCCGCCGTGTAAGTTCCGAAGTTCACCCACCATGCGGTCGGCACACCGTCCGTCTGAATCACGGAACCGGAGCCTTGTCGCCACAACCAGCTACCGACATTGCCCGAATCGGTGACCTGACGCGGGTCGCCGAACCCCGTCGCATTCGGGCGTCGGTAGCTATCGGACGTGCCGATCGTATCGCCACGAATGTCGCCCTGCGCGCGCACGAAGAGGTTGCCACCGTGCTCCGGATACCACGCCGAATACAGGCTCTGCGCCTTGCCGTCGACGAACTTCTCGAACTCGCCGCCGTCTGGCCCCAGCACCGTTGCGTTTTTCACCTTGGAGCGGGCCAGGTTGTAGGCGGCCGCCACATCTCGCGATTGCGTACCGGCCGTATAGACACCGTACGGCGAGTTCATGGTGAAGTTTCCGCCCGCGAGCATATCGAGATCGCCCGTGCCGGTGCGCACCACACTGAAAATCGGCTCACGCGCCGGGCTGGCTTTCAGTTCGAACTGCGCAGGAATTCCCGGTGTGACGATCTGAATCATGTCGCCCATCGTGTTCCAGAAGTCCGCATCGGCGTCGGAATTGATACCGTAGTCCGCGAGCTCCTGCGCCGTAATCGGATCCCCGGGAGTCGTACCGAAATACCACGATGCATCACTTCCCCAGCGATACACACCGACTGTTCCCGTGCCCGGGATTTTCACTGACTTTTCCCCCATCCCGTAATGCGTATCCGAGAGCGCCAGATGACCGTTCGCAGCAGACGCGCGCAGTGCACGCGGATCAGCGGCAGCAAGGTCCGCACCAGCGACCAGCCGCATCGACCAAGCGGCCGATCCCGGCTGCAGCATCGGCGCGAGCGCCAGCAGTTGTCCCTGAATTCCGTCGGCATCGGCGGGGCGCACGTTGACGAACGTCGCATCGTTCGGCAGCTTGACGGTCGTTTCTGCCGGAATGATCGCGCCCTTCTTCATCGCCAGATCGCTGGCCAGCACAAAGGTCGTGGGCAGCACCTTGCCTGCGGGCCAGATCATCGCGGCGACCGATGCGTCGCCGGGCAGCAGCACGCCTGCGTCCAGCTTCATGTCGCGAGTGAGCGTCACGCTTGACGTGAGTACCGAACCCGCCGCGTACACCACGTTGCCGGACGCATCGCGCACCGCGCCGCCCAGCACCGTGCCTGCGGGGAAGGTCAGATCGGCCGTCAACGTCGCCTGCCTTGGCAGACGCGTGCCGCTCGGGAGCGTGCTGGCTTCGATCGAGATGTCGTAATTGAGTTGTCGCTCTGCCGGGAACGTCGTCCCTGCCGCAAGTGTGACCAGACCGCCCACGGGCACGACGGCGTCACCGCCCCAACCCGCCTTGCCGCTGGTGAGCACCCATCCCTTGTTGTCCGAAGACGTCGCAGTCAGCTTGCTCGTGTCGAAGCCGTCGTTCACGCTGCCGAACACTTCGAGGTTGCCGCCCGCACGAATGGTCAGCGCCCCGGCTTCGCCGCTGCCGTACACACCGGTCTTCTGCGTGTTCGGATTCAGACTCGCGTAGCGATAGCGCGACATGTCGATGTCGCCATCGATGTGCAGATCGCCCTCAGGCGTGGCACTCACGATCTCGACGCCCGGTCGCAGATGGAAGGCGGCCGTATAGCGACGCAGGCCCGCCAGTCGCGTGAGCAGTGCGCCGTTGGCCAGCGCGTTGGACATGAACGTCTCGTTCTGTCCGTGCAGCGTGTCGAGATAATCCTGATCGATGATCTGATACGGTCGGCCGTCGACCGAAACGTCGGTGCCCGGACGCGCATTGGCATCCCGCTGCATGCCGTTGACGGTAATCGAACGTGCACCATCGATCACGACGTTGCCGCCCGCATCGATGGCAATGTCGTTACCGGTCGCACTACCCGCGCCATTCGGCCCCAGACGTTTGGCGCTGATCTCGACGGTGCCGACGTTGAGCGGCGTGCCATTCGTCCCGGCACGTACATCGATGCGCGCGCCATCGGCCAGCACAACCCGCCCGTCACCGCCGTTGATTTCGACAATAGCGCGGTTCGAAGCCTCGATAGGCTTACCGTAGCTATCCAGCCGGAGCGTGGTGCTATGTGCGTCAAGCGTTGCATTGCCGCCGACGTTGACACCGTCACGCGCCGACAATCGGATGCTCCCCACCTGCTTGCCGCTCGCATCGACCCGCCCGGCGATATCGAGCCGCCCGCCGTCGACCGACAGCGTAATTTCGCGTGCCTTGAGTTCGTCGCCGACGACGAGATCGCCTTGCTTGATCTGGAAGCTGCGGCTACCGAACACGCCCCCTTCGCTCAAACGTGAATTCAATGCCGTGAAGCCATCGATGCGCTGTGCCCGCACATCGATACCGCCCGCGCTGAACGGGACCAGCGTGCCGCCTGCGTCGTACATGCCGGTCGCGCTGCCGAGCAACTTACCTGCGAGCGAGACGTCCCCGCCGGTCGCGCCCACTGCCGTCACGGACAACTTGCCTGCACGGTTCTCGACAGCCGACAGATCGATGACCGACCCACCCGCCTGACGCACGTTGCCTTGCTCGCTGGAAAGCAGCACGTCGCCGCCCCAGCTGTATTTCGTCGCGTCGAAGAACTGGAGCTTGCGTCCTGCGAGATCGAGTTGCGCGCCATCTCTGAGCGTGACATCACCGGCCGCGTCCACCCGCAGGCGACCGCTCGGCAGCACGACATTGGTATCGATGTACGTCGCGCCGCCGGACTTCAGCCCGACTTCCGCCCCGAGGGCGGCGACCAGTTGGTCATTGCCAACCGCTGACTTCGCCCGTGCGCTTGCATTGGCGACCGTGATGTTCCCGCCCGCATTGAAGCGATTGACCGAACCCGCCGCCCCCGTGAGGATCGGCGTATCGATGACGATATCGCCGCCGCTGTAGTCGTAGGCGTGCGTCTGGTCGTTCCAGCCGTCTTGTGAGCGATAGACGGACAGGCTGCCCTTCTGATTGGCCGTGACACGTTCGCTCGCCTTGAGCTCGACCGTCGAGAACCCGACCGCCAGACGGTTCATGGCGTTGTTGACGTCGGGCTGCGTGGCCGGCCCAAAACCGAACTCGATCTCGCGTGCCTCAATCGCTAACCGACCGCTGCCGGTTCCCGCGCCACCGGCGACCACACTGCTCGCCGGGGCCTTCGAGCCGGTCCAGACCAGACGATCCGTGCGAATACGCGCCAGCGCATCGCTCGACCCGTAGCCGAAGATCGCAGGGGTGCCGAGCACGAGCGTATCGATGGTCGACTTGCCGGTGGTCGCGTCGATGGTGGACAGTTCGACGGAATCGTAGAAGTTGATCGAATCGCGGGCGATGAGCGACAGGCTCTCCAGCGCCGGTGCGCCGTACACCGTGTCACCGCGCAGCAGACGCGACAGCACCGGTTGATTCAGCGTCAGCCCCTGCGCAAGCTTCCCGGATGCCGCCAGCGCGTCGAGTGAAGCCTGCTCGCCCACGTTCACCCGCCCGACGGAGAGCGATAGTTGACGCGTGCCGTAGCGCACGGCATCGGTGATCGTGAAGCGCTTATCCGTCGCTACCGCGATGGAGCCCTCGGATAGCAGCAGCGATTCGCCGCTGCACGCAGCGCCCGCCGTGCAGACCCCTAGGTCGATGTAGCCCGAACCAAACGAGTCGGTAGCCGTTGTCGGCGTCGGCGCGAGCATCGCAATCCGACCGTTGGACACGGCCAGCACACCGGACGTGCCCGGTGCGTAGGTGTAGCCGTTCGACGCATCCCACATCTGCATGCCATAGCCGAGCGTGTTGATGCCGCTGCCCTGCTCGATGGTGATACCGCGGGTCGGTGAGCGTGTCACGATGAACACCTCACCCGCGCGCAAGACCGCGCCGCCGCGCAGCACCACGTCGTACACATTGCCGCGACCATTGACATCGAACGATGCCGTGGCGGCCCCCAGCGTGCCTCCCGTGCCCTTGAGCACTTCGGGCAGCGCACCGATCGCCAGTCGCGCCGCACCGATGGCGTTCAAGTCGTTGGCATAGAGCGATACCAAGCCGATATCGCCCACCGTTGGCCTGGCATTCGCGCCGAGAATTTCGAAGCTAGCGCCGGACGGCGAACTGACGAGAACGCTGGCACCGTAACCGTCCTTTCCATGCGTGACGTCGGCGTGACCTTCGAAACGCAGCGACGGAAGTCCGTCGATTGCGCCCAGGTAGGAGTGCGGCAGGAAATATAAGTCGAGACGCTTGGCATCCGCCTCGATCAGCGAGCGGGGAACACCATCGCGGGCCGACGCCGCCCGTGCGAAATCGGCGTAGCTCATCTCGTTGTACTGCGAGTACTTACGCAACGTGTCTGCGGACGTGAGCACAGCCCGCGTAGGCGCGGCGCTGCGAATGCCGGTGTCGTTCACGCTCAACTGTGCCGAAAGCGCGAGCGAGCCGTTGCGCATCGCGAGCGGCGTGAGACCCGCCGGTGCCGTCGTCCCCGGTTGTAACTCCACGCGGTACGCGCCAGGCAGCAGTGCGAATGTCGACGGCAGCAGCGTGTAGGTTCCGGCAGGCAGTCCCGGCACACCGTTGCCGATAGTGATCTGCTGACCGATGAGCGGTGCGCCCGCGCCGTTGTCGCTCACGATGGGCGCGTAGCCCGACTGTGCACCGGGAACGATGGCGTAGACCGGATTGGACGACAGGGACGGCAGCGTGAAGCTAGCCTTGTTGCCCGTCTGCACCACCTGCATGAGCGGCGAGAGGCGCGCGTCGATCGAGCCGCCGCGTCCGCTAAGGAACGCCGCGCCGCGAATCTCGCCACCGCCCGACAGATCGATGACCGCGCCATCATCCACGCCTACCGAGTGCGCATACACAGCAATCGTCGGCCCTGCGCCTGCCAGCGCGAATTTCGCGTCGGCACCGGCATTGAGATAGCTCAGGCCGTCGAGCGAGCCACCAAAGGGCATCGTCAGCCCGGCCGCACTCACCGACGTGACACTGCCCGGCAGCAAACGCAGCAAACCAATGGTCTGAAGGTTACTGGCGGTGCCGAACGTGATGGAGCCCATCGGGGCGCGCAACACCCCGCCCTGCAAGATATTCGGCGCGGCGAGCATCAGATTGCCAAAGAGCGAATAGGGTTGTGCAGGTAGCGCGTCGCCCACGCGCTCGATGGTCAACTTGCGCTCAGGGTCGAATCGGATTTCGTTCGTCTGCCACTGTTCGTTCACATACGTGCGCTGCCCCACGACAATGGTCGCGGTGGCTTCGGAGACAGGGTAGATCTGAGCGGCGGCAAGCGTCAGATCGCCCGGAACGTAGAACGTCGTCTTGTCGAGAAGCCGCAGGTCGCCACGGCTGCGCAACGCGACATCGCCAAACGCGAGTCGGCGGACTTCGATCGGTGCAGTGTTCGTCTCGATGGTCCCCGCTGTGCCGAATTGCATCGGACCCGACAGATCGATGATCGATGCATCGACCTCGAACTTTGCGTTGCGGTCCTGCGCTGGTAATCCGAGCGCACCGCCACCCTGCCCCTGATTCTTCGAGCCCACGACCGCATTGGGCATGATCTCGTTTTCGCCCTGCGCACGCGTGGCCCCGGCCAGTTGCACATACGGCGCCGCAATCTTCACCACGCTTCCCGGGGTCGCGTTCGCTGCCAGACCGAAGGAATTGGCCGTCAGTCGCACGCTTTGTCCCAGCGACAGGTCGACGCTGCCGTCGAAGTCGATCATGCCGTTGGCGAGCAGCGCCAGATTGTCGAAGCCACCGGCCTTGACGCGATCCACGCCGATGCGAGCAGTCCCCATCGCGAGCCCGCCACCGACTGCGCCCGCCGTCAGGGTGTCCGACAGCGTGCTCGGACCCTGCGTTTGTGCAACGACCATCTCGTGGGCGACGCGAACCGCGTCTTCCACGGCGGCACCCTTGAGTGTGAGGCGGTCGACAGGGGCGTACGCCAGCGTCTCAAGCACCAGATTCAGCGTGCCGCCCGCAGCGCCCGCGCCCCCCGACGCGGCGATCATCTCACCGTCGAGATACAGGCCCCGTGCCGAGGCCAGCGAAATCACGCCGCCGTTGCTCGTCACATGCGTGCGGCCCTGACCCGGTACGTCGACGTCTGCCGACGCGCCCGACGCATCGAGCTTCGCTCCGGGGCGCACGATGACGAAAGCGTCTGCGGCGTCGACCTTGGTCGCTCCGGGCGCGTACTTTGCGCCGATCTGGATCGTGCCGCCAGCGGCCACCCGGCCGTTGTATGCGCCGGACGCGTCCTGCGCCACAAACGGTCGGGCCGCCACATCGATCACGGAATGGCTGCCGAGCCAGATCGAGCGCGCCGTGAACGCGCCGTCGGGGCGATCGACGTCATTGCCCGTGCCGAACGCGCCGCGCAACAGACCGACCGTCCCCGAGGCCGCGTACAACCCGCCGAGCAAGGTGATCTGATCGTTGCCCGTCAGCGCGATGCTGCGCCCCGGATCGACGTCGATGCGCGCACCTTCGGCCACGACCAGCGGCGCGCGCTTGTAGACCGTCCCCGCGTTGAGCGCGAGATCGGCACCGCCGCGTTGCGTGACGGTGCCCTTCGCGGCGTCGCTCTGCCAGACCGGCGGGAGATACGTGCGCAATACGCGAGACGGATCGCTGCCGCTCGCGGCGTCCTGCGCGGCCTGCTTGTCCGCATACAGCACCGGCATCACGACGTTCAGATGTGCATTGTCGGCCACAGACACGCCCAGTTGACCCGTGACGTCGTAGCGCGCGAAACCCGTAGAGAAGAGATCCGCACTCAAGACCGTAGGCGACGCCACCCGCACCTTCTTAGTCACGGTCAGCCCGACGGGGACGACATCCCCTTTAGTCAGCGTCACGTCGAACGGCAGCGGCGTGCCTGCCTTGGCGACTACGTTGTACGGCACGACAGGGATGCCCTGCGGGAAGACGTTACCCGGAAGCACATAGTCCGGCGCGACGGTGCCGAACGTGCGCACGATAACGGTGGCCGCAGGCACGACCTGCCCCGAACTATAGGAGCGGCCACTCGGTGCGTAAGCGAAGAAGGTGCCCGACGCCCCTGCAGGCACCGTCCAGTCGGCGGCGAGCGTCACCGGCGCGTCGGCGGTGATCGCCGGTGCTGTAGTGAGCGTCTGCCCCGGCATCACGCGTGAGATCGTCTGCTTGTAGTCGACCGGCGCGATGGTGCCCGCCTTGATCGTATAGTCCTCCAGCAGCATGACGTTAATCGGCAACGACTCACCGGCAGCGAGCCATCCCTCCGTCTGAAGCCCCGCACCGCCGATGAGCACGCCGTTGCCCGTGTCGACCTTGAGCGTGCCGCCGCCGTTCACACCATGGGCGCGCAACGTGCCGTCGACCTGCAACTCACCATGCCGCTTGCCGTCGAGGTCGTACTGGCTGGCCAGCAGCGAGACGCTGCCGCCCTTGCCACCACGCACCGCGCCGTTCGACAACAACGCTGCGCCCGACGACACATCGACGACACTCCCCGGCAGCAACCTCACGTCGCCCGAACTGGAGAGCTGCACACTGCCGCCGTTGACGTACGGCAGGCCGTGAATGCCCGCTTCGCCGTCGTCCGCCCGGCTCCACAGGCCACGTGCGTCGAGCGTCGCGCCGCCCGCCACCTTGACGTACTGCTCACCGCCGATGACAGCGGTGTCTGCGACAGGCATGTCGGTCCAGACACCGTTGCTGGTGATCGTGAGCATCTGATTCAGGATGTTGCCTGCGGCGATAACCCCGCCGCGCGCCGTCACGTTAGCGTTGAGTTCCACGCGCGTGGCATGCAGGCCGACGTCACCACCATCGGCAACACGAAGGTCACCGCCCAGCGTCAATCGCTCGGTCGCCATCAGCTTCACGGCACCGAAGTTCTGACGATTGATCCAGTCGGCGTCGAGCGAGATCTTGCCTGCGCGCTTCGGATCGATCGCCGCATCGAGTGCGATGTCGGCCGCCAACGCCAGCACCGACCCGACGTCGATAGTACGAACGAGCGCCGACGGACTGTCGCGCAAGGCGAGCGCTACGTCGTCGTAATAGGGCGTGATCCGCCCAACGATGAACTGTCCGGCGCGCGGTGCAGCCAGTTGAGATTGCAGATAACCGTCGTAGAGTCCCCGGTCGGCGGCCAGCGTCTGGCGCGGCCCTTGATAGACGGACGTATCGACGTCGCCCTCAAGCACGGCCGACAGACTGGAGACGACCAGACGCCCCGCATCGCGTCCGACGGTGTAGCCGTTCTCCAGGCGTTCGCCCGGCGCGATGAATGGCGTGGCGAATGACTCCGTGGTGCCTTTACCCCATCGGGTGTGAGCGACTTCGAAACCGCGATACACACCCAGATAGCGCAAATCGCCCGGCGCATTGTCAGCACGATAGAGTTGCCCGTCATCGCCACGCAGCCAGCTCTGACGGATCATGCCGGTCTGCACGTCGAGCGTGCCGCCCGCGAGATTGATCAGCGAACCGGCGCGCGTGACGACCTCTGCGCCGCCCAATTGCACCGTTCCACCCTGTGCGGCCCACTCGCCGATACCGTGTTGCGCCGTGTTCAGATAGCCGCTGACTTCGAGCAGACCGCCCGCGGTGTACCAACGATCGGTCGTGAAGCCTTGCGTACCCGCTGGCACGCGTACCAGATAGCGACGGTCGATGAAGAGCGTCTGGTTGTTGAGCAGTGCGGAATCGCGATTGGTCGGCGCATCGCGTTGCTCGTTGCCCTGCACGCTGATTTCGAGGTTGTTCGACGCCATCGCCACCTGCACGCCGACCGCGCCCGACACGTCGAGCTTGGCACGCTCCATCGCGACCATCCGACGCGTCGCCGCCACGTTGATCTGCCCGCCGTTGGCTAGCGTGAGCGAGTCGCTGTCGAAAAGTACGTCGCCCGACGAGACGACCTGCACCAGCGACTGATCGCGACGGTTGTACAGCCCGGATTCAGCGACCTTGGCAGTGTCTGCAAGCAGCGACGAGCGCTGCACATCGAGCGCCGTGTCACCTGCCGTGTCGAGCAGGATGGCGCTCACTGCGCCCGGCGCGACCTTCACCTGTGCGTTTGCGTCGCCGCTCGCCGTCAGATGGATCGTGCCGCGCGTGTTCACGGAGGTGCTCGACACCAGCACGCCACTTTGATCGACTTGACGGCCGGTGAGCGTGATGTCGCCCAGCGTCGACAGGATCAGACCACTGTTGCTGACGCGTCCGGCCGTCGATCCCGCGAGGAGGCCCGGCGTGACTTCGTTGCCGCGCGTGCTGGAATTAGGATTGCCGTCGGTGCCCATACCGCGACGGATAACGAACGCGTCGCCGCCCGCAATCACCGTCTGGCCCGAAGGCGTGACGATCGTGCCCCGGTTATGCGCTTCGCGACCCAGCAGCAGCACATAGCCGCCGCCTTCTGTCACCGACTGCGGATTGCGCGTGCCGATTCGTGCACCTGCATCGACGACCACATTGGCCGTCGCGCCGGTATGCGAGAAGCCCGAACCGGTGACAGTCAGGTCGTTGGCGAACGTCGGCACCGTCGCGCCTGCGAGTGCCGCGCCGTAGATGCCGCGATTGAACTGGTCGTTCGTCATGCCCACGGCAGCCGCGACGAGATTGCGCGTATCGACTTGCGCCGTGCCCGTGAACTGAATGCCGTTGCGGTTGACGATCACGACCGTGCCATCCGCCTTGATCTGGCCCTGAATCTGGCTCGGGCGAGCGTTCGGGTCGTTCACGCGGTTGAGCACCGCCCAACCCGGTTGCTGCGCGAACTCGACCGTCGTGCGACGCCCGACGTTGAACGTCTCCCAGTTCAGAATGGCCTTCTCGCCCGTCTGCTCGATCTTGACGTTGGTGTTGCCAGCGGCGTCGCGCGTTTGCGCGATGTCCTTCTTGGCGTTGATCCAGCCCGCCGTGAGGCTATTCGTGTCGACCTTCAGGCCGCCTTCGGCAAGACCGTCGGGAATCGTTTCCGGAGACGCAGCGGCCGCCTGACGCGCCGCCATCTGCGCGGCCTGCATCGCCGCGATACCTTGTGCTGCGGTGGCGAGATTGGCGATGGAGTTCTGCAAAGCCTGATTGGCGCGCTGCTGCTGCTCACCCGGGTTTTGCAGCGACGAGACGGGCATGCCGTTCGGCAAACGTCCCGTTTGCGCCGCTGTAGTCTGCGCAGCACCGCGTGCGGCGAACCATGCACTGCTGAACGCCTGCTGCGCGTGGGCTGCGCCGATCATGGCGCTACTCGCGGCGAACACCGCGACTGCTTGCGCAAGCGGGCGGATGCGCAGCACGCGCAGTGGCAAGGAGGGCACGGAGGGCGAAGAAGAAGCTACGCGCTTACGCATGATGGTTTCAATCCCGTCTGTCGTCTGGTGCGGCTGTGGGGCGGTGTCTCGCGACAACGCCAGCGGACAGCCTCTGGCAGGTTTTCGTCCAAACGTCCCATGCATAGGAATGCGAAAGGAACACTTGACGCTCTCGGGACTAAGACCCTTCGACGCAGGCCAATCGGCAAGGATTTATTTGAATCTTTCGTGACATGACCGAACCGTCACGACGAACGGCCAACTCGCGGCGTTCGGAGACTGCATTGGCTTAGGGGATCCGCGCCAATCAACCGAGCAACACGATGCCACCGGGCAACGTGCGCGCCGACAGACTGAGTGAATGCTCGATCTGACCGAGCGCCACGTCGAGCGAGCGGATCGCAAAGCGTCCGGTCACCGGACGCGCGGCGATCTTGTCGTTCAGGAGTACGACTTTCCCCGGACGGTAACGGTTGATCTCTTCGATCACATCGCCCAACGGCACCTCGGCAAATCGCAGATAGCCGTCGCGCCATTCGGGCATGGCGTTGGCGTCGACATTGACCAGCGATTGCAGACTGTGCGCGTCGTACACGAGTTGTTGACGGGCGCGCAGCGTGACACGCCCGGCGGTATGCACCACATCCGCCGCGCCTTCGATGCAGGTCACGCAGACCTTGTCGGCCACGTTGCGCACTTCGACACGTGCGTGGTGCGCAATCGTGCGTCCTGCGCCCGCCACGATTTCGAACGGGCGCGACGCCAGCGTTGTGTCTACGGCCGCTTCGCCGCTCAGCAGGTCGATGCCCGGCGTACCGGCCGCAGCGCCCCCAGTACGAAGCGCCACGCTCGTACGCGTGTTCATTTCGACGGAGACGTCGCCTGCCAGCGCGACCGTGCGCTGTTCGCCGGTCCCGGTGCTGTAGTCGGCGTGAATGGATGCCGCACTGGGCAGCAACCCGAGCGGCCCACCGATGACGGCCACACCGGCGGCCGTAGCGAATGCGCCTGCCGTGCCCGCAAGGATCCAGCGGCGGCGCGGATCGAAACCCCCTTCGGTCTTCCGTTCAGCTTTCGCCTTCGATTTGGCTTTGCGCAACGGAGCCGGGCACGCAGCAACCGTCGCCCCAGCCGCCGCCGATTGCTGCGCCGCCTGCGTCAGTTGCTTCCACTGACGCTGTGCGTTTGCCAGCGCCTGCGCGTGCTTCGGATCGCGCCGCGCCCATTCGCGCAGCGCGTCGCCATCGGCGTGCGTCATTTCGCCGGACGCCATACGTCGCACCCAGCTCATCGCCTGCCGCTCGGCGGCATCGAGACGCCGCTTGTGCGGCAACGGGGTATCGGGTCGGGACATCATGGCGTCACCTCTCGCATGAGACGGAAGGTCTCCTTTGCTGAGACGGTTTTGCCCCGCGCCATCGGCAATCCCCGGTTCATTCGGACCTCGGCATATGCGCCATGCAGTATTCGTGCGCACGCTTGAGTTCAAGACCGACGAGACGCGGCGACACGCCGAAGCGGCGTGCCACGTCTTCGTTCGACATTTCATGGACGCGCACCGCGATAAAGATCGCGCGACGGCGCGGCGGCAGATCGGCCAGCAGACGTTCGAGCGTGGCGATATCGTCGCGCGCTTCGATGGTCTGTGCGGGCCCCGGCGTCGGATCGACGAATTCGGTCATGAGCGCGTCGATTTCATCGTCGCTCATGTAACGACGTTCGCGCTGCACGCGGTCGAACGCCATGTTCATGGCGATGCGCATGAGATACGCGCCCGGACTCTTCACGTCGCTCTGCCGGTCGGCACGGTCGTCGAGATGCACCCACGTGTCGTGCAGGGCGTCGCTCGCCAGCTCGGCGGAACCCAGCCGCCAGGTCAGTTTGCGTTTGAGATCTTCGTAACGCTGCGCGAGCAGGTCACGCAGGAAGGCGCGCGGTGTGTCGACCATCTAGTGCTCCGTCATCGCCTGACACGGCGACTGCACACACGCGACATGACCGGTGCGACACCCCGCAGGCAACAGCAACATGACGAAGGGGCGCGTCGTATCCGCAGGCACGCGGCCGACGTCGAGCCCCTGCAACCGTTGCACAATGGCCGTGTCCCGGCGTGCATCCCCGGTGGTATCGAGCAGACGCACCCGGCTGACCCGCGCATTCGCACCGACCTGCACCGTCATTGCCAGACGATAATCGCCGGGCGAGAGAGACGGTGGCGCACACAGGGCGCGCAGCACAACGTTCTGCAACGTCCCGTGGTAGCTCGCAGCAACGCCCGCCTCGCCACGCTGCGCATCTTGCAAGACCGGTGAATTCACCGGTGCCAGCACGAACGCGTTCTCTGCCGTCAGCTCCGCCGTCACACCGGTGCCGGAGAGCAGCTCGTCAAGCGCCTCATGCGGGGCGTGGATACCGGACACAGCATGCGAACGACGGCCCTCCACCAGCGAAGACGGGTAAAAGACAGACATGCGCGTGAGCGCGTCGAAGCGGGCGAGCGCGTCCTTCAAGGGGAGCTCCGGGATATCGAACGACTGCGCCTCAGAGGCAGTCGTCCGGGCAATGGCGGCCGGACCGAACAGCAGACACGCGAGCCACCCAAGCGCTAATACGCCAGCCAGCCAACTCACCCCGGCGGGCGATTTCCGCATCCCCGTTGATCCACTAATGATTTGTAAGAATTCCTGACAATTCTCGTGTCCGATTGTGACGATGCTTTGACAATGCGCAGGATTGCCTTCTCAAAGAAAAAAACCCGTAACGCGCCCACGGGGTAGTAAGCGCGCTACGGGCCAACCAGTCGTCCGCTGGACGTGATACTGCCGCGCGGGGAGGTCCCCAGGCTCGAGAGGAAAACGCGCTTGATGCGCCGCGCGGCGACGCTTCAGTTGAGCGTCATCGGTGCCTGCGACTCTGCGGCATCGACACCGGCGAGGGCGTCGCCCGGCGTAGCCAGGTCGTCACGCGGTGCGGCGGCCTGACCGGTCGCCTGCTGCGTGAAGTTACGCAGATGCAGGAAAAACTGTCCCATCATTTCGACCCACAGACGCATCGAGAAGCGCAGGAACTCCGACGTGACGCCGCCCGCGACGAACACGTCCATCTCCAGCACGAGGAATTCGCCGTGCGCGGCCACGCGCGCGAAGCGGCGCGAACGATGCCATTCGTTGATAAGTCCTTCAGGCAGATCACCGCCCTGAATGCGCAGCGGGCAGCTCAGCGTGAGATCCAGATACTGATCGACGCCCGCCTGATTGCCCCAGTGCACCTGATAGCCAATGCCGTGGCTGGCGCTGTGCAGACGCGTCACCAGATCGTCTTGCTGAACCGAGACGGCGCAACCGGCGGCACGAATCGCATCGGCCACCTGTGCGGACGTCATGAAGGTGATGACGTCCAGGGGGGATGACTCGTTTGACGTCACCGGCGCGGCTGCTTGTGCTGCGTCGTGGTTGTCTTGTTGCATCGTGTTCTCTTCGTTCATGCCAGTGGTCCTCAACGTCCGTTTTTGATATCTGATACTGCGTTCTGATTACGCGTTGCAAAAGCGTGACGGGGTCCGCTGCGCTCGCCCCGTCACGCCGTCTTACTTCGAGGCCTGAGCAGCCGATGCTGCCGCGTCAGTCTGAGCCGACGGGGCGGGCTGTACTGCCAGTTCCGCTTGCGGGGCAGGTTTGGCCGACGCGGCAGCCATCGCTTGCTGCTCGTCGAACTTGCCCTCGTAGAGCTTGTCGCCGTACTGCTGGGCGATCTGCTCGTACTTCACGCGCGCCTGTGCGGCGAACGGCTGGCGTGCCGCCACGATCGTCGCCACATCCATCGTCTCGTAGGCCGTCAGGATTTCCTGACCGACGGCGTACAGACGATCGTTCTTCTCCTGCGCAAGCTTGAGCGCGGCCCGTTGTGCGGCCGTCTCCTCGGCAAGCTGCTTGCGCTGCGCATCGGCCTGACGCGCGAGCTTGAGCAGTTCGTCGTAAGCGTTGCGATACTGCGAGATCTGCGTGTTCGCCTTGTCGGCAATCGTCTTCACTTCCGATTGCGAGGCGCGGGCGTCCTGCGCCAGACGCTCACGCGACTGACGCTCCGCCGCCAACTGCTGCTGCGCGTCGTCCAGTTGCTTGCGCAGTGCTTCGGGCGAGTCCTTGCTGGCCTTGCCCGCAGTACCGGCGGTTGCACCACCGGCCTTGAGCGCCGCGAGTTCGTTCTTCGCCTGCTGAAGCTGATCCGTCGTCGTGCGTAGTTGCGTGCGCAAACGCTCTTCCATCGTCGGCGCGCCCTGCGGCGTCTGCGCCAGCGCGACCGAGCTCACGGCGAGCAGCATGGCCGCTGCGGTGACCTTGGCGCCCGAGGTCAGACGCGACACCGTGCGCGAGGGCTGTTGGCTCATGACACCTCCTTAGAATCGGGCGTTGACTTCGATTTGCAGCGTGTCGATCGACAACGGCTGACCGTAGACTTCCTTCGTCGACAACCAGCGGCCCGTAATCCAGGCGTTCTTGTCGAATGCGTACGAGCCGCCCAGGTAGTAACCCTTCGCGTTCGTACCGCCGCCGTGGAACGTCGAATCGTTGTAGGCATCGGGCACGGCATCCGGCTCGATACGCTTGTAGCCGAACAGCACGTTCCAGTCGCCGCGCGCAGCCATGACCGGCTTGCCGAAGGTGGCCTGGAACATGTAAGCGTTCGGGCCGCTCTTGAAGTTCGCGCGCGTGGCCGTGCCCGCCGCGAAGTTGTTCACGATGCCGCCGTTCGAGCGCGCCCACATCTCGCCCTCGTTGTAGGCCAGGTTGCGGATGTAGTTCACGTCGAAGCGCAGCGGGTAGCGGCCTGCGAGCACCGTATCCCAGCGCGCCGACAGATCGAGCAACTGGAACTTCGAGGCGTAACCGACGTATTGCGGCTGCGCCGTGTTGGCCGGATCGAGCGGGTTGAGCGCGATGTTACGCAGCAGCATGAGCGTGTTGCCCTTCTGCATGAACGCCGGACGCGACCAGTCCGAATCGCAGCTCGTCTGCCCCGCGTACAGCGCACACGGCGACGACAGCTGCCCCGTAATGTTGCGGAAGTCGAAGTAGCCGACCGCGCCGCGGAAGCTGTTCTTCGAGTCGAGCTTCCAGTTCGCGCCGAACTGCGTGCCGAGCATCCACTTCGTCTGGCTCGACATCTTGCTCTGGCTGTTCGACGGCGAGTTGTCGCCCGAGTATTCCAGCGGGATGAAGCCCAGCGAACCGAACAGTTCGACGTTCGGGTTCGTCGGCAGCGCCTTGTTGAACTGTGCGGCGATACCGTCGATGTTCAGGTCGCTCGAGAACAGCATGTCGCTCGTGACGTACGGCGGCGCAAAGCGACCGCCGGTCACCTTCATCCACGTGAACGGCTGATACGACATCCACATCTGGTCGAGCCAGACGCTCTTCTTGTTCAGACCGCCGCCCAACGTGCTGTTGGTCGAGACCGGACTGTCGTCGTTGCTGCTTGCCAGACGCACACCGGCCTTCACCTGCTCCGACACGTCGGCGAAGATGCCGAAGCGTGCGCGCGCACGGAACTGGTTGGTCCGGTTCTGCGTGGTGTTGAGCAGCGGCGGGAGCGCGAGGTTGGTGTTCGAGTTGACGTCGAAGCCGTTGCCCTTGTTGATCTGAGCCCAGTCGATCTGCGTGTTCGTGTTGCTGCTGGAGTAGAAGCGCGATTCGTTACGCAGACGGAAGTCGCCTTCGATGTGAATGCGCTTGGTCCACTCCGGCGTTTCGTTCGGGGCGGCCCAGCCTTCGGTCTTGGCTTGCGCCATGACTTCGTTCTTCACCTCGTCGCGAATCTGGTCGCGCGTGGTCTGGGAGATGTACGGGATGCGCACGTCGCCCGGCTCGGCACCGGCCCAGCCTGCACCCGCAGCCCCTGCCACGGCAGCGCCTGCCGGGGCGGCAGCCGCTTGCTTCTGCGCCGCTTGCGACGCCGCATACGCTTCGGTCTCAGCCTGTGCGAGCAGCGCTTCGCCGGTGGCGCGGTCGATGGCGCCGCTCTTGATCAGGCCGCGAATGAGCTTGACCATCGCGGTCTCTTGCGGTGTGGCCTGGGCTTGCGCCTGCGCGAGTCCGGCGGTGCCCAGCAGTGCGAGCGCCAGTGCGACAGCGCCCGCCGTACCGGCGGCGCGACGGGGTGCCCCTCGGCGCGCGCCCCCGTCAGTCATACGTTCCAGTGCTTTCATTTTGTGTGTGACGTTTGCGTAAAAAGGATGGTCTGCTTCAGCCCGGTCGACCGCTTGCACGGTGTGACAGGTGATGTCGGTCATGGGCGGCGTCCCCGAATGCTCATGGCCAGCGGATAGCGCAGCGACGCGGGCGGCTTCTCTTCCGCACGGAAGTCGCGCAGCATGGCGAGCACCGCTTCGTCGATGGTCGAACTGCCCGTGCCACGCACCAGTTGCACACGCGTCGCACGGCCGTCGGCGTCGAGCCAGAGATCGATGCGAACGTCGTCGAACGCGAGCGTGCGGGTGCGCTGATCTCGACCGAACGCCTGTTGCAACGAACTGGCGAGCCAGGCGCTGTAAGAGCGGCTGCCCAGACCACCGCCACCGCCGGTCATGCCGCCGCCACTGCCTGCGCCAATGCCGAAGGCATCGGTACCGGCCTGCGCGTCGCCATTGATCGTCACGGCGTCGCCAAGATCTTTGGTCGGGCTGGGCGGCGTGTCGTCCTTGGGTGGCTCGACCGGATCGGCGGGCTTGGGCTCGACGACCTCCGGTTTGACCTTCTCCGGCGTCGGCTCAGGCGGCTTCTCCTGAGGCGGCGGCGGGGGCGGCGGCGGAGGCAGCATGAGCATCGGCGGGCTGTTGACCTCGCGGCGCATGCTGGCCTTGTCGGTGAGCAGGTGCCAGAAGAGCGCCGCCAGACCGATGACCACGACGGCACCGACGATCAGCCCGCCACGACGACGCAGGAGTGCGAGCGCCGGGCTGGAAGTCGTCGACGTAACCGGGGAGCGCGGGGCGCGCGGGGCGCGCGGGGAGCGAGACGCGAAATCGCGAGGTTTCACGCTGCGCTCCTTACTGCGGCTTGCCGGTCACGAGGCCGACCTGATTGAGATCGATGCGACGCAACAGGTCGAGCACTTCCACGACCTTGGCGTACTGCACCTGCGCGTCGCCGCGCACGATCACCGGGAAGTCGGGCGTGACTGCCTTTTCCGTGCGCAAGCGATCCTCAAGCTCGTTGAGCGTCACGGGATAGGCGTCGAGAAACACCTGCCCCGAGTTGTCGACCGTGATGGCCTTGGTCTTCGGCTTCTCCAGCGCCACCGAAGAACTCGCCTTCGGCAGATCGACCTTGATGCCGGGAATGCTGGCGTTACTCGTGAGAATGAAGATCACCAGCACCACCAGCAGCACGTCGACGAACGGCGTGATGTTGATGCCACCCGCGCGCTTCTTCGCAGCGAATCGCGTTGCGTTAGCCATGATTCGTCCCCGTCACGCGCGCTGCAGCACGGGCTGACGGCGGCCTTCGCCCTGCTCTTCCGCGAGGCGCGTCGTGAACTCGTCGACGAACACCGCCATGTCGGCCGCCAGAGCGTCCGAGCGCGAGACCAGCCAGTTGTAGCCAAACAGTGCGGGGATAGCGACGCCGAGACCGGCGGCCGTACACAGCAGTGCTGCGGCCATACCCGGTGCCACCGAGTTGATGTCGACTGCGCCCGCCATCGCTGCCACGACGAACACCAGCATGATCCCGATCACGGTGCCGAACAGACCCACGTACGGTGCGCCTTCGATCGACGTCGAGAGCCAGTTCATGCGCTTGCTCATCGTTTCGACCTCACGCACCATCACGCCGTCCATCGACGCGCGAATGGCGCTGATGGTCGCGTCGGAGACAGCGCTCGTGTCGTAGCCGAGTTCGTGGCGGCGGTGCAGTTCGTCGAGCGCGACTTCGTACAGGCGCCACAGCGGCGATTGCTCGCGCACGTCGTCAGGCACGCGGTTGGTACGCGCGATCTGATCGAGCGGCGCGCCCGACGCCTGGCGAAAGTGCTCCATGAACACGGTGTTAGCGCGCGTCTTGGCGCTGTAGCTGCGGCTCTTCGTGATCATGATGACCCACGACACCAGCGCCATCAGGCCGAGTACGACCACGACCACCCAGGCGTCGACCGGCATGGCCGCGAGGATGAACGCGAAATGGCTCTTGCCCGCTTGCTGTTCGTCCGGACCGAAGGCGATCAGACGCGATTCGGCACCTTGCGAGACGGCGTCCGTCTGGATAAGTGCGGCAGGACGCGCGACCTTCGACAGGCGCACTTCGTCCACCGCGCCCGAGAAGCGGGCCAGGCCAGCGGCTGCACCATCGGCGTCGCCACCGATGATCGTCGGCGAATTCAGTGCCGGGAGTGCTGCGGCGACCGAACCGGCCGCGTGACCTGCGACGTACAGCGTGACCGTCTTGCCGTCGCTCGTCACCGCGAGGTGCGACCACTGACCGGCCTGAATCGGCTGGCCTGGCTGGCTGCGCTGAGCGCCGACCTGCACGAACGGCACGCCCTGATCGACACCCACGAGCAGATCGCTGCCGCCATCGCGACGCGTGTAAATCCCTTCGTTCGCGCCGAGCTTTTCCGGACGCACCCATGCCGAGAACGTGAAGTTGCTACCAGCAGCAATAGTCAGCGACGGCGAGGCAGGCAGCACGAGCGGCGAAGCGCCAGCTTGAATACCACGGCCGATGATCGCGCCATCGAGCGTGACGACCGGGTTCTGACTGTTGTTGCCGTAAGCGGTCGTGTCGCGAGCGGGCACATTCGGCTCGCCGAAGTGATAGACCGCCGTGTAATCCGGATCGAACACGCGCTGACCGTTACCGGCTGCGGGCGCCTTGCGGTTGCCGTAGTACATCCAGATCTGCTGCTTGTTGGCAGCGGTCACGGCGGGCACGTCCACCCACACGAGCGCGATGCCCAGCACCGGATCGAATTGCTCGATCTGGTGATTCAGCACGGTCTTGTCGTCACCGGCGACGAAGCGCAGGTCCGCGCCGGTCTCGTTCACGCCTTCGAAGCTGAAGTTGCCGGTGTGCAGGCGCAGCAGCATCGGCACACGGCCCGCGTCGCCCGTGATGTTGCCGCCCTGCGGACCGGCGTCGATGGTGATCGGCTTGCGGTACGCCCAATCCGGTTGCCACCAGGCGTGCGCGAGCACCGGCATCAGCGTGCCGATCAGCGCAAGCAGGAATGGAAGAATGCGTCGCATGGCTGTAGTTCTCCGTGTATACCGCCTGACGCATCGAGTGAGCGCACCAGGCATCAGGTCGTAAATGTTGTTTGGTTGAGTACGTCGATCAGTAAGTCGCCGTCACGCTGAAGTTGAAGCGCGGTTGATAGCGTTCGGTACGCGGGCCGTTCGTCAGCGGCCACGCGGCATCGAAGCGGCCCGTCACGTGCGACGTGAGGCGCAGCGAAGTGCCCACACCGAGCGACGCAAGCGAATACGTCGAGGTCTGCTCCGGCAGCGCATCGCGCAAGCCCAGACGTGCACCGTCGAAGAACGCATATGCGCGCCAGTTCGAGACGACCGGGGCGAGCAACGGGATCGGCGGCGTACGCCATTCGATGGAGCCGACCACGCCGTAATCGCCCGTGGCTTCCGCCGAGAGATAACCGCGCACCGAGTTCATGCCGCCACCGGCGATCTGTTCGTTCGAGACCAGCGGCGAGTCGGTCATCTGCGTGGCCACGCGCGCGGCCAACTGCCATCCGCCGCCAATCGTGTATGTGCCGTTCGCATCGGCGCGCAGCACCGTGAAGCTCGGCGACGCCTTATAGCGCTTCGCGTCGAACTGCGCCGGGCTGCTGCCGTAACCGAGGAAGCTCGACATACCCGTCGTGATCGACGTGTTCAGACCGGCTTGAAAGCTCTCGTTCTGATAAAAGCCGCTGTAGCTGAGGGTGATCGGGGCATACTTGAGCGGCACCACGTCGCCAGCCGTACCGAAGCGCGTGGTTTCCGTGTTGTCCTTGAAGTCGACGCCGAGGCTAAAGGCGTGATACCAACTGCCCGTGTCCGGCACCGTGTACGTGGTCTTCAGGCCGATTGCATGGCCCTTTCCGAGCACGGTGGTGCCACCGGTCGTGGCGACGTTGCTGTCCGACTGATAGCCATTGAGTTCGAGCGACCAGGGCGACGAGCCCAGCGGCGCGACGTACGAGCCCGACCACACCTTGCTCTGCTTGAAGTCCTGCGGCGCGCCGAAGAAACTCATCGAGACGCGATGGCCCAGTTGCCACAGGTTGTCGTAACCGAGCGAGGCGAGCATGCGCAGCGGCTTCGTGTCAGCGCTGCGGTCGTTGTTCAGGCTGAAGCTGGCGCGCCACGGGTTGGTGTCTTCGACCTTAAGGTCGACGTCCATCGTGCCGGGCACTGCCCCCTGCTTGACCAGCGGCACGACCTGCTGCTCGCCGGTACGGTTCAGCGCCGTGAGTTCCGCCTGCGCGGCGTTGAAGTCAGGCACCTTGCCCTCGGCCAGCGACGGCACGCGCTCGCGTACTTCGCGCGGCGAGTGATATTCCGAGCCGACCACACGCAGGCGTCCCAGCTTGGTCTCGCTCACCTTCAGATAAACGATGCCGCCCGTGACCTGCTGTTCGGGCAGGTCGACGTACACCGACTGATAGCCCTTGGCCTGATAGGCAGCGAGTAACGCGTCGCGTGCGGCTTCGATATCGGCGAGCGTGCGGTCAGGCCCCAGATAAGGCGTGACAGCCTTCTCGATAGTGCGGATGTCGAGCACGGTGTTACCGCGCACGATGTACTCGTTGATGTTCACTCGCTTTTGCGCGTCGGCGGATTTCTCTTTCGCGCCGTCGGCCGCAGGTGCGCCTGCCTGCGGCACTACCGCAGGCGATGGGTCCGGTTGTGCTGCTTCGGTTTGCTGAGCAATCGCGACGCCATGAACAGTTCCCCCCAACGTGACTGCGCACACTGCCGCCCAGCGCAGCCACGGCCGGTTCGTTTTCATCAAACGCATATAGAAGACTCTGACTTGTTAGGTCGACGCGGCCCTGCCCGATGCAGTGCCCCCGGTGGCCTGGCGCTTACCCAAGACGCTTTCCTGACGCCTCAGGTTTCGCCCGGCCGCACGCAATCCGTGTCGACATTTCTCTCGAATACGGATACCTAGACGGGTGAGCCGACGGGCAACTAACGTTTGTCACGAGAAATTCATCTTTCTCGAAAAACGCTCTGGCTACCGTATGCTTGTTCGGTCGGAGTCCTGACGGATGACTAATATTTTGACGGGGAGACGTGCGATGACGAGGCAGCGCAGCGGCACAGACGTTGGGGGTCGGATGAGAAATCGAACGGGCAAACTCGCCGTGACAGTCGCAACAACGGTGCTGCTGAGCGCGGTGTCACAGCTCGCCGCAGCGGCCGATGACGCCCCGCGCGTGGGCGGCACGGCACCGGCATCGCGGGCGGGCTGCGTGGATGTCGAGGTGAACGGTCAGCGCTCGCCGTCCTACGACTGTCTGACGAATCAGTTGCAACCAGCTTCGGCACCGGGATCGGGCCGCGCGCCGGGACTGGAGTCGGAAGCTATCGCCAACAAGCCGAGCAATCAGATCGGCGGACAGTTCAACTGGAGCGCGACGTCTCAGCGCATGGGAAACAGCTTCGGCAACTCGGCCACGCCGCAGCGCCCGGGCGCGCCGCCGCCGTCTGCGCCCATCGTGACGCCCGGTCGCTAAACAAAAAATGCGCCACCCGGTGTGGGTGGCGCATTGTCGGTGGATGTCGGTGGATGTCGGTGGATGTCGGTAAGCGTCAGGCCAGCTCTCGCCTGTGCCGTCCGATCCCGCCGTGATAAAGCGCGGGCGACGTCATACCGAGTTTGTGCGCCATGATGACCAGATCGGCAAACGAGCGCGCTTCCATCTTACGCATCGCATTCCCGCGATGAATCTTGACAGTGACTTCGCTGATGCCGAGTTCGTCGGCAATGTGCTTGTTCATGCGTCCTGCCGCCACGAGCGCCATGACTTCGCGCTCCCGTTGCGAGAGCCGCTGTGCACGCTCGATCACGTCGGTGCTCGCCCGCTCACGTCCGAGACGCTGCCGGTCGAGCGCCAGCGCCGCGCCCACGGCGCTTAGCAACACGCCCTCCGGCATCGGCTTGCTCAGGTAATCGACCGCACCCGCTTTCATGCCGCGCACGCTGGTCGTCACATCGGCCCGGTCGGTGATGAGCACGATGGGAATCGGATCCTGCAAATCGGCGAGGGCACCCTGAAGCAAGAGGCCGCCGCCGGGCGCGCCCAGATCGGCATCCAGCACAACGCACGCCGGTCCGGCACTGCGCTCGCTGGCAAGAAACGCCGCCGCGCTCGTAAAGCCGCGCGCCCGCAGGCCGACGTCGGTCAATTGTGCACAAAGCGTGTCGTTCTCCGCCGGGTCGTGGGCCACGACGTAGACGGTCGCGATGTCGCTGTCCGGAAGCGCGTTCATGCAGGGGCGATGTATTGATTCAGTGAGCCTGAGTATACGTCAGTCATGTGACGTTCAAAACCATAAAAAAGCACGAACGTGCTGGCATTTTTGCGGTTTGACGGTTGGCCGTCGATGGCAGGGGACCGCCCGGCGCGGGGTTCGGGCGCTAATACGAAAAGACGATAGTGAGGCGACGGGAGTCGGCATACGCTCATGGACCGTCGTTCGTGGCGCTTCGGCGGCCTTCCGGGCCGTACTTTCCGCGTCCACGAACGGCAAGAATCGTCCGCCGACTTCCCCACCGGAGCCTCCCATGTCAAATCCCGACCTCATTCTGGTCAATGGCAAGTTCACCACGCTCGACCGTGCGAACCCGCAGGCGGACGCCGTCGCGCTCACCGGCGGCACGTTCACCGCTGTTGGCACCCGCGACGACATCATGCGTCTGGCCGACAACGCCACGCAGGTCATCGACCTCAAGGGCCGACGTGTGATTCCGGGGCTCATCGACAGCCACATGCACATCATTCGTGGCGGCCTGAACTACAACATGGAGCTTCGCTGGGATGGCGTGCGCTCGCTGGCGGACGCCATGCGCATGCTCAAGGCGCAGGTCGACCGCACGCCCGCGCCGCAGTGGGTGCGCGTGGTCGGTGGCTTCACTGAGCATCAGTTCGCAGAGAAGCGACTACCGACCATCGACGAGCTCAACGCCGTCGCGCCCGACACGCCGGTGTTCATCCTGCATCTGTACGACCGCGCGATCCTGAATGCTGCGGCGCTGCGCACCGTGGGCTACACGAAGGACACGCCGAATCCGCCGGGCGGCGAAATCGTGCGCGATGCGTCGGGTAACCCAACCGGCCTGCTGCTCGCCAAGCCGAACGCGACCATTCTCTACGCGACGCTTGCCAAAGGGCCGAAGCTCCCACCGGAGTATCAAAAGAACTCCACGCGCCACTTCATGCGCGAAGTGAACCGGCTTGGCGTGACGGGCGTCATCGACGCCGGCGGTGGCTTCCAGAATTACCCCGAGGACTACAGCATCATCGAAGAACTGCACCGCGAAGGACAGTTGACGGTGCGCCTCGCGTACAACCTGTTCACGCAGAAGCCGAAGGCCGAACTCGCCGACTTCAGCCAGTGGGTCAAGCAAGTCAGCCCGGGGCAAGGCGACGATCTTTATCGTCACAACGGCGCTGGCGAAATGCTCGTGTACACGGCAGCCGACTTCGAGGACTTCCGTGTCGAGCGGCCGGAAATGGCGCCGTCGATGGAAGACGATCTCGAACCGGTGGTGCGATTGCTTGCAGAGAACCGCTGGCCTTGGCGTCTGCACGCCACGTACGACGAGACGATCTCGCGCGCACTCGACGTCTATGAGAAGGTCGCGAAGGACATCCCCTTCGACGGCCTGCACTGGTTCTTCGATCACGCCGAGACGATCAGCGACCGCAACATCGACCGCATTGCGGCACTCGGCGGCGGCATTGCCGTACAGCATCGCATGGCCTATCAGGGCGAGTACTTCGTGGAGCGCTACGGTGCGAAGGCTGCCGAGGCGACACCGCCGGTGCGTCGCATGCTGGAGCGCGGCGTGAAAGTCGGTGCGGGCACGGATGCGACGCGCGTCGCGTCGTACAACCCGTGGGTGTCGCTGTACTGGCTGGTGACGGGCAAGACCGTCGGCGGGCTGCGCATGGCGGCCCCGGGCAGTCTGCTCGACCGCGACGAAGCGCTGCGTCTGTGGACGGAAGCGAACACGTGGTTCTCGTCCGAAGTCGGCAAGAAAGGGCAGATCAAGGTCGGGCAGCTCGCCGATCTGGCCGTGCTCTCGGAGGACTACTTCAGCGTGCCGGAAGACGAGATTCAGGACATCACGTCCGTGCTCACGGTGCTGGGCGGCAAGGTGGTGTACGGCGACGGCGACTTCGGTAGCTATGCACCGGCACTGCCGCCCGCGATGCCCGACTGGTCGCCCGCGCGACACGGTGTGGGGTATCAGCCGCGACAACCTAATGTGCTTAACGTGAGCGTGAGTTGCGCGTGTGCGACGTCATGCGGCGTGCACGGTCATGCGCACGCGAAGGCGTGGTCGTCGAGCGTGCCCGCGTCGGACGAGAGCGGCTTCTGGGGTGCGCTCGGCTGTTCGTGCTGGGCCTTCTGATGTCCATTCTGATGTCCATTCTGATGTCGCTACTGTCCGCTACTCACTGTTGAGGTCCGTCATGGCCACGATGCTGCCGTCGTCCGATCCCTCCTCGTCAATGGCACGCGAGACGTCTTTGCTGCCGGGCTGGGCTTACTGGCTTGCACTGTTGCTGCTGTGCAGCGCCTATCTGCAAGGCGGCATCGACAAGGCGTTGGACTTCTCCGGCGCCATCGCCGAAATGCAGCACTTCGGACTGTCACCGGCGGCACCAATGGCGGTGGCGGTCATCGTGCTGGAAATCGGTGCGTCGCTGATGATTTTGACGGGCAAGGGGCGATGGTTGGGTGCGTTGGCGCTGGCGGCATTCACGCTGGCCGCCACGTTTCTGGCCAATCGCTTCTGGTCCGCCCCGCCGGACGCCCGCACGATGCTCGCCAATAGTTTCTTCGAACACCTCGGACTCGTCGGCGGCTTTATCGCCGTGGCGTGGTACGACCTCGGAACGCGCGCCGCGCGGAGTCAATCATGAAGCTCTATCTCGTTTCGCTTGCTGTGGGCGTGCTCGTCGGCATCATCTACGGCGGTCTGGGCGTTCGCTCACCGGCACCGCCCGCGGTGGCGCTCATCGGTTTGCTCGGCATGCTGATCGGCGAACAGGTCGTGCCGCCCGTCAAGCGTCTGCTCGCAGGCGAGCCGGTGAACCTCGTGTGGTTCCATCGCGAATGCGTGCCGAAGATCACGGGACTGCCGGGGCCGGTGGCGCAAGCGGCGAAGGATGAGGACAAGACCGAAGCGCCGAAGGCGTAAGACCTGATGGCGTCCACTGCGACATCCATTGCGCCGTCGACGGCGCGCTCGCGCAGCGCCATGTCACCCTACTTGAAAGAACGCGCCGCCTCCGCCTGCTCGCGAATCACGTCGATCAGCGCGCGCAACGCCGCCGGAATGTGGCGCCGTCCGGGATAGTAGAGCGCGAGTCCGTCGAACGGCGGTGTCCACGCTTGCAGCACGCGCACCAACGTACCGGCTTCGAGATCTTTGTGCACGTCCCACTCTGTCAGATATCCCACACCGACGCCCGAACGCACGGCTTCCAGGATCAGCGCGCCGTCGTCCAACGTCATCGGCCCGTCCACGTCGACGCGCACCATCTGGCCGTGCCGCTCGAACTCCCAGTGGAACATCTTGCCGCTCGGCATCCGCGTGCGAATGCACTGATGCTTGCGTAAGTCGTCCGGCGTACGCGGCGGTTTATGACGGGAGAAATACGCTGGCGTGGCGACCACCGCGAAGCACTGTCTGTCGCCGAACGGCACGGCGATCATGTCCTGCGGCACCGACTCCCTCAGACGAATACCCGCGTCGAACCCTTCCACAACAATGTCGATGAGACGGCCTTCCGTCACGATGTCCAGCTTGACGTCCGGGTAGCGCCGCGAGAACTCGATCAACACGGGCATGACCCGGTGCACCGCGCCGGCCGAACTATTGATGCGCAGCGTGCCCGAGGGGGAATCGCGAAAGCTCCCGGCTTCGTCGATCGCCGTCTGAATGGTCGAGAGCGCGGGCGCGACGCTGTTCACAAACTGCGCGCCCGCTTCGGAAAGCGACACACTGCGCGTCGTCCGGTTAAAGAGCCGCACACCGATGCGCGTTTCGAGCGCCGCGACGGCATGGCTTAACGCAGACGTCGACACGCCCATATCGTTTGCCGCGGCCCGGAAACTCCGGTGACGCGCCACCGCCATGACGGCTTCCAGTTCGGTGAGTCCCGACGTCTTCATTGTCCTAAATTCCTCAACAAGGCATCCCGGATTGTACGTCTAGTCATATCAATGCCGGACGACTATCTTGAGTCATCGAGACCGCATTTCACCCTGCCCCCCACTCATCATGAAGATCATCGATCAGATTTATATCGACGGCGCTTTCGTCACTCCGCACGGGGACGAACGATTCGACCTGTTCAATCCGGCGACCGAGCAAGTCATCGGCAGCGTCCGGCTGGCAGACGCCGAAGACGCTCGCCGTGCCATTGCGGCGGCCAAACGCGCGTTTCCGGCGCATTCCCGAAGCACCAAAGCCGAACGCATCTCGATGCTCCAGCGCATGCACGCCGCCGTGTCCGCACGCGAAGACGATTTGCTCGACGCCATCATCGAGGAGTACGGCGCCCCCGTCGCGTGGGCGCGCTGGATGGCACGTCATGCGAGCGATGTCCTGCTGCAGGCTGCGAAGACGCTGGACAGCTACGACTTCGTGCGCCGTGCGGGCACGGCGGAAGTCGTCATGCAGCCGCTCGGTGTGGCGGGACTCATCACGCCCTGGAATAGCGATGCGGGCTTCATCTGCGGGAAACTGGCCGCAGCACTCGCTGCCGGTTGCACGGCCGTGATCAAACCGAGCGAGATGAGTGCGATTCAGACGCGCATCGTGACCGAAGCGCTGCACGACGCGCAGTTGCCGCCGGGCGTCGTCAATATCGTGACGGGACGCGGGGAGACGGTTGGCGCGGAGATCAGCACGCACCCCGACGTCGCCAAGGTATCGTTCACCGGATCGACGGCGGTGGGCCGGTCGATCTTGCGCGCGGCGTCGGAAACCTTCAAGCGGGTGACGCTTGAACTCGGCGGCAAATCGCCGATGATCGTGCTCGACGACGCGAACTTCACGCAGGCCATCCCGCTCGCGCTCAATGCGGGCTTTATGAACAGTGGTCAGGCATGTGTCGCCGGGACGCGGATTCTCGTGCCGCAAGCACGACTGCACGAATTCGAAGCGGGCATCGCGGCTGCCATTGCGAACTTCCCGGCAGGGGATCCCCGCGACCCGAAGACGCATATCGGCCCGCTGGTCAGTCGAAAACAATGGGATCGCGTGCAGCGCTACATTCGCATCGGCATCGAGGAAGGTGCACGGTTGGTCGCCGGTGGCGAGGGTCGCCCGACCGGGCTGGACGCCGGATGGTTCGTACGCCCGACCGTCTTCAGCGACGTGCGCAACGACATGACGATTGCCCGTGAGGAAATTTTCGGGCCGGTGCTCTCGATCATCGCCTACCGAGATGAAGCGCAGGCCATCGCCATTGCCAACGACACACCTTATGGTTTGCAGGCGTATGTCTGCGCGACGGATGTTGAGCGCGCCGCCGCTGTGGCAGCGCAAATCGAAGCGGGGCGCGTGCTCGTCAACACCCTCACTCACGAACCTGCTGCGCCGTTCGGTGGATTCAAGCAATCGGGCATCGGACGCGAGTACGGCACCTTCGGACTCGAAGCCTTCATGGAACCGAAGGCCGTGCTCGGGGTGTTGTAAGCGCAGCGGCAGCGGCTCGGCGCGATGGGCGCCGTCGAAACACAGCGACGCCCATCACGCCACCCGCCGTAGTCGCAGACCTTACTTGCCGATTTCGTAGCGAAGCAACAATGCCGCCACGCGCGCGCGGTCGACGTCGGGAATGCGCTCCATCCCGACGTACTCCCAGAACTCTTCGACGGCGGCGACGCCTTCGCTGCCGTCAGACAGGAGACATGCAAGCGCATCCGCCCGTCGTTCCGGCGGCAGGATGTCAAGGCTCAGGATCAGCGCATCCATCACGCGCTGTCGGCGGCTACCTTTGAAGAACCGCTCGCTGATGTGGCCGACGAACGCGGACCAAGCTTCAGACTCGCTCCCTTCCTTCGCGGCGACACCCCACTTCTCGACGAGCGCGGGGTTCGCCTTCAACGGTTCTCGGAAAAACACGTAATCCACTGCGGGCTTCGGCGCTGCCGGGTCGATCATCCGCATCGCCGAGGCGATCGGCGGTACATACCTCGCGCCACGCGGCTCGACAAACACCGCGGTGGGGATGACCGACGGGCGAAGCCCACCTCCGCGCATGAGGCGAACCGTGCCGAGATCGACGCGAAAGCGCTCGCGATGCGGGCACAAATGCTGGTGAAGCGCACGCGTCACCGTCGGTAAGGAACTAATCGTTACTGCGTTCACAAGATTCATCGAGGACCTCCATCGTGGAAAGGAGATCGCATCCTGACAGCGCTTCGTCTTCGGACTTTGCGATAGCGTCGGCGAGCTGTCAGTTCTGACGCTGCCGTGCCCACATGCTTGCGTTCGCAGACGTCAATTGCCGTTATCCGCCCATCGCCATGCGGGACGCTCGAGCGGGTGCTGGCCGAGAATCGTCGTCGCCGAGAAGGACTTCTCGAGTTGGATCGAATTGCATTCGGGGTCCTCTTCGAGCGCGGCCGCCAGACGCTGCGAGTGCGAAACCACCCAGAGCTGGCTGCGCTGCGATGCGCGACGGATCAAACGTCCCAACGCGGGCATGAGATCAGGGTGAAGACTCGCCTCAGGTTCGTTGAGCACCATCAGTTCAGGCGGACGCGGCGTGAGCAATGCGGCTGTCAGCAGCAGGAATCGCAGCGTCCCGTCGGACAGTTCTGCGGCGCTCAATGGTCGCAGCAAACCGTGCTGGTTGAACTCCAGCATGAGTCCGCCACGCCCCGTGCCATCGATCGTGACGCTCGCGCCGGGAAAGGCATCTTCCACCGTTTGCGCCAGCGCTTCGTGATCGCCGATCTCGCGAATCGTCTGCCACGCGGCGGCCAGATCCCGGCCGTCGTGATGCAGCGCCATCGTGCGCGTACCGATCTGCGGCCACCGCGCGGGGGCATCTGCGTCGGTGCGGAAGTGATCGTAGAAGCGCCAGTTGCGAATGCGCTCACGTACTGTGAACACCTCAGGGCAGGTGTTGTCGTTGGCAATGTGAGAAAAGAGACTCTCAAAGCGAGGCAGACTGCTTGTGAGGATGTCCCACTCACGCCCCGACTTGCGTCGCACCACACTCCCCTGTCGGTCCACGAGCATAGTGGCCGGACGTAGAAACTCACCGGCCCAGATGCTCTCGTGCTTGAACTCCGGATCGGCACTGAACATGGAAACGCCACCAGCGCTGCCCATCCCCATGCAGATGGCGTAGCCGAAGGTGTCGCTGCTGAAGCCAAGACGCATGCGCCCCCGCTTCTGACGCGGGCCGCCCTGAATCGGCACCTCGCCGCGACGCATGCGCGGGCTGATCGTCTCCGGCCCCGCCCATAGCACGGAGCCGAGTCCGCCCTCGCGGGCGATGGGGCCGATGATGCCGTCGCTTGCCGTGCCCGCCAGCAGCCGCAGTGCCCGGTAAAGATTGGACTTCCCGCTACCATTCGCGCCGCTGATGACGTTAAGCCGGGTGAGCGGCATCACAAGCGACTGGATAGAACGGTAGTTGTCGATGGCGAGGGCGGTGAGCATGGCAGGCGGGAGAACGTGAGGAAACGCAGCAGACGAGCGCGGGGAATCAAGAGCGGTGAAGTTCGCAGATTACCCCTTCGAGCACGCCGCGCCGCTACCGTTCCCTAAATCCGGCGCACAGCTTTCCCAGACGGCCCGCTGCTCAAGGGACGCACAGCCGCGTCCACATGACATAAACTCACCGTTTCGACCTCTTACAGCGACACCTCGCCTGCCCCGATGTCAGACGTTACCCCTGAACCGAAAGACAGCTCCGGCGTTGCCGTCATCGACCGCGCCTGCGCTATTCTGTTCGCGTTCAAACCCGACGACAGCGCCCTCACGCTGGCCGAACTGGCTGCCCGCACCGGTCTCTACAAGAGCACGCTGCTGCGTCTCGCGGGTGCGCTCATCCAGCACCGCATGCTCATGCGACTTGAAGATGGTCGCTATCAGCTCGGCCCGGCCACGTTCATGCTCGGCGCCCTGTATCAGCGCAGCCTGAACCTCGGCGACATTTTGTTGCCGCTGATGCGCGAACTGGCGGACGTGAGTGGCGAGAGCGTGTCGTTCTATGTGCGCGACGACGCCGTGCGTGTGTGTCTGCATCGTGTCGACTCGACGCACGCCGTGCGCTTCCACGTACGCGAGGGCGATGTACTGCCGCTCGAACACGGCTCGGGGGGACTGGCGTTGCTGGCCTTCGGCGGGGAGACGGGCGACGTCTACGACCGCATTCGCGAGGTGGGTTACAGCGTATCGATGGGCGATCGCGAGCGCGATACGGCGGGGGTGTCGATGCCGGTGTTCGGGGTGCGTCAGACGCTGCGCGGCGTGCTGACGCTAGCCGGTCCCAGCTCACGCATCGACCGGGCCTTCATCGACCGGCATCTGACGGATCTGTTCTCGTGCGCCGCGCGCGCCACCGACGGACTCGGCGGTGACTCTCGGGCACTGCGCGCGGCGTGGAAGCGGCGAGAGGAGTGATACGCTCACGCGATCAATCGCTCGCGCAAGGTCTCGTCACGCATCAAGCTCGATCTCATGCTTCTCGAAGAGATCTTTCACGTGCGCCTTGTCCGTCTCCGGAATCGTTTCGAAAATCTCATCGCTGAATCCACGCAGTGCGATAACACCTACGCCGTCGGCATCGACACTGATGCCTTTCTCGTCAACGCGGTAATTGAGCAGCGTTTTGACCGCATCGACCCGGGAGGCGTCCGGGACGTACTCGAACGACTGAACCAGCGCGTCGACCACCTTTTGACGCCTGGGCTTGGAATCAGCCCCCATCAGGTCTGCGACAAACACGCCCAACGTGTCGTCGCTCGAAACGATGGCCTCCTGAAATCGCGCAAGGAACTTCGTATCTGCGTTAAAGCTGGCGGCTAGCGCCCGGGGGCCGAAGATCTCGTTTAGCTTATCGGGAACCTCAAACGAGCGAACGATCTCGGTGGACTTCAGCGCCTGCGGCGTGAGGATCTGGCTCACGGTTTGCAGATCCTCGCCAACCGCGTGGGCCTTCTTGCCCTTCTCGTCAGCCCCCTGACTCCCAGTCAGCGCCTGAGTCGCAGCACCGGAATTAACACCCGTCGAACTTACTTCCATGATGGCTCTCCATCAAAATTGGGGAGTTCATTCTGGTACGGGGAGTACGTCGACGTTATGCAAACGAACATCATGCTTTCGTTTCTCGCGCCCCCTTGGGAAAAAGATGTGGTGCGCGCTTGGGATTCATTGACGTACCCGCCCCTGCCGGGTCGCCGCCGGTTCGCTGCCGTGTCGCTGCCGTATCAATACTCAGGGCAGTTCGCGTTCTGCGCGACCGGTGTAGCGATAAGGCAACTGACGCGGCAACGGACCTTTGTTGCGCTCGCCGCGTCCGCGCTGCTCCCACGCGTGCGACAGAATGCCCACCGCGCGCGACAATACGAATACGCCTCGCGCGAGCTCTGGCGCAAACCCCAGCTCGGCATAGATCACAGCGGTGATGCCGTCGATGTTCATCGGCACCGGCTTTTGCTTGCGCGCCTTAAGATGCGCTTCGATGCCACGTGCGATGGCTGCGTAATGGCCTTCGATCACGCCTTGCGCCACGGCATCGTCGACGATGGCGAGCAATCGCGTCGCGCGCGGATCGACCGGATGGAAACGATGACCGAAACCCGGCAGGTACTTCCCGTGGGCAACGTTAAACGCAGCGATGCCGTCTGCCACTGCAATCGATAGATCAGGTACTTCAGCGGTCGAATCCGCCAGCCGCTGCGCGATGTCCTGATAAAGCTCGACGGCCTGCTGCCCCGCGCCGCCATGCACGTCGTCCAGCGCATTGATGGCCGAGGCCATCGCGCCGTTGAGCGGCAAGCCACAGCTCGTCGCGATCCGCGAGATCGCAATCGACGGTGCGTGCGGTCCGTGATCCACCGAAGCGACGAGCGCCGCCTCCAGCAATCGTGCCTGCGCATCGGTGGGCAACTCGCCGCGCAGCATCAGCCAGATCATCTGCGGAAAGCTCACGTTGCCGATCAGTTCCTGAATCGGATAGCCACGCACGTTGATCGATCCCGGGTGGATATCGATGATCGACGTGCTCCAGTAATCGGCGCACAGCGCCGCAGCATCGAGTGTCGGATTCATGGTCAGATCACGCCGTCGGCGCGCAGTTGATCGATGGAGGCCGTGTCATAGCCCAGGTCGCTCAGCAGGTTCAGCGTATCTGCGCCGAGCGATGGTGCGGGTGCGCCTGGCGCGGCATCGCCGCCGGAGAGACGGAAGCCCGCGCGCGTCACGCGCTGCGGCTGCGCTTCGCCCGGCACATCCAGTTCGCGCACGAATTCGCGCGAAGCGAGATGCGGATGCGCAAGGACGTCGGGCACAGAAAGAACGCGCCCGGCAGGCACACCGCTTGCGACGAGTTTCGTCTCCCAGTTCGCAGCGCTGTCGAGCGCGAGTGCCGCTTCGATTTCCGCTTTGAGCGCGTGACGATTCTGCTTGCGCGTGTCGCGTTGCGCGAAGCGAGGATCGTCTGCGATATCCGGGCGGCCGATCAATGCGCACAAACTCACGAACTGACGCGTTTCGTTCGCCGCGATGTTGAGTAGGCCGTCACCGGTGCGGAAGGTGCCGGACGGCGCAGCCGTGAAGTTCTCGTTGCCCATCGGCACCGGTGCGACACCCGCATTCAAGTAGTTCGAGACGACCCAGCCCATCGTCGCAAGCGTGGCTTCGAGCATCGAGACGTCAAGCATGCGGCCCTGCCCTGTCGTGCGCGCATCGAGCAGCGCCGCGCAGATCGCGAACGCGGCCGTCAGACCGCCGACGGTGTCGGACACCGGATAGCCGACGCGCAACGGTGCGCTCTGCGCATCTCCCGTCACGCTCATCACGCCCGAAATACCCTGAATGATCTGATCGTAGGCAGGACGCGACGACAACTCGCCGTCCGCACCGAAGCCCGAGATCGCACAGTAGACAAGACGTGGATTGATTTCGCGCAGCACGTCGAAATCCAGACCGAGACGCGTCATCACGCCCGGACGGAAGTTCTCGACGAGCACGTCGCTCGATGCCACCAACGCCTTCAGGATGGCTTTGCCGCGCGGATCTTTCAGGTTCAGCGTAAGCGAGCGCTTGCCCGCGTTCACCGCCACGAAGGACGCGCCCATCTGACGCGCAGCTGCCGCTTTGTCGGCCCCGAGTCGACGGGCCAGATCGCCCCCTTCGGGGTTTTCGACCTTGGTCACGTCAGCGCCCATCAGCGCCAGTTGATAGGCGCAGAACGGTCCCGCGAGGACGTTGGAGAGATCGAGGACTTTCACCCCGGCTAGCGGCAATGCCATCGTTGGCTCCCAAAAATGCGTGTTTCGGTTGAAGCGAGATGCATCGGATCGGTGCGAATCAATGCGAGATTTCGTCCAGCGTGCGCTGGTTGGTACGCGGCCCGAACAGGCCGATGGACGCCATCACCATGACCATCGCAAACGTGATCAGCGCAAACACGCCGGTCACGTCGAAATGGCGCAGAGCAAAGGCGATCATGAAGCCGGAGAACATGGCCGACAGGCGCGACATCGAGTACACGAAGCCGACGGCCCGGGCACGAATGCGCGTCGGGAACAGCTCCGTCTGATAGGCGTGATAGCCCACCGACAGCAGCGTGCCGCACAGCGTGATCGCAACGCCCAGAATCATCAGCATGCCGGGCGACGTCTGCACCGCGAACAGCGAACCGAAGATCGCGATACCCAGCGCCGAGAGCACGACCAGCGTCTTTCTCTCGATACGATCGGCAATCGCCATGCCGATGAGCGGACCGAACGGGTTCGAGATCGCAATGACGAACGAGTACATCAGGCTGTGTGTGATCGTGATGCCCTTGGACACGAGCAGCGTGGGCACCCACGACGCGAAGCCGTAGAACCCGATAGCCTGAAACAGGTTGAAGACCAGCAACGTGATGGCACGACGGCGATACGGCTTTTGCCAGATTTCGCGGAACTTCGCCTTGGTCGCAGCAGGTTCGACGCTCAGCACCGGCGGCGGCAACGGACGGCCGGACTCGCGTTGCACACGCGCTTCCAGCACCGAGAGGATCGCTTCGGCCTCGGCGGCGCGGCCTTGCTGCGCGAGCCAGCGCGGGCTTTCCGGCACGCGGCGACGGATCGCCCAGACGATCAGCGCGCCCAGCGAACCGATGATGACCACCGTGCGCCAGCCGTCCATTCCGAAGACTTGTTGCGGCACCAGCCACCACGACAGCAACGCCACCGCGGGCACCGCGAGGTACTGAATCAGGTGCATGAAGGCGAAGGCACGGCCGCGCAGATGCTTCGGCGCGAGTTCGCTCACGTACGTATCGATGGTCACCAGCTCGACGCCGACGCCGATCCCGGCAATCAGACGCCACAGGTTGATCATCGGCGCAGTCGTCTGAAACGCCATGATGAGCGTGGCGATGGAATACCAGAGCAAGGAGACAGTGAAGATCGTGCGACGGCCGTAACGGTCGGCGAGCCCCGTCAGAAAGAACGTGCCGATGAACAGCCCTGCGAAGGACGCCGCCACAAACGCGCCGAGACCCGACACACCGAAGAACGATGCCGTCGTCGTCGAGTACAACCCGCTCTTGACGAGGCCGGGGCCCACGTAAGCGGTGAAGAAGAGATCGTAGAACTCGAACCAGCCGCCCAGCGCGAGCAGCAGGATCAGCATCCAGACGGAGCGCGTGGCGGGCAAACGGTCGATGCGCGCATTGATCTGCCGACTCGCGTCGGACGGCCCTGCATGGGCGGCGGGCGACGCGTGTGCCGCGCCGACAGGCAAACTCGACATCTCAATCCTCCTTTGGATTGCATTGCAGGTCATTCTGCCAAGTTCTGTCAGACAGAATGACGTTCTGTTTTATGAGAAGTCGAAGGGTATGCCTCCACCCAAGGGGCGGGTATCGGGGTTTACGCGGACATAGAGAGGGCAATTCGGGCGCTTATGCCCGTCGCAAGGTTGGATCTGTAGACCTGGCCGATGGCCGCCACGCCGTCACATCTCGTCCACCGCTGTGGTGGCCGTCGGCTGACCGTCGTGGCATTCCAGCGAGAAGCGATTGCGCGTATCGACGTAAAAGCTCGCACCGAAGCGTCCGACAGGGAAGTAGTTTTGCAGACGCACGCGCCACGCCTGCGTGTCGATCAGTTCGTCGCGCGCGTGCATGCGTTCGACGCGTCCGATGAAGATGTGGCGGCTCGGTGTCTCTAGCGTCTCCCACAGCGTGCATTCGAACGCGACCGGGGCTTCGGCGATGCGCGGCGGGGCCACGAGACTACTCGCCACGGGGGTGAGCCCTGCATGCACGAGCTCGCTTTGCGTCGGCGGCAGACGCTCGCCGCACGCATGCATGCGTGCGGCCATCGCCTCGTCCGTCAGGTGCACGACATATTCGCGCGTGCGCAGAATATTCACCGCCGTGTCCTTGAGCGAATCGTCGTCGCGCCGGTTGATCGAGAGCATGACGATCGGCGGCTCTTCGCCGAGCATGTTGAACATCGAAAACGGCGCGGCATTGACGACGCCGTCTTCGTTGACCGTCGTGACGAGTGCAATGGGACGCGGCACGATCAGGCTGGCCATCAACTTGTAGCGTTGATAGGCCGTAATTTCCCGGAAGTCGATTTCCATGCGATGGCCTCAGGTGCGCTGGCGAATGGTGGATTTGGTCGATTTGGTGGCTTTGGTGGCTTTGGTGGATTGGGCAGACGATGTGGCGGTGTCGCGCTGCGCAGCGCCGGTCTCCGGCAAGCCGAGCAGCGAGGCGAGACTCTTCTGCCCACGCATCCGGGTCGTCTCGATGCGTCGCTCCAGTTCCTCCAGATGCGATTGCATACGGTCGATGGCACCTGCGGCGTCCCGTCGCTCGATGCACGCCACGATGGCGGTGTGTTCGTCGTGCTCGCACGGCGCGTAGCCCGGTGGCTCGTACAACCCCACGATGAGCGAGCAGCGCGAGATCAATTCACCGAGATAGCGCAAGAGCACGGCATTGCCTGCAAGCGCCGCCACGCGTAGGTGGAAGTCACTCGCCAGCCGCGCCCAGGACGGCTGATCGAAGCGGTGCATGGCCGCATGCTCGGCATCGAGTTGCCGACGCAGCATGGCCAGATCCTCATCGGTCACCCTTGCCACCGCCAGCTCGACGAGCGCGCGCTCCAGCGCACGTCGCGCTTCGAAGATCTCGCGCGTTTCTTCCGGCGTCGGCTCGGCGATCACGGCGCCCTTGTTGGGACGCAGCGTGACGATCCCGTCATGCGCCAGACGTTCGAGCACTCGGCGTACGACCGCCCGGCCCACGTCGAAGAGCTGACAAAGCTCGGGCTCGGGGAGCTTGGTGCCGGGTGTCAGACGGTGCGCCAGCACGCCGTCGACGATGGTCCGGTAGATGTGCGTCTCGACGCGCGTCTCGGCGCTCTGCTCAAGCGTGTCGTCGGACGGGGGGGAGTGCAGCGAGTGGAGCGAGAGCGGGCGGGAACCGGCGAGTCCGGTCGCTGTGGCGTCTGGGGCAGCACTGGCGGGATGACGGCGCGCTCGCGGCGCAGGCTTGTTGGCGGGCATAGCAGCTGAAGGCAATAGGGTCGACGTCGAATAATCGGTGCAGTCCGGGCAATCGGGACAGTAGGGCTTGAGCGTCATGATGTCCTCAGCCCATCACGGCATCGGGCCGCGTGAGACTGACCGAGGCGACGTGTGCGGCGATATCGCCCGGGCGCGTGAGCCAAATCTCGCCGCGCTGCGCGGCTTGCACGATCGGTGTGAGCACGCGGCGCAAGTGCCGCAACCGGTAGGGCTGCCCCACGAGATACGGATGCAACGCGATCCCCATGACCAGCGGCTGAGCGCGGGTCGGGTGTTCGGCCTGCGCGTACATCTCGTCGAAGTTATCGGCAATCATGTCGGCGAACGCCACACCGTCCATCTGACGGCCAACGATCATCGGAATGTCGTTGACCTCCTGAGGGTATGGCACCGACCAGAGCGCTCCATGGGCGGTTCGCATGCGCACCGGCCGGTCGTCGTGGCACCAGTTCAGCGTATAGCGGTAGCCGGTGCGGGCGAGCAGATCCGGCGTGTGATGCGTCTCCGAGATCCAAGGCGAGAGCCATCCCGTGGGAGCGCACCCCGTCGCCTGCGCCAGACGCGACCGGCAGTGCATGAGCAGATCGTGCTCGTGCGCGGGCTCGAAGTCGCTCTGACGATGCGCATTCGTGTGGCCGTGTCCGATCAGCTCGTCGCCACGAGCGACGCAGGCGTGCACGAGCGCCGGGCAATGATCGAGCAGCGATGTGTTGAGCACGACACCTGCGGGCATCGACAGATCGTCGAACAAGTCCAGACAACGCCATGCCCCGACCCGATTGCCGTATTCGCGCCAGCTGAAATTGAGCACGTCCGGCTGCGGCGAAACGGGGCCGAGATTCGCGCCCATCCCTTCCCCGAAAGCGAAGTGCTCCAGATTGAAACCCAGATAGACGGCCAGGCGCGCGCCATTCGGCCATCGATACGTATCGCGCGCCGTGATCGGCAGATAGTCGAAGCGGTCGTGAGAACGCAATGCGCCGAAGCGCATGTCGTCGTTCGCCAGAACGTCGCGTTCCGGAAGCGTCAGAGCAGAAGTCATCGGTATGTCGTCATTACGGTACGGCATCGCAGCAGGCTCAGCGAGTGAGGCCGTTCATTCATCGTCGAATCGTTCGTTGTTCGAATCGCTTGCCCGGCGTCGGGCAACTACACAGCCGGACATGCATCCGCGTCATGAGCCGTCTTGAAACATCCGCGCACTGCCGCAGTGCGCGCGCGTTCCGAGTTGGCGCAAAACGCGTCGTCAACGAACACCACACAGAATCGTTCGCAATTTCAATGCCAGATCGTCAACACATTGCCGCGCATATCGTGCAAGGCGATTGCCATGAAATGTCGACGTGGTGGCACGCCTCTTGCGTACGGCGAAAACGTAGTGAGGGGTGCCCGATGCCAGAGCGCTCCTCGTCTTCGAATCGCTTCAGATATGCCTTATGTGTTCTTACGGAGATTGCTCATGTCTGCCTCTGCACGTCGCCACACCCCCTGCTCCACCCTCACCGGCGACCCGGCACCGCTCGCCGCCCCTACCCGCCGCCGTTGGCTTCGCACCGGCGCGCTCGCCCTGGCGGCAGCGGGTATGACGTTTGCCAGCGTTTCGGGTTACGCAGCGGAAACGATCAAGATCGGTCTCATCACTGCGCTCTCCGGCCAGTCGGCGCGAGCGGGTGACGCGTTGACCCGCGGCATGACCATCGCCATCGACGAGATCAACGCGAGCGGCGGCGTGCTCGGCGGCCGCAAGCTCGAACTGGTGCGTCGCGACGACGAGGGCAACCCGGCCAAGGGCGTGCTCGCCGCGCGCGAACTCATTTATAAGGACAAGGTGGCCGTGCTCTTCGGCGGGCTGGATACACCGGTCTCGATGGCCATCGTCCCGATCGCCAATCAGGAAAAGGTGCCGTTCATGGGACCGTGGGCGGCTGGCACGCCGATTACCCACAACGGTGCGAATCCGAACTACGTGTTCCGCGTCTCGGCGGTTGACGAGATCGTCGACGGCGCGATGGTGAACTACGCTCAGCAGACCTTCGGTGCGAAGAAGCTCGGCCTCATTCTCGTGAACAACCCGTGGGGTGAATCGAACGAAAAAGGCATCGTCGCAGCGCTCTCGGCAAAAGGCATGAAGCCTGCGGCGGTCGAAAAGTTCGAAGCCAACGACGTGGACGTCACACCGCAATTGGGACGCCTGAAGGCTGCCGGGGCGGACACACTGCTCATGGTCGGCAACGTCGGACCGTCGGCGCAAGTCGTGAAGTCGCTCGACCGTATGGGGTGGAAGGTGCCTATCGTCTCTCACTGGGGTCCGGCAGGCGGACGCTTCACCGAACTCGCGGGTCCCAACGCCAAAACCGTGCACTTCGTGCAGACGTACAGCTTCTTCGGTGCGACGTCGCCGGTGAGCGCGCGGGTGATAGCTGCGCTCAAGGCGAAGTACCCCGACATCAAGGGGCCGGACGACATCACGCCTGCGGTGGGCGTTGCCAATGCCTACGACGCGATGCGTCTCACGGCGCTCGCCATCGACCGCGCCGGCTCGACCAACGGGGATGCGATCCGCACAGGCTTCTACAAGATCGACCGCTACGAGGGCCTCATCAAGACCTACGTGAAGCCGTTCAGCGAGCAGCAGCACGACGCGCTCTCGGCACAAGACTACGTGTGGGCGCAATTCATCGACAACCGCATCGTGCCGGTGGCCGCCGCAGGGGCGAAGGTCGCGGCGAAGTAATGCTTGCCTAATGCTTACGTAATGCGCGCGTTGTCGGTGACACGACGGCGTCAACGAACGGGCGCTGCCGAGGCAGCGTCCCGGAGGACATCTCATGCAATGGATCTCGGCGCTCGTCGCCGGCCTGGGGCTCGGCAGTATGTACGGCCTCATGGCGCTAGGCTTTCATCTGACTTTCGCCGTCAGCGCGACGGTCAATTTCGCGCAGGGCAGCTCGATGATGCTGGGCGCCGTACTGGCGTACACGTTCTCGCAAACGCTCGGCTGGCCGATGCCGCTCGCCGTCGCCATCGCGCTCGCGCTGTGCGCCGTCTACGGTCTGGTGGTCGAGCGGCTTGCGGTGCAGCCGTTCGTGCGGCGCGGTTCGAGCGCGTGGCTCATGGCGACGGTGGCGCTCGGCATCGTGCTCGATAACCTCGTCATGCTGACGTTCGGCACGGAGCCGCGCAGCCTGCCCTCGCCGCTCGCACAAAGCGCGTTGCAGATCGGTGACGCCGGGCTCGGCGTGTATCCGTTGCAACTGCTGATCCCCGTCGTCGGTCTCGCGCTCGCAGGCGTACTGCATTACATCTTGCGACGCTCGCGCTGGGGTATCGCCATGCTGGCCGTTGTGCAGAACCGGGATGCGGCGCGCCTCATGGGGATTCCGATCCGTCGCACCATCGCCGGGGCCTTCGCTGTCTCGACGCTGCTCGCCGGGATTGCGGGCGTACTCATCGCGCCGCTGTTCAACGTGCAGGCGGACATGGGCACGGTCTTCGGCCTCAAGGCTTTTGCGGTCGCGATTCTGGGTGGATTGTCCAGCGCGTGGGGCGTAATGATTGCCGGTCTGCTGTTCGGCCTTGCCGAGGCGATGATCACGGCGACGCTCGGATCCGGCTACACACAAATCATCACGTTCGGTCTGGTTATCGTGTTGCTGGCAATGCGTCCGGACGGCATGTTCGGTCGTGCGGAGGTACGTAAGGTATGAGCGATTCCGTGTTGAAAATCGCGTCGAAGACCGACAGCGCCCGCGCAACGGCGACACCCCCGCGTTCGCGCAACGATCTGGCATTGGGTGGCGCAATCGCTGTCGCGCTTCTGTCGATGGCCGGTGCGGCGTGTGTGGTGAACGGCTATTTCGTGGTGGTGATCGCGGGCGTGGCGTTACTGGCTATCTGCGGTGTGGGCCTGAACCTTCTGCTGGGTTTGACCGGGCAGGTGTCGTTCGGCCATGTCGGCTTCTATGCGATTGGCGCCTACGCCGTGGCGATTCTGACCACACAGGCAGGCTGGCCATTCTGGCCCGCGTGGCTGGCAGGTGGCGTCATCGCGGCATTCACCGGCGCGCTGCTGGCGTTACCGGCGCTGCGCGTGCGCGGGCCCGGACTCGCGATGGTGACGATTGCGTTCGGGTTCATCGTCGAGCATGGCGCGGTGGAGTGGCGCACGTTGACCGGCGGCCAGAACGGACTGATGGGCGTGATGCCGCCGGGCGCATTCGGCATAGCGGGCAGCGAACGAGTGGTGGCCGTGGCCGCGCTGGCGGTGCTGGCGGTCGCACTCGTCGTCTACGTTCGCATTTCACGTGGCACCTGGGGCGCTGCCATGCGCGCGGTGCGCGACAGCGAGACGGCGGCCGCATCGATCGGTGTCGACCCGCTGGTTGTGAAGGCGGTGGCCTTTGCGTTTTCCGCCGCGCTCGCGGGACTTGCGGGCGGACTCTTTGCGCCGTTGCAAGGCATGGTGACACCGGGCATGTTTTCCTTCCTGCAATCGATTCTCTTCGTACTTGTCGTGATGATCGGCGGGGCGGGCACGATTGCGGGACCGCTCGTCGGGGCCGCGATCGTGGGCTTGTTACCGGAGTTTCTGGCGAGTCTGGAGAACATGCGCCTGCTTTGCTTCGGCGTGTTGCTGCTGGTCGTGCTGTGGGGCGCACCCAATGGCGTCATCGGGGTGCTCGGGCAATGGTGGATGTCGCGCAGACGTGTTGTGCCGGACGGCACGGACCTCGCGGCAACGTCGATGCTCGCCCTGCCGGTGCTTGAGGCATCGCAACGAAAGGAACTGACGGCGCAGGGACTGACGATGACCTTCGGGGGCGTCAAGGCCGTCGCCGATCTTTCGTTCACGTTGCCTGCGGGTCGGGTGACGAGCCTGATCGGGCCCAACGGCGCGGGCAAGTCGACCGTCCTCAATATGCTCTCGGGCTTTTACCGGCCGCTGTCCGGCACGCGTGCGCTCGGCGCTCACGCACTGGCGGCACGCGGTGCTTGCGACAGCGCGCGTCGCGGCGTGGCGCGCACGTATCAGACCTCGCAATTGTTCGGTGGCATGAGCGTGCTCGATAACGTCACGCTGGCACGCAGTGCCGGACGTCTCGGTGCACTGCTCGGCGGCGCCCGGATGCGAGGCGAGACACCGCGCCGGGAGGCCCTGGCATTGCTGCGTGCGTGTGGCTATCTGGGCGACGTCGAGCTGATGGCGGCGGATCTCGCGCACGTCGACCGGCGTCTGGTCGAAATCGCGCGAGCATTGGCAACGCGCCCGTCGGTGCTGCTGCTCGATGAACCTGCGGCCGGGCTCTCGACGCAGGACAAGGCGCAGTTGGGCAAGCTGTTGCGTCGCATTGCCGACAGCGGCGTCACCGTGGGACTCGTCGAGCACGATATGTCGCTGGTGATGGGCGTATCGGACGGCATCGTCGTGATTGATGCGGGGCGCTTCCTTGCGCAAGGCTCCCCCGCCGCGATTCGCCGTGACGAGCGGGTGCGTGAGGCGTATCTGGGGGCTTCGGTCCCCGACGCGACCGGCGCGACGACGGCCCCGACAGCGCGCGAAAAGGCAGTGACCCCGGAAATCCTCGGGGTCGGCAAATTGACGGCGGATTACGGCGCAGCGCCGGTATTGCACGACGTGTCGATTCAGGTGCGCGAAGGAGAACTCGTCGCCCTGCTCGGTGCCAACGGCGCGGGCAAGTCGACGCTCATGCGCGCACTCGCGGGACTGCACCGTCCGGTCAAGGGCGGCATCACCTTCAATGGACGCGATCTGTCACGTCTGGACGCCGCGCAGATCGCGGCGCTCGGCGTGGTGCTCGTGCCGGAGGGGCGGCAGGTGTTCCCGGAGTTGTCGGTCCTCGACAACCTGCGTCTCGGCGCTTTCCCGTGCGGACGTCTGCCCAAAGCGACGCTCGATGCACGCATCGCACAGATGTTTGCACGCTACCCGCGACTGCAAGAGCGCCAGCATCAACGCGCGGGCTTGCTCTCCGGCGGCGAGCAGCAAATGCTGGCGATTGCGCGAGCGCTAATGTCGTCGCCGCGCGTGTTGTTGCTCGACGAGCCTTCGCTCGGTCTGGCCCCTAAGGTGATTGCGTCGTTGTTTGCGTCGCTCGATGCGCTGCGTCGCGAATCGCTCTCGATGCTGCTCGTCGACCAGATGGCCGCCATGGCGCTGTCGATTGCCGACCGTGGCTATGTTCTTGAAGAGGGACGTGTGACGGTCAGCGCAGCGGCGAGCGAACTGGCAGGCGACGCACGGCTGGCCGCGGCGTATCTCGGGGGTGAGCATGACGCAGGGGCGGCAGCATGATGCGTGACATGACGGTTTGCGAGTCGCCCCGCGCCGCGAGTGGGTGTCGTGGACTGGTGACCAGCCCGCACACGCTGGCGAGTGCTGCGGGCCGCGACGTGTTGCAACAGGGCGGCAACGCCATCGAAGCGGGCATCGCCATTGCCGCGATGCTGTGCGTGACGATGCCTCATTTCACCGGCCTCGGCGGAGACGGTTTCTGGCTTGTCGCCGACGGGACGTCCGAGGGCGGCACAGCGCCACTTGCCATCTCCGGCATCGGACAGGCGGCGCGGGATCTGCCGTCACGATGGCTCGGCGGCGAGGCCATTCCCTTGCGCGGGCCAAGCGCCGCATTGACCTCGGCGGCGACGGTGGCGGCATGGGAAGCGGCGTTCCGCATCAGCCGCGACACGTGGGGCGGTCGATTGTCGTGGGCATCGTTGCTCGCACCGGCGATCGCGGCTGCCGACGCGGGATTCCCGACGAGTCGTTCTCAGGATTTCTGGTACACGTATCGCGCCGACGAGATGCACGATGCGTCAACGTGGCGCGGCTTCGCACAAGCATTTCTGTCCGGCGGTCGCGCCCCGGCGGCAGGCGAGACATTTCGTCAACCGGCATTGGCGGCGACACTGCGTCAGCTGGCAGATGGCGGACCGCGCGAATTCTATGAGGGCGAGCTGGCAACCCGCATGGCGCACGGCTTGCAGGCGGCAGGCGCTCCACTCACGCGCGAGGATCTTGCCGCCACACGTGTGCATGTGTCGCCTGCGCTGACGATGCCGTATGCAGACGGCGTGCTCGCGACGATGCCGCCGCCCACACAGGGCGTCACGACGCTCCAGATCATGGGCATTCTCGAGCGCGTCGGACTGAAAGACTGCGAGCATGGCAGCGCGACGTATTACCACCGGCTAGTCGAAGCCGTGAAGCAGGCGTTCCTTGATCGCGACCGATACGTCGCGGATCCGGAGTTCGTCGACGTTCCCCTCGCGGCGATGCTGTCGGACGACCAACTTCGGGCCGCCGCCTCGAGAATCGAAGATCGTACGGCGCTCGAATGGCCCCATCGGTTTCGTGAGGGCGATACGGTGTATTTCGCCGCGACCGACGCGGCAGGACGGGCCGTGAGCGTTCTGCAAACGATCTATTTCGACTGGGGAAGCGGTGTCATGGCGGGCGATACCGGCGTGCTTTGGCACAACCGGGGCGCGGCGTTTCGTCCCGCCGCAAGCGCGCATCCGAACGCACTCATGCCGGGCAAGCGGCCGTTCCACACGCTCAATCCGGGCATGTATCTAAAGGGCGGGCGCGCACGGTTGTTGTACGGCACTCAGGGGGCCGACGGACAACCGCAAACGCTGAGTGCATTGCTGACCCGACTGATCGACTTCGGGATGTCCCCGCAAGAAGCACTATCCCATCCGCGCTTTCTGCTTGGCCGCACGTTCTCCGACAGCCGGGACAATCTCAAGCTCGAGCGCGATGCCGGGCAAGCGGTATTCGACAGCCTCAGCGAGCGCGGACATTCGGTGGTGCCCTTACCTGCCCACAGCCCGCTAGCCGGACAGGCAGGCGTCATCGCGATTGCGGAGGACGGCGTGGCAACCGGCGCACATGACCCTCGCAGCGATGGAGCGGCGTTGGCGGTTTAGGGCCAATCGACAGACGTCATCATCCATCGGAAGTCGCAATGAATCTGCAAGCTCTCCGTTGCATTGCGGTGGATCTGAAATCCGTATTGCTTTAGCAAAGTGAGGATGCAGCTCAGGGATGATGCGTGCCGCCGGACCCGGCGCTGCTGCCAGCTTGAAGGGGTGAAGACGCCAAGCGGCAGCATGCGGATGCGGCGTCCGTTTACGCAGAACGAGACGTCGACATGTGTGCCATCGACGTCGTGGCCGTTGCTGCCGAAAATGTCGGTGATCTCGTGTTGGCGATTTGGGTACAGCCGACGGAACACGCCAATGCCGAACTTGCGGAACTGCCTCCTCGCGAAGCCGAGTTGGGACGCGTGGGCCTCATATCCTCTAGTGAGGATCAGCGTGATTTCTTCGGGCAGTTGCGTCTGAATATCCTGAAGGGCTTTCAGAACAGCCTCATCCACACGAACGTAGCGCGCGGGCCATCGGGGGCTAACTCGCAGTCCGCCGTGGGAGCCGCGTGTCAAAGTTGTCAGAGGCATGCAGGGACTTTCGTGTGCGTCAGGTTGGACTGCTACGGAAGTCGAGCAGTTTAATCGACGTCTGGTCCCTTGCGTCCGGCTTTACCCGCCCAATCGGCAGACGTCATGACCAGCCGGAAGCCAATGTGCGACATCGGATTCGCGGGGTCCGTGCCGCGTCTCGCGCTGGTGCGGTAACCGCTGCAATAGGTGTCGCTGCACAGGAACGAGCCACCGCGCGTGACGCGCTTCGGCGCATCGACCGGTGTCGCGCCGTCGTCGGGATCGAAGCTTGACGTCGGGCCAGACGGATCGACGGTTCGGCCGCGACGTTTGGCCTGCGTCGCGAATTCGTCAGCGCGGTACCAATCGGCCACCCACTGCCAGACGTTGCCCGCCATGTCGTAGAGGCCGTAGCCGTTCGGCGAGAACTGTCCTACGGGAGTCGTTCCGATCTGAATCTTCGACGAGTCGACGACGGGGAACGGACGCGCGTTGTCGTCCCACACGTTCGCCATGGATTTGCCGTCGGGACGTTTCGTATCTCCCCATGCGTAGTCCGCTTGTGTCAGTCCACCGCGTGCCGCCACCTCCCATTGCGCTTCGGTCGGCAAGCGCTTGCCGACCCATGTCGCATAGGCCAAGGCGTCGTCATACGACACCTGCACCACCGGGTGATTTTCTTTGCCCGTCAGATCGCTGCCCGGCCCTTGCGGATGACGCCAGTTCGCCCCGGGCACGAATCGCCACCACGCCGAATAGTCCCGCAGTGACACCATCGCTTCGGTGCCGACGAAGACCATCGCACCGGGCACGAGAGCTTCCGGCCGGGGCGCAGGCGTTCCCGGTGGCAGCTGCACACGCAAGTCTTCCCAGCGCGGTGGGCGCTCGGCTGTGGTGACGTAGCCCGTAGCGTCGACAAATCGCGCGAACTCTGCGTTCGTGACGTCGTGAACATCCATCCAGAATCCACTCGTCGTCACATCAAATGCAGGGCGTTCGTTGTGCTGCGCAAGACGGCTGTCGGTGCCCATGAGGAACGTCTGCCCCGGAATCCACGCCATCTTCTCGGGACCGCGCTTGCCGTCGCCAACGAGCGGCAACGTCAGAGGCGCGGGCGGAATGTTCGACTGGCTTCGCTGAACCAGCGCCGACGCGTGTCGCGACGACGCCATCCACCCGATCGATACGCCCAGCAAGATAATCGCGAGCGCCCATGCGAGGTGATCGTGACGCGTCCCCTTACTCATTCGGTCGCGCCCGGTGCCAGCACCACACCGACACGTTTGGCGTAGTCCACCCAGCCCTGCTTCAGACGCGCCACAATGTCGGGGTGATCGACTGAGAGGTCCGTCGTCTCGCCACGGTCACGGGTCATGTCGTATAGCTTCCAGTCGGGCGGTTCTGCGACCGGCTGCGGACCACGCTTCATGTGCACCGACAGCAACTTCCATCGGTCGTCGCGAACATAGCGGTTCCCGCCGAACTCGGCGCCGAGCAGACTGCCGTTGGGGAGATGGCGCTGCGTCTTTCCGGTGAGAAGCGGAAGCAACGACGTGCCCGTCATCGGATTGACGGATTCGCCGCGATAGCGGTCGCCCGGGTTCGGCAGCCCGGCCAACTGGAGGAAGGTCGGAGCGAGATCGAGGACGGTTGTCAGTTGTGTCGCCGTCGCCTGAGCGCTCGATTGTTTCGGCATCCGTACGATAGCGGGTACGCTCACGCCGCCCTCCGACGGGTATCCCTTGAACAACCGGAAAGGCGTCGCGCTCACTTCCGCCCAGCGGGTGCCGAGAGCTATGTTGGAGCGGCGACGGCCGAGATTTTCATAGCTGTTGTCGTTGTTCGGCCCGTCCGGGTAGAACATATCGACCTTCTCGCCTGACGGGCCGTTGTCGGAGGCGAAGAAAATGAACGTGTTGTCGTACGCGCCGACCGACTTCAGATGATCGACGAGGCGGCCGATGTTGGCGTCCAGTGTTTCGACCATCGCCGCATAGACTTCCATCTTGCGGGCTTCGGTCTTCTTTTGCTCCGGCGAGAGTTGATCCCAGCGAGGATTCATGGGCGACGCAGGCAGTAACGTGGCCGGACGGAAATCCGGTGGCAGCAATCCCAGCTGCCTTTGGCGTGCAATTCGCTCGTTACGAATCGCGTCGTAACCGGCGTCGTAGCGACCACGATAGTTGTCGATGCGGTCGTCCGGTGCCTGCAAGGGCCAATGCGGGGCCGTGTAGGCCGCGTACGCAAAGAAGGGTTTTCCGTCGCCGAGATTCCGGTCGATGTAGCCGATCAGTTTGTCGGTATAGCCCACGCTCGAATAGAAGTTTGGCGGCAGCGTCACCATCTTGCCGTTCTCGCGATACGACGCCCGGTCGGCAGAGGTGACTGCACCCGGGGCCGGAGCGAAGTGCGCCGCGCCCCCTTGAAGCAACACGAACGACGATTCGAAACCGCGCGCCTGCGGGCTTTGCCCCGGCGTGAGACCGAGGTGCCACTTGCCGACCATGTAGGTGTGATAGCCGCCATCGCGCAGCAGACTCGCAATCGAGAACGAGCGTTCGTTGAGATATCCCTCGTATCCGGGATGCCCGACCTGATAGATCTGCAGCGTCTCGGCCATCGTGCCCAGACCCGACTGATGGTGATCGGCCCCGGAGAGCAACATCGCGCGGGTGGGCGAGCAACTCGGCGCGACGTGGAAGTTCGTGAGGATGCGTCCGGACGCGATCAGCGCGTCGAGATTCGGCGTGCGAATCTCGCTGCCGAACGCGCCGATGTCCGAGTAGCCGAGGTCGTCCGCAAGAATCACGAGGATGTTCGGCTTCTCGGACGGGGCCGCTGCCACGGGTGCGGATGCACTGGCTACCAGTGCCGCCAGTGCGCAGAGGCACGTAGTGAGCTTGCGTCGCATCTGCGCGCGCAGGTGTGTTCGTCGATGGTTCATGAGCGGCTCCTGTCAGAACGCATGACTGATACCCAACGCCACAGCGCTGGTGTTCTCGCCGGGCATCGGGACCATGTCGAACGCCAGCGCGTAACGGCTATTGCCCCGGTTGTTAATGCGCGCGTAACTCGCATAGAGGCGCGTGCGTTTGGACAGGCTGTGTTCGATGCCGACGTACAGGCCTGTCGCGTCGCCGTTCGAACTACCGGCTTCGTTGCGATTGACGAGCGAGACGACCAGCTCGTTTGCAGGGGTGATCGAGTAGCGGCCGCCGATCTGCCAGTCGAAGCCTTGCTGCGATGGCTTGCCGGACGTGTACACGCCGGAATAGCGATGCAGTGCCGCAGTGATCTTGTATTGCCCCCGAATCCAGTATTCACCGACGAGCCAGACGTCCTGCATGCCTTCACCGGGACGCGCGTTGTTGAAGTTGTCGTAGACGACGGACGCGAACCACGGGCCGGTCGAATAGCGCAGGCCCGTACTCGTCCCCTGCCCGCTCTTGGGGCGCTCGCCCGGCTGGAGGTTCTCCCCTTGCTTGCCGAGCGACAGCGACGAGATCACCTGAAAGCCCTGCCACTTCGGCGACTCGTACTTGACGGTGTTGTTCTCCAGCCAGCGCTCGTAGGAAGCGATGACGTTAGTGATGACGCTGTAGTTGCCGGTGTACGTGGGATCGATGCGTCCGTAAGTGGTGGCAGACGTCACTCGCATGCGGCCGAGCAGGAATCGACCGAACTCGCCTTTGAGGGCGACGTAGGCATCGCGCGCGGGTGGCACGGGCGTCGTGCCGTTGTTCACGCGCAAGCGCCATTCCAGAACGGCCTGCGCTTCGAGGGTGTCGGTGATCTTTTCGACGTCGCGAAAGACGAAGCGCGACGTCTGAAGTCCGCCGCTCTGAAGCCGTTGCGTCGTGGTGTTTTGCGCCCGGATCGACTCGACGTAGCTGTCGACGAAGCCGGACAAAGTCGGGCCGGTTTGCGCCCAGGATGCTCCCGCACACTGCGCTAACGCGAGTGCGGTGCAGGCCTTCTTGTACATGTCTCCTCCTGTGCGCCGGACGACGCGCCACGAGTCATGGCGGAGCGTTGCAGGCGCAGTGGCCCGGTGACGCCGTGACGTCCCGGTGCTCGATATGGGGGTGTTCCGATGGCGGGATCTGGCCTTACTTGTTGAGGCTCATGACCCAGTGGGCGAAGCGCTCGGCTTCGTCGTCGGGAATGGCGTTCGCGGGCATGGGGATGTTCCCCCACTTACCGGTGCTGCCCTGGAGGATGCTCTTCCTGATCTTGGCGAGCGCGTCTGGATCGTTCCGATAGGACGCCGCAATTTCACGGAACGACGGCCCGACCTTTTTACTGTTCATGTCGTGACAGGCACGGCACGTCTGCTCGCTGGCCGACGGTGCAGCCCAGACGCTGTGCGCCTGAGCGGTGGCGGCGAGCGCGATGGCAATACTTAACGAAACTCGGCGAAACTTCATGGATACCTCGCAAATGAGCGATTCCCAGGGCCGAGGAATCGAGGTGGACTAAAGGAGTTTTATGTATACATATTTATGTCAAAGAATACATTGAAATAATTTGGTGTACATGAAAGGTTTGGAAGTGGTTATTCCAAGGGGTTATAGCGGGGGGGCGTGAGCATGACTGCGCCGAAGGTCTCAAGCAGCGTGACGAGAAGTGTCAGCAGCGCCGTAAACGCACAAAGGGCCTCCTTATCGGGAAGCCCTTTTGTTTGTCCTCAGCGGAGCAACGGGGAGTCGAAGCATGACCCAGACGCCCAAAGAAACGAACATGCGGGGCGCACATTATCCTGCACGGGGCATCATACCTTTGCTCTCCCGCCTAAAACTCAGTTACCTCTATAGGTCGCATAACCGAACTGACTTAGAAGCAAAGGAATGTGGTAGTGCTGGGTTGCATCTACAACACGGAACATCACCGGAATTTCGGGGAAAAACGTGTCCTGCTTCATCTTCCCAAAGTATTCCCCTGTTTTAAAGATCACGCGATATTCACCTTTGGTGAAGTGCTCACCCTTCGGGAACAGAGATCTGATTCGCCCTTGCGCATCAGTTTCGCCCGACGCAATTTTCTTCCACGCGTTTCCATTCATCCGCTCAAGCTCAACAACCACCCCAACAGGAGGTTTGCCGGTTTGCTGATCGAGGATATGCACACTAATCGGATTGACGTCCGCCATGGCTACGCGGACTGGCAGCAGACAAAAAGCAAGAACAACGAAAATGCATTTTTTCAACATACGTTATCTCTCAATGGTCAAAAATTACATATACAGCGCTAGACCAACCGGCGGGTTAATGTGTGCGTCACTCATCGTACGTGCTATCAACCCGCCAAAAGAGGGGAAATTCCCCAAATGCTAGGGTGCATTTGCCAAAGCAGAACTACGGACTGGGAGATCCGTGAATCACGCTTCGCAGCGTATGTAGAATGCGTCGTGTCGAGGCCAGCCCGGTGAACCTATGATTCAGTTCGCATTACTTCTTGTTTCGGCGACTGCTCTCGTTGCGACGATCGTCGCGGCGGTAAGAGACGTTGATCACCGTCGATATTGGACGGTCTGTGCATGCTTCATCTTCGCAGGATTCGCATGTTGGATCGCGTTCGCTGCAATAGGATCGGAAGTCGACGCGCAAGGCGTTTTGCATGAGCCGTTCGCATTGGTGCCGGTGGGAATGTTGATGGTAGTCATTGGCGTAGTCGGCAGCTTGGTACGCGGAATCATGACGCTGTATCGCCGCCAATCGCGGGGCACCAAATGAAGAGGATGTTCTGCGATCAGCAGATCGTTCAACGTAGGCCGACTGTCTTCCTCCAGGGAAGCCCCGCGTCGTAGTCGTCAGCGGTTTCCGTTGGTGGCAGACGTTGGAACAGTCAGGTGAGTAAGCATCCGACCATTGGGTGGCATCCGAAATTTCCGTGCCGCAAACAGTGGTTTAGTCGTCGTTACAACCTCGTATCAGTCGACTCTAGCTACGATTTTCGCCAAGAAGCCACAATCCAACCGCCCGCCCAACGCCTGCCCCTCGACATACAATCATCCCCCACATCGCCCCGGCGACATGGACGAATTCGTAGGAGGATCATTGATGCACAACGAGGCGCAACCCCATGTCTCCCGCAACTAAATGGGTGCTGCTTGAAGCGTTGCTACCGCTCTTCGGAGCAACGTTGATTTATGGGTTTCTTGGGGCAGCCAAGTGGCTGGTGACACCTGCATGCAGGCGGGTGAAATGGGCGTGGGGCCAAGCGTTCGATTCAATGGGGTGGTTGTACGGCGGGGCTATTCTTGCCGTTCAGTCGGGACTCAGGGGAGTCGACCACTCCGTAAGCGGACAAAACTCGATTGCTGTATGGATTTGTTTCGGCACCGCTCTTCTTTGCGGCGCTGTTGTGGCCGCAGGCATGATTACCCGAGGGGAAATTCCAGAATGGAAGCCGCCCGGTATCCTGATAGTATTTACCTGCGTTCTGATGGCAGTCATCGTTGTTTCGGCCTACAACGTTCAGGACGCAACATTAGTCAATGGAGTCGATAATGTCCGCCACACCGACGCGCAAACGACTTGCCGCTAGCGCATCCAGAGCGCGCTCAATCCGTAGGACAAGTCTAGGATCCAGCCGCGCGCTATCCCCCATACCCCAACGCCAGACACCTTCTAGCGGATTGATCAAGATAGTGACTACGCTCACGGGGGCAACCGCCGTCGGCCTAGGTACGACGGTGCTTACTCCCAGCGCAATCGTTACCGTGATTGCAATGATCGTAGGACTCATTGGAAGCGGGCTCCTGGTCAAACGGTACGGATAACATTAGCGGTTTGCACACGTCAACGGAGCCATTGGGCTCCGTTTTCGTTTCCGGATGCGCCAAAACTCGTCCAGTCTCAAGCAACTGGACGAGCGCAGCATCCCCTGATCGCAAATGATCAATCCAAACTGACGTGTCGACCAGAATCATGCGGGCTACGTTTGGCGTCGAGGAATGTCACCAAGGTCAGCCTCGTTCCCACTCAAACGCGCCAAGCGGCGGGCGCTCTCACGCTCGATCAATGCCTTAAGCGCTTCGCGGATCAGCGCAGACCTTTCCTGTAGGCCGGTGAAGGCTTGAGCCTTCGCCAAAAGATCATCATCAAGAGTCAATGTCGTTCGAATGTTTCACCTCGTCAACAGTCCGTTAGCACGATTGCGGCATCGAATGATGTCCTGTTTTGAGCCGCACCATTCTCGCCTATTGCTCTCCCTAGTCACGCGCCTTATTCCAAACGAGAAGATATGAGGCTCCAACATCCCTCCAAGGAACCCCACATTCAACCGTACAGAAAACCCAAAAAATCCTTCCAAGACAGTCAGTTATCAGTTCCAGGCAACCCTACATTTAACCCAACAAAACCTCATCGCGTTCTCGTCGACCAAGAAGAGTCCCTATTGAGACTTCGGAATAATCTGAATCTCAACGAGTGACCTAGAATGCGACTCCGAACGCGTGGTGCCCACAACGTCAGCTCGATAATCTTGCTCCTGTCGCGCTCCAAACGCGGCCGGGTTTGGCGACCCGATTGATGCTTTACTAGGGCACACAGCCGCGCAGTTTGCGGCTTTCGTGTGCGCTGTGCCACGCCTCGTTGTCAACGGGTGGGCCTGGATTAGGACACCTTCGGGTGTGCCGTTAATCCTAGTCATCAGCGGTTCGCCAACCTAGTCCAGTGCCCGCCCACCCCTGCGCAATGCAGCGGGTGGCGGGAATCTCAAATTGGCTAGTTAGAGGTGCCCCGCATGACGCTTCATCTTCCCGCAGCTTCCCCAGTCCACGCTTCCGTCGACAAGCTCAACACGCTCTCCGAACGCATCCTTGCTCTCACGACGTGCACAGTCACGGATACCGGCAAGGAGGTCCCTCATCGATTCCTACTCGCGATCTTCGAAGAGCTTGGCGAAATGACTGTCGAAATGGCTTGCGAATGCCATAAGTTGAAAGCCGATTTTCTCGATGCGTAATTGCCGCCTCGACTGTCGATAGCGCAGCGTTTTTTAGTTTTTGGACGACGTAAACGCACAAAGGGCCTCCCAACTGGGAAGCCCTTTGTTTGTTCTTGGCGGAGAGAGGGGGATTCGAACCCCCGATAGGCTATTAACCTATACACGCTTTCCAGGCGTGCGACTTAAACCGCTCATCCATCTCTCCTGAATGGTCGCGCATTATAGCAGGTCGGCGACAACATCTCACCCTCTTTCGTGAAATGCGGCGTCAAATTCCTTTGGATGCCCGTCCTTAGGGACGTCGGAGATGGTCTACAAGATGGCGGTCGCGCTCGCTCGGGCGTCCGCCCAGCAAGCTAAACACGATCGCCACCGCGAAGCCCACCGGCACGCCGAACGCCCCCGCCGAGATCGGGTCTACCCCCCACCATCGGGTGCCCGCGAAGCCCGTCAGGCGGGTGAAGAACGGATACGTCGTCATGATGTAGTACACACACACCAACAATCCACTGACCATCCCCGCCGTCGCGCCCAAACGCGTCGTCCGCTTCCAGAACACCCCAAGCACCAGCGCCGGGAACAGACACGACGCCGCCAACGAAAACGCCGCCCCCACCAAAAACAAAATATTCCCCAGCTTCAACGACGTCACATACGACGCAAACATCGCCACGCATAACAGCAATATCTTCGACGTCGTCACCCGCTTCTGACTCGACGCGTTCCGGTCCACCATGTGGAAGTAGACGTCGTGCGACAACGCATTCGCAATCGTCAGCAACAGACCATCCGCCGTCGACAACACCGCCGCCAACGCGCCCGCCGCCACCAACCCCGATATCACGTAAGGCAGCCCCGCAATCTCCGGTCCCGCCAGCACCAACATGTCCGGCTGCATCCAGATCTCGCCCCACTGCACCACACCGTCGCGATAAACATCCGAGATATCCAGTTGCACCGGCGTCGCGTGGCGCCATTGCGTCACCCATCCCGGCAGGTTGTCGTAACGCGCGCCAACCAGATGCAGCAACACGTCGTACTTGAGCATCACCGCCAACGCTGGCGCACTCACATACAACAATGCGACGAAGAACAACGTCCAGCCTACCGAGCTACGCGCCCCCTGCACCGTCGCGGTCGTGCCGTAGCGCGTCAGGATGTGCGGCAAGCTCGCCGTCCCGATCATCAGACACACCATCAACAGCAAGAAATTCAGACGCTGCGAATTGCGCGTCGTGTCGTCACGCGCCGGGAACGGCTCCGTCATTGCACGCGGCGGCTCGCTGCGCTCGACGTACTGGTTGCGCATCTCCAGCCACTGGTTCTGCGCCTCGCCCAGGTCCCGCGGAAACGCCTCCAGCTTCGCTTCGAGCACCTTCACATCCCGCAGCGGACCATTGCGACGCTTCGTGTCCAGCAACTGCCGCTCCAACTCCGCCCGCTCGCTGAAGAACGTATCCGGCAACCCGTCCAGCCGACGCTGCATCTGCTCCGCCTGCTCCCGGTAGTAGTCGCGCACCTCCCGCTCCGGCACAGAATTGCGCAACTCCTTTTCCAGCACCTCGACCTTCGCCAGCGCCTCGCCGTAGCTGAACTGCGGGAACCAGCCATTGCCTGTCTGATGGCCGATCATCGCCGTCGGCACCAGAAACGCGGTGATCATAATGATGTACTGCGCCACCTGCGTCCAAGTCACGGCACGCATGCCACCCAGGAACGAGCAGACGAGAATGCCCGCCAGTCCAAAGAAAATCCCGATCGTGAACTCGACACCGATGAAGCGCGACGCGATCAGCCCCACACCCTGGATCTGCGCGACGAGATACACGAACGAACACAGAATCGTCGAGAAGACGCCCAACGCACGCACGAGATTGCTGTCGTATCGCGTGCCCAGGAAGTCGGGCACCGTATAGCGCCCCATCTTGCGCAAGTACGGCGCGAGCAAGAATGCCACCAGACAATACCCGCCCGTCCATCCCATGACGTAAGCGAGGCCGTCGTATCCGGAGACGTAAAGCGAGCCCGCCAGGCCCATGAACGACGCAGCGCTCATCCAGTCGGCTGCGCACGCCATGCCGTTGAACATCGGCGGCACGCGACGTCCGGCGACGTAATACTCGGCTGCGTCGGACGTGCGGGAGATAAGACCGATCACCGCGTACACGGCAATCGTCACGAAAAGGAACGCGTAGCCGATCCACACGCCCGGGCCGTTGACGCGCTCAAGCAAGCCGATCATCAGCACGAACGCGAGAAATCCCGCCGTGTAATACAGGTAGTAGCGCAGCAACCTGCGCGTGAAACTCATCGGTAGGTCTGCGCCGAGGCGGCGCGAGTGGAAGCACTGCCAGCGCTACGTGATGTGGCGGGTGCCATCGCGCGCTCAAGTGTGTCGTCCGGCAAGCCGAGACTGTCACGACGCGCCTCGCGCAACTTGTGCAACGCATCGCGGTAACGCGCATCGTTGAGACGCTGCATCAACGCGTAGACGATGATCAGCCCAATGTCGATCAGGATCGAGCCTTGCGCCCCCATGTAGAACGGCAATGGCCATCCCGCGATTCGCACCGACGCCCACTCGCGCGCCCAGAACTGCGGGACGAAGGTCACGACAAAACCAATCACCATCAGCACCGCGACCAGCCACAACGTGCGACGCCAATGACGCGCCGCAATTGCGGCGGCTTCGCCATGCCAGTCGATGTCGATTTCAGCGCAGGACAAAGGGAGCGAGCCAACAGAGTTTTGCGAACGCGGCCTGCCCTCCGACATGACGTCAGAGGGCAGGCCGTTGGCATCGTGGGTCTGCGGCGCAGCAGCATTACCCTGCGCGCCGGGCCGCGAGCGTTTCGTCATTGCAGGCGCAACGGAATCGAACCCGCGCTTACTGCGCCTGCTTCAACTGGTCCAGGATGGCCGGGTTTTCGAGCGTCGACGTGTCCTGCGTGATCTCCTCGCCCTTCGCAATCACTCGCAGCAAACGACGCATGATCTTGCCCGAGCGCGTCTTCGGCAGGTTGTCGCCGAAACGGATGTCCTTCGGCTTGGCGATCGGACCGATCTCCTTGCCCACCCAGTTACGCAACTCCAACGCCAGTTGCTTCGCTTCGTCCCCCGTCGGGCGCGAACGCTTGAGCACCACGAACGCGACAATCGCCTCGCCCGTCGTGTCGTCCGGACGCCCCACCACCGCAGCCTCGGCCACGATCGGGTTCGCCACCAGCGCCGACTCGATTTCCATCGTGCCCATGCGGTGACCCGAGACGTTCAGCACGTCGTCGATACGGCCCATGATCGTGAAGTAGCCGGTCTTCGCGTCGCGAATCGAACCGTCACCCGCCAGATAAATCTTGCCGCCCAGCTCTTGCGGGAAGTAGCTCGACTTGTAACGCTCCGGGTCGCCCCAGATCGTACGAATCATCGACGGCCACGGACGCTTGATCACCAGCATCCCGCCCTGACCGTTCGGTACGTCCTGACCGGTTTCGTCGACGATGGCCACCGCCACCCCCGGCAGCCCCAGCGTGCACGAGCCCGGCACCAGCGGCGTTGCACCCGGCAGCGGCGTGATCACATGACCACCCGTCTCCGTCTGCCACCACGTGTCGACGATGGGGCAACGACCGCGACCGACGTTCTCGTAGTACCACATCCACGCTTCCGGATTGATCGGCTCGCCGACCGACCCGAGAATGCGCAGCGACGACAGGTCGTACTTCTTCGGATGCACTTCCGGCGTCTGCTCCGCTGCCTTGATCAGCGAACGGATGGCCGTCGGCGCGGTGTAGAACACCGTCACCTTGTGACGGTCGATCATTTCCCAGAAACGACCCGCATTCGGATACGTCGGCACGCCCTCGAACACGACTTGCGTCGCACCCACTGCCAGCGGGCCATACGCGATGTACGTGTGCCCGGTGATCCAGCCGATGTCGGCCGTGCACCAGAAGACGTCGTCCGGCTTCATGTCGAACGTCCACTGCATCGTGAGCGACGCCCACAGCAGATAGCCGCCGGTGCTGTGCTGAACGCCCTTCGGCTTCCCCGTCGAGCCCGACGTGTAGAGGATGAACAGCGGATGCTCGGCGCTCACCCACTCCGGCTCGCACTGGTCCGACTGCGTAGCGACGAGGTCTTGCAGCACTTCGTCACGACCAGCTTGCATCGCCACATTGCCGCCCGTGCGACGATAGACGATCACCGACTTCACGTGTTCGCAGCCGCCCATCGCGAGTGCTTCGTCGACGATGGCCTTCAGGGGCAGCGCCTTGCCGCCACGCATCTGCTCGTCGGCGGTGACGATAGCGACCGCGCCAGCGTCGATCACGCGCTCGTTGAGGGACTTGGCCGAGAAGCCACCGAACACGACCGAGTGCGTAGCGCCAATGCGGGCACACGCCTGCATCGCGACCACGCCCTCAATCGACATCGGCATATAAATGACCACACGGTCACCCTTCTTCACGCCCTTCGCCTTGAGCGCGTTCGCAAAGCGGTTCACGCGCGCGAGCAGGTCGCGATAGGTGACGGGGGTCACCGTGCCGTCGTCGGCTTCGAAAAGGATGGCAGGTTTGTCGCCCAGGCCCGCTTCGATCTGGCGGTCCAGGCAGTTGTAGGAAGCGTTGATCTGACCATCTTCGAACCACGTATAGAACGGGGCGTTGGTCTCGTCGAGGACTTTGGTGAACGGCTTGTGCCAGGCCAGATTCTCGCGCGCCTGACGCGCCCAGAATCCCTCGTAATCCTTCTCGGCCTCGGCGCACAGCGCCTCATAGGCTGGCATGCCGGAAATGTTCGCTTTGGCGACCAGCGCCTGCGGCGGCGCGAAAACGCGCTGCTCCTGCAATACCGATTCAATTGCTGCCATGAGTTGTCCCCTCTTATGGATATGCAAATACCATTGCAATCAAGCCAAAACAAATCGCTAACGTCTCCTAACGTCACATTAAGACGAGCGACTTACTAACGCCTTACACTGGTGCATTCGACTCCCGTGCCTTGCGTGCGGGACTCACGCAGAACGCGTTGTCGCAGTGCAGCAAAGTGTGGCGTAATCGCTACAATCCTACGCTTATCACCCTCGTCCCGCCACCCCGGAATCGCCCGGAGCGCCCGTGAATTCGACATCTACGCCTCAAACAACCAGTCACAACCCTGCGGCCAAGCACGTCGCACCGACCGGCACCGACCGCCTGTTTGCCCGCTTTCCGAGTTTCGCGCTGGCGCTGGCGATGACGTTCGTCGGCACGAATGTCGGGATCGGCAAGACGATGGTCGCCGTCATGCCGGTGGCCGCGTTCGCACTCTGGCGCTTCGTCATCGCCATCATTGCGCTTGCGCCGCGCTACCGTCCCTCGGCCATGCGACGCGTCACCCGCAGCCAATGGGGCCACCTCTTCGTGCAGACGTTCTTCGGCACATTCCTCTTCACATTACTCATGCTCTACGGCGTGCGCATGACGACGGCCACGGCGGCCGGGGTCATCACCGCCACGCTGCCTGCCTGCGTGGCGCTGCTGTCCTGGGCCGTGCTGCGCGAACACCCGTCGCGACGCACGCTCGTCAGCATCGGGCTGGCGATTGCCGGGGTGGCGCTGCTCAATGCCTCGCGCAGCGACGTCCACGGTGCGAGCGGGGCCGACGCCAGCAGCGGCGCATGGCTGGGTAACGCGCTGGTGCTGGGGGCGGTGGTCTGCGAAGCGATTTACGTGATCGTCTCGAAGCGCCTCGCGGCGGAACTCTCGGCCATCGACATCTGCGCCTATACGCATCTGATCGGCGGCGCGCTGATGCTGCCGCTGGGCATCGTCGGGCTGATGGCGGTGGATTACTCAGCCCTCACACCCGGTCACTGGGCGCTTATCGTCTGGTACGGTCTCGCCGCCAGCGTCTTCTCGTTCTTCCTGTGGATGCGCGGGATTCGTCACGTCAGCGCGCAGCTTGCGGGGGTCTTCACGGCGATGGTGCCGGTCGCGGCTACGGCCTACGGCGTGATATTTCTGGGCGAGCGGTTGTCCGTCGCCCAAGGCAGTGCGCTGGCGTTGACGGTCGCGGGGATCGTGCTCGCGGCGCTGCCGTCCGCCGGTTCGCGAAAGACGCTATTGCCAGCCCGGGACTGAATCGGACACGGTGCCGTCCTCAAGACGTTGTAAAATGCCCGCCATGCCGGATAGCGCGCCGCGCTATCCGTGCCCGTGCACTTTGCTTGCGATTTGCGTAACCGATAACTAGAGCCCGCGTCACGAGGCGCAGGTCTACACCCCGTCAAATTAGCCATGTCGACTCCCGGCCGCCCGTCCGATGCGCCGCCGCGCACCGCTCGTCCGATGCGTCCCCTGCCCCGCGTCATTTTCTTCAGCCGCTGGCTGCAACTGCCGCTGTACCTCGGACTGATCGCCGCGCAAGGCGTCTACGTCTACAAATTCCTCGTCGAGCTGTTCCATCTGGTGACGCACGCCGCGACCTTCGACGAAACGCAGATCATGCTCGTCGTGCTCGGTCTGATCGACGTGGTCATGATTTCGAACCTGCTCATCATGGTGATCATCGGCGGTTATGAGACGTTCGTCTCGCGCCTCGGTGTGGAAGGCCACCCCGACGAGCCCGAGTGGCTCGATCACGTGAATGCCGGTGTGCTCAAGGTGAAGCTGTCGATGGCGCTTATCAGCATCTCGTCGATTCATCTGCTCAAGACGTTCATCGATGCGGCCCAGCAAACGCCGCACACGATCATGTGGCAAGTCATCATTCACTGCGCTTTCCTGCTTTCCGCCGTGGTCATGGCCTACGTCAACAAGATGACGAACGACAGCCATGCACCGGCGTATGCGTCCGCGCAGCATTGAACAGAATTTAGCCGTAGCAAGTCAGTACAAAAAACCAGTCCCCCACTAAGTCGAGAGCCGTTTCATGTCTACCGTCATTAAAGAAGACGACGTCATTCAGAGCGTCGCCGGTGCCCTGCAGTACATCAGCTACTACCATCCGGACGATTACATCCAGGCACTGGGTCGCGCCTACGAGGCCGAAGAAAGCCCGGCCGCCAAGGATGCCATCGCGCAGATCCTGACCAACAGCCGCATGTGCGCCGAAGGCCGCCGTCCGCTGTGCCAGGACACCGGCATCGTGACCGTCTTCGTGAAGGTCGGCATGAACGTGCGCTGGGACGCCAAGCGCAGCCTCACCGACATGATCAACGAAGGCGTGCGTCAGGCTTACATGCACCCGGACAACGTGCTGCGCGCCTCGATCGTCGCGCCGCCGGAAGCCGGTCGCAAGAACACGAAGGACAACACGCCCGCCGTCATCCACTACGAAATCGTGGAAGGCGACAAGGTCGACATCACGGTCGCAGCCAAGGGCGGCGGCTCGGAGAACAAGTCGAAGTTCGTGATGCTCAACCCGTCCGACTCGATCGTCGACTGGGTCGTGAAGACGGTCCCGACGATGGGTGCCGGCTGGTGCCCGCCGGGCATGCTCGGCATCGGTATCGGCGGCACGGCCGAGAAGGCCATGGTCCTCGCGAAGGAATCGCTGATGGACCCGATCGATATCCATGACGTGATCAAGCGCGGTCCGCAAAACTGGAACGAAGAGCTGCGTATCGAGCTGTTCGAGAAGGTCAACGCACTGGGCATCGGCGCGCAGGGCCTCGGCGGTCTGGCCACCGTGCTCGACGTCAAGATCCTCGACTACCCGACGCACGCCGCGTCCAAGCCGGTCGCCATGATCCCGAACTGTGCCGCGACGCGTCACGCGCACTTCACGCTGGACGGCTCGGGCCCCTCGTTCCTCGCCGCGCCGTCGCTCGACGCCTGGCCGAACGTGCACTGGGCGCCGAACACGGAAACCAGCAAGCGCGTCGATCTGGACACGCTCACGCCGGAAGAAATCACGAGCTGGAAGCCGGGTCAGACCCTGCTGCTCTCGGGCAAGATGCTCACGGGCCGCGACGCCGCGCACAAGCGTATCGCCGACATGGTTGCCAAGGGTGAACCGCTGCCGGTGGACTTCAAGGGCCGTGCGATTTATTACGTCGGTCCGGTCGATCCGGTGCGCGACGAAGTCGTCGGCCCGGCAGGCCCGACCACGTCGACCCGCATGGACAAGTTCTCCGATCTGATGCTCGGCAAGCTCGGCCTGTCGGTGATGATCGGCAAGTCGGAACGCGGCCCGGCAGCGATTGAAGCCATCAAGAAGCAGAAGGCCGCCTATCTGATGGCCGTCGGTGGTGCCGCGTACCTCGTGTCGAAAGCGATTCGTGGCGCACGCGTGCTGGCCTTCGAAGACCTCGGCATGGAAGCCATCTACGAATTCGACGTCAAGGACATGCCGGTGACGGTTGCCGTCGATTCGACCGGTGTCTCCGTGCACCAGACCGGCCCGAAGGAATGGCAAGCCAAGATCGGCAAGATTCCGGTCGCGGCGGAGTAAGTCTGGCTGAGTCTGACGTCACGTCAGTCAGTTGAAAAAGCCCGGATTCGTCCGGGCTTTTTTTCGTCTTCCGTCGGTGGTCGATTGCGGCTGCGACGGTGAAAAATGTCATGGAAAAGAGCGAGAATAACTCGCATTACCATTCACGAAAAGCCTTGTGAGGCTTGGCTTTCCGCGCTTTTCAAGCTACTCTTCAACCGCTCGCAAATTGCTTAAGACAGGGATCCAAAATGAAAGGCGACAAGAAAGTCCTCGAACTCCTCAATGCCCAGCTCACGAACGAGCTGACGGCGATCAACCAGTACTTTCTGCACGCCCGCATGTACAACCATTGGGGCCTGAACAAGCTGGGCAAGCACGAGTACGACGAATCCATCGGCGAAATGAAGCACGCCGACAAGCTGATCGAACGCATCTTCATGCTCGACGGCCTGCCGAACCTGCAAGATCTGCACAAGCTGCTCATTGGTGAGAACACCGAAGAAATTCTGAAGTGTGATCTGAAGCTCGAATATCTCTCGCAGAAGACCTGCAAGGAAGGCGTCGCTCACTGCGAAAGCGTGAAGGACTTCGTCTCGCGCGAAATCTTCAACGAGATCCTGCACGACACCGAAGAACACATCGACTGGCTGGAAACGCAGATCGATCTCATCGGCAAGGTCGGCATTCAGAATTACCAGCAGTCGGGCATGGCGTCGTTCGAAGAATAAGCCCGACACCCCGCAAAACCCAGATAATAAAAGCGCACCACAGCACTGTAGGCACCGTATCCTCCGATATCGGGTCACAGGCTTTGCGTTAGAATTTCAGGGCCGACAACTTGTCGGCCCTTTTTCATTTGCCATGCCCTCCAACGCGCCGATTGGCGTCTTCGATTCCGGCCTCGGTGGCCTCTCGGTCCTTCAGGCCGTTCGCGCTCTGCTTCCGCATGAGTCGCTCATCTATGTCGCCGACTCCCGCTACGCGCCGTACGGGGAACGCCCGGATGCCTTCCTCCAGCAACGCAGTCTCGCCATCGGCCGATGGCTGCGCGAGCACGGTGCCAAGGCATTCGTCGTAGCCTGCAACACGGCGACGGCGCATGGGGTGGCTGCGCTTCGGGCTGATGACGCCTGGCCGGTCGTCGGCGTCGAACCCGGGATCAAACCGGCTGCCGCCACGTCGCGCAGCGGTGTGATCGGCGTGCTGGCCACCGCGGCCACGCTGCGCAGCGCCCGCTTTGCGGATTTGCTCGCGCGTCACACCGCGCAAGGACAGCGCTTCCTGTGTCAGCCCGGGCATGGGCTGGTCGAACGCATCGAAGCCGGGGATGTCGATTCGCCTGCGGTGATGGCGCTGCTCGACAAGTACATCGCGCCCATGATTGCCGAAGGGGCCGACACGCTCGTACTCGGCTGTACGCATTACCCCTTCCTGATACCCGCCATCCAACGACATTTCGGCACTGCGCTGACGTTGATCGATACGGGTGCGGCCATCGCCCGTCAACTTCAGCGCCGTCTTGAAGAGGCCGATCTGGGCGCCCCCGTGATTTCGGGAAGCGCCGGTGACAGCGGCAGCATCCAGCTGTTCACTACCGCCAACGCCGTGGCACTGCAAACGATGGCCGATCGGCTGATGCCCGAAACGCCTGCCGCTGCCGGTTCAACTGCCGCAACCGACGTGTCGCACATTTCCGCCACCTTCGGCGCTGTTTCCAGCCGCCCCGCCGCACCCCGCGTAGCCACCGTCGAGATTGCCGAAACCGCGCCGCAAGCCGCAGCCGGTCTGGCTTTGCCGTAAGACCTTCCCATCATTCCCGCTTGACATCCTGTCCGTATATCCCTGAGGGGTATATGGGATAGGTCAATGGCGCTTGCAAAAGGCGCCAACTTAAATAATAATTATTCTCATTAGTGTTACATTTTGACGTTTTCATCATGATCGTCTGCGTCTGTAAATCCGTTTCCGACCGCCAGATCAAGGCCTGCATCGATGCCGGTGCCACCACCATGGAAGATCTTCAGATCGACCTTGGCGTTGCATTGTGCTGTGGCAAGTGCGGTCCGTACGTCCAGGAGATGGTGACCGGTGCCACGCCGTGCTGTGGTCGCTCGTGCGGTGGCTGCTGCCAGTCCGCGCATGGCGAGACGACGGAAGTCGAAGTCGTGACGGTGCGGCAGGAACTCGCACTGGCCGCTTAAGCGCCGTGCACGGGTCTTCGGACCCACGGAATCCGCCTGCGTGACCGGCATCGACTGAGGTCACGGGGCAACGGAGCCAGCCAGGCGTCTTGAGGCGTCATGCGCCAGCCAGCGACTTGTCACCCTGGAGGTGTCAGATGGAACTCCTGATTGGCTTTGTTTCGACGCTATGTTTATCGTTTTTCCTGTTTCGAAGGTGAGTTGCAGCACGGCTTCCAACTCACTGCGTTCGCCGACCGCGCCCCTTGGCGCGGTTTTCCTTTGATCGTACGTCCGGCCACTCTCGAACCCGAGGCTTCGCACACCGCGTTTCACTCACCGTTCATCGCCGCAATTTAGCGTACCCTAGCCGTTATCATGTCGACCGCCGTACCCCCCGCCGTGACCTCATCCGGCCTTGCGTCCACGCAATTCCGAGATCCGCTGCAATCGCCGCGAACGCTAGCGATTGCTGCCGCGATCGTCGTCGTCCACATTGCCGCTCTGATCGGTCTGTCGCACCTGCGCAACGAGCCTGAGCAAGCGACGATCGAGCCGACGACGTTTACCGCCACGATCATTCCGCTCACGCCCGCCCCGACGCCGCCGCAACCCGCGCCGCCCAAACCGCAGCCGGAACCGCCCAAGCCGAAGGTCGCGCCGCCGCCGCCCAAGCCGCGCGAGCAGCCCAAGAACGCCATCACGCAAAAGGCCGAACCGGTCGCCCCGCCGCAACAGGCACAGGTCGAGCCGGTGCAGAACGCAGCGCCCACGCCGCCGGCACCGCCCGCACCGGCCCCGGCACCTGCGCCGTCCGGCCCGATCGAAGGTCTCGCCGTGAAGTGCGACGAGCCTCGCGTGGCCTACCCGACGCAATCGCGTCGCGTCGGCGAAGAAGGCACCGTTACGTTGCGTCTCGTGATCGACACCCGTGGGGTGGTCTCGAGCGCCAATGTCGTCAAGTCGAGCGGCTTCCCCCGTCTCGATCAGGCCGCCCGCACCGCCGCACTGGCGATGCGTTGTGCGCCCCCGATGCAAAACGGCCGTGCGGTCGAAGCCGCCGCGACCAAACCGTTTAATTTCAATCTGAACGACTAACGAATTGGATTTTCCGAGGAACGCAAAATGCAAGAGTATGGTTTGAGCCACGTCTGGTCGCAGGGCGATTTCGTCACCCGCGCCATCGCGATCGTATTGCTGGTGATGTCGGTGCTGTCGTGGACGGTCATCATCATCAAGGGCACGCAAGTCTTCCGCCTGAGCCGCCTCACGCGCACTGCCGAGCCGGACTTCTGGCACTCGGAGAATTTCTCCGCCGGTCTGCAAAAGCTGGGCGAATCGGGTCAGAACAACCCGTTCCTCGCGCTGGCCCTCGCCGGTCAGGACGCCGCCGAACATCACCGTCAGAGCCAGCCGCATCTGCACGACAAGATGGACGTGAGCGACTGGATCACGCGTGCACTGAAGAATTCGGTGGACGATACGGTGTCGCGCCTGCAAAGCGGTCTGGCCATGCTGGCCTCGATTGGCTCGACCTCGCCGTTCGTCGGTCTGTTCGGCACGGTGTGGGGCATCTACCATGCCCTGCTGGCCATCGGCGCATCGGGTCAGACGACCATCGATAAGGTCGCAGGCCCCGTGGGCGAAGCCCTGATCATGACGGCCTTCGGTCTGTTCGTCGCCATTCCGGCCGTGCTCGGCTTCAACGCCCTGACGCGTGCCAACAAGGGTATCGTCTCGAAGCTCAACCGCTTCGCGCACAGCCTGCACGGTTACTTCCTGACGGGCGCCAGCGTGCACTCGACGCAGTTCACCAGCAATGTCACGCCGGTGCGCAAGTCGACGTCGGCCAGCGCCAGCTAAGCCGCCGCGCAAGACAAGGAGTTCGCTATGGCTATGGGTTCATACAGCAGCGACGACGGTGCCGATGACGCAATGATGAGCGAGATCAACATGACGCCGCTCGTCGACGTCATGCTGGTGCTGCTGATCATCTTCATCGTGACGCTGCCGGTGCTCAATCACGCGGTCAAGCTCGACCTGCCGCAGGCGAGCAGCCAGCCGGAAGACACGAAGCCTGCCAAGGTCGACCTGTCGATCCAGGCAGACGGCAGTGTCTTCTGGGACAAGCAGCAGATCGACGACGACACGCTCAAGGCGCGTCTGGCGCAGGCCGCCGAAGCGCAGCCTCAACCGGAACTGCACCTGTTCGCCGACAAGAGCGTGCGTTACGAAAGCGTCGCCAAGGTGCTTTCCGAAGCGCAGACGGCAGGCGTGACCAAACTCGGTTTCGTGACCGAGCCGGCGAAGTAAGTCGTGCAGTAAGCCGGTCAATCCACGAATCGCAGAAGTGAAAAGCGCGGTGCCAGTCACCGCGCTTTTTTTCGTCTGTGCAGTTCGAAATCCGTTGCGATTTCACGGACTTCTTACCCATTGTTCCAATCGGGTAACAATCCTTCCTGTGTTACGGGCTACTCCCGGTGCCATACGTCCGCATATAGTCTGGACATGACAACGGATGTCGGCGACACCCGAAGCGGCTGCGAGGCATGCTTCGCTCGTCCATCCCCAACAGGAGAACACCCCCATGAGCACTCCCTACACCCGCCCGGTTGCCCGCGTGTTTACCGCAGCGCAAACACAGGAAGGCGCTGGTTTTCACGTCAACCGCCCGTTCCCGACGCGCATGATGATGGACTTCGATCCGTTCCTGCTGCTCGACGAAATGGGCCCGATGCAAGTGGCCCCTGGCGACGCCAAGGGCGCACCCGATCACCCGCACCGCGGTTTCGAAACCGTCACCTACTTACTCGCTGGCGAGATGGAGCACCGTGACTCGCAAGGTCACGCAGGCAAGCTCACGCCGGGCGACGTGCAATGGATGACGGCCGGTGCCGGGGTGATTCACTCGGAAGAGCCGTCGCACGCGTTCCAGCAACGCGGCGGCGAGATGCACGGCTTCCAGCTGTGGGTGAATCTGCCGAGCACCGACAAGATGATGACGCCGCGCTATCAGGAGCTGCCCGCCGCCGGTATTCCCACGGCGACGAGCGACGACGGCAAGGTCTCCGTGCGCGTCATCGCTGGCGAGGCGCTGGGCACACGCGCCGCCATCGAAACGCGTACGCCGATTCTGTATCAGCACTTCACGCTGCAACCGCAGGCGCTGCTCGATCATCCTGTGCCTGCGGATTTCAACGTGTTCGCCTACGTCATCGACGGCGAAGGGCATTTCGGTGCGGAGTCGACGCCAGCCAAAGCCCATCAGATGGTCGTGTTCGGCACAGACGGTGAGGGTGTGACCGTGCGTAACGATGGCGACAAGCCGCTGTCGTTCCTGCTCATCGGCGGCAAGCCGCTGGGCGAGCCGGTGGCGCGCTACGGCCCGTTCGTCATGAACACGGAAGGCGAGATTCGTCAGGCGATTCTCGACTTTCAGGCGGGACGTATGGGGCACATTCCGGCGTCCGTGTCGCGCACCTGACGGGAAACCGCACCCGCCCGCTCACGAAGCGACATTCACATCGTGAGTGGGTGGGTGACGCATCGTCATACGCCGACGGTCCGGCGAAATTGGGTCACAATGACACTCACAGTACGCAGCAAGCGTTGAGTGTTTTGTGACCCGATGCTTTTGATGCCGCAGATCCCCGGAACTGCGGAGCATCGTGACGGGCCGTTTTCATCGAAGTGAATCAGGATCCATCCAGACCTCCAGGAGCTGCCATGGCCGCAGAAGCGATTGTCACCGCCCACTTGGGCGCCGCCGGATACACCACCCAACTGTCGGACGGCAAACACGAATGGCTTGCCGACGAACCCGAATCGCTGGGCGGCGGCAACCTCGGCCCGGCCCCCTCGGCGCTGCTGCTCTCGAGTCTGGGGGCCTGCACGTCGATCACGCTGCACATGTATGCACGCCGCAAGGAGTGGCCGCTCAAGGACGTGAAAGTGACGCTTGCGATGAATCCGGATGGCAAACCGCCTGCGGGCACCACGCAGATCACGCGCAAGATCGAACTGGCGGGCGATTTATCGGAGGAACAGCGTCAACGCCTCTTGGAAATCGCCAATGCGTGCCCAATTCACAAGGTGTTGTCCGGCACCATCGCCATCGACAGTTCGTTGGTTGAGTAATATCCGGCACGAGGCAGACGCTGCATTCGCATTTTCGGTAAGCGCCGGCCCTCATCGACAGAAGGGGAAATAGTCTTGCAGTACGAACACCTGATCGAGGTCAACGACCTCCTGAATCCGCTGACCCTCGCGCTCTCGCGCGATCAGCTGTGGCGTGGCCTCGTGCTGCGCGCCGAACAGCCGGAGGCATTCGTGCTGGGACTCGACGAGTGCACGATGCTTGAACGCACCGAAGACACGTTGAGCCGCGAACTGCGCTTCGGCGAGACCGTCGTGCTGGACCGGGTTGTCTTCGAGTCCATGCAATCGGTGCGCTACGAGACGGCAGCGACCCACGCACACGCGGGCGGCACCCTTACGATGCGTATCGAAGAGCCGAATCCGACGCATCTTTTCGTACGATTCACGTATAGCACGACGCTGCAAGAAGACGCCGTGACCGCCGACACGCGCTACAGCGAGTTTGTGAAATCGGCCTATCGCGAAGCCGACATCGACACCGTCCGTCGAATTCGCGAGTTTGCCGAGCAAGGCGCGTTGGACTGATCGACCGTCCTGGCCTTGTGGCCGGGGCTGTCGTCGATTTGGCTGCCGGGTTTGCTGGATGGCGGATCCCATCGTCCAGCAAACACAATTTAGATAAAAACTACTGAACGAATAAAAATAATAGTCAAATTCAAATATAAATGGGAATGATTCTCATTTAAGATTCATCTCACAGTCAGCCACACGGATGAGCGAGATGACCGCAAGCCACACCACTGCCCGCCAGACCACGCCCGCCACGGCACCGCGTCGCACCTTGTCGGTGTCGCGTACGCAAGTGGCCAGCCCGGTGGCAGAAAAGCCGGCCACCAGCCAAACCACCGGTCGCGTGCTGACGAGCGATCACCTGCTGCAGGGCACGCAATGCGTGAACATCCTGCACAACGGCCAGACTTACCAGCTACGCGCTACGCGTTACGGCAAGTTGATCCTGACGAAGTAAGCAATTGAGTTCAACGCAGTAGACGTCAAGCAGTCAGGCTTTTTTAACGAATTTTGGCGGCGGCGAGACCACGACCTTGCCGCCACCTTCACCGAGTTTTGTGGGGACCACCTCGCCTAAGAGGTGTTTGGCAGTAGCCAGCGAACGCAACGCGATCCCATGTAGTTACGGCAAGCCCCTCTCTACCTGCGTTGCGCGCCAGCCAAGCCGCTTTTTTTGTCTATCCACTCGGGTTTCATTGATGTTCTCCTCGTGACTAACCTGCCAAGCCTCAGGTTTGTCATACGGCCTGACAAGCCTTTAACCCGTTCGCGAGAGCGGGTTTTTCTTTTTTTGGCGCAGGGTTTCACGTACAAAAAAAGCATCGCCAACTTTCATTGGCGATGCTTTTTTTGCTTTCTGCGCTGTCACGGCATCGGATGCCGCGCCAGCGCATGGTGACGCGCGATGCCAGGCGGATGAATTACGCGCCGGTGACGGCTGCGATGCCCGCGCGGGCGATCTGCGCGTCCTGGTTCGACTTCACACCCGAGACACCCACTGCACCGATCACGTTGCCATCGACAACGATAGGCACGCCGCCCTCGAGCATGGCCGTGTTCGGTGCGCTCAGGAACGCGAAGCGGCCACCGTTGATCATCTCTTCGAACGCACCGCTCTCACGACGGCCGACCGCCGAGGTCTGCGCTTTGCCCAGCGACATCATGGCCGTGCTGGGGGCAGCACCGTCCATGCGATACAGCGACAGGGCATGGCCACCGTCGTCGACGATCGTAATGCACACGTTCCAGCCGTTCGAAATGGCTTCCGCCACGGCGGCCGCGTTGATCTTCTGCACGTCTTCAACGCTCAGGACAGCTTTCGTCTTCATACGTCTCTCTCGTTTAGGGTTGGCAAGTCATGGAGCCCGCACGACGGCAAAGCTCCGAATCATCATTGTCTTTATTTGTTTCCGCCAGCGACGACCGCTCAATGTCCCACACTCAGCGCCATCCACTCGCGCAGCGACACACGCGTGGTGCGCAAGCCGTCGAGCGTTGGCCACCAGCCGGACGCGGCGTCGGGCTCCAACGCGTTGGCATCGCAGCACGGTGCGGGTACCACCGTGAGGCCAGCACGCACGAACTGGTCGCGTGCACGGCGCATATGCCAGGCGTTCGTGACCAGATACACGCGCGTCACACCGACGTTGGTCAGCATGCGCGCGCTGAAAATGGCGTTTTGCGCCGTGTTCAGTGATTGTCCTTCGATCCAGCGTACCGGTACGCCGAATTCCTCCTGAAGAACGTTTGCCATCAGTTGCCCTTCGGACACCGGATAGCCCGACGGCGCACCGCCGGAGACGAGTACGGGCAACTGCGCATGACGCGCCAGGAATGCGCCGTAACGCACACGAGCCAACGCACTGGGATGCAGATCCGCACCGTCGCGCCGACCGAACTCGGTTGCACCGAGGCTCACGCCGCCGCCGAGAATCACGACCGCTTGTGGCAGCGTTGCCGCCTCGTCGGAAGCAGACGACGAGCGCGCCGCGTCGATCGTCTTGATGTCGAGCACAGGGGCCACGTCCAGGGAATGCGACAGGCGGTTACCGAACCACGGCGTGGCCTGCAACCAGAGCGCCAGCGCCGCAGCAATCGCCAATGCCTTACCGCTTCGCGGAAAGCGGCGCCAGCAGACGAGCGCCATAGCGGCCAGCACCAGCACATTGGCAGGCGGCAGGAAGAGGCTGACGAGGAGATTTCGGGCGAGCCAATCGAAGGGCATCCGACCAGTGTACTGGACCGGCCTTGCAAGTGCACCTTATCTCTATGATTTCTTCGGAATGAAACCGCGTGTGTTCTCGGCCGTGTGCCAGAATGCTGGCTCCCGACGTCAACAACTCAGACTCGCAAGACATGCGTCAACAAAAATTCTTGGAATCCGCGTGGCCGATGCTGGCCATCGTACTGGCTTTCGGGCTCTTCAATTTCTTCTTCGGCGAGAAGATTCTTCTTAACGAAGGGCTGGGTTGGGACGGCGCGCGCTATGCCGAAATGGTCAGACGTCTGCCCGAGATGATCCATCTCGGCGAACTCAACACTTACTACGCTCAGCGGGTAGCGCCGCTGTTTGTGGTGCGCGCGCTGATGTTGCTCGCAGGTGCCTCGCTGGCCCCTTCGATCAACATCATTCACGCGTTCGAGATTTACAACCTCGCGCTGCTGCTACTCACGTGCTGGCTGTGGCACGGCCTGATGACTTCGGTCGGACTCGAATCCCGTTGGCGCTGGTTCGGCTTCCTGAGCCTGTTCTTTTCGTACGAAGCGGCAAAGCAAGGCTTCTACTATCCGGTGCTGACCGACATCACCGCGCTGCTGATTTCGGTACTGCTGCTGCGCTTCTACATTTCGTCCCGCCCGTTCGCAATTCTGGTCACCACGGTGGTCGGTGCCTTTGTGTGGCCGTTCGCGACCGTCGTCGGCGCTTGCCTGATCCTCCTTCCCCGGGCGGGCGCTCAGGCACCGGTCGCCAACGTTGCGTCGCGCGTCGCCAAACGCCCGTACACGCTTTATTTGTGGTGCGGTCTGGCCGTCGTGATGGCTGCGTGTGGTGCCGTGTACGCCTGGCTGTCGAACCAATACCCCGATGCCCCGCTCCGCTGCAACGTCCCGGACGTGATCACGACGTGGTTCGGCGGGCCGACGGTGACCTGCACCTGGTCGGCATTCGTCACGGGTATCCCGTCGGTCCTGTTGATGGCGGCAGCCAGTCTGACTCTGCTCGTGATGTGCGTGCGGCAATGGTCCGTCGGCACCCTGTGGCGGGCGGTGTCGCTCTATCGCGTCGTTCTCGCCGTCGCGGCGGGTGTCGTTCCCTATGTGATCCTCAAGCTCATTTCGAACCCGGCACTCCAGCCCCCGTCGGGCATTCGCGCGCTCCTCGAATTTATGTTGCTGCCGCCCGCCGGCAAATTCCTGTTGCCGTTCGTCACGCTCGGCGTCTTCTGGGGGCCGATGTTCCTGATCCTCATGCTGCGCTGGACGTCGGCCAGTCGTGCACTGTCCACGTTGGGGCCCGGTATTGCAGTGTCCGTCGCGCTGTCCTTGCCCCTCGGTCTGGCAAACGAGCCGCGGTTTCTCACGCTCTCGTGGCCGTTCTGCATCATCGGCGGGCTCTTCATCCTGCGTGAGCTCGATGTCGGCCGCCGGTTTGCCACCCTGTTCGGCGCGCTCGTTCTGCTGACGGCACAGTTCTGGTTGCCACTGAACCGGCTCCCTTGGGAACCCATCGGCACGCCGCCCAAGTCGGACGCGCTGACGGCCACTTACTTCATGCACTACGGCCTCTGGATGGAATGGTTTCCGTACGTCGCGCAGGGGATCTGCATTGTGGTGGCGATGCTCTGGCTCAATGCGCTGATGCGTAAAAAAACAGCGAGCACCGCAGTGACGGGCACCGCAAAAGCCGCGCAATAGCCCGCAATAGCCGCACAAGCGCGGCCCCCATAAGTCAAAACGCCCGACGGGTCCGAAGACAGACCCGCCGGGCGTGCAGACTACGCGCCTAAACCTCGCTCAGCGCACACTTACGCCAGCAAACTTCTCAGCATCCACGCGTTCTTTTCGTGCAGTTGCATGCGCTGCGTGAGCAGGTCGGCGGTCGGCTCGTCCGAGGCCGCGTCGACGATAGGGAAGATGCCACGCGCGGTGCGCGTCACGGCTTCCTGCCCTTCGACCAGCTGACGAATCATCTCTTCGGCCGCAGGCACGCCTTCTGCCTCGGGAATCGATGACAGCTTCGCAAATTCCTTGTACGTGCCCGGTGCCGGGTAGCCAAGCGCACGGATACGCTCTGCGATCTGATCCACCGCCAGCGCGAGTTCGTTGTACTGCCCCTCGAACATCAGATGCAGCGTGTTGAACATCGGACCCGTCACGTTCCAGTGGAAGTTGTGTGTCTTCAGATACAACGTGTAAGTGTCTGCCAGCAGATGGCTCAAACCCTCTACGATGCGCTTGCGATCCTTGTCGCTGATACCGATGTTCACGCTCGCCACCAGGCTCGCATTGTTTTTCTTTGCCATGATTTGACTCCGTTTGCTGTGCCGTCTTCCGAAAACGCCGGAAGAAACGTCTGAAGAAACGTCGGAAGCGGCACTGAATAAAAAGACTCGACGGTGACCGGCATCGATCTCCGTATTTTCCTCAGGACGTTCGTCACGTCATTCCGGTTACACTGCGCCCTATCCGAATAAGTCAGCCGCGCCTGCTGCCAACCTCCCGTCGATGCCCATACGTCTCACCGGAACGTCGCACGCAAACGCCGTCGCTCAAGACGCCGCGCCTCCCGCCGAGCCGCTTCTGCCCCGCCAGCTTCTGGTGACGCCCGATGTCGCGTCGCGCTCACAGATCGCCGCCTTCGCCTCGCAACTCGCGCAGGCGCTCGCGCGCGGCACTCGTCTTGTCCAGCTGCGCAACCGTTCGCTCGATGCCGACGGTTACCGCGCGCTGGCGGAAAGCGCGTTGGCGCTCACTCACGCGGCCGGGGCGCAACTCATTCTGAATCCGCCGCACGATGTGGCCGACCGTTGGCTCGACGCTCCCCAGGGCATGCACGCCGGCACGATGCCGCAAGCCGATGGCTGGCATCTGACGAGCGAACGCCTCATGGCCTGCGAGTCGCGTCCGGCAGGCTGGAAACTGATGAGCGCCGCCTGTCACAACGCCGCGCAACTGGCGCAGGCTTCGCATCTGGGACTGGACTTCGTGACGCTGTCACCGGTGCTGGCCACCGCCACGCATCCGGAAGCGACGCCCCTCGGCTGGCCCGCCTTCACGGCACTCGCCGCGCAAACCACACTGCCCGTCTTCGCGCTCGGCGGCATGCGTGCCGAGACACTCAATACCGCCCGCAACGCTGGCGCTTATGGCATCGCCGCCATCCGCGCCTTCTGGCCCGCAGCCTGAAAATACCAGCACGGAGACGGTCAGCCCGTCCCCGCGCCCTTGCTGCGCCGACTGAAGCACCGACTGAAGCTCCGGCAGACGCGCTGCCGGAACCCTCAACAGTGATGCCTTACTTCGCCAATGCCTCGCGTGCGGCGATCACGCCTTGCGCATACGCAGGATCAATCTTGGCGAAGTGCGCGATCTGGCGTTCGGCAACGTCGTCCGGCACCCCTTGCATCGATGCGGCAATGTTGCCGAACAGACGGCCCTTCTGCGCATCGTCGAACAAGCGGAACAGGGCGCGCGGCTGCGAGTAGTAATCGTCGTCTTCGCGATGATCGAAACGATCGGCCACGGCACCCACCGCCTGCTGCGGATCGCGATACTCGGCCTGCTCGGCAAATGCACCGTAACGATTCGGCTCGTAGTTCGGCGTGCTGCCCAGATTTCCGTCCACGCGCATCGCACCATCGCGATGGAAGCTGTGATGGAACGGGCACTTCGGCGCGTTCACGGGAATCGCACTGTGGTTCACCCCGAGGCGATAACGCTGCGTATCGCCGTACGAGAACAGACGCCCCTGCAACAAGCGGTCGGGCGAGAAGCTGATGCCCGGCACCACGTTGCCCGGATTGAACGCTGCCTGCTCCACGTCCGCAAAGTAGTTCTCCGGATTCCGGTTCAACTCCAGCACGCCGACGTCGATCAGCGGGTAATCCGCATGCGGCCACACCTTCGTGATGTCGAACGGGTTGTAGCGATACGTGGCGGCGTCCGCCTCCGGCATCACCTGCACCTGCATGCGCCAGCGCGGGAAGTTGCCGGTTTCGATGGCGTCGAACAGATCGCGCTGATGGCTTTCGCGATCGTCTGCCACGACCTGCGCCGCTTCGGCGTTCGTCAGATTCTCCACGCCCTGCATCGACTTGAAGTGGAACTTCACCCAGAACCGTTCGTTCGCCGCGTTGATGAAGCTGAACGTGTGCGAGCCGAAGCCGTGCTGCTGACGATAGTTCTTCGGAATACCGCGATCGCTCATCAGGATGGTGACCTGATGCAGCGACTCGGGCGAGCGCGACCAGAAATCCCAGGCGGCCGTGGGGCTGCGCATGTTGGTCTTCGGATCGCGTTTTTGCGTGTGGATGAAGTCGGGGAACTTGAGCGCGTCGCGAATGAAGAACACGGGTGTGTTGTTGCCCACGAGATCCCAGTTGCCTTCGTCGGTATAGAACTTCAGCGAGAAGCCGCGTACGTCGCGCTCGGCGTCAGCCGCACCGCGCTCACCCGCCACGGTCGAAAAACGCAGGAACACCGGCGTTTCCTTGCCGACAGATTCGAACACGCGGGCACGGGTGTACTTCGTGATGTCGTGCGTGATGGTCAGCTTGCCGAACGCGCCCGAGCCCTTCGCGTGCACGCGACGCTCCGGAATCACTTCACGGTCGAAGTGTGCGAGCTTTTCGATCAGCCAGACGTCTTGCAACAAGGCCGGGCCGCGCGGGCCGGCCGTTTGCGTGTTCTGGTTGTCGGTGACCGGCGCGCCTGCGGCGGTCGTGAGTTTCATCTTGTCGGACATTTGACGCTCTCCTGTTTCCTGATTCGTGATCGGACGATGGCTTGCGACTTGCGAAACTTGAGCCACTTAGGCACCCATCAGGGCGAAGTCGGCAAGTACGTGTTCCAGCGTGGTTTCGATGTCGTGCAAATAGGCCTTGAGTTGGGTCATTGCGGGCACCTCGAATGCGTCTTTGTACGGTAGGGATTCGCGCCTGACGGCTCAGGCTTGTCTGTGTGGCCCGGTTTCAAGCGCGTGGGTGTAGATTAATTATTTATATTAAAACGGTCGAATTAATCGTTTTTATGTATGTCATAGGTAAAAGCAATACGCCGCGGCACGAGGCAGCGGCGTAGGGCTTTGCAGCGGGATACATCGGGATACAGCGGAAGATGAGGACCGGCCGGAAGTGTCCGGTCCTGGGTGCGAGCCGTCAGACGTTAGTTGGACGTCGCGGGCAGATCGAGCGGGATGATGCCCGGCAGATCGCACTTGGCGATCGCCTGCGCCACCGCCTCGATGGCTGGCAGACGCGTGAAGCTCTTGCGCCACGCGAGCACGACGCGACGGTCCGGCACCGGCGCCGAGAACGGCACATAGCTCAGCAGGCTGTCCGGCGCCTGCTTTTCGGGCACGGACGTCTTCGGTAACACCGTAATGCCCACGCCGCTCGCAACCATATGGCGAATCGTTTCGAGCGACGAGCCTTCGAACGTCTTCTGGATGCCGTCGGCGTTCTGCGAGAAGCGCATCAGTTCCGGGCACACGCCCAGCACGTGATCGCGAAAGCAATGGCCGCTGCCGAGCAGCAGCATCGTTTCTTGCTTGAGGTCGCCCGCATCGATACGCTCGCGGCCCGCCCACGGGTGCGAGCGCGGCAGCGCCACAACGAACGGCTCGTCATAGAGCGGGCGCACCATCAGGCCGCTCTCCGGGAACGGCAGCGCCATGATGGCGGCGTCGATTTCGCCTTGCTTGAGCAACTCGATGAGCTTGAGCGTGTAGTTCTCCTGCAGCATCAGCGGCATCTGCGGCGTGGTCTCGATCATCTGTTTGACGAGTGCCGGCAGCAGATACGGTCCGATCGTGTAGATCACTCCAAGACGCAGCGGACCGGCGAGCGGGTCGCGTCCCTGCTTGGCGATTTCCTTGATGGCGATGGTTTGTTCGAGCACGCGCTGTGCCTGCGCCACGATCTGCTCGCCGAGCGGCGTCACGCTGACTTCCGCCGCGCCGCGCTCGAAAATCTGAACGTTCAGCTCGTCTTCGAGCTTCTTGATGGCCACCGAGAGCGTCGGCTGGCTGACGAAACAGGCTTCCGCCGCGCGACCGAAATGGCGTTCACGTGCCACCGCCACGATGTACTTGAGTTCCGTGAGGGTCATGTCGTCCTAACCTGTGTAAATTAATCGAACCGATGAAATCGATAGATTTTGTTTTTTATAGCACAATCGAGCGGCAATTGCCCGTTTTCGACCGCGCGCGGGCGACGTCCTTCCCGTGAACGTCACACGCTGCGGCTGCCACGCCTCGTGGCCGTCAGGCTTTCAGATAGTCTTCACGCGCGCCGAGCCATCGCTCCAGATGCGCGGCGACCGCACCCGGATGCGACTTCAGCAGCGCATCGGCAGCTTCCTGCGCGCCCGGAATCATCCAGGCGTCCTCGTTGAGATCGACGAAGCGCAGCATGGCCGCGCCCGACTGACGTGCGCCGAGAAACTCGCCGGGGCCACGGATTTCCAGATCGCGTCGGGCGATGATGAAGCCGTCGGTGGTTTCGCGCATCGTCTGCAAACGGGCTTTTGCGCCCATCGACAGCGGCGAGGCGTACATCAGCAAACAGACCGATTCGGCGGAGCCGCGACCGACGCGTCCACGCAGTTGGTGCAATTGCGCGAGACCGAAGCGCTCGGCGTGTTCGATCACCATGAGTGACGCGTTGGGGACATCCACGCCCACTTCGATGACGGTCGTCGCTACCAGCAAATGCGTGTCGCCGCGCGTGAAGTCCTCCATCACGGCGGCCTTCTCCGCAGGCGACAGACGTCCATGCACCAACCCCACCCGCAACTCCGGCAACGCCGCTACCAGTTGCGCGTGCGTATCGACAGCCGTCTGCAACTGCAGTGCCTCGCTCTCCTCGATCAGCGGACAGACCCAATACACCTGACGCCCCGCCAGCGCCGCCGCGCGCACCCGGTCGATCACTTCCGGGCGGCGCGTGTCGCTGATGAGCTTCGTCACGACGGGGCTACGACCGGGCGGCAGTTCGTCGATGACGGAGACGTCGAGATCGGCGTAGTACGTCATGGCGAGCGTGCGCGGGATCGGCGTGGCGCTCATCATCAACTGATGGGGCATGGCGTTCGGGCCCATGCCAGCGGTCTGCATCTTGCTGCGTAGCGCAAGCCGTTGCGCGACACCGAAGCGGTGCTGTTCGTCGACGACCGCCATGCCGAGACGCGCGAACGTGACTGTGTCCTGAATGATGGCGTGCGTACCGATGACGAGCTGCGCTTCGCCGCTGGCCACGCGTGCCAGCGCTTCGCGCTTTTCCTTCGCCTTCATGCTGCCCGCGAGCCACGCGACTTCCACACCCAGCGGCGTGAGCCACGCCGAGAGCTTGCGCAGATGCTGCTCGGCGAGGATTTCGGTCGGCGCCATGATCGCAGCCTGAAAGCCGGCGTCGATGGCTTGTGCGGCGGCGAGTGCGGCGATGATCGTCTTGCCGCTGCCGACGTCGCCTTGCAGCAGACGCTGCATCGGATGCGCTTCGGCCAGATCGGCGCGGATCTCCGCCCAGACGCGCTGCTGCGCGCCCGTCAGTTTGAACGGCAGTGCGGCTTCGAAACGTTCGAGCAAACCGCCTTTGATGTGCTCACCCAGCGACGGGGCACGCAACCGGCGACGTGCCGCCTGCGCCCGTTTGAGTGAGAGTTGTTGCGCGAGCAATTCCTCGCACTTGATGCGTAACCACGCAGGATGCGAACGCTCCATGAGCGCCGTCTCCGACACGTTCGGCGGTGGCGCGTGCAGCAAATGCACGGCGTCGGCCAATGCAGGCAATGGATGGTCAGGACCGATGGCGTCTTGCAGCAAGCCCGGCGGCAGCAGTTCGGGCAGCGGCGTTCGATCCATCGCGTTGTGGATCGCTTTACGCAGGTAGGCCTGCGACAGGCCGGCGGCGCTCGGATAGACCGGCGTCAGCGACTCGGGCAGCGGCGCGGCGGCGTCCTGTACCACGCGGTAGGCTGGGTGGACCATCTCCAGACCGAAGAACCCGCCGCGCACTTCGCCACGCACGCGCACCCGCGTGCCGATGGCGAGCTGTTTTTGCTGACTGCCGTAAAAATTCAGAAAACGCAGCACCAGCTCATGGCCTTCGTCGGCGATGCGTACGACCCACTGACGTCGCGGACGGTAAGCGACGTCGCTCGCTGTGACCACGCCTTCGACCTGCGCAAGCTCGCTCGGCAGCACTTCGCCGATCTTGCGCAGCGTGGTTTCGTCCTCGTAACGCATCGGCAGATGCAGGATCAGATCGATGTCGCGCTTGAGGCCCAGCTTGGCGAGCTTGTCGGCGCTGCCGGCCGCTTTCTTTGCGGCGGGCTTGGCGTCTTTCGCGGACTTGGCGGACTTGGCGGACTTACTGGTTTTGGTGGCGCGCTTCGCCGCTTTCGTTGCTTTCCCCGCAGGACGGGCGTCGGCGTCGGCCTGCGCGCTTGCAGCAGCATCGGCAAGGTCCACGAGGTCGGCGGAGGCGTCGTCAGGCGCGGTGGCGGGCATTCTGCGTTCGGTCATGCAGTCGCGATTGGGAGTTCGGAGGCATTCCGCCGAACCAAGTAAAATGTCGGTTGCTACGCATTGTAAACGCTGATGTATACCCTTTCCGATTTCGATTTCGACCTGCCGCCCGAACTGATCGCGCAGACCGCGCTCACCGAGCGTACCGCCAGCCGCTTGCTGGAGGTCGACGGCAGCGTCACGCCGCCGCACCTGTACGACCGCAGCTTCGCCGATCTGCCCAGCCTACTCGCCCCCGGCGACCTGCTCGTGTTCAACGACACGCGCGTCATCAAGGCGCGCCTGTTCGGCCAGAAGGCCAGCGGCGGCAAGATCGAGGTGCTCGTCGAGCGCGTGATCGACAACCGCACCGTGCTGGCACAAATTCGCGCCAGCAAGAGCCCCGCGCCCGGCACCGTCCTGCATCTGGCGGATGCCTTCGACGTCACCGTCGGTGAGCGCGTCGAGCCGTTCTACACGCTGCACTTCCCCGAAGACTGCTACACGCTGCTGGAAACCTACGGCCGTCTGCCGCTGCCGCCGTACATCGAACACGATGCCGACGCCGCCGACGAGACCCGTTACCAGACCGTCTACGCCCGCAATCCGGGTGCCGTGGCCGCGCCGACGGCCGGTCTGCACTTCGACGACGCCCTCTTCGCCCGTCTCGACGCCCTCGGCGTCCAACGCGCCACGCTGACCCTGCACGTGGGTGCGGGCACGTTCCAGCCGGTGCGCGTGGACAACATCGGCGAACACAAGATGCACTCGGAGTGGTATGAGATCACGCCCGCACTGGTCGACGCCATCGCCGCCACCCGTGCACGCGGCGGCCGCGTGATCGCCGTCGGCACGACGTCGATGCGCGCGCTGGAATCGGGCGCGCAGGCCACGCTCGCCGCCGGAGGCGCACCGGGCACGCTGCGCGCCGGCAGCGCCGAGACGGACATCTTCATCACGCCGGGTTACCGCTTCCAACTGGTCGACCGGCTCGTGACCAACTTCCACCTGCCCAAGTCCACGCTGCTCATGCTCGTGTCGGCGTTCTCGGGCATGGAGACGATCCGCGCGGCCTATCGCCACGCCATCGAGCAGCGTTATCGCTTCTTCAGCTATGGCGACGCGATGATCCTCTCGCGCGTAGAGATTCAGGACACCCCGAAGGCTGCCGCCTGAATCCCGGACGGCCTTGGCGTCCAAGGCCGTCCGACCAAGTACAATACCGCCTTGGCCACGCATGGGGCGCTGGCCGCTTTTTTCACGTCCCGCGCGGGCGCCGGCTTGTTTTGCCGGTGGTGCCGGGGCGCACGACACATGCTCAAGTTCGAACTCATTACCACCGACGGGCAAGCCCGCCGGGGGCGCGTCACGCTCAACCACGGTGTGGTCGAGACGCCCATCTTCATGCCCGTCGGCACCTACGGCTCGGTCAAGGCGATGTCGCCGGTCGAACTCGTCGAGAACAACGCCCAGATCATCCTCGGCAATACCTTCCACCTCTGGCTGCGCCCGGGACTGGAGACGATTGCCGCGCACGGTGGCCTGCACCGCTTCATGGGCTGGGATCGTCCGATTCTCACGGATTCGGGCGGTTTTCAGGTGTTCAGCCTCGGCGATCTGCGCAAGATCAGCGAAGAAGGCGTGAAATTTGCGTCGCCCGTGAACGGCGACCGCCTCTTCCTCTCGCCAGAGATCTCGATGCAGATCCAGCACGTGCTCAATTCGGACATCGTCATGCAGTTCGACGAATGCACGCCGTACGAGATCGACGGCCGTCCGGCCACGGAAGTCGAGGCCGGCCAGTCCATGCGCATGTCGCTGCGCTGGGCCAAACGCTCCATCGACGAATTCAACCGTCTTGAGAACCCGAACGCGCTGTTCGGCATCGTTCAGGGCGGCATGTACGAGCATTTGCGCGACGAATCGCTCGCCGGGCTGTCGGAACTGGACTTCCACGGCTACGCCATCGGCGGGCTGTCGGTCGGCGAGCCGAAGGAAGACATGATGCGTGTGCTGGAGCACGTGGCGCCGCGTCTGCCCGCAAACAAGCCCCACTACCTGATGGGCGTGGGCACGCCGGAAGATCTGGTGGCCGGTGTGGCCGCCGGCGTCGACATGTTCGACTGCGTGATGCCCACCCGCAATGCGCGTAATGGCTGGCTGTTCACGCGTTTCGGCGATCTGAAGATCCGCAATGCGTCGCACAAGACCGATACGCGCCCGCTGGACGAAACTTGCGGCTGTTACGCCTGTCGAAACTTCTCGCGCGCCTATCTGCACCACTTGCAGCGAGCCGGGGAGATTCTGGGCGCGCGGCTCAACACCATCCATAACCTGCATTACTATCTCACGCTGATGCAGGAAATCCGGGATGCCATCGAAGCGCACCAATTCGACGCGTTCGTCGCCAAATTCAAGGCCGATCGCGCCCGCGGCGTGCAGTAACGTGGCTGGTGCGTCGAGGCGTTTGGCTCGGCCACCGAATCCCCCGGGAACGGGGTCGGGCAGTGGTAAAATGCCGGGCTTGGATGCTGCATCCTCGCACCGAAACACACGCCGCGCGTGTCCTGAGACCGGCCACACGCGGCTTTTACACGTCTTACATAAGGAGAACCGAACGTGCTGATTTCCGAAGCCTTCGCGCAGACCGCTGGCGCCAGCGCCAGCCCCCTGGGCAACCTGACGAGCTTCCTGCCGCTCGTGCTGATGTTCGTGGTGCTGTACTTCATCATGATCCGTCCGCAGATGAAGCGTCAGAAAGAGACCCGCAACATGCTGGCAGCACTCGCCAAGGGCGACGAAGTCGTGACCTCGGGTGGCCTGGCCGGTCGTATCTCGAAGGTCGGCGAAACCTTCGTGACCGTTGAAATCGCCGACAATGTCGAGATCAACGTGCAGAAGGGCGCTATCACCACGTTGCTGCCGAAGGGCACCATCAAGGCGCTCTGATCGTTTGCACCACCGCACGCGGCCGCCCTTACCGGCGGCCGCAGTGCATGGCGACGCCGGTCCATACGTCCTGCGTTGCCATGCAAGACGGTCTGAAGCACGGTTTGCCACGAGGCATCACCCTAGCCCGCTGCTATGAATCGCTATCCTCTCTGGAAGTACATCGTCATTCTGGTGGCTCTTGCCATCGGGGTGCTCTACACGCTGCCGAACCTGTTCGGTGAAACACCGGCGGTACAGATTTCCAGCGTCAAGGCGACCGTCAAGGTCGATCCCTCGACGCTCTCGCGCGCCGAAGACGCGCTCAAGGCACAGAACATCGCCTATACCGGCGCGGTGTTCGACAGCACGGGCAACAACCCGAGCGTGCGTATCCGCTTTGCCGATACCGACACGCAGCTGCGCGCCAAGGATCTGCTCCAGACGTCGCTGAACACGGACGCGACCGATCCGACCTTCGTCGTCGCACTCAACCTGCTCTCGGCCTCGCCGGAATGGCTCTCCAAAATCCACGCGCTGCCGATGTACCTCGGTCTCGACTTGCGTGGCGGTGTGCACTTCCTGCTGCAAGTCGACATGGCCGGTGCCATCACCAAGCGTCTGGATGCGTCTGCCGCTGACGCCCGTACGCTGCTGCGTGACAAGAACATCCGCCACAACGGCGTGACGCGCACGGACACCGGCATCGAAGCCGCCTTCAGCTCGCAGGCGGACGCCGAGCGCGCCCGCAGCGCGCTGAGCGATGGCCTGCCCGACCTCTCCTACACCACGCAGCCCGCTGCGAACGGCGCGTTCAAGGTCGTGGGTGCGTTCACGGAGGCCGCCCGCCGCGCAGTGCAGGACAACGCCGTCAAGCAGAACATCGTCACGCTGCATAACCGGGTGAACGAACTCGGCGTGGCCGAACCGGTGATTCAGCAGGAAGGTCCGGACCGCATCGTCGTGCAGCTGCCCGGCGTGCAGGACACCGCCAAGGCCAAGGACATCATCGGACGTACGGCGACGCTCGAAGCACGTCTGGCTGACCCGGATGCCCCGCGCATCGTGTCGGCCGACACGCCGGTGCCGCCGCAGGACGAACTGTTCCTGCACGGCAACGGTGCGCCGGTCCTGCTCAAGCGTCAGGTGATCTTCAGCGGCGACCGCATCACGAGCGCCTCGGCCGGTTTCGACGATCACCAGCAACCGTCGGTCAACATCAAGCTCGACGCCGCCGGTGGCCGTGTGCTGCGCGACGTCTCGCGCGACAACATCGGCAAGCCGATGGCCATCGTGCTGTTCGAGAAGGGCAAGGGCGAAGTGCTGACGGTGGCGACCATCCGCGGCGAACTGGGCCAAAGCTTCCAGATCACCGGCATGGGTTCGGCACAGGGCGCGAACGATCTGGCGCTGCTGCTGCGCGCCGGTTCGCTCGCCGCACCGATGGAAATCATCGAAGAACGTACGATTGGCCCGAGCCTCGGTGCCGACAACATCCATAAGGGTGTCGACTCGGTGATGTATGGCTTCCTCGCCATCGCCGTGTTCATGATGGCGTATTACATGCTGTTCGGCGTGTTCTCGGTCATCGCACTGATGTTCAACCTGCTGCTGCTCGTGGCCGCGCTCTCGTTGATGCAAGCCACGCTCACGCTGCCGGGTATTGCCGCTATCGCGCTCACGCTCGGTATGGCCATCGACGCGAACGTGCTGATCAACGAACGTATCCGTGAAGAGTTGCGCGGTGGTGCGTCGGCCCAGAAGGCGATTTCGCTGGGCTTCGAACACGCCTGGGCGACGATTCTGGATTCGAACGTGACCACGCTCATCGCCGGTCTGGCGCTGCTGGCCTTCGGTTCGGGCCCGGTGCGCGCGTTCGCTGTGGTGCACTGCCTGGGTATTCTGACCTCGATGTTCTCCGCCGTGTTCTTCTCGCGCGGTCTGGTCAACCTGTGGTACGGCGGCCGTCGCAAGCTCAAGTCGCTGGCGATCGGTCAGGTCTGGCGCCCGGACGGTGCGACGAACGCACCCGACGCAGGCGAGCAATAACCGCAGGCGCGAGAGGAAACAGTCATGGAATTTTTCCGCATCAAGAAAGACGTGCCGTTCATGCGGCATGCCCTGATCTTCAACATCGTCTCGGCGCTCACGTTCGTGGCGGCGGTGTTCTTCCTGCTCACGCGGGGCTTGCACCTGTCGATCGAGTTCACCGGCGGTACGGTCATGGAAGTGGCCTACACGCAGGCGGCCGATCTCGAGAAGATCCGTGGCGAAGTCGGCAAGCTCGGCTATCGCGACGTGCAGGTGCAGAGCTTCGGCACCTCGCGCGACGTGATGATCCGTCTGCCGATTCAGAACAGTCCGGACGGCAAGCAGGTCACCAGCGCGCAGCAAAGCGATGCCGTGATGACCGCGCTCAAGGCCGACGCCCCCGACGTGTCGCTGCGTCGCGTGGAATTCGTCGGTCCGCAGATCGGGCATGAGCTGTTCACGGACGGTCTGCTGGCGCTGACCTTCGTGGTCGTCGGCATCATCATCTACCTGTCGTTCCGCTTCGAATGGAAATTCGCCGTAGCGGGCGTGATCGCCAACTTGCACGACGTGGTGATCATTCTCGGCTTCTTCGCGTTCTTCCAGTGGGAGTTCTCGCTAGCGGTGCTCGCGGGGGTGTTGGCGGTGCTGGGCTACTCGGTGAACGAATCGGTCGTTATCTTCGACCGGATTCGCGAGACGTTCCGCAAGATGCGCAAGGCGACGGTGCAGGAAGTCATCGACCACGCCATTACGACGACGATGTCGCGGACCATCATTACGCACGCGAGTACGGAAATGATGGTGCTGTCGATGTTCTTCTTCGGCGGCCAGACGCTGCACTACTTCGCACTCGCCCTGACCGTGGGTATTCTGTTCGGTATCTACTCGTCGGTGTTCGTGGCCGCAGCGCTTGCGATGTGGTTCGGCGTGAAGCGCGAAGACCTCATCAAGCATGGCAGCAAGGATGACGAAGAAGGGCTGGATCGCAACGATCCGAACTTCGGCGCACGTGTCTGATTCACGCGTCGCTCACGAAAAAGCCGCCGGCATGTCCGGCGGTTTTTTTTCGTCCGTCGCCAGGACGCTATTCCTTTGAAGCAGCGGGCGCAGGCCTCGTCAGTCGTTGCATCTCCCCAAACCATTCCGACAGCGCGAGCGACGTGTTGGCGTGTGCGGCTTGCTGCCCGAGCAAATCGGCGTCGCCGCCTTCTCCGTGGGTATAGCGCACGCCACTGCGCAGATCCTGCGCCCCTGCCGTGGAGAACAGATAGCGCTGTTGGGCCACCGCATAGCGACGTGCCGTCGGCACCACACCGAACAGCGGTTCACCGAACCCCACGTAAGGCGCGTCCGAAAGGGCGAGATGATAGAGCGTGGGGAAGATGTCGCGATGGCCGACGAAGTCGTCCAGCCGCAGCGGCCCGATCGGCTCATACGCACGCGGCACGCGGAAATAGATCGGCACGTGATAGCGCTCGAACGGCGAGAGCGACGCGTTATCGAGATCGCGCCATTGCGGCGCACGATGATCGCCCGTCGCCACCAGAATCGTGCGCGAACGCATCGGTGAGTATTTCAGACGGTCGATGAAGTCGCCGAGTGCATCCATCGCGTAGCGATAAGCGCGCACGCCGCGCTGACGTTCGTCCCGCTCGGCAGCGTTGGCGGGTGAGGCGCGCCATCCCCTCGTCAGGTCGAACGGGCCGGTCGCCGCATCGTCGGGCACGTTGAAAGGCCAGTGGTTGCTCATCGTCAGCGCGAAGACGAACAACGGTTGACCGCGCGCGTCGGCGTCCTCCAGCATGTCGTGCACATAGCGCCAGAGATAGCCGTCGTACACACCGTAAGTGCCGGTGTCGGCTTGTGGATAGCGCGCGACGATATCGGCCTGCGTGATCACGTCGTCAAACCCTTGCTGACGCATGACACGGTCGATATGCCGCCACGTACGTGCGCCGCCGTAGACGAATACCGTTCGATACCCCTTTTGCTGAAACGGTCGGACGGCGGCGGACGTGAAGGACACCGGCACCGCACTGTCCGTCAGCATCAACGACGGGCTACCGCTATTGATCAGAAGATGTTCAAGCGTGGAGATCGTATCGGAGCGTGCCGCGACGGCGTGCCGGAACCACCATCCGGCATCCAGATGTCTGCGCATCGCGCCTGCGATGGGAAACCCGTCGGCGTCGAGCGACAGGCCGTAGCCGCCCCACCCTTCCATCAATCCGAAGATGACATGCGGCGGATGCGCCTCCAACATCGCGTTGGGCGGCGTGCGATGCCACGCAGCGCGCTGAAGGGCCGCTGTCGGGTCGTACACATGCGTATCACCGCTTCCCTTACCCTCATCACCGCCATCAACCTCGTCGCCTGGGCCTTCAACGCGCAAGGCGCGGGCAAGCGCAGCGGCATCGTCGAAGCCGTGCGACTTCAGCGCACGTTTCGGACTGTCTGCCTGCCCGGGCGCTTCCCGCCTTTGCCGGAACGCAAGGTAAAGCCGCACGGGCGTGTTGACGAGCAGGTCGTCGAGGATCGGACGTCGCGCCACGCTGACCCCCTCCTGCGTTGTCAGCCGCGCAGCAGGCTTGCCACAGGCGGTAAACAACAGCGTCGCAACCACAGCGATCTGCACGGTTGCGTCGCGCCACGTTGCCCGTCGCTGCGGGACTAGCGTCAAGCGCAGGGTGCACCACGTCTGCATGAGCGCGAGCCCTAACGCGCACAGCAACGCCGTGCCCACAGGAAGCAGACGCGCTGCGGCGTTCATGGCGATGCCGACATCGTCGTCGAAAATGCTGAAGATCTGAGAGCCGAACGGCACACCGAAGTAGCGCAGGTAGTAGTGTTCCGTCAGCCCCGCTGCATTCACCATGACAAACCAGAGCACGACGCCTGCGACAAATGTCGCCCGCATGGCAGGTGTCGACGCCAACATCGCCCGTCCGATCGCCAGCGGCAGCAGCCACACCAACATTCCCCAACTGCTCAGCAGGGCGTCGTAGCGCGCGCCGTACCAGAGCCAGAGCATCCATTCATGCGCACTCGTGGTGACGACGGCGTGCTGCGCGTCTGGCGTGAGCGCCATGACGCCGAAACCACGGATCAGCAGATTGCCAAGCCACGTCGCGAGCATGACGACCGCGCATAGGCGTAGTAAGCAGGGGAGTCGGGGAGCGGCTGACGAGGCGAGCGTCGCCGCCGGGATGTCGGCAGACGTGGGAGTCATGGCTGGACGGCCCTTTGCGCGAGCACAAACGGGACCTGCGTGGAGATGGCTGCCAGCCTGACAGCGAATATCAGGCTCCCGATGCGGGTGGTTTCACAACGTGCGTGCCCCCTGTCGAACGTGCACGCGCCACGGGCTTGCGGTAATCTCGCGGAATTCGCAATTTACGAATTTTCACGCCGATGAAGCCGATCCGCATATGGGACTTGCCGACGCGATTGTTCCACTGGTCGTTCGTGGTGCTGGCCGTCGCCGCCTACGTCACCGCCAAGACGGGTGGCAACGCGATGATCTATCACTTCTGGTGCGGCTATGCCGTGCTCGCGTTGCTGATCTTCCGTGTGATCTGGGGCATCGCCGGTCCGCGCTATGCACGTTTCTCGGCGTTCCTGACCGGACCGCGCACGTTCTTTCGCTCGCTGCGCGACACGTCAAGCACGTCAAGCACGTCAAGCACGTCGGACGCGTCGGCCATGCAGGCGCGCTTCGCCGGACACACCCCACTCGGCGGCCTGTCGGTCATCGCCATGCTGTTGTTCTTCGGCATTCAGGTCGCGCTGGGCCTGTTCTCGAACGACGACATCTTCAACGACGGGCCGCTCGTCAAGTTCATCGACAAGGATACGAGCGACATGCTCACCGGCTGGCATCTGCGCAATCAGTGGGTGCTGATCGCGCTGGTGGCATTGCATGTGCTGGCCATTGCCTATTACCGCATCGCACGTAAGAAGGATCTGGTCCGGCCGATGATTCTCGGCGACAAGACGCTGCCTGGCCCCGTGCGCCCGGCACGTGACGACTGGCGTGTGCGCATGGGCGCGCTGGTGCTCATCGTGCTGGCGTCGGCGCTCGTGTACCGCATCGTGAATCTCACACCGGCGGTGGCGGCGTTGCCGTCATATTGACGACGCGCCAATGGCCGACCGATGTCGGCGTCTCCCTGTCAAGTCCTGAAATAGGTTGACAGTTATTTCAGGTTAAAACGCCCGATGCACCGCATCGGGCGTTTTGTATTTCA
>NZ_CABPSA010000015.1 GCF_902459615.1 Pandoraea commovens
GTCCGCTTAAACCCTTGCTCCATTTGCCACTCCTTCAATGCATCGAAAAAGTGACAACCTATTTCAGGACGGGTCACCCTAACGAAAAAAGCCGGTCGCGTGAAACGACCGGCTTTTTTTTGGCGTGCTGAACACGCCAGATGTGCCAGACAGCTTACTTCGCGCGGAAGTTGTCGTGGCAGCTCTTGCAAGTCTGCGCAGCCTCGCCGAAAGCGGTCTTGATCGACGCGAGGTCGCCACCCTTGGCCACCGTGTTGAGCTTGGCCACAGCGGTTTCCATCTTCTCGGCCGCTTGCTGGAACTTCGCCTTGTCGGAGAAGACTTCCGGCTTGGCTTTGCTCTTGCCGTTGGTCTGACCGCCGTCAAAGGCGGGCCACGGCAGCTTCGAGAGCGTGGCGACGAGTTCGGCGTTCTTTGCCACGTCGTCCTTGTTGAACGGCGCGTCGCCCTTGACCACGGCACCGATGCGGCCGAAGTGGTTGCCCATCAGAAACAGCGCGGATTGACGGTACTCGACGGCGTCGTCGGCTTTGGCGAACTGGGCTTGAGCGAGGGTCGGCGTGAGGACGGCGGCGGCAAGCGCAGCCACTGCGAGAGTGAACTTCATCCGTGGGGTTCTCCTTATGGTTTGTGCGGCTATGATACACACCAACTTGCGCACCCGTATGACACGATGGTCATAAGAACAGAAGCCAGCCATAAGGTCGACGAACAAAGACGAAAACCGAAGAACCATGCAAAACGGGCCGCAGAAGCGGCCCGTCTTGATAATGCGGATAAAGCGTCGCGAGCTTACACGCGCTTGGCGAGCGACTCGGCGATACCGACGTAGTTCGCCGGCGTCATTTCCAGCAGACGCGCCTTGGCATCTTCCGGAATGGCCAGTTGCTTGATGAACGCTTGCAGCGCTTCGCGGGTGATGCCCTTACCACGCGTGAGCTCCTTCAACTGCTCGTACGGGTTCGGCACACCGAAGCGACGCATCACGGTCTGTACCGGCTCGGCCAGCACTTCCCATGTGTTGTCGAGGTCTTCGTCCAGACGCTGCGGGTTCACTTCGAGCTTGGCCAGACCGCGCAGGCACGAGTCGTACGCCAGCAGGCTGTAACCGAAGGCCACGCCGATGTTGCGCAGCACAGTCGAGTCCGTCAGGTCACGCTGCCAGCGCGAGACCGGCAGCTTGTCGGCCAGGTGACGCAGCACGGCGTTGGCCAGACCGAGGTTGCCTTCCGAGTTTTCGAAGTCGATCGGGTTGACCTTGTGCGGCATGGTCGACGAGCCGATTTCGCCAGCCTTCGTCTTCTGCTTGAAGTAGCCGACCGAGATGTAACCCCAGATGTCACGATTCAGGTCGAGCAGGATCGTGTTGGCACGGGCCACGGCGTCGAACAGCTCGGCCATGTAGTCGTGCGGTTCGATCTGGATCGTGTACGGGTTGAACGTGAGGCCCAGACGCTGTTCGATGACCGTCTTCGAGAACGTCTCCCAGTCGTATTCCGGGTAGGCCGACAGGTGGGCGTTGTAGTTACCCACAGCACCGTTCATCTTCGCGAGCAGTTCGACGCGACGCACGCGCTCCAGCGCACGCGCCAGACGCACCGCGACGTTGGCGATTTCCTTGCCGAGCGTGGTCGGCGAGGCCGGCTGACCGTGCGTGCGCGAGAGCATCGGCTGGGCGGCATGTTCACGCGCCAGTTCGCCAAGCTTGGTCACGAGCGATTCGAGGGCCGGGACGATGACTTCGTCGCGCGCGCCCTTGAGCATCATGCCGTGCGAGGTGTTGTTGATGTCTTCCGACGTGCAGGCGAAGTGAATGAACTCGCTTGCCTTCTCCAGTTCGGCCTGACCCTGTACCTTTTCCTTGAGCCAGTACTCCACGGCCTTCACGTCGTGGTTCGTGACCTTCTCGATGTCCTTGATGCGTTGAGCATCCGCGTTCGAGAAGTTGGCCGCCAAATTCAGCAGGAACGTCTCCGCCGCGCCCGAGAACGGGGCGATTTCGGCGAAACCGGCCTTGGACAGGGCGATCAGCCAGTGGATTTCGACCTTCACGCGGTTGCGCATGAATGCCGCCTCGGACAGCCAGGGACGCAGGGCGTCGGTCTTGCTGGCGTAACGGCCGTCGAGCGGGGAGAGCGCGGTCAATGGGGAGAATTCGTCGGACATGGCACTGGGCACCGAAAAAGAAAATCGGGGGAGCCGGCGATGTGCCAACTCGGAAAGGCCAGTATTTTACCATTCCCCGGCCCCGGCCATCCCACACGTTATACTCTGCTCCGCGCTACAGCGATTTATCAAGGATTCACATGAAGTTGATCGGTGCCCTCGCCAGTCCCTACGTTCGTAAAGTCCGCATCGTGCTGGCTGAGAAAAAGCTCGACTACAAGCTCGAACTGGAGAACGTCTGGGCCGACGACACCCGCATCCAGCAGTCGAACCCGATCGGCAAAGTGCCGTGTCTGGTGATGGAAGACGGCGAAGCCGTGTTCGATTCCCGGGTCATCTGCGAGTACCTCGACACCCTCTCCCCGGTCGGTAAGCTCATCCCCCCATCGGGTCGCGAACGCGCCGAAGTGCGTTGCTGGGAAGCCCTCGCCGATGGCGTGACGGACGCCGCCGTCCAGATTCGCGTCGAAAAGATGTTCCACGACGAAGCCTCGCGCTCACAGGTGTTCATTGCGCGTCAGGTCGGCAAGATCGACGAAAGCCTGCGGGCGATGGCACGCGGGCTCGACGAGCGCCAATGGTGCGCGGGCAATCGCCTGACGCTGGCCGACGTGGCCGTCGTCTGTGCGCTCGGCTATCTCGACTTCCGCTATCAGGAAATCGACTGGCGCGCCGCTCACCCGAACCTTGCGCGTCACTTCGAACGCATGGCTGCCCGCCCGTCGGTCGCGGACACGGTGCCGACGGACGTCGTGCCAGCGCTTTGATGTGACACGGCGCGGGCGACGCTTCGCAGCGCCCGCGCCGCCCCCAATGTCCCGCGTCCCATTGCGCCGCCGTTCTGCGCTTCCGGGCCTCCTCCCCAGCCTCACCCGTCGCCGTGCCCGGCGGGCCGGAGCGCCGCCCCGGCGGTACGCTCCCGCACGCGCGACGGCATAACAACCGCCGGTTGGTCCCGCCGCCGGGCATCAGCTTTGCCCGCTCGACTTGCGGCGTCGGCCGACGGGCTGCGTGTAATCAGTTCTCCGAGCCCCTGTAGCAGACGCCACACGCGGGCGTTCTTGTCGTCCGCGACGTCAGCCCTGTCGGACCTCTCGACACTCCCGGCTTTCGCGACCTTTCGCACATTCGCGATCTTGTCCCGCATGTCGTTCCGCCCCATGTCATCCGTCTGGACGAGTGTCTGCGCGACAGACGACGAGGCAACGCCTCTCGATGCCAGCGGCGCTACGTCGGCATCCGCACCTGCGGGACCGCGCAGACGCGAGTAACTCGCCAGGACCTTCCGCACGTAGTTCTGCGTCTCCGGGTACGGCGGCACCTGACGGCCATACCGCAATACCGCACCCTCTCCGGCGTTGTAGGCCGCGAGCGCCAGACTGACATCGTCATCGAACCGCGAGAGCAGCCAACGCAGATACGACGCGCCTGCGCGCAGGTTCTCGGCAGGGTCTTCGAGACGGCGGACACCGAAACGCTGCCCGGTGCGTGGCAGTATCTGCATCAGCCCGATGGCGCCGCGCCCCGAGACTGCCTGCGGGTCGTATCCCGACTCGGTGTCGATGATCGCGTGCAGCAGGGCCGCATCGACGGAGGTCGCCCGGGCCGCGCGACGCACGAGCGCATCGAAGGGGAGCTTTGCAAGCACCGCGGTGGCGGCAGCGCCGGGGTTCGCGGGTGCGCGGCGGTCCAGCATTGCCGGATCAGCAAGATCGGGACGGTTGCCCAGACCGGACGCGACGTCCGGGCCGGCCTCCGGGTTCCGTCCCGCTGGCGCCGCCGCCGTCCTTGCCGTCCTCGCCGACACGATGGACGGTGGCGTCGGGGCCGGGGCCTCCCGTAACGGCGAGACGAGGCGCCTCGCGGCATCGATCACAGTGGTTGCATCAGGCGCGCGCAACGTCTCACGCGCCTCGCGCACCCCGATCCCTGTGCCAGCGGCGGCCCCCGTCGTATTGGCAACACGCCCCGCCGTCGGCACTGCGATCTGCGCATCCGCAACTCTTGGATGATGCGGCAGCAATCCCCGATCCGCCGCCAACGATGGCAAACCGCCCAGCCCCAGCGCGCCGCACATCAGCAACACGTGACGCCAGCGCCGCCGCCGCCGATTCGTCGGCCACTCGCTCATACGCCCTCCCCATCGCGAGTGCGCATCGTGGGACGTGCCGGTGTTTCGGCCTCAACCGAGGACGTCTGCACCTCATAAGGCAAATCCAGTGCGAGACGCAGAATGGCAGCCACCGCGTCAAAGAGGTCTGGCGGGATCGGCGCATCGATTTCGACATCGTCCATCAGCCGCCGCGCCACCGGCACGTGCTCGACGACCGGAACGCCCTCGCGCTCCGCAATCCGCACAATCGTGCGCGCACGCGCGTGGCGGCCTTTTTCGATCACCAGCGGCACGGCCGTCTCACCCGGCACGTAGCGCAGGCAAATGGCGAGACGCGTCGGGTTGCGCACCACGGCCGTCGACCGCTTGACGTTGTCCGACAGGCTCCCGCTCTCGATCGTCTCCCGATGAATCTCGCGCCGCTTGTTCTTCAGGTCGCGGTTGCCCTCCACTTCCTTGGTCTCACGCTTGATTTCGTCGTGAGACATCATGAGCTGCTTGCGCAACTGATACTTCTGATACGCGAAGTCCAAACCACCGAACACGACATAAGCGATCACCAGCACCGCCATCAACCAGAACATCAACCGCACGGTGAGCGCCAGCCCGCAAGACGGGCCGCACTGCGCAAGCACGGCCAGCGACGGCGTGTACTGCCGGATCAGATAGAAAAAGACCACGCCCAGCACGACAACCTTGACGAGCGACTTCGCGAACTCGAAAAGCGATTGCATCGAGAACAGTTGCTTGGCTTTGGCGACGGGATCGATACGCTCATACTTCGGACGAATCACTTCCGGCGCGACCAGTGCCCCTACTTGCAGGATCATCGCGAGCCACGTCGTCACGATCAGCAGCACAGCGAGGCCGCCAGCGAAGCGCACGAAGATCAATAGCGACGGGCCGAGCATGCCCTGTACAGCTTCATCCACCGGATCGCGCAGCACGAGCAGCATGCGGGCAATCAGCGCTTGCAGCGCATCGTAAAGGGCGGGCCCCTCGAACATCAGCCATGCGAGCGTCGCACCGAGTTGCATGCAGACGGCAAGATCGGCGCTCTTGGCGACGCGCCCCTTCTTGCGCTCGTCCTGAATCTTCTTGGGTGTTGGGGGAAGGTTCTTCTCGCTCACGCGCGCCTCACGAAGCGGGAAGCGTCATGGCCGCCCACGTGCGGAGCACCTCGGGCAGGCGATACCAGTGCGCGAGCGGCACGGCAATGGCGAACGGCAGACTTGCGACAGTCACGAGCAACGCCATCGCGCTCTTGACCGGCATGGCGAGGAAGAACACGTTGAGTTGCTGCGCCGCGCGGTTCACGAAGCCCATCGACATATCGACGAGCACCATCACGACCATCGCTGGTAACGCCACCGCCACGCACATGACCTGCATCGCCTGCCAGAGCGACAGCAGCCAGGCGACGGACGCGTCCTCCCATCGCCAAGGTTGCCCGATAGGCACAGCAACGTAGGAGTCGTACAGCGCGCTCAGCACCGCATGTGCCGCCGGAGTGACGAAGAAGAGCACGCAGAGCATCTGCGTCAACGCAATGCCGAAGATCGACGATTGCGCGCTCATGAGCGGATTGAGCACGCTGGCCATCGATGCCCCGCGCATGGTGTCGATCACGTACCCCGTCATATCGACGGCCCAGAACGGTAGCGTAGCCACGAACCCCACAAGACCGCCAATGAAGAGCTCGCGCAGGATCAACATGCCCCACGCGCTCCATTGCGTTGGCATATCGGGCGTCGCATGCACGAGCGCGACGACCGGCAACGCGAGCGCGAGCACCAGCGCGTTGCGCAACATACCTGCACCGAGCATGCCGACCGACAGCACAGGCAGCAACATCGCAACGCCTAGCGGGCGCAACATCGCCACGCCCCACGCCAGCGTCCAGCCGAACAGGTCGGACCAAAGTGGCGCGATCAGCGTGTCGGATGACGCGGCTAGGGCAGCGATCCTCGGCATATCGACCATATCGACCATCGCGCTCACCCCATCCTGCTGATTTGCTCGAACGCGCTACCCGCGTAGTTGAGCAACACATGGCCCATCCATGCATAAGTCGCGGCCAGCGTGACCGACACGGCAATGAGCTTGATGAGGAACTGGACGGTCTGATCCTGCACCTGCGTGAGGGCCTGCACCAGTGACACCAGCACGCCGACTGCGGACGCAACGACGACCGTCGGCAATGACATCAGCAACGTGAGCCAGAGCATTTCACTAGTGAGATTGACGACGATGGCTTCGCTCATAAGCAGGATCCCGGCGGCGTCATGCGTACGAGAGCATCAACTGCCGCACCAGTTGCTCCCAACCGTTCATCATCACGAAGATGAGCAACTTGAATGGCAGGGCGATGGTCATGGGCGAGACCATCATCATCCCCATCGCGAGCAGGATGTTCGAGATCACCAGATCGATCACGATGAACGGCAGATAGAGCAGCAAACCGATCTTGAAGGCCTCGGCCAACTGACTCAGCGCGAAGGCAGGCATCAACACGAGTAGCGAGTCCGCACCCAGCCGGTCGCGATGCGCCTCCGGCCACGTCTCACTTCCCAGCCCGGCGAAGAAGTCGCGTTGTCTGGCGTCGGTGTGACGGGTGAGGAACGCACGGTACGGCGAGAGCACGCTGGCGTCGACGTCGGCCACGAAGTTTTTCGATGAGAGCGAAACCGGACGGGAACCGAGATTCGCTTCGATGTCGAAGGCGACCGGCGCCATGATGAAACACGTGAGGACAAGCGAGAGACCGTAGATCGCGACGTTGGGCGGGATCTGCTGCGTACCCAGCGCGTTGCGTAGCAGCGCGAAGACAACCGCCAGTTTCAGGAAAGCAGTCCCCAGCACCACCAGCAACGGCATGATCGAGAGCAGCGATAGCAAGACAACAAGCTGCACCGGGTGGTCGAGCAAGGACATACGAACTCCAATGAACGCCTTCGTCCGCCGGACAGGCAGGCCGACCGGAACGGACGAAGGAAGAGAGAGCAGGACGAGGCGAAACGACATGGCCGGCACGCAGCCGCATGCTGACGAGGCACGACGCATAGGTCGTCGATCGGCAAATGGTAGGACGTGGCGGAATGCACGCCCATCGGGTCACGACCCGAAATCAGGGCATCGGATCGATGTGCACCGCGAGACGTCCGTCGCCGAAGCGTAATAGCCGTCCGTTGGCCCATGGCGTGCCGTCGCGCCAGAGTGAGATACGTGCGGCGCTCAAAACGCTTTGCGGTGCGCGCTCATGTGACGTCGCGCGCCCGAGATGCCACGCCGCCAGACTCGGAACGGGCACCGCCCTTTCGGCAATGACCGCGACCAGACGGGTACATGACGCGGCGCCGCCTTCAACGGCGCCCGGTGTCGGGAGATCGGGTAACACGACGTGTCGCCCCGACGGTTGTCCGTCACACATGGCAATGGCTCGCGCGCCGTCGAGCAGCCAGTACTCGCCGGACGCAACGTCGGCCGCCACGTCGAGAAGTACCGCACCGCCCTCACGCAGACGGTCGCAAAGCGACGCTGGGAGCTCGGCCCAGCCCGCCGCGAGGGTGCATCGACGCGTCGGGAAACCGGACGGGTCCAATGGTGTGTCGCACCGCACCGCGCGCTGGCAACGGTCCGTGAGCCACGACGTCACACCGTCGAGATGCACTAACGCCAGCCGACGCGCCCCGCGCTGTAACACGATGCCGATGCGCCACGTCGCCTCGACGGATTCCCGCGTGATCGCCGTCACCTGCGGCCAGGAAGTCGGCGCAGCGAATGTGTCCGGGCATTCCCGACGCATCGCGGCAGCGGACCGTTCCGTGTCCGACGCGCTCCCGGCCATCGCCTCGCGCTCCGGCTCGTCCTCACCCTCGATGTCTGCGCCCTCCGTTGCTAGGGTCAGCGACGCGGCGCTTACCCGCCAGTCCGGCGGCAAGGCCTCCCACGACGGTACAGGAAGCCGGTCGTCGAGCCACGCTGCCCATTGTCCGGCGTCGCACCAGAAGTGCGTCTGACCCACGACGCCCTCATCGACCCGTGCAGTCGCAACGAGCCCGTCACCCCCTGCGCGAAGCCATCCGACGCACACCTCCGTCTCGCCTTCGATGAAGCGCACGCAGCCCGTGCCCGCGAGTACCCCCTCCAACGCAACGCCGACATCCCGCGTCAGCGGATGATCCGACTCCGTGCCTGTCTCACGGAACATAACGCGCCTCGACTTCGACCGTGACGGGCAGCGCGAAGCGTGACGTCAACGTCCGGGAGAGTTGCCCTCGATGCGCCAGCAGTCGGCGATACATCGTCAGACGCGCGCACAGCAGACTCACGGTAAGGCCCTGCCGTCCGCGACGCGCTTCGACAACCAGTGTGTCCAGCGCACCGCCATGCACGACGACGCGCAGCGCGCTTGCGCTGTCCCAGTTTGCGTCCTGACGGGTATGCCAGACACGCAACCAGCGCAGGACATCGGCGGGACCGGTCACGCAAGCTGCAGGTTCGCCCGTCAACGCAAATGCTCGCTCGTCCCGTTCGTCGCGGTCAGCCCGGCCGTTGTTTCGTGCTTGCGAAACCGCTGTCGTGTCGCGTCGTTGCGAAAGCGATCGTTCCGACAGACTGCCGAACGCGTCGGCGGACAAGCCACTGCGGCGAATGGTATTCATTGTGAAGTCCTCGAAATGGCGGTTGGAATGGAAACGGATCACCGTGGGGAATCAACTTAAGTCCGGTAGAACTCCAGCAACTCCCGCAATTTCTCCTGTTTCCGGGAGTTGCTCTGAAGGCGTTCGCGCTGCTCGCGCACATGGGCCTCGGCTTGCTGCGCGATGTCGATTGCCTTGCTGTGCCGGGCTTTGGCGTCGACCAGCGAAGCGCGCTCCTCCTCCACGAGACGCGCCGCACCTGCCGCCTCGCGCGGCCCGTACACGCCGCCGCGCGACAACGCCCTCTGCCATACATCACGTTGAACATCGCAAGCGCGCTCACAGGTAACGACGTTATCGGCGGCCTCCCTTGCTGCCAACATGAGACGTGCCAACGCGGCGCGTAAGCCTGCTTCCCGACGTTGCGCCAGCATCGCCAACGCGGCGATGCCTTCGCGGTCTTTCAGTTCGCGAGATGTTCGAGCCATGCGAGGGTGTCGTCGAACGGCGCCACCTCGTGCTGGGCCTGACAAAGGAAAGCACGGATGTCCGGCGCGCGCGCCAGTGCCTCGTCCGTATCGGGATCGTTGCCTGCCTGATACTCGCCGACACGGACCAGCAGTTCGACGTCGGCCGCAAGCGCCATCGCGCGGCGCACGCGTGCAGCGCTTTCTACATGCTGTGCACCTGCGACTTGCGTCATCACACGGGACAGGCTCTTCGGCACGTCGATGGCGGGGTAGTGATTTTCCTGAGCCAGACGCCGCGACAACACGATGTGACCGTCGACAATCGAACGAACTTCGTCGGCGAGCGGTTCGTCCAGATTGTCCCCCTCGACCAGCACCGTATAGAACGCCGTGATGCTGCCGCGCTCGCCTGTCCCGGCGCGCTCCAGCAAACGCGGCAACCGTGCATAGAAACTCGGCGGCAAGCCACTTGTCGCCCCAAGTGGCTCACCTGCCGCCATGCCGATATCGCGCACGGCACGGCCGAACCGGGTCAGCGAATCCATGAGCAGCAGTACATCCTTTCCTTCGTCACGGAACGCTTCGGCGATCGCCGTCGCTGTGTACGCAGCCTTCATCCGTTCCAATGCCGGACGATCGGACGTGGCCACCACGCACACCGTTCTTGCGCGAGCTTGCGGCGTGAGCCCCTGCTCAATGAATTCACGCACCTCCCGGCCACGCTCGCCGATCAGCGCCAGCACGATGACATCCGCCGCTGCGCCCTGACACATCATCGCGAGCAACGTACTCTTCCCACCTCCTGCCGCCGCGAATATGCCCAGGCGCTGGCCACGGCCGCACGTCAGCATGCCGTCGATGGCCCGAATGCCAATGGGTAGATGCGTGGAGACGAGCGCGCGTCGCAGGGCTGGCGGTGGTTCGGCGTCGAGCGCACGCCACTCGACATCGGCGCTGTGCGCACCGGACTCAGTGGCCAGCGGCCGTCCCAGGCCATCGAGCACCTCACCGACCAGATGCTCGCCCACCGCCACACGCGACGACAATCCCAACGCCTGCACCAGCGCACCATTGGCCACACCCGTCGGCTCCGCATAGGGCGCGAGCCAGACGTGCCGCCCTTCCACCGCAATGACCTCCGCATCGAGCGCCGGCGACATCACCCGGCACTGCTCTCCGAGTGCTGCACCGGGCAACCGGGCCCGCATGGCGTTTGGCGTGATCTTATCGATGCGCCCGTAGCGCACCTCGCGTGGCGCGCCGCGGCGCAGGTCATCACAGGCCTTGCGCTGCGCGTCCAACGTACGACGCAGTCCATTGGCGATTCGTGCGGCATCGGGGCGGCGCATGTCAGAACGCCCCCCGCACATCGATCGTCCCCAGCACGCGAACATGCGGCTCGTCGGCAACTTCCTGGAACGACAACACCGGCAAGTCGGCACGCTCCCGCTCGATCAGCTTGCGCACAAAGCGTCGCACGTCCATGGCCGTAAACAACACAGCGGGGGTTCCGTCATGCGCATCCACCGCCCCATCGATCGCGCCGAGAATCGCGTCCGTCTGAGCGGGATTCAGGTCAGCGTACGAACCGGAAGCCGTTTGACGCACCGCAGCCCGAACGACGTCTTCGATACCGCGACCGACATTCCAACCTGTGATGTGCTCGGTGCCCCGACGAAAGCGCCGGGTGATGTGGCGGCGCAGACTCAGCCGCACGTACTCCGTGAGCATGATCTGGTCTCGCTCCTTAGGGGCCCACTCGATCAGCGCTTCGAACACACGCCGCAAGTCGCGGATCGACACCCCTTCGGCGACCAATCGTTGCAACACCTCCGCCGTTCGGCTGATCGGTAATTGGCGCTGCAACTCTTTGACGAGTTCGCCGTAGCGATCCTCCATCGCATCCATCAGGAAGCGCGCTTCCTGCACGCCCAGGAAATCGGCAGCATGCGCGTCGATGACCAGCGAGACGCAATGTGCCACGCGATCCGCACCATCGATGACAGTGCCACCGCTCGCGAGCCACGCCGCGCGCTGCCCATCCTCAAGCCAGAAGAGCGTCTGTCCACCGAACGGTAGCGGCGTCTCACGCGGCGCACCGCCTTCGAGCGCACGCAACGCGGGGATAGGATGTGTGGCGTCGTAGTGCGCCAGCGCGGCCTCCGACACCACGTCAATCGTCATGACGCTCTCGTGATAGAGCTGAATGTCCAGTCTGTCGCCCGGCAACGTGGCATCGGTCGTCACCTGCACTTCCGGCATCGGCACGCCGAACTGCTCGAACTTCTGATGCCGCAGGGCATCGATGCGTCCGGACACGGCCGCGATTCCCCCGCACGACTCCGACAACGCTACGCCGACCCTCGCCAGCAACGGCTGCGCACCGGGGCGTCCGGGTTTCGCTGCTGCGCCATCCGCACCGGCCACGGCGCCGGCTTCCGTGGCGAGCGCCCCGTCCTTAGCCCCCCGCTTTGTCCACCACGCTGCGCCGCCCGCCAGCGCAGCGAGCAACAGGAAATAGTGCATGGGAAAGCCGGGAATCAGACCGAACAGCACCAGGACGACGGCCGCCAGCGTCAGCGAGCGCGGTTGTGCTGCGAGCTGGTCGGTGAGCTCGCGCGCCAGATTGCGCCGTTGCTCACCAGGGACGCGCGTCACGATAATGCCCGCCGTAACGGAGATCAGCAGTGCAGGGATCTGCGACACGAGCCCATCGCCGATGGAGAGAATGGCGTAGATCGCCGCCGCGTCGCCCGCACTCATTCCCCGCATGAACACGCCGACGCCGATGCCGCCGAGCAGGTTGACCACGATGATGACCAGTCCGGCAATGGCGTCGCCCTTCACGAACTTCATCGCCCCGTCCATCGCACCGTAAAACTGACTTTCCTTCTGCACGATCCGGCGAAGTCGCTTGGCTTCGGCCGCATCGATCGTCCCCGCACGAAGATCGCCGTCGATGCTCATCTGCTTGCCGGGCATGCCGTCGAGCGAAAAACGCGCGCCGACTTCGGCCACCCGCTCCGAGCCTTTCGTGATCACGATGAAGTTGACGATGGTGATGATGAGAAACACGATCATGCCAACGACGATGTTCCCTCCGGCGGCAAAGTCACCGAACGTGTACACGATGTCGCCCGCGTCGGCGTGCAGCAGAATCAGTCGGCTGGTACTGATGGTCAGTCCGAGCCTGAACAGCGTCGTCATCAAAAGAACGGAAGGAAACGCGGAGAAGTCCAGAGGCTCGTTGATGTACAGCGCCACCATCAGCAGCAACAGCGAAACACCCAGATTGAGTGCAATGAGCAGATCCATCACCGACGGCGGCATCGGGATGATGATCATCAGCACGGTCACCAGCAGCAACGCCGCCAGGACAATGTCCTGACGTCCCGCTGCGGCGCGCAACCAGATCAGCACGCGCGTCATGGAAGGCTCTCCCGTTGCTGCCCGGCGTCGATCCGCTCGAGCAGGCGGCGCATGCGCACAAGACAGGCAAACCAGTCGACGGCCTGTAAGTTGGCGCTGGACGGCGGCGCAGCAATGAGCATGGGGCGGCCTTGCGCAACGCAGGCGCGCACCGGAATGCCGAGACTCCACTCCGGCGCGCACGTTTGCAGAAGTCGCGGCAGCCAACGCTCCGCACGTGCGACACGATGGAGTAACGTCAGGGCGAGCGTCACTCCCTGCGCTTCGACCTCTGTCATCAGCACGCACGGCGCGAGCGCTACGCGCATGCGCGGCTCAATGCGTTGCGGCGGCAACGCCAGTAGTTCGAAGAGGTGTTCGAGCTTGCGCTGAGTCTGAGTATCCATCGGGGGCATCCGGAGCATCGGTAACGAGGAGCTTGCGCGTGAAGGAAAACGCTCGCGGTGAGTGGCACGCAATACGCAACACACGGTGGGCATTCGAAAATGAGCAGCGACGATGGTCGCGCAATCACGGCGGCGGCGGCTATCCGGCGCGGACCTGAATTTCTTCGCTCCACACCGCTCGTGCCGACACGCCATGCCAGCGTCACGGTTCAAAGCAGCATCCGCAAGCGATGTGCCCACCTCACGATATCGGCAACGTTGTGCGCATCGAGCTTGCGCATCATGTTCAGACGGTGCGTCTCCACCGTCTTCACGCTGATCGACAGGAGTTGGGCGATGTCGCGATTGCGCTGCCCCTCCGCTGCGAGTTTTAGCACCTGCCGTTCGCGCAGTGTCAACAGCCGTTCGGGCAACTCCGCTGCGCCTGGCTTCGACGCCAGCGGCATGCCCGTCGGGTCGTGAACGATGCCGAACACCGCCGGATCGATGAAGCGATCACCCCGCATGACAACGCTCACTGCGTTGATCAACGTCGTCCGCGAACTACTTTTGAGCACGAAAGCGCCCGCGCCAGCTTCCAGCGATTGCCGCGCGCGTTCGCCGTCGTCGCTCGCCGAATGAACGACGATCCGCAGCTCCGGCCAACGCTGAACGCATTGACGGATGACATCCACACCGTCCATACCGGGCAGGCCCAGATCCAGCACGATCAACGCGGGACGATGCACCACGCAGGCGCGGTAAACGTCCAGTCCATTGACGACTCTCGCCAGCACGCACCATCCGAGTTCGTCCTCGATCAGGCGACAAAGCCCGTCGGCCAGCAATTCGTGGTCTTCCACAACGATGACACCGGTACAACCCGTCATTCGCAGCTCCTCGACAGTTAGTCATTAGCATTCATGCGGATTTTTGTTCAATCTCTTTCGACTTCGGGCCAACGGGCACGAATCTTGTGCCTTCGCCTGATCGCCCGCATAGGAAAACGCCGCAAATCTCCAGGTTCGGCGGTGACTTCAGGTCTGCGCCGGATGGCGTGCGTGACACAGCGCTCGATAATGACGGTCCCTGTTCGCAGTGTCGGGCACCCACCCCAACAGACATCTATGCGTTTGCCATTTGCGCTCTCCGCGCTCGACTGGATTGCTCCACGCGACGTTCAAGGCGCGCGCATCGTGCTCGATATCGACGGCCACCCGGGCTGGACCTGCCCGGCAGCCGGCGGCTACTGTGTGGCAACCGCAGTGGATCCCCCGGCACGCCATTCGTTATGCGCTCCCGGTCGTGCGGACGTCGACGACTCGGCACGCTCGCGCTGGCTTGCGCGCAGTTCGCTCGTGCTGGCTGGGCAGTCGGCGTTACGCGACGACAGTCTGTGTGTCGCGAACGACGTCGTCTGGTGGGTCCATCGATTCGATGCGCACGCCTCGCCGGCGCAAGTGGAAGCGCAGCTCCGCCGCCAACTTCTCGCGGGCGAAATGCTTTCTTCTCAAATACGGCGATTGCATGTCGTGCGCCACGGGTGATCATGCGCTGCCGTCTCCTGCGTCGCGCATCGCGACATCTCCTTCGCCTGACCTTGCCGGTCGCCGTGCTGACGATGGCCCCGGCGAGCGCTGCGTTATCGAGCGCATCCGGTTCGACGGGCGACAAGACGAACGACGGAACGTCGCCCGTGTGGCGCGGCGGGCCATTCGCTTTTCAAAGCGCCGGAACGCCGCTTGCGGAGTTGCTACGCGACTTCGGCGCGCATCACGGCATACCGACGGTCGTCAGCGCGCAGGTCGACGACCGCTTCATCGGCACGCTCCCGCCAGGTGCCGCACAGACGACACTCGACACACTGGCTGAACGTTATCGGCTTTCGTGGTACTTCAACGGCCAGACGCTCAACATCTATAAGGCCAGCGAAGCCACGCGCCGTGTGTTGCCGCTGCGTTACGCGTCGCCTCGCGACCTCCTCGCGCATCTGCACGACGCCGGAGTCCTCCACCCGCGACACTGCGTGGCACGGGCGATTCCGGCGACACACGCACTCGAAATCGCGGGCGTTCCGGCATGCGTCGAAACGGTTTCCATGCTGGCCGACTACGTCGAACGAGACGCGCGCGATCAACAGGAGAGCGAGGAGACCATCAAGATATTTCCCCTGAAATTCGCGACGGCGGACGACACAAGGTACTTTTATCGCGGGCAGGAAGTGGTCGTTCCGGGCGTAGTCAGCGTACTTAAGGATCTGATTCAAGGGGCAGGTCCGCTGATCGCCACGTCCTCGACTACGGACGCGACCGGAGCGGCCCCCCGTTCCCGAACGTCGACCGACGTCGGCTTCGCCGCTACATCACAGACCGGGACACCGCGATTTTCCGCCGACCCACGTCGCAATGCCATCATCGTGCGAGAGCGTCGCCGCAACATTCCCATCTACGGCGATCTCATCGCCCAACTCGACGTGCGCCCTCGCCTGATCGACATTTCGGTCGCCATCATCGATGTGAATGCCAGCGATATCGCCGAGCTTGGCGTCGACATCTCCGGCAGCGCTCGGCTCGGCGGCTTCGGTACCGTCTCGCTCAACGGGCCGTCCAGCGACGGCGACGCGGGCACGTTCACCACGCTGGTCGGCGATACCAATAAGTTCATGCTCAATCTGAGCGCGCTTGAGCGAAACTCCAAAGCACGCGTGCTATCGCGGCCATCGATCGTCACTCTGGACAACATGCAGGCGGTACTGGATCGCAGTGTGACCTTCTACACGAAGGTCTCCGGCGAAAAGGTGGCGAAGCTGGAGAGTGTGACGTCGGGGTCGCTTCTGCGCGTCACGCCGCGCCTCGTGCCGAGCGAGCCGACGGGCAGCGCGAGCGACGGAAGTCCCGAACATGCGGGCATCAGCAGTGAGCAGGTAATGCTCACCCTGAACATCGAAGACGGCGGCGAAGTCCGCAGCGACCGCAATTTGCGGAACGAGGTGCCGACCATACGCAATTCGTCGATCTCCACACACGCGACGCTTCAAGCGGGACAGTCGCTACTACTCGGCGGATTCGTGCAAGACGCGCAACACGAACATGAGCGCAAGATCCCGTTGCTCGGCGACCTGCCGCTCATCGGGCGTCTGTTCAGTTCTACGAGCAATCGTAACGACAGTGTCATGCGTTTGTTTCTCATCAAGGCCGAGCCTGCGGCCGTATTGCCGAACGCCTGACGATGCCAACGCTAACGCTCCTCGACGGGCCGCTCGCCGGGCGCCCCATGCCACTTCCGGCCGGACCGCTCACCATCGGAAGTGGCGAGGCCGACATTGCGATGACGCTCGACAACGAAGCGAACGTCACCCTGCATGTCGAGGAAGATCGCGTCAGGTTGGTCTCGCACACTCCCGTCTGGGTCGACGGCATGCCGGTCATGGCGACTGACGACGCGTCCGACACCCGCCCACTTCCCCTGCACACCGTGATCGATCTTGCGGGCCTCGGCGTGTGGCTCAGCGACGACACCGAGCCGTTGCCCACGCCGCTCCCCAAGCGCCCCGCACGTCGTCTCCCTCCGTCCACGACGGCGGATGCCGCAGACGTTCCAGACGTTGCACCGTCAATCGACGCGAACAGACAGCGCCGCTCGCCTGCCGCCTGGCTGGCAATCTCGGGGCTGTCGCTGCTTATTGCTGGCGCGGGTGTCGCTATGTGGCGCACCGGAACCGCCAACGTCATCTCCCGTCCCCCGCAACCCGATGCCCTCCGGGCGCTGGCCACCCGCATCGCGCCCAATATCTCGCTCAATACTGCAGGTGACGCCGTGCGCCTGTCCGGCGGTTGTATCGACGACGACACACGCGCCCGCTTACGCGCCGAGGCGCGTTGGCTCGGCAAAGCGTTGAGCGACGACACCTGGTGCCCCGCGAATGCCGTACAGACGGTGAGCACGCTGCTGCGGTTGCATGGCTTCGGCAATGCACATGTCAACGTGGCCGCGGATGGTGCGCTGGTCGTCGGTGGCCCGCTCGTTGCCGATGCCCGGTGGCGCGCTGCGTCGGATGCGCTCGACACGCTCGCGTTGCCTCATGGATGGCGCGTGGCGAACGGCACCGCCCATGGTTTCGACCAGTTGGTGAAAACACTGCGCGAGTCAGGTCAACTGCGCGGTGTCGACATCTCGCGCGACCGCAACGGGTGGCGGATCACCGGTGCATTGTCTGTCGGACGGCAAGCGTCGCTCAAGGGCCTCGCCAACACGTGGAATCGTTCGGCCGACGCCATGCCGCTACGCATCGATCCGCTGCCGCCACCCATTCCAACGCTGGCCGAGACGGGCTTCTCCGCACCGCTCGTCAGCATTGGCGGTTCGCCAGGTGCACCGCAGCTTACGCTTGCCGACGGCACCCGTCTTGCGCAGGGCGTCCGCCTGCCTGGCGGCACGCGCATCGTTGCCATTCATGCCGACGGCGTGTCGATCGGTGCCTACGACCGCCTCTTTTACCTTCCCCTGACACCCGCTACTCCGGAGACCCACCATGACGATCCGTCTGACCCGCCTTGAAGACGCCCTAGCGGACTCCCCTGGCCCAGTGTCGCGCAACGTCGGGACAGCACTCGTTGCTGCGCGGGCAACGCTCGAAGGATCGCTTCGCATGCCGCTTACCCCTGCACAACACGCACAGACGCAATCGCTGATGCAAGCGGTTCGTTCCGCCGAGGCGATTCTCGAAAGCCTCGCACGTCGCTACAGCACATCGTATGGAAAATTGACCGCCGTCGATAGTGGCCATGGCGATCGGCGCAGTCACAACGCGTAGTCAATGCGATGACGCAGGTCGCGATGCACGATGGCGCGGCAGCAACATGCTCATAAGCGACAACGCGGTTCGCGCCACCAAAGTTATCGTCGACCTAACGTGGGAACCTTTGCCATCGCCCCCCGGTCGTGTGGCACGCATTTTCGATCTTCCGAATGATGTATGACGCCGGCACGGGGCGCGTCATCAATGCCGTTCCACTCTTCACGCTCACTTCCACGCCCATCATGCCCAGTTACGATTTAGCGCAAACTCTCGTCGAAGCCCTGAAGCTGATCGGTTGCGACCCCAGCAAGATCGACGCCGTCGACAACCATTCGCCCATCGAGCTGACGTTCAATGCTTCGCCGAGCATCATTGTGGAAACGCTGGACAATCAGGTGTGCAGCATTCATGCCGTGGTGGCGACAGACGAAGCCGCCCGACTGCATCGGGCCAACAGCGAGCGGTTGCTTCAGTTTCTGATCGAGCCCGCTGAGTGGGCTGTCACCGGGCATGTTCAGTTGCGCGAACGCGATAACCGTCTGATTCTCCACGCGCAAGTCAAAGACGACGCCGCCGCAGAAGCTGAGCCGTTCGCCCAGGCGCTCACCGATTTCTACGACCGCATCAAGCTCTGTCGCGAGCATCTGCGCGCCTGACGGACGACTTCGATACGTCCGACATCCCCGCCTATCACCTTCCATCCCGCTTCGGCGCGTGCCTTATGCGCCGTCGGATGGACCTCCGCTCAAACGTCAGTGGTTCGTCGCATCGGCCTCGTGCGCAATTTCCGTTCGCCAGACACTCAGCGCTTCTTCGAGCGCTTCGCGTTGCGTCTCGTCCCGGAAACATCCGTCGTGCGCCGACTTGATGAGTTCGGAAAGCCCTCGCGCGAAGGCGTACCGGACGTTGACCGTCGTCAGGCCCAGATACGCAGCGCGTTGCGTCAGCCATTCGGCGCCCGCCCAAGGCTGATCGAGTAACGTCAGTGTCTCCGCGATCATGGTGTCGGTCGCAAACGCACGGCTTCCCGCGTCGCGCATCGCGCTCGCCGCGCGTTCGCACATCGATTCCAATGTGAGAAACAGCACTACGCGACGCAGATCGTCCACAACGGCCGACAACCGCTGAGAATCGGCGTCGGCTTTCTGCGCGCCCAACTCCAGACCGAGTGCCTGCATGAGTGCGCGAAGTCGCTCGCGTCGCTTTGAGAAGCGACGGCACTCTTCGAACCATTGTGTGAGCGAGCGTTGCGTTCCATTCGATTGACGAAACAGCGATTTGAGCTGCTGCATCAGCGCCAGGTCAGGCGACTTCCCCTCGCCGCATTCAAGTGCCGCAAAGGCCTCGATGGCCCATGTGTCCGAGGCCGTCAGAGCGTCGAGCGCGCGCCGCAGTCGCGTGCGCGTTTGCGCATCGAGTCCGTTCTCGGCCAACCACGCAGCGACAACCAGTGCAGCGTGCCCGCCCGACAACTGCGCCTGCCGGATCAGTTGATGAGGATCGGGGACATACGGCAAATCGCGCAATTGGCCGCGCAATCGTTCGAACTGCGCACCGTTCACGCGAGCGAATCTTTGCATCTGCTGCTCGAACAACGCGCGCGCGCGTTGCTTGTCGTCGCGGACGTCTCGCTCGCCCGTGCGCCGAAAACGAACGCCCAGCGCGAAGCTCAGATTTTCCTGCGACTCCGAGAATGCGGCCTCCTCGTTCTGCGCGATGGTCGCTTCGATCAACGCCACATGACCCGGCACGTCCGCCAGTGTTGTGCGAGACGACAGACTGTCGGCTTCGAGCGCCTGCCATTCGCCCGTCGATATGCGCTCGAGCGCCTTGTTTTCCTGCGGCGTCCGAACGCTCGGATTGGCAGACGTGGGGAGACGCTCAACCATAAGCGACCTCCAGATTCGGCACCGCGCGCAAACGTTTGATGACCGCCGCCAGATCCGCATCGAGATCCAGACACACGGTGACCCACTCGCTTTCGATGCGCGCCTGACGGCCGGAAAGCGACGCATCCGGTGTGCACGCGAGCACGATGTCGGCATCGCGCAATGCGCCCGCGACAGCGGCGAGATGTGCCGTCGGCACACGCAGGACGAGGACGCCTTCACGCACGAGGTCGGGCAGCGTTTGCCCAACACGATGCGCAAAGCGCTCACCGACGTCGAGTTTGCCGACGAAATTGGACAGCGCGCCCGTCATCGCATCGGCAACCCTGCGCTCCAGCGAACGAACGATCTCGCGCTCCATCGACGCCTCGTCGACAAGCCAATCCACGGTCTGCGCGACGGCCGCTTGCCGCGCGGCTTCCGCCTGCGTCTCCGCCTCCTGCCTGGCTCGCGTCTGCGCCGCCTCCTCCCATGCATTGCGCTGCACTTCCGCGTCGTTTCGCGCCAGCTCGCGCTCCACTTGCGCAGCGTCGCGCTCGGCACGTGCCTCGTTCATCCAACGTGCCCGCTGACTGGCGTCGTCACGCAGTCTAACGATGACCTCGGCGGAAATCACCGGCCCCGCCGGAGCGGGGCCGTCAATCGTTTCGATGGGGGTCAATGCGTAGTCGATGACATACATAGCATTTTCTCCAGCGCCGCGAGTCGCGGCCAGATATCGTCCATGACCGGATCGCCGTCCACCGCCGCCGCTGTCATCCCCGGCGGTGGGAGCAAGATCCGCGCAGCCATGTGGACGGTGGCGACGTCGTCGATCATTGCGAAGGGATCGTCCGACGCGCCCGAAGTGCCCGGCGATGTGCGAGCGGCGCAGACAGCGTCAAGCTGCTTACCGGTCGTCGCCATCGCCACCGTCGCAAGCTCGTCCGCCTCAAACGCACAGTGCGACGGCCAGTCGTGCCGCGTCAGCAGCAGACGGTCACATTGCCACGCATCCAACCACGGAGAGAGCGCGCGACGAAATGTGCCGAGCAGCAGATAGTCGGGACAGCCCAGCACGCGCAAACCGTGGGCCAGCGCGACGCGGCGCAGATTCGGTATCAGATGCACCATGACCAGTGCAGCCTCGTTCCGAGGAAGCGTGCAGTCCGCTCGCCCGGCCACCGGCCATCCGCGTCGTTCGACCAATAGCCTGTCGACAGGTGGACGACACACCGCATGTCTGAGGTAAGAGGTACGCCACCCCGACATCCCGAACGCGCTCCACCATCCGGCATCCATATGCAACCCCGGTTGCCAGATCAGACGCGAGAGCCGGGCGCACGCCGTCACGTCGCTCTCGCCACGCGCTGCCGTAACCGGACGACCCATGCGCCCCGTCGACGCCAGGCCATCACCCCAGCCACGGCAAGCACCATCGCTGCCGTCACTAACATTCCCCACCCCAGCCACGGACGCCAGGGCATCTCGCCGCCCCCGTTCGCCGGCACTCCTGCCGCCTCGATGGCCGCCCGAGGCAAACGATAGTCCGCCGGTTGCAGCACGATGCTGATGCGCTCTGGCGATACCCCCGGCACGCTGTCGTGCACCAGGCTGCGAATGTCGGTCATGCGTTGCGTCATGTTGATTTCAGGGCTGTATTTCACGAAGACGGCCACCCCCGGCGGCAAGGTCGCACGTCCGGCCGAGTCCGTCGGCACTTGTGCAATCGACACCTCCGCCACCATCACGCCGTCGAGCGCCGCCAGCATGCGCTCCAGCCGTTGCTCCTTGAGAAAGATGAGTTTCGCCTGCTCCTGCACCGGCGAACTGACGAGTTGCCCCGGCGGAAACACATCCTCGACCGATGCCCGCTTCTGGCGCGGCAACCCATGCTGGCGAAGCACTTCGACGCCACGCACGAAATCGCTGCGTTCGATCCGGACGGTCATGCCCGTGGTGTCCGCGCGCTTGTCAGCCTGAAGTCCGGAGACCAACAGTAGCGCGAGCATCTGATTCGCTTCGGTCTCGCTCAATGCACGATGCAACTCGACTTTGCAGCCGACGAGCATCAGCAAGAGCAAGCCGACGAGCAGGATCCGCCCTGATGCGATGCCCGCAACGATCGGCAAGACGCCTTTCACAACACGACCGCAACGCGTCATTGCATGTGAACCAGCTTGTTGACGCCCTGCGTCATGGCACCGGCGGTTTTCGCGACAAACTCCAGCGCCAGCACCCGCTCGGTCATGTCGAGCTGAGTGGCCAGCAGACGCGCCGGATCGTCCAACGCTTGCTCGTCCAACGTCACGCGTTGCACCAGATATTCGGTGTTGCCCGCCAACTTGTTCGCCGCGCTCAGCAAGTGATGCTCGGGCAACGGCGCTGCGTTCGCCAATGCGAGATTGAATCGCGCTGCGTCGGCCTGCTCTGCGGTCGAGAATGGGACAGGGAATGCGACAGACGGTTTTATCGACCCATCGACGGCCGACGTTTGCGCAACTGCCGCGGAAAGCGCAGGTGATGAGAGTGTCGTCATGGCAAAGGGAGGACTTCGGAAGAAGAAGAAGAAGAAGAAGAAGAAGAAGAAGAAGAAGGAGAAGAGGAAGCCAGAGGAGGAGATGACGTCGATGAGGCCACCGCGTCTAGCCAGTGCTGCAACACGCGCGCAGCGCCCACGCCTGACTCGTCTGTCTTGTCCACCTCGCATCCGGCTGTCAGACGCGCAAGGCAAGCGCGCGCTTGCACCGTGTCGCCCAGCGCGATGAGCAACGCAGCATGCAGACATTGACGCGCCTCAACCTCAGGCACGAGCAACGGTAGCGCACGCAGAATTGTCCGCGCTTCCGTCTCCAGCCCGTGATGCGCTCCGGCCAGCGCGAGTTCGACGATTTGCTGCCGGACCGAAGCGTCCAGCCACACCGCCGCGTCGTCATGGGATTCGGACGATGGCGTCATCATGCGATCTTGGCGATGATGCCCATCAACGTATCCTTGATGAGCTTAATGGCCGCACTGTGCAAGCCGACCGCCGTCGAGAACTGCTGCAAATTGAACTGCGCGTCGAGCATCTTACGGGGATCGTTGAAGTCCGGAGTCTGCACCGATTGGGTTGCCTTGTTCGACATCTCCCGTACGCTCTCCGACATGCTGCGGTGGATTTCCTCGACGTTCATAGCACGCCTGCATCGGTCACTGCGCCGTGTCCCGCGACGAGATCGGCGCGCATGGCAGCGTAGGCATCCGCGCGCGGCATCGCGACACGACGACCACCCCGCTGAGGCGGCGTACCCAGACGAATCTCCGTCGGCGCGCAATCGAAGCGCTTGCGGAACGTATCGGTGAAGTGCGCGTGATTGGTGAAGCCGCACTCCAGCGCAATGTCGAGCACCTTGTGACGCGTGGAAAGGAGCAGGTCGCGCGCGAGTCGCAGTCGGCGTTCGAGCAACCATTGCTTGGCGGGCATGCCGTAAGTCTGCTGAAACAGATACCGGAATTTCCTCAGCGGCATGCCGAACTCCTCGGCCAGACGCCCCACCGGCCAGGGCCGATGGAAATTCGCTTCGACGAAGTCGAACAGCGAGTGACTGCCTGCAATCGTCTGGCGCAACATCGCGGAAAAGTAGCGCTGATCGCGGCACAGACAGTAGACATAAAAGAAGCGCAGCATCGCCATGCGGTCGACGTTTTGCAACGTCATCGCCACATCGACCATGCTGGGTTCGAGGATTAGCGTGCGCGCCGCTTGTCGGTGGAACACGCCGAGCGGGCGGCGGTCGAGCAGATCGACGACGTCCGGATACAGCGCCTGCAAATCGCACGCATGAAAATCGTGAGACACCACTGGCCCTGGGGCATCGATCGTCGCATCCGAACTGGTCGCGGTCATGCTGCCCGCAGGCAACGTGTGCACAAGACCGTTCACAATGAGTTTGACGTCGTGGCGGCTGATCAGAAATCGCACCGTACTCATAGGCTCCTCCTCTGACGACAATCCGTCGGCGGGATGACAAAGTCGAAGGCCACACGATAGGCGAGTACGCGCGCGAGCATCATCCGGTGGAGACCTTAATGTGAGTCGCCACGCCCGGCATTTTTGGCTTTTGGGAAGAAAACTATCGAGAAGCATAAAAAAACCCGACGCCACCACGCGTCGGGTTTGTTTTTCAGCGACCGCTTCGGATCGCTTTAGCGCGATATCGTCAGGCCACCGCCGCCGGCGAGAAACTGTCGGCGCGCGCCATCGGCCAGTACTTCTCGTACAACTGATAGCGGAACTGACCGCGCAATAAATCGCCCGGCTCCAGATACTTCAGCGATTCGGACATGAGACGAATCTCATTGGACGACACACGCTTGACGATGTGATGTGCGCGCAGATCCGACGGATGCGCCAACCCTGCGGCCTGAATCAATTCCTGCAACGCGTGCAACGTCTGCGCGTGGAACTGATGCACACGCTGCGCCTTGTCCGGCACTACGAGCGCCCGTTGACGCAACGTATCCTGCGTGGCCACACCGGTAGGACAGCGGTCCGTGTGGCACTTCTGCGATTGAATGCAGCCGATGGCGAACATAAAGCCGCGCGCCGAATTGCACCAGTCGGCGCCAATGGCGAGCGTGCGTGCAATGTCGAACGCCGTCACGATCTTGCCCGACGCGCCAATGCGGATCTTGTCACGCAACCCCGCGCCCACGAGCGTGTTGTGAACCAGCAGCAACCCTTCCTGCAACGGCGCGCCCACGTGGTCGGTGAACTCCAGCGGTGCAGCACCGGTGCCGCCTTCGGAGCCGTCCACCACGATGAAGTCGGGGAGGATGCCGCTCTCGAGCATCGCCTTCACGATGCCGAAGAATTCCCACGGGTGACCGATGCAAAGCTTGAAACCCGTCGGTTTGCCGCCCGAGAGCGTGCGCAGCCGGTCGACGAATTGCAGCAGCCCCAGCGGCGTCGAAAACTCGCTGTGGCGCGACGGCGAGATGCAGTCCTGCCCCATCGGCACGCCGCGCGTTGCGGAGATCTCCGGTGTGATCTTCGCGGCGGGCAGCACGCCGCCGTGGCCCGGCTTCGCACCTTGCGAGAGCTTCACCTCGATCATCTTCACCTGCGGCGTGGTGGCCTGCGCGGTGAACTTCTCGGCGTTGAACGTGCCGTCGTCGTTGCGGCACCCGAAGTACCCCGACGCCACTTCCCAGATCAGATCGCCGCCCTGTTCGCGATGATGCGGCGAGATCGAACCTTCGCCCGTGTCGTGGATGAAGTTGCCCAGTTTGGCCCCACGATTGAGCGCGCGGATAGCGTTGGCGGACAACGCGCCGAAGCTCATCGCCGAGACGTTGAAGATCGAGGCCGAATACGGCTGCGCGCGATCCGCACCGATGGTGATGCGAAAGTCGTGATTCTTCAGGACGGTCGGCGCCAGCGAGTGGGCAATCCACTCGTAGCCGGTCGCCCTGACGTCCAGCTCCGTGCCGAACGGTCGGCTGTCGACGTCACCCTTGGCGCGCTGATAGACGATGCTGCGCTGAGCGCGCGAGAACGGTGTCTCGGAGGTGTCGTCCTCCACGAAGTACTGACGGATTTCCGGCCGGATGAACTCGAACAGAAACCGGAAATGTCCCCACAGCGGGTAGTTGCGCAGTACGGCGTGACGCTGCTGAACGACGTCCCAGACCCCGAGGACGACCAACGCAGCAAACGGTATGGGCCAGAGCGGATTCCATCCGTCGACGAGCACCAGCACGAGCGTCGCAACGAGCAACGCCACGGCGATCCAGAGAGCCAGAAATCGGCGCGAAAACATGAAACCTCCTAGGCTTTTGCGGGGGGAGCAGCAAGACGGTCGCCGGCACGCTGCCGGGTGTCCCCCCGGCGAGCGCCGGCGGCTTCAATGCGTATTGAGGATGATGTGTTTCGATGCTGCGGACTTGCCGCCTGCGTCAGCCGCCGCGCCCGTTGCTGCGACGGCAGGCGTCGTGGACGCGATGATGCCGCCGCCCAGACACACCTCGCCGTCGTACAGCACGGCGGACTGACCGGGCGTCACGGCCCATTGCGCGTCCGAGAACGACAGCGTGAGCCCACCGGCGTCGGCGCGCACGACTTCGCAGGCGGCGTCTGCCTGACGGTAGCGGGTCTTCGCACCGCAGCGCGTGCCTTCGGCCGGTGCAACGCCTGCGACCCACGAGAGGTCCTCGGCATCGAGCGTGCCCGAGAGCAGCCACGGGTGGTCGTGTCCCTGAACGACATACAGCGTGTTGCTGGCCATGTCCTTACGTGCGACGAACCACGGCTCGCCCGAACCGTCGCGGCTGCCGCCCAGACCGATCCCCTTGCGCTGGCCCAGCGTATAGAACGCCAGCCCCACGTGCTCGCCGACGGTCGTGCCGTCCGGGGTCTTCATCGGCCCCGGCTTGGTCGGCAGATAGCGGTTGAGGAAGTCGCGGAACGGACGCTCCCCGATGAAGCAGATCCCCGTCGAATCCTTCTTCTTCGCGTTCGGCAGGCCGATCTGCGCGGCGATCTCGCGCACCTTCGTCTTCGGCATTTCGCCGAGCGGGAACATCGTGCGCGAGAGCTGCTGCTGGTTCAGACGGTGCAGGAAGTAGCTCTGATCCTTGGTGTGATCGAACGCCTTGAGCAGTTCGAAGCGCCCTTCGCGCTCACGCACGCGGGCGTAGTGGCCGGTGGCGATGGTCTCGCCGCCCAGCGCCACGGCGTGATCAAGGAACGCCTTGAACTTGATCTCGGCGTTGCACAGCACGTCCGGGTTCGGTGTGCGTCCGGCCGAGTATTCGCGCAGGAATTCCGCAAAGACGCGGTCCTTGTACTCCGCAGCGAAGTTCACCGCTTCGACGTCGATGCCGATCAGATCGGCGACCGACACCACGTCGATCCAGTCCTGCCGGGTCGAACAGTATTCGCTGTCGTCATCGTCTTCCCAATTCTTCATGAACAGACCGACGACGTCGTAGCCTTGTTGTTTGAGCAGCCACGCCGTGACCGACGAATCGACGCCGCCCGACATGCCCACTACTACGCGTTTTTGACTCATGTGTTGCCTTGCCCGCCGGTCAGTGCCGGATGGGTCTGAAGTATGCCGAGGTCGTACCGGACGCCTCGCAGGTAATCGTCCATGCACTGCTCGAGGATGGGCGAGCGGTGCCGTGCCCGCTGCGCGCGCACCTCGTCCGGCGTGAGCCAGAGCGTGCCGACGATGCCGTCGTCGAGCGTGCGCGTCGCGTCGAATTCACCCAACGTGCCGCTGAAGGTGAAACGCAGGTAGGCGATGTCGTCGGGTCCCGGCGCGAGATAGATGCCGAGCAGATGCTGCGGCTCGAACGTATGTGCGGTCTCTTCCAGCACCTCACGGCGCACGGCGTCGAGGATCGACTCGCCCGGCTCCAGATGACCGGCCGGTTGGTTAATCAGCAGACCGGCACGCTTTTGCTCTTCGACAAACAGAAAACGGCCGTCTCGTTCGACGACCGCAGCAACCGTCACGTTGGGCTTCCAGCGTGCATTCATGGCACATCCTAGCGGGACGCGGGGACAAGAGACCCCGATAAAAGCGACATTTTACCGTCTGACGGGGTTTGGCGCTGAAGACGGGGCCGTTTCAAGACCGACCGTCCGGTCGGCGAGTCCCGTGCAGATCCCGTCACATTCATTACCGATAGTTAGTATTGATATGCCATTCCATGCAATAGGCGCATTTGTAATCTTCGGGTAAGCTTCGAGCACCAGCAAAGTGCAATGTGCAGTTGCAGTACCGCATCACCGGTTTTTGCAGTAGTTCGAACGCAGTGGTTTGTGCAGGACTAATGTCATCAGCGGCGAAACAGGTAACGCGTCTGCCTCGGCAGCGTACGCGCTGCGGCTCCTTGGTTTTTGGCCGCTGATGAGATCAGTTCACAAACCCAAGGAGATACGCAATGAAAATCGGCATTCCCGCCGAAACGCTTTCCGGCGAATCCCGTGTCGCGGCTACGCCCGAGACGGTGAAGAAGCTGGTCGCGTCAGGACACCAGATCGTGATCGGCCGCAGCGCTGGAGACGCTGCCAGCGTGCCCGACGCCGCCTTTGAGGCGGCCGGGGCCACCCTCGGCAGCGCCGCCGACGCGCTCGGCGCAGAACTCGTCCTCAAGGTACGCGCCCCCTCCCCCGAAGAACTTGCCCAGATGTCGCGCGGCAGCGTGGTCGTCGGCATGCTCAATCCCTTCGACGCGGAGAACAATGCGCGTATGGCCGCCGCTGGCGTCACTGCCTTCGCGCTCGAAGCTGCGCCGCGCACCACGCGCGCGCAAAGCATGGACGTCCTCTCCTCGCAGGCCAACATCGCTGGCTACAAGGCCGTGATGCTCGCTGCGAACCTCTATCAACGCTTCATGCCGATGCTGATGACGGCCGCCGGTACGGTGAAGGCTGCACGTCTGGTCGTGCTCGGCGCGGGTGTCGCGGGCCTGCAAGCTATTGCGACGGCCAAGCGTCTGGGCGCGGTGATCGAAGCATCGGACGTGCGTCCGGCGGTGCGTGAGCAAATCGAATCGCTCGGCGCGAAGTTCATCGATGTGCCGTTCGAGACCGACGAAGAACGCGAGATCGCCAAGGGTGTGGGCGGTTACGCTCGCCCGATGCCTGCGGCATGGCTCGCGCGTCAGGCGCAACTGGTACACACGCGTCTGACGCAGGCCGACATCGTCATCTCCACCGCCCTGATTCCGGGCCGTGCCGCGCCGACGCTCATTAGCGAAGACACCGTCAAAGCCATGAAGCCCGGCTCGGTGATCATCGACCTGGCGGCCGGGCGCGGTGCGAACGGTGGCGGCAACTGCCCGCTGTCGGTGGCCGACGAAGTCGTCAAAGTCCACGGCGTCACCATCGCGGGCTACACCAACCTCGCCGGTATGGTCGCTGCCGATGCCTCCGCACTCTACGCACGCAACGTGCTCGACTTCCTGAAGCTGGTGATCGACAAGGAGGGCAAGCTCGTGATCGACACGAACGACGACATCGTCGCCGCCTGTCTGATGTGCCGCGACGGTCAGGTGCTGCGCGCCGCCTAAGGAAAAACGAAGGGGAATGTTATGGAAATGATTAATCACACGGTGATCAATCTGATCATCTTCGTGCTGGCGGTGTACGTCGGCTATCACGTGGTGTGGAACGTCACACCGGCGCTGCACACGCCGCTCATGGCCGTGACGAACGCGATTTCGGCCATCGTAATCGTGGGTGCGATGCTCGCCGCCGGTCTCACCGAAGGCAATCTCGGCAAGACGATGGGTGTGGTGGCGGTGGCGCTTGCAGCGGTGAACGTGTTCGGGGGCTTCCTCGTCACCCAGCGAATGCTGGAGATGTTCAAGAAGAAAGATAAGCCGGTTAAGACGGCTGGGGCGATCGAGGGGGACAAGCAATGAGCATGAATCTCGTCACGCTGCTGTATCTGGTCGCGTCGATCTGTTTCATTCAGGCGCTCAAGGGCCTGTCGAATCCGAAGATGGCGCGACGCGGCAACGCATTCGGCATGATCGGTATGGCGATTGCGGCCGTTACCACGATTGCGCTGATTTACGAGTTGCGACGCCTGATGGGCGGCAACTACTCGGGTCTCGCGCTGATCCTCGCAGGTCTTGTGGTCGGCGGCGGCATCGGTGCCTTCGTCGCCCGTAAGGTCGAGATGACGAAGATGCCGGAACTCGTGGCCGCCATGCACTCGCTGATCGGTCTGGCGGCGGTGTGCATCGCTGTTGCGGCCGTCGCGGAGCCTGCGGCATTCGGTATCGTGCCTGCGGGCGAAACCCTCCTGCCGCCGGGCAACCGGATCGAACTGTTCATCGGCACGTTCGTCGGGGCGATCACGTTCTCGGGGTCGGTCATCGCGTTCGGCAAGCTCTCGGGCAAGTACAAGTTCCGTCTGTTCCAGGGCGCGCCGGTGCAGTTCGCCGGACAGCACACGATCAACCTGCTGCTCGCCATCGCGATGCTCGGCTTCGGCGTCATTTTCTTCCTGTCGCAAAGCTGGCTGCCGTTCATTCTGATGACGGCCATCGCGTTCGTGCTCGGCGTGCTCATCATCATCCCGATTGGCGGTGCAGACATGCCGGTCGTGGTCTCGATGCTGAACTCGTACTCGGGCTGGGCGGCCGCGGGCATCGGCTTCTCGCTGAACAACCCGATGCTGATCATCGCGGGTTCGCTGGTCGGTTCGTCCGGCGCGATTCTGTCGTACATCATGTGCCGCGCGATGAACCGCTCGTTCTTCAACGTGATTCTCGGTGGCTTCGGCGCAACGCCGGGCACGAGCGCGGCGGGTGGCGAACAGCAGCAGCGTCCGGTGAAATCGGGTTCGCCCGACGACGCCGCGTTCCTCATGAGCAACGCCGAATCGCTGGTGATCGTGCCGGGTTACGGTCTGGCGGTCGCCCGCGCGCAGCACGCGCTCAAGGAACTGACCGACAAGCTCTCGGAGAAAGGCGTGAACGTGCGCTACGCGATTCACCCGGTGGCGGGTCGTATGCCGGGTCACATGAACGTGCTGCTGGCCGAAGCCGAGGTGCCGTACGATCAGGTGCTGGAAATGGACGAGATCAACGGCGAATTCGGTCAGACGGACGTGGTGCTCGTACTCGGCGCGAACGACGTGGTGAACCCTGCCGCGAAGAACGACCCGGGCTCGCCGATTGCGGGTATGCCGATCATCGAGGCATACAAGGCCAAGACGATCATCGTCAACAAGCGTTCGATGGCCGCCGGTTATGCCGGGCTCGATAACGAACTCTTCTATCTCGACAAGACCATGATGGTCTTCGGCGACGCGAAGAAGGTGATCGAGGAGATGGTGAAAGCGGTCGAGTAAGCCGGACCCTTTCGCTGGATCTTTGCGCGGGGCTGCACGCCAACATCGGGTGCAGCCCCGCGCTACAATGCGCGCTCGATCCACGCATTAGCGCGCCACCGCGCGCGAAAGAGTCCCGCATCATGACGCTAGGCATCGTCGCCGCCCTTCACGAAGAAATCGCCGATCTGCTCGCGGAGATGGCCCCCGGGGCACACGTCGAACACATCGGCATGCGCGACTATCACGTGGGCAAGCTACACGGTCACGACTGCGTCATCGTGCTCGCGCGCATCGGCAAAGTAGCGGCGGCCGCCACGACGGCTGCGCTGATCCATCGATTCGACGTGCGGGAAATCGTCTTCACCGGCGTGGCGGGCGGACTCGCGCACGGCTTGTCAGTGGGCGACGTCGTCATCGCCGACACGCTCACGCAGCACGACATGGACGCGAGCCCCCTCTTCCCCCGCTTCGAAATCCCGCTGCTCGGGCGCGCTGCGTTCGATGCGGAAGCCTCACTGCGCGATGCCCTCGCTCAGGCCGCACGCGACTGGCTTGCCGACGAGATGGCCGCGCAGGTGAGCGCCGCGTTGCGCACCGAGCTGCGGATGTCCGCGCCACGCGTGCACGTCGGGCAAATCGCCAGCGGCGACCGCTTCGTCTCCAGCGCCAACGAAGTCACGCTGTTGCGCGGCACGCTGCCGCAAGCCCTTGCCGTCGAGATGGAAGGGGCGGCGGTCGCGCAGGTCTGCCACGAGTACGGCATTCCGTTCGCCGTCATGCGCACGCTTTCCGACGCGGCCGATGACACCGCACACGTCGACTTTTCGCGCTTTCTGCGCGAGGTCGCGAGTCACTATTCTCACGGCATCCTTCGCCGCTTCCTGAGCGCGCGTGCCGCACCGTCCGCCTAAACACACCGAACCATCGCTACCCATCCCCGTTTGGACATTCCGGCGGGCGATCTCGACATCCCGCATCGGCCTCCTTCCAGACAATGTCGCCTTGTCCATTGTCCGGAGGAGACACCCAATGAACGTAGACGGTCATCGCGCGCTATCTGCGCCACCCACGTCCTCAGCGCAGACTGGCCATCCAAGCACCCCTGCCCTCGAACCGTTCTACCGCGCGCTCAGTTGGACGGACGTCGTCAACATCCGGGCGCTCAACCCGAAATGCAATCCGACGAAGGCTGCCGTGATGCGCGCCGCCGAACACCCCGACAGCACGTTCGGACGCGAGATCGAGGCGTGCATCGGCAAGACGGTCGTCGGAGAGCCTGCCCGCACGGCGGAGCAAGTCATCGCGCTTCGTCGGCTGGCTGTTCTGGAAGATCACGAGGTCACACTGGATGCCCTCAGAGATACGGGATTGCCCGCGGACATTGCCGTCGATCTGCTGCGTCGTCTGCTCCCGCGCCGCACCGGCTGGACACTCTACGAGCGCATCGCCGGCACGCCGAACCTCGAAACATGGGCGCAGTCGGTGTTCGTGCGCGATCCGGAAACGCATGTCGCCGACGACATCCTGACCCTGCGGATTCTGCAAGCCTTCGGACACGATATCGCCGTGCCCTGGTCGTTCGACACGACCAACAAGTGGGTGTATTTCTACAGTGCGGGCGCCAACCCGACCAGCGTGCTCTCGCGGATGATCGACATCGCGACACTGGATCGTCCCTGGTGCTACGCGACGCGCGACGTCTGCCGCAAGGCCTATCAGGCCATCGCGTACTGCCATTACGGCGCTGGCGGGCAAATCTGGCCGCACTGGGAAGCCACGCGCGACGTGTGGCAGATTCATCCGGACCCGCGCGAACTCGGGATCGTCGACGACATCCTGAGCCACAACGCCGTCACTTGCGACACCGAACGGTGGCTCAGGGACGTCACCGTCGTCGGTGTGCTGGATGTGCGGGACTATTCGCCACGCACCGGCCCCGATTACGAGAGTGACCTGTCCGATCCGGAAAACGTGACATGCGATCCCCGGCGCAGCCGTATCGCGCCGAGCGATCTGCGCGAACGTCGCGCGGTGCTCACGGCTGTCGCCGCCCAGCGACGCGCCGCACAGCGCGCTGCCTTGCCGCCACCACCGGAACCTCCGTTGCAACCACCGAGCGAGCGCCCCCGCTCCGCGCCGCCTGCGACCTATCTCGCAGAGGCGGACGACAGCCGCGACGGTAACGCAGGCTAACGCTGCTGTGCGCACAAAGCAAAAGACCGGCCACTGGCCGGTCTTTTTCATGACGCAGAACGTCGAGGCGCTAACGCTTACTCAGCCGTGTCGCGCCCACCTTCCGTCTTGCCCTCACCCTCGCCTGCGCGCTTGCGCACGGAGCCAGCGATCAGATCGAAGCGGAACAAGCGGCATTCCAGCGCACCGTTGTACAGCGGCGTACGACGCGATTCGCGCAGGCGCATCTGCCCCGGCAGGCTCATGTCGGCCGTGAGCAGGAACGCGCTCCAGCCGGTGAAGCGCTGCTTGAGCACGCCGCCGAAGGCACGGAAGAACTCGGCATCGACGCCGTCCGGCTGATTGCGCTGGAAGCCACCGCGATTGCCTTGCACGTCCGGCGAATAACCGTCGTCGTCATCGCGCGGGGCACGGCGGCCGCGCACTTCGATACGTTCGCCGTACGGCGGATTGGCAACGATGATCCCCGGACGATCCACTGGCGGCGACATATCGCGCGCGTCCACCTGCTTGAGACCGATGTCGCCCACACCGGCGCGTTCCAGATTGGCACGCGACTTGACCAGCATGTCGCCGGAAATGTCGCTACCGAAGATGCTGTCGGGCACGCCGCGCACGCGGGCGTCGCGCTGTGCTTCGTCCGCCTGCACCTTGAGCGCCTGCCAGGCGGTGATGTCGTAGCCCTTGAGCTTCTCGAAGCCGAAGCGGCGTCCTGCGCCCGCCGGGACACCCAGCGCGATCTGCGCGGCTTCCGCGAGGAACGTGCCGCTGCCGCACATCGGGTCGTACAGCACCATGTCGGCGGCCGTATCGGTGCGCCATCCGGCCAGTCGCAAAATGCCCGCCGCGAGGTTTTCGCGCAGGGGCGCTGCGCCCTTGTCCAGACGCCAGCCGCGCTTGAACAGCGGCTCGCCGGAGGTATCGAGATAGAGCGTGGCGTCGGTCGCCGTCAGGAAGGCGAACACGCGCACGTCGGGCTGCATGGTGTCGATGTTCGGACGCGCACCGGTCTTCTCGCGCAGACGGTCGCACACGGCGTCCTTCACACGCAATGTGACGAATTCGAGGCTGCGCACCGGTGCCTTGATACCGGTGACGTCCACCCGCAGCGTCTGCTGATAGCCGAACCAGTCTTCCCAGCGCTGACGCAGGGCGAATTCGTAGATGTCCTGTTCGGTGCGGTAGCCCTGCTGCGCGACGCGCAGCAGCACACGGCTCGCGATGCGCGAATGCAGGTTGGCTGCCATGCCTGCGGCCCACGGACCGGCGAAGTGCACACCACCGGGCACCTGTTTGCCCACCGAAATCGGGGCGAGACGCCCCAGTTCTGCCAGTTCGGCGGCAAGCGCCTCTTCCAGTCCACGGGGACAGGGCGCGAAGAATTCGAAGGAAGCCATGTGGGTGCGTGCGACCGGCGCGCGAAGCGCCGGCGGAGGGAATAAACCGCTATTGTACGCGCGCCGAACCGGCGGACGTCAGCGGCACGCCGCCGGGGCAGGCGGCAAGCTTGTGAAGCAAGGTTTCGACGATGGCGTCGGGGGAATCGCAGATGTCGACGATCAGCGCATCGCGCGGTTCTTCCAGCGTATTGAACTGGCTTTGCAGCAACGCCGGATCGAAGAAATGGCCCGAGCGCGACGCCAGACGCTCCCCGATCACCTCGGGCGCGCCCTTCAGGTAGACGAACACGACGTCGCCGTCGTGCTCGCCGAGCACGTCGCGATACCGTGCGCGCAGCGCCGAACACGCGAACACGTGATGACGCCCCGCCACCCGGCGTGCAACGATGGCTTCGCGAATCGCCGCCAGCCACGGCGCGCGGTCGGTGTCGTTAAGCGCTTCGCCGCGACGCATTTTCTCGATGTTCGCGGGGCTGTGAAACGAATCTGCGTCGGAAAACCCGCAGCCCAGCCGGTCGGCAAGCATTTGCCCAACCGTGCTCTTGCCGCTGCCCGATACGCCCATTACCACGACGATCATGGCTCGTCTCCTTGTTCCGTGCCGACCTGTGCCAGCGTGTTACCCGTATTGCTCGCGCCGCTCTGCGCGTGTTCACTGCCCGAGCGGCGCGCTTACCCGTTACAGCGATATTGCCGATTACACCACCGCAGCCAGACCCAGCGTGAGCAGCAGCGCGACAACCGAAATGATCGTCTCGCACACCGTCCACGTCTTGAAGGTCTGCGGCACGGTCATGTTGAAGTATTCCTTAACCAGCCAGAAACCGCCGTCGTTCACGTGCGACAGGATCAGCGACCCTGCGCCCGTAGCCAGCACCATCAGTTCCGGCTTGACCGTCGAACCGGCAGCCATGGCAATCGGGGCGACGATACCGCAGGCGGTCGTCATAGCCACCGTGGCCGAACCCGTCGCAATACGGATCAGCACCGCCACCAGCCAGCCGAGCAGCAGCGGCGAGAGATGGGCGTTGTTCGCGACGTCGACAATCGCCTTCGACACACCGCTGTCCATCAGGATACGCCCGAAACCGCCACCAGCCCCCACCACCAGGGTGATCGTGGCAATCGGGGCCAGACACTCGTTGGTGAACTTCAGAATCTGATCGCGATTGAAGCCGCGTTGCTTGCCGAACGTGAAGAAACTCACGAGCGTGGCGATGAGCAGCGCCATCACCGAGTTGCCGATCAGGCGCAGGAAGTCGTTCGCGAACGTCTTCGGTGCGAAGAACAGGTCGGCCCAGCTACCGATGAGCATCAGAATGACCGGCAGCAAAATCGTGAACAGCGTGATGCCGAAGCCCGGCAGCTTGTCCATCGGACGGTCGGCTTCGACGAACTGGGCGAGCAGCGGGTTATCCGGATTGGGCACCACGTGACGCGCCATCAGCTTGGCGAAGAGCGGACCGGCAATCGCAGCCGTCGGAATACCGACGATCAGCGCGTACATGATCGTGTGACCGATGTCCGCGTTGTACGCGGTCACCGCCAGCAGCGCCGCCGGGTGCGGCGGGATCAGGCCGTGCACGACCGACAGACCGGCGACCATCGGGATGCCCACGAGCACCATCGACGTGCCGGTGCGCTTGGCGACGTTGAACGCAATCGGAATCAGCAGCACGAAACCGACTTCGAAGAACACCGGCAGACCGACGATGAACGCGATCACGACCATCGCCCAGTGCACGTTCTTCTCACCGAAGAAACCGATGAGCGTACGCGCAATGCGCTCCGCACCGCCCGACTCGGCCATCATCTTGCCGAGCATCGTGCCAAGCCCCACCACGAGCGCAATGTGACCCAGCGTGTTGCCCACGCCCGTCTCGAATGCCTTGACGATACCGCCCATCGGCATGCCTACCGCCAGCCCGAGCACGAGCGAGACGACGATCAGCGTGATGAACGGATTCAGTTTGAAACGCGCGATCAGCAGAATCAGCGCGATTACCGCGATAAGCGCGTATACCAGCAGCAAGTTGCCTTGCACCGCGACCATGGGGGGTCTCCTCGTTTGGCTAGATGGGCGGATGCCCGTTGGGCTCGCGCCCGTTTATTGAAATCCTGTTATTCGGTAAAACCGGCGATGTTCTGCCGTCGATGCGAGTTGCTACAGTTGCGAGATTCGACGTTGCGTTTGCGGCACGGGCGCCGCTTCAGGCACGCGGCAGCGCGCTCGCCGCGCGGGCCAGACGCGTAATGCCGTCCCAGTCCTTCGCGTCGACCAGCGCCTTGGGCGTGAGCCACGAGCCGCCCACACACACCACGTTCGGCTGCGCCAGATACGACGGTGCCGACTCCGCGCTGATGCCGCCCGTCGGGCAGAAGCGCACCTCGCGGAACGGGCCGTAAAGCGCCTTGAGCATCGGCACACCGCCCGAAGGCTCGGCCGGGAAGAACTTCACCGTCTCGTAACCGTCGGCGAGCGCCGCCAGAATGTCCGAGGGCGTCACCACGCCCGGCAGCAGCGGCAGACCGGCCGCCTTGGCGGCTGCGCCCAGCGCTGGCGTATAACCCGGCGACACGCCGAAGCGCGCACCGGCGGCCACGGCCTGCGCCATTTCTTCGGGACGCGTAAGCGTGCCCACGCCAACGATCAGTTCGTCCGACAGTCCGGCCACATGGCGGATGACGTCCATCGCCGCCGGCGTCCGCAGCGTGATTTCGAGCACGCGCACGCCGCCCGCGAGCAATGCACGCGAGACCTGCTCACCCTGCTCGACGTTATCGAACTGGAGCACCGGAACCACGGGGCCGGCACGAACGATGTCATTGATGTTCATTACGTTTTCCTTGAATGCAGTGACGTAGTGCTCGTCACTCGATGCCGAAGAACACGGAAGCGCCCGTTTCCGCCGCGCCTACGGACGCACGCATGTGCCCGAAGAGCAGACGTCCGGTGTCGTCACCTGACACGTCGACCGGCGCGTTCTCGCGCTCGGCCCACACTTGCGGCGACACTTCGGCGTGCAGCATGCCGGTGTTGGCGTCGAGCACGATCGGATCGCCGTCGCACACGCGTGCCAGCGGACCACCGCCAGCCGCTTCGGGCGACACGTGAATCACCGCAGGCACCTTGCCCGACGCGCCGGACATCCGGCCGTCGGTCACCAGCGCCACGGCAAATCCCTCGTCCTGCAAGACGCCGAGCAGCGGCGTGAGGCGATGCAGCTCGGGCATGCCATTAGCGCGCGGCCCCTGGCCACGCAACACCACGACCACGTCGCGACGCAGCTCGCCTGCGTCGAACGCGGCCTGGACCGCTTCCTGCGAAGTAAATACGCGTGCCGTTGCGGCCACGCGCCGATGTTCCGGCTTGACCGCCGACACCTTGATGACGCCACGTCCCAGATTGCCGTGCATGAGCCGCAATCCGCCATCGGGGGCGAACGGCTCGGCATGGCCGCGCAAGACGTCACGATCACCACTGTAGGCGCTCCCTGCGCGCCACGCCACCCCTTCGGGCGACAACCACGGCTCGGCGCGGTAGCGCGAGAGGCCCGGACCGGCGACGGTCTTCACGTCGTCGTGCAACAGGCCCGCGTCGAGCAGCTCGCCGATCAGGAAGCCCATGCCGCCCGCGGCGTGGAAATGGTTCACGTCGGCTTTGCCGTTCGGATAGACGCGCGCCATGAGCGGCACGATGGCCGACAGCGCGTCGAAATCGTCCCAGTCGATGATGATGCCCGCCGCACGAGCCATCGCCACGAGGTGCAGCGTGTGATTGGTCGAGCCGCCCGTGGCCAGCAGGCCGACGATGCCGTTGACGACGGCACGCTCGTCGACCACATGGCCGACGGGGGTGTATTCGGGGGTGTCTGCGCCGATGGCCAGCACGCGCGCGAGCGCCGCGTCGGTGAGCGCATCGCGCAGGGGCGTGTGCGGGTGCACGAAGGCTGCGCCCGGCAGATGCAGACCCATGATTTCCATGAGCAACTGATTGCTGTTGGCCGTGCCGTAGAACGTGCACGTGCCCGCACCGTGATACGCCTGCGATTCGGCTTCGAGCAGCGCGTCGCGGCCCACTTTGCCGGTGGCGTACAACTGGCGGATCTTGGCCTTCTCGTCGTTCGACAAACCGCTCGCCATCGGGCCAGCGGGCACGAAGATCGTCGGCAGATGCCCGAACTGCAAGGCGCCGATCACGAGACCCGGCACGATCTTGTCGCACACGCCGAGCATCAGCGCGGCGTCGAACATGTTGTGCGACAGGGCGACGGCCGTGCTCATGGCGATGATTTCGCGCGAGAACAGCGATAGCTCCATGCCCGCATTGCCTTGCGTGACGCCGTCGCACATGGCGGGCACGCCGCCTGCGACCTGCGCCGTTGCGCCCAGCTTGCGGGCCGCCTCACGCAGACGCGCCGGGTATTGCTCGTACGGCTGATGCGCCGAGAGCATGTCGTTGTACGCCGTGACGATGCCCACGTTCGGGCGACGCTGCTCGCGCAGGATCAGCTTGTCGTTGGCAGGCATGGCCGCGAAACCGTGCGCCAGGTTCGCGCAGGACAGCGCGCCGCGCTGCGGAAAGCGACCGGCGCTCGCGTCGATGCGGGCCAGATACGCTGCGCGCGTGTCGCGGCTACGCGCTGCAATTCGCGCAGTGACGGCCATTACGGTCGGGTGCAGGGGCTTCTTTTGCTCGGACATCATGTCGTAGGACTGGACTCGCGATGCACCTGGGGCAGGTGCGATTGGGAGCGGAGTTTAGTAGAAATTCTACATCTCATCAATCCAAAGCCATCGACAGTCAGGGTTTTACCCAGTCATATCCAATACTTACGCCATATTTTGCCGGATTAAGAAACCTCACTCCATAATGTAAAATGTCGTATTTTTGTAGTTTTTGTACATTTCATTCATGATTTCCGCGTCCGCACCCTCAACCCCGGCGCGGTGCCACGCGGTGTGCGGGTGCTATAGTGAGCGCCGTCCCTTGCCGCACGTCTGCTTTAGTTGCTGCCTGCCATGCTTAACCGAATCGAAGCCACGCTGACCCAATTGCGCCCATCCGAGCGCAAGCTCGCGACCTATGTGCTGGACGCCCCGCGCGAAGTCGTCGATCTCTCGATGAACGAACTCGCCGAGCGCGCCAACGTCAGCCAGCCGACGATTGCCCGCTTCTGTCAGGCGGTGGGATGCAGCGGCTATCGCGAATTCAAGATCCGTCTGGCGCAGGGCATTGCGCAGGGCGTGCCGTTCGTGCACCGCGACGTGCGTCCGGGCGAGCCGGTGCCGGGCATCGCCAGCAAAGTGCTCGACCGCACCATCGGCAGCCTGATGCAGGTGCGCAACAATCTCTCACCCGACAGCATCGGCCAGGCGATCGAACTGCTCGCGTCGGCACGACGCATCGAGTTCTACGGCGCAGGTGCGTCGGGCATCGCCGCGCAGGACATGCAGCACAAGTTCTTCCGCCTCGGCGTACCCGCAGTCGCGTACAGCGATCCGCATGTGTATGGCATGTCGGCGGCACTCCTCAAGGAGGGGGACGTTGTTGTGGCGATCTCGAATACGGGACGCACGCAGGATCTGCTCGAAGCCACACAACTGGCGCGCACGGCGGGCGCGAGCGTGATCGCCATCACGCACAGTAATTCGCCATTGGCGCGGCAGGCCAGCGTGGCGCTGTTCGCCGACGTCGACGAAGACACCGACGTGTATTCGCCGCTGACCTCGCGCATCGCCCATCTCGCCATCGGCGACGTGCTCGCGGTCGGCATGGCGTTGCGTCTCGGGGATCGGCTGCCATCGCAACTGGCACGAGCCAAGGAAGTCATCAACCGGCGACGCACGGCGAACGACGGCAAGTAACCGGATGCGGTGCACCTCAAATGCACCGTACACCGTCAACGAAAAAAGGGGCGAAGCGCCATGACAGCGCTTCGCCCCTTCTCGCTTCTCCACGCAATGTTCCGCGCGTGAAGGCCCGGCTTACGGATTCACCACGTTTTGCAGTGGCTTGCCCGTCAGCGCAGCGATCAGATTGTCGGCAGCGCACGACGCCATCGCGTGACGCGTCTCGTGCGTGGCCGAGCCGATATGCGGCAACGCCACCACGTGCTTCATCTTCAGCAGCGGCGAATCGACCGACACCGGCTCACGTTCGAAGACATCGAGACCGGCAGCACGCAGATGCCCGGAGGCCAGCGCGTCGACCAGCGCGGCTTCGTCGATCACCTTGCCACGCGCCGCGTTGATGAAGATCGCACCGCGCTTCATCTGCGCGAATTCCTTCGCACCGATCAGACGCTCCGTGGCGGGCGACAGCGGCACCAGCGTCACGACGAAATCGGATTGCGCGAGCAGTTCGGGCAACGTGCGATGCTCCGCGCCGTAGGCCTTCTCCGCCGCTTCGTTGCGCGAGCGGTTGCTGTACAGCACCTTCATGCCGAAGCCGAGGGCGGCGCGGCGCGCCACTGCGCCACCGATGCGTCCCATGCCGACGATGCCCAGCGTCTTGCCTTGCACATCGGTGCCGAAGTGCTCCTCGCCGAGGCTCGCCTTCCAGCCGCCAGCCTTCACCAGTTCGGCCAGTTCGACCACGCGACGCGCACTCGACAACACCAGCGCGAAGACGGTATCGGCGGTGGTTTCCGTCAGCACGTCGGGCGTGTTCATCAGCTTGATGCCACGACGCGTGAGGTCGGGCACATCGAACTGGTCGTAGCCCACAGAGATCGTGGCCCACGCCTTGAGCTTCGATGCGCCGTCGAGCAGCGCGGGCGTCGCGTTCACGCCGACACCGATGGCACCGTCCGCACGGCTGAGCGCCGTCGCGAACTCGGCACGGTTGCCGTCGTTCACGCCGTCGAATTCAGTGAGCGAGAAATGCTCGGCCAATCGTGCACGCACATCAGGCGGCACGCTCTTGTACAACACAACTTCCGGACGACTCATGCTTCACTCCTGGGGGTTGCCGCCACCGGCATCCCCGGCAGCGCGCGAGAGATTCTGCGACAGACTCAGCGCTTTGCGCTGGCCTCGGCGAAGGCGCGTTCGAGGAAGTCGAGGCGGTCCTGGCCCCAATACGGCTGGCCTTCGAAGACGAACCACGGCGCACCGTACACGCCCGCGGCGGCCGCGTCGTCGGTGTTGGCGTCGTAGGCTGCCTGCACGCTTGCGCCATGCGACGCGGCGAGCAGCGACTTGCCGTCGAGCGACAGGCTATCGGCGAGCGCCTGCAGCGTGGCATCGTCGGCAATGTTGCGCTCTTCGACCCACAACGCATTCGACACCACGCCGACGAGTTCCAGCGCCTTGTCGGTGCCGTGCGCGAGCTGCGTTGCGATCACAAGCTTTGCCGCCGGATCGCCCGAGACGGGGAAGAACTTCGGTTCGAGGTTCAGTGGCAGGCCGAGATACTTCGACCAGCGCGCCAGTTCCACCAGACGATACGCCTGACGCTGCGGCGCGCGCTTGGCGAGCGGCAGACCGCCCGAACCGCTGAAGACACGCCCGAGGTCCATCGGCTTGAGCTGGATCTGCACACCGTAGCGGCGCGCCAGCTCGACGAAACGGGCGTGCCCCATGTAGACATAGGGCGACTGCGTCGCCAGAAAATACTCACAAGTCAGACTCACGGCAAAACTCCTCTTGCTATCGGTAGGGGGCGCCTATGACTGGCGCTGTTGATGCATGACGTGTTCGATGTGTGTTGTGCAGGCGACGGTCGCAGGCGTTGTCAGAACGGTTTGACGACCACAAGAATCACCGCGCCGAGCAGCCCCAGCACCGGAATCTCGTTGAAGTAGCGATACCAGCGATGCGAGCGCGTGTTGCGCCCGGTTTCGAACTTGCGCAGCAGACGGCCGCACGCATGGTGGTAGCCGAGCAGCAGCACCACGATCAGCAGCTTGGCGTGCAGCCAGCCACCGTAGCGGCCGATGCCGTAGTACAACCAGAGGATCAGTCCGAAAGCGAGCGCCGGGACGGCGAGAATCGTCATGAAGCGATAGAGCTTGCGCGCCATGAGCAGCAGACGTTGCGTGGCGGCCGGATCGCTCTCCATCGCAAGGTTGACGAAAATGCGCGGCAGATAGAACAGACCGGCAAACCACGAAGCGACGAAAACGATGTGAAGCGCTTTGATCCAGAGCATCGGGGACAAGCGGCCCGCCAGCAGGCCGTCGAATATTTTGAACAGCAAGCAATGTACAACAATCCGCCGTATCGCGATGCGCAGCGCCACCCGCCAACGGGTGCCGGGCCTGCGGCAAATCGACGCGATGCATTCGACTCGATGCCGCCGGGCTGTGCCAGAATACGGACCATATTGGCTTTTTTGCCTCACATCGGCGTAGCACGCCGGTCATCGGCCCCCGCATGAGAATTCTTGGTATCGACCCCGGCCTGCGCGTCACCGGCTTCGGCGTGCTCGAAAAGCACGGCAACCGTCTGCAATATGTGACGAGCGGCGTCATCCGTACCGGCGAAGGCACCCTGCCCGCCCGGCTGCGCATCATCTTCGAGAGCGTGGCCGAACTGGTCGACACCTACCGGCCCGATCAGGCCGCCATCGAAAAGGTGTTCGTCAACGTCAACCCGCAATCCACACTACTGCTCGGTCAGGCGCGTGGTGCGGCCATCACGGCACTGTCCGTCGGCGGGCTGGAAGTCTTCGAATACACCCCGATGCAACTGAAACAGGCGGTCGTCGGCTATGGACGTGCGCGCAAGGAGCAGGTGCAGGAGATGGTCACCCGTTTGCTGACCCTCACCGGCACGCCGGGCAAGGACGCCTCCGACGCGCTGGGCGTCGCCATCTGCCACGCGCACAGCGGCGAAACCTACGCGGCGCTCACCGAAGTCGCGCCCGCGCTGGCCGCCAAGGGCCTGCGTGTGAAACGCGGTCGACTGGTGGGCTAAAGGGTGGCCCAAAGGGTGGGCTAAGGGCGGACGTCCGAAGCGCTACAATGCATCCATGATCGAAACCGACAAACTCGCCGCCGAGCGCATCATTGCGCCCACGCCGGCCTCGCCCAACGAAGAAGCCTTCGAGCGCGCACTGCGCCCCAAGCTGCTCGACGAATACGTCGGTCAGCGCAAGGTACGCGAACAGCTCGAAATCTTCATCGAGGCGGCCCGCAAGCGCTCGGAACCGCTCGACCACGTGCTGCTCTTCGGCCCGCCGGGTCTGGGCAAGACCACGCTCGCCCACATCATCGCCCGCGAAATGGGCGTGCATCTGCGTCAGACGTCGGGGCCGGTGCTGGAGCGTCCAGGCGATCTCGCCGCGCTGCTGACCAATCTCGAAGCCAACGACGTACTGTTCATCGACGAAATCCACCGGCTCTCGCCGGTCGTCGAGGAAATTCTGTACCCGGCGCTGGAGGACTACCAGATCGACATCATGATCGGCGAAGGTCCGGCGGCGCGCAGCGTCAAGCTCGATCTCCAGCCGTTCACGCTCGTGGGCGCGACGACCCGCGCCGGCATGCTGACGAACCCGCTGCGAGATCGCTTCGGAATCGTGGCGCGTCTGGAGTTCTATACGGCAGACGAACTGGCGGGCATCGTGCGCCGCTCGGCGAGCCTGCTCGGCGCAGTGATCGCCGACGACGGCGCCTTTGAGATCGCACGCCGCGCACGCGGCACGCCCCGTATCGCCAACCGTTTGCTGCGCCGTGTGCGCGACTACGCCGAAGTGAAGGCCGACGGTCGCATCACCGCCGCCGTGGCCGACGCCGCACTGTCGATGCTCGACGTCGATGCGGTCGGCTTCGACGTGATGGACCGCAAGCTACTCGAAGCGGTGCTCCACAAGTTCGACGGCGGCCCGGTCGGCGTCGACAACCTTGCCGCCGCCATCGGCGAAGAGCGCGACACCATCGAAGACGTGATCGAGCCGTTCCTGATCCAGCAGGGCTTCCTGCAACGTACGCCGCGCGGTCGCGTCGCCACGCTCGCCGCTTACCGTCACTTCGGGCTGGCAGCGCCCGGCAGCGCACCGGAAAGCGGTTCGCTCTGGTCGCCGGACGCGACGGGCAAGTAGCGCCCACAGCGACCTTATGGCGACGATACGTCGCAGGTCCGGCGAATCCCTCTGTCGGACAATCGACGTTCACGCTCCCCCCAAGGCACGACATGGCCTCCCACGACGATCTGCCCACCCCGCCCCCGGCAACGCCCCTGCGGCCCGCCGGACCGGTCGTGGGTGTGTCGGGGCGATTGCGGCACGCCATCGCCATGCGGCTCGTGAGCCTGACGTCCGGCCCCGGTGCCCCGCGCCTGAATTACGACACGCCTGATGGAGACCCGGGCCTGTTCGGTCCGGACGCCGCCTGCTGGCACGTCCACGGCGATTTCACTTCGATGATGATTGGCGGCGTAAGCGCGCTGCTGCTGCAATCGCTGCATCCGCTGGCGATGGCCGGTGTCTGGGACCACTCGACTTTCCGGCAGGACGTGATGGGCCGTCTGCGCCGCACCGCGACGTTCATCGGCGGCACGACCTTCGGCAACACGGCCGACGCCGAAGCGCTGCTCGAACGCGTGCGACGCATCCATCTCCAAGTCAAAGGCACGGCCCCCGATGGGCGGCCGTACGCCGCTTACGATCCCGATCTGCTAACGTGGGTGCACGTGGCCGAGACGTCGAGCTTTCTGCGCAGCTATCTCGTCTACAAGAACCCCGCGTTCTCGCTTGACGATCAGGATCGCTATTACGCAGAAGTTGCTCGCATTGCCATTGCGTTGGGTGCGCGCGATGTGCCGACGAGCGTCGCGCAGATCGACGACTATCTCGCGGCGATGCGCCCCACGCTCAGCGCAAGCGACCGCACGGAAGAAGTCGTGCGCGTGTTGCGCAACCTGCCCGCACCATTTGCTGGCGCGCGGGTATTCAGTGGACTGCTGTTCCGAGCGGGGGTCGATCTGCTGCCGGACTGGTCGCAAACGATGCTCGGCTTCGATGAAAAGGCGACGATTCGCCGCCTTACCGTGCGCCCTGCGGTGCGCCACATGGCACAGGTCGCACGCTGGTCGATGCGCAACAGCGTGGCGCATCGGGCGCGTCGTCGGGCACTGGCGACACCAGCGGTGGAGGTGACTGCGCCGTCGCTGGAGCGCTAGACGCGCGCTCTGTTACACCACACGCGGATCGACGCGGTCGCCTGCGGCATCGGCAGGCTTGTCGTTACTCTCGTCGCGCACGGCGTCGTCCAGATGCGTGACGTCGCCCCAACTCAGCACCTTCCAATGCGCCCCGTCGTACGACAGACGGTTCACGCTGGCATTGAGCAACGGGTACGACCGCGGCTCGGTCAGGGCCAGCCCCGTCGCGAGCCGGTAGCAGCAATCGAGCACGCCACCATGCGCTACAAGCACCACGCGCTGGCCCGCGTAATCACGCAGGACCCGCGCGATGAAACCGGTGATGCGCGTATAGAAGCCACGCGTCGACTCGCCGCCAGGAATCACGAAGTCCGGATCGCGGCTCTGCCAACGCACGTAGTCCTGCGGAAAGTCCGCCTGAATTTCATCGGGCACACGCGTCTCGAAAGCGCCATAGTGGCGCTCCCGAAGACTCGCTGTGCGCACCAGCGGCAATCCGCATGCCTGCGCAACAGGCTCCGCCGTCTGCACCGCGCGCTGCAAATCGCTCGTCAGCACGTGATCGAACACACTACCGCTCACTGCCATTTCACGTGCAATACGCGCCCCCAACAACACGGCCTGATGCTCGCCCTCCGCCGACAGCGGAATGTCCGTGTGCCCCTGAATCCGTTTGACGCGGTTCCAGTCGGTCTCGCCGTGGCGAATCAGGGTCAGGGTCGTGGTCGTGCCGTTCATCGATGCAATTGCGTGTTCAGGTTAAGCGGAGTGCTGGGCGAGCCGTGAAGCAGGTGGTGAGCAGACGTGACGTCCTTACTTCGCCTTCGAATTGAGCGTGTAGGTGCCGGTCACGCTGGCGCTGCCCAAAACATGCGGCTTGATCGCGGCGAGCACGTCGTTGCCGTCGAAGCGGCCGTCGAGCGGCACACGAGCAACGTCGAGCGCGTACACGGTGAAGTGATAGTGGTGGACGATCGTGTCATTCCACGGCGGGCACGGGCCGTCGTAGCCGTAGTAATCGCCCTTCATGGTGTCGTCACCGGCAAACCACGCGGTGTAGTCGTTCACCCCATGACGCATGCCGTCGAGCGCATCGGGGCCGAACTTGCCGCGCGGCGTGACGTGATTGCTGTGGCTGGCCGCTGGGATTTCTCCGGTCGACGCGGGGACGTCCACGAGCACCCAGTGGAAGAAGTCGACGCGCGGCAGATCGGCCGGGACTTCACGACCTTCCTTGTTGACGTCGTCACCCTGGCTCGGCACATCGCTGTCGGTGCAGATCACGACAAACGAGCGCGTACCGGCGGGGACATCGGACCAGGCGAGATGCGGGTTCTTGTTCTGCGAGAGCGCAACGTGCGTCTCCGCGTCCGGTTTGCCAAAGGCGAACTGTGCATCCATCGCCGCATTGTCGGCAAACGAGTCACTCCAGACTTTCATCAGATTCTCCCAAGCTGTGAATTCTTGAATTCGCGAATTCGGAACCCAAGGACGGTATCACACCGATGCGAATCGCGTGCACTCACCCCGGCGCTTCCGAACGATTCCAGACAATTCCGAGCGATTTTCGGGATAACAGGAGGGGCGGCACCAGACTGCGCCGGAGCGCTTCAGGCCGCTTCAGGCTGCTTCAAGCCGCTTCCGGCCGCGTCTGCAACCAGAACGTGACGGGACCGTCGTTCACGAGCGAGACACGCATATGCGCCCCGAACTCGCCGGTTTCCACGATGGGATGGCGTGCACGCGCCTGCGTCACGAAGTAATCGAACAGACGCTTACCGTCTGCCGGGCTGGCCGCGGGCGTGAAGCTCGGGCGCGTGCCGCTGTTCGTATCGGCCGCGAGCGTGAATTGCGAGACGAGGAGCAAGCCACCGACACGAACGGCGGCACCGTTGCCGTCAGGATTACCGTCGAGATTCGAGACACTGCGGTTCATCTTGCCCGCCTCGTCCGAGAACACGCGGTAGCCGAGCAACTTCGCGAGCAGCTTGTCGGCGCTCGCCTCGGTGTCGCCGCGCTCGGCGCATACCAGCGCGAGCAACCCCGGACCGATCGCGCCGACGGTGCGGCCGTCGACCGTCACCGCCGCTTCGAGCACACGCTGAATGAGCGCGATCATCGTCGCTTGCCTTGCAAAGGGACGCCGACGCTCAGGCGAGCGTCACGCGTGCAAAGCGGCGCTTGCCGACCTGCACGACGTAAGTCCCTGCGTCGATCTTCGCGCCCTTGTCGGACACCACTTCGCCATCGATGCGCACGCCGCCCTGCTCGATGTTGCGGTTGGCTTCCGACGTCGACGGCACGAGCGCAGCCTGCTTGAGCAGTTGCGCGATACCCAGCGGGGCGCCATCGAGGGAAACTTCCGGAATGTCGTCCGGCACGGCGCCCTTGGCGCGTGCGTTGAACTCTTCGAGCGCACGTTCGGCGTCGGCCTGCGAATGGAAGCGCGCCACGATCTCCTGCGCGAGCAGCACCTTCACGTCGCGCGGGTTACGGCCTTCCTCGATGTCGCGGCGCAGTTGCGCAATCTCTTCGAGCGTGCGGAACGACAGCAGCTCGTAGTAACGCCACATGAGCGTGTCGGAGATGCTCATCAGCTTGCCGAACATGTCGCTCGGCTTCTCGCTGATACCGATGTAGTTGTTCTTGGACTTCGACATCTTCTCGACGCCGTCCAGCCCTTCGAGCAACGGCATCGTGAGAATGCACTGCGGCTCCTGACCGTATTGCTTCTGCAATTCGCGGCCCACGAGCAGGTTGAACTTCTGGTCCGTGCCACCAAGCTCCAGATCGGACTCCAGCGCCACCGAGTCATAGCCCTGCATCAGCGGGTAGAGGAATTCGTGGATGGCGATCGGCACGCCGCCCTGGAAGCGCTTCGTGAAGTCCTCACGCTCAAGCATGCGCGCCATCGTGTAGCGCGACGCGAGCTTGATCATGCCGTCGGCGCCCAGCTTCATCGACCATTCGCTGTTGTAGCGGATTTCGGTCTTGTCGCGGTCGAGCACGAGCGCGGCCTGCTCGAAATAGGTCTTCGCGTTCGTTTCGATCTGTTCGCGCGTGAGCGGCGGACGCGTGCTGTTGCGGCCCGACGGATCGCCGATCAGCGAGGTGAAATCGCCGATCAGGAAGATGACGGTATGCCCCAGATCCTGCAACTGACGCATCTTGTTGAGCACCACCGTGTGGCCGATGTGAATGTCGGGCGCGGTCGGATCGAGACCCAGCTTGATGCGCAGCGGCTTGCCGGTGGCTTCGCTGCGCGCGAGCTTCTGCAGGAACTCCTCTTCCACGAGGAGTTCGTCGCAGCCGCGCTTGGCGACGGCCAGCGCAGCGCGCGCGGCATCGGTCACGGGGTACTTCTTTTCCGAGGTGAGTGCGTGTTCACTTGTCATAACATCATTGTCCAGACTGGGTCGGGGGTTTCCCCTTATCCAGGCAGTAAAGGCGGAGGCAGCGGCGGGTCTGCTATAATCGCCGCTCAATTCTCGGCTCGGGCCGAAGCGACGCCGGGTTGCCCCGGATATTCCGGCAGGCAATCTCGAAGCGTGTCGCTCCGCCCGGGCTTTTTTCGTAAGTTGCGCAGAATTTTACGTGATGTGGCCAAAACTCCGTGATTTTTTTGCGCGTGAACTGCTGACCCTGATCGATCCCACGCAGCCGAAGCACCGTCGCAGAAAGGTGCAAATCGTGGCGACGGTCGGTTCGGCCCTGACGTTGGGAATGGTGACCGCTTTCGGCGTGGCACCGATGGTGCCGGATTCGGCACGCAACGGTGCGAGCGTGACTCTGCCGCTCACCTTCCCCGATCTGGCCAAACAAATCCAGCAGCTCGACGCGCAATCCCAGACCTTTATCCATCAAGTGGCGCTGCGGCGCGGCGAAACCCTCGGCGACATGCTCTCCCGGCTGTCGATTCAGGATCCCGCCGCCGAGAAGTTCATTCGCGAGAATGCCGTCGCCCGTCGCCTGATCGGCGTGCCCGCCGGGCAAGTGGTTCAGGCCGAAACCGATGACGACGGCAAGCTCGTCACGCTCTCCACCGTCCTGTCGACCGGCAGCACCGCCGCACAGCAACTGGTGATCGAGCGTAACGACGCCGGCCGTTTGCGCGCGCGCATGGAGCAGTTGGCGAACGACACCGAATGGGCCATGCGCTCAGGTGCGATCGCGGGCAACTTCTTCACCGCGATGGACGACGCGGGTGTGCCCGACGCCGTCGTCGCGCAGATGGTGAACATCTTCTCCGGCGTGATCAACTTCCAGCGCGACGTGCGCCGTGGCGACCGTTTCCGCCTCGTGTACGAGGTGATCAAGCAGCAGGATCGCACCGTTCGCACCGGGCGCGTGCTCGCCATCGAGTTCATCAATCAGGGCAAGACGCACCAGGCCATCTGGTACGCCGATCCGCAGGGCAACTCGCCCGACGGTGCGTACTACGGCTTCGACGGCCGCAACCTGAAGCAAGCCTTCCTGCGCACGCCGGTCGAGTTCTCGCGGATTTCGTCGGCTTTCGGCGGTCGCGAGCATCCGTTCCAGCACAAGTGGAAGAAGCACGAAGGCGTGGATCTGGCCGCTCCGGTCGGCACGCGCGTGTTCGCTGCGGGTGACGGCGTCGTGAAGTTCGTCGGCACGCAAAACGGTTACGGCAATCTGGTCGAAATCGAGCACGCGGGCAACTATCAGACGCGCTACGCCCATCTCTCCGGCTTCGGTCAGGGGATGAAGCCCGGCACGCGCGTGACGCAAGGTCAGGTCATCGGCTTCGTCGGTCAGACGGGCTGGGCGACCGGCCCGCACCTGCATTACGAACTGCGCCTCAACGGTGTGCCGCGTAATCCGTTCTCAACGGATGTCGCCGCCGTCGCCCCGCTCGCGGGCAACCGCCTGAAGCTGTTCGACATGTACGCCGAGAACCTGCTCAAGCGCATCGATCTGATGCGCACCGTGCAAGTCGCCGAACGCGATTGAGGTATGCTGGAGTCCGCACTGTGCGGGGTGACGTCTGATCCATCGACGCGCCGTGCGCAGTGCCGGACTTCCTTCTCAAGCTCATCGCACGCGCGCGCCCGCACATGAACGACATCGCTCGTCACATGGCCGATCCGGCCACCGCCTCCCTCGCTGCCTCCACCAAGTCCGCCTGCTACATCGGCCTGATGTCCGGCACCAGTCTGGATGGCGTCGACGGTGTGCTCGTCTCGTCTGCCGACGGGCAAGTGCTCGCGGAAGCCTATTTGCCATTCCCGCACGATCTGCGTGAGACGCTGATGGTGCTGCAAGCGCCCTCGGACAACGAACTGCATCGCGAAGCGCTTGCGGCGAATGCACTGGTGCGGGTGTATGCCGAGTGCGTGACGCAGTTGCTCGCCGCGGCAGGCTTGCCCACGTCTGCGGTATCCGCCATCGGCGCGCACGGGCAGACGATCCGGCATCGCCCCGGCGAATTCGACGGCATCGGCTACACGCGCCAGCTCAACGCCCCCGCATTGCTTGCCGAACTGACGAACATCGACGTGGTGGCCGACATTCGCAGCCGCGATGTGGCGGCAGGCGGCCAGGGCGCGCCGCTCGTGCCCGCCTATCATCAGGCGATGTTTTCGGACGCTGGCGAGACGCGTGTCGTGTGCAATCTCGGCGGCATCAGCAATGTGACCATTCTGCCCGCCGCCGCGCTGGGCCAACTGGTGTCCGGTTTCGATTGCGGTCCGGGCAATGCGCTGCTCGACGGCTGGGCGGCACGCCATCTCGGTAAGTCCTACGACGACGGTGGTGCATGGGGCGCGACGGGCCGTGTCGACCCCGCCCTGCTCGCCGCGCTGCTTAGCGAGCCCTACTTCCGTCAGACGCCGCCGAAGAGCACCGGACGCGACCTCTTCCATGCGAAATGGCTCGACGACCACCTTGCCGCTTTCCCGAAAGTGTCGCCGGTCGATGTTCAGGCGACGCTCGTCGCACTGACGGCGCAATGCGTTGCAGACGACGTGCTGCGCTTCGCCCCCGACTGCCGGGGGTTCTATGCCTGCGGCGGCGGCACGCGCAACCATGCACTCATGCAGGCCATTGCCGATCGTCTGCCGGGTGTGACGGTAGCGACGACCGACGCACTTGGCGTTCCGCCGCATCAGGTCGAAGCCCGCGCATTCGCGTGGCTGGCCGAGCGTTGCGTGACGCGTCAGCCGGGCAATCTGCCGTCCGTCACAGGAGCGAAGGGCCTGCGCATTCTGGGTGCGATCTACCCGCGCTGAGATTTATCGACGGTATCTGCAACGCTCGCGACCCGATCGTGACGTAAACGAGAAAAGGGCCCTTCCGGGCCCTTTCTCTTACTACGGCAGGACGACTTCTGTCGCGTCGCTCAGACCGAGAACGAGGAACCGCAGCCACACGTGGTGGATGCGTTCGGGTTCTTGATCACGAACTGCGCGCCGTTGATGTCTTCCTTGTAGTCAATCTCGGCGCCGACGAGGTATTGATAGCTCATCGAGTCGATCAGCAGCGATACGCCGTTCTTGTCGAGCACGGTGTCGTCCTCGTTAACATCTTCGTCGAAGGTGAAACCATACTGGAAGCCCGAGCACCCGCCACCTTGCACGAAAACGCGCAGTTTCAGGTCCGGGTTGCCTTCTTCGTCGATCAGTTGCTTGACCTTGTCCGCAGCGCTGTCCGTAAAGACCAGGAATGCGGGCATTTCCGTGACGGCGTCCTCAAGCAGTGCGCTCATCGCAAATCTCCATAAATCGGTTTGGTGTCATTCTAGCCCTATTCCCCAAATCGTGCCGAACGCCGGAAAATCAAGCGCTTAGTGACGATAAATACCGTTACGGCAGTACGGGAATATGGGTCAGGCCCATGTTCTCGGGCAGGCCGAACATCAGGTTCATACACTGCACGCCCTGACCGGACGCGCCCTTGACCAGATTGTCTTCGACAACGAGGATCACCAGCGTGTCGCCATCGTTCGGACGGTGCACGGCCATGCGCACATAGTTCGACGCACGCACCCAGCGCGTTTCCGGCATCGAGCCGGCCGGCAGCACGTCCACAAACGGCTCCCCGGCGTAATACGTTTCAAACAGCGCCTGGAAGTCGGTGTCGCGCGCTTCAGGCAGGATCGTCGCGTACAGCGTCGAATGGATGCCGCGAATCGTCGGCAACAGATGCGGCACGAACGTCAGACCCACTTCGTAACCGGCAATCGTCTCGAGACCCTGCTTGATTTCCGGGTGGTGACGGTGACCCTTCACGCCATAAGCCTTGAAGTTGTCAGCCGTTTCCGCGAGGATGAGCGACGTTTCGCCCTTACGACCCGCACCGCTCGCGCCCGACTTGGCGTCGGCGATCAGATGTTTCGGGTCGACCAGCTTGCGGCCACCCGCGAACAGCGGCGCGTAGCCCAGCTGCACGGACGTCGGATAGCAGCCCGGCAAGCCGATCACGCGCGCGCTCTTGATCTTGTCGCGGTTGATCTCTGGCAGGCCGTAGACGGCTTCTTCGAGGATGTCCGGGCACGAATGCGGCATGCCGTACCACTTTTCGAACGTGGCGGTGTCCTTCAGACGGAAGTCCGCTGCCAGATCGATCACGCGAACCCCGGCGGCCAGCAACTCGCGCGCCTGCGCCATCGCCACACCGTGCGGCGTCGCAAAGAACACCACATCGCAATCCGTCAGACGTGCGTCGTCAGGCGTGCAAAATGCCAGGTCGACACGGCCTCGCAGGTTCGGATACATATCGGCGACCGGCGTACCCGCTTCCTTGCGCGAGGTGATCGCCGTCAACTTCACTTCCGGGTGCTGCGCCAGCAAACGGAGCAGCTCCACACCGGTATAGCCGGTGCCGCCTACGATACCTACCTTGACCATGTCCTACCCCTTTCAATCGGAACCGCGATTCTATCAAGCTTCGACGACACTTGTGGGACGGTAACGCCCCCCGCGTCTCACGCGTCGCCAAAAGAAAAAGGCCGCGCGAGGCGGCCTTTCCTTGCATCCACCGAAGCGGATGCCCACAAGCACTCGTGGCGATTAACGCTTCGAGAATTGCTTGCGACGGCGGGCTTTGTGGAAGCCAACCTTCTTACGTTCGACTTCACGGGCATCGCGCGTAACGAAGCCTGCGGTCGACAGCGTCGGCTTGAGCGTCGCGTCGTAGTCGATCAGTGCGCGGGTGATACCGTGACGAACCGCACCAGCCTGACCCGTTTCACCACCGCCCGAGACGTTGACTTTGATGTCGAACGTTGCGCCGTGGTTGGTCAGCTCGAGCGGCTGACGAACGATCATCAGCGACGTTTCACGAGCAAAGTACTCTTTGATCGGCTTGCCATTGACGATGATATCGCCCTTGCCAGCCTTGATGAACACACGAGCCACTGCGCTCTTGCGACGGCCGGTGCCGTAATTCCAATCGTTTTTGAACATGGCTGGCCCTTAGATCTCGAGCGACTTCGGTTGCTGCGCTTCGTGCGGATGGTTGCCGTCGGCGTACACCTTCAGCTTCTTGATCATCGCGTAGCCCAGCGGACCCTTCGGCAGCATGCCCTTCACGGCCTTCTCGAGCGCACGGCCCGGGAAGCGCTCTTGCATCTTGCCGAACGTGGTTTCGTAGATACCGCCCGGGTAACCGGTGTGACGGTAGTACTTCTTGTCAGTTTGCTTTGCGCCCGTAACTTTCAGCTTGGCAGCATTGACGATGATGATGTAATCACCCGTGTCAACGTGCGGCGTAAATTCAGGTTTGTGCTTGCCGCGCAGACGGCGTGCCACTTCGCTGGCGACACGGCCGAGGACTTTGTCCGTCGCGTCAATCACAAACCATTCGCGCGTCACCTCTGCCGGCTTAGCGGAAAACGTCTTCATGATCGATCCAAATAAAATGCGTTTGCCCCATTAACACCAACTTCCTGCTTGTCTGCCGGCCACGTCCTTGCGACGCGAGGTCACATGGCGCAGTCCTGTGCTTGCAGGCTCTCCCTGATGCTTTTTCCGTGGGCATTTCCGGAAAAGCCGTTGATTATACAGAAAAATCGCCCCACCGGTAAACGGCGTTTCCGGCCGACGTTTCCGGCGGCACAAAAAAAAACCCGAACCTCAATGGGTCCGGGTTAAATCCACCAAAGGAGGAGGGTGGAGGAGACACTTGCAGCGTTGCTGTGAAGCACAACAACCAATGACTGAAGTCTAGCAAATGGTATGGTGCAACGCAAGAAAATTTATAGTGCGAAATGCAACACCATAATGTGAAAAGCAAAAGAAATGAGCGATATCACAAAAACTCATTAAAAATCAACTAGATAAAACTTTTCCGCATCCCCTACAGCGTCACCACCTAGAAGGCAAAACCTAAATTTAGGGTTTATCCCCCTCAAAACCCGATCAAAAAAGCGCCAATATTGCGATGCAACAACCTGAGGCGCGATTCGCGGTCACACAGGTTTGAGGCGGCGTCGTACGCAGGTTCTCGGAAGCCGCTACAATTTTTGCTTGAATGGGATATCGGGGTTTCGAAATATGGAATGCAAGGTTAGCTGGATGGGCCCGGGCGGCATGTCCTTCGTCGCACAGACGGGTAGCGGACACATTGTCGCGATGGACGGCGCACCGGAAGGCGGCGGCAACAATCTCGCGCCGCGTCCGATGGAGATGGTGCTGGTCGGCACCGGCGGATGCACGGCGTACGACGTGGTGATGATCCTCAAGAAGAGCCGCGCAGACGTCAAGGATTGCAGCGTGACGCTCAAGGCCGAGCGCGCCAGCGAAGACCCCAAGGTCTTCACGAAGATCCACTTCCACTTCACCGTGACGGGCCGCAATCTGAACCCGAGCGCCGTGGAGCGTGCGGTCACGCTCTCGCACGACAAGTACTGCTCGGCGTCGATCATGCTCGCGAAGACGGCGGAGCTCACGCACAGCGTCGAGATCGTGGAAGGCTGACAGCGACGGTCGCCGTCGGCGCGGCACACATGGCGGTGGCAAGCGCTGAAACACAAAAGGCTCCCGAGGGGAGCCTTTTGCATTGTGTTGGGATGCAGAGCCGGCCGATAAGCCGGATTCTGTGAACGCGACTCGCGCCGCGCCTGACAATCATTCCTCTAGGCGACGCATCACTACGCCGCTCAAGCTTCCTACCCGCAGGCTCCCGGGGGCCCCGTTGCCGGCACACGCACGAGGCGCATGCCGCTCACCTGCCTATTTGGAATTGCTCCGGGTGGAGGTTACCGTGCCGTGTGCGTTGCCGCACGCCGCGGTGCGCTCTTACCGCACCGTTTCACCCTTACCTGATCCCCTGACTTGCGCCAGGGGCCATCGGCGGTCTGTTCTCTGTTGCCCTGTTCCGCGTCTCGCGACGGATGGCCGTTAGCCATCACCCTGCCCTATGGAGTCCGGACTTTCCTCCCCCTCCCCGAAAGGAGGCGGCGATTGTCTGGCCGACTCTGCGGGCCGAAGTGTATCACGGGGCGTCATGTCGACGCTGCGCCCGATCACGGCGCCCGGGACGGAAGACGGACACGTCACGATAAAACGCCGGATCGTCGTTCGCAGGCCACCAGCCAGGGATACCCAGGACCGGCAGCGGCGAGAAATCACGCGTTGTGAGGGAGACGGATGCCAGCGTCGGGGCGATCTGCGTGTCGAGCCACTCGCGCCGTCGCTCGTCCGCCCATTCGAAGTAAGTCTGGGGAACATCGACGATCCATGCGTGCGCGGTCACCGACTTGTAGGGCGTCACGAGCTTTTCCAGCAAGGCATGCCCGAACGGCTGCACTTCGCAAGCGCGCCCCCAGTCGGCACGGCGCGCTACGAACAACGTCTGCCAGTCGAACGCGCGCAACGCCGCACCGAGTGTGGCATCGCTGCAGGCAAAAACGACGGCATTCTCGTCGAAGAGCGTTGCGGCGTCGCGTGTCGCGCCTCGGGTGGATTGCACACCGTCAGCCTCGATAGCCGACGCCTGACGCGCGTTGAGCGCCGCCTTGCCGCGCGGAAACGTCAGCCAGATCAGCGCATTGAAGAAGTCGTGGAGGTTCCGGCGAGTCGGCACGCCACCGGTGGACGCAATGAACGCCTCATAGGCGACACCGACGGGTAGATCGTCCTGCGCGACGAAGCGAAGTGCCTGCCCCTGCCCGCTGACCAGACCGGCGTTCGCGGCCAGCGACGACAGTGCACCGCGCCAGTCGTCACCGGTCAGGGCCAACTGAGCTGGCCCTGACACGGCGCTAAACCAAGGCGCGCGCCAGTCGATCTCCGGCAGTTCGGATGTCGCGCCCGCCGAATCCAACGACCTCAGCCCTTGAACTTCCAGCCGATGACTTCACCACCACGCAGCGGCACGACGGTCTGGTCGCCCATCGGCAGTTCCGCAGGCAGCGTCCAGTCTTCTCGCACCAGCGTGACCTTGTCTGCATTGCGCGGCAGTTCGTAGAAGTCCGGGCCGTAGAAGCTCGCGAACGCCTCGAACTTATCGAGCGCGCCCGCCTTGTCGAAGGCCTCGGCGTACAGCTCAACCGCGTGCAGCGCCGTGTAGCAACCGGCGCAGCCACATGCGGCTTCCTTCACGCCACGGGCATGCGGCGCGCTGTCGGTACCGAGGAAAAAGCGCGGGCTGCCCGACGTGGCGGCCTTCACGAGGGCTTCTCGATGCGTCTCGCGCTTGAGCACCGGCAGGCAGTAATAGTGCGGACGAATACCGCCGGTGAAGATGGCGTTGCGGTTGTACAGCAGGTGGTGCGGCGTGATCGTGGCAGCAATCGGGCCTTCGGCAGACGCGACGTATTCGGCGGCGTCCTGCGTCGTGATGTGCTCGAAAACGACCTTCAGGCCCGGGAAATCGCGACGCAGCGGCGACATCACCTTGTCGATGAACACTTTTTCACGATCGAAGATGTCGATGTCCGAACTCGTTACTTCACCGTGCACGAGCAGGGGCATGCCGACGTCCTGCATGGCTTCGAGCGCACCTCGGCACTTCGCCAGATCGGTCACACCGGCATCCGAATTCGTCGTCGCACCGGCCGGATAGAGCTTCACACCGTGGACGAAGCCCGACGCCTTCGCGCGACGAATCTCTTCGGCCGGGGTGTTGTCGGTGAGGTACAGCGTCATGAGCGGCTCGAACGTGTTGCCAGCCGGGCGTGCGGCGAGAATACGCTCGCGATACGCAGCCGCGTGTTCAGTCGTGGTGACCGGCGGCTTCAGGTTCGGCATGATGATCGCGCGGCCGAACTGGCGGGCGCTGTCGGGCAGCACGCTCTTGAGCACGTCGCCATCGCGTACGTGTAAGTGCCAGTCATCGGGACGGGTGATAGTCAGTTCGGTGCTCATGGGCGTTTTCCGGGGGCAGGAGGGACGTCTAGCCCAATGCGACCGTAGCTGCGAAGTGCGAACGAGTGACGCGTCGACGCGACGGACCGCCTGGGCGGGAATGTACGTGCACAGAGGCCGGTGCTATGCTTCTGTAACCCCATATTGTAACGGTTGCGGCGCTCAGACACGACGTGCGCAGCCAATCATCGATTTGCCCGTCCCATGTGCCAACTGCTCGCAATGAATTGCGCGGAACCGACCGACATCACGTTCTCATTTACCGGTTTCGCGGCGCGTGGGGGTGGCACGGATCACCATGCCGACGGTTGGGGTATCGCTTTCTTCGAGGACAAGGCCTGCCGCCTGTTCATCGATCATCAGGCAGCGGCCAACTCGCCCATCGCCGAATTGGTCAAGAAGTACCCGATCAAGTCCAAAAACGTCATCGCGCACATCCGTAAGGCCACGCAAGGCATCGTCGAGCTGGAGAATTGCCACCCGTTCCAGCGCGAGCTTTGGGGGCGCCACTGGATCTTCGCCCACAACGGCGATCTGCACGATTACGACCCGTTTCTCTCAGGCGTCTATCAGCCGGTTGGGACGACGGACAGTGAGCGCGCTTTCTGCGACATCATGCAGGGTCTGCGCAAGCGCTTCCCGGGCTCGCAACCGCCGCTCGACGAGCTGTTCCATGCGGTGGAAGACATCACGCGCACGATCACGCGCCACGGTGTATTCAACTTCGTGCTCTCGAACGGTCAGGCCCTGATCGCGCACTGCTCGACCCGGCTTCATTTCATCGCCCGTCAGTGGCCGTTCACGAAGGCGCACCTGATCGACGCCGATTGGGAGATCGATTTCGCCAAGTTCACCACCCCGGCCGATCGCGTTGCGGTGATCGCGACGGCACCGCTCACCGACAACGAAGTCTGGACGACGTTCGAGCCGGGCGAACTTATTCTGTTCGAGAAAGGCGCGCCGACGCTGCGCACGGTGGTGCCGATTCCGGAAGCGGTCCGTCTGCGCAACGCGCAAAACACGGCCTGCCAGTAACCGAGTGACTGCGATGCGGGGCGTCTCCCGCGTCGCCACTGTCAAGTCCTGAAATAGGTTGACAGTTATTTCAGGTTAAAACGCCCGATGCACCGCATCGGGCGTTTTGTATTTC
>NZ_CABPSA010000016.1 GCF_902459615.1 Pandoraea commovens
CGTGGTCAAGGTCGGCGAAGAAATCGAAATCGTCGGTATCAAGATGGACGGCGACAAGCCGCACATCGACAAGACGATCTGCACGGGCGTTGAAATGTTCCGCAAGTTGCTCGACCAAGGTCAAGCAGGCGATAACGTTGGCCTGCTGCTGCGCGGCACGAAGCGTGAAGACGTCCAGCGTGGTCAGGTTCTGGCCAAGCCGGGCTCGATCAAGCCGCACATGAAGTTCACGGCCGAAGTGTACGTGCTGTCGAAGGACGAAGGCGGCCGTCACACGCCGTTCTTCAACAACTACCGTCCGCAGTTCTACTTCCGTACGACGGACGTGACTGGCTCGATCACCCTGCCGGAAGGCAAGGAAATGGTCATGCCGGGCGACAACGTGTCGATCAGCGTCAAGCTGATTGCACCGATCGCCATGACCGAAGGTCTGCGCTTCGCAATCCGCGAAGGTGGCCGTACGGTGGGTTCGGGCGTCGTTGCAAAGATCGAAGCTTAAGCCGGTACCTTAACGGTCCGCGCTTACGGGGGTCAGCTTTTGGCAGCTGACCTCTCTGCTGTTTTAGGGGTATAGCTCAACTGGCAGAGCGTCGGTCTCCAAAACCGAAGGTTGGGGGTTCGATTCCCTCTGCCCCTGCCAAACAACTGTCTGCAAGCTGGAAATGGCGAATTCTCCCGTAGAAACTGTACGTACGACTGGCGATAAGCTGCTGCTGGCTCTGGCCGGCCTGCTGGTCATTGCTGGCGTCGTGGCGTTCTACGCGTTGGAGCAACAAGCACTGTATGTGCGCGTTGCTGCCATCGTCGTCGTTCTGGCCATCGCAGCAGGTGTTGCATTGGCATCGCAAACTGGCAAAGGCTTCCTGGCTTTTGCCAAGGATGCGTATCGGGAAGTGGGTAAGGTCGTTTGGCCGACCCGTAAAGAGGCTGCCCAAACGACCGCGATTGTCTTCGCGTTCGTCATCATCATGGCGCTGTATCTGTGGATCAGCGACAAGACGATTGAGTGGGCAGTGTTCTCTTTGATTCTTGGCTGGAAGTGATATGTCTGATACCGGAGCTGCACCGAGCAAGAAGCGCTGGTACGTCATTCATGCCTACTCCGGCATGGAAAAAAGCGTAGCCAAGCAACTGCAAGAGCGCATTACGCGTGAGGGCATGCAAGATTACTTTGGTCAGATTCTTGTTCCGACCGAAGAAGTTGTTGAAACTACGGCTGGCCATAAGAAGGTCACCGAACGTCGTTTCTTCCCCGGCTATGTGCTGTGTGAGATGGAAATGACGGATGAATCGTGGCACTTGGTGAAGAACACCCCCAAGGTCACGGGCTTTATCGGCGGCACGGGCACGCGTCCGATTCCGATCCGACAAGCCGAAGTCGACAAGATCATGTCGCAAATCAAGGACGGGGTTGAAAAGCCGCGTCCCAAGACGTTGTTCGAAGTGGGCGAGCTGGTTCGAGTCAAGGATGGTCCGTTCACGGACTTCAACGGCTCGGTGGAAGAAGTGAACTACGAAAAGTCCCGCCTCCGTGTCTCCGTCACCATTTTTGGACGGGCAACTCCAGTAGAACTGGAGTTCGGACAAGTCGAAAAGATCTAAGAATAAAATGCGCCGGCGCGACGTCCGGCGCGTTTTTGCGTTGGTGACACCCGTCGCCGAGGAGCGTCAGTAGCCCGTTTTTGGTGAACGCGCGCTATGACTCAACCCCGAATATGCGCCACATATTCGTTCCGGAGTAAACCATGGCAAAGAAAATCATCGGCTTTATCAAGCTGCAGATTCCTGCAGGTAAAGCCAATCCGTCGCCCCCCGTGGGCCCGGCCCTGGGTCAGCGTGGCCTGAACATCATGGAGTTCTGCAAGGCGTTCAACGCGCAAACGCAGAGCCTCGAACCGGGTCTGCCGATTCCGGTGGTGATCACCGCCTTCGCGGACAAGAGCTTCACGTTCGTCCTGAAGACCCCGCCGGCAACGGTGCTGATCAAGAAGGCTGCCAACCTGCAAAAGGGTTCGGCCAAGCCGCACACCGACAAGGTGGGCAAGATCACCCGCGCACAAGCGGAAGAAATCGCGAAGACCAAGATGCCTGACCTTACCGCCTCCGATCTGGACGCCGCGGTTCGCACCATCGCTGGCAGCGCACGTTCGATGGGCATCACGGTGGAGGGTCTGTAATGGCTAAGATCTCGAAGCGTCAACAAGCACTGGCCGCAAAGGTCGACCGCAACAAGCTGTACCCGGTCGGCGACGCTCTGGCCCTGGTCAAGGAATGCGCAAGCGCCAAGTTCGACGAGTCGATCGACGTCGCCGTTCAACTGGGCGTCGATGCGAAGAAGTCGGACCAAGTGGTTCGCGGTTCGGTCGTTCTGCCGGCTGGTACCGGTAAGTCGGTTCGCGTTGCCGTTTTCGCCCAAGGCGAAAAGGCTGAGCAAGCCAAGGCTGCCGGCGCTGAAATCGTCGGTATGGAAGACCTGGCCGAGCAGATCAAGGCCGGCAACATGGACTTCGACATCGTGATCGCTTCGCCGGACACGATGCGTATCGTCGGTACGCTGGGTCAGATCCTCGGCCCGCGCGGCCTGATGCCGAACCCGAAGGTTGGCACGGTCACCCCGGACGTCGCTACGGCTGTGAAGAACGCCAAGGCAGGTCAGGTGCAGTACCGTGTCGACAAGGCCGGTATCATCCACGCCACGATCGGTCGCGCTTCGTTCGAAGCCGCTGCTCTGCAGCAGAACCTTTCGGCGCTGCTGGAAGCCCTGACGAAGTCGAAGCCGGCTTCGAGCAAGGGTGTCTACCTGCGCAAGATCGCCCTGTCGAGCACGATGGGCGTTGGCGTGCGCGTGGACCAGGCCAGCCTGTCGGCCTAAGCGATAAGTATCGCAATCGCAGGGTGATGGCGTCCCCTGCGATGGCTGAGATCCTGGAGATCGACAGCCTGTAGCAAAAGACTTTGGGCGGAAGCGGACTCTTCGGAAGACGCTTCCGGTTATCAAAGACCGTTGGCGGGAATGGGCATTCACTGACGCTCCCTTAATACGCCAGCCAACGCAGATGGCGAACCCGAACAAGTTATGCAGTCACACCGTCGCACGCGGGCAACCGGGCGCGAGGGTTGAAACTCCAGACATGTCGGTAAGCCGTTAGTGGAACGGCATCACCATGAGGTGATGTCAATTTTGGAGGTTAACCGTGGCACTTAATCTTGATGATAAGAAAGCCGTCGTGGCAGAAGTATCGGCGCAAGTCGCCGGCGCTTCGACCATCGTTGTGGCTGAATATCGCGGAATCACGGTTGGCGATCTGACGAAGCTTCGCGCCAATGCGCGTCAGCAAGGCGTCTACCTGCGCGTTCTGAAGAACACGCTGGCACGCCGTGCAGTGGAAAACACTGCATTTGCTGACCTGGCTGAGCAGATGACCGGTCCTCTGATCTACGGTATCTCGACGGATCCCGTAGCCGCTGCGAAAGTCTTGAACGACTTTTCGAAGGGCAACGACAAGTTGATCTTGAAGGCCGGCTCGTACGACGGCAAGGTGATGGACAAGGCAGGCGTGCAAGCGCTGGCCTCGATCCCGAGCCGCGACGAACTGCTCGCGAAGTTGCTGGGTGTCATGCAAGCGCCGGTTTCCGGCTTTGCTCGCGTCCTGGCTGCCGTGGCAGAGAAGAAGCAAGCGGAAGCTGCTTAATTCTCTCCCCGGTTACACGATCGCTGACTTCGGTCCGAACACAATCTAGGAGTTTTACAAATGGCAATCACGAAAGACGAAATCATCGAAGCCGTAGGCGCGATGTCGGTTATGGAACTGAACGACCTGGTCAAGGCGTTCGAAGAAAAGTTTGGCGTGTCGGCTGCCGCGATGATGGTCGCTGGCGGTGCTGCTGGCGGCGGTGCTGCTGCAGCTGCTGAAGAGCAAACCGAATTCAACGTCATCCTGGCAGAAGTCGGTGCAAACAAGGTCGGCGTCATTAAGGCCGTCCGCGAAATCACCGGCCTGGGCCTGAAGGAAGCCAAGGATCTGGTTGATGGCGCTCCGAAGGCTGTCAAGGAAGGCGTCGACAAGGCTGCTGCTGAAGAAGCCAAGAAGAAGCTGGAAGAAGCCGGCGCCAAGGTCGAAGTTAAGTAATTCGACTCTGCGCGTAGGGAAGGCTGGCGACGAAATGTCGTCAGCCTTTTTGTGCTTTCAGGAGATGTAAATCCCAAAAGCGGGATTTCAAATTCGAAAGCGGGCTTGAAGCTAAGCCAAGTGGTTGAAATTGAAGTGATTTCGCTGTGTCTGGTGTGACTTGCACGGTTTCAAACGGGTGTTCGCCCAATGAAACGAGTCCAGGGACATGCGATAGCGGCCGACGTGCCGCACTGGGGAAGTAAGCGAGAGGCCAAAGAAAAAATCGCGACGGGAAGCGTATTCGATGCGTTATGCATCGGCCCGTGACGGTTTTCTCTTTGTCTTCTGAAGCGACTGCAGAAGGCAAGTTTGGTCGGGCGACGGGCAACACAGGCATCCGTCGCCGTCAGCCAGCGGTTGGTAGCGGCCAACCACCAAGCTCGTTGCTCCGCGGCAAGCCCGCCGTGGGGGACGTCTGGTCTCAGTCGATGAACACCCGTTGGCGATGCCTGCCGTCGTCGTCAGCGTAGTGATTCGGAGATCGTAATGCACTATTCCTTCACCGAGAAGAAACGCATTCGCAAGAGTTTTGCGAAGCGTCCGACCGTGCACAAGGTGCCGTTTTTGCTGGCCACCCAGCTCGCCTCGTACACATCGTTCTTGCAAGCCGATGCGCTTGCATCGGAGCGGAAGCCGGAGGGTCTGCAAGCAGCCTTCTCCTCCATTTTCCCGATCGTTTCTCACAACGGGTTCGCACGCCTGGAGTTTGTCAGCTATCTGCTTGGCACGCCTGCGTTCGATGTCAAGGAATGCCAACAGCGCGGCCTGACCTTCTGCTCGGCCCTGCGCGCCAAGGTTCGTCTGGTGATTCTCGATAAGGAATCGCCGAATAAGCCGGTAGTCAAGGAAGTCAAGGAACAGGAAGTGTACATGGGCGAAATTCCGCTCATGACCTCGACGGGTTCCTTCGTCATCAATGGCACGGAACGTGTCATCGTCTCGCAGCTGCACCGTTCGCCGGGCGTGTTCTTCGAACACGACAAGGGCAAGACGCACAGCTCGGGCAAACTGCTGTTCTCCGCGCGTATCATCCCCTACCGCGGCTCGTGGCTCGACTTCGAATTCGATCCGAAGGACATTCTGTACTTCCGCGTTGACCGCCGTCGCAAGATGCCGGTCACGATCCTGCTCAAGGCCATCGGCCTGACGCCGGAACAGATCCTCGCGAACTTCTTCGTGTTCGACAACTTCAAGCTGATGCCGGAAGGCGCACAGATGGAGTTCGTGCCGGAGCGTCTGCGCGGTGAAGTGGCTCGCTTCGACATCACGGATCGCGAAGGCAAGGTCATTGTCCAGAAGGACAAACGCGTCAACGCCAAGCACATCCGCGACCTCGAGAACGCCAACACCAAGTTCATCTCGGTGCCGGAAGACTATCTCCTCGGCCGTGTGCTCGCGAAAAACGTGGTCGATGGCGACACCGGCGAAGTGATCGCCAACGCTAACGACGAAATCACCGAAAGCGTGCTGCTCAAGCTGCGCGAGTCGGGCGTGTCGGACATCCAGACGCTGTACACGAACGATCTGGACCAGGGTTCGTACATCTCGGCCACGCTGCGTATCGACGAGACCGCCGACAAGACGGCTGCGCGTATCGCGATCTATCGCATGATGCGCCCGGGCGAGCCGCCGACCGAAGATGCGGTCGAGGCGCTGTTCAACCGTTTGTTCTACAGCGAAGAAGCGTACGACCTGTCGAAGGTGGGGCGTATGAAGTTCAACCGTCGTGTCGGCCGTGACGAAGTGCTCGGACCGATGACGCTGGACGACGACGATATTCTCGCGACCATCAAGATCCTCGTGGATCTGCGTAACGGCCGCGGCGAAGTCGACGACATCGACCACTTGGGTAACCGTCGTGTGCGTTGCGTCGGCGAACTGGCAGAGAACCAGTTCCGCGCCGGTCTCGTGCGTGTCGAGCGCGCTGTGAAGGAACGTCTGGGTCAGGCCGAGTCGGAAAACCTGATGCCGCACGACCTGATCAACAGCAAGCCGATTTCGTCGGCCATTCGCGAATTCTTCGGTTCGTCGCAGTTGTCGCAGTTTATGGACCAGACCAACCCGCTGTCGGAAATCACGCACAAGCGTCGTGTTTCCGCACTGGGCCCGGGCGGTCTGACGCGCGAGCGTGCGGGCTTTGAAGTTCGCGACGTGCACCCGACCCACTATGGCCGCGTGTGCCCGATCGAAACGCCGGAAGGTCCGAACATTGGTCTGATCAACTCGCTGGCACTGTACGCTCGCCTGAACGAATACGGCTTCCTCGAGACGCCGTATCGCAAGGTGGAAGACGGCAAGGTCACCGACCAGATCGACTACCTGTCGGCCATTGAAGAAGGTCGTTACGTGATCGCCCAGGCGAACGCGTCGATCGGCGCCAGCGGCGAACTCACCGACGAACTCGTGTCGTCGCGTGAAGCCGGTGAAACGCTGATGGTCACGCCGGACCGCATCCAGTACATGGACGTGGCACCGTCGCAGATCGTCTCGGTCGCAGCCTCGCTGATTCCGTTCCTCGAACACGATGACGCGAACCGCGCATTGATGGGTTCGAACATGCAGCGCCAGGCCGTGCCTTGCCTGCGTCCGGAAAAGGCGGTCGTCGGTACGGGTATCGAACGTACGGTGGCCGTTGACTCGGGTACGACCGTGCAGGCGTTCCGTGGCGGTGTGGTCGACTACGTCGATGCAGGCCGTGTGGTGATTCGCGTGAACGACGACGAAGCCGTTGCCGGTGAAGTCGGCGTGGACATCTACAACCTGATCAAGTACACGCGTTCGAACCAGAACACCAACATCAACCAGCGTCCGATCGTGGAAGTGGGCGATAAGGTTGCGCGCGGCGATGTGATCGCCGACGGCGCGTCGACCGACCTGGGTGAGCTGGCGCTGGGTCAGAACATGCTGATCGCGTTCATGCCGTGGAACGGCTACAACTTCGAAGACTCGATCCTGATCTCGGAACGTGTCGTCGCGGAAGACCGTTACACGTCGATCCACATCGAAGAACTGAACGTTGTCGCTCGCGACACGAAGCTCGGACCGGAAGAAATCACGCGCGACATCTCGAACCTGGCGGAAGTGCAACTGAGCCGTCTGGACGAGTCGGGCATCGTGTACATCGGTGCAGAAGTCGAAGCCGGTGACGTGCTGGTGGGCAAGGTCACGCCGAAGGGCGAAACCCAGCTCACGCCGGAAGAAAAGCTGCTGCGCGCGATCTTCGGCGAGAAGGCTTCGGACGTGAAGGACACCTCGCTGCGCGTGCCGTCGGGCATGAGCGGCACGGTCATCGACGTGCAAGTGTTCACGCGTGAAGGCATTCAGCGCGACAAGCGCGCTCAGCAGATCATCGACGATGAACTGAAGGGCTACCGCCTCGACCTGAACGACCAGTTGCGTATCGTGGAAGGCGACGCATTCCAGCGTCTGGAGCGTTTCCTGGTGGGCAAGACCGCCAATGGCGGCCCGAAGAAGCTCGCCAAGGGCACCAAGATCACCAAGGAATACCTGGCCGATCTGGATCGCTACCACTGGTTCGACATCCGTCTGGCAGAAGACGAAGGTGCGCAACAGCTCGAACAGATCAAGGAATCGATCGAGCAGAAGCGTCACTCGTTCGACCTGGCTTTCGAAGAGAAGCGCAAGAAGCTTACGCAAGGCGACGAACTGCCGCCGGGCGTGCTGAAGATGGTCAAGGTGTACCTGGCGGTCAAGCGTCGTCTGCAGCCTGGCGACAAGATGGCCGGCCGTCACGGTAACAAGGGTGTGGTCTCGAAGATCGTGCCGATCGAGGATATGCCGTACATGGCCGATGGCCGTCCGGCAGACATCGTGCTCAACCCGCTCGGCGTGCCGTCGCGGATGAACGTGGGTCAGATTCTCGAATCGCACCTCGGCTGGGCAGCGAAGGGTCTGGGCTGGCGTATCGGCGAAATGCTGCAAGCGCACACGAAGGTCCAGGAGCTTCGCAAGTTCCTGACGAAGATCTACAACGAGAGCGGTCAGCAAGAAGATATCGACAGCCTGTCGGACGACGAAATCATGTCGTTGGCACGCAACCTGCAGAACGGTGTTCCGTTCGCGACGCCGGTGTTCGATGGCGCGCATGAAGAGGAAATCCGTCGCATGCTGGATCTGGCGTTCCCGGATCACATCGCGAAGGAACTCGGCATGACCAAGTCGAAGAACCAGGTCACGCTGTTCGACGGTCGCACTGGCGAAGCCTTCGAGCGTACGGTCACTTGCGGCTTCATGCACATGCTCAAGCTGCACCACTTGGTCGACGACAAGATGCACGCACGTTCGACCGGTCCGTACTCGCTGGTGACGCAACAGCCGTTGGGCGGTAAGGCTCAGTTCGGTGGTCAGCGCTTCGGTGAAATGGAAGTGTGGGCACTGGAAGCTTACGGCGCATCGTATGTGCTGCAGGAAATGCTGACGGTGAAGTCGGATGACGTGACGGGTCGTACGAAGGTGTACGAGAACCTCGTTAAGGGCGATCACGTGATCGATGCCGGCATGCCGGAATCGTTCAACGTGCTGGTCAAGGAAATCCGTTCGCTCGGTATCGATATCGACCTGGAGCGCGGTTAATCGCGTTCAGGCAACAGGAGAAAGCAATGAAAGCTTTGCTCGATCTATTCAAGCAAGTCCAGCAGGACGAACAGTTCGACGCGATCAAGATCGGTCTGGCTTCGCCGGACAAGATCCGCTCGTGGTCGTTCGGTGAAGTGAAGAAGCCGGAGACGATCAACTACCGGACCTTCAAGCCCGAACGCGACGGTCTGTTCTGCGCCAAGATCTTCGGTCCGATCAAGGACTACGAGTGCCTTTGCGGCAAGTACAAGCGCCTGAAGCACCGTGGCGTGATCTGCGAGAAGTGCGGCGTTGAAGTGACGCTGGCCAAGGTGCGCCGTGAGCGCATGGGCCACATCGAACTGGCTTCGCCGGTCGCGCACATCTGGTTCCTGAAGTCGCTCCCGTCGCGTCTGGGCATGGTGCTCGACATGACGCTGCGCGACATCGAACGCGTGCTGTACTTCGAAGCATACGTGGTCCTCGAGCCGGGCATGACGCCGCTTAAGCGTTGCCAGATCATGACCGAGGAGGATTACTACAACAAGGTCGAGGAATACGGCGACGAATTCCGTGCCGAGATGGGCGCGGAAGGCGTGCGCGAGCTGCTGCGCTCGATCGACATCGACGCACAGGTCGAGCATCTGCGCGCCGAGCTGCAAGCCACGGGCTCGGAAGCCAAGATCAAGAAGTACGCCAAGCGCCTGAAGGTTCTTGAGGCATTCCAGCGCTCGGGCATCAAGCCCGAGTGGATGGTGCTCGAAGTCCTGCCGGTGCTCCCGCCCGAGCTGCGCCCGCTGGTGCCGCTCGACGGTGGCCGCTTCGCGACCTCGGACCTGAACGATCTGTATCGCCGCGTCATCAACCGTAACAACCGTCTGAAGCGTCTGCTCGAGCTCAAGGCCCCGGACATCATCGTGCGCAACGAAAAGCGCATGCTGCAAGAGTCCGTGGACTCGCTGCTCGACAACGGCCGTCGCGGTAAGGCGATGACCGGTGCGAACAAGCGCCCGCTCAAGTCGCTGGCCGACATGATCAAGGGTAAGAGCGGTCGTTTCCGTCAGAACTTGCTGGGTAAGCGCGTTGACTACTCGGGCCGTTCGGTGATTACCGTGGGCCCGACGCTCAAGCTGCATCAGTGCGGTCTGCCGAAGCTGATGGCGCTCGAACTCTTCAAGCCGTTCATCTTCCACAAGCTGGAAGTGATGGGCGTGGCCACGACCATCAAGGCCGCGAAGAAGGAAGTCGAGAACCAGACGGCGGTGGTGTGGGACATCTTGGAAGAGGTGATCCGCGAGCATCCGATCATGCTGAACCGCGCACCGACGCTGCACCGCCTGGGTATTCAGGCGTTTGAACCGGTGCTGATCGAAGGCAAGGCAATTCAGCTTCACCCGCTGGTTTGCGCGGCGTTCAACGCCGACTTCGACGGTGACCAGATGGCTGTCCACGTGCCGCTGTCGCTCGAAGCGCAGATGGAAGCGCGTACCCTGATGCTGGCCTCGAACAACGTGTTGTTCCCGGCTAACGGCGATCCGTCGATCGTGCCGTCGCAGGATATCGTGCTGGGTCTGTACTACGCGACGCGCGACAAGATCAACGGCAAGGGCGAAGGCCTGTCGTTCATCGACGTGTCCGAAGTGCTGCGTGCGTACGACAACAAGGAAGTCGAACTGGCTTCGCGCGTGAACGTGCGTATTACGGAGTACCTGGTCGACGCGGAAACGGGCGAGAAGACGCCGAAGATCACGCTGTATCCGACGACCGTCGGCCGCGCGATCCTGTCGGAAATTCTGCCGCCGGGCCTGCCGTTCTCGGTGCTGAACAAGTCGCTCAAGAAGAAGGAAATCTCGAAGCTGATCAACACGGCGTTCCGTCGTTGCGGTCTGCGCGAGACGGTGATCTTCGTCGACAAGCTGATGCAGTCGGGCTTCAAGCTCGCCACGCGTGCCGGTATCTCGATCTGCGTCGACGACATGCTCGTGCCGACGAAGAAGGAAGAGCTGATCGGCGAAGCGTCGAAGAAGGTCAAGGAATACGACCGTCAGTACATGTCGGGTCTGGTCACGTCGCAAGAGCGTTACAACAACGTCGTGGACATTTGGGGTGCTACCGGTGACGCCGTGGGTAAGGCGATGATGGAGCAGCTCTCGAAGGAAAAGACCACGGATCGCGATGGCAACGTCGTCGATCAGGAGTCGTTCAACTCGATTTACATGATGGCCGACTCCGGTGCTCGCGGTTCGAGCGCCCAGATTCGCCAGCTCGCCGGTATGCGTGGCCTGATGGCCAAGCCGGACGGCTCGATTATCGAGACGCCGATTACCGCGAACTTCCGCGAAGGCCTGAACGTGTTGCAGTACTTCATCTCGACCCACGGTGCACGTAAGGGTCTGGCCGATACGGCACTGAAGACGGCAAACTCGGGTTACCTGACGCGTCGTCTGGTCGACGTGACGCAGGATCTGGTCGTGGTCGAAGACGATTGCGGCACGAGCAACGGCGTGGCGATGAAGGCGCTGGTCGAGGGCGGTGAAGTGGTCGAAGCCCTGCGTGACCGTATCCTGGGTCGCGTGGCTGTGGCTGACGTCGTGAATCCGGAAACGCAAGAGACGGTGTACGAAGCCGGTACGCTGCTCGACGAAGACATCGTCGAGAACATCGAAGCGCTGGGTATCGACGAAGTGCGCGTGCGCACGCCGCTGACCTGCGATACGCGTTTCGGTCTGTGCGCACTGTGCTACGGCCGTGACCTGGGTCGCGGTACGCGTGTGAACGTCGGCGAAGCTGTCGGCGTGATCGCAGCACAGTCGATCGGCGAACCGGGCACGCAGCTGACGATGCGTACGTTCCACATCGGTGGTGCGGCATCGCGTGCGGCAGTGGCCTCGTCGATCGAAGCCAAGTCGAACGGTACGGTTCGCTTCACGGCAACCATGCGTTACGTGACGAACGGCCGCGGCGAGCAGATCGCGATCTCGCGTTCGGGTGAAGTCCTGATCACGGACGATCACGGTCGTGAGCGCGAGCGTCACAAGGTGCCGTACGGCGCGACGCTGCTGCAACTGGATGGCGCACAGGTCAAGGCCGGTGCCCAACTGGGTACGTGGGATCCGCTGACGCGCCCGATCATTACCGAACACGGCGGTTTCGCCAAGTTCGAGAACGTCGAGGAAGGTGTCACGGTTGCCAAGCAGATCGACGATGTGACGGGTCTGTCCACGCTGGTCGTGATCGATCCGAAGCGTCGTGGTCCGGCGTCGAAGAACGTGCGTCCGCAGGTCAAGCTGCTCGACGAGAACGGCGTGGAAGTGAAGATCCCGGGTACGGATCACCCGGTGACGATCGGCTTCCAGGTCGGCGCACTGATCACCATCAAGGATGGTCAGCAAGTGCCGGTGGGTGAAGTGCTCGCACGTATCCCGACCGAAGCGCAAAAGACTCGCGACATTACCGGGGGTCTGCCGCGCGTGGCCGAACTGTTCGAAGCGCGTGCACCGAAGGACGCCGGCATTCTGGCCGAAGTCACGGGTACGACGTCGTTCGGTAAGGACACGAAGGGCAAGCAGCGTCTGGTCATTACCGATCTGGACGGCAACCAGCACGAATTCCTGATTCCGAAGGAAAAGCAGGTGCTGGTGCACGACGGTCAGGTGGTGAACAAGGGCGAAATGATCGTGGACGGCCCGGCCGACCCGCACGACATCCTGCGTCTGCAGGGTATCGAAGCGTTGTCGCGCTACATCGTCGATGAAGTGCAGGACGTGTACCGCTTGCAGGGTGTGAAGATTAACGACAAGCACATCGAGGTGATCGTTCGCCAGATGCTGCGTCGTGTGCAGATCACCGACAACGGCGATACGCGCTTCATCATCGGCGAACAGGTCGAGCGTTCGGACATGCTCTACGAGAACGACGCCATGAATGCCGCGGACAAGCGTCCGGCGCAGTACGAGAACGTGCTGCTGGGTATTACGAAGGCGTCGCTGTCGACGGACTCGTTCATCTCGGCTGCATCGTTCCAGGAAACGACGCGCGTGCTGACCGAAGCCGCCATCATGGGCAAGAAGGACGACCTGCGTGGCCTGAAGGAAAACGTCATCGTTGGCCGTCTGATCCCGGCAGGTACCGGTCTGGCGTATCACAAGGCCCGCAAGGCCCGCGAATCGTCGGATCGCGAGCGTCACGACCAGATCGCTCTGGAAGAGGCATTTGCCCCGATCCCCACTTCGGTGGAAGAGCCGACGGCAGAGTAAGCCGGACGCAGGCGGCGCTGGCGCAAGCCGGCACCGCCGGTTCGGCACTACGCCGTATCGCTGTACCGTTGTACGAAAGCGGCACCCTTTGCGGGGTGCCGCTTTTCTTTTGCGCGACGGTAAAACGTGGCCCGGACGCCCATCCGCGGCCAACTTCCGTCATCGCAATGTCGTTTTAAGTCTTTGAAATGACGATATAATTTTTGCTTCCCTAAGCGATGTGGCGTAACTTTCTACGAACCGGAATATGGCGATATCTCCTGTAATTCTGTGCGGCGGTAGTGGTACCCGTTTGTGGCCTTTGTCGCGAGCCAGCTATCCAAAGCAGTATCTCGCGCTCGCCGGTTCGGACACATTGCTCCAGCAGACGGTCAAGCGCGTCGGTGCGCTCGACGGCGTGGCTGCACCGCTGATCATCTCCAATAACGAGCAGCGCTTCCTCGTGGCCGAACAGCTGCGCGCGATCGACACGACGCCGGGCGCTATCGTGCTCGAACCCGTGGCACGCAACACCGCACCGGCGGTCGCGGCGGCGGCGCTGGTTGCCCTGCGTCAGGACGCCGACGCCACGTTGCTCGTGTTGCCCTCCGATCACGCCATCGCCAACGAGGCCAAGTTCCTCGAAGCGGTGCGTGCGGCCAAGACACTCGCCGACGACGGCTATCTCGTCACCTTCGGCATTCCGCCGACGTCCCCGCACACCGGTTACGGCTACATTCGTCGCGGTGCCTCCACGCAAGTGTGCGCGAGCGGTTTCAACATCGACCAGTTCGTCGAGAAGCCGGACGCCGACAAGGCCGCAGCACTCATCGCCGCGGGCAACTGCTACTGGAACAGTGGCATGTTCATGTTCAAGGCGTCGGCGTATCTCGACGAACTCGAACGTCTCGCCCCGGCGATGCTCAAGCAGGTGAAAGCGGCGGTGGAGCGGGGCGCGGTGGATATCGACTTCTTCCGTCTCGACAAGGCGAGTCTCGAAGTGTGCCCGTCGGACTCCATCGACTATGCCGTCATGGAGAAGGCGAAGCGCGCCGCCGTGGTGGATGCCGACGGTCTGGGATGGAACGACATCGGCTCGTGGTCGGCGGTTGCGGAGATTGCCGAGCGTGACGAGAACGGCAATAGCCTGATCGGCGATGTCGTGACGCACGGCGTGAAGAATAGCTATGTGCGTGGCGAGAGCCGGATGGTCGCGGCCATCGGTGTCGAGAATCTCGTGATCGTGGAAACGCCGGACGTCGTGCTGGTCACATCGAAGGATCACGTGCAGGACGTCAAGCGCGTGGTCGAGACGCTGATCGCCGAAGGCCGCTCGGAGTCGGTATTCCATCAGCGCGTGTTCCGGCCGTGGGGCGACTACGAAGGCATTTGCGTGGGCGACCGCTTCCAGGTGAAGAAGATCGTCGTGAAGCCGGGTGCTTCGCTGAGCTTGCAGATGCACTTCCACCGTTCGGAGCACTGGATTGTGGTCAAGGGCACGGCGCGTGTGGTGAACGGCGACACGACGACGCTGCTGACCGAGAACCAATCGACGTACATTCCGCTGGGCACGACGCACCGCCTGGAAAACCCCGGCCGCGTGCCGCTCGAACTGATCGAAGTGCAGTCCGGCGCGTATCTTGGTGAAGACGATATCGTCCGCTTCCAGGACGACTACGGCCGCACGAAGTAAGTAGGCAGGAAGTATGTAGGAAGCACGCAGGAAGCACGCAGGAAGCACCAAGCAGTCCCGCTCGCCCCGATGAAGGGGCGAGCCGCACGACGAAGGCACGCGCAGCACAGAAGCCGTTGTTCGATAAATGCACGAATGACACGGGGCAGCGATGAGCGAGGGGGCGAAGGCACGAAGGCCAGCGGTGAGTGTGCGCCAGGAGGGCGTGCCGGTCGTCGGTGATGCATCCGCCGCGACGCCCGCACTCGTCGATAATCGCCCTATCAGCCGCGCTCACGCGCAAATGCGTACCACCATCGACGCCAGCCCGCGCACCCGCGCGGTGGCGCAGCGGCAAGCGCTCGCTTCGCCGCCCCCGCCTTCGTCAGCGCCTGCGCCCATCCAGCGCGTCATCAATTTTTCGGCCGACGTCGAGCGCCAGTACACCAAAGACGCCTTTCTGACGAAGCTCAAGCACGTCAGTGCGCTGACGTTCGACGAGATTCGGCGGACATGGATCGCTGCCGAAAACGCCACAGAGCAGATCACACTGCCGGACAACATCGAACTGGCCTGGGCCATGCTGGCGCCGTTCCGGCCGAAGCCGCCGAGACGCCGGGGTGCCAAAGCGCCTGTTCTGCCTCAGTACCCCGAGAACGATGTCCGTCTGCTCGATCAGGCCGCCAGGGCCATTCCGATGACGTCGCGCTTCGACGTCGGCAAACATCAGGCCGCCATCAGTAGCCACTTTCAGACGATTTTTCCGCCTGCGAAAGAGGAGTCGGAGCAAGCGCAGCAGCCCTGGAACCCTGAGGAACCGGGCGAATTCGAGGAGCATTTGTCCACAGTCGACTTCACGACGTGGGACAACCTCGTGCCCGGACAGAAGCGGCTGCTACTGCGGAACCGGAACAATCCGAAGGTGCTGATGCGCGAGCTGAAAGACCTCGTCACCCACACCTCGGACGCCACGAACGACTACCTCATCGCGCTTTACAGTCATCTCGCCGCGTTGCGGGGAGACGCCCGTGCCATAGGCGAGGAGGCGGGGCTGCACGATAAGGGTGAATACCTTCAGACGATCGTCGACATCCGAAGCGGGAAGGCGCTCGGTTCTGAACCGTACAAACCGCCGAAATACAGTCAGGTGTCGTCCATCGACTGGACCGACAGGGACGAACTGGTCGAGGATCATCCGTTCCTGCGTCAGCGAAGCGAGCAGCTCTATAAGCATCTGGATGCGCGGCGCGACAGGAATGCGCTGGACGTTCTCACCAAGTGGGCGTCGCCGGCTACGGGGGTGCAGAAGAACAACGTGGGCATGGATATCGGTCTCTCGGCCAAGAGCCACGACCCGGGACACGCTGGCGACGACATCGCGTTGCTGGATTCGACGCTCGCACGGATTGCGCCCATCGAAGGCACCCTTTACGCCGCCTATCCGAGAAACGATTCGCTCCAGCCGGGCAGACTTTTTACTCAGGGGACGCCACTGAGCGCAAGCGAGTCCGCCGGCGGTACGGTCGCGTTTTCGAAGGGCGGCATGAAGAAGAAAGGCGATCCGATGGATCGCTATCGCATCTACGCCAAGGGCATGAACGGTATTCCGATCAGCCCCGTCGCACCGGATATCGGGCACGGACAACGGGAGGTCGTCTTCCGGGCGAGTGCGACGTTCAAGGTGCTCACCGTTGAGGAGGGCAACTACGGGGCGGGCGTCACACGGCTCGTGACGATGGTCGAGCAAGGCGAGTCGACCTCGCAGATCGATGCCGTCAAGCAAAGTCAGGAAGCGCTGCTCAACAGCAACGACCGGTGGCTCACACGGCTCGGCGACGTTGACGTGGATCAGCGCACGCAGTCGTGGTTCATCTCCAACAGTACGGGCGGCACCGTGGAGGGGCAGCGCGACGCCAGCTTTGCGTTCCCGTACGGGAAGAAGACCGCGCAGGCATGGCACGACGTCATTACCGACAATGGCATCGATATCTGGTCGATCGACGGATTCCGTACGGTGGCAGCGCGTCTGGCGGGAGAGACCCGCAGCGAAGTCGAATTCATCACGCAGGACGACGACCCTTCATTCTGGGGCGCACCGGTGCGACTGACGTCGCCGGAGAGGAAGACGCTGACCGGCCACGGCCTCTCGGTGACGAGCGCGAAGGGTAAAGGCAACAAGGGCCTGTTCAATGTGAGTTACCAGCAGGAAGACAAGGCATCGGCACTCGGTGATCTGCTCGCGCAAAGCAAGGAGGCGTTCGACGCCATTCTTGCCCCGAAGCCCAAACCGAAAGGACGTCGCCGGATCGATCCCGAGACGGAAAAGGAAAACGACATTGCCCGGCTGGCGGCGCGGGTTCAGCAGCAAATCAGTGTGCTGCATCCGCTGCACGATACCAACGGGCGCGTGAGTCGCGCCTATGCGTATCTGATTCTTCGTCGTGCGGGATATGGCGACAGGCCGCTACGGTTGTTCGATCAGGACAAGGATCAGACCACGTCGCGCGCGGATTGGGAAAACCAGTTCGCCAGCTATCAGCCGGAAGAAGATGAAGAAGACGACTGGTTGTCGAGTGCCGGTCCGGTAACGGACATGGGCGGCGCGCGTACTTTTATCGGCACGTTAGCGGGCGGCACCATGCCCCGACGGCTATCGGAGGTCGAGAAGGAGGAAAAGACGCTCAGCGCTGCGCAGGACGTCGAAGACGACGATTTGTGGGTCGAGCGCGAGATGTTGGCGTTTGCGTCGCACCGGCCGCCATGGCTACCGCCCGAGTTGGGGTTGGAGATGGACGCCTTCGTCGCGTCCGACCTGAAGCGCAGGGAGGCGGAGGAGGAAGAGGAGCCGGAGAAGAGGGGTAAGAAGAACAAGAAGAAGCGGGTACGCGCGACGCCGCCGACAAAGCCCAAACGCTATGCCGATGCGGTGGCGCTTCAGCATCGCGTGACGATTGCGATATCGAACAGGATTCAGACCAGTCTTAACCGGAAGCGAAACTTCGACGAGGTCGACGAGCAGGGTGCGTCGGAGGAAGACGCTTCCGACCGGGACGACAACGCGTCGGATATCGAGGACGATGAAGAGACGCACTTCTCGGCGCGTCGTGTGCATGTTGGCAGGCGTGGCCGACGTGGCGGTCGTGACCTTCCGGAGGAGTCGGAAGACACCGATGACGACGCATACGAAGTGGACCACGACGAACAGGACGAGGACGACGAGGAGGAGGACCCGGACTACCGGCCCGGCAACCAGAGGACGTACAAGAAGCCGAGGCACCGTTGACAAAAAAGCCCCGCCGTCGAATCGAAGGCGGGGCTTTGTGCTTACGTCGGCAAACGTCGATCAGAATCCGAAGTGCCCTTGCACGTAGACCATGCGCGGTGCGCCGACCATACGGCCCGCGTTGCCATCGACGTTACGCGTGTAAAAGCGCTTGTCGAACACGTTGTTCAGACCCACGGTGACATCGGCGTTCTTGTAGAACGGGATCTTGTAGCTCGCCTGCAGGTTCCACACGCGGAAGCCCGGCACCTTGCCGTTGCTGCCGTCGGCGGATTCCGCTTCAGTGTTCGCCAGATCCGAGTACTGCGAGCTTTGATGCGTGGTGGAGACGTTGAACGTCCACTGGCCGATCGCGTAGCGCGCGCCAAGGGTGTCGGTGAAGCGCGAGTAGAACGGCACGTCCATACCCGAGGTCGCGCCGGACTTCTGAATTGCCCGCGTGAACGTGAAGTTGGCGTAGACGTTCAGGCCGCGCAGAACGCTGTCGCGATCGAACGTGTAGTCGATGGCGGTTTCGATGCCGTCGTGGTCCGTCGCACCGATGTTCTGGAAGACGGCCGGGTTTGAGCCGGGCACCTGCAGAATCTGGTTGTCGAACTTCATCTTGAACGCCGTCAGTTCAGCCTTCCAGCGATTGTCCGTCCAGCGCGTACCGATTTCATACGTGCGCGCCAGTTCCGGCTCCAGCGGGTTCGTGGCCGACATCGAGTTCAACTGTGTGTTCTGCACCGGGCCGAACGACGTGCTGTAGTCTGCGAACACCGTCCACGCGCTGTTCACGAGATACGACAGGTTCACCGACGGCAACGCCTTGTTGTTGTCCGAACGGAAGGTCGCCCCCGAGGCGTTGTCGACACGTTGCGAATTGATGAATTCGTAACGCAGACCCGGCGTGAAGCGCCAATTGCCCCACGCCATGCGGTCGTCGATGTAGAACGCGTTCGCGCTGGTGTAGTTGTTGAACGTTTGCGTGGCCGAGTTCTTGCCGGTGGCGAGCGTCGTCGTCCAGTTGTTGTCGTCGCCACGCTCGTGGATGTAGCGATAACCCACGGTGACGTCGTGCGCGGTCGGGCCGAAGAACAGACGCTGCGTGAAGCGCGGCTCGATGCCGAACGTCTCGTAGTTGCGCGGCTGATGCGTCGTCGACGTACCGGCTGCATTGATGAGCGTGCTCTGACGGTAGCTCGAGTTGTAGAACGTGCGAATCTCGAATTCCTGCGTCTCCGAGATCGTATTCAGATAGCCGAAGTCGAGCCCCGTGCGATTGCCGCTCCAGTAGTCGTTAGGACGCGTGTTCTGGAACGGATCCGCATTGAACTGCGCGACGCTCAGGCCGCCCGGCGTCTTCGATTTCACGTCGTAGTACGAGAGCTTGCCGTACACCTGCTGGCTGGGCGTGATGTCATAGCGCCACTTGAGTGCGACGTCGTTCACGTGCTCGTCGCTGCCCTTGCGCCAGTCGCGTCCGACCATGCCCGAGTACAGCAACGCCAGACCGAGGCCATTGTCCATCTGCGTGCCGAGGAACGCACCGTACTGCGTATTCGCGCCGCCACCCGCCGTGTAGATGTTCTCGCGCACGGTGGCGTCGGCGGTCAGGCCCGGCGTGTTCGGAATCGAACGCGTCTTGAAGTTGATCACGCCGCCCACGTTTTGCGGGCCGTAGCGAACGGCACCGCCGCTGCGCACGACGTCGATGCTCTCAATGTTGAACAGGCTCACCGGCGCGAACGACAACTGCGGCTGACCGTAAGGCGCGACGGCCATCGGAATGCCATCGAGCAGCACCGTCGAGCGCGGCGAGTATCGGCCGGTGAGGCCGCGTACCCCGATGTTCAGCGAGATGGCGCTGCCCGCCGTGCCGGAGTTGTCGCTCGCTTGCACGCCCGGGATGCGGCGCATGACGTCGCCGATGCTCGTCGCACCGGACTCTTCGATTTGCTCCTTCTTCACGACCGTGCGTGCGCCGGGGAAGGTCTTCGCACTGTTGTCGAGGCCGGTGCCGAGCCAGTCGCCGGAGACGTTCACTGCACCGAGTTCGACGTCGGCCTTGGCTTCGGCCGCCGACGTGGCTTGTTGCGCGTGCGCTGCACCCAGCGTGGTCATCAGCAATGCGGCGGCGCAGGCGGTCGCGCGGGGCAGGCGTTGCAGACGACGGGAGGGAACAGTGGCAGAAATAGCGGCAGGAACAGCGGCACGGCGACTAGCAGACATCTTCATCTTGGCAGACCTTCGTAACTTCGGGCGGTGGCGAGCGAGGCCGCTGAGCGATGTGCGCGTGACGACAAGCACATCTGCGGCGTGCGGATTGTTATGAGTAAGACGTTGTAATAAAGCGACGCGGATTATAAATGCAAATCACTCTCATTTTTAATGGGTGTCGGCGAACGTCTGTCGGTATTGGCGGAAAGGGATTGCGTAGCGACGCTGGCAGTCGGGGAGGCAGCGAGAAATGCGCGACATTGTGCCGAGATATCGTGCAATGTCGGACGGAAACGGGAAGAAGCGATGACAAACACCACCTCCGTGTTTGCTTCAACGGTCGGTTGAGACTGTGGCTTCAGCACCACAACCGCACGGTAGGTGGGGGTTAAAGGGCGATATCGGATTATCCAGTTTTGCTTATCAATCGCCCAAAATCGATTGATTGTTCGTGGCTCGCGTGACGGCAAGAATGGGGGACTATTCAAGACGATGCCGACAACGGAGACCCCCGCGATGCCGAAGCTCGACGCCTCGACCCATCAGGCCCTTGCCCGCGAACTGCACGAAGCCGAGCGTAGCCGCAAGCCGGTGATGCAGTTTTCCCGCCGTTATCCCGAGATGACGATTGCCGACAGTTATGCGATTTCGCAGGCGTGGCTCACGCTGAAGTTCGCCGAGGGGCGTCGCGTGATCGGGCACAAGATCGGGCTGACGTCGCGTGCCATGCAGGTCGCCGCGCAGATCACCGAACCCGATCACGGCACGCTGCTCGACGACATGCTTGTCGCCGACGGCGCAACGCTGGAGGCGTCGCGCTTCATCGTGCCGCGTCTCGAAGTGGAGCTGGCGTTCATTCTCGCCAAGCCGCTCAAAGGCCCGGGCGTGACGCTGTTCGACGTGCTCGACGCCACCGCCTGGGTGACACCCGCGCTGGAACTGATCGACGGTCGTATCGAGCTGTTCGACCGCGACACCAAAGCGCCGCGCAAAGTCTTCGACACGATTGCCGACAACGCGGCGAACGCCGCCGTGATTCTCGGCGGGCGCCCCGTCAAACCGGATGCCATCGACCTGCGCTGGGCGGGCGCGCTGCTGTATCGCAACGGCGTGATCGAAGAGTCCGGGTTGAGTGCCGCCGTGCTGAACCATCCGGGCAACGGCATTGCATGGCTCGCCAACAAGCTGGGCGCATTCGACGAAGGGTTGCAAGCGGGCGAGATCGTGCTGGCGGGCTCGTTCACGCGACCGGTGGCTTGCACAGCAGGCGACGTCTTCCATGCGGACTACGGTCCGCTCGGCGCCATCGGTGTGCGCTTCATCTGACGCTTCTTTTGCACTCGGATGCGGCCATTCACTACATCCGAGCGCCCCTCACATCAGGAATCCCCCGTCATGAAAACACCTCCGAATACCTTTCGTCAGGCGCTCGCACGAGGCGAGCGTCGGATCGGCCTGTGGATGGGACTCGCCACGCCGTACGCCGCTGAATTGTGCGCGGGCAGCGGGTTCGACTGGCTCGTGATCGACGGCGAGCACGCGCCCAACGATCTGCGCACGATGCTGGCGACGTTGCAGGCCATCGCACCGTACCCCGTGCACCCGGTCGTGCGTCTTCCGCACGGCGATGCGGCCCTCATCAAGCAAGTGCTGGAAATCGGCGCAACGACGGTGCTCGTACCGATGGTCGAGTCCGCCGCGATGGCGCGCGATCTCGCGAGCGCCACGCGTTATCCGCCGCAGGGCATGCGTGGTGTAGGCAGCGGGCTGGCGCGCTCGTCGCGCTGGAATCGCTACGAGGACTATCTGCACGCGGCGAATGACACGACGTGCCTGCTCGTTCAGGTGGAGACGGCCGATGCACTCGCGCAGGTCGAAGAGATTGCTGCCGTCGACGGCGTACACGGCGTGTTCATCGGTCCGGCCGACCTCGCCGCGTCGATGGGCTATCTCGGGCAGGCCACTCACCCCGAAGTGCGCAAAGCCATCGAAGATGGCATCGCACGCATTCGTCGCGCAGGTAAGGCGGCGGGCATTCTGTGTGTCGACGAGACGCTGGCGAAACATTACCTCGACCTCGGGGTGACGTTCATCGCTGTCGGTATCGACACCACGTTGCTCGCCAACGCGAGCCGCGCGCTGGCCGCGAAGTTTGGAGACAAGGCATGAGTGATACCCGTTTTGACGTCGCCGGTGTGTTGGTGTCGCCCGACCACTACATCGATGGCCGCCGCGTGGCGTCGGCGGAGACGTTCGAGTGCGTCTCGCCCATCGACCAAACGCATTTGGGCAATATCGCCAGCGGCAACCTCGGGCATGTCGATGCGGCGGTGACGTCGGCCTCGCTGGCGTTTCCCGCATGGGCGGCGCTGAGCGCGGCGCAACGTCAGCCGTATCTTCAGCGCTTCGCCGACGCCATCGGCCGACGCGCCGACGCGTTCGCCACGTTGGAGAGCGCAGACGCTGGCGTGCTGCGCTCGCGTATGGCACACGGCGTCGTGCCGCGCGCCATGCAAAACATCACATGGTTCGCCGAGCACGCGCTGACGTTGCAGGACCGCGTGATCGAGACACCGCAGGCACGCCACCTCGTGCGTCACGATCCGGCCGGTGTCGTGGCCATCATCACGCCGTGGAATTCGCCGTTGATGCTGGCGACGTGGAAGATTGGCCCGGCGTTGGCGTCCGGCAACACGGTGGTGCTCAAAGCGCCCGAGTGGGCCCCGCTGACGTCGTCGCTGCTGGCGGATTGCGCGCATGAGGCAGGATTGCCGCCGGGGGTCTTCAACCTGTTGCAGGGCTCGGGCGCGCAGACCGGGGCGGCGCTGGTCAGCGATGCAAGGCTCGCGCGTATCTCGTTCACCGGGTCGGTGGCCACGGCCAAATGGATTGCGAAGACGGTCGCCGACAACTTGGTGCCGTGCAGCCTCGAACTCGGTGGTAAGTCGGCGTTCATCGTGCTGGCCGACGCCGATCTCGATGCCGCTGCCGCCACCGCCGCACTGATGTACCGCAACGCCGGACAGGTGTGCCTCGCGGGGACGCGTCTGCTCGTGCATGCGGACGTGGCTCCTGCGTTCATCGAAAAGCTGCGCGAGGTCGTCGGGCGTCTCGTCGTGGGCGATCCGCGCGACGCCGTGACCGAAGTCGGGCCGATCATCCATATGCGTCAGTTGGAGCGTGTGCAGGGGTTCGTCGAACGAGCGGTCGCGGGCGGCGCTCGCCTGCTGTGGGGCGGCACGCGACATGACTTCGGTGCGCAGTACTTCGCGCCGACCCTGCTCACCGATCTGCGCCAGCACGACGAGATCGTGCAGCAGGAAGTCTTCGGCCCGGTGCTCACGCTGCAAACGTTTGCGAGCGACGATGAAGTCGTTGGCATGGCCAACGGCACCGACTACGGGCTGGGCGGCGTTTGCTACGGCGAGGAGGCGCATGCCATTGCGATTGCCGAGCGTGTGCGCACGGGTTTCATCTGGATCAACAGCTTTGGCATTCGCGATCTGGCCGCGCCGTTCGGCGGCATCAAACGCTCGGGCGTCGGACGCGAAGGCGGCGACTGGAGCTTTGAATTCTTCTGCGACGTGAAGGATGTCGTCGTGCCGAAACAGCCGTTCAAGGCGAGCTTCAGCCATCGCTGATGGCGCGCGGTCACATCGTCAAAACAATCAGCAAGACAACGGGACAAGAGGAGAGCAGCATGGGACAGATCGTTGGCGCGGCGCTGGTGTCGCATCACCCCGGCCTGATGCAGTGTGAGGAGTTTCGCGTGTTGCAGGGCGCGGGTGCGGATTCGGACCTGATTCCCGGTTATGCGCGGGTTCGCGAACGCATTGAAGCGGTGCGTCCGGACGTCGTCATGATTTTCGATTCGCACTGGTTCACGACCGGCTATCACCTGGTCGACGGCGGCGCGCGTTACTCGGGCATGTACACGTCGGACGAGATGCCGTGGTATCTGCACGGCGTGCCGTACGACTATCGCGGGCACCCGGAGCTGGCACTCGCCATCGACGGTGTGGCGCGTGAGCGTGGCGTGCGTGCGCGCGCAGTACAACATCCGGATCTCGCGCGGCATTACCCTACGATCAACGTCATCAAACAGATGCGTCTCGACGCATGGCCGATCGTCACCGTGAGCTCGTGCCAGAACTGCGAGACGCAGCATTTCCTGCAATCGGGCGAAGTGATCGGCGAGGCGATTCGCCGCAGCGATCTGCGGGTGGTGATGCTCGCGTCCGGTGCGCTGAGTCACAAGTTCAACGGCATCGACTGGAAGCCGAATCATCCGCGCATCTTTCACGAGAGCAATGTGTCGCGTCCGGAGAACATCGAGAGCGACAAGCGCGCCATCGAAGCGTTTCGCGAGGGACGTCACGACCGGATTCTGGCGGACTGGGATACGGACTACCGGAAGCGTCCGTGGGAAGCGCACGGCGCGCACTACTTGCAGATGGTCGGTGCGCTCGGCGGGGCCGAATGCCGTAGCGCGGGCACGGTGCTGTCCGACTACGAGAACGCGCGCGGCACGGGCAACGTGCATATCTGGTTCGATACGATCTGACGAGGCGACATCATGGATTTCGAATTTCCGTTGCGTGAATTGCCTGCGGTGATGCGCGGGCCGCGTGTCGAGCGTCGCCATATTCTGCTGGGTGGCAGCGCGTACTGGGGCACGATGGTCGAAGAGACGGGAGAAGCGCAGGGCATGCTCCGGCTCGACGATGGACGTCTTGTCGACCCGCAAACGGTGACGCATCTGCCGCCGGTGAATCCGTCGAAGATCATCGCCGTGCACATCTCCTATCGCTCGCGTAGCATGGAGACGCGCAACAAGCCCAAGCCCACCGACACGCCGACGTACTTCATGAAGCCGACGACGTCGCTGAACGGCCATGACGGCCAGATTCTGAAGCCGACGGATTGCCGGTATCTGAACTACGAAAGCGAGTATGCCGTGGTGATCGGGCGCACGTGTCGCAACGTGCTGCCGGACGAAGCATGGGATTACATCGAGGGCTTCTGCCCGGCGCTGGACATGGGCTTGCAGGACTTTCGCGACACCGATCAGGGGTCGATGCTGCGGGTGAAGGGCGCGGACACACTGCTGCCCATCGGACCGGGTATCGTGCGAGGCGTGAATCTGTTCGAACAGACGTTGCGCACCTATCGCAACGGACGCGTCGTGCAGGAAGCGCATATCGGCGACGAGACGATCTGGGGCCCGCATTACGTGATTGCGGACATTGCGCGTCACATCACGCTGATGCCGGGCGACGTCATTCTGATGGGCACGCCGTGCCACTCGCGTTCGGTGGATGCGGGCGATCTGGTGGAGTGCGAGATTACGGGATTGGGAAGGCTGTCCGGGCGGGTCGTGCAGATCGATGCGCCGCGTGCGGCGGCGCTCGGTGTGGGACATCCGCCGGGCGACAGTCCGGAAGTGCGCCGTGTGGCGCTGGGTTTTGACGAACGTGTGCCGGAGCGATTCAAGGAGAACTATCGTCTCGCGGCACATCAACCGGAGTGAACGGATGAAGGTGACGATCATTGGCGCGGGCGCCATCGGTGGACTGATCGGGCAACGACTCGCGGCGACGGGCGAAGCGCAGGTCAGCGCGCTGGCGCGTGGCGCGACGCTGGCCGCATTGCGCGAGCGGGGCTGGCGGGTCAGGCAGGGCGACAAGCAGGGCGAGACGCTGGCGACCGGCCCGGTGGCGGCGGCGCATCCGTTGGAAGACGCTGCGAAGCTTGGCGAGCAGGATCTGGTCGTGATCGCGGTGAAGGGGCCGGCGCTGGCGCAGGTCGCGGCGTCGGTGGTGCCGTTGCTCGGCCCGCAAACGCTCGTATTGCCCGCGATGAACGGCGTGCCGTGGTGGTTCTGTCAGGGCGTACCAGGGTTTGGCGATGCGACGCTGACGAGCATCGATCCGGACGCCGCAATCGGTGCGGCGATTCCGCTGGCGAACGTGATCGGTTGCGTGGTGCACGCGAGTGCTTCGACGCCGGAGCCGGGGCTGGTCGACCACAAGATGGGCCGCGGGCTGATCATCGGCGAGCCGGGCGGCGGTGCGAGCGATCGCGTGCAGCGTCTGGCGGCGTTGCTTGAGCGCGCGGGGTTCGAGGCGAAGGCGTCGGAGAACGTGCGTCTGGACATCTGGTACAAGCTCTGGGGCAATCTGACGATGAATCCGGTATCGGCGATCACGGGCGCGACCATCGACCGGTTGCTCGACGACCCGCTGGTGCGCGATTTCTGCTCGGCGGCGATGCGTGAGGCAGCGGCCATTGGTGCGAAGATCGGATGCGCCATCGACCAGTCGCCGGAAGACCGGCATCAGGTGACGGCAAAGCTGGGGGCGTTCAAGACGTCGATGTTGCAGGACGTGGAAGCGAATCGTCCCATCGAACTCGATGCACTGGTTAGCGTTGTGCGCGAGATCGGCCAGCGGGTGAGCGTTCCGACCCCGAACATCGATGCGCTGCTGGGCCTGACCCGATTGTTCGGTCGGGTGCATGGGTTGTACCCGCAGTAAGTCGTTCGTCGCTAGCAGGGCATAAAAGAAGGGGCACCTCGGTGCCCCTTTCTTATGGGTTCGGATGACGCGCGCTGATCAGCGCACGCCCGTGTGGCGGTACACCTGACTCAGCGCCATCAGTCCCACGGCGGCCGCGGCCATCATGTAGAAGCTCGGGGCCAGTTTGCTGCCCGTCGCGGTGATCAGCCAGGTCAGAATGAACGGGGCGAAGCCGCCGAAGAACGTCACCGACAGGTTGTACGACAGCGACAGACCCGTCGTGCGTGTCTTCACCGGGAAGATCTCCGAGGCCAGTGCAGGGAGCGGCGCGAAGTACATCGTCATCAGTACGCCCAGCACCGTCTGCAACGCCAGCATCACGCCGAAGCTCGGGTGCGTCGACAGCAACCAGAACATCGGCCAGATCGTCACGAGCAGAAGCGCGGCGGCGATCATCATCGGTTTGGCGCGTCCCACACGGTCCGACCACGCGCCGACAACCGGCGACAGGAACATCTGCACGATCCCCGTTGCCACCGTCGCCGCGAATGCCACTGACGCAGGCAGGCCCAGTTGCTTGATGGCGTACGTCGGCATGTACAGCACCAGATACGTCGAGACCGTGGCGACGACGACCGCGCCGACCGCCAGCAACAGACGCATCTTCTGATGACTCAGGGTGTCGCGCAGCGGTGTTTGTGTCGGTTCAGATTCCAGAAACTCCGGCGTCTCGCTCACGTGACGGCGGATGTAATACGCCACCGGGCCGATCAGCAAGCCGAACAGGAACGGCACGCGCCAGCCCCAGCTCATCATCTGATCCGGGGTCAACGTGCTCGTCAGCACTGCACCGAAGCCCGCTGCCAGCAGCGTCGTCAGCCCCTGACTCGCGACCTGAAAGCTTGCGAAGAAGCCGCGCCGTTGCGGTGCGTGTTCGGCGAGGAACGCGGTGGCACTGCCGAACTCACCGCCCGCCGAGAAGCCCTGAATCATGCGCGCCAGCACAATACCGGCCGGTGCGAGCAAACCGATGGTCTCGTAGGTCGGCATGAAAGCGATGATCGCCGTGCCCGCCATCATCAGCAAAATCGTGAGCGTCAGCGCTTCACGACGTCCCCGTCGATCTGCATAGACGCCGATCACAATCGCGCCCAGCGGCCGCATGAAGAACGACACGCCGAACGTGCCGAGCGTGAGTAGCAGCGAGGTCGTGTCGTCGTGCGTGGGGAAGAACAGTTTCGAAATCGTGACGGCGAAGAAACCGTACACGACCAGATCGAACCATTCGAGCGCGTTACCGATGGACGCCGATATCACCGCGCGCCAGGTGTGGGAAGTCGAGTGCCCGCGAATATGGGCGTCGGCAGCCGTTGCAGTGTTCATGAAGTCTCCGTTCGTTGTTTTATGTGTTGCGCATGCTTTTTGGCGTTCTTCGGCGAGCATGCGCGCCGCGCCAATGCCCGGTCAGCGCTGCGTGAGCACCTGTGCGATGGCGTGCGCGACGGTGTCGACGTTGCGCGTGTTCAGGCCCGCGACGCACATGCGTCCCGAGCGCAGCACATAGACACCGTGCGTCTCGCGCAATGTGTCCGCCTGCGCGGCCGACAGGCCCGTGTATGTGAACATGCCGCGCTGCGCGATGTAGCGCGACAGTTTCTCGCCGGTCACGTGCGGTGCCAGACGCGCATGAATCTGCTCGCGCATCGCTGCGATGCGCGTGCGCATGCCGTCGAGTTCGGTCTGCCACGCACTGCGCAGCGACGGCGTCGTCAGCACTTGCGCAACGAGCCGCGCACCATGCGTCGGCGGATTGCTGTAGTTCGCGCGCACGGTGCCCATCAGCTGGCCGAACACACGCGAGGCTTCGTCTGCCGTGGCGCAAACCACCGACAACGCGCCGCAGCGCTCACCGTACAGCGAGAAGTTCTTCGAGAAGGAGTTGGCGACGACCGTCGGCACACCTGCGTCGGTCAGCGCGCGAACTGCGAAGGCGTCGGCGTCGAGCCCGTCGCCGAACCCCTGATACGCCATATCGACAAATGCGATGAGCCCGCGCTCGCGCAGCACCGGCACGAGTGCTTCCCACTGCGCCTGCGACAGGTCGACGCCGGTCGGGTTGTGGCAGCACGCATGCAGCAGCACGATGCTCTGCGGCGGCAGCGAGGACAGTTTGTCCATCATGGCGTCGAAGCGCAGGCCGCCAGTGGCGTCGTCGTAATAGGGGTAGGACTGCACCGGGAATCCGGCGCTCTCGAACACCACGCGATGGTTGTCCCAGCTCGGATCGCTGATCCAGAGGGTGCTCTCGGGGAAGTAGCGTTTCAGAAAATCGGCCCCGACACGCAACGCGCCGCCGCCGCCCAGCGTCTGCAAGGTGGCGATGCGCTGTTCGCGCCGTGCTGCGTTCTGATCCCCAAAGACGAGCGCTTGCACGGCGTCGCGGTACGCCGGGGTACCCGCCATCGGGAGATAGGGGCGCGGGCCAATGTCGGCGAGCACTGCCGACTCGGCATCGCGCACGGCCTGCATGACCGGCAGACGACCGTTGTCGTCGAAGTAGATGCCGATGGACAGGTTGACCTTGTGCTGGCGGGGATCCTGACCGAAGGCTTCGTTCAGGCTGAGGATGGGGTCGCCAGGATAGGCGTCGACATGGGAAAACATGAGGCTCGCTCCGTCTCGATCTTCGGTTCACGGGGGAATTTTGAAAATCGATTGTGGGCGACGCCCCTTTACGGAACAATCAATCGATTCTGGTCCATTCGTAAGTGAAACTTGATAATCGAAACGCCATGCCCCTGACCCGTGTCACGCTGCGCCAGTTCGAAGCACTGGTGGCCATCGCCGAATTGCATAGCTTTGCCGAGGCGGGCAATCGCCTGGGACTCACGTCCTCCGCCATCAGTCAGTTGGTCGCCGAGCTAGAGTCGGTACTCGGTTTTCGCATCTTCGACCGCACCACGCGGCGCGTCGCGCTTTCCAGCGCCGGGCGCGATTTTCTGGCGTCCGCCGAGTCGGTGCTGCGTTATGTGCAGGCGGCCGAGAAAACGGCCGACGACTTGCGCAACCGCGCCGCAGGCATCGTGCGTGTCGGTGCACCGCTGGTGCTGGCCAGCATGGCACTGCCCGCTGCGATTCGCGAATACGCCGCCTCGCGGCCGAAGGTTGTGGTGCGTGTGGTCGATACCCCCGTCGATGCGCTCATCGATCATGTCGCCAATGGCGATCTCGACATTGCCATCGGTCCGAATCGCGCGACGGGGGCGCATGTGGCCGGTACGCCCGCGTTCGATAGCCCGTGGGTGTTGTGGTGCGCGCCGGAGCATCCGCTTGCGCGTCGCAAGCGCGTGCGATGGACTGACCTGCGCGACACGCCGCTCGTCGCCGCCGGTCGCGATCACGAGCGCAGCGTCGCGCAGATGCGTCAGTCTGCGCCGCCCGACGCGCGCATCACGTCCATCGATGTCGTCGACAACGTGACGACGGCGCTCGGCGTCGCCTCGCAGGGATTGGCCGCGACGCTGACACCCGGCTATGTGGCGGCGCTTGCCCATCCGTTCGGTTTGCTGATGCGTCGTGTGATCTCGCCCGAAACGATTCGGCAAGTGTGTGTTTACCGACCGGTGTCGCGCGCGCCGTCGCCAGCGGCGGAAGGGTTCGCGCAATTTCTGCTGGAGTGGCTGCCGCAGTGGAATGCACGGATCATGGAGACCGCCAAGACGTGATTCACGACGTGGGCATGACGATGTCAGGCGCACCACATGCGCGAGAAAGCAACATTTCGGTAATTAAAATTACGAAAAGAAAACCGGATTCGATGATTTAAATAGTTAGTTCTCGATACGCGCTGAAATGTCGGCGTATCGATGCGTGAGCGTGTTGTAGTTTTCGATGCGATTGGTTTAGTGTTTACTCAAGCGTCCTCTGAGATGCTGCGCTTCCAATGCTTCGTATTGCTACTGATGTGTCTGCTTGACTCCATCCCCCAGGAGGTAGAGTGACTCACGCCAAGCACGAATGCTTACCCCGTCGCCGTTCCCTCGCGACGGCGGTTTCTCTGGTCTTTCTTCTCGCTGGTGCTGCCCACGCGCAGACCTATCCGCTGCCCGAAATCGTCTCCGGCACCACGCTCACTTACGAGCAGTATTACGACGGCAATGTCGTGCCGGTCGGTGTGATTCAGGGGAGTGTGACGATTCACCCTGTGCCGCCGTATCCGGCACAACTCGGCGGTGCCGGGATCTCGGTGTTTCGCGGCGCGAGCGTCACGATCAATCCGAATCTCGGTGTTCCCGGCGTCGTGGCGGTGACATCGGACTACCGCGCGGGTGCGCCGAACGACGCGCTTTACATCGCGAACGGCACCGTCAATATCGTGGCGAGTCAGGCGGGCGTGCTGCTGACCGGTGTCGGCGAGCAGGTGCACGGCGTCTACATGCCTGAATCGTCGCAAGGCAGCTCGGTACTGACCGGTGCCAATGTGACGATTGTGACCACGGGCCTGAAGGCCGACGGCATGCGCCCCTACGGCGCATCGTCGACCATCAATCTGAGCGACACGTCGATCACCGTGAACGGTCAGGACAGCTGGGGCGTGCGTTCCTGGGGCGGCAGCAACATCACGCTCACGAACTCGACGGTGACGTCGAACGGTGCGGTCGGTACGGGCACCGGGGCAGGCGCGGGCGGTGTGCAGGTGTACAACGGCTCTATCGCCAACATCAATGGCAACTCGACCATCACGACTGCGGTGGCAGGCAATCTCGGACTGAACGCAGAGTCGGGCGGCACGCTGAACACGAACACCGACCCCAACACACCCGGCACCGTGACCGTCAGCACGACCGGCGCGGGCAGCCACGCCGTGCGCATCGGTACGGCGAACGGCAATCTGAACCGGTTGAGTCTTTCGACCACGCAGAACTCGACCTACGGCTTGCTCGTGAACGGCACGTCGACCGTCACTGGATCGCAGGTCGCGGTGAACACGCAAGGCACCTCCGCCTATGGCATGTGGATCTCCGGCAGCACGACGGCCACGCTGAACGGCGGTTCGATCACCACGCAGGGACAAACGGCCTACGGTCTGCTTTCCGGCAGCGGCGCGGCGACGGTGAATCTCTCCGACTTCGCCATCGCCACGCACGGCACGCAGGCCTACGGCATTTATGGGTGGACGGGTAGCACGACCAACTTTGCCGGTGGCGCCATCACGACCGATCAGGCGAGCACTTACGGCATCTACGCCAACGCGGGGACGGTCAACCTGCTGCGTAGCAGCGCGACCGGCGCGGGGACCTCGATCACCACGGCTGGGACCAACGCGTACGCCGTGCGCATCCAGAACGGCGGCATATTCAATGCGACTGGCGCGACGATACGTAGCACAGGCGCTGGCACGGCGGCCATCGTGTTCGACGCCCCGCAGACGCTAAGCGGTGTCCTGATATCGGCCCCGACGCCGGGCCTGCCGACGCTGCCCGCGACGACCCCGTTGCTCCCGTCGTCCGATCCGGCACCGCCGTTCGCCATCGACACACCGGTCCCCGCTGCGCCGACGGATCTCGGCAGCGATGTTCCATCGCCCGCGCTGACCGCCGTGTCGCGCGCAGGCATCGCCGCCCCGTTGCGCGCGGGCGGCTACAACATGACCTTGCAGGACACGACGGTGACGTCGGACAACGGCGTCGCGTTGTGGATCTACGGCGGCATCGCCAACGTCAATCTGACGAACTCGACGCTGAGTGGCGGTGGTGGTGCGATCAATGCATCGGCCCGCTCCGGTTTGGGCGCGACGCTCAATCTCGACGCCAGCAACTCGACCATCACGGGACGTATTTACACGGACAGCAGCAGCACGTCGGTCGTGAACCTGAGCAACAACAGCGTCTGGCATGTGACGGCGTCGTCCAACGTCACCGAGCTGAACAATGCCAACAGCCTGATCGATTTTCCGGTGACGGCGTTGCTCACCTCCGCGCCGACCAGCCAGGGGTCGTATCGCAATGTGACGATCGGCAACGGGTACACCGGCGGTAGTGGCGCGGTCGCGCTCAACACGTATCTGAACGAAGGCGGCGCGCTGTCGAATCAGTACACCGACCGTCTGCTCATTCAGGGCAGCGCGATCGGCACGACGACGCTGCGTATCAGGCCGACGACGGGCAGCCCGGGCGCGCTGACGTCGCCCAGCGGGGTGATTACCAACAACGAAGGGATTTCGCTGGTGCAGGTGGCAGGGACATCGACGTTCAACGCGTTCAGTCTGCCGGGTGGCTACGTGGTCGCACCGAATTCGCCGTACGAATACCGGATCTACGCCTACGGTCCCGGTTCGGCACATGGGGCGGCCGACCCGACGCAGAACCTTGTCAGTACTGGCGCGGGATATTGGGACTACCGGTTGCAGAGCGCTTACGTGTCGCCTGGCGGTGGCGTCGACCCCGAGGAGCCGGGCAACCCCGGGGGCGGTGTCGACGAGCCGGTGCCCCCGGACGCGCGGCGCGAGGTGGCGCCGCAGGTGGCGTCTTATCTGAGCGCACCGGCGGCCTTCCTGCAAGCGGGGATGACGGATATCGATTCGTTGCACCGACGTCTGGGCGAAGTGCGCGACGACCGGATCCTCGGCCGCGATCGCGGACCGGGTGAGATGTTCATGCGCGGTTACGGCGGCAGCTTCAAGTACCGCTCCAACCAGAGCTTTCAGGCGTTCGGCTACGACATGAACGCCGACTACGGTGCGATTCAGATCGGCGGCAATCTCTTCAAGCATTTCACCGACAACGGCACGTGGCGCTTCGGTGCGGCCGGCTCGATGGGATGGCTGCATTACGAGCCGAACGCCATCGACGGACCGAGTACCACGCGCGCGAGCGTTTATCGTCTGTACGGCTATGGGACGTATCAGAGCCAGCAGGGCTGGTACGTGGACGGCATTGCGTCGGTCGGCTGGTTCAACGGGCGCACCACGACCGAGGCGCGCGGCGATGTCGCGCCGATGCGGGGCAATAGTTACGCGGCGTCCATCGAGGCCGGGTATCCGCTGGCGCTCGCGTATGGCATGAATCTCGAACCTCAGTTGCAGTTCGTCGGCCAGCACCTCGGCTTCGACAACGTGACCGATGCCGATGGACTCTCCGTCAACATCGGCTCACAGAACCAGTTCACCGGGCGGCTTGGCGTGCGGCTCACGCGTCCCTTCGATGTCAGCACCGGACGCATCACGCCGTACTTCGGGTTCGACGTCATCCACGCGTTCGTGGGCGGCACCAGCGTTCAGGTCAGCGACGCGATGTTCCAGACCGGAAGGTACGGCGATTCGATGATGTTCTCGCTGGGGGTGAACAGCGTGCAGGGCGCGAGCTTCTCGCTGTACGGTCGTGTGTCGTATCAGAAGAGCTTCGGCACGGGCGGCATGCGCGGCGTGCTGGTGAACGTTGGCGCGAAATACGCCTTCTGAGGCGCGAGCGGCGCACCCGTCGACGCAGTGTCGCCGGGTGCGGTGAACGTCGGAACTTAGCGACGCTTGGCGTCGGGCGACGGGAGTGCCGCGAGGTCTTCGCTCAGTTGCGCGCGCAACGTGGCGATGGCCGCAGTGGTGTCGGCGGGCTTCAATTCCTCACGCGCAATGGCCTCGCGCAAGTGGTGCCGCAGCATTGGATCGCGCGTTTGCGTCAGCGTCTCGCGATAGAACGGCAGGACGTTCTCCGGGTGGCCGCCGATGCGATAGAGATGCGCGATCTCCTCGGTGGTGCGAACCGCAGCGAAGCCCGGACCGCCGTGACCGGCCGGACCCATAGGGCCACGCGGTCCGGGGCCACCGAAATGCGGGCCCATGCCCGGCGGCGGTGGCGGCATCTCGCCCGGCGTAGCGGCTTGCGTGCGGGCAGGGGGCGGGGCGTCGGTGGCGGCCGCAGCGGGCAGGCTGACGCCGGTAGCCGTCAGCGCGAGCATCAGCGCAAGCCCGCTGACGGTCTTACGCATCGAAATCTTGATCATATGGACTCCATATCAAATGCGTTCACTGAATTGTCGAACGACGGGGCCAAGCGTAACGCGCCTCGAATGGCGGACAGCGGAGCGGTAACGACGTGTAAGGCGGCTAGCGGGTGTGAAGGTCGGTGCGGGTGGCTGGCGAAGACGATAGACGCCCGTGGTCGGCGCTTCTTTGAGGGGATGATGCGCACCGGAGTGCGGCGGTACACTGGCGCGGCTGCCCGGCAAACTTTGCGTGGGCGTTGTTGTCTATCTCGCCTCAGCGTTCGAGGAGCCTGTATGACCACCGAAGCCACCCAAGCCAACGAATCTGCCGCATCCACCGGCCATGCGCATCCAGCGAGCGTTACGTCGCTACGCAGCCCGGTCGACTTCTACGCCACGCTCACTCGCGTGATCGACACGCTTAAGCAGCACGGCATGACCATCTTCGCCGACATCGACCAGAGCGCGGCGGCGGCCTCGGCGGGGACATCGCTGCGTCCGACCCGGCTGGTGCTGTTCGGTAATCCGAAGGGCGGTACGCCCGTGATGGCCGCAAACCCCCACGCAGGACTGGAACTGCCATTGAAAGTGATGGTGTGGGCAGCGAGCGCCGACGACGTGCGGGTGGATTTCCTGAATCCCGGACCGTCGCTGAGCGCGCTGTACGGCATCGACTCCGCGCAAGTGGCGGGGTTCGGCGGTGTGGTGAAACTGCTGGAAGCGGCGCTCACGAAAGCGACGGGATGAGCATCAGTGGGTTCGGATGTCGAAACGACGTATAGCGCTGGACGGACGACACGCGTGATTTCTACGTCAGGAGGTCGCGGGGCGCATCGCGTGAGGAGGCTTCGAGCCTTATCTGGTGGGCTTTCCGACGCGCTGTGAATCGTCTCAAAAGTCCCTATACTGATTCGGCCTAACTGCGTCTGGCCAGTTCGAACGTGTCGAGTGGCCGCGCCCGATCCCCCGCGGGCGTTGTTCGATGTCAGGGCGCAGGCATTTCCCCCTTTTTGATGGAGCAACTTCCGTGTCGAACAGTCAATGGATCCGTGTTGAAACCGTGGATGGCGCCTTCGATGCCTATCTGGCATTGCCGCCGAATGGTAAGACGGCCAACGCCCAGGGCGTCGTGCTGGTGCAGGAAATCTTTGGCGTGAACGAGCACATTCGTGGCGTGGCCGATCAGTACGCGATGGACGGCTATGTGGTGCTCGCGCCGGACATTTTCTGGCGCTCGGCACCGCGCATCGAACTCGGCTACTCCGGTGACGACTGGGGCCGTGCGATGGAACTGCGCAAGGCGGTCGACGTCGAGAAAGCGGTGAAGGACGTCGAAGCGACGGTGAAAGCGCTGCGCGGCAAGCTGGATGCGGGGGCCAAGGTCGCTGCCATCGGCTACTGCTTCGGTGGTCTGCTGTCGTACCTGAGCGCTGCACGCGGTCTGGTCGACGCTGCCGTGCCGTACTACGGCGGCGGCATTCACAACTATCTGAGCGAAGCGGCCAACCTCGACGTGCCAACGCAGTTCCACTATGGCGCGCTCGACAGCCACATCACGCCGGACATCGTCACGCAGGTGAGCGAAGCCGTGAAGTCGCGTCCGAACACCGAAGTGTTCGTGTACCCGAACGCCGATCACGGCTTCAATTGCTGGTCGCGCGAGTCGTACCACCAGCCGTCGGCCGCGCTGGCCCACGGCCGTGCGCTCGAATTCCTGGCGAAGTCGTTCGCGAAGTAAGGCGTTGTTTTCCCCTCGATGGCCATGTGCGGCCATCGAGTCGGTCAACGCAAAGAAGCCCGCCGATGCGGGCTTCTTCGTTTTCGTACGTCCTGCTTCATCGACCTACTTCCGACCTGCCGTCGGCTTTTAGCGGGTGGCGTCCCGGCTAAAAAAGCCCGTCGCCGAAGCGACGGGCAAAGTCCTGTGCGTCGAACCGCTACGCACAGCGACAGGAGTCTTAGGTCGGGAAAGACCGGAGATCACACTGAGCACCGGCAACCGGTGCGTCGTTATGCGCAGAACGCGCGCCGCGCCGCGGCCTCTCGTCAGGCAAGAGGTCCGCAGCGCGGCGAGTTACATTACGAACCGAAGTAGGTCGTGCCGGCACGTTGCTGGCCGCCCACCGAACCCATCGTGATCGGGGCGCTGGCTGCAACCGGCTGTGCGCTCGGCGCTGCCTTCGGGTAGACGGCGTCGTGTTGCACCACGAGACCGGCTTGCTGCGCCTGAACGAGTTCTTCACGAACCTGGGCGCGGCTCAGGGCGCTGGTTTGCGGAACCCACGAGAATTCCGAGGGGCCGTCGAATGCATCGCTGGCGAAAGCCGAACCGGCCGAAACAGCCAGCATTGCAGAAACCAGAGCCGAAGTAATAAGGGTGCGCTTCATGATATTTCTCCTGTCTTTTGAAGGGGGCGATGTTCAATTCATCGTCGACAGTTGAAGTGTATTAATGCGACCCTTCGCGATAAAGGCGACTTATTACAAGCAACTATTGCTTAAATAGAAATAATCGTTCGGACCTTATAGGAGACACCCGATGCTCTATCTCTGGATCAAGGCGGTGCACCTGATCGCCGTCATCACGTTCATTGCGGGGCTTGTGACGATGGCGCTGGGCGGGCGTCTGGCGCAGCCCGAGTGGCGTCGCGTGGCGCGACGGGCGGACTACGCACTCGCGTCACCGGCATTGATCGTGGTGTGGATCACGGGGCCGACGCTCGCCATCATGGCCAACTGGTGGCACGCCCCCTGGCTCATGGCCAAGCTTGTGTTCGTGATCGTCGTGTCTGCATTACACGGTCGGCTGTCGGCCACGTTGCGACGTCTGGAGCGCGACGGGGGCACGCAGCCACCCGCCGTGTTCGGACGTGCGCTGCCCGTCACCCTCATTTCCATGGCGATCATCGTCGCGCTCGTGATCGTGAAACCGTTCTGAGCGGTGCGAGGATTGCAATGACGCGGTAAGGGATTCGACCCGGATTCGGCCGGGTTGGGGCTTGGTAGGGGCGTGTGGGCGGTGTTACGCTGACGACGTCGCCAAATACGTCCCAAATTTCGCCTTTTTTGAGGCTTGGTCCCAATGCCGATCACCAGTGCGATACCCCTGGAGTTTCAGGCTCACGACCGCCCTGTCGGCGCGTTGGCGAAAGATTACCCCGATGGCCATGTAGTGCGCCCTCACAGTCATCGACGCGCGCAATTGATGTATGCGAGCGCCGGTATTCTGGAAGTCCGCACCGATACGTCGTTTTGGGTGATTCCGCCGCAGCGCGCGTTGTGGATTCCGGCTAACGTCACGCATGAAGTGCGCATGCGCGGCAAGGTGGAGATGCGCACGATCTATGTCGATGTCGAACGACTCGGCATGGCAGCCTCCGAGGTGCCCGTCGTCATTCGTGTCTCGGCACTGCTGCGCGAGCTGATTCTGCGTGCGATGACGTTGCCGCCCGACTGGTCGACGCAGGGCAAGGATGCGCTCGTAGTTGCGTTGCTGCTCGAAGAGGTCGAGTGGAAAAGCGATTCGCCGCTCCACCTGCAGGTGCCGCGCGATGCGCGTTTGCGCAAGATCTTCGACACCTATCTGACAACACCCGCCGACCCCCGCAGTCTTCAGGACTGGGCCGTGGAGGTGGGGGCATCGAGCCGTACGCTGGAGCGTCGCTTCATGACGGAGTTCGGTTTGCCGTTCCGGGAGTGGCGTCAGCAGATGCGCTTGCTGGGTGCGTTGCCGTTGCTGGGAGCCGGGCGGCCCATCACGCAAGTGGCGCTCGAAGTCGGTTACGACACGCCGAGCGCCTTTTCCACCATGTTCCGCCGCTTTATGGGCGTGACGCCAAGCGAGTACCTGACGCGCGCCCGCGGCCCGGAGTGAGCCAGTGCATGGCGTCCCACATGTCGTCGTAGACCGGGACGCCTTCGTCGAGCAGCGGCGAGCGCTGACGTTTCGAGCCGATGCCGACGAAGTCGATGCCGAGCTTGCGCGCGACCTTCAGATCCCACATCCCGTCGCCAATCGAGACCACCGCCCGCGGGCGCGTAATCCCGTAGCCCGCCTGCGCCCGTTTGATCGCCTCGGCCACCAACTGGTCGCGTGAGCTGTATTCGGACGCTGTGATGAGCATCGCATCCGTGTAATCGATGGCGACGGAGCGCAGCTTGCGGTGACTGACCTGCCGGATGCCGCCCGTGGCGAACACCACACCCCAGCGCGAGCGGTGCGCGGCCTCGACGAAGGCGCGCGCACCGGGGATCTCGGCCAGCCCGTGCGCATTGAGCAAGGCGGTGAAGCGCTCGTCGATTTCATGCTCGAAGCGGGCAAGATCGTGCGGCTGCGGCAAGGCGCGGCCGTTCTCGGCGTGGGCGTGAATCAGGATGCCGGTGTCGGTGTGATGCGGATAACTTCCCCAGTCGGTGTTCAATTCATCGAACGCCAGCGATTCCATCGCACCAAGCAAGGCGCGTTGATGGATGCGCACCGAGTCGGTCAGCGTACCGTCGACATCGAGGACCAAAATACTGTCTTTCTCGAAACTTGCCTGCATGGCGGGTAGTGGACTCGTGTCAGGGCGGAGTGGGGGAGCTGCCGCCGAAATGTGGGAGTGTACGAATTCGCCAGAGTAAGTAAAACGTGCCGAGTGACAGTGGCTACGCCTGATGCGACAGATCGGGCTACGGGAAATGATAGCTTGACGTCATCCCGTCATTTTCCGAAGCGGGGTCGGCCAAGCTGGCGGTACTTCCGATCCAACTGCTCAAGCATCGCGACGGCCTTGGCCATGTCATCGAGCGACACGCTATTGCTACGCGACGTACGGCGCTTAGGCAGAGGGCCGGGAGGTTCGATGGCTTGCGTTGCTTCTGCCGCTTCTGCGGGTGTCAGGGGCATCGCGGGTGCCGGCTCGGGCGCGCGGCGCGAGCGCATCATTTCCGACGATGTCGACTCGCTCTGTGGGGCGTCGCGATGCTCCGCGTCCGGAGGCGCCTCTTGCCCGCGCTGCGCGCAGAGCGGTTGCCTGACGTCGGCGTGCGATATCGGTGCGAGCGACTCACGGGTCGCGCCGTAGGCGAAGTCGTGATAACGCCGATGTCCGTCATGAAGATGCTTCGCGAGGGTCCGGACGAGATTGGGGCGTCGCAGCTCAGCATGCATCGGTAACGGCGTTGCATCGAAATTCCCGGGGATGTCGCCGAACAACTGCTGCTGGTGCCGGGCGGCGTGGGTTTTGACGTCCTGATCGACCCATTCGACCGTATCCGGCGTGGCCAGTGAGACGAACAGGAGCAACTGCCGGTCAGGGGCAGGAATGCGAATGTACGCGCCTAGCGTGGCGCGTTGGATCTCCGGTGCACCCAGAGGCAGACGCAGATCGGCCTGTTGGAAGGGGATGTCGATGCCATGCCGCCGGGCTTCCGGCACGCTCGTGACCAACCGCGTCACCGATAACTGCGGAATTTCGATATAGGCCCCGGCGTCCTTCAGCAGACGTCCCATGCCGGGCAACAACTGGTTCAGCCGCTTAGTCAGGCGCTGCTCGATGGAGCGAACGGAATATTGGCCTCGCGACTCCGCAGCACGGGCCCTGGAGAATTCGCGTTCCAATGTCGCGCTGTTACGCCGCTCACGCGACAGGGTGTTGCGCATCTCCGGTCCCAATGACGCCTCACAGCCCGCGAGCAGCAGACGGCTTGCGTCGACGTCGACACGAACGTTAGGGGGCAGATCGAGCAGGCAATTCTGTGCATCGTCGCGCGCACCGACAACGCACACCGGCCGCACGTCGGCCAGCCGCTGCGCGAAGACGCGAGCCCGTGTGACCGGCGGTTGCGACCAATTGGAGGTCGCGGTGTTTTGTTCGACGCGCCAGTCCCGGACGACCGGCGCGATCATGGTGGACGAGATCGGCGCGGACGTGGCGCGTGTCAGGTCGGTTGCGACGCTTAGCGTGTGGGCTTGTACGTGCAGTCCCGGGAGCGCCTTGGCTGCGCTTGCGGCCGACGTCAGCCAATCGGACATTGAGGTGAGGATCATCGTCACTCCAGTTGAGGTCACGGGGATTTCCGTGAACCGGAGTATTCCTGCTGAGGCAAATCGGATTGTCGTGTTGAGGCCGGGATGTTTGCAGATGCGGATCGGCGCTTTCGCCGCGCATGCACGACGTCGGCGCCGACCATCCGGTGGAGCCCCTCGTCGGGGGCGGCGCATGGTGGCCGTCAGGCGCTCTGCTCCTTGTCCATCCAGCGACGCATGCGCTCGAAGACCTGTGCCCGTTGTCGGGGACTGAGGCCGTCGAACGTGCCCGCGTCACATAGCGCCTGACGGGCGTTGCGGTGACTGTTCCGGGCGACGCGCTCCCGTGGACCGGCTGCGGCGAACCGGTAGTAGCGCTTCACGCCGTTGTGCAGGTATCTGGCCAGCGTCTGTTCGATGCTGCCCTTGCGGGGAATGGTGTGAAAGGTGGTGGCTTCGGGGGATTCCGCCAGATAGTTGGGACGGTGACCGAACGTATGCCCGGAGTGACGAAAGAAGTGTTCATGCAGGGCCCGGAATTCGACCTGAGAATCGGGATACGGTCCCGAATCGGCAAGCCATTCCTCGTAGCTGTTATCTGCTGGCGGACGCGACGGTCGGATGTCGTCGATGAGGTAGAAACCCGCAAGCGAAACGATGAACGGCTGCACGGGGTGATCCTTCGGTGGCACGACATACGCGCCCAGCATGGCGTTGCGAAGGAAGCCAGGCCCGTCCATCACGAGCGAGGTGGCATCGGGAGGATTCGGTTTCACGCCATTGCGGCGGGCCTCGTCAACGCCGGAGTAGAAGCGATGAAAACTGTGACGTGGCACCACGATCTTGGTTTCGCTCAGGCGAAACGCCTGCTGGACGTTGGCCGGCATGGCGCGAAGCGCGTCTTTGATCTGCGTCTCCAATGTCGCAATCGAATACTTGCCACGTAAGTCGCGGCTGTATTGCTTTCGATACGCTCGTGCGAGTTGCCAGGCTTCGCGGTCCGTGCTGGCCAGCTCGCACGCAATCGCCGGTGGCAGAGACCGGCTGCATCCCGACTCGATCATGCGGCTGACCGGCACGATGCTCGGCTCGCCTGGGGGCAGGTCGAGCAGGCAGTTCTTTCGGTCGTCGTGGTTACCGACGACGCACACGTCGACCAGATCCGCCAATCGGCTTTTCAGGAAATGGTGATAGGTCTGCGGTTCGAGCCCGATCGTCGGCAAAACCGGTTTGGGTACCTCGCGTGTTACGTGGGGGCATCGCGAGCCGGACGTGATATTGCGTGCGCTCTCGAAGGTCTGGCCGGGGCGATCCCCCGCTCCGGCGAACCATGTCAGGCCGCTCGCCGCCGCCAACACCTGCGTCGCAATATGGCTGATGTGCATGCGCTTGCTCCGGTAGATGGCGCGCGCAACACGGCGCGCCCGACCGGACTTTGCGCGAGCCCGTTGGCGTGGGCTTCTGCCGCGCGTGCTGACCCTGTCGGTATCGGGACGGAAGCAGGACGGAATCAGGGGCAGGGGCAATGCGCCCCGTGCCCGCTGCCAACGGCAAGTCTCAGACGATCGCGGCGCGCAGGCTCGGCGGCGCTTCGCGCAGCAGCGACCGGAGACGCTTGAGCGCACTCGCCAGACGCTCCGGATCACGCACGCCACCCAGTGAGATGCGGATCGCGTTGGGCGCATCGGGCGACAGGCAGAAGGCGTCCGCAGGCGTGACGGCGAGTCCCTCGGCGCGGGCGGCCATCGTCAGTTCGCGGGCCGTCCACGGGGCGGGCAACTCATGCCAGAGGTGGATGCCCTGAATCGACGGGGCGTTCGCGTCCCCCAGAATCTCGGCAGCGATGGCCTGACGCTGCGCGGCGGCTTCCTTCACACCGTCCATGAGACGGTCGGCCGTGCCGTCGTGGATCCATTGCGTTGCCAATCCCGCCATCAACGGCGGCGCCATCAACGCGAACGAATGCAGCGTACTGAGGAAGACGTCGCGCTTGCGTCCGTCTGCCAGACGGACATACGCGGTGCGAAGGCCCGGCGTCAGACATTTCGACAGCGTGGACACATAGTGCACGCGATGCGGCGAGAGGCGGGCGAGCGGCGGCGGGGCGTCCGGCATCAAACGCCAGTAAGGATCGTCTTCGATGAGCGTCAGATCGAGCTTGTCCGCCACGGCGAGCAGTTCCTTGCGGCGGCGCTCGGGCATCGTACGCGTGGTCGGGTTCTGCAGCGTGGGGTTCAGATAGACGAGGCGCGCGCGGTGCTGGCGGGCGGCAGCGGCCAGCGCATCGGGGAGCATGCCGTCGGCGTCGGCGGCAACGCCCTCCAGACGGCGGCCGAGCGAGCGTGCCGCGCTGCGTACCCCTGGGTAGACGATCGGCTCACACAACACCGTTTCGTCCCGTTCGGTCTCGGTGAGCAGCAATGCCGCCAGCGTGGCCTGTGCACCGGGGCAGACAAGCACGTCCGTCGGGTCGAGGGTGCCGAGCATGGGCGCGAGCCAGAGCGTACCGGCCTGACGGTCGGCAACGCCTCCGTCCCCCAATTGGTACGCCATGAGCATCGAGGCATCGGTATGCCGCAGGACTTCGTCGATCCCCTTTTGCAACAACTCGCCAAGGAACTGCCCGGCCGGTGCGGGCGGAATGTTCATGCCCAGATCCAGCACCTGATCGAGCGCCACGCGCGGCTTGCTGACGAAAGTGCCGAGCGGGCCGCGTCCCTCGATGGCGCTCCGGTCGCGCGCCCGGTTGTAGGCGCGCGTGACCGTAGTGAAGTCGATGCCCAGCCACGACGCCAGCTCGCGTTGCGCGGGCAGGCGGTCGCCGGGGCGCAGGCGGCCGTCCGCGACCGACTGCTCGATGAAACTCGCCAGTCTCAGATAACGGGGGCCTTTGCCCGCGGTGAGTGCAGGTTTCCAGAAGGTGGCGCGAAGCGTGTCGTGAGAAGTGTCCATAGCGATGTCGGTGTTATGTATGGAAATTCGTACGTAAATCAGCTTTGTATGCAGTGTAGTTTGCATACATGTGAGTCGCAAGTCTTGAATTTGGGAGGGGGAGACGCATCTTGAGGCGGTGCCTGCGGCGGCGTGATCCGTGGTGACGAAGACCATGATCGTTAACAATCAACGACTTACGGCGAGAATTTGCGCGAGAGTGCGTTGACACTTGCCAAGAGCGGGGGTATAGTCGCAGGCTCCGGTTTTTCCGGCGGCATGCCCGTGCCTAATGCAAAGTGCTTATGCATCAAGCGTTTAGATGCGGGCTATCCGCAAGAGCAGCCGGGGAGTACGCAGTAAAGTCGCATGACGGCCCGCCTTGGCTTTCATGCTTTTGACACGTTTAGGAAATCACAATGCCAACGATTAACCAATTGGTCCGCAAGCCGCGCACCTCTGCTCAAATCAAGAGCAAGAGCCCGGCCCTGCAGGACTGCCCGCAGCGTCGCGGCGTGTGCACCCGTGTGTACACCACGACGCCGAAGAAGCCGAACTCCGCACTGCGTAAGGTTGCCAAGGTGCGCCTGACGAACGGTTTCGAAGTCATTTCGTACATCGGCGGTGAAGGCCACAACCTGCAGGAACACTCGGTCGTGCTGATTCGCGGCGGTCGTGTGAAGGACTTGCCGGGTGTGCGTTACCACATGGTGCGCGGTAGCCTCGACACGCAAGGCGTCAAGGACCGTAAGCAAGCCCGTTCGAAGTACGGCGCGAAGCGTCCGAAGGCCTAAGCGGCTTAGCGGATATACGTTCGGTGATGGTGGTACATCGTCACTGAGTAAGTGGTCACTCGGCCAACGAATGGCTAGTAGGTGGCCTGGAGCTCTGCTCCAACTGAATTGATTAAGGAAGAAATCATGCCGCGTCGTCGCGAAGTCCCCAAGCGCGAAGTGTTGCCCGATCCGAAGTTCGGCAACGTTGAAGTCGCTAAATTCATGAACGTGCTCATGCTTGCCGGCAAGAAGTCGGTTGCAGAGCGCATCGTTTATGGTGCTTTCGAGCAGATCCAAACCAAGGCGGGCAAGGATCCGCTGGAAGTCTTCAACACGGCTCTCGGTAACGTGAAGCCGGTGGTTGAAGTCAAGAGCCGCCGCGTTGGCGGTGCAAACTATCAAGTTCCGGTCGAAGTGCGTCCGTCGCGTCGTATGGCATTGGCGATGCGTTGGTTGCGTGAGGCCGCGAAGAAGCGTAGCGAGAAGTCGATGGCTCTGCGCCTGGCTGGTGAGCTGATTGAAGCCTCGGAAGGTCGTGGCGGCGCCATGAAGAAGCGTGACGAAGTTCACCGCATGGCTGAAGCCAACAAGGCCTTCTCGCACTTCCGCTTCTGACGCTGGCAAGCAGTACCTAGAGCAGAAACCGGGGCGGGTGCGCATGAGAAATTGCGCCTCGCCCGTTTGTGTTAGTAGCCCCCTCAAAAATGGCGGCTACATTGAAAGAGGCTTAAAGTGGCTCGTACAACCCCTATCGAGCGCTACCGCAACATCGGTATTAGCGCTCACATCGACGCAGGTAAAACCACGACGACCGAGCGCATTTTGTTCTACACCGGTGTGAACCACAAAATCGGTGAAGTGCACGATGGCGCGGCGACGATGGACTGGATGGAGCAGGAACAAGAGCGCGGCATCACGATTACGTCGGCTGCCACGACCTGCTTCTGGTCCGGCATGGCCAACAACTATCAAAAGCACCGCATCAACATCATCGACACCCCGGGTCACGTCGACTTCACGATTGAAGTCGAGCGCTCGATGCGTGTTCTCGATGGCGCGTGCATGGTGTATTGCGCTGTGGGTGGCGTGCAGCCCCAGTCGGAAACCGTGTGGCGTCAGGCCAACAAGTACGGCGTGCCGCGTCTGGCGTTCGTCAACAAGATGGACCGTACCGGCGCGAACTTCTTCAAGGTCTACGACCAGTTGAAGAACCGTCTGAAGGCCAACCCGGTGCCGGTGGTGGTGCCGATCGGCGCTGAAGAAAACTTCAAGGGCGTGGTCGACCTCATCAAGATGAAGGCGATCATTTGGGACGAAGCTTCGCAAGGCATGAAGTTCGACTACGTCGACATTCCGGCCGAGCTGCAAGCAGACGCCCAGAAGTGGCGCGAAGGCATGGTCGAGGCCGCTGCCGAGTCGAGCGAAGAGATGATGAACAAGTACCTCGAAGAGGGTGACCTCTCCGAAGCTGACATCATCAAGGGCATTCGTCACCGTACCATCGAGTGCGAAATCCAGCCGATGCTGTGCGGTACCGCGTTCAAGAACAAGGGTGTGCAGCGTATGCTGGACGCCGTGGTCGACTTCCTGCCGTCGCCGGTGGACATTCCGCCGGTCACGGGCACGAATGACAAGGAACAGCCGGTCGAGCGCCGTGCTTCGGACGACGAGAAGTTCTCGTCGCTGGCGTTCAAGATCATGACGGACCCGTTCGTTGGTCAGTTGGCGTTCTTCCGCGTCTATTCGGGCGTGGTGAACAAGGGCGACACGGTGCTGAACTCGGTCAAGGAAAAGAAGGAACGCCTGGGCCGTATTCTGCAGATGCACGCGAACCAGCGTGAAGAAATTGACGAAGTGCGTGCGGGTGACATCGCCGCTGCTGTCGGTCTGAAGGATGTGACGACCGGTGACACGCTGTGCGATCCGTCGGCACCGATCGTGCTCGAACGCATGGTGTTCCCGGAGCCGGTGATTTCGCAGGCTGTCGAGCCGAAGACCAAGGTCGACCAGGAAAAGATGGGCATCGCCCTGAACCGCCTGGCGCAGGAAGATCCGTCGTTCCGCGTGCAGACCGATGAAGAATCGGGTCAGACCATCATTTCGGGTATGGGCGAGCTCCACCTCGAAATTCTGGTCGATCGCATGAAGCGCGAATTCGGCGTGGAAGCCAACATCGGCGCTCCGCAGGTTGCCTACCGCGAAACCATTCGCGCGACGGCTGCCGATGTGGAAGGCAAGTTCGTCAAGCAGTCGGGCGGTCGCGGCCAGTTCGGTCACGCTGTCATTACGCTTGAGCCGAGCGAGCAAGGCGCTGGTTACAAGTTCTTCGACGAAATCAAGGGTGGTGTGATTCCGCGTGAATACATTCCGGCCGTTGATAAGGGTATCCAGGACACGCTCAAGAGCGGTGTGCTCGCTGGCTTCCCGGTCGTCGACGTGACGGTCCACCTGACGTTCGGTTCGTACCACGATGTGGACTCGAACGAAAACGCGTTCCGTATGGCTGGTTCGATGGCTTTCAAGGAAGCTATGCGCCGTGCCAAGCCGGTCATCCTCGAGCCGATGATGGCCGTGGAAGTGGAAACGCCGGAAGACTACATGGGTAACGTGATGGGCGACTTGTCGAGCCGTCGCGGCATTATCCAGGGCATGGACGACATGGTCGGCGGCGGCAAGATCGTGCGCGCTGAAGTCCCGCTGTCGGAAATGTTCGGCTATTCGACGTCGCTGCGTTCGGCTACGCAAGGCCGCGCCACGTACACGATGGAGTTCAAGCACTACGCTGAAGCTCCGAAGAACGTGAGCGAAGCCATCATCAGCAACAAGAGCAAGTAATTCATTTGTAGGGTGTCCGCATCATCCGGTGCGGCACCCGACACACTGTTTAATCGTCTATTCAGTATCTGAGGATTCGGAAATGGCAAAGGAAAAATTCGAGCGGACTAAGCCGCACGTGAACGTCGGTACCATTGGCCACGTTGACCATGG
>NZ_CABPSA010000017.1 GCF_902459615.1 Pandoraea commovens
TGGTGGGGCGTGAGTGACTCGAACACTCGACCTACGGATTAAGAGTCCGCTGCTCTACCAACTGAGCTAACGCCCCGATGCTACCGGGAATAAAAAAGGCTGCACGGCATCGCAGCCTTTCTTAAAAATTCGTTTGGTGGGGCGTGAGTGACTCGAACACTCGACCTACGGATTAAGAGTCCGCTGCTCTACCAACTGAGCTAACGCCCCAACGAGACCGAGATAATATCGGCTCTTCCGCATGGGGTCAACCCTTAATGGTGAAAATCCGCAAAAAAGGTCTCAGGCGAGAAGCGGAACCATCTCGAACGCCAGTACCGCGAGCACCGCGCCCACGACCACGAGCAGCGATCGCCAGCACATTCGAATGGTCCCTTTGCACGGCATTGCGCCGACAACGATCGCGCCGAATACCGCGATCGCAAACATGCAGACCAGTTGGGCATTGGAAAGGTGGGGCGCGATCATATTGGATCTCCCTGTCGCCACCAGGCGATGCACGAGGTAAGTCGCGTCTCAAGTATAGAAAACGGCTTCCCTCAAGCAAAGCGGCGCGACAACCGGGGTTTCCCCAGTGGCCGCGCCGAGCTTTCCGGACAGGTCTGCGATCCGTCCAAATCAGCGGCAGGCGTTTCGGCTGCCGATGCTTCGAACGTCATGCATGCCCCTCAGGGGACGTCGTCGTTATTCCGGAAGATCCAGGATCAGGATGATCGTCCAGGCGTCTTCGCCTTCGTGGTGGTACTGACGTTCCACCACAACGAACGGTTGCTTCTTGTCGCCCTTGCCGAGGAACATCACGTCACCTTCCTGCGGCAGGCATTCGAGCGGCGGCAACCCGAGCGGGGTGTCCTTGGGAACGAGTCGTTCGGCCTTCTTCGCTGCGCGCTCGGTCCACTCGATATCTAGTTGGATGTCACTCACCGGATGATCCTGTCTATGCAAATTGAAACGGCTGCATGGTAGCACGCAGCCTGCGCAGTCCACTGCCGTCCACCAACGCGTCCATTAAAAAAGCCCACGCTCCAGGGCGGGAGCGCGGGCGAAAGTCCCATGCGATTACGGGGAACGCATGGCGACAGGAGATGCGCCCGTGGGAAGCCGTGTGTGACTGCCGGGCCAGAGGGGAAGCACTGGGCCGACGCACCACGGATAGCCCGGCAAAACGTTGTTGGGCGGGGGCGCGCGCCTGTCGGCGGGACTAAGACCTAATCAGGTGATGCAATAAGGTGACGCAACGCAGGCTGAAGATGCCGTCCGGCCTGCGTGCGTCAGTCACGCCGCCCGAGGGAGGCAGCATGACGAGGGCCGGTTCGTCGCTTACGGATTCGAGTACTTCATCTCGCCGTTCTGGCGTGCACGCACGAGTTCGTCGTACACCTGTGCGCGCGTCTTGCCCGGCACGTTGGCGTTGTTCATCGTGTTGAACGCCGGGTAGTCGTAGTCGTTCTGCGGAATCAGGCCCTTGGCGCGCGCGTCGATCAGGTCCTCACGCACCTGTGCGCGGGTGAGCTGAGACGTTTGGGGCACCCAACCGAACGGCGAGCCGTCGGGGTAAGCGTCGCTCGACAGATGCGATTGTGCGAAAACGGAACCTGTTGCAGTGGCCATCGTGGCCGAGATCAGTGCCGATGCAATGAGCTTGCGATTGAGGATGCGATTCATGACGTTAATTCCTGTTCTTCTGTGTTGCGGGGGCGCGCAATGCATCGGTACCGAGCGTCTTTGGGTAGGACGCGGTATGCGTTGTGCGCGACCGGTGAAGCCAGTCTATGCCTCCGGCTATCAAGGAAAAACGGCAATTAAGCGAATGAATCATTACGCGAACCGCAACAATCCGATGTGCGTTCTCGCCCGATGAGAGATGGTTGTTGGAACGGCATTAATGAAAACGCCACCCGAAGGTGGCGTTTCTCATGTGGCGACGATGCGGAGATGTTTCGGCTGCGTTCAGCGTGTCGCGATGGCAACGGCCGCACCGGCCATTACCGTGCCCGTCGCGCGATTCAGACGTTTCACGGCACGTGCCGAGCTGAGCAGTCGCCGTGCGCGGGACGCCAGCGCGATGTAGCTTCCGAACACAATGGCGAGCACCGTCAGTGTGACGCCGACGACTTCGATGTAACCGAGTGCCGTCACGCGTTGCAGATCGAGCAAGTTGGGCAGCAGTGCGAAATAGAACACAACGACCTTCGGGTTGCCCATGGTGACCGACAGACCGCCCAGAAACAGACGCCAGGACTTCTCGCGCGGTGCGGCGGCCAATGGCTCCGTCGGCGCGATGGCCGGAGCGTGCCACATCTTCCAGGCGAGATACAGAAGGTAAGCCGCACCGGCGTACTTGATCGCGAGGAACACGCCGGAGAACGTATGCGCCAGTGCCGCCACGCCGAGCACGGCGAGCGTGAGCCAGACGACATCGCCAATCGCGACGCCTGCGGTAAAGGCAATCGCGCCTTGCGTGCCGCGACCGAGGACGCGCGCGACGATGGCCGCAATGCCGGGGCCCGGTGTGCCCGCGCCCACGAACAGGGCGAGCGCGAAAGTCAGCAAGTGAGTCCAGTCCATCTCGGCGTCTCCTCGCGTTGATGTGGTTCGGTGTGTGTCGATACGTCGTCGGTGCGCAGTCGTTGTCGTCCTGTCATTTGTCGCCATCGCCATCGCAGCCCTGCGGCCGTGACCGGCAATCCGGTGTCGCGGATGTCATGCGCCGAGCCAGGGCAGGCCGCGGAAGCACCAGCCGCTTACATTCTTGCGGTGACCGTTGCCGTCCTTGTCGCCTTCGAAGCCTTCGAGGATGTCGAACGATTGCGTGAAGCCGGCTTCGTATGCGACTTTCGCGGCGGCCTTCGAGCGGGCGGCGCTGCGGCACAGGAACAGCAACGGCGTCGTCTTGTCCGTCGTCTGCGACGTCAGTTGTTCGAGGAAGTGTTCGTTGGGCACGCCACCGGGATAGCGCACCCATTCGACGTTGGCGTACTGCCCGTCCGGCACCTGCGGGCGGCCGACCCAATCGAGTTCAGCGCGCGTGCGCACGTCGATCAGACGAACGTTGGCGTCAGCGTTGAGCAATGCCAGCGCTTCTTCCGGCGTGACTGCGCCTGCGTAGGCGAGCTGACCCGTGGCGCGACGCTGCGTTGCTTGGTCGAGAATGGCTTTTGCGCTTGTCATATTGCTGTGATCTCGTTAGTCGATGGTTGTCCTTCATTCTAGCGTGCAGCACATGCAAAGATGCGCTTTAAGTGACATCGAGCAGCATTGGGAGTCGTCTGGATATTTTGTGGACCGAATCCACCGCGCCCGACGACGGTGCAATATGGCGCACAACTTCGGGTCAGTGACGCGGCATGCTGGCACCGAAAAGGTGCATAATCGGAAAATGCACCAATTTAGTGATGTTTTGGTGCGACACGCACCGAAATGGAGAATTGAAGCCCGCGAGCGGGAATTTGGCGCTGGACGCACCAGCATCGAATATTTCCTTAGAAATCAGTGGGCGAGGGTGAGGCACGACAGTGAAGCGATACGCTGGCACGCTTCCTGCTTATCACTGGCGAATCCGAACACGGAGTTCGTTAAGAGGGTGCGGCGACGCGGGCGATGAGCGCCAGCAGCGCCAGATTGAATCTTTCGGGAGATAGCATGAGCAAATCTGTGGCAGATGTGATGAACCTGGTTAAGGAAGAAGACGTCAAGTTCGTCGACTTCCGCTTTACGGACACGCGCGGCAAAGAGCAGCACGTCTCGGTGCCCGTGTCGCACTTCGACGCCGACAAGTTCGAGAGCGGCCACGCTTTCGACGGTTCGTCGATCGCTGGCTGGAAGGGCATCGAAGCCTCGGACATGCTGCTGGTGCCGGACGCCGACACCGCTTACATCGACCCGTTCTACGAAGAAAACACGCTGGTCCTGACCTGCGACGTGATCGAGCCGGCCGACGGCAAGGGCTACGACCGCGATCCGCGCTCCATCGCCAAGCGCGCTGAAGCCTACCTGAAGAGCACGGGCCTGGGCGACACCGCCTTCTTCGGTCCGGAGCCGGAATTCTTCATTTTCGACTCGGTCCAGTGGAACACGGACATGTCGGGCACCTTCGTGAAGATCAACTCCGAAGAAGCCCCGTGGTCCTCGTCGAAGGACTTCGATGGCGGCAACACCGGCCACCGTCCGGGCACGAAGGGCGGCTACTTCCCGGTCGCACCGGTCGACACGTTCCAGGACATGCGCTCGGAAATGTGCCTGCTGCTCGAACAACTCGGCGTGCCGGTTGAAGTGCACCACCACGAAGTCGCTGGCCAGGGCCAGAACGAAATCGGTACGAAGTTCTCGACGCTGGTCGAGCGCGCCGACTGGACGCAGATCCTGAAGTACGTCGTGCACAACGTGGCACATAGCTACGGCAAGACGGCCACGTTCATGCCGAAGCCGATCGTTGGCGACAACGGTTCGGGCATGCACATCCACCAGTCGATCTGGAAGGACGGTCAGAACCTGTTCGCAGGCAACGGCTACGGCGGTCTGTCGGAATTCGCGCTGTACTACATCGGCGGCATCATCAAGCACGCCCGTGCCCTGAACGCGATCACGAACCCGTCGACGAACTCGTACAAGCGCCTCGTGCCGCACTTCGAAGCCCCGGTGAAGCTGGCTTACTCGGCCCGTAACCGTTCGGCATCGATCCGTATTCCGTACGTTGCCAACCCGAAGGGCCGCCGCATCGAAGCGCGCTTCCCGGATCCGATGGCCAACCCGTATCTGGCCTTCTCGGCCATGCTGATGGCCGGTCTGGATGGCGTGCAGAACAAGATCCACCCGGGCGAAGCTGCCGACAAGAACCTGTACGACCTGCCGCCGGAAGAGGATGCAAAGATCCCGACCGTGTGCTCGAGCCTCGAACAGGCGCTGGAATACCTGAACGAAGACCGCGAGTTCCTGACGCGTGGCGGTGTGTTCACCGACGGCATGCTCGATTCGTACATCGCGCTGAAGACGGACGAAGCTCGCCGTGTGGCCATGACCACGCACCCGCTCGAGTTCGAACTGTACTACTCGCTGTAATCGGGTCGCTGCGCAGCAATGCGCCGGCATGACGGAACGCCTGCGGCCGACCGTCATGCTCGACAAGCACGGGGGGATGGCCGCGGCCGTCCCCCTTTTTTATCCGCAGCGCGCGCCATGCATCGCCAACGTGCATCGTGCCAGCGGCCTGCCACGAACCTAACGCCTAGATCCTTGATGAAAAGTGTCCGCGCTGGTGAGAAAGGGCAGACGAAGCGGGCCTCGCATTCCGCTGATGCCGCCGATGTTGCTGCCGAATTGACGGCTGACGCCGCAGGCATCCCCGCGCCCCTGTCTGCGGCGCATGCCCTGGTCGACCCGTGGGAAGCGAAGCTTGCCGCGACCGGCATTCTGCCGGGGCTGGAAGCGTTGCCGACCGTGCTACTCGTGCTGGAAAAGCACACCTTGCGCGTGGTCTTCGCAAACCCGGCCGCCGAAGCGTTATTGGCCTTATCGCGTCGTTCGCTCTCGCAGATGACGTGGAACGATGTGTTCACGAACGGCGAAGTGCTGTCGTCGACGATGACGGAGCTCATCGCGAATCACTTCCAGACCACACGCCTCGATCTGGTGCTGGAACGCACCGCGCAGGAGCCGTTGCACACACACGCGATTGTGGCGGCCCCCGAGGCAGCGCCCGATTTCGTGATCGTCGAGCTGATCGAGAACGAGCAGAAGCTCAAGAACGAGCGCGAAGAGCGGATCATCGATCAGGCGTTGATGAACAAGCAGCTTATCCGCAACCTCGCGCACGAAATCAAGAACCCGCTCGGCGGCATTCGCGGTGCGGCACAGTTGCTGGAGTTCGAGCTGGATCAGCGCGAATTGCGCGAGTACACGCAGGTGATCATTAAGGAATCCGACAGGCTTCAGACGCTGGTGGATCGCTTGCTGGAGCCGCATCGCCATCCGTATATCGCCACGGACGTGAACATCCACGAAGTCTGTGAGCGCGTGCGTTCGGTGGTACTCGCGGAATTCCCGCAAGGCTTGTCGATCGAGCGGGACTACGACGTCAGCCTGCCCGATTTTCGCGGCGACAAAGAGCAACTCATTCAAGCGCTACTCAATATCGTGCGCAACGGTGCCGAGGCGCTGCGCGAGCAGATCGCGCGCGGCGACGCACGCATCGTATTGCGCACGCGAGTGGCGCGAAAGATCACGATTGCCAAGCGATTGCACAAGCTGGCATTGGAATTGCATGTGATCGACAACGGGCCAGGCATACCTGCCGACATTCGAGATCGCATCTTCTATCCGCTCGTCTCCGGGCGAGAGGGCGGAAGCGGTCTGGGACTCACACTGGCGCAATCGTTCATTCAGCGCCACGACGGTCTGATCGAATGCGAAAGCCGGCCCGGACGGACGGATTTTCGAATCCTGCTGCCCCTGGGCTGATGCGGCCCTCACGCCGTCGGCCGTAACACCTGCGGCCGGGCATAGACGTTACACGGTGAACAATGAAGCCGATCTGGATAGTAGACGACGACCAATCCATCCGATGGGTGCTGGAGAAAGCACTCTCGCGAGCCAACCTGCCAGTGCGCAGCTTCACCGGCCCGCGCGAAGCCAGCGCAGCGCTCGAACACGATTCGCCGCAAGTGCTGGTATCGGACATCCGCATGGCGGGCGGCTCCGGCCTCGAATTGCTGCAAATGGTCAAGCAACGGCATCCTGGCCTGCCCGTCATCATCATGACGGCGTTCTCGGATCTGGATAGCGCCGTCGCCGCGTTTCAGGGCGGTGCGTTCGAGTATCTGGCCAAGCCGTTCGACGTGGATCGCGCGGTCGAGCTGATTCTTCGCGCTGTCGAAGAAAGTCTGCGCGAAGCGACGGACGACGAACGTATTACCGAAGAGCCTGAGATTCTCGGGCAGGCGAGTGCGATGCAGGACGTGTTCCGCGCTATCGGTCGTCTGTCGCATTCGAGCGCGACGGTGCTCATCACCGGCGAATCGGGCTCGGGCAAGGAACTGGTCGCACGCGCGTTGCACCGACATTCGCCGCGCGCTTCGGGGCCGTTCATTGCACTCAACACGGCGGCCATTCCGAAAGATCTGCTCGAATCCGAGCTGTTCGGTCACGAGCGCGGGGCGTTCACCGGGGCGCAGGCAACGCGTCGCGGACGCTTTGAGCAAGCGGAGAGCGGCACGCTGTTTCTCGACGAAATCGGCGATATGCCGCTGGATTTGCAGACGCGTCTGTTGCGCGTGCTCTCCGACGGTAACTACTACCGTGTCGGCGGCCACAGCCCGATCAAGGCGAACGTTCGTGTGATCGCGGCCACCCACCAGAATCTGGAAGATCGCGTGCGTCAGGGGCTGTTCCGCGAGGACTTGTATCACCGTCTGAACGTGATCCGCTTGCGCTTGCCGTCATTGCGCGAGCGTAACGAAGACATTCCGCTGCTGGTGCGTCACTTCTTGCAGAAGAGCGCACGCGAACTGGGTGTCGAAACCAAGCGCATCAGCGAGGCCGCGCTCACGCATCTGACGCGCTTCCCGTTCCCGGGCAACGTGCGTCAGTTGGAAAACCTCAGCAACTGGCTGACGGTGATGGCACCGGCGCAGACCGTCGAAATCAAGGATCTGCCACCGGAATTTCAGACGCCGACCGCGCCCGCTGCGGTGGTGGCCGGTATGCCTGCGTATGCGAACGGTGCGGCGCATGGCGGGGCCGTGACCTCAGGTAGCGCTGACCCGGCACAGGGCGCAGCGGGATATGGCAGCGTGGGTGCCGTGCCGTCGGTGCCGGTTGGCGGCATGGGCGGGAGTGCAGGCGAGGCGGCGGGCATGCCGGGCGTACCGAGCGTGGAGAGCTGGGAGCCGATCCTGCGCCGCGAGGTCGCGCGATTGCTGCGCTCGGCTTCGCCGGACGTAATGGACCAACTCACGCGTCGCTTCGAGACCGCGCTGATCAATGAAGCGCTGGACTTCACGCGCGGGCGCAAGGTCGAAGCCGCGAGCCGTCTGGGTATCGGGCGCAACACGATCACGCGCAAGATCCAGGAGCTCGGGCTGGAAACCTGAAGCGAAACCGGGTAGGCTCCCTTGTTTCCTCATATCGCGACAAGGGAGCCGTATCATGGCAAGACGCATCCTGTTGACGGGCGCTACCGGGCAAGTGGGCTGGGAATTGGCACGTTGCCTGCAAGGCATGGGAGACGTGCACGCCCCCGGACGCAGCGAAATGGATCTGCTGGACACCGACAGCGTGGTGCGGACCGTGCGCGACTTCGCACCCGACCTGATCATCAATCCGGCCGCTTACACGGCCGTCGACCGCGCCGAGACGGAAGAAGCGGCAGCCTATCAGGTGAACGCCGTGGTGCCCGGCATCATGGCGGAAGAGGCGAAGCGTCTAGGTGCGCTCGTCGTTCACTACTCCACCGACTACGTATTCGACGGCACGTCATCCACGCCGTATCGCGAAGACGAACCGACCAATCCGCAAAACGCTTACGGCCGTACCAAGCTCGCCGGTGAAGCGGCTATTGCCGCCAGCGGCGCCAACCATCTGGTGTTGCGTACGAGCTGGGTGTACGGTTCGCGCGGTGCGAACTTTCTGCTGACGGTTCAGCGTCTGGCGCGCGAGCGCGACGAACTGCGTATCGTCGCCGATCAGCATGGCGCGCCGACCTGGTGCCGCACGATTGCGGAACTCACGTCGCAGATGCTGGTGCAAGGGCTGGGCGATGCAGGTGAGGGTGGCATTGACGCAGACTTTTGGCGCGAGCGCGGTGGCCTCTATCACCTGACGGCCGCCGGCCAGACGACGTGGCACGGATTCACCGAAGCGATTCTCGATCTGACGGCACCGGACAAGCGTCCGAACGTTGTGCCGATTCCGACATCCGCCTATCCGTTACCGGCCAAACGTCCGGCCTTCTCCGTGCTCGACAACGACAAGCTCGCGCGTAACTTTGGCGTACGTGCGCCCGACTGGCGCGACGCCCTCAAACTCTGTCTCGCCTGAGGCACGACCGTCCCCCTCGGGGCTGTGCGATTAATTCGGAAATTCCTTAGCGCGCAGCTCCGGGTTCTTTCGGCAACATGGTGGCTTTTTGCGCACGCGCCCAAGCGTGCGCCGAGGAGCGATGCATCATGTGGTCTCAGTCCGCTGTCACTCGTGGCGCACATACGCAGGCTACGGCCTCGCTTCCCTCGGAACACGTCGGGGGCGGCGCAAACGGCAACGGTGTCTTGCCGTCTTCCTATCCGTCATCCTCCAGCGGAGCGCCCGCCGAGGCACTGCGTTGCGCGATTCTGCGGGCCGATCTGGCCGAGCGTCGTGCGATCGCATTGCTGGTCTCGTGGCTGACACACGCACTTGCGCAGGATACGCGGCGAGCTGGCTGCGGCAGCATCGAACGTTTATGTGCGAGCGCCGATGCTGCACGAGGCGACTTACCTTTCGACAAAGCCGCGTTGACACGGGTGTGGAGCACGCGCTATCCGCATCTGTTGCATGGGGCGCGGGCCACAGACATCGCGCGAGATATGGTGACGTGGTGTTCGCCGTCTCGCGACGGCAGGGCGCGTGCGCCGCAGTGGCATTGGCTGCCCTCGGGGGATGCCGTCGCCTTTGACCCGGCGGCAATGGCCGACTGGCCGCTGCGCGAGTGGCCACCGGACATCCTCAGCGCGGCGTTGACGCTCACGAATCTACAAGACGGTGCGCTGCCGGATCTGTCGCTGTCGAACGGTGACCTGCGAGGCGTTCACGCACAGGGCGCGCAGTTTTGCGGCGGTCATTTCAACGCAACGGTCTGGTCGGGTGCGCGGCTGCGTCGTGCAGGGTTCGCGTACGCTAATCAGGTGGACGCCGAATTCGAACGGACGGATTTGCGCGAGGCATGTTTTCGCGCGGCGGTGCTGAGCGGTGCCCGCATGAACGGGGCCAATCTTCGTGGCGCAGAATTTCTGCATACCGTGATGAGCGGGGCCGATCTGAGTGAGACGCGTTGTCAGGGGGTGACGTTCGAGAAGGTGCGCCTCGATGACGCGTCCTTTCATCTGGCGCGCATGGACGGGGCGTGCTTCACGAACGGCAGCGCGCGTCGCACGATGCTCATTGGCACTCGGGCGCGACGTTCGAGATGGACATCGGTCACGATGAGCCATGGGCGGGCGTCCGGTGCAGACTTACGAGATGCCGCATTTCGTCGGTGCGACCTCGTGGCATGGGATGCGCGAGGCGCACAGCTCAATGGCGCATTCTTCGAGTCGTGCGATTTGCGCCGCGCGCGTTTTTGCGGTGCCAGTCTCAAGCGGGTGCGCATCGGGCGCGACTGCGATCTGAGCGCGACGCAATGGCAAGACGCCCGGCTTCGACTGGATGCGGATTGGCTGCGCCGTTTGACGCCATCCGAACTGGACCCGGTGGTGCGGTCCTGGATGACCTTTCCCGTGGACCAACCGGCCATGCGCACAAGCGTCTTCCTGCAATTGTTGAATGCGCTGCGTCACCGTTCTGCATTTTCGGCCGTTACCGACGCCCCTGAAGAGATGGCGCCGCTGTTGCATCGTTTGCCTGAGCACGTTCAACACAGCGATTGGCTCGGTCGACTGCTGGTTGCGCCGGGGGAGGCGGGCGGCCTGGCGGATCATGAATGTTTCGCGACGCTGCGTGCGCAATGGCTGGCGCGCAAGCTCGATATGCTGAACGACGTGCGTCTGACGCGCGACGAGGCTTCGTGGGCGACCGACGCGCTGATGGTCACGTTGTTCCGCTTGTGTGTGAATGGGCCTCCCGAGACCGTCTGGGCGCGCGCTGGCGCGATCTGCCAGACGCTTTACTGGGCTGAAGAGGGACAGGGCGGTGTCAGCGATTCGCGCACGGCGGCCTTGCGCGCGGCGTGGGTCAACACACTGCCTGCGCAAGTGCACGTCGCGCTGTCGGCGGACGGCGTCAACGCGCTGGACCCAGCCTACCTTGTGTGGATTCGGGCCGACGGCGAGGTGGCGGCGCGTCTGCCGAAAGCGTTGACGGCGGGTGTATGGGGCGTGGCAGGGGCAAGCCAGCCGAAGGAGGGGGATATGGGCTTCGCGGGTCACCCGCTCCCCGGCTGGCATTGGGTGGGCACACGGGTGGTCGTGCGCGACGTGGCGCTTCCCGGCGACTACGTGCCCGGGATCATGCGGCAACTTCAGGGGTTGCTGAGGGAGTTCGGGTGCCTCGCCGGTCTATGGCCGGTGGAGCGACCGCTCGATGCATTTGTCCGGCTGACTCGCCGGTGGCTTGGCGATGAGGGTGAGGTGCGAGCCGGTGCCGCATGCGGGAGTGGATGGCCGCACGCTCGCCAGCGCGGTGAGTGAACTGCCTTTGGCGGCGCTGCTGTCGCCACGTGCCGAATTGAGTCCACCTGAGCGTCTCGACGCCACGGTTCGCACGTCCCGGTCGCTCGCCTTTGTCCGACTGCACTCTGCGGGCCGCGCCGATATCGACGAAGTGTTTCGCGATCATCCCCTCTCGACGCCCGCCACCGACGCGGCATCGGGTATCTCCCTGTCGCGCCGTGTCCGGCTGGTTTCCGTCGCCGCCGGTCTGGCCTGGCTGGCGACCCAGCCGGAGTGGTATCTCTCGCTGCCGTCGATCGATGTGAGCACATCGATCGCGGACGGCGCGCGCCTTGCCTGCCGCCGCTACGCGCTCGCGGTGCTCAATGAGACGATGATCGGGGAGGCCACGTGGCGCGTGTTGCCACCGGCAATGGCGCTACAGGCCTGTCTTTCTGACGACGCCGTCGCGTCCTGGCATCTGGCCGAGCGATTGACCCAATGGCTGACCTGCCCCGAGATCATGGCGCTTCCCGGGCTGGCGGACGCTTGTCGTCAGACGCTCCCGTGGTTCTGGGCCATCCGATTCCCGCTTCCTGCCCACGTCATCACGGAAGCGACCCACGCCAGCGCTTCACCCCGGCGAGGCTCGGATAGCGTTGCGGCGGATTGAGGGGCGTTTTGCCTGATATTCCGCCATCAGCGCGACGGCACTTTCGTGGTAAAAATACGTACGTGCCTTACGTTGCATTACGTCAGACATGCGTCACAGGACGTCGCGAAACGTCTCACCGAGCTTCATGACGCCACATTACGTACGTCGCGCCTCCTTAATCCGAGACTTTCTGGGGTGTCACACCCCTTCCAGGCATCATGCACTCGACTTGTATTGCGTCAGGCTATCCGGGGTTCGTGGCGGTCAATCGTCGCGAGCTTGACGCTCACGTCCCACTCTCCTGGCCACTGTTCGACGCTGACGGCACGCCATTGCTGGCGGCGGGCGAGCGTCTGCCGTCCGAAGCCGATCTGGACTGGCTGTTCACGATGTTTGCGCCTCACCGGCCGCTGCCCGAGGGCGCGACAACGGGTGAGGCCGCCGGTCGGACGGAGGCCGCGAATTCGGCGTCGCCGCTCGGTGCGGGGGCCTCGACGGTCTATTTGCACGGTTTGCCCGTTCCGCTGCCGATCGGTGCGTGGATTCAGATGCGGGTGGCACCGGACGCCGAGATGACGCGCGTGCGGGCCCGACTGATCGGTCGGGCACCCAACGGCATGCTGATTATCACGCCTCCCATGGCGGGAGACGCGCGCATGCCGATGGTGGCGGGGGATCGGCTGGCGCTCTGGACGTTCCCGGGCGACAACTTGTACGAATTTTCGTGCGACGTGCATAGCGTGCACCACGGCCCATTCGATTACGTGGTGCTCTCGCGTCCGTCGCAAGTGCGGGAGACGCCGGTGCGTCGTACGCCGCGTGTCGACACCCGGCTCGTGGCGCGGCTGTCGCCTATCGACGAGACGTCGCGTACGTCGCTTACGCGCATGCTGGCCGATCCGCAGGACACGCCGGAGTGGCTCGTACTGGTGCGAGACATCAGTGCAGACGGTGCGGGTATCGTGGCAAAAGCCCCGTTGCCGGAGGGATGTCTGCACGTCGCGGTGCAGTTCCGTGTGCCGATCGGGGCGGATATCGTGCCGATCGTCGGGCGTGGGGCGGTGCGCAGCGTCGAAGGGCCGAGGGCCGATGGCACGTGGGCTTACGGTCTCGAATTCATGCAGATGGATACGCGCAACAAGGCCGCGATTCGTTGCTTCGTCTATGAGTCGCGGCTCACGGATCCGCGTGCGGGTCAGTAGGCGCCATGCCGCGAACGGTGACGCGGTAAGCGCGCGCCATAGCAAAGTCATGGTCCCAAAGAAAACGGCACCCACGGGTGCCGTTTTTCATTGCTGCCGGCGCTTTCCGGCTGTTGCCCGATAACGGGCAAGCGCCGCATCAGTCCTTGAATGTAGCGACGACCGGCGTGTGGTCAGACGGCTGCTCCCAGGTGCGCGGCACGCGATCGATCTCGCAGCCGGTGCAGCGCTCTGCCAGTGCGGCGGAGGCGAGCACGTGATCGATGCGCAGTCCGGCGTTGCGGCGGAACGCGCCCATGCGGTAATCCCACCAACTGAACGTCTTTTCCGGTTGTTCGAACATACGGAAGGTGTCGCGCAAACCGAGCCCTTGCAGGCGCGCGAACGCCTGACGTTCCTGAGGCGACACCAGATTACTGCCTTCCCATTTCGCCGGATCGTGCACGTCGCGGTCTTCCGGCGCGATGTTGTAATCGCCGAGCAGCGCGAGCTGCGGGTGACGCTGCAATTCGTCCGACAGCCAGTGGGTGAGGGCGTCGAGCCAGTTGAGCTTGTAGACGAACTTGTCGGAATCGAGTGACTGGCCATTCGGGAAGTAGCCGCAGACGACGCGCACGCCGCCGATGGTCGCCGTGATCAGACGTTGCTGTTCATCGGGAAAATTCGGCAGGTTCTTGACGAGGTCGGTCGCTTCCCCGACCTTGGTGTGATTCACGAGCAGCGCAACGCCGTTATACGTCTTCTGCCCAGTGAAGTGCGACGTATAGCCGAGCGCGGCAATTTCCGTAATCGGGAAGTTTTCGTCGGTGAGCTTCAATTCCTGAAGGCACAGGACGTCGACGGGGTTGCTGCGCAGCCAATCCTGCACATGTCCGAGACGAACCTTGAGCGAGTTGACGTTCCAGGTGGCGAGTTGCATGAAGATCCTTTGAAAGTGAACGCAGGGCTCGGGTCTTAACCCTTGTGCCGCCTTATGCCTTGTCGGTGGGCAGCTTCGGCACCGCGACGAAGTCGTCGAGCGAGAGTCCCTTTTCCTTAAGCAAGGCTTCGAGCACCGGTTGCAGGCGGCCGAGGCTTTCCTGCACCGCTTCGCGGACCGTGTCGACGACCACCTGCGTGCTACGTTCGATTTCGATATTGACGCGCGAACCGGCGCCCTTGTCCTCGAACGTCGTCATGCGGCGCGTTTCCGGAATCAGCCATACCTCGAACCAGCCTTCTTGCCGGTTCACTTCCGAGACCGTCAGGCTCGCGCCGTTGATGGCGATGTAGCCCTTGGCGAAGACATACTTGCGGAACGCTTCGGGAATCGCGATGCGCAGCACGCGGTTCGTATCCGAGGTGCGCACGCTGAGGATTTCGGTCGAGAAGTCGATGTGGCCCGAGAGCGGATGGCCGCCGATTTCCGCGCCATCCTTGGCGGCGCGCTCCACGTTGACCTGTGCGCCCGCGCCGAAGCTGCCGAGGGTCGTCACGTTCAGACTTTGGAGAATGACGTCGAACGACGCGGCGGTAGGCGAGAGCAGTTGCGTGACCGTCAGGCAGCAGCCATCGACGGAGACGCTGGCGCCGAGGGTCAGGTCTTCGCAGAAGCCTTCGGGAAACGCCAGTTCGAGCGTGCGCATGCCGTCGCGATCTTCGATGGACGACAGCCTGGCCGTGCCTTGAACAATTCCGGTGAACATCGTGATGTCGGTATAAAGAGTCGTGGGTTGCTATGCCGCAGTATTCTACTGCGTAGCGACGGTATGCCGCTCGTCATGCGTCGTGCTACGATGCCGCCTTTTCACGGGATCTCGACAGATCGCTATGGGTTTCGAAGGCTGCCTGCTGGCGGAAGACTTTTACTACTGGGCGGAGACGTCGCCCGCGCCGGAAGGACAGTTCTACGGGGTGGTGCACTTTACCGGATGGCGAGACGTGGACGACGTCATCGAATCGCTCGATCCGCCGCTCACCCACACCACACCTGACGCCTACCGCTGGGCAAGCGACGCGCTGGAAGCCGCGCACGCGCTGGCCAAGACGCTGGCGGCCGAGGGCGACCTGGGCATCGACCCCTGAAGTAACGGACAACACGCGGACAACACCATGACACAGACTAAATTTGAGATTCAGAAGCGTCGCGGCCTGAAGATCGACGCCGGTGTGCGTCGCGGCCCGCCGACGGGCAAGGGCGTGGGCGCACAGGGCAAGCGCGGCGGCGGTGGCAGCAAGCTGCTGGGGGCGTTGCTCGGCACGCCGTCGGACGCAACGGAATCGGCTGACGTCAATGACGTCAAGGATGACGCTGCCGCAGCGGATAAGAAAGCGTCCAAGGCTTGAAGTACTGAAGCGCTGGCGGGCTAACGCGCCAACGCTTCAGGCACGACCGTATCACCGTATTACGGCACGATCGCCAGGAACAGGAATGCCGCGAACAGCACCAGGTGGACGGCCCCTTGCAGCACGGTCGTGCGTCCGGTGCCAAGCGTGAGCACGCTGACCAGCAGCGTGACGGCGAGCAGCACCGTCTCTTTCGGTGCGAGTCCCAGTTCGATCTGCTGATCGAGCAACAGCGACACGGCGGCCACCGTCGGAATCGTCAGGCCGATACTGGCCAGCGCCGAACCGAGCGCCAGATTCAGACTTGTCTGGAGCTTGTTGGCACGCGCGGCGCGCAGCGCGGCCAGCCCTTCGGGCAGCAGCACCAGCGCAGCAATCACAATCCCTACCACTGCCTTCGGCGCTCCTGCCGTCGCCACCGCCTGTTCCACGGCGGGCGAGAGCTTTTTCGCCAGACCCACCACAGCCACCAGCGCCACGACCAGCAGGCCGAGACTCAACACTGCCGTACGGCGCGAGGGCGGCGGCACGTGGACTTCTTCGCTCGGTGCTTTCGCCAGAAAGTAATCGCGATGGCTCACCGTCTGCACGAACACGAACACCATATAAAGCACCAGCGAGATCACGCCTTCGAACGCAAGCTGTGACGCCGTGAGCCCCGGGCCGACCACGGAATTCGTGTAGTTCGGCAGGACCAGCGTGAGCACGGACAGCGCGCACAGCACGGCGAGCGCGGCGCTCGCGCCTTCCACGTGAAAGCCCTGCGTGTGGTGACGCACCCCGCCGAACAGCAGACATAAGCCGACGATCCCCGTCGAGACGATCATGATCGCGGCAAATACGGTGTCGCGCGCCAGCCCCGCTTTGTCGGGTCCGCCGGAGAGCATCACCGAGACGATCAGCGCCACTTCGATGATGGTCACGGCCACGGCAAGGACCAGCGTGCCGAACGGCTCGCCGACCTTGTGGGCGACGGTCTCGGCGTGATGCACGGCCGAGAACACGGCCCCGGCGAGGGCCGCGGCACATAACGCGAGCGCTGCGGCGTTCGGCAAAAATGCGGCAACGCCGAGGGCAACGAGGGCCAGGATTGGCATGTACATCGTCCAGTGGCCCAGCTTGGCGGTCTTTGAGGAGGACATCGTCGGAGACTCCAGAATTTCGGGGAACGGGTGCAGCCAGGGGTACGGCAGATCAAGCGACGGCGGGAACATTGCCCCGATGAGAACCTCGGAGCGACAGATCATGGTCGCAGAAAAGTGACACCCCGACAACAAGAAGGCGTTGACTTGCGACGCAGTGCAATCTCGCGATGAAAATTTACGGAGATCCGCATGAACAAACGATCTTGCGAGATCGCGTGTTTGACTCCGAGTCGGAAGCTCTCGATAAATTCCGATGACTTTGTCAAAAATCTAAAGCCTGTGTGCCGCCGATGATGCTCGCGAAATTTTGCGTTGACAGCCGATAGGTGACAGGCGCAACATCTCGTTTATTGGTCTTACCACTGAACGACATCATGTCATTCGATCCCATCGTGCAGGTTTCCGTCTCGGAGCAGGTCGCGCAGCGCTTGCTCACGATGATCCGCACCGGGCTGCTCAAGCCCGGCCAGCAACTGCCGCCTGAGCGCGACCTCGCCAGCATGCTGGGCGTCGGACGCCCGGCCGTACGCGAGGCGATTCGTGGTCTGGCGCTGCTCGGATTGTTGCGGATCCGTCAGGGGGAGGGGACGTTCGTCGGTTCGCTCGAAATGCGGGAGTTGCTCGAACCGCTGGAGATGGTCATCGAGCTTAACGCTGGCACGCTGGAATCCCTGTTCGACGCGCGTCTGGTTATCGAACCCGGCGTCGCCGCGCTGGCGGCCACGCACATCAGCGACGAGGACATCGCACGTCTGCATGCGCTCGTCGATGACGAACAGGCGCTGCTGGGCAATCCCGAAACGTTCTCAGCGGCCGATATGGCCTTCCACGAGACCATTATCGACGCCTGCGAGAACCCTTTCCTGCAAAGCATCGCGAACAGTCTTTATCTGCTGGGCAAGAAGAGCCGCCGTGTGACGTCGCAAGTCGATGGCGTGCTCGAACGCAGCTTGCAGGATCATCGCCACATTCTCGACGCGTTGCGGTCGCGAGACCCGGAGCGGGCTGCGCAGGCGATGCGCGAGCATCTGTGCCGCGTGCGCGACGCCTATGCCGCGTCCGCCACGTCCACCGTGACTGCGAATGACGAAGACGTCGCTGCAGCTGCTGTAGCCGCGCACGCTGCCACGAACCCCACGAACCCCACGAACCCCACGAACCCCACGAATCTCTAAGTCGGCTCACCCGGCACTTCCCGATATCCCCAACGACCCACAGGCTCACGAGGAGACACTCATGACTGGCCGACTGACGGGCAAAACCGCCGTCATTACTGCTGCGGCACAAGGCATCGGACGCGCGTGCGTCGAGGCCTATCTGCGCGAAGGCGCGCACGTGATCGCCACCGATCTGAATGCCGACGCGCTTGCACAGCTGGACGATCACCCAAACCTGACGCGGCGAACGCTCGACGTGACCGACGGCGCGGCCGTGACCGCGCTTGCGAATGAACTCGGCGCGCTCGATGTGCTGTTCAACTGCGCGGGTTTCGTACATCACGGCTCGATTCTCGAGTGCGACGAAGCCGCTTGGGATTTCTCGTTCGACCTGAACGTGAAGAGCATGTACCGCACCACGCGGGCTTTCCTGCCCGCGATGCTGGCCGCAGGCGGCGGGGCGATCATCAATATGTCGTCGGCGGCGTCCAGTGTGAAGGGGGTGGCCAATCGTTGCGTCTACGGCACGAGCAAGGCGGCCGTGATCGGGCTGACGAAGTCCGTGGCGGCCGATTTCGTCGCGCGTGGCATCCGCTGCAATGCGATCTGCCCGGGCACTGTCGAGTCGCCGTCGCTGCGTCAGCGCATCGCCACGCAGGCCGATGCTGCGGGCACGAGTCTGACGGCGGTGCGCGAGCAGTTCGTGGCGCGTCAGCCGATGGGGCGTGTGGGCACGCCCGAAGAAATTGCGGCACTCGCCGTCTATCTGGGTTCGGACGAATCCTCGTTCACCACCGGCGCCATCCATCTGATCGACGGCGGCTGGTCTAACTGATTTCGCAAGGAGATTTGCTTTGAAACTGCTGCGTTACGGCCCGAAGGGCCAGGAAAAGCCGGGCCTGCTCGACACGGACGGCCAGGTGCGTGATCTCTCCGGCGTGACGGCCGACATTACGCCGCAAACGTTGAGCCCGCAGGGGCTGGCGGCGCTACGGGCGCTCGACGTTAAGGCGTTGCCGGTGGTGGCGTCGCCGGGACGGTTGGGCGTGCCGTTCTCGGGGCTGGGCAAGTTTCTCGCCGTCGGCCTGAACTACAGCGATCACGCAGCGGAGTCGGGACTGGCCGTGCCGTCGGAGCCGGTGCTCTTCACCAAGTGGGACAACTGCCTGACGGGGCCGAACGACCCCGTGGTGCTGCCCAAGGACTCGGTCAAAGGCGACTGGGAAGTCGAACTGGGCTTCGTGATCGGCACGACGGCGCGTTACGTGCCGCTAGAGCGCGCGCTCGATTACGTCGCCGGGTATTGCGTGGTCAACGATGTCTCCGAGCGCGAGTACCAGATCGAGCGCGGCGGCACGTGGGACAAGGGCAAGGGTTTCGACACCTTCGGTCCGGTCGGTCCGTGGCTGGTGACGACCGATGAAATCCGCGACCCGCAACAACTCGGCCTGTGGCTCGACCTCAACGGTGTTCGCCGCCAGACGGGCAACACGTCGACCATGATTTTCAGCGTGGCCTATCTGGTTCACTACCTCAGCCAGTTCACCACGCTCAAGCCGGGCGATCTCGTGACCACCGGCACGCCCCCGGGTGTGGGCCTCGGTCAGAAGCCGCCGGTCTTCCTGAAGCCGGGCGACGTCATGCGACTGGGCATCGACGGGCTGGGCGAGCAGGCGCAGCAGGTGCACGCGTACGACGCACGCCTGCTCGACTGAGTGCGTGTCCGATGCTTTTCACATCCATCCAGTTTCGGAGCGATTCACCATGCAAGATTTGAAGGGCAAGTTCGTGCTGATCACGGGCGCGAGTACCGGCATCGGTGCAGCAGCGGCGACGGCGTTCGCCGCGCAGGGTGCGCACGTAGCGGTGCACTACAACCGCTCGGCCGACAAGGCGGAAGCGGTAGCAGAAGCGGTGCGCTCGCATGGCGTGAAGGCCATGACTGTCGCGGCCGACGTGCAGGACACCGGCGCCATCGATGCTGCCGTGGCGCACGTGCTCGACGGCTTTGGCCGTATCGACGTACTGATCAACAACGCGGGCAGTCTCGTCAAACGTACGCCGTTCACGGAAGTGACGGACGCCTATTTCGATGACGTCCTCAACGTCAATGCACGCTCCGTCGTTGCGTTCTCTCGCGCTGTGGTGCCCGCGATGCGCAAGCAGGGCGGCGGCGCGATCGTCAACGTGACGTCGATTGCGGCGCGTCACGGCGGTGGCCCCGGCGCGCTGATTTACGCAGCGGCGAAAGGCTTCGTGAGCACGCTCACTCGAGGTATGGCCAAAGAGTTGATGCCCGACCGCATTCGCGTGAATGCCGTTTCGCCGGGCGTGATCATGACGCCGTTCCACGAGCAATTCAGCACGCAGGCTCAGATCGACGCCTTCCGCCAGAGCATTCCGATGGGACGCCTTGGCGAACCCGACGAGTGTTCGGGGGCATTCCTGTATCTCGCTTCTGAGACGCTGGCGAGCTACGTGACCGGCCAGATCATCGAGGTCAACGGCGGACAACTGATGCTGTAACACGCAGGGGCGGCCGATGTCGGAGACTCGGAAAATTCCGCATCGGCATTGCCTTGCGGCCCAATTTCGCGCGGGATACGTGGTTGCGGGTTCGCTTCTTCGGTAATTGCTGGCACACTTGCCCCATTCGTCCGCATGCCTTGGTCACATCGGGGTGCGAGCACAACTATCGAGGGGCAAATGGAACGCTGTCCGTGGAGTGAAGGCTTCGAACAATATCGTCAGTATCACGATCAGGAATGGGGCGTGCCTTTGCGCGACTCGCGCGAGTTGTTCGAATTGCTGATGCTTGAAGGGGCGCAGGCCGGGTTGTCGTGGTCCACGATCCTCAAGAAGCGCGATACCTACCGCGAGGCTTTCGATAATTTCGACCCGGCGCGCATCGCGAAGTACGGGCCGGAGGACGAAGCGCGGCTGATGGCCGATCCCGGCATCGTGCGCAATCGCCTGAAGGTTAATGGCGTCATCAAGGGGGCCAGAGCGTATCTGGCGATGGAGGCCTCGGGGACGCGTTTCAGCGACTTCGTCTGGCAGTTCGTGGGCGGTGAGACGTTGCAAAACCGCTGGACATCCCTCAGTGAAGTCCCGGCAACGTCCGCCGTGTCGGACGCCATGAGTCGTGCGCTGAAGCAGGCGGGATTCACCTTCGTTGGCTCCACGATCTGCTATTCGTTCATGCAGGCCGCCGGGATGGTGAACGACCATCTGGTCGCGTGCCCGCGTCATAAAGCGGTGAAGACGCTTGCGGTCAACGAGGCCAAAAACAGCGGCGCATCGGCCCGGAAACGCCGGGCAGGGGCGTCGTCGGCTACAATCGCGCCTGACGAATCAGGATCTGCCTAATGTTTAGCTACCGCCACGCCTTCCACGCCGGCAACCATGCCGACGTACTGAAACACTTCATCGCCGTTGAATGTATCGATTACATGCGCCAGAAAGACACGGCGTTCTGGTATATCGACACGCACGCCGGCGCGGGCGGCTACGCGCTCGACGGCAAGTGGGCCGACAAGACGGGCGAGTACGAGACGGGCATCGGCCGTCTATGGACGCGTAACGATTTGCCGCCGGCGTTGGCGGACTACGTTGCGCTGGTCCGTGAGTTCAACCCGGACGGCAAGCTGAGCTACTACCCCGGCTCGCCGTACTTCGCGCTGCAACTGCTGGGCGACCGCGACCGTTTGCGGTTGTTCGAGGCGCATCCGACTGAGCAGGAAGTGCTGCGCGAGAACTTCGAAGCGCAGGGGCGCGCGGTCGCACGTCGCACGATGATTTTCGGGGCCGACGGTTTCGCAGGCCTCAAGACGATTCTGCCGCCGGCACCGCGCCGGGGGTTCACGCTCATCGACCCGTCCTATGAGGACAAGCGCGATTACACGCGCACGACGCAGACGGTGCAGGAAGGGCTCGACCGCTTCCCGACCGGCATGTACGCCGTGTGGTATCCGCTCGTGCAACGTCGCGAAGCCGCGCAATTGCCGGAGCGCATGAAGCGACTGACGATCGACGAGAAGCCGATCAAGAATTGGCTGCACGTTTCGCTGACGGTCTGCAATCCCGTGCCGGGTGGCATGGGCCTGCATGGCAGCGGCATGTTCATCGTGAACCCGCCGTACATGCTGCAAGACACGCTCAAGACGACGATGCCGTATCTCGTCAAGGCGCTCGGTCAGGACAAGGGCGCGCAGTTCCTGTTGGAAGGTAAGCAGAGCTGAGGCGATCTGCCAAATATCGGCTGACCCGTATCGGCGAATCCAAACGGAAACGCCCAACGCTGGCATGAATGCCGGCGTTGGGCGTTTTTTGCGTTTGCACGTGATCGGGTGATGGTTCGCATCCCCCGAGTCCGATTACTTGGCGGTCAGCGGAATCTCGTACGGCAACGACAGCAATTCGTCCGGTGACAGATAACGCCATTCCCCGAGTTCGAGCGTGCCCATCGGTAAGCCACCGATGGCCGTTCTCACCAGACCCTCCACACGATTGCCCGCAGCAGCCACCATCCGCTTGACCTGGTGGTATTTCCCTTGCGTGATCGTGAGTGCAATTTCGTGGGATGACGGGCTCATGACGTCCGTTGCAGCGAGCGGCTCGGTCTCGTCGCGCAACAGCACGCCGTTGCGCAGTGCCTGCAACATTTCTTCCGTCACCGGGTGCTTTGTCGTCGCGACGTACCGTTTAGGTACGTGGCGGCGTGGCGACATCATGGCGTGCAGGAAGGGGCCGTCGTCGGAGAGTAGCAGCATGCCGGTGGTGTCCTGATCGAGCCGACCGGCCGGTTGGACGCCACGCACGGCGAGCGGGAGCGGCAACAGCGAATGCACGCCCTCGTGATGTGTCGGGCTCGTGGAGCACTCGAAACCTTCAGGTTTGTTGAGCAGGATGTAGACATGCTCGCGGTAGTCCCAGGACTCGCCGTCCAGCGTGAACTGAAGTCCTTTCGGGTCCACCGACTCCCGGAAGTTGTCGTGCACGACGCCGTCGATGGCGAAAGCACCGGATTGAATGAGCTTGCGGCACATCTTGCGACTGCCGAAGCCCTGCGATTGCAGTAAACGATCTAGCTCGATGATGCGTCTCCGTCAGGCATCTGGATTCAGGCCGCTATTGTAACGGCCTGTCCGCGTATATGCCGCGTTGCGCCCGTTCGTGCTTACTCGTCGTCCTGCATCGCGCCACTGAAGCGCCGGTAGATGAAGCGTGCCGCCCAGTCGAGCGCGAAGCCAAGCACACCGATCACCAGAATCACAGCGGTCAGTTCCGAGTACGCCAGCCGGTCGCGCGTGTCGAGGATGAGATACCCCAGACCCGCATTCACACCCAACATCTCTGCGGGCACCAGCACGATCCACAAGATGCCGATGGCCAGCCGCACGCCCGTGAGGACATGCGCTGCGATGCCCGGCACATAGACGTGCCAGAGCATTTCCCAGCGGGTCGCCGCCAGACTTTCACCAAGTTGCACCCAGCGTCGATCGATGTGCGTCACGCCTGCGGCCGTGCTCATCACCAGCGGCCACAAGGCGGCGAAGGCCAGCAGAAAATACACGGCAGGGTCGCCCACGCCGAGCGACATCACGGCAATCGGCATCCACGACAGCGGCGACACCATACGCAGGAATTGCATCGATGGCGTGAGTGCCTTGTCCAGCCAGCGCACGCGCCCAATCAGAAAGCCCAGCGGTACGCCCAGCACAACGGCCCACGCCAGCCCGACCGCGATACGTCGCAAGCTGGCGAGGATGTGCAGGCCAAGCTGCTCGTCGCGGATCAGGTCGGGCAGGGCGTTCAGTGCGGCCGCCGGTGAGAACTGCGACGCGAGAGAGCCGGGCGTAGTGAATAGCGAAATGCCGAGCCACCAGATCAGCACGATGCCTGCGAGCCCCGCAAGGCCGAGCCATGCGCGGCGCGCAGGGCGTGGCGTTGCCGTGCCCCCGTTTGACGAGGAGGGGTTTGGGGCGCAGGGGGCAGCCTCCACCGAACCAACGGGTTGCTGCACGCGGCTGGACGCGAGATCAGACAACGATCACCTCCTGACGGGTGAAACCCTCCGGCAGGCCGAAAGCCTTCATGCCACCGGCGGCGGCAATGCTCTTTTTCACGAAGCGGTCATCGACGAGATCGCGTGCGACAAACGACGGGTCGAGCTTCGCGAGGAACTGAGCATTCCCTTCGACCTGTGTCTTCTGCATGTGACGCACAAGCGCCTCCGTGTAGCTCGGATAGGGATAGGGCTGGAAGTCGATACGCTTCTCGTGCCAGTCGGCATGCACAATGGCCTTGTCGGCGAGATAGCGGCCTTGCTCGGAAGCGTCCGGCGCCAGCACGCGCTGCAACACCTGGAACGGGTGCGGTGTGTAGCGGTTCTGCCCCTCCTTGGACAGCAGGCGAGCCGCATCAGCGGGGCGCTCGCGCGTCCAGGCCTGCGCCTTGACGATGGCGTCGACGACCTTCTGCGACCATTCCGGGCGCGAGGTCAGGTCACGCTCGTGCATCGTCACGACACAGCATGCGTGGTTCTTCCAGACGTCGCCGGTAAATCGCAGTATTTTGCCGACCTTGAGGTTCTCGGCCGCTGCATTGAACGGCTCGGCCACGATGTAGCCCGCGATCTGTTTAGCGGCGAGGGCGGGCGGCATGTCCGACGGCGCCATCACGATCAGGCTGACCTCGTTGGCAGCGGGCGCTCCGCTCTTCTTGAGTACGGGCGTCAGGCCGTTCGCGGCAAGCAAGCCTTGCAGCACCACGTTGTGAATCGAGTACCAGAACGGCACCGCAAAGGTCTTGCCGCCCAGATCGCCAATCTTGTTGATGTCGTTGGCCACCGTGATGGCGCTGCCGTTGACGTGATTCCATGCGACGACCTTGGCCTGTGCCTGACTGCCGTATCGAGCCCAGACCGTCATCGGCGAGAGCAGGTGAACGACGTTGACCTGTCCCGATAGAAACGCTTCGATCAGTTGCGCCCAACTGCGCAACAACGTCGGCTTTTCCGCCTTGATACCAGCTTGTTCGAAGTAGCCGTTGTTATGCGCGACGAGCAGCGGCGTAGCGTCGGTAATCGGCAGATAGCCGATGCGCAACGGTGCGTCCGGCTCGGCGGCGGCACGCGCGGCGGCCGAGGCGAGCAACGGGGCCGCCCCTGCGACCGTCATCATCGAAGCGAGCTTGAGCCATTCGCGGCGGGAAATTTGGCACATGGTCTGAGAATCCCCGAAGGTGGGTGCTTAACGTGTGTGAGGTGTGGTGTGAAGTGCTGCGTGAGCGGATGTCGTATCGCGGGACATCGCAAGTTGCAGCGCTTGCAGAATCTCGATGCGCAACGCACCGAGCGCCTGCACCTGGGCTTCGCGCGGCGAGGGCACATCGATCTGCCATTGTGCAAGCGTGCGCCCCTGATTGCCGAGCAGCACGATCCGGTCCGAGACGAGCAACGCCTCGTCGATATCGTGTGTGACGAGGACCGTCGCCGCGCCGGTGTCGCGCACCACGGTCACCAGCAGACGCTGCATGTCGGCGCGTGTGACTTCGTCAAGTGCGCCAAACGGTTCGTCGAGTAGCAGTGCGCGCGGCTGACGCGCGAGACAGCGCGCGAGTGCCACCCGCTGCGCCATGCCGCCGGAAAGCTGGCGAGGATGCAGATGATGCGCATGGGACAAGCCGACTTCGGTCAGCGCGGCGTCGATGCGCGTGCGCCGCGTCTCGCGCGAGAGTGCGGGCTGGCGCGCGAACGTCAGGCCGAACGCCACGTTGCGCTCCACCGACAGCCAGGGCAGCAGGCAAGGGTCCTGAAAGGCGAGAGCCACGTCGGGGCGTGGACCGGTAAGCGGTGTGCCATCCACATCGACGGTGCCGTCGCTTGGTGCAAGCAGGCCGGCAGCAATGCGCAACAACGTGGACTTGCCTGAGCCGCTCGGGCCGAGAACGGAGACGAGTTCCCCCGGCGCGACCGAGAGGTCGACGCCGCGAAGGATTGCCCGTTCGCCGTAGGACAGGCCGATATTGCGAAGCGTCAGGAATGGCGATGCGCGCGATGTGTCCTCGCGCGCTGCGGCGAAATGTGCGTGCTCGGGTGCGGATGCGTGCGCGCGTTGCGTCGCCGTGGGTTGGGTCATGTAACCGTTCCGGTCTTGAGTTGCTGTGCGCGTTGCGCCGCCAGTTGGTTCTTTAGTTGCACGAGACTCGGCGTCACGATAGGCACAAAAGCGGCCTCGCGCTGACGTCGCGCGACACCCGAGAGTCCTCGCAGGTAACCGCGTCCGCCTCCAGTCTGCACTTCCAGCGTGGCAGCGTCGTGAACGAGTTCCGCTAGCGAGATGCGCAGTTTGAACAGGCTTGCGGGCGTGTCGATAAATTCGCCTTGCAGGACGCCCGCTTTCAGACGCGTCGTGAGGGACGCGAGCTGATCGGTCAGCGCGGCCACGTCGTCTGCCACCGCAGCACGCGCTGCCGGGCCGCTTTCGTTCGTGGCGTCGAGGCTGCGTCGCGCAAGGCCCAGCGACATGCCGCATTGCAGCCCCAGGAAGGCCGGGCGCACACGCACGAGCCAAGTCGGCGCGTTGTCGGCGATGCGGTCGTCATCGCTCAGTGGCGTGTCGGTCATCTGAAGCGCGGCGGTATTGGTGCCGCGCAGACCGATCAGATCCAGATCGTCGCTGCGATGTACCCCCGGCGCGTTGTGGGCGATGGCGAAGATCGACGGCGGACCCCCAGCCTCGTGGTCGATGGCGGCAGCGGCAACGAAGCCTTGCTTGCGCAGGTTCGTGATCCACGGCAAGCCACCGTTCACGCGCCACGACGATGTGCTGCCGCTACCCGTGCCAGATGAGGATGCGGCGGGTACGTCCGTCGCCCGGATTTGCAACGGCTCGATGGCCGACAAGTATTTCATTGCGTTCGACAGGCCGGTCGCGCCAGCCAGTTCGCCGCAAAGCAAGGCAGGCAGCAGACGATCGCGCAACGCCTGATTCGGGCTTTGCAGCAAGTACTCGATGAACGTGCGCTGTCCCCAAAGGACGAAGGCCGCCGCGAACGAATGCGCGGCAACGTCGGCAACGCTGTCGATCGCATCGCCGATCGTGCCGCCAGTACCGCCCAGCTCAACCGGAACGCCAACGCGCAGTAATCCAGCGCTGGCGAGTTGCGGCACCACGTCACCGCAAAGCGTGGCGTCCGTGTCGAGCGTCTCCGCATGCGCGTCGAGCCACGTTGCGAGTGCCGGTGCGCGGGCGGCGAGACCCTGCTGGCTGGCGGTGGTGCTCATGCCGCTTGCGCCTTCGGTTCCCAGCGATAAGCCGCCAGTTGCGGGTTCAGTTCGTTTTGCGAAAGATTGTTCGCGAAGTTGCACAGCGTAGCGAGCGAGACGCCAAGCACCACTTCGAGGGCGGCGGCATCGTCGAAACCCGCTGATTTGAAAGCGGTGAATTCGGCATCCGACACCGCGCCGCGCGTTGCGATCACGGCGCGCGTGAAGTTGGCGACTGCGTCGAGGCGGGCATCGGAGAGTTTGGCCTGATCGCGGATTTCATTCACGAGGGCTTCGGGAAGTTGCGCCTTCTTCAGCGCCACCGCCGTATGACCGGCAACGCAAAAGCCACAGCCATGAATCCCGGCCGCCGTGATCTGCACGACCTCGCGCTCGGCCAGCGTCAGGCTCGCGCGGCCATTGATCGCGCCCACCGTCAGATACGTTTCGAGTGCCGTCGGTGCGTTCGCGAGCGACGCCACTAGGTTCGGCAGGAAACCATTCGCCGCCAGCGACTTCTCCAAAAACGGACGGCTCGCCTCCGGGGCGGTCTCAACAGTGTGCAATGGCAGTCGGCTCATATCGGGCTCCTTACAGTCGAGCCTCCATTGTGCGCAAGGCCGGGCGCTTGCTCAATGCGCGCCCGTCTGGAAATTCTGCGGATTCGTCTCATCGGGGGACGGAAAATTCCGAGGTAGGAGGGGGAGCGCTCTCGAAGAATACGCTTGTCCCGGATGCGATGGTGGGCAGGCCATTGCACGCAAAGCCACAGTGGGCGAGCGTTTGCCGGTGATGGACTTCGCTAGTCTTAGTGCACCGGGTACGTGGCCAATGGGGTTGCAGCAGGCTGAGCGCCCGCGCTGGCCGCTTGACGACGCCATGCCCCCGGCTGGATTCCAGTCACACGTTTGAAAGCCTGCGCAAAGGCCGACTCCGACTGGTAGCCCACCTGCTCGGCCGCCTCCGGCAGAGAAACGCCTGCGCGCAACAACGCAGCCGCCGTCTTCATTCGGACTAATGTCACGAAGTGCGCCGGCGGTTGTCCGCCAACCTCCGCAAATTGCTTGCAGAATCGCGCGCGCGACATGTTCACGAAGTCCGCCATGCTATCCGTCGTCCAACGCTCGCCCGGAGACTCGATGATCGCCGCTGCAAGACGGCCGAAGGCGTCGCGACGCATTAAACGCCACATCCCTGGGGCGATGTCTTCTGCGTGTACCGCTTCGCGTAATGCGTAGTAGAAAAGCAGGTCGGTGAGGCGGGCGAGTAGCGGGGAGGGCGTGTCGCCAGGGCGGCGTGCTTCAGCCTGGATTAACGCGAAAACCTGCGTCATGCCATCAAGCCGACCGCTCGCGTGTCGCGCAATGATCGGGTTCGGCAGCAAGCCAAGTACCAGCGTGTCGAGATCGGTGCGGAATTCGAAAAAGCCACAGGCGAGGGCGACGGAGGGCTTTGCGGCTTGGGTGGTCGCCGCGCTTGCGCGAGGCTCCGGCGGCAGCGGTGTCATCTTGCCCAATCTGATGCTTAGGTCTGCCGGAGGTGTCGCGGATGGCGTCAGCGCGTGCGGAACGTCCGAAAGCAAGAACACAGCATCCCCGGCGCTCAATTCGGTCGTGCTCGCCTCGCGGCCCCCATCTGTACCGACGTGCAGATAACACCCGCCGTCCAACACCACATGGAAACTCGCCCGCTGATGCCCACCCGTCGACGCCTGATATACACCACAGTATTCGCCCACGTGGAACAGCGTGCTCTTTAATTCCAACCCCGCCAGCAACCAGTCGGCAACGCGGTCGGCCTCGTTCGCACCCAACACCTCTTGCAACATAACCCGCTCCACGCTGTCATGCCCTCAACGGCAAAACAATCATCCTCCCCACCGACATTCCCACAGACAACTATTTTTTCGTTGGATGCTTATTACTGAGGTTGGGGATGGGGGATGGGGGATGGTGGGCTGGGGCGGTGGGGCGCGCGGAAGGCCGGGGATCGGATGCGCCAGAGAAAACGCAAACCGGTAGTCGGGCTCTGCTTCTAGCGGTGCGGAAGCTCTTTTAAAACCGTCGATACGGCTCTGCCCCAGCGGTACCGCTTTACTCCCATACGGCGCCCCCGGCGCCGAGAGGACTCGGTCACGTTCCGCGACCCCGGCATCGCTTGCAAGCGATGCCTTTCGAGTCCCCACGCAATGTGCATTGGCACATTGCTTTCTGGGCAAGTATGAAAAAAGCCGATGATCTTTCGATCATCGGCTTTTTTGTATTTTTTTTGGTGCCCAGAAGAGGACTCGAACCTCCACGGTGTTACCCGCTAGTACCTGAAACTAGTGCGTCTACCAAT
>NZ_CABPSA010000018.1 GCF_902459615.1 Pandoraea commovens
GGCAGCCCGGCTTGCCCACGTGCCTACGGTCACCAGTGCGTCGCAGATCGGTCCGATTGCAGCCATGTCACACCTCCGGTTTCGTTTCGTTTGTTTCGCGTTTGTCGCGGGTTGAGTGAAAGATAAACCTCGGGTCGGCACCTGAAAACTGAGATAAATCACAGTCGGCGTCCGGCGGGGCTTTCGGAGGGGTTTCAGGGGGCGTTCGGGCGCTTTGCTCGCCCGTCAATCCCCCGACCGGGCGGCCAGTGGGGGTCGCGGGGCGCGCGCAGTGTAAACTGCTGGGTTTTCGACCCCCCAGTGGAATGGTGCAAGTGTCCCGGCGTCCCGTTATCAGCGCCCCAACACTCATACGCTCGCTGGCCCGCCTGAGCTCGTTCGCGCCCCCGGAGGCCGCGCCGTCGCTCTCGGACCGTCTGAGCCAGTGGTTGGGCTGGACCGACGCCATCGCTTTGTCGTCGGCCCTTAAGGCCAACCCAGCCAACCCGTCGGCGGCAACGCCCGGCGCGCGTTCGGCTGCGCAGAACCCGGCAGGCGAACTGGCACGTGTGCGCGTCGACCTCGCCGCCGCCATCGCCCGCGATTGCGGACTGGCGGCCGCGCCAGGTGGGCAGATCCGCGCACTGAGCGCTGCCGAGCGTCAACGGGCGGCTTCGTTCGCGGAGTTTCCGGCGTATCGCCAGCGCTACGCGACGTCGCAACAGACGATGGACACGGCGATCAGCGCCCTGCGGACCCGCCTTCGCGCCCAATTGGCCACGATGTCGCCGGACGCCGCGCGTCTCGCCGGTGTCGACGCCGTTATGGAGCGCGTGATGGGCGCACGTGAGCGCACACTGCTCGCGAGCGTGCCGAACCTGCTCGAAGGGCACTTCGTGCGTCTGCGCGACACCGAGCAGGCCGCGATGGCGGCCCCGCGCGTGCCCGGCGCACCGCCGCTCGCGCCCGCAGGCGCATGGCTAGACACCTTCCACCGGGATATGCAGAGCGTTTTGCTCGCAGAACTGGATATCCGCCTGGAACCGATCGAAGGGCTGATTGCCGCCCTCGCCTCGGTCACTCCCGGCGAAAACGTTAGTGAACCCGGACAACATGACCCGTTTGCCACGCTACCTCGTTGATCTCATTGCCTTTGTCGCAGGTCTTGCCGTCGTCGGCTGGATCGCCATCGGCTATGCCGGTACCAATACCCTCGCGCTCGCCGTCGCTCTGCTAATTGCAGCGGTTTATCTCTTTGGCGCGCTCGAACTCAAACGCTTTCATCAGTCGACGAACGCCCTCGCGAATGCCGTCTCCGGTCTAAACGCGCCGCCCGCGTCCCTGCCCGCGTGGCTTGAGACGTTGCCCGCCGGTCTTCGCACCGCTGTGCGTCTGCGCGTGGAAGGCGAACGCGTCGGCCTGCCCGGCCCGGCGCTCACGCCCTATCTCGTCGGCTTGCTCGTGCTGCTCGGCATGCTCGGCACCTTCCTCGGCATGGCCGCCACGCTGCGTGGCACCGGCATCGCGCTCGAAGGCGCGACCGATCTGCAAGCGATTCGCGCCTCGCTCGCCTCGCCGGTCAAGGGACTCGGCTTCGCGTTCGGGACGTCGGTCGCGGGTGTCGCTACGTCGGCCATGCTCGGCCTGCTCGCCGCACTCGCGCGCAAGGAACGCGCACAGGTCGTGCAGTCGCTCGACGCACGCATCGTTACGACACTGCGCGGCTTCTCACAGCAGCATCAACGCGAAACCACGCTGCAACTGCTTCAGCAACAAGCGACGGTCATGCCCGCCCTCGTCGACCGTCTGCAAGACATGATGGCCGCGATGGAACGCCAGAGTCAGGCGCTCGGCGAGCGCCTCGTCGCCAATCAGGACGCCCTGCACGCCAAGACGGATGCGTCCTACGCGCAACTTACCAGCGCGATGCAGCAGTATCTAAAGGACAGCGTCGCCACCACGGCAAGCGCCGCCGGTGCAGCGATTCGTCCGGAAGTCGAAGCGACGATGGCGAGCCTCGCGCGCGAAACCGCCACATGGCATCAGACCGTGTCGAGCGCGGTGCAAGACCGTATGGACGGCCTGTCCGATCGCTTCGAAGCCACGACGGCGCGCGTCGCCAGCGTCTGGAAAGATTCGCTCGACGCTCAGTTGCGCACCAATGAATCGCTCGCCACCGATCTGCGCTCGGCACTCGGCGATTTCACGCAGACGTTCGAGACGCGCTCGTCGCGACTGGTCGACGATGTAGCCGCACGCCTTGAAACCGTCACGGCACAGGTCAGCAGCGCACAGACCGGCGTCGCGCAAACTTGGGAAACGTCGCTCGCAGCGCAACAGCGCAGCAACGATGCGCTCTCCGAGAATCTCGGCACGGCGCTCACGCACTTTGCACAGACCTTCGAGACGCGCTCGGCCAAACTGGTCGACGATGTCGCCGCTCGCCTGGAAGCCACGACGGGCCGCATCGACGCTGCCCACGCGAACGTCGCCCAGACATGGGAGACGTCGCTCGCCACGCAGCAACGCACCAGCGACGCGCTCTCCGAAAATCTCGGCACGGCGCTCACGCACTTTGCACAGACCTTCGAGACGCGCTCGGCCAAACTGGTCGACGATGTCTCCGCACGCCTCGACTCGACAACGGGGCAGGTCAACGCCGCACACGCGGGCATCGCGCAGACGTGGCAAACGTCGCTCGCCACGCAGCAGCAAACCAACGACACGCTCGCCAGAGAACTTGGTGCCACGCTCGCGCAATTCACCGAGTCGTTCGAGACGCGCTCCGCGAGCCTGCTCGGCGACGTCATCACGCGCCTCGACAGTGCAACGGGCAGTATCGCCACGGCGCAGACGACCGTCGCTCAAGCGTGGGAACAGGCGCTCGGCCAGCAACAGCAATCGCACGATACGCTCACGCAGTCGCTCGGCGCAGCACTGGAACGCTTCGCGCAAACGTTCGAAGCGCGCTCAAGCACCTTGCTGGCGGATGTCGCAGCCAAGCTCGACGCCGCAAGCGGTAACGTCAGCGGTGCACACGAGCGCGTGGCATCGGCATGGGAGCAATCGATCGGGCTGCAAAAGCAGGCCAACGATGCACTGAACACCGAACTCGCCGCCGCCCTCACCCGCTTCACGGAAACCTTCGAGCAACGCGCAGCCCATCTGATCGACGGCGTAAGCCAGCGCACGGAAGGCGCAATGCACAGCGTGTCCGAGACGGCTGCAGTCGTCTCGGGCGAATGGAAGCAGGCCCTCGTCGCGCAACAATCGGCGAACGACACGCTCGCTACCGACCTCGCCGCCGCCCTCGCGCGCTTCGCCGAAACGTTCGAATCGCGGGCGTCGCAATTGCTGCAAAACGTCTCGACGCAACTGGACTCGACGTCTTCCAACGTCGCTCAGACATGGCGCGACGCCATCGCCGAACACACGCGCACGAGCGAACGTCTGGCCGACGGCAATCAGCAACTCGTCGCGGCGACGACCAGCGCATTCACCGAACACAGTGCGTCGCTGCTGCAAGCGCTCAGCGCCGCCAACACCGCACATCACGACGCCACCGCCGAGCGCGAAACGCAGCGCCTGTCCGTCTGGACGGAAACGCTCGAAGGCACGTTGTCCACGCTGCGCTCGGAATGGCAGCAGGTCGGCGCACAAACGGCCAGCCAGCAACAGGCGATCTGCGACACGCTCGCGCGCACCGCGCTGGAGATGTCCGAACAGACGCGCGCCAACGCCAGCGACACCATCGCGGAAATCTCGCGTCTGGTGCAGACCGCTTCGGAAGCCCCGAAGGCGGCCGCCGAAATCATCGGCGAACTGCGTCAGAAGCTCTCGGACAGCATGGTCCGCGACAACGCCATGCTCGAAGAGCGCTCGCGACTGCTCGACACGCTGGGCACGCTGCTCGACACCGTCAAGCACGCGGGCAACGAACAACGTGCCGCCGTCGACGAACTCGTCACGACCTCCGCGCAACTGCTCGAACGCGCGAGTACGAACCTCGGCGACGCCATCGCCGCACAGACGGAGAAGCTCACGGAAGCGTCCGCACAGGTCACTGGCAGCGTGGTGGAAATCGCCAGCCTCGGCGACGCCTTCGGTGCCGCCGTCCAGTCGTTCGGCGAATCGAATACACAACTGCTGGAGCATCTGCAACGTATCGAAGCCGCGCTCGACAAGTCGATGGCGCGCAGCGACGAACAACTCGGGTACTACGTCGCACAGGCACGCGAAGTGGTCGAGCTGAGCGTGATGTCGCAAAAGCAGATCCTCGAGAACCTTCAGGATCTCGCACAGGTGCGCTCGCAAGCTGCGCAAGCAGGTATGCAACCGGGTAGCGTGGCAGCATGAGAGACGAATTCGACGCGGATATCGCGGACGCGGGCGACGTAGGCGCCGCCGCGCCGACGTGGGCCGTCTTCGGCGATCTGATGTCGGTGATGCTCGGCGCGTTCGTGCTCATCATGCTCGGTGTGATCGGCGTGCAGATCGAACTCTCGGCGAAGCTGGAACGCGAAGTGAAGGAGCGTCAGGTCGAGACGCAGCGCCGCGAAACGCTTGAGAAAGCGCTCGCCGGACCGCTCGCAGGTGGCCGCGTAACGCTCGTGAACGGTCGCATCGGTATCAGCGGCAACGTGCTCTTCGCCCTGAACTCGGACCAGTTGCAGCCGCAGGGCCGCGAAGTGCTGCGCAGTCTGGCCGCGCCGCTGGCCGCCTATCTGCGCGCAAGCGACGAAATTCTCATGGTCAGCGGCTTCACCGACGACCAGCAAGTGCGCGAGACGAACCGCCGCTTTGCCGATAACTGGGAGTTGTCGGCACAACGGGCGCTGACCGTCACGCGCGAGCTGATCGCCGCCGGAGTGCCGCCGTCCTCCGTGTTCTCAGCCGCCTTCGGTGCCGAACAACCGGTGACGTCCAACGCCGACGAAACCGGGCGCGCAAAGAACCGCCGCGTGGAAATCGCGCCGATGCCCCGCAGCAGTGCCGGTAACGCTGGCAAGCCGAAAGCGTGACGGTGCGGCGATGAGCACGCAAACGCCCTCTCCAACGAACGACGTCATCGCAGACGATACGCTTGTCGTGTCGTCTGCCGATCCGGTCGATCCGGTCGATCCGGTCGATCCGATCACCGCACAACTCACCGCATGGCGCGACGCCGGTGCCGACAAGCGCGACCCGGCGCGCTTTCATCGCATCGAAGCGCTTTGCACGCGCATGCTCACCTATCAGGGAGACGTGCGGCGCGTGCTTGAAACGCGTCTGAAGGTGCTGATGGACGACTTCGCGAAGTCGCTTGCCGATGCAGAGACGTCTGCCGACGATCCCGCAGCATCGCGCGTGGCATCGCCGCTCGTCACGCTGACAGCAGACATCACGCGACGGATCGGCACTGGTGAACGGCCGACGCCGTCTGCATCGCCCGCGACATCGAGACCGACCCGTGGCGCTCAGCCGACGGCCCCATCGCCCGCAGCGAAGGCCCCCGACGCGCCCACGCAACCGGTCACGACATCGACCACACCCACGAAACGCACCGTCGCCCAAGCCGCACCGATTCCCGTCGCCATCACGCCGACGGTCATCGCAACGGACGACGCCTTCGAAGACCTCGACGTCCTCGAATACTTCCGCGAAACATGGTCGAAGCTGAGCACCGACGGCAATCTGCGCCAGTCGCTCGCGCAGGTGCCGGAAAACGCGGGACCGCTCAATTCCAGCCATCTCGTGCATCGGGCGCTCTCGCTCATGCACGACGTGTCGCCGGACTATCTGCGTCACTTCCTTCGCCACGCCGACGCCCTCTCCTGGCTCGAAGACATGGAAACGACGGGCGTCTTCGGCAACAAGAGCGCAGCCCGCGTGGCAGCCAGCGCCAAACCGTCGCGCGCCAAGGCTCGCTGACGGCGGCGCACGCTCGCGACGTCAGGCAGCATCACGCCGGGACGCGAAGCGGGCGCCAACTTGCCAGTGAAGGGCGTTCCGGTGGATAATCGAGCCCGTTCCCGCTGCCAAGGCGCGGGAAAATCCTTTGAAAAATCATCGTGTTGGGCGCTGCACGCACTGCCCGCCGAAGTCTCCCTCGACAAGCCGTCGTTCCAGACGGCTTTTTGTTTCCATGACGAACCACGGACAACCGCCGGCCGACGACGCGCTCCCGGCCCACGACGACGCTGAACTCGACGCGTCGCAAACGACCTCTTCGGAAGACGACGACACGTACGTCGGCCCGGACGGCGTCGCGCACCCGCGCCGCATTCGCAGTTTCGTGCGCCGCGCGGGACGTAGCTCGGAAGCGCAGAAGCGCTCCTTCGAAGAACTCGGCCCGAAGTTCATGCTGCCGTATGCGCCTGAAGCGCTCGACTGGCCGAAGGCCTTCGATCGCGCCGACGCACCGCGCATTCTGGAAATCGGCTTCGGCATGGGCGACGGTACCGCGCACATCGCGAAGGTGCGTCCGGCAGACGATTTCCTCGGCGTGGAAGTGCACGAGCCGGGCGTGGGCGCACTGCTCAAGCTCATCGGCACGACGCCGCTCTTGAACGTGCGCATCATCCAGCACGACGCCGTGGAAGTCGTCCAGCACATGCTCCCGGAAGGCTCGCTCGACGGCGTGCACGTGTTCTTCCCCGATCCGTGGCACAAGAAGCGTCACCACAAGCGCCGTCTGCTGCAACCGCCGTTCGTCGCTTTGCTGGCCTCGCGTCTGAAGCCGGGCGGCTATCTGCACTGCGCGACGGACTGGCAGGAATATGCCGAGCAGATGCTTGAAGTGCTCGGCGGCGAAGCGTCGCTTGAGAACACAGCGGCCGATTACGCGCCGCGCCCGGATTACCGTCCCGTGACGAAGTTCGAGAACCGCGGCCTGCGCCTCGGTCACGGCGTGTGGGATCTCGTCTTCCGCAAGCGCAGCTGAGCGGCATCGACGTCATCGCGTCGGTACTGACGGACAGCAAAAAGGGCACCTTTCGGTGCCCTTTTTTCATATGGCGTTCAGCGACAAGCGATCAGTCAGCCCAAACCACGAGCCCGCTGTAAGCCGACACCAACACCACGATACCGAACACGATGCGGTACCAGGCGAACGCCGTGAAATCGTGCGACGCGATGTAGCGCAACAGCCAGCGCACGCAGATGAACGCGCTGATGAAGGCAAACACGAAGCCGATGCCGAACAGACCGAAGTCCGCGACTTCCAGCATGGAGCGCGACTTGTAGAGTTCGTAAATCGTCGCGCCGAACAGAATCGGGATCGCGAGGAAGAACGAAAACTCGGTCGCCACACGACGCTCCAGCCCGAGCATCATGCCGCCGATGATCGTCGCCCCCGAGCGCGAGGTGCCCGGCACCAGCGCGAGACATTGCGCGAAACCGACTTTCAGGGCGTCCAGCGTCGACAGCTCGTCGATGGAATTCACGCGCGGCAGTTTGCCCGCCTCCACATTGCGACGATTGTGACGCTCGACCAGCAGAATGATCACGCCGCCGACGATGAACGCGGTGGCAACAACCAGCGGGTTGAACAGCACTGCCTTGATGTGCTTGCCGAACAGCAGCCCGAGCACGATAGCGGGCACACACGCGACAATCACATTCACCGCAAAGCGACGCGCCTTCGCATCGTTGCCCAGCCCGAACACGACCTGCGCAATCTTCGCGCGAAACTCCCAGCACACCGCCAGAATCGCACCGAACTGAATCACGATCTCGAAGATCTTGCCCTTCTCGTCGTTGAAGTCGAGCAGGCTACCGACCAGAATCAAGTGCCCGGTCGACGAGATCGGCAGAAATTCGGTCAGACCTTCAACTACACCGAGAATGACGGCTTTGAGCGCCAGCAACAAGTCCATGCAATGAGTTCCTGAGGAGTCGTGGATTAAGAAGTTTTTGTAGGTTCAGGCGAATGCGTTCGCGCGAAATCGGTGCAACGTCAGCGCGTGTCGAATTTGACGTTCACGCCGTGCGAGAGCACGGTGATCGCCCCCGGCTGACGCATCGCGCCGCCGATGTTGAGTTGCTCCGGCTTGAACGTATAGATCGGCGCGCCTTGCAACAACTGCGTCGCGATCAGCGCCCCCGCCGCGTTCAACTGACGCGACCAGCGATCGGGCAGACCATCGATAGTGAACGTCTCCACTTCGGGGTCGCGCAGCACGACCGACAGCGTGGCCGGATCGTACGCGAGTGCACTGTCGATGGCGAGTGTGCCGGTCAGCGGCGCGCCGCCCAGCGGATGCGTCACGGTGGCGTCGACGGATACGGCGAGACGGTTGCGCTCAGGCAGCAGCGTCAGACGCGGATGCGTGAGATTGACGTCGAGCACAGCCAGCACACGACGGTCGAACGGAAACTTGCGCTCGAGCGCACGCTGCAACTGGCTTTCGGAGAAGGTGTAGTCATTGCCGAACGGCAAGCCTGCGCATGCGGCGAGGCCCGCAGCCAGCGCAGCCGCACCGGTCATCGTCAGCCAACGACGGCGCGAGACAGTGAACGACGCGCTCGCATCGCACTGCTGAGGAATGGGACGATCTGGATGAGTGCTACCCGGCATTTCGCGTTCCGCTTCAGGGCGCATTAGGCCCGACACGCGCGACTATAGCACTCGGATAAGACAGGAATTGGTTTGCCCGACGCTGCCCGACGGCGATCCTCAGGCAATGCTCAGGCGGCCATCGGGGCAGTCATCGCCTCCAGCGCCGACAACCACGCGATGGCCTGCGTGCGGTCGCCGCCGCACATCTCCTCTGAGGGCTGCAACGATCCGCACACGGCCGGACGCTGCGGGCTACCGAAGATACGGCAACGGTCGGCATCGTCCAGCTGCACGCAACGCGTGTTCGCCGGTTTGCCGTCAGGCATCCCGGGAATCGGCGTCGAAATGGAAGGTGCAATGCAACAGGCAGCGCAATGAGGTCGGCAATTCATGGGGGCGGATTTTACCCGACCCGCCCTCTCTGCATGGATCACCGCATTTACCAGGGCAGCGTGCCCGAAAGATCGAAGAAGCCACCGGTCACCGGGCCGCGTTCGCCCAGCGCGAGCATGACCACGCTGCGCGTGCCTTCGGCCAGCCCCTGACGCCCGCGCTTGCCGCTCGCGTCGACCGTGAGATCACCCGGTGCGCCCGGGTCGACCGAGTTCACCGTGATCGACGTCTCGCGCAACGTGTGCGAGAGCTGCACCGTCAACATGTTCAGCGCAGCCTTCGACGCGTTGAACCCGATCTGCCGGAACGCCGCATGCTCCCACGCCGGATCGTTGTTCTGAGCGAGTGAGCCGAGGCCGCTCGACACATTGACGATGCGCGCTCCGTCCGAGCGCGACAGCCACGGCAGCATCGCCTGTGTGACGCGCAAGGTGCCGAAGAAGTTGGTCTGGAAGACCCGCTCGACCGCCTCGATGGACGCCTTCTCCGGCGTGTCGTCGCGCGGATCGGTCACGCCCGCATTGTTGACCAGCACGTCGAGCCGTCCGTGATAGCGCCCGATCCGGTAGGCGGCGGCATGCAGCGTCTCCGAGCGAAGCAGGTCGATCACCAGCGTCTCTGCCTGAAAGCCCGCCTTGCGCAACGGGGCGACGATTTCGTCCCCCTTGGCTTCATCGCGCGCGCCGACCAGCACCGTCATGCCCGCTTCGGCCAGCTCACGCGCCACTTCCAATCCGATTCCCCGGGTCGCGCCAGTCACCAGCGCCACTCTTCCCAGATGGCGTTCGGCGTCCTCGCGTACCGTATTTTCGATAGCGTCCCGTTTCATCACTGCTCCCGTCGAATTCCCGTTGTTCTGCGCCCGGCCGCACGCAAATTTGTTAGCATCGAGTTTATGAAGAATCCTTCAGATTTTCTATTCGCATATGAAACCGGCCGGTCAACCACCCGCAACGCCCCGTAAATCGCCGCAGCAGGCGCGTTCGCGGGTCACCATCGACGCCATTTTCGAAGCCGCGCTTCAGGTTTTGCTGCTCGATGGCGGGCGTCAACTGACCACCACCCGGGTGGCCGAGCGCGCCGGGGTATCCGTCGGCACCCTCTATCAGTACTTCCAGAACAAGCAGGTGCTGCTCTACGCGGTGCTGGAGCGTCACATCGACCGTATCGTCGATTCGGTTGAGCAGACGTGTCAGGCGTCGCATGGCAAGCCGCTGGAAACGATGGCGCAGGAACTGGCGAAGGCGTACGTCGGCGCGAAGATGCGCGATATCGAAGAGGCGCAGGCGCTGTACCGGCTCTCGGAGGATCTGGACGGGCGGGAGGTGTTTGCGGGGGCGTCGGCGCGTATGCACGCGGCGGTCGTCGGCATGCTGAAGACCGCCCACAACGCGCGCTTCGAGGATCCTGAGACGGTGGCCTTCGTCTTCCTTAACTCCATGACAGGGCCGATCAAGGCGATTCTGGAGAACCGTGCGCCCGTGGGCGCCTGCTCGGAAACGCTCTCCCGCCAGATCGCCGACCAGATGGCCACGATGTGCGGGGCTTATTTGCAGTGCGTGGCGCAGTCCTGCACGGAGGTTCGGGTGGAATCGCCCGCGCTCTCGATCCCGCCGGACAAGGCCGCCTGAGCCTCGGGGCCATTCGGGCCGGTCACATTTGCCCGGCTTTCGTGCCGATTTGCGGCAAAAGTTCACACGTCATCATGGCTGCCGTCCGGAACTGGTAAAATGCCGGGTTGTGTTTGCCTACTACCCACGAGTAATCGAAATGAATTACGAACAGGCCCGCTTTAACATGATCGAGCAGCAAATTCGTCCCTGGGACGTGCTCGATCAGGACGTGCTCAAGCTGTTGGAAGTCGTCAAGCGCGAAGATTTCGTGCCGGCGGCACTGCGCGACATCGCGTTCACCGACGTCGAACTGCCGCTCTCGGGCGCTGCTATCCCGAACAAGAGCCAGCACATGATGTTCCCGCGCGTCGAAGCGCGCATTCTGCAAGCGCTCGCGCCGAAGAAGAACGAGAACGTGCTCGAAATCGGCACGGGTTCGGGCTACATGGCCGCCCTGCTGGCTTACAACGCGCATCACGTGACGACCGTCGAATTCGACGCGAACCTCGCGCAGTCGGCCCAGCAGACGCTGCGCGCCAACGGCGTGACCAACGTCGAAGTCGTGAACGCCGACGGTGCCCAGGGCTGGAGCGCCGCGGCACCCTACGACGTGATCTGCATCTCGGGTGCGCTGGCTGAACTGCCGCAAGCGTTCCAGAACCAACTGAAGGTCGGCGGCCGTCTGGCAGCTTTCGTGGGCGGCAGCCCGGTCATGGAAGCCGTGCTCATCACGCGCGTGTCCGAGACCGAATTCCGTCGCGAAAACCTGTTCGAGACGCAGGTGACCTATCTGGTCGCCCCGCAACCGTCGAGCTTCAAGTTCTAAAGCCCGGCTGCCGGGGACCGCGCCCTTCGATAGCGAACGGCGCGCCCCTGAAGCCGCGAGCGGACCGGTCTCCCGCTTTTATCGTTTGGGGACGATGAAGCGGCTAGACGAAGGCCGGACGCCATCGATTCGACACACGTAGAACATCATGCAAAACATTACACCGGCGCAATTGGCCCAGTGGCTCGCGGACGGGGACCGCAGCCAACCCACGCTCCTCGACGTGCGTGAGGACTGGGAAGTGCAGACCTGCCACATCGCCCAGAGCAAGAACGTGCCGCTCGGCGACGTGCCGTCGCGTCAGGGCGAGCTCGACGCCGATGCGCCCATCGTGTGCATTTGCCACCACGGCATGCGCAGCGCCCGCGCCGCCATGTTCCTGGAACAACAAGGTTTTACCCAGATGTTCAATCTGGACGGCGGAATCGATGCCTGGGCACGCCAGGTCGATCCGTCGATGCCGACTTACTGAGCCAGGGCCATGCGCCCCCCGAGGTTTGCCGCGCGGCTGCGCGCGGACAGGCGTGCGTCCGCCCGCCACACCCGTAACACCCGTAGCATCCTCAATGCCCGCTCTGCGAGCGTCGTCGCCACCGCGACGATGCTCGCTGCCCTCATTGGGCACTCGGCTCCCGCGAGCGCGACCGACCTGCTCCAGCTCTACAGCGAAGCCCAGGGCCGCGACGCGCTTATCGCCAGCGCACGCTCGTCGTACCTCGCGAACATCGAAGCGCTGCCGCAAGCGCGTGCCGCGCTTTTGCCGCAGGTCACAGCGCGCTACGGGGCCGTCAACACGCACTACGGCTCCGGCAACATCTCGAACACTTTCGGCAGCAGCGGCTACAGCCTCGCACTGACGCAGCCCATCTTCCATTGGGATAGCTGGCAGTCGTACCAGCAGGGCAAGCTGACGGTCGCGAGCGCCGAAGCCGCATTCGCGCAGGCGCAGCAGGATCTGATCCTGCGCGTGGCGACAGCCTACTTCGATGTGCTCGCCGCGCAGGACGATCTCGCCCTCGCAGGCACGCACAAGCAGGCCATCGCGGAACAGCTCGCGTCGGCCAAACGCAACTTCGAAGTCGGCAACGCCACCATCGTCGACTCGAACGAAGCGCAGGCCAGTTTCGATCAGGCCACCGCTCAGGAAATCGCCGCGCAGAACACGCTCGACGTGCGCCGTGCCGCGTTCGCGCGCATCGTCGGCCATCCGGTCGGCTCGCTCGCTACGCTGCGCGCCGGATCGACATTACCGTCTCCCGAGCCGAACAACGTCGCCGACTGGGTCACGCAGGCCGAGCAAGCCAACTACGGCGTGCAATTGCAATCGCTCACGCTGGAGATCGCGCGACGCGAAACGTCGAAGGCGAAGTCGGGCTATATGCCGTCCGTCGATCTGGTGGCGGCTGGTGCGCATTCGAACGTCGGCAACGCCAACAGCTTGCTGTCGTCCGCCATGTCCAGTCCGTCGAGTCAGGGCACAGGGCCGAGTTCGGCCGGGCAGATTGGCATTCAGATCAGCATCCCGATCTTCTCGGGTGGCTCGGTGCAGAGCAAGATGCGTCAGACGCTGGCGCTCGAAGACAAGGCGCAAAGCGATCTGGACGATGCCCGACGTCTGGCCGTGCTGAGCGCGCGCACGTCGTACCTCGGTGTGTCGAGCGGGCTGGCGCAGGTCAAGGCGCTCGAAGCGGCCGAGCAATCGGCGCAGTCGTCGGTCGCGTCGAACAAGCTCGGCTATCAGGTCGGCATTCGCATCAACGCCGACGTGCTCAACGCCGAAGACAAGCTCTTCACCACGCGACGCGATCTCGCCAAGGCGCGCTACAGCACGCTGCTCTCCAGCCTCCAGCTGAAGGCCAGCGCCGCCACGCTCGTCGATACGGACTTGCAGTTGCTCAACGCGTTGCTGACCGAGAATCCGGACGCCTCCGCCGCCATGGCCGGTGCCCGTGAAGCGGCCCCGGCAAACGCGGGCACGGGTCTTCCGGCGCGTGGCGTGCGTCCGGGCACGACTGCTCCGCTGCGTCGCTGACTTCGTCCGCATCAAAACAAAAAGCCTCGCATGACCGTTCTGGCATGCGAGGCTTTTTGCTTTCCGACGTCAGCGCTGCGACGTCTTATCGAATCACTCCTGCGGTGCGACGAATCCGGTATCGAGCCAGCGTCCCAACGCGGTGACGGTGCGCGCGGTTGCGCCCTGATGCTGCTTCGCGAACAGCAACGCTGCCGTGCGCATCGCCAGCCGCTTGTCGTCGTTGATCAGCAGGTCGGCCAGCGTCGACGCCAGCTCACCGGCATCGCTCACACGCCGCGCCGCGCCTGCTGCCAGTGCGTTTTCGCTGGCCTGCGTGAAGTTGAACATGTGCGGTCCGAACACTACGGGCGTACCCGCCGCACACGCCTCGATCAGATTCTGACCGCCCAGCGGCAGCAGACTGCCACCGATAAACGCGACGTCGACTGCCGAGAAGTAAGCGGCCATCTCGCCCATCGAATCGCCGAGTACGACGTCGACGTCGGCGGGCAGCGGCGTGTCGTCGTCCGGCCATGCACTGCGGCGCACGTAGTTGAGGCGGACCTTTTCGAGCATCGCCGCCACTTCGTCGAAACGCTGCGGATGACGCGGCACGAGCACCAGCAGCGAGCGACGTCCTTCGTCAGAGGCCGACGCGAGCATCGCACGCGCCTGAAGCACCTGCGCTTCTTCACCGTCGCGCGTACTCGCCGCCAGCCACACCTTACGGTCGCCGAAGCGCTCACGCCAGCGTGCGCCCAGCGCCAGCAGCGCAGGCGGTGGCGTCATGTCGAACTTGAGGTTGCCCATCACGTCGACGTCGCTGGCCCCAAGCATGCGCAGACGCTCTGCATCGGCATCGCTTTGCGCCAGCACACGACTGAATCCGCCGTAGACCGGTTTGGCCGCATCTCCGAAGCGCGCCGCTCGACGGAACGAGCGCGCCGACATGCGCGCATTGGTCAGCACCAGCGGCACGCCGTCTTCGCGGCACGTGAAGATCAGGTTCGGCCAGACTTCCGTCTCCATCACCATGCCGACGCTCGGCCGCCAGTGCTTCAGGAAGCGCCGGATCGGACCGACCATGTCGTACGGCAGATAGCACCGCACCACGCGATCGCCGAACAGGCTTTCGCCCGTGGCGCGCCCCGTCGGCGTCATGTGTGTGAGCAAGACGCCGTGCGACGGATAGCGCTCCAGCAACGCATCGATGAGCGGCTGCGCGGCGCGCGTCTCCCCGACGGAGACCGCATGCACCCAGATCAGCGGACGGCCGGTGTACGGCGGCGTGCTGTAGAAGCCGAAACGCTCGCCGATGTGACGGCGATAGCCCGGCTCGAAACGGCCGCGCCACCACAGGCGAACCACCGCCAGCGGTGCGACGATCCACCAGAGCGCGCGATAGACGAGACGCAGCAACATTCAGATCAGCGCGCGATGCGTAAGACGTTGCAATACCGCCAGCGGCGAGCACTCGGGGTGCACCATCGCGTCGGCGGGCAGGAAGAAGGTCTGTTCCATCATGAACTGGCCGGACATCACGGCGTGCGACGTCTGATCGGAGAAGCAGATCCAGACGCTGCCCGGCGGGAACGGCATGGTCTGCTGGTCCGCGTCGTGCTGATACCCCATGTCGGCCTTCATGCCATCGTGCAGATGCAACATGATGTGGTCGTAGCCGCTGCGCGGGCGCTTGGTGATGCCCACGGCGTTTTGCAGCCAGGCTGAGCCCGGCCACTGCGTCGGCACCTTCGGCAGGAAGCGCTTCGCCACGTCCTCGAACGGCTCGCCCACGCGCCACACACGCGGCTGACCGGCCGGGTTGATGTTGGTGAACACGCGCAGAATGCGCTCGCCATAGTTCGGGCGCGACGGGAAAGCGTCGACGTGCAGACGGCTGTCGTCCTTGCGCCATGAGGTCTGACGCGTCTCCACCTGATGCAGTCGCAGGCTCGTCGGTGCGGCGCGCAGCTTGCCGCGATACTCCGGCATCAGGCCGTCGATCAGGCTGCACGCCTGCGTGTAGTAGCGCTTGACCAGTGCGTGAACGGCACGCTGCGTAGCGTCGTCGGCGGCCACGCCCACGAGCACGCCGGTCTTCGGGTCGAGGCTGATGTTCTTGCGCTTCGGATCGGCGATCTTCGGATCGAGCAACGCTTGCTCGGCGGCGTCGATGGCGAAGGCCAGATGCGGGAAGTACAGCACCTTGCCGGCTTCGACGTCGGCGACCAGCGTCTCGCGCGCGACCGGCAACTGACCGCCCTGCCAGTCGCCCGAGGCGACGGTGACGATCTGGCCGCTCGCGCTCGATTCGCTGGCGTCGTGAGCTTGAGTGTTTTGATTCATGCGATTCAGTCCTCCTCAGACGCGGCAGTGCCGCCCGGCACAGCCGCAGGCGACGACGTCAACGACGAAGGCAGCGCAGGTGCCAGCGCACGCACGGCGTCGCGCACCTGCGCGAGCGTCGGCTTGTGTTCGGCGTCGCCGAGATTGACGATGCGCGGCGACCAGAACCCGCCGGTGCGCCACGCGGTGCTGAAATTGTATAGCTCGATGGTCGGACGGTTCAGCGCTGCGGCGATATGTACCAGCCCGGTGTCCACGCCCACGGTAATCGCCCCGCGATCGATCAGGCCGACGACCTGCGACAGATTCATTTTCGGCGGCACCCAGGCATCCTCGCCCAGCGCAGCGGCCAGACGCCGCGACACCTCACGCTCGGCAGCGCTGCCCCACGGCAGGACGATGAGGAATCCCTGCGATGCGAGATCGCGGCCCAGCGCGACCCAATCGTCTTCCGGCCAGGTCTTGTCGTCTCGCGAGGTCGCATGCACAAACACCGCATACGGACGGTCCGGGCACTGACTGTGATCGGCCCGCTCGGTGGCGATGCCGAAGTCGATCTCGCCCGGCACCTTGAAGCCCATCGCCTCGGCCACCAGCAGACGCGAACGCGTCACCACGTGCGTGTGCGGCTCGATGCGCACCATGTGCTGATACAGATAGCGCACCGGCCATTCGTAGCTGGCGCCTTCCGTGCGGTTGCCCAGCCCCCAGACCGCGCCGCGTGCGGTGCGCGAGATCCAGCCGGTCTTGACCAGACCCTGCGTGTCGATGACGTAGTCGTAAGGGGTTTCGCGCAAGGCACGGCGAAACGCACCGATCTCCTGCCAGGTGCGTGCCGCGAGCGGCTTCTTGCGCCAGCGGCGCAACGCAAACGGAATGACCCGGCGCACACCGCGCACGAGTTTGACGAGGTCGACGAATCCCTCTTCCACGACCCAGTCGATCTGGGCGTCGGGATACCGGTGCAGAATGTCCTGCACCACGGGCATGTTATGGACGACGTCGCCGAGCGACGAGACTTTGACGATCAGAACCTGCAACCGAACGCCCCGGCGGTTCGGCCGGGCCTCGTGAGCAAAACCGCGATTTTACCCCGTCCCGGCCCGCCAATCATGATTGACGCCCGCGTCCATCCACGAACTACGCGACGACCGCCTTACAAGGCCATTCCGAGCCATCGTCCAACGACGGCCCGGTGACGCTCAGTTGACCATTCAGGCGGCCATCCAACCTTAGAACGGCAGCTTGGCGTCGGGCTTGACGGCCAGAATCGCGCGGCGGAAGTCGTCCTGAATACGCTGGATGGCGGCGTCGCTGTCGGCTTCGAAACGCAGCACCACGACCGGCGTGGTGTTCGACGAACGCGCCAGACCGAAACCGTCCGGGTACTCGACGCGCACACCGTCGATCTTGACGATGTCCTGCGCGCCGTCGAACTTGGCGGTCTCGCGCAGCTTGTCGATCAGTGCGAAGTTCTCGCCCTCGGCCAGCGGAATTTGCAGCTCCGGCGTCGAGATCGAGTTCGGCAGCGCGTTGAGCACAGCGCTCGGATCGGCCGACTTCGAGAGGATTTCGAGCAGACGCGCACCGGTGTAAAGACCATCGTCGAAACCGTACCAGCGGTCCTTGAAGAACACGTGGCCGCTCATCTCGCCGGCGAGCGGTGCGCCCGTTTCCTTCAGCTTGGCCTTGACCAGCGAGTGGCCCGTCTTCCACATCAGCGGCTCGCCGCCGTGCTTGCGCACCCAGCTCGCGAGATTGCGCGTGCACTTCACGTCGTAAATGATCTTCTCGCCCGGATTGCGGCTCAGCACTTCGGCGGCGAAGAGCATCAGTTGACGGTCAGGATAGATGATCTGGCCGTCCTTGGTCACCACGCCGAGACGGTCGCCGTCGCCGTCGAACGCCAGACCGATTTCGGCATCGGTCGTTTGCAGCGTGTGGATCAGGTCCTGAAGGTTTTCGGGATGCGCCGGGTCCGGGTGATGGTTCGGGAACGTGCCGTCGACGTCGCAGAACAGTTCGATGACATCGCAGCCGAGCGCCTGGAACAGCGCCGGGGCGTACGCGCCCGCCACACCGTTGCCGCAGTCCACGGCGATCTTCATCGGACGCGCGAGATGCACATCGTTGACGATGCGCGCACGATACGACTCGCCGATCTCGTCGGCAGTGTAAGTGCCCTGACCCGTTTCGAAGTCCTGCGCCTCGATCAGCTTGGCGAGGCCCTGAATCGCGTCGCCGTAGATCGCGCGTCCGCGCAGCACCATCTTGAAACCGTTGTAGTCGGGCGGGTTGTGGCTGCCCGTGACCATGATGCCGGAGTCGACAACGCGGCCGTGCAGCGTCACGTTCGTAGCGAAGTACACCATCGGGGTGACGACAACGCCGATATCGACCACATCGACGCCAGCGGCGCGCAGGCCGTCGGACAGTGCGCCGACCAGTTCGGGGCCGGACAGGCGGCCGTCACGGCCGACGACGACCGCATTGCCACCTTCGCGACGCAGCGCCGTGCCGAAAGCGCGTCCGATCAGGTGCGCGACGTTGGCATCCAGCGTCTTGCCGACGATGCCGCGAATGTCGTAAGCCTTGAAAATCGCAGGCGAAACTTGCGTGGTTTGCGTCATGGGAAAGAGTCTCTCGGAAACGAGGGGGAGAAAGCTGAGCAGTTGGCGAAAATCGCCGTCAGGAGCCAAAAAAGAGCTATCGGGGCCGCCAGCATCACAAACGCAAATCCCGGCGGGAAGCCCGGCCGGGAGCGGCTGCATTACGCTAAAATTATACGGGACTTCGCCGCACTGCGGCATTTCCCCAAACCCTTGTCAGCCAGCACCTACTTTCGCCCTACCGACCGTAGCCGCGCCAGCCGACAAGCGCCGACAGTCCCAGTTTCGGTTCACCGCACCGGCCTCACAAGGCCGGTTTTGCTTATCTCGAGAACGAGTGAGACGCGCGAGCGCCCATGCCCTACCGAACCTATCGGACCATCTTTCGCAACATCCTCTGGATGCTCACCGAGCGCGGCGCACAGATCGCCGGCGGCATTGCCGTCTCCGGCCTGCTCGCCCGCAGTCTCGGCGCGGCCCAGTTCGGCCTGTTTCAGTACGCACAATCGCTTGTCTTTCTCGCCGCGTCGCTGACGCTGCTATGCGGCAGCGAGGTCGTGGTGCCCCGGCTGGTCGGCAAGCCGGAAGACGAACAGCGCACAGTTATTGCACATGCCTTCGTGCTGCGGCTGGCGGCGGCGGCCGTCGCCTATACGATCCTCACGATCTACGTCGTCGGCTTTGCGGAGTCCGATCTGGTCGTCGTGACGCTCTGGCTCGGTGTTGCGCTGTGGTTCCGTGAGCCGTCGGGCATCGTGATCGCCTGGCTGCAAGCCCGCACGTTCAACCGGCCCAGTGTGACGGCCAACCTCTGCGCGTTGTTCGTGAAGCTCGCGCTGGTCGCAGTGCTGTTCGTCACCCATGCGAACGTGGCGGCTTTCGCTGTCGTCTACGCCGTCGAGGCGGTTGTGGCAGCCGCGCTGCTCGTGCGCTACTACCTGCGGAATTCGCCGAAGACGGCGATCGTCTGGAGCCGTCGTCTGCTGATCGACTTGCTGGCAAGCGGTTCGACCTTCTGGGGCGGGCTGATGCTGATGATGCTGTTCAAGCGCATCGACCAGCTCGTGCTCAAGCCGATCATTCCACTCTCGGAACTGGGAGCTTACGCGGCCGCCATGCAGGTTACGGAGAACTTTGTGCTCGTCGCACCGATCATCGCGAACTCGCTCGCACCCCAATTGATTTTTCAGACGATGGACAACCTGACGGCGCGACGTAACACAGTCCGCGCCGTCTGGCTCATGGTCGCCGCCGGTGCGAGTCTGGCCATTCCGATCGCCGTGCTCGCGCCGTGGATCGTGCATCTGATTTACGGTGCGGGATTCGCGGAATCGGCGCAGATCCTGCGCGTCTCGGCGCTCATGGGGATTCTCGTGTTTGCAGACGCCGCTCTGAACCTCACGCTCGTGCGTCGCGGCGCTGGCCGCTGGGTGATCGCGAAATGGCTGTGCGCGGCCGTCGTGGCATTCGTCGTCGTGCGGGGTCTGGCACCGCAGCTCGGCGCGCTGGCCGGGGCACTGGGTTATGGCGCGGGTTACGCTGCGGCGCTGGTGCTCGGCGTGTGGCTGCTTCGGCGGGATTGAGACGATGACGACTTCCGGCTCAACTGTCATGAATCCATTGCCCACCGCGCGCACGATCTGCCTGTTCACGGGCACGCTCGCCGCCTTCGCCGGTGCCGAGCGCGCGACCGCCACGCTGGCCAACGCGCTCGCCGCACGCGGGCATCGCGTCCACGTGCTGTCGCTGTGGGGTCACACGCCCGTCTTTCCGCTCGCACCCGGTGTCGCGCATCACGCGCTGTTCGCTGCACGCCTGGCGTTCAAACGCCACTACCTGTCCATCGTGCGGCAGGTGCGGCGATATGTTCGCGAGCATGGCATCGAGGTGATGATCGACGTCGATCCGATGCTCGCGCTCTTCACTGTGCCCGCGACGCTGGGCCTGCCGCTGCGGCGCATCGCCTGGGAGCACAGCACGTATGCGAGCGATCTCGGCCGTCGCGCACGCCGATGGGCGCGTGCGCTGGCCGCGCGTCGCTACGACGCGGTCGTCGTGCTCACGGATGCAGACCGCAGCGCCTGGCAGACGCATCATCCCGACGCGCGCGCGCAATTCGTCACGGTGGCCAATCCGCTCGGCATCCCGATGCCCGGCACGCCGCCCGTGCACGGCGACGAGCGGTGCATTCTTGCCGTCGGCCGTCTCATCCCCGATAAGGGTTTCGATCGCCTGATCGATGCGTGGACAAGCATCGCCGCCGACGCATCGGGTTGGCAGGTGCATATCGTCGGCGACGGCGAGTTGCGTGACGATCTGCTCGCTCACGCGCACAAGACCGGCGTTGGCGACACCGTCCGGTTGCTGCCCGCCGTGTCCGACATTGCGCAGCACTATGCGCGCGCGTCGATCTACTGCCTGCCGTCGCGACGTGAGAGTTTCGGGCTGGTGCTGCTCGAAGCCAAGGCGTATGCGTTGCCGGTCGTCGCCTTCGCGGCCGACGCCGGACCGCGCGCCCTGCTGCATGACGGCGTCGACAGCCTCGTCGTGGACGACGGCGATATTCCGGCATTGGCCGATGCACTGCGTCGACTGATCGGCGATGCCGCGCTGCGCCGTCAGTTCGGGTTGGCCGGTTACGCGCACGCGCAGGACTTCCGTGCGGACGCCATCGCCGAGCGCTGGGAAGCGCTCTGGGCGGACGATTTGCCCAACGGCGTCCCCGCCACGGAGGCCACGCGATGAAGATCGTTTTGTTCGTCACGGGGCTGCAACTCGGCGGCGCGGAAACGCAAGTGGCCGATCTCGCGCGGGGGTTTCTCGCGCGTGGCCACGACGTCACGCTCGTCTCGCTGACCGGCCCGTGCGCCATCGCGCTGCCGATGTCGCCGCAGTTCACGCTCGTCGAACTGAAGGCAGGCAAATCGCCGGGGTCGCTGATCGGGGCATTGGTCCGGTTTGCGGCGTATCTGAGGACTTGGCAGCCGGATGTCGTGCACGCCCATATGGTCCACGCCAACCTCGTGGCGCGTGTCGCGCGCTGGTTTGCGCCCGTGCCGGTGCTGGTGACGAGCGCCCACAGCCGCAACGAAGGCGGCCGCGCGCGCATGCTCGCGTATCGATTGACCGATCGATGGACGGATCTGACGACCAACGTGAGCGACGACGCTGTCGCCGCATTCGTCGCACAACGGGCCGCGCCCGCCGCGCGCATCGTCAGCATGCCCAATGGCATCGACACCGGGCGCTACCATCCGGACGCACAGGCACGCGCCGCGTGGCGCAACGCGTCCGACGTATTACCGAATGCTGGCGCCCCCATCGTTTTCGCGGCCGGGCGGATGGTCGAAGCGAAGGACTATCCGACGCTGATCGACGCCTTCGCGTACGTCGCGAACGCCATGCCGGAAGCGCGACTGTTCATCGCGGGCGAAGGCCCGTTGCGCGCTTCTGTACAGGCGCACGTGGACGCCCGCGGCCTCGCACACGCCGTGACGTTGCTCGGCCGTCGCAACGACATCGCGCAATGGATGCAGGCTGCCGACGTGTATGTCATGTCGTCCGCGTGGGAGGGGTTGCCGCTCGTGGTCGGTGAAGCAATGGCGAGCGGTCTGCCCGTCGTGTCGACGGACTGCGGCGGGGTTCGCGAACTGTTGGGCGACGCGCAACACGGTGGCGCACACAACACGCTGGTGCCCGTCGGCGATGCGCAAGCCCTCGGCGACGCCCTGCTTCGCCAACTGCGTGCCAGCGCCGAAGCACGTCAGGCCCTCGGCGCGGCTAACCGCGAACGCATCGTCACGCATTTCTCGCTCGACGCCATCGTGACGCGATGGCTCGACACTTATTCGCACCTGCGCGCCACGCGGCGCGCGGGCTACTGATTTCGTCATGGCAACGTCAATGGCATCTCCGGTCCTGCTCTGCTCCAACACCTTCTGGTCGATCTACAACTTCCGGCGTGGCCCCATTGCCGCGTTGCTCGCCGCGGGCCACCCGGTGCACGTCGCCGCGCCCGACGACGAATTTGCCGCGCGGCTCGCCGAAATGGGTTGCGTCGTCCACTGTGTGCCGATGGCGGCCAAAGGCCAGAACCCGGTGCAGGACCTCGGGTTGATGTGGCGGCTCTATCGGCTGTACCGGAAGGTGCGGCCCGCCGTCGTCTTTCACTACACCATCAAGCCAAACATCTACGGTTCCATCGCCGCACATTTCGCCCGCATCCCTGCGGTGTCGATGACGACCGGTCTCGGCTATGTCTTCATTCGCGAATCGTTGACGACGCGACTCGCGCGTCAGCTCTACCGCGTGGCGTTCCGTCACACGCTCGAGAACTGGTTTCTCAACGTCGAAGACCATCGTGCCTTCGTGGACGGCGGACTCGTGGCGCTCGCCAAGACGCGTCTGCTGCCGGGTGAGGGCGTCGACCTCGCGCACTTCGCCAAGGCCCCGTGGCCAGCATCTGACACTTCGCCCGATCAGGCCCCTTCGCCGATGCGGTTCCTGCTCATCGCGCGACTGCTGCGCGACAAAGGCGTGCTGGAGTACGTGGAAGCCGCGAGAACGTTGCGTGCGCAAATGCCACACGTCACATTCCAGATACTGGGTGCGGCAGACGTCGAGAACCCCACGGCCATCTCACGCAGCGAAGTCGAGGCCTGGCAACGCGAAGGCATCGTCGAGTACCTCGGCACGACCAGCGACGTGCGACCGCTCATTGCCAACGCCCATTGTGTGGTGCTGCCGTCGTACCGCGAAGGCCTCTCGCGCACGTTGCTCGAAGCCAGTGCGATGGGCAGGCCGCTCATCGCAAGCGACGTGCCGGGCTGCCGCGATGTGATCGACAACGGCGTCACCGGGCATCTCGTGCCTGCGCGCGACGCCGCCGCGTTGACCGCCTGTCTGCGCGCGGTGGCCGGGACATCCTCGGCCGCGCTTGCGCAAATGGGCGACGCCGGGCGTGCTAAAGTAGCGCGCGAATTCGACGAACATGTCGTCATTGCAGAGTATTTTCGGATTCTCGGATCCCTTCCCGCATCATGCTGAGTCTTGCCATCGCCCTCGTCGTGTCGTTTGTCGCGACGCTGCTGATCGTCCGCTACGCGCACGTTCACGCCCGCTTCTCTGGTGATAGCGATGTCGCCGGCGTGCAGAAGTTTCACGTGCGCCCGGTGCCGCGCATCGGTGGTGTCGGCATCCTCGCCGGTCTGATCGTCGCGGCCACGGCACTCGGCTTTTCGTACCCCAAGGTGTCGCGCGACATTCTGCTGCTCGTCGCCTGTGGCCTGCCTGCGTTCCTGTCCGGCTTCATCGAAGATCTGACCAAGAAGGTCTCGCCGACGGTGCGTCTCGTTTGCACGATGTTCGCCGCTCTGCTCGCGTGGCTCGTGCTCGACATTCACATCACCCGCCTCGACATCGGCGTGGTCGACCGCACCCTGATCGTGGCCGCCGTGTCGGTGCCACTCACGGTGCTGTGCGTGGCGGGCATGGCCAATGCCGTGAACATCATCGACGGCTTCAACGGACTCGCCGCCATGGTCGCGATGATCATGTTCGCGTCGCTCGGCTATGTCGGGTTCCAGGTGCAGGACCCCATCGTGCTCACCACGTCGATGATCATGGTGGGCGCCATCCTCGGTTTCTTCATCTTCAACTTCCCCGGTGGACTGATTTTTCTGGGAGATGGCGGCGCCTATTTCCTTGGCTTCATGCTGGCCGAGATCGCCGTGCTGCTGGTCATGCGCAACCCGCAGGTCTCGCCGTGGTATCCCGCGCTGATGGTGATCTACCCGGCTTTCGAGGTGTGCTTCTCGATCTATCGCAAGCGCTTCGTTCGCGGCATGTCGCCCGGCATCCCCGACGGCGTCCATCTGCATATGCTGGTCTATAAACGCATGATGCGCTGGGCGGCCGGGGCACGCACTGCGAGTGCGCTCACGCAGCGCAATTCCTTGACCTCTCCTTACCTTTGGCTGCTATGCTTGCTGGCAGTGATCCCGGCGACGGTCTTCTGGCGGCATAGCGTGGTGCTCGCACTGTGCTGCGTCGCCTTCATGGTGACGTATGTGTGGCTGTACCTGAGCATCGTCCGCTTCAAAGTGCCGCGCTGGCTGATCTACAAGAAATGAATGACCACGGGGGGCGACGCACCGGATAAGGTGCTCGGCCGCGGCACACGGAAGCCCCCTGATCGGGATAACAAGACAAGACAGCGCCACCATTGCGATGCGTGACATCTATGCCATCGGCGACCTCCAGGGTTGCCAAACGTCGTTTGAACAACTGCTCGAGCGCCTCCCCCAGGACGCAGATCTCTGGCTTGCCGGCGATCTGATCAATCGCGGCCCGCGCTCGCTCGATACGCTGCGTCAGGTCATTGCATTGGGTGACCGTGTCACCGCCGTGCTCGGCAATCACGATCTGCATTTGCTGGCCGTGGCGGCTGGCGTGCGTCAGGCGCATGGCAGCGACACCCTCGACGACATTCTCAACGCGCCCGAGCGCGACGCACTCATCGACTGGGTACGCCGTCAGCCGCTGGCACACCTCGCCCACGGGCATCTGATGGTGCACGCCGGTGTGCTGCCGCAGTGGGACGCCGAGCAGGTCGTCTCGCTCGCGCGCGATGTCGAGACGCAACTGCGCGGCGACGACTGGAAGACATTCCTCTCGCGCATGTTCGGCAATCAGCCCGACCAGTGGCAGCCGGACCTGAGCGACGAAGACCGCCGGCGTCTCACGATCAACGCGCTCACGCGCATGCGCTTTTGCTCCGCTGACGGACGGATCGACTTCAAGATCAAGGAAGGTGCCGATGCCTCGACCGAAACGCTCAAGCCGTGGTTCGACGCCCCGGGCCGTCGCACAGCAGGCGTCACGATGGTCTTCGGGCATTGGTCGGCGCTCGGGCTGGTGATGCGCGACAACATCCTCGGTCTGGACACAGGCTGCGTCTGGGGCGGCAAGCTCACTGCGGTGAAACTCGCCGACTCGCCCGCCGGGCGCGAGCTGATTCAGATCGACTGCCCGCAGATTCGCGACCCGCTTGCCTTCGCCGACAAGAAGCGCAGCAAGATGAAAACGGCCGACAAGGCCGAGGACGCACTGAAGGCCGCGAAAGCCGAGAAGCTGGATAAGTTCGGTAAGGTCGAAAAGGCCGCGCGCAAGCTGGAGAAGGCGGCAAAGGCAGAGAAGGCGGACAAGCCTGACAAGGCAGACAAAGGAACGAAGCGCAAAGGCGAGTGATCGACACCGCGAACGTCTGACACGTCCCCGTCCCCCTCAAACGAAAACGGCGCCTCGTGAACTGACCCCCAAGAGTTGGACATAAATCCAACCCTTGGGGGGTTTTTGCTGACGTGTCCCCGGTAACTGGACAGTTTAAAACTGGAGAGGGATTGCCTCTTTGGGTTTTACTGACCATTTTTGGAC
>NZ_CABPSA010000019.1 GCF_902459615.1 Pandoraea commovens
CACTCGTTATAGGGTCAAGCGAATAAGTGCATGTGGTGGATGCCTTGGCGATTACAGGCGATGAAGGACGCGATAGCCTGCGAAAAGTTGTGGGGAGCTGGCAAATAAGCATTGATCCACAAATGTCCGAATGGGGAAACCCGGCCTTTTAGGTCATCCTAGACTGAATACATAGGTCTAGCGAAGCGAACGCGGCGAACTGAAACATCTAAGTAGCTGCAGGAAAAGAAATCAACCGAGATTCCCAAAGTAGTGGCGAGCGAAATGGGACCAGCCTTCAAGATTTAGCACCGGTGTTATCAAAACGGAATGGAAAGTCCGGCCATAGTGGGTGATAGCCCCGTATGAGAAAACCCTGGTGTGGAACTAAGCTTGAGAAAAGTAGGGCGGGACACGTGAAATCCTGTCTGAAGATGGGGGGACCATCCTCCAAGGCTAAATACTCGTAATCGACCGATAGTGAACCAGTACCGTGAGGGAAAGGCGAAAAGAACCCCGGGAGGGGAGTGAAATAGATCCTGAAACCGCATGCATACAAACAGTCGGAGCCTCGTAAGGGGTGACGGCGTACCTTTTGTATAATGGGTCAGCGACTTACATTCAGTGGCGAGCTTAACCGAATAGGGAAGGCGTAGCGAAAGCGAGTCCGAATAGGGCGTTCAGTCGCTGGGTGTAGACCCGAAACCAAGTGATCTATCCATGGCCAGGTTGAAGGTGCGGTAACACGTACTGGAGGACCGAACCCACTAACGTTGAAAAGTTAGGGGATGAGCTGTGGATAGGGGTGAAAGGCTAAACAAACTTGGAAATAGCTGGTTCTCTCCGAAAACTATTTAGGTAGTGCCTCGTGTATCACCTTCGGGGGTAGAGCACTGTCATGGTTGAGGGGTCCATTGCGGATTACCTCGCCATAGCAAACTCCGAATACCGAAGAGTGCAATCACGGGAGACAGACATCGGGTGCTAACGTCCGGTGTCAAGAGGGAAACAACCCAGACCGCCAGCTAAGGTCCCTAAATATTGCTAAGTGGGAAACGAAGTGGGAAGGCTAAAACAGTCAGGAGGTTGGCTTAGAAGCAGCCACCCTTTAAAGAAAGCGTAATAGCTCACTGATCGAGTCGTCCTGCGCGGAAGATGTAACGGGGCTAAGCAATATACCGAAGCTGCGGATGCGAGCTTGCTCGCATGGTAGGAGAGCGTTCTGTAAGCCTGTGAAGGTGTCTTGTAAAGGATGCTGGAGGTATCAGAAGTGCGAATGCTGACATGAGTAGCGATAAAGGGGGTGAAAGGCCCCCTCGCCGTAAGCCCAAGGTTTCCTACGCAACGTTCATCGGCGTAGGGTGAGTCGGCCCCTAAGGCGAGGCAGAGATGCGTAGCTGATGGGAAGCAGGTTAATATTCCTGCACCGTCGTATGATGCGATGGGGGGACGGATCGCGGAAGGTTGTCCGGGTGTTGGAAGTCCCGGTCCCTGCAGTGGAGAAGGCGCTTAGGCAAATCCGGGCGCGTAATTCAAGGCTGTGGGGCGAGTGAACTTGTTCACGAAGCAATTGGAAGTGGTTCCAAGAAAAGCCTCTAAGCTTCAGTCATACGAGACCGTACCGCAAACCGACACAGGTGGGCGAGATGAGTATTCTAAGGCGCTTGAGAGAACTCGGGAGAAGGAACTCGGCAAATTGGTACCGTAACTTCGGGATAAGGTACGCCCTTGTAGCTTAACTGGCCTGCGCCAGAAGGGTGAAGGGGTTGCAATAAACTGGTGGCTGCGACTGTTTAATAAAAACACAGCACTCTGCAAACACGAAAGTGGACGTATAGGGTGTGACGCCTGCCCGGTGCCGGAAGATTAAATGATGGGGTGCAAGCTCTTGATTGAAGTCCCGGTAAACGGCGGCCGTAACTATAACGGTCCTAAGGTAGCGAAATTCCTTGTCGGGTAAGTTCCGACCTGCACGAATGGCGTAACGATGGCCACACTGTCTCCTCCCGAGACTCAGCGAAGTTGAAGTGTTTGTGATGATGCAATCTACCCGCGGCTAGACGGAAAGACCCCATGAACCTTTACTGTAGCTTTGCATTGGACTTTGAACCGGTCTGTGTAGGATAGGTGGGAGGCTTTGAAGCAG
>NZ_CABPSA010000020.1 GCF_902459615.1 Pandoraea commovens
CCATGGTCAACGTGGCCAATGGTACCGACGTTCACGTGCGGCTTAGTCCGCTCGAATTTTTCCTTTGCCATTTCCGACTCCTAACGGGTTATCTATTGCCGAGGTTGCTCGGCATGTTGATTGCCGCGCTTCACTATCTTTTGGTGCCCATGGGCAGGATCGAACTGCCGACCTCTCCCTTACCAAGGGAGTGCTCTACCACTGAGCCACATGGGCGAATCCTGTACTACTGCTTCTGCGTGTCACCTGGAGCGGGTGAAGGGAATCGAACCCTCGTCATAAGCTTGGAAGGCTTCTGCTCTACCATTGAGCTACACCCGCTTGGATTTCGACTCTCGCCACTTGGTAACAAGCGCCGGAGAACTTATGTTTCCGGCGCTCATCACTTCCGCATTCTGGTGGAGGAGGTTGGATTCGAACCAACGTAGGCGTAAGCCAACAGATTTACAGTCTGCCCCCTTTAGCCACTCGGGCACCCCTCCGCAGAGAATTTGCAATTATGGAGATGTCCCCCTGCCTTGTCAACACCTTCCACGCATTAAATATGCAGTTTCTATGCCTGCGGCCCAGAAAAATTCACGAGAACGCGGCAACTCTTTGATTTGTTGGATTATCTTGATTTTCGGATAATCGACAGCAGGCGGTTAGCGAGCGCCCGCCAACAGTCGTCTGCGCAAAACGTCCATGTGGCTGTTCAGGCAGTCTCTTCCCATGTGAAATTCTCGCCGCAGCTTTTGTGCGAGGCTTCGTTCTGCCTTTCGGCGGCCGGTGATCGTGGTACCGAGATCGTTGCCCACGTCCACCACAATGTCTGGCGACATCGAAATCATGCGGACGCCGTGCTCCCAATTGCGGTTCAGCATGTCGTCGACCGGATGGATCATCCGTTTAGCGTAGTCCAATAGGGCCAACGCGGCGTCGCGACGGATAAGGTAGCCTTGTGTGCCGCCAGGCTGCTTGCGGTGGTCATGGAGGATGCCGCCATCCGGGAGCTCACCCACCTTCCAACGCCCGGAATCTCCACCACTCTTTAAACGCATGATGCCCCAGCGGATCGAGACATCCAGCGCCGCGGCAAGGCGCCCAGAGAAGTCATGCGTCAGCTCGATGTCATCCTCCAGGACACACCAGATATCGTCATTGGAGCGCGCCAGCGCTTCCCAGATTCGATAGTGACTGTCATAGCAGCCCACTTCCCCGAGCGTCAGGTGGCTGGAATACATTTTGAGGCGAGTCGCTTCGTCGTACGTCGCCGGATATTGGTCAATGCGCTGCGCATCGAAGAATCTGAACGGGACGCCCGCTTTGGTCAGTTGCGCAGTGATATGAGCGCGACGCTCATGGCTGTCGACTAATGACACGACGATAACGGGAGGAAGACGCAACCCCGGGATGCACGTCTGGTTCATTTTTCTATGGTCTACGTGAGCATCGCGTCGAGAATGCGAAACGCTCATATTGCTGTTCGAAACGGATGACAGCATAAACCGCAAATATGTCGAATTGCCAACTCAGCCATGCACTTTCAGAGTCGTCTTATACGAACTGAGCGCCTTCCTTTCCGCTCTTCAAGCACTCATCACGAACAGTCATTTCCCGCGGTGAAAGGGGCAGAAAGGCGGACGGATAAGGCTATCGGCAGAGTCCGTCCTGGCGCGATTCGACAGGAATGAGAGCAGGACTGGTGTTGGCCTAAGACGGGATGAGTTGTTTGAATCACGTCAATGAACCCCGCATGCTTCGCCGAAGGGCGACGTCGCGCCAGGGCTCGCAAATCCGTTGATCGCTCGGCGCATCCGTGGATGGATTGAAGGAGGGCACAAAGCGTCAACGCAAAGCAAAAACCCCTTGCTACGTTTGTAGCAAGGGGTTTTTAAGGGGAGCCTGACGATTACCTACTTTCACACGGG
>NZ_CABPSA010000021.1 GCF_902459615.1 Pandoraea commovens
GACTTCCGTACATGTCAAGGGTAGGTAAGGTTTTTCGCGTTGCATCGAATTAATCCACATCATCCACCGCTTGTGCGGGTCCCCGTCAATTCCTTTGAGTTTTAATCTTGCGACCGTACTCCCCAGGCGGTCAACTTCACGCGTTAGCTACGTTACTAAGGAAATGAATCCCCAACAACTAGTTGACATCGTTTAGGGCGTGGACTACCAGGGTATCTAATCCTGTTTGCTCCCCACGCTTTCGTGCATGAGCGTCAGTATTGGCCCAGGGGGCTGCCTTCGCCATCGGTATTCCTCCACATCTCTACGCATTTCACTGCTACACGTGGAATTCTACCCCCCTCTGCCATACTCTAGCCTTGCAGTCACGAATGCAGTTCCCAGGTTGAGCCCGGGGATTTCACATCCGTCTTACAAAACCGCCTGCGCACGCTTTACGCCCAGTAATTCCGATTAACGCTTGCACCCTACGTATTACCGCGGCTGCTGGCACGTAGTTAGCCGGTGCTTATTCTTCCGGTACCGTCATCCCCCCGAGGTATTAACCCAGAGGATTTCTTTCCGGACAAAAGTGCTTTACAACCCGAAGGCCTTCTTCACACACGCGGCATTGCTGGATCAGGCTTTCGCCCATTGTCCAAAATTCCCCACTGCTGCCTCCCGTAGGAGTCTGGGCCGTGTCTCAGTCCCAGTGTGGCTGGTCGTCCTCTCAGACCAGCTACAGATCGTCGCCTTGGTAAGCTTTTACCCCACCAACTAGCTAATCTGATATCGGCCGCTCTTGTAGCGCGAGGCCCGAAGGTCCCCCGCTTTCCTCCTCAGAGCGTATGCGGTATTAATCCGGCTTTCGCCGAGCTATCCCCCACTACAAGGTACGTTCCGATATATTACTCACCCGTTCGCCACTCGCCACCAGGTGCAAGCACCCGTGCTGCCGTTCGACTTGCATGTGTAAGGCATGCCGCCAGCGTTCAATCTGAGCCAGGATCAAACTCTTCAGTTTAAACCTGTTACTGTTTTCGGTTTTTCGTGATAAATCACTAGAACCGGTCGCTCTCAAAGTATGCTGACAAGTTAATTACTTAACTTACCTATTACTATGTGAGCCTCAATAAATTTAAAGCTTATCTGCCGAAGCAGACGCACTATTCATCGAGTGCCCACACTTATCGGTTGTTTAATTTTTAAAGATCAATCGCATCTGACTTAACTTCGTCGCTTAATTACCGCGCCGTCGCTTCGTTTTCTGCGTCGCTGCATCAGCAGCAGAGAAGTGAGATTATGTCGCAGCTTCTCGTCGTCGTCAACAGTTTTTTTCGCTTTCTTCGTTCGTCGCCGTAGCGACTCACAAGCTCCAAAACCACTAACCACCGGGCTTTC
>NZ_CABPSA010000022.1 GCF_902459615.1 Pandoraea commovens
GTGACCCGTCCTGAAATAGGTTGTCACTTTTTCGATGCATTGAAGGAGTGGCAAATGGAGCAAGGGTTTAAGCGGACGCAGCGGGACTACAGCCTGGCTTTTAAGCTATCGGTGGTGGAGCAAGTCGAAAAGGGCGAGCTGACCTACAGGGAGGCGCAGCGGCGATACGGAATTCAGGGTCGCTCGACAGTACTGGTATGGTTACGCAAGCACGGCTTGCAGGATTGGGCCGATCCATCCGGGCGTGCTCAATCGGGTTCCACCATGTCAAAACAAGATTCAAAGCCGCTCACGCCGGAGCAGCGCATCAAGGAGTTGGAGACGCAATTGCGAGAAGCGCAGGAAAAGGCTGCGCTATTCGAGGCGGTGCTCGACGTGATGCGCAAGGACTACGGAATCACCGTAAAAAAGCCTTCGGGCAGGTCGTTGCGCAAAAGCGGATCGAAAAGCTAAGCGTTGAGCGAGCCTGCCGACACATGGGTATCAGCCGCCAGGCATATTACAAGCGCATCCAAAGTGAGGTGCGTCGCTGCTCACAGGCCGAGGCCGTGACAGCGCTGGTGCGCGATGTCCGGTTGCGTCAGCCCCGAATCGGGACCCGAAAATTGCACTATCTACTCGGACCAACGCTGGTCGAGCGAGGCATCAAGCTGGGGCGGGACCGAATGTTCGAGATGCTGCGCCGCGCGCGTCTGCTCGTAGTGGCCCACCGGGCGTACCACAAGACAACGCAAAGTCATCATCGCTTCCGGCGCCATCCGAATCTGCTTAAGCCGGGGCCGCAGCAGGTCGTGCCAACTGGCCCCGAACAGGTATGGGTGGCCGACATCACGTACTTACCGACGGCCGGTCCGTTTGTCTATTTGAGTCTCATCACGGACGCGTTTTCACGCAAGATTGTCGGTCATCACGTTCACGATAGCCTGCAAACTGAACAGGTCAGTCAGGCGCTCCAAAAAGCGCTGCGCAAACGCCGAAGTCGCCAACCACTGATACATCATTCTGATCGGGGCATCCAATACTGCTCGACCTACTATCAGGAGATCCACCGACGCCACGGCTTGCGCTGCTCGATGACTGACGGCTACGACTGTTATCAGAACGCGCTGGCCGAACGGGTCAACGGCATCCTTAAAGACGAGTTCCTCTTGCAGCGTCCTGTTGATCTTGAGCAGGCTGCCAAGATGGTCGAGCAATCCGTGCACATCTACAACCACGAGCGGCCACATACTGCCCTGAAATACAAAACGCCCGATGCGGTGCATCGGGCGTTTTAACCTGAAATAACTGTCAACCTATTTCAGGACTTGACA
>NZ_CABPSA010000023.1 GCF_902459615.1 Pandoraea commovens
TGACGTGTCCCCGGAATATCCGAACAGGTCAAAACTAGAGGTAAAGTTGCTTCTCAGCGCCCCGAATGGGGCGAGGAGTCGCCATGAAACGCTCGAGATTTAGTGAAGAGCAGATCGCCTATGCGCTGCGATTGGCCGAGAGCGGCACACCGGTGGTCGACGTGTGTCGGCAGATCGGTGTGTCGGAGGCAACGTTCTACACATGGAAGAAGAAGTACGCCGATTTCGGCGTTAGCGAGATGCGCAAGCTCAAGCAACTCGAAGACGAAAACGCGCGCTTGCGACGTATCGTCGCCGACCTGACGCTGGATAAACAGATCCTGCAAGAGGTGGTGCGAAAAAAAGTCTGAAGGCCGCCAAACGGCGCGAGCTGGCGGCTTGGATGCAAGAGCGTTTCCACATAAGCGTGCAGCGTTCCTGCGCGTTGGCGTTGCTGCAGCGCTCGACTTGGTACGCGAAGAGTCGTGCACGCGATCAAAGTGCGCTGCGCCAACGTATCCGGGACATCGCCTTAAGTCGTCCGCGGTTTGGCTATCGGCGGGTGCTGGTGATGTTGCGTCGCGAGGGCTGGGACGTGGGTAAAAAGCGCGTCTACAGGCTTTACAGCCTAGAGGGCCTGCAATTGCGGATGAAGGTCAAGCGCCGCAAGCGCATCGCGCTGCTGCGAGGCAAGCCACCGGCGCCCACCGGACCGAATCAGCACTGGAGCATGGATTTCGTTCATGACCAGATGCTTGATGGACGCCGCTTTCGCATTCTGACTGTCATCGATCAATGGAGTCGCGAGAGTGTTTGTCTGGAGGCCAACTTCCGACAGACCGGCCGTGCGGTGGGTCAGGCGCTGGATCGTTCTGCGGTCCTTCGCGGATGGCCCGAATCCATCACCGTGGACAACGGCACAGAGTTCACTTCTCGCGCTTTAGACGATTGGGCATACCGACGCGGCGTGAAACTCGACTACACGCGCCCCGGCAAGCCGACCGATAATGGATTGATCGAATCTTTCAATGGTCGGTTGCGTGATGAATTCCTGAACGTGCATGAATTCGTCACGCTATACGACCTCCGAGAGAAAATGACAGCCTGGCAGCATGACTACAACCATCATCGTCCACACGGCTCACTCGGCCATCTGACCCCGAGAGAGTTCGTCCAAAAATGGTCAGTAAAACCCAAAGAGGCAATCCCTCTCCAGTTTTAAACTGTCCAGTTACCGGGGACACGTCA
>NZ_CABPSA010000024.1 GCF_902459615.1 Pandoraea commovens
AACGCTAGTTTCTGTGGAGCCGTCCTTGAAATACCACCCTGGCTTGTTTGAGGTTCTAACCTAGGTCCGTAATCCGGATCGGGGACAGTGCATGGTAGGCAGTTTGACTGGGGCGGTCTCCTCCCAAAGTGTAACGGAGGAGTACGAAGGTACGCTAGGTACGGTCGGAAATCGTGCTGATAGTGCAATGGCAAAAGCGTGCTTAACTGCGAGACTGACAAGTCGAGCAGGTGCGAAAGCAGGTCATAGTGATCCGGTGGTTCTGTATGGAAGGGCCATCGCTCAACGGATAAAAGGTACTCTGGGGATAACAGGCTGATACCGCCCAAGAGTTCATATCGACGGCGGTGTTTGGCACCTCGATGTCGGCTCATCTCATCCTGGGGCTGTAGCCGGTCCCAAGGGTATGGCTGTTCGCCATTTAAAGAGGTACGTGAGCTGGGTTTAAAACGTCGTGAGACAGTTTGGTCCCTATCTGCCGTGGGCGTTGGAAGTTTGAAGGGGGCTGCTCCTAGTACGAGAGGACCGGAGTGGACGAACCTCTGGTGTACCGGTTGTCACGCCAGTGGCATCGCCGGGTAGCTATGTTCGGAAGAGATAACCGCTGAAAGCATCTAAGCGGGAAACTCGCCTTAAGATGAGACTTCCCTAGGAACTCGATTCCTTTGAAGGGTCGTTCAAGACCAGGACGTTGATAGGTCAGGTGTGGAAGCGCAGTAATGCGTTAAGCTAACTGATACTAATTGCCCGTAAGGCTTGATCCTATAACCAGTGTGTTTTTCCTGGTGTGAGTATCGCAATGTGCCGATACAACTCACAACCCACAATAGTTGTTGTACTACGCTTCTTCCGAATTGGTTTTGTTGACCTCAGGTCAGCAGAACATACAAGTTAAGCCTGATGACCATAGCGAGTTGGAACCACCCCTTCCCATCCCGAACAGGACCGTGAAACGACTCCACGCCGATGATAGTGCGGATACCCGTGTGAAAGTAGGTAATCGTCAGGCTCCCCTTAAAAACCCCTTGCTACA
>NZ_CABPSA010000025.1 GCF_902459615.1 Pandoraea commovens
GGATGTGCTCGAAAGAGAACCGTAACACAGGTGCTGCATGGCTGTCGTCAGCTCGTGTCGTGAGATGTTGGGTTAAGTCCCGCAACGAGCGCAACCCTTGTCCTTAGTTGCTACGCAAGAGCACTCTAAGGAGACTGCCGGTGACAAACCGGAGGAAGGTGGGGATGACGTCAAGTCCTCATGGCCCTTATGGGTAGGGCTTCACACGTCATACAATGGTCGGTACAGAGGGCTGCCAAACCGCGAGGTGGAGCTAACCCCAGAAAACCGATCGTAGTCCGGATCGCAGTCTGCAACTCGACTGCGTGAAGCTGGAATCGCTAGTAATCGCGGATCAGCATGTCGCGGTGAATACGTTCCCGGGTCTTGTACACACCGCCCGTCACACCATGGGAGTGGGTTTTGCCAGAAGTAGGTAGCCTAACCGTAAGGAGGGCGCTTACCACGGCAGGATTCATGACTGGGGTGAAGTCGTAACAAGGTAGCCGTAGGGGAACCTGCGGCTGGATCACCTCCTTTCTAGAGCATGCACTGGAAGTTGAGTGTTCACGCTTATCGGTTGTTGACTGCGTAGATCTAAGTCGGGTCTATAGCTCAGTTGGTTAGAGCACCGTCTTGATAAGGCGGGGGTCGATGGTTCGAGTCCATCTAGACCCACCAAGCTTTTTAACCACTGTTCGATAGACTCAAGTGGTGGTAAGTCGGCTTGATTGGGGGATTAGCTCAGCTGGGAGAGCACCTGCTTTGCAAGCAGGGGGTCGTCGGTTCGATCCCGTCATCCTCCACCAAAAACCTTAGATC
>NZ_CABPSA010000026.1 GCF_902459615.1 Pandoraea commovens
ATGTACGAATCCAGCGCGTCGGCCAGGTTCATGATCGCGACTTCGCCCAGTTCGCCCTTGTCGCCTTCCAGCGCCAGCTTGGCCGAACCCTTGATGATCGGGGTATCGTCGCCCGGGAAGTCGTACTTCGAGAGAAGCTCGCGCACTTCCATTTCGACCAGCTCGAGCAGCTCGGCGTCGTCGACCATGTCGCACTTGTTCAGGAACACGATGATGTACGGCACACCGACCTGACGGGCGAGCAGGATGTGCTCACGCGTTTGCGGCATCGGGCCGTCAGCTGCCGAGCAAACCAGAATTGCGCCGTCCATCTGGGCAGCACCGGTAATCATGTTCTTGACGTAGTCGGCGTGGCCCGGGCAGTCAACGTGTGCGTAGTGGCGCGTAGCCGTTTCGTACTCGATGTGTGCCGTGTTGATCGTGATACCACGTGCCTTTTCTTCCGGCGCCGCGTCGATTTCGTCGTACTTCTTGGCTTCGCCGCCGAACTTGGCCGACAGAACCGTTGCAATAGCAGCCGTCAGGGTGGTCTTGCCATGGTCAACGTGGCCAATGGTACCGACGTTCACGTGCGGCTTAGTCCGCTCGAATTTTTCCTTTGCCATTTCCGA